>CAWHBS010000008.1:0-13890 GCA_963827625.1 uncultured bacterium | reverse complement strand
GACCACCGAAGATCGTGGGCGATGAAGATCATGGTCAGGCCCAGGCGCTCTTTCAGCTCCTGCAGCAGGTTGAGCACCTGCGCCTGCACCGAGACATCCAGCGCCGAGACCGGCTCGTCGGCGATGATCAGGCGCGGGTTGAGCGAGAGCGTGCGCGCCAGGCCGATCCGCTGGCGCTGCCCGCCCGAGAACTGGTGCGGATAGCGCTGCATATAGTTCGGGTCGAGCCCGACCTTCCGCATCAATGCGCCGCGACCATGTCCTCGATCTCGCGCCCGCTGGCGATATTGTGGATCACCAGCGGCTCGCCGATCAGGTCCCTGACAGTCATGCGCGGGTTCGAGCGAGCTGAACGGATCCTGGAAGATCATGCGCATCTCGCGGCGCAGCGGCTTCATCTCTTGCTGGCTGATCTTGGCGATGTCGATGCGCTCGCCATCCTCGGTGCGAAACCAGACTCTCGCCGTCGGTCGGGTCGTACAGCCGCAGGATCGAGCGGCCGGTGGTGGTTTTGCCGCAGCCGCTCTCGCCCACCAGCCCCAGCACCTCCTGCTCGCGCAGCGCGAAGCTGACGCCATCGACCGCCTTGACATAGCCGACCAGCCGCTGCAGGAAGCCCTGGCGATCGGGAAGTACTGCTTGAGATTGTTGACTTCGAGAATGATATTGTCGTCCATACATTTGTTCCATAACCGAACGGCGCCGCGGGCGCATCACGGTCAGCACTCATTAACGATCGAATACGGGTCCACCGCATCGCGCAGGCCATCGCCCAGGAAGTTGAAGCCCAGCACCGCGAGCACGATAAACACGGCCGGCCACATCAGCCAGGGGTTGCTGCCGAGCGTCTGCAGGCTCTGCGCCTCGCGCATCATCGTGCCCCAGCTCACCAGTGGCTCCTGGATACCGATGCCCAGGAAGCTCAGAAAGCTCTCGGACAGAATGATCGCCGGGATCGTCAGCGTCAGCACCACGATGATGTGGCTCAGGCAGTTCGGGAACAGATGCCGGAAAATGATCGCGCCGATCCGATGCGCCCATCTCCTTGGCCGCCAGGACGAAATCGGTCTCGCGCAGCGCCAGCACCTTGCCGCGGATCTGGCGCGCCAGCCGGTCCAACCCAGCAGCGCAAAGATCGCCGCCATGGTGATGAAGATCAGCGTCTGGTCCCAGGTGATCGGGATGACCGCCGCCAGCGCCATCCACAGCGGCAGCGCCGGGAAAGCTCTGCAAGAACTCGATGAAGCGCTGGATCAGATTATCGGTCCAGCCGCCGTAGTAGCCGGAGACGATGCCGATCGTCGCGCCCACCGCCACGATGATCAGCGTCGCGACGATCGAGAGCGACAGCGAGATGCGCGCCGCCGACAAAGATGCGGCCAAGCAGATCGCGCCCGAACTTATCGGTGCCCAGCAGAAAGATCGTCCCGCCTTCGTCGACGCCATACAGGTGCAGCCGGCTGGGAAACAGGCCGAACAGCTTATACGGGTAGCCCTGCACGAAGAACCTGATCGGGTACGGCGTGCTGTAGATCCGGCTCCCAGGTCGGCAGGAAGGTCGTGGGGATCGAGCACCTGCTTCTGCGTAAAGGTAAACGGGCGCAGGTGGAATGTGCCGTCGGAGTCGATGAAGTAGAGCCGCTGCGGGCGGGTGTAGGCGAACTGCATATTTGGCGTCATCGGGTCGCTCGGCGAGAGGAAATCGGCAAAGATCGCCATAAAGATCAGATGTAGATCATCAAGCCGCCGGCGATCGCGATCTTGCTTTTGCGAAACTTGCGCCATACCAGCGCGCCGATAGCTCTCGCGTCGCTCCTCGGGCGCAGCGCGCCGTCGGATCGGGCGATCCATGGTGGTTGCCATAGCGGTCTCTTGAATTACGATCGGTCTGCGATCAGATGACGTTCTAGTCTCACTCTAATCTCAGCTCAGTTCAGTCTGATCCGCGGGTCGAGCAGCGACAGACAGATATCGGCGATCAGATTGCCAAGCACCAGCAACACGCCGTAGATCAATAAAAAGCCGCCCGACACATAGATGTCCTGATTGAGCAGCGAGCCATAGAACATCGGCGCAAGCGTCGGCAGGCCGAGCACGATCGCCGCCTCGAGCTCGCCGGCCAGCATATACGGCAGCACCGTACCCTGATACATCACGATCGGGTGCAGCGCGTTTGGCGTCGCATGGCGGTAAATCACGCTGCTCTCGGGCAGTCCTTTGGAGCGCGCCGTGGTGACATATTGCATATTCAACGTGTCGAGCAAATTGCCGCGCATCACGCGCATGTTCTGCGCCACGCCGCCGAAGCCGGCGATCACGATCACCGGCCAGACGTGGCTGAGCGTATCCATGAACTTGTCCCACGACCAGGGCGCAAAGGCGTACTGCGGCGAGTTGAAGTTGGTGAAATGCTGCGCGCCGACGGTGAACGCCAGCCAGTAGAGGATCAGCAAGCGCCAGAAAGAAGCGCGGGATCGACGTCCCTAGAAAGGCGAGCACGGTCGCGCCCGTTATCGCCAAGGCTATACTGATGTGTCGCGGCATAGATGCCGACAAAAACGCCGATCAACGTCGAGATCAAGTGCGCCGACATCGCCAGCACCAGCGTGCGCGGCAGGCGCTCGGCGATCAGCTCGCCGACATCGCGCTTGTAGGCGAATGAGTAGCCGAATTGGCCTTTGGTGATGATATTACCGATCCAGCGCCCGTACTGCACCAGGATCGGCTGGTCGAGGCCATACTGCACCCTGACGGCCTGGGCCTGGCGCTCGGCCTCGACTTCGTCCATGCCGTTGTTGATCAGATTGACCTTGAAGCTGCTGGCGAAATCGCCGGGCTGCATCTGGATAATGATGAACGACACCAGGCTGATCCCCATCAGCACCGGAATCGCCGAAAGCAGGCGCACAAGCAGAAATTTGAGCATGACGGTTCTCGGTGAATGCGGCCCTCACCCCAACCCCTCTCCCGTGCGCACGCACGGGAGAGGGGTTAGGGGTGAGGGCCGCACGACGCTACGCCTCTCCGTACGTCGGCACGACCTCGGGCTGTGTTTCGGGGATCTTGCTTTGCTCATCCGGCGCGATCCACATCTGCTCCGGCAGGTAGTTGTCGTAGTCCCACTGGTACAAGAACGCCGGAGCGGCGACCGGCACGTTCTTAATCGTTTTGGACATGCCGAGCGCGTAGCGGCCGATCACCACGCCAAGCGAATAGACGTTCTCGGTATGGAGCTTTTGATACTGGCTCATCAGCTCATACTGCTTGGCGCTGTCGGTTTCGCCCGCGAACTGCTGCACGATCTCGACCATCTCCTGCTCGAAATCCTGCAGCGGCCGCTCGACGCCCTCGGCCGCGCGGCTAAAACTGGGCGATTGCAGTGTCAGCGGCGCGATATCCCGGTAGCGCACATTGGGCACGCCCCACTCCTGGCCCATGCGCGAAACGGTCATGTCCCACTGCCCGTTGGCGCTCTGGTCCGACGCGACACTGCCGAGGACCTTGCGATAGTTGACCTGCAGGCCGATCTGTTTGAACAGCGAGACCAGCGCCTCGGCGATCGTCGGCGCGCCCTCGACGTCCTCCACGGCCGTAAAGTCCGATCACTACCTGTTGCCCGGCCAGTGGACCTTCCGGCCATAGCAAGATGCCGCTGCTGTCGGTCTCGCTAAAGCCGAGCTCGGCCAGCAGTGCCTTGGAGGTATTCGATCGAGTACGGATAGTACACCGTCGAATTGAGGTCGAAGAACTGCGAGCCGGGATACAGGCCGCCCGGCCAGGCGCGGAAAAACGGGCCGTCGGCCACCGAGCGGGCGATGCCGTCGCGGTCGATCGCCTGCGTCAGCGCGCGGCGGAACTTGGGCTCGCGGAACAGCTTGCGCAGCTCCTTGGTCCGGTCGTCGGTGGTACCGAATTCGAGCCGCCTGGTTCACCAGCAGCGAAAAGCCCAATGTTTCAGGGCCCCACTCCAGGCGGAACACCGCATCCTCGGCGGCGGCGCGCGTGGCAACCTCGCGATAGGTCGATGGGTTTTCCACGTTGGTGTGGTCGGCAGGCGTTGGCCATCACTTTCGCCGTGCGGATCACACCGCTGGCCGCGTGCTCGAAAATAACCTCGTTGAGGTACGGCAGCTGCTTGCCGCTTTCGTCCACCTTCCAGTAATACGGGTTGCGGCGGAACACCATCAGCTCGTCGGTCTTGTACTCCACCGGCGACCACGGGCCCATCGTCACCACCGGCAGGTTGTTGGGCGGCAGGTCATCCTGGAATGTCTGGTAATCCGAGCCGGTGTTGTATTTGGGATGGAACGGCTTGTGAATGTGCGCCGGCGCGATCGAAAAGTTGCGCTCGTTCATATCGAACAGCTTGTAGGCCGGATTGGCGACCGGGAAGGTCCACTTGATCGTGAAGTCGTCGACCTTCTCGAGACTAATATCCTGGCCCTCGATCTGCCAGCTGCTGCGCTTGGTCGGCGCTTTCACGACGCCGTCGTCGAGGATCACGTCTTCCCAGGTGAACATGACGTCGTCGGCGGTGAACGGCTGGCCGTCGGACCACTTGATGCCTTTGACCAGGTTCATCGTCAGGCTCAGGCCGTCGTCGGACCACTCCCAGCTCTTGGCCAGATTGGGCAGCGGCTCGATCGCGTCGCTACGTAGCCACATCGGGCCGGTCAGCACCAGCGGCTCTTCCACGATCGAGTTGATGCCGAACCAGCCCTGGCTGACGCCGGCGGCCCAGTTCCAGCCCTCGGTCGGCGAGGCCCACACGTCGCGCATCACGCCGCCGTACTCTCCCGGACCGTCAGAGAAAAATCCGTTCAGCATCACCTGCGGCTCTTCGGGCAGTCGCTCCGCTACCGGCGGCAGCGTGCCGTCGGCCACGAGCTTGGCGATATACTCCGGCTCGCTGTACGCGTCCAGCTTCTTGTACGATAGTATCTGGTCGAGGCTGAAGGTCTTGGGCTCGCGCATGCCGCTCATGACCTGGCCTTCCAGGTACGGAATCGCGTCCTGCAGGCCGGCCGCGGCACTTGCGGCTACGCTGGCAGCCGCGGTGCTGGCTGCCGCGGTACTGGCGGCGGTCGACGCGGCGGTACTGGCGGCGGCGGTCGAGGCAGCGGTGCTCGCGGCCGGCGCGGTCGACGCGGCGGTACTGGCGGCGGTGCCGGCTGCCGACGGTGCTGGTGGCGCTGCCGCTGAGCAGGCGGCCAGCACGCTTGCGCCTACTCCAGCGCTGGCGAGCTTGAGAAAGTCGCGGCGGCTGACCTGCTTCCTGTCTTTCGTAGACATGCTTCCTCCTTGGATACGGTTGTTCGGCAAAACGCGGCGCCACGCTGCGCCTGGGCGGCTGGTAGGCTCAGGTGTGCAGCCAGCAGGCCACCTTGTGTCCGGGAGTCACCTCGCGCAGCGGGGGATACTCCGTACGGCAGATGTTCATCGTATGCGGGCAGCGCGGCGCAAACGGGCAGCCGGGTATCGTTTCCGCCGGGCTCGGCACCATGCCCTTGATCGGTATCAGGTGCTTGCGACCTTTCTGGCCCAGCACCGGCACGGATTGGAGCAGCCCGACGGTATACGGATGCAGCGGGTGATGGAACAGCTCACGCACCGGCGCATACTCGACGATCTTGCCCAGATACATCACCGCCACATGGTCGGCCATCTGCGAGACCACGCCCAGGTTATGCGTGATCATAATGATCGATGAGTTGAAGTCCTCCTTGAGCGCGCGCATCAGGTCTAGGATCTGCGCCTGCACCGTTACGTCGAGCGCCGTTGTCGGCTCGTCCGCCACCAGGATCGACGGGTTGCACGACAGCGCCAGCGCGATCATCACCCGCTGGCGCATCCCGCCGCTGAGCAGGTGCGGATGCTCGTTCAGCCGGCGCCCGGCATCGCTGATCTGCACCTTTTCGAGCATCTCGTGCGCGCGGTCCATGGCGGCCTTTTTGCTGACGCGCTCATGTAGCTGCACCACCTCGGCGATCTGCTGGCCGACGGTGTACAGCGGGTTGAGCGAGGTCATCGGCTCCTGGAATACCATCGCGATCTCGCCGCCGCGAATACTGCGCATTTGCGAGCCGTTCGGCTTGAGCTTGACGATATCAACCGGCGGCGCTCCCTTGCGCGGGCGCAGCACGATCTGCCCGTCGACGATCTTGCCCGGCGGCGATTTGATCAGCCGCATGATCGACATGGCAGTGATGCTCTTGCCGCAGCCGCTCTCACCCACCAGACCAAGCGTCTGCTTGCGATCAAGCGCGACGTCGACGCCGTTGACTGCCTTGATCGTGGCGCCGTCCTGGAAGAAATAGGTCTTGAGGTTCCGGATCTCGAGAATTGGCTCAGAACCACCTGGCATCGGGTTAGTCATTCCGTGGCTGCCCCGTTCGCTCCACAACCTTGCCGATGACGGCCACCAGCGTTGCCGGCAACACCGGCTTGACCAGGCAGGTTGTCGCTCCCAGCTCCATCGCACGCTTCCGCTCGTCCAGCACACTGCACAGTACCAGCGCAATGCCGTGTGCAGCGCTGACCGGTTGCAGAGCCGCCAGCAAGGCCCAGCCGCGTCCGTCGGGCATGGCAGGCTCCAGCACGACGGCACGAATAGGCTCGGTTCGCAGCAGCTCGAGCACGGCATTCGTATCCCCACATGTGAAGACCCGGTAATCGCGGCCTAGCGCGCGGGCGTACAGTTCACGCGTCGGAACATCGTGCTCGACGATCAGAATGCCCGGTTTTTCGTCTTGCATGGGTTTCTGTTAATGGGGGGATACGATGCGCGGATTCACCATACGCTCTCGGCGAGTGTATGTCTCGGACGAAAGCATAGCGTTTCCGGACAAAAGCACACCGTCGGCACGGGCCGGAGCGGATTCACCACAGAGCACACAGAGGAAATTGATAGAGCGTCGAGACTGTCATCCCGAGCGCGTTGCCCCGAACATCGTGGTCGACGCCTCACGATCGCGCGAGGGATCTCGAACGGCCTGGCGACACCAGCAGATGGAGATTCCTCGCGCGCTCCGGTGGCCGTCAGCCACCAGTGCTCGCCACGGCGCGCTCGGAATGACAGGTCCCAGTTGTCTTGTGAGTTGCTCTACGGTAGGGCCGAACCGTCACGATACTCGTGCGGCGAGCATCCGACGTGCTTGCGAAAGACGCGGCCGAAATAGCTCGCATCCTCGAATCCGACCACGCTCGCGACATCGGTGATGCTGGTGTAGGTGCCGCGCAGCAGCGCCTTTGCGCGTAAGACGCGATACCGGTTGAGGAATTCCCAGGGAGATAGTCCAACTTCGCGGCGGAAGATCAGCGTCAGATAATTCTTGCTGACGCCGACTGCCGCCGCGATCTCCTCGCGCGAAATCTCGCGCGCGTAGTGTTGTTGCAGGTAGGCGATCACCTGTTTGACGATCCGGCTGGTCGGTTGGGCCAGCGCTGTCGCATGCGTCAGGGCGGATTCAAGCGCTGTCGCGGCCTCCTCCGGCGTCAACATATCCTTGCTGTGAAACGTGACCAGCGCGTGGTCGATGCGCGCGATATCGGCTGCCTCAAGGGTGCGCCCGCTCAGCACCAGGACCGGCACCTGCTGCGTGCGCGTGTCGGCCCGCAGCTGCTCCAGCACGGCGAAGCCGTCGACATCGGGCATGCCGAGGTCGAGCAACACGAGCGAGGGCACTTCGTGCTCGAGCTGCGCGAGCGCGGCAGCCCCGCTATCAACCAGGCGGATCGGAGCGCCGGGCAGCGCCTGCGCTACCAGTCTGGCATGAACGTCGCGGGTTGAAGCATCGTCATCGGCGATCAGCACCGGCCCAATATCCTCGACACTGCGAACCGCCTCCAGCGCGTTTAGCAGGGCGCGCTCGTGAACCGGCTTACTGAGCAATCCGGTCGCGCCGATGTTCGGCTCAGCCCCGTTGGAGCCATAAACCAGCAGCGGCGCTCCCGCGACGCGCGGATCGGCGCGTAACTTTCCGAGCAGCAGGCGATCGGCCGGCGCCGCGTCGTCAAGGTTCCAGGCGATCGCGGCGGGACTGCCTCGCTCCAGCAGCGCCGAAAGGTCGTCGCCCAGGTGCAGATGATGGATGACCAGATCCTGGCGGCGCGCGAGCTCAAGCAGCGATGGGGGCGCCGCGGAGTGCGCCGCGACCAGCAAGATCACTGGCCGGCCGGCGGCCTGTTCGCGTGGCACCGGGCCGTCGAGGCAGGGCAGCGGCAGGCACAAATGAAACGTGCTGCCGCTGCCGGCACGGCTTTGAACCGTCAGGGTACCGCCATGCAGTGCTACCAGCCGTCGCGTGATGCTCAGTCCCAGGCCAACGCCCTGCGAGCGGGCAGTGCCGCGGCGCTCGGCAACAAACGGCTCGAAGATGCGCTCCTGTTGGTCTTCCGGTATGCCGGCGCCGGTATCCGACACCCACACATGCAGGTTCGGCGGCGCCGGCTCGGCACCGAGCGTAATCTCGCCTGCGGTCGTAAACTTTATCGCGTTGGCGAGCAGATTGAGCAGAATCTGGCGCAGGCGCACCGGGTCGGCCCGGATCAGCGGCAAGCACTCGGGCAGCGTTAGCCGGTAGTCCAGGCTGCAGTGCGGATCGGCGGTTTCGCGTATTTCCGCAAACACCTGCTCGAGCAGCGTAAGCGGGTCGACCGTCTCGGGCCACAGCTCGAGCTCGCCAACCTCGGCACAAGACAGATCGAGCAGGTCGTTGATCAGGCGAATCAAATGCTCGCCGCTGCGGTAGATATGCCGCAGATCGTCCAGCAACGCCGAGGGCAGCGCGGTCTCGTATGGATTGGGCGTCGCAAGCGCCGCCTGGCTGTAGCCCAAAATGACGTTCAGCGGTGTGCGCAGCTCGTGGCTCACATTGGCGAGCAGGCGCGACTTGAGCAGGTCGGCTTGCTCGGCGCGCGCTCGCGCTTGCAGCGCATCGCTGTACAGGTCGGCGTTGCGCATGGCTATGCCGAGCTCATCGGCCAGCAGCTGCAGATTGGATAGCGAAACGTGGGTTTGGCGGACGATGTTCCGACTATGCAGGTCGAGCAGCCCCAGAATGGCTCCGCCGAAGCGAACAGGAACGACTACTCGCGACCGCGTAGCCGGCCAGGCCGGGTCCGGCGCGAACCGGTGGTTGTGCTGCGTATCTGTGATATACAGTAGCTCGTTACGCCGCACAGCTTCGCCAAGCATGCCGGCGTCCTCCAGCTTGGTGCGCTGTCCGCCCGGCCGGTCAGGCGGCTGGTCAGGCAGGGCCGTAGGCGCTTCGAGCAACAGCGCTGCTTCGTCGGCGTGCCACAGATAGAGCTGCACGATGTCGTAGCCGTAGCCGTTGCGAATGAGCTCGGCGATCTCACGCGAAAGCTGGCGCCGGTCAAGGATCGCGCCGGCGCGGCGATTGATCGCCCGGCTCAGCTCCAGCTGCGTCAGGCGCTCCTGCTCCTGTTGGCGGTTGACGCCCACCAGGCGGCTCGGCAGCTCGGCGATCGCGCTCAGCTTGCGCAGCGCGATCTCGGCGACGTTGGCTGCCGTCACCAGCTGCGGCCGGTAGCTGAAATGATCCGGCAGCGCGCGGCGACAGGCTGCTGCGAACGCCAGGTCCACCGCCTGCAGGGCGAGCTCGGCCGCGGGTGTGTCGACCGTGGCAGCCATGCTACCGTCGGCTATCGCGGCGAGGGCTAGCGGATCGCCGTTGATACCGACGATGACAGTATGCCGGTCGACCTTGCCGAGGGCACGGCCGGCGTCACGTGCCGCGAGCGCCAGCGAGTCCGACAGCCCGACGATCGCGTCGATCCGCCCGTCCAATCCCCTCATCGCGGACTCGATCTGCGCGTAGGCATGTTCATAGCGCCAGGCACTGGGAATATGCCGCGCCGCGATCCGTGGGTAGGCGCTGATCAGCTCGTAGAATCCGGCGATGCGGCTGCGTCCATCCTCGCCGCGCGGCGCCATCAACCCGCCGACCAGCAGCACCTGGCCGCGCCCGCCGATCCGCTCGGCAAGAAAGCGACCGGCCATCAGCGCTATCTCGTAGTAGCCGCGCGGTGAGGCAAATAGTGGATGGCGCAGCTCGGCCTCGGTCAGCTGGATCACCGGCAGGCCGTGCTGCAGCAGCGCAACGGTGACCTCCTCGGGAAGGTAGCTGCAGATCAGGGCATCCAGGTTATAGGCCAGCAATTCGTCGACCAGAGTCAGCTGTTCATCCGCCGACAGGGACATCGTCGAGCCGAGGTCGATCGACAGCAGTTCTAATTCCATTTGCTGCGAACGCTGCAGCACCGCCTCGCGCAGCTGTACCCAGTAGGGATCAGCCGAGCCGATACGCGCGCCGATGCGTACTCCGCTGTGCATCATTGCCTCCGCACCATGCAGCCTGCCTGGAATAGTGATAGGTTCCTTGCATCGCGATCCCCGTTGCTCCTATATTCTAATCTGTCTAGAACAAGCCGGTGCGGCGATCGGGAGGTTGAACAATGTTTGACGTTCGCACCTTTGGCGCCGTCGGCGACGGTACAACGCTTTGCACTCGAGCACTGCAAGCAGCGATCGACCAGTGCAATGCTGCCGGTGGTGGGACCGTTCTGGTTGCCGGCGGCCGCTATGTCACCGGAACGCTGTACCTCAAGAGCTACGTGTGTCTTCGTGTCGAGGCCGGCGCCGCGATCGTCGGCAGTACGCACCTCGCCGATTACACGACGGATAACGGACCGGACAATGTATCGCGATGAGCCGCACATGGACCGCTGCCTCATTTTCGCCTGCGATGCCCACACGATCGGCATCGAGGGGCTCGGTACCATTGATGGTCAGGGTGCCGCATTTCCGGTATCGGGTGACCGGCAACAGGATCGACCCAGGTTGATCCGTTTCGTGCGTTGTTCACGCATTCGTGTCCGCGATATCACGCTCCAACGGCCCGCGTCCTGGACCAGCGAATGGCGCTATTGTTCGGACATTGTCGTGACCGGTTGCAGCTTTCGTGACCACCTTGATATCGTGTGCCACGCGAGCAGATGGCCGGAACACCAGTGGTAAGGCTGGGCGACACCCTTCGCCCGTGGCATACCGACCCCTTCGCCGGTGGCAACCGACCCCTTCGCCGGCGGTTTGCTGCACCAGGTTTACTTGCATGCGTCTTCAACCGCCGGCTGAACATGATAGGTACGCCCGGCCTCGGCCGGGAAGCTGCAAACGCCTGGCTCGCCGCCGGTCGTGGGAACGGTGGCGCCGTCGCAGGTGATGACGACGGGCACCTCGGTTCGCAGGCGGCATGTGCCGCCGTGCAGCGCGCGGATCGTCGCGGACTGCAGCCGCCCGTCGCGCCAGGCGATAGCGATCTCGTACCCGCCACGGGCACGCAGACCGGTCACCTGTCCCTCCGGCCATGCCGCCGGCAAGGCCGGCAACAGGTCGACCTCGCCGCTATGGCTCTGCAGCAGCAGCTCGGCGATCCCCGCAGCGACACCGAAGTTGCCGTCGATCTGAAAGGGCGGGTGCGCGTCGAACAGGTTGGGGTACAGGCCACCCCGCCTGAAGTCCGTCGCCGAGTGCTCGACCAGGTTCAACATGGTTTCGAGCATCCGGTAGGCATGTTCGCCGTCCCCCAGGCGCGCCCAGAAGCTGATCTTCCATGCCATCGACCAGCCGGTGCCTTCGTCGCCGCGCCATTCGAGCGAGCGGCGAGCGGCGGCTGCGAGCTCCGGCGTGCCGCGCGGCGTGATCTGGCGTCCGGGGTGCAGACCAAACAGATGCGAGACATGCCGGTGGTGGTCGTCGGGATCGTCCCAGTCCTGGAACCACTCCTGCAATTGTCCACGCCGGCCCACGCGCGGCGGGCGGAGCCGCGCTGTTGCGGCCTCGAGCTCGGCGCGGAACTCCGCATCGACCTCCAGAATGCGGCTGGCCGCGATGCAGTTGGTGAAGAGGTCCCAGATGATCGCCAGGTCCATCGTCGACGCCATGCTGACCCCGGCACGCTGGCCGTCGGGTGTCGTAAACCTGTTCTCGGGTGAGGTCGACGGCGCGGTGACGAGGTACCCCTGCCGATCCTCGATCAGCCAATCGAGGCAGAACTCGGCAGCGCCGCGCATCACGGGATACGCGCGCTCGCGCAAAAACCTGCGGTCGCCCCCGAACGCGTAATGCTCCCAGAGATGCTGGCACAGCCAGGCGCCACCCATCGGCCACATGGCCCAAACGGGATCGCCACGTCCATATTCCCCGACCGGCGCCGATTGGCGCCACAGGTCGGCATTGTGGTGCGCGACCCAGCCGCGGCAGCCATAGTTGGTCGCGGCCGTCCTGCTGCCGGTAACGGCCAGGCCGTCGATCAGGTCAAACAGCGGTATATGGCATTCGGCCAGGTTGGTGACTTCGGCCGGCCAGTAGTTCATCTGGGTATTGATGTTGATCGTCCAGTTCGAGCTCCATGGCGGCCGCACGTGCTCGTTCCAGATACCCTGCAGGTTGGCCGGCTGGGTTCCCGGTCGGGAGCAGGCGATCAAGAGATAGCGTGCGTAGTGGAACAGCAGCGTCACCAGCTGGGGGTCGTTAGTTTGCTGCCAGTGTCGGATACGCTCGTCGGTCGGCCGGCCGGCGGTTTCGGTGCGGCCGAGATCGAGCGTGACACGATTGAACAGCGCCGCATGGTCTTTAATATGCGCCGATCGAAGCTGGTCGTAGGAGTGTTGGCGTGCCACGGCGAGTGCTGTTCGGGCATCGGCCGCCGGATCGCGTCCGTCCAATGCCGGCGACCGGTCAGAGCCGTTGAAGCTGGTCGCCGCGGCCAGCAGGATGGTCACGGCGTCGGCGTCATCGACGTGCAGCCCATCCGCCGCGGTCGTCATTACCCCACCATCCGCCAGCACCTCGATCTGGACGCTGAAGGCCATGCCCGTGCCATGGTCGTCGTAGATGATCGGATTCGCGACCGTATCGTAATTGGGGGCAACATGCATCGGGCAGGTGCCCACGAGGACCAGGCCGCTTGCACCGGATGGCGCGACGCGATGCGGATGTGGTGTGTCCAGCGTCGCAGTGAAGCTGATGGCTCCCGGCCGGTCCGCGGTGATCCGCATCACAAGGATCTGGTCGGGCGCGCTGGCGAAGACTTCCCGCTCGAACGCAACGTCCCCATGCGACGTGCATACATGGGCGATCGCCGTGCTCAGGTCCAGTTCGCGTCGATAGCTGGCCGGCGACGCGTCGTGCATGAATTGTACGATCAGGTCGCCCAGCGGCTGGTAGGACTGCGTATACCGGCCCTGCATCTGGCGGCAAAGCGCGTCGGCGGCGACGTACTCGCCCGCCATGATCAGGCGCCGCACCTCGGGTAGCACGGCGCGTGCGGCCGGGTTGTCCCAGGCGCGCGGGGCGCCCGACCAGAGTGTATCAACGTTGAGCTGCAGGCGTTCGCGCGCGGCGCCACCGAAGACCATCGCGCCAAGGCGCCCATTTCCGATCGGCAGGGCCTCAACCCACGCCTCTGCCGACCGGTCGTACCACAGCCGTATGTCGTCCTGATGTGCCGTCACCGTTCTCCCCCGTTTCCTGTGCACGATACGGCAGCTCGCTCGGCCGCAGGTCTATCGCTGCCAATGCCGCTACAGGCTGAGTGGTCGTGGCTGCTGACGGATTGACCAATTGGAATGTTACTGTTAACAACGACTAAAGTGCATTGAACGTCTGTAGCATACAGCGTGAATGCTTGGTCGGGAACATTCAGCCTCGCCGCCACGCGCTTTCCACTTGGCGGCGCCGCGATGTTCGGCATCCTCGCGGTGTTTGGGGACGCGGGCGCGGCGGCGGGCCCATGGTTGGCCGGCGCCGTCGCTGACGCGACCGGTGCCGCCGGCGGCTCGCGACTTAGCGACTTGCTGCTCGGC
>CAWHBS010000007.1:0-1472394 GCA_963827625.1 uncultured bacterium | reverse complement strand
CGACGCGGCGATCGCCCATCCGGCGCGCTATGACATGGACGAGATGCGCATCAAGTCGTCGCGCCTGATCGGCGGCTTTCAAGATTACTATGGCGTACGAAAGCGGCTGAAAGGTCTGGCGCGCGAGCTCCTTCCGCCGGTCGGCGACGTGCTTGCCATCGTGCAAGATGAGCGCCTACCCTCACTCAAGCAGCGGCTTGCCGTGGTAGGAGTGTTGCTGCGCTTGCGTGTTATGCGCGCCGGCATGCGCATCAAAATGATGTGGAGCTTGGAGCGCGAAGCCCGTTAGCAGTTTGCTGTGTCTCAGCTCTGTGCGAGACCAAGTCGGCGAGGCTGGCCGATTTTTTGTAAGGAATGAAAGAATACTCGTAATGCAATTCCTATTTGGCGTCGTTGAACCGGCCTCTGTCGCCAGCCCCTTATTCGACCGGCTCGCGGTTGCCACTGCCGATCCTCCCGCCGCGCGGCCGGCGTTTGCTGCGGGCAGCCGGCTCGGCTGGCTACCAGGCGCGATCGTTCGCAATGTGGCAGAGCGGCGATGTGAAGTTGTTCCTGGACGGCGAAATTCTGTACATCGACGGCGTCCCTACCACCGAGCGCGGACGATCGGAGCGCGAGCTGGAACAGCTGGCTCAGCTGTACCGGCGCTATGGCGAGGGGCTTTGGCAGCGGCTCGACGGTAATTTCTGTCTTTTGATCGAGGAAGGGCGGTCGCTGCGCATAGGCGTTGATCTTTCAGGCAGTCGAACGCTGTACTATTGGGTCCACGACGGCACCCTGGCGTTCCATACCCACCTGCTCGATCTGGCTCCGCTGTTTCCTGGTTGCTTGAGTGAAGATTGGGGCTCGATCGGTCATTTCCTGAACTGTGGCGCCAACATCCCCGGTCGAACCGCGCTCGAGCACATAGGCCATCTCAGCGCCGGGAACCATCTGCACTTCTTCAACGGGCAGGTGACGATCCGCGAGCACTTCCGCTTCGAGGTTGTGCCCTCGGATGCACTGCCGCCGGTGGAGCGCCTGACCGAGCAGCTGGCCGATCTGATGAGCGAGGCGATCGGCGTTGCCTGGCGGGCCGCCGATCGGCCAGTGCTGCCGCTGTCGGGAGGCGCAAACTCGCGCTATATCGTCGCCGAGCTGGCGCGGCAGGTCGACGACAGATCGCTGCTGCGTACGATCACCTGGGGCATGTACCGCGATCGTCCGGGCAGCGACGTCGAGGCTGCCGCGCAGGTCGCCGCGATTTTGGGCGTCGAACATGTATGGCACGAGAAAACCCGGATCATCTCGAAACCGAGTTCGCGCGGTCGATGCATCTTTCCAGCGGCGAAGGCGATGCCGCTATTCATTATCCCGATGATCCCATGCTACACGAGTCGCTTGCTGGCGACTTTAATTTTGGCTCCATGTTCCGCGGCGAAACCGTGTTTCGGCGCTTTCGTCCGTTGCTGACGACGTGGGGCGTGCTGGCCGAAAACGATGTTGTGCGCTTGTACGACAACAGCGGCTGTCGTGCCTTGCTTGGCGACGATGTTTTTGTGCCGATGCTGAAAGCAAACCGCGCCGCCATCACCGAGCTGCAGGCCGGATTGCGCTCGGCGACACCAACCGGCAAGCGCGACGAGTTGTACTTCAGTTTTCGTGTGCGACAGATCCTTTCGCCGCATACAAAGGTGAAGAACAACCATTTGGAGGTCTATAGCCCGCTGATCACACGTAAAGTGCTCGACTGGATCCGGCATATTCCGGATCAGGTGCGTCATAAGCGGGTGCTGTTTCTGGATACTCTGCGCCGGCAGTATCCGGAGCTGGCCGGCGTGCCGTTCGCAGCGACCAGCAATTTGCCGGCCTGGCGCCGCAGGTTCCAATCCGAGCCCATGCTGTCGCAGTTTTATATGCAGTGGTGCGCCAAGCCCGGCTGGCTCGCGAGCATAGACGCTCAGGAGCGCGTAGTCGCCGCGTGGCAATCGCTGGCGATGTCGGCACGGCCCAACCACATTGTGCCGGGCGCGGCGTCGGCACCGGGCTGGAAGGATAAATTCAAAGACACCTTGCCTGGCCAGTTGCTGCGCGAAGCAACGCTCGAGCGACAACTCAGCACCAAGCTGCCGCGCTACCTGATGCTGGCGCGCTTGGCGGTGCTGCACGGCATGCTGGGGCGTATCGCCGAACGCCGCGCTGCGGCGCCGCGCATGGCTGAAGTCACCGGCGACCACGTGCCTGTCGATAGTTCGTCGAGCTCGATGCGCGTGACGCAGTTGGCTCAGCGATAATACTGTATTCCGAAACGGGCTTTAGCACCGGATGAGAAGGAGGCGAGCATGCACGAAAACGATTTCCACGGCGCTCAACCTGAGGTTCGCCGCTATCTTGAGTATCTTCGTGAACAGCTTGGTCTCAATACAGGTCAGATTCGGGTGCTCGATTTCGGGTGCGGAGCCGGCCGGGCGACGCTGGATTGCCTACAGCGCGGCTACGACGCCGTGGGTATCGATATCAACGCCGGTGCTGTCGCCGAAGGCCAGGCCAAATTGGATGCAGCCGGCTTCAACGGCAAACAGAGCCTCTTTGTCAGCGGGCCGAACGGCGAGCTGCCGTTCGAAACGGGAGCCTTTCATTTTGTATTTTCACAGCAGGTTATCGAACACGTCGGCGATCTTGCAAGCATGAGCCGAGAACTCCGCCGCGTATCGGCTCCCGGCGGCTACGGGTTGCATATCTTTCAACCGCAGTACAGGCCGATCGAAGCACATTATTTTATGCCGTTCGTCCACTGGCTGCCCAAGAACCGGTCCCGGCGTTGGGCAATGCAGGCTTTATCAGGCCTGGGCATCGGGCGCCAACCGCCCGAGCACCCCGACGCTGGAGCACGCGAGCGCGCCGAAATCTGGTATCGCTACTCGATAGCGCACACATTCTACCGCCCGTTCAGCAGCATCGTTCGCACACTACGCAGCACCGGTCACGATGTATGTTTGATCGCGTCCAACCACCGCAAGCTCGTCCATAGTCGGGCGCTGGCCCCGCTATATCGCTGGCGGTCGCCGCGGGTCGCGCTCGGCTGGATCATGTCGACCTTTGCCGCCGCCTACGTCCTGACTCGCGCGGCGGATCCTGATTTCCAGGAGCCGATGTTCGAGATGGGGGCCTGGCACAGTGAATGGATCATGGCGTACGACAGCGCCCTCCATTACACCGTAAGGGAAACCAACGTGCCTGCCTGAGCTTCCACCCTCGGCTGCGGAGCGCCGTACATACAGATCGAGGCACGTGCGGAGCGGTTTGGCGAATACGCGTTTGGTAAGTAGTGTACAAATGGAACAGGAAAGCAAGCATTGCCATGTCTTTGAATAAAAATAAGCCGCTGCCCGCGTCGCGGCGGATCGCTTATGTGATGTCGCGGTTTCCAAAAATCTCGGAAACGTTTATCCTCTATGAGATTCTCGAGCTTGAGCGCCAGGGATTTTCGGTTGAGGTATTCCCGCTGGTTCGTGAGCACGAGCAGGTAGAGCACGGAGAGGCGGGCGCCATCGTCGAGCGCGCCAACTACAGCAAGCCGTTTGCGCGCAAGGTATGGGCCGCCAACCTGTTCTGGCTGTTGCGCCGCCCGGCAGCGTATCTGCGCGTCTGGCGTCAGGCGCTGATAGGTAATCTCGGCTCGCCGAAGTTTCTGGTGCGCGCGGTTGCGGTTGTGCTTCAAGCTGCCTGGTTCGCGCGCGAAATGCGCAGGCTGGGCGTCGAGCATGTGCATGCTCACTACGCGACTCACCCTGCCCTTGCCGCGTGGGTCGTGCGTGATTTGGCCGGGCTACCGTATAGTTTCACGGCTCACGCTCACGATATCTATGTCGAGCGGCCGATGCTGGAACAGAAGATCAAGCGCGCCGGATTCGTGGTAACCATCTCGGAGTACAACCGGCGCCTGCTGCGCGCGCTTTACGGCGCCGAGGCCGGCAGCAAAATCGTGGTGATCCATTGCGGTGTTGACCTCTCGATTTTTGAGCCGGGAGCTTTGCCCGAGCCGGGTCGGCCGCTGCAGATCGTTTGTGTCGGCAGCCTGCAAGAATACAAGGGCCACCCGTATCTGCTTGAAGCGCTGTCGCAGCTTGTGGACGCCGGCGTGTCCATTCATTGCCGCTTGATCGGCGAAGGCGAAGAGCGTCCGGCACTCGAAGCACAGATCGCGCAGCGTGGACTGGGTGAGCACGTCGAGTTGCTGGGCGCCCAACCGCGTCAGAGCGTCAGCCGCCTGGTACGGGAGGCCGACGTTGTCGTGCAGCCCAGTATCACGGTTGCCAGCGGCAAAAAAGAAGGCATTCCGGTCGCGCTGATGGAAGCCCTCGCCAGCGAGCGCGCGGTAGTCGCAACCGCCCTTTCCGGCATCCCCGAGCTGGTGGAACACGAGCGCACCGGCCTGCTGGTGCCGGAGCGCGACGCGGCCGCGCTCGCCGGCGCCCTGCTGCGGCTGTACAACGATCCCCGGCTCCGGCGATCGCTCGGCGTCGCCGGACGCGAAAAAGTGCTCAACGAGTTCGATCTACGCCGCAATACGCTCAAGCTGGGCGGCTTGCTTGCCAGGCCATGGCTCGCAGCCGATCCGCAGCTGATCGCTACCATGAATGGAACAACATCGTGATCGGAAATATATTCTGGACCTGTGTCGCTGCTGTGGCCTACACGTATGCCGGGTATCCCCTGCTTGTCGGCGCCCTGGCGCGGCTGCGGCCGCGTCCGGCTGCTTACCCGGCGACGGAACCACATGTGACAGTGATCATCGCGGCATACAACGAAGCAGCCGTGCTGGCGGCCAAGCTCGAAAATGTGCTCGGACTCGACTATCCGGCCGGCAAGCTGCAGATCGTGGTTGCCGTCGACGGCGACGACGACGGCAGTTGCGCCATCGTCGAGCGATTCGCGGATCGAGGCGTAGAGCTGAGCTATAGCCCAGAACGACGCGGCAAAATGGCAGCCATCAACCGCGCGGTCGCCAGGGCGCGCGGAGACGTTCTGTTGTTCTCGGACGCCAACAATATGTATATGCCCGACGCTATGCGGCACCTGGTCGCCCCGTTCAGCGACCGGACGGTCGGCGCCGTCACCGGTGCAAAGCTGATCGCCGACGGCGACGGCGCGCTGGGCGACAGCGAAGGCCTGTACTGGAAGTACGAAGCGTTCATTAGAGAACAAGAAACCCGGCTCGGCTGCTGCACCGGCGTGGCAGGCGAGATCCTGGCGGTGCGCGCCGATCTGTTCGAGGCGCCGCCGAACTCGATTATTTGCGATGATTTCTGGATCGCCACGCAATTGATCCGGCGCGGCTATCGGGTTGTGTACGTCGGACAAGCCAAATCGATCGAGCGTGTTTCGGTCGCCGCCGCCGACGAGGTGACGCGGCGCACCAATACTCATCGTCGGGCGCTACCAGGCGATCGCTCAAGCACACCGGGTGCTGCCGCTGCGACGGCCGCTGGTCGCGTGGCAAATTATTTCGCATAAGTTTCTGCGGCCTCTGGTGCCGTTCGCAATGCTTGGCGCGCTGGCGGCAAACCTGCTGGCCGTGATCCGGCCGGCCAGGAGAGGCGCCGGCTCGGTGCTGCAGCTGGGTGCTCCATTCAACTGGATCATGCTGCTGTTGCAAGCGGTTTTTTATGGCGCCGCCCTTGCCGGCCCTCGGGTCGGCCAAGCCGGCCGCGTCGGTAAGCTCCTGTATATCCCTACCTTTCTGCTCAACAGCAATCTGGCGGCGGTGATCGGTTTGTATCGCTTTGTGACGCGCCGACACTCGAACTTATGGCAGCGAGTGAACCGGCGCGGAGAAGCAGACGTGGCAAACCATAACCCCACGGCGACCCCGGCGCTGGTACCTGCCGAAGCTGCAATTGGCGGCAAGAGCGAGCAGCTATGACACTTCGTGTCGCGATGATCATCCAGGGCTATCATCCGCTGCTTGGCGGCGCCGAGCGTCAGCTGCGCTCGGTAGCGCCACTGCTGCAAGCGCGTGGTGTGGACGTGCATATCCTGACCCGCCGGCATGCCGGCATGGCGCCATACGAAGCGGTGGATGGCGTGCCGGTACATCGCTTGCCGGTGCCCGGCCCACGGCCGCTCAAGTCGTTGGCCTATACCGCCGGCTCGCTCGCCCTGTTGCGCAAGCTGCGCCCGCAGGTGATCCATGCGTATGACCTCTCGTCGGCGACGACCACGGCTGTGCTGGCCAAACGCCTGTACGGCACGCCGCTGGTGGTCAAGCTGCTGCGCGGCGGCGTGCATGGCGATATCGACCGGCTCAAGCAAAAACTCTTCGGCGATCGACGCATGACGACGTTTGTGCGTGAGGTCGACGCGTTCATGACGATCAGCCGCGAGATCGACGCCGAGCTTGCCGCCGCGGGTGTCGCGCCGGAGCGACGGCGATTCATTCCCAACGGCGTCGACGTTGATCGCTTCGCGCCGGTTGGCGACGCCGCCAAAGCGCGCCTGCGGGCGGAGCTTGGCTTGCCGGAAGGTCCGGTGGTGCTGTATGTCGGACGCTTAGTAGCCGAAAAGCGCCTCGACGTGCTGCTGCGCGCGTGGAGCACCGCGGCTGCCGGCCGTTCAGTCAGCTTGCTGCTGCTCGGCGAAGGCCCCGAGGAAGCGGCGCTGCGCTCGATCGCCGGCCCCGGCGTAACGTTTACCGGCCGGGTTGACGATATCGCGCCGTACCTGAAGGCCGCTGATCTGTTCGTGCTGCCGTCGGCGACCGAAGGCCTTTCCAACGCGCTGCTCGAAGCGTTGGCGGCGGGTCTCGCGGTGGTTGCCACCGATGTCGGAGGTGCTCGTGATGTCGTCGAGGATACGGTCGGTGGCCGTTTGGTGCCTCGCAAACGACGCCGAAGCGCTGGCCGAAGCGCTGGCTGCGCTGCTCGAGGGCACGGCGCTGCGCGCCGCGTATGGTCGCGCCGGGCGCGAACGGGTCGTTGATGAGTACAGCCTCGTTTCTGTAGCCGACCGGCTGGCCGCGCTATACCGGCAACTTGCCGCACACCAGGGCATAGCAGGCAGATTCGCAGGAGACGCGCTTATGAAGCCTGCAATCGCTCTGACGCTGCTGACGCCACGCTCGCCCTTTGTGGTCAGCGCCGTCGCGATGCTGCGGCAGCATTTTCCGGAATATGACCTCGACACCTTCGATCTGTCGGAAGCGGTCCGGCGCGATCGAGGGCTGCTGGTGGCCAATGTACAGCATACCGTCCGGTTGTATGGAGCAGATATTGTGCGGCGGCGCCGGACTTTGCGCACAGCTTTCTGGCGCACGCCATATATCTTCAGAACGCTGCGCTCCCTGACACGGCGACACTTTGCCGGGCGTGGGTACAGCTTCGGTTTCCAGATCCAGTCGCTATTCGATGCCAGCCTGCCCGGCGTGCCGCATTTCGTGTACACCGACCATACCCATCTGGCCAATCTATTGTATCCGGGCTTCGACCGCTCGCTGCTGTGTGCCCCGGCCTGGATCGAGCTCGAACGCACCGTGTACCGCAACGCTACGCTGAATTTCACATGGAGCGCCCACGTTCGCCGCTCGATGATCGAGCACTACGGCTGCTCGCCGGAGCAGGTGGCGTGTGTTTATGCCGGCAGCAACGTGCGGATCGTCGACCGACAGCTGGACAACGACGGTTACGGCAACAAGAACATCCTGTTTGTAGGCGTAGATTGGGAGCGTAAAGGCGGCCCGCAACTGGCTGCCGCATTTCACGAGGTGCTGCGTACCGCATCCGGACGCGCGGCTGACGATCGTCGGCGCAACGCCGGCGCTGGAGCATCCGTGTATCGAGGTCGTCGGCCGGGTGCCGCTTGAGCAAGTCCCGGCGTTCTATCGCCGGGCATCGATCTTTTGCCTGCCGACGCACGTTGAACCGTTCGGCATCGTGTTTATCGAGGCGCTGGCTCATCGACTGCCGGTTGTGGCAACCAACATCGGCGCAGTTCCCGATATCGTAACGCACGGCGGCAACGGCTTTATGGTCGAGCCTGGGGATGTCGTGGGACTGGCGAACGCGCTCAACCGGTTGCTCGATTCCCCGGCTACGTGTCGCGCGTTCGGCGAAGCCGGCTTCCGCCTCGTAGCTGAGCGCTACACCTGGGAGCGGGTAGGCCGGCGCATACGCCAGCACGTCGACGGCGTGCTCGCGGACAGCGCAGCCGGGGCACCCGAGAACCAGGCAGCACTCGCTGCACAGGCGATGGCGGGCTCACCGGACGGCACCTGGGCGGAGCGCGAAACGCGTTGAAACCACGTATAATATCGCCTGACCCGCCACGAGGCGGCCAGGAGCAGCATGTTACTTTCGATCATTGTTCCGTGCTACAACGAAGCACAAACGATCCGCCGAGATCCTCGACCAGGTACGTGCCGTCGCGCTTGATAAAGAGATCATCGTCGTCGACGACCACTCCGTCGACAGCACGCCCGATATTTTGCGCGAAATCGCCGCCGGCGATCCGGCGGTAAAGATTGTGCGCCAGCCGCGTAACCACGGCAAAGGCGACGCGATTCGGACCGGTCTGGCGCGCGCCGGCGGCGAAATCGTTATCATTCAAGATGCCGACCTGGAATACGATCCCACCGATTACTACGAGCTGGTGCGGCCGATCGTCGAAGGCAAAGTCGACGTCGTATTCGGCTCGCGCTTTGCCGGGCGGCACACCGGGATGTATTTTTGGAATGCCGTCGGCAACAAGTTCCTGACCTTCTTGACAAACTTCTTGTACAATGCCTGGATCTCCGATATGGAGACCTGCTACAAGGTCATGCGCACACCGATTCTGCGTAGCCTCGATCTTCGCAGCAACGACTTTCGAATCGAGCCGGAGATCGCCGCCAAGGTACTGCGCTTAGGCTACCGGATCTATGAAGTGCCGATCAGTTATGTGGGGCGCACGTACGCCGAAGGCAAAAAAATCCGCAAGCGCGACGGATTTAAGGCGATAGTCTCGTTGATACGCTACCGGATCTGGACCGGCCGGGCGCCGCGCCTGGCGCCGATCGACGACACCAGCACCGATGTGGCCTTGCGCGCTATCCGTGGGCACCTTGCCTCCAACTTGCTGGTCGATCGATAGAGCCGGTGCTAGTACGCTAAAGCGTACGTGTGGCGCTGGCGCGCATCGCTGTACAACGGGCTTAAGCCCGTGAATAACCATGGGCGTATTTCCGCCTGACGGTGCTAGGGCGCTACGGGCTGCGACGACTCGGATGCCGGCAGCTCCACGATCCTGGCCCTGCGCTCCAGCTGGTCGACAACCACATAACCGTTCTCGAAATCCCGCCGCCAGCCGTGCCTGACTTTGTAGCGTGGCCCAAGCGGCGCGCCGAGCCGAACGTTATAGTTGTCGAAGAGCCACCACTGCGCATACTGGCCGTTGTTGGCACGGGTGTAGCGGAAGTAGAACGGCTGATCCGGTTGTGTAATTAACAAGAACGATGCCAGAGCGAACTGCTGCTTTTGAAGGTCGTCCTGGTCTCCTTGCCCGATAGCATAGAATCCTTTGCCCTGTCCAAGCACATATTCTGCCTGTTCCAGGTCGTTGGTTTGCTGCTCACGCGTCAGCCCGCGGTAACCGGTAGCGAACAACTCGTTCATGCCGCCGTCCAAAAACGGCAGATACTCGTTCCACTCGTCGGATTTCGTGCCTCCCGGCAACCATATTACCCCACAGCGGGACGCCGGGGCCGAGGCCATCACGCATGTATTCAAGCCAGCCGCGCCAGGCAGCTCGAAACTCGGCTTCGTCTTCGAACTCGCGTATTCGCCCATCGCTGTTGCGAAGCTCATACTGTGAAGTCCGGCTCCCGAGCTCAACGTTGTCGAAAAAGAAGCCGTCGTAGCCCAGCGGTGCGTTGGCGTCGTCGCCGTACAGATGTGACTTGAGGCGCGCGAGATAGAAGGCGCGCCATCCGGGGCTGGCGGGATTCATGCGGTAATAATAGCGGTCCTGGTATCCGGCATACAGTCGCTCGCCGTCTCCGTTGTGCAGAAACCAGTCCTCGGTCGGATCCGCTAGCGCTGCAAAACTCGCCGGGTCGGTTGAGCGCCTGGTTTTGCCATGGCTCGAAAGCGTTGTCGCAATCCGCGCCCGGCTCCGGGCCGTCGACCTCGTTGGCCAGGATATATTGCAGGATTTTGCCCTGGTATCCCGCGGCACGCAGCTCATCGCGGAACGCCTCGTCGTTTTTGGTGAGCACGATGAGGGCAGCCTGTCGTGCCAGCGTAGCCGCGCTCGTGCCGTCCTGCGTGGGCTTAAAATGGTAGCCGAGCTGGACCGTCGACAACGGATCTTTGTCGACGGCTTGCCCGACGCGTTCAAGGCCCGGCTGCTCCGGCACCGCGGGCGCCTCGGATTCGAGCGCCGTGACGGGAAGCAGGCCGTTCAATGGTTCCGCCACCGCGCAGCCGGCCAGCATCAGCACAACGAGGAGCCCTAACACTCGATTCAATCGCGGCACCGGCATGTCGGACTCCTCGCTCCTAAGCTACTTTTCAGTCATCGGAATAAGGACGCGTCGCGGAAGCGTGCCGGACGGTGGGATGGGCGACGTAGTGGGCGACGTTCCAGGTGATGGGGCGGGCGATGGGGCGGGCGATGGGGTTGGCGACACACCGGGACACGCAGCATCACAATACACCTCGATCGCATTGACCGCCGGCTGGTCGATATCTGCACGGAATGCGAGCGTCAGCGCGCCGTCCGTGACGCGCACGGGGTAGCGGAACGAAACGAGGGCGCGGTCCTTACCGCCGGCACGGGCAAACATATCGAAATTATTCAGGGTGCTGCTACCGTTCGTGATCGTCGCGCCCTCGGCCGTAATATCCTGAACGCGCTTGCCGGACTGCGTCCAGAAGCGCTCGGCGAAATACAGCCGTACAGTATATGTCGCCGCACCGCCGACCGGCAGGTTATAAGTAAAGACGCGCTGGCTCTGTGGAATGCTACCCAGGTTGCCGCGGTACGAGCTGAACAGCCAGTCGTCACGGGTGAGCGCAATATCAGTCGGCAGCTGGCCGGCGGTGATCCCTTCGGGCGGCGGCGTAGTGGGCGAGAAGTAGCCGGTATCGGGCTGCCACCAGTTGCCGTTCGAATCGAGGTACGCGCGCGTGCCACCGGTGTCGAGCCGGTACAGCGCTTGCGCGGCGCTGGGCGTCGGGCCTGGAGTCTCCGGCGTGACGTTGCCGAGCAGATACACGTTATCGTTGTAATCGTAGTTCGGATTGCTGGTGTTATAGTCGCCGGTCATCAGGTACGTATTGGGTATGACAGCCCCCGCGCGGTCGCGTGCCGGCCAGAAGCGTACACGATGGCAGGTGCTGGCGGTGCAGGGCGTGGTGGTGCCCGACACGGGATTGTTCAGCGCTGAGTCGCTGTACTCCCCGTCGATGCGGAAGCCGAACAGCGCCGGCGGACTGGACCATGTGGCTGCAGCGGGCCGGTTATCCGCGTACGGCTGGTTGGTCGCGGGGTCGGCCATGCGCGGCAGCAGCGTCTGGCTATCCACGCCTGTATGGCGGAACAGCATCGTGCGTGCACCGGGGTTGCCTTTAGGATACCACTGCACAAACGCCAATTCGAGCGCCGGATCGCAGCAGCCGTGAAACGCTGCCAGCTGGCGCACAGTCACCGGTGCACCGGCGTCGGCGCGGCGCCAGTAAGGCGACAGCACTTCCTCGCCGGATGCTTCCACGCGCCCCTGGTGGTTCAGATTCTGTCCCGGCGCGACGACTGTTGTGGTATAGCCGAACACGCGCAAGATATGCCCGAGCCCCGGCTCCTGATTGTTTTCAGATTGCTTTTGCCAGAAGCCGGCCAGCTGCACCGGCAAGCGGGCTTCGTCGGCGTCGTTGGATACGATCTCCAGCGTACCGCTGTGATAGTCGCCGTCGGTAGCCGCGAATCGCAGCGGAACATCAAGCGCTCCGCCGGGCGCGATCGAGGCCGGTAAGGCCGGCTTCGGGTTGAACTGCCACGGCGGCGTTACCGTTAGCTGCGATACCGCCAGCGCAGCCGTGCCGCTGTTGCGAATGCGCAGCGTCGCCGTCTCGTGGTCGGCGCCGATGGTGAAGTCTTTGATGCGGCTGAAGGCGAGCCGGTCGGCAAACGGCACGCCGTCCAGATTTTGCAGCTCGATTTCCGGTCCGGCGGCCGACGCTCGCGTGAAGGCCACAGCGGATACAAGCAGCAGGCCGAGCAGCACCAGTCTGCGACGTGGCAGCACGCTACGCGCGGAGGCGTTCGCAAGCGCTATCGGCTTCCAAGAGCATGGGTCTTCTCCTCTACTCCTGGCGCGCGGCTACCACAGCCCGGCTCGGGTGCGTATTCGTGGAGCGCGCTCCTCAGTTCCGTATAAGAGGGGCCGAGCCCGACGACCCCCGCTGCATCGATCGAATCCCTACGATTACACGTCGGCTTAGCGTTGCGCAAACGGCAAGAAGCGACGGCCGGACGTCGGACCCGGGACCGGAATCGGACTCGGGCTGGGGCTGGGAGTGCGGGCCGGTCGGCGCAAATCTGGGCTTGAGCAGCGTGATCTTTCGCGCCCCCAGCTCGGTCACATACAGATTGCCGGTCGACGTATGTTCGACGATATCCAGCGGGTCGTCGAAGCCGGTCAGGCCCGGATTGCCGACTTCCCAGCCGTATCTGGCCGGCACGTCGCCGTTGGGCCCGTTCGGGTTCAGGATGATCACATCGTCGCCGCCGCTGTAGCGGATCACCAGCAGCTTGCCTTTGAGCGCGCCGTTGTTGGCGTTGGAGCGATATTCGAGCGCGCCGTTGGGCGAGAAATGCACCCCGAAGTCGAACGCTGCGCCGCGGTAGTTGCGGTCGGGCAGCGTCCCGGCCGGGTACTGTGCCACCTCGGCGAAGTCGGCGCCGGCGCTCGGGTTGCCGCCGTTGAGCACCCACTCGCAGCGCAGCGGGTTTGGGTGGCCGTAGTAGCCGCCCTGCACCACGCGGAACAGCCAGTCGTTCTGAGCCACCGTAACATTCTGGATGCCCGCGATTGCCGGCACGTTGTAGGTGCCGTCGCTGCGGTTACACGACGGTGGCGGGCGTCGCCGGCGTGTTGCCGCCGGCGGCCGAGCCGTTGGTCGGCACGTACAGCTGGCCGTTGGAGTGGAACACCAGATCGTAAGCGTTGCGGATGCCGGTGGCGTAGATCGTTACGCGGCGCATCGGCGCGTACGGATTGTAGCTGCCGCCCGCGTCAGCTGTTTTGACGTCCAGCGGCGGCGCCTGATCTTGCTCAGGTCGATCGCGCAGCAGCGCTCCGGTGAGCAGGTGCTCGGCGCGCCCGCCCCAGGTCGGATCGGCGGCGCCCATCGCGCTCATCGAGCCCTGCGGCATGTACAGGGCGCCGTCGGGGCCGAACGCCAGGCTGTTGCTCAGGTGGTCGCCCGACGAGCGCGGCAGGTTGACCACGATATCCTGATAGAGTTTCCAGATTGGCGCCGCTGAGCCGGCTGATCTTGCCGGTAGAGTCGGGTGCATTCGGCCAGCGCGGCGTAGTTGTGCGATACCCACAGCTTGCTGGCGCCGTCGAAGGCAAGGCCGATCACAAAGCGCGCCTGGCCGCCGTTGGCGGTTTTGATCGTGTTGATCACCTGCGCGGCGCCGAGCGTGCCGTCCTGCCAAGATCGGGAAGCGGTACGATCTCGCCCGTCAGGGTGCCGGCATAAAGTTTGCTGTCGGGGCCGACCACCACCGTCGTGAAGTCGTCGCCCTGTGCCGTCGCGAGCATGACCTTGTCGAAGACGATGTTGCTGTCGTTGGTACCGCCCGAGGTGCCGGTGGTGAACACGCTTGAAACGGCAGAAACGCGGCGCCCTTGAAGGTCCCTGACGCCTTCGGTTACCTGAAACAGGTAACGCGTGGTCGGGTCGAGCGGCGCTACCGGCTGCAGCACGATCACATCGCCGCCGCCCGAGGTATTAACGTTGGCGGGCACCTGCGCCAGCTTGACGTTGGAGGTGCTGACGCGCCACAGCTGCACCGTGCTGCTGTTGAGCGTACCCTTCATCGACACCGGCAGCTCCTGCCGGGGCCGTAGTTAAGCAGGTGTACCTCGGTGGACACGGCGGCGTTGCGCAGCACGTTTATCTGCGACGTGTTGGGAGTGACGTTGCTGACGTACGGCCGCGACGGGCTGGATTGCACCACCACATAGTCTAGCTTGGTGTTGCTGCCGTCGGCGCTCACCGTCAGGCGCCGGTCGGCGCCCACGGTTGCCGTTACGGTGGTAGCGTCCCAGTTGTTGTCGGCCGTGGGCACAAAGCCGGCGATCGCCGTCTGGCCCTGCACCTTGATCGCGTGCACGCTGTTGAGGCCAAATGCGTCGCTGCCGTCGCCGACCGCGACAGTCACGACATACTCGCCCGGGTCCACATCGATGCTCCATGAGCCGGCCGGCACGCCGGGTTGGCCCGGAACGCCCTGCATATGCATGAACGACGTGAGGCGCTGTCCGAGTTGGTGCACGGTAGCGCCCTGCTCCCGGTGTTGACCCTGCGCCTCCGGGGAAGTTGGCGCTCCAGCCGTACTGTAGGCCGTTGCCGCGGTTGCCGAAGGGCTGGCCGTAGTCGTTGACATAGGTCCCGGCAGCCGGAAACAGCGGATCCGAAATTCGTGGGCAGCGTTGGAGCTGTCGTTGCAGCTGCTGTAAAATTTACGCGCGCGGTGAACGCGGCTTGCGCTACCTCGACTTGCGCCAGCGGGCTGGCCTGCAAGCTCGGCGCGGTGGCCGTGAGCAGGCCGGCGATCACAAGCAGCAGCGTAACAGGTAGGGCGCGACGCGTCGCGCGGGTAGCATTTCCGTTATTGACCGACCGAAACATACCTCTCCCTTTTCGGTGATTTCAAGCGCTCGCCACGCGTTTCCCCATTCGCGTAGCAATGGCTCGCGCCCGCCGAGCGGCGTATAACCTGGCGGCGCAGAGCGGGCGCGGCGTGGCCGCAGCGCCCTGCTAGTTTTATCAACGTTTTGCGGGCAGACAAAGTTACGCCTGCAATCGCCTGATCTGGATGCATAACTTTCGGCCGGTGCGCTGCGTTATACACAACAGACTTTCGGCCACCACTTCGGCCGGAATGCTGAACGCTGCTATCATGTAAAGGTGTATTCGATCAGCAGCGCACCGGCGCAAACCGGCTCGCTCGTCTGCACCACGGTGCGACTTCGGACGGCTCACGACATCAAGATGGGAAGGGGACAACCGGATGAATTTGACGGAGATCACTTGTTGGTTGGCTTTCGACGGCAGGTATTGTGCCGTTGCTGGCGATTGTTGCCGCTAATCTGATGGCCTCTGCGACGCTCGGCCAGACCACGTACACGGTTTTCAACAGCCCGAATACAGGACCTGGTCAGATCGAAGGCAGCGAAGAGCTCGACCTCGTGCTCACCGGAAACGAAAAGTACGCCGTCATCGTCGGCTCCAATGAAGGCGGTGACGTCACCCCAGGCTCGACGGCCCCGCTGCGTGTGCGCGCGGTGCGGCTGCAGCCGCCGGCGGAAATCTCCCGTCGTTTGAAATCCGGGACTAATTACCCCGGTGTGTTCGTAAACGGCACGACATCCGATTGGCGTGTCAGCAATATCGCGTTGCATCCGTCGGGCGCGTACGCGATCGTCACACTGCGCGACGCTGTCTCCGCTAATCCGACGATCGGCAGGGCGATCTTCATCAACATCAACCCCGCCAACGGCCAGATCACCAAACGCGCCATCGGCACGCCGGATGATACGCTCGCGCTGGGCGTGTTTCCCGATTCGATCGAGATCGATCCAACGGGCGAGTTCGCCGTGGTCGCCAACTCGGACGAAACGCCAAACTCGGCCGGCACGATCCAGGTGATCGACCTGCGGCCAGCGACTCCCGTAGTCGTCAGCACGATTACGCCGTCAATTCCGGCCGGCGATACGCTGCCGACGGCGGATCCGCAGCCGGAAACGGTAGCCATCTCGCCCGACAGCACGCGCGCGTTTGTGTCGCTGCAGCCCAACAACGCGATCACCACCCTGGAGATCACCCCCGGAACGCTGGCGACGACGGCGAGCACCCAGCTGCTCGGCCGCAACCCGACCAACAACTATCGCTTTCACCCCGACGGCCTGCATGTCGTCGACATCGCGGGAGGGCGCTATCTGGTGACGGCCGACGAAGGCTGGTCGGGCGCGCCAACCTATGCGCCGGGAACCAGCAACCGGCCGAGCAGCGTTTCGATGTATCAGATCCCCGCGGCGCCCGCGACGGCGCTGACGCGGATCAACACGATCAACTACGCGCTGAACAGCAATCCCGCAGAAGCTCGACTACGGCACCGTCGCGGGCGCCCCGCGCGTGTTCGCCTCGCTCGGCAATACCTCAGCCCCCGGCCAGTTGGCGGTGATGGGCATCGCGCCCGGCGGCCTGGCGCAGGAGCCGACGATCAATCTGGCTGATACAGCCAATCCGGCTAATGTCGGCCAGGCGCCTGTCGGCGTCGCGATCGGTCCGAGCGTAACCTACAACGGCGTCACCGGCGATATCGTCGTGGTGGCGAACCGCAACTCGCGCAACTTGAGCGTGATCTTCGCCCGTGCCGATCCGACGGTGCCGTCTTCGACGCCTATTCCGTCGGTCAACCCGTCGACACCGCCCGGGTCTAGCAGAACGTTCTTGCCGCTGGCACAAAAGTAGCCTGCCGGCCCACGCCTGACCCGCGCTCCGCTCCCTGGAGTGGAGCGCGGGTTGTAGACTTTCTCACAACGGTTGATCAAAACGGAAACACCGCCGAGACGCACAGGGCGCAGAGATCCACACGAATCTCTGCGCCCTGTGCGTCTCGGCGGTGTTTCCGTTCCGGCCATTGCCATAGTTGCCGAAGGGGCCGAGCTCGGCCCCGGTTGCGTGTGCGGTTCCTCCTCAGGGGGCTGCGGGTGGCTCAGAAACGGAGGTGGGCGGCACGGCAGTAGGCTCCGGTATCGCCGTCGCCGTGGGCGGCAAGGTTGTCGCCGTCGCTGTAGGCGGCACGGTCGCAGTCGGTGGTACTGCAGTAAACGTTACGGTCGTCGCCGTAGGCGCCGGGGAAGTTCCGGCCGGCGGCGTCCGTGGTTTCAGCAGCGTAATCTTCTTCGCGCCGAGCTCCGTCACGTACAGGTTGCCCGTCGTCGTGTGCTCAACCAGGTCCAGCGGGTCGCGGAAGCCGGTCAGGCCAGGATTGCCGACCTCGGAGCCGTTGGCCGGGACGTTGCCTCCCGGTCCGTTGGGCGTCAGAATAACGATATCGTCGCCGCCGCTGTAGCGCACCACCAGCAGCTTGCCCTGCAATGCGCCGTTGTTGGAATTCGAGCGGTACTCGATCGCGCCGTTCGGCGAGAAGTGCGTGCCGAAGTCGAAAGCTATTTCATTGCGGCGGTAGTTACGGTCGGGCTGCGTGCCGGACGGATATTGCGCCACTTCGGCGAAATCAACGCCGGAGGTTGGGTTGCCGCCGTTCATCACCCACTCGCAGCGCAACGGATTGGGATGGCCATAATAGCCGCCCTTGGTGACGCGGAACAACCAATCGTTCTGCGGCGCGCGCACATCCACGATACCTGCTACAGCCGGCACGTTGTAAGTTCCGTCGCTGCGGTTACACGTCGTGGCGGACGTCGCCGGCGTATTGCCACCGGCGGCCGAGCCGTTGGCCGGCACGTACAGCTGCCCGTTGGAGTGGAACACCAGATCGTAGGCGTTGCGAATACCGGTAGCATACAGTGTCAGCGGTGCTCCCGGCGCGTAGGGATTGTAGCCGCCGCCGGCATCGGCTGTTCTGACGTCCAGCGGCCGTGCCGAGGATGGAATCGCGTTGACGTTGATGCGCAGGAGAGCGCCGGCCAGCAAATGCTCCGCTCGCTGGCCCCAGGCATTGTCGGGGGCGCCCATGGCGGTCATCGAGCCCTGCGGAACGTACAGCGCGCCGTCAGGGCCGAAGGCGATGCTGTTGGTGAGATGGTCGCCCGCCGAGCGCGGCAAGTTCGTAATCCATTCCTGCGGGATCTCGTAGTATGAGCCGACCAGCCGGCTGATCTTGCCGGTCAGATCGGGCGCGTTGGCGAGCGCTCCGTGGTTGTGTGAAACCCATAATTCGCGGCCGCGAAACGCCAGGCCGACAATGTATTGGGGCACAGGAGCGTAGCGGTTCTTGATCGTGTTGATCACCTGTGCGGCGCCAAGCGTGCCGTCCTGGAGGATCGGGAAGCTCATGATCGTGCCGGCGAGCGTACCGGCGTACAGCTTCCCGTCCGGACCGATCGCCACACTGGTGAAGTCCTGCCCCTGTGCCGTGGCAAGCGCTACTTTATCGAAAATGATGTTGCTGTTGTTGTTGCCGCCGGCCGATCCGGTCGTGAATACGCTGGAGAACGGCAGGAATGCGGCGTTCTGCAGATCTTTGACGCCACTCAGCACTTCAAACAGATACTTGGTATTGTCGGCCAGGGGTGCAGCCGGTTGAAGCACGATCACATCCCCGCCGCCCGAGGTGTTCACATTCGCGGCGAGCTGCTCCAGCTTTGTGTTATTCGAGTTGACCCGCCACAGCTTCACCGTGCTGCTGTTTAGCGTGCGCTCGTCCACCCCACCGCCGACATTAGGCAGCGCGACCTCGGCCGCGACAAAGGCGTTTCGCGGCACATTGACCTGCGAATTGCGCGGCGACACGCTGCTGACGTATGGGCGCGGCGGGCTGGGCTGCGATTGAACGATCGCGTGGGTGATCTTGGTGTTGGTGCCGCCGGTCGCGTCGATCGTCAGCCGGCTATCGAGGACGTCGACGGTAATAGTAACGGCTTCCCAACGCGCGGCTGATTTCACAGCCAGGCTCGCGTCCGGCGGCGGCGTGAAACCGGCGATTGCGACTTCGCCTTCGACGTTGATGCGGTGCGTGCTGTTGATATACTGGCCATCGCCTACGCCGACCGTGACGTTGTAGATGCCGTTGGGGACCGCCATTTCCCAGGCGCCGGCAGGCTTGCCGGCCAGCTGCATATGGACAAGCGTATCCAGACGCACGTCTTTGTTGGTGCCGTTGCGGTCCGCGCCGTTGCCCAGCAGATTCAGGGGAGTGGTGGTTCCTGGCATGACCCACCCATAGCTCCAACCGTTGCCCTGGTCCCCATACGCCAGACCGACGTCGCGCAGATACCCGGCGGCGGAGCGGCCACGTGTCCCGACGCACACGCTGTCCTGCCCGTTCTGGCACGTAAAATCGATCTTGGCGTCGACGGGCGAGCCGGTCTGTGCGAGAACGACGGCTTCGGTGCGCGGCGCCGACGCCAGTAGGACGACTGCAAGCAGGAGCAGAAACACGAGCGGTGCCGCGCGTCGCGGCGAGTGGGCGGGTGTTCGAATGTTGGCCGGCGTAGCCATCGGTTTTCCCTCCTTAGCGATGCCGTACAGCGCCACGGCTGCACAGTTGCCGGACACGCATGCCCGGCAAGCGCTAATTACATGCATAGGCCGGCAGCACAAAACAAGCGCTGCGCCGGCGCATACACCCCCCTGTTAATCAACGCAATTTCAGGCGGAAAGGTACGCAAGATATTTTCTTTGCGCCTTCGCGTTGCTGTCCGGTCGTCCGTTACGCCCGTGTCGTCGCGCCCAGGTCCTTTTCGAGCCGGCGCGCGATACGCTCGCGGATCTTATTGATGTCGGCGTCGGTCAGTGTTCGGTCGGGCGCCCGGAAGCGCATGCGGAACGCCATGCTGCGCTGCCCTGCGGGGATCGGCGCGCCGGTGTACACGTCGAACAGCTCGACGCTTTCCAGCAACGCGCCCGCCGTTTCGGTGATCACGCGCTGGGCCTGCTCGGCGGTGACGCCGAGCGGAGCGATCACCGCGACGTCCTGATACACCGCCGGCTGGCGATAGATCGAGCGATAGTGCGCCGTACGGCGCAGCTCGAGCAGGGCGTCCAGATCAAGCTCGGCGACCACCGCCCGGCCGAGGCTCAGGCCAAGCCGCTCGCGCGTCCGGGGGTGCAGCTCGCCCAGCGTTCCCAGCTCGCGGCCGTCCGGCCCGCGTAGCACTGCGCTGCGTCCGGGATGCAGGCGCTCGTCCTCGGCCGGCTCCCAGCTGCTGCCCTCGGCGTTGAGCCGCTGAAGCAGGGTTTCCAGCACTCCCTTGCCGTCGAAGAAGTCGATCGGCGCCGGCGACGGGTTGCGCCACGACAGCGGCGCCGACTGTCCGGCCAGGGCGAGCGCCAGATGGCGCGGCTCGTCCGGCAGCACCTCGCCGGGTCGCGGCTCGAACACGTGCCCGATCTCGAACAGCGCTACCCGCGGCCGCTCGCGCAGATCTGCCGCCAGGGCCAGCGATAGCTCGGGCAGCAGCTCGCGCCGCAGCAGCGAGCGCTCCGGCGCGATCGGGTTTTCCAGCTGCACGTAGCGCGCGATATCCGGCGCTGTCCCGTCGTACTGCTCGATCGCCTGTGGCCCGGTCATGGTGTAGGTGATCGCCTCGTGCAGCCCACAGGCGACCAGCACGTCGCGCACGAAGCGCTCGTCCAGCTGTGCCTGATCGGTGAACGGCGGCGGCAGCTCGTCGTCGATGCGGGTGGGCGGAATATTGTCGTAGCCGTGGATGCGCGCCACTTCCTCCACCAGATCGGCCGTGTTGGTCACGTCCAGCCGGAACGACGGCACCTCAACCTGCACGCTCTGCGCGCCAACTTCGCAGCTGAAGCCGAGCGCCTCGAGCAGCTCCGCGATGCGCGGCGGGGGGATCTCGACGCCCAGCAGGCGGCGCACTTCCGATGCGGGCAGCTCCAGGCGCAGCGGCTGCCACGGCTTGCCGTACACGTCGATCAGGCCGCTCGCCACGCTGCCGCCGGCGACTTCGCGGATCAGCTCCAGTGCGCGACGCTGCGCGATCGGCGGCAGCTCGGAGTCGACGCCGCGCTGGAAGCGATACGACGCTTCGCTGGGCAGGCGGAAGTGCTGCGCCGTTTTGCGGACCGTAGTGGTGTTCCAGATCGCCGCTTCGAGCAGCACGTTACGCGTGGCATCGCTGACCTCGGTCTCGACGCCGCCCATCACGCCGGCCAGGCCTTCGGGCCCGCTCGGGTCCGCCACCACGACATGCTCGGGCCCCAGCGTGCGGTCCTGGTCGTCAAGCGTGCGCAGCGTTTCGCCAGGCCGCGCGCGGCGCACGATCAGGTGCCGGTCGGCCACCAGGTCGGCGTCGAAGGTATGCGTCGGCTGGCCCCATTCAAGCATCACATAGTTGGAAACATCGACGATGTTGGCGATCGGGCGCATGCCGGCCATGCGCAGGCGATGCTGCATCCACCATGGCGAAGGTCCAACGGTGACGCCCTCGACCAATCCCAGCGTGAAGCGCGGGCAATCCTCGGCGCTTTCGACGCTCACTCGGGCGCGCCCCTCGATCGGCGGCCCCTCGGCCACCAGCACCGGATCGGGTAGCCGCAGCGGCACGCCGAGGATCGCCGCTACCTCGCGTGCAACGCCGGTGATCGAAAGCGCCCGCGCCAGGTTGGGCGTCAGATCGATATCGAACACGACGTCGCCCAGATACTCGCGCAGAGGTGTGCCGATCGGCGCATCGTCGGGCAGGAACAGGATGCCCTCGTGCTCATCCGACAGGCCGAGCTCCAGCTCGGAGCACAGCATGCCCTCCGAAGCCACGCCACGCAGCTTGGCCGGTTTGAGCGTCATCCAGCGCCGGGTATCGCTGTGGCCGTCGATCAGCCGTGCCCCGTTGAGCGCCAGCGCCACTTTGTCGCCACGCATTCCCGGCCGCACGTTGGGCGCGCCGGTGACGACCGCCACCGAGCGGCCGTCGCCATAGCCCACCAGCGGCACTGTAAGCCGGTCGGCGTTGGGATGCTGCCGCACCTCGAGCAGCTCGCCCACCAGCACGCGCTCCGCATCCCACGGAATACTGTCGGGCGGTACCGGCTTGTCCAGCTCGGGCGCCCAGGGCGACTTCTCAGGCGCCACGGTGCCGATATAATCGATCGACGCCACCTCGAGCCCGGCGAGTGTCAGCCGTTCGGCCAGCTGCTCGGGCGACACCGGGATGTCGACGAATTCTCGCAGCCAGGATAGGGGAATGCGCATGTTGCCTCCGAAAACTTACCGGTTAGTGATTTCAACCTCACCGATCGCATGCCGCCAGTTTGTAACGGTTCCGTCGTCGTCGACAACCGGCAGAGTCCGGTCGGCGGCTTGGTCCCACAGGCCGGCGTACAGCTCGTACCTGCCGGCAGGTACACCGGCCAGCGATAGTTGCTGGCTCTGCTCGATCCAATCGCCGCGTACCCACGACGACGTCGGAAAGCGCCCATTTTTCGCTGCTTCGTTGCTCTCGGCGACAACATTGCCGCCGGCGTCGACGAGATGGACAAACGTCAGATAGTCGGCGTCGAGCTGTTCCAGGGCATGCCAGGTCAGCGCTACATCCAGCGTTGCGCCGGTAGCGGCGCGCGCGGGAAAGCCGGCGTTGCGGAGCTCGACGCCGCGCTTCCACGGCAGCGACAGCCGCGCGCGGGTATTGCCCCAGTCGGCGGGCTGTGCCGGCATAACGAAGCCCGGATAGCGCGGGGCGATCATGGCGGCCGGCGCCGTTACACAAACGAGCGCCAGCAGCGCGACAAGCGTCCACAACGCGCTGCGCCGCGGCAAAATCGCGGCGAGCCCGATTGCCAGGCCGGTGCCCAGCGCCGCGATCGCCGGGAACAGAAAGCGTCCCTGCCAGGCGACCTGCCCGGCGATAGCCGCGAAGGCCGCGGTCCAGGCAAACACCAGAACGACATTTGCCAGCAACAGCAGTAGGGACACGCCAACGGCTCTGCCGGCGGCGTGACCGGCGGCGGCGAGCAGCCCGATCAACGCCAGGACACAGAACCACAGCAGCGCGGTATGCAATCCCGCGTACAGCGGCACAGTCAGCCAGCCGAACATGCCCCAGCTGGAGCGGAACAGCTCCCATAATCCGGCCGTCCAGCCATGCAAGGCGATCGCGTTGCCGCCGGACGCGAACGTTTCCTGGAACGTGCCGAGCCCGAAGAGGTCGCCGTACAGCCGCAGGTTGCGCGCGTACCACCAGCCGGCGATCACCGGCGTAATACCCGCTACGAGCAGCGCTTCGGCTGCCCTCAGCCGGCCCTCACCCCCGGCCCCTCTCCCGTCGCTTGCGACGGGAGAGGGGCCGGGGGTGAGGGCCGCGTGAGCGCGCCACCAGCCGAGCGCAAGCGCCAAAAATGGTAGCGGCACCAGCGCGACGGCGCTCTGCTTGGTGACCAGCAGCAGGCCCAGCAGCAGGCCGGCGCCGGCGGCCAGGGCGAGCCGATAGCGTGGCGGCGCACCCGCCGCCTCCACGATCATGAGGCACAGCAGCAGCAGCGCCGCCGACAGCGCGAACAGCAGCGCATCGTTGCTGACCAGCGCGCCGGCAAACACAAACTGCGGATTAAAGGCAACCAGCGCCGCGGCGCCGAGCGCGATGCCGGGCTGTCGCGGCAAGCAGCGCCGGGCGACGGCGTAGGTAAGCGCCACCGTCGCGCCACACAGCAGCGCCGAGATCGCCCGCGCCAGGTGCCACGCTCGCCCGATACCGCTATAGGGCCAGATATCGCGTGACGAGCGCAGGTACGCGTTGGCGTCGTCGCCGGCGGGCCAGAACTGGGGGTTCGGGCCCATTTCCAGCGTTTGCTCGGCCGGCGGCAACCACAGCAGGGCGGGCTGCATCAGCCAGTAGGCCAGCGGCGGCTGGTGGCCTTCGCCCGGCACCTCGCCCGCGCCCTCGCTCTGCACCGGCAGCCGGCCCACGCGCGCCACGAACAGCGCGTAATTGAAGTGCCCCGGCTCGTCGGGCCCCTCGCCGATCGGCACCACTACGCCCCACCAGAGCGCCAGCAGCACATAGGCGACGACGATACCCGCGGCAACCCATGTGGAGGGAAGCGCGATGGCAAAGCGTTGTGACTTCGGGATGTCGGTCGCTGAAACCATACTCTTTGGTCGAAGGTCATTCGCTTCGCGGTCGAAGGTCAAAGGCCAAAGGTCGACGGTCTTTCGAATACACAGTTCTCGCGTCGCCAGGTACAGTGCTCTGATGTGTTTCGGGTGACCTTCGACCTTCGACTTTCGACCCTGGACTGGCGACGAAGTCGCTAGAACTGTTCCAGGAATCGTACGTCGCCACTCAAGAACCAGCGAATATCGTCGATGTCGTACTGATTGATCGCGATGCGCTCGTAGCCGAAGCCGCCGGCGAAACCGCTGAATTTCTGCGGATCGTAGCCGCCGTTGCGCAGCACAGTCGGATGTACCATGCCGCAGCCGCCCAGCTCGAGCCAGCCGGTGTATTTGCAGATCCGGCAGCCGGCGCCCTTGCAGATCGAGCAGGAGATATCCAGCTCGGCGCTGGGCTCGGTGAACGGAAAGTAGCCTGGACGCAGTCGAGCCTGCATGCCGGCACCGTATAATCCTTCAGCCATTGCTCCCAACGTACCTTTGAGGTCGCCCATGGTGATGTTGTGCCCGACGGCCAGGAACTCGAATTGGGTGAACTGCATCTCGGCGCGCGCCGTCACCTGCTCGTTGCGATAGCATTTGCCGGGCAGCAGCACGCGCACCGGCTCGGGCGCGAAGCGGCGCATAGCATGGATCTGGCCCGGCGACGTGTGCGTGCGCATGACTACGCGCTCGCCGGTGGGAGCTTTGACGAAGAACGTATCCTGCATATCGCGCGCCGGATGGTCGGGCGGGAAGTTGAGCAGCCCGAAGTTGTACTCGTCAAGCTCTACCTCGCGGCTTTCCCAGGTGATAAAACCCATCTGGCCGAAGATACGCTCGATCTGGCGTATCGTCTGGGTAACCGGATGCAGCCGTCCGGCGGCTAGCGGGCGGCCGGGCAGCGTTACATCCACGCGCTCGTTTTCAAGCTCGGCCTCGCGCGCCGCTGCCGTCAGGCGGGCTTCAAGCTCGTCGTAGGCCGCCTGCAGCGCCTGCTTGACCTGGTTGATCCGCTGGCCGACGCGCGGACGCTCCTCGGCGCTCAGGCGACCCATACCACGGCTGATCTCGGCCAGCGGCCCGCTGCGGGCCAGGTACTCGCCGCGCCATGCTCGCAGCCTGTCAAGGCCGTCGATAGCCGCAAGCTCGTCCAAAGCACGTCGTTCGACGGTGTCGAGCTGCTCGATCATGTAGCCTCCTGAAACACAAAAACCGCACACTCGTCAGGGACGAGGTGCGGCCCGTGGTACCACCCTGATTTCAGCCTGCGCACGACGCAAGCTCTCGCAGCCCGGATAACGGCGGGCGCCCGGAACGGACTACTGGCCGGCAAACCAGCAAGCCGGCAAACCAGCAAACCAGCAGTGCATACGTGGTTTGTTGGTTTGTTGGTTTGTTGGTTTGTTGTGTTCCCCCGCTCGGCTCGGAAGTGAATTGGTCGTGGCGGTCCCGGCGCCAGCTCGCAGCCCATGGCGTAGCGCTCTCTGAACGGCCTACCTCGACCCGTGCTTCGTCGTTGCCTTTGCTGCCGCTCAGTATACCAGACTTAGGGTCGAAGGTCGAAGGTCGAAAGTCGAAGGTCACCGAACATTTCTTTCAGGAGCGGTGCGGAATTCGCAAGAGCCATATCAGCAAAAGACTTTCGACCTTCGACCTTCGACCACCGATGCGCTCCGACTTAGCTGCGACCGAGTCTCCTTTGCCGCTGCGCCTCGAACAACAGAATGCTGCCGGCGACGGCTGCGTTGAGCGACTCGACCGGCGCTGCCATGGGGATGCTGATCTGCTTGGTGGCGACCTCGAGGCCGGCGGGGCTCACGCCGTTGGCCTCGTTGCCGACGATCACGGCGGCGGGTTGGCGCCAGTCGGCGGCGTAATACGGCATCGACGCGCCGGCGACGGCGGCGTACACATTGTCGGCCACCAGCAGCGCGGGCACGCGATCCCAGCCGACATCCTGCACGATCGGCAGCCTGAAATGGGCGCCCATCGCCGCGCGCACCACCTTGGGATTGAACACGTCGGCAGTGCCGGCCAGGCAGATCACGTCGCGCACGCCGGTAGCCTCGGCCGAGCGCAGCAGCGTGCCGAGATTGCCGGGGTCCTGTAGCGCGTCCAGCACGAGCTGAATGCCGGTTGCCGGTGTGGATAACTGGGGCCAGGCGACGGCGGCGACGATACCTTGCGGGGAAACGGTATCGCTGATCGCCGCCAGCACTTCAGGCGGCGCCGGATACGCTTCACGCAGGCGCTCGAGCTCGCCCAAAAGCGCGCGGCCACGCTGGGTGCCCTGCAGCTGCTCGGGGCTGTACACAGCAAACGCGACAGCGCTACCGGAGCTGAGCGCTTCTTCCACCAGCCGTACACCCTCGACCACGAACAGCCGCTCGTCGCGTCGCGACGAGCGGCTACTCAGCAGCGAGCGCAGCAGCTTGATGTGCGGGTTACGCGGGCTGGTGATCAATTATGCTGAAATCGCGCCCTTGGCCTGCTTGACGATCAGCTCAAACGCTTGAGCGTCGCGCACGGCCAGATCGGCCAGTTGCTTGCGGTCCATCTCGATGCCGGCGAGCTTGAGGCCGTTGATGAAGCGGCTGTAGCTGAGGCCGTGCTGGCGGGTAGCAGCGTTGATGCGCACGATCCACAGGCGGCGCATGTCGCGCTTACGCTCGCGGCGGTGACGGTATGCGTACGCCAGCGAGCGCATCACCTGCTCGTGGGCGACCTTATAATTGCGGCTGCGGTTGCCGCGATAGCCTTTTGCCTGCCGTAGCAGTTTGTTGTGACGCTTGCGCGTCATCATGCCGCGTTTTACGCGAGCCATAGTTTGCTCCTTTTGGACACTCAAAACGAGTAGGAGGAAGCGAAGATTTCGCTCCGTTATTCGGCGGCGCCCGATCGGCCAGACATAAATGTCTTGTTGTTACCGTCGCGCGCTGGCGGACACAAGAATGGCGGCCGAAGCCGCCGCTCAAGCCTTGCTGCCTGCTTTTCAGCTAGACGCCGTAGGGCAGCACTTTCTTCTTGATGCGCTTGGCTACCGTTGGGCTGGTGACCAGCAGCTTATCAAGCTGCTGCTTGACCCGGCTGGAGCGCCGGCGCCGGAAATGGCTCTTCATCGACTTGGGCTGCCGCATAACGCCTGCCCCGTTGATGGAGAACCGTTTCTGCGCGCCCTTATGCGTTTTCAGCTTTGGCATCGGAACTGGTAACCTCTTCCTTCGTTTGTTGTTCGCTCGCGTCTGTCGCGTTGACGGTGGCCGGACGCTCGCTGCGCGGCTTGCTCGCCTGTTTCTGCGGCTGTGGTGCTACTACCATCGAGATACGCCGGCCTTCGGACAACGGCTGCACTTCAACCACTCCCACGTCGCGCAGTTTTTCGACGATGTCCTGCAGCATTCGTACGCCGATATCCTGATGTGCCAGTTGCCGGCCCCGGAACTTCATCGTGAACTTGACCTTGTGCCCTTCGGACAAGAATTCACGAGCGCGCCGAACTCTTGACCTCGATATCGTGGTCATCGGTGATCGGGGTGACCTGCACTTCTTTGGTTTCGACGACTTTTTGGTTCTTGCGAGCTTCGCGGGCTTTTTTGTTCTGCTCGTACAAGAACTTGCCGTAGTCCATCAGCCGGCAAACGGGAGGATCGGCGTTTGGCGCCACTTCCACAAGATCCAGGCCACGCTCTTCGGCCATCATCAGCGCCTCGTCGGTGCGAATGATGCCGACCTGCTCACCTTCTTCATCGATCAAGCGGACTTGTGGGACGCGAATGCGCCGGTTGATGCGAGCTTTCTGAGTCCTTATAGCACAATCTCCTGAGCCACGGATAAATAAGAAATCCCCCCGGCCAGGCCTCCTGGCGGAGCGGGACTTTGACGCATAATACTCTACCATGCCGGGGCAGCAGAGTCAACCGCTGCTCTGCCTACGTCGATGCCGGTAGAATGCATCAGGCGGTTGCAGGATTGACTTTTCGCGCGGCTGCGGTTACGATTTCAGTCGGGCGTGCAGCATTTCACAAATGGGCTGAGGCAAATATGTCGCAGGCAGAAGCGGCAATCGATCTCACGGCGGACCTCGCGGCCGTCGAGCAGGCCGTGTTCGCGAAGTTCCGTTCGCACTCGGCGCTGTTAAATCTTGCCAGCAGCTATCTCCTTGATAGCGGCGGCAAGCGTGTGCGTGCCTCGATCACGCTACTCGCCGCTCGCCTCGGCGGCACCCTGGATCTGGAGCGTACCCTGTATGTTGCAACTGCCATCGAGATGGTACACGCCGCCAGCCTGGTACACGACGACCTGATCGACGAAGCCGACGTTCGTCGCGGCCGCCCGACGGTGCATGCCTCATGGGGTGGCAATGTCGCCCTGATGGTGGGCGACTATCTATTCGCCCTGGCAGCCGGTCAGATGGCCGAGGCTGCCGATCCGCGTATCATCAAGAGCTTCGCCCGCGGCGTTGAGCGTATCTGTGAGGCCGAGCTGGCGCCGGTGATGGTAGTGGACCCGACCGATGTTGCGCTCGATCAGTATTTCGTCAAAATCGGCGGCAAAACCGCGGCGCTGTTTGAGTGCGCTGCCGAGGGCGGTATCCTTGCCTCCAACGGCACACCGGCGCAGGTCGAGGCCGTGCGTCGCTTCGGCTACGACATCGGTCTTGCGTTTCAGATCGTCGACGATGTGCTGGACTTTACCGGCGACGAGACGACGCTCGGTAAGCCGGCCGGCCATGATCTGCGTGAAGGCACCATCACACTGCCGGTGATCTATGCCGTGGTTATGGGAGCCCGGCCGGTCGTTCGCGAGGCCGCGCTGGCCGACCGGCCCAGTCCGGCGTTGGTGGACGCCGCCGTCGCCGAGGTGCGCGAGATCTGTGCTACCAGGCGCGCGTTTGCCGACGCCGAGCGGCTCGTACGCCAGGCGATCGGCCACCTCGACAGCTTCCCCGAAACGCCGGCCAAGGAAGCGCTGGTCGATCTCGCCGAGTTCGTGCTGCGACGGAATAAGTAAGTCGAAGGTCACAGGTCGAAGGTCGAACGTCCTGTGGCTACGCAGTTGAATCGCGGGACAATAGTCGTTCCGAGACCTCAAGCGGCCTTGACGCACCGACTTATCTATCGACCTTCGACCTGTGACCTTCGACCTTCGACCCGATATTCTCCCGCAACCAAGTCTCCAGGCCATCACGGTCCAGCTGCGATGCCAGCACCAGCCGTAGCTGGTCGGCCAGGACCGCGACGTCGGTGGATAGCACGGCGTCGTTGTCATGCAGAAAGCGTAGCATCGCCAGCAGTGCCGTCGCCTCGTTTGCCGCGACAAACGGGCGGTTTTTGAGCAACTGAAAGCCGAGCACCGCTGCTTTACCGGCCAGATCGGCGTACAGCTCGGTGCCGAAGACGACCTGCTGCGGCGCCATCAGCGCGCTTTGCAGCCGATCCTGGCTTTTGATCCCCTGCCGTCCACCGTAGCGGGTAACGGCGAACGTGTGGAGGTCCAGGATTTCATCAAGCGTCAGGTAGTGCATTCGCTTCGCTTCAATGAACAATGAGCAATGATCAAATACCTGCAGGCTTTGTTCATTGCTCATTGTTCATTGCCTAAAGTCCAACCAGCTTTTTGAACGCCTTGTCATACTGATCGGTGACGCTACCGGCCCATTCGCGCAGCTTCGGGTCGGTAGGCCGGCGCAGCAACACCTCGCGCTCGGTAAACACCAGCTCAACGGTGTCGGCGTCTTCGAGTCCGGCGGCTTTGAGCCAGCCCTGGACGACCGCGGGCAGGTTTTCGCGCTCGATTACTAGGGTCTTTGGCATAGGAGCACTCCCGAATGATGAATGATGAGCGATGAATATCTGCATTCATCGCTCATCGTTCATTGTTCATCGTTTATTTGTCGCAGGTGCGGAAACAAGATCACCTCGCGAATCGTTTCCTGGCCCGTCAACAGCATCACCAATCGGTCGACGCCCAGCCCGAGGCCACCTGTAGGCGGCAAGCCGATCATCAGCGCGTTGAGATAATCCAGGTCCATCTGCATCGCTTCGTCGTCGCCGGCAGCTTCGGCGCGCCCCTGCTCGAGAAAACGCTGCTCCTGGTCCAGTGGATCGTTCAGCTCGGTAAACGCGTTGCCGAGCTCGGCCGCGAACATAAACGGCTGGAAGCGCTCGGCGAACCGCGGATCGTCGGGCTTGCGCTTGGCCAGCGGCGAAAGCGGCTGTGGATAGTCGATTAAAAACTGCGGCTCGATCAGCAGTGGCCTGACGTGTTCTTTCACCAGCTCATCCACCAGCTTGGCCCATGTAGGCGCGCGTTCGACGTGCAGACCCTGTTCGCGGATCGCAGCGACCAGATCCCCAAGCGTTGTCGAAACTGCAATATCGATGCCGGTACGCTCGAGTACCGCGTCGCGCATCGTAATTCGCGGCCACGGCGGCGTCACGTCGACAGTCTGGCCGGCGAAGCTGAGCCGGGTGCCGCCGGTAACCTCACGCACGCATGCGACGACCAGCTCTTCCACCAATGCCATCATGTCGTGGTAATCGGCATAGGCCTGGTAGCACTCCATGATCGTGAACTCGGGGTTGTGGAAGCGATCGACGCCTTCGTTACGAAACGCTTTGCCGATCTCATATACGCGCTCGAAGCCGCCCACGATCAGCCGCTTGAGGTACAGCTCGGGCGCGATGCGCAGAAACAGATCCTGGTGCAGCTGGTTGTGATGAGTCGTAAACGGGCGCGCCGCCGCGCCACCGTAGATCGGCTGCAGCATCGGCGTTTCAACTTCCAAAAACCCGTGCTCGTCCAGCAGGCGCCGCATGGTGCGGATAGCGGTCGCACGCACACGGAACGTTGCGCGTGTTTCTTCGTTGACCGCCAGATCGACGTACCTCTGGCGCAGGCGCAGCTCGACGTCTTTGAGGCCTTCCCATTTCTCGGGCAGCGGGTTGAGCGCCTTGCTCAGCATGGTCCAGCGACGCACAAACACCGTCGGCTCGCCCGTGCGCGTGCGGAACGCATACCCCTCGACGCCGATGATATCGCCAAGGTCGGTCGTTTCTACGAACAGCTTGAACTGCTCGGCGCCGACGTCGCGCTTGCTGAGGAAGATCTGGATCCGGCCGCTGCCGTCGGCCAGATTGGCAAAGGCCGAGCCCCCGGAAGGCCGGCGCAGCACGATGCGGCCGGCAACCGTTATCGACTGCTGCGACTCCGCCAGGCGCTCGAATTGATCGAGCACCTCCTGGGCCGCATGCGAGCGCTCGGCGCGCGGTGGATACGGGTCGATGCCTGCGTCCCGCAGCCGCTCCAGCTTGGCAAGACGAGTCTTTTGAAGTTCGTTTAATTCCATTTGCCTATAAAAAGAACAAAGGCCCTCGGGCAGCCTTTGTTCATCGTATCTATCGCGGCGCACATCGGACGCCGGTTAACCGATCTTGACGACCGTGAGCTTGATTTGCCCGCCAGGTGTCTCGACGGTAACTTTGTTGCGCACGCGTTTGCCCAGCAACGCCTTGCCGACCGGCGACTCGTTGCTGATCAGGCCTTTACGCGGGTTGGCCTCGGATGAGCCGACGATGGTATAGCTTACGTCCTCGCCTTCCTCATCGTCGTGAACGACAACGGTAGAGCCGATGCGCACTTCTTTGCTTCCGTTACTGGACTCGATCAACTGATAATTGTTGATCATATATGTCAGCTCGCGGATGCGTCCTTCGTTAAAGGCCTGCTCCTGCTTGGCCGCATCGTACTCCGCGTTCTCCGAAAGATCCCCAGATCCTTAGCCTGCTTGATCCGGTCCGCGATCGCCGGTCGATCTTCATCGATGCGCCGTTTGAGCTCTGCTTTGAGCTGGTCGTGGCCTTCCTGTGTTAGGTACACTGGTTTGTCGATCATGAGCGTTCCTCGGCAGAAAAAATGAAAAACCGAGAGCCGAGAACTTCCAGCTTTATGCGTGTACGCTCCCAAGCTACGCGCAAACGGCAGGGATCGCCTGCCGCTGAAATATTATACCGCATCGGTCTTGGTTTGTCTATAACAGGGGATCAGGGGTCGCGTAGTCAGAGGTCAGGACGAGACAGGTTGACGGCATGACAACATAGGCGCAGGGTCACGATCGGCCTTACAGTGGCCAGGAGTCGTGTCGTTAATATTCTGCTTCGTGCTTATTCGTGAACCGGATGAGAATTTGCTGACCCCTGCCCCCCGACGCCTGATCCCTGCTCCCCGACCCCTGTCGCCGGCGGATTCAGCACGCCGTCAATGGTCGTCCACAGCGGGCTTTGCATCAGCCGCACCTGGTCGAAGCGTCCGAGGTACGCCTCTTCAGATAACGAACGATGCAGCTGGGCCAGGCGATCGCGACCCTGGGTGCGATCGCGAAAGGACTGGTGTTTGAGCAGCAGCGAGATCTCGTTGCTCGGCGCGATGCGCCGGTGGTAGATCCGGTGCGGCACCCGTACGTCAAGGCCGAGCATATCGCTGCGCCGGATCAGCTCTTCGTCCATCTTCAGCCGGTAGTCCAGCCCCGGATAGGGCTTGTGGCCGTAAATATCCCGATAATACGCGCTGGGAATGTTTACGATCGTGCCGATCATATCGTCGACGCGCTCGCGGTGCCGCTCGTTGGCGATGCCGAGATAATCCCACACCACAAACTCTGCCCCGGTCGCGGCGATCTTGCCCAGCGTCCGCGCCAGGTGCGCCGACGAGTCCGTAACATAGGGAATAATCGGCAGCAGCGCGAAACCGACCGGAATGCCGGCACGCTGCAGCGCCTGAGCGGCATCCAGGCGCAGCTGTGGAGGCGGAGCGCGACCATCGATTTTTTCGCTCAGCGCGGCGTCTGCCGTTGTCAGGGTAAAAATCACCACGCACAGCGAGCGCTCGTGCAGCGCCTCGAGCAGGCGGATATCTTCGACAACCTGCGGGCTTTTGGTCAAAATCACTGTCGGCTGCCCCAGCGATGCCAGCACCTGCAGCGACTGGCGCGTCAGCCGGTGCTCGCGCTCGGCGGGCTGATAGGCTTCGTTGATCAACAGCCCGACCACATCGCCGGCGTCGACCTGATCCAGCTCCGTGTCCAGCTTCCTGGGCACGTCCATAAAGGCGTACACCGTCTCGCCCAGCGGCCGGATCGATGTCGCAACCAGATCGCAATACTGGCACGCAAACTCACACCCGCCGTAGGTGGCCAGCAGGTAGTTGCTCAAAAACAGCTCGTTGGCCATCGGCCGGCGCGGACTGAGCGCCGTGCCGGGCGTGCGTACTTCGATGCAGGTAGTCATAAAGCGCGAACGATGAGTCATGAGCGATGAACACCTGCATGCAGGTGTTCATCGCTCATGGCTCATCGTTTCCCTAATAACAGTAGCGTCTGCTCGTGCAACAGCCCATTCGTGGCGAGCACACTGGGCGTCCATGGACTGAACGGCCCACCGCTGCGATCCGACACGTGGCCGCCGGCGCGCAAAACGACCAGCGCACCCGCGGCGCTGTCCCACGGCCTTAGGTCCGGCTCCCAGTACACATCCGAGCGGCCGGCGGCTACGGAGCATAGATCAAGCGCGGCGCTACCCATCACCCGTAGATCCTGGAACGCCGTCACCATGGCAGCCAGCTCGGCGATGTTGTTATCGCTACGCGTGCCGGCCGCATATGGAAAGCCGGTAGATACCTCGGCGCGAGCGATGGTGTCCACCCCGGATACCGCGATCGGTTCGCCGTTGAGCATCGCCGGCCCGTCGCCGGCGGCAAAGCACTCGTCGTGAGTCGGATCGTACACTACGCCAAAAGCCGGACGTCCATGTTCCAGCAGCGCGATCGAAACAGCATAGTAGGGCACGCCATGGGCGTAATTGTGCGTACCGTCGATCGGATCGATCAGCCACTGCCACGCGGAGGAAAGTTCGCGTCCGCCGCCCTCTTCGGTTATGATGTGGTGGTCGGGAAAGCGCGCTGCGATGCGCTCGACGACCAAGCGCTCGCTGGCGACGTCCATATCCGTCACAAGCTCGGAGCGATTCTTGTAATTCAGCGTGCGCTGCCGGCGAAAGCCTGCCCGTAGCATAGCGCCCGCTTCGCGAGCGACGTCGGTGATCCATTCCAACATAGTTGCGGAACTTTCCATGTGCTACTGACGTCTTTCAAAGTGTCTATTGTACCAATAAGGAGACGGTTCACATGCGCATCATGATTGCTGTGCTGCTTGCCTGTGTGCTAACGGCTTGCGGCAGCACTACGGCCGCTCCAGATGATACTACCGGTGCTTCGCCGGCTGCATCGGAGCTCGCGTCGCCGTCGCCGGCCGCCTCCGAGGCTGCTGCATCGGAGCCCGCGGCGTCGATCGGCTTGCCCGACGCGAGCTCGGCCACCAGCGGCGAGGCGCCCGAAGAGGTCGTCGCCCAGGTTTCGCAGCTCCTGGAACAGCAGTTCAACGTCGACGCGGCGAATATCACTGTGGAAAGCGTCGAGCCGATGGAATGGAACGACGGCGCGCTCGGCTGCCCTGAGCCGGGCAAATTCTACACCCAGGCGATCGTATCAGGCTACGTGCTGACCGTGAGCGACGGTTCGCAAAGTCATGAAGTTCACACCAACGAGGACGGCAGCAATGCCGTGGTGTGCGAAAACGGCCGTCCGGTTCAGCCATGACGCCCGAAGGTTCCCGCGACGTGGTCGAGCTGGCGCGTAGCCATCTGGCCGCCGCGCTCGGCTGTGTGTCCGGCGATATCGCCGTGGCCGCGGTCGAGCCGGTTGTGTGGAACGACGGCTCACTCGGCTGCGGCAAGCCCGGCATGCACTATACGCAGGCGATTGTGCCGGGCTACAAAGTGACGTTGGTCCACGCCGGGCAGCGCTACTGGTATCACACCGATCGCCGGCGCAATGTGGTGCCGTGTTCGCGCGATGTTCAGCCGCCCGGTGGAGCGATCTGATGCAAACGATTCGAATGCTAACGCCCAACGAATCCCCACTCGTCTTTGACCTGCCCCGTAACTTTCGTCGCCTGATGCTCATTAATGTTAACAGTAGAGCGCTTGCATAGGCAGCGCGCGTCAATCCCGTTGGTCTGCCGCCGTCGCCGGTATGCTATGTCCGGCACAGCCGCGTCGAGGCACTACGCAAAGGGCATCATGAGCACCGTTGGACCATTTTCGGATTCGCGCGCCGCGCGCGCTGTTTTTGGCGTGGTTTGTTCGGTTGTGGCAGCAGTCCCGGCTTCCGGCTTGCGCTGGCCGCGCTGGTGCTCATGGCGACGTTATTGCCGGCCGCGACGTAACGGGTCTTTGCTGCAGGCCCGGGGCTGCGGCTCGAAAATCTGGCCGGCGCGCCGTTCAACGGCTGGCTCGTCATGAGCCGTATCCAGAATCCTGAAACGGCACCCGCCGCTGCCTGACGCCGGCTCCCGCCAGAATGCCGCATCCAGCCGAATGTCGTTCACGATGTCGCGACGCTCGGCTGCATAACGACGGCGACCAGCCGCTACCGTGATCAGCCTCGCGCTGAACGGCCAGTTCGTGCTCGACGCTCCACCGACGCTGCCCGCGCAGCGTCGCGCCGGGGGAACTATCTCGACGTACGCGTTCGCTTCGTCGGCGCAAGATCATGGGCCGCGCAGACAGCCTGAGGCGGCATCTACGCTCGCCGATCAACGATCCAGAGCGACGATCCGTCGGCGCCGTTGGAACTGGTGCAGCTCGCCGGTTTCTGGCAATTTTCATCCGAGGTCGATTTCAGCGATGCCAACTTCCTTTCGAGCGAACCGTCGGTCCAGGAGTTGATCCGCCTGTTCGGCTATCGCTTCCAGCTCAACAGGCCGTGGAAGTCGCTCAGCAACCAGGGGCTTGTCGAAGCCGTCGGTGACGAGGTCGTTTCAGCACTACTGGCGACGCGCCGATACGGCTCAAACCGGTCGCGTCCGCCAGCTTGCCGCGTTTCACGGCCAGCGCACCAACCCAACGGGCTAAAACGAGTTTATCGCCTGGTACGCCAAGGGCACACGTCCGACCAGCAAGATCTTCAGGCACGACGGGCGCGACAGCCAATCGGTGCTGCCGCATCTGCTGAATGCGCCGGGCGTAGCGGTCGGGCAGTTCAGACCCGTCGAGCGAGCTGTTCGGTTTTCGTGTCGGCATCGAATATGCTGGAGCGATCCGGATCAAAAACGGCCGCGAAAGCTGCTCCAACGAAGCGACGTTCCCGATCCGCAACCAGAGGCCGGCCACCATATGCGCTGGTGGCCGGTGCGCGACGCGGCCGGCACGCTGATTCCGGATACCTACTGGATGATCATGGATTATTACAATCAGCGTCCGCAGATGCGACTGTGAACTATGATTTTCAGGACAATGTGTATCTGGTTTCCAATATCCGGCCCGAGGCGGCCACGCAAAGCCGGCAAGCGAGCGAGCCGCAAGCCCTGTACCGCATCGATACCGGGGCCGACTACGGCACCAACTACACCGATCCGCGCGGCCGTACCTGGCGCTCCGACGAGAGCATCGAGATCGCTCGAGAACCCGGACGAAACGTGTACCGCCAGCGCTGGACCACACTGTACGCGCCCGCGCCGATGCCTGACGAAAACCCTAACAGCAACCCGATCGCCAACGCCAACGGTTTGGACGGATGTATCAGCTCGTACCGCGGCAATACCGGCGCAAACTCACGGCTGGTGACCTACGATATGCCGATGGGCAGCACTGGCCGCAACGTCGATATCGTGCTGCATTTTGCCGAGCGGTTCCATAACTCCAGCCGGGCAGCGTGTTTTCGATGTGCGTGTCGAAGGCGATACCGTACGTGAGGGGCTTGATATCTTCGCAGCATGAGGCAGGCGGCAAAGACAGCGCCTATCAAATAACGCTCACTAACCGGACGATCGCCGACACCATGCTGGAGATCGAGCTGGATGCTACCGGTACCGGCAGCGCCGACTACCCGTCGATCGCCGGCATCGAGGTGATCTGTCGTTCGCTGTGCACGTGCGCGATAGATCTCGCGCCGCCGCCGATTCCTGCGTAATTTTCAGGGCTACGGGCGCCGCCGAGCACGATCACGCTGAACTGGGGCTCCGGCACGACCGCGATCTCAAGGGCTATACTCTGTATCGCGCGAGCTCGCCGGGCGGCACCTTTACCAAGCTGAATGCGACGCTGCTGTCAAAAACGGCGACGCAATACGTCGACAATGCAGCGCCCAACAATATGACCTCGTACTATCAGATCGAAGCGCTAGACACGTCCAACAACGTTTCAAGTCGTGCATCGTCCTCGGCTGTGCGCGGCACGCAGCCATCCACCAACGCCGAGCCCAACGCCGAGCCCGTCGCCGAGCCCAACGCCGAGCCCGTCGCCGAGCCCGACGCCGAGCCCGTCACCGAGCCCGACGCCGAGTGCGAGTCCGTTGGCGTCTCCGATCGCCGGCCCATCGCCGACCCCCACATCCGAATCGCCGCGGCCGCAGGAGACGCTGCCGCATAAAGCGCTCATTCCGATGGTAGCTCGCTAAAGGCAACTGAAGCGGCGCAATCGCAAGAACCAGCGCTTTGGCTGCTCGGTTCGCCCACAGAACGTTAGGCAAAGGATACTGTTGATGCGTAGTTGGTTCATGTCGACCGCACCTCCGGCGGCGCCCGGATGCGCCGTCCGATGACGCGCCGCAGTTTGTTGCTGCTCGGCTTTCTGCTCGCTACCTCGTTCGCCGTCGGGCGCACGGCGGCGGCAGGGCCGGAGATCGAGCTCGAAAACGCCGACGGCGTCCCGGCCGCCGACTGGCTGGCGTTCAATCGCGTCAACAACCATGTCAGCGGCGAATACGGGCATGACGAGGTGACGTTACGTATCCGCAACAGCGGTACGGCGTCGCTGGCCGTATCGCAGCTCAACCTTGCCGGGCCGTGGCAGTTCAACCCGAAGCCTGCGCTGCCGGCATCGGTTGCGCCGGGCGGCGTGCTCGCCGTTCCGCTGCGCTTTGCGGCAAGCAATGGAGACTATCACACCGGCACGCTGGAGGTGCATTCGGACGACGCCGACGAAGGGCGGCGCGTTGTGCAGCTCGCCGGGTTCTGGCAGAAGCAGTCCGAAAACGATCAGGAACCCGGGCTTGGCCAGATCGCGCGCGTGTTCGGCTATACCACGACGTTTGTAGCTCCCGGGCAGCGCATCAGCCGCCAGGGGCGTGTCGAAGCCATTGGCGAGGAGGTGCTGTCGCCGTACTGGCGCCGCGCCGATCAAACCAGGCCGGTAACTGTACGCCAGCTCGCCGCGTTTCACGGCTGCTGCAACGCTTCTACACAGTCGGCCTATCTGCGTTGGCACGTCAAGGGCAGTGATACCCGCACGACGCTGTACCGCCATGCCGCCGTGGACGGTCAGGCACTGCTGCCACGGAAAGGCGATCCCTCTACCGGCGTGCCGTATGCAGATAATCGACCGGCGGTGGCGCAGTTCACGCCCACCGCGGCGCAGGAGCCCTTCGGGTTCAACGTCGACGGCGAGTGGACCGATCCGGCCAAGAACGACCAAACCAAGGACCGTGCCAACGGCTGCCCGACTACGTCCCAGTGTGGGCACCATGTACGTATCTGGCCCGTGCGCGACCGCAGCGGCGCCCTTGTTCCCAACACCTATTTGATCGCCGGCGACTACAACGGCATCAATTACGACTACAACGATAACCTGCACCTGCTCGAGAACGTCGTGCCGGAAACTCCGGGCCCGACGCCCAGCCCCGCGCAGGCGTTGTACCGCCTCGATACCGGCGGTACACGGGACTACCTGGATGCCAACGGCCAATGGTGGCGGCCGGACGCCGGCGCCTTTGCGCCCAATACGGTGCCGGCGGAGGGTATTGCAACCGGCCAGCTGCCCACCGACATCAAGCTGACCCGTGACGACTGGCTGTTCAGCTCGTATCGCGGCAACCGCGGCTCGGTGCCGCAGGAGCAGCGCGAGATCACCTATAACCTGCCGGTCGGCGGCGCGGGTACCTACTACGTGCGGCTATATTTTGCCGAGCGGTATTGGACTGCCGCCGGCCAGCGCGTGCAGGACGTGCTGGCGGAAGGCGCGCTGCTGGCAAGCGACCTTGATAACGTCGATATTTTTGTCAAGGCCGGCGGGGCCAATCGGGCGTATGTGACGTCCGGGAAATATATTCGGGTCAACGACGGCACACTGAATCTCACCTTCCGTGCGAGCGTCGACCAGCCCGCCGTCAGTGGGATCGAGGTGTATTGTGCTGCCGCGTGCCCCACTACTACATCGACGCCTACACCGTCCGCCACGCCGGCCGCGACGGCGACAGCTGTGCCAAGCATGACGCCGACTGCCTCGGCTACGCCGACAGCCACACCTACGGCTGCGCCGAGCGCGACGCCACGGCTGCGCCGAAGCCGCGACACCGACCCCTTCGGCGGGCGAGCTGACCTGGACCCTCGACACCACGACGATGGCGATCAAGCGCTCTGAAGCGTTGGGAGGCGCGCTGGGTGGCAAGCTGTATGTGTTCAGCGGCTATACCTACTACTCGACCGGCGGGACGCGCGGCTATACTCCCACGCGCCGTGTCGACGTGTTCAATCCGGCTACGCAACAATGGACCAGGCTGAGTGATATGCCCAAGGGCTTCACCCACGCCGGTGTAACCAACGATGGGGCCAGTTTCTATTTTGCCGGCGGCTACACCGAGAATGCCACCCTGGACGGCCAGATCTTTCAATCTTCCGAAGTGTGGCGGTACGACGTTGCCGCCAACAGCTGGAGCACGCTCCCGCCGCTGCCCGAAGCGCGCGCGTCGGGCGGGCTGGTATTGGCCGGACGCGCGCTGCACTACTTCGGCGGGCACGAACGAACACAAACGCATACCTGCAATACAGGCGGCATACCGCTCGATAAGGTCGAGCACTGGGCGCTCGACCTCGATAGCCTCTCAGCCGGGTGGGTCGCCAAAGCGCCGCTGCCCAATCCGCGCAATCATCTGGGCGCGGTAGAGTTCGGCGGCAAGATCTATGTGGTCGGCGGCCAGCGCAACTGCGATGTGACAACGCAAACGCAGCGCCATCTCGATAGCTACGATCCCGGCACCGATACGTGGACGTCCCTGGCGCCGCTGCCGGCATATAACGGAACATATGGTCGCGGGCATATAACCAATTCGACGCTGGTTCGTAACGGCAAGCTGATCGTCGTCGGCGGCGAATATAAGTTCGTCGGCCCGATCGCTGATGTGATCGAGTACGATCCGGCAAGCGGGCAATGGTCGTCGCTGGCGCCATTGCCGCAGGCGCGCTACTCCGGTGTAGCCGGTGTGATCGGCGATACGATCTACTATGCATCGGGCAGCACCACAAACAACGGATTTACCAACACGCTGTTTCGGGGCACGTTCGACTAGGCTGTGGGCGTAACCTTGTCGCGTCGTAGGGCGTTGTATTTTCGAACACAACGCTTGCCGTTGTAGCTGTGGCCCTGTTCGTGGCGGCCCGACGTTGCTGGTGCTCCAACGGTTTGAAGGGGTAGGCTTCATGCGTCGTCTCGCTCTCGCTGTGCTCGTTTTTGCCGTTTTGCCGCTCGCGGCGGCTGCAGCCTGTAACGGCCAGCGGTGTGTGTATATACCGGTCGCCGACGGTGGGACAGGTGCCGGTCCGCTGCCGTCCGCATCACCCCGCCCCTCGTCCGGTGCTTCGCCGGTGCCGTCGGCGGCTCCCGGCCCATCGCCAAGCGCCACCCCGCCGCCGGCAACGCCGAGTAATCCGCCGCATGGCGCGCTGTTGTGGAGCGAGCTGCCACAGGCGCCAGATCGTCCTAAGCGGTCGGAGGCTATGGGTGCTGTCGTCGGCGGCAAGCTCTACCTGTTTAGCGGCTACTCATACCCGACCAACTCTTACAACCCGATCCGCCGCATCGACGTGTACGAACCGGCGACACAAACGTGGACGCGTCTTGCCGATATGCCCAAAGGCTTTACGCACGCCGGCGTTGCAAACGACGCCGAAAACGTTTACTTCGCGGGCGGCTACACCGAAAACTCCACGCAGAGCGGACAGATTTTCCGTACTGCCGAGGTATGGCAATACAATGTTGGCGCCGACAGGTGGAACAATCTGCCGGCGTTGCCCGCGGCGCGTGCGGCTGGTGCGCTGGCGCTTGTGGGACGGACGCTGCATTACTTCGGTGGGCACGAGCGTCTGCAAACTCACACCTGTAACACCGGCAGTATTCCGCTCGATAAAGCCGAGCACTGGGCGCTCGACCTCGATAACCTCCAGGCCGGCTGGGTCGCCAAAGCGCCGTTGCTCGAGCCGCGCAACCATCTTGGTGCTGTTGCGCTCGGCGGGAGCGTGTACGCTGTCGGCGGCCAGCGCAACTGCGATGCGACGACCCAGACGCAGCGCGATGTGGAGCGCTACGACCCGCAGACGGATACGTGGACGCCCGTGGCGCCGCTGCCGGCCTACAATGGCACGTATGGCCGTGGGCACATCACCAACGCGACGTTTGTGCGCAATGGCAAGATCGTGATCGCCGGCGGCGAATACAGGCATGTCGCGCCGATCGCGGATGTAGTAACGTTCGATCCGGCAAGCGGGCAATGGTCGACGCTGACGCCATTGCCGCAGGCGCGCTACTCCGGTGTAGTCGGTGTGATCAACGATACGATCTACTTCGCTACGGGCAGCACCACCGGCGGTGCCTTCACCAATACACTGTTCCAGGGCACGTTCGACTAGGCTATGGGCGTAACCTTGTCGCGTCGTAGGGCGTTGTATTTTCGGAACAAGCGCTTGCCGTAGCGGCTGTGGCCCTGTTCGTGGCGGCCCGACGTTGCTTGTGCTCCAACGGTTTGAAGGTGCCCGCTAACGCACGATCCGGCGACAGCACCACCGAGGCACGCAGGACACAAAGATCTTATGGAACCTTTGTGTCCTCCGTGCCTCGGTGGTGCTGTCGTTCCGGCTGTTTGCCCGATAGGTCGCTGACGTCGGCCTCGTTGCGGTCTGCTGCGATCCGCTTTTGTGCCGAGTGTTGCTTGTTGGTGTACCTGAAGATAGACCGGCGGTTGGTGGTCGCTCGCTTGCTATAGCGATCGTAGCGTTATCAGCAATTACCGGAGTGTCCCGGGCCGTTGAAACCATGCTAGCAACTATGCGTTTACTAAGAGTTCTGCTGCTCGTGCTCGTGATTGGCGTAGCAACTATTGCCCGCGCCGAGACCTGCCCCGCCCGGCGCTGTGTGTTTGTTCCGTTCACCTCGAGCGGCTCCGCGGCGCCACCGGCAGCGCCCATACCCTCAACAGCGCCGGTCCCGTCCACTACTCCCAGTCCCTCCACTGCTCCCGGTCCGCAGGTGCCTCCGGTTGCGCGCTGGACTGAAGGCAACCCATCGCCGATCAAGCGCTCGGAGGCCGAAGGCGCGGCGATCAATAACAAGCTGTATGTATTCGGCGGGTATTCGTATCCGCTCAACGGCCACACGCCGTATGGCCGCGTCGACGTGTACGATGTCACCAACGACACCTGGACCCGCCTGCGCGATCTGCCGCGGCCGGTCAATCACAGCGGTGTCGCGACCGATGGACGCTACGTTTATTTCGCCGGTGGATACGTCGCCAACTCGGCACAGAGCGGAGCGATCTTCGGCTCCCGCGAGGTATGGGCTTACGATAGCCTCGCCGATACGTACACCGCCATGCCGCCGCTGCCGCTCGATCGCGCCGCCGGCCAGCTGGTACTGGTCGGGCGCAGCCTGTACTTCTTCGGCGGCACCAATCAGGAGCGCACGGCGGATACCGGCGAGCACTGGGCGCTGGCGCTGGATAATCAGGCAGCCGGCTGGCAGGTGCGAGCGGCGCTGCCGAACCCACGCAATCACCTGGGCGCGGTCGAGCTGGGCGGCAAAATCTGGGCTATCGGCGGCCAGCACGGTCACGACGGCGCCCTGGTCACCCAGCGCGAAGTTCATATGTACGATCCCCTGACTGATGCCTGGACGGCCATGGCGCCGCTGCCCGAGGTGGTAGTCGAGGGCAAGAGCTACGGGCGCAGCCATATCGGGGGCTCGACCTTCGTACGCAACGGTAAGATCGTCGTCGCGGGCGGCGAGTTCGACCATATGCGCCCGGTGAGGGATATCGTTGAGTACGACCCGGCCGGCAACGTGTGGAGCACGCTGGCGCAGTTACCCGATACGCGCTATTCGGGCGTCGCGCGCCAGTTCGGCGAGAAACTGGTGTATGCAACCGGTGTCACCGAAAACGCCGAACTGACCAACACGACTTTGATCGGCTCGCCGTGATAGGTTCAATCGAGCGAGTACCATCCGAAAGTAGCCGGGCGTATCTGACGATCGCTTAGCCATATCCCGGTCCACCGCACGATACCAAACTCGACATGCGACGATACAGTTGCGCTGTACCGAACATGAAGGGTTTATATCATGCAACGGCCCCTTAACTGGTGGATCAGCATTTTTCTGGTGCTGGCCGCCCTGCGCGGTCTTATTCTCGGCGTCAGCGGCCTGGTCATTCCGGCTATGATGCCGGTACCGTTCGAGCTCACGCCTCTCAACGCTCGCTTTGTCGCCGCACTTTATTTTGCCGGCTCGATCGGCCTGCTGCTGACGTTGTTTGCGCGCAAGTGCAGCGACGCACGGCCGTTTCTGTTCGGCGTCGGAACGGTGACCGGATCGCTGCTGGCGATAACCCTGCTGCGCTGGTCCGAGCTGGAAATTGGCCCGACGGGCGCCTTTATCGGCTGGATCGGCTCGTACATCCTTGATCCGATCATTGTCGCTGTGTTGCTGACGGCCAACAAGCTCTGGCTTGCGCCAGGGCAGCGCCATCCGCTGGCGACGCTGTTTTACGTTGAAGCCGCGGTTATGGGTATGCTCGGGCTCGCGCTGCTGCTCGCGCCGGATGCCATGGCGGCACAGTGGCCATGGCCAATCGCGCCGTTTCTGGCACAGCTGTACAGCTGCTTCTTTATAGCCTTTGCTGCTATCGCGCTGCTGGTAGCGCAGCAAGGTGAGCCCACGCCGATCCGCAACTTCGCCACGACCTCGCTCACCCTGCTGCTGCTGGTGCTGCTGTCGTCGCTGCTGCACGTCGGGCGCTTCACGCCCGGCCTGGCGTCTATGCTCTGGTTCGGCGTCCTGGTGTTGGGCACGGCGGCGTTCGGCTATGCGCTGCTGCACTCCATGCGGACATCGCACGAGTATTCCACTTCGTCGAACATAGATTGGAGCGTCGACTCGGGCGCACCGAGCTGGTGGTGAGCGGTGCATAGCTCGACGTGTCCATGGGCGAAGCAACGCTGCTTCGCTTTATGGAGTGCCACGCCTCGAGCAATCGCCGGGCGAGGTGCTGACTGGGCCGGTGTGCTATTCGGATGTTACGCGCCAAGCCGGCGCCAAGCTGATCTGCATAACGGGCGGAACTGACGACGGACAGCGCACCAATACAATCATACTCAGTTTGCCGTGACTAAGAGTTGTCAGGCACGAGCGCGGCGTCGATGCACGCTCGCAGCCGCTCGGCGAAGGTCGTCACCAGCGGTTCCATCAGCATCTCGTGGTGCGGCCCATGTACCACGCGGCTGTCGACACCGGACGTCAGCTGCGACCAGCCAATGTTACCGGATCTGGCGCGCAGATCGAACATCTCGCTACTCCACAGGATTGTGACACGGCCATCATACGGCTGCGGAGTGTATGTGCGCGACGCCAACGCATGCGCGTCACGCACGTGCTGGATGCGCCGGTCGGCTTCGCTGCCGATCTTGCCGCGGATTCGGCGCTGCACGCGTGTTTGTATTCGCTGTACTTTGCGCGCCAGCGCGCCCATCACATCCCCGCGCTCGCGCCAGTAGGTCAGCCGCGAGCGATAATGGTCGACTCCTGTCGACGGCATCCACCCGCGCGGTGTGGTGTCGAACAAAATCAGCAGAGCCACGTCCTGCCCATCGGCCGTCAGCTGCCGGGCCATCTCGAATGCAACGCGGCCACCAAAGCACTTTCCGCCAAGCAGGTACGGCCCGGCTGGCTGCAACAGCCGCATCTCATTGACATAGTGGCGCGCCATTTCGTCAACGCGCGTGTCGGGCGACTGCTGAGCCTGGAGCCCACGCGGCTGAAACGCGTAAAACGGCTGCTCTTGACCAATATGGCGCGCCAGATCCACAAACGACATGATCGTACTGCCCGCCGGCGGCACCCAGAACAGCGGTGGTTTGCTGCCACCCGGCTGCATCGCCGTCAACGATGTCCAGCGGGGCGACCAGCCGGCGCGCAACAACCCGGCCAGGCCGGCGATCGTCGGCGCCTGGAACAGCGCAGTTAGCGGCACAGCGCGGCCAAGGTGCTCCTCGATCGCGGAGACGAGGCGTACGGCGAGCAGCGAGTGGCCGCCGATATCCCAGAACTCGTCGTGCATCCCGATCGGGCGGCGGTCGAGCAGCGCTTCCCAGATCAGCTTGAGCTGCAGCTCGAGAGAGTTGGCCGGTGCTTCAATCGAAGGCGGCGACCGGTCGGCGATCGGCCTGGGTAACGCGCGCCGGTCCAGCTTGCCGCTCTGCGTCAGCGGCAGCGCGGCGAGGCGGACAAAAGCGGCCGGCAGCATCCAGGCCGGCAGGCGTTGACGCAGGTGGTCACGCAGCTCCCCGTCGCTCACGGCATCGCGCTCAACCAGATAGGCCGCCAGCCGAAGTTCGCCGTTGCGGCTGTCGCTCGCCTCGACTGCTGCGCGCAGCACATGCGGATGCTGCTCGATTGCCGCCTCGATTTCGCCCGGCTCGATCCGGAAGCCGCGCAGCTTAACCTGCCGGTCGAGGCGCCCAAGGTACTCGACGGCTCCATCGTCGAGCAGCCGCGCCCGGTCGCCGGTGCGGAACAATCTGGCGCCGGCCCTGGACCATGGATGCGCTACAAAACGTTCTGCCGTCAGCTCGGGCCGGTTAACGTAGCCGCGCGCCAGCGCAGGCCCGCCGACATATAGCTCGCCCGGCACGCCGATCGGCGCCGGCTGCAGGTAGCGGTCGAGCACCCATAGCTCGGCGTAGCCGGTCGGGTAGCCGATCGGCACGCGTGCAAGTGGGTGCGTCTCCGCCGGCGGTGTCCACCAGGCGACGCTGGACGCCTCAGATGCACCGTACAGATTGTGTAGCTCGGCCAGCGGCAGCTCGCGCCTGAATTGCTCGAGCAGCTCGGGAGCGATCGCCTCGCCCGTAGTAACCCACATGTGCAGCCGCGGCAGCCGGGCTGCGAGCGTCGGAACACTGTCCAACAGCGCGTGCAGTAGCGACGGAACCGCCCACAGGCGCGTGACTCCATGCTCGGCCAGCAGCTGCACAAGTCGGGCCGGATGACGCATCGCGTCGTCGGGCACGATCAGGCTTGGAACCCCCTGCAGCAGCGGACCCAGCATCTCGGTGATCGCGTCCACAAAGCCGACTGCGGTCTTGTGGCAGCCGACCTCGCCTGGCGCGAAGGGATGCGCTTGCCACAACCAGCCCAGCCGATGCAGCAGCGGCCCGTGGTTCACCAGCACGCCTTTTGGCTCGCCGGACGACCCTGAAGTGTAAAGAATATAAGCAGCATCGCCGGGCGCGGCGATATGGTCGCCGGCGTCGGCCGCGGTGCCCTCCGGCGCGTCGTCGACAGCTATCGAGCGCGTCCCCAGCTCCACCTCGGCATGCTCGCCGCGGCGTCGAAGCACCAGCTCCGCGCCGCTGTCGGCGATCATCGCCCGCAATCGTACAGCCGGCAGGGCCGGATCGAGCGGCAGGTATATGCCGCCCACTTTCAGCACGGCAAGAAAAGCGGCTACTGAGTCAAGCGAGCGCTCCAGGTAAACGGCTACCACTGCTCCCGGCCGCACCCCGGCGGCTCGTAGGGCACGGGCAACTCCGGCGGCGCGGCGTTCGAGCTCGGCGTAGCTGGTAGTACGGCCCTGCCACACAAACGCCGGCGCGTCGGGATGGGCTGCCAGGCGCTCGTGCCACAGGCGCATGATTGGAGCTGCCGGCTCAGGCAGGCTTGCGCCGGGCCGGCCAGGCAGCACCGGTTGCTCCCGGCGCTCCTCCAGCGGCAGGCGTGCCAGCGGGGTGTCCGGCTCGGCGGCGGCGGCCGACAGCAGCGTACGCAGCTGCTGCAGCATGCGCGCGATGGTCGCGGGCTTCCAGAGGTCGGTGTTGTACTCCAGCTGCAGCAACAGACCATCCGGGCGTTCGTCCACCGCCAGCGAAAGATCGTATTTGGCGATCCGTCGTGGCGTCGCGAGCGGCGTCACGGTGATGCCGGGAAGAGTCAGGTGCCGCCGCGCCACGTTGCGCAGGTTGAACTGCACGCCGAACAGCGGAGAACGGCTCAGGTCGCGCTCGATGCGCAGCTCCTCGACCAGCTTTTCGAACGGCAGCTCGGCGTGCGCGAACGCGCCGAGCGCGGCTTCGCGTACCTGACCGAGCAGCTCGCGAAAGCTTGCTTCCGCGCGCATCCGGGTGCGCATCACCATCGTATTGAGGAACAGGCCGATCAAGCCTTCCGTCTCGACAGCGCTGCGTCCGGCCACCGGCGTGCCGATAAGAATGTCGTCCTGCTCGCTGTAGCGCCACAGCAGGCAATTCCACGCCGCCAGCAGCGTCATAAACAGCGTTGCGCCCTCGGCGCGCGCCAATCCGCCCAGCGCGGCGCCAAGCTCCGCCGGCAGCGCCAGCGTCTCTTCGGCACCGTTATACGATTGCACCGCCGGGCGCCGATAATCGTTGGGCAGCTCGAGCGACGGCGGGCTGCCGGCCAGCTGTTCGGCCCAATACGAAAGATGCGCGGCGAGCACGTCGCCGCCGAGGCGCTCGCGCTGCCAGCGCGCGAAATCGGCATATTGGATCGGCAGCTCGGCCAGCGGCGAGGGCTTGCCTGCCGCGTATGCGCCGTACAATGCTGCCAGCTCGCGCGCGAATACGCCCGCCGACCAGGCATCCGAGGCGATATGGTGCCACGCCGTGACGAGCACATGCTTCTGGGCGTCCAGCCGCAGCAGCAGCGCCCGGAACGGCCACTCGCGCGCCAGATCGAAACGACGCAGCGCGCAGGAGTTGATCGCGTGCTGCAGCTCGGCCTCGCGCTCAGCCGGCGCCAGATCGCTCAGGTTGCGCAGCGGCAGCTCCCAGGTGCCGGCCTGATCTATCACCGGCCGCGGCACGCCGTCAGGCGCTTCGATACGCGTGCGCATCACCTCGTGGCGCCCGACGATGCCGGCAAACGCGCGCCGGAGAGCGTCTACGTCGAGCGGTCCCTCCAGATGCTGCGCCGAGGGCACAATATACAGCGCGCTCTCGGGCTCCAACTGCTCCAGAAACCACAGCCGCTGCTGTCCGAACGATAGCAGCGGCGGCTCCTCCGGCGTGCGGCGCCGTATTCCGGCACTGTCCGAGCCGTGGCGTTCCAGCAGGCGTCGTTCGAGCAGCGCTCGCTTCGCGGGCGAGAGCCTGGCGATGCGGTCGGCCAGCTCGGTCATCCCTGTGCTCCGTCCAATCGAGCGTGTGCTTCGTCGTCCGAGAGCTGCTCGAGCTCGTCCAGCAATGCCGTGAGGTCGTCGCCATCCGCGGCGCCGGCGGCGCCGTCCGCTACCTTCAGCGCCAGCGTCGCGACGGTCGGCGTATCCCACAGAGCAGTCGCCGCGAGCTCGACGCCGGTGGCCTGGCCGAGGCGCGCAAGTACCTGTGTCGCCAGCAGCGAGTTGCCGCCAAGATCAAGAAACGGGTCGTTAATCCCGACGCGCTCGACGCCGAGCACCTCCGACCAGATGCCGGCCAGCAGCGCTTCCAACGGCGTTCGGGGCGCCTCGTAGCTCGCCTCGAACGACCGGTTACCCCAATCCGGCGCCGGCAGCGCCATGCGGTCGACTTTGCCGAAGGGCAGCAGCGGCAGCTGCTCCATCCATACCACCGCCGCGGGAAGCATCCAATCGGGTAGCGAGCGACCAAGCGCGGCGCGCAGCTCGGTTGTGCTCCGCGCGGCCTCGGACTCGGGCACAACATACGCCACCAGCTGCTGCTGGGCATTCCGGTCGGCGCGCGCGACAACGGCGGCCTCGCGTACCGTATCAAGCTCCATCAGGCGCGTCTCGATCTCGCCGACCTCGACCCGGTAGCCACGGATTTTTACCTGGAAATCTTTACGGCCGAGATGCTGCAGGTTTCCGTCGGGCAGTCGACATCCAAGATCGCCGGTACGGTACACGCGCTCGTCGCTCCCGTCGCCGGCGGCCAGGAACGCGGCGGCGGTCTGTTCCGGCCGTCGCCAGTAACCGGGCGAAAGCCAGCGGCTGATCACCGCGATCTCGCCTACCTCGCCGTCGGCAACCGGTTCGCCTGCGTCGTCGAGTAGCTCGACGCGCTTACCTTCGTTGGGCACGCCGATCGAAATCACGCCCTCGCCGACCTCGGTGTCTTTGCGGATGATGAAGCGGGTAGCCAGGTATGCCTCGGTGCTGCCGAGCCCGACGCGCAGCACGCACGCGTCGTCGAAGTGGCGCCGAAACAGCGCGACGTCGCGCGCCAGCACCGCCTCGCCGCCCAGCAGAATAAAGCGTAGATCGGGCAGCACCTCGTCGGGAGCCAGCGTCGACAACAGATGGCGAAACACCGTCGGTACCGAATGGTACAGCGTGGCACGCTCGCGCCGCAACCAGGGGCCGAGCCGGTGCAGGCCTTCGCGCTTGAGGTCGAACAGCAGCAGCGTTGCGCCGTTCAGTAGCGCGGCGAAAATATCAGCCGCCGACGCGCCGAAACCGGTCGACAGCAGCAGCGTGAACTCGATCCTCGGGGCCAAGGTTGAACTGGCGGCCGTTACAGCGCATCTCGTGCAGCAGGTTGCCGTGGGTTTGCAGCACACCCTTGGGCGTACCGGTCGAGCCGGAGGTGTACATAATGTTGAGCAACTGCTCCGGCCCGCCCGCGCTTGCGAGATCGTCCTCGGTAAACGACGGATCGAGTGCATCGACGTCGATCAGCCGGTGCGCTCCCGCGATCTGCCCGGCCTGCTCGAGCGCCGGGCCGCCGGAAAGCAGCAGACGCGCCCCGGCATCGGCCAGGATCGCCGCGGCGCGGACGGCGGGCTGGCCCGGGTCGAGTGGAACATAGATATTGCCGCTCTTGATCACCGCCATGATCGCCACGATCGCCGGAATACCGTGCTGCAGCATGATCGCCACCGGCTCGCCGTTCGCGCCGATCTGCGCCTGGATTGCCCGGCCGAGGCGGTTGGCGGCGCGATCGAGCTGCTCGTAGCTCAGCGACTGCTCGCCTGAGCGTACTGCTTCGCGAGCGCCGAAGCGCGCCACGACTCGTCGGAAGCGTGTCGCGATCGAAGCGGCAACGTCGTCGTCGGTCCACGGCAAGCGCAGCGTGTCGGACAGGTGGTCGTGGAGGGAAACTGAAGTAGACATGATGCCTCGATGTTACGCTTAGCGTCGGTTGCACGCCGACCTGCTTAACGCTCGACCTGCCAGGGACACAGGAGGCGCGTCAGCCAGGCGAGTCCGGCGCTGAAGACGATGCCCAGCACGGTGATCACGGCCAGTGTGGCCCAGAGCTCTTCCACGCGCATGGTTTCCCAGGCCGTCCAGATCATGGCGCCGAGGCCGGTTCGCCCGCTGACCATCTCGACGGCGATGGTGAGCAGCAGCGTCACGTTCAGCGCCAGCAAGAGGCCGGTAAGTACCGACGGCAGGCTGCCGGGTAGCACGACACGCCGCAGAACATGCCGGCGGCGCGCCCCATAGTTCTGAGCCACCTGGTAAAAGATCGGGTTGATCTGGCGCACGCCGGACATGGTGTTGATCAGCAGCGGAAAAAACGCGCCGCTGGCCGCCACGATCACGCGCGACGGCTCGCCGATGCCGAACACAACCATGATCAGCGGCAAGACCGCGATCTTGGGTACCGGATGCAGCGCCGCCACGAACGGGTCGAGCGCGCGCCGCAGCGGCGCGAACCAGCCCATCAGCAGGCCGAGCAGCACGCCCGGCACGCCGCCGAGCAGCACGCCGAGTGCCACGCGGCCCAGCGTCAGTCCGAGATTGGATCGCAGCTCGCCGTCGTTCCACAGCCGCACCGTGGTAGCAGCGATGGTCGAAGGTGGCGGGAAAAACAGCGACGAGATCCATCCGGCGCGTGCCGCCACCTCCCACACCAGCAGGGCTGCGACCACCACTATCGGGGGCAGCAGCGTGTCTGATCGTATCCACGACTGCTCCCGGAGCCGACTTATTGCGCGGCGCTCAACACCGTGCGCACTTCGCCCTCGATCATTTTCCAGATGCGCCATGTGATCTCTCTGACGTTGGACTGCTCGCGGTCACGCAGATCGCGCGGGCGGCCAAGCGGGATTCGAATATCCTCGCGAATGCGGCCCGGATGGCCGGTCATCACTAACACGCGATCGCCGAGCAGCACCGCTTCTTCGATATCGTGCGTGACGTACACCACGGTCTTGCGGTGGTCGCGCCAGATCCGCAGCAGCTCTTCCTCCAGCACCAGCTTGCTCTGGGCGTCGAGGGCGCTAAACGGCTCGTCCATCAGCAGCACTTCGGGGTCGCAAAGGAACGCCCGCGCGATCGCCGCGCGCTGTCGCATGCCCACTGAGAGCTCATGCGGCAGGTTGCCGGCGAACGCGGCGAGGCCGTACTGGCCCAGGAAATCCAGCGCCCTTGCCCGACGTTCGGTGGTCGCGATGCCCTGCATCTCCAACCCGAAGGCGACGTTGTCCAGCACGCTCATCCAGGGAAACAGGCCATGCTCTTGAAATACCAGTGCGTTGGCCGGACGTCCCACGCCACTGCCGAAGCTCAGCTGCCCGGACGAGGGTGCGACCAGCCCGGCCAGAATCTTGAGCAAGGTGGATTTTCCGCAGCCGCTGGGACCCACGATGCATACGAACTCGCCGGCGGCAACGTCGAAGGAAACATTCTGCAACGCCGCCACCGGCCCGCTGCGCGATGGGTAGGTCTTGCCTACCCCCCGGCAGCTCAGTCCGAAGTGCCGGACATCGCTCATTGACCGGCCTTGCCCAGCTGGCGCACGGCATGCTCGACGAACTGCCCGTCCCAGTACTCGGAATTATCCAAGGCAGAGTCCATCAGCTTCGAGTTGACCGCCCACTGCTGGAAGTCGTCGACACTGGCGGCGTTGATCTCGCCGTTGGGCCGCAGGGCCGGCCAGCACATTTCCTGGAGCAGCTCGGGAGGAAGCTGAATGCTGTTGGCCATGATCTCGACGTTGCGGTCGGTTTTGCCTTCGTTGTACTGCCGCACCGCCTTGAGGTAAGCGACCATGAAGCGGTTGCCGACATCGGCGTTTTCGCCGAGCAGCTTGGGGCCGAACACCGTCACCGCCGACTGCGCGTCCGGCATCAGCTCATGCGCCGGCGTCAGGATCGGCTGATGCCCGGCCTGCTTGAAGCGCGTCACCCACGGCTCGTTTTGCGCGATAAGGTCGACCTGGCCTTTGTCCAGCGCTTCCGGCTGCGAGGGCGACGGAATATCGGTCAGGTTCATTTCCTCGACGTCGAGCCCCGCCTGGGCGAACTGTTTCTGGGCAAAGTAGTCGAGCCAGGTCGAGCGGATCAACACAAAGGTCTTGCCCTTGAGCAGCTCCGGGTTGGATGCCACACCCTGCTCGATCAAGGATTTGCTCGCAACCAGCGCGATGTTGTCGCAGCCCTGCGGATCGATATAGCCTTTGTCGGCGACGACCTTGACATCGCCGCTCTTGGCGATGGTATTCAGAATACCGGCGCTCACCAGTCCCGAGGCGACGTCAACCTGACCGCTGGCCAGCGCGGGCATGATCTCTTGCTGCTGGGTCATATTGACCAGCTCGACGTCGATGCCCTGCTCGGCGAAAAAGCCTTCCTGGTCGGCGATATAAAACGGCGCGAACGAGATAAACGGGAGCGTGACGACCTTGACGGTCACGAGCTCGGCCGAAGCGGCGGCGCTCGAAGCGGCGGCCGAAGCGGCGGTCGAAGCGGCGGTCGAAGCGGCGGTCGAAGCGGCGGCTGAAGCTGCGGCTGAAGCTGCAGTGGTCGGAGCGGCGTCCGTGGAAGCGGTGGCCGAAGCTGCAGTGGTCGGAGCTGCGGCCGAAGCTGCAGTGGTCGGAGCGGCGTCTGTGGAAGCGGCCACTGGCTGGTCGCTGCTTTGAGTTGCCGGAACCTGCGGGTTGCCGCAGGCCGACAACAACAATACGACCACGACAAGTAGAACGGCTGGGCGAACGGTTTGCCTCATGAAGCAATGTCCTTGGTTACTGCGTTTCGATGATTGAACGGCTCACGGCGACGTTACCGATGAGCGTGCGAACGTGACTAGAGACCGGACGTCCTACTTGGATTGCGTTGTCCGGGCATGGCCGACCGCGCAGGAGCGCAGCGCGCCTGCAGGTTAAACGCAATCGGGACGGCAAACGATATAGGTCGAAAGTCCTAGTTTTGAGGTGTATCGCGCTACATTTCGAATTTCCGGCAAGCTGGTTGCCAGTCTTGAGCTTCGACGGCAATCGCGCTTGCGAATCCGGGACCGGGAGCAAGCTCCTGCAGCGGCCAGCATCGAATTGCCTTCGGCTCACCGATCAGTTTGCCGTGACAGGGCTTTGTTTCGTGTCGGATTGACGCTACCCAATGCGGCTGGTACACTGGCGTTCACTTGAATATGACCTCATCCAGAGGGGATGGGGAGGCGCTGAATGCCCCTCGCACTGCGATGGGCATTTTTCATGAAGATCGAGCGCAGTTGCAAACATGGAGTGCCACGCTTCGAGCAATCGCCGGTTGCGCATGCAGATCCTGATTTTCGTTTTTCTGTGCCGTCCGGCGACGCGGAGCGCATCGGCGACGCGTTTCGCTACCGGCGTGGGGAGCACAAGCAGGCGGTGTGGCATTGAAGATGACAGGAACAGCAGTATTTGTCATTCCGAGCGAGCTTGAACAGCATAGTAGCTGTCTTGCTTCGGAGCCGTGGCGAGCGAGGAATCTCAAGGCTGCTGGCGGCATCGAAGCTTAGAGATTCCTCGCGCGGCAGAGATGGTACAGCAACCGATGGCTGACGTTCCGCGCTCGGAATGACAATACGACGGTTATGGCAGCAAAGCAGTACTATATGTACATCCTGAGCAGCATCTCGCGAGTTCTTTATGTTGGTGTAACGAATAACCTTGAGCGGCGGATGTATGAACATAGGAATAAACTGAACTCTGGATTTACGGCGAAATACAATGTGGACCGGCTTGTGTACTTCGAGGTAACCGATAATATCCACGTTGCGATCGAGCGTGAAAAGCAAATCAAGGCCTGGCGACGAAGCAAGAAGGTCGCGCTAGTTGTCCAAAACAACCAACATTGGGAAGACTTAGCGGCGAGCTGGTTCGAAAGCGCGCCGACGAGCTAAGGGAATCTGTCCATGACCAAAACCCGTAACTCAGCCTATCTAGCCGCTATCGCCGAGCGCGTCCTGATCTACGACGGCGCGATGGGCACCAGCCTCGATAGCTACGACCTCGCGGTCGAGGATTTCGGCGGCGAGCAATATAACGGCAATCGCGACTACCTGGCCTGGACGCGTCCCGATATCATCCGGGCAGATCCATGTTTCGTTTATGGATGCCGGCGCCGATGTGCTGGAGACCAACACGTTTCAGTCGACGCGCCTGCGCCTGGAAGAGTGGGGCCTGGCCGAGCGCACCCACGAGCTCAACGTACATGCCGCGCGACTTGCGCGCGAGGTTGCCGACGAGTACGCCGCCCGCGACGGCAGGCCGCGCTTTGTGGCCGGCTCGATGGGCCCGACCGGCAAGCTGCCCTCGTCCGACGACCCGATGCTGTCGGATACCAGTTTCCAGGAGCTGTCGGATACGTTCCGCGAGCAGGCCGCGGCGCTGATCGAAGGTGGCGCGGATGTGCTGCTGGTCGAGACCAGCGTTGATATCCTCGAGGTCAAGGCGGCGCTCGACGGCATCCGCCGCGCGCGCGAGGAGCTCGATCGATGGGATGTCGCGGTGCAGGCGCAGGTGTTCATCATGCCCGAAACCGGCGCGATGCTGCTCGGTACCCAGATCCCTGCCGTGATCGCCACGCTCGAAGCGATGCAGGTCGACGTGCTGGGCCTGAACTGCTCCACCGGGCCCGAGCACATGCGCGACGCGATTCGCGTGCTCACCAGCCATTCGCGGCTGCCGATCTCGTGTATCCCCAACGCCGGCTTACCGGTTGAGGTCGAGGGCGAGACGGTCTACCCGATGCTGCCAGGGCCCTTCTCCACCATTCTTGGTGAATACGTCGGCCAGTACGGTGTGGCGGTGGTGGGCGGCTGCTGCGGCACGCGGCCCGAGCATATCCAGACCTTGCGCGAAACGATCGGCTTCGACCGCGCACCGGCGCCGCGCACGATCGAGCACGTCCCTGCCGTGTCGTCGGGCGTGCGCGCCGTTGCGCTACAGCAAGACGGCACGCCGCTGATGATCGGCGAGCGCGTTAACACGCTCGGCTCGCGCAAAGTCAAGCGCCTGTTGCTGGACGACGACTACGACGGCGTGGTGGGTAGTCGCCCGCGAGCAGGCCGAGAGCGGCGCGCACGTGCTCGACGTGGGCGTGGCGATGACCGAGCGGCCCGACGAGCTCGAGCAGATGATCGACGCTCACCAAGCAGCTGACACTGAACATCGAGCTGCCGCTGGTGATCGACTCGACCGAGGCCGATGTGCAGGAGGCGACGCTGGAGATCTATCCCGGCCGCGCGATCGTGAACTCGGTGTCGCTTGAGGGCGGGCGCGGCGAAAAGATGGAGCGCGTGATGCCGCTGGTGGCGCGCTACGGTGCCGCCGTCGGTGGCGATGACGATCGACGAAGAAGGCATGGCCCACACGGCCGAGCGCAAGCTTGAGATCGCTCAGCGCATCGCCCAGATCGCCCAGGACGAGTATGGCGTGCCGCAACGAGTCGCTGATCTTCGACGTGCTGACCTTCCCGATCACCACCGGCCAGGAAGAGCTGCGCCGCGCTGCGATCGAAACCCTGGACGGCATCCGGCTGGTAAAACAGCAGATCCCGGGCTGCTTCACGACGCTCGGCGTGTCCAACCTGAGCTTCGGCGTGGCGCCGCACGCGCGCGGGGCGCTGAACTCGGTGTTTCTGTACCATGCCGTGCGTGCCGGCCTCGACTCGGCGATCATCAATCCTGCGCATGTGACGCCCTACGCCGATATCCCCGAGGACCAGCGCCGGATCTGCGAAGATCTGATCTTCGATCGCGACGAAGATGCTTTAGCGCGCTTCATCCAGTTCTACGAGAACACCGCCGCCGCCGAGCGCGAAGAGCGCGCCGACCCGACCGAGGGTATGACGGTCGACCAGCGAATTCACTGGAAGATCGTTCACCGCCGCAAGGAAAGCATCGAAAGCGATATCGAGGCCGCGCTGGGCGAGCGGCTGCACAAGCTCGGGCTCGCGATTGAGGATCCCGTCGCTGTCCAGCGCGATGCCGAGGGTAACTCGCCGCGCGGCTTCGAGGCGGTTGATGTGCTCAACCGGGTGCTGCTGCCGGCGATGAAAGAGGTCGGCGACAAATTCGGCGCCGGTGAGCTGATCCTGCCGTTTGTGCTGCAGTCGGCCGAAGTGATGAAGCAGGCCGTCGCGCACCTTGAGCGCTACCTCGACAAGCAGGATGGCGCGTCCAAGGGCAAGGTGGTGCTGGCGACGGTGTATGGCGACGTGCACGACATCGGCAAGAACCTGGTCAACACGATCCTCAGCAATAACGGCTACACCGTGTACGACCTGGGCAAGCAGGTGCCGATCAACACGATCATCGAAAAAGCCGAAGAAGTCGGCGCCGACGCGATCGGATTGTCTGCCCTGCTGGTGAGCACATCCAAGCAAATGCCGCTGTGCGTGCAGGAGCTGTATCGCCGCGGGCTGCGCTACCCGCTGCTGGTGGGCGGAGCGGCGATCAACCAGCAATATGGCCAACGGATTTTGTTCGTCGACGGCGAGCAGCCGTACGAGCCGGGCGTGTTTTACTGCAAAGACGCGTTCGAAGGGCTTGAAGTCGTCGACCGGCTGGTGGATCGGGCGGCGCGAGAGGAATTCGTTGCCCGCACGATCGCGGCGGCGACACAGGCGCGCAAGCAGCCCGAGCGCGGCCGCACGGTGCTGGAAAAGCTGGGCAAAGAGGCCTTCGACGGCGCTCGCTCGCAGGTACGCACCGACACGGCGATCCCCACGCCGCCATTCTGGGGCACGCGCGTAGTCAAGAACGTTAAGCTCGACGACGTATGGCCGCACATGGACCTCAACACGCTGTTCCGGCTGCAGTGGGGCGCCAAGAACGCCAAGGGCGACGACTACCGCCGGCTGCTGGACGACGAGTTCATGCCGCGGCTGCGCGAGCTGCAGCGCGACGCCAAAGCGCGCGGTTGGCTCAAGCCGGCGATCACCTACGGCTATTTCCCGGTGCAGGCCGACGGCAACGACCTGATCGTGTACGACCCGAAAATCTGGGGCGCCGCCGAGGGCAAGCTGGAAGGGCGTTATATGCGCGAAGTGGCGCGTTTTGCGTTCCCGCGCCAGCCTGCACGCGAGCGACTGTGCCTGGCCGACTATTTCGCAGCGGTCGACAGCGGGCGCATGGACGTCGCAGCTTTGCAGGTGGTGACACTGGGCAACCCGGCCAGCGAGGAGGTCGAGCGACTACAGGCAGCCGCCGACTACAGCGCGGCGTATTTCGCCCACGGGCTGGGCGTCACGGCGGCCGAAGGGCTGGCCGAGTACACCAATCAGGCGATCCGGCGCAACCTTGGCCTGGCCGAGGACCCCAAGCGCGGCAAGCGCTACTCGTGGGGCTATCCTGCCATCCCCGACCTCGACCAGCACGCGATCGTGTGGCGGCTGCTTCCGGCCGAGCAGATCGGCGCCGCGCTCACCGAGTCGTTCCAGATCGTGCCCGAGCAAAGCACCGCGGCGATCGTGGTGCATCACCCGCAGGCGACGTATTTTTCGATCGGCGGCGGCACGCGCGAGCGCGCGGCGGAGGATGTGGTCGGAGCTGCACCTTGATACTTTGACGCAAAGGCGCAAAGGAAGAAATGTAGTTGAGTGTGATTGCTCGTACATCATCACACAGCAAGAATGTCTTCGATGCACAAACATCGAAGACATTCACTTAATTCCTTTGCGCCTTTGCGTCGAAAAGTGTCGAAAAGGCAACGCCGCCGGCCCATTCCCGGCGGCGTTGCCCATCGGCGGCAGTCCGGTCTCAACCCCGCCGGCGGCATCTGTTCGAGGAACCAGCATCCCGATCGCGCCGCACGCCTATCATTTCACAACGAAGCGCGCGTGAATAGATGACGGCGGTACCAGCTCGGCGAGCCGTTAGGCCCATACCCAATCGGTACCATCGCCCCACGCCTCGCTCCCGCAGCGATTGCCGGCGTCGGGGCATTTGCCGGTTAATCGTGGATCGAGCCGCGGTCGACGCCACGCCTCGGCGTGGACGGCGCCATCAGCCGCTCAGAGTCCACGGTCGCGGCGCACAAGAACTCCCAGGCGTCGCCGGCTGACGCAAAGGTCCAGCAGTTGCCGGTTTGAATGTGCTCGACTTCGGCAACACACCCGGCGGAGCCGTCGGCCGCTCGCGCGGGCCACAGGCGGACAAGAAACGACATATAGCCCGTGGTCTCCATCGGGTATTCCTTGAATGCAAGCAGACCAGGCTAACCAGACAAACCAACAAACCGCGACCGAACCGTGTAGGGCCGATCGCTTGCGTCGGCCGGCCAACCAGAACACAGCACAGAACGCACGATCACCCCGTCACCCTGTCACCTTGTCTCCCCGTCTCCCCTGCGTCACGCTACGTCTCCCGGGTCTACATCCTGTCTACAAATACCCTGTCGATCGATAGGGCGCCTTGTTGATTTGCTGTAGACCGGTCGCTGATACCTTCTAAACGTCACCGGTCGGACGCGGCGAGCAATCCGGTCTCCAGCGAAACCTGTTGCACCGGCCGGTCAGCGGCGCTTCGGCGCCCGATTTCACGCTTACGCGTAACCCATCAGCGCGGCGCGGCTGCCTGAACAGCTGTGCTCTATCCACAGGAGACACCGATGTTATGGATGTTATTGCTGTTGGCGCTCGGCCTGTCGGCGCTCTGGTTCGGCGCCGACAGCGCTGAACGAACTGAGGTTTCGGAAGAAGAGCTGCTGGCCCAATACGGCGTTGCATGGCAGCACAACGACCCGTTCGCGTATCTCCAGGCTTCCGAGCTGGCGGCAGCGCGGCTCTCTGCGCGCGCTCATATCGTGCCGCCGGCGAGGAACACGGCTCATTTTATCGGTAACGCGAATTCTCGATCACAGGAGTAGGACCGATCATGAAAAACATGCACTTGGCGTCTGTTCGCCGAATTGCTCGCTCGATGCGCTCGCTCATGCTGGCGCTGGTTACAGCCGTCACGTTCGCCGGGCTTGTCGCCTACGCTCCACTGCCGGCCGCTGCCAATGCGAGCATCGCGCTGCCCTCGCAGCAGCCACTCGCCAACATCGAAGCCGGCTATGCACTTCCGGACAGCGACCCCTTCATTCGCAGCGAGCTGTACTTCGGCACCAACCGGCCGGGGCAGACGCCGGTGAGCGACGAGGAGTGGGAAGGCTTTTTGGACAACCAGATCACGCCGCGTTTCCCGGACGGCCTCACGGTATTAAAGGGCTACGGGCAGTTCCGCAACTCGAGCGGCGTGACGATCGAAGAACGCAGCATCGTGTTGATTCTGCTGTACCCGGTCGAGACGCGCGCCGAGAGCAGCGTCAAGATCGAGGAGATCCGCGACCTGTACGAAGAAAGCTTCGAGCAGGAGTTGGTGTTGCGCGTGGACGACCTCCTGCCCGCGCGCGTGTCGTTCTAAACCAGGCAATCGATAGGTGCAACAGGCTCCACAACAAACCAAAGGCCTATTCGAATCCTGATCCTTGATCCAACGCCTGATCCCTCTTTCGTCGCTCAAACGCACCTCACCGCCGGCATATGCTTGCTTCATCAACTAACCCCGCCGGCCGACACAAACTGGATGGCCGGCGTACATCTCTCAAGGAGCGACCATGAACACGAACGCCAATCAGACGCAGCGCGCAGCCGCGGCCGGGACCCATAGCACGACCATCGCCGATATCGAGGTCAAAGGCGAAGAGCTTTCGGAGGAGCAGCTGCAGTTCGTTACGGGCAGCCACAACGCTTCGAGCTATACCGAATGGGTCGGCGGCCGCAAGGATAAGGATGCGGACTTCTAGCGCACGCGTCCGGCGCAGCCGGTAGCTCCGCTGCCGGCGCCATGTTGGAGGCAAGACACAGCCACGCGCGACCATGCCGGCTGTGTCTTGCGCTTAAGCAACCCTCTCCACCGAAAGGATGTGTGCGGTGATCCTGATCGTATCGGAGCTTGACGATCCGCATGCCGACGCGGTGGAAAGCAAGCTCGCCCGCCGTGGCCACCCGTTTGTACGCTACAACCCGGCCCGATTCCCTTCCGAATCGTCGATCTCGCTGCGCTACACTCCCGCCGGCCTGCTGCGCTCGACCCTGCGCGTCGACGGGCGGGAGATCGCGCTCGAGCAGCTCGCCGCGGTGTGGTATCGCCGCCCCGACCCGCCCGTCGCGCATGCCGAGATCGTCGACCCGCTCACGCGCGAGTTTATCGAAGAAGAGAGCCGTACCGTGGTGCGTGACGTATGGGATACACTGACCTGCCTTGCGCTGCCCGGTCCACGCCCGGTGGTGCAGCGCGCCCAGCTCAGATCGGCCCAGCTCAGAGTGGCGGGAGCGCTCGGCTTCGAGCTGCCGCCCACGCTGATGACCAACGACCCGGCCGAGCTGCTGGCGTTCTACCGCGAGCATGACGGCGCGGTGATTACCAAGGCTGCCGGTCTGTCCTCGATCCGCGGCGCGGACGTCGGATTCAGTCGCTATACCGAGCCGATCACCAGGCGCGACATCGGCTATGCCCACAGCATACGCTACTGCCCGATGATCGTGCAGGCCTATGTTGCCAAACGCGTCGAGCTGCGGATCACGGTGGTGGGCGACGAGGTGTTCGCGGCCGAGATCCACTCCCAGGAGAGCCATCATACGCGCTACGATTGGCGGCGCTACGATGTGTACAAAACACCATACTACCGCCACGACCTGCCCGCCGAGCTGGCCCTGCGCTGTATCGAGCTGACGCGGGCGCTGGGCCTGCGTTACGGCGCGATCGACATGGTGCTCACACCCGACGGGCGCTACGTATTTCTCGAAATCAATCCCAGCGGACAGTATCTGTGGGTCGAACAGGCCACCGGGCTGCCGATCAGCGACGCGATCGCCGATCTGCTGGCCGCCGGTTCGTCCGCCGTGGCCGCTCCGGCAAACGTAGCTGTTTCCGCTCAGGAGCTCCGATGAACACATCACACCAGATGCTGGCCGACACGCTGGACTACCTGCAGCAGCTGGCCGCCGACAACACCAAACCCGAGCAGGCGCTCGATCGGCTGCGCTCCTTGCAGGCCCGCTATCCCGAAACGCGCATCGATCTGTTGTGGGAAGTAGAAGCCTACGACAGCTCGGTCCACTACGATACGCTGCTGCAGCGCACGGGACAGGGCACTATCTCGTTGAGCCTGAGCGCCGACCGCGCGCTGCCGTGGCCGATGCGCGGCGCGCATCGCTCCAGCGAGCGCACGCTGCTGCGCGTCAACCAGACCAGGCTCGATATCGACCAGGCCGTTGCCTGCCTCGATTTTATCTGGGACGAGGCGCGCCTGGTGGACCGGCTGGTGAAAGCCTGCCTGCTCCAGGAGGTGTTCGATCAGGAGCCGGTCGAGCTGAGTGACGGCGAGCTGCAGGCGGCGATGGACGCGTTTCGCCGCGCCCGCGGCCTGTACGGCGCCGAGGTGACGCAAGCGTGGATGCAGCGGAACAGCCTGACGCACGATACGCTCGAGCGGCTGGTGCGCAGCGAAGCGATGGTCGCCAAACTGCGCGAGCGTGTTACCGCCGGCCGGGTTGAGCCATTTTTCCAGGCCCGGCAGGCCGATTTCGACACCGCAAAACTGGCCTGCTTCACCGTCGCCGGCGAGCAGGAGGCGGCGGCAATCGCCGGTCGCATCGCCGGCGGCGAGATCGATTTCTATAGCGCGGCTGAAGCAGCGTTCGCGGCTGCGCCCGGCGCCCAACAGCCGGCGGGCGGTATGTTCGTCACGCTGCGCCGCGGCGACGCGTCCCCGGAGCTACGCGAAGCAGTATTCGACGCCGCGCCGGGTACTCTAGCCGGCCCGGTACCCACGCCGGACGGATACGCTGTTGTGCGCGTGCTGTCCGTCGAGCCCGCGCGGCTCGACGAAACGACCCGGCGTGCCGTCAAGCAGGAGCTGTTCGAAGCCTGGCTGGACGAGCGCCGGCAGGAAGCAAGCATCGAATGGTACTGGGGCAACGCCGGGCGCACGCAAACAGTATGAACACGATCGACGACGCCGAACAGCGTATCTTCCGGCCCGAGGCCGTGCTGCGCTACCGTGAAGGTCAGGAAACGACGGTGCTGCCGCGCACGGCGACACCACGGATGTTTGCCGTCTGGTGGCTGCTGCTGGCGGTGTTGCTGCTGGGCCTGCTGGTGGTCTGGCTGCTGGCGCAGTCGGCGCTGCAGGGGAGTGTTGTATGAGCCAGACCTCCCTAGCCGAACGGCGGCGCGTCCCACAATCCGGCCGGCAGCGCGCCGCTCGATGGCTGCCCCGACGGCGCGTCCCGGTGCTGCTGCAGCTGAACGACTCGGAGTGCGGCGCGGCGTGTCTGGCGATGGTGCTCAGCTACCACGGCCGCAACTACCCGCGTGGCGGAATGCCGCGAAGCGTTTGACGCCGGCCGCGACGGCGCTTCGGCCCTGACCATCGTGCGCACGGCCAGGCAGTTCGGCCTGCGTGCTCGAGCGTATTCGCTGCAGCCGGCGGCGCTGGAAAATCTGCCCTATCCGGCAATCATACATTGGAACTTCAACCATTTCGTGGTGCTCGAGCGCTGCTCGCCGGCCGGGGCCGAGATCGTCGACCCGGCGCACGGCCGGCGGCGGCTGACGGCTGCAGAGTTCGAGGCGGGCTTCACCGGCGTCGCGCTGTTGCTCGAGCCCGACGAGCACTTCCAGCGCCGGCGCGCGGCTGCTCAGCCTGCCTGGCGCCACTACGGACGCGCCCTGTTGCAGGTGTCCGGTACCCGCGTCCTGCTGGCGCAGCTGTTGCTGGCGTCGCTGGTGCTGCAGCTGCTGGGCCTGGCCCTGCCGCTGCTGACCAAGCTGCTGGTAGATCAGGTGCTGCCGTATGGCCTGACGGAGCTGATGCCGCTGCTCGGCCTGGGAGCGCTGTTGCTGGTGCTGGCCCAGCTGGTGACGAGCTACCTGCGCGCGGCTGTGCTGGTCTACCTCCAGGGACGCCTCGACTCGCATATGATGCTCGGGTTTTTCGAGCACGTGCTGGCGCTGCCGTTTCGGTTCTTCCAGCAGCGCTCGACCGGCGACCTGATCACCCGTATCGGCAGCAACATGCTGGTGCGCGAAACGCTCACCGAGGAGACGCTGTCGGCGGTGCTGGACGGCATGCTGGTGCTGGGCTACCTGGTGATCGTGCTGCTGCAGGCGCCGCACTTTGGCCTGCTGGTGCTGGTGCTTGCCGCGCTGCAAATCGCGCTGCTGCTGGGTACCACGCGGCGGGTGGCGGCGCTGACCGAGCGACACCTGGTGGCACAGGCCAACGCCCAGGGCTATCTGGTCGAGGCGCTGACTGCTGTCGCGACCCTTAAAGCGTCGGGCACGGAGGACCGCGCGCACGAGCGCTGGTCCAGGCTGTTTATGACCCAGCTGAACATCTCGCTCCAGCGCAGCCACCTTTCGGCCGTGATCGATACGATGCTGGATACCCTGCGCACCCTGGCGCCGCTGGCGCTGATGTGGTTCGGGGCGCTCCAGGTAATGGCCGGCACGATGAGCCTCGGTACTATGCTGGCGCTGCTGGCGCTGGCGGCGGCCTGTTTGACGCCGCTCGCATCGCTGGTTGGCTCCGCACAGCAGCTGCAGCTGGTAGGCGCATATCTCGAGCGGCTAAGCGATGTGTTCGAGGCGGCGCCGGAGCAGACGGCGGGCGGCAGCCGCGCGGTGCCGCAGGCGGGACGCATCGAGCTGCGGCAGGTCGGCTTTCGCTATAATACGCACGGACCGTGGGTCCTGCGCGACGTTTCGCTGGCGGTCGAGCCGGGCCAGAAAGTAGCGCTGGTCGGCCGCAGCGGGTCGGGAAAAAGCACGCTGGCGCTGCTGTTGCTCGGGCTGTACACACCAGGCGAGGGCACAGTGGAATACGGCGGCGTGCCGCTGCAGCAGCTCGACTATCGCGCGCTGCGCAGGCAGTTTGGCGTGGTACTGCAGGAGCCGACCCTCTTCAGCGGCTCGCTGCGCGAGAACATTGCCTTCAACCGTCCCGGCCTGTCGCTGCCGGAGGTGACGGCAGCGGCGGAGCTGGCGTCAGTTCACGCCGACATCGAGCGCATGCCGATGGGCTACGAGACACAGATCGCCGAGGGCGGGCGAGGGCTGTCGGGTGGCCAGATCCAGCGTATCGCGCTGGCGCGGGCGCTCGCCGGCAAGCCGTCTGTGCTGCTGCTGGATGAGGCGACCAGCCACCTCGACGGAACGACCGAGCGGCAGATCGAGGCCGGCCTGCAGCAGCTGAATTGCACGCGCTTTGTCGTGGCGCACCGCCTGAGTACGGTCCGCGACGCCGACCTGATCCTGGTGCTGGACAACGGCAGCATCGTGGAGCGCGGCACGCACGACGAGCTGCTGGCTCTGGACGGGCACTACGCCGGTCTGGTGCGCAGCCAGGCGGCGGAGCAAGCAAGCGTGCCGGCGACTGCGTGAAGCCGGCGTGATGCATTTTGACGCAAAGGCGCAAAGGCGCAAAGAGTAAATGTCTTCCACCTGCTGACGCACAGCTCGGGCATCGGCGACGACGCCGACGAGGAGGCCGGCGAGAGCTACGAGGATCTGTGGATCAGCAGGCCCAATTACTCGGTGACCGAAGCAGCCGACTTTCTGCCGCAGTTCGTTCACCGGCCGCCCAACTTCGCGCCGGGGCAAGGCTGCCGCTACTGTAATTGCTCGTATGTTTTGCTCGGCCTGATGCTCGAAAAGGCTACCGGCACGTCGTACCGCGACTATGTGCGCGAGCACATTTTCGCTCCCGCGGGCATGGCGCGCTCCGATTTCTTTCGCCTCGACCGGGTGGAACAGGACGTCGTGGAAGGCGACGATCCGATTCGTGACGCGGACGGTGCAATCGTAGGCTGGAAAAGGAACATCTACTCGTTTCCGCCGGTCGGCACCCCCGACGGCGGCGCCTACGTTACTGCCGGCGACCTCGACCGCTTCCTGCGCGCGGTGCAGGCCGGCCGGCTGCTTTCGCCCGCCTCCAGCGAAGGATTCTTAACTCCGCAGGTCCATTACCGCGACCGCGACGGCTGGAGCATGAAATACGGCTATGGCCTGTGGTTTCAGGTTGAGCAGGGCCGGATCGTTTGCTACCAGAAAGAAGGCATTTACGCGGGCGCCAGCGGCCTGATCCGATATTATCCGGCCTCCGATATCAGCGTGGTGCTGCTTTCCAACCTGGAAGAAGGCGTGTGGGAGCCGATTCGATTTATTCACGACCTGGTGGTGGCTGGCCGTCTCTCCCCCTGACATATCGCGGTGGTGTTGTCGGCTCTGGTTATCATTCGGCTGCTCCTTGCCCTAAGCTGCGGATGCGAGCAGCGCCGGCGCCATCCAGCTGCTCGCTTCTTCGGCCAAAGCATGCTCGACCGACAGGCGACGGCCTGCGCGCCAGGCAGCCTCGAACTCCGGCTGTGAACACGCCGCACGGGCTAGAGCCACGTAATGGTCGAGCTCTTGCTGGTCGATCGGCAGGCGCACGCGCCCTCGCTGTTCGAGCTGCGTTTCCGCGACGCCCCACAGCCGCGCTGCCTGTAGCGGCCGCCCGTGTACCGCGGCAATTCGCCCCAGAGCTTCCAACGTATCCGCGGCACAATCGTTGAGCATCTGTTCTGGAAGGCGCCGCCGGCTTTCCAGGATCAGCGCCCGCGCTTCGCCGGTATTGCCGCGATCGAGAGCCACACAGCCGAGATTGTGGAGTGTGTAGGCGGCAACATGGCGCCTGCCGATCTTCTCCAACACCGGAAGGCATTCGCGATAATATCGCTCGGCACGCGGGAGATCACGCACATAGCGCGCAATCTCGCCCAACGTATACAGTGCCATCGCTCGTTGCGCCCGGCTGTCCAGCTCGCTGGATAGCGCCAGCGTTTCCCTGGCGTACCTTTCAGCGCTGGCAACGTCGTCAACTGCGAGACAGATATTGGCGGCATTATACAGGTCCACGATCTGGCGTAGAGTGTCGCCCCGCTCGCGCCACAATTGCAGCAAGCTCTCGTAGCCGGCGCGCGCCTGCGCCATGTCGCCACGATAGCTGGCGTCTTCAATAGCGATGCGCGCAAGGTCGGCATCGACGTCCGGATCGGCAAGTGCCCCGGCCAGCATCGTAGCTTCATCGAGGACCCGCTTCGCTGCCGCTGCTTCGTCGAGTATGCGATACATCCCGACCAGCTTGATCAGGGTTAAGGCGAGCTCGCGTTGCCGGCCTGTCGCACGTTGCAGGACGCAGGCAGCTTCGGCGTGCGCGCGTGCTGAAGGCAGATCGCCTTGATACGACGCCAGCGAACACGCTACTGAGTGAGCCCGCGCGACGACGCCGTCCGGCAGGTCCGGCGCGGCGGCCCGCTGCGACAATAACCGTTCGATCCACCAGAACCCCTCGTGGAAGTAGCCGCGGGCGCGCCAGAAACGTTCGAGCGCGGCGGCCAACCGCAAGCCATTTTCGACCTCGCCGCGCGCGTAGAAGGTTTCAAGCGCTACTTTATGATTTGCATGTTCGGCGTCCAGCAGCGCCAGCAGGCGTACCTGCTGTGGTCCGCTGAGCTCGGGGGCGGCCCGCTCGGCCTGCTCGAGGAAAAACAGCGCGTGCGTATGGGCAGTGCCGTCCGCAAGGCCACGCTGCTCGAGCTGCTCGAGCGCATATTCGCGGATCGTTTCAAGCATTGTAAAGCGCGGCTCGCCGTCGGGCCCATCTTGCCGAATTACCAGATGCGCTTCCAGCAAGGCCTGCAGCCCATCCAGCAGGTTGTGGGGGCATGCTCGGGCGAGCAATTCTACGGCGGCGAGCGTCCAGCCGCCGGCAAAGACCGCCAGGTGGTCCAGAAGCTCGCGCTCGGCATCGGCCAGCAGCTGGTAGCTCCACGCGATTGTTGCGCGCAGCGTTTGCTGTCGTTCGGGCAGGTCGCGCGGCCCGCCTTCGAGCAGTGCAAGGCGATGGTCCAGCCGTCGCAACAGCTCGCGCGGCGAGAGCAGGCGCAGGCGCGCCGCGGCCAGCTCGATCGCCAGCGGCAGGCCGTCCAGCTGCACACAGATCGCCGCCAGCTCGGCGGCGTTGTCGGGCGAGATGCGCACAGCCTCGTTGTGTGCCCTGGCACGCGCCAGCAGCAAGGCGACTGCCGGTTGCTGGGCAAGCTCGTCGAGGGGCGGCAGGCATTCCGGATCGGGCAACGGGAGCGGCAGCACCGGCAGGATGTGCTCGCCGTAGATGTTGAGCACCGACCGGCTGGTGGTGAGCAGTTGCAATCTCGGCGCGGCGGCGAGCAATTCGGCGAACAATGAAGCCGCCGGTAGCAGGTGTTCGACATTGTCGATCACCAGCAGTGTCTGTTTGTCGTGCAAGTATGCGCGCAGCGCGGCGGCGGGGTCTTCGTCGCCGGAGAGCTGCAGTCCACAAGCTTGCATCATGGCCTCCGCGACCAGCTGCGGGTCGCGCAGCGGCGCCAGCGGCACCCATACCACACCATCGGCATACTGCTCGCGCAGCTCCGCGGCCACGGCCAGCGCGAGACGCGTTTTGCCACTGCCGCCGGGTCCGCACAAGGTAAGCAGGCGCGCCCGGCTGCGCAGCCGCGCGCGCGCGGTGGCGAGCTCGTCGCTGCGCCCGAGCATCGGACTCACCGGCACCGGCAGCGAGAACGCATTGACCGGGCGGGCCGTCTGTGCGGGCGAGATCACCCGTAGCGCGATGCCCGGCTCACCTTTTGTCGTGGCCATGCCATCAATCGGCGCGAGGCCGTCGCGGACGGCCTCGTACACGGCGCGCGTCTCGGGCAGCGGATCGACGCCAAGCTCGCGCTCCAGCGCTACCACGCAGCGCTCGAACTGCCGCAGCGCAGCGCCACGTTCGCCCATGGCGGCATACAGCGCGATCGCGCGGCGGTGCATGTCCTCGGCCAGAGCGTCCACCGCCAGATAGCGCTGTGCCGCCTCGACCGCGGCGCCATGCTCGCCGCGCGCGCTATGTGCCTCGACCAGCGCCGCCAGGGTATCCAAAAAACGGCGCTCCCACTGCTGGCGCTCGGAGCCGGCCCACTCGTCGAACTCGGCGCTGCCGGGGAGCGCAAAGCCATCCAGAAATGGGCCGCGGTACAGCTGGGCGGTACTTGCCAGGCGCTCGAGCTGTCCTTCGCGCAGCGCCGCGGAAGCATGCTGTTCAAAGGCGGTGGTGTCGGCCCAGGCGAGCCGTGGGTTGAGCGCAATGGCGTCGCCGGATTTGAGCAGCACGTCGGGAGCGGGCAAGGCACGCCGCAGCTGGTCGAGCAGCACCGACAAATTGCGGCGCGCGACGGCATCGGGCTGGTCGGGCCACAGCAGGAAGCAGAGCTGGTCGCGGGGCACGGGCTGCGTGGCGGCGGCGACGCGGAACAATAGGGCGCGCGCCTGGCGCCGGGCCAGCGGCAGCGGCTGTCCGAGCCAGCTGGTGCCGGGAGTGCCGAGCAAAGCGACCTGGAACTGCTGCTGCGCGGGGCCGGAAGCCGGAACTGCCGGCGAGCTGAAGAACATGAAGCGACCAGACCTTCCGCCACGACCGACGACGGCGCGGCTCTAAACATTGTTGGAAGCACCGGACAGGTAGACGACTGTGCGCCACGCCGAGCATACGCCACGGGCCGGTGCGGCGTGACCGACTAAGGCAGACCATTCGTGTGTAACGAAAGTAAGGAATCGAGCGCCGGTCAGCGGGGCAGCAGCTTACCGGCCAGCTCGGCCAGTACCAGCGATGTTGCGCCCCAGACTACGTGGTCGCCGACGGCGAAGTAGGGGACAGTCATAAAGCGGCCGCGGACATCGCGCTCGGTTTCACGAATAGCGTCTTCTCGCAGCAGCAAGGAGAGCGGTGTTTCGATCAGCTCGGCAACCTCGCGGGTCGCCGGGTCAAACGGTGGACGCGTGGCGGTGTAGCCGACAAACGGCGTCACCTGAAAATTACTGACCGGAATCCAGACCGGTGTCAGGGCGGTCCATAGCTCGACCGACGCGGGCGGTACGGCCAGCTCTTCCCAGGCTTCGCGCAGGGCAGTCTGTGCCAGGTCGCTGTCTTCGGGGTCGAAGCCGCCGCCGGGCAGGGATACCTCGCCGGAGTGGTCGCGCAGCGCGGCGTTGCGTACCGTGAGGGGCATATTCAGCTCGCCGTCGAGCGGGTACAGCAGCACCAGCACCGCGCCATGACGTGGCGTGGGCGCGCCGGGCGGAGGAGTGCGTGGCCGCGTACCGCTGCCGTCCGCCAGGCGCGGCATCAGCCGCTCGCGCAGCCACAGGCCGTCGATCGACGGATCGGTCAGGCGGAGTCGTATATTCTCGGTTTCAGGGTTCAGGCCCTCACCCCCTAACCCCCTCTCCCGTGCTGACGCACGGGAGAGGGGGAATCGAACCCCAGACTCCCCTCTCCCGTTGCTTGCAACGGGAGAGGGGCCGGGGGTGAGGGCCGCAACGGGAGAGGGGCCGGGGGTGAGGGACATCGTTCATCGTTTGCCGCTCACGCCTGCAATATATCTACTCGAGCGATCCGCGGCCCCTGCATTTCGAGCACCGTCAACGTCAGGCCGTTCCATTGCACAACCTCGCCTTCGACCGGCAGCCGCCCGAGGCGCTCGAGCATGAATCCGGCGATGGTTTCGTATTCGCCCGCCGGGATCTCCAGCGACAGCTCGTCGTTGACGTCTTCGATGCGCGCGCCGCCCTCGACCTCGGCATGCCGGCGATCGATCGGGCGGATATCGTCGGGATCGGTGTCGAGCTCGTCGTCAAGCTCGCCGACGATCTCCTCAACCAGATCTTCCTGGGTCAGGATACCGGCCATGCCGCCGTACTCGTCGACCAGTACTGCCATGCGCTGGCGTTGGCGCTGCATTTCGTGCATCAAATCGCTGATACGCTTGGTGTGTGGCGTAAAGAAAGCGGTCCGCACCAGCGGCTCGATCGGATCATCAAAGCCGATGCTCGCGTCGCTGAGCGCTACCAGCAGCTCTTTAGCCGAGATGACGCCACGTACGTCGTCGACGCCCTGAGCGCCGAGCACCGGGAAGCGCGTGTGGCCGGTTTCCCTGAATGTGTCCAGAAACTCGCGCACCGTGGCATCAAGCTGGATAACCTTGACGTCGGTGCGTGGCACCATCACCTGGTAGGCAGCGCGCGAGCCGAAGTCGAACACGTTGATCAGCAGCTCCTGCTCTTCCTCTTCAAGCACGCCGCTCTTACCGCTGGCCTGGATCATCAGGCGCAGCTCTTCCAGCGTCGGCGGGCCGTGATGGCCGCTGTCGCCGCGCACGCCGAGCAGTCGCAGCACCAGGCTGGTCAGCCAGTCCAGAAAGCGAATCACCAGGCCGAACGTGCGGTTGAAGACTTCCAGCGGCCAGGCAATCGCGACGGCGGTCGGCTCAGGCGAGCGGATCGCGAAGATCTTTGGCGCCTGCTCGCCGAGCACGATGTGTAAGGTGGTAACGATAAAGATTGCTACGGCGAAGCCGATCGTCGTGCTGATCGTGGTGGCGTACTGCGAAACGGCCGGGATCGGTCCGAGCAAACGTTCAAGCGCATCGGCCACGGGCGGCTCGATTAATGCGGCAAACGTGTCTTCGCCCAGCCAGCCAAGCAGCAGGCTGGCGACGGTGATGCCGAGCTGCGATGCGGCGATATAGCGGTCGAGGTTGTTTTGCATGTGGCGCGCCAGACGCGCGCGCGGGCTGCCCGCTTCGGCGAGCTGCTCCAGGCGCGACGCTCGCGCGCCGACCAGCGCAAACTCGGCCGCGACGAAGAAGCCGTTCATGCCCACGAGCAGCAGAACGGCCAGCAACCGCAGCAGGAACGTACCGACCGGTATCAATTCGTGTGGCATATGCTCAGATGGCTACGTCGCTTCGCGGTCGAAGGTCGAAAGCCCTTCGGCCATAAGCGTGAATGCGCAGCAACAAGGTTGTCAAGGACCCTATCGTTTTCGCCTGTTGGCCTTCGACCTTCAACTTTCGACCTTCGACCATTCTTGTGCGGCGGTTCCAGGTTTCACAGGATCGTTAAGCACATCGCGCGCCACGCGGCGTCCGAGCTCCACGGCGAAGTTGGTGCCGCGGTCCCACGGGTACACGTGGCTCAGGCTGGCCCAATACAGGCCCGGCAGCGGTGTGCGCAGGCTCGGTACATTGCGTGCATGGTTGATCGGCACGATCGGCTGGGCGTAGCGCTCACGGAACAGCCAGCTCTGGCGGATCCAGCCGGGGTCGAATGCCGCGTTCGCCCGCGGCAGCGCGGCGATCCACTCCTGTTTGATCGCGTCCTCGTCCATGCTGAAGTAACGGTGATCGGGCGGCAAATAGTCCCCACAGTACACCAGCCGGTCGCCGCCGTAGTACCGCGCCGGGATCATGTTGGTGTGCTCCACCAGCGCCAGGAACGGCAGCGTGCTCTTGGGGACATTGAGCCAGTACTCACCGCCGCTCAGCAGCCGCTGCTCGAGCGCCAGCACCATGACCACGGCGCCCATCGAGCGCAGCCGGCCCAGCGAAGCGCCGTAGGCATCGGGAAGCTCGGGCGTGAGCCGGCGCAGCACGCCGGGGGCCGACGCGACGATCACGCGGTCGAACACGGGCGCGCTGTCGTCGAGCACTATGCTCCAGGCATCGCCGTCGCGAACGATACGCCGCACAGGAGTGCCGGTATGGACCGTGCCGCCGCTGCGCCGGACGTGCTGGGCCAGGGCATCGGCGAACGCTTGAAAGCCGCCGCGGAAGTAGCCAAGCTTCAGCGAGCGCGTTTTGGCGCGCGCCCACATCCAGGCCGCGTTCACCTCGCCGGCATACGGGCCGAACTTGCCGTCTAGTAGCGGCTCCCACAACAGCTCGTACGCGCGTGGACCGGCCCAGCGGCGCAAGTGGCTCGCGGCGGTTTCGCGCTCGAGCCGCCGCCAATCGTTGCGCAGCTTGAATTCGACCCCGCTGATGCCGAAGCGCACGCGGTCGACGAACGGCAGATGCGGGTTACTGAGAATACCGGCGACCGACACCGCATGCGAGCCGTGCTCGGGGCAAAAAAACGCAGTGGTTTGCGAGCTCCAGAATATCAGGTCGCGCGCGCCGATCTCGTCGGCCAGCGACCTGATCTCGCGGTCGGTGGTAAAAATATGATGGTAGAACCGCTCAAGGCTCCACTCCCAGCCCGGGCGGCGGAAGCCGCTGGCGAGGCCGCCTACCTCGGGAGCGGCCTCGAACACCGTGGCCTGGTGCCCGCCCTTGAGCAGCTCGTGGGCGGCGGTGAGGCCGGCAAAGCCGCCGCCGATAATCGCAACATTCATGGCTTGACGTTCACAGTTTCGACGTCGCGCGCGGAAACTGGCGGCAGCGGTGCGGGTTGGACGGTGGCAGCGGCACGCTCGAGGTCGCGCCAGTGCAAGCTTTCGCGCGCCATCGCCGCCAGGCCCACCAGCGTGATCGGCAGCCACAGCATGACGTGCAGCACGATCGTGAACGCGGCGGCGACGCCCGCGCCGCTGCCGAGCGCTTTGAGCACCTCGATGCCGGGTTTGTCGAAGGTTCCGACATAGCCGGGAGCGGAGGGCAGCATCGTCGCCAGATTGACTACCGCGATCATCAGCATCATCGTCGTAAAGCTTGCCCCGAGCGACGGAAACGCCTGTGATGCCGTCCAGTAGCTGGCGGTTTCCAGCAGCCAGAGTACCAGCGTGGAAAACGCGATCAGCAGCGTGTCGCGCGGTGAGCGCAGCGCTTGCAGCCCCACCAGGAACTTCTGTGCCAGCTGCACCAGGCGCTCCTGCCAGCGCCGCGGCACCAGCAAGCGCACCGTGTACGCGGCCAGGGCATCGGCGCGCAGCGGATTGGCGACCATGACGCCGACGACCAGCAGAGCCACCAGGAACAGCGCGCTACACAGCAATACGGCAAGACGATAGCTCGACGGAAGCGGAGCGAAGGGCAGCGTCAAAAGCACGAAAATGCACATCGCCAGGCCGTCAAACAGCCTTTCCAGCGCTACCGTAGCCACCGAAGCCGAAACGGGAATACCCTCTCTGCGGCGCAGTACATACGAGCGGATCAGCTCGCCGGCGCGGGCCGGATACACGTTGTTGCCCATGTAGCCGATTGCGACGACCGGAAACAGGCGCGTCACCGTTATCGGCTTGAGGTGCCGCAACATCCAGTGCCAGCGCCAGGTGCGCGCCACCACGGCAACAAAATAGATCGCACTGGCCGGCAGCAACCACCAGTAGCGCGCTTCACGCACCGCGAGCCAAAAGGCGCCCCATTCGAGGTTGCGCGCCGTCAGCCAGACAAAAAATGCGCTGACGCCCGCACCGAGCCAGAACTTCCAGGAGGACAATCGTTTCTCGCTCTTCAGAAGCAGCGCACACGCGCTGTCGCGGTTGCGAATCATAGCGACCGGAGCGGCGAATGTCAATCTGAACGGCGGAGCACCAGCGCTGGACAATTTAGAACGCTTGTGCTATACTATGCGTGGGATGAGCAAGTACAACGGGGGCAGGTAATGTTTCGCAGGCAGATCGTATATAACCGCGACAATCGAGCGTTCGCGATGTACCTTGACGGCGAGCTGGTCGGCTACGCGGGCTCGTTTTTGGAAGCCGAAGCCGTGCTCGACCAGCTGATGCTTGAGCAATTGCGCGCCGCCGGCAGCGAGCGTGTCGCTTAGCGCCACGAATAAACGAATGAACGACGGATAAACGAATACCGTCACAATTCGTTTATTCGTCGTCTCATTCGTTTATGTCGTGGCCCGTGCCACCCAGATCAACTCATCCCCCGAGCGCATAAACGGCCGCCGATCAAAAGAGCCATACAGCGCCTGCAGCTCGAAGCCACAGCGCGCGAGCAGGTGCTCGAACTCCCAGCGAAAGATATAGCGCATCTGCAGGCTGCGATAGTGTCGCCCGACAACTCTCCCGCGCGCGTCGATCTCGTCATACACAAAATACTGATCGATGCGCTGCAGATGCGTGGTGTAGTTAATCGTCGCCCACTCCACCAGCAGATTTCCACTGCGCGGATCGACGAAGCTTTCGCCGGTGGTATGCAGTGCTCCGCCGATCGGCCCGCTATGGGCGACGATATACTCCAGTGACGGATCGAAAAAGTTGAGTGCCAGCCGGCCGCCGGGCTCCAGGTGTCGGGAAATATTGCCCAGCGCGACGATCTGGTCGCTTACTTGCGCCAGATGTAAGAAGGCCCGAAACGGAACATAGATCAGCGCGAAGCGCTGCTCGAAGCTGAACGAGCGCATATCGCCCTGCTCGAGCCTCACCCGCGCACGTGCGGCTTCATCCAGCGCCGCCACTTTTCGCCGTGCCCGTGCCAGCATCGGCTTCGATACATCCACGCCGGTCACCTCGACGCCTGCCTCGGCTACCGGGATCAGAACCCGTCCACTACCACAGCCGAGCTCCAGACACGGCCCACCGGCCGCCTTCGCCTCCTCGACATAGAATTGGATATCTTCGTCATAGTCGGCGTACACAATGTCGTACAGCTCGGCGTCAAGGGCGTAATCGTCGCGCATGATTTTCACCGTAGGTAGTCACAAGGCAAGAGGCCAGGGGCAATAGGTCACAGGCTAACGGGACGTGGCGCGATACTATAGGAGAAGAACCTCATTATTACTCCTCTCGCCTCTCGCCTCTCGTCTCTCGCCTTGCATGCAGTATAATCCCATTACGGGCCCGGCCGGCCCGTGCTGGAGGGTGAGACGCATGGACGTAACTCCGATACTTGCCGACCACGAGGTAATTCCGATGTGGACGCTGCCGGATAAATACGGCCAGCCGCTGAATCTGGCCAAGCAGCGTGGCCGGGCGCACATGCTGCTGCTGGTGTTTGAATCCGGCGTGGACGGCGCGACCTATCTGCGCGGTCTCGCTGCTGCGACGCCGGAATGGACGCGTTTACCGGCGCGCGTTATTGTGATAGCTTCCGATGCGGACAGCGCGGGCGCGCTCGGTGCGCTGCCGTTTACCATCGCGATCGACGAAGACAACCTCGTGCGCCGGCGCTACTTGCCGGGCGGCGCCGTGGCCGGCGTGTTCGCGTTGGACCGCTATGGTGAGTTGTATCATCAATGGCTTGTCGTGGATGTAACGCAGCTGCCTTCGCCCGACGAGCTCGACGGCTGGATGCAGGCGATATCGATGCAGTGTAGCGTGTAGCACATCATAAGCGTACTAGCGAGCCGAATGGGAGAGCGAGCCGGGATGAGATTGTTCAATACGCTGAGCCGCCGTGTCGAGGAGCTCGAGTTCCCCGCCGGCACCGTCAAAATGTATGTGTGCGGTATCACGCCCTACGATACCAGCCATCTCGGGCATGCCCGTGTCGGCATCGTGTACGATACGCTGCGCCGCTATTTGCAGTATCAGGGCCTCGACGTTATCTACGTCCAGAACGTTACCGATATCGACGACCCCCTGTTCGAGCGTGCCCGCCGCGACGGGGAAGACTGGCGCGAACTGGGCGAGCGGCAAACCCGACGCTACCTCCAATCGCTGGCTGCCCTCAACGTTGCGCGGCCTGATTATTTTATTCCCGCCACCAGCGCGATTCCCCAGATGCTGCCGATCATTCAGCAGCTGATCGACGAGGAACACGCCTATCTCCGCGACGGCTGGGTGTATTATCGCGCCGCTTCGTTTCCGCGCCTGGGCGAGCTCGCCCATGCCGGCCCGGCGCAGCTGCTCGAAATGGCCAACGAGATGGGCAACAACCCCGACGACCCGCGCAAGGAGGAGCCGCTCGATTTTGTGCTGTGGCAAACCTCGGCGCCCGATGAGCCGGCCTGGGATAGCCCGTGGGGGAAGGGACGTCCGGGCTGGCATATCGAGTGCTCAACCATGGCGACTACCTATCTCGGCCCGCAGGTCGACATCCACGGCGGCGGCGCCGACCTGATCTTTCCGCATCACGCCTGTGAGATCGCTCAGGCCGAGCCGGTTACCGGCGTGACGCCGTTTGTGCGCTATTGGATGCATGTCGGGCTGGTCGGCCTGGACGGCACCAAGATGAGTAAATCGCTCGGCAATATGGTCTTTGTCGAGGACGTGCTGGCCAACTACTCCGCGGCCGGCCTGCGCGCCGCCCTGCTGGCGCATGGGTATCGCGAAACGATCGAGTACGACGAACAGGACGTCGCCGCCGCCGAGCGGGGCCTCGATAGTGTTCGCCAGGCGCTGGCGACGCCGGAAGCGCCCGACGGTACGCCGGTCGACCTCTCGGCCTACCACGAGCGTTTCCTGGCCGCGCTGGACGACGATCTGGATACGCCTGCCGCGCTGCATGTGCTGTGGGAAGCTGCTGATGCGACGCTGGCTGCCGCGAGCGAGGACGGTGACACGGTGCCTGCCCGCGATACGCTGCGCGAGATGCTGGATTTGCTTGGCCTGGGCCACGGCCACGAATAGACACGAATAAACGAATGGAGTCACGAATATTCGTGACTCCATTCGTTTATTCGTGTCTATTCGTGGCCGGCCTTGACCGGACTACGCGCATTTCGTATAGTTGTTTACGAAAGCTGTACTCGGACGCCGTTGCCCCTGGCGTCTGCTGCTTTAGCCCTTGCTGCCCTCGAAATCCGAGAACCGGATCGGACTTGTGCTACGCACAGAGTCTGGTGCGCTATGCATGTCGCCCTGTCGCGACACGCAGAGGTGAAACTATGGTCCGCAAAACATTCGCTGGACGGATCGCCGAGTTGCAGCAGGACGTTCTGAGTATGGGTGCTTTGGTGGTGCGGCGCCTGGACGGCGTGATCGCTGCGCATGCCGGCCTCGGCGAGCGCAAGGAACCGATCACGTATGACGATAAATCGGTCAACCAGGCCTGGCGCAGAATCGAGGACGAAGCGGTCGGCGTGCTGAGGCTGCAGCAGCCGGTTGTAGCCGGCGATCTGAAGCTGGTAACGTTTACCCTGGTGGTGACTCAAGAGCTTGAGCACATCAGTGACGTCGCGCGCAACTCGGTTTATGAATTGAACGAGTTCCGCGCGGCGCCCTCGCGACTGCCGGCCGTTGCTGAAGTACACGAGCTCATGCAGCTGGCGCGCGACATGTTGGCCACGAGTATGGATGCGTTTGAGCAGAGCGACGCCGGCCTGGCACGTGGCCTCGCCGCACGGCTTGTAGAGGTACACACGCTCGGGCGTAAGCTGCCCGATTCGCTCCGCTCGCTCGCGTGGGACGACGCTCGAGCGTTCGAAGCAGTGCTGAGGATGGTCGAGGTTGTCAATCTTTGGGAACGCATTGCCAATCACGCGGCCGAGATCGGCGAGCGCGTGGTTTACTTGCTCACCGACGAACATGAGGATCTGCACTCGGCACGCCTGGCGATAGCGAAGTGATGAGTGATGAAGGATGAGCGATGAACATGTGCGTTCATCGTTTCGGTTTATTGCCGCGGCAAATCTGCGAGGGCGCGCAAAAAGCTCAGCAGCTCGGCCTCATTGGCGGCGGCTGCGCGCTCGGACAGGCGCTCGACCAGGCCGTCGACGGCAGCATGGCGAGCGGGCGACAGATCGATCCGGGCGGCGTACACATCCTGCGGCTCGATCGCATCAAGCATGCGCCGCAGCTCGGGCAACACCTCAAGCTCGCCGTCGCTCAGCGGCGCCAGCTCGTCCAGCAGGCGCGCCAGTCCGGCGCGCCTGGCGCTGAGGACGATACGCAGCCGGCCCAGCAGCGCTCGTGCCTCGGCCGCTCGTATCCTCAGCTCGCCGTCTCCGGCGCGGCGTGCCTCGAGCAGCGCCTCGTCCAGCACTTGCTCGGCGCGGTCGCCGAGCAGCAGCCCGCGGTGTTGGGCGATGACGTGCTCGAAGTCGGCCTGATCGGCGACGTTCAGCAGATCTTGAACCGCCAGCGCCGTCAGCTGTTCGCGCGCTCCCTGCTGATCGGCCAGCGCTTGCTCGATCAACAGCGCTCGCAGGCCGTCGAGCTCGGGTACCAGCTCGACCTGACCCATGTACGGCTCGTGGTCCGCCGCGGAAAATGCCGCCAGCAGCCGGCCCAGCAGCTCGCCGACCAACTCGCGCGCTGCCGCCTCGCCCCGCACGGTCAGCGGCATGGCGACCGTCACCTGCCGGCGCTGCGCATCGTGCAGCAGCAGCGGGTGGTTGACGCCACCTTCGGCGCCGCAGTGCGGGCAGGCCGCCACGTTGAGCTCGCCCTGCATGATCGCGTCGACCAGATCCGGTCGCTCCTGGCGATCCACGACCAGCCACACGTCGGCTGTAAACGGCTTGCCGCAGCTCGGACAGGTGAGCTCGGCGTTTGCTGATTGCGAGCGCTCGATTTGCCTGGTTTCGCTCATCCGCAGTATTGTACCAACGAGACACACGCGATGAGCACTCCGCCGGATAACTCGATCCAGCCCGCCGTCCGCGCCGCGTGGCGCGCCCGGCTCGAGCAGCACCACACGCGCAAATAAGGCCCGCACCCCGACCCCTCTCCCGTCGCCGGCGATGGGAGAGGGTCGGGGGTGCGGGCCGCTAACCGGCCAGCTCGCCGAGCGTGTCGATCACGGTATCCAGTTCGGACGTGGTGTTGTAGTGGGCGCAACCGATGCGCAGCATGCCGCCCAACTCCAGCAGCCCGAGCCGCTCGACCAGCGAAATGGCATAGTAGTGCCCCGACCAGGCGGCGATGCCGCGCTTTGCCAGTGCCGCGGCCAGCGCCGGCGCCGGCGTGCCCGCGACGGTCACCGCAAATGTGGGTACGCGCTGCGCCACGCGCTCCCGATCGGCAACGCCGTAAAGCCGCAAGCCCGGTACCTCTCCCATGCGGCCCAGGAAATACCGCGACAGCTCGCGCTCGTAATCGCGGATCGCAAGCATCGCGGCGCGCAGCTCACTCCGCCGCCCGCTCAGCGGCTCGCCGGCGCTGTTGATCGCGGCAGCGTAGCGATCCAGATGCTCGCGGCCGATCGCGTGGAGATACTCCACTGCCGCCAGCGTCCCGGCTTGCCCCTCGTGGCTCTGGGTGCCGGTTTCCCACTTGCCGGGCGGCTCGTTCGACGCGGGGCGCACTTTGTAGGCCCGCAAGCGCTCGAGCAGCTCGCGCCTGGCCCATAAAATACCCTGATGCGGCCCGAAGAATTTGTAAGCCGAGCAGACCAGCGCGTCGCAGCCGAGCGCCTGGACATCCACCGGCAGATGCGGCACCCCTTGTACCGCGTCGACGAACACCAGCGCCCCGGCCGCGTGCGCCAGCTGTGTCACCCGCTCCACATCGTTGATCGTGCCGGCGGCATTGCTGGCCAGGCCGAGCGCCACAACCCGCGTCCGCTCGGTGATCAGCTCCCCGAACTGCTCGTAGCGCAGTGTGCAGTCTGCGGGATCGAGGTCGACACAGCGGATCACGGCGCCTTGCTCTTCCAGCGCCCGCCACGGCGCGATGTTGGCGTCGTGGTCCAGCGCCGTCACCACGATCTCGTCGCCCGGGCGTAGCTCACGCCCGATCGCGCGGCTGAACGCGAAGGTGAGCGAGGTCATGTTCTGGCCGAACACAATCTCGCTGCTATCCGCCGCGTTCAGCAGGTCGGCCATTGCATCGTGTGCGGCGGCAACAACCTCGTCGGTGCGGCGCGATGTGGTGAAGCCGCCGTGGACGTTGGCATTGGCGGTCAACAAGTACCGGCTCATCGCCTCGGCAACCGCCAGCGGCACCTGAGTGCCGCCTGGATTGTCGAAGAAAATCAGCGCTGTATCGCCGTCTTGCATCGACAGCGCCGGGAAATGGGCGCGGTAGCGGGCGAGGTCTAGGATGTCGGTCATGCTGGTCTCCGTGATGACGGGGTGACGGGGTGACGGGGTGACGAACACGAGCATGACCTGTGCATTCAACCACGCTCGGCATATGCATGACAAGGTGAGGGGGTGACAAGGTCACTCGATAACCAATACACATACGAATATCCGGAAGCTAGGTCTGATCCGGATTGATAAGCACTAAACATCCGCCCTGGCCTCACCCTGTCACCCCGTCACCCCGTCACCTTGTCGGGTTCGGCACGAGGCATGTTTGGAACGCACGGTTCAACGAGGTCATCTAAGCCGGCGGTCGCAGCGGCGCAATCGGCTGCAGGATCTTACGACGCTCGGGCGTCAGCCGATCGAGCAGCTCCTGAGAATATTCATATCCGAAGCGACTTGCGCCCCACAGCGGCCCGTAGCGGTAGATCGTCACGCGCCGCTCGCCGGGATTGGTGCGGCTGGAACCGCCGTGCATCAGGCCGTCGACGAACAAGAGCGCGTCGCCTTTGTTCATGTACACCGGCTCGGCGCCTTCGAGATGATCCATCCGGTCGAGCGCGGCATAGTCGCCGGCTTCAGGATGTACAAAGTTGGACTTATGGCTGCCGGGGATCACCATCGTCGCGCCGTCGCCTGGCCCGATGTCGGTGAGCGCGAGAATGATATTACACTGGCCGGCCCGGAACACGCCGTGGTTGTAGTGGTAGGCCCCGCGCAGCGCTCCGCGAAAGCCGCCCGAGTGGACCGGATGGTGCCCGCCCGAGCGGCGCACCGACAGCATGCTCTCGTCGATAAACAGGCCGGCGACGTAGGATTCCTCTTCTCCGCAGTAGTGACGCACGTATTCGATCCAGCTCGGATGGTCGATCAGGCGCTCGAACGGCTCGCCGAGCTCGACCGCGTTGTGCATCTCCAGGCCGGTCGATTTAGTGTAGTCGCGCCGCTGCGCGTTGCCGAGCCATTCGCCGAACTCCAGCTCGGGCATTTCGTCGATCGTCGCGTTGAGCGCGTCGACCAGCTCAGGCTCGGCGGCATCTTTGAGCACCAGATAGCCACGTAGGTCGAAGAAGAAATCGTCAAGCGCGCTGGGCTGCCGGGCCTGCATTGGTTGATCCTTTCGAAATTGTGATGGTTGACGGATTTATTTGCGTACTTTGCGCCTTTGCGTTTCGTTCCGGCCGAAACCTACCGTTTGCGCGACATTTGCCCGGCCACAAACGCGATCAACAGGGCGGCGGCGACCATAATCCAGCTGGCGGCGCGATCGAGACGCGGCACGGAAATGCCCAGCAGCGGCACCACCAGCAGCACGATGAGCAGCACGGCAGGAGAAGCCCAGCGTCGCATGAGCATCAGCATTCTGACCGCGCCGTAGGCGGTATTCCACAGCAGCATAAACGGCAAATTGAGCAGCCAACGCAGCATACCCGTCACCGTCGGCCGCCTGCCGACCTCCGCTACACCGCGACATTCGGACGGTATTCGCCCCACTCTCCGCGCAGCACGGCACACACTTCGCCCAGCGTGGCGCGTCGTTTGAGCGCTTCGCGCATCGGCGGCAGCAGGTTTGCGCTTCCGCGCGCCGCGCGCCGCACCTCCCCAAGCGCCGCTTCAACGGCCCCCGTATCGCGCTCGGTTCTGATGCGCCGCAGCGCCGCAGCCTGCTGATCGGCGACCGTCCGGTCGGCTTCGAACACCGGCACGCGCGTTTGATCATCGCCCGCGAAGCAATTCACGCCCACGACCACCTGCCGGCCGCTCTCGATCGCCTGCTGCACTTCCCAGGCCGCGTCGGCGATCCATTGCTGGACGATGCCACGCTCGATTGCTTCCACCGCGCCGCCAAGCTCGTCGATCGCCGCGATCAGTCGCTCGGCCTCGCGCTCGAGGCTGTCGGTTAATGCTTCAACATAGTACGAGCCGCCGAGCGGATCCGCTACCTCGGCCACGCCGCTTTCGTAGGCGATGATTTGCTGCGTGCGCAGCGCAAGTGTCGCCGCCTCGGCTGTAGGCAGCGCCAGCGCCTCGTCGTAGCCGTTGGTATGCAGCGACTGCGTGCCGCCCAGCACCGCCGCCAGCGCCTCCAGTGTAGTGCGCACCACATTGTTGAGCGGCTGCTGCCCGGTCAGCGTGGAGCCGGCGGTCTGGGTATGAAAGCGCAGCTGCTGCGAGCGCGGATCGCTCGCCCCGAAGCGCTCACGCATGATCCGCGCCCACATCCGCCGTGCCGCCCGAAATTTGGCGACCTCCTCGAACAGATTGCTGTGGGCGTTGAAAAAAAAGGATAACCGCGGCGCGAACTCATCAACCGCGAGACCCGCCTCGATCGCCGCCTGCACATACGCAATGCCGTCGGCCAGCGTCAATGCCAGCTCCTGCGTCGCCGTGGCGCCTGCCTCGCGTATATGATACCCGCTGATGCTAATCGTGTTCCAGCGCGGGATACGCTCGCGGCAGTAGGCGAACGTATCGGTCACCAGGCGCATTGACGGCCGCGGCGGAAAAATATACGTGCCGCGGGCGGCATACTCTTTCAAGATATCGTTCTGGATCGTGCCCGACAGCTGCGTGGGCGCCACGCCCTGCTCTTCGCCGGCAAGTTCGTACATCAGCAGCAGCAGCGATGCAGGCGCGTTGATCGTCATCGACGTCGACACCTCGCCCAACGGGATCCCGTCGAACAGTCGTGCCATATCGTCAACCGTATCGATCGCCACGCCGACCTTGCCGACCTCGCCCTCGGCGCGCGGGTCGTCCGAATCGAGGCCCAGCTGCGTCGGCAAGTCGAAGGCCGTCGACAGGCCCATCACGCCCTGGTCCAGCAGGTATCGAAAGCGCCGGTTGGTCTCGCCGGCCGACGAAAAGCCGGCATACTGGCGCATCGTCCATAGCCGGCCGCGGTACATGGTCGGGTAAATGCCGCGCGTATAAGGATAGGTGCCGGGATCGGGCTGTGCTTCGCCGGCGTCTCGCGGGCGATACAGCGGCGGGGAAGGAAGCGTGTCGCCGGCTGGGGGCGATTTCGGCATTTTAACTGTCCTTTCCTGGCGCGCTACCGCTCTCGACAAGCTCGGCCAGGACGCCGCGCAGTGCTTTAGGATGGATGAACGCGACGCAGCTATCGTGCAGGCCGGGCCGGCCGTGCGCGTCGATCAGCCGGATGCCGCGGCCCTCGAGCGTGCGCAGCGCCGGCTCGAGCTCGGCCACCTGGAAGGCCAGATGATGCACTCCTTCGCCGCGCTCACGCAGAAACTTCGCAAACGCCGCCTGCTCCGACGTCGGCATGATAAACTCGAGCATGGTTTCGCCGACGCGGCAAACGGCGACCGCCATATGCCGCTCCGGCAGCTCCACGCGCTCCCACTCGCTGATGCCGAACGCATCGCGGTACAGCGCGACCGTGGCATCCAGGTCGCTAACCGCGATCCCGATATGATGAACGCGCTCAAGCATCGGCCCTCACCCAACGGCCCTCACCCTCGACCCCTCTCCCGTGCGTCAGCACGGGAGAGGGGTCGGGGTGAGGGCCGCCTGCGGCCTCCACAAATGCCCCGAACACATTGCGCCAGCGCTCGTCGGCGCCATACCACAGCTCTTCGGGATGGCATTGCACCGCCACGACCCAGCCGCCGTCCCGCATCTCGATCGCCTCGATCACGCCGTCGGGCGCCCGGCCGGTGATCGTGAGGCCGCGCCCGAGCTGCTTGATGCCCTGGTGGTGCAACGAATTGACCGCCAGCCGATCAGTGCCGAGCAGCTCGGCCAGACGCGAGTCGGGCTCGAGCAGCATCTCATGGTCCAGTACGGTCCAGCTCTGGCAACGGTCGCCGCTCTGATGATCGAGCGCGTCGGGCAGCTGGCTGGGAAGGTCCTGGTACAGCGAGCCACCCAGCGCGACGTTCAGCACCTGCAGGCCGCGGCAGATCGCCAGTAGCGGCTTGTGGTCTTGCACCGACCAGCGCGCCAGCAGCAGTTCGGCGCGGTCGCGCAGCGGCTCGACGGCGCCCAGCTGCGGGTGCGGCTGCTCGCCGTACAGCTCCGGCGCAACATCCACACCGCCCGGCAGCAGCACGCCGTCAAGCAATTCGTACGCCTGTCGCAGCCGGCGCTCGTCCAGCTGCGGCGGAATCAGCAGCGGAATACCGCCGGCGTCGACCACGGCGTTGACATAGCCCTGGCGAATGCCGACCAGTGGCGGGCACCATGCCTCGTCCACGGCGAAGCGGCAGCTGATGCCGATTACAGGGTAGCGATTCATATATCGAACAATACCATACGACCGCCAGGGGTGGTACCATTGGCGGGTTGACCAACGATCGGAGTTTGCGTTGACCGGCTCGCTTGTTTTCATCGTCGTCCAGCTGATATTTCTAGAAGGCATCCTGTCGCTTGACAACGCCGCCGTGCTCGGCGCGATGGTCGCGCCGCTGCCGGAGGACGAACCGATCCCCTGGCCGGCGTGGCTGGCGGTGCTCGGGCACAGGCTGGATCGACCGCTCGGCATGCAACGTGATGCCGCGCTGAAGGTCGGCTTGCTCGGCGCGTATATCGGTCGCGCACTGATGCTGGCGCTGGCGACGTTCGTTATCCAGAACCCCTGGCTGCGCATGCTCGGCGGCCTGTATCTGCTGTATCTGGCGCTGAACTATCTTGGCCGGCTGGGTGCGTCGGGCGGCGATACCGACGAAGCACATGGACATCGCAGCGGCGTTGGCGGCTTCTGGTCGGTGGTGCTGGGGGTGGAGCTGGCCGACCTGGCGTTCAGTCTCGACAATGTGGTAGCGGCGGTCAGCCTGTCGGATGAGTATTGGGTGGTGCTGCTCGGCGTGGCGCTCGGCATTTTGATGATGCGTTTCGCGGCCACGATCTTCAGCCGTATGATCAGCTGGGAGCCGAATCTGGAAACGGCGGCGTATTTGCTGATTCTGGCGATCAGCATCGAGCTGCTGCTGGACGACCTGTTCGGGATTCATTTCCAACCATTTCTGCTTGGACCGCTTGAACTCGGGGCGGAGGTGCAGCAATTCGGCGTCACGCTGCTGATCCTGCTGGCGACAATCGCGCTGTCGCGCGTGAGCTGGCTGCGGCCGATCAATCGTATCTGGCCGCCGGTGCTGCGCTTGCTGGCGCTGCTACTGGTTCCGCTGCGCTGGCTGACCTGGCCGCTCCGCGCGCTTGGCGCTGCGCTGTCTACTCGCACGCAAACCGGATCCGCGAAGGAATGATCTGCCGAAATCACCACAAAGACACAAAGGACACGAAGATTCTATGGATTCTTCGTGTCCTTTGTGTCTTTGTGGTGCATCCTTTCCGGCCATTGCCCTAATCGTGCGCCCCGACCATGACGAAGCTGAGGTCGTTGACGTTAGTTAACGTCGGGCCGGGCAGCAGCAAATCGCCCAGCGGCTGCCAGAAGTGATAGGCGTCGTTGTCGCGCAGAAAAGCATCGAGGTCGAGGCCGAGCTCGAAGGCACGCCCGAGCGTTTCGCCGCCGGCCACCGCCCCCGCCGCGTCGGTTGGGCCGTCGCCGCCGTCGGTGGCCAGGGCTGCCAGCACTGTGCCGGGTAAGCCGGCGAGCCCGCGTACTGCCCCCAACGCCAGTTCCTGGTTACGCCCGCCGAGCCCGCTGCCGTGTAGACGGACCGTGGTTTCGCCGCCGGCTATGAGCAGCGCGGGCAAACTGAGCGGCCGCTCGTGCAGTGCCAGCTCGCGCGCGATACCCGCCAGGACGGTGCCGGCCTCGCGCGCCTCACCTTCAAGATAGGTCGTCAGCAGCATAGTATTGAAGCCGTGCGCGCGGGCCGCTTCGACAGCCGCCAGCGCTGCCAGTTCGTTGGAGCCGACAACGACGTTATTGACGCGTTCGAACAAGGCATCGCCGGGCTTGGGCGTATCGGGCAGCCGGCCTTCGCGCCCGGCCAGTAGATGGGTGCGCAGCCGCGCCGGCAGTTGCTCGGCAATGGCATGGCGCTCGACGACCGCCCATGCGTCGTGCCAGGTGGTTGTATCCGGTGCGGTTGGGCCCGAGGCAATCACGTCCAGCGGTGAGCCGACGACGTCCGACAGGATCAGCGTCGCCACGCGCGCCGGCGCTGCGAGCTCGGCCATCCGGCCGCCCTGCAGCTGGTTCACATGCTTGCGCAGCGCATTGATCTCGTTGATCGTCGCGCCGCAGCCGAGCAGTATTTGCGTCAGCTCGATCGTGTCGGGCAGCGTGATGCCCGGCGCCGGCAGCGTTAACAGCGCCGAGCCGCCGCCGGAGATCAACACCAGCACCAGATCGCCGGCCGTGGCCTCGGTCAGCAGTGCCGCGATATGCGCCGCGGCCGCGACGCCGTGCGCGTCGGGCAGCGGGTGGCCGCCCTCGACGATGTCGATGGTAGCGGCCGAAACATCCCCCACGTGCCCATGCTTGACCACCATCGCGCCGGCGGCGATGCGGCCTTCCAGGATTTCGGCGGCCGCAGCGGCCATCGGTGCGCCTGCTTTTCCTGCGCCGACGATCAGGATACGCTGGATCGTGCGCAGGTCATACTCCTGCGCGCCGATGCGGAGTGTATCACCGTCGCGGCGCAGCGCACTTCGTACGGCAGCCGCCGGCTCCGCCGCGCCAAGCGCCGCGGCCATGATTTCAGCCAACGCCCGGCCACCCGGCGCGGTGCGTAGCGTGTGGGTCATCAGGGATTCACTGTTCATAGCAGGCTCCGATATATTCAATCCGCGTCGATCGTGGCGACGGCATAGGGTAGGAGCCGCAAGCGAAGCGTTCCGTCGTCGAGGACATGCCGCTCGCGCCGTGCACGGAACGCCGCGCCGATCAGCTGCCGGGCACTCTCGACGGTCGCCGCCTGAGCCGCCAGGGTTTCCACCGGCGACGCGTTGTCGAAAGTATGGTTGTCCCACGCCGGCATGTTCGAGTGCTCTATGGCGGTACGAGGCCCTTACCCCGACCCCGGCCTCACCGATACGCCAGTCCTGTCGTCCATTCGCCGATCATTCGGTACGCCGGCCGCGGACTCCAATCGCCGTTGACGACGCTATAGGAGGCCATCTGGTGCAGCGGCGTTCCGGCGCCCTGCCAGGTAACGCTGAAGTTCAGGTTCCAGACAAACATCGCCGCCACCCATGGCGCGTAATCGGCGTGGCCCATCCGCAGCGCCTCGACCAGATAATCGGCCTGCTGATCGAAGCTGACCCGATTGCCGAACTCGTGGCCGGGTGTGTCGTTGGCGGTCGCCCAGCCGAACTCGGTGATCCAGATCTGGCGCTCGCCGTACCCGGCATCTACCATTTCCCGGCGGATATCTTCGACGCGCCGGAAGTAGAATTCACGGCTGTCGACCCATCCCGGCCCGGTGCCGGGGCTTTCCGGCCACATAGCATCGGGCGGGTTGGCACAGCCGAACACATGCACGCCGACGAAATCCTGAAAGCGCCAGAAGCGCTCGTCGGCAAACAGCGCGCGCGCGTAGGCCACATCGCTGATCGCATAGCTCTGGTCGCCGTGCCATTCGGTGGGTGCGAGCGGTGTGGAAACCACGATCGCGCCGGCGTCGTTGGCCTTGATCGCACGGTAGGCTCGCATCAGCATCTCGACGTAATATGAGGGTTCGGGCACCGGTTGCTCGCTGTTCTCGGGCTGGAGATTGATCTCGTTCCAGATCTCGTACGCTTGAACGCGGCCGCGATAGCGGTGGGCCATCGCCCCGACAAACGTTGCGTAAGAGTCCAGATGGTCCCGATCCGGCAGGCCGCTCATGCCTTCGATACCGGTCGCCCAATCGGGCGCCTGTGTAACACTGAGCAGCAGTTTGAGCCCGCGGCGCTCGGCGGCGGCCACGACAGTGTCGAGCTCGCCCCAGGCGATACCGCGGTCGGTGCTTTGATGGTCTTTCCAGTGTACCTGCTGGCGTACCCAGCCGAGCCCGGCGCCGCGCACCAGCTCGAGCGCGCGGTCGCGGTCGGCATAATACAGTGTCGTGTTGATACCGAACTCGATCCGGTCGAGCGGCGGAAGCTCGGGTGCTTGCGCCGTGAACGCCCGGCCGTCGATTTCCTCGGGATGGCGCAGGCGATGTTCGTCGCCCAACCGCCCGAGCTGAACGGCGAAGCCGGAAGCGGCCAGCTCGGGATGCCACTCGAGCCGCTGGCGCTCGAAATACTGCACCCAGCGCTTCGTATCGGACTCGCCGGCTTCCTCGAATTGCTCCGAGATCGGGCGTCCAAAAACCGCGAGCCCGCCGTTGGCTTCCCAGAACGCCCGAAACGGAGCGGGCGTCGCGGCGATGTTATGGCCGGTAACGGCATCCCAAAGCGCTCTGGGCTGCTGCCTGGCCGGGCGGAACGGCGCTTCGTCGCGTCTGGTGAGCGCCAGCTCGTTGCCCAGCAGCCGCCCGAGCACCTCGGAATCGCCGCCGGCGTCGACATGTTCTTCGAGCACGGCGCGCTCAAAATATTGTACACGCAAGTATTTGCCGCGCTCCGCGCTCCATTGCAGAAAAGGGGCGGACAGCGGATAGCCGATCGTACGCAGCACGTTGGGCGTTGAGCGCCACTCGTCGAGAAACGGCTCGGCCAGCCACTGCCTCGTCGGCACAAAATACTCGGCTTCCGGCCTGGCGCTCACCGGTGCGATCGGCAGCGAAATCAACATAGCCAGCACGGTCAACAGGCCGACGATAGGGCGACGACGAAGCATGAACTATCCTCCGGCAGGCGCTGGGTACGTGGGCCTATGGTATTGCCCGAGTGCCACGGCGTCAAACCTGGCTAGGGGTTAGGGGTTGCGGGGAACGGGGAAGAGAGGGTTCCCAAAAGTTGCCCAGGGTCAGGCGATATGCTATACTCCATCCGTCCGGCAGCGGCCTCGCGCAGCGAAAACGCTTTACACTCAGGTGGCCGGGTAGCGGGTGGCGGATCGTCCAAGGGTAGGACAGCGGACTTTGAATCCGTTAATCTAGGTTCGAATCCTAGTCCGCCAGCCACGAGCTCTTGTGTGACAGGAGCCAATAGCGCTCGAAATGGAGTGCAACGCACAATCTGCTGTTTTGCTCAGCCCCCTGCCGGCGCAGCGCGACGGAGGGGGCCTGCTGTTGCAGCAAAACACAGCCGCTACATGAACGCTGAACGCTTAGGGGTTGTGGTCCTCGCCGCCGGCGATGGTACCCGTATGAAGTCCGCCACGCCGAAGGTGCTGCATAGTATCTGCGGCAAGGCGCTGGTCGAGCATGTGCTCGACCTGGCCGCCGCGGTCGAGGCTACCCGCACGGCGCTGGTACTGGCGCCCGATACCGTCGCGCCGCTGAGCGAGCGCTGGGGCGATCGCTACGCGTATGTGGTGCAGGCCGAGCGGCGCGGCACCGGCCACGCGCTACAACAGGCGCGCCCGGCGCTGGACGGTACGGTCGAGCGGGTGCTTGTGTTGTACGGCGCCGATCCGCTGATGCGCCGGCAGTCCGTCCAACGGTTGCTCGACGCGCTTGATGCGCCCGGCGTCGTCGGGGCGATCGCTGCGTTCAGGCCCGAGCGTCCTTCCGGCTATGGCCGCATCCTGCGCGATAGCGAACAGCGCGTCGCCGGCATCGTCGAGCAGCGTGATGCAACGCCGGAGCAGCTCAGGATCGGCGAATGTAACCAGGGCGTTGCCGCGTACCGCGCCGATTGGCTTTGGCCGCAGCTTGAAGCCCTGCAGCCCAGCCCGGTCAAGCAGGAGTATTATCTGACCGACCTGGTGGCGATGGCGGTGCAGCAGCTGGGTCCCGGCGCGATCGAAGCGGTTGTGCTCGACGACCCGTCCGAGGCGCTCGGCGTCAATGATCGGGTCGAGCTGGCCGAGGCCCAGGCAGTGATGCAGGCGCGCATCCTTGAACAACATATGCGCGCAGGCGTGACAATTGTGGACCCGCGTAATACGTACATCGACGCCCAGGTCGCCATCGGCGCGGATACGACCGTGCTGCCGGGAACCATGCTGCGCGGGGCCACGACGATCGGCCGCGGCTGCACGATCGGCCCGTACAGCGTGATCGAGAACAGCACGATCGGCGACGGATGTCGCGTCAAAGCCTCGTATATGGAAGGCGCGCGGATGGACGATGGAGCGGACATGGGGCCGCTATCGCACGTCCGGCCGGGCTCGCATATCGGCCCGGGCGTGCATATCGGCAACTTCGCCGAGCTGAATCGCTCGACCCTCGAGGCGGGAGTCAAGCAAGGGCATTTTTCGTATATCGGCGACGCGGTTGTCGGCTCCGGCGCCAATATCGGCGCCGGCACGATCACGGCGAACTTCGGCCAAAAACGCGCCGAGCCCGACCGATCCAAGCATGCCACGACCATCGGCTCCGACGCCAAGATCGGCTCGGATACGATCCTGGTAGCGCCGGTTAGCGTGGGCGCTGCTGCCGTCACCGGCGCCGGCGCGGTTGTCACCCGCGACGTGCCGCCAGGGGCGACGGTGGTTGGGGTGCCTGCTCGCGTGGTGGAGCAAGGTGGCGAGTCTTGAGTGGCTTGATGGACGGTGCTGGTAGCGCTAATGACGGGGTGACGGGGTGACGGGGTGACAGGGTTTAGTGCGACGATGTTGAGTTTTTTGAGTTACCGTACTCGGTAAAAAAACAGCTAACTGTATGTCAAAAAATGTGTCACAAACAAACCTACGGGAAGAAAATAACAATATAAAATAACAATATACTTGTCGAATAAATATACGATTATGGTCACCTTGTCACCTTGTCACCTTGTCAGGATAAGTAATCAACAAACGCTAAAACAGTACGAATAAACGGATACCACAAATCCATGGATGGACGACTGCAAGTATTCGCCGGCAACGCCAACGCTGCGCTGGCGCGCGAGATCACATCGCACCTGCACCAGAACCTCGGCCGCGCGATGGTCGGCGACGTTCAACAATGGCGAGACGCGCGTCAAGATCGAGGAGAACGTGCGCGGCTCGGATGTGTTCGTGGTCCAGTCGATGTCGCTGCCGGTCGACCACCACCTGATGGAACTGCTGATCATGATCGACGCGCTGCGGCCGGGCTTCGGCGAAGCGGATCACGGCGGTGGTGCCGTACTACGGCTACGCCAAGCAGGAAAAAAAGACCACCGGCCGCGAGCCGATCTCGGCCAAGCTGGTGGCCAATCTGATCACGACGGCCGGCGCGCGATCGCTGCTGACGATGGATCTGCACGCGCCGGCGATCGAGGGCTTCTTCGATATCCCGGTCGATCATCTGCAGGCCGGGCCGCTGCTGGTCGACTATTTCCGCGCCAAGGATCTGCGCGATGTCGTGGTCGGTCTCGCCGGATGCCGGCGGCGTGGACCGCGCCAACAAGTTTCGCGAGCGGCATCGGCGCAGGCCTGGCGATCATCGCCAAGCAGCGGCCCGAGCCGGATGTGCTCGGAGGTGATCGAGATGGTCGGCGACGTCGACGGCAAGACCGCGATCATCGTCGACGATATGATCTCGACCGGCGGCACGCTGGTCGAGGCGGCCAAGCGCTGCGCGAGCGCGGCGCGACGCGTGTCTTTGCCTGCGCCACGCATGGCATCTTCGCGGGCGAGGCCTTCGACCAGATCGGCGGACTCGCACCTGGAGGAGATCGTTGTGACCAACACGATCCCGCTGCCGCCCGAGGCCAGCGGGCGCCAGGATCAAAACGATATCAGTGTCGCGGCGCTGTTTGCCGAAGCGATCATGCGGATCCATAAAGATCTGTCGCTCAGTACGCTATTTATGTAGCGTCTGACGTGAGCGATGCCAGCGTGCCGCGCCTGTCGGCGCACAGGCGCGCGCGTCGGGAGCTTAGACTAGATTGGACCCTGAACCTACGTTCGAGCTGCTCGGCCTTGCTGTTGTGCTTCGCCCTCACGGCGATCGCCTCCGGCTGCCGATGCAGCTCTCTCCGCTATCTCACGTCATCGTCTGAACACGCTGCTGGCGAGGGCACGCTCGCGCGCCCAGCATCGTAGCGCACCTGCTGGACGACCCGGCGCGCTTCAAAGCCACCACCACTCACCATCGATACCTTCGCCAAGTGTGGCGCGACGGCGCTGACGCTGGCGCTGTTCGTCGGCGCTAGCCGCATCTGGTGGCAGCGCTGCGGCGTCTGTTTGCAGCGATGCTGCTGCTGCTGCTGGTAGTCGGCGAGGCGCTGCCCAAGCTGCTGGCGACCGCGTATCCCGGATCGCACTGCGCTGCTGCTGGCGCGCCCGCTGCGCTTCTTGGCGCTGCTGGTGCGGCCGATCACGGGCCTGGTGGAGCCTGCTGATGCTGCCGGTTCAGCCGCGCGCTCGGCATCAAGCCCGGCATGCCGCTGGTCACCGAAGAAGAGCTCAAGCTGCTGGTCAATGTCGGCGAAGAAGAAGGCCTGATCGAGAAGGAAGAGCGCGAGATGATCGAGGGCATCCTGATCTTCGGCGACACGCTGGTGCGCGAGGTGATGGTGCCGCGCATCGATATCGTCGGCGCTCGACGTCGGAGCGAACAGTCACCGACGCGCTGGACTTCGCACTCGAGCAAGGCCACTCGCGTATTCCGGTGTACGACGAAACGATCGACCGTATCGCCGGCATTCTGTATGTGCGCGATCTGCTGCCGCTGCTGCGCGACGGCCGCTTCGACGCATCGCTGCGCGATCTGCTGCGGCCGGCCTATTTCGTGCCCGAGACGATGAAGGTCGACGCCCTGCTGCGCAATCTCAAGACGCGCAAGGTGCATGTCGCGATCGTCGTCGACGAGTACGGCGGCACGGCCGGCCTGGTGACGATCGAGGACCTGCTCGAAGAGATCGTCGGCGAGATCCAGGACGAGTACGACGTCGAGGAGCCGTTGATCGAGCAGCCGGCGCCCGATACCTGGATTGCCGACGCGCGCGTCTGTCGCTGGACGACCTGAACTCCGAAACCGGCCTCAATCTGGCGACCGAAGAAGGCGACAGCCTCGGCGGCCTGGTATACGAAAAACTCGGCACCATCCCCAACGTCGGCGACAGCGTGCAGGTCGGCGATGTTACTATCACTGTCGAGTCGGTGCAGGGCCTCAGGCCGCATCGCCTGCGCCTAGAATTGCAGCGGCCCGTCGAGCAGGGCGAAGCGCCCGCCGAGCTGCCTGCCCCGGCGGAGCCGGCCGAAGCGCCTGCCGTCATGCCGGACCGGTCGGAACAGGAAGTCGCCGATGCCCAACGTTGATTGGGACGCGCTACTCGACGCGGCGCTGCTGGCCCGCTCGCGAGCATATGCCCCATACTCGCGCTACCCCGTCGGCGCGGCGCTGCTGGCCGAGTCGGGCGTGGTGTATCACGGCTGCAACGTCGAAAACGCGGCCTACAGCATCACTATGTGCGCCGAGCGTACGGCGCTGGGCGCGGCGATCGCAGCCGGCGAGCGCGCGTTCACGGCCATGGCCGTGGTCGCCGATGCGGAGCGCCCCGTGCCGCCGTGCGGCATGTGCCGCCAGGCGCTGTTCGAGCTCGCTCCCGATATCCAGGTGCTGCTGGCCAATGTGCATGGCGATACCAGGATCGTCACGCCGCGCGAGCTGCTGCCGGATGGCTTCACCGCGGATGATCTGTCCTCTGCGAATTCATAACGCACAGACGCCCGGAGGGGTGCCCTCTGGGCCAACGCAAAGGCGCAAAGCACGCAAAGAATCTATATTGCTCGAATGGGGACGCCCGTCCTTAAATATTCGTAGCAAGAATGACTTCGATGAGCATTCATCGAAGTCATTCTTTAATTTCTTCGCGTCTTTGCGTCTTTGCGTTAAACTCTTACGGCAAGATGATCTCGGAAGGCGCATCGCCCCCGACCGGCAAACGCACTCGTGTCAGCAGCAGCTCATCCTGCTTGGCCGGGTCCGTCATATCTTCCACCGATGCGTCGCCACGGATCGCCATCAGCGCGACGCATATCTGCGAACCCGGTTGGTAGGGATTTTCTTTGGCCATCTCGCCGTAGAGCATATCGTTGGCTTTGGGGATGGACGACGTTTGTTCGAACGGTTGGCTCATTTCGATCATGCCGTACGAGCCGAACAGCGCCCAGCCTACTTCGGTGCCGTCCTGGTAGGTAAACATCATCATGGTCGAGTTGGCCGGAACGTCGAGACCGCCGCTGACCGTAATCGTGCCTTCCGGGTTCCAGGTCGCGCTAAGTGAAGACTTCTCGGGGTTGGCTGGGGTCATCCCCGACGGGCAGCCGTCGTCGGACGGGCCGGCCGCCACGTTGGCAGCGCTCGCGGCTGCGACAGCGCTGGCCGCGGCATCGAGCGCCTCGCCGATATCAAGCGTGGAGCTCGCCGCGGCTTCATCGTCGGCCGCGGCGCCGGCTTCAGTCGCAGCGGGGGTGCTCGGCTCCGCGGCGCCGGCGGCGCTGGCTTCGGCGTCCGTAGCCGTGCTCGCGGGTGGTGTTAAAGGCTCGGTCGCGGCATCGCTCGCGGGCGCAGTATCTGAGCCTGCCGTCGAAGGCGTATTCGGCGCCGTATCGATCTGCGCGTTTTCAGCAGCGCCGCACGCCGAAAGCAGCAGGGCCAGCATCAGGGCGGTTCCGATCAGTGGTCGCATCGTGGTTGCTCCTTAATCTATGAACGTGGGTGGTACATCGGCTTGCTCCTACCAAAAATTGAGATGACGGCTGCAAATAGCGGTATGGTGCGAGCCTTCAATCCTGGCTGGTGCCCCAGTCATGCTGCATCGAAGTGCTGCCGCGCGCCGTGTCATCCAGACCTGATTGCCACGTCTGGGTGCCGGAGACGCTGGTTTCAGCTCCAATAAATGCGAAAAGTGCTTCCAGGTCGGCAAATAGCCGCTGCTCGCCGGTGTGCGGGTCGGTCGCCGACGCGCGCCACACATCGGTAGCACCAACCTGCCAGATGCGGACCAGAAAAGCGATGTACGGTCGCGAGCGGTCATTCATGGACGTGCTCCATTCTGCATTCAAAAATAGTAGACGACCGTAAGACAAGCGTAAGATGAACACGACTTATAATCGACGTTGCGAGACGAACGAGGAGCACGTGGCACACCTGTCGTTGGCACTGCTAGGCCCGCTGCGTATTCTGGTCGAGGGGCGGCCGGTCGATCGGTTCGCCTACACCCGCTCGCAGGCGCTGCTGGCATATCTGGCCGTAGAAAGTGACCGCCCGCACCGGCGCGATGCGCTGGTCGGGTTGTTATGGCCGGAGCTGCCCGATACGGCGGCGCGGGTCAACCTGCGCCAGGTGCTGGCCGACCTGCGTCAGGTAATCGGCGATCAGCATGCCGATCCGCCGCTCTTGCTGGTGTCGCGCGAAACGATCCAGTTGAATCCCCAGGCCGAATTCGAGGTTGACACGGCGCGCATTCGCTCGCTGCTTGCCGCCTGCGCGGCGCATCCGCACCGCGATGGACTGGCGTGCTCGGCCTGTGCTCGGCGCCTGGAGCAGGTGCTCGAGCTGTACCACGGCGAATTTCTCGCGCAGCTTGCCCTACGCGACAGCGCGGCCTGGGAGGAGTGGGCTGTGCTGCAGCGCGAATCGCTCCACCAGTGGGCGCTGGAGGCGGCGATCCGGCTGGCGGCGTATTGGGAGCGGCGTGGAGACGGCGCGCGGGCGCGTCCCTATCTGCAGCGCCAGATCGAGCTGGACCCGTGGCGTGAAGAAGCATACCGTGGCCTGATGCGCCTGCATGCCGCTGCCGGCGAGCGCAGCGCGGCACTGGAGCATTACGAGCGCTGCAAGCGCGTGCTTTCCGAGGGGCTCGGCGTCGAGCCGGCGCGTGAAACTGTGGCGCTGTACGAGCAAATTCGCGACGGAAGCTTCGCTGCCGCGGTGCCGGGGCGTGGCGCGCCGATGCCGACCAACCTCCATGCTCCGCCGGGACGGCTGATCGGCCGCGACAGTGAGCTCCGGTCGATCCAGGCTTTGTTGACGGGCGGCGACGTGCGAATGGTGACGCTGCTCGGGCCGCCGGGTGTCGGCAAGACGCGATTGGGCCTGGAGGCTGCATCCGGCCTGCGCTTCGACTTCCCGGACGGCGTGTTTCTGGTCGAGCTCGCGCCGCTGCGCGACGCGACGGAGGTTGGGCCGGCGATCGCAGAAGCTCTGGGTGTGCGCGAAAGTGGTACGCGCACGTGGCGCGCGGCCCTGGTGGAGCGGCTGCGCGAGCGGCAAACGCTGCTGCTGCTCGATAATTTCGAGCACGTGCTGGACGGCGCGACGCTGGTCGCCGAGCTGCTCGCGGCCTGTCCCGGCCTGCACATACTTGCCACCAGTCGCGCTCCCCTGGCAGTGCGCGCCGAACACCGCCTGCGTGTGGAGCCGCTGGCTCTGCCGGCCGAGGATCAAGCAGGCGACCCCGAGGCCGTCGTCCGGGCCGCGGCGGTTGCGTTGTTCGCCGACCGCGCTCGTGCCGTGGGTGCCCGCTTCGAGGTCGACAGCGCCAGCGCCATGGATGTCGCGGCGATCTGCCGGCGCCTCGACGGGCTGCCGCTGGCGATCGAGCTGGTGGCCGCCCACGCGGACGAGCTGTCGCCGGGCGAGCTGCTTTCCCAGCTCGAGCGGCGCCTGCCGTTCCTGGCCGGCGGGCCGCGCGACCTGCCGTCGCGGCAGCGGACGCTGCGCGACGCGATCGCCTGGAGCTATGAGCTGCTGTCCCCGGAGCGGCGCGACGTGTTCGCGCGGCTGGGCGTTTTTGCCGGCGGCATCACCCAGGCGTCCGCCGAGGCCGTGTGCGGGCCGGATGCCGCGCCGGCACTCGCGGAGTTGCAGCACGCCAGCCTGCTCAACCGTATCGACGGCTTGCAGCCGCGCTGGACGCTGCTGGAAACCGTGCGCGAGTACGCCGAGGAGCGCCTGCTCGATACAGCCGAACCCGAACAGGCACGCCGCTGCCACGCGCTGACATTTCTCGAGCTTGCCGAGCGCGCCGCTCCCGCGTTTGTGGGCAAAGGTCAGGCTGAATGGAGCGAGCGCCTGAGACTGGAGCTTCCCAATCTGCGCGCCGCACTGCGCTGGGCGGCCGACTCCGATGAGGGTGATATCTTGATGCTTATGTGTGCGGCGCTCGGACGTTTCTGGGAGCTTGGCGGCTTGCTCGGCGAAGGGATCGGCTGGATCGACGCCGCACTGCGCTTCGAACAGACGGCTCCGCCCGCCGTGGTGCGGCAGGTGCTGCACGCCGCCGGCACGCTGGCCTACCGTCGTGCAGATTACGCCGCGGCACGGGCGTTTCACGAACGTGCGCTCGAGCTTGCTCGCGGGCTGGAAGACCGTGTCGCTACCGCGCTCAGCCTCAACAATCTCGGCATCGTCGCCGTCGACGTGGGTGACTATGCCGCCGCGAAAGCGTTTTACGAGCGCAGCCTGGCGCTGAGACGCGCGCTCGGCAATCCACATAGCCTCGGCTCGGTGCTCAACAACCTGGCCGATGTCGCTTACCGGCTTGGCGACCTCGATACCGCCGCGGCGCGCTATGCTGAAAGCCTTGAACAGTATCGCGCCGAGGGAGATACATGGTCCGAGGCCAGTGTGCTGAGCAATCTGGGCGGGCTGGACGTCGATCGAGGCGAGCTCGAAGCGGCGCGCCGGCGGTTCGAACAAAGCCTCGCGCTATGGCGCAGCATCGGCGACACAGGTATGTACGCCGAGCTGGGCCTGGGGCACGTCGCCTTCGCCGAAGGCGACTATGCCGCGGCCGAGGCGCGCTATCGTGGCGGGCTTGCACAGTTCTGGCGCGCCGAGCGTCTGGCGCGTGTCAACGATTGTCTCGAGGCGCTGGCGCGCGTCGCCGCGGCGACGGGGAGGCTGGAGCGGGCGGCACAGCTGTGGGGCGCGGCCGAAGGACTGCGCGAGCGCTACAGCTTCGCGCGATCACCCAAGGATATCGAGCCCTACCGGCGCGATCTCGCCGTGCTGCATGCCGCGCTCGGCCCGGCCGCCGGCCGCTGGTGGGACGCCGGCCGCGCGCTCGGCCCCGAGCAGGCGGTGGCGCTGGCATTGACGTAAAGGAGCAAGCTATGCCCCGCTCGGAACCAACATTCGAGGTGTACCTGGAGATCGGCAGCAAGCGAACGTTCGCCGGCGCCGTAGAGTGGCCGGGGTGGTGCCGCAGCGGGCGCGATGAGCAGTCGGCGCTCGATACGCTGCTCGACTATGGGCGGCGCTACGGGCGCGTGGCACACGCGGCGCGCCTCAGGTTTCGGTCGCCCGCCGATACGTCGATGTTCAAGCTCGTCGAGCGGCTTGAGGGCGGCCCGGGCACCGATTTCGGCGCGCCTGAAGCTCAGCCGTCGAGCGATCGGCAAACGTTCGGCGATGTCGAGCTGCGCCGCTCGCGCTCACTGCTTCGGGCATGCTGGCGCAGCTTCGACGAGGCGGTGGCGGCGGCGCGGGGAAAGACGCTCAGCACCGGGCCGCGCGGCGGCGGGCGTGACCTGCAAAAAATGATCGAGCATGTGCTGGATGCCGACGGCGGTTATCTGTCCCGGCTGGCCCGGAAGCATAAGCGCGACGAGGCGGAGTCGCTGGAGCAGCAGCTTGCGCATAGCCGCGAGGCGATGCTACAGGCGCTCGATGCTGCCGCGCGTGGCGAGATCCCCGAGCGCGGTCCACGTGGCGGCAAAATCTGGCCGGCACGCTATTTCGTTCGTCGCGTCGCCTGGCACGTGCTCGACCATGCCTGGGAGCTCGAAGACCGCAGCACGCCGCGGTCTGCATCGGAATAATCCAAATCACCACACATGCACAAAGGACACGAAGAATCCAAAGAATCTTCGTGTCCTTTGTGCATGTGTGGTGATTTCGTTCGAATTCAACCTTTGCGAAAAACGCTATGAGCTATATACGCCAGTGCCTCGCGCACACAGACCCCGATTGGTCGCATCGTGTCAAGCACCAGATAGTCGCCTGCCGGACGCTTCATGTTCGCGATCCACTCACGAAATACTGCGTCTCCCGTCACGACTTTGCCCGATCCTTCGCTGGGCGCGATACGCACGCCCGCCAGCTGGCTGCGCGAGCGCTGACGCGTGCGTAATCGCCGGTCCAGCTCGTCCAGGTCGTCAATTCGGCACTCGATATAGCGGTACCGCACGCCCGTTTCCCGGGCTAGCTTTTGACCGCGCTCGAGCAGCTCGGTGTAAAAGCACGGGCTGTCGAAGACCACGCTGAAGCCCTGCTGCAGCACGTGCCGGGCGACAGCATCGAGCACCATGTACGACGCGTAGCCGGCGACGGCTACCGGAACGTCGGCGTCCAGCAGTGCGGTCTTGGTAACGTCGTGGTCGACCACCACCGCGCCGATGTGCCTGGCTACGGCTCGCGCGATGGTCGTCTTTCCCGCGCCGGGCACGCCCGACATTTGTACGAATACCTGCATAGGTCTGGGTAGCCTACCATAGTTGATTCACCGGAGATCACCACAAAGAACATAAAGGACACAGAGTATCTTTGATTTCTTCGTGTCCTTTGTGTTCTTTGTGGTGGATTTCTTTTCCGATCCGAGCAATATCCTGCGCCAGTCCATGTGTGCTAAAATACGTGCACGGGAGTCGTGCGGTTACGAGGCATTTTGATATGCGCGTTCGCTGTGCTCCCGGCGACCAGGGCCGCTTTATCTTTTCAGCCCTCCGCAGCTCCTTGCTTTCCCTACTCTCCTTGAAGGATCTTGCTGAGATTGCCGGTGTATCGCGCCGTACGCTTGCACAGTGGCGCGACGACGAGTGCAACGCTTCGCTCGAAGGTTTGCAGCAGATCCACGCTTACACCGGCGTGCCGCTGCCCCTGTTCCTCGAAGTCATCGACGAGGCTGAGTGGCGTAGCCGTCGCAGCCACGCCGCCTTTGCCACCCGCGAGCGCAACGGCCGTCCGCTCGGCACAGCCGCGTCGCGCTCGCAGGGCGGGCGTATGTCGCAGCGTTGGCGCCGGGAGTTTCCGGAGCGCTATCCGGGTGTGCGCGTGCCGCATATGATCACCATGCCTGAGCTTTGTCCGGAGCTCGCCGAGTTCGTCGGGATCATGCTTGGGGATGGGAGTATCAATCGGCGGCAAGTCAGCGTTTCGTTGAACCCACACGTAGAAGTGGAATATGCAGTCTTCGTAGCCGGGCTAATGGATCGCCTGTTCAACATCCAGCCATCGGTCCACGAATACCGGGCACGATCGCAACTGACGGTACTTGCTTCAAGTATGGATCTCGTCGCTACGCTGCAACGCTTGGGCTTGCCAACAGGCAACAAGCTGGCGAATGAGGTCAAAGTTCCGGCGTGGATATTCACCGACATCGAGTTGGTTAGGGCATGCGTGCGCGGCCTGATGGATACGGATGGCTGCGTTTTCGAGCATTCGTACAAGGTAAACGGCAAGTTGTACGGCTACGTCAAAATGGCCTTTTCCAGCCATTCGCCGCGTCTGCTCGACGATATGCAGCGTATGTGGCGGGCGCTGGGCTTTCGTCCCGGCACGCCGCGCGCCGACTATATCTGGCTGTCGCGAGCGAAGGAAGTGAGAGCCTATTATGAGCAGCTCGTGGGAACACACAACCCGTATCATCAACGGCGCTATGATGAAGCACGGCAAAAGCAAAAGCGCCGCTGACTGCGGCGCTTTTAGCAAAGTGGCGGGAGAACTGGGATTCGAACCCAGGGACGACTTGCGCCGTCACAGTTTAGCAAACTGCTGCCTTGGACCACTCGGCCATTCTCCCTTTAAGGCTTCCCAATCACCTAAACGCGTTTCGTGGAGGAGGCGGTGGGATTCGAACCCACGAAGCTTGCGCTTGGCTGTTTTCAAGACAGCTGCCTTCAACCACTCGGCCACACCTCCGGGATTGGGCGTGCCCAAGTATAGCAAACGGGTCGCCGAAAGGCAAGCGGCGAGAGGCACGGGGCAAAAGGCGAGAGACAAAAGGCAAGTGGCAAGCGGTGAGTGGCGAGTGGAATAGCAGTGTGGCATGAACCTATAGCCTCGTTCCCCGTGCCTCTCGCCGGTGTCCCATAGCCTCGTGCCTCGTGCCTACACCCCCGTCAATCCCCGGCCGTCGGCCAGGAGCTGCTGCACAGCTTCCTGCGAATGTGTTTCGGTGTACACCCGCAGCAGCGGCTCGGTGCCTGAAAAGCGGATCAAGAGCCACGAGCCGTCTTCGAGGCGATACTTGTAGCCGCCCTCGGAAGAAATATTAACCACCTTTTGTCCGCCCAGGGTAGGCGGGCGGGCATCGGCCACGCGCTGCATGATCGTCGGACGCTGATCGGCGAGATACGTCATATCCAGACGGTCGTAGAAATGTGGTCCGACCTTGTCAAACAGCGACTGCAGCAGCTCCGACGGCGTTTTGTTTTGCCGCAGCATGAAATCGACCAAAAACAGGGCAGCCAGGATGCCGTCGCGCTCGGGGATATGATTGGCGAAGCCGAAGCCGCCCAACTCTTCGCCGCCGATCATTGCCTTTTCTTCGATCATTTTCGGCCCGATATGCTTGAAGCCGACCGGCGTCTGGAACACCGGCACTTTGTACAGCTCGCCGAGCCGCTCGACCATCGAGGTCGTCGACAACGACTTCACGATCGGCCCGCGCCAGTTGCGTACCTCGAGCAGGTAATAGGTAAGCAAGCCGAACACCTGAAGCTGATTGATAAAGCGTCCGGTTTCGTCGACCAGGCCGACGCGATCGGCGTCGCCGTCAAACGCGAGGCCGACGCTGGCGCCGCTCTCCTTGACCACCTTTTTCAGCTTGCCCAGATTCGCGTCGAGCGGCTCGGGACGCACGGATGCCAGGAAAGGTAGGATTACGCTCGGCATTGAGCTGAACCACCCGTGTCGGGCCGCCGTCGAGCAGCAGCGGCAGGTAGCCCGCGCCGGCGCCGTACATCGCATCGATAATTACCGTCAGACCGGCGCGCTTGATATATTCGATATCGACCAGCCCGCCAAGCTGCTTAAGATAGATCGGTGTTGCGTCGAAGCGCTCGACCAGCCCCTGCCTCTCGGCCGCGCCGAGCTCCATGCGCTGGACCGGCGTCTTCTCTAAGTTGGCCTCGATGCGGGCAATCACCTCGGGCGAGGCGGAGCCGGCGTATTCGGGCTTATATTTGTAGCCGTTATCGGTGCCCGGATTATGGCTGGCGGTGATGATCGACGCTCCGCCTGCTTTGCGATCCAGGATCGACCAGCAGATCGTGGGCGTCGGGGTCGGCTTGTTGGTCAGATACACATGGATGCCGTTGGCGGCCAGCACCTCGGCCGTGGCGATCGCGAAGCGCTCCGAGCCAAAGCGTGTATCGTAGCCCACCACCAGGCCGCGTTGGGCAAGCTTTTCCGCTTTGAGGTAATCCGCAACGGCCTGGGTAACGATCCGGACGTTGGGAAACGTATAGTCCTCGGCGATAACGCCGCGCCAGCCGTCGGTACCGAATTTGATCGGTGTGGGCATGTGTCCATACTCCTGGTCTTGGCCGCGCGTGGAACCTGCCGTCACGCGATTCGTGTTCCGGGCTCAAGCCTGGCGCCCGCCGGCAACACGGTGTCGGCAGCAATCATACACCGATCGCCCAGTATAACCAGATCCAGGCGCGCACCCGCACCGATATAGCAGCCGAAGCCGGCGATGCTGTTACGAACCACTGCGCCAGCCTCGATCTGGCAGCCATCCCAAACAGCGCTGCGCTCGACATGGACAGCGGGCATAATATGGCACTCCCGGCCGACAACGCTCGCATGTACGGAGGCTCCGGCTGCAACCATCGTTCCAAATCCGAGCGCGGACGGTCCGTCGACACGGGCAGCGGCATCCACGGTAACCAACTCTTCGCGCCACGCATCGCCCTCGAGTTGCCCGGCGGGGACCGAGGCGTGCCCATCGAGCACCGCCAGTTGTGCCCGCAGGTACCCCTCGAGCGTGCCCGTATCGATCCACACATGCCGTGATTGAAAAGCATACACCGGTGCGCCACGCCCGATCAGCGCCGGAAACACATCGTCTTCCCATTGGACGAAGCGGCCGCGCGGTATAGCTGCGATCGCTGCCGATTCAAGCAGATATACACCGGTATTAACGGTATCGGCCAGCGCTTCGCCGGGAGGGGGCTTTTCCTGGAACGCGCGCACCCGCCCCCCGTGCTCCGCCACCACCACGCCGCGTCCGGCCACGTCGGCTACCGCGTCGGTCGAGATTGTCGCTACCGCGTGTGCCGAGCGATGCAGGCGCAGCATCGCGTCGAGGTCGAGGTCGACGATGTTGTCGCCGTTGACCACCACGATGGTATCCTGCAGCTCCGTCAGGCCGGACAGGGTCGAAGGCTCACCCGTCCGGCCAGTCAGCGCCGTAGACGCTTCGGAAGCCGCGTACGCGACCGCGCCGGCCGTACCGAGCGGTTGCGGCTCCACAACCGCTCGTACCGCCACGTCGGGCCGCTCGCGGCGCCAGCGGCGCAGCCAGTGTCCCCAGTCTTCCGAGCGATACTGTGTCGCCAGCACCACGTCGTCGACGCCCCAGCGCGCCAGCCAGGCCACCAGGTGCTCGATCACCGGCCGGTTTGCGAGCGGTACGAGCGGCTTGGGTGTGGTGAGCGTGAGCGGGCGCAGCCGGGTTCCTAAGCCGCCGGCGAGGATGACTGCTTGCATCACGAAAGGTCGAAGGTCGAAGGTCGAAGGTCGAAGGTCAAAGATCGCGCAACGATGTTGAGGCTCCGAAGCCTTGAAGCAGCGTACTCAACTGTGATGCCGAAGGACTTTCGACCTTCGACCTTCGACCTTCGGCTACAAAACATCGGTTCGCCCACGCCGGCGCAGCTCGTCCACCAGCTGCTTGACATCCTGTGCGCGGCTGCGGGGCGCGATCATGATCGCATCGCCGGTGTCGACGATCAGAAAGCTGTCGAGGCCGATCGTCGCGATCAGGCGATCACTTTCGCTGAAGACCAGCGTGTTGTTCGTGTCGATCGCGAGGTGATGCGGATGCCCATCCGCGCCGTCCAGGGAAATGCCGGCCAGCGTATCCCAGTCGCCGACATCACTCCAACCGATATCAACCGGAATTACGGCAACCCGGTCGGCCCGCTCCATGATGCCGTAGTCGACCGTCACGGGGTCGATATCGTCCCAGGCGGCCGCGAAGCCGGCCGGGTCTTGCGGGCCTCCGGCTTCGCCGATCGCGCGCAGCTGTGTGTACAGCCGGGGCAGATAGCGCTCGACGGAGCTCATAAACATATCGGCGCGCCAGATAAATATGCCGGCGTTCCAGCTATACTCGCCGGTGCGAACATACTCCTCAGCCGTGGCATAGTCGGGCTTTTCCACAAAGCGTTCGACGGCATAGGCCTCGAAGCCGTTGTAGCTGCCCAGGCTGTCGCGGCGGTGGACATAGCCGTAGCCGGTGTGGGCTTCGGTCGGCGTGATGCCCAGCGTGACCAGCCATCCATCGCGCGCCAGCTGCTCGGCGGCCTCGAGCGCCGCCCGAAACGCCGCGACCTGCCGGATCATATGATCCGACGACAGCACGACCATCACGCCGGCCGGGTCGTCACGCTCGATCGCCAGGGCACCCAGGCCGATCGCGGGCGCTGAGCCCTTGCCGGTGGGCTCTCCGACGATGTTGGCGAGCGGCACTCCGGGCAGTTGCTCGGCCGTCAGCTCCACATACGGCCGGCCCGTTATTACCAGCGTATGGTCGCCCGTCACCATCGGTGCGATCCGGTTGACGGTTTCTTGCAGCATGGTGTGCTGCCCCAACAGCGGCAAAAATTGTTTGGGCTTCGATGTGCGGCTGCGCGGCCAAAGCCGTGTGCCGGATCCTCCGGCCATGATCAGTGCATACATATAGTTCCGAGTTTCGAGTTTCGAGTTCACCGGCCACACGGATCCTTGACGCAATGGAGGGCCGTCTGGGACAAGGCGCAAAACATAGAGTGATCGACGCACAAAGCTTGTTCAATCACCTTGTCACCCCGTCACCTGTGTCCCCTGTGTCTCCTGCGTCACCCGTTCCCGCCAATCGTCGAGCAAATCCCTCAGCGTACGCTCGAGCGGAATCAGCGGCTGCCACCCGGTGCGAAGGCACAAACGGCGCGCGTCACAAACGATTTCGGGTGTATCGACGGGACGCATGCGCTCGAGGTCGACCTCAACCGTGATATCGACCCGGCTAAAGCGCAGCAAGCCCTCCAATATACCTTGAATCGAGACTGCGCGCCCGCTGCCCAGGTTGTACACGTGCCCGGGCTCACCACGTTCGACGGCCAGGCGATAGCCGCGTACCACATCGCGCACGTCGGTGTAATCACGCCGCGCACTGAGATTGCCTACCCGGACCACCGGCTCCTGCAAGCCCGCCTCGATGCGGGCGATCTGCCGAGCGAACGCAGTGGGAGCATAGCCGTCGTCCTGACCCGGGCCGGTATGGTTGAACGGGCGGACCCTGATCGTTCGGAGCCCGTGCGCCGCCCAATACTGAAACGCCAGCATATCCTGGGTTACTTTGCTGACCGCGTAGGGGCTGAGCGGTCGCAGCGGCGTGTCCTCGTCGATCGGAAGATCGTCCGGGCGTACAGCGCCGTACACTTCGCCGGTACTGACGATCAGCACCACCGGATCCAGCCGTGCAGCCCGGATGCCCTCGAACAGATTGAGCTGCATCAGCATGTTGGCGGTAAGGGTGCCGGCAGGGTCGCGAAACGACGTTGGAGGATGCGCCTGTGCCGCCAGATGAAACACAACGTCGGGCGTTGTATCGGCTACCATCGCGGCAACAGCGGCAGTATCCAGCAGGTCGGCACTGCGGAAGGCCATTTGCTGCAGCAGCCTGGGGTAGCGCGACACCGGCTCGCGCCCGATTCCGACAAGCTGCCAGCCGGATTCGTCGAGCAGGTGCTCGCAAAGATGCCCGCCGACAAAGCCGTTGGCACCTGTGATCAGAGCGCGCATGCTGCGTTATGATACCGGAGGAGGGCTGCGGCGGCAAATGATCGCGTGTTATCCATTGAACGGCGCCATAGGTGGGAGCGGCCGGGGAAGCCACGCCCTGACTGCAAGATAGCGCGCGAAATGGAGCAGCGGCCTGCCCGGCGGCGGCCGAATTCCGATTTGATAGGTCATCTCATTGCCGGCCCACTCCGCCTCGGCAGGCTGTAGCGGCCACGGCTGGTGCACCACATCGCCGCGAAACACCCGGCCGCGGCGGTCGGCGGAGAACAAGCAGTAACGCTCGGTGAGCCAGTGCTCGAGCGTCCCGGGATTCGATCGGTATGCCGGGCCTGTCGGACGGTAGTTGACGCGCAGGCGTGCCGCGGGCGCTCCGCGATGCGTGCGCTCGCTGGAGTAGCTGATACCGTCACCTTCCGCTGAACAACGCATGCGAGCGTCGAAGTAGGGGAGCTGAAACAACCCACGGGCCAGCCGTACCGCCGCCGGGCTGGCCGCGTCGAGGCTAAAAAACCAGACCCCCGAGCGTTGGCCATCGCCGACATACGTCCTGACGTTCAGCTCCGCGAAATCGGACAGCGGGCCGACGGCAGGCGCTAAACGTGGGCGAACGCCGTTCATCCGAAACGGCACCACGCCCAGCCACGCGGCGCCGTCCCAGGTTTCGAGCGTCAGGCGCGATGGTATCAGCCCGCGTAGCAGCTCGGGCGGTACGGGCCAATGAGCGAATAACAGATCGCGCCATTCCATGGCGATGAGCCAGGGACGTCTGGTGGCAGGTGCGGGAGCTGGAGTAGAGTTCATAGCTGCTGGCATGAGGAGTGACAAGGTGAGCGGGTGACAGGTTTTGGAGCGGCCGCCGGCAGGCCGGAGGTCTGGGGGTGTCCCCCAGCACCATTCCTCATCGAACCGTGTGGTTGAACTTGAACCCTGGAACCTGAAACTCAAACCTATGGATGCAGAACCTTACCGGCGGCAGCCAGCGTCGCGTCGATATCGGCCGCGTCGATCCCGAAATGCGTAGCGAAACGCAGGCGGCCGTCCCCGAAGCCGCCCAACAGCACGCCGTGCTGGCGCATGGCCTCGACAAAAGCTTCGGGGCGCGGCCAGCGCTGCGCGTCGAGCCGCAAGACGACCAGGTTGGTCTGCACGCGCTGGAGGTCGAGCACCACACCCGGCAATTCGAGCAGGCCTTCGGCTAACCGTCGCGCGTTGGCGTGATCGTCGGCCAGACGGTCGACCATCTGCTCGAGCGCGACAATACCGGCCGCGGCGATCACACCTGCCTGGCGCATGCCACCGCCCAACAGCTTGCGGGCCCGGTGGGCGCGCGCGACGAATGCGTTGCTGCCGGCGACGATCCCGCCGACCGGCGCGGCCAGGCCCTTGGAAAGGTCGAGCTGCACCGAGTCGGCGTGCGCCGCGATCTGCGACATCGGCACGCCAAGGGCGACGGCGGCGTTGGCAAGGCGCGCGCCGTCCAGATGCACCGGCACGCCGATACTATCGGCCAGCTCGCGGACGCGGCGATGGTACTCCAGCGACAACACCGTGCCGCCGCAGCGATTGTGCGTATTTTCGAGGCAAATCACGCCCGGCAGCGCAACATGCGCATCGCTGCCGTCGCGTAGCGCGCCCCGCAGCCGATCGAGCGGCAGCTCGCCCGAAGGATCGGTGGGCACGGTATGGTACACCAGGCCACCCACGACAGACGCGCCGCCCTGCTCGTACAAAAAGATATGCGCTTCGTTGCCGAGGGCGACAACAGCGCCGCGTCCGGCGTGCGCCAGCAGCGATGCGAGATTGCCCATCGTGCCGCTGGCGACAAACAGCGCCGCTTCCTTGCCCAGTAGCCCGGCCGCCAGCTCCTGTAGCCGGTTGACGGTTGGGTCTTCGCGGTATACATCGTCGCCCAGCTCGGCCTCGTACATCGCGCGGCGCATCGCATCGGACGGCATGGTTACGGTGTCGGATCGTAGATCTATCATCAGCGTAGGTAGGGCCGAAGCATTCGCCGCACGGAACTACTAACTCGGTACGCACGATGAGAGGCGAATGCTTCGGCCTTACATATATTCGCCGCTCATGGGGGGTGAATGTACCCATTACCCCATTTCATCACTCAAAACAGATAATCGCCGCGCAGCACGCCTACCAGCTGATCGAGCGAAAGGCGCGACGGCACGCGCGGCGGCGACTTGGGCGTGCCGCACAGCAGGAGATGGCGCGAAGGGTGGAGATACCAATCGGCCCCGGCATCGAGGTGCCTGAGATCGGCAAGCACCTGCGTTAAATCGACAGCCGAGCGCGACTTCGCGGCGATACCCATATTGCCCTTGCCGTCGCGGTACGCGTACAGCACGGCACCGGCGCCGTATGCCAGACGCGACGAGCCGCCGTCCTCGCTTTCCATGGCGATTCCGAAGCCCCATGGCGTGTCGAACTCGATGCGCTGCTCAAACGCTACTTCCAGCCGCACATGTTTGGCCTCAACGGCATACCAGGCGTCGAAGTTACCCTGCATGGCCGCCACCACCATTTCCGGCGTGTGGGCGTGCAGCGCATTGTATCCGTCGATCAGGTCGCAAATATCGGGCGCCGTGCCGCCCCTGCCGAGTGCGTGATCCAGGCGCGTCACCGTCTCAGCGATGCGCTCGAGCACCTCTTCGTTCGGCGCGACGGCCCGTCGTACCAGCTCCGTCGCCGACAACGATTGATCGTTGGCGCTATGATGGTCGAAGTGGCCACGCCCGGTATCTACATGCACGATACGGGGATCCTCGTCCGCCGGCCGTCCGTCCAGCGTCTGGCCGGATGGTACAAAACGCAGCGTCGCGTTCTCCAGGCCGCCCCAGCGACGCAACATCCAGATCGCGCACAGACAGTCGAGGTCCGGGCTGAGATGGCCGACGATCGTGGCAGGAGCGTCCACGTGGTATGCCTTTTCCGCTAAGGGCTGCATTTGAGTATAGCATTATTGCAATCGCCGCAAGCGGAGAATGCCGCCGCGAATGCCGCGAATGCCGCGAATGCCGCGAATGAATTCGCGGCTGATATAATGAAACCTGCTGAAGCAGGTTCGAAGGAATACAGTTTGTGTCCAACCTGTTACAGCAGAATTTATCGAGCCAACCGAGAAATCCGCGGTTGTTCAAGCAGGTTGAGCGCGAGCAACTTGCGTGTCCAACCTGCTTCAGCAGGTTTTTCATATCATCCGCGAATTCATTCGCGGTTCGCGGTTCGCGGTTCGCGGTTCGCGGTTCGCAGTTCGCGGCGAGGGAGCGAAAGTGAAGATACAACGGACGAAACTGGACGGCGTGCTCGTGATCGAGCCCGTGGTTCGTCACGACGAGCGCGGCTTCTTTATGGAGAGCTATTCGGCTCGTACGCTCGCCGAGCACGGTATCCACGATGTATTTGTCCAGGATAATCATTCGCGCTCCGCACGCAACGTGGTGCGCGGCATGCATTACAAGATCGGAGGAGGGGAGGCCAAGTTGCTGCGTGTGACGAGCGGCGCGATCTGGGACGTCGCCGTCGATATACGCTGGGGCTCGCCGACCTGGGGGCAGTGGGTCGGCGTGGAACTGACGGCCGACAACTTCCGGCAGTTCTACGTTCCGGTCGGCTTTGCGCATGGGTTCTGCGTGCTCAGCGAAACTGCCGACCTGTTGTACAAGGCGAGCTCGTTTTATTCGCCCGCCGACGAGCGTGGCCTGGCGTGGGACGACCCGACCGTCGCGATCTCCTGGCCCACCGACGAGCCAATTCTTTCGCCCCGCGACCGCCAAAACCCGCGGCTGGATCAGATAGAGCACGATTTTGTGTGGGAGCAGCCGGTTGGAAGGTTGGAGGGTTGAAGGGTTGAAAGGTTGGAAGGTTGGAAAGCCTTAGAGGATTATCCCTTGAATGCAAGCGGGTCAGGCGTGTGGCTGCAAAACCTTCACACCTTTACACCTTCTAACTTTCCAACCCTCCAACCTTCGACCAACATCAGCACAATGTAATAAATGAGCTATTGAAGGTCGGCGGTAAACTTGGTACACTCGATTTAAGACTTCGAGCGTACGATGGACGGTAAGAGGTAAGACCAAAACTGTCGCGGCCAGCCTGCTGCGCACTGAAGATTGCCCTCGGGCCAACCCACGAGCATATATAGATGGCGCCTCGCAACTTCCCGGAATATGGACCGATCCAGCGCCGTCGCGCGGCGCCCGAACATACGCGTCGTACGCGGCCGATGGCTACACCGAACTTCGACCAGCCGTACACCGAAGCGACGGTGCCGATTCGGACCCTGCCGCGTCGCGTCGCCGCGCTGCCTCGGCCATACGAGCCGCCAAGGCGTGGGCGCGGCTGGTGGTGGAAGGCCCCGCTGGTATTGCTGTTGCTGCTGGCCACCGGCGCGGTTGCCGGCCTGGCATGGCTGGACAACCAGTACCGCGACCGGATTTTGCCCAATGTTGCCTTGCAGGGGATCGACCTCAGCAGAAACACGATGCCGGAGGCCCAGCGCAAGATCGAGGTGGCCTTTGGCACGTTCCTGACCGAGCCGATCACGCTGACGTACCAGGAGCGCGCGTGGCATCCGCTCCCGGCCGACCTCGGCGTGCAAATCGATGTGCAGCGGTCGCTCAACGAAGCCTATCGTTTCGGGCGCAGCAACGGCCTGGTCACCAATCTGTCCCAGGTGGCACAGATCTACCAGCAAGGCCGCGATCTGCCGCTGCGCATCACGGTTGACGAGCGCAAGCTGGGCGCGTTCCTGCAAAGCATCGCCGCGGAGGTCGAGCAGCCGGGACGTGAGGCGGCGCTGGCGATCGTGCAGGGCAGCCCGCAGTCCACCGAAAGTATTAACGGCCGCATGGTGCTGCTTGACGAAACGCGCACGGATATCCAGAACGCGCTGCGCACGCTCAAGCCGCAGTCGGTGTCGCTACGCACCACCGAGCTACGACCACAGCTGACGACGGACGGTATCGCCGAGGCGAAGCGTACCGTCGAAGCTATGCTGCAGTCGCCGATCGAGCTCGTATTCGGCGAAACGGTCTTTCCGCTCGACCAGGCAGAGCTGGCGGATATGATTGTGCTGCAGCGTGTTGACGGTGGGGACGGCAATTTGCTAAATGCCCAGCTCGACCAGGGCAAGTTGCTCAAGTTCGCAACGCTGCTGGCAGACGAGATCGGCCGCAACTCGGTTGAGCCGCGCGTGAACTTCAACGGCGGGGCGCTGGAAATCTTCCGCGAAGGGCGCGTGGGATACCGGCTCAACATCGACCACACCATGGAGCTGGTCAACGGCGCGGTGACAACCGAAACCCGGCGCCTGGACCTGCCGGTCGAAGAAGTGCAGCCCAGGGTAACGCCCGAGAATCTGGCGAGCCTGGGGGTTCGTGAGCTGGTATCGATCGGTAGAAGCGACTATAGCGGCTCGGCGGCGTATCGCATCCATAACATCAAGGCCGGCGTCAATCTGATGCACGGCATCTTGATCCCGCCGGAGGGCGAGTTCTCGTTCAACGAAAACGTCGGCGCGATCGACGAAGAGCACGGTTTCGTCGAGGGCTATGCGATCGTGGGCAACCGCACGCAGCTGGAGCCGGGGGGCGGCATCTGCCAGGACTCGACGACGCTGTTCCGGGCCGCGTTCTACGCCGGTCTGCCGTTTACCGACTGGACACCGCACCGCTTCCGTATATCGTGGTACGAAAAGTACGAGCCGATCGGCATGGACTCGACGATATTTACCGGTGGTGGGCCCGATCTGCGCTTTGTAAACGATACGGGCAACTGGCTGTTGATCCAGGGCTACGCCAACGATGCCGACGCCTCGGTGACCTTTTCGATGTACGGCACCAAGGTGCCGGGACGCGTGGTGGAGCGTACCGAGCCGGTGATCACCAATGAGACCCCCGCGCCGCCCGAGCCGTTGTATATCGACGATCCGGAGCAGCCGGTAGGCAGCTTCAAGCAGACCGATACAGCCCGTGGTGGTATGGAGATCGAGATCTGGCGTGTGATCCGTCAGAACGGTGAGGAAGTCAGCCGTGAGCCGTTCCGCACGAAGTTCGAGGCGTGGCCGGATATCTTTTTGAAGCACCCGAAGACGCCGAAGCCGAGGGGGTAGGGGTCACTGACCCCTAGCCCCTCGTTTCTTCCGCTTGCCCTTCCTCAACCGGCAGCTTGCCGATCAGCGTTCGGACGATATCGGTCTGTGACAAGATGCCTACCGGCATCATCCGATCCGACATGAAGCGACCGCCGTCGTGCGTTTCAACCACTACCAGACGGTGGATCTTGTGCTCACTAAGCAAGCGCATGGCATAGTCGAGCGATTTGTACGGCGCGCAGGAAACGACATCGCGCGTCATGTATTTTTCGACCGGTTGCCCGAGCACTGCCGGATCGTCGGCGCGCTCCTGCCAGGCACGTAGCAGGTCGGTCTGCGAGATCAGGCCGACCATATGCCCGGAATGATCGACTACCACCAGTGCGCTGATGCGGTTGTCGCGTAACGTTCCGATCGCTTCGGCCAGTGGCGCTTCATCCGAGATCGAGATCACGCCTTGCCGCATGACGTCGGCGACGTTGAGAGCTTCCATGCTCATTCCTTTCACGTACCTGTGCATGGGTATATCATACCCCAGGTCGCGAAACGAACGATCCGAGCCACGATATCTTCGATTATTGAGCGCCGGGCCGCCACAGGCGCCACGCACCGCGAGCCACCGTCAACCCGATCCACAGCAGCACCAGCGCGTTGACGGCGTGCAGCGCGCGCAGCTCGATCACGCCGGTGCGCGGCAACAGATACAGTGCCACGAACTGGAACGCAAACATCACGTACACCAGCGCCGACAGCAACATCAGCCGCCACGGCAGGCGAGCAAACAGCGCCACGAACGGCACCAGCAGCGCAAGCGGTGCGATCGCGTTGCCGAACGTCGAGTGCAGCGCCCAGTAGCGCGGGCTGGCCAGCGCGCCGAGCCCCGCGAACGAGAACTGCAACACAATACAAATCACAAAGGCCGACGCCGTCGCCCATAGCGCGACGCGGGCAAAACGAGCGATCGATCCGACCGGCCGCGGGCCTGCCGGCCTGGCCGAAATATCATAGCTGGTCATGAAATGTTCTCCCAAGATTGTACTGTCGCTGTGACGACGACGACGCGGCAAAGGTTGCCCTCTTGTAGTTCGCGACAACAGTGTTATAATGAAACTTGAAAATCGTTCAACTTTTTCCAGGAGCATATCGATGGCGATGCAGGCGACTGATCGAACGCTGGATTTGTATTTGTTCGACGATCTCCTCACCGACGAGGAGCGCGAGATTCGCGATCGAGTGCGCACCTTCTGCGACGAGGAGGTGACGCCGATCATCAACCAGTACTGGGAGCGCGCCGAGTTTCCACACGAGCTCGTCCCCAAGCTGGCGCGGCTCAAGCTCGCCGGTGGCCCGATCCGGGGCTACGGCTGTCCCGGTATATCGAGCGTGGCGGCCGGCCTGATCGGTATGGAGCTATCGCGCGGCGACGGCAGCGTGTGCACCTTCTTCGGCGTCACCAGCGGCCTGGCGATGAGCTCGATCTATTACTGCGGATCTGATGAGCAGAAAGAGCGCTGGCTGCCGAGCATGGCCAGGCTCGAAACGATCGGCGCGTTTGCGCTGACCGAACCGTTCATCGGCTCCGACGCTTCGCATATCCAGACCCGCGCGACTCGCGTAGGCGACCGGTACGTCCTCAACGGCGCCAAGCGCTGGATCGGCAACGCTACCTTCGCCGACGTTACCGTGGTCTGGGCGCGCGACGAGGACAGCGGCCAGGTGGCAGGCTTCCTGGTTGAAAAAGGCACGCCCGGCTTCGACGCGCGGCCGATCGACGGCAAGCTGGCCAAGCGTGCGCTGATCAATGCCGATATCACGCTCACCGACTGCGAAATCCCGGCCGAGAACCGGCTCGTCAAGGCCAACTCATTCCGCGATACGGCGAATGTGCTCAAGAATACGCGCTACGGCGTCGCCTGGGAAGCCGTTGGACACGCCCTGGCAGCCTATGAGCTCGCGCGCGATTACGCGCTGCAGCGCCAGCAGTTCGGCCGCCCGATCGCCGGCTTCCAGCTGATCCAATCCAAGCTGGTGCAGATGCTCGGCGATGTGACGCAGATGCAGCTGCTGTGCTGGCGCCTGTCCAGGCTGCGCGACGAAGGCAAGATGACCGAAGGCATGGCCTCGCTGGCCAAACAGCAATGTGCCGCACGGGCGCGGCAGGTGGTCGCTCTCGGGCGCGAGATCATGGGCGGCAACGGTATCCTGCTGGAAAACCACATGGCGCGCCATTTCGCGGATATGGAAGCCGTGTACACCTACGAAGGCTCGAACGAGATCAATACGCTGGTGGTAGGGCGCGAGATCACCGGCATTCAGGCGTTTGCGTAACAACGCCGAGCTTGGGCCGTTGGGATGATCCCCTCCGGCCCCGACGCTGGAGCGTCGGGCGGAAGAGACCTAGCCTGCTTCAGCAGGCTTTGTTTCTTCCGCCCCAGGCTTCAGCCTGGGGAGCACCGCATGAGCTATAACATTCGACGCGTCGCCGTCATCGGAGCGGGCACGATGGGCGGCGGCATCGCGGCCCTGGTGGCCGGCACCGGCATCCCGGTGACGCTGCTGGACGTCGCGCCCGGCGAGCTGACGCCCGAGGAGCAGGCCAAAGGGCTGACGCTCGAGTCGCCGGCGGTGCGCAACCGTGTCGTGACGCAGCTATGGGAGCGCCAGCTCAAAGCGCGGCCGCCGGCGCTGTACACCTCCGGCGCTGCCAACCTGGTAACGCTCGGCAATCTCGAAGACGACCTTGAAAAACTGCGCGAGGCCGACTGGATCGTCGAGGTGATCGTCGAGCAGCTCGAGCCCAAGCGCGCGCTGATGGAGCGCATCGACGCGGTGCGCAAGCGCGGTGCGATCGTTTCCTCCAACACCTCCGGCATCCCGATCCATTCGATCGGCGAGGGCCGCAGCGCCGATTTTCGGGCGCACTTTTTGGGCACCCACTTTTTCAATCCGCCGCGCTATCTCAAGCTGCTCGAGCTGATCCCGACCGCCGATACTCGGCCCGAGGTGGTTGAGCTGATGCGCTCGTTCGCCGAAAAACATCTCGGCAAAGGCGCCGTCATCGCCAAGGACCGGCCGAATTTTATCGCCAACCGTATCGGCACGTATATCGGCCAGGTGCGGATGAACTACGCGCTCGAGCACGGCTACAGCGTGGCCGAGGTGGACAACCTGACCGGCCCGCTGATCGGCAATCCCAAGACCGCCACCTTCCGGCTGGCCGACCTGGTCGGGCTGGATGTGATGGCGCATGTTACCGACAATCTGTACCAGGCGGTGCCGGAGGACGAGAGCCGCGAAACGTTTCAGCTGCCTCAGCCGCTACGCCGGCTGCTCGCGGCGGGCGCGCTCGGCAACAAGAGCGGCGCCGGCTTCTACAAAAAGACCAAAGCTGGAGCCGGCAGCGAGTTCTGGCCACTCAATCTCACGAGCGGCGAGTACGAAGCTCCGACCAAGATCCGATTCGAGTCGGTCGGGCGGGTACGGACGATCGAGGAGACCCCGGCGCGGCTGCGGGCGATCTTCGAGCACGGCCAGGGCGACCGCGCCGGTGACTATCTGATCGACACCACGTTGCCGATCCTGGCCTATGCGGCCCGGCGCGTTCCCGAGATCGCCGAACTCGCTGCGCGACGTGGACAACGCGATGCGCTGGGGCTTCAACGCCGAGCTCGGGCCATTCGAGATCTGGGACGCGATCGGCGTCCGGCGCGGCGTCGAGATGATGCGTCAGCGCGGTATCGACGTGCCCGAGTGGGTCGACGCGATGCTCGAGCGTGGGATCAACAGCTTCTACCGCCGCGCCGATAAGCGCGTCACCGGCGTGTACGACCAGCAGCGCCAGGCCTATGTTCCGGTCGAGCGACCGGCCGGTGAGATCGTGCTGCGCGAGCTGCGCGGCACGCCCGGCGAGCTGCGCCGCAACGACGGCGCGAGCATCCTGGATCTCGGCGACGGCGTGCTATGTTTAGAGTTCCACTCAAAGGCCAACGCGCTGGACCCGCAGATTATCGAGCTTGGCTACGGCGCGCTGAAGCTGCTCGAGCGCCCCGAATGGAACGCGCTGGTCGTCGGTAATCAGGGGCAGGATTTTTGCCTCGGCGTCAACGTCGGACTGTTCGCGATGGCGATCCAGGGCGAACAGTACGCCATGACCGAGCAGGCAGCCAGGCAGCTGCAGGACCTGCTGATGGCGTTTCGCTTTGCGCCCAAGCCGGTGGTGACGGCGCCGTTCCGCCGGGTGCTTGGCGGCGGTGTGGAGGTGGCGCTGCATGGAGCGAAAACCGTCGCGGCGGCCGAAACCTATATGGGCCTGGTCGAGTTCGGCGTCGGCATCATTCCGGCAGGCGGCGGCTGTAAGGAGCTGCTGCGACGGATGGTCGCGCCGCACGTCGCCCCTGGTGTGGACGTGCTGCCGCACCTGCAGCGTGTGTTCGAAACGATCGCCTATGCCAAAGTCAGCGAGAGCGGGCAGCACGCGCGCGAGATCGGATTTTTGTCGGACACGGATCTCGTGGTGATGAACGACAGCGAGCTGATCGGCCGTGCCAAGGCCGAGGCGCTCGCGCTGCTCGACGAAGGCTGGACGCCGCCCAATCGCAACGCCACGCCGATCTACGCCATCGGGCGCCGCGGCAAGGCTGCCATGCTCACGGCGGTCAAGCAGCTGCAATGGGGCGGCTACATCTCCGAGTACGACGCGCATATCGCGCGCAAGCTGGCGCATGTGCTGAGCGGCGGCGCTCTGTCGGCGCCGCAGTGGGTATCCGAGCAGTATATTCTGGATCTGGAGCGCGAGGCATTTATGTCGTTGATGGGCGAGCCCAAGACGCACGAGCGGATCATGTACATGGTGCAGAACAGCAAGCCGCTACGGAATTAAGACGAAGGTCGAAGGTCAAAGGTCGAAGGTCGAAAGTCCTATGCTAACACGGCTGACCGCAATCCATCAGGTCGTGGACACGCGCACGGTTGGCTGTTCGATGACCTTCGACCTTCGACCAGGAGAATTACAATGCGAGAAGCAGTCATCGTAAGTGGCGCGCGCACGGCGGTCGGCAAGGCCCATCGCGGCAGTCTGGCCACCGTGCGGCCCGACGATATGGCGGCGGCGGCGATCAAGGCTGCCGTCGAGCGAGCTGAAGGCCTCGACCCTGAGGCGATCGAGGACGTGATCATCGGCTGCGCGATGCCCGAAGCCGAGCAGGGGCTTAACGTCGGGCGCATCGCGTCGATTCGCGCCGGCCTGCCGCATTCGGTTCCGGCCCAGACGGTCAACCGTTTCTGTTCGTCGGGCCTGCAGACGGTTGCCCTGGCCGCGCAGCAGATCATGGCCGGGATGGGCGACATTATCGTGGCCGGCGGCACCGAAAGCATGAGCATGGTGCCGATGAGCGGGCATGTGTATTCGCCCAACCCCGAGCTTGCCGACATCCATCCCGAGGTATATATCGGCATGGGTCTGACTGCCGAAAACGTGGCGCGGCAGTACGGCATCAGCCGCGAGGAGCAGGACGAATTCGCGCTGCGCTCGCACCAGAATGCCGCTGCCGCGATCGACGCGGGGCGGTTTCGCGATGAGATCGTGCCGCTGGACGTGGAAGTAATCCAGGCCGACGGCGCCACGGCGCGCAGCAGGGCGTTCAGCTTCGACATCGACGAGGCCGTGCGGCGTGATACCTCGGCCGAGGCGCTGGCCAGGCTCAAGCCGGTTTTCGCTGCCAACGGCAGCGTTACGGCCGGCAATTCCTCGCCGACCAGCGACGGCGCTGCCGCCCTGGTGATCATGAGCCGCGAGCGTGCCGATGAGCTCGGACTTCGACCGCTGGCGCGCTTCGTCAGCTTTGCCGTCGGCGGCGTCGCGCCCGAGGTGATGGGTATCGGGCCGGTGGCGGCGGTACCCAAGGCGCTCAAGCTGGCCGGCCTGTCGCTGGAAGACATCGACCTGATCGAGCTCAACGAGGCGTTTGCCGCGCAGGCGCTGGCCGTCGCCAAGCAGCTCGAGCTCGACATGGACAAGCTCAACGTCAACGGCGGCGCGATCGCGCTCGGCCACCCGCTGGGCTGCACCGGCGCCAAGCTGACCGTAACGCTGCTGAACGAGCTGCGGCGGCGCAACGGGCGCTATGGCCTGGTGACGATGTGCATCGGCGGCGGCATGGGCGCGGCGGGCGTGTTCGAGAACCTTGCTGTTTAGCGGGCAAACGATCCGCGAAGTCACGCGAAGGATCAAAATATGGAGATTTCTTTTTGATCCTTCGCGTGACTTCGCGGATCGCTTAATCCTTGAGCAACTGGTACCCCGGCAGCGTCAAGAACTCGACGAACTCATCGCTGGTGATCAGCTGTTCGAACAAGCTGGCCGCAGCGGCAAAGTTGCCGGCGGCATAGCGCTCGTCGCCGACACGCCGGCGGATCGTGTCGAGCTCCTCGTGCAGCACCTGCCGGAACAGCTCGAGATCCACCTTGCGTCCGTCGTCGAGCACGCCGCGCGGGCGCCGGATCCACTGCCAGACCTGCGAGCGGCTGATCTCGGCGGTAGCGGCGTCCTCCATCAGATTATTGATCGGCACCGCTCCCTGGCCGCCGAACCAGGCGGCGATGTACTGGATCCCAACGCTCACGTTGGTGCGTAATCCTGCCTCGGTGATCGTTCCATCCGGCACGCGCAGCAGGTCGGCGGCGTCTACCTCGACGTCGTCGCGCTGCCGGTCGATCTGGTTGGGCCGCGGCATGATCGCATCGAACACCTCGAGCGCCACCGGTACCAGGCCGGGATGAGCGACCCAGGTGCCGTCGTGCCCGTCGCCGGCCTCGCGCTCCTTGTCGGCGCGCACCTGGGCAAACGCACGCTCGTTGGCTACCTCGTCGTTGCGCACCGGGATGAACGCCGACATGCCGCCAATCGCCGGAGCGTTGCGCCGGTGACAGGTTTTGATCGCCAGCAGCGAGTACGAGCGCATGAAATGGGTCGTCATCGTCACCTGTACCCGATCGGGATACACCACCTGCGGGTCACCGCGCAGCTTCTTGATACAGCTGAAAATGTAGTCCCAGCGTCCGCAATTGAGCCCGGCCGAGTGCTCGCGCAGCTCGTACAGGATCTCGTCCATTTCGAATGCGGCTAGAATCGTCTCGATCAGCACGGTAGCCCGGATCGAGCCACGCGGTACGCCGAGCTCCTCCTGGGCCGCGACGAACACATCGTTCCACAGGCGGGCTTCAAGGTGGCTTTCCAGTTTGGGCAGATAAAAATACGGCCCTGTGCCACGCGCGAGCAACTCACGCGCGTTATGAAAAAAGTACAGGCCGAAGTCGAATAAGCTGCCCGAGATCGGGGCGCCGTCGACCAGCAGATGCTTCTCCACCAGGTGCCAGCCGCGCGGGCGTACCAGCAGCACAGCAGTTTGCCGGTTGAGCTGGTACGCTTTGCCCTCGGGGCTGGTGAACTCGATCTCACGGCGCACTGCATCGCGCAGATTGCGCTGACCGGTAATCAGGTTCTCCCAGGTCGGCGCCAGCGCGTCTTCGAAGTCGGCCATGAACACCCTGGCACCCGAGTTCAGCGCGTTGATCACCATTTTGCGATCGGTTGGGCCGGTGATCTCCACCCGGCGATCCTGGAGGTCGGCCGGTAGCGGCGTTATGGTCCACTCGCTTGCGCGGATCTCGGCCGTGCCGGGCAGAAAATCCGGCATCCGGCCGGCGTCAAGCTCGGCCTGGCGCTGCTCGCGGCGCCGCAGCAGCTCTGAGCGGCGCTCGCCGAAACGGCGCTGCAGCATGGCGATAAAACGTAGCGCGTCGGGCGTCAGGATCTCGGCGTCGTCTGGCGTGAGCCGGGCGGTGATCTCCACCCCCTCAACGGCGGGAAAAGGGGTATCCATGCGATAAGCTCCTTCGCTGCGCGCTATTTTAGCTTACCTGGGGTTAAAACCCCAGGCTGAAGCCGGCTGGCGATCCCAGCCGGCTTCAGCCGGCTTTGTTTCTTCAGCCCGGCGCTTTAGCGCCGGGACCGCCGAACCCGAGCCGGATTCACCTCCGCGCACGTAGCGCCAGGAACAACGGGATCTGCGCCTTTGCGTCAAAAACGATTAGCGAACTTTACGCGCCAGGTAATCGATCATATCGATCTTCGTTACAATCCCCGTCGGCCGGCCGTCGTCGTCGACAACGATCGCCGCCGCGCCGCGCGCCGCGATCTCGCCAAGCAGATCGATCGGCGTTTCCGGCCGCACGGTTGCCATATTGCTGCCGATAATATCGCAGATCGGGTGATCGATCGCGCCGGCGCCACTGATCATATAGTTCAGCAGATCGACCTCGCTGATAATACCCATCAGCTTGCCGTCGGCGTCTACCACCGGCATCTGCGAGATCCCGTCGCTCTTCATCTGCCCGATCACCGCGCCTACCGTATCGTCGCACGAGGCGACCACCAGTTGCCGGTTGCGCTCGGCCAGGATCTCGCTCACCATGCCGCGCTCCAGATAGCCGTTCTCGCGCATCCAGTCGTCGGAAAACACTTTAGAAAGGTAGCGAGCGCCCGAATCCGGCAGCAGCACGACGACGGTCTTGTCGGCCTCGAGGTTGTGCGCGCGGATCCAGCGCAGCGCCCCGGCGACGACCATACCGCCCGAACCGCCGACAAACAGTCCTTCTTCGCGCACCAGCCGTCGTGTCATCAGGAACGATTCTTTGTCGCCCACCTGTACCACATCGTCGACGACGCTGAAATCCATCGTCGTAGGCAGGAAGTCTTCGCCGACGCCTTCGACTTTGTAGCCGTGCGCTTCGCCGAGCTGACCGGTTCGAAAATACTCGGTAAACAGTGAGCCGACCGGATCGACGCCCACGGTTTGCACTGCCGGATTCTGTTGCTTGAGGAAGCGCGAAACGCCGCTGATCGTGCCGCCCGTGCCCATGCCGCTGATGAACACGTCGACCGTACCGCCCGTCTGGCGCCAGACCTCGGGGCCGGTGGTGCGGTAGTGTGCCTCGGGATTTGCCTGGTTCCAATACTGTCCGGCCAGGATGGTATTCGGCGTTTCCTCGGCCAGCCGCCGCGCGACGGAATAGTACGATTGCGGGTTGTCGGGCTCGACGGCAGTCGGCGTGATCACCACGCGGGCACCGAACGCACGCAGCTGGCAAATCTTTTCGTCGCTCATCTTATCCGGCATCACGAAAATGCAGCGGTAGCCTTTAATCGCCGCCGCGATCGCCAGCCCGACCCCGGTATTACCGCTGGTAGCCTCGACGATCGTTCCGCCGGGCTTGATCAGCCCCTGGTGCTCGGCATCCTCGAGCATCGCGATACCGATGCGATCCTTGACCGAGCCGCCGGGGTTCATAAACTCGCACTTGACCAGAACCGTTGCTTTAATGTCGCCGACGACTTTGTTAAGCCGCACCAGCGGTGTATCGCCGATCGCTTCAAAAATCGTCGGTTTAATGTCCAGCTCGACGGCCATGTGAGGCTCTGCGCCAGCCATCGGGTGTTCCTCCAGCTATCCCGACCTCGCCGTTGAGATCGTGCAGTTATGGTAACACGGTCATTGCTCGATGTCCGCGACCGAATCGACGATCTGCCGAGGACGATACGGATAGCGATCGACGTCTTCCCGGCGCGTGACGCCGGTGAGCACCAGGATCGTTTCCATGCCGCTTTCGGTGCCGGCCACCATGTCGGTGTCCATACGGTCGCCGATCATGGCCGAATCCTCTGAGTGTGCATCGATGGTATTGAGCGCGGTGCGCATCATCAATGGATTCGGCTTGCCGACGAAATAGGGCTGCACGCCGGTCGCCGCGCTGATCAGGGCTGCCACCGCGCCGGTCGCCGGTACGATGCCGGTGTCGGTCGGGCCGTTGACGTCGGGATTGGTAGCGATAAAACGCGCGCCCGCCAGCACCAGCCGGATCGCTTTGGTGATGCGCTCGAATGAGTAGGCAGTGGTTTCGCCGAGCACCACATATTCGGGTTGCTGGTCGGTCAGCACGTAGCCGACCTCGTGCAGCGCCGTCGTCAGGCCGGCCTCGCCGATCACGAACGCGCTGCCGCGTGGCCGCTGCCAGTCCAGAAATCTGGCTGTCGCCAGTGCCGAGGTATAGATACAGTTCTCGGGCACGTCCAGGCCGGTGTGCTGGAGGCGCACATGCAGATCGCGCGGCGTATATATTGAGTTGTTGGTGAGTACCAGAAACGTGATTCCGCGCTGTGTCAGCCGCGCGATAAACTCGGGCGCGCCGGGAATCGGCTGGTGGCCGCGCACCAGAACGCCGTCCATATCAATCAGATAGTTTTTTGCCATATTCACCCATAGAAATCAGTAAATCCCTCTTGATCCAATCGCTCAAGCATACGCTGAACCTTGGCCGCGGATTGGGGCAATTGCTCAACGGCGAACAGCTCGGCCAGCCGGGTGAGGGCGGTCCGTAGACGTGGGCTATCTTCACCGCGCAGCTTGGGCAGCAGCTTTTGTTTGACCTGCAGATCGAGCGCCGTGCGCGTGGGCAGGTCGTCGCGTGAGCGCTCGACGAAGCGCAAGATCTCGGCGACTGTACGATAGCCGAAGGGCTGTCCGGAAGCCTGTAACAATGTTTCCGCCTGCTCGATCACGCGCCAGGCCGTCGCGTCTACCGGCCCGCGGTAGGCATCCCGAAACGCCTGGAGGTCGACGTCGCTCAGCTCGATCACATTGGCGCGGTCGAGCAGTTTGTCGGAAAGCCCGAAGGTCGATTCGTCGATATTTACCGTGCCGGTAAGGTAGACGTTGAGCGGCAGCATGAACGGCTGGCGCAGCGTTTCGCCGTCGACGGTCACGGCCGACGCGCCGGGTATGCCAAGGTCGATACTGTGCTCGGGCGTTTCCAGAGCCGACAGCACGGGCGCGAGGTAATATTCCGGCCGCGCCAGATTCATCTCATCCAGGCACACATAATACGGCGAAAGGGGATCGTCCGCCGCGCGCAGCAAAAAGCGCAGCAGCGCGGTCGGCTGGAAGCGGCCGGTCAGCGCGTTGTGAAAGCCCAGCAGATCGCGCGCGTTGTGCCAGTCCGGCTGCACCGCGACAAGCAGATAATACGGATTCGGAGCAGCATCGGATTCGACGCCGTGCACCGCATCGGCGTACAGACGCGTCAGCCGGGTCTTGCCGCTACCGGAGATACCGGGCATGATCACCAGCGGCTTCGTTTGGAGCGCGACGTGGTACGAGCGCAGCACTCGCCTCGGGATAGGTGTAGCCGCGCCGGGCGATGCGCTCAACGATTTCGTCGCCGCTCGGCAGCGCGGCGGCCGTGTTGTACTGTGCACGCTGTTCGCGAACCGCGAGCTCGGCCTGGTAATCCAGCGCCTCGGCTTCTTCCATGATCGCTTCGTTGAACGGAAGCAGGCGCAGCGCGGCGTCGACCACGAGCTCCGCGAATTGGGGCGTAGTTACGACGGGATCGTCCCAGGCAAAGCGAAATCCGGCCCACAGGTAGCGCGCCTGGCGCGAGCGCAGATACGTCTCGATCCAGGGCTGATCGGCGGGCGCTGCGGCGCGCGAAAAGCGCACCTCGGGCAGCTCGCTCAGCAGCGGCAGCCACAGGGCACGCCCTGCTTCCCACACACGCCGTATCTCGGGCTTGCGCGCGCCGGTGGGCGATGTGAAGCCCACCAGGATCGCTCGCTCTTCGCTGCTGACGCCGACATAGATGCCGGTGCCGCGCGGTACGCGGTCGAGCGCGAAATGGTAGTCTTCGATCGGCTCGCGGCGCCCGCCGCCACGATGCCGGTAGCGCGCCGCTTTCCAGGAGATCTCGTACAATGGCCACTCGCGCGCAAAGCGCTCACGGCCTGCAAGCTCCAGCCGCTCGGCTAAGGCTGCCAGCGGTGGGTGCAGCCGCTCCTGAACCGCGGCCCAGCGCTCGCCGATCCCATCGACCAGCAGCGATTCCAGGGCCTCACGGTCGAAGCCCGCAAAGACGGGCATGGTGTTTGGTTCCACGCGGTGTATTGTAACAAGGCCACGGCCACGAATGGGACACGAATAAACGAATGAAGCCACGAATAGCTATTCGTGGCTTCATTCGTTTATTCGTGTCCCATTCGTGGCTAAAGATACGGCAGGATCGAATACATCGGGATCAGCACCAGCTGCAGGTCGACCAGTGTATGCAGCACCATCGTCGGCCACCACGAGCCGGAGCGGTAATACATCAGGCCATACAAGGCAGTCAGACCGGTATTGAGTGCGATCGACACGCCGGTGAGCGGGCCGCCGCCGTCGCCTGGCAGGAATTTGACCCAGAACAGCACGTGGATCAGCGTTACCAGCGTCAGCAGCAGCAAGGTGCCGGCGGCGATACCGAGCCGGCGCAATCGTCCCGTGCTCCAGCGGGTGCGCCAGGCGTCGAAGACATAAAACCAGGACAGCTGCTCCATCGCGCCGTTAAGCGGCGCCCATACCAGCGCCGTCAATGCGACGCCGAGGGGATTTGCGTTGACCGGCTGGTTGCTGATCCAGCTGATCGCCGCGATCGCCGCGAAAACCAGCAGACCACCGGCGAAGAGCGCCCATGGCCAGCGCTCCGGCCGCCGGTATCCCAATGTGCCCCGGCGCCATAGCACCAGCCCGACACAGCACACGGCATAATATAGAATCAAGCCGGCCGTGGCGCCACCGGTGGTGTCGAATAGCCAGCTTGCACCGAACGGCAGACCGAAGGCTACCAGCACGGCGAGGGCAAGGTCGAGGTTGCCTGATTTTGCTTGTTCAAGGGGTAGGGAAGTTTCAACAGTCATGCGGGGAGTTAATTCTTGCTATTTGACAGGGTGACAGGGTGGCAAGGTGGCAGGTTTGGAATCGCTTCTTGCATGCTTATGCAACATAGATCGTCGTAGATCGAAATTCACAGCTACAAACTTCCTTCACGCTTGAAATGCACCAAGCATCAAGGCCTGACTTCACCCTGTCACCTTGTCACCTTGTTATGCATACTCCAGGCAACACTTTACACAACCGCTCATCAAGCACGTTGCTTCGTCACCGACGCCACGCGGCTGCGCTCGTGCTTCGAGAGCAGCCGCTTGCGCAGGCGGAACGCGGCCGGCGTGACTTCCAGCAGCTCGTCTTCGGCCAGGTACTCGATCGCGTCGTCGAGCGAAAGATTGCGCGGCGATTCGAGGCGCAGCGCTTCTTCGGCATTGCTGTTGCGGATATTGGTCAGGTGCTTCTTGCGGCACACGTTGACTTCAAGGTCGCTGTCGCGCTGGTGCTGGCCGACGACCATACCTTCGTATACTTCCACGCCCGCCGAAATAAACAGCTGTCCGCGATCCTGAGCTCCGTACAGCGCGTAGGTTGTCGTGGTGCCGCTTTCCCAGGCGATCAGCGAGCCGGTCGCGCGTGTCTGGATCTCGCCGGCGTAAGGATCATAGCCGGCCAGCAGCGAGTTCATCAGCCCTTCGCCGCGCGTCGACGTCAGGAACTGCTGCCGAAACCCGAGCAGGCCACGCGTCGGAACCAGATACACCAGGTGGACGCTACCGTCTTCGCGCACTTTCATGTCGCGCAGCTGGCCCCTGCGCAGGCCCATCAGCTCCATCACAACGCCCTGAAAGTCGCCCGAAACTTCGATCTCAACCAGCTCCACCGGCTCGTGCAGCTTGCCGTCGATCTCTTTCAGGATCACCTCGGGCTTGGAAACCTGGAACTCGTAGCCCTCGCGACGCATATTCTCGATCAAAATGCCGAGGTGCAGCTCGCCGCGACCGGCCACTAAAAAGGTGTCGGCCGCGTCGGTGTCCTCGGCGCGCAGCGCGACATCCCGCGCGACTCCCTGCATCAGCCGCTCGCGGATCTTGCGCGATGTGACGTAGGTGCCCTCGCGGCCGGAGAACGGGCTGGTGTTGACGCCGAACGTCATGCGCACCGTCGGTTCCTCGACCTTAATCGGCGGCAATGGGCGTGGATCGGCCGGATCGGCGAGTGTGTCACCGATGCCGACGTCGTTGATGCCGGTCAGCGCCACGATATCGCCGGCCTCGGCCTGCTCGACCTCGACGCGCTGCAGCCCGACATGGGTGAACACCTGGCCGGCGCGCAGCGGCAGTATGTCGCCGTTGTGCAGGCTGACGAGGCTCTGGCCGCGCCGCAGCATGCCGCTGTTGAGGCGGCCGATCACGATCTTGCCTTTGTAGTCGTCGTAACCAAGCAGTGTGGCCTGCAGCTGGGTCGGTCCTTCGACGTCTACGTCGGGCCCCTGCAGGTAGCCGATGATCTTTTCGAACAACGGCTCCAGCGTCGGGCTCATCTCGTCAGTGCTGAGGCCGGCGACGCCGGTAAGTGCGTTGGTGTAGACGATCGGAAACTCGGCCTGCTCCTCGGTCGCGCCCAGGTCGATGAACAGGTCGAAGGTTGCGTTGATCACATGGTTCGTCCGGGCGTTGGCACGGTCGATCTTGTTGACCACCACGATCGCGTTCAGGCCGCGCTGCAGCGCCTGGCGCAGCACGAACTTGGTCTGCGGCATCGGGCCTTCAACTGCGTCGACCAGCAACAGCACGCCGTCCACCATGTTCATCACGCGCTCGACCTCGCCGCCGAAATCGGCGTGGCCGGGCGTGTCTACGATGTTGATCTTAACCTCTTTGTAGATAACAGCGGTATTTTTCGCCAGAATCGTAATGCCGCGCTCGCGCTCCAGCGCGTTCGAGTCCATCACGCGCTCGGCGACCTGCTGGTTCTCACGAAAAATATGGCTCTGTTTCAGCATCGCGTCGACCAGCGTTGTCTTGCCGTGGTCGACATGTGCGATGATGGCGATGTTTCTGATATTGTTGCGAATCATTGGCATGAAAAACGGCAGCCGACTAAAAGGATGGCTACCGTGTAGACATATTGTACCACAACATAAGGGCGTCCCGTGAGCTGCTGCGGTATCATTAAGCCAAAAAGTCAGGAGCATCGATGCGACCAACGTCCTTACGCCGTGCCGCGGCTGTTGTGCTCATCGGCGCGACGCTCGCGGCATGCGGCGGCGGCGAGCCCGGCGCCACCGCGCAACCAGCATCGCCAGGCGCGACAGCTTCGGAAGTGCAGACGAGCGCCGAGCCCGGTGTGGAAACAAGCGCCGGCGCCGAGCCCAGCATTGAATTGCGTGCGAGTATCGAGGCCGGCGTGGAAGCGAGCACTATTGCCGGTGCCGCGGCAAGCGCGGGCGCCGAGGCACGCATCGCCGCGGATGGCCCGTATGCCGGCCTGCCGCGGAGTACAACGCCCGAGGGCTATTACGTGCTCGGCGATCCCGCTGCTCCGGTGACGCTGACCTTCTATTCCGATTTCATATGAAGTGTGTGTGCTTCCCTCGTCGAGGGAACTGAACCACAGATCATCGAGCAGTACATCCGCAACGGCCAGGCAAAATTGATATACCGTCACTTACTGCAGCTCGGCGACGCATCGCGCGTGCTGGCCGAAGCGTCGGAGTGCGGCGGCGAACAGGGGCGCTTCTGGGAGTTGCGCCGGCTGATCTATGCCAATCAGCGCACGCTCTACGGTGCGTCGGGTTACGAATCGGTGCAGCCGCTGGTGCAGCAGCTCGGGCTGGACGAGGGCATGTTCCAGCAGTGTCTGGCGGACGGCAAGTACCGTGCGCAAGTAGAGGCCGACTACGCCGCTGCCCAGAGCGAAGGCGTGTTCAGCCGCCCGGTCATCGACGTCAACGGCAAGCGCATCGCCGGCGGCCAGCCGTTCGCTACGTTTCAGGCTGCTATCGACGCCGCTCGGTAAACGGGGAGACGTAGGAGACCAGGGAAAAGATGATGGACTCAAGCCGCGTTTTGTGTCATTCCGAGCGCGGATCGGTGTGCGCCCGCGTTGTGGGATACGCCACTGCACCGCGCGAGGAATCTCGACGCCGCGGTGCCGCATGGGACGTGCGAGATTCCTCGCGCGCCGACGGGCACAGCTGTGGCGTTAGCTACAGGGATGACCGGAATGCCATGGCACGTAGCCGGAACCATCGCCTGCGTCTCCTTGTCTCCTGCGGCCCTTGCGTCTCCTATGTCCCCTGCGTCAACAGTGCGTTTCGTTCTGCCCGACCGACCGCAAAACCTCGAGCGTCTGGGAGGCGGCACGCTGCCAGGTGAACCGGCGCGCGCGCTCGAAGCCGCGAGCACGCAGCTCCTCGCGCAGCGCGTGGTCGCCGGTGAGGCGCACCAGCTGCGCCGCCAGTGCCGCCGCGTCGCGCGCCGGCGCTATCAGGGCGGCGTCGCCGGCTACCTCGCGCAGCACACCGGCATCCGAAACAAGTGTGGGGGTGCCCGTCGCCATCGCTTCCAGCGGCGGAAAGCCGAAGCCTTCATAGAGCGACGGGTACACGAACGCTGTGGCGGCGGCGTAGAGCAGCGGAAGGTCGTCGCGCGCGACGAAACCGAGAAACGCAACGTCGTTTTCCAGGCCCAGCTGCCGGACGCGATCGAAGATCGCATCGTAGAGCCAACCCTTGCCGCCCGCCACCAGTAGCGGCATAGCAAGCCGCTGCCGGGCACGTGCGTATGCCTCGATCAGTGTCGTGATATTCTTGCGCGGCTCAAGTGTAGCGACCGACAACACAAAACGTGACGGCAGGCCGCGCGAGCTGCGAAAATGCTCCACCGCGGCGGCATCCTGCGGCCGGTAGTGCTCGTCGAGGCCGTTATGGATGGCGGTCACTCGCTCGGGCGGGATTTTAAGCAGCTCGAGCACTTCCGAGCGCGTAAACTCCGACACGGCGATGATATGCCGCGCCCGGCGCGCCGACAGCCGGGTGAGGGCGGCCAGATACAGCCGCCTGGCAGGCCGGTGCATCCTGAAGCGCAAAAACGCGAGGTCATGGATCGTTACGACACCCGGGCAGGCCGTGGCCAGAGGTAGGACGTTCAGCGGGCACAGCACGACGTCGGGCTGATCGCGCAACAGCACCGCCGGTGCAATCGCCTGTTCCCACCAGATTCGTAGCGCCGGCCTGGAGGTCGGCAAGCGGCCGGTTTGCAGCGTAACGCGCTCGTCTGCGTCGATGGCAGCTCGTGTCACGCCCGGCGGAGCGTACACCGTCCAGCGATCGTCGGGAGCGCCGGCGGCGGGAAGGTGCTTGAGCAGATGTTCGATGTAACCGCTGATCCCGGCCTGACGATAGCCGGCCGTCGGGCTGAGCAGTTGGGCGTTGAGGGCGTAGTGCATCGAGGTCAGGGATCAGGGGTCGGTGGTCGGGGGTCAGGCCGGAACGAAGGTTCGGGGTACGAAGTCCTGACCTCGTTGGAGCAGCAACTCGAATCGCGGAACGCGGAACTCGAAACTTCCTGACCCCCGACCCCCGATCCCTGATCCCTGATCACGGCGTTTGCGCATAGGTCGGCGAAGGAATCACGGCCCATTCATCACGCGGCCAGTACGAAAGCCAGGCTTTGCCGACCACCCGCTCCAGCGGCAGGCCCGGTTCGGCGCCCCACGAGCGAGAGTCCTGGCTGTTTGAGCGGTGGTCGCCCATCACCACGACGGTACCCTCGGGAACGGTGTACGGCTCGCACAATTTGCCGGTCAGGCAGTCGGTGCTGTCGCTCAAATATGCCGACTTGTCCAGCGGCTGGCCGTTGACGAATACTTTGCCGTCCTTGACCTGCACAATTTCGCCGGGCAGCGCGACGACGCGCTTGATATAGTCGACCGACTCGCCGCCGAAGCTGCTCGTCGGCGCCTCCAGGACGACTACATCGCCGCGCTCGGGCATCCTGAACGGATACAGCACCTGGGGCGGCAGATCGCCCATGCCCGGCAGCAGGCGCAGCGGCGCATTGACGTCGAAATGGAAAAACACGATCTTGTTGACAAGAATATACTGATCGGTTGTGAAATTCGGCTCCATGCTTGCGCCGTCGACACGAAAGTTCTGGACGACACCGCGCAAGATAAAGAACACGAGCAGAATAAACAGAACAGTTTCGATCAGTTCGCGTGCGGACGTGCTGGCAGGGGGAGCATTTTCATCATCCGGTTGCTCCCATGGACTCTCTGCGAACTGCTGCGGATCACCCACCTGCATAACATACCTTGCTTAGCGGCATGCCGGCGCGGTCGCGCCGGGCCACACGATAGTATGCCATCAGTTCAACGCCGCGGCAAGCCGTAACGGCATTTATCACGAATCCCGGTTACAAAAAGGTTACGTATCATCAAGCCGTCAGGTTTCGGAGCAATCAGGCTGCTTGCAATAGCCTAGACAGTGCTATAATTGCTGCGCTTGGGCTCCGCTCGCGGCTGTCCTTGCCGGATGCCAAGATGCTGGGTGAGGAGTTGTATGGTCGTCGAAGCCGGGTTCGTGGTGTGGCCGCTACTGTTGATTGTGTCGGCCCTTGTGCCGGTGTTGGTCGGGCTGTACGAATATCGTCGGTCTCGCTAAATTTTTACGCTGAATAATGAATGATGAACGATGAATGCCTGCATTCATCGTTCATCATTCATTATTCAGCGTTTTAAGCGTTATCTCCGTCACCTCGGGCGGAGATCCCAGGCGCAGCGGATAGCCGCCCAGCCCGCGCGAAACATACAGCCACATGCCGCCGGCGCGCAGCAGGCCGCGCACATAGCGCAGGCCGTGGCGAGGCAAAAACAACGGTCCCAACCAGGGGAGCGCGATATGCCCGCCGTGATTATGCCCCGAGAACTGCAAGGTAGCGCCGAACGCCGCGACGTCGTCGGCCACGTCCGGCTCGTGTGCCAGTACGATCGCAGTTTCGCCGTACGGCACCTCGCGCATCGCGAGCTCGACGTCGTGGCGCGATTCCCAGATACAGTCGATACCGACCAGCGAGATCTGCGCGTCGCCGATTGTGATCGGGCGACGCTCGTTGCGCAGCAGGTCGATCTCCAGGCCCGCCAGCACCTGCTCGAGTGTCTGGCGGTCGTCCCAATAATCATGATTGCCGAACACGGCATACACGCCATGCGGCGCAGCAAGCCCCTCCAGCGCGGTCTGCAACACCCGCGGGTCGGTGTGATGGCGCACAAAATCGCCGGTGACGGCTACCAGATCGGGCTTGCGCTCGGCGACCCATCGCACGGCGCGGCCGGTGTTGCGCATGGTGAAGGGCCAGCCCAGATGGAGATCGCTGAGCTGGATGATTCGAAAGCCGTCGAATGCGGGCGGTAGCCCCGCGACCGGCAGTTCCAGGCGTTCGAAGCGCAGCCGGCCGGCGCCCAGCACAGCGGCGCCGGCAGCAGCGGCGCCCAGTGCAGCGACGACTCCGGCCACGGACGGCAGCCAGGCGCGCGGCAGCTTGAGCGTACCCGCGGCCAGGCCGGCGGCGGCAACGGCGGCGCCCCATAACCAGCGCGAGCTGAGATGTACCCGATACAGCGGTGGCGAGCCGTCCGCCGGCGGCCGAAAGCCGAAGCGCGGCTCGTGGGGCTTGCGTTGGCCCCAGACCCCAGGCTTCAGCCTGGGGTCTGGGGCCGGAGGATGAGGGATATCAAAGGACCTCATAGCCTCATTATTCTCCTGTGTCCGGAGACGCCGCAACCGCTTGCATGCCGCGCGCGATCGCCGCTACATTGGAGCGCATCATTCGTTCATAGTCGCTGTCCCCGAGCGCATGCAGCACGCCGTCGGGCGGCCGGGTGGCGCTGGACGACGCGGCCGGCGGAGCGGACAGCCGATCCCGAAACAACGGAGTTGAAGCGGGAAGCGGCGGGCTGTAGGCCGCGAGTTTGGTGGCAAGCCGTAATTCGATATCGTAGCGGTCGGCGAACCGATCCCAGATGTTGTCGACGCTCTGCATGGCGACGACCTCTTCCTTCCCGGCGGCGATGCGTGGCCAATCGCGCACCTGGCGCCGGATCCAGGTGTCAAGGTTTTCCAGCTTGCCGTTATAGGCCTCGGCGTTGCGATGGTACAGCTGTAGATGGTTGATATCGACCCGCGCAAAGGTGGCGGCGATCAAGGCGATCGCGCGCTGGGCGCTGGTCGGGCCAGGGTCGAGCCACACAAACGGCGACGCGGCGACGGGCACCTGGACGCTGCTAGGTATGCCGGGCGTGAGCGTATCCTGGTCGGGTAGCGGAACCCTGCTCCTGATGCGTGGCCGTGGTACAGCGGATGCTCCAAACTCCGGCACCTGACCGATCTCGAGTGCCACGAAATCGGTCAGGCCGCTCCGCTCGATCGCCGAGTTGAGCCATGGCTCGAGGCCCAGGCCGTTGAACAGGACAACGTCGGCCTCGCTCAGGTGCTGAAGGTCGGTAGCGGACGGCTCCCAGGTGCGCGGGTCCACACCCGTCGGCACCAGCTGTGTCACCGATACCCGCTCGCCGCCGACCTGGCGTGCCCAATCGGCGAACGGAGCCAGCGTCGCAACCACCCGCAACTGTGGCTGCTGTCCGAGCTGCCCGCAAGCGATCAGGGCTGGCGCGAACAGCACAAGTAGCAGCACCACCGTGCAGCGATAGCACCTAGCGGCGGTCATCAGCTATGCCGGCGAACAGGTCGCTTTCTTCGCCGGGATCTACCGGCACGCGCGATGCGATGCGAATAAAGTACTCATACTGCAGCATATCCTTGCGCACGTCCTCGGGCACCGCCAGCCACGGCCCATCGAGCCGGATCTGCGTGCGATGCTCGGCCAGCGCGGCCAGCTTTTGCTGCTGATACTCGTTCACGTCGATAACCGTGGTGATGCGCGGATCGTCAACCCAGCTGGTCTCGTCGAAGGCTTCGTCGTCGAGCGGCGTTTTGATGCCTTGCTCGCGCATCGCCTGCCAGGCCTTGAGCCACTGCGCGCGGCGAAACGACATGTAGTACAGCTTAAGCGGCGTCCACGGCGAGCCGGCCTCGGGATAGCGCGTGGCATCGCCGGCGGCATCCCAGGCAGCTACCGTCGTTTTGTGGGCCATAATATGGTCGGGGTGGCCGTAGCCGCCTTCTTCGTTGTAGCTGATCAGCACATGGGGCCGGTAGCGGCGCACCAGCGCCGTCAGGCGTCCGGTCGCTTCATCAGAATCGGCGCGGTTGAAGCTGTCGGGGTGCTCGTTGGCGGGCGTGCCGGCCATGCCGGAGTTGCGGTACGGCAAAATCTCCAGCGTGCCGACCTGCAGATGGGCCACGGCGGCCAGCAATTCGGCATGCCGGATCTCGTTCAATCTGGCATGGTTTTCCGGCGTATCCATCTCGGGGACGACGATCTCGCCCTCTTCGCCGAGCGTGCAGGTGACGAGCACCGTGCGCTGCCCGGCGGCGGCGTATTTGGCCAGCACCCCGCCCGAGCCGATAACTTCGTCGTCGGGATGGGCGTGAACGATCATCAGGGTCAGCGGTTCAGGCATATAGCTCTCGATACATGAGCGGCGCACAAGTACGCAGTGCTCGTATTCTACCGTGCTACGCGTTGCCAAGCTCAACCTGCTCGGGCGGAACAGGCACACTACGCCGGCCCAACACCAGCTGCTTCAGCCGCGCGACGCCGTACCAGCCGGCGAACAGCAGCGGCGGGAGGAACACAAAGACGGCGCGGTAGCGCTGCCACCACACCGGATCGGGCAGCGAGGGAAAGAAAATGTAAAGCAGCGGCAGCAACAGCGAAAACAGCACCGCCGTGCGTCCCGTCACGCGCCAATCCAGCAGCGCCGCCAGGGCGACAAACCAGGTCACATACCAGGGCCAGACCCACACCGCCCCGATCGCGCAATACACAAAAAAGATCCAGGCGCCGCATTCGAGCGCCTGGCGAAACGTCCGTGTGATCGCGGCGCCGACCAGGCAGGTCGTCAGCAGGATACTGAGCGCCACTGCGCGGACGATACTTTCGACATAGGCCTTATTTTTGTCGGCCAGCGTTCCAAGGATCTGAAACTTCCGGCGGTCGGAAGCAAAACGCCTGCGCTGCTCTTCCCATATCTGGCTCGCCGGCTCGCCCTCGATGTTGCCGAGCTGCGGCGAGATCGGCCCGCTGCCGGTCCTGAACAGCAGCGGCAGGTCGGCCAGCAGCGGGTTCGGCCAGCGGCCGGCGAGCCACATGGCGCGCTGAGCCTCGGTCGCCACTACATCGCCGAGCGAGTTGATCAGGCGCGACTGTGGCGGCGCTTCGAACAGGATCGCGAGCGTGCGCGGGCCTTCCCAGAACGGCCGGTATAATCCGACGCACATCGCTGCAAAAATCGCCAGCGAGCCCAACGCACGCCAGAGGCGTAGCTGCCACGACGGCGTCTCCCAAAGCAGCGCCAGGCCGTACAGCGGCAGCAGCGGCAGTGCGATCCACTTGGTGAGCATCGCCAGGCTGAAGGCGGCGATGGTCCAGTACCAGTGGCCGTGCAGGTGCGCCAGGATGCCCAGCAAGATGAACGTGATCATCAGCACGTCGTTGTGGGCATTTCCGGCAAACTCGATCAGCGCCAGGGGGTTGAGCAGATACAGCGCGGTGCCGAACGCGCGCGCCGGCCGGCCAGGCAGGGCCGTAGGCCCTTCGGGCTGCCAGCGGCGCAGGATTATCCAGATCAGCCAGCCGTTCACAAGGTGGAGCGCCAGAGCCAGTACCTTGTAGGCCAGCACATAGGTGATCACGTTCGGGCGCAGGCTATTGACCAGCGTCGTCAGCAGGATCGCCGGATAGATCCAGCCCGGACCATAGACCGAGGCGACGCCCTTCCAGCCGATCAAGGAATAATACGGGTCGTTGGAGAAGCTGGATGGAGGATCCACAAACGGGTTGCCGCCGTGGACCACCGGGATGCGCCCAAACGCTATATTGCTGTATACGTCGGCGGAAAGCAAATTCGGCAGCAACAACAGCGGCACGCCGGCCATCAGCGCCAGGCCGATCAACAGTCCGAGGCGCGGCTGTGCTTTCGGTGGCCGGATACGAATCCAGCGCAGGATAAGCAGATACACCACGCTGATCGCGGCGACGCTGGCGAGCATCCAGAACGGATGCGTCGACAAATCCGCCGAGCGCCGCACCGCCATGACACGGTCTTCGGAAACCAAATAGTGGTAGAACCAGCGCCAGTACCCGCCAAGCGGCGCGAGCACCTGCCCGCTTGCCCAGGCCTGGCTCTCGAGATGCATGACGATCCAGAAGCTACAATACGCCAGTGTATGTAGAACCCCGAGCGCGATCGGCGCCCACTCCTGTTCGGCAAGTGTAGGGCGCGTCACCCGGCCGGGTATCGCCGAGTCGCGGAGTCCTTCTCCGGCCGACACCTGTCCCTCCTCGATGTGTTAACGACGCGCAATTATACCAGCGTCCGGCCCGAACAAGATGCCGTGTTATAATGGCGCGGCACGGTGGCCCGCCATGCGGCAGTAATGCCAGCGCCCGGCGGCCACCGCAAATGTGTTTGTGTTGGAGTGATCGGTATCATGGTCAACCCTTTCCGGAATATTTTCAGTGCGTTCAGCCGCGACCTGGGCATAGATTTGGGTACCGCCAATACGCTGGTGTATTCGCGGGGCAAAGGCATCATTATCTCCGAGCCTTCGGTAGTCGCCATGGACAGGCGCACCAAGCGCGTCCAGGCGGTCGGCACCGAGGCCAAGGCAATGGTCGGCAAAACTCCCGCCAGTATTATCGCCGTGCGGCCGCTCAAAGACGGCGTGATCGCCGATTTCGACGTTGTCGAAAAGATGCTCGAATACTTCATTCGTAAGTCTGGCGCCACGCGCCCGCGGGTGGTGGTCGGCGTTCCGTCGGGCGTTACCGAGGTGGAAAAACGCGCCGCCAAAGACGCTGCCGAGAACGCGGGCGCGCGGCAGGCGTTTGTGATCGAGGAGCCGATGGCGGCAGCGATCGGCGCGGGGCTGCCGGTGGAGGAGCCGATCGGCTCGATGGTGGTAGATATCGGCGGCGGCACCTGTGAAGTAGCGGTGATCTCGCTCGGCGGCATCGTGGTCAATCACTCGCTGCGCATCGCCGGCGACGAGATCGACGAAGCGGTGGTGCAGTTCGCGCGCCGCGAATACAATCTGCTGATCGGCGACCGGATGGCCGAGAAAGCCAAGATCGCCGCCGGCTCGGCGTATCCGCTCGATGAAGAGATCACCGTGACGCTTCGCGGGCGGGATCTACTCACCGGACTGCCCAAGGCGGTACAGGTAAGCAGCGTCGAGCTGCGCGACGGCATGTCCGGCCCGGTGTCCGCGATCGTCGGCGAAGTGCGAACCGCGCTGGAAGAAACGCCGCCCGAGCTGGTAGCCGATATCATGGAGCAAGGCATCATGCTGGCCGGCGGCGGAGCGCTGCTGCATGGCCTGGCGGAGCGTATCGCCGCCGAAACCAAGATGCCGGTGCATATCGCCGACGATCCGCTGAGCTGTGTCGCGCGTGGCGCGGGCCGGATGGTCGAGAAATTCGACGACCCGAAGTACCGTTTGATCCTGGAACGAAGCCAGGCCAATGGGCGGCTCAGGCTGCTGGATAGCCGGGTCGGACGGAGATAAAGTCGAAGTTCGAAGGCCGAAAGTCGTTCATCCACACGGTTGAAAACGATACTTTAGGGGCAGCCCGTGATGTATCGTGTTGTGGCCGGTGACCTGCGACCTTCGACCTGTGACCTTCGACCTGGCGAAGCCAAATGCGTACCACCTTTGACAGCGCCAACAATTCGCGCTCCGAACCGCTCGGCCGCAGGCGGGCAACCTTGTTGTTGCTGCTTGTGCTTGGCGCGCTCGCGCTGATTCTGCTGGACAGCGCGGGGCAGCTCGACAGCGTTAAAGGGAGGCTGCAGGTGCTGGCGCAGCCCGCGTCGCGCACCCTTACCGAGGCGCGCATCGCGAGCGGTGACGCCTGGGCCAGCCTGACCGGCACGGGGCAGCTCAGGCAGCGCGTCGCGGATCTGGAGCGCGAAGTCAGCAATCTGCGCGAAGACAATATTCGCCTCAAGGTGTTTCAGGAACGCATCGGCATGCTGGAGCAGCAGCTCCAGATCAACGAGATCTACAATTGGCGCACCGTCGCGGCGCGCGTGGTGCAGGGCAGCACGGCGAGCGGGCGACGTATCGTGCGCATCGACCAGGGTCGCGTCGACGATATCGCTCCCGGCATGGCGGTGGTTGCCAAAGAAGGCGGCAGCCCGCCGTCGTTGATCGGTGTTGTGGATACAGTTTATGCTCAAACAGCCGACGTGTTGCTGATCACCGACTACGGCTCGTCGATCAGTGCCAAAACCGTGGGCGGCGAGCACCCGGCCGAAGGCATCATGGCAGGGCAATGGCAGCTCGGCAGCCGCATCAAGCTGGTCGACGTCAATCGCGAAGTACCGCTGGAAGTCGGTCACTATGTCGTCACGGCCGGTCTCAGCCACGCCCTGGCAACCGATACGCCGGTTGCTCAGATTCCGTCCGACGTGCCGATCGGAACGATCATCAGCGTCAAGCGATCCGGCCGCAACCAGAGCGCCGAAATTCAACCGTTCGTCGATCCGGATCGGGTCCGTGATGTGTGGGTGATCCAGGGGTCGGGGGAGTGACGAAGTGGCGAGAGCGGTGTTGGGATGGAGGGCGGTGTACGTGGCGATGATGACGGGGTGACAGGGTGACGGGGTGACAGGGTGATCGATAGACGTGCTCATACACTTCACGATTGATGGTGCGAAACATGCTTGAAATGTACAAGTAAGCGGCTCAGATTCACCTTGTCACCCCGTCACCTTGTCATGCATACTTCGCGCTCCCAGAAAACAGCAAGGGCGAGTCCTGCAACGAGCCGATGGGCGACCGTAAACCCAAAATCGAACAGCGCATCCTGATCGAAATCGCAACGGCGCTGCTGTTGATCGGCGTCGCGCTGCTGCAAACATCGCTCGCTCCGTCGATCTATCGCTTCAGGATCGACTGGGTGCTGTTGCTGGTGGTGGGGTGGACGTTGCTGCGCGGCCTGGTGCCCGGCCTGCGCTGGGCGATGTATGGCGGCGTGGCCCTGGATGTGCTGCAGCCGCTGCCGCTCGGCACGCACCTGCTGGCGCTGCTGATCTGCGTGATCGGCGTGGCATATGTTACCGAGCCGCTCGACCGCGAACAGCCGCTGCTGGTTGTGCTGGCGCTGTTGGGCTCGTCGCTGGTGTACGGTACGGTCGTGACACTTGTGCTGCACGTTACGGTACAGGCGGTTCCATGGCTTGGCTTTAGCCTGACCTCGCTGCTGCCGACGGCGCTGCTCGACGCTGTTGCCGGCGTGCCGGTGTTCGGCCTGATGCGCCGTATGAGCCGGCAGGCACAGCTCGAAGTTGGGTGACAATGAGTCGATTGGTCGTCTTTCGCATCTCGATCTTGCTGGTCTTTTTACTGCTGGTGAGCCAGCTCTATATCCTGCAGTTCCGCGAAGGCGGGCGCCTGGCTGAAAATGCGCAGGACAACACGCTGCGCCAGGTGTTCGAGCGGCCGATCCGGGGTGAGATCTTCGCAGCCGACGGCACCACACTGCTGGCGGAAAGCTTGCCCAGTTATACGATCGGTATTCTACGCAGCCAGCTCCCGACCGATGAGGGGGAAAAGCAGGCGATCTTCGCCTGGCTGGATCAGCTGCTGCAGTTCCAGAGCACGCTGGTGGTGACGCCTGCCGAGCAGTTGACCTATGAGCCGCGCCTCGAGCAGGACATTGAGGTGATCACCGGGCCGTTCGACACGCCGCCGCCTTCGCTGACCGAGCCGTTTACTGTTACGGTGCCGCTGGGATATTCGATCGAGGCGCTGGAGCTGACGGAGCAGTACAGCGATACCGAGGTGCTTCAGTTCCGGTCGCCGATCGAAGCGGTGCTGGAAAATGCCAGCCTGCCGGCGTATGAAACAGTGCCGCTTACGACGACGATGGACCTGCGCATCGGCCGGATTATCGAAGAAAACAAATCGATCTCGCCGGGTCTGCCCGGCGTGCAGGTAGAAACCAATTACCAGCGCTCGTATCCCCGCAGCGCCGAGGTTCAATCGTTGTCGCACATGTTGGGCTATGTCGGTCCGATCGACAAGTGCGGCATCGTCGAGAACAACCCCGAGCGCTTCTGGAGCAATATCTACCTTACCGAGCCGCTGACGATGACCCAGGTGGAGCGCAAAGCGGCGCTGCTGGAGCGCTGCGATCTGCAGGAGAACGACCTGGCCGGCGACGCTTCCGGTATTCGATATCTGCTCAGCGATCGTATCGGGCGCGATGGGCTTGAGAAAACCTACGAAGACATCTTGCGCGGGCGGCTGGGCACCCAGCAGGTCGAGGTGGATGTCCACGAGCGCCTGGTTTCCGAGCCGCAAGACCTGCAGCCGGCAAAAACCGGCGACAACCTCGTGCTGTCGATCGACTACGAGCTGCAAAAGCAGACCGAGAATATTCTGCGCAAGTGGATCACCGAAGCGGACCGCCGCCGCCAGATCTTTCCAGCTCCCTTCGAGAACCGGCGCCAGTATTTCCCGATCCATGCCGGCGTGGCGATCGCTATGGAGGTCAAGACCGGCCGCATCCTGTCGATGGTCAGCTGGCCCGGCTACGACAACAACATCTGGAACCGCAACCGCTCGCAGGAGGAGGTTACCCGGATCTTCGATCCCGGCTACCCGCTGCAGGCGCCGGCGATCAATCAAGCGATCCAGGGGTTGTATCCGCCGGGCTCGGCCTGGAAGCAGGTGACGGCAGCCGCGGTGCTGGCCAACGGCACAGTGACACCCGAGACCAAGATCCGCGACCCCGGCATCCTGTACGTCAAGAATACCTACTTCGAGGACGATCCGAAGCAAGACCAGCCGTTCCCCAACTCGATCAAGCGCGACAATGGCTGGATCGATATACGCCAGGCGCTGAACGTGTCCAGCAACGTGTTCTTTCAGTCGGTGACGGGCGGCACGCAGTACGTGCGCAATCTCAAGGATGAAGAAAAGATCGCCGGCCTGGACGAGCGCGCCGAAAAGCTGGCCGAGATGGCGCGGGCGTTCGGCTTCGGCGATCCTAGCGGTATTCCGCTGCCGGGTGAGGCGGGCGGCATAGTGCCGTCGGCGTCGTGGAAAAAGCAGCAGCTGCCGCCGCTGGGCCTGGAAGCATGGACCATCGGCGAAACATACAACTATGCCATCGGCCAGGGCGACCTGAAAGTGACGCCGCTGCAGCTGCTGGTGGCCTCGACGGCGATCGCCAACGGCGGCACGCTGTACCAGCCGCAGCTGGTCAAGCAGATCGTAGACGCCGACGGCAATGTGGTGCGCGAGATCGAGCCGGTGGTCAACGGCACGCTGCCGGTTTCGCCCGAGCACCTGCAGGTGATCCGCGAAGGCATGCGCCTGGCGATCACCGACGGCATCGACGCATGCGCGCGCAGCGACATTTCGGGGCTTGAGATCGCGGGCAAAACCGGTACGGCCGAGTACAACGAGGTCATCGATCCTAAGATTAAGGAATATCGCGAAGACAACATTCGCAAGCGCTCGCACGCCTGGTTTGTCGGCTATGCCCCGTACGATAACCCGGAGATCGAGGTGCTGGTGCTGGTGGAAGGCGCCGGCGATATGAACGACGGCTCGGCGACGATCGCCGTGCCGGCCGTTACCGAGATTATGCAGTCGTATTTTAAGGTACAGCCGCCGGGCGACCCCGCCAGGCCGATCCCGCCCCAGAACCTACCGTGCCATTGAGGGCGATCCATCATCGCGGTTGCGGACACGCCACCGGCGAACGGTTGTCGGTGTGCCAACAAGGTCAGTTGCCCGCCTCCGGCGTGTCCCTACATGCCCCCTTTGCGTCTTTGCGCCTTTGCGTTTAATCGGCCGTAATCGTTCTGTAATGTAACTTACACGGATCGACGCCGAAGCTCACCGGCCACTAAGCTATAATCGCTCGTATTACCAAGCGTATGATTGTACCTTTCGCGATTAAGGGCAGCCGGGACGGCTTGCGGCTGGTGTTGGACGAAGGCGCGTCTTGGGACCAGATCCTGATCGCGCTACGTGACCAGCTGGAGCGCGGTACCGAGTTTTTCCACGGTGCCGAGCTAACTGTCGAGACCGGCGAGCGTCCGCTCGGCGACGGCGAGTTCGACGCACTGCTTGGTTTGCTCAACGAGCACGGCCTGTATCCGGCTGCCTTAGCCACCAATACACGTGAGGGACGCAACGCGGGGCGTGTCGCCGGCATCACGACCCGCCCGGCGACTCGAATCCCGGCGCCGCCCGCCACACGCGAACAGGCGAGCGACGGTGCATTGTTGGTTTCGCGAACGCTACGCTCCGGCCAGGTGCTGCGCCACCATAGCCACGTAACGGTCATCGGCGATATCAATCCGGGCGCTGAAATAATCGCCGCGGGCAGCATCCTCGTTTGGGGCCGGCTGCGTGGTACGGTGCATGCCGGCGCATTGGGCGACCGAAGCGCGGTCGTATGCGCACTAGAAATGATGCCTGCGCTGCTGCGGATCGCCGATCAAATGGCGCGCACGCCGGATCAGCGTCCGGCGGGGCCGGAAACGGCCAGTATCCAGGACGACCGTATTGTCGTCGAGGCGTGGGAGCTTAAGGGCGCAAGGTAAGAGGCAAGAGGCGAAAGGCAATAGGCAATAGGGTCGAGGCAAAAGGCATACGGTACGAGGCAAGCGGAGAACGCAGTCTACCTCTTGCCTTGTTCCTATAGCCGCTCGCCGCTCGCCCCTTGCCTTGAATGGAGCTGAGCGATGGCGCGAGTGATCACGATCACGTCGGGCAAGGGTGGCGTAGGAAAAACGACTACGACGGCGAACCTGGGCACGGCGCTTGCCATGTTCGGGCAGCGCGTCGTATGTGTGGACGCCGACATCGGGTTGCGGAATCTGGATGTCGTGATGGGGTTGGAGAATCGCATCGTGTACGATCTGGTCGACGTCGTCGAAGGCCGCTGCCGGCTTCGACAGGCGCTGATCAAAGATAAGCGCCTGCCCGAGCTGTTTTTGTTGCCGGCAGCGCAAACCCGCGACAAAGATGCTGTCAGCCCCGAAGATATGGTCGAGCTGTGCAATGGCCTGCGCCGCGAGTTCGATTTTGTGCTGGTCGACTTGCCCGCCGGCATCGAGGGCGGCTTCCGTAACGCGATCGCCGGCGCCGACGAGGTGGTGATCGTGACGACGCCGGAAGTATCGGCGGTGCGCGATGCGGATCGGATCGTCGGGCTGGTCGAAGCGTTTGAAAAAGGGCATCCGCGCCTGATCCTCAATCGGCTGCGCCAATCGATGGTCGCGCGCGGCGAAATGATGAGCAAGGACGACGTGGTAGAGATCCTGGCGATCGAGTTGATCGGCGTCGTTCCCGACGACGAGTCGATCGTCACGTCGACCAACCGCGGCGACGTGGCGGTGATGCAAAAAGGCTCGGTTGCCGGTCGCGCGTATGCCGATGTCGCGCGACGGATTATGGGCGAAGACGTGCCGATGGTCGAGGTGACGGAAGAGCCGAACTGGGTTGACCGCTTCTTCGGCGCGCTCGGCTTCGGCCCACGCCGCGCCGCGCGTTAGCGTTTCGAGCTTCAGGTTCCGAGTTTCGAGTTCTTCGGCTCATCGGGTTTTCAGCTTGGCTTCGCCTGTTCTTGGTTCTCTGTTCTGCCTGGTGCTTGATTCTTGCAAAGGCCGATCGCTTGCGTCGGCCTTACGGGTTCGTTATCGGTTTGCTGGTTTGTTAGTTTGCTGGTTTGTTAGTTTGCTGACTTGCTGCTTTGCTATCCTATTGCCCTGCGCTATTCCTCAAAAGTGAAACCTTGCGTCAAGGAGTAGCGTCCAAAGGATACGAGATGAATTTTCTTGACGCTTTGTTCGGCCGCAAACGCGAAGGTAGCTCTTCCGTCGCCAAAGAGCGGCTGCTGACGGTGCTGGTTCACGACCGAGTCAAGCTGACGCCCGAGGTGATGGAGGCGATGCGCCGCGAAATCGTCGCAGTGATCTCGAAATATGTCGAGGTTGTCAATCCCGACGCGATCGATGTTACACTATTGCGTGGCGAAGAGACAGATCATCTTCAGGCGGATATCCCGGTGCGGCGGTCGTACCGTTAGGCTCAGGCTGTAGGATCGACGTTCTCGTCGCCTCAACCGGACCACACTGCTCCGCGCCAACGGCGGCGTCCGGATCGGCGCTTGCGTTTGGATGAGGTATTGTTCTGATGCAGCAGTCGCGGATTACGTTTCCTTTGTGGGCCAAGATCACGACGGTAAGCGTGGTCATCGCCCTGACGATCTTGCTGATACGTGCCGTCGGCGGCCTGGTTAATCCGTTCATCTGGGCCGTGATCACGGCCTACCTGTTCAACCCGCTGGTGCGGGTGCTCAGCTCGCGAACGCGGCTGGGCCGTGGGTGGTGGGTCATTTTGATCTATCTCGCCGCCGGATTCCTGATCTACCTTGGTTTCAACTGGCTCGCGCCGCGGCTCGGCAACCAGTACTCCGATCTGGTAAGCTCGCTGCCCGCGTTTACCGAGGCCACCGAGGCGTGGATCGAGGCCAACGGGCGGATCGCTCTCACCAACAGCATCGTCTTCGATCTGCGCATCCTTGAAGAAGAGATCGTCACCTTGATCGGCGAGCTCGGCCGTGAGCTGCCGGCGACGATACCCGAGCTGGTGTTCGGCGTGTTCGAGCGTCTCGTGCTGGTGCTGGTGTACCTGGTTGTAACGTTCTATCTGCTGGTACAGGCCGACCAGATCGCCGACAATGTATATGGCCTGATCCCGATGCCCCAGCAGCTTGAAATACGCGGGCTCGGCCGCTCGATCGACCATGTGCTGGGCGCGTATATCCGCTCGCAGCTGCTCTTGATCGCGATCATGGCGTTCTTGACTTATATTCCCCTGTCGATCCTCGGCGTGCGCTACGCGCTGTTTCTGGCCATCGCTACCGGCTTTTTGGAGATCATCCCGTTTGTCGGCCCCTGGACGGCCGCCGGGTCTGCCGCGCTGGTCGCTTTGTTCGGCGGCTCGAGCACCTTCGCGTGGCCCAGCTGGGTGCTGGCGCTGGTGGTGATCGCGATCTACACCGTGCTGCGCCAGGCCGAGGATCATCTGATCATCCCGAACCTGGTCGGCCGGATCGTCAAGCTGCATCCCGTCGTCGTGATCTTCGCGATTCTGGCCGGCGCTGCGCTGGGCGGCGCGCTCGGGCTGCTGATGGCCGTGCCGATCGCCGCGACGGTCAAGATCATCCTGTCGTATCTGTACAGCAAGTTGGTCGACTCGCCGGCTCCGTTTTCCGTGGTCCGCGCCGAAGGAGAAGAGCTGCTGGATCGCCCGGCTGCCCAGCCAGCCTCGACGGCAGACCAGAACGAAGAAGGAGCAGACGGGTCGTCGCGCAAGCTGAGCGGCCCTGCCGATGGACGTTCGTCTGGCTGAAGACGAAGACCTGGCCGTGTGCGCCAATATCCCGCCCACCGTGCAGAGCACGCATGTGTGGCAGCTGCGCCTTGGCTTCGATCCGACAGCCGCGCTGCCGGGTGAAGAGCTGGGCGCGTCGCTGTATCGCACGCGCCTGCCGCGCGCCGTGGCGGTCAGGCCTGCCAGCGCCGAGACGCTGGAAGAGCTATGGCAGCGGGCTTCTGACGTGGTGCTGGCCGAAGATGGGCAGGGTATCGCCGGCTACGCGGTGCTGACTGTCGCCCCTGCCGCGCTGAGGGTGAGCGTTGCGCGGCTAGTTGTGGCACCCACGGCCCGGCGTCGCGGCGCCGGCAGCTTGCTGATGCGTGCCGCGCTCCAGTGGGGCCGCGCGATGCAGCTGGACGGCCTGGCGACGCACTGCCCCGCCCGCAACGACCCTGCCGTGGCGTTTTTTATGCGCTGTGGCCTGCGCTTTGCCGGCTATAGCGAGGCGCTGTACCCGCGCGGTGAGATCGCGCTGTTCTGGCACCGGCCGCTGTGATGGGGTGAGAGGGTGACAAGGTGACAGGGGGACGGGTGACAAGGTGCATTGATGATCGAAGCCAACCTCGTAGGGTATACACGTGCGCCGGTCTACAGCAAATGAATACGTAGCCGGCCATTTTGCTGAAAGGAGCCAATGTAGGGCCTACGCGAGCGCCAACCGGCGGAGATCCCGAACTCCTTTGGAATGTTCGCGAGCGTCGGCCTTGTGTGGCATACCAATGCCCTTATGTGCCTGACGCCGTAAAGCTTGGCAACCGCAGAGAACGTAGGACGTTCAATCCTGTGTCGCCACCGCCAAATCCTTGCGTACCGCCTCGCGCAGCGCGTCGATCACCACCAGCTCGCCGTCGTCATCCTCGTAGTACCAGTGTTCCCAGCCGTTACATGCCGGAAGGTTGGCGACTGCAGCCCCGATCTTGTGAATTGACCCTCTCGATCCATCAGCTCCACGCAACGATCCATCGGCGAGGATAGTTGCCGGCTTGTTTTTGTCGCGATTGAAGTACACTACCTGCCCGGGAAGTAATAGACCCCGCTCGATTAACGACGCGAACGGCAGCCGCGGCAAGCTACGCCTGGTTGCGAATTTTCCGAATACTTCGTCATCCATTTCCCGAAGCTGAATACCGGCGAGCCTTTGTGTCGCGGCTCGAATATAGTCTTGCTCCTTTTCGATGCCGATGTAATGCCGCCGCAGCTTCTTCGCAACGGCTCCGGTCGTTCCTGTCCCGAAGAACGGATCGAGTATCACGTCTCCAGGATTAGAGCTGGCAAGTATGACGCGATACAACAATGCCTCCGGCTTTTGCGTGGTGTGAACTTTCTCGCCGTTGACACGCAGGCGCTCCGAGCCGGTAGCCAGCGCCAGCTCCCAATCGCTGCGCATCTGTTTATCGTCGTTCATCGACTTCATTGCGTGATAATTGAAAGTATATTTCTTTTGGGCTGCCGACTTTTTGCACCACAGGAGTGTTTCATGTGCATTAGCAAACCTGACACCGCGGAAATTAGGCATTGGATTGGATTTCACCCATACAACGTCGTTAAGTATCCAATACCCCAGGTCCTGGAGTGCTGTCCCAACCCGGTAGATATTGTGATATGAGCCAATTACCCAGATCGTACCGCTATCTTTCAGTACCCTTTGGCACTCGGTTAGCCATTCGCGGGTAAAGCGATCGTAGGCCTGAAAATCTGAAAACTGGTCCCACTCGTCGTCGACCGCGTCGACCCTGGTCATGTTCGGGCGCCACAAGTCGTTGCGTAGCTGCAGGTTGTACGGTGGGTCGGCGAAGATCAGATCGACGGACTTCTCAGGTAGCGCGGCGAGAGCCTCGCGGCAGTCGCCATGGTAGATGTGGTCGAGGAGCATGGCGCGATCATAGCATGAACGCCAGCCGCGACTGAAGTCGCGGCTGATACGAAAAACCTGCTCAAGCAGGTTGGCGACAAACGAAAATCGTGTGTTACGTGCTCAAGCAGGTTGGCACGAACCATCACCTAATGATAACCTGCTTCAGCAGGTTTTTCATATCAACGCCGAATTCATTCGGCGCCACAGCGCACGGCGCACGGCGCACGGCGCACGGCGCACGGCGCCACGGCGCACGGCGAGAGTGCCTGATGCACATCGAGGCCACACCACCAACCAGGAGCCGCGGCGGCACACGCCGCGCCGCTGTGCTCATGCTCGCTCGGGCGTTTCCGGGGCGCTTTGCGCTGCTCGCCGGCCTATCCGTGCTCAGCGGTGCGCTGCCGGCCGGCTTCGCCGCGCTGGTGGCAGCGCTGGTGGCCACGCTGCCGGCCGCGATCCAGGGCGGTTTTACCTCGGCTGAAGGCCGGCGCATCGTCGCGATCCTTGCCGCGCTTGGCGCGATCCTGGTGCTGCAGGAGCTCGTCTCGGCTGCGCGCGCGCTTGCCTCGCAGGACCTGTACCGGCGCTACGATGAATACGTTCTGGTGCGAGTGATGCGGACGGTCCTGTCGGTTCCGCGGCTCGATTTATTCGAGCATCCCGAGCTGGCTGCCGTGACCGATCGGGCCGTGCGGATCGCGCGCTTTGGGCCGGGCGAGCTGGTCAGCGGGCTGAGCACACAATGGGCCGTGCGGGCACAAGGGCTGGCCGCGACGGTGCTGGTGGCGACGGTGTGGCCGCTCGCCGCAGTGCCGCTGGCGTGTATCTGGCTGCTCCTCGCTCGCCAGTTGCAGGCCGACTACTACCGCGCCGATCCGTTCTGGGCCGATCCGCTGCGCCGGGCACGCTACCTAAAGCAGGTGGCGCTGATGCCGGCCTGGGCCGCCGAGCTGCGTATCTTCGGCCTGGTCGACTGGCTGGCAGACCGGTTCGGCATGCAGTGGGCGCAGGTGATGGACGAGCTGTGGCGCGCCAGGCGCGTCGACCAGCGCAGCATGGCCGTGCTGCTCGCCGTCGTCGCCCTGGCCAACGGAGCCGTGCTGTGGCTGGCCGCCCGGGCCGCGCTCGACGGAGCGCTCGGCATCGGCGCGTTGACGGTGCTGGTGCAGGGCCTGTTCGGCATGGCGTTCTTAGCCGACCAGGCCGGTGATGTGTGGATCGAAAACGGCGCGGTTCCCGTTCCGGATGTGCTCGCGCTCGAGCGGGCAGTCGCCGCGCTCGAGGGTGAGCATCCCGGCGCTACGCCGGCCGGGCAACGGCCCACCCGCGAGGTCGCCTTTGAAGGAGTACGCTTCGCCTATCCCGGCCGCGATATCGATGTGTACTCGGCGCTCGACTTGCGCCTGGAGGCCGGTCGCTCGCTGGCGATCGTCGGCCTCAACGGCGCCGGTAAGACCACGCTGATCAAGCTGCTCGCCGGCCTCGAGGTGCCGCAGGCGGGCCGCATCACCGTCGACGGGGTCGACCTGGCCGAGCTGGATGCGACGTCGTGGCACCAGAGTATGGCGGTAATCTTCCAGGACTTTGTGCGCTACGAGCTGCCCGCGCGGGATAATATCGCTTTCGGCGCCGTGGAATTGCTGCACGATGCGGACGCCGATGTGCGCAGCGCCACGGCTGCGCGGCGTGTCGGCGCCGAGGCGATCCTCGAAGCGCTGCCCGACGGGTTGTCGACGCCGTTGTCGCGACGCTTCGCAGGCGGGGTCGACCTGTCCGGCGGCCAGTGGCAGCGTATCGCGCTCGCCCGGGCGATGGCCGCCGTGGCGGCCGGAGCGCGCGTGCTGGTGCTGGATGAGCCCACCGCGCATCTGGACGTCCGCGCCGAGGCAGAGCTGTACGACCGCTTCCTCGACCTGACGCATGGCCTGACTACGATCGTAATCAGCCATCGTTTCTCGACCGTCCGGCGCGCCGACCGGATCGTCGTGCTGGACGGCGGCCGCATCACCGAAGACGGAACACACGACGAGCTGATCGCTGCCGGCGGCCAGTATGCGCGCCTGTTCGGCAAGCAGGCCATGCGCTATGCCGATCAGGTGTCGCAGCCGGGAGGCGACGATGCCTGAGAGTCCGGCGCCCAGCGGCAGGCTGCGCGCTGCCAGGACCATGCTCGGCATCGCCTGGACCGCCGACCCACAGCGTTCGATCCAGGCGTTCGGGCTATTCTCGCTGCTTGCGCTGGCCCAGACGCTGCTCGCCTGGTGGCTCAAGCTGCTGCTTGACGGCCTTGAGCGCGCCGACGCCGAAGCCGTCGCGTTCGCCGTCGCCGGAATGGCGGTTTCGGTTGCCGCCGGCAGTGCCGCGGCATACGCCGGCAGGCGGGCGGAGATGGTGCTGACCGAGCGCGCGCATCACCTGGTCGAGCGCCGGCTGGTGGAGCTGGTGGGCCGGACGCCGACGCTGGAGATCCATGAGACGCCCGAGCACCTCACCCAGCTCGAAGTGCTGGAAAACGAGTCCTGGGAATTCGGCGACGTCGTCCCCACGTTGATCAATCTGTTCGCCACCGGCGTGCGGCTGGTCGCAACCGCCCTGCTGCTGATCAGCGTCGACCCGCTGTTGCTGCTGCTGCCGTTGTTCGGATTGCCGGCGCTGCTGCTCAGCACTATGACCGGCAGCCTGTTCAATCTGGGCAACGAGCTGGCAGCCGAGCCCTCGCGCCGTGCGGGGTATTTATTCGATCTCGCCACTACCGCGGGTCCAGCCAAGGAGGTGCGGCTGTTCCGGCTGCGCGACGAGCTGCTGGCGCGCTTTCACCAGGCGAACGGCGAGATCCGCGGCATCCATCGCCGGGTCAGCCTGCGGGGTGAAGCGATTGGCCTCGCCGCCCGGCTGGTGTTCGTGGTTGGATATGTCGGGGCGATTGTGTGGGTGGTCGAGCAGGCAATGCGCGGCCAGGCGTCGATCGGCGACACCGTGCTCACGGCAGTGCTGGCCGGCCAGGTGCTCGGCCTGGTTACCGGCTCCGCCGACCTGATCCAGTGGGCCTCGCGCACGCTCACCGCTGCCAGCCGCTTCGTGTATCTCGAGCACGTCTCCCAGCAGGTGAACCGCCGGAGCGACCGGCCCGCCGCTGTACCGGACGCGCTCGAGCACGGAATCCTGCTCGACCACGTTTCATACCGCTATGGACATGCTCAGCGCGATGCGCTCGACGACGTGAGCCTGCACTTACCCGCCGGCGCCACGGTGGCGATCGTCGGCGACAACGGCGCCGGCAAGACCACGTTGGTCAAGCTGCTCGCCGGGCTCTACCACCCGACCTCCGGCCACATCACGGTCGATGGGGTCGATCTGGCGCAGCTCGACCCGGCCGCGTGGCGGCTGCGCATCGCGGCAGGCTTTCAGGACCATGCACGCTGGGAGTTCGTGGCCCGCGAGACGATCGGCATCGGCGATCTGGCCGCGCTCGACGAAGAACCCAGCATCATCGCGGCTGTCGAGCGCGCCGGCGCCGTGGATGTGCTCGATGCACTGCCGGCCGGCCTGGCAACACAGCTTGGGCCGAACTGGCCTTCGGGCGTCGACCTGTCTGGAGGCCAGTGGCAAAAGCTGGCCATCAGTCGGGCGATGATGCGTACTTCACCGCTGCTGTTGCTGCTGGACGAGCCCACGGCCGCGCTCGACGCCGACACCGAGCATCGCCTGTTCGAGCGCTGGACCACCGCCGTGCGCGAGCTGCGCCGGGCCACCGGCGCGGTGACGGTGCTGGTCTCGCACCGCTTCTCGACGGTGCGTATGGCCGACCTGATCATGGTCCTCGACCATGGACAGGTGCGTGAGGTCGGCAGCCACGCCGAACTGATGGCGCGCGGCGGCATGTACGCCGAATTGTTCGCCTTGCAGGCAAAATCGTATCGGTGAATCACTTTGCGTTCTTTGCGCCTTGGCCCAGAGGGCACCCCTTTTGTCCGGGCGTTCACCGCTCGATGTGTATTCCATCGATCACCACAGGCCCCTCGCCGATCTCGACCACGCCCCCATCCGGGCCGAGCAGCTCAACGCGCAGCGTCGCCGGTCCGGCGGCAGCGTCCGCGGGCAACGACAGCCGGAACGACTGTTCCGCCAGCTCGCCTTCCTGCCAGGTTGAGGTGCCGTGCTCGGCGGCGCCGAGCGGCAGCGTTTGCTCGGCCAGGCGCCGCCCGCTGCCGTCTTCGAGTATGGCACACGCCTGCATGTCTGAGCCGACCTTGCGCAGGCTTTGCCAGACCAGATCGAGGTCAAGGGTCGAGCCCGGACGCAGGGTGTCGCGGGCAAGCGTGTAGCCGCGCAGCCGCAACGAGCTGTCGCCGGTGTCCAGCATGAGCTCGACGGCAGCTCGCGGTAGCGACACAAGATCCGAGACTACGACATCGGCGGTAGCGTCGAGCACGTTGCCGTGCTCGACGCGCCAGCTCCACAGGCGCGTCGCGTAGACAACACGAGCATTATTGGCCAGCAGCAACGCCAGCTCGTATGTGCCGTCGCTCGCCGGCGCCCCGCTGCCGGGCAGATCAAGCGGGGCATCATCTGCGCTCAGCCCGGCTTGCAGCGTGGCGAGATCCAGGTCGACGCGCTGCTGTCGATCGGCAGCCGGAAAGTAGACCCACTGGCCGATCTGCTCGGGTGCCTGCCTTTCGTCGGCTGTGTGCGACACAATCAGCAGGCCGGTCAGCTTCTGCATTCCCTCGGGCAGCGCCGCGGAGTGTACAGTTATGTTGCTGGCCGCTGTCGCGGGCGCCAGGTCGTCGAGCGGCTCAACCCGCACAAACACGTCGTCGCGGCTGACCACTCCACCGGCGGCTGCGGGGTCGCGTAGCTCGGCCCACTGCACAAACACCGGGCCACTACCGGTGTTGCGAAGCTCGACTGTTCCTTGTAGCGGCGCGCTCGTCACCTCGGCCAGCCCGCCCGGCAGCTCAAACGATTTGCCGGTGGCGCCTCGAAGCTCCACCGACGCCGGCCCGAAGCTGGTTATGGCCAGGGCAAGGCGTGCGGCCGGACCGGTGGCGGGCGGTTGCTCGTCGTCGAGCGCGATCGAGTTCAGCGCCAAGCTGCAGCTGAAGTGTGTCGTCCGGCCGCAGCTCACGGGCAACCGCGAACGCGCGGTGTGAGCGTACCGACGCGTCGCGGCTATACAGACGCATGCCCGCGCCCGACCAGCCGAGTTGTCGCGCATCGTAGCCGTGGATCGTGGGCGCTTCGGCCCGCGGCAGCAGCGCAGCGTCGGCGAGTGTGCTCCTCGGCACCTCGCCGAGCGTGGTATAGCCGGTAACGATCCGCCCGTGCAGCTCGTGTCCGAGCAGCGCATACGCCAGCAAGCTGGTGAACGTCGGCGGCCGGTCGGGCGGCGCTACAAGCAGCACCGAGGCATCCGCGGGCAGCTCGGCGCTCAGATCGACGGCTTCGAGATCGGCGGCGCTCCACAGCTGGGGACCGGCCGCCGCGTAGCTGCGCTGGAGCTGCCAGATCGTCGCTGCCTGCAGACCGAGCAGCAGCGCGCCGGCCACGACGGCAGCCGCCCGGGTAACACTGCGCCGGCGCGGGCGATCGGCGTGCCAGAGCGTCTCGAGTCCGGCCGCGAGCAACAGTGCCAGCAGCGGCAGCGCAAAGGTCACGCCCTTATAGAAGCCATAAAAGTATCCGTCGAAGGCGGTGTACACGGCGTAACCGGCGGCGCCGAGCAGCATGGCGCATAGCAGCGGGTACCGGCGTGACAACAGCGCGAAAAGCGCCAGGACCGCGGCGCATAGCAGGCCCGCCGTCGTTAGCCGCGGATCGTTGGCAATGCTTTCGCGATTGAAGGTGGCTACGATACCGAGCGCATCGGACAGGCCGACCCATTCCACGATCTGAAAGCCGGTGTTGCGGCGCTGGATCTCGTCAAGAAAGCCATCTTTGAGCCAGAATGCATACTGTGCCGGCACGCTGAAGGCAAACGCGACCACCGCCAGCGCCAGCCCGCGCCGGACCACGGCAAGCGGCGCTCGCAGCAGCACAAGCAGCCACAGCGCCGCGGGCGCCATAAACACAACATAGGCCGACATGGCGGGAAAATAGGCCGTGGCAAGGCCGGCGGTAAACAGCGCGCCGCTAACGATCGCGCGACGGCCGCCATATGCAAGCGCGACAACCGAGGCGGCAAGCGCCGCGGGCAGCAGCGGCAGCGCCAGGAGATGGTTCGAGAAGCTGTTGTAGGCCACCCACAGCGACAGCCAGCTCAGCGACAGCATCGCGGTGCCCAGCAGCGCGCCGGCGCGCCCCAGACCCAGCACGCGCCCCAGCACATACACGCCGAGCGGTTGCAGCGCCAGCACAAACGCCATCGACGGCGCGTACGAGCGCAGCGGATCTACACCCGTCGCGCTGCTGACCGTGGCGTGCAGATATGAAAACGCGTGAATCCGTCCGGAAACCGGCGGCGTCGACATGATCTGGACCAGTGGGTTGCGCGCAAGCGTTCCGAGATCGCGCTGCGAACGGAGTTGCAGCGCCCGGCCGAGTGGAACATAGAACTCGGCGGCGTCCCAGTTGGAGCCGATCGGCGCGGAGAAGCCCCAGGCGAGAAGGGGAAGCAGGGCGAGGAGGAAAAGGAAAAGGGAGAACCAAGAACCAAGAACCAAGAACCAGCTTTGGTTCTTGGTTCTTGGTTCCTGGTTCCTGGTTCTCTGCCTCCACCACACCCACATATTGATCGGCGCCGCGACCAGGGCTAACCCCAGCGCGATCGCCGGTGGCGTCAGCGCCGTGATCGTCGTCAGCGCGGCGGTGAGCAGGATCAGCAGCGCCAGCCCGGCCGGCGCCATGAGCAGCGCTCGATACGGCCGTAGCTCGTCGGGCAGCAACACGCTGGAGAACGCATAGCCGAGATGAATAGTCAGCAGCAGCGCGATGAGTGGGGGCAGGAGCAATTTATTCCCATTCGATCGTCGCCGGCGGTTTGGACGTTACGTCGTACACCACGCGATTGACGCCCTGGACTTCGTTTACGATCCGGTTCGCGGTGCGCTGCAGCACGTCGGCAGGCAGGCGCGCCCAATCTGCCGTCATGAAGTCTTCAGTGGTCACGGCGCGCAACGCGATCACGTCGGCATAGGTTCGATAATCGCCCATCACGCCCACGCTTTGCACCGGCAGCAGCACCGCGAAGGCCTGTTGCACCTCGCGCAGCAGGCCGGCGTGGCGTAGCTCGTCCTGGAAGATCGCGTCGGCGCGGCGCAGGGTTTCGGCCCGCTCGTGCGTCACGGCGCCGAGAATGCGTACCGCCAGGCCGGGACCGGGAAACGGATGCCGCCAGACCCAGTCTTCCGGCAGGCCGAGCTCGAGACCGACCGCTCGAACCTCGTCTTTGAACAAATAGCGTAGCGGCTCGACAAGCTTCAGCCGCATCTGCTCAGGCAGGCCGCCGACGTTATGGTGGGTTTTGATCTTGGCGGCCACGTTGCGGTCGGCGGCGGTGCTTTCGATCACATCGGGGTACAGCGTGCCCTGTGCCAGGAACTGCACGTCGCCAAGGGATTCGGCCTCGCGCTCGAAGATGCGGACAAAGCGCTCGCCGATGATCTTGCGCTTGGTTTCGGGGTCGGCCACGCCTTCCAGCGCGCCAAGGAAGTCTTCGGCCGCGTTGACCGCCACCAGCGGGATATGCAGGTTGTCGCGGAACGTTGCGACGACCTGCTCTGCCTCGCCCAGCCTGAGCAGGCCGGTGTCGACAAAGATACACGTCAGCTGCTCGCCGACTGCCCTGCCGATCAGCGCCGCGGCGACCGCCGAGTTGACCCCGCCGCTCAGCCCGCAGACCACGCGCCCGTCGCCCACCTGCTCGCGGATCCGTACGATCGCCTGCTCCGCGATCGCCTCGGCCGTCCAGCCGCCTTCACAGCCACACACACGATACGCAAAGTTGCGGATCAGCTCGCGTCCGTGGGGCGTATGCACCACTTCGGGATGGAACTGCAGTCCATACCAGCGCCGATCTTCGTCTCCCATCGCCGCGTACGACGAGTTCGCCGAGTGCGCGATCGGATGAAAGCCGTCGGGCAGCCTGGTCAGCTTATCGCCGTGGCTCATCCACACGCGCTGCTGTTGATCCAGTGCCGCGAACAAGGGCGACTCGGGATGGTCGACGGTGATTTCGGCCGGGCCGAACTCGCGCTCGGTGGAGGCTTCGACGCGGCCGCCGAGCAGGTGCGCGATCGCCTGCATACCGTAGCATATGCCCAGCACCGGCAGGCCGCTGTCGGCGACCCACTGCGGAAGCTGCGGCGCGCCCGGCTCGTACACGCTGGCCGGACCACCCGACAGAATCCAGCCTTTGGGGTTGAGTGCGAGCGCCGTTGCGGGAGCAGCATGGTGCGGCAGTAGCTCGCTGTACACGCCCGCTTCGCGCAGCCGGCGCACGATCAGCTGGCTGTATTGCGAGCCGAAGTCGAGCACAACGATCGATTCGTCTGGCATGCGCAAAGTGTAGCATAAGGAACGATGAACGGTGAACGACGAATTACGAATGATGAACATACGTAGAATGGACACACCGGTGGCGTGTCCGCAGCCGGCAATGTGGAGCGCCATCATTAATTTGACACCACAGCCGCATTCCGCCTAGGATATTCCATGTTGGGTAATGCTTAATCCGGCCATTCGTCTGCGAGGAACGCGCGTGCTGACCGACATTCTGGTGCTTGGTATCCGGCAGGCCGGTAGCAGTTATGGTCTGGTCGGCATGTCCACCGAACCCGATCCGACGACCGGGCGGCGCTGGGTGCGGCCGCTGAAAAACGGCCTGCCGCTCACCCGCGACGACCTGATCTATGAAGGTGGGCAGCCGGTACAGCTGGGCGACGTGATCCAGCTCGATTTGCTTGAACCGAAGCCCGAACCGCCATTCACGGAAAACGTCCTTGCCAACTGGGACGCCGGCCCGCCGATCTTTATCCGTGATCTGACCGAAGCGCGTCGAGCGGCATTCTTCCCTGCTCATGTTGATCCCGACCCGCAGGCTGTGCTGCGCGGGTCGCCGTCGCGGTCGGTGTGTCTGGTGCGGCCGGACGAGGTCGAAGCGGTGTTCAGTTACGACGCCGAGATCGAGCAGTTTGAGACGCGCCTGTTTCCGCGCATCGGCAAGCTCAAAAAGGAAGACGGCGTACTTGTTTACGACCCTTACTGGAAGCGCTGGTGCAGAGTCCAGCTTGGCGACGAGGAATATATTCACTACGATCACGCCGAGCTGCGCGAGCTTGTCGGAGAGATGTATTTGACGATCGGTCTCAATGCGCGCGGCGGTGTTCAAGTGCTCGGCGTGCATACCGTGCCGGCCTATCAGGTAACTGTCGACGACAGTATTCTGTAGGGATATAACTTGCGGTAGGGCCGGAACAGAACGATCCGCGAATGAACGCGAATGGGGTGACGGGTAGCGCTTACCCTCTGCGCTCTGTTCTTGGTTTGCTGGTTTGCGGTTTGCCTGGTACACACCTTGCAGGCAGGATACAAACCTAGCAAAGGAGTGTCACTATGAGCGAGCGCCGAACCGCTGATGGCGAACTGCCTGACGGTATCGCCGACCGCGAGCAGGGCTATACCCACAACCCAAATCCCGAGGACGAAGTCGCGGCACAGCGTGCGCGCTTCGAGGCAGCGCAAGCCAAGCTGCAAGAGAAGCGTCACGAGTTTGCCGAAGCGATCGAAGAGGTGCAAGCCAACGTCGGGCAGCAGTTCGAGGAAGCGATCAGCGATCCCGAGCACCAGAAGTTCGTCGCCGAGCAGCTGGAGCACGAGGAGGTCGATCCGGCCTACTTCGTCGGCGGCCAGGAACAGCAGGGCGACGACGTCGTCACGCGCGCGATGCCCGGCGACATCGACAGCGGTCGTCAGGTGCCGCTGCCGACCACGCCGCAAAGCGCCGAGGAGTTCAACAACGAGCAGGGTGCGCCGCGCCGCGAATGAGCGGCGGGCAACCTTACGAAACCAGTTGCGTCTCGTGCAGCAGAAGGGCCGAGGGCCGACAGCCCCGCCTGACCGGCGTTAGGGTCTACCATTCTACCTGACCGGCCCGGAAGCGCGTCGGCGAGCACGTGGCGACACGTAGCGCTGCTCCGGCCGAACGGCCTGCCTGGCCGGCCGGAGCAGCGCTACATAGGTGTATATGGAGCAGGGACGATCAGCGGTTCGGCAATCGCTGCGCTTTGGCAATATCGCGCTCGATACACGCGACGCGGGATCGGCGCCGTATTTGTTGTCAGGTCGCAAGCTGTACGCCATCGGCACCACCAGCGGCGCGCTCGAGCCTGTCGGGGCCGAGCACCTGGTCGGCGACATGGGCGGCGTGTGGGCTCACCCGGTCAAGTTTCTGGATGGCTGGTACCTGTCGCTGCAAGATGCAGGAGGTCGCCATGATCTGCTGCGCTGCCTGCATTTCGAGGGCCACCTCAGCGACGTGACCATGCGTTTTGCTCACGGGCCGCTCAGCCTCACGCGCACCGACTTTGTAGCCGACGACGACGCGGCGCTGTTTTCGATCATCGAGGTTGTGAACACCGGCGCCCAGCCGTGGAGCGGCAAGGTCGCATTCGTGGCCGAGGTCAAAATCCTGCCGACCTGGTTCAGCGGTTGGGAAACCGGCGGCGTCGAGCTGCTGCAAGACCACGGCCTGGCGGTGGCGTTCGACAAGCTATGGCAGGGCAGGTGGGGCGTTGTCTTCGGTAGCCCGACCACGCCGCGCGAGGTGACGTTCGGCCGGCGAGATCGTAACCCGACCGCCGAGCTGCGCTATGAGCTGTCGCTGGCGCCCGGCGAGCGCGTCGAGCTTGAGTTCCTGGTGGCCTGCGACCACCAGAACGGCCACTACGGCGCATTGCAGCTGTTCGGCAACCTGACTGGCCGTGGCAGTGAGCTACTGGCCGCCAAGCGCGAACGCTACCGACAAGCGGTGTGGGAGAACGTTTCGCTGCATACCCCGGATGAAGGGGTCAACCGCGATTGGGCGTTAGCCAAAGCCAATCTACTGATGCTGGAGGCTGATTACGGCCCCTACCTGCCGGGCTATTTCATTGCCGGCGTGCCTGAATATCCTAATCTGTTCGGCTGTGACAACACCTACACGACGCCCGGCGCTACGGCCGCGGGCTTCGCGTCGTCGGTCCGCTCGACGCTCGTCTTGCTGGGCGATTGGGCGCGCCGCGCTTGTGGTCGCGTGCCGCACGAGGTAACCACCAACGGCCGGGTGTTTAATCCCGGCAACACCCAGGAAACCCCCCAGTTTGCCATTGCAGTGTGGGACTATTTCCGCTGGACGGGAGATACCGCCTTTCTGCGGCTGATGTATCCGGTGTGCCGCGAAGGTGTCAGCGCCTATCTGCCCGGAATCTGGGACTGGGACCAGGACGGCTATCCCCAGGGTGACGCGATGGTCGAGCGTCACGGCATGGGTGCGCTCAAGCTGGATTCGGCGTGCTACCTCTACGCGTCGTGGCGCGTCTTGAGCAAGATGGCCCGCGTGCTTGGACGCCCCGAGGCTGCCGACTATGACCGTCTCACCGGCGACTGGCTACAGCGCTTCGAGCGCGACTGGTGGGTCGAGGCCGAAGACTTGTATGCCGATTCGCTCCACTCGGACTACACGCCGCAGATCGACGGCCACTGGACGCAGGTGGTGCCACTGCAGCTTGGAACCGCGCGTCCGGACCGGGCGGCGCGGGTATTACAGAAGGTGGAACGCGAGTACACCAATCGCTGGGGCATGGTGCATACCCGTGACCAGGATCAGCGCGTCTGGACGCTGCCGACCGGCCTGCTGGTACTGGCACTGCTGCGCTACGGCAAAGCCGACCGGGCGCTACACTACCTGCGCAACATCGCGTTGACCGCGCGGCACGGCATGCTCGGCGCGTTCAAGGAGCTGATCCCCGAAGGTATCTGCTTCATGCAGCTCTGGTCGTCAGGTTTATTTCTACAATCCGTGCTCGAAGGCTTTCTCGGCCTCGACCCACATGCATTTGAGCATACGCTCGACATCTGCCCGACGCTGCCTACAACCTGGCCCGAGGCGCGGGTAGAGTTGTTGCGGATCGGCGCGCACCTGCTCAACGTGCGCGTGGCACACGACGGCTGTACGATCGAGCACCTGACCGGGCCGCAACCGATACTGATCCGGTTTCGCGCCCGCGGCACGAGAGTTGCATCCCTGACAATAGCCGGTAACGCGCCCGGCGCGGCAACTACGGTCGACGACGGCAGTGTTGAAATGGACGTCGACGTCGGACGCACGGTCGAGCTACGGCTCGACGGCACGAGTGCCGCCTTAGATTATGCCGAGCGACGGACGGCAAAAGAGACCGTCAAGGGCTGACAACGAATCGGCCCGTGCGCGGGATTAGCTGTGATACGACGTATCACCCTCGAGGAGGAGGCCAAGCATGAGTGATCGCGACACCAACAACGAGCCGCTGTTCCAAAACATGGACGAGCAGGAGCGCATCTACGCGCCCCAGCAAGTACCCGGCGAGCAGATCGTGGCCGAAGAGCGTGACAGGGGCAGCGACGCCGGCGAAAGCGCGGCCGCGGACGAGGCAGCTGTTCCGGCCATCGGCGTGGTACCCGGTGCGGGCGGCATCACCGGCTCGACCGGTGGCTCGGCCGGCACGGTCGGCGCACCAGTGGTGCCGGTCGTTCCGATCCGCGATGAGCTGGACGCCGACGAAGACCGCGAAGCGCCGCGCGAGGATCAGCGAGGGCGGTAAAAGGGTTAGGGGTTAGGGGCTTGCTCCTAACCCCTAACCCCTATTATGGTAGACTGCTCCCGTTCTCTATGCTACGGAGAACGGGAGCAATGGTGCAATGACCGATCGTTCATCCTCACGCTCTTCGACGCCGCCCACTCCACAGCGCGCACCATCGGTGAGTATCGCTGTTCGGACGCTGGGCCGGACGCTGCGTCACGGCTACGAGAACCTGTTTCCGCTGCTGGCGGTCAGCGCGTTGTGGTACGTCGGCGCCGTGCTGATTTTGCCTCTCGGCGGCGTTACCGCCGCGCTGCATCGCGTGGTGCGTCCGATGAGCGAAGAGCGCGTCGAGGATTGGCGCATGTTTTTTCGCTATACACGCGACTACATCGGTTGGGGCTCAAAGCTAATCTGGGTGTTTATCCTCGGCTGGGCCGTGCTGTGGGCCAACCTGACGTTCTATAATGCCTCGACTTCGACGGTGCTGCGGGTGATCGGCTACCTGTTTGGAACGCTGACGATCGTATGGACCGGCATGGCCTTGTACGCCTTTCCCCTGGCAATCCGCCAGCAAGATCAGCGCTTACGCACCACGCTGCGCAACGCCGTGGTGATGGTGCTGGCCAATGCTCCCGGCATGCTGGTATCGCTGGTGCTGCTGACCCTACTACTGGTGGTGCTCATGATCATTCCGCCCTTGTTCTTGCTGGTGCCGGGTGTAGTAGCGCTGTGGGGCCAGGAAAATGTCAGGATGTTGCTGGTAGCTACCGGCCATCTCGAGCCCGACGCGTTTGCCGATGGCCCGCGCCCGCCGCGTGAAAAGAAGCCGAAGAAGCAAAGCAGGCGGTGACGTCCGCGTACTGATGTAGCAACATGCCAGGGGCGCCGAAAGTGGCCAGTACCGGCGGCGTCGGCCGGATACCGATGCCTCGACGGAAGCGTCGGCCGAAGCATCAGAGGCCGGTTCGATCAAGGGGTAGCTCGTCGAAATAGTCAAAGGTCGAAGGTCACCGGCATTCGTGACCTTCGACCTTCGACGTTTGACCTTCGACCACAGCGCCGTCAGGCGCTGGACGGCATGATGTAGACGCGGTCGTCGTCGCCGGCGTCGGGGGGCAGCACCAGCGGCGCGATATCCTCGGGCTCGGGCAGCGGCTCGATCATGAAGCGCTCGCCGAGCGCGGCGAGCAGATCGCGCACTTCGCTGCAGGCTTCGTCGAGCACATCTTCGAGGCTGTCGAGGTCGTGGATCGGGTCGCCGATCGTCCAGCGCTGCGTCGCCGCGAGCTGAGAAACGCGCGGATCGACGCCGTCCAGCTGCAGGCCGGCAGCGATGCTGACGATATTCTTATGGTCCACCATCGCGCGATGCACATCGCGCACGCCACGTGCGACGCGCTGCAGCGCGCCAACGTCTTCGCCCAGGCTCAGGCGCAGCGGTATCGTGTAGCCAATCTCCAGCGTGAGCGTGGCCTCATAAGCGCAGCCCATCACACTGTGCGAGCACTGCACGTTGTCGGCGTGGTACTTGCCGCACAGCGCCTCCGTTCCAAGCGTCGAGATAGCGGTCATGGCCACGTCCCATTTTAAAGGCGATCGTGGCTTCCGGGCTGGTCGGCCGCGGAGCGGACTCGCCTTCGTTGAGACAATGCAACGTGATGGTCCGGTTGAGCGTCTGGGGATCCAGCCACTCATCCGTCTGCCATACGTTGAGACCTACTTGCTCGGCGCTGTCCAGGAGCGCGTCAGAGATTGTCTCATACGTGAGCATACAAACTCCTCCCAGAGGTTAGGCCGAATTATAACACGGCCGGGATGGGATAGGGGTTACTCCTCACCCCAGGCTCAAACCCTGGGGTCCAAAGGCATGTATGCCCGGGAGCAGATGAATGATGAATGTCGGCAAATCATTCATTTCACATCTCTCACCAGAAAATGATGGGAAGCCCATTGTTGATACTCTGCTGAGCGGCTACTTTGAGCACTCCACCGGCCCGACGTGCGCCGTTGTCGGCGGGAACACCGGCCTGTTGCAGCAGCTCGTCCACATCGGTCAGCTCGCGCAGCAGGCCATAGGATGAGCCGAACGAAACGGTGGTATCTTCCTCGGCAAACTCGCCGTTGCCTTCTTCTTCTTCGCCATAGTCGAACCAGATCGGCTCGGCGAACTCCACCGGCAGATAGTAGCCATCCTCGATGCCGTGCTTGATCAGGTGCGGAAAGCGCGTTTTGGTTTCGTCTTCCCAGATATCCGCCAGCAAATCGTCGACGTCTTCCTCGCTATCGCCATCGTCCGACAGCAGCCCCTCGATAGTGTCGCCGCGCTCGAGGTGGGCCGCCAGGCGCCGCAGCTGGTACACGTCGTAGAAGCGCGCGATGCCGCCCTCCCAGACCTGCGTGCCCGGCTGCGACAGCAGGTCGACCTCGACGCCTTCATCGCGCAGCAGGTCCTGCACCTCCTGCAGCCATTCGCGCTCTTCCTCGTAGGCGTCGCGGTCCTCCTCCGGTGTCCATGTCAGCATCGAGCCAACAACCAGGTCAAGTTCAGTCACAGGCTCAGCCATCGCTGGGTATCTCCTTGTTGTCGTGCGTCATTATACAGCAGGCAGGCGTGCGCTAAGCCAGGGCTCGCGGCTGCACCTGGCGGGAGCCGGCACGATCGGGAGCGCGGCGGGCGGTCGCGCGCACGAGTTCGTGCTATAATCTGCCGCCTGGCGCGGCTACAGCTGGTTGACCGGTTCCGCGCTTGTGAAAGCAAAGGAGCATCTCGATGGCGAATGTAGCTGTAGATCCCACGCCAGCCGAACGTGGCCTTGAGGGTATTGTCGCGGCCAAGACCTCGATCAGCTATATCGACGGGCAGAACGGGCGGCTATTCTACCAGGGCATCGAGATCAACGAGCTTGCCGAGCACTCGACGTTTGAGGAAACGGTGTACTTGCTGTGGCATGGCCGCCTGCCGACGCGCGCCGAGCTGGAAGAGCACGACCGCGAGCTCAAGTCGCGCCGCGACATCCCCAACGAGGTCGTCGCGATGCTGCGCAACCTGCCCACCGACGCGTCGCCAATGGAGGTGCTGCGTACTGCCGCCTCGGCGCAGTCGGCGTTTGCCGAGGACAGCGACGATGTCGGCCACGGCGCCCTGGTGCGGCATGCCTCGTGCCTGACGGCGGAGCTGCCGACGCTGGTGGCGGCCTGGACGCGCGTACGGGCCGGCAAGGACGTTCTCGCGCCACGGGACGACCTATCTCACGCGGCTAACTTCCTGTATATGCTCACCGGCGAGGAGCCGAATGAGCGCGCGGCGCGCGTGCTGGACATCGCGCTGATTCTACACGCCGACCACGGGCTCAATGCGTCGACCTTTGTGGCGCGCTGCACCGCGTCGACGCTGTCGGACATGTACTCGTGTATCACAGCCGCGATCGGTGCGCTCAAAGGACCCTTGCACGGCGGCGCCAACGAGCAAGTGATGCTGATGTTGAACGATGTCGGCAGTGTAGAGCAGGTAAACGACTGGCTCGACGACGCGCTGGCGCAGAAGAAAAAGATCAGCGGCTTCGGGCATCGCGTGTACCGCGCCGACGACCCGCGAGCATTGATTTTGCGCTCGATCAGCCAGCAGGTCGGCCAGGCCAACGGCGAGCCACGCTGGTACGAGATGTCGAACGCGATCGAGCAGCGCATGGGCGAGCTCAAGCCCAATCTGCCGATCAACGTCGATTTTTACTCGGCCTCGACCTACCATGTGCTCGGCATTCCCACCGATATGTTCACGCCGATCTTTGCGCTCAGCCGCGTGGCCGGTTGGACCGCTCACGTAATCGAGCAGATCGCCAATAACCGCATCATCCGCCCCGAGTCGATGTATACCGGGCCGCTTGGGGTGACGTTTACGCCGATCGATGCGCGGGGATAGGTTGCGGTAACCGGGTGACGGTTTAAACGCGTAGGGACACGCCACCGACGACGACACGTCTCCGTCCCATGGATCTGGCGGCGCGTCTCCGGCGTGTCCCTACGCCGTCACCTCGAGCGCCCTTGAAAGCGCATGCCTGACCCGCGCGGGCAGCGGATGCCTGGCCGCGGGGTTGCTCCACTGCTTAATCGCAGCGTCGCCTGTGTCGGGCAGGCGAACGATCAGCTCGCTCAGATGGCCCAGCTGGCTCACGAAATCGGCGCGTGTCGCGAAGCGTGCCCGATCGAGCAGCAGTTGGTCGCCACCTTCGACGCGCAGTTTGAGTCGCCGCATCGCCGCCGGAAGATCCGGATCGACGGACGGCCCTCCCGGCCGGTCAGGCAGCGAGGTACTCGCTTTGGCCAGCCACACCAGTAGCACGTTGGGATGGTCCGGCACCAGCTGGCGCAGCTTGGCGGCGACAACCTCGCCCAAGCGCTCGAAGTCGCGCAGGCGCGTCACCTCAAGCATTACGGTGAGGCTGGTTGTGTAGCTCACCGCGTAATCCGGCGCCGGGCCACGGCTGCGGCCGAGCGGCTCATACACCACGCTGAGGCGTGGTTCGCCCAGTAGCAGGTAGGCGGTTTCCAGCTCGGCGCGCAGGTCGCCCAGCGCCGCCGGATCGCGGGTTTCGCGCAGCTTTTTCCTGATCTTGTCGCGGTGTACCGTCGCGAACGCTTCCCAACGCTTCGACATAAGCCAGGTTTCAAGGTCGGCCTGCAGCGGCGAGCTATTGTCGCTAAGGTAGGCTAGTAGCTCAGGGTTCGGCATCGAAGAGGAGATTAACCCATCAGGCAAGTGACGAGTGATAAATGCCCGCATCACTCGTCACTTCGTTTTGACATCCTTCGCTACAATGATCTCAGCGGAGAACAAGCATGGTTCGACTGGTCCTCGGTGCGGCGCTGGCGTGCGCGCTACTCTATATTGGCTGGCTGCGGCGCGAGCTGGCAAACGCTCGCAGCCGTGGCGATATGTATCGCGACATCGCCGCCCTGGATCTTCCGGCCGGCCAGGCTCTTCAGCACTCTGACCCGTACCCCATGCCCTCGGATTCGGACATAATTGAAGGGTGAAGCCGGCATGCGTGACCGCATCGGCATTGTCGACCTGGGCTCGAACACGACGCGGATGATTGTAATGGCCTATCAGCCGCATTACGCGTTCAAGCTGGTCAGCGAGATCAAGGAAACTGTACGCTTAATCGAGGGTGCAGCTGTCGAATTTATACTACAGGACGGGCCGATGGAGCGGGCAGTCCGGGCTGTGCGCATGTTCGGGGCACTGGCGCGCGCAACCGAGGTGCCGCGCATCATCGGCGTCGCAACCAGCGCTGTGCGCGACGCGCGTAATCAGGCTGAGCTGCTCTGGCGTATTCAGCAGCAAACCGGCGTCGAGTTTCGGGTCGTGTCGGGTGAGCAGGAGGCCTACTACGGCGCGCTCGGCGTGCTCAACAGCTTGCCGCTGCACGACGGCGTCGTAGTTGACATCGGCGGCGGCTCGGCGCAGATCTCCATGGTGCGCGGCCGCGGCCTGGTGCATGCCGTCAGCATCCCCGCCGGCGCGCTGCGGCTGACGGAGCGGTACCTGGGATCCGATCCGGCGTCCAAGAACGAAGTCAAAGCACTGGAAGACTATATCGACGCTTTGTTGGGACGGCTCGATTGGTTGCGCATCGGCCCGTCGATGCAGCTGGTCGGGCTCGGCGGCACGATCCGCAGCCTGGCCAACATCGACGGCAAGCTGCGCGCGTACCCGCTCGAACGGCTGCACGCTTATGAGCTGCGGCGCGACCGGGTGGAGCAGCTGTGCGACGAATTACGCCGGCTGACGGCACGCGAGCGCGCGGAGCTGCCCGGACTCAACGACGAGCGTTCCGACATCATTCTGGCTGGTGCACTCGTGCTACGCCAGATCATGCGTATCAGCAACGCCGACTGCCTGCATGTCAGCGGTCAGGGGTTGCGCGAGGGCGTATTTTACGAGCAGTTCCTGCCGGGCCTTGATCCGCCGCTGATCGGAAATCTACGTAGCTTCGGCGTCGAAAACTTACTGCGCTCCTACGATCACCAGCACCTGCATGTCGCGAAAGTCCAGGAGCTGGCGCTGCAGATGTTCGATCAGTTGAGCGCACTACACGGCTATGGGCAATGGGAGCGCCAGCTGCTGTGGGCGGCGGCGATGCTGCACGATATCGGCGTAACTGTCGATTATTACGACCACCACAAGCACTCGTCGTATATTATCCTCAATTCGGCGATCGAGGGTTACAATCACCGCGAGCTCGCGATCATCGCCCTGGTGGTGCGCTTTCATCGTAGGGGTATGGTGGATACCGGCGAGCTGCGCGATGTGCTGGGCGAGGGTGACGGCGAGCGCGTGGCCAGGCTGGCGGCGCTGCTGAGGATCGCCGAAAATCTCGAGCGCTCCAGGAGCCAGGTGGTCAGCGGCGTGCGCTGCAGCATCAACGGCGACGTCCGTATCGTGTGCGACACCGTGGGCGATGCCTCGCTCGAGATCTGGGACGCGAACCGCAGAGCGGCGCTGTTTCGAAGAGCCTATGGGGTCGAGGTGGCTATTAATGAACAATGAGCAATGAACAACGCCTGCAGGTGATTGTTCATTGCTCATTGATTTATAGCGCCCCGATCAGCTTGGCCAGTTTGCGCCGCGTTGCTTCGGAGGTCAGCTCTTGCCATAGCGGCCAGACGCCTTCAAGGATTTCGCCGCGCTCGGCGACGCGTTGCTCCAGGTAGCCGGCCAGAGGTGAGCCGCTGCCTTTGGCGTTGACGACGTGCCCGTTGCCGTTCGCCGGGCCGTGATTCACCGGCGCGGCGCCGAAGTAGGTGGCCGCGACATCAGCATCGTGCAGGCTGCCCAGCTGCTCCTGCATCGCGGTGACCAGCTCGATCTTGCTTGGCGCATCCTTGCCCAGGGCCGGCTCAAACAGCTCGAGCGTATAGCGCAGGTGCTTGCACGCGATGCGCAGCTGGTGCAATTGCTCGGCGTCCGCGCCAGGCATTACGCTCTCGTACTGCCGCACCGCCTCGAACTCGCGCCAGATGGCGCTACCGGCAAGGTGGCGCACCAGCAACGGCAAGCCGTCGGAAAGCAATTCTACTTCGTCCAACGGACGCGTCAGAAACGTATTGAGATCCCGCAGCAGGCGACGAGTGCGCTTACGTTGCAGCTCGGCTACCAGTGCCGCGTGGGCTTCGCCACGCTCGAGCTTGACGCCGTCGACGATCGCGCGCAACGCGTCACGCTGCTTGCCGCGCAGCTTGGCTACATCGGCATCCAGCCGCATCAGGATCACGTCGCGGTCACGCACTTCGCCCAGCGTGCCGGCCAGGCCACGCAGGCGACGGCGCAGGTCGCGCAGCGTGTCGGCCTCGAACGCGGGCGCGGCTGCCAGCATCACCGCGCGCATGCGGCGCGAAGCCACGCGCGCCTGGTGGATATCGTGCGGGTCTTCACCCGACATCGCGCCGGGCAGGTGTTTGTATAGCTTGCGCAGGTGGCGAGACAGCGTCCGCCGCGCCGCCAGCGCCAGCCGGTCGTCGGGTGCAAAGCCATCAGCTTCGGCCAGATCGTCGATCTCTTGTGTGATGCTCAGCTCTTCAACGCTCGCGATCTGTTTGGCCACTCTTGCACCCCTTTGTATCTTAACAAAGCCTTAATACAGCCAATTATACCGAATTCCGTGAGTTATGACAATCCGCGGTCAAGCAAAGCTACGCCGCGCTCAAACTTGGAGCTGTCCTCGGGCTCGGCCGGCAACCGGCGGCGCAGCATCTCGGAAATGGAGCTCAAGATGTTGCGTCCGGCCCCACCCTTGAGCTCCACCTCGAGCTCGTGCAGCGGCTGCGAGCGCCCGCCGGCCTCGATCGAGCCCCGATCCAGCGCCACCTCGCCGACGACACGGCCGTCCTCGAGCAGCGGCCAGACGCGGCGATGGTTGTGGATCTCAAAGATCGGCTGCAGCTGCTCGTCGCCGACCAGCTCCCGTAGCCGCTCGCGGATCTCGGTGGGCCAGCCGGCCGGTTCGAGCTGCGTGGTAGGCAGCTCCAGCTCCTCACGCTCGTGTACCCCTTCTGTGACGCTGCCCGGCCCTTTGAGTGTAACCAGCGGCTGCGCACCACCTTCGCGTAGCCGCACCGCGTTGCGCGAGGCGCTCAGCTGCCTGCCCGTGGTATCCCACAGCGTATCGTGCTGCCGGATCTCGGCGCGCGCTCCCAGCCGGAACGGTCCCCAGTCCAGCGCCTCGATCTGTTCGGGCGTTGTGTCTTTGCTCAGGCGGAATTTCGCTTCGATTTCCATATCGTTCGATCCTTAATTCGTACGGACTCGCATGCAAGATCCATGGCAGCGTATAATCGGTATCTACCTGCCGCATCATACCCAATGGGGGAAATCGATGGATTGCCCAAACTGCGGCCGTAACATCCCGGCAGATAGCTCAATCTGTCCTTACTGCGGCACTCGTGTCGTGGCGACGGCGCTTCAAGATCGGCCGGCCACCGGGCCGACAATGCGGTTGGACTCGAACGATCAGCTGGCCGGGCCGGTGGCGGCAGAGCAGCCGCCCGCGCCGCAGGCAGCTGCGAGCTCGGGTTCGAGCTTCGGTCCTCGCCAGGCGGTGCCGATCGGCGCGATCTGGCTGATCGGGATAGCGAGTGCTGGCGATTACCGGCCTGTGGTGGCCCGGAATACTGGTCCTGGTCGGCCTGACGGCGTTTGTTTCGATGATCAATCAGGGACGGCTCGACCAGGCGCTCAGCTCGCTGATCTTTTTCTGTGGCATGGCAGTCATCGCGTGGTTCAACTGGTGGTGGCCGGGAATGCTGATCCTGATCGGCGTCATGATGTTGCTCAACGCAGGCACCTTACGCAAGCTAGGGCGGTGAGCTTGCGCAACAAACTGTATGCCGTCTGCGTATTACTCTCAAACGGCGTAGCCCTTCAGCGTGGCACGTCCCAAGGAGCGATATGATGGACTGCCCTAATTGCTATCGGACGATCCCAACCGACAGCCAATATTGTATCTACTGCAGCGAGCGCCTGGCCCCGCCGGCGCCGGCGGTTGACACCAGGCCGGCATTGGGGCCGACGCAGCGATTGGATCCGTCTTACAGCATGCCCAAGCCGGCCGAACCCGTTACGGCTCCGGTTGCGACGACGGTACAGTCGCCGCGCCCGGCGCGGCGCGCAAAACGCAAGCCGCAGCATAAAGTTCCGCTGGGAGCGATCTGGCTGATCGGCCTCGGAATCTTATTCTTGACCGACCTGTTCTGGCCTGGAATCCTGGTGCTGTTGGGGATCAGCAGCTTTGTCGATCACGATGCGAAAGGCAAGCGCCAGAAAGGCCTGAGCACGCTGGTGTTTTTCAGCGGCCTGGCGGTGTTGTTTTTGACCGAGCTGTTCTGGCCGGGGATTCTGGTGCTGATCGGGATTATGTTCCTGATGAACCGTAACGGCCGCAGGTGGTCATGTTGAAATGGGGGATAGGTAGTTGCCGATCGTAGGGACGCGCCGGTGGCGCGTCCGCAACCGACGCTACGTCGCACCCCCACCCCGAATCCCTAATTCCTACGCTCCTCTGTCCAACTGTACGGATACTTCGGATCCTCGTACGCCAGCGCTTCGCTCGCGACATACAGCGGCCGGAACGTGTCGATCATCACCGCCAGCTCCTCGGTTCGCTCTTTGCCGATGCTGGCTTCGGTGGTGCCGGGATGCGGCCCATGCGGCAAACCGGCGGGGTGCTGAGTGATCGACCCTTCCTCGATCCCCCGGCGAGACATAAAGTTGCCTTCGACATAATAGATCACTTCGTCACTTTCGACGTTGGAGTGGTTGTAGGGTGCTGGAATACTCTGCGGGTGATAATCGAACAGGCGCGGCACGAACGAGCAGAGCACGAAGTTCGGGCCCTGGAACGTTTGATGCACCGGCGGTGGCTGGTGGACACGACCGGTGATCGGCTCGAAATCCTCGATGTTAAAGGCGAACGGATACAGGTAGCCGTCCCAGCCGACCACGTCGAGCGGATGATGGTCGAGAATGTGTTTACTGATCCTGCCGCGCGCCCGCACGCGCACCTCGAACTCGCCCTGCTCGTCGTGGGGCTGAAGCTGCAGCGGCACTCGAAAGTCGCGCTCGCAAAACGGGGCGTGCTCCAGCAGCTGACCGTGTTCGTTGCGATAGCGGCGGGGCGTCGTTACCTCGCCGCTGGTCTCGAAGACCAGCAACTTTGTCGGACCGCCGCCCGGTCGCAGGCGCCAGGTGCAGCCGATCGGAATGTATAAGTAGTCGCCGCGGCGGTAGGGCAGGTTGCCGAAGATCGTTTCGAGCATGCCTTCGCCTTCATGTACGAACAGCACCTCGTCGCCTTCGCCGTTGCGGTAAAAGTAGGTCTGCTCCTCGGTGGGCTTGCAGATCGCGACGCGCACATCGTTGTTGGCCAGCATATAGCACCGGCCGGTCAACGCATCGCCGCCGGCCGGCACGCCGGCCGTCAGAAAGTGACGATGGCGCAGTGCGCCCGCTTCCTCAAAGCCGAGCGCGGCCGGACCCAGATCCTCGACCGATAGAATCGCGGTGGGCAGATGATGGTGGTACAGAATCGCCTCGTTCCCGCTGAATCCTTTGGTGCCCATCACCTGCTCGCGGTACAGCGATCCGTCGGGCTTGCGAAACTGTGTGTGGCGCTTGTGCGGAACTTCACCTAATCGATGGTAGAAGGGCATCGTCGGCCTCCGTTCTTTTACCCGTACCCGATCCGATTGCGTAACACCCCCAGCCCGCCGACCTCCAGCTCAACCACGTCGTCGGGCTCGATCCAGCCGCCGAGTGTTTCGGGGCCGAGGTCGAGGATGCTGCCGCCGCCGACAGCGCCTGAGGATAGAACATCCCCCGGATACAGCACGCTGTCGCGGCTGGCATGCGCGATGATCGCGGGCCAGCGGTGGTACATCGTCGCCAGGCTGCCCCGGCTCAGCTCGCGCCCGTTGATCCGCGCGACCATCGGCAAATCCCAGGCGTCGCCGTCGCCGACCAGCCAATCTTCGAGCTCATCCGGCGTCACCAGCCACGGCCCGAGCGAAAGCGCAAAGTCCTTGCTCTTGTTCGCCCCAAGCCCTGCCAGCAGCTCTATCGCTTCGCGGTCGCGCGCGGTCCAATCGTTCACAATGGTCAGGCCGGCGATATAGTCCAGCGCATCGGCCGGATCGACATCGCGGCACTCGCGGCCGATCACGCAAGCCACCTCCAGCTCGAAGTCGAGCTGTTCGCTGCGCGGCATGGCGAGCTGCGCGCCGGGACCGAGCACTGCCAGGCGGTTGGCGAAACGAAAGGGCGGAGCGTCGTACCAGCTGGCCGGCAGCGGCAGTCCCCGGCGCGCAAAACCGGCCACGGTATGCGCCTCGAATGCCTCGAAGCAGCGTACCGAGCCCGGCCGCGGCAGCGGTGCGAGCAGGCGTGCCTCGCTGCGGGGCAGCAGCAGCTCGGCGCCGCCGATGGAGACCGTGCCCGCCAGATCGACGGCACCGGGCTCTGTATCGTCGTCTACGACATCGATCGCGCCGCCGAGCTGCTCGAGCACCGCGTTGACGATCTCGGCGGCACTGTCAAGGCCCAGGCCGCTGTCGCCGTCCAGCAAGCTTTGCAGGTCGACGCGCCGGCCATCGACGTCGTCGAATGCCAGCGGCGCTGCGGCCTGTAGATCGACCACGCCGAAGGGCAGCAGCACGCCGGCTCGCGCATCGGAACCTGGTTCGCCGGACAAGCGGAAGGTGACGAAACGCATAGGTCGAAGGCACGAGGCACGAGGCACGAGGCAATAGGAGAACGTTTCCGATCCTCTTGCCGCTTGCCTCTCGCCCCTCGCCTCTACAGATTCCCCCTTTGCTCCTGTTCGCGCTCGATCGCTTCGAACAGGGCCTTAAAGTTTCCGGCGCCGAAGCCGCGCGCGCCTTTGCGCTGGATGATCTCGAAAAACACTGTGGGTCGATCCTGCACCGGGCGGGTAAAAATCTGCAGCAGATAGCCCTCGTCATCCCGGTCGACCAGAATGCCCAGCTCGCGCAGCGCATCCATATTTTCGTCGATCTTGCCGACGCGCTCGGCCAGCATTTCGTAGTACGTGTCGGGTGTACGCAGGAACTCGACGCCGTTTGTGCGCAGGCGGCGCACCGTGGCGATGATGTCGTCGGTCAGCAACGCGATATGTTGCGCGCCCGGCCCACCATAATATTGCAGATATTCGTCGATCTGCGACTTGCGTTTGCCCTCGGCCGGCTCATTGATCGGGAACTTGATCCGGCCCGTGCCGTTCTGCACCACCTTGGACATCAGGGCGCTATACTCGGTCGAAATATCTTCGTCGCTGAAGTGCTGCAGCTGGCGGAAACCGAGCACCTGGTTGTAAAAGTTTACCCACTGGTCCATTTTCCCGAGCTCGACATTGCCCACGATGTGGTCGACAGCGGCGAGGCCGGACGATGTTACCGGCGGCGGGTTCTTGATCGCATGAAACTTGGGCAAAAACGTGCCGTTGTAACGATCGCGCTGGATAAACGAATGCACCGTATCGCCGTAGGTGGCGATGGTGGCTTTAGTCACGCTGCCTTTCTGGCCTTCGATCACCGTCGGCTCCAGTACCGGCCGGGCACCTCGCTCGACGGTTGCCTCGAACGCGTGCGTGGCGTCGTCCACCGTAAACGCGATGTCCCTGACGCCGTCGCCATGCAGCCGAACATGCTCGGCGATCGGCGATTGGGCATCGAGGGCGCCAGTCAGCACCAGACGAATGTTGCGCTGCTGGAGTACAAATGAAGCGCGGTCACGGACGCCGGTTTCGAGGCCGGCGTAGGCGAGCGGGGTATAGCCGAAGGCGGTACGATAGTAGTGTGCGGCCTGCCGCGCATTGCCGACCCAAAACTCGACATAGTCGATGCCCTTGAGCTGCAAAAAGTCGCCCTCTTTGGAGCGAGCGCTGGTTTGTCGCGTCATCGTCATCGGGTACCTCCTTGTACTCCGTGTCGAATGCGGACAGCGTGGACGTTTGGCGCCTGACGCTGTCCAATGGTATTGTAGCAGACGCACGGGGCGCTGCGCGGAGGATCCGCACCAGCGCCGCCGGAGCTGTATCGGGCCGATCGGACCGCGCAGTGGCGCGAAGATCCGCTCAGCGCCGCTGGGGCCGTGGTGGGGTCGACGGGGCGTGGAGGGCCGCGTGGTGGGGCAGCAAATCCGCGAATGAATTCGCGGTTGATAGGATAAAACCTGCTGAAGCAGGTTGATGCAAAGTGTCGTGTAACGTGCTGCAAGCCGTTTGAGCATACCAACCGCGAAATTCGCGGTGGTGCATAAGCAGGTTGGGTAGGGCAAGTACCTTGCCCCATTTGTGTAACCTCGCTAGACTATGTTTCGTAGTATCTACTAGATGGTTCCGAAACGTACATCATGATTCGATCCCTGCAACTGATGCGTAACCTGCTTCAGCAGGTTTTATCCTATCAACGCCGAATTCATTCGGCGCATTCGCGGCCGGCACGGCACGCGCGGCCGGCGCGGCTGCGCGCGGCCGGCGCACCCGCGAACCCCGCAGACTTCACCGCATACCCGATTGCCCGCAGGGTCTTCACAGACCTTGCGCACGGCATGGGCCTCGCGCCCCGCACGCTGGCTGGCGGTGCTGCTGGTGCTCGGGTTGCTCACGCCGGTTGCGTTTGCGCAGGATGGGCCACGGCTTGAATGGACGCGCTATGACAACCTGGTAACGATCGAGCGCGACGGCAGCGTGGCGGTGAGCGAAGAGCAGCAGTTGGAGGTGCTCTCGGGCACCGTGCGGCGCATGACGCGCAGCTTCGAAACCGGCGAATTCGGGAGCGCGACGGACTTCGCGGTGTCGGAGGATGGGCAGCCCTATCGTGCTTCCGGAGACGGCTCGCCGGGCACGTTCGAAGCCCGCGACAACGGCTCCGACGCCGAGATCGTTATTTTTTTCCGTGATCCGGCCGATTCGCAGCACGACCTCACCATCGCGTACACCCTCGAGCGCAGCTTGATCGACAGTGGCTCCACGGCGACGCTGGGCTGGAATTTCTTCTGGAGCGGCAACGCGCCGCCGGTCCGTGCCGGCGGTGTAACGATCACGCTGCCCGAAGCGGTGCCCGAAAGCCAGGTCGATGTCAGTGTCGACGGACCACAAGTCAGCCAGGCGTATGACGGCTCGACGCTGCAGCTGGAGCTTGACGAAACGGTGCAGGGCGAGCAGTTGGGCGTGGACGTTTCGTTTCCCAAGCAGATTCTTGCCAGTGGAGCACAGTTTCGCGCGGGAGGCGCCGACGTGCCATCCGGCGGCGAGGCGCCGCAGCCCGCGGCCGGCGGGATCAGCCCGTTTTGTTTCATCTTGCTGGGGCTGCTGTTACTTTTGGCATTTTTTGCGATCCTAAGCTCGGCGCGGCGGCGCGGATACGGCACCTATACCGAGGTACCGGCCTACGGCCCCGACGACGACCAGTATGGCCCGGCTCCCTGGCCGCAAACACTTGGCCGGCCGCGACGACGTCGGCGCTACGGGTCCGGCTGGGGCATGCCGCCGGTGATCGTGGTGCCGGGCGGCAGCGGCCGTGACGACGACCGGCCCTCCGGCGGGGACAACAACTCGACCAGCAGCGGTGGTGGCTTCGGCGGATGGCTGGGCGGCGGCGATTCGAGCAGCTCGGGGGGCGGTTTCGGTTCCTGGGGCTCCAGCAGCGGCGGCAGCCGCTCGTGGGGCGGCTCGAGCGGCGGTTCCGGCTCGTGGGGCGGCGGCGGTGGAGGTGGCGGTGGTGGATCGCGCGGCGGCGGAGGTGGCGGTGGGTTCGGGTAAAACTATCCCGGCGCTCAAGCGCCTTGAAGCCGGGCATAAATGACCTGGCTGACGAAACGAAGCCACCTGAAGCTGGCGGCTCATACGAGTAGCTATTTGATCGCGATTCGGAAGACGTAAATGAAGCTCAAGCGCGAAACGCTCGTTACTGGAAGCTCACCGCATGAGCTGCACACTGCGCTGGAAGAAAAGGCACGCGAGCTGGAGCTGTATCCGGCGTCACAGGATAAGCACAATAATTGGGGACCGGTGTATAGCAACGAACGCTACGACCTGCGCATCGACAAACATCCCGGCCGTGAGCAGTACACGTTGATGTTGCTGCATAAGGCGAAGTAAAGAACCAGCAAACCAACAAACCACCGGAACACAACCTTGTGAGTAGGCATTCTACGAATAGCAGTGTGTGATGGAGCTGCTATTCAAACCAATTCGCCAGATATTGGCGCAATGGTTTGCCGGTATGCTGGTTTGCCGGTTTGTTCGTTACCCCTGCTTCTCAGCCTGCTGCGCTGCCTGGCGATTACGGCGCGCGGCGCGGGTGCGCGGCTTAGCGGAAGGTTGCACGTCGTCGCCGATCACCAGACCGGCGAGCGCCTGGGCGGGCGATTGCGGCGGCTCGCGCAAGCGGCGATGGAGGTACACAAATACATCGCGGCAGATCGCTGCTAACGGCGCCGACAAGATCACTAACCCCAGCCCGCCGACGGACGCGGCAACAACGAGCAGAGCCATCAACATCGCCGGGTGCAGCCTGAGGCTGTTGCCGACGATACGCGGCACCAGCACCTGGTTCTCGACCTGCTGGATCACCACGTACAACACGATGACGGCGATCACGGCCGTTATCCAGTTCTCGCCGGCGCCAAACGCGGCGATGATCGCCGGGATCGCGCTCAGGATCGGCCCCACAACCGGGATCATCTCGCCGACACCGGCAACGATCGCCAGCAGCGAGGTATATGGGATATTGAAGCTGAACACCAGGTTGAGCACCGTCAGGCCGATAAACGACATCAAGCCGATGATCAGGCCGAGCAGCAGCTGGCCGCGGATGTAGCGGCCGAACACGCCGTCCAGGATCTCCCAGATATTCCAGAAATCGTCGCGTAGCCTGGGGTGTAACACCTTATCGAGCGCTCGCGGCAGTTTGTTGGTGTCCAGCAGAACATAAAACAAGAAGAACGGGATCACCAGAAAGCCGAACAAAAACGCCAGTGTTTCGAAGATGCCGACGACGCTGTTGAGCAGAAACTGGGCGACGCTCTGGGCATAGGTGGCGGCGTTCGCCCGCAGGGTCTGGCTGATCCGCTGGATCTGCTCGTCGACCAGTGCGCGGACGTCGTCCGAGGTATTCTGGTTGAACTGGTCGATCAATCGATTGACCCAACTGTACGAGCCGTCGTACCAGTCGGGTATCGAAATGGCGACCGAGCTGACTTGCTCCGCTACGCGCGGCACAACATACAGAAACACCAGCTCGAGCAGCACCAGGCCGACCAGGTACACCGTCAAAATCGACGCCCAGCGCGGCATGAACCGATCGAGCCGCTTGACGATCGGCAGCAGCAGGTAGGCCAGCACCAGGCCGATAATAAACGGCGTCAGCGTGCCGGCGGTGCGCCACAGCAGCCAGCCAAGCAGGTACAGCGTGCCGCCGACCAGCGCCCAGCGCGCGAGTGCGCGTAACAGACGCGGCCAATCAGGCGGCGGCGGAGCCGGTGGCCGCGGCCGGGCTCGAACATATTCCGGCGCAGGTTCGCTCAACTCGGCTCCCTTCGCTTGCTCAGGAATTCGTCCTCACTGGGTATAGTAGCTCACGAACGCCTCGTCCGCCAGTATCCCCTGTGTTCCGATGACGCTGCGATACACACCGGTGTTGCCGTTGGTGATCGGCTGCATTTCTACGCGCCGCCCGTCGGGCGTGCCGAGCAGGATCACGGTTTGCCGCTTGTTGAGCAGGTCGGTTTCGACCTTGATCAGGATATGGCCATTCGTATCGTTGCGGAAGCGGAAATCGGGACCGCCGATGGCGATGGTAGCGTCCATGCCGGCCGGCGCGTCCACCTCGTACCACGGCAGGCGCCACATATGGTTGTGCCGCTCAACGATCGGCAGTCCGCTCCAGAACGCTGCCCGAAACACGGTGGTCGATACCTGGCAGATGCCACCGCCGATCGCCGGCACGACGGCGCCGTTTTCGATCGCCTCGCCCCACTGGTAGCCTTTTTCCTCGCCGATCCAGCCGACTGTGGTGTTGAACGAGAACTCCTCGCCCGGCGCTACAAGAATACCGTTGATGTCCCTGCCGCCGGCCAGCACATTGGCATCGCGGTTGGACGACGAATAGGTGACGAACTGCGATTCGCCGCGCCCGAGCTCGGCCAGCAGACCAAGCTGCTCGATCTCGCCGGGCGGGGGTGCAACCTCGCGCAGCGGCAGCTCCACCTGTCTATCTGCTGCTACGATCGCCTTGCCAATCAGGGCGGTGGCTGCCGGCCGATCCAGCTCACGACCTGGTAAACCCGCCACCAAAGCCCGCACGCGCTCGCCCTCGCGCTCAAGGCGCGACGGCCGCGGCAGGATCAGCAGCGCATTGGCGGCAGGATCCAGCTGCGCGTCGATCGCGGCGGCATCCGGGCGCACGCCCTCGGCGCCGGCTGCTTCGTCGAAGCGCACCAGCGTCGAAGGATCAAGCGTCCAGGACTGCTCGCCGGCGACGACACGCAGCGGCCGGGCGGCAAGCTCACGCAGCCGGTCGCGGATCGGCAGCAGCTGCGCCGACGTTGTTGCGGGCGCGAGCGTGATGGCTTCAATGGGCAGGGCGAGCTCGCCGGCATCCGTGTTCCAGGCGTTGCGCAGGAGCAACAGGCGCAATGCCGAGCGCACTTTCGCGCGGTCGAGCGCGCGCCCATGCTGCTCCGGCTCAACCCGCCACGTTTCCCCACGGCGCACCAATTGTGCGTCGACCACCGGCAGCTCGACGGCCGCGGCGATAGCGGCGACCGCACGCTCGATCCCAGCTATATCGATCTCGGGCCGGCCGAGCTGCATATCGTAGCCCCACAGCGCTCGTGCACGCGTGGCAGCGCGGTCCACAAAGCCGGCTTGATGGCCGTACTCCCCGGCCGCGCTCGATAGCTGGTCCCCGGTGTCATGCAGCAACGTGCCGAGCGGAATACGCAGCTCGTTGCCGGCGGCGGACACATGCACGACACGACGCGCAATCTGGGCCTGCCGCTCGGCTACCAGGTCGTCGAGCCGGTCCAGCGGCAGATTGCCGGCCGAGACGCCGGCGATGGATACATTCGGCAGCACGCGGCGGGCGTAGGCAAGGTCAGTTCCCGCGACAAGCAGACCCAACATTCCCGTGGCGCCGAGCATGCCGGCAACCGCGCTGCGCAGCAGCCGGCTACGCGCCGCGGCGGCAGGAACGGGCAACGGCAGAGGCGCCGATCCGGCTGCGGCCCAGCGGATGCAGATCGCGCGCCGGGCGCCAAGCTGGGTGGAGGCTAACGCGTGCCATGCCTCGGCCGAGCGGGTATCGAGCGCCACGGCACGCCGAAAACAGAGCTCGGCCCCGACAACGTCGCCTTTGCGCTGCAAGCGATATCCCTTGCGCAGCAGGCTTTGCATGTTGTTGGTGCCGTTCGCCGCTCCGAACGAGGATATGATCGCCATACGTACGACCTGCCTAGTACGACATATTATCGCAATATAGCAGGGTCCGATGGGCTGTCAATCGGGTAATGATGAATAAACGATGAATGGCCCTCATCTGCCCCTCCCGGCAACCCCGGCATTTATGCCGGGGCCCAAACACAAAGCCACCTTTAGGTGGCTTTGTGTTTGGGCCCCAGGCTTGAGCCTGGGGAAACGGGGGAACGGGGTTCAGCCTCGGGTGACGGCCCCCGCCAACGCAGTGATATCACGCGCGACGGCGTGGTCCGGGCTGGTGAGCAGCAAGGGGACACCGTCGGTGGCGGCCAGTGCCATCTCAGGTGATGCGTCGCCGACGTGATTGTCGAAGGCGCGTCCAAGCGTGCGCTCGACGCCATCCAATCGTGCCCCATGCTCGCGGTCGACTCGATTGAGCACCAGTAGCAGCTTCCCATCAATGCCAAGCGCGGACGCGAGCTCCAGAAAGCGGGTCAGGCGGCGAAATGCGGCCGGCTCGGGCGTGATCACAACGACAACACGGTCGGCGGCGTCCAGGATGGCAAACACACGGTCGTCGAGCGCGGTTCCGGCGTCCACGACGATATGGTGGAACGAGACACGCAGCGCCACCAGCACGGCCCGCATGCGCTGCGGATCGATTTCAGCCCGGCCCCAGCCGCCCGGCGGCGCCAGCAGCGCGCGAATGCCGCCGCGATGGGGCAGCGCCGCGTCGTTGATCGCGCCGGCGTCGAGCTCGCCCGTAAGCAGGTCGGCCAGCGTCGGCCCCGGCATGAGGTCGAGCAGCACCTCAAGATCGCCTTGCGGGTCGCCGTCCACCACAACTGTTTCGGCGTCGCGGCCCAGAGCGATCGCCAGATTTACGGCCAGGGTCGAGCAGCCGGCGCCGCCTTTTGGGCTCCACACGGCCACGACAGTTGCGTGTTGTGTCGGCGCGTCCGGCTGAGCAACCGCGCCGCCTCCTGCGCGTCGCAGCGCCAGCAGCAGCTCGGAGGCCTCGGGAGGCAGCGCCAGATACGCGGCGGCGCCGGCCAGCATCCCGCGGCGCAGCGACGCGAGCGTGATCCGCTTGTCGAGCACCACGACGCCCAGATCGGGCGCCTGCTCGGCGAGCGTTTCGATCGCCGTGACTGTATCGTGCGTATCCGGCCCGGCTTCCAGGAGCAGCACATCCGGCCGCAGCTCGTCGCACCGCAGCAGCGCGGAGCGCCAGTCGCTCGCCGCACCCACGAGCAGCAGGTCGCCGGCGTAGCGTAACGCACGCTCGGCGAAGCCGGTGGTTTCGGTGGTCAGGACTCTGTATCGGTCTGGTGTTCGGTGTCATTTCTTTGTCCGGCGGTTCATTGTCATCTACCGGCCACTGGCTCCTAACATAGACGATAGCACATCCTTCGCCACCTGGCCCGCTGGTATAATCCAAACGACGACAGGGAGGCCGGAATGGAAGCAACGCGCCCGGCGCGCACGCGGTTTGCACCAAGCCCGACAGGCTACGTGCATATCGGGAGTTTACGCACGACGCTGTTCGAGTGGCTGTGGGCGCGTCATACAGGTGGGCAATTCCTGCTGCGCATCGAAGACACCGACCGCAAGCGATATGTTGAGGGCGCCGAGGAGCAGCTCAAGGTTTCGCTGCGTATGGTCGGCCTCGAATGGGATGAAGGCCCCGACATCGGCGGGCCATTTGCACCCTACCGGCAGTCGGAGCGGCTGCCGCTGTACCATCGAAATGCCGACGAGCTGCTGGCCCAAGGCGGTTTGTACAGGTGCTGGTGCTCGCCCGAGCGGCTGCAGCGCGTGCGCGAAGAAAAGCAGGCCCGTAAGGAGCCGCCCGGCTACGACCGGCACTGCCGCTTTTTGAGTGAGGCCGAGCGTGCCGAGCGTGAAGCTTCCGGCGCGCCGTATGTGCTGCGTCTCGCCGTGCCGCTCGACGGCGAGACGACAATCGACGACCTGCTGCGCGGCCCGATTACGTTCCGCAACGCGCTGCAGGACGACGCGATCATGATCAAAAGCGATGGCTTTCCGACCTACAATTATGCCGTCGTGGTCGATGATCACGAGATGGGTATCACTCACGTGCTGCGTGGAGAGGAATTTATCGCGACGTCGCCCCAGCCTGTGCTGCTGTACCGGTTCTTCGGCTGGCAGCAGCCGGTGTGGGTGCATGTGCCGCAGGTACTCGGCTCGGACGGCAAAAAGCTTTCCAAGCGCCACGGCGATACGTCGGTCACCGAGTATCTTGATAAGGGCTACCTGCCCGAGGCGATCATCAACTTTCTGGCATTGATCGGTTGGGGCTACGACGAGACCACCGAAATAATGACGCGCGACGAGCTGATCGAGCGCTTCGATCTGCGCAAGATTTCAAAGTCGGGCGGCGTGTTCAACCCGGAAAAGCTCGACAAATTCAACGGCATCTACATTCGCCGTCTCTCACCTGAGCAGCTTACCCAGCGTATGCTGCCGTGGCTTCAGCGCGACGGGCTGGTGAGCACGCCGGCGACACCGGCCGAGATCGAGCGTGTTACCGCGCTGGTGCCGCTGATCCAGGAGCGGCTGGTGGTGCTGAGCGAGGGCCCCGAGCTGCTGCGTTTTTTCTGGGAAGCGCCCGCCGGCTACCAGCCCGATCTGTTGATCCCAAAAAAGGGCGATGCCGCCACGGCACGGAAATCGCTGGAGCTCGCGGCCGTCGCGCTGCGCGAGCTGCCCGAATGGGAAACGTCGGCGATCGAGCCGCAACTACGCGCGCTGGCCGAAGAGCTGGGCATCAAAGTAGGCGATCTGTTCATGCCGCTGCGCGTGGCCGCGACGGGCAGCCGTGTCTCGCCGCCGTTGTTTGAAACGCTGCACGCGCTCGGACGCGAAGAAACGCTGGCCCGCTTCGGGCGTGCGCAGGCCGCACTTTCTGAACAATGAACAAGACGCTACGCTTCAATGAACAATGAGCAATTGTTGTAAGCTTTGTTCATTGCTCTTGGTTCATTTTTCATTGGAGTATCCATGCCCGTAATCGCCGCGGTCGCCACCGCCGTGCCGCCGTACCGGATTTGCCAGCGCGAGGTGCGCGATCTGGCGCGCGAGTGGTTCCGCGGTCATTTGCCCGACATCGAGCGCTATCTGACAGTATTCGACAACGCCGCAATAGATACGCGCTACCTGGCGGCTCCGATCGAATGGTATTTGCGTCCTCACGGCTTCGGTGAGGCCAACGACGTGTTCGTCGAGACCGCGTGCCGGCTCGGAGAAGACGCCGCGCGGCGCTGTCTCGAGCGGGCCGGCATCACACCGGCGGAGGTGGACCATATCATTGTTGTCACGACGACCGGCCTGGCCACACCGTCGATCGATGCGCGGCTGATGCTGTTGCTCGGCATGCACGCCAACACGCGGCGCACTCCGATCTGGGGCCTTGGCTGCGCCGGCGGCCTGGGCGGCCTGGCGCGCGCCCAGGAGTATGTGCGAGCCTTTCCGGGGCATCGCGCGCTGCTGGTAGCGGTCGAGCTATGCTCGCTGACGATGCAGTTCGAAGACCGCAGCAAGCAAAACCTGGTCGCGTTTTCCTTGTTCGCCGACGGCGCGGCTGCGGTGCTGATCGAGGGCGACGAGGTGGCGCGGCGTGCCGGCCCGCGCGTGATAGATACGAGCTCGACGCTGTTTCCCGACTCGCTCGACCTGATGGGTTGGGATGTTGTCGACGCCGGCTTTCGCGTTGTTTTCGGCTCACGCATCCCGTCGGTAGTGGCCCATCATTTTCGCGACCTGGCAAGCGAGCTGCTTTGCCGGCACGGGTGGCGGCCGGAAGAGATTCGGCATCATATGTATCATCCTGGCGGTACCAAAGTGCTGCGCGCCTACGACAACGCGCTCGGCCTCGCTCCCGATGCCCTTGCGCACAGCCGTGCCGTGCTGCGCGACTACGGCAATATGTCGTCGGCGACGGTGCTTTTCGTGCTCGAGCGCTTTCTGTCCGGTGATACTGTGCGGCCGGGCGACGTCGGCTTGCTGAGTGCGTTTGGCCCAGGGTTCACGGCCGACCTGGCGCTGATCGAAGGATAGGATGTGGCCCTCATCCCCCAGCCCCTTCACCCGTGCTGACGCACAGGAGAAGGGGAGCATAGCCCCCTCTCCCGTCGCAAGCGACGGGAGAGGGGTTGGGGGTGAGGGCCACAAGGTGAAACATAAAGTGATGCCAACCGAAAGACTTTACTACGACGACGCCTACCTGACTGAATGGGATGCCGTTGTTACGGGCAGCGGTGAATGGCAGGGACGTCCGGCCGTGACGCTCGACCGCTCGGCGTTTTATCCCGAAAGCGGCGGGCAGCTCGGCGATCGCGGCACGCTCGGCGGCGTGGCGGTGCTGGATACCCAGGCCGGCGAGGACGGCGAGGTATGGCATGTGCTGGCGGCGCCGATCGACGGCCGGCGCGTTCGCGCGACGATCGATTGGGGCCGGCGCTGGGATATGATGCAGCAGCATCTGGGGCAGCATCTACTGAGCGCGGCGCTGGACGATGTGTGCGAGGGACGCACGCTGTCGGCCCATCTGGGCGCCGAGGTGTGTACCATCGACGTCGATCGCGCCCAGCTGAGCGAGGACGAGCTGGCCGAGGCCGTGGAGCGCGCCAATAGCATGGTATGGGCCGACGTGCCTGTATTGGCGCGCTTTGTAACGGCGGACGAGCTGGCGGCGCTGCCGCTGCGCAAGCCCCCCAGGCAGGCCTACGAGCGCCTGCGCGTGGTGTCGGCCGGCGATTTCGACCATATGCCGTGCGGCGGAACACATCCCCGGCGCTCGGGCGAGGTCGGCGCGATTGTTGTACGCCGCACCGAGCGCTACAAAGGGGGAATGCGGCTGGAGTTCGTCTGCGGCGCGCGCGCCATACGCGACTATCATGCCAAGAACCGGCTGCTGCTCGGCCTGGCCGGCGTGCTCAACGTCGGCTATACCGATCTCCCGGTGGCCGTGGAGCGGCTGCGCGCCGCAGAAGAAGCGCAGCGCAAGGCGCTGGAGCAGGCCGAAGCGCGGCTGTTGGCGGTCGAGGCGGCCGAGCTCCTGGCCGCGGCGGAGCGCATAGACGCTGTGCCGGTGGTTGTGCGCGCATTTGAGGAGCGCTCGCTGGATAGCGTGCGGCTATTGGCCAGACTCATCGCCGATGGCGGCGGCGTCGCCCTGCTCGGCGTGCGCGGCGCGAAGGCACAGCTGGTGTTCCAGCGCGCCGGCGGCCTGCCGTACGACATGGGCACGCTGCTGCGGCTCGCGGCCGAGCGCGTCGGCGGCCGCGGCGGCGGGCGGCCCGAGGCTGCGCAGGGCGGCGGCCCCGATGTAACAGCCCTGGATGCTGCCCTGGACGCGGCGCGGCTGGAACTCGGGTAGACACAGGAGACAGGGAGAAAGAAAATCAACATGACTGCACTCGGCGTCAACATCGCGATCATGCACAACGGCAAGCTGCTGCTCACCAAGCGTGAGGACTTCGAGGTCTGGTGTTTGCCGGGCGGCGGCGTCGATCCCGGCGAGTTGGTCGCCCAGGCGGCCGTGCGCGAGGCATTGGAAGAAACCGGACTCGACGTGAGATTAACGCGGCTGGTCGGCATCTACTCGGCACCGCGGTGGAGTGTACCGGGTATCCATATCGTCGTCTTCGCCGCCGAGCCGGTAGGCGGCAGCCTCAATCCGCAGCCGGGCGAGGTGGTCGAGATCGGCTATTTCGACCCGGCGGGCCTGCCGGATGAGCTGTTAACCGGGCAGCGTCGCCGGATCCGGGATGCGCTTGACGGTGTTGCAGGCCAGGCGTCGTCGCGTGACTCGGTCTGGCCGTTCGATGTCGCGGTGACGCGCCCTGATCTTTACGCGATGCGCGACGAATCCGGTCTCGGGCGCAGTGAGTTTTACCGGCAGTTCGCGGCGCGCGTGACGGAGGACGAAACGGTCGAAGTTGCCGGAACGATCCGCGAATTTCGGACCATGTAGGGACACGCCAGAGGCGCATATATTGTGTACCTTGTTGCATCGCATCGCCTGCGCCGGCGGCGTGTCCGCAACCGACGATGTACATTGAACCGCTGTTGGGTGGCGCCGGCGGCGCGTCCGCACCGACAAGATGGATCGCGACCCTGGTCATCCGGTTGGCCGGTACACGACCCAACACGGACATGCCACTGGCGCGGTTGGCGGTGCGATATGACATTTGCGGGTATGCCGCCGGCGCAGACAGGTGGATTCCAAAACATGCCACCGGTAGCGCCTCTGGCGCGTCCCTACGCCGGCCAAACATCCTGTATCCCCTGATCCGCTTCCGACAAGAACTCCAACACCAGCCGGTTGAACTCGGCCGGCCGGTCCCACATCGGCACATGGCCGGCGCGCGGCAGGACTGCCAGCCGGGAGCCGGGGATCAGGTGCTGCACCGTTTCACCGACGGCGACGGGCACCAGTTTGTCGTTGCGGCCCCAGATCAGGAGCGTCGGCATACGGATATGCGCGATCGCCTCGCTGACGTCGTCGCGCAGGATATCGAGCGTGCTGAGCAGCAGGTTGAGCGGGCCGGCCCGTAACGCGTCGATCGTCAGGCGTGGCACGAAATCAAACGGGCTGTGGCGCGCCTGGAGCGGCAAGCGCAGCGCCATACGCAGCAGGTCGGAGCGCACCATGCCACTGGCCGATGCGAGGATCAAACGGTCGACACGCTCCCCATGCCGCCCTGCGAGCTGGGTAGCGATCTGGCCGCCCATCGAGTGCCCGAGCACGTGCGCGCGACCCTCGGGCAAGGTGGCGATAAAGTCGGCCAGCCGGTCCGCTGTATGCAGGATGCGGCCGGGTCGCCAGGCGCGGTTGCCTCCGAAGCCGACCAGCTCGAGCACGATCACGCGATAATTATCGCTGAACAGCGGCACGTTACGCCGCCACCAGGACGCCGAGCCGCTGAGACCGTGTATCAATATCAGCGGCGGCCCGGCGCCGTACTCGCGATAATGGAGCCGGTATGGGCCTAGCCGAGCGATGCGAGGTTTAGAAGGTCGAGCCATGCTGTTGTCGCCGCGCAACATCCGCGCCGCCGCCGGCGTAGATATTGTTATGGTTGCCGCCCCGAAAACTGGGTGTTATCCTGTACGAATGTGCCTGAGATGAACGCCACTGTGACGACACCAAGCATAACCGAGCGTATTCTGTGCCCGATCTGCCGTGCTCCTAACCGCCCAGACGCGCGCTTTTGCCAGCAGTGCGGCAAGGATGTCCTGCTGGACAGCATTTATCGTATCACGCGCGTGATCAAAGAGGGCGGCATGGGCGTGGTATATCACGCGATCGACGGCGACGGCGAGCAGTATGCGGTGAAAGAAATGCACGATCGCTTCACCGACGCCGCCGAGCGCGTCGAGGGCATCGAGCGGTTCATCGACGAAGCCAAAGTGCTGCGCAACCTCAAAGGTCATCCCGCGATCCCGCGCGTGTACCGCTCGTTCATCGACGAGGGGCGCTACTACCTGTCGATGGAGTTCATCGTCGGCGAGGACCTGGAAGACAGGCTTGCGCGCGAGCCACGCTTTCCCGAAGTGCAGGTGCTGCACTGGGCCGATCAGCTGTGCGATGTGCTCGAGTATCTCCACGACAACGGCCTGATCTACCGCGATATGAAGCCGTCCAATGTGATGATCACACCAGAGGACGACGTCAAAGTCGTGGACTTCGGCATTGCCAAGCTGCTGCAGCCAGGGCAGCGCGGAACCATGATCGGCACGCCCGGCTACGCCCCGCCCGAACAGTATCAGGGCATCGCCACGCCGCAGTCGGACGTATACGCGCTCGCCGCGACGCTGCATCACCTTGTGACCGGCCGCGATCCGCGTGAAGAGCCGCCGTTTTCGTTCCCGCCGGCGCGCGATGTGCGGCCCGAGATCTCGCGACCGCTGAGCGACACGCTCGAAAAAGCGCTCGAGATGGAAGTTGCCGACCGCTTCCGCAGCGTGAGCGAGTTTCGCCGCGCGCTGCCGATCCCTACCGGCGATCGGCGGCCGACGCGCACGTTCGATCCCGCACGTCCGGCGACGGACGCCGTGCCGGCTGCACGGTCGCGGCCGCCTGTTTCGGCCGCGCCGGTGCAGCAGCTCCGTCCGCCGGCAGCCAGGCCGGCGGCACCTGCTCGTCCCGCCGTGCCGGCCCGCCCACCGGCTGTGCCGCCCCTTGCGCCGAGGCGTGTGCCACCGGCACGGCGCCAGGTACAGCACAGGCGCACGAGCGTGGCGAGCAGCGTACGGCGCGCCGTAGCGGCGGCATGTATCGCCGGCGGCCTCGCCTTCGGCGCATACCAGTTTGGCCCGGCGCTGGTCGAATATGTGCAAACCAATCTACCGGCACTCGTCGAGCAGCTCAGCGGTGACACGAGTGCGCCGGATACACCTGAAGCGCCGGATGTGGCCGGCCGGAGCCAGTTCACCACCGATGTCGAGATCCAGGTTCCCGAGAACGCATCGCGTGCGGATGTGCTCGCGGCGTACCGTGCGGCATATCTCGAGCAGGCGCAGCAACGATATCCTGGAGCACAGCTGGCGCCCAATTTCCCGCCCAACCTGGCCAGCGGTGAAGAAACGCTCGGCATCGCAGACGGGATCAAGACGTTGCGCGCCAAGGTTAACGGCTTCATCGACGTTCCGCAGAACTAGCAAATGTGGATGATCGAGAACTTCGTCGGGCTCGCGGAGTGCATGACAAGGTGAGGGGGTGACCGGGTGACAAGGTGATGATGACCGAGTCGCTCGAGCCGTTTGCTGCATGCTCAGACTGTGCATAACCGAGTGACCGGGTGACAAGGTGATCGTTTTTCAAGGCAATCTGCCATTTGCATGGTTGCACAACACGAACGTGAAACGCAACCAGGCATCAGAGCGCGATTCACCCGGTCACCTTGTCATCGCGGATCGTACGTTTCGGGGATTGATCTGCCAGCGGGCATATGCTATGCTCGACAGCGATGCGAAGTATGGGCTATAAAATCGGCAACCGAGCGCGCGCCACACTTGGCGGTGCCGTGGACCCCAGCCGTACTGCGCCCAGCGATTAGTTGACATAAGCAATTAGCGGCCAATTGGCCGGCACGCCGTGGGACAGTACAGGGCCCACGGCTTTTTTGTTGCCGCGTCCTGTGCTGTTCACGGCACAGGAGAACATGATGGTTGCCGTTACGAGCGCCCACAATGCGCGCGTCAAGGCCATACGAGCGCTTAAGCATCGCAAAGAGCGAGCTCGTACCGGCCTGTTCTGGGTTGAAGGAATTCGGGCGGTCGCCGAGGCCGCACAGATGGGGGCCGCGATCGAGCTGCTGGTGGTAGCCCGCGAGCTGCTGATCAGCCCGTTCGGCGCGGACCTGGCCGACCGGCTCTGCCGCGACGGCTGCCCGACGCTTGAGGTGACGGCCGCGGTGTTCGACAGCCTGGCGGCGCGTGAAGTCGGGCAAGGCCTTGGCGCGGTGCTGCGCCAGCGCTGGCTGCCGCTGGATCTGGTGCAGCGGGAGGGTAACTGGGTAGCGCTCGAAGCGACGCAGTACCCAGGCAATATCGGCACAATACTGCGCACGGCGGACGCCGTCGGTGGAAGCGGTGCTATCTTACTCGGCGCCGGCGCCGATCCGTACGATCCGCAGTGTATCCGCGCCAGCGTCGGAGCGATCTTCGGGCAGCGCCTGGTACGCGCCAGCGTCGCCGAGTTCGCGGCATGGAAGCGCCACAGCAGGGCAGTTGTGGTCGGCACATCGCCGGCCGCGCCGGAGGACTATCGCCGCGCCCGATACGCGCCGCCGGCGGTGTTGTTGATGGGCGGTGAGCGTGCCGGGTTATCGCCTGAGCTGCACTCGCTGTGTGATGTAATGGTCGGAATCCCGATGGTCGGGCACAGCGACTTGCTCAATCTGGCTGTGGCAACGTCGCTGGTGTTGTACGAGCTGTTCGAAAGGGGGCGAGCGTAAACGATCCGCCACGTCACGCGAAGGTTAAGCGATTTACTTAACCTTCGCGTGACGTGGCGTGTCTTCGCGGATCAATGCAGTGTTGCTTTCCAATTGCTTCGGTCTTGGCACTCAACCCATTATGCTGCTAAAATCCAACAAACGCTTAACGCTGTGGCGTTGAAAAGTCGTTTACAATAGAGCCGGCGAATCGCTTGTCGCAGCTCAAGAACCAGCGACTCAATGTGAAATTGTTGATCCAGACAAGCCAGACTTGACAAAAGCACGATCCCGGAATAACATAGAAGCCTGTTAGCACTCGCCATGCATGAGTGCTAATCGCAGCCCGAAGAACCGCTGATTTGGAGGTTGGTATCGTATGGATTTCCGCATTCGTCCGTTGGCAGACCGGGTGGTCATCAAACCACAGGAGCGCGAAGAAAAAACCCGTGGTGGTTTGTTCCTCCCCGACACGGCCAGCAAAGAGAAGCCCCAGGAGGGCCTGGTGATGGCAGTCGGCGAAGGCCGGCTCGACGACAACGGCAAGCGTGTTGCCGTTTCGGTGAAGAACGGCGACCGGTACTGTTCGCCAAGTATGCCGGCACCGAGATCAAGCTGGACGACGACGATTATCTGATCCTGGCCGAGAAGGATATTCTCGCGATTGTGCAGGGCGAAGACTAAGCAACGAGCAATCGGCAATGAGCAAACGGCGCCCGGTCGGTTGTTCATCGCTCATCGCTCATCGTTCATCGTTTAATTTTGGGAGACTGAGGACTACATGGCAAAACAGGTTGTGTTCAACGAAGAGGCGCGGCGCGCGCTGAAGCGCGGCGTCGACATCGTCGCCGACGCGGTCAAGACCACGCTCGGCCCGCGCGGCCGCAACGTGGCGATCGACAAGAAGTTCGGCTCGCCGACCGTCACCCACGACGGCGTGACGGTCGCCAAAGAGATCGAGCTCAAGGATCCGTTCGAGAACATGGGCGCGCGGCTGCTGGTCGAGGCCGCCACCAAGACCGACGATGTCGCCGGCGACGGCACCACCACCGCCACCGTGCTGGCCCAGGCGATCGTCACCGAGGGCCTGCAGCTGGTCGCGGCCGGCGCGAACCCGATGCTGATCAAGCGCGGCCTGGACAAGGGCGCCGACGGTGCTGGTCGAGGCGCTCAAGGAGCCTGGCCAAGCCGGTGCGCGACCAGACGCGAAATCGCGCAATGTCGCGGCGATCTCGGCCGCCGACAGCGAGATCGGCAACCTGCTCGCCGAGGTGATGGACAAGGTCGGCAAGGACGGCGTGATCACGGTCGAGGAAAGCAAGGGCACTCGGCTTCGAGACGGAGTACACCGAGGGCATGCAGATCGACCGCGGCTATATCTCGGCCTACTTCGTCACCAACTCCGAGCGCATGGAAGCCGAGCTGGAAGATCCCTACATCCTGATCACCGACAAGAAGATCTCGCTCGATCCAGGAGATCCTGCCGGTGCTGGAGAAGGTGCTGCAGGTCACCAAGAACCTGCGTGATCATCGCCGAGGATATCGACGGCGAGGCGCTGGCGACGCTGGTGGTCAACAAGCTGCGCGGCACGATCAACGTGCTGGCGATCAAGGCGCCCGGCTTTGGCGACCGCCGCAAGGCCATGCTGCAGGATATCGCGATCCTGACCGGCGGCACGGTGATCTCGGAAGAGATCGGCCGCAAGCTGGACAGCGCGACGGTCGAGGATCTGGGCCGCGCCCGCCGCGTCGTGTCCGACCAAGGACGACACCACCATCATCGAGGGCCGCGGCGATGCAGACGGCGATCAAGGCCCGCATCGAGCAGATCCGCGCCCAGATCGAGACCGACCACCAGCGACTTCGACCGCGAGAAGCTGCAGGAGCGGCTGGCCAAGCTGGCCGGTGGCGTGGCGGTGGTCAAGGTCGGCGCCGCGACCGAGCCGGAGCTGAAGGAGCGCAAGCACCGCGTCGAGGACGCGCTGCGCTCGACCCGCGCGGCCGTCGAGGAAGGCATCGTCCCGGGCGGCGGCGTGGCGCTGATCAACGTCATCCGGCGCGCTGGACAAGGTGCAGACCGATCAACGACGACGAGCGGTCAGCCGTCCAGATCCTGCGCCGCGCGCTGGAAGAGCCGATGCGCCAGCTGGCGCGCAACGCCGGCGAGGATGGCGCGGTGATCATCGACACCGTGCGCCGCGCATCAGAAGGAGCAGAACAACACCGAACATCGGCTACAACGTGATGACCGGCGAGTTCGGCAACATGCTGGAGCAGGGCGTGCTCGATCCGGTCAAGGTCACGCGCTCGGCGGTGCAGAACGCGGTCTCGATCGCCAGCATGATCCTGACGACCGAGGCGCTGATCACCGACATCCCCGAGGACAGGCCGGCGATGCCGGCGGGTGGTGGGATGCCGGGCGGCGGGATGGACTTCTAGCCGCGAACCGCGCACCGCGAATGAATTCGCGGATGATACGATAAAACCTGCTGAAGCAGGTTGGGCACGAAGTGGTTTCGTGCCCAACCTGCTTCAGCAGGTTTTATCGTATCAACGTCGATTTCAATTCGACGCTCATTCGACGCATGCCCACGCCCACACCCCACGCACGCCCCGCGCACACCCGGGGCACGGCGGGGCACAGCACAGCCGGGGCGCAACTCGGCACACGGCCAGGCTACGCGTCGAGGTGTACGGTACCGCGCAGCTTTCGCCACCCTGCCACGCGTCGCTCTGTTATAATCTCCCCGGCCTGTTTTGTGTTCCGGTTCGTTGGTTTGTTGGTTTGTTGGTTCCTTCTTGATCAATTCCGTTGTCCTCAGACGAAGCACAACTGATCGCCGATAGCCAGCACGGCGACGTGCGCGCGTTCAACCTGTTGGTCGAGCGCTATCAAACGCGTATGTATAACCTGTGCCTGCGCATGCTTGGCGACCCCGAAGCGGCCGCCGATGTGACGCAGGAAGCGTTCCTGTCGGCATATCGCAACATCCGGCGCTATCGCGGCGGCTCTTTCACGTCCTGGCTGCTGCGCATCGCCACCAACGGCTGCTACGATGTGCTACGCGCGCGCAAGCGGCGGCCTGCAACATCCATGGATGCGCTGCTGGAAGACGAAGACAACACGCCGCGGCAGTTCGAGGATACCGGCGAAACGCCTGACGAGCGTTCGATGCGCAACGAGTTGGCCGGTGAGATCCAGCGCGGGCTGGACGCGCTCGAACTCCGACCAGCGCATGGCAGTGATCATGAGCGATATCCAGGGCCTCAGCTACGACGAGATAAGCGCGGCTACCGGCTGGCCGTTAGGTACCGTTAAGTCGCGCATCAGCCGCGGCCGGGCTGCGCTGCGCGACTTCCTGCGGCGTGGGGAACTTTTGCCTGCGCGGTACCGTCAAGAACCTGAGACATCCTAAAATAGTAAAAATTAGCGCGCCGGCGCGGCCGGCCCGTTAGTTGAGATCCATGGATTCTATACGGCACAATCATTCTGACGATGCGAGCGAGCTGCTGTCGGCCTATGTCGACGGCGCTGTAGATATCGCCGAGCGCAATCGCGCCGATGCATTGATCGAGCGCTGCCCGGCGTGCGCTCGTGAAGTGGGCGAGCTGCGCGCACTAAAGCGTATGTTGCGCGAGCTGCCGATGCTGCAGCCGGTGCGCTCGTTTACGCTGGATCCGGCGACGGCGCCGCATCCGAGGCGGCTGCTGTTCCCGACGCTGCGTCTGGCAACGCTGCTGTCGGCGGTGCTGCTGTTTGTTGTGCTCGGAGTCGACACGCTCGGCGGCGCCGGAGGCGCGACGGGTGAGAGCGCCGCCGCGCCTCCGGCCGCCGACGGCGCGGCGGCGCCGGCGGCCGCCGATCAGAACGAGCGCACGATGATGCAAAGCGAAGCCGAGTCGGCGGAATTCGGCGTGACGGCCGCTAGCGCGGCGCCGGAAACGGCCGGGGAGGCAGCCGCGGTACCGGCGGAGCCCAGTGTGGCGGTAGAAGCATTTGGTGGGGCAAGCGCGGAGGCTTCCGAGGCAGCCGATAGCGCGGCCCTGACCGCGGCTTCATCCGCGCCGACAGCCAATGCCCCCGCGGCAGCGCTTCCGGAGAGCGATACAGCCGCCGAAAGTGGGGACACGACGCAGCCGAGCCCACAGGCGTCCATCGGTGCTTCGCCGGCGGCCGCCTCCACGGCTTCGGTGCCCCTGGCTCCGCCCGGCGACAGCGGCTACGTCGCTCCACCGGCCGGCGGTCAGCCTGAAAATGGCGGCAACTCCGATGGTCTGGATTCCTCCGAGACGACCAGCCGCGATACCGTCACGACCGCCGGTGAGCCCGCCGGGCAAAGCAGCTTCGATAGCTTGCGCATCGCCGAGGTGTTGCTGGCGCTCGCCGCTGTTGCGCTCGGCCTCGGCGCATTCTGGGCCTGGCGCTCCGGCAAGTGATGGCCCTCACCCCCGGCCCCTCTCCCGTTGTAAGCAACAGGTGAGGGGCCGGGGGTGAGGGCCTTTGCGTTAAATATCCGTTCCACTTTGCCTTTTCTCAGCTCAGCGCGGTAGAATTCCCGCCGTGATTTCTGTCCGCAACATCGGCCGCAAGGTCGCCTTCTCAGCGCTACTAACGATCGTCGTCGTGGCCGCCTTTGCGCTGATCACCGATCTGCGCGCCGTCGGCGATCAGCTGGCCGCGTTTAACTGGGCCAGCCTATGGGCGATCCTGGGATGGACGATCTTCAATTATGTGCTGCGCTGGCTGAAGTGGGACGTTTACCTGCGCAAGCTGCACATGGGCCACGGCGTCGGCTACTTCGACAGCGGCCTGATGTTCACGTCCGGCATGGTGATGGCGGTGACGCCCGGTAAAGTCGGCGAGGTGCTCAAGTCGTTCCTGCTCCGGCGTGTCAACGGCACGCCGGTTAGCTCGTCGGCGCCGATCGTGTTCGGCGAGCGCCTGACCGACGGCCTGGCGATGCTGGTGCTGATGGCGGCAGGCTTGAACCTGTATCCACCGGCGCGCCCGCTGTTCTGGGTGCTGCTGCTGCTGGGCTTTGCCGCCATCGTCGCGCTACAGTATCGCCCGCTGGCGAACTGGTTGCTCGGCCGGGCCGAGCGGCTGCCGTTCGCGAGCCGCTTCAGCCGGCAGCTGTACGAGTTCTATCAAACCAGCTTTGAATTGCTGCGCTGGCGCCTGCTGCTGGTAACCACATTGCTGAGCATCGTTTCGTGGGCCGGCGAGTGTGTCGCATTCTATTATGTGCTTACCGGGTTTGGGATCGCGCCCGGTCTCGATCTGCTGTTGATCGCTACCTTTGTGTTCGCCGCCTCGACGCTGTTCGGCCTTATATCATTTCTGCCCGGCGGGTTAGGTACCTCCGAAGCGTCGAGCGTGGTGCTCTTGATGGCGCTGGTGCCCGGCATAACGCTGCCGGTCGCTACCGCGGCCACCGTGATGATCCGCTTTTGTACGCTGTGGTTCGGTGTATCACTTGGCCTGATAGCGCTGGCTATTTTCGAGCGGCGCTACCGCGCGGCCGACGATCCGTCCGATCTCGCGGTTGTGGACGGCGCGTCCTGATGTTTCGCCTGCGCTTTGCCGTGCTGCTCTCCTGCGCCGTTGCCGTGCTGTTACTGGCCGGCTGCGGGCGGGGCGAGCTGTTGTCGGATGTCGGCATATCGGCCGATGGCATCACGCCCAATGCCGACGGCGTCGACGACTCGCTGACGATCAGTTATGTGATCGGGCAGCCTGCGCGCGTGACGGTGTACCTTGAAGCCGAGGACGGCAAGCGCTACACGCTGCGCGAAAATGTTCCCAGGGTTCCCTCGCAAGAGCCGTATTCGCTGCGCTTTGACGGCACCGTCGCCGGCGATCAGCCCGGCGTGTTGCAGCAAGTCGTGCCCGACGGCTCGTATCGCTGGACAGTAGAGGCGACGCCCGAAGCGGGTGGGCCGGCCCAGACCGGCGGCGGTACGGTGGCGATCTCCGAGGCGGCCCGCCTGCCCGAAGGCGCCAGCCTGATCGAAGACTTGCAGGTGACCTCGTCGTTTTCGCCCAACGAGGACGCGGTCGACGACGTGGCCTACTTCAGCTATCGCCTGCCGGTAACCGCGACTGTGTCGATCGATATCGCCGACCCTGCCGGCACGACGTTTCCGCTGCTTTCCGCGCCCGAGGGCCCGTTCGCCCAGAGCCACCTGTGGGACGGCAAACGACCTGACGGCGCGCTGGTAGGCTCGGGCACCTACACCTACACCATCGTCGCCCAGGATGAAGTGGGCAATATCACCCGGCGCGACGGACCCATACTGGTCGACAATCCAGGCCGCTCCGAGGCGCGCATAACGTTTGTGCATATCGCGCCGGTCGAGATCGCGCTCGGCGACACGATCACCGTCACCGCGCGCGTCAAGAATACCGGTAACGTGCCGATCAGAACCCAGGGTCCGGCCTCGGGCTTTCACTACACTACCGACGAAACGTTCTCGTCGATCGCCTCGCTGCCTGAGCTTAACCAGCCGGCCGACCTGTGGGCCGAAAAGGGTGGCGGCTTCTGGCGCATCGGGCTCGATTGGGGCGGCGGACGCTCGTATCCGTTCCGCTGGGCGCTGTCGCCGCGGCCACCCGAGCAATGGGCTGTGCCGGGCGAATACGATTACCTGCAGCCCGGCGAGGAAGTCGAGGTGACCGGCAGCGTCCAGGTGCGGCAGCGTGAAGACCGTATGCAGTTCTATGCCGGACTGGTGCACGAGGGCGTCGGTTTCCCCGACAACAACAAGGGCCGCACGCTGGTGTGTGTCGGTATCCCCGGCATCGAGGACAAGTGCCCGCGCAGGTAGCCGTGAAACGTATGGAGCACGAACTACCGGCGTGGCTCGACCAGCTGCTGCAGCACGACGAGCTGACGCCGGCGATGTACGATGCGGCCGCGCCGGCCGAGCACCGGCGGCGCTGGGGGCAATACTGGACGCCGCAAGCGCTGGCCGACTTCATGGCCGGCTGGGTGCTCGACGCCGCTCCGCGCCGTATCCTGGACCCGGCCGCCGGCACCGGTGCGCTGGTGTCCGCGCTGCTGCGGCATCCCGCGCTGCCGCCGGATGCGACCATTGCCGCCTGGGATGCCGATCCCGCTGTTGCCGCCGTGCTGCGCCATACCGTGGCGACGCATGGACGTATCGAGGTCGGGGTGCGCGATTTCCTCGCCGGCGACGGCGGCGAGTGGGACGCGGTGGTGTGCAATCCGCCCTACCTGCGCCACCGGCAGCTGCTCAGGCGGCGGCACGAGATCCCGGTGTATGCCCGGCGCTACGACGTGCCGCTCAGCCAGTTTACCAATAGCTACGCGCTGTTTATGCTTGCGATCGCGGAGCGCCTGTCGTCGCGCGGCAGGGCCGCGATCCTGGCGCCGATCGACTGGCTCAACGCCAACTTCGGCGTGCCGATCAAACAATTCTTGCTACGCCGAAACTTGATCGACGCGCTGTTGCTGTTCGACCATACCAGGCTCGTGTTCGCCGATGCTAATATCGCTGCCGGGGTGCTGCTGCTGCGCGCGGGGCGGGCCTCCGGCGAGCCGCTTACGGTGGCTCACGTCGCCGACGAACACGCGCTGCCGGCATCCGGTGCGCTGCCGGCAACCGGAGTGGCGCGCTACATGCCCGCCGAGCTGCGCGCCGCGGACAAATGGCTGTCGCTGGCTCCCGCAAGCGTGCCTCGCACCCATGCCGGCGTGCGCCGCGGCGTGCACCTCAGCGACCTCGCCGAGGTGCGGCGCGGCATCGCCACCGGCGACAACAGCTTTTTCTGCCTCAGCGAAGCCGAGCGTTTGCGCTATGGGCTCGAGCCGCACGAGCTGCGGCCCTGTCTGGTGAAGGCATCGTATGCGCTCGGCCGGCGCTTTGCTGCCCACGACCTGGAGCGGCTGCGGCACTCGGCGCGCCCGATGTGGCTGCTGAATGCCGGCGACACTCCATCGCAGGCGGCGGTGCGCTACCTGGAGCTGGGTCGCCGGCGTGGCGCGGATCAACGCTATCTCACCGTGCGCCGCCGGCCGTGGTATGCGCCTGAGCGGCGTCCTATCGCCCCGCTGCTGGTGACGACGTTCAGCCGCGGCGTATTTCGCTGTGTGGTCAACGACGCGGGTGTCGCCCACCTGACGGCGTTTCACGGCGTGTATCCGCGCGAGTTGGATCGGCCGCGCGTACTGGCCGTGGCCTCATTTTTCGCAACGGAGGCGGGCCGAGCGGCCTTGCTGGCCCAGCGACGGGTCTATGGCAGCGGGCTCGGCAAGCTGGAGCCGCTCGATCTGGCTGCGCTGCGCGTGCCGGATGTGCGACGACTGCCGGATCGGGTGTGTGAGCGGATCGCTGCGTTGTTTGAACAGACCTGTGACGGTAGTGCGGAGGCCGTGGCTGAACTTGAACGAGTGTGGGAGGATGTGACAGGGTAAAATTGCTATCAAGACCTCGACCTGGTACAATACAGGCGTCAAGGAACGCCGGGCCACCCCAGGCCCAGGCGCGATTTTTGTGAAGGGGTACGGTTTTATGCCAATAGAGAAAGAACAGCGGACGCAGATCATCGGCGATTATCGCGTACACGGCACCGACACCGGCTCGCCGGAGGTGCAGATCGCGCTGCTCACCGAACGCATCAATCAGATGATCGAGCACCTGCGCGCGCACAAGCAGGACCATCACAGCCGTCGTGGGCTGCTGAAGCTGGTCGGGCGCCGCCGCCGCTTGCTGGCGTATCTGGCCGGCAAAGATCGCGACCGTTATCTACAACTGATCGAGCGCCTCGGGCTGCGCGACAGCCGCAGGCGCTAGAGTGTTACGGAACTGGGCTTGCTATTCAACGCGCCGGGGCAGCGTGCTGCTCGGGCGCGTTGTTGTACAATAGTGAGTAAAGCTGTGGGAGTGTGTTAGGAATTGGGGATTGCCGAGAAGCCATCGTTTCTCGCCAGCCTCCAGTGCCTAACTACTCCCCTATCGAGCGTCAAGGGACGCTCAATCGAGGGATGGAATGACACAAACGGAGTATCCGGACACCAAAGTGGCCAGTGTCAGCGCCGAGATTTCGGGCCGTACGCTGACGCTGGAAACCGGCCGGCTGGCCCAGCAGGCCAGCGGCGCGGTGCTCGCAACCTATGGCGAAACTGTTCTGCTGGCCACGGTGGTCGGCGCGGATGAGCCCCGCGAGGGGATCGACTTTTTTCCCGCTGACGGTCGATTACGAGGAGCGCATGTACGCGGCCGGCAAGATCCCCGGCTCGTTCTTCAAGCGCGAAGGCCGGCCCACCGAGACGCGCGATCCTGACGGCGCGTCTTACCGACCGGCCGCTGCGCCCGCTGTTTCCCAAGGGCTATCAGCAACGAAGTGCAGGTGATCATCACGACGTTCGCCACCGATCGGGTCAACGATCCCGGCCCGCTGGCGATCGTGGCGGCCTCGGCGGCGCTGCATGTTTCCGACATCCCGTTCCAGGGGCCGGTCGGCGCGGTGCTGGTCGGGCACATCAACGACGAGTTCGCCGTCAACCCCGAGATGCCGAGCATGAACGCCAGCCGTCTCGACCTGATCGTCGCCGGCACGCGCGACGCGGTGCTGATGGTCGAGGCCGGCGCGCACGAGCTGACCGAGGATGAGGTGCTGCAGTCGGTGATCGAGGGCCACGCCGTATGCAAGCAGCTGTGCGATCTGCAGGACGAGCTGCGCGAGCAGGCCGGCAAAGAAAAGCGCCAGTTCACGCCGCCGGCCAGCGATACCAGCCTGCAGGAGCAGGTCACCGAGTACGTCGGCGAGCGGCTGCGCCAGGCGGTCAACAATCCCAACAAGGCCGTGCGCCAGGAGGCGACCGCCGCGCTCAAGCAGGAAGTGCGTCGAGCGCTACAGCCAGGATCTGCCGAGCCGAGCAGCTGCCCGCGCGGCAGAAGGCTGGTGACGAAGACCTTCGAGTCGCTGCTGTAAGAGCGAGGTTCGCGCGGCGATCCTGGAGAAGCGGCCTGCGTGTCGACGGCCGCGGGCCGCGCGATATTCGTCCGATCACGGTCGAAGTCGGCATCCTGCCGCAGGTACACGGCTCGGGCCTGTTCACGCGCGGCCAGACACAGGTGCTGACGATCGCGACGCTGGGCTCGCCCGGCGACGAGCAGCGCCTGGACGACCTGGGCCTCGAGACGACCAAGCGCTACATTCATCACTACAACTTCCCGCCCTACTCGACCGGCGAAGCACGGCGCATGTGCCGGCCCGCGCCGCCGCGATATCGGCCACGGCCATCTGGCCGAGCGCGCGCTGTATGCCGTGCTGCCGGACGAGACGGAGTTCCCCTACACGCATGCGCCTGGTTTCCGAAACGCTCGCTTCGAACGGCTCGTCGTCGATGGCCTCGGTCTGCGGCTCGACACTGGCGCTGATGGACGCCGGCGTGCCGATCACCAAGCCGGTGGCGGGCGTGGCGATGGGCCTGGTGACTGGCGGTGAAGGCCAGTTTTCAGGTGCTGACCGATATCCAGGGCATCGAAGACCAGCTGGGCGACATGGACTTCAAGGTAGCCGGCACCGCCGACGGCGTGACTGCGCTGCAGATGGACATCAAGACCACCGGCATCACCTACGAGATCATGCGCACCGCGTTCGCGCAGGCGCGCGAAGGCCGGCTGTTCATTCTTGGCAAGATGGCCGAGGTGATCGACGAGCCGCGCTCGACGCTGGCGGCGACCGCGCCGCGGATCATCACGCTGCAGATCAACCCCGAGAAGATCGGCGCGCGTGATCGGCCCAGGCGGCAAGACGATCCGCAGCATCATCGAGGAATCGGGCGCGCAGATCGACGTCGAGGACGACGGCACGGTGTTCGTCACCACCGCCGACGCTCGACGGCGCCGAGATCGCGCAGCGGCGCATCGAGGACCTGACGCGCGAGATCAAGCCGGGCGAGCGTCTTCACCGGCAAGGTTGTCAGCATCAAGCCCTTCGGCGCGTTTGTGAACCTGATCCCCGGCAAGGACGGCATGCTGCACGTGTCGGAGATCGCGGAAGGCCGCGTGGAGAACGTCGAGGATGTGCTCAAGATTGGCGACGAGATCGAAGTCATGGTGATCGACGTCGAGCCGGGCAGCGGCAAGGTAAGCCTGTCGCGCCGCGCGATCCTGACGGGCGAGTCGCCCGAGGATCGCAAGGCGGCCGGCGCGGCGCCACGCTCGCGCGGCGGCGGTGGCGGCTTCCGCGGCAGTGGCGACCGCGGTTTCGACCGCGATCGTGGCCCGCGCAACCCGCGCAACGGCGGCGAGCGCGACCGCAACGGTGGCGACCGCGGCCCGCGGCGGTAAGAGTTTACGATCCGCGCAGGCCCTCACCCCCAGCCCCAGGATTTATCCTGGGGCTTTGTTTCTTCAGCCCGGCGCTTTAGCGCCGGGTGTGATTCCGCGCAACGACATCAACCAGCCGCTCACCGTTCTCACGTAGCCAGCCGCTGAGTTGCTGCATCGCCAGGATGCGGCGGTGAAAATGGTCGAGGCTGTTGCTTGCGCCGCCGCCGCCCAGCCACCACAGGCCGGGGATTGTGTTGCGCAAGCGCAGTAGCTCGGGCAGCGCCGCCAGTTCGGCAGGCGTCATATGCGTGTGACGGCCGTATCCTCCGGCGAAACGCGCGACGAACTCCCACGGCGCCCCGTCGTCCCACACTTGCATCACCAGCCGCAATCCCATCGCGACGTCAAGCGCGCGTGCGGCTACGGTGGCAAACTCCCAGTCCAGCACCGCGCTTATCCGGCCGTCCGCCACCAGCACATTGGCCGGCGACATGTCGTTGTGGCAGACCTGGTGAGGCAACGTGGTGTAGGGGCCGTCCGCGAAGGTCTTCAGCTCGGCGGCTTCGGCGCGCCACCATGCCAACAGCTCAGCAAACGGTGCGCGGTCCGGAAAGCCTGCCGCCGGGGGCGTCAGCGTTAGCGGGTCGCGCGGTGGTGGCGGGAACTTGAACAGCGTATCGAACAGGCCGTTGCCGGGACGTCGCAGCGGCGGATCGCCCGCCAGTGCCATGTGCAGCTCGCCGATGACCGACCCCAGAGCCTCGGCCTGCGCGAGCGCCTCGGGCGGCCGGCGGCCATTGATCAGGCGGAACTCGGGGCATTGTCCGCGCAGAAACGGCGTCAGCACGGCCCAGCCATCCGGCAGCGCTACCCGTGTTGCACCGCTGCGCGTGGCGAGCGGAGCAGGAACCGCGAACGAAAGTCCGGCGTTCGTCAGCCGAGCAAGCAGTGCGTGCTCGTACTCCAGCGAGAGCTCGTCCATCGGCGCGCGGAACTGTTTCAGGATGTATTCGCCCTGTCCGCAGCGCAGGCCGATCGTGCGGTGGTTGAGGCCCGACGACGGCAGGCTGAAGGTGTGTACCGGCGGCACGAGCCCGTAGGCGGCGCAGATTTCGTTCAGTATGGTGTTCGGAGAGTTCATAAGCCTTATTGACGGATCAAGCGCTGCAGTAACGATCCGCGAAGGACCTCACCCCTGACCCCTCTCCCGTGCGTCAGCAGAGGAGGGGGTCAGGGGTGAGGGCCACTCCCGAGCGGCGCGATGCCGCGCAGCTCGGCAAAGCTGACCGCGATCATCGTCTCGATAAAAGCCTGGATATACGGGAGCAGCGCGGCGAGCGTCGTCGTCGCGGCATACAGGCTGCCGTACAGCCCTGTACCGATCGGCTTGCCGGCAACATAGCCGCTGTCGAGATACTGCTGCACCGCCCAGCCCGGCAACGCCGCCACGCCACGGTGGCTGGCCACCAGCTGTAAAATCGCCACCGTCAATGTAGCGGTGCGACGATTCGGGTTCACGCCGGCCGGCCGCAGCACCTCGCGCACGAAGTCCAGCTGCTCGTCCGGCACCGGATAGGTGATCAGCGTCTGATCGGCGAAATCGCCGGCTTCGAGCGTGGCCCTGGCGCTGAGAGGATGGTCGTGCGCCAGCAGCGCCAGGATCTCGTAGCGGAACAGCGGTGCGAATACGATGCCGCGTCGCGGCTGGCGACGCGAAACGATCACCACGTCGGCGCGATCTTCGTCCAATAGTCCGACCGGATCGGCGTGAAACCCCGAGACCAGGTCGAGCTCGACCTGTGGCCAGCGCTCGCGAAAGCGGTCCATCGACGGCATCAGCCATTCGAAGCACGAATGGCACTCCACGGCGATGCGCAGCTCGCCGCTGCGGCCCTCGCGGATGCGCGTGACGTCGCGCTCGGCGTCGTCTACCAGGCGCTCGACCTCACGGGCCAGCTCCAGCAAGCGCCGGCCGGCCGGCGTCCAGCGCAACGGCCGGCTTTTGCGCTCGAACAGCGGTGCTTCGTAAAGACGCTCGATCTGCTGCAGCTGGTGCGACAGCGCGCCCTGTGTCAGAAACATGCGCTGTGCCGCGCCGGTGAGCGTGCCTTCGTCGTCAAGTGCGGCCAGCGTCCGAAGATGGCGTAGCTCGAGCATGGTAGCTCCACATCATTAACGGAATTGATGATCTCTAATACTTCTATGCACTTGAATATTGGCCGGGCACAGTTTAGCATATCCGCATGGCAATAATCAGCAGCCCACCGCGAACCCACAATCTGGGATATCCGCGCATCGGAGAGCGTCGCGAGCTGAAACGGGCGACCGAAGCATACTGGAGCGGCAAGTTCGGGGCAGATGAGCTTGAAGCCACCGGCCGCGAGCTGCGCGCGGCACGCTGGCGCCGGCAGGCCGCGGCCGGCATCGACCTGATTCCATCCAATGATTGGAGCCTGTACGACCACGTTCTCGACACGATCTGCCTGCTCGGTGCTGTTCCGCGGCGCTTCCGGCCGGCTGGAATCATCGCGGGCCGGGACGGTGCGTCGATCGGGCTGGATACCTACTTTCGTCTCGCGCGCGGCGCGCCCGGGCAGGATGGCGTGCTGCCGCTGGAAATGACCAAATGGTTCGATACAAACTATCACTACCTGGTGCCGGAGCTCGATCCGGGCATGCGCTTTGCGCTCAGCTCCTCCAAGCCGTTCGACGAGCTGGCCGAGGCGGCTGCCCTGGGCATCCGAACCATGCCGGTGCTGCTCGGCCCGGTGTCGTTCCTGCTGCTCGGCAAGCCCGCCGCCGGTGTGCGGCCGTTCGACCCGCTCGAGCTGCTGCCCGATGTGTTGCCGATTTTTCGGGAAGTGCTGCGGCGCCTGGCGGCCGGCGGCGCCGGCTGGGTCCAGCTCGACGAGCCGGTGCTGGCGCTGGACCTCGACGACGGGCAGCGTGCGGCGCTACACGAAACATATGCCACGCTGTCGGCCGCGGCGCCCGGGATCGATCTGCTGGTTGCGACATATTTCGGCGGTCTTGGCCCCAATCTCCCGACGTTGCTCGAGCTGCCGGTGCGCGCAGTCCATGTCGACGCCGTTCGTGGAGCGGCAGAGCTCGACGCGATCGCCGATGCGCTGCCGCAAAATACCATGCTTTCGGCCGGCATCGTCGACGGGCGTAATATCTGGCGTAACGACCTCGATCGTTCAATGTCGACCCTCGAGCGCCTGGCCGCCCGGATCGGCCTTGAGCGGCTGATCTTGTCGCCGTCGTGCTCGTTACTTCACGTGCCGATCACCGCACAGCACGAAACGCACGCCGATCCCGCGCTGCTGAGCTGGCTGGCCTTTGCCGATCAGAAGCTCGACGAGCTGCAGGCCCTTGCCGCAGCGCTTTCCGGCGAGCGGGACGAAGCCTTTTGGGAGCAGCAGCGCGCCGCCGTCACGGCGCGTCGCGGCAGCCCATTGGTACACAATGACGCCGTGGCGCGCCGGGTTGCCGGTATCGCGGGCCGAGACTACCGGCGCTCGCTGCCCTTCGCGGAACGCCGTGACCTCCAGTACGCGCGGCTGAAGCTGCCGCCGCTACCCACTACAACGATCGGCTCGTTTCCCCAGACCGGCGAGCTGCGGCGTGTGCGCGCGCAGTGGCGCGGCGGCGCGATCACGGCGGCGGCGTACGAGCGCTACCTGGAACATGCCGTCGACCGGCTGATCGACGAGCAGGAGGCGCTCGGCCTCGACCTGCTGGTCCATGGGGAGTTCGAGCGCAACGATATGGTCGAATACTTCGGCGAGCAGCTGGACGGCTACATGACTACCGAGCACGGCTGGGTGCAGAGCTACGGTACGCGCTACGTCAAGCCGCCGATCATCTTCGGCGACGTCGCACGCCGCGCTCCGATGACGATACGCTGGCTGCGCTATGCCCAACAGCGTGCCGCCCGGCCGGTCAAGGGCATGCTGACGGGGCCGGTCACCATGGCCAAATGGAGCTTCGTGCGCGACGACATGCCGCCGGCAGAAGTTGCGCGGCAGATCGCGCTGGCGATCCGCGACGAGGTCGCCGACCTGGAGCAGGCCGGCATCGCGGCGATCCAGATCGACGAGCCCGCGCTGCGCGAAGGCTTGCCGCTGCGCCGCGACGAGCGCGACGCCTACCTGCAATGGGCCGTCGGCGCGTTCCGGCTGGCCGCCGGCGGGGCGGACGCGGCGACCCAGATCCATTCGCATATGTGCTACGCCGAGTTCGGCGATATTATGGCCGCGATCGCCGCGCTTGATGTCGACGTGATCTCGATCGAGTCGGCGCGCTCCGGAACCGCCCTGCTGCGGACGCTGGTCGATTTCAGCTACCCGAATGAGATCGGCCCGGGTGTATACGATATCCATTCACCGCGCGTGCCGAGCGCGGATGAGATCGAGCATCTGCTGCGCCGGGCGGCAAGTGTGCTGCCGGCCGAACGGCTATGGGCCAATCCCGATTGTGGCCTCAAAACACGCGGCTGGGACGAGGTGCGTCCCGCGCTGCGCAACCTGGTCGCCGCGGCGCAGCGGTTGCGGGCGGAGATTGGCGTACCTGTCGAACCCGGGGAGTCCCCGGCATAAATGCCGGGGCTGAAGAAACAAAGATCGCTGAAGCGGCCTAGCCACCTGAAGGTGGCTTCGTTTCTTCAGCCCCAGGATTTATCCTGGGGACGAGAGAGAGCGCATGATTTTTCAGAATAAGCTAACCGATCCACAAAGGTTTGTGTGGCTATACGGCACGACGCCGCCGCGCGCCGAGGCATCGGATGATCAGATCGCCGAGGCTGCCGGCCGTTTAGCTGAGCGCGTCCGTTCGCTGCGGTTGGATGCAGTTCTGGTGTATGACGTGCAGAACGAAGCCGGCCGCACGCCGTTTCCGCGCCCGTTTCCGTTCATCCCAACTGTCGATCCACGCAGCTACGCGCATAAACTGCGTATGCTTACCGGATTGCCCACGATTGCCTATAAGTGTATCGCCGAGATGACCGAGCGGTCATGGAGTTGGTGGTTGGACGAAACGTACACCCGCTACCACGGCACTGCTATTTCGCTGGTGGGCCGCAGCACGACGGTGGAACGACAACCGGCATTGTCGCTCACGCAGGCGATCCGGATGGCGGCTGAGCATGACGCGCACTTTACCCTGGGCGGCGTCGTGATCCCTGAGCGTCATTCAGCCCTGCGCAGTGAATGTGCGCGCGTGATCCACAAGAGCCAGGCCGGCTGCCGGTACTTCGTTTCACAGGCTGTGTACGAGGCCCAGGCAAGCATTCGCTTTTTGACGGACTACGCGCATGAATGCCGTGAGCGAGATCTGCCTCCCCGGCGCATCGTCCTGACCTTTGTGCCGTGCGGCCGCCGGAAAACGATGGAGTTTATCAAATGGCTTGGCGTATCGATCTCCGCGGACACTCAGCAGGCGATACTTGACGATCCGGCACCGCTGAGCAGGTCGATCCGGCTGTGTTGTGCGAACCTGCAGGCGATTCTCGAGCACGCGTATGCGCTTGAGATTCCGCTTGGCGTCAACGTCGAAAGCGTGTCGATCACGAGAGCGGAGATCGATGCGTCGATCGAGCTGGTTCATGCGCTGCGCGACGTTGTAAATTCGACCTTGAGCTAACGCGCCGGACGGGAAGGATCACCACAAAGGCACAAAGGACACGAACGATTCTAAGGATCTTTATGTCCTTTGTGCCTTTGTGGTGATTTCTGAGGCTTATTTGTCGCTCAGTAGCGCGCGCGCCTCGGCGATCAAGCGGTCGATCTGTTCCTGTCGCTCAGGGCTGATCGGAGCGCGCAGGTGCAGCTCGACACCAGGTGCCAGCGTAACCCGCTGGTAATGCTCGCCGCTCTCAGCACTCGTCACATCGCCGGACGTCCGATCGTCGTCGGGATATGGAAACAGCGCGGCATAGCCGATCGGCATAGAATGGTTGGCGGGGCGCGCTTCCGGCGTGTGCGTGCCGGGGCTATCGCCCAACGACGCCGATACCCGGAAACCGAAACCGGAAGCCGGCTCGTGCGGCATTGGCGGCAACACCGGCCCATCGGAAGCGACTTGCGTGTCGCCAGGCAGCGCCAGCCGCTCGCGGATCGCGGCCAGCGGCAGGTACGCCGCCTTGAGCCGGCCGATCAGCTGCAGCCGGCGCAGGTGGCCGGCGGTATAGATCGCGTAGCGCCCGCGCTCGCCCGGCGGCGGCAACAGGCCCTCGGCGGTATAGTAGCGGATCGTGCGCGGCGAAATGCCGCTGGCAGCCGCCAGCCCGGCAAGTGTGTAGCGCTCTTGATCGGCGCTGCTCACCGCCGGACCTCCTGCAGCGCGGCGCCGGCATACGTGTCGACCTGCGCTGCGGCTTCCATCAACAGGTCGACCACGCCGTAGGCCACGGCCTGTTCGGAAGAAAAGAATTCATCGCGCTCCCAGTCGCGCGTGACGCGCTCGATCGGCTGCCCGGTGTCGCGGGCAAAGATTTCGCGCACCTGTGCCTGGCGGCGCAGCAGCTCGCGCGCCTCGATCTCGACATCGCCGGCCGATCCTTCGGCCCCGCCGGCTTCAGGGTACAGATGTACGGTTGCGTGCGGCAGCGCGGCGCGCTTGCCTTTTGTTCCGCCCGCCAGCAGCATCGCCGCGACGCCGCCGGCGATGCCGAGGCAGACTGTCGAAATCTCGCTGCGCAGCATCTGCATCGTATCGTAGATCGCCAGCCCCGGCCGCACCAGGCCGCCGCGCGAGTTGATGTACAGCTTGATTTCATGGTCGGGCGCGGCGCTGTCCAGCACCAGCATCTGGGCGATGATCGTATTGGCGACCTGATCGTCGATCGGTGTGCCGAGCACGATGATGCGCTCGTGCAGCAGGCGCGAGTAAATGTCATACAGCCGCTCGCCGCCGCGCGTCGGTTGAATAACCATCGGAATCGGGATGCTGGGAGACTGCTCGTCGGATGCCGCGCGCCTGAACATATGCTCGCCTCTTGCTTCGAAATGACAGTAATACTGTGAATATACTGGTATCATAGTGGCGATCGGGGGGCATGTCAAGTTGCCGTCCATGGCCACGATAGCCACGAATAAACGAATGACCACAACAGTCGTTTATTTGTGTCTATTCGTGGCCGGCGATCACCTGCTCCAGCGCCGGCGCCTGGCCTTCAGCCCACGCGCGGTCGAACGCTTCCTGGCCGAGCTGATCACGCGCGGCGGCCATGGCGCGCTGGTGGTCCTCGCGCTCGACGGGCGCCATCGGCACACCGGTGCTGCCGCGCCATTTCGCGGCAGCGCCACCCAGCCGGGCCGCTTCGCCGGCCTCGCCAAGGGCAGCATGCACCTGGGCCAGCCGCTCTATGCAGTCGACGGCGCCGGCGTTGGCGCCGATCGAGCGGTATAGCTTAAGGCTCGCCGAAAATTGGACGCGCGCGGTGATGTAATCGTGCTGCCGCTGGGCCAACGCAGCCAGGCCCCACAGGCAATAAGCCATTCCGAAATCATTGCCGAGCTGTTGGGTCAGCGCCTGGGCTTGCTCGAGCAGCGATCGCGCGGGACCATAGGCTCGTTCCTTAACGGCGACGAAGCCCAACGTGGAGCGCATGATCGCCATGCCGTATTTGTAATCCAGCTGCCTGGCCAGGCCAAGCGCTTCCTCGAGCAGAGCCCGCGCGCTGCGCAAATCGCCGATGTAGAGCGCACCCCAACCCAGATTGCAAAGCACCATCGCTACGTCGTGGCTATCGCCGCGCTGCCTGTGGATCTCAAGGCTTTCTTCCTGCAGCGCACGCGCCAGCTCGTGTTCTCCCAATTGACGCACCGTATTGCCGAGGTTATTAAGCGTCATGGCGGTATGCGCCGTGTCGGCAAGCTCGCGAAATAGCTCGAGCGCCCGTGCTTGCCATTCGCGGGCGGCGGTGTAATCGCCCTGCGTATAAACCGCGTTGCCGAGGTTCATGCATGCGCTCGCCTCGCCGCGCCGGTCGCCGATCTGCCGGTACAGCTCGAGGCTCAGCAGCTGATAACGGTGTGACGTAGCGGCGTCGCCCTGACGATTAGCCAGATTGCCGGCGGCTTTGTAGGCGCGCGCGCGTATAGCAGTCGAGATCGGGGGAGTACCTGTCGCGGCCCCGTCGATCAGCCGCTCGGCGCGCTCGAGGCAGATGCTCAACCATCTGCGCCCTTCGAACAGATGGCCGTGGATATCCCAGAACAGAGCGGCAAAGCAGCATATGTGCAGCGCCATCTCGACATCTTCAGGCCCGCCTCCGGTAAGCCAGCCGAGCGCAGCGCGCACGTTGTCGTGCTCGCTTTCCAGCCGCCTCAGCCAGGTCGCCTGCTCGCTGCCCAGCAGCTTGGGCATAGCGCTATCAACAAGGCTCAGAAAAAACGCGGCGTGCGCCAACCGCGCCGCGCGCAGTGCACCGTGCTCGCGCAGACGTTCTATGGCGTACTCGCGAATGGTTTCGAGCATCACAAAACGCAACTCGCCCTCCGGCCGGCCAGGCAGGGCCATAGGCTCGCCGGCGCCGGCTACCTGCCGCAGCAGGCTCTTGTCGATCAGCGAGGCCAACCCATCCAGGGCGTCGACCTCACGAGCGCCGGATGCCTGCTCATCAGCCGGTGTCGCGAGGCCTGCGTCATCGGCATGTGGTAACGCCACTGCTGCCGCCAACTCCAGCGTACACCCGCCGGCGAACACACCGAGTCGGTCGAACAGATTCCGTTCGTCCTGATTCAGCAGACGGTAGCTCCACTCGATCGCTCCACGCAGCGTACGCTGCCTGGACGGCAAGTGCCGCGAGCCGCCGGTCAGCAGCGCCAGACTGCTATCAAGTTTGGCCTCGATCTCGTGGGGCGAGAGCAGCCTGGCCCTGGCGGCGGCAAGCTCGATCGCCAGCGGTAGCCCGTCGAGCCGGGCGCAGATGCCGACTACCGCGGCGGCATTGCTGTCGCTGATCGTAAAACCGGGATGCACCGCCGTGGAGCGCTCGACGAATAACTGCACCGCGGGGTAGCGCTCGACTTCTTTGCCGGACGGCACGCGCCCCAGGCCCGGTTCGGGCGTCGCCAGCAGCGGCACCGGATACTGCCGCTCGCCCGGCACGTGCAGCGCTTCGCGACTGGTAACCAGCAGGCTGAGCCGCGGGCAGGCGCCCAGCAGCTCCAGCAGCACGGGCGCGGCGTCGAGCACCTGCTCGAAATTGTCGAGCACCAGCAACATCTGCTTGCTGAGCAGTTGGTCCTGGAGGCGCTCCAAGGGCCGGCCGGCGGCATCTTTCACCCCGAGCGCCTGGGCGATGCTCGAAACAACCAGGTCGGGGTCCTCGACGGCGGCCAGCGCCACAAAGCACGCTCCTTCCGCGAAGCGCTCGGCGCAGCGAGCCGCCACCTCGATGCCGAGGCGGGTTTTGCCGATGCCGGGCGGTCCGACAAGCGTCAGCAACCGGGCGTCAGGCCGCGCCAGCAGCGCGTCGATCTGCGCGATATCGCGTTCGCGGCCGATCAGCGCCGTCAGGTGCAACGGCAGATGCAGCACGGCGGGCGGAGCCTCCGGCGGCTGGTCGGGCTGCGGTGCCGAGCTCCTGCCCCCTGGCGAAGCGCACAAAGGCCGGACGCTCGTCGGGCGGCACGGACAGCGCTTCCGCCAACAGGCCGGCCACCTGGCGCGAGGGGCGGCGCGTCCCGGCCTCGATCTTCTGAATAGTGTCGGGCGAACAGTTGGCGCGTTCGGCAAGGTCGAGCTGGCTGAGGTCCAGGCTTTTGCGCCGCCGGCGAAGCCAGTGGCCGAACGATGGTTGCGTATCCACATCAGGCGACCTTTCATGCACGGGAGCTGCGTAGTCGCTTATGGAGCCGGCCAAGCGTTGTCGGTTTTTTGCCGGATTCTTGTGCCTGCTCATTATACGCTCGCCTTCCTAGAATGAAACCACGTTTGCGCCCTACCCTGTTGTGAGGACTACATGGCGAACGACGGCTCCTCGATTGACTGGCGCCCGAGCAAGCTAATGTTGCTGCGCCTGTGGTCCGCACAGGCCGGGGAAGCGGGCGAGCAGCTGCGCGGCAAGCTCCAGCTTGTCGTCAGCGGCGAAGCGCACTACTTCGAGGGCGGTGCAGCGCTGGTCGAGCTGCTGCTCGCGCTGCTACGCCGGCCCGAAGCGAGTATCTCGCTGCCTGACCGGCCAGGAGCGAGTATCCCGCCTGTCTGGCCCGTCGGAGCCGCCCGCCGGCGATGCGTCATGCTGAAGCCTTACTGCGTACGGATTCGTTCAAGGAGTTTAGCGATGAAACACCACGTCCGCCTGTCGGTTCCATGTGCCGCGCTCGCGTTGATGGCCGGCCTGACCGTCGGCTGCGGCTCGCTCGCGCCCCAAACGCAGCAAAGCGCGCCCGGTTTCGAGGTCGAAGTGACCGCCGGCGGCCTGAAAGTTCCCGCCGAAGTGCCTTCCGGCATCGTGACCGTCACCTACAAGAACAGCAGTGACGCGCCCGCTTCGCCCGCTATCGGCTGGTTGAACGACGGCCGCACGATGGCCGAGTTCGAACAGGCGATCAACGGGGAGGACTTCCCGGCAATTCTGGAGATGGCTAACACCCCTGGTGGGGCACAGCTCGATCCGGGCGAATCCGAGCAGCAGACCTACCAGGTGCCGGAAGGCGAGATCGCGGCCGTCAACTTCCCCGAGCAAGCGCCGCCGCAGCTGGCTACCAGCGTAGCGAAGGAGAGCACCGGAGCCGCCGCTCCCAACGCCGAGTTAACGGCCGAGCTGAAAGAGTTCAGCTTCACGCTGCCACAAACGATCCCGGCCGGGAAACATCTGTGGGAGATCCGCAACACCGGGCAGCAGTGGCATCACATGATCGTGCTCAAGCCAAAAGCTGGCACGGCGATCGAAGCAATCGTAGAAATGGCCTCGTCCGAAGAGGAACCGCAAGGCGAGCCGCCGTACGAGGAAGTCGCCTACTTCGGCGATATCAGCGGCGGCACGACGGCATGGGTCACGCTGGATATTCCGGCCGGCGACTACTACGCCGTCTGCTTCCTGCCCGATTCGTCGAGCGAGCAGATGACCGCGCACATCAGCCATGGCATGCTGCAGCCGCTCAAGGTGGAGTAACTGACAAGCCCTGGCCGGCCACGAATACGAGCACGAATAGCCTGACCGGCACACCACTGGAAACGAGGTAGTGCGAATGCGTATTTCTAGAACCACACTTACCGTATTCGTCGCGTGCTTGACTACTTGGCACCTTCGATCTGGGAGCCACGGCTATCGTCTCCCGTCGTCGCCCAGGCCGATCCGGGCACGATTGCGTATGTGCGAGCCGGTAATCAGATCCGGCTGATCGAGCCGGACGGCAGCAACGATCGGGCTATCTGGTCGACACCGGCCGGCGATGCCGCCGCGCCGTTCACTATTACCAGCCTCGACTGGCGTCCCGATGCCGGCGAGTTGGCGTTTGCCAGCGACCATGAGCGCTTGCACTCATATTGGGGGCGCGACCTGTACGCGCTGCGGCCGAACGGTAGCGGCCTGCGCAAGCTGACCAACGGCCCGAGCCAGGCCGAGCTGGCGGCGTTTCCCAAGGGCAGTGTCACGCTAACCGTCAGCAACCTGCGTGGCGGCGGGCCATACTTTGTGTACGTGGCCGGAGCCGCCGAGCCGCAAACGGTGGGCGGGGGAGCAGGCAGCTCGCAAACGCTGACGTTCAACAACGTGGCCGACTGGGGACCAGGGCGAGTGCAGGGCGTAGTTGCATTCTTCGGCCCGAATCGGTGGTTCAGCTCGGCCTTCGCGGACGTGCAGGCAGGTAAAACCGTCAACGCCGGAACACTGCTGATTTCTGGCACGGGTTCGACAACCTTTGGCGCGTACCTGCCCTCGTGGCGCAGCGACGGCACCAAAATCGGCTTTCAGCAAGGCTGCGGCGCGATCAAACAGGTTGCCGCCGAGCCGCCGCCAGGCCAGCTGGGCGAGGTCGCGGCCGCGCCGAATGTAGCCGGCGTTACCTGCTTGAGCGATTGGGCGCCGCAGCCGGGAATAGCTAACCCGCTGCTCTACGCCGACCTGTTCCTGGAAGGGCATATCTATCGCACCAGCGAAGGCAGCACCGGCGCCGGCGAGCTGCTGGTAACGCATGCCGCCGCCGACCTGTTGCTCGACCTGCAGTGGCTGCCCGACGGTTCGGGCTTCGTGTACGTGCTGGCCACCGATTTCACCGTCGCCACGCAAACATGGCGCACGGCCAACCTGTACCTGTATCGCTTCGCCACGCGCGTCTCGACGCCGCTGACGAGCTTTTCCGGTGAACTGGTGCGCAGTGCCGCCGTCTCGCCCGACGGGCAGTCGATCGTGTTCGAGCGCGCGGCGACATACGCAGGTGCGTCCGATCTATGGTTGATCCGGCAGGACGGCTCGAACATGCGGCTGCTGGTGAGCGGAGGCGCACAACCGGATTGGAGCCAGCGCGCGCTACCGGCACTTCCGACGCGCCGCGCTTCGATCCCGTTCGTCATGCGCTGAAGGTCCGCGCAACCGGAATCACCACAGAGACACAGAGGACACAGAGATTCAAAAAGATTCTCTGTGTCCTCTGTGTCTCTGTGGTGATTCCCGTCCGGCCCGTGCTCTAATTGTGTGGACGCGCCGACGCCGCGAAGAACTCTTCTTGCAAACGCCTGGCCTCGGTATCAGCTTTGATCGCCCGGATCGAGCGCGCCAGCGCCTCGGCCATTCCGTCCATCCAGCGGTCGCCTACCGCTGCCTCCGCGGTGCTCGCATCGCCGGCATAATGCGTCGGATGGTCGGCATACCACCAGATGCCGGTCTGCACTCCGACGTCGCGCAGCGCCTTGAGGCGTGCCTGAGCGGTGCCTTCGCCATCCTTGGGAACGCGATCCATGTGCACCAGGTCGGGGCGGATCTGCAAAATCATGCTGGTTTCGCCGGGCCCGGCGTGGCCGTCGGTTGCGGGATCCCACGGCGCATCGAGCTTTTTGCCCATCGCCGCCGCGAATGGGCTCGTCAAATACACCACATAGTCACGTGGCTGGTACAGCTGCAACATATTAAACAGCGCGTTCAGGCCGAAGTTGCCGCCGTGAGAATTCACCAGCACGATTTTCTTGAGGCCGTTGCGGGCGATCTCGCGACATACATTGTCAAGCAATTGGACCATCAAATCGCCGTCGATGGCGATCGTGCCGGGCAAATGCCGCGCTTCGGGGATCTGGGTAAAAATGTAGTCCGGAAACTCGATCACCGGCTCCAGCGCCGCGACGCGGGTCAAGATCTCGCGCCCGATATAGGTGTCGGTGCCCATCGGCAGATGATGTCCATGGCGTTCGACCACCGATAGCGCGACCAGGCACACGCCCTCACACTCCTCGACCGCCTCCGCGAAACGATCGCCGGTCAGCTCTTCCCAGCGCATCATGTGCTCCTTTAATTACCCGCGCCTTGCCAGCGTTCGGCCTCGGGGTCGACATCGGAAAACGGAACGCGCTCCAGCTCGGACCACAGCTCATCCGGAATCGGGTGCTGCGCCAGCTCGATCGTTTGCTCGATCCGCTCAGGGCGCGTCATGCCGACCACCGTCGAGGTGATACGCGGGTCGCGCAGCGAGAATTGTAGCGACGCGGCCGCCAGCGGCACGCCGTGACGCTCGCAGATCTCGGCTGCCTGCCGCGCGGCAGCTACCGTCTCGGTGTCGGCGTCTTGATAGGCGTAGCGTGCGTAGGCGTCCGGCCCCTTGGCCAGAATACCGCTGCCGTAGGGCGCCGCGTTGAGCACGGCGACTCCGCGCTCGGATGCTCGCGAGATCAGCTTGTCGGCGCTGCGGTTGAGCAACGTATACCGGTTGTGTGTGATCAGCGATGCGAACGCGCCGGTCTCGATATATTGCAGCATCAGGTCGGCCGGACCGCCGGCCATGCCGATATGATCGATAATGCCTTCGCGCTGCAGCTGCTGCAGCATCTCCAGCGGCCCGCCGGGCGCCATGATCGCTTCAAACGTGGTGTGCTCGGGATCGTGCAAATGCACCAGCGGCAGGCGATCCATGCCCAACAGCCGCATACTGCGCTCGACCGAGCGGCGCATCTGCGGCCCGCTGAAGTCGCCGGTCTTGGCATCGCGGTCGGCTTTAGTGGCGATCAAATAGCCGTCCGGAACGCCGCCGAGCTCGCGCAGCACCAGCCCGATCCGGCGCTCGCTTTCGCCGTCGCCATAGGACGCGGCGGTATCCAGAAAGGCGATCGGCGAGCGCAGCACGATGCGGATCGTATCCAGCGCTCGCTCCTCGGGCACCGAGTACGCGAAGGTATCGGGCATGTCGCCAAGCGGGGCACATCCGACGCACAGCGGCGTGACGGACAAACCGGTATTGCCAAGGGGTCGCCGTTGGTGGACATCGGGCGAAGCGGTCATCCTCGACTCCTTATACTGAGGCGTTGTTCATCGCCCTAGCATAGCACCGTCTCGCTACCGATTTTACCTGTTCGGGTTGCGTGGAGGCTCGTCCGGTTTTCGACGGGCAGCTGCTCGACCGTTGCCGGCTGCTTGGGAAGGACCCAGGCGCTGTTCGGCGAATTGCTGTAGCGTGGCAGTGCCGTGGATATAGCGTTCATTTACCCGCGGCAGGTCGCCGGGAAGCTGCACGATCCTGTCGAGTTGCGGGTCGTAGACCACGAAGCCGGCCACGTCGCGCACGGTCTTGAGATAATCGCTCACGCGCAGCAGCATATGCTCGGCGCGCTCGCCGCTGTGCCAGTATGGAACGGTTACCGAAACAGAGTCGCCGTACAGCTGGATCTCAACACCGTCGTCAGGATCGGCGTACTGCGCAAAGGGTGCCCATGCCGCATCGGTCGCTACAGCTTCCTGACGCAGGTCGGGATGCCGGGTGCCGAGCACTGTGCGCAGCTCGCCCAACCATACCGGCGCGGCGCCCCGCTCCGACTCTCCGGCGACCAGCGCATGCTCCAGCGCTTCGAGCCGGGCGTGCGCGGCGGCGACAGCGTCGGGGCCGTCGCCTGGCTCGAACAGATAGAAGCGGTAGCTCATGTTGTAGCGTCACCGGCGATCACATTGCGCGCGACCTTGCTAAGATATCGCCCGGTGCGCCGATCCACGCTGGCCGTCACCAGATGCCGCGGGCAGATCGGAGGCTTGTTGCTGGCGAAGCGCAGCTGTGGTAGAGCATAGTAGGCATCCTTGGGATCGTCGTAGCGGATCGCCCACTCGGAGTTTGTGTGCCGGCGGATCGTTTCGCCCACGTAGCGTGCCAGGCCGTCGACCTCGAGCACTTCGCTCTCGGCAATGATCTGCTCATATGCCGGGTAGCGCTCCAGGATCCACTGTTCCAGCACATCGAGCGAACTCGGGCGTGTAATCCAGGCGCCGGCTGACCTCGCTCGGCAGCATGGTGGTGAACACTTCCAGCGTGTCGTCCATCACCGCCAGCCATTGCTGAAACAACTCCTCGTCGCTCAGCGAGTCCAGCGGCTTCGCCATGCCGTTATCTGATGACATAGGTGATACCGTGCTCCTCAAGCAGCTCCAGCAGCGGCCTGCTCGGCGTGCCTTCAAAGACCCATTCGATGTCCCAGCCGCGCCGTACCAGCTCCGCGTCGCGCAAGACTTCGGAGTCGATCTCGGGACTGCGTGTAGTGTACCCCGTTTTGTGCTCGATGCCGCGCTGCCTGCTCACGTCGGCGATATCAAGCCGTCGCACGGTACCGTCGCCGAGGTCGACCGTCACCTCGCGCTCGCCCCAGCCGATTTCATCACGGTATGCGTCGACGCGCTGATTTGCCCGACGTGCCTGCTGCAAATTGATGTCGTACTGCTGATCCCAGCGCTCGCGCGACCACGGCTCTTGCCCTTCGGCACGTTTGCGCTCGAGGTATTCCTGCCAGCGCTGCTCGCGATGGGCCGGCGAGCCGGGAAGATCGCAGCCGGCGGCCATCGGCGCGGCCAGGCCCGGCGCTTTGCCGCGCGGAGCCGACGACGTGCATACCGGCGCCATCTCGTCGGTGTTTCTGCCGGCGGTAGCCGCCTCGTCGCCGTATTGCGCCGCCTTCGTCGCCGTATCTGGCCAGCCCGCCGGCCTCGTCGGACAGGCGCACGCCGGTGCGCACCCACTTGGCTCCGGTAGCGCCCCAGCCCGCGAACGGGATCATTGCCCCGAAGCTCAATGCCGCGCCGGTGTAGTCGCCCCGCGCCAGCGAGATCAGCCCGTTGAGCCCGTCGGCGATCTCGCCCACGCCCGGCACCAGGCCGACCACATCCAACCCGATCTGCACACCGTCGAGCAGGCCACCCCAGAAGCCGCCACCGCCGTCGTCACTGCTCGGTGGTTCGGGCGCGTTGGCCGCGGCGTCCTGGGCGGCGGTGGCCTGGGCGGCGGCGCCACCGGAGCAGCCGGCGCCACTGCCGCCGAGCACGCTGACCAGACAACTAAACGAGCGGTCGACGGCGCTGCCGAGTGAGGGTACGACGAGCAGCATGGCGCCGAGCAGCGCGGTAGCCAGGATCGCCACGGCCGCAGCCTGCGCGACGCTGCTGGCACGCTCATCCCAAAGCAGGCTCCGCCAGTCCCGGCGAGCGTTGCGAGGCTTCGTTTGCGCGACCATGTGCATCACCAACCTGTTTAATATTCACAGAAACACCTTCAATTTACGACATAGATGTGCCTATTTCAAGCAGTTTCTGTAACAGTTGTGTAAACATTTTTGTAAACATTTCGTTACATTATCGCCCGCGACAACGACAAAAAGCAGTACCCGGCGCAACGGCGCCGGGTACTGCCTGCATCACCAAGTAATTTGGTCGGCTCAGGCTTCCTGGGTGTACCACTTGCGGGTTGGCGCGCGCAGGAAGTACCACAGGTAGATCGGGATCCACAGCAGCGAGCGTATGGCGACAGTCATATAGTCCCGTCGAATGTCGTCGGGGATGAGCGGCGCCGTGGCGGTGGTGTAGTTTGACCAGGCCAGCAGCACGTAGAAAGCGACAACCAGGCCAAGTAGCACCCAGCTACCGGTGTTGGAGCCGCGCCAGGCAGCGATGGCGGCGGCGATGATCGAAGCGCCGAGCGCGGTCGAAAGCAGCGCGATCGGCACAGTTCCGGGCGTATCAAGCTGCTCACGGGCGGCGAACACGAATAAGGAGCCGAGGATTGGATATACGCCGGCAAAGATGGCGGCGCAGATCGTCAGGATCCATACGCCGCGCGGGCGAGGGCCGCGCTGTGCCCTACGCCCGAAACTCATGGTGTTGATCATAACCCTACGCTCCTTGCCTGTATTTAGCCGTCGACTTGTATCGTCTTAATGCATTACATGATACAGAAACAACTGTCGACAAACAACATGGCTTTGTAACAGTTGTGTAAACGTTTTTGTAAACGAGATGTTACATTTGGAAAGGCTACCTGAGCAAAAACTTGAACGACAAGAGGCTATGATCGGAAGCCAGCGGATCAACGAACACGCGCTGATCGATGGCGTCGCCGCCGCGGACATACACCCGATCCAGCTCGTGGCCGCTGACGCGCTTGATGCCGGGCCCAAAGCGCACATGTGCAAGGCCGAGGCTGCGGGTCACCGCTTCAAGGATACGCACGCGCCCGCCTTCCCAGGTATTGAAGTCTCCCACCAGGATGATCGGACCCAGATGATGGCGCAGCCGTTCTTCGAACTGCAGCATTTGATCGAGGAACGGCCGTCGCAAGCGGAAATTGATGCCGTGGCTGTTGAGTACCAGCAACGAGCGCTCGACCGGGCAGCGTGTATCGTCGATCGGATAATAGGTACACATCGCCATCTTGGGCGTACGTGTCACCGGCTCGTAATAGCGCGACAGCAGGAACATCGTCTTGATCGCGCGGACACCGGAGACGGTACACACGCCGGTGGGCGCCGCCTGGTTCGGCTCGGTAAAAAAGCTCACCGCGATGCCGGCGTCGCGCTGCGCAAACATCTCCCGATGTGCATCTTCCAGCCGGATATCGTGACGGAACTCCTGCAACAGAATCAGGTCGGCATCGGCGGTTTGCTCGGCCAGTACATCATAGTAGCGCGTGCGTTTACCCTTGAAGGTATTCCAGACGTCGATCTCCAGCGGCACGCCGCGCTTGAAACAATCACGCGACGCTGCCTGGGAGATCGGGATATATTCCAGCCCTTCGGGAGCATGTTCGGGTCGCAGGTGATACGCCAGGTCGCGCAGCCGGCGCGATACGTTCGCTCGTAGCTGGCCCATCACAACACGTCGATCCGCCGTCTGCTTTGCCATGGTACTTGTCATGCCTCACAATTCGTGGTGCGGCTTATGAAAAAAGTTAAGCTCGTGCAGTAAGTATGCCAGAAATCGAGCTACTACTTGCGGTACACACAAGGACGCGCTACACTGCCGCCCGCTATGACCGAACCTTCCGCGCCGCGCGTGGCGATCGTCGTCGTTTCGTTCAACACCTGCGCGCTGCTGCAGCGGTGCCTCCGCTCCGTCGTGGAGGAGCCGCAAGTGTACACGATCGTCGTCGATAATGCTTCAGACGACGGCTCGGCTGAAATGGTAGAGCGCGATTTCTCCCAGGTCGAGCTGATCCGCAATCATGATAATGCGGGGTTTGCTCGCGCTACCAACCAGGGCATTCGCCGCGCGCTCGAGATCGGTGTCCCGTATGTGATGCTGCTCAACCCTGACGCGTACCTCCGGCCCGGCGCGCTCGCCGCGCTGCTCGAGTTTATGGAGCGGCATCCGCGGGTAGGGTGTGCCGGTGCCCGGCTATTCTATCCCGACGGCCGTCCACAGGAAGGCGCCTGGCGCTTTCCGACGCCATGGATGACGCTGTTTGATCTGTTCCCACCGCGCGGCCCACTGCTGGGCCGGCTGTACTTTTCAGCGCTCAACGGGCGCTACGCCGAGGAGCGCAACGGAGCCGAGCCGTTTCAGATCGACCATCCGCTGGGCGCGGCGATGCTGCTTCGGCGCGCCGCGATCGACGAGGTCGGCCTGCTCGACGAGAGCTACTGGATGTATGTCGAGGAGGTGGACTGGTGTCTGCGCTGCCGGCGGGCAGGCTGGGCGATCTGGCAGGTGCCGCGGGCCGAAGTTGAACACGTCGCCGGAGCAGCCACCGGCCAGTTTCGGACGCGCTCGTTCGTGGCACTCCATCGCAGCCGGCTAAGCTACGCACGGCGCTATTTTTCTCCGCCTGCCCGGCGCGCCAATCGTGCGATCGTTGTCGCCGGTATGCTGAACAACACGCTCGTAACCTGGCTCGAGCGCCTGCGCGGCCGCCTCGACGTCGACGAGCTGCGCGGGCGAACGCTGGCCTATGCCGAGGTGATGCGGGAGGCAGGGAGACAAGGTGACAAGGTGACAAGGTGACAAGGTTGCACTGGCTGTCCGATCGTCAAACCACATCCGGCGACATTGCGACGATCTCGCTTAAGTCGGGATCCTGGCGCCGAAACGCGCCCACGTCGATGCGCAGCAGCAGCAGCAGCGCCAGCGCCAGCAGCAGCGCTTCGATCAAGAACACGCTGACATAGCCGTGGATCGGGCTGCCGGTACCGATCGTGATCAGATCGCGTACTATGCCGCCGAGCAAGGTCCCCATGCCGCGTGCCAGCGCATCGGCCACACCCCATGCTCCGATATACAGCCCGACCTGCGCCACGGTGGTCATGTCCAGCATCAGGCCCAGATTGGTCGCCGTGGCGATGCCGGTGCCGAAGCCGAGGGCTGCGATGCCGGGATAAAACAGCGCCTGGGAGCCGGCCAGCCCGCTGATGCCGATCAACAACAGGCCGGCGGCGGCGATGCTGCCGCCCACGAACGCGCCGGATTTTTTACTGATGCGGCGGCTGAGCGCGAAGCCGTACAGCAGAAGTGCCAACAGGGTCGTGACGCCCCATAGCGCCGTGAGCCGCGTGGTGGTGCCGGTGTTCATGCCGAACGCCGCGGCGCCGAATGGTTCAAGCAGAATATCCTGGCCCAGAATCGCCGATAAGAGCAGGATCAGATATACGAAGAAGAGCCGCGCCTGCGGATTGCGAATCACCGTGCGGAGCGCCGCGCGGCGGCTGGCGCGCTGCTCGCCTCCTGCCGCGCTGTAGCGCGGCTCGAGCCCGATCAGCCCCGCGGCGCCCAGCACCAAAGCAACACAGCCGGTTACGTTAAACGCCCTGATCAACGCCGCGGGCGAATATGGTTCGACGGCCGCGCCTACGGCGATGGCGGTGATGATCACGCTCAAGATCATCATGAACCACATCACCGCGATGGTGCGTGAGCGCTGCGCTTCGGTCGACATGTCGCTGGCAAGCGCCAGATAGGAAACCGCGGCCAGATTGAACCCCATGCCCCAGCTGCCGAAGGCCAGCAGGCCGAGACCGAGGCCCAACCAGAAGTCGCGCGCCATCAATAGCGCCGCGTGGGGCGTGAGCACCGCACCGCCGATACACAACAGCAGACCGGCGGCGATATATGGTGTGCGGCGGTAGCCCATGAACGGGTGCGTGTCCGAGTACTGCCCGATCCATACCTGCAGCGGCGAAAAAACATACGGCAAAATAACCAGTATCGCCACGACGCTGGCCCAGATGCCCAGCTCGTTGATCATGACGCGGTTGAGCGTGCTGGTGATCGGTACCAGTGTTACCGCCACGGCGACGTGCAGCAAGCCGAGACGTATATTCTTGATGAGTGTCATTTGTGGTCTCATGCAGGGACAAACGCATTTGGATTATAAGCCGAAATCTCAATGTTTACATATAATTGCTCAGATTATTGTAACTTCCAACCGGTAAAGCAACCTTTCAATCAGCTTGAAGCGTAGCGCGGCTGCAAACGGGCTTGACAAGTCGATCCGGCAGGATCATAATATTCTCACACTGTATGAGACGAGCTACGCCGACAGGTAGGCGAGAAGCGACAGGGCCGTGTTCCCCGGCTGGGGAACACGGCCCCCTTTTTTTCCACTGCTTCGGCTGTCGCCATCTCCCAAGGAGCGTCGTTTATGCACGACCGCCGCAGTCAACGGATCCGCGAACAGTTACGCCAGCATCCCAACCCACGTAGCCACGATCGCGCTCTGACGCCGTCGTTCGCCGATCAACTGCGCCGTACGTACCTGCCGCCCCACGCCGCCCCGCCTGCTCCCGATGGCCACGCCCAGCTTGCCCGCCAGTTGTCTCACCGTCGCCGAAGGTAACGTGTCGGATGTTGAGTCGAGTGCTTACTATTGCCCATTCTATGTATGACAAGGTGACGGGGTGACAAGGTGACCGGGTGAACCAATACGTCGTGACGAACTCGTAGGGCCGATCGCTTGCGTCGGCCCTACCGGGTTAATTCCGCGCACGTGTGTCTAATCCGTCACCCCCGTCACCCCGTCACCTTGTCCGACGATCAGCCTACGCTTGCCCGACAACCGCCTACCGAGACCACCAGGGACCTTGCTTCTCACAGACGGTCACCTTGTCCCTCCGTTCGCCGAGCATTTTGAATCAGCGTATACTTCTCTTTTGTAGAAGCAAGGAGGAGTATACTAATGGCCAGTACCGCGCCAGCGCTGCCGCGCTGGGACATGACCCAGTTCTTTCCCGGCCTCGACGCGCCGGAGTTCGTCGCTGCCGTCGACGCGTTTGAGCAGCAGCTCGCCGAGCTCGAGGCACTGTGGGACGAGCACGGCGTTGATCGGCAAGCCGCGGATGCGGCAAAACCAGCCGCCGTCGACGCCTGGGAAACGGTGTTCGAGCGCTACAACAGCGCGCTCGAGGCCAGCCGGCTCCTGTTCGGCTACGTCAGCTCGTTTACCAGCACCGATTCGCGTGACACCGCCGCGCAGGCGCGTATGAGCGAGCTGCAGCAGCTCGGCGCACGGCTCGGCAAGCTCGGTACGCGCTGGACGGCGTGGATCGGCTCGCTCGACGTCGACGCGCTGGTCAAGCGCTTCGCGTCTGCCGCCGCGCATGAGTACGCCCTGCGCCGGGCGCAGCAGCGCGCGCTGCATCAGATGGCGCCGCCGGAAGAAGCGCTCGCCGCCGACCTAAACCTCAGCAGTGGAACGGCGTGGTCCAAGCTGCACGGCAACCTGTCCTCGCAGCTGCTGGTTCCGCTTCGGCGCGATCGGGAGGTCGAAGCGAGTACCTCGCTGCCTGACCGGCCGGAGCAACTCCCGATGAGCGTGATCCGCAATCTGGCGTATGAGCCCGACCGTGAGCTGCGGCGGCGGGCCTATGAGGCCGAGCTCGCGGCCTGGGAGCAGGCGGCGCTACCGCTGGCTGCCGCGCTCAACAGCATCAAGGGCGAAGTTAATACGCTCTCGGCGCGCCGTGGCTGGGAAACTCCGCTCGACGCCGCCGTATGGGAAAACAGCATCGACCGCCAGACGCTTGACGCGATGCTCCAATCGGCGCGTGAGGCGTTCCCTGATTTTCGTCGCTACCTGCGCGCCAAGGCGCGCGCGCTCGGCGTCGAGCGCGCGGCCTGGTACGATATCTTCGCGCCGGTCGGCGCCGAGGAGCAGAGCTGGACGTATGAGCAAGCCGAGGAGTTCGTGGTCGAGCAGTTCGGCTCGTACTCGCCGCGCCTGGCGGAGTTCGCCGGCCGCGCGTTCGACGGGCAATGGATCGACGCCGAACCGCGCCCCGGCAAGCGCGACGGCGCGTTCTGCATGAGCCTGCGCGGCGACGAATCGCGTGTATTCACCAATTTTAAGCCCAGCTTCGGCGGCCTAAGCACACTCGCGCACGAGCTCGGGCATGCGTATCACAACCTCAACCTCGCGTCGCGGACCATGCTGCAGCGCTCGTATCCGATGACGCTGGCCGAGACGGCCAGTATCTTTTGCGAGACGATCGTGCAGCACGCGGCCCTGGCTGCCGCCGGCAAGCGCGAGCAGCTGGCGATCGTGGAGGCCTCGCTGCAGCGTGCAACCCAGACGGTGGTCGACATCAGCAGCCGCTTCCTGTTCGAGCAGCGCCTGTTCGAGGCGCGCACCCGCCGCGAGCTGTCGGTGGACGAGCTGTGCGGCTTGATGCTCGACGCGCAGCGCGAAACCTATGGCGACGGCCTTGACCAAACTGCGCTGCACCCGTACATGTGGGCCGTCAAGCCGCACTATTACAGCAGCGGGCGCTCGTTCTACAACTATCCGTATATGTTCGGCCTGCTGTTCGGCCTTGGCCTGTACGCGCGCTATCAGGCCGATCCCGAAGCCTTCAGAGCCGGCTACGACGATTTGCTCGCTTCCGCCGGTATGGCCGACGCAGCTACGCTGGCCGCTCGCTTCGGGATCGATATTCGCACGCCCGAGTTCTGGCGCGGTAGTCTGGATACCGTGCGCGCCGATGTCGATCGGTTCGAGTCGCTCGTCGATCGCGCGTCTTGATACACTTTTTGACGCAAAGGCGCAAAGAATATATGTGTTTCCTACTCAAGGCTGGCACCACATCCCGATTGGGCAGCAAAAGCCTTGAGCTCGGCAATACATCAATTCTTTGCGCCTTTGCACCTTTGCGTCAAGAGATCGAATGGTAACAGTAAAGCTTGTACAGCAGCCGGACGCCGAAGTAGAGCAGGGCATCCGTGACGCGTTCGAGGCTGCCAGTGCGGCCGTTCCGTCGGGCTCGACACAACATATCGCCGAGCGCGCCGCGGCTGCGCTGGGGCGCGGCGTGCTGGTGTCGCCCGAAGCCGAGCGCGGCACCTGGAGCCGCTACCGGGTTGCCATGCGCGTACAGGGTATGCCGGTGACGATCGCGACGGTCGAAGTGACAAGGTGAGGCCCTCATCCCCCGGCCCCTTCTCCCGTCGCAAGCGACAGGAGAAGGGGAGTTTGGTTCCCCTCTCCCGTGGCTTGCCACGGGAGAGGGGTTAGGGGTGAGGGCCGGAGCCTATAAGAGGGGCCGAAGCGGCGCCAGTACCACTTCGCTGAACTTGGCGATCAGCGGCCGGCGCACCCATTCTTCGAGCGTCAGTTCCTCGGTATGCTTGCTGTCGGCCGCGAAGATCGCTTCCATCTGCTGCGCCACGCCCTGGTCGAAGATCTCCATATTGATCTCATAGTTGCCGGCCAGGCTGAGGCGGTCGATATTGGCGGTGCCGACGGTGGTCCAGATGTTGTCGATCGTCGCGGTTTTAGCGTGAACCATCGCGTTCTTGTAGCGCAGCAGCCGGATCCCGCCGGCCAGAAACTGTGTATAAAATCCGCGCGACAGCCAGTCGGCGACGATATGATTGGAGACTTCGGGAAGCAGCACCCGCACGTCCACTCCCCGCTCGGCCGCCGTCAGCAATCCACGCCGCAGCGAGCGGTCGGGGATGAAATAGGCCTGGGTGATATAGATATGGTGCTGGGCGCGATCGATCGCTTCGAGGTACATCGCGCGGATCGGAAAGACCAGCATCATCGGCACATTGCGATGGACGCGGATGCGCGACTCCCACGCGCGCGTGCCCGCGTCGCGTAGCTGCGGCAGCTTGGCGCCGCAGTTGATGTTCCAAAAATCGACAAACGCGTTTTCCAGATCCCACACGCTCGCGCCACGCAGCGACAGGTGGGTATCGCGCCACTGGGTAGCGTAGGTCGTGCCGATGTTGTAGCCGCCGATAAAGCCGATTTCGCCGTCGACGATCATAATCTTGCGATGATCACGGCCGTAGGATCGCGGGTCGAGCAGTTGCCAGGGTTTGGGAAATAGCCGGAAGGCCAGCACGTGGACATTTGAAGCAAAGCGCTTAAAGCTCGGCGACACCACCAGGTTGGCAAAGGTATCGTAGATCAGATACACCTTGACACCGCGATTGGCGGCAGCTTCGAGCTCGCGCTTGAACATCCGCCCAACGCTGTCGCCCTTCCAGATAAAGGTTTCGAAGTAGATTCGCTTCTCGGCGCTACGAATCGCCTCCAGCATCGCCTCGTACAGATCTTCGCCGAAAGCGAACAGCTGGACTTCGTTGTCGCCGACCTCCGTCGGTCGCTGCGGATTGGCCGGCACTTTGCCCTGCGGCCGCGATCGCTTGCGCCACGCATCGATCGCCATAAGCGAGGTGATCACCGTTAGCTGCAGGCCGACCACGGCTAACAATGCACGCCTAATGTATAGTGTTATGTTGCGCATACTCGTTTAGTAGGTTGGCAGGTTGGAAAGTTGGAAAGTTGGCAGGTGGCAGGTTGGTCGCCACAGCGTCGACCTCGTGGTAGCAAAACCTTCACCTTCCAGCCTTCCAACCTTCGCACCTTCCAGCCTTCCAACCCCCTATAGCCCACCCCGCTCCGCCGAAGGGATCTTGAGCTTGGCGGCGATAAACTGCTCGCGGTGCAGCTGCAGGCGCTCGGCGATCACCCGGATCTCGTCGATCTCGGATGGAGCGACCTGATCCACGGCGTTGGCGATGGAGAATAATGTATCCAGCAGGGCTACGCGCTGGGCTTCGCTGGTACGTGGCACCAGCTCACGGCTGATACGATGGTAGTCGACATTGCGCCGCGCGAGCGCGAGCGCCGCGTTTGCCGTCAGCTCCGCCGTTCGCTGGTCGAGGACCCAATTTTCTGATAGCGCCCGCACCAGCACCGGGCGCTCAGCTTCGGCATCCGCGCTGGAGTTGCGCACTACCTGCGCCATGATGCCGGCCGCGAGCGAAGCCAGCACCAGCTGCGGATCGCCGGTGTTCGCGCGGCCGCCCGCCTCGAGTGCGTACAGCACCGGGTTCGTGCGCCATAATTCTAGGTTGCGCTCGCGGCCGGGCGTGCCGCGAAAGGCACCTCCGAGGCTGCGGCCCATGGCGCCAAGCGGCGAAACGTTTAGCGCGGCTAACGCGGTACGAACGGCGCGCGCGGCTTCTTCCTCGCCCGGCGTGACCATGCCGTCGGCGCCGATCAGCGCGTCGACGGCTTGCAGTGCGATGCGGCGGTCGTCCGTGCCGCGGATCGTCAGCAGCAGGTTACGCAGCAGCTCCTCGCGCTCGGCCGGTCCGATCGGCGCTACCATATACAGCTCGACCGCGGCCCACTCACGAGCCGAAAGTTCCGGCAGCAAGCCGATCACTTCTTTGATCGTCGCTTCTTCTTCGGGGTGCAGCTCGTCGTCCGACCAGGCGATCGACAGCAACACCTTCGCCAGCGCAGGAACTAGCGCAACGTTGGACATGTTGCCTCCCGTTTGGCTCAAACTGTATTGTACCGCCTTGCGCTGCGCTTCAATGAGCTATGAGCTATGTACAATACTTGCTAAGTGCTCATTGAAGCGCAGCGCGTGCCGCAGGCCAATATACTCTTGTTCGCGTGCCGTTGGCAACATTTGCTACACTACACCGCGGTGCGCCGCGGTATCATCGGGTCGCGGACACGCCACCGGCGCATGCGGGTCGAGGTCAAACATGGCGGTTGGCGTGTCCCGACGGGTGCAATGCAGCATTTCGGATGCGGACACGCCACCGGCGTGTCCCTACAGACGTTTCCTTTGTGTTGTAGTCCGGATGTTCATCACTCATCACTCAGGAGACCACATGCCCCAGCAGTGGCTAACACAAGGCATATTGTTTACTGATCTGTATCAGCTGACGATGGCCCAGGTGTACTTCCGGCTCGGTATTCACGAACAGCCGGCGCTGTTCGAACACTACTTTCGAAAGAATCCCGACTACGGCCAGCACGAGGCCGGATATTGTATCAGCGCCGGCCTGGAGCCGTGTATCCACTGGATGGAGCGCGCCCGCTTCGGCGACGACGAGATCGACGTGCTGCGCGCGCAGAACAGTCCCGGCGGCACGCCGCTGTTCGGCGACGATTTTCTGCAATGGCTGCGCCGCAACGGCTCGTTCGACGGCATCACCTTGCGCGCGATACCCGAAGGGCGAGTGGTCCATCCGCATGTGCCGCTAACGGTGGTCGAAGGCCCGCTGGCGATGGCACAGATCCTGGAAACTTCGCTGCTGAACCATATCAACTACCAGACGCTGATCGCCACCAAGGCGGCGCGTATCCGCGAAAGCGCCGGCGACCGTCCGGTGCTCGAGTTCGGGCTGCGGCGGGCCCAGGATACGGGCGCCAATGCCGGTACGCGCGCGGCGCTGATCGGCGGCGCCGACTGGAGCTCGAACCTTGGTATGTCGGTTGCGCTCGGTCTGCCGGCGCGCGGCACTCACGCCCACAGTATGGTGCAGGCCGCGATGGTGTTGCAGCTCGGCGAGCTGGGCGCGTTCCGCGCGTATGCCGAAACATATCCCGACGATACGCTGCTGCTGGTCGATACGATCGATACGCTCAACAGCGGCGTGCCCAACGCGATCACGGTATTTCGCGAGCTGCGCGCCATAGGCCACCAGCCGCGCGGCATTCGCCTCGACTCGGGCGACCTGGCCTATCTGGCGATCCAGTCGGCGCGCATGCTGGACGAAGCGGGCTTCCCCGAAACGTCGATCGTGCTGTCCAACGACATGGACGAGCTGGTGATCTGGCAGATCGTTACCCAGATCCGCGCCGACGCGAGCCGGGAGGGCGTTGATCCGGAGGCGCTGGTCAACCGGCTGGTATATGGTGTCGGCACTCAGCTGATCACCTCCACCGGTGCGCCCGCGCTCGGCGGCATATATAAGCTTGTCGCGCTCAACGAAGACGGCAACTGGAAGCCGGCGATCAAGGTGTCCGATTCGCCGGAAAAGATACCCAATCCCGGCCACAAGCGCGCCTGGCGGCTGTATGATCGTCGCGGCAGGGCAACCGCCGATCTGCTGGCCTTAGCGGATGAGGACCCCGGAGCGATGGATCCGCTGGTGCTGCGCCATCCGTCCGACATGGCCAAAGTGCGCGTGGAAAATCCGGCCAACCTCACCTGGGAAGAGCTGCACCGGGTGATTTTGGACGATGGTCGCCTGGTGTACGAGTGGCCCTCGCTCCAGGATATGCGCGTTGCCCGGCGCGCCGATGTGGAGCGCCTGGACACCGGCGTGCGACGTTTGATCAACCCGCATATCTACCATGTTTCGCTGTCCGAGCGGCTATGGCAACTCAAAGCCGAGGTGCTGGCCGAAGCGCGCGGCGCGAGAGGCTAAGGCATGGACAACAAGCGTTTTCATGAAGACAATCGCCGCTCGTGGAACGCGGCGACCGAGGCGCACAACAGCCATAAGCAGGATCAGGCTGCGTTTTTTCGCGCCGGCGGCTCGACGCTGTTTCCGGAAGAGCGTGAGCTGCTGGGCGATGTCGCGGGCAGCTCGCTGGTGCATCTGCAGTGTAACGCCGGGCAGGATTCGCTGAGCCTGGCCGCGCTCGGCGCCGACGTAACCGGCGTCGACATCAGCGACACGGCGATCGCGTTCGCACGGCAGCTTTCGGCCGACGCGGGCATCCCGGCGACGTTCGAGCGCGCCGACGTGTACGACTGGCTCGCAAACGCCGCTCCCGAGCGCTTCGATATCGTGTTCAGCTCGTATGGCGCGCTGGTCTGGCTGTCCGACATCCGTAGCTGGGCGCGCGGCGTTGCCCGGATCCTCAAGCCCGCCGGCCGCTGCGTGCTGGTCGATTTTCACCCGTTCGCCTCGATCTTCGGCTGGGACTGGAAGCTCGACATGCCGTACTTCGGCGAAGGAAGGCCGCTGTCGTTCGAGCACGGCGTCGGCGACTACGTTGGCATGTCGGGTGAAGCATTAGCGCCGTCGGGCTTCGTCGAAGGCGTCAAGGACTGGATCAATCCGCATCCCGGGCACGAGTTTCAATGGACGATCTCCGAGATAATCCAGGCGCTGCTCGACGCCGGGCTGCAGCTGCGCTCGTTCAACGAATATCCCTACAGCAACGGCGGCAAGCTGTGGGACAACATGCGCGAGGCTGAAGGCGGGCGCATATACCCGCCGGAAGGCATGCCCAGTCTGCCGCTGATGTTCAGCCTTGTGCTCGAAAAACCGATCTCCTAAGGAGCCAGCGTTATGCAAGAAACTCCAACCGCGCTCAACCGGCGCAGCGCGATCACCACCGCGGGCGACCACCGCGCGCCAAATCGCTCGATGTTACGCGCCGTCGGCTTCAGGGACGACGACTTCAGCAAACCGATCATCGGCATCGCCAACGCCTACAGCGACCTCACCCCATGCAACGCGGGCCTGGACGCGCAAGCCAGGGCAGCGGCCGAGGCGATCACGGCTGCCGGCGGCATGCCGCGCACCTTCGGCACGATCACGATCAGCGACGCGATCTCGATGGGTACCGAGGGCATGAAGTGCTCGCTCGTCAGCCGCGAAGTGATCGCCGATTCGATCGAAACGGTGTGCCGCGGCCTCAGCCTTGACGGCGTGCTGGCCGTCGGCGGCTGCGACAAGAACATGCCCGGCGCGCTGATCGCCATGGCGCGGCTGGATATTCCGGCCGTGTTCGTGTATGGCGGCACGATCAAGCCGGGCCGCTATCGCGAGCGCGACCTCAATATCGTCAGCGTGTTCGAGGCGGTCGGCGCGCACGGCGCCGGACGCATCAGCGACGACGAATTCGGCGCGATCGAGCGCCTGGCCTGCCCCGGCATCGGCTCGTGCGGCGGTATGTACACCGCCAACACGATGAGCAGCGCGTTCGAGGCGCTGGGTATGAGCCTGCCCGCTTCGTCGACCGTGGCGGCGGAAGACCAGGCGGCCAGCGATGTCGCCGCCGACGCCGGCACGGCGCTGCTGCATTTGATCGAGCGCGACATCACGGCGCGCCGGATTTTGACGCGACAGGCATTCGAGAACGCGATCACGGTGGTGATGGCGATCGGCGGCTCGACCAATGCCGTGCTGCATTTTCTGGCTATCGCTCATGCTGCCGGTGTCGAGCTCCATATCGACGACTTCGAACAGATTCGCGAGCGCGTGCCGCATATCGCCGACATGATGCCTTCGGGCAAATATGTCGCCACCGACCTGCATCGTGTCGGCGGCATCCCTCTGGTGATGCGCATGTTGCTCGACGCGGGGCTGTTACACGGCGATTGTTTGACGGTCACGGGCAAAACGCTAGCCGAAAACCTGGCCGGCGTGCCGGCCCGTCCGCCCGAAGGGCAAGACGTGGTTCTGCCGATCGAGCGCCCCAAGTATGCCCAGGGCCATCTGGTGATCCTCAAGGGTAATCTGGCGCCCGAAGGCGCGGTGGCCAAGATCAGCGGCCTGAAGCACACCTCGATCACCGGACCGGCACGTGTGTTCGAGACCGAGGAAGCGTGTATGCAGGCCGTGATGAGCGACCTGGTAAAGCCGGGTGATGTGGTTGTGATCCGCTATGAAGGACCGAAGGGCGGCCCCGGCATGCGCGAAATGTTGTCGCCGACCAGCGCGATCATCGGCAAAGGCCTGGGCGACTCGGTCGGCCTGATCACCGACGGCCGATTTTCGGGCGCGACGTATGGCCTGGTTGTGGGACACGTCGCGCCCGAAGCGCAGGTCGGCGGCCCGCTGGCGCTGGTGGAGAACGGCGACAGCATCACCATCGACGCCGATCGACGCCTGCTGCAGCTGAATGTTGACGACGCGGAGCTTTCGCGCCGCCGCGCGGCATGGCAGGCGCCGCCGATCAAATACGAGCGCGGCGTGCTGGCAAAATACGCCAGGCAAGTGTCCAGCGCCTCCACCGGCGCCGTGACCGATTAGGGTAGAGTTTGGCGCTCAACTCTTGGGTCTTGTCATTCCGAGCGCGCTATGCCGAGGCCTGATTGATCTCCGGCAATGACAGTGCGCGAGGAATCTCACGGCGTCGACGCGGGTCGGACAGCCGGAGATCCCTCGCGCTTTCGTGGGGCACATTGCCGCGGGATCATACTGCCGCGCTCGGGATGACATGGTCTCAGGCTTTGATCGCTTCGAGCGCCTAAATATCCGGCGGCGGCTCGGGCTCGCCCAGAATATCGCCGTGCCAGCGCTCGAGCCACTCCATCGCTTCCAGCAGCCTGCCGCGTGGCATGTTACGGTACGAATCGATGCCGAACTGGCGCTGCAGTCCGTTATACACGCCGATATACTCGTTGCGGCGGGTGCGCATCGCCAGATCATACGCCACGCGACGCACGGCGCGGGCGATATCGAACGCCGGCCCCGTGGTCGGTACTTCCTGGGAGCCGTCCATACGATTGCCGTGCGCGCGGCGTGCCTCGATCTGGCGCTCGATCAGCATCTGCTGGCGCGACAGCGTCGCCTGGGCCATCATGCTCTGGTAGGCCTGCTCGGCGGGCTGCATGTCCGCCCGCTCGGGCAACAGCGCGTCTTCCGGACCAAATCCTTGCGGCTTCCAGGCTTGCCAGAGCAGGGAAGCACTTTCGCGCTGATACATCTCAAGCCGTGCCTGTACCTCAGGCGCCACCATCGAGGCGTCGAGCATCAAAAGCCATAGGGGTACCAGGTCGACCCTCAGGCCTTGCTCCTCACGTCCGAGCGAGCGCAGACCGGCACGCAGCATGGCGTGCCCGCCGATCAGCTCAGCCTCCTCATGCTGGTCCAGGCCGAGCGTTTCGCACAGCCGGCTGAGCGGTGTGAACAGCTCGTTCGGATCCAGCTCCAACAACTCGATGATATCATCTTCGCTAAAGAAATCGTCGTGCTCGTCGCGACGCATCGCTGCTCCTTCCTCATACTCATCGGAGATGTATTCTACACTGCCGGCCTCTTGTACTATGTCGAGTTTCGAGTTCTGCTACCAGACCGGTGGATCAGAAAAGGACTGGTGGACACCCCCAGACCCCCGGCCTGCCGGCGGCTTGCCTGGTTTGCTGGTTCATTCTTAGGAGACATCCGTGACTGTACTGCACCTCGACGACGTGCTTGCCGATATCGACGACGCGGGTACCGCGATGACAGTTCTGGGCGCCTGTGAAGGAGCGGCGGGCAATATAACTGTTTTTGCGCGCGACCTGGACGCCATCGCGCCATCCGGGGAGCAGCGCGAGATCATGTTGCCGTGCGCGGCGCCGGCACTGGCGGACGGTTGGATTGTCGCCACCACCAGCGGCGGGCGCTTGCGGGATATCGCGCGCCGTCCCGAGCAGTCGATCTGCTTGCTGCGCGTGCATGGGGATGGGCAGCGCGCCATGCTTTATGCAGCTTCCACGCGCGGTCCGACCAGCGAGCTGAACTCCCACATCGCCGTCCACAACGCGTGCGTCGGCCGCGACGGTCTCGAAACGCACGCCGTGGTGCACGCCCAGCCGCTGCGATTAACGTTTTTGAGCCACCTCGAGCGCTACGCCGACGAGCCGGAGTTCAACCGGCGGCTGCTTCGCTGGCAAGCGGAGTTGATCGTCACATTTCGCCAGGGAATTGTGCTGCTGCCATATCTACGAACCGGTTCGCCCGAGCTGATGCAGGCGACAGCGCGGGCTCTACTCGACCACCGCGCCGCGGTCTGGCGCAAGCATGGCGTGGTTACGCGCGCCACTCACGCTGCGCAGGCAGCCGATCTGGTGGAATATCTGGAAGCCGCCGCGCGCTACGAGGTGCTCAACCTGCTGGCAGGCGAGCCGGACGCCGGCCTGCTGCCTGCCGAGATCCGCGAGCTCGCCGCGGCGCTCGGCATCGAGCAGGCGGTGTTTTGAGCCACGGCCACGAATATTCGTGACTCCATTCGTTTATTCGTGCTCTATTCGTGGCCGTGGCTCGGATCGTTCATTTATCGCGCAGCACCCACATGATCTGTTCATCGCTGCGTTGGACAAGCTCGCCACCACGCCACGTTTCGTTGATTCTGCGGGCCAGGGCGATAACACGCCCCGTTGCGGGCACGGGCGGATGGCGATACGGGATGATCGCCGTACCGCGCGGGCGCTGCTGTTGTGCAAGTACTGCTCGGCCGACCTCGACGGCCATAGCGGCTACGCCGAGGGCGACGACGCGTCCGGCGGGGCGCCAGTGTGCCGGGAGACGGCTGCTTACGCGGGACAGCGCGCTGTTGCCACGGCGCGCCGGCAGCCGCTCCGGTCGTTCCAATGCTGCCCCACAATACCCGCAAAAACTGTGTGTATCGGGATTGCCGCGCTCGCAGCGCGGGCAGATACGCTCGACCATGGCTGCTCCTTGGGATGCTTGGAGCGATTATATAACATCACGGCGATTTTCAACCGCGGGACGTGGGGTCGAGCGTAGCCAACCAGCGCTGGATCGTCGCACCACGTTTGAGAGCACCTGCCGGCACTGCCGGCCGTTCGGCGCGCGCGTCGACCACGATGCCGAGTGTGCTGCCGCTCACCATGCGGCGCAGCTCAGCGCCCTTGCTCCCGGCGGCAAGCCCGTTGGAACGCACGCGCAGCTCCGCTCGCTTGCCGCGCGCCAGCGGCAGGCGAACGAGCTGCCCGCGCCGCACGTCGACAGAGAGCGGTTGAGCGCCCTCCACCGTGAGCTCGACGTGGGCCGCCGTGGGCAACAGGGGATTTGTCTGTCCGAGCAGCACCGCTGTTGCCAGCGACTCGCCGGTGTCGGCCAGCGACGCGGCGGCTGTCGGATCGACGCGCGCCAGGGAGCCCGCGGTGGCCAGCATGCCCCGGTCGAGCGTCAGCTCCACGATGCCATAGGCCGCCGGCAGCAGATCCAGCAGCGCCAGCGCGATCAGCGCCGGCAGCGGGCACCTTGCCAGCGTGCCCCCGCCGATTAACGTGTCGGGCAGATCACGGCTCGACCCGAGCGACGGGAGCATGTCAAACAGCGCCTCGCGCATGAGCGCGGCGTCGAGCAGCAGGTCGTCGACATCGACCGACGGGAGCTGTGGACGCAGCGCGCGATTCATGATGCGGTTGCGTAGTGCGGCGGGCGGAACTGTTCCCGTCCGGCCAGGCACGGTCGTTGGCTTTTCAGGCAGCCAGCGCGCGATAGCATCTACCCCTCGGCGACGCATCACCTCCGGCGCGCCCGCGCGTAGCCCCAGTTGCTCGTCGAGCAATTCGGCATAGGCGCGCTTGCCGGCGGCGAAGGCGAACGTCGCGCCGCCGTTGGCGCCAACGAACAGCAGCGAGCGTTTGTGCTGCGTCGCCAGAAAGCGCAGCGCCAATCCCTGGTCCTCGGCGACGCTGCTGATGGCGCCGGGGTCGAGCGTTTGCAGCCCGCGATATCCCGGTACACGAACGGGAAGTAGCTCGCGCAGCCGGCGGCGCAGCGCGGCGCGGAGCGGCTCGACCCCCGCGCCGCCGCGATCCGCTAACGATGCTACCTGCTCGATCTCGATGCCGTCGAGCCCGGCAAAGGGCGCGGCCTCGGCGCCGCACAGGATCGCCATGGGCCGCCGCGCGTGGCGTGCCACGCCGGACAGCATGTTCATGATCTGCGTGGTGCCGGCCGGTGATGGGTCGAGGACAACAAAAACATCGATACCCGTATTGCGGTGCGCCGCGATGTGCTGCTCGAGATCGGCGCTGCGCTGGTCGATCGTATCCAACACAGCTATGGATAAGCCGCGCATGGCAGCCTGGGCCTGCTGAGCGGCTCGTGAGCGACCGCCGGTCAGCACCACGGCCGTCAGCGGAGCGATGTCGGAGCTCGCGGCAACTACCGCGTCGACGCCGCTGCCGTCGCGCTGCTGAGGTTTCAGCAGCGTTTCGCCGCGCAGCAGCTGGCGCCCCGTCAATCGCTCCAGCTCGCCGATCGCCTGGACCACCGCGGGCAGCGCATCACTGGTTGGCGGCCGGTGGGTGCTGGGTCGCTCGGCGCGCGCGATAAAGCGAAACGTGTCTTCGACGCGATCGACCAGCACAACGCTGGTGCTTTCGGCGGCGATCTCGATCGCCAGCAGCGCGCCCGATTTGCCGGATACCTCGCCTGATTGCACGTATTTGAGCTGCCGCGGGACAGTATGACGGCGCCATGCAGGCGCCGTGTTGTAGATTAGAACAGATTAAAACCCAGTGCCGGCGCGGCAAAAACCACGACCAGCGCTGCCATCACCAGCAGCACGACGACGATTACGATCAGCATCGTGCCGCCACCGCGGCTCGGCGCAGCAGCCGTCTCAGGCGCCGGTTCGGCCAGCAAGCGCTGCAACAGCTCGGCGGACTGCCCTTCAACCGGGCGGGCAGCTGTTTGTGCTGCCGCGGCCGTCGCGGCGGTAGCGCCGGCTACTGCAACGCCACCTCCCCCGTCATCGATCCGGGATTTTGAGCCGCCGTAGCCGGCCGCGGGCAGGGTATTATCGTCGTCGTCCAACCAGCTAGGTGGCGCCCACGTCGCGGATTGCTGCCGCGCCGGCGGCCGGTCGACGTCGGAATCGTCAAGCCAGCTCGGCGGCGACCATGCCCCGGGAGCTGCCTCCGGCCGGCCGGACAGTGCATCGGGCGTCGGCTCGATATCGTCGTCCTCCAGCCAGCTCGGCAGCTCAAACGCGTCAGGCTGTTCGACGATTGCCCGCGCGGTTTCATCCGGAGTTGCCCAGACCGGTGTCTCCTGTCCGGTGGATCCGTCCGGCGCCGGGCGATCGGGCTGTGCCGACCAGATGCTGTCGGCCGGAACATCATACACTCGCGCGTGCAACTCTTCCGCCATGCCGCTTGCGAGCGGGGTAGCCAGCGACGAGCCGTCGTCGATGCTCCATTCGGATTCGCTTTCCGTCAAAGCAGGAATATTGGTCTCACCGGCGCCGGTTTCGTCGGAGCGGCCAGCCACCTCGACCGCGAGCAGCTGCCCGTCGACCACCTCGTCTTCCGGCCGGTCAGGCTGCGCCGTAGGCGCTTCGCCGGCTCCTGGTTGCGCGGCTTGTTCCGGCGCGGACGACTGGTCGTGCAGCCAGGACGGCGTGTCGTCCGCGCCGTTGGCGATATCGCCGGCCGTTTGTTGAGCCGCGTCGCCCGTGGATGCCGCATCAGGCGCGGGAGTAGCTTGCGCGGTGATTTCGCGAAGCCAATCAGGAATATCGTCGGAGTTGGAAAGCGATGGCTGCGCGTCCGGCTGCGGCTCTTCCGTCGGCGGTGCCGTCTCCTGCGCGCGAGCTTCCAAACGCTGCCGGCTTTCGTCGGCGATGTCGCGCAACCAGTCGGGCAGCTCGTCAGGGCCTTGCTCTACGGCACCGCTACCTGCAACAGCAGCCGGCGCGACAGCGGATTCAAGCTCGTCACGGCGTAACCAATCTGGAGCATCTGCGGCATCCTTGGGAGGGTTTCGAGCGCTGGGGTTCAACCAGCTGTCGTCGAGCAGGGGTGCAGCCGTGGCCGCCGTATCGTCAGCCTGGAGCCACCCCGGAGCGGTTTTATCGGCCGGCACAGGTAGTTCCAGGATAAGCCTGAAGCCGCAGGTCGAACAAAACTTATGCTCGGCGGGATTCTCAGCGCCGCAGCGAGGGCAGGAACTCACGTTCGTCTCCTGGTGCCGGTCCAGCCAACGAGCCGCTCTGATCGGCTTTATGTTTCATCTTTACGAGACTCTATCGTACGACAGCACTTCGGGGCCTGTTGGATCGAGTGTACAATGTTGCGCCGGGGCTGTCAACGCAAAAAGCAGAGCCGGGCCGGACAGAGCTAATCATCGCTCAACCAGATCGTCACCGGCCCATCGTTGACCAGCGCGACCCGCATTTTGGCGCCGAAGCGTCCGAGCTCGACCGGCACGCCCAGCCCGCGCAGCGCCTCGGCGACCTGCTCGACCAGCGGGGCGGCAAGCTCGGGCGGCGCGGCATGCACAAACGACGGCCGGCGGCCCTTGCGCGTATCGGCGTACAGCGTAAACTGCGATACCAGCAGCGCGGCGCCGCCGGTATCGAGCAGCGAGCGGTTGAAGCGCCCCTGCTGGTCGGGGAAAATCCGCATATTGGCGATTTTGCCTGCCATCGGCGCGACATCTGCCTGCGCATCAGTCGCGCCGATGCCCAGCAGCACCAGCAGCCCAGGCCCGATCCGGCCCACCACCTCGCCGTCGACCTCGACGCCGGCTTCGCTCACTCGCTGGATCAGTGCGCGCACGTTTAGCTGCTACCTGTCGGATGTGGACACGCCGCCGGCATACAGGCTGGCGCGCCCGCACCGGTTGGCACTGCGCCTCTGGCGTGTCCCTACATGTATTCCTTTACGTCTTTGCGTCAAATTGCCCGATATCCTACCCGCCGCCGGTGTCGGTGGTTACATCCGGGAAATCTTCATCCCCAACATCAGTCGAGTTGGAGTTGCCGCTTACAACCTCGAAGGTGACGGTCCACCCCGGCAATTCGTCGGCGAACACCAGCGGTTTGTCGTCGCGCGACAGCTGGCGATCGGTTATGAACGCGCCGCCGTTCCAATCCGCCCCGGTTGTCGTAAAGGTCGTGTATGTCCCGTACGGGATGCCGGTAACGTCGGTGGTGTCGCCGGCACGGACGTACACCGCCGCCAGTGGCTGATCCTCAGTCGCAAGCACGAATACCAGATCCCGGTCGCCGTTCGTATTGTCGAGGCCCAGCTCGCCCGTACCGCTCAATTTGTCCTGGCCCTGCAGCACGCCGGTGGGAGGCCACCAGCCCCGCATCGGCAACGTGTCGTACACCTCGGGCGCGAGATCGGTGAAGTCGCCGAACACCCATCCTGTACGGTCGCCGACCTGCACCTGGATCCAGCGCTCGGATGTTTGTCCGCGTCCGAGCACGACGAACGTGGTGCCCGCCGGTACCGTGGTAATAATCGGATACTTGGCGTCGGACTCGGCGCCCGGCCCTTCACGGACCCTCAATTCGTCCTGCCGTACGGCGACCTGTGGCTCGGGGGTGGCGGTCGGCGGCTCGGGGGTAGCGGTCGGCGGCTCGGGGGTGGCGGTCGGCGGCTCGGGGGTGGCGGTCGCCGGCTCGGGGGTAGCAGTCGGCGGATCGGCGACGGCGACGACCTCCGATGCAGCAGCTGCGCTGGCGGTCGCCTGGCCGGCGCCGCTCTCCGTGCCTGCGCCACACCCGGCGGCGATCATCGCAAGTAGGGTCATCACGATGATGACAGACAGCCGCGAGCCGTGACCTGGCATACCAAGTATTGTCATGAGCCCTGCCTTTCGTTCAAGGGTTGTTTGATCGGGTAGAGACACGCCGGCTGCGCGTCCCTACGGATGGCGATCCGCCGCGTCGGTATTGGACATGCCGCCGGCGCGTACGATTCGGTACATCTCCATGGGTGGCAACCGGCGCCTCCGGCATGTTCCTACATGCCTTCCTTTGCGTATTTTGCGCCTTTGCGTTTCCGTCCGGCCGGACCTTGCGCTTGACGCAAAGATACCGCCATGGTGTCAACAATGCGTCAAAACGCCGGGCTATTTATGCCCGCGGCCGTTGGAGCTGGCCAGTTGGGCGAAAATGATCCGGCCGGTGCCGGTTTGATACACACGCGTTACCGTCACCAGCACATCCGAGCCGAGCTGGTGGCGCGCATCCTCGACTACCACCATCGTACCGTCCTGCATAAAGCCCACGCCCTGCTCGCGCTCGCGACCCTCCTGCCGGATCGTAATGCGCAGCTGCTCACCGGGTAAAAACGGCACCCTGAGCGCCTCGGCCAGATTGTTGAGGTTGAGCACTTCGACCCGCTGCAGCTCGGCGACACGGTGCAAATTCAAATCGTTGGTCAGCAGGCGCATGCCTTCAGCTTTGGCCAATACCACCAGCTTGTCGTCGACCTCGCGTACATTGGGCACTTCGTGATCGCCGAATTCTACCGGCAGCTCGCTCTCGCCCAGGACACGCAGTACCTCGAGGCCGCGCTTGCCCTTGGTGCGGGTCAGCTCGTCGCCTGAATCGGCCAGCTGTTGCAGCTCCTGCAACACGAACGTCGGTACCACCAGCTGGCTGTCGAAGAAACCGGAGCGGGCAACCTCGGCGATGCGCCCGTCGATGATCACGCTGGTATCGACCAGAAAGCGCCTTGGCGGCGCCGGCGTTGCCTCCGGACCAGGCTTTCGGCGGCGCACCAGGTCGAGCAGATCGTTCTTGCGCCAGGTGATCACCGCGGCGCCGATGTAGGCGCACAACAGCGATGCCACGAAGGGTAAGATATCGCCCAGCAGGCCGGGCAAATAGGAGAGCGGAATGGTCAGCAATAACGCCTACAACCAGGCCAAGCACCAGGCCGATCGCCGTAGCGGCCAGATCCAGCGGCGGCATCGTACGCGCCGCGCGCATCACAGCTTGAAACGGATACAGCACCAGAAACGGCGTGAGCACGAAGCCCAATCCGGCACCCGATAGTGTCAGCAGCATGCGGCCCCACGACTGCTGCGCGGTAGGGGGCACAAACGAAGACTGCGTGCCAAACTGCCATGCGAGGTAGGCCAGCAACAGCGAGCCGGCGAGCCGGACATAGAAGCTGGCGGTAAGCTTCATGGGCTACTTTTCCTCGTCCACCAGCGCCTGCCGGATCGCCTGGTCCAGCGAGCGGACGCCTTCGAGGCGGACTCCCTCGACTGCCGGCTTGCGCGTCGGGCTGGGATACAATGCGCGAGCAAAGCCCAGCTTGGCGGCCTCGCCCAGCCGTCGCTCGATCTGGCTCACGCGAGCGCAGCTCGCCCGACAGGCCGATCTCGCCGACCAGCGCCAGGTTGGGATCGACGCGCTGGTTGCGGAACGACGACGCGATCGCCGTCGCCACGGCCAGGTCGGCCGCCGGCTCGGCGATGCGCAGCCCGCCGACGACATTCACATAAATATCCTGATTGAACAGCGGGATGCCGACGCGCTTCGACAGCACCGCTACCAGCATCGTCAGCCGGTTGGGATCGAAGCCGTTGGCCGTGCGGCGCGGCTGCGGATTCTGGGTATGCGAGGTGAGCGCCTGCACTTCGACCAGGATCGGCCGCGTGCCCTCCATCGTGACGGCTACCGTCGAGCCGGGTGTGCCGTCGCTGCGCTCGGCCAGAAACACCTGCGAAGGATTGGTCACCTCGCGCATGCCCCAGCTGCGTCATCTCGAACACGCCTACCTCGTCGGTCGAGCCGAAACGGTTCTTTACCCCGCGCAACATACGGTACTGGTGGAAGCGGTCGCCCTCCAGGTACAGCACCACGTCCACGATATGCTCCAGCATGCGCGGCCCGGCGATGGTGCCTTCTTTGGTGACATGCCCGACCAGAAAAATCGGCGTGTTGGTTTCCTTGGCCACGCGCAACAGACGCATCGCGCCTTCGCGCACCTGGCTGACGCTGCCGGCCGCCGACTGACCTCGTCGCTGATACACGGTCTGGACCGAGTCGACGACCACCAGCGCCGGCTTGCAGCTCGGTCATCGCTTGATCGCCGCGATCGAGGTTGGTCTCGGCCAGCACATACAGACTGTTCGTTCAGCAGCCCCAGCCGCTCGGCGCGCATGCGCAGCTGCTGGGCCGACTCTTCGGCCGAGATATACAGCGCCGTGCCGCCGCCTTTGGCGAAGTGTGCGCCGACCTGTAACAGCAAGCGTGCTTTTGCCGATGCCCGGATCGCCGCCGATCAGCACCAGCGAGCCCGGCACAAGGCCGCCGCCGAGCACGCGAGTCAACTCCTCGCCGTCGCATTGCCAGGCGCTCAAAGCCTTCGGCCGCGACGGCCGTGATCGGCTCGGCGACGCGCCGCCGAGGCCGTGCGCACCGGTCGGGAGCCGTTGGCTTTGCCGACTGTCTGCTCGACAAAGCTATCCCAGGCGCTGCAGTCGGGGCATCGGCCGAGCCAGCGCGGCTGCTGATTACCGCACTGCTGGCAAACAAATACTGTGCGAGTTTTGGCCACAAATGCTCTTTACTAGGCTGTAGTCAATGTAAAACAGGTGGGGGACACCCCCACACCCCGGCCGGCGGCTTTGTGAAAAGTATAGCACGCTCAGGCCCTCATCCCTAGCCACTCTCCCGTGCTGACGCACAGGTGAGGGAAAACCATACCCCCTCTCCTGCCGCTCGCGGCGGGAGAGGGGGCAGGGGGTGAGGGCCTGAGGTTGCTACGCCAGCGCTTCTTCGGGCTGGGTCTCCTCGATTTCGCGCTGCGATGCGCAGCCGCAGCAGGTCGTCTTGCACGTCGACCACGACACGGTCGCCGACCAGGAAGCGGCCCGCAAGCAGGCCCTCGGACAGCGGGTCTTCGACCAGGTTGGTGATGATCCGGCGCAGCGGCCGCGCGCCGAATTGCGGGTCGTAGCCGCGCTTGCCGAGCAGGTCCAGCGCCTCGTCGGTGATCTCGAGCGTGATGCTCTTGTCCTTCAGCGCGGCACGCACGCGATTGATTTCGAGCAGCGAGATCGTCGCGGATCTCCTCGTCGGTCAACGGATGGAAGATGATCGTCGCGTCGATACGGTTCAGGAACTCGGGGCGGAACATCTGCTTGAGCGCAGTCGTCCACCTTCTTGCGCGTATCGTCCTCGTCGATCACGCCACTGCTTGCGCGCCGAAGCCGATCGCGCGATGCCCTGGCGGATATGCTCGGTGCCGACGTTCGAGGTCATGATGATGACCGTGTTGCGGAAGTCGACCCGGCGGCCCTTGCCGTCGGTCAGGTGGCCGTCCTCGAGCACCTGCAGCAGCAGGTTGAACGCGTCGGGATGCGCCTTCTCGATCTCGTCGAACAGCACCACCGAGTACGGCTTGCGCCGCACCGCGTCGGTCAGCTGGCCGCCCTCGCCATAGCCGACATAGCCGGGCGGCGAGCCGACCAGCCGCGAGGTGGTATGCCGCTCCTGGAACTCCGACATATCGATCTTGATCAGCGCATCTTCGGAGCCGAACATGAACTCGGCCAGCGTCTTCGCCAGCTCGGTCTTGCCGACGCCGGTCGGGCCAAGGAAGATAAACGAGCCGATCGGCCGCTTGGGATCCTTGAGCCCGGCGCGCGCGCGGCGGACCGCCTTGGAGATCGTCACGATCGCCTCTTCCTGGCCGACCACGCGCTTGTGGAGCGTCTCTTCCATCTGCATCAGCCGCGCGATCTCGTCGCCGGTCATCGTCGACACCGGCACGCCGGTCCACATCTGAGACGACTTCGGCGATATCTTCCTCGGTGACATACGGCCGGTCGTAGGTCGAGCCGTCGCTCTTGACCTCTTCGTTCTCGATCTTCGTGATGCGCTCGAGCATGCGCTCTTCGCGCTCTTTGAGGTCGCGCGCCAGATCGTACTGCTGATCTGCGATCGCGGCCTCGCGCTCCTTGCGGATCGCTTCCAGGCCGCGCAGCGCGTCGCGCAGCGATGGCGGCGTTGCCGAGCGATACATCCGCACGCGCGCTGCCGCCTCGTCGATCAGGTCGATCGCCTTGTCGGGCAGGAACCGGTCGGGAACATAGCGCGCCGAAAGATGCGCCGCGGCCTTGATCGCCTCGTCGGCGATCTGCAGCTGGTGGAAATCTTCGTAGCGCGCTCTTGATGCCGCGCAGGATCTCGATCGTATCCTCGATCGTCGGCTCGTCGACCATCACCGGCTGGAAGCGCCGCTCCAGCGCCGCGTCGCGCTCGATGTACTTGCGGTACTCGTCGAGCGTGGTCGCGCCGATCGTCTGGAGCTCGCCGCGCGCCAGGGCCGGCTTGAGGATATTGGCCGCGTCCAGCGTGCCCTCGGCGCCGCCGGCGCCGATCAGCGTATGGAACTCGTCGATGAACAGGATACAGCGCGCTTCTTTGATCTCGTCGATCACGCGCTTGAGGCGCTCTTCGAACTGGCCGCGATACTTGGTGCCGGCCACCAGCGCGCCCATATCGAGCGTGACGACGCGCTTGCCCTTGATCGAGTCGGGCACGTCGCCCGCGATGATGCGCTGCGCCAAGCCCTTCGGCGATGGCAGTCTTGCCGACGCCGGGCTCGCCGATCAGCGCCGGGTTGTTCTTGGTGCGCCGCGAAAGGATCTGGATAACGCGCTCGATCTCTTTGTGCCGCCCGATGATCGGGTCGAGCTTGCCGGCCTCGGCCACCTCGGTCAGGTCGGTCGACAGCGCGTCCAGGTACGGTGTCTTGCTCTGCTTGGGCTGGGCCGAGCGCTCCAGGCCGCCGGCCGGGCCCTGGCGCAGCTCGCGCATGCACCGCGGTGCGCACCTGTTCCAGATTGACGCCCATGATCTCGAGCACGCCGGTCGGCGACGCCCTCGCCCTTGCGCACCAGGCCGAGCAGCAGATGCTCGGTGCCGACATAGTGATGATTGAGCTTGCGGCCTTCTTCGACCGCGTACTCGATCACCTTCTTGGCGCGCGCCGTCAGCTCCTGGTCGTCGTCGTTGCGCGGTGCACCTTCGCCGTGCCCGACGATGAACTCCACGGCGCTGCGCGCCTGCGCAGCTTCACACCGAGCTCGTCCAGCACGCTTGCCGGCGACGCCCTCCTGATCGCGGATCAGGCCCGAGCAGAATATGCTCGGTGCCGACATACGGGATGGTTGAAGTGCGTGCTTCCTCTTGCGCGTAGACTCAGGACTTGCTTCGCCCGCTTCGTGAATTTGTCCAGTAAGCCCATGGTAGTTTGCTCCGCTTCTGGGGCTCGCGCGCGTTTACCCGTCCGACCTCCAAGATCGCTGACGCGACGAAGGTTGCCTTGAGGCTGCTTCGGCGTACGGGCGAACCACAACTTTTCTGTACGGTATATTTTACTACGATAAACCGTCCCCTGCATAGCGTCGTCTGGAGTGCGGCACTAGACCTTCGACTAGCATTGTGCACTTCGACGCGAGACTTGCGGCATTACTGGCCGACGTTTCGAGTTTCGAGCTTCGAGTTTCGCGTTAACATCACGCTGTTTCTTATCGAAATCTCAGGGGACAATCAGGGGGTAGGCGTTCGAAGGCCAGAGTCAGGGAAGACAAGATTTGGTGCGTCAAATACCTTTGTGTCACAACCGGATCAACAAGAACGGCCTGGGAAAACCCGGACCGTACACATCTGCTTGCCGAAGGTGGAAACGCTACGCCTGCTCCGGCTCGCGGTCGAGCTCCGACTCGTCGATATCGAAATCCTCGGTCGGGTAGTTGCCGTCGTCGCCTTCGACGCGGCGCATGCTCAGGCCGATGCGCTTGCGGGCCGGGTCGATGCGGATAATACGCACCGGCACGGTGTCGCCTTCTTTGACCAGCTCGCGCGGATGCTGGATCCGGCCGTCGCCCATCTCCGAGACATGGATCAGCCCTTCGACGCCGTCCTCGAGCCGCGCGAAAGCGCCGAACGAGGCCAGCTGCGTGATCGTCGCGTCGACCAGCTGGCCGAGCTCGTAGCGTCCGCTGATCGTGCTCCACGGCTCTTCCTGCGTGCGCTTGATCGACAGGGCGATCCGCTTGCGGTCGTTGTCGATGTTCAGCACATAGACCTTGTACCTTGTCGCCGACCTTGCAGGATCTTCGGCTGGGATGCTTGACGCGGCTCCAGGAAAGCTCGCTCAGGTGCACCAGGCCGTCGGCGCCGCCGATATCGACAAACGCGCCGAAGTCGGTGATCGACGTCACGGTGCCTTCGCGAACATCGCCTTCCTTGAGCGGTCTCGAGGATCTCGTCCTTGCGCGCCTCGCGCACTTCCTGCACCGCCTGGCGCTCGCTCAGGATCAGCCGGTTGCGGTTGCGGTTGATCTCGATGATCTTGAGCGTCAACGAGCCGCCGACCATGCGCGCCATGTCGCTCTGCTTCTGGGCGTCCGGCCCGCGGCTGATGCCCGTCACCTGCGACGCGGGCACGAAGCCGCGCACGCCGTCAAGGTTTACCAGCACGCCGCCCTTGTTGTAGTTGATGACCTTGGCCTGCAGAACTTCGCCGGTCTCGAACTGCTGCTGCAGCCGGCGCCAGCTCTTCTCCTGGCGAGCCTTGTCCAGCGACAGAACCGCGCGGCCTTCTTTGTCCTCGGACTGCACGACGAAGACCAGCACCTCGTCGCCGACGTGGATCTCTTCTTGCTCTTCCGGCAGCAGTGACGACATCTCCTTGCTCGGCACGACGCCCTCCGACTTCGAGCCGATGTCGACCAGGATCTCGTCGCGGTCGATATGCATGATGATGCCGTCGACCGTGTCACCGTACTGGAGATTGTAATAGTCGTTGGCCGGGTCCTGCGAGGTACTGCTCCATCAAAGCGCGGTCGTCCAGCTCCTCTTCGGGAGTGCCTGTGACGTCCGCATCGGACGGTGCAGTCTGGTTTTCACTCATGTGTCGATTGTGTCCTTAAAAAAATTGACCGCCGCTGTAGGGCGAGCGGCCTGCCGTGTATTATACCGCATGGGTGACGTAATGCAAATCTACTGCGCTGTTCAGGCCACATCCTCCCCATCCACAATCTCGTACCGATACCCCTGCTCGGCCAGAAACAGCTGGCGCCGGGCGGCGTACACCTGGTCGCGCGAGTTGCGCGTCACGATGGTGTAAAAGCGCGCGGCGGAGCCGTCGGCTTTGGGACGTAAAATCCGCCCCAGCCGCTGTGCTTCTTCCTGGCGCGAGCCGAAGGTGCCCGAGATCTGGATCGCGACGTTGGCGTCGGGCAGGTCGACGGCAAAATTGGCGACTTTGGATACCACCAGCAGCGGCAGCTCGCCGCGCCGGAACGCCGCGTACAGCGCTTCGCGCTCGGCGGTCGGCGTGCGGCCCATCAGCAGCGGCGCGTCCAGGTGTGCGGCGGCTGTTTCCAGCTGGTCGAGGTACTGGCCGATCACCAGCACGCTGTCATTGTGATGGCGGCGGGCCAGCGCCTCGAGCACCGTGAGCTTGGCGGGATTTTCGGCGGCGATGCGGTATGCCTCCTGGCCGTTCTGGGCCAGTGCGGCGTCAACGCGGCGCTGATCGTCCATCCCGATGCGCACTTCGACGCACTCAGCCGGAGCCACGAAGCCGTCGCGCTCGAGCTCGCGCCACGGTACGATCGTACTTCTTGGGTCCGATCAGGCTGAACACATCGCGCTCGCGCCCGTCCTCACGCACCAGTGTCGCGGTGAGGCCGAGCCGGCGGCGCGCCTGCAGCTCGGCCGTGGCGCGGAACACGGGCGCCGGCAGCAGATGAACCTCGTCGTAGATCACCAGGCCCCAATCGTGTGCGCTCAGCAGCCGCAGGTGCGGAAAGGCGCCGATCTCGCCGGTCTGGGCATCCCACGCCTGCGGCCGGTAGGTCAACACCTGATAGGTGGCGACGGTAACCGGCCTGATCTGTTTGCCTTCACCGCTGTACTCGCCCACAGCTTCGCGCGGCAGGCTGGTCTTGTCCAGGATCTCGGCGATCCACTGGCGCGCCGCGACGGTGCTGGGCGTCAGGATCAGGGTATGCGCCTGCACCTGATCCATCACACCCAGGCCGACGAGCGTCTTGCCCGCCCCGCACGGCAGCACCACCACACCCGAGCCGCCGCGCTCGGAGCCGTGCTCCCAGAACGACTCGATCGCCGCCTGCTGATATGGCCGCAGCTGCCATGCGCTGCCCCGCGATGGAAGGTGAGCGCAGCTCGAGCGCCAGGGGCGAGCCCGCGCGGTAGCCGGCGTAGTCGGCCGGCGGGAAGCCAAGCTCCACCAGCAGCTGCTTGATTTCCCCGCGCGCTGCCGGATCCAGCACCACGGCGTGGCGGCCGATACGCTCGCCCAGTAGCGGCGCCACGCGCTCGTCGTCGGCAAGCTGCTGCAGCAGCGCCGCGTCCTCCGACCGCAGTATCAGTTGCTCGTCTACCCGTGCCAGCTCGATCCGGCCGTAGCGGCCGATGTAGTCCACGATGCCGGTCACGACCTCGGGGGGTAACATCAGGCGGCTGTGACGGCTCAGCAGGTCGATGATCTGGACCAGACTCATGCCGGTTGCGGCGGCGTTCCACAGCGACAGCGGCGTGATGCGGAAGAAGTGCAGCTGTTCTGGAGCGCGCTCCAGCTCGGCAAAACGCATCAGCTGCTCGCGCACCATTTCGTACTCGGGCGCCGTCGCGTCCGCCAATACCGTGAAATCCGGCTGAACGATCAGGCAAAGCTGGGAAGTATGATGCATTGGGAAGCCATAAACGGTGCTTGAAGTGCGTGCCGGTGTATGGTATACTACGCAGACAGGTAGTACGTACGGTGATGTACGCCGGGCCACAGTAAACCTGCACGTATGATACCGCGATCACCGGGCTGTCCGCGAGTGGGGTCTTCGCATTTGCGAGGATTTGTAGTAAAGTTATGTAGGGTGGCGGGGAGCGGCAGCGCTCGGGCCACGCTGAGGGCGATCGAGGTGCGGCGGAGGCTTGTTCTCGGATGCGTAGCCGGCCTGCTGCTTGTAGGCTGTGGCCGTCCGCTGACGGATCCGGGCGTGGCGTCCGCGCCGGCGGGCGACAGCCTCGCGGCAGTGCCGAGCGCAAGTACCGGGGCGATCGAGCAGCCGGATGGCGCATTGGCGAGCCCGGCCGTGGAGGCCAGTATCCCGCCGGGCGATGGGCTGGTGCCCGTGGAGCCCAGCGCGGAAGCGGTGCCGACGCCGGAGCCGCCCGCGGAGGCGCCGACCGCCGATCCCGCGTTTGCCGGAGTGCAGCTGCCGCCCGCGGCCGAGCGCTGGCGCTACATGCAGATGGATCGCGAGGTGTTCGAGCCGATCAGAACGTTTGCGACGTCGGGGCCCGAGACACTGTGGTGGTACGATCCGGTGTTCGGGCAGATGGTAGCTCTTGGCGAGATCAACGGCGAGTTTCCGGTCCAGGCGGCGTTCCGCCTGCGTGGCCAGGAAGCCGGGGCGCTGGAGGTGCCCTACCAGATCAACACCAGTTTCGGGCTGCGCATACCCGACGCATTGCAGGCGCGGATGCGCAACGCCGGCGCGGGGGACTGGATCGAAACGTTTGTGTACGCCAAGAGCGATGTGCAGCAGCGATGAAGCGTTGAGCGGGTCGATTGTATTGCTACGACGAGCGAGACCTGATATAGTGGCACCAATTGGTACATATGTTCTAATCATCGTTGCGGCGACGCAGCGAAGGAGCAGGGATGAGTAGCCGGTATCTCGACATGGTGCGCGGCCAGCGACGACGAAGCACATTTCAGTTCACGGCCAAGACTGGCCTCACCGTGATGGCGGTGGTGGCGATGGTATGCGCGGCGGTGTACTGGTGGGGCGTTCAAAGCGTGCTGACGGACAGCCGTGCCGTGGCGATCGCGTACACGGCGATCCTGGTGCTCGCGCCGCCGTCACTGGTCTCGTTCTTGATCCCGTGGTCGCCCGCCGGCATGCTCTTGCAAAAGATCAATGCGCGCACCTGGGGCTACACGGTGATCCTGGTCTGCGCAATGTTTTTGTTGTACTACTCGTTCCAGATGCAAAACGCATGGTGGCTTTCGCAGCGGGTGGTCGCCAACAGCGGCTATGTGCTGCCCCAGGTGCTGGTCGGCATCATCGGCTTTGTGATCATTCCGGCGCTGCTGTGGACGCCGGTCACCAGCGACGAGCTGGTTGAGCAGGTCCGCCAGGCACACCTGGTCAAGCGCTACGAGCTGCAGACCCAGGCCGATATCGCCATTTTGCGCAACACGCTGCTCAGGGCACAGGAAAAGGCGCTGATCGGCTTCGCCAACCTGACGGTGCAGGAGCGCGAGGAGCTGGCCAGCGTGATGCGTGGCCTGGTGCGCGGAATCGATACGACCATGAAGGAGATCGCCACCAGCGTCAAAACGGTCAGCGGCGCGACGATCCCTTTTCAGGCTCTAGAAGACAACGACCAGATCAAAGGTTATCTGGATTATATCGGCGAGGCGCTCTCCGAAACTTCGTTGCTGCCCGCCAACAGCACCCAGCAGCAGCGTGTTCCGGCCGTTCCGCGGCAGCAAGCCCTACCTGAGGCCATGCCGCAGACGATGCCGCAGACGATGCCGCAGGTTGCTGTTCCGCGGCCGTCACAGTTCGAACGCTAACCCCCGATGCGCGGAACATTTCATAGCGACGATGGGACCCTGCCCGATGTAGAGCTGCGTGAGCTGGCCGACCTGCTAGCCACGCAGCTCTACGGCCGTTTGGAGCGCAAAGTGTACGGCCTGAGCAAGCAGGACGTGGTCGAGCTCGTCGAGCCCTACGTGACTGACCTTACTCCCGCCGACCAGAACGCCGTGGCATGGCTGGTGTGGGATCTGTTTCAGGAAGGCCTCAAGATCGAGATGGGACGTAGGCGGCGGCGATAGGGGTCAGGGGTCGGGGATGGTCCGCGACTGAACCGCGACTGATCCGCGACTGAACCGCGAATTCATTCGCGGATCACAGCGCAGACAGCTTAGGCACTCACTCCATGTCCAAACGACTCGCGATCCTGGGCGGCACGTTCGATCCGCCGCACTTCGGCCACCTGGCGCTCGCCGAGGATGTGCGCTATGATCTCGGCGCTGAGCGCATGCTGTTGATCCCCGCCGCGCAGCAGCCGTTCAAGACACGCGAAGAGTTGGCTCCGGCCGCCGATCGACTGGCGATGACCAGGCTGGCCGTCGCCGATGATCCTCTGTTCGCCGTGTCGGATGTCGAGATCCGGCGCGGCGGCGTTTCGTACACCGTGGATACGCTGGAGCAGCTGCACGCCGAGCTCCCCGACACGGAGCTGTTTTTTGCCGTCGGCGCCGATGCCGCGCTCGAGCTGCAGTTTTGGCGACGGCCCGAGCGCATCTTCGAGCTGGCCACGATCGTGGTCGCCGGCCGGCCCGGCTATGTGGTCGACCTCGCGGCGCACGAGCGCGAGCTGCCCGGTGCTCGCGGCCGGCTGCTATGGCTCGACGGGCCGAACTTCGATATTTCGTCAACCGAATTGCGCCTGCGTCTCGGCCAGGGCCGGCCGGCGCGCTTCTGGCTGCCGCGCCCGGTGTATGAGTATATTCAGGAGCGACGACTGTACCGTGATGCCGCGACGGATGCTGCCGGCTGAGCTGCTGAGCTCCGCCGCCGCCGAGCTGGGCATACGCCTGTCCCCTGCCCAGCTCGACCGCTTCGAGCGCTTTGCCCACGAGCTGCTCAGCTGGAACCGCCACACCAATCTCACCACGATCGTCGAGCCGCGCGAGATCGCCGTGCGCCACGTGCTCGACTCGCTGACCCTGGCGCTGCTGTGGCCCGTCGAGGGTCCCGCATCGCTGGTCGACATCGGCAGCGGCGCGGGCTTTCCCGGCCTGCCGCTCAAAATTGTGTGGCCTGCTACTCACGTGCTGCTGGTAGAAAGTGTCGCCAAGAAAGCCGAGTTCTTGCGCCACGTGGCTGCCGAGCTCGGCCTGGACGGCGTCGAGGTGAGCGCCGAGCGCGCCGAGGTTATCGGACGCGATCTGCGCTACCGTGAGCGCTTCGCGTTCGCTACCGGCCGGGCCGTGGCCGCGCTGCCTGTGCTGGCCGAATACTGCCTGCCGCTGGTCGAAGTCGGCGGCCTGTTCGCCGCGCCGCGGGGTTCCCAGGGAGCAGCCGAGCTCGTCGCCGCCGAGACGGCGCTCGCCACCCTCGGCGGTGGTCAGGCGGAGCTGCGCCAGGTGACACTGCCGGATGTCGGGGCGCGCGGCATAGTGGTGGTACGAAAGCTGCGATCAACTGATCTGCTCTATCCACGGCGCGTCGGTGTGCCGGGGAAGCGCCCGCTTTAACAATGAGCAATGAGCAGTGAGCAATTGCCTGCAGGCTTTGTTCAATGCACCTAAGGCCATTACTGATTGATACGCATCGTTTGACGCGACGGCTATATTGACAGGGAGTAATGAACAATGGACAAACACCTGCAGGCTTTGTTCATTGCTCATTGTTCATAACTCATTGAATTTAGGGAGGTCTACATTATGGCGTTCTTTGACCGCGTCCGCGACCTGGTCAGCGCAAACCTAAACGCGATGCTGGACCGGGCCGAAGACCCTGAGAAGATGGTCAACGAGTACATCCGGCAGCTGAACGACAACCTGTACGACGCTAAAACGCGTGTCGCATCGGCGATGGCCGACGAAAGCCGTCTGCACACGAAGATGGCGCAGTACCAGGCCGAGACAACCTCGTGGGAGAATAAGGCCGAGGCCGCGCTGCGCGCCGGCGACGAGGAGCTGGCCCGCCAGGCGCTGAGCCGCAAGCTGCAATCCCAGAAGCTGGCCGAAAGTTACAGCTCGCAATACGAGTTGCAGGACCAGCAGGTGGAGGAGCTGCAGGACGCGCTGGTCAAGCTGGAGTCGCGTATCGCCGAGGCCAAGAGCAAGCGCGATCTGATCGTCGCCAAACGCAATCGCGCCGAAACACAGGAGGCGATCCAGCGTACGGTGCAGGGCCTGAGCCAGACCAACGCGATGGACAAGCTCGGCCAGCTCGAAGAGCGCGTCGACCGTCAGCTGGCCGAGGCCGATGCCATGGCGCAGCTCGAGCGTGGTACGCTGGAGTCGCGCTTCGAAGAGCTTGAAGGCAACCAGGAGCTGGACCAGGAGCTGGCAGCGCTGCGGCGCCGCGTCGGCGGGGAGTCTGTAAAGGCTCCGGTTCTCATCAAAACCCTCCAGACCCCGGCATAAATGCCGGGGTCTGGGGGGAGAGGTGAGGGCCATCAAACCTCCCGGCGGTTCTCGAGCGCGCGGCCAAGTGTCACCTCGTCGGCGTATTCGAGGTCGCCGCCGACGGGCAGGCCCTGCGCCAGGGCCGTAATTTTGACCCCGGCCGGCACCAGGTCGCGCGCGATATAGGTAGCCGTGGCGCGCCCTTCAGTAGTCGGATTGGTGGCCAGAATCACCTCGTCGATCGGCTCGTCGCGGACACGGGCTACCAGCTCGCGGATCTTGAGGTCGTCGGGCATGACATTGTCGACGGGCGAGATCGCGCCGTGCAGTACGTGGTATAGCCCGCGGTATTCTCCGGTACGCTCGAACGCCAGCACGTCGAGCGGCTCTTCCACGACCAGCACACTGGCCTGGTCACGGTTCGGATCGTTACATAGCGTGCACGGATCGCTGGTGGCGATGTTGAAGCAGCGCGAACAATACATCGTTCGCTCTTTGACTTCCATGATCGCCTGGGCCAGCGCGGCCGCCTGCTCGTCATGGGCCCGCAGCAGGTAAAACGTCAGCCGCGAGGCAGTTTTCGGCCCGATGCCGGGGAGCTTGTTGAACTCCTCGATCAGCCGGGCGATCGGCTCGACGGTCAGGTGTTCGACGCCAGTAGGCACAGTGTATCCTTCCTTCTTTGCGCCTAAAATTGTCGCTAGAACAGCCCGGGAATCTTGGGCATTCCACCCATCATGCCGCCGAGCTTCTTCTCGCTCAGCTCCTGTGCCTTGCGCGACGCATCGTTGATCGCGGCGACGATCATATCCTGCAGCGTCTCGACATCCTCGGGGTCCACGGCCTCGGGCGCGATCTCGATCGTTTTGAACTCACGATGCCCGTTCATCGTCACGCGTACCGCGCCGCCGCCGGCCGTGCCTTCGACCTCGGTGTTGCCCAGCTCTTCCTGGGCTTTTTCCATCTGGCGCTGCATTTGCTGTAGCTGCTGCATCATCTTACGGTCCATGCTTCCTCCCGATTATTTTTTCTCGATCGCGACAATTTCGGCGTCGAAGAGATTGAGCGCGTTACGCACGCGTTGATCTTTTTTGGCGTGCTGCAGCTGTTTGTTGATGTCCGGCATTTCCTCAGTTTCGTCGAGCGTGATCCGAAACGTGCATTTGTCTCCCAGGGCCTGTGTTAATGCCCGCTCCAGGATCCGGCGGCCCTTGATCGCGTCAAGACGCTCTTTCTGGAACTTATTCTGGGCCAGTAGCACGATGGTGTGCTCTTCAACATTGATTGGGGTAAGCCCATTGAGCGCCGCGTGCGTAACCCGGCTTTCGGCCAGCACATCGGCAGTGATCTGCTCCCAGGCGGCCTCGACGTCTTCCAGCAGAAATGCGGCATTGTCGACAACCTGGATCTCCGTGGCCGGTGCGGCAGGCGGCAGCACTTCGTCCGGCGATAGTTGTTCGTGCGCTGCCAGATCGGCCTCCGCCTCGTTACCTGGTTGTGCAACCGGGGCCGTAACGGGTGGAGGTTCCAGCACCGGCGGCTGGCCCGGCAAAGGTAGGTTGTCGGGCTCAGGCGCGGGCGGCGACGGCTCTGGCCGGAAAGCCAGGACGATATGCTCCTGTGGCGCAGGCGGCTCGGACACCGGCTCGCGCACGGGCGTCCTGTGAGCAGGGCGTGCTGGCGGCCTGCCGGTCGCTCGATCCACCGCCGGCGCCGCGGCTTGCGCTCCGTGCAGTGCTTCGACCACCGCGATCTCGAGCGGTAGCTGGCCGTAGGGCGAGTTCTTGAGCTGAACGTCAAGCCCCGAAAACAGCTTGAGCCAGGCCACCAGCTGCGCGACATTGGCGCCGGCGGCCTGCCTGCGCATTTCGTCGAGCGTTTCTTGCGGCGCGTCCAGCGTGCCGCCGTCGGCGCCGGCCGCCAGCAGCAGCAGCGTGCGCAATCGCTCGACCAGATCGCGCGTGAACTGGCGCAGGTCCGCGCCGCCGTCGGCGGTGCGGTTGAGCGACTGCAGCGCGCCGGCGGCGTCGCCTGCCAGAAGCGCATCGACAACCTCACCCACGGCGCCGGTATCGGCCGCGCCTAGCAGCGCCTGCACCTGCGGCAGCGAAACCGATCCGTCTCCGCCGGCGATCAGCTGGTCCAGCACGGTGATCGCATCGCGCATCGAACCGGTGGCCGAGCGGGCGATGCGCTCGGCGGCGGCGCCTTCAAGTTGCGCCCCCTCTGCGGCGGCGATGTGCTGCAGGTGCGCCGCAACGTCGGCAACCGAGTGGCGAGTAAAGACGAAGCGCTGGCAGCGCGAAACGATCGTGGCCGGAACTTTGTGAAATTCGGTAGTCGCCAGAATAAAAAGCGCGTGCTCGGGCGGCTCTTCAAGCGTTTTCAGCAGCGCGTTGAACGCCGCGGTGCTCAGCATATGGACTTCGTCGATCACATAGACTTTGGTGCGCGCCGACGATGGCCGGTACTGTACCCGCTCGATGATCTCGCGTGCATCTTCGACGCTGGTATGGCTGGCCGCGTCCATCTCGATCACGTCCACCGCGCGGCCTTCGGCGATCTCACGGCACATCGCGCAGTGGTCGCACGGGCGCTGATCGAGCGGCGACTCGCAGTTCACTGCCTTGGCCAGCAGCCGCGCCATGGTCGTCTTGCCCACGCCGCGCGGGCCGGTAAACAGATAGGCGTGCCCGACCTTACCGGCCTGGATCGCGTTGCGGAGCGTGTGAACAACATGCTCCTGCCCGACCAGCTCGGCAAAGGTTTGAGAGCGCCATTTTCGGTACAGTGCCTGGGATGACATGTGCTTGTATTATACCGTACCCGGTGCGCGGCGGCCGGTTGTAGGCGGTGTACGTGGCGCTGGTGACACGGTGACGGGGTGACGGGGTGATAGGGTAATGACGACCGAGGCGCTTGAGCAGTTTGCTGCACGCGCGGACTGTGCATGACCGGGTGGCGGGGTGACAAGGTGATCGTTTTCCATGGCAATGCACCATTTACATGTTTGCACAACAAGATCGTGAACTGCAACCAAACATCAAGGCTCGACTCACCCCGTCACCCCGTCATACATAGAGCGAGCATCAGAAGCAAGACGCTCACTGCTCCACTACCGGCCGCCGCAGATGCCACTCCGTCGCCCGCTGAAACGCATCGGCGGCGCGCAGGATCGTCGCTTCGTCGAACGGCCGGCCCAGCAGCTGCAGGCCGACCGGCAGCCCGGCGCTGAAGCCGCACGGCGCCGATAGGCCGGGCACGCCGGCCAGGCTGGCGGGCAGCGTCAGCACGTCGTTGAGATACATCGCCAGCGGGTCGTCGGCTTTGGCGCCGATCGGAAACGCCACCGTGGGCGACGTAGCGGCGGCAATCACATCAACCTGCTCAAACGCCTGCTGATAGTCGCGGCGGATCAGCGTGCGCACCTGCTGTGCGCGCTTATAGTACGCGTCGTAGTAGCCGGCCGAAAGTGCGTAGGTACCGAGCATGATGCGGCGTCGCACTTCGGGACCGAAGCCTGCACCGCGCGTGCGCTCCATCTCGTCCATCACGTTCTCGCCATCGACATGCAGCCCATAGCGCACGCCGTTGAAGCGGGCCAGGTTGGCGCTTGCCTCGGCCGGCGCGACGATGTAGTACACCGGCAATGCATAGCTGGTGTTGGGCAGCGAGATGTCGACGACGGTAGCGCCGAGGCCGCGCAAAACCTCGATCGCCGCGCGCACGGCCGTCTCGACGCCGGCTTCCATACCTTCCACGAAGTACTCGCGCGGCACGCCGATGCGCAAGCCGCGGATGTCGCCGTTCAGGGCGGCGGCGTAGTGCGGCACCGGCTCGCGCGCGGCGGTCGAGTCGTTGAGGTCGGCGCCGGCGATAGCTTCCAGCAGCAGCGCACAATCACGCGCGGTGCGGGCAAACGGCCCGATCTGATCCAGCGACGACGCGAACGCTACCAGGCCGTAGCGCGACACACGACCATACGTCGGCTTAAGGCCGGTGACGCCGCTGAGCGCCGCCGGCTGCCGGATCGAGCCGCCGGTATCGCTGCCCAGGCTGCCGAGCGCTTGGCCGGCCGCTACCGCCACGGCAGAGCCGCCCGATGAGCCGCCCGGAACGCGCTGCCGATCCCACGGATTGCGCGTCACGCCAAAGGCGCTATTTTCGGTGGACGAGCCCATCGCGAACTCGTCCATGTTGGTTTTGCCGACCAGCACCGCGTTCTCGGTTTTGAGCCGCTGCACTGCGGTCGCGTCATATGGTGCGACGAAGTTTTCGAGCATGCGCGAGCCGCACGTGGTGCGGGTGCCGCGGGCACAGAGCACGTCTTTTATCGCCAATGGGATGCCGGTCAGCGGGCGGGCGTTGCCGCTGGCTATGCGCTCGTCCGCCACGCGGGCCTGATCGAGCGCGCCTTCGCCGTCCACGGCGAGCAATGCGTGCAGATCGCCGTCCACCGCCCGAATCCGCGCCAGCGCCGCCTCGGTGAGCTCCACCGCGCTGGCTTTGCGTCTGGTCAGCAGCTCGTGGGCGTCGGATATTGTGAGATCAAGCCAGTTCATTACGTCACCCATCCCCTCGCCACCAGGCCGGCAGCGCGCGCCAGGTGCCCCAGAACACCGGAACGCCGATCAGCGCCAGCAGCAGCGCTCCCAGCGTCTCGCCGCGCAGCCACACATACACTATCAAAAGCACGACGAGCAGCCCGCCGGCGACATCCAGCGTCGTGGCCAGGCGCCGCGCCGAGCGCTGCCAGCCCGGCAGCACCGATGGCACAAGCACCGGCAACAGCCGCGCCAGCACGACGATCAAGAGCGCAAAGCCGATCAGGCGGTTTAGGGTCATAAGCTAATACGCATTCGAGCCTTCGCGAAACAAGGTCGCGAGCTGACGCAGAATAATCTTGATATCGAACAGCACCGACCAGTTTTCGACATAATACAGGTCATAGCGCACGCGCTCCTCCACCGAGGTGTCGCCGCGCAGGCCGTTGACCTGAGCCCAGCCTGTCATGCCGGCTTTTTCTTTATGCCGGCGCATATAGTGCGGTATCTGGGCGCGAAACTGCTCGACAAAATACGGCTGCTCCGGCCGCGGTCCGACCAGGCTCATATCGCCGAGAAACACATTGATCAGCTGCGGCAGCTCGTCCAACGAAAAGCGGCGGATGAAGCCTCCGAGCCGCGTTTTTCGCGGGTCGTCGACGGTGGTCCAGCGGGCGAGGGCTTCGGCGTTGGTGCGCATCGAGCGGAACTTGATCATCGGGAACGGCTCGCCGTTGACGCCGACGCGCTCCTGAACGAAAAACACCGGACCGCGCGAGTTCGAGTTTGACGGCGAGTGCGATCGCCAGCAGCACCGGCGATAGAAAGATCAGCCCGAACAGCGCGCCCCCAAGATCCAGCCCGCGTTTGAGCGCCCGGTTGAAGCCGCGGTCGAGCGGCGAGCTCTTGACGCTCATCAGCGGCAGGCCGCCAAGGTCGCCGAGCGAAACCTCGTTGTTGGTGATGATCTGGAACGCGTCGGGATAGATCTTGATCGCCACCGGCAAGTCTTCGACCTCGGCCACCAGGCCAAGGATCGTGGCGTCGTCGACGCCGGACTGTGCCACCAGCACCTCGCTTACCTCGCACGCCCGCACCACGCGCCGGATATCGCGCACGCGCCCGAGCACCGGCACGCCGTCGTGCTGCATGCCGACCGCCTCGGTGTCCGACAAAAAGCCCTGCACATCGTAGCCGAGGTGCTGCTGGCGGATCATGGTTTGCGCGATCATGCGGCCGGTAGGACCGGAGCCGACGACCAGGATGCGGGCGCGATCCATGCCGCGTTTGCGCAGCGCGTACACGATCGAGCGGTGGATATTGCGCAGCAGCACCACCAGCGCCGTCGCGTTGAGCCACGCGGCGATCAGGTTCCAGGTGGTAAAGCGCAGCCCGACCAGCGCGGCGATCACGCTGGCGACCAGCGTGGCGATGCCGAGCGCGACAAATACGGTGTACGCTTCGTCGATGCGCGACGCGCCGCGCTTGATCGCATACAGCCGGTTGATCGCGAAGATCGCGGCGCACGCCATCATCAGGAGCGTCAAAAAGCTGCCTGCCTGCTCCCAGGTCGGCGGCGAGAACTCGTTTAGAATTTCGCTCGAGTACAGCAGCGCATAGGAGCCGGCAAAGCCGCCGATGATGCCGATGATGTCGCACAGCAGCAAACCGAGCAGCGACCAGAGACGCGCGCTGTTGGCCCTGAACTGCACTAGCTCACCTGCCGCCTTGCCGCCGGGCGCAACAGGTTGCGGCCCAGCGCCCAATATTCCTTGGCCGTAATGCTCGCTTCTACGATCCAGTTGAGCGGCGCGACGGTGCGCCGCGCGTAGTGCTTGCGGTGAAAAATACGCATCGCGTCATAAAAGGCCCGGATCGACGGAATCGCGCGCCGAGTCGAGGCGGCGCGCTTGTGGTGGTGGACCACCGCGCGTGGGACATATACGATCCGCCAGCCGTACGATTTGATCCTGAAACACCAGTCCAGGTCTTCGCCGTACATGAAAAATCGCTCGTCCAGCAACCCGACTTCGCGCACGACACCTGCGCGCAGCATCATCGCGGCGCCGACCAGCGCGTCGACCTCGACTTCGTCGTCGACGTCCCGATAGGTCATGTTGTAGCGGCCGAAGCGCGGCGAGCGCGGAAACAGGCGGCTGAGTCCGGTCATGCGGTAGAACGAGACCTCGGGCGTCGGGAACGAGCGCCGGCAGGCCAGGTCGAGCGAGCCGTCCATCAGCAACACTTTGGGTCCCACGGCGCCGGCGTCGGCATGGGCCTCGAGGTAATCGACCAGCGCGTCCAATGTTCCGGACGCGACCTCGGTGTCGTTGTTGAGCAGCATGATGTAATCGGCCCTCACCCCCGGCCCCTCTCCCGTCGCAAGCGTCGGGAGAGGGGAGGTGAGATCGATTCCCCCTCTCCCGTGCGTCAGCACGGGAGAGGGGGTGAGGGGGTGAGGGCCCATAATTTCCCGCAGCGCGAGATTGTTGCCGGCTGCGAAGCCGCCGTTGCGCTCGCTGACGAGCAGCCGTACCGTGGGGAACTCGTTGCGCACCACCGATACACTGTCGTCTGAGGATGCGTTGTCGACAACCCACACCTGCACGTCGTGCCGGGACTGCGCCTGCTCGATCGAGCGCAAACATGCCCGCAGCAGGTCGCCGCGGTTATAGTTGAGGATCACAACAGCCAGCCGAGCCATGCTCCACCCTATTGAGACGCCAAATTATACCATGCAGCCTCGATCGGCCAAGCATGTCGCTGGCTGATGATCTGCGGCCGGCTCGGCCCGCTGACGATCGCGTTCGTCGTGGCGCGGCCGAATCGGGTGTCGCTGCTGCAGGTGCCCGAGGAGTCGATTGTGGTAGGCTGAAGGGAGTGATGAGTGATGGATGATGCGTGATGCATGCCGGGCATGCATCACGCATCATCCATCACTTGAAAATGGTAACAAGAGCTCATGGGCAACAACATCCTCGTAATCGGCGCCGGCGTCAGCGGATTGAGCACGGCGATCCTGCTCGCCGAAGCCGGCAACCGGGTAACGATCTGGGCGGCCGAACATCCGCAGCTGACCACATCGGGTGTCGCGGCCGCGGTATGGTACCCATACAAGGCGTACCCCGAAGAGCTGGTGCTGCCGTGGAGCGCCCGCACGCTAGGCGTATTCGACGCCCTCGCCTCGGACGGCGACAGCGGCGTGCTGCTGCGCGAGGGCATCGAGCTGTGGCGCGACAAGGTAGCCGATCCGTGGTGGGCCGCCGCCGTGCCCGACCTGCGCCGCGCGCGGCCGGATGAGCTTCCGGCCGGCTACGCCGACGGATATGTGTTTCGGGCGCCGGTGATCGAGATGCCGATCTATCTTGCATATCTGCTGGCACGCTTCGAAGGCGCCGCTGGGCGGCTCGAGCATCGCAAGCTGGAATCGCTGGCTCCCGCGCTCGATGCTGCCGATGTGATAGTCGATTGCGCCGGCCTCGGCGCGCGCGAGCTGCTCGGCGACGAACAGCTCTACCCGATCCGTGGCCAGACCGTGCGGCTGAGCAACCCCGGCCTCGAACGCTTCGTTCTCGATGAAGAGCATCCCGATGGCGTGACGTACATTGTTCCGCGCTCGGCGGACTGTATCCTGGGTGGCACGTCGGAGCAGGGTGAGTGGGACACACGTCCGAGCCGCGAAACGGCCGCGGCGATACTTGCTCGCTGTTTCGAGCTCGAACCGCGCCTGGAGCAGGCAACTATCCTTGAGCACCGGGTTGGCTTACGCCCCGGCCGAACCGCGATCAGGCTCGAGCGCGAAGCGCTGCCCGGCGGCAAGCTGCTGGTGCATAATTATGGGCACGGCGGCGCGGGCGTGACGCTGTCGTGGGGCTGCGCCGAGGAAGCGGCGATGCTGGTCGAAGGTTGAAGGTCGAAGGTCCTTCGCCTTGACGGTAGTCACAAAGTTTCGACCGTTTGTATCTACATCATCGGTTCTTGACCTTCGACCTTCGACCTTCGACCTGATTTCAGCGGCCTTTGTACCGCCACAACCCACCGCGTGTCTTGCGATAATCAGGCGCCAGCACGGCCAGCACGCCGCAATATTCCTGGTCGCTCATGCGCGATTGCAGCGGAGGGTCGATCTCTTCCAGCGTCTGGTTGGTGGTGATCACCGTGGGCAGCTGCGCGTTGTAGCGATAGTTAAGCACCTGATAAAGTTTCTCTTTGGCCCACGGCGTCGACGAATGGGCGCCGAAATCGTCGAGGATCAGGCATGGCGTGGCGCGCACCTCGTAAAACACTTTATCGTAGGCCGAGCCGCCTTCGCCGCCGAACGAAGCGCGTAAGGCATCCAGCAAGTCGGGCGTATTGATAAACAGCGTCGGCAGGCCACGCGAAAGCCGATCGTTGGCCATCGCCGCCGTCAGGTGGGTTTTACCGCAGCCGTGAACGCCCATCAGCACCAGCCACTTGCGCTGGTTGGCGTCGCGGACATAGCTCTGAACGATCCCGAACACCTGCGGCAAATTGTAGCGCGAGCGGCCGGCGTCCTCGTTGCTGTACGGGTGCGGGTTGAAGTTGTCGAACGTCATGCGCCGTACCAGGTCGTAGCTCAGGCCCATCAGCCGGTTGACGACTTCGGAGTTGTAGCCGACCACCGCGACCACCCGGCTAATATCGCTATCCTGCAGCCGCGTGCGTACGCGACCCTCGAAGCTATCCAGCAGCTTGGCGCTGGTAATGATCGTCGGCAGCCGCGCGTCGAAGCGATGCGCCAGAATCTGATACAGCTTCTCTTCGGCCCACTGGCTCGACGAGTGCGCTCCGAGGTCGTCCAGCGCCAGCACCGGCGCGTCGCGCACGGTTGTGAACAGCTCGTCGTAGCTGACCTCACTTTGCGGGCTGAACGTGGTGCGCAGGTGGTCGAGGAAGTCCGGCACGAAGACCCACAGCGCGCCCTCGTCGCGGTCCAGGATCTCGTTCACCGCTGCCGCGGCGAGGTGAGTCTTGCCCGAGCCGCTCGGACCCGTCAGCACCAGCCAGCCGTTGGGCGCCTCGCCGAACTCCCGCGCCATCCTGAGCGCGACTTCGGTAGCGGTGCGGCTGTAGGGGCTGCCGGCGCGCTCGATTGAAAACCCGTCGAAGCGCTTGTCGGCCAGCGGCCCCAGGTGCGACATCTCGCGGAAGCGCCGCGCCCGATCGGAGGCGATCTCGGTGGTTTTGCAGCCGCACGGGGCGATCTTGCCGAACTGCGGGTCGCCGAAGGGCACGTCAAAGCGCAGAAAGCCGGTGCCGCCGCAGCGCGGGCACAGTGGAGCGGCCGGCTCGTTCTCGCCCGCGTCGTCGCCGGCGCGCGCCTGCATTCGCCCGATGATGTCGCCAATAGGTTCCATGGTTAATACTTTACAATATCCGACAAGTGTCCGGAAATATACTTCTCGGGAGCGGGCTCGTCCGGCGGCCACGAGCCGTCACGGCCATCGCGTGACCAGCGCCCGAGCACGGCACGTACATAGCGCCATGAGCGCTTGTTGGAGCGCACCGCCTCGCGCATGGCATCCTCCAGCCACGCGGCCGGATAGGTATCCTGTGCCTCGCGCAGCTCTTCGGCGATCATCGGCGTGACCATACCGATATTGTGCTCGTACAAGGTAAAAATGGTCGGCCGCTGCGAAGGCGCCGGCGCCGGCAGCCAGGCGATATCGCCGTCCACGGTGCGCGATACCCAGGTCCGGTTGCGCTCGGTGTTGGCCAGATACCAGTTGCCCACGCGCGGCCCATCGGGGATCGTCACATGCAGCAACGTGCCGCGATGCACCGTGGCCGCCAGCCCATCGAGCAGCACTTCCTCGAACGGGCGGTGCGGCGCGACGGCACGCAGCGATTTGCGCAGCGTCTTGTCGCCGCGCAGATCGGACCACTCGACCATCCGCGGACGGCGGCAACTCGTGCGCAGCAAAAAGAAGAAGTGCAGCGTCACCTTCAGCTCGGCCGGCTGCACGATCGCCGGCAGCACCTGCTCGAACAGCTCGGCCGGCAGCTTGATCGGGTCGTCGGTGGAAAAACCGCTGAAGCTCATAACGCCCTCCGGGCGTCGGAACTGAGAATCGAGAGTTGTGAAATGAGGTACATTTCAGTACCCCTCCGGGCTTTGATACGGCGCCAGATTAGCAAAGCGCGTCGTGCGGTGGTCGAAGAACAGACTAACTGCTCCCAACGGTCCATTACGGTGCTTGGCGATGTGTATTTCGGCGATGCCTTTCTTGTCGGTATCTTTATCATACATTTCTTCACGGTAGATAAACATGACAATATCCGCGTCTTGCTCGATCGCACCGCTCTCTCTCAAGTCAGCCAGTACCGGAACATGCGATGTACGCCCTTCGACCGCGCGCGAAAGCTGTGAAAGCGCGAGCACGGGGATATCCAGCTCACGCGCCAGGCCCTTGAGCGAGCGCGAGATCTCGGACACTTCCTGCACCCGGTTATCGTTACGCCTGCCGCTGCCGGCCATCAGCTGCAGATAATCGATAATCAAGAGGTCAAGCCCGTGCTCGGCCTGCAGCCGGCGCGCCTTGGAGCGTACCTCGTTGACGGTGAGACCAGGTGTGTCGTCGATATAGATCGGCGCGGCCGACAGCTGGCCCATCGCGTCCATTAACAGCTGCAGCTCGCTGGTGGTGATGCGCCCGGTGCGCAGTTTTTGCGAATCGATGCCGGTATGCGTCGCCAGCAGGCGCTGCAGCAGCTGCTCGCGGCCCATTTCGAGCGAGAATACTCCCACAGGCCGGCGCGCTTGCATCGTGATATTAAAGGCGACCGACATCGCCATCGACGACTTTCCGACCCCAGGTCTCGCAGCCAGAATCAGCAGATCGGAGCGATGCAGGCCGCCGGTCATGCGGTCGAGGTCGATAAACCCGGTCGCCACGCCGGTCATCTCGGCGCCGCGCTCCTGGACCTCGTTAAGATACTCGTAGTACTGGTCGATCACCTGCGCCAGCGACACGAAGCCCTGCAGATTGCGATGCTGCGAGATCGCAAAGATCTCCTGCTCGGCGGCGTCAAGCGTTTGCTCGACGTCGTCGGTCTCTTCAAAGCCAAGCTGCGCGATCCGCCCGCCGGCCTGGATCAGGCGCCTGAGCACCGCGGTGCGCTCGACGATGCGGCCGTAATATTCGACGTGATAGGCGGTCGGCACCGCGTTGGAAAGGTCGATCAGGAACGGGACATCGCCGATCTCGGTCAGGCGCTCGTTACGGCGCAGCTCGTCGGCGACGGTAGTGATATCCGGCGGGGTGCGCCGGTTGTAGCAGGCCAGCTGCGCTTCAAAGATCCAGGCGTGCTGCTGGACATAAAAGTGCTCGGGCGACAGCCAGGCGGCCAGCGGAACGATCGCGTCACGGTCGAGAAAGATTGCACCGAGGGTTGCTCTCTCGGCGGCGTCGTTGTGGGGGAGTGGCTTATCCACAGATTTGCTCCGGCTCGCTCACAGCCTGTCCACAGGCCGTCCACAGCCTGGCCTTAACTGACGATGTGCCGTGCTGTCAGCACGACACATCGCTTTGAGTTGCATAAGGCAGTACTCACAACTGCCTCTAATTTACCACAAGCCGTAGCAAACTGCTAGGGGGTATTTTTATTGCTCGTCGGATGCCGGCTCCGGCGCGCCGGCCAGGGACGGCTCTTCGGCCTCCGGCCGGTCAGGCAGCGAGGTACTCGCTTCGCCAGCGGCTACCGGTGTCGTAGGCCGGTCAGGCTGCGCCGAAGCCGCTTCGTCCGCCGCGCCTTCGACCACCACGTTGAGGCGCGCTTCGACGCCCGACGCAAGGCGAACCGGAACCGAGTACACGCCGGCGCGCTTGATCGGATCGCCCAGCTCGATCTTGCGGCGATCGACCTCGATCTGCAGCTGCTGCTTGACCTTATCGGCGATGTCGACGTTGGTAATAGAGCCGTACAGTCTGTCCAGCTCGCCGACCTTGACCGTGAAGCGCAGCGTCTGGCCGTTGATGCGCTGGGCCAGCGTTTCGGCGTCCGAGCGGAGCTTGGCGTCTTTGCGGCGCTGTGCGTCCGCGCGCTCCTGGGCCTGCTTGACCATTCCCTGTGTCGCGATCGTGGCGAAGCCTTTCGGGAGCAGGAAATTGCGGCCGTAGCCGTCGGAAACATCCTTGATTTCGCCGGCTTTACCGAGTTTGGGCACGTCTTGTGTCAGAACAACCTTCATATATTCCCCATCCGCCCTGAACCTTTTAGAATTGTGGTCTTGCGCCGAGCGGCCACGCCTGGCGGCCGAGAACCGGCGCTAATCATAGCATTCTGCCGAGGTGTCGTCAACGCCGGGAGGGCGTGCGATGGGGTCAGGTGATGCTTGCATGATCAGGCGACCTATGCTAAACTGGCGCCGATTTTCGATCGGCTGCGCGCCAAGCAGCCCCCGGGCTTGGAGCGCCACGTTTCGTTTAGCCATGCCGCTAAATGGGCCAGGAGTGGAACACATGTCGAGTCCTGCCGACCTGCCCGGGCGCACGTCGCACACAGAGGAGCTGAGCACGCTCCACCCCGGTGATCTTCGTGACGTATCGTTACTATGCGGGACTTCCTCGGACCTTGCACGTTTCTTCGGTCACTCACGGCGTATTCTTTCACTGCGCAGCCTTCGCAACGGCTTTATCGCCCTGTCGATCCCTGCCGCGCTGCTGGCGGGCACGGTGCTGCCGCGAGCTGCTCAGCCGGCGGTAGTGGTCCGGCCGGCCGCGGCTGTTCATGCCGTGCAAGCCTCGCTGTTGGCGTTCGTCGGAGACGCGCCGGTAGCCGAGGAAGCAACAGCGGATGAATGGGTGTTTGCCGGTGGCGAAACCAGGCTCACAGCGCCGGCCGGCAACCTTGTGCCGGTCACGGTCGAAGTGGCCAATCTGCGCAGCGGCCCCGGCACGAACCACGAGCGCCTCGCCAGGCTGCGCCAGGGCCAGACCGTCAAACTGCTCGGACGCTATGGGGAATGGTTCCAGGTTGAAACCAGCAGCGGCGCCAAAGGCTGGCTGCACGGCGAGCTGGTTCAGGTCGCGGCGAGCGTGTCGAGCACCCTGACCAAGGTTAACGTTTCCAATAATGTTACCAAGAAAGTGCGCGTCGGCACCGTTGTCGACGACCAGGTTCATCTACGCGCTGGCCCGGGCACACAGCACGAGTCGCTCGGTAAGCTGGATCGCGGAGCGCACCTTGAGATTCTGCGCGAGGAAAACGGCTGGTATCGCGTCGCCACCGCGCGCGGTAACGTCGGGTATGTCACGGCTCTATTCTTCAAGCCGGGGCAGGTTGCCGTAGCAGCGCCAGCCGCGCCGGCCGTAGCTGCTGCCGCGCCGGCTGTAGCTGCCGGTCCGACCAGGGCGGCGGTTGCCGTCGACAACGTCAATCTGCGACATGGTCCTGCTACAGCCTATAACACGTACGGCAAAATGGACGCCGGGACGGGGCTCGAGGTGCTGGCGCGCAACGGGGAATGGTACAAAGTGCGCTCGCCGCGCGGCACCGTGGGCTGGGTCGCCAACGAGCTGGTCAACATCAGCTCGGCGGTTGCCGCTCGCGTACCGGTGACCAAAGATATTCCGGCGTTGCCTAAGAAGGCGGCCGCGCCGGCGGCAGCCGCGGCGCCGGCCGCCAGTGGCCGTAACGGCTCGGCGGCGCGTATCGCACTTCAGTTCATCGGCGCGCGCTATCGCTGGGGCGGCGCGGGGCCGGGCGGCTTCGACTGCTCGGGCCTGACCAGCTACGCCTATTCTCGTGCGGGCAAGCGCTTGCCGCACAGCGCCGCGGCGCAGTTCAGCACGCGCTACGGTGCCCGGGTCGGCCTGAAAAATCTGGCGCCCGGCGACCTGGTGTTTTTCGCCAACACCGCCGGACGCGGCATCACCCACGTGGCGATCTATGTCGGCGGCGGCATGATGGTCTCGGCCAACACACCGCGAACCGGCGTCCAGTACGTCAGCCTGTACGGCAGATACTGGATGAATCACTTCGCCGGGGCGATCAGGCCGTACTAGAGCACAGTCCGGAACGAAATCACCACCAAGAACACCAAGGACACGAAGAATCAATTGATTCTTCGTGTCCTTGGTGTTCTTGGTGGTGATTTCGGCTGATCGTCAGGCCGTGCGGGCGCGCCTCAGCGCCGCGGTAGCCTCGTAATCGACAGCCAGGGTACGCTCGTCGAGCACGACACCGTACAACTCGCGTGCCGCCTCCGGCGATACTTTGTCGTTGCGCACATCGGCCAGTACCTCCTCGGGCGGCCGCTCGAACGGGTCGCCCCAGCCGCCGCCGCCGGCCTGCCGGTGATAGAGCAGGTCGCCCGCCCGCATAGTGGTCGAGATCATTGTCGGCAGCACCTCGGAGCTGCCGTCACGGGTCAGCACGACGTTGGAAGGCGCGCCGGGGCCGCCGCCGTGCAGGCCGTACGGCTGGTGGACGCGCCGGTCGGAGCGGATACTCAGATTGGCCTCGCCATCGAGCAGCCGCCACGAGCGCTCGATCGCCATGCCGCCGCGGTAGCGTCCGGCGCCGCCGCTGTCGCGCACCAGCCCGTAGCGCTCGATCCGCACGGGATATTCGCACTCGGCCTGTTCGATCGGGATGTTGCTGGCGATGTTGGCGGGTGTGCATAGGCCGTCGTTGCCGTCGCAGCGCGGGCGTCCGCCCCACGTCCCGGCGATCAGCTCGTAGTACACATACGACGAGCGATCAGGGCGCCGGCCGCCGATAATCACCAGTGAATTGCCGCCTTCGCCGGCCGCCGGCACCCGCTCGGGCAGCACGCCGGCCAGCGCGCCGAGCACCACGTCGATGATGCGGAAGCCGGTTACGCCGCGCATGGAAGACGCGGCGGGCATCACGCCGTTAACCACCGTGCCGGGCGGCGCGATGATCGTCAGCGGCCGGAAAATACCCGCGGTGTTGGGCACCTGCTCCTGCAGCATCGACCGCACGCACAGCGCAACGGCCGAGGTGGTAAACGACAGCGTGCTGTTGAGCGCCCCGCGCACCTGGGCGGCGGTGCCGGTGAAATCGGCGGTGATCGAGTCGCCGGCGATCGTGATCGTCACCTCGAATCGCACGGGCGGGCCGCCCACGCCGTCGCTGTCCATATAGTCGACGAAGCTCGACGTACCGTCGGGCCAGGTTGCGATCTCGGCGCGCATCAGGCGCTCGGTGTAGTCGATCAGGTCGGCGGACGCGCGGGCAAACGTATCGGCCCCGTAGCGCCTGACGATGTCGTGGATCGCGTGCTCGCCGATGTTGCAGGCGGCCAGCTGCGAGCGCAGATCGCCCAGCGTCTGGTACGGCACGCGCACATTGGCGCGGATCAGCGTAAAAATCGCCTCGTCGGGCTCGCCGTGGCGGTACAGCCTCAGCCAGGGAATGCGCAGCCCTTCCTGAAAAATCTCGGTGTTGTCGCAGGCGGCGCTGCCCGGCAGCCTGCCGCCCAGATCCATATGGTGCGCGGTACACACGGCAAAGGCGATGCGCCGTCCATCCCAGAAGATCGGCTTAACGATAAAGATGTCGGGAATGTGCATGCCGCCGTCGAACGGGTCGTTGAGAATGAAGATATCGCCTTCTTCGATCGCGTCGCCATATTTTGCGAACAGCGTCTCCATCGCAAACGGCACGGCTCCGAGGTGCACCGGAATAGTCACGCCCTGGGCGATCATCTGCCCATCCGCATCGCATAGCGAGGTCGAATAATCCAGACAATCGCGTACGATGGTCGAGTAAGCCGTGCGGTACACCGCCACGGCCATCTCGTCGGCGGCCGAGGCCAGCGCGTTGCCGATGATTTCGCGCGTTATCGGATCGATCTCAGACATTGCCGGGCTCCATAACGATCTGGCCCTCATGTTCCAGCCACGCATGCATGCCGGGCGGCACGACGATTGTTGAATCGTATTCGTCGATCAACAGCGGGCCGGCGCGTCGCTCGCCGAGCTCGGCGCGCCCGAGCACCGGCGTTTCGAGTGTGCCGTAGTGTGGCCCGAAATAGGCCGGACGGCTGCGTTCGGCCGGCGCGTACACCCCCATCGGATGCAGGGTTGTGCCGGCCTCCAGGCTGACGCGCCCGATCAGCCGCAGTGCAGTCAGCTCGACTGCGTTTTCGGCATCCGAGCGGTGCCCGTAGATGCGCTCGTGCTCGGCCTCGAACAGCCGGCGGATCGTGGCGGCGTCGACGCGGTCGGGCTGCGTTTCGAGGCCGATGCGCAGCTCCGAAGTCTGGCCCTGGTAGCGCAGGTCGGCGCTCCAGGCAAGCTCAACCTGCTGCGCCTGGTAGCCCTCGCCGCGAAAGCGCTCGACCATGCGCTCACGCAGCTCGGCGGCGATCGGCGCGAGCCGGGCGTCGATCGCCGCCGCTCCGGCGAGCATGCAGCTGCGCACAGCGTGGTGCTCGACCCCCGACAGCAGCAAGCCCTACCGCGCTGAACAGGCCCGGCAGCGGCGGAATGATCACCCGCGCGCTGCCCAGCTCGAGCGCCAGGCCGGCGGCGTGGATCGGGCCCGAGCCGCCGAAGGCCAACAGTGCAAAATCGCGCGGATCGTAGCCGCGTTCGGTAGAAACCGAGCGCAGCGCACGCATGGTGCGGGCATTGGCGATACGATGAATGCCGTCGGCAGCGGCAAGCGTATCGATACCCAGCGGCGCGGCGATATGGTCGCGGATCGCGCGCTCGGCCGCCGCGCGGTCCACGCTCACCTGTCCATCGGCCAGCGTACCGGTTCGCACATAGCCAAGCACGACATTTGCGTCGGTGACGGTGGGCAGCGTTCCGCCCCGCCCGTAGCAGGCCGGTCCCGGCACCGAGCCGGCGCTGCGCGGCCCGACGCGCAAACCGCCGCCGCGGTCTACCTAGGCGATACTGCCGCCGCCGGCGCCGACCTCGGCGATATCGATGCACGGCGCCTTGATCAGCTCGCCGCCGCCGCCCACCAGCCGGTTGCCGGCCGATAGCGACGCGCCGACCTCGTACTCGGCGCTGTAGGCCAGCTCGCCGTTTTCCACGATCGCGGCTTTGGCGGTGGTGCCGCCGATATCAAGTGTGATCACATTTTCCAGGCCCGAGCGCCGCGCCATGATCCGCGCAGCCAGAACGCCCGCCGCCGGTCCCGATTCCAGCACATACACCGGCCGTCGCGCCACCTCGTCTTCGGGCGTCAGCCCACCCGCCGATTGCATGATCAGCAACGGCGCCGGGATCTCGAGCGCCGATAGCCCTTCGCGCAGCGCGGCGAGATACGCGCTCATCAGCGGCTGAATGTAGGCGTTGACCACCGTGGTGGCGCTGCGCTCGTATTCTTTGCGCTCGGGCAGCACTTCGTGCGACAACGAGACATGCATGTCCGGCCGTCGCCGGCGCAGCAGCTCGCCCAGCAGCTGCTCGTGCTGTGGATAGGCATACGCGTGCAGCAGGCAGACGGCCACGGCTTCGATCTGCTCGTGTTCGAGCAGCCGGGCGATGTGCTCCAGCTCGGCAGCGGCCGGCGCTTCGAGCACCGTTCCGTCGGCCGCGATGCGCTCGCCGACCTCGAAGCGCAGCGCGCGCTCGACCAGTGGCGGCGGTTTCTGAAAATGCAGGTCGTACAGCTGGGGCGCCCGCAGTCGGCGTAGCTCCAGCACGTCGCGAAAACCGCGCGTGGTTACCAGCGCCGTGCGCGCGCCGCGATGCTCCAGCACCGCGTTGGTGGCGACGGTGGTGCCGTGGGCCACCAGCGCTACCGCGGGGCCCGAGCTGCCGATACGCTCGAGCAGGTGCGCGATCGCCGCCAGCACCGCCTGCTCGAAATGCGGCGGTGTGGAGGGTACTTTGTGGGTCCAGATCCGCCCGCCGGCGTCGATCACCACGACATCGGTGAACGTGCCGCCGACGTCGGCTCCGATCCGTAGTGCTGTTTCGTTCATTGTGATCCCCGCGCGGCGACGTTCCAGACCTCTGCGATATATCCGTCGCGGATGCCGTAGATGCGGTCGTATAGATTGACGGTAGTGCCGCCGTGCCACGGGATCAGCTCGAGCGTATCGCCGATCCGCGGGCTGTTCCGGCCGTCGACCACTTCGAGCAGTCCATGCTCCTCCTGCACTTTCAGCATGCGCAGCGCGCTATCTTTCGGCTGCGGCAGCTGAGCGGCGGAGGTCAGTTTTTTCTGGCCGGCGTCCACGGTTATGCGTCCGGCCGAGGGCAGGTTGATCACCGTAGTAAGCACGCTCAACGCTGTTTCGAACTCTGGCTGCGCCAGGCGATACTTGGCGTCTCCCAGCAGGTAGGTTCCCGGCTGGATCTCGGTGATGCCGTCGATCGTTCCGGCGGTGCGAAAGGTGGACGTCGCGCCGCTGCTGACGATCCGTAACTCGATGCCGTCGCGCTCGATCAGCTGCCGGGTGGCGACAAGCCGGCCGAGTGCGTGCGCGCAGGCAGCTTCGCGCGCGCCGGCGTCGAGATCATGCATCGAACCTTCATAACCCATCAGGCCGAGCAAGCGCAGCCCGCGAGCGCGATCCGCGCGTTGTGCCAGCCGGCGAGCCGCTTCCATCGGCGCGACACCGGAGCGCCCGAGGCCGATGTCGACGTCGATCAGCACATCGATACATGTCCCGGCCTGCAGTGCGCAGCGATCGAGCCGCTCGACCAGCTCGTCGTGGTCGGCCAGAACGATGATCGCCGATGTTCGCGCCAGCTCGGCCACGCGCGCCAGCTGCGCCGGTTTGACGATCTGCTTGGTGATCAAGATATCGTCGACGCCCGCTTCGAGCATCGCCTCGGCTTCGGCCAGGCTGCCGCAGCAGATGCCGTGCGCCCCGGACGCGAGCTGCCGGCGCGCCAGCTCGGGCGAGCGGTGGCTCTTGACGTGTGGCCGCAGCTGCACTGAGACGCCGGAACAAAAGCCCGCCATGCGCTGCTCGTTGCGCTCCATTGCCGCGATATCCACAAGTAGAGCCGGCGTTTCAAGGTCCGCTGCAAGCATGCCGATCGTATTCATCGTCCCGCTCCGGCTGAAACAGCAATTAGCTATTAGTAATGAGCAACCAGCAAAAACCTGCCGGCTTTGTTCATTGCTCGTTAGTGTGAGCGCGTCGATCACAGCACTACACAGCGCATCGCTGATATGGCGGTGCAGCTCCTACATTCAGGAAAGCCAGGTCGCGGCAGCGGCGAGAATACCACTACGCTGCAAACTGGGCCGGGCGCTGAAGCTAAAGCTATGCGCCGGAGCGCTAAGCTAAAGCTATGCGCCCATACACAAAGCCTCTCCGAGGCTCGACAGGTTAGCCTCTGCAGAGGCTTCGCGTGTAGGCGCATGGCTTCAGCCCGGCGCCTACCACGGCGCGATCGGGTCGCCGGCTGCTGGCGCCGATGGTTTACAATTTTCCGGGCGGCGGCTGCGCTCGACAAGACCCACGGAGGAAGCAGTGAAGCGAATCCTGATCGCCGAGTGCAAGCAGGAAGTTTCATCGTTCAACCCGGTCGCGAGCGGGTACGCCTCGTTCGACGTCGCCTGGGGCACGGCGGTGCCGGCGCGACATCGTGGCGTCTGGAGCGAGGTCGCCGGCGCGCTCGAGGTGTTCGAGGCACACGACATCGAGCTGTTGCCGGCTTACAGCGCCGTACAGCGTACCTCCGGTGGGCTTCTGACCGCGGCCGGTTGGTCGCGCCTGTCCGGCGAGTTTCTAGGATCGCTGCGCGCGGCGCCCCCGGTCGACGGGGTGTACTTTGCGCTGCACGGCGCGATGTCGGCCGACGGCGAGGACGATCCCGAGGGATTTCTGCTGGCCGAAGCGCGCAAGATCCTTGGAGAGCAGATCCCGATCGTCGCCTCGTTCGACCTGCACGGCATCCTGACCGACCGCATTCTGACACATTGCGATGCGATCGTGGTCTACCATACCTATCCGCACGTGGATTTCGTTTCCACCGGCCGGCGCGCCGCCAGGCTGTTGCTAAGAATCCTCGACGGCCATGTGCGGCCGGTCACCGCGCGCGTGAGTATCCCGGCGCTGGTGCGCGGCGACGAGCTGATCACCGAGACCGGACTGTTCGGGCGCTCGATCAGGGCGGCGCAGGCGGTTGAAAACGGCCCCGGCGGGCTTTCCGCCGGCATGTTCATCGGCAATCCGTTCACCGACGTGCTCGATTTGTGCTCCAACGCCATGGTCGTGACCGACGACGATGCGCAAACGGCGAGCGATACGGCGCTGGCTATGGCGGCGCAATTCTGGGAGCTGCGTGAGCGCATGCAGGTGCCGCTGGTCGATCTTGCGCAAGCGGCGCGTAGCGCCTGCGACCAGCACGGCACAACGATCCTGGTCGACGCCGCCGATGCAACCAGCTCGGGTGCGTCGGGCGACAGCAACGCGATCCTGCGCGCGCTGCTCGAGGCCGGCTACCGCAAACGAGCGCTGCTGCCGATGGTGGACCCGCCCGCGGTAGAGGCCGCGTTTGCAGCCGGTGTAGGCCGCGATATCAACATCACCCTGGGCGGCGCGCTCGATCCACGCTTCGATCCGCTGCCGCTTGTGGCGCGCGTGCATCTTCTGGCCGAGGGGCGCTTTCGCAACGAGTCGTGGGGCAACGAATGGGACGGCGGCCCGACCGCTGTGCTGCGCAGCGGGCCGTACACCGTGGTAGTGACGAGCCTGCCGGTACACCTGTTCGATCGCTCGTTGTTTCTGGCGCACGGCCAGAACCCGGCCTACTTCGACGCCGTGGTAGTCAAGTCGCCGCACTGCCAGCACCAGTTCTACGCCGATTGGGCGGCGCGCATGGTCAACGTCGACGCGCCGGGCTCCACCAGCGCCAACCTGCGCAGCCTGGGCCATACCCGCTGTCGTCGCCCGATCTTTCCGCTCGACGACGCGGTGGAGTTCGCGCCAACCGTTCAGCTATTCCGGCGCTCGGGCTAGCGCGTACCCTAATGCACAGAGCGGAAAGGTTCACCACAAAGCACACAAAGGACACAAAGAACCTTTAAGTTCTTTGTGTCCTTTGTGTGCTTTGTGGTGATTGCCGATGATTTAAGCTGGTATGAGAACTGCTCTCGGAGGTACGAAATGAATATACGCGAGGTTCGCGCCGTCGGGCTTTACGGCGCGACGCCGGAGGGCGGCTGGAGCAACGAGCTGCAGCCGGACGATTGTGTCCACACGCTGATTATTGTGCAGACCGACGGCGGCCTGACCGGTCTGGGCAGCGTGTTTACCAGCGAAGACCTGGTGCGTGGCTCGCTCAAAGTGCTGGAGCCGCTGTACCGCGGCGAACATGCGCTGGAGCCCGAGCGTGTCAGCGAGAAACTGCACCAAAACACATTCTGGCAGGGTCGCGGCGGCTCGATCACCCATACGATCAGCGGCATCGATATCGCGCTGTGGGATATCCTGGGCCAGGCTACACAGCAGCCTGTCGGGCGCTTGCTCGGCGGCCGCTACCGCGACCGTGTGCGGCCGTATGCATCGCTGTTGATGGATCGGCCCGAGCGTCTGGCCGAGCAGCTTCAGGCGCTCAAGCAGCAGGGTTTTACCGCGTTTAAGGTCGGCTGGGGACCGTTCGGGCGCGTGAGCAATGCGCTTGACGAAGCGATCGTCGCCGCGGCGCGCGACGCGGTCGGCCCGGATATGCTCTTGATGGTCGACGCGGGCGCCAGCGACGCGTTCTGGCCACAGGGCCTGAAATGGGCTCTTCATACAGCCGACATGCTGGCGAGCTATAACGTCGCCTGGTTCGAAGAAGCGTTACGTCCGGACGCGCTTGATGACTTTGTACGCCTGCGCGAAGCAGCCAGACTACCGATCAGCGGCGGCGAAGTGCTGACGCGGCGCCAATCGTTTCTGCCATGGCTGCGCGCCGGCGCTTTCGACATTGTTCAGCCGGATGTAACCAAGGTGGGCGGTATCAGCGAAGAGCGGCGCATCGCCTGGCTGGCAGGCGAGTTCGGCGTGCGCTTCATCCCGCACGGCTGGAATACCGCGGTCGGCCTGGCGGCGGATCTGCAGCTCGCCTCGGCGTTTGGCGATACCGATCTGGTTGAGTATTGCACCGGCTCACCGTATATCGACGATATCGTCGCCGGCGGCTGGCAGCTCGACGCCGACGGCATGCTGGCGATCCCGGATGTACCCGGGTTGGGTGTCAGCCTCGACCGGGAAGCGCTGGCCAGGTACACGCGCGGTGATATCACCTGGTAGGGTACAATGCGCCCGTCATTTTACCGCAAGGAGCCCGCATGAAAGGGATTATCCTGGCCGGGGGGCACGGAACCCGGCTACATCCTATTACTCTCGCCATCAGTAAGCAGCTTCTTCCTGTGTATAACAAGCCAATGATTTATTACCCGCTTTCCGTGCTCATGTTAGCCGGGATCCGCGAGATCCTGCTGATCGTGACGCCCGAGTCGCTGCCCGCTTTCAAGCATCTGCTGGGCGACGGATCACAATGGGGATTGCGGTTCTCGTATCTGGAACAAGGCGAGCCACGCGGCCTCGCAGATGCGTTTCTGATCGGCCGTGATTTTGTCGGGCATGAGCCGGTGTGCCTGGTACTTGGCGACAATATCTTCTACGGACATGGTTTGTCGGGGAAAGTACAAACAGCAGCGCAATTGAAAGAAGGCGCGCTGGTATTCGCCCATCCAGTGAATGACCCGCAGCGGTATGGAATTGTAGAATTCGACAGCACCGGAAAGGTTCTGAGCATCGAGGAAAAGCCAGCAAATCCGCGCTCGCGTAACGCAGTTCCAGGCTTATACTTCTACGGCTCGGAGGTCGTTGATTTAGCTCGTGAAGTCAAGCCCTCCAGGCGCAACGAGCTGGAGATTACGGACCTCAATAAGCTCTATCTGGAACGCGGTCAGCTGTACGTCGACATGTTGGGGCGCGGCGTTGCATGGCTCGACGCCGGCACTCATTCGTCGTTGCTTGAAGCCGGGAATTTCGTTCAGGCCGTAGAGCATCGCCAGTCGATGATGATCGCGTGTCCTGAGGAAGTCGCATACGAACAAGGTTTTATAAGCGCAGCCGAGCTTGAGCGGTTGATAGCCAGGCTGGGCAAAACCGAGTATAGCGACTACCTCAGGCGGCTACTGGAACCGAATGTCATATAAAAGCCGCGAATTCATTCGCGGTATAATACGTTGAATATCGAGGGACCGGTCGTGGCGATCGGTCTCCGTTTGCTGTTGTGTTTGGGCCGTTAAGCTCCCTCTCCCCAGCGTTGGAGAGTGGGTTGGGGTGAGGGACGCAGTTTAATTATGCTGCTTGCAGATATACGAGAGCGGTTGAGCACAACCGAGCCGATCGCGCGGCTCGCAGAGCGGCTGCGCGCACTGCGGGACGAAGGGTCTACGGCCCTGCCTGACCGGCCGTGGTTGCGGGTCGGGCCGCTGGTAACATCGGCTCGGCCGCCGGTAGTGGCGTCCTTAGCCGAAACGCTGGACGTGCCGCTGTTGCTGGTGGCCGGCCGGCTGGACCAGGCGGCGCGCCTGCGCGAAGACCTGTGCCAGTGGCTCGACGACGAGCGTGTGATATTGCTGCCCGCCGCCGATGCCTTGCCCTATGAGCATATGTCGCAGGGCGGCGAGATTATCGCCGAGCGGCTGCGCGTGCTGCAAATGCTGTGGCGCTGGCGCCGCGCCCCGCTGGACGGGCGCGGCGCGGCGCCGATCGTCGTCGCGCCGATCAAAGCGCTGATGCAGCCGTCGTTGACCCCCGACGAGCTGGAGCGCGTCTCCAGCACCGTGGCCGTCGGGGCCGCGCTCGACCCGCGGGAGCTGCTGCGGCACTGGAGCGAGCTGGGCTACACACAGGTGCCGGCTGTCGAAGCGCCCGGCGAGCTGAGCGTGCGCGGCGGCATCGTGGATATTTTTCCATACACCGAGGCTGTGCCGCTGCGGATCGAGTTCTTCGGCGACGAGGTCGATTAGTATCCGGCTGTTCGATCCGATGTCGCAGCGCTCCGATCGTGGCCGGGCACGCGTTGCGGATGTGCTGCCGCCACATGATGTTCCGTTCTGGCGTCACGCGGAAGCGCTCGAGTGTATCGCCGCTCTCGATACGTCGACGCTGCGGCCGGAGGTGCGTGGCGAGTGGGAAGCGAACGTCGAGCGGCTCGAGCGCGGTGAGCGTTTCGAGGGTCGCGCGTTCTGCGCGCCGTTCTTCTTCGACGGTCTGCCGTCGATGCTGCGCCATCTGCCGCCGGATGCCTTGATCCTGGTTTCCGAGGCACGCGAGGTTGAGCAGGTCGCCGACGAGCTGCACCTGCAGGCGCAGGAAAGCTATGCTCAGCAGCTGATGCAGCGCGAGATCGTTGCCGATTTTCCGCGGCCGTATCTGCTGTGGGAAGAGCTGCGCGCCGAAGCGGCCGGCCGTGCAGCTGATCGACCTCAGTAACCAGCCGCTGGATGGGCGGTCGGGCGCGCAGTTTGTGATCGAAAGCTCGCTGTTTGCGCCCGCCGAGCGCTTTGGCGGCCAGCTGCGCCTCGCGTTCGACGATATCGCCGGCCGGCTCGACGACGGCTCGTCGGTGGTGGTGGTTTCGCCGCAGGCCGGGCGCATTCGAGAGCTGGGCGGCGAGCGTGGCCTCCCGCTGCGCGATGAACTGAACGGCCGGCCGGGATTGGCCGTGATCCAGGGGGCGCTGGGCGAGGGCTGGCAGAGCCGTGAGCTCGGCATTACGCTCTACACCGACAGCGAGATCTTCGGCTTCCAGCCGCGCCGGCCGGTGGTCACCCGCCGCAAGCGGCAGCAGCGCGAGATCGACCGCCAGGCGTTCCTGCAAACCCTCAAGCCCGGCGACCACGTCGTCCATATCGAGCACGGCATCGCGATCTACGAAGGCCTGCGCCGCATCGACGTCGAGGGCATCGAGCGCGAGTATCTGCACCTGCGCTACGCCGCCGGCGACGCGCTGTATGTGCCGGTCGATCAGATCGACCGCGTGTCGCAAGTACATCGGCGCGGCCGATTCGACGCCGGCGCTGACGCGTCTGGGCACCGCCGAGTGGGAGCGCGTCAAGCGCGCGCGTCAAGGCCGTCGGTTGAGGAGCTGGCGCGCGAGCTGCTGGAGCTGTACGCCGCGCGCCAGCTGGCCGAACGGCCGCCCTATCAGGCCGGATACGCAGTGGCAGCGCGAGCTGGAAGACGCGTTTCCCGTATCGTCGAAACCGACGATCAGCTGCAGGCGATCGCCGATGTCAAGCACGATATGGAACATCCGCGCCGATGGATCGGCTGATCTGCGGCGATGTCGGCTACGGCAAGACCGAGGTGGCGCTGCGCGCGGCGTTCAAGGCCGTCCAGGATGGCAAGCAGGTGGCGGTGCTGGTGCCGACCACGGTGCTGGCGCAGCAGCACTTCGATACGTTCCGCAAGCGCATGGCGGCCTTTCCGGTCAAGATCGAGATGCTCTCGCGCTTTCGCTCGCCCAAAGAGCAGAAAGCGATCCTCGAGCGGCTGGCAGACCGGCGCGATCGATATCATCATCGGCACGCACCGGCTGCTCAGCAAAGATATCGACTTCAAAGATCTGGGCCTGCTGGTGGTGGACGAGGAGCAGCGCTTCGGCGTGCGCCACAAGGAGCGCCTCAAGCAGCTGCGCAACGATGTCGATGTGCTGACGCTGACGGCCACGCCGATCCCGCGCACGCTGCACATGGCGCTGGCCGGCATGCGCGACCTGAGCGTCATCGACACGCCGCCCGAAGATCGCGTGCCGATCAAGACCTATGTCGTGCCATACGACGAGCACCTGGTGCGCGAGGCGATCGCTGCGCGAGATCGATCGCGGCGGCCAGATCTACTTCGTGCATAACCGCGTCCAGAGCATCTACTCGTTCGCCAGACGGCTGCAGGCAGCTGGTGCCGGAGGCGCGCTTTCTGGTCGGCCACGGCCAGCTGGACGAGCATGAGCTCGAGCGGGTGATGCTGAAGTTCTTCGAGCGGCGAGGCCGATGTGCTGGTCTGCACGACGATCATCGAGAGCGGCCTGGACATGCCGCGCGCCAACACGATCATCATCGACGACGCGACGAACTATGGCCTGGCGCAGCTCTACCAGCTGCGCGGGCGGGTCGGCCGCTCGACGCAGCGCGCCTATGCCTACCTGCTCTACCATGCCGGCAAGCGCATCACCGGCGAGGCCCAGCAGCGGCTTGCAGGCGATCCAGGAGGCGACCGAGCTTGGCGCAGGCTTCCGCATCGCCATGCGCGATCTGGAGATTCGCGGCGCCGGCAACCTGCTGGGGCCCGAGCAGGCCGGCCATATCGCGCCGGTCGGCTTCGACCTGTACACGCGGCTGCTGGCGCAGGCGGTCGAGCAGCGCAAGCAAGCCCAGACCGCGCGAGCTGCGCGACGCGCGGCGGCGGCAGCACGCCCGCTCGGCAGAGCAAACCGAGCAGCTACGCCGGGCGGCGAGCACCGTCGCTGACGGCAGCGGTCTCCGGGGCGGTCGGCGACGGCGGACCGATCACGCCGATCCAGCTGGTGACGCTCGACCTTCCGCTGACGGCGTATCTGCCGACCGACTATATCACCGACGACACGCTTGCGTCTGCGGGTCTACCAGAAGCTGGCACAGGCCGAAACCTCGCAGGACCTCCAGTTCTTGCGCGCCGAGCTGACGCGACCGCTTCGGGACGATACCCGAGCCGGCCGAGCACTTCTGCTGTGGCTGCAGCTCAAGGTGCTGGCCCAGCGCGCTGGCGTTACTTCGATCGCGACCGGCGAAGACGAAATCGCGGTCCGGTTGCCTGCAGACGGCGCGGTCGACCGCGCGACGTTACAGCAGCAGGTCGATCCGAACCGGTGCGCATCGGCCCGCAGTTTGCGCGCATCAACCGCCGGGCAGCCGGAGAGCGCTGGGCCGAGGTGCTGCGCGAGCTGTTGGAGCTGCTGGCGGCGGAAGGGGATAGGCCGTAGGGACGCGCCGGTGGCGCGTCCGTAACCGAAAGGTAGATGGCATCCGTTCGGACATGCCGGAAACGCGCGGCCGGCGATGGCGCTCGAACAGGCTGGCGGGCAGATCCAACGGCTGCGGACGCGCCACCGGCGATGGCTAACCCGGCAACTACACGGCCTGCTGTGCGCCTCCGGCGCGTCCCTACGAGCGGCGTTACAACCCCAGGCTGCTATTCCAGAAACTTTTCTTGCTGCCCCGCCGGTACCCGCTGCGATGGTGGAGCAGCGGGTGGTTGCGTAGGAGCGGCCGGCGGCGCGGCAGGCGCGGGCTGTGCCGGCTTTGTGGGGCGCGGTGGCGGCGAGGCCCTGCGCCGCGCGGCGAGCCGCGCCAGACGGCTAACCGCGGCGCCCAGACCGAGCAGCACCAGCACGCCGGCCAGGGCCAGCAGCGCGAGCGCGAAATAATCCAGCACGTAGCGCGTCACAGCCGCGTCGCGCAGCCATGATGCTGCATCGGTGTCGCCCCAGCCGAAGCGTTGGATCGCCAGTACGGCAAGCGCGCCCAGCAAGGCGAAGTTGAGCATCCCCAGAGCGGCACCGAATCCGCGCTCGCGGCGCCCTCGCGGACCCGGCAGCAACAGGCCGGCGCCATACCCCCCGAGAACGGGCGCGCCGATCAAAACGATGTCGCTGACCAGACGTGCAGTGGCAGCCTGGAAGCCACGCTGGACGAGCCAGACGCTCCAGCGGTCGGCCCAGTATTCGACCAGCAGCATGCCGAGCAACACGCCGGTGAACGCAGCCGCCTCGCGCGTCAATCCGCGCCGGTATCCGACCGCTAATCCACCTATCAGAATCAGGCCCGTTGCAATAATGTATACAATATCAGTAGACATGGTGCCCCTAACGTTTCGAGCAGCGTGCATTCTAGCACAGCACCGGCACACCCGTTCGGGCAGGTACACGATCCCCAAAAGCCGGCGCGCGAGTTGCTGCGCGAAGCGAGGCAAGAGGCCAAAGGCGACCGGCGCAGGTTTCAGCTAAACGGTAGTGTGCTATCCTGGACGGAGTTTCAAGTTCCAAGCTTCAGGTTTCAAGTTTTGCCTCCAATGAGCTAAACTTGGAACTTGAAACTTGGAACTTGAGACTCGAATCGTTTAGAAACTCCCAACTGCCAAGGAGACAATCATGGCACGGGTGGCTATCAACGGCTTCGGCCGTATCGGACGCCAGGTGTTCAAGTCGATCGTGGAGCGCTATCCCGACGAGGTCGAGATCGTCGCCGTCAACGATCTTTCCGACAACGAAACGCTGGCGCATCTACTGCGCTACGACAGCACCTACGGCGCGTTTGACGGCGAGGTAGAGGCGACGGCCGAGATGTTTACCGTCACTACCGCCGACGGCGACCGGATGGAGATCAAAGCGCTGGCCGAGCGCGACCCAACCAGGCTGCCGTGGGGCGATCTGGGCGTCGACATCGTGATCGAGTTGACCGGCCGCTTCACCGATGCGGAAAAGGCACGCGCGCATGTGCAGGCCGGCGGCAAAAAGGTGATCATCACCGCGCCGGCAAAAGGCGAGGACATCACGCTGTGTCTGGGCGTCAACGACGACGCGTATGATCACGAGCGCCACGTGATCATTTCCAACGCCAGCTGTACCACCAACTGCCTGGCGCCGGTGGCCAAGGTGCTCCATGATCGCTTCGGCATCCGGTACGGCTTGATGACTACGATCCACGCATACACGATGGACCAGAACCTGCAGGATAATATCCATAAGGATCTACGCCGCGCACGCGCCGCCGCGGTCAACATCGTGCCGACCAGCAGCGGCGCCGCCAAGGCTGTCGCGCTGGTGCTGCCCGAATTGAAAGGCAAGTTCGACGGTTTCGCCCTGCGTGTGCCTACGCCGACGGTATCGATCGTCGATTTTACGGTCGAGCTCGAGCGCGACACGTCGGTCGAGAAGATCAACAGCGCGTTCCATGAGTACGCCGACGGCGAGATGGAAGGCATCCTCGGCGTGTCGGACGAGGAGCTGGTTTCGAGCGATTTCATCGGCACCGAGCTCTCTTCGATCGTCGACGCACCGCTGACGATGGGCATGGGCGACAATTTCTTTAAGATTGTTTCCTGGTACGACAACGAGTGGGGCTACAGCTGCCGGGTGGCCGATCTTGCCGCGCTGATGGGCGAGCACTTCGACGGCAGCCAGTAACGCCAGGATAGAAACGCAAAGGCGCAAAGACGCATTTGCGCCTTTACGCTAAATCCTTCCGAATGTGGGAGTGTGTGGCCGAAACCACCTTAAGCGTCGCGATCATCGCGCGCGACGAAGAACGCTATATCGCCGAAGCGCTGCAGTCGGCGGCGCCGGTGGCTGATGAACTGCTCGTGCTGCTCGATGCGCGAACTGTCGACGATACGGCCGAGATCGCGCGCCGGCTCGGCGCCACAGTTGCCGTCGAGGCATGGGTATCGTTTCCGCACCAGCGCAACCGCGCTCTGGAGCTGTGCCGCGGCGATTGGGTGCTGTTCTTGGACGCCGACGAGCGGTTGACTCCCTCGCTACTTGCCGAGCTGCGCGCGCTTAATTTCGTCACAGCCACGTGCGACGGATACTGGATCCCGCGCCACAATCTATACTGGGGCCGCCGCTTGCGGGGCGGGGGCTGGTATCCCGACCGGCAGCTTCGATTGCAGCGCCGCAGCGCTGCTCGCTACGACGGCGCACGCCTGGTACACGAGCTGGTGCAGCTGCGCGGCCCGGCCGGCGAGCTTGAGGGCCATTTGCTGCATGTCAATATCGAGAGCTGGACCGAGCTGCGGCGTAAGCAGCGCGATTACGCGATCGCTGAAGCGCAAACGCTGGCCGCGTCCGGCGTCCGCGCTCGCTGGCGCAACCTCCTGCTGCAGCCGCCGCGCGAAGTCTGGCGACGCTTTGTGAGCTGGCACGGCTACCGTGACGGCGCGCTTGGTCTTGTACTCGCCGGCGTGATGGGCTACTACGAGCTGATCAAATACGTTCACCTCAAAGGGCTGGGGCGAGCAGCCAATGAGCAATGGACAATGAGCAACGAACAATGAACGATGAGCGATGAACACGTCCGGCTCGCCATCGTAATCGTGTCCTACAACGTGCGCGAGCTGCTCGCGCGCTGCCTGCGCTCGATCGCCGCCTCGGGCCTTGCCTGCACGATCGTGGTGGTCGACAGCGCTTCCCACGACGGCAGCGTCGACATGGTGCGCGGCGAGTTTCCCGTGGTCGACGTCGTAGCCTCGCCGGACAACCTCGGATTTGCGGGCGGAAACAATGTTGCGCTGCGGATGCTGTTGGGGTCGAAGGTTGAAAAGTTGAAAAGTTGGAGGGTTGGAGAACAAACTTTCCAACCTTCCAACTTTTCAACCTTCCAACCTGCCGACCCAACGTACATCCTCCTGCTCAACCCCGACACCGAAATCGTCGGCGATGCCCTGGCGCTGATGGTCTCGCACCTCGACCGGCACCCCGAGGTCGCCGTAGTCGGCCCACAATTGCGCTACGGCGACGGCACGCTGCAGTCGTCACGGCGGCGCTTTCCGACGCCGGGCACCCTGTTCTGGGAATCGACGTTGCTGGAGCAGTGGTGGCCCGGCAACCCATGGGTGCGCCGCTATCGCTACGACGACCGTCCGGTCGAACGCGACACACCGGCCGGCTGGCTGGTTGGGGCAGCGCTGATGGTACGCAGCGAGGCGATCAGGCGCGCGGGATTGTTCGACGAGCGTTTCTGGATGTACTCGGAGGAGCTGGAATGGCAGGGCCGCCTGGCACGCTGCGGCGGCATCGTGTACCTGCCGGAGGCCGTGATCATGCACCACGAGGGCAAAAGCAGCGAGCAAAACATGGTGCGGCGACATACGGCATTTAATCGCTCGAAGCTGCGCTACGCCGGGATTCGCTGGGGCCGGCGCGTCGAGGTGCCGCTGCGGCTGTTCTTGCTACTGGGATACATCGTTCAGATCGGGCTGGAGGCAGCCAAGTGGCTGCTGGGCCATAAGCGCCAGCTGCGCAGGCGCCGCATCTTCGAGCATGCGCGCGTGTTCGGAGCGCTGGCGCGGGGATGACAAGGTGACAAGGTGAACCTGGCTTGTTGCACAGTGCTTTTCAAGCAAGCAACGCACAAGCATGTGTACTCGAAAATGACCATAGCGACGGATCACTCGGTCACCTTGTCACCTTGTCATACATATCGCCGAACTCGACTTTTCCTGCTTGCTCGAATAGGGTACGATGATAGACCCAAACGGAGGATGCTATGAAAATCTTTCTGGATACCGCCGACGTTGAGGCGATCAAACAAGGCGTAGCGCTCGGCGTGGTCGACGGCGTTACCACCAATCCGACACTGGCGGCCAAGGCCGGGCGTGGATTTAAGGAAACCGTGCTGGCGATCGTCGAGATCTGCAAAGGCCCGGTATCCGCCGAAACGGTGGCGCTGGAAGCCGACGAGATCGTCCAGCAGGGCCGCGTGCTGGCACAATGGGCGCCCAATATTGTCGTCAAGGTGCCGCTGATGGCCGAGGGGCTCAAAGCGGTGCGCCAGCTGAGCGACGAAGGCATCAAGACCAACGTGACGCTGGTGTTTTCGCCGGCTCAGGCGCTGCTGGCGGCAAAAGCGGGCGCGACGTTCGTAAGCCCCTTCCTGGGCCGCTACGACGACATCGGCCAGGACGGCATGCAGCTTGTGCGCGACATCGTCGAGATCTTCGACAACTACGATTACGAGACCGAAATCCTGGCGGCGTCGATCCGCACGCCGCTGCACGTCGTCCAGGCAGCCAAAGCCGGCGCCGATATCGGGACTATGCCGCCCAAGGTGCTCGAGCAGATGATCCAGCACCCGCTCACCGACAAAGGCCTGGCCTCGTTCCTGAAAGACTGGGAAAGCGTGCCGGATGCGAAGACGGTGTTCGAGGAGCTCGTAGGCCAGCGCTAACAATCGATCCGCGAAGTCACGCGAAGGATTATTTGTAATATTTTGCTGTTTGAGTTGTGGTGCAGGGTTGTTGCATATTTGATGCCATGTACGCGGTATCGTACAAGCAATCATCCTGCACCACCGTCCACGCAGCATAAGCGTATATGTATTCCTTCGCGTGACTTCGCGGATCGTTTCGTCTGTTTGACAAGCGCATATGCGGCTGATATACTAGCGTCTCGCTAGCGAATGTTTGTTGCCAGGCCCGCTTGACGCGCAGCAAAGCTGCGGCTGCAGCAAGGGTCTGCGCTCTTTTTGTGTCAAGCAGTGAGCCGGCCTACAGGCGCAGGCTTTGCTCAGGAGAAACTATGCCGACGATCAACCAGCTTGTGCGCAAGCCCCGCAAGCCGGTCACTAAAAAGACCAAGGCGCCCGCGCTGCGTTTTAGCTTAACGCGCGGGAATCTGCACCGTGGGCGGCCCGCGCCGATGAAGCGTGGCGTCTGCACCCAGGTGCGAACGATGACGCCAAAGAAGCCGAACTCGGCGCTGCGGAAGGTTGCGCGCGTGCGGCTGTCGAACGGTATCGAAGTCACCGCCTATATCCCGGGCGAGGGCCACAATCTTCAGGAGCACTCGGTGGTGCTTGTACGCGGCGGTCGTGTTAAGGACCTGCCGGGCGTGCGCTACCATATCGTGCGCGGCACGCTGGACGCCCAGGGCGTCAACAACCGCAAGCAGGGCCGCTCGAAATACGGAACCAAGCGCACCGCCGGCGCGGCGACCCGCAGGCGTTAATCGAGGATTGAGATGGCACGACGAGGAAAATATAAGAAGCGAATCACGCCGCCTGATGTGCGCTACAACAACGCGCAGATCCAGTTGTTCATCAATAAGCTGATGCTGAGCGGCAAAAAGGCTACCGCCGAGCGGATCGTGTATAACGCGTTGGACACCGCCGCCGAGCGCCTTGGACGCCAGCCGGTGGAAGTGTTCGAGACCGCGCTGCGCAATGTGTCGCCCACGGTTGAAGTCAAGCCCAAGCGTGTCGGCGGCGCCACCTATCAGGTGCCGGTCGAGATCAAGGGCGACCGTCGCTATGCCCTGGCGATGCGCTGGATCATCACCGCCGCGCGCTCGCGCCAGGGCCGGCCGATGGTCGAGCGACTGACCGCCGAGCTGCTTGATGCGTTCAACAACACCGGCGCCTCGGTACGCCGCCGCGAGGAAACGCACCGCATGGCGGAAGCCAACCGCGCCTTTTCGCACTACGCACGCTAGACGGATCCGCGATCGATCCCAAAATTCGGCGTGGAGCACGCTGCTCTACGTCACCGGGTAACCGGCAGCCGCGAAGGGGCTTGACTCGTTACGAGTGAGGCCCTTTTGTGTGTCGCGAAAGAGTGTGCCGGGGAACACGATGACATTTTTGGTATAATTATTGATTGGAATGAACGATTCTTGCCGTGCCGCGGCAAGAACTGGAGCAGGGAATGCCACGGCCAGCACCATTAAATACCTATCGAAATATCGGTATCATCGCGCATATCGACGCCGGTAAGACTACAACTACCGAGCGTGTGCTGTACTACACCGGCCGCACCTACAAAATCGGCGAGGTGCATGAAGGCACCGCGACGATGGACTTTATGCCGCAGGAGCGCGAGCGCGGTATCACGATCCAGTCGGCGGCTACGACCGCCGAGTGGAAGGGCCATCGCGTTAATATCATCGACACGCCCGGCCACGTGGACTTCACGGCCGAGGTCGAGCGCTCGTTGCGCGTGCTCGACGGCGGCGTGGTGGTGTTCGACGCCGTCGCCGGCGTGGAGCCGCAGTCGGAAACGGTGTGGCGCCAGGCGGACAAGTATCGCGTTCCGCGCATCTGTTTTGTCAACAAGATGGACCGCATGGGCGCCAACTTCGACCGTACGGTGCAGATGATCATCGACCGGCTCGGCGCCAAGCCGGTGCCGATCCAGATGCCGATCGGCGCTGAAGAAAAGTTCCGCGGGATCATCGATCTGCTCAATTTTAATGCGGTGATCTATAAAGACGATCTCGGCAAAGAGCAGGAGATCATCGAGATCCCCGAGGAGCTGCGCGACGAGGCTGAAAGCCGGCGCCAGCTGTTGATCGAGGCGATCGCCGAGACCGACGACGAGCTGACGCTGCTGTTCTTGGAAGGCGAAGAGATCGGCGTCGATGAGCTGAAGCGGGCGCTGCGCAGTGCGACGATCAACAACCTGCTGGTGCCGGTGCTGTGCGGCTCCGCGCTCAAGAACAAGGGCGTGCAGCGCATGCTCGACGGGGTGGTGGATTATCTGCCCTCGCCGCTGGATGTCCCGCCGTTGACGGGCACGCTGCCGGGCGCAGATCCCGCGGCCGAAGATGTCGAGTTGATTGCGCGTCCGCCTGACGACAACGAGCCGTTCGCCGCGCTGGTGTTTAAGATCGTCGCCGACCCGTTCGTGGGCAAGCTGGCGTACTTCCGCGTCTACTCGGGCAAGATCGAGGCGGGCTCGTATGTATTCAACTCGACCAAAGGCCAGAGGGAGCGCATCGGCCGCTTGCTGCAGATGCACGCCAACCACCGCGAAGAGATCAAGGACGTGTATGCCGGCGATATCGCCGCGATGGTCGGCCCGAAGCAGACCTTCACCGGCGATACGATCTGCGATCCGGATAAGCCGGTGGTGCTTGAAAATATCAAGTTCCCCGAGCCGGTGATCCATGTTGCGGTCGAGCCGAAAACCAAGGCCGACCAGGACAAGATGGGCATTGCCCTGTCGCGCCTGGCCGAAGAGGACCCGACCTTCCGCATTCGTTCGGACCAGGAAACCGGCCAGACGATCATCGGTGGGATGGGTGAGCTGCACCTCGAGGTGATCGTCGACCGCATGATGCGCGAGTATAAGGTCGAGGCCAACGTAGGCTTCCCGCAGGTGGCCTACCGCGAAAGCATCACGCAGCCGTCGGACATCGATTCGAAGTTCGTGCGGCAGTCGGGCGGCAAAGGCCAGTACGGGCACGTCAAGATCCGCTTCGAGCCGATGGACGAGGGCGGTGGCTTCGAGTTCGTCAACGGCATCGTCGGCGGTACCGTGCCGCGCGAGTATGTCCCGGCGGTGGAGCAAGGCATTCGCGAGGCGATGGAGACGGGCGTGCTGGCCGGCTATCCGGTGGTCGACGTCAAGGCTACGCTCTACGACGGCTCGTACCACGAGGTCGACTCGTCGGAGATGGCGTTTAAGATCGCGGCCTCGATGGCGCTCAAGGACGGCGTGCGCAAAGGCCGCCCGCAGATCCTCGAGCCGATCATGAAGGTCGAGGTCACGGTGCCCGACGATTTCATGGGCACGGTGATCGGCGATCTGAACAGCCGCCGTGGGCGCGTCGAGGGCATGGATCAGGTCGCCAACGCGCAGGCGATCCGGGCTCAGGTGCCGCTGGCCAACATGTTCGGCTATGCCACCGAGCTGCGCTCGATGACCTCGGGCCGTGGCCAGTATTCGATGGAGTTCGACCACTACGAGGCGCTGCCGAACAACCTGGCCGAAGAGATCATCTCCAAGAACCGGGGGCCGATTCGGTAACCTTCCCGGATCTCCCGGCTGAAGCCGGGAGCTGAAGAAACAAAGCCAGCTGAAGCTGGCTGGATTGGGTTCCAGCCAGCTTCAGCTGGCTTTGTTTCTTCAGCCCCAGGATTTATCCTGGGGACACGGGGACACGGGGACACGGGGACACGGGGGAACAGGATCAATCCGCCGCCGACCAGCGCGCGAAGATCGCCGCCGATAAGCAGCGCCCGCCGCCGCGCTCCACCAGCACCGCCTCGCCGGCCTCGAGCGCGCCGCCGTAGCCGCGCATGGTTTCGTCAAGGATCCAGTGCAGACCCAGCGCCGAAAAACGGATCGCGTAGGCAGTCAGCACGAAAAACAGGGGCTGCTCGCCGAACAGCTGCCGGCAGCTGTCGAGCAGCTCGGGCAGGTGCTCCTCGATACGCCAGATCTCGCCTTTGGGGCCGCGTCCGAAGGGCGGCGGGTCGACCACAAAGCCGTCGTAGCTCTGGCCGCGGCGTGCTTCGCGCCGTACGAACTTGAGCGCGTCGTCAAGGATCCAGCGGATCGGCCGCTCCTGCAGACCGGAAAGCGCCTGGTTGTCGCGCGCCCAGCCGATCGTTTTTTTCGAAGCGTCGACGTGCGTCACGGCGGCTCCGGCTTCGGCGGCGGCCAGCGAGGCGATGCCGGTGTAGCCGAACAGGTTCAGCACGCGCACAGGCCGTGCCGCTGCGCGGATCAGACCACCCATCCAATCCCAGTGGTCGGCCTGTTCGGGAAACACTCCAAGGTGGCGAAACGGCGTCGGCTGTGCCCAGAAGCGCAGGCCACCGTACTGCATCTCCCACGGCGCCTCGACCGGACGCCGGTAGCTCCAGCGTCCACCCTCTGCGTCCTCGGCGTTGAAGGTGGCGTCGGCGAGCTGCCATTCGCGCTCGGGCAGCCCGGGCCGCCAGATCGCCTGCGCCTCGGGCCGCACGAAGCGATATGGCCCCCAGCGCTCAAGCTTGGCGCCGTCGCCGCTGTCGAGCAGCTCGTAGTCGCGCCAGCGCGGCGAGGTGAGGAGTTGCAGGGTTGGGATCGGCATGGCGCGGGGTAGGGTAACATATGATCGGGGGTCAGGTTGCCCGGCCTGACCCCTGACCCCCGATCCCTGACCCCCGATCCCATTGCATTACCGTCAACATATGGTATAATCTCGCTTTGTACGCGCGAGCCCTGCCCGCGCAGTACTCCAGTACGGTCGCCCCCATATGGGCGCCACAGGAATAGGGAGTTGAGGCCCGGCGCTCCGGTAGCCAACCCCCTGTTCCTATTGCATTGTCTGAAGCAGTGCGCAGGGGCAGTATTTAAGAGGAGCGCTAGGTTTTATGGCCAAAGCAAAATTCGAGCGGACGAAACCGCACGTCAACGTCGGCACGATCGGGCATGTCGACCACGGCAAGACCACCCTCACCGCCGCCATTACCAAGACCCTCGCCCTCAAGGGCCAGGCCGATTTCATGGACTATGCCGCCATCGATAACGCGCCCGAGGAGCGCGCTCGCGGCATCACCATCGCCATCCGCCACGTCGAGTACCAGACCGACGCCCGCCATTACGCGCACGTCGACTGCCCCGGCCATGCCGACTATATCAAGAACATGATCACCGGCGCGGCCCAGATGGACGGCGCTATCCTGGTCGTCTCCGCCCCCGACGGCCCGATGCCCCAGACCCGCGAGCACATCCTGCTTGCGCGTCAGGTCGAGGTGCCCGCCATGGTCGTCTTCCTCAACAAGGTCGACATGATGGACGACGAGGAGCTGCTCGAGCTCGTCGAGCTCGAGCTGCGCGAGCTGCTCATCGCGCTACAACTTCCCCGGCGACGACATTCCGATCATGCGCGGCTCGGGGCTGGCCGCGCTGGAGAGCACCAGTAAGGACATCGCCGCGCCCGAGTATCAGCCGATCCTGGCGCTGATGGACGCCGTGGACAGCTACATCCCGACGCCGGCGCGCGACATCGACAAGGCGTTCTTGATGCCGGTCGAGGACGTGTTCGGCATCAAAGGCCGCGGCACGGTGGTGACGGGGCGAATCGAGCGGGGCAAGGTCAAGGTCGGCGAGACGATCGAGATCATCGGGATGCAGGAAGGGGCACCGCGCCAGACGGTGGTGACGGGCGTGGAGATGTTCAAGAAGCAGCTGGATGAAGGGATGGCGGGCGACAACGTGGGCTGCCTGATCCGGGGGATCGAGCGGGACGAGGTGGAGCGGGGGCAGGTGATGGCCAAGCCGGGCTCGATCAAGCCGCACAAGAAGGTCAAGGCGGAGGTGTACGTGCTGAAGAAGGAAGAGGGCGGGCGGCACACGCCGTTCTTCCCGGGCTACCGGCCGCAGTTCTACATCCGGACGACGGACGTGACGGGGAGTATCACGCTGCCGGAGGGGATGGAGATGGTGATGCCGGGGGACAACGTGCAGATGGGGATCGAGCTGATCGTGCCGGTGGCGATCGAGGAAGGGCTGCGCTTTGCGATCCGCGAAGGCGGCCGCACCGTCGGCGCCGGCGTCGTCACCTCCATCGAGGAATGAGCCATCCAATGTTACACGCGGCCGGCATGCCGGCCGCGTGTCGTGTTGGGCGTTATGTACGACAAGGAAATTCATGGCAAAGCAGAAAGTTCGCATCCGGCTCAAGGCTTTTGATCACAAGATCCTTGACCAGTCGGCGCGCCAGATCGTTGAGGCTGCCGAGCGAACCGGCGCGCTCGTCGCCGGTCCGGTGCCGCTGCCGACCAAGATCGAGAAGTACAGCGTGATCCGGTCGCCGTTTATCGACAAGAACTCGCAAGAGCAGTTCGAGATCCGGACCCACAAGCGTCTGATCGATGTGCTCGATCCGAGCCAGCAGACGATCAATGCATTGATGAAGCTGAATCTGCCCGCGGGCGTGGATATCGAAATCAAGCTGTAAGAACAAAGAACATAGAACAAAGAACAGAACGGATCCGCGAAAACATCCAGCGTGTTCTATGTCCTCTGTTCGTCTGTTCTCAAGCATAGCCACTGCGGCAGGCGAGCGCCATAGGTCCGTAAGCTATGGAGGTGCAATTTGGCAATTCATGGATTGCTGGGTCGTAAGCTGGGCATGACAACCGTGTTCGGCGCAAGGGGGCAGGCCATCCCGGTTACGGTGATCGAAGCCGGGCCGAACCACGTGCTGAATATCCGTACCAAAGAGCGGGACGGCTACGAGGCGGTGCAGCTCGGCTATCGGCGGTTGACGCCAAGCGGTTGAGCAAGCCGGTGCTCGGGCAGATGAAAGGCGCCGGCGTGGCCGTGCGCCACGTGCGCGAGATGGCCACCGACAGCATCGACGAGCACAATGTCGGCGATGTTGTCGATGTCGACCTGTTCAACGCCGACGACCTTGTCGACGTGACCGGCTGGAGCAAGGGTCGCGGTTTCGCCGGGCGTGGTCAAGCGCCACGGCTTTAAGGGCGGCCCGAAAACCCACGGCCAGTCGGACCGTCACCGCGCGCCGGGCTCGCTTGGCGCGGGTACGACGCCGGGCAAGGTATGGAAGGGCAAGCGCATGGCCGGGCGCATGGGCAACGAGCGCCGCACTGTGCAACGCCTGCGGGTGGTACGTGTAGACGGCGAGCGGCATCTGCTGCTGATCAAAGGCTCGGTACCGGGCGCGAAAAACGGCCTGGTGTATGTCCGGCGGACAGTGAAGCCGAATTAGTAGGTAATCAAATGGAAGCAACACTGTATAACCAGGCCGGCGCGGAGATCGGGTCGCTCGATCTTGACGAGTACATCTTCGGCATCCAGCCGAATGTGCCGGTGATGCACCAGATGATGGTGCTGCAGCAGGCCAATCGCTCGCCAGGGTACGCACAGCACCAAAACCCGTGGCGAGGTGCGTGGCTCGACGCGCAAGCTGTACCGCCAGAAAGGCACCGGCCGCGCGCGCCAGGGCGCGATCCGCGCGCCGCACCATTCGGGCGGCGGCGTGGTCTTCGGCCCGCAAGCCGCGCGACTATACGCAGCGCATGCCGCGCAAAATGCGTCGTCTCGCGGTGCGCTCGGCGCTGTCGGCCAAACAGGCCGCCGGCGAGATCCGCTTCGTGGACGGATTAGCACTGGAAGCGATTCGCACCAAGGCGGTGATCGAGCTGCTGAACGGCTTCAGCCTTGAGCGCAAAACGCTGATCGTGTGCCTGAGCGCGACGAAACGCTGATCAAGCTCGGCCAACAACCTGCCGAACGTCAAGACACTGCACGCGATGTACCTGAACGTGGTCGATCTGCTGACCTACGACAACGTGCTGCTGCCGCAGGCGGCGCTGGATAAGATCAACGCGCTGGCTCGGCAAGCCGGACGCGGCCGCGACGTCGCCGGCTGAGGAGGATGCCAGAATGAGCAACGCACACCAAATTATTATCCGGCCGCTGGTCACCGAGAAGGGCACGGTGCTGAACGAGCAGCGTCAAGTACCTTTTCGAAGTGGCGATGGACACCAACAAGGTCGAAGTCAAAAAGGCATCGAAGAGATCTTCGGCGTCCAGGTCAAGTCGGTAAACATCGATCAATGTTCGTGGCAAGCTGCAGCGCCGGCGCACGCGCCATGGCGTGGTGACGGGCTACACGCGCGACTATAAAAAGGCGATCGTGACGCTGACGCCCGACAGCAAAACGATTGAGATCTTCGAAGGGGTCTAAGCATGGGTATCAAGCGCTATAAACCGACCTCGCCCGGTCGGCGCGGGATGAGCGGCTCGACCTTCGAGGAGTCACCAAGTTCACGCCTGAGAAGTCGCTGCTCGAGCCCAAGCGCCGCACCGGCGGTCGCAACAACCCGGGCCGCATCACGGCACGCCATCGTGGCGGCGGCGCGTATCACCACTACCGGGTGATCGACTTCAAGCGCAACAAGCACGGGCATTCCGGCGAAGGTGCTCGGCATCGAGTACGATCCGAACCGCTCGGCGCGCATCGCCCTGCTGCAGTATGAAGACGGCGAGAAGCGCTATATCCTGGCGCCGCTCGGCCTGAACGTCGGCGATACGGTGCAGTCGGGCGCCGAGCGCCGAGGTGCGCGTGGGCAACGCGCTGCCGCTGCGCAATATTCCGCTCGGCTCGCAGGTGCACAACATCGAGCTGCAGATCGGCCGGGGCGGCCAGATCGTGCGCTCGGCCGGCACTTCCGCCCAGCTGATGGCCAAGGAAGGCAACTATGCCACCCTGCGGCTGCCGTCGGGCGAGATGCGTATGGTGCATCTGAACTGCATGGCGACGCTCGGGCAGGTCGGCAACCTCGACCACCAGAACATCGTGATCGGCAAAGCCGGCCGCTCGCGCTGGCTGGGCCGGCGCCCGCACGTGCGCGGCTCGGCGATGAACCCGATCGACCATCCGCACGGTGGTGGTGAGGGGCATGCTCCGGTGGCTATGCATCCAAAAACCAAGTGGGGCAAGCCGGCACGCGGCGTCAAAACGCGCAACAACAAGCAGCACCGACAAGTTTATCGTGCGCCGGCGCGGATCGAAATAGCACCGAGATGAAGCTCGGTGCCGATACACAAAGCCTCCGCGGAGGCTTTGTGTATCGGCCAGGTGCTTCAGCGCCGGGGAAGGGAGCGGCGTGTGCCGCCGGAGGAATGAGGCCGATGCTTCGCCTCCGCCTTCTCCCGAATAAAGGAAGGTAAGAATGTCTCGCTCGATCAAAAAAGGGACCGTATGTCGACCTCCGGCTGCTGGGTCGCGTCGAGACCTTGAACCGCACCAACGACAAACGCGTGCTCAAGACCTGGTCGCGCGACTCGACCATCTTCCCGCAGATGGTCGGGCATACGATCGCCGTCCACGACGGCAGGCGCCACGTTCCGGTCTTTGTTTCCGAGAACATGGTCGGCCACAAGCTGGGTGAGTTTGCGCCGACGCGCCTGTTTCGTGGGCACGGCGGCAAGAAGGCCGACAAGCGCGGCAGATGAAATAGGAGCTGTGTGATGCAAGCTAAAGCTGTGCTGCGCGGCTTCCGCATGTCGCCGCAAAAGGTTCGCCTGGTAGCTGACGTCGTGCGCGGCAAGCCGGTCGACCAGGCGCTGGCGATTCTGCGCAATATGCCGCAGAAAGCCGCCGGCGAAGTTTACAAGACGATCGCGTCGGCGGCGGCGAACGCGGAGAACAACTTTCAGATGGATCGCGACGGCCTGACGGTCAAGACGATCATGATCGATGAAGGTCCGGCGATGAAGCGCTCGAATGCGCGCGCGCGTGGCCGAATGAACATTATTCGCAAGCGCTCGAGCCATATTACGGTGATCGTAGACGACGGTCAGGAGTATTAAATGGGACGTAAAGTACATCCGATTGGATTCCGGCTCGGATACATCAAAGACTGGCAGTCCAAGTGGTACGCCGACAAGAACTACGCCGAGCTGCTCAATGAAGACGCCAAGATCCGCGATCTGGTCGCCGGCGAGCTCGAAGGCGCGGCGGTGTCGCGCATCGAGATCGAGCGCGCGGCCAACAAGGTCGAGGTGACGATCCACACGGCCAAGCCGGGCGTGGTGATCGGCAAGCGCGGCGCGAACGTCGACGTGCTCAAGGGCAAGCTCGAAAAGCTGACGGCAAAAAGATCAAGCTGAACATCAGCGAGATCCACCAGCCCGAGCTCGACGCGCAGCTGGTCGCCGAAAGCATCGCCGAGCAGATCACCAAGCGTGTCTCGTTCAAGCGTGCAATGAAGCAGGCGATGCAGCGCGCGATGCGTCTGGGCGCCCAGGGCATCATGAGTGCAGTGCTCCGGACGCCTCGGCGGCTCCGAGATGGCGCGTACGGTCTGGCGACAGCGACGGCCGTATTCCGCGCCACACGCTGCGCGCTGATATCGACTATGCCGTGGTCCACGCGCACACGACCTACGGGCGCATCGGCGTCAAGGTATGGATCTACAAGGGCGAAGTGTTCCCCAATGCCGACGGCACCTATACGCGAGCCGAGGCTCCCAAGCGCACGGCGCCGCCGGCCGATGATTACCGCACGCGTGGCGATCGTCGTAACGAAAGCGGCGGCGGCGGCGGCCGTGGCGGCCGTGGCGGCCGTGGCGGCGGCGGTGGTCGCGGTGGTCGCGGCGGTGGCGGCGGCGGCTTCTCCGGCGGTGGCAGCAGTGGTGGCAGCAGTGGCGGCGGCGGCTTCTCCGGCGGCGGTGGCAGCAGTGGTGGCGGCGGCGGTAGTGGCGGCGGCGCCGTACAGCAGCCGTCTACGACGACAACAACAGAAGAGTAGAACACAGAACACAGAACACAAGGTCGAGCGGATGTTTGTTCTATGTTCTATGTTCTTCTTATAAAGGTTTACAGCTATGTTGATGCCAAAGCGGATGAAGCACCGCAAAATGTTCCGCCGTACGGGCAAGACGCACGAAGCTTTCGGGTCGCGGTACGACGGTAGCCTTCGGCGACTTCGGACTGATGGCGACGGAGCCCGCCTGGATCACCAGCCGCCAGATCGAGGCCGCGCGCCGCGCGATCACGCACTACGTCAAGCGCGGTGGCAAGGTGTGGATCCGCATCTTTCCGGACAAGCCGGTAACACAAAAGCCGGCCGAAACGCGCATGGGCTCGGGCAAAGGCTCGGTCGAATACTATGTCGCGGTGGTCAAGCCGGGGCGAATCATGTTCGAGCTCGGCGGCGTGCGCGAGGATATCGCGATCCGCCGCCCTGCAGCGCGCGGCGCAAAAGCTGCCGATCAAGTGCAAAATCATCGCCAGGGAAACGGTCGGGGAGGTGTGCGCACGATGAAGACGAGTGAAATTCGCGAGCTCGACGGCGGGCGGCTGAACGAGCGCCTGCGCGAGATCGACCAGGAGCTGTTCATCCTTCGCTTCCAGAAGGAAACCGGCCGCCTGACGAATACCGCCCGGTTCGGGCAGTTGAAGATAGAGTATGCCCGCATCAAAACGGTGCTGCGCGAGCGCGAGCTAACGGCAGCTCCAACGGGTGAGAGGTAGGTTATGACGCAGGCTCAACAAAAAACGGCTGCGATCCGCAAGCAAAAAGTCGGTCGCGTCGTTTCAAACAAAATGGACAAAACCGTCGTCGTAGCGGTGGACTATTTGCGGCCGCATCCGCTGTACCGCAAGACCGTGCGTCATACGCACAAGTTCTACGCACACGACGAGGAAAATCGCTGCGCGATGGGCGATACGGTGCGCATCGAAGAAACGCGGCCCGCTGAGCAAGCTCAAGCGCTGGCGCGTGGTGGAGATCGTCAACACCAACAACCTGGTGCCCCAGGTGGCGGAGCCCGAAGAGATCGCGGCGCCGTCCGGCGATGCGGAGCCCGAAGAGATCGCGGCGCCATCCGGTGATGCGGATGCTTCCGCTCTGCCCGACACGACCGACGAGGACGAGGTGCAGGAATGATCCAGCCACAAACGCGGCTCAAGGTCGCCGATAACACCGGCGCCAAGGAGATCATGTGCATCCGCGTGCTGGGCGGCTCGCGTGTCCGCTTCGGCACGCGTCGGCGATATCATCGTCGCGTCGGTCAAGGACGCGGCCCCCGGCGGCAACGCCAAGAAGGGCGAGGTTGTGCGCGCGGTGATCGTGCGCGTGGCAAAGGAATACGGCCGCGCGGACGGCTCGCAGATCCGCTTCGACGACAACGCCGCGGTGCTGATCCGGCCCGACGGCAACCCGCGCGGCACACGTATCTTCGGGCCGGTTGCCCGCGAGCTGCGCGACAAGCAGTTTATGAAGATCGTGTCGCTGGCGCCGGAAACGCTCTAGACCCGGCGCAGCCGTCGACCGAGTGGCGATTTCGGCATTATGAGCGGCTGGCTGTCACGGGCTTAAGCGTGGAGGCCGGCAACGGTTTACGAGGAAGATATGCACGTCAAAACTGGTGACGAAGTCCTGGTCATCTCGGGCAAGAACAAGGGCCGGCGCGGCAAAATCACGCGCGCGATCCCGTCGCGCGAACCGGGTTGTCGTCGAAAACGTCAATATTGTCAAGAAGCACGTCAAGCCGCGCGGGCAGCGCCAGCGCGGCGGCATCATCGAGGTGGAAGCGCCGCTGCATGTCAGCAACGTGATGCTGATCTGCCCGAACTGCGGCAAGGCTTCGCGCACGGGGCAGCGCATCACGGACGGCGAAGGCAAGATCAGCCGGCGCAAGGTCCGGTTTTGCAAAGCCTGCGATGCCAGCGTCGAGCAGCCCAAGCCCGCGGCGAATAGCTAAAGGATGCCGGGCAGGCAGGATTGGCACGCCAAGATCCGCTTACCCAGGCACGTGAGGATAGTATGGCACCACGAATGAGGGAACGGTACCAGGCCGAGATTGTGCCGGCGCTGACCAAAGAGTTCAACTTCACAAACCGGATGCAAGTGCCGCAGGATCGAAAAGATCGTGCTCAACATCGGGCTTGGCGAGGCGCTGTCAGAACGCTAAGTCGCTGGAGGCCGCCATCGGCGACCTGACCACGATCGCCGGGCAAAGCCGGTGACCACGCGCGCGCGCAAGTCGATCGCGAACTTCAAGCTGCGCCAGGGGCAGGCGATCGGCGCGATGGTAACGCTGCGCGGCGAGCGGATGTACGAGTTTCTCGATCGGCTGATCATCGCTGGCGCTGCCGCGTATCCGCGACTTTCGCGGCGTGAGCCGGCGCTCGTTCGACGGCCGCGGCAACTACTAGCATCGGCCTGCGCGAGCAGACTCGCGTTTCCCGAGATCGATTACGACCGGGTCGACAAGCTGCGTGGCCTGGAGGTGGCGATCGTCACCACCGCGCGCAACGACAACGAAGGCTACGCGCTGCTGAAGCAATTCGGCATGCCGTTCCGCGACTAAATCGCATAAGAGCAAGCAACCGGGTGGTTGAGCGGCACTTGTGCCAGGAGGAAGACTACTTTGGCTCGCAAAGCGTTGATCATCAAGTCCCAGCAGACTCCGAAGTACGCCGTGCGGAAACATAATCGCTGCAATCGCTGCGGACGGCCGCGCGCATATATGCGGAAGTTCGGCCTGTGCCGGATCTGTTTCCGTGAACAGGCGCTCAAAGGTCTGATTCCGGGCGTGACGAAGTCGAGCTGGTAAAAGATGGTAGCCGGCGGCGCTCTTTGCTAAGCACGCGCGCGCGCTATTGGGAGGGACTTGACTGTGAGTTTTAATGATCCGATTGCCGATATGTTGACCCGCATCCGCAACGCCTGCATGCAGCGGCACACCTCGGTATTGATGCCGAAGTCGAAGCTGAAGCTGGCGATCGCCGAAATCCTGAAGCAGGAAGGCTTTATCAAGGATTTCTCGGTGCAAGATGTGGACGAAAAGCCGTTCCAGAATCTGGTGATCGATCTGAAGTACACGGCCGATCGCGAGCCGGTGATCACCGGCCTCAAGCGCGTCAGCCGTCCCGGCCTGCGCATCTATTCGAAGCGCACCGATATTCCGCGCGTGCGCGGCGGCCTGGGTCTGGCGATCTTGTCGACGCCCAAGGGTGTGATGAGCGGTCATGAGGCGTGGCGCCAGAACATCGGCGGCGAAGTACTGGCCTATGTGTGGTAGGGGATGTGGGGGGATACCCCCACGGCCCCGGCCCAAGGAGAAGTAATATGTCCCGAATAGGCAAAAAGCCAATCGAGCTGCCCAACGGCGTCTCGGTCGCCGTCGACGACGGCAATCTGGTGACGGTCAAAGGGCCAAAAGGCCAGCTCACGCAGCAACTGCCGCCCGAGATGACGATCGCGCAGGAGAATGGCTCGATCAGCGTGACGCGGCCGAGCGACTCCAAGGAGCATCGCGCCCGGCACGGCCTGACGCGTGCATTGCTGAACAACATGGTCGTCGGCACCAGCAACGGTTTCCAGAAAACGCTGGAGATCAATGGCGTCGGCTATCGCGCCCAGAAGACCGGCCGCAATCTGACTATGTTGCTCGGCTTTTCGCATCCTGTGATCGTGGAGGCGCCCGAGGGCATCGACCTGAACGTGGGTGAGCGCAACACCGTGGTGGTTAGCGGCATCGACAAGCAGGCTGTCGGCGAGATCGCGGCGTTTATCCGTAACCTGCGTCCGCCCGAGCCGTATAAAGGCAAGGGCATCAAATATTCCGACGAAACGATCCGCCGCAAGGCCGGCAAGGCCGGCAAGACCGGCGCGAAGAAATAAGGAACCTGTCATGGCAAATATCGATCGGCGCGCGACGCGCGAAAAGCGTCGCCGGCGCATCAGGTCGAAGCTCAGCGGTACGGCCGAGCGGCCGCGACTGAATGTGTTTCGCAGTAATCAGCATATTTATGCGCAGGTGATCGACGATGTGCGCCAGCATACGCTGGTGGCAGCCTCGACCCTGGACGCCGACCTGCGCTCGCAGCGCGACTCGACCGTCAAGGTCGACGAGGCCAAGCTGGTGGGCAAGCTGGTTGCCGAGCGCGCAAAGGCCGCCGGTATCAGCAAGGTCGTGTTCGACCGTGGTGGCTACCTGTATCACGGGCGCATCAAAGCGCTCGCCGACGCGGCGCGTGAGGCGGGGCTGGAATTTTAGTCGAAGGTCAATGGTCAAAGGTCAAAGGTCAGCCAGCTTGAATAATCGAGACATTCGACCTTCGACTTTCGACTTTCGACCGGGTATGCCGGAGGAACAGTGACAAACTATAGTTCAAAAATCAATGCCGACGACCTCGAGCTCGAAGAGCGCGTCGTCCAGATCAACCGTGTCACCAAGGTGGTCAAAGGCGGGCGTACGTTCAAGCTGAGCACGCTGGTCGTCGTCGGCGACGGCAAAGGCCACGTCGGCGTCGGCATGGGCAAGTCCGCCGAGGTGCCGGAGGCGATCCGTAAGGGCGTCGAGGCTGCCAAGAAGAACCTGATCCGGGTCTCATTGGAAGAGAACACCATCCCGCACGAGGTGCGCACGACGTTCAAGACCGCGCAAGTGCTGCTGCGGCCGGCCGCGCCGGGCACCGGCGTTATCGCCGGCGGCGGCGTGCGCGCGGTGCTGGAAGCGGCGGGCGTCAAGGATGTGCTGACCAAATCGCTGGGCTCGGACAACAAGATCAACGTGGTCAAGGCAACGTTCGAAGCGCTGCGCCAGCTGCGCTCGCTGGAAGAAGAGGCCCGCCGCCGCGACCTGACAACCGAAGAACTGCGTCGCCGTACGGGACGCGCACGCGCGAGCACCTAGAATCGTCGGCGCTGCTGGTCAGCACGCTGAGACCGGGCGGCGACTGGGTTGGAGATACATATGGCACAGCTCAAAATCACTTATTCCAAGAGCAGCATCGGCTATGCGAAGGACCAGAAAGCAACGGTTCGCTCGCTGGGCCTGCGCAAGCTACACCAGAGCGTGATCCAGCAGGACACGCCGGCGATCCGGGGCATGGCGTTTAAGGTGCGCCACCTGGTGACCGTAGAGGAAGTCGACGGCGCTACGCCGCCTGCCGAACTACCTGCATCGCCTGAAGTCGAAGAGCCCGCGGCACAGGCTGAGGCTCCGCGTGCCAAGCGCGCGCGGTCATACGCGGCCGGCAACGGCGAGGAGCAGTGATGAAACTACACGATTTGCAGCCCGCGCCCGGCTCGCATCAAACGAGCAAGCGTGTCGGCCGTGGCTACGGCTCCGGCAAAGGTAAGACCGCCGGCAAGGGTATGTCAGGCCAGAACGCTCGCGCCGGTCGTGGCCCGCATCGCGCATTTGAGGGCGGCCAGAACGAGATTACCAGGCGCCTGCCGTTCAAGCGCGGCGTCGGCTTTCATAACCGCTATCGCATCAGCTACGAGATCTTTAATATCGGCGACCTCGCGGAGTCGCAGCACGACGAGATCACACCCGAAGTGCTGGTCGAGGCGCGGCTGATCAAGAACCTCAAACGGCCGATCAAGATCCTGGGTGACGGCGAAATCAGCCGCCCGATCACGATCACGGCCCACAAGTTCTCGGCCGGCGCGCGGCAAAAGATCGAAGCCGCAGGCGGCACGGTGGTCGAGCTCGAGCCGTGGGTTGTCAAGCGCTTGCCGCGGCGCGGCCGGTTCTAGTTCACCGCTCCCATCCGGCAGCGCTGCCGGATGGGAGCTTCTCTCAGTCTCAGCTCGAGGAGCTCGCATCTCATGCTTCAAGCTGTCCAACGGGCATGGCAGATCACCGATTTGCGGGCCAAGATCCTGTTTACCTTCGGGATGCTGGTCATTTATCGTGTGATCGCGCATGTTCCCGTGCCGTACACCGACTCGCAGGGCATTCAGAGCCTGCTGGCCAGCAACCCGCTGCTCGGTATCCTGAACCTGTTTTCGGGCGGCGCGCTACAGAATTTCTCGGTCGCGGCAATGGGTGTGTATCCATATATCACCGCGACGATTATCGTCCAGCTGCTCACACCGCTGATCCCGGCGATGCAGGAATGGTCCAAGGAAGGCGAGGCCGGCCGTAACCGGATGAATCGCGTTTCGTACTTCCTGACGGTTCCGCTCGCGCTGCTGCAGGCGTACGGCCAGACGATCACGCTGGCACGCGGCTCGCAAGGCGCGCTGTTCGAGCCAGGCTTCAACTTCAGCCTGATCGAGAACTTCCTGCCGACGTTTACGATCATTATTTCGATGACTGCCGGCACGATGTTGCTGGTATGGATGGGCGAGCTGATCGACGAGCGCGGCATCGGCAACGGTATCTCGATGATCATCTTCGGCGGTATCGTCGCCCGCGTACCCAGCTATATTGGACAGTTTTTCCAGGGCGGCGCCGTGGCCAACAATGTCTTCGGCACAGTGGCGTTTCTGGTGATCACGCTGCTGACGATCTTTGTGATCGTGTACTTCCAGGAAGGTGTGCGGCGCATCCCGGTGGAGTACCAGCGGCGCGTGCGCGGTAATAAGGTGTATGGCGGCCAGCGCACATATATCCCGCTCAAAGTGAATATGGCCGGCATGATCCCGCTTGATCTTTGCCCAGTCGATCTTGCTGTTCCCCGGAACGATCGCGTCGTACTTCTGCGACCTTTCGGCCCAGGACGGCGGCACGACCGGCAACCAGATCGCCTGCGGGATCATGAATACGCTGAGCCCGAACCAGCCCGGCAGCGGCGGTAACTATGTTTATTCAGTGCTGCTGTTCTTGATGGTTGTCGGGTTTACGTATTTTTATACCGTGGTGCTGTTCGCGCAGCAGGATCTGCCGGAAAACCTTAAGAACAACGGTGGGTTTATTCCAGGGATTCGACCGGGCAAGGCGACGGAGCAGTACCTCGGGCGTGTGCTCAACCGGATCACGCTGGCGGGCGCGATCTTTCTGGGCGGCGTGGCGGTGCTGCCGTATATCACCTCCGGCCTGACCGGCGTCGCCAACGTAGGCGTAAGCTCGACGGCGCTGTTGATCGTGGTCGGTGTCGCGGTGGATACGATGCGCCAGCTCGAGTCGCAGCTGATGATGCGCAACTATGAGGGATACCTCTCGCGATAGTGATGCGTGATGAGCGGTGAGTGCCGGCATGCGGGTTATTCGGCAGCATCACTGATCACTCATCACTTGCTATCAATCTGGAATAGCGCGAAGGCAGTGCACGATCGATGAATGTCATCCTGGTTGGGCCGCCCGGGGCGGGCAAAGGTACCCAGGCGGCAGTGCTGGAAGAAAAAACCGAGCTCAAGCATATCGCGAGCGGCGAGCTGTTTCGCCAGTATATGCGCGAGGAAACTGAGCTTGGCGTGCTGGCGCGCACGTATGTCGACCGCGGCGAGCTGGTGCCCGACGATGTTGTGATCGGCATGATCCTGGACCGCATTTTCCAGCCCGATTGCGACGCCGGCGTGATCCTGGACGGCTTTCCACGCACCAAGGAGCAGGCTGATGCGCTGGCCAGAGCGCTCGAAGAGCACAATCAGAGTATCGACGCGGTGATCCTGCTCAACGCGCCGCGCGACGTTTTGCTCAAGCGCATCGTCGGCCGCCAGACCTGCCGCAACTGCCAGACGCCGTACAATATTTACTATACGCCGCCGCGTGAAGAAGGTATCTGCGACATCTGCGACGGCGATCTGTACACCCGCTCGGACGACAACATGCAAACCGCGCGGCACCGGCTGGATGTGTACCTGCAGCAAACCGCGCCGCTGATCGAACACTACAGCGCGCTGGGGCTGCTGCACCAGATCGACGGCCTGGGTGATGTGCACGAGGTGACGCAGCGCCTGGTACACGAGCTGCGGTTGCCGAACAACGGGAGTTGATGTCGGGGATTATTGAACCCCGGCATAAATGCCGGGGGACCGGGGTGAGGGCAATTGTTGAGATGCCGATAGTCCTCAAAAGCCAACGCGAGCTGGCGAAAATGCGCGCTGCCGGGCGGGTGGTAGCCGAATGTCACGCGCTGCTGCGCGAGGCGATCCGGCCGGACGTTACCACGGCATCGTTGGATGAGCTGGTGCGCGGGCACCTCAGCCGCAGCGGGGCGTATTCGCCGTTTTTGGGCTATACCATGGGCGGTACCGCGCCGCCGTTTCCCGGCGCCGTATGCGCCTCGCTCAACGAGGTGGTAGTACACGGTATCCCTGGACCGACACGGCTGCGCGAAGGAGATATCATCAGCGTCGACGTCGGAGCGGTGCTGGATGGGTACGTCGGCGACTCGGCCTGGACCTACGCGGTGGGACAGATCGAGCCCGAGGCCAGACGGCTGCTCGAAGTGACCGAAGCCTGTTTGTGGCGGGCGCTCGATCAGGCGCTGGTCGGCAATCGTCTGGGCGACCTTGGCGCGGCGATCCAGCAGCATGCCGAGCGCAACGGTTGCTCGGTGATCCGCGAGCTGTTCAGCCATGGCGTAGGCCGCAAGCTGCACGAGGAGCCGTCGGCGATACCGAATTTCGGCCGCCCCGGCACGGGGCTACGGCTGCGACCGGGCATGACACTGGCGATCGAACCGATGATCGCCCTTGGCGGTCCCCAGATCGCCGAACGGGACGACGGTTGGACAATTGCCTCGCGGGATGGTACACTTACAGCGCATTTTGAGCATACCATAGCGATAATGTCGGATGGTGGGCCTGAGATTTTGACGAAGGCCGTGTAGGAGTGTATGCCGCAGTCTAAGAATCAAAAGAAAGACGTGCTTGAGGTCGAGGGAATGGTGATCGAGCCGCTGCCAAACGCAATGTTCAGGGTCCAGCTCGATAATATCGAGCAGCCGATCCTGGCTAGCATCTCCGGCAAAATGCGGATGAATTATATTCGTATTTCGAAGGGCGACCGCGTAGTAGTTGAGCTGTCACTGTACGACCCGACACGAGGCCGTATAACGTATCGCTACCGGTAGGGCTCGATAACCAGGTAACAAGACTCGTCGCTCCTGACCGATTAGGAAGGGGCGGGGGGTCTGCGTGCGTTTATTGGGAGGCGGAATTATGCAGGTGCGCGCATCGGTAAAGCGGCGCTGCGAGTGGTGCAAGGTGATCAGGCGCCGGGGTGTCGTGCGCATCATTTGCAGCAAGAACCCCAAGCATAAGCAGCGGCAGGGGTAAGCGAAAGTGATGAGTGATGAGTGATGAATCTGTCGCTCACTCATCACTCATCACTCGGTATTGGGAGGACACATGGCTCGTATCTCGGGGGTAGACATTCCCCGCAACAAGACAGTTGAGATCGCCCTGACCTACATCTACGGCATCGGCCTGACCAGCAGCCAGAAGATTCTGGAGCGCTGCAACGTCATCGGCGGGACGCGCGTGCGCGACCTGACCGAGGAGCAAGTCAACCGGATCCGGTCGGTCATCGACGGTGAGTACAAGACGGAGGGCGACCTGCGCCGCGAAGTCCAGCTGAACATCAAGCGGCTGATGGACATCGGGTGCTACCGCGGGCTGCGCCATCGCCGCGGGCTGCCGACGCGCGGCCAGCGCACGCGAACCAACGCGCGCACACGCCGTGGTCGCAAGGGTTCGCCGATCGGTATCAAGAAGAAGGCAGCGCGGAAGTAACAACCCGCAGCGCCCAGTTCGCAGAGCACAAGTGTAGCGCCCAGATGCACGAACCAACAAACTACCAAACCAACAAACCGAAGCTTAGTCGTTGGTTTGGTAGATTGCTGGTTTGTCGGGTAGGGCAGCGTTGAGCTTTGCGGTCTGCGAACTGGGTCTTGCGAGCAGCTTGAGGAGAACGTATGGCGAGGCAACAGCAGAGTGGTGGTTCGGCGGCCAGGCGGCCGCAGCGCGGCCGGCGGCGTGAGCGCAAGAATATCCCGCGCGGCAACGCATATATTCAGGCGACGTTCAACAACATCATCATCACGCTCACCGACCCGCAAGGGAACGTAGTTTCGTGGGCCAGCGCGGGCGCTCAAGGCTTCCGCGGCTCGCGCAAGAGCACGCCGTACGCGGCGCAGATCACGGCCGAGCAGGCCGCTCGGCGCGCGATGGACAACGGGATGCGCCAGATTGACGTGTTTGTAAAAGGCCCGGGCTCCGGCCGCGAGTCGGCGGTCCGGTCGTTGCAGTCCGCGGGGCTGACCGTGCTGTCGATCACCGACGTCACGCCGATCCCGCATAACGGTTGCCGGCCGCCCAAGCGGCGCCGCGTGTAGGAACAAACCAACAAACTAACAAACCAATTAATGAACTTTGGTTTGGTAGTTTGCCGGTTTGCCAAAAACGTGTGCAGGATGAAGCGCCGAGCGGCGCGTAAACTGCCCTGTAGTAGATACAGAGGAAACAGCACATGGCAAGGTATCGAGGTCCGGTGTGCAAGCTATGCCGCCGGGAAGGCGTTAAATTGATGCTGAAGGGCGAGCGCTGTCTGTCGCCCAAGTGCGCCATCGAGCGGCGCAATCAGCCCCCAGGGCAGCACGGCACATCGTTCCGTCGCCGGCAGCTGAGCGACTACGGCGTGCGCCAGCGTGAGAAGCAGAAGGTACGCCGCATCTATGGCGTGCTTGAAAAGCAGTTCCGCCGCTACTACGGCATCGCCTCGCGCACCAAAGGTCAGACGGGCGCGACGCTGCTGCAGCTGATGGAGCGCCGGCTCGACAATGTGATCTATCGCCTCGGCTTCGCCGACTCGCGTCGCCAGGCGCGGCAGCTGGTACGCCACGGCCATTTCACGGTCAACGGCCGCAAGACGAACATTCCGTCGTTTGTGGTCATCGCCGGCAACGAGATCAGCGTACGCGAGGGCAGCCGCAAGCGCACCTATTTCCGCGATCTGGACGCCAGCGGCGTGCTGCGCAAGAAATCGGTGCCCGAGTGGCTGTCGCTCAACCCGGCCGAACTGAGCGCCTCGGTAGTGCGCCTGCCGGAGCGCGGCGAGCTTGATCTTTCGATCAACGAGCAGCTGATCGTCGAGTTTTATAGCCGCTAATTTCAATAGTCGAAGGTCAAAGTCGGGTACCCACGAAGTGGGTGAGTGTCAAGGTCGAAAGTTATGCAACGGTACGGTGTTGTCCGGTGACTTTCGACTTTGGACCTTCGACCTTCGACCACGGTATTTGGAGGAAGGCATATGCTGGATCTAGCGATGCCAAACGTAGAGGCAGTGATAGCGGCTGAAGGATACGCGCGGTTCCGGATCGAGCCGTTGGAGCCGGGATACGGCCATACGGTCGGCAACGCGCTCAGGCGCGTGTTGCTTTCGTCGATCCCCGGCGCGGCGATCACCAAGATCAAAATCGACGGCGTGTACCATGAGTTCAGCACGTTGCCCGGCATCCGCGAGGATGTTACCGAGCTGGTGCTGAATATCAAGGGTATTCGCTTGCGCTCGTATGCCGAGCGCCCGGTTAAAATACATCTGTCGAAGTACGGCAGCGGCGATGCGCGCGCTCGAGATATTGAAACGCCCAGCAACGTCGAGATCGTCAATCCGGATCACTACATCGCGACGCTTGACGACGAAAATGCGCGGCTGGATATCGAGCTGACGGTAGAGCGCGGCACCGGCTACTCGCCTGTCGAGAACGACCGCCGGGAGGTTGTGCCGATCGGTGAGATCCCGATCGACGCGATCTATACCCCGATCCCGCGCGTGAACTATGTTGTCGAGAATACACGTATCGGCGGCGTGACTGATTACGACCGCCTGATCATCGAGATCTGGACCGACGGTACGATCAAGCCGGGCGATGCGCTGCAGCATGCCGCACAGGTGTTGCGCCAGTACAGCGACCGGATCGCCGATTTTAACAAGCCCGAGCAGCCCGCCGATCTGGCGACCTCGACCAACGGCGTCGAGGGCATCCCGCCCGATGTGTACGAAACGTCGATCGACGATCTGGATCTGACGACGCGCACCTACAACTGCCTTAAGCGGGCCGATATCACCAAGGTCGGCCAGCTGCTGCAGATGGACGAAAAGGACTTGCTGTCCGTGCGCAATCTGGGCAACAAATCGATCGATGAGATTAAGGAAAAGCTGGTTGTTCACGGTTTCCTGACCGGCCCCGTAGCGTCGGCTGAAGCGTAACTGGAGGATACAATGCGGCACCGCGTGGCCGGCAAAAAGCTAAATAGGACCAGCAAGGAACGCAAGAGATCTGTATCGCAGCCTGATGATCGCGATCCTTGAACACCGCAAAATAACGACGACCCATGCCAAGGCGCAGGGCGTCCGGCCCGAGCTCGAGAAGCTGATCACCATGGCGCGCAATGTGCCCACCGAGCAGCAGATCGAGGCGGCGGCCGCCGACGATCGGGACGTGCTGCGCCATCAGCGCTCCGAGGTGTTTCGCCGCGGCATGATGGCCCTGGGCAGCAATCACAAGCTGGCCGTACATCGGCTGCTGGCGATCGCGCCCGAATATATCGATCGCCCCGGCGGCTACACGCGTATCACGCGCATCGGCCAGCGTAAGGGCGATGCCGCCGATATGTCGGTGCTGGAGCTGGTCTGACGAATGATGCGTGATGAGTGATGAATTGCCGGATTCGATTAATACATCACGCATCACGCATCACGCATCGCTCCGCAACATCGCTCTCGAGCTCGAATACGACGGCACCGAGCTGCTGGGCTCGCAGTATCAGGCCCATGGGCGGACGGTGCAGGGCGAGCTGGAAGCTGCCTGGAACCGCTTAACAAAGGAAGCGATCCGCTGGACGTTTGCCGGGCGAACCGACGCCGGCGTGCATGCCAGGGGCCAGGTGGCCAACGCGCGGACGCAGTCGCAGCTGGATGTCGCTACTGTACAGCGAGCGCTGAACGCGCTCCTGCCACGCGACATCGGCGCGCGGCGCGCGTGGGACGTGCCGGCGGAGTTTCATGCACGCTTCAGCGCTGTGCGGCGCGCGTATCGCTATGTGCTGATGCCGGACGCGTGGCGCTCGCCCCTGTGGCGCCGGCACGCGCTGCAGGTCGACCGTGCGCTCGACGTCGCCGCGATGGATCAAGCGGCGCGTATGCTGGTGGGCGTGCATGATTTCGCGGCCTTCGGCAGCCTGGCGCCGGGCTCGACGGTACGCGAGTGCTTCGCCGCCACGTGCGCCGACGTCGAGGCGTTGGGCTACTCTTTGATCGCGATCGACATCGCGGCCAATGGATTTTTACGGCACATGGTGCGGACGGTGGTAGGTACGCTGTTGGCAGTCGGGCAGGGTAGGCTGCCGCCGGAGGACGTCGGATCGATACTGCAAAGCCGAGACCGCTCGCGGGCGGGACCGACAGCGCCGCCGCACGGGTTATACTTGATGTCGGTGACGTACCCGCAGAAACTGGGTGAACGGCCGGCTGATACATTCAGTTCATTGGGAGATCATCATGGCTGATAGAGCGCAAACATGGAAAACCTGGAGCCCCAAAGCGTCTGAGATCCAGCGCGAGTGGCTGGAGGTCGACGCCACGGACCAGATTCTGGGCCGGCTGGCAACACAGATCGCGATCTTGCTGCGCGGCAAACATAAGCCGACCTACACGACGCACGTCGATAACGGCGATTTCGTGGTCGTCGTGAACGCGGAAAAAATCAAGGTGACCGGTAAGAAGCCGGAGCAAAAGCTGTACTATCGCTACTCGGGCTATCCGGGCGGCCTCAAAACGTTGACCTACCGGCAGCTGCACGCGAAGCACCCCGACCGCGTGATCAAGTTTGCCGTCAAGGGCATGCTGCCCAAGAACCGGCTGGGTCGCCAGCTGCTGAAGAAACTGCATATCTACGCCGGACCGCGCCACCCGCACGCGGCGCAGCAGCCGTCGCAGATCGACTTTACCAATCTTAAGAATGCTAGGTACGGGAGCTGAGCATGGCTGAACAAAAACGCTATTATCAGGGTACCGGGCGCCGCAAAACTGCCGTCGCCCGCGTGCGGCTGTTTCCGGGCACCGGTGAGTTCGTGGTTAACGGCCGCACGGCCAGGGAGTTCTTCGGCGGTCGTGAGTTCCTGCACCACACGATCAACGCCCCCCTGCTGCTGACTAACTCGCAGGACACGTGGAACGTGCTGGTCAAGGTGCGCGGCGGCGGCGACAGCGGCCAGGCGCAGGCGGTTCGTCACGGCATCGCACGGGCGCTGCTGGACGCCGACGAGACGCTGCGACCCGTACTTAAGCAGGCCGGCTTCCTGACGCGCGACCCGCGCATGAAGGAGCGCAAGAAGGCGGGCCTGCGCCGCGCGCGCAAGGCGCCGACCTACACCAAGCGGTAGTTGTCGGCATTGGTGTAGCCGTTTTCTTGGCAATCGGAGTATGCATGACCGGGTGACAAGGTGACCGGGTGACAAGGTGATCGTACTCGATGCTTGTACGTTCAATTAATGTTTGTAACAACGCATTATTGAAACGCACAGCTCAGCGAGGGCGGTATCACCCGGTCACCTTGTCACCCGGTCACCTTGTCATGGTTGGGTGCTTCACATCATGTTCTGTTCGAACATGGAAGTTCGCTCCCTATGATATCCCCACAGCTTGCCCTCGAGCTGCGCGAGGCAGGGCTCATCTGGCAGCCCGCCAAGCACGATCTGTTCATGATCCCCAACACCGGCCTGGCCGAGCAGGTGTTTACCCTCAACGACCAGACTATTCTGGTGATGAAGCTGCACGGTGAGTACGCCATCACCTTCCACGGCAGTACCGAATGGGCGCTCGACCATGTGATGCTGCGGGATGTGATCTGGCTGCCCAGTGAAGCACAGCTGCGCGAGGCGATCCAGCTGCGCCTCGGCGGCGAGCAGCCGTCGCTGGCACTGCGCTGGAACAACGGCGGCTACAGCTGCAGCATCGTCGACTTCGAAGCCGAGCAGCTATTCGATGGCGAGTTGGCGGCGGACGCGTACGGCCATGCGCTGCTGCTGCTGCTGCGGCGAGCCACGGCATAGTGCAATGGCCGGACCGATTCACCACAAAGAACACAAAGGACACAAAGATAGGATATTTGATCTTTGTGGTGAATCGGTTTGAATCAACCGTTGCCCCAAGTATGGTCGCGCAGATGTTTGTTAACGATCGGGCTCGGCCTGGAAGAATGCGATCGTATTGCGGATGCCCTCGGCAAAGGACACGTCTGTCTGCCAGCCGAGCACCGTCGCAGCATGCGAACAATCAAAGTAGGTACGGTAGATATCGCCGGGCCGCTTCGGCGCGCGCTCGATCGGCACCTCGTAGCCCAGCTCCTCGGCGATCGTGCGATAGATCGTGTTGACCGACGTGCCGGAGCCGCTGGCGATGCAAAAGGTCTCGTTTTCGGAGTTGAGCAGTGACGACACGTTTGCGCGGGCAACATCGCCGGCGTACACGTAATCTTTCTCCTGCTCGCCGTCCCAATCGATGCGTACGGGCTGCCGGTTCAAGAAGCGCTTGACGAAGATCGCGACTACCCCGGCTTCACCGTGCGGATCTTGCCGTGGGCCGTACACATTGCCGTAGCGCAGGATAGTAGATCGCACCCCCAGTGTGCGCCAGTAGTGCAGATAATGCTCGCCCAGCAACTTGGTCATCCCATACGGTGATTTGGGGAGCTGCGGGCTCGCCTCGGTCACCGGCAGCTGTTCCACCGTCCCGTACGTCGCGCCCGACGAGGCGAACACGATGTTCTGGACGCCGTTGCGTGCTGCCGCGCGCAGCAAGCGCAGCATGCCCTCGCCGTTGACCCGCAGATCAACCAGCGGCTCGTCGGTGGAGACTTTGACGCTCGGCTGGGCGGCAAGATGGATGATTTCATCGGGACGCCAGTCGTCGATCAGCGCTTCAAACGCCGGCGTGCTGATATCGACTTCGTGCAGCGCAACGCCCTCGGGGACGTTGTCGCGCCGGCCGCCGGCATAGCTTGCCAGATTGTCGACCACCGCTACCTCGTATCCTCGCGCCAGCAACTCATCGACGGTATGCGAGCCGATAAAGCCGGCGCCTCCGGTAACCATGACTTTGCGGATCGTATCGGTTGGCATAGTCATTCCTTTTTTCGCTGCCCCTGATTGTAACGAAGACAGGGCGTTTCTGGTTACGCCGGCGACGGCTACACCACGCAACAGCCTGTGGTCGAGGTAATCCACGAGGCAAAGATGCTGCCCGCGCAGAATGCAATACGTTTGAAAGAACGTACTTTGATTCTGGTAGCGCACTGACATTGTACGCTTCTAGACTTATGTGTTGAGAGGAAGTTCCTCATTCGAATCGAGTCCTGTCCGGCGCGTTGCCGGCCGGCTCGCGATCCAGCCAGCTTCCTGTTCCTGCGACGACAGGCAGACAGTGGATCTGTCCGTGCAGGGCAGTATAACGTCCGTGCGCGAGCCGGCGCCCCGTGAAGGCTCCGACTTCGCCAGCCGCATCGTAGTCGACAATCGGGTGCGGGCAAGCCTGCTCCCACGGTTTTTCGTGTGGGCGAGGCTTGCCCTTCTCTACTAAGGAACACGTCGCATGCACGGTACTGATCGGCTGCTTGCCGCTCCGTTGGTCGTCCGTGGCCTCAGGCCCTACGACGGCAGCGTGCTGCGGATCTTCGTCAACGGAACGCTGGTGAACAGTCCGGCGTGGAAGACAGACGTACCGTTCGGGCCGTAGCCTGGCTGTGATGCCGGCAGCCTCTGCGACACCTGCAAGCGTGACGTGGTCGGTGCAGTATCGAACTTTGGCGGCGTGGGGTCCCTTTCGGTGCAAAGCAATTAGGAATAAGTCAAATGGCTGGATCTAGCGCAGGGCTTGCGCGCTTGCATAAAACCATTGTACGTCTGATTGCCGTCTCGACGTTGGCACTCGTAGTTTGCGGAATGCTCGGCGGCGTCTGGATCTCGAATAATCGGCGCTCCTTGACCGGGGTCGTGCCCCCGGCAGTGGCTGCTGAGCCGTCAGAGGCGTCCGCGCCCAACTCGGCAGTCCCGAGCGCTCCCGCTCCTGGCGGCGCCGAGGCGACGGCCCCGGCCGAGGCGTCCACGCACGCGCAAACATACCTTCCGGTGACTGCAGGACGTCAGGCGCGCATGGCCGGCGGTTGGGCGCTAGACCTGGACGGAGTGGCGGCACACGTTGAAGTCGCCGACGCGGCGCCGTTGCGGCTCACGAAGCAGTTTACGCTCGAGGCATGGATCCGGCCGGCCTCGGTTACGAGCCATCGGCATATCGTGGGCAAGAACTATTACGAATTGTCGGTCGACCCATACCCCGGTGGTTGGACAGCCAGTATCGAGGTGAGAAGCGGCGGCAAATGGTACACGGCGTCGACCGGCCCGCTTGCTTTTGGCAACTGGCATCACGTCGCCGGTACGTACGATGGAACCGAGCTACGCGTCTACGTCGACGGCGAGCTCGGCGGCAGAACGCGGGTAAGCGGGCCGGTCGATACCAGCAGCCGGCCGCTGCACATCGGTTCCGCAGATGGTGCCGGCGACATTTTTCATGGTGCAATCGACGAGGCGCGCATCTCGAGCACCGTACGCTATACCGCAGCGTTCGCAGCGCCGACGGGGCCGTTCACCGCCGACGCCGCGACGGCCGGCCTGTGGCACCTGGATGAAGGCGCCGGTGAGCAGACCGCCGATGCTTCGGCCGGCGCGCATGCAGGGAAACTGGTGAGCGGTCCACAATGGTCCGCCGATCAGCCGTGGGAAGGAGGCCCGATGCAAACGCCGGCGGCAACACCGGTGCCACCCACGGCAACTGGTATTCCCCCGACCATCCCGCCGGCAACACCTACGCCGGTCGAGCCGTCACGAGGCATAAGCGGCGTGACGCGGCAATGGACCGGCAGCCTCGGATATAGCGACGTCGGCAGTCACCAGGTTGTACGAACGAGCGGCGATCGGGTGTACATTTTTGCGCCCGAGATCTACACAAGCTATGTGCGTGTCCTGCGTGCCGGCAGCACCGGTACACCGTCCGGCTTCGCGGAAGCGGACCAGGCCGGCCGGCCGCAGGCCGACAGCACGATCTGGGCGGTCGATGCGGCGATCGACGGCAAGGACATGGTTCACCTGGTGTACCTCACCGAGGCCGGTGAGGTGGTGTACACATCGTTCGACACGACGACGGACCGCTGGGGCAAGCCGGAAACTATCGCGGGCAGCAAATGGCCGAACCGCAACAATGATATGCGGCAAGGCAGTGCCGGCGTAACGATCGCCCTTGATGCAATGGGTGTTGCGCACGCGGTGTACGGCAAAACCGAGAACGCTACGCGGCGTGTGTACTACAACAGCAACGCCGGCGGTACGTGGAGCAACGAGCAGCCTGTCGATGAGTTGCCGGGCAACGACAACAGCCATGCAACGCTAGCTTTTGCGCCGGATGGAACGTTGTATGTAGCCTGGCTTTCGGCGCCCGACGCTAACCGCGGCTCGCTGATGATACGGGCGCTCAAGGACAATGCATGGGCCGCCCAGTCGCTGGTCGACGACAAGGCGTTTGCCAATCAAGGCTACAGCATCGACCAGGGCCCGAGCCTGATCGTCGGGCCGGACGGCACGGTGCACGTCGTCTATATTGCCCCATACGAGCAGGCGCTGAACCAGCCGTCGCGCTATGAATACGGACGTACGCTGCATCGCCAGAGCGTGGACGGCGGCCGTACATGGAGCTCCGATGATCCGCCGCTGCGCTATACCCACAATCCCAGCCTGTGGATCGATCCCGAGGGCAATCTGGTCATTTTCGGGCATCGCGAGTACTGGCTCGGCGAGCGCTGCGCAAGCATGCTGGTTACGGTGCGTCCGGCCGGCGGAGCATGGAGCAATTGGCGGGTCTTTGCGGACGGATGCTATGACGCGAGTGTCTCGACACGTTGGGCGCAGTTCCATCGTTTCGCGCCGGATGTCCTGGATCTCCTGTACTGGACCGAAAAAGGGCCGAACAGTGAGTCCGACATAAATCAACTGCACTACGCCGAGGTGCGCGGCGGCATCAACACCTTGTTGGAGCTGCCGCCTGTGCCGGAGCAATGAGACGGAGGGGAGACGTGATGGGTAAGAACCGATGGCTGCTCGCTGCGCTACTTGTATGCATTCTGCTGGCGGCTATCGCCGGCAGTTGGCTCATGCCGCGGGGCGGGTTTGGCGCCCTGGCTCCGGCGGTCTGGGCCGCGCTGCCGCTTGAGCCGCTGTCAACTGTTCAAGCCGGCGTGCCACGCGACACAGCGCAGCCCAGTGTGTGCGGCGAGTCGCAGGATACCTGGCACCCGCCGGTGATCAACGGCTGCGCCGCCGGCCACGAGCACGGCGACGCGCCGCCGGCGTGGGTGGCGGCTTCAGGCTACCCGCTTTCGTTTCATGGGGCTTTTAACACATCGCCGGCCGAGAACACCGCCAAGCACGCCGCTATGAAGGGTGTTGCAGCCCGCTTCAACAACCAGGATGTCTACTTTCGTATTCATGCTGCCTCCAACCCGCTCGACCGCATGGCGCGCTACCATTCGTATGAGCTGTGGATCCGCGATACGTCGGGCGCGGTATCGCATATGCAGGGCTGGTACAACACCGGTGACCCGCGACCGGCGTCCGAGGGCGGCGCGCGCTACGCACGGCGTCGCGGGGTAGAGCCGCAGCAGCGGCCGATCATACTGACCCCCGACGAAACGTCGGTAGAGCAAGGCATCAATTGCGAGCAGTGGTACACCAATCCGGGCGAGACTGTGTGGGGGCCGGACTTCGGCTGGACCATCTGCAACACGACGACGATGTACCGCGCGAATGAGAACGCAACAGCATACGATCAGGGAGCCTGGGTGCGCTATGCAGGGACAAATACCGGCACGACGCGGCGACTGGAGCTGGCCTGGTACGCCCACCGCTCGGACCTGCGCGGTCGTTTTGTTACCGACCAGTTCGGCGAGCAAATCAACAGCTGTGTGGAAGGGCGCGATGTAGTCAAATTCGGCACGACGTACAAAACGGTCTGCCTGGAGCAGGTAATAGCCCCAACGATCCAAACGATCGACGAGCCGGACAACGCACTGCAAACGAGCTATCCCGACGACGGTGTGCAGCTGCCGAATTAGGGCGAAACGACACGCGAAGACACACGAAGACACGCGAAGAATACTCTTCGCGTGTCTTCGTGTGTCGTTTCGCTCCGAAAAGTAGCATGATACGTCCTTGTTCGGGGTACGAACCTTGTAGCACGAAGCATCCTGTCGGCATCCAGTGTTGGGTGCAATGTTTCACGCTCAATTCCACACGGAATCTGCCGGCAATTTACACATCGGACAAGCTGCGTTACACTGTGACCTAATAAAGCTTGCTCGCTTTGCTGAACACGGCTCCCACGATGGCGCCGGTTCAGCGGATCGTCTGAGACCGGCAGTGTATGGGGTAGTACACAGCCGGGGATATTCAGGCGATGGGAGCACATCGGCGGCACCGTTTCACGCCGATGTGCAATCCAAGCGGGTTATGCAGTTTTCCTTGCCATGTCGCATGGAAGCTGCGGGGGGATGCGTCATGAAGCGCCGGTTCGTTGTCGGATTGTCCGTTGCTACCCTACTGCTGCCGGTCCTTTCGATCACCGTCTTTGGTGCCGCAGGCCCGCGGATCTACGTCCCGATGGGGATGTCGGGCCGCACTACGTCGTATCCGGCTCCAGCGCCTCCGACACCACGGCCGTCCGCGTCCGCGACACCACGGCCGTCCGCGTCCGCGACACCACGCCGTCCGCGTCCGCGTCTCCTGCGCCTTCTACACCCGGCACGCCGCCGGCTGTGGGGCGGTGCGGCGAGTCGATGGACGTCTGGCACCCGCCGGTGATCAACGGCTGCGCCGCCGGCCACGAGCACGGCGATACGCCGCCAAGCTGGATCGCCGCCGCGGGCTTCCAGGTGCGGTTTACCTTCCATGGCAACACATCGCCGGCCGAGAACACCGCCAAGCACGCCGCCATGAAAGGGTTCAGCACCAGGCTCAACAACCAGGATGTCTATTTCCGGATCCACGCCGCCTCCAACCCGCTCGACCGCATGGCGCGTTACCATTCGTATGAGCTGTGGATCCGCGATGCCTCCGGCGCGGTATCGCATACTCAAGGGTGGTACAACACGGGCGACCCACGGCCGCAAGCGGAGGGCGGCGCGCGCTTCGTACGGCGTCGCGGGGTAGAGCCGCAGCAGCGGCCGATCATACTGATCCCGGACGAAACGTCGGTGCAGCAGGGGATCAACTGTGAGCAGTGGTACGCCGCACCCGGCCAGCCGCTATGGGGGCCGGACTTCGGCTGGACCATTTGTCAGGGGACGACTCTGTATCGCGCGAACGAGAACGCGAATGCCTCCCAGCAGAGCAGCTGGGTGACGACGGGCGAGCTCGGCACGACGCGACGACTGGAGCTGGCCTGGTACGCCAACCGCTCGAACCAGCGTGGTCGTTTCATAACCGACCAGTTCGGCGAGAACATCAACAACTGTGTGGAAGGGCGCGACGTGGTCAAGTTCGGCACGACGTACAAGACTGTCTGCCTGGAGCAGGTGCTCGCTCCCAGCTTGCAGACGATCCAGTTCCCGAACAACGCCGTACAAAAGAACTTCCCCGACGACGGCGTCCAGCTACCGAACTAAGGGAGAGGGGTAGAGGTTAGGGGTTAGGATCCTCGTCTCGCGAGCGCCGTACACCGGCCCCCAGGATAAATCCTGGGGCTGAGGAAACGAAGCCACCTGAAGGTGGCTGGACATCCCAGCCACCTTCAGGTGGCTTCGTTTCCTCAGCCCGACGCTTTAGCGTCGGGTCTGCGGGCTTACGCGTAAAACTCGCGGATCGCGGCGACGACTTCGTCGATCTGCTCATCGGTAAGTTCGGGGTAGATCGGCAGCGACAGCACCTCGGCGGCGGCGTGCTCGGTAGCGGGCAAGCTGCCGTCCAGGTAGCCGAGCTCGGCATACAGCGGCTGCAGGTGGATCGGGATCGGGTAGTAGACCATGCTGCCCACTCCCCGCTGCTTGAGGAACGCCGCCAGCTCGTCGCGACGTGGCGCCCTGATGGTGTACTGGTGATACACATGGCGCGCCTGGGGCGCGGCGTATGGCGTAGTGACCGGCGTGTCGCGCAACAGCTCGTCGTAGCGAGCGGCGACACGCCTGCGCGCTTCGGTCCATTCTTCGAGATGACGCAGCTTGACGCGCAAGATCGTCGCCTGCAGCGCGTCGAGGCGTGAGTTCCAGCCTACCAGGTCGGCTTTGTAGCGCTCGCGCCCACCGTGGCGGGCCAGCACTTCGACGTGCTCGGCGAAATCGGCGCGGGCCGCGGTCAGCATGCCGGCGTCGCCGGCGGCGCCCAGGTTCTTGGTCGGGTAAAATGAGAAGCAGCCTGCCACGCCGATCGAGCCGGCGGGGCGACCGTTCCAGCTCGCGCCGAGCGCCTGGCAGGCGTCTTCAAGCACCCACAGGCCGTGTCGCTCGGCGATATCCATCAGCGCTTCCATGTCGACCGGCTGGCCATAGAGATGTACCGCGACGATGCCGCGCGTGCGTGGCGTGATGCACCGCTCGACGTCGCGCGGGTCCAGGTTGAACGTGCGCGGATCTATATCGGCGAACACCGGCGTCGCGCCCGAGCGCGAGATGGTGTTGGCCGTGGCGATAAACGAAAACGCCGTAGTTATCACCTCGTCGCCCGCGGCGACGCCGAGCGCGCCAAGAGCAATGCGCAGCGCGTCGGTGCCGGATGCCAGGCCGACGGCGCGCGGAACGTCGACATACTCGGCGATCTCGCGCTCAAATGCCGCTACCTGCGGTCCCAAAATATAGCCGCCGCTGCGCAGCACTTCGAGCACAGCAGGTTCGAGTTCATCTTGCAAGGCACGATACTGCGCCTCGAGGTCGAGCACCGGGATCATCAGAGCAACTCCTCCAGGGGTACGTCGCGCACAATCCGTGCTGGAGTACCCATAACCAATACACGGGGCGGCACGTCGCGCGTGACGACCGATCCGGCCGCGACAAATGCGTCGGCGCCGATCTCGATCGCCGGCAGCAAAATCGCGTTGCCGCCGATACGCGCGCCGCGCCGGATCGTCGGGCCGCGCATAATCGACAGCACGTCGGCCGCGCGCGCCATCGAATTGTCGTTGGTCGTTGTAACGCACGGCGCGATAAACACGTGGTCCTCGATCGTCATATACGCCGTGATATACGCATTGGCCTGAATTTTGGTGTCGTCGCCGATAGTGGTGTCGTTCTCAACAGCGCTGCCGCGGCCGACGACAACTCGCGCGCCGATCGTGACGCGCTCGCGCACAAAAGCCTGGTCGCCGATCAACGAGCCGGCACCGATCGTCGAGCCGGCCGACACGATCGCGTGCGCGCCGATCGAGCAACCGTCGCCGACGCGCAGCGGCTCGAGGCTGCCCTGGCGGGCCGCGGTGCTCGATTTGGGCAGTCGCGGCGGCTTGCCGACCACCGCGTGATCGCCGATGCGCACGTCATCGCCGATGATCGTGCCGGGGTGGATCACCGTGTGGTGCCCGACCGTCACGCCCTTGCCGATGCGCACATGGTCGCCGATCACGACATGTTCGCCGAATTCGCAGTCGTCGCCGACCTGCGCGAGTGGAATCTATAATTGGTGTGGGATACATATACGTAACCTGTGGTTTGATCTTGGCTGGTGCCATTAATTGTGATGACAAGGTGACCGGGTGACGGGGTGACATGGTAAGTTGTTTTGGTTTGCCCGATGCGTTTCAATTGTATAAACGACAGCAAGCAATTTTCGATACGCCTGGAAGTCGATCACCATGTCACCCCGTCACCCGGTCACCTTGTCATGCATACACTGCTCATCTAGTAAACGGTACAGCTCAACATCTATCAATACGCCCCTGCTCCCGTCAAAATGCGCAGCGGTGTCTGGATCAAGATCTGCAGGTCGAGCCAGATCGAATAGTTGCGAATATAGTGCATATCGAGGCGAACGCGGTCTTCATAGGTCAGGTCCGAGCGGCCGCTGATCTGCCACAAACCGGTCAGGCCGGGTTTGACGGTGCGCAGGTTGTACTGCCAGCGTCCAAACTTGTCCAGCTCGGGCGCGGTGAGCATACGCGGCCCGATCAGGCTCATTTCGCCGCGCAACACGTTCACCAGCTGCGGCAGCTCGTCGAGGCTAAAGCGGCGCAGCCAGCTTCCGACGCGCGTGACGCGCGGATCGTCGATCAGCTTGCCATCGTCGCGCAGCTCGCGCCGCTGCTCATCGCTGAGGCGCGAGTCGCCGTCGACATACATCGTGCGCAGCTTGAAGGCATCGAACGGGCGATTGCCCTGGCCGACCACGCGGCGCCGGTGAAACGCCGGGCCGGATGAGTTCGCGTTTGATCAGCAGCGCCATCACCAGCAGCGGCACGCCAAGAATGAGCAACAACAACATGGCGGCGATTTTATCGAACGCTGTTTTAAGTAGATAGTCGACGCCCACGATACGGCTCTTGTTGAGCGTCACCAGCGGCACGCAGCCTTCTTCACGCACGCGCACGCCGGTGGTCAGTAGCTCGAACAAACCCGTAGCCAGGCGTACCTCGACATCGCTGAGCACATCAAGGGCACCGTACACACCAAGCAGCCGCTCACGCGTGAGCGCCGAATTCGCGATGATCACCTGATCGATCTTGTTGGATCGCACCAGACGCTCAAAGCTGGCCGACGTGCCGAGCACCTGCAGTCCCGGCACCGGTTCGGCTCCGCGCGGCTCGAAATCGTCGATGAAGCCGATCAGCTGGGCACCCACGGTCGGCGTCGACAGCAGCTGCTCTGCGACGGCGATACCCTCGGGATTTGCGCCGATCATCAGCGTTCGTGCTCGAAAGCGGCCGCTCTGGCGCTGAAAGTATACCCAGCGCCGGATCACAAACCGCGCGGCGATGCAGCCGACGATCATCAAGCCCCAGGTCATCAGGAGCCAGGCGCGAGCGACCACGAAGTGGGGCACGATGAACGAGGCGAAGATGACCAGCATGCCGGCCGTGTTGCAGGCGTGGAAGACGCGGCTATACTCGTCGGTTCCGCCCCACAGGTTGCGATGGTCGTACAACCGGTATGCCGTAAAGATCAGCACGCACGGCACAACAAAAGCGCCCATCAGCCTGAGGTAAAGCAGGCCGCCTTCGCCGGCCTCGTCGAAGATCGACAATCCGCTGGCAAACCGGATCCAGTACGCCAGCGCCAGGCTGAGCTCGAGCATCAGGATATCCGACGCCAGCAGCAGCAGCGTAAGCCAGCGCTGTTCGCGTCCACGAACAGCAGCCCGGGGCAGCGCAAGGGATGCAGCATCAAGATGTGCGCTTTGGACGGCCATCAGGCAACCTCCACCATGTTTGCCGCGGCCGGCTGTGTTGCGGGCCGGCTCGAGGCGCTACGCTGCACCTCGGCGGCTATGTGCTCGGCAAAGCGTACCGACGCTTCGCCATTGGTTAGCTGGGGATAGATCTGCGTCGTATTGGCCAGAAACAGCCCGTTGATCGGGGACGTGATCGGCGGAATACGATCGGTAGCCCCGACCGGGTGCAGCGGCTCGACATAGCGCTCGCGACCGACGCGCACGGCGGCGATGTCGTCGTCGGTGAGGTCGGGGAACATAGTGCGCAGGTGGCCGAGAAACTCGGGAATGAGCTGCTCGTTGTCCATGCGCGCGTACGGGCTGCCGGGCGCGACATACTTGGGCAGGTACACCAGATGGTAGCCGCCCATATTTTCAGGCCCGATCAGGTTCGTCGTCTCGATCACGCCGGTGAACGGGATGCGTGGATCGGTGATGTTGAGCGTGTAGTACGGCGTCAGCGACCGCTTGAGCACCAGCAGCATGCACACGATGCCGAGGTAGCTTTCCAGCTGTGACCACTGCGCATCGGCCGCCGCGGCCTCTGCCGGCAACAGCTTGCGCGCCATCGGCGTTTGCAGCGTCAGCACCACGTTATCCGAGGCGATCTCCTCGCCGTCGACGCGCAGGCCGGTGACGCGGCCGTCTTCGACCAGCAGCTGCTCGACCGTCGCGCCGCAGCGGACTTCGCCGCCCTTGCTCTCGATCGCGGCTACCAGTCGTTTGACCAGCTCCATATAGCCGCCGCGCAAGGAAACCATCTGCTCTTTGCTGGCTTTGTCGCGCGTATCGGTCATGCGCACCAGACGCGACCAGATATAGGTTGCCGGCACGTCGTCGAAGCTACCGTCGAACTTGGCGCGCAGCAGCGGCGTCCAGATATTGGCCGTCGCGCGCTTGCCGCTGAGTTTTTCAAGCCAGCGCACGACGGGAATCTGCTCCAGCGCGCGCCAGTTCTTAACGCGGCGGGCCTGCAGGATCGTCAGCGCCAGGCGCGCGCGGTCGACCATCGAGAGCGGCGGAAAGCCCAGAAACTCGAGTGGTGTCGACATGCCGAAGGTGCGCCCGTCGTGAAAGAAGCCCATCTTGGTGGTGACGAGCCTGAGATCATCTTCGCCGAAACCGAGCTCTTCCATCAGGCCCATCAGGGCCCGGTCGGAGTTCAAAATCGCGTGGTAGTAGCGGTCGGCCTCGATGTCGAGCTCGGGAAACGGGATGCGGCCCATCAGGCCGCCGGGCTGCGACGCTCGCTCCCAGATACGAACGCGGTTCCCGGCCTTGACGAGCTCGTAGCCGAGCGCCAGGCCGAGGATGCCGCCGCCGACGATTTCTATTTGAGTCATTACCTTCTTTACTCCATTGTTGTGGGGACACCCCCACACCCCCGTCCTCGCTGCGCTCAACTCATGTGGGGGGACAATCCCACACCACCATCCTCGCTGCGCTCAGCTAGGCTCCGCTGCGCGCCACCAGAATGACGCCGGCGACGATGACCAGTGCACCCAGGAGACGCATCGGCGAGATATGCTCGCGAAACACGACCCAGGCGACACCCATCAGCAGCACGTACGACAGGCTGGCGAACGGGTACAGGTAGCTGAGATCAGCGCGCGACATCGCCACCAGCCAGAAAAAGGTGCCGCTGACGTACAGCATCAAGCCGCCGATCACGTATGGAGATAACCCGATCCGCAGCAGAATCGTCAGCACCCCGTCGGCGCCGATCGACTGCGGGCCGAGATGGGTCATCCCTATCTTCAACACGGTCTGCCCGATCACGCCCAACAGCGTGCTCATCAGGATCAGGCCGATCATTCCTACTTGCATTGTCTTTGGCTCCCCGGCGCGCGCCTCAGGCGCTGGCCGCAATTGGTCCATTGGCCGTGTGGCCATGGCGCTCCTCCTGTACGTCGAACCATTCGGCGATCGCGCCGACGACGCGCTCTGCCGCGCCTGAGATAGCTACCGTCGGACGGCTGCGCATGCTTTCCAGCGCCTCGTCGTTTAATGTCGCGGTCGTGGCTTTGAGTACACCATCAAAGGTGTTGCCGATCAGTACGGCCTTGCCGGCGTCGACCAGATACGACCATTCGGTCTCATTGCGCAGCACCAGCAGTGGAACATTGAGCGCCGCTGCTTCTTCCTGCAGTCCACCCGAGTTGCTCATCACCGCCCTGGCATGGCGCAGCAGCTGCAGCAGGTCCAGATAGCCCAGCGGCTCGACCACGCGCACATGCGGCTCGAAGGCGAGACCCTGGGCGCGCATCGCCGCCGCCGTGCGCGGATGAAGCGGCAGCACCAGGGTGTACTCGGTAGCGACGGCGTTGAGCGCCTCGACAAGCTCCGGCAGCACCGCGGGGTCGGTATTTTCGGCGCGGTGGATCGTGCACAGCAGATAGCCACGCGAATCGAGCCGCAGCCGGCCGAGAATCCCGGAGCGATTTGCGAAGCGCACGCTACGCAGGCAGGCATCGATCGCCGTCGAGCCGGTGACGCGTAGCCCACGACCGCCGAGGCCCTCGGCCATCAGATTGCGACGCGCCGTTTCGTCCGCGGCCAGCAACAGGTCCGAGCCATGGTCGACCAGAATACGGTTGAGCTCTTCGGGCATGCGCCGGTTGAACGAGCGGCAGCCGGCTTCCATGTGGATCACCGGAATGCCGAGCTTACTCGCGGCGAGCGCGCCGGCGAGGGTGCTGTTGGTATCGCCTTGCACCAGCACGGCATCCGGCTCGAACTGCTGCACAATCGGCTCGAGGCCGATCAACATACGCGCGGTTTGCGACCCATGGCTGCCCGAGCCGACGCCCAGGCGATGGTCGGGAGCCCGCAGGCGCAGCTCGTCGAAAAACACGCCGTCAAGCGCGTGGTCGTAATGCTGCCCGGTATGCACCAGCACGTGTTGCCAGCGGCTTTCCAGCAGCGGCAGCACCGGCGACAGCTTGATAATCTCGGGCCGTGTGCCGAGCACGGTCAGCAACTTCATGATGTTTCCCGTCCATAGTGCGCTGTGCGCGACACACCCGTGATGCGCTGCTTGACCAGGCCGGCCATGTAGCGCAGGTGTGCGCGCATGATGCGTGCGACCTTGGCCTTGGATTGCCCGTACTGCCGCACGTGGAGCACAGTCGGGAACTCGGCGACGCGGAAGCCAACCAGGCTGGCCTCGGCCAGCAGCTGGGCGACGGCCAGAAAGCCATCCGAGCGTACCGGTACCTGCTCGATCACTTCGCGCCGGTAGACTCGAAACAGCGCGGTATAGGTGTGGATATGCCCGCCGACGATCAGCCGGTAGAGCGTTGATGCGCCGCGGCTCAGCACCAGACGGTAGGCCGGAACGTTCTCGACGCCGCCCTGGGGGTGGTACGGAGAAGCCGTGACCACGTCGACGCCCGGTGTGCGCCGCGCGAGCAGCGCGCCGATCTCGCTGAAGCGATAGGTTCCGTCCGAGTCGGCGGTGACGATCCACGCGCCGCGGGCGGCCGCGAAGCCGGTGCGCAGTGCTGCTCCCAGCCCCTGGTTGTGCCGGTGCGATACGACGATCAGCTGCGCATGGCGCGCTGCGAGCTGCGTGAGCTGCTCGGCAGTGTCGTCGCTCGATCCGTCGTCAACGATCACAACTTCGACGCGCATGTGGCGCTCAAGCTCGGCCACTACCGGAAAGAGCGACTCTTCAAGCCGTTCGATATTCTGGCCCTCGTTGAAGGCCGGGATCACAATCGAGACATCGATCGCTGCGCTGCGCTCGTTCATGCCGCCTCCATCATGCGCGAGCGCTGCACTTCGGCCGGTAGCGCCAGCGGAATAGCGTCGATGCCAAGCTGGCGGTCGACCTGTTGTTTGATCTCAATGGCCAGGCGCAGCGCATCAAGCCCCTGTCGCGGCCCGACCAGCGGCGCGGTGCCGGTGCGCACGGCGTTAACAAAGTGGCGCAGCTCCATCAGCAGCGGCTCGGTCGCCGGCACTACGATGCGCTCGACCAGGCTTTCCTGGCGATACTTGACCGTGGCCTGGCCCTGCAGATATTCAGGAATAGTGCGGTGATGGATCGCGATGCTCTTGGCCAGCAGGTCGGCTTCGACATACGCGTTGCTGGCGACCACCGCGATATCGCGCACTTTTTGCTCGGTGACGCGCGAGGCGACCAGCGTCGCCAGCGGGCCGTTTTCGAACGACATCGTGGCGACGACGTGGTCGGCGCCATGACCATTTATCTGCCGGCCCACGGCGTGGATCTCGGTCGGCCAGCTGCCGCCGAGGTCGAGCGCCAGGTCGAGGTCGTGGATCATCAGGTCGCACACGACGTCGACATCCACCGCGCTGGTGCTGAACGGGCTCAGCCGGCGCATGGTGATCGCCAGCGGCCGCATGTCGGAAAGAACATTGTTGAGCTCGGCGTAAGTCGGGTTGAAGCGCTCGATGTGGCCGACCTGCACGATGCAGCCGCTGCGCTGGGCCAGGTCACGGATCGCTTCGCCCTGCTCGAGCGTATCGGCCAGCGGCTTCTCGACCAGCACATGCACGCCGCGCTCGAGCGCCGCGAACGCCGACGCCGCGTGCGTTGGCGTCGGTGTAGCGATGCTGACGGCGTCCACCTGAGCCAGCAGGTCGTCCAGCAGGCTGAAAAAGCGCGTATCGTGGCGACGGGCGATGGGCAGCGCGCGGTCGCGGGCAAGATCATGTATGCCGACCAGCTCTACCTCGGGCATACCTGCGTACACGCGGCAGTGGCGCTCGCCCATGATTCCGGTGCCGATAACTCCCACTCGAACATTCGACATAAACGCTCCCATCACAAGCTCCGGCAAGCGCCTCGGGCTTCCCGTCGCGTCTCTTGACTTTCTATTGAATGCGTGGATGAAGACCATTTCGCAAAGTCCCAACGGAACCTGTGCGACGCGCGGCATAGCAAGGCCGCTCGCAAGTATGTTAGCGAGCGGCCCTATCAAACGACTTGCAAGACGAAGTGTTCTAGCTATTTGCTACCGCGGGCGTTAGGGCGGCGCTATGCACACTGCGTCAGGAGCCGGACCGGTCGTGAGCGATGCCTCTATCGTGACGTACTTGATCGGCACAGCGCCGGCCAGAAGCAGCCCTGGTAGATAACGTGGTCGACGGCAGGCCGCATGGCCGACGTCGCAGTATCGGCGCCGGCATTCGGAGGTGCACGCCGTCCTAGAAGCCGATACCGATCGACTGAACGCTCGGCCCGACCCCGGAGTTGCTGGTGGTCAGCCTCGACCCGATACTGCAGATAGCGCTGGTCGGGGCTGCTGATGGTCTGGCCGGCCGCCGGTCAGCGGTGCCGACCAGGCGCTCCAGGTGCTGCCGTTGGCCGAGGTGCGCGTGCGCAACTGCACGCTGGTACCGGCCGGCACGGTCGCATCCCAGCTCGCCGTGGTCCAATTGACGCCCGCACCGCCGTCGATCGTGCAGCTGGTTGCGTTGCCGGAGGCGACGTAGGTGGGATAGACCCATACGCGGTCGACCACCAGCGCGGGCGCGCTGCCGCTGTTGTAGGACAGATACACGTGCATCGCAGGATAGGCGCTGGCGACGGTGTGCTCCGCGCGCAGCGTGCCGTCAATGTAGTAGCGGATCTGCGTGCCCGCCACCTCGATCCGATAGATGTGCAAGCCGCTGGGTATCGGTCCCAGGTCGGTGCGCTGCTCAGCGGCCGTTGTTGTTGGAGCGAGCGAACAGATTGGTGCGAGGTGTTGATTGTCGAGAACAGGGCGTACGCGATCGTTCTCGAAGTTGAGCGCACCCCAGCCGATCTGCTGCCACGGACCGGCCCCGAACTGGGCCGTCGCTTCCAGCGTGGTCACCGTCCGCGTGGTCGCCGAGCGGGCGTAAGCCGCCGGTCGGATTGGAGAGGCTGACGCGCCCGCCGGAGACAGGTGGCGTGTAGCTTGCCGCCGGTCCAGGCGCCGCTGGTCCAGCGCGAAGTATTGAGTGTGGCAGCCGTCGAACTCGTCGCCGAAGGTAGCCGGCCAGGCGCTGATCTCGCCGTCGCCGTGCAGGTCAAGATCGCGTTGTTACACGTCGTGCAGGCACCCCAGTTCGCCGCGACCGTCACGTGCGTGATCGTGCGCGATACTGGTGTGGGCGTATTGGTCGGTGTGTGGGCGGTGTGGGCGTATTGGTCGGCGTGTTGGTCGGCGTGGGCGTATTGAAGTCGGGCGTCGGTCGGTGTGGGCGTATTGGTTGGCGTATTGGTCGGGTGCTGGTTGGTGTGGGCGGATCGGCGACGGCACTGTAGCCGATGCCAACGGCGTCGACCACCGCGCTGACGGCGCTGTTGCTGGTGGACAGCTCGACCTGATACTGGAGGTAGCGCTGGTCGGGGCTGCTGATGGTCTGCCCGGCGGCCGTCAGCGGCGCCGACCAGGCGCTCCAGGTGCTGGCGTCGGCCGAGGTGCGCGTGCGCAGCTGCACACTCGTGCCCGCGGGCTCGCCGGCATCCCAGTCGGCGGTGGTCCAATTGACGCCCGCGCCGCCGTCGATGGTGCAGCTGTCGACGCTGCCGGAACCGTGTAGTCGGGATAGCCGTACAGGCGGTCGACCACCAGCGCAGGCGCGCTGCCGCTGTTGTAGGACAGGTAGGTATGCACCGCCGGCAGCGGCCGGGCAGGTATGCTGCGCGCGCAGCGTGCCGTCGATGTAGTAGCTCACCTGTGTGCCCGCGACCTCGACGCGATAGGTGTGCAAGCCGCTGGGGATTGCGCCCAGGTCAGTTCGCTGCTCGCTGGCGTTGTTGTTGGTGCGGGCGTACAGGTTGTCGCTGCTGTTGAGCGTCGAGAAGATGGTGTACACATTGCCGTCGAAGCCCAGGTCGCCGTAGCCGATATGCTGCCAGGGTCCCGCGCCGAACTGGGCGGTGGCTTCGAGCGTGGGTGAATTACCGCGGACAGCGAGCGGACATAGCCGCCGGTGGCGTTGCTGATGCTGAGGGTGCCGGCCGCGACGGTCGGCGAATAGGCCGCCGCCGGTCCAGGCGCCGGCTACCCAGCGCGAGGTATCGAGCGTGGTACCGCCGAACTCATCGCCGAAGGAGCCGGCCAGGCGCAGCTCGCCGTCGCCGTGCTGCGTCAGCATCGTGCCGTTGAACGTCGCGCACGCGCCCCACTGCGCCGCCGTGCCCTGCGTAATCGTGCCATCTTCCGGCGTGCGGCGTGGGGGTGGGCGTGTTGGTCGGTGTCGGCGTGTTGGTGGGCGTATTGGTCGGCGTCGACTCCGACGTCGACGTTGGTGTCAGCGTGGCGGTCGGCGTCGGTGGTCGGCGGGTCGGCGACGGCGCTGTAGCCGATACCGACCGCGTCGACGACCGGGCTGACGGCGCTCGTAGCTGGTCGACAGCTCGACGCGATACTGCAGGTAGCGCTGGTCGGGGCTGGTGATGGTCTGCCCGGCGGCCGTCAGCGGTGCCGACCAGGCGCTCCAGGTGCTGGCGTTGGCCGAGGTGCGCGTGCGCAGCTGCACGTTGGTGCCTGCCGGCTCGCCGGCATCCCAGTCGGCGGTGGTCCAATTGACGCCCGTGCCGCCGTCGATGGTGCAGCTGTCGACGCTGCCGGATGTCAGATGGTTGGGATAGACCCACAGGCGGTCGACTTCCAGCGCGGGTGCGCTGCCGCTATTGTAGGACTGGTAAACATGCATGGCGGGCAGGCCGGGCACAGTATGCTCGGCGCGCAGTGTGCCGTCGATGTAGTAGCGCACCACGTCGCCTGTACGCTCGATCCGATAGGTATGCAAGCCGACGGGGATCGGCCCCAGGTCGGTGCGCTGCTCGCTGCCGTTGCCGGAGCGGGCATACAGGTTGGTCGAGCTGTTATAGGTCGAGAACAGCAGATAATGGCCGCCCTCGAATCCGAGGTCGCCCCAACCGATATGCTGCCAGGGACCTGCAGAGAAGGCGGCGCGGCTTTCCAGAGTCGTAGCGGCGAGCGTGGACGTTGAGCGCACGAATGCGCCGGAGGTGCCGCCGACGGAGAGCTCCCCACCGCTAATGGTTGGCGTGTAGCTACCACCCGACCAGCTGCCGGCCGTCCAGCGCGGGTCGAGCGTGGCGGCGGTGTATTCATCGCCGAACGAGCTGGCCAGGCGCAGCTCGCCGTCGCCGTGCTGCGTCAGCATCGTGCCGTTGAACGTCGCGCACGCGCCCCACTGCGCCGCCGTGCCGTGCGTAATCGTGCCATTGCCCGGAAGCGGCGTGGGCGTATTTGTATTGGTTGGTGTGGGCGTGTTGGTTGGTGTATTCGTGTTGGTCGGCGTCGGCGTCAGCGTCGGCGTTGGGGTATTCGTCGGCGTTGTGATCGTCGCGTTGTATTCGACCTCAAAACCGTGGTTGCCGGCGGTGACCGGCACGCGTGTCATCGTCTTGCCGTTGACGGTAAACGAGCTGAACGGCCGTGAAACGCCGTCGACTCGGACAGCCGAAACAGCCTTGCCGTCATACGTCGACGGCACCAGCACGCTGAGCGTACTGCTGTTGCTCGCGGCGGTCATGCTCCAGCTCAGCTCGCGACCGGCGCTGCTCCAGGCGAGGTCAACGAAGTTGGCGTCGTGGCGCGTTTCGGTGAACTGCAGCCACTGGTCGGCATTCCACATCGGCACGCCCTGCGCGTTGGCGTAGTCCATCGTCCCTTCGGCCCAGGTTTGGGTCTGGTTGGCATAGCAACCGACGTGGAACTGCGTCATGATCGCCGCGTAGTCGCCGGCCAGGCTGGCGTCGATCAGGTTTTCGCTGACGTCGATCGCCTGAGCGGCGTTCAAGCCCTGCCAGCCGCCGCCTGCGATCTCGCACGTCAGCTGCTCGTCGACCAGCTGCGTGAGCTGCTGATACAGCGGCAGCACCGTGCCGTCAGCCTTGATGAACTTCATCGGCTGGCCACTGCCGGTGATATAGCCCATCGGCCAGCTGTTGTCCGGCTTCTGCAGCCACTCCCCCCAGTGATAGAAGTTGGTGTCCATCGCGATGTCGTGGGCAACCTCGATTTCGGCGGCGTCAGTCCAACCTTGCCAGGCTACCTCGTGGTTGCGCACCGTGCGCGAGAAATCCGACGTGAAGCCCTGGTTGTTCCACCACGTTTCATAGATGTTGTAGCACGCGGCGAGGTTGGCGCACACATAGTGCGTTTCACCCGGCGGGCTATTCTTGGCCGGATGAATGCCGATCTCGTGGCCCTGCGCGCGCCAGGACTGGGCCGGAATGTTGGTCGGGTAGCCGGCGATCTGGATGTACAGCGTGATCTTGCCGTTGCGCGCGTTGATACTGTCCAGCTCGCGCTGGTAATATTCCGCCGGGTTGGCATGCGAGTCGCCGGTCAGAATCAGCATCGTCTTTTCGTCGCCCGGGAAGTACCATAGCTGCGGCAGCGGCATGACGCCGTCGAGCAACTGGCGCACCAGGCGCGCGAACAGGCGCTGCTGGACGTCGGCCTGCGGCACCGGAATGCGGTCGCGGTTGACCCACGGCGCGCCCCCGCCGCTGGACTGGAACAGGTCGATCGTCCGCAGCACGCCGTCGCCGTCGGTGTCGACGTTGGCGTTGGCCGGGTTGCCCTGGCGCGTCATAACCACGTTGCGCGCCAGGTCGTAGCGTCAACGCCGCGGCGCGCCCGGTGCTGTCGAGGGTGACGGCGGGATGGGCGGTAGCGGTCGAAGCGTTGCTGTAGAGCGCGGCGATGGTCGTGCCGCCGTTCTGGGAGTAGCGGTCGGCGCTGCCGTGGATCTGCAGGGTGGCGGCGGGCAAGCCCCTGGCCGGCGGGCTGGGCGGCGTCGATGCGCAGATAGGGATCGGTCAAGGCCGAGCCGGCGGCGGACAGGTCGAACAGCGAGGCCAGCTGGGCAGCCGGGCGCATGGCGATCAAGCGGCCACCGCCGTTGACATAGTTGGTGAACAGCGTGACCTGCGAGGCCGACAGCGGCGTTTCCGCCAAAACCACCAGTTCGGCGGCGTCGAGTGCCGCCGCGTTTACGGTCGACAGCTGTGCGACGGTAAATGAGTTCAGTCCCTCGGCGCGCAAGATCTCGCCAAGGTAGTTGCCGTACTGGTTGGAAGCCGAGTCGTTGACGACCAGCAGGATGGGTGTGGTTCCAACGGCGGCGACCTGGCTGACGCCGGCTGAAATCCAAACCAGCAGCGGGACGATGACGATCAGAAGGCGGGCTGCGTAGCGAGTCATGGGGGGCCTCTTTATAGCACGCCTTCGAGGGCGTCTGCGTCAATGGGAGCAAGATGCCGTGGCTAGCGCCGGCCGCGCTGATGCGCGACCTGCAGTACGGCTGCAGCAGCACGGCTGCACTTACCGACCAGCGATGAAATGCTTCGATGTAGATATGGCCGATTGCTCCAACACGCTCGGCTAGATCGTTGTCCTACAGTAGCCGCACAGTCGCGGCGGCGAATTCAGTGTCGGCGGCGGCGACGGCAACCCGCAGGTACGGGGCCGATCTCGGGCACGCGGCCGATTACCGCATTGGCGTGATAGCTTATCTTTCCAGTAAACACGATTCCATCCGGCGCCCGCGGCTCATCGCCGACCGCAACGCACTCCCAGACCACGCCGTTCGGCACCACCTCGACGGAAGCGCCGGGCGCAAGCTGACGGAGTGCCGCGGCTTCTTTGGTCGCCGTCACCACCGTGACGTCGGCGGTTCCGCACAGCGCGCCATCGAAGCACTGCATTTCGATCGATCAGGTGACTAGCGGCCGTTGGGCCGGCAGCGAGCGTGCTGGAGTAGGAGGCTGATGCGGTCGACCACGTCGTAGACTGCAGGCAGGTCGTTCAGTTCGCCCATCAGCAAAGCCGCTCCTACGTATGTTAGCGAGCGGCCCTATCAAACGGCTTGCAAAACAAAAGGGTGTTCTAGCTATTTGCTACTGTGGGCGCTGGAGCTGTACTGTGCCGTGGGCGACGACCTCGTCGCCCTGTCCAAGGCCCTCTACCCAATAGGTTACACCGTGTTCGTGCGGCACCGACAAACGGTACATCACGCCCTCGACGTCGCCCTGCGCCGGCATTTCTGCGACTGTTTGGACGACCTGTGCGCCTTGTACGCGCCTGACGGCGTAGCGCTGCGTTTGTCCACCCGTGGCTGTCCATTGCAGCTCCAGCGCGCCGTCACCGGCGACGGCGCGCACGTCCAGCGATGTTCGGAGCGGAGTTGTCGCCCCGGCCAGCGTCAGCCCGGGGGAAATGTCGCAAACCTCGCGGCGCCGGAGACGAGCGAATTGGAGCCTAGGGTAGAACCGCCCGTGTAACCGATTGAGACCGATTGCACACTTGGGGTGATGGCCGCATTGGTGGTGGTCAGCTCGACCCGATACTGCAGATAGCGCTGGTCGGGGCTGGCGATCGCCTGGCCGCTGCCGGTGAGCTGTGCCGACCAGGCGCTCCAGGTGCTGCCGTCGACCGAGGTGCGCGTGCGCAGCTGCGCGGTTGTGCCCGCCGGCAGAGTAGCATCCCAGTCGGCGGTGGTCCAATTGACGCCCGTGCCGCCGTCGATGGTGCAGCTGTCGGCGTTGCCCGAGGTGACGTGCGTCGGGTAGACCCATGCACGATCGACGACCAGCGCGGGCGCGCTACCGCTGTCATAAGACAGATACACATGCATCGCGGGATAGGCGGTGGCGACGGTGTGCTCCGCGCGCAGCGTGCCGTCAACGTAATAGCGAACCTGCGTGCCGGCAACCTCGATGCGGTAGGTGTGCATGTCGCTGGGGATCGGTCCCAGGTCGGTGCGCTGCTCGCTGGCGTTGTTGTTGGAGCGCGCGTAGAGTCGATCGTTGCCGTTGAACGTCGAGAAGATGGCGTAGCGATTATTCTCGAAGTCGAGCGCACCCCAGCCCAGGTGCTGCCACGGTCCGGCCCCGAACTGCGCCGTTGCTTCAAGCGTTGTCGCAGCACGGGTGGTTGCCGATCGAACAAAGGCGCCATTCGGATTGGAGATCGACACACGCCCACTGCTGATCGCCGGCGTGTAGCTTCCTCCGGCCCAGGTGCCGCTGCTCCAATTTGTAGGATTGAGCGTGGCGGCTGTAAATTCGTCGCCGAAGGAGCCGGCCAGGCGCAGCTCGCCGTCGCCGTGCTGCGTCAGCAGTGCGTTGGTAAAGGTTGTGCATGCGCCCCAGTTGGCCGCCGACGTATGCACGATAGTGCCGCCGGCCGGCGCGGTCGTAGCGGTCGGGGTCGGAGTGCTGGTCGGCGTGGGCACCGGCGTATTGGTCGGCACCGGCGTATTGGTTGGTCCCGGCACCGGCGTATTGGTCGGCGTCGGGGTCGCTGTAGGGGCCGGCGGGTCGGCGACGGCGCTGTAGCCGATACCGACCGCGTCGACGACCGGGCTGACGGCGCTCGAGCTGGTCGACAGCTCGACGCGATACTGCAGGTAGCGCTGGTCGGGGCTGGTGATGGTCTGCCCGGCGGCCGTCAGCGGTGCCGACCAGGCGCTCCAGGTGCTGGCGTTGGCCGAGGTGCGCGTGCGCAGCTGCGCGGTTGTGCCCGCCGGCAGAGTAGCATCCCAGTCGGCGGTGGTCCAATTTACACCGCTGCCGCCGTCGATGGTGCAGCTGTCGAAGCTGCCGGCGCCGATGTATGTCGGATACGCATACAGGCGATCGACCACCAGGGCGGGCGCGCTGCCGCTGTTGTAGGACAGGTAGGTATGCACCGCCGGCAGCGTGCCGGGAATGGTGTGCTGCGCGCGCAGCGTGCCGTCGATATAGTAGCTGACCTGTGAGCCCGCGATCTCTACGCGATAGCTATGCAAGCCGGCGGGGATTGCGCCCAGGTTGGTGCGCTGCTCGCTGGCGTTGTTGTTGGTACGGGCGTACAGGGTGTCGCTGCTGTTCCAGGTCGAGAAAATCGCGTACACGTTGCCGTCGAAGCCGAGGTCGCCGTAGCCGATGTGTTGCCACGGTCCCGCGCCGAACTGCGCGGTCGCTTCGAGCGTCGGTGAGCTCACCGCCGACTGCGAGCGGACATAGCCGCCGGTGGGATTGCTGATGCTGAGGGTGCCGCCGGCGACAGCCGGTGCATAGGCGCCACCGGTCCACGAGCCGCTTGCCCAACGGGCGGTATCCAGCGCGCTGCCGCCGAACTCATCGCCGAACGAGCCGGCCAGGCGCAGCTCGCCGTCGCCGTGCTGCGTCAGCATCGTGCCGTTGAACGTGGCGCACGCGCCCCACTGCGCCGCCGTGCCGTGCGTAATCGTGCCATTGCCCGGAAGCGGCGTGGGCGTATTTGTATTTGTTGGCGTGGGGGTATTGGTTGGTGTATTCGTATTCGTCGGCGTCGGCGTCAGCGTCGGCGTAATACTCGGATTAGGAGTATTGGTCGCCGTAGGCGTGTTGGTCGGCGTCGGAGTATTCGTATTGGTCGGCGTCGGGGTATTGGTCGGCGTTGGTGTATTGGTCGGTGTCGTGATCGTCGCGTTGTACTCAACCTCGAAGGAATGATTGCCGGCCGTGACCGACACGCGTGTCATCGTCTTGCCGTTGACGGTAAACGAGCTGAACGGCCGTGAAACGCCGTCGACCCGGACAGCCGAAACAGCCTTGCCGTCATACGTCGACGGTACCAGCACGCTGAGCGTATTGCTGTTGCTCGCGGCGGTCATGCTCCAGCTCAGCTCGCGATCGGCGCTGCTCCAGGCGAGGTCGACGAAGTTGGCGTCGTGGCGCGTTTCGGTGAAGCTCAGCCACTGGTCGGCATTCCACATCGGCACGCCCTGCGCGTTGGCGTAGTCCATCGTCATTTCCGCCCAGGTCTGGCTGCGGTTGTAGTAGTAGTCGACGTGGAACTGCGTCATGATCGCGGCATAGTCGCCCGCCAGGCTCGCGTCGATCAGCTGCTGCGATATCGCGGCCGCCTGCGCGCCGGTCAGGTTCTGGAACGAGCTGTCGCTGGTCAGCTGCTCGTCGACCAGCTGCGTGAGCTGCTGATACAGCGGCAGCACCGTGCCGTCAGCCTTGATGAACTTCATCGGCTGGCCACTGCCGGTGATATAGCCCATCGGCCAGCTGTTGTCCGGCTTCTGCAGCCACTCCCCCCAGTGGTAGAAGTTGGTGTCCATCGCGATGCCGTTGGCTATCTCGATGTCGGCGGCGTCGGTCCACCCCTGCCAGGTTACCTGATGGTTGCGCACGGTGCGCGAGAAATCCGACGTGAAGCCCTGGTTGTTCCACCACGTTTCATAGGTGTTGTAGCACGCGGTGAGGTTGGCGCACGCATAGTACGTTTCCCCCGGCGGGCTATTCTTGGGCGGATGAATGCCGATCTCATGGCCCTGCGCGCGCCAGACTTGCGCGGGCGTATTGGTCGGGTAGCCGCCAATCGCCAGATACAGCGTGATCTTGCCGTTGCGATCGTTGATGCTGTCCAGCTCACGGTCGAACCAGTCGGCCGGATTGGCATGCGCGTCGCCGGTGAGGATCATCATCGTTTTTTCGTCGCCGGGGAAGTACCACAGCTGCGGCAGCGGCAGGACACCGTCGAGCAGCTGGCGCACCAGGCGCGCGAACAGGCGCTGCTGTACGTCGGCCTGCGGTACCGGAATCCGGTCGCGGTTGACCCACGGCGTGCCTGCGCCGCTGCCCTGGAACAGGTCGATGGTGCGCAGCACACCGTCGCCGTCGATGTCGACGTTGGCGTTGGCCGGGTTGCCCTGGCGGGTCATAACCACGTTGCGCGCCAGGTCATACGTCCAGGCCGCGGCGCGTCCGGTGCTGTCGAGGGTGACGGCAGGATGGGCGGTAGCGGTCGAAGCGTTGCTGTAGAGCGCGGCGATGGTGGTGCCGCCGTTCTGGGTGTAGCGGTCGGCGCTGCCATGGATCTGCAGGGTGGCGGTGGGCAAGCCCTGGCCGGCGGGTTGAGCAGCGTCGATGCGCAGATAGGGATCGGTCAAGGCCGAGCCTGCGGCGGTGAGATCGAACAGCGACGCGAGCTGAGCAGCCGGGCGCATGGCGATCAAGCGGCCGCCGCCGTCGACATAGGTGGTAAACAGCGTGACCTGCGAGGCGGACAGCGGCGTTTCCGCCAAAACCACCAGCTCGGCGGCGGCGAGAGCCGCCGCGTTGACAGTCGACAGCTGTGCGACGGTAAATGAGTTCAGTCCCTCGGCGCGCAAGATCTCGCCAAGGTAGTTGCCGTACTGGTTGGAAGCCGAGTTGTTGACGACAACCAATATCGGTATCGATCCAACCGCGGCAACCTGACTGACGCCGGCAGAAACCCACACCAGTAGCGGGATCAGGACGATCATCACGCGGGCGACGAAGCGGGTCATAGGGGAGTTCCTCGTACTTCGACGCCTGCGATGGCGTCAGGGTCGGTCGTGGCGAGCCTGGTAGGGCTTTGAGCAGCGCGGCGGTACGAGGTTGTGAGCAGTGCCGCACTTTCCGACCAGCGATGGAAGCGTTCAACGTAAGCTCGACCGGAGCTGCCGACACGCCGGGCCAGCTCGGCATCCGTCAGCAAGCCGGTGATCACATCAGCGAACTGTTCGTCGTCGGCGGCGACGAGCACATCTTGTCCGGCCCTGGCCTGGAGCGCGGTCAGGCTCTGGCGGTCGACCACAACCGGCGTGGCGGTGGCCATCGCTTCGAGCACCTTGTTCTGCACGCCGACACCATAGGCCAGCGGGCTGGCGGCAACCGCGGCGGCGCGCAGGTACGGGGCGATCTCCGGCACACGACCGGTCACCGTGATACGCGGGTCGGCCGCATACGCCTGTATCTTCGGCGGCGGGCTGCTGCCGACGATCGTCAACCGTGCAGTAGGGCGGCGCTGCCAGACCGACGGCATAATGCGCTCGACCAATCTCCTGGCCGCGGCAATGTTGGCGTGATAGCTCATTTTGCCGGTAAAGACCACCGAATCAGGTACCCGTGGCTCGTCGCCGAGGCCGAAACGCTGGAGGTCCACGCCGTTGGGTACGACCTCGATCACGGCGCCGGGCGCGAGTTGTCGCAGCGCGCCGGCATCCTCGGGCGAGGTCACGACGGTAACCGCGGCCGCGCGACAGATGGCGGCCTCGAACCGTCGTGTACGTTGGAGCTCAAGCGTAGCGATCAGGCGACTTTGCAGCGTCGGGCCGGCCGACCGCGTACGCTCCAACAGCAGGCTGATGCAATCTACCGCGTCGTACACCAGTGGAACGTCCTGCAGCTCGTCGATCAGCGCCGCGGCCCGCAAGTGCTCCAGATGCACAATGTCGAACGAGCGCTCCGCCAGCAGTGCCCGCAGCGCGTGCCGGAACGCTGCCGGAACGCCGTAGGCCGCCTGCAGCGGGCGGCCGCGCAGCGCTCCGGCGACGACGGCAGGCAGACGATCGCGCCCCGATACAGCCACCGTGCGGAGGTCGAATTCGCTGGTGTCGCAGCTCGGCAACCGCGCCGGCTTCGTCGGCTCCCGCCGTACACAGCACGGTAACGTCGAAGCCGGCGGCCACCAGGGCACGCAGCAGCTCGAACGACCGCACCCGTATGGGCGAAGGAACGTATGGTGTTACGAACAAGACGCGCATAGTTGATCCAGATATCAGTAGAGGACGGCTGCTTGATACATGCCAACAGTGCTCAAGCCAGCGCCCGTGCATACGTGACGTCGATCGCCGGACACACCGAGCGCCAGTCGTATAATTGCTCGGCCAGGTACCGTCCGGCCTCGACCAACCGCGTGCCGACGCTACGATCGCGCACCAGCCGGACGACGGCGTCGGCGAACGCCCTGGGCTCGTCGGCAACAAGCAAGTGCTCGTCGGGACGGGCGTCGATGCCCTCGTAACCGATGCTTGTCGAGACGACCGGTAGCCCGTTGCTGAACGCTTCCAGAATCTTCACCCGCATGCCGCTACCCGATCTCAGCGGAACCACGAACGCCGCGGTTTTGCGCTGGTAGGGCTGCAGCTCGGGCACATAGCCGGTGACGACCATACCCGGCTGCTGCGCGGCAAGGTCACGCACTTCGCGCGCGGGCCGGGCACCGACGACAAAAAACGGAGCGCCGGGGTGCTCGCGACGAACGTGCGGGTATACCTCGCGTCCGAACCAGCACACGCCGTCCACGTTGGGCGGCCAGAACATCGTCGCTACGCTTAATGCGGCGCTGGCGTCGGTATCACGCTTCACTATCGGCTGTTCGCGCACGTCGACGGCGATCGGGACCACATCGATCGGCACGGGGCCGGCTACCTCTTGCAGCGCCAGGCGGTCCGTCTCGCTGACCGCAAGTACCGCCGCGGCCTGGCGACAGACCTGCCCCTCGTAGCGGCGCAGCCGGGCCGCTTCGCGCAGCAGCATCCAGCGGCGCGGGCCATGAGCCGTAGCCGCCATTCGTGCGAAAATCGTCCACACGGCGTTGTGCAGATCGAGCACTGCAGGCGGGCCGTCGAGCCCCAACGCGAACTGCGCCATGTTGAGCTGGTCGGCATGCACGAGATCAAATGCTTCACGATCTACCAGGCCGGCGAGCAGGCGACGCATCGGCGCGCTCTCGTCGCGCAACATCACCAGCGGACGTGGATCGACAATACTGCGGGCCAGCGCAAGCCCGTCGAGACGTCGCGAGCGATGCAGCGGTACCGTATGCACGGCGCGGCACAGTGGCCGCAACGCTTCGGCAGCTTCGAGCTCGGCCCGGTTGCGAGCGAACGATACAAGCGTTACGTCGTGCCGGCTGGCCAGCCAGCGTAGCACATGGTACGTCTTGATTTTCGGCCCGCTGTCGGGCGGATTTGGAACGACTTGTGTAAGCAGCAGAATCTTCATTGTGTAACCGGCAGCACGCCTTGTCGGCGGGCACACAGACCCGCAGCAAAAGAACCGACAGCTATATGCTAGCTGTCGGTACTTTCAAACGCCTTGCTATCGTTGATTTGATCTTGCGACCGGCTTTGAATACGCGGTGGACTATGGCATCCGCTTGCGGAGCACCAGTGCCAGCAAGATACCAAACAGCAGGACCGGTGCTGCAAGCGATAGACCCAGGTTTCGCATCAGCGGCCCTTCGCTCTTGACGGGCAACGGTGGCGCTGCTCGCAGGGCTTCCGCGGCCAGCACGACATCGGCTTGCTTGACTTCGGCGGCCGGCGTTGGTGTCGGCACGACTACGGGCGTGGGCGTCGGCACGATTTCGACGGCCACGGCAGGCGCGTCAACGGTTTGGGTGCTGTACCAGACCTTGTACGCTGCCGTGGTATCCGACAGGTACAGGTCGTCGGCGTTGCGGGTAAACCAGGTGGCATGCAGCCGGTTACCGTCGGCAACGATAAGCTGAGGCCACTCCGGTCGCAGCTTGGCATCGGCAACCAGCGTTTCGGCCTCGGACCAATTATGGTTTACCCCGCTCCAGGTAAGATGCACCAGCTCGGGCATAGCAGCATCGGGCGCACGCCGGACCACTGCCAGGAGGTGAATATTGCCGGCGCTGTCGGTTGCCATGGCATATTTGTCCCACGGCGTTTCATTGCGGTCGCGCGCGAACAGGCCCGCGAATTCTTGCGGCTCGGACCAGCTGTCTCCGGAGTCGTTGGACGTCCGGAACAGGATCCGGTCGCCCGGCGTGCTGCGAAAAACATGCACCAGCTCACCGGTGCCGGAAACGGCCAGCGTGCCTTGTTCGGCGGCGGCATCGGGCAACCTCAGGCTTTGGGCGGCTTTCCAGCTTTCTCCACGGTCGTTTGAGATCGCATAAGCAACCCCGATCGGCTCACCGGTAGGAGAGTTGGGATCTTTGCCTTCATCCCAGGTTACGTACAGGTTGTTGAGCGTGTCGACAGCGATCTGCAGCTTGATTGAGCCCTGCTCGCCCCTGGATATGTTCACCGGAGCAGACCATGTCTCGCCGCCGTCGGTCGACCGTCGATACCACACGTCGGAGCAGCCCACGCAGCCGCCTTCGGGCGTGCGCGGCGCCGCTTCCTGATACACGACGTGGATTACGCCGGTTGCGTCGACGGCGATCGCCGAGTAATACGGCATGCCGACGCCGTTCATGATCCGCAGCTCCTTCCAACCATGCGCTGATGTCGCATTGTCGGGCGCGGCCGTTGTGTAGTAGATGTGGTCGCGTGAGCGCACCAGCAGATGCAGGCGCCCCGTGCGGTCGATCGCCAGGCTGTTGCGCGCGGCCCATCCGCCGATGCCCGTGAAGATGATATCGCTGGCTTCAGTCCAACCGTCGCCTTCCTTCTGGCTGTACATCAGCAAGTCACGCGCTTTTTCGCCGTCGCCGTCACCGCTCGACCAGACCAGATGCGGATTGCCCCATGGGTCGGCGGCAACGCTGGGAAACCAGTTCGAGCGCGTTTTGGTCTGGACTTCGGCCGGCGTGCTCCAGCCCGACGACTGGGCGCTCGCGGCGAGCGGCGCAAGGAGCGCCAGCAATAGCGCGACAAGGAGCTTTTTCACGTCAGCCTCCGGTAAAGAATATACGGACCATCGCGATGGACTTCACGGTACAGTGTGTTGATCTGCTCGGCCGGATACACGCCGGTCCAGGTGCCAAACGGGCCGACTACGACGTACGGCGGCGGGTCGACGCTGAGGTCGAGCCTGGCCGGCGGCTCGCCGCTCCATTCGTGGCGCACCGCGACGTCGAGCAGGGCCTGCGCCGGGTAGTCAAACCGGTGGTCGGTCAGCCCGCCGAGCTCCGGCTCCCAGGTGGCGATGCGCGTATGTTCAGGTATCTCGCGCGCCAGATATTCCGAGAAGCTGAGCACGCTGCGGTCGGGTAGGGCGATCGAGCGCGCGGTCTGGGCCAGCGGCAGCGCCACCAGCAGCACAACAACGGCGCCGAAGGCCAGGCCGGAGGAGCGCGGACGGCGCCGGCGGCCCCAGTTCCACGCGTCTATGAGCATGCCGGCGACGGGCAGCGCGCCGAGCGCCGCGCCGACATAGGCGTAGCGCGGCCAGCCCAGCGAGCAGATGTACCAGGCCAGCCAGACAACGACAACAATCAGCACAGCGGCTTCGGCCTCGGCGGCACGGTCGCGCCGGCGACGCAAGCGATAGACGCCGTACGCGAGCGCGGGCAGCAGCAGTCCGCCGTACAGCTTTGGCGAAACCAGCGTACGCAGGGAGCGCGCTATCGCTTCGGGCGTCAGGACAAAGATCGCGCCGCCGGCGGCTTTACGCGTCAGCTCGAGATTCTCGGCGAGCTGGCCGGGGCCAAGGAACGTGAACAATATCAGCAACCAGGCGCCGCCGATCGCCCCTGCCAGCAGCGGCGGCACAAGCCACAGCGTCCAGTGCCCGTTGCGGAACCAGCGCCATTCCAATAGCGAAAGGATCACGATCGCCGGCGCAAACGCCACGATCGCCTGGTTCTTGGTGACCAGCGCCAGGCCCCACAGCAAGCCCGACGCGACGGCGAAGCCGATCGAGCGGCGCTGCAGGGCGGCTACCCAGCACAGCAGGCCGGCCAGCACAAACACCAGCACCGGCACCTCGCCCAGCACCTGTCGCCCCCACTCCAACGTCGCCGCGCTGCGCGAGCTGATAAGCAGTGCTGTCGCCAATAGCGCGACGGCGCGTGTGTATATTCTTGCGCTCAGCAGGTACGTCAGGGCCACGCAGGCCAATAGATATCCGGCCATCACCAGACGCGCCTGCAGCAAGCCGCTGCCGAACAGCGCGAACGCGCCGGCGATCGGCAGCAGCACGGTGGGGCCGGCTGCCGTGGTGGGGCCATAGTAGCGCGGGCCGTCGGCGCTCCAGTCGGCGTACACGCCGTGCTGAAGCAGCGCCTTGGGCACGTGCATATACTGACCTTCGTCGAACCAGGTGGCCGGATAGGCTTCGAGGTTGACCAATGCGAGCGCCGCTACGGCGAGCACCGCGGCCGCCCACAGCAGGTGGCGCGGGCCGAGGATTGCGCTGCGAGTCGTGTCCACGCCGGTCGCCGTCCGGCCGGCGGACCTGCCTGGCGCGAGCCGGGTTGTAAAAAGCTTGATCATTGTTCCTGACCCACCGCGTAGAGCAGCGCTCGCTCGCCGGCAAAAATGGGCTTGAGTGCGGGATCGTCGAGCGGCTCCGGCGCGAGCACATAGGTAACGCCGTAGCGCCTGAGAATCTCCGCTCGTGCCTGCGGTGACGTCTCAGGCGCCAGCGCGACGGCCACGTCGTCACGGGTGGTGTAAAAATCCACAGTCTGGGCCCAATGCGCGAGCACGGCGCGCGCGTCGGTTTCGGCCGGTACATACTGGCCCAGCTCGAGCTCGCTCAATACCACGTCCTCGCGTGTCGCCCGCTCGGCCAGCCGGCTCAGCGCCTGCGCCTCGTCGACGTGCAGATACCATGGCCGCTCATGACGGCCAAGCTCAATATAGCGCCAGGCGACCAGATACAGGTTGGTCGGCAGCGACAGCAGCAGCAGCGCCGGCAGCATCCAGCGCGCGAGCCGCGGCATGCGCCGTGCCACCCACGGCCGGATGCGTCGCTCGACGCCCCACACCGCCAGTAGTGCCAGCGGCACCTGCCACGGCATCAGCAGATGGATCTGAAAGTTGACCGGTAGATAAATCAGCACCAGGCCGGCGATCGCCCAGGCCTTGATCAGCAGCTCGCCGTCCGGGCGCGACCGCAGCGGGCGGAAGCCGTCCCAGCCCACCACGGCGACGATCAACGGCAGGCCCATCAAAATCGGCAGGTGCAGCAGATTTGGTGTCCACACGTTGGCGTTGGAGAACTGGCTCAGTACCTCGCGCCACATCGGGTCGCGGCTGGTAAGCCAGTAAAAATAGCCGGCCGGCGGGAACGACACGATGCCGACCAGAGCCATGCCGAACCCGATGCGCCAGGGAATTCGCCGCTGCTTGAAGCCGAGCAGCACCAGCCAGAGCGCGTAGGCGCCGTAGATCGTCAGCAGGTCGTAGGCGTGCTGCAGGCTCAGCAGCAGCGCCAGCGCCGTGGCCAGGGCCCACCAGCGCCAGTGCCCGCTGCGCACGGCCAGCAGCGACGCGGCAAGCGTGCCGATCACCAGCGCGCCGGCGGCAAGAAAATGCGGATAGCCCAGCAGCATCAGCAACGTGTTCGGCTCGGCGACGTAGAGATCGAACGGGAAGCGCACGTCGGCCAGCCCGCGGGCGTACTTTTCGACAACCCACACGATACCGAGGCCACCGCCGCACATTGCCAGCGCCCAGGCCCACATCCGTTCGCGAGCCGTGCGCGTCGCGAGGCCGAGCAGCCACCAGGTGGCGCCGGCGAAGGCAAGGAATGCCCCGACGCGCAGCAGCTGAAAAATCGCGGCGTTGCTCCAGCCGGTAAGGTTCTGAACCTGAGCCAGGCCGAGCCACAGCAGATTAAAAAGCGCCGGCTCGTTCGGCTGTGACGTCATCCGGTTCGGCACCAGCGTCGCCGAGCGATGATCGCGCAGCCAGGAGAAGTACTGCAGCGTATCGGGCGCGTCAAGCATCAGGCCGGTGTACACGCTATCGGCGGGTGTCGTCCAGGCAGCGTACAGGTACGGCAGCGTGGTGACGGCGCCGAGCACAACCAGGATCAGCAGCGCGCCGGCATACCGCGGCAGCGGGCGCCTGACGGCGGAGCGAGCAGGTGCAAGCGTAACAGCCATGACTATCCCAATACTGAAGCGGGCTCGGCGCGGCGCGCGGATGCGCGCGACGGCGAGCGCCACACGATAAGTAGCAGTAGCAGAGCAGAGGCGCCGAGCAGGGGCAGTAGGCTCGCGCCACCGCGCAGGCCGAGCGCCATGCCCAGGTTGCGGGCGATGTTGCCGCTCAACCAGGCGGGAATCGTCCAGTCGATCCACGGATTAGCGATATCGTCGCGCGGAAACGACTGGCCGGCCAGCGCTTCGGACCATACCAGGACTATGCCGGCGGCGATGGTCGCGATCAGCGCGGCACGCAGCCATGGGCGGTCCCACCCGCGCTCGAAAGCATAGGCGGCCGGCAGGGCCACGAACGGTATCAGCGCGACGATATAGCGCGGGCCGGCCGCGAAGCCGCCCCACCACATCAACGACGAGCTGTAAAACAGCCACACGGCGAGGCTCGAGCTCAGCGCCAGCAACAATGCGCCACGTGCGCGGCCGGAGCGCCACCACACAACGGCGCCGGGAAGCGCCAGCAGCAGCCACGGCGCGCGGATGAACAGGCCGCGAAACAGGCCGAACGTCAGGCCCCACAGGGCCGCGAGCCGCGGATACGTAACGCTCATAAAACCGGTATGGTGCTGCTCCTGCCACAGCGCCGAATGGGCATAGCCCACCGGCACGATCGTGCCGAAGGCGGCCCAATCGTACGCCGCTAACGCTACCAGCGGTGGTATTCCCCCCAGCACCAGCCAGGGTACACAGCGCCAGCCGAGCCGCCAGATCGCGTACAGCCCGATCAGCCCGACGATCAACGCGGCCGGATACTCGCTGATAACAGTCAGGCCGAGCAGCAGCCCGGCTACGACAAGCAGCCAGTTACGGCGCGGGGAGCTCGAGGCGCACAGCTCGATCAGCGACCAGGCCGCGATCAGCAGCGCGGCGGCCAGCGCATGGCTATACAGGTTGCCGGCGTAGGGCGCCAGCGGCGTCGCAAGGCCCACCCCCAGCGTCGTCGCCAGGGCCGGACCAGGACGAAACCAGCGCAGCAACACCCGATCGAACAGCGCCAGGGCAAGCGCGACCGGCAGCGCCACGACCAGCATCGTCAGCAGCCACTGGCTGATCGCCAGCTCGACGCGGTCGATGCCCAGCGCGCCGTCGCGAGCGGTCGCCGCCAGCGCGTCGCTGCCGGCCACCGTTTGGAGCACCTGCTGGATCGGCTCGAGCTGCAGCACGGGGTACACAACCGCATACGGGGCCACTGCCAGCAGTGCCGGGCCAGGCGCTTTGTCGCTGTAGAAATGCCCCTCGTACTCGGCATAATCGCCGGTGTTCTCGACATAACTGTCGATGCGAACAGTGCCCTGCTCCACGAGGGCGCGAACCAGCGCCAGCCGCGATGTCTGGCTCCAGTCCATCCAGCGCGGCAGCACATAGCCGTAGCACAACAGCAACAGAACAACAATGCCGATCGACCTGCGCAACATAGTGTTTCCTTTGAGCACAGCGCACGGGCACAACAGCCTCGCGTGCCGGGCAGCAGGAAGCATACTGTCTTGGTCTTTCAATCCGTCGGGTCGAAATCGGGAGAGTTCTTGCAGTTGGCTATACGTGCGACTGAGAACCCAGATCGCGCCAGCGGATCGGCGGATCGACAGCTGTGGAAGATATCACGAGCCGGCGCGTCGCCTGCGCCAGCCGCCGTGTGCCGCGTGCGCCGACAAACATGGCGCGCAGCAAGGTTGCCTGGAGCGGCCCGTTGTGTTTATGGAAGAAGCGCACCTTGCTGCGCAGCAGCGCCGTGACCATCGCGTGCCGCACCTGGCGCGTGCTTTGCCCGCCGTAATGGACGATCGCGGCGTCGGGCGTAAACCATACCTGCCAGCCAGCCCGCCGCATCCGCAGGCACCAGTCGGTTTCCTCACTGTACATAAAGTAGCCTTCGTCCAGCGTGCCGACCATATGTATCGCTTCGCGGCGCGCCAGCATACAGGCGCCCTGGATGTAGCCGGCCAGGCGCGCGCGACGGCTGTGCCGCGGGCCGTAGTTGGGAAACCAGTGGCCGTGAATTCGCTCGCCGAGCCCGGTGACGCTGAGGGCTTCGCTCCATAAACTCGGCGTGCCGGCGCACGCGCCCTGAAACGACCCGTCGGCGTTGCGCAGCTGCGGGCCGACGACTCCGGCGCGTGGGTGGGTGTCGGCGAAGCACACCAGCCGCTCGATCGACCGCGGCGGCGCGACGGTATCGCTGTTGAGCAGCAACACATAGCGCCCCGAGCTCGCTTCGATCGCCTGATTATTGGCCGCGGCGAAGCCGACGTTGGCCGGGTTGGCGATTACGTGAACCTGGGGGAAATGCTCGACGACAGCGGCGACGCTGCCGTCAGACGAGTTGTTGTCGACGACCCATATGTCGGCTCGCAGCGCCCCGACGGCCGCGTCGAGCGACTTAAGGCACGCGAGCAGCAGCTCGCGCGTGTTCCAGCTTACCAGAACTATCGAAACGTCGTTTACCACGTATGCTCCGCGCTGCAGGCTCCGTGAGCGGCGCCACCTGTCGCCGAATACTCATCAGGACGCCGAGAAAAATCCACGAGAATACAGTGTAGCGAAAGCCTTCGATGCCCTGATTGTAGGCGAACGGCAGCACCCAGTCGCCCAGCATCATCGCTACAACCGAAGCTACCAGGCCGCCGCAGGAAGCCATGCCGAGCGTCCGCAGCGAGCCGGGCGGCGCATGTTTGAGCACTACATATCCCTCACGGACAGCGGCGGCGACCAGCCATAGCCATACGAGCGAGCCGAGTACGCCGGTCTGGGAGACGATATCGAGGTAGTTGTTGTGTGTCGAGCGCGCTTCCTCAGGATGGTACGTTACATAGGTCAGCGCGTAGCCGGCCGGTCCGGTGCCAAGCAGCGGATGGTCCTGGAAATGCTCCCAGCTCAGCTCCCACAGCGTCAGCCGGTCGCTGTTGCCCTGTATCTCACTATCGGACGAAAACGTCTCCTGGTAAAACGGCGTCAGCAAGGTACCCGCGGCGAGCAGCACGGCGGCGAGCACCAGAAACCAGAAACGTGACCGGAACAGCGTGATCGCCGCGATTGCGACGATCGACGGCACCCAGCCGGACAGCCACTCCGCCTGCAGGATAGCCATCGCGTACAGATTGATGCCCAGCGCAGCGGCGAGCCCGATGCGCATCCACAGCCGCAGCTTCGGTTGGGCGATCGCCACGGCGTACGCTAGCGCCACGAACCACATCGGAAAGAGCCCGCGCGTATTAACCACCGGAACGTCGCGGCCGAGCACCCGCGCCAGACTGAACGCGACGCCGACCACCAGAAACGGGGCGGCGATCCACCACAATTGCCGCGGAGTCCGCGCGAAGTTCGCGATCAGCAGCGCCGCGATCGGCGACAGCACCAGCGCCGCGAGCGCGCCGAGCTGAACCAGGATGAAGTTCGGATAATGTATCAGCAGGGGATCGCGAAAGGCAATGCTCCAGCCGAAAGATAGAACGCAAACCGCGGCGAAGGCCAGCATCGGCGCGTTGAGCGCCGACCGCTGCAGCGTTACTCCGCGTCGTATCACGATCGCGGCCAGGATCCAGATGCCGGCCAGCAGCATCACCAGCAGCATCGCCGCCGATATGCGGCTGCCGCCCGCCGGCAGGCTGATCGGTATAGCAAGCGCTACCAGCGGCATCGCCAGCACTATTGGCTCAAAGTAGCGCAGGCTGATCACCATCAGCGGTAACACACCGAATAGTCCCAACAAAATCAGCCGCCGGTCGTCGCCGACCAGATAGCCGGTCAGGCCGACCAGCAGCGCCATGCCGATTAACAGCAGGGCGGCGCTTCCCGTTCGATTGATGGGACGTTCGATTGTCCGCTTCATGCCGCGACCTTCTTCATATATGTATCCGCGATCAGCTGCTCCAGCGTCGCGCCGATCGCGCTCCAATCGTAATTGGCGGCTACCGCTGCGCGTCCCGCCAGCGCGAGCCGTGAGCGTAACGCCCGGTCGTCAAGCACGCGCAATGTTTCAGCGGCGAACGCCTCGGCCGTGTCGGCGACCAGCACATCGCGCCCATGTTCGAGCTCCAGCCCTTCGACGCCCTTTGAAGTTGAGATAACCGGAGTGCCGAGCGCCAGAGCTTCCAATACTTTTAAACGCGTGCCGCCCCCGATTCGTAACGGCACCACCTCGCACCACGAGCCGACGATTACCGGCCGGACGTCGGGCACCCAGCCGGTCCACTCTACGCCCGGCCCGTCGAGCGCGGCGCGCTGGGCCGGCTCGGAGTTGCCGGTGATGCGTATGCGCACGTGAGGCTTTGCCGCCCGAATGATCGGAAAAACCTCGGCCAGAAAATAGCTGACCGCGTCGTAGTTGGCGTCGTAGGACAGTGCGCCTGGATACACCAGCGTGTCCGGCTCGGGCTCCGGCCGGCCGGCTAGGGCCGTAGGCCCCGCGGCGACAAACCGCGCCGCGGCGGCGACGTCGGTGCCGTTGGGCACCACCGCGATCGGCATGCCGGCTGGTGCGATCGGCCCGACAATACCGCGCTCGGCTTCCGACACGACGGTGCAGGCATCAAAATCGCGCAGCAGCCGCCGGATATAGCTTTGTTGCTTCCACAAGGTAAGCCAGTTCCGTGCGCGGCGACGCGGGTCGCGCTCGTGCTGAAACGAGTCCCGGAAGCGAGCAAGCTCCAGCTCTTCAAAGATTCGCGGTACGCCAGGCACGACCGCTGCATAGGGTGCGGCCTGAATTTGCATCGCGACGACAACGTCCGGCCGGACAGCGTCGGCTCGGCGCTGCACCAGCTCGGCAAAATGCGGGTTGTAGGTGGCGCGTACCGAGGCCGGCTCCGGCCGCCACAGGCTCGCCAGCTGCTCGCCGCGACGCGGCGCCCAGGCCCGCTGTTGCACCGCGCCGGCCGAGGTGCAGTACTCCCTGGCTCGAGTTTGTTGAACGGTGGTGACCGTCGCTTGCGCCAGCGCGACGAGATGTACCTCGTGCCGCTGGGCGAGCACGCGCAGCAGATTCGAGATACGCAGCCGCGCACCGTTGTCGGCGGGCTCGGGCCACCAGGATGAGACAGCTAGAATGCGCATCGTAGCTAGATGGTGCCGCGACCCCAGCGGCGGTACATAAAGTCGAGCATGCCGCGTGCGATCGCATCGCGGTGGTCGCGCTTGTGGCGCCACTTGGGCCGAACGGAGTAGCTGACCAGCGTGCGCGTTGTTTGTACCAGTGTTCCGGCCCAAACCCGCGCCGGCGCCCGATGTTTGGCCAGCATCAGCAGGCGATTGCGGGTATTGTAATACGCAACCGACGGCTTGGGCCGGTAGTCGCGCTGCACGCCTTTGTGCCACAGTTTGGCCGCCGCAACGTGGACGATGTGCCAGCCGGCCCGGCGAGCGCGCAGGCACCATTCCACCTCTTCCCAGTAGTAGAAGAAGCGCGCATCCAGCATGCCGCACTGCTCGACCACCTCGCGGCGCACCAGAATCGCACAGCCCGAGATCCAATCGACGTCGCGCGGACCCGCAAGTTGGCCGCGGTCAGTCTCGTTCTGGGCGACATGCAGCGCTTCCCAGCTGCCGCCAAGCCGCCCACCGGCGGATTGGATCACGTCGGGTTCGTTGTGATGATAAACGAGCGGACCAACGATACCGATATGGGGGTCAGCTTCCGCGGCCGCCACCAGCCGGCTGATGCAATCCGGCGCGACCACGGTATCCTCGTTTAGCACCCAGATCCAGCGCGCGCCGGATTCGATTGCCGCCTGGATGCCGACATTGTTGTTTCCGGCGTAGCCCAGGTTTTCGCTCAGCTCGATCACCCGCACGTCGGGATAAACGTCGCGAATCGCCGCCACCGATCCGTCGCTGCTCGCGTTGTCGAGCACGATGATGCGATGGTTGGGGTAGCTCGAGCACGCCAGCGAAGCGAGGCACGCCAGCGTATCCTCGCGCCGGTTGGTGTTCAGGATAACCGTTACAACAAGAGGCTGGTGCATGATAGTCCCTAAATGACCTTCGACCTATTTATGCTCGCCAGGCTTGCGGGAAGTTTTTCTCGACTTCGATGCCTTCGAAGGTCTGGCTCGAGCGCGCGCCATGCTGCTTGACCCACTCCGCCATTCTGGCCAGCCCTTCCTCGAGCGTTGTCGGGCGTCGCTCGCCGAAGACCTGGCGCACCTTTTCGTGTGAAGAGTATGCGTTCATCACTTCGTTGCGCGGCGCCAGATGAGCGAAGTTCGGCTCGACGTCCATCGCGGCGGCGATGGCCTCGCCAAGCTCGTTGACCGTATAGGGCTGGTCGGCGCCGACGTTGAAGATCTGGTTGTAGGCAGCCGGCGTATCGATCGATTCGACCATGATCGGCGCGATGTCGCCGATATAGCTGAACGCGCGCGTCTGGGTTCCGTCGCCGAACACGGTCATCGGCTTGTTCTGCAGGATCTGGTTCATAAAGATACCGACGACATTACGATACTTGTCGCCGATGTTTTGCCGCTCGCCGTACACGTTGTGCGGCCGGAAGATCACATAATCCATGCCGAACATCGCCTTGGCGGCACGCAAATCCTGCTCGACCGCCAGCTTGGCGACGCCATACGGGTCCTCGGGGTGCGCGATGGTTTGCTCGGTCATCGGCAGCTCGGGGCTGGCGCCGTACACTGCAATCGACGAGGTAAACACGAAGCAGCGCACGCCGTGATTGACCGAGGCATTGATCAAATTAATGCTGCCGATCAGATTGTTGGTGTAGTTGAAGCGGCGGATAAAGTGGCTCAACCCTTCCGCTGCGTAGGCGGCCAGGTGAAATACGTGCTCGAAGCGGCCTTCCGCGAACAGCGTCTCAACCAGCGCTATGTCGTTGATGCTGCCTTCGACAAAGCGCGCGCCGTCGACGATATTGTCGACGAACCCGCCGCTCAGATCGTCAAGCACGACGACATTGTGGCCGCGCTTGACCAGCTCTTCCGTAACGTGCGAGCCAATAAAGCCTGCCCCGCCTGTAACCAATATATTACTCATCCTGGTCTCCTGAGCCGCGCCCCCGGGCGCCGGCTTCTGTAGTCTGTTGGTTTCCGGCATCAGCCGGCCGTTGCAATAGCGGTGCTGCTTGCGCAGGCATGCCGGTAGCTATCCAGAATCGATAACGCTGTGCCGCGCCACGAAAATTGCGCCGCGCGCTCCCATCCCTGCTGCCGCAGCTGCTTGCGCTCCGCTTCGGAGCCGAGCACGCGACGAAGGTGCGCGGCCAGGGCAATATCGTCTTCGGCATCCGCCAGCAAGCCGGCGCCGCCGAGCACTTCGGGGATCGCTCCACGGTTCGAGGCGATCACCGCAGCGCCGCAGGTCATCGCTTCAAGTACTGGAATGCCGAAGCCTTCGATCCACGAAGGAAATACGAACGCGTCGGCCATCGAGTACAGCGCGGCCAGATCTTCACGCGACGGCCGCGGCAGCAACACCGCATCGCCGGCAGCGACCGCCTGCTGTACCGCCGCCGGCGCCTCGCGACGAGAAAAGAACACGATGCGGCGGCCGGCCTTCAGCTCGGCCGGCAGCGCGTGCCAGGCGCGCACGAGCACTCCAGGGTTCTTGAGCGCATCGGCGAGCACAAAAGCCTCGGGCAGCGCGTGGCGCCGGCGCACATCGGCCAGTACGCCTGGGTCCTGGACGAGCGCGATACCGGGCGTCGGTCCATGCGGGATCGGAACGATACGCTCACGCGGCACGCCGGTGTGGCGCGCGATATCGTCGGCCGCCCAGTTCGAGACGGTCAGTACCAGGTCGGCCCGCCGCAGCGCCGCGGTGCTGGCCAGGTGCAGATACGTCATCGTCGCGATCGTGCGCGGCCGCTTGGAGTGTCCGCGCACGATCTCGCGCCACGGCATCACATTGATCGCGTCGTGCAGCGTGACGACGGTTCGAGCATTCGCCGGACCGAAGCCGTAGTTGGCCGGAAAATGCGCGACATCGATCCGGTCCTGCCGCATCGCGCGCCGCAATCCGAAATCGTTAACCATGCTCGACAGCGCGTTGCGATAGGGCAGCCGGCGGATGCGCGCGTTCGGCGGCAGCGCGTGCAGCTCGACCGGCCGCTTGGTGTCGGCGTACAGCACGACCTCATGCTCGTGGGCCTGCTCCAACAGCGCCGGCACGAAGTTGGCGACGTAGGTGTGCACACCGCCGACCAGGCCGTGAGATAAATATCGTATGTCGATACCGATACGCATAATGTTCTAACCGAAAATTACACGGAGCGTGTAGCTGGAATGCTTACAGCGAAGGGCACCTTTCCTGCAGATGCCTTGCGAATAACCACCCCGGCCGGCAGGACATCCCGCTGGCCCTGGTTATTCCACAGCCCGGGCTCGAGATCCCAGAATCGCTTTGCGTCGGCGGTGGTGTAGGCGCGCAGGTCGGCGCTGAACGGCAGGCGGCTCGGCACCACTTCGCCCAGCAGCGCCGGCCCGATGTCTTGCTCGAGATGCTCGACGCTAAAACATTGATTGGCGCTTCGCGCATGCCGGGCTTCGCCGGCAAAAACCGCCTCACGGGATCGCCGGCGATTGGCGACTCCGGCCGCGATCGCGGCGATGTCCCCATGCCGCAGTAGCGAGAGCACATGCCTGGCCAGATACCCGGAGCGGCTGCTCGACCCCGACGTCGACGGCGGCGTGTAATCTAAAGTCAGCGCCAGCACGCCGCCCGGCTTGAGCACGCGCAGCAGCTCCGCGATCGCGCGCTGGTCAGACGGCGCCGGAATATGCTCCAGCACCGAGATACACGAGATCGCGTCGAACGACGCGTCGGGAAACGACAGCCTGGTCAGATCCTGGGCCGAGTAGCCGACGTCCGCGCCGTAGATGCGGCCGGGCTGGAAGTTGCGAAGTTGCTCGATCAGGCCGGCGTTATAGTCGCACGAGTGCGCGTCGACGCCGCGTTTTGCGAACACGTTGGCCAGCGGTGTAACACCGCTGCCGGCGTCAAGATAGCGGTCGCCGGGTCGCAGGTGCGCCAGCAGCACATCGAGGGCAAAGGCGTATTCCAGCCGCCGAAACGGCCAGCGGCACACCTGTAGATACTGGCCGATCTCGGGCAGCGAGGCGGGCACCCGGCCCGACTGTGCCGCGCCTTCGAGCGCCACGAGCAGCGGCTCCATATGCTTTTCGAACAATGGCGTCCTGGCTTCGAGCGACCTATGGTCGGGCGCGTACAAAACGTACATCGGTGGTAGCTCCTTGTGCTGCGGTCGGCGAGCCTGCGCTATGCAAGCAGCGGCTCCGCTACAGGCGATTGCCTGAGCGACGGCATGGCAAGGATGATCCGCTCATAACAAGCCGTCAGTTCATCTACTTCTTCGTCGACCGTGCGCGGCGGGCGGATGCCGGCACGCAGGCGCTCACCGAGCTCCGGTTCGTCCACCAGCCGCTGCAGCCTGCGCTGCAGGTCGGCCGCGTCGTTGGCCCGGAAATGCAGGCCGTCGACGCCGTCCCGGACCAGCTCGGCCATGCCGCCAAGCGCCGCCGTGATCACTGGTGTTCCGGCCGCGTGCGCTTCCATGATCGACAGCGGGCTGTTTTCGTACCATGTCGACGGTGTTACTGCAGCGTCCAGCCCGGCAAGTATGCCCGGCGCCTCGCTATTGGCGACGCGGCCGTGCAGGTGGATCCGTGTGTCGTCGCCTGCGATACGGCGCAAACGAGCAACATACGCCGGCTGCGGCTCCAGCCCGCCATAGATATGCAGCTCGAGCGACCGCCCGCGCGTTTCGAGCTTGCGAAACGCTTCGACCAGCAGATGCACGCCTTTATGGGGAGCCACCTGACCGATAAATCCGAAACGCAGAGTTTCATCCGCCGGTCGCTGCCGCAGACTTTGAAACGGCGCCAGGTCGAGCCCATAGCGCGCGACTACCAGCCGTTGTGGGGCGATATGCGGCGCGAAACGCTGGGCCAGATAGTGCGAGGGCGCGATCACCTGCGCGGGCATGGCCAGTGCGGCCTCGAGCGTCACGCGACGGCGTGCGATCTCGCGGCCCTGCGGGCGCAAGGTGGTCGAACGCGCCGCCGCGCCAAATAACCCGCCGCTGGCGCGGTCCGCGATGCGCATGCCGCGGCTGCTGGTACATGCGCACCAGGCGCAGCCGGCCGGATTTTCGGGCACCTTTTCGCAAAGCGCTCCGTCGCCGCGCAGCAGCGTGATGCGCGGGCACAGATACCAGTAGTCATGCAGCGTAAGCACCGTCGGAATACCCGCCGTCGCCGCGGCCTCCAACGGCGCGACGCCAATCAGATATCCGGCCTGCGCATGCACCAGGTCGGGCGCCTCAAGCGCAAAATACCGATCGAACCAGTCGCGCAGCAGCGGGTTATCGTAGTCCCAGCGCATGCGCTCGGGCGACGCGAACAGGTTCATCGACAGGCGCCACACGCCCACGCCGTTGTCCAGCTCGCGCTCGGCGAACAGCTCGCGGCCGTCGCCGCGATCGATCGCCTCGATGCAAACTACCTCGACCTGGTGGCCGATCGCGTGCAATCGCCGCGCCAGGCGCAAGGTATAAAGTTCAGCTCCGGCGTTATACGTTGGTGGGTAATGATGCACCGGCAGAACGATCTTCATGCTAGACCTCGGCTCCCGTCCTCAGGCCGCGAACAAAACGCAGCTCGTCGCCGCCGATAATGCGCAGCGCGACCAGCAGCAACATGTATGCGGCTGCGCCGATCGCGATTGCAATCAATACCGGTACCCACGGTGCCACCGTCGCTACGACGATGCCCATCAGCAGCGCGGCCAGCAGCGGCAGCAGCAGCGTTTTGGTCCAGTCGATCGTGCGCATCAGGCCGCGCAGGCGCCATACATACAGGCTCACCAGCATCGCTTCGGTCACCACCGTCATGATCGCGGCGCCCACAAAGCCGAACACCGGCACCATCAGCAGGTTGAGGCCGACGTTGAGCGCCGTGCTGGTCAGCACCGAGCGGGCGGCGTAGCGCTCTTCGCCACGGATCAGCACGACATAGCCGAGAAACTCAGAGGCGAACATGAACGGCGTGACCCAGATCACGATGCGCAGCGCCTCGGCCGCCGGCGCGAAGTCCGGCCCATACAGAAAGTCGACCAGCTCGGGTGCCAGCAGGCAGCCGCCGACGGCGACCGGCAGCGCTGCGATCAGCAGATAGCGCAACGAGCGGCCGAAGATCGGGCCGAGCGCGTGAGGGTTGCCCACCGCGTGTCGCGCCAATGAGGGGTACAGCGACGTGTTGATCACATTGGAAAATATCACCGCCGAGAAGACCAGGTTGTAGGCCGCGTTATAGTAGCCGACTTCCTGGTCGGTGCGGGTCTGGCTCAACAGCAGCGTGTCGAATTTATACGACAGGCCGAGCGTGAAGCCGATGATGCCGAAGGGCAGGCTTATGCGCAGCAGCGCCGGCCAATTTCGGATGGCCACGGTGCCCCAGCCGACGCCAAGCCGGCGTACCGCGCGCCAGGCAACCAGCGCCATCAGCGCGATGCCGAGCTGGCTGGCGACAACCAGGCCGAGGTAGTTGTTCCACAGCAGCAGCGTAGCGCCGCCGCCGAGCACAAACACCAGCTGCGACAGCACCTTGGTGCCGGCAGCCAGATCAAGACGCTCGTATCCGGACAGAAACGCTTCCGAGGTGCCGTGAATACTGTAGGTAAAGTAGCCGATCGCGCACAACGACACGGCCAACAACATCTCGCGCGGCTGGCCGCTGAGCCACACCGTGCCGATCAGCAGCACCGAGGCGGCCACCGAAAGGAGCAGCCGCAGCACCAGCATGCTGCTGAACAATCGGTTTATCGTTTCGGGCGGCGCGTTCGCTTCGCGGTAGCGCGCGACCTCGCGCACAGCGTATGGGCTGAGGCCGAGGTCGCACACAAACGCGAAGATCATGCCGTAGGCCAGCACGGCGGCGTACTGGCCGTACACTCCGTCGCCGAGGCGCCGGATGATCAGAACACTGAAGGCGAACGAAAGCAGCTTGATCGCGAACTGCGCGGCAAAGCCCCACGCGGAGTTGCGAAATACGGTCTGGGACAGGCGCATAGATCTACCTGCCGCCCGCCGCTAGACTTCGCCCGACGGGCGCATTTTGCCGACGCTGCCGCCCATCCACTTCAGGTGGTTCACGCCGATCTTGGCCAGCTGGCCCAGCGTATCCGGCTTGGCCGCGCCTTTCAAGAAGGTCATCATCGGCCCTGGGCGCAGGCTCCACTCGCGCGCAGCGCGCTTGGCCCAGTACTCCAGCTGCTGGCTCGACAGGTTGGGATAGTTGAGCACGGTATGCGAATACATATCGTAGTCTTCCCACTGGTTCATCTGGATCCAGCCGTTGGCAACCGCTTCGTAGTAGAACGGCGTGCCGGGATACGGCGTGGCGATGTGGAACAGCGCGATGTCGACGGGGATCTCCTTGGACAGCGCGATGGTCTGCTGGATCGTGTCCACCGTCTCGCCCGGCAGGCCGATGATGAAGTAGCCCCAGTTCTTGATGCCGGCGTTGTGCGACCAGTTGATCGCCTGGCGAATGCGCGTGGGGTTGGTGCCTTTGCGCGCGCGCTTGAGCACTTCCTCGCTGCCGCTCTCCAGGCCCCAGGCGATCATGAAACAGCCGGCCTGCTTCATCAGCTTGAGCTCGGCCTCGTCGACGAAGTCCACGCGGCTGTTGCAGCTCCAGCGGATCTTGATGCCGTCTTTGATGATCGCGTTGCACAGGTCGTAGACGAAGTCCTTCTGTACGGTGAACAGATCGGCCTCGAAGTGGATATGGTGCATACCCATTTCTTTGAGCAGATACAGCTCTTTGAGCACGTGGTCCGGCGAGCGGTGGCGCACGCTGGACTGATAGGTGACGTGCTTGATGCAGTAGCGGCAGCCGGCCGGGCAGCCGCGGCTGGAAAGAACGAACGTGTACGGGCCGCCGACGATCGGCACCTTGTACTTGCGCCAGGGCAGCATATCGTGCAGCGGGATCGGCAGGTCGTCCAGGTTGGGGATGAACGGCCGGTCGGGGTTGATCTGCACCTCGCCGTTGACGTCGCGGAAGCCGACGCCCAGCGTTTCGCGCAGCGCGTCGGAGACAGTCTGCGGGCTGACGCCAAGGAAGCGCCCGCGGGTCGTCAGGTAGCTGGCGTCGGGGAACGGCATCTTGCGCCACGGCGCCTTGAGGTCGGTGTTGCCGACGCCGACGGTATCGAGCTCGCCCTTGGCCTCAACCGCGCGGTCGATCGTGCGCACGACGTCCAGGATCGACATCTCGGGCTCGCCGCGGATCACGACGTCCAGCGTCGGATACGCCTCGAGCGTTTCGCGCGACATCGGCGTGACGTGCGTGCCGATCGCCATCGAGATCGTGCCGACAGCTTTGCCGATAAACGTGGTGCGCATGTCGTTGGTCAGCGTCGGCGCCGTGGCATGGATCACCATGTAGCGCGGCTTGTGCTTCCACATGTACTTCTCGAACTCGGGCCAGGTCATGCCCAGGCCGATCGCGTCGACCACGTCGACGGTGAAGCCGGCCTCCTTCATGACCGCCCCGATCTGAGCCAGCGCCGTTTGCGGCCAGATGATGCCGTCGCGGGTGCGGCGTCCGACGCGCGCGATATCGCGCAGGAAAAGGTCGCCGTCGGGCGAGGGCGGGTTGAGCACCAGCACGTCAAGGCGCTGGCTGCGCTCGCGCTCCATCGGGACAAAGGTAATCTGGCCGGACCGCTCAGATGCGTCGGCCGGCGCTACCAGCTTGATGCCGGACTGCCGGTCGGCGGGGTTAACGTGTTTGTGGTCGCTCATCGTGCCTCCAGAATGGCAAGAGTATCTTCATCGGGGCGTCCCTACGCCCCGTTCCATAACGTCCGTTGCGTCTTTGAGCTTTGTGCGGGCGCTGTAACGTCGTGATCAAGCGGGCGGTTTTGCTCGCATGTGCATGCTAGCGCCGCGCGCTATCAAAGTGCTGCCGGGTTGCCTGGCTGAATCTTGCAGACGCCTTGCTATTCGAAGGCGCCGGTGCACTTAAGGTCGTGGGGTCGTCACACGCGGCAGAAAAGCATATATCCAAAAGCCGGCGCCGGCTACAGCCAGCGCGGCCGATGCAACCGGCCCGACCAGCAGCCGGACCGGGCGATTCAGCCACAGCAGCTCGAACATCAACAAGTAGTTTGCGGCCTCCTGCAGCGTTGGCCCAACATGCTTGTGATACTCGTAAGCCAGAACAAACAGCGCCGAGCCATACAAAAACGCCAGACGCCGGCGCGACGGCCGGCGCCACGCGCCTACCGCGCTGCTCAATGTAGCCAGCGCGGCAAGCATCACGGGCCAGTTGTGGCTGACCAGTACGATCAGCCAGCCCAGAACATAGTGCGATTGGCGGCTCGGGCTCATCGCCCCATGGCGACCGCAACGGTGGGTGCCTCGACGACGCCCGCTACCGGGCCGAGGTCGTCCTGCACTTTGACGTCGCGCTTGCTGAGCTGGTCCAGCATCAGCGCCAGCAACCACGACGCTCCCAGCTGGATGCCGTTGAGCACCAGCAGCGCGCTCATCGCCGGCAGGAACCAGGGCGCTTCGCCGGTCGCGTCGGTCAGATGACTGGCGACCGCCAGGCCGTAAACGGCGAAGCCGAGCAGCACGGAAACCACGCCGGCCAGGCCGAAGTAGCGCTCGATCGGGCGATGGCTGAGTGGCCGCCCGAAGATGCCCTGCCGGATCGGGCGGCGATAAAACAGCGACACGACATAGTTGAACAGCCGTCCGGTGGTAAACAGCGTCGAGCCCGCGACGATCAGCACCAGCGACGCGAACAGCTGCGGAAACGGCCAGACGTTTTCGGCCGAGCCCATGGCGAGGCCTAACCCGCCGAGCAGCACGCCCATCAGCAACAGCAGCAAGCCGACGCCGCCGAAGATGCGCACCGGGTTGTAGGTCAGCGAAGTCCAGACAATCGCGTGCAAAAAGCGCAGGCCGTCGTGCACGACGCTGAGCTTCGAGCGGCCAAGGCGCTCTTTGTAGGGGATCGGAACCTCGACCATCTTGATGTTTTCGTGCAGCGCGCGCGTGCTCATCGCCGGCGTGAAGTTCAGCCCGTCGGGCAGCGGATACAGCTGCGGCAGCACCTCGCGGCGCAGCACGCGCTGGCCGCTGGCCGAGTCGCTGATCGAGGCGCAGCCGACCAGGTTCAGCAGCGAAGCAAAAAACAGGTTGCCGACGCGCCGCACCAGCGGCATTTCGCTGTCGGCGCCCGCCATGCGCGAGCCGATCACCAGGTCGGCGCCGTCGAGCGCCGCGCGGCACAGCTGGGGATAGTGCTCGGGCGGGTAGGTCCCGTCGGCGTCCATAAAGGCCAGCAGGTCGCCGCGCGCGGCCCGGAAACCGGTCTTGATCGCGCCGCCGTAGCCGCGATTTGGTTGCCGGATCAGCCGGATCGGGTACTGCGACGCGATCTCGGCGGTGCGGTCGCGCGAGCCGTCGTCGACGACAATACACTCGACCTCGTCTACTCCGGCGGCCTTGATCGCGGGCACGCTGTCCAGCACACGTTGCACGATCTCGGCGATGCCGTCCTCTTCGTTATATGCGGGAATAACAACCGATAACATGGACATAGCGGGCTCCTTATACAACCTCGAGCAGCTCGGGCGACGGCTTTTCACCGGCTTTGAGCGTTTTGATAACGCGTGCCGGCACGCCGCCGACGACGCTGAAAGGCGCAACATCACGCGTAACGACGGCGCCGGCCGCGACCACGCTGTGGCGGCCGATACGCACCCCGTCGACAACGATCGCGCCGCCGCCGATCCATACATCGTCTTCGATCGTGATGCCGCGGCACACGATCGGCTGCTGGCTGATCGGGACGTCGAGATCGTGGTATTCGTGGTCCACCGCCAGCAGTTGTGCCAGCGGGGCCAGATATACGTCGTCGCCGATCGTGATGCCGCCCTGGCCGCGCAGCACACAGCCCTCGCCGACCAGTGAGCGCGCGCCGACGGTGATAAACGCGTGCGGCAGGTCGCGGAAGTTGTACACGTGCAGCACGGCGTTATGCATCACGTAGGTGCCTTCGCCGATGGTGACCCCACCCGGCGTGGCATGGATATACACACCCTGGTCGAGGTACGCACCGCGACCGAGCCGGATGTTTGAGGCGAACGCCAGACGCACCCGATTTTCGATCGCCGCCATGCCCTCCATGTGCAGGATCGAGCGGTATGCCAGCGCGCGTAGGCCGACGCCGAGTATCGAAGGCACCCAGCCGAACAGTGCCTGAACCAGCTGTTCCCACACGTAGCGGGGCAGCGAAGCGGCCTGGCGGCTGATGTAAAGCTGTAGCAATTCTTTCATGTCTTTAGCGAGCATCACACTATCTACGCGCTACGAGCCTGTACCTGGCGCTGTCCCGAGAACAGCGAACGCCAGAGCGACTCGCGGCGGTAGTTCAACATCACCACGCCCAGCAGCGGCGCATCAACGTCACGCAGTCGCGCGATCGCGCGGCGCGTATCGGAGCACCGCTCGCCTCGCGGGTCGATCACCAGGACGATGCCGCCCACGTGGGGTGCCAGCAGCGTCGCGTCGGCGCTGTCGAGCACCGATGGACCGTCAAAGATGACCAATTCGGAGGCGGACTCGATCGCGGCGGCTGCTCGCGGCCAGTGCAGGGTAGGCACAAGATGCGCGCTGGGCCCGCCGGTGCTGCCGGTCAGCACCTGGAAATGCTCTTTTTCGACCGTCTGCAGCAGCGGTTCCAGCTTGCTGTCCGGCTGGCGCAGCAAGGTGCGCAGCGCGTCTCCCTCGGTGCCGAGCTGGCGTGCCAGAAAGTCTTCGCCAAGGTTGGCGTCTACCAGCACTACCTGCTGGTTGGAGCGCGCGAACAAGCGCGCCAGGTCTACGGCCAGCCGGCTGCGCTCTTCGGTTGCGTGGGCGCTGGTGACCATAATCGAGTGCTGGGTGTCCGCGCCGAGGCGCAGCAGCAGCTCCGAGCGCAAGGCGAGGCAGGCTTTGCCGCGCGGCTGTTTCAGCGAAGCATCGTTGACCAGCCCGGCCCAATCGACCGGCACCAGACCGAGCTGTGCCTCCTGGATCACCATCTCGGGTTGGCGCGAGCGGCGCCACACATCGTCAAGCTCTTCAAGCACCCACGCCGCGGCCAGGCCGATCACCATGCCAAGCAAGGTTGCCAGCACGGCAGCGGGAAAGGTACGCTGCGGCAGTGACCATACCGGCGTTGATGCCGCCTGAAATTCTTTGAGCGAGTTGGTCAGCGTATCGTTGAGGTTGCCGAGCAGGCCTTCGATCTCGCCTTGCTTGTCGGCCTTTTCAGCTTCGAGCTGCGTCAGGCGCGTGCGCGCTTCGGTGATCTCGCCCGCCGAGGTCATCTTAAGGATGTCCTGGTTGAGCTGCTCGATCTTCTGGCTAGACTCTCGACCGTCACTTCGAGATCGATAATCGTCGCCTGAGCGATCTCGCGCGTTTTGGCGAACTCCTCGTCCTGGGATGGGCTGAAGTTGATCAGCTGTTGGGCAATCTCGTTGGCGATCGCCGCTGCACGATCCGGCTCGGTATCCAGTACCGAGATGACGACCAGCTGAGATTGCGGCGCGATGCTGGTCGAGACCATATATTCCGCCATGATCTCGGCCGTGATCTGGAGCTTAGCTTCATCGATCACCGGATCCAGGATTTTCGGGCGCTCCGCGACGTCGGCGTAGTACGCGGCCAGCGTCTGGCTCACCCCCGCCGAGTTGACGTTCGGGTTCGGGCTCTGCAGGTTATTGCCGACTTGCAGCGTCGCGCTTGCAACGTACTGCTCCGGCTGATTGCGAATCAACACAAACGCCGTCGCGCCGCTGCCGATACCGGCGAGCACTACCAGCAGCCACCAGCGCTTCAGTAGATAGAATGATCGGAAAAAGAGGTCCCAGGTCTGCATTACGGCACCTAATTAGCGTGTCTCGACGGGCTCAACAGCGCGCGAAACGACGGACGGCAGGCTCCGCACGACGGAGGAGCTTTCGGCAACGGTTTCCTTGATCGCGTCGGCCATCAGATGACACAGCGTTGTGTGAACATCCTCGATCTGGTTCATGCGATCGCTCGGCACCACGACGCAGTGATCGGCCAGGCTCAGCAGCTCGCCGCCGCCCATGCCGGTGAGCGCCACGGTGACGGCGCCGCGGCCGGCGGCGTACTGCACGGCGCGTACGATATTTGGCGAACGGCCGCTGCCGCTGATCGCAACTACGACATCGCCGGGATTGAGCAGCGTACGCAGCTGCGACTCGAACACCGTTTCGTATCCGTCGTCGTTGGCGAAGGCTGAGAACAGCGCGAAGTTGTCGGTAAGCGCGATAGCTTTGAGGCGTGGCTGGCCTGCAACCAGCGTCCATTTCTGCAGGTCGCAGGCGAAATGGCTCGCCGTCGCCGCGCTGCCGCCGTTGCCGATCACATAGATCGTTCGGCCGTATGAATAGGCGGTCAACAGCGCGTCGATCGCGTCGTGGATCGGCTGATGGGGCAGGCGGTACAACAGTGCGCCTACTTCATCCAGATACCAGCTGATATGCTCATCCCGGTCGTGCATTGCTGCGCGTTCCTTTCTGCTCGTTCGAGTGGTCGAAACGGTTTGGCGCTTGCGCATTTCAGCCACAAGCGTTCCCGGCAAGCCCGCCGGTTGCAGGGACAGCGTACCGAGCATGGCTTGCACGACACTGTGTGTTGCGCGGCGAGTTCTTTCAAACGGCTGTCTATCAGGGAGCCGGTTTTACTTTGTTTTGATTGACGAGCGTGCTACGGTCGGTATATACTCGCTGCGAACAGGCGCACGGCATACCCCACGTGCACTGATCTATCCCAGCGAGCACAACTTCATACCCGATCGTCCGGGCTGCGCATATCACATGGTGGTGTGAACTCCGGAGTTCGGCGCGGCGACTAACTTTCGGCATAGCCGCATACGACTTTGGTCGTAGCTAAAAGCAGTTTAAAACTGCCGCGTGACCTTTTTGATACTCGTGCGTTTATATGGTTAGAGCAGAACATCCACGACGTTGTTCTGACGAACTAATAAACTGCCTTACCCCAGGCAGTCGCCCTATCCGAACTAAAACAAGGCCGGATCGCCGGCGTCGACGCGGGAAACCGCGTGGAGTTGATCGATGATCGAGGAACAGCGCCTCCGGTCCTGGGATGTGATGCCCAAAACCGAGGTTCGACAAGCTGCGCCCGCTGAGCTGCGGGAAATGATGGACGAGCTAGATGCGATCGTGTGGCAGGCAGATGCCGAAACACTTCGCTTCAGCTACGTCAACGGCTCAGCCGAGACGCTGCTTGGTTTTCCGGTCACATGCTGGTTTGAGGAGCCGGACTTTCTGCTCTCGCGTGTTGTCACCGAAGATCGGGCCTCGTTTAACATGCTGCTGAACGGTGCGGCGCTCGGCGGTGCGCGCGTTCGCGGCGAGCTGCGTCTGGTTGCCGCCGACGGCCGTACATTGTGGTTAGCGACAACTGTGCAACCCAAAGACGATGGACGGCTGCTGTGCGGCCTGATGATGGACATTACCTCGCTCAAGCGGAGCGAGGCCGAGCGCGCCGAGCTGCTGCGTCACGAGGTGGCGGCGGCCCAGGAGGCGGCGCTGCGCGACGCCGAGCGGATGCGCTCGCAGTTTATGGCGGCTGTTTCGCACGAGCTGAGGACGCCGCTGCATCACATCAAGGGATATGCGTCTACGCTGCTACGTCCGCTCGTACAATTCGACGACGAAACCACCCGCGACTATCTGCGCATTATCACCGAGGAAAGTAACCATCTCGATCGCTTGATCAACGATCTGCTGGATACCGCCCAGATCGAAATGGGCAATCTCAAGCTCGAGATCGAAAGCGTGCAGCTCGACGACCTGGTCACGCGGGCCGTCGAACGCTGGCAGGGCGTCGGCGACCATAGCCTTACTATCGAAATTCCCGCGATTGTACCCCCCGTTCCCGCCGACCAGCACCGGGTGCAGCAGGTTGTAGACAACTTAATCGGCAATGTGGTTCGCCACACGCCGTCCGGTACGGTAGCCCGTATCTCGATCGAGGTGACCCGTGAGGAGCTTCGGCTCTCGGTTGAGGATAACGGGCCCGGAATTTCGTCGGACCATCTCGCGTGGTTGTTTGAGCCGTTTTATCAGGCGGCTCAGTCGCCACGGCGCGGTGGGACAGGCCTCGGCCTGTATATCTGCAAGGGGATCGCTGAGCAGCACGGGGGGCGTATCTGGGCCGAGCTGGTGCCGGGTGCCGGTGCTTGCTTCAAGTTGAGCCTGCCCCGACGTCGAATGAATTAACATGCCGCCGCGGGACGTCGCAAAGCACTAACAACGGCTGCCCAGGCGGCCGGAACTATAGTCGCGCTTTAGGAGGAACGGGAACAGATGGCTAACGCTGCAAAGATGGCGTCGCGGACACGCCAGGGCACTATTCTGGTAGTCGAGGACGAGCTGCGCTCACAACGGCTGCTGCGGCTCAATCTCGAGCCGCTTGGCTACCGCATTATCACACTGGATCAGGGCCGCGACGCCGCGGAAATGGTCGATACACACACCCCCGACCTGGTGGTGCTTGACGTCGATTTGCCCGACGCCGACGGCTTCGAAGTTTGCCAGCGCATTCGCGAGCACTCCTCCGTTCCGGTGATCTTCCTCAGCGCGTTCGACCAGCCCGCCCAGCGTGTGCGCGGCTTGCAGCTCGGCGCCGACGATTATATCGGCAAGCCGTTCGACCCGACCGAGCTCGGTGCGCGCATCGAGGCGGTGCTGCGCCGCTCGCAGGGTCGCCCGCTGCAGGCGCAGCAAACGTTTCGCTGCGGCGCGCTGTTGATCGATTTCGACCAGCGTCTGGTGACGATGGACGGCGCGGAGGTCCAGCTTTCGCGCACCGAGTATCGCCTGCTCGAATATCTGGCCCAGAACGCCGGCCGCACGTTGGTAGCCGACGCGCTGCTGTCGAAGGTGTGGGGACCGGAATACGTGGGCGACTATGCTTCGCTGCACCTGTATATCAGCCGCCTGCGCCGCAAGCTGGGCGAAGATTTGCGCAAGCCGCGGCTGATCCTGACCAAGCCCGGTATCGGCTACACCATGCCGCGCGAACAGCTTGCCGACGCCTAAGTTCCTTCCTCCTGCGCGACGAATGAGGCCGGACCAAGCGGTCCGGCCTTGTTGTTACTGCAAGTAATTTGAAAGCATCCTCGCCCTGCTCCATAGTTCAGTGTTAGGCGTGCACTGTACATTATGCACGTATAATGATTGGACATGATCGACGCATGGTTGATGAGCAACCCCCCGCTACCCACCCAGGCGCTGTTGGAGGAACAGGGAGCATGGCTCTCGTAGTGTTGATCGATGCTGATCCACTGCAGGCACGTTTAATAACCGATAACCTAGAGTCCGTCGGGCATCATGTCGTCTGGGCGCATCAGGTATGGGACGCATTGCTCTCAATTCATCGTCTACGACCCGATCTGTTGGTTATCGATTTAGGCGTTCCGCAGTGGAACGAGGTTCTCAAGGTTCTACGCAAAATGCGTGGCCTGGAGACGATTCCGGTGATGTTGATTGCCGCGCGCTGCCCGACGCAATACGAGCTGCGACGTCTGGCCGTCACGGCTTGCATGGACAAGCACTTCGACGCCCAGCAATTGGTCGATTGCGTCGAAGGGATCTTGCGTCCCGTCCCGCTCAATTTTGGTTTTGGAGCGATGCCGGCAGCAACGTAGGGTTAATGGTCGAAGGTCGAAGGTCAAAGGTCGAAGGTCGGTTACTGCCGGATTCGTGTCCATCCGTTGGGGTTTCGACGTCAATCAAGGCTTCTTGATCGGCTGAGCCGAGAAATTCATCTTGGACCTTCGACTTTCGACCTTCGACTATTTTGAATCGAACCCTGTTTCTCGCACCCTGGCGTAGATGTCCGGCGTTCCAATATCGATCACACGGCCTGCCACGGTGGTAGCCATCAGCGGCAGGCCGGCCGCTAACAATGCCGGAAACACGTCGTGGCCCCAGTCGGATGGCCGGTCGCGTGGGATCCAGCGCAGTGCGTCAGGCTCGGCGATATAGACGCCGGCGTTGGCCGTGCCGGTTTCGGCCGGCCAGGATCGAGGCTTCTCGACAAAGTGCAGTACGCGCCCGTGGTCGGTGTCGACCATACCCTGCGAGTGCGGAGTATCGGTCGGCTTGAGCGCGATGGTAACCAGCGCTCCGCGCTCGCGATGAAAGCGCAGCAACGCGCCGAGGTCGAGGTCCAGCAGCAGATCGCCGTAAATAACGGCGAACGTGCGGTCCCAGAAGTCGCCGAAGGGAAGCAGCGCGCCGGCGGTGCCGAGCAACTCGTGCTCGACGTTGTAGCGCAAACGCGTGCCCCAGCGGCTGCCGTCGCCGAGCCCGTCGCGCACGATGTCGGGCAAATAGTGCAGATTGAGCGCCGCTTCGCGCACGCCGGCGTCGTGCAGCCAGCGCAGCGTATGTGCCAGCAGCGGCCGGCCGGCGATCGGCAGCATCGGCTTCGGAACGCTGTCGGTCAGCGGGCGCAGGCGTGTGCCGGCGCCGGCCGCCAAAATCATTGCCTTTAATGGAGAATTGTCGATCATGATCGTCTCACGGGCGCCATTACGGATCAGCTTTGCCGGCGGCGGCAGCGATTTGCCGGCATTTTACCGCGACGAGCCGGGCGCCGTCGTCAGCACGGCGATTAACAAATATATCTATCTGACGGTCAACCGCAAGTTCGACCGCCAGATCCGTGCGTCGTATTCGATCACCGAAATGGTCGACCATGTCGGCGAGCTGCAGCACGAGTTGATTCGGGAGGCGCTGATGCTGCTGAAGCTGCACGGCGGCATCGAGATCACCTCGATCTCGGATGTGCCGTCGAAAGGCACCGGCCTCGGCTCGTCCAGCACTTACACCGTTGCGCTGCTCCACGCGCTGTATGCCTATACCGGCCGGCATGTCGGCGCCGAGCGGCTGGCCAGGGAAACCTGTGACATCGAGATCGAGCGCTGCGGCAAACCGATCGGCAAGCAGGATCAATATATCGCCGCGTTCGGCGGGCTGCAGTTCATCCAGTTTAACCCCGACGAGAGCGTGTTTGTCGATCCGATCATCTGCGGCGCCGATACCAAGCGCCGTCTGCAGGAGCGCCTGCTGATGCTGTATACCGGCGTCACACGCTCGGCCGACGGCGTGCTGTCCGAGCAAAGCTCAAATACGCGGCGCGACAGCGCCAAGCGCCTGCAGCTGCGCCGTATGACGCAGCTGGCCGGCGACCTGCGCACGGCGCTCAACCGCGACGACCTGGACGGCTTTGGCGAGATTTTGCACGAAGGCTGGGTCATGAAGCGCGAGCTTGCCTCCGGCATCACGAACTCGGCGATCGACGAATGGTACGCCATCGCGCGGCGCTACGGCGCCGCCGGCGGCAAGCTGCTTGGCGCCGGCGGCGGCGGCTTTTTGCTGCTGTACGCGCCGGTCGAACGCCACGAGTTGATCATCGCCGCACTGCCGGAGCTGCGGCCGATGCCGTTTCGCTTCGAGCCGCAGGGCAGCAAGATCATTTATGTAGAAGACGCCCAATAGAACCAAGAACCAAGAACCAAGAACCAAGAACCAAACGAGCATCGGTTCTTGGTTCTTGGTTCTTTCTCATATCCGTATTAGGTTATACTATCGCGGATCGGAGAGGCCGGGCCGATGGAGCTCTATGTAATCGGAGACTTACAGCTGGGCGACGGCGGCACCGGCGACGACTTCCGCGCCGACGACGAGCGCGCGCTGGTTTCCTGCTTGTTTCGGCTCAGCCGCGTGCCCGGCGCCGAGCTGGTACTCAACGGTGATATCATCGATTTTACCCAGATCCAGCCACGGCCGCGGATGTGGTATGACGACCTGCTGGGAGCAAGCGAGGACGATTCGCTGCTCAAGCTCGAGCAGGCGCTGCTGGCACACGGGCCGGTATGGGATGCGCTGGGGCGCTTTGCCGGCTCCGGCGGCCGATTGACCTGGCTCTTCGGCGACCGGGATGCCGATCTGCGCTGGCCACGGGTGCAGGCACGCTTGCGCGAGCGTATCGTCCGACTGGGAGATGAAACCACCCTTGGCTTCGGCTCGTTTCTGCAGCGCGAGGGTGTGCATATTCAGCACGGGCACGAGTGCGATCCCGTGGCCTGTCACGACGCCAATCAGTGGGTGCTGTCGGATCCGTGGGGAGTTCCGCGCCTGGAGCGCACGCTCGGCATTCGCTTCGCCGAAGAGTTCGTAGCCCCGCTCGACCGCATAGACGGCTGGGAAATGATCGACAATGTGCTACCGCGGATCCCGGCCGCTTTGCTCGTGCTGCGCCACCTGCTCCCGGACCGCGCGCTGCACGCGGCGTTGGTGCCGGCTGTACGGGTGATCCTCGATTCGCTGACGCTGCTGAGCAGTGAAGAAGAGATCGGAGCAGCCGCGTACCGGCTTGGAATCAGCCGGCAGTCGCTGGGCTGGCTGGCCAGCGTTGCCGGCTGGCTTTCCAGCATGGCTGGCGACGACGAAAGCTTGCGCGTGCCCGACGTGCCGTCCTTGCGCCGGGCGTTTGCCTATGGCGCAGGGCTCCAGGACGGGGCGCAGCTTGCACAGTTTGCACCACCCGTGCTGCCGGGCGCACCGGCGCAGCCTTCGCGTATGCCGACCCCGGTTGAGCGTCGTGCAGCGGCGCGCCGCCTGTACGACGACCATACGGATGTGCTGCGCTATGCCGGCGCTGTAGCGGCCCGGCAACCTGAGCTCCACGCCGTCTGCTTCGGCCACACACAGCGCGCCGTCGACACGCGCCTGCGCTTCGACGACGCGCCGGGCTGGCCGATCGCCGACGCCAACGCACGCTACTTCAACAGCGGCTGCTGGGGTCGCGCGCTGCACATAGCCGACCTACCGTCGGAGCAGCGTACGGCCGCCTATATCGTCGACCCGGCCAATCATCGCCTGCTGCGCGACTATCTCCGAGTTCGCGTGGTCGCCGGACGGCGTTCCGTCAGTTGAAACGCTGGCGTGGAGCTGAAGATCCCTTACGATCCGCTTCCGCTTTCGGCGCCGACTTCTTTGGACGCCTCGCCGCTGATGTCTACATAGCGCGTGCGGCGCGGCCGGGAGTTGTCGCCTGCAACGGTGCTTGTGTCGACCGGCGGGGCCGAAACACCGTTCGGCTTCTGCATATGCAGCTCGCCGTCGAAATACCCACCCTCGTGCAGCTGCAGCTTGACGGTATCGATCTGGCCGCTGACGCGGCCGGTCGAGCGGATCTCAACCCGCGCCCGGCAGGTGAGCTTGCCGGTGTACTCGCCGGCGATCACTACCTCGTCGGCGGAAATGTCGGCCTGCACTTTAGCGGTTTCTTCAATATGCACATATTGGTCCGACTCGATCGTGCCCTCGACGGTGCCCAGCACACGCACGCCCTTGGTGGTGCGCAGCGTACCCTCAAACGTGTCTTCACGCGCAATCAGGCTTTCCTCTGTGCTGCCCGACGAGGACTGCTGCGTGGTAACAACGGGCGTCGTAACTGCGGGCTGTGGTGCAGGCGTCGCAACCGGGGTCGGTACGGTTGTGGTCGCGGTGCGTAGCGACTCGTCCGTGGTCGAACGGTCGCGATCGGTATTGCTCGCGTCGCGGCGAGAGAACATACTAGCCTCCTTAAGGTGTACCGCGGCCTGCTACCGTGGCAGTTGCGCTAGGATAGCACTAGCGCCGGAATTGTGTCAATCAAAGGTAAAGAAGGCCCAACCTGATAGTTTGCTGATACAGGCGGCGACTGAAGCTTCCACAGGTTTCGGGCGATATCCTCCTTGTGCCTGACGCATGGATCGCGCTTTAAGTGAGTAATTGACTTTTCTGTCCAGGAGAGGTAGTCTCTCGCTTGTCTAATTCGGTATTCGCGCCATGACGCGCATAGTGCTTTGTTGCAGGCTGCATCACACTACTGCACTTACCGATGCTCCAGGGGGACGGGCCCTCTGGTGTTCGACGATAGACGGATGTACTTGACATTCGTCTCGAAAGGATTGGGCAGGATGACGAGGACGGTCAAGTTCGGACTGGCATGTCTGGTCGGCATGCTGGCGCTCGGTTTTACCCTGAGCGTCGCGGCGGCAAGTTTCACGCAGCAGTTGAGTGCCAACGACACGATCAGGATCGTGGGTAACCAGTGTGACCTAAGGGTTACCCAGCAAGGAGCGCGGGATTGGACGGTGAGCTGCGTCGGCGCAGGCACCGACGGCGACCCCAAGGCCGACAGCAACGTCTGTTCCACCACAAGGCGGAGGACAAGGACGCTGCGGCGAATCGATGAACACCTGGCACCCGCCGGTAGTCAACGGCTGTGCCACAGGTCATGAGCACGGCGACGCGCCGCCCAGTTGGGTCTCTGCCTCAGGCTATCCACTTTCGTTCCATGGCGCATTCAATACCTCGTCGGCCGAAAACACGGCCAAGCACGCGGCGATGAAGGGGTTTGCGACCCGCTTCAACGATCAGGATCTCTACCTCAGGATCCACGCCGCGTCCAATCCGCTCGATCGCAGTGCGCGCTATCACTCGTACGAGCTCTGGATCCGCGACGAAGCGGGCGCCGTATCGCACATGCAGGGTTGGTACAACACCGGCGACCCGCGACCGGCGTCGCAGGGCGGAGCGCGCTTTGTGCGACGGCGCGGGGAAGAGGTATTGCAGCGGCCGGTCATGCTGATCCCGGATCAGACCTCGCTGCAGCAAGGCATTAACTGCGAGCAATGGTACGCTGCTCCGGGCGAGCCGATCTGGGGGCCGGACTTCGGCTGGTTGATCTGTAACGCGACTACCCTGTACAATCCGGCTGAGAACGCGACCGCCGGCGACCAGAGCACCTGGATCCTTAATCCCAACGGCGAGCTCGGTACGACCCGCCGTCTGGAGCTGGCGTGGTATGCCAATCGCTCGAATCTGCGCGGCAGGTTCGTGACGAACCAGTTCGGCGAGCAGGTCAACAGCTGTGTTGCGGGCACAAGAGTCGTCAAGTTCGGCGTCGAGTACAGCACTGTCTGCCTGGAGCAGAACATCGCATCGACGCTACAAACGATCCAGTTCCCCGACAACGCTGTTCAAAAGAACTTCCCGGCAGATGGGGTGCAGCTGCCGAACTAGAGCGCAGCACGGAAAACTGCACCACAGAGGCACAGAGGGCACAGAGAATCAAAAGAACCTCTGTGCCCTCTGTGCCTCTGTGGTTATTCCCTTAGGTGCGACAGTTTGTTCAGCTATCGAGAAGCTGTAAAATATGGAAACACACAGCATCAAAATCGAGGAGAAACAAATGCTCGAAGTCGGCGATACGGCGCCAGTGTTTACGCTCAAAGACGATAACGGCCAGGAGGTATCGCTCAGCGATTTTCGCGGTAAGCCGGTGATTTTATACTGGTATCCGCGCGACGATACGCCCGGCTGCACCGTCGAGGCTTGCTCGTTCCGCGACGCGTACCGCGAGTTCCAGGACGCCGGAGCCGTGGTGCTCGGCGCCAGTGCCGATACGGTCCGGAGCCACGCCAAGTTCAAGCAGAAGTTCAGCCTGCCGTTTCCCTTGCTGGCCGACCCGGACCACGCGGTCGCCGATCAGTACGGCGTATGGGGACCCAAGCAGATGATGGGCCGCGAGTTCGAGGGCATATACCGGATCACGTATCTGATCGATGCAGACGGCATCGTCAAGCGGGTGTGGCCGAAGGTCAAGCCCGAAGGCCACGCCGACGAGATTCTGGCGGCGCTGAAGGACTAACAAACTAACAAACCAGCAAACCGTTTCGCCATGTCGAAAGGAATGTAGTTTTCTCGGCCCTGGTACCTTTCTCGACAACTTCACGATCTACGATATTGTCCCCGATGGTTGGTTTGTTGGTTTGTTGGTCTGCTTACAGCCGCTCCGTAATCGATTTGGCCTGTGTAAACAACAGCAAGTAATCCGGGCCGCCCGCTTTGGAGTCGGTGCCGCTCATGTTGAAGCCGCCGAACGGCTGCACGCCCACCAGTGCCCCGGTGATCTTGCGGTTGAAATACAGGTTGCCGACGTGGAAGGTGCGCTTGGCGCGCTCGATCCGCTCGCGGCTGCCGGTGATCAGGCCGCCGGTCAGGCCGTATTCCGTTCCATTAAAGATCTGCTCGGCGTGCTCGAAGTCGCGCGCTTTGACGAACGCCAGCACCGGCCCGAAGACTTCCTCATTCGCAAGCCGGCTGTTTTCGCTCACGTCGGCGACGATCGTCGGCGGGATAAAGTAGCCGTCGGCGCCGTCGCCCGCTTCTCCGCCCAGCGCCACGCGGCCTTCTTCGGCGCCGACGGCGATATAGTCTTTGATCTTCTGAAATGCGTTGCTGTCGATCACGGCGCCCATAAAGGTGGCGGGCTGGGCCGGGTCGCCTACCGAGAGCTTGCGGGCACGCTCGATTACTTTGGCCAGCACTTCGTCGTACACGCTTTCGACTACGATCGCGCGCGAGCAGGCCGAGCACTTCTGGCCCTGAAACCCGAACGCGGAGGCGGTGATCGCGTCGGCGGCGAGGTCAAGGTCGGCCGTCTCGTCGACTACCAGCGCGTCTTTGCCGCCCATCTCCAAAACGGTGCGCTTGAGCCAGTTCTGGCCGGGCTGGTGTTTCGCGGCGCGCTCGAAGATCCTTAGCCCCACCTCTTTGGAGCCGGTAAACGCGATAAAGCGCGTGTTGGGGTGGTCCACCAGCGTGTCGCCGATCGTGCCGCCCGGGCCGGGTACGAAATTCAGCACGCCCGCTGGCAGCTGGCACTCATTGTTAAGGATGTCGACAAAGATCGCCGCGATAGTGGGCGAGGTCGAGGCCGGTTTGAGCACCACGGTATTGCCGGCCACGATCGCCGCCGACGTCATGCCGGCCATAATCGCGAGCGCGAAATTCCACGGCGGGATCACGACGCCGACGCCGAGCGGCACATACTCGAGCTGGTTGGTCTCACCGGGATACGGCGACACCGGCTGCGGGCCGGCCAGACGCAGCATCTGGCGCCCGTAGTACTCGCAAAAATCGATCGCCTCGGCCACATCCGCGTCGGCTTCGGCCCAGCTCTTTGATACTTCATACGTCAGCCAGGCACACAGCTCGAACTTGCGCCGGCGCATAACGGCGGCCGCCTTGAACAGGTAGCCGGCTCGCTCTTCAGGGACAACGAAGCGCCAGCTTTCATAGGCACGCGCCGCGGCCTCGACGGCCTGATTGGCGTGCTCCACGGTTGCCCTGGCGAAGCGGCCGACGATCTGATCAGGCTGGGCAGGATTGATCGACGTCGAGGTGGCTTCGGTGGAGACCTGCTCACCGTCGATTACCAGCGGATAGGTCCGCCCAAGCTGCTCACGAACCTGCTCCAGGGCGTCGCGATAGGCCTGTGCGTTGCCTGATATGCCGAAATCGGTAAACGGCTCGTTGTGAAACTCGCTGATCATCGCTTTCTCCTTATTACATTATAGGCCCTCACCCCCAGCCCCTCTCCCGTTGCAAGCAACAGGAGAGGGGAGCTAGACTTTGCCCCCCTCTCCTGCGTGTCAGCGCGGGAGAGGGGCTGGGGGTGAGGGCCAGGTCAGGGCGGCACGCATCCGCTCGGCGTACGGCAGGCGCTCTTCCGGCGTAGTCGTCCGCCTCTCGCCCGTCAGCTCGTACAACCTGTCGCCGCGATGCCTTGGAAACACATGTAGATGATAATGCCATACGTCCTGGTTGCCGGCAGGGCCGTTATGCTGGCGCGTCGAAACACCTTCGCAGCCATAGCTTTGTAAAAACGCGTGCCCGATTTGCTGGGCGGCAGTGTGGACCGCGGCGGCATACGCTGCCGGAAGCTCGAACAAATTCTCGAAATGCTCGTTCGGAACGACCAGCACGTGGCCGGGATTGTTGGGCCACCACGCGGCGGCGATGAATGCGGTGACCAGTTCGTCGCGCAGAACAATATCCTGCTGTCGCGTCCAGATGCTCGAGTTTTCACGTCCGGCCACCACAACACAAAACGGGCAGCGATAATCGGGCGGGGCGAAGTTATACATGCTGCTCATTTTCGGGCTCGCCGACCGCGGCGCGCAGCACGGCCAGCAGGCGCTCTTCGGCCTCGTGGAGCGGGCCGGCGAGTGTCGCGCCGGCGGCCTGACGGTGGCCCCCGCCGCCGAAATGCTGCGCCACGGCGGCGACGTCAACACCCGGCACCGAGCGCAGCGATACTTTGACGGAGCCGTCGCGGCGCTCCTTGAACAGTGCGGTCGCACGCAGGCCGCCGAGTCCGGCGATATATTCGGTCACTTCGGCCGAGGCGTCGTCGTCGGCGCCGACGCTGCGCTGCATCACCTGGGTGACGTGCGTCCAGGCAAGCGGGCCATCGCGTCGCAGCTCCGAGAGCGACAAACTCAGCAGCTTGGCGGTCTCGAAGCGGATATTGGAGTACACATCGCGCATGATCAGCTCGCGGTCCGCGCCGAGCTCGATCAGGTCGGCGGCTGTGCGCAGCGCCGACGGTGTAGTATTGGAGGTCTTGAAGCTTTGGGTATCGGTGATCACGCCCATCAGCAGCGCCGTGGCGACGTGCGCGCTGATCGAGGCGTTCCAGGCTCGCAACAGCCGGTACAGCAGCTCGCAGGTGGACGAAAGCGACGCGTCGACCAGATTCACCTGCCCTTCGCCCGAGTTGGTCGCGTGATGGTCGATTACCACCAGCGGACGGCCGTCGACATAGGTGGGATTTTCCTCATAGATCCGTGCGATGCGGCGGATATCGCCGGTATCGACCAGCATGATCAGGTCGACCGAGGCTGGCAGCGCCATGATTTCGCTGTACACCGCCGATTTGCTGTACACCTCGATACGCTCGACGCCTCCCAGCCGCGTTACATACAACGGCAGCGGCGTGGGTGCCAGCAGCGTCACGGCGTGGCCGCGCGCTTCGAGCGACAGGCCAAGCCCGAGCAGCGAGCCAATCGCGTCGCCGTCGGGGTTGACGTGCGTGATCAGCAGAACATGCTGCTTGCCGGTGAGAATCTGGGCGATCGCGGGCGCTGCGGTTTCGGCGTCTGTGTACAGCATTTCTTTGTTTCGGCCCTCACCCCCAGCCCCCAGGCTTCAGCCTGGGCTGAAGCAACAAAGCACGCTTAAGCGCGCTAGCCTCCGCAGAGGCTATGTTTCTTCAGGCCGGGGATGTATCCCCGGGTTGGGTAAGGGTCACCACCTCTTTCCGCACATGATACACCGAATGTCCCGCTCGTTTTTTCACTTCTTTCATGCGCAGTTGGTGGCGCTGTCCGAGCCGCGGGATCAGGTGGTTCAGGCCACTGACCACGACGAACCAATATGAGCCGCCGGGCGCCAGCCTGTGGTACGGCTCGAGCAGGAACTCGCTCTCGATCGCCGTGTCGCCGATTTTGGCCGGGATGTTGGAAACGATCAAGTCATACGGCACATCGGGCAAAGCTTGCATGCCGACGCTGCCGACCACTTCGGCATTGCCGACCTGGTTGAGCTCGATGTTACGCCGCGCGTAGCGAACGGCCAGCAGGTCTTTGTCGGCCATGATCACGCGCGCCTCGGGGAAGCGCCGCGCCAGAATGATGCCGATCGGCCCATAGCCGCAGCCAAGATCCAGGATCAGGTTAGGCGTCTCAGGCTGCAGGAAGCGCAAAAAAACGTCGGTGCCCTCGTCGACGTCGAACGACGAAAACAGGGTATTGCCGACGTCAAAGGTATAGTCCTGGCCCGCGTGTTTGTAGCTGATCTGTTTTTTGAAGTAGGGATCCATAGATGAAGGGTGGTGCGCGTTCTATGGTGGCAGGCTCTGAGTACGGTTTGGGTATGGTGAAGGTGGCGATGATGACTGGGTGACAGGGTGATGGGGTGACAAGATGATCGTAATTGACGCTTGCCCTAGGCAATGGTGCGCGGTATCAACCTTTTTGAAACGTACAAATCAGCAACACCGGTCTCACCTGGTCACCCCGTCACCCCGTCACCCATCGATTGAGTACACCACGAAATCAGCTCGACGCACTCTCGTCTTCGTCCAAGTTGGGAGGATTCTCCAACCGCTCGCGCTCAACATCACGCAGCAGCTCGCCGATGCGCATGGCATGGTCGAGCGAGGTATCGAGGTGTAACCTCAGCTCGGGCACCTGGCGCAGCGTCAGCTCTTCAGCGACGCGGCGGCGCAGAAAGCCCTTGGCGTGCTCCAGGGCGCGCATGGTTGCTTTGCGGTCGTCGTCGCTGCCCATCACCGAGATACGCACATTGGCGCGCAGCAGATCGGGCGTCACCGTCACGCCGGTAACCGTCGCAAACCCGACGCGCGGATCCTTGATCTCGGTCTGGATCACCTCGCCCAGAATGCGCTGGATCTCGTCGCCTACTTGTTCGGTTCGTTTTGACATAACAAGAACATAGAACATAGAACACAGAACAAAGGGACGCCTGTTCTTTGTTCTGTGTTCTATGTTCTCGCTTAGGCCGTCCGCTCCACCTGCTCGGTGCGGTAGAACTCCATCGTATCGCCATCCTGTACATCGGTGAAGCCGTCGACCACCAGGCCGCACTCGTAGCCCGACTGCACCTCGCGGACGTCGTCCTTGAAGCGTTTGAGCGAGCTGATGCGCCCATCGTGGACCACCACGCCGTTGCGCAGCACGCGCACGTTGTCGTTGCGGCTGACCTTGCCGTCGGTGACGTACAGCCCGGCCACGACTTCGCGCGACGGCAGCCGGAACGTATTGCGAACCTCGGCAAAGCCATTGACCACTTCGCGCTCTACCGGCGCCAGCATACCGACCAGCGCCTGCTCGAGGTTTTCGATCAACTGGTAGATGATGTTGTAGAAGCGGATCTCGATGCCGTTCTGCTCGGCCAGGCGCCGAGCCGCCGGATCAGGCCGCGTGTTGAAGCCGATAATGATCGCCTTGGACGCCGTGGCCAGGTTCACGTCCGACTCGGTGATCGCGCCGGTGCTGCTGTGGATCGTCCGCAGCTGCACCTCGGTATGCTTGGCGTTGATCTGCTGCAGCGAGTGCTCGATAGCACCGATCGAGCCCGATACATCCGCCTTCAACAGGATATTAAGATCTTTGACCTGCCCGGCCTGGATCTTGGCGTACAGATCGTCAAGCCCGACCGCCTTGCTCGGGCCGGCCATGCTTTCGGCCTGACGCTGCCTGGCCCGCTGCGAAGCGACCTCACGGCCGATGTCGATCGAGCTGACGACCTGCAAAATGTCGCCGGCCTGCGGTACCGCGTCGATGCCCAATATCTCTACCGGCATCGCCGGCTCGGCGTGGCGCAGGCGCTTGTTCGAGTCGTTGAACATCGAGCGCACGCGCCCGACTGTGGCTCCAACCAGCACCACGTCGTCAAGCCGCAGCGTGCCGTTTTGCACCAGCACCGTGGCGACAACGCCGCGGTTCTTGTCCATCTCGGCTTCGACGATCGTCCCGATCGCCGGCTTGTCCGGATTAGCCTTGAACTCCGTGACGTCGGCCACCAGCAGGATCATGTCGAGCAGCTCGTTGATGTTCGTATTCATCCGAGCCGACACCTCGACGCTGGGCACGTCGCCGCCCCATTGCTCGACCAGCACGTTTGCGTTGGCCAGTTCCTGGCGCACGCGCTCCGGATTTGCGCCGGCCGCGTCGATCTTGTTGATCGCCACGATCATCGGCACTCCGGCGGCCTTGACGTGCGAGATCGCTTCCTGTGTTTGCGGCATCACGCCGTCGTCGGCGGCTACAACCAGGACCACGATATCGGTGACCTGCGCGCCGCGGGCACGCATAGCGGTAAACGCTTCATGCCCCGGTGTATCCAGGAAGGTGATCTTGCGGCTCTGTGCCTCGACCTGGTAGGCGCCGATGTGCTGCGTAATGCCGCCGGCCTCGCCTTCGGCCACCCGCGTCGACCTGATCGCGTCGAGCAGCTTGGTCTTGCCGTGGTCGACATGCCCCATGATCGTAACCACCGGCGGACGAGGCTTCAAATCAGCCGGATCTTCCGCTACCAGCGCTTCCTGGACCGAATAGAAGATGCCGGCGACCTTTTCCGGCTCCAATTTGGTGGTTTCGATGCTGAATTCGGCGGCGATCAGGGCTGCTGTATCGTAGTCCAGCTGCGTGTTGATGTTGGCCATCATGCCGCCCTTGATCAGCTCGCGCATGATCTCGCCCGCGCCGACGCTAAGCGCTTCGCTCAGCTCACGGATCGTGATCGTCGAACCCAGCGCTACCGGGCCCTTTGGCCGTACGGGAACGCGCTGTACAGGTGTCGCCACGGCCTGCTGGCCGCGGTTGCCGTTGCGGCCGGCGGGCCCACGGCCGCCGCCGGAGCGACTGCCGCCACCGGGACGCCCACCGCCACCGCCGGGACGGCTGCCGCCACCGGGACGGCTGCCGCCACCGGGACGCCCACCGCCACCGCCATACGGCCGGCTGCCGGGCTGACCGCCGGCCGGCGGCCGGCCGGCGCCACCCTGGCTCCCGGCGCTGTTGTAGGGCCGGCCTGCCGCCGCCCTGGTTCCCGGCCGCTGTTGTAGGGCCGGCTGCCGCCCGGGCTGGCCGCCGCTGTTGTAGGGCCGGCTGCTGCCGGACTGACCGGCAGTCTGCGGACGGCTTCCGTTCCCGGCCTGGCCGGCAGCCGATTGTGCCGGAGCCACGGGCGCGGCGCTGCTCTGCGGCACACTTGCCGCGACAACGCGGGGCGCGGGCTCGACTGCCGCCTGCGGCTTGGCGGGTGTTGTTTTGGCCTCTTCGGCCTGAGGCTCACGTCGTTTTAATGGTATAGGCATGCCGCACTCCTTTTGTGAAGCACAAAGGGGACGCGAACCAGGCGCTGCCCCCTTGTACAAAAAAGCATTCTTTCGATTCTCGCTTACATAGTAGATACCGGTTCTGTTTCAACTTTATCCTCTTCCGAGCCCCGCGGTAGCGCCGCGCCATACGCTTCAAGTGTTTGCCGATCTTGCGGCGCCAGCTCGGCTATTTTCAGGGCGCGCTCCACAGCTTTTCGTTTGAGTGCTGTTTCCCAGCACGTCCGCTCGGCACACAGGTATGCTCCTCGGCCTGCTAGTTTTCCTGTTGCGTCGATCGCCACGCGGCCCTCCGGCAGGCGTACCAGCCGGATCAGCCCGCGTTTGGCGTCGACTTTGCGGCATGCAATACATGTCCGCTGTGGGACATGCTTCGGCCGCGCGATTTGTCGCTGCTTGGTCATAGGTACCAGCGCGCCGATCACCTAGCGCCGTCAATTATACCAGCCGCGAGCGTCATGGCGCCACGCGCGCTATGTTTCGTCCTCGACAATGTAGCTGGCGACCAGCTTGCCGTCATAATACAGGTTGATCTTGTCCTGGATCGCTCGCACTTCGACCGTTTGGCCGACCAGTTCTGACGGCAACGGGCCAAGCTGCTCGCCCTGAAACTCTACCATGCCGTTCGGCTCGACGACCCGTTCCTCTACCGTCGCCATCGCCAGCGCCGACTCGGTAGCGATAGCTTCGGCCTGGGCTGCCTCGCGCGCCTCGGCCATCTCGCGCTCTTCCTCGAGCAGCTCGGAGGCGCTCTTGATATCGATGCGCCAGCCGGTCAGCTTGGCGGCAAGGCGCACGTTCTGGCCTTCCTTGCCGATCGCCAGCGACTGCTGCTTGTCGGGCACGATCACGACAGCCGTCTTCTCGTCGTCGTTGAGCTGCACCTCGACCGCCGTGGCCGGCGACAACGCGTTCGAGATAAACGTTCGTGCGTCGGGCGACCACTGCACCACGTCGATCTTTTCGTTGTTCAGCTCGTTGACGATGTTCTGAATCCGGATGCCGCGCATGCCGACACACGAGCCGACCGGGTCGACGCCTTCCTGACGCGCCGCGACGGCCACCTTGGATCGCACACCCGGCTCACGGGCGATCGACTTGATCTCGACCGCGCCGTTGTAGATCTCCGGCACTTCCATCTCGAACAAGCGCTTGATCAAGTCTTTGCTGGCGCGCGACACGATCAGCCGCGGCCCGCGCTCTTCGCGCTTGATCTCCTGCAAATATACCTTGAGCCGCTGCCCGCGATAGTAGCGGTCGGCCTGGCTCTGCTCCTTGGGCGGCAACACGGCCTCGGCCTTGCCCATCTCCAGAATAACGTTGCCCTTGGCGTGACGCTGTACCACGGCCGTGATGATCTCGCCTTCACGGTCCATGTATTCGCCGTAGATATGGTCGCGCTCCACCTCTTTGATCTTTTGGAGCACCACCTGCTTGGCAGTCTGAGCAGCGATACGGCCGAAATCCTGCGGCGTCGACTCGACCATCACGCTCTCGCCGACCTCGACATCCGAGCGAATGCGGCGCGCGGCCTCGAGATCGATCTCGAAGCGCTCGTCGTCGACTTCGTCGACCACTTGCTTTTCAGCGTACACCAGCGCATCGCCAGTCTGGGGATCGATTTTCACGTCGACCTCGATCGGCGGCGGGTTCTGGCCGAGGTAGCGCTTGTATGCCGTTTCCAGCGCTTCTTCGACGACGTTTTGTACCGCGTCACGCGGAATTCCGCGCTCCGCCGCGATCTGCGAGATGGCTGCGTAGAAATCGCTTTTCATATACCCTTTGGCCGGTCAAAAAGAAAAGTGGGGGACACCCACTTTCCGTTCAGGCCGTTTCCTTCTACCTATATTTTACCATCTCGGACCCAGCCATCGCAACCGCGACGGCGCTAAGATGGGCTAGGGTATGCGCTGGGATCTGTCTGCTCAATCGGCGCAACTTCCTCCGGTGGAGGGTACGAACCATCGGCCGGCGAAGCGTCGGCCGGTAAAACCTCATCGCTGGGAGTTGTGGTCTCCACGGCGCCGTTCTGGCAGGCTGCTAGTGCGAGCAGCAACGCGGCTGCGATCGCGGACCTGGCGAATTTCTTCATCAGAGACTCCTTGTTACTTGAAATAGGTCGAAGGTCGAAGGTCGAAGGTCGAATGTTTGACTGCGAACTGAACGGTCAGGCGTCGTATTCATCCATCGAGTTGAAGGACTTTCGACCTTCGACCTTCGACCAAGTCTTCGATTACCGTAATCGCGCTACCGCCGTACTGACGCCGATCAGCAAGAACAGGCCGATCGTCAGCGGGTTGCCGAAGCCGAAAAACCATACCAGGAACCCACCCAGGATCATCGCGACGGCGATCGTAATCTGCATCGGGCGGCCGCGCTTGTTGCGCGTAACCCGATCCACGGCGCGCACGATCAGCTCGGCAGCTGCCGGGCCGACGGCGGCCAGAATAATGAACGTAAAGAAACCGAAGCCGATCAGGCTGACCAGAAACGCCGCCAGCGCCGACACCAGCAGCCCGACCAACCCGCCCAACACGATGTTGCGCGGCTCGATTTTGTAGTTCGGAGCGCGGCGCCCACGCCGGCACTCGGGGCACAGCTGCCCCACCGCCGCCGGTGTCGAGCAGCGCACGCAGATCGGCCGCCCGCAGGACGTACAGTGTAATGCCGTTTCAACATCCGGATGGCGGTAGCAATATTCGACCTGCTCAACCGCGCTGCTCTGCGACATGCCCAGCCGGCGCTGCGCGTCGCGCAGGCCGTCACTGCGCCTCGACGCTTTCTGGGCTGAGCTGCGCGGCACGATCGAACGCCACACGCGCGGCTTCGTAGTCGCCGACGCGCACGGCAGCGCGGCCGGCCCGTATCAGGCCGCGCACTTCGTCGGATTCGCTTGTATGTACCTCGGAATCTGCCATCATCGATAAAACTGAGCCTCCTAAGGTTAAGTACGTACGACACCCGTATGCAAGTTTTATGCGGGGTTAGGGGATAGGGGATAGGATTGAACACAAGGAATCGTAGGGACACGCCGGAGGCGGCCCACTCCCCTATCCCCCAATCCCCTCCGGTATGACCGATCCAAGCTACATATTCGGGAGACACCATGCGCATTATCGTGATCGGGAGCGGTTTCGGCGGTCTGGCGACGGCTGTGAGGCTCCAACGTCGGGGTATCGAGGTTCTGCTGCTCGAAAAGCGCGACAAGCCCGGCGGCAGAGCCTATGTGTACCGGCAAGACGGCTTTGTATTTGACGGCGGCCCGACCGTGATCACGGCGCCCTGGATGATTGAGGAATTGTTTACCGGCGCCGGCAGGCGCGCTGAAGACTACGTCAAGATGGTGCCGGTGGACCCGTTTTATCGCATCTTTTTCGCCGACGGCGATTTCTTCGATTATTCCGGCGACCAGGCGCGGATGGAGGCGCAGATCGCGCGCTTCAATCCCCAGGATGTGCCGGGCTACCGCCGCTTTGTCGAAAGCACCGAGCGTATTTTCGACGTCGGCTTTACCCGCCTGGCCGAGGAGCCCTTTTTGCGGCCGTGGGATATGGCCAAGATCATCCCGGACATGCTCAAGCTGCAGTCGTACCGCACCGTGTATGGCTTTGTGAGCCGCTTTGTACGCGACGAGCGCCTGCGGCAGGTGTTGTCGTTTCATCCGCTGCTGGTGGGCGGCAATCCGTTCCAGACCACGTCGATCTATACGCTGATCCATTTCCTCGAGCGCAACTGGGGCGTGTCGTTCGCGCTGGGCGGTACCGGCGCTGTCGTGCAGGGCCTGGTCAGGCTGTTCGGCGAGCTGGGCGGGGAGCTGCGGCTGGACACTGAAGTCGTCGAGATCATGGTCGACCGGCGCGGCGGACGCGCGACGGGCGTGCGCCTGGCGGACGGCAGCGTCGAACAGGCCGACGCGGTGGTGTGCAACGGCGAAGTCGGATTTGCCTACCACAAGCTGCTGCCGGCGGATCTGCGCCGCAAATACACCGACCGGCGGCTGGCGCGGCTGCGCTACTCTATGTCGCTGGTAGTGATTTACTTCGGCACCGACCGTCAGTATCGCGGCACGGACGGCCCCGAGCTCAAGCATCATAATATCATTCTCGGCCCGCGCTACGGCCCGCTGCTGGACGACATTTTTACCCGCAAGCGACTGGCCGACGATTTTTCGCTGTACCTGCACATGCCGACGCTGACCGACCCGTCGCTGGCGCCTTCGGGCTGCGACTCGTTCTATGTGCTGTCGCCGGTGCCGCATCTTGGAAGCGGTACCGACTGGCGGGCAACCGCCAGGCCCTACCGCGACACGATCATGCAGTTCCTGGAGCGCAAGTACCTGCCCGACCTGCAGAGGCATATCGTCGCCGAGCACATGATCACGCCGCAGCATTTTCATGACGAGCTCAACTCGTATCTTGGCAGCGCCTTTTCGGTGGAGCCGATCCTGACCCAATCGGCCTATTTTCGGCCGCACAACCGCAGCGAAGAGGTGCCGAACCTGTATTTCGTCGGCGCCGGAACGCACCCCGGCGCCGGGCTGCCGGGCGTGCTTTCGTCGGCGCGCATCGCTGAGAAACTCATTTGTGATGCGTAGTTTGGTTCGTCCGTTGTAGTTTGGCGGGCAGTGCCCGATGTGTGGGGACGCAGGAGCTGCTGAGCTGGTCATTCCGAGCGAGCCATCCGTATGGCCATGTTCCACTATAAGCCCGTCGGCGAGCGAGGAATCTCACCGGTTCCGTGCGGCACCGCGGTGTCGAGATTCCTCGCGCGGCACAGGGGCGTACCCGACCTTACGGGCGCACCACGATCCGCGCTCGGAATGACACGTAACGCAGCCGGATCATCCCCTGCGTCGCCTGTGTCCCCTGTGCCGTAAGTCCCCGGTTATAATACGCGCAGCACGTTTGAGGAGCCAAGAATGCTACGTACACATACCTGCGGCGAGCTGCGCGCCGAGCACGCCGGGCAGACGGTCACCCTGACCGGCTGGCTCAACCGCCGGCGCGACCACGGGCCGCTGATTTTTATTGACCTGCGCGACCGTTACGGCCTGACACAGGTGGTCGCCGATCGCACGACCGAGCCGGAGGCGCATGCGGCGCTGGAGCAAGCGCGCAACGAGTGGGTGCTGAAGATCGTCGGCACGGTGCGCACGCGGCGCCGAAGATTCGCGCAACGCGGAGCTGTCCACCGGCGACGTCGAAGTGGTAGCCCAGCGGGTGGAGGTGCTGAATCCATCCAAACAGCCGCCGCTGTATGTCGCCAAGGAAGGCAATGAAGAAGAGGCGCTGCGCCTGAAATATCGCTACCTCGACCTGCGGCGCACCCGTATGCAGCGCAACATCATCCTGCGCCACCGCACGATCGCCTTTATTCGCGAGTGGATGACGGCGCGCGGCTTTTTGGAGATCGAAACGCCGATGCTGATGGCGGCGACGCCGGAGGGTGCGCGCGATTATCTGGTGCCGTCGCGGCTGCACGCCGGTGAGTTTTACGCGCTACCGCAATCGCCGCAGCAGCTCAAGCAGCTGTTGATGGTCGCCGGTTTCGATCGCTATTTCCAGATCGCGCGCTGCATGCGCGACGAAGACCTGCGCGCCGACCGGCAGCCCGAGTTCACGCAGCTTGATATCGAGATGAGCTTCGCGCAGCAGGAAGACGTGCTGCAGCTGGTCGAGTCGCTGATCGAGCGAGCTGGTCCCTGCCATCACGCCGCATAAGCGCCTGTTGTCGCCCTTTCCGCGGCTGACGTACCACGAAGCGATGGCGCGTTTCGGCAGCGATAAGCCCGATCTGCGCTACGGCATGGAGCTGGTGGATGTGTCGTCGATCGCCGCCGAGTCGCAGTTCGCGCGTGTTCCGCCAGGCTGTGGAAAACGGCGGGCAGGTAAAGGGCATTCGTGCGCCGGGCTGTGGCGGGTACTCACGCAAGCAGCTGGACGAATTGAACCTCATCGCCCAGGCCGGTGGCGCAAAGGCAGCCGCGACGCTGGCGGTGGAAGAGGGCGGCGCGCGCGGCTCGATCGCCAAGTTCTTCGAGCCCGAGCAGATCGCGGCGCTGGTCGAGCGCTTGGAAGGCCAGCCGGGCGACCTGCTGGTATTCGTCGCCGACAGGCCGGACACCGTCGCCGGCGGCGCTGGATAAGCTGCGCCGCGAGTTCGGCAAGCGCCTGGAGCTGGCCGACCCCGACCTGCTAGCGTTCGGCTGGATCGTGGACTTCCCGATGTTCGATTACAACGCGGAGTCGGGTGTCTGGGACGCCAACCACCACCCGTTCACCAGCGTCAATCCCCGGGACATCGACAAGCTCGAGCGCAACGAGCTGGAGGGCGTGCGAGCGGCAGCCTACGATCTGGTGTGCAACGGCTACGAGCTGGCGTCGGGCTCGGTGCGTATCCACGATCGTGCCATGCAGCAGCGCGTGTTCGATCGCCTGCCCTACACGCCTGAAGAAATTCGTCGCCGCTTCGGGCACATGCTTGAAGCGTTCGAGTACGGCGCTCCGCCGCACGCCGGTATCGCGCCCGGCATCGACCGCATCATGGCGCTGTTGTGCGACGAGGACAATATTCGCGAGGTGATCGCGTTTCCCAAGACGCAGCGGGCCGAGGATCTGATGATGAACTCGCCTTCGCCGGTGCCCGAGCCGCAGTTGTCCGAGCTGCATTTGCGTCTTGTAGAGGACGAATAAATTCATAACGCAAAGGGAACAAAAATGGCTTCGATGTTTGCTCATCGAAGCCATTCTCACTATGAGTTCAGGTGATCTATGAACTCCTTTGCGTCTTTGCGTTTCTTTACGTTTGTTCTCGCGTTATGTGAGCCGCCGAACGATCTCGACGCCGTTCTGCTCCATGTGGTGCAGAAACACCACATGGTGAAAATCGCCGGGATGCGGGCGGATGCCGAGCTGCTTTGCCGTGTCGACCGGGATATCAAAGGTATCGACACACTCCTCGACCAGCACCACGCGCCGATGGTGTCCGCGCGCATTGGCATGCATACGCAGGTGTAGCGCCAGATTATAGGTGCAGAGGTCGGTGCAGTCGCCGGCGGCGATATACCTGTCGACCTCGGGGTGCGCGTCAACCCAGGCCAGCAGCTCGGTTTCCAGGAATGCGCTCAGCGCGTTCTTCTCGAAGATCTGGAACTCGTTGCTGAACGGTAGCGCCATCAACTCGGGCACGGTATCGGCTTCATGCGTGCCGCGTATCGCGTGGGGCGGATACGCCCCGAACTCGATAGCGTCTCGGTCGTGCGCGTCCTGCGGCAAAAGAAAGTGCTTCACACCGCGCTCGTGCAGCGCCTCGAACAGGCGAACGTTCGGCTCGACGATCAGGTCGACGCGCGGGCTGCTGAGCGGGCCTTCGTCGCAAAAGCCGACGATCAGGTCGACACAGATAATCGCCACGCGCTCGGGCTCGCCGCCCACGAACTCGTCAAGTGAAGCGTCAGGAATACTGGCGTGCCATTGTTCCAGATAGCGCAGAAACGGCGCTGATGATTCGATCAGGTTGGGCATTTCGGGCCTCCTATGCTCCATCGAGCGCACGCTGAAACGCTTCGAGCGTGCGAGCGTTCCATAAGACGAAACGCAGCAGCTCGATACCACGCTCGGCGCGCGGGAAATCGTAGACGGTGCGAACGGCAATCTCGGCAGCGCCCTCGAGCGGGTAGCCGTAGATACCGGTGCTGATCGACGTAAACGCGATGTTGTGCAGGTCGTGCCGGGCGGCCAGTTCGAGGCTACCCTTCACGGTATGCCTGCCTTGGTGCGCCGTACGCTGCGCGCCTCACGCCAGCGAAAGACGAAGTCGCCTTCGCTGCGGTCGGCGCGGAAGCAATACAGCGCTGCCGGTCGCCCGCCGCTTTCGCGCCGGTGTCCGGTCGGCTGGAGCAGACCGGCCTCCTTGATCTTACGGTAAAAATTGCCGCGGTCCAGCTCTTCGCCCAGAATCGTTTCGTAGGTTTGTTTCAGTTCGGGCAGGGTAAACACCTCGGGCAGCAGTAGAAATGCGAGCGTGGTGTATTCCAGCTTGGAGCGCAGACGATCTACGGCGACGCGCAGGATGTCATGATGGTCGAAGGCCATCGGCTGCGGCAGCTGGTCCAGGTTCCACCAACGCGAGTCCGCGTCGTTGTCGAGCGCAGGGTGTGCTCTGGTGCCGGCGCGCAGCAGCGCAAAATATGCGACGCTGATCACGCGCTGCCTGGGGTCGCGCTCGGGCCGATCAAAGGTATATAGCTGCTCGAGGTACATATCTTCGATGCCGGCGGCGGCCAGCTCGCGCAGCGCGACATGGTCCAGCAGCTCTTCGGGGCGGACCCAGTCGCCGGGGAGGCACCAGCGGCCGGCGAACGGCTCATCGTACCGGCGTGTCAGCAGCACCTGCAGCTGCCGGCGGCGCTCCGGCCGGTCAGGCAGCGAGGTACTCGCTTCGAGCTCGTCAGCGAGCGTAAACAGCACAACGTCCACCGCGACGGCGGGACGCTCCATCGACTCGCGCTGCTCTTGCTTCGGCGTTGGCGCCATGTATTTGTGTACTAATTACACAAACAATCATACCCGATTGTAATCCACTTGTCAAACAGGCGAAACTCAAACGAACGCTGCACTGCTATGCTATAGGCGCAACACTGCAGCTTCGTTTCAACGTTGATCGTCGGCATGACTCATCGAAGGAGTGCAAGCGTGAAGATCCATGTGATCTGGCGGTTACTCGCGGCCTCGATTTTCGCCACTATGGCTGTTCCAGCCGGCCACGTGCGCGCGCAAGAAGACGGCGCTGCACTCGTTGCGATCGGCACCGCCGAGACAACGGTTGACGGTCAAACGCTGCCCTCATCCCACCAGCTCGAGTCCGTCATCGTTGCCGGCTCCGGATTCACGCCCGCCGAGCTGGTAGGCTTCTGGATTACCTTTCCAGACGGCTCGGTAGTCGGTCTCGACTACGACGATCTGCGCGCCGACCAAAACGGCGAGTTTGTCGTCGAGCTCGGGATCGGGTCGGGGCTGCCGGTTGGCCTGCATCGCTTCTCGGCGCGTGGCCAAAGCAGTGGCCTTGGCGGCATTGCGTTGTTTTACTTGCTGCCGGGCGAAGCTCCACAGGTGACGGAGGGCACCAACCTCAGCTTCACGCCGAGCACAGCCAGGCAATTGGAAACCGTCGAGCTCAGCGCCACCGGCTTCACGGCCAACGAGCCGGTTTCCGTATGGCTGACGCTGCCGGACGGCGCGGTGGTCGGTCTTGGCGAAGTTCTGGCCGACGCCGGCGGAGCGTTCGGCGGCGCGCTGACGCTGCCGGGCGTGCTACCGGTCGGGAGGCACTATTTCACTGCCCGTGGCGTTCGCAGCGGTAACACCGCGATCACGCCGTTTGAGCTGCAGTACGGCAACGGCCTCGCGGTGCCGGGCGCCGAGCTTGCCGTCAACATCGGCTCGGTGCAGCAGCGCACGGTGCTCGAGCTGTCGGCGCAAGGCTTCATTGCCAACGAGCGCGTCTCATTCTGGCTGACCCTGCCTAACGGGGCGGTAGCTGGCCTTGGCGATGTGCAGACCGACAGCAGCGGCCGGCTCAGCATCGCGCTATACCTCAGCGAGGCACTACCTGTCGGGCAGAGTTTCTTATCCTTCCGCAGCAACACCAGCAACCAGCTCGGCTTCGTAAAGCTGTGGCTGGAGCCGGGCCCGCAGGATCCAGGGGGAGAGTAAACCAATGAGCAATGAACAATGAGCAATGAACAAATTCCTGCAGGCTTTGCTCATTGCTCATTGCTCATTGCTCATTCTTTCTTTCGCCTGCTCAGCTGTCGGTAGCGCAGATATACCCGGCCCTTCGATCGCGCAGGAGGCTGCCGCATTGGCCAGACGTGCGGCCGCCAGGGCGTCGCCGGAGCGTTGCAAGGCGGCCAGGAACGCCGCGGCGAACACATCGCCGGCGCCGGTTGGATCGACAACCGCGGCCGGGTACGCCGGTACATCGTGAGCCTGGCCCTCGACGAAAATCGTGGCGCCGCGCTCGGCGCGCGTGAAGGCGACCAGCGGAAGCCGCCGGGCCAGTTGCCGGACCAACGCTTCATCAAATAGCACGTCTTCTTCACTCAAGACCGCCACGCGCGTCGTTCCCCACGACACGGCCAGCAGCTCGGCGGGATGTGCTTCAACCAGCCCGGACGGTTGAATTGAGCGCAGCCAGCCCTGCGGCGTCGCGCCGACCAGAGCCGACGCAAATAGCTCGGCGCAGCCGGGCGCCACTTCCTGGATAATCGGAGCCAGGTGCACGATCGATGCGCGTCGCCAGTCCGGCGGTAGCTGTTCGGCGTGCGGACCAAGCTCGATCGTGGCGGCGCGCGCGTGGACGAGCTGTGTGCGCCCGTCGGCTGAGTAGCGGTTCTCGAAAATGGTGGTCGCTTGCGAGGGCTGGCGCAGCACGGGCAGATCGGCGGGCAGCGACGACAGATCGAGGTCCGCAGCGCAGGCGGTGACGATCGCCGCTTTCAGGCCAAGGCCATGGGCGGCGAGGGCTGCAAAAAGCGCAGTACCGCCCAGCCGGTATGACCCGTCGGGCTGGAGGTCGGACGAGATATGGCCGATCGCGAGGTAGTCGATCATAAAAAGTCGAAGGTCGAAGGTCGAAGGTCGAAGGTCAATTAGCGATGGCGTTTGAGTCGTGGAAACCCTTGTTGTTCCGCGATCAAGCGCGTAGCTTCAAGACTTTCGACCTTCGACCTTCGACCTTCGACCAAAAAGCCTTCGACTTTCGACTTTCGACTACACCTACTTGTTCGGGTACACGGTGATACGCCGATTTTCGCCTTCGCCGGTGCTTTCGGTGCGAACCGTGGTATCTTCGCGCAGCGCCATGTGGATGATGCGCCGGTCGTATGGCTGCATCGGGTCGAGCTGGTGCGCCCGGCCGCTGGTGCGTACCTGCTCGGCCACACGGCGTGCCAGCCCTTCGAGCGACTCTTGCCGGCGCTGGCGGTAGTTGCCGATGTCGATCACGATCTGCGGCCAGCGCCCACTGCTACGCTGCACCAGGGTATTGACCAGAAACTGCAGCGAGCGCAGCGTGTCGCCACGGCGGCCGATCAATAGCCCGACGGTTTCCTCATCCAGCCCCTCGACATACAACATGATGCTATGCTGCATTTCGCCGTCAGGACCGACCGTTTCCGAATGCTGCACGTTAACGAAACCCTCGACCGGGATCCGTTCCAGCATTCCCTCTAGAACCCGCCGCGCCTCGTTGGCAGCGACATACGGGTCGTAAGCAGCCGGCGTGGTCGACGAGCGCTGGGGCACGGCGCGCGGCGCAGGCGCGGCTTCTGTGGTGCTGACGCGCACCAGAGCTTCATTGTCCTCGTCGCCGTTCTGCAACACCTCGATAATAACGTCGTCTTCGTCGACGCCCAGCTGCTCCAGCGCAAGCCGGGTCGCCTCGGCAATCGATCGGGCACTGATCTCGATATTGGGCATATGCTCCTCGAAACTTAGCGGCGCTTGCGATTAACCTGGGTCTTGACCTCACGGATCGCTGCTTCAGTCGACGGGTCGCTACCCTGAGCCGGTTCGGTGCGCAGCTTATTCAGCGGTGCCCAAAAGTCGCTCCGAGCCGGTTCCAGCCGGCCGGACGGCGCTTCGGACTCGCTTGCCTGCGCCACAGCAACCGGTGCCACTGGTGCGAAAACGCCCTGGCGCTCGGGCAGAAACGGCAGGTAATTGGTCAGCGAGCCCCAGCCGCCGATGAAGTACTGCTGCACCACCGCGAACAGCGAGCCGGTAACCCAGTACAGCACGGCGCCCTGGTTGAAGGTAAAGCCGATATAGCCGAATACCAGCGGCATCACCAGCATCGCCTGGCTCATCGCTTTTTGCTGCGGATCCTGGATCTTTGGCATTGCCATCACCGAAGTCAGCAGCTGCAGCAGCACCGACAGTATCGGCAGGATCAGGTATTGCCAGCCCGTGAGCTGGCCATTCTGCCAGGCTGCCAGGCCGAGGTTGATGCCCAAAAACGTCTCGCCGCTGACGCCGCTCGAGGTAGTCAGGCGATACACCGCCTGCCAGACGCCCAAAAAGATCGGCAGCTGGATCAGCAGCGGCAAGCAGCTGCCCGCGGGATTGACCTTGTGCTCGCGGTAGAGCTTGCTCATTTCCTCGGTCAGGCGCTGCTGGTCTTTGCCGTATTTGCGCCTCAGCTCGGCCATCGCCGGCTGCAGGGCCTGCATTTTGCGGCTCGACTGCAGCTGTTTGATCGTCAGCGGCAAAATTAGGAGGCGCGTCAGGATCGTGAACAGAATGATCGCGATGCCGAGGCTACCGGTCCAATCAGTCAGTGTTTGAAGAATCAGTGCGAAAAAATCGACAAATGTATTCCAGATGGCGGACATGCCCTATGCTCCTACGCGTGTACGGCTTGCTCCTATTGGATGCCGTGTAACGCTCAATGTTGCACCTAAACCAAAGACGTATGCACTCTTTATGGCACCGGATCGAAGCCGCCCTGCGCCCACGGATGGCAGCGCGCGATGCGGCGAACGGTCAACCAACTACCCTTCCAAAACCCATGCCGCGCGATCGCCTCGTAGCCGTACTGGCTGCAGGTAGGAGAATAAATGCAGCTAGGAGGGGTCAGGGGTGAGATGAAGCGCTGGTAGAAGCGGATCAGCTTCAGAGCCATCCAGCGAAGCATCGTGATCTCCTTGCCGCGAATCGGTCGGAGGTGGAGCAGCGAATATACCCGCACGCTGCAGCAACCCTATGGCAGCCTGCTGCAGCTCGGAAAACGATGCGCCGGCCGCCGCGGGCCGTACAACAAAAACAAGATCGTAGCCCGGCGCGATCGCCGGGTACTGCAGCCGCACCGCCTCGCGCACGCGGCGCTTGACGCGATTGCGATCGTGCGCCTTGCCGAGTTTTTTGCCGACGACGAAACCGCAGCGGGTGCGGCCGGCACGGTTGCGAGCGGCGTTCAACAACAACAAAGGGTGCGACCATGTTGTACCATGGCGCCGCACCCGCTGGAACTGTTCCGGCCGTCGCAGCCGTTGGCCCCGTCGCATGACGGGCCGATCTAGCGATGGCCGCGCGGAACACGACGGCGCTCATTGCTGACCGTCAGCTTCCAGCGGCCTTTGAGCCGGCGCGATTTCAGCACGGCTCGTCCGTCGGACGTCGCCATGCGCGACAGAAATCCGTGTTTTCGCCGGCGCGGAATGCGCTTCGGCTGCCACGTACGCTTGGGCATAACCCTGTCAAACCCCCTCGAAATCGAAAAATCAGGCGTGCCGGGGAGACACACAAAGAGCGCAGAGCGAACTCTACGCCCCCTTTGCATACCTGTCTCCGCGCTTCACGGCGGCGCGCAGCCGTATTATACGTGGTCGGGGTCGCGGTGTCAAAGCTCGCTGAAGATTGTTGGAAGGTGTGAAGGTTTTGCTGCCACGGATTAGAATGTGTGGCCATACCACCTTCCAACCTGCTAACCTGCTAACCTTCCAACCAAACTACCCGTCAAGCACTACCGGCTGAGGGTTAAAGTCGCTAAAGCGCATGTCGAGCACGCTGCAAAATGTGGCCACCTGGCGCCGGCGGACCTGCACCAGATTATCGGGCAGTGGGCCGAGCTCCGGTCGGTTAGGCAGGACTGTAGGCCCTTCGGCAGATGCTTCGCGCCGCCGATCGTCCAGCAGCAGCGTGGTAGCTCCGCGTGCGCGTAGCCCGGCCAGCAGCGCCGCCCAGAACTGCCAGTCGCGTCCGTCGGCTGACAGTAGCGGTGCGACGACGCCCGCTCCTTCGATCAGCACGCGCCAACGCATGCCGCTGTGTAGCGCGTCCAGGAGCTCGTGTGCCAGCTGATCCGGCAACAGCTCGGCCGGATTGTCCGGCACAAGCAGCAGACGCCCTTCGCTTGCCGCGCGCTGCAACGACTGATTCGTCGCTACGGTGCCGCGCAATAACCGTCGCGCGGGCTCGCGCAGGCTGACCAAACAACCCGGTTGTTCCGACTGCAGACCATAGAGCAGCCAGCGCAAGCCGAGCGGCCTGACGGCACTGGCCGGCCCTTGTAGCAACGTCGAGGTGCTTTGGTTCGGACCGCCGCCCATCGCAGCGTCCAGCGCGGGTATGCCGAACGCGGCCCGCTCCTCCGGTACCTCGACGTCGCCCGGCTGCGCCAGGGCTTCCAGTCGAGCAAAGCAGCGCACGCCGTCGTCGCCGATCCGGAAGTGGTGGTAGCCCGATAGCGGCTCGGCGCCGCGATGCTTGATTACACGCAGCGTCCTGACCGTGCCGGCCGCGTGTTCCTGTGACAGCGCGATGATCGTGTCGATCGATACCAGCTCCGGGCGCTCGATCTCGGCGCCGGGCGGAAGATCGAGCGTCATGATCAGGGTTATGCCCAGCAGGCTGAGCTTGGCGCTGAGGTTGTACAGGAAGCCGTATGTCGCCGCCGGATCGGGGCTGCCGAGCAACACGCCGCCGAGCTCATCCAATACCACGAGCCTGGCCCCATGCTCGCGCGCATCGCGCACCAGCGTGTCGGCCGCCGTATCGAGGCCGGTCAGCAGCGGATGCTGCAAATTGAGCAGCTTGATCGAATTGCCGAGTGCTTCGGAGCGAAAAAACCGAAAGCTTCGCAGATGCGTGATCAGCTTGGCTTGCGGCTCGGAAAAAGCAGTCACCAGCAGTACCGGCTCGCCACGATCTACGGCGGCCGCCATGATCTGACTCGCTAATACGGTCTTTCCGCTACCCGGTGGGCCGCAGAGCACGAGTGCAGAGTGCTCTACGATGCCGCCGCCCAGGATCGTATCAAGTTGCGGAACGCCCGTGGCGATCATCGCAGGTCGTTCCATGGCTGTACTCTTTCTTCGCCTGCAGTGTAATCTCGAAGGAGGTGGCGTGTATTGTAGACGAGCCGGATCGGCTTGTCGAGTGGCGAATTGCTCAAGCTGCTGGCGTGTTTCTTGCAGCGCGAACGTATAACCTGTCTTAGATGATGCGGCGCCGTTATGCACGTTCTGGTCGTCGACGATGAGATCGCAATTGTTGATCTGGTGGCCGATATGTTGGAAGAGGAAGGCCACAGCGTGGCGCGAGCCCATGACGGACGCAGTGCGCTTGACCTGCTCCGCGCCGGGCTGCGTCCGCATGTCGTAATTACCGACGTGATGATGCCGAACGTAGACGGCCTGGTGTTGTACGAAACGATCCGCAACGAATTTGGCGTTGATGTCGGCGTGTTATTGATGAGCGCCGGGCGGCCGCTCGAGCTCCACGACTCACGGGCGGCGTTTTTGCCCAAGCCGTTCAGCATCGGCGAACTGCTGAGCAGTGTCGACGGGCTGGCGCCTTAGTACGCTATAATGCGCGCCATTATGTCCCCTGCTCCACGCTGGGCCGGACGCTGCGCTATCGCTCAGGAGCCCGCGATGCATGCTCGCAACATTGCCACGTTCTCGGTGGTTGGGCACAACCGCGGCGACCTCGGCGTGGCGGTCGCCTCCAAATTTCTGGCGGTCGGCTCCATTGTGCCGTGGGCACGCGCCGGGGTTGGCGCTGTCGCAACGCAGGCGCTGGCAAATGTCGCGTACGGCCCCGACGGCCTGGCGTTACTTCAAGAAGGGCAATCAGCCGCGGACGCGTTGAACCAGCTGCTGGCAGGCGACGACGAGCGCGAGCACCGGCAGGCCGGCATCGTCGACAAGCAGGGCCGGGCGGCCGCGCATACCGGCGGCGCTTGCTTTCCGTGGGCCGGGCATATCCTGGGTGACGGTTACTGCTGTCAGGGCAACATCCTGGCCGGCGAAGCCGTGCTGTTGCGGATGTCCGAAGCGTTTACGGCGGCGCGCAACGGCGGCGGTGAGCTGGCCGAAGCACTGCTCGCGGCGCTGCGTGCCGGCGACGCCGCGGGCGGCGACCAGCGTGGCCGCCAATCGGCGGCCTTGCTGGTGGTGCGTGCCGGCGCCGGCTACGGCGGATTTCTGGATCGCTATATCGACCTGCGGGTCGACGATCATTCCGACCCCATTCCCGAGCTCGAGCGCATTCTGAGGCTGCATCGCTTTTATTTGACAACTCCTTCCGATAACGATTTTGTTGCGATCGACACTGCGCTGGCGGCTGAGCTTCAGGATGCGCTGCGCGACCTGGGTTACTACGAGGGAGCAAACACCAATACCTACGACGAGCTCACACGCGAGGCGCTGTTCGCCTACGGCTCGTACGAGAACCTCGAGCAGCGACTGGTGGAGGATGCTCGACTCGACCGCCAGGTACTTGAATTCATCAGGCGCAAGCGCGGCGAGGTGACAAGGTGAAAAGGTGGCAGGGTGACGGGGTGACGGGGTGACGGGGTGATTGCCAGGCCAGGTGCGGCGGATGTTCGTAAGGCCGAAGCATTCGTCGCCCATGATGCGCGCCTTGTGGTGGGTACTGTGTGGCGAATGCTTCGGCCTTACGGTCGGGGCGTATGGCCGGAAAAGTCGAAACTCGAAACTCGAAACTCACGACGGCCGTGATCGTCGCCGGGGGGCGCAGCCGGCGCTTTGGCTCGGATAAGCGGCGGCTGCGCCTGTGGGGCGACGACGGGCCGACGCTACTCGAACGGACCGCCGCGCTGGCCGGTACGCTGTGCGACGAAACGATCGTTGTGCTGAACGACGAAGCGGATTGGCCGGAGCTGCCTGCGCGCAAAATACGCGACGCCTTTGCGGGCGCCGGGCCGTTAAGCGGCATCTGGAGCGGCCTCGCGGCGGCGACATATCCGTATGCCCTGGTTGTTGCGGCCGACATGCCGCTGCTCAAACCGGAGCTGCTGCGCTGGATGATCGAGCAGCCGCGCGACTACGACGTGCTTGCGCCGCGCGCCACGAGCGATGGGCATACGCGCAACCGCTTGAGCGTCGAAACGTTGCATGCCATGTACGGCCGCGCCTGTCTTGATCCGATCCGTGCGGTTCTGGAAGCCGGTGAGCGACAGGTGGTCGCGTTTTTTCCAGCGGTGCGCGTGCGCTATGTCGAGCCGGAGGTGCTGGCGCGCTTGGATCCCGCCGGCCAGTCGTGTAGAAGCATCAACACGCCTGAAGATCTCGAAGATATAAGGAAATCCTATGTTTGAACAACCTTTTCAAACCGAAGCGGGCATCGATGACGAGCTGTTCGCGCTGACCAAGCTCGAGGCAACCAGCAATGCGATTTGCTTGCGGATCGCCGGGTTGGCGCCGGATCAGCTGTATACCGGTACCGGCGGCGAGCCGACGATCGCGGAGCTGATCGCCGCCGCGGTCGACCGTGAGCAGGCGTATGGAGCGATGTTCCGGCATGGCAAGAGCGAAACCAACCCGCGCCTGGAGGAGCCTTCGCCAGGCCGATCGTCAATGGATCGTGATCTGGCCCAGGATCTGGCGGCGTTTTTCGACCTGCGCCGCGTGACGCTGGACCTGCTTCGTTCACTGGACGATCGGGCATGGCAGCGCGGGATTACACTGCCGAATGGCGAGAGCATCACGCTCGAGCGGGCGGCGATGCGTCTGCAACAGCACGACGAGCGCATGCTGAAAACCATCAGCGACCAAAAACGGCGCCTGATGCGCAGCACCGGAGTCAACGCGCTGCGCGATATGGGCGTGGCGGGCAAGCTCGGAGAAAATCTGGCGCAATGACGGTTGGAAGGTTGGCAAGTTGACAGGTTGTCCTGCTATGCAGTCGACTCCCGGACAACACAACCCTCCAACTTTCTAACCCTCGCACCTTCCAACCCCATCACCCCCACAAAACGACATACAACAGCACGGCAACCACCAGAGCGAGCAACACGGCCAGCGTGCCGATCAGAAGCCGCTCGGAGTCCCATATACTCAGGTCGCCGCGCACTTTGTCGTCAAAGCCGATCACCGCCAGCGTGCGCGGTTTGTCGCGAAAGGTATAGTCGACTTCGGTAACCGGCGTGCCGCGGATGGTTAAGTCGACGGCAACAGCGCGTGTTTCGTCTCCCAGCTGCCTGGTGGCTTCACTGATCAGCTCATGCAGCGGCTGCACCGAGTGCCAGGCCGGGTCGTGCAGATCGATCGAGCCCTGGAACACCGCCTCGGAGCGCTCTTCGAGCCCGCGTCGCGGCAGGCCTTCCAGCTCGTCGGTGTTTTGCCACAGCCGCGCGCTGCGGCTAAAGGTAAACACGCTGTTTTCCAGCAGGTTGCCCTGGCCATCGCAACGATCGCACATCAGCTGTGCAGCGCCTTTACACTCGGGACAGTCGACCGTCTGCACCTCGGAGTGGCTGCCGCCCGGCGTCTTAACCGTGCGCTTGATGTCAAGCGTGCCGCGGCCCTGGCAGCGCGGGCAGGCGACGTGCGTCTCACCTTTGCAGCGCGGGCAGGTCACCGTGCGCTCCGAGTGGGGGATCTCGACGGCGATCGGCGCAACTGCTGCGAACGGCTGATCGGGAACCGTGACGTCGACGTCCCAGCGATCGGGGGCGGCCGAGCGGCTGCTGACGCGGCTGCCTCCGATCGGGCGCTCGCGCGTTTCGGCCACGCCACGCGTTTCGTACAACACCTTCAGATCGTAAAAATACAGGTTGTAGCTGACGACTTGCTCCAGCGCGATCGCCTGGCCCAGCTGGCGCCGCCGCAGTGGGCTATCTCCCGCCCAGGCGTCCAACAGCCGGCGCACGCCTTCGCCGCCGTGCAGCTCCTCGGCACGCACGGTGGTGCGCGACAGCCAATCGGCGTTCAGCCTGTCGCGCAACACGATCTCGAGCGGATTTTCGAGCCATTGGGCATCCGGGGCGCCCTGCAGCCTGGCCGCGGGATCGAGCGTTTCGCGCAGCGAGCTGCGCAGCGCAGCAGCGGCTTGCCCGGCGCTGGAGTAGCGCATCAAAGGCTGCGGAGCCATCATCCGGCGCAGCACCTTGTCCACCCCGGCCAGCGTGGAGTCGGAAGCTGCTAACAACGGCGGCTCGGCGCCTGGACCCGGCGGCACGCTACCGCTCAGCATGTGATACAGCACCGCGCCGAGCGCGTAAATATCCAGGCCGGGCTCGGGCACGCCGCTTTCAAAGGTTTGCTCGGGCGCCGCGTAGGGCGTGAGATAATCCGCCTCATCCAGCGACGAAAGATCCGGACCATCGGGCGACGAAGCCAGACTGAAACCCGTCAGGTAGGCGGTGCCGTCGGCCTGGGCCAGGATCGTTTGCGGCTGCACGTCGCGATGCACGATCCCCTGCCGGTGAAGCTCGTCCAGCGCCTGGGCGATCGCCCCAAAGATACGCAGCGCGATGGGAGGCGCCAGCCTGCCCTGTTCCAGCAGCTTGGCCAGCGGCTCGGCCGCCAGCGGCGGCGTAACCAGATAATAGCCGTAGCGCTCGTCGTGCCCGGCGTCCAGCGCGGGAACGATATGCGGATGCTGCACCTTGGCCGCCAGGCGTGCGGAAAGCTGGAACCGGCTGACGGCTACCCAGCCCGATCGCCGCAGCACATGCACGCGCACCTCGCGGTCCAGCGTCTGGTGATGCGCGCGGTAGATGACCGCCAACTCATCCTGCTCGATGCGCCCGTCGAGGCGGTAGTTTTTGATCTCCGCGCTCTCACCGGCGGCAGCGGACCCGGCGGCCCTGACGGGCGGGCGAGAGCTTGCCATAACGGAACCCTTCATCGGTCGGCTCCCACGCAGTATACTTGCAGCGCCGATCCGGCGCAACCACAGGATGTAGTTGGATGTTAAACTCAGGTAGTAGTCCTGTTATCCTAGCACACATGTTCTATTATTGCAACCGATGATCATCACGGCTTCAGCGCCCGCAAAACTGATCCTGTGCGGCGAGCACGCGGTGGTGTATCGCCGCCCCGCGATCGCGCTGCCGTTGCCCGATGTGCGGGCAACGGCGACGATCCTCGACGCGCCTGCCGGCGCAGGCGTGGAATTCGAAGCGCCAAAGCTTGGAACGAGCTGGACCGCGGCCGAAACAGATCAGCCGCTCACGGCGCTGTACCTGCTCACGGCGCGGCGGCTGGGCCTGCGGCCGGAGCAAGACCTACTGATCCGGCTCGATTCGGCGATTCCGATCGCCGGCGGCATGGGCAGCGGCGCGGCGATCGGCGCGGCATTGGTGCGCGCCCTGGCTGCCTATGCCGGCACGCAACTGCCCGCGGCAGAGATCGCCGCGCTGGTCTGGGAATCCGAGCGTTTCTTTCACGGCACGCCGAGCGGCATCGACAACACAGTGGTCAGCTACGAACAGGCGATCTGGTATGTTCGCGGCGCCGGAGAGCCGCCCGGGCCGCCCGTGATCGAGCCGCTCGACGTTGGGGCGCCGATCAGCCTGGTGATCGGCGATACCGGCGTGCGCGCTCCTACCCGCGCAACGGTCGGCCGCGTGCGCGAGGGCCGGCGTCGCGATCCCCAGCGCTTCGAGGCGCTGTTCGACGCGATCGCGAACACCGTGGTCGACGTTCGCGGCCACCTGGCATCCGGAGAATCCGCCGCGCTGGGCCGTGCCCTTGATTGCAACCAGGCCTTGCTGGAGCAGCTCGGCGTATCGTCGCCGGAGCTCGAGCGGCTCATCGCCGCGGCACGGCGGGCCGGGGCATTTGGAGCCAAGCTATCAGGCGGCGGCGGTGGTGGCGTGATGCTTGCACCGGTTGACGCTTCACGTATCGGGGACGTAAGTCGGGCGTTGTACGAGGCAGGTGCTGTGCGGGTTCTCACCACCTCGGCGCCCTAGTTCGCGTGTTGTCCAGATGGAGCCTTTCTGCTACACTTGAGAGGTACAGATGAGCTGGCTCCCTTCCAAATATCGGGCCGCCGTGCTCACTCGTTGGGGCGGCTGGCTTGCGGCGCTGTTGCTTGCAGGGGTGAGCGGTTCTCTCATGCCCTCGGAAGGTAGCCTGCGCAGCATACTCGCCCTGACCTACGCCACGATATATACCGTGGTGTGGACGCGCATGCTGCCGCGCTTGATCAGGCGCTTTTCAGACGGCGGCATTCCGGTGCTCTACGATCTGCTGCTTTCGTTCGTGCCGGTGCTGATCGACGGCGCGTGGAACAGCCCCTTCATTCTGCTGCCGCTGTCTGTCCTGGTATTACCGACACTTAGTCGTGGCCTGCGCGCCGGCTTTCCGCTGGCGGCCTGCTTTCTGGCCATCGATCAGATCGTGCTCGCGATCGGCAATGTCAATCAGTTCGAGCTTGCATCACGCGGATTGTGGTACAGCGTGGCGCTGATCGGCAGGGCGCTGCTCCCGTTCGCCTTTGTATGTTGCGTGGCACTGCTTGCCGCTGCCGGTCGTTCGCTTGGGCGACGGCGGCGCGGTCGTTCCTCTGCGCGTCCGGTGCCGTTTGAGTATTCGTCGTTTCAGTCGCCGGGTGAAAGGGCGCGGGTCGCATCAACTGCTCCGTTCGACCGCACAGGTACTGACGAGCCACAGCCTACTCGCGCCTGGGGCAAGGAGCGCGCGACGCAGCCGACGTTGGAGCGTCGCCGCTCGGCTACGCTCAAAGCGGCACTGCTCAACTGCCAGCCCGAGCTCAAAACGGCCGGAGTTACGGTGACGGTTAATCTTCCGGCCGACGAGCGCTTCGACGAGTGCCGGCTTCCCCCGCGTGTCCATGATCTGCTGATTTGGGCAAGCGAAGTAGCGCTGGATAATATCGTTTCACATGCGCATGCGCGCAATGTAAACCTGGCGCTGCAGGTCGACGATAATTGGGCCACGCTGTTGATCGAAGACGACGGCATCGGCCTGTTCGACGGCACCGCCGAGCCGCCGGGCTTTCATCAGATCAAACGACTGCGCTTTCGGGCTACCGAGCTCGGCGGCGAGCTGCATGTCGCCGAAGGCCCTAAAGGCGGTGTAGAGCTGCGCCTCTTGCTGCCGCTGGTGTTGTCGTAGCGTAGCTGTATAATGGCGCCATTGCGACGCTAGCAATGGGGCATTGATGAAGCGAACTCCGCTCTACGATCGGCACCGGGAAATGGGCGCCAAAACCGTCGAGTTCGGCGGCTGGGAAATGCCGGTGCAGTACACCGGCATCATCGACGAGCACAACGCCACTCGCAACGCCGCCGGGTCTGTTCGATATCAGCCATATGGGCCAGGTCAACGTGCGTGGCCCTGACGCGCTCGCGTTTTTGCAGCACATCGCGACCCAGGATGTCGCGACGATCGCCGACGGCATGGCCAACTACTCGCTGCTGTGCTACCCCGACGGCGGTATCGTCGACGATATCTTCATCTACCACCTGCCCGGCGCACTATCTGGTGGTGGTCAACGCTTCCAACGCCGATAAAGACTTCGCCTGGATGCAGCAGCACGCCGGGGACTTCAAGGTCGAGCTGGAGAATATCTCGGATCGCACGGCGATGCTTGCGCTGCAAGGCCCGGGGGCCGAAGCGATCCTGGACCGAGCGACCGACATCGATGTGACGGCGCTGTGGTTCCATGGGGTCGTGGAAGGTGTGTTGTGGGGCGATGTGCCGGCGATCATCGCGCGCACCGGCTATACCGGCGAGGATGGCTTCGAGCTGTTCTTCGACAACATGTATGCAGCACGTGTCTGGGACGGCTTGCTTGAAGAAGGGCAGGCCGATGGGCTCAAGCCGATCGGCCTGGGCGCGCGCGACAGCCTGCGCTTCGAGCCAAAGCTGGCGCTGTATGGCCACGAGATCAGCGAGGATATCAATCCGTATGAGGCCGGCCTCGGTTGGGTCGTCAAGCTCGACAAGGGCCAGTTCGTCGGGCGCGAGGCGCTCCAACGATCAAGGCCGCCGGAGCCGCGCGCAAACTCGTCGGCCTGGAGATGGTCGGACGTGGGATCGCGCGTCAGGGCTATGCCGTGGCAAACACCGAAGGCGACGTCGTTGGCGAGGTAACGTCAGGCATGCCCGCGCCGACGATCGGCAAAAACCTGGCGCTGGCGCTGGTGCGCGCCGACCTGGCCAAGCTCGGCACCGAGCTCGACGTCGTGGTTCGCGGCAAGCCGGTACGCGCGATGGTGGTCAAAACGCCGTTCTATCAATCGCGATACAAAAAGTAGGGACGCGCCGCCGGCGCGTCCCTACACACATTCTATGCAAGGAGCAATGGATGGCCGCTACAAAACGCCCACCGACCTGCGCTATGCGAAATCTCATGAGTGGGTGCGCCAGGACGGCGACGAGGTGATGATCGGCATCACCGACTATGCCCAGCACGCGCTTGGCGATGTGGTGTTCGTCGAGCTGCCCGAGGTCGGGCGCACACTCGACAGCCGGCGAAGTGTTCGGCGTGGTCGAGTTGGTCAAGGCGGCCTCCGATGTGTATCGCGCCGGTCGGCGGCGAGGTGACGGCGATCAACGACATCGCTGCTCGACGCGCCCGAAACGCTCAACAGCGACAACTACGGCGAGGGCTGGATGCTGCAGCTGCGGCCGTCCGACCCGTCCGAGCGCGAGCAGCTGCTCGACGCCGCGGCGTATGAGCAGTTTGTCGAGGAGGAAGAGGGGCACTGAGGGACAAACCAGCAAACCAGCAGACCAGCAAACCAACGAACTCGCATTTAGTGTTCGAAAAGCTGACGGCGATTAGCTGAACAAGCAGGAAGCCACCGATCGTTCGATGTGGCCCAGCGGTTTGTTGGTTCGTTATTTCGGGTATAGTTAGCCCAACAGTTTGTAATCCCCGCTTGAACTTAGCAGAGGTCCATGGCAAACATGTCCCACTATATTTCGAACACGCAGCAGGACCGTGAGGAGATGCTCGCCGCGATCGGCGTCGCGAGCGTCGACGACCTGTTCGAGGCCGTCCCTGAAGCGATGCGCTTTCCCTCAGTCGAGCTACCGCCGCCGTTGACCGAGGCCGAGCTGCTGCGCGAGCTGCGACGGTTGTCCGCCGCCGACGCCAACGCCCAGAGCCACAGCGTGTTTCTGGGCGCCGGAGCCTACAACCATTTCGTCCCGTCGGCGGTGGATGCGCTGCTGCGCCGCGCCGAGTTTTATACCGCCTATACGCCCTACCAGCCGGAGATCGCCCAGGGCACGCTGCAGGCGATCTTCGAGTATCAGACGCTGATCTGCGCGCTGACCGGCATGGATGCCGCCAATGCCTCGCACTACGACGGCGCGACCGCGCTGGCCGAAGCCGCCGTGATGGCGCTGAGCTCGACGCGCAACCGCCGCACGATCGTGGTTGCGCCGACCGTCCATCCACAGTATCGCGGCGGTGCTGCGAACGTACCTGCAAGGTCTCGGCGTTACGCATCATCGGCGACGACCGGCGCGAGGCGACGACTGAGCAGCTGCTGGCGCTGGTGGACGACTCGACCGCCGCGCTGATGGTGCAAACGCCGGATTTCCTCGGCACGCTGCACGATCTGCGGCCGCTGGCCGAGCGGGTTCACGCCGCCGGCGGCCTGCTGGTCGCGCATGTCGATCCGATCGCGCTGGGGCTGTTCCAAATCGCCCGGCTCGCTCGGCGCCGATATCGTTACCGGCGAGGGCCAGCCGCTCGGGATTCCGCTCAGCTTCGGCGGGCCGTATCTTGGTATTTTCGCCTGCAAGGAGCAGTATATCCGCCGTATGCCGGGACGCCTGGCCGGCGCGACGACCGATATGGACGGCGCAGCTGGGCTATGTGCTGACGCTGCAAACACGCGAGCAGCATATCCGCCGCGAAAAGGCTACCAGCAACATCTGCACCAACCAGGGCCTGATGATGCTGGCGTCGACGGTCTATATGAGCCTGCTGGGCAAGAACGGCCTGCGCCATGTCGCCGAGCTTTGTTATCACCGCGCGCACTATGCCGCCGCCCGGATCGCGGCGCTGCCGGGCTTCGAGCTGCTGACGCCGGGCCGTTCTTCAAGGAGTTCGCCGTGAGGCTGCCGCGGCCGGTCGCCGAGATCAATCGTGCCTTAGCCGAGCAGGGCATTATCGGCGGCTATGATCTTCAGCCGGCCTATCCACACCTCGGCAACGCGATGCTGCTGGCGGTCACCGAGATGAACAACAAAGCCGATATCGATGCACTGGTCGCTGCATTAGGAGATGCGATCCGCTAAGTCACGCAAAGGAACGCGAAGGTAGACCAGATACATCTTCGCGTGTCTTCGCGGATCGTTATACGTGCTATGAATACGTTTGAACCACCGATTTTTGAGCTACAGCGGCAAGGGCAAGATCGGCGCGGGCCTGCCCGAGCTGGACGTGCCGGAGGCCGAGCTGCCGGCGGATTTGCTGCGCGACGACGAGCTCGCGGGTATGCCTGAGCTGAGCGAAACCGAGGTGACGCGACACTTCACCCGGATCTCGCAGCGCAACTATTGCATCGATACCGGCATGTATCCGCTGGGCTCATGCACCATGAAGTACAACCCCAAAGTGCATGAAGAAGCAGCGCGCCTGCCCGGCTTTGCCGCGGCACATCCGCTGCAACCCGCGGAGCAGTCGCAGGGCGCTCTGCGGCTGATGTACGAGCTGCAGGGCTTCTTGGCCGAGCTGGCCGGCTTCGACCAGGTATCGCTGCAGCCGGCGGCCGGCGCGCAGGGCGAGTTCACCGGCATTCTGGTGTTCCGCGCCTATCATCGCGAGCGCGGCGACGACGAGCGCGTCGAGATCCTGTGCCCCGACTCGGCCCACGGCACCAACCCCGCCACCGCCGCGATGGTCGGCATGCAGGTTGTGGAAGTCAAGACCGACCGCCGCGGCAACGTCGACCTCGGCGACCTCAAGGCCAAGCTCGGGCCGCGCACCGCCGGCCTGATGCTGACCAATCCGAATACACTCGGCCTGTTGGACGAGCACGTGCGCGAGGTGGCGCAGCTGGTGCACGAGGCCGGCGGCCTGATGTACGGCGACGGCGCCAACTTCAACGCGATCCTCGGCATCGTCAAGCCACGCGAGGTCGGCTTCGACTTCATGCACTACAACCTGCACAAGACCTTTACCACGCCCCACGGCGGCGGCGGCCCCGGCTCGGGCGCGGTCGGCTGCACCAGCACTGCTGGCGCCGTACCTGCCCGGCCCGCTGGTGGCCAAAGACGGCGAGCGCTACCTTTTCGAGCAGCCCTCGAAATCGGTCGGGTCCGGTGAAAGCGTTCTGGGGCAACTTCGGCATGCTGGTGCGGGCCTGGACCTACATCCGCACGCTGGGCGCGGCCGGGCTCAAGGAAGTCAGCGAGAACGCGGTGCTCAACGCCAACTACCTGCGGGTCAAGCTGCAGGACGTCTACCCGGTGGCCTACGACCGCACCTGTATGCACGAGGTGGTGCTGAAGGGCCAGCTTAAGGCGGCGCCCGCGGCGCGCACGCTGGATATCGCCAAGCGGCTGATCGACTACGGCTTCCATCCGCCGACGGTCTATTTCCCGATCTCGGTGCCCGAGTCGATCATGATCGAGCCGACCGAGACCGAGACCAAGCGCAACCTGGACGCATTTGTGGACGCCATGCGCCGCATCGCGCAGGAAGCCGCGGAAGATATCCGATCTGCTCAAGAATGCGCCGACCACGGCGCCGGTGCGGCGGTTGGATGAAGTCGGCGCGGCCCGTCGCCCGATCCTGCGCTACGACCGTGAGCGCTTTCGCGAGCTGCGGCGCGAGCATCACCACGCGACGCCGGCCGAGCAGCCGGAACAACCGACATACTGACCCGGTTGGAAAGTTGGAAGGTTAAACGCTGGAAGGTTGTGAGGCAACGAAGCCGACTCCGTTGCCTCACAACCTTCCAACCTTCTGACTTTTCAACCTTCCAACCCGTTAGGCACGCTGCGCCGTCTGTGAATTGGCGCGTCCCTGACGTTGGGTCATATCAAATACGGCCCACAACACAAGCGCCAGCAGCAGCCACTGCAGCGGCTGCTGCAGCTCTACGATCGACGAGACCACCACGCGCGACTGCGGCACGACTGTGTACAGCATCTCCAAGGCCTGCGCGGGCAGCCCGGCAAACTGGGCCAACAGCTGCTGGATGCCGAGCTGCGCGGCGATCGCGCCGTACAGCTGGCCGGCGAACATCAGCGATGCCACCAGCAGCACGGCCGTCACGGCATACACGGTGGACACGACCCAGCGCCGCGGGCGGCGGGCGGGCATGAGGGCGGGCTGCGGCAGCGGCTGCCCGGCTGCCAGTGCCGCCAGCCGTGCCGTCAGCTCCGCGGGCGCTTGCAGGATCAACTGCTCGCGCAGCGCGGCGTCTACCGGTGTGCGCACCGGATTGGGCCGTGGGATCAGCGCCAGCAATCGCTCAGTCAGGGCGGGCGGCGCTTGCAGCACCAGCTCGACGCGCAGTGCAGCGTCCAGCCGCGCCGGCGAGCCGGGCGCCACGGGCAACGCTCCTACCGCCAGCGACAACCTGGTTGGCGCACGTAGACGCAGCTCGTCGCGCAGCATGCCGTCCAGCCGCGCAAACCGCTCAGCGTAGGACGCGCAGCCCGGACAGGCGTGAAGGTGAGCCTGAACTGACTCCGGCTCGATATGTAGTTCGGTTCGCACCGTCTGGCAGTTCATCTCCACCTTCCAGGGCCTCTCAATAGGTTGCCGCCGTCGCTTCTAAATCTGCGCGCCGCCGAGCGTAAAGCGATGCTGCACGCGCTGCGGGCGGCTGTCGCTGGCGGGTACTTCCGGTAGCCGCTCGGATGTGCCGCCGCTTTCGTCATATTCTTCCAACAGCCGCGCGAGGCGCTCTTTGCCGCGACGAATATAGCTCTTAACCGTGTTCAAAGGCACGTCCAGCACCTCGGCGATGTCGGTATATTTCAGGTCTTCAAAATAATACAACGTAAGCGCGAGCCGATAATGATCGTCAAGCTGCTCGAGTGCTTTGCGCACGGCCACACGCAGCTCGTTATCGCCCAGCGCACGCAGCGGATCGCTTGCGCGATCATCGTCGGCGACGGCGTTGAGCGGGTCCAGCCCGGATTTATCTTCGTCTTCGACGACGGCGAGCGGAACCTGCCGCCCGCGCCGGCGCAATTCGTCGCGGCACATGTTGACGACCAGGCGGTACAGCCACGTCGTAAACCGGCTTTCACCGCTGTATTGCGGCAACACGCGCATCAGCCGCATAAACGCTTCTTGTGTCAGGTCGGAAGCATCGTCGGGATTGTGCAGCACACTCATGGCGATGCTAAACACATAATGCTGCTGACCCAGAATAAGCTCAGTCAACGCCTGCGGATCGCCGGCCTGGGCGCGGCGCAAGCATTCGGCTGTAGGTTCGGCCACTGATACACTCCATTACACGGCGCCAGGCGCCATTTCAATCGTTGGACGCAAACACTCGCAGGAATGTTGCACCTGAATCATACCACGGGCAGATATGCCCTCGAATCCCTGGCCCCACGCCCCACGCCTCATGTCCCACGCCTCATGTCCGCACGTCCCACGCCTCATGTCCCCAGGATAAATCCTGGGGCTGAAGAAACAAAGCCAGCTGAAGCTGGCTAGACAGGGTTCCAGCCAGCTTCAGCTGGCTTTGTTTCTTCAGCCCCGGCATTTATGCCGGGGAACGCGGGGAACGCGGGGAACGCGGGAAACGCGGGGAACGCGGGGGGGTGCCGGGATATGCCGGGCATGCAATGATTGACGTAACGGTATGGGGTATGCTACCCTCAGATTGCCATATCTGCATATTACGGAGTTAATATATGGCCGAGCTGCTGCGCGGGCGTCTGGCGCTGACGATCGATTGGAAGGTATCGCTCGGTCTCGACATGCTCGAAACCGGCATTCTGCTGACGGCAGTGCACGATTTCGAAGGGCTCGGCACATGGCTGCATGAGGCTTCGTCGGCACTGCCGGCCCGGCTGCGGCACGACCTCGATCTTGTGATGCGAGCGACGGGCTATCCGCAGGCCGTGATTGAGACGCTGGCAGCCGAAGTGTTGGGCGATGCTGCGCTGGGGCATGCCAGTGCCGAGGCGCTGTTCGCGGATCTTGCCGCGCTGTCGCCGGCGGCCTGCAAGCGCGTTGTCGAGCAGATCATCGCCAAAAGCATCATCCGCCGCGAGCTCGACGAGCTCCGTCCGCCTGCCGCTCTGTTGGCCGACAGCGAGGCGCTGGAGGAGCTGTTGGGGCGCTTGAAGGTGCCCGTCGATGCCAAGGAAGCGGCGCAGCTATTGGGCGCCCCGGTCGAGTGGCGCGACCTGCTGCTGAGCTGTTTGAAACGGTTTTGGGAGCGCGTGTATCGCGAACAATGGGAACAAACGCGCGACCGGCTGGTGCGCAGCGTCGACTATGCGCGTCGCCAGAGCTACGGCGGCGACCTGGCGGCGATGTTTACCGGCGTTACAGGCAGGCAAATTCCTGATCGCGTGCGGCCGCGCTTGCTGGAAGTGGAGCGCGTGCGCTTTGTGCCGTCGCTTTACCTCGGCCCTTACGTGTCGGTGATCTTTGACGGCGATCTCGCCACCGTGTTTTATAACGGCGAAGGCACTCCTGTCGCCGATAGCGGGCAGCCCCATGTCGACGAGCTGTACCATCCGCTGACCGCCCTGGCCGACAAAACGCGGCTTTCGATTCTGGCGATGCTCGATAGCCGCGAGCTGTATGCCCAGGAGATCGTGGACCGGCTGGGTATCTCGCAGTCGGCAGTTTCACGTCACCTGCAGCTGATGGTCGATATGAAGGTGCTGAACGTTCGCCGCGGCGAGCGTGGCGCGAAGTTTTATTCGGTGAATACCACTGTGCTGCAGCGTGTCGCGCAGCGGTTGAGCGAGTTTAAGTGATGACAAGGTGACAGGGTGACAGGGTGACCTTCTGTGAAGGAGCAGTGTCCCGATTGGCCTCGGTAGGCGGTTGTCGGATAAGCGTGTGCTGATCGTTGGACAGGGTGACGGGGTGACAGGGCGACTCTGGCCGTGATGTGTCGATGCCATTCACGATCGTGTTGTGCAAACATCCATAGCCAGAATAGACATGGAAAACGATCACCCCGTCACCCCGTCACCCCGTCATGGGCGGCACCAAGCATACTTGGAACGCACAGCCCAATCCCCTGATCGTCACCCCGTCACCCCGTCACCGATGCCAGCTGCACTGATTACTGCCCTGCCGCAAACCTGACCACCAGATCGCGCACCAACCGTCTGCTATAATCCCCGCCGTGGCACGAACCTCTACTACCTGGGCCCGCGCTGCCGTGCGGCCTGGCGCCGTGTCCGGTGTGCTGCGTGCCTGGCTGGCGACACTCGCCGAACGGCAGTTCGTGGCGTTGATGGCCGCACTGGCGCTCGGCATCGTGCTGCTTGGCGTGCTGCCTGTACACCAGCTCGTGGATATCGGGTGGGAAGAGGGCTGGCGTAGCGACCTGCCGTTTGCACAGGGCTGGAATACGCCCGAGCGCTCGCAGGACGGCACGCTTTCGTTTCGCTGGACCGCCGACGACTTGCGGCTGCGCTTACCCGGCCTTGGCGCCCGTCCGGCTGCCGTGATACTCGACTATTTTGCCGCCAGCGCCAATCCTGCGGTATCGAGCGGCACGCTCGCCGTCTGGGGTTCCGGCCTGGCGCTGGCGCAGCCGATCGATCGACAGCGTCGGCTGCATGTCTTGCTGCCGCCCGCGACAACCGGCGCCGGTGAGTTGCGGCTTCACGCGCCGACCTGGACGCCGGCCGGTGATCCGCGAGCGCTCGGCGTGCCGGTCGCCGGGTTTCGCCTCGAAACCCTTCCAGGCGGACTGGTTTTACCCCCGCTGCAGCTCTTCTGGCCGCTGCTTTTGCTGCCGATCGCCTGGAGCACCGGCCGGCGCTGGTGCCTCGGCCGTGATGTCGCGGCGGTGGCCGCAGCTCTGCTGGTTGTGCTGCTGCTGGCAGCACTGGCTGCCGACCGGATGCGCTACGCACTGATGGGCGCCCCGCTGTTGCTGGGTGCCGCGTGGGGGCTGCTGCTGGCCGCGGCCGTGTTGTGGGCGATACGGCGATGGGCGCCGCTGCTGGGAGTACGTCCATCGCCGCTGCTCGCCGGCAGCGTGGCGCTGGCGGTGTTCTGGCTGATGTTGCTGCGCTACGGTGGCCGGCTGTATCCCGATTCGATGCTCGGCGACCTCGGTTTTCACGTCAATCGGCTGAGCGAGGTAATCAGCGGGCGGGTGTACATCGTTTCGCGCCACCGCGGGATCGATTTTCCGTATCCCTCGGGCGTGTACGTGCTGCTTGCGCCGCTGTGGCTGCTGCCGCTCTCGCCTTACACGCTGGTCGAGTGGGCGGACGCGGTGTTTGGGGCGCTGGGCGTGCTGCCGATAGCGTATCTTGCGCTGCGCACCCTGCGCTCAGAGCGTATAACCCTGCTTGCCGTGGCGGTTTATGCCGTGCTTGCGCCGCCGATGATGGCGCTGTGGTGGTCGTTTCTGGCACACATTTTTACCCAGGAGGCGATCGGGCTACTGATTGCCGTGGTCGTCGGCGGCTGGGCGCTGCTGCGGCAGCGTCGCGGTGTTGCGCTGGCTACAGTTACCCTCGCGCTGATCTTTTTCGGGCATTTTGGCCTGTTCCTCAACGTATCGCTGTTGTTGGCTGCCCTGCTGCCGCTGCTGTGGTGGCGCTACCGGAACACGCCGCAGCGTGCGAGTGTGGCCGGCCTGTTCGCGGCGTTCGTGCTGGCCGAAGTGCTGGCGCTGGCACTGTTCTACTCGGCCTACAGCGAGCTGATCGTCGTCAAGCTGGGGGAATTCTTGAACGGCGGCATGGGCGCGGTCCAGGGTGGGCGCGCCGCATCCAGCCGTGTCGAGCTGCTGCGCGACCTCTTCGTCGACGGCTTCGGACGGCATTATGCGTATGTCGGCGTGCCGCTGGCGGTGCTGGGTGGCTACTGGCTGTGGCGTGAGCGGCGTGGCGAGCCGCTCACGTACTTCTTCTGGGGTACGCTTGCCATCGCGGCGCTGCAGGCGACGATCCCGTTTGTGACAGCCTCTACGATCACTACCCGCTGGCTCTCGTTTATCGCCTGGGCGATTGCTACCGGCGCGGCCGTGGTGTTCGACCGGCTGTGGCGCCGTGGCCTGGTCGGGCGTTCCGTATCGCTGATCACGATCGCCGGTATCGGCGCCGCCACGCTGTGGATCTGGATCGGCGCAATGTGGTACCGAATCAGGCCGATCGAGCCATTTTAGGGGATAGAGAAAGGCCCTCACCTCCTAACCCCAAAACCCAGCTCATGCACCAGCACACCTCCCACCCAGCCGCTGAACGCCACCAGCAGCGCTCCGGCGACGAGCAGGCCGAGGTAGGCATAACGCCCTGCGCCGTGGAGGATGCGAGGGTCGCGGCGCCGGCGCTGCAGCGCAACGAAATACACGATCAGCAGAATTAATCCCGATGCGGCATGGGCGTTGAGCCAGGCCAGCGTGCCTTCGGGCAGCGGCCAGTTGAGCACGATCTCGAGCGTGCCGGTCAGCAGCGCGGCCAGCGCGGCCCACCAGCCAAGCAGCAGCGCCCCGTACGCCGCCCGGTCATAGAATGGATCGGGGCGCCGCATCGCCAGTATGCTGAGCAACAGACCCAGTAACAGCAGCGCGATCGGGAAATGGACCACCATCGGGTGCAGGGCAAGGCGCATCGTGTTTATCAGCCGATTGTACCATCGCAAGGCTGCGAGTATAATGCCGTTTTGCTTAAGTAACCCCCACCTATGCGTATTTTATCGATCCTGACCTATTACGCGCCGCACTGGACCGGCCTGACACAGCATGCGCAGCACGTCGCCGAAGGGCTCGCCGCACGCGGCCACCACGTTACAGTGCTGACATCGCGCTACGAGAACGATCTGGCGTCCGACGAGCAGATCGCCGGCGTGCATGTGCGCCGTCTGCAGACGCTGGGCCGGCTCAGCCGCGGCATGCTGATGCCGGGCTTCGCGTTCGCCGCGATTTGCGAAATCATGCGCGCCGATGTGGTGCATATTCACACGCCGATGCTGGAAGCGCTGCTGGTGGCGCTGCTGTGCCGCCTGCTGGGCAAACCGCTGCTGATGTCGCATCATGGCGACCTGGTAATGCCGGCCGGGCCGTTCAACCGCTTCACCGAGCGCGTCGTCACCGCGATGATGAGCGCCGCGGGCAGGCTGGCCGATCGTGTCACCACCTATAGCGACGACTACGCTGCTCATTCGGCGTTTCTGGGGCAGTTCGCCGACCATCTGACAGCTATCACGCCGCCGGTCAAGATCCCGCCGCCTGTTCCCGAGCATGTAGCCGCGCTGCGGGCACAGCTTGGCCTCGAAGGCCGGCGCCTGGTCGGCTTTGCCGGCCGCTTCGTCGAGGAAAAAGGCTTCGACTATTTGATCGCCGCGCTGCCGCTGATCAAAGCGCGGGTACCGGATGTTCATTTCGTTTTCGCCGGCGAAACCAATGTCGCGTATGAGCGGTTTTACAATCGACTCGAGCCCGAGATCGAGCGCCATCGTGAGGACATCACGCTGCTCGGTCTGATCCGCGATCCGCAGCTGCTGGCGACTTTCTATGCCATGTGCGACGTATTCACGCTGCCTTCGCGCACCGATTGCTTTGCCCTGGTGCAGGTAGAGGCGCTGTTGTGCGGTACTCCGTTGGTGACGGCCGGCATCCCGGGCGCGCGGGTCGTGGTACAGCGTACCGGAATGGGGCGGCTGGTCGCGCCCCGCGATCCGCGGGCCCTGGCCGACGGTATCGTCGAGGTGCTCGAACATCCCGATTGCTACCGGCCCGACCCGCAGCGTGTTGCGTCGATCTTTGACCTGCAAGCAACCATCGGGGCGTATGAGACCGTCTTCCAGCAGCTGGCCGGACAGGACTTGCCGGCGAGCGAAGGCAGCTTACGCGCGCAGGATCGCGAAAAGCTCGCCGTGTTGCTGCGTAACGAAGCCGACATGGCGTTTCGCCGCCGCGCCGTGCAGCTGATCGACTGGCTGGAATTGCGCGACGGCGACCGCGTGTTCGACTGTGGCTGCGGGATGGGCTTCTATCTGATGGCGCTGTCCGAGCTGCGCCCGCTGCAGTTGTTCGGGCTTGACGGCGATGTCGAGCGGCTCAAGTGGGCGCAGCGCGAGCACGTCGCAGCCGCGCTTATGTCGGGCGACATTCTGGAGCTGCCCTTTCCCGATGCCAGCTTCGACAGGATCCTGATGAGCGAGGTGCTGGAACATATCGCCGACGACGAAGCGGCGCTGCGTGAGGTGTACCGCGTGCTCAAGCCCGGCGGTATTCTGGCGCTGTCCGTGCCGCACGCTCGCTTTCCGTTCTGGTGGGATCCGATCAACCATATCTGGATCGCACTCGGCGGCCAGCCGATCCGCAGCGGCCCGATCGCCGGTATCTGGAGCAATCACGAGCGTTTGTACGAGCCGGCCGACCTGCGCATGGTGCTGTGGCGTGCCGGGTTCGATCTCGAACACGTCGAAGAAGCGACCCACTACAGCTTTCCGCTGATCCATTTTTTGGTCTACGGCATCGGCAAGCCGCTGGTCGAGCATGATCTGCTGCCGCGCTCGCTGCGCAACAGCGCCGACCGCTTCGCCGGCAAGAGCAACTCCGGCAGCCTGCTCAATCCGATCAACGCCGGCCTGGCGCTGTTTCGCGCGATCGACCGGCTCAATGACCGGCCGGCAGCTGCCGCCAGGCGCAGCTGGGTAAATGTGCTGGTTAAAGCACGTAAACCGGTCGATTCTGTAGGCGAGCGCAGCATGATCGAGTCGCGTCAAAGGTCATGGTACGCACAGCGGCGCCTGCTGGGGATCATACGTCCCGTGTTGCTGGCCTGCTCGATTCTGCTGGCCTGCGCGACGTGGTGGCTGGCGGCAGGCGGCACATACACCTGGTCGTTGCTCGGCGTCTGGCTGTCGAGTGTCTGCGCCTGGCTGGCGGTGTGGTGGCCGGCGCAGGGGGCAGGGGGCAGTGGTCGGGGGTCGGAGGATCAGAATGTTTCACGTTCACGAACGACACCTCGTGTTCAGCATTCATCGTTCATCGTTCATCGTTTTTTTCCTGACCGCCGACCCCTGACCCCTGAACCCTTCGCAACCGCCCTCCTGCTCGCCCTGATCATCATCGTCGCCGCCTTTTACCGATTTTACCGGCTGGCCGATGTTCCGTATGAACCCACCAGCGACCATGCCGAAAAGCTGCTCGACGTACTCGACCTGTTGAACGGCCGGCGGCCGATCTTCTTTCCACGCAATACCGGCCGCGAGCCTGCGCAATTCTACTGGAGCCTGCTGCTGATCCGCGGCTTCGGCTTTCCGCTGTCGTGGGAAACGCTGAAGTGGGGCACGGCGCTGATCGGCCTGGCCGCAGTGCCGGCGATCTTTTTGGTCGGGCGCGAGCTGCAGGGTAGCGCGGCCGGCCTGATCGCGGCGCTGCTGTTTGCGATCGGCAAGTGGCCGGTCAATATCAGCCGCATGGGCCTGCGCTTTCCCCTGGCTATTGCGCCGGCCGCGCTGGTGGTCTGGCTCCTGTTGCGCTATTTGCGGCGTATCGATCGCCGTGACGCGCTGGTGTGCGGTCTGCTGATCGGAGCCGGCCTGCACGGTTATATCGCGTTCCGCATCGTCCCGCTGCTTGTGCCGCTGTTTCTGGGCATCGGCCTGCTGATGGAGCGGCGGCTGCGGCGTGCCTGGCGCGATGTGCTTGCCGACGGCGCGCTACTCGCGGCAACGGCCCTGCTGGCCTGCTTGCCGTTGGCGCGTTACTCGGTCGACCACCCGGAGCAGGTCTGGTACCGTGTCAACACGCGCTTCGGCGACGCGGAACATCCGCTCGGCACAATCGGCGAGTTGTTTCGGATCTTTGTAGACAACAATCGCCGTGCGCTGCTGGCGTTTAATGTGCGCGGCGATGAAACGCGCGTCAATGCCGTCAGCTTCGACCCATTTTTGGACCCGGTGACGGGCGCGGCTTTCGTGGCCGGTGCCGTTATCGCCGTCTATTGGGCCGTGCGGCGACGCGATGTGCGCTTTGCCGCCATGTTGCTCGCGCTGCCGATCTTGCTGCTGCCGTCAACACTCAGCATCGGCTTTCCGAATGAGAATCCGAGCGTCAACCGGCTGGGTGTCGCGGCGGTGGCTGTGTTCCCTTTTGCCGCGCTGCCGTTTGTCGTCATTCCGCGTGTCCTGCCCCGGCTGTGGTTGCGTATTGCCGCGGCGGCGGCGCTCTCGGTGCTGCTCGTCGTTGCTGCGCAGCTCAATTATGTGCGCTATTTTCACGACTTTGATCGCCAGTTTCGTGGCACCGTGTGGAATACCGGCACTGTTGCGGCGGCCGTCCGCGAGCGCATCGCACAGGGGATTGCGCTCGACAACGTGTATATGCTGGCTTTTCCACACTGGCTCGACGGGCGTAACCTGGCATTTGATCTCGGCGACGTCAACTGGAAGGCCGGGCACGATCTACGTCCTGAAGACCCGTTGCCCCAACGCATGCCCGGAGTGCCGATGCTGTTCGTGCTGCACGGCGACGATGTTTTGCGACGCGACCAGCTGCGCCATGCGTACCCGGACGGTACTAATGAGCTGATCGTGCCGCCTGATCTGAAGAGTTTTCAGCTGTACACGGTGCCGGCAAGTAGCAACGAACAATGAACAATAATTGATGAATGCCGGCGATTATTGTTCATTGTTCATTGTTCATTGGTATAATCCCACCCTGTGACCGTCTCACCTGTATCCCAATCGGAAGCGGAGCCAACTGAAGGCACGACCGGTTCGCTGAACTGGCGTAAACTCGTCGGAACCGGGCTGTGTCTGCTGCTGATCATACTGATCGGCGGCTGGTTTCGCACGCTTAATCTGCGCGACTGGGACGGCGGCACCGACCAGCACCCGGACGAGCGGTTCATGACCTACACCGTCGTCAACCTCAGCGTTCCTACCCGGCCGGCAGATTATTTCGCCAGTATTTGCGCCGACCCGATGCCCGCACCGCGCAACCCTGGCGCTGAGCCGAACGAGCTCGAGCCGAGCGACACGAGCGGCTGTTCGACGCTCAATCCGCGCAACTTCAACTGGTCGCGCGGCTATGTGTACGGCACGCTGCCGACGACGCTGACGCGGCTGATCGCCGAGCGGACCGGTCGCACCGGCGCCGACGATATTCAGATGATCGGTCGCGGCCTCAGCGTCGGCCTTGATATCGTGACGCTGCTGGCGCTGTTTGCGCTTGGTGTGACGGTGTACGACCGGCGGGTCGGGCTGTTGGCGGCCGCGCTGTATGCCGGCGCGGTGATGCCGATCCAGCAGTCGCACTTTTTTACCGTCGACAACTTCGCGGTGTGCTTCGGCACGCTGGCGCTATTGTTTATCACTCGCCTTGGCCGCAACGGCAAGCTGAGCGATGCCGTGTGGAGCGGGATCTGGATCGCGGCTGCCGTCGCCAGCAAGGTCAATATGGCGGCGCTGGTAGGGCTGGTATTTGTGGCCATCGGGATGCGACTCCTGAAGGCAAGGGGCAAGGGGCAAGGGGCGATCGGATTGGTACGCCCGTTTGGCCTGTTGCTGCTCACCGGCATTGTGAGCTTCGCGGGGTTCCGCGTGCTCCAGCCCGACGCGTTCGCGGGGCCGCAATGGTGGAACATCGTGTGTTTCACCTGCTCCGGCGGGCTGCTGCCCGGCGAAACCGTGGAATTGCAGGATGCGATCCTGCGCCTGGATCCGCGCTTCGTAAACGGCCTGCGCCAGTCGGCTGTGACGGCAGACGGCACGATCGACCTGCCGTCGAGTATTCAATGGGCCGATCGAACGCCGTGGCTGTTTCCGCTGCAAAACATGGTGCTGTGGGGCATGGGCTTGCCGCTCGGCATCGTGGCCTGGAGCATGTGGGCCGCGGCCGGCTGGGTGATGCTCACACGGCGGCGTTGGAGCCCCTTGATACCCTGGATCTGGGTTGCATTCTATTTCGCCTGGCAGGGTCAGCAATTCGTTACCACGATGCGCTACTTCCTGCCGATCTATCCGCCGCTGCTTATGTTCGCCGCGTGGGGCATGCTCGAGCTGTGGCGCAACCGGCGGCGCACGCCGGTGCAGACGATGGCTACCCCGTTCGGCATTTCGCTGCTGCGGCTGGTCGACCGTCTGCGTCGCCCTTTGATCATAGCCGGCGGCATCGTGTTCGTGGTACTGGCAACCTGGGCCTGGGCCTGGGCCTATACGCGGATTTATACTCGCCCCTACACTCGCATCGTCGCGGCGGACTGGATAAAGAACGCCGCGCCCGGCGGCACAATCAGCACCTGGGAGATCTGGGACGACCCGCTGCCGCTGCCGCAGGATCGCTACAATCAAATCACAACCTATCCTTACGCCGAAGAAGAGCCCAAAAAATACCTCGGCGACGGCGCGGCGGAAGAAGGCTTGATTGCTCAGCTGGCCCGGGCCGACTATGTGGTGCTGACCTCGCCGCGGGTGTACGGCTCGGTCGAGCGCATGCCGCAGCGCTATCCCGCGACGCTACGCTACTATCAGGCGCTGTTCGACGGCTCGCTCGGCTTCGAGCTGGTAACCGAAGCGCGCTCGCAGCCTTCGTTGTTCGGCATCCCGATCGACGACAGCGGCGCCGACGAGGCATTCTGGGTCTACGATCACCCGCCGGTGCTGATTTTTCGCCGCACCGAAGCGTTTTCGCCCGAGCGAGCCCGCCAGCTGCTGACGGGCGAAGTCGTGTGGGATGAGATTTATCGCGGCCTGCGCCCGGCGCAGATCAACGATGCGCCCCACGCCCTGCAGCTTACCGATCGCGCCTGGGAGCTGATTTCGAGCGTAAGTACGGCCTATCTGTTCACCGGCAACTGGGGGGCAGGCTGGTCGGCGCTGCTGTGGCTGCTGTCGATCGAGCTGACCGGACTGGCCGGCTTTGCCCTGATGTGGCGCTTGCGGCTGCCGCTGGCCGACCGCGGCTTCGTGCTCGGGCGCATCATCGGGCTGCTGCTGCTGGCGTTGGGGCCGGCGCTGCTCGCCTCAACCGCGCTGCTGCCGGTCAACCGGCTGCTGCTGGGCGGCTGGGCGCTTGCGCTGTATCTCGTGGCTCTCGTGATCTGGTGGCGCGAGCGCTTTGCATTGCGTGGCTTTTTCGGCGCGCGCTGGCGCGAGCTGCTGGTGGGCTACCTGGTGTACGGCGTAGTGTTGGCAGCCGCCTGGATACTGGCCGGGCGAATCGGGAACGCCACGGCGCAGGTAAGCGCGCGCTGGCTGGCTCTGCTTCGCTCGCCGGTACTGCCGCCGCCGGATCCGTTTTTCGCCGGCGGCCATGATACCTACGCCTACGCCGCGAGCCTGCCGTTCGCCACGCTCGAGCGGCTGCTGGGCGCGCAGCCGGGCGAAGCACTGCGCCTTTCGGTCGCGACGGCGGCGGCGCTGGCGGCGCTCGGCCTGTGGGGTGCGGCGCGCAACCTCGTGTTCCGCGCCAGGTTCACCGCGTCATGGTGGCCCCCGCTGGTGGCGTTAGCCGCGCCGCTGCTTTTGTTGGGAGCGAGTGTTTCCGGGGCTTGGTTCGGGCCATGGCAGGCGATCGCCGCCAGCAACCTCGACGCGCTGGGCGCTATGGCGCTGGCTACAACCTGCCTGGCGGCTGCCGCAGCGCTGCGCAAAGGCGGCAGCCTGCAGCTCGGCGTGATCGGCGTGCTGGTGCTGGCGCTGGCGTTTCTGCGCGGCGCCGGTATCACGACTGTGCTGGCAATATGGATCGCCTGCGCCGCGATCGGCTGGTGGGGGCTGCGCGACAACCGCGTCTGGGCCGCGCGCACGCTGCCGGCGCTGCTGGGCGGCTTGCTGCTCGGCCAGGTGTTCGGTTGGAGCGTGGAGTTGGCCGCCGCCGTGGTGCCGATGGCGGCCCAGGACTGGTACCGGGGCCTGGGTCCATGGCTGCTGCTTCCGCTGCTGGTCTATGGTGTCGAATTGTCGGGCCTACGACGGCCGCTGCGCTGGCTCGCCTACGCCGTGCTCGTGGCGGCGTTTGTCGTGCCGCTGTTTATTTCAATCCCGCCGGTTGCCGTGGCGATTGTGCTCACCGGATTGTGTGCCTGGGCGGTGGCGCAAGCATGGGCCGGCGGCAGGGATGTTCACAGGCGGCTTGGCGCGGCGATTTTCGGCGTTGCGGGCGCCGGGTCAGCGCTGCTGCTGGTGTCGGCGCTGGCGATCAACGGGCGGCTGGCGGCAGATTGGAGCGTGGCGTATCTGCTGGGCATGGCCTTGCTTGCCTGCGCCGGCGGTTGGGCGCTGCCGATGATCGGCCTCGAGGCGGGTTGGTCGGCCCAATGGAAGCAGCGATCGTCGGGCGGGTTACTGGCCGGTCTTGCTGCCGTGTTCGCCTTCAGCCTGGGCATGCTTTGGATATCGGAGGCGCCGCAGCGCTCGCCGTCGGCTGTCGCGCCTGCCGCACAGGTGCTGGCGACGCTCACGGGCGGAAATGGGCTGCTGGTCGCCGCGCCGGGGCAGGAAACCGAGGAGCTCATCGCCGGCAGCGGCGTACAGGCGCTGCTGGCGTCTCCCGAGCGGTCGCGCCTCGAGCGTGAGGTGGTGATGCCGTCGCTTGACGGCATCGTCAATGCACGGCGGCGCGCGCTCGACGAGATCTACGGCGGCGATACCGATCTGGCTCGCCAGGCATTGCAGCGCTACGACGCGTCGCTGGTGGTTATCGGGCCGAGCGAGCGGGCGCTGTACGGCGACACGGCCGGCTCGGCGCTCGACGCGATGGTGGCAGGCGGCGAGCTGGTGGTTGCCTACGAAGACCCGAGCATGCGTATCTTACGCGCGGATACCGGTAGCGGCACGCCGGCGTGGGTACTGCGTCCGGTGGCGCTGGCGCTGGCCGGCGAGCCGGCGCAAACTCTACCACAGCCGGTGGACGAGCTGCCGGTGATCAACGAGTATGCCTGGAACAGCTGGGCCAACAGCCGCGAGTGGCCGGTGGTGCTGCTGTGGCTGCTGTTGTTCGAGCTGCTCGGGCTGCTTGGCCTGCCCGTTGCCGCGCGCGCGCTCAGCGGCTGGCACGACGGCGGCTGGGCGATGAGCAAGCTGGCCGGCCTCTTGATCTGGGGCTTTGCCGTGTGGCTGCCGGTCAGTTTGGGCTGGTGGGTGTTCAACTGGTGGGCGCTGCTGTTCGGCGCGATCGTGCTGCTGGCGATCGGCCTCGCGTTGCGCGGCGTGCCGTGGCCCGAGGGCGCGGCACCTATGGCGCGCGGCGCGGTGCTGCGCTCCGAGCTGTGCTTTGTGCTCGCCTTCGGCGTGTGGACGGCGATCCGGGCGCTCAATCCGGATCTGTGGCACCCGTATTACGGCGGCGAAAAGCCGCTCGAGTTCGGCTTTTTGAACGCGCTCATACGCACACCGGTGCTGCCGCCGTACGACCCCTTTTTCAGCGATGCGCCGATCAACTACTACTATTACGGCCTGTTCCTGATGGCGCTGCCGATGCGCGCCCTGGGGATCGACCCGGCGATCGGCTTCAACCTCGCGCTGGCCACGATCTTTGCGCTTACGGCGACGGCCGCCCTGGCGCTCGGCCGGCAGCTGACCGGCCGCTGGCGCTACGGGCTGCTCGCCGTGTTCATGCTGCTGCTGATCGGCCCGCCGGCCAGCGCGATTGTCAGCCAGAACTCCGAATCGCGCGGCATCCTACCGGTGATCGCTTCGGCGCGTGAAGGCTTCGACGGCTTCGGCGAGCGTCTGGGCGACTGGTTCTGGGGGCCAAGCCGTGTCATTCCGTGGACGATCAACGAGTTTCCGCTGTTCGGCTTTGTGTACGGCGACCTCCATCCGCACCTGATCGCGCTGCCGTTTACGCTGCTGGCGATGGGGCTCGCCACGCGCCTGGCGCGCCGGGGACGCTGGCCGCTTTCGACGCTCGCGCTCGCCGCGCTCACAATCGGCGGGCTGGCGGCCGCCAACTCGTGGGATGCTCCAACCTATGCGCTGGTCATCGGCGGTGCGCTGGTCGGCTCCGCGCTGCGGTCCCGCGTACCGCGGGCGGAGCTCGGGCGCGCCGGGTGGTGGCGCATCGCCAGGGTCAGCCAGGCGATCAGCCTGGCGATCGCTATACCGGCGCTGGGCGTCGTGCTGTATGCACCGTTTTTTCTCAACTACCACGCCCAGGTCGGCGGCGTCGGCCCGGTGCGCGACACCGATACGCTGCAGCAATACGCGCTGCTGTTCGGCCCGTTCTTGCTGCTGATCGTAGGATGCTTCGGCCTCTGGATCTGGGCCCTTGCGCGTACGGCCGGTACCATCCCTCGTCTGCTGGTACGCGCCGCTGCCGCCGGCGTGCCGCTGTTGCTGGCGGCTTTGCTGTTGACGGCTGCCGCGCCGGGCGAGCCCGTGTCGCGCGTCGAATGGCCGCTGCGAGCGGTGCTGGCGCTGCTCTCGCTGGTTGGCCTGGCCCTTGCGGCGCTGCCTGGCAGCGCCCGCCGTCTGCGCGACGGCCAATGGACGGCAGTCTGGCTGCTGACGACTGGCTTGCTGGTGGCGCTCGGGCTGCAGTTCGTGGTGGTGCGCGACCATCTCGCGGGCGGCGACTACGAGCGCATGAATACCGTGTTCAAGTTCGGCGAGCAAATCTGGGCGCTGTGGTCGATCGGCGGAGCGGCGGCTCTGGCTTTGATCCTGCGCCTGCTGCGGCGCTCCGAGCTGCTGCAAGGCGTGTGGCTGGGCGTGTTTATTTGCGCGCTGCTGCCGGGGATGGTGTATCCGGTAGCCGGCATCACCAGCCGCCTCAGCACCAGGTTCGACGAACCCCGGGCCCCGACGCTTAACGGTCTGCGGTTCATGAATGGCGGCAGCTACAGCGTGGATGGCCTACCGGTCGATTTGAGTCCCGATGGCGAGGCGATCGCGTGGCTCAAGCGCAACATCGCCGGCACGCCGATCGTGCTGACGTCGAGCCAGGAATATTACCGCCACTATGGTCCCCGTGTCGCGGCCAATACCGGCCTGCCGACAGTGGTCGAGGAAACGCACTCCTCGGAGCAACATCCGCCCGATCAAGTTCGCCAGCGCGTTGCCGATGTGCAAGAGCTATGGAGCACCTCGGACGTCGATCGGGCGACCGAGCTGCTGCGCAAGTATCACGTCGATTATGTGTATGTCGGACCGCTCGAGCGGATATCGTACCCTGCCGGCATAGACAAATGGACCGCTATGCAGGGCGCGGTGCTGGAGCCGGTGTATGACGCGGGTGATGTCAGCATTATGCGCGTCAAGCGCGAAGCGCTGCTCGATCTGCCGCCGCCGGTCGAGGATGAGCCGCTGCCGTTACAGAGCGACGCGCTGTTGGAATCGTTGGAAGCACAGGCAGCCGCCGAGCCGAGCAACACGAGCGTGGCGTTTGGCCTCGGCCAGCGCTACCTGGACCTGGGCCGTCCCGAGGAGGCGGCAGCCGTGCTCGAGCGTGCCACCGCCGGCATGCAGCAGCCCGACATACCGCTGCTGCACCTGCTGGGCGATGTGCTCGCGCGCCTGGGGCGTGAAGACGACGCGATCGCCGCGTGGCGCCGCGCGGCCGATGCACAGCCGACGGCCTCCAACGTCAACAAGCTGGGCCAGGGCTTGACGCAGCTCGCCCGCTACGACGAGGCCGAGCGCGTGCTGCAGCAGGCCGCCGCGATGGATGCAGCCGTGCCTGACCCATACTTTTTCCTCGGCGAGCTCTACCGCTTGCGGGCGGGTGCCGGCGATGGCGAGCGTGCCGCCGACGCGTACAGTCGGTATCTGGAGCTGGCCCCACCCGATGGGCCGTGGCGCGAGCAGGCCGAGCAGCGCGTCCGCGAAGTTCCCTAGAAGCCTGTGGTGCGTGGTGGTGTGCGGTGGTGCACGGTGGTACGGCGCGCGCAGGTGGTGCGCAGGTGGTGCGCGGTGGCGCGGCGGTCCGCGAATCCGCGAATGAATTCGCGGTTGATACGAAAAAACCTGCTGAAGCAGGTTGACGCCGACGGTCGTCTAACATGCTACAACACGATTGAGCATACCAACCGCGAAATTCGCGGTGCTGGTGGCATGATAAAACCTGCTGAGGCAGGTAAGCGTAGTTGAATGTGCTGGAGCCGGCGAAAAGGTCATGTCCGGCACACACTCACTGCTGAAGTGGTTTGAACCAAAACAATTCTTGAACCTGCTTCAGCAGGTTTTATCCTATCAACGTCGATTTCAATCGACGTTCGCGGACGTCGAGGAAACGCACGTGTTCGCAGACGTTGCCGTCTGGTGGCTGTCGGCTCAGCTGATCGGGGCACTGGCCCTGCCGCTCACGGTATGGTTTTTCCGCCGCCTGCCCGAGCGGGGCTACAGCTTTGCACGCCCGTTTGGGCTGCTGCTCACCGGCTATGGCGCGTGGCTGCTCTCCATGCTCGGCCTTGGCGCGTTCGGCCGCGGGCTGCTGCTGCTGGTCGGGCTGCTGCTGCTGGCATGCGGCGTGATGTTGCTCGGGCGAAACGGCCTGCGTCGTGCCGCGGAGGAGTTGCGCGCCCAGCTGCCGTGGCTGGTGCTGGTCGAAGTGCTGTTTGCGCTTGGCCTGTTCGCCGGCGTGTGGATGCGCTGGCATGATATCTTCGGACGTGGCGTGGCGCTGAACCATACCGAGCAGCCGATGGACCTCACGCTGCTGTCCGGGATCCTGGCCAGCCGGCAGTTTCCGCCCCAGGATCCGTGGTTTGCCCAGTATCCGATCAATTACTACTACCTCGGATACCTGCTGGTAGCGGCGCTGATCCGCCTGTCGGGCGTCGCCGTCGGAAGCGGTTTCACGCTTGGCATCGCGACGATCTGGGCCTTTGCCGCGACGGGAACGGCAGGCCTGATCTATAACATGATGGGGCTGGCACAGGCAAACCAGGTAGAACAGAGAACAGAGAACCGAGAACCAGGCAAGCCGCCGGCAGGCCGGGGGTCTGGGGGTGTTCCCCAGGATCTCCCGCCCGCGGTCGCAGGACGCGCCACCGGCGCGTCCCTACGAAACTTGAAACCGGCTCGCTACCTCGTGCCGCTGCTCGGTGTTGTGCTGGTGTTATTGATCGGCAATCAGGCGGCGACGCTGCAGATACTGGCCGGAAGCGAAAAAGTCGTCGCTTTTGGCGCGCGCGAAGCCGTAGCCGCGATGCTCAACGGCCTGGGAGCGCGCGAGGCGCTGCCGTTGCCGCCCGGCATGCCGGGCGACCTGGCCGGCGGAGGTACGCAGCTGATCCCGTGGCCGGACGGACCCAATCGCGGCGCGATCGCATGGTGGTCGTCGCGCGCGGTATGGGATGCGATCCCACAGAGCAACGGCGAGGTTGTACGCGCCTACGCAATTACCGAGTTTCCGCTGTTTTCGTTCCTGCTGGGCGACCTTCATCCACATGTGTTGTCGCTGCCATGGTCGCTGCTGGCGCTTGCAGTCGCCCTGAATGTGCTGGCGCGCCGCTCCGCGCCGGAATTGAAAGCGCGCGGCGGCTGGGTCGAGGTTGTGCTTACCGGCATCGCGCTGGGTGGGCTCTACGCGATCAACAGCTGGGATCTGCCGACCTATCTGCTGATCTATCTGGGCGCCTTGACGCTGCTGTACCTGCGTCTGGCGCCCTCGCCGCGCGCGTTTTTTTGGCCGCATTTTTTGCAGCAGGCCGGCGCTGTGATCGCCGCCAGCTACCTGCTGTACCTGCCGTTCCATATGTCGTTTGACGCGCCGACCGCCGATCCTCCGATCGGTTTCGCCGCAACACGAACCAGTCTGTGGCACTTCCTGGTGATGTACGGCCTGTTCGTCGTGCCGCTGGTGGCGTTTGTGTTTCGAGAGTGGAGAGAACCGAGAACCGAGAACCGAGAACCAGGCAAGCCGCCGGCAGGCCGGGGGTCTGGGGGTGTCCCCCAGGCTTTTCCTGATCCACCTGCACAGATGGAGAGCTCGAAACTCGAAACACGAAACACGAAACAAATCCTCTCCGTGCGTAACGTGGCGCTTGGTCTGGGCCTCATCTTGGTGGCGGGAATACTGTTCGGCTGGCCGCTCTTCGTGTTACTGCCGCTGGCGCTGCTGGCCGCCTGGGAGGCATATCGACGATCCGAGCAGCCGGGTGTTGCATTCGGGCTGTGGATGTTCGCCGTCGGCGCGCTGGTGGTATGGAGCTGTGATGTTGTGTTTCTGCGCGATAACTATGGCTCGCCGCGGATGAACACGATTTTTAAGCTGTATTACCAGGTCTGGCTGATCTGGGGCGCGACGACCGCGTTTGCGCTGTGGCGCCTGTTTGGGCGGCTGCGGCCGGCCTCGCTGCTCTGGCTCGCACCCACCGCCCTGTTGCTGGTATCCGCCTCGACCTACCTGCTGGTTGCTCCCGACCGCTCGGTGCCCGGTCGCGAGATCGATGGTCTGGCCTATCTGAGGCGCGAGGCGCCCGACGAAGCGGCGGCGGTGGAGTGGGTACGCCAGAACACGCCCGTGGATGCCGTCATCGCTATGGCTCCCGGCCGGGCCTACGACTCCAACAGCTCGCGCATCGCGAGTGCCACCGGCCGTCCGACGATCATAGGTTGGACGCAACACGAGGGTTTATGGCGCGGCGGCCAGCCCGAGCTGTCCACGCAGGTGCCCCAGCGCGAGCAAGACCTGATTACCCTGTACACCGGCGTCGACCCGGTCGCTGCGCGGCAGACTCTCGACAAATACGGCGCGACGTATGTGTTTGTCGGACCCAACGAGCGTAATCTCGCCGCCGAGGTGGGTGCTCCGCCCGAAGCGCTGGCCAAGTTCGATCAGTTCATGTCGCGGGTGTTCGAGCAGGGTGAGGTCGTACTGTATCAGGTGAGGTAACGCCGGAGTAGAAACGCAAAGACGCAAGGACGCTAAGAATTAATCGTCTCTCACAACGCTTGTACACAATCTCCACGTAAGAATGTCTTCGCCGCGCATCAACGACGACATGCCTTAATTCCTTTGCGTCTTTGCGCCTTTGCGTTACTTCGTTCTCCCCAACTCATGGTAGACAGCAGCCCATTCGCTCAACGTCAGCGTTTCGGCACGCCGGTCGGGATCGACGCCGGCGCGGCGCAAGGCAGCAACGGCCTCCTGCTTGTCGGCGCGAATGCCCATTCCCGACAGGCCCGCCGGCAGTGCGTTGGATAGCTTTTTGCGTGCCTGCAGAAATCCGGCTTTGATCGTCCGAAACAACGCATCGATATCGTCGACGGCGACCGCGGGCGCCGGGCGCCGTCGCAGCCGCAACACGGCCGAGTCGACTTTGGGCGACGGAACAAACGAGCTCGCCGGCACGCGCGCCACGAGCTCCGGCTCGGCGTAGAGCTGGACCGAGTGCGCCAGCACACTCATGTCGGGCGGTTGGGCGATGATGCGCTGTGCCACTTCCCATTGCACCATGATCACCAGCAGCTCAGGCGCCGGCTGCACTTCGAGGAAATACCGGATGATCGCCGACGTGATCTGGTAGGGCAAATTCGCGACGACTTTGTAGGGCTGATCGCCGGTAACATCCACCGGCCGGAATTTCATCGCGTCGGCCTGGATCACCTGGAGATTGGCTGTATCGCGGAACTCGTCACGTAGCCGCTCCGCCAGGCGCTTGTCGAGCTCCACTGCGATCACCCGGCCCGCATGTTGCACTAATTCCCACGTCAGCACGCCCAGCCCAGGCCCCACCTCGATCACGGTGTCGTCGGGAGCCAGCTCGGCCGCGCCCACGATCTCCGCAAGCGCACCGGGATCCACCAGGAAGTTTTGGCCCAGCTCGCGGTTCGGCCGCACGTCGACGGCGTTTAGCGCGGCACGAACACGGCCGGGTGTTATGTATGGATTATTCATCGGCGCCGTATGCGGAGCGAACCGCCGGGAAGAACTCGACATTCTGCAACGGATTGCGGCATGGCGCGCCAAACGAGTACGCGGCCAGCGGCGCCGACAGATCGAACACGCCGGCCCACAGCGTAGCCCCAAATTCACGATGGCAGCACACGCCTCCGGTGTGGTCGGCAACTGCCGCGATCGTGGCCTGCCATGGATTGCCGTCGCGTAATTCGACGCCCTGCAGCGCCTGCTGCCTGCGGCGCGAATCGACGGTCGAGCGCAGGCCCTGCAGGGGCATGAGCGCCGGCTGCGTATAGTGATTGGTGACCGCCAGCACCGTGCCTGCCTCGCGGCGCTGCACCGGCCGTCCTGGGTAACATTCGAGCGCGATCAACGCTCCCGAGGCGTCGGCCAGCGTATAGTTGAAGCTGGCCAGGTGCGGCAGCTGCTCGATCATCTCCGCCGCCTCCCGCGCTGTGCGGCACATCTGCAGCGCCAGTCGCGGCAGCAGGTGGTACGGCACGCCCGGACGCAGCTCCGCCGGCCGGTCGGCCATCACTTTGTGCAGGGCGACAAATACGCCATGCTCGTTGACACCGTCGTAGCGGCCGCCGGCCAGACCGCCGTTCATGCCGGCGTGCACGTGTCCCACGTCGGGTCGAGTCAGCACGAGATGGCGTGTTCGAACGCGCACATAGAAATCGTAGGTTCTCCCGGCCAACACCCGGCCGTCCCGCGCTCGCCAGGCGACAGCCGAGCAGCCGTGGGTCAGGCTGCCGGCGCGCACAAACAGGCCGCGCTCCGGCGGCATTTGCAGCCGTTCGGCGAAGGTCGCCAGTTCCTCCCACAGCCACGGCGCCACATCGCGCAGGATCGACGCGCAGCCGCTCATAAATGCGCGGTCTTCTTCCCACGGCCATTTGCGCAGCGGCGAGGGCACATGGCGCAGCTGTCGCGCCATGGCTTCACCGATCGCCGCGGGCGAGCCGGCCAGTTCAAGCGTTCGGTAGTCGGCGTGTTGTTCGTGTTCGAGGTCGAGCATATAATTTGGAAATAACGATTGCCCGTCAGCTTGTCACCCGGTCACCTTGTCAGGATCTCCGGCCCGTTCTCCGACACCGCGATCGTATGCTCGAACTGGGCGGACAGCGAGCCGTCGGTGGTGCGAACCGTCCAGCCGTCATTCATCAAGCGTGTCTCGTGCCCGCCCTGATTGATCATCGGCTCGACGGTGAACACCATGCCTGGCTTTAGCTTGATGCCGCTGCCGCGGCGGCCGTAATGTAAGACGGTAGGCTCTTCGTGAAGTGAGCGTCCGACTCCGTGGCCGGTCCACTCGCGCACAACCGAAAAGCCTTCATCCTCGGCGTAGCCCTGGATCGCGGCACCCACGTCGCCGAGATGAGCTCCGGCTTGAGCGGCGCCGATCCCGAGTTCCATCGAGTGCCGCGCGCCGTCCAGCAGGCGCTGTGTTTTGGCGGCGACCTTCCCGACGGCGAAGGTGACGCACGAGTCGCCGACCCAGCCGTCCAGCAGCACGCCGATATCGATCCCGACGATATCCCCATCGCGCAGCACTTCTTTGGCGCTGGGGATGCCGTGGCAGATCACGTCGTTGACGGCGATACAAATGGTGGCCGGAAACGCCGGTCGCACCAGTTGCCCGCGGCGGCCTTTTATCGCGCCGTAGCCTTTGTAGATCGGCAGGGCGCCCCTGCTACGCACGAACTCTTCGGCCAGCCGGTCCAGCTCGAGCGTGCTGACGCCCGGCACGATTCGCTCGCGCAGCACACTGTACGTCTCCGCGACCAGTTGCCCGGCCGCGCGTAGCTTCTCGATCTGGCTTCGTGATTTGAGTGTAATTGGCATATGTCAGGGGTCAGGGATCAGGGATCGGGGGTCAGGGAGCCGGAGCTTCCGGCCTGATCCCCGATCCCCGACCCCTGACCCCTGACGATATACAGCTCCGTTTGCGGCGGTGACAGCCAGCGCGCGCCTTCTTCTTCGACGATCACCTGTTCCTCAAGCCCCAGGTAGCCGCGCGATGTAGCGGCGCCGCATTCGAGCGTAAATACCATCCCGGGCTCGACGATGCCGAAAGGCGTCCGGCCATAGCGGTCCCAACGCGGGCCGAGCAGCGTTCCTCCATCATGTACCGAGCGTCCCACACCATGGCCGAGCGCGTGTTGATATTCGGGCATTCCGGCCTCGCGGAACACGGCACGCGCCGCTTCGTCGACTTCCCAGCCCTGGACACCCGGTTTGAGCGCCTCGAAGCCACGCGTAATCGCCGTTCTGACGATATTCCAGGCGCGGCGCACATCCTCCGGCGGTTCGGACCCGTCGTCGACGTACCACATTCGCTGCTGGTCGGAGCAGAAGCCGTCGCGCAACACGCCGAAATCGATATGCACCAGGTGTCCCGGCTGCACCGTCAGATCGGTCGGCGTCGCATGGCCGATGGGCGAATCCGGGCCGGAGTTGACGATCGGGCAGCTGCTGCTCGGCCAGGCCGTGCCCATGCCTTGTTCGAACGTGGCGTTGTGGATCAGCTCGGCCAGTTGTCGCTCGCTGACGCCGGTATGGATCGATTGGCCGATCAGCTCGAAAATGCCGCTCGCCGCGTCGAGCGCCGCGACAAGTGCCGCCTGCTCGCCGGTTGTTTTGCTCGCCCTGAGCCGCGATACCAGCTCGTGCGCCGATTGGAGACGCTCGGCGTAGGGTGTCCCCTCCAACAGCTCCAGCAGGCGCAGATACATGCCGTGCGTCAGCCCATCGGCGGCGACCTCGCTGGTAGAATAGTTGATCGCGATCGAGCGCGGATCGAGCGCCGCGAGTGCGTCACATAGCGCATCGCGGATCGAAGCGTCGTAGCTGGTAACTGTCGCAAACAGCCCGGTCGCCTCAACCGGCTGTACATCGTAGCGCCCGACGATCGCCAGGCGTGTGCCGTTGCGGTCGACAAGCAGTGCCGACTCCCAGGTCAGGTCAAACGGCGCGATCAGCTTCAGTGCCGGATCGCCGGCCATCGACGTCTCGCGTGTAAAAAGCAGCCACACGTCGACGTCGAGCTCGCCGAGCAGCTGCTGCGCCTGAACCAGCTTTTCTTCGTAGATCGCGGTGTTGTCTGGCATCTTGCTCCCTCGCGCCGCGCTGTCCGGGCAATAAGGCGGCGTTGGATTGATTCTACCAAAGCGGACAAGGGAACGGAAACTCCCACCCCGGCATGGTCCAAATGGTAACCATCGAACAGGACCGTCGCATCTGGCAAGCGGCGCCGCGGCAAGGTACGCTGCGCACATGCGCGCGCTTTGGGAAACGCTGCTCGATCTCGTGTTTCCGCCGCGCTGCGCCGGATGCCGGGCTCGGGGAGCACTCCTGTGCGCAACATGCCGCGCGGCCTGCAGGCCGGTTCCGGCTGCCGCCAACGCCGCCGCGCACAGCGCGCTCGGCAGCCCATATCTTCGCTCGACGGCCGGCGTGTTCAGATTCGACGGGCCGCTGCGCCAGGCCGTGCATATGCTCAAGTACCGCCGCCGGCGGCGTGTGGCGCGGCCTCTAGGCCGGCTGATGGCGGACTATGTCGCCCGCAGCGGCCTCGAGATCGACGCGATCGTTCCGGTACCATTGCACCGTGATCGACTCCGTGAGCGCGGCTTTAACCAGGCTGCGCTGCTCGCCGCTGCGCTTGCCGAGCGGCTGGGCGTGCCGATCGAGGAGCACGGACTGCGGCGTTTACGAAGCACAGGCCAGCAGGCCGGCCTGGGACGCCAGGCGCGACTGCACAATGTCGACGGCGCCTTCGGCTGGGTGGCCGCTACCCCACCGCCGGCGCGCGTGCTGCTGGTCGACGACGTGCTGACGACGGGTGCGACGATCGCCGCCGCGGCTCAGGCGCTGTGCGAGGCGGGCGCCGTCTCGGTCGACGCACTGGCGCTTGCGCGGGCGTAGTATCTTCGTTCTACGCTGGAGGCATGTCTTTCAGCCGCGGAGCGGCTGGGTGTATTGGCACGGCGCTTTAGTGCCGTGGCACCGGATTTGCCAGCTAGATGATTCTGCGTTCGTTTTCGCAACCCGAACGTCCGACTGGGAGGACAGCTATGCGCATCGCACAGATCGCGCCGATGTATGAAGCCGTGCCGCCGACGCACTACGGCGGTACCGAGCGCGTGGTGTGGTGTCTGGTCGAGGAGCTGGTACGGCAGGGGCACAATGTAACGTTGTTTGCCAGCGGCGATTCCCAGACCAGTGCCACGCTGGTGCCGACCACGCCCTCCTCACTGCGACAGCAGATGACAGCCAAAGAGCTGGAGGGTGTTTCGCCGTATCTGCACCTCGCGGCGCTCGGCGAGATCATGCCCCTTGCCGGCGAGTTCGACATTATCCATTCGCATCTCGATCACCTGGCATTACCATTTGCCCGGCTTGTCGATCCTCCGCTCGTAACGACGCTGCACGGGCGCCTTGACCTGGATATCCTGCCGCCTATTCTGAGCAAATATCCCCATGTGCCGCTGATTTCGATCAGCATGTCGCAGCGCGAGCCGCTGGCCTCGCTCGATCTGACCTGGGCCGGCTGTGTGTACAACGGCATACCGATCGAAAATTATCCGTTTCAGCCGCGACGGGGCGAATATCTGGTTTTTCTGGGGCGTATCGCGCCCGAAAAGCGGCCCGATTTGGCGGTAGAGATCGCGCGTCGTGCGGGTATGCCGCTCAAAGTCGCGGCCAAGATCGATCCGGTCGACGAGGATTACTGGCACGGCGAGATCGAGCCGATTTTTCGCCGGAATGAGGTTGAGTTCGTGGGCGAAGTAGACGAGCAGGACAAAGCCGAGCTGCTGGGCGGCGCCGCGGCGCTGCTGTTCCCGATCGATTGGCCCGAGCCGTTCGGCCTGGTGATGGCCGAGGCCCTGGCGTGCGGCACGCCTGTGATCGCGATGCGGCGCGGCTCGGTGCCCGAGGTGCTGCGCGACGGCGTCAGCGGTTTCCTGTGCGAGTCCGTCGACGAGATGGTGGCCGCGGTGCCGCGCCTGGACGAGCTGAGCCGCGAGGAATGCCGCCGGCAATCGCTGCGTTTCAGTTCTAGGGCGATGGCAGACGGCTACCTCGAGGTGTACCAACGGCTGCTTGCCGGCCGGGCGCCACGTTCCCAGCCCCGCCCCCAGTCCCCAGGCTAAAGCCTGGGGCTGAAGAAACGAAGCCCGCTGAAGCGGGCTGGGAAACTCCAGCCCCGGCATTTATGCCGGGGTCGTCGCGGACGCCGGATCCGCCGGAGTCGTCGGGGACCGCCGGGCCGCCGGGGTCCATCGGGACCGTTGTGCCCCTTATGGTGTCGGCGTCGGGGTAGGCGACGGGAACGACGGCCGCTGGTCGCCGGTGAGCAGCTTGATCGCCCACCATAGCTGCGCATCGGTGACCGAAGCGGGATCGGTGGGCCGTTCCTGCGGCAGCGCCACGTGATATTGCTCTTCCTGCAGCAGCGGAACGTAGTATTCGGGCTCGATACCCACTTTATGGATTTCATCGCCGTCGGGGGTCAGCCAGCGCGCAATTGTGATGCGAGCCGACGATCCGTCGCTGAGCTGCTCGACCGCTTGCACCGAGCCCTTGCCGAATGTTTTCTCGCCCAGCAGAATCGCCCGCTTGTGGTCACGCAGCGCGCCGGCTACAATTTCGGACGCGCTGGCCGAGCCGTTGTTGATCAGCACGATCATCGGAACTTCGAAGGCGCCTGCGTCACTACTGCTGACTGATAGCTCTTCGACGCGCCCGCTGCTGAACTGCTCCCGCAGCGCGACGCCGTCGCGCACAAAGCGCCCGATGACCTCCTGCGCCGAACCCAGCAGCCCGCCGGGATTGTTGCGCAGGTCCAGTATCAGGCCGGACGGCTGCTCGGCCAGCATTTCTTCAAGTTCGCGGTCGAGCTCGGCGGTGGTGGTTTCGTTAAAGCCGCTGACAGTAACATAGGCGATTTTGTTGTCCAGCAACTTGGAGCGCACGCTGATTAGCGGTATCGCATCGCGCACGATCGGGATCTCGAGCGTTTCGTTGTTCGATGAGCGAAAAATGGTGAGGTTGACGGTGCTGCCTTTGGGCCCGCGAATGATGCGTGCCGCCTCGCGCGCGGCTTCGGTCGCGTCGAATCCGTCAAGCTGCGGAGCAAGCTCGGCGCCGTCCACTTTCAACACCTGGTCGCCGGCCAGAATTCCGGCCTTCTCGGCGGGCGACTCTTCGATCGGCGACACGATCAGCAGCTTGCCGTCTTTCCACTCGACATAGGCGCCGATACCTTCGAATTGCCCCGACATCCGCTCTCGCGTCTGCTCGGCGTCGGCCGGCTCCTCGAACACCGTGTAATCGTCGCCCAAAGACTGGAGCATCCCGCGGATAGCACCGTACGTCATCGACTGGTAATCGAGCGGCTCGGTGTGATAAAACTTGCTGTCGACTTTGTTCCAGACTTCCCAGAACACGGCAAAGCGGTCGCGCACTTCGGCCGGCGCCGTCGTACCGGTACCGGAAACAGGCAGCAGCGCCGCGACGAGCGGCTGCGGCAGGCTGTCGCCCCAGCGCAGCGCAACTGCCAAACCTCCTAAAAATGCCAGCGCCGCGACAAGGCTGCCGGCCAGAACGCCGGCTGCGACGGCGCGTGAGGTGCGAACCATGCAAAGCTCCTCGTTGCCTGTGGTGTGTAGTGGGCATTATAACGAAGGAACCAAGAACCAAGAACCGTGTAGGGCCGATCGCTTGCGTCGGCCGGCAAACCAGGCAAACCATCGAACCAAGAACCAACGATCACCCCGTCACCCTGTTTCCCTGCCATCCCGGCACCCTGTAAGCCGATTGCAAGCCGGCGCCGCTAGAGCGGCGACTTCTTTCGCATTAAGCCTTGCGACCGCTTATGTTCCTCATTAGGAGGCTACAGCATGGCCAATCACGGACGGGATGTAGCATCACGACGGGTGTTTCTCCGGCGCGCCGGCACGACGGCGCTGGCGGCAGCGGCTGCCGGCGGCGTCATGTCGAGCGCGGGTTCGGTGCAAGCCGCGACGCCGACGCTTTCGGCTGAGGGCATGCTTGACTTTGGTCCTGAGTTTTTAGAGAGCTACGGCAAGCTGGTGGACATGATCGACGGCTGGTGCGGCTCGACCGGCGACCCGGTCGTGGCGCTGATCCGGCTGCAGGTGGTACGCGCCTACGTCGACGAGTATTGCGGCACGTATCCCAAGCGGCCATGGCCATGGCCGTGGCCGCCGCGCTTCGAGGAGCTGGAGCGCTACCTGGACGGCTTCGAGACGCTGGCCGAGGAAATTGTCGGCTGGTGCGGCAACGAGCCGCGTCCCTTGCCGGGAGGCATCGCCGTGGGCGTGCTGCTCGACGACCTCGACGACTGGTGTGGCACGCGTCCCCGCCCCTGGCCGCGCCCACGGGGCCTGGTCCAGGAGTTCGGCTTCTAGAGTGTTAGCGATCCGAGCCACGAAGAGACACGAATTCACCAATAACGCTCATTGGTGAATTCGTGTCTCTTCGTGGCTCGGATCGTTAGCCGACGCCCGCGACGATGATCAGCTGCGAATCCGCCGCGCGGTGCCGGATCTCTCTGCGCGTGTGTATTCGGGCGAGTTGTACCATATCCTGGCCTGCTCGATCGTCGGAAACTCGATGATCACCAGCCGCGACGGCTTCCAATCACCTTCAACGCCTTCCACCACACCACCACGCGCCAGAAAGCGTCCGCCGTACTGCTCGACGCTCGCGCCGCTCAGCGGGCGATAGGTGTCGTAGTCGGCGCTATCCTTGACGTCGACATCGACGATGACATAAGCCGGCATACCTGTGCTCCTTTTGATCATGCCGCCAGGCAATTTTACGATACCTGCATTGATTCTTCGGCCTGCACAACCTGCGCCTGACGCCCAACAGCTGCGCGCGCGTTGATCCAGCGCGCCAGCGCGTGAATGAGCACCTGGCGCAGCACCCTGGGATGCCCCAGCGTTTCCGGCGGCCGCACAAAATGCACGACCTCGGCAAAGCGCAGATAGATCTGTGGTCGATCGACCGCCGTGGCGATCAGCCGGGCGGTGTACCATTGCGCAAGCCGGCCGGCCGGGCCGGGGCGCGTACCTGTTGTCGACGCAAACTCGAAATCCGAGCCGGTCGCCATCGACCAGGCCGTCCGGTTGTGCTGCGCCAGCCGCCGCTGGTAGCGCTGCGCCACGCGCGGCCCTCCCGCCTGCAGCTCGCGGCTGAGCAGCTGGGCGCCGATCGCCGCGTTGGTCATGCCTTGCCCATAGGCGGGATTAAAGCAACACACCGCGTCGCCCAGCGCAACGAAGCGCTCCGGCCAACGCCGCAGCCGCTCGAAGTGGCGCATATGGTTTTCGGTGCGCTGGTACCCGCTGATCGGCCCAAGCAGTCGCGCGTCGCGGATCGTCCGGTACACCAGTGGGCTGGCCAGGCTCGCGGCAAACGCGAGAAAGCCGGCCTCGTCGCGCGGCGGGTGATCGTGCTCGTATCCGGCCAGTGTGACGATCCAGCGCCCACCTTCGATCGAATACACGCCGCCCGTTCGCGGAATGGACGGCAGCGGTCCGACGGCGAGCACTTTCCAGTCCGCGACGTGGCCGGCGGGTCGCTCGTATATCCCCGTCGCATACGCAACGTGCGCGTCGACAGTGGACGACGCAGGGCGCTCGAAGCCAAGCTCGGCCAGCCAATCCGCCACGCGCGAGCCGCGCCCGCTCGCGTCGACCACCAGATCGGCAAACAGCGGCTCGAGCCGGCGTTCGGGCTCTGCGCGCGACCTGACGCGAACGCCGGCCACGCCGGTGCCGGTGGCATCTGCGATCAGGCCGGCGACGTCGTGCTGCTCGAGCAGACGGATGCCTGGCGCGGCCAGCACCCGGCGGCGCACATGATATTCGAGCAGGTCGCGGCTACAGGAAATTGACTGCAGCGCGCTGGGGATGCGCGGCATCCATCCGAAGCGCGAACGCAGGCGCAGGTCGGTCGAATTGTCGAACAGCACAGCGCCGTCGACGATCAGCGCATCGCCCAGGCCGGGGAACAGCTGCTCCAGAATCCTGCGCCCCTGTACCAGCAGGATGTGGGCATGCCGCGCCTGCGGCACACCTGCCCGCGGCCGTGGTGTGTCGGGCAAGCGGTCGCGCTCGACGATCGTAACCTGCTCGAAATGCTCTAGTAGCGTCTGCGCCGCCAGCAGGCCGGCCATGCTGGCGCCGATCACGAGCGCGTGCTGTGTAGCCACAGGTAACCTCGTCTCGTTCGTATTCGATTATACTCCGGCACTTTCGTGAATTCCTGATGCTCGTCACGCCCGCCGTGCGCGTCACTGCTCAGGGACCGCTAGCCCGCTTCAGCGGGCTTTGTTTCATCAGCCCCAGGCTTGAAACCGACCGGCTGCACGAAGCAATCGACCTATCGAGCGTCAAGCTGACCCACTACAAGCTCAAACAGCAGGCCGGCCGTCCGCTGGATCTGCGTGAGGGCAACGGCGACTACAAGCTCGACGCGCCTGATGCGCTCGGCTCAGGCGCGGCGCGCGACCCGATCCGCGCGCGGCTGGCCGAGATCATCCAGAAGCTGAACACACTGTTCGAAGGCGAGCTGTCGGACGCGGATATCCTCGGCTTCGCGGCGCACATCAGCGACAAGATGATGGAAAATCCGGTGCTGCGCCGGCAAGCAGCCTCCAACACCAAAGAGCAATTCGCATTGGGCGACTTTCGCAAAGCGCTGATGCTGGCCGTCGCTAAGGGCATGGAGAGCCATCGAGCGATGGGCAAGCAGGTGCTCAGCAACGAGCGCGTGCGCGAAAGCTTCGCCGCGTGGTGCTCGACATCGTGTACGAGGCGCTGCGAGCCGTGGCCGTGGCTTATTCGCAGCCTACCCCGTCGCGGTCGCCGTCGAAGCGGTGTGGATCGGGCTGGTAGACGCGGAAACGGCGGTAGCGAATATCACCGCAATCCAGGTCCGCGATGCCCGGCGTGAGGCAAAAGTCCGGATACGAAGGATCACAATTGCCGCGCGCCGGCGCGGGCGCCGGCTTAGGCTGCGCGGGCGCCGTTCGCGACCCATTACAGGTCTTTGCGGACCATAATCCGCGCCCCTGTTCGCGGGCGGCGCGCTCGGCGGCCCGATACTCCTCCTGATGCGCCACGTCCGGCGGATAGCTGCTCGAGTTGGCATAGCCCTGCCAGACCAGCTCCCAGTTGACGTGCAGCTGGTGACCGCCGGCGCCGTCGACGTAAACATAGCGCAGCAGGCGTCCATACCTATCGCGCTCGCTGACGTCTTTGACCAGCGTTACGGTCTTTCCGGCCACCAGACTGGCTGTCTTTTCGGTCGCCTGCGGCCCGTAGCATTCGACCGGACGCTGGGGATGTTTGGTTTCCGGTGTGTCGATCCCGATCATGCGCACCCGCTCGGTAGCGCCGTTGATAACTACGTCGATCGTGTCTCCGTCGATCACGCGTGATACCCGCGCTGTCGTACCGGCGGCGCGTGCCTGTGCCGACGCGATGTACGTGACGTGATTTGTTTCGGCCTGTGCGGGCCCGGCGTTCCAGCATGTTGCTACCGCAAGCGCTACTACGCCGGCGAGCGTCAATATTCGTTTCATGGTTCCTGACAATAAGAGCACCGGCGAAGCGAACCGGCACGGCATATGTGAAACGACGAATCACAGCCGGTGAGCAAGGGCTCGACCGACCTGAACGGTTGCTTCATTAGTGAGAAGAATGTTCGCGCTTCAAAGATATATACGCGCGCGGCGCCGAAAAGATACGGGTAATCTACAGTGCCTGGTAGTATCGAACCAGGGGTAGACCGGTATAGCCGGCTTTCTCGTAAGCTTTTCGAGCCGGCTCGTGCCCCGGATCGCCGCCGGTACCAACCACGGCCAGCAGCATGCCGCTTTCTCGCATCCTGGTGAGCGCGAACGCGTTAAGCGCCGTGGCGATCCCCTGGCGCTGATATTCCGGAGCGACGGCCAGCAGCTGCACTTCGCCGGCCATCTCTTTGTGATTGAGCTCATATACAAGAAAGCCGGCAACCTTGCCGGCTACCTCCGCGACCACGGTCGTCATATGCTGGTCGCTACATAGCTCTTCGACGACCGCGCGCTGGCTGCGTTGCCAATCCGGATAGATTCGCGTGTATATTGTCGAGCCCAGCACCTGCTCGAACGAGCGGAACACGGGAGCCCACGCCGCCAGCGACAGCTGGACGATCGCCTCGAGATCGCCGCTCTCGATCGGCCTGATGTGTTGCTTCATCACGGTCCTTGCATATATCACCACCAAGAACACAAAGGCCACAAAGATTCAGATCAAATCTTTGTGGCCTTTGTGTCCTTGGTGGTGACCTCCGGCGTTCTTACCCTAGCATTGGCTGAAACCGCACGAGTTGCAGTGCATACAGCCTTCCTCGTGCACGAACGACGCTTCGCCGCACTCGGGGCACAGGTCGGGCTTGATCGACGGCGGCGCGAACGGCAGCTCGGTCTGTTCAACACCCGCCTCCTCGGCGGCAAGTTCGGCAGGCGGCGAGACACACTCTTCCAGCGCCTCGCCACGGCGTCGGGCAGCGAGCGCACGCGGTCCTTGCCGAAGCCGGTCGAGCGCGCGCCGCCGATCCCCTTGAGCTGGTCGATCACCTCGCGCAGCCGCTCGCTGCGGCGTTACCGGCGACGCCACGCGCAAGAGGATCGACATCAGGCGACCCATGCCGTCGGCCATGCTGGTGACATCCGAGCCGGCCTTGCCGGCGGTGATGAATACTTCAAGCGGCTCGCCCTCGTCGTCGTCGTTGATCGTGACGTAGATCGCGCCGAGCGGGCTGTCGCTTCTTGATCGTCGTGCCGCGGGTGCGCTTGGGCCGCGGACGGATCTTGGGCTGGTTCCACATATCGGCCTGCGCCCTGCGTGGCGCCTCAACTTCCGCCGCCGGCGCCGCTGCGGCCGCCGGCGCTTCGGCCTTGGGCGCTTCCTGCTTAAGGTTCAGCACCTGCTCGTCGCGCGAGCCGTCGCGATAGATCGTGCCGCCCTTGCAGCCGAGCCGGTACATGTACTCGTACAGCTCGCGCGTCTGCTCGACGGTGTACTCGTTGGGCACGTTGCAGGTCTTGGAGATCGCCGAGTCGATCCAGCGCTGCATCGCGCGCCTGCACGTTGACGTGCTCGATCGGCGTCAGCTCCATCGCGTTGACGAAGAAGTCGGGCAGCGGCTGGCCGGGGTTGGCCTGCTCCCATTCCTCGACGACCGCGACCTTCTCCTCGTGGACGCCCAGCCGGCTCTTGCGGAAGAAGCTCCACGAGAAGTACGGCTCGATGCCGGTCGAGGTATCGACCATCGTTCCGGTCGTACCGGTCGGCGCAACGGTCAGCAGCGTGACGTTGCGCAGGCCCTTCTCGCGCACCGCCTGGCGCACCGGCTCGGGCATCGCCTGCATATAGCCGCTCTGCAGCAGCTTCTCGGCGTCGAACTTCGGGAACGCGCCCTTCTCGGCTGCGTTAGTCGGCCGAGGCGTAGATAGGCCTCGGTGGCGATGACCTCGCCCAGTTGATCCAGGAACTTCGATACACTCGTCGGAGCCGTAGCGGATCCCGAGCCGGATCAGCATCTCGGCCAGGCCCATGATGCCGAGCCCGACGCGCCGCTCGCTCTGCTGCTGCTCTGGTTCTCCTCGAAGAAGTACGGCGTGGCGTCGATCACGTTGTCGAGGAAGCGCACGCCGTAGCCGCACCGCCCGGCGCAGCTCGTCCCATTCGACCGCTTTATCCTTTACGAATTGGCCGAGGTTGATCGCGCCGAGGTTGCAGATTCCGCAGGCTGGAAGCGGCTGCTCACCGCATGGATTAGTACTAATGAGCCTGGAAAAGTAAAACGAATTGCTCATCTTGTTCGAGCGGTCGATGAACCACAGGCCGGGCTCGGCGCTGGCCCAGGCGCTTTCGATCGATGCTGTTCCAGATCTCGCGCGCGCTTGCACCGTCTTGTAGCACATTGACCGGCCTGCCGGCGGCGCGCCACGTGTCGAGGTCGCCGTCCCAATCCTCGTCGTAGCCGGGCGCCTGCGGATCGGGGAACAGCAGATCCCAGTCGGCGTCATGTTCCACCGCCTCCATAAAGGCATCGGTAAGGCCGACCGAGATATTGGCGTTGGTGATCTTGCCTGCTTCGCGCTTGGAGTTGATGAAGCTCGAACACGTCGGGATGCCAGACGTTGAGGATCAACATAAGCGCTCCGCGCCGCGAGCCGCCTTGCTCGATCAGGCCGGTGACGAACGAGTACAGCCCGCCCCACGACACCGAGCCGCAGGAGCGGCCGTTGACGCCCTTGACATAGGCATGCTGCGGCCGCAGGCTGGACAGATTGATGCCCACGCCGCCGCCGCGCGACATGATCTCCATCATCTGCGAGAGCGTTTCAACGATGCCGCGGCGCGAGTCGCGGGGACTGGGAATGACGTAGCAGTTAAAGTACGTCAGCTGCTGCTCGGTGCCGGCGGCGGTGAGGATGCGGCCGCCGGGCACGAACTTCCAGTCGTCCAGCAGCCAGCGGAACTCCTGCTCCCACTCCTCGCGCTTGGCGGGGTCGGTTTCGACGGCGGCGATGCCGCGCGCCACGCGGTCCATCATCTGGCCGGGGTCGGTTTCCAGCGGCTTGTCGACATCTTCGATGCCCTGCTCGGTAACGCTGCCGTCGCGCAGCTCGACCGTCACGCGGCCTTTCTGGATGCTGAGCACACGGCCGATCTCACGCTGGCGCGTCTTCTGGTTGACGCACACGATCACCGTGTCGCCCGCCGCCAGCGAGCGTTTGGTCATGTCCTTGAGCGCGTAGCGATCGAGGAAAATCTTCTCGCCCAGCTCGTTCAGCCTGCGTTGCCCGTGCAGATGACCGTTGCGCTGTGCCGCTTCTCGCTGCTCTGACGTCGCCATAAAACCGCCCTCCTGCTGAATTACGAGAGAAATGCGACATAATGTAAATCATTACGTCGCGTTGTGGGGATGCTGGTTTATCCGCCGATGGGTGTGGAAACCGCACCGGATGCTACATCTAGGACCAACTACCGCACTTAGGAGGCCACATTTAGTAAATGCCATCCTAACATAGCACAAATAGGCTTGTCAAGTCCCAATCCGTTGGCGCAAATCGCTCGTGAAACGATAGACAAATATACAGGGCGAGTATAATACGGGCATCCTATGCCGACAAAACAGTCCACCATCGATATCGCCTGCCGCTGGTGCGGGTACGCCGCTGGTCTTGACCCGATCAGCGAGCATGTCCACATCGCCAACGCGCAGGTGAGCATGGAGCACGCGATCGGGCGCTGCCCACAGTGCGAGCGTGCCACGGCCGTCGCGCGCTGGGGCAATTCGGTGCGCTTCGACTACCGAGTAGTCGAATATAAGCGCATGTTTCGCCGCTCGAACTGGGTAGCGGTGTATGACGTGACCTGTGCCTGGTGCGGCTCCAAAGCCACCGAGCCCGCCGAGATCAATGTCACCGTCGCCAACCCGGTGTCGGAGCGCTTCCGCTATGATCTCTACAGCTGCCGCACCTGCGACCGTGCGACGGCTATCTCGTACCTCGGCGAGCTGCGTACCCACTGCGCGGTGCGCGACGAGGTGTATCGCTCGCTGTGGTATCTGGACCCGCCCTAGCGGGCATTTTTGCTAATTGGCCCTAAGGCCCAGGCCCGATTGTTGGCCGTACGCAGCTATGCTACAATTGCCGGCGCGACCGAGCGTCGTGCGCGTACTGAATCGTGCGTGGTGAGATCTCGTCGAGCTGATCGCGACTGCACCAGCTGAAGGAGTTCTTGATGGCTCTCGAAACCGAGCCAAAAAATGCCGGCAGGCGCATCATTACCCAGGCCGAGGCCGAAGCTATCGCGGCCAAAGCGCGTCCCGAGTCACCGCCGGACCGTAAGCGCAAGCGCGGCGTCAGCCGTCGCGAAGCGTTGACGTTCGCCGGCGCGGCAGCAGGGGCGCTGCTGCTGGCTACGGGTTCTATGACCATGTTGCAGCCGGATCCGAATACCGATCCCTTCTTTGAGGCGATCACGCCCGAGTTTCTCAAGCCGTTTATTCCCGGCGGCTATGCCTACCCGCGCTTCGGGGAAGGTGAGTTCGGCGGTACGTTTACACTGACACGAACCGTCGACGAATTCACCATTACCGAACCGCCCCTACTGAACCCGGCCGGCAAGTTTTTTGTCGTCAAAGTCGCGCCGGGCCAGGGCGTGCAGGTGGCCAGCGGCGCCGTTCCCGCCGAGACGCAGCAGGATATCGAAGCGATCTATCAGGTGTGTACGCACCTGGGCTGCCTGATCCCGTTCCAGGACGCCGAGAACCGCTTTATCTGCCCCTGCCACGGCTCGACGTTCGAGCGCAGCAGCCAGTATGTGCGCGGCCCCGCTACGCGTAACCTCGATCAGTTCGAAGTCGAGATCCAGGAGGGCGGCGTTATCGTCGTCGATACCGGCGCGCGGCTGAGCGGGAATCCGGTGTAGGGGTTTGGGCGAGTTGGTGGCATTGGTTGTAATGAAAACGCACCTGAGCATTTTTCGAGTCAACGGGAGCAGCCATGGCGACTAGGCCAGCAGGACGGCCGGAAAGCATGCCGCAGCGCGTTAAGGGCGCGCTGGTCGAGGCCGCGCGTTCCTTCTTTCCCTCGATGGGCGCCGCCGAATGGCGCTCTGTTGTGCGCGGTGAGGCCGCGCCGCGGCCGAATCCGCGCATGCGCGTGCACAACAACAGCTTCTGGTATCACATCCGGCCACGCGCGCTGCCGTTGGAGGCTACCGCGTGGTAGTACACCTTCGGCCTCGGCTGGATGTCGTTCTTTTTCTTTGTGCTCGAGTCCGTCACCGGCGCGATCCTGATGGTGTACTACACGCCTTCTCCGCTGGTGGCCTACGGCGACATGCAGACGATCATCAGCGACATTCCGATGGGCCGCCTGCTGCGCAATATGCACCGCCTCGGCGCGCACGTGATGGTCGCGGTGGTGTTCTTGCATATGCTGCGGACGTTCTTTACCGCGTCGTACAAAGCGCCGCGCCAGTTCATCTGGGTTACCGGCGTGCTCTTGTTGCTGATTACGCTGGTGCTGTCGTTCTCGGGCTACCTGCTGCCGTGGGATCAGCTGGCCTACTGGGCCGTGACGATCGGCTCGTCGATGGCCGAGGCGGCGCCGCTGTTCGGCAGCGCGGTCAACTTGCTGGTGCGCGGCGGCGTGGATATCGGCGCGGGTACGCTGCTGCGCTTTTATCTGCTGCATGTCTTCGCCCTGCCGATGATCGCGATCATTTTCATCAGTATCCACTATTACGCGGTGCGCAAGCTTGAGCTTTCGCCGATCCACGAGCTGTTCGCGCCCGACAACAAGCGGGGCTGGGGCAAGCCGACGCGCCGCAAAGTGCCGTTTTTGCCCGACCAGGTCTTTTTCGAGACCTCGGTGATCGTGCTGTTGACCTTTGCGTTCACCATCATCAACTATTTCTTCTGGGATGCCGCGCTTGAAAGCCACGCCAACCCGAGCGCCACGCCGCAGCATACCAAGGCGCCGTGGTACTTCCTGTGGCTGCAAGGCATGCTCAAGATCGGCGATAAGCTGTGGTTCGGCCTGATCTGGCCGCCGGTGATCATCGGCGCCCTGCTGGTGCTGCCGTACCTCGACCGCAACCCGTCGCGGCGCTTTGTCGACCGCAAGGTAGCGCTGGCCGGCGGTTTGCTGGCGACGGTGTACATGGGCTTTTTGACCTATGCCGGACTGCCGGGCTACGGTATTCAGCAGACCGGCAGCCAGGAGTTGCTGACCGAGTTCGTGCCGATCGAGGGCGAAGGCATCGTCGACCATGTCGATTGGTCCAGGCTGCCGGATACGCCGGTGTTGTTTACCGTTACAGTCAACGAGCAGGGCGAGCCGGCGACGCACCTTTACCGACCGACAGGGTAACGCAGTCGACCCCAACAACCTGACGCCGGAAACTATCGGTCTGTTCAACGAGTTCGAAGAAGCTGTGCTCGGATGGACGCGCCGCGATCCGCGCTTTATCACGCCCCAGGCGACGCTGGCGATCGAGCCGTGGCAGTATCTGACCGAGGAGCAGGCCGGCGAGTTTACAACCGTCGAAAGCGACGGGCAGCCGGTGCTGGGGGTGAAACGGGCCGCCGTCGAGCTGCTCTTCCGCTCGACTTCGGTCGACCCGGAAACCGGCGAGATAACGCTGCTGACGGGTGCCGACGGACAGCCGCAGTTCAGCACGGCGACGCAGGCCGATTTCCTTGACCGCGCGGCGCACGAAAACCGGTTCGAAGGGGAAGAAGTGCCGCAGTAACAATCATCAATGAGCAATGAGCAATGAGCAATCCTAGCATCCAGATTGTTCATTGTTCATTGTTCATTGTTCATTGAGAATCTATGACCCGTAACATCTTTATCGCAGCAATATTCTCGCTGCTGACGGCAGCCGCCCTGGGCTTCATCTTCCTTCGCGAAGCGCAGCGCATGCCCGAGGCGACAGCCGCTATCAGCGGCGAGCAGTTGGAGCGCGGCGCGCGCGACTATGAGCAATACTGCGCATCCTGTCACGGCATGGCCGGCCAGGGCCAGGTGGCCAACGCTGCACCGCAGCTCAACAATATCGCGGCGCGCTATTTAACGCCCGGCGCCGACGGCGTAGCTCCATTCGACCAGCCGCTGGGTATCAAAGAAAAGTACGGCACGCTGACAAACTATATCGAGACGACGCTGTTTTCCGGAGTTCGCGGCGCGGCCATGCCGGCCTTTGGCGCTCAGGGCACGCTGCGCGACGACCAGATCCGCAATATCACCGCCTACGTGCTCAACTGGAACGACACGGTACCCGAGGCGGCGCTGGTAGCGGCCAACCTCGAAGCCACGCGCATCGCGCCGACGCCCGACCCGAACGCCAACCCGGTCGACGCGGGCGGCGCTCTGTTCCAGGCACAGTGTTCCGCCTGCCACAACATGAACAGCGAGAAGAAAGTCGGCCCCGGTCTGGGTGGCCTGTTCAGCGAAGAGGGCACGGCGGCCTACGGCACGCAGTTCCCCAACGGTGAGGAAGTTAACGAGGAAAGCTTCCACGCCTGGATGCGCGGCGGCTCGGCGGGCTTCACCGACTTCATTGAGCCGCAGGACGGCCAGGAGTATCCGCGCGCGATGCCGGCGTTCGCTTCGCTGAGCGAGGAACAGCTTGAACAGCTGTCCATATGGCTGCGTGTCCACGACCGTGACGGCAACGAAACCGACGAGGCGAATCAGATTCGCGAGAGCAGCGGCCAGCCGGCCGAGGGCGACGCCTCGGCGGCGCCGCAGGCATCGGATGGCGCTTCGCCCGCTGCATCGCCCGCTGCATCACCGTAGATGTACATGGTGGCCGGCGTGGTGACAAAGAACCATGTGCCGGTTGGTCTAGCAAATAAAGGCAATCGAACATGCAACGACTGGAGAGCCTGGGCATCGGCAGCCGGCGCGATATCCTGTTATTTGTGGTTGCCAGCATCGTCGCCCTGGGTATTACAATTGTCTGGGCGTTCGCGCTGGTCGAGTCGATCGACGGCGGCAACCAGACGACCAATAAGTATCTACTGTCGGTGGTGATCCTGGGCATCGCGTTCCTCGTCGGAGCGATTCCGCTGCTGTTGCGCTGGGACGGCGACGCGGGCGGTCGCGGGCGATTTGGTCTCAGTTCGCACGCCATCGCCGCGTTCATGGTTCGTTTCGGCCTCGCGGCGCAGATCATCGCCGTGCTGATCACGACTGTCGGCCTGTACTTTGCCACCGACCCGACGCGCTCGGTGCCGGTGGCGTTTGCGTCGTTCACTGCCATGCTGCTCGGCCTGTTTGTCGCCGGCTTCGGCGGCAATATGCTGGCGCCGGCGCGGGCCTGAGATTTGTAACGCAAAGACGCAAAGGATTAACGAATGTCTTCGATGTGTGCATCGAAGACATTCTTGCATGAAGCCCATGCGCGAGTGTTCATAAGCGAATACATAGAATCTTTGCGCCTGTGCGCCTCTGCGTCAAAAAACCTTGTTACAATAGCCGACGTGTACGCATGTGCGTTTAGGAGGCCCCGCTTGGTTTTGCGACGTTGGTGGCCGGCGCTTGCCCTGCTGCTGGCCGGCTGCGGCGGCGTGGTGCCGGGCGGCATTGCCGCGCTCGACCCGACTGCCGGCCCCGAGAATGCCGTCGCCAGGATAACCTATCGCGACGGTACGACCGAATACATTTCCCAGCCCACGGTGGACCAGTTTCAGCAGCGCATTTTTGTCGGCCCGACAGGACCGGCGCCGCTCGAGGATACGCTCAACGAGCTGATCACCTACGAGCTGCTGCTGCGACAGGCGCGCGACAGCGATATCAGCGCCGACCCGTATGTCGTCGAGCGCTCGGTTGACAACCTGCGCGGGCAGTTCTGCGCCCAGCAGATCCAGCAGTCGGGCCAGCTGGTCGATTTCGACGACGAGCGCGCGGTGCTGGATGCCTGCGGGCAGGCGCTCGGCTTCGGCGACGGCGACGATCTGACGAATTTTATCGCCGAGCAGGTGACGATCAACGACGTGATCGCCGAAAAGGCCGGCCGGGATCAGATCCAGTCGGCGCACATCTTGTTTAGCCCTGACGCGGATGCCGCGCGGGGAAATGTGCCGGCCTTCACCCGCGCCGAGCAAGCATACGTCGAGCTGTGCGGCGAGCAGGGCAGCATCACCCAGCCGGTGGACCAGCCGTGTGAGGAGCTGGTCAGCTTCGAGGATATGGCCCGTGAGCGCTCGGACGAGCCCGCGGCTGCCGAGAGCGGCGGCGAGCTTCCGCCGTTTAACGAGCAGGGGCTTACCGACGACGGCCAGCCGTTCGACTTCGACGTTTGTAACGAATACCTGGGCGCTCAAAGACCAGTTCGAGAGCACCGGCACGGCGATCAGCCGCCCGTTCCAGACCGACTTTGGCTGGCATATCGTCAAGATACTCGATCTGGTCGCCTCGCAGCCATCCCGCGACAGCTATCGGGCGGGCATTCTGCAGCGGGCCCTTGATTTCGACGGTGGATGATTTGAACGATCCCGGTACGGCGGAGGGTCCGGTGCCGCTGATCGGCGTGGCCGAGATTCTGGTCGAGCTGCCGGAGCAGCCTGCGCCGCCGACGCCCGAGCCGTTGCTGCCGGAGCCTTCGCCGTCACCGGAGCCGTAGGCAAGAGGCACGAGGGTATATAGCGTTTCTCGCACAGGGTGAGTTCGACCGGAATCACCACAAAGACACGAAGGACACAAAGAATCGTCTGATCTTTGTGTCCTTCGTGTCTTTGTGGTGAATTCTTTCCGGCCCGTGCTCTTGCCTACTTTTTCCCGCCGAGCAGGCCGTCCAGCATATCGCCGGCCTGGTTGACGATGCTGCCGGCGGTGTCGCTCTGCAGTAGCGAATCGACCTGCCCGGCCATCGGCTCCGGCAACTTCGCCTTCAGCCATGTCACGACCGTATTGACCGCCTCGCGCGCCTGGCCTTCCGTGATGCCCGCTCGTTGTACGACTTCGTTCACCAGCTCATCCATAGCGCTAGCCCTCATTTTGAACTGTAACCTAGGCCCGTGGTGCATTGGTCCCTGAAGTAGAACCCTCCGGCGGCGCGACGGCCTTGCTGCCGGGCGTGCCCTGCAGAATGTCGCGAATCTCGGTCAGCAGCTGCTGGTCCTTGCTCAGCTCGGGCGCCTTGGGCTCGTCCTCTTCCTTCTTCTTACGCTGCAGCGTGTTGGCTGCCTTGACGAACAAAAAGATGGCTGCAGCGATGATCAGGAAGTTGATCACCGCGGTGAGAAACGCGCCATAGCCTAAGACGGATGCCTGCGTTTTGGCGACGGCGTATGTTCGATCCGCTGGTGCGCCGCTTAGCACGATGTAGTACTGCGTGAAGTCACGGTCGCCGATCAGGCCGATCAGCGGGTTGATGATATCCTGAACCAGCGATGTAACAATCGAAGTGAACGCCGCGCCGATCACAACGGCGACGGCCAGGTCGAGCACATTTCCGCGCGAGACAAACTCCCGAAACTCCTTCCACATGCTGCTGTCCTCCAGTCGCTTAGGCCGCCGGCGATAGCGAGCCGGTCCGGCATACTGCTGTCACCTACGGCTAACTTTACATACAAAGTTGCCGGGGAGCAAAGACGATGCGGGAGACAGCCGGCGTGGCGGGGCGCTGAGGAGCCGCGTGCTGAATCAAAGCGCGTGCCGGCTCGAAGGCAACGGCGCCTCTAAATATAGTACATCGTATTGCCCTCGCGCTGCCGTATGCGCTGGGCAAGATCCTCAAGCGTCTGCTGGGCCAGGAACTCGTCGACCGTCTCGCGTAATCCACGCCAGACAGCTTCGAGCACCGCTGCCTGATCGGCCTGCGGAGGAGGTTGCACGCCCTCGGCCAGCTCGACAAGCGGACCCTCAAGCGCCACCAGCGCGTCGCGCATCGTGATCTCGCCGGGTGGGCGCGCCAGCACATGACCGCCCTGTGGCCCGCGCACGCTTTGTACCAGCCCGGCGCGCCGCAGCTGAATCAGTAGCTGGTTGAGATAATGCTCGTCGATCGCCTGCCGTTCGGCGATCTCGCGGCTACGCACCGGACCCTGTCCGTAATGTAGTGCGAGGTCGAACAGCGCTCGGACGCCATAGTCGCCTTTGCTGGAGATGCGCATCGATGTGATAGTAGCATGAGTGCGTAGGGCTAGCAACTGGTGGCATGCATAGTTCAAGCAAACGTGGCATAGTATGCCCACCTAACTTATAATGGACCCCCTATGCGTGTTTTGCTTCGCGTCCTTGGACTGTTCGGCGGTGTCGGCTTATTGCTCTATGGCATGATGCCGGCCAACCTGTGGCAATACCTGCGTGGCAACGCGCCGTACCTCGAATTGCGCTTCACCGACGGGCGCTGGATCACGTACATGTGGGCCGGCGCTGTGGTGCTGGCGGTGGCGGTGTGGGCATCGGTCCCACGCGCGCGAACGGCCAACACACGTGTGACGCTGCGTCCCGGCCTGTTAAATCTGTCGCTGGCGTTTTCGCTCCTGTTTGTGCTGCTGACGGTGCAGCTGCTGCACAGCGCCTTTGTGTATGCCAGCAGCATCTATAGCCGTACCGCGACGACTGAAAGCGGGCAGAGCTATAGTAACAGCCGCCCGGTGATCGAATTGCTGCGCGTCAAGCGCGGCATGATTTACGATCGCAACAACACCGTGCTGGCCGACTCGCGCATCGCCGACAACGGCATCGCGCAGCGTACCTACCCTATCGCCGGCATGGCCGATATCCGCGCCTTCTCAAATATTCTGGGCTACTACTCGTCGATCTACGGCGTTTCGGGCCTCGAAGCGCAGTGGAACGGCTATCTGTCCGGAACGGAAGGACAGGTGCTGCGGCCGGTGCTTGACGATCTGTACAACCGTCCGCACGTCGGCAACAATCTGCAGCTGACGATCGACTGGCAGCTTCAGGCTCGCGTATGGGATATTCTGAATCAGTTCGGCGGCGGCAAGCCGGCGTCGGCAGTGGTCATCGACCCGCGTAGCGGCGCGGTGCTGGCCCTGGGCAGCACGCCCGGCTACGACCCGCAAAGCCTGACGCTCAACCCCGACGGCGTCGACGCGGCAGAGGTCGAGCGTATCGAAACCGCCTGGAAGCAGATCAACGCCGACGAGAATTTTCCGCTGATCAACCGCCCACTGGAGGGGCAGTACGTCCCCGGCTCGACCTGGAAAACGCTGACGGCGATCGGGGCGCTCGAAAATCCGCAGATCCTGCAACAGCCCGAGCCGCTCGACTGCCCGAACGAGTATTTCCCCGACCCCAACGCTCCGCCGGTGGTCAACGCGGTCGGGCCGCCGAATTTTCCGGCGCAGCCTCCGCTGCAGCAGATCATCGAAACCGAAAGCGGCCGGCCCCTCGACCTCAGCAATGCGTACGCGTTTTCGTGCAACACTGCCTTTGCACAGCTGGGCACCCGCCTCGGCGAGGCGAGGTTCGTTGAGCTTGGCGAGCGCTTTCACTTCTTTCTGCCGCGCAGCGCGCCGCAGAGCAGCCAGGATTTTACCGATCTGCCGACGCGTTCGAGCCTGCTGACGACGCCCGGCAACGCCCGATTCTTGAACGATCCCGGCGCCCTGGCCGCGACAGCGTTCGGCCAGGGCGAGCTGCTGATCACCTCGATGCAGATGGCGCTGCTGGGCGCGACGATCGCGAACGACGGCGTGCTGCCGCAGCCGTATATGGTGCAGAGCGTCACCGATCCCGAGAGCTCCGAGGTGTTTTTATACCAGCATACGCCCCCCAGCGCTATTCTCGGCAACCGGCGCCTGATGAGCTCCGAGAACGCCCGCAAGATGCGCGAAATGATGCGCGAAGGCGTTACCATCGGCTTCGGTAAGGCGGCCAACGTGGCCGAAGCAGGCGGTAAGTCCGGCTCGGGCGAGGCAGGCAACGGCATCATCCACGCGGCGTTTCTGGCTATCGCGCCGTATGAGCAGCCGCGCTATGTGGTCTATGTGCAGATCGAAAACGGCCGCGACGGAGCGGGCGTCGGGGCACGCACCGCCGGGGCGATCATCCAGGCGTGCATCGAGATCCTTGGGTAGGTACGCCCAGATGCTAGATACGACTGCGCCGGAACATGCGTTTTGCCGTGCGCCAGGCGGCGATCAGCGCGAACGCCAACACGACGAAAAAAAGGAACGCCAGCAGCGGAGCAACAAAGGCCAGGAAGGTTAGCAGCGCGGAAGTCGCGTCTTCGACAAGCGAGACTACCGGATTGCCGACGCCGCCGGTGGTGACCGTCGCCACCGGGCGCACGGCCGCGCGAGTGGCATGGAAGCCGCCGGCGATCACCAGCCCCGCGCCGATCGCGACGGCCGGGTGTAGCTCGCCGACAATGCTGTTCTGGCTGGCAAACACGATTGCGCCGGCGATCGGAGCGATAATCGTACCGGCGGTATGATAAACATGGTCGACCGCCGGAACTTTGTCGGCGACGAAATCGACAACCGCCAGCACGACTAGAATCAGCAGCGTCACCGTCTCGCCCAACAGCGCCCAGGGCTCGGCGAGTGTAAGATAGCCGAAACGATGCAGCAGGCCGATAGCCAGCAACGGAATATAGGCGTTGAGTCCGGCAGCGCCGGACAGACCGAACGCGCCGAATAAATTCGAGACTGTGGTGATCAGATCCATTTTTAGCTCCCGACAAAGCCCGCGCTCTCGCGCACAACTATGGAAACGCAGGCAAGGGTCGCGCCGTCGATGCTTCCGGCTGCTGCTTGTACCGTTGGTGACAGCGCTCGCCGCGTGCAGCCCGGCGCTGCCGGTAGCACGCGTCGAGCCGCCGGCTGCCGTGGCCTCCGCTGCCGTGGCCTCCGTTGCCCCGTCCACCGTTACAGCATCGGTTGAGCCGTCCGCGACGGCGTTGGCGGTACTACCGCTTCCAACACCGACCCCGATCGCTACGCAGCGCCCTACGCCGGTGATGCAGCCGCAGCCGACGCCGACACTGGCAGCGTTCGACTCCGCCAGGCGCGCTGAGCTGTTCGATCATGTGTGGTCGGCCGTCGACACCCACTATTTGTACGCCGATATGGGCGGGGTCGATTGGGACGCGATCAAACAGGAATACCTGCCGCGCGCGCTCGAAGCTCCCTCGATGCCCATATTTTACGCTACACTGACGGAAATGGTGAGCCGGTTGGCCGACCGGCATTCGCGCTTCGAAGATCCGCAGCGCGCGTTTGCCCAGCGCGCGCTCGCCAGCGGCGAAGATGCCTACTTCGGCGTCGGGGTCTTGACTATCCCGGTGGACGGCGGCTTGCTGGTCACCAGCGTGCTCGCCGAAAGTCCGGCCGCCGAAGCCGGCATCGCGCGGCGCGACGTGGTGGTCGCCGTCGACGGCCGGACGGCCAGCCATTCCGACGCGCGACTCACCGGCGAGGAAGGCAGCCAGGTGATCCTGACGCTGCGCAGTCCGGAAGGCGCGCAGCGAACGGTAACGCTGCGCCGGCGCGCGGTTGTCGCCCGTTACCTGCCCGAGGCGTATGTGCTGCCCGATACACGCATCGGCTATCTGCTGATCCAATCCTTCTGGCCGCAGGATACCGCCGAAGCCTCAACCGCCGCGCTCGAGCGAATGCTGGACCAGCAGGGCGAGCTGGACGGCCTGATCGTCGATGTTCGCGGCAACGGCGGCGGCTGGCGCACGGTGTTGGAAGGCGTGCTCGGCAACTTTGTCGACGGCGAGGTCGGCAGCTTTTTTAGCCAGACCGACGATTATGCGTTGTCGGTGCCGGCCGGCCCGCTGCGCCGGCGGCTGGAGGATGTGCCGCTGGTTGTGCTGGTGGACGGTGAAACCGAAAGCTATGCCGAGGTATTCGCAGCAGTGCTGCAATCGCAGGGTCGCGCGCAGGTGGTGGGCCTGGCCAGCGCCGGCAACACGGAAACTATATTCGCCTACGATTTCGACGACGGCTCGCGGTTATGGGTGGCGCAGGAAGCGTTTCGGCTTCCCAACGGCGACGATCTGGAAGGGCGCGGTGTTCTGCCCGACCGGGCGCTAGAGGTGGATTGGACACGTTTCTCCGAGCAACACGACCCGCATATTGTCGCGGCGCTGGAAATGCTAGCTATGGCAGGGGCGGAGTAGCAGGCACGGCTCGAAGTGGCCGTGGCTGTGCCTGGACGGCCAGGTGCCGGCCGGCCGGGCGCAAGCAGCGCGCTACCGCGGACGAGGAAGCCCGGTCCCGACCGAATAACACACGTATCCTTGCTCAAGGAGGCATTCATGACCGTCATCGCTGAGATCGTCGGACGGCAGGTGTTGGATAGCCGGGGCAACCCGACGGTAGAAGTTGATGTCAGGCTCGAAGACGGCTCGCTTGGCCGCGCGCTTGTTCCTTCGGGGGCGTCCACGGGTGCGCACGAGGCCGCGGAGCTGCGTGACGGCGACAAAGGCCGCTATGGCGGTAAGGGCGTGACGCAGGCCGTGGAAAACGTCAACAGCACCATCGCGGAAGAGTTGCTCGGCCTGAGCGCGCTCGACCAGGTCGGTATCGACCGGATCCTGATCGACCTCGACGGCTCGCCCAACAAAGGCAAGCTCGGCGCCAACGCGATCCTCGGCGTGTCGCTGGCGACGGCCAGGGCTGCCGCGCTGTCGTTGGACCTGCCGCTGTACCGCTATCTGGGCGGCGTGTTCGGCCATGTGCTGCCGGTGCCGATGATGAACATCATGAACGGCGGCAAGCACGCCGAAAACAGCTCGGATTTTCAAGAGTTCATGGTGATGCCGGTTGGCGCGGAAAGCTTTGCCGAGGGCTTGCGCTGGGGCGCCGAGATCTATGCCGCGCTTAAGGGCCTGCTGCACGACCGCGGGCTCGGCACGCTGGTAGGCGACGAAGGCGGTTTCGCGCCCTCGCTGCCGACCAACGAAGCGCCGCTGCAGGTGATCATGGAAGCGATCGAGAAAGCAGGGTACAAACCGGGCGAGCAGATCATGATCGCGATGGACCCGGCGGTTACCGAGCTGTACGAGAACGGTTCGTACAATCTGGCGCGCGAAGGACGCAAGCTCAGCGGCGAGGAGCTGGTCAATTACTGGGTCGAGCTGGTCGACAAGTACCCGATCATCTCGATCGAAGATGGCCTGTCGGAAGACGACTGGGACAACTGGAAGCTGCTGCGCGAGCGGATCGGCGACCGGGTGCAGCTCGTCGGCGACGACCACTACGTCACCAACGTCGAGCGCCTCAAGCGCGGCATCGCCGAGCGCAGCGCCAACTCGATTCTGATCAAGCTGAACCAGATCGGCACGCTGACCGAAACGCTGGACGCGATTCAAACGGCGCAGCGCGCCGGCTTTACCGCGATCGTGTCACATCGCTCGGGCGAAACCGAGGATACCACCATCTCCGACCTGGTTGTCGCCACTAACGCCGGCCAGATCAAAACCGGCGCGCCCGCTCGCACCGACCGGGTAGCCAAGTATAACCAGCTGCTGCGGATCGAAGAGGAGCTCGGCGACGCTGCGCAGTACGCCGGGCTGGGGGCGTTCTACAATATTAAGCGGACTTGAGAACAGAACCAAGAACCAAGAACCACATCCGTAGCTTGGTTCTTGGTTCTTGGTTCTGGAGTATCCTTATGCTCATCACCATCGACCTGGAAAATCCCGACAACGACGTCGAGCTGCTCGGGCTGGCCGAGGGCGAGACAGCCGAAATGCGGCTTGGGCCGCAGGGCTACGAGGCATATCGTATGTTCGGCGCCGCGGCACGGCTGTTGTTTTTGTCGCTCCAGGATCGTAGCAAACCGGATATCGCGGCGGCGACGGATATGATGATCGAGCGCGAATCGGCGTTTATTCGCCAGCGCCTTGATGCTCTGCGACGCGGCGAACGACAAGGCGGGCGACGATAAAAAACGTGCCCCGGCGCGCCGGCGCCGGGGCACAACAACATCCTATTTCGGCGGCAAGATATTCACGCCCGCCGGCGGCGCAACGCCGGGGCCGTAGACATAAAAGTCTTCCCACGGCTTGTAATTGCTGTTCAGCTTGTCGTTGTGGATTGCTGTGCCGTTGGCAGTTGTGACGACACGCTGCATCGCCACCGTCATGCCGGGCCGGCCATGTACCAGCTGGATCACCTGGCCGCGCGCCATCGTCTTGTCGTACTGCCAGTACGGCTTGCCCTCCTTGGTGACGCTGGTGCGCGTCGGGCCTACCATCTTGGTGACGCGCCCGTCGTTGTAGCCATACAGTGCAAACGTCACCGTCGCGGCGTCGGGGTTGGTCGAGGCGTACATATACACCGGCCCGCCGGTGTCGTTGCGCCACATGAAATCGGTGTACGGCGCGAACACCGTGGCGTCGAAGCCGTCGATGTTCTCGTAGAAGTTGATCACGAACGAATGGTTGCGCCGCTCGACGATATCCAGGCCGGCCAGGAACACGGCGCGATACATCGTCGTCGATACCTGGCAGATCCCACCCCCATACACCTTTTCGAGCCGCCCGTTCACGATCGCGTAGCCCTCGACATAGCCTTCTTCGGGCCCGGCCGAGCCCAGCGACTCGTTGAACGAGAACGTCGCGCCAGCGGCGATCACCTGGCCGTTCATGCGCCTGGCGGCACGCGCGATATTGTTGACGCGCTCGGTTATCGAGCCGCGGTAGCCCGTCGTCGCGCTGCTCAGCAGCGCGATCTCGAGCGCCGGCTCGCGCACCGAAGCCGGCTGGCCGGAGCGTTCAAGCGCCAGCAGGCCCAGCCGCGCGAGCTGGATCGGGCGCGACGATTCGGGGTGGTACTCGAACTTGGCGCGCTCGAAATACTGCACCGTGTACGTCTGGCCGTCGTCTGGGCTGACTTCGCTGAACTCCTCGGACAGCGGATATCCGAACACGCGCACGCCGCCGTTGGCGCGCCAATATTCGCGGAAGCCGAACCTGACGTTATGGCCGCTTTCGGGGAAATAGGTAGTGTTCGCGTCGGGCGCTCCCTCGCCCACCGGCACAAAGGCCGGATCGGCCTTGCCTTCCATCGCCATGCGGCCGACCTGGGCCAGCGACACGTACCACTCGGGTTCGAACTCGGGGTGGAGCTCGATTTTGGCGCGCTCAAAGTATTGGACGCTGAGCTCGCCCTCGCGGATCACTTCGGTGAGCGGTACACCAAAGATCGGGACATCGCCGTTGGCTTCATAGAACGTTTTGACGCGTGTCGCGATGTTGTGGCCTGTTTCGGCAAAATAGCGGAACGGACCGGTAGCCGCCGCCGGCGCTTGAGCCGGAGCGGCAGCGGCGCTCGGCGCTATCACACCTGTCCCGATCGCCAGCATCATGGCCAGCACCAGAAACAGGGAGTGGTGAAGACGTTGAACCATGCATCCCTCTTAACCGACTTGGGAACGTTTCTGTACACTTATTATAGGTGGCACGGGCGAGGCGTCAACAGGAGAGAATGGGAGAAATGGCAAGCAGAAGGGGAGACGGGGAGACAGGGAGAAGAAGAGAATGGCCCTCACCCCTGGCCAGCAGGGCTCAAAACCAATCCATGTTGATAGGCCTTGCAGTCAAGCCGTAACGGGCAGCCTGTACAATCAAGGCAGTGCGCGGCACACTTGATCGGCTGGGTAAACCGCCGTCGCGGTGCGCTCGGCCGGTCGCAGCGCGGGAGCAGCGCCAGGCAGTGGTGGATGCCGTGCTCGACGATCAGCGCGTGAAAGTCCCAGAAAAATGCTGCCCGGCTGCCTTCGAGGTGAGCATAGGGAGAAAGATCGATCGTTTCCGGCAACGCCGACTCGATCGCCTGGCGCAGCGCTTCGTACTGCATGCTTGCAGCGCCTGGAAGCACACCCAGGCGGCCCAGTACCCGCCGCAGGTAAGCGTCCACAACGAATACGGCATGCCCACCCGCATATAGCAAAATCGCGTCGGCGGTCTCGGGACCGATATGCGGCAGGCCGAGCAGCTCATGTCGCGCGATGCCGGTTGGCTGATCGAGCAGCCGCGCTACATCGCCGTCATAGCGCGTGACAACGTAGCGCGCCAGATGCTGCAGCGCGGCCGCCTTGGCGTTGTAAAAGGCAACCGGCCGGATCGCCTCGACCACTGCCGCGGGCGACGCCTCGGCCAGGGCGCGCTCGTCCACCAGCCCCAGCGCATCCAGCCGCTGCATCGCCGCTTCGACGCGCTCCCAGTGTGTCTGCTGCACCAGCACGGCGCCCAGAAAAATCTCCCAGCGCCGGTTGTGCGTAAAAATCGGCCACCAGTGTGGCTCGTGGCCGTAGTGAAGGTGGAGGGTCTGGTAAACGGTCAGCAGGTGCTGGGTCAAGGTTTGTTCGGGTGTGTGCATGACGGGGTGACAAGGTGACATAGAGTCGGCTTCAGGTCAACGACGCTCCTTGCTCCATCAAAAGTAATGCTGCTCGCCACCCCTCCTCGATCGCGCGATGGACGCGACCGCTGCCGGCGGTGAAGTCGCCGGCGAAAAGGACGCCGGGGATCGCACGATTGAGCGTGTCGAAATCGGCGCCCGCATCGGGCAGCGCATAGCGCCAGCCCTGCCGGTCGGCCCACAGCGGCGAGCCGAGGTCTTCGTCGAGCAGGGTGGAAAGCAGGCCGGCGACATACGTCGTCAGCTCGGGGAGCGGGTCGTCCCAATGGTGCCGGCTGGCAGCGGGACCGAGCTGCGCAACGATCACAGCCCGGCCGCCGGTATCACGGGCGGGCTTGGCGTGCTCAAAGGCCAGCCACGAAAGATCATGCCGCTTATCGGTGTTCACCAGCGCATAGTACGGCCGCTCGCGCAGCGCAGCGTAGCCCAGCGTCAGCGTCAGGCAGCGACGGTAGCGTGCCCTGGCCAGTTCGTCCAGGATCGCGGCTTTGCCGGCCTCGAACAGCATGCTCACCGCGACAAGCTCGGCGCTTTGCGGTGCCGGCGGTGTCAACAGCAGCGCGTCAAACGTACCCAGCAGCGCGCCTTCGACGTCGTACAGTCGAAACATGGCGCCGTCCTGTTCGAAGCGCCCGACGCGGGTCTGGTAACGGATATCGAGGCCGGCGGCGAGCTGCCTGGCAAGCCGTGTGATCCCGTCGGCGTAGGTCCACTTGCCCTCGCGGTTCTGCTCGTCGTCGCCCGGTGCGATCGTGTTCGACGCGTCGAACGTCCACACCGGCGCCGGAATATCCAGCGGCTCGGCGCCGCCCGTACGCAGCAGCGCCTCAAATTCGGGGCCGGGCGCCTTGATGTACTGGGCGCCATGGTCGAAAACAGCACCGTGTGCGCGTCGCGTCGCCGCCCGCCCGCCGAGGTCGTGGCTCTCCTCGTAGATCGTAATGAGAAAATCCGGCCGTGCTTCGCGCAGCCTGTGCGCGGCCGCCAGACCGGACATCCCCGCGCCGACGATCGCTAATCGCATCAATGAGCTCCGTGTTCCCTCGTTTCCCCGTTCCCCGTTCCCCGTTCCCCAGGATAAATCCTGGGGCTGAAGAAACAAAGCCACCTGAAGGTGGCTCCCAATTCAGCCACCTTCAGGTGGCTTTGTTTCTTCAGCCCGACGCTTCAGCGTCGGGTTCCGTCGGGTTCCGTCGGGTTCCGTCGGGTTCCGTCGGGTTCCGGTGAAGTCCGAGCAATATTCGTTTCTTCGCGATTTATTCGTGGCCCAGCTCGCGGCTGAACACCAGCATATCGCGGATTCGGATGCCGTTTTCGTACACCGGCTCGCGATAGTAGCGGAAATAGTCGCGCCGCACGCAGTCCATCCTGAAGCCGATGCGCTGATAAAAGGCGATATTGTTGATACTCGAGTTAGCCGTGCCCACCAGCATACGCTGCCTGCCGCGTTGCCTGGCCTGATCCACCAGCCATTCCACGAAACGACGTCCGAGCCCCTGCCCCTGGCGCTCGGCCGCGATCGCCAGCTCCTGAATCTCACACGGCTCGGCCCAGCGCATGGTGGCCGCGCCGAGCAGCGTGCCGTCGTCGTCCATGCGATACACTGCGTCGACCAGGTGCGCCAGGCCCCAGCGCAGCCCCGGCTCCGATTCCTCGGCCAGCAGCAGCAGAGGGACGACCAGTTCGACGTCGTCGCCGCTGATCTCTCGTATCGTGATGCTCATAAGCTGGAAATGATCCACGAAGGACACGAAGAAACATATTACCCTTCGTGCCCTTGTGTCCGCACCCGCTGACGCAGGTCCCGCCTTCGTGGATCATTAAACGTTCAATAGGTCGGCGAACGAATCCTCGTCGTCGTATGGCCCGATCACCGAGAGATACAGACCCTGCGGAACGATCAGGCGCTGCGCAACGCGCAACACGTCTTCTTGCGTCACGGCTTCGATCTCGGCCACCACCTGCTCGACCGGCACCACGGCGTCGTAGCGCAAAATGTGCGAGCCGTTGCGCGAGGCGACCGACCAGGTGTCCTCCAGGCCGATCAGCATGCCGCCCTTGACCTGCTCCTTGACCCGCTGCAGCTCTTCGTCGGTGATGCCTTCGTCGCGCAGCTTGCGCAGCTCGTCGAGGCAGGCGGCGATCGCGTTGTGTACTTTGCCGATCTCGACGCCGCCGTAGATCACCCACTTGCCCGCGTCGTTGAATTCGGCGGTGTAGGAGTACACCGAGTAGGCCAGGCCGCGCTCTTCGCGGATCTCCTGGAACAGCCGCGACGACATGCCCCCGCCGAGCACCGAGTTAACCACCTGCAGCGGTCGCCGATCGGAGTCGCTATACGACAGCGCCGGCAGGCCGATGCAAAAGTTGGCCTGTTCGGTTGTTTTGCTGAGCAGATGCGCGCGCGGCGCCCCCAGCGGTGGATCGGTTCGCGCCGGCTCGAAACGCTCGCCGGTTCGGTAGCCATGCAGGGCGTGCGTCCAGGCGTCCATCATCATATCGATCGAAACATTGCCGGCCACCGAAACCACCGTGTTCGGCAGCGTGTAGTGCTGGTCTTTGTAGCCCAGCAGATCCGAGCGCGCGATACCGCTCACACTTTCGGCCGTGCCTGCGATGTCGCGTCCGATCGGCTGCTCGCCCCACATGGTTTCGTCGATCAACTGGTGCACCCACTCGCCGGGCGAGTCGAGCGACATATTGATCTCTTCGATGATCACGCGGCGCTCTTTTTCGATCTCCCTCGCGTCGAACAGCGAGTTGAGCAGCATATCGCTGATCGTGTCGACGGCGTGGTCGAAGTGGATATCGGCGACCTTGGCGTAGTAGCAGGTCGAATCGTAGGATGTGTAGGCGTTGAGCGCGCCGCCGATGCCCTCGATCGCCTCGCTGATCTGCTTGGCGTTGCGCGTCGGCGTTCCCTTGAAAAACATGTGCTCCAGAAAGTGCGAAACGCCGCTCAGCCTGGCCGGCTCGTAGCGCGAGCCGACCTTGGTGAACACGCCCATCGATACCGAGTGCGTGTGCGGCAATTCTTCTGCGATGATCCGCAGTCCGCTTGGGAGGTCGATCTTGGTGTATGTCATCGTTCTCGTTTCGTTTACTTCCGTCAACGGCTACCCAGCGCCTTCAACAGCATGCGCAGCACCTCTACGGCAGTTTGCAGCTTGATGCTCGACCGGTCGCCGCCGAAGCGCCATTCGAACACAATCGTATCTCCGGGTATCAAGAGCGCCCCGTACACCAGCCCGACCGGCTTGTCGCGCGTGCCTCCGCCGGGACCCGCGATACCGGTGATGCCGATTGCGACGTGCGTGCCGAACGTGCGCAGTGCGCCGCGCGCCATCTCGAGCGCCGTTTGCGAGCTGACTGCTCCATGCAGCGCCAGCGTTGCTTCGGACACATTCAGCAAGGCTACCTTGCTTTCGTTGCTGTAGGCGACGATGCTGCCGCAATAATAGTCGGAGCAGCCCGCGATCTCGGTGATCGCGTGCGCAATGAGCCCGCCGGTACACGACTCGGCCGTGGCGATTCGCAGGTCGCGCTCGCGGAGCAGCGCGCCCAGGCTGGCGGCAAGTTCGGTCAGTTCATCGCTCATACGACACCGATTCTGTGGGTATCCCTCATTGTACTACAGCGCCGGGAACAGCGCTCCGCTATGCTACAATGCGCCGGTATGCCGGAGCGCGACGCGCCAGCACGGACGTTTGGCACACGCAGCGAAGCCGAGACGATCGCGCTCGGGAGCGCGATCGGCGAGCGGCTGCAGCCTGGCGATGTGGTGCTGCTGTTCGGGCCGTTCGGCGCGGGCAAGACACATCTGGCCAAGGGGATCGCCGCGTCGCTCGGCGTCGACGCCGCCGAGGTCAACAGCCCATCCTTTGTGTTGATCAACCAATACCAGGCCGACCGGGCACACGGCCGCATGCCGATCTTTCATGTCGATCTGTATCGCCTGGAACGACCCGAAGAGCTACAATCCGTGGGTCTGGAAGACGCGCTCGCTCCCGAAGGCCTGGCGATCGTCGAGTGGGCCGAGCGCGCCGGCGATAGCCTTCCCGCCGAGCATCTCGCGGTGTTCATCGAGCTCGAAGGCGAGCATGAGCGACGCTTCAGGATCGAGCCGCGCGGCAAGCGATATAGTGAGGTATTGGAGGGGATAGGGCCAGGTATCCCTGACACCTGACTATGCTCTTAGCGATCGATACATCAAGCGACGAATCGGGTATCGCCCTGTATGACGCGAGCGGCGTTCTGGCCGAGTATGCATGGCGCTCGGGCAGGCGGCACGCGGAGCAGGTGTTGCCGGCGCTCGAGCTGCTGATGCGTCACCACGAAGCTGCCCCGGCTGACCTCGAGGCCGTCGCGGTGGCAACCGGTCCGGGCAGTTGGAGCGGCCTGCGCGTCGGCATGAGCCTGGCAAAATCGTTAGCCGTCGCCGGCGGGTTGCCGATCCTGGGCGTGCCGACCCTGGATGTGCTGGCGTATGGACAGCGCGACGCAGAGCTACCGATACTGGCGCTGGTGCGCCTGGGCCGCGACCGCTACGGTGGCGCGGTGTACCAGCCGTCGGATGATTTGCCGCGCCGGCTGGAGCCGTTTCGCAACTTCGGCGCTGATGAGTGGGCCTCGTTTCATGGGCCGCTTATCATTTGCGGTGAGGTCGATGCCGCCGCGCGAGCATATTGGGCAGCGCGCGCCTCTGAAGCGATCGTTCTCGACGGCATGCGTAACGTGCGCCGGCCCGCCGCCCTGGCCGAGATCGCCTGGCGCCGCTACCAGGCCGGCGAAGCCGATGATCTGGTGGCGCTCGAGCCGATCTACCTGGGGAGTCCGGTGCGCGACGGGCGGTGAGCGACCTGGCGGCATCGTTTAGAGTTAAGCGATGACCTGTAAAGGTGGCGGTGATGACCGGGTGACAAGGTGACAAGGTGACGGGTGACGGCCAGGGCAACGTACTGTGCGTTTCAAGTGGACGTCGCAAAGCACGCAGTTTTATATACCAGCATTGATCTTGATCACCTTGTCACCCGGTCACCTTGTCAGGCATACGTCAAGTATCCAGAAAACAGGTCGCTCGCGTATATCAGGGTCACCCTGTCACCCTGTCACCCTATCACCTGGTCAACATTGAAAATACACCGAGCATCAGGTTACGATCAGCACTGCAAACTCAGCGAGCATCGGGTTACGATCAGCAGCGCAACCACACCAGAAATCGAGGCCACACCGTGAGCGCATTGTCTCAATTTGAAGAATTCATGGAGCGCACCTTCGAGGGGTCGGCGCGGCGGCTGTTTCGCTCGCAGGTGACGCCGGCCGAGATCACGCGCAGGCTGGAGCGGGCCATGGAAAGCCAGCAAACGATCACGGTCGACCGGGTGATCGTGCCCAGTTTTTATCGCGCGTTTCTCAATCCCGAAGACTTTGCCGCCTATGAGTCGTTTCAGGACGATCTTGAAAAGGAGATGGCAAGTTATTTGCGCGATCTGGCGCGTGAGCGCGGGTTTTCGCTGCTGCAGCATCCGGTGGTAGATGTCGCGCCCGACCCGGCGGTGTCGCGGCGCACGATCCAGGTCGTAGCCGAGATGACCGGCGTTCATCCCGGCAATCAACCCAACGGCGCACCGCCGTTCGGCGTCGATACCACTCAGGTGATCCCGCCTCCTCCACGCCAGGGCGGCCGCGCCGCCGGCGGTGAGCTGCTGATGCATACGGCGGACGGCCCACGAGCATTTGCACTGGATGTCGACCCGGCAACCATCGGCCGTGGCCTCAACAACACGATCGTGCTCGAAGACCCGCGCATCTCACGCCAGCACGCGCAGGTGCGCTGGAAGTCGCGGCGCTATATGATCTCCGATCTCGGCTCAACGAACGGCACCTATGTCAACGGCGTGCCGGTGAGCGCGGAACAGGTGCTGCGGCCGGGCGATATTGTGTCGCTTGGCGGCCTTGAGCTGCAGTTTCAGCAGCGGTGACGGGGTGGAATCAGGTCATTGTTTCGTGCATTTCAATGGTCAATGCGCGTATCCCGATCAATTCAACAACCAATGTGAACAATGGCTAACTTGGGTATCGACTTCCTGATCCTGGCGCTGCGTATTGCGGTCGTCTTCTTGCTGTACCTGTTCTTGTATCAGGTAGTGCGTGTGATCACGCGTGAGCTGCGCTCGGCCAACGTCGACACGGTGCCGGCGTCCCAATACGGCTACCTGACGGTCGTGAACGCCGGGCCGACCGGCCTGCCCGCCGGCAAAAAGTTCCCGCTCAACCAGGTGAATTCGATCGGCCGCGCCATGACCAACGACATTCCGCTCAACGATACGTTTTTGTCGGGCGAGCACGCCGTCCTGGAGTGGGACGGCAATACCTGGATTGTTGAAGACCTGCAATCGACCAACGGCTCCTGGCTCAATGGTCAGGAGCTTGACCAGCCGATGGCCGTGTCGTACGGCGACGTGATCCAGGTGGGGCATGTAGAACTTAAATTGTCGCGCTGAAAGGGATTTCGATAATCGTTCGCGAAGTTACCCTAAACTATTGTGATACAATGCACATAGTTCTGAGAGCAGGCTGATAGAGCGATGGGGCTTGTGTGCTGGCCCCAAGCCAGGGCGGGATCCACAAAGGAGTAGCCGGTGCTGTCCAATTACGCCTTTCTGGTCATCTTTACGATAGCTGCGATCACGTTTCCGCTGCTGCCGTTGATTCTCTCAAAGCTTGTGCGCCCCAGCCGTCCCACGCCGATTAAGCAGAGCACGTACGAGTGCGGGCTCGAAGCGATCGGCGATATCTGGGTCCAGTTCAAGGTGCAATACTACCTGTACGCGCTTGCCTTCGTCGTCTTTGATATCGAGACGGTGTATCTTTACCCGTGGGCGGTAGCTTACGGCAATCTTGGCCTGTTTGCCCTGATCGAGATGTCGATCTTTTTGCTGATCCTTGCCGCCGGGCTGGTCTATGCCTGGCGCAAAGGCGCGCTGGAGTGGCTGTAATGACGTCCAACGCAAAAACCTACGATACCGAGAACCTGAGCGACGAGGAAGTCCAGCGCCGGCTCGAGCAGCAAGGCGTGTTGCTTTCGTCGGTGAACTGGCTGTACAACTGGGGCCGCCGCTCATCGGTATGGCCGATGTTGTTTGGCCTGGCGTGCTGTGCGATCGAGATGATCGCGTCGGCGACCTCGCGTTACGATATTGCGCGCTTCGGCTCCGAGCTGTTTCGCGCTTCGCCGCGCCAGGCCGACGTGATGATCGTGTCGGGCACGGTTACCAAGAAAATGGTGCCGCAGATCGTCAGGCTCTACAATCAAATGCCCGAGCCGAAGTGGGTCATTTCGATGGGCGCTTGCGCGACGTCGGGCGGCCCGTTCCGCGACGGCTACAACGTGGTGCGCGGCGTCGACCTGTACGTGCCGGTGGACGTGTATATTCCCGGCTGCCCGCCGCGGCCGGAGGCGCTGCTGCACGCTCTGATCACGTTGCAAGAGCAGATCGATCGCGAAAAGATCAAAAAAGTGCGCTGGTACGGCAAGCGCCCCGATGCGACCTTCGAGTTCCCCGTGCCCCGTTTCGGAGCTCATGGCTTATTAGTTGAAGGTACCGCGGGCACGGCCGACCCGGTCGGCGGCCTGCCCGACTTGATGCCGTTTGTCAGCCCGGCGCTGGGCGGCTACGGCGAGCGCCAGGCCGAGGCGAAGTGGCTGGAAGGCAACCTGCCCAAGGGTATCGTCGCCGAGCGCAGCGCGGCCGATGCGAACCGGCTGCTGGAGGGCAAGAGCGATGCCGTTGCTTGAGCAAGGCGAGCTGCGCGAGCTGCTGAGCCGTGAGCTGCCCGGCGCGCTCGCGCCGCCGACGCGCGCTGTGCAGCGCGGTAACGGGCATGTCACGGCGCAACAGGAGCGCCAGACACAAGAAGCCGAAACGTCGGCCGATACCTCTGGCCGGTCAGGCAGCGAGGTACTCGATTTGTCCGCTCCCGCTGAAGGCGACACGGCACCATTGGCTGCGCCGGAGCCCGACGAGCACGAGGGCGAAGTCGCCGGCCCGCGGCTCAACGACGCCGACGCGGTAGTGGTCGCCGAGCGCCTGCCGGATGTGCTGCGCCTGCTGCGAGGGCGGGGCTATGAGTACCTGTCGCATATCACGGCGGTGGACTATCCCCACTACGGCATTATCGAGGTGATCTACCACCTTTACAATGCCGGCGAAGGCGGAGCGGGGCAGATGGTCCGTGTGCGCGTGGCGCGCGAGCAAGCGGTGATCCCTTCGATCTCGACCTGGTGGCCCGGTGCTAATTTGCAGGAGCGCGAGGCGTGGGACCTGTACGGCGTGCAGTTCCCCGGCCATCCGTTCCATCACCGCATCTATATGTGGGAAGAGTTCGAGGGCCACCCGATGCGCAAAGACTTCGACAAGATCGGCGATACCTACTACCACTTTAAGTGGAAAGGGGAGGACGGCGACGAGGAGTAGGGCGGAGCAAAGGTCCTGCCGGGAACGCAGACGGCGCCTTAGTGCAATCGAGTTGGTGTAGGGACGCGCCGCCGGCGAGTCCGTTAGCCGGTAAACCAATATGCTGAAAACCGAAGAGCTACAGATCAATATCGGCCCGCAGCATCCGTCAACCCACGGTGTGTTCAGGATGCTGGCCACCCTGGACGGCGAGACGGTGGTCAACCTCGAGCCGGTGTTCGGCTATTTGCACCGTAACCACGAGCAGCTGGGCGAGGTGCTGACCTATCTGCAGATCATCCCGTTTACCGACCGGCTCGATTATTTCAACTCGATGATCAACGAGCACGGCTTTTGCATGGCCGTCGAAGAGCTTGCCGGCATCGAGGTTCCGGAGCGGGCCGATTATATCAGGGTGATCGTTTCCGAGCTTTCACGGATTCTGAACCACGCCTCGGCGCTCGGCTTTTTGCTCAACGACATGGGCGCCTGGCAAACCGCGCTGCTGTGGGGCATGCGCCAGCGCGAGATGATCCTTGATATCTTCGAGTCGCTGGGCGGCTCGCGCATGATGTGCAACTACATCCGCTTCGGCGGCGTGCTGCGCGATCTTTCGGAGACCACGATCGGGCAGATCAACGCCCTGATGGAGCAGCTGCCGCCGTTCTTCGACGAGTTCGAGCGGCTGCTGACCCGCAACGAGGTGCTGCTTACACGCGCGCGCGGTGTCGGCATCCTGCCGCGCGAGTTAGCACTTTCGTATATCGTCACCGGGCCGCTGCTGCGCGGCTCGGGCGTGGCGTATGATGTGCGCAAGGCCGAGCCCTACAGCCTGTACGACCGCTTCGAATTCGACATTCCGGTTGGCGAGGTCGGCGATGTGTACGACCGTTATCTGGTGCGCATCGAGGAGATGCGCCAGAGCTACCGCATCCTCGAGCAGGCGCTCAAACAGCTGCCCGATGCCGAGGGCTCGTTCATCAACCAGCAATATAAGGCGGTTTCGCGCCAGCAAAGCCTCAAGCCGGCCGCCGGCGAGGTGTACGCGCGGGTTGAATCGCCGAAGGGCGAGCTAGGGTATTATATAGTGTCCAACGGCACGTCGAGCGCGTACCGCTACAAGATCCGGGCGCCAAGCTTTATCAATCTGTCGGGCCTGGCCGACATGTGCCGCGGCCATAAGGTCGCCGACATCGTCGTGATCCTTGGCAGCATCGACATCGTTATGGGTGAGGTCGACCGATGACCGCGTATCCAGAAACGCCGGAGCAGGCCGCGCCGCGCTCACGAGGCGGCGGCGGCGTGGTCGTGGTCAATCGCGGGGCCGAGGGGCAGGGCATCGGCCAGGGCACGCTGCGGGGCATGCTGCAGGTGATCCGCCATTTCGGCGCCTCGTTCGTCAAAAACGGCACCGAAAAAACCGACAACATCGGCATGTTCAACGTGCAATATCCGGAAGAGCGACTGTCGCTGGCGGAAACGTTCCGCAACATGCCGATCCTGCTGTACGACGACAAAACCGGGCAAGAATTGTGTACCTCGTGCTTTCAGTGCGAGCGTATCTGCCCGCCTAAAGTGATCCATATCGTGCAGGCGGTCGACCCCAAAACCAACAAGCCGGTGCCGGCGGCCGAAGAGTTCGTGATCGAGTACGACTCGTGCATGAGCTGCGGCTACTGCGCCGAGGTCTGCCCGTTCGACGCGATCAAGATGGATCATGACTATGAGCTGTCCACGCCCGATCATCTGAGCATGGACGTGGCCAAGCGCGAGCTGAACCGGCCGATCTCGTATTACTCGACCATCGCGCCGAATTTGTGGGCTGACGTGCAGGCCCAGGCGATCAAAAAGCTCGGCAACAACGTCAAGCGCCGCTCGGGCAACATCGGCATAGCTCCCCATCTGTGGGGCCGCCAGCTCGCCGCGGCGCCGGCGGCAGGGGCAACAGCTCGGCCGGCCGGAGCAGCGGCCGCGGGCGCAGCCGCTCCGGCCAGGCAAGCCGCGATCGGCAAGAGCATGTCGCCCGATAAGGTGGCTCGCCTTGAAGCGATTCGCGCCGCCAAGCGCGGTGGTGGCGACGCTCCGGGCGCCGCTGCGGGGGCGCCTTCCGATGAAGCGCTGCAGGGCCAGCCGGTGGCGGAAGCCGCGACGCATATGGAAGAATCGAACGCCGGCGCGCCGGCTGCCGCGGCGCCGAGCGGGCCGCAGGCGGCGATCGGGCAAAATATGTCTGAGGACAAGCGCGCGCGCCTCGAAGCGATCCGGGCCGCCAAGCGCGCCGAGCGGGGAGAAGGCTGATGAGCTGGTTCTGGAACGGGCTGGTCACCGGCGACCCGAATACCGCCAACTGGCTGTCGACTACGCTGTCATATCTGACCATCACCACCGCGATCCTGATCGTCGGCTCGGTGGGCATGATGCTGCTGACCTGGATCGAGCGGCGCGGTATCGCCTACATGCAGGACCGGCGCGGGCCCAACCGGGTCGGGCCGTTCGGCCTGCTGCAGCCGGTCTCGGAAGCGATCAAGACGATCACCAAGGAAGACATCACGCCCGACGGGGCCGATCGCTGGGTCCACTTCCTGGCTCCGGTGGTGGTGTTGTTCGCGACGATCATGGCGTTTGCGGTGATCCCGTGGGGCAATCTGCTGCCGATGCCCGACTTCAACGTCGGCGTGTTGTATATTGTGGCCGTCTCGTCGCTGCACACACTGGGCATGCTGATGGCCGGCTGGGGCTCGAACAACAAATTCGCGCTGCTTGGCGGCATGCGCGCCGCGGCACAGATGATCTCGTACGAGATCCCGCAGGTGATGTCGCTGGTGGTGATCGTGATGATCGTCGGCTCGATGAACGTCGCCGACGTGGTCGCGCAGCAGACCAACGGCTGGGACAATATTCTTTCGTGGTTTGTGTTCACGCCGGTCGGCCTGCTCGGTTTCTTCATTTTCTGGATCTCGTCGCTGGCCGAGGGCGAGCGCACGCCGTTCGATATTCCCGAAGCCGACTCGGAGATCGTGGCCGGCTATATGACCGAATATTCAGGCATGAAGTTCGCCGTATTTTACCTGGCCAATTACATGACCAACCTGGCCGTGTGTGCCGTCACCGCCGGCGTGTTTCTGGGCGGCGGCGCCGGGCCGGGCTCGACGATCGCGGGCGGCCTGGGAACCCTGCTGTCGATCGGCTATTTTCTCGGCAAAACGCTTGGCCTGTTCTTTATCATGGTCTGGATCCGCGGCACCGTTCCGCGCCTGCGCGTCGACCAGCTGATGGCGTTTGCCTGGAAGTTCCTGCTGCCGCTGGCGCTGATCAACATTTTTACCACCAGCATCTGGATTATGATCGCGCGCTGGGGCGCCGCGCAAGGCGTGCCGTGGGCCGACGCGCTGGGCGAGCCGAACAGCTTCCTGCGCCTGGCGGCCGCCTGGATCGTTACGCTGCTGATCAACGGCGCGGCGGTTTTGCTGGTGCTGCGGCTGAATACGAGACGCGGCGATGCGACATACGGTGGTGCCCAGGCGACCGCGGCGTAGGGACGCGGCGCCGCTGGGCGCCGGCAGGGACGCGCCGCCGGCAGTGGCCGTTGGCGCGTCCCTACGAGCGCGAAACATTAACCCGACCCTGTAAGGCGAGGAAATGGATTACGGCAATTTCGTCATCGGCGCAATATTCTGGCTGCTCGCGGCGCTGATCCTCTTTTCCGGCCTGATGGTGGTGATCGTTAAGAACATCATCCATTCGGCGCTGTGGTTGATCGGGTCGTTTGCCGCCGTGGCAGCGCTGTATTTTCTGCTCGAAGCGCCGTTTATCGGCGTGGTGCAGGTGCTGGTATATGCCGGCGCGATATCGATCCTGGTGCTGTTTGCGATCATGCTGACGCGCCAGGTGACGGGCGAGGGCACACGACAGCTGTTCGAGCGCTGGTGGGTTGCCGCGCTCGTCGCGATCGCCCTGTTTGCCGGCGTGATTGTGCCGGCGGTGTGGTCGCCGCAGCTGCCGCAGGCCGAGCCCGGCCAGCCGACGTACTGGCCGCAAACCGACCTTGCCCAGGCTTCCGCTGCCGCGTCGCCGGCGGCCGAGCCGCTGCCCGAAGATGCCGTGGCTCCCGCAACCGCGCCGCTGGCCGGCGCGTACGAGATCGGTCGCTCGTTCATGGGCGAGTACCTGCTGCCGTTCGAAGTATCTTCGCTGCTGCTGCTGGTGGCGCTGATCGGAGCGATCGTGATCGCATACGAGGAGCGGACACGGCGGCGGCGCATCCTGACCTTAGCCGAAGAAGCCGAGCTGCGTCGCGCGATCAGCGGGCTGGGCGAACCACGCCAGGCGCTCGGACGCGGCGGGGCCGAGCGAAGCGACGCCGGACCAGCGGAGCCGAGGTAGCACACATGCGCAATATCGTGACAGCCATCCCGTTGGAATTCGTCTTAACGCTGGCCGCCGCGTTGTTTTGTATCGGCCTGTTCGGCGCGCTTTCGCGGCGCAACATCGTCGGTATCTTGATGGGCGTCGAGCTGATGTTGAACGCCGTCAACATCAATCTGATCGGGTTCTGGCGCTATCTCGAGCCCGGCAATACCAGCGGCCTGATCTTCGCGATCATCGCCATCACGGTGGCGGCTTCGGAGGCGGCGGTGGGCCTGGCGATGGTGATCGCGGTGTATCGCACGCGCCTGACGGTGAATGCGGATGAGGTTGATTTGTTGAGGGGATAGAATGGACCCATTTAGCCTGGCCTGGCTGATCCCGATCTTCCCGCTGGCGGCGTTTGTGTTTATTACGTTTTTGTCGCCGCTGTACAAGGACAGGCGGATCAGCAGCTGGCTCACCATCATTATGATGGGCCTGGCGGTGCTGCTGGCGCTGGGCGTGCTCCTGCAAGCGGCGACGGCCGGCTTTCCCGATTCGCCCGGCGCCGAGGCGGCCGAGGTCGAGGCGGCGCCGGCGGAAACAGGCGCCGAAGGCGAGGCTGAAGCCGAGCACGGCGGGGTGCACTTCGAGGACTTCGGCGGCGCGTACAGCCGCTCGTTTCCCTGGGCCGCCACCGGCGAAACCACCTTCAATTTCGGCTACCGACTCGACGCTCCGGTTGTGCTGATGCTGGCGATGGTGACGATCGCGAGCTTTTGTATCCATCTCTTTTCGCTCGGCTACATGGCGCTCGACGAGTATCCGCCGGGCCACGAGCGCCAGAGCCGCTTCTTCTCGTTTATCGCCCTGTTTACGGCCGCGATGCTCGGCATGGTGCTTGCCGATAATCTGTTGTTGTTTTTCATCTGCTGGGAGCTGATGGGCCTGTGCTCGTACCTGTTGATCGGCTTCTGGTACTTCAAGCCCTCGGCCTACCGCGCCGCGCGCAAGGCGTTTATTACCACGCGTATCGGCGACGTGGGCATGATGCTCGGCCTGTTCTATTTGTACACCGAGGCGGGCTCGCTGACGTTCGGCACCGCCGAGGGGCAGATCTTCAACCCCGAAACACTGGAACGGCTGCATAACACGATGACGGGCGTCGGCATGAGCGCTGCGACGGCGATCGCTTTGCTGTTGTTCATGGGCACCGTCGGCAAGTCGGCCCAGTTTCCATTGCACGTGTGGCTGCCCGACGCGATGGAGGGCCCGACTCCGGTTTCGGCGCTGATCCACGCCGCGACGATGGTGGCGGCCGGCGTATTCCTGGTGGCGCGCACCTATCCGATCTTTATCGAAAGCCCGACCGCGCTGGCGATCATGGCGATCATCGGCGCGTTCACGGCGCTGTTCGCCGCGACTATCGCCGTCGCGCAGTACGATATCAAGCGCATCCTGGCCTACTCGACGCTATCGCAGCTCGGTTTCATGGTCGCGGCGCTGGGCATGGGCGGCTGGGTCGCCGCGCTGTTCCATCTGTTGACGCACGCCTTCTTCAAGGCGCTGCTGTTCTTGGGCTCAGGCTCGGTGATTCACGGCATGGAGGCGACGGTCGGCCACGACCCCGACAGGGCGCAGGATATCCGCAATATGGGCGGGCTGAGGCGCTTTATGCCGGTGACATTCTGGACCTATTTCATCGGCTATCTGGCGCTGTCCGGGATGCCATTCTTCGCGGGCTTCTTCTCAAAAGATGAGATCCTGGCCGATGCGTTCGGTGCCGGCACGCCGCTCGGCTGGATTGTGTATGCGCTGCTGACCGTGGCCGCCTTCTTGACGGCGTTCTATATGACGCGCCAGATGGCCGTGGTGTTCGGCGGGCCGTTCCGCGGGTTCCAGCCGCGCCCGGCGGAAGCCGCGCCCGGCTCGGAGCCGGTGCCGGTTGAAGCGCCTGACCATCATCCGGAGCAGTCGCCGGAAGTGGCGCTACCGGCGGATCAGCTGCCGCACGACGCCGAACACGGCCACGAGCACGCACACGAGCCGCACGAGCCGCACGAATTGCCGTGGACGATGACGCTGCCCTTGATAATCCTTGCCGTGTTCGCCTTTGGCGCCGGCTACGCCAACCTGCCCGAAGTATTCGGCATCGAGCTTACCGGCCAGCACTGGATGTCGCACTTTCTGGCGCAGGAGGCGGCCGAGTTCAACCTGCTGACGGCCGGGATCGCGACGCTGCTGGCGTTTGCCGGCATCGCGCTCGGCTGGGGGATGTACCGCCGGGCGTTTGCGCGCTCGACCGACGCCGACCCGCTCGAGGCAGTCGCGCCCGGGCTGTTTCGGGTGCTGAACCGCAAGTACTACATCGACGAGTTTTACGCTGCGACGATCGGGCGCTTTACGCGGTGGCTCGGCCGCGCGATCACCGGCTTCGATCGCGGCGTTGTCGACGGCACCGTCAACGGCGTCGGCCTGGGGCAACTGTTGCTGGCCAAGATCAACTTCATCATCGACGACCTGGTCCTGAACCAGGGCGTGGATACGCTGGCCGATGCGACGACCTACACCGGCGACGGCCTCAGGCAGACCACGACCGGCAAAATCCAGGACTACGGCGCGTTTATCTTCGTCGGGGTGGTGTTGTTGGCTGTTATCTACTTGTACGCGTTTTTAGGATGATATGGACTATTTGATCTTCCGCGAAGGCTTGCCCTGGCTCAGCCTGATGATCTTCTTGCCGCTACTTGGCGCGGTGCTGGCGGCGATCACGCCGCAGCGCGGCGAGGGCGGGCTGCAGAAATGGGGTGCGTTTGCGCTCAGCCTGGCGCCGCTCGGCATCGCGATCTATGTGGCCGTCCAGTATTACGCGCGTATGCAGGTGCAGGGCGGCTACCTGGCCACCGAGCCGGGACAGCAGGTGTACGATTTCGTCGAGCTGCTGCCGTGGATCAGCGTGCTGGGCGCCGAGTACAAGCTGGGCGTTGACGGCATCTCGCTGCCGCTGGTGCTGTTGACGACGCTGCTGACACCGCTGGCGATCCTTGCATCGTGGAAGGTCACGCAGCGGCCGGGATACTTTTTTGCCCTGCTGCTGATGATGGAAACCACGATCCTTGGCGTGTTCCTGTCGCTCAATTTCCTGCTGTTCTTTATCTTCTGGGAAGTGTCGCTGATCCCCGGTTATTTCCTGATCGGCAACTGGGGCCGTGAAGTTGAGCACCGGCGCTACGCGGCCTTTAAGTTCTTCGTCTACACCCTGGCCGGCTCGGTCGGCATGCTGCTCACCTTCGAGTTCTTCTTCCTGGCCACGCGCGCGGCCGGGCGCGGCACGTTCGACTTTGTCGAGCTGACGCGGCTGGCGCAGGGCCTGCCGGTGGCGGGGATCGACGGCACGCTGAGCGAAATCGTCGGCAGGTTCCTGAACGAGATTGGCGTGGCGCGAATCCTGGGCCAGTCGGACTACTGGTACATGAGCGCGCTGTTTCTGGCCGTGTTCGTGGCCCTGGCGGTCAAGCTGGCGATCTGGCCGTTCCATACCTGGCTGCCGGATGCCTACGGCGAAGCGCCGACCGGTGTGGTGATGCTGATCGCGGGTGTGCTGACCAAGATGGGCGCCTACGCGATGCTGCGGCTGATGCTGCCGATCTTCCCCGAGCAGATGCGGCAGGGCGCGCTGATCCTTGGCTTTTTCGCCTTTATGAGCATCCTGGTCGGGGCATATGTGGCCTACAATGTCGCGCGCAACCCGCAGCGCGGCGAGCGCAAGCTGAACGATATCAAGCGGGTGATCGCGTATTTGTCGATCAACCATATGGGCTACGTGCTGCTGGCGATCGCCGCGGCGGGCGCGGCGGTCGGCGACCTCGACACGCGCGTGATCGCGATCAACGGCGCGATGGTCCAGATGGTCGCGCACGGCCTGAGCACCAGCGCCCTATTCTTTTTGGCCGGCGCATTGGCCGAGCGCAGCGGCTCTTACGAGCTGACGGCCTACGGCGGCCTGCGCGCGGTGATCCCGGTGTTCGCCGGCCTGATGGGTGTCGCGATGTTCGCCAACCTTGGCCTGCCTGGCATGGCCGGCTTCGTGGGCGAGTTCTTTATTTTCCGCGGCACCTGGCCGGGGCTGACGTTTTGGACGATCATGAGTATGGTCGGCCTGGTGATTTCGGCGCTGGCGCTGCTGCTGATGTACCAGCGACTGTTCTCCGGCGCGGTCAACCCGCGGCTGCGCACGCTGCCGGATATCAATGGGCGCGAGTGGGCCGTGCTGCTGCCGCTGCTGCTGCTGCTGCTGCTGATCGGTGTGTATCCACTGCCGCTGATGGAGATCGCCAACCAGACGGCGCTTGCCGTCGCGCGCTTCTTTGCAGGGGCTTGAGAATGGGTGTCTGTCATCCCGAGCGCGATCCGGAAGTTCAGGGAGATGCTCTTTCCAGGACGCGCGAGGGATCTCAAGCTGTCTGGCCGCATCGAGGGCTGGAGATTCCTCGCTCGCTGCCGACTCGGTGGAGCGAAGCCAGCCATACGCTGGGGCTCGCTCGGAATGACGAGGCGACGACGAAAACTGCTTTAGGGAGATAACGTTGTTTCCATTGATAACCTTGCCTGAAGGCGTGCCCTATCTCAGCCTGACCTGGGCGGTGATCCTGGCGGGCGGTGTGGTGATCGCCTTCTTGCCGGCCCGGGCCAAGAACGCGATCAGGTGGACCGCCACTGCGGTGAGTTTTGCGTCGCTGGTGCTGGCGCTGCTGGTGTACCTGGCCTACGACCCGGACGGGCCGACGTTTCAGTTCATCGAGCGGCTGGATTGGTTACCTGCGGCCGGTATCTCGTACTTTGTCGGCGTCGACGGCATCGGTATCGCGATGCTGGTGCTCAACGGATTTGTGATCTTCACCGGCTGCTTTATCTCGTGGAATATCGAAAACCGCACCAAAGAATACTTTGTGCTGCTGCTGCTGCTGGTAGTGGGCGTGTACGGCGTATTCATGTCGCTCGATTTGTTCCTGTTCTTTGTGTTCTACGAGCTGGCTGTGCTGCCGATGTACCTGCTGATCGGCATCTGGGGCTCGACGCGCAAAGAATACGGCGCGATGAAGCTGACGCTGTACCTGATGATCGGCTCGGCCTTTATTGTCATCGGCATGCTGGCGGTGTACTTCGGCTCCAGCCTGCGCACCTTCGACATGATCGCCCTGGCCAACATCAGCCCCGGCTTCTCCAAGGACTTCCAGTTCGCCTTCTTTATGCCGATGTTTCTCGGCTTCGCGGTGCTGGCGGGTATGTTCCCGTTCCACACCTGGTCGCCCACCGGGCACGTGGCCGCGCCGACGGCGGTGTCGATGCTGCACGCCGGCGTGCTGATGAAGCTTGGGGCGTTCGGCTGCTTACGCGCGGCGATCTGGCTGATGCCGATGGGCGCGCAGATGTGGGCGCCGGTGATCATCACGCTCACGCTGGTGAACGTAGTGTACGGCGCGTATATCGCCATGGCGCAGCGCGATATGAAGTACATGATCGGCTACTCGTCGGTATCGCACATGGGCCTCGTGGTGATGGGCCTGGCGGCGCTCAACGAGATTTCGATGGACGGCGCGGTGCTGCAGATGTTCGCCCATGGCGTGATGACGGCGCTGTTTTTCGCCGTCGTCGGGCGGATGATCTACGACCGCACGCATACCCGCCAGCTGCCTGAGCTGGGCGGCCTGGCGTATGTGTTTCCATTCGCCGCGTTTTGTTTTATCCTGGGCGGCTTCTCGTCGATGGGCATGCCGGGTACGGCCGGCTTTTATGCCGAGTTCAACATCTTTCTCGGGGTCTGGCAGCGCTTCCCGCTGGTGGCCGTTTTGGCCGGTATCTCAATCCCGATCACGGCCGCCTATATTCTGCGCGCCGTGCGGCAGGTCTTCTTCGGCGAGATCAAAAATTCGGAGTTCCCCCGGCTGCCCCGGCTGACCTGGCAGGAATACACGGCCGGGGCGATACTGGCGCCGCTGATCGTGATCCTGGGCTTGTTTCCCGATCTGATACAGCCGCAGATCAACCGGAGCCTGGCGCCGGTGGTGCTACGGCTCGACATCGCGCGTGACGTGCTCGCCGAGACCGGCGGTAATCCGCTGTTCGGCGAGAACCCAAGCGTCAATGTAGGGGACGAACAGCCATGATGCAGTTCTCCTTTTTTCCCGATATCCTGAAGATCCTGCCCGAGCTGATGCTGGCGCTGCTGGCGATCATGGTGGTGGTCGGCGATCTGTTCAGCGGAGATGCGACCGAAGAGCAGCGCTTCGCCGACGCCGCGTCGACCACGGCGCTGGGCCTGGGGCTGGTATTCGTGCTGGTGCTGGTGCAGGGCGGGTATGTCTTCAACCCGATCCTGGACCGGCTCAATCTGTTCGACCCGGCGACGTGCCAGCAGGCGACGCGCAGCAACTTCGCCGTCAATATCTGGTGTAATCTGCAAAGCGTTACCGACCCGACGCCCGGCCCGAGCGGCGTGCCCAATAACGTGTTGCTCAACGGCGCGCTCAAGGTCGACGGCCTGCTGATGATGTCGCGGCTGGTGTTCATCGGCGCCGCGCTGCTGACATCGCTGATGATCCGCGACTATGGCTCGGCTGCCAATCCGGCCGAGTTCTTCGGCCTGCTGCTGTTCGCGACGATCGGTATGGGCCTGATGGCCGGCGCCAACGAGATGATCGCGGCGTATCTGGCGCTCGAGCTGTCCTCGGTGTCGCTGTACATCATGGCCGGCTATTTTAAGGGCGACCTGCGCTCGTCCGAGGCCGGAATTAAGTATTATATCTTCGGCGCGCTGTCGTCGGGGATCTTGTTGTTCGGCCTGAGCTTGTGGTACGGCTTCGCCTCGGCAAATGGGATCGCCCAGCCCACCACCTTTGGAGCGATCTCCGAGGTGCTGGTCAGCGGCGGCTCGAACCTGCTGTACGTGTCGATGATATTTATCATCGCCGGGCTGGGCTACAAACTCGCGGTGGTGCCGTTCCACTCGTGGTCGCCCGACGTGTATCAGGGCGCGCCGACGCCGGTGACCGCCTTTTTGTCGACCGCCAGCAAGACGGCGGGATTTGTGCTGCTGTTCCGCATCCTGATCGAAGGCTTTGGCCCCCTGGCCGGCTCGGCCTCGCTGAGCGGCAACTTCGGCGGCTGGGCCAGCGTGCTGGCGATCATTGCTCTCTTGTCGATGACCTACGGCAATCTGGCGGCGCTCACCCAGACGAACGCCAAGCGCCTGCTGGCCTATTCGTCGATCGCGCACGCCGGCTTCTTGCTGATGGGATTGATCGCGGCCTACGCGCCCAACCAGAACGGCGTGTTTTCGCAGTTCGGCGTGCCGTCGCTGCTGTACTACCTGGTGGTGTACACCTTTACCAATCTTGGCGCGTTCGCCGTCCTGGCGGTGATCAACCGCGCGGTCGGCGGCGACGATCTGAGCGACCTGAACGGGTTATATAAACGCAATCTCGGCCTGACGGTGCTGATGGCGGTGTTTGTGCTGTCGTTAGCCGGCATCCCGCCGCTGGCAGGATTCTGGGCCAAGTTCCTGGTGTTTCAGGCGTCCTGGGAGAGCGGCGCGATCTGGCTGCTGGTGGTAGCTGTGCTGAACACCGTGATCGGCCTGTACTACTACCTCAGAATTCTCAAGCACATGTTGATGACCGAGCCGATCGACGAGCGGCGTATCGCCGTGCCGGGGGGCATGGCCTTTGCGATCGGCGTATCGGCGATCGCGGTGCTGGTGATGGGCCTGGCGCCGAACCTGTTCTGGCCGGCGTTCGAGGCGGTGACGCAGGTGGCGGCGGGGCAGTAGCCCGCATCCCTAACTTCTCTCCTGTTCGTCAGAACGGGAGAGGGTGGAGTGGATTGCCGCCGTGTGCTGCCGTGTGCCGCCGTGTGGCCGCCGTGTGCCGCGTGCTGCCGCCGTGTGCCGCCGTGCTGCCGCCGTGTGCCGCCGTGCCGCCGGCGTGCTGCCGCCCCGTGCCGGCGTGCTGCCGCCGAATGAATTCGGCGTTGATACGCACAAACCTGCTGAAGCAGGTTGGGACAAAGCCGGTGCCCAACCTGCTTCAGCAGGTTTTATCGTATCAGCCGCGAATTCATTCGCGGCGGTATTCGCGGCGGTATTCGCGGCTCGGTGCTTCAGCGCTCCCAGATGACGCCGTACGCGGCGTACTGGGCCTCGATCGAGGACGGCCGATCGGTGCTGTCATTTGCGCGCAGCTGTGCCGTGACCGCAATAATGACCAACAGGCTAAGGAAAATGATAAGCCAGAGCATCGTGGGCCTCCTTGGGTGGGGGCTGAAGCGCCGCCGTAGGTCTACAATACGCTCCCGACGTGGCAGCCGCATCTGTAGAATTACGGTATCGATTACGTATCGATGTGCAGCCATAGTTGGAGGCGGCCTGCGTAGTCCGTGTTGTTCGACGACCTTGAATGATTCTGTGATTATCCTATACCAGACTATAATGAGCACGCTATGGCAGATCGAATTATTACAGCCACCGAGCTGGCGCGCACCTTGTCGGACACGCTTATCCGTGTGCAATATCGGGGCGAGCGCTTTACGATCGAGCGGAACGGAGATCCGGTTGCCAGCCTCGTACCGGCAAAGGCTCCCGGTTTGATCACGTTGAGCGAGCTAGCGGCTCAGCTTTGGGACCTGACACTTCCCGGCGACGGGTTTGCCGATGATCTCGAAGCGATTCAGGCAGCGCAGGACCTGCCACCGTCGCCCCAATGGTCCAGTTGATCGATACCAGCGTATTCGGCACGCTGGAGCGCCGTGGACTTTCCCTATTGACCGACAACGTCCGCGAGTTCAATCGCGTGCCCGGCCTCCTGGTGCGGCAGCCGGCGTGGCCGTGATACGCGCGCTGCCGCCGCCGCGTTTCGTGGTGCCGTTTCTGCTGGCGATGCTGCTGGCGTTTGCAGTCGCCGTTCAGGTCGCGCTGATCGGGCAGCGACCGCAGAATATGTTGCTCAGCGCCGCGGCGTTGTTTCGCGGCGCGTATCCGGCCGAGCGGTCGGACACGCTGCCGGGGCCGGGAGTGCTGCTGAGCCGGTCGTATCACTGGAGCGGGCCGGCAACGACGATCGTGCTGCGGCCGCTGCCGGCCGGCGTCACCGCGCTCGAGCTGGAGTATCACAACCCCGCGGCCGGCGGCATTGCCACGCTGAGCAGTGAAAACGGCAGATTGGGGCTTGCGCCGACACCAATGCTGCGCCGACTACACGCGGTGCTGCCTCCGGGCGCGCAGAACGTGCTGCTCGAGCAGCACGGCCAGGTAGCGGCCGACGATACGCGCACGCTCGGCCTGATCCTGAGCGACGCGCGCTGGTGGACGCTAACGACCGACGACCCGCGTGTGCTGCTTCGATCGCTCGCCGGCCTGCCGTTGACGCTGGCAGCGCTAATAACGCTCGGCGTGCTGCTACGCCTCGCCTGGTGGCGCTTGGCTGTCGTGGGGGCAATTGCGGCGGCCGGGCTCGCCTGCGCGGCCTGGTTGTGGCCGTGGGCGAGTGGCGCGCTGCAGCCGGCGCTGCAAATCGGGCTCGTTGGTGCGCTCATCGGCGCCGGCGTGCCGCTGGTATGGCGCCGGCCCACCACGCGACTGCGCGGTGTGCTGGTTGGCCTCTGGCTGGCGACAACTGTGCTGTTCTGGACGCCGCGCATCGACTCGGACGGCGTCGGCTATTACGCCTATCTGCGCTCGGCTATCGTCGACGGCGACCTCGATTTCGCCAACGAGTTTGATCCCGATCTCTCGCCGCTGCCGCACACGCCACCCTTGCGTGAGCAGCGCAGCAGTGCGGGTCGCGTCGTAAATCTGTGGAGCGTCGGACCGGCGCTGGCCTGGGCTCCGGCGGGACTGCTGGCACACGCGCTCAGCCACGCCGGCCGCGCGATCGGCGTCGACTGGAGCGCCGATGGATATTCAACGCCCTACATCATGCTGGTGACGTTCGTTAGTGCCCTGGCGGGCCTCGCCACGCTGCTTGGTAGCTTTGCCGTGGCGCAACGCTTCGCGCGACCAGGCGTGGCAGCTCTGGCGGCGGCTACGATCTATTGCGGCTCGAATCTGTTGTACTACGCCCTATGGGACGGCGGCTTCGCGCACAGCTTGTCGGCCGCGGCGACGACCTGGTTTGTGTACGCGTCGCTCGCGCTATGGGCAGCGCCATCGCCGCGCCGCTGGCTGGCACTGGGCATGGCGGCCGGGCTGATGATCCTGATGTACTGGGTGACTGCGCTGCTGCTCGTGTTGCCGTTGCTGCTGATCGGAGGGCAACTTGTGCGACGGCCGGAACGCGAGCATCTTCGGCAGGCGGGGGCCGGCGCGCTGCTGGCATCCGTCGCGGCCATCGTGTGCTGTCTGCCGCAGCTGCTGGTGTGGCGCTATCTGTACGGTGCCTGGCTTGTTACGCCGCAGGGCGGCAGCTTTGTTACGCCGGGCGGCTTCCACCTCGCGGAAATGTTGAGCGCGGCGATCTATGGCTTGCCGTGGTGGACGCCGGCGTATTTCGCCGGGCTGCTGGGCTGCCTGGTGCTGGCAGTACGGCGTCCCGAGCCGGGCCTCGCGCTGCTGGCAACAGTCGTTATCTACATGGTGTACAACGCGATGCTGCCCGACTGGCACGGCAGCGGCGCGTTCGGCCTGCGGCGCTTTACCGTGCTGGCATCGGTGCTGGCCGCCGGACTGGCCGTGTTGTTCGAGCGGCTACCGGGCTGGCGCAGCCGGGGTGCATGCGCAGGCGTGCTGGTGCTATGGTCGATCCATATGACGACGCGCTACCTGACCTACTCCATCGTCCACGACTATTCGGACCTGCTGCGCTGGAGCCGGGTTGAGCTACTGGTCGTCTCGTGGCCTGAAGCATGGAAAGCGCTGCGCGTGGTGCTGGCGGCAGCGTGGCCGCTGCGCTTCTTCAGGCGCCCCGACACCGGCGGAGCGCTGATCCTGGCCGCGTGCGCTGGGCTGGCCGTGTTGGTGCTGCTGCCCGCGCTCCGGCGATCGAACCCGGCGGAACCCGGCGAACCCGGCGAACCCGGCGCTGAAGCGCCGGGCTGAAGAAACAAAGCCCGCTGAAGCGGGCTAGCCACCAGAAGGTGACTTCGTTTCTGAGGAAGAGCGCCAACATGACAGATGCCGTCACCCCCGATCACCCCGGCGTGGTCTTGATAACCGGCAACATGGCGGCGGGCAGATCCACGGTTGCCCAGCGGCTCGCTGTAGAGCACGGGCCGGAAGGGAAGCACCACACAGGCACAAAGGTTTCTTCGTGCCCTTTGTGCCTGTGTGGTGCAACTTTTCCGGTCCTTGCCCTAATGGCGGAACGGCTTGCCGCGCGGCTCGGGCTCGAGCTCGGGCCGGCTGCTGTCCTGAATGACCTCGTGCAGCTCGAGCTGGTTAGGGCCGCTGAACGCTTCGCGCGGCAACGTACCTGATCGCGCATGGCCCTTGACAAAGGCGTCCGAGCGAACCCAGGCGTCGAAATCAGCGCGACTTTCCCAGACAGTGAACACTACATACGGTTCGCCATCGTTGACCGGCCGCAGCAGCTGATTGGAGATAAAACCGGGCATAGCGTCGACCAGCCCGGCACGGTTGCGAAAGTTATCTTCGAACTGCTCGGCGTATTCCGGGGTGACGAATATACGGTTAGCGACGGTGATCATCAGGCCTCCTCTCTGCGCCGGCACACGCGCCAGCCGGACGCGCTGCTGCCCGCCGCCCGATAGCGTACTATACCATCGACCGTCGAGCAACTCGACCGCGTCTGGCGCGTTCGCCGTGCGCGAACGCGATCTCGGTGGGCGTGATGTCGGCGCCCCACCCGCTAGGACGCGTCGGCGCCCAGCGCATCCTCCAGCATCGGCACCAGCTCGTCGAGCAGGTAGGGCAGGCTCAGCACGCTGCTGAACGAAGCGGCGCCGGAAAGCTGCTGGTCCAAGAAGATCGAGCGCCCTTCTTTGGTGACTGCAAGCTGCTGGACCAGCGAGTCGCCTTCGATCGCTGCACGCTCCGCATCCGTGCTGACGACCCACAGCAGCACGTCGGTATCAAGCAGATCGAGTTCGCTCGTGACTGATCGCCGTGTAGAACGAATCACCTGCCATCTCGGCGATCTCGGACGGCGTCTCGAAGCCGAATGAGTTTAACAGTTTCGCGCGAACGTCATGCGGGCCATAGGCCGAGTACTCATTGTTGAAAGCGACGCCGACTGCCCCGCCCGCACCCTCCCATTGCGGATTCTCGGCGCGTGCCGCTGCGAAGCGCGCCTCGACGTCGGCGACGAGCTGCTCGGCCTCTGCCTCGCGGCCCAGCGCCTGGCCGATCACGCGCTGCTGCTCCTGCCACGGCACGCCGTAGTCGACAAACTCGCCAGATTGCGGGATCGTCGGCGCGATCTCCGACAGCGTGTTGTACTCTTCCTCGGTCATGCCCGACGATACGCCGAGGATCAGATCAGGCTGCAGCGACGCGACCTGCTCGAAATTTATTCCGGTGCCCGAAAGCACCTCGGGCTTGGCGTCGCCGAGCTCGTCCTGCGCCCACGGCCACACGGCGTATGGCTGATCACCGTACCAGTCGCGGATGCCGACCGGGATCACACCCAGAGCAAGGATCGCGTCCTGCTCGTTGTAGCCGACCGAAATGACCCGCTCGGGTATACCCTCCACGGTGGTGCTACCGTATTTGTGCTCGATCGTTCGCGCAGCCGCTGCTTCTGTTGAGGCGGCGCTTCCGGCTGAGCCGGATGCGGCAGCCGCGCTCGTCGCGGGCGCGGAAGCCTCAGCTGAGGCTGCAGCTGCCTCGAGCTGCAGCTGCCTCCGAAGGCGCCGCTGACGCCGGCTCGACGCTCGCCGCGGCCGACGGAGCACTGCTTGTAGACGGTGTTGCGCTCGCTCCGCAGGCTGCCAGCATCAGCAGCACGAGCAGCGCCGAAAATGTGCGGCGCAGGCTATTGGCTCGAATCATCAATCTGTTCCCCTCTTTTGAACAGCGCGGCGAAGCGCCGGACGCGCGATCCACGCCGAAACGGCATGGTACCCAGAATCGCCGCAACTGTCAAACATTTTAGCACTGATAATCATTACTATTACCTTTTCTGATCGGCAATGGTAATGATTATCAAAGGCAAAACATTTGACAGTTGTAAATGTGTGATGTACGCTGTCGCCGATAAAGGAACTCTCGTAATCATTCTGTGCCGTTTGTTTGTTCTGGTGATCGGTTGTACGCTGCTTGCAGCGTGTGGCGCCACGCCCGCCGCCGTCGAGCCGTCTGCCGCGCCGTCGAGCGCCGCGCCTGCCACGGTTGAGCCGTCCACCGCCCCGGCTTCCGCGGCGGCATCATCCCAGCCGTCCGCCGCGCCCAGTGCCGCGGCCGAAGCTTCGGCCGCGGCCGGCGATAGTCGTACCATCACAGATGCTTCGGGCGCCGAAGTCGAGGTGCCCACCACGCCGCAGCGCGTCGTCGCGCTGACCGAGCACGACCTCGACAGCGCGCTGGCGCTCGGTATCACGCCGGTAGGCTCGGTGAACGGCCGCGGCCAGACCGGCCTGCCGGCGTATCTGGGCGACCAAATCACGGGCATCGAGTCGGTCGGCAGCCTGGCCGAGCCTTCGCTGGAAAAGCTGGTCGCGCTCGATCCCGACCTGATCCTGGCCGGCAACCTCATTCCGCAGATCGAAGCGCTGCTGCCGGAGCTGACGGAAATCGCTCCGGTGATCAAAACCTATGAGGCCACCGACGATTGGAAGGCGGCGTTCGGCGGCACCGCCGCGGCACTTAATCGCGAGGCCGAAGCCGAGGCCTTCCTGGCCGATTACGAGGAGCGCGCGGCGGAGATCCGGGCCAAGCTCCCGGCCGGCGAGGCTCAGGAGGCCAGCGTGGTGCGCTGGATGCCGGAAGGGCCGGTAGTGATGGTGCCGAGCACGTTTTCCAGCCTGGTGCTCGCCGACGTCGGGCTGGCGCGCCCCGCCGCCCACGCCGACCTTGGCGGCGCCCACAGCGCGCACTCGGAGCCGCTCAGTCTCGAGCAGCTGGAAACAGTCGACAGCGACTGGATGTTTGTCGGCACGCTCAATCCCGACGGCCAGACCGCACTCGAAGCTGCCCGCGAAAACGCGCTGTTCCAGCAGCTCGACGTGGTCAAGCAAGAACACGTCGTCGACGTCGACGGAGCCGTGTGGACCAGCGTCGGCGGCCCGCTCGCGGCGCTGACTGTGCTCGACGACGTCGAGAAGGCGCTGTCGCAAGCCGATTCTCCCGCGGCGGCATCGGCTGCCGCGACCGGCCCGGAGCCTGTCTTCCCGGTGACGATCGAGCATAAGTTCGGTAGTACCTCCATTGAGGCCGAGCCGCAGCGTGTGGTCTCGGTAGGCTATCGCGACCACGAACACCTGCTGGCGCTCGGCGTTACGCCCATCGGCGTGCGCGATTGGTACGGCAACGGCTACGAAACCATCTTCTGGCCGTGGTCCGAGGCGGCAATCGGCGACGCGCAGCCCGAGATCGTCGGTACGTTCGACACGATCAATTTTGAGCAGGTCGCGGCACTCAACCCCGACCTGATCGTCGGCGTGTATTCGGGCATGAGTGAGGATGTGTACAAGACGCTGAGCCAGATCGCCCCGACGCTGGTCCAGTCCGGCGAGTATGTCGATTTCGGCATGCCCTGGCAAGAAGAAACCCGTATGATCGGCAGCGCCGTCGGCCAGTCCGCCAAAGCCGAAACGCTGATTGCCGGCATCGAAGAGCAGTTCACGGCAGCGCGCGCGGCCAATCCGGAGTTTGAGGGCGCCAGTGTGGCCGCGGCACAGCTCGATTCGCCGGGCGTGTACTGGATTTTGAGCCCGGACGACCACAAAGCGCGCTTCCTGACCGCGCTTGGCTTCGAATTCCCCGACGAGATCGCCGGCATTGTCGGCGCGCAGTCGAACGCTCAGATCAGCCAGGAGCGGTTGGACCTGCTCGACCGCGATGTGCTGGTCTGGCTGATGGGCAGCGAGCGAGGCTGGGCCGACGCGCCCAAGATGGCGGATGCCGTCAAGAATGATCCGATCTATCAGCAGCTGGCGGTGGTGAAAGACGGCCGCGATGTCTTCGCCGAGACTGCTGCCGACGCCATCGCGTGGAGCACACCGCTGAGCCTGCCGTTTGCGCTCGACGAGCTGGTGCCGCAGCTGGCGGCAGCGACCGACGACGACCCTGCTACGAAGCCTTAGGGAGGCAAATGCTGAGCCAATACAGGCGCAGCAGCTCGGATCTTCACGACAATTTCGAGAGGGTCCGGACTGCCGCGCCTGTATTCGCAGAGCAGCCTACAACCCGCGTTTGCCGTCGGCCCAGTGGGCGCGGCAGCGAATCCGCTTGCGGTCGATCCCGCGCGCAAGCAGCGCGTCGTGCTGGCGCTGGATACTGCGCGCGTGTCCCAACAGGTACACCGCACCGCTTCCCGCCGGCAGCTTGAGCCGGGCCAGCTACTCGTCGAGCGCGTCTCCGTGTGCCGCCAAACGCGGCAACACGGAGACGCGGGGCAGCAAAGGTACATCGTGTTCCTCAAACTGTCAAGTGTTTCAATAGTAGCACTCATTCCTGTATGCCCGCAATAAGCATAATGAGAATGAATATCACTACTAAAACACTTGACAGTTTCTCGTAGGCGCGGTACGCTACGCGACTGTCTGACCGGCTCGCAGCGACGCTAGTATCGAGGGACGGCTGCAATGTACCGTTTCGACGAATCAGATCCGCAGTTCTTGATTGCGCATACCGGCAACCATGAGCCCACGTACGCCGATCTGGAGCGCACAGTCCAACGCTGGAGTGCGTTTCGATGACGACTAGCGCCGTCCCATCGCGTGGCTTAAGCCTGGTGCGCTCGCCCGCGCTGCTCGCTTTCGGGCTGCTGGCCGGATTCGGCGTGCTGCTGGTAGCAATGATGAGCAGCATTGCGTTCGGCGCCGCCGATATCGCGCCCGCTGATGTGTGGGCCGCGCTGGTTGCCTTTGATCCGACATCAACCGAGCACCTGATCATTCGCACGCTGCGGCTGCCGCGTGCCCTGGTGTCTATCATGGTCGGTGCGGCGTTGGGAGTAGCTGGCGCACTGATGCAGGGCGTGACGCGCAACCCGATGGCCGATCCCGGCATCCTGGGTATTGAAACCGGCGCGGCGCTGGGCGTCGTCGGTGCAGTCTTCTTTTTGCATATCAACTCGCTGACGGTGTATGCACTATTTGCGTTTGCCGGCGCGGCGCTCACGGCGGCGGTGGTATACGCGCTCGGCTCGGCGGGGCGTGGCGGTTCCACGCCGCTCAAGATCACAATCGCCGGCGCTGCCGTGACCGCGCTGCTGGCGTCGCTGACGACGGCGATGCTGATTTTCAACCAGCGCACCCTGGAAGAAGTACGCTTCTGGCTGGCCGGCTCGGTGGCCGGGCGCGACCTCACTATGGTCGCGCAGGCAGCGCCGTACATCCTCGCCGGGCTGCTGCTGGCGCTGCTGCTGGGCCGGCAGATCACGACGCTCACGCTGGGCGACGATATTGCCAAGGGGCTGGGCCAGCGCACGGGCTGGGTTAAAGGACTCACGGCGCTGGCAGTGGTGCTGCTGGCCGGCGGCGCAGTCGCGGTGGCCGGGCCGATCGGCTTTATCGGGCTGGTAATTCCGCACGCGGTACGCTTTTTCGTAGGCGTAGATTACCGCTGGATCCTGCCGTACGGGGCGCTGGCCGGCGCGATCTTCCTGGTGATCGCCGACATAGCTGCCCGCCTGGTGCTGCGCCCGATCGAGCTGCCGGTCGGCATCATGACCGCGCTGATCGGCGGGCCGTTTTTTATCTATCTGGTGCGCTGGAGGGTCAAAAGGTGACGCAGCAGACGCAAGGGACACAGGCGAGGGTTGGCTGCCGGCAGGCCGGGGGTCTGGGGGTGTCCCCCAGGAATTGGTTCTCTAAATAAATGCAACATCCCTGGGTAACAGTACGAACTTCAAATCTGTCGTTCCGGCTGGACCGGCGCGTGCCGCCGGTGCTGCTCGGAGCGCTGCTGCTGACGCTGATCGTGATGGTGATCAACATCGGCGTGGGCGAATACCCGATCGGGCCGCTGGATGTGCTGCGCACTGCGCTGCGGCTGTCCAGCGCGAATCCGGACTACGACTTTATCGTCAACACGCTGCGTCTGCCGCGCATGCTGGTAGCCGTGATGGTAGGCATGGGGCTTGGCGTGGCAGGCGCGATCATGCAGGGTCTGACGCGCAACCCGCTGGCGTCGCCCGATATTATCGGCATCAGCGCCGGGGCCGCGCTGGTTGCCGTCACGCTGATCGTGATGTTTCCGACCGTGCCCGCCGGCGTATTGCCCATGGCGGCGTTCGGCGGCGCCGCGCTTACCGCTGCGCTGATCTATGTGCTGGCCTGGAAGCGCGGTGATTTGCCGATCCGGCTGATCCTGGTCGGCATCGGGCTCGCCTTCGTCACCGGCGCGCTGACTTCGATCATGATCACGTTCGGCGACGTCTATGACGTGCAGCGCGCGCTGATCTGGCTGACCGGCAGTGTATATGCCCGCTCGTGGGATGAAGTCTGGGCGCTGCTGCCGTGGCTGATCGTATTTCTGCCGCTGGCGCAGGCGCTGACTCGCCCGCTGAATGCGCTCAATCTCGGCGAGGACGTCGCGCGCGGCGTCGGCGTGCAGGTGGTGTGGCAGCGCGGGCTGCTGCTGCTGACGGCCGTGGCGCTTGCGGGCTCCACGGTAGCTGCCGCCGGCACGATCGGTTTTGTGGGCCTGATGGCGCCGCATCTGGCGCGGCGGCTGGTCGGGCCGAGCCACGAGGGGCTGCTGCCGACGGCGGCGCTGCTCGGAGGGCTGCTGGTGGTAGCCGCCGACCTGGTCGGCCGCACCGTGTTTGCGCCCACCGAGGTGCCGTGCGGCATCGTCACCGCCGTGATCGGCGCGCCGTTCTTTATCTGGCTGTTGTACCACCGCGCGGCATAGGCGAAACAGGGACTGGACCATGGGAACGATCACGACCGAAACACTCCAATTGGGCTACGACGCGGCCGTCATTATTCAGAATCTATCGCTGTCGATCCCCAGCGGCAAGATCACGGCGCTGGTCGGGCCCAACGGCTGCGGTAAGTCCACGCTGCTGCGCGGGCTGGCCAGGCTGCTGGCGCCCAGACACGGCGCGGTGTACCTGGATGGCCAGGCGATCCAGAAGCTGCCGACCCGCGAGCTGGCCAAGCAGCTCGGTATCCTGCCCCAGGGTCCTGTGGCGCCCGAAGGGCTCACCGTGCGCGAGCTGGTGGCGCAGGGGCGCTATCCGCACCAGCAGTGGTTCCAGCAATGGTCGGCGGCCGACGAGCGCGCGCTCAACGACGCGCTCACGATCACGGGCATGGCCGAGCTGGCCGGCCGGCCGGTCGACGCGCTTTCCGGCGGGCAGCGCCAGCGGGCGTGGATCGCCATGACGCTGGCGCAGGAAACGCCGGTGGTGCTGCTCGACGAGCCGACCACGTTTCTGGATCTGGCGCACCAGATCGAGGTGCTGCATTTGCTTGAGCATCTCAATCGTGAGCAGGGCCGCACGATCATCATGGTTGTTCACGACCTCAACCATGCCGCGCGACACGCCGACCACGTGATCGCGCTGCGAGCCGGCAGCGTGGTCGCCGCCGGGTCGCCGGCAACGATCATTACACCGGCGCTGCTGCATGAAGTATTCGGAGTGGCCGCCGATGTGGTCGTTGATCCGCGCTCCGGCGTGCCGCTGTGTATTCCTTACGCGCTGGCTACGGCGCCTCTGACCCCCCAAGCCCCTCTTCCTGCCACGGGAGAGGAGGAGAAACGCTCCCTCACCCCCGGACCCTCTCCACGGCGGGCGAGAGGGGTCGGGGGTGGGGGAGCGGTATGAACCAGCAGGCCACGGAGCACAGGATGGACCATTCGTCACCGGAACACCCGCTCGCACGAAGCTTCGCGCGAGCACAAACTATGAGCTCCTATCTCAAGGCGCATTATGGCGCGCCGGCTGATGACGGCTGGATCGCGGCCAACAGCGTCTTTGACGGCGGCGAACGCTTCGTCGCGCTCACAGCAGGCGTTCAGCAGCGGCTGAAAACGCGAGCAGCAAATATCGTCGCCAGCTCGCTGCTGCAGATCTACCAATGGCAGCTGCTGGCAAGCTCGATCGCGTGCTATTTGCTCGACCGCCGCGTGCCCGATCTGGACGCGGCGGCTATTCGGGTCCACTATAACGACGAAGGCGAGGCCGATGCGGTCGCGTTCAGCAGCGGGCGCTTCATGGCGTTGCCCGACGATCCGGATGCCGGCCACCCCGACGCGCTCACCGTCGCGAACAGCGAGGCGCTGCGAGACGCCCTGCGCGACGGGATCGAAACGCACTTCGGCCTGACGATCGACCAGCTGTGCTCACGGCTTGGCAGCAAGTCGCGCGGCCTGTGGCTGAACGTGGCCGACAGCTGCGCCGGCATGTTGACCTGGCTGATGCAGGAGCAGGACAAGACAGCCGGCGCGGCGCTGATCGAAGCCGAGGTGAACTCACTGATTCGTTTCCCCGGCTCGCCGCTCAACACCAGGCAGCTTGGATTGATCGAGCTGACCTTCCGCGACCGTACACAGGTATTCCTGGATCGGGCGAGCTGCTGCTACTGGTACAAGACCGAGGGCGGCGAGTACTGCTCGACCTGCCCGCATCGCACGCCTGAGGACCGTAACGCTATACTATTGAAGTATATGGCACAACACGATGCCGAGCAGACCAATACATGAGAGCCCACCCTGCCCGCCGTCGCTTCCTGCGGGGCGCGGGCGCTTTGGCGCTGGCTACGCTGGCCGGCTGTGGCGCGCCGGGCTCCCGGGCGCCGCTGCCGACGATCGCGCCGGCCGAGGCGGCGTCGGCCTATCCGCGCACGATCCAGGACATGTTCGGTCCGGTCGACATCAAGACGCGGCCGCAGCGGATCATGACGTTCTACGGCAATGCCTGCCTCGACGCGGTGCTCGCGCTGGGTGTGACGCCGGCGTTGATCGCCACGTATGAAGGCTACTCCTTGCTGCCGTGGCAACGTGCCGCTAAGGACGTTCCGCTCCTGATCATGGCCGAGGGCCGCCCGGATGTTGATAAAGTGCTGGCCGAAACGATCGACCTGATCGTCGCGGCTGCCCATCCCGAGGCGACACGCGAATCGAATTTCGGAACTGTGCCCGACCCGATCGCGGAGATCCCGATCGTTACGATCGACAGCGGCGATCTTGAGGGCCAGCTGCGCATAATGGGCGATGCGCTGGCCTTGCAGCATCAAGCCGCCACAAAGGCTGACGAGATCGCTCAGCTGTTCGCCGATTTCGTTCCACCGCGCGTTCCGGCGACGATCAAAGCGTTCGGAACGTCCGGCGACGGCAGCTTCATGATGTATAAGTCGAACAGCTCGCTGGGCTACGTGTTGGAGCGGTTTGGGATGCCGCTGTTGAGCTGGCCCGGCGATATCGGCGATCAGCACATTGATCCGCAGGCAGTTCAGGCTATCTCGAGCGAGAAGATCCCCGAGCTCGAATGCGATCTGCTGCTTGGCATCGGCTATGAGACGGCGCCGCTCGATTCGATCGTCAATTCGCCGTTGTTTCAACAATTGCAGGTTGTTAAAGACGGACACTACGAGGCGCTCAGCAACGACGAGTTGTTCGCGATCGCCTACGGCTCGGTGCTATCGCTCGCGACGGCAAGAGAAGCGCTGGCGCGGGCACTGGAAAAATAACCGGCTACGGAGAATAACCATGAGCGACAATTCACAGCTTGGCACAACTGACGATACGACAGCTACCCTGGCCGCGGTCGAGGCCGCGATTTTTGGCCGGCGCTCGATCAAGCTATTCAAGGCACAGCCCGTTCCGCGGGAGCTGATTGAGCGCCTGATCGAAGCAGCGGTCTGGGCGCCGAACCACCGGCTCACCGAGCCGTGGCGCTTTTATGTGCTCGACGGCGTTTCGCGCGAGCGGCTGGGCGAGATTGCCGGCCGGATCACCGAGCAGAAGCTGCTCACGTCCGGCGCGCAGCCGGAGATCGTCCTGCGTAATGCCGCAGAAGCGGCCGCGACGTGGGCAAGGGTTCCGGCACTTGTCTATGTCACCGTACTGCGCGATGCAAATCCTGAAATCGACGAGGAAAATTACGGCGCCACCTGCTGCGCGATCCAGAATTTGATGCTCGTAGCACAAGCGGCCGGGCTGGGCACGTCGTGGAGCAGTGGCGCGGTTGCCGCGGCTGGGGAGCTCAAAACGCTGGCCGGCGCCGGGGAGAACGAGCGCATGGCCGGCCTGCTGCGCGTCGGCTATCCCGATACCGGCGTGCCTGTGCCGCAAAGCCGCCGCGCGCCGGGCGCCGGTTTCACCACCTGGCTCGACCCGGACCGCGGATAATATTCACCACTAAAAACACAAAGGGCACGAAGTATTAGGAGTTCTTTGTGCCCTTTGTGTTCTTTATCGTGTCCGGCAGCGCGGTTGAACCGGCGCGCCGTGCCTGGAGTGATTATGGCAACTGGTTGCGCTGCGCGCGTTCCCTGCTATAATCGCCTGACCACGAAGCCGGGCCTACGTGTGCTACATTGAATAGGAGGATTGCATCCCCAAACGTCAGCGCATAGCCCCTTATCCGGATGATTTGATTGGAGGAAATGTGAACACCCAAATGCTCCGTGTCCGATTTGCATGGCTGCTGCTGGCCGCGCTGCTGCTGCCGATTCTGGCGGCGTGTGGCGAAGCGCCCGCCGGTGGTGGTACCGAAACTACATCCCCCGCTGCGAGCGCAGCAACAGAAGCCAGCGCAGCGGCTGAACCCAGCGCCGCGGCCAGCGAAGCGGCTGAACCCAGCGCCGCGGCCAGCGAAGCAGCAGAAGCCAGTGCTGAAACGTCGGTGGCTGCCTCGACCGAAGGCGGCGCCACCAGCGAGGATACCTCGCAGTTCCTGGTCTACGGCAACTCCGGCGAGCCGGATTCGATCGAACTCGATGGCTACCACCTCCGGACAGGCACTGGTGGTGACCGACCAGATCGAAGAGCGGCTGGTCAATCGTGTCACGGGCGAAGTGAACACTGAGCCTGGTCTGGCGCTCGAATGGACGCCCAACGACGACTCAACCGAGTGGACCTTTACGCTGCGTCCGGATGTGAAGTTCCACGACGGCAGCGACTTCAACGCCGACGCCGTGGTTTTCAACTTCATGCGCATGCTTGATGCGGAGAACGAGTTCGGCTTCCGCGCCGAGGGCAAGACCTACGATGTTGTCGAGCAGCTGCTGGGCGGGGATATCGGCAGCGAAAACGGCGCGGTGGCCAGCGTCGAAAAAGTCGACGACCTGACCGTCAAGTTTACGATGACCCAGCCGTTCCCCTTGCTGCCGGAGCTGCTGTCGGCGTCGTACTTCGGCCTCTCCTGCCCCGCGGCGATCGAAGAGACCGGCGCGAACTACGGCACGCCCGAGGGTGGCGCCTGCGGCACCGGCCCGTTCAAGTTCGAGTCGTGGTCGCCGGGGCAGAATATCGTTCTGGTGCGCAACGAGGAGTACTGGGGCGAGGCGGCTAAGATGCCGGGCGCGGTGGTTCGCTTCATCGCCGATGCGCCTGCGCGGCTGGCCGAGTTGCAGGCCGGCTCGATCGACTTCACGCAGAACCTCGCGCCCGACGCGCGAGAAACCCTGGAAAGTGATCCGAACCTCATGGAGCCCGAGGTCGAGCCGTTCAACACGGCCTATGTGGCGCTCCGAATAGACAACAAGCCGTTCGACGACGTGCGCGTGCGCCAGGCGGTTGCGTATGCGATCAACAAGCAGGAGATCCTTGACGCATTCTATGGCGGTGTCGGAACCGTGGCTACCGATTTCCTACCCGACGGCCTGTCGTGGGCGCGGCCCGATGGTACCGAAGCCTACGAGTACGACCCCGAGCGCGCCAAGGCGCTGCTGGCCGAGGCCGGCTATCCCGACGGCATCAGTACCGTGACGACGCCCGACGGCCAGGAGATCGAGCTCGAGTTCTGGTATATGCCGGTATCGCGGCCGTACTTCCCGACGCCGCAGCCGGTGGCAGAGGCGATCGCCGCGCAGCTGGCCGACGTCGGCATCAACGTCACGCTCAAGACTGAAGATTGGGGCGTGTACCTCGACAATGTCGACCAGGGTAAGAAGAACGGCATGTGGATGCTGGGATGGACGGGCGACTATGCCGATCCGAACAACTTCCTTTACACGTTCTTCGGGCCGAATGCCGAGCCTTCACAGGGCTACAAGAACCAGGAGCTGATCGACAAGCTGAACGAGGCTCGCGGAGCCGCCAGCCGCGACGCCGCGACAACCTCGTTCCAGGAGGCCGGCGGGATCATCGCGACGGATCTGCCGCGTATCCCGATCGTTCATGCTCCGCCGGTGTACGGCGCCAATGAAGCGCTGCAAGGCTGGGTGCCGTCGCCGTTCGGCCACGAGCCGTGGGATGTGCTCTCGATCGAGAAGTAGGAGTTCAGGAGTTAGGGGTTAGGGGGATAGGGGTTAGGAGTTAACCCCTATCCCCTGACCCCTGACCCCTCAGGCCGCCTATGTTTCGCTACGCGTTAGCCCGCGTGCTGGGCCTGATCCCGGTGCTGTTCGGCATCTCTTTGCTGGTATTTCTTGTAATGCGTCTGATCCCAGGGGATCCGGCGCTGATGATCCTGGGCGAGCGTGCTACGCCACAGCAGCTTGCCACGATCCGGGCGCAGCTGGGGCTCGATAAGCCGCTGTTTTTCAACTTCAGCGGCGAGGGCTCGGTATGGGACTCGCAGTATTTTGTATTCCTGAGCCAGCTGCTACAGGGCGACTTCGGCACCTCGATCGTGCGACGTACCAATGTGCTCGGCGAGCTGCTGGCCAAGTTCCCGGCGACGCTGGAGCTGACGATGTGGGCGCTGACGATCGCGGTAACCGTCGGCGTGGTGATCGGCGTGACCGCGTCGGTGCGGCGCGGCTCGTGGCTTGACACCATGGCGATGCTGCTGGCGCTGATCGGCGTGTCGATCCCGATCTTCTGGCTCGGACTGATGCTGCAATACACCTTTGCCGTCAACCTCGGCTGGTTGCCCGTCAGCCAGCGGCTCGACATCGAGTACGGCCGCGGGTTCCAGCCGATCACCGGTCTGTATGTGCTTGACGGCCTGCTCACCGGACGGCCGGAGCTCAGCTGGAACGCTGTGCAACATCTGATCCTACCCTCGATCGCGCTTGCGACGGTGCCGCTGGCGATCATCGCGCGCATGACCCGCTCGGCGATGCTGGAAGTGCTGGGCCAGGATTATGTGCGCACCGCGTGGGCCAAAGGGCTGCGCGAGCGAATGGTGGTCTCGCGTCATGCGCTGCGTAACGCGCTGTTGCCGGTGGTCACGGTGATCGGCCTGCAGCTCGGCTTTTTGCTCGGCGGCGCGGTGCTCACCGAAACGGTATTCTCCTGGCCCGGCATCGGCACCTGGATCCTGACCGGTGTCCAGGCCCGCGACTACCCGGTGGTTCAGAGCGGCGTGATGTTCGTGGCATTTGTGTTTGTGCTGGTAAACTTGCTGGTCGACCTGTCCTACGCGTTTCTTGATCCGCGGATCCAGCACCGGTAATATTTATGGCCACCGCCACCGAAACAGCAGTAGCACCGTTCCCCGTACAGCGACCACAACGCAGCCTGTGGGGCGACGCCTGGCACCGGCTCATGAGCAGCGGCACCGGCCGGGTCGGGCTGCTGATCAGCGGCGTGCTGGTGCTGCTGGCGCTGACGATCAACATCATCGACCCGTATAACCCGGCGCGCGACCGCAATCTGCGCATGCGCTTACAGCCGCCGTCGATGTTGATGGACCAGGCAACGCGCGATAAGTTCGAGCTGGAGTTTTTGTCGCTGCCGTTCGGCAGCGACGAGCTTGGCCGCAATCTGTGGACTCGTGTGCTGCACGGCGCGCCGATCTCGCTCACGGTGGGCATCTTTTCGGTAGCTATCGCCGTGGTGTTTGGAACGTTGCTCGGGCTGCTGGCCGGCTATCTCGGCGGCTGGTTCGACACTGTATCCGTGTGGGGCATGGACCTGATGCTGGCGTTTCCCAGTATCTTGCTGGCGATCGCGATCACTACTGCCGCCAGCGGGCCCGACACCCTGTCGACGCGAATCTTTGCCTGGCTATCGTCGGCGCCCGGCGTAGGCTATGTGATCGACCAGCGCCTGTTTAATGCCATGATCGCCGTCGGTATCGTCGAGATCCCGATCTTCGCGCGCATCGTTCGCGCGACCGTGATCTCGCTGCGCGGCCAGGAGTTCGTCACGGCCGCCACCGCGCTGGGTGTGTCGCGGCCACGCATCGTGTTTCGCCATATTCTGCCCAACAGCCTCGCGCCGCTGCTGGTACAGGCCACGCTGACAATGGCGACGGCGATTATCAGCGTGGCGGCGCTTGGTTTTCTCGGCCTGGGCGCTCAGCCGCCGCGGCCCGAATGGGGCACCATGCTTTCCGCGGCACGCGATTATGTGATTCAGGGCAAGTGGTGGTATCCTGCCTTTCCCGGACTGGCGATTATTCTTACTGTCGTCGGCTTCAACTTGCTCGGCGACGCGCTGCGGGATGCGCTGGACCCGAGGCTCAAGCGCTGAGCAGTAGCATATGCCGCGCCGCACATGCTGATCTGGCCGGGTATGCTGATTTTCCTGACCGTGTTGAGCATCAACTACATGGGCGATGGCCTGCACGACGCGCTCGATCCGCGATCGCGGTTGTGAATTAAGCGTTGAGAACGGGGATGCTGGTTGAACCATGTGATATTGTCATCCCGAAGGGAGTACCTCCCTGCCTAGCCGGCCGGCGCGCGCTACCACAATGCTTCGATGGCGTGTTATGCGACAGCGCGCGAGGGATCTCCGGCTGCCTGATAGCAGCCGCGCCTGGAGATTCCTCGCGTGCCCAACTGCCTCAGATGCTTATAAGTGTTAGCTGCCGCACGCTCGGAATGACAGCCTCGCGGGTTGTGAGCAATGCACTAACACTCCGTTGAACATGCCACCTATGTCCCCTGCGTCTCCTGTATCCCCTGCGTCTCCCCGCCTGATGCGCCTGACCGCCATCGCAGGCATCATAGGCCCGATCCTGCTCGCGGCGACGATCATCGGCCTGACGTTGCTGCAGCTGCCCTTTCTGCGCTCGCTGGGCTGGGATCCGATCTACGCGCCGACGGTGGACTGGCCCAGCGGCCTGGCGCTTGGTCCGTACGGCGTCTGGATGGTCGCTGCGTTTGCGATCTGCGGCGTGCTGCTGCTTGTCTTTGCCGCCGGGCTCGAACAAAGTATCGTGCCCGGATCGCCGTGGGGCACGCGGCTGCTGGCGCTGTCCGGCGTGTGCCTGGCGCTGCTGGCGTTTCGGGCCGACCCAACCTTTCTTGGCACGCCGCGCACGCTATGGGGAGCGATCCACGACGGCGCCTACATCGCGCTCGGCCTGAGCCTGCTGCCGGCTCTGTTGTTGCTGGCGGCGCGCTTCGGCCGCGACCCGCGCTGGCGTGGACACGGCCCGTTTACCGTAGCAACTGCCCTTGTCGCCGCGCCTGCCTTCGCGCTCAAGGGCATCCTGGTGTACCTCTTTCTGGGCAGTCTGCTGCTCTGGTTCGTCCTGACTGCGCTGCGTCTGCCACGGCCACGGCCACGAATAGGACACGAATAAACGAATGAAGTCACGAATATTCGTGTCCTATTCGTGGCCGTGGCTCAATACCCGTCGCAAGAACGCCCCGGTGAACGACGTGGGATGCTCGGCCACGGCCTCGGGTGTGCCGGCAACCACCAGCGCGCCGCCCGCCGCTCCGCCTTCGGGGCCGAGGTCGATCACCCAGTCGGCGCTCTTGATGACGTCAAGGTTGTGCTCGATCACCACCACGGTATTGCCGGCGTCGACCAGCCGCTGCAGCACGCCGAGCAGCCGCTTGACGTCGTCGAAATGCAGGCCGGTGGTCGGCTCGTCAAGGATATACATCGTGCGGCCCGTCGAGCGGCGCGCGAGCTCGGCGGCCAGCTTGATGCGCTGCGCCTCGCCGCCCGACAGGGTATTGGCCGGCTGCCCCAGGCGCACATAATCGAGGCCGACGTCCGACAGGGTTTGCAGCTTGCCGAAGATGCTCGGAATGCGCTCGAAGAAGCCGCGCGCTTCCTCGACGGTCATATCGAGCACTTCGGCGATGTTGCGGCCGCGATAGCGGATATCCAGCGTTTCGCGGTTGTAGCGCGCGCCGTTGCACACATCGCAGCTGACGAACAGATCGGGCAAAAACTGCATTTCGATCTGCACCATGCCCTCGCCGCGGCAGTTCTCGCAGCGGCCGCCTTTGACGTTGAACGAAAAGCGGCCGGCGCCGTAGCCGCGTGCCCGCGCTTCGGGCGTCTGGGCGAACAGCTGGCGAATCGCGTCGAAGACCTTGGTGTAAGTTGCGGGATTGGAGCGTGGCGTGCGGCCGATCGGCGATTGGTCGATGCCGATCACTTTGTCCAACAGCTCCAGGCCGCTGATGCGCTCGTGTGCGCCCGGCTGCGCGTGGCTATGGTAGAAAAACTGGCGCAGCCTGCGCGACAGAATGTCTTCGACCAGCGTCGATTTGCCGGAGCCCGACACGCCGGTCACGGTGGTCAGCGTGCCGAGCGGAAAATCTACAGTGATGTTGCGCAGGTTGTGCTCGCACGCTCCCGTCACCGTCAGGCGCTGGCCGCTGCCCGGGCGCCGCCAGCGCGGCACCGCGATCTGCTGGCGGCCGCTGAGATACGCGCCGGTCAGCGAATCAGGATGGCGCATAACGTCGGCCGGCGTCCCGACGGCAACGATCTCGCCGCCGTGCTCGCCGGCGCCGGGTCCGATGTCGACAAGATAGTCGGCCGCCAGCATGGTGTCGGCATCGTGCTCGACCACCAGCACCGAGTTGCCCAGATTGCGCAGGCCGACGATGGTGCCCAGCAGCCGCGCATGGTCGCGTGGATGGAGCCCGATCGACGGCTCGTCGAGCACATACAGCACACCCGAAAGCCCCGAGCCGATCTGTGTCGCCAGCCGGATGCGCTGCGCCTCGCCGCCCGAAAGCGTGGCCGCCCCACGTTCGAGCGTCAGATAGTCGAGCCCGACATCGAGCAAAAAGCGCAGCCTTGCGCGCACCTCACGCGCGATCGGCTCGGCGATGATGTGCTGGCGTGGCGTGAGCGGTGAATCCTGCGCCATCAGGGTATCGAACCACTGCAGCGAGTCGGCGATCGGCAGCGCGCACGCGCCCGCGATGTTGAGCTCGGCGATCGTCACCGCCAGCGATTCGGGCCTGAGCCGGGCGCCTTTGCACTCGGGGCACAGCCGCGGGCTCATATACTGGGTAAACAGCTCGGCGTCGCTCTCGTCGCTCGCCTCCTTGAGCCGGCGGCGCAAATAGGGCACCACGCCTTCAAACGGCGTTTCGACGGTATGCGTGCGGCCGCGCACGTTGTAGCGCAGCGGCATCACTTCGCCGTTGCTGCCGTACAGGATCGTCGCCAGCGTTTCGGGCGGCAGATCACGCACAGCAGTGTCGAGCGAAAAATGCAGATGCTCGCCCAGGCTGGCCAGCAGATCGGCGAAATAGCGTCGCGCGTTGCGCCCGGTGCGCCACCAGGGAGCGATCGCACCGCGCTCGAGCGACAGCGATCGATCAGGAACCACCAGGTCGGCGTCGATCTCGAGCACTGTGCCTAAGCCGCCACACGAGGGGCAGGCCGCGCGCGGATTATTGAACGAAAAATCGCGCGGCTCGAACGGCCCGTACGAGAGCGCGCCGTGTACCGGGCAGGCGTAATGCTCGGAAAAGCGCAGCTCCTCGCCGTCAACCACCTGCGCGACCAACACTCCCTCGCCTTGCTTCAGCGCGGTCTCGACGCTATCCGTTACGCGGATGCGGTCGGGGTGGTTCCGGCCCTCACCCCCCGGCCCCCTCTCCCGTTCGTCAGAACGGGAGAGGGGGGCCGGGGGGTGAGGGCCATCCTCCTCCTGCCTGATCACCAGCCGATCGACCACCACCTCGATCGTATGCGACTTATACTTTTCGAGGCGGATCTCTTCATCGAGGTCGACCACCGTGCCGTCGACGCGTACGCGCACGAAGCCGGCCTTGCGGGCGTCGTCCAGCACCTTGTTGTGCTCGCCTTTGCGATCTTCGACCAGCGGGGCCAGAATCAACAGCCGTGTGCGGTCCGGCAGCGTCAGCAGGGCATCTACGATCTCCTGTGGCGTTTGCTGCCTGATTTCGCGGCCGCAGATCGGGCAGTGCGGCGTGCCGACGCGAGCGTACAGCAGGCGCAGATAGTCGTAGATCTCGGTAACGGTGCCCACCGTCGAGCGCGGGTTGCGAGTAGTCGAGCGTTGATCGATGGCGATCGCGGGCGACAACCCGGCGATATGGTCGACATCGGGCTTATTTAGCTGGCCCAGGAACTGGCGCGCATAGGCCGAGAGCGACTCAACGTAGCGGCGCTGGCCCTCGGCAAAAATCGTATCGAACGCCAGTGTCGATTTGCCCGAGCCGGACAGGCCGGTGATGACCACCAGGCGGTGCTTGGGAATGACGACGTCGATGTTCTTCAGGTTGTGCTCACGCGCGCCGCGCACGACGATCGCTTCGTCTTCCGGTGGAACGGGCGCTAGCGCGAGATTGCGGGGCTCGATTTCGGCCATTTCATACTCATTTTCGACGCAAAGGCGCAAAGGAATTCATGTATGCGTCAATTGACGCCATTCGCACACAATCCAGCTTGAGGATCGTGTATGAGCGTGTAGCATAGAACGGATCCAGATTCTTTGCGCCTTTGCGTCAAATCCGGGCACTATGTATTTTCGGCCAGTTCCTCGAGCAGCTCCTTACACTGTCGCTCGGTCAGCTGGGTCTGCGCCAGATCGTCGGGGTCGGGCGTGATGCCCTCCTGCAGCAGAAAGTCGCGGATGTGCTCGCGATTCGGTTCCAACAGCTCAGGCGGAATGATCTCGTTGAGGCGAACCTTCAGTCCGGGCATCTTGTACTCCACAAGTGCATGATTATTGCATCGGCCCTACAACCCCGTTCATCATTCTTCGTGTCCATCTCAATCGGCAATCTGAGGTCGGTACATGTGCGCACGCGCCGGCCGAGACGGCACATGTGTGGCGGCTGCGGGCGGCAAGGCGGCGATCGCCGGATGCAGCTCGCTCACGATTCGCTCGACCAGCTTGATACCTGCGGCTTTGGTCGGGTTCTGGCGTGAGTACACCGCGATCGTGTAGCGCCGGCCGGCGTCGACATAGCCGATCGTGTTGATGCCCCAGCCTTCGGACTCGGGGAACCAGCCGTTCTTGAGCGCGATCGCCGCGCCTGCCGGGGCGCCGGCGGTGATGCCCCAGGCCTGTTCCGGCGTCACCGAGCGTAACAGGGCGATGGCGTAGTCGCAGCGCTCGCGATCCAGCATGGCGCAATCGGCCAGCTGTGCCAGCAGGCGCGCCTGCTCCTGTGCGGTGGTCGTACTGCCGCCCCATAGCCCGCCGCGCACGCTTGTTTTCGGCAGGCCAAGCGCGCGTAGCGAGTGCTGCAGCTCGCCGGCGCCGACAGCGGCGATCAGCTCATCGGCGGCGAAGTTGTCGCTGAAGCGAATCATCTCGCGCAGCAGGGCGTCTTCGCGCTCGCCAAGCGATCGTTCCTCGCGCTGCGCACGCTGCAGCACACCCAGCATGATGGTGAGCTTGATCGTGCTGTAGGTATAAAACAGCTCGGGGCCGTTGATGCTCCACAGCGTATTGCTTTCGAGGTCGAGCACTGCGACGCCGATCGGCTGGGAGCTATGCGCCACCAGGCCGGCTGCTGCCGGGCTGAGCAGCGCCAGCTCCTCGATCGCCGGCGCGCGGCGAATACTCGATCGCCGGGCGCCGGCGTCTCCAGACTGGCCGTTACGTGCCGCTGCAAAAGGCGGCGCAGCGACCGCCAGCACGCCGGCGAGCAGCGCCAGATATAGTCGCAAGGTCAAACAGGGCCGCACGATCGATCTCCGGAGGCTTTCACACAGCTACGATCTGGAGCATCAGCATAGCACAAATCGGCACTGGCATGCCGTGAGCTGCTCGCGGCGCAGGTCGTTGAAGGAAAACGGGATCCCATGATACAATCGCGGCTTATTCTAAGGAGAGACCATGAAGTTCGCACGTATTCCTGTATCGATCGGCATGATATTGGCGTTTGTGCTGGGAGCCTGCGCCGGATCATCGACCCCCACACAGAGCACAGCGGCCTCGCCGGCTGCAACGAGCGCAGAGGCGCCGGCTGCCGAGAGCGCGGCCGGCATCGGGCAGATCGGCGGCGCATCGGAGGCCGCGAGCGCGGCGGCGTCCGAGGAAGCCTCCGAAGCCGCATCAGCCGCGTCCAGCACTGAGGCATCCGAATCGGCAAGCACAGCAGCATCCGAAGCGGCATCGACCGAGGCTTCGGCTGCCGGCGGCGGGGCGGCCCAGGCGTCGGCCTCCGCTTCGGCGGCTGCCAGTCCGGCGGCATCGGCAGCGGCATCGACGGCGGCATCGGCGGCGAGCATCGTTCGCTCCGGCGGCCGTCGGCGAGGGCCTGCAGGCCGTGCGCGACCGCGGAGAGCTGATTTGTGGGGTCAACGACCAGCTGCCGGGCTTCGGCTCGGTCGGCACCGACGGCGTGCCGTCCGGCTTCGACATCGATATCTGCAAGGCCGTCGCGGCAGCCGTACTGGGCGACCCCGAAGCGGTGCAGTATCGCCCGCTGTCGACGCAGGAGCGCTTCACGGCGCTGCAGAGCCGCGAGATCGATATGCTGGCGCGCAACACCACCTGGACGATTTCGCGCGATTTGTCGGTCGGCCTGGATTTCGCGCCTGTGACGTTCTTTGACGGCCAGGGCATGCTGGTGCGCACCGCCGACGGTATTACCAGCCTTGAAGATATGGGCGGTGCCAGCATCTGTGTCCAGAGCGGCACCACCACCGAGCAGAACCTGGCCGACGCCTTCCGCGCGCTGGAGCTCGAGTTCACGCCGGTGGTATTCGAAGACGCCAACCAGACCTACGCGGCCTACGACGCCGGGCAGTGCGACGGCGCCACCTCCGACAAGTCGCAGCTGGCGTCGCGCCGCATCGGCCTGCAGGCGCCGGCCGACCATGTGATCCTGGATGTGACGATCTCCAAGGAGCCGCTGGCGCCGGCGGTGCTGCAGGGCGACCCGCAGTGGGCCGATATCGTGAGCTGGACGGTGTATGGCCTGATGAACGCCGAGGAGTACGGCATCACCACGGAAAACGTCGGCACCTTCGCCGACAGCACGGATCCCAACATCCGCCGCCTGCTGGGCATCGAGGGTGAATTGGGCGCCGGCCTCGGCCTGGATAACGACTTCATGGTCGACGTGATCACGGCCGTGGGCAACTACGGCGAGATCTACAACCGGCACCTGGGACCGGATACGCCGATCAACATCCCGCGCGGCCAGAACGCGCTGTACACAGATGGCGGCCTGATCTACGGTATTCCATTCCGCTAAGGGTTTATGCAACTGGCGGCGCCGCGGCGCCGCCGGTTACTTTCTGCTTATGAGCGCCGCAACCCCAACTCCAGCTACACGTAGAACGCCGTTTTACCGCAACGTCAAAGTATTGTCGGCACTGGCGCAGATCGCGTTTGTGGTGTTGATTGTGCTCGCCCTGACGCTGCTGGTGCGGACGCTGCTGGGCGGGCTCAGGCGCTCTGGAATTCCGCTCGACTGGGAGTTCTTGCGCCAGACTGCCGGCTTCGCGATCCCCGAGAGCGGCATTCCGTACCAGCCGACCGATAGTTTCGGCCGTGCATTGCTGGTCGGCATCGTCAATACGCTACGTATCAGCCTGCTCGGTATCGTGCTGGCGACGCTGCTGGGCGTCACCGTCGGCGTCGCGCGGCTGTCGCCCAACTGGGTGCTGCGTACCATCGCTACCAGCTACGTCGAGCTGTTTCGTAATATTCCGCTGCTGGTGCAGCTGATCTTCTGGTTTTCGGCGGTGATCCTGAAGCTGCCGCGCGTGCGCGATAGCGTCGGGATCCCCGGTTGGTTTCTGGCCAACAACCGCGGCGTTGCCGTCGCATGGTTCATGCCCGGCCCCGGCTTCGCGGCCTGGCAGCCATGGCTATGGGCCGGCCTCGCCGTACTGCCGCTGGCATATGTTGTTCGTCGAGCGCAGCTGGCGCGACAAGAGCGGCCCGGCTCGCCGTTGCCGCTGGCGCTGCTGGCATCGGGCGCGCTGGTGCTGCTCGGCGCGCTCGTGGCTTTCGCCACCTCCGGCGCGCCGCTGCTGCTGGACCAGCCGGTGTTGCAGGGGTTCAATTACACCGGCGGAGTTTCGTTCTCGGCTGCCTTTTTCGCGCTGCTGCTGGGGCTGACGACCTACACCGCCGCGTTTATCGCGGAGATCGTGCGCGCCGGTATTCTTTCCGTCAACCGCGGGCAGCGCGAGGCGGCGCTGGCAGTGGGTCTGACGTCGTTTCAAACGCTGCGCCTGATCGTGTTCCCCCAGGCGATGCGCGTGATTATCCCACCGCTGACCAACCAGTACCTCAATCTGATCAAGAACTCGAGTCTGGGCATTGCGATCGGCTACTTCGACCTATTCAACGTAGCCAACACGATCCAGAATGTCAGCGGTCGCGTGCCGCAGGTGGTACTGCTGATGATGCTGACCTACCTGACGTTCAGCCTGCTGACCGCTCTATTCACCAATCTGTATAACCGGCGCGTGCGACTGGTGGAGCGCTGATGGCAACGACCGACGCTCCGCTCGAGACGGTACGGCCGCCGCGCTCGACGCTCGGCGTATGGGGCTGGCTGCGCCATAACCTGTTTCCGAGCCCGCTCAACGCCGCCGTGTCGGTGATCCTGCTGGCGCTGATTGCTGTAGGTCTGGTGCGCCTGATCAGCTGGGCGTTTACCGAAGCGACCTGGGCGCCGGTGGTGGTCAACATCCGCCTGTTCATGACCGGCCGCTACCCGACCGAGCAGGTCTGGCGCATCCAGCTGCTGGTAACGCTGCTGCTGCTATTGCTTGGCCTGTCCGCCGGCGTGTGGCGCGGGCTGATCCGCCAGATCGCCGTGGCCGTCGTCGCGGCGGTGGTGCTGCTGGCGCTGCTGCCGTTCGCGCAGTCGACGCGGCTCTGGTTGGCCGGCACCGCGCTCGGCATGGGTCTGGGCTATGTCGCCGGGCTGCGTACACCGCGCTTGCGGCGGCCGCTGCTCTTTCTGTGGCTGCTCTCGCCGCTGTTGGTCTGGTCGCTGGTGCGCGGCCTCGGCCTGGCGCTGCCGCGTGTCGATCCACTGGTATGGGGTGGGCTGCTGCTGACGCTGATGCTGGCAGTTCTGGGCATCACGCTTTCGTTTCCACTGGGCGTGCTGCTGGCACTTGGGCGGCGCAGCAGCTTGCCGGCGATACGCGCTTTTTGCATCGGCTATATCGAGCTGATCCGCGGTGTTCCGCTGGTGACGCTGCTGTTCATGGCGGCCCTGATGCTGCCGTACTTTTTGCCGGCGGGCGCCAACCCGAGCCAGTTCGTCCGCGCGGCTGTCGCGATCACGCTGTTTGCCGCGGCCTACCTGGCCGAAACGGTGCGCGGCGGACTGCAGGCGGTGCCGCGTGGGCAGGAAGAAGCCGCCAAAGCACTCGGCCTCAACGTGTTCCAATCCACCGGCCTGATCGTGCTGCCGCAGGCTTTGCGTGCCGTGATCCCGGCGATCGTCGGACAATTCATCTCGTTGTTCAAGGACACCTCGCTGGTGGCGATCGTGAGCCTGCAGGATCTGCTGGGCATTGCCGTGATCGTGTACAACCAGTCCGAGTGGCTGGCGGTGCCGGGGCGCGTCGAGCGCGAGGTGCTGCTGTTCGTCGCGGCGATCTACTGGATCTTCTGCTTCGGCATGTCGCGCGTGAGCCGGTCGATCGAGGCACGGCTCGGGGTTGGTACGAGGTAACATTTTTCGACGCAAAGGCGAAAATGGAAGTCAGATGACCGACAAGCACCAAGAAGACATCATCGTTTGCCGCGATGTTCATAAATGGTACGGCGAGTTTCACGCGCTGCGCGGAGTGTCGGCGTCGGTGCGGCGCGGGGAAGTGGTGGTGATCTTCGGTCCGTCGGGCTCGGGCAAATCCACGTTCATCCGGACCATCAACCGGCTCGAAGAGCACCAGCGCGGCCAGATCGTCGTGGACGGCATCGAGCTGACCAACGACCTGCGCAACATCGAGGCGATCCGGCGCGATACCGGCATGGTCTTTCAACAGTTCAACCTGTTTCCGCACCTCACGGTGCTGCAAAACATCACGCTCGCGCCGATGTGGGTGCGCAAGCGCAAGCGCGCCGAGGCCGAGACGCAGGCGCGCGAGCTGCTCGAGCGCGTCGGCATTCATGAACAGGCCAGCAAATATCCCGGCCAGCTGTCGGGCGGGCAGCAGCAGCGCGTGGCGATCGCGCGCGCGCTGGCGATGCAGCCGCGCATCATGCTGTTCGATGAGCCGACCTCGGCGCTCGACCCCGAGATGATCAAGGAAGTGCTCGAAGTGATGCAGGAGCTGGCCCACTCCGGCATCACCATGCTGGTGGTGACGCACGAGATGGGCTTTGCGCGCGAAGTGGCCGACCGGATGCTGTTCTTCGACCACGGACTGATCGTCGAGCAGGGCACGCCGAACCAGATCTTCGAAGACCCGCAGCACGAGCGCACCAGGCTGTTTCTGTCGCAGATACTTTAAACGCTGCGCGTGAGGCGCCAGGCGCCGGGCAGCACCAGCGCGGCGACGGCGATTTTGAGCAGGTCGCCGGGGATAAACAATAACAGCCCCTTGCCGATCGCCGTACCCACATCGCCGAGTGCGACGGCCAGCCAGCTCACACCGAACGCATAGATCACCAGGTTGCCGAGCAGCATCGCCGCCGCCGCGGTCGACACGCGCCGGTCCCAGCCGCGCTCGGCCAGCCACCCGACCAGCGCGGCCGCGAATACGAAGCCGATAAGGTAGCCACCGGTCGGGCCGGCTAACCTGGCCATACCGTACGACCATCCGGCGAACACCGGCAGCCCGGCGGCGCCCTCGGCGAGGTACAGCAGCAGTGCCAGCGCGCCGCGGCTGCTGCCCAGCGCCGCGCCCGTCAGCAGCACCCCCAGCGTCTGCAAGGTGATCGGCACCGGCCAAAGCGGAATCTGTACCTGGGCGGTGAGCGCGACAAACAGGCTAAACGCGATCACCAAGACCGCATCCGTCCAGAGTGTGCGTCCACGCGGCAGCAGGGCATCGCCGAGCGTGCGTGGCTGTGCAACAATATGAGTCATTGAGTGGTCCTTTGTGGTTTTCCGGTGGGAACGGTATGGTATTTTGGGCCGAACGTCAATGGTGACGTAGGGCCGATCGCTTGCGTCGGCCTCGTGCGCCGATAACAAACCGATCCGATTGATCGACGAAAATATCAACGGTTCCATCGGATCTGGAAAGGCCGACGCAAGCGATCGGCCCTACATTATTCGTCTTCAATCGGTATGAGCAAACTTCACGTGCTGCTGCTGCAGCTCCCGGTTCCAAATAATCCCGCTACCAATGTGCCCCTGGCGCTGGGCTATCTCAAAGCCTACGCGCATGCCCAGGGCCTGCTCGAGCAGGTCGAGATCGAGATACTGCCGCGTGACCTGGCCGACCACGCGGGCGACGCGCTGCTGGTGGATCAGATCGTCGCGCGCCGGCCCGACGTGCTGGGCGCATCGCTGTACACCTGGAACAGCGAGCGAACGCTGGAGGTACTCAGAAGCGCGCGCGAACGCTTGCCGAACGTAACGACGATCGTGGGTGGTCCCGAAGTGCAGCCGGATAATCCGTGGGTGGTCGAGCATGCGGCCGTCGATATCGCGGTGGTGGGCGAGGGCGAGCAGACCTTCGCCGAGTTGCTGCGAACTCCTGCTCCGGAACATAACGATCCGTGAAGGCCGGGCACCTGTGCCAGCGGGTGCGCACGCAAGGGGCGCGAAGGTTAACGAATCGATTAACCTTAGCGTGCCTTGCGTCCGTCCTCACTATCGTAGGTACCCGGCCTTCGCGGATCGTTACATCCTCAACGACCTGGAGCAATTACCCGGCGTAGTCTACAAGCACGACGGTGAGCTGATCTGGACGGCGGAACGAACACCGTTGAGCGACTTATCGGTTGTTCCGTCGCCGTACTTGCTCGGGTTCCTCGAATGTCCGCCCGGCAGCATGCTGATGGTCGAGGTATCGCGCTGGTGCCCGTACGCCTGTAGCTTTTGTCTGTACGGCCGCAATATGGGCACCAGGCTGGGCGATCGCTACTTCGGCCTCCAGCGCGTGCTCGACGAGATTCGCTGGGGCCGCGAGCACGGCATGACACAGGTTCATTTCGTCGAAGCCAATCTCAACCTCGTGCCGATCTTTCGCCCGCTGATGGAGGCGCTCGCCGAGCTCAACACAGATCGGCGCCTGGCATTTTATGCCGAGCTGCGCGGCGAACATCTGAACGAGCAGGCCGTCGACGCGCTCGATCGCGCCAACGTGCGCTTTGTCGAGGTCGGCCTGCAAAGCTCCAATCCCGTGGCGTTGCGCGCCAGCCACCGCCGCACGGACCTTGCCAGATGGGCAGCCGGCACGCGCAGACTGTATAGCCGCGACATCGAGGTGTATCTCGACGTGATCCTTGGCCTGCCGGAGGACGACGAAGCCGGCGTGCATGGAACGCTCGATTTTATTCAGCGCGAAAAGCTGGGAGACTACGACATCTTCATGTTGCAGGCGCTGCCTGGAACTGCTGTTCGGCGGGAGGCAGCGCGGCACGGCATCGTGCATCAGGATCGGCCACCCTACTATGTGCTGGCGACCGGCCGCTTCGAGCCGCAAACACTGCGCCGCTTGAGACGCGAGCTGCGCGCCGCTGCCGGGCTCGATCCCGATACGGTCGAAGGCATGCCCATTCCACGCCACGACGCCATGCTCCGCCGCGAAGGCTCTATCGTGACCCAGCTTCGGTTTGTGGATGGTGAGGCGACACCTGGGGCAGCTGTCGCGCAACGGCTGGCGAGCCAGGTCGACGTCGTCGTCGAGTATAGCCGTCTCGACATGTCGACGCCGGTGCTGGCGCAGTGCATTGCTGCCAATCCTGCCGGCGTATTCGATGTGTATGTGCTGTGCGAGACGCCGCCGGATATCGAGGAGCTGCGTGCCTGGAGCGAGCGTCTGCCGTGGCGGCCGGGCTATCTCGACCGCGTGGCGGCGATCGCGGATGCCGCGGCGGCGCCCGCACGCGTGAGCCCGCGCTGCTACGTGGTGCTGCCGTGGAATGTGATGGCCGATCCGGACGCCTATCGCGGCGTCGCCGGTGTGGTGTGGGAGTTTGAGGCGCAGGAGCCCGCACCGCTCCCGCTCGGCGCCTGGCGGGCAGCCGGCGGGCACGGTATTTTGCTGCGCTTCGCTCCCGGCACGAGCACCGAATATCGGGCGCAAGCGCTGGCGGACGCGGACGCCTGGCAGCGCGAAACCGGCCGGCTGGTATGGGCTGCCGAGGCCGTGAGGCCCGAGGTCTCGGTGTACTCGGGACGCATCTGATTCTTGTGATATCACCACAAAGAACACAAAGATCCTATATTACTTTGTGTCCTTTGTGTTCTTTGTGGTGATTTGCTGAGTTAAGTACTGCTAAATTCTGCGCCAAATCTAAACAAGATCTGAACATCTGAGTGATAGCATTGTACATATCACTACGAGTAGAAGACGCCGATGAGTACAGCGATTATTTCAGGGCAGCCCGGCTCCCGTGCCCTGCCGCCTGCCGCTCCGCAGCAGCCTCCGTTCGCTTCAATGCCGAACGGCAGCATCGATCTCTCGCAGCTCCTGCGTGGCCTTGAGCCGATCGGCCTGGCCGAGCTGGACAGCGTCGCGCTGCAGGATCGCAGCGATACCAAATTTGTGCTGCACGTATCCGGTCTGCAAGATATGCTGGCCGCGTTAGCCGATCGATCGCGGATCCTGGAGATCGGCCGGCAGCGTCTGCATAGCTACCGGACGCTGTATTTTGATAGCGCGGATTTTGCCCTGTATCGCTCGCATCATGCCGGCAGCCGCAATCGCTACAAAGTGCGCAGCCGCTGGTATGCCAGCACCGACCAGGCGTTTCTTGAGACCAAGCTTAAGACCAATACCGATCGTACGATCAAGCATCGCATGCCGACGCCAGGGATCGTTGCGCAGCTGAGCGCGGAGAGCAGGGCGTTTGTGCATGCGCATCTGCCGGCCGAAACGCAACAGCTGGACGCCAGGCTCTGGAACGAGTTTCAGCGTATCACGCTGGTAAGCAAGCAGCAGCACGAGCGGCTGACGATCGACCTCAATCTGCGCTTTTCGAACGACGGCCAGACGCTTGAGCTGCCGTCGATCGCCATCGTCGAGCTCAAACAGGCCGTGCGTACGCACAACTCGGACTTTCTGCGGGTGCTGCGCGAACACCGCCTTCGAAGCACGCCCTTCAGCAAATACTGTATCGGCGTCAGCTTCATGTATCCCAACATCAAGCACAATAACTTTAAAGCGCTGCACCGCTTGCTCAGCAAACTCATGCAAGGAGACGTTCGTGACGCTGACTAATTTGCTGCTCGGATTCGCGGTAAACCTGGCAGTCGCTTTTTTGATCGTACGCTTCATTTATTATCCGGCAAAACAGGATAAGAACTACGTCTTTACCTTCCTGGCTTTCAACACGATCATTTACTTCGTTATGAGCGTACTTGCCAGTACCGAGCTTGGTATTGGCGTCGGCTTTGGCCTGTTCGCTATTTTTTCCGTGCTGCGATATCGCACAATTACGATGTCGCCACGTGAGATGACGTATCTGTTTACTGTGATCGCGCTACCGGTCGTGAACTCGGTTGTGCTGCGCGCAAACCAATGGGCGATTCTGGTGGCGGTCAATCTCACCGTGGTGATCGTCCTGTTTGTGCTCGAGCATGAGTGGGGCTTCCATTTCGAGAGCGCGCAGCTGCTGCGCTATGAGCGCATCGATCTGATTAAGCCTGAGAACCATGGCCTGCTGCTCGAAGATCTGCGCACGCGAACCGGTCTGCCGGTCAGCCGGGTGGAGATCGGGCAGATCAACTTTCTCAACAACTCGGCCGAGCTGAAAATCTATTTCGACGAGCCAAAGGGACGGCGCCGGTCGATCCAGTACGAATTCGGCCAGCCCGACGATTGATAGGAACGCTTCGAATGCAACCAATACCGACAAACCGGCTGCTGCGCCTCGCCCTTGCCGGCGTCGTGCTGCTTGGAGGCCTGCAGGCCTGTTCGCCATCCGCCATAACCTCTACCGCGGAAACCGAATCGACGGCTGGTCGACCGGAGGGCTGGACCGATGCGACGCACGGCGGCGATGCCGAGCCGAACTATGAGGTCGTCTTCCCCGCAAACAAAGTCAACCAGATAACCATCACCATCGCTCCCGAAAACTGGACGGCGATGCAGACCGAGATGACCGAGCTGCTGGGCGAAGCCGGCAGTGGCGAGGGTCCGGGCGGGTTCAGGGGAGGCCCGGATGGTGCTCCCCCGCAGGTCGACCCGCCGGAGGATGGCGCGCCGCGTGGTCCGGGCGGTGGTTCGGGCGGGCGCGGCATGAACGTGGCCAATCCCTCATGGGTGCCCGCGACGATTTCGTTCGAGGGCAATACGTGGAGCAATGTCGGTGTGCGCTACAAAGGCAATTCATCGTTGATGGGCTCATGGCGCAGCGGATCGCAGAAACTGCCGCTCAAGCTCGACTTCGACCAGTTCGAAGGACAGTTTCCCGAGATCGAAAACCAGCGCTTTTACGGCTTCAAACAGCTGTCACTTTCGAATAACTGGGGCGACGGCACGTCGATGCGCGAAGCCGTGACCTATGATTTGCTGGAAAAAGCCGGCCTGGTGGCGGCCGAAACGGCGTTTTACGAAGTGCTGGTCGACCACGGCGAAGGAGCGCAGAGCCTCGGGTTGTTTACCGTGATCGAGGTGATCGACGATACGGTCGTCGACCGCTATTTCGAGGACGACAGCGGAAATATATATGAAGCCGACGGCCAGGCGGCCAGTCTGGCTGAGGGAACCGCCGAGCAGATCAAAGCCGGCTTCCAGAAGGAGAACAACGAGACGGAAGCGGATTGGAGCGATATTGAGGAGCTGTACACGATCCTCCACTCGGACGAGCGCACCGCCGATCCGGCGGCCTGGCGCTCAAGGCTCGAGGCGATCTTCGATGTCGACGGGTTCCTGGAGTGGCTGGCGCTGAGCGCGGTGATCCAGCATTGGGACACCTACGGCGGCATGTCGCACAACTACTATCTCTACGACGACCCCGAGACCGGTAAGCTGACCTGGATCTCATGGGACCACAATCTGGTACTGGGAGCCTCATTCGGCCCGGGCGGCCGTATGGGGGCCGAGGGAGCGCAAGCAAGCCAGGCGCCACAGGCAGCGCCGCAGGGGCAGAACGGTGGAGGTCGCAGGTTCGGCGGCCGTGGCGGACGCGGCAGCACCACGCTTGATAAAGCCGACGTCGGCGACGATTGGCCCTTGATCCGGTTCTTGCTGGACGACCCGACCTACAAGGCGAGCTATCTCGACAAGCTTGAAACCGTCAGCAGCAGCGTGTTCAAGGTGGATGAGCTCACGGCCAGGTATGAAGCGCTGGCCGCGCTGCTCGAGCCGTACGCCGTTAAGGAAAGCGATGCCGCGACCTTCCAAAACGCCGTCCAACAACTGATCGACCGGACCGCCGAGCGGGCAAAGGCTACGACCGCGTTTCTGGCGGCTCAGTAAGCAGTACACGGAAACGTTGCACCACAAAGACACGAAGGACATCAAGAATCAGGACTATCTTGGTGTCCTTCGTGCCTTTGTGGTGCGATCTTTCCGGTCCGTGCGCTAAGTCACCCAACGCCGGATCACAACCGTTCAAATAGGCGCTGCAGGCTGAGCACGGCGGTCAGGGCGAGCAGCAGGAGGCACAGCCAGGGCTGCCAGTGCAGCAGGCGCCAGGGGTCGCCGCGCCAGCGGCGATCGAGCAGGGCCAGCGGAAGCAGCAGCGCGACAAAGCCGGCCAGGGTGCCCAGCCGCCACGAGCTGTCGTCAGCGGGGATCGCGGCCGCGATAAGCAAGAACAGGTGCAGCGCGCGGCGCAGTGTGCCAAGCAGATTGACGGGACCAGCACGCCACGGCCCCAGTCCCAGCAGCGGCGGCAACACCAGCGACCACGCCGCCAGGCCGGCCCAGTGCAGGGCGCCCGCCGAGCGATTGATGTCGTGGAGTACCCACGAGCCGGCTGCCTGGCCCAGCGCGGCGGCAGCCAGCACCAGCAGCGGGTAGACCGACAGTAGTGTCGCGGTACGTTCGGCTGCGCCTTGGGAGCCGGAGCGAAACAGGAGCAGCACATAAGGGATTTCGAGCGCCAGCAGCACGGCAACCAGGTCGATATCATAGGGCCAGCCCGCGCCGGGCAGCGGCAGCAGTGCCCCAAGTGCCAGCCACGCGGCGGCCACCATCACCTCGACGCCGTCAAGGCGCTGCTCGATCGTTATACCGCCCAGCACAGTCGCGGCAGCCACGGCCGCCAGCAGCGTCAGACCGCCGGGATACAGTGCCAGCAGCCGCCAGTGCTGGCCCAGCAGGGCCAGCAGCTCATCCATCGCCGCGACCTCCCAGCCACCACACCCGATGCAGCCGGCCGGAAGGGCCTACGACCCTGCCTGGCCGGCCGGGGTCTTCGGCAGGGCCGGAAGGCGAACGCCAGGATCGTCGCGTGATCATGCGTGCCACGATCCACGCACCTGCCGCGCAGATAAATGTAAGCAGCGGCAAGGCGATGGTGGGAAGCGTCGCCACACGACGCTGGCCGGCGTCGAGCGCCGCGACGCCGATCCACGGCCAGATGGCCAGCAGTCCGAAGGGTGACAGGCCGCCCTGTAGCAGATCGACCGCGGGCAAGATCAACTGCCCGATCACCGGCGGCGCGGCGACGCCAAGCGCCCAGGAAGCGGCGAGGAGGCCGCGCTCACCGGCCGACATCGATCGACCCTCTGGTCCCGATCGGCCCTCCACCTGGTCCCCAGGATAAATCCTGGGGCTGAAGAAACGAAGCCACCTTCAGGTGGCTGGAGATCCCCCAGCCACCTTCAGGTGGCTTCGTTTCTTTAGCCCCGGCATTAATGCCGGGGTTCGCGGATTCACCGATCACCAGCGCCACACCAGCACCCAGAGCGGCCAGCAATAGCGCCGCGGCGGCCAGCCATGCACCGGCAGCGGCAACCGCTCCCACGGCCAGCCAGGCCGATACGAAGCCGGCCGTCAACGGCAGGGGCGCCGCAAGGCGTGGCGCACGCAGCAGCAGGCTGAGCCCGAGTGGATAAGCCAGCAGGCCGTACAACGCGGCCGCGACACCCACGGTTGTCAGCAGGCCGGTTGCGGCCAGGGCAAAGGCCAGCCAGCCGCTTGCGACTACAGCCGGACGATCGGCATCCGGCCCGCGCAGGGCCAACGCGACGCTCCACACGGCAAACCCGCAGCCCGCGATGAGTGCCAGCAGGCCCAATTCCGGGCGCCACGGCTGCAGACCGATCGCGCGCAGCAGCGGCAGCAGCCAGATGGGCAGCAGGCCGAGCTCGAGTGGATCGATACGTCTACGCCACGGCCATGGTGCGAGCACGACGAACACCGCCGCCAGTAGCCCTGCCGCGACCGGCGTCGTGAACGACGCGGCGACCGGCGCGTCGTTCCAACCGGCGCCGGCTGTCGCGTATGGCCGGCCCACGGCAATGCTCAGCAGCAGCGCGGCAAGCAGCCAGCGCCGGCTGCGGAGCAGCAGGGCGGTAAGCAACAGCGCGGCAGGTAGCGCAAGCAGGTGTTCGAGCACCATCGCCGGCGCCAGCAGCGCGGCCAATATCAGCGCCATACCCACCTGTCGTTCCGACAGCGGCAGCAGGGCGATAGCAGCTGCGAGCGACAGCAAAAACAGCAACGTCAGGGCGTCGAGCCGCCAGGGCAGCACCACGACACCTGCAAGCGGGGCCTGGACGATGGCAGGCAGTCGAAGCAGCAAGGTACAGGCGCCCAGCAGCGGCAGCCACTGCAGCGCGCGCCATGCGGCCTGCTGCCAGGCGCGGCTCATGGTCCCAGCGCTTCGCTGACCGGAACAACCTTGATGCCGCGCGCGGCGAAGTGGTCAAGAATCAGCGGCAGCGCCTCGGCGGTCGGCTGCGAGCCGCAGTGCATCAGCACGATCGCGCCGTTGGCGGCGTTGCCGGCCAGCCGCTCCGTGACGCGCCGGAACAGGAAGTCGGCTGTTTTGGGCTCGCCGACCGAATCGAGCGAGTCCAGCGTCCAGTAAATCGGCAAGTACCCCGCTCCGATCACCTGCTGCAGCACGCGCCGGTCATACGCTCCGTATGGCGGGCGGAAAAATGGACGCGTGTTCGCGCCGGAGATACTGCGCGCCGCTTCTTCGGTAGTGTCCAGCTCTAGGCGCAGCGTCATATCGTCGAGCTCGCGGAAATCGCCGTGATTGAAAGAGTGGTTGGCCACTTCATGCCCATCGGCGACGATGCGACGCGTCAGATCAGGGTTTTGCTGGATCCACTTGCCGGTCAAAAAGAAGGTAACGCGCACATTGCGCTCGGCCAGGGTATCCAGGATGCGGCCGGTAGGAGCCGAGTCGGCGCCGGCGTCGAGCGTGATCGCCACGCGCGGCTGCGCCGCGTTGCCGCGCTCGATCAGCGCCGGAGTGATCTCGCCTGGTCCGGCTATTGGGATGATCAGCCACTCGCCGGCCATCGGCGGCGCGGATGAGCGGTGGTTGTACGCCTGAATCGCCTCGGCCGTCACGCCCCAGCGGGTCAAATCCGGCCATGTTTCGCCGGTCTGCACCTGATATGCGAAATATCCTACCGATGGTGTCCCGGCCGCCGGCGGCGTTGTGGCTGCCGGCGCGGAGGCGGGCGGGGCGGTGGGTGGTATCGCGGTGGGAGGAATTGCAGTAGGCGGTACCGGCGTGGCCGACGGCGGTAGCGGCGTGGCAGTCGCCGGTACTGGCGTAGCAGATGGCGGCAGCGGCGTTGCGGACGGCGGCAACGGTGTAGCCGTCGCCGGCTCGGCGGTCGTGGTGGGCTCAGTTGTCGGTTCAGCAGTCGTAGTGGGCTCGGCAGTAGGCTCGGCGGTCGGAACAAGCGTAGTCGTCGGCGCGGACTCGGTCGGCGCCGGCGAAGCGCTGGATTGAACAGTAGCAGACGCGGAGGGTGCGGCTGATGTCGGCGGCGCTTCACCGCCGGCGTCACTGTCGGTTGATGTCACGCCGGCGCAGGCGGCAAGGACGGCACAGGCAAGCGTGAGTAGCAGCAGGCGTAGCATGTTCATCCGGGTAGCGCCGGCCTAAGTACCCGGCGGAATAAAGAGCACCTGGCCGATCCGCAGACTAGCGGCCTCGGCGTCCGACAACCCGTTGTAGCTCTGAAGCTCCGTGGCATCGACATCGTACAGCACGGCGATACCGTTCAGCGTATCGCCCACTTCTACCACGTACCGCTCGGGCTCTTCGGCCGGCGCCGGTGTTGGAACGGGCCGAGATGTCGGCGCCAGCGCCGGCTCTCGCTGGCTGGGCAGGGCCGTCGGCTTTTCAGGTATCGGCGTGGGCTCCCGAGTTGCGGTGGGCTCACGAGTTGCGGTGGGCTCACGAGTTGCGGTGGGCTCGGAAGTCGCCGGGGGGCGAATCGTTGCCGTCGGAGCCGGTAGAGCGGTTGCGGACGGTCGTAGGCCGCCGGCGTTCGATACCTGGTCGCTCGAGCGCGTGCCGGAAGTTTGCGGCTCAAGAAACGACTCGCGCGCGACGACGATATCGGTGGACGGCACCAGGATCTGTAGCGGGCCGAATGCCCGGTCGCCGAGCGGCAACCAGCGGAGCGCCAGCACGCAGGCGATGCAGCCGGCGAAGCCGGCTGCGGCGACAAGCGCGGCGCCACGTTGGTTGCCGCGCCGTGCGATTATGCGCGACAGCACGGCAAACAGTGTTGGAGCAAGCAATAGGCCGAGCAGGAGCCAAAGGACCATACGGAGCGGCATTGTATCATAGTAAACCTGCCGGCTGTCTACGGTCGGAACCGCTCGAGCCAGCGCTCCGGCGCGGCCAGCGGCGCGAACCCGTACTGCTGGTAAAGACCATGCGCGTCGCGGGTCGCCAGCATGATGCGCCGGATGCCCTGCAGCTCGGGGTGCGACACCACCGTCTCGATCAGCCACTTGCCAAGGCCCTGGCCACGATGTTCTTCGAGCACAAACACATCGCACAGCCAGGCGAAGGTGGCAAAGTCGGTGACCAGCCGTGCCAGCCCGACCTGTGTGTCGCCGAAGTACAGACCAAAGCACAGCGAGTGCTCGAGCGAGCGCTCGATCACCTCGCGCGAGCGACCTGCCGCCCAGTATGATCGGCCCAGCGCCGCTACGATCATTTCCAGGTCGAGACGGGCCGGGTCGGTGCTGATGGTATAGTCGCCGCGTTTATTTTTAGGCATGTGGTACTTCTCCCGCCAACCCCTACCATATCATGGCGGAACCAACACCCGCTCAGGCTCGTCTTACAAAGAGTCTAAAGCAAGCTGGTATACTGCCCGCAGAGGAAAGGTCATGGCGTCTACAACAACTGATCTCCAGCGCCGGCTTCGCCCGTTTCAACGCCGCCTGCAGCTGCGCGACGCGCTCGGCATCGCCCAGCGCAGTGCCTGGATACCGGGCGCCGGTTTTATCGTGTTCCAGATCGCCGGCCGGCTGCTGCCGATTCCCAATCTGCTGCTGTGGTCGCTCGTGCCGCTCGCGGCCTGGGCGCTGGCGATGCTGTTGCTGCTGCTGCGCCGGCCGAGCCCGGCGATGGCAGCGCGGCGAACAGATCTCTTGCTCGGCCTGCGCGAGCGCTTTTCTACCGCGTTGGAGCTGAGCGACAAACCCGATCTCGACGAGGTTGAGCAGCTGCAGCGCTCGGATGCTCTGGCGACGGCCCAGCGTGTGCAGGCGCGCCAGATACCATGGGCGCTGGATCGAAGATCGATCGTGTGGTTTTGGGGGCCGTTGCTGCTGGGCGCTGCGCTGGTGTTCTTGCCCAATCCACAAACCGCGGTGCTGGCGGAGCGCGCGGCGGTGCAGGCGAGCGTCGACGAGGCGGTCAAGGATATCGAGCGCCAGGCCGAAGCGCTGACCGAAAACACCGAGCTCTCGGCGGCCGAGCGCGAGCGATTGCTCCAGGAGCTTGAAGCGCTTAAGCGCGAGCTACAGGCGAGCCGCGACAATCGCGAAGAAGCCCTGGCCAAGTTGTCGACCGCCGAAGCCCAGCTGCGGCGTCGGCTCGATCCGCAGGCCGACGCCCGGCGCGCCGGGATGGAGCAGCTTTCACGACGGCTGCAGCAGGAGCAGGCCGGCCAACAACCCGCCGGTGCGAGCCGGCTCGACGAGCAGCTCCAGCAGCTGGCCGACGAGCTGGCCGCGATGTCGCAACAGCAGCGCGAGTCGCTGGCCGAGTCGCTCGAGCAGCAGGCCGGCGAAACAGCATCTTCCGATCCGAACCTGGCCCAATCATTGCAGCGGGCGGCCGACGCTCTGCGAAATGGAGACAACGCCGCCGCGTCCGAAAGCCTGAACAATGCCGCCCAACAGGCTGCAGCGGCCAACCAGCAGCTTGCCGATAACGCCGCCAGCGAGCAGACGTTGTCACAGCTGCAGGATCGACGCGAGCAGGTTGCACAGGCCGGACAGCAACAAGGCCAGCAAGGTCAGCAGGGTCAACAGGGCCAGCAAGGTCAGCAGGGACAACAAGGTCAGCAGGGACAACAAGGTCAGCAAGGCCAGCAGGGTCAGCAAGGCCAGCAGGGTCAGCAGGGTCAGGGACAAGGTCAGGGCAAGGCCAGGGCAAGGCCAGGGTCAAGGTCAGGGACAACAGGGCCAGCAGGGCCAGGGACAAGGCCAGGGCCAGCAGGGCCAGGGGCAGGGTACCGGCGGCTCGAACGCCAACAATCTCGGCGACGGCAGCAGCGGTAACAGCGGCGACGTCGGCGGCAGCGGATCCGGTCAGGACTTTACCGACGGTCGCGAGCGCGGCGATACAGTGTATCAACCCTATCAGTCTGCCGGCCAGAACGGCGAGCAATCACAGGTCGGCGGGCAGCAAGGCGATCAGGGCAGCGAGCAGGTGCGACCTGGCCAGTTCGGTCCAGGCGCGGCGAACGGTTCGCAGGTGCCGTACGAAGATGTGTACGGAGATTACAGCAACGCCGCCAACGAGGCGCTCGATCGCTCAGCGATTCCGCCCCACCTCAAGGGCTATGTGCGAGACTATTTTAGTGAATTGGAACCAGAGTAAATTAGCGAGGCAAAATGACTACAGCGCAGCGACCTCGATTAACTCCAGAACAGTTTCGCGCCGCAGCCCAGGCCGTCGAAAGCGAGATCAGCAAAGTGATCGTCGGGCAGCGCCAGCTGATCCGGCTGACGCTGGTGACGCTGCTTGCAGGCGGCAACGCGCTGCTGGAAGGCGTGCCGGGGCTGGCCAAGACCACGCTGGTACGCACGTTGGCCGATGTGATCGACTGCCGGTTTTCGCGCATCCAGTTCACGCCCGACCTGATGCCGGCCGATATCGTCGGCACGACGATCATCGCCGAGGACGAAAACGGCCGCAAGCAGTTTCGCTTCGAGCCGGGTCCGATCTTTGCCAATCTTGTGCTGGCCGACGAGATCAATCGCGCCACGCCCAAGACGCAGTCGGCGCTGCTTGAAGCGATGCAGGAGCGGACGGTCACGGTCGCCAAGACGATCCATCAAGCCTCGACCAGCCGTTCTTTGTGCTGGCAACGCAAAATCCGCTGGAAATGGAGGGCACCTATCCGCTGCCCGAAGCGCAGCTCGACCGCTTCTTCTTCAAGATCGACGTGCCGTTCCCGACTACCGCCGAGCTGGTTGAGATCGCCAACCGCACCACCAGCGTTGAACGCTCCGCAGCCGCGCCGTGTGGTCAACGGTCCGACGATTATCGCAGATGCAATCGCTGGCGCGCGAAGTGCCGATCGCCAGTCATGTGCTCGACTACGCCGCGCGGCTGATCTCGGCGACTCATCCGACGCAAGGATTCCCCCGCGATTACGCAGCAATACGTGCGCTATGGCGCTTCGCCACGTGGAATGCAGACGCTCATTCTGGCCGGCAAAATCCTGGCGCTGCTGGACGGTCGCTACAATGTGGCGTTTGCCGACCTAAAGGTTGCCGCGCTGCCGGCGCTGCGTCACCGCGTGATCCTGAACTTCGAGGCGCAGGCGGAAGGCGCCAACAACGATGATGTGGTGCGTGGGATCATCGAAGCTGTACGGGAGGAGGCGTAGTTTGCGCCTTTGCGTCGAAAAATAATGACTGCAGGTACCGCAAGACAAACTCTTCGACGCCGAGTTACTGGCCAAGCTGGATCGGCTGGCACTGGTGACCAAGCGCGCCATGGCCGGCGAGCTGCAGGGCGAGCGGCGCAGCCCACGGCGCGGCGCGTCGGTCGAGTTCGCCGACTTCAAGCCATATGTGGCGGGCGACGATTTCCGTCAGATCGACTGGAATCTGTACGCTCGCATGGAGCGCTTCTTATCTTAAGCTGTTTGTCGCCGAAGAAGAGCTGACCGTCCATCTGCTGCTCGATACCAGCCGCTCGATGGATTGGGGCGATCCCAACAAGCTGCACTACGCCAAGCGCGCCGCCGGCGCGATGGGCTATATCGCGCTCGCCGGCCTCGATCGCGTCACGCTTACCGCGTTCGGCCAGCAGCGCGAAGCGCGATTGCCAGCCGCAGCGCTCGCGGCGGGGCGTATGGCCCCTGTTCTCGCTTCTGAACCGAGCTGCGTGCCGGCGCCCAGACCCAGCTTCGCCGCGACCTGCCGGCGCTATGCGCAGACCGCCACGCAATCCGGGGCCGCTGCTGCTGTGCTCCGATCTGATGGATCCCGAATGGCAGGCCGGCCTGCAGGCGCTTTTGTCGCGGCGCTTCGAGATCACCGTGCTGCATGTGCTCGCGCCGCAGGAGGTCGATCCGCAGCTGGAAGGCGATGTGCGCCTGGTCGACGCCGAGGGTGGCGCGCCGGTCGATCTGACGGCCGACCTGGACCTGATCAACCGCTACCGGCGCAATTTGGAGCAGTGGCGCGGCGAGATCGGCGAGTACTGTGGCGCTCGGGGCATCGACTACATACCAATCGAAACGAGCCTGCCGATCGAAGATCTGTTAATGAATCTGATGCGGCGGCGGGGCATAGTCAGATAGTTTCGAGTTCCAGGTTTCAGGCTTCAAGTCTTGTGTTTTGGCGATTGTCTGGTTCGGTTTCGGCAGTCTGTCCTCTGTTCTGCTTGGTTCTCGCAGGGGCCGACGCAAGCGATCGGCCCTACACGGTTCGTTGGTTCGTTGGTTCGTTGGTTCTTGGTTCTCCTAAATGAAGGGTTTCTTCACATCACCGCTCCTGCCGATCTTCTTGATCGTTTTTGTCGGCCTGCTTGGCTTCGGCATCGTGCTGCCGCTGCTGCCGCTGTACGCCAGGCAGTTCGGCGCGTCGCCGTTGACGATCGGCGTGTTGATGGGTAGCTACTCGCTGATGCAGCTGATCGCGACGCCGTATCTCGGCGCGCTGTCCGATCGTATCGGGCGACGGCCGGTGCTGATCATCAGCCAGGTCGGCACGGTGATCTCGTTTGTGCTGCTGGGCCTGGCCAACTCATTGCCGCTGCTGTTTGCCGCGCGCATCCTGGACGGGATCTCGGGCGGTAATATCTCGACAGCCCAGGCAGTGATCAGCGATCTGACCGAGGAGCGCGATCGTGCACGTGCGTTTGGCCTGATCGGCGCCGCGTTCGGCCTGGGTTTCATCCTCGGCCCGGCGATCGGCGGGATATTGAGCGCCGGCGACAATTATCATACGCCGGCATACGTGGCGGCGGGCATCTCGCTGCTGTCGCTGGCGCTGACGATCGTGCTGCTGCCCGAATCGCTGCCGCCCGAACGGCGCGGCCAGGCGCCTCCGCCGCGCGTTATCGACATCGACGGCCTGCGGCGCGCGCTCGCGATCGAGCAGCTTGGCCGGCTGCTGCTGATCTTTTTGTTGTTTAACCTGGCACAATCCGGCTTCCAGGGGCTGTTCGCCCTGTTCAACCAGATCCGCTTCGGCTGGGGCGCGCGTGAAACCGGCTACCTGTTGGGATATGTCGGCTTGCTGGCTGTGCTGATCCAGGGTGGCGCCATCGGGCCGCTGGTGCGGCGCTGGGGCGAGGCGCGCGTTTTGCAGGCCGGCCTACTGCTGGGCGCAGCCGGTTTTGTGTGGGCCGGTTTCGTGGGCGATTGGCGCTGGCTGCTGGCGGCACTGGTGCCGCTGGCGATCGGCTTCGGCGTGTCCACGCCTACATCCACCAGCTTGATCACGCGCCAGAGCCCGCCCGCCGAGCATGGAAGGATCCTTGGCCTGTCGCAAGCCGTGGCGGCATTCGCGCGGGTGCTCGGCCCGCTGGCTGCCGGGTTTGCGCTCGAATTCGGCGCCGCGCTGCCGTTTGTGATCGCCGCGCTGCTCTCGCTGGCCGCCGCGTGGCTGGCGTTTGGCCTGCAGCCGCCTTCGCGTCCGTCGGAAGACCCGCGGTTTCGCCGTGTGGGTGAAGCTGTTGGTGTGGGCAAGGAAATAGTATGAGTTTCATAACACCACTAGCATTTGCGCTCACAGCCCTGATCCCGGTGATCGTGGCGATGTACCTGCTGAAATTGCGGCGCGAAGAGCGAACGGTATCGTCGACGTTTTTGTGGCAGCGCATGGTGCGCGACGTCGAGGCCAACTCGCCCTGGCAGCGTTTGCGCCGCAATCTGCTGCTGCTGCTGCAGCTGTTGCTGCTGGCGGCGCTGGTCTTTGCGCTGGCGCGACCGTTCTTTTTGACCACCGGTATCGGGGGACGCAACCTGATCCTGATCGTCGACCGCTCGGCCAGCATGGGCTCTACCGATGCCGACGGCACGCGCCTCGAGGCCGCCAAGCGCGAGGCGCTGCGGCTGCTGGATCAGCTGCCCGACGGCGGGCGCGCCACCGTGATCGCCGTCGGCGGCCAGATGGAGGTGCCGGTTTCGGCGTCCACCGACCGCCGCGAGCTGCGGCGGGCGATCGAGGGGCTAGTAATTCGTAACGGTGGCGGCAGTGATATGACGCAGGCGCTCGAGCTGGCCGGGGCGTTGGCGGCGCGAGAATATGACAGCGAAGTGGCGATCATCTCCGACGGCCAGGTGACGCTGCCGCCGGAAGCCAAGCTGCCGGTGCCGGTGCAGTTCTTTCCGATCGGTGCGCGCAACGATAATACCGCCATGTCGGCGCTGGTGCTGCAGCCGGCGCCGGGCGGCCAGCGGCTGTTTGCCCAGGCCACCAATTACGGCGGTGCCCCCGTGCAGCGCCGGATGGTGGTCGAGGTCGACCGCGGCAACGGGCTTGAAGTACACAACGCCTATGACCTTACGCTCGAGCCGGGCCAGGACCAGTCGGTGGTCGAGGATATTCCGGCCACGGTGACGCGCGCGACGGCGCGGCTGGAAGGCGGTGACACGCTGCCGCTCGACGACCAGGCATGGGCGACCAGCAGCGGCGCCGACAAAGCCACTGTGCGGCTGGTATCGGACGGCAACCGCTTTCTGGAAACCGCGCTCGGCCTGCTGCCCGGCCTGGAAGTGACGACTGTGCCGACGACTACCACGACGTTTACCGAAACCGTAGCGCTGACGGTCCTGGACGGAGTTACGCCCGACCCGCTACCACCTGGCAATCTGCTGTTCATTGGCCCGCTGCGCTCGACCGAGCTGTTTTCGGTGACCGGCGAGATCGAATTTCCGGTGCTGCGACCGGCGACCGGCAACGAAGCGCTGCTGCGCAACGTATCTGTAGCGGAGGTAGCGGTGCTCGAGGCGGCCCAGATACCCAAGCCGGCATGGGCGCGCACGGTCGTCGACAGCGACGGCGGCCCGATCCTGATGGCCGGCGAACAAAACGGCAGGCGTATCGGCGTGCTGGCGTTTCAGCTGCCCAACTCGAACCTGCCGCTGCAGGTGGCCTTTCCGGTTCTGATCGCCAATCTGGTCGGCTATCTCGCGCCCGGACAGGGCGGGGAAGCTGCCGCGCTCGATCCCGGCGAGCCCATGGTGGTGCCGGTGCCGCCCGACGCCAGCGAGGTCGTCGTCACGAAACCGGATGGCGCGCGGGTGACGCTGCAGCCGCAGAATGATCAGGCCGTGTTCGCCGACACCGATGCTCTCGGCGTGTACGCAGTCGAGATCCGGCGCCCGGGCGCCGATCCGATTGTGCGCGCAACAGCCGTCAATCTGCAAAACCCGGCCGAGTCGCGTGTCGAGCCGCGCGAGCAGCTGCAGCTGTTCCAGGCCGGCGACCGGGTAGTGTCGGGGGCGCAGGAGCGCACGGCGCGCAGCGAGTTCTGGCGCTGGCTGGCCTGGATCGCGCTTGCGCTGCTGGTGATCGAGTGGCTGGTTTACCAGCGCAGTGCGCTGGCGTGGCTGCGGGAAACGCTTGTTCGACGAGGATCGCGTGCAGCAACACGAGGATAACGATGAAATCCACGAAGGCACACGAAGCTAAGCGCAAATTAATCGATTATGCTCGGGTTTAGTTCAAGAGCATGTTGGCCTGTTGTATGCCGTGCATTTATCGCTAATCACTTTCTATAGTAATGCTCACATCCATTGAGTCATGTCATTCCGAGCGCAGCGAGGAATCTCACGGCTTCTGGGCGCCCAGAAGCCGTGAGATTCCTAGGCCCAGAGGGCGCCCCGCTCGGAATGACAGATCAAGGTTTCCGGTAGTTGCTCTAGCACTGCAAATAGTCCTTTGCGTGACTTGCGTTCGCACCCACTATCGTAGGTACCCGGCCTTCGCGGATCGGTCTTTTTACCGATGAGGTTTGTACAACCCCAATACCTTTGGTTGCTCATCCTGCTCGTTCCGGTGTGGGCAATTGCATTGCTGGGGCCGCGGCGCATTGCCCGCTGGCGGCGCTGGGTTGGCCTCGGGCTGCGCACAATAATCCTGGCGGCACTTGTGCTTGCGCTGGCCGGGGCGCAGCTGGTATGGCCGGGCGGCGATACGACAACGATCTTTGTGGTCGACGCCTCCGACTCGGTATCGCCCGCGACGCGCGTGCGGGCCGAGGAGTTTGTCGCCACGGCGCTGCGCGATAAGCCGGCCGGCGATCGGGCCGGTATCGTGGTGTTCGGCAGCGAGGCGATCGTAGAGCGCCCACCCGCCGCCGATGTGCAGTTCTCGCGCACCACGGTGCAGCCGCCGGGCGAACAAACCGATATCGCTCGCGCATTGCGATTGTCGTTGGCATTGCTGCCGGGCGAAACGCGTAAGCGGGTCGTGCTGCTGTCGGACGGCGCGGAAACCAGGGGCGCCGCGCTGGACGAGGCGGCGCTGGCGCGGGCCGCCGGCGTGCCGATCGAGACGGTCTCGTTGATCGGACCGCCCGCGGCCGAAGATACGGCGCTGGAAGGCCTCGAAGCGCCGTCCGCCGCGCGTGAGGGCCAGCAAATCAGATTGGTAGCGCAGGTGCGCAGCGGTTTCGCGGGACAGCCGCCCTACAGCTGCTGCTCGACCGCCAGGTAGTGCTCGAAACCGACGTCCGGCTCGACGCCGGTCTGACGCGCATTCCGCTCACGGTGCCCGCGCCCGGGCCGGGCTTTCATGCCTGGGAGGCGCGCATCACTTCGGCCGGCGATACGGTCGGCGCCAACAACGTGCAGTTCGGTTTTACCGAAGTGCGCGGGCCGCCGCGGGTGCTCTTAGTCGAAGGCGAAGCGGGGCGCGCGGATAACCTGCGCGATGCGCTGCTGGCGGCGCAGCTCAACCCCGAGGTCGTGGCGCCGGACGGCTTGCCGACAGTCGCTGATCGGCATGGATGCCTACGACGTGATCGTGCTGGTCGACGTCGCGCACCGCGCGCTGCCGCGCCGGGCGGCCGACCTGCTGCCGGCGTATGTGCGCGAGCTCGGTCGCGGCCTGGTGATGGTCGGCGGCGAGGACAGCTATGCCGCGGGTGGATATCTCGACACGCCAATCGAGAGTGCATTGCCGGTCGAAATGCGCACACGCGGCGTCAAGGTTACGCCCGATATCGCCATCGTGCTGGTGATCGACCGTTCGGGCTCGATGAGCGGCGAGAAGCTCGATCTGGCCAAGGAAGGCGCCGCGCAGGCTTTCGCCACGCTCACCGAGCGCGACCAGATCGGCGTGGTTGCCTTTGATAGCGCGGCCGAATGGGCGGTCGACCTGCAGGCCAAGCCATCTTCCGAGGAATTTCTGCAGCAGCTCGGCTCGATCAGCGTCGGCGGCGGCACCGACCTCAAGCCCGGCCTCGAGCTGGCAACCGATGCATTGGAAACAGCCGAGGCCAAGATCAAACACGTGGTGCTACTGACGGACGGTCAGGCCGAATATAACTACGACGGCGTGATCGAGCGCATGAAAGGCGCCGGCATCACGCTGACCTCCGTCGGCATCGGCGATTTCGACCCCAACCTCGAAAAAGTGGCTCCCGAAACGGGCGGTGTGTTTTATCCCGTCGACGATGTCAACGATGTGCCGCGGCTGTTTTTCGACGAATCGCTGCGCGTGGCGCGGCGCGGTATCGTCGAGCGCGAGTTCACGCCGCTGGTCGCGTTCCCGGCGCCCGAAGTACGTGATCTGCGAGCCGCGCCGCCGCTATTCGGCTACAACGCCGTCACGCCCAAAGACAGCGCGCAGGTGGTGCTGCAAACCGACGACGGCGATCCGATCCTGGCGCAGTGGCAGTACGGCCTCGGCCGCGCCGCCGCCTGGACCTCCGATTTTAAGGGCCAATGGGCCAAGAACTGGGTCACCTGGGACGGCTTCGGGCGCTTCGCCGGGCAGCTTGTTGCCGGAGTTTTGCCGGCGCCGAGCCCGGAGGGCTTCGAAGCATCCGCCGGCGTGGACGGCACGGCACTGGCGCTGGAGCTGCGCGCCGATGCGGAAGACGGCGGCGGGCGCAGCGGTCTCACGCCGGTGGGCCGTATCGTCGCCGGCGACGGGACGGTGACCGAGCTGCCGCTGCTTGAAATCGCGCCCGGCCGGTATCGCGGCACAACCGGCTTGCCCGATCCCGGCGTATACCGCGCGCAGGTCCTGGTGCGCGGCGAGCGGGGCGAGGAGCTTGGTGTCGTCTCGTCGGGCGCGGTTGTACCGCCCTCGGCCGAGTATCTGCAGCGCGACGGAAATCTGGCGCTACTGAACCAGCTGTCGCAGCTCACCGGCGGCCGCGCCGGCGTTGCGGCGAACCAGGTCTGGGACACCCCGGCCGCCACGCCGCTACGCTCGCAGCCGATCGCCTGGGTGTTGTTGTGGCTGGCGGTGCTGCTGTGGCCGCTCGACATCGCGGTGCGCCGTTTGCTGCTGCCGCGGCCGCGCGCCGTGGAAGCCTGGCTACGTGAACGTGCCGCGCGCCGCCCTGCCCGGCCGGAGGCTGAGCTCGATCGTCGTCGGGCACGCGTCCGAGCTGCAGGCCCGACGCCGCCCGCGCCCAAAGCCCCTTCACCTGCGCCACAAGCCGCCCAGCCACCTCCGTCACCGCAACCGGCAGCACCATCGGCGAACGATTGGCGCCGCACCAGGCGCGGCGTGGTCGAGCGACCCGATCAGAAAAAATAACCCCGTTCGGTCCTCAGCCGCTTCTCAGGCCCTCCCGGCGCCCGGTGTGTTACACTTTGAGTTGGAACTGCCGGCTCGTGGCCGGCGTTTAAACACCTATGGGCTTGTCGTTCATCTACCCCGCGGTCTTGTGGCTGCTCGTATTGATACCCCTGCTACTCGGGCTGGCTCTGCTCGCGCCGCGCCGGCTGCCGCGCGGCCGCTTCTGGGCCAGCCTGATGCTGCGCGCGCTACTGCTGACGGCGCTCGTGTTAGCGCTCGCCGGCGCTCAGTTCGTGCGTGGCGTGGACCGGCTGACGACGGTGTTTTTGGTCGACAGCTCCGACTCGGTATCGCCCGAAGAGCGCACCCGCGCCGAAACCTTCGTCGCGGATGCGCTCGGCACGATGCGCGACGACGACCAGGCGGCGATCGTTGCATTCGGCGCGAACGCGCTGGTCGAGCGTGCGCCGTCACCCGAGCGTGGGCTGCGGCGGATCCAATCCGCGCCGGTTACGACACGCACCAATCTGCAAGAAGCACTCAATCTGGGCCTGGCGCTGCTGCCCGCCGAAACGCAAAAGCGCCTGGTGCTCTTGTCCGACGGCGGCGAAAACAGCGGCGACGTCCAGTCGGCGGTGTCGTTGGCGAGCACGCGCGGTGTTCCGATCGAGGTCGTGACGCTCGGCGAATCGGGCAACGATCTGGCCCAGCTCTCGGATCTGCGCGCACCGGCAACTGCCCGCAAAGGCCAGACCATCCCGCTGCAGGTCGTCGTCGAGGCCAGTGCTGCGGCGCCGGCGACGATCCGGCTGCGCGCCGGCGACCGATTACTCGACGAGCGAGCCGTCAACCTCGAGCCGGGGCGGCAAACCTTTGAGTTCAGCGTCGAAGCCGACGCCGACGGCTTCGCCCGCTACAGTGCCGAGGTCGAGGTAGCCGGCGATAATCGTCGCCAGAACAACGAAGTGGCGGCGCTGGTGGATGTACAGGGCGAGCCGCGTGTGCTGGTCGTCGAAGGTAAGCCCGGCGAAGGCCGCAACCTTGCCGATGCGCTGCGCGGCGCCCGGATGAGCCCGACCGTCGTCGCCCCGGAGGGTATCCCGGCCGGGCTGGCCGAGCTGGGCAGCTACGACGCGGTGGTGCTGGCCAACGTCCCCGCGGGCCGGCTGCCTACCTCGGCGATGAACACGCTGCCGGCGTATGTGCGCGACCTTGGCCGCGGTCTGTTGATGATCGGCGGCGATCGCGCCTATGGTATGGGCGGCTACAACAAGACACCGGTCGAGGAAGCGCTGCCGGTGCATATGGAAGTGCGCGACAAAGAGCGCCGGCCGGATGTTGCACTCGTGTTTGTGGTCGACAAATCCGGCTCGATGGCCGCATGCCATTGCAACGATCCGAACCAGGGCCCGATGAACTCGGGCGGCGTGGTCAAAGTCGATATCGCCAAGGAAGCCATCCTGCAGGCCTCGGCGCTGCTACAGGCAGAAGACAAGCTCGGCGTGGTGGCGTTCGACGATGTGCCGCGCTGGGCTGTCGACATCGCGCAGCTGCCGTCGCTGTCTGAAATCGAGCAAGCGATCGCACCGGTGCAGCCCAACGGCCGTACCAATGTGCGCGGCGGCCTGCTGGCTGCCAAGGCCGCGCTGGAAAAAACCGACGCGCGGGTCAAGCATGTGATCCTGCTTACCGACGGCTGGTCGCAGTCGGGCAACGCTTCCGACATCGCCGACGAAATGCGCGCCGAGGGCATCACGATCTCGACAGTCGCGGCCGGCAGCGGCTCGGCGCCGTATCTTGAAGAGCTTGCCGACCACGGCGGCGGGCGCTACTACGCCGTCGCCAATATGGAAGATGTGCCGCAGATCTTCGTCGACGAAACTGTCAAGACCGTCGGCTCGTACCTGATCGAGGAGCAGTTCGTCCCGACGCTGGCAGGCGATTCGCCGATCCTGAGCGGCCTCACCGACGCCGGCTGGCCGTCACTCTACGGCTACAACGGCACCGAGCTGAAAGACTCGGCCGCAATTGATCCTGCGCTCGCCGCAGGGCGATCCGGTGCTGGCGCAGTGGCAGTACGGCCTCGGCCGGGCCGTTGCCTGGACGTCGGACCTCAAGGGCCAGTGGGGTAAGGATCTGGTCGGCTGGCAGGATTTCGGGACCTTCGCGGCGCAGCTGGTCGGATGGACTATTCCGCCCGACACCGAGAACGCGCTCAACGCACAGGCGCGTGTCGAGGGTACGCAGGCGATTATCACGGCTGAAACCAGGGACAGCGAGGGCAACCCGTTGCCCGATGCTCGCGTCGACGCGACGATCATCGGCCCAGACGGCGCCGAGCAAAAGGTCGAGCTGCGGCAGGTCGGTCCGGGGCAGTTTCAGGGTGAGGTGCCCAGCCCTCAGGCGGGCCAGTACCTGGTTCAGCTGAGCGGCAGCAGCGCCGGAGCAGCAGCCGGCTCACAGTTGGTCGGCCTGGTGGTGCCGTACTCGCCCGAGTACCGGCAGCAACAAAGCAATCCGGCGCTGACTCGAAGCGATCGCGGCGGACACAGGCGGCCGGGTGCTGCAATCGCCCGCAAGTGCATTCGAGCATAACCTTGCTTCGGTGCGGCGCGCCCAGGAGATCAGCCTGCCGCTGCTGCTGCTGGTGGCGCTGCTGCTGCCGCTCGACATCGCCGTGCGGCGGCTCAGCCTGCGCCGCGGCGACTTCGCCGAGGCACGTAGCTGGACGGCAGCGCGTCTGGCGCGGCCTCCGGCGACGCAGTCCCCGTCTCCGGTGCTGGGCGACCTGCAGCGCGCAAAGGCTCGCGCAGCGGTTCGTGTGGGTCGCGGCACACCTGATCAGCGTTCTGAGCCTATGGATTCCGCTCCGGCGGAACAGCCTGCAGTGCCGCCCGCCGCGCGGCCGCCCGCATCATCCGTCGAGCGTCCCACGCCCGCTGAAACGCGCGCTGCTGAGGGCGGTGATGCGCTCGCTCGCCTGCGTGCCGCGAAAGAGCGCGCGCGCCGGAAGTAAATCTCAGCCCCAGGCTTGAGCGTCGGGGTTACGCCGGGCCCTTCGTAACACAACTGTTACAAATTTGAGCATTGCTGTGTTGAATTCATGGCTGCTTGGCGCTACGATCGAACTGCTGCTCGTGGCGACCAGGACGGTAGGAGAAAAAGGACCATCCCGTGTGCGGGGTACGGATGCCACTCAACCTGCAGGAAGTCGACCGCTCGATCGGCTCGCTGGTGCGCCGGCTCGGATTGCCGGCGCTGCTCGAGACGCCTGAGCTTGGCCGGAGCGCCGCCCTCCATGCACGCGCGAATGTTGTCGAGCCGCTGCGCGAGCAGCTGGCGAGCGAGCTGGAACGCCGCCTGGTAGAGCGGCGCGACCACAACTCGGAGGCGGCAGAGCTCGCCGTGGATGAGCGCAAGGGGCGCGAGGAGCGCTTATTTGCCGCTGCCCTGCTCGAGCTGCTGCCGCGTGTCAGACAGCTGCACAAGGCCGAGGCGCTCATAGCGTGGCTGAGCAGCACACCGTACGATCGACCGGCGGCAGCCGTCGAGGACGGGTTGCTTGCACTGGCCGAGCGTGAGTGGCAGCGCGCGCTGGATTTACTTGCCGGCGCCGGCGAGCCGCTGGCCGTGCTACTGGCCGCGCAGGAGCAGCGCGCGCGATTAGCCGCGCAACGGCTGGACAATGCCTACTCCACGGCGGACAGGATGTACATCGTGGTGGATATGAGCCAGCGCCGGCGCGTCTGTATCGAGATCGACGCACATCTGGTAAGCCCTGCGTTGCTGCTGGGTACCGAGGCGCAGCGTGTGCGGGCGCGCTGGCTTCGGCTGGAGCTGGAAGCCGCCGCCGGCGCCCCGCTCCCGGCATAGTTACGGCTCGATCCAGGCTCGGAACAGCCCATCCAGATCGCGCCCGCTGGCCTGCTCCCAGGCGCGCTGCAGCGCGGCGGACGTGCCGGTGCCGTATTTGTTCTCGCGATAGTACGCCTGCAGCCCGCCGAAAAACGCCGCGTCGCCGATCTCGCGGCGCATCGTGTGCAGGAACTGGGCGCCACGCCCGTACACCGCCGCGTAATAGGTGTTCCAGGTACCGTACTGCCGGATGCCGAGCCCGGCCGGAAGCCGCGTTCGCGACGCCAGGCGCTCGACGTGGCGGTCATAGGCGCGCTGGAATCCGTCAACGCCTGCCCAATCCTCTTCTACCAGCGTGCCGCTGTACTGGGCGAACGCTTCGTCGAGCCACGGCTGCTCAAAAATGTCGTTGCCGATCACGCCATAAAACCACTGGTGCGCTACCTCATGCGCGGTAACATAGCGAGTTTCGTCGGTGTAGCGCCCGTTGAGCAGCACATACACCAGGCCGGGGTACTCGCTGCCCGCGTCGAAGCCACGGCGGGCATTGATCAGGTGGAACTCGAGCTCGCGGTACGGGTACAGGCCGAACTTGGCGTCGAAGCTGGCGATCGAGGCCGCGATGTGGCGGGCCATTTCCTGCGCTGCGCCGCCGAGCCCTGCGCCGCTGCGGTAATGCACCGCGACATCCACGCCGGCGTGCTCGGCCCGTGCTACGTCGAAGCGCCCGACGCTAAACGCCCATTCGCGGATCGGCCCGCTCACGATCTCGTAGATCTTGCGATCGTTTTGCTCACTCGTTCCGAGGATGCTGCCCCCGGCGATGGCCGACCAATCGGCCGGGACGGACAGCCGCACATGGTACAGCGCGCTGGCGGCGTACACTCGATCCGGAAAGCTTGACACATCGGTGCGCCATCCATCGTCCCACGCCGCCAGCATCGGATAGTAGGACGGCAGCGGAAAGGTGCCGTCGCGCTCGACCCACGGCCGGAACGTGGCGTTGAAGGTGAGTTGAACTTCGACACTGTCGCCGGCGACTAATGGTTCGCTCAGCGGCACGCGCAGTGCCGTGCGCTGCGCTTCGAGCGCTCCGTTTGCGGGCGAGCCCTCGACTGTGATATCCGCGACCGACATCGATACATCGCCGCCGTCGCCGAATATATCGGCAGGAAAGTTCGGATACAACCGCAGCACCAGATCGTTGAGCTCGGCCGCGGTGGTGTTGACATACCGCAGGCGCATCGTTCCGCTCAGTCGCCGTGCCAGGGGATCGACGTCGATATCGAGGTCATAGCGCGGCAGTTCGTCATTCAAGGTCTCGGCGGCAAAGCCTTCGCGCATCGCGGCGGCGTACTCGTCCGCGGCGCGTGCCGGGGGAGCCGGCACGGCACACACAAGCACAGCGAGCACCGGCAAAAAGCAAGCAACCAGCAGGCGAGAGGAAACTAGACCCAAGCGCATCGTGCGCACCTCGCGACATCAAATGGTGGCCACGGGGGAAGGCGGCGCGGCTGCATTATACATCAGGCTGCCGGAGGTGATGCAGGTGGCAAGGAAAATCAATTCAGGGGGACACGCCGTCGTCGTTGTGGGTCATACAACTCGCCGCCCCAGCGATTAAGCACGCGAGCGGCGATCAGGCGAAGCTGAACGGCGCCGAGGGGTGTATCGACGCGCCGAACGGTGGTGCTGACCATTGCACGAGATGTGTCGGGGTCGCCTTGATAATACACTACCCGCACGTCGTCCAGCCCGAATACATGGATCGGCGTGTTCCAGCGACGGCTGGGTGGAACAGTATGCCGGTAGCTGAGGCCGAGACGATCGAGCTCCGACGCGAACTCATCCAGCGACGGCGCGCTGTCCAGGTACGCTGACAAGCTATGGCTCATGACCGACCTCCGGATACTCGCGCTCCGGCGAAGGAGCAACGCGAACCAAACTGGCGGCAATAGAGCAGCGACGGTGCAGGACGAACCGGCAGAGAACAGCAGCCTAGCGAGCGCGGTGCGAACAGGGCAGGTCAACGCGGGCTACGCTGTCGGGCAGACACGGCCTATCCTAGCAGATACGGATGCTGCTCGCAAGCACGCCGGGCGCGTGGTTGAATGTTCGGGGTGCTGGTACCTGCTCCAGCTAATTCGTGTTAACCGACCGGCCGAGCACGCGACGAACGACGAACAAGACCGCGAACGACGCGGTCAGCAGGATTACCGAAAGCGTAAGCGCCACGTCGAAGTCAAGCTCGAAGCCGATATAGATCGCCAACGGCATCGTCTGGGTACGGCCGGGAAAGTTACCGGCGAATATAATCGTCGCGCCGAACTCGCCCAGCGCGCGCGCCCAGGTCATCACCACGCCACCCAGCAGCGCCGTGCGCGCGAGCGGTACGGTGATCGAGCGAAACACGCGCAACGGAGCCGCTCCGTCGATCAGCGCAGCGTGCTCGAGCTCGCGATCGATAGCCTCGAAACCGGCGGCCGCGGCCTTGATATAAAACGGCGCTGCGACAAACGTTTGTGCGAGCACCACGGCCAGCGCCGTAAACGCGATCGAGACGCCGGCATCCTGGAGATACTGGCCGACTAAGCCGCGCCGTCCGAACGCGATCAGCAGCGCGATGCCGGCCACCGAGGGCGGCAATACCATCGGCAAATCAACCAGCGTGTCGAGCACACTATGGCCGCGAAACCGGCGCCGCGCGAGCAGAAAGGCCAGCGGCGTCCCGGCGACGACAGCGACGACAGTCGTCAGCAGCGTTGTGCGCATGCTCAATACCAGTGCCTGTGCTACCGTCGGATCAACAAGATTTGCCAGCAGCCGGCCGAGGTCGATCCGCAGCAGCAGCGCCAGCAGCGGGACAAGCAAAAACAACAGGGCCGGTACGCTGGCGACCAGCAGGGGCCAGGTGCGACGCCATGAGGCCTTGGGTTGGGCACGCACCACGGTAGCGCGGCGTGGGCGGGTCAGAGTTGTTCCGGCCATACGTGTATTTCTAAGCTGGCGGGGTGGTATCGTCGCCGCCTGGCGCACCGCACGCGGCCGGCAGCCACCGGAGCAGCGACAAAGCCAGGAGCGTGGCTGAGCGTTGCACGCAGCCCCCAGATACTCAATTACTAAGTACTCCAGTCTTGATTATTGCATCCTCGTCCGGCAGTGTCAACAGCCGGTTGCTGTTTACGACCAAACATGGCAAAACACGCTATTCCCGCCTTCTAGTAGCCCTATTTTGCTCGGCGCCTGTCACCTCGTCGTCATGGCCGTATGATGGTGTTTCTGCGCCTACCTGATAGAATCGGCGTGGCCAAGAAAGGAATACCCATGCGTCGGCTGCTATTCCTTGCGGCGCTGTTCGCGCTGCTTGCTCCAGTTTTCCATGCCGAACCTAGCCTCGCGCAAGAGCCGGCGCCGCCGCTCCCGCCGGTCCTGCCGCCGATCGAGCCTGGCGTAGCTCCCGGTTCGTTCATGGGCATGGTGGTGCGCGACCCGTACTATGAGTGGCAAACCAACTCCGGCGACCCAAGCGGCAGCAACCGGGCCTTTCTGGAGGCGATGGGTGCCAATCTGCAGGCTGCCGGCGTCAAGTGGGTGCGCATCGAGATGTTCGCCGAGGAATGCTACCCGAACATTCCTTGCCCGACGCCCGGCCAGGTGTTTACCGAGAAGTACAGCTACTTTATCAATACGGTAGCGCCTAAATATGGCCTGCGGGTCATCATGCTGCTGGCTACGCCGTTGGTGCGCCAGCGCGCCGCCGCCGATCCGTCGCGCTTTCCGGGCGACGAGTATGCTCCCGGCACCTACATCGATCCGGAAAAGCTCGAGGAACAGCTCACGATCAGCCCAACGCCCGGCAGTCCGACCTTCGACTTCGGCACCGTCAACGGTTGGATGCGCATCTGGCTGGAGAATGCCTTCGCTGTCGCGCGGTCCTTCCCCTACGACGTGGCGACCGGCACCGGCATCGCCGCGTTCGAGGTGCTGAACGAGCCGAACCGCTATATCAACGGCGGCGGTAAGGGTCTCAAGCCGGAATTTGTCGCCATTCTGCAGACCAAGTTTTATCGTGTGTATCGCGAGCGCTGCGTCAACGGGTCGATCGGCGGCAGCTGCAGCGATGTCAGGATCATACTCGGCGGACTGCATCCCGGCCGCTGCGACGACTGCAATATGGCTACCGACCGGCAGTATCTGGATACAATCTACAAGTCGCCGGCGTTCACGGCGTACCGGCAATCTCCCAATGCTGCGGGCCGCTACCCCCTCGATGGCGTTGCCTACCACCCGTACCCGCTCGAAATGCGTGCCGGCCTGCTCCCCGAGCTGACCGGTTCGCCCGAGATCGGCCGCGTCGCCGAGCGCGTGAGGGGTCTGCGGCGGATAATGTACGAGAACGGCGACCGCGCCAACAAGCTGTGGATCACCGAGATCGGCGACCGCGGCGCGCCGGCCGACCCGGAGAACCAGGCCCGCCAGGCTCAATTCTTCAAGTCGATATATTGGACGCTGTGGCGCCAACGCGCGTATATCGAGACCGTGCTGTGGTTCAAGTATGAGGATTTCGCCGTTCCGAGCTCGGCCGCCGACAGCGGCCCGGAAAACTGGGGCATGGTGCGGTTGCTGCCGCGCCCGCTGGCCCAACCGTGCCTGCAGCAGCTGCCTGCCGATCGCCAGACTTGCGAGTATGATGAGGCCGGCACGGTGCAGGTGCCCAAGCAAGTCTTGAGCGACTACGCGGCCATGAGCGCGACCGGCGCCGGCCTGGATGTGTACCGCTTCATCCTGCCGCAGGTGACCAAGTAAGGCCAAAAGGCACGGGCAACCGGAGAACACCACAAAGAACACAAAGGACACAAAGAATTAAGGATTTTTTGTGTCCTTTGTGTTCTTTGTGGTGTTCTTGTCCGATCTACAGCACCTGCCCGTGTTCGACGCGCAAGCGGCTGACTTGCGTCAAGAACGAAGGGTCGAAGTCGGCCAGGTCGGCGGCGGTGATCAGCGTTTGCTGGTCGGGCCGGTCGATGAACTGCAGCAGATGGGCACGTCGGGCCGCGTCGAGCTCGGACAAAATATCGTCGAGCAGCAGCACCGGCGCGTCGCCGGTTCGCCGCCGCATCAGCTCGGCTTCGGCCAGCTTTAGTGCCAGGGTCAGGCTGCGCTGCTGGCCGCGCGAGCCATACACGCCGATGTCGATATCTTCCAGGCGGCATACTACGTCGTCGCGGTGGGGGCCGATCAAGGTCTGGCCGCGGTCCAGCTCCTCGCGCAATATCCGTTGTAGCGCATCGGCGAAGGCTTCCTCCAGCGCCGGCACGGCATCCGGCCCATCCACCGTGGCGGCGTAGCTTAAATGCAGCTGCTGCCCGACACCGGCGATATCGCGATGGATCGGCGCGCCAAGCTCGCCGAGCTCACGGATCGCCGTCTTGCGCTCGGCGATGATCTGAGCGCCGTTGACGGCGAGCGTACGGTCCCAGAACTGCAGCTGGCGGCGAACTTCATCCGGCCGCGGGCGCCGACCCCCTTCGCGCCATGAGCGCAGCAGCGCGTTACGCTGCAGCACCGCCTTCTGGTATTCGGCCAGCGCGCGAACATAGCGCCCGTCGAGCTGCGAAAGCATCACGTCAAGCCAGCGCCGCCGGCCCGCGGGTGGACCGGTCAACAGATCGATGTCGACCGGTGTAAAGAGCACCACGCGCAGCTGTCCGACCAGATCAAGCGCGCGGCGCGGCGCGCGATTGATGCGGATCGTTTTTTGCGTCGTCGGCAGCGGATTGCTTGCCGCGTCCTGCCTGCGCTGCACAACCAGCTCAATCAGGATACGCTCGTCGCGGCCGCTGCTGCGACGTAATACGGTTGTCGCCAGACGCGTAAACGGCGCCAGCCCCAGATCGGCCGGCGCATCCCAGCCGATCAGCTCACGGTCGGCCGACGTGCGTGGCGAGCGCGTGGTGGCCAGAAAATACAGCGCCTCGAGTAAGGAAGTTTTGCCGGCGGCGTTGGGACCGTAAAACAGTGTCGTGCCCGGCTGCAGGTCCAGATTTAGCTCGTGGTAATTTCTCCAGTTGCGCAGGTTGAGTTGGGTGACGTGCATATAAGCAAACCAGGCAAACTAAGCAAACCAACAAACCAACAAACCACACCACAAACCAGCAAGCCAACAAGCCAGTAAACAGCTTCGCCATAACGACCGCCGGTTAAGTTCGTCGATTCACCATTTGCTCTCGATGATGAACGCAAGTAACAACCAATCGTTCGTGTCCGAAGGTTTGCTGGTTTGTTGGTTTGCTGGTTCGTTCAACTAATCTCCAACTCCGTCCGCCTCAACGCCCCTAGATCCCCCGCTCCCACCAGAAACATCGTGATGCGCAGCTCGGTAATGTAGTCGTTGAGCCCGTCGATCACGGCGTCGACGCCGCTGTGCTCGCCGGCACGATGCAGATGCGGCGCCGCGGAGCCGGCCAGATCGGCGCCGAGCGCGATCGCCTTTGCGACGTCGAGACCGCTGCGGATGCCGCCCGAGCCGATCAGGGTGAGCTCCGGGAGTAAGGCGCGTACTTCACGGATCGCTTCGGTGGTGGGAATACCCCAGCCGGCGAATAGAGCCGCGATCGTCTGGCCGCGCTCCTGCGCGATACGGTAGCGCTCGACTTCGCTCCACGACGTTCCGCCTGCTCCGGCCACGTCGATCGCCGCTACGCCGCACTCTACCAGCCGGCGCGCTACCCCGGCACCGATCCCGTTGCCGACTTCCTTGACGATTACAGGTACGTCGAGCCCGCGGCAGACCGCCTCGATCTTGCGATATAGGCCGCGGAAGTTGGTGTCGCCTTCGGGCTGCACAGCCTCCTGCAGCGGGTTGAGGTGCAAAATCAATGCGTCCGCCGCCAGCATATCTACCGCACGGCGGCAGCCGTCGATCCCGACGCCGTAGTTCAGCTGCACGGCTCCCAGATTCGCCAGCAGGACTGTTGTCGGGGCGACGCGACGAATAGCATAGGTGCGTTCGAGTATCGGGTTGGAAAGCGCCGCGCGCTGCGACCCCACGCCCATCGCGACACCGGTATACTCGGCTGCCTCGGCCAGCTGCAGGTTGATTGCTTCGGCTTCGTTCGTGCCGCCGGTCATCGATGAAATCAACAGCGGCGCGCGGAGGCGTTTGCCCAGAAAGGTTGTGCTGGTGTCCACCTCGTTGAGATCCAGCTCCGGCATCGCGATGTGCCGGAAACGGTAGCGCGCCCAGCCCGAGGTTATGCCCTTGGCGTTTACGTCCTCGCCGCGCACGATCCGGAGATGATCGCTCTTGCGATCCTCGGTTCGATCCTCGCTCAAAATATGTATTCCATCGATCAAAAAGAATGCCGCGAAGTATGATAGCACAGGGCGCTGCGCTTCAATGAACAAGGAGCGATGAACAATGAACAAAGCCTGCACGGATTCTGTTCATTGTTCATTGCTCATTGCGCAGATAGGCGTCTCCCAATCTCTCAAACGCCTCGGGGTTGCTCAGCACGTCGGTGCTGTCGACCCACTGGTCGAGCTTGCCGATCGGGAACGGCAGCGCGAGTACCTCGGGGTCGGTGATGGCCTCGCGCAGCGCATCGGTGAAGCTCCCGGCGTGGATCACCAGGTAGGGGCGATCATGGAACGAGGAAACCGCTTCCGGTAAGGCCGGCGTAAGGCCGAGGCTGTTGTGCGCCTGAGCTACGAACTGGTAGGCCTGCGACAGCGCCGCCTCGCGCGAGCGCCAGTCGCGGGCGTCCAGTACACGATCGAGCTGCGGCACCATGCGGGGAGCCAGCTTCAGACGGGCAAAGGCCGTGCCGAACCATTTGCTGTACGGCGCATACTCGCGCTCGATCAAAAAGCATAGCCGCATCAGGTCGCGCACCAGCCGCGATGCCACCACGCGCGAGCCCAGCTCGTCGCCGACGTCGCCGCAACGCCCGACAAACGCTTCCTCCTGACTGATGCGTCCCCACTGACAGGCCATCAGCCACAGCCACAGGTCGTGCGGATAGTAATGCAACCGCCGGCGGGCCGGCTCGAGCTCGCCGAGTCCATCGTAAAACACGCGACCGCTGCGCACGGTGCGGAGCTGCTGTTCCGGCATCAGCAGCCACTCCCTCAGCGTAGGCTCTCGGCGCGGGTCGGCGCGCAGATATTCGTTCCAGTATTCGCCCGCCGTCGTCACGCGCACATACGGGTTGATCGGCCCGCTCTCGGGCGCCGGACCGGGGCTCGCTACGCCCGGCTCGCCTGCATGCGCTATCCAATGCGTCGAGTAACCCTGGAAGGTCCGCGGCAAGCGCGTGGCAAAAAGCTCGCGCAGCCGCTCGGCGTAGCGCAGCCGGTCGCCGGGAGATACGAACAGTTCGACGCGCGGCCCCCAGCCATGGTCGGTCGACAGCGGCGTATCGAAGCCCAGCACGTCGGAGCCGGTGTCGAGCCTGGCCGCCGAATGAGCCAGTCGCGGGAACTGCTCATCCAGCAGCGGCCGCACCGCCTCGAGATAAAAGCGCTCGCAGAGCTCGAGGCCGGGGATGAACATAGGGGATAGGGGTCGGTGGTCAGGGGTCAGGACGGCACCTCCGATCGGACTGTTGTTACATGTACACCGCTGATCAGAGATGAGGTTCACGGGCTGGATCTGCGTGATCCCCGACCCCTGACCCTTGACCCCTGACTACCTCGGTTCCGGTTGCCAGATCGTAAAGCGCCTGACCGCGGCGGGTACGCCACGCCGACAGCAGGTTCGCGCCGATCAGCGCATACACCAGCCCAAAGCCGGCATAGGTAACCGGTGACGGCTGAGGATCGGTGGGAAAGCCCGGCCAGTTGAACAGTACGGTATGCGAGATCTGCCACGGCAGGAATTTGAGCGCCGACCGCAGCAGCGAGCGTCCGAAGCCGAGTCGCCGCCCGTCTACCGTTTGAACGCGTAACCCCTTACGCTGCTTGCCCCAGCTGCCTTGCTTACGCGAAGCATCGCCGATGGCGAAATACAGCGTCACCGGCAGAATAGTGGTGACAAAGGCGAGCAGATCGCCGCCGAGCGGCGACAGAGAGCTAAGCTGCTTGCGTAAGGCTCCACGCGACAGCGGAACGAAGACTGCCGCCAGCAGCGCCAGATATCCCAGGATCAGTACATAGTCGAGCAGGAACGCCTGTATGCGCCGCCGGAGCCCGGCCGGCTCAGCGGGCACCGTGCGATTAGTCGCGACGTCGCTGATGCTTAACACAGACATACGCATCGCCTCCTGGTGCCAGAATCTATCAAGCATGCCAAAGCAGCACAATGCGCGCCCGGAAGCCGGGCTGAGCCGCTCCTTGATCAACTGCTCGCCATCGTGTATGCTTTCCCCGACGAATATCCGCTGCCTGGCAGTGTAAGGAGGTGACCCATGACGACCGCGATGAAGCATGAATTTCGTCGCGCGCAGACCGTCGTTCGAGTCGCCCGCCGCGCAGCCAGGCACGCCTTCGCAACGTAGAGGCACAGCTCGGTTCTGCCGCGGGTGAGCACCAGTTCGCCCGCGGCTTTGTGTTGCCGCGGGCCAGTCTGCCCGAGGCATTAATGACAAACGAAGCCGAGCTACTGGAAACCCTGGAACCGTTCGCCCGAAATAAGCTGATCGGCGACGTGCTGCGCGTCGTGAAAAGCGGCAAAGAAGCGGTTGTGTACTGCTGCGCGGCCGGCCCGGCCGTCGACGCCGACGTGCTGGCCGCCAAGATCTACCTGCCGCGCGAGCGGCGCAAATTCACCGACGATTCGTTGTACCAGCAGGGCAGGCACTACAGCCCGCTGTTCCGTCGCGCCGTGGCCGCGCGCAACCGCGTCGGCCTCGCCGCGATGTACGGCGCCTGGATCCAGCACGAGTACGCCACGCTCAACCGGCTCCACGCGGCCGGCGCCGATGTGCCGCGGCCGATCGCCCAGGCCGGACGCGCGATGCTGATGGAGTTCGTCGGAGATCGCCATAGCGCCGCGCCGCCGCTGTATCGGGCGGGCATGACGCGCGCCGAGGCGCCGGCCTTGTTTCGTCGCGTGCTGAACAACGTCGAGCTGTGGCTGTCGCAGGACCGCGTACACGGCGATTTGAGCGAGTACAACCTGCTGTACTGGCAGGGCGAGATCACGGCGATCGATTTTCCGCAGGCAGTGCATCCCCTGCTCAACGATAGCGCCTACGAGCTGCTCGAGCGCGACATCGCGCGGGTGTGCGAGTTCTGGCGAGGTTACGGCGTGAGCGAAGACGCTCATCGTATTACCACGGACCTGTGGGTACGCTGGCAGTTCGGTGTAGGGTAATGTGTGATCAGGTAGCATGGTCTGGAGACGAGATGGGGCAATGAGAAGGTGGCTATGATGACAAGGTGACAAGGTGACGGGGTGACAAGGCGAACCTGGACGTGATGAACAGAGTGCTTTGAACATGCTTTGTGCTGGCATTGAGGTAATGCACACGCACAAACACCGATCACCCGGTCACCTTGTCACCTTGTCACGGTTGTCGTCGCACTCCATGGCCGGTAACTTGCTTCCAGGCCGCCTCAACCTCGGCCTCGGTCGCCTCGATCTCGCCCATATTGCTGATCACCACGTCGGCGACGGCGAGCTTCTCGGCCTGGGGCGGCTGGGCGGTGATACGCTGGCGCGCGTCGGCTTCGTTCATACCGCGCTGTTCCACCAGCCGGCGTACCTGGTCTTCGCCATCGCATGCGACAACCCACACCGCGTCGCAGATCGCCGGATAGCCGGCCTCGATCAACCTGATCGCGTCGACGACCGCAACCCGCTTTTGGCCGGCGGTGGCCGCCTCCCGGTCGCGCTCGCGTAGCCAGGCCAGGATGTATTCGCGGGTCGCCGGGTGAACGATTGCTTCGAGCCGGCGGAGCTGCACGGCATCGCCGAAGACGGTGCGCCCGAGCGCGGGCCGGTCGATCGGGCCACCGGGCGCTTCGAGCACGCCAACGCCGAACGTTTCGACGATGTGCTCGTAGGCCGGCTGTCCCGGCTGCATCACGATACGCGTCACCTGGTCGGCGTCCAGCAGCTCGGCTCCGCGCGCCGCCAGCATCTTGCCGACGGTGCTCTTGCCGCAGCCGATGTTGCCGGTAAGGCCAATCAGGTAAAGGTTCGCAAACCGCTCGTGCATACCTAATGGTCTCAAGCAGCTTCTTCGGCGACGGCAGCCCATTCATCGTAGCGGTCCTGCAAGCTCTGCTCGAGCTGTACATACTCCGCACCCAGGCCGGCGATTCGCGTGGTGTCGCGCTGCTCGGTCGCCGCTTCGAGCTCGGATTGCAGCCGGTGCAAGCGGAGCTCCATTTCAGCCACCTCGCGCTCCAGCGCGCTGAGGCGCTTTTGCTTTTCCCGGCTCTGGCGTTCCAGGTCGCGGTGCTCGCGTCCGGTCAGCCCCTTGCCGTTGCCCGACGCGCTGCTGGTGGTGCTAGCCTGCACGGGCGTGGCATCCGAGACGGGATCGACAATCTCGCTTTGTAGCTCGCGCGCCTGCGATACATACGCCGCGTACTCGGTATAGCCGCCCTCGAACGGAGTAACGGTGCCGTCTTCGACCACCCACAACATATCGGCCAGGGCGTCGATAAAATAGCGGTCGTGCGAAACAAACAAGATCGTGCCGGGGAATTCGGCCAGCACGCTTTCCAACGCCTCGCGCGATGCGATGTCGAGATGGTTGGTCGGTTCGTCAAGGATCAACAGATTGGGCGCTTTGAGCGTCAGCTGCGCCAGCGCGACGCGACTGCGCTCGCCGCCCGACAGGTCGCCTACCTGTTTATATACGTCGTCGTTGCTGAACAAGAAGCGCCCCAGCAGCGTCCTGATCTGCTCGGTTTTGAGCAGCGGCTTGATGCGATGGACTTCCTCGAGCACCGTGTTGCCGGAGATCAGCTCGTCATGGGTCTGGGCGTAGTAGCCGACCGAAACGCCCACCCCCGGCAAGGCGCGCCCGGCCAGGGCCGGCAGCTCGCCGACGATCGTGCGCAGCAAGGTTGTTTTGCCTGAGCCGTTGGCGCCCATCAAAGCGACGCACTGCGCGCGCTGCAGCTCGAGCTGCGGCGTTCGCACCAGCGGCTTAGGGCCGGCGGGCGTCTGATAGCCGGCCGTTAAGCCGTCGGTCAGCGTCAGGGCGATCAAACCCGAGCGCTGTTGGGTGCTCAGGTTCAGCTTTACCTGCTTCTGATTCTGCGGAGCATCGATCGCGCCTTTTTCGAAACCGCGCATCGAATCCCAGCCGTAGCGAAAACGGTTGAGGCGCTTGAGCCGGCCCTGCGCCTCTTTGGTGCGCTGCCCTGCCATGTGGCGGCGGATAAAGTCTTCTTCTTTGGCGATGTGCGCCTGCTGCAATTCGTACACCTTTTGCATGCGCTCGTCACGCTCGGCTTTGAGCAGCAGATACTTAGAATAATTGCCCGGCCAGTCCGTCAAGCCGCCGAACGCCATCTCGAACGTCCTGGTCGCGACGCGATCAAGAAAATAACGGTCGTGCGAGATGACCACCAGTGTGCCGGACCAGGTGCGCAAAAACTCTTCAAGCCACTGCAGCGCATGCAGATCGAGGTGATTGGTCGGCTCGTCCAGCAGCAGCATATCGGGATCCTGGAGCAGCGCGATCGCCAGCGCCGCGCGCGTCTTCTGGCCGCCGCTGAACTCGCGCACGGGCTGCTCGTGCTGCGCCTTTGTAAAGCTGAGGCCGTCCAGCGTACGCTCGATCGTACGCTCCATGTCATAGCCGCCGGCGTGCTCGAAGCGCGTTTGCAGATCGCCGTAGCGCTCCATGCGCGCTTCCCACGCGGGGTGCTCGGTGTCGGCGATCAGCGTTTCCAGCTCGCGCAGCTCGGCCTCGATCGCGTGCAGCTGCGCAAAAGCACGGCGCGCCTCTTCGACCAGCGTCAGGCTGCCCGAAAACTGCGCTTCTTGCGCCAGGTAGCTCATGCGTGTGCCGCGCGCAATCGCGAATGTGCCCTCGGTCGGCTCCTCCACGCGCGCGATGATGCGCAACAGCGTCGTCTTGCCCGCGCCGTTGACGCCGACCAGCGCTACCTTGTCGCCGCGGTTGATCGAAAAGCCGACGCCGCCGAAAATGCGGTCGGCGCCATAGAATTTGCCCAGATTTCCGGCCGATACGATCGTCATACCTGTTTCCGATGTTTGTCCAATGGTACCAGAGCGCGGCGCGGCGCGGTAGGGCCTAAGGACCAGCGCGTCTATTCGCGTGTATGCGTGGATCGTTTATTCGTCCGCATCACCTCGGTAGCCAGCGGCAGCGTCACCCAGAACGTCGAGCCCTCGTCCGGCACGCTGTCGGCCCAGATCCGGCCGCCGTGTAGCTCAACCAGCGCGCGAGTGATCGCCAGACCCAGGCCGGTGCCGCCGATGCGACGCGTGTTGGAGTTGTCGACCCGATAAAAGCGTTCGAAGATGCGCGTCAGCTCGTGTGCCGGGATACCGATGCCATGGTCACGCACCGAAATCAGCAGCGCAGGCTCGGGCGGCAGCACGGGTGCCGAAGGGGGCAGTGCCACCAGCGGCGCCATACCCGGAAACGACAACGCCGGTGGCTGCCCATCGCGCGTGGTGGCATGGCGCAGCACGGCGGCTTGCAGCACCACCTCACCACCATCGGGCGAATACTTGATCGCGTTGGATAACAGATTGGTCAAGATCTGCCGCACCCGGTCGCGGTCGGCCAAAATAGGCGGCAGCGCGTCGGGTACGTCCAGCAGCACACGATGCCGCTCGACATCCAGCTCGGCGTTGAGCTGGGCGACCAGCTCGCGCACCAGTTTCGGCAGCGCCATCACCCAGCGCTCCAGCTTGATCTTGCCGGCATCCAGCCGTGAAACGTTGAGCAAATCTTCCACCAGGCTCGACAGATGGTCGGCTTCTTTGTACACCGTCTGAATAAACTCGCGCCGCTCGGACGGATCGAACTCGCGTGCCAGCAGCAGCTCGGTATAGCCCAGAATCGACGTCAGCGGCGTGCGCAGCTCGTGCGATACCACCGAGACAAACTCCGACTTGAGACGGTCGACCTCGCGCTCCCTGGTCATATCGTCGAGCGCGAGCAAATACCCCGACTGCACATCACGTGTGTCGCGCACGGGAATAAACATGATCCGCAGCTCCTGCCACGGATTGCTGAGCGCCAGCGACGCCGAGCGGTCGGTGCCGTTGGCGCTGGTAAACAGATCCGAAAAGGCCAGCGGATCGCCCAGGCGATGCAAAATACGCGGCAAAATATCCCACGGCACCAGCTTGACGCGCTCGTCGGGCTCGATACCCCAAAGCTGCCACCAGGCCGGATTGGCGCGCAGCAGCACACCGTTGGCATCCGTAACGGCCAGGCCGGTCGGAAGCTGATCGAACACCTGCTGCAGATGGGCACGCGCATCGGCGAGCTGCTGAAAGAACTGCGCTCGCAGCACAGCCGGCCCGGCAAGGGTAGCCAGACGCTGCACAAACACCAATCCATCGCGTTCGAGACGCCTGCCCTGCAGCGATAACGCGCCCAGCAGCTTGCCGTCGTGGATGATCGGCGCGGCAAACTGCGTTTCGCCGGCATTCCGGCGGACCATTGCACGCCCGCTGGCCAGCGCGATCTTGGCAAGCTCGTGGGAACGCGTGCTGGGCAGCAGCGATCGGGAGTTGCTTGCCTTCGGATCGAGCAGAGTATAGCCGTTGGCCGGTGAGGGCGGTGCCTCGAACGAAAGCAGGTGCAAGCCGCGGCCATTTGCTTCGGCCAGGTGGATCGAGCCGGCGCCCGCCGCCGTGCGCGTGAGTGCGACGTCCAACAGGTGCGCCAGCAACGGCTGCAGCAGCGCCGGTGATTCGAGCTCGACACCGAGCACGTCGAGCCGGCGCTGGTCGTCGGCGCTGAGCTCAGGCTGCGTGCCGTCGGCCGCATCGCTATGCGCAAGCGCCGTTGCCAGGAACGGCGCGATAGCGATCATCAGCGGCGCTGCCTCGGCGACGTCTTGTGGGTCGCGGATCACGAACTCCAGCGCGCCGAACACGCGGCCCTGCCAGCACACCGGCCAGCCCGCATAGTGCAGGCCGGAGCTGAGCGTTTGCAGCAGCGGAGTGCGCGAATGCAGCAACCGCGCGGTGTGCTCGCGCGGCCAGTCGTGCTCTGCTGTTTCACCCTCGGGAGCTACTTCCATCCGCCACGGCGTCGCATCGGAGATCACAACGGCTCGGGCGATGACATAAGGCAGCGCCGCGTGCAGCTCGCGCAAGACATCGCGCAGACGTTTCGGCAACGGTCGTGGCGCGAGCAGGAGCTGTCCCAGTCGGGCAAGGATCTCAAGCTGGCGAGCGCTGTCCATACGTTCGGCGCCTCCACGCGTAGCTGCAGGGCGCCGCAATTAGGTATTGTAGCATAAGGCTCGCGCAAACCTGCGGGCAAGCAAACGGCGCTTCCCGAACCGGGAAGCGCCGCCCATGAGAGCCTGGTTAGCGAACCGAGCCCCGCCGTACCAGATTCACGATGCCCAACAATACGATCGCGCCGAGCAGCGATACCAGGATCGCACCCAGGTCGAGCGGATTCTGGTTGATCGTGCCTTCGCCGAACAGCGCCCCGAACAAGAACCCGCCGATCAACGCGCCGACAATGCCGACCACGATGTTCAGCAAAATACCCTGCTGTGCATCGGTTCGCATAATCATGCTGGCCAGCCAGCCGACAAGACCGCCCACAACGAGCCAGATAATGATGCCCATAGTAAAACTCCTTCTCCGCTCTTCTTCTCGGCTCAGCTCTCCTTCCGAGCCGTTCCAACAACACGGCTGCTCTCAAGCAACCGCTGTGCCACGAGTGCTAGACGCGGCGACGGGTGACCAGACCGACCAGAAAGATCAGCAGGCACGCGCCGATAATTGCGAATATCCAGCTCCAGAGATTGAAGAAGCTGCTGAACCCATCCGGGTTCAAGCCCAGCAAGCTGGCAACAAAGCCGCCGATAAACGCGCCGACGATGCCGACGATGATATTCAGCAAAATACCCTGCTGCGCATCCGTCTTCATAATCAAGCTGGCGATCCAACCTACCAGGCCACCAAAGATCAGCCATGCGATGATGCCCATGCATTCCTCCTAAGAACCGTACGAAACGAAACGATGACGGAATTATACTATGGCAAAAACCGTGCCAAGGCGTCCGCCGCGGGTGCTATACTTCGCTACGGGGACAGGGTGATGGATATTCGTAAGGCCGAACGGCCCAGACGGCCCTGCCTGGCCGGCCACAGCATTCGCCGCCCGTACTGAACGCTGTTTTGGGAACATCTTGCGGTGAATGCTTCGGCCCTGCGTTACATCTTTGCGCCTTGCGTTTCCGTCCGAGCTGACAATCGCGAAACTGGAGCCTGATGTGACCACTGCAACCATCGGCGTGATCGGCGGCAGCGGCCTGTACGACATGCCGGGGCTGGTCGACCGCGAAGAGATAACGCTCGACACACCATTCGGCGCCCCCAGCGACAGCTTCCACATCGGTACGCTGGAGGGCCGGCGGGTCGCATTTCTGCCGCGTCACGGGCGTGGCCATCGCTTGCTGCCGGGTGAAGTGCCGAGCCGCGCCAACATGTATGCCTTTAAGCAGCTCGGCGTCGAGCGGCTGGTTTCGGTCAGCGCCGTGGGCAGCCTGCGCGAGGAGCTGCCGCCGGGGCGCATGGTGGCTCCCGACCAGCTGGTAGACCGCACGCGCGGCGGGCGCCCGTCGACGTTTTTTGGAGGCGGCATCGTGGCACACGTCGCGTTCGACCGGCCGTTCTGCCCGGTGATGCGCCGGGCGCTGATCGACTCCTGTGTCTCGACCGGCCAGCAGATCGCCGAATTCGCCACGCTGTGCGTGATGGAAGGGCCGCAGTTTTCCACGCTGGCCGAGTTGGAGCTGCACCGGGCCTTGGGTTTCGATCTGATCGGTATGACCGCGCTGCCCGAGGCCAAGCTGGCTCGCGAAGCCGAGATCTGCTACGTCACGCTCGCGCTGGTCACCGACTTCGATAGCTGGCATCCCGGCCACGACAGCGTTTCGGTCGAGCAGGTTGTGCAGGTGCTGCAGCAAAACGTGCGCAACGCCCAGGCAGCCATAACCGCGCTGGTGCCGCGTATAAGCTTCGAGCGCACGTGCGCGTGCGCGTCGGCGCTGCGCAACGCGATCATGACGCAGCGCTCGGTGGTGCCAGAGGCGACGCTGCAGCGCCTCGAGCCGATCGTCGGCAAGTATTTTGGAAACGATGAGCCGGATGTTCAAAATGCGTAGGGACATGCCGCCGGCGCAGGCCGGTACAATCGCGAGGGCTGGCTCGGCGCCTCTGGCATGTCCCTACACGTATGTTTGATTGCGCCTGTGCGTCGAAACATTGAACCCTGAAACTCAACTGATCCCCGCCTGGTTCGTTCCGTGGCTCTGGCTATACGTGGCCGGGCTGGTGGTGCTGGGCATCCTGACGCCCATCGCGGCGGCCCTGCTGCGCCGTCGCGGCCCCAGCGACGACTATGCCGTGCGGCTGTTTCACAACAGCGCGGTGCCGCTGGCGATCCAGATCGTGGTGCGCGCGATCGATTTCGGGTTTGGGATCGTGCTGTACATGCTGCTGGCTCAACAACCAGCCTCGATCGTCAACTACGGCTTTGCCGCGTTCGTCACCACGCTGCTGCTGGCGACGGTGGCCGAGTGGGGCCTGAACATTTATCTGACGCGCGAAGTCGCCCGCGATCAGGCAGCTATCGGGCGTATGTGGGGCACCGGGCTGCTGCTGCGCGTGCTGTTCGCCGCACTCGCGCTGCCGGCCGGCCTGCTGATAGTGCAGTCGTATAACCTGCTGGCGAGCGCAGGCGCGATCCGTAACGGATTTACTCCCGAGGGCAGCCTGGTAATGCTGGTTCTGGCGCTGACCCTGCTGCCGTCGGCGCTCAGCGGCGCCGTAACAGCGCTGTTCTTGGCGGTCGAGCGGCCGATCGTCCCCGCGCTGGTGGCCCTGATGACCAACATTGTCAGCACGTTGCTGCGCGTTGCCGTGCTCGTGGTGGGCTTCGGTGTCGTCGGCGTGGCCTGGGCAGCCCTGGCGGCAACCGTGGTCAGCGCCACGATTTTCACAATTCTGCTTGTGCGCGAGTTCGGCTGGCCGGGGCTACGCTGGGATCGTTACGCGGCAGCGGACATGCTGCGCGGTGGCCTTCCCTTGATGCTGAACGCCCTGCTGCTGGCAGTTTTTTTTCGTTTTGATCTTGTGATCATTCGCGCCGAGCTGCCGGACGTGGCGTATGCCGCGTACGACGCGGCATATAAATATGTCGGCCTGACCCAGATCCTGCCGCCGATCGTGATCAACGCGATCTTTCCGCTGTTCGCGCGCCGGGCGGTAGACGACCGGGCCGCGCTGCGCCGGGCATTCGACTACACGGCCCGCGCGCTGCTGTTGCTGGCGCTGCCGATCGCCGCGGCGACGACGGTGCTGGCGCCGTGGTTGCTGGCGCCGTATGCCGAAAATCCGGAGATCGCGGTCCTGGGTGCACCGGCGCTGGCGATCCTGATCTGGTACCTGCCGCTGAGCTACGTCAACGGAGTGACGCAGTACGCGCTGATCGCGCTCGACCGGCCGCGTACGATCACGCTCGCCTTCAGCCTGGCCGCGGTGTTCAACTTTGCGTTCAATCTCGTGCTGATCCCGCGCTTCGGCATCAACGTCGCGGCCGCGGCAACCGTGCTGTCGGAAGTGGTGCTGTACCTGCCGCTGTGGCGCAAGCTGCGCGCGGAGATCGAGCCGGAACCGCTCTGGCGCGTGGCCTGGAAACCGTGTATCGCCGCGCTGGCCATGATGCTGGCGATGCTGCTGTGTGTGCGTGTACACGTTCTCCTGGCGCTGGTGGCCGGACCTGCCGTCTTTTGGGCGCTGCTGCTGGCTTTAGGCGTGCTGCGCGACGACGACCGGCGCCTGGCGCGGCGCATCCTGGGGCGGATCTGAGATGATCTGGGCGCGTTTTACAGCAATTCTTGAAAGCGTTGATTTATCCGAAATCACCACACAGACACAAAGGACACGAAGAATCCGATAGAATCTTCGTGTCCTTTGTGTCTGTGTGGCGATCCCTTTCCGGTCCATGCTCTAGGCGCAGGAGGCCTGTAGCTCGGTGCCTGGAAGCATCGCATAATTGACCTGTGCGACCAGATCGTCGATCGTGAACGGCTTTTCCAGCAATTGGGCACCGAGCCGATCGATCTCCGAACGCCGCTGCTCGATCTGCTCCTTGGCACCGGAGCAGATCAGCGCCGGCAGGCCAGGGCGGGTCGCCGCGCGCACCGTGTTGATCGCCGCAAGCCCGTCTTCCTCGGTCGACAACAGCAAATCGGTGATCAACAGATCCACGTCGTGGGGAACCTGCGAGAGCAGCGCAAGCGAGCTGCTGGCTACCACGTAATGGCCCTCGTCCTGTAGCACGTCACACAAAAGTTCGCGAAGAGCGGAATCGTCTTCCAGGACCAGAATTGTCGCGCTCATAGCCTTTCTCTCGTCATCCCGTAAATGGTGCAACAGTCTAGGCGTCAGGGGTAGCGATCAGTGTAGCAGATTCAGGGATAACCGTAAAGGATCGGTTAATTTTCTACAGCCGGCGGCTTGCATTCGACGTACCCTTCTGGTATCATACGGCACGCCGGCGGCTGGTCCGCCGTGGTATTGCGCACGGCCCCATCGTCTAGCGGCCTAGGACGTCACCCTCTCAAGGTGAAGACCGCGGGTTCGAATCCCGCTGGGGTCACCAGGCAAACGATGAAGGATGAACGATGAACGATGAACAACGTTCATCCGCTGTCCTTCATCGTTACACTTTAACAACATGCTCGGAAAAACGCTCCGTCGCTGGCTCCGGCCAGAGGAACTTCCCGACTCTTCGACCGGGATGATGAACGATAGTGCGATGTATGATGATGCAGAAATGTTCATTGTTCATTGTTCATTGTTCATTGTGCCCGATCAGGCCACCCCGCGAAACAGCAAGCGGGGGCGCTGCGGGCGCAAGCCCGCAACGACGCAAGACGGCAACAGCAAGTATGGCCCGCCGAACGAATTGCAGGCAAAAGGCACGGGGCAAGAGGCAAAAGGGGTAATCCTATAGCCTCTCGCCTCTCGCCTCTCGCCTTCGGTTGCGTGGTGAGGACTGAAACCGGTGAGGTAAGCGCTCACCAGCGTCGCCGGCGACGGCGGCGGCTAGGCGACTGCGCTGGCTGATGGAGAGCAAGGCGTGTGGGGCAGGCTCATTGGTGGCAGCGGAAACGCGCGACGACCACCTCGCAGGCTCACGTCGCAGCGGCACAGGCAGGGGCAGGGTAACACCCGGCGCGCCATGGGCTGCCTCCCGCTCAGCGGGAGAGATAGATGACGGTATACAAACAGAATCGGGGGTACGGTTTTTTCGAGCGTCACTGGGGAATCGTCTAATGGTAGGACGCCTGACTCTGGATCAGGTAGTTGGGGTTCGAATCCCTGTTCCCCAGCCATTTATTCAGCAGGACCGCCGGCCCTACAGCCGGCGGTCCTGCTGTATCTCTTGCAGCTGACGTTGCAGCCGGTCAAGATACTTCGCTTCCGGCGACCGCACGAAGGCATTTGGAAGGCGGAGCACGACGGTTATTCTCCCCCAAACATCTTGTCGAGCACGTGTTGTGTCAACGCTTTGTACACCGTGCGCAGCTCGGCGTCGATACCGGCGGGAGCCGTTCCGAGTGATCGTAGGATGCCTGCTTCGACCTCCGGCGCGGCAATATGAACCGTGATCGCTTCGAGCGCGGGGCCAGCCTGGTAAAACGTGCCGAGCTGTTCGGCCAGCGATGGAGTTGTGTCGCTACGTGCGGGTACTTGAGCTTCGATTTCCCGAGTTGCCGCTGCGCGGCGGGAGCGCAGCGCTTCGATGACCTGCTCGCGCGTGTGCCCGCGTAGCTGAAAGATCAGAAACGGGTCTTCGTCGAAGCGCTCGCCGAGCAGGTAGTACACCGCGGCGATATGCTTGCACGGGTTGGCCCAGTCCGGGCACGAGCAATTCGTGATCAGGTCATTCGCGCTCTGGGGGAACAGCGGCACGCCGGCCTCGACAAACGCTTCCTCGATGTTCTGCGGCATCTCGCCCGCCAGCAACTTGGCGGCAAAGATGGCCTGCTGCGCCATGGCGTCGATCGCACGCTCCCACTGCCGCTTGTCGAGCGGTGCGATCTCGATCTTGACGTTATACGGCGCTGGACGCGAGCCCTGCACTTTGGCCCGCACGCGCCCGGTTTCCAGATCGATATTCAGCACCTGACCCTTGCGCGCATATGAGCGCCCGCGCGTGAGCCGGCTGCCCCATTCGAACGATTTCCAGCACCGCGATCCAGCGCCTGGCCCACCACGATCGTCCGAAAGCGCCGCGCTCGCTCCTGGCCTTGATGCCGTCTTTGGCCGGCAGCGGCTGCGATGGTGGATAGAACCATTCGTCGTATGAGTTGTAGCGTCGCGGCATGGCTAACCCTCCGTTACCTCGTCGCGCCGCAGCGCCACCAGATCGCGTAGCTGGGCCGTGCTCAGCTCGGTGAGCCAGCTTTCGTCGGCGCCGAGTACGCTTTCGGCTAAAGCGCGCTTGCTTTCGATCAACTCGTCGATGTGCTCCTCCAGCGTGCCGCCGCAGATGAATTTGTGGACCTGCACGTTGCGCGTCTGCCCGATACGAAAGGCACGGTCGGTGGCCTGATTTTCGACCGCAGGATTCCACCAGCGGTCGAAGTGAAATACATGATTGGCGGCGACCAGATTGAGCCCGGTGCCGCCGGCTTTGAGTGAAAGGACGAACATGTGTGGGCCACCCGGCGCCTCAAAGCGTCGCACCATCGCATCGCGCTCCCTGGCGGGCGTGCCGCCGTGCAAAAACAGCACGTCGCCGAATACCCGTTGTAACTGGCGCTGCAACAAGGTGCCCATCTCGGCGAACTGGGTGAAAATCAGCGCGCGCTCGTCAACCGCGTACACTTCCTCCAGCATCTCCTCGAGCCGCTGCAGCTTGCCGGAGCGACCGTCTACGGCGCTGCCGTCGTGCAGGAATTGCGCCGGGTGGTTGCACACCTGCTTGAGCTTCATCAACATCGCCAGCACCTGGCCGCGCCGTGCGATCGCGCTGTCGCCGGCCTCGCTTGCCTCGATCTGGTTCAGCTCTTGCTCGACCACCGCCTGGTACAGTGTAGCCTGTTCGGGCGTCAGAGAACAGTACTCCTTGATCTCCAGCTTTTCGGGCAGATCGGAGATGATCGTGGGATCGGTTTTCAGGCGGCGCAGCACAAACGGCGCTGTGAGCCGGCGCAGCCGCTCGCGAGCTGCCTGGTCGCCGGTGCGCTCGATCGGGCGGGCGAGCTCGCGCCGGAAGGCAGCTTCGCTGCCGAGGTAGCCGGGGTTCAGAAACGCCATGATGCTCCACAGCTCGCTCAGCCGGTTTTCTACCGGCGTGCCGGTGAGCGCTACGCGATTTTGCGCGACGATCCCGCGCGCGGCCTGCGCCTGCCTGGCGTGGGGATTCTTGATATTCTGTGCCTCGTCCAACACGGCGCTGCCCCAGGAAACGCTGTGCAGCGTTTCCTGATCGCGCGCCAGCAACGGATAGCTGGTCAGCACGATATCATGCTCGGCAGCGGCCTCCGCGAACGCCGCTCCCTGCTTGCGCTCCGTGCCGCGGTGGGCCATCACCCGCAGCGAGGGCGCGAAGCGCTGCAGCTCACGAACCCAGTTCCCGATCACCGATGTGGGGCAAACCAGCAGCGACGGCGCCGTCACGCCAAGCTGCTCGCGCTCGTGGAGCAGCAGCGAGATGGTTTGAATTGTGTTGTGGCAGAGGATGTTGTTGGCAACGAAATTATGATGCGTGGCGATCTCGAGATCGTAGACCCATCCTTCGTACTCGACCGCTTCTATCGCGGCAATTCTGCAATAAAAGACTTCCTGATCCAGCAGTCGCCGTAGCTGTTGTCGTGTGCTGTTGACTTGCCGCTCGTCCAAATGAGCATATGCCTCAAGCGTCTGCTTGGTCCATTTCGATCGCGGTAACAGCCGGTACTCCTGCTCGGCCTGGCCGCTCAAGATACGATCGCAGCCGTGGAGCACTCGTTCGAGGCTCGTTCGCGAGAACTGTTGCGAGCCGTCGATATAGACCGGACTACGCATTCCCCAATGCAACAGGGGTAAGTTGGTCGTCTTGACTGCATCGGCAACCAGGTCGGAAGCCGGAATGCCTTCCACGTTTGTGTTGCTCGTGCGTGCGCAGATTGCCTCAAGTTTGCGCTGTTTGCGTGGGCTGAGGAAGTCGATCTCTTGCCGGAAACGACGCGCCGAATTGCCGCCGATGATGCCGATATAGTAGGTACGATAGATACGCTTGCCGTTGGTAGCACATTTCTTTTTGGCCGCCACGCGCATCCAGATGCCGAAGCGCCGCAACAGAACGCCAAGTTGGCCGATCATTAAAGGCGAGGCCGTGCCGATCTCGATACTGCGCATATGCGCAACAGCGCTGCCCTCGGCTTCGAAGTAGTGGCTCAAAAACAACCGAACACTGTCCTGGTCCGCTCGCATAATGAAGTCGGGGATCGATTTTTCACGCGAAAGCTTGCCCCAGTTGTATCCGTTCGCAGTCAAAAAGCGACGGTATGCCACACTCGATAGATTGAGACAGGCCGCGCTTCGCGACGAGTGAGCGTGGATTTCGGGGCGATTGATCTTGAGGTGGTAGCGCTCGCCGATACGGTGGATCGTTTGCAGCAGTTCCTCCAATTGCCGAACGTCCTTCTGGGTGATGGAGACTTGTGCCGTCTTATGCACCTCATGCCCCTCGGCGATTTGCCATGCAAGAAACGTAACCAGATCGGGATCGACCGGCTGTCCTTCCCAGATCAGCCTTGCAGGGACGCAGACATAATCTCCGGTTTGCAGCTCATTGGTCCAGCCTTTGTCGGTCAGGAGCCGGTGGCGGCGGGTGATGGTAATGCAGCTTCCATCGGCCAGCCTGAGTTTGCGCATCGGTTCGTGAACATGCTGGCGGTACAATCGTCGAACAGGTGCCGAAACAATGCGGCCGCTCTGCTCGTCGATCGCGTTGACCAGCAACGGCGCTGTAGGAGTTGCCCAGTAGCCCTCGCCGTCGAACAGCGTTGCGCCGGCATAGGTGTTCCAGATGCTTTCGATCGTGCGCAGCGTTCCGTTGATCGGAACCGGCGTGTCTGCGGCCAGGCATTTACCGGTGCCCATGTCGTCTGCCAGACACGCCCCTAAGCCAAAGCGGCGCAAAAACGCCATCCACGAATACCCCCGCACCTGGTAGGGACGCAGCTGGCCATGCAGGCCGCCGGGCGTAGCGAGCAGCTCCAGCTGCTGCAGGTCGCGCAGGCTGCCGAGCAGATCGTTGAGCCAACCGTCTGCGTCCACCTCCGCGACCGGGATGCCGTCGTGCTCGGCTGCGCCCGTGTCGAGGGCCAGCCGTAATGTATCGGACAGATCCAGCTCGCCGTTATGGCGCTCGAAAAAGGCCAGCGCTTTCTGCATCTGTGCCGGATCGAGCAGTACCCATTGGCCGCGCAGCTGCACCAGCGGCGTCTTGAGCGCGACGAGCCGCTCGAACTCGGCCCGCTCGACCGTCTCGCCGCCCAACGATAGCTCCCAGTCGAAATCGACAAGCGTATCGAGCCCCAGCCGGCTCCTGGCGTTGGGTGACGACACGGACTTTGCTCTGGCGCGCAGCTGCAACCGCGCGCTTTGGCTGATGGACCACGCCGGCACCAGCACACCGAAGCCGCTCTGCTCCAACAGCGGCGCTGCCTGCGTGAGAAACGAAAAAGCCTCGTTCGCAGAAAGGCGGGCAACCTCGGGCGCGGCCTGTTGCAGGCTCGCTTCGATCGGCGGAAAGCAGCGCGCCGCATACCCCAGCGCGGCCAGCAAGCGCTCCTGCGGCTGTTCGAAGCGCCGGTGCAAGTACGAAAAGCTCGGCCCGCGCTCGCGCCAGACCAGCGTGGCCGGCACGAGCAGGCTCGGATCGTCGCTGGCTTGCAGCAGGTACACCAGCTGCCAGGGATCGCTCGCTTCGTCGGGCGGCTCGAGGCGGAAGGTAACGCGGAACACATCGTCGCCGGCGACCTGCGCCTGCCGTACCCAGGACTGCCAGCTCTCGAACAGCTCGTCCGCGGCCCGGCCTTTGAGGTTGAGGATCGGATCGGGCCCCAGCAGCGCTTCCAGCCATTGGCCTCCCGGCGTCGTCATGGCCTGGCTGCGCGCGAGCGACAAACGCACCGATCCGTCAACCGCCGCGGCGAGGAAATCGTCGACCAGTTCGCGCGGTGTCGGAGCAGCAGCCGGATCGTCCACCGCCGCGCGGCATACCGGCGGGAGGCTTTCGGCCAGTGCCGCAATGTTCTGCGCCGCCGGCGGGTCGGGACGCGGCCGCCACGCGGCACGCAGCCGATTGCCGTCGCGCAGCAGCGCCGGCATGAACTGCTGCCCGGCGAGTAGCTGCAGCGCCAGCAGCGCCGCGACACGCCAGAAGCGCAGATCCGCGCCGCACGCCCTGTCGTGACCGTCCTCGCCACGCAGCGCCGGCAGCACATCCAGCGCCACACCAGCCGGCAACAGCAGACCCGTCACCTGCCAGGGCGCCAGCTCCGCTGCGCCTCGCGGCAGCTCCACTGCGCCGGTAGCGACGAGCTCGGATGAGGGCAGTGGAGCCCTGGACGCGGAAGGCAGCCAGAAGGTTTGGGTGTGCTCGGCGAGCTCAACGGCTACGCCCAGCTCATCCAGGCGCTCACGCAGCGTTGGGAGCAGGCTTTGGAAGGGGTGCAGCGGAATTTTGGGCTGGCGCCCCTTGCGGCGGACGGGCTCAGCCGTCTCGCCCCAAACAAACAACCGTTGCGTCGCCGGCAACCAGGCGCCGTGCAGGATATCGCCGCTTATCATCGTAGAATTCGTGATTCCCCTTGCTGGGAAATTATAAACCCGGAGGCTATGGGTTTCAAAAAAGACAGAATGATAGAAAAACTGCTAAGAACGTTTATGACAATTACCAGAAAATGACAACCGTCTATCTCGATCCGGAGTTGCTCCGAGCCGTTAAGTCGTGGCTGCAAGCTGCGGCCGGCACGATACGAGATCCTCGAAGATGCGGTACGTCAGTTTCTCCGATCGACACAGGCGGAGACAAGCCGGCAGGACCTCGCCAACTGCTCGACCAATTGGGCGGGCACGATGATGTAAGCGACGAGGAAGCGCTGGACCTCGCGTATGCAGAGCTTCACGCCACCCGCCGCGCGCGCCATCAGGGTTAAGTGCTTCGCGCAGTACTCGATCCCGGTGTGCTGGTGGCCGCCGCGCTCACACCTGACACGCCTCACGAGGCTATCTTTCGCGGTTCTCAATCCGAGGGCGTTCTTGGAGCGGCTCGGCTAGGTTCGACGTTCCAATATGAAGGGATAAGTGTGCCGACTGGATCGTCGGCAAGTTACAGATCTGTTCGGTGCGTCGATGGAATGGACGCCGGGGCCGGAGATCGCCGACTTTGCGACTATCTTTGCCGAGCGGCATCTCGACCTGGAGCAGCATGAGCTCGACGGCGACGGCTGGCAGATCGAGGAGCCGGTTGTGCTGCGCCTGCTGGAGAAGCTTCGTCGCGCCGGGCGACCGCTGGGCGAGTATGTCGGCGGACGCTTCTATTATGGAATTAAGACCGGTTCAATCAGGCTTTCGTCGTCGACCGAGCCACGCGCGATCGATTGATCAGTTAGCATCCTTCGTCAGCCGAGCTGCCGAAGCCGTTCCTGCGCGGGCGGGATGTGCACGATAGTTCCGAGGCAGGCGACGGCACGAATGAAATGTTGCAACCTCAGCGCGCCGCTGTTCACGGCGTGAAAGCGATGAAGCCGGACAACGCAGCGCAGATGCGTGTACAGGCCGAACACCAACCGGTTGCAAATTCTGCCAGGCTATCTCCAGCGCCTGACTCTGAACAATTTCTGCCTCCGCGTGACGAACACCAAACACAATCCGGCACACTCGATCGGCTGCGTGCCGGGGATCGCATACGGCACAGCAACTTCGTCGAAGGCGTGGTCATGCGCGTCGAAGGCGGCGGCAACGATGCGCTGGTGACGGTGCAGTTCAAAAAGGGTGGCACGAAAAAGCTCATGGCTGGCCCGGCAAGGCTTGAGCGGCTGTAGTCTTGGTGCATGTTCATGTTCTTCTGCGCAGCGCTGAGACATGGAGCCTGACCTTGTAATGTTGCACCTAATAGAGCTTGCACGCTGGTGTACACTGAAATCAACCAGCACCGGTTCCCAAGCTGACAAATGTTATGCTGTTAAAGCAGATTGTTTGTCTTGCCAACTCCAAGAAGCGCTCGAACCGTTGCGTCGCCGGCAAAGAGGTCCTCGGAACGCAGATCGGCGGATGGATCAGGCCGGTAAGCAAGCATACACCGACTGGTGAGCTGCCGCTGGAAGAGATATCGTTCGAGGACGACGACGTTCCCCAAATACTCGATATCGTCACTGTCCCCTTGCTGGAGCCTGCACCTCATATCTATCAAACTGAGAACTATTACGTCGACCCTGAGTATTATTGGATGAAGGACGATGTTTATCCTACTGTGGAGCTTGCTCGCCTGTGCGACATGCCGACCACGCTATGGCAAAATGGCTATCACAGTAATAATGGGTACAATGATCGGATACCACTCGGAAAAACAGACTTGCATGTTTCCTCTTCATTGTTTCTGATCAAGCCTGACAAACTGCGGTTCAGGATTGCTGATGAATATAACAGGCGCCGTGTGCGAGCGGATTTCATGTATGGACAACGGCGATATCGATTGATGGTAACCGATCCCGAAGCTGAGGAGCTTCTACTGGAGCGCGACAACGGGGAGTACCCCGATGACTGCTCGGACCGCTACCTGTGCATCAGTCTCGGAGAGCCGTTTAACGATTTTTGCTACAAGCTCGTAGCAGGAGTAGTGCCCGCTTTGTAAATTGGCAGTACATGGGCAAAGAACTACTATACAATCGGTCATTCGAATCATACGCTTGGCGAATTCCTTGAGCACCTGAATCAACACGATATCGATGTTGTGTGTGATGTACGTTCGGCCCCTTATAGCCGGTATAACCCGCAATTCAATCGCGAAGCACTAGCGGAAGCGCTCAAGCGGGCAGCCATAAAATACGTCTTTCTTGGCACAGAGCTTGGAGCGCGCAGTGATGATCCGGAGTGCTATGAAGACGGCAAAGTCAAATATGAGCGCCTTGCCCAAACCGAGCTGTTTCCAGGCAGGACTTAAGCCGGTTACGCAACGGTATTGAGAAGCATCGCGTGGCAATGATGTGCGCCGAAAAAGATCCATTGATGTGCCACAGGACCATTCTGGTATGCCGCCAGCTCAAAGGCGAAGAAATCGACATTAAGCATATTCTTGCGGACGGCGCGCTTGAGCACCAGATACAGGCCGAGGAGCGGCTATTGCACAGTTTCGAGCTGCAACCGAGCTTGTTTGAAAGCTACGATGAGGTGCTCGCCAGAGCCTACGCGCTGCAAGAAGCCAAGATCGCCTACGTTATTCCATCGTCCGAGATCGACTCGACATTCGAAGATTCGGCGGCCTAATGCAAACCATACAGCTGTTTACCATCGGGTTCACCAAGAAATCGGCTGAAAGGTTTTTCACCGAGCTGAGTAATGCCGAAGTTAAGCGGCTGCTCGACGTGCGGCTCAACAACACATCGCAGCTGGCAGGCTTTGCAAAAAGAGATGACCTGGCCTATTTCCTCAAATCGATCTGCGACATCGAATATGTGCATCTACCTGAGTTGGCCCCGACGGCCGATATTCTGGACGCTTACAAGAAACGTAACGGCGACTGGGAGGTTTACGAGCAGAAATTCCTCGACCTGATGGCGCAGCGTCGGGTGGAAGAAACACTGCCCCGCGAGCTGTTTGCCGGCGGCTGCCTGCTGTGCAGTGAAGATAAGCCGCATCACTGCCACCGACGCCTGGTTGCCGAATACCTGAACCGGAAATGGGGCAATCTCGAGGTGCGACACCTGGTTTAGCTGGGGTCGCAGGCTCGCTTCTACGGCCGGGCGTGCTGCGCAGCCAGCAGCGGCTCGGCCAACCTCAGCGCGGCCAGCACATCCGGCGCCTGGAAATCGGCCGCCGGATAGTCTCGCGGCTCGGGCGCGATCAAAATGGTGGTCATGCCCAGCGCTTTGGCCGGATCGAGGTTGGCGGCGGTATCTTCCAGCAGCAGGGCCTCGTCGCCGCCGACCTCGAGCTGCTCCAGAATGTGCCGGTAGGCGGATGGCTCGGGCTTGCCGACGAACTCGAAATAGCGCAGGTCGAAGATGCGCTCGAAATGATGGGCTACATCCATCGCCGCCAGCACGCGCTCGGCGTGCTCGCGCGGCGAGTTGGTAAAAATCACTTTGCGCGCCGGCAGCCGCGCCAGTGCGAAGTCGAGCTGCTCGTCGAAGCGCAGCAGGTTTTCAACGCCGATGTCATGCACATAGTGCAGGTACTCTTCAGTTTCCACCTCGCCGTAGTGGTGCTGCAGGCCGCGCAGCGTGGTGCCGTAGGTGTTCAGATAATCGCGGCGGGTCGTCAGCGCATCCTGCTCGCTCAAGCCGAGGCGCTGCTGTAAATACTCGCCGATTTGCCGGTCGATGCCTTGCATCACGCCCGACGAATGGGAATACAGTGTATTGTCGAGGTCGAACAACAGCGCGCGAATGCTCATGCATGTTCTCCTTGCTCGCGCGTTCGTTATGCCTGATCGCCGGGGACGCAAACGGCCCTCGCAAGCCGAGGGCCGGGCAGAGTTGGCGATGTTGGCTGCAGTATAGCAACGCCGGTTTGGGGCTGTCAATACGATGGTACAATCGGTGCAACTTTTCTCCGAGCGCTGCGTAAAGAGATCAAGGAGCATTGATGGAGCCCCAGGCCGACGAGCCGCGCTGGATCGACGCCGCCGTAAAAGGCGACCACGACTTATTCGGCCACCTGGTGGATGCCTACAAGGCGCCGGTGTACAACATGGCATACCGCATGCTCGGCAGCGCTGCGGAGGCCGAGGACGCGAGTCAGGAGATTTTCCTGCGCGCGTACACCAAGCTGGCGAGCTATGATCGCCAGCGCAAGTTTTCGACCTGGCTGCTGTCGATCGCGTCGAATTTCTGTATCGACATGTTGCGCCGGCGGCGTGGCACGTCGGTGGATCTGGATGAGATCGCGTTCGCCGTGCCGAGCGACGAGCCCGGCCCCGAGCGCGTGGCGCTCGTGCGCGAGCAGCGCGAGGCGGTATCGCGGGCGATCGCCCGGCTGCCCGACGCATATAGACTGGTAACGATTTTGCGGTATTACAATGATTGTAGCTATGAAGAGATCGAGCGCATTACGGGTATGAGCGAGCCGACAGTTAAAACGCGCCTTTTCCGTGCACGGCGGCAGCTGGAGGAGCTCTTGCAAGCTGAAGGAGCGGTGCCATGGACTGCCGAACCGCGCACGCGATGATGGCCGGCGGGCCCGAGGCGCCAGGCCGGCCGGACGAGCAGGCCTATCAGGCGCACGTCGCCGGCTGCGCGGCCTGTCGCGACGACGTCGGTGACCCGTTTGCCTCGGTGCTGGTTTCGCTCTCGTCCTCGCCCGTACAGCCGCCCGACGATTTTACACAACGCCTGCTGGCCCGGCTACCTGCTGAATCGCCGCTGGAATTGCAGCGCCGTTCCGCCGGGCGTGCACGTCGCGGTCGCCTAGTTGTCGCCGGTGCTGTCGCTTTGGTGCTGGTCGCCGCGCTGATGGCCGGAGCAATGCTGCGGCCGGCGCTGGCGGGCTCCGCGCTTGGCCTGTTTACCGAGTTGGCGCGCCAGATCGTGGCTCAGGCTGCAGTGCCGCTGCTGGCGTTGCTGGCCGCCGCCGCCGTAACAGCCTGGTTGTTGCGCTTTGCCGCTCGAGAGCCAACCGCGCTGCGTGTCTTCGGCGGTGCTGCTGCCGCCGTCATGCTGCTGGCAGCGGGCGCCGGTACGGTGATGCTGAACGACAGTGGAGCGATCGAGCGGGGGTCGGTGGACGGCAATACGACCACGCTGCTTCGCGGAGTTGACGTCGAAGGTACCCACAGAGGGGATGTTCTCTCCGCCTGGGGCGACATCCTCGTCGGCGGCGCCGTCAACGGCAACGTCGCCAGTCTGGCCGGTAAAGTGCAGATCGATGATGGGACCGTGCAGGGCGATGTGTTCGCCGGCGCCGGGGGAGTTGAGGATGAAACAACCGCCGTTGCAGGCACTGTCTTTCGTGGCCCGCAAGGCCTGGCGCTCAGCAACGTTCTGCGCGGCGGCGGGACAACCACGCAGTCGCCCACCATGGTGCGCGGCGTAACTGCGCTGATCGGGATGTTGATCACGCTCGCGCTCGCCGCGGTGCTGGTGATGCTGTGGCCGCAGTTGACTCTGGGTGCCAGCTCGGTGCTCCCGGCGCGCCCCTGGCTGGCGCTTGGCCTGGGAGCGATGCTTACCTCGCTGCTGGCGCTGCTGGCGCTGCCGCTGCTGGCGCTGCTGGCGCTGACGGTGTTCGGCGTGTTTCTGGTGCCGCTGCTGCTGCTGGCAGTGCAGTTGCCGTACGTCCAGGGCGTCGCCGTCGTCGGGCAGGCGTTGGGGAAGCGGCTGTCGGGTGCGGTCACTATTTCGAGCGCGGTCTGGGGCATCGCGGCGCAGCTGGTGCTTGTCGCCGGACTGGCACTCCTTTCGCCGCTGGCGGGACTGGCGGCATTTTATTTGCTTGGCTCACTTGGCCTCGGCGCGTGGATGCTGTGGCGGAGGGGCCTTGATGAGGCGACAGGGAGATAGAAGGGAAAACCGATGACCGGGCGGGATGGCGCGATTACTATGGATGAGCTACGCACGCAGGGGCTTACCTGTACACGCTGCGATCTGTACCGGAACGGCACACAGGTGGTGTGGGGCGAGGGTGATACCGGCGCCGGTGTGATGGTTGTCGGTCAAGGACCGGGCGAGCAAGAAGCAAAAGCCGGCCGGCCGTTTGTCGGGCCGTCCGGCGAGCTGTTGAACGAAGCCTTCGCCGAAGCCGGAATTGATCGCGGCAAATTGTGGATCACCAATACAATTAAACATTGGGCGACTGCGGTAAACCAGCGCGGCCGGCTGGTCAATCGTGATCCCAAAGCCGGCGAGGTTCGCGCGTGCGCTCTATGGCTCGAGGGCGAGCTAGCGATCGTCAAGCCCAAGATCCTGGTGTGCATCGGCGCCCCGGCCGCCAAAGCAGTGATCGACCGCAGCTTTAAGATCACGCAGCAGCGCGGCCAATGGTTCAGCGGACCGAACGCCGAGGCTGCGATCGCTACCTTCCATCCCTCATATCTGTTGCGGCTGCGCTCGGTAGATCGGGCTGCCTTCGAGCGCAGCTATGCCCTGGTTCTGGAAGACCTGCGTGCGGTGGTCGAACGGGCGGGAGAGTTGGGTGTAGCTGTGTGATGGTGCCACCGGCGTGTCCCTACACCCGGCAACAACTGTTTGGTCTTCGTTACACCGTCACCTTTTCATGCACAAGCCGGGAAATCAGGAAATCATCGACGTATCATCCAACTCAGAGCATCTCGTGGCACCAAGGCTGCTATAGTCAAACCAAGCTCGGTCGCCCTGGAACTAGGCGCTACCGACAGCAGACCCACCGGCTTTTGCCAATTCAATTGCACGACAGAGGCGCCGTGCCACAATAGCTAAAAAGCTGTCGAATCGTCGTCACATAGTGTGAGACCGAATTGCAGCACAGTGGAGACCGTTATGCCCGTCCGAAGGATCGATCCCCAGCGAACACGCATACTGATAGTCGACGACCAGCGCGAGCTCACCGAGATGCTTGCCAGCGTGTTGATCGACGAGGGCTACGATGTGAAAGTCTGTAGCGACGGGCGCGAAGCGATCAAGTGCATCGAGGAATTTGATCCGGCGGCGATGATTCTTGACGTCATGATGCCGGAAACTGATGGCTTCGAGGTTTTGCGCCAGCTACGCAGCGACCCGAACGGTCGCAAATTGCCGGTGGTACTGATGAGCGCGGCCTGGCGCGCCAACGAAAAGCAGCGCCACGTCGGCGCAACGTCTGATGTGGCGCCGACAGTGGTGTTGCCCAAGCCGTTCGAGTTGTCCGAGCTGGATCGGTGTCTCAGGCAGCTGGGGATTTCTGCCGGCTCACCTGCTAATCCTGGTTAAGCATCCCAAACGCCGGCCGCAACGATCCGTAGAGTTCCCGGTACACCTGGTACAGCTCGTCATAGCGCGCCACCGCGTCGGGGTCCGGCGTGATCGTTTCACCCGTCGCGACGGCGCCGACAGCCCGGCCGGTATCGGCATACACACCAGCGCCGACACCGGCCAGCAGTGCCGCGCCGAAGGCCGGCCCTTCTTCAACGCGCATCGTGGTGATCGGAATGCCGAAGATATCGGCCTGCATCTGACGCCATAGCGGGCTGCGCGCGCCGCCGCCGATCGCGCGTACCTCGCCGATGTCGAGGCCTATGCTCGCGCATGATCTCCAGACCGTCGCGCAGGCTGAACGTCACGCCTTCCATCACGGCGCGCGACATGTGGCCAAGGCCGTGTCGCAGCGTTAGGCCAACAAACGCACCGCGCGCCAAAGGGTCGCGGTGCGGTGTTCGCTCGCCCGATAGGTACGGCGCAAAAAGCAGCCCTTCCGCACCAGGGGGCGTATCGGCGGCGAGCCGGCGTGAGCACGCGCGTAGTCGAGTGTTTCGTCCAAAGCGCGAAGCGTGTTGCGGAACCACTGGTATGCGCCGCCCGCGCTGAGCGTCACAGCCATCAGATGGTATGCGCCGGGCACGGCATGGCAAAAGCTGTGCAGCCGCCCCTGCGGATCGAGCCGGATCGCGTCGCTGTGCGCGAACAGCACGCCGCTGGTGCCGATCGAGCTACTGATCACGCCCTCACGAACGATGCCGGTGCCGACGGCCGCGGCAGCATTATCGCCGCCGCCGGCGATGACCGGCAGACCGGCCGGCAAGCCTAGCTCCTCGGCAACCGCTTGGCGTAACCGGCCCGTGACCTGCGGTCCTTCATAGACTCGCGGCAGCCAGTCACGCGGGATCTCCAGCGCCGCCAGCAGCTCGTCCGACCAATCGCGACGGTCAAGGTCGAGCAGCAAGGTTCCCGCCGCGTCCGAGGCGTCGGAGGCGGATTCACCTGTCAGCAGCAAGCGGATATAATCCTTGGGCAGCAGCAGCCGGCGTACGCGCGCATAGTTTTGTGGCTCGTGTTCGCGTAGCCAGAGCACCTTGGGCGCCTGAAATCCGGCCAGGGCGGGATTGCCGGCGATGCTGGATCAACCGCTCGGCACCGGCACGCTCGCTCGATCTCATCACACTGCGCTCCGGTTCGCCCATCGTTCCACAGTATTGCCGGTCGGATCACGGTATCCGCCTCGTCCAGGAACACCGCGCCGTGCATCTGGCCGGTCAGTCCCAGGCCGGCGATCTCGGATGCCTGCGCCGCATTCGCTGTACCACGCGCCGCAGCGCTGCCCGGCTGCCGCGCCACCAGTCGGCCGGATCCTGTTCGCTCCATAACGGGCTGCGGCGTCGAAAGCGGATATTCTTCCGTCGCCGCCGCGACAACCCGGCCGTCCTCGGCGACCAGCACAGCCTTGGCGCCGCTGGTGCCGACGTCGAGGCCGAGAAGGAGAGGCATTGGTGTCTCCTTGTCTGATTGAGGGGATAGGGGATACGCGGTCTGGCCCTCACCCCCTAACCTCCTCTCGCGTGCGTCAGCACGGGAGAGGGGGAATGAAACTCCCCTTCTCCCGCCGCTTGCGACGGGAGAAGGGGTCGGGGGATGAGGGCCTACCCCCTGACCCCTAACAACAGCTCGACCAGCAGCTGATCCAGCTCTTCATAACGGCGTCCACGGGCGGCGATGGCGGCGACATCAAAGGAGCGCGCGCCCAGCTGCTCAGCATGCTCGCGCGAGTAGCCGTCGCCGGCGCGCGGGCCGTCATAGGCTTCGTCGCCGCCACGCAGCTCGCCGATCACGCCCTGGATCTCGGCGTCCTCGGCAAAGCGCTGCGCCTTGTCCTTGAGCACCAGATACGTGCGCATGCAGCCGCGCGCGAAGGCCCAGACGCCGTCCTCATCCTCGGTACGGTAGGCATGCGCGTCGAAATGGCGCGGCCCTTCGTAGCCGCTATCTTCAAGCAGCTTGACCAGCACAAAGGCGCGCTTTAGATTCTCGGCGCCGAAACGGAAGTCCTGGTCGTAGCGGCCCATCACCTGGTCGTTGAGGTCGATATGGAACAGCTTGCCGGCCTCGATCGCCTGTGCCACGCCGTGAACGAAATGCAGGCCGGCCATGGTTTCATGCGCGAACTCGGGGTTGACGCCGACCATTTCGGGGTAGTCGAGCGTGGTGATCATATGCAGGGCGTGGCCGACGGTCGGCAGATATGCATTCGCCGCGCGGCTCGTTGGGCTTGGGCTCGAGCGCGAAGCGCAGGTCGTAGCCCTGATCTCGCACATAGCGGCACAGGTAGTTGAGCGCCTCGCGGAACCATTTGATCGCGTCGCGGCCGTCGCGGTAGGCGTCGCTCTCGGAGCCCTCGCGTCCGCCCCAGAACACATACGTGCTGGCGCCGAGCTCGGCGCCGAGGTCGATCGCGCGCATGGTTTTTTGCAGCGCAAACGCCCGCACCGCCGCGTCGGATGACGTGAACGCGCCGTCTCTGAACACCGGATGGGTGAACAGGTTGGTGGTAGCCATCGGCACTACCATGTCGTGCTCGTCCAACGCCTGCTTGAAGCGCTTCACAATATCGTCGCGCTGCTTCGGCGTCGCGTCGAACGGCACCAGGTCGTTGTCGTGGAAATTGATGCCCCAGGCGCCGAGCTCGGCCAGCTTTGCTACGCTGCGCACCGGATCAAGCGGCGGGCGTACCGGATCGCCGAATGGATCGCGCCCGATATTGCCGACGGTCCATAGTCCGAAGCTGAATTTGTCGTTCTTTTGCGGTGTGAACGTATCCGCCATGGAGTGCCTCCTGCATCGGGGAACGGCTGCGCGCCATGATAGCACTTTTGGGAACGATGAATGATGAACGATGATTGTGCCGCAATTCATCGCTCTTCGTTCTTCGTTCAAGGTGAGTGTTACAATAGCCCACCAACCGCCTTACGAGTAGAGGAGATGCCGCATATGTCCACCACCATTATTGTCCTCGAAGGCGACCAGACCGGGCAGGAGCTACTGGAGGAGGCGCTGCGCGTGCTCGATCCCGCCGTTACCAAGATCGACACGCAGTTCGAGCGCTACGATCTCAGCCTCGAGAACCGGCGTGCTACCAAAAATGGCGTTGTACTCGAGGCAGCGGCGGCGATGAAACGGGCAGGTCTCGGCCTCAAGGCGGCGACGATTACGCCCGAAACCAAAAACGACGTCGGCAGCCCGAACGCGATCCTGCGCAAGGAGATCGACGGCACGGTTATTTTGCGCACGGGCCGGCGCATTCCGGGGATTCGTCCGGTCGGCGGCGTGTACGCGCCGATCTCGGTGGTGCGCATGGCGGTGGACGACGCCTACGGCGCCAAGGAGTGGCGTGAGGGCGAGGGTCTGGACGAGGTGGCCTACCGGACCGAGCACATCAGCCGGCGCGTGTGTCGCATGGTGTCGGAGTTCGCGTTTCAGCAGGCCAGGCGCGCGGGCGGGAAAGTGTTCGGCGGGCCGAAGTATACCGTCAGCCCGGTGTACGAAGGCATGCTCAAAGAAGAAATGGATGCCGCACACGAGCGGCATCCCGACGTGCGCTACTCCCCGCAGCTGATCGATGCGACCTATGCGCTGCTGTTGACGGCGGGCGAGGAGCCGCTGGTGATTCCCACGCTCAACCGTGACGGCGACTGTATCTCGGACCTGGTAATGCAGATGTTCGGCTCGATCGCCGGCGCCGAGTTGCTGTTGATGTCGTTCAACGATAACCTGGAGCCGTGTGTTGTGATGGCCGAGGCGCCCCACGGCACCGCACCGGCGCTGTTCGGCAAAAATCTGGCCAATCCGCTGGCGATGATTCTGGCCGGTGGCGTCCTGTTCAACTACGTTTCCGAGCGCCGGGCACCCCAGACGGCGCGCGCTATTTCGGAGGCCTGCCTGGAGGCCGTGTACGACGGCGTGCGCACGGCAGACCTGGGCGGCCATGCCTCGACCACCGAGTTTACCGACGAGGTGATCAAGCGCGTGCGCACCAAGCTCGAGGTGTGGTCGACGTTGGGGTAATAGGACGAATAACGCAAAGGCGCAAAGGACGTATGTAGGGACACGCCGGAGGCGCGGATATCATCCGACGTATTCGACCTGTGCTGTGCGCCGGTGGCGTGTCCGCATCCGACGGGGAGGATCACCACGCCCGGACACGCCGGTGGCGCAATGCTGGATCGACGCCAGCTCTGTGTAAGGCCGAAGCATTCCCGCACGTGCCTTGTGCCATGTCCACACGATCCCTGCGGCGAATGCTTCGGCCCTACGGGCTGGTCCATCGGCTCACCCCGTCATCTTGTCACCCCGTCTCTCGCTTGCACCACCTCCTGGTTTCGGCGTACCATCCTGCGACCTTAATCAGAACAGGTGAGGAGAAATCCATGCCCCCAACGATACCCCAGCGCAGCGAGGTGCCGGTTGCCGATACCTGGGACGCCACGAGTGTGTTTGCGTCGGACGGCGCATGGGAGGCGGCGATCGCCGAGCTCGACGAACGCCTGGGTAGTCTCGGACGCTTCCGCGGCCGGCTGGGTGAAGGCCCCGGCGTTCTGGCGGACTGGTTCGATGCGTTGGAAGATGTGCGCACCGTACGCGATAAGATCTATCAGTATGCTTCGATGTTTTATACCGTCGATACCGCCGACCAGACAGCGGCCGCCAAGTACGATCGAGCGGTAGGCAATTACACTCGCTCGATCGGCGCGGCCGCCTTTGCCGACCCCGAGCTGCTCGCGATCGGACGCCCGACGCTGGACGGCTGGATCGAGCAGGAGCCGCGACTGGCGCCCTACGCTCAGTATTTTGACCAACTCTTCCGCCTCCAGGAGCACGTCCGCTCGGCTGAGGTCGAAGAGCTGCTCGGCCAGGTACTCGATCCATTCATAACTGCCGGCAACATCCACAGCACGATGACCGACGCGGATCTGCTGTTCGTGCCGGCTCGCAGCTCCAGTGGGGACGAGCTGGAAGTCGGCCAGGGCGCGATTAGCGCGCTGCTGCGCGACGAAGACCGCGAGGTACGCCGCAGCGCCTGGGAAAGCTACGCCGACGCTCATCTGGCGCTGCGTAACTCGATGGCCGCCTGTTTATCAGCCGGCGTCAAGCAGAACGTGTTCGCGGCGCGCGCGCGGCGCTTCGGCTCGGCCCTTGAAGCAGCGCTCGACCGCAGCTTTATCCCTCAGGACGTATTCGTAAACTTGATCGAGACCTATCGCCGGCACTTGCCGACGTGGCATCGCTATTGGCGCGTGCGGCGTCAGGCGCTGGGCTACGATACGTTGCATGAATACGATATCAAGGCGCCGCTGACGCGGCACGCGCCCGCGGTGCCGTTCGACCGCGCCGTCGAATGGATCGGCGACGGGATGCGCCCGCTTGGCGAGGAGTACGGCGCGATTATGCGGCGCGGTTTGCTCGAGCAGCGCTGGGTCGACAAGTATCCCAATCGCGGCAAGGCGATGGGCGCGTTTTCGAGCGGCTCCAAGGGTATGCTGCCGTTTATCCTGATGAGCTATGTCGACGATCTGTACAGCATGAGCACTCTGGCGCACGAGCTCGGCCATTCGATGCACTCGTACTTAACCTGGCAACATCAGCCCGGGGTGTACTCGGACTACGGGATGTTCGTAGCCGAAACCGCCTCGAACTTTAACCAGGCGCTGGTACGTGCGTATCTGCTGCGCGAGAACAGCGACCCGAACTTTCAGATCGCGCTGATCGAGGAGGCGATGAGCAATTTCCATCGCTACTTCTTTATCATGCCGACGCTGGCCCGCTTCGAGCTGGAGATCCACCGGCGTGTCGAGCGCGGAGCAGCGCTCACCTCGGAAAGCTTGATGGCGTTGATGAACGAGCTGTTCCGCGAAGGCTACGGCGACGAAGTTGAGCTGGACGCCGAACGAAACGGCAGCGTGTGGATGCAGTTTTCGTCGCACCTGTACTCGAACTTTTATGTGTACCAGTATGCGACGGGTATCTCGGCAGCGCATGCGCTTGCCGAAGGCGTGCTCGAAGGCGTGCCTGGCGCGGTCGAGAACTATCTTGCATTTCTGCGCGCCGGCTCGTCGGTGTACCCGCTGGACGCGCTCAAGCTGGCGGGTGTCGACATGCGCTCGCCCGAGCCGGTCGAGCACACCTTCGGCGTACTCGCGCGCTATATCGACCGGCTGGAGCAGCTAACCGGGGTGAAGCGTGATGCGTGACGAATAAATCATCCGACGTTCTGCGTCGAGGAGTCTCCACTCGGACGGTTATGCCGCTCGCGCCACGTAGCCGCTTTGGCATCCAGAAACGGCCGCCCGCCCGCGGCATCGGCGTACGCGGCCGCGTGCGCGGCTTCCGGCGAGCCGTCGGCTGCGAAATAGGCCTGCACCGCCGGCTGCAGTGCCATAACTGCATCACGCAGCTGCGCCTTGATCGCCACGTCCGGCCGCAGAACGAGTAAGCATGCCCCATACAGCACAGCGCGGTCGGCCTCACGTTGGAGCTGCTCCTCGGTGACGCCGACCCGACAGGCGGGGACGCTTGGGCTGGGAGTAGTCATGGTGTGTGCTCCGCCGCGTGCTCCGCGCGTGCTCCGCGCGTGCTCCGCGCGTGCTCCGCGCGTGCTCCGCGCGTGCTCCGCGCGTGCTCCGCGAATGAATTCGCGGTTGATACGATAAAACCTGCTGAAGCAGGTTACGCGTGGATATCGTTCGTCGTTAACCTGCTTCAGCAGGTTTCATCATAGCAACGTCGAATTCATTCGACGGTCATTCGACGGTCATTCGACGGTCATTCGACGGGCTCGACGCCTTCCGCATCCTCGACCTCGGGCAGCCGCCGCTGCAGCCCTTCCACCACCGAGCGCAACACCTTGATGCGTGCCCAGCGCTTGTCCTCGGCTTCCACCGGCGTCCAGGATACCGGATCGGATGTGCGCTCGAACATTTCTTCAGCCGCGCTTTGATACTCTTCCCATTTGCCGCGATTGCGCCAGTCCTCGTCGGTCATCTTCCAGCGCTTGGTTGGGTCCTCAAGCCGTGCCTGAAAGCGATGCAGCTGCTCTTCGGGCGAGATTTGCAGCCAGAATTTGAGTATAACCGCGCCGTCGTCGACGAGAAGTTGCTCGAACTGACTGATCTCGCCGTAGGCCCTGCGCCACTCGGCTTCGGTCGCGAAGCCTTCGATGCGCTCGACGAGCACGCGCCCGTACCACGAGCGGTCGAAGATCACCATTTCGCCGCGCGGCGGCAGCTTGGTCCAGAAGCGCCACAGGTAGTGACGTGCCAGCTCCTCCGGCGTCGGCTTGCCGATCTGGGTCACGCTCAAAAAACGCGGATCGAGACGCTCGGTCAGGCGCCGGATATTGCCGCCTTTGCCCGCGGCATCCCAGCCCTCGTACACGATGATCAGTGGAATTTTCTGCGCATGTGCACGGATCTGCAGCGAATACAGCTCGTTCTGCAGCGGTTGAAGTTGCGCTTGATACTCTTCTTTCGACAGTTCGGCCGTCAGGTCGAGCGTTTCGAGCATCTGGAGGCCTCCTTGCGGCGGCCCCGCACTCAACAAGGGCAGCCGTGCGAATCAATTGTGAAGGCTAGATCGTTCGCTGCTTCGGTGTGCCTTCGACAAACTCCTCAGTCATTTTACGACGAAATGCCGAAACGCTGTGCTACACTGCCGCGCAGCGTGTACCAGGCAGTCGCAGCATGAACCAGACCATGCCCCCACGGCCCGAGATCAAGCTCGAGGTGTACAACGGCCCGCTGGATCTGTTGCTCGCGTTGATCGAGCAGCAGCGCCTGGAAATCACCGTCGTTTCGCTTGCCCAGGTGGCGGAGCAATACATGGCGGCCATGGCGGCACTGGAGCAGCCCGATCCCGACTTGATCGCGGAGTTCCTCGTAATCGGCGCCAAGCTGCTGGTGATCAAAACACGCGCGCTGCTGCCGCGCCCGCCGGTCGAGCTGCTGGTGCCGGACGAAGATGATGTCGGCGATCAGCTTGCGCGCCAATTGCTCGAATATAGTCGCTTCAAGCAGGCCGCGCTCTCGCTGCGCGCATGGGAAAGCCAGGGCCGGAGGGTTTTTGCACGGGTGCACGCGGCTCCCCTGCCGCCGCTGTCAACGCCGGCCGACCTCGACGTCAGCCTGGGCGAGCTGGTTGCAGCAATGCAGCGCCGGCTACGCTTGCTGCCCGGCGCAGATGCGACGGTGCCGCTGCCGGCGTCCAAAATCATTACTATCGCCGATGTGACCGAGCGCATCACGGCACTACTCAACGTGCAGCGGCGAGCCGGTTTCGTGGATTTACTCGACCTGGCCGTGACACGCAGCGAGGTGATCGTGACCTTGTGGACGGTACTAGAGCTGTGGAAGCGCGGTATGCTGGCCGTCACGCAGCCGGAACTGTTCGGTGCGATCGCTATCGAGCGTGGGCCGGAGTGGGTATCAATGAACAATAAACAATGAACAAAGCCTGCACGAATATGTTCATCGTTCATCGTTCATCGTTCATCGGATCAAAAACCCCTGCTCCAGATTGTCGCGGCTGAACAGCACGAGATTTGTTGAGTTGGTCGCGACGTCGAACAGCAGCGGCACGCTTGAGAGCACGTTGCTGGGCGCGAACTCGGCGTCGGCAGGCTGATCTCCCGAGTTCGGAAAACGGTTGAAGTAATCGACCGACGCCGCGCGGTTGAAGTCGTACACGCGCCCCTGCGCATCCTTGATTACCAGGGCACCGTCGGGGATCTGGGCCGGGGCGTCGCCGGTATTGCCCACCGTGATCAAAATGATCTCATAGCGTCCACGGCTCGGCGGCGCGCCACCGAACGACCCGAACGTGAAGTTCGAGATGCCGTTGAACGAAAAATCCCAGTCCCCGGCGCTGATCACGGTCCCGATGGGAACAACAGCCGGATTGGCGCCGGCGACGTCGCCACCGGGAGGTGTCGGCGGCACGGGTGTCGGCTCGGGTGGCGCGGTCGGCGGCTCAGGTGTGGGCTCGGGTAGTGAGGTCGGCGGCTCAGGCGTGGGCTCAGGCGCCGTTGTAGGCGGCACGGCTGTCGGCTCGGGCGCTGTCGTCGGCTCGACGGATGGGGCGGCAGCCGATGCTTCGGGCGCAGCGCTGGGCGCGGGCTCGGACGGGCCGGCAGCCGAGGCCTCGGGCGCAGCGCTGGGCGCCTCGGCCGACGGCGCCGCTGCTGAAGCATCGGGCGCAGCGCTGGCGGGAACTGAGGCGTCGGGCGCAGCACTGGCGGAATCCGAAGCATCGGCTGCAGCGCTGGCGGGAGCCGCCGAGGCCACGTCCGCAGCTGAAGCGTCAGCCGGCGCGCTCGCAGCGGCGGAAGCTACAGCATCGGCGCTGGCGGGAGCCGGCGAGGAGGCTTCCGCGGATGCCGCGGCGCCGGGGCTGCCTTCGGCAACCGTAGGAGCACGATTGAAGTACTGGTTATACACAAAGAAGGCAAGCAGCGCGAGAGCGATCAGTAACACAGGTATGACCAGCCGTCCGTAACCACCGCGCTGCCGCTCGACTTCCTCTTCAGCCGGTACCGTTCTTCGCGGTACGCTGGCCGGCGCCGAGGGAGCTCCGGATATGGCTGGCGAGCCGGCGGCAGTTCCCGCTGCCGCTCCTGCTCCGAGTGCTGCCGCGGTGTCTACCGCGCGGCGCTGTTGTCGCCGGCAGGAGCGTAGACTACAGCCGGCTCGTCGTACACCCGCGCGCGGCGGCGAGGCGCCGGCGGCGGCGAGACTGACGGCTCCACTGTGTCCGCGTCACTTGCCGCGGGCTCGAGCTTGGCCGTGGCGGCCGGGTCGGGGACGCTTTCCGCTGCAGCGGCCGGGTCGGGGGCGCTATCCGGTGCGACAGCCGGCGCGGCGATGCCGAGAGCGTTGAGGCCTTTGCGTGCCAGCTCATTAGCCGGGTCGATCTCGATCACGCGCTCAAGCGCGGTACGTTTTTCGTCTCGATGTTCCGCGACGCCGGCAAGCCACAGCCAGCCCTGCACATTGTTGGGGTCTTCCCGCGTCACAAGCCGAAATAGCTCGCGCGCCTCGGCTTTTTCGCCTGCGCGTGCAGCCTCGATACCAAGCTGCAAAATGCTCTGTGTGTCGGCCATCATGCGCTCCTTGGTAGTCCGCAGGAAGCCGCGCCTCCCGACGATGCTGTGTCGTATTCTAGCATATGCCTTGGGTAGCAGTTTCAAGTTCCTGGTCTAAAATTCTCCGCCCGGGCAGAAACGCCGCGTCACCGGCACGTTCACCTGGCGGCAATGCCACCAGCTCGCCCACGCTTCCAGCGTGTCCCTACGCTGTTCCACCATCCTGTTCACCGCGCACCTTTAGATGCTTCATCGCTCCTACGCGCCACCATCCGATCGGCGCCCAATAGCCGGTACCACAGTCCTATGGACAAGCACAAACGAACACGCCACAATGTACTTGCGCCGGTAGTTCCCGACGCAGTATAGTAAAAGCAACGCTTGTCAACGGCGAACAGGTGTGCTATACTGCGGTAGCGTCGGGCAGGCGCGGGGAGATCCCCCTGCCACGATGTGGAGACGGTAAATCGAGGCCGAGTAGGTACACAAGGAGCGCATCAATGCCCATCAGTCCCGAGAAGGAAAAAGCCCTGGCAGCGGCAATGAGCCAGATCGATCGGCGGTTCGGCAAAGGCTCGATCATGAAGATGGGTGAGGCCGGCACGCGCCTCGCGATCGAGACGATCCCCACGGGCGCGATCGCGCTCGACCTGGCGCTCGGAGCCGGCGGCATTCCACGCGGGCGCATCACCGAGATCTACGGCCCTGAAAGCTCGGGCAAGACGACACTGGCGCAGCACATTATCGCCGAAGCACAAAAGATGGGCGGCACGGCCGCATTTATCGACGCCGAGCATGCCTTCGATCCGATCTACGCCGCGGGCTGCGGCGTCAACACCGAAGATTTGCTGATATCGCAGCCCGACACGGGCGAGCAGGCGCTCGAGATCTGCGAAACCCTGATCCGCTCGGGCGCGGTGGACATCGTCGTGATCGACTCGGTGGCCGCCCTGGTGCCGCGCGCCGAGATCGAGGGCGATATGGGCGATTCGCTGCCCGGCCTGCAGGCGCGCTTGATGTCGCAGGCGCTGCGCAAGCTCGGCGGCGCGGTTTCAAAATCGAACACCGCGCTGGTCTTTTTGAACCAGCTGCGTCTCAAGATCGGCGTGATGTTCGGCAACCCTGAGACCACTACCGGCGGCCAGGCGCTTAAGTTCTATGCGTCGGTTCGTCTGGATATCCGGCGCACCGAATCGATCAAGAACGGCACCGACGTGGTCGGCTCGCGCGCGAAGGTCAAGGTCGTCAAGAACAAGATCGCTCCGCCGTTCCGCGTGGCGGAGTTCGATATCATGATGAACGAGGGCATTTCGCGCGAAGGCAACGTGCTCGACGTCGCCGTCGACAAAGAGATCGTGCGCAAGAGCGGCGCGTTCTTTTACCTTGGCGAGGAGCGCATCGGCCAGGGGCGCGAGAACGCCAAAACGTTTCTCAAGGCCAATCCGCAGCTGACTGAAGAGATCGCCGGCCTGATCCGGGCGCAGATGTTGGGCGCCGAGCCGGTGCCCATGCCCGCCGGTGGCGGCGACGCCGAGGATGAGGACGGCGGCGTTTTCGAGGAAGCCGAAGCGTAGCCGGTCCGAGGTAGTAGATCAGGGGCACGGCTTGCCGTGTCCCTCGGTTGTATTTAGGGGGCGCTTATGCCCGCTGGGACGATTACGTCCCTGGCGCTGCAGCAAGGCGACCGTGAGCGCGTCAACATTTTCATCGACGACGAATTCGCGCTCGGTGTCAGCCTGTATGTTGCGCAGGATCAAAAGCTCCGCAAAGGGCAGGTCCTGTCGGAGGACGACTGGCAGCGGCTGGTGGATGCCGAGGGCGGCTCAAAGGCCTGGAATGCCGCGCTGCGGCTTTTGGAAGCCCGGCCGCGCTCGGAGCACGAGCTGCGCGACCGGCTGCGGCGCAAGGAGTACACTCCCGGCCAGATCGATGCCGCCATCACCCGCCTGCGCGAGCTCAAGCTGCTCGACGACGCACACTTCGCCCGTCTGTGGATCGCCAACCGCCGGGCGCTCAGCCCGCGCGGCGTGCGCGCGCTACGCGATGAGCTGCGCGCAAAAGGCGTCGAGCGCGAGATCGTCGATCGGGTCGTGGCCGAGCAGGACGACCCCGAGCGCGAGCGCGCGGCGTGCCTTTCCGTCGCCCGCAAGGCACTGCGGCGCTACGCTTCCACCCCCGACCGCGCCACGTTTACGCGGCGCATGGGCGGATTCTTGCAGCGTCGCGGTTTCGGATGGGAGACAGTTCAGCCGATTTTGGAGCAGCTGTGGAACGAACGCCAATGACACGCAGCGACAAACTGTTGTTGATCCACGATACACCCGAAGCAATCGTCCAGGCGCTTGACGCGATCATGCTGAGCCTGGGCCGGCGGCGCGTGGCGCTGCGCGAGCTCGACGAAGACTTTACACCGCTGCTTGCCGATCCCGGTGAGCCGCAGGTGGTGGTGCTTTCGCCGGCGCACGACGAGTGGACCGCCTGCTTCACCTCGCTCTCGCCCGACCAGGATTGGGATCTGGCCGAAGCCCTGGGCGTCGGCACAGAGCAGCCGGTCGCGTTTGTGCTGGTCGACGAGATGCTGAGCGTGTATGCCTACCGCTATTTTGCCGACGGTGTGCTGCACGAGGAGTTGCTGCCCGATGAAAGCGTCGAGCTCGGCATCGACGCCGACGCGCTGCTGGAGCGCGCCGCACGGCACGGTATTCCGCGCTCGCTGGTGGACGACCGCGTGCTCGACTTCGGACAGCGCCATTTGCTGGTAGCATATGGAATTGAGAATTGAGCATGGAGAATTGAGAAAGCCGGCAGGCCGGGGGTGTGGGGTGTCCGACGGAAACGACGAATGCCGCCGGCAGGCCGGGGACGTTGGGGTGTCCCCCAGAAACATTTCTCACCGAACTGTGTAGTCGACGAACCTGAAACTTGAAACTCGAAAGAAGAATATCATGCCCGACATTCAATATCTGGGCCGTGCTTGCGTAAGGATTCGCGGCCGCGAAGGAATCGTGATCAGCGATCCGTTTCCTAAAGCCGACGGCTTCGACCCAGGGCGTCCGACGGCGCATATCGTAACGCTCAGCGGCACCGACGAGCGGCGCATCAACGTCGGTGTTGTGAAGCCGCAGCGCGAGCGCGTGTTTGTGGTCGACGGCCCCGGTGAGTACGAGGTCGGCGGCATCATGATCACCGGCATTCGTACCAGGTCCGAAATGAGTGGCGCCCAGCGCGGCTACAACACGGCCTATGTGATGGAGCTGGATGACCTGAGCTTTTGCCATCTGGGCAACCTGGCGCTGGAATTGTCGACCTCGCAGCTCGAAGAGATCGGCGCCGTCGACGTGCTGTTCGTGCCTGCGCAAAGCACGCTCAGCCCGGCCAAGCTGGCCGAAACGATCGCCAGCATCGAGCCGCGCGCCGTGGTTCCGCTGTACGATTTGAGCGAGCAGCTCGACCGCCTGGCGCACGAGCTTGGCCTCAAAGAGTGGGAAGCTCAGGATAAGCTGTCGATCACGCGCAATTCACTGCCCGGAGACGACGACGAGACGCGTGTGATTGTGCTGCGACCGGCGGCGGTGACGGCGTGAAAGATCGCGAAACTCAGACTAGCGATCCATACTACTGATCTGTTATAATCAAGGCCCGTGGAGGTACGGCATATGCCGAGCCGGCGGGTTTTTTCATTTTCGAGCACTGCGAACCGACGCTTGCCGAGCTAGCCCTAGCGGGGAAGGTTTTGTGACCTTCCCCTTTGTGTTAGTGCTCGGTATTTATGCTGGCAGGAGCCAAAATGACCAACTATGTATTTGTTACGGGTGGTGTCGTTTCGAGCGTCGGCAAAGGTATCACCGTGGCGTCGCTGGGCCGTTTGCTCAAGGCGCGCGGCATCTCGGTTTCGATTCAAAAGCTTGATCCGTACATCAACGTCGATCCGGGAACCATGTCGCCCTATCAACACGGCGAAGTGTTCGTGACCGAAGACGGCGCCGAGACGGATCTGGATCTTGGCCACTACGAGCGCTTCATCGACGAAAACTTGAGCAAGCTCAACAATGTGACGACCGGCCAGATCTACAGCTCGGTGATCCAGAAGGAGCGCCGCGGCGACTATCTGGGCGGGACGATCCAGGTCGTGCCGCATATCACCAATGAAATTAAGTCGCGCATAAAAGCTGTTGCGAAATCCACGGGCGCGGATGTTGTGATCGTCGAGATCGGCGGCACCGTCGGCGATATCGAAAGCCTTCCGTTTCTTGAAGCGATCCGCCAGATGCGTAAGGACGCCGGCCGCAACAACGTGTTTTATATCCATGTCACGCTGCTGCCGCATGTCGGCGCCACCGGCGAGCTTAAGACCAAGCCGACACAGCACTCGGTGATGGAGCTGCGACGAGTCGGTATCCAGCCCGACGCCTTGATCTGCCGCTCCGATCACGCCGTGCCCGACGATGTGCGCGAAAAGATCGCCCTGTTCGGCGATGTGGACCTCGAGGCGGTCGTCCCGCTGCCGACGGTCGACTCGATCTACGAAGTGCCGCTGGTGCTGCACGAGTCCGGGCTGGATAACTATGTCGTGCAGACGCTGGGGCTCCCAACCGGCGCGCCGGAGCTCGGCGAATGGCACAGACTGGTCGAGACGATCAGAAAGCCCAAGCGCGCGCTGCCGATCGCGCTGGTCGGCAAGTATGTGCAGCTCAAAGATGCCTACATTTCGGTCGCCGAGGCATTACGCCACGCTGCCCTGGCCAGGGGTATGGACGTCGATATCCACTATGTCAGCTCCGAAGAGCTGGAGCGTGAAGATCCGCAGCGATTGCTGCGCGGGGTTCAGGGTATTGTGGTGCCGGGCGGCTTCGGCTACCGTGGCGTCGAAGGCAAGGTGGTGGCCGCACGATACGCTCGCGAGCAAAACGTCCCCTATCTTGGCCTGTGCCTGGGCATGCAGTGCGCGTGTATTTATCTGGCGCGCTGCCTGCCCAACGGCGAAACGGCAAACTCGACCGAGTTCGATCCGCACACCGCGATTCCGGTGATCGATTTCATGCCCGACCAGCTCGATATTACCGACAAGGGCGGCACGATGCGCCTGGGCATTTATCCATGCGTGCTCGAGCCCGGCACCAGAGCCGCCGAGGCTTATGGTCGCGATATCGTGCTCGAACGCCACCGCCACCGCTTCGAGTTCAACAACAAATATCGGCGCCAGCTGGAAGAGCTCGGCTTTGTCGTGTCGGGTCACTCACCCGACGGCCGGCTGGTGGAGATCATCGAGCTGCGCGACCATCCGTGGTTCGTCGCTTCGCAGTTCCATCCGGAGTTCAAGTCGCGGCCCAATCATCCGCACCCGCTGTTCAGCGCGTTTATGACGGCGGCTGCCGGTGCTGTGCTCGACGGCGACCAGCGCGAGCTGCCGCTGGACGTCGAAAACGGCAATGGACGCGTCGAGGTCGAGGTGCTCGCGGGACGGACAGTATGAGTAAGCAGTCAACCACGCTGACGCTGCTGGCACTGCTGGCGCTGATCGCGCTGATCTTCGTTAACATCATTCTCGGCGCGAGCCTCGAGCTGTACAGCCCGTGGTTCGCGTGGACGGTATTCGGCCTGGGTGTCGGTGCTGTCGCTCTGGTGCTGCGCTTTCAGCAGCGGCTCGGAGCAGCGGCGCGCTGGGGGCTGCTGGCGCTGCCGTTTTTCATCGCGGCAGGCGGGGCGGCTATCGGGGTGTAAAAGGTCGAAGGTCAAAGGTCGAAGGTCGAAGGTCACGGACAAGAATTTCTTGCTGGCTCAATCAATAACGGTCAGATTGTTGGTAAGCGTCTGGCCGAAGCGTGATGGAGGCAGTCCAGTAGAAGCAATACTTTTGACCTTCGACCTTCGACTTATTCGACTATCGGCTCCGCGACCGTCACCAGGCGCTCCGTTTTGGTGACGGTTCCGCCGGTGTAAACTCTGTCCCCGATGCACGAGATCAGCGTAATCTGTTCTCTGCCTTTCGGCAGCATCACCTCGACCTCGTGCGGCAGCACACGGATCTGCTGGGTGATGCGGTAGCGCGCCGTTTCTCCATTGGCCGTGCCGACCAGAATAAGCGCGCCCGGCTGTAGCTTCTCGACGTCTGCAAAGGGCGCCGGAATCTTCGGCGCGGCCAAAAAGCGCAGCACATGCCCCCAGAATACGACATTGTCGCCTTCACCCGGCTTTGCGCTGAGCTTGTACCAGGCCACGTCGTGGTCGAGCACGATCGGTACATTGTTGGCATTCAGCCCGACCGGGACCGGCTGATAATCCAGGCCGATGTCGGGGATCTGCAGCCGTACCGGCTCGGAAGGTGCTACGCCCGACGTGATCCTGGTGGGCTCGGGGGTGGCGGTCGGCGGCTCGGGCGTAGCTGTCGGCGGCTCGGGTGTCGACGTGGCGGTCGGCTCGGGCGTCGACGTGGAAGTCGGTACGTATGTATTCGTCGGGATAGGTGTGTTTGTCGGCGTCGGTAACGCGGTCGGCTCGCCCGTGGCGATCTGGATCATCGGCAGCGATTGGACGGTTGGTCCTTGAGATAAGCCGCACGCTGCGAGGAGCGGTACCAGCAGCGCGATTGCCGGTAGGATTCTTGGGCGATGCATGAAAACCGATAATCTCCTCTTCCAGGGAGGCCAGCCTATTGTACCATCGACGCTAGCGAACGTATGTGCAGCCTGGATGATAAGCTGCTTACGGTTTCCGATCCGCTTTGGATGCAGTGGGCGGTATAATGAGACGAGGTATCTATCATGGCACAGGCTACTCCGAATGTTTCACGGGCCGCAGCGCCTTCGGCGCTGACTGAAAGGCCGGCTCCGGTCGCATACGACGCCGCGCTGGGCGATGTCGCGGTGTTCGACGATTCGCAGCGCGGCCGCATACGCCTGCTGGGCCGCGACCGTGCCGCGCTGCTGCAGCGCCTGACTACCAACGACGTCGAATCGCTGTCGCCGGGCGACGGCACTCGTACGGTACTGATCAACCATAACGCACGGATCCTTGACCTGCTCACGGTGTATGCCTTGCCGGAGCACCTGCTGGTGGTGTCCAATCCGGGGCAAGGGCCTAACTTCGCGCGCTTTCTCGGCGCGCGTATCTTCTTTAACGACCAGATCACGGTCGATGATACGTCGGCCGAAACGCTGCAATGGATCATCTGCGGGCCACGCGCGGCGGCGCTGCTGGCGGAGCAGACGTCGGTCGACCCCCACGACTGGCCGCTGCACCATATACAGGCCGCGTCGATCGGCGCTGCAGCCGTCTGGCTGGCGCGCTCGATGCCGCTTGCGGGAGCTGCGTACACGCTGTTTGCGCGGCGCGAAGCCGAGGACGCGCTGCGATCCGCGTTTGCAGCGGTTCCGGCACTGGACGCGGCAAGCTATGATGTGCTGCGCGTAGAGCAGGGCTACCCGGCTGCGCGACACGAGCTCTCGACCGAATATATCCCGCTTGAAACCGGCCTCCACGACGCCGTCAGCTTCAGCAAGGGCTGCTACACCGGGCAGGAGATCATCGCGCGCATGGAAAGCCGCAACCGTCTGGCCAAGCGCTTGATGGGCCTACGCTTCGACCGTGATGGCGCGTCGGGCGCTCTGCTGTCCGACGGCAAGGAGGCCGGCCTGATCACCAGCACGGTGGTGTCGCCGCGCCTCGGCCCGATCGGGCTCGGCTATGTTCGTACCGCGTACGCTACTCCCGGAACCCGACTTTCCACGGCGGATGGGACGCAGGCCGAGCTGGTTGAGCTGCCGTTTGGGGTGGCGCAGCAGGCGGTGGCGGGTAGCTGACGCGGGGGACCCAGGAGGCGCAAGGGACAGGATGTGGCCTGAGACGCGCCCTGCCCGTTGCCGGTGGCGCTGGCGTTGAGCATGCAGTAGGTGCAGAGCCTGTCATTCCGAAGGGCCGAGGCGGCCCTGCCTGACCGGCCAGCGCGGATCGTTGTCGCCGCTGCGGGATCGAGCCGACACCGCGCGAGGAATCTCGACGCCGCGGTAATGGGTGGAACCGGCGAGATTCCTCGCTCGCCGGCGGGCACGTCGCTGAAACCAGGACTACGATTGGCTCGCTCGGAATGACATGCAACGCGGCCTGTATGCGGTGCCAACCCCTGCGCCGGCAATGTGGTGACAGCCGGCCGGTAACTTGCGTTTCTGCTGCTGCACATGTGCTCGCATTTTCTCCCCAAATCTGGCCGGTTTCCGGAGCTTCCCAAAATACGCGCGTAGACTATGCTGGGGGTGCTTTAGCGCGTGTGCCGTGCCGCGGCCAGGCTGGGCCTGCGTTTGAGTGCCGTCCAACCATAAGGAGCCCTCACGATTGGGAGGATACACGGTGATCGGCATGCGCTTGTGGGCGTGGTATTCACTGCTGGCGGCTGCGCTCGTGGCGACCGTACGAGCCGCGGCCGATTCCGGTGACGCCGGCGACCAGCTGCCGGTTTCGACCGGCCGGCTGCCGCCGGCGTTCCGCGTGCGGGAGCTGGTACAGGACGCCTACGAGCGCTATAAATCCGAGGATCAGGGCCACAACGCCGACCATTATCCCGCTCTGGCCAGGGTGCCGCGCGAGCTCTTCGGCATCTGCCTGGTGGGGATCGACGGCGCGGTGTACGAGGCAGGCGACACGGCGTATCATCACACGATCATGAGTGTGGCCAAGCCGTTCGTGTTCGCGCTGGTATGCGAGGTGTTGGGCCCGCAACAGGCCCGCGCGCTGCTTGGCGTGAACAGTACCGGCTTGCCGTTCAATTCGGTCACGGCGATCGAGCTGAACGCGGAAGGCAAGACCAACCCGATGGTGAACTCGGGAGCGATCGCGGCGACCAGCCTGGTGCCGGGGGCGACCGCCGAGTTCGAAGTGGCGCTTCATTCACGAGGGTTTGTCGCGCTTCGCCGGTCGTAAGCTCGACATCAACGACGAAGTATATGCTTCGGCCTCGGCGTCCAACCACCGCAACCAGGGCATTGCGCGCCTGCTTGAAGGCTATGGACGGCTCGCCTTCGACCCGCTCGCGACTGTCGATCTGTACACCCGGCAGTCCTCGCTGGATGTGACGGCCAGGGATCTGGCGGTGATGGCTGGCACGCTGGCCGACGGCGGAGTGAATCCGGTCACCCGGCAGCGGGTGGTGGGTGCCGAAACCTGCCGATATGTGCTGGCGGTGATGGCTACCGCCGGGCTGTACGAAACCTCCGGCGACTGGCTGTACGACATCGGACTGCCGGGCAAGAGTGGAGTTGGCGGCAGCATCATCACCGTCGCCCCGGGCAAGGGCGGCATGGGCACCTTTGCGCCGCCGCTGGATAGCGCCGGCAACAGTGTCAGGGGCCAGCTGGCGGCCCGCTATCTGGCCGAGCGGCTGGGGCTGAACCTGTTCGCCTCCAAGCCGGCGGAGCATTGAGGCGAGATCCGCTTGAGACGTTTGCCGCTGCACTGACACACGCACCGACCGTGAGCGAGGCGATGGCGTAAGCGCATGACCAACCAGAATCAACCGCTTTCCGAACTACTGGCGTTTATTGTTGAGCTCGGCCGCGCGCTGCTCGCTGCCGGCGAGCCGATTAACTCGGTCGGTAAGACTTTGCGCCGCGTGGCGAAGGCGTATCAGGTCGCGCAGATACGCCTGATCGTCCTGCCGACTGTGCTGCTGGTCGAGCTGGCCAACGGCGGCAGCACCGATCTGAGCATCCGAGCGACCCTGAACGTCAACCTGCGCTTCAATCAGATCGACGCGCTGTTCAAGCTGGTGCATCAGGCTGAGAGCGCCGCGGTCACGCCGCATGAGGGCAGGCTGCGGTTGCGGGAAATCTGGGTCATGCCGCCGCGCTTTAGCCCCCTGTTGACGCTGGTGGGTCACACGATCCTGGTGGTCGGTCTCGCGCTGATCATCCAGCCGACGCAGCTGAGTTTGGGCGTGGCCGCTGTAACCGGCACGCTGATCGGTGTGTTGAAGCTGTTCAGCCGGCGGCCAAGCTCGTACGATATCCTTTTGCCGGTGCTTTCGGCGTTTCTTGTCACGCTGCTGGTCTACTATTTGATCGATTTTGCCCCATACGCCACGCCGCTGCGGCTGTTGATACCGCCGCTGGCGACGTTTCTGCCCGGTGCTCTGTTGACCGTTGCCACCGTAGATCTGGCGAGTCGCGAGATCGTCTCAGGCGCGAGCCGGCTGGTCGCCGGGGCGATTCAGGTCGCGCTGCTTGCTTTTGGAATCGGCGCCGCCTACGAGCTGCTCGGCATCTCGGGCGCCCAGGCAACTGCAAATGTCCAGCTCAACCAGATCGGCTGGTGGGCGCCCCTGCTCGGCGTCGCCGTGTTCGGCGTGGGCAACTATTTCCACCTCTCGGCGCCGCAACGCTCGCTACCGTGGCTGCTGGTAGCCCTGTATGTCGCCTGGGCCGGGCAGCAGCTTGGGATTGCTCTGCTCGGATCAACACTCGGCGGTTTCGTCGGCGCGCTAACGATTTTGCCGCTGGCGTCGCTGCTACAGCGTCTCGGCGGGCCGCCGGCTCGAGTGATGTCCCTGCCCGCCTTGTGGTTGCTGGTTCCCGGCGCGCTGGCGCTGATCAGCGCGACGCAGCTGGTCAATCAAGAACAGCTCGGCGGCCTGGACGACCTGATGGCGGCGTTGACCTCGATTCTTTCGATCGCGCTCGGGCTGCTGGTAGGCGTCGCTGTGCTGCAGGCCTATGAAAACATTCGCGAGTCGCATGTAGAGCGTGACGCGGCCGTCGAATACCCACTGGAGGCGCCATGAACGGTTATATGCTGCTGGTCGAGGACGGCAACCTTGCACAGCACAGCCGGATCGCGCTGCTCCTGCGCTACTAGAGCAAGCCGCCCTCACCATTTCTCGCCAAACCTTGCCCGATTCCCGAAGCTTCCGTATTTGTCGGCCTGCACTAAACTTGGCGTAGCGAGCTGCATTCCGCGGGTTTGGTTGTCTGCGGCTCGTTCGACCCGCCAGCCGACGAACTGCAAAGTAGAGGTTATGACCACACCAGCTGTATCTACCGCCGGCGCGCAAGCGAAAACCGAAACATCCTGGCTGCCGATGATGATCATCGCGCTGGCCCAGATCCTGTTGTCGTTTAACGTCAGCGCGCTGCCGGTTTCGATCGGCGCCATCGTCGACGAATTCAACACCTCACCCAGCAGCGTGAGCACGGCACTGGTGGTGTACTCGCTGTTCGTCGCCGGGTTCGTTATGCTCGGCGCGAAGATCGGCAAGCTGTTCGGCTCGCGGCGCGTGTTTCAGGTGGGCGTCGTCGTTTTCGGCATCGCAATGGGAGCGGTGGCGCTCAGCAGCAGCCCGAGCCGAATGATCCAGGCGCAGGGCCTGGCCGGGCTGGCGGCGGCCGCCGTCGTGCCCTCGCTGGTGGTGATGATCGCCGTCCATTACAGCGGCAAGCAGCAGTCGCAGTCACTTGGCTTGCTGGGGGCGGCGCAGGCCTCCGCCGGCGTGCTGGCGTTTATGATCGCCGGCTTTCTGGAAGCCTTCGTCAGCTGGCGCTACACGTTCGGCTTGCTCGTTTTTGTCGCGGCGGTCGTGTTGCTGCTGAGCTTTCGGCTCAAGCCGGTCGAACGTCAGACCGCGATCCGCATCGATTGGAACGGCGCGGGGCTGGCGGCCGCGGCGATCATCCTGATCAGCTTCGGCTTCAACAACCTCAACAGTTGGGGCTTGCTGCTGGCACGGCCTGGCGCGCCGTTCAACGTGCTCGGATTGTCGCCCGGCGCCGATGTTGATCGTCGCCGGAATCGTTCTGACCCAGTTTTTCTTCACCTGGTCGCACATGCGCGCGGCGCAGCAGAAGCCGACGCTGCTCGCGCTGGAGGTGCTGGACGCGCCCCATGAGCGCGCGGCGACATACTCGCTGTTTGTCATCGCAGCGCTGGGCCCGGCGGTCAACTTTCTGATCCCGCTGTATATGCAGATCGTGCAGGGCAGCAATAGCCTGCAGACGGCGGTGGCGGTGATTCCCTACTCGCTGGCGATCTTTGCCGGCACCGCGCTGATCGTGCGTTTGTTCGACCGGCTGAGCCCGCAATGGATCGGCCGCATCGGCTTCACGGTGGTAGCCGTCGGGCTGGTCATGCTGGCGTTCGCGATCCGCAACGACTGGGGCACGCCGGCGGTAATTTTGAGCCTGATCGTACTTGGCCTGGGCGAAGGATCGCTGCTCACATTGGTGTTCAATGTGCTGGTCACGGCCTCGCCCAAAGAGCTGGCCGGCGATGTCGGCGCGCTGCGCGGCACGACCAACAACCTGGCTACCGGCGTGGGCACCGCCGTCGCCGGCGCGCTGGTGGTCGGCGTGCTCAGCGTGCTGGTCGTGAGCAGCGTGGCTAACAGCGCGATCCTCACGCCGGCGCTGGTCCAGCAGGTCAATCTCGACAATGTCGACTTCATCAGCAACGACCAGCTGGACGAGGTGCTCGCCACCACCACCGCCACGCCCGAGCAACAGGCCGAGGCGATCCGCATCAACGAGGAATCGCGCCTGCGTGCGCTCAAGTCGTGCTTCCTGGTGCTGGCGGGCGTCGCGCTGCTGGCGATCATCCCGGCCGGTGGGCTACCTGATTATCGCCCCGAAGAGATCCCGAGCGATGACGCAGCCGATGTTGCCCGGCCTGAAGAAACCGAGGCCGCGCCGGTGGTGTAGCGCTCGCGGCGCATTGCGGGCCTATTGAAAGCAGTAAGGGAGAACAGCGATCATGACACAGCACAGCGATAGTAGCGAGATCGAGTCCGATAGGAGCCAGGCAGCACGCACGTACTCGCGCGCCCATGGCGAGCGTTTTCGCCGCGAGCTATTCGAGTTCCTGCGCATTCCCAGCCTCAGCGGCGATCCGGCGCACGCCGGAGACGTACGGCGCGCGGCGGAGTGGCTGGCCGGAAATATGCGCGCCTGTGGTATCCAGAACGTGCAGGTGATGCCGACCGCCGGCCTGCCGGTGGTGTACGGTGACTGGCTCCATGCCGGGCCCGACCGGCCGACCGTGCTGGTGTACGGGCATTACGACGTGGTACCGGCGCTGCTCGAGGACGGCTGGGAAACGCCGCCGTTCGAGCCGGTCGTCAAAGACGGCAAAATCTACGCGCGCGGCGCGACCGACGACAAAGGGCAGCTGCTCATCCATGTCAAAGCGCTCGAGTCGTACCTCGAAGTAGGCGGCGCGCCGGTTAACGTGAAGCTCCTGATCGAGGGTGAAGAGGAGGTTTCATCGCCCAACCTGGCGCCCTTCATCAGGCAAAACCTCGAGCTGCTCAAGGCCGACGTGTGCGTGATCAGCGACTCGTCGATGCCCTCGATCGACGAGCCGGCGATCACGCATAGCCTGCGCGGCATGACCTATATCGAAGTCGAAGTGCATGGCCCGACCGACGATCTGCACAGCGGCTTCTTCGGCGGCGCGGTGCATAATACGGCGCTGGCGCTGGTCGAGATCCTCGGCAAGCTGTACAATCCCGACAACACCATCGCCGTGCCGGGCTTTTACGACGACGTCGTGCAGCTGACCGACGAGGACCGCGCCATGATCGCCAGGGCGGCGCTGAGCGAGGAGCAGCTCAAAGCGAACACCGGCGTGGCGGCCACCTGGGGCGATACGAACTACAGCCTGCGCGAGCGCGTCTCGGCCCGCCCTACGCTTGATATCAACGGGCTGTGGAGCGGCTGGTCCGGCCCCGGCCCCAAGACGATCATTCCGGCCAAAGCGGGAGCCAAGCTGAGCTCGCGGCTGGTCGGCGACCAGGACCCGCACAAGATCTATCAGTTGCTGAAGGACTATATCGAGTCGCTGGCGCCGCCGACGGTGACGGTCGAAGTCAGGCTACTGACGTCGGGCAAGCCCGCGCTGATCTCGTTCAACCAGCCCGCGATGCAGGCCGCGTCGCGGGCCTATGAGCGGGGGTGGGGCGCGACGCCGGTGTTTACGCGTGGCGGCGGCAGCATCCCGATCGTCGCCGATATTTACGATATGATGAAGATACCGGTGGTGATGATGGGCTATGGTCTCGACAGCGACGGCCTGCATGCGCCGAACGAGCATTACAGCATCGAGATGTTCGAGCGCGGCATCGAAACGGCGATCGTGTACCTCGAAGAGCTGGCACAGCTGCCGCGATAAATGATTGGTCGAAGGTCAAAGGTCGAAGGTCGCAAGTCCTTCGTCTCGTCGGTTGCACAGATAGCCTGAAGGTCCTGTTCGCCTACAATCGCTGCATGACCTTCGACCTTCGGCCTTCGACCAACGGACATAATGAGGCAAAGCTATGGAGAACCAATCGGCGTTTGCCGGCGAGCTTGAAGAGCGTCTGCTGCGCTACGTGCGCATCGATACCCAGAGCGACGCCGCGTCGCCCACGTCGCCCAGCACGCAAAAACAGTACGATCTGCTAAAGCCGCTCGCCCAGGAGCTGCAGGAGCTCGGCGCGCAGGACGTGCGGTTGACCGATTACGGCGCGGTGATCGCCACGATCCCGGCGACCGTCGAAACAGATGCGCCGGTGATCGCGCTTCTGGCGCATGTCGACACGGCGCCCCAGTTTAGCGGTACGGGCGTCAAGCCGATCGTCCACCGCAATTACGACGGCGGCGACATCGTGCTGCCCGACGATCCGAGCCTGGTGCTGTCGCCCACGCAGCTGCCGTACCTGACCAAAAAAACCGGCGACGATATCGTCACCGCCAGCGGGACGACCCTGCTCGGCGCCGACGACAAAGCCGGCGTGGCGATAGTGATGACCGTGGCCCGCCATCTGTTGCAGAACACCGGTCTGGCCCATGGCCCGCTGCGCATCTGCTTCACGCCCGACGAGGAGATCGGCCGCGGCGTTAATGCTCAGTTGCCCGACGACCTGAAGGCCGATTTCGCCTACACGTTGGACGGCGCGCACCTCGGCGAGATCGTCTATGAAACCTTCTCGGCGGACGGCGCGACGGTGAAGGTGCAGGGCGTTTCGATCCATCCTGGCTGGGCCAAGGACAAGCTGGTCAACGCGCTGCATCTGGCCGCCGAGATCGTACACCGGCTGCCCAAGGACACGCTGACGCCCGAGACGACCGAGGGGCGCGAAGGCTTCCTTTTTGTGGCGCAGCTACAGGGCACCTCGGACTCGGCCACGATTCAGGTTGCGCTGCGCGACTTCGAGCCGGAGCTGCTGGAAGCCCACGGGCGGCTGCTGCAAGAGATTTGCGATGCCGTGCAGGCCGGTGAGCCGCGCGCCCAGATCAGCTGCACGATCACGCCGCAGTACCGCAACATGCGCTACTGGCTGCAGGACGACATGCGCCCGGTCGAGCTGGCGCGTGACGCCTGCCGCGAGCTGGGTATCGAACACTATTCGATCCCTATCCGCGGCGGCACGGACGGCTCGCGGCTGACCGAAATGGGCGTGCCGACGCCGAACATTTTCACCGGTATGCAGGAGATCCACGGACCGCTTGAGTGGGTCAGCTTGCAGGACATGCAGCGCGCCACGGAAGCCTGCATCCGGCTTGCGCAGCTGTGGAGCAGCGCACATGGCGCGTCCGGTGCGGCAAAGCCGGCCCGCACGACGCAAGCGGATGGGTCGAGCGCGGTGGACTGGGTTGGGTAAGCTACATGCCATGGTACGCGTATAGCCGAGCATTGTCATTCCGAAGGGCCGAGGCGGCCCTGCCTAACCGGCCGGCGCGCTGCACCGGATGTTCAGTGCCCGGCAACCGGAGTGACAGCGCGCGAGGAATCTCCAGGTGACGTCACGGCCAGACACCTTGAGATCCCTCGCGCGCCTCGGGTCGATGATGCTTGGTGGTAGCTGACAACGCGCTCGGGATGACAATGTCGTCGGGCGGTTCAATTCGAGATGGCGCAACAGGAGAACAGGATGGAAATCTCTGTCAAATCCGGCGACGTGCTACGCGAGCCGTCCGACCTGGGAGTGCTGGCCGGTTTCGAGGATGAGCCGCTGCCCGCCGCGGTGGCGGAGCTGCTCGAGCCTGAGGATTTTCGAGGCCGGGCCAGGCAAACGCTGCTGCTGTATCCGCGCGGCGCCGCCGTCCCACGGCGCCTGCTGCTGCTCGGGCTGGGCAAGCGTGAGAAAGCGAGCGCCGAAAGCCTGCGCCGGGCCGCCGCGACCGCCGTGGGCCAGGCGCGACAGCTGCAGGTCGGCGCGTTCAGCATCGGCATCAACAACGAGCTGCCGCTGGCGTCCGAGCCGGCCGGACAGGCCATCGCCGAGGGCCTCGAGCTCGGCGCCTACCGCTATGATCGCTACCGCACCGGGCTTTCGGATGCCGAGCGCTTCGCCGTCGAGCGCGTCAAGCTGCTGGTTCACGACGCCGAGCAGCAGACGCGCGCCGGCGTCGAGGCCGGTCAAGCTATCGCGCGGGGCGTCGTCCTGGCCCGCGATCTGGTCAACGCGCCCGGTAACGCGCTCAATCCGGCCGCTTTCGCCGAGCAGGCCGTGGCTCTGGGCGAGCGCCACGGCCTCGACGTCACTGTGCTGGACAGAGCACAGCTGAGCGAAGCGGGATTCGGCGGGATCCTGGCGGTCGGCCAGGGCTCGGCCAACGAGCCGCGCTTCATCGTGATGGAGTACGGCTCGGCAGGCGAGGGCAGGCCGACGATCTGTCTGGTCGGCAAGGGGCTGACGTTTGACGCCGGCGGCCTGTCGCTTAAGCCGGCGGATGCCATGATGACCATGAAATCCGACATGGGCGGCGCGGCTGCCGTGTTCGGCGCGCTGCAAGCCGTCGCCGAGCTCGAGCTGCCGCTGCACGTGGTCGCGATCGTGTGTGCAGCCGAAAACATGCCCAGCGCGACGGCCTTCCGCCCGGACGACGTGATCACCACGCTGAGCGGCAAGACGATCGAGGTGCTCAACACCGACGCCGAGGGCCGTATCGTACTCGCCGACGGCTTGTTCTACGCCCAGCGCTACAAGCCCGATGCGATCGTCGAGCTGTCGACGCTGACCGGGGCGATCATTATCGCTTTGGGGTCTCACGCTATCGGCATGATGGGCACCGACCAGGACCTGGCCGACAAGATCAGCCGCGCGGGCGAAGCGAGCGGCGAGCGGGTCTGGCAGCTGCCGCTGTGGGACGAGTACCACGAGATGATCAAGAGCCAGATCGCCGACGTCAAGAATATCGGCGGCCGGGCGGCCGGCTCGATCACGGCCGGGGCATTTCTGGCGACGTTTGTGGGCGAGTATCCGTTCGTGCACCTTGATATCGCCGGGACGGCATATGCCGAGAAGCCCGCCAGGCCGTACGACTCCCCCGGCGGGACGGGCGTTGGCGTGCGATTGCTGGCTGAGTTTCTCAAGGAATACACGCAATAGGACGCTTGAGCAATTGATCGTACAGTCGCTCGCGCTGCGAGCGAATCGGAGGCAACCGTGGCTTCGGAAAGTACTGCGGCGAGCCCGCCTGCCGGGTTTACCCAACGGGTGTTAGGCGGTATCGAGCGCGTGGGCAACAAGGTTCCACACCCTGTGCTGATGTTCCTCTATCTGATCATCGGCGTGATCGTGCTGTCTCAAATCCTGGCGCTGTTCGGCGTCAGCGTCACCGAAGAGATCGCCGTGCCGGTGGTGTCCGAGAATGCGATCACAGAAATCCGGGGCTCGCTCGGTGGCTCGGTCATGTTCTACGACCCGGATACCCAACAATTCCTGGAAATTCCCGACTATGTGATCCAGGAACAAACGACCCCGATTCGCGGGTTGTTGAGCAGCGCGGGCATCAACTTCATCTTCACGACGTTCGTGACGAACTTCTCGACCTTTGCCGTCGTCGGCGTGACCTTCGTCGCGCTGCTGGGCGCGGGCGTGGCCGAAGAGGCCGGCTTGATGAACGCCTTGATCCGCAAGTTGGTGGCAGTCGCACCGCCATGGTCGCTGACCTTCATCATTGTTTTTGTCGGCGTGCTGTCGTCGCTCGCCTCGGACGCGGGCTATCTGATTCTGATACCCTTAGCCGCGGCGGCGTTTGCGAGCATCGGGCGGCACCCGCTGGTGGGGCTGGCTGCCGCGTATGCCGGCGTGGCGTGTATCTTCACCGTCAATGTCATACCAACGCCGATCGACGCGATGCTGACCGAGATCACCAATGAATCGATCGCGTTAGCCAACGGCGCGCCGCTCACACTCGGGGCCAACCTGTTCTTCAACATCGGCTCGTCGGTGATCCTGGCCCTCGTCGCGACGCTCATCACCACCCGGATCGTCGCGCCGAGCCTTGGCACGTGGAGCGGCACGGCAGATGAAGCGTCGGAAGGCGACAAACCGGCGATCACGCCGGAGCTCGAGGCCAAGGGTCTGCGCTGGGCGCTGTGGGCGTTCCTGGGCGTCGTGGTGCTGGTGCTGCTGCTGACGCTGATCCCCGGCGCGCCGCTGAACGCGTCGGCGGGGCACCCAGGCAGCGGTTCGCCGGTCATGGACAGCCTGCTGTTCATCATCATGCTGTTCTTTCTGTTGTCGGGGATCGCGTTCGGCATCGCCGTCGGCACGATCAAGAGCAGCGGCGATGTGATCAAGGCGGTCACCAAAACGTTCGCCGGCCTGGGCGGCATGGTGTTCATGCTGCTGATGATCAGCCAGTTCATCGCCGTGTTCAACTACAGCAACCTGCCGACGGTGATCGCCGTCTCGATGGCGGGGGTGCTGGAGCAATTGAGCATCGGCGCGCTGCCGCTGTTGATCTTGATGACGGTGGTGATCGTGCTGCTGGATGTGATCATGCCCGGCTCGGTGCCGAAATGGGCGATCTTCGCGCCGATCTTCGTGCCGCTGTTCATCCGCCTGGGCGTGGCGCCGCAATCGGTGCTGGCGGCCTACCGCATCGGCGATGCGCCCTTGAACGCTGTAACGCCGTTGATGGTCTATCTGCCGTTCATCGTGCTCACGGCGCAGCGCTACGACAAGAGCGCCGGGATTGGCACGATCTTGTCGTTGATGATACCCTACTCGATATTACTCCTGGTGGCGTGGCTGATCCTGTTCACCGCCTGGTTCGTGCTGGGCATTCCGCTCGGGCCGGGCTACCCGCCGAGCATGTAGGGAGCCGGTGCCCTTCAGATACGCGGCGGGTGGCCGCCCTCGGCGAGGGCGGCCCGCCAGTATGCGGTGACGCGTCGGGCGCTGCAAGGTCGCCGCTACGGTCGCCGGGGGTGGTCGTGGCATTGTCGAGAGGATTCGCGCATGTATCTTTACGTCTTGTACGTGTTGTTGTTTGGGGCGCTCATCATCGTCGCTATCTCGGCATTGCCGCAGATTCCCGATCGCATCCGGCGCTGGCTGATTGTGGCCGTCTCGCTGTTTGTGATTGTGCCGGCTGTGATATTTCTCCTGTTCGGCGCGACCTAAAAATCATGATGCCAACCGCGAAGGCGAGCCCGGTTTCGCCGGCATCCTGTATGCCGGCGGCCTTTCGTTGTACGCGGTGATGACATTGACGATAAAATAAGGCATGAAACCCGATATCGCGTCAGTGCCATCCCAGACGAGTTCCTCGCTGCCTGACCGGCCCGAAGAGGCTACGCCCGCGCCTGGCCAACCGGAGGAACAGAAGGTCGACCGCCGGGTAATCGAGCTGCGCCGTACCAACCGCGTTCGGCAACGGGTCGAGCTGCTTTCGGCGGTGCTGCTGGCGCTGGCGACGGTTGCTACGGCCTGGAGCGGCTATCAGTCCGCAGTCTGGAACAGCGAGCAGAGCAACCATATGGCGGCGGCCTCGACGGCCAACATTCGATACGCCAAGTTCACCAACCTGGGTCTACAAAAGATCGGTATTCACACTCAGCTCTTCGGCCAGTGGGCGGTTGCGACGAGCGGGGGCGATACGGCGCTGGCCGATTGGCTGTTCGAGCGCTTTCCTGAACCACTAAAAACCGCTGCCACGGCGTGGCTGGCGACCAGGCCGCTGACCAATCCTGCCGCGCCCGCGACACCGTTCGAGATGCCGGAGTACAGCCTCGTCGAGAATGCCGAGGCGCTGCGCTGGGAAGCGACCGCCGCCGCCGAGGCTGAAGCCGCCGGTACGGCAAGTGAGATCTCCGACCGCTACCTGCTGTTCACGATCATCTTTGCTTCGGTGTTGTTTTTTGGAGGCATCAGCGGCAAGTTCGGGTGGCTGGCGATCGATATCGCAACTTTGGCGTTCGGCGCGCTGGCGCTGCTGATCGGATTGGCGATCTTGCTGTTATCGCCGATCAAGTAGTCAGTCTCGGCAACAGGAACACCGCGTGAACAAACAACACAGCAGCGGCCTGCTGGGGGGGATATGGGCGCGGGCCATGCAGCGCTGGTTTGCGCTATACCATCTGCTGGTGGCGGCCTGGGCCGAATACGAGCACGACCGGGCGAACTACCTCGCCGCGGCGATGATCTACTACGCGCTCGTCTCGCTGGTGCCGCTGCTGGTGCTGATGCTGTCGGCGCTGGGCTTGCTGCTGAGGTATTCGCCGCTTGCCGCGGAATGGCAGCAGCAGGTGCTCGGCCGCGTCGAAGCCAGCTTCGGCCCTGAGCTGAGCGCGACGATCGAACAGTCGCTGATCAGTTTTCAGCAAGGCTCGATCGTTGCATCGGTGGTCGGCGTGGTCGTCCTGCTTTTTACTGCCTCGGTGCTGTTCCGCCACCTCAGGCTGAGCTTTCGCGCGCTGTGGAAATATGCGCCGGTGAACGTCTCGGGCTCGGTGCGGGTTGTCGTCCAGACGACGCTACGCGAGCGCATCGTATCGTTCGTGATGGTGCTGGTGGGAGGCGTATTGTTGGTGGCGGCACTGATACTGGCTGCCACGACGCGCTGGCTGAATACCCTGTTTAACGATTTGCCGCTTATCGACCTCACGACCGCCTGGTTGCTGGCCGAGCTGAGCCCGTTGCTGCTCGTGGCGCTTACGTTTGCATTGCTGTTCACGTTTCTGCCGCCTGCGCGACTGGGCTGGCGCGATATCTGGCTCGCGACCCTGTTTTGCACGCTTGGTTGGGGCATCGCATCCAAGCTGTTTGAGCTGTACGGCGTGTTCTTCGGTGGTTCGACCAGCGCGTACGGTGTGCTCGGCGCCTTGTTGGTGGCGATGCTGTGGATGAATATCGTCAGCCAGCTGCTGTTTTTCGGCGGCGAGCTGTGCAAAGTCGTCGCGACGCAACAGGAAGGATCCGCGAATGAGCGCGAATAGACGCGAGTTCTATCGCGTCTATTCGCGAAGCGTTGCGCCGTTATTCTGCGTCGAACGCCTCGTGCAATTTTGCTTCCTGCTCGGTCGACAGGTTGCAGGCCCTGTTCTTTAATCGCCGCAACCACGCGGTCCTGCACCGCGTTGCTGGTCAACAAGAAGACCGCCGACGAGCCGGGAGTTACCTTTTCACGCACCTGCGTGATATTGTAGCACCCATTTTTGCCGCACGAGCAGGCCGGCAACCAGGCTGAGCACAGCCGCAAGCACGATCCATGCGCTCCAGCGGCCGTCGACGCCGGTTTCCGGCAGCTGCGCCGGCGCCGTGCCGGGTGCGCTGAACACCAGTTCGCCGTTTGCCCCGGCCTGCAGGACCAGGCGCCCGTCTTCAAAGCTGTACGCGGTGACGGCCTGAAGCGTTACGAAGTAGCTCTGCTCGAGGTCGGCAATCGATTGCTCGCAGGCCATCAAGGTGCCGGCGATAGGGGTGAACGTGAGGCTCTGCCCTTCGCCCACCGTGTAGCCGGTAGTGAAGCGGTTGCAGCCGCCCGAACCATAGGCGGTGCCGTCGGAATCCAGCGTCAAGGTCAATCCCTTGCCGGTAGTATCTTCGGCGGCCGCGCCTGGCGGCTGCAGGCTGGTCAGCGACCATTCGACGTCGACCACCCCGGGCGGCAGCGTGGCGCCCTGGAAGACTGGCGCTGCGTGTACGGTTCCAACGCTGAGCACGACACTCAGGGTCAACAGTAATACGACAGCGGCGATCGATCGGTTCATGCACTACTCCTGGCTGTAAATACGCCGGCGCCCACCGTGAGCGCCACGAGCCGGATCATTCCTGCGTGGCGCAACCCCGGTTGCGTGGCATTGCAGCAACGCCGTGGACAAGCAGAAAAGCTAGCGGCTCGCTTCAGCATACTACACGCCGGCGGGTTGGCAAGTTATGCGTTCGGGCAAGGTTTGGAGAGAAGATGCTAGGAACGCCAGCATGATACAATCGCCGCGGCCGAGGCATTATAATACGAGTTGATGAGCGATCAGATTATCGAACAACTCCAGGATCTGCTGAATGGCCTGCTGAACGGTGCAGTGCAGTTTCTGCCGCGCGTCGTATTGTCCCTGCTGGTGGTCGTCGTCGCGCTGTTCTTCGACAATCGCGCACAGCGCGCGGTCGAGCGGGTGGTCGAGCGCCACGGCGGACGCCGCGAGCTGGGCCTGCTGCTTGGCCGTGTCGCGCGCTGGAGCGTGCTGATTCTGGCCGGGATCATCGTCCTCTCGATTTTTGATCTAAATCGGGTGGTGTCGACCTTCCTTGCCGGCCTGGGCTTAACGAGCCTGGTGATCGCCTTTGCGCTGCAGGATATCACCAAGAACTTCGCGGCCGGCGCGTTGTTGTCGATCCAGAACCCGTTCGGCATCGGCGACCGGATCAAGGTGCGCGATTTCGAAGGTGTTGTCGTCGACATAACCATGCGAACCACGGCCTTGCGCACGGCCGACGGGGTCGAGGTGCTGGTGCCGAACGCGGACGTGTACGCCAGCTCGATCATCAACTACACGCACTTTCCGCATCGCCGGCATCATATATTGCTGACGCTGCCGGCGAGCGTACCCGCGGCGGCGGCGCGCGATCGGCTCCTGGCTGTGCTGCATACGACACCAGGCCCGGAACCCGAGCCGGCGCCGTATATCACGTTGACGGGCGCTACCAACGATGCCGTCACGCTGGACGTGACGTACTGGCTGCCGTCCGCGTCACAGGAGAGTGACGAGGTCACAACGCGCCTACTTGCGCGTCTGCACGGCGTCATAGATGAGCTCAAGCGTGAGGCGAAGGAGGCGGAGGCAGCCCAGGCCGCCGAGGTACCTGCGGCGCTGCCTGACCGGCCGTAAACCGGAGCGAAGGCCCGAAGAGATCGCGCTAAGCGTCAAGATAATCGGCCGGCAGGAACTCTTCGTCGCGGGCGAGATAGTATGTCATGCTATGGAGCAGTGAAACCGGATCGATATGCCGTACGCGTACATCGTCGGGCACCTGTACCGCCACCGGCGCGTAGTTCAAGATCGCCTGTACGCCGGCCTTGATCAGCAGATCGACGACTTCCTGAGCGTGTTCGGCCGAGACGGCGACGATCGCCATGCGTACATTGTGCTTGCGCGTCACCGCCGGCAGATCGTCGACGTGCCGGATGCGCTGCCCGGCGACCTCGGTGCCGATTTTGCGCGGATCGACATCGAACAGGCCGACGATATGGATACCTTTTTCCCGAAAGCCGCTGTAACGAGCGATCGCCTGGCCCAGCGGGCCGACGCCGATCAGCACCACGTTCCAGTCCTGTTGCAGGCCGAGAATGCGGTTGATATGCTGTAGCAGCTCGTCGACTTTATATCCGATGCCTTGCTTGCCGAGCTGCCCGAAATATGACAGGTCCTTGCGAATCTGCGCCGCGGTCACGTTGATCCGCTTGCCGAGCTCCTGCGACGAAACCGAGGTTATGCCCTCCTGCTTCAAATACGCAAGGGTTCGAGCATAAAGGGGCAAACGCCGGACGACGACGTCCGGCGGCAGGGTCTGTTTGTCCACGAGCTCGCTCCTCGATGGCTGGGAAGTTGATCTGTGAAACTTTCACAAAGTATAGGTCAGCTAAGGCGAACTTGTCAACACTTTTCACAAACTATGCCATAACCGCGGGCAAACTGCTATAATCCCAGCGTGTAATTGGTGGAGGATTTTATGTCTGGTGCCGCGCGGGTTGCGCGAAGCGTGCTGCTGTTGAGTGTGGCCCTGGTGCTGGCTGCCTGCGGCGGCACAGCGGACCTATTGGGCGCAACGCCGACGATATACGACCTCACGCTCAAGCCCGGCGAATATGCCGGCAAGGACGTGACGGCCATCGGCGTCTATCTTTGGAAGCCGGGCGAGCCCGGTATGTCGGTATTGCTGCCGGGCGTTAATACGCTGCCGGACAGCGTCGCGGATGCACAGCCGATTTACGCCAGCGTGACCTGCGACGCGAACGGTGCCTGCAAGCTCAAAGAGCAGGAGACCGGTACGCCGGATACGGGCGCCGTTTGGCTTGACAACTTCCCGGCCGAGGTCACGGCCGACCTGCATCGTCCCGAGGACAGCGTATGGGGCTGGGTCGAGGTGACCGGTAAGTTCGAGTCGGGCGGTAACTTCGGGCCGGACGGCCAATATCGCAACCGGATGACAGTAGCCAACGCGCGGGCGCTTAAAAAAGTCGAGCGTATCGTGTCGGCGGTCGAAAATCAGCCGCTCGGCGAAGGCAAGACCTCGATCTTTGACCTGGCCGCGGACCCGGCCAAGTACGACGGGCAGCGTGTGACCTCGCAGGGCTATTATTTCTGGAGCCCCGCGACGCAAGGTTCGTTCGTAGAAAAGGTCGAGCGTGAAAGCAGCGAAGAAAGCCCAGCCGGTCTGGCGCCGATGGCCGGCGGTATCATGATGGGTATCGAGGGCTTTCCGGCCGAAAAATCCGCTGAGCTGAACGTCGGGCCCAACGGTTCATTCGTCTGGGGTCTGGTCGAGATCAGCGGCGAGTATCAGCAGGGTGATTTCGGCCCGGACGGGCGCTACAAGCAGCAGATCGTCGTCGATGACGTGAAGGTGTTGGAGCAACCACAAGAATAGGTCAAGGGTAGCGCCGGTGTATTTCTTCATCGAGCCGATGCGCGAAAGCGATGTTTCGCGGGTCCAGGAGATCGAGCGCCAAAGCTTCAGCACGCCCTGGTCGGCGGCCACATATCAGCGCGAGCTGCGCTCGCCGCAAAATTCGCGCTATATCGTCGCCCGGGCAAGCAGCAGCCGGCCCCCGCTCTCCGCAGCAGGTTTGGAGCCCAGGCGTAGCTGGCTCCAATCGCTGTTGCCGCCACGCTTCGCGCCGGCCGAACCGGTCAGCCCGTTTCCGGTTGTCGGCTATGGTGGGATCTGGCTGACGGTAGACGAGGCGCACGTCACGACGATCGCGTCCGCGCCGGAGTTACGCGGTCGCGGCATCGGCGAGCTGCTACTCAACGGTTTGATCGACCTCAGCCAGGAGCTGGGCGCTCGCTGGATGTCGCTGGAAGTACGCATGTCCAACACGGTCGCCCAGAATCTCTACATCAAATACGGCTTTGAGGCGCGCGGCACCCGGCGGCGCTACTACACCGACGACAACGAAGACGCCCTGATCATGACCACCGGCGAGATCGCCTCGTCCGCGTACCAGGCCCGGCTGCACCATCTACGCTCGCTGCTGGCCGAGCGCCTCAAACGCCAGGGCGAGCAGGTCGAGCCACGAATAGCACACGAGCCACGAATGGAACACGAATAAACGAATGGAGCCACGAATATTCGTGGCTCCATTCGAGGCTCGGATCGTTACAGGCCCAGTAGGCCGCGCATGCCGTCGAGCTCGTGCTTTACTTCGCGCTGCATCAGCTCGCCAAGCGCGACGCGCGGATCTTTGCCCTCCCACAGCACGGCGTGCAGCTGATCGGCGATCGGCAGCTCGACGCCGGACGGCGCGGCCATTTCACGCGCGGTTTGCACGGTCGTCACGCCCTCGGCCACCTGGCCGAGCTGGGCTTGCGCCTCGGCCAGCGACATGCCGCGTGCCAACGCTTCGCCTAGCCGCCGGTTGCGGCTGTACGGGCTGGCGCAGGTACATACCAGGTCGCCTAGCCCGGCGAGCCCGGCAAAGGTTAGCGGATTGGCGCCCAGCACGATGCCCAGGCGGGCGATTTCGGCCAATCCGCGCGTCATAAACGCGGCCTTGGCGTTGTCGCCGGCGCCGAGCCCGTCGGCAGCGCCGGCGCCGATCGCGATAATATTCTTGAGCGCGCCAGCCAGCTCGATCCCGACGACGTCGTCGCCGGAATAGACACGGAAGTTCGGCGTCGTCAACAGTCGCTGCGCCTGCTCCGCCGCCGCGTAGTCCGGGGTAGCCACCACCGTGGTGGCGGGCTTGCCTTCGAGCACTTCACGGGCGATGTTGGGCCCACTCAGCGCGCCGGCGCGCTCCGGAGCCGGAAGCACGTCGGCCAGCACTTCGCTCATGCGCTTGAGCGTCCCGAGCTCGAAACCCTTGGCGCACGAAAGCACCACCGCGTCGGGGGGCACAAACGGCCGGATACGCTCGGCATTGGCGCGCATCGTTTGCGACGGTACCACCAGCAGCACAACCTGGCTGCCGTCGAGCGCGGCCTCGGGCGAGCCCAGTATTCGTAATCCGCTGGGAAACGGCACGCCCGGAGCATAGCGCGCATGCTCGCCCGCAAGGCGCAGCGCCGCGGCCTCGTCTTCGCTGCGCGCCAGGAGCGCCGGCGAGCGTCCGGCACGCGCGAGCATGATCGCGAGCGTGGTACCCCAGCTGCCCGTGCCGACGATGGCGATGTCTGAGCTTTGGGTATTGGTCATAGGCCGCGCCTCGCGCCCACAAGCGGAATCCAAGCCAATGCTTTGCAATGGGCTTTAGCCCGCCGGTAAATGCTGCGCGCTAGCGCCACATCCACGTTTTAGCGTACTAGCGGCGGCGCAGGTGCCGCGCAGTAATCAACATGGCCAGCGTCATACCGGCGGTCAGGCCGCCGACTGTCGAGCCCGCGTCGGCGACACTCAGCACGCCCTGGGATACCGGTCCGCCGATCGCCAATGCCATCCACACAAACCACAGCGGAACAACCAGCCAGCGCCGGGAGCTGAGACGCGAGTTGACCAGCACATGACAGCTTGCGACCCAGCCCGCGAGCGCGAACGCCAACGCCTGGATCAAGGCATAGTTGGGAACTCATGCAGTCCTCTCGACTTTGCGATGCGCCAGGCTATTCTACCATTCGATCGCATCGTTGCAAGCCGGAGCAATTCGCGCAATGGTTGATCCTACGGGAACCACCACAAGGGCACAAAGGACACGAAGATTCAGTCGATTCTTTGTGTCCTTTGTGCCCTTGTGGTTCAATCTGTACGCGCAGTGCCTTATGGTCGCTGTGCTGCCCTGGCGATCTGCTCGCCGAGGCGCGGATCTTCCACGATCGGCTCGCCATGCCCGAACATCGCGCTGCGCACAGGCAGGCCGGCCAGCAACGCGACGGAAGCGTTGGCCAGCCGCTGATCGGAGGACAACATCCGCGGTGAGCCGCGCACGCCGCCCAGATTAGCAAGCGCGTCACCGGCGATCAGCCATTGGTTGTGTGGCTGGTACAGGCTTATATGCCGGGGAGTGTGGCCCGGCGTTCCGACGACATACCAGCCGGGCATTTCGGGCAACGTGGAGTTCGCATCCAGGCGGCGAGCTACCGGGACCGGCGGCGGGCGAAAGCGCGTGTTAAGCAGCCGCATCGCGGCGCCGAGCGGGCCGGGCGGCGCGGGCAGCGCGCTGAGCCCTTCGATTGCGTCGGCTTCGCCGTGCGACGCCAGGATCGGCGCGCCGAGCGTTTGCTGCAGCTCGCGTAAACTTCCGATATGGTCGAGGTGCGCGTGGGTAACGACCACCGCCCGTACTTCGGAGGCGCTGAACCCGGCCGCCCGTAGCTCTGCTCCGATCGCGGCGCCGCTGCCGGGCATGCCGAAGTCGACCACTACGACGCCGTCGGGCACGGCGACGAGATACACGTGGGATGCGCGCGCGCCGTCGACTAACCACAAACCTTTTGCGATCCGCATGCCGCACCATCAAGCCGACTGCCCTTGACAAACGGGCAGCCGGCCGTGGAGTTAATTACCGACGACGCGCGGGCTCGCGGACTGGCACTGGTACCGGTACCGGCGCAGGAACCAGCAGGCTGTGCAGCCACCCAACTAATGTATCAAGCAGTGCGTTCAACAACATTACCGTCTTCCTTCGCGTCAGGCTTCTCCTTACAATATACGTGCCGCGAGCCGGAATGGTTTGTGGTGCCGTGGTGGTACACTATTTCCGAGCACATACGCCATGATCGAGCAGCTTCGAAGCAGCGAAACCCCCATCACGCCGTCGTTCAGCGTCCGGTCCGCCACGCGCCCGGATGTGCCCGGCATCGCCGCGCTGCTGCTGGAAGGCTTCGGTCACGAATACCGCGGCCGGCTGCGGCTGCGTGCCGCGCGCTGGATCGAGCGAGTGCACGCGCTGCCCGGACGGCTTACCGGCATGGCCGTGGCGGTCGACCAGCACGATATGCCGATCGCAGTAGCCGGCCTGCGAACCAGGGAGATCTACCCGCGCCTCGACGGGCTCGAAGAGCGGGCGCTGTTTGAAGAGCTGGGCATCGGCGCGTCGCTATTACTCGACCTGCGAATTTCGCTGTCCGAGCCGCCGATCTATCACCCCCGCTCCAACGAAGCATTCATCTATAGTGTAGCCGTCACCGCCCCATGGCGCGGGCATGGCGTCGGCGATGCGCTGCTGGAGTGGCTGCATGCGCGTGCCCGATCGCTCGGCAAGACGCTCGTGGTACTCGAGGTGTCCGAGACCAATGCGCCTGCGCGCCGCCTGTACGAGCGGCACGGCTACACCATTCGCCGTCGCCGCCGCAGCCCGCTCGCCTGGCTGCACCTCGGCGTGGCGCCGGTGCTGCTGATGGAGAAACGGCTCGGTCGCTCCGCGTGACAACCACGGCATAGGACGGTATGTTTTCACCACAAAGGGCACAAAGAACACAAAGATCCTGAGAATCTTTGTGTTCTTTGTGCCCTTTGTGGTAAATCCGTTACGTGTGCAGCTTCAGGACTGGTTTTTACGCGGGCGCCCGCCGCGCTTGGGCCGCGCCTGTGCCTGCTCGATTGTGATCACTCGAAAATGGATCCGCGATCGATCTTTGATCGGCCGAAATTCGAGCGCCAGGTTGAGCTCTTGTGCGGCGGCCTTGAGGTTCTGTCGCACCGTTCGTTTTTCTTCATTCTCGTCCAGATTAACGTCGCCGCCAAATCCGGGTTGAACGTCGCGTAACTGCTCTTTGTATTCCTCAATGATCCGTGTTCGTTCTTCACTTCGCCGGCGCCCGCTGCGGCCTTTCGGTTTTTTTTCACGTTCGGCGAGTTGCTCGGGCGAAAGAATACTAATCACGGCCATGTCTGCCTCCGTGCTGCGATAGTGACGACTACGGATCGGCCGGACTCGAGGTGTTTTTCTGTTTTTATTCTACATCAGCTGTCATCGATTGCAAGATAGCCAAACACAAACGGGGTATTTAGAGTCATAGCGGTCGACTACTCGCTTTTCGTCAACAGCTGGAGCAATAATGGCCGGGCCTTTGCAACGGCGAGTCCGCGATGGCTGAGCCGATCCTTTTCTTCCGGCGGCAGCTCGGCCATGGTCATGCCGCGCTCGAGCAGGTAAAAGATCGGATCATAGCCGAAACCATGGCTGCCTTTGGGTTCCTGTTCGATCACGCCGGGAACCGTCGCCTCTACGAACCGGGTTTCGAGATCAGGCGCGGCGATCGCCAGCACACACACGAAGCGCGCCAAGCGCTCGTGAAACGGCACGCCTTCGAGCTCATGCAGCACGAGCGCCAGTTGCTCCGGCCCGCGTAGGCCGCCGTAGCGCGCCGAAAGCACGCCCGGCCTGCCCCCCAGAGCCGCGATTTCGAGGCCCGAATCGTCGGCCAGCGTGAGCAAGCCGCTTTGGCCGGCATAGCCCTCGGCCTTGAGCTGCGCGTTTTCTCGAAACGTGGCGCCCGTTTCTTCCACCTCGTCGACGATGCCGGCGTCGCCAAGGCTTAGCAGCTCGGCCGGCAGACCCGCCAGCAATGCCCGAAACTCTTCGAATTTATGGCGGTTGCCCGTCGCGATCAATAGTTTACGCATGCAAACCTCATAGCCAGCCCTGGATCTGTAGCCAGCGCCCGAGCAGCGCTACCGGCACGAAACGGACGATCTTGCCGGCGATACACGCCAGCAGGAAACGGCGATACCCGAGGCCCAGCGCGCCTGCTGCGATGCCGGCAAGATCGATCAACGGCAGCGGAATCGCCGCCAGCAAAAACACCGTCAGCGTACCGCGCCGCTCGACCCAGCCGGCGATATGACGGTACGACGGCCGCTGCTGGAGCTGCGCCAGCTCGGAGCCGCTGCGACCGGCCAGGTAGCCGGTGCTTTCGCCCAGGCCCGCGCCGAGCCCCGACAGCAGCCCGACCAGCACCGGGTTCAGCGTCGACGCCGCGCCAAAACGCAGTGCGGCGCCCAGCGCGATACTGGGCACCAGCACTGTCGCACTGCTCAGCAGCGACAGCATAAATGCGCCGCCATAGCCGAAATTGCCCCAGCGCTCGACGTCCAGCGGTAGGGCAAAAATCGCCAGGGTCAGGGCGATCGAGGCGAGCAGGCCGAGAGCGCTCTTGATGCGCGATGTGTTTTGGATGGTTAGTCTCATGTCGAGGTCGGTGCATTCTACATTATTAGATAAGGTTGCGACCGCACGGCGCGTCGGGTACAATCGCCGTGGACCACACAATGCAACAGCCAGCCGTCGCCAAGCGCGGCTCTATCTGGGAGTCGCTAAAATACCTTATTCTTGCCATGCGGCCGGCGCAGTGGGTCAAGAACGCATTTGTGCTGCCGGGCCTGATCTTTGCCCAGCAGCACCTGTTTACCGTTCCGTGGGCCGTCGCCCGTGTCGCGGTCGCATTCGTTTTGTTTTGCGTCGTGTCGGGCTGCGTCTATCTGATGAACGACCTGGCCGATATCGAGCAGGACCGCCTCCATCCGCGCAAGCGGCTACGGCCGCTGCCGTCGGGGAAGCTATCGCCGAATCTTGCGCGCGGCGCTGTTGTGGTGCTGGGGCTTGGCTCGCTGCTGCTGCCCTGGTTGGTCGGCATCCGGCTGTCGCAGGGGATAACGTTTCCCTCCAACGATCTGGACGGGTTACGAGTGGTGGTGGCCCAGCTGTATGAGCGGTACGCGCTGGGCTGGTTTGGCCTGGCCGTGGTGCTGCTGGCGTATTTTCTGCTCCAGGTAGCCTATACGTTCAGGCTCAAGCATGTTGTGATCATTGATCTGTTCTGCATCGCCGGCGGTTTTGTGCTGCGAGCCGTCGGCGGCGCCGTGATCATCCAGGTGATCATTACGCCATGGTGGCTGATGTGCGTGCTGGTACTGGCCTTATTTTTGGGCCTCGGCAAGCGGCGCAACGAGCTCGTTATGCTGGAGGGACAGGCATCCAGCCATCGTCGCATCCTTGGCGAATATTCGCTGTCCTTGCTCGATAACTTGATCACGATTGTCGTTACCTGCACGATCTTCTCGTATTCGTTCGCTACCTTTTCTGCCCCGAGCGCGCCCAGGCTCGGCTTTCCCTGGCTGATGCTCACGATCCCCTTCGTGATCTATGCCCTGTTTCGCTACCTGTACCTGATCTACCAGCGCGGCGAAGGCGGAACGCCCGAAGAGCTGCTGTTTAAGGACCGGCCGTTTTTCTTGTCGATGGTCGGTTGGGGCCTGCTGACGATGGCGATCCTGTTGCTGTTCGGGAAGAACTAGCGGCGACACCTCGTGCTCCATGTGTTTGCGATATGGATCCAACGCGTTACGTGTCATTCCGAGCGAGCCAACCGTGTGGCTATTTCTACCCTTGTATCCGTCGGCGAGCCAGGAATCTCACCGGTTGCGAGCGGCACCGCAGCGTCTAGATTCCGCGCGCGGCGTCGTGGCGTAAACCGCCGCTGGCACACACCGATCCGCGCTCGGAATGACACGCTCTGCTGTTCCTGAATCAGCAACGCCAGTTCTACCGACCAGCAAGGACCTGCGCTACCCGGTCACCCCGTCACCTTGTCACCCCCTCACCTTGTCACCTTGTCATTTAAGCCACCTCCACCGCGTCCTCGTTCGTCACCTGCCATGCCATCTGTGCGCGCATGGTATACTTAGTTACGATGGCCACGAATATTCGCAATTTTTGTATTATCGCCCATATCGACCACGGCAAAACCACGCTGTCGGATCGCCTGCTGGAGCTGACCGGCGCGATCAGCGGGCGCGACCGCCGCGAACAGTCGCTCGACAGCATGGATCTGGAGCGCGAAAAGGGCATCACGATTAAAGCCAAAGCGGTGCGTCTGAGCTACCGGCACACCGATGGCGAGCTGTACGAGCTGAATCTGATCGACTGTCCCGGGCATGTCGATTTCAGCTATGAAGTCAGTCGCGCCCTCGCCGCCTGCGAGGGCGCGTTGCTGGTGGTGGATGCCGCCCAGGGTATCGAGGCCCAGACGCTCGCCAATACCTACATGGCGCTGGAGCACGAGCTGGCGATCATCCCGGTGCTCAACAAGATCGACCTGCCCGGCGCCGAGCCGGACAAAGTAGCCCACGAGATCGAGCACGTAATCGGTACCGACGGCGAGATCCTGCGCGTTTCGGCTAAAGACGGCACCAATGTGCCGCAGATTCTCACGGCCATCGTCGAGCGCGTGCCCCCACCGCGCGCCGACAACACGCAGCCGCTGCGCGCCCTGATCTTCGACTCGCACTTCAACGCATACAAGGGCGTGATCGCCTACGTGCGCGTGATGGACGGCGAGGTGCGGCCGGGTGAGCAGATCCTGTTGATCGGCACCGGGTTCAAAATCGACGTGCTCGAGCTCGGCGTGTTCCGGCCCCAGATGACGCCGGTCGACGTGCTGCGCGCCGGTGAGGTCGGCTATATTGCTACCGGCCTCAAAGACGTCGGCGATGTGCAGGTCGGCGATACGGTAACCCTGGCCAGGCGTCCGGCTGCCGAGGCGCTGGAGGGCTATCGCCCGGCCAAGCCGATGGTTTTCGCCGGCATTTATCCGGTTGAGTCGACCGACTATCCCGAGCTGCGCGACGCGCTCGAAAAGCTCAAGCTCAACGATGCCGCGCTGTCGTATATACCCGAAACCAGCGCCGCGCTTGGCTTCGGCTTCCGCGCCGGTTTCCTGGGCCTGCTGCACATGGAGATCGTGCGCGAGCGGCTGGAGCGCGAGTATGATCTGAATCTGTTGATCACTGCTCCATCGGTCGAGTATCGTATCCTGACCACCACCGGCGAGATCGTGGTGATCGACAATCCTTCCGAGATGCCCGATCCGTCGCGTATCGAGGAGATCGAGGAGCCGGTGATGCAGATCAGCATCATCGTGCCGACGCGCTATATCGGGCAGGTGATGGAGCTGGTGACGACCCGCCGCGGCAGTTTCGAGTCGATGGACTATCTTGAAGAAACGCGCGTGCTGCTCAAGTACAGGATCCCGCTCTCCGAGATCGTCATCGATTTCTACGACCAGCTGAAGTCTCGCACCAGCGGCTATGCGTCGCTCGACTACAACCTGTCCGGCTATCAGTCGGCCGACCTGGTCAAGCTCGATGTGCTGGTCAATGCCGTGCCGGTCGACGCGCTGTCGATGGTGATCCACCGCGAGTTTGCCACCAATCAGGGGCGCCGACTGGTGGAAAAGCTGCGCAGCCTGATCCCGCGCCAGATGTTCGAAGTGCCGATCCAGGCGGCGATCGGCTCCAAGATCGTCGCGCGTGAAACCGTCAGAGCCATGCGCAAGGACGTGCTGGCCAAATGCTACGGCGGCGATATCACCCGCAAGCGCAAGCTGCTCGAAAAGCAAAAAGAGGGCAAGAAGCGCATGAAGATGGTCGGCATCGGTGGAGATCCCGCAGGAAGCCTTCATGGCGGTGCTAAGCCTGGACGAATAGACGAATCAACGCAAAGGCGCAAAGAACGCAAAGACGCAAAGGATTTGAATGAGCTTTTTCGATAGCTCATACATCGTCATCAGGCAAAGAGGTCTTCGATGCATCTACATCGAAGACCTTATACTTTGCGCCTTTGCGTTAAATCCGGTTCTTTGACGTATAATTGAGCCTTTAAGCGAGGGGGAACAACACATGCGCAGAGTAACATTGGTCGTATTGTTGGGGCTGCTGCTCGGCCTGCTGGCCGCGTGCGGCGGCGGTGGAACGGCGCCGGCCGAATCGGCGGCGGCGAGCGCGGAAGCGCCGGTTGAGGAAAGTGCGGCGGCCAGCGTAGCGGCGTCGGCCGAAGCGAGCGTTGAAGCGTCGGCCGCGGCGAGCACAGAAGCGAGCGTTGAAGCGTCGGCGGCAGCGAGCACCGAGGCATCGGCGGCGGCGAGCACCGCTGCATCGGCAGCAGCAAGCACAGAAGCGTCGGCGGCGGCGAGCACGGCCGGCGGTGCGCTGCCGGACCTCGCCGGGCGCGAGGTCCGCATCGCAGTGGAGAATGCCTATCCACCGTTCAACTACATCAACCCGCAGACAAACGAGGGCGAGGGCTGGGACTACGAGGCATGGAACGAGATCTGTAGCCTGCTGAACTGCTCGCCGGTCTACGAGGAAGCTTCGTGGGAAGGCATGATCCAGGCGGTCGGTAACGGGCAGTACGATGCCGGCGCCGACGGCATTACCATCACGCCCGAGCGTGCCGAGCAGGTAGACTTCTCGGACGGCTATATCCAGGTCGACCAGCGCCTGCTGGCGCGCGCGGGCGAAGATCGCTTTGCCGGCATGGACGAATTCGTGGCCAATGCCGAGCTCAGAATGGGCACGCAGACCGGCACGACGAATTATGAGACGGCCAAGGAATTGCTGCCCGAGGACCGCCTGCAGGCGTTCGAGCAGTTTCCGTTCGCCGTCGCGGCACTGATCAACGGCGATGTCGACGCGGTGATCATGGACGAGACGGCGGGCCAGGGCTATGTCGGCAACAGCGCCGAACAGCTCGTGCTGGTCGGCGATCCGATCAAGAGCGACGAGCTTGGCTTTATCTTCCCCAAAGGCAGCGAGCTGGTCGATCCGGTAAACCAGGCGTTGGAGTTGATGCGCTCGAGCGGCAAGCTGGACGAGCTGGCGCAGAAATACTTCAGTGCCGACTTCAAGATGCCGGGAAGCTAAGCACAGTTGAAACCGCCGGGATGCCGTCGAACGGCATCCCTGGCTTTCTTTGAACCAACGCCGGGGAGAATGTGTATGTCCAGCGAAGCCAGACTAGCCGACACATCCAGCCGCCCTTCCGTTTGGAGTACACGTCTGCAACAATTCCCCTGGTGGCTGGTTGCCATACTGGCGGCGATCGCGGTTATGATCTTCCGCTTCGTCACCGATCCGGCCTACGGGAATGCGTTTGCTGTCATCCGAACCGGCCTCAGCGTCACGATTTACACAACCATCACGGCTTTCTTTTTTGCGCTGTTGCTCGGGCTGCTGGCAGGGCTGGGCCGCGTTTCGCGCAACGTGGTTCTCCGCAACATCGCTACGACCTATATCGAGTTTATCCGCGGGGTGCCGATCCTCGTTCTTATCTTCACGATCGCGTTCGTCGTGGTTCCGGCGGCAGTGTCTCTGTTGAGCGTCTTTGGCGTGGAGAACAATTCTATCTCGATGACAACGCGCGCGATCGTCGCCCTGGCGCTGATCTACGGCGCCTTCCTGGCCGAGGTCTTCCGCGCCGGGATCGAGTCGGTCGGACGAGGGCAGATGGAAGCGGGCCGCTCGCTCGGCATGTCGCATGTGCAGGTGATGCGCCATATTATCCTGCCGCAGGCGATCCGCAACGTCCTGCCGGCGCTGGGCAATGATTTCATCGCCATGCTCAAGGACTCGTCGCTTGTTTCGGTGCTGGGCGTGCGCGATCTGACACAGGTGTCGCGGCTGTATGCAAGTACGACGTTTCAGTACCAGGAAACGTTTTTTACGCTGACCTTCTTCTACCTGGTGATGACGCTGGCCCTGTCATTGCTGCTGCAATGGCTCCACCGAAGGATGAGCGGCCATGTCTGACCATTTCCCGCCCATTGCCGAGGACGACCGGATCGTCACCCAGGATATTCACAAATTCTTCGGCCAGGTCGAAGCCGTGCGTGGAGTGGACTTGCGCATCAAGCGTGGGGAGGCGGTCGTCGTTATCGGCCCGAGCGGATCCGGGAAAAGTACCGTGCTACGCTGCATCAATCACCTGGAGATACCCACGTCGGGCCGTGTCTTCGTGGACGGCGTCTGGCTGGAGGACCGCAAGACCAACATCAACCAGATACGGCGCGAGGTCGGAATGGTGTTTCAGCAGTTCAACCTTTTTCCGCACCTGACGGTGCTGGAGAACGTTATGCTGGCGCAGCGCATCGTCCGCAAGCGCTCGCGTGCGGAGGCCGAGCGCATCGCTATGCAGCAGCTGGAGCGCGTGGGCATTCCGGAAAAGGCAGGCAGCTATCCGGCCAAGCTGTCCGGCGGCCAGCAGCAGCGCGTGGCGATCGCGCGCTCCCTGGCGATGCAGCCCAAAGTCATGCTCTTTGACGAGCCGACATCGGCGCTCGACCCCGAAATGATCAAAGAGGTGCTCGACGTGATGTTGGAGCTTGCTCGGGAAGGTATGACGATGGTTGTCGTCTCGCACGAGATGGGCTTCGCCCGCAACGCGGCCAATCGCGTCGTGTTCATGGATGGCGGACGCATTGTGGAGCAAGGCCCGCCCGATCAGGTCTTCGGCGCGCCGCAGCACGATCGTACGAGGTTGTTCCTATCTAATATTCTTCATTAATCCTGATTGTTCCGTGCCGAACCTGACAGGGTGACGGGGTGACGGGGTGATAGATACACATACGTCTTGCTCGCACTTGGAGTGCGGCAAACGATTCTTGAAACGCACCCTGCACCTGCGTACGATTCACCCTGTCACCCCCTCACCTTGTCATGCACAGTTCGAACATGCAGCAAACAGAGCATTCACCCCGTCACCCCGTCACCAACGCCACCCTGGCAGCCTATCGACGCTCCACCGATCACGCCACCAAGGTGATCATCACCCCTTCGCCGTACGATTCAGCATGGGCACGATGATCGCGAAGGCCACAAAGTGCATCGTGATCAGCGCGCCGACGGTCCAGCCGCTGGTGCCGGGGAACTGCTCCGATCCGCTGCCCAGGAGCATCTGAAGATCCGGGATCAAAGACAGCAGCAGCGCCACGACAGCGACAATCGTGAAAGTCCGCGCCGGCCGCCGCGACAGACGGCTGACGATCCAGAACACCAGGGTGGCGCCGATGGCGCCGATGAGGGTGAACATTACCGGCGGCCCCCAACCCAGCGGCATGAACCCCGGATCGACCGGCCGCAGCGTTACGGCAAGCAAGCGAACCACGGTGTTGGCGAGAGCGGCCAGGACGGCGGCGGTAGCTCCGGCGCGCAGTATGCGGCCGGTTGGAATACGCTCGACGCGCTCGTTCGAAACAGTAGCTGCAGACATGTGTCTCCTCCCCGATTATTAACTCGTTCCCTAACAACTAGGTACCTAAGGATCAGTCCAAAGAAAATCAGTCACAGTGCTCGCCGGCTGCGCCCATATTCGTAGCCAGGCGCCGCAGCCAGTCGTTGAGCAGCGCGACTTCGGCCCGCGAGAAGCCCCGCAGCAGCCGTGCTTCAACACTCTCAAAGGCGCTACCCATGTTTTGCTGAAGCTCGCGACCGCGTTCGGTGAGCCAGATCTGCTTGACGCGCGCGTCCTCCGGGCTCAACCGGCGCTCGACCACTTCGCGCTCGACCATGCCGTCCAGAATGCCGGTGAGCGTGGCCGAGGTGACGCCTAGCATCTCCTGCAGCTCGCGCTGCTCCAGCCCGTCGTGCCGCCACAGCCGCATCAACACCTCCATCTGTATGCCGGTCATCCCGTGGCAGCTGAATTCGCCGTCAAGGGCGTGACGCGTCGCCAATTGGATGCGCCGTAGCCAGTACATCGGATTGTCGTCGTGGTTGTTGTGCATGTTCGTTAGGTGCCTAAATAATATATCAACCAATGCAACTTGTCAAGTGCGGCAAGATATTTAACGCCCGGCATGAGTGCACCACAAAGACACAAAGGACACAAAGAATCCATATTACTTTGTGTCCTTTGTGTCTTTGTGGTGATTTCCCTTGTCTCGACGTTGTAGGTACCCCTTATCGCTGCATCATCGGCAAGAGCTGGCGGTTGGGCGAGCTGCCCAGTGGATCGGCCACCAGCGTAATAGTGACGGTGGGGGTGTTGGTGATAGTGGGGGTGTTGGTGACGGTGGGAGTGTTGGTGATCGTCGGCGTCGGCGTGAAGGGAGTATAGGCGATCAGGCCGGCGTCGTGGATCGTGGTAGAGATAAGGTTGGAGGCAAGGGTGATCACGTCGCTAAAGCCGTAATTGAGTCCGGCCTGGTTGATGTCGCTATCTTTCTGGTCATCAGCGACCGCGCCTTTGAGTGTAAACGCAACGCCGGTCACCGGCGGCAAAAGCACGCGCACGCGGTAGTCACCCGGCACAGGCGCCGTCACCGTGTAGATACCGCTGGCGTTGGTGATCGCCGTATCGAGCAACTGGGTCTTGGCGCTGTCCCACAGCTGCACCTGCACATACTGAACCCCGGGCTCGCCCACTTCCTGCACGCCGTTGGCGTTAAGGTCGTGCCACACGAAATTGCCGATATTGATCGGCGTAGGCGTGCGCGTCGGGGTGGGCGTGCGGTAAATCACGATGCCGGCGTCGTAGATCGTAGTCGAGATAACGTTGTCGGCGAGGTTGAATATGTCGGTAAAGCCGAAGTTGACGCCGGTCTGGTTGATATCGCTGTCGTCCTGGTCGTCGCCGCCGGCCTGGTCCTTGGGGCTGAACTGGTCCATCCCGCCCGGCAGCAGAACGCGCACGCGGTAGTTTCCGGGCACGGGCGCGACGACGGTGTAAATACCCGACGCGTTGGTGACGCTGGAGTCGAGCAAGGCTGTTTTTGTGCTGTTCCACAGCTGCACGGTGACGCCGCTCAATCCCGGCTCGCCGGCATCCTGCCTGCCGTCCTGGTCCAGGTCGTCCCACACGAAGTTACCGATGTTGATCGGCGTTGGCGTGCGCGTGGCGGTCGGAAACGGTGGAATAAACGTCAGTTGCAGAGATCGGGGCTCGGGATCGGCTTCGCGGGCGATTGATTCGGTTGATGACGAAGCGGCTGCGTCGACGAGCACATATACCAGCCCGATCCACAGCAGGACCACAACGGGACGCATACGGCCTCCTGCAAAACGATGCAACGACGGGCCGGCGAAAATCGCCTGGCTTCCCACTCAACGCCGGGCGAGCGGAATTCCGACATACGAGGCCGAGCTACGCTGTGTAAGGCAAGTATAGCATGGGGGGTGGGACCAGAGGTATAGGGCATTGGGTAAAACCAATGGTCGGCGCCGATCGTAGGGACGCGCCGGTGGCGCGTCCACAACCGACGCGGCGTGACGTACCCGTCGCGCCGGTGGCGCGTCGTGCCGGTGATGCCTTGCAGCCGGTGTTATCCCATACATGGCGCTTCTCATCATCGGCCGCGGACACGCCACCGGCGCATAACAATTGACAATGAGCAATACATATTCATTGCTCATTGGAACGTGCCTCCGGCGTGTCCCTACGCTTCGGCGGCACCAAACCGTGGCGCCCCTATCCCCTGCCGCCCCCGTTGACGCGCGTGCTACAGTCGGCGGCGATGGAAAAGCGATCTATGTCCGCGGTAATCGTCGCCGACGCGCCGGGCGCCGACCTCGCCCGCTTCGAGCGGTTGATCGGCGACGTCGATCTCCTGATCGCTGCCGACGGCGGCGCGCGCCACCTGCTGGCGCGCGGTATGCTTCCGCGCGTCGCGGTCGGCGATTTCAATTCGTTGGAGCCCGAGCTGCTTGCGCAGCTGCGCGAGCAAGGTGTCGAGCTGCACGAGTATCCGGTACACAAAGGCGAGACCGACCTGGAGCTGGCGCTGCTGCTGGCAGTGCAGCGCGGCGCGACGAGCATTCGGGTGCTCGCCGCGCTGGGCGGGCGCGCCGATCAGCACCTGGCGAATCTGCAGCTGCTGACGCATCCCGCGCTCGCCCCGGTGGACGTACGCCTGCTGGAGAACGATTGGGAGATCTTCGCGATCCGCGACCGGGCCGAGCTGAACGGCACCCCCGACGACCTCGTCTCGCTCTTGCCGATGACCGACGAGGTTACCGGTATTCTGACCGACGGGCTGTATTATCCCCTGCGTAATGAAGTGCTGCGCCTCGGACCCGCGCGCGGAGTCAGCAATGTGCTTACCGGCACGCGTGCGCTGGTTCAGATTCGAAGCGGTATCCTGCTATGCATGCATCGCAAGCAATAAATGGACATCATACTGATCAGCGACCTGCATCTTTCCACCGGCTATGATCGACGTACCGGCACCTACAACCGCAACGAAGATTTCTTCTACGATGCCGCGCTGGGCCGCTTCGTCGACTGGCTGCTGGCGCGTGCCGTTTCCGAGGGCCGCCGTTGGCGTCTGGTGCTGCTGGGGGATTTCCTGGATTTTCTGCAGGTGCAGGCCGGCGACGGCGACGACGCCGGCCTGACGTCCAGCAGTAACACTAGAGTTAAGCTCGACGTGATCGCCTCCGGCCACCCGGAAGCCTTTGCGGCGCTGGGCCGCTTCGTGGCTGCCGGGCATGCGCTGGACGTAGTAGCCGGCAACCACGACATCGAGCTGTTGTGGCCCGACGTGCAGGATCATTTTCGCGAGCTGGTCGAGCGTAACGCGGGCGGCGCGAGCGGCACCGCGATCGCGTTTCATCCCTGGATTCTGTATCTACCAGGGGTGTTATACGCCGAGCACGGGCAGCAATACGACAGCCTGAACTCGTTCGCCACGCTGATGCGTCCGCTGCTGCCGTCCGACCCGCGGCGGATCGAGCTACCGCTCGGCTCGTTTTTTGTTTTATATCTGTTCAACTATATCGAGCGCATCGATCCGTTCGCGGACAACGTCAGGCCGATGACGCGCTACCTGCTGTGGGCACTGCGCACCCATCCGGTGGTGGCAATCAGTACCCTGGGCTACCATGTGCGCTTCTTCCTGCGCGTGCTGCGAAAAACCAGTGTGCTGACCATCGACGAGCAGAAAGCGCGGCGTGAGGTGTACTGGCGCGAGATGCTGGAGCCGGCGGCCGAGCAGATCGGGCTGCCGGCGGAGCTGCTGACCGAGATCGACAAACTGGCGGCTATTCCGGCGTTGGCGAACCGCCGGCGCGAGCTGCAGGAGCTACTGCTGCGGCCGCTCGTGCCGGCGCTGCCGTTCGTGGCGGCCGGCGTCGCGATCTGGCAGGCCGCCAAACGCTTACCGGGCGAGCTGCGTACGCTGCTGGCGCTGGCGGCCGGCGTGGGCGGTCTGGCGTGGCGTGAACGGCGCCTGCTGCGCCCCGCGACTGAGCCGGGCAATTTCCTGCTGCGCGCGGCACGCTCGATCGACGAGTTGTTGCGCAAACAGGGCCGCGGCGTGCCGGTGTATGTGTTCGGCCATACGCATAGTGCCGAGCGCTGGCCGCTGGGCGGCGACGCCAATGCACCGGCCTATCTCAACGCCGGAACCTGGACGCCGGTGCTTCCCCAGGCGTTTGATATCCTCGGCGCGCGCGAGCGCTTTTCGTTCGTCCAGATCACGCGCGACGTCGACGGAACGCCGCGCGCCGAGCTGATGTTATGGAACGATGCCGCCGGCCGCGCCGAGCCGATGGCGCTGTTGACGATGTAGATCGTATTTGGTGGCGGGTTGGGTGGTTTTCGGGTGAGCGGTGCAGGGGGCGTTGGTGACAAGCAAACGTGGCCAATACGCTCACTATTCTTCACCAACTAAGCCAATGCCAACCAGCAAATCGCGGGCACGCTCCGCGAGTGCTGGAGGTGTCCATACTTCAGCACGGGCGAGGCTGCCTACGGTGAGGCCGTACAGCGCGGCGGCGGTTTCGCGCTTGATCAGCGCGGGAATGCCGGCTTCGGCGAGCGCGTCGCGCGCCATCTCGGCCTCGATCGGCCCGTTGAGCACTGCCACGAGCACCGGCCTGTCGTCGTCGCCGCCGAAACGGGCAGTATTAGCCTTTGGCTCGCGCTTCCGGTCGTCCTCGAACGGTCCTTGCCAGCGAATTGCGTCATCCATAGGATAGGCAAGAGGCGAGGGGCGAGCGGCAAGCGGTTTTGGCTCGCAGGGAATCATCGTTCACCTTTCGCCGCTTGCCGCTTGCCGCTTGCCTCATACGGCTGCCGGCTCCCCACCACCGAAGACGCGCCGCCAGTCGTTGGTCCAGCCGTTCTCCCATACGACCAGCAGCTGCGCGGCGTTGAAGATCGACGAGTAAGTACCCGACAACAGGCCGATCAGCAAAATTAGCACGAAGTTGCGGATCGATGCACCACCGTAGAGCAACAACGCCAACAACGTGAGAAACGACGTCATCTGCGTGTTGATCGAGCGCGTCAGGGTCTGCATCACCGCCAGGTTCACCAGTTCTTCGAAGCCCTGGCTCGACCTGCGAAATGCGAGGTTTTCGCGAACCCGGTCGAATACCACGATTGTATCGTGCACCGAGAACGAGATCACCGTCAACACAGCCGTCAGAAACAAAGCGTCGATTTCGAGGCCGATGAAGTATCCGAGCACCGCGGCCGCGCCGATCACCACCAGCACGTCGTGGAGCATCGCCAGGATCGCGCATACGCCGAAGCGGATCGGATTGGGTGCTTTACGAAACGCCACCGTCAGGTACAGCAGGATCGCAACCGAGGCTGCCAGTACCGCGATCACCGCTTGCTGCGTCGATTCCCGGCTGACCGTGCCGCCGACCGTTTCGAAGCGCGTCAGCTCAGCGCCGGGAAACGCCTGCGCGACGCCTTCGGCTACCTGGTTCCGGCGCGGGTCCTCGGACGGCACTTCGCGCGAGCGTACAGTTACCAGTACTTGCTGGCCGTCGTCCGGCGGGCTGACCACAGGCGGCGCTATTTCGATGTCCTGCTGTTCAAACACGGCGGCGATCGCTTCAGGCGCAACAGGTTCGCTGCGGTTCGGTATCGCAAACTCCCACAGCGTACCGCCGCTGAAGTCGATGCCGACGCGCAGCCCGCCGCCCGGAAGCAGCAAAAAAACCAGCCCCGGAATGATCAGCAGGAGCGATATCCCAAACCAGATATAGCGCTTGCCGACAAGATCAAACATAATTTCCTCGAGCTCATTGTCATTTTACGAGGTTTCCCTCGCGTGCTGATGGATGCGCTAAATAGCTTCGGCCGTCGCCTGTGTATTGGCCGCCGGGTCTTCGACGGCGTACCACCAGTAGCCGCGAAAACCTCCGGAAGCGACCACCAGCCGCAAGAACGTGCGCGTGATCACAACCGAGGTAAAAATGCTGACGAATACGCCAAGACCGAGCGTCAGCGCGAAACCTTTGATGATGCTGACGCCGAAGCTCGAGCCGAACCAGTACAGAATCGACGTCGTAATCAGCGTTGCGATGTTGGAGTCGCGGATCGACGGCCAGGCATGCGTAAACCCGTCCTCGACCGCCGTCCGTAGCGAGCGGCCGTGGCGCAATTCTTCCTTGAGACGGGCAAAAATCAGCACGTTGCCGTCAACAGCCAGGCCGATCGATAGAATGAAACCGGCGATACCTGCCAGCGTAAGCGTGATTGGCAATAATCGATACAGGGCGAACGAAATCACCGTGTAGATCAGCAACGCCACCACGGCGAGTACCCCCGGCAGCCGGTAATACACGATCATATACAGCGCAACCGCCACCATGCCGACGATACCCGCGACGATTGAAGCGTTGATCGACGCCTCGCCGAGTGTCGGCGAAATCGTGCGACTGGTTTCGACGTCGAAGCCGACCGGCAGCGAGCCGTAGCGCAGCACGTTATACAGCGCATCGCGCTCTTCAATGCTACGCGAGCTGATCTGGCCCTGTCCGGGCAGCACATCCTGAATCTCGGCACTCGAAATGACGCGGTTGTCGAGCACGATCGACAGCGGTTGGCCGACGTTCTGAGCGGTAAACGTTTGCAGCTGCGTCGCCGACGGCTCCTCGAACTGGAAGGCCACGATCGGCCGTCCGGTCTGGTCGAGGCCCGGCTGTACCGAGCTACCGATCAGGTCCGCGCCGTCGGCGACGACCTGAAACTCAGGACCGCTCATCGCCTGCTGTAGCTCGGCTGTTGCGGTCAACGTCGCCGTATCGGTAAGCGCTGCCGTATCGGTTACCGCGTCGCTGCTCGTGATCTGCGGATTCGGGCTGCCGGTGGTGCGCACCAGCAGACCTTCCGGCAGAAACTGGCGCTGCGGGTCGACAAACTCAAGCTTGCCGGTCGAGCGAATCGTTTGCAGCGCCTGCTGCGGCTGATCCACGTCCGGCAATTCGACGATGATGCGGTCGTTGCCCGAAGTCTGGACGACTGCTTCGCTGACGCCGAGACCGTTGACACGGTTCTCGATCACCTGCCGCGCGGCCTGAAGGTCCTCAGCCGTGATACCGGCGTCGCGCGAGCGCAGCAACACCTGTGTACCGCCGCGCAGGTCCAGCCCCAGGCGGGTATGGACGTCGAACCAGTCGACTGCACGCGTGGGCCAGGGAGCGCGTCTATCTTCGGGTGGGTTGATCTGTGGCGTAACGATGATCCACAACGCCAGGCCGGTGATCACTACGATCACCGGCAAAATATACAATTCTCGTCTCCGCACGGTGGAAAACCCGCCTCCACGTTGATTTCGGGGTTCAAACTGTTGAATTATATGGAACGCGGTGGCAAGAGTCAAAGGAATGCAGCTATAATCGCTGCCCGATCATGGTCGCGGCAGGGAGTATAAGCGAGGCACTATGCAAGCTCGAACCATCAAATACGAGGACGACGGCAGTATCGAGTTGATCGAGGTGCCGGTTGGGGATCCGCAAGACGACGAGGTGCAGGTGCAGGGCGGGGCGTGCGGCATCTGCTCCTGGGACATCGCGACAGCCAAGCTCGGCAGCCGGATGCAGCCCAAGGCGCCTCCGGGGCACGAAGGCATCGGATATATCGCCAAGCTCGGCCGCAATGTTCGGGGCCTGCGCGAGGGCGACCGCGTCGCGGGCGGTGGGTTCGCGACGGTGCGCAACCTGCCGGCGGCAAAGGTGTACCGTATTCCCCAGTCGGACCTGCCGGACGAGTACTGGATCGTCGAGCCGGTCTCCTGCGCGGTGACCGGCCTGGATCACTGTCGCGTCCGCCCGGGAGATCGGGTAGCCGTGATCGGAGCGGGATTCATGGGGCTATTGATGCTGCAGGGGCTGCTGCATATGCCGGTCGACAAACTGGTTGCGGTCGATGTGGTCCAGCAGCGGCTCGATCTCGCGCAGCGTCTGGGTGTTCCGGAAACGTTCAACGCCGAACGGACCGAGCACGACGAGCTGGTACACACCTTGCATCAGCGCGACTATGATGTGGTCGTCGATACAACCGGAACGCAGGCCGGACTGGACCTGGCGACTGATGTCGTCAGGCGTGGCGGGTTGATCAACCTGTTCGGCTGGATTAAAGGCGCAACCGCCACGTTCGACCCGACCAGGTGGCACACCGGCGGCTTCAGCATCGTCAACTCTTCGCCGTCGGCGCAGCTACGCGACCCGTTTCCGCCCGCGATCCGGCTGCTCGATCAGGGCATCATCGATCTGCGTCCACTGGTAACCCACGTGGCATCGCTTGACGACTATCCAGCCTTGATGCAATCGATCCTGCACAGCGATCCAGGCTATCTCAAAGGCGTGATCGCGCTCGAGCACACGTAAGCTGCGCTCAACCCGCCCGGGCGATCAGCTGTTCCACCTCGGCACGGCGCGGCAGCGACGGCAGGGCGCCTTCGCGTGTTACAGCCAGGGCGCCTGCTGCCGCGGCCCAGAGTGTGGCGTGCTTTGTCCCCGGCCGCCAGCAGGTGTCGTCCTTCTGCCAGCAGCGCCGCCAGTGTTCCGGCAAACGCATCGCCCGCGGCAACCGTGTCGACGGCGGATACGCGGAACGGCTGGATCGCCTGCTCGCCTTCGGGCGTCACCAGCATCGCGCCCTGCTCACCCAACGTCAGCAGAACAGCCCCGCAGCCGCGATCGAGCAGCCTTCGTGCGCCGGCGACAGGCTCCGGCAGGCCGGAAGGCCGTTCATGCTCGTCCCCCAGCAGCGTGGCGAGCTCGGTCTGGTTGGGCAGCAGCACGTCGACCAGCGCCAGCAGGCGGTCGGGCAGTTCGCGCGCGGGCGCGGGCGTCAGCAGCACCGTCGCGCCCGCTGCCCGCGCCAGCTCGGCGGCGCGCACAACAGTTTCGATCGGTATCTCCAGCTGCAGCAACACGACGCGCGCACCGGCGAGCAGCCGGCCGGCAGCGTCGACATCGGATGCGCTGAGGGATCCGTTGGCGCCGGGCACCACGATGATAACGTTGTCGCCGCTATTGTGTTCAACCAGGATCGTTGCCGTGCCGGTGCCTGCAGTGTCGTCCACGATAACATGGGCTTGCTCGATCTCTTCGTGGTGCAGCGCCTGGCTTACCTGCCGGCCGAATGTGTCGTCGCCGACGCGAGCCAGCATGCCCACGCGCGCGCCCATGCGCCGCGCCGCCACGGCCTGGTTGAGCCCTTTGCCGCCCAGAAAGGTGCCGAACAGCGAGCCGGCTACCGTTTCGCCGCGCCTGGGCAGTCGCTCGGTACGCGTTACCAGATCAATGTTGCACGAGCCGACGACGACGACGGTTGGAGACATGTGTCCTCTCCGTAGATTGTGGAGTGCGAAGACGAGGGATCAGCGAATGCGTTATTCGCGTGCATTCGCTGATCCCTCGTCTTCGCACTCGTCAAGCCAGCGCAGCATGGCTTCGATCTGCCCGCGGCGAAACGACGAAACCAGGCGTGTGTAGGACTCGGCTTGCGCGAGGCCGTTGGTTTCAACCGTGAGCCATGTCTCGCATTCTGAGCGCTGGGCGGCGATCAAACGATGTGCGGCATCCTTGCCCAGCCGGCGTGCCCAGAAGAGCTTGGCTAAAAACTCGATGCGCAGATCGCGCCCGTGGCGTACCGGGCGCTGCAGCCAGGTATCAAAGGCGCGCCGTCCGGCTGGTGTGAGGCGCAGCAGGCGTTTTGGAGGCCGCCCTTCCTGGGCGACGTTTTCGCCCGTCAGCAACCCTTCGTCTTCCATGCGGGCGAGCAGCGCGTACAGATGCGCCTGTTTCAGGCGCCATACTGTGCCTAACTGTTGCGGTTCCTGCAGGCGACCGAAAATCTCGTAGCCGTGCAGCGGCTGTTCGGCCAGGTAGCCAAGCAGCGCGTGCTCGATCGAAAGCTGTTTAGCCTTGCGCGCCATGCACGAGATTGTGCCATCGCAGCGAGTGAGCGTCAAACGGGAGACAGGGTATAGTGACGCCGCTCGTAGGGACACGCCGGAGGCACGCTGCGGCTGTCAGGACACGACGATCTGCCTGCCGGTGGTGTGTCCGCACGAAACAAGGCGGATCGCCCTGCGTAACACCACGCCGGCAGCGCGGCCCAACACAGGGCGATCCTGTGTGTCGGTCGGGGACGCGCCACCGGCAGCCAGACAGAGGCCACCGGCGCGTCCCTACAATCCTCAATCACCGCTTACTCGGCGATATCCCACTCCTCGACGTTATAGGTCATCTGGTTCTGCGTTGGATCGATCTTGACGCCACTCAGACCCGCCTGGTACGCGCCGATCTTGACACGCTGGAACAAGGGGAACGTCGGAAGGTCGCGGTTGATGATCGTCAGCGGCTCCTCGTAGGCGGCCTTGAAGTTTTCAAGGTTGAGCTCCTGCTGCGCCTGATTGGCCGCGGTGTCGTAGTCCGGGTTGCAGTAGCCGGGCGTATTTTGCCCGCCGTAGCTGTTTTCAGCCGTCGGGATCTGGTTGCACAGGTACAATTCCACACCCGGCGTGACGCCCGACAGGTAGCCGTACATCGCCAGGTCGAACAGGCGCGGCTGCAGAATGCCGTCGGCGCCCTGCTTGAACAACCGCTCCGGCCCGGGTACGAACTCCAGCTCGATGTTAAATCCGACTTCACCAAGGTTCTGCTGAATGATCTCGGCACCGGCCTGGCGGTCGGCGCGGCCCTCGGTGGTGTAGAACGTCATCGACATCGGGCGGCCGTCCTTTTCGCGGATCCCGTCGCCGTCCGAGTTCGACTACACCCGCCTCGTCCAGCAGCTCCGCGGCGCGCTCGGGGTCATATTCATAGGCGTCCAGCGCGTCGTCGCCGGGATAGGCCGGGTGGTCGGACGGGACGATCGTGTTCATCACCGTGGTTTTACCGGCCTGCACATTGTCGACGATCTCCTGGCGGTTGATCGCGTGTGCGACGGCCTGGCGGATGCGCACGTCGTCGAAGAACGAGGGCGCGCCGTCGCCGCGCTCGATGCCGAAGTCGATATGCTCCCAGAACGTGGCGGGCACATACTGCGTCTCGATCGCGCCCGCCGCCTGCATTTCGTCCAGCTGCGGCGACAGATCCAGTGTCATGTCCGAGGCTGAAGGAATATCGATCTCGCCGGTTTCGAGCTGGGCAAGCTCCTGGTTGACGTCGGCGATGTACTTGAAGATCAGCGTGCCGACCTTGGGCTGGACGGCGAAGTACGGATTGCTGACCAGCGTCGTCTGTACACCCGGCTCATGCGCCTGCAACATGAACGGGCCGTACGCCATCGGATGGGCTGCCTCGGCGTCGCGGATCTCGGCGACCGACATACCCTCGTACAGATGCGCCGGCAGCAGGCCGAGCCACGAATTAATTTGATAGGCCGACTCGATGTATCCGGGGATCATCGTCTGGACGATCGTGTGGTCGTCGGTGGCCTCGACGCTTGCCGTACGCTGCACCGGCTGTCGAGTGAGCAGCAACGTCTCGGGATCCTGCAAAACGCGGAAATTCTCGGCATAGTCGGCCGCGGTCACCGGCGTTCCGTCTTCCCAGCGCAGGTCGGGCGACAGTTTCCAGGTGATCGTCAGCTGATCGAGCTCACTGGGGATCTCGATGCCCGCCTCTTCGGCCAGTGCGGTATCGGTGATCGTGTTGCCGGCGACCTCGACCGGCGTTGCTTCGCTGATCGTGCTCGGATCGACCGTCACCGTTTCGGTAACCGCGCCGCCGTTCTCGAACGAAGGCAGCTCGCCGTCGAAACAATAGGTCGGCTGGTAGGCGTACTGCAGCTGCGTGATACAGTTGCCGGTCGGAAACAACACTTCGGACGTCGCGAGCGCGTTGCTTTCAGGACCAAAGAAGGTATCCGGCTCCTGGTTCATGCCGACAACGATGACTTTTTCGTTGACCGGCGACTGCGCGGGCTCGCCTGTCGCGCCGGCGGGCTCGGAAGCCTCGTCGGCGGGTTCTTCGGATGCCTCGGACGACTCTGGCAGGCGCTTCGGATGCATCCGCCGACGGCTCGGCCGCGGTACTTGGCTCTTCTGTTGAAGCAGATGCCTCAGCCGGCGCCGCGCCGGATGCTTCGGGCACAGCCGAGGCCGTGTCGGTGCCGCTCGGGGCGGCAGAGTTTGCGCCGCAGGCCGCCAGGATCGGCAGCAGCAGCGCCAGCAGCAGCACAAGAGCGAACTGAACACGTTGATGTGGTCGTTGCATACCGGAATCTCCTCTGAATGAATGGCGCGCTGCTCGAACCGGAGGCAATTCTGCCCGCTGGTTACGGAGCGGCGCGCCGCGACATGATCGTCCTCGATCGGTACCGAGTTGGTCACCAGACCATTATAGGAAGCTCAGATTTTCAATGGTTAACACGATGCAAAGGCTTTATGAAGCATGTAAAGAGGCGAGCCGGGTGTGGGGACGTAATTGGCCCTCACCCCCGACCCCTCTCCCGTGCTGACGCACAGGGAGAGGGGAGAATCGATTCCCCCTCGCCTGTCGCTTGCGACGGGAGAGGGGGTTAGGGGGTGAGGGCCTCTCGCGCGCTACCCGACGAACTTGTAGCCGAGGCCGTGGATCGTCAAGAAGAACTGGGGATGGTGCGGGTTGGTTTCAAGCTTCTGGCGCAGCCAGGAAACATGCACGTCGACGGTGCGCGTGGACACCAGCACATCGTAATCCCACACTTCGTTGAGCAGCTCATCGCGTGTAAGGGTTGCGCCACGATGCTCGATGAAATAGCGCAGCAGGCGGAACTCGAGTGCCGACAGCTCGATGGTTTGGCCGTCGCGTTCCACCTCGGCCGAGCGAAAATTGACCCGTATCTGGCCGAAGGCATACGTTTCGGACGGCAGCTTGGGCTCGGACGGTACCCGCCTGAGCAGTGCCTCGATCCGCGCCAGCAGCTCCAACATCTCAAACGGCTTGGCCAGATAATCGTCGGCGCCAAGCTTGAGGCCGACGATCTTGTCGGTAACATGGCCGCGCGCCGTCAGCATCAAAATCGGCGTTTGTTTGCCGCGTAGCCGCAGGTCGCGGCACACATCAAGGCCGTTTTTGCGCGGCAGCATCAGGTCAAGAATGATCAGATCGAACGCTTCGCCGGTCGCCCGGGCCAGGGCCGTATCGCCGTCCTCGGCGGTTTCGACGCTGTAGCCCTCGCTCAGGAGGCGGTCGGTCAGGGTAAGCACAAGGCCGGGCTCATCCTCGACCAGCAGAATACGCCTGTTCATACTTCCCCTCGGCCGGCTGCCGGCCAGGATTATCTTCGTGCTGGACGGCGGGTAGCCGTATCACAAAGGTGCTTCCGCGATCGACGATACTTTCGACATGTACATGGCCGTGGTGCGCTTCGACGATATGTCGCACCAGGCTGAGCCCGAGACCGCTGCCGTGGATCTGGGCTGCCGAAACGCTCCGTCCACGATAAAACGGCTCCCAGATATGCGCTTGATCGGCCGGTGGAATGCCGAGGCCGTGGTCGCGTACGGCGATGCGCACCTCAGCGCCTTCATCACCGGTTGCCAGACGCGCTGAGACGCCGATCCAGCGCCGCTCCCCGCTGTACTTGATCGCGTTGCCGACGAGATTCTGCACTGCCCGCAGCAGAGCCGCCGGATCGCCGATCACGGGCGGCAAATCAGGCTGAATCGACTGTTTGACCACAAAGCCGCCCTCCGCGATCTGCGCGCTGTAAGCGGCAACCGCGCCGCTCACCACCACGGCGATGTCGACCTCACGCTGGTCGTAGCTGTTGCGCTCGCCCTGCATCCCGGCGAACAACAGCGCCTGCTCGACCATTTCGCCAAGCCGCAGGCTTTCGCTTTGAATCAGCGTGCCGTAGCGGCGGGTCTGTTGTGGGTCGGTGACGATCCCATGGGCCAGGTTATCGCCCGCCGACCGGAGCACGGCCAGCGGCGTGCGCAGCTCGTGCGAGATCGAAGCGGCAAAGGCGATCTGCTGTTCGGCCAACCGCTGGGCACGCTGCGTCGAGATCACCAGCATCGCTACCACCGCCGCCAGCATCAGCACGGTACACAGGCTGATCACGAGATTACGGCGCTGCAGCGCGCCGACGGCAGCTTCCAGGGAACCGGCTTCGTGCGTCAACTTTAGCTGCCAGCGTCCGGCGTTGTTGCCCGCGCCGGGATCCGAATCGGGCGAGCTGCCGAAGATGCCGACGGTGATACTCCGGGCGGCGCCGTTTTCGCTTTCGGCTCCGTCGAGCGGCAGCGTATTCGTCAACAGCAGGCGGTTCAGCTCGTCGAAGCGGACGCTGAACAGGCTGACGTTGGCGTCGCCGGGACCCTGTTCCGCGCCCTGGGTGCCCGAGCGGTAGATTACGCGCTGCGGGTTGGCCTGGCTGACCACCGAAAGTTTGTAGGCGACGTGCCCGTTCACGCCAAGGTGCTGGCGCGCCAGCGACGGCAGCAGCGCCTGCGCCATATAATGCTGGTCGAGGGTAATAATGGTGTACGAAAACAGCGTCCCATTGCCGGCGAGCGAGTCGCAGGTGATACACGCGCGCGGACGGCGGTATGCGCTCTCGGCGAACAGGATATCGGCGTTGACGTCGAACGCCTCGCGGTCCGAGCGGGTCCATCGGCGGGCGCTGGGCACGATCAGCGCCGGAACATCCTCGACGACGGCGTCGGGAATATATTCGTCCGAAACGCCGGCGCTGCGGTCGGCAATCTTGTAGGCCCGATCGAAGCCGGCGCGGATTCCGGCCAGCGAATTGGGCCAGGGAACGGGGGCGAAGCGTTCGCTCACTTTGTTCCACTGGCTCAGGCGAAGGCGACCGAGCTGATTGACTTCGACCAGATATACATCGTCAACGATCTGCGGGTATGGTGCGTTGGTGGTCCAATGCCGGAAGCGCCGGGCATAGCGCTCCCAGTCGCGGCCGGCGACAGTATCCGAGCCGATCTGAAACGAAAGATACGCCCGCGCCAGCTCGCGGTCGAAGTCTTCCTGTACGCGCTCAGCGCCGATCCGCAGATGGGCCTGCATGCGGGACAGCTCGCCGGTGGACACCTGCACGACCCAGTGGAGCTGCAGGGCAGCCAGCACGATCAAGGCAAGCAGAACGGTCGACAGAACGGCTAGCGCAAATCGTTTGTTGGTCCAGCGCGTCATGTTGCTCGATTATACGGGATCGGATCGCCTGACGGTATCACAATCAGGGAAAGTTTAACACTCTTAACATCCGATGCGCGCGCCGCGTACCGCGAACGGTGAACCGCGAATGAATTCGCGGATGATATGATAAACCTGCTGAAGCAGGTTGGGACAAACGATATTCGTGCTTAACCTGCTTCAGCAGGTTTGCCATACCAACCGCGAATTCATTCGCGGTGCAAGGTACTCTAGCAGGTTTGCCATGCCAACCGCGAAATTCGAGGTGAAGGGGAAACAAGATGCCGATCACCGCATTTGTCATGGTTCAGGTGGAGGGCCGTCGTACCGGCGAAGTCGGGCAGCGCATCGCCGAGTTCGAGCACGTCGCCGAAGTATACAGCGTGACGGGCCAGTGGGATTTGATTGTGATCCTTCGACTGCCGAGCTATGAGCAGCTCGCCGAGGTGGTACCCGACCAGATCGCGCTGCTTGAAGGTGTTCGCCAGACCGAGACCACGCTGGCGTTCCGGCAGTGGACCCGCACCGACCTCGACTCGGCCTTTGATATCGGGGTTTCGTGAGTCGCCATACCCCTTGCAAACCTGCTTCAGCAGGTTTATCATAGCAACCGCGACTTCAGTCGCGGAAAGGAACACCGATGCACCTTGCGGTTGAGCGACGCGCCCGGCCTCCCTGCTAGGCTCTAGCGTCTCTCGATAGCGTTTGCAGCCCCCGGGCGATGCCCGCGGGGCATTCGGCGTTTCCTGCCCCCTGCCTGCTCAAACCTCATCCCGACGACCTCGACGGCGGCTGACGTTCGGCCGCGGCGTGCTTGCCGCGAGCACCGCCGCTCCTTGCCTGGCTTTTGGTTCAGCCAAGCAAGGAGCAAAGGCAATGGAACTCATCAGCGGCCGGCGAGCGGCTTCGATCAGCCGCGCCGATCTTCTCCCACGCATCGCTCGCTACAACCGGGTGCTGCTCGACCTTGGCGCAGGCGATGGCCGCTATGTGCTCGACGTGGCCCGTCGCGACCCGGGCTGTTTCGCGATCGGCGTGGATGCCTGTCGTGAACAGCTGCGCGACCGTTCGCGTCGAGCGCCGCACAACGCGCTATTTGTTATCGCCAACGCACTGCAGCTGCCCGGCGAGCTGGACGGCGTGGCAAGCGAGATCACGGTTAACTTTCCATGGGGCAGCCTGCTGCGCGCGCTGCTCGACGGCGACCGGGCGTTGCTCGAAGGCATCGAACGTGTTTCGCGTCCGGCTGCGCGGCTGTGTGTACGCCTCAATGCCTCGGCATTGGCGGAAGCAGGGGTAAGGCTGGAACAGGGTGGCGCGCTGGTCCGAAACGCACTGGTTGCCGGTGGTCTGCAGGCCGGACGGCTGCGGATGCTCGGGGCAGCCGAGCTGCGACATATTCCGAGCAGCTGGGCCAGGCGTATGGCGTTCGGGCGTGATCCTCACGCGATCGAGTTACACGGGCTGCTGCAACGCAAAAGATTGGCGGCGTAACCAACAGCAATTCTCGCAACGGTTGAGGCGACCGGAATCACCACAAAGACACAAAGGACACAAAGATCCAGAAAATCTTTGTGTCCTTTGTGTCTTTGTGGTGCAATCATGCCGGTCATTGCTGTGGAGATGAATGTGAATGTTTGGCAATTCATCATTCATCACTCATCACTCGATTATGGCCCTACAGCCCCCTCCGCATCCACCAGCGCAGCCGCCTGGCGCGGCGTGCGCGTTTCGGCAAGCGATGCAACGGCGATGCCGGCCAGCAGCACAGCGCCACCGGCGAGTTGCAGCGGCTGTACCGGCTGGCCGAGCAGCACGATCGCCAGCAGTGCCGAAGCAATCGGCTCGCCCAGGATCGCGACCGTCACAAAGGTAGCCGAAAGATACTTAATCGCCCAGTTAAACGATGTATGGCCGAGCAGCTGTGGCCCGACGGCCAGGCCGAGCAGCAGCAGATAGATGCGTACGTCGAGCCCCCGGAGCGAGCCGCCATCCAGCGCCATCCAGAGCAGCAGAATGACGGCCGCGCTGGAGTAGACCAGCCAGATATACGCCAGCGTGGACAGGCGCGCGCGCAGGCTGCGGCCGATCAGAAAGTAGCCTGATACACACACCGCGCCGAGCAGCGCCAACGCATCGCCCAGCAGTGGATTGGGGCCGCCACCGGCTCCGCCGTCGCTGAGCGCAATCAACAGCGAGCCGAGCACCGTCAGCCCCACACCCAACCAGACGCCGCGACCCAGACGCTCGTGAAACACGAGCCACGATGCGAGCGCCACCCAGATCGGATTGGTGGCTACAAACGCCGCGGACGAGGCCACCGATGTGTATGCCAGCGAGCTGACCCAGGCCGCGAAATGAACCGCCAGCACAACGCCTGCCCCGAGCGCCAGCAGCAGATCGGGCTTGCCGACGCGCCGGAGCTCTCCGCCCGCCCGGCCCCAGGCCAGAGGCGTCAGGATCAGCGACGCGAAAACGAGCCGGCCGGCGGCGATAGTCAGCGACGATGCGCCAAGCTGCTGTGCACCCGTGATCATGATCGCGGCCGTGGAGGCGATCAGCACGCCGCCGAACAGCACCAGATAGGGCAGCCCCGGTCGTTTGTTAATCACGATTCCCAGAATACCGGAAGGAGAGATGGCGGGCAAGGCGAGTGAAGAGTGAAGGATGATGCATTAACGGTAATGCATCATCCTTCACTTGTTTGGTACAATCCGCCCGATGGCGACGCAAACAATCGAACGCTCCAGGGAGGCCGCACGCGCATTACGCCTGCCTCCGATAGTGGAGCGCTGGCTGTTGCCGCTTGCGCTCTGCGGCGTGGCGCTGGCCTGCTATCTCACGACGCTTTCCGACGTGCATACGTTCGACGCGCTCTCGTACATCCGTGATGTCGACCAGCGCGCCGGGTTTTTCTTCCATCCGCACCATCTCCTGTACAGCCCGACCGGCTGGATATTCTGGCAGCTGTGGCGCCTGGCCGGCTACGACGGCACATCGGAGCTGGCGCTCAAGGTGCTCAACAGCCTGGCCGCCGCCGTGTGCGGCTTCGGAATGTATCGCCTGACGTTGGGCATTGCGGGTCGCTGGTGGGCAGCCTTTCTGGCGGCCGGAGTGCTGCTTTTCAACTATGGTGTGTGGTATTTCGGCGTCGACGTCGAAGTCTATCACCTGGCGCTGGTCTGGCTGCTTGCGTGCCTGGCGCTGATGCTGGAGCTGGTGACGCGGCCACGACCGCGCACCGCGCCGCTGCTCGGAGCGTGCCTCGGCATCGCCGCGCTGTATCACCAGACCAACGGCCTGCTGGTGCCGGTGGTGGTCGCCGCGGCGCTGCTGAGTCCGTCGCCGCTGCGCGTTCGCATCCGCGGGCTGCTGCTGGCGGGTGCGATCTCGGCCGCGGTCGTGATCGCGGGCTATGCTGTCGTCGCATTCGGCGTCAACGGGATCCGGACGCTCGACGATCTGCGCGAGTGGATGTTCTTTTTCATTAATACCGGCTGGTGGGGCCACGCCACGCGCGACCGCCTGACCGACCTTGGCGCCGGGCTGGGCAACACGATCTCGACCACGGGCGCGTTGCCGTTCTGGATCGTGATCATCGCGCTGTTGCTGGCCGGGCTGCCGCTGGCCGCCAGGCGCTGGCCGCGCATCGTGGCCGTCTGCGCGGTTTGGGTCCTGTTGTATGGCGCGTTCTTCTTCTGGTGGGAAGGCGAGAATATCGAGTTCTGGATCGCAACGCTGATGCCGCTGTGGCTGCTGCTGGGCCTTGGTGTCGCCTGTCTGGGTACGCTAAAGGCCGGCAGCACAGGCGTGGCGGGCAAAACGGGCCAGGCGGCATTGATCCTTGGCTGCGTCGTGTTTCCGCTCCTGCTGGCGCGACACAATTATCCGATCGTTGAGCGCCGTGGTGATGCCTCACAGGATTTGCAGCGCCAGCTGGCCGACAAGCTCGGAGCGACATCGGCACCGCAGGATATGATCGTTTCAACCGGCGGTGTGCTCGAGCTCTACCTGCCGTATTATGAGGACCGGCACTACATCCGCACCATTAACATGGTGCTGTTTGAATCCGGCGGCGAGCTCGAGTCGGGTTTCGAAAAGCTGCGCGCCGAGATCGACACGGCTTTGCATGCCGGCCTGGCGGTGTATGTCGGCCATGATGCCGTGGAGTTGCCGCAGTTCGTACGCCAGCGCTACAATCTCACCCAGGACACGCTCGACGCGCTCTGGGCGCCGTATAGCTCGACCTTCCAACCGGCAGTCGAGCACGACGGCACGATCTATTTCTGGCGCATCCCGCCGGCGAGCGAGCTCGCGCAGGAGGGCTGGCGCTGGACGGGCGGCCCGCTGGGCTGGCAAAGCGCCAATCTCGCCGGCGAGACGTTCGACGCGGCGGCGGGCGGCTGGTGCTTCAACCCGCAGGTCGACCCGTCACTTACCGGCCCGTTGTTCGGTCTCGATGCCGCCGGCTACAACGCCGTGGAGGTGACGATGCGCACGACGGCGCCGGGCGAGGCGCAACTCTTCTTCGCAGCCCCCGACAACGGTATGAGCGACGAGCGTTCAGTGCGCTGGACGCCGGATGCAGATGGGCAATCACATATCTACACCCTGCCGTTGGCTGAAACACCCGGCTGGCAGGGTGTGATCGGCCGACTGCGCCTCGATCCGGTGCCGCTGGGGGATGGATCGGCAACCACACGCACCTGCGTTGAACAGATTCGTCTGGTCGCTGGGACGTAACGTTTCGAGTTTCGAGTTTGGATCTTGGAGGCACCATGTCCCTATCGATCGACGAAGTCCGCAAAGTAGCGCTGCTGGCGCGGCTGCGGCTTGACGAGGCCGAGCTGGAGCAGATGCGTCAACAGCTATCGGACATCCTTGAGTACATGCAGGTGCTGCAGCAGGTCGACGTTACGGATGTGCCGGTGACGGCGCAGGTCACCGATGTGGTCAACGTGGTACGGCCGGACGACGTGCGACCGTCATTGCCGGTCGATGAGCTGCTGGCCAATGCCCCCGACAGCGAGGACGGCTACTTCAAAGTCAAGCCGGTATTCGAGATCTAGGCAAAGCCGTTACCGGCCGGTGCGGAGTGCAACTTCCACCACGGCACGTTCGTCATACAGAGGACAGCCAAGGAAAGGTGCTATGAACGGAAGCAACCGCAAAGAATGGATCATGTACGGGCTCGCCATCGTCGGTGTGCTGGTGCTCGTCAGCGTAACATATCGGCTGCTCACAGCCGGCCTGCAATCGTACGTCGCTCTGATCGCCGGGTTGATGTTGCTGGTCGGCAACATTCCCGAGTTTGTGAAAGGCATGCAGCAGCGCCTGATGGGCCTGCCCCTGTTTAACAGCTTGATCGGCGCGTCGCTGGTATTTTACTTCCTGGGTATCGTGGTCTCGAAGATTATCTTCTTCCCGCTCACGATTCTGCTGCTGCTGGCGGCGCTGCCGCTGGCGATCAACCGCGCCGGCGCGACTCGCGCGTATCTCAACGGCGCACGCACCGTCGCGACCCGTGTCGGAGGCGTGATCAGCCGGCGGACGTTCTAGCACGGTTGTATGCGCTGCTGGCGAGTCAGGTGCGAAACTGACGGCCGGTGAGGGTGGCCCTGCTGACAAGGTGACCGGGTGACGTGGTGAAGCCTTTCCTGATGTGCGGTACATTTCAGGAAAGGTTTTGCTGTGCTATCGTATCGAAGTCAAGTATGGATTGTGATCACCCTGTCACCCGGTCACCTTGTCATGCATTCAACTAGCAAGCGAGCAAATAGTTGCTTCAACTCGATCACCCACCCACCGCCTCCGACTACGGCGATAGCTATTTTTCCAAACTGTACGGCGAGCTACCGCGTCAAACACTGATCGATATCGGCCGTGACAGGCTGATCGTCGGGCTGGTCGAGCGCTATCGCGCCGGCGGGCGGTTGCTCGACGTCGGCTGTGGATATGGCTACCTGCTGGGGCGCTTCCGGCCGGCCGGCCAGGGACGTCGTCAGCTCAGCGAGCGCTGGGAGCTGTACGGCAGCGATATCTCGGCGCACGCTGCGGCAGTAGCTAAGCGCAGGCTGGCGCATGCCGCCGTGGCAGCGAGCGATATCCAACAAGGCATAGCGTTTGGCGGCTCGTTCGACGCCGTGGTCGCGATCAATGTGATGGAGCATCTGCCCGATCCACACGCCGCGGTGCAAAACATCGCGGCTGCGCTGCGTCCGGGCGGCATTTTCCTGGTACATCTGCCCACGATCAGCAGCCGGCTTGGTCGCATGCTCTACGCGCGCGGCTATGAGCGTGACCCCACACATGTGTATCGTCCATCGGGCGACGAGCTCAACCGGCTGGTTGAAGCAGCAGGCTTTCGTACCCTCGAAGCGTTATACTGCCCGTTCTACCCTGCTGCCGTGTGGCGGGCGCTCAAGCCGCATCCGGCGTATATCGCAGTGTTCCAGCGATCATTTTGAGCCACGAATAAACGAACAAGCGCGTAGATCGGACAAGTGTAGGGACACGCCGGAGGCGCAGCAACATCCAACATATCCACACTGATGCGCCTGCGCCGGTGGCGTGTCCACAACCGCGTAATTGTCCCGAACCCCATGTGCCGGAAGCGCCGGTGTCGTTACGAGGTTTTGCATGGCAGATCGGCAGGATGTCATACCCTGGACACAGCCCGGCTGGTTCGAGCAGGTACGTGTGTGGGTTCATGCCGAGCTCGACGCTCAGGGCATCCGGGTAAGCGGGCCGATCGAGCAGCCACATGCGTATCCATGGTCGACCGTGCTGCGTGTGCCGGCTACGCAGGGCACGATCTACTTTAAGGCAGTTTCGCCGGTCGATCCGTTTGAGCCGGCGTTGCTCGAGGCGCTGGGTCGCTGGCGCCCTGATTGCGTCCCACAGCTGCTGGCTGTCGAAGCCGGCCGTGGCTGGATGCTGCTGCGCGACGCGGGTTACATGCTGCGCCAGGATATTCGGCCGGCTCGCGATATGCGCCCATGGCTCGCCGTGCTGCCGCGCTACGCCGAGCTGCAGATCGAGCTGGCCGAGCGAGTGCCGGACCTGCTGGCGCTTGGTGTGCCGGATCGGCGCCTATCGGTGCTGCCCCGATTGTACGAACCGCTCGTCGCAGACGTCGAAACGCTACGCATCGGCCGGCAGCCGGGACTGACGACCGAGCAGTACCGGCGCCTGCTGGACTTGAAGCCGCGAGTGGTCGCGCTGTGCGCGCAACTGGGCGAATTCGGAATCCCGGAGTCGCTCAATCACGGCGACCTTACCGACGCCAATATCCTGGTTGATAAGGGGCGGACGACCTTTATCGATTGGGGCGACGCCTGCGTCTCACATCCATTTTATTCGTTGCGTACAGTGCTGGTGAGTGCCGAGATCAGCCTGGGACTTGAAGACAATTCGCCCGAGACGCAGCCGTTACGCGATGCCTACCTGGAACCGTGGACCCGCTTTGAGTTGCGCGAACGGTTGCTGCTGGCGCTCGAGCTGACCAGCCGCCTGGCCTCGATCAACGGTGCGCTGACCTGGCACCGCCTGGTGTCGCGGCTGGAAGGGCAGCCGCGCGAAGACTATGCTGAGCCGGTGCCCGCGCTGCTGCAAGAATTCCTCGAAGCCGAAACACATTTTTCCGCAGCAAGTGGCGACGCCGGGTAACGGCGCTGCCTCAAGGTAGCGAGCCACAGAATGCGCCACACAGAAATATCTCGCTGCACCAGGAGTTGACCATGAGCAGGCCGGACGAGTGTTTTTCGTGTGTTCAGGCGGCTCGCCTCGCGCACCTGCCGCCGCGCGAGAGCTGCTGGAGCGACGGCATGTGGCGCGTGGCGCATGCGTTTAACAGCGCGCTGCCCGGCTGGCTGGTGCTGCTGCCGCTACGGCATGTCGAAGCGCTGGCCGATCTACGGCCCGAGGAAGCCGCCGCGCTGGGCCCCTTGCTGCAGCGCATCTCGTCCGCGTTGGTCGAGGTGCTTGGCTGCGAGAAGACGTATGTGATACTGTTTGCCGAGGCGCCGGGGTTTCAGCATTTACATTTTCATGTCGTGCCGCGCATGCCGGGCCTGCCGCGTGAGCAAAAAGGTGTACGGATCTTCGGTTTCCTGGAGCGGCCCGAAGACGAGTGGGTGCCGGCCGGAGAGATGGATCGCATCGCCGTAGCGGTGCGAGCGTGCCTCGGTACGCCGGACAGCTAGGCGCAGACGACGCCGGATGGAGCCAAGCGTATGGGGATGATCGGCCATTATCTGCGCATCACGCCGACCGAGCTCGCGGCGCTGGAAGCTGCGCCGGAGACCGTGGTGGCATTTATCTATCGCGACGACACAAGCGAGCGCCACCTCGACATCGACAAAGCGTGGCACGCGATCCATTTTCTGCTCAATCAGGATCAATACCAGGCTCATGAGCTGTTGAATATCGTGTTCGGCGGCGAAGCACTGGGTAACGCCGATCTCGGCACCGGACCGGCGCGGGCAATACCGGCCGCCGAGGTCGCGGCAATGGCAACGGTCGTTCGTTCGATCGGCGTTGACGAGCTACGCGCGCGCTGGGATCCTGTGGAGCTGCAAGAGCACGATATCTACCCCGAGATCTGGGACGACGGCGATGACGCGCTGAACTATGTGCTGGACAATTATGCGCGTCTGGTCGATTTTTTCGTGGCTGCCGCCCGTGACGACGACGCGATCATCACCTATATTGCCTGAGGGATCGCTACGACCATGCCGGTACGAGCGCTCCGCCCTGGTATGTCCACGCGTAGCGCTCCGCCTTGTCGGCTGCGGACACGCCGCCGGCAGAGCAACACGTGGCGTGTCCATCGGCGGATGCGGACACGCCGCCGGCAGGGCCGTTGGCGTGCCCCTACATGGAATTGTTTCTTATATCTTGCAAGGAGGTAAACGATTGGCATGCTGACATTGAGCCCGAATCGACGCTTTCTGGTCCACGACGACGGCACACCGTTCTTCTACCTGGGCGATACCGCGTGGGAGCTGTTTCACCGGCTCACGCCGGACGAGGCCGAGCGCTATCTGCAGGATCGGGCCGCCAAGGGCTTTACCGTGATCCAGGCGGTTGTGCTGGCGGAAATAGACGGGCTGCATACGCCGAATATGCAGGGCGATGTTCCACTGCTCGAGGACGATCCGACGCGGCCGAATGAGGCATACTTCAGGCACGTCGACGCGGTGGTCGAGCGCGCGGCCGCGCTTGGCCTGTACATTGGCATGCTGCCGACCTGGGGGGATAAATGGAACCGCAAGTGGGGCGTCGGTCCCGAGATTTTCACGCCCGAGAACGCGCGCAGCTTCGGCGCGTTTATCGGCCGCCGCTACGCCGAGCAGCCGATCATCTGGATCCTCGGCGGTGATCGGCCGATTGAAAACGAGAACCACCGCGCGATCGTGCGCGCGATGGCCGAGGGTTTACGCGAGGGCGACGGCGGACGCCATCTGATGACGTTTCATACCTGGGGACCGCACGCTTCGTCCGAATATGTACCCGATGAGCCCTGGCTCGATTTTCATACCTGCCAGAGCGGACACGCGCGCAACTCGCCAACCTGGCGCTTCATTGAAGCCGATTACGCGCGCACGCCGTCGCGCCCGTGTATGGATGCCGAGCCGGGCTACGAAGATATGCCCGACGGGCTGCACAAGCTGGACGGCGGCTATCTCGACGACTGGGATGCGCGCAAAGCGCTCTACTGGGCGCTGTTTGCCGGGGCGCACGGGCACACCTACGGCTGCAATCCGGTCTGGCAGATGTGGCGCCCGGGCCGGCAGCCGTTGATCGCCGCGCGGCGGCCCTGGTACGAGGCGCTGCTGCTGCCCGGCGCGGCCCAGATGCAGCATGCGCGGGCGCTGCTGCTTTCGCGCCCCTTTCTTGAGCGCATCCCCGACCAGGCGCTGATCGTTTCGGAGGTAGGCGACGGACCGCGCCATATTCGCGCCACACGCCACAGCGCCGGCAGCTACGCGATGGTCTACCTGCCCGCCGGCGGAGCCGTCGAGCTGGATACCTCGAAGCTGTCGGGCGAGCGCCTGGCTGCCTGGTGGTTCGACCCGCGCAGCGGCGTCGCGCAGGCGATCGGCGTTTTGGGCAGGCAAGCGCGGATGAGCTTCACCGCGCCTGGCGGCGGGCCGGATTGGGTGCTGGTGTTGGACGATGTAGCCGGCGGCTATGCTGCTCCCGGAAGGGCGGCATAGGAGGCGAGGATGGAGACAGTCCACTCCAGCGACGGAACCAACATCGCCTTTGAACGGAGCGGGAGCGGGCCGCCCCTGTTGCTGGTGCATGGATCCGCCGTCGACCATCGGGCCTGGGCATCCGTTGCCCCGCTGCTTGCGCGCCGCTTCACCGTGTATGCTCTCGACAGGCGGGGGCGTGGAGCGAGCGGGGATAGCGCGCAATACGCCGTGGAGCGCGAGGTCGACGACATCACCAGCGTGCTGGATCTGATCGCCGAGCCGGCTGCGCTGCTCGGCCACTCCTCCGGCGCCATCCTTGTAGTGGAGGCCGCCTTGCGCGGCCTGCCGCTGCGCGGATTGGTGCTGTATGAGCCACCGCTGATCGTGGATCAGCAGCGGCCCTCGCAGCGGGCCGATTTAGCGCAGCGGTTGCAGGCGCTTGTGGCGGCCGGCGAGCGTGAAGCGGCGCTGCGAACCTTCTTGAGCGAGGGGCCGGGGTTGTCCGAGGCGGAGCTCGACCGGATGGTGAGGAGTCCGCGCTGGGCGGAACAGGTGGCACTGGCGCATACTACACCGTATGACGCACAGGTAGCCGGCGGATACACGCCCGATCCCCGGAGGTTACGAATCCTCCAGCAGCCGATCGTGTTGCTGATCGGGGGCAACAGTCCGGGCTGGATGCGGGCCGGCACCGAAGCCCTGGCCGCGGCGCTGCCGCACGGCCGGATCGTCGTCCTGCCCGGCCAGAAGCATTCAGCCCACTACACCGCGCCGGAGCTGGTTGCGCGCGAGGTTGCCGCCTTCCTAGACCCGTAGCCATGCTGCGAGCCAGCCGGCAATCAGCAGGCTGCCGAACGTCATATGCAGCCTGGCGGTCTGGCGCAGCACCGGCTGCAGCCTCTCCGGCTCGCTTTCCGCGGCGACGATGCGCAGGAGGCGCCACGCGGCCGGCAAGGTGACCAGCGCGATCAGCGTCAGCCAGGGCGTGACGCCCAGCACTACCAACAGCGTCAGCGAAACATAGGTCGCGCCGAGCAGCACGTAGTATTCCAGGTTGGCGCCGGACCGGCCGAGCACGGTCGCCAGCGTGCGCTTGCCGAATTGGCGGTCGATGTCCAGGTCGCGCAGATTGTTGGCGTGCAGGATCGCCGCCACCAGAAAGCCTATCGGCAGCGATGCGAGGAAGACGGCGGGGGTAACTGTGCGTGCCTGAACGTAGTATGAGCCGATCACCATGACCGGGCCCATGAAGATGAACACGGCTATCTCGCCCAGACCGATATACGCAAGCGCGAACGGCCCGGCGGTGTAGAAGAAGCCGACCAGGACGCTGACGAGGCCGAGCCAGAAGATGAACGGCCCGGCGACGGCGACCAGGTACAACCCGATCGCCGACCCGACGCCGAACGCCAGGAGGCCCGCCGCTAAGACCTTCCAGGCCGCGAGCTCGCCGCGTGCGATCGCACCGCCGATGCCGAAAACCTGCACCTTGTCGATGCCTTTGCGGTCGTCGTAGTACTCGTTGCTCAAGTTGGTGCCCATCTGGATCGCCACCGAGCCGGTGATCACCAGCAGCAGCAGCCATGCATCAAAGTACCCGTCGTAGGCGGCGATCACCGCGCCCAATACAACCGGGATGACCGCCGCCGTGTAGCTCCAGGGCCTGATCGTTTGCCACCAGATTCGTGCCTGTCGTCGCATAGATCGCTCCGTCGTTGGCCTGCCGATTGCATTATAGCGTCACTGGCCGGATAGTGTGAAAAGATGCACGAAGGCAGCTTGCGCGGATCGAACAACATTGTTACAATTGGCACAACCGACGCGTCGGTCGGTTCAAGCAATATTATGCGGGCGGTGCCATGTCTACCAGCCGCCAGAAATCCGATAAGAGTCAGGTTCGCAGTGAGCGCATCCTCGAGGCGGCGCTTGATGTCTTTTCGCGCAAAGGCTACAAGGATGCCGCGGTCGATGATATCGCCGCCGCTTCGGAAACCTCAAAGGGCGGAGTGTACTTCCACTTTCCCAACAAACAGGCAATATTCTTACGTCTGCTCGACCAGATGGCCAGGCTGTTGCTCAGCCGGGTCGAGCAAGCGATGGCTGCCGAGCCCGACCTCACGCGCAGGGGTGATGCGGCGCTGCTGGCCGCGTTGCGCACCTTTGCCGGGCACCGTACCCTGACCCGTCTGTTTCTGGTCGAAGCGCTCGGCGCCGGGCGCGAGTTCAACGCGCGGATGATGACGATCCACGCCGAGTTCGCCGCGCTGATCTCGCGCCATCTCAACGAGATGGTCGCGGCCGGTCTGGTCGCGCCGATCGATACGCATATCGCCGGTATCGCCTGGTTCGGGGGAGTCAATGAAGTCGTCAGGCGCTGGGTGCTGACTGAGCAGCCCGCCAAGCTCGAAGATACCTATCCCGCGTTGCGGGATCTGTTGCGCCGCTCGATCGGGCAGGCCAACACCTGAATTGGTCGAAGGTCGAAGGCAAGAACATGATCGCGGTAGACACACGCATCGATCAGTTCCGGCTGTTGGAGCTAGTACGCGAAGGACTTGCTCGGGCTGTCCGGCAGCAAAGGCCGATCCTGGTGAGCTATACCGAGCGGGTCGCGTCCGGTGATCTGCTGCCCTGGTTCATCGCCGCTCGCGCGCTGGACACGCACGCCTTTTTCTGGGAGCAGCATGCGGAAGGCTTCGCGCTGGCGGGGGTAGGCATAGCGCAGCGAATCGAGTGCAGCGGCCCGCGGCGCTTCGAACAGGTAGCACGGGCGTGGCACGATCTGCTCGAGTATGCCGTGATCGATGGGCTGGATACGTTGCCGGGCAGCGGCCCCACGCTGCTTGGCGGTTTTGCTTTTGATCCGCGACAGCAACGCAGCGAATACTGGCGCGCCTTCCCGGATGCCTCGCTGCTCCTGCCGCGCCTTCAGCTCACCTCATACGCGGGCTCGACGTCGTTGACCTGCAATGTGGTCGTCACGACGTCGAGTGAGCCGCGGGCTGTGGTCGACGAGCTTTTGCGCCTGTACCACGCGATCGCTGACCTGCCGGCCGCACGGGCGTCCACGACATCCTTGGCGCCGGTACTGCGCGTCGACGAGTGCCGCTCTGCCGCGAGCTGGAAGCAGCTGGTGCGCGATACCGTTTACCTGATCGAGCAGGGGAAGCTTGAAAAAGTGGCGCTGGCGCGCGCGCTACGCGTCGTCTCGCGGCATGCCGTTGATGTCGGCGGGGCATTGGAGCGCCTGCGCGGTGCATATCCGACTGCCTGCGTCTTCGCGCTGGCGCGTGGGGGGGCTTGCCTGCTGGGAGCCACGCCCGAGCGGCTGGTGGGAGTCCGTGGCGGAATCGTGCGCGCCAGCGGGCTCGCCGGCACGGCGCGGCGCGGCTCAACCGAGGCCGAGGACGACAACCTGGGCCGGCAGCTGCTCGCAAGTGCCAAGGATCGGCACGAACATGCCGTGGTTGTAGATATGCTGCGCGCGGCCTTCACCGAGCTGTGCGTCGACATATACGCGCCCGCGGCGCCACGGTTGGTCAAGCTCGGCAATCTGCAGCATCTCTACACCCCGGTAACAGGCCGGCTACGTCTGCCGTTTACGCTGGTCGACCTGCTTGCCCGTTTGCATCCCACGCCTGCTGTCGGCGGCCTGCCGCGCCCGGCGGCCCTGGAATATCTCCGCGCGCGGGAAGGCCTCGACCGCGGCTGGTACGCCGCGCCGATCGGGTGGCTCGATGCGCGCGGCGAAGGCGAGTTTGCCGTGGCACTACGTTGTGGAGTGGTGCAAGACGAGCAGGCGTTACTCTTCGCGGGAGCCGGCATCGTTCGAGATTCCGATCCCGACGACGAGTACGTCGAGACCGATCTGAAGTTTCGGCCGATGCTCGACGCCCTTGGAGCGGAGACCTCCTGAGCGATGGAATACGAGAACGCATCCTATGTTTGCTGCGCGGCGCTGGTCGACGAGCTGGCACGCGCGGGAGTCCGGCACGCGGTGATCTGCCCCGGCTCGCGCTCTACCCCGCTGGCGCTGGTCTTCGCGGCGCACAACGCTTTTCGGATCTGGCCGCTGATCGACGAACGGTCGGCCGGCTTTTTCGCGCTGGGCATCGCCCGAGCCGTTCGCTCGCCCGTGGCACTGCTGTGTACGTCCGGCACGGCTGCAGCGAATTTTTTTCCCGCCGTGGCCGAGGCCAGGCTCGGACGGGTCCCGTTGATCGTGTTGACCGCGGATCGCCCGCCTGAGCTGCGTGAGATCGGCGCACCCCAGACGATGGACCAGCTTCGCCTCTACGGCACGCACGTCAAGTGGTCGGTCGAGCTGGCCTTACCCGAGGCGAGCGATACGCTGTTACGCTACTGGCGCACCGTTGCCGGGCGAGCCGTGGCAACTACAATCGCCGCGCCGGCCGGACCGGTTCACCTCAACGTCCCTTTGCGCGAGCCGCTGACGCCGGCCCCGATCGCCGGCCGGCCGCTGCCGCCGCCTGCCGCGCGCGAGGCGGTGGCGTGGGAAGGACGGGCAGCCCCGGAGCCGTATGTGCGCGTGGCGGCGCCGCGCGCGGTTGCCGATCCTGGCGAGCTCGACGAGCTGGCGACGATGCTTGGCCGGGCCGAGCGTGGCCTGATCGTGGTCGGGCCGCAGAGACGACTCGGCGTTGAGTGAGCCGCTGACGCGACTGGCCGCGGCACTCGGCTTCCCGATCCTGGCCGATCCGCTATCTCAGCTACGCCATGGTGCCTTCGATCATGCCTTGATCGTCGACAGCTATGATGCCTTCCTGCGCGACGAGCGTTTTGTGAACGAGATGGACCCTCAGCTGGTTCTGCGTTTCGGTGCTATGCCTACCTCCAAGCCGCTGTTGCTGTATCTGCAGGCCCATCCGGCTTGCCGGCAGCTCGTGGTGGACGGCACGGGTGGCTGGAACGACCCGCTGCTCGCGGCCGAGCTGATGATCTACGCCGGCGCCCTGCACCTCGTCGACGGGCTGCTCGATCGGCTCCCCGAGCGCCTGGGACCCGCGGCGTGGGCGACGCGCTGGCAGGAGACGGGCCGCGCCACGCGAGCGGTGCTGCAGGCGAAAATCAGCGATTTCGACCAGCTGTTCGAGGGACGTGTCTTCAGCGAGCTGGCTGAGCTGCTGCCCGCTGGCGCAACCCTGTTCGCCGGCAACAGCATGCCCGTGCGCGACTGCGATACCTTTCTGGCCGGCTCCGGCAAGCCGCTGCGGGTTCTGGGCAACCGCGGCGTAAACGGCATCGACGGGGTCGTCTCGACCGCGCTGGGCCTCGCGACGAGCGGCGAGCCTGTGGTGCTGGTGCTCGGCGACCTTTCGTTCTATCACGATCTTAATGGCCTGCTTGCGGCGCGCCTTCACCGGCTCAAGCTTACCATCATCGTGGTGAACAACGACGGTGGAGGCATCTTTTCCTTCCTGCCGCAGGCGGCCTATCCCGAGCATTTTGAAACGCTGTTCGGCACGCCCCACGGGCTCGACTTCGAGCCCGCGGTCGCGATGTACGGAGGAACGTTTCGCCGCGTGCGGGATTGGACGTCCTTTCGTGAGGCAGTGACCGCCGGGCTGGCCTCGGATGGGCTGGCGGTGATCGAGCTGCCGACCGAGCGGGCGACGAACGTGAGCATGCATCGCCGGCTGTGGCAGGCCGTCTCGGATCAGCTCGACCGGCAACGCTCCGCGGTAAGCCCGGCATGACGCGCCTGCCCATCAACGGCGTGCAGATCAACGTGGAGGTTCGGCCGGGCCCGCCCGGCGCCCCCGCGCTGGTTCTGCTGCATGGATTTACCGGCAGCGCCGCCACCTGGGCCACGCTGGCGCCGGCACTCGACGATGTCTGCACCACCGTCGCGATCGATGCGCTGGGCCATGGCGGCTCGGATGCGCCCGCCGATCCTGCCCGCTACAGCATGCCGTGTGTCGTGTCGGATACGCTGGCCGTGCTCGACCGGCTGGGGATCGAGCGCTTCGGATTGCTCGGCTACTCGATGGGTGGCCGCATGGCGCTGCATATCGCGGCGAGGGCCGGCTCGCGGCTTGCGCTGCTGATTCTGGAGAGCGCCTCGCCCGGCTTAGGCACTGCCGGCGAGCGCGCGGCGCGCCGTGCTGCCGATGCGCGCCTGGCGGATGTGCTGGAGCGCGAAGGGATCGCGGCGTTTGTCGAGCGCTGGGAACAGGCGCCGCTGTTTGCGAGCCAGCAGAATCTGCCGCCGGCCGTTTGGACGGCACAGCGCACGCAGCGCCTGCGCTGCGATGCTCGCGGCCTGGCCGGGAGTTTGCGCGGCGCCGGAACCGGCGCCCAGGAGCCGCTGCACGACAGCCTGGCCACGCTGGAGGTGCCGACCTTGCTGATCGTGGGCCGGCTTGACACTAAGTTCCGTGCGATCGGGCAGCACATGCAAAAGCTGCTGCCGCGTGCGGAGCTGCTAATCGTGGCCGGCGCCGGCCACGCCGTCCATCTGGAGGCGGCGGAGGAATTCAACTCGAACGTTCGTCGATTCATCAGGAGAAATATATGGCATCCGTGACATGGGAAAGCGTCAAATCCTACGGCGACATCATCTATGAGAAGGCCGAAGGAATAGCCCGCATCACCATCAATCGCCCTGAAAAGCGCAACGCGTTTCGACCGCAAACCCTGTTCGAGCTGATGGAGGCGTTTCGCGATGCTCACGAGGACCCCGATATCGGCGTCGTGCTGCTGACCGGAGCAGGCGACAAAGCCTTCTGTTCCGGTGGCGACCAGAGCGTGCGCGGCACCGGCGGTTATGTCGGGCCGGATGGCGTGCCGCGGCTGAATGTGCTCGAGCTGCAGCGTTATATTCGTACCATGCCCAAGCCGGTGATCGCCGTGGTCGCCGGTTATGCGATCGGCGGCGGTCACGTGCTGCATGTCGTCTGCGACCTGACCATCGCCGCCGACAACGCAATCTTCGGGCAGACCGGACCCAAAGTCGGCTCGTTCGATGGGGGCTTCGGCGCTTCGTACCTGGCGAGCATCGTCGGGCAGAAGAAAGCGCGCGAGATCTGGTATCTGTGCCGCCAGTACAACGCGCAGGAAGCGTTGGAGATGGGGCTGGTGAACACGGTGGTGCCGCTGGACCAGCTCGAGCAAGAGTCGATCACCTGGGCCAGGGAGATCCTCGAGAAGAGTCCAATCGCGCTACGCTTCCTGAAGGCCTCCTTCAACGCCGATCTCGACGGGCAGGCCGGCTTGCAGGTGCTCGCCGGCGACGCGACGATGCTCTACTACATGACCGAAGAGGCGCAGGAAGGCAAGACCGCGTTCGTCGAGAAGCGCAAACCGAATTTTCGGCGCTTTCGCCGCCTTCCATAGCACAGGTGAGGTATGGCTAACGGCGAGATTGTGCCGGCAGCGATCGATGCGGCGGCCACGCTGCCGGATTGGCTCACCCGCCGCGCCGAGGCGGCGCCACACGCGGTCGCTGCTATCGGCGACGGGCAAGCGTGGACCTTTGCCGATCTCGACCGCGAGGCGAGCAGCACCGCGGGCCGCCTGGCACGCCTCGGCATCCGGTCGGGCGAGCGCATCGCGCTGCTGATGGGCAACGGGCTGCAGTTTGTGGCGCTGGTGCATGCGGCGACCAGGCTCGGCGCGATCCTGGTACCGCTGAATACCCGCCTGGCAGCGGCCGAGCTGGCATGGCAGATCGCGGATGTGCGTGCCACGTTGCTGATTTATGATCGGCAGCAGGCACCGTCCGCGCGGCAGATCGGTGCCGCGCTGCCGCGGCTGCGGCGGGTAGCCTGGGAACGTGACGGCGACGAGCTCAGCCTCGCGGCCCTGGAGCCGCTCGGCTTCGTGCGCCGCGATCTGCTTGACCTGGCCTCCGTTCAGAGCATCATCTACACATCGGGTACCACCGGCAGGCCCAAGGGTGTGATGCTGACCTACGGCAACCACTGGTGGAGCGCCATGGGCTCGGCGCTGAACCTGGGCAACCACGCCGGCGACCGCTGGCTGCTGGTGCTGCCGCTGTTCCACGTGGGCGGGCTGGCGATCGTCATGCGCAGCGTGATCTATGGTGTTCCCGCTATCGTCCACGCGCACTTCGACCCCGAAGCAGCCAACCTGGCGATCGACACGCAGGGTGTGACGCTGGTATCGCTGGTGGCGACGATGCTCGAGCGTATGCTCACTGCGCGTGCCGACCGGCCGTATCCACCGGGCTTGCGCGCGGTTCTGCTGGGTGGTGGCCCCGCGCCGCTGCCGCTGCTCGAGCGCTGCGCGCGCATCGGCGTGCCGGTGGTCCAGACCTATGGCATGACCGAGACCGCATCGCAGGCAGCGACGCTCGCTCCGGCGGATGCGCTGCGCAAACAGGGCTCCGCCGGCCGGCCGCTGCTGCCGATCGAGCTGCGCATCGAGCACGATGGCACGGCCCTGCCACCAGGCGCGACCGGCGAGATCGTAATCCGTGGGCCGAGCGTCACGCCCGGCTATTACGACCGGCCCGCGGCGACGGCCGAGACGATCCGCGACGGCTGGCTGCACACCGGCGACCTGGGATACCTCGACGCCGAAGGCTACCTGTATGTCGTCGACCGGCGTGACGATCTGATCATCTCGGGGGGTGAAAATGTCTATCCGGCCGAGGTCGAGGCGGTGCTGCTGGCACATCCTGCCGTGGCCGAGGCGGGCGTCTTCGGCGTGCCTGATGCGCGCTGGGGCCGGACTGTCGCCGCCGCCGTGGTGCTGCGCCCAGGGATAGCCGCCGAGCCCGAGAGTATGGTCGATTACTGTGCCGAGCGACTGGCACGCTACAAAGTGCCGCGCAGGATCCATGTCGTGACGGAACTGCCGCGCAACGCCGCCGGGAAGCTCCTGCGGCGGGCGTTGCGCGACACGTGGCCCGGCGCTGAGTAGATGATATTGCTCAGCGGCGAAGCTCCAGCCGGTCGACGGTGATCCGGTTGAGCAGCTCCTCGTCAACCAGTGCTCCACTGCCGCTGTCGGCCGGCACCGTCAAGGTGCTGTCCGGATTAAGTCGGAATGGATTGCGTACGATATCACGGTGAAAGTAGCGCTCACTGGCGCTGATATCTCCCGGCAGCACGAAGTTCTCCAGGCTTGCGAGTGCAACATTCACCGCCCGTCCGACACCCGTTTCCAGCATTCCGCCACACCAAACCGGAATTCCCGCAGCCTGCGCCAGATCGTGGATCCGTCGGGCGGCCGTCAATCCACCGACGCGTGACGGCTTGATGTTGATCACACCGCAAGCTCGCAGCTCGATCGCCCAGCGGGCATGGTCGGGCGACACAATGCTCTCGTCAAGGCAGATCGGCGTACGCAGGCTGCGCTGTAGCCGCGCATGATCAACGATATCGTCGTGAGCCAGCGGTTGTTCGATCAACAATAAGCCGTACTGGTCGAACTGTGCCAGGTGCCTGGCGTCGTCAAGTGTATAACTGCTGTTTGCGTCGACCTGCAGCTTCAAATCCGGCCAGGCGTTGCGCACGGCCCGTGTTGGCTCGAGATCCCAGCCGGGTTTAATCTTCAACTTGACGCGTTGGTACCCGGCGTCAACGTACTCACCAACGGTCAGTAACAGTGTGGCTAGATCCGGTTGTAGGCCGACGCTGACGCCTACGTCGATCCTGCTGCGCACACCGCCCAGCATTGTTGCGAGACTTTGTCCGGCGGCATGCCCGAAGAGATCCCAGACGGCGAACTCGAAACCGGCGCGGGCGATTCGGTTACCGCGAACCGGAGCAAACAGGCGATCAACGTCCTGCGGGCCCGTGATGTCGGCGCGCAGCAGCATCGGCGCCAGAACATCCCGCATGATCACCCAGGCCGAAGCGCTGGTTTCTTCGGTGTACCACGGGCCTGAGCTGAGTGGCGCTTCGCCCCGGCCGGTCGCGCCTGCAGCGTCGATCCTGACGATGATTGCATGGCTCCCCTCTTCGCGCCAACCGCTTGTCTCAAACGGCGCGACGTAGGGGAGATAAATCCGGCGCAGCTCAATGTGCTCGATCCGCATCCGTTATCCCTCGTACGGTTAATGTAGCACGTCGAAGGAGCGCTTCACAGCTGCTGATGTCGTATAATTCAGCGACATGAGCGATCAGCAGGACAAGACAAAGCTAATTACCGCATCTCCCGACGTGCTAAGCGGAACACCGGTTTTTGCCGGAACCCGGGTTCCGGCAAAAACACTGATCGACTATCTCGAAGCGGGTGAGTCGATCGATGACTTCCTCGCCGGATTTCCATCGGTAAAGCGTGAACAAGTAATTTCATTCTTGGAAGAAGCGAAAGAGCGAATGCTGGCTGCGGCTGCATCCGAATGAGGATCTTGCTTGATGAATGTATAGATCGTCGGCTGGCCAATGAAATGCACGGCCATGATGTTAGCACGGTTTCCGGATTAGGCTGGTCGAACATGAAGGACGGCGACCTGCTGAATCTGGCTCAGTATCAGTGCGTCTTTGCGTATCCGTTCCCCTTTGCGTTAGAATCCCCCTATGTCATTGCTTCCAACCACATATATCCAACACATCGCCCGGCACGACGGCGAGCAGGTGACGCTGGCCGGCTGGGTTTATAACAAGACCGAAAAAGGCAAGCTGGTGTTTCTGCAGCTGCGCGACGGCAGCGGCACGATCCAGTGCGTCGTATTCAAGCGCAATGTCAGCGACGAAGCGTTCGCCGCGGCCAAGCAGCTGACCCAGGAGTCGGCGGTGTATGTGACGGGCACGGTACGCGCCGATGAGCGCGCCCCCGGCGGATACGAGCTGGATGTCGCCGACCTGCGGATCGAGTCGCTGTCGGCCGAGTATCCGATCACGCCTAAGGAGCACGGCACCGAGTTCCTGATGGAGCACCGCCATCTGTGGGTGCGCTCGGCCAAGCAGCACGCGCTGCTGCGTGTTCGCGCCGAGGTGATCTCCGCGGCGCAGGAGTATCTCAACGACAACGGCTTCGTGCGCTTCGATACGCCGATCCTGACGCCGGTGGCCGCCGAGGGCACCACCAACCTGTTCGCGACCGAGTATTTCGATCTCGGCACGGCCTATCTGGCCCAGACCGGCCAACTGTATGTCGAGGCCGGCATGCTGAGCTTCGGCAAAGTGTATTGTTTTGGCCCGACGTTCCGCGCCGAGCAGCTCCAAGACGCGCCGCCATCTGACCGAGTTCTGGATGATCGAGCCCGAAGTAGCGTTTGCCGACCAGGACGACAACATGGTGCTGCAGGAAAACTTCGTCAGCGCGATCGTCCAGCGGGTGCTCGAGCGCAGGCGTGCCGACCTCGAAGTGCTCGAGCGCGATATCGCCGCACTCGAACGCGTGACGCCTCCGTTTCCGCGCATCAGCTACGATGAAGCGGTCGAGCGCATTCAGCAGGCCGCCGCCGACGGCGTGACGGTGCCGCCCGAGGATCAGCCGCTGCCGACGATCGCCTGGGGCGACGATTTCGGCTCGCCGCACGAAACGTTTCTGGCGGCGCAGTTCGCCAGGCCGGTGTTCGTGGTCAACTATCCGACGGCGGTCAAGGCGTTTTATATGCAGCCGGTGGACGGCAGGCCGGAGGTGGTGCGCTGCGCCGATCTGCTGGCGCCCGAAGGCTATGGCGAGATCATCGGCGGCTCGCAGCGCATCCACGATGTGGATCTGCTGGAGCGGCGGATGCGCGAGCACGGGCTCAATCCCGAGCACTACCAGCTGGTATCTCGATCTGCGCCGCTACGGTACTGTTCCGCACTCCGGCTTCGGCATGGGTATCGAGCGCTGCACCGCCTGGATCGCCGGCACGCGCCATATCCGCGAGACGATCCCGTTCCCACGGCAGCTGTATCGTATTTATCCGTGATTCGTTAACTTAATGTTCGGTCACGCAACGTACTTAATCTGGCTGGCGCTGTTTGTCGCGCTGCCGATCGTGCTACTGGCGGTCTGGCGTCCGGCGGCGCTGCGGCGGCGCTGGCAGGCGCTGGCCTGGACGCTGGCGGGCGCGTTGGTTGGCGGGTGGGCATGGGATTACCTGGCGGTGCGGCTCGGCGCCTGGTACTACGACGACGGGCACATCGCCGGCATCTGGCTGGGCGGTCTGCCGCTCGAGGAGTGGCTCTGGATTGTAGGGGTGTCGCTGATGTTCGGCATGGCAACCGTGCTGCTCAAGGAGCGGGCGCCGTGAATCTTGGCCAGTGGTCGCATCTGGTGATGTTGCTCGGCGCCGGCATCGTGTTTCACGCGATTCTATGGGCGCGCAACGGGCACTTCTTATGGACCCAGCGGGCGACCATCGCGCGTGTCGTCGCCCTGGCGTGGATCTGGACGTTGGTCACCGACCCGCTCGGCGGCCTGTGGGGCGCGTGGTATTTCGACCCCAATCGGATCCTCGGTATCTGGATCTTGCGCTATATGCCGATCGAGGACCTGCTCGGTATCGCCGTGGTGAGCAGCGCCGCCGCCTGTGCCGTGCTGGTGTTCGGCTATAGCCCACGCCGGTGGATCTGGTGACAGGGTGACGTGCTGCAAAAGTGTGGCGCGCGGCAGGCGTGGTATGATCGACGCATGTCAAGTATTGGAGATACGGCGATACCCGCGGCTACGCTGCCGGGTGTCGTGCTGCGGCTAGGACTTATGGCGGGCGTGGTGGCGACGCTGGTCGTTGTGTCGACGCCCTTGCGCTCGTTGGAGCCGGTATCGCTGCGTATCGCTACAAACATTCTGCTGTTCGTGGCGCTTGGAGTGCTGGACGAGCTTGTGCTGGCGCCGGTGCTCGATCGCTGGCCGCTCGCGCGGGCGGCCGTGCTGGTGATTGAAACGCTGGCCCTGGGGTGGTTCTTTTCGCCGGGAGCGGTGCGGCCGGCGCCGAAGTTTCTGTTTTATGCTCACCTGGTGCCGTTTTTCGTGGCCGTCTTCGGCGGCGCGGCCGTGACGGCCGCGGGCAAGTGGCTAAAGGCACGAGGCTAGAGGCCAGGGGCGAGAGGCTATAAGAACCTAACTGATTTCCCCAGCAATTCGCCTTGCTCCGCTCGCCTATAGCCTCTCACCTCGTGCCTCGTGCCTATAACCCCCGCACAATGGTCTCGTCGCGCACTGCCTCTACGCCCGGCAGCTCGCTGATCACAGCAATGATATTGTCCGAATCGTCGAGGTCGTCGACCTCTCCGCGCACCACGACCGTGCCGTTGATGGTAGCGATCGACAACCGGTCGGCCAGCTGCGATGTCGACGCATCGCGGCGCAGCGCCAGCCGGATGCGCGCCACCATCTCGTCCCCGGCCTCGTGATCGGTATCGTCGCCGCCTAAGCCGCTCTCGTCCTCGGCAGTTACTCCAAAGCCTGCGGCGATGACGACGCCTTCCGGATCGTCGGCGTCCGGAACGACCGGCGGGTCGATCGGCGGCACATATGCTGCGCCTTCTTCGACCGCATCCATCACATCGTCGGTCTCGTCCTCGCGCAGCTCGGTTTCGACCAACATATCGTACGATTCAGCCTCGCCATCGGCACGTAGCTGGTTCACATCGGTTTCGCCCTGGTACAGATCAGTCATCGACACGCCCTCCAGGCGCTCGACTTCAGATTCGTCGATATAGGCGGTATCGTCGGTGTTTTCGCCGGCCAGCTGCTCCAGAAACTCGGTGCTGTCGCCCTCGTCCTGCGGCGGATTTGCGTAAGGTTGTGGCTCCTGCTCCGGCCGGTGCTGCGGCGTGTGGCCGGACGGGATGCCGCTATCGTTGTCTGACATACTTCCTCCTGTTGTGAACCGAGAACCAAGAACCAAGCAAACGAGCCGCCGGCAGGCCGGGGGTTTGGGGTTTCCCCCAGGTCTTTTACTGATCCACCCGTGTGGTAGCAGAACTCGAAACTACGGACGCGCCGCCGGCGCGTCCCTACGGCACGATCACCCGCAGCGCTCGCGGCAGCACGGAAAACATTGCCGGCTCGTTGCTGATCAGTTCGCCGTCGGCGTTGAACCACATCCGTGGCCGCGAGTTGATCCGTAGCTTGCGGGCGCGCCGGAAAACCAGCAGCTCGCTGTCGGTATGCTGCCCGAGCATGATCTGCGGCACCAGCAGGGCCAGTTGCGCCATCGACGCGACCGGCACGAGCATGACGTCGAGCAATCCGTCGTCGGGCTCGGCCTGCGGAGCGATCGGGATGCCGCCGGCGACATAGCGCGCATTTGCGACGACAACGTTGTACACGTTGATCTCGTGCGGTTCTTCGTCGTCGAACGCGATAGTCGTGCGATAGTTGGACAGGTCGGGCAGCGCCTCGACCGCCGAGCGCAGATACGCCAGCGGGCCCCAGCTTTGCTTCAGCTCGCCAGTAAGCTTTTCGTCGACCAGACCGCTGAAGCCGCCGGCCGACACGTTGATGAAATAACGGGTCCGATCGCTGGTGACACGCACAACATCGATCGAACGCTCCGTGCCGGCGGCCAGGACATCCAGAGCCGCGTCGAGCTCGGTAGGGATACCCATACTGCGGACGAAGTCGTTGCCGGTTCCAAGCGGCAGAATACCGAGCCGCGCGCGCGTGAAGTCGGGCGCCAGCCCGTTGAGTACCTCGTTGATCGTACCGTCGCCGCCGGCGGCGACAAGCAGATCGCAGCCATCCGCGATCGCCCGTTGCGCCAGCCGTGTCGCCTCGCCGGGCTGGTCGGTCGTGCAAAAGGTTGTTTCGCCGAGCCGCAGCGCGCTTGCCTCGATCGCGTCTACATCGCGCGCGGATCCGGCGTTGGGATTCAGAATGATGCAGACACCCATGACGAGCTCCGGCGCGATGCTAGCGTGAGCGGCGTCCGCGACGACCGGTGCCGCGCACCAGGCTAATGATCAGCAGCAGCAGGATCGCGCCGAGGATCGACCAAACGATGTCGAAGTTGAGCAGCCCAATGTTGCTGCTGAGGCCGAGCTGCTGCACGCTCAGCACCGGCGGTAAGCCCAGAACGCCGGCGAGCCAGCTGCCGAGATAGGCGCCGATCAGCCCGACCACGATCGAAACAATAAAGCCTCCCGGGCTGAAGCCGACGATCCACTCGGCGATCACGCCGCAGATCCCGGCGATTACAAGCAAGATCAGCAGCTCCAGCAGGCCCATTGCTTATCTCCTCGCGCGCGGCCGGAACTCGCCGGGCTGCACTTCGTCGGTGTCGATGATGTAGGGCTGTGAGCCGGACGGTAGATTGCCCAGGCCAAACAGCCGGACGGCGATCCAGGAAAGCGTGAGCACGGGGATCGGCTGGGTGAACGGAATCAGCGCTTCGACTGCTGCGACATTGCGCAGCGCGTGAAGCCTAAAGCGACTGAGCACGATCCAGACGACCGGAGCGGCAAAAATATCCAGGCTCAGATCCAGCAGATCCAGGGCGACCACCAGGGCAAGCGGCACGACCCGCACGGTGCTGAAGAAGTCGGCATTGGGAGGGACGCGAATCCGGCGCAGACTATGGTACACCAGTGCTAGCAGCAGCACGCCGGCCAGCGCGCATACCAGCGCGATGATCAGCAGCGTCCGCAGCACTACCCACCACTGCTCATTCATGGCTGGGCCGGCTGATCGCGCGAGGGTGTGTCGCCCGCCTGCGCCGGCGCGTCGATTGGCGGGTCGGGCGTGTCGACCGGCGCGGGTTCGGACGGCAGCGGGGCTGCTTCGGAATCCGCTTCGCCCGGCGCCGATTGCGAGGGTGCAGCCGCCTGCTCCAGCCCTTCACGCATCGACTGGAGGTCGTCGGTATCGGCGATCACGGCATCGCGCCCGACGCTCTGTACGTGCCCGACGGCAAGAAATTTGCGGCCGCCGATATCGCTCAAGAACCCCTGGCTGACCTCATACCCGACCACAGCGCCGTTATCGTCCACATATACGTCCCCAACCTTGCCGAGGCGCTCGCCGCTCTGCGTAACGATCGAGTTGCCGCTGATCTTGATCTCCTGGCGCAGATTTTCGGCCAGCTCCGGCACATCCTTGGCCTTGACGATCGGATCGCCCGTCACCATGATCACGTCGCCGACGCGCGTAACCGCGCTCCACGGAATCACGCGCGCGTCGTGGAACCAGCCACCGGTGTCGACCATGATCGCGGCCAGATGCCGGCCATCCGGCGAAAACACAAGATCGCGCACGGTGGCAAGCGCCTGGCCGGTTTCCTGGTGTACGATCGCCATGTCGAGCAGATCTTTGGCCTTACGCATTGTGTTCTCCATGCTTCGGCGCGCCCGTTGCGCCACAAAAAGCGCCAGCAGCAGCGCGAACATCGCCGCGATCGTCGCAAGCTCAAGCCGCGCGCCGTACTCCGGCTGCCCGGCGAAGCGATCAAGTGCCCGAAACGGCCACACCAGCGGCGCGGTCAGGGCCAACATAAGGCCGATCAGAGCATTGTCGGGACGCGCGGCGAGCAGCAGCGCGATCAATCGAACCAGCAGCGCCCCTTCGACAACGCCGAGCAGCACGGCCGGGTTAGTGCGACGCGGCAAGCGACGCAGCATACGGTACCAAAAGGTGTGCCACCCTCTTCTAGCGCAGCGTCGACGGCAGTATCTTGAGCTGGTTACGGTACTTCGCCACCGTACGGCGCGCGACGTCAAAGCCGCGCTGGCGCAGCATCTCGACAAGCTCCTGGTCGGTGAGCGGGCGAGCTTCTTTGTTGACCAGCTCGAGCAGCACGTCTTTGACGCTCAGCGACGCCGTAAAGAAGTGGCTGAACGGGATAACTTCGTGTGACGGTATCTGCACATGCTTGTTGGCGGTAGCACGGCTGACGGTCGACTCGTGTACGCCGATGGCAGCCGCCACCTCGGCGCGCGTCAGCGGTTCGAGAAAGCGCACCCCATGACGCAGAAAGTTGCCCTGGCGCTCGATCAAATAGTGCGCGATGCGCCGGATCGTTTCTCGCCGCTGGCGCAGATTGGTCAAAAAGAGCTGCGCGCGGCCGACGAACTGCGTAAGGTGCTCCTTTTCTTCGCTCGAAATCTGCTGCTCGTTGTTGCGGCCGGCCTGCCGCGACAGTTCCTGGTACAGCGGGTTGAGGCGTAGGAAATAGCGCTGCGATTCAACCACTTCGGCAACCAGCACGCCTTCTTCCTCGCGGATAATCACGTCGGGGGTGAGATATGCCGTTTGTGTCGGGCTGACGGTGCCGTCGCTGTTGCCGCGCTCGAGCGGGTAGGGCCGCAGATAGCGCCGGATAAAGTCGCGCGCCGCGACCACTTCGTCATAGGTGATGCCCAGGGCCTGCGCGATCGCCCCGTAGCGGTGCTCACCGAGATCGAACCAATGCTCGCTGATCACGCGTTTGACGTGCGGATGTGTCACGCCATCTTGCTCAAGCCGGCGCAGCTGTAGCATCAGGCATTCCGGCACATCGCGCGCTCCGACGCCGACCGGGCCCATATCCTGCAGCTTGTGCAGCACGCCCTCGGCGCGCTCCATGTCGATATTGAGCGCGGCGCACACATCCTCGAGCGTTATTTCGAGGTAGCCCTGGTCGTCCAGGCTGCCGACCAAAAACTCGGCGATGAAAAAGTCCTCGTGCGGCAGGCTGGCGCGCAGGTCGCGCAGCAGCAACTCGCTCAGCATCGGCGGCGCGGCAACCAGCATCAGCGGGTCGAACTCGTCGTCTTCGATCGGCCCGCTGTAATCGTCGCGCTCGGCCTCGATCGCGCGCATATCTTCCTGCAAACAATGCAGACAGGTCGACCCCGAAAACGGGCGACCGCAGCGCTGGCAGGTTTCTTCTTCGAGCTCGGCAAGCTCGAGCGCAGGATTCTCTTCGATCTCCTGCTGGATCATCTGCTGCAGGTCGAGCGTCGACATGATCAGCATGTTATTGAGCGCGATGAGCGCAGGGGATGCCTTCATGTGCATCTGCGGAGACATCTGCATACTCATCGACATATCCATCATCGGTTCGTCGCTCCTTAGGCTATATGCGCTTGCGCAGCAACCGCCGCCGCTCGTGTATTATAGCAGTTTGGCGCAGCCACCCGCTATTTACCGGCAGGCGCCGGGCATCGGGGGCCGTGCTCTGTCGCAATAGCGATAACCGTGCCGCGGCTGAGATGGTACTGTGTTTGAGGTTCGTAAGGAGCGAGTAGTGCAGGGCTCAGGCGTGTCGCCGGCCGGCGGGACAGGCGGGGCGGTACTCCCTTTGGGTGCGGTCCAACAAGCCGGAATGAAGCTGCAGCAGCAGATCGGCCGCGTCATCGTCGGCAAGGGCTCGGTTGTCGAATTGCTGCTGGTGGCGCTGCTATGCGAAGGACACGTGCTGCTGGAGGACGTGCCTGGTACCGGCAAAACTACCCTGGCGCGTGCGCTGGCGCAGTCGCTGGATTGCGAGTTCCGGCGCATTCAATTCACGCCCGACCTGCTGCCGACCGACGTCAGCGGCCTGTCGTATTTCAACCAGAAGCTGGCCGATTTTGTGTACCGGCCGGGGCCGATTTTTGCCAACATCGTGCTGGCCGACGAGATCAATCGCGCGACACCGCGCACCCAATCGGCGCTGCTGGAAGCGATGGGTGAGCGGACGGTCACCATGGACGGCGAGACGCGCCTGCTGCCGCGGCCGTTCATGGTGCTGGCGACGCAGAATCCGGTCGAGCTGGAAGGAACGTTTCCGCTGCCCGAGGCGCAGCTCGACCGCTTTTTGCTGAAGCTCGAGGTAGGCTATCCCGCTGAAGACGACGAAAACGCGATGCTGTTGCTGCACGGCGCCCACGATCCGCTGGCAGCGCTCGAGCCGATCCTGAGGCCGCCGGAGCTCGCGTCGCTGCAGGCCGCGGCTCAGCAGGTGCAGATCGCCGATGTTGTCAGGCGCTATATCGTGGCGCTGGTACGCGCGACACGCGGCGTTGAAGAGGTTGAGCTCGGCGCCAGTCCGCGCGGAACGCTGGCACTTTATCGTACTGCTCAGGCGTACGCCGCGCTGCAGGGACGCGACTATGTATTGCCTGACGATGTTAAGCACCTCGCCGCTCCGACGCTTGGGCACCGCTTGCTGCTCAGTCCCGAGGCCAGGCTGCGCGGCCGCTCTGTAGAATCCGTGGTGCGCGCGGTTGTCGAGCGCGTGCCGGTGCCGGTTGAATAGGGGTCGGGCCCTCACCCCCTAATCCCCTCTCCCGTGCTGACAGCACGGGAGAGGGGATTAGGGGGTGAGGGCCGCACGGGAGGTCAGGGCCGTGGGCAAATACCCGCGCGCCAGGGCTTCGTACTCCTCGATCTGCGCCTGTTGCCAGGCAGCGTCGAAGCCGAGCTCGGCGGCCAGCAGCTCGGCCACCCGCGGCGCGATCTCGATGCTGGCCCGCGCGTCCAGCAGCAGCGCGCGCATCCGCCGGGCGAGCACATCTTCAACCGTGCGTGCCAGCTCGTGACGCGCTGCCCAGACCACCTCGCCGGCCAGATACGGCAGCCGTGGGTGTAGCTGTTGTGCCCAGTCGTCGTGTTCGGCGATCACTTGTTTGAGCGGCTCGGCGTCGGCGCCGTACACGCCGAAGGGAGCGGGCGCCGGTTGCTCGCTGTAGCCGTGCAGCCGCAGCGCCGTTGTGGTACACGCCACGCGCGGCAAGCCGGCGACTTCGGCGGCCCGGTCGACGGTTTCTTCGGCCATATGGCGATAGGTGGTCCATTTGCCGCCCGTGATCGTTACCAGGCCGGACGGCGCCACGATCAACGTGTGCTCGCGCGACAGCCGCGCGGTGCTGCCGCCCGCGCCGCGCCTTACCAGCGGCCTCAGTCCGGCAAATGTGCTGAGCACGTCGTCGACGGTGGGGTCCTTGCTGAGATACTGCGCAGCGTGCGCCAGCAAAAACGCGAACTCTTGCTCCTGCGGGCGCGGCTCCAGCGGGGCCTGCTCAACCGGCGTATCTGTCGTGCCGACAATCACGCGGTCGTGCCACGGCACGGCGAACAGCACGCGGCCGTCTTCGGTTTTGGGGATCATGATCGCGTGGTCGCCCGGCAAAAATGAGCGGTCGAGCACAATGTGAATGCCCTGGCTCGGCGAGAGCATCTCCTTGGCCGCCGCGTCGTCCATTTTGCGCACGCTGTCGGCGAACACACCGGTGGCGTTGACCACCACGCGTGCCCGCAACCGGAGCTCGGTGCCGCTTTCGGCATCGCGGGCGACCACGCCGCGCACCTTGCCGTCCTGCTTGATCAGGCCGGTCACCGGCGTATAGTTGAGCGCGAGGCCACCGGCGTCGAGCACGGTGCGCATCAGCGTCACCACCAGGCGGGCGTCGTCGAACTGGCCGTCGAAGTACACCACGCCCCCACGCAAGCCATCCGGCTCGAGCGTCGGGGCCAGGCGCAGCGCTTCTTTTGGCCCGACCACCCGCGAAAAGCCGATGCCCAGGCTGCCGGCCATCAGGCTGTAAAGCATCAGGCCGGCGCCGTAGTATGGATTCGACCACCAGGTATAGCCCGGAACCACAAAGGGCAGCGTTTTCACCAGATGCGGTGCGTTACGCTGCAGGCGGCCACGCTCGCGCAGCGCTTCGTATACCAGCGCGAGGTTGCCCTGGGCGAGGTAGCGTACTCCGCCGTGTACCAGCTTGGTGCTGCGGCTGGAGGTAGCCTTGGCGAAATCGTGAGCTTCCAGCAGCAGCGTCCGATAGCCGCGCGTCGCGGCATCCACCGCCGTGCCAAGGCCGGTCGCCCCGCCGCCGATGACAATCATATCCCACTGCTCGGTTTGGCCGGCGTGATCCAGCAGTTCGGCGCGACGCATAGATTCAGTTCCTTACGTGCTAGGCTCCATTCGGCCGGGCAGGGCGGTAGGTCCCGCGGCCGCCGTTGCTTCAAGCAGCCCGTCGATAGCTTCGAGCACCAGCGTCGGCTGCAGCCCGGACGCGGCCAGCTTTGCGCGGTCGGCGTCGCCGGTCAGCACCAGACATGTCGCCATGCCGGCGTCGATACCCATCCGGATATCGGTTTCGAGGCGATCGCCGACGATCATGCACTGCTCGGGCGGTAGATCGAGCAGTTGCATGATCGTTTGAAGCATGATCGACGACGGCTTGCCGACGATCGGATCGCATCTGGCGCCGGTACAGGCCTCGATCGCCGCGATCATCGCCGCGCAGTCCGGCTCGCCGCCGCCGGGCACCGGGCAGTAGCGATCCGGATTGGTAGCCACCAGCCGCGCGCCGGCGCGGATCGCATCGAATGCGATCTGCAACTTGCGATAGTTGAATGTTCGGTCGAAGGATGCTACCACGATGTCGATTTGGCCCGCCTCTTCGGTCAGGCGAAAGCCGGCCTGACGCAGATCGTGTTTCAGCGGCTCCTCGCCCACCACGAACAACCGGGCGTCGGGCGCCTCGCTCAGCAACCATTGGACCATCACGTATGAGGAGTTCACAATATCCTCGACGGGTGTCGGGATACCGAGCCGCGTGAGCTTGTCCGCGTATTGGCGGCACGTTTTGGTCGGGTTGTTGCTCAAAAAAATCGTGCGCGTGCCCGATTCGCGCAGCGCCGCGACCGTTTCCCGTGCGCCGGGCAGCAGCTCGTCGCCGAGATAGATCGTGCCGTCTTGATCGAAGATCACGGCGTTGTATGTAGAAAATCGGTTCACATTACTACCCGTGATCTCAATGAACAATACGTGCTCATTGTTCATTGCTCATTGACCAAAAGCCGTCCGGCGCGAACAATTCCGCAACACAATCGTCAAAGATCCCGGTTTCGTACACCAGGTCGAGCACCGTGTAACGGGCGCGAATAGTGCGCGCCAGCATATAACTCTGGCGCAGCCGAGCGAGATCGACGCCGATCGCCCGAGGATCGGTGGGACAGCCGGCGGCCTGGAGCATCTCGCGCAGCTGCGCGGCCGGCAGCAGCTGTGCCCGCAGCTGCTCGCGCAGCGTTGGCCAGCGCTCACGGAGCACTTCGAGGCGCTCGCGCAGCTGCCGGGCGTCGATATATTTGGCCAGGCTTTCGTCAACCGCGTTTTCGGCCAGCTCCGGAAGCTCGTGCGCCGCGCGTACCTGTCGCTCGGTATCGTCGCGCGACGGCCAGGCGCGCACCAGCGACTCGACATCGATCGCCCCCAGATCGCGCTCGAGCACCCGCTCATATAACGCCGCGGCCGCGACAGTGCCGACGCCGACCTTGAAACCGTGGGGCACCGCTTCGTGGCCGTACCCCAGCGCCTGCATCTCCCACAGGTGGCTGAAGCGGTGCTCGCTGCCGGAAGCAGGGCGCGACGAGCCGCTGATCTGCATCGCGATGCCTGCCATGACCAGCCCCTCGAACAGATTCTCGATCGTTGCGCCGTCGCCGGCGCGTAGCAGGTCGGGCCGGCCGGTCCAGTCACGTAGCGAGTCCTGCACCAGCGGCCAGGCCCGCCCATCGATCGGCTCGGTCCCGAGCGCGTCGGCCAGTATCCAGTCCGCTCCGGCCGTCACTTTGCCGAGCAAATCGCCGTAGCCGGTCGCATTCATCGTGGACGGGGCACGCTTCAGAATCGCCAGGTCGGCCAGCACCGCGCGCGGCGCGGGGCAGGACATGGTTTGCTTAAAGCCGTCTTTGGTGATCGCCGCCCCGAAAGCGGTGTAGCCGTCCATCGACGCGGCAGTGCCGACGACCATGTACTGCCGGGCTGCTCGGTGCGACGCCAGCTTCGTGATATCGTTGAGTGTTCCCGATCCGGCCACAACCGGCACCGCATCGAGCGCGCGTAGCCGCTGCTCCAGCGCCAGCACATTGCGCATGTCGGCGTACAGGGTCGGGGTGCCGGGGAACACGATCGCGTCTTCAACGCGCCGGCCCGCGTCGATCAGCCGCTGCTGCACAGATGCTCCGGCAACCGCCCAGGTATTGTCGTCGGCGACAACCACCGCGGGCTGCCCCCCGAAACACTGCTCCAGCACGGCGTCCACGGCTTCGAGCGCTCCCTCGGCGATCAGCACGCGGCGCGTATCGCTCGCTTCGCGCAACGCGGCGTCAATTCGCTCGCTGTTCAATCGCTAGCTCCTCCCTCGACGTCGGCCTATTGTACAACTGTTCGGAGCCACGAATAGAACACGAATAAACGAATGAATAGGTCCATCGTTTTTTCGTGTTCTATTCGTGGCCCGGATCGTTCAAAGCTTCAGCACCGCCTGCAGCGCCCGTGACGTTTCGCGCTGTCCAAGGCTTTGCGGCTGCCGCTCCAAGAAAGTAAGCAGCTCGGCGACGGGCAGCACCGGCACGCTCGGCTGTTCGATATGTAGCTCGACGCGCGGGTGGGTGAACACCACAACGGGCTCGATTGAAACGTCGACGCCGCGAGCGCGCAGTGCCCTGGCCAGCGCGCTGGCGTGCCAGCGCGCCTGGCCGGATGGATTGCCGATCTGCCCTTCGACCATCGTGCCGTTTGGGCCGCGGCGACTATAGCCCCAGGCATCGCCGCTCGAGCTGCCGGCACACTCGACCCAGCCCGAATGGTTTTTGGCTTCGATGGCAAACACGCCGCCGGGCCCGATCAGCAGATGATCGACGTCGGCGCGTGCGCCGGGCAGCGGAACGCCGTTGACGAGTGTCCAGCTGTCGGGCAGCGCCTGCAGCATACGCGGGATGACCTGCTCGCCGGCGGCTCCGGCGCGCTTGATTCGCACCTCATGCTCGCTCGGCCCGGCCGCGGCAAGCACGCCAAGCACCAGCAGCAGCACCAGCCCCGCGCCACCTGCAGCCGCGGCCAAGCGTGTTTGCCCTCCAATCGCCAGCGTCAGCACCGTGCCGGCCGTGAGCACCGCCAGCACGAGCATAGCCGGACGGAGCAGCCGGCGCCGCCGGCGGCTGTCTGCCTCCAGCGCCGCCAGCTGGTCGGCGACGTGGGTTGTGCGGGTGATGATTTGCATAGACGAAAGCATTGGGCCGAGGCTTGCCTCGGCCCTACGAATGGCGATCCGTCTCGTCGGTTGTGGACACGCCGCCGGCAGGGCCGACACGCCGCCGGCGTATTCGGTACGGGTTGCAACGTTCCTTGCCGGTTACGGACACGCCACCGGCGCATTCGGTTCGCTACAACTATGTGGCCGATATCTGCGCCTCCGGCGTGTCCCTACATCCCTTTGCGTCTTTGCGCCTTTGCGTTAATAGACCCCTTACCGCATGCGCTCGCGTAAAAACGTCTCGAGCTCGGCGATCGGCACGCGCTCCTGCCCCATGCTATCGCGGTCGCGCACGGTAACGGTATCCTTGAGCGCCGCATCTTTGCCCTCGCCCAACGTATCAAAATCGACAGTGATGCAGTATGGCGTACCGATCTCATCCTGGCGCCGGTACAGCTTGCCGATGGCAGCGGTGTCGTCGTACACCGTGCGCATGTTGGCCCCGGACTGCAGCTGCTTGCGGATGCGCCTGGCGGTGGTGACGATCTCGGGATGGTTCTTTTTGAGCGGCAGTACGGCCGCCTTGATCGGCGCGATCGCCGGCTTGAGGTGCAGCACAGTGCGATAAAACTCGTCGGCCAGCGGCTCGGCCTGGCCGCGCAGCTTGCGCCCCAGCTCGATCATGTCGGCGCCGGGCAGGCCAAGCAGCGACGCCACACCCGCCAGATTGCGCTCCAGGTCGGCGCCGATGCGCTCGGCGGATAACGCGATCGCTTCTTTCTGCGCCGCAGCTCAGCCGCTCGCTGCGGTCGACGGATTTCAAGAAGGCTGTTAAGGCGTCCTCGACCGGCTTCAGTCGCTCGGCCGGCACCGGCTTGACCTGCTCCTCATCGAACGCCTCGGTCAATAGCGCCAGGCAGCCGCGATCCACGCCGGCAGACGGCTCGATCACAAACGGCACGATATGCTGCTTGGTTTCCTGGTCGAAGTAGGTCAGCCGCTCGGTGCTGTCGCGATTTTGCATCGACGCGCGCGGTCAGGTTCAGCTTGTCCTGGTCCTTGCTGTGCGAGCCCAGGTCGAAGTCGGTCCGGTTGGCGATGCCTTCGAGCTCCTCGATGCCGTGCGGGAAGCGGTACAGCATATCGACGGTCGCCTTGGAGTAGTGCGCCAGGTCTGCCTGGGGGTGCCAGTACAGCGTCATGTTGTCCGGCCGAGGCCGACCGAGCGCCCACCAGCGCTGGCGCTCCTCGATCCATTGCTGATGCCATCGCCTCGTCCTCGCCCGGCCGCACAAAGTATTCGATCTCCATCTGCTCGAACTCGCGCACGCGAAAGATAAAGTTACGCGGCGTGATCTCGTTGCGAAACGCCTTTCCCGATCTGGGCGATGCCGAACGGCAGCTTGCGGTCGGTCGAGTCGAGCACGTTCTTGAAGTTGACGAAGATGCCCTGGGCCGTTTCGGGCCGCAGATACGCGAACGACTCGGGATCGGGCACCGGCCCGATCTGGGTCTTGAACATCATGTTGAACGGCCGGGGCTCGGTCAGGTCGCGCGAGCCGCAGTTGGGGCAGGTATCGCCGATCTGGTCGGCGCGCCAGCGCATGTTACAGTTGCGGCAATCGACCATCGGATCGACGAACGTTTCTTCGTGGCCGGAATAGCGCCAGACCAGCTTGTTCATCAGGATCGCGGTGTCGATGCCCTCCATGTCGTCGCGCTCCCAGACGTTCGCGCGCCACCAGGCCTGCTTGAGATTGTTCTTGAGCTCGACACCCAGCGGGCCGTAGTCGTACGTGCCCTGCAGCCCGCCATAGATCGACGAGCCGGGAAAAATAAACCCGCGGCGTTTACATAACGATACTAGCTGATCCATCGTCTGCGCGGGCATAGGAACCTCCTGTTGCGGACACGCCGCCGGCAGAGCCGTTGGCGCGTCCCTACGGGCTGCCCGGGCAAACAAAAAGCCCAGGCAGCTGTTGCCGCCTGGGGACGATTGCAGGCCCATGCCCGACAACCGCGGTTCCACCCCAGTTGCGCCCGCTCTGCGGGCGCCTCTTTCAGCTTAACTTCGGCTCAGCGACGCCATTCCCGCCGTTTGCGCTACCGGCTCGCACCTTCCGCCGGCTCTCTGCGCGCGCGAGGGCGGTACTCCTCCGCTTCATCGCCGATCGAAGCATAGCACAGCGTTAGTCGCGGCGCAACCACGTCGAACGCCCAATCACGCCGAATTTCGGCGCTGATACGATGAAACGCGCTGAAGCACGTTGCCGAACAGCATCCTCGTCCAACCTGCTTCAGCAGGTTTCATCATATCATCCGCGAATTTATTCGCGGCTTCATCCGCGGCTTCATTCGTGCCCCACTTCAGCTAACGCACGCTGGCGCCGCTCGTTGGCTGCGATCTGTCCGGCTTGCTGATAAATTTGCGTCGTCGAGATCGACGCGTGGCCCAGCAGCTGTTGCACCGAGCGTAGATCCGCTCCGTTGGCGAGCATGTGCATCGCAAACGAATGGCGTAGTGTATGCGGCGTCAGCTCGCGCACGCCCAATCGCTCGGCATAGCGCTTCAGGATCAGCCAGAACCCCTGGCGCGTCAGGCGCCTGCCGCGATGGTTCAAGAACAACGCCGGATCGACCTGCCGGCTGCTGCGTGCGAGCTGCGGCCGGGCGATGTCAAAGTATTCCTCGAGCGCCGTCACGCACGAAGGGCTGAGCGGCAGCTGGCGCTCGCGGTTGCCGCCGGCGCAGCGCACGCACTCGGCTTCCAGATTTACGTCGCCGGTATTGAGTGCTACCAGCTCCGACACGCGCATGCCGGTGGAGTACAGCAGCTCGAGCATTGCCTTGTCGCGCAGTGCCTCGGGCCCCGATTGGCGCATCGGCAGCTCCAGCAGCTCGTCCACCTGTACCACGCTGATCGCCAACGGCGGCGTGCGGTCCACGCGCGGCGAATCCAGATCCGCGGTCGGGTCCGTGCCGATCACATTCGTGTGAACCAGATAAACACAGAACGACTTAACCGCCGCCGTCCGGCGGGCAAGCGTCGACGTAGCGTAGCGACGCTCCTTAAGAAAAATCTGAAAGGCCAGGACATCGTCTCGCCCGATCGTAGCCCAGCTTACGTGCCCGCGCTGCGAACAAAACTCGCTGAACTGTTCCAGATCGGTGCGATATGCCGATGTCGTATTGGCCGATAGCTTGCGTTCGTCGGCGAGATGTGCCAGAAACTGATCAAGCTGATCGCGCATCATCGAGCGGCTCCGTAGCGCATAATATTTTGATGTCGAGCGATACTAGCGCGAATTACGAGCTTATGTCAAACGTTTGTGCGCGCTATTTTGATGAGGTATTGCCCCTTACCCACTACGGAATTCTGAGCGTCAGATTGCTCCACCAGAGGGTACAAAGCAGTTTGGGCACCTGGGTTATAGTGAGGCGGTTGGGACCTGAAGCTTGGAACGTGATACTTGGAACTCGAAACGCGCAACTCGAAACTAGGCACCGTCGTCTCCGGCTCGCTCACCGACGGCCTGACCGTGCGGCTCGACGCGCAGCGCTCGCTCGAGGATTTGCGCGTCGGGCAGTTCGTCGTGATCCAGGGCCAGCAGCACCGCTTTTTCTCGATGATCGGCGATGTGCAGCTGGATGCCGCCAATCGTGACGTGCTGGCCGACCCGCCGGCCGAAGACGACGATTTCTTGCGCCGCGTGCTGGCCGGAACCACCACCTACGGCACGTTGAATGTGTCGCCGATGCTGATGCTCAGCTCCGACCCGGCCGAGGGGCTGCGGCCGGTGCGTACGGTGCCGAGCCATTTCGCGCCGGTGTTCAGCGCCGACGCCGGCGATTTTGCAAGCGGTGTTCGGCTCGGAAGCCGACGCCGGCGCAAAGTTCCAGCTTGGAATGCCGCTGGATATGGAGATCCCGGTGTGTCTCGACCTGCACCGCTTTGTCGAGCGCTCCAACGGCGTGTTCGGAAAGTCCGGCACCGGCAAATCGTTCTTGACCCGCCTGCTGCTGTGCGGCGTGATCAAACACGACGTCGCCAGCGTGCTGGTGTTCGACATGCACTCGGAATACGGCTGGGACTCGCGCTCCGAAGACGGGCACTTCGTCAAGGGGCTGCGCCAGCTGTTCGGCCATCAGGTGCTGGTGTACTCGCTTGATGCCAAATCGTCGCGCCAGCGTGGCGTGACTGTCGACAGCGCGGTAGTGCTCGGGCTCGACCAGATCGATGTCGAAGACGTCATGCTGCTGCAGGACGAGCTAAATCTGACGTCGACGGCTGCCGAAACCTCGTACCTGCTGGTCGATCATTTTAAGGACAAATGGTTCGAGCGGCTGCGGGCGATGAGCAGCGAAGAGCTTGACGGCTTTGCCCAGGCCAGCGGCGCTCATGGAGGCGCGCTGGCGGCGCTCAAGCGCAAGCTTGAAAAGATCGCTCGCCTGCCGTTCGTCAAGTCCGGAGCGCCGGTCAATTCGATCGACGGCCTGATCGACGCACTGGCCAAGGGCAAACATATCGTGCTCGAGTTCGGCCAGCACAACAGCACGCTGGCGTACATGCTGGTAGCCAACGTGATCACGCGCCGGATCCACCAGCGCTGGGTCGAGCAAACCGAGGAGCACCTGCGCTCCAAACGCGCCGGCGACAGGCCGCGCCAGCTGCTGATCGCGATCGAAGAGGCCCATAAATTCCTCAATCCGGAAGCCGCGCGGCAAACGATCTTCGGTACGATCGCCCGCGAGCTGCGCAAGTATAGTGTGACGCTGCTGGTGGTCGATCAACGCCCGTCGGCGATCGACAGCGAGGTGATGTCGCAGCTCGGCTCGCGCATCACCGCGCTGCTGACCGACGAGCGCGATATCGACGCCGTGTTCACCGGTGTCGGCGGCGCCTCGCGGCTGCGCGCCGTGCTCGCCAGCCTTGATACGCGCCAGCAGGCGATGATCCTGGGCCATGCCGTCCCGATGCCGGTGGTGATCCGCACGCGGCACTACGACGAGGCGTTTTATAAGGCCGTGGGGGGTAAAGCAGTCGAGCGCAAAGACTATGCGGCGGTTCTGGATGATGTCGACGACCTGTTTTGAGAACCAACAAACCGAAAGCGAACCGTGTAGGGCCGATCGCTTGCGTCGGCCGGTGCAAGAACCGATAACCAAAAATCCGAGATCAAGTGCCGGCAACGAGTTATGAAGCACGATCCTCAGGATGACGACGTCTTCTCCTATCGCTCCTCCAAGAACGGTGAAGTCTTCATCTCGTGGCACAGCCGCCAGGTAACCGTGCTGCGCGGCGAGGCGGCACGAAAATTCCTGGCGCGCATAGCGGGAGCGGATCCGGAGGCGGCGCAGCAACTCATGGCGCGCGTCACGGGCAACTTCAAGCGTGGTAACGAACGTTAATGAGGAGGATAGGCGTGGATTTTGAGCTGACCGAAGAACAGGACTTTATCCGCAGCACAGTGCGCGATTTCGCCAGAAGGAGATCGCGCCGCGGGCCGCCGAGATCGACCGCGACCGGCGAGTTTCCGCACGATATCTTCGGCAAGATGGCCGGGCTGGGCCTGCTTGGCTTGCCGTTGCCCGAAGAATATGGCGGCGCAGGCGCCGACGCGACGTCAGCGTAGCGCTGGCGGTTGAAGAAATCGCGCGCGCCGACGGCTCGACCGCGCTGGCCTACCTGGCGCATATCGGCCTTGGCTCGATGCCGCTGCTGCTGTTCGGCAGCGAAGCACAGAAGCAAACGTTTCTGGTACCCGCGGCGACGGGCGAATATCTGGCCGCGTTCGGGCTCACCGAGCCCCAGGCCGGCTCGGACGCCGGCGCGACACGCACCTCGGCTATCCTGGACGGCGACGAATGGGTGATCAACGGCGAGAAGGCCTGGATCACCAACGCGCCAATCGCCGGCCATATCATCGTGACGGCCCTGACCGATAAGGAGCGCGGCCGCAAAGGCATTTCGGCGCTGATCGTCCCGCGTGGCACGCCTGGCCTGAGCTTCGGTAAGCACGAGCACAAGATGGGGCTGCGCGGCTCGATGAGCACGGCCATCTTTTTGAACGATGTGCGCGTGCCCGCGGACAACCTGCTCGGCGAGCGCGGGCGCGGCTATGCGCAGTTCCTTGAAGTACTGGACGGCGGGCGGGTGACGATCGGCGCGATGGCGATCGGGCTGGCGCAGGCAGCCTACGACGTGGCCGCCAGGTATGCGCGGCGAGCGGGAGACCTTCGGACGGCCGATCGGCTCGTACCAGTCGGTATCCAACATGATCGCCGATATGGCCGTGGGCCTGGAAGCGTCGCGGCTGCTGGTGCTCAAGGCAGCATGGCTCAAGGACCAGCACAGGCCGTATGCGAAAGAAGCCGCGATCGCCAAGCTGTATGCCACCGAGGTTTCCGAAAAAATATGTCGCGATGCGATCCAGATCCTTGGGGGCAACGGCTACTCGTCGGAGTTTCCGGTCGAGCGCTATTATCGCGACACGCGCCTGCTGACGATCGGCGAAGGGACGAGTGAGATCCAGCGCATGGTGATCGCGCGCAGCATTCTGGGAAGCGCGGCGGCGCAATATTAGGGGTCGAAGGTCCCTACCTGATGCCGAACATCCGTAACATACCTGTTGCGCGCCGCGCGCAGAACTTTTATACTACGCTACATTCGGAGCGTCCGGCGATAAGGAAAACGAATGTCAGACGATAAGAATGCACGCCTCGAAGCAATCAGGGCAGCCAACCGTGCCAGGCAGGAGCAGGCTGGTGGCGACGACGCCGGAAGCGCCGGCTGCGCCCGCGGCGACGGAAACACCAGCCGCACCTGCCGCCGTGGCCCAGGCAGCTGCCGGCGCAAATATGCCGGATGACAAAAAGGCGCGCCTCGAAGCGATCAGGGCAGCCAACGCCGCCAAGGCAGCCGAAGCCGGTGACGCAGCGCCCGCGGTAGCGGCGCCTGCAGCTGCCCAGGCAGCGCCCGCGGCAGCTACTCCGGCTGCTCCTGCCGCCGCTGTCCCGGCAGCCGCACCCAGGCCGGCGGCGCGCCCGGCTCCCCAGACCGAGCCGATCGACGACGACCGGGTGCCGTACAATGTGACGTTCCGGCGCGTGATCATCGGCGCCGCGGCCGGGCTGGTGCTGTGTCTGTTGCTGGCGACGATGACCGGCAATTATGTCCAGGGCGCTATCTGGGGCCTGATCATGGGCGGCGTGTTCGGCCCGCTGGTCCTCGGCTGGCCGCCGCGCCACACCACCAGCGATTAGCTCTACTGGGAGGACAACGATGTTCGACCAGAACGCTGAGCACGAGGGCCTCGAAGCAGCCAGGCAGCGCTGGGAGCGCGAAACGCTTGAACCGTCGCTCGAGCGCGCGCCGGAGGCCGATCGCAACGCCGGATTTACCACCATCGGCGGCCAGCCGATCAAGCGCCTGTACACGCCGCACGATATCGCCGGCAGCGATCCGATCGACGATATCGGCTTCCCCGGGCAATATCCCTACACGCGCGGCATTCATCCGACCGGCTATCGCGGCAGGCTCTGGACGATGCGCATGTTCGCCGGCTTCGGCACCGCCGAGGAAACCAACGCAGCGCTTCAAGTACCTGCTGCGCCAGGGCCAGACCGGCCTTTCGATCGCGTTCGACATGCCGACGCTGTATGGCCGCGACACCGACCATCCGCTGGTCGAAGGCGAGTTCGGCAAATGTGGCGTGGCGATTTCGTCGCTGGCCGATATGGAGCTGCTGCTCGACGATATTCCGCTCGATCAGGTCACCACGTCGATGACGATCAATTCGCCGGCGATCGTGATCTGGGCGATGTATATCGCGGCCGCCGAGAAGCGCGGCATTCCCCTCGCGCAGCTGGGCGGAACGACCCAGAACGATATCCTAAAAGAGTATGCCGCTCAGAACGAATATATCTTCCCGATCCGTCCGTCGATGCGCCTGGTAGTTGATACGATCGAGTTCGCCGCCCGGCACATGCCGAAGTGGAACCCGGTCTCGGTCTCGGGCTACCATATTCGCGAAGCCGGATCGACCGCGGCTCAGGAGCTGGCGTTTACCCTGGCCGATGGGCTGGCCTATGTCAAAGCAGCGCAGGAGCGCGGTCTCGACATCGACAGCTTTGCGCCACGGATTTCGTTCTTTTTTAATGCGCACAACGACCTTTTTGAAGAGATCGCCAAATATCGCGCCGCGCGCCGGGTCTGGGCGCGCCAGATGCGCGAGGTGTTCGGTGCGCGCAACCCGCGCTCGTGGTGGATGCGCTTTCATACCCAGACTGCCGGAGTGAGCGCTGACCGCACAGCAGCCCGAGGTCAACATTGTGCGTGTCGCGCTCCAGGCGCTTGCCGCGGTGCTTGGCGGCACGCAATCGCTGCATACGGACGGCATGGACGAGGCACTGGCGCTGCCGAGCGAGAAAGCCGTCACGATCGCGCTGCGCACCCAGCAGGTGATCGCCGAGGAAAGCGGTGTTACCAATACGGTCGATCCGTTGGGCGGCTCGTACTTCGTCGAAGCGCTGACCGATGAAATGGAGCGCCAGTGCCTCGACTATTTCCGGCGCATCGAGGAGCAAGGCGGCGTGGAAGCAGCGCTGGAAAAAGGCTGGATCCAGCGCGAAATCGCCGATGCTTCCTACCGCTTCCAGCGCGAAGTCGACGATGGGCAGCGCGGGATTGTCGGCGTGAACATGTATGCCCAGCCCGAGCCGCTCGAGATCCCGATACTGGCGATGGACCCCGACGGCGAAGCACGGCACCTGGCGCGGCTCGAACGCGTGCGCCGCGAGCGCGATAACGAGCGGGTGGACGCGACGCTTTCCGCTTTGCGCTCTGCCGCGCAGGGCGATGCGAACCTGATGGAGCCCGTGCTTGATTGCGTGCGCGCGTATGCGACGCTTGGCGAAATCTGCGACGTGCTGCGCGAGGTGTTCGGGGTGTATCGCGAGGTCGCTGTTGTTTAGGAACGAAGGAATCAGCGCTGGCTCGGCAGCGGCCGCGCTGACGCTTCATGTTGTTCAAGCACTGCATCGGCTTCGCTTGCGACCTTATACTGCTCGTCGCGCGAATCGGGACGTGGCAGGTCGATGGTAAAGACCGAGCCCTGCTGCGGCGCCGAGCTGGCCGTGATCGTGCCGCCATGTAGCTCGACGATCGACTTCGCAATCGCCAGGCCGAGCCCGCCCGTGCGCCGCCGGCCGCCGTCACTGCCTGCCGTGCGGTAAAAGCGCTCGAAGATCTGGGGCAGGATCTTCGGATCGATGCCCGGCCCGGTATCCGCGACCTCCACGAGCAGCGCGGTATCTCGTACGCCGGCGCAGACAGTGACCTCCCCGCCGGCCGGCGTAAACTTGATCGCATTGCCGATGACGTTAGTCAGCACCTGTTCGAAGCGCCGTGGGTCGAGCTCGAAGGGCGGTAGCTCGGAATCCGCCTTGAAGGTGAGCATAGTCGACTTGCTCTCGGCAAGAAAACGTAGCTGTTCGAGTACGCTCCGAATCAGGGCGCTCACATCGCTTGGTCTACGATCGAGCCTCACCATACCGGCGTCGAGCTCGCTCAGCTGCAGCAGCATTTCGATCAGCTCGCCCAGCCGCTCAGCGTTCAAATTGATCCCCGCGACCGCCTTTCGCTCGTCGTCCAGCAGCTCGTCGTCGCGCTCGGCCAGCAGCTCGCCGTAGCCCTTAATCACTGTGAGCGGCGTTCGAAGATCATGTGTAACGGCCGCGATAAAGTCGTTGCGCAGCGCGTTGACCTCCTCCATCACCGCGAATTTTCGCTCGCGCTCGGCTTCCTCAACGTGCCTGGCCGCCGACTGCTCCATCAAGATCAGCGGAATGAGCAGCAGCGGTACTGCCCAGACCGCCTGTTCGCGGACCAACAGCGTGCCCAATATGCCGGTCACCAGCAGCGCCGCGTAGAGCAGGGGGTCTTGACGGAGCATTTGCAGCACCGTCCTGGCGATACCTTTCCCCTGGCCAGCCAGCACAATCGCGACCGCCACCAGTATTGTGTTGGCCGCAAGCATACTTACCGCCGCAGCCAACAGCGCTATCGGCTCCGCGGCAGGCCCCTCGAGCAATGCATGCACAAACTGGTAAACAATCGCCGCCGCTCCGGTAGACAACACGGCCTGCGCCGTGTTGAACATCAGATCGGTGCCGTTTTGCCGGCCATGCGCAAGGTGGTAAGCGTAGCCCGCGAGCACGCCGACGGCGGTTGCGACGAGCGCCTCGGCGGGGCTGAGCAGAACAGCCGCCATCAGCTGCGGCGCGTCGCGCACCGAGATTTTGACTCTCGGCCGCAGCTTGAACAGCCGGGCGGTAGCGAGCGCGATCAGGATGGTCAAACCGGCGAACAGCCAGGCTCCATCGGTCGCCCATGCACCTACGAGGGCAGGTATGCTAAGCAGGATCAGGGTACCGCTTAGCGCGACCAGAGCCGCCAGATAAATGCGAACCGGAGTTCTGAGCCGCGATGCCATTGCTTGCCTCGCAGTACTGCCCGGAGCCGCCGAGCTCCGAGGCTGTTTCAACGCAGGCGCCGCCGCACATCCCCCCGATGCGCCGTTATTTATGCTTTCCGCGCCTACCGTATGTCGACAGTTGTGTGCAGCGGCACGCCTGCCGTTCCCTCGACATAATAGATATTAAGTCCCAGCGCGTCGGTGAACAACAGCCGGACCGGGAATCCGGACCCGGGCACCAGCAGTTCCATTTCCACGGGGTAGCTCCGATCCGGCGTGGCCGGTGCTGTTGCCGTGACGTCGACGGTTACCGGAAACACCGGGTTGGGCGGATTGACGACCGTGGTCGCGACGTTGTTCGGCGTGACAACGCTGAGTTGCGCCGGGCCGCTGAGCGGCAGTGCCTCTAGCGGAACCATCACCTGAACGTCCAGAACATACGTGGAGAGCAGGCCACGGTGCCGGAACGTAAAGACAGGGTCCGACGAGCTCCAATCAAAAGCAGCATGCGCAGGCCGGAAATTCGCGAAGAGCGCCACGAGCACAAACACACAAACTAGCACGCGGAGCTTGGCGCTCCGGCCGATACGGAACCACGAATAGTCAGCCATAACAACCCCCCTAGCCTGCAAAACCAGGTTCCGTTGTCTCGCACCGGCCGGACGAAACTGGCCCCCAATCTCTCGTCCGCCGGGCTGCGACTCGGGAGCCGCAACCTCACCTGTTGTACGTTGGTTTCAGCTCAGGTAGACCTCCGGGCTGGTAGGCCGGCGGTTGCCAACCTTCCGAGAAGTCGGACATGCAAATCGCGTGCCATCCGATGCCAGCAAAAAAATTCATCATCTCTCCTCCATTTGTCCCCCTTTTTTGGCATTGAACTGCGTTGTCCGGCGTCGTAGCATCATTGGCAAGTGTTACGGAAGCAAGCATGCGGCTAGCAGGCGGCTACAGGGAGAGGAGAGGATCCGTAGCACAGGTCGTATGAGCAGTTTGGCGCGTCCGGCTCATCCCCCAGCCCCGCTCGCGCTTCGAGCGAGGCAAGGGCGCCCCTGTTCCTGCTTCAGGCCCGTCACGGCGCGAATCCCCCCTCGCGCCGCGGCGGGCCTGAAGCGTCAACGGCGGCAGATCGGGCTTGCCGGCGCAGGTGTGGCAGCCGAAAAATCCACGCGGCTAGGCCGCTGAAAGATAGTATCCTATTCCGCGCACATTATGCAGGTAGCTGGCCGCGACGCCGAGCTTGCGCCGCAGATTGCGGATATGGCTCCTGAGCAGCTGGCGTGCTTCCTCGCGATCATCAACAGTGCCCTGAACCGCCCGCACGATCTGTTCAAACGACAGGACGCGCCCGCCGGCCTGCGCCAGCGTCCGCATGATGGCGAACTCGGTCGGGGTCAGCACGATTTCGTCCTGCCCCAGCAGCGCTTGATGGGTGTGCAGATCCAGCTTGAGCAGTCCGACGGCGAGATATCGCTCCTCGGCGGCCGCGACGTGAGCCGGTGGCGGTGCTTCACTCGGCGCCTCGCTCATTGCCTGAAGCGTCGTGGCGATGTGCGCGAGCAGCATGCGCTGGCGGATTTTTTCCCCTCGCCGCTCGAGCGCGGCCTGCACGCTCGCACGAACGTCTGCCACCGACGATGGCTTAATCAAATAGTCATCAGCGCCAAGCCGTAGCGCCGCCACGGCGCTCTCGACGGTTGCGTAGCCCGTCAGCAGGATGACGATCGTGTCGGGCGTGCGATCCTTAACCGCCCGCAGCAGCTCAACACCAGAGTTTGGATGCTCCATTGCCAGGTCCGTCAAGACTAGGTCGAAGACCTGCGTATCGAGCATCGCGAGTGCGTCCTGCTTACCTCCAGCCTGCTGCACGTCGAACCCTGGAAGACGATTGAGTGCCTGCTCGACGACGGCTCGAATATCCTCTTCGTCGTCGACGACCAGGATGCGTTGGAGCTCGTTCATCACAGCCCCCCGGCCTATGATGTGTATGCTGGACGTTAGCACCAAGGCGGCGAGAATGCAATCGATCAGTGGAGCGGCATGGCGTGCTACGGGAGATGGAGCGCCGAGGCTGAGGCGACGCGGTGACAGGGTGAGCGGCTGCTTATGCGTCAAACAGCTGCGCAGGATCGATCTCGAGTGCACGCTCGGAGGTGAGGTTACCGGCCGCGAGAACGCGGTATGCCTCGTCCGCGGCGACGCTCAGACCCGCTCGCGGCGCCAGACCGAGCGGAGCATAGCCCAGCGTCGCGGCTGCTTCATCGCCCCAGATGCAGGCGAAAACCGCAGGATAGTCCGATGAATTGAGCAGCGGCGCGATTACCTGCCTGCTGTAGGCTAACTCTTCCGCGTCAAGCGGCGGTGCTGCGATTCCCGCAAACGCATATACCAGGCCTTCCTGGCCGAGCATGGCACGCAGCGTAGCCGGCGTGCCGTGGCGCGCTCTCAGGGCCGTCCGTCCGGCCGCTGCCAGAATTTCGCGGCGCACGCTGTCGGGTGTATGCTGGTCGCCGGTCCATAGCGGTACGGCGATCCATGGTTGCTTGAGCCATCTGCTGCTGCCGGGCGGTGGCTTCGCAAAGCGCATGGTCATTTCACTCGAGTGGCGCTCGGTCCAGCCGCCATGGGCGTCGTCGACTACCACCGGCGAAATGCGGTAGCTGCCCGGTTGGTCTGCCAGACGCGCGGCGGCTTCGGTCGCCGCGCGCCGGCCCACCGTTTCGATATCACGTGCCAGCAGCTCGTCCAGCAGTGCCGTGACGTGTTCTTTGCCCATCGGGTTCATCGCGACAAGCGGGGCGACGATATCGTCGCCCTCGCCGATCATGGTTGCTAGATAGGCGCGAAAGCGCTCCATGCCGCGTGGCATGCCCTGGAGCTCGCGCTGTTTGTGGAGCAGGGGGATGTAGTCGAGGTTCATTTGTTTAATATGGCCCGGCGAACTCTCGCAACAGCGGCACAACCATCTCAAACCGGTCGCGGTCGAGAAAGTGCCCCGCCTCGGGAAAGTGTACCAGCATACCTGTTTGCCACGCACCTTCGATCGCGTCGACGGCCACCGGATCATAGCCGCCGCCGCGGGCCGGATCGCCGGTCAGCAGCAGGATCGGCGCGTCGATCGCAGCCACCGTCGCCGGCCAATCCGGGATCAGTGCTCCCATGTCGTGCCGGCCGATGATATCGAGATCAAGGCGTGCCTGGCCCTCGACCATCGCTACATAGTCCTGTTCGTTCCATAGCTGCATGCTCGCCGGCCAGCGCTCAAGCGCCGAAGACATGCGCTGCTCGTGCGGGAGTTGCTGGAAGCGCCGCGTTTCTTCGATCCACGAGCGCTGCCATGCCAGCGCGGCTTCATCCGGAGCGCCGATCGACGCCGGCATGGATAGCGCCGGATCGATCAAAATCAGCGCGCGCGCCACGCCGGGATTGACGGCGGCCAGCCGGGCAACGATGCCCCCGCCGAGCGAGTGCCCGGCCAGCGCCGGCCGGTCGAGCTGCAGCGCGTCGATCACCGCTCGCAGGTCAGACGCGAGGGTGTCGACGTCAAATGTCGCGGCCGGCCCCGAATTGCCGTGGCCGGGCAGGTCGACCATCACAACGTCGAACCTATCATCGATCGCCAGGGCAGTGCGCAGCCAGTAAGCGCCAAGCGACTGAAACCCATGCACCAGCAACACGGCCGGTTTGGTGCCGCCGGTGCGGTAATAATGGATCTGCGCGTCGCCGGTATCGACGCGACCTTCGTTCCAGTCTTTCGGGATCAGCTCGCGCAGCGGGCGGTATCGCAGCGCCGTGTCACGCTCTATTGTTTGCATTGTTTTACTCCTTTCGCCGGCGCGTGATACGTCCGGCTGCCTGTCGGCCCGGCATGCTCGATCCTTTGACGATACCGGCGTGGCGGCGCAAGAGGGACGGTGTTGTCGGCTGCATGATGCGCAGGCTGAACGATCCTCCCTGGTATTTGATGTACCTTACAGTCTCCAGTTGATGGAGAGTCAAGCGTTTTCATGCTAGACTTAAGGCCGATCTGGAGCCAAGACGATGGCAGTACAGCTGTACCCGATCGGCACGGTGTCGAAGCTGACGGGCGTGCCGATCAAAACCATTCGCTACTATGCCGACATCGGCCTGCTGCTGCCTGCCGCCACGACGGATGCGCGCTACCGGATGTATTCGGCTGCCGAAATCTGGCGGCTGGAGCTGGTACGGACGTTGCGCGCCTTCGGCTTCGGTCTGGAAGACGTGCGTGGCTTGCTGCAGGGCGAGCTGTCGGCCGCCCAGGCGATCGCGATGCACCTGGCAGCTGTTAACGAGCAGCTGGCCCATCTTTCCCGCGTGCAGCGCGTGCTTGAGCGTGCCCATATAACGGCCGGTGGCGCTGACGATTTGTTGCAGCACTTGCACGAGCTCGGCACAGCGCTGAACGAGGATGCCGGCAGCCGCCGCAAGCTACTGATCGACAAGATGCGCGCCATGTTGCCGGTTGTTGCGCCGGCTTCAGTAATTTCCGAGCAGTTTATGGCCGGTGTTGCGCAGCTGCTACCCGAAAAGATGACGGCTGAGCAAGCGGCGATCTGGGCCGAAATCGTCGAGCTGGTCAACGATCCGGCCATGATCGAGGCGACGCGCCGGCAGCTGACGCCGTTCGCCGGGCGACAGCAGTCCGACGGCCAGCCGGTGCCCGACGTTCCGGCGATCCTCGAGCGTGCGCGGGCTGCCGCCGACGCCGGCGCGCTGCCTGAATTGTCCGAGGTACAGTCGCTGGTGGACGAATGGGTCGATCTGTTCGCGATTGTGCTCGAGCGAGCTCGCGGCCCCGAGCTCGAGCGCTGGCTGATCGAACATGCCGCGGAGCTGACGCCCGAGCCGATCGAGCGCTTCTGGACCTTGATGGCCAGGCTCAGCGGCTCGGAGCAGCGGCCATCATACGCTCCGGCGCAGCAATTGCTGCTGGATGGGCTGTACGCGCGCCACCCCAGGCTCAAGCCTGGGGCTGAGGAAACAAAGCCACCTGAAGGTGGCTATAGCGGGCTTCGTTTCTTCAGCCCGGTGCTTTAGCGCCGGGACGGATGTGCCGATTCGTGGACGGCCGCACACCAGCGTGCTAGCATACATGCAGCCGCAGCGACGACGTGGTCGATGCGTAGGATAAGGAAACCGCGATGAAGCGTCAGGACCGTACACTCCTGCCGGCCAGGCAGCGCCGAAGGCCCTCGCGGCCGGCCGGGCAGAGCAGCGGGTTCACCGGAACGCTGCCGCGTCGCGTATCGATCCGCGAGGTCGGTCCGCGCGACGGCTTGCAGAACGAGGATGTTCTGCTGAGCACCGAACAAAAGATAACGCTGATCGACAGCCTTTCCGGAACAGGCCTCGAATACATTGAGGTCGGCTCGTTCGTGCATCCGCGCGTGGTACCGCAGATGGCCGACACCGCCCAGGTATTCGCGCGCATCGAGCGCCGGCCCGGCATTGTGTACAGCGCGATCGCACCGAACCTTCGCGGTGCGCAGCGAGCGCTCGACGCCGGCGCCGACGCGGTCCAGGTCTTTCTCAGCGCGTCCGAAAGTCACAACCGCAGTAACGTCAACATGAGTATCGCCGAGTCGCTGGCACAGGCGGCCGAGATCGCCGCGCTGGTGAACCACGCCGGCCGTATGTTCGATGCCGTGCTATCAGTGGTGTTCGGCTGCCCTTGGGAAGGCGACGTGCCGGTCGAGCGGGTGGTCGACCTCGCGGCGCAGCTGGCCGGCTTCGGCGCCCAGCAGATCACGCTTGGTGATACGACCGGCATGGCCCATCCGCGCCTGGTACAGCAGGTGTGCCTGGCGCTGGCCGATCGCCTGCCCGGCCTCCCGATCCGGTTCCATCCGCATAGCGCGCGCGGCGCCGGCCTGGCTAACGTCCTCGCCGCGCTGGAAGTCGGCGTCGATCGCTTTGATGCCAGCGTGGGAGGTATCGGCGGCTGCCCATTTGCGCTCGGCGCGCCCGGCAACGTTTGCACCGAAGACATGGTCCATTTGCTGCACGAAATGGGCATCGCAACCGGCATCGACTTGCCGGGCGTGCTCGAGTGCGCGCGACAGCTTGAGCGGCTGCTCGGCCACGAGGTTCCAGGTCAAACGATCAAGGCCGGTATCTGCGGCCACCTCGGCCCGACGGGCGAGCCGCGTGTCGAACACGTTTTTTGACGCAAAGGCGCAAAGGCGCAAAGATTCTTTATTGGTCTACATTGTTTGCTCGTACAAGATCCTCAGGCATGGTGGCAATTGATGCGCGTCGATTGACGCAAACATTAATACCTTGGCCCAGAGGGCACCCCCCTTTGCGTCTTTGCGTTAAAAACCCGGAACCTGAAACTTGAAACTTGAAACACGGATAGATACCCGCAGCGACGAGTACCGCCGCAACTACGAGCATCAGCGCGCCGCGGCGGCCGAGCTGCGCGAGCTGCTGGCCGAGGCGCGCGAAGGCGGCAGGGCCGAGGCGCGTGCGCGGCATGAGAGCCGCGGCAAGCTGTTCGTGCGCGAGCGGATCGAGGCGCTGCTCGACCCCGACACCGCGTTCCTTGAGCTGTCGCCGCTGGCAGCCTGGGAGGTGTACGACGACGCTGTGCCTTCGGCCGGTATCGTCACCGGTGTCGGTCGTGTCAGTGGCCGTGAGGTGATGATCGTCGCCAACGACGCGACCGTCAAGGGCGGTACCTACTACCCGCTGACCGTCAAGAAGCACCTGCGCGCCCAGCAGGTCGCGCGTGAAAACCATCTGCCGTGCGTGTATCTGGTCGACAGCGGCGGCGCGTTTTTGCCGCTGCAGGCCGATGTGTTTCCCGATCGCGACGATTTCGGGCGCATTTTCTACAACCAGGCGCAGATGTCGGCCCTGGACATCCCGCAGATAGCCGCCGTGATGGGCTCGTGCACGGCAGGCGGCGCGTATGTGCCGGCCATGAGCGACGAGGTAGTGATCGTGCGCGGCAGCGGAACCATCTTCTTGGGCGGCCCGCCGCTGGTCAAAGCCGCGACCGGCGAAGAGGTGACGGCGGAAGATCTGGGCGGCGCGGACGTGCATACCCGGCTGTCGGGCGTCGCGGACTATCTGGCCGACGACGACCGGCAGGCATTGGCGTACGTGCGCCAGATCGTCGGCCACCTCAACCGGCGCAAGGCTCAGCCCTGGCCACTGCAGACGCCTGAAGAGCCGCTCTACGACTCCGAGGAGCTGTACGGCATCCTGCCGGCCGATACGCGCAAGCAGTACGACGTGCGCGAAATCATCGCGCGCATTGTGGACGGCTCGCGGCTTGACGAGTGGAAGCAGCGCTACGGGACGACGCTGGTGTGCGGATTTGCCCACATCATGGGCGCACCGGCCGGCATACTTGCCAACAACGGCATCCTGTTCGGCGAAAGCGCCCTCAAGGGGACTCACTTTATCGAGCTATGCTGCGCGCGCGGTATCCCGCTGGTGTTCTTGCAGAATATCACCGGCTTCATGGTCGGGCGGCAGTACGAGAACGCCGGTATCGCCAAGGACGGCGCGAAGCTGGTGATGGCGGTTTCCAACGCCAAGGTCCCGAAGTTTACCGTGGTAGTCGGCGGCTCGTTCGGCGCCGGCAACTACGGCATGGCCGGCCGCGCTTTTGATCCGCGGCTCTTATGGATGTGGCCAAACAGCCGCATCTCGGTGATGGGCGGCGTGCAGGCCGCCAATGTGTTGCTGACCGTCCGGCGCGATAACCTTCAGGCTCAGGGCCGCGATATGAGCGCCGAGGAACAGCAGGCGTTTATGCAGCCGATCCTGGACAAATACGAGGCCGAGGGGAATCCCTATTTCTCCACGGCGCGCCTGTGGGACGACGGCATTCTCGATCCTGTCGACACGCGCATGGCGCTGGGGCTGGGGCTGTCGATGGCGGCCAATGCACCGCTCGAGCCGACCAGGTTCGGGGTTTTTCGAATGTGATCATGATGGAACTGATCAAGCTCACCAGAACCGGCTCGATCGTCACCGTTGCGCTCAACCGGCCCGAGCAGCACAACGCGTTCAGCCCGCAGATGATCGACGAGCTGCGTCGCGCCTGCGAGCATCTCGGTGGGGACGCCGCGGTACGGGTCGTGGTGCTCACCGGCACAGGCCAGTCGTTTTGCGCCGGCGCAGACCTGGAATGGATGCGCTCGACGCTGCATCTGTCCCATGAGGAGAACCTGCGCGACGCCGAACAGCTGGCGGCGATGTTCGAGGCGCTCGATACGCTGCCCAAGCCGGTGATCGGGCGTGTCAACGGCGCGGCGATCGGCGGCGGCGCCGGGCTGGTTGCCTGCTGCGACATCGTCGTGGCAGCCGAGCGCGTCGCCTTCGGCTTTGCCGAGGTGAAGCTGGGGCTGGTGCCGGCCGTGATCGCGCGCTATGTTGTGCCCAAGATCGGAGCCGGCCACGCGCGGGCACTGTTTGTTTCCGGCCGCCGTTTCGACACCGGCCTGGCGCAGCGCATCGGCCTGGTACACGATGTCGTTCCGGCGGCCAAGCTGGACGCCGTCGTGCAGCAGGCCGTGGACGATGTGCTCAGCAGTGGGCCGGAGGCTATCGTACGAGCCAAGCAGCTGATTCGGGCGGCGACGTCGCTGCCGCGCGATGAGTGGGAGCGTTACACCGTCGAGGCGATCGCCGACGCGCGCACCGGTGCCGAAGCGCAGGATGGCCTGCGCGCCTTTCTGGAAAAGCGCCGGCCGTCGTGGGCGCCGCGCTTCGATAAGCGGTAACGCAAATGCGTAAGCTGCTCATAGCCAATCGCGGCGAGATAGCCGTGCGCATCATCCGCGCCTGCCGCGAAGCAGGTATCCGCACCGTTGCCGTGTACTCCGAAGCGGATCGTGAAGCGCTACATGTGCGCCTGGCCGACGAAGCCTATCTGATCGGGCCGGCGCCGGCCAGAGACAGCTACCTGAACGTTGAGGCGATCCTGCAGGCAGCACGTAGCAGCGGCGCGGACGCTGTCCATCCGGGCTACGGCTTCTTGTCCGAGCGAGCACACTTCGCGCGCGCCTGCGAAGAGGCCGGGCTGATCTGGGTTGGCCCGCCCGCGGATGCGATCGAGCGCATGGGCTCCAAGATCGCGGCCAAACGGATCGCCCTGGCCGAGGGCGTACCGGTGGTTCCAGGCTATGACGGCGCCGACCAGAGCGCGGCAACCCTGGCTGCCGAGGCCGGGCGGCTCGGTTATCCGCTTTTAATCAAAGCCAGCGCCGGCGGCGGCGGCAAAGGTATGCGCTTAGTAGGGCATGGCGACGAGTTCGCCGCTGCGCTCGACGGCGCCAGACGCGAGGCCAAAGCCGCCTTCGGCGACGATACGGTGCTGCTTGAAAAGCTGATCGCACAGCCGCGGCACGTCGAGATCCAGGTGCTGGCCGACGCCAACGATACCGTGGTACACCTCGGCGAGCGCGAGTGTTCGATCCAGCGTCGTCACCAGAAGCTTCTCGAAGAAAGCCCTTCGCCGGCCCTGGATCAGCAGCTGCGCGAGCGCATGGGCCAGGCTGCGGTGCGTGTCGCCCGCGCCGCAGGCTATCGTAATGCCGGCACGGTCGAGTTCATGCTGGACGACGACGGCAGCTTTTATTTTCTGGAAATGAATACCCGGCTGCAGGTCGAGCACCCGGTTACCGAGCTGGTTACCGGCCTCGATCTGGTGCAACTGCAGCTGCGTATCGCCGCGGGTGAGCCGCTTCCGTTCGGGCAAGACGAGATCACCTTGCGAGGCCATGCGATCGAGGTGCGCGTATATGCCGAAGATCCGGTGGCGATGCTGCCGTCGACCGGCCGGCTGCGCCTGTTCGCGCCGCCGGAAGGTCCCGGCGTGCGCAATGACGCCGGTGTAACCACCGGTGATGATGTGACGGTGCATTACGACCCGCTGCTGGCCAAGCTGATCGTGCATGCTCCCGGCCGCGCGGAAGCCGTGGCGCGGCTGCGCCGTGCCCTCGACGAGTATCACATCCTGGGCGTGACCGGCAACCTTCAGCTGCTACAGGCTATCATCGCGGAGCCTGCGTTCGCCGCGGGCGACACAACCACCCACTTTCTGGAGCGCTACCTGCCCGCCGGCATGCTGAGCACGCCACCAACAGCCCCCGACGTCGTGCTCCTGGCCGTCGCCCTGCTTCGTGTCATCGACGAGCCGGCGCAGGCGCCGGGGGATGCCTGGTTGCGCCCGTGGCGTGCCGGCGCCGATCGCCGCATGACCCTGCTGGTCGACGGTCTTCCACGGGCCGTCTCGGTCGCGCCGGCGGGCGGAGGCAGCTACCGCTTCGATCTGGATGGACGGTCGATCGATGGGCGCATGGTTGCCCGCCGCGAGCACCTGCTGACCGTCGAGCTCAACGGCGAAACGAGTACCTCGCTGCCTGACCGGCCGGGGCTGCACCGGCTCGCGGTTGTCCGCGATGGCTCGGCGTTGCTTGTATCGTACGCCGGCCGGGCGTACCGCGTAGCGCCTCAGCCGCCGCTCAGCCTGGACCAGCTCCGTTCCGGCCAGCAGCAGGCGCCGGGGCACGCCAGCCTGCGCGCGCCGATGCCGGGTACGATCGTCAACGTGCTTGTGCAGCGTGGCGACCGCGTCGCGGCCGGTGACGCGCTGGTGGTGCTGGAAGCGATGAAGATGGAGCACACGGTGGTTGCGCCCTACGATGGTGTTGTAACCGAGGTGCCGTTCACCACCGGCCAGCTGGTTGCGGGCGATGCCGCGCTGGTTGAAATCGACAAATCAACCGATGCATGATGAGCCCGCGTACCCGCGTCAGCGGGTGGTTGATAACGCTGAATGTCCGGCCTTTCATCGCTCATCATGCATCGTTCATCGTTTCGCCGGTCTCGTTCGGGTATAATAGCTGCATGAGACGCCGGGCTATTCTCCGCTACTGCATTGTGCTGGCGGCTCTGCTTACCCTGATTGGATGCGCTTCTGCAAGCGCTACGCAAACCGGGTCGCCTTCTCCGCAGCCGAATACCGGGCCGGTCGAGCCGATCCGCCTAACGATCTGGCACAGTTGGTCCGGCGCGCAGCTGTCGGCTCTGAACGCCGTGGCGCGCTCCTACGAGCAAGACCACCCCGCGGTGCGGATCCAGCTGCAGATGCAGCCGGGAGCGGAGCTGGTGCGCTCGTACAGCATGAGCGTCGCCGATGGATCGGCGCCGCAGCTGGTGTTGTTGCCCGGCCGCTACCTGGGCGAGCTGGCTCAGCAACAGTTTATTCAGCCGCTGGAGGACGCGTGGAGCGAAGAGCAGCCGAGCGGGTTGCTGCCGCAGGCGCTGGATGCCGCGCATGTCAATGGAGAGCTGTATGGCGTTCCGGTGTCTTTCGATACGATGGTTCTGTTCTGGGACAAGCGGCGCGTGGCGGAGGCGCCGGCTACCTGGGCTGCCGCGCGCGAGTTGAATGCCGCACTACGCGGCGAACCGCCTGAAACGCGACCGTACAGCATGGCATATTATCTGTCGCTGGCCGGCGCGATGCCGTACCTCGAATTTTTCGGCGGCAGCGTGGTGGACGGCCAGCAGCCGGTGTTTACAACGGCCGGCCGCGACGCGACCGCCAGCTGGCTGGAATGGCTGCACTCCCTGCCGTCCGACGAGCAGCTGATCGCATCTGCTGACTACAATGCTGTCGACTCGGCTGTGCAACAGGGGCGTGTGCTCGCCGGCATCGACTGGGCGCGACGGCGTTCGATGTATGAGCAGGCCTGGGGCGGTGCCGAGGCGGTCGGTATCGCCGCGCTCCCGGCGCGCCAGGCCGGCCAGACGCCGCGCTCGCTGTTGCTGACGGATGTGCTGGCGATCAACCGTGCTATTTCGCCCGAGCAGCGCGCGGCTGCGCTCGATTTCGCTCGCGCCGTCGCCGGCAAAGCAAGCCAGGAAACACTGTGGAGCCGTGGACAGCTGCTGCCGGTACACGCCGAGATCGAGGTGGACGAAGCGACGGCTCCGGTGCTGGCGCTGGCGGATGCATCACAGCCGCTGACCAGCGTGGTTGTCGGGATGTGGGATCCGCTAAACGGTATGGTGCGCAACGTGCTCAGCAACGTTTCATCGCCGCAGGAAGCGATCGATGCGGCCGGCGCCGCCTTGCCGTCGCCCTCACCCAGTCCGTAGTCGCTCGTTGATAGTGCTGGTGGGGCAGTTTGCGCAGGTTGGGGCGCTGTTTTGCTGGCGTGCATGACAGGGTGACGGGGTGACAAAGTGAACCTCAGGTTGTTGCACGTTGCGTTTCAGGAAAGCTTCGCACACGCATGAGTGTTCTACAATGAGTTTGACCACCAAATACGTCACCCCGTCACCCCGTCACCCCGTCACCCCGTCACCTCGTCCTGCACAGTCTGATCTCCAGGACAACAAACTGCTCAAGGTTTGAAGTAAACCTTAGCGCAATTCGAACGTCACCTGCACCTGGGCCGAGATCGTTTGCTCCCCCGGCTGCACCGGAACGGCGCTGTCGGCCTGTGCCATTTCGGCGCGTGCATACATCGGCACCGGCGGCTGCATGCCGATCGTTTCGCTGATGCTCAGAATGGTGCCCAGGGTTCCGCCCGCGGTTTTCGCCATGGCCTCGGCGCGAGCACGCGCATCGGCGATCGCGCTATCGCGCGCGGTCGTTTGCAATGCGGTGGGGTCGTCGATCGTAAAGCTCAGGCCCCAGATCTGATTTGCCCCGGCGTCGACCACCTGGTCGAGCAGCGCGCCGGATTGCGCGACGTTGCGGATCGTCACATTCAGCATGTTGCTGACTTCGTACCCGACCACGGTGCGGCCCTGTTCGTCGTATCGTGGGTTAACCGACAGATTGCTGGTTTGCAGATCGCGGTCTGCCACGCCCAGCTCTTTGAGCTTGGCAATCAGCGCTTCCGTCTGCGTGTTGTTGCTGTCGAGCGCTTCGCGGGCGGTTGCGCCTTCAGTGCGCACTCCCAGCTGGACGATCGCGGTATCCGGCGTACCGTTGGCTTCGCCGTTACCGACCACCGTGATCTGGCGGATCGGCGCCGCTCCCGCTTGTGCCGCTACCGGCTGTGGCCGGAATAACAGCACCATTAATGCCCCTACACTTAACACAAGCGCCACGAGTGCGACTCCTGCGGCGAACGTAATGAACCGGCCGTTCATGAATAGGACTCCTTGGTTGCCTTTGATACAAGCTAGACGTTATAGCATCGCGCTGGGTTCCCGTGGTACGAAATGACGAGTGATGAGTGCCTGCGTCCGGCGATTTATCGCTGAGCATTTAATACTCCTGATTGGATCGTTTGCTTATCTGGCCCGCGTTGACTATAATATAAGCCGGTTAGCGCAAAGTAGAGCAGTGCGCTGTGCGTGCTGCTGTCCTTTGCGCTTTGAGGTGTTCGCGGGCACGACAGTTATAGCCGGGCCCTTTGTGCGCCAAGGAGACATGTTTCAGATGGATGCCCGCAATGTGCGGATCGGAGAAACGGGCATGGATCAGCTGATCCAGTGGCTACGCCAGACCGGTACGCCCCAAAATCTTGATACCCTTACCGAGCGCTATCTCGCCATTTTGCGCGAGCTGGTCGGCGTCGAGGAGGAGCGGTAAATGGCCCTGGCCACCGAGCTGAAATTCGCCGGCAGCGCCGAACAGAAGGCGCTGGCGCGACGTATATGGGAGATCATGGTCGGCCAGGGTTCGCTGTTCGGCCGCGACGCGCTGATCAGGCAAACGGTCGACAATCTGGCGCAGTATATCGCGGAGCAGGACGGCGGCGATGCTGCCGCGCTGAGCACCAAGGTCGATGCCGCGGTAAAGGCCAATCCTGGTGTGTTTAGCCGTGAAGAGCGCGAAAGTGGAGTGCTGGTAACGACCTCGCGACGTGGCGCTTCTGTGGGATACCAGCCCGATCAGCGGCATATGTTCGCGACGCGCCTGTACGAGCCAACCAAGCAGCTGCCGGTCGACGATATCAATAATATCGTCACCACGGTTCGTCCGCCACTGACGACTGTGGAGCCGGTGCAGGTTTCCAACTTCTGGCGCAATCTTGTCGGGCAGCCACCGCTCGCCGGAGAAACCGAGGTGTTGTCGCCGGCGCAGGCCGAAGCCGATACCGAAGCCGAAGCGCCGGTCGAGGTTGTTGTTCCCGTCGAGGCGCCGGCGGTCGTTCAGCCCGCAGCTCCCACAACGCCGAGGACATCTGTAACACTTGCCGACGGCACGACGCTGGATCTTCAGCTGCCGGTTGAAACGCTGATCGCCCAGTACGGTGCGCAGATCAAAGCCGCGCTGACCAAGTCCTTCGACGACGATCCGGAGCGCCGGGTCGCCGGCTTCGGCGAAACGTATTACAACGCGAATGCGCTGCCAACGTTCGGCAAGAACGACCTGCGTCGTATTCAGAACTATATCGTGGAGCGGGGCGAGCCGACGTTCGACACCGAAATCATGAGCGATCTGTATCGTGAGCAGCCCGGAAGCAGCTCGTTCGAGATCTTTCGCTTCGGTCTCAACCAGCGCCTGAGCCGCGACAAGGATTTCGAGTTTGTCGGCTCCGACAGGTACAATCTGTGGCTTGCTAAGGGCTCGCCGTCGGTCGGCTCCATTCGCATTAAGCCCAGCGATCTTGGCCAGATGTACTCCTATCTTGTCGAGGGCTTCGACGCGACCGAGCCCGTCGCTGATGGGGTTGTCAGCCATTATTTGACGCCGTTCGAATGGGAGTTCGGTATTCTGCCGCTAAACAATGCTTTTGCGTCGATTTTTCCGCGCACCGTGCTGGACGAACAGCGCGGGGCTGTGGTTTTGATCGATGTGCAACAGCAAGGTGTGCAAGCCTATGCCGAAACACGCATCGCGGTCGGCAATCGCGGCGGCTGGATCTGGGGTTCGCTTGAAGAGCTGTTCCACGAATTCGTGGTGCCCGGTACCTTGCTCACGTTCTCGCGCTCTGATCAGCCTAATGTGATCAATCTTTCGTATGAGGAGATCGAAGGCGTTGAGGACAAACTATTGCAGCTTGAAGAAAAGCGCAACCGCTTTGTGTTCGCGCCGGTGACTTATACCTCGGCGGTGGATGAAGATCTGCTGCCCAACCAGAAGCGCTACGGCAAGCTGCGCAATCTCAAAGTCATGCCCTGGGCGGAACGACGCAGGCCGGAGACGGTTATTTCTCACGTTTTCGAAACGCTCGGCGAGCAGCTCGGCACCAAAGAAGAGCCGATGTACTGGATCCACTTCAACGAGTTGCTGCTCGGCGTCAATGTGCTGCGACCCGCGTCGTCGGATTACCTGCTCAACCTGCTTGCACGTGATGCTTCGTTTTACGCCGATGAGGCGACCGTGGGTGCCCACTATTACAAGCCGGCTCTGCTGCCCGGCGGAGCGGTATCCGCAGCTGAGCCTGAGCCGGTTGAGGACGAGGACGAGTAGTCAGGGGTCAGGGGTCAGGGGTCGGGGGTCAGGTTCACAAACCTGGCCCCTGCGTTTTCATTGCAGGAATCAAGCTGGCCAATGTCCAATCTACGGTCTGTCCTGATCCCTGGCCCCCGACCCCTGATCTCTATGGAGAACACTATGGCATCTGTTGCTTCGATTGTTGCCGGTTTAGGCGATCCTTCGGGACCACTTCAGCACCGCGCGCTACGCCAGCTCAACGATATCGGCCGCGACGAGCGTGACGAGTTTCGTGCCGCGTGGGAGCGCGTGCAGCCCGAGCGGCGACGCGAGATCGCCACGGCGATAGCAGCGCTGGCCGAGGAGAACGTCGAATTCGATTTTCGTGACGTATTCTGCGTTATGGCCGACGATCCGGACGCCGACGTGCGCCTGGCCGCCGTCGACGGCCTGTGGGAAGACGACCGTCTGACGACGCTGCGACAGCTGCTCCCGATGCTGGATGGCGACAGCGACGAGGACGTTCGCGCGGCGGTCGCGCTGGCGCTGGGTCGCTTCGCGCAGCGTGCCGGTCTGGGTGAGCTGTCGGAGCGTGTTGCCGGCGATGTGCGCGAAGCGCTGTACGCCACTTCAGCAAATCTGGATGTGCCTGACGCGGTGCGCCGGCGCGCCATCGAAGGGCTGGGCTATTTCGGCAGCGACGACACGACAGCGATCATCGGGCAGGCGTACACGTCCGGTAAGCAGCCGCTCAAAGAAAGCGCGCTTGTTGCGATGGGACACACGCTTGATACCCGCTGGCTTCCGATACTCGACGCCGAGCTGCAAAGCGAGGAAGCCGCGCTACGCTATGAGGCTGCCCGCGCTGTTGGCGAGTACGGCTCCGAGGCGATGGCGCTCCTGCCGCGGCTGCTAACACTGGCCGAGGGCGGCGATCTGGAAGTGGCGCAGGCGGCGATCTGGGCGCTCGGCCAGGTCGGCGGTGAGTTGGCGCGCCGGGTGCTCAAGCGCCTCTCCGATAGCGACAACCCGACGATCCAGCAGACCGCCGATGAGGCGCTCGCCGAGCTGCAGGTCGATTCGGGGAGCTTTGGGTTGTTGGGTTAGTGGGTTGGCTTTGTCAGTGCCGGATTTGCGGAATATGGACTTGTCATCCATTGCACGTAACTGTGCAAACGTAAGTTCGCCGGCAACCAGCAATCATGATTCTCGAAAAGCTCACTGAGGCTCGCGACTATCAGCACATCTTTCTTGCGCCGCATCCTGACGATGCGGCGCTATCGTGTGGCGGCACAATTGCGCGCCTGCGTGAACAGCACGCCCGCGTGCTGATCGTTACCGTGTGTGCCGGCAGCCCCGAGCCCGCAAACCTATCGCCGTTCGCGCGCTATCTTCACGATGCCTGGGCGCTCGGCGACGATCCGATGGCCGGACGGCGAGCCGAGGACGTCTTAGCCGTCGGGGTGCTGGGCTGTGATGCCGTACAGCTCGAGCATCTGGATGCACCCTACCGCCACGCCGCTTACGGCGAGGGTGATGCCTGGCGTGGCGCGGTCGCCGTCGACGACCCGTTGCTCCCGGCTGCGCGTGAGGTGATTGCACGGCTGCATTCGCAGCAGCCCGCGGCTCGCTTCTACGCTCCGCTTGGGGCGGGCAATCACGTCGACCACCAGGTGATCGGTGCGGCGGCCCTGGCGGCATCCGTCGCCGAGCTATGGTGGTATGAGGATCTGCCGTACGCCGCGAAACAACCCGGCGCGGTTGAGCGCCGGCTTGTGCAGCTGGACATGGTTTTGCAGCCACGCCTGATTTCGATCACGTCGACCATGCAGCGCAAGCTTCGGGCGGTTGCTTGCTATGCTTCACAGCAGCGTGAGCTGTTCGACGAAGCGGACCCCGACCGCATGCTGTGCGACTACGCCGCGGCGATGGCCGAAAACGGCTTCGCCGAGCGCTTTTGGACAGTATCGCCATAACGTGTGCCGGCCGCCGCGAACCTCGCCATGACTGCGTCACATGCTACAATAGTCGCCGCTAATCCGGAGGTTATCTCGTTCCGCATGGACGTTGTCATTGCTGCACTCGCATCCCTTGCGATCAATATTTCGCTGTACCTGGTCTGGCTGGCGGGTATTGTCGTCGCCATTGTCCGGCGCCGGCAGCATCCTCGCGTATCGCAGCTCGTAATCACAGGACTTGCGATGTTGTTGCTAGTGTCCATTTTTGCATCTATGTTCAATGTACTTATCCCTCGGCTTGTTATGCAAAATGGATGGAATGCGAATCAAACAGGCGTGATGATCGCCTTGGTCAGCGGAGCGGCTAGGCTGGTCGAAACCGCTGCATGGGTGCTCATACTCATCGCCGTGTTCGGCAGGCGTGGCCGTAGCGCCGTGTATGGGAGCCGCGAATGATCGCCCCCGCGTCGCTCGCGCTGGTCGAGCATCGCGATGCCGCGGTCTGGGACAAGCTTGTAGGTACGCTGCCCGGCGGCTCGCTGCTGCAGAGCTGGGACTGGGGCGAGTTCAAGGGTCGCTTCGGTTGGCGGCCGCTGCGGCTGGCGCTAAGCTCCGGCGATGCGACGGCGACGGCACAGCTGCTGATCCGGCCGACGTATGGGCTCGCCGCGGCCTATGTGCCGCGTGGGCCGCTGCTCGCGGCCGACGACGAGGTGAACCGCGCGCTGCTACGCTCTCTGCGTAGCGTCGCGCGGCGGCGGCGCGCTGCTTTCTTGCGTCTAGAGCCCAACATCGTCGAGGGCACTTCCGAGGCCAATGCGCTGCACTCGCTGCTGCAGGTAGAAGGCTTTGAGCCGGCCGAGCCGCTACAGCCGCGCTCGTCGATCCGGCTCGATCTACGGTCGACACCGGCCGAGTTGCTGGCCGGAGCCAGCAAGGGGCACCGTGCCGATGTGCGGCGCGCCGAGCGCAACGGTGTCCAGGTGCGGATCGGGCAAACCGACAGCGACCTCGATGCGTTTTATGCGATCATGCTGGCAACCGCCGAGCGGCAACAGTTTGCGATCCACGACCGCGAGTATTATATGCTGGCCTGGCGTATGTTTGGTGATGCTGCACGCCTGCTGCTTGCCGATCTGGCGGGCGAAACCGTCGCTGCATTTCTGGTGTTCGGCTGGGGCCGCGAAGCGCAATATATGTATAGCGGCTCGAACGAGCTCGGGCTCAAAGCGGGCGCCAATCACCTGCTGCAGTGGCACGCGATTGTGTGGGCCAACGAGCGCGGGTGCGAGGTGTACGATATGTGGGGCGTGCCTGATGCGTTTGGCCGCATGGCAGGCGCCGAACTATCTGCATCGCCTAAAGTCGAAGGGCACGAGCTGGCGCTGTTGGAGGCCGAGGCGAAGGCGAATCCGATGTACGGCGTGTACCGGTTCAAGAAAGGCTGGGGCGGCCGCGTCGTGCGCTACTTGCCGGCCTACGACCAGGTCTACCTGCGGCCGGCCTATAATTGGTGGCGGCGACGTGCGACGGGATGACTGAACCACTCCCAACCTTAGTCCTGGTATCGCTCGAGCGCTGCGTACTGCACGAAGCGGTCGAGGACGAGCGTGTCGAGCGACTTGAAGCCGTGCTCCGCGAGGAGGATGTGCTGCGCAACCCGCCGATCGTAGCGCGATACGCGGGCAGCGATCGTTTACTGGTGCTGGACGGTGCCACGCGGATCACGGTGCTGCGTTTGCTCGGTCTCGCTGTCGCGCCTGTGCAGGTCGTCAACTATGCCGACCACAGAATCGAGCTGCACACCTGGGCGCACCTGTTGTATGACGCGAACATCCACTCGCTGCTGCGCGCGATACGATCGATCAAGGGGCTACGCGTAAGCCCGATCACGGGCGGAACGCCGGCGCCACGATTTGAAAGCGGCGAGATCGCAGCCCTGCTTACCCCCGACGGCAATGCATGGATGCTCGAATCGGAAGACCGGATGGTCAACAGTGCCGCCTTGCTACAGGCGACGTTTTCGTGTTATGCGCGCCGCGCGACGATCAAGCGACTGCCGCAGGACGGTACAATTGTCGCCGAACGGCTGCCCGAGGGCGGCATCGCGGTGCTGTTCCCACGCTACACCAAGCTCGATTTGCTTGAGCTGTCGCGCATTGGCGAAGTGTTGCCTGCCGGCATTACGCGCCATATCATCCCGGGCCGCGCGCTGCGCCTCAACGTTCCGTTGGCTGAGCTGCGTACGAGTGATATCGAAGCGCAGGCAAGCTGGTTCGAAGCCTGGGTTTCCGCGCGCATCACCGCCGGCCACGCGCGGCTATACGTGGAGCCGACGTGGTTGTTTGATGAGTAGTAAATGAAACTCTCCGACCTCATAACCGGCCTGCTCTCCCCCCGCGTCGTCGGTACGCTGGACGTCGACATCGCCGGCCTGGCGTACGACTCGCGCAAGGTGCAGCCTGGTTTCGCATTTGTAGCGATCGCCGGTGCGCATGTGGATGGGCACGATTTTATTCCCCAGGCGCTGGCTTCGGGCGCGGCTGCGGTGGTGTACGACAACGAGGCAGTGTTTGATCTGATCGAGCCGGGCAGAGCTACCTTTGTACGTGTGCCGAACGCTCGTGCCGCGCTGTCGCCGCTGGCCGCCGCCTGGTACGGCTATCCTGCTCGCCGGCTAATCGTCGCCGGCGTGACCGGCTCGAAGGGCAAAACGACAACCTCGACCTTGCTGGCGCATATGCTCGAGCAGCCGGGACATCCGAGCGCGCTGATGTCCACCATGGATTTTAAGATCGGACCGCGCTGGTGGAGCAATCTGACCCGGCAGACTACCCCCGAGGCGCTCGAAATTCAGGAGCTGCTGCGCCGCGCCGTGGACGGCGGCTGCGACCGGGTGGTGATCGAGGCGTCCTCGCACGCTTTGTCGCCGCAGTGGAATCGCGTCGGCGATTGCGCCTTTGACCTGGCGATATTGACCAATGTCACCCACGAGCACCTCGATTATCATGGTAGCTTCGAACGGTATCGCCGCGACAAAGCGCGCCTGTTTGAGCTGCTGCATGTCGACAAGCCGCAGCTGCCCAAGACGGCGGTGATCAACGCCGACGATCCCAATGCTGCATTCTTCGCGGCAGCTGCAGGTTCGGCGCGGGTGCTGACCTATGGGTTGAGCGCCGCGGGCGCCGATGTGACGGCTGAGCAGGTCGAGCTGACCAGCGACAGGGTTCGCTACACCGCGCGCACGCCATGGGGCGCCGTCGGGGTAGAGCTGGGCATACCCGGAGAGTTCAACGTTCTCAATTCGCTGGCCGCCCTGACGGCGGGCCTGGCTTTGGGCGTCGACGGCGCCGCGTGCGCGGCGGCGCTTCGCGCAGTCAGGGGTGTCAACGGGCGCATGGAGCGCGTAGAGCTCGGGCAGCCGTTCACGGTGGTGGTCGATTACGCGCACAACCCGGATTCCTTCGAGCGTGTCATGGGCATGATGCGCCCGCTGACTGCCGGCATGCTGATCGCCGTGTTCGGCTCGGCCGGCGAGCGCGATCGCGAAAAGCGTGAAGTCCAGGGCCGCATCGCCGGCCGCTATTGCGACCTGACCATCGTCACCGACGAGGACCCGCGCGACGAAGACCCGCAAGCGATTCTGCAGGCGATCGCGGCGGGGGTACGGAGCACCGGCCGGCGCGAAGGCGACGGCCTGCTGGTGATCGCCGATCGCTCGCTCGCCGTGCGCGAGGCGCTACGCCGGGCTACGCCGGGTGATGTGGTGTTGCTGCTGGGTAAAGGGCACGAAAGCAGCATCTTGTATGAGCACGGCCGGAAAGTGGCCTGGTCCGAGCGGGGCGAAGCCGAGCAGGCGCTGCGCGAGCTAGGATACTAAGGCTGTGCTTTCCACGCATGCACCCCCGTACGCGTAAACGAGAAGGGGCGCACGCTGACCCCCGCGTCGACCAGCACGTGCTCCAGCTCGAGGCGCCGCTCGAAGGGGCAGCAAAAGCACATGAACCCGCCGCCGCCCGCGCCCGATAGCTTGCCGCCCCAGGCGCCGTGCTCGCGCGCGACCGAGTACACATGATCCACGGCCGCCGGCGCGATATGCGGCGAAAACGCCTTCTTGACTTCCCACGCCTCGTGCAGCAGCCGGCCGAAGTCGGGGATGCGGTTGCCACGCAATAGCCGCACCGCTTCGTCAACCAATGCCTTGGTTTCGTGATGATAGCGCAAGGTATCGCCCTCGCGCAGGCGCCGTACCTGGTCGTTGACCACGTTGCGCGTCAGCATCTGGCGGTCCCCAACCAGGCCGATGACTAAACACGATTCGAGCTCGAACAGCGCGGATTCGTCGGCGACAACCGGTTCGACGATCGCATCGCCGCCGCTGAAATGGTACACATTCAGGCCGCCGAACGCCGCGGCATACTGGTCTTGCCAGCCACCGGAGATACCAAGGTCTTCGCGCTCGATACGATAGGCCAGCCTGGCCAGTTCATGCGGTCCGAAGCCCAGTCCGAACGCGGCGTCGAGCACTTTGAGCATCGCAACCACCAGCGCCGACGACGAGCCGAGGCCTGTGCCGGGCGGTACGTCGCTGAACATCACGATTTCGACGCCGTCGATCTCCGGATGCGCGTTGAGCACCGCTTCGGGCAGTGGCAGGTTGCCGGTCCAGTCACGGGCAGTCACCGACTGGGTGATGGTCTGCAGGTCCAGCGAGCGGATCGTCACGCCCGGCTTGCCGGTGGGCCGCAACATGCAACGCACGTGCTTGTCGATCGTGCAGTTCAGCACTTTGCCGCCGTACAGCTCCGGATAGGGGCTTACATCGGTGCCGCCGCCGAAAAAGCCGATCCGCATCGGAGCTTTTGCTTTGTAGATGTGTTCGGTCATAGTACAGGTTTCAGAATCCGCGCAGCTTGGCCGGCGTAACCCGGATCGCCACCGAGTAGCTCTGCATAAACTGGTCGGGATCGGCGCCCATACGCACGATCGCGGAGCGATACTTGGCCAGGTACTCGGGCACGTCGGCCGCCGGTGTAGGATGCTCGTCTACCACTGCCGTGCCGGACACGACGACGATATCACTGCCTGTTTCGTTGCTGTTGAGGTTAAGCGATACTTTCGGGTTGCCCGCGATATTGCGTAGCTTGGGCGTATTGGGCTGGCTGTAAATCAGCATCGTCTCACCGTTCCACAAAAACCAGACCGGGCTGGGCTGTGGCAGGCCGTCGGCGCGCACCGTGGTCAGCCAGATCACTTCGTCTTGTTCGAGACGCCGCAGTACGCGTGCGCCGAACTCGCTGGAGCTGTCGAGATCGAGCATAGTCTGGGCTCCTGCCGCGCAGTGCCGCGAACCGCGAATTTCGCGGATGATAAGGTAAAACCTGCTAAAGCAGGTTAAGGACGAACGATAATCATGCGTAACCTGCTTCAGCAGGTTTCATCGTAACATCCGCGAAATTCGCGGTTCATTCGCGGACTTCGCGGTCGGCGCCCACGGCACGCTCGACCTCCTTGAGCGCCCGCATCAGCTGGTCCTGTCGCAGCGCATTCGTCAGATCGCCGCGTGTTCGCTCGAGCACCCCGCGTAGCGCGTCCGTGGTGCGGCGTAGCCCGCCGGTGACGCCATCCGGGTAATCGACAGTGACCAGCAGGCTATATACGTCGTCCATGATATCCAGTAATCGCTCGCCGGTCGTCACATCGCCGTGTCGCAGGCCGTCGAGGATGAAGCGTCGCAGCTCGCTGGCCGCTTCGGCAAGGCCGTTCAGGTACGCTGCCGGTGCAACGCCGACGCCGGCAGCCGACGGCAGCGCTTCACCGCGTACCATCGCGTACGTCAACCGCGCCTCGGCGTATTCCTTGAGCGCGTCCTGGGTGTAGCCGGCGAACATGATATCGGGCCGATCCGCCAGACGCGAGCGTAATTCTTCCGCTGTACGGCCGGCTTCTTCGAGCAATGTACCGGCGGCGTCCCATTCGTGGCGATGTGTCGCACGGATCGCGTTGGCACACTGGCGGATCAAGCCGCGCGATGTGCCGAGCGCCGCTTCGCGGGCCCGATTGATCGCGTCGAGCTCGCCGATCGTGGTTTCCACAACTGAATCAAGGGCCATTGGCATCCCACAAAGCATAGCGAAAATATTGTCCAACCTCAGCGGCGACCTCACCGAGGTCGATCTCGGGCGACGCGCCGATCGGCAGGCTGTTGAGCACAACGCCCGCGTCTCGCGCGATCTTCAAGAGCCGCAGCGTTTGCACCGGCTCGGCGATCAAGGTACCTCCGTCCAGCTTGTCGCGCTCGAAGATGTCGGTTGCCTCGCGCAGCTGTGCCGTTTGGGACGGATCCGTCAGCGCCATGATCGCATCCTCACGCACACCACGTGCTACCAGGTTGTCACGGCTAGACACGGCGTTTGCTCCGGCCAGCAAAATACGCTCCACTCTACCGTCCAGGAACAATTGCCGCGCACGATCCATCCGCACGGCCGAACCGCGCTCGTCGGCCAGCATTACGATCGCGGCATCGCCCGTGGCGCCGTCGCTTCGACCGGCCTGCACAATCACCAGCGCGCCGGTGCCGAAGGCCACGATCGCACACAGCAAGGCGACTCCGGCAAGCCGGCGGAACGTGCGCAGCAGCGCGAGTGCGGATATGTGCGGGCGCATACCCCGATTATACCTGTATGCCGATGTTTGGTCGAAAAACTGGGGTTAAGCGCCTACGGGCGCATGTTCGCGGCACAGCTCGACCGTTTCGAGGATCTGCTCGACCTCGGCCGGCTTTCGGAGCCATGCGCTGACGTTCGCGGCGCTCGGCGGGGCGCAGTCGGGGCCGAATGCCGAGAGCATCACGACCGGAATGGGCGCTAGTTCGGGGTCGTCCCTCAGCGTCTGGAGCAGCTGAAAGCCGTTCATTTCAGGCATCAGTTCTGCTGCTCAGCCGCAGCCGCCCGCTCCGTTGACGTGGCCGAAGCCGTAACCGTTGTTGGCCAGCACCTGGATCAGCGCCACCAGCAATCCGCTGCGGCCGTGCAGGGTTGCGTCGTGCAGCAGTAAGATCGAGCCCGGCGCCGGCAGACTCGGCGACGACGCGGCCAGGCCGGCGATGCCCTGCCAGTTGCCGTACGGCAGATGTCCGAACACGCCGCTCGGCGCGAGCTCCATATCCCAGCCGACATGCAGCAGCCCCATCGCGTTGGTCGCGTCCACGTACACATAGCGACCGTTGATCTGCACAGCGCGGCCGTCGCCCGGTAGCCGCGCCAGGCGGAACACCTGCCCGCCGGAGCCCAGCACCGCGCGGTACTGGCGCTCGTTGCGATTATAGTTTTCCTGAAACGCTGCTAAAGCACCAGGATTGCTGAGGTCGCCGTAGGTGTTCAGATAGCCGGACTTTGTCATCGGAACGTGTGAAAAGGTGTGGTTCCCGATCTGGTGGCCTTCGTTTAACATGCGCGGAACCAGCGACGATTGCAGCCCGCCGCCGTTGGCGCCGACCAGGAAAAACGTTGCCGGTATGCGACCACCCAGCACGTCGAGCACTTCGGCTGTACCGCCAAGCGGGCCGTCGTCGAAGGTCAGGCAGACAATACGTCCGCCCGACGGCGGCGCGGGAGCCGGCTCCGGTGGTGGGAGCGGTGGCGGCAAGCCGGGCGTCGTAAACGTTGCCAGCGGCGAGCGACGCAGCGTACCGGCGCCGTCGACGGCGACGACGCGCCAGAAGTAACGCGTGGCGGGAACGAGATCGGGCAGCGTCACAGATGCTTCGACAACCGCATCACCGCCGCCTGCCTGTGAATTCGAGTGCGTTCGAGCGCGGGCCGTACACCACCGAGCCATGTACCGGCTCGGTCGCCGCCCATGCCACCAGCGCGCCGTTAGGGCTCAGCTCGCGCGGCGAGGGCTCGACGCGCAGCATATCCACGGCGGCGGGAGGGCGGCCGTAGCGCCATTCCCAGTAGTGGCGCCCGGCGTTGCCCATCTCGACTTGAAATTCCGGCGCGTTGCTCGGCGTAAACGTCAATACCCGGCGCTCAAACAGCTGCGCCATGACCCACGCCGGTTGCCCGCCGATGGTGGTGACGAACCAGTACGGCTCGGTGATCGGCAAGCCGGCCACCGCTTCCCACGGCGCATACACTGCTCGCTCGCCAACGGACGCGCCGCCTTCATACACCAGACCCGAGCGGTTCAGAAAGGTCCAGAAGGGTCGGGGAAGATTATGACCGAGCCGGTCGTCGAACGCTTCGATCGGTGCCAGCCCGGCCAGCCAGGCGACGTCGGGAGGGAGTGAGCCGATACTTCCGGCACGGTCGAGCGTTTGTGCTGCCTGCCCGCCGATAGCAGGCTCGGCGCGCCGGTCGTTGGATAACGAGGCTACCGCGGCGAAGCTGGCATAGCTCGGCGTCTCCATGGTCGCAGGCACATCGCCGGCCACGGGCACCTGTGCCGGCGCCAGCGCCTCGACCTGCGCCGGATCGTCGCCCAGGGCTACCAGGCCACTAACCATCTCGCGTACCAGCAATCCGGCCGACACGGCGCCGGGGTCGGTGCTGTTGTTGAGCTCCAGACGCGCCTTGTCGTAGTACTGTACCCAGCGCAAGCCGCCGGGGCTCTGGGCGTAGCGCTCGAGGCCCGAAACCCAGAACTGCGGCCCCCAGGTCCAGGCACGGCTTGCCTCGCCGAGCTCGACCGGCAAATCGACGCGCTGCCACGTGGCGTCGAAGCCGCCCTGCAGCGCAGGGTCGAAGCCTCCGGGCGCCGCGGCGGCGATCGGATCGGCGGCTGGGTTGTTTTGCTGGGCTTCAGACGTGCGCGCCGGCAGCACCAGGAAAGCCAGCACCAGTAAGGTCAGTACTCTCATACTACCTCATGTCGTAGACTGTGGGGCGATTATATCGTGCGAGTGCTCAACAGCGCAAGATTACCTGAATAGAAACGCAAAGACGCAAAGGATACGCATAAGGGTTACTACATCTACAAGCCTTGTCGCCTTCGTATACCAGGCATACAATAGTTTCAACAGCACAGGCGAGCATTCACGCTGGACATTAATCAATTCCTTTGCGTCCTGGCGCCTTTGCGTTACTTACACTCTCCCTGAAGGACCCCTCAATTTGAAACGCCCGCTGATCCTGCTGCTCGTCCTCGCCGCGCTGGTGCCGGCTAATCCTACACACGTCGCGGCCCAGGCTGCTGTGGGCGCATCGGTGTTCGGCATCAACAGCCATATCGTGTCGCGCTACCCGGACATCGAAACAATCGAGCAGCCGGCGGCGCTGGTTCGCGAGCTCGGCCTCGGCTGGGCGCGCGAAGACGTGCAGTGGGCGCGCGTCGAGCCACAGCCGGGTACCTACGACTGGTCGCGCTATGATCGAGCCTTCGCTGCTCACCGCGCCAACGGCGTCAACATCATCGGCGTGATCATGCCGGCGGTCGGCTGGGCTACGCCCGAGCCAAACGACGTACCCGACGAAATCTCGTTCTTCGCGCCGGATCCGGCTCGATACGCGGCCTTTGCGGGCGCCGCGGCCGAGCGATATCGCGGGCAGGTGGCGGCCTGGGAGATCTGGAACGAGCCCGACAACGCCGCGTTCTGGCGTCCGGCGCCCGACGCGGCGGCCTATGCGCGGCTACTCGTGGCGGCTTCGGCGGCGATCAAGAGCGTCGATCCGGGGGCGCTTGTGCTCAACGGCGGCGTTGTGCCGTTTGATACCGGCTTTCTCGAGGCTATCGCCGCCAACGGTGCCTGGGGTGCGATCGACGCGCTATCGGTGCATCCGTACGTCGATCCCGCTACGCCCGAAGCTGCCCAGATCGACGCCGTCGGCGTCGCCAACGTGCGTACCCTGGCGGCGCGCCTCGGCCCCAGGCCGATCTGGGTCACCGAATACGGGTGGGGCAGTGGCGCCTGCGAGCGCGACCCGGCCGGCCGCACCGACGAAAACGCGCAGGCCAATTACCTGGCTCGTGGCGGCGCATTGCTGCGTGCGGCCGGCGCCGAGCGCGTGCTGTGGTACAACTTCAAGGACCGCGAGCAGCCGTGCTATGGGATCGTTCGCGGGGCGGGCGGCCTCACCGACTATGGATCGCTCAAGCCCGCCGCTGCTGCGCTCGCCACGTTGAGCCGGCAGCTCGGCGGCGCGATACCTCGTGGTTCGCATGAGCTGATGCCGGGCGCGACGGTGCTTACCTTCGACGACGCCTCGGGTTGGGGCGGCACTGTTCCGGCAGGCAGCGAGCCGATTGCAGCGAGCAACGAGCAGGTAATTAGCGGCGCGGCCGCCGGCAAAATCAGCTACCGCTTCGCCGGCGCCGGCAACGAGTACATCGCCTTTCTGCGCTCGGCGGCGACTCCCCTGCCGGCCGGCAGCACGCGGCTAGGTTTGTGGGTCTACGGCGACGGCTCGGGTCACATGCTGCAGGTGCAGCTTGAAGACGCCGAGGGCGAGGTGCTGCAATATCGCCTCGGATTTGCCGGCACCCCCGGCTGGCAGCGCATGACGGCCTCGCTGAGCGGCGAGGTAGCGCCGGGCGATCGCATCACCGGCGGCGACGGCCGCCTGACCGAGCCGGTGCGCCTGCGCGCGTTGATCGTCGACGATTATCCTAATCCCCAGGCCGGAACGGGAAGCATCTGGGTCGACGAGCTGGTCGCTTCAACCGGCCCCGAAATCTATGTCCAGCGCTTCGACGCCGGCGGCGAAGTCGTCGACGTGGTCTGGTCGCTGGGCGGCGGGCAGGCACGTATCCCGAGCGCATCAGCCGAGGCAATTGTGAGCAGCCGTGACGGCGCCGAGCAGATTATCGCCGCGAACGACGGCGCGCTGACGGTCGCGGTAGGCGAAGCGCCGATCTACGTGCGTCACGTGCCGGCCGCGGCTGCTGCGCCGCCTCCACCTCCGGCGAGCGGCGCCGGCGACGACGAAGCGTTCGAGCAGGTATGGACATCCACCGATCGGGCCGTGCGCGACGGCGAGACCGCCCGCTCGTGGCTATGGGGACCGGCGCCTATTGAAACGCGCTCCGAGCCGTACGCCCAGGCGCCGGGAGGCAGCCGGCGCGTGCGCTACTACGACAAGGCGCGCATGGAGATCAACGACCCCAACGCCGACCGCGCAAGTCGGTTTTTCGTCACCAACGGGCTGCTGCCGATCGAGCTCGCAACCGGCAGGCTCAAAATAGGCGACGGCGCCAGGGAGTACGAGCAGCGTGAGCCGGCCGATGTGCCCCTCGCCGGCGACCCGGCGCCACAAAACCCCGGCGCGCCTACCTATCGCACGCTTGGTAGCGTGGCGACCGTCGACGTCGACCAGGCTCCGCGCCGTGCTGAGCCTGCCGCCGGGCGGGCAATCACCGCGACACTGGCTCGCGACGGCAGTGTAGGCGACGACGCGGCACTGGCGCGTTACGGCGTCGTCGCCGCCGCGTATTCAAACGAGCTCGGCCATAACGTTGCCGGCGTTTTCGAGAGCTACCTGCAGACGCTGCCGCTGCCGGCGGTATTCGTGATGGGTCTGCCGATCAGCGAGCCGTACTGGACGCGCGCCCGCATCGGCGGCGTCGAGCGCGATGTGCTGGTCCAGGCCTGGGAGCGACGCGTGTTGACCTATACGCCCGATAACGAGCCTGCCTTCCGTATCGAAATGGGCAACGTTGGCCGGCATTATTGGGAATGGCGGTACGGCGCGGCGTCGAATTAACGCAATGACGCGAGGGAATCATGTAGGGACACGCCGTAGGCGTCCTGCCGACCTGTTTGGTCGATACGGCCCATTTGCGCCGGTGGCGTGTCCGCATCTGTGTTGATGAATCGCCATCTTGTTGCGTGCGCCGGCGGCGTGTCCGCACCCGTGTTAATCGATCGCCATGCCGTCGTGAACGCCGGCGGCGTGTCCGCACCCGGTGTTGGCGCACGCCAATATTGGCGCGCATAATTTCCCACGGCCATGAATACGGAACCAGCAACATTCTGCAGATGCCGGCACGCCATCAAACGTTCCTGCCGACACAATATATCATCAAGCAGCTTGATCATCGCACGTAATTCGCGTAGATTAGCGTGTATGCGCGCCTATACGCGGATCCATTAGTCAATGCACGAGCTCAACACAACCAGGCTCACGATCCGTCCGTTCCGCCTCGACGACCTCGACGCGATCCACCAGGTGCTCGACGTCGACCTGGGCTGGACCATCGTCGACGATTCCGAGGCCGATGCGCTCGCCGAGCGTCGCGCCTGGCTCGAATGGACGGTGCTGAACGAAGCGGTATTGCGTAAGCTGCACCAGCCGCCGTATGGAGAACGAGCAGTGGTGCTGAAAAACAGCGGCGAGCTGATCGGCGCGGCCGGCTATGTGCCGTGCCTGTTTCCGTTCGGCCAGCTTCCGTCGTACGGCGGCCGGCCGTCGGCGGCGCGTTTCACCAACGAAACAGGTTTGTTCTGGGCGATCGGCTCGCCGCATCAGCGCCGGGGCTATGCTACCGAAGCGGCCCGCGCGCTGATCGATTACGGTTTCGGCGTGCTCAACGTCGAGCGCATCGTCGCCACCACCAGCTACGACAATCCGGCGTCGGCCGCGGTGATGCGCCGCCTGGGCATGCGCGTCGAGCGCAACCCGCTGGCCGAGCCCTTCTGGATGCAGATCGTAGCGACGCTCGACAATCCGGCCGGTTGACGGCACAAAGTTTGCCGTACAATAGGGGCAGACCCGTCTGCCGCGCGATACACGCTCAGGAGGGACACCGTATGGCACGCGTAGCGATCCATGGCTTTGGTCGCATCGGCCGCTCGATCACCAAAGCCGCGCTTAAGGCCAACCTATTCACGCCGATATCGTTCTCCGACATCCGCGACATACCGACGTTTGCCGCTCTGTTCAAGGCCGACTCGAACTATGGCATCTGGCCTGAAGATGTGGAGGCGACCGACACCGGCTTCAAAATCGGTGGACGCGACATCGCGTATTACAACTCGATGCAGGAGCTGCCGGATTGGGGTAAGCTGGACATCGACCTGGTGGTCGATTGCACCGGCCGCGCCGTTACTCGCGCCGGCGCCCAGGCGCACCTCGACCGCGGCGCCAAGCGTGTGCTGGTCAGCGCACCCAGCAAGACGCGTGAAGACTGCGACATTTTCTTGCTGCCCGGCATCAACGTCGACGATTTCGACCCCGAAAAGCACAAAATCGTCAGCATGGCCAGCTGCACCACCAACGCGCTCGCGCCGGTGGTTAAGGTGATCCTCGACAACTGGGGCATCCGCTACGGGCTGTTCTCGACGGTCCATGCCTACACCAACACCCAGTCGCTGACCGACCAGCCGATGAAGGACCGGCGCAACTCGTGGGCCGCCGCCGAAAATCTGATTCCGTCGTCCTCGGGCGCGGCGCGCTCGCTGTCGTTTATCTGGCCCGGGCTCAAGATCACCGGCAAAGCCTACCGCGTCCCGGTGCGCACCGGCAGCATCGTCGAGCTCAACGTGATGACCGAGCGGCCCGTCACCGTCGAAGCCGTTAACGATGCGTTCCGCAAGGCGGCATCGGAAGCGCCGCTCAAGGGCACGATGGCGGTGTTGGAAGACGAGTGGGCCTCGTCGCGTATTGTCGGCGATCCGCACTCATCGATCATCGACCTGCCGCTGACCACGGTGCAGGAAGAGCTGCTTTCGGTAGCGGCGTGGTACGACAACGAAATAGGCTACTCGACCAGCCTAGCCGAAACCGCTGCGCGCATCGCTTAGGGACGATCTGAGCCACGAATAGACACGAATAAACGAATGGAGTCACGAATTATTCGTGACTCCATTCGTTTATTCGTGGCTCGTTTATTCCGTCGCTAGCCCCAGCCGCCGTAGTGTTTCCGGCTGGATGACCGGTGCTCCGTGGCGAAAGTGATGAACCTTGCGCTCGCGCGGCTCGACCACCAGCACGTCCCTGACCCCTTGCGACAGATACCACGGCGGGTTGATGCTCAGGTCTTTTTCCTCATAATCCAGACTGACGATCTCGATCACAGCTTCGGGCACGTGCTCCCACGATTCGTCGATCTCGGGCGGCTCGGTGCAAAAGATCGCGATATCGGGCCGTTTGAACGAGCCGTCGGGAAAGCGTAGCCCGGCATCGCGCAGATGATAGCAAGAGCAACTACTACCGGCTTCCGTAATCGGCTCAATACTGGCCCGGATGCGATCGATTACAATCTGAATCGTTGTGTTCTTCGCGCCTTTGCCTATCCCCGGCGCGCTTTCGTCAAACCTTACACGTCCAGATTACGCACCTCGATCGCGTGCGTCTGAATGAAGCGCTTGCGCGGCGGCACATGGTCGCCCATCAGCATGGTGAACGTTTCGTCGGCCTGCTGTGCATCCTCCATCGTCACCTGCAAGATGATCCGGTTGGCCGGATTCATCGTGGTATCCCACAGCTGCTCGGGGTTCATCTCGCCCAGGCCTTTATAGCGGTTGATCACCGCCTTTTTGCGGTCCTCGGCGGTCAGCGTCTTCAAATGTTCGTCGCGCGCGCGATCCGAAAACACATACTGCTCGTTCTTGCCGACGGTCACTTTGTACAGCGGCGGCTGCGCGATATACAGGTGCCCGGCCTGGATCAGCTCGCGCATGTGGCGGAAAAAGAAGGTCAGCAGCAAGGTACGAATATGCGCGCCGTCGGTATCGGCGTCGGTCATGATGATGATGCGATGGTAGCGCAGCTTGGCCATGTCCATGATATCGCCGACGCCGATGCCCATTGCCGTGATCAGGGCACGGACTTCGTTGTTGCCGAGCATCTTGTCCATGCGCGCGCGCTCGACGTTCAGGATCTTGCCGCGCAGGGGCAAAATCGCCTGGAAGCGGCGGTCGCGGCCTTGCTTGGCCGAACCGCCGGCCGAGTCGCCCTCGACGATATACAGCTCGCAGCGCGCCGGATTGCTGTCCGAGCAGTCGGCCAGCTTGCCGGGCAGCGAAAAGCCTTCCAGCGCGCTCTTGCGCACGGTTTCGCGCGCCTGCTGGGCAGCCTTGCGTGCCCGCGCCGCGAAGATTGTTTTTTCAACGATGCGCTTGCCGTCCGAGGGGTTCTCGTCAAGATACGTCGCGAACGCGTCGCCGAGCGTAACTTCAACCGCGTTGCGCGCCTCGGGATTGACCAGCTTTTCTTTGGTCTGGGACGAAAACTGCGGGTCGATCAGCTTGACCGACACCACAGCCGTCAGGCCCTCGCGCACATCGTCGCCCGACAGGTTTTCTTCTTTCTCTTTCAAAAAGCCTTTGGCGCGGGCATAGTTGTTGATCACCCGCGTGAGCGCCGTGCGAAAGCCGGTCAGATGTGCGCCGCCGTCGACATTGTTGATGTTATTGGCGAACGGATAAATCCCGTCGCGGTCGTAGCTGTCGGTGTATTGCAGCGCGATCTCGACGTTGACGCCCTCGACGCTGCGCTCGACATAAAACGGCTCTTTGTGCAGCGTATCTTTTTCGCGGTTCAGGTGGCGCACGAACGATTTAATGCCGCCCTCGAAATAGAACGACGTTTCCAGCTCCTCGCGCTCGTCGATGAAGCGAATCCGTAGCCCCTTGGTGAGGTACGCCATTTCCCGGAACTTCTGGGCCAGCATGCGATAGGTGTAGTCGATCTCTTTAAAGATTGTTATGTCGGGCAGGAATCGGACATAGGTTCCACGACCTTCGCCGGCCCGCACCGGGCGAACCTTGTTCGACGGCACGCCGTGCCTATAATCTTGCCGGTGCACCTTGCCGTTCTGAGCAACCTCGATAAACATCCAATCGCTCAGCGCGTTGACCACCGAAAGGCCGACGCCGTGCAGGCCGGCCGATACCTTATAGCCGCCGTCGCCGAACTTGCCGCCGGCGTGCAGGATCGTTGCGGCCAGCTCCATCGCCGACCTGCCGTGCTTCTTGTTGATGCCGACCGGAATGCCGCGGCCGTTATCGCGCACCGACACCGACAGGTCCGTATGAATCGTGACCGTGATCGTATCGGCGTAACCTGCCAGCGCCTCGTCGACCGAGTTGTCGACCAGCTCGCGCACCATGTGGTGCAGGCCGTTGATATCCGTGGGGCCGATATACATACCGGGCCGCTTGCGCACCGCTTCCAGGCCTTCCAGCACGGTGATCTGATCGGCGCCGTAGTTCGAGCCGGAGGCCGGATTTGAGGCGGGTACTGTTGCCATTGTGTTCTCCAATTCATTGAGAACACAGAACACAGAACACAGAACAATCGGCCAGAGCAGATTGTGTTCCATGTTCTATGTTCTGTGTTCTATGTTTTATCTCTTCCCCATGCGGCCGATACGGTCGCGAAAAAATGTCAGATGCGCTGCCGCCAGGCCGGTGCTCAGATACGCGCTGGCGAGCATAGCGGCGAGCAGGCCGGCGGCCGTAGCGGCGATCGGCCGCCATACAAAGCTAATGCCCCACAGGATCAACCAGCCGAGCAAGAACAGGCCGAACGCCGAGCTGAACGAGCGCTGTACCACCAACAGGCTGCTCAGCAGCGCACGCAGTGGGCCGGCGCCGTTGATCACCACGGCGTCGAACGAAAACGATGCCGTGAACAAGAGCCAGAACAACAGCGCCTGCAGCACCAGCAGCAATATTTGGCCGACAACAACGTTGACCGACCCTACCAGCAGGGCCAAAACCAGCGCCGGAATACCTACCAGGAATACGGCCCCGCCGACGATCAACAAGATCGTCAGAAACGAGCCGTACACCCGCAGCAGCCCCTTAACGTCCAGCCGGGGCGCCGCCTGCATACGCAGCGGCAGAGCCAGCAACATCAAAAACACGGCCAGCACCAGCATGCTGACCAGATTGACCACCAACCAGCCCGCCACCAGGGTGCCGGCGCCGCTGATCGGCCACAACGCTGCTGCAAACGGCGCGTCCGGCAGCTCCGGCAGCAGCGGCGTCAGCAAATTGATGAACTTGGGCAGCTGAGGCGATACAGCCCCAAACGGCGAGAAGTCCAGATACAGCGGCTGGGCCGAAATGTCCAGAAACACTGTGCGCTGCTCGTCGGTAAAGGCCTCGGGGCTGAATGCCGCGGCCCACGCCAGCAAGCTCTGCATCAACGGCAGGATCGTGCGGCGCGGCCCGAACCAGTACACCAGATCCAGCACGAAGGGGATCGCGAGCAGCCATGGTCGCCTGTAGGCGGCTGCGAAGCCCTGGCTGAGCGTATCGATCACACCCGGCAGTCGCGCCGTCTTTGAGGCATTCATATGCTGCATCCTGGTTGTATTATACCATGCCCGGGCCCGAAAAACACTGCTTGACAGAACATAGGTGCGACTGCTATACTGCTTCCACTCGCACATATTTGCTAGTCGCCCTCCCCGGCTATCTCGGTCGCGGCGGCGAAAGGAACGGCCGATGGAACGATTGTCTGCTCGTCAGAAGAGCATTTTTACCTATATCCAGCGCTTCATGCACGATAACGGCTACCCGCCGGCGATCCGCAATATTCAGCACGATCTGAACATTTCCTCTACCTCGGTGGTAGCCTACAACCTGAAGAAGCTGCAAGATGCCGGGATGCTGGTGCGCGACGCGAAAAACGCTCGCGGCATCAAGCTACCTCAGGCCGGCTCGGCTTTCGGGCTGCTGGGCGCGGTACGCCAGGTGCCGCTGGTTGGCACCATCTCTGCCGGCCAGCCGATCCCGTCACCGGAACAAAGCGTTTCCGACGAGATGGTAGATGTTCCGGCCGAAATGCTGCCCGATCGGCTCACGGATGTATTCGCGCTGCGCGTCAAAGGCAACTCGATGGTGGATGCGCTGATCGCCGACGGCGATCTGATCCTGATGCGCAATGCCAAGCAGGTCGAGAACGGCCAGACGGCCGCGGTGCGGGTGGTGGACCGCGACGAAGTCACGCTCAAGAAGGTCTACCGCGAGGGCGATAAAGTTCGCCTCCAGCCGGCCAATCCCACCATGGCGGCATGGACCGAAGACGCCGTAAACGTCGAGGTGCAAGGTCGCGTCGTGGGTGTAGTGCGATCGATGCTGTAGTGCGAGCAGCAGGTCGTTCCTAGCCACGGAATAAACGAATGAAGCCACGAATATTCGTGGCTTCATTCGTTTATTCGTGTTTATTCGTGGCCTTCGCGGATCGTTAAGTATTCGCGGCGATGTAGCCCAGCACGTACAGCACGCCCGCGACGGCGGTGGCGCCGCCGAGCAGCAAATACAGCGCCGTGACGGCCAGTTGCGTGCTGCCGATGCTGCGCGCACGCTGGCGCACCGGTTGGTGCTGCACAATGCGCTGGCCGCGCCAGTAGGTTACTTTTTCGCCGCTGAGCACCGAGCCACCCCGCGCACGCAGCGGAGCCAGCCCGGCCTGCAAAAACCAGCCCGCCCCGAGCGCCAGCAGCACGATGTTGGTGATCGGGCTGCGAAACACGATCATCAGTACGATAAATAGCAAGACAATCACGCCGCGCCAGTCGACCGTATTCATACTGAGCCTCTCGAGATTAAGCATATCATAGTACACTTGAATGATATACTGCCCGCCTGAGAGGAGCCTGAGCATGCCGGATGCGCTGGTCGGATATCTCAGCACCGTCGACTATGCCGGGCAGCTCGCCGCGTGGGCAGGCATTGAGTCGTGCTCCGACGACCGTGTGGGCTTGCAGGAATTCGCCGGCGTGCTGGGCGAGCGCTTCGTGGCCGCGGGCGCGGATGTCGCGCCGGTTGGCGATACACATCTGCTCGCTCGCTGGCACGGCCAGGGGCAGCCGATTCTGCTGCTCGGGCACTTCGATACGGTGTATGCTCGCGGTACGCTGGACGACATGCCGGTGCGCCGGCGCGGCAACAAGCTGTATGGTCCCGGCGTCGTCGATATGAAGGGCGGCCTGTTGGTCGGCTGCGTTGCGCTCGAAGCGCTGCGCTGGCTCGAGCGTATGCCGCGACGGCCGGTGTGGTATCTATGCACCAGCGATGAAGAGCTGGGCAGTCCCTCATCGCGAGCGCTGATCGAGTTGCTGGCCCGCGAAAGCGTGGCGGCGCTTGTGCTGGAAGGCGCCGGCAACGGTGGGGCCGTCAAAACCGAGCGCAAGGGTGTAGGGTTGTGGCAGCTGCATGTGTATGGCCGGGCTGCCCATGCCGGCGTCGCGCCGGAGCAGGGACGTAACGCGCTGCACGAGCTGGCACACCAGATCCTCTGGATCCAGACGTTGAACGATCCCGAACAGGGCACGAGCGTGCATGTCACGACCGCCAAAGGCGGCACGACATCCAACGTGATCCCGGCCGCCGCGCGCGCGGTGATCAACGTGCGCGTGCGCAGTATGGGCGAGGCCGAGCGGTTGGCGCGGGCGTTTGGGGAGCGTCAGGCCGTGCTCGAAGATGTGCGCATCGAGTTCGGGGGCGGCATCAACCGCCCGCCGATGGAGCGCAGCGCGGTAATTGCACGGCTCTTCGAGCGTGCGCAGCAGCTCGCCGGCGAGCTTGGGTTTACGCTCGAAGAAACCTCGACCGGCGGCGGTTCGGACGGCAATTTTACGGCTGCGCTTGGCGTTCCCACGCTGGACGGCCTTGGCCCGATCGGCGGCGGCGCGCATGCCACGCATGAGCATGTGCTGCTCGATTCGTTTGTGCCGCGCACGGCTTTGCTGGCGCGGCTGATCGAAACGCTGTGAACGAGTTTCGAAACGCAAAGTCGCAAAGACGCAGAGGGGACAGGCCATATACCTACGCACCTGCATCACCCCGTCACCCCGTCACCCCGTCACTCCGTCACCCCGTCACGGTCACGCTTCGCGCGATATACGTCCTGCTCTCGATCTACCTGTTCATCTATGTCTTCGCGCTGCCGATGGTGGTCTTTGATCTGGTGCCGGCGTGGGGCAACTGGATGGGCGGCTTTTTGAATGTGCTCCAGGGTATGCTGCTTGCGCTCTGGTTGGTTGCCAACGCCGGCGCGCGCGGGGCGGCGACGGCGGGTATGATCGCTGTACTGTCGCTGCTGATAGAGTATATTGGCGTGACAACCGGCGTGCCCTTCGGCCGTTACGAATACGGAGCGACGCTTGGCTACAAGCTGCTCGGCGAGGTGCCGCTGCCGATCCCGTTCGCCTGGCTGGTAGTTGTGCCTGGCGCGCTGATAACCGCGCGCTTGCTCTGGCCGGCTAGCCAGGGCAGTAATACGCCCTACGGCCGGCTCCTCCCCGCCGCAGCCGCGCTGGTGGTGCTTTACGACCTGCTACTCGAGCCGTTCGCCGTGTATGTGATGGAGTACTGGCGCTGGATCGACGGCGGGCCGATCTATGCTGTTCCGGCGGCGAACTTCCTCGCGTGGGGCGCTACCGGCCTGCTGCTTGCCGCGCTGGCTCTGCTGATCTGCGGGCGCCGACTGAGCGAGCCGGCGCTGCTGCCGCTGCTGCCGGCGCTGCTCTACGCGCTCAATCTGCTGCAGTTCACGCTGGTAGATCTGGCGTATGGCTACCTCGGCGCCGGACTTCTGGGCCTCGCGGTGTTGGCCTTCGCGTTTTGGCGATTGCCGTCGAATAAAACGATCCGCGAATAAACGCGCATGAGAGAATCCCTATTCACGTTTATTCGCGGATCGTTTTCCGCGGACCCGATCCCACACCACGTTGACTGACTGCCGCCCGCGCAGGATCGTCCGGTATGCAGCCACGGCTCCGTCGACGGCGTCGTCGCGCAAGGCGTCCAGCTCGCGCTCGAGCCGCTGATCCATCTCGGCGTGCAGGGCTTTTGCGCCGGCGCCGGGCTCGACCACGTGCCAGGCGCCGATGCGGATCAGCGCCTGGGGCCGCTGCTCGCCGCCGAACTCGTAGCGTAGCGCCATTGGTATGCAGCATACCGGCGCGGCGCGTCTGGCGATATGCGCCGCGCCGGCAAACGATTGGAGCGGTCGGCGGTCGTTTGGCACGATCGCCCCCTGCGGAAAGATCCACATCAGGCGACCGGGTTGTCCGCGCAGCAGCTCGGCGGCATAGGCAACCGAGCGCAGCCCCTCGCGTGGATCGTTTCGGTCGACGCTGAAGGCACCACAATAGCGAAAAAACCCGTACCGGCGCAGCTGCGGCTCTTCCATCATGACAAACGACTCGCGGCGCCACACCTCGTCGGTCAACAAGAACGGCATGTAGCCGTCCCACCACGATACGTGGTTGAGATACAGCAGCACGGGCAAATTCCACGGCGGCGGAGCCGGGCCGCTCAACGCAATGCGATGAAACATGCGCCGCAGCGACGGCCGCACCATGGCGCGGTAGATCAACGCCTCGATCGGCGGTGTTTTGCGAGCAGGCAGGCGGGGCGACGGGTTGACGGGATACCTCAATTCCCTGCCGCCCCTTCGATCGCATTGGGCGGATAGCCCAGCGCCCGAACCAGTTCCGGAAGCACGATGCCCGCCTTGCCGCGGATCGACCAATCGGCCAGCACGCTGAGCGCGGTGGGCTCGATATTGATCTCGACAACGCGCGCTCCCATTCGCTTGGCGGCCAAGGGCAGGCGCGCGGCCGGCTGCACCGCCGCCGAAGTTCCCACCGTCAGCAGCACATCGCAGGTGCTGGCAGCCTCGAACGCGGAGCGCAAGGCGTGGTCGGGGATGCCCTCACCGAACCAGACTACGTCCGGACGCAGAAAGCCGCCGCAGGCAGGGCAACGAGGTGGAACGTCGCCGGTATCGGGCCACCAATCGACCACGTGACCTTCGTCGAAGCACTTGGTTCGCCCGATGTTGCCATGCAGCTCGAGCATATCGCGACTGCCGGCCAGCCAGTGAAAGCCGTCGATGTTTTGGGTTACCAGCTTAAACGTCGGCGTCGCCTGCTCCAGATCCACCAGCGCATAATGTGCCAGATTAGGCCGTGCTTTTTGAATCAGGCTACGGCGCCACTCGTACCACTCCCACACCAGGCGTGGATTGCGCTCGAAGGCTTGCGGAGTCGCCAATTCGCGGGGGTCGTAGCGCGACCACAGGCCGGTCTGAGCTTCTCGAAACGTCGGCACGCCGCTCTCGGCCGATACGCCTGCCCCGGTAAGCACCACCACCCGCTCCGCACTCTGCATCGTCGCGATCAACTCGTTGGGCAACATAAGCTACTCAATCAGCATTTAGCAATGAACAAAGATAAGCCGAATGGAAACTCGAGCAACGAAGGCTTTGCACGCGCTGCGCTTCAATTATCACTGAACAATTAACAATGAGCAACGGGTACAACGAACCGCTACTCATGTATCAATGCTTCGCTTCGACTAACAATAAACAAACCTTGGCGGCACTGCTAATCGCCTACTGGCGTTGCAAGCGTCCGGCTTGCAACGCAACCCAGCCGCGCTCGGCAGTCGGCAGCACGATCACCTGGATCCACTCGTACGGCTGGCCGGCCGCGTCGGGCTGCGGCGGCCCGACCTGCTGCAGCAGAGTGCCGGTATCCAGCAGGTGCAGCAGCGTTTCATCACCTACACGCGGCTCGCTGCGCAGGTTAACCGGCTGCGCCACGCGATACGTAGCCGTGAGCGAGCCCGGATCGCGCAGCCAGGACGGAACCAGACTATCGATGTCAGGAAGCTGCCGCCGGAGCCACTCGCCGGACTCGATGCGCGCGATCTGCCCGCTGGCATAATCGACGGCAAAATTGACGCCCATCCACAGCGCGTACAGGATCACCACCGCGAACAGCAGCTGGGCCGAGCGCTTGATGATCGCGCGTTGGCAGCCCTGGCGCCGAACTTCACGACGCACCTGGCGCTGAATCTGCTGGTCGGCCACGCGCTGGTCGTAAGCAGGAGCGGCCACGGCTACGCTGGGCTGCTCCACCGCCAGCACCGGCGGTGGAGGTGGCGGCGCGACGGCAGGTGGCGGCGCGGCACGACGTCCGGGCAGCGGCAAGCGCGGCATGCGGCGTGATGGCGCCGGCGCGGCGCGCGATGTATCGCCGTAAAGCGGGCTCGGCAGGCGGCCGGTTTGCGCGCGCGACGCGTCGTTGAGATGATCCAGCGCCCGCGCGAAGTCGACCGGCGACTGGTAGCGCATCGTGGCGTCGCCGGCGACGGCCTGCGCCAGCACACGATCGAGCTCGGGCGAGAACAGGGCCGGGCGGACGTCGGAGATCGGCGGTGGGTCGCCGGCTTGCTGCTGCCGGGCGATCTCCTCGACAGTGGTGCCGCCGAATGGCCTGCGGGCGGCGAAAGCTTCCCAGGCCAGAATACCGAGCGCATACACCGTAGTCGCCGTGGACGGCTGCGCTCCGGCGACGAGCTCCGGAGCACGATACGCGGCGAACTCGCGCGCCGCCGCGTCGCGCCCGACGGCCCAGTTTTCGAGCAGCACGGCACGTCCGCCGTCGAGCAGCCAGACGTTACGGCTCGAGATCGGCGGATGCGGGGAGCCCTGCGCCTGCGCGTGGGCCACCGCGCCGACAACCGTGCGCACGACCGCGAGCGCGTCGGAAGCAGGCAGCGGCAGAGCGTCGACCAGCGCACTGCCGGCGACGTCCTCGGTGACCATAAACGGCCGCCCGCCGACGTCGCCGCTGTCGAACACGTCGAGCAAGCCGGGATGCGAGCGCTGAGCGCCGAGCCGTGCCTCTTCGTCGAAGCGGCGGCGCAGCTGAGGATGCTGGGCCAGATCAGTGCGCAGCAGGTACACCAGTACATTACGCCGCAGCCGTTCGTCCTCGGCGCGATACACCGTCGCGAGGCGACCTTCGCCCAGCCGCACCAGGATGCGGTACCGATTATGCAGCATGGGAGGGTTTGTGGAGGAAGCAGCGCTCATCAGCCGGTAGCAGGCCCTTGTGGCGCCCTCGTCGGGCGTAGCTGCGCCGGATTATAGCATAGGCAACCGCGGGCGCAACGAATGCGTGCCGGCGCGCGGCTTTTGTGCCGGGTTCAGGCCTGCCTGTGCTATAGTGTTTTGGGATGCAACAACATGCAAGGGCGGGGCTCGTGTCGAGCTGCGGACAACGCAGCTCGCGAAGGGTGATCTGCGATGAACTGCCCCAACTGCCAAACCACCGTCCAGCCCGGAACACGCTTTTGCACCGCCTGTGGCGCCGGTCTCGTCGTAGCGCAGCAGCCGGCCACCTATCAGGCGCCCGCGCAGATTGAGCGGGTTGCAGGACAGAGCACGACGATCATGGTTGTGCCCGCGTCCAAGAGTAAGGGCACCGCGCTGGCGATCGAAGCAGTTGCCGCCATCTTCGGCATTTTCGGCGTAGGCTGGCTGTACAACGGAAATACCGCCGTCGGCATCTTGCTGCTGATCGCCGGCTTTTGCTGGGATATTTTCGCGTTTTTCGTCGCGTTTGTGACGCTGGGCTTTGGCGCGTTATGTCTGGTACCGATCCACATGCTGCTGGTAATCGGCTCGGTATTGTTGCTGGCTGTGGCGACGCCGAAAACCATGTAACCGCGTCCCGAGGTCGTTGCGCGAGCGTAATTCACGCAACACAACAGGTGCCGTGGACATCGGCGAAGCAGGTTAGCCTTGCGAAATGTTCGGGCAAGCAAAGGAGCGGCGAAGGAGGTGCGGCGGCTCGGCGGCCGCGGTGGAGTTCCAGGCGCTCAGGCTACGGGTGCTGCGCGAGCACCCGGAAGCCTACGGATCATCCGAGGAAGAGGAAGCAGCGCTGCCGCTCGAAGCTATCGCCCAGCGCCTAGACGACAGCTCGGGCGAGAGCGTGCAGCCGGGGCATTGGCCGGGCGCTGATCGACGCCGTGCTGCAGCATGCTCGTAACCTCGACGGGCTCGAAGATATCGCGCTCGTCGTCACCGTCGGCAACCGGGCGGCGCGGGCGCTGTATATTGGCGCTGGTTTTTTTCCCGTACTGCGTCGAGCCGCGCTACATCAAGGTCGGTGACCGTGCCTACGACATCGAGTGGCTGAGGCTCGATCTGCGACCGATGCAGCTTGCGAGCGGCCGGCCGGTTCGCTATACTGTGCCTTGCACGGCCGCGTAGCTCAGTGGATTAGAGCACTGGTCTTCGGAACCAGGTGTCGGGGGTTCGAATCCCTCCGCGGTCGCCACTCGGTTTGAGGCTTTCCACAGCCTCAAACCGTTTTTGTTGCCACGGCAGCTCCGGCGCGATTTTGGCGTTTGCCCCCACCTTTGCTCCCACAATCGTATTGTTAGTGCGACCGGAAGCGGCGCGACAAAGGTCTTGCGGTGCCAAATGTGTAAAGTGTGAGCGTCCGGTGGTCAGGCGCTGTCTGGTACACACATACTTCACAACTTTCCTCCTCAGCTACGTTCCACTGAAACGCGCACGATCCCGCAACGCGGCAACTGATTGAGTTAATCCGTTCTTGGACAATGAGATGAGCAGCTCTTCAGCGGTCATGGGCGGATTCTTGAGAGCAGCGCGCATCTCCCTGAGAACATCAATTACGCTGCTTTCATTCACTTCGATGAAGTGGCGTACGAAGGTGTCCGGATGCTGAGCCTGGACACCGTACGGCTCAAGGGCGCTTGCCGGAAAGTCCCTCACGTTAAACGTCACAATAGTGTCCGCCCGTCCAACGATTGCCGCAGCCAGTACATGGCGATCGTCGGGGTCGGGCAGTCCCGTAAGCGCGGGAATAAGGTCTTGGTATCCATCCCACGAGTACATCACGGACATGTGCGTGCATAAGATGCTTGAGACGCTCCAAGCGTTCTGGTGCTATATCCGGCCGATTTGCGTGGAGGTTGCGTATCCACTCATCTTCGATCGCTATGGTCCATTTCGCGCGAAACAGATCGGCGAGTGCCAAGCGCAGCAGCAGATCGCGCACGCCGGCCGGGGGCTGCCGCTTCCTTTGATTAGCGATGCCGCCGGCGATAGACAGCGGGCCAGGCGGCACGCGACGGGGCGGCGCCAGGGATGATTTGCCGCTGACCGCCGCTCTGGAAGCAATCGGTTTGCGGGTCGATCCTACGCCATCGAGCATGATTGAGGCTCCTCTGCAAACCTTTGTGCCACACCCGATGAGGCAATGAGGCCTGGTTCGTTGACGCCAGATCTATACTGCACATCAAGGGCGTTCTACCCACGTTCTCCAACATTCCGGGTAGCAACAGCCACCTGTTTCCCGCTCCGCCGAGGCCGGTTCTCAAATCGTAAGAGGTGCCACCATGCTCACCGATGACACCATGGGCATCGTCCGCCACGTCGTGGACCACCGCAGCATGCCAGCGACGAACATGTGGCTCGCGCTGTTTGGAACGTTGCGAGGCTCAAAATGAAACACCGACGATTTCTGGCGCTTTTGTTCACCCTGATCGTTGGGCTGCTGACATCTGCCAGCTCATACGCCAACCACGGATTCTCCCCGGCACCGACGCAGCACGCCAATCCGGAAGCGGCGCAAGACGACTCCGGCGCCCAGCGGCGCGGGGTCACGCGTGTCACCGGATCCGTGAGTTATACCAACACGTTTTTCACGGCCGGTGTCGCTCAGCCCTTGATCGTGCTGGAAGACCAGAGCGGGTTTGTCAACCGCGACCGCAGATTCGTGATCCCCGCCGAATCGCAGGTCCTCGGCACGATCACGTCGGACTTTTACACATCGCCGTTTACCTACAGCCTGAGCCTGCCGGCGGTACCGAGCGCCGCCGCACACGATGTCGACCACGACGGCATGGCCGAAACTGGCGTGATGGTCTTTGCCGTGGCCTACTGGACCAACACCTGGGGCGACCCGTACCTGGAGCGCCGCGACCAGGGCGGCGGCGGATGGTCCACCGCCTATGCCTCGACCAAGGTCAGCCAGGACCGCGACTCCTATCTGGAGGTATTCGGGGGCAAATATCTGGTCTACGCTCCCGATAACCGGCAGCAGTTTCCTTCCGGGTTCGGGGCCGATCACAAGCTGTTCACCGACGACGACCCGATCATGAATCTTCCGGCGGGCTGGTCGGTGATCGATATGGATCAAGCGACGTTCGCCATCGACCGCTCGGAAACGCCGACGGTCGACCTGCTGGAGCCGGAAGGCATCGCGCTGGACGACTTTGCAGCGCTCTCGTATACCGAGGCGTTCGACCGGATGCTCGACAAGTTCCGCACGGAGTACGCCTTTACCGAATACAAGCAGATCGATTGGGCAGCCAAAGCCGCGGAGTTTCGTCCGCGCTTCGAGGCTGCCCAGGCAGCCGCAGATCCGCACGCCTACGCGCTGGCGCTGCGCGACTTTACCTGGTCGATCCCCGATACCCACGTCGGGATGGATATAACCTTGCTTGAAGATGACTTCGCTGCTGAAACGGCGGGCGGTCTCGGCTTTGCGATGCGCGAAACCGATGACGGCACGATCATCGCCAATTTCGTCCTGGAGGGCGGCCCCGCCGAGCAGGCAGGCATGACCTGGGGCGCCGAGATCATCGCCCTGGACGGCCGGCCGGTCGCCGACGTGGTCGCGGCAAATGTTCCATGGGCGTCGCCGTTCAGCAACGCGAGCAGCAGGCGGCTGCAGCAGCTGCGCTATGCGCTGCGCTTTAAGCTTGACAAGGGCCAGGTCACCGTCACGTTCAAGAACACCGACGGCAGCGAGCAGACAGCCGCTGTGCCGGTCGTCGCGGAGCGTGCCAGCTTCGCTGCCTCGTCGCTCCTGGCGGACGCGCCGTTTACCACCTTACCGGTCGAGTACACGATCCTGCCGTCGGGATTGGGCTATATCACCATCAGCAGCTTTTTCGATAACGACGTGCTATCGATCCAGGTCTGGGAGCGTGCGATCGAGTTCTTTAAGGAAAACGACGTCCCCGGCGTGATCCTGGACATGCGTTACAACGGCGGCGGCAGCGGCTGGCTGGCCGACCAGATGGCGGCCTACTTCTTCGATCAGGAGCTGGTTGTCGGCAATACTGCCTTTTACGACGAGGGCAGCGGCGAGTTCTACATGGATCCCGGCGACCAGCAGACCATGATCCCGCCACGGCCGGCGCTGCAATACAGCGGGCCGGTAGCGGTGCTGGTCAGCCCGGCCTGCGCGAGCGCCTGCGAGTTCTTCTCATACAATATGACGGTCAACGGGCGGGCGACCGTGGTTGGACAATATCCGTCCGCGGGCGCTGGCGGCAGCGTCGAGCAATTCCTCATGCCGGAAGACATCGCGGTCCAGTTGACCATCGGTCGCGCGGTCGACGCGCAGGGCACGATCCACATCGAAGGGAAAGGCGTCGTGCCGACGGTCAGGGTTCCGGTCACCGCCGAGACGCTCGCGCAGCAGGCCGACGGCGAAGACGTGGTGCTGGAAGCCGCCCAGAGCGTTTTCAGCGCCCAGGCGCCGGCTCGCGAAAGCCGGCAGCTCGACGAGCTGCGGAACTAATCGGGTCGAAGGTCAACGGTTTCCCCGACGAGGTCATCGCGGTGGCCGTCCGCTGGTAGCTCCGCTTAGGACTCGACCGCAACGCGCGGCAACCGGAGTTCGGCACTCGCCTGAAATGGGCCGTTTGCGCCGGCTACTTGCACGGTGACGTGTTGTTGGTTGCGCCTCAATCCTGGTGGTCGACATCCGCTTCTGATGGTACCCTGACGTCGCTTCGCTCATCGAGCGCGAACGTTATCGCCTGCTCAAGCAGCATCGACCGCCCCTCGGCCCAGACGGCATGGAATGTCGCTTGCTCTGCTTCCTGTTCGGCGTGGGCGACAGCAGCCGAATAGTTCATCATGACCGGGATCATGTCGGGCAGGCGTATGCCACTCTGCTCCCGAATGGCTTCCGATGCTCCCCACATGCGTGCCGCCCGCAGTGGCTGAGCCTGTGCTGCCGCCGTGATGGCCAAGCCAAACAGCATGAGTTGGATCGATAGCTTTCGCGCCATCGTGCTCGCCTGACGCAACTCCTCGCGTAAGAACCCCGTCGCCGCGGCGTAATCGTGACCGAGGGAGACACCATGCAGCAGCGTCTCCGTGGCGACCGCAGCGGGAACAGCAGGATCGACTTGACGGCGACACAATACTTGGGGTATCCAGGCCCGAAAGGAGCATGACCCATGTCAGCTAGTCCAACGGTCACGTTGAACAACGGGGTGACGATGCCCCTGTTGGGATTCGGCGTCTTCCAGATGAACGACGCCGCGGAGTGCGAGCGCAGCGTCTCCGACGCGCTGCGCACAGGCTATCGGCTCATTGATACCGCGGCTGCCTATGGCAATGAGGAAGCTGTCGGCAACGCCATCCAACGCAGTGGTGTGGCCCGGGAAGAGCTGTTTATCACCACCAAGCTCTGGATTCAGGATGCGGGGTACGACCGCACCAAGCCGGCGTTTGAACGCTCGCTGCAGCGCTTACAGCTGGAGTATCTGGACCTGTACCTGATTCATCAACCCTTTGGCGACGTGTATGGCGCCTGGCGCGCGATGGAAGAGCTGTACCAAGATGGCCGCATACGGGCCATCGGCGTCAGCAACTTTCAGCCCGACCGCGTGATGGACCTGATCGTGCACAACCAGGTCGTTCCGGCGGTGAACCAGATCGAAACCCACCCGTTCAATCAGCAGATCGAAACCCAGCAGTTCTTGCGGGACAACACGGTGCAGATTGAAAGCTGGGGACCGTTTGCGGAAGGCAAAAACAACATCTTCGCGAACGAGGTGCTGCGTTCCATCGCTGGGACGTATCAGAAATCCGTCGCGCAGGTCATTCTGCGCTGGCTGACGCAACGCGGCGTCGTGGCGATTCCGAAATCGGTGCGTCCGGAACGCATCGCTGAGAACTTCGATATCTTCGATTTCGACCTGAGCGCGGACGATCTGGCGGCGATTGGCACACTGGACACCAAAACCAGCAGCTTCTTCGACCATCGTGACCCGGCAGTCGTGAAGCGGTTGGGCGAAGCAGGACGCCGCACCTAACCCGACGGGCAGCCCATGTGCTTCGGTATCGACACAGAGCGTCTTGGACGAGACGCTCTACTTTGAAGATGACGGACGTGTTGCCGCACAGGACGGTGTGCGGCGGACACGCTCGATCCAGACGGGCGAAGAGGTCCTGCTTGAGGGCCAGGTCCTCGAAGACGGCCTCGAACACGAACGTCGCGCTGGCGACGCCTTGCTCGAGGTCGGTCGTGAGCGCGATGCGGCTGACAATCGTGTCGATATCCGCGCCCAGGTCGAGATGCTGGTGCGCCAGCGTGGTCAAGCGTCGGTTACGCATGGGCTTGTGTATAATCGATCGATGGATGAGCACACTGCGGACTCGCTGCTGGAACTCGCGGAACGGGCCGGCTCGGGGTTGCGGGGCCTCGACTTGCCGGCGCTGTTGGACAGCCTCGAAGCCCGCTACGGCGATCTGCTGGCGGCGATGCACTGGTTCCTGGACACGGGTCGCCCGGACGACGCGTTGCGGATTGCGATCGCGCTCGCTCCGTTTTGGATGGCAACCCAGCGTCTCGCCGATGGCTGCGCGTGGTTTGATCGGGCCCTTGGAGCGCCCGGCAGCACCGAATCGCTGCGCGGCCAGGCGTTGTTTCAAGCCGGGCTCCTGATGTTCTGGACCGGCGACGACGCCCAAGCGTCCGTGCTGCACGAGCAGGCCCTGGCCATCGGTCGTCGCCTCGCGGATCCTACCATCACGGCACAGGCGCTCTCCGGCCTGGCGCGCGTTGCGCTACGAACGGACGTGGCCGAAGCGGGCAGATTAGGTCGGGAAGCGCTCGCCGTCACCGCAGGCACCACTGACCGATCCGGGCGTTCCAACGCGCTGCACGTGCTCGGAGTCACGGCACAGATGGCCGGCGACCTGTACGAAGCTCGCGCGTTGATGCTGGAGCGGCTGGCGCTGATGCGCGAGCAGGGCAACTTTGCGGGAATCAGCTCGGAAGCGAGCAATCTCAGCATGGTCGAGCGCCAGCTGGGCAACCTCGACCAGGCCGAGGCGCTGTCGCGCGAGGCACTGTCGATCGCCCAGCAACGCGCGGATGCGTGGATGCTGCCGTATATGCTCAACGGGCTGGCGGCGATCGCCACCGCGCGGGGCGCACTCGAGCGCGCGGCGACCATCATCGGAGCGGCCGAAGCGATGATGGTCGCACAGGGCGCCGCCTGGCCGCCCGACGAACGGCCGCAGTACGAGCACGTGGTGGCCAGCCTCACGGACGCGATGGGCAAGGCGGCGTTTGAACGGGTGCGCGCCGCGGGGCACGCGATGGCGTCGGACGAGGCAGTCGCCTTCGCCCTGGACGATGGCGCGGACGACGGTTGACCGCGTATCACGAGAGTGGCCCACGGCTGTCGCCCCGCTGGACACCCTCATCGTGACGGTAGTGCGTCGCGAGCTTGATCCGCCACCCTATACTGCTCCAATGGACGAACTCTCGCTCGTTCGCGCGAAGCGATGCGGGCCTATCTTGCCCAAGCAGAGGCCGCTGAACGCCTACGGCCAGCCGTTGTTTGAGCCGCTCGAAGAGCTTGCCGCCCCGACCCTGAGTACTGGCAACAGCTGGACTTCGTGCTGGAAGCGCTGGCCGAGCGCGGCGTGCCGGCGCAGGGGCCGTAGCCTCGAGCCGCCCGGCAGCGACGGCGACGCGATTGGGTGTTGGTGCTCGACACGCAGGAACAGCAATGAAGCTTCGAGATAAAGTAGCGGTGGTAACCGGCGCCGGCGCCGGTATCGGCAAGGCGATCGCTGAGCGCTTTGCCGGCGAAGGCGCGGCAGTCGTGGTAGCCGATATTGACGCCGCTCGCGGCGAGGCGGCCGCGGCAGGTATTCGAGCGGCAGGCGGCACGGCACTCGCTACCGCCGCCGACGTATCGCGCGCAGCCGACACCGAGGCGCTGATGGCTCTGGCAATCGAGCGGTTCGGAGCACTGGATATTCTGTGCAACAACGCGGCAGTACAGCTGCACCAGCTGGATGCCAGGACGCACGAGCTTTCGGAAAGCGTGTGGGATCAAACGTTCGCCGTCAACGCCAAGGGAGTCTGGCTGTGCTCAAAAGCAGCAATCCCGCACCTGCTGCGGCGCGGCGGTGGGTCAATCATTAACGTTGCCTCGCCCACTGGAATGGTCGGCTGTGCGCCCGGGTATACCGCCTATAGCTCCAGCAAAGCAGCCGTGTTCGGCCTGACACGTGTCATGGCGGCCGAGTACGGCGCCGACAATATTCGTGTCAACGCAGTCGTTCCCGGCACCACGGAAACGCCGCTGATCGGCGAGTTGCTGTCCGATCCTGCTACGCGCGCCCGCCTGGTAGCCAAAGCGCTGCTCGGCCGGCTGGGCACGCCCGAGGACGTTGCCGGCCTGGCGCTCTTTCTGGCGTCCGACGACGCGCGCTACTGCACCGGCGGATTTTATCCTGTCGACGGCGGTTTGACGGCCGTTTAGCAACGATGCAAACATCTGATCCCATCCGATCGGCGGCGCTTGTGCGCTACGGCTCGCCCGATCCGCTGCCCGAGCACACGCCGCTGCGCGCCGGGCCGCTGTCGCTGATCTACGAGGCCGGCGATCTGCGCTACATACGCCTGGGCGAGCGCGAAATCGTGCGCCGTATCTATGTCGCGGTGCGGAACGCAGGCTGGGGCACGGTGCCGGCGGTATTGCACGGCGTCGAGCTCGATGTCGAGCAGTACAGCTTTCGGATCACATACCAGGCCGAGCACCGGCAGGGCGCGATCGATTTCCGCTGGCGCGCCGCAATCAGCGGCGACGCAACGGGAATGATCAGCTTCAGCATGGACGGACAGGCTCACGCCGACTTTCAACGCAACCGTATCGGCTTTTGCGTGCTCCATCCCGCCGGCAGCGCCGGCGCAACGTGCGTAGTCGAACACGTCGACGGAACAACCGAAACGGCGCGGCTGCCACGGCAGCTGCGCCCCGACCAGCCGCTGCTGCCGTTTGCCGAGCTACGCGCGATCACGCAGCAGCTTGGGCCGTTTACCCGGGCAACTGTGCGCTTCGAGGGCGATATCTTCGAAATGGAAGACCAGCGCAATTGGACTGATGCTTCGTTCAAGACCTTTTGCACGCCGTTGCGCCTGCCGTATCCGGTCGACGTGCGGGCCGGCACCCGCGTCAGGCAATCGATAACCTTGAGCCTCCAGGCACCCGACGTCTTGCACCCGTCCAGTGAGCCGCCCGCCGCAATTCAGTTTACCGTCGGCAGCAGCTCCGGCCGGTCAGGCAGCGAGGTACTCGCTTCGGCGCCGCTGCCGTCGCTCGGGCTTGAGGTAGCCGGCCGCCAGGAGCAGCTCGGCGAGCGCGAGCGCGAGCTGCTGCGGGCGCTGCACGTGAGCCATCTACGCGCCGAGCTGCGCGTGGCTGAGCCGGGCTGGCAGCAGCGGCTGGCCCAGGCGATCGACCAGGCTCACGCGCTTGATACTGCGCTCGAGCTGGCGCTGGTGTTTGGAGCCGACGACGAACCCGCGCTGCGCCGGCTGCGCGAGCTGCTGGATGCTGCGCAGCCGCGACTTTGCCGCTGCCTGGTCTATCCGGCGCGCGAGTCGCCCCGGCTGGCGCCGCCGCTTGGAGCGCTGCTCGCGCTTGCCCGGCGCTACTTCGGCGAGCTCGGCGCTCCGTTCGGCGCCGGAACCAACAGTGATTTCTTTTTGCTCAATCTGCACGGCGCGCCGGTTGACGCGCTCGATCTGCTGGTGTTCGCGATCAATCCGCAAGCTCATGCTTTCGATAATGCTTCGCTGGTTGAAACGCTTGAGGCGCAGGCGGACGTCGTCGCGAGTGCGCGACGGTTGGCCGGCAACCGCACGGTAGCAGTCAGTCCGGTGACGCTCAAACCACGCTTCAACCCGTACGCCGCTGCCGGAACCGTCGCAGGAAGGGCGCCGGAGGCCGATCCGCGCCAGATGTCGCTGTTCGGCGCCGCCTGGACGGCCGGCAGCCTCAAATATCTAGGCCACAGTGGCGCGTCGAGCGTAACCTACTACGAAACCACGGGCCGGCGCGGCGTGATGGACGGACTGGACACGCCGCCGGCGGCCGATCGAATGCACGCGCCTGCCGGAGTGGTTTTTCCGCTCTACCATGTGCTGGCCGATTGGGGCGAGTGGGGCGGCTCGAGCATCGAAGCGACTTCGAGCCATCCGCTGCTGGTCGACGGCTTTGTGCTTCGGCGCGGCGAGCAGCAACGCATTGTGCTGGCAAACCTGAGCAACGAGCCGCAACAGGTGCGCGTCGGCCCGCTCGAAGGCGGCGCCGCTGTACGAATGCTTGATGAGACCAACGTTCATACGGCGATGGCGCAGCCCGAGCAGTTTCGCGCCGCGGCCGGCGAGCACCTGAGCGTGGTGAACGGCAGGCTTTCGCTCACACTGCGCCCATATGCAGTGGCGCGTATCGATCTCGGCCACGCCTGTTTCTCCCTGCACGTAGAGCACAAAAGGACGGCCTGATGAAAGTTGCTGTGATCGGTGGCGCCGGTGCGATGGGCGGCGTGCTGGGAGGCACGCTTGCCGAGGCGGGAAACGAAGTCGTACTGGTGGACGTGGCGCGCGATGCTGTCGACCGCATCAATGCCGAAGGGCTGCGCATCGAGAGCACTACCGGCGCAACGCGCAGCGTCCATGTGCCGGCCACCACCGAGCCCGCATCGGTCGGGCCGGTCGATCTGGCCATCGTTTTTACCAAGTGCTACCACACCGAAAACGCGGTGCGGAGCGCCATGCCGTTGCTGGCCGCGCATACCACGGTGTTGTCGCTGCAAAACGGCTGGGGCAACGCGCCAAAAATCGCAGCGCTGGTCGGAGACGAGCGCGTGCTGGCGGGCGTAACGTACCACAGCGCGACGGTTATTGCACCCGGCCATGTGCTTCACACCGGCCAGGGTGTTACCATCATCGGTGAGCTAAACGGCGGCATGAGCGGGCGAGTTCGAACGCATCGCTACGGCATTTCGCGACGCCGGGCTGGACGTATCGCCGACCGATGCTGTAGTCAACGCAATCTGGTCCAAGCTGGCGCTCAACGTGTGCACGCTGCCGACATCGGCGCTGCTGCACTTTTACGCCGGACAGTTGATCGAGCACGACGGAACGATCGAGCTGATGCGCGCGCTGCTGCGCGAAACGGTCGCCGTCGCCAACGCGCAGGGCTTTCAGCTTGACGAGAGCGAGCGCTGGGAAACAATCACCGGGCTGCTGGCACGCGCGGCCAAAAGCAAAGCGTCGATGCTCCAGGACGTCGAGCGGGGCCGCCGCACCGAAATCGAAGTGATCAACGGCGCCGTAGTCGATGGCGGCCTGCGGCTGGGTATCGCCACGCCTCACAACGATACCGTGGTGTACCTGATCAAGGCCCTTGAAGAAACGTTCTAGCGTTTGGGCCGTCCCGGACTGTCGCTTAGGGCGGCACACGCCGGCAACAAACGGAGCACGTATCCGTTGGCGGAACGGCGGCACCCGTAACGAGGAATGACATGACAGCCAGCCTTCGGTTTTTCGGCGTCGCGGCGTACGAACTGGTCACGCCGGACGGCAGCCATATCTTGATCGACCCGTTTCTTGATGATAATCCCGGCAGCCCGGTTCGCTCCGAGCAGCTCGAGCGCGTCGACCTGATCGTGGTCTCGCACGCGGCGGCGGATCATCTCGGCGATACCGAAGCGCTTGCCCGGCGTACCGGCGCCCCGGTGATCTGCGGCGGCGAGGTCAAGAACTATCTGGTCGCCAAGGGTATTCCCGCCACGCAGATACGGGCGACCACCTGGGGCATCCGGGTACGGGTTGCCGATATCGAGGTACAGCCGGTCGAATGCCGTCACTGGTCGCAGATCACCATGCCCGACGGCACGTTTGCCTCGGGCGTACCAATGGCGTTTGTGATCGACGTTGCGCCCGAAATCCGCTTTTACCATTACGGGGATACCGCGCTGTTCAGCGATATGAAGCTGATCGCCGAGCTGTACCGCCCGACGATCGGCTGCCTGGGCATCGCTAATCCGCTGGAGATTTTGCATCGCTTTCCGATGCCCGGCGACATGCTGACCGCCGAGATGAGCCCGCGCGAAGGTGCCCTTGCCGCGCAATGGCTCGGACTGCAGACTGTTTTGCCGTGTCACTATATCAACCCGGAGTGCCCCGAAGTAGCCGAGTTCAACCGGCATCTCGACCATGCGCGCGCGCGTGGCGAGCAGGTTCCCGAATCGCTCGTGCTGCGCCCGGGCGATCTCATCACGCTGTAGACTGGAGGCCATGAATGCGCGCTGCGATTATGGATGCACCGCACCGGATGCGCGTAGGTGAGTGGGATACGCCGCGGCCGGAACCGGGAGAAGTGCTGGTTTCCGTCGGCGCGACCGGTATCTGCGCCGGCGATCTGTATATCTATAAAGGGGTCAATCCCTACGCCAGCTACCCGGTGGTCGGCGGTCATGAAATCGCCGGCACGGTTGCCGCGGTCGGCACGCAGGTAGAAGGCGTCCATCCCGGCGACCGGGTGGCGGTTGAGCCGTTTATCGGCTGCGGCCGCTGCTATCCTTGCCGCGCCGGCAAGCACAACTGCTGCGCCCAGCTGCAGATCATCGGCGTGCATCGTCCCGGCGGCTTCGCCGAGTACGTCGCCGTGCCGGCGCGCAACATCCATCCGATCCCGCCAACACTTTCTCTGGCCGACGCATCCTTTGCCGAGCCGGTCGCGATCGGTGTACAGGCCTGCCGCCGTGGCGACGTCGGCGCCGAGCTGATGCTGGTACTGGGCTGCGGGCCGATCGGTCTGGCGCTGATCGAGGTGGCGCGCGCGCGCGATGCCCGCGTCGTGGCTACCGACTTCATCGAAGAACGGCTCGAGCTGGCGCGCTCGCTTGGCGCCGAAACGCTGCGAGCCGACGAGCGGCTGCTCGATGCGGTGCTTGACCTGACCAACGGCGAGGGCGCTCCGGTGGTGATCGAAGCCACCGGCAATCTCAAGGCGATGGAAAGCACGGTTCATCTGGTAGCCGCCGGCGGGCGGATCGTGATCGTGGGGTTGGCCAAGCGCGGCGAGCTGGTGCAGCTGCCGGCGCTCGACTTGACGCGCAAAGAAATGACGATCCACGGTTCGCGCGCCTCGGCCGATTGCTTTCCCGAAGCGCTGCAGCTGCTGGCGAGCGGCGCGATCAGCTATCCCAGGGTCGCTACCGAGTTCGGCATGTGGGATGCGCCCGCGGTATTTCAGCAGCTAGAACAGCATCCGGGCACAGTCCACAAAGGCGTTCTGATACGCGAAGCGGCCTGATGGAGTGAGCCCATTGCCCGCGTGCCATACCAAGGAAGCACTATGCGATTGTTCACGTTCCGCCTGGATGGCAGGCAGCGCCTCGGTGCTGAAAGCAGCGAGCGGCTGATCGATCTGGCGGCCGCTGCCGAGGCGGGCGGTACAGCGTGCTCGCCGGCGCTCGACGATATGCTGTCGCTGATTACAGCCGGCCCGGATGGCTTGGAAGCCGCGCGAGCTGCGCTCGCATACGCGGCTGAACACCCACAAGCGCCGAGGATCAGCTACGTATTGAACGACCTACAGCTGTGCGCGCCGCTGTCGCGGCCCGGCAAGATCCTGTGCTCGGGAGTCAACTATCTGGGGCATCTGACGGAGAATCCCGGCGCGAAGCTGCCCGAAACGCCCGGCTTCTTCGCCAAGCTGCCCAACGCGGTCATCGGTCCGGGCGAGCCGATCATCCGCCCGCGGATGACGGAGCAGCTCGACTACGAGGTAGAGTTCGCCGTGGTGCTGGGGCGAACTATTCATAACGTAGCGCCCGACGAAGCATTGCAGGCTATTTTCGGCTACACGATCCTGCACGATGTTTCGGCGCGCGATATCCAGTTCAAGGAGCCGCAGAACAATCAGATCACGCTCGGCAAGAATTTCGATACCTTTGCGCCGATGGGTCCGTGCATCGTCACCGCCGATGAGTTGCCCGACCCCGGCAATGTTCAGCTGCGCACCCTGGTGAACGGGCAGGTACTGCAGGAAGGCTCAACCGATCAATGGGTCTTTCCGCTTGGCGAGTTGCTGGCTTTTCTAGCCGGCATCATGACGCTCGAAGCCGGCGATGTTGTGACGACCGGCACGCCGGCAGGCGTAGGTGTTTTTCGCAAGCCGCAGGTGTTTCTGCATGCCGGCGATCATGTGGTGCTGGAAGTAGCCGGCATTGGACGGCTCGAAAACCCGGTCATCGATGAAGCTTAACCCGCCGGCGACGGTGCGCTGGCTTCGCGATGGTTACCTTCGATCAGCAGCGGCATCTTGTCGAGCGGCTGATCGATCAACTCGTGGTGCCCGACGAGGAGGTGTGGAAAGCACGCCACCAAGGCGATCTCCAGGTCCCCCGAATGCCCGATGAACAGGGCGGAGGGGCTAGCCAGGCGACAGCGGTGGATTCTCCTGTTTAGGCCCGGCCCGCTGCGTCGATTGCTGCCATGCACGCCTCCAGGATCGGCTCAAGCCAGGCCCGCAGCGTGCGCCCACCCGACCAGGCGCCCGCCTGCTCCGGCCGCTGGTCGTATTCCCACACGACCAGCCGATCCCAAAGCAGATACACGCGCAGACGCTCCTCGGATCCGCGTCGCACCGGCATCATCTCCCGATAGCGGCGCACGAAGGCCGCGGCCAGAGCCGGATCTGCCTGGGTGTATTGCACCGTCGATCGGGCGAGGTCGACCTCGCCATCGCCAAAGAAAGCCTCCATCAGATCGAAGATGCCACTGACGCGCCAGCCGGCACGCGTGCGCTCGAACGTCGCATTCTGCTCCTTGTAGTCATGCATGACGAAACAGGGTTGGAACGGCTCGGCCAGCGCATCACGCGCGCTCTGGAGCAGGCCGTCGATCCAGTGCACGTCGCCATCCGTGGTGCGGTCCGAGTGCTTGCGCGCCATGTCAAGCCACCGATGCACATCGGTCACGACCCATGCCGGCCAGCTGACCGGGCACGGGGCGATCGTGCCCGCGGCAAGGTCGAAGCCGCCGACGAAGGGCCAGGTCAGCTCCTGCATGAGCGCGAGGTTCTCGGCCATCGCCTGCGCCATGCCGAGGCGATCCTGCCGCGTCAGCCGGCCGGCGATGTGAGGGTCGGACAGCTGGAGCCCTGGCATCCGTGGCATGATGGCATAGCTCCAGCCGAAGATATCATCGCGCGGGTCGACCAGGTAGGGCCAGGGCACCGGTGCCCGGGTCCGCGTGTGGAGCAGCTCACAGGAGAACCGCTCGGCGGGGAATTGCCAGTCATAGTGGGGCACGCCGCGCAACACCCACTGCCCCGTCGTACTGGTGACAAAGACGTTCTGGCCGAACAAGCCGCCGACGACCGGATCGGCGCGTACGAAGGCACCCAGGTCCAGGCGGGCGAGCGCGGCCTGGAACTGCCGGTCATCGAGCACACCGAGGCGCTCGGAGTATCGCCGCGTTGCCATACGCGCTCCTGTTTCCGGTGGGACGACCCAGGCGCCCCACGCACGGCTACGACACAGCATCCCGCCCCGGCGACGCCGGCCACACCGCAGCCAGGTCGTCGCACACGACACGATACTACAGCGGGGTCACGGTCGGCGCGCAGCTGGCCCGGGCACGTCGCGGCAGGTGGATTGGCGTGCGGAAATAGATCACCCGGTCACCGCCCCAGGCGAAGCGGCGCGCTGATGGGTCGTGTGTTGCTGCACTAATTAGCCACCCCTCCGATGCATTTTCCCTGAATTAGGGTACGGTATAGACCGTCTGGCGCACAGGTGGAGTGACTATAAAAGCAGAATAATCCCGCGACGCAACATAGTCAATGATAAACGCTGTCGCCGGTTGTTCGCCGAGGATATGCGGAGCAATTGAACTGCGATTGGATGTGCTGGAAAGCGCCACGGATCTTACAGTTTGCTATACATGGCTCCACAACCGCATCGCCGGGCGTACATGCTGCGTTCGTTATGTTCGAGGCCAGCGTCCTGCTCCTACATCCTGGCACGGCCTCGGCGCCGGCACGGGCAGCATTGTTCCCCCATACGATGCTGCCCGTGCCGGCGCAGTTTCTCCAGTGCATTTGATCAGGTATAAACGGCAACGCACGCGAATATTGACTTGCTTTCGCGACTGTTCGCGAATCGGCTTCAAGCCTTGAGGCGCGAGGAATAGCAGTATAAAATGTAAAACGTATTTTGCGTCCCTCAGATCAGTCGGGTGGCCATTTTTGATTTTTGTTATGCTCTATTTTACCTCTTGATCTTCCTCCGATTCGTGCTATAATCCATTACTCAGCAAGCATGAGCCGGCGGCATGTGAGGAGGCCGAGCCGGTACCCCATACGATGCGCGAACACAGGCGCCGGGCGCCTGCGTGTCTTCGCGTGCACGCGATCGTACACACAACTGTGACACGAGTCAAGCACCGAGCGTGTGATGTGACCGTAGGTGTCACACCGCACGGGTAGAGTATTAGTTCTTGTGCCGCAGCCACGAGGAGGCGCCGATGGTCGCAGTGGAGGACGCCGTACGCCGGCGCTACCTTGAAGCGCTCGACAACTTTGTCGGCAAGGTCAAGCAGGACAGCTACATTATCGCCGGTATCTTGTGCGGTAGCCTGTCGTATGACAGCGTCTGGCACAAGTCCGATATCGATATTGTGCTGGTCGGGCGCGATGAGAAGCGGCCGTCGCGAGAGTACGCCTGCACCGAGGATGGTATCAATATTCATGTCTGGCTGGTATCCCGCAGCCGCTTCAAACAGGAGCTGGAGCAGGCATTTCAAAGCTCATTCTTTTACTCGTACATCGCCAAGAGCACGCTATTGTTCTCGCTCGATCCGTCGCTGGAAGAGTACTACCGCGGAATCGAGCACGTCGGCGCCGGCGACCGTGAGCGCGGGCTGTTGCTTGCCGCGGCCGGGGTGCTGCCGGTATTGACCAAAGCCGAAAAGTGGCTCTACCACAAGCACGATCCTGCCTACAGCTTCATGTGGCTGATGAACGTAGTCACCGGTCTGGCGCGCATCGAGGTGCTGCTGCATAACGAGGTGCCGGGACGCGAAGTGCTGCAGCAGGCGATGAAGCACAACCCCCAGCTGTTCCGCTCGCTCTATTTCGATGTGTTGGACAGGCCCAAGGACGAGGCTTCGGTCGGCGCGGCGATCGACACGGCCAACGCGTATCTCGACCAGCACGCCGAGCAGTTGTTTCAGCCGCTGCTCGCGTTCCTGGCCAACGCCGATGGGCCGCGCAGCACAACCGAGATCGACGACTATTTTCGCAAGCGGCTCAATACCGAGATGGTTGTCCTGGCGTGCGAATGGCTGGCCGAGCGCGGCACGATCGAGCAGATCGCCACGCCGTTGCGGCTGACCGAAAAGAGCCGCGCAACGGTCGACGAGCTGGCCTTTTACTACGATCCGGATTCCTGACCACGGTGTGACCGATTTACAACCGAGGTGACTATGAGCGTGCACAGCTTGCGTAGTACGTCGCTGGTGATTTGTGGTGCCCGAGAAAACAATCTCAAAAACGTCGACGTCGAGATACCGCGCGAGCAGCTGGTGGTGATCACCGGCCTATCCGGCTCGGGCAAGTCATCGCTGGCCTTTGAAACGATCTACGCCGAGGGACAGCGCCGCTTTCTCGAGTCGCTGTCGGCCTATGCGCGGCGGCGGGTGGAGCAAGTCAAGAAGCCCGATGTCGACCATGTCTACGGCCTGTCGCCGGTGGTCTCGATCGAGCAAAAGACTGTCGGCCGCAACCCGCGCTCGACGATCGGCACGATGACCGATATCTATGACTATCTGCGTGTTCTGTACTCGACCGCCGGCCAGGGGCACTGCCCGTACTGCCGCGAGCCGATCCCGACCAAATCGCCGCACCAGATCGCCGAGCACTTGCTGTCGCTGCCCGAGGGCACTACCGTCGAGATCCTGGCGCCGGTGAACAAAGTGTACGGCGAAGATTACGCCTTCTTGTTCGCCGAGATCAGAACGCGCGGCTACCGGCGCATGTACGTCGACGGCGCGCTGCACGACCTCAGCGACGAGCTCGAGCTTGATGAGGGCCGCCACTATTCGCTCGAAGCGCTGATCGACCGCTTCGTGGTGCGCCACGCGCGCCGCCAGGACCGCAAGCGCGACATGCGCGACGATATCGAGGGCCAGGTGGTGACGGCGGTACAACAGGGCTTGCGCGTCGGCGAGGGCTTTTTACGCTTCCGTATCGCCGACGCCGGCGTATCGCCCGGCAACGTGGCGGCCTTTTTCCGCGACTTTGCCTGCGCCGAGCACCATACCACCATGGGCGAGCTGCTGCCGTACTACTTCTCGTTCAACGATCCGGACAGCGCGTGCCGCTCGTGCGGCGGCCTGGGTACCTATTACAAGGTCCATCCGCACCTGCTGGTGCCGTACGCGGAGCGCAGCATCCGCGACGGGGCGTTTGTGCCGGATGCGTTCACCTACAACAAAGATTCCTGGTGGACCAAGATGATGGTCAGCGTGGCGGCGCACTATGGCTTCAGTCTGGATACGCCGTGGCGCGAGCTGCCGCCGCAGATCATCGACATCGTCCTGTACGGCACCAACGGCGAGCGCTTTCCGGTCGTGATGCCGGAAGGCGCGCGCAGCAAAGACCACACCGGCATACTGATGCGCTTCGACGGCGTGATCAACAACATCGAGCGGCGCTACAAGCACTACCGCCAGCAGCAGACGACGCACACCGATATGGAGCAGTACCTCAAAAAGGTGATGGTCGAGCATGTGTGCCCCGACTGCGACGGCACCAAGCTCAAGCCGCAGCGCCTGCTGATCTCGCTCAACAATACAAATATCTGGCAGCTTGGCGAGCTGAGCTTAGGCGAGCTGCGCGGCTTTTTGTCGCAACGTTCCGCTCGGCGAGCGCAAGCGCCACGCCGGGCAGCAGATCGTCGACGAGGTCAACGCCCGGCTCGACCTGCTGCTCGGTATCGGCGTCGACTATCTCAACCTCAACCGCCGCGCCACGACGCTCTCGGGCGGCGAATCGCAGCGCGTGCGGCTGTCGAATCAGATCGGCTCGGGGCTGATGGGCATGTTGTATGTGCTCGACGAGCCGTCGATCGGACTGCACCCCAAAGACAACGCCAAGATGATCAGCACGCTGCAGCGGCTGCGCGATATCGGCAACTCGGTGATCGTGGTCGAGCACGACGAAGAAACGATCCGCGCCGCCGACCATATCGTCGAGATGGGGCCGGGGCCGGGCGTGCATGGCGGCGAAGTTGTGGCGCAGGGCTCGATCGGCGCGATCATGGCCGCGCCCGGGTCGCTCACCGGCCAGTATCTCAGCCGGCGCCAGCAGATCGCGGTGCCGCCAGTGCGCCGGGCACCGACCGGCAATGTGCTGCGTATCGTCGGCGCGCGCGAGAACAATCTGAAGCATATCGACGTCGACATCCCGCTCGGGCTGTTGATCTGTGTCACCGGCGCCTCGGGCTCGGGCAAGAGCAGCCTGATCAACGAGATCCTGTACAAAGCGCTGTATGCTCAGTTTCCACGATACCCGCGTGCTGCCGGGCAAGCATGAGCGCATCGAAGGCATCGAGCAGCTGAGCGACATCATCAATATCGACCAAACGCCGATCGGCCGCACGCCGCGCTCGAATCCTGCCACCTACATCGGCTTCTACGACGATATCCGGCGCCTGTTTGCCGCCACGCCCGAAGCGCAAGCATCGCGGCTACACCGCCGCCCGCTTCTCGCTTCAACGTCAAGGGTGGGCGCTGCGAAGAGTGCGCCGGCGAAGGGCTGATCACCACGTCGCTGCAGTTCATGCCCGATGTCGAATTGCCGTGCATCGTGTGCCAGGGCAAGCGCTACAACGAGGAAACGCTCGAGATCACGTACAACGGCAAGAACATCGCCGACGTGCTGGACACGACCGTCGAAGAGGGCGCAGGCTTCTTCGCCGCCCGTGCCGCCGTGGCTCACAAGATCGGCATGCTCAACGCAGCTCGGCCTGGGCTATCTGCGGCTGGGCCAATCGTCGACCACGCTATCGGGCGGCGAGGCGCAGCGCGTCAAGCTGGCCAGCGAGCTGGGCAAGCTCAAGCGCGGCGCGCACAATCTCTACATTCTGGATGAGCCGACCACCGGGCTGCACCTGGCCGATATCCAGCGCCTGCTCGACAGCCTGAACCGGCTGGTCGACGCGGGGAACACGGTGCTGGTGATCGAGCACCAGCTGGATGTGATCAAGACCGCCGACCATGTGATCGACCTGGGACCGGAGGGCGGGGCGAACGGCGGCAACGTGCTCATCAGCGGCACGCCCGAAGCCGTGGCGCGCTGCGAGGCGTCGCATACCGGGCGCTTCTTGCGGCCGTACCTCATGTAGGTCGAAGGTCGAAGGTCAAAAGTCCTTCGGCTCCAGGGTAGATTGCGAAACCTGGCTGTTCAATTCGGCCCCAATCGTTTCGTGTCCGGCGACCTTCGACCTTCGACCTTTGACCCATGAGTTAGCATATATCCGACCAGCGAGGAGGTCGGATGCGTCTGAGCCAACTAACCACGGTGGATATCCTACGCCCCGGCATAGGCAAGCGCTACACCATGTTGCCGGTGGATCACATTGACATAACCGGTTTCCATGCGAACTACGAAGGCTCGCCGTTGCGGCCGGCGCTGCTCGATCTCGTCGAAGGCGATCGGGTAACCTGGGAACAGGACGGCGAGCGCTTCGAAGCATATATCGACGAGGTTGTGATCGACAGCGCGATTCTGCGGGTCGCGTTTCGTGACGCCGGTGCTTCCAGCCAGCCCGCGGAGTATTGAAGGAGCACGGACGAATTCGATCCGCGAATGAACGCGTTTAGCTGCGAATGGTGAATACTATATTCGCGGCTATTCGCGTTCATTCGCGGATCGTTGTTAAACTGGAATAAAGAGGAGCACAGCGTGGACACCATGCATGGTTTCGAGCTGATCGAAGATCGCAATATCGCCGAGCTGAACTGTCGCGCCCGATTGTTCCGGCACCGGCGTACCGGCGCCGAGCTGTTGTCGGTTGAAAACGGCGACCCCAACAAGGTCTTCGCGGCCACGTTTCGCACGCTGCCCAACGATTTAACCGGCGTGGCGCATATTTTGGAGCATATCGTGCTCGGCGGCTCGCGCAAGTATCCGCTAAAGGATCCGTTTTTTGCCTTGATCCAGGGCTCGCTGCAAACGTTCCTCAATGCGATGACCTCGTTTGATCTGACGCTCTACCCGGTTGCGTCGACCAATCTTCAAGACTTTTACAATCTGGTCGACGTGTATCTGGACGCGGTGTTTCATCCGCTGCTGCGCTCTGACAGCTTTCTTCAGGAGGGCTGGCACTATGAAACGGGCGGCGAGGGCGAGCTGAGCCTGAAGGGTGTCGTGTTCAACGAGATGAAGGCCGCGTGGTCGATGCCCGACCGGCTGCTCGGTAATAATTTCGCGCCCGCAGCGCTGTACCCGGATACGCCGTACGCGTACAACAGCGGCGGCGACCCGCGCGTCATTCCGGAGCTGACGCACGAGCAGCTGACGGCGTTTCACCGCACGTATTATCATCCGTCGAACGCGCAGATTTCTGTTCTGGGGCGACGACCCGCCGGAAGAGCGCCTGCGGATGGTGGATGCCTACCTTGCCGCGTTCGACCCGCTATCCGTGGATGGGATATCGTCGCTGCAGGCGCCGTTTGACGAGCCACGACGAGCGGTGTTCAGCTATGATTCGGGCGCCGGCGAGGGCAAGGCGTATGTTGCCGTCGGCTGGGTGCTGCCGGAGCCGGATTTGCCCGAAGCGGCGCTTGCCCTGCGCATTCTCGACTACATTTTGTGGGGCACGCCCGCCGCGCCGCTGCGCAAGGCGCTGCTCGATTCGGGCCTCGGCGAGGACGTAGTCGGCGGCCTGGACAGCGATATCCGCCAGCCGATGTATCTGGCCGGTTTGAAGGGCGTCGAAGTTGAGCGGGCAGGCGAGGTCGAGGCGTTGATTCTCCAGACGCTTGAGCTCCTTGCGCGCGACGGGGTGGATCAGGACGCGGTCGCCGCGGCACTCAACTCGGTCGAGTTCGGGCTGCGCGAGCTCAAGTTCGGCGGGTACTACGACGGCCTGCCGCGTGGTTTAGCCGCGCTGGCAGGCCTACTCAACGGCTGGCATTACCGGCGCGACCCGATAGCCGCGCTCGCGTTCGCCGCGCCGCTGGCCGCCGTGCGCAGCGCAGCCGAGAGCGATACACGGTACTTTGCCGACCTGCTGCGCCATCATCTGCTCGACAATCCGCACCGCTCCACGGTCGAGCTGCGGCCGGATCCTGAGCTCAATGCGCGCATGGCGGCCGAAGAGCGTGCCCGGCTGATCGACCTGCGTGAAGCTATGGACGACGAGCAGTTGCAGGAGATCGCTACGGCCGCGAGCCGGCTCGAAGCCTGGCAGAGCACGCCGGACGCGCCGGAGCTGATTGCCGGACTGCCTTCGCTCGGGCTCGGCGACCTCGATCGCCACAATCGTCGCATCCAGACAACTGAACGGCAGCTACATGGTGTTCGCACGCTGACACACGCCGTGGACAGCGGCGGCATCGCGTATGTCGACCTCGGCCTCGACCTCGGCGTGTTGCCGGCTGAGCTGGTGCCGTACGCTTCGATCATGGGCCGGGTGTTGCTGGAAACCGGCGCCGGCGATTGGGATGCCGTCCGGCTGACACAGCGTATCGGGCGTGAAACCGGCGGCATCTCGTCCGAGTTGTGGAGCGCGACGACTATGGGCGCCGCGGGCGCTTCCGGCCGGCCGGAGACGCGCCTGTTCCTGCGCGGCAAGGCGCTCGCGGATCGCGCCGCCGATTTGAGCGGCATTCTGCGCGACGTGTTGTTCAGCGCGCGGATCGATAATCGCGATCGCGTGCGCCAGCTCGTGCTGGAAGAAAAGGCCGCCCGCGAGGCGCAGCTCGGGTATATGGGACCTCGCTTCGTGCTGTGGCGCCTCGCGTCGCGGCTCAACCAGGCGGGCCGGGTCAGTGAATACACCCGCGGCGTCGAGTCGCTGTTTTTCTTGCGCGGGCTGTCGGAGCGTATCGAGCGCGACTGGCCGGCGGTGTTATCCGAGCTGGAGCAGGTACGCGAGCTGTTGCTGCGCGGCAGCGGGGTCGTCCTCAGCCTTGCCGTCGAGGCGCAGCGTACCGACGACGTGCTCGCTTCGTTGGACGAATTGCTGGGCGACGTACCGGGCGGCTCGGCTGCCGCGCAGCAGCCGGGCCTCGAGCAGCCGCGCGACGAAGGCCTGTTGATGCCGGCGCAGGTCAATTATGCCGGTCGCGGGGCCGATCTGTATCGCCACGGATACCGCTTGCATGGATCGGCGCTGGTAGCCGAGAGCCTGTTGGGGATCGACTGGCTGTTGAACGAAGTGCGCGTCAAAGGCGGCGCGTACGGCGCAGGCTCCGCGTTCGACCGGCGCTCGGGCGTGTGGGCCTATTATTCCTACCGCGATCCGGGCTTGCGCAGCACACTTGATGTATTCGACCGATCGTCGGATTTTCTGCGCGGAGCGACGCTGGGCGAGGCCGAGCTGACACGCGTGATCATCGGCGCGATCCGCGACCACGACCCGTATCTTGCGCCCGACGAGCAGGGCTTCACCGCGCTGACACGGCTTCTGACCGGCGATAGCGACGAGCTGCGCCAGCGACTGCGCGACGAAATCCTGGCCACCACCGCCGCCGATGTGCGCGCGTTTGCCGACGCGCTGGACCTCGTGCGCGAGCATGGTCACGTCGTCGCCCTGGGCGGGCAGCAGGCGCTTGAAGACGCGAGGCTGCCTATAACGCCGGTACTCTAAACGATCCGAGCCACGAATAGGACACGAATAAACGAATGGAGTTACGAATAGCTATTCGTGACTCCATTCGTTTATCGTCGTGTCCTATTCGTGGCCCGTGTTCTATTCGAGGCTGTTACTCCACTGTGACGCTCTTGGCCAGGTTACGCGGTTGGTCGATATCGGTGCCGCGACGCTCGGCGCAATAATATGCCAGCAGCTGCATCGGCACGACCGTGAGCACGGGCGACAGCAGCGGCAGCGTGGTGGGCACCTCGATCACGAAGTCGGCCTTGTGGCCGATCGTGGTATCGCCCTGGCTGACGATCGCGATCACTTCGCCGCCGCGCGTCTTGACCTGCTCGATATTGCTCAGCATTTTATCGTACACGCCGTCGCGCACGGCGACGCACACAACCGGCACTTCTTCGTCGATTAAGGCGATCGGGCCATGTTTCATCTCGCCGGCCGGGTAGCCCTCGGCGTGGATGTATGAGATCTCCTTCAGCTTGAGCGCGCCTTCGAGCGCGATCGGGTAGTTGATCTCCGCGCCCCAAAAACAGCATGTCGCTGGTGTGGCGATAGCGCTCGGCCAGCTGCTCGTACAGCGAGCTATCCTGCAACAGCGTGCCGAGCTTGTTGGGCAGCGCCAGCAGCGCCTCGATCTGCTCGTGCATGGCGTCGCGGTCGAGGCGGCCATGGACCTCGGCCAGCTTGAGGGCGAACAGATAGGCCGCCACGATCATGCAGGTGAATACTTTGGTCGAAGCCACCGCGATCTCAGGACCGGCGTTGAGGTAGATCACGCCGCCGTCGCTGATGCGCGCTGCCTGCGAGCCGATCGCATTCACAATACCGACACAGCGGACGCCGGCTTTGCGCGCCAATTCCATCGGCACCAGCACGTCGACAGTTTCGCCTGATTGTGTCATCGCGACCATCAGCGTACGCTGATCAAGGATCGGCTCACGGTAGCGGAACTCGGAGCCATAGTCGACTTCGACGCGGATGCGCGCCAGCGACTCGATCAGGAACTTGGCGATCAGGGCCGCATGCCAGGCTGTGCCGCAGGCGACGATATAGAGCTTGTCGAACTCGCGCAGCTGCTCGTCGGTGAGACGCAAATCGCCCAGCACTACGCGGTCGTTCTCGACATCCAGTCGGTCGTGCAGCGTATCGGTGATCGAGCGCACCTGCTCGAAAATCTCTTTCTGCATGAAATGTTTGTAGCCGCCCTTGGCCGCCGAGACCGGATCCCACGAGATGCGCTGCGGCTCTTTAATTACCGGTGTACCGTCGAGCTTTTCGAAGCGCACGCCGTCACGCGTCGCGATCGCGATCTCGCCGTCCTCCAAAAACGTTACGCGCTGTGTGTAATCCAGAATGGCCGGGATATCTGAGGCCAAAAACGTTTCGTTCTCGCCCATGCCGACGACGATGCCCCCCGCGTTGCCGAGCCGCGCGGCCAGCAGCAGCCCGGGATGGTCGTGCTGCATCGCGACCACGGCATTTCCGCCGCGAAGTTGGCCCATCGCACGGCGGAAGCCCTCGATAAAGTCGCCCGTTGCGTGCGTTTCGCGCTCGATCAGGTGGGCGATCACTTCGGTGTCGGTTTGCGAGGTAAACGTGACGCCGGCTTCCAGCAAGCGGCCTTTTTGTTCAAGATAGTTTTCGAAGATGCCGTTCTGGATCACGACAATCTCGCCGCTGGCCGAACGATGCGGGTGGGCGTTGGCTTCGGTTACGCCGCCATGGGTGGCCCAGCGTGTGTGCCCGATGCCCTGGTTGCCGTGGGTAGGCTCCTCGGCCAGCCGGCGATGCAGATTGGCCAGCTTGCCGACCGAACGGCGCACCTGAAAATCTCCGCCGTTTAAAATGGCGATGCCGGCCGAGTCGTAGCCGCGGTATTCCAGCCGCTGCAGCCCGCCGACAACCACCTCCGTAGCTTCACGCGGCCCGACGTATCCTACTATGCCACACATGACTTGACCTCGAAATTAGTAAATGCAAAGGCGCAAAGATCGTCCGGACAGGGACGCAAAGACGCAAAGAAGGATTATTAACCGGCTTGTTTGGTTCGGTTTATATCCTTTTCATCGCGTCTTTGCGTCCTTTGCGCCTTTGCGTTAAGAAATCCGTTGCGCCTTTGCGTAATATGCTATCCCGGTGCCGACGGCGACGGCGATAGATCGGGCGGCACCGTCGACGGTACGGGCGTCGGCGCAGCCGTGATGGTGACGGCAACTGTGGGCTGCGGTCCGACCACGCTCAGACCAGGCGGCAGGCCCACGGTGACCGGCAGCGTGTACACGCCGGGACCGAGGCCGCCGACGTCTACCGTTGCCTGCAAGGCCGTGGTCGCCAGCTGATTAAAATCGGCGGCGGCGCCCTGTACGTTTATCGTCACACCGGCCGGCTCGATCGTCGCCCGCTGATCGCCCTCCAGGTTGAGCGGCGAAACAAACAAAAACAGAGAGTTCGTCACCGGCCCGAACTCCAGCGGCGCCAGGTTCACGGTGACCGTTACCAGGTCGCTGCCCTGGAGTATATAGTTTGACGGTAGGCGAGCAAGGCGCACCGTCTGGGAGAACAACTCGGTCTGGCCGGTAAGCGTAATCGGCTCGGTCGGCAGCGTCTGAGTTATGGTTGTCGGCGCTATCAGCTCCATGAATTTCGGGTTCCAGTCGGCCGTGAACTGAAAGCCGGGCGCGGGCTGGCCCTCGATGCGCGGCGCGACTGCCACCCGCTGCACCGAAACATCGGGCCGTACCACCACTTCGACGTTGCTGGTCGACGGTGTTACCGTGACCCCGGCAACCTCCTGACCGCTCACGTCTACTGGTACTAACGCGCTTTGTTCGGTAAAAGTTGCGGTGCGGCCGTCGAGGCTAACCGGAACGACCACTCGCGCGACGCGTTCGATCAGCGGCTGCGGCCCGTCGATGATTGCCTGCTCGACCTCGATCTCGGGTGGGTTGCTGGTGAACAAAAATGGCGTGGCGCCGACCGGAGCGGCCTCGACCGCTACTTCACGCGTGGCGTGCGGCTCGATCTGCACGATCAAGCTGTCGGGCTCGACGCTGCGCACGTCGGCGACACGCGGAGCCGTGACTTCGATCGGGACGGTGTGGGTGCCCGCGGCGAGCTCGCTCAGGTCGGCGGTCGCGGTAAAATCCGCGATGGTCAGCTCGCGCAGGTCGGCCTGCGGCCCCGATACGAGCACCATAACCTGTGCTTCCGGCGTCTCCGGCTGCAGCGTATCGATGGCGACGGTTTCGAGGCCGTCGGCAGGCGGCGTGATCGTAACGGGCACCTCGAACGATGCTTCCTGGGTCGGGTTGACACTATAGGACACAAAGGTCCACAGCGCGATCGACAGCACCAGCGCCAGCAGAAACTGCAGCCCGGACGTGCGCAGGCGTCTCATGCCGTCGTCTCCTCGAGCGTGACATTCAACAGCTCAGCCAGGAGCTTGCGCAGCCGGGTCTCGCTGAGATGGCGCACCATTCGCCCGTTGGTAGCGACCGACACGCTGCCGGTTTCTTCGGACACCACGATCGCGATCGCATCAGACTGTTCGCTGATCCCGAGGGCTGCGCGGTGGCGCGAGCCATAGCGCGGGGTGCCGACAACGTTTTCGCTGAGCGGGAGCACGGCGTTGGCGGCTAAAATCCGTTCGTTGCGAATAATCACCGCCAGATCGTGCAGCGGCGAATTGAGAAAGAAGATATTCAGCAGCAGCGGCACCGACAGCCGCGCGTCGAGGATCACGCCGCGGTCGGCATATTCCTGCAGCCCGGTATTACGCTCGAGCACCATCAGGGCGCCGGTCTGTTGCTGTGCCAATTGTGCTGTCGCGCGCACCAGCACATTGATCGTATTGAGCAGGTCGCCGTTGTTGTTACCGAACGCGCGGCGCGAGAACAGATCGCTCGAGCGGCCGAGCGTTTCAAGCGCACGGCGTAGCTCGGGCTGGAACAGCACCGGGATAGCAACAAACAGCGCCGGTTGAATACCATTTTCCAGCAGCCAGCGCAGTGTGGTGAGCGGCAGCAGCGTAGCGGCGGCCAGGGCGATGATCATCAACACGATCACACCGCGCAGCAGCTGAACGGCGCGGGTGCCGCGGATAATGCCCAGCAGCCACCAGAACAGCAGCGCGACAATTAGAATGTCGAGCCAGTTACCGTAGTACTCGAACGGATTGAGGCGCCTGAAAAACTCGGTCAGATCGGGCATAATAAATGGTCGAAGGTCGAAGGTCGAAGGTCAAACGTCGACGAACCAAACGTCGAGAGCGGTGCAGAAACTCTTGCGAACCGTATATTCGCAGGACTTTCGACCTTCGACCTTCGACCTTCGACCCGAGTTCTTCGACCTTGGACTATTCCCTGCCAAGTAACCACAACATCAGCGCCTTCTGCGCGTGCAGACGATTTTCGGCTTCGTCCAACACCACCGAGCGCGGCCCGTCGATCACCTCGGCTAGGACTTCCTCGCCGCGATGCGCCGGCAGGCAGTGCAAAAAGATCGTATCCGGCTTGCCGCTTGCCTCGAGCAGCTCGTTGGTGACCCGATACGGCGCGAAAATCGGTCGTCGAGCTTCGGCTTCCTGTTCCTGGCCCATCGACGCCCACACATCGGTAACTACCGCGTCGGCGTTGCGCACAGCCTCTTGCGGATCGTGCGTCACCTGCAGCTGCGCGTCGCTTTCGGCAGCCAGGGCACGCGCGCGGTCGACGACCTCGGCGGCGGGCTCATATCCCTCCGGCGTTGCGATAGCTGTGTTTGCGCCGAGCATGGCACACATCAATATCAGCGACTGGGCTACATTGTTGCCGTCGCCGATCCATGCCACGCGGCGCCCCTGCAGCCGCCCCAGATGCTGCTCCAGCGTGAGTGCATCGGCCAGCGCCTGGCACGGGTGCTCAAGATCCGACAGGCCGTTGATCACGGGCACCCGGCTGTTGGCGGCCAGCTCACGAATAGTATCGTGTCGAAAGGTGCGCGCCATGATCAGCTGTACCCAGCGGCTGAGGTTGCGCGCGGCATCGGCGACGGTTTCGCGCCGGCCAAGCCGAATGTCGTCGGGACCCAAAAAGATCGCGTGGCCGCCGAGCTGCGTCATGCCGGCCTCGAACGTTACGCGCGTTCGTAGCGACGGCTTTTCAAAGATCATTGCCAGCGTCTGCCCGCGCAGCCGTTTGGAATGCCGCTGCTCGACGTTCCAGTCGTATTTCAGCCGCGCGGCGAGCTCAAGGACCTCGATCGTTTCCTCGCGCGTCAGGTCGGTTACGGATGTGTAATGTCTTGGTGCCATATCAATTGTTCTGGTTCCCAAACACCTTAAACGGCTTCCACTCATCTGCGTCACGCCGCAGCAGCGCGATGAGATCGCCTCCGGCGTGAGCGCGGGCGTGCTGTCCTTGGGTATGGGCAGGCAGCGGCAGGCCATTGACCACGCGCCGGGCCGCTGCAGCATCCAGATCAACGCGCGGCCAATCGGCGACCGCCGCCTCAGGCGGTAGGAGACGCTCCTGTAGCCGCGCCGGATTGTGCTCCAGCTCCGCCAACGGCGCTGCGCTCGCCAGCATCAGCGGGCCGACCATCGTGCGCCGAAGGCTTGCGAGATGGGCTCCGCAGCCGAGCGCGGCGCCGAGATCGCGAGCCAGCGAACGAATATAGGTGCCCTTGCCGCAGACGATGTCGAGCGTGAGCAGCGGCGACCGCCAATCAACAACCTCGATCCGATCGATCGTTACCGGGCGCGGCTCGAGCACAACGGTTTCGCCGCGCCGCGCGAGATCGTACATTCGCTTGCCGGCGACTTTGATCGCCGAATACGCCGGCGGCGTCTGCATGATTGTACCGGTAAAGCGGCCGGCCACGGCCGCTACCTCATCCCGGCTTCGCTCGCCGACGGGTCGCCGGTCGACCACCTCGCCCTCGGCGTCGTCGGTTGTGGTGCTGACTCCCAGCCGAATGGAGGCAAGGTAGCCTTTGCGCCCTTCAACCAGATATTCTACGAGCCTGGTCGCCTCGCCGAGCGCGACGGGTAGCACACCTGTGGCGGCCGGATCCAGGGTGCCGCCGTGCCCGACGCGTCGCTGCCCGGCCAGGCGCCGGATGCGAGCGACGACGTCGTGCGAGGTCAGGCCCGCCGGTTTATCGATGTTAAGGAAGCCGCTTAGCATGATGTTGGAAGGTTGGAAGGCTGGAAGGTTGTTTCAACTTTTCAAACTTTCAACCGTCACACCCGTTCCCTCGTTTCCTCGGCCTCGATCTGCTCGATCCGCTCGTCGACGACCGCTCGCCAGCGCAGATTTTCGAGCTCGGAGCGCCGGACCCGGTACAACACTTCTTCAAGCAGCCGCCGGTTGCCGCCGATGCGGTCGGCGAGCAGGCCGATCAAAAAGATCACGAAGCCCAGCACCAGCAGCCCGACGCCGAGCGTCAACGACTGGAGGTTGTCGGCTTCGGCGCCGAAAAAGCGGCGCGCGAAAAATACCCACGCGGCGCGGACGAGAAACAGGATGCCGAGCACCACAAACGGCGACGCGATATACGAAAACGTTCGAAACGGCTCGTACGTCGCATAGGTGCGAACGATCGTCGACGCCTGGCGCTTGACGAAATTCCAGTTGCCTTTGTGCAGCCGCGACTCCCGCGTCTGCTGATTGACCCTGATCGGGATGTGCGCCACCATGAGGCGACGCTTGCCGGCCTGGATCAGGTTTTCGACGGTGTACGAAAACTCGGTCGTCACAAAAATACGCAGTGCCGCCTCGCGCGACATCGCCCTGAAACCACTGACGCTGTCGGGGATATCGGTGTTGGAAGCGCGCCGGACCACCCAGCTGCCGACCTTTTGCAGCACCCGCTTCTGGGGTGAAAAATGCTCGAGCATATGCGTCTGGCGGTCGCCGATGACGATATCGGCGCGGCGCTGGATGATCGGCGCGACAAGCAACGCGATCTGGTCGCCGGGGTACTGATTGTCGGCATCCGTGTTTACAATAATATCTGCGCCGAGACGCAAGGCAGTGTCGAGCCCGGTCTGGAACACGGCGGCCAGGCCTTTGTTGCTGGTATGCCTGACGATATGGTGCGCCCCGAGCGCCGCGGCGACTTCCGACGTGCGATCCTCTGGAGCCGTCGTCGATCACCAGGATTTCGATCTCGTCGATCCCCGTAATCTGCCGCGGCAGCTCGGCAAACACCGCGGGCAGCATGTCTTCCTCGTTATAGGCCGGTATTTGAATGATCAGTTTCATTAAATTTCTTCCGGCCAGATCCGCTCGGCCACCATCCACTGCGACGGCGCGCGACCGATATATTCCTGCATATGATAGGCTATTTTCTGTGTTACGTCACGTACGTCACGCTGACGATCGCCTGAAGGCACCCACTGGATCGGCGGGTTGAAGCGTACCCACGGGCGGTTATCGGAGCGGCGCCAGATCTCGGACGGCACGATCGGCGCGCCGGTACGGATCGCCAGCGTGGCGGCCCCGCTCGGGATCGGCGTAGGCCTGCCGAACAGCGAAACCGGCTCGCTATTCTCGGCGATCGCCCGATCTCCCCCCAGCGCGACGATGTCCCCGGCCCGCAGGGCTCGTAGCGCTGCGCGTCCGGCGGACGGCCCCAACGTCACGATCTCAAGGCGTGGCCTGCGGCGCAGCCGGTTGACGACCTCGTGGACGCCGGGATCGTCGAGCTGCTCCACGACCAGCAGTCCGTTCGCATCGAAGCGCTGCAGCGCGATCGGCACAACCGTGGAATAGGTGCCGGTATGCGGCGCAACAAGGATCACGCCGCGCCCGTCTTCGAGCGCGCGCTCGACATGTTCGGCACCGTCGAGCACGATGTCGTCAGCAAGCTCTGCGCCAGGCAGGCTCGGATTGCGGAACAGATCGTAGTAGCTCTTGGCGAGATCCGCGATCGCTCGCCGTGCTGCCTGCTCGCGCTCTGCCGGCGTCCACTGAGGTGCCACAACCTTGAGGTTGGCCAGGATCGCCTGCCACGCCGGCAACAGCGGCCCTAATACGCCCCCGACCAGCACGCACAGCGGGTAGGCGAAGCTCGGTGGGATGCAGGGGATGAGGCGGCCAGCAGCCTGGTATAGAAATGTTATGCGCATTGGAAGCATGAAGATAAAAACAAGCCTTGCCTCGCTGCCTTCCTACCTCTCAACTTCGCCCCGAATAAACGACTCGGTTTTGGCGTGCGCCTCGGAATCCGTGAACTGCTCGGGCGGTGTTTTCATGAAATACGATGATGGGCTATACAGCGCGCCGCCGATGCCGCGGTCGAGCGCCAGCTTGGCGCAGCGGATGGCGTCGATCACCACGCCGGCCGAATTGGGCGAGTCCCATACCTCGAGTTTCAGCTCGAGGTTGAGCGGCACATTACCGAAGGTCGTACCTTCCATGCGGATGTAGCACCACTTACGGTCGCTGAGCCAGGGCACATAATCGCTGGGCCCGACATGCGTGTCGGCAGCGGGCAGCTCGTAGTCGAGCTGGCTGGTGACGGCGTTGGTTTTGGAGATCTTTTTCGATTCGAGCCGCTCGCGCTCGAGCATGTTCAGGAAATCGGTGTTGCCGCCGAAATTGAGCTGGTAGGTGCGGTCGAGGCGCACGCCGCGCTCGCGAAACAGGCTGGTCAGCACGCGATGGGTGATCGTCGCGCCGACCTGCGATTTGATGTCGTCACCGATAATCGGCAATTGACGCTCTTCGAAGCGGCGCCGCCAGTACTCCTGCGAGGCGATAAACACCGGAACACAGTTGATGAACGCGCAGCCGGCCTCCAACACCTGCTCGACATACCACTTGGTCGCCATTTCGGAGCCGACCGGCAGATACGAAACCACGACATCGGTTTTGGTGTGCTTGAGAACGCCGATGATATCGTCGGTCGGGCCGGGCGCTTTGGTGATCACATCGCTGAGATATTTGCCGATGCCGTCGTGGGTCATACCGCGACACACGTTGACGCCCTGATACGGTACCTCGGCGAACTTGTAGGTATTGTTGGGCTCGGCCCAGATCGCTTCAGAAAGGTCCTTGCCGACCTTGGTGACATTGATATCGAACGCGGCCGAAAACTCGATGTCGCGAATATGGTAGCCGCCCAGATTTACATGCATCAAGCCGGGCACAAAATCGTCCTCGCTGGAGTGTTTGTAGAACTCAACACCCTGGACCAGCGAGGACGCGCAGTTGCCGACCCCGATGATGGCAACGCGCACTTTGTTATCGCTCACAGTTGCTGTTCGCTCCTGTTCTATCGCGGTATCGCCGCCGCGCCGTATTGTACGGTACGCAAGAGGCAAGAGGCAAGAGGCGAGGGGCAAGAGGCGAGATCTGGTTCTCCGATAGCCTCATGCCTACTACCTGTGACCTATAGCCTCTTGCCTCTTGCCTCTCGCCTTCGCATGGTATAATCCCGCCGCGCGCGGGCGTAGCTCAACGGACAGAGCGGCAGTCTTCTAAACTGCATATCAGGGTTCGATTCCCTGCGCCCGCGCCAGTGTTCTGCGCCGCCGGCAGCGCGGTGAGGCGACGCCCGCGGCATCGATCTTGACGTAGCTACAGCGGCGAGTTACGCGTGACGGCGGCTCCATTTGCTGGCTCGAAGGCGAGGATGGAGTGATGGACCTATCCGTACCCCAATCGCCGGATGCCAAGGTCGGTCTGGCAGATCTTGAAGAACGTGTCGCCCAGCAGGTGTTCATATGTACCGGTTTCCTGCTGCCGGACGTTTGGTTTCCGCGCACGGTTGTGTTGGAAATCGGCCGCCGCATCGGAATCGCCGATGAGCCGGTCGGCGCCGCGGCTGTGCAACGCCTGATCGCCAACAACTGGCTGCGTGCGTCACCCAACGACCGCTGGCTGAAGCTGACCACGACAGATGAGCTGCGTGCTGAGTGGGAGCTCCTACCGGCGCCACGTCGCGAGCCCGCACGGCAGCTGGTGCAGGATGTGCTGCTGCGGCTGGCCTACGACCTTCAGGCGACGACGGATGACGAAACACTGGCGCTCGTGCTGCGCCAGCTGGTGCATCTCGCGCGCATCGCTTTCGCCGCCAGCGATCCACACCTGATTGCAATGCTCGTCGGGATCGGTTCCGGCTTCGAACGGCTGGGTATGTACCCCGAGGCACGCACAGCCTATGGCGACGCCATGACGGCGCTCGGCAAGCGCAGCGAAGCTCTCGCCGGGAGCCGGTAACATGCTGATCTCGCCCGGCGAAATGTTATGATTGCGTGCGATGAATGTTTGATGCAATTGGAGCTTTGTAATGAACGCACGCCGGCGTGCTGGAATATTGTGTTTCATGTTGTTGAGCGCATTCGCCTTCCGGAGTAGCCCGGTCGAGGCGCAAACACCGCTTGCCGAAGGTGCCTGTATTATCGCCAGCTATCCCCATGATCGGACGGCGTTCACCCAGGGCCTGCTCGTCGACGGCGAGACGCTGTATGAAAGCACCGGCCTGTATGGCAAATCGGATGTTCGCGTCGTCGACCTCTCGACCGGTGCGGTCGAGCAGGAGCGCGATCTGCCTGCCGATATATTCGGCGAGGGCCTGGCGCGGGTCGGCGAGCGCCTGGTGCAGCTGAGCTGGCAGGAGCAGACCGGCTATGTGTATGAGCTGGCGACACTGGCGCCGGCGGGAACGTTCAGCTACACGCACGAGGGCTGGGGCATCACCTACGACGGCCGGCACCTGCTGGTGAGCGACGGTAGCTCCACGATCCGGCGTCTCGACCCTACCAGCTTTGCCGAGGTCGGGCGTTTCGAGGTGCGCGATGGGGCTGTGCCGGTTCAGCGCCTCAACGAGCTTGAGATGGTGCGCGGCCAGCTATGGGCCAATGTCTGGCAGACCGACCGCATCGCGCGGATCGATCCAGCTACCGGGCTCGTGCTCGGCTGGCTGGACCTGCAAGGCCTGCTGCCGCCCGCGGAGCGCGCCGGAGCCGACGTGCTTAATGGTATCGCTTACGATGCCGCGCGCGACCGCCTGTTCGTTACCGGCAAACTGTGGCCCACGCTGTTTGAGCTGCGCGTCGATGCAGCGACAGCGCCGGCGACGCCGATCGGGCCCTGCCCTGCCGAAACCGAGCCGACTCCCACGCCGGCTCCCGAGCCACTGCCGTGCTTTTTGCCTCTCTTGTTTTCCGTTTTGCGATCGGCTGCGCGCTTAGTAGTAGATGGTCAGTTTGACGTTGCCGTCTCATAGCGCATTTAAATCGCTCCGCGAAGGAAGGGTACCTACGATAGTGGGTACCCTTCCTTCGCGGAGCGTTCCCAAATCCTGCGCCATGTGACCGTCTTTGTCACAAGAGCTGCTATCATGTCGCTGACGTAAAGCAAGCCATGGAATTAACCACCGAACAGATTCTGGCTCTCGCGCCCGATCCGGCATCAGCCAAAGCCGGGACCGAGCTCGCCGACGCCCGCAGCTGGCAAGACCTGGGCCGCAGCAGCGCCGCGCTGTGGGGCCAGTACCTGGGCCGCAGCGCGCTATACAAGGTGCGCGTTGACCTGAAAGATGCTACCGCCAGCTGCTCGTGCCCCAGCCGCAAGTTCCCATGTAAGCATGGGCTTGGCCTGATGTTGCTGGCAGCCCAGCGGCCCGGCGCGCTGCCGGACAGCCCTGCTCCGCCCTGGGTCGCCGAGTGGCTGGCTAAGCGTGAAAGCGCGCTGGCCAGGCGCGAAGCCAGGGCCGATAGCGCCGCTGCCGAGCCTGCATCCGAAGATCCGGCTGCTGCGAAACGGCGCCAGGCCCAGGCGGAGCGAACGGCGTCCGCGCGCGAGCGCAAGGTCGCGAGTGGGCTCGCTACGCTCGACATCTGGCTCGACGATCTGGTCCGTAACGGCTTAGCCGGCCTTGAAACGAAGCCGGCCCGCTTCTGGGAAGATCAAGCCGCGCGGATGGTGGACGCCCAGTCGCCAGGCGTTGCCGCCCGTATGCGCGCCCTTGCCGCGCTGCCTAACGCCACGCCCGATTGGCCCGACCGGCTGCTGGCCGAGCTTGGGCGTCTGGCGCTGCTGAGCGAGGCGTACGCTGCGATCGACGCGCTTGACCAGCCGCTGGCCGACGAGGTGCGCACCTTGATCGGTTGGACGCTCAAGGAAGAAGAAGTTGTCGAACGCGGCGAGGCGATTGAGGACGACTGGATCGTGCTGGGCGAACGCACAACCAGCGAGGACCGGCTGCGCGTGCGGTGCACCTGGTTGCTTGGCGCCGAGACGCGACGTACGGCGCTGGCGCTGCAGTATGCAACGTCGATGGCAGGCTTCAGCGAATCGTTCGTCGCCGGCACCGCGCAGCGCGCAACGGTGGTGTACTGGCCCGGCACGCATCCCCGGCGTGCTCTGGTACGCGAGCGCAGCGGCCGGCACCGCGAATGGCAGCAGCCGTTGCCCGGCGCCGGCACGATCGCCGATCTGCTTCAATCGGTGGCCGCTGCCCTGGCCTGCCAGCCCTGGCTCGACCGTTTTCCGTCCTTGCTCGGCGATGTCGTTCCGGTACTGGTGAACGATAGGTGGTTGGTTCAGGACGCCAACGGCGACGCGCTTGCGCTCGTGTCCGGCGACCATTGGATGCTGCTGGCGTTGTCGGGCGGATCGCCGGTCGAACTGGCCGGTGAGTGGGATGGCCGCGCGTTACGGCCGTTCGGCGTGGTAACCGGGGGCAGGTATCATGTGTTGCCGGAAGACGGAGACGCTCCTGCCCAGGACAGCAGTGCCGCTCGATCCACCGGGCTGAGCGCACTCGCCTCGGTCGCGCTGGCGGGCACGGCCAGGGCCGCCAACACACCGCCGGCCGGCGCGACGGCACTCGACGAGCTGTTTGCCGGGCTGCTGCCACGTAATCGCGAGCGCTCGCTACTGTTATGCGCGGCGGTCGAAGCGACACAGCAACTGGCCGGCTATGTGGCTCCTGCCGGCGTATCGCTGCCCGCGCCGGCGCCACCTGAACAGCTGGCGGCCTGCTCGCCCGGCGTGGCCAGGATAGTCGGCAACATGCTCGCGGGCGAATACCGTGAGCTACTGCCCGAAGCACTGCGCTTGCTGAGCGAGGCGCGCCTGCGCCTGCCGCATGCGCTGCTTCCCGCGGCGCTGGCAGTGCGCTATAGCCTGCGCGAAGCTATGCTGCCCGTCGTGGGCGAGCGCGGCCGCTGGCTCGGCGGTTTCAACCCCACATGGAGCTGGGTGACCGAGTCGTCGGATGAAGGCGTGTCACCCGCGGTTGAAGCACTCTGGCAGACCGGCGCGCGCTGGCAGCGCCTGGCGGCACTGCGGAAGGCACGGGCCGTCGATCCGGCGCTGGGCCGCTCGTGGATCGAGGCCGTTTGGCGCCAGGAAAAGGCGGAGTTTCGCGCAGGCATGCTCGAGCTGGTCGGCGAAGCACTGGTATCCGACGACGAGCCGCTGCTCGAACGGGCACTCGACGACCGCGCCCAGACGGTGACGACGATCGCCGCCGATCTGTTGGCGCGCATGCCCGGCTCGGCGCTGGTCGAGCGGATGCGCCGGCGCGCCGATACGCTGTTGCGGTATGAGCCACCGGCGCAGCCGAGCGGGCTGCGCGCGACGCTGCGCTCGGTGTTTGGAGGCTCCAACGCTCGCGGCGTGCTGCATGTGAGCTTGCCGGAAGCGTTGCCGGACGACTGGCTGCGCGACTGTATAGATCCCTTTCCGCCCGCAGGCAGAGGTGAGCGAGCATGGTGGCTGGCCCAGACGCTCGCGGTTGTGCCGCCGGTACATTGGTCATCTCGCTGGGCACTTGAACCCGCGACCTTGCTCGACCTGGCGGCCGGCAGCGACGAGGGCGTCGTGGTGATCGACGCATGGATGCGAGCCACCGCACGCCACCCGGCGAACGAATGGTCGACCGCGTTCTGGCAAGCCTTGCTCGACCGCAGGTTCGACAAGTCGATCGGCAACGTGATCTATCGGGTCGAGCGCTACGCCGAGCTGCTGGCTACGCTGCCGCGACACGATGCCGAGCAGTTTGTCGGCGTTTTTATCGACCGCGGCAATAGCAGCTGGGAATACTTGAAAGCGCTGCCCGCGCCATGGAGCGACGCCTTCGGCCAGCGCTGGCTCGACGCGGCTTATACGCAGCTGGCAAATCCCGAAGCTAAAGGCTGGGATCGATCGCTCGAGGCCGCTGCCGGCGCGCTGCCGCCGGCGTGTTTCGAGCGCGCGCTCGAGCTGCAAACACTGGGCGAGCCGCACATCAGCGCGCCACACGTCAAATCGTTCCTCGCGGCGATCAAGCTTCGCCAGCGTTTATATCGGGAGCTAACCTCGTGAATGATCAAGCGATGCAGAATGTGCTGCGCGCCCAGGCCGAGCAGGAATATGCCGAAGAGCTGGCCGAGCTGCGCCGTGTCGACAACCGGCAGCGCCCGCCGAACTGGGTGCTTTCGCCGTGGGCGGTGCGCACCTACATTCTGGGCGGTAAGCTGCCCAACGGCTTCGAGATTTCGCCCAAATATATCGGCAATGCCCGGCTGGTAGAGATCGCCGTCGCCACGCTGGCCACCGACCGCGCGCTGCTGCTGTACGGTATTCCCGGCACCGCCAAGTCGTGGATGAGCGAGCACCTGGCCGCGGGCATCGCCGGCGACTCGACGCTGATGGTACAGGGGACGGCCGGCACCGACGAAACCGCGCTGCGCTACGGCTGGAACTATGCCCGCCTGCTGGCCGAGGGCCCATCCCGCGCCGCGCTGGTGGTCAGCCCGATGCTGCGCGCGATGGAAACCGGCAAGCTGGCGCGCATCGAGGAGCTGACGCGCATCCCGGCCGAGGTGCAGGATACGCTGATCACGATCCTTTCGGAAAAAACGCTGCCGGTGCCCGAGCTGAACACACAGGTACAGGCGCGCAAGGGATTTAATGTGATCGCTACCGCCAACAACCGCGACAAAGGCGTCAACGAGCTGTCGAGCGCGCTGACCCGCCGCTTCAACACGGTGGTGTTGCCGGTGCCCGCCACGCTCGAAGAAGAGGTCGACATCGTCGAGCGGCGCGTGCACAGCCTCGGCCGCGCGCTCGAGCTGCCGGCCGAAAAACCGGCGCTTGAAGAGATCCGCCGCGTGGTAACTATTTTCCGCGAGCTGCGCGAAGGCGTCACCGGCGACGGCAAGACCAAGCTCAAAACGCCAAGCACCACGCTATCAACAGCCGAGGCGATCTCGGTAGTGACGGGCGGCCTGGCCAACGCGGCGTACTTCGGCGACGGCGCGCTGGGCGCCGCGGATATCGCCGCCGGGCTGACTGGCGCGATCGTTAAAGACCCGGTCCAGGATCGCGTCGTGTGGCTGGAATACCTGCAAACCGTGGTGCGCGAGCGCGACGGCTGGAAAGACCTGTACCGCAGCTGCCAGGACGTGCTCTAGCTTGACTGTTCACGTTTTCGGCATCCGGCACCACGGCCCCGGCTGCGCGCGCAGCCTGCTGCAGGCGCTGCGGGAGCTCGAGCCGGACATCGTGCTGGTGGAAGGTCCGCCCGATGCGCACGAGGTGCTGCCGCTGATGATGGATCAGGCGATGCAGCCGCCGGTCGCGCTGTTGATCTATGCACCCGAAGCGCCGCGCCGCGCCTCGTTTTATCCGTTCACGCATTTTTCGCCGGAGTGGCAGGCGCTGCGCTACGCCTTCGAGCACGGCGTACCGGCGCGCTTGATCGACCTGCCGCAGGCGATCCGGCTGGCCGAGGACGACGCGCCCATGCTCGAGGCAGCGCCGGCTGCCGCGCCTGCTCCGGCTGAAGCTGGTGAGCAGTCGCCGGCCGAAGCAACTGAGTCGCCGGTGGACGACGAGGCGCGCAAGCTGCGCGACGACCCGATCGGCATGCTGGCCGAAGCGGCGGGCTACAACGACCACGAGCTGTGGTGGGAGCACCAGATCGAGCAGCGCCTGGTCAGCCGCGATCTGTTCGCCGGCATCGCCGAGGCGATGACGGTGCTGCGCGCGGCGGCCGAGCCGCCGGAGGGCCGTGAAGCGCTGCGCGAAGCACATATGCGCCAGGGGATTCGGGCGGCCCAACGCGAAGGCTTCGAGCGCATCGCAGTTGTCTGCGGCGCCTGGCATGTGCCCGCGCTTAGCGATCCGCAAGCGGAGGATGATGACGCCGCGCTGCTGCGCGGCCTGAAATCCGTCGAGGTTGCCGCCACCTGGATCCCGTGGACCAATGGCCGCCTGGCGTATCGTAGCGGCTATGGGGCGGGCGTGCAGTCGCCGGGCTGGTATGCCCATCTGTGGGAGACGGCCCTGCCCGGCAGGCCGGGGCAGACGAGCATTCGCTGGGTGGCGCGCGCCGCATCGCTGCTGCGCGCCGAGGATCTGCAGGCCTCGTCGAGCAATGTGATCGAGGCAGTGCGCCTGGCGGATGCCCTGGCTGCCCTGCGCGACCTGCCGATGCCGGGACTTGGCGAGCTGCAGGAGTCGATCCAGACGGTGTTGTGCGGCGGCGATGCGATGCCGATGCAGCTGATCCGCGATCGGCTCGAGATCGGCGAAATCCTGGGCGAGGTACCGGCCTCCACGCCGTCCGTGCCGCTGCAGGCCGATCTCGAGGCACAGCAGCGCCGGCTCAGGCTGAAACCAGCGGCCGAGATCAAGCCGCTCGACCTCGACCTGCGCAACGACACCGACCTCGCCCGCAGCCGGCTGCTGCACCGGCTGGCGATCCTCGGCATCGGCTGGGGCAAGCTCGGCCATGTCAGCGGCAAGCGCGGCACCTTTCACGAGCTATGGACGCTCGAATGGCAGCCCGAGCTCGCCGTGGCGCTGGTCGAGGCCAGCCTGTGGGGCCTTACCATCGAATTCGCCGCCGGCGCGCGGCTGCACGATATGGCCGATCGTGTAACCGAGCTGGCGCAGCTTACCGCGCTGCTTGACACGGCGATCCTGGCGGCGTTGCCCGCGGCGGTGGAGCACTTGCTCGGCCGCGTGCGCGACCAGGCCGCCGTCGCGTCCGACGTACGGCGGATGATGGACGCGCTGCCGCCGCTGGCGCGTGTGGCGCGCTACGGGGACATCCGCGCCACACGCGCCGAGCAGGTTATGCCGGTGATCGATGCACTGTTCGAGCGCGCCGTCGTGGGCCTGCCGGATGCCTGCGCCTCGCTGGACGACGACGCGGCGGCGGAGATGATCGCCGGCATCGGCCGGGCACAGGAGGCGCTGGATCTGCTTGGTCAGGCTGAGTGGCATTCCGAATGGCAGGCCGTGCTGCGCCGGCTGGTCGACAAGGAGCAGATCCACGGGCTGGTGCGCGGCAGGAGCTGCCGGCTGCTGCTGGAACACGAGGCGATCGACGGCGCGGAGCTGCAGCGCATCGCCCGACTAGCGCTCTCGCCCGTGACGCCAAGATCCGCTGCCGCGGCCTGGATCGGCGGCCTGCTGCGCGGCAGCGGCTTGCTGTTGCTGCAGCACGACGGCCTGTGGCGGGCGCTTGACGAATGGCTGGTCGAGCTTGACGTCGCGAGCTTTACGGCACTGCTGCCGCTGATCCGCCGCGCATTTGCCGATTTCGAGCCGCCCGAGCGCCGTGCAATGGGCGAGAAAGTCAGGCGCATGTCGGCAAACGGAGGCTCGGCCAGGCAGCCGGGTGCGTCCGGCCTGGCGCAGATCGACCGGCAGCGCGCCGCTGCTGTGCTGCCGGTGTTGGGCCGGATACTGGGAGCGGACCGAGGATGAGCGCGGCACCAAAGGAACATATAAGCATGACGAACGACACCAATCCAACTCCCGCGTCGCCTGCCTCTGTTTCGCCGGGCGGCGAATCCGAACGTTTACGCCGCTGGCGCCTTGTGCTGGGTGATGCTGCCGCCGAAGCAACAGGTGTCGAGCTTACGGGAATCGACCGCGGGATGGACAGCGTGCTCGCGGCGCTATACGAGCAAGCAAAAGAACTCCAGGCGCGTCGGCATGGGTGCATCGATGCCCAACGTTACGCGCTGGCTCGGCGATATACGCAGCTATTTTCCCACCGATACCGTACGCGTCATGCAGCAGGACGCGCTGGAGCGGCTCGATCTGCGCCAGATGCTGCTGCAACCCGAGCTGCTCGACGCGATCGAGCCCGACGTCCATTTCATCGCAACGCTGCTTTCGCTGAGCCGGGTCATCCCCGAGCGCACAAAGGCCACGGCGCGCATTGTAGTCGGCAAGGTGGTAGACGAGCTGATGCGCAAGCTGGAGACGCGTACCAGGCAGACTGTTCGCGGCAGCCTCAACCGTGCCGCGCGCACCTCGCGCCCGCGCGCCAACGATATCGATTGGCCGCGCACCATTCGCGCCAATCTGCACAATTACCTGCCCGAACACCAGACCATCATCGCCGAGCGGCTCGTCGGCTACGGCCGTAAATCCACCGCGCTGCGCGACATCGTCCTGTGTGTCGACCAGAGCGGCTCGATGGCGACCTCGGTGGTGTACGCCGGCATTTTCGGAGCAGTGCTGGCCTCGATCCCGGCCCTCAGCACGCGCATGGTGGTCTACGACACGGCGGTGGTCGACCTCACCGGCGAGCTGCACGACCCGATCGACCTGCTGTTCGGCACACAGCTTGGCGGCGGCAACGACACGCCGCGCGCGCTGACCTATTGCCGGCAGATCATCGCTCGCCCGGCGCAAACGATCATGGTGCTGATCACCGACTGCTACGAGGGCGCCGGCTCCCAGGCAATGCTCGAGCGAGCGCGCGAGCTGGTTGCCGCGGGCGTGCAGATGATCCTGTTGCTGGCGCTGTCCGACCGCGGCACGCCGAGCTACAATGAGCAGCAGGCCGCTGCGATGGCCGGGCTAGGCATCCCAACCTTTGCCTGCACACCCGAGCTGTTCCCCGATCTTATGGCCGCCGCGATCGAGCGCCGCGACCTCAATCTGTGGGCCGCGCAGAACGATATCGTCGCCACGCGCGGGGTATGAATCGATTGGGCTAAAGGCAACACTATGGAAACACTCTACGATCAGCCGCTGGTCAGCAACGGCTATACGCTTTCGAACGAGGCACATCGTCTGGGCCGGCTCCAGCCCAGCGACCCCGCGGCGCCGCTGGAGGAGCTGTACGCACAATATCGGGCGCAGGGCTATCTGTGGCTGAAGCAGTTCTTGCCGCGCGAATCAGTGCTTGCCTTTCGCCGGCGCTTCTTCGAAGCTCTGCAGCCGACCGGTATGCTTGAGCCGGGGAGCGACCTCCGCGAGGGTGTGTACTCCGGGCAGCCGGTGGACCGCGCGCTGCACGACCGGCTGCTGATGGAGTTCGTGCGCACGGCGGCGTTCGAGGCGTTTTGCCTCAACGAGCGCATCTGGCAATTCTACGACCGCTTTTTGGGCGGGCCGTCCTATCTTCACAAGCGCAAGATCATACGCAGCACCGTTCCCGGCTCGACGTCCAGCACGCCGGCGCACTACGACCTGATCTATTTGCGCGGCGGCACGACAAGGCTATGCACCAGCTGGATCCCGATCGGTGATACGCCGGTTGAGCTGGGCGGGCTGGTATACCTGGAACATTCCGACCGCCTTGGCCGCGAAATGGAGCGCGAGTTCACCGCCCGCAACGCCGATCTTTCGCCCGAGGAGCGCATCAGCGCCTACAATCGCAACATGTCGCAGGGCGGCTGGGTCGGCAAAGATCTGCCCGAGATGGCCGAGCGATTCAACACGCGCTGGTTGATCGCCGACTATGAAGCCGGCGATATGGTGGTGCATAGCCCGTATATGATCCATGCCGCTACGGTTAATACGCATCCGTCGCGGATCCGTTTGTCGACTGATATTCGCTACCAGCGGGTGAGCGACGAGATCGACGCGCGCTGGGCCAAACACTGGACACTTGACGATATGCTGTAAGGGAAATGATCCGCTGATCCGCGAAGGGCGGGTACCTGCGCCAGCGGGTTCCCGCCCTTCGCGGATCGTTAACGCGCGCCGGCACGCTCCAGGATCGCTACCATCTCGGCGTAGCCGCGGGAGCGAGCATGCTCCAGTGGCGAAACTCCCTCGCCGTCGGCCAGGTTGGGGTCGGCGCCGGCGTCGACCAGCAGGCGCACCACGTCGGTGTGCCGCGCGCCGCCGTCGCCCAGGATGATCGCTTCCAGCAGCGCCGTCCAGTTCAGGCGGTTGACATGGTCGACGTCGATCTCGGTTTTGAGCAGCTCGGCCACGATCTCGACGTGCCCACGGTCGGCGGCGCGGATCAGGCCGGTGCCGTTGAAGCTGTCGGTGCTCGCGACATCCGCGCCTGCCGCGAGCGTCCGCTGCAGCAGCTCGAGATAGCCGTCCGACGTCGCGATCAGATACGCGCTCTGCTGTGTAGTGTCCTGCTTGTTGACGTCGGCGCCGGCCGCGATCAATACGTCGACGACATCCAGTTGGTTGCCATAGGCCGCGGCGATCAACGCCGTGCGCCCGCCGGCGTCGGTGGCGTCGACGCTCGCGCCCTGCTTCAGCAGTTGCTCGACCGTATCCCGGTCGCCGCGTTCGGCCGCCTCGATCAGCTGCATAACCTGCTCCTTGTCGGTGGATCCGAGAGCCGTCGCCGGCAGACCGGCGCTGGCCGTCGCAGCCTCGCTCGGAAGCTGTGTTGGTGCGGTGCACCCGCCGAGCAACAGGATTAACACCAGCAATTGGCCGTGCCGGCGCATAGGCTTTCCCCGGCGAACATGGGTCGCATACATGTGGCCGCACCAGGATCGCTCGGCGCCGGCCACAAGCCAACTACAGCCGTGGTAGAATCTACCATATTGTTGTATCTACGCTGGTGTAGAGATTCAAACCGGTATGATCTTCGTAGATCAGAGTAGGACGGCGCCACTCGCTGCTTCGAATTGGTTGTCTGCGCCTGTCAAAGTATGGAACAAACACAGAATCAAGCCTGCCAGGAATGGATACCGCAGCTAGCGGCAATGACGCTCGGCGAACCGCCGGACGCCGAGCTGCAAGCTCATCTGGAAACGTGCTCGCGCTGCAGAGCGGAGCTGCGGTCGTTCGGCCGTGTGACGCGGGTGCTGCCCTACGCGGCGCCGGTTATCGCGCCACCTGCGCAGCTACGTGATCGTATTCTGGAGGCCGCCGCGGGGCGGCCGGTCGCCGGCACCGCCGAGAAAACCCGGCCTGCGCGGCGGCTACGCTGGGGTTGGCCGACGTTTGCCTGGGCCGTCGTGGTCGGGCTGCTGCTGGGTTGGAACCTGGCACTGATCGGGCAGCTTCGCGACAGCGATCGCGACTTTGCCCGGCTACAGGCTGTCCTGGACGCAACGCGCACCGAGCTCAGCGCGGCACAGACTGAATTGAGCGCGACTGTCGATCGATTGGCGGCTACCACCGCGCAGGTCGAGCGCAGCCGCACCAACTGGGGCACGGTGGCGGTGCTGTTCAATTCGCCCAATCTTCAGGTTGTCCCGATCGGCGGCGACGGCGCCGAGGCGCGCGTCTGGTTCACCCCCGATAGCAACGAAGCGTGCCTCGTGATTCGAAGGTTTGCCTGATCCGGGTGCCGACAAGGTGTATCAGCTTTGGCTGAATCAGGGCGATACCAAAGTCAGCGGCGGTACCTTTTCGCCGGTCGGCGACAACTCCTGGATCGTAGTACGCGCCGATCGCCCGGTTGCTTCGTTCGGGACGCTTGGAGTCACTGTTGAGCCGGCCGGGGGTAGTCCGGCGCCCACCTCTCCGCCGGTGCTGCGTGGCCCAATTAGCGGTGCAGCGACGTGAGGGTCAAAGGTCGAAGGTCGAAAGTCTTGCACCTCGACAGTTGAATATGACGCATCCAGGACCAGAACGTCCAAAATGCTTCGCGACCTTCGACCTTCGACCAATTCCCTGTGATCTTCGATCGTTGTCCCCCATGCTATCCTAATCCCCAATGTCACGCTACTGCCCACAGTGCGGCACGCAGGCCGAAGCGCGCACATTCGAAGGCAAGGTACGCCCGACGTGCCCGCGCTGCGGCTTTGTCGTTTTCGCCGATCCGAAGGTTGCGGCGTGCGTGTTAGTTACACGCAACGGACGCTTGCTGCTTGTGCGGCGCGCGATCGAGCCGGCGCGTGGCTTGTGGAGCTTTCCCGGCGGCTACGTGGACTACGGTGAGGATCCTGCCCATGCCGCCGCCCGCGAATGTCTGGAAGAAACCGGTCTCGCTGTCCGAAATATCCGCCTGCTGGATGTCGCATTCAACGGCACGGTCATCGTCATTTCGTACACCGCCACGGTAACATCAGACGCCGAGCCGCTGCCCGGCGATGACGCCGACGCGGCGGCCTGGTTCGAGCCTACCGAGCTTCCGCCGCTCGCCTTTTGGACGATGGAACGAGCACTCGACATATGGAGTATGAAGGCATAGGCGACAAGGTGGCACATGAGGAATTGAGGGCGGGAAGAACCAAGAACCACGTACCAAACTAGGCATTGGTTCTTGGCTCTTATTCCGGCAGCGGCTCCGGATTAAAAAACGTATAGATCGTGTGTGAAAAATCGCCCAGGTACGGCGAAGGCGTAGCGTGCTCGTTGGTGACGTAGCCGTCAGGACGGAAGATCCAGATCGAAGCGACATAGCGGCCGGTGGGGCCGTCCACGATGCCCACATCGCTTTGCATATCGTCGATCCAGCCGCCTTTATGGGCCACCATCACGCCGGCAGGAATACCTGCAACCATGCGCTCTTCGTCGTGCGGAAGCTGCAGCCACCCCACCATCTCGCTGCACAGCTCCGCGGTGAGCGTTTCGCCGAACGTTTCGAGCAGCCGGCCCTCGCCCGCGGCGCACTGCGCCAGCATCACAAACAGCTCACCCATTTCGCGCGGCGTGGTACGCACGTAGCCATCGGCCGCGGTAAACGGCGCCTCACCCTCTTGGGCTGGTCCGCCACGGGGTAGCTTGGATTGCTGGATCAACCACTCGCCCGATTCGTAGGGGATGAGCTGGTAGGTGTGCTCGAGGCCAAGGCTCTTCATCATCTCGGACATCTGGTTGACGCCTTGCAGCGCCATCTCGGTGCCTTCGCCGCCGGCCGCGGCTGCGAGAAGGGCGTTGGCGTCCAGATTGTCGCTCTTGATGATCATGCCGTCCATCCACTCGCGCTGCTGCTCGTCGAGCTTGCCGAGCCGCGAATAGACATAGATCATGATCGGCACCTTCATCACACTGGCGCCGCTGAACACCGTGTTGTCGTTGATGCCGAGCGACTCGCCGCTTTCGAGATCCTGGACCCAGAAGCCGGCTGTGCCTTTCCAGTATGTCGCGTGCTGATCGAGCACTTCCCTCAGCCGGGCCAGATCGCGGTTCTGGGGATCCGTCGTACGCAGTACGACGGTTTCGGTCGGCGCTGCGGTCCGGTCGCTCAGCAGCGGCTCCAGCAGCGCGGCGGTTGCGTCGACATCCAGTGTTACACCTTCACGCTCACGAAACGTGAACGTCGAGGTGAGCGATTTTTCGTCGGTGATGATATCGGAGGCCGCGGTCTGGTCGAACTGGGGCGCCAGCGCTTCCAGGCTCGCGCGCAGTGCCGCGGGATCGAGCTCACCCTCCCAGGCGACGTCGACCGGCTCGCCGGCCGTGGCCAGTTTCTCGGCCTGGACGATCAGCGCCGGCACGTCGGCGCCGAGGCCGAGCTCGGCGGGCAGCAGCCTGGGCGTATCAGGCGTTGCCGCCGACAGATCCGGTGCGAGCGGCAAGGGGCGTTGGGCCGGCGCGAGGCCGAGCGACACCAGCTTGAGCGCGGTATCCCTGCTGCGGCCGCCGATATCGACGCCCGCGACACGACTGCCCGCGGGGAAGGTCCACGTGCCGCTGGAGGTTACCGCGCTCGCGGAAGGCGCGGCTGCGCTGGACGCGGAAGGCGCGGACGGAGCCGGCGAGGCTGTAGTCTCACTCGATGGCGCTGTCTGCGACGAGCAGGCGATCAAGGCAACAAGGAGCAGCGCGCAGATCGAGGCGCGCTGCACAAATACGGGTCGAGTCATGATGTTCGTATGATGCTCGCGTTAAGATTAAGCGCCGGTAGTGTACCTGATTCCAGATTTGACGCAAAGTCGCAGGGGAGTGGTACCATATTTTCCCTTTGCGTTCTTTGCGTCTTTGCGTTTATTCTGACCGAGCCATGCCGCAGCCATTAGTCGAATGCGTAGCGAACTTTAGCGAAGGGCGCCGCCCCGAGGTGATCGAGGCGATCGTCGCGGCGATCCGTGCCGCGCCGGGCGTTACGGTGTTGGACGTCGAATCCGATGCCGACCACAACCGCTCGGTGGTCAGCTTCGTCGCGCCGCCGGATCGTGTTGTCGCCGGCGCATTTGCCGGCGTGCGCGAGGCACAGCGGCTGATCGATCTCAATGCCCATCGCGGCGCGCATCCGCGCATCGGTGCCGCCGACGTCGTGCCGTTTGTTCCGATCCGCGACGTGTCGATGGAGGAATGTGTCGCCCTCTCGCGAGAGCTGGGCCGGCGCGTCGGCGACGAGCTCGGCATCCCGGTGTATTTATATGAGGAAGCCGCCACGCGGCCCGAGCGGCGCAATCTGGCCGACGTGCGGCGCGGCGAGTATGAAGGGCTGCGCACAACGCTCGGCGCGGACCCCGCGCGCGACCCGGACTTCGGCCCGCCCACCCTGGGACCGGCCGGCGCCACTGCCGTCGGCGCCCGTGCCCCGCTGATCGCCTATAACGTGTACCTCAACACCGCCGATGTTGCCGTCGCCAAAAAGGTCGCCGCGGCGATCCGCCATTCGAGCGGCGGCCTGCGCTTCGTCAAAGCGCTTGGGCTGCTGGTGGACGGCCGCGCCCAGGTGTCGATCAACATGACCGATTTCCGCCGCACGCCGCTACAGCGCGTGTGGGCGCTGATCGCGGTCGAGGCGGCGCGCTACGGCGCAGTGCCCACCGAGAGCGAAATCGTCGGGCTGATCCCCGAGGACGCATTGCTGGACGCTGCCGAGCACTATTTGCGCCTCAACCGCTTCCGCCGTGAACAGCTGCTCGAGCGTCGCCTGGCCGAGGTTACGGCACGGCCAGACCGGCCGGGGGACGAGTTGTGAACGCGCAACCGGGCTCGCGGCGGCGCGCGGTGCTGCTGGCCGCCGTTCTCGGAACGGTGGTGCTGGCTGCTGCCGCCGGCCTGTATCTATGGGGCTCGCGCATCAGCCCGGAAGCGGTTCGTGACGCCTTGCTGCAGCTCGGCCCGCTCGGCCCGCTGGTGCACCTACTAATTCTCGGCCTGGTGCTTACCGTGCCGCTGGTACCGGCGACGATCTTTCAAGTCGCGGGCGGCTGGGCGTTCGGGCCATGGCTCGGCTTTGTGTACACCATGATCGGAGATGCGCTCGGTGCGGCACTCGGCTTCTGGATCGCGCGTATGTGGGGTGACGCGGTGCTGCGACGCTGGCTGTCGCCCGCCTCGCAGTACCGCGTCCTGTCGCTCGCCGGCCGCATGAGCGTGCGTGCCGTGATAGTGCTGCGCCTGCTGCCGGGTCCCGCCTATACACTCGTATCGCTGGCCGCCGGTCTGTCGCCGCTGTCGTTTCGCCCCTATCTGCTGGCTTCGCTGGTCGGCGTCGCGCCCTGGATCGTGCTGCTGACGCTGGCCGGCGATGTCGGGCGCTCCAATCCCTGGCTTGGCGTGGGTGTGGTTGTCGCGATTCTGGTGCTCGCCGCCGCGCTGGGCCGCTTTGCAAAGCAAAGCCGAATGGAGAATTGAGAAAGTTAGTTGCTCAAGACTCCATACTCAATTCTCAAGTCTTGCGTACTCCCGCACCGCCCAATAGATCGCCCTGGGCGTGCCGTCGGCTGCCACGAAGCCGAAATTATCCTGGTAGCCATGTGTGAGCGGGCCGCGGAACTGCCAGAAGCACACGGCTACCACGTCGTCCCAGCCCTCGGCAAGCCGGTATGCGTCGACGGTCCAGCGTAAACGTTCAGCCGGCGTCACCGCGCCGCTCCAGCGCGGATGGTCGTTCCAGCCGCCCTCGGTGACGATCAGCGGCATCCGGCGCCCTGCTTCGCGCAGCAGATCGCGATACACCTCGACGCGCCGAAAATTCACGCGGTCGGGATGCGGCTCGGCGTCCGCCGGCTCGCGAGCACCGTAGGAGTGGACGCCGAGCACATCAAAGGGCGCGCCCGCGTCCAGCGTATCGCGCAGGAACCGCAGGTCGTCCATGCGCACGCCGTCGATCGACGGGCCAGGCGACAGCGCGCCGCCGACGACCAGCGTATCGGGACTGGCCGCTTTGATCGCCGGGTACACTACTTTGAGCATCGCCGCATAGGCGCCCGGATCGGGCGGGCGGCTGCCCCACTCGAATTGCAGGTTCGGCTCGTTCCAGATCGTCACATACCTGACGGTATCGCTGTAGCGCGTGGCAAAGGCGGCGGCATAGCGCGCGAAATCGTCGTAGGCGTCGGGATCGAGTTGGCGGTCGGTCGCCCTGGGCGGCCGTGCCCACTCCGGCACGATGTCGAGACGCGCGACGATCTGCAAACCCTGGCGGCGAGCGTGCGCCACCAGCAAGTCCGCCCCACGCCAATCGTAGGCGCGTGGCCCGCGCGGCTGCACATAGGCCCAGGGGAACAGTTCGACGATCCAGCTTCCGCCCATGTCGCGCACCTGCCCGAATTGCTCGGCCAGTGCCGTTTCATCTTCCGTGCCGCTCAGCCGGGTGTGCACTCCGATCTTGGGATTTCGCGTTTGCACCGCCTGCTGTGGTCCCAGACGTGGCGGTGGGTACGTGCGCGGGGCGATGAACTGCGTGGCTGCCGCCACGAGCAGTAATACGGCCAGGATGGGAAGCAGGATCATGCGCATCGCGGGTATTGTAGCGAATCGACGGCGAGGTCGCAGTCGACCGGGCAAACAATTCTTTCTTGGACTGTCGAGGTTTGCTATACTATGTCGCAAAGTGGTCGGGAGGGCAGCGACGCGTGGCGAATATCCCGCAGACGATCGGCAACTACCGCCTGGAGCACGAGCTCGGCCGCGGCGCCACCAGCCAGGTATGGATGGGCCGGCACATTTTTCTCCACGAGCGTGCCGTCGCGGTTAAGCTGCTGCTCAGCCACGATGAGGAAAGCGTGCTACGCTTCAGCCGCGAAGCCGAGCTCACCAGCGGCCTGCGCCATCTCAATATCGTCCAGATCTACGACCACGCCACTCCGGCCAACAGCTTCCCCTACACCGTGATGGAGCTGGTGCCGGGCGGCTCGCTGCGCCAGCGTGTCGAGCGCGACGGCGCGCTGCCGCTGCGCGAAGCGGTGACCATTTTTCGCCAGATTGGCTCGGCGCTTGACTATGCCCACAGCCGCAAGATCGTGCACCGCGACGTGTCGCCCGGCAACGTCTTGCTGGACGCCAGCGGCAACCGCGCGGTGCTTACCGACTTTGGTATCGCGCGCAAGCCGGACCAGCGCCATACCAGCACCGACACGATTATGGGCACGCCGGGCTTCTTTTCGCCTGAGCACGCCCGCTCCGCCACGCTGGTCACCGCGTCGTCCGATCTGTTCGGCCTGGGCGTGGTGCTGTATTACATGCTCTCGGCCGCGCTGCCGTGGGAAGAACAGCCCGAGCGTCCGGCGTATATATTCGGTCCGGTGCTGCCGCTTTCGTACCGCGGGGTGGAGCTGCCGAGTGAAATCGACCGCATCATGCAATCGTTGCTGGCGACCGAACCCGAAAAGCGCTATCCAAGTGCCGGCGCGGCCACGGAAGCATTGGATCGAGCGTTTACCAAGGCCGGCATCGCGATCAACGACGAGCCGCTGCATCTGGAAAGCGGCACTGCCGTGCGTGCGATCAACACCGCGCCGAGCTATCAGAGCTTCGGCCTGGTAGAGAGCGACGTCGAGCAAGCGCTGGCGGCCGACCTGATGCGCGAGCCGTTCGATCGCTCGCACAAGCGCGCCGAGGAGCTGCGCGATCCGCTGGCGCTGGCACAGCTGCTGGATGGCTGGAGCCGGCGGGGATCGCGCTGGGAGTTTCGGCGGCCCCAGCTCGGCCGGATGGTCAATCTGCGCGAGATCCGCAGCCGCAATGTGTACTTTTATGAGCTACGGGTATTGTTGGAAACGCGCAGCGAGCCCAAGCAGATCGAAGAGCCGGACGCCGATGCGCCCGAGATCCCGGTCGCCAAAGAGCTCGGCGTATGGCAGGTGCCGCTTCCGCCGCCCGCCGGCTTCGACAACGACGAAGGGCGCAGCGAGATCTTGCCGGGCTCGGAGCGGGTCATCGCCTGCCCGCGCTGCGAAGGCAGCACCTTTGAGCTGTGCAGCGCATGTAAGGGAACCCGCCGGGTCATGGTGGCGCGGCCGGTGAGCGGCGAAGGCGACGCGCTGGCACTCAGGCGTGAGCCGGCGGCCGGCGGAACTGCTGTCGCCGACGCTCCGACCGCCGCCATGAAGCAGGTGCTGGTACCGTGTACAGCCTGCGCCGGCATGGGACGGCTGCGCTGCGGGCGCTGCACGGGCGCCGGCCGGCTGGTACAGCGCAAGGCGTTTCAGTGGAGCCGCAAGTCTGTCAGGAACAGCAGCCGCGACGACTTGCCGGATCTCGACGAGGAGCGCATCCGCCGAGAAGTCGAGGTTACCACGGTGTACCGCGAGCGACAGCTGGCCGGGACGCGCCGCGAATGGCTGGCTGTGCCGGGTCTGCGCCCGTTGATCGAGGGTGTCCAGCAACAGCTGCAGCCCGATACCAAAGTTGCGCTGGCCGAGGTCGAAATTCAGATGATCCCTTACACCGAAGTACGCCTCGACCTCGGGCATAGCGAGGTGCTGATCGAGGGCGAGAATGACGAGCGCCGGGCCGACGGCCAGGTACACTTGCTGCAGATCTACGGCTTCGAAAATCACCCGCAGGTCGGCAGCTATGGCTACGACGGCCGCCAGAAGCTGATGCTGTTTTGGAGCCTGCTTGCGACGGTGGCGGTGCTGCTGCTGCTGATCGCGGTGGTGGTTCCGCTGCTTATATAGGCATAAGGCGAGGGGCAAGCGAAACCTTCCGCAATCTCAGCATGGACGGCAACAGCTCGCGCTTTGCACCTAGCGTCGTCAACAACGCGTCCTCGCTGGTCCGGCTGAGCGATGCGGGCGACGGAGCGCTGCCGTCCAGTCGAATCTGGGCATGGTGATCGACGATGATGCCCACGCGGTGGCGCTGCAGCAGCAGTTCCCGAATGATTTCTGCAGCGCGATCATCGCGGTGTGACGGCACGCCCGGACACAGGGTCCCACTGTTTTCCAGGACCAGCGTTCCAGATTTGTCCATTCATAAAAACAGGTGTCGACCGCTATGGCGGGGTATGCTCGACACAGCTCTTGGCCCCACCGCTCGCTCCCGCCTGCTGTCCCACGGGGTCGAGAGCTACCACAATCAATGCCGGCGCCGCGTCTGCGCCGTGCCGCAGCGGCCGCCCGTGCCGGCCTGGTGAAGCACGGCCCCGAGCCGCAAAAACGCCGGAGGCGCTGCTGCCTCCGGCGTTTGCTACTGGGGTGGAAGACGGGACTCGAACCCGCAACGTCCGGATCCACAATCCGGTGCTCTGCCATTGAGCTACATCCACCACGAAACGCGAAAAGTATAGCAGAACGGCACGCCGGGCGCAATCCTGCAACGGCATGAAGAACGCAAGGTCGCAAAGAACGCAGTTGTTCATCACTCATCACTCATCATTACCGTTCGTTTCCGTCGGAATCCCGCCGCGTCCCCGTTGAGTGGGCATCTACTGCATAGCGACGGGTGCAACCCGTCAAGGAGCCCATCGATGAGGAATGCGAGGTTCTCGCGTATCGCCGGCGTCGCGCTCGCCGCGACGATGCTCTCGAGCTTCACGGCGCTGTCCCCCCTCTCCGGCAGCGCCGCCGCTGCTCCCGCCGCCCAGGATACCGCTAAGGTCTGCCTCGACGGCGACCCGTTCAAGCTGGCCGCGCTGCGTGAGGTGATCTCGTCGAGGATCCCCCGCGCGAGCCCCAACGCATCGGCGACCAGATGATCGTGCAGCTCGCCGGCAAGGGCCAGATTCGAGACCTGCTGCCGGCTGTTGAGCCGGAGGCCGAAACCGAGCCCGGTGTCGAGAAACCCGACGAGCGGCCGAATCCTCGTTCGGAGCGGCTCGACTTCCGCGTGTTCAACTCCAGCACGCAGCTCGAATTCAGGGTCACCATGCTGCCCGATATGCTTGACAAGATCCGCAGCTGCCACGAAGGCGCCGGCCTCAACCGCGCCGGCGTGCTGCTCGACGGCGAGCCCAAGCCGGAAGAGGGCGTTGACGGTCGGACTGCCGGCGCGGCAGCCGGATTCGCCGCGGGCAGCTTGCCGGGCGATCCGATCACCGCCGGCTTGAGCAATGGCATCGACGGCCGCACCGTGAAGGCGCCGACGACGAGCTGGCCGTGGCGCGCGATCTCGCAGTTTCGCACCGTCGGCAGCGAAGACTCCGGCTGTACCGGCACGCTGATCGGCCCGCGCCACCTGATCACCGCGGCGCACTGCATCAATGCCCGTGGCACCAACACCTGGTTCAGCTTCCGCGTCACGCCGGCCAAAGACGGCCCCGGCAACGGACCGTACGGTAGCTCGGATATCAATCCCAACCCGCAGCCCGGCGATCCGGTGCGCTGGTACTTTACGCCCGAGCAGTGGCGCAGCTCGCCCAACGCTTCGCGCACCTGGGATTGGGGCCTGATCGTGATCCCGGATCGGCTCGGCGACCTCACCAGCTGGCTCGGCTATGTCGCAGTGCCGAGCACCACACTCGGCGGGGTGACGAAGTACAACCGCGGCTATCCTTCGTGCAATGGGTTCGCCGCCCAGCCCGCCGGCTGCCAGACCGCGCGCTTATACGGCGACAACGTGAACTGCGCTATCGGCAGCTACTCTTCGCCCGGCTCGGACGGCTGGAACCGCACGATTGCGCACCACTGCGACACCAGCCCCGGCCACAGCGGCAGCTCGATCTACTTCAACTACTACGATCCCGCGCTGGGCCAATACTGGCCGGTGGTTACCGCGGTACATCACAGCGCTCAATGCCAGACCTGCTCGCCGTTGTCGATCACGCCCAACCGCGCGCATCGCATCGTACCCTCCGACCTGAACGTCATCAGCTGGCTGCGCGAAACCTTCCCGTGATCGAAGTGCCGGCACGGGGTGCGGGATCTCGCCCAAAGGGATGACCGGAACGCACCACAGAGGCGCAGAGGACACAGAGATTCATTTGAATCTCTGTGTCCTCTGCGCCTCTGTGGTGCATTTCTTCGTGCGGACTTTCGCCCGGCGCCCGGTAGTGGTGTAATACGGGAAATGGATCGGCCGGCTTCGTAGCGCGCCGGCCGGGGTGGCTCATGGGGCTTGGGAGGCTGCTTGGTATTGTGCTGTTGGCGGCGCTGCTGATATCGGCGCTCGGCGCCGCGCGCTTCCTGCAACAGCGGATGGTCGCCGTCCCCGCACAGGTGACGTCCAAAATCGAGCGTGTCGAGGACTTTTGCGGAAGCTACCGTCGCAGCGTCGGCATAAGCTTTGTTCCGCTCGACCTGAGCCCGGCCGACCGCTACCTCCATAATGGTGCGTTCGTGGCCTCGCTGGTCGTGGACGAAGCGAGCTACGATCGGCTCCAGATAGGCGACGGCATCGTGGTGCGCTACCTGCCTTCGTGGCCGGCGCTGGTCGTTCCGGACGACCCCTGGCCCTTGTTCCGGTCGCTGTGGCCGACCTTGCTGGCCCTGACTTTCTTTGTCGTCGCGCTGACGCGCATCGGGCGGCCGGGCGTGCTGCCGCTGCTCGCGTTCGCCACGATCATGCTGGCACCGTTTCCCCAACGCTGCCTGCTCGGCACCGACCCGAAAGCCGCGCTGGTTTTCGCTGCCACTGTACTGCTTGTGCCGCCGCTGACGGCGCGGCTGGCGCGGCCGGGGACGCTGCGCGCCGTGCTGCTGGCGCTGCTGACTATTCCGGTCTGGTCGCTCGGTATGCTGCTGGCCTACGGTATGCCGGCCTGGCGCGACAATACGCCTCCGCACACTACGACAGGGCGGGTGGTCGCCGTCGATCTACGCGCCATGACGGGCGAAGGCGAGGATATGCTTAAGCCCTACCTGCAGGTTCAGGTGGAGTTCGTGCCCGAAGGCCGGCGCGATGCGGTAGTAGCCGCCGACTATGTCGACGCGTCAGCGGCGCAACACCTCGACGTTGGCAGCGCGGTGGAGCTGCATTATCGCCCGCGGCAACCTCGAACCGTCGAAATCATCGGTGTTGCGCGCTCGTTTCGCTGGCAGAATGGGCTGCGTGAGCTCTTCCTCGCCGGCCTGCTGCTGGCCGCCTGGCTTTATGCCGGGCGCAGGGCGAGGGGTGACCTTCTGTGAAGGAGCAGTGTCCTGAGTGGCCTCAGTAGGCAGTTGTCGGACAAGCGTTTGCTGATCGTCGGACAAGGTGACGGGGTGACAAGGTGATGCAAAGACCGATGTTCCGTGCATTTCAAGCGAGTTGAGCAAAAATCCGATGAGCACCAAGGCCTGTCGATGATCGAGTCACCTTGTCATGCATAGACCGAGCAGGGTTGGAACGCACAGCTCGTACGCTTGTTCGTCACCCCATCACCCCGTCACCGTGTCACCGTGTCACCAAAGCCACCTCCACTGAATATCATCCTTGCTCCGAGCAACGCCACATTCTCCTGGTTTGTTATAATACACTTCTAGCACAAAGGAGCGAGAATGGCACGCTCGAAGCTCGCGCTGGTGGATGGACATGCCGTGGCGTATCGCGCTTTTCACGCGCTGCGCGACGCTCAGCTGCGCACCTCGGACGGCGAGCCGACGTTCGCGGTGTTCGGCTTTTTGCAGATCGTGCTCACCACACTGCAGCAGCTTCAGCCCGAGTATCTCGCCGTTTCGTTCGACGTCGGACGCACATTTCGCGACGATCTGTACGCCGAATACAAAGCCGGCCGCCCGGAAACGCCCGACGATTTTCGTACGCAGCTGCGGCGCATCCAGCAGGTTATCCGCGCGCTCAATATTCCGATCTATACCGTCGAAGGCTACGAGGCCGACGATGTGATCGGCACGCTGTCGCGCCAGGCGTCCAAGAAGGACGTTGAAGCCTATATCATCACCGGCGACTCGGATACGCTGCAGCTGGTCGACGACCATGTGCGCGTGCTGCTCGCCGTGCCGTATGGGCGCAAGCAGGAAGCAAAAGAGTACGACGCCGCGGCGGTGATCGAGCGCTACAAAGGCTTGCGGCCGGACCAGCTGGCCGATCTGCGCGGCCTCAAAGGCGATGCCTCGGATAATATCCCGGGTGTGCGCGGTATCGGCGAAACCGGCGCGATCCAGCTGCTGCTGCAATATCAAACGGTGGAAGGCATTTACGAGCACCTTGACGAGGTGCCCAATCGCTACCGCAAGGCGCTCGACGGGCAGCGCGATGCCGCCATGTTCTCCAAGCAGCTGGCGACGATCCACTGCGATGTGCCGATCGAGCTCAAGCTCGACGACTGTCGTATCGCCGGCTACGATCGCGACGCGGTGATCGAGTTGTTCCAGGAGCTGCAGTTCGGCAGCCTGGTGCGCAAGCTCCCGGCCGGCGACGGCTCGCCGGCGCAAGCGGCCGCGCCGGCGAAGGCTGCCGCCGCAGCAGACGTTCCACAGCAGATCGACATGTTCGACGACGGCGACGGCGCTAAGGAGCGCGCGACGGAGCTTGCCGCGAACGCTCACACTGCCGCGCCGCTCGGCACGTATCGCGCAGTTCGCACCCCCGACGAGCTCGCCGCGCTGGTGAAAGAACTGCAGGCGGCCGAGTGGATCGGGTTTGATACTGAAACCAGCTCGCTTGACGCGCGCACCGGCGAGCTGGCCGGCCTGTCGTTCGCGGTGCGGCCCGGCGAAGCGTGGTACGTGCCGATCGGCCACAAGGGCGAAGACGCCGAGCAACAGCTCAGCCGCGAGGCCGTGCGCGAGGCGCTGCAGCCGATCCTTGAGGACGGCTCAAAGGCGAAGGTCGGGCACAACGCCAAGTTCGACGTGCTTGCGCTGCGCACGCTCGATATCAACATGCGCGGCGTGCGCTGGGATACTATGATCGCCGCGCTGCTGCTGGGCAACCAGGCGGTCAACCTCAAAGACCTGGCCTTTAATGTGCTGCGCCTGCCGCAGGCGATGACTGAGATCACCGAGCTGATCGGCACCGGCCGCAACCAGATCAGCTTCGACTATGTGCCGATCGAGCTGGCGGTGCCGTATGCCGCCGCCGACGCGGATATGACGCTGAGGTTGCGCGACCGCTTCGATATCGAGCTGGACAAGCAGCCGCAGGTGCGCGCCGTGTTCGAGCAGATCGAAATGCCGCTGTTGCCGGTGCTGGTCGACATGGAGTGGCACGGCATCAAGGTCGACGTCGGCGTGCTCAAGCAGCTCAGCGACGGTATGCAGCGCCGTATCGGCGAGCTGGAAGGCGAGGTCTATGCCATCGCCGAGGGCCCGTTTAACATCGGCTCGGGCCAGCAGCTCAACCAGGTGCTGTTCGAGCGGCTTAAGCTGCCCACCGACGGCCTCAGCCGCACCAAAACCGGCCTGTACTCGATCACCGCCGAAGTGCTCGACCGCCTCAGCAACGTCGACCCGACCGGTATCGTCACCAAGATCCTCGAGTATCGCCAGCTGACCAAGCTCAAATCGACCTATCTCGACGCGATCCCCGGTCTGGTCGACGAAAACAACCGGGTACACACCGACTATAAGCAGATCGGCTCGGCGACGGGGCGACTCGCGTCGGTCAATCCAAATTTGATGAACATTCCGGTGCGCACCGATCAGGGCCGCGAGATCCGGCGCGCCTTTATCGCCGAGCCGGGCTACTGCCTGCTGTCGGCCGATTACTCGCAGATGGAGCTGCGCCTGCTGGCGCACCTGACACAGGACCCGCCGCTGTTACAGGTATTCCGCGACGATCGCGATATCCACGCCGCGACCGCCGCGCGCTTGTTCGGCGTGCCCGAGTCCAAGGTGACCAAGAACCAGCGGCGGATCGCCAAGACGGTCGCATTTGGAACGATCTACGGCATCTCATCGTTCGGATTGTCGGCTCGAACTGACCTCAATCGCCAGGAGGCGCAGGACCTGATCAACGGCCTGTTCGCGACATATCCCGGCATCAAGAAGCTGTTCGACCAGACGCTGGAGTTCGGGCGCGAGCACGGCTATGTCGAAACAGCCTTCGGGCGGCGGCGCTACTTCGGCAGCGGGCAGAGCAATGTGCTGAGCGCCAAGGGGCCGCAGCGCGCGGCGGCCGAGCGCGAGGCGATCAACGCGCCGATCCAGGGCACCAGCGCCGATCTGGTGAAAATGGCGATGATCCGGCTATGGGATGAGCTGAACCGGCGCGGGCTGAACGCGCGTCTGTTGCTGCAGGTGCATGACGAGCTCTTGCTCGAGGTGCCCGACGACGAGCTCGACGAGGTCACCAAGCTGGTACGCCAGGTGATGGAGCACGTGTATCCCGAGCTGTCGGTGCCGCTGGAAGTCGGCATCAGCAGCGGGCGCAACTGGGAAGAGATGGGGTAACTAGCTCTTTAGAATCACGTCGCGGCGACGAAACGAGCTGAGCGCAATACTCAACAACAGCACGGTGAGTGCGGCCTGGGCCAGCGGAATCCAGATACCACCGCTGCTGTAGTCACGCGTGGTCGCGAGCTTGAAGCCGGCGATGGCCGGAAGCACCGGCCAGGAAAACAACGACTGGAACGGCTCGATAAAGCGGTACACGCCTTCCCATAGGTGCCATGCGTTGCTGTAGAGCGCGATGGCCAGGATTGCCAGCAGCACCAGCCGCCAGGTATTCGTCAGCACCAGCGACGACAGCAAGGTCATCAGCGCGCCCAACAGCGCGATGTTGAGCACCAGCGGCAGCGCGCCTTTGGCGATCTCGCCGCCGCCGAGACCGAACGACTGGAACACAAAGCGGTCGTAGATCAGCGTCACAGCGGTGAGCAGTATAAACATCAGGCAGACCACGATCACGGTAACCAGGTACAGGCCGAGAAGGTAGCCGCTGCGGCCGAGCGGCCGTGTCAACAGCACATACCCCTGCGGCCGCTCGCCGAGGCCGAGCAGCGCCGTGGACGTGTACAGCGTCATCAGCAGAGTCAGGACGCCGGCGAGCGAAAAGTATTGCTCGACTTGCACCGGGTACTGGCGCAAGAACAGGCCCCAGAACAGCACCGTGGCCACCAGCTCGATCACGATCCGACCGCTGCGGACATACTCGGCAAATTGAAAGGTCGTAAAGCTCCAGACTTGTCGCAGCATATCAGCGGTCCTCGATCAGTGTTTCGATCAGCTCTTCGGGGCTTGCCGGCGGCGATGCTGAAGGCGAGCCGGTCTGTGCCTGCTGCACCGCGCGCAGATAAAACTGCTCCAATGCATCGGCGCCGGGTGTGACGGCGCGTACCGCGATGCCGTCGTCCAGCAGCTGCCGCAGCACGTGGCTCAGCAGCGTATCGTTGGAGGGAAACAATACGACCGAATTGCGCTCGCAGCGCACCTCGGGCGCCAGTTGCTCCAGCGCCGCTGCTGTAGCGCTCGGAAGCATGTCTACCGCGACAGTCGTGCTGTTGCCCAGGGCATACAGCTCATCCAGTGTCGCGGTCGCGGCGATCGTTCCGCCGGCCAGGACGCCGACGCGCGTGCACAGGCGCGCGACCTCGGTGAGCTGGTGTGTGCAAAGCACTATCGTGTGTCCCGTGTCGTGCAGGGCGCTGAGCATGCGTGCCATTTCGCGCTGGCCGCCCGGATCAAGGCCCGAGGCCGGCTCGTCGACGATCAGCAGGTCGGGCTCGTGCAGCACGGCCTGTGCGATGCCCAGACGCTGCAACATGCCTTTGGAATAGGTAGCGATGCGCCGCTCGGCCGCCTGATCGAGGCCGACCAATTCGACCACCGTGTCGACCCGGTTCGCAAGCTGCTTACCGCGCAAATCGGACAGGCTGCCGAGCGTGCGCAGGTATTCGCGTCCCGTAAATTGCAGATGGTAGCGCGGCCGCTCCGGCAGGTAGCCGAGTTGCTGGCTGACGTGCTCCACCAATTCCGAGCCCAGCACGCGCAGCAAGCCCTCGTTCGGCCGCAACAGGCCGAGAATAACCTGAATCAGCGTCGTCTTGCCGGTGCCGTTAGGCCCAAGCAGGCCGAAGGCTTCGCCACGCGGAACTTCCAGGTCGACGCCGCGCAGCACGTGGACCTCACCGTATGATTTATGGAGCCGTGAGATCTCGATCGCGAGACCGCCGGCTGAAGTATTGGTTCCGGTCATAATCAACGCGAATCATACTGCATGACCGCCGGTTCCGGCAAGGTAGATACAGCTTTTCTCGCTCAGATCGCCGGTACGCTTCCTGCCGTCTATCGCCCGGAGGTAACGATCCGCAAAAACGATCCGCGAAGTCACGCCATGATACGCGACGGTGAGGTACTTTCTCATGCTGCAACGTTGGCTTACGAATGCGTGTTTAGTGAACTGATAGTGTGAGAAGTATGTCCAATAATGCGCTTACTCAAAACCGCGCAATAAACTGCGCTTCATGACGTAGCACTATTTTCTTCGCGTAACTTCGCGGATCGTTTATGCCGGCCGGGGGATAATATGCGCGATCGCAATTTCGAAATACCCGCAACCCTGAAGCAGCGGATCTACGAGATGGTACGCCAGGTGCCGCCCGGACGTGTCAACAGCTACGGCGATATCGCGACCATGGTCGGCGGCGGGATCGACGCCTGGACGGTCGGCCAGGCGCTCAACCAGGTACCTAAGGCCGGAGGCGAGGAGGTGCCGTGGCAGCGCATCGTCAACGCGCAGGGCGGCATCAGCACGCGCGGCCTGTTGCAGCGCAAGCTGCTGGAGGACGAAGGCATCGAATTTGATGTCCGCGAGCGCATCGAAATGCGTCGCTTTCGCTGGGCCGGTCCCAGCACCGAGTGGGCCGCCGAGCACGGCTTTCAAACGCTGCCGCCGCCGGCCGAACCGGACGGCGAGCAGCTGGCGCTGTTTTAGGGCCGTCACCCAGGCTGAAGCCTGGGGCTGAGAAACGAAGCCGGCTTCGTTTCTTCAGCCCGACGCTTGAGCGTCGGGAGAGGGGAGGAGTGGGGCATCAATGCTCCATTCGAACGGCTCCATCGGGCAGCACCGCGTGTACGCCCTTGACGCCGTTCACGATCTGGGTGACGCGCAGATCGACCACCAGGCTGGCCAGACCGAGCGCTGTTTGCCGCTCGAGGCCGTGAAGCCGGCACATCAGATCGACCATCGCTTCCAGCGCAATTAGCGCCGCCACGTCGAGGTCGCTGTCGAGGCCGAATGTGATCCAGCTGTTCGGCGTGCGCGCACGTGGCGCTGCGATGTGCAGCTCCGGCAGCAGCTCGAAGCGCAGCTCGACGCGCTCCATCGGGCACTCGATCGCCGTGACGCACGCCTCGCCGTCGCCCTGAACGCCGTGCCCGTCGCCTACCGAAAACAACGCGCCGGGAATCGCCACCGGCAAAAACAGCGTTGTTCCGGCGACCAGCTCTTTGCAGTCGATGTTGCCGCCGGTCGCGCGCGGCGGCGGAGTCGGATGGCGGCCGGGATCGGCCGGCGCGACGCCCATCACACCCATGAACGGCCGGAGCGCGACGATGTGCCCCTGCCGGTCGCGCGCGGTTCCGGCATCGGCGTCAAGCGTCCAGTTCAAATACGTGCCGTTGTCGACAATGCCGAAGCGCTGATTGACTTCGTGCGGCCAGCCTCCGATGGCGGTCCAGCCATAGCTGCCGACGCGCACGACTTCGATATGCACGGCCAGCGTCATGCCCGGCTCGGCGCCGCGGATCGCTACCGGCCCCACCAGACAGTGCCCGCTGTCCAGCTCCGGATCGCGCGGCTCGAATTTCGGTGACGGCTCGTCCGGCGCCGGCGATGGACCGAGGTTCCAGCCGGCATCCAGCGTCCGGTAGCGCACCGTGTCGCCCGGCTCGATCGTCAGCACCGGCGGCAGCTCGCGCGAGAAATGGCCGTGGAGCGTCGCGCGCTCGGGTTCGAGAGTATGGAGTGCCACGCGTGTTCCTTCGCTTCATCATCTTTGCGTACTTTGCGCCTTTGCGTTTCCGTCCGGACGTTCCTCGCTCAGAAGATGTCGCTCGAGCCACTCGGCGCTTAACTTCATTGCCGCGAGCTGGTTTGACGTCTTGGTGAATCCGTGGCCTTCGTCCTCAAACACAATGTATTCCACCGTGCGGCCGAGCTCGCGCAGCCGCGCGACCATCTGGTCGGATTCGCCTTTGACGACACGCGGGTCGTTGGCGCCCTGGATCACCAGCAGCGGCGCGCGGACGTTGTCGACATAGCTGATCGGGCTGCGCTCGCGCAGGTGGTCTGCGTCCTCGTCGGGGTCGCCGACCCAATCTCGCATCATGCGCTTCCAGAATTCCGGCACCGCACGCGCGAAGGTGATCAAATTGGATGGGCCGACGATATCGACGGCTGCCGCCCAGTACTCGGACAGGCGCGTAACGCACGACAACGTAGCAAAGCCGCCGAACGAGCCGCCGAACACACCCAGCCGCGTGCCGTCGACCCAATCGAGGCCGCGCAGGTAGAGCGCGGCGTGCTCCAGGTCGGCCAGCTCGGCGCCGCCCCAGTCGCGGTGGATCAGCTGCTGGTACGACTTGCCGTAGCCGGTGGAGCCGCGTATGTTGGTGGCCAGGACGCCGATGCCGCGGTTGAGCAGGTATTGATAAAAGCCGTTGTAGTTGTAGGCCGGCCGCTCCTGGAATTCCGGGCCGCCGTGGATCGACAGGACCACCGGCACGCGAAGGCCCCTGACAGCGCCAGGCGGCCGGTACAGGAATGCCGGGATCTCGCGCCCGTCGTGGGTCGGGTAGCGCACAAGCTCGGGGATGACCATCTCGGACTCGGGCACACCGCCGAAGTAGCTTTGTGTCAGCCGGCGCAGCTCGCTGCTCTCGACGTTGAGTAAATAAATCGAGTTGGGCCGCGACGGCTGAGCGATCATCAAGGCGAGCAGCGTTTCGGTCGGGCTGAAATGCAGGTTGCTGTACACACCACGCGGCAACCTGGGGAACTCGCGCTCGTCGCCGTCGGGAACATCGCGTACATACAGTCTCGACCAGCCATCCTCGTTGACGACATAGGCCAGATAGCGTCCATCGGGCGAAACAGCCACCTGCTCGACATCCCAGTCCGGCGTGGCGATCCATTCAAGCTCGCCCAACTCGACAGCGCATACGGCGAGCCCGACAAACTCGCGGTCGCGGTCGGTCAGCATATAGAAGCCGCTGCCGTCGGGACGCCAGGGAGCGGGAGCGTTGACGACATTGCCTGTGTGCGGCGTCAGCAGTCGCGCTTCACCGCTCGCGACATCACACAACCACAGATCCTGATCGGTATTATTGTGTAACTGCGTTACCAGCACCGAGCGCCCGTCGGGCGACCAGGATTGGGCGAAGTAATTGGCGTCGCCGGCCAGCAGCGGGCGCGTCTCACCGCTCTGGATGTCGCGCACGATCGCATCCATGTCTTGCGGCGAGCGCTCGTTGACGGCATACGCCAGCAGCTTGCCGTCGGGGCTCCACGGCTCGGCGCCGAGCATGTGTCGCGCGTTGGGAACATCTGTAATGTTGTACAGCCAGCCATCCGCGGCCGGAACCTCGCCCAGCTGGAAGTTTTCATTGCCCTGCCGGTCGACCGAGGTCAGGATGCGGCTGCCGTCGGGGCTCCATACGGCGCGCCTGGTCGCATTTTCGGTGAGCGCGGTGAGCTGAATCGGCATCGCCGGGTCCCCGTCGGGCGTTTGCGAGGTCGGCTGGCGCCACACATTGAGCTGTCCTGTCAGATTGGTGACGTAGGCTATTGCACGACCGTCCGGGCTCCAGCTAAGGTCGGCATAGCTGCGCACGGCAGCGAATTGCTCGAAGGTATAACGAGGCATTTCTTCTCCATTCTGTTCGGTGTCACCCCTGCCGCTCCCTCGCCAGCTCAACATAATATTCAAGCACGCCGGGATTAGCCATCGCATCGGCGTTCGCCGCCTGCTCTACCGGCGTGCCGGCGAAGATTTTCTTGATCGGGATTTCGAGCTTCTTGCCGTTCAGGGTGCGCGGTATCTCGGGCACGGCGTAGATATCGTCAGGCACATGGCGCGGCGAAAGGGCTGTGCGCAGCCGGGATCGGATGCGTGACCGCAGGGCATCGTCGAGCTCCGCGTCCGGCTGCAATACGACGAACAGCGACATCCACGCCTGGCCGCCCAGGCCTTCCAGATCGATCACCAGGCTGTCGACGATCTCGGGGATCCCGTCCACCACGCGATACAGCTCGCTGGTGCCCATGCGCACGCCTTGCCGGTTGATCGTCGAGTCGGAGCGCCCGTAGATGATCGCCGTGCCGCGTGGCGTGATTTTGATCCAGTCGCCGTGGCGCCAGACGCCCCGAAAGGTGTCGAAATAGCTCTCGCGATAGCGCTCGAGCTGCGCATCGTTCCAAAAGTACAGCGGCATCGACGGCATCGGACGCTCGATCACCAGCTCGCCGACCTGGTCGATACAGGCCTGCCCGTGCTCGTCGTATGCCTGCACCGCCGCGCCCAGGCAGCGCGCCTGCAGCTCGCCGGCGTACACCGGCAGCAGCGGGCAGCTGCCCACGAAGGCGGTACACAGGTCGGTGCCGCCGCTGACCGACGCCAGCCAGATATCGGGCTTGACGTGCTCGTACACCCACGCGAACCCTTCCGGCGGCAGCGGCGAGCCGGTGGAGCCGACGCAGCGCAGGGAGTCCAGACGGTGCCGTTCGCCCGGACGGATGCCGGCCTTGAGGCAGGCCGTAAGGTAGCCGGCGCTGGTGCCGAACACCGTCATGCCGGATTGTTCGGCGAACGTCCATAGCGCGTCCATATCCGGTGCGGCCGGGCTGCCGTCGTACAACAGCACCGTCGCGCCGACCAGCAGGCCGCCGAGCAGCAGGTTCCACATCATCCAGCCGGTGGTGGTGTACCAGAAAAACCGGTCGCCGGGGCCGAGGTCCATCTGCAGTGCGTTATGCTTGAGGTGCTCCAGTAATATGCCGCCGTGCCCCTGAACGATCGGCTTGGGCAGCCCGGTCGTGCCTGACGAATACAGAATCCACAACGGGTGGTCGAACGCCAGCGGCTCCCAGCGCAGCTCGGCGTCGCGACCGGCGACTTCATTCCATAGCAGCGTGCGATCGAGCGCGCCGGCGCCGTTTTCGGGATCGAGATACGGTACCAGTACCGTCGTTTGCACCGTCGGGAGCGCGCGCTGCAGCTCGGCCACGGTATCACGCCGGTCGAAGCGCTTCCCGTTGTACACATAGCCGTCACAGGCGAACAGTATTTTAGGCTCGATCTGGGCAAACCGGTCGACCACGCTGGGGCTGCCGAAGTCGGGTGAACAGCTCGACCAGATCGCGCCGATGCTGGCACACGCAAACAGGGCGATCGCCGCCTCGGGAATATTGGGCACGTAGGCCGCGACACGGTCGCCGGGCTCGACGCCCAGCTCGCGCAGCGTTTCGGCAACCGACGCTACCCGCCGGCTGAGCTCATCCCAGCTCCACTCGACCGGCGCATGCCGCTCGGAGGCGAACACCAGCGCCGGGCGATCGGGAGCCGCGCTACGAAAGATATGCTCGGCATAATTGAGGCGGGCGCCGGGGAACCACGCGGCGCCCGGCATTTCAGCGCTCCCCAGCACGGCCTGGTATGGCGCGTAGGAGTGTATGTCGAAGAACTCCCAGATCGACGCCCAGAATGCTTCGATATCCGTCGCCGACCAGGCCCACAACTCGGCGTAGCTCTCGTATACACGGTTATGCGTGTGCTCGAGCCAGCGCAGGTAGCGAGTGATGGTGGCGCTGTCGCGCAGGCCGGCGGGAGGCTCCCACAACAGCGTCCCTTCCGCGATCTCCGGCATCGTCGTCCTCCAGCTGCGCTTGAGGATAGCATATTGCGGCAACGCGCGGAGTACCCGGGCATCAGCCCCAGGAATTATCCTGGGACCTGGACCGCGGACGTGGCGCACAACTACATCCCCGCACCGCGGCATCGCGTACCTATATTAAGTTGGCGACGATCGTCAGGGCAGGCACATCGGCGGCATGTGCTATGGTAGCAGCCGAGGCAGGTATGAATATGCTGACCAGCAAACGGTTCGAATTCAGCGCCGCGCATCGCTATTGGAACGCCGAGTGGAGCGCCGAGCATAATTGGGAAGTGTTCGGCAAATGCACCTCGCCGTACGGGCACGGGCATAACTATGTGCTCGAGGTGACCGTCGCGGGTGAGGTCGACGCCGGGACCGGTATGGTGATCAACGTCGCCGACCTCAAGCGTATCGTCGGCGATATCCTGCAACAGTTCGATCACAAGCATCTGAACGAGGAAACGCCGTATTTCCGCGAGCGCCAGCCGACCACCGAAAATATCGTCCAGGTGCTGTGGGGCTTGATCGGGCCAGGGCTTCCTGAGGGCGTGAGCCTGGCCCGGCTGCGCCTGTACGAGACGCCCGATATATTCGCCGAGTTCTACGGCGGCGCGACGGCGGGGTTCGGCCGCGCCTATAGCTTTTCGGCGGCCCACCGGCTGCACAATGCGCGGCTTTCGCCCGACGACAACCTCGCGCTGTACGGCAAGTGCAACAATCCGCGTGGGCACGGGCACGATTATCGCTTCGAGCTGACGCTGGAAGGACCGGTGGACCCCGCGAGCGGTATGGTGATCAATCTGGCCGACCTGGATCGCCGGGTTCAGCCGGTGCTGGACGAGCTCGACCATACGCATCTGGATCGACAACACCAGTTCTTTTTTGATCGGCCGTCGACGGCCGAAAATGTCGTAGCCTACCTGTGGCAGCGATTGTCGGCCGCACTCGGCTCGCGGCTACGCTGGATCAGGCTGTGGGAAACGCCCAACAACATCTTCGAATATGGAGCGAGCGATGAGCGGACAAGATGAGCAGCATTCCAGACCGCTGGTCGTAGCGGCCGCGGATGCTGAGCGTGCTGACGATCGAGGGCCAGGACTCGCTCAGCTACCTCGAGGCGCCGGAAGAGACGACCGGTAAGCTGGAAACATTGCGCTTCGGGACCGATGCACGCATCGAGGGCGCCGTCAAAGAGATTCTGGAAGCGATCGGCGAAGACCCCGCCCGCGAGGGTTTGCTGAAAACGCCGTCGCGCGTCGCCAAAGCATATGCCGAGCTGACCGCCGGTTATAGAGTCGACCCCGAGGCGCTGATCAACGACGCGATCTTTACCGTTCATTATGATGAAATGGTCGTGGTGCGGGATATTCATTTCTACAGCCTCTGTGAACACCATCTCCTCCCCTTTTATGGTCACGCCCACGTCGCCTATATCCCAAACGGCAAAGTGATCGGCCTTTCAAAGATCCCGCGTATCGTCGAGATGTATGCCCGGCGCTTGCAGGTGCAGGAGCGCATGACCGTCGAGATCGCCGATCTATTGGACGAACACCTGCGTCCGGCCGGCGTCGCCGTGGTGGCCGAGGCGATGCATTTGTGCTCGGTGATGCGCGGCGTGCGCAAAGAAAACGCCAGTATGGTAACCAGCGCCATGCGCGGCGTTTTTAAGACCGATTTAAAGACACGTAGCGAGCTGTTCGAGCTGATCCACGGCAGCCGTCACAATGACTAAGCGCGTCGTGCTGATCAGCGGGGCCGGACGCGGCGGCATTCCGGCCTGGTCGGCCTATTCGGCGGCCAAGTTCGGCGTGCTTGGCTTCGCCCAGGCGATTCGAGAAGAGCTGCGCCCGCGCGGCATCAAAGTGACGTCGGTGATTCCCCGTGCTGTCGACACGCCGCTATGGGATACCATCCCCGGCACATGGAACCGTGCCAACATGCTGCGGCCCGAGGACGTCGCGCGATCGATCGTTCAGGCAGCCGACGAGCCGTTGCATGTTTCGATCGACGAAATCATGTTGGGACATATGATTGGTCGGTTGTAGGGACATGCCAGAGGCGCCGCGATCGGCCTGTTGTTGCACTGCACTGTCCGCGCGGCGGCATGCCCACAACCGATGGTACGAACGTCCCGGTGTTGCATGGGGGTAATACAACCGTACACACCGGCCGTGGCGATCCGTATTGGCGGTCGCGGATACGCCGCCGGCGCATGGCCTAATCTATAATCTATTCAACACGCCCGTCGTGGCGCCTCTGGCGTGTCCCTACAACCTGTACCACGACCGTCAACGTGAAACGCGGAACTCCTCGATGATCCAACCCTTCCAATCCTTAATCGAAAACCAACCGACAGGTGGGCTAGAGCTCGGCGAGCCGTTACGGACGGTGTACGGGCCGTGGCCGCTGCCGGAGCCCGCCGGGCGACCGTTTGTGTACGCAAATTTCGTGATGTCGCTGGATGGGCGTGTATCGTTCAACACGCCACGTCACAGCGGCGGCGGCGATGTAAGCCGGCGCGACGCGCACGACCGCTGGCTGATGGGGCTGCTGCGCGCCCGCGCCGACGGCATCCTGATCGGTGGCACCTCGATCGATGCAGCGGGTAAGCATAATTGGACACCCGAGGCAGTTGCGCCTGAAGACGACCAGCTGTGGACTGCATTGCGCTCCGCCGAGGGCCGCGCCGCGGTACCGCTGCTGGTAGTTCTGACGCGCTCAGGCACGGTCCCGGCGAACGCTTTCGCGCTCAGCAGCCCGCGCCAGCCTGTGCTGGTGGCGACCACGGTAGCCGGAGCTGAGCGTGCACGAGCGACTCTCGGCGAGCGACCCTGGGTCAGCTACCATGTTACCGGCGAGCGGCTGGATAACCCGGCAGTGTTCCGCGCGCTACGCGAGGAGCACAACGTCAGACATTTGCTGGTCGAGGGCGGACCGCTGATCCTTGGCGCGCTGGTGGCCGAGCAGCTGCTGGACGACGCGTTTCTCACAGTCAGCCCGATCCTGGTGGGCGCGACAGGTGCGCTGCCGCGCCCGAGCCTGGTCGAGGGAGTTGCCTTCGGCCACCAGCAGCCGCCGCGCCTGCGCCTCCTGAGTTTGCACCGTTACGGCGACTATTTGTACACGCATTACCGACTAGATCCTGATCTTTGACGCAAAGACGCAAAGGCGCAAAGGAATCATTGGACCTTTATTCAATGCGCATCGATTACCTCGATGTTTGAGGAACACGAATGAGCATTGGAGTACGCACCATTAATTCTTTGCGCCTTTGCGTCAAAATCGAGCTATGCTGCAGCTCGATTGCGGCAGCGTTTACAGACCTTAGCCGGCTGGCCCTGTACCTCGCGTGAATAGATCAGCTTGACGCGGCGCCTGAAGCACAGCGGGCATGTTCCGCGGGCGCGCCCCGGGATATGCCACAGCCCTTTGCCGCGACGTTCGTTCTTGCTCATGCAGCGATGGCTCCATATTACTGTTAGGATTGCCGGCCACAGCCATGACAAGCGCACAAACGAACGAATGATCGAAGCATTCGTTTATTCGTGTTCCATTCGTGGCCGGGACCTGGTCCGGGACGAGACAACGAATCGACGTGTCGGCACAGCGATTTGAGCAGACATAGATAACCTGCCTTGGGCGAGCGCCGGGGCCGGAACCGGCGGCGAATTGAACGGCACGACAAAGCCGCGGGCGCACGCGCCCACGGCGAAAAATGAAATGCCGCAGGCGGGTACGCCACGCCTGCGGCTATTGATGTTGCTTAACCGTGTTGCCTGATCGGCGAGCGAGCAGCTCTAGCGGATCACACGTTTCGCGTTGAAGGTTCGGATGCCGGAGGCGTACAGTATGGCGTTGCGGTTCATAGCGGCCTCCTTGGTCGTTGGTAGCGCGAGTTTATCAGATCGGAGCGCGTGCCTCAAGAATCGATGCGCTGTTTGAGGTCGGCGGCGATCTGTTCGGGCGCCATTTCGTACGGATACAACGCAACCAGCTTCCCTTCCGGGTCCACCAGATACGACAGCGAGGTATGGTCGACCGGATAGTTGCCGCCAGAGGCTTCGTCTTTGCGCAGCTTGTAATACAGGCTGTACTCCTTGCTCACCGCGTCAAGCGTCGCCGGGTCGGCCGCGACGCCGATAAACGACGGATCGAAGGTAGCGACGTACGTGCTGAGCACCTCGGGGGTGTCGCGCTCGGGGTCGACGCTGACAAACACGAAATCGACCTTGTCGGCCGCGCTGCCGAGCTCGCGTTTGACGAGCTTGTAGTCGCCGAGGGTGGTCGGGCAAAAATCAGGGCAGTGCGTATAGCCGAAAAACAGCACCGCGTATTTGCCGCGCAGGCTGCTGAGGCTCAGATCGGAGCCGGTTGAGCTCGGCAGCGTCCAGTCGGTGAGCTGGCGCGGCTGGTCGAGCACGATCGGTGCGGCTCCTAGGTCAGCCGACGCTGCGGGCTGCTGCGACATAAACGGCACGCCACTACATGCCGCCAGCAGCAGCACCAGCCCCAGCACGGCCAGCCGCGTATACTTAATGTTTTGCTTAATCATTCTCCAACTCCTCACGTATTCATTGTTCAGGCATGGCCGGCGCAAGCGATCGGCCATACGGCGGTGATTCGCATTTCATTGGGGATTTCATTCATTGCTGATTGCTAATTGCCAATTCTTCATCCGCCGGCCTCGCGCACCGCGGCGTCGACTTCGACAGTTCCGGCGTGCTCGAAGCGCAGCGTGAGCCTGACCATCTCGCCGGCCTTCAGATCGCGCTTGAGATCGAGAATCATCAGGTGAAAACCGCCCGGCTCGAGCGCTACCGTACCGCCGGCCGGCACATCGATCGCCTCGACCTGGCGCATGCTCATCACATTGTCCTTCGACTCGGACGTATGTATCTGCACTTCGCCGGCGATATCGCTGCTCACTTCCAGCAGCCGATCCGCTTCCGTCCCATCGTTGCGCAGCGTCATATAGCCGGCGCTGACCGCGCCGTCCATCTCCATACCGTCGGAAGCTTCCATCTCCATACCGCCCGAGGCGCTCATGTGGTGCTCGCCCATCGTGGAGCCCTGCGCCGCATCGGAGGACGTATTCGAGTCATTCGTCAGCAGTGCCGCGCGCACCCACGGCTCGTCGACAGTTATACCGCCGCCGGCCGAGCCGCCGGTTCCTTCGCTCGAAGGAACACCACATGCGCTCAATGCCAATATCAATAGAGTCCCACATAGTATACGCATCTGTACCTTCGCTTATATTCCAACACCGGCAGCGCTGTCGCGCTGTGGCGCGGCAGATACCTGAATGCGACAATCTGATTGTGGATCGATTATTACCACGTTACGAGTGGAGACCGGCCACCAGCGTTTCAAGGCGGCCGCGCACCCATTCGGCGTCCAGCGCGGGCCAGGGAGCAAAATACACCCGGTCGGTTTCCGTCTCGATCGCGTCGCGGACCTCGCGGCCGCGCCCGGTTAGCGCAACGTTCGGCCATGTGATTGTGACATAGCGGTCGCGCTCGAGCTGATCGAGCAGCGCTTCGACATCCTCCGGATGCATGCTGTCGCGGGTCTGCTCGACAAGCTCGGCGATGGTGGATGCGTCGCCGGCCCAGACGCGGCTGAGCAAGTCAAACGGCGGTCCACGAAAGCCCTTCGCCCGCCACGCGGCGTTGTGGGCGTCGTCGCGCGCCATCCACAGCGCGTACAGTGCATACTCGAGTTGAACAGGCGGCGTCTGACGATCATCAAAACGCCGCAGCCGCGGGAGCCTGGCCTGATGGGCTTTGTCGGCCGGCTCGGGCGCCCGCAGCAACCGCTCGGCGATATCGCTCAGCGTCAGGGATAGCCGCTCCAGCTCGTCAGGCGGCAAGCGCATGCGGCCGGCGGCGTAGTCATTGGCCGCGCGCTCACCGCGTATCAGCAGCTCTCGACCGGCGGGCGCCAGCGCATAGTGGCCGTCTTGCACCTGCAGCAGCCCACATTCGACCAGGCGCGGCACACGGTCAAGCACCGGCCTGACGATATTGTAGGGATTGAACACATTGGCGCGCAGCTGGTCGTAGCTGATCGGCTCGTCGTCCAGCTCTGCGGCGATGGCGCGCAAGAGCACATAATCCGGAATCTCGACCGGCCCCGTGGCGTCGGAGGGCAGGCTGCTGCCAACGCGGCGGGCCTGCAAATAGCGCGGCAACAACTCCACGATCGCCCGTAGTGACTGCGGCTCGCTCATGGCTCAATCGTATTCGCCGCGGCGGCGACGTCGATGTCCTTCTGGGTGATCGCGTTGCCGGCGTCGTGTGTCACCAGTGCCAGCGTCACCTTGTTCCAGCGAATATCGATATCCGGATGGTGCCCCTGCTGCTCGGCGATGAACCCGACGCGCACGACCCACGCCAGCGCCGCTACAAAATCCGGAAAGCGGAAGGTTTTGCGCAGCATGCCGTCGCTGTATTGCCAGCCCCGCAGCTCGGCCAGCTTGCCCTTGATCGCAGCTTCGTCCATTGTTTCCTCCATTCATGACCGGGTGCCAGAGTGACGGGGTAAATCGAAACCTGCTTCGCGCAGGAAAATATCGCATACGCGCCGCCAATCGTACTCCCAGACCAGCTCGCGGGCGGCGCGGCCATACTGTTCGCGCCGCTCATGGTCGCTAAGTAACAGCAGCAAGGCGCCGGCCATGGCCGCCACGTTGCGTGGCGGTACCAGAATACCCGTTTTACCGTGGCGCACGACCTCCGGAATCGCCGCGGCAGTTGTGGAAACTACCGGCAAACCGGCGGCCATCGCCTCCAGAAACACGATGCCGAAGCCCTCCTGGATGCTGGGCATGCAGAATACGTCGGCGTGGGCGTATTCGCGCCGCACCTCGTCGTCGGTGATGCCGCCAAGAAAGGCAGCGCTGTCGCCGAGGCCAAGCTCGCGCGACAGGGCCAGCAGCCTGGCGTGCTCGGGACCGTCGCCGGCGATGCGCAGGCGGGCATCGGGCAGCCGGCGCAGCAGCAAGGCAAACGCGCTGAGTAGATCGTCGATGTGTTTGCGGCGATACTGGCGGCTGACGCACAGCAGCACCGGGCGCGTGTCGCTGCGCGGCGGCGCGGCGGCGATGGCGCGCTGCCACTCGTCGACATCGATACCCTCGGGAACGATTCCGATACGTTCGGCAGCGGTACGGTAGTGCCGCGCGATGGTGTCGCGGCAATAGCGGCTCGTGCTTACCACCCGGTCGGCGCGGCGGGTATTGTGGCCTTCCAGCAGCGAGAGCGCCTGAAACGTTGCCCGCACGCGGCCGGTTTCCTGGCGGGCCTCCTCGGCGATCACGCCCTTGACCGAACATATATACGGCGCGGCGCGCAGCGGCAGCCAGACGCCGTCGATATCAAAGCCGACGACCAGATCGTAGTGCCGGTCGTCCCATCGAGCCGGCAGCAGCGCGTTGAACAGCAGTCGTCGGGCCGTGATCGGCATGCGGCGCCAGATGCCGTCCATCGGGGGCGCGATGCGATCCACCTGGTGGCCTTGCCGCCGCAGCGCGCCTTGCAGGCCGCCGATGCCCACCGCGGTGCCGCTGCCGTCGACGGCGCTTTGCAGCCACGAGTTCGATGAACGCGATGCGCAGCGATCGCGGCGTAGTCAGATCGTCCGAGGCCATTACTCGCCGGTAACCGTGATCGGAATCCGGCTGCCCGTCACGCCTGCCGCCGCATCGCTCAGCAGCCACGCGATCGTGTCGGCCACATAGCGCAGCGGCACCAGCTTGGCCGGGCTTCCGCTCTTTAGCATCGCCGGCGTCGCCAGCGAGCCTGGCAGCAGCACATTGGCCGTGATACGCGTGCCCTTGAGCTCGTTGGCCAGCGTTTCGATCAGATTGGCCACGCCCAGCTTGCCGACATTGTAGGAAGCGAGACCGGCGGAGAGCCTGGCGGCGGCTGCCGAGCTTACCGCGATGATGCGTCCTTCACCGCGCTCGACGAGGTGCGGCAACACAGCATGGATGGCATAAAACGGGCTATGCAGATGCAGATCGATCTGCCGCTTCCAATCGTCGGTTGTGGTGTCGAGCACCGAGCCGCCACTGAAGCCGCCCACCAGGTGTGCCAGCCCGTACAATGGCCCCCAGCGCTGCATGATGCTTGCTACGACGTTTTCGATCTCGGTGGCCTGCGTGGCATCCGCTTCGAATCCGTGCAGTCGCTCGTCGTCGCCGATCGCGGCGCGCAACGATTCCCATTCTCCGGCCGAGCGATATGTCACGATGCATGGATAGTCGTCGATCAGGCGCTTGACGACGGTCGGTCCCAGGCCGCCGGTGCCGCCGGTGATCAGAATCGGTTTGTCGCTCATGCTGCGATTATACGACAAGCCCTCACCCCAAACCCCGGCATTCATGCCGGGGTTAATCGCGCAGCTCGGGCGGATACAAATAGTAGTTGGCCGCCGACGCGGCCTGTCCGCCTTCGTGAACGGCGGTCGAAACCTGGTGCGAATGGTAGCGGGTTATGTCGCCCGCGGCATACACGCCCGGCACCGACGTTCTTTGCTCGGTGTCGACCGCGATATACCCTTCGGCGCTGAGCGCGACGCCCAGATCTTCAGCCAGCCCGGTCTGGGGCGTGGCGCCGTGCTGAACAAACATCTGGTCGAGCTCGACGCGCCGCCCCGACATGGTGAGCAGAGCTTCGAATTGTCCGCGCCGGCCGACAACGCTCATGATTTTGTCGCAGATCATCGGAATGCCGGCACGCTCGAGCCGTCCCAGGCAATCGTCGTCGATCAAACACTCGTGGCTGTCGGTGACAACCGTCAGCTTGTCGGTAAAGCGCTGCAGCTGCAGCGCCTCGGTAGCCGCGGCGTTGGTCTTGCCGACGACGACAACGCGCGCGTCGCGGCAGCCGTAGCCGTCGCAGGTGATACACCAGAACATCGAGCGCCCGACGTATTTTTCCCATCCGTCGAAGTGCGGGTAGTGGTCGATCACGCCGGTACATACGATCACCGCGCGCGCGCACCACTCGCCGGCCTGCCCGCGCGCGGCGAACATATCGCCGCGCCGCTCGAGCGACTCGATTTTGTGCTGCAGCACGGTGACTTGCTCGAACTCGGCCAGCTGGCGCCGCCCACGCTGCCGCAGCGTGCGCGCCCGGATGCCGCCGGGAAAGCCGAGATAGTTGTGGTTGACCTGGTGCCAGGTAGAGCGGCCGCGGCCGGAGTCAAACAGCGCAACGCGGCGATCGTAGCGCCCCAGATACAGCGCCGCCGACAGCCCCGCCGGCCCGCCGCCGATGACGATGACTTCATATTCGTCGTTCATCATGTGGTATCCGAAGGAATACTTTGCGTCTTTGCGTTAATTGTCCGTATCAGCCCATAGCCGATCGCGGCCAGGCACAGCACATCGCGCGCCAGCTCCAGCGGCGTGCGCAATACGGCATTCTGCCAGCCGATCAGCTCGCCGCTGTTGAAGCGCAGGCTGTACAAAATCAAAAACGATACCGCGAAATGCCCGATATCAACCGCCATCAGCGCGGTCCACAGCGGCCAGGGCGTGCGCAGCAGCGCCAGGGCCAGCACGATCCAGAACGCGTACTGCGGGCTGAATATTTTGATCACCAGCAGCCACCACAGCAAGATCAAAGCGCCAAGCGCAGCCGTGATCGAAAGGCTGCTGTTGCGAATCAGCCAGCCCAGCACGAGCACGCCTGCTCCCAGCAGAGCGTTGCTGAACAGGTTAACCGTCGGCGCCGGCAGCGGAGGAAACAGCACCCAGAAATTCGATCCCGCGGTCGCGGCTCCGACAACCGTGAACAGCGTGCTCCAGCTCTCGAATTCGGCATACGCCGGCACCAGATTGATCAGCAGGCTAACCAGGGTAAACACGGCGCAAACGAGCAAGGCGGCGCGCAGCTGCCGGCGGCGCAGCCGTTCCAGCAGCACCGCCGGCAAGAACACGATCGGAAACAGCTTGAGCCACACGCCTGCCGCCAGCGCCGTGGTACCCCAGCCGTCGCGGCCGCGCTCGTAGGCCAGCAGCGCAAGGGCCGCGGCGAAGATCGCGGCCGTATCCCAGTTTACGCCGGTGTACAGCAGCAACGCCGGCGCCAGCGCGAAGCGCCAGGCGTCGGCTCCCGGCAGCTGTCGTAGCAGCGCGATGGTTCCAAGCGCGCATGCTCCGAGCAGAAAGTAGCTCAGAGCAAAGTAGGCCTCCGACCCCGGCGCGAAGCTGAAAATATAGCTGATCGCGGCGAGCAGCACCGGATACTCGAACGTGTAGTCGCGGAACGGCACCGGCCTGTTCGCGAGGTTGTCTCGAAAATACAGCCAGCTGATGTCGGAATAGTTCAGCGCTTGAAACGTGTAGTCGTGATAGTCGTCGGGATGGCGTGCCCCCGGCGCGTGCCAGATGTAGCCCAGCACCAGCTGCGCGAGCGCGATGCCGTACAGCGCCAGCAGTCGAAACCGGGGAGCACTTAACGCAAAGACGCGAAGGCGCACAGGGAAATCAGGAGGTACTTTGCTCATGCGTTGTCAACATAATCTTGGGCATACGTCGTCCATGATTGTGAATTGATCGTCCTGCGGCATAGCACGACAATATTCCGATCCTTTGCGCCTTCGCGTCTTTGCGTTTCCATCTTTTCGTTTCCGTTCGGATACTACCGCTTGACCGAGTCGCTCATTTCCGACGAATGCCCCGGGAACATACGTGCTTTGGGGTCGATATACGTCTTGATCGCGTTCACCGCCACGGCCGCCTGCCCGAAGCCGACCGCGATCAGGTCGAGCTTGACCTCGGTCGCGGCGATGTCGCCGGCGGCGTAAACGCCCGGCATGCTGGTGGCGCAGCGGCCGTCGACGCGAATAGAGCGTTTCTCGATCGACAGGCCCCAGTTTTTGATCGGCCCCATGTCGGCTTTGAAGCCGAGCGTCAGCAACACGATATCCACGGGCAGCTCGCGCTCTTCGCCGCTCTGATTGTTGAAGATCGTTGCCGCTTCGACGCGCTCCTCGCCATGGATCTCGCGCAGCTCCCAGAACGTCATTATGTTAGCTCGTGAGGCGTACAGATCCCGGATCGAGCCCTCGTGAGCGCGAAACTGGTCGCGGCGGTGGATCAGCGTGATATCGCTCGCGGTGTCCTGCAAATTGAGTGCCCAGTCTACCGCCGAATTGCCGCCACCGATAATCAACACGCGCTTACCGGCAAATTGTGCCTTGGAGCGGACAAAATACTCGACGCCTTTGCCCTCGAGGCGCGCCACGCCCGGCGCGTCGAGCTTATTTGGCGCGAAGGCGCCGACGCCGGCGGCGATCAACACGGCGTGCGTCTGATACTCACCGCCGGTGCTGACGATGCGGATCTGCTTTTCGCCGGCCGGGATCAGGTTTACCACTTGCTCTTCGAGCCTGATCAGCGGCTCGTATTGCGTGGCCTGCTCGACCAGCCGCGCGACTAGCTCTTTGGCCAGGATCTTGGGAAAGCCGGGCACGTCGAAGATATACTTTTCCGGGTACAGCACCGCCAGCTGGCCGCCCAGCTCGGGCAGCGCATCCAGCAGCAGCGTTCTCATACCGCGTAGCCCGGCATAAAAGGCGGCGAACAGCCCGGACGGCCCGCCGCCGATGATCGCAAGATCAAAAAGCTCGTGGTTGCTATTGGTCATCGCTCCGAGTTCCTTTCAGATTGTGTCACGTTTCACATTGTAGGCGATCTGGGCAAGCTGTCACCCGTCATTGCGTCGTCCCGCGAAATCATGCTACGCTACTCGAACTATGACCACGGCCTATCTGTTCGACGACCGCTTGCAGCTCCACGACGACTGGCAACATCCGGAAAACGCGTCGCGGCTACGAGCGATCGGCGCCATGCTGGACAGCAGCGGGCTCGCCGCCGAGCTGCTGTTGCTGGAAATGCGCGAAGCTCCGCTCGACGATATCCTGGCGGTGCACTCTCGCCGCATGGTTGAGCATATCCAGCGCACGGCGATGTTCGGCGGCGGGCAGCTCAATCTCGATACCTACGTGGTGCAGGAGTCGTGGGATACGGCGCTGCTGGCGGCCGGAGCTGTGACGCGCGGCGTTGAAGCGGTGCTCGGCGGCCAGGCGCGCAACGCCTTTGCCCTGGTGCGCCCGCCCGGACATCACGCAACGCCGGGCACGGCGATGGGCTTCTGCCTGCTCAACAACGTGGCGATCGCGGCGCGGGCGGCCCAGGAGCGCTACGGTGCCGGCCGCATCGCGATCGTCGATTGGGATACCCATCACGGCAACGGAACGCAGGACATATTCTACGACGACGCCAGTATCTTGTACGTTTCGTCGCATACCTATCCGTTCTATCCCTTTACCGGGCATTGGCATGAAATGGGAAGCGGCGCCGGCAGCGGCACGACGCTCAACCTGCCGTTGCCTCCATATGCCGGCGACCGCGCGTTCGACCGGGTGTACGACGAGCTGGTGGCGCGCGCCGTTCGTCGTTTCCAGCCCGACCTTTTGCTGGTCTCGGCCGGTTACGACAGCCACTGGCGCGATCCGCTTGCTCCGATGACGATGAGCGTCGCCGGCTATGCGCGTCTCGCGCAGCGCATCTCCGACCTGGCAGACGAAGTTTGCGGCGGGCGGCTGATGCTGGCGCTGGAGGGCGGCTACGATACCGAAGCGCTCGCGGCATGCGTGCTTGCGACGTTCCGGGTGCTGCAGGGCCGGCTCGAGCTGGTCGATGATCCGCTCGGCGCGGTTGACGAGCCGGCGCTCGATCTCGATCCGATGGTCGAAAACCTGCTGCGTGCGCATCCACTATTTACATAAAACCTCGTTGGGGTACACTCTGAGAAGCGGTATAATGGGCTCGCATGCGAGCAACTACCGCGTAGGCAAGCAAGCTATGATCGCAGTAATTGACTATGGCGCAGGCAATCTTCGCTCGGCGGTGCGCGCTCTGCGGCATGTCGGCGCGGACCTGGTGGTGACGGATTCGGCCGATGTCGTGGCCGGCGCCGACGGCGTTGTGCTGCCGGGCGTAGGTGCGACTTCGGATACGATGTCCGAGCTGCGGCGCCGCGGGCTCGTCGATGTTGTTCCCCGGGTTATCGCCGCCGGGACGCCTTTTCTGGGCATTTGTGTCGGGATGCAGGTGCTCGCCGAACAAAGCGACGAGTGGGGCGCGCATGCCTGCCTGGGTGTCGTGCCCGGCACGGTTGTGCGCTTCCCCGATACGGCGGGCAAGGTACCGCAGATCGGCTGGAACCAGGTGCGCTGGACGCGTGAGCATCCGGTGTTGCAGGGCATACCCGACAACACCGATTTTTATTTCGTCCACTCGTACTACATCGACACGCCCGACCATGCACTCGTTCTAGGTCAGACAGACTATGGCGTCACGTTTCCGGCAATGATCGCCGCCGGTTCCCTGGTCGCGACCCAATTTCATCCCGAGAAAAGTGGTCGCTGGGGACTAACGCTGCTCAGTAACTGGGTACGGCTGGTCGAGGCAGCTTCCGGAGTGCAAAGCTCCGCGGCGCGCCCCGCGCTGCGGGAGGCTTAAGTTGCGGCCCGCACAGCTGTTGCCGGTTTAGCCCAGGAGGCGATCGTGGAAGTTATTCCGGCAATCGATATCAAGGACGGCCGCTGCGTCCGGCTGACGCAGGGCGATTACCAGCAAGAGACTGTGTTCGACCACGATCCGGTCGCGGTCGCGCAGCGCTGGGAGAAGCTCGGCGCGCAGCGGCTGCATGTTGTCGATCTGGACGGCGCCAAAGTGGGGCGGCCGGTCAACGCCCACGTGGTGTATTCAATCGTACGCGCGGTGAACATTCCGGTGCAGCTCGGGGGCGGGCTGCGCGATCCCGGCACTATCGCCTCGGCGCTCAACCTGGGCGTCGAGCGCGTGATTCTGGGAACCGTCGCGGTGCGCGACCCAAATCTCGTCGCGCGGCTGGCCGAACAGTACGGCGGCCAGATCATGGTCGGGGTCGATGCGCGCGACGGATGGGTGGCGGCGCAGGGCTGGACCGAAACGTCACAGGTCACGGCGTTTGATCTGATCCAGCGCATGGGGGTCTTTGGCGTGCGCTGGATCATCTACACCGATATTGCGCGCGACGGCATGTTGAGCGGGCCGGATGTAGCGGGCGTGGCCGAGCTGGTCGACAGCGGAGGGCCGGCGATCATCGCGGCGGGCGGCGTCGGTAGCATGGACGACTTGCTGGCGCTCGCGACCACCGGCGCGGCAGGCGTGATCGTCGGCAAAGCGCTGTACACCGGCGCGATCGATCTGGCGCAGGCGATCGAGGCGGTGCGGGGAGTCGGAACCAAACATTAGGTGTTCGGATAGCCGCCGGCAGGCCGGGGATGTGGGGGTGTCCCCCACATCTTTGTAGGGGACATATGACCAACAAAAACGAGATCACCGCGCGCTTCGAAGAAGAGAAGCTGCGCGTCCAGGAACAGTCGCAGCTGATCTATTTGCAGAATCAGATCGACGAGCTGCGGCGAACAATCAAAGACCAATCGAATAAGTATGCCTGGGCGATGGAGCAGGTGCGCCGTGTCGAAGCCCAAAATGCCCAGTTGCAGGGCACCTTCGAGCGCCAGGCCCAGGAGCACGCGCTGATCCTGGAAACCTACAAGCGCGAGCTGGCGTCACTCAGGCGTGATATCGCCAACGCCATGGTCCGCTCTGAAGAGGTGGTCAAGCCGATCCGCGACCTGCAGGCAACGATCCACCAGCTCGGCGAGGCCCGCCGCAACGACCGCGAGTACGTCGCGCCGCTGTTCGGCAAGCTCGAGGAGCTGGAGCGGCGCGCGCGCGAGGCGGTTGCGCAAATCCGGGAAACCGATGAGCGCCACCGCAAGGTGCTGGCGCAGCTGGAAGATCTGCGCAAGGCCGACGACGAGGTGTTTGAAGATTTGCGCAAGCTGAGCGACGAGATCCAGGCCGAAAAGCAGGCGCTGCGCCGCCAGGCGGTCGAGGCTCAGCAGATGGTGTCGGATGCGCGCACGTCGTTGAACGAGCCGGTGGCGCGGATCGGCCATCTGGAAGCAGTGACCAAAACGCTGGGCAAGCAGCTCGACACGCTGCCGGGGGCGATCAGCGAAGTAGCCGAAGAGCTGCCGCAGATCAAGGAAAATGCTCGCCGGATCGAAGTGCTCAGCACCGAGCGCTTCATGATGACCCAGGAGCGCCTGGAAGAGCTGCGCCATTTGAACGAGGAGCGGTTGGTCGACCTGCGCGATACCGACGAAGAGCACCTGCGCCGCCTGACGGGCTGGCTCGAGCGGCTTGACGCCTGGTGCCGCGAAGAAGAAGGCCGCGTCGGCCGGCTCGGCAATCGGGTTGATTTGCTGCAGCAGCGCCACGAGGGCCGGCTGGTCGATCTCGAGCAGCAGGGCATGGAGCTGCTCGACCGGGTGGCAGGCGCCTGGATGGGCCTGCTCGACGCGCGCCGGGCCTCCGAGGTCGCGCGCCGTGAGACCCCGGACGAGGACCAGGAAGCCTGATGTTGACACGCCGCATCATCCCCTGCCTGGATGTTAAGAACGGCCGGGTCGTCAAGGGCGTGACGTTTGTCGACCATATCGACGCCGGCGATCCTGTCGCACTGGCCCAGCTGTACGACCGCGAGGGCGCCGACGAGCTGGTGTTTTACGATATCACCGCGTCGTCCGACGAGCGCGCGATCATGGCCGACGTGGTCGAGCGCACCGCCGAACAGGTGTTTATTCCGCTCACGGTGGGCGGCGGTATTCGCACCGTCGAGGATATGTACCGCATGCTCAGGGCCGGCGCCGACAAGATCTCGGTCAACACCGCGGCGGTGGGCAACCCGCAGCTGATCGAGGACGGCGCCAAGCGCTTTGGAAGCCAGTGTATCGTGCTGTCGATCGACGCAAGACGGGTCGAAGGTCGAAGGTCTCGCTTCACGTCGAAGGTCGATCGGTCGAAGGTCACCGCGCACGAAACGATACAGAGCGAGCCAGACATCAGCGCGTCGCAATCAACCTTGGAATCAGAGGAATTTCGACCTTCGACCTTCGACCTTCGACCTGCGGCGGAGCCGCGCTGGGAGGTGTTCACTCACACCGGTGGGGCCGGCCGCGCCACCAGCCGTGACGCGATCGCCTGGGCGCGCGAGGGTGTCGAGCGCGGCGCGGGTGAGATCGTGGTCAACAGCATCGACGCCGACGGTACGCGCGCCGGCTACGACCTCGAGCTGCTGCGAGCGGTGGCGCGGGCGGTCAGGGTACCAGTAGTGGCATCGGGAGGCGCGGGAACGCTTGAACATATGCTCGAAGCGGTAACGCTCGGCGAGGCCGATGCCGCCCTGGCCGCGTCGATTTTCCATTTCGGCACCTATTCGATCCACCAGGCCAAGCAGTATTTTGCTGAGCACGGCGTACCGGTGCGCACTGGGTGACGCAGGGGACGATAGAAACGCAAAATGCAAGTAACCATTCGCCTGTTCGCTACACACCGCGACATCGTCGGCGCGCCGGAGCTGGAGCTGGACGTGCCCGAGGGCACGACGCTCGGCGGGCTATGGGAGTCGCTGTGCGAGCGCTATCCCGAGCTGCGCCCGGCCACGCGCAGCGTGTTGCTGGCGGTTAATCGAAGAGTACGCCGAGCCGTCGCAGGAGCTCAAGGAGGGCGATGAAGCCGCGTTCATTCCGCCCGTCAGCGGCGGAGAGAACACGCAGCTGTTTGCCGTCGTGGAGCAGGCGCTGGATGCGCCGGCCCTGCAAGCCGTGGTGCAAACGCCCGGCGATGGAGCAGTGGTGCTGTTTACCGGCGTGGTGCGCGATAACTTCGGCGGTCGAGCAACCGCCTTTTTGCACTACGATGCCTATCGCGAGATGGCGGTGCCGGTGCTGCGACAGATCGCCGAGCAGGCCCAGGCTCGCTGGCCGATCGGGCGCGTCGGGGTGCATCATCGTATCGGCAGGCTGGAGATCGGCGACGTCGCGGTGGTGGTCGCCGTCGCGGCGCCGCATCGTGCCGCGGCCTTTGAAGCGGCGGCCTGGATCATGGACCGCATCAAGGAAGTGGCGCCGATCTGGAAGCGCGAACATTGGGCGGACGGGGAAAATGAATGGAGAGAATAAACACGTAGGGACATGCCAAAGGTCCTACCTACGGCATGTTCGGGCCCTGCCGACGGCACGTCCCTACCAGTGTATCCCGAACGGCCCTTCGGTTCCGGTCGGCTCCTCCCACTGCACTTCGACGTGCTCGACCTCGGCGTGCGGCGGGCCGCTGTAGCACCAGCTGACCAGCCGCTGCACGGCGCCACGGCTGCCCTCGAAGACGGCTTCGACGCGGCCATCCCCCAGATTACGCACATAGCCGTCGACACCGGCACGGCGGCCTTCGTCGCGGGCCTGGGTACGAAAATTTACGCCCTGTACTTTCCCTGAGACATACACACGCGCCCGTGCGCGCCCCATGCTGCTGGTCATGCACAAACACCTTTGTAACAGAACATGATACGGGCATCAGCAAGCCTCCGACATTGGAGCGCTGCCGGTTCGATCGCGATCTCCTAAGATCAACGCACGATCGTCGGCCTTGTCACTTGCCGATGCAAAACCGGCTAAAGATCGCGGCCAGCAAGTCCTCGCCGACCGTTTCACCGGTAATCTCTCCAAGCGCCTGCACCGCGCCGGTCACGTCAACCGCCGCCAGATCCACCGGAACGCCGGCCTCCAGCGCCTCGATCGCGGCACGCATAAGCTCGGCCGCTCGTCCGAGCGCATCGCGCTGGCGGGGATCGGTCACCAGCGTCTGGCCTGTCAGCGCCTGGTTGCCCAGCAGCGTGCGCGCCACGACTTCGCCCAGCTCTTCCAGGCCTGCCCCGCTGAGCGCCGATGTTTCCGCCGCCGCCGCCAGCGTTGGATGTGCCTCGCGCAGCGGTGCCGCGTTGAGCCGGGGCGCCAGGTCGGCCTTGTTGGCAACCAGGACGGTCGGCCGTCCATGCGTCAGCGCGGCGATCGCCAGGTCTTCGGCATCGAGCGGCGCCGAGCGATCCAGCACCAGTAGTACGATATCGGCGGCGGCCAGCGCTCGCCGGCTGCGCTCGACGCCGATGCGCTCGACCGGATCCTCGCTTTCCACGATGCCGGCGGTATCGATCAATACTACCGGCACGCCGCCGAGGTTCGCAGTTTCCTCAAGTGTATCACGTGTTGTGCCCGGCACCGGTGTAACGATCGCCCGCTCGACCCGCAGCAGCGCGTTGAGCAGGCTCGATTTACCGGCGTTGGGCCGCCCGACCAGCACGGCCCGCGCGCCGTAGCGGTACAGGATGCCCTGGTCGGCATCCGCGATACAGGCGCTCGATCTCGGCCAGGGAGCTGCGTAGCGGCTGTAGAACTTCCGCTTCGGGCACGTCGTCTTCGGGAAAATCCACCAGCGCCGTCATGTAGGCCAGCGCATCCAGAGCAGCGCCGCGGGCTGTGCGTACCTCGCGCGACAATCTGCCGCTCAGCTGCTGCAGGGCCAGCTGCATGCCGGTTTCGGTGCGCGCCTGGATTAAACCGAGAGTCGCCTCGGCCTGTGCCAGGTCGATGCGCCCGTTGCTGAATGCGCGCAGCGTAAACTCCCCGGGCTCGGCCTGACGTGCGCCCGCGGCGAGCGCCAGCTCGAGCGTGCGGCGTAGCGGCATGGCGCCGCCATGGCAGTGGATCTCGACGACGTCCTCGCGCGTGTACGAGCGCGGCGCTTTGAAATACACGGCCAGGGCTTCGTCGATCGTAGTATCGCCGGCGACGACACGGCCGTAGCGCAGCTTCAGCGGCGTCCAGCCGTCGCGGCCGCGGGGTTTGAAGATGCGATCGCGGATCGCCGGTGCGTCGTCGCCGCTGATGCGGACGATCCCGACGCCGCCTTCGCCGACAGGTGTTGCGATCGCGGCTATGGTATCTGTGTAGAGCATGTACGGGTTTCGATTGGTCCTACAGGCTTGGTTTCATCCATCCGGTTGGACACACCACCGGCACGCGGGCCTTTGCGTCTAGACAACGGGTCGTGCGCCTCCGGCGTGTCCCTACGTGCAATTCCTCGGGTCCGTCCTCCTCAATTCTACCTTCTCAATTCTCATTTCTGCGCACCCATCCCCCAGCCGGTGCGATCCCCTCGGGAAACGACTGGCGATGGCAAAAGCCGCAGCTTGGCGTGGCTGGATGGTTCATCGCCGGCGCGCCGGACGCCTGTGCACCGCTGGAATGGCAGGTGACGCAGGTGATGACCGGAACGGCGACGTCGTGCGCGGGGAGGTTTTCCACGTCCGGCGCGAAGGCGGCGGCGATGCCCCAGCCCCACGCGAACAACAGCACCAGCACCAGCAGCAGGTAGCTCAGCCGCATCGGCCAGCTGCGCATGAAGCGGCGGTAGCGCGCGCGGGCGGCTTCGCGGTCCCAGGCCGGCTGCTCCGGAAGGCCGGAAGGGTCCTCCGGTATGGGATCAGGAGCTTGCGGATCGCTCATCCGGCCGTCCCGGCCGGGCTCACGCCGGCGTCTCCTGCTCCGGCCAGCGCAACATGATCACCGCCATACGCGCGCCGGGCTCCACCAGCGTCATGCCTTCCGGCACCACCATCAACCCGTCGGCGCGCATCATGGCGCTGAGCACTCCGCTGCCTTGCTCGCCGGCCGAACGCGCGATCCATCCCTCGCCGTGCTGTTCGACCGCGACACGCACAAACACACGCCGGTCGCCGCGGTCGGCATATCGGCCGTCGAACGTGGCATGGATCACGGGGCGTCGCCAGCGCTCGCGGCCAAGCATCTTCAGCATTGCAGGACGTCCGAACAGCTCGAAGCCGACCATCGCCGAGACCGGGTTACCCGGCAAGCCCAGCAGCGGCACACCTTCGATGATGCCAAAGGCGAGTGGTTTGCCCGGTTTCATGCGCACGCGCCAGAACTCCATCCGCCCGCGCTGCTCGAGCACTCGCTTCACAACATCATAGTCGCCGACGGATACGCCGCCCGAGGTCAGAAACATGTCGGCCCCGGCGGCCAGCGCCTGGTCGATCCGGTCGTGCAGCTGCGCCTCGGTATCGCGAGCGATCGGCAGCCTGAGCGGCTCGCCGCCGGCGTCGATCACCTGTGCCGCGTTGCTGTAGCCGTTGGCATTGCGGATCTGGCCGGGTCCGGGGTGCTCCGCGACGTCCACCAACTCGTCGCCGGTGGCCAGGATCGCCACCCGTGGGCGCCGCATCACCGCCACGCTCGCGGCGCCCGCGGTTGCCAGAACGCCGATCTCCCCCGGACGCAGCAGCGTTCCCCGGCGCACCACCGGCGTGCCGGCGCGCACATCTTCGCCCGCGGCGCGGACATTGGCGCCGCGCTCGGTGGGCAGCAGAACATGCACAACGCTTGCCTCCACGGCGCCGCCGGCGCGCCACACATCCGTGTCTTCAAACGGAGTTACCGTGTCGGCGCCGGGTGGCAGCGGCGCGCCGGTCATGATCCGCAGCGCGCTGCCCGGCTCGATCGCGCCGGAAGCCGTGCCGCCGGCCGCTACCTCGCCCAGCACGCGCAAGGCTACCGGCTCGGCCGCGGAGGCATTCGTTATATCCGCGGCGCGCAGGGCGAAGCCGTCCATCGCCGAATTGGCAAATGGCGGCACGTCGATGTCGGCGTCGATGTCGGCGGCCAGCACGCGCCCCAATGCGTCTGCCAGCGCCACGTGTTCGGCCTCGAGCGGCTCGAAATGGCGCAATATATCGTCACGCGCTGCTTCGACCGAACGCAGAAGCGGTGTGTCGGAACCCAAGTATAGTCCCCCAAAACAGTTAAAAGCGCCGGAGCCCTATCGCTCCGGCGCCCTGTTTTAGTATAACAGCGACGCTTGTTGGCGACAAGAGCAGTTTACAGTGCAAGTTACCTATACGCTGTAGTAAACATGAATAGCGAGAAAAATGTAAAGAGTATTGCGCGCCGGTGCGACAGTAATCCCTGATTGCTCGCCAAACAGCACTTGTAAGGCTGCCAATTGTGGCCTATAATCGGTACTTGGGTGGGGAAAAGTGGTGGAAAGTGGGGAAATAGAACAGACGTTCTAGTTGACATACTTTACACTGCACATTTGCACATATCGATGTTTTTAGGTGAATACGAACACAACATCGACGTTAAGGGCCGGTTGGCAGTACCGGCAAAATTCCGTCCCCAGCTTGGGGACGGTTTGGTGGTAACGCGCGGTTTCGAGCGTTGCCTGCAAGTATACCCCAAGGAGCGCTGGGACAAACTAGCGGAGCTGATCAGCAACCTGCCGTTCGGCAGCGCCGATTCGCGGCAGCTGCGCCGGCTATTGTTCGGCAGTGCGTTCGACACCGAGCTGGACCGGCAAGGGCGCATTCTGATCCCGGCCAACCTGCGCGAATATGCAGGCATCCAGGATCAGGCGGTGGTCGCCGGAATGAACACCTACTTCGAGATCTGGGCGAAAAAGGACTGGGACGCCGCGCTGCAGGAAATCGACGCCAGCGGCGTCACGATCGCGGAGCAACTGGCGGAGATCGGGATATAGGGGTAATTGGCACCCTTTCATCATATTCCAGTCTTGTTCGACACCGTGCTCGACGGGCTCGGCGTGCGACCCGGCGGTACCTATATCGACGGGACAGTGGGCGGAGCCGGACACACAGCGGGGATCCTGGAGCGCGGCGCCGCGCGGGTTATTGGGATCGACGAAGACCCGGCGGCGCTTCGGGTTGCTGCGGAGCGACTGGCAAACCATGGCCAGCGAGTAACGCTGGTGCATGGCAACTTTCGCGAGATCGGCCGCATCGCACGCGAGCACGGCCTGGACGCCGTCGACGGCGTGTTGCTGGATATCGGCGTTTCGTCGCACCAGCTTGACACGGCAGAACGCGGGTTTTCGTTCAACGCCGACGCTCCGCTGGATATGCGGATGAATACGACGCGCGGCTCAACGGCCGCCGAGTTGATCAACACGCTACCTGAAACCGATTTAGCGGACATCATATATACATATGGCGAAGAACGAGCGTCGCGGCGCATCGCACGAGCGATCACGGAGCAGCGCAAGAGCGCTGCGATCGGTACGACAACCCAGCTGGCTGTTCTGGTGGCCAGGGCCGTCGGCGGGCGCGGCGGCCAGCAAATCCATCCCGCGACGCGCACGTTTCAGGCGTTGCGGATTGCGGTTAACGATGAGCTGGGTGCGCTCGAAGAGGCGCTCCCGGCATCTACGGCGCTGCTAGCGCCGGGCGGTCGCCTCGCGGTGATCAGCTTTCACTCGCTGGAGGACCGGATCGTCAAAGAGTTTATGCGACGCGAGGCGGCCAACTGCTTGTTGCCGCCGCGCATGTTCGCGGAACAATGCCCGCACCTTGCGGGCCGTGGCGCCGGCCCGCGCTCGTGTATTTATTTGTCTGCCCGCGATTGCGATTACGCGCCGCGGCTGGTCGAGATTACGCGCAAGCCGATCGTGGCGAGCGACAGCGAAGTCGCCGCCAATCCGCGTAGCCGCAGCGCCAAGCTGCGTATCGCGGAGCGTCTCTGAATGCTTTTTGACGCAAAGGCGCAAAGAACTAAAGATCCGTGAAAACGATGATATGGCGGTAGCCGTCGAGATTAGTTTCCGAGCCATGGACTACACATTTATTAATCCATTGCGCCTTTGCGCCTTTGCGTCGAAAGGGATGTAGGATGGCCGTGGCACAGCGCAAGCTTCCGCTTCAAAATGCACGTCAGCGACGAGCGCAGCTGCCGCACGCTTATTTCAAGCTGGGCAATCCAGGTTTGTTGGCGGGCGCAATTGCGATCGTGTGCATCCTCAGCATCATGTTCCTGGCGCAGACCGGCCACGTCGCAACGGCCGGCTATGAGTTACAGGAGCTCAAGCGCCAGCAGACCGAAATGATGCATGAAGCCGAGCAGTATGAGTTCCGCATCGCCCAGGCCAGCCAGCTCAATGCGATCGCCGAGCGCGCCGGCCGGCTCGGGCTGCGTCCGGCGACTGCCGAGCAGCTGCGCTTTACGACTATTGAGTTGCCGCCGACACCATTGGACAATGAGCAGTGAGCACATTATTCAGGCTTTGTGTTCATTGCTCATTGCTAATTGAGTAGCTTATGGCACAGCAGACCGCCGCTCGGAGACGAACATCCGCCATCCCACGCTGGCGCATCAACGTGCTGCTGGTGGTGCTGTTGGGCGTGACGATGGCGCTTGGCCAGCAGCTGGTGCAGATCCAGGTTCGACGCGAGCTGCGCGGCCGTGATCTGCGCGCGATGGCGCTCGAGGAGCTGCAGGCGCACGAGGTGCTGCAGCCGCGGCGCGGCACGATCCGCGACCGTAACGGCGTGGCGCTGGCGCTCAACGTCAACCGCCCCAGCCTGTATGTCGATCCCAGTAAGGTCAAAGAGCCCGACAAGCTGGCTATCTTGCTGGCGCCGATGATCAAGGCCGATCCGATGACGTTGCTGGGCATTTTGAGCAACCGTGAGCGTGAGTGGGACCGCCTGGCGCGCTGGTTGCCCGAAGACGTGGCCGAGCAGATCAGCAAGCTCGACGACGGCAAGCTGCCGGTGGGCTTTTTCCTGATCGACGAAGCCCAGCGTGCCTACCCGCAGGGCGAGTTTGCCTCTCGTATCGTCGGCGTCGCCAACTACGAAGGTACCGGCATCACCGGCGTGGAAGCATTCTACGACAGCGAAATCAAGGGCGTCACCGGGACGCTGCAGGCCGAGCGAACGCTGGATCAGCAGCCGATCTGGATCGCGCCACAGCAGGTCGTCGAGCCCCAAAACGGCATGGATGTGACGCTGACGATCGATAGCTTCGTCCAAAAGACAATCGAAGACGAGCTGCGACGGGTGATCGAAGACCAGCAGGCCGAGGGCGCGACGATCCTGGTGATGGATCCCAACAACGGCGAGGTGCTTGGCATGGCCTCGTGGCCGCCGTTCGACCCCAACCATTTCACGCAGTATCCGCTGGAGCAGATCAATCACAACGGCACGATCACCGATGTGTATGAGCCCGGCTCAACGATGAAGATCCTGGTGACCGCGATCGGCCTGCAATCCGGCGCGTTCACCGCCGACACCACGGTCAACGATACGGGCATGGTCAGCCGCTACGGCGAGGAGATCGGCAACTGGAACCGTGGCGGCAACGGACCGATCACGCCAGGCCAGGTGCTGTACTACTCATCCAACATCGGCGCCCTGCTGCTGGCCGAGCTGATCGGCACCGACACGTTTTATAAGCATCTCAAGCTGCTGGGTTACGGCCAGCAGAGCGGCATCGATCTGGGCGGCGAAGCCGAAGGCATCGTCAACTGGCCCAACGACGACCCGGAAAACTGGAGCGACCTGTACCTCGATCAAAACGCGTTCGGCCAGGGCATCGCTACCACGCCGCTGCAGCACCTGAATGCGATCTCGGCTGTCGCCAACGGCGGCCTGTTGATGTGGCCGCACGTGGTCAAGGAAAAGTGCATCAACGCGCAGTGTACGCCGGTGAAATCGCGCGCGGTGCGCCGTGTGTTCGAAAAGCCCGTCACCGACCAGGTGAGGGATATGCTGGTGCGCTCGTCGGAAAACTATGGCGCGTTCTACTGGTACTCGCAGGGCCACCCCTATTTCGACCAGCCGCTGGTGCCGGGGTACAAAGTGGCCGCCAAGACCGGCACTTCGCAGATCGCGCTCAACGGCGGTTACGACAATAACGCGGTGATCGGCTCGGTGGTTGGCTGGGCGCCGGCGGAGAATCCACGTATTTCCGTGCTGGTCAAGGTCGACCGGCCTAAGAATGCCGAATTCGGTATCGAGGCGGCGATTCCGGTGTACCAGCGGGTGGTGGCCAAGCTGATGCCGCACCTGCGCGTGCCGCCGGATCCGTCGTATGTGGGCGAGGGGCAGACGATCGGCGGGCAGTAGTCCAAGGTCGAAGGTCGAAGGTCAAAGGTCGCGGACGTTCGACCTTTGACCTTCGACCTTCGACCGGCGGCGCAGCCGCCGTGTTACAATGCCGCCCGTCAACGCCGGAGCGTACTTCAATTGTGATCGAGGCGCAGGATATTTGGACCAGTACGGTAGCGCAGGGGGGCGTTTTGGCACCCCCTGCGCTGCTTGATCGGCTCCGATTCCGCGCCGCGGTGGTCGACTCGCGCCAGGCGCAGCCGGGCTCGTTGTTTGTTGCGCTGCCGGGTGAACACGCCGACGGGCACGCCTTCGTGCAGGATGCTTTCGCTCGCGGCGCAAGCGGCGCTCTTGTTCGTAGCGCATGGGCGGCAGAGCACGCCGGGCGGCTCGGCGCGCGGATCGCAGGCGCCGGCGCTCTTCCCGATGACACGCGCCCGCTTCTGTTCGGCGCCGATGACCCACTGCACGCGCTGCAGCGGCTGAGCGCGACGCACCGCCGGCGCATGCCGGCCGAGGTGGTCGGCATCACCGGCAGCGTCGGCAAAACCGGCACCAAAGAGGTGCTGGCGTCGCTGCTGCGCCAGCGCTTGCGTACCCTGCACAGCGGAAGATCGTTCAACAACGAGATCGGCGTGCCGTTGACGCTGCTGGCGCTCGAGCCTGCCCATCAGGTGGCCGTGATCGAGATGGGCACCTACGGGCCGGGCGAGATCGCGCTGCTGTGCGAGCTGGCGCTGCCGCGCTGGGGCATCGTCACCAATGTCGGCGCTTCGCATCTCGAGCGCATGGGCACGCCCGAAAACATCGCGCTGGCCAAGAGCGAGCTGCCCCAGGCGCTGCCGCCGGACGGCGCGGCGATCCTGAATGCCGACGACGCGCGGGTTCGGGCGATGGCGCGGCGTACCGAGGCGCGGGTGCTGTTCTACGGGCTCGGCGCCGATGCCCAGCTGCGCGCCTCGGATGTGCGCGGGCGCGGGCTGGACGGGATCGACTTTCTGGTGCATTGGGCCGGCGAGGCGCGACGTCTCCAGACGCCGCTGCTCGGCCGCCACGCGGTGTACCTGGTGCTGCCGGCGATCGCCGCCGGCTTGCTGCTGGGTCTGGATTGGGACGATATCGCCGCCGGCCTGGCCGACCGTCACGCGCAGCCGCGGATCGTGGCGCAGCCCGGCGTGGGCGGCGCCACGATCCTTGACGATAGCTACAACGCGTCGCCGGCCTCGTGCAAGGCGGCGCTGGAGTTGTTGGCCGACGTGCCCGGCAGGCGCATCGCCGTGTTCGGCGATATGGCCGAGCTCGGGCCGATCGAGGAAGCCGGCCATCGTGAGGTCGGCCGTGCCGCTGCCGAGGTGGTGGACCGGCTGGTGGTGGTCGGGCCGCGCGCGCGCTGGATCGGCGACGAAGCACGGGCCGCGCGGCCCGCGCTGCGCGTCGATCATGTTGCCGCCAACGCCGAGGCCGCCACGCTGCTGCGGCCGGTGCTGCGGCCAGGGGATATAGTGCTGGTTAAAGGCGCGCGAGTGGCGCGCACGGAAGAGATCGTGGCGGCGTTGCGCGATACGGGAGAAACGCGGTAGTTGTGGAGGAAACGCTTCGTTCAATCGTTGTTCCGGAAACCGCGCGGACAGTGCTGCTGTCCGGTGGCGCTTTTCTGATAACTCTATTATCCGGTGGTTATTGGGTACGCTGGCTGCGCGCCAAAAAGGTCGGCAAACAAGTGCGAGCGGACGGTCCACAGTCGCATCTGGTAAAAACTGGAACGCCGACGATGGGCGGGATCATGATCGTGGTCAGCGCCACGATCGTCACGGTCCTGTTCAACCTGGTCGGGCGTTACTCGATCATGCTGCCGCTTGGCGTGCTTGTTTCGTTTGCGATTCTGGGCGGTTTCGACGATTTTCTGACGCTGGTCGGCTCGCGCTCGCGCTCGTTCGGCCTGACGGCGCGCTTCAAGCTGTTCTGGCAGTTTGTGCTGGCCTTGATCGCTGCCCTGGCGATCTATTTGCCGCAGGAGTATTTCGGCCTGGAGCATGGCGGCGCGGTGCAGGTGCCGTTTTTGGGCGAGCGTCAGGTTCCGATCTTTGTGTATATCCCGATCGCGGTGTTTGTGATCGTGGCGACCAGCAACGCCGTCAATCTGACCGACGGGCTCGACAGCCTGTGCGCCTGGACGCTGGTGATCGCGTTCGCGGCGTATGGCGTTATCTCGTTCGTCGCGTTCCCGCGGCTGGTGTATCTGCAGGCCTTTTGCTTCACCATGGTCGGCGCCAACGCCGCCTTCTTGTGGTACAACGCCCATCCGGCGCAGGTGTTCATGGGCGATACCGGCGCGCTGGCGATGGGCGCCGCGCTGGCGGTTGTCGCGCTGATGTCGCAGCACTGGCTGTTGCTGCCGATCGTCGGGGTCGTCTTTTTCGCCATTCTCAGCTCATCGGCCCTGCAGGTGTTGTATTTCAAATGGACGCGCCGCAGGACCGGCACCGGCAAGCGCCTGTTTCGCATGGCGCCGCTGCACCATCACTTCGAGATGCTCGGCTGGTCCGAAACGCAGGTGATGCAGCGCTTTGTGCTGGTGGCGATGATCGCGGCGATCTTTGCGATCGCGCTGGCGCTATCGACGCCCGCCTCGCAAGGCCTGCCGGAGCGCGGCGGCCTGCGGCGGTCGATACCCAACACGGAGATCGTCCCACGATGAGCATCCGGGCACTCGATATGCGCGGCAAGCGCGTCCTGGTCATGGGCCTCGGCGTCCATGGCGGCGGGCTCGGCGTGACACGCTACCTGGCGCAGATCGGCGCCGAGGTGACGGTTACCGACCTGCGCGGCGCCGAGCAGCTCGCGCCAACGCTGGCACAGCTCGAAGGCTTGCCGGTGCGCTATGTGCTGGGCGAGCACCGCCTCGAAGACTTCAGGGCCGCCGACGTCGTGGTGCGCAACCCCGGTGTGCCGCGCGAGTCGCCGTTTCTGGCGGCCGCGCGCGAAGCCGGCGCCGCGATCGAGATGGAGATGACGCTGTTCTTCCGGCTGTGTCCCGGCCCGATCCTGGGCATCACCGGAACCAAAGGTAAGACCACCACCACGCTGCTGGCGGGGGCGATGCTGCGCGAGCAGTACGCCGACACGGTGGTGGCCGGCAATCTGCGCGTATCGGCGCTGGAGCAGCTGCCCAGGATCGCGCCCGACACGCCGGTGGTGCTCGAGCTGTCGAGCTGGCAGCTGGAAGGTCTGGGCGAGGCCGGCCTCAGCCCGCGCTGGGCCTGTGTCACTAACCTGTCCGAAGACCATCTCGACCGCTATGCGTCGATGGAGGCCTACGCCGGGGCCAAGGCGCAGATCTTCAGGCACCAGGGGCGCGACGGCGTCGTGGTGCTCAACATGAGCGACGGCTATGCGCGGAGCATGGCCGAACGCGCCGGCGGCGAGGTGGTCTGGTTCGGCGGCACGATAGACGCCGCAGCCAGGCGCGAGGTGTTTCACGTGCCGCGGCTCGACGGGCAGGTCGGCCAGCCACGCTTTGCCATGTGGTCCGGCGACCACCGGCTATTGTGGTACGCCGCCGGGCAGCGCGAGCTGCTCTGCCACGCGGGCGACGTGCGGCTGCCGGGCGCGCACAACCTGGCCAACGTTGCCGCGGCGGCGTCGCTGGCGCGCGCCTTCGGCGTCGAAGCCGGGCCGATCAGGGCGGCGATCCGCGGCTTCGACGGCGTGCCGGACCGTATGGAAACGGTGCGCGAGCTCGACGGCGTGCGCTATATCAACGATACGACCGCCACGGCGCCGGCGGCAGCCATCGCGGCGCTGCGCTCGGTCGACCGCCCGGTGATCGTGATCGCCGGCGGCGCCGACAAGCGGCTCGACTTCGCGGATCTGGCCGAGTGCCTGGCCGAGCGCGCCAAGGCCGTCGTGCTGCTGGCGGGCACGGCAACGCCCAAGCTCGAGAGTGCCTTGCAAAGATCGTTGGCGCGCGGCGTCGAGCGCAGCACGCTGCCGATCGGTGGCCCGTTCGACGCGCTGGCATCCGCGGTCGCGGCGGCACGTGGCCTGGCGCAGCCGGGCGACACGGTGCTGCTGTCGCCCGGCTGCGCCAGCTTCGGCATGTTCCGTAACGAATTCGACCGGGGCGAGCAGTTCCGGCAACTGGTACAGGCACTATCATGACCCAGGGCGGCCGGCAGGACGACAATTTGAGCGACGTGTGGGAGCGTCTGGAGCACGAGTTCCAGCAGCGACCTGCGCCGCCTACCCCCGGCGGCCCGTATCGGGCTCCGGAAGAGCCGGCCGGCCGGCCGGAGCCGCCACGTAGCGCGCCGCGGCGTATGTCGTTCTCGCTCGTGCAGACGCGGCCACGCGCGGTGTACGTGTTGCTGGCGGCCAACGTAGTCATGTACGGCGTTACCTGGTTCATTGCGCAGCGCGTCGGCACGGCGGTGATCGACGGCCAGCAGATCGACGGATTTACATATGCCTTGTTGGTGCTTGGCGCCAAGTTCAACCCGCTGATCGACGCGGGCCAGTGGTGGCGGCTGCTCACGCCGATGGTGCTGCACGGTAGCATGCTGCACCTGCTGTTTAATACCTATGCGCTATACGTGCTGGGACCGCAGGTGGAGAGCACCTTCGGCACCGCTCGATTCCTGGCGGTATATCTTGTATCCGGGCTTGCCGGCAGCGTCGCCAGCTATGTCTGGAACGCCGACGCGCTGTCGGTAGGGGCGTCGGGCGCGATCTTCGGCCTGTTCGGCGCGTTGGGAGCTTTCGCCTATTCATCGCGCTCGCTGATCGGCTGGGAAGCATCGCGGATGCAGCTGTACCAGATGGCGACGCTGGTGGCGATCAATCTGGTGTTCGGGCTCGTTACGCCCAGTATCGACAATTCGGCGCACATCGGCGGCCTGGTCGCCGGTGGGTTCGCCGGTATGGCCTTAGCTCCGCGCTATGCAATCGACCGCTTCAGTATGCCGCCGTCGCTGGTGCGTCGCGACAATCCGCTGCTGGCGTGGGGCGCTATGGTCGGGCTGCTGCTGGTGATCGGAGCCTGGTTTATGTTTGCGATGGCTGCGGGGTAAAATTATGTTCGACACAACCAAGGCCAAACCGGACTACTCGCTGCTGGCGCTGGTGGTGGCACTGTCGATCTTCGGGCTGGTGATGGTCTACAGTGCAAGCTTTTTCGTCGCCGTCAACGAAGGCCAGGCACAGACGCACTACCTGCAGCGCCAGTTTTTGTGGATGGCACTTGGAACGGTCGGGTTGCTGTTCGGTATGCGCGTCGACTACCGGACGTGGAAGCGGTTCACCATGCCGCTGTTTGCGTTCTCGATCGTGTTGCTGCTGCTGGTATTGGTGCTGCCCGAGAACATGACCTCCGCCGGCGGTGCGCGACGCTGGATCCGTGTCGGCGGCCAGCAATTCCAGCCGGTCGAGCTGGCGAAGTTCGCGCTGATTGTATACCTGGCGGCGTGGCTGGTCGGGCGCGGCGGCGACAAGCTCAAGTCGATGGGCAAAGGGCTGCTTCCGTTCGGCCTGATCGTCGGGCTGTTGTGCGGCATCATGTACATGCAGCGCAACGTGTCGTCGGCGTTCATGCTGATCGTGATCGCCGTGGCGATCTATTTCGCCGCCGGCGCCAACATCACGCATATCCTGCTCGGCATCGGCAGCGCCCTCGTGGTCGGCTGGGTGTTCGTCACCACGCTCGGCCACGCCAGCGCCCGCCTGGCGGTATTTCGTGATCCGTGGGCCGACCCGCGCGGCGGAGGATTCCAACCGATCCATTCGCTGTACGCGCTGGCGTCCGGCGGCGTGTTCGGGCGCGGCCTGGGGCAGGGACGACAGAAGTTTCTGTGGCTGTACTCGCCGCACGCCGACTCTGATCTTCGCCGTGATCGGCGAAGAGCTTGGTATGCTGGGTGCAGGGCTGGTCGTGATCGCCTTCGTGCTGCTCGGCTACCGCGGCTACCGCATCGCCGCCCGCACCAACAACGCATTCGGCGCGCTGCTCGCCGTCGGCATCACCAGCTGGATCACCTTTCAGGCGTTTGTGAACATGGCGGTGGTATCTTCGCTGATCCCATACACCGGGCAAACGCTGCCGTTTGTTTCCTATGGCGGTACCTCCCTGGCGATGTGTATGTTCGCCACGGGCGTGCTGCTCAACGTTTCCAAGCATGTCGACGATCAACGACCCGAAACGCTCCCCAGCCCGGTCGTCCCCGGAGCCCCGCCCGCCAAGGGCCGCAAACGGCGCAAAGGGCTCTTCCCGGCGCTGTCTGCTCTTGTGTGGTGGGGGAACGGGCGGCCACGTATATCCAGCGCTTACGGTCGCGTCGGCTTTGCGCGCACGGCTCAACGCGCCGACGTCGTCGTCGATCCGAAGGGCTGGCGACGGCTCACCTCGCAAGGGCGAACCAGGCATGGCGCCGCCGCTCGATCCGGCGGCAAGCGTGCTGCAGACGGGTCGGGAAAGGCCGGCGGGCGGCGTTGATCGGGCCGCGCTCAAGCTGATCTATGTCGGCTCGCACGACGGGATGGAGCGCGGGCTGGTCGAGCGAGAAAGCGACCTGCCGTTTCGCTCGATCCGGGCGGCCGCGGTCAAAAGTCGCGGCCCGCTGGAACTGATACGCAGCGGCGCGCTGCTGGCGCGCGGCACGGCCGAGGCGCTGCGCCTGTTGCGGCGCGAGCGCCCGGCGGCGATTCTGGGAACCGGCGGCTATGTGTGCGTGCCGCTGTTTGTAGCCGCGCGAGCGCTCGGTGTACCGACGATGATCTATTTGCCCGACATCAAGCCGGGGCTGGCCGTGAAAACGCTGGTGCGTATCGCGACGCGGGTGGCGTGTTCGTTCGAGCCCTCGCTGCGCTACCTGCCCCGCGGCAAAACGGTGGTGACGGGCTACCCGGTGCGCCGCGAGCTGCTCGACGCCGCCGCGCCCGAGCGGCATGCCGCCAATCGCGCGGCGTTCGGTATCCACGGCGAGCTTCCGGTATTGCTGGTGTATGGCGGTAGCCGCGGCGCGCGCAACATCAATCGCGCCGTCGAGGCGCTGCTGCCGCGCCTGCTGGAGCTGGCCGACGTGATCCATGTGTGTGGCCGCGAAGGCGACGAGCAGTGGCTGCGGGCGGCGGCCGATGACCTGCCGGCTGAGCTGCGTGAGCGTTATCACCTGTATCCGTATTTGTTTGCCGGCCCTCACCCGGACCCGGGCCACGCCGACCCGGACAAAAATACCCGGGCTGAAGAAACCAAGCCAGCTGAAGCTGGCTGGGAATTGTCCCAGCCAGCTTCAGCTGGCTTGGTTTCTTCAGCCCCAGGCTTGAGCCTGGGGACGGAGACGGGGCCGGGGGTGAGGGCCATCATGCCCTCCATATATCAGGCCTTCGGCGCCGCCGACCTGGCCGTGGCGCGCGCGGGCGCTTCGACGCTGGCCGAGCTGCCGGCAGCGGGGTTGCCCGCCGTGCTGGTGCCGCTGACGATCGTCGACCAGGATATCAACGCCGATTATCTCGCGCAGCGCGGCGCCGCGGTCAGCGTTCCCGACGAGGCGATGCTCGGCTCCGGCGCGCCTGAGGATGGCCCGTTGTTCAGGCAAGTGCAGCGCCTGCTCATCGATCGCGAGGCGCGCGAGCGTATGGCCGAGGCCAGCCGCAACCTGGCGCGGCCCGAAGCTGCCGATGTGCTGGCGGCCGCCGTGCTGGCGCTGGCCGGCCTGAGCGGAGCAGCGGCATGACGATTTCGTATCAGGTGCTGGTGCTGTTTCCGTTTCTGCTGATCGGTGCGATGTTCGGCGCGCGTCGCGGCTGGCGCGAAGAGTCGATTACTACGCTCGGGTTGTTGCTGGCGCTGATCTTTTTCGGCAATCCGGATCGTACCGGTCTGCTGGGCGACCTGATCAACCGCATCGTGCAAGCGTTTGCTTCGTTTTTCAGCACGCTGTTCGGCACCGAGCTGACGGCAGTGCCGCTGGTGCAAAGCGATAATCCCGGCACCTTCCAGCTGATCGGCTTCATGCTTGTAGTCCTGCTGGCGTATATCATCGGCGGCGCGCTGGGTGAGCGTCGCAACATGACGCGCCTTGGCGTGTTGATGGGATTTATCCTCGGCGGCGTTAATGTCTTTCTGGTCGGCTCGCAGCTGACATCGTTTATCAACCAGTATTTTCCGGCCTTTTTCAATCAGGAGCGAATGATCACCGTGACACCGGCCGGCGGGGTCAATGTCCTGCGCGGCTATTTGCCGTCGATCTTCGCGCTGCTGTTTATTTTGTTGCTTGTCATTTTGTTTTTAAGGTTGCCCAAGATCAGGCAATAGGGCCCTCAACCCCTAGCCCCCTCTCCCGTGCTGACGCACAGGCGAGGGGGAATCGTTGCTTCCCTTCTCCCGTCGCTTGCGACGGGAGAAGGGGTTGGGGGATGAGGGCCAAAATCGAAACAAATGCACTATCACATCATTGGCATCGCCGGCTTAGGCATGAGCGGCATCGCGCATATACTGCTCGACCAGGGGCACATCGTCAGCGGCTGCGACCGGCAGAGCAATCCGCTGACGGCCGAGCTCGAGTTGCGCGGCGTGCGGGTGTACGTCGGGCATAGTGCAGCGCACCTGGATGGCGTCGACGCGGTCGCCATCAGCTCGGCGCTGGCGCCCGATACGCCGGAGCTGCAGGCGGCACGCGAAGCGGGTATTCCGCTGCTCAAACGCGCCGAGCTGTGGCGCGAATGGTCGGCGGCAAAGCCGACTCTGGCGATCGCCGGCACGCACGGCAAAACTACCACCACGGCGATGTGTGCCTGGGTGCTGCAGGAGCTCGGCTACGATCCTGCCTTCATCGTGCCGGCCGGTGGGCCGGTGCCGGGACTGTCGCGCTTCGCGCGCTGGGGCACGGGTCCTTTCGTGATCGAGGCCGACGAGTACGACCGGCTGTTCCTTGGGCTTACGCCGGCTGTCAGTATCATCACCAGTGTGGATTGGGATCATGTGGATGTTTACCCTACGCGCGAGCAGGCCGAGGACGCGTTTGTGCAGTTCGCCCGTCAGACGTCGGGCAGCGTTGTCGTGTGTGCCGATGACGACGGCGTACAGCGGCTGCTGCAGCGCGACCGGCTGAGCGGGCTCGGCCTCGTCGAATATGGACTGCAGCCCAACAACGGCTGGCAGGCGAGCGGCATCGCCGTCGGAAATGATCGCAGCGTATTCGAGATACACGGTGCGGATGGGCAGGCATTGCGGGTGTCGCTTGGCGTGCCGGGGCGGCATAACATCCAGAACGCGCTGGCAGCCGCGGCCGGCGTGTTGGAGGTGCTGGAGCGCAGAGTGGAGCCTGCTGCCGTATGGGAGGCCCTGGGACGCTTCCAGGGTGCCGCGCGGCGCTTTGAGCTGAAAGGCGAAGCCGGCGGCGTGCTGGTGATCGACGATTACGCCCACAATCCGGCGAAAGTGCGCGCGGCGCTGCACGCGGCGCGCGAGCGCTACCCGGACAGGCGCGTCGTCGCCTATTTTCAACCACATACCTTCAGCCGGACGCAGGCCCTGGTCGACGAGTTCGCGGCGTCCTTCGGCGACGCCGAGGTATTGCTGATCGGCGATATCTACCCATCGCGCGAGCGCGCCGAAGACTTTCCCGGCGTCGACGCGTGGTATCTGACCCAACGGATTCTCGACACGGGTGCTATCGCGTCCGGCAACGTTGCCGCCTCGGCGCAGGCGCTGCTGCAGCTGCTGCAGCCGGGCGATATATTGATCACGCTCGGCGCGGGGGACGGGAACCAGGTGGGGGACATTGTCTTGGCGGAGCTGGATCGGAACGATGAGTGATGAGTTCTGAAACCATACCCACCATCATCAAAAACGAGCCGCTGGCGCGCTACACAGCCTGGCGCATCGGCGGGCCGGCACGCTGGTTCGGCGTCGCCGCGAGCGCCGACGAGCTGGTCGAGCTGATCGCATGGGGCCGCGAGCGAGCGTTGCCTATCTTCGTGCTGGGCGGCGGATCCAACGTATTGATCGCGGATGGCGGGTACGCCGGCCTGGTGATCCGCAGCCGCGCCGCGGCCCAGCGTGTGGACGAGCGCGAGGGCGAGCCGGTACTGTGGACCGAAGCGGGGGCACCGACGGCCGGTACGGCGCGGCGCCTTGCGGCACAGGGCTATGGCGGCCTGGTGTGGGCCGAGGGATTGCCGGGAACGATCGGTGGCGCAGTATACGGTAACGCCGGCTGCTATGGCGGCGACATGGCGCAGCAGCTCGTGCGCGCTTGGGTGCTGCGCGACGGCGAGGTCGAAGAATGGCAGGCCGAGCGCTTCGCATACGGGTATCGGACGAGCGCGCTGAAGGCCCTCACCACCCGACCCTCACCCCCTGGCCCCCTCTCCCGTGCGTCAGCACGGGAGAGGGGGCCAGGGGGTGAGGGCCACCCTACGGTCCTCGCCGCCGAGCTACGCCTGACGCGCGGCGATCCAGGGATGCTGCGCGCCGAGATGGCGACGATCGCCGAGCTTCGCAAGGGCAAAACGCCGGCCGGCTCATCGTGCGGATCGGTGTTCAAGAATCCGCCCGGGACGACCGCCGGCACGCTGCTCGACCAGGCCGGCCTCAAGGGAACAGCTTCGGGCGCGGCGATCGTTTCTGAGAAGCACGCCAACTACATCGTCAACCGCGGCGCCGCCACGTCAGCCGATGTGCTGCGACTTTCGGGTATCATGCGCGAGCGCGTTCTGGCGGTGTTCGGGGTTGAGCTCGAGCTGGAGGTACAGGTCATCGGGGAACAGGCATGAAACGCAAGCTGCGCGTCGGCGTCGTGTTCGGCGGGCGTAACAGCGAGCACGAAGTCTCGCTCAAATCGGCACGCGCCGCGATGGAGGCGCTCGACCGCTCGAAATATGATGTGGTGCCGATCGGGATCGACAAAGCCGGTCGCTGGCTGGTGGGCGATGATCCGTTGCTGGCACTCGAGCGCGCCGCCGACCCCGCGCTGCTCGGCCGTGAGGCGCAGGCCGGCGTGGTGCAGCGCGACGAGCCGCTGCGTATCAGCGATGGGCGCTTGCCGGGCGACACGATCGCTCTGGACGGCGCGCCTGCCGCCGGCGAGCGCACACGGCATATGCCGGGCCGGTCGGGAGAGCCCACGGCTAAGTCTATCCGGACGCCGGCGCTGGTGCCTGCCGCGGCTGCCGAAACCGCTCAGCTGCCCGGAGCAAGTCCTTCGCTTGTGCTGCCGGAGCACGAGGCCGGCGGGCTGGATGTGATATTGCCCGTGCTGCACGGCATGTACGGCGAAGACGGCGCGCTACAGGGGCTGCTGGATATCGCGGACGTGGCCTACGTCGGCTGCGGCGTGCTGGCGGCGGCCGTCGGCATGGACAAGGGCGTGATGAAAGCGGCGTTCAGCGCGGCCGGCTTACCGCAGGTGCCGTATGTGTTGCTGAGGCGTGCTGTCTGGGAGCGCGAGCGTGAGGCGGTGCTGCACGGCATCGAGCGGCAGCTGCGCTACTCGATGTTCACCAAACCGGCCAACGCCGGCTCCAGCGTCGGCGTCAGCAAATGTACGAACCGCGACGAGCTGGCTCGCGGCATCGAGCTGGCTGCCCGGCACGACCGGCGGCTGATCGTGGAGCAGGGTATCGATCGTGCCCGCGAGCTCGAGGTGGCCGTGCTCGGCAACGACGAGCCCGAAGCATCGCTGATCGGCGAGATCGAGCCCGGCAACGACTGGTACGATTACGCCGACAAATACCTCGACGGCCGCACGGCTTACCTGATCCCGGCCCCGATCGACGAGGCATTGGCCGAGCAGGTACGCCGCATGGCGATCGACGCGTTCAAAGCGATCGATGGTGCCGGCCTGGCGCGGGTCGATTTTTTGATGGATCGTGCCGGCGGTGAGGTGTTTATCAACGAGATCAATACCTTTCCCGGCTTTACCCAGAATTCGATGTATCCCAAAATGTGGGAGGCCAGCGGGCTGTCGTATGGCGCGATGCTGGATCGCTTGATCGAGCTGGCAATCGAGCGCCACACTGATCGCAGAGTCAAGATAGTAAGAAAGGCCGCCGGCAGGCCGGGGTGTGGGGGTGTCCCCCACCACATGTACATCATGGCATCACCTACTGAAAATCCTACGCTCTCCCAGGCTCGCCCTGGCTTGCGGCGCGTGCTGGGCTGGAGCCTGCGCAGCGGCAAGCTTCCGGCCCTGGCGATATTCCTGGTGTCGATCTGGCTGCTGTACGATACCCTCTCGTCCGATCGGTTTATGATCCGCATCGTGCGCGCCGAGGGCAATCAGGCGCTGACCGAAGACGACGTGCGCGAGCTGGCCGCGGTAACCGAACAATCGGTCTGGGTCCTCGATGCGAAAGCCGTCGAGGCGAACGTAGCCCGCAGCCCGTATGTCGAGCGTGTGCGAGCGCAGGTGCAGCTACCGGACACCGTGCTGGTGCAGGTCAGCGAGCGCCGGCCGGAGGTGCGCTGGACCCACAGCGGCACAACCTACGATGTAACCTGGGACGGGCTGATCCTTGCCGGCTCACAGCTCGACGCGCTCGGGCTGGCCGTGCCCTCTCCGGCGGCGTCGCCGGGAGGGCCGGAGTTCGTCAGCAGCATCGCGATTGTGGATACCACGCCCAATCGTACGCTTAAGCCCGGCGACTACGTCGACCGCGACGCCCTTGAAGTGGCGCGCCGCGTGAGTTTGCGGGCGGCAGAGCTGCCGTCGGCGATGCAGCGAATCGAGTGGGATGCCGGCCTCGGCGTGTCGCTGATCCTCGGAGAGAACCGGCAGGTCGTGCTGGGCAAGAGCGAGCGGCTCGACGAAAAATTCGCCATTCTGGCGCAGCTGCTGCGCGAAAATGCAGCGTTTTCCTATCTCGATTTGCGGCCAACAACGCCGTTCTATAGGTAAAACCTATAGTAAGGGGATTGACTCGATCCAAAGCAATGGTATGGTAAAAGCAACGACTATGTGTCGTAATCATTGCAATTTCGAGTAACGAAGGTGCGTCGTAATCGTTCTGTAATGTGAGATATACCATCCTACGCACGGCGAGGGTTGCGAGAAAACGTATAATCTTAGTACGCGCACAGTCGCATTCGATGCGCATACCAAACACTCCCATCGCCAGCAAAACGAACAGCGCACCCAAAGGATCAGGATGAATCGGACGGTTGTTGGTATCGACGTAGGTACCACCAAAATCTGCACGATGGTCGCCGAAGTACGGGCCGACGGTCGTGTCAATATACTGGGCGTTGGCCTCACGCCTTCGAAGGGTCTTGATAAAGGCGTGGTCGTCAACATTGACGACGCCGTCAATGCGATCTCGACGTCGGTAGAAAAGGCCGAGCGGCTAAGCGGCTATCGCATCGGCACAGCGTATGTCGGCATTGCCGGCAAGCATGTGCAATCGCTGAACAGCCGTGGTGTGGTCGCGATCTCGCGGCCCGACCATGAAATCACCCGCATGGATGTGTCGCGGGCGGTGGAGTCGGCGCAGGCCGTGGCGATCCCGACCCAGCGCGAAATCATTCATGTTATCCCGCGCGCCTATATCGTGGACGGCAACGAAAACATCCGCGATCCAGTCGGCATGTCGGGCTATCGCCTGGAAGTCGAAACGCATATCGTCACCGGCGAGGTGATGGCGATCCAGAATCTGATCAAGAGCGTCGAGCGCGCGGGCGTGATTATCGACGATCTGGTGCTGCAGCCGCTGGCCAGCGGCGAGGCGGTGCTGTCGCCGGAAGACAAGGATCGCGGCGTGGTGCTGGTGGATATCGGCGGCGGCACCACCGATATCGCGGTGTTTATCCAGGGCGGAATCTGGCACAGCGTCGTGCTGCCGGTGGGCGGCAACCATTTCACCAACGATATCGTGTATGTGCTGCACACGCCGCACAACACGGCGGAGTACCTCAAGCTGAAGTATGGCTCGGCGATCGCCGAGGAAGTCGGCACGGACGAGGACGACATGATCAAGACCGAGTCGTTCGCGCCCGGTGAGCACCAGGATGTAAGCCGCTCGTACATCAACCAGATCATGCAGGCCCGTGCCGAGCAGATCGTCGAGCTGATCGCCACCGAGATCCGGCGCTCCGGCTATGATGGCCTGCTCCCGGCGGGAGTGGTGCTGACCGGCGGCGCGGCGCAGCTTCCCAGGCTGGACGAGCTCGCGCGGGAAATGCTCGGCATGCCGGTGCGGCTGGGCAGCCCGAGCAATCTCACCGGTTTGGCGGAGGCGGTGGATTCGCCGCCCTACGCCACCGGTGTCGGACTGGTGCGCTGGGGCATCACCAACGGTCTGCGCCAACCGAATTCGCTGTCAACCACCGTGCGTGGCGAGGCAGGCAACTGGCGCAATGTGTACGATCGGTTCAAAGGCTGGCTCAGGGAGTTCCTACCGTAGTCGCTGCACGCTGGATCGGCACAAGAAAGATGCCGGGGAGCGCCGCCACGACGCGGCTCGCACAACAGGGTGGAGGCAAGCATGGATAGCCGCAACGGGTTCGATTCGAGGGTCGCCGGACGCGCAAGCATCAAAGTGATCGGCGCGGGCGGAGGTGGCTCAAATGCCGTCGACCGCATGATTGAGATGGGCGTGCAGGGTGTAGATTTTATTACGGTCAACACCGACGCGCAGGCTCTGATCCATGCCAAGTCATCAGCGCGTATTCAGATCGGCGAGAAACTGACCAAAGGGCTGGGCTCGGGCGGCAACCCGGTGATCGGCCAGAAATCGGCCGAAGAGACCGACCGAAGAGCTGTACGAGGAGCTCAAGGGTTCGGACATGGTGTTTATCACCGCCGGTATGGGCGGCGGCACGGGCACCGGCTCGGCGCCGGTGATCGCCGGCATCGCCCAGGAGCTTGGCACGCTGACGGTCGGCGTGGTTACCAAGCCGTTCACCTTCGAAGGCACGCATCGTCGCAAGGTAGCCGAGCAGGGCATCGAGCAGCTCAAGCCCGTGGTCGACACGCTGATCGTGATCCCCAACGACCGCCTGCTGCAGATCACCAGCCGCAACACGTCGATGCTGGAAGCGTTCCGCATGGCCGACGAAGTGCTGCGCCAGGGCATCCAGGGCATCTCGGACCTGATCACCCAGACGCGGTCTGATCAACCTCGACTTCGCCGACGTCAAGGCGATCATGACGCAGGCCGGCTCGGCGCTGATGGCGATCGGCCGGGGCCAGGGCGATAATCGCATGGTCGACGCGGCCAATATGGCGATCTCGTCGCCGCTGCTCGAACTGTCGATCGACGGCGCCAAGGGCGTGCTGTTCAACGTCACCGGCGGCGAGGATATGGGCATCCAGGAGGTCAACGAAGCCGCCGAAATGATCGCACGGGCTGCCGATCCCGAGGCTCAGATCATCTTCGGCGCCACGATCGATCCCGATATGCAGGATGAGGTGAAAATCACCCTGATCGCTACCGGCTTCGACAGCACCGCCCGCAACGCAACGCGAGCACGCGCATTTCCGGGCGTGACGCCGCAAGGCCAGCCGGCTTACAATCAGCGGCCGCAACAGCCGCAGCCGCGCCCGCAGCAGCAGCCTTCTTTCAGCACGCTGCCTGACGATCTTGATATCCCGCCGTTCTTGCGGAACCGGCGCAAGTAGCTTCCCGCTTGCCCTCTCCCCTGTTGATGTGCAGGGGAGGGGGTTTTGTTTTGCGCCACAGGTGGAGTGACAGGGTGACGGGGTGACGGGGTGACAAGGCTAAGTCTACGTCCAACGTTCGGTGCATTTCAACGCGGGCAAGCTCACCCTTCGATGTATATGTACGAGTATCGAACATCGCGTCACCCCGTCACCCCGTCACCCCGTCACCTTGTCATTCTTGCCACCTTCACTACGCAGCGCCCGGCGACCGAATCAGCCACCATTATCCAGTAGGGGGTCGGCAGTCCCGGCAGGCATGGTATCCCGCCGCGAGCGCCTGCTGATGGGTATGAAACGGCACCAGGCCGGCGTCGCGTAGATGCAGCCCGCCGCAGCTCGGGTAGCAGAACGAGCCGTCAAGCGGGTTGGCAAGGTAGCGCACGCCGTGGCGCGACAGCGATTCAAGCACGTCGGGCGCCGCACCTTCGGCGTCGAGCACCGCGCGTTTGGCTTCGGGGCCAAAGACATACTTTCCGATCCGCCCGTCGCTATGGACGACCCGATGGCACGGAATCAGCAGCGGCAGCGGATTATGATTAAGCGCCGATCCGACGGCGCGCACTGCTCCGGGACGCGCTATCTCGCGGGCGATCCAGTTGTATGGCCGTACCTCGCCGCGCGGAATCTCGAGCGCCTTTTCGAGCACGGCGCGCTCGAATTCCGACAGCCCGCGCAGGTCGAAACGCAGCGGCACGTCCGGCGCGCCCGAGAGGCGATCGAGGATCAGCTGACCAAGGTCGTCGGGCGGTGTCGTGGCACGGATCGGCCGGGCATAGCGCGCCCGGAACTGCTGCTCAAACTGCTGCGTATTGCTACCGCGCCCGACAGCGGAGATGCCGAAGTCGTTGTAGGCGACCAGCAGCCGCCCCAACGGACTGTCGAGGGCGAAATAATCGTCGCCAAGACCCACGCGACGCAACACATCGGCCACCAGCCCATTCGGGGCGAGCCCTCCCAGCGCCCGTAGCTCACGGACCAGCTGCCGTGCTTCGCCGATCGGCGATCGCTTGATTTCGCTCACCTGCTCACCTCGTAGTTGTGCTCCACCAGCGCGGTGCGTAGCAGCTTTACACCGCGATGAACATTCGCTTTGATCGTTCCGACCGGCTGCTGCAACAGCACGGCCAGCTCGTTGTAGCCGAAGCCCTCGACATGGCGCAATACCACTGCCATGCGATAGCGTTCAGGCAGCGAGGCGACGATGCGGCCCAGCTCACGCGCACGCTCGGCGCGCTCGACGAGCGCCTCGGGCCCTCGCTCAGCTCGATCTACCGGCTCGATTCGCATCGTTTCTTCATCCCCGTCAAGTGATACCATCACTGGTCGCTTGCCACGAACGCGATTACGAAATACGTTGAGTGCGATACGATACAGCCACGGACGCAGCGCGAGCGTAGCGATCTGCTGCTCGCCGTAGCCTGTCAGCCCGCGGTAGGCGCGCACAAACGCATCCTGCGCGATCTCTTCGGCATCCTGAGGGCTGCCGGTGAGGCGCAGGGCAAACGTGTACATGCGGTGCTGGTACGCGACCACCAGCCGCTCGAAGCAGCCGTCGAGGTCGCGCGCCAGCCCCGCCGTGAGCGCTATATCGTCGGTCGTGATGTCCTGAACGCTACTCGTCACGATTACCTCGCCAACGCCAGCGGATATCGATCTCGGCCACGCTATCACGGCTATCGACAGCCCAACGTAGCGCCGTCAGGTCGAAAACGACCAGCAACGCCAGCAGTCCCAACAGGATAAGCATCCCGAGCATGGCGCCCTCCTCGCAGCCCGCAAGCTGTGTCGCTTATAGAACACAGGCTGGCGCCGGATGGTTGCACTTAATCCGCGAATAGATGCGAAGTGATCGTTCTCGTTTACTCGCGGATTAATTCGATGCCGAGCGTGGCGAACACCTCGCCGGCCAGATCGAGCACCGCTTTGGGGAAGGTCCAGACCTCGGCTTTGCCGTGCGCGAGCAGCGCCAGGATGTCGCTGTGGGGTGTGGGCAGCGTGGCCTGGCGCCGGTCGACGTACATGCCGTCGACGCGCCTGACGGCGGCGAGCCGTGGATGCGAGCCGAGCTGCTCCAGCTGTGCATACGCGTGCAGCAGCGCATCGGTCTCGGTGCAAGGCAGCAAATTAATCTGCTCGTTGCGCACAAGGGCGGAACGATAAAAATCGCCTTTGCCGCGTCCCTTGCGCCGGCGCAGCGCGACATTATCGCGGACGCGCACGGCCAGCTTGCCGAACACCGTTTCCGGCTGCAGATCGCTCCAGCGCAGCGTCTGCATGTCGAAGATCGAATAGCGCTCTTTGTTGCTCGCAAGCGCCCGAATGCCCGGCTCGCCCGGCGGCGCGACGTCGGGCAATCCCGGCAAGGCTCGTAAACGATCGGCGATCGTGCGCACTTCAAAGCCACGAGCTCGGATCCGGGCGATCAGTCCTTCGCGCCGCCAGGTTATGAGCTCGAAAATGCGCCCCACCGTGACGCCTTCGCCGCGCAGCAGCGGGCGGAGCTTGTCGTTGTGGATCACAAAGCGATCGGGCTGGATTTCGTCGAGATCAAGCGGCATACGTGAATTTGGTCGAAGGTCGAAGGTCGAAAGTCTTGTTGCATTGCAGTTGAATGCGTAACGACAAGGCCTTCAAATGCGCCAAACCCGTCGGTTGTTGACCTTCGACCTTCCAACCTATGACTGCTCGTCGATCATCGCCTGTCGCGGCGCGACATACGCATGGCAGATCGCCACTCCCAGCGCGTCGGCGGCGTCGTCCGGACGCGGGATCGTATCCAGGCCGAGCGTCATGCGCACCATGTCCTGCATCTGGCGCTTGTCGGCCTTGCCATAGCCGGCGACCGCCTGCTTGACCTCCATCGGCTTGTACTCACGTACCGGGACATCCGAGTCCGCCAGCGCCAACAACGTGACGCCGCGGGCATGGCCGACAGCCAGCGCGGTCGTGACATTCTTTGAAAAGAACAGCTCTTCGACGGCCGCGGTGTCCGGCCGGTAGCGAGCGATGACCTCGACCAACCCCCGATGCAGCAGCTGCAGGCGCTGCGCCAACGGCAGGTCTTTGGATGTCGTAAGCGCGCCAAAGTCCACCAACCGCAGGCCGCCTTCGCCGTCGTCCTCGACGACACCCCAGCCCATCGTCGCGGTGCCCGGGTCGATACCTAGTGTGCGCATAGAGTTTCAGGTTTCAAGTCTCAGGTTTCAAGCGTTCCGCATCACCAGCCGTTAAGTAGAACTTGAAACTTGAAACCTGGAACTTGAAACTCGCCTAGGAGGTAGCGTACTTCTCCGCCAGCTCGTCCGAAACGTCGAGATTGCTGTACACCTTTTGCACGTCGTCGAGGTCTTCCAGCTTTTCCATCAGGCGCAATGCCGCGAGCGCCGCGCTCTCGCTGTCGGGAGTGAATGGTGTCGTCGCTCGCATCAGGCGCTCGACATTCGAGAATCGGCAGGTGCTGTGCTTCCAATGCCAGGCGCACGTTGTTGAGGTCCTCGGCCGCCGTGTACACCTCGACGATGCTGCCGTCGACTTCGACGTCGTCGGCGCCGGCGTCGATCACCTGCAGCATCACTTCGTCTGCGTCGAAGCTTTGCTCGGTGGGAAACTCGACCGTGACCAAGCCTTTGGCCTCGAACATCCAGCCTACCGACCCGCTCTCTCCCAGGTTCCCGCCGCTTTTGGTGAACGTCGAGCGCACGTCGCTCGCGGTGCGGTTGCGGTTGTCTGTGGCCGCCTCGACCATGATCGCCACTCCGCCGGGACCGTAGCCTTCGTACGTGATCTCGTCGATCGACAGCTCGGCGCCCTTGCCCGACGCGCGGTCGATCGCGCGCTTGATGTTGTCGTTTGGCATGTTGCTCTGGCGGGCTTTGTCGACCGCCAGGCGCAGCCGGAAATTCATATCGGGATCCGCTCCGCCTTCACGAGCAGCAACGGTGATTTCGCGAGCCAGTTTGGTGAACAGCGCACCCCTGCGCGCGTCGAGCACGCCCTTGGTACGCCGAATGGAGTGCCATTTCGAATGACCTGACATTTCGTTTTGGCTCCTACAACATCTTTTGGGGCATTATAAACGTTAAAGAACCAACAAACCAACAAACCAACAAACCAGCGTACGCTGGTTTGTTGGTTTGTTGGTTTGTTGGTTTCGTCCGACCTACAGCTCGCTGCCGCTGCCGCCGGGAGCGATGATTACGCTTTCGGTCGGCGACGGTCCCTCATCGCGGTAGCCGTTGGTATTGGTCTGGAACGTCTTGACCCCGCTGAGCAGTTCGCGCAGGTCCTCGCCGCCCAGAGTCTCGACTTCCAGCAGGCGTGAGGCCATATCGTGCAGCACGCCCATGTTCTGCTGCAGGATTTGCGTGGCGCGCTTGTGTGCGGTATCGACCAGGATGTTTGACCTCGGCGTCGATCTCGCTGGGCCGTATCCTCGGAGTAGTTGCGCTGCTCGCTAGATCTCGCGGCCCAGGAAGATCATCTCCTGCACCTCGCCTAGCTGATCGGCCCGAGCCGGTCGCTCATGCCGTAGCGCGTGACCATCGCGCGCGCCATTCGGTGATCTGCTGGATATCGCTGCCGGCGCCGGTGGTGAAGTCGCCCAGGATCAGTTCCTCGGCGGCACGACCGCCCATCGAGGCGGCCATGCTCGGCCTCGAACTGCATCACGGTGCGATAGTTCTGGTCGTCCTCGGGCAGGAACAGCGTGTACCCGCCGGCCCGCCCGCGCGGAACGATCGTCACCTTGTGGACAGGGTTGGCCTTGGGCATCGCCCTGCCGACGATCGCGTGGCCGGCCTCGTGGTATGCCACCAGGCGCTTTTCATCTGGGCGTCATCACACGAGAGCGACGCTCGGGGCCGCCCATCATCATACGCTCGGTCGCGTCTTGCAGCTCCAGCATCGCCGATGCGCTTCTTGCCGCGGCGGGCCGCCAGGATCGCCGCCTCGTTGACGATGTTGGCCAGATCGGCGCCCGATGAGCCGGGCGTTACTTTGGCGATCGCCTCCAGGTTGACATCGTCGCCCAGCGGCTTGCCCTTGGTATGCACCTTGAGGATGTCCAGGCGGCCGCGCACATCGGGCGCGTCCAGGATCACCTGGCGGTCGAAGCGGCCGGGTCGCACCAGCGCCGGGTCGAGCACGTCGGGCCGGTTGGTGGCCGCGATCACGATCACGTTGGTGTTGGTGTCGAAGCCGTCCATCTCGACCAGGATCTGGTTGAGCGTTTGCTCGCGCTCGTCGTGCGAGCCGCCCAGGCCGGCGCCGCGCTGGCGACCGACGGCGTCGATCTCGTCGATGAAGATGATGCACGGCGCGTTGCGCTTGGCCTGATCGAACAGGTCGCGCACGCGGCTGGCGCCGACGCCGACGAACATTTCGACGAACTCCGAGCCCGAGATCGAGAAGAACGGCACGCCGGCCTCGCCCGCAACCGCGCGGCTCAGCAGCGTCTTGCCGGTTCCTGGAGGGCCCACCATCAGCACGCCGCGCGGAATTCGCGCGCCGAGCTGGGCGAACTTGTCGGGGAACTTCAGGAACTCGACCACCTCGGTCAGGTCCTGCTTGGCCTCCTCCTGGCCGGCCACGTCGGCAAACGTCACGGTCGGCTTGTCGCCGGTGAACATTCGCGCGCGGCTCTTGCCGAAGCTAAGCGCCTGGTTGTTCGAGCCCTGCGCCTGGCGCATGAAGAAGACGAAGAAGCCGATCAACAGCAGCATCGGCAGCACCACCGTGAACGCGCTCAACAGGCCGCCCCACGCCGGCGGCCGGTCGACCACGATCTCCGGAGCGCTAAATTCGGGGACCTCCCCGCCCGTGGCCACCGCCTGCTGGATGCGCAGCTGCTTCTCGTTCTGGATGAACTCGTTCAGCGGCGTCATCGAGCTCTTGGTGACACGCCCGACCGGTTTCTGGCTGTCGCCCTGGCAGGTGTTGTAAAAGGTCACCGTCTGACCGTCGGCCGACTCGACCAGGCGGCAGATTTTGCCGGTCAACGCCTGGTCGATCACCTCATTAAACGACAGCTGTGCGGTTCCCGAAGTGGTCCCGCTGTTGATGTACTGGGCGATCAGCGCCAAGGCTGCGACCAGAATAATCAGGTAAACAAAGCTGTTTCGAAGCCAGCGATTGTCTCCCATAGCCCTTGTTCCTTTTTCTACCTTGTATAAACTTCCGGCCGCAGCACACCGATGTACGGTAGGTTGCGGTAGCGCTCTGCGTAATCCAATCCGTAGCCGACAACAAATTCGTTGGGAATATCAAACCCGCAAAAATCGATCACCACATCCGCCTCGCGTCGCGACGGCTTATTCAGCAATGCGCAAACGCGCAGGCTGGCCGGGTTGCGCCGTAGCAGGTTTTCGCGTAAATAAGCCAGCGTCAGCCCGCTGTCGATGATATCTTCGACGATCAACACATGCCGCCCGCCGATATCGGCGTCCAGATCCTTGATCAGCCGCACAACGCCGCTGCTGGATGTCGCCTGGCCATAGGACGAGATCGCGATAAAGTCGAAGGCGATGTGCCGCTCGAGCGCGCGCGCCAGGTCGACAACCAGCATGACCGATCCTTTGAGCACCCCCACCAGCAACAGATCGTCGATACCGGCATACGTCTCCCTGATTTCAGTCGCCAGCTCGCCGATGCGCGCTTGAAGCTGCTCGTGGCTGAGCAGGATATGCGCAATGTCGTCGTCCATTCCGCTCACGCGGCGCTGCCTCCTGCTGCATCGCTCGCTTCGCCTTCCGGCACTGCCCGCCGGCCGATCTGTAGCTCCTCGCGCTCGATCCGCAGCCACAGGCCACCTGGAAGCTGCATCCGCTTGCGCCCCGCGCCGATCGCGTCGAGCGCCAGGTCGATATGCTGTGCCCCGAGCTCGACCTCGGGCGCGATCTCGGTTATCGCCCTGCGCAACACTCGCCGTCGCAACGCCGGGTGCAGCTCGGCAAACTCCGCACGGCCGAGCACGACTTCCGTCTCGCGCAGCTGTGCAATTGCTTGCCACGCCCGATCGGCGAAACCGTCGACCAGCTCGTCCTCGTCGGCGCAGACGCGCGCAGTTCGGGCCAGCGTAGCCACGATATTTGCATTATACGTTTTCAGCAGCGGTAAAATGTAACCCCGAACACGATTCCGGGCATAGATCGGCTGTTCGTTGCTCGAATCGCGTAGCGGCTCGAGCGCAAAAGCCCGGCAATAGCTCTCAACCTCGTCGCGGCGGGTCTCCAGCAGCGGCCGTATCAGCAGCAGCTCCGGGTGTTCGCGCTGTACCGGGCGGCGTGGTCGCATTGCCGCCAGGCCGCCGGGGCCGGCGCCGCGCAGCAGCCGCAGCAGCACGGTTTCGGCCTGGTCGTCGGCAGTATGCCCGAGTGCGATGGTCCGGGCTTGCGTAGCACGCGCTGCCTGCGCCAGGAAGCGATAGCGCAGCTCACGCGCGGCCGCTTCGAGGCCGGTTTTCGTACGGCGCGCATGGGCGGCGACATCTTCGCTTCCCATGGTCGCAGGCAGCCCCCACTCCTCGGCGAGCTGCGCTACAAACTGTGCATCGTCAGCCGATTCCGGCCTGAGCCGATGGTCCAGGTGCGCGACGTGCAGCCGTAGCTCGCGCTCAGGCGCCAGGGCACGCAGCACATGCAGCAGGCACAGCGAATCCGGACCGCCCGAAACCGCCACCACCACGCGCGTGCCGCGAGGCAGCAGCGCGTGCCGATCGGCGTAGGCGGCGACGTGCTTGTGCAGCGGGTGCATCATGCTCCGGGTGCTCCGGGTGCTCCGGGTGCTCCGGGTGCTCCGCGAATGAATTCGCGGTTGATATGACAAACCTGCTGAAGCAGGTTAAGCACGATGATACTCCGCGCTTAACCTGCTTCAGCAGGTTTCATCATATCAACGCCGAATTCATTCGGCGGCAGGCGGCAGGCGGCAGGCAGATGGACGGATGGGCGCCTCGGCGGCAGGCTGGTGCTGGGGGGGAGACTTGAACTCCCGACCTGGCGATTATGAGTCGCCCGCTCTAGCCAGCTGAGCTACCCCAGCAACAGAGTTGCCCATGCCACGATCGACATGAGCAACTGCTTGGTAGCGGCGGGTGGATTCGAACCACCGACCTTCGGGTTATGAGCCCGACGAGCTGCCACTGCTCCACGCCGCGTCACGCCAACTATGCTACCATGCGCGGCGGGGGATGTCAAACGAACTCGAATCTCCATGCTTCGCTTATTCATCGCCATCGATCTGCCTGCCGAGGTGAAAGGGCTGCTACGTCGGCTACAAACGGAATTGCGTCCGCACGCGCCGGCTATGCGCTGGGCCGATGTGCGGGGAACGCACTTGACCTTGTTTTTTCTTGGCCAAACGCCGGACGAGCAGCTCGAGCCGGTGCAACAGGCGATGCGCGGCGCGGCGGCCGGAGCGCGACCGTTTAGGCTCAGGACGGCGACGCCGGGCGCGTTTCCCAAGCCGGACCAGCCGCGTGTGGTATGGTTGGGCGTGGAAGGAGAGCTGGCGGCGCTTGCCGCGCTGCAGGCAGCAGTTACCGCTGCGCTTGTGCCGCTCGGGTTTACAGCGGAGGCGCGGCCGTTCGCGCCGCACCTGACTTTAGGACGCGCCCGGCGTGACGTGGATCCTGCCGAGCTGAAAGCCGTCGCCGGGGCGCTTCGCAACATGCCGGCGCCGCAGGCAGTACAATTCGAGGTAGCCGGTATCGTGCTGATGCGCTCGGAGCGCCTGCCCGCGGGCGCGCGTTATACGGTGCTCGCAGACGCGCCGCTGGGCGGCTGATGTAAGGCGATTTTGCCACTAGTCACACAGTAGTACTATGTAGTATAGTCGAACAAAAGCAGGCTTCGTATCGAGCGATGCCGGGAAACATCGAACAGCGTGTAGCTTCGGCATCGGGCGGGTAATGCTGTACACCTACACGTTTTGGATGCATCAACGTATCATGTTGCTGCCCCGTCATTGGCGCGGAAGATCCTATTCAGGGGTTTATCACATCGGCGTCAGCGGCGGACGAGGCCGGTAAACTTATAATGTAACCTCGACAACTTTATGTTCACGTGCCCGTACAGGCGGTCAAACGAGGGCCATGGCGCCCCTGAAGGAGGAATCCATGCGACGACGTGTGTCTATCAGCGCGCTGCTGGCGCTGCTGGCCGCGCTGACGGTTCTACCGGGACTGGCGCAGGCCAGCCCACCGCCACCCCAGGCCCAGTATTTCAAGGAAACCGGCCACGCCGCGCACAACTACTACTGGCAGTTCTGGAAGAATACCCCCGACGCGCTGCGTATCCTCGGGTATCCGGTTTCCGAGCCCTTCAACCAGGAAAGCTTTACCGAGCCGGGCAAGTTTTATCGCGTCCAGTACTTCGAGCGCGCGGTGCTGGAAGAGCATCCCGAAAACTTTGGCCGCGACAACAATCAGTTCTATGTGCTTGGCCGCTTGCTGGGCAAGGAGCTGGCCAAGGGGCGCGAAAACGAAGCGCCGTTCCAGGAAGTTGACGATATTCCGAGGAACGCGAACCAGACCTGGTTCCCCGAAACCAGCCACACGCTGCGCAATGATTCCCAGCGCGGGCCGTTCAAGCAGTTCTGGGAGCAGTACGGCGGCCTGCTGGTATTCGGTTTCCCCATTTCGGAACCGTTCCAGGAACGCAACGCCGATACCGGCGAAACATACTGGGTGCAGTACTTCGAGCGCAACCGCTTCGAGTTCCATCCCGAGCAAACCGACCCGACTTTCCGGGTGCTGCTTGGGCGCCTGGGCGTTCAGTATGCCACCAATAATCCCGACAAGGTCGACGGCAATGCGTTCCCCAGCCGTCCGCCGGCCGAGTCGATGCCCGAGCCGTTTATTTACGGCTCCAACGCGACGCTGTACTACACCGATGCCACTCGCGTTCTGACGCTTGCCAAGACCGCGTTCGAGTCGAACTACCTGCCCGGGGGATCGACCTGGATCCGCCAGCAGGTTCCGTGGCAGGATCATATGAACTGCGACGGCTCGATCGCCTGGGGTGAGCTGGACAAGGTATTTGCCGCCGCCAAGGAGCAGAACGTCAAGATTCTGGCGGCGGTGGTGCGCGCGCCGGGCTGCTTCACCTCGGACGGCCAACACGGTATGCCGACGCGTGAAAACTTCGGCCGCTTTGCCCAGTTCCTCGGCTCGCTGACCGAGCGCTACCGCGGTACGCTCGGCGCAATCGAGATCTGGAACGAGCAGAACTACGCCGTCGAAAACGCCGGCCGCGTGGCCCCCGAAGCGTTCTACGTCGATCTGCTGGAAACCGGCTACAAAGCGATCAAAGCTGTCGACCGCAACGTGATCGTGGTTTCGGGCTCGCCGACGGCGACGGAAACCAACAAGGTCGAGGTGGCGTTCAGCGATCTGGTGTACTTCCAGCGTATGTTCAACGACCCGCGCTTCTGGGAAAACACCGACGTCGTGGGCGTTCACCCCAACAACTCGCTCAATCCGCCCGACGCGGTGCCGCAGCCGGATCGTCCGATCACCAATGTGTGCGATACATGGAACACCAATATGGAGTTCTACTTCAGGCGGCTCGAGCAGATCCGCGCCCTGATGGTATCGGCCGGCCGCGGCGATCGCCAGATGTGGATCACCGAGTCCGGTTGGGCGACCGAAAATACCTCGCCCGGCTATGAGTACGGCAACTGTGTAACACTGGACGAGCAGGCGGCTTACACCAAGCGCTCGATCGAGCTGGCACGCTTCGATTACGCGCCGTGGGTCGGAGCATACTTCATCTGGAACTTGAACTTCGCCGTGACCTGGGGCACAGCCGGCAATCCCAAGCACGAACAGGCGGCGTACGGTATCTTGAACCCCGATTGGAGTCCGCGGCCGGCGTTCGTCGAGGTCCAGAAGATGATCAAGCCCTAGCGAGATGCGTGGCGAGCTGCGGGAACGGTGCGTCTGGTTCCCGCAACTCGCGCATGATACGTTCGCGCGCTCGCCAGACGCATCTGTCGAGCGCGCTCTTCACGTTAGGGTTTCGATCGAGCTCGTCGTGCGCGGCGAGCTCCGGTGAGTGAGCAACAAGGAACGGTTGACAATGTCAGAACAACGTCCAAGGCTTGCCGTGCAAACTCTGCTGCTGCTGGTGCTGCTGGTGCCGCTGCTTGCCGCGTGCGGCGCTGTCACACCTGCGGCCTCGACGCCGGCTTCAATCGGCGCCACGGCGTCGCCCTCAGCTGCAGATACCAGCAGCGAGCCGTCCGGCAGCGTGCAGGCTTCGCAGGCTTCCGCACCGGCATCGGCCTCCGCACCGGCATCGGCCGCCGCGCCGAGCGGTTCAGAGCCGGCAAGCACCGCGGCTGTGCAAACGTCCGAGGTGGCTCCCAGTCCGCACATTCCACAGCAGCTGGAGTATGGGGCGGTCACGCAGCTGTACTATACCGATGCCGAGCGGGTGCTGACCCTGGCCGAGTTCGCCGGCTTCGATTGGATCCGCCAGCAGGTGCAGTGGAAGGATACCGAAACCGCCGATCGTAACTTCGGCTTCGACGAGCTTGACCGCGTCGTGGACACCGTAGCCGCGAAAAACAAAAAGCTGCTGATGTCGGTCGTAAAATCGCCCGATTGGGCCACCGGACGCCCCGGCGACAACGGATTGCCCGCCAATCCTGAAGATTACGGCCGCTTCGTGCGCGAGCTTGCCACCCGCTACAAGGGCAGGCTGCACGCGATCGAAGTATGGAACGAGCAGAACTATGCGACCGAAAACGGCGGCCAGGTTACCACCGAGGACGCCGGTCGCTATGTCGAGCTCCTGAAAGTCGCCTACCGTGAGATCAAAGCCGTCGACCCGACGATCGTGGTTGTGTCGGGGGCGCTGACCTCAACCGGCGTTACCGAGGTCAACACCGCCGTCGACGACATCACCTATCTCAAGGCGATGTACGACTATAACAACGGCGAGATCAAGGACTATATGGACGCGCAGGGGTTCCATCCCGCCTCGGCTCTGAACCCGCCCGAAACGCTCTGGCCGACCGAGCCGGGACCGGGCTGCGCAGTCACGCCGACGCAGTGGTGCGACAGCCCGACTCACTACTTCCGGCACATCGAAAACGTGCGCCAGGTGATGGTCGAGGAAGGCGCCGGCGATACGCAGATCTGGATCACCGAAATGGGTTGGGCGACCGAAAACAATTCGCCAGGCTACGAGTACGGCAACCAGATCACCTTCGAGCAGCAAGCCGAGTATCTGGAGAATGCCCTGTTCTGGACGCTGACCAATTACGAAGATTTCGTCGGCGTCGCCTTTATCTGGAACCTGAATTTTGCCGTCACCTGGGGCCAGGCCGGCAACCCGCTGCATGAGCAGGCCTCGTTCGGCATATTGAACCCTGACTGGAGCCCGCGCCCGGCGTTTAACAGTATTCAGGGCTTTATCAACGCTGCGAGGCAGGAATAGGAGAACACAGAACATAGAACATCGGCCTGTTCTATGTTCTGGTTCTGTGTTCTCTACAGCATTCCTCTGGTCTTCAGCTCAAGATACTGGTTGATCACGGCGACCGAAAGCTTATCGGCGGGGACATCGATCGTCAGCACACCCGCCTGATGCAGCCGGTCCACAATGACGCGCCGCTCGTCCAGCAGCTGCTCGGCGACGGCGCGTTCGTATACCTGGCTGCCCTGCTCGGGTTCGGCAGCGGCGATGCGAGTAACGTGCGGATCGTTCATCACCACCAGCAGCGGAAGGTGCCGCTGAGCCATGCGCGTCAGCTGGGCGATCAGCGGGCCGGCGGCATCCGGCGTCGCCAGGTCGCTGAAGACTACGATCAGCGAGCGGCGCTTATTTTTGAGGGCCAGGTAGCTGAGCGCGCGGGTATAATCGGCTTCCACAGCCTGTCCCTGCACGTTGTAGAGCAGCTCCAGCATGGTGTAGAACTGCCCGCGCCCGCGCCGTGGCGCAAGATACGCGCCGACCTCGTCGGCAAAGGTGAGCGTGCCGATCTGATCGCCGCGCAAGGTGGCGACATAGCTCATCAGCAGCGCGGCGTTGACGGCGTAGTCCAGCTTCTGGATATCGCCGATCGGCGGCCGCATCAGGCGGCCGGTATCGATGGCGCAGATCACGTGCTGCGAGCGCTCGGTTTCGTACTCTACCGTGATCAGCTTGTTGCGGCGGGCGGTCGCCTTCCAGTTGATCCGCTTAAACTCATCGTCGGGGGTGTAGTCGCGCAAGCGCTCGAACTCGGTGCCCGAGCCGAACACGCGGGCGTTGCGCAATCCGAGCTCGGTGAGCAGGCCTTTGCGCGCCAGCAGATCGTACTTGCGCACGTCGAGCACATTGGGATACACGCGCACGTCGGCCGCGGCGGGGTAGCGCGCCTGGCGTTGAAACAGGCCGAGCGTCGATCGCCAGCGCAGGTTGACGTCGCCGAAGCGGTAGTCGCCGCGCTGTAGCGGCGTGAGATGGTAGCGCAGCTCGGCGTCGCCCAGCGGCGGAAGTGTGCCGTCGAGCACATCCGCGTCGGCGCGCAGCTGGTAGGGATACTCGTCGCGCAGCTTGAGGCGCACGGCGCGCGGGCTTTGATTGTGCAGCCGGAGCGCAATCAGATTGGGCGTTCCCAGGGATAGCTTCGCTTCGTTCAGCCGTTCGACGCCGAGCTGCTCGGGCCTGGTAGAAATGGCGTAGTCGGCGATCACCAGGCCAAGCAGCGCTATAAAGTACAGCACCGCCACCCAGGTGAGCGGCACGGCGAAGCTGGCGCCCGCGACGAGGACGGCGCCGAGCAGCAGCAGGATGAGCAGGCGAGGCGTCGGGATCATTTTTCTGTCCGGACGTTCCTATCGTGGCACCTCGACGCGCGCCAGGATGCGATCCACCGCGCCGTCGGACGTTAGCCCCTCGATCTCGGCCTCGGGGCGCAGAATAATACGATGGCGATAGACAGGCCGCACCAGATACTTGACGTCGTCGGGCACCACGTACTCGCGCCCTTGCATCGCGGCCCACGTCTTGGACGCCAGCAGCAAGTTGATCGAAGCGCGCGTCGAGCCGCCCAGGATCAAATCCGGCAGCCGCCGCAACTCGACGGCGATGTCGGAGATATATTTGACGATACCGTCGTCGACGCGTAACGCTGCGATCTCGGCGCGGCAGCGCTCGATCAGCTGCGGCGTGATCGTGGCCTGCAGATTGGCGCGCTCGAGATGCCGCGCGTCGAAGCCACGGTCGTAGCGACGCAGCACCTCGATCTCGGCGGCTTGCGGAGCATAGTCGACCAGCACCTTGAACAAGAAGCGGTCGAGCTGGGCTTCGGGCAGCGGGTAGGTGCCTTCGTACTCAACCGGGTTCTGCGTGGCGAGCACCAAGAACGGCTCCGGTAGCGGCAGGCGCTCGCCGTCGATCGAGACCTGGCGTTCTTCCATCGCCTCCAGGAGTGCCGACTGCGTTTTGGCCGGAGCGCGGTTGATCTCGTCGGCCAGCAGCACCTGGCAAAAAACCGGCCCTCGGCGCAGCCGAAACTGGCCGCTCTGCATCTCGTACACCGTGGTGCCGAGAATGTCGGAGGGCATCAGATCGGGCGTAAACTGGATGCGCTTAAATTCTGCCTGCACCAGCGCCGCCAGCGTTTTGGCCATCAGCGTTTTGGCCGTGCCGGGCACGCCTTCGAGCAGCACGTGCCCGCCGGTCAGCAGCGCGATCAGCAGATGGGTGAACGGCTCTTCCTGGCCGACGAGCACCTTATCGGCTTCGCGCCGGATATGCTCGGCCACCTGCTGGCTCAGCAGCGTTGTTCGAGCGGCAGTCGCGGCCTGTCCCTCCGCGGAACCCGTCATCCTATACTCCAATACTGCTGCGCCATGCGGCGATGCGCGAGCCGAGCTCGCCGCCGTCGACGTCGGCAGCTAATTTACGGTACAACAAAGCCATCCAGATCGGTAGCAGCGGCAGCACAAGCACGGCAGCTACCACGGCGCCGGCTGTCCCGCGTGCGGCGGCGTGCTCCCATCGAACGCCGGCCGGCAGCGCGAGCAGCACGACCAGTGAAACTGCTATCACCGTACCAAGACACACCACGGCCAGCGCGGCCACGAAATACATGCCGTCCTCGTCGCCGTCGCGCCAGACTTCGCTGCCCCGCTTGCGTGCAGCCAGGGTCGGACGCTCGTCCTGGAACCACGGCTGAAGGCCAAACGCGATGTTGGCAAGCGGCATGCCGACGATGATTACCAGCAGGCCGAAGCCGCCCAGCCAGAACAGCAGCGTCGAGAGTAGATTGATCGGAACCTGCGAGCTGCCGGCCAGCTCGAGCGCGGCGCGCAAGCACATGCCGATCACAAACAACAGCGCTCCCCACGCGCACAGCGCCGCGATAGCGACAACCACATAATAGAGTATGGCGCGCAGCCCGCGCAGCACGGCCCAGGCGCCGCCACGCAGCGCGCGCCGCGGCTCGATCGCCAGCGCCATGCGCACGTCGATCGGCTGCCCGCCGAGCGCTGCCACCGTTGCGCGGGACAAACTACCGACCCAATACACACCCAGCAGCAGCGAGGCGAGCGGCCAGACCGCGATCACGGCCCAGACCCACGCTGCGCGGGCCTGGCCGAGCCAGATCACCAGCCACGCGACGAGCGCCAGCGGCGCGAGCGCCGCCGCCGCGAGCAGGACAAACCGCCCGAAGTGCCGCCGGTATAAGCCGAAGCCATCGTCGAGCACGTCGACCATGAAGCTGAGCGTTTGGCGGTATTCGGCCTGGCGCAGTTGCCGGCGCCGCGGCGCCCGAGCTCTCACGGTTGTGCTCCTGGGCTGAGCTCCGGCCGATCAGGCGGGGCTGTAGGCTCTTCGGCGCGCCATGCGGCGATCCGGCGCTCCAGCGTGCCGCCGTCGCGGTCGGCGGCGACACGACGAAAAAACAACACATTCCAGATCGCCAGCGGCGGCAGCAGCACGGCGAGCGAGCCGACCACCAGCGCGACGATGATGCCGTCGCGCAGCAGCTCGGGTATAGAAATCGGCGTGAGCTCTGCCAGCAGCACGATCATGCCCAGCAGCGAGCCGGTGTACGTCAGCGACAGGGTTCCGAATAGCAGGCCGGCGCCCAAGAACAACAGCAGTGTATGGCCGAAGCGGGCAGTGATGACTTCGAAGCTGCGACCGGCAGATGCGCCCCACGAGCGCCGCTCGAGCACCCACGCTTGCAGCGCGTACACCACGCTCATCAGCCAGGCTCCGAAAAAGGCGACACTAAGCAACCACGAAGCGAAGTAGACTGCCCCAAGCAGCGGTGTGATCGCGCCGAGCATGCCGTTGGACGCCGTGGCCGTGGTAAGTAGCAGGCCGGCCATCAACGACCCATAGGTGATCGGGCACGATATGCTGCTGCCGATGATACCGACGATTACTGCCGAGAGTGCTGCAAACATCGCGTTGAACACCAGCATACCGCAGCCGCGTAGCGGGCTCAAGCGCAGCGCCTGCCCGAGCGCGATCGGCCGGCCGTCGAGCGCGGCTGCTGCCGCTCGCGACAGGGCCGCCATGGCGTACAGCAGCAGCGGATAGCCCAGCAACAGCACAACCAGAACCCCGAACGCCAGCCACATCTCGCTAGCGCCGAGCTCCGAGCGCACAAACGCCATAAAGGTGATCGCCAGCATCGCGATCGCGGCCAGCACGGCCAAACTCACCAGCACAAAGCCCGCGAAACCGCGCCGGTACACCCGCAGCCCTTCGTCGAGCATTTCCAACACCGTCGGCAGCGCGTGGGTCGCTCTCATCGTACGCGCCCTTTGCTGTCGGCGAACGCGTCGGCTTCGCGCACCAGCCGCACCAGCTCTTCATCGCCCCGTGTGCTGCGCAGCCGGCGGAGCAACGTGCCCAGCTGCGCGGCCTGCGCGTCGTCGAGGGCGCGACGGCGCTGGAGCTCGGCCACAAACACAGCATCGTCCTCGGGCGGTACGAAGCCGTACGGGCGCGCCAGCCTGCGTTTGAGTGCATTGTGGTAGTGCCGCAGCACGTATTCGCGCTTGCCGCCGCGACGAAGCAGCCCGGCCAGCGACTGTATATACTCGGCCGACGAGCGGCGCGCGACGTCTGCGCGCAGCGGCACGGGCCGCCCGAAGCGCCGTCCGGTGAGCACGATGTAGAGCACGACGACCCCCAGCGCATACACGATGGCCCAGCCCCAGCCCTGGCGAAATGCCACGTTGCGCAGCGTCGGGGTGTCGCGATAGCCATGATGATATTCGTCGAACAACACGATGCTGCCGGCCGGAGCGCGGGCCAGCAGGTTGAGCGCAAGCGCGCCGCTGCCTTCTTCGCGCAGCCCGGCATTGGTGAGCGGAAACGGCGCTGTACCGAGGTAAATATAGCCGTTGCCTTCCTGTATGCCCACCAGGCTGTCGCCGTTGCCGGTCCGCAGCAGCGGCGCCCAGTCGTCGCGATCCAGCTCGAGCGCGGCGTCGCTCTCGGCAGGCACGCTGCCCACCGGCGGCGAAAACAACAACGGCTGCACCGCCTCCATTGTCGGAGCCGGCTGCGCATCCTCCGGCACAACAACGCGCGCGCTCAGCGCATCGAGCAGCTCGTTGCGGCCGCTCAACAGCGACGGAGTGGGTGTCAGCAGCACCAGTGTTCCGCCCTGGCGCACCCAGCGCAGCGTTTCTTCGGCCTCCGCTTCGGTAAACGGCACTTGCGTCGGCCCGATCACCAGCAGCGCGGCGGCATCGTCGGGAATGCTCCATCGGGAGTATTCGAGGTTGCGCGCTTGATAGCCGAGCTCGCCCAGCCAGCGCTGCAGCGCGAGCGCGCCGCTCTCGCCCGCCGAGTGCGCCGAGCCTGGACGCCCCTCGGTCTCAGCCTGGTTGCGCCCGGGGCCGAATATCGTAAAGCCGATCAGGATCGCAAACAGCACTACGATCAGCCCGAGATCGCGCCAGCGCTTCACGACTTGCGCTCCAGCTCACGCAGCGCCTCGACTTGCTGCTGATACGCCAAAAAGTCTTCTTCGCTCAGCTCGCGATGCCCGTACACGACACGATCGAAGGTGCCGACTATCGGAGCCAGCCGATCATGCAGCGGCATATCGTCGCGCGAGGCATCCAGATATTCGCGGTTGGTCAGCGAGCGGTCGTAGCGCAGCAGCTTGCGCTCGTCCAGCCAGAGCAGAGCTCCGAGATACAAAAAGCGCACCGCGCCGCGGTAATCGCCGGCCTGCGCCTCGGCCTGAGCTCGATCCAACGCCTGTCCCGACGAAATTGTCTCTTCGGCGACCTCGGCCCTGACCCGCGCGTCGCGCAGCACCGAGCGGCGCACGGCGCGCAGTGTGTAGATCAGCAGCGCCAGCACCAGCAGCAGGCCGATAATCAGCAGTGCCCAGCCGAGCGACGACAGGCTGCGGAACGAGTTCGGCGCCGGCACGGAGGGCACAGTGCCGCCGCTCGGCAGCGAGCCGAAGATCCAGTCCAGGAACGCGATAATCGCGTCGCCCACATTGCTCCAGAACTGCGTCCAGGCCGAGGGAAGCTCGCGGTCCTGGAACGGCGGCCGCTCGAATACACCGTCGAGCCTGTCGAGCGCGTCTGCATCAGGCGGCGACCGTTCGGCGGCCAGCGCGTCGACGATGGCGGCCAGGCGCGCCTCGATCAACGGGTAGGGCGGCGGCTCCTCGCCCAGCGCATCCGCCAGCCAGTCGTTGTCGACCGGCAGCAGCGTGTCGTCGAGCTGCACCTCGGTAGTTTCGGTAAGCCGCGGCGCCAGCTCGTCAAGGCCGATGCGGTCGGCGTTGCGAGCGGCAACATATGCTTCGCGTACACACTGCTCGTAGCCGTCCAGCGGCAGCGGGCCGGTGGGGTAGGACGCGCAGGTGCCGCCTTGCCGGGCCCAGGCGGCCGGCGCCGTCGCTTGCAGAAGGGCCGGCAGCAGCAGGATCAACAGCGCGTAGCGCGACATGGCAGCTCGATTAAAAGGCACCCGGCAGTCCATAGCCCGGCGCCTGCGGCAGTATCTGGTCAGCCCGCTGCTCCAGGTCGAAGGCTTCCTTGCGCACGCGCAGATCGTAATACATCAGGGTATAAGCGATCGCCGAAAACGGCGTGACGATCACCCCTACCACGCTGCCGACAGCCGTATTGATCATCGTCTGCAGCGTAAAATTCTCCGGAAACAGAAGCTGCGCGGGGATGGAGAACACCGACGACGGAATGATCGTCACTACCCAGGTCAGCAGGGCGATCACCAGCAAAAAGCCAAGCGTGCGCCAGAAGTAGCCGCGTGTCAGCCGCCATGAGCGCTGGATGCTGCCCCACGCGCCCTGCTGCTCGACGACGGCAGCTTGCGGCGTGAACAATAGGCGCGTCCAGGCAAACAAGGCCAGGATCGCTCCGGCGACAATGATCGCGAACGCGAGCAAACCGATGACCAGTAACGCGCCGATCGGCGGCGCTGAGCCGCCGTTTTGGAACGCCGCATCGACCACCGCGAAAATCGCAACCACATAGATGCCAAGGCCCACGCCAACCAGCAAGCTTCCCAACAGCGTTGTCAGCAGCCGCGAGCCGATCAGCGGCCAGGCGCGGCGGAGTGCGGTGACGAACGAGTTGCCTACCGTCATCGGCCGGCCGAGATATCGTTGGGCTACTGCCCGCGTCAGCGCGCCTTGCAGCAGCGGCTGGAACACGACTACGTACACCAGGCTAAGCAGCATCGCGCCCAATGCCCAAAGCACCAAGCCGCCGAACAGGTCGAACATAAACCCAAGGTCGTCAGGCGTGCCGGCCGAGCCGGCCGCTGTCGAAAAGCGCTGCAGCTCGCGGTTGAGTGGAAGCGCGAGCATGATGTTCAGTAGCGCATACGGCACGTAGACCAGCGCCGCGATCGCCACGAATGTGATGAAGCCGGCGCGGTATATACGAAACGTTTCGTCGAGCAGCTCGCCCAGCCTGAGCTGCCGGACGCGCGGACGCGCGATCATTGTGTGCTCCAATCCCAGGGGATTATACATCGCCGCGCGGGAATTGATCCGTGTTCCCCGCCCCGCGTTCCCCAGGCTCAAGCCTGGGGCTGAAGAAACAAAGCCACCTGAAGGTGGCTCGGTTCACTTGATTATTGATACGCGGAAATCATGTATTGGTTGCGTCAAACGATTGCGCCGCGGATGCCGATCCGTCTTGTCGGGTGCGGACACGCCGCCGGCAGGGCCGTTGGCGTGTCCCTACGTATTTGCCTTTCGTCCTTGCGCCTTTGCGTTTCTGTCCGGTCGCCCCTGGCCTCAGGCTCCCAGCAGCGTCGCGACCACCTGCGGCCAGCCGATATGCGCCACGCGCGCCGGATTGTCGGCGCCAAGGCGGCGCGCGAAAGCCTCGTCCGCCATGCGGTCGAGCTGCTCGGCTATAGCGTCGCCGCGGGGCGCGCCGACCAGGCCGCTTTCGTCGTGCACGACGAACTCGAGCACGCCCCCCGCGTCGCTGGTGGTCAGCACCGGCTTGCCGGCGGCGAATGCTTCGATCGTCGCCAGGCCGTAGTCCTCGTCGACCGGCGCGTAGTACACCGCCCGGCAGCGCGCATACAGATCGGCGGCCGTGCTGTCGTCGACGAAACCGGGAAACATCACGCGATCGCCCAGGCCGAGCTGTCGGGAGCGTCGCTTGAGGTCGTCCAGCGCCGGTCCACGTCCGGCGATCACGGCGCGCAGGCCCGAACGCGAGCGTGCCAGCGCGTCGAGCAGCAGGTCGATCCGCTTGGCAGGATCGAGCCGCGACAAAGACAAAATGAAGCCTTCATACGGCCCTGGCTTGAGTAGCGATGCCAGATGGCTGGGCGGATACAGGACGCCGGCGTCAAGAGCGTTGAAGCGCCTTAGCCGCTGGGCCACGTTGCGCGAGATCGCCCATAACCCTTGCGCCTCGCCCAGTGTACGGCGGTCCATGCGCTGAATCAGCTTACGTGCTTCGGCGTCGCCCTGCTGCGCGCCCCAGTCCGACAGGGCAGTACCATACCAGTCGTAGGCCTGGCGGTGCTGATGCACCAGCCAGACCAGCTTGCGCGGATGGCGCGCGGCATACGATGGAAACTTGGTGGCGATCACGGCGTCGACCGGACGGCCACCGATCTGAGTCAGCTCGAGCAGGCGCCAGGCCAGCGCGCTTTTTACCAGGCTCGGGCGCGGCGACCAGGCAAACGGCAGCGCTACCAGCTCGGCCTCGTGCCCGTGCCGGCGCAGCGCACCAACCAGCCCGTCGGCCAGCAGCTCGGCGCCGCCGTGCTCGAAAGGGATTTGAGTTGAACAGACGAGGATACGCATTTTTGAAACTTGAACCTAATCCTTGATTGCAGCCAGCAGCCGCTTCACAACATCAGCCCAGTTACAGTGCTCCTTCACCCACTCGCGCCCCTGCGCCCCGAGCTGCCGGGCGGTCACGCGGTCGTCGAGCAGGCGATCGAGGCAGGCTTCGAACTGGCGGTAGCTGCCGAACCACAGGCCGCCGCCGGAGCGGCGGCAAAAGTCGACTGTCACCGCGCACTCGGCATGCACCAGGCAGGGCGTTCCTTGCAGCCAGGCTTCCATCATCACGATGCTGAAACTTTCGTACAGCCCCGGCATGCAGAACACATCGGCGGCCGCGTAGCCATCGTGCTTGCTTTGCGCGCTGACGAAGCCCGCGTCGACGACATATTGCTGCATTGCCCGTGTGAGACGGAGCGGACCGGCTCCCGCGACCACCAACTTTGCTCGTGAGCCGCGATTGGCGACATACTCGCCCCAATAGGTCAGCAGCTGCGGAAAATTCTTGGTGTGGTCGCGCCGGCCGACAAAAAACACGAACGGGCCGTCGACGCCGAATTCTCGGCGGAAGCGCTCGGCGTCGCCCTTGCGTCCGAGGTCGATGCCCTCGCCGACAACCGATGCCCGCGCTGCGCCTCCTGTGAGCTCGGCGACCAGATCGCGCTCGGGCGCGCTATTGGCCAGCACATGCCGAACGGTGCGCAACAGATAGCGCGTCGTGCCGTAGCGCGCGTACGGCTCGTCGTGCAGGCACGGCACCAGATAGCCCCGCTCGCCGGCGATCTGCGCGCCCCAAAAGCTCGTCGGAAAGGCATACAGAAAAAACACCCAGCGCCGCGTATCGCGCTCGCGTGCCAGGCGTTCCAGCAGCTCGTCGCTGCCGGACAGGGATTGCAGCAGGTTGAGCTCGTGGATCACAAAATCGGAAGCCCAGCGCCTCCGGATCGGCTCGCCGGTGCCGAGGTTGGCGCTGAAGCGGCGCACCAGCACGCCGTCGAGCTCACTATCGCCGTACGGATAGAATGGCGCCAGCGGGGCAGCAGCATCTCGCGCGGTGGTGGTCCAGACTTCCACCGGCACGCCTGCCTGGTGCAATGCGGACACGAGCTCACGCGCGTGCGCCTCGGCGCCTCCGGCGGTGTCCGGGCCGTACCAGGGGAGGACGACGGCGATTGGATCATCCATGCCTGGTTAAGTGAGTGATGCACATGACTAGGTGACTATGACAAGGTGACGGGGTGACGGGGTGACAAGGTGACGGCCAGGGCAACGTTCTGTGCGTTTCAACTGAACGTGGTAAAGCCTATTGCTATGTTCAAGCATGGATCGCGATCACCTTGTCATCCCGTCACCTTGTCATCAGATCGGGCGGCGCGTACGGCGAGCAGGGCGTCGCGGATCGCGGCATCGGCTTCGATCAGCCGCTCGATAGCGTCGCCGGCGGCCCCATTCCATTCGTTCTGCTGTATCACCACCGGCTCGACGGCATGGGCGGCGGCGCGGCGCAGCAGGGTGTTAATCCGAACCCAGAGCCGCTCGTAAGCTGTGCGGCCGATCAGCAGCGGCCGTGGCTCGACGCGCTGCCGGTCGCGCAGCTCGGGCAACCCTTCCTGCAAACTTTGCTGCGGGAAATCCGGCTCGCTCCTGCCGGCGGCTTGCGCCTCCAGCTCGACCATCAGGTTGTCGACTTGAATACGGCTCATGACGCTTTAATGATCCACGAAGACCGGGTACCTACGATAGTGGGTGCGGACGCAAGACACACGAAGAACAACCTTTTCATTCTTCGTGTGTCTCCGTGTGTCTTCGTGGATCGTTTTCCGGCTGAACGCTGGTCGATTCTAACTTTGCAACTTCGGTCGCCAGCTGGCGATATCCGTCGGCGAGCAGCTGCAGCGCGCGGGCGACCGCATTGTTGTATGCGTTTTGCTGCTGCACAATCGGCTCGACATACCAGCGTAGCCCGCGACGGATCAGGCGCTGCGCGAACACCTCAACGCGCTGTCGCGGCGTTTGCCACGTCAATGGCCAGTGGGCGCTGACGGCGCGCAGCGCCTCTACTTCGGCGATCGCCGCGCGTAGCTCGTCCTCGTCGATGCCGGCCAGGGCGGAGTGCGCGCTGCTGTCGTCCAACAGACCACGAGCGGCGCGTACCTCGGTGCGCAGCTGTGCCAGTAGCGCGCCGACGTCGATCGGTGTGTCACGTGTCATCGGTCGCGAATTGTAGCACACGCTTGTGAATGTATAATCGGGGACAATTCGGGCCCGCACCCCCTAGCCCCCTCTCCGTCGCAAGCGACGGGGAGAGGGGGAACCGGACCCGTTCCCCCTCTCCCTGTGCGTCAGCACGGGAGAGGGGGCTAGGGGGTGCGGGCCAAAACCTGGAACATAAAACATGAAACTTATCCTGGTGGGCGGCGGCGGGCGGGAGCACGCTCTGGCCTGGAAGCTGCGACAATCGCCGTTGGTGACCGCGCTGCTGATCGCGCCCGGCAACGCCGGCACCGCGTCGTTGGGGCGCAACATACCCATCAAGGCCGACGACATCGACGCACAGGTGACGCTTGCCCATGCTGAGCAACCCGACCTAGTGGTTGTTGCCCCCGATAATCCGCTCGGCCTCGGCCTGGTCGATCGTCTCGTTGACGCCGGATTCCGGGCGTTTGGCCCGACGGCGGCGGCGGCGCGGATCGAGACGAGCAAAGCGTTCGCCAAAGACGTTATGCAGCGCGCCGGCGTTCCAACGGCTGCCTTCACCGCGGTGGACAGCTACAGCGAAGGCGAGCGCTGGGTGCGACGGCACGGCCGGCCGATGGTCGTAAAAGCTGATGGCCTGGCGCTCGGCAAAGGCGTGGTAGTCGCGGTCACGGTCGACGAAACATTGCGGGCCCTGCGTATGATGATGGACGGCGCCTTTGGTGCGGCCGGCGAGCGCGTAGTACTGGAAGAGCGTCTTGAAGGTCCCGAGGCGTCGCTGCTGGCGTTCACCGACGGCACCACTGTTGTGCCGATGCTGGCGGCACAGGACCATAAGCGACTGCTCGACGACGATCGCGGGCCAAACACCGGCGGCATGGGCGCCTACGCGCCGTATGTGCCGCTCGACGACGCACTGCGTCACGAGCTCACCGCGACGATATTGCAGCCGGCGATCGATACCCTGGCCTCGCTCGGCGCTCCGTTTCGCGGTGTGCTGTACGCCGGCCTGATGCTGACTCGCGACGGCCCGCGCGTGATCGAGTTCAATGCGCGCTTCGGCGACCCCGAAGCGCAAGTGTTGATACCGCTGCTGGAGAGCGACCTGGTGTCGATCATGCTTGCCTGTATCGACGGCCGGCTGTCGCCCGATCTGGTGCGCTGGCGGCCCGGCAACGCCTGGGGCGTGGTGCTGGCGGCCGAGGGCTACCCCGAGCGCCCACGCACCGGCGACCCGATCGCATTTCCCGCGAGTTTGCCGGACGATACGCTCGTGTTTCACGCCGGCACCGTCGAGCGGGACGGCACGGTAGCTACCGCCGGCGGTCGCGTGCTCACCGCTGTCGGTCTCGGCGCCACACCGCGCCTGGCCCACGACCGCGCCTATGCGCTGGCCGAAAGCATCAGCTTCGCGGGGCGGCAGTACCGGCGCGATATCGGCGCCCGGGCTGTGGGATGAACAACCAGGCCGACTATTCAAGCTCGCCGTGCTCATATCAGGCAGCGGCTCCAATCTTCAGGCGTTGCTGGACGACCAGCAGGGCTACGCTGTCGAGCTGGTGCTGGCTGACCGGACCACGGCATACGGGCTGCAGCGTGGGCTCGCAGCCGGCGTTGCGACGGTTGCGCTGCCGCTGCGCCGCCCGCGAGACCCGGCCTCGCGTTCCGCCTGGGAAGCGCGTGTTGCCGCCGTGCTCGACGCGTTCGATTGCGACCTGCTGGTGATGTCCGGCTGGATGCGCGTGATGTCGGCATGGTTCATCGAGCGCTACGCCGACCGCACGATCAACCAGCACCCGGCGCTGCTGCCCGACGACGACGCGGCGAGCTATGTGCTTGCCGGCGGCGACACGATCCCGGCGATTCGGGGCGCTCACGTCGTGCGCGACGCGCTGCGGCTCGGGCTGCCGGTCACCGGCTGCACCGTACATCGCGTGACGCCCGAAGTCGACGTCGGGCCGGCGCTGGCGCGTGCCGAGGTGACGGTGCTGCCGGGCGACGACGAAGCATCGCTGCACGAGCGCATCAAAGTTGAAGAACGCCGCCTGATCGTCGAGGTGGTGCGTAAGCTCGCACAAAACGATTCGCGACGTCACGCGAAGGTTAAGTAAATAATTAACCTTCGCGTTCCTTGCGTCCGCACCCACTATCGTAGGTACCCGGTCTTCGCGGATCGTTTCGTCCGGAACTTCTGGCCCGGCTTTGCCGTCCTCCCTGCAGCACGTAACTTCTCATACGGAGGAAGCTATGGCACGCAGATGGATCGCAGGGTTACTCATGGCGCTGCTGTTGGCAGCGTGCGGCGGCACAGCCGCCAGTCTAGCTGACGAATCGACCGGCATCGAAACACAATTCGGTGCCGCGGCCTCGATGGACGGGGATGCTCCGGCCGAGGCCGCCCCGGTAGCTCCGGAGGACGGCGCAGCGCGGGAAGAGGGCGAGCAAGCGGGCGGCGACACAACAGCCAATCCGATAAGCGACCCGATCACCGCCGGCGCTCCGGTACAGCAGGGCGAGCAGCGCATGGTGATCCGCGACGCAACCGTCGCCATGCTGGTCGACCAGGTCGATCAGGTCGAAGCGCAGGTGCGACAGATCGCCGACGAGCGCGGCGGCTGGGTGCTCGGCTCGCAGGCATCAGGCGAGGGCGACGAGCGTCGCGCGACGATCTCGTTCAAGGTTCCCGCCGAGCATTTCGACGATGCGCTCAATACGCTGACCGGGCTGGCCCGCAAGGTCGATACGCTCGACGTCAAAGGTCAGGATGTCACCTCCGAGTTCGTCGATCTTCAGTCGCGGCTGCGCAACCTCCAGGCGGTCGAGCAGCGCCTGCTGCAGTTCCTGGCCGAGGCGCGAAACACCGAGGACGCGCTGGCGGTCAACGAGCAGCTTACCGTCATTCAGGCGCAGATCGAGGAGTCCAAAGGCCGTATCGCGTATCTGGAACAGAGCGCCGCGTACTCTACGATCACGGTGTCGCTGTACGCCCCGGCGGTGGTATCGATCGAGTCCGAGCCGCGCTGGTCGCCCTCCAATACGGCTGCAGCCGCCGCCAACAACCTGCTCGACTTCGCGAAGGGCCTGGCGGATATCGCGATCGTGTTCGCGATCTGGACGCCGTTGTGGCTGCCGCTGCTGCTGCTCGTGCTCTGGACCTGGCGCCGCGCGCGGCGGACTCCTGCGCGACCCTCGCCGCCACCGGCGACGACGTGAACAAAGAACAATGAGCAATGAGCAATGAACAAATAGCTGCAGGCTTTGTTCATTGCTCATTGTTGTGTGCTATGCTTCGCCGGCTGCAAGGAATCTTCGAAGCGATGGCGCAGATACAGGTCGAGCACCTTTCCAAGGTCTATCACGTACACCACAAGACGCCGGGTGTGCTCGGCTCGCTGCGCGCTTTTGTGCGCCGGCGCTATGAGGATGTACGCGCCGTCGACGACCTCGGGTTTGTTATCGACGAGGGCGAGGTTGTCGGATTTCTGGGTCCCAACGGCGCCGGCAAAACTACAACGCTCAAGATGCTGTCGGGCCTGCTGTATCCATCCTCCGGCGATGTGCGCGTACTGGGGCACGTGCCGTTCAACCGTGAAAGCGCGTTCTTGCACCAGATAACGCTGGTGATGGGCCAGAAGCAGCAGCTGATGTGGGACCTGCCGGCGATCGAAACGTTCGAAGTCAATCGCGCGATCTACAATATTCCCGACCGCCGGTACCACGCTATCGTAGCCGAGCTTACCGAGCTGCTGGATCTGGGCGACCTGCTTACCAAGCAGGTGCGCAAGCTGTCGCTTGGCGAGCGCATGAAGTGTGAATTGGCGGCTGCGCTGCTGCATGGTCCGAAGGTGCTGTTTCTGGACGAGCCGACGATCGGCCTCGACGTGACGATGCAGGCTAATGTTCGTCGGTTTATCGCCCAGTACAACGCTCAGCATCAGGCTACAGTGCTGCTGACGAGCCACTACATGGCCGACGTGACCGCGCTGTGCAAGCGCATCATCGTGATCGATCACGGCCGGCTGCTGTACGACGGCGATCTGGCCGCCTTGATCGAGCGCGAGGCGCCGCACAAAACGGTGCGCGTCAAAATGGAGCGGCCGGTTGAGCGCGCGGTGCTGGAAGGCTACGGCATCGTGGACAGCATCGAAGGCCTTGAAGCCGCATTGCTGGTTGAGCGCGTCGATACCTCGCGCACGGCGGCACGCATGCTGGCCGAGCTGCCGGTAGTCGACGTAACGATCGAAGAGCCGCCGGTTGAGGAAATCATCGGCGAGGTGTTCGCCGGAAGCCGGCGCGCGGTTGAAGCGCCTGCGTCGATCGAGACCGCTTTGTAAGGTCGATTCGTGCACCGATCTCGAGGTTGTTCTTGTTCATGCGACGCTATTTCCGCATCTACAGCGCCTTTTTTCACTTCGAAACGCGGCTGGTGCTGGTCTACCGGGCCGAGATCATTATCTGGATGCTGACCGGCGTGCTGCCGCTGGTGATGCTGGCGGCATGGCTTTCGCTCGGCGCCGGCGGCCCGATCGGCAGCTTTGCGCCGCAAGACTTCATCGCGTACTACCTTGGCGCGATCTTTATCCGCCAGATGACCGGTGTCTGGATCGTGTGGGACATCGACTACCAGATCCGCCAGGGCGAGTTTTCGACACTGCTGCTCAAGCCGCTCAACCCGATTCACCACTGGCTGGTGCGGGCTGCCGGCAACAAATGGCTGCGTTTTGTGCTGCTCACTCCGGTGCTGGTTGCGGCTGCCCGGATCACCGGCGCGCGCTTCGAGCCGACCGTAGTGACGATCGCGGCGTTCGTCCCGGCGCTGTTCGGCGCGTGGCTGCTCAGCTTCATGATCCAGTATAACAACGGCCTGCTTGCCTTCTGGACAACTCGCGCTTCCGCGGTGTTCGACCTGTGGTTCGCCAGCTGGTCGATCTTTTCGGGCTATCTGATCCCGCTGGAGCTGATGCCGCCCGCGATCCAGCGCCTGACGTTCTGGCTGCCGTTTCGCTACCAGCTGTCTGTTCCGCTCGAGATCTTGCTCGGCCGGTTGCAGGGCCGCGATCTGCTGTACGGCCTGCTGATGCAGTGGGCCTGGATCGGCGTGTTTTTTGTGCTGTATCGTGTACTATGGAAGACGGGGGTCAAGAAGTACAGCGCGGTGGGAGCCTGAATGACTCGCTATCTTCGCCTGCTCAAGACCTTCTATAAAGCCAGCCTGCTGACCGAGCTCGAGTACCGCGCCAATTTCATCGTCAATGGTCTCTACAGCGCCGGTTGGGCCGTCTGGTTGTGGTTCGCGCTCGCCATGATCTACCGGCATCGCCCGGACATGGCCGGGTGGTCGTACTATGAAGCGCTGCTCGTGATCGGCCTGTTTCAGGTATTTACCGGCTTGATCGACGCGCTGTTGCGCCCGAATATCCAGGCGATCCTCGAGCATATACGAAAGGGTACGCTCGATTTTGTGCTGTTGAAGCCGGTCGACAGCCAGTTTTTTGTGTCGACGCGCCAGATCGTTTTTTGGAAGTTTCTGGATGTGATGGTCGGCCTGCTGGTGATCGGCTATGCACTCAACCGGCTCAACATCGTGCCCGACCTTGGGCGCATCGCGCTGTTTGTGCTGATGCTCGTGCTTGGCGCGATTATGCTCTATGCTATCTGGATGAGCCTGATCACGACGGCGTTCTGGTTTGTGCGCGTCGACAACATTTCGGAGCTGCTGTATTCGATGTTTGAAGCAGGACGCTTCCCGATCGGCGTTTTTAACGGCGTCATTCGCTTTGTCTTAACCTTTGTGGTGCCGGTGGCGTTTATGACGACGTTTCCCGCCGCGGTGCTGCTGGGAACGCTCGACTGGCACTTCGTGCTCATCGGCATCCTGCTCGCGGCGGCGCTGATGTTTTTGAGCGTCCGCTTCTGGCGTTTTGCATTGCGCTTTTATACTAGTGCGTCGAGCTGACGAGTTTCGGGCTTCGAGTCCTTCCCCACATAGGTGGGTGAGAAAGTTGCTGGGGGACACCCCCAGACCCCGGCCTGCCGGCGGCTTGCCTGGTTCCTGGTTCTTGGAGTTACAGATGTTTGACATCGACCGTGTGCGCGCGAGCTGGCGACGCGAAGCCGAAGCGATTGACCGCATCGTGGAACAGCTCGACGAGGCCGCGGCCAAGGCGACGCTGCGCGAGGACGGATGGAGCGCGCAGGATCTTGTCGGGCATATCGCCTCCGCGGCGCGCGGCTTTGTCGCGTATATCGACGGCAGGCAGGGCGGCGCGATCGACGTCGACACATTCAACCACGAGCAGCGCGAGCGCAACCGCGGCCGGCCCTGGTCCGACGTGCAAGGCTATTGGCGGCGCGCGCGCGACGAGGTCGGCGCCTTATTGGAGCGTGTCGACGCCTCGATCGCCGAGCGGCCGGTGCAGATGCCCTGGCTGCCGGAGATCAAAAACGGCGGCCAGGCCCTGCGCGCCATGATCATTCATACGCGGGGCCATCGCGAAGAGTTGAGCCATGCTGATCGACTCGCATCTTGATCTTGCCTACAACGCCGTCGCGCTCGGCGCGGACCTGACGCTGTCGCTCGAAGCGCTGCGCGATTCGCCGTACGGCCGCGCCGCGATCGCGCGCCGCGAAACCCCGACCGTGTCGCTGCCGGCTCTGCGCGACGCCGACGTCCGGATCGCGCTTGCGACGATCTTCGCACAGGCGCAAACCAAGGCCTTTGGTACGCCCGGGCCTATCTATAGCACGCCGGACGAAGCCAGCGCGCAGGGCTGGGCTCAAATGCGCTACTACCGGCAGCTCGAGCAGCGCGGCGAGGTCGCCATCGTGCGCAGCCGTTCCGATCTCGAAGCCGCCGTCGCCGCACCCGCGCGGCCTTCGCTGGTGCTGCTGATGGAAGGCGCCGACCCGGTGCGTGATGCCGGCGAGCTGCAGCAGTGGTGGAATGCCGGCCTGCGCGTCGTCGGCCTGTCGTGGAGCGCCACGCGCTATGCCGGTGGAACTGGCGCGCCCGGCCCGCTGACGCCTGCCGGTGTCGAGCTGCTTGACGAGATGGGTCGTCTGGGTATTGGCCTCGACCTGAGCCACCTTGCCGAAATGAGTGCCTGGCAGGCGCTCGAGCGGTTTTCCGGCCCGGTGTGTGCCTCGCACAGCAACTGCCAGGCGTTTGTGCCGACCGACCGCCAGCTTAGCGACGTCCTGATCAGGTCGATCGCCGAGCGCGACGGCGTCGTCGGCGTGGTGATCTACAACAGATTCCTGGTCGACGGCTGGACGCCCGGACAGCCCAAAAGCGCGGTTACTCTCGCCGACGTCGTGCGCCATATCGAGCACATCTGCGAGCTTGCCGGCGATTCTCGGCATGTCGGCATCGGCTCCGATTTCGACGGCGGCCTGGGTGTCGAAAGTATCCCCGCCGAGCTGCACGATATTACCGATTTACATCTGATCGGTAGCGCGCTGCGCGACGCGGGCTGGCGTGAAGACGAGGTCGACGGCGTGCTCGGCGGGAACTGGGCCGCCTGGCTAGGGCGAGCGCTGCCTGAGTCATGATGCAGATCGAAGCCGTCGATTTCTTTTACCTGTCGATGCCCGAGGTGCTCGACATCGGCGACGGCAGCCAGGACGCGCTGCTGGTACGTGTCGTGGCGGGCGGATACACCGGCTGGGGCGAGTGTGAAGCTTCACCGCTGGTGTCGATTAACCGGCACCGATGCATGCCGGGCGGTGTACAAACCACAACGGTCGCCAGGTGCCTCCCCCGCCGGCGCCGGATGGGAGCGAACATGAGGCACGTACACAAGCTGGGCGGGCTGCTGCTTGCGTTGATGCTTGCGGGTTGTGGGGCGTCGAGCAACGCCGGAACGGCATTTCCTTCAATTCGAGCAACGTTACCACCGTTGTTATCGCCACCCGCGGTGAGTCCAACCGCAGCGGCGCCGTCCGCGCCGAGCGAAAGTGCAGAAGCTACAGCCTTACCTGCGCCAAGCCCCGAGCCGAGCGCGCCGGCCGCCACGGCGTCTGGAGCCGCAACGGAAACGCCGTTCGACCCGGCCGCTGTGCAGATCGGGCTTGAAGAAGTGGCCGGCGGCTTCCAGGCACCGGTATTTGTCGGCCACGCCGGTGACGGCTCGGGACGCGTGTTTGTGGTTGAAAAAGGCGGGCGCGTGCTGACGCTCGACGGCGACGTGTTTTTGGATATCAGCGACCGGGTGAACGCGGGCGGTAACGAGCAGGGCTTGCTCGGGCTGGCGTTCCATCCCGATTTCGAGCGGAACGGCTTTTTGTATGTTGCCTATACCGACGCGGACGGCAACCACGCGATCAGCCGCTTTACCGCGCAGGGCGACAGCGCCGACCCGGCCAGCGAAAGCTTCGTGCTGCAGGTCGAAGATCCGGCCGGCAATCACAACGGCGGCATGCTGGCGTTTGGGCCGGACGGCTACCTGTACATCGCACTCGGCGACGGCGGCGGCGCCGGCGACAGCTACGGCAACGGTCAGAACACCGGTACGTTGCTCGGCAAGCTGCTGCGGCTGGATGTGGACGGCGGCGAACCGTACGTGGTACCGGAAGATAATCCGTTTGTCGGCCAGGACAACGTGCGCGGGGAGATCTTTTCATACGGCCTGCGCAACCCGTGGCGCTTCTCGTTCGACCGCGAAAGCGGTGATCTATATATCGGCGACGTCGGCCAGAACCGCTATGAGTGGCTGCATGTACGGCCGGCGGGCGAGCAGGGCGGCGAAAACTTCGGCTGGCCGATCCTGGAGGGCCGCTCCTGCTTCCGCGGCCAAAGCTGCGATCGTACCGGCCTCACCGAGGCGGTCGTCGATTATCCGCATAGCGAAGGTTGCTCGGTAGTCGGCGGGTACGTGTATCGCGGGCAGCAATATCCCGCGCTGCGCGGCGGCTATGTGTTGGGCGACTATTGTTCGGGCAATATGTGGACGATGTCGCAAACCGGAGACGGCTGGACGCTCACGCCGGCGCCGCAGGCCGAGGACGGGATCAGCTCGTTCGGCGAGGATGAAGCCGGCGAGCTGTACATGAGCAACCTGGACAACGGGGTGATCTACCGGGTAACCGGCACGCCGCGCTAAAGTGCTCCGCAAAAGAAACGATCCGCGAATGGACGCGAATAGTATGCTTGCTATTCGCGTTCATTCGCGGATCGTTTCGGTTTCAGGGAGCAGTGTTAATCAGCGAGCTGTACAAGCGCGCGCGGCGCTACCGGCGCTCCCGTAAATGAAATCTTGAGCCGGCGTACCTTTTTCGTTGGTATTGCGTTCGAATAGATCGGGGAAAGGACGCAGCGCAGCGATCGCACGGTGACGGCCAATTGTCGCGATTTTGCGGTGCCGTATCCACAGCCGTAACCCATTCGTGGTTACTTGCTAATCTCTGACAACTAATAACCACTACCTTACGAATGTCTTGCAAAGCCTTTTGGGCAGCCGAAAAGTCTTGACACTGCCTGGCATGATTGTTATTTGTAGCTTATGCGAATCGATCCTTTCCGATCGGCGTATGCTTTGCTACTTGCTTCGAGATAGTTGCGTTGAGCATGATCAACAAACGAGCCGACGAACAAGCTGTCCAGGGTGATGTGGCGGCACGAAACAGCCTTGGGCGCACTATCTTGCGCAACACGCTGTTCGTTACGTCGGGCGGCGGGCTGATCCGCCTGCTGAGCTTCGCCTACACAATTTACTACGTGCGCGCGCTCGGCGAGCATGTCTATGGTCAGTACGCAACAGTGCTGGCGTTTTGCGGCCTGTTCGGGATTGTCTTTGAGCTGGGCACAACCCAGTATGTCGAGCGCTCGCTGGCCCAAAACCGCGCCCGCGTGACCGAGTTGTTTGGAATGTTGGTCGTGGTACGTCTGGTCCTGGCTCTTGCAGCGATCGTGCTGCTGACCGGCCTGGCTATGGTGCTGGGTTACGAGCAGGTTATTGTCTTTAGCGTGCTGTTACAGTGTGCGACCTTTGTGCTGGCTGCCTGGCTGGCGCCGCTTATGACGATCTTCACGTCGCAGGAGCGCTACGAAGTGTGGACCGCGAGCCAGATGATCGGCCAATTCGCGACCATCGCGCTAGGTGTCGGCGTGCTGATGCTGGGAGGCGGGCTGATCGCGCTGATGTCCGTAGGGCTGGTCGCAATGCTGGCGCAGATCGCCTACGGTCACTTCGCAATCAGGCGCTTCGGTCTTGGCCCGCTGCCGCTGCACTTCGACCGGACGCAGGTGCGCGCCTTTCTGCTGGCCAGCCTGCCGTTCGCGCTTTCCTCGCTCGCGCTCACGATCAGTTTCAACGTCGATACCTTTTTGCTCAGCTTGATGAAAACCGAAAGTATAGTGGGTTGGTATAGCGCGGCCTACCGGCTGGTGCCGACGATAGTCTCGATCCTGGGCGGGTTTTTGACGGTCATAACGCCTTCGCTTGCGCGCGCGTATATGAGCGACCCGCAAACGGTCCACCGCTGGACTCGAAGCACCATCAAATGGCTGGCTATGTTCGGCCTGCCGGTGGCGATGGGTACTTCCTTGCTGGCAGGGCAGATCATCGGCCTGTTGTACGGCCCTTCGTATGCTCCTTCTGCGGCGGTGCTCGCGCTGATCAGCTGGAATATTCCGCTGCGCCTGTTCAATGCGTTCGCAGGCAACGTTACAGCTGCCGTCGGTCTCGAGCGCAAAGCCTGGCGAATCTTCATGACCGGCGCGCTGCTGGGGGTTGTGCTCTACCCGCTGGCGATCATGGCTTTCGGGATGCTGGGCGCGGCTGCAGTAACGGTGCTGACCGACGGGATCAATAGCGTGCTGTTTTATCGTCTGCTCGGCAATCGTTTAAAGTTCGAGGCAGGTCGGTACCACCCTGGTGCTGATCGGCGCGGCAACCTTACTGATGGGCGTGATCGTCTGGGCAGCCAACCAGGTTACCATCCTTCCGGTGACTGTCGCGCTTGGAGTTGTAAGCTTCACCGCCGCCGCTCTGGCGCTGCGGCTGGTCGACCAGGAGCTGTTGGCGCGTGCAACAGCGATCTTCGCGAAATTGAGGTACGCACGGTGAGCGGTGTCTTTGGCTACGCTGGGGTTAACCCTGCTGCGATGACGATCGCGCGGGCGATGGGCAGCCAGATGCGCCACAACGAGCGCATCGTGGTTGACGTTGCCGAAGCCGGTGTAGACTGCGCGATTGGCCGCATCGCGATCGGATTGCTCAATCCCGAGCAGCAGCCGCTGCGCGGAGCGGGCGGCAATGTATCGCTGTGCATGGCCGGCGAATTTTATCATCAGCGTCAGCGCATGGCCGAGCTGGCGGCGCAAGGCGTCGCGCTGCCCGTGGCCGACGCCGGGCTGGCGCTGGAAGTCTATCTGCGCGAAGGCGCCGCGGGTCTGATACAACTCGAGGGCGCTTTTGCAATCAGCGTCTGGGACGAGCGCAGTGGTGAGCTCGTGCTGGTGAACGACCGCTTCGGCCTGTACCAGCATTTCTACGCTCATGCCGGAGGTGCGCTGGTCTTTGCCCCCGAGATCAAGGGCGTGCTGGCGGCGCCGGCCGTGCCGCGTACGCTCGATCAGACAGCCGTGGCCCAGTATGTTCGCTTTCAGCAGCTGCTCGACGAGCGGACCTGGCTCGAAGATGTAAAGGTACTTCCTCCGGCGACACTGCTGCGCTACCGGCCGTCCGACGACCAGCTCACGCTGAGGCCCTACTGGGACTGGGACCGCATCGTGCCGCTCGAGCGCATCGATTTCGACGAGGCTGTAGAGGAGACGATCAGGCTATTCCAGCGCGCCGTCGACGCGATGACCGCGCCGCCGCTGCGCGACGGCGTATATCTCAGCGGCGGGCTGGACGGGCGCACGATCCTCGGCTTTATCGACCCGTCGACGCCGGTCACCACGGTGACGTTCGGGGAGCAGACCTGCCGCGACGTGGTCTATGGAGCTGCGCTTGCGCGGCGCGCCAAGCGGCCGCACCACTGGTTCCCCTTCGCCGACGGGCGCTGGGTGCTGGAGCACGCGGAGCAGCATCTGGCGCTGACCGAGGGCCTGCACGGCTGGATGCATGCCCACGGCATGAGCACACTCGAGCAGGCACGCGAGCTATTCGACGTCCATCTCAGCGGCTGGGACGGCGGTACGACCATGGGCGGGAGGATCGGCGAATATCATACCGATCCGCTGCTACGCCACGCGCCGGACGAGCAGACCTTCCGCCGGCGCAATTACGATGCTTACTGCCGTGTATTTACCTGGCCCGGACTGACCGACGGCGAGGCCGAGGCGCTGTTCAGGCGACCTGGAAACCCTGAGCTGGCTGGTCTGGCACGCCAATCGTTCGACGAGGCTATCGCCCGCACAGCCCACTACCAGTCGCCCAACCGCGCCGACTACTTCTATCTTTCGCAGCACGTGCGGCGCTCGACCAACTCTATGATCGTGTTTCAGCGCTCGGCGTTTGAGGTACGCTGCCCGTTCTTTGACTACAAGCTGATCGACTTTCTGTATGCGCTGCCGGAGCAGATCCGCGCTACGCCTGCGCTGCACCATGCGGTCATTACCCGGCGTATGCCGCAGCTCGCTCTGGTGCCAAACGAGAAAACCGACCAGCTGCCGCACAGTAGCCCGCTGCTGCGCAGCGGCTACCGGGCGCTCGGGCGTGCGAAGCGGGCGGTGAACCGCGTCGTAGGGCCGGTGTTTCCCGAGCGGCCTCGGCTGTACGCCGACTATGAGCAGTATCTGCGTACCGATTTGCGCGCGTGGGCCGAAGCGATCCTGTTTGATAAGCGCACCCTGGAGCGCGGCATGTTTGATCCCGACGAGGTGCGCCGCCTGTGGGAGCGCCACTTGCGTGGGGACGAGCTATGGACAATCGGCAAAGTAGCGCCTCTAATAACAATAGAACTCGTGCTCCGCTCGCTGATGGACGAGCACTCGAGCATAGCGGCCGTGGACCTCGAATGCGAATACTGATCGTAATACACGCTTATCCGCCGTCCTTTGTCGGCGGAGCAGAACTGCGCGCCGAGCGCACCGCGCGCGCATTGGCTGCGCGCGGCCACGAAGTGGCGGTGCTTTGCATCGAGTCCTTGAAGGCGGCCGAGACGCGGCTGGTGACCAGCGAACATCTTCAGGATGGAGTTTTGGTACACCGGCTGTATGTGAAAAGCCCAACCAAGTTGGGCGACTCGCACGAGGCTAGGGATGAGCATATCGTTTCGACAATGCTTGACCAACTGATCGGGCGTTGGCGGCCCGACGTGCTCCATCTTTTCAGCGGTTATCTGATGGGCGGCGATGTGATCGCAACTGCCAAAGCGCACCGAATTGCGCTGGTCGTTTCGGTGACCGACTTCTGGTGGATGTGCCATCGCATCAACCTGGTACGTACCAACGGCAGTCGCTGCGATGGACCGACCCCGGTGGAGTGCACCCGTTGCCAGCTGGAGATTTACCGCCGCTACCGGCTGCCGGCAAAGGTGGCACCGACGCTGGTTGACGGCTTCTGGAATCTGACGCAGCAGATGCCGCTGTTGGGGAACCGTTTCGGCGTTGACGCTCAAGCGCAGCGGCAGGAGACGCTGCTGGCGGCGTTGAACCAGGCCGACGCGATCATTGCGCCGTCCCGCTATATCGCCGAAAAACATAAGCAGCACGGCGTCACCGCGGAGCTGATCCGCGTCTGGCGGCAAGGTGTCGATCTGTGCATGTGCCCGCTGCGCAAAGCGTCGTCGACACTGCGCTTCGGCTATCTTGGCCAGATCAAACGGCACAAGGGCGTGCATACCTTAATCGAAGCATGGGGCCGCCTGAGCGCAGAACGCCCGCACAGTCTGTCGCTGTTCGGCTCTGCTCAAGGCGAGCACAGCTACGGCGAAAACCTGCGCGAGCGGTCGAAGCAGTTCCCGAACGTCACCTGGCAGGAACCGGTCCCGCACTCCGAGATATGGGACGTGCTGGCCGAGATCGACGTGCTGGTCGTTCCGTCACGCTGGAACGAGAATAGTCCGAACGTGATTCTCGAGGCACAGGCGATGGGTGTTCCGGTGATCGGAACGAACCTGGGCGGCGTGGCCGAGCTGGTTCAGCACGAGCGCAACGGGCTGCGGTTTGAGCCCGACGACGCGGCAGACCTCGCGTCGCAGATGATGCGCCTGTTGGACGAGCCGGAGCTGCTCCCCGCTCTGAAAGCAGACCCGATCCCGTTTCGCAGTTTTCGTGACGAGCTGGACCAACTTGAGGGTTTATACTTGCATCTGAAGAATTGCACCGGACAACAGCAAATACCGTCACGAGGCAACAAGCGCAGGATCGCCCGTGACGTATTGCTGTTTGCTTCGTTTATATGCTTGGAGCAGCTAACTGCCCTCCCGTTGTAGCAGGCGCTGCCTCAAAGGTATAAAACACGTGCAGACTCAAGCAGACAATTGGGCACAGCGCTGGCTGGTGTGCCCGGCGCGACGACCACAGGCCGATCTTCGTTTGTTCTGCCTGCCGTATGCCGGCAGCGGCGCGGCGGCGTACCGGCCCTGGCTCGGGCAGCTGCCGGCCAATGTCGAGCTGAACCTGGTGCAGCTTCCGGGGCGTGAAACGCGTCTGCGCGAGGCGCCCTATACGCGGTTGGCGGCGCTGGTCGACGACCTCGGCTCGGCCATCGAAGCGGTGCTGGATCGACCGTATGCGATCTTCGGACACAGCATGGGAGCGCTCATTTCGTTCGAGCTGGTTCGAGAGCTACGCCGACGCGGCGCGCCGATGCCGCTCAGCCTGTTCGTATCGGGCCGCCGGGCTCCCCAACTGCCCGATCCCGAGTTGCCACTGCACGAGCTCCCGGATGACCGCTTCGTGACCGAGATGGAGCGGCGCTACAATGGTATACCACAGATCATTCGCGACGACGCCGAGCTGATGCAGCTCTTTCTGCCGACTCTGCGTGCCGATTTCGAAGTTATCGAAACGTACTCGTACGTCGATGAGTCGCCGCTTGCCTGCCCGATCGTCGCGCTGGGCGGGCAGCATGACGGCCAGGCAAGCAGCGCCGAGCTGCTTGCCTGGCAAGCACAGACATCCGCCGGCTTCAGCATGCACCTGCTGCCGGGCGACCACTTTTATCTGCAGCAACAGCGAGCGGCATTGATCGACGAGATCACCGGCATCCTGGATGCGGAAGCGGCACTGCAAGGAACAACGGCATGGGCCAGCTAAGTGAGACAACCAGCCGACCACAAGCGTGAGCCGATCGCGATCGTGGGCATCGGCTGCCGCCTCCCCGGTGGGGCCGACAGCCCGGAGCGGCTCTGGGAGCGGCTCTGTCAAGGCTTCGACGCCATCGGCCCAATACCGTCTCAGCGCTTCGATGTCGAGGCGCTTTATGATGAGCGCCCCGCAACGCCGGGTAAGATCATGACCCGCTGGGGCGGCTTTCTTGAAGGGATCGAGTCGTTCGACGCCGACTACTTCGGTATCGCTCCCCGCGAAGCCGAGCGGCTCGATCCACAGCAGCGCCTGTTGCTGGAAGTGGCCGCCGAGGCTCTGGCCGGTGCGGGCTTGCCCGCGCAGCGCATCGCCGGCAGCAATACCGGCGTGTTTGTCGGCATGTGGCTCAACGAGTTCGAGTCACGCTTGTTTGCCGACCCATCCGGCATCGACTTTTATATGACGACCGGCAGCGGCCGCTACACCGCGTCGGGGCGGATCTCGTATTTCTTCGATCTATTCGGCCCGAGCATCACGATCGACACTGCCTGCTCGTCGTCGCTGGTGGCAGTGCATCTGGCCTGCCAGAGCATCTGGAGTGGCGAGTGCGAGCTGGCTCTGGCCGGCGGCGCCAATGTGATCCTGCAGCCGTATATCACGATCGCCTACTCACAGTCACGCATGATGGCGCCCGACGGCCGCTGCAAGTTCGGCGATGCGCGAGCCGACGGCTATGTGCGTAGCGATGGCGCGGCGATCGTGGCGCTCAAGCCGCTGTCAGCCGCACTTGCCGACGGCGACCGGATCTACGCGCTCATTCGCGGCAGCGCCGTGACCAACGACGGGCGCAGCAGCGGCTTCCTGGCCACTCCCGGCCAGGCCGGCCAGGAATCGATGCTCCGGCATGCCTACGCCCATGCCGGAGTCGATCCGCGCCTGGTGCAGTACGTCGAGGCACACGGCACCGGTACTGCCGCCGGCGACCCGGTGGAGCTGGGCGCGCTCGGCGCGGTGCTCGGCGAGGGGCGCACGCCCGAGCAGCCCTGCCTGGTCGGCTCGCTCAAAACCAATGTCGGGCATACCGAGGGCGCAGCCGGCGTCGCCGGGATGATCAAGGTTGCTCTGGCGCTCAAGTACGGCCAGATCCCGGCCTCGCTGCATCTACAGGAGCCTAATCCGAACATTCCCTGGCGCGACTTGGGCCTTGAGGTCTGCGCCGAGCTTCGACCCTGGCCCGCGAGCGAGCACCCGGCGCTGGCAGGCGTCAGCTCGTTCGGCATCGCCGGCACCAACGCTCACGTCGTGCTGGAAGCGGCGCCGGCGAGGGTTTCTACGCCTGCCCTCAGGAGACCGGCCCACTGCTGCTACCGATCTCGGCTCAATCGCCGGCCGCCCGGTCGAGCTGGCGCGGCGCTACCACGACGCGTCGACGAAGCCGGAGCGCCGAGCGCCTACGATGTCTGCTACAGTGCCGCCTTGCGCCGCACCCACCACGAAGAACGCCTGGCCGTTGTCGGGCGCTCGCGGGAGGCGCTGGCCGATCAAATCGCGGCCTTGCTTGCCGGTGAGCAGCGTCCTGGCAGCGCCGCTTCGCAACAGCGCCGGCGGCTGGTCTTTGTTTTTCCCGGCCAGGGCTCCCAGTGGCCCGGCATGGCCGCGGCAGCTGGCCGGAGAGCCTGTTTTCCGGGCGGCGATCGAGCCTTGCGATCAGGCGATCGCACCGAGGCCGGCTGGTCGCTGCTGCAGCATTGTGCGACGAACCAGGCGAGTCACCTTGACGCGATCGACGTGATCCAGCCGCGCTGTTCGCGATCCAGGTAGCCCTGGCGGCACTGTGGCGGTCCTGGGGCGTGAAGCCCGATGCGGTGGTTGGCCACAGCATGGGCGAGGTAGCCGCCGCGCACGTGGCCGGCGTCTGAGCTGGAGGACGCCGCCCTGTATCTGCGCCGCAGCCACCTGCTGCGGCGCATCAGCGGTCAGGGCGCGATGGCCATGGTCACTGAGCTGCCGGAGGCCGAGCCGGCGATCGCCGGCTACGAAGACCGGTCTCCATCGCTGTCAGCAATAGCCCGAGCTCGACGGTGCTCTCGGGCGACCCGGCGGCGCTCGACGCGTGTTATCGACGCTGCGGGCGCGCGACGTGTTCTGCCGCCGGTCAAGGTCGACGTGGCCTCGCACAGCCCCCAGGTGGACCCGCTACTCGACGATCTGTCGGTAGCTCTTGACGGCATCGCGCCCCATGCTGGCGTTGTGCCGATGTACTCGACCGTGTTCGACGAGGTATTGCTGGGCGATAGGGCCCGTGCCGCCTGCGGGCCGGCATATTCGGGCCGACAACCTGCGCCGGCCCGTGCGCTTCCTCGACGCTGTACGCGGCCTGCTCGAAGACGGCCTGAATGTGTTTGTGGAACTGAGCCCACACGCGATCCTGCTTTCGGCGGTCGAAGAGACGATGGGCTCGACAGACCGCTCGGGGCATGTCTTAGCATCGCTGCAGCGCGACGCGGACGAGGCCGCAACGATTGGTCGTCGCTCGGCACGCTGTACACGCTGGGCTATCCAGTTGATTGGCTCGGCGTCTACTCAACCGGCGAGAGCGTGCAGCTGCCGGCGTACCCATGGCAGCGCGAGCGCTTCTGGATTACCCTCGCCGGCGCACGCCGTGAGCAAATCGATGCCGTCGGGAACTCGCTGCTCGGGCGCCGGTTGCCTGCCCTCGCTCCTATGCCGGGTGTCAACCTCTGGGCCAGCGATCTCGACCCTGACGCAATCGCACCACCTCTGCGACGCCGGCTTGCCGGCGCCGAGATCTTGTCGGCCGGGGTGTACGCCGGGCTCGGTCTGGAGGCTGCGGCGAGCCTGGACAGCGCGTCCGTGTCGTTGCGCGAGCTGGTGATCCACTCCGACCTTGTGCTCTCGGCGGCTGAGCCGCGCGCCACACAGGTGGCGATCATGCCCGGACCCGATCGGGCCACGGTGCGCATGTACAGCCGTGCCAGCGAGTCACAGCCCTGGGTGGAGCATAGCTCCGCCAGAATAGACGCGAGCGACGACAGTCTGCCCCCGGCGGTTGACTTGGGCGCGGTGCAGCTGGCATGTGCCACGACAGCGTCTGCGCTACCGTGGCTCGGCGAGGTGGGTCTTGGCTCCAATGAGGCCCTGGCGCGCCTTCAGCCAGAGGGCGAGGAAGTCGACACAGCGAGTGGCATCGCCGCCGGTCTCCAGCTGCTCGAGCTGCTCGCCGCGTCGATAGGCGCCCGTGAACTGACTGTGGCGCGGATCGACCGATTGGTTCACCGTGGCGGCGCAGCTCCCGCCTGGGCCTACGCACGGCTTGACCAGACCCACCCGGACCAGACGGCCGGAGATGTTATGCTCCTCGACACAAGCGGAAACATCGTCTCGGCGGCCACCGGAGTGAACTATTGTGCTCCGGCGCCCGAGCTACACGAGCGGCTCGCACAGGCGCAGGCGGCTGAATGGTTATACGAGCTTGCTTGGCGCGACCTCCCTTCCGCGCAGTTGTCTCGCACGCAGCGGCTGCTGCTCTTCGCCGATCGCGACGGTCTTGGTGTCGAGCTTGCCCGGCTGCTTGCGGCGCGTGGCGATGAGGCCATCCTGGTGTACGCAGGGGCTGTATTCGGGCGCGCTAACGACGGGAGCTACACGATCGATCCCGGCAGTGTCGACGATCATCGCCGGCTGCTGGACGAACTTCGCAAGGCCGGCAAAACCCTGGACGGCGCCGTGTATCTATGGGGCATCGGGCCTGCCGCATCTGACAGCGCGTCCGGGGAAGAGTTGCTGGTTCGCCAGCGCAAGATCGCGGGAACGCGCTGACCCTGGCCCAGGCACTGGTCGGCCGAGCCGGGCCGCGGCTGTGGCTGGTGACGCAGGAGCCGTGGCCGTGGGCCCGGAGCCGATCGCGGTCGAGCAGTCCACCCTGTGGGGACTCTGGCCGGGTGATCGGCAACGAACATCCTGAGATCTGGGGCGGGCTGGTCGACATCGAGACGGATGACGCGCAGGCAGCGAGCCGCCTGCTCGACGCATTGCAGGCGAGCGACGGCGAAGATCAGGTGGCCGTGCGTGGCGATGCTCGCCTCGGCGCGCGCTGGTACGCGCCGGCGGCGCGACCGCCTCGCCGTCCGCGCTGCGCTCCGACGCGACATATCTGATCACCGGCGGGCTTGGTGGCGTGGGGCTGGTGCTGGCCCGCTGGATGCTGGCTAACGGCGCGCGCAACATCGCGCTGCTTGGGCGCCGGCCCCTGGACGAAACAGCCTCCGCCGCGCTCCGCGATCTGGAGCAGGGAAGGAGCGCGCGTAGTCTACCTGCAGGCCGACGTCGCGCGGGCAGATGTACTTGCCAGGACGCTGAGCACGCTCGCGCAGTCGATGCCCCCGCTCAAGGGCGTAGTCCACGCCGCGGTGTGCTGGCTGACGCCGCGCTGCTCAATCAAAGCTGGGCCGGTGTCGAGCAGGTGATGGAGGCAAAGGTTGCTGGTGCATGGAACCTGCATACACAAACGGCCGGCCTGGAGCTCGAGCTGTTTGTGCTTTGCTCGTCGGCCAGCGCGCTGATCGGGATTCCTGGCCAGGCAAACTACGCCGCCGCCAATGCCTTTCTGGACGCGCTGGCTCAATTTCGTCGTGCCGCCGGCCTCCCCGCCTTGAGCATCAACTGGGGGCACTGGGGCGAAGTGGGCCTGGCTACACAGGCCGGTCGCGACGAGCATCTCGAGCGGCGCGGGTTGATTGCTATGCCGCCGGCCGCTGGCGCCGCCGCCTTTGGCTCGTTGCTAGGCTACCCGGCCGCCCAGGTGACTGTGGCCGCGATTGACTGGTCCGCGCTGGTGAGCCAGCTACCGCGAACGGGGGCAACACCACTGCTGTGCGAGCTCGGCGACGCGGGTGCAGCCGGCGAGCTCCAGCCCATGGCCGTACAACCTGCCCTGCTGGCGGCGCTTGCCGAGGCGCCGGAAGCCGCCCGCTATGAGCTCGGCCTGGATTTTGTGCGGGCCACGGTTGCCGACGTGCTGCGCTTCGAGCGCCCGGACCAGGTAGCTCCCGACCGCGGCTTTTTCCAGCTGGGTATGGATTTGCTCACCGCGGTGGAGCTACGCAACCAGCTCGGCCGCCGCCTTGGACTCAACCTGTCGGCGACCCTCGCCTTCGATTATCCAACCGCGGCCGGCCTGACGCGCCATTTGCTTGCAGAGCTGTTCCCGGCGGCGGCTGCACCGCTCCGCGAGCCCGAGGTCGAGACCGAGCTCGAAGCGATCGCGCAGCTCTCGCGCGACGATATCAATGCCCTGCTCGATGCCGAGCTCGACGCGATCGACGGTTAATGGAGACACTAATGACGATGACCCCGGAACATTCCGCCGACCTCGAGCAGCTCAAGCGCGCACTGGTTGCCTTGCGCAAGCTGCGCGCGCGGGTGGAAGAGCTGGAGCACGACGACCGCGAACCGATCGCGATCGTCGGGATCGGCTGCCGTCTGCCGGGTGGCGTCGATTTTCCCGCTGCCTTCTGGCGGATGCTGCGCGACGGGCGTGATGCCATCAGCGAGGTGCCGGCCAACCGCTGGGACAACGACGCCTACTGGTCGGACGACCCCGGCGCCCGCGGCAAGATACCCACGCGTTACGGCGGCTTTCTGAACGCCGTTGACCGCTTCGACGCGCAATTCTTCGGCGTGGCGCCGCGCGAAGCCCGGATGGTGGACCCTCAGCAGCGGTTGGTACTCGAGACAGCCTGGGAGGCGCTCGAGGACGCCGGGGTTGTGCCTGAGACACTGGCCGGGAGCGATACGGGCGTGTATATCGGTATCGGCTTAATGATTACGGCCGTCTCCAAACGCCGGCGCAGGCTGCCGACCCGACGCTGATCGATACCTACACTACCCTCGGGAACGCCCTGTGCATCACCCCAAACCGGCTCTCGTACGTGCTCGACCTGCATGGTCCCAGCATGGCGATCGACACCGCATGCTCTTCGTCGCTGGTGGCGGTGCACCAGGCGTGCCGCAGCCTGCGCAGTGGCGACTGTGCCATGGCGCTGGTGGGCGGTTCGAATGTGCTGCTCGCTCCCGACAACTCGATCAGCTTAACAAATTCCTTGCCTCCGACGGGCGTTGTAAGTTCGGCGACATGCGGGCTGACGGCTATGTGCGCGGCGAGGGCGTGGTGATCATGGTATTGATGCCACTCGCGCGCGCCAAGGCCGAGGGCGCGCGCATCTACGCCTTGATCCGCGGCTCGGCCGTGAACCAGGACGGTTACAGCAGCGGGCTTACGGTGCCGAACGGCGTAGCGCAACAGGCGATGCTGCGCGCCGCCCTGGCTGATGCGCGCGTGGACCCAGGCCAGGTCAGCTATGTGGAAGCCCACGGCACCGGCACAGCTCTCGGCGACCCGATCGAGGTGCAGGCGCTCGGCGCGGTGCTGGGGGCCGCCCGCCCGGCCGAACGACCGCTGCTGGTCGGCTCGGTAAAGGCCAACATCGGCCACCTGGAAGCTGGTGCCGGCATCGCCGGTATGGCGAAGGTGGTGCTTGCGCTCAAGCACGGCACGATCCCGCCAAGCCTGCATTTTACGCAACCTAACCCGCATATTCCGTTTGAACGCATTAACGTTCGGGTGGCAACAGCTCTGACACCCTGGACCGCCGATCCAGATGGTCGCATAGCTGGGGTCAGCTCGTTCGGTTTTGGCGGTACCAATGCTCACGTCATCCTGGAGGAGCCTCCGTCGCCTGGCGCTGCCGCGCAGGGCGAACTGCAGCGTCCGCTCCACGTATTGCCGTTGTCGGCCAAGAATTGGCAGGCACTGGATGAGTTGGCCGCACGCTACGCCGTGCTGCTGGCCGAGCAGCCGGACCTGGATGTCGGCGACCTTTGCGCCGCAGTCGGCCGCGGGCGCAGCCATTTCACCGAGCGGGCCGCGTTTGTCGCCGCGACGAGCAGTGAGCTTCGCGAGCAGTTGCAGCATTTCGCTGCCAAGGAACTGCATGTTGGCGGACACGTAGGGAGTGTAACCAGGGCCGGCAGGCCGAAGGTGGCCTTTCTGTTCACCGGCCAAGGCGCCCAATATCTCGGGATGGGGCGCCGGCTCTATGATACTCAGCCGACTTTTCGCGCCGCGATCGACCGCTGCGCCGAGCTGCTGCGGCCGGAACTGGGGCACGATCTGCGCGAGCTGATCTTCGGCGATGACGCGTCGGCCGGTGCTATACTCGACCAGACAGCTTACACCCAACCCGCCCTCTTCGCCGTCGAATACGCACTGTCGCAGCTCTGGCAATCCTGGGGCATCATTCCCGATGCCGTGATCGGCCACAGCCTTGGCGAGTACGTGGCCGCCTGCGTGGCGGGCGTGATGAGCCTGGAGGACGGTCTGCGGTTGATCGCCGCCCGCGGCCGGCTGATGGGTCGACTGCCGGCGGGCGGCGCAATGGCGGCGATCTTCGCTGCGCCCGAGCGCGTACAGGCGGCGTTGCTGCCTTATGCCGGTCGCGTAACGATCGCCGCTCTGAACGAGCCGGAGCATGTGGTGATCTCCGGCGACGTGGAGGTCGTTGAAGCTGTGCGCGCCGCTTTCGCCGCGGAGGGGCTGAAAACCAGGCGCCTGGCTACTCTCACGCCTTCCACTCACATCTGATGGAGCCGATCCTTGGCGAGTTCGAGGCTATCGCGCGGACGCTGAGCTTCAGCGCGCCGCGCATTCCGCTTGTCGCCAATCTCACCGGCGAGCCCTGGCAGGCGGGCCAGGTGCCCGACGCCGGCTATTGGCGGCGCCACCTGCGCGAGCCGGTACAGTTCGCAGCCGGAATCAGCGCGCTGCACCGGGTTGGCTGCACGGTATTCGTCGAGGTCGGACCAGCGCCGGTACTCGCGGCTGCCGGCAGTCGGTGCCTGCCAGACGACGGTGCTCTGTGGGCGGCCTCGCTGCGTGCCGGCGCCGATGACTGGCAAACCATGCTCAAAAGCCTCGGCGCACTATATGAAAGCGGGGTGACGCCGGACTGGCGTGGCCTGGAGCGCGACTACCAGCGTCGGCACGTCGATCTGCCTACGTACCCTTTCCAGCACGAGCGCTATTGGTACAGCGACTCGAGCACGCGCCGGCCGTACACGCCCGCGACGAGCAGGTTGCACCCGCTGATCGACAGGCAGCTGCGGTCGTCAGCCATTTCAAGCTTCGTGTTCGAAAGCGAGCTGAGCCTTGAGCAGCCGTTGCTGGATGGGCATCGTGTGTTCGATACACCGATCTTCCCGGCTGCCGCCTACGTTGAACTAGCTCTGGCTGCGGCAGAGCTGGCATACGGCTCTGGCGTTCAGCTCGCCGAGTTGCTGGTGCATCAAGCGCTTGTCCTGCCCGACGGCGAAAAAGCTACGCTGCAGGTGATCCTCGGAGGCGAAGGCGCGCCGGCCGATCACTTTACCATCCTCAGCCAGCGTGCGTCCGACGAACCGTGGCGCATGCACGCGTCGGGACGGCTGCTGCGCGAGGCTGCGACTCCGGCAGCCGTACCTACGCTCGGCGAGGCGCAAGCGGCCTGCCGGGAGGAGTTGGTGCCCGGCGCGCTGTACCATACTCTGGAGCAAATGGGAATGGATTACGGGCCGGCCTTCCGCGGGCTCGAGCGGGTCTGGCGTGGCTCCGGCTCAGCCCTTGGGCTATTCGTCGGCCCGATGAGTTGTCGGGCGAAGCGGAAGCGTATGGCCTCCACCCCGCGCTGCTCGACTCCTGCCTCCAGGTGGTTGCAGCTATGTTACCCTCCGATGGCGAGCTACTGTACCTGCCGCTCGGCTTCGAGGGCTTTCGTCGCTATGCACCAGCCGGCGCCACGCTATGGAGTCACCTGCAGTGCTGAGCGGCGGCCCACAGGCCGAAACTATCGCGTGCCGGTTAGGCCTGTCCACGATAGCGGTCTGCTTGTCGCCGAGGCCGACCGGGTGGTCTTCAAGCAGGCTACGCGCGTTGCGCTTATGCCTTCCGTGGAGCCCGCCGACTGGCTCTACGAGGTGGCCTGGCGCCCGCAACCTCTCAACACCGCGGCTCCCAATGAGCCGGGCCGCTGGCTGATTATCGACGCCGGCAGCGGACTCGGCGACCATCTGGCCGGCGCCTTCGCAGACTCGGGCGTCCAGTCTGTGCTGACCACGCCCGGTGCAGTTTTGACGGAGCTTGCGCCCGGTCGTTGGCAGGCCGATCCGGCACAGCCGACCCATTTCCGGCGCTGCTGGCGACCCTGGCCCGCGACAATGTCGTTCTGCGTGGAGCGGTGTTTCTTAGCGCTGACGCCGCTTCGGATGCCCCGCTGGCCGACCAGCGGTGGATCTTCGGTGGCGCGCTGCACCTGGCTCAGGCACTGGCCATCGGCGGTCCGGCACGCCTCTGGCTGGTGACGAGCGGCGCCCAGGCCGTCGGAGCTGCGGCTGAGACAAGCCCGGCCCAGGCGACCATCTGGGGCCTCGGCCGCGTGCTCGCGCGTGAGCACCCCGAGCTCGGCTGCGTTTGTGTGGACCTCGACCCGAGCGATCCTATCGCTGCGCTGCCCCTGTTGGTCGCCGAGCTGCACGGCCCTGGCGATGAAAACCAGGTAGCTCTGCACTCAGGTGTCCGCCGTGTAGCGCGACTCACGCCTAAGCCGCCGTTCGGTGACAGGTCGCTGCGGCTGGCGATCGCCGAGCGCGGCACGTTCGATGGATTGACGCTGCAGCAGGTAGAGCGTCCGAAACCCGGGACCGGTGAAGTGCTCATTCGCGTCCGCGCTGCCGGCTTGAATTTCCGCGATGTGCTGAACACGCTCGGCATGTACCCCGGCGACCCTGGCGAGCTCGGACACGAGTGTGCCGGCACGGTTGAAGCCATAGGCACAGGGGTCGAGGGCTTAGCGTCGGGCGACGAAGTGCTTGCGATTGCTGCCGACAGCATCGCCACCTTCGCTATTGCAAAAGCCGCCCACACGCTGCTCAAGCCGACGCAGCTCAGCTTCGAGCAAGCCGCGACTGTGCCGATCGCCTTTGCCACTGCCGCATATGCCCTGCGGAACTTAGCCGCGCTTAAAGCGGGTGAGCGCGTGCTGATTCATGCCGCGGCGGGTGGCGTCGGCATGGCGGCGGTACAGATCGCTCAGCGCGCCGGGGCCGAAGTGATCGGCACCGCCGGCAGCCCGGAGAAGCGGGCCCTGCTCCAGACGATGGGCGTGCAGCACACCTTCGACTCGCGCTCCCTCAGCTTCGCCGACGATATACGCGCGTTGACAGGCGGCGCCGGCGTAGATGTGGTCCTCAATTCGCTCAGCGGCGAGTTTATCCCGGCCAGCCTGGGCGTGCTGCGCGACGGTGGGCGCTTTATTGAGATCGGCAAGCGCGATATCTGGGACCAGGAGCAGGTCGCCGCGTTGGGCCGCGCCATCGCCTATCACGTGGTGTATCTGGGCGATGTATGCGAGCGCGAGCCCGGCTTGGTCCGAGACATCCTGGCTCAGCTGGTGGATCAGCTGAACGCCGGCACCCTGTCGCCGCTCCCGCTGCAAAGTTTCCCATTGAGTGCTGCCGCCGACGCCTTCCGCTTTATGGCCCAGGCCCGCCATATCGGCAAGGTTGTGCTGGAGCCGGCGGCGCCGACGCCACGTATCCGGCCCGACGGCGCATACCTGATTACCGGGGGAATGGGCGGGCTCGGCCTGACCGTGGCGCGTTGGCTTGTGCAGCGCGGCGCGCGGTACCTGGTCCTGACCGGACGGCGCTCGCCCACACCAGAACAGCAGGCGGTCATCGCGGAGCTGATCAGGTCGGGGACGCAGGTGCTCGTCGACCAGACCGATGTGGGCGATGCTGCCGCAGTCGCGGCCTTGCTTGAGCGTATCGAGGTCGAGATGGCGCCGCTGCGCGGGGTCGTCCATGCCGCGGGCGTGCTCGACGACGGCCCCCTTACGCAGCAGACCTGGGAGCGCAGTGCGGCCGTGCTCGCGCCCAAGGTAGCCGGGGCATGGGCGCTGCACCGTCTCACGGAGGGCCGTGAGCTCGACTGGCTCGTGCTTTTCTCGGCCGGGGCGACCCTGCTGGGCTCGCCGGGTCAGGCCAGCTACGCCGCTGCGAACGCCTTTGTCGACAGCCTGGCGCACCTGCGCCGCGCCCGCGGGCTGCCGGCTCTGAGCATCAACTGGGGCGTTTGGGGCGAGGCCGGCATGGCGGCAGCGCTTGACGAGCGAGCGCGTCAGCGCCTGGCCGAGCAGGGCCTGCGTACCATCGCATCCGAAGCCGGACTACGCGTACTCGCGGCTGCTATGGGCGAGAACGCAGCCCAATTAGCCGTGCTGCCGGCCGACTGGAGCCGCTTTGCACGGCAATTCGCGGGCCGCCCCTTGCCCTCTCTTGTGCGCGAGCTTGTTCAACACGCTCCGGCCGGCGAGAACGCCGGCGCGCATGGTTCGGGGGCGCCACGGAAAGCCGAGCCGGATCTGTCGACGCGCCTGGCTAAGGCGGCTCCCGGCAACAGGCGTGCGCTAGTGCGTACTGCAGTGCGCGAGCATGCCGGGCACGTTCTCGGGCTTGCCCCGACCCATGCGGTGGACCCGCGCCAGCCTCTCAGCGAGCTCGGCCTCGACTCGCTGATGGCGGTTGAGCTGCGTAACAGCGTCGGCGCCGCTCTCGGCCGCCCGCTGCCGACAACCCTGCTGTTTGACTATCCCACGCTCGACGCCCTCACAGGCTTCCTGGTCGAGCTGCTGGCGCCGCAGGATCCGCCCGCACTCGAGACGGCGACAGATGCGCGGCGCGTGGATCTGGCAGCCGATCTGGAGCAGCTCTCGGAAATCGAGGCTGAAGCACTGTTGCTGGCCGAGCTGAGTGGCCTGGAGGACGGACGATGAGCACGAACGGTCAGGCCGGCGCGAGCCTTTCGCCGCTGAAGCGGGCCATCGTTGAGATCCGCGAGCTCAAGCAGCGCGTAGCCGAGCTGGAGCGCGCCGGAAACGAGCCGATCGCGCTCGTCGGCATGGGTCTTCGCCTCCCCGGAGGCGCGACACGCCCGAAGCGTTCTGGGAACTGCTTGCCGCGGGCGAGGACGCCATCGGTCCGATCCCGGCGGACCGCTGGGACATCGACGCGCTTTACGACGCCGATCCCGACGCGCCCGGCAAGATGTACACGCGCCATGGGGCCTTCCTCGACGGGATCGACCGCTTCGACGCCGCAGTTCTTCGGCATCTCGCCGCGCGAGGCCGACCCAGATGGATCCCCAGCAGCGCCTGCTGCTCGAGGTGGCCTGGGAGGCGCTCGAGCACGCCGGCATCGCGCCCGACGGCTCGACGGCAGCCAGAGCGGCGTGTTTGTCGGGCATCAGCAACAGCGACTACATGCGGATGCTGGCCAGCGATCCCGAGCAGATCGACACGTACCTCGCTACCGGCAACGCCTCCAGCATCGCCGCCGGCCGCCTGTCGTACGTGCTCGGCCTCCAGGGGCCGGCCATGGCCCTCGACACCGCCTGCTCGTCGTCGCTGGTGGCGGTGCACCTCGCCGTGCAGAGCCTGCGCAGCGGTGAGTGCGACCTGGCTCTCGCCGGCGGCGTCAACCTGATCCTGACGCCGGAGATCACTATCAACTTCTCCAAGGCGCGGATGATGGCGCCCGGACGGCCGCTGCAAGACGTTCGACGCCAGCGCCGACGGCTACGTGCGCGGCGAGGGCTGCGGCGTCGTGGTGCTCAAGCGCCTCTCCGACGCGCTGGCCGACGGCGACCGGGTCCTGGCGGTGATCCGCGGCTCCGCCGTGAACCAGGACGGGCGCAGCGGCGGCCTGACGGCGCCCGAACGGCCCCGCGCAGGAGGCGGTGATGCGCCGGCGCTCGCCGACGCGCAGGTGTCGCCCGCACGATGTGAGCTACGTCGAGGCGCACGGCACGGGCACGCCGCTGGGCGACCCGATCGAGGTCCAGGCGCTCGGCGCCGTGCTGGGCCGGGCCGCGCGGCCGAGCAGCCGCTGCTGGTCGGCTCGGTCAAGACCAACATCGGGCACCTGGAGGCGGCGGCCGGCGTCGCCGGCCTGATCAAGGTGGTGCTGATGCTCCAGCACGGCCAGTCCCGCCCCACCTGCACCTCGACGCCCAGCCCGTATATCGCGGGGGATCAGCTTCCGCTGCGGGTACCCACTGCCTGCAGCCGTGGCGGACGGATGGCCGGCGTGTGGCCGGCGTCAGCTCGTTCGGCTTCAGCGGCACCAACGCCCACGTCATCGTGGAAGGCCCCCGGAGGCGGAAAGCGCGGAAGCGGGTGTCGAACGCCCGCTCCACCTGCTGGCGCTCTCGGCCAAGACCGAGCCGGCGCTGCGCGAGCTGCGGGCCGCTACGCCGACCACCTGGCGGCTCACGCGAGCAGTCGCTGGCCGACGTTGCCTACCGCCAACAGCGGGCGCAGCCACTTCAGCCACCGGCTGGCCGTCGTCGCGCACGACCTCGCCAGCGTGCGCGAGCGCCTCGCGGCGTTCGTAGCCGGCGCCACGGACGGCATAACGGTCGGGCACGGTGCCGCCGGCGTCCGCCCGAAGTGGTCTTCCTGTTCACCGGCCACGGCTCGCAGCTATGCCGGCATGGGCCGCTGGCTGTACGCGACCCAGCCGGTGTTCCGCGCCGCCCTCGACCGCTGCGACGAGCTGCTGCGGACCGTCGTTGACCGCAGCGTGCCGGAGATCCTCTTCGGTGACGGCGGCCTGCTCGCACGACATGCGCTACGCCCAGCCGGCGCTGTTCGCGCTTCAGTACGCGCTGGCCGAGCTGTGGCAGTCGTGGGGCGTCCGGCCCACGCTGGTTGCCGGGCACAGCGCCGGCGAGTACGTCGCCGCCGTGGTCGCCGGCGTGCTCAGCCTCGAGGACGGGCTGCGCTGATCGCCGCCCGCGGCCGGCTGATGCAGTCGCTCCCGCCCGACGGCGAGATGGTGGCGATCTTCGTCGAGGAGGAGAGGTGGCGCGGGCGGTCGCGCCGTACGCCGCGACGCCGGCATCGCCGCCGTCAACGGGCCGGCGACGACCGTGATCTCCGGCCGGCGCGACGCCGTGGATGCGGTGCTCAGCGCGCTGGAGCTGGACACGACGAGTTCCGTAGCCTCGATGTCCGCGTGGCGGCCCACTCGCCGCTGGTCGAGCCGATCCTCGACGCGTTCGAGCGGCCGTCGCCGGCGTGAGCCTGTCCGAGCCGCAGATCGGCCTGGTCTCCAGCATGACCGGCAGCCTGGTCGGCGAGAGATCACCACGCCGCGCTACTGGCGCCGCCACCTGCGCGCGCCGGTGCGGTTCGCCGCCGTGTTCGACACGCTGCGCGACGCCGGCTACACGACGTTCGTCGAGATCGGCCCGCACCCGACGCTGCTGGGCCTGGGTCAGCGCTGCTGGCCCGACGACGAGCGACCTGGGTGCCGTCGCTGCGCCGGGACGCCGACGAGTGGGCGCAGATGCTCGACGGCCTGGGCACGCTGTACGCCGCCGGCGTCACGGTCGACTGGGCCGGCTTCGACCGTCCTTATCCTCGCCGCAGGCTGGCGCTGCCCACCTACCCGTGGGAGCACGAAGCGCTACTGGGCGGACGCCGGTCCAAGAGAGCGCCCAGCGCGCCGATGAGCCTGGCCCGCCGTGATGCGTGCCGCGCGCGGCCAGGCCGAGCAGGGCCCGCTCGACCTGCGTGTCGAGACGTACCGGAGCGTTGGCGGCTGCTCGACCGGCTGGCCGACGCGTATATCGTCCGCGCGCTGCGCGCACTCGGCCTGTTCACCCGGCCGGTGAGCGCCAGACACCTGAACAGCTGATCGACCGCTTCGCGTCCAGCCGACCTACGGCCACCTGCTTGGGCGCTGGCTCGGCCACCTGGCCGACGACGGGCTGCTGCGACGCGCCGGCGACGGGCGCTTCCTGGCCGACACGCCGCTGCCGAGCCGCAGCTTGCCGAGCTGTTGCCGCGACAGGCGCGGACAGCTCTGGCCGACATCGAGCCGCTGCTGGACTACCTGCACCGCTGCGGCGACCACCTGGCGGCCGTCGTGACCGGCCAGGAGAGCGCGCTGGACACGCTGTTCCCCGACGGCTCCTACGAGACCGTCGACTTCCTCTACAGCCAGTGGGCGGTGGCCCGCTACTTCAACGGCATCGCGCGGGCCGCCGCCGTGGCGGCTGCCCGGCGCGGCCCGACGCGCCGCTGCGCGTGCTGGAGATCGGTGCCGGCACCGGCGGCACCACGGCGGCGCTGCTGCCGGCCCTGCCGGCCGAGCGCACCAGCTACACCTTCACCGATGTGTCCGACTTCTTCCTCGCCCGCGCCGCCGAGCGCTTCGCGACCACCCGTTCGTGCGCTACGCGCTCTCGACATCGAGCAGCCGCCCGCGGCGCAGGGCTTTGCCGTCACGGCTACGACGTCGTGGTGGCGGCCAACGTGCTGCACGCCACGCGCGACCTCGACGCCACGCTGCGCCACGTCCGCGCGCTGCTGGCGCCGGGCGGGCTCTTGTGCTGTACGAGGCCACCAGCCACCCGCGCTGGTTCGACATCACCACCGGCCTGATCGAAGGCTGGCAGCGCTTCGAGGACAGCTGGCGGGGCGACCATCCGCTGCTGCCTCCGAGCGCTGGGCAGAGGCGCTCGAGGCCGCGGGCTTCGCCGAGGTGGTGACGCTGCCCGGCGCGAGCAGCCGACCGCGGTCCTCGGCCAGCACGTCATCCTGGCCCGCGCGCCGGCGACCGCAGCCGCCGCCCGGGCAGCCTGCAACCGAGCTGGGAGCGGCCGGCCGGTTGCCCCGCAGCCGCGGAGGCCGTCTCGACGCCGACGTGCTGGCCGCGGCGCTGGCCGAGGCCCTGCCGGACGAGCGCCACGAGCTGCTGGTCGACGTGTGCGCCGCGCGTGGCCCGGGTGCTGCGCCTGGCGACCCGGCTCGATCGACGCGACCAGCCGCTGCTCGACCTCGGCTTCGACTCGCTGATGGCGGTCGAGCTGCGCAACGTGCTGCGCCGGGGCCTGGCGCTGGACGCAAGCTGCCGGCCACGCTGGTCTTCGACCATCCGACCATCGCCGCCATCGCCAGCTATCTCGAGCAGGTCGCTTTCGGCGAGGCGAGCCCGCGGAGGCCGCACCGGTGCCCGCGGCCGAGGCCTCGCCGATCAGCGCCGAAGTCGATCGCCGACCTGTCCGACGAAGAGGTCGAGGCGATGCTGCTCCAGAAGCTGGCGGAGATCTGAGGAATACCGATGAGCCACGCCACGCCGACAGCCGAGCCAGCTGACCCCGCTCAAGCGCGCCTTCCTCGCCATCGAGGAGCTGCAGGGCAGGCTCGAGGCCGCGAGCGGGCCAAGCGCGAGCCGATCGCCATCGTCGGGCATCGGCTGCCGCTTCCCCGGCGGCGCCGACAGCCCGGAGGCGTTCTGGGAGCTGCTGCGCGACGGCGTCGAGGCCATCGGCGAGGTGCCGGCCCGACGCTGGGACATCGACGCCTATTACGACCCCGACCCCGACGCGCCCGGCAAGATGTCGACCCGCCACGGCGGCTTCCTGCGCGACGTCGACCGCTTCGACCCGCAGTTCTTCGGTATCGCCCCGCGCGAGGCGGCGAGCATGGACCCGCAGCAGCGGCTGCTGCTGGAGGTGGCCTGGGAGGCGCTGGAGCACGCCGGCATCGCCCCGGAGCTGGCCGGCAGCCGCACCGGCGTCTTCGTCGGCATCAATACGGGCGACTACGCCCAGCATATTCTGAATGCGCGGGCGTCGAAGGGCTCGACGCGTACTACGCCTCGGGCAACGCCCACAGCATCGCCTCCGGCCGGCTGTCGTACGTGCTCGGTCTGCACGGCCCGAGCATCTCGCTCGACACGGCCTGCTCGTCGTCGCTGGTGGCGGTGCACCTGGCGGTGCAGAGCCTGCGCCAGGGCGAGTGCAGCCTGGCGCTGGCCGGCGGCGTCAACCTGATCCTCTCGCCCGAAACAACGATCACGCTGTCGAAGTACCAGATGCTGGCGCCCGACGGCCGCTGCAAGTTCGTCGACGCCGGCGCCGACGGCTTCGTGCGGGGCGAGGGCTGCGGCGTGGTCGTGCTCAAGCGCCTCTCCGACGCGCTGGCCGACGGCGACCGGGTGCTGGCGGTCATCCGCGGCTCGGCGGTCAACCAGGACGGCGCCAGCAGCGGCCTGACCGCGCCCAACGGCCCCGCGCAGGAGGCGGTGATCCGCGCGGCGCTGGCCAACGGCGGTGTGGCGCCCCACGAAGTCAGCTATGTCGAGGCGCACGGCACCGGCACCGCGCTGGGCGACCCGATCGAGGTGCAGGCGCTGGGCGCGGTGCTCGGGCCGGGCCGCGCGGCCGACCAGCCGCTGCTGGTCGGCTCGGTCAAGACCAACCTCGGCCACCTGGAGGCGGCGGCCGGCGTCGCCGGCCTGATCAAGGTGGTGCTGGTGCTCGAGCACGGCGAGATCCCGCCCAGCCTGCACTTCTCGAGCCCAACCCGCACATCGCCTGGGATGAGCTGCCGGTCGGCGTGCCGGCGGAGCTGGCGCCCTGGCAGCCGTCCGGCGCGCGGCGCGTCGCCGGCGTCAGCTCGTTCGGCTTCAGCGGCACCAACGCGCATGTGGTGCTGGAGCAGCCGCCGGCAAGCGTGCCCGTGACGAGCGCCGTCGAGCGCCCGCTGCATGCCCTGCCCCTATCGGCCGCGAGCGACGAGGCGCTCGCGAGCTGGCCGGCCGCTACGCGCGCTTTCTAGCCGCTGATGCTGGCCAACCTGGCCGACGTCGCCTTCACCGCCGGCACCGGCCGCAGCCACTTCGCCCACCGCCTCGCCCTGGTCGCCGCCGATAGCGCCGCGGCCGCCGAGGCACTTGCCGCTTTCGGCGTGGCGAGGCGCGACCGGCCTCAGTGCGCGGCACGTCGAGCGCGCCGATCCGCCGAAGGTGGCGTTTCTGTTCACCGGCCAGGGCGCGCAATACGCCGGCATGGGCCGCGACCTGTACGCGAGCCAGCCGGTCTTTCGCGCCGCGCTCGACCGCTGCGCCGCGATCCTGGCCACGCACCTTGATCGCCCACTGCTCGATGTGATGTTCGCCGAGCCGGGCAGTGCGGCTGCCGCCTGCTCGACCAGACCGCGTACACGCAGCCGGCCCTGGTCGCCCTGGAGTATGCGCTGGCCGAGCTGTGGCGCAGCTGGGGCATCAGCCCCAGCGCGGTGGTGGGCCACAGCGTGGGCGAGTACGCCGCCGCCATCGTCGCCGGCGTGCTCTCGCTCGAGGATGGGCTGGCGCTCGTCGCTGCCCGCGGACGCCTGATGCAGCGCGCTGCCCGCCGGTGGTGCGATGGCGGCCGTCTTCGCTCCCGCTGCGACGGTCGAGGCCGCGATCGCCGCCTACGCCGGTCGCGCGTGGTGGCCGCCTACAACGGCCCGCAGCACACGGTGGTGGCGGGTCCCGGGAGGATTCCGGCAGTCGTCGAGCACTTTACGACCGCCGGCATGCGGGCCCGGCGTCTGAATGTATCGCACGCCTTTCATTCGCCGCTGGTCGATCCGACGCTCGACGACTTCGAGCGCGCCGCGGCCGACGTGGACTTCATGCCGCCCGGCTGCGCTTATTTCCAACGTTTCGGGCGCCGCCGCCGGCCACGAGCTTACCACGCCGGCCTACTGGCGACGCCACGCCCGCGAGGCGGTCCGCTTCGCCCAGGCGGTTGAGCAGCTGAGTCGCCTTGGCTGCGAGCTTTTTATCGAGATCGGCCCGCATCCGACGCTGCTCGGCATGGCCCAGGAGGAGCTGGCCCCCGATCGGGTGTGTGGCTGCCGTCGCTGCGCAAAGGCCGTGACGACTGGCAGATGCTGCTTGAAAGCGTGGCCGGCGCCTATACACACGGCGCGAGCATCGACTGGGCCGGTTTCGACCGGCCCTACGCCCGGCGCAAGCTTGTACTACCCAGCTACCCGTTTCAGCGTGAGCGTCACTGGGTCGAGCCACTCCGGTCCGCGCCTGGCGCTGAGCGCCACGTCTCCGCCGGCGAGCACCCGCTGCTTGGCCGCGGGCTGCGCTCGGCGCTGCGGCAGGCTCAGTTCGAGCGCACGCTTGGCGCGGGCGATCTGGCCTACCTCGACGACCACCGCGTCTTTGGCACGACGATCCTGCCGGCGGCCGCCTTCGCTGAACTCGTGCTGGCCGCGGCACAGGCCGGCCTGCCCGCCGACCTGCCCGTGCTGGACGAGCTGCTGATCAAGGTCCCCCTGGCGGTCGGTGCCGAGGAACAGCGGACGCTCCAGACCATCCTGACGCCCGCTGAAGACGGAGCGACCATCGAGGTATATAGTCAGGCCGGCGACGAGCAGCAGTGGACCATCCACGCCAGCGCCGTGGTGCGAGCCGCCCGCGCTGAAGACCAGCCGAGCGACGGCGACTCGCTCGCCGTGCTGCGGGCGCGCTGCGGCGAGGAGCTGGCGGCCGAAGAGCACTATCAACAGCTGCGCGAGCGCAGCCTGCAGCTCGGTCCGAGCCTGCAGGCGGTGCAGCGCATCTGGCGCGGCGCCGGCGAAGCGCTCGGCGAGCTGGCCCTGCCCGGCGAGGAGGCTGCCGCGGCGGAGCGCTATACCATCCATCCCGCGCTGCTCGACGCGTGCCTGCAGCTGCTCGCGGTAGCCATGCCTGACGCTGATGCAACTTATTTGCCGATCGCCATGAATCAGCTGCGTATATACGGCCGTCCGGGCGCGCGCGCCGTGGCACACGCACGCTTGCTGCCGCTCGCTCAGTCCGACGGCAGCCGCGCGACGCTGAGCGGCACGATCAGGCTCTTCGACGACGATGGCCGTTTGCTCGCCGAGCTCGACGACCTCCGCTTGAAACGCGCCGAGCAGCTAGGCCCGCCCCGCGCCGGACAGGAAGACAGCTGGCTTTACAAGGTGGACTGGCTCGCCGCGCAGCCGGCCGCCGCGCGTGCCGCCGAGTTCCTGGCGCGTCCGGCCGCGATGAGTACAGCCGCCCACGCCAATATCGATGCACTGAGCGACAAGCTGGATCTGGCGCACTACCGCTCGCTGATGCCCGAGCTCGAAGCTCTTGCGACCGACTATATCGCACAGGCGCTGCGGCGCCTGGGCTGGCGCCCTGTGCCGGGCGAGCGCTTTAGCGATGCCCAGCTTGCCGAAAGGCTAGGGGTGATCCCGGCCCAGCGCGCACTGTTCGGCCGGCTGCTGGCGATCCTGGCCGAGGACGGTCTGCTACGTTCGGTGGGCGACGCATGGGAATTGCTGGCCGCGCCGGCCCTTAGTGAGACCGGAGGCCGCGCCGAGGCGATCATGGCGCGCTATCCACTGGCGCGCGGCGACATCGAAACAGCGCGTCGCTGCGGCGAAGGTCTTGCCGATGCGCTGCGCGGCTCGGTTGACCCGCTGCAATTGCTGTTCCCCGGCGGCTCACTGGCGACCGCCGAGCAGTTGTACCGCGAGTTGCCGCTGGCGCAGGCATACACCAGCTTGCTGGCCGAGGCGGCGTCTGCCGCGGTCACCAACCTGCCGTCCGGCCGCACGCTGCGTGTGCTGGAGGTGGGAGGCGGCACCGGCGGGGCTACCTCTGCGGTGCTGCCACGGCTCGATGCCGCAAGCAGCAGCTACAGCTTCACCGACATCTCGCCCCTGTTCCTGGCGCGGGCACGCGAAACCTTCTCCGCCTATTCGTTTGTCGAATATCGCTCCCTCGACATCGAGGCCGACGCGGTTACCCAAGGCTTCGAAGCGCATGGTTTTGATCTGGTAATCGCTTCCAATGTGATCCATGCTACGGCCGATCTACGCCGCAGCTTCGCCAACTTGCGCCGGCTACTGGCTCCGGGCGGCACGGTGCTGTTGCTGGAGATGACTGCCCCGCTGCGCTGGATCGATATCTCGTTTGGGCTCACCGAGGGCTGGTGGAAGTTCAGCGACCGCGACCTGCGCCCGGCTTACCCGCTGCTCAACCGCGACGGCTGGCTCAGCCTGCTGCGTGAAGTGGGGCTTGAAGAACCGGCGGCAGTTCCCGCTCCCGGAAGCACGGCCGGCGGACTCGAGCACCAGCATATCCTGATCGCCCGCGGACCGCGCGAAATCGAGCAGCTGCCCTCGTCCCACATGCGCGATCTGCTGATCTTTGCCGACAGCGGGGGCATCGGCGAGCGGCTGGCCAATCTGGTGAGCGCAGGCGGCGGGCGGGCGGGCACGGTCGTCCCTGGCGCCACATTCGCGCGCCTCGACGACGGACGCTTTCAGGTGCGTCCCGGCAGCAGTGACGATATCGCGCGGCTGTTGCGCGAGCGACTCGACCCGGCGCAGGCCGGCTGGGACGGCGTGGTGTACCTCTGGCCGCTCGACGCATCTGCCCCATGGGTAGGTGATGGCGGCCAGGTGGCGAGCCAGGAGACCATTCTCGGCGGGGCGCTGCACGTGGCGCGTGCGCTGGTGCTCGACGGCGCGGGTACGCGCCTTTTGCTGGTGACGCGTGGTGCGCAACCGGCCGGCGGCGCGGCAGTCGAGCCGGATCAGGCAACGCTGTGGGGTTTCGGCAAGTCCCTGGCTATCGAGCATCCTGAGCTGCGCACCGTGCTGCTGGATCTCGATCCGGCGCCCGAGGACGACGCGGCCGTGCAGCTCCTGGCCGAGCTTGGGCGCGCCGACGAGCCCGAGGTCGCGCTGCGCGGCGAGCAGCGTCTGGCAGCGCGCCTGGTGCACACCAGCGTCGGAGTGAGCGAGCAGCCCGGCGCCGACGACGGCCTGCCGGTTGAGCTGCAGATCACCGAGCGCGGCGCGCTCGACAACCTTGCGCTGCACCCGGCGGCGCGGCGCGCTCCCGGCCCCGGCGAGGTCGAGATCCGCGTCGCGGCTACTGCCCTCAACTTCAAAGACGTGCTCAATGTGCTGGGCATGTATCCCGGCGACCCGGGGCAGCCCGGCAGCGAGTGCGCCGGCACGATCGTGGCGGTTGGGCCCGGCGTCGTCGACCTGCGGCCCGGCGACGAGGTCGTGGCGCTGGCGAGCGGCAGCTTCCGCAGCTACTGCACGGTAGCGACGGAGTTCGTTGCGCCTCGGCCGGCTACGCTGAGCGCGGCGCAGGCGATCACCGTGCCGATCGCGTACCTCACTGCTGCCTTCGCGCTGCAGCATCTGGGCCGCATGCAGCGTGGCGAGCGGGTGCTGATTCACGCCGCAGCAGGCGGCGTCGGCCTGGCAGCTGTACATCTGGCGCAGCGCGCGGGCGTGGAGATCTTCGCCACCGCGGGAAGTCCGGCCAAGCGCGAGTATCTGCGCTCGCTCGGCGTGCACCATATTTACGACTCGCGCTCGCTCGATTTTGCCGACGAGGTGCGCGCGGCTACCGGTGGAGAGGGTGTCGACCTGGTGCTCAATTCGCTGGCCGGTGAGTTCGTTCCGCGCAGCCTCGAGTTGCTGCGGGCCGGAGGGCGTTTCCTCGAGCTCGGCAAGCGTGATCATTTGACTGACGCACAGGCCGGCGCACTGGCTATGGGCATCAGGTACTATGTGATCGACTGGGGCGAAAACGCGCGCGAAGAGCCCGAGCTGATTCGTGGGCTGCTGCTGGAAATCATGGACGGCGCGGGACGCGGCGAGCTGCCTGCGCTGCCGTATAGCGCCTTTCCGCTGGAAGAGGCGCCGTCAGCGTTTCGCTTTATGGCCCAGGCACGCCATATCGGCAAAGTGGTGGTGACACAGCCGGGCGCCGGATCTGCGGCGGTTGTTCGCCCTGACGCCAGCTATCTGATCAGCGGCGGTCTCGGCGGTCTTGGCCTGCTCACAGCCCGCTGGCTGGTAGAGCGCGGCGCGCGGCACCTGGCCTTGATGGGACGCCGCGGCGCAGACGAGGAAGCAGCGGCGACGATCGCCGAATTGGAGCAGACGGGCGCCAGGGTGTTGGCTATTTGCGGAGATGTTTCGCGGGCCGGCGACGTGGCCGCCGCGCTGGACCGTATAGCTGCCGAGCTGCCGCCGCTGCGTGGCATCATCCACTCGGCGGGCGTGCTCGACGACGGCGCGATCACACAGCAAAGCTGGCCGCGCTTTCAACGGGTTCTAGCCCCCAAGGTGGACGGCGCATGGAATTTGCATACGCTGACGGCCGGCTTGCAGCTCGAATTCTTTGTGCTGTACTCGTCGGCAGCCGCCATGTTCGGCTCGCCCGGCCAGACGAACCATGCCGCCGCCAACAGCTTTCTTGACGCGCTGGCGCATAGGCGCCGCTCCGAGGGTCTGCCGGCGCTAAGCATCAACTGGGGCGCCTGGGGCGAGGTGGGCGCCGCCGTGACTACCGGCGCCGTCGAGCGCATCGGCAGTCAGGGCATCGGCGAGATCGCGCCCTCTCAGGGGCTGGCTCTGCTGGGGCGCATGCTCGAGTTGGCTCCGCCGCAGGTTGGCGTGGCGCCGATCAACTGGCCCGTCTTCTTGCGCCGCTTTTCCGGCGCTGTACCTGCCTTTTTCAGCGAAATGGACGAGCCCGAGCTGCCGGCCGCCGTGGCGCCGGTTGCCGTGGCGGCCGCGCCCGGCTTCGCCCAGAGGCTGGCCGAGGCCGCGCCGCAGCGTAGGGTCGCCCTGCTACGCGACTATACCCGCGACGCTACCGGGCGTGTGCTCAGTCTGCCACCGGCTCGTATCGACGACCAGACGCCGCTCAGCGCGCTCGGCCTCGATTCGCTGATGGCCGTCGAGCTGCGTAATCTGCTTGGCGCCGGGCTCAGTTTGCCGCGCCGCCTGCCGGCCACGCTCGTTTTCGACTATCCGACTGTCGCGGCGATCGCCGACTATCTCGCCGCGGAGGCCTTCGCTGGCCAGGCTGTGGCGGAAGACGAGCACGACACCGTTCCGTCCGGGCCGGCTGACGGCGCCGCCGTCAGCACCATGATCGACGCGCTTGAAGACCTGAGCGACGAAGAGATCGATCGGCTGCTTGCCGAGAAGCTACGTGATTAAGAGATGAACGAATTTTACGAACGCATCAGCAATTTGTCGCCAAAACGCCTGGCCTTGTTGGCTCTCGAGCTCCAGTCCAAACTGGAGGCGGCTGAGCGCAGCCGCCGCGAGCCGATCGCAATCATCGGCATGGGCTGCCGTTTCCCCGGCGCCTCCAGCCCCGAGGCTTTTTGGGAGCTACTGCGCGACGGCGTCGACGCGATCGACGAGATTCCGGCCTCGCGCTGGGACAACGCTGCTTACTACGACCCCGACCCGGAAGCGCCCGGCAAGGTGGCGACACGTTGGGGCGGCTTTGTCGAGCCGATCGACGCCTTCGAGCCGCAGCTTTTCGGTATCTCGCCGCGCGAAGCCCAGACGATGGATCCACAGCAGCGCTTGCTGCTGGAAGTTAGCTGGGAGGCTCTGGAGCGCGCCGGGCAGGGGCCCGCACAGCTCAACGGAAGCGCCAGCGGCGTTTTCGTCGGCCTCTGCAACAGCGATTATACGATGATGGTATTGGGCGACGATGGAGAGCGTATCGATGCATATGCTTCGACCGGCAACGCCCATAGCGTCGCCTCGGGGCGCCTTTCCTATGTGCTGGGCCTGCATGGTCCCAGCCTCTCGGTAGATACGGCCTGCTCGTCGTCGCTGGTTGCCGTCCACCTTGCCGTACAGAGCCTGCGCAACGGCGAGTGCCGCATGGCGTTAGCGGGTGGCGTCAACGCGATCCTCTCGCCAACCACCACGATCACGCTTTCACGTGCTCGCATGATGGCCGCCGACGGACGCTGCAAAGCCTTCGACGCGCGTGCCGACGGCTTTGTGCGCTCCGAGGGCTGCGGCATGGTCGTGCTCAAGCGCCTTAGCGATGCCCAGGCCGACGGCGACACCGTGCTGGCGGTTATTCGTGGCTCAGCCATAAATCAGGACGGGCGCAGCAATGGCCTGACCGCGCCGAACGGGCCTTCGCAGGTGGCCGTGATCCGTGCTGCGCTTGATGATGCCGGCCTGGCTCCGGCAGATGTTCACTATGTTGAAACCCATGGCACCGGCACCTCGCTTGGCGACCCGATCGAAGTGCAGGCGCTTGGCGCGGCCCTCGGCGCCGGCCGCGACGCTTCAAGCAGGCTACAGATCGGCTCGGTGAAAACCAATCTGGGCCACCTCGAATCGGCTGCCGGGGTGGCGGGGCTGATCAAGGCCGTGCTGATGCTGCAGCACGCCACTATCCCGCCGCATTTGCATTTGACCGAGCTGAACCCGCATATCGCCTGGGATGAGCTGCCGATCGATGTGCCGACCGCCGGCGTTCCCTGGCCGGAACGCCGCGGCCCGCGCAACGCCGGCGTGAGCTCGTTCGGCTTTAGCGGAACCAACGCCCATGTGCTGCTCGAAGCGGCTCCGGCCGGCGCAGGATCGGCGGACGGCGGGCGCGAGCAACAGCTGCTGAGCTTGAGTGCGCGGACTCCAACTGCGTTGCACGCCCTGGCCCGGCGCTTTGCCGAGCACCTGGACGGCCATCCCGAGCAGCTGCCCGCCGACGTAGCGTTCACCGCCAACAGTGGGCGCGCCCAGCTGCCGTATCGTCTGGCCGTAATCGGCGACCGGCTGGAGCAGCTGCGCGACGGTCTGGCCGCGTACGTTGCCGGCGAGGAGCGCGACGAGCTGCTGCTCGGTCACGCCGAAGGACCACGGCCGCCGGCTGTAGCGTTCGTATTCACCGGCCACGGCTCACAATACACGGCGATGGGCCGCAAGCTGTATCAGACCGAGCCGGTGTTCCGCGTTGCGCTTGACCGCTGCGACGAGCTGCTGCGCCCTCAGCTCGGCCGCTCACTGCTCGAAATCATCGGCGACGGTGAGGGTAGGCAGCACACCAACGGCTCCGGCAATCCGCTGGAAGCATGAACTACGCGCAGCCGGCTGTTTTCGCGCTCCAGTATGCGCTGGCCGAGCTGTGGCAGTCGTGGGGCATCCGGCCGGCAGGAGTGCTCGGGCACAGCGTCGGCGAGTATGCCGCCGCTGTAGTGGCCGGCGTTTTTAGTCTCGAAGACGGCATACGCCTGGTAACCGCCCGCGGCCGCCTGATGCAGTCGCTGCCGCCCGACGGCGAGATGGCCGCGATCATGGCCGACGAAGCTTACGTTACGCAGTTGATTGCCCCGCACGGCGGCAAAGTGACGATCGCGGCGATTAACGGCCCGAGCAGCATCGCGATTTCCGGCCCGGCGGCCGCGATCGAGTCGATTCTGACCGACCTGGCCGCGGCCAAAATCGAAGCGCGGCGCCTGGCCGTCCCGATCGCCGCGCATTCGTCGCAGATCGACCCGATCCTTGACGCGTTTACTGCTGTGGCGGCGCAGATCCGCTATAGCCCGCCCCAGATCGACTTCGTCTCGGGTATGACCGGACGGCTCGCCGGCGCCGGTGACCTGACCAGCGCAGATTACTGGCGCCGGCATCTGCGCCAGCCAGTGCGCTTCGCCGACGCGGCGCGCGCGCTGTATGATCATGGTTGCCGGGCCTTTGTCGAGCTTGGCCCACATCCAACGCTGCTCGGCATGATGCGGCGCTTCCTCCCCGAGGACGTCGCGGCCTGGGCGCCCTCGCTGCGGCGCCAGCAGGACGATGCGCGCCAGATTCTGATCGGCCTGGGCGCACTGGTGGCCGCCGGGGTGGCGGTCGATTGGGCCGGCTTCTACCGCGGTGAACAGCGACAGCGTGTGGCGCTGCCGACGTATCCTTTTGAGCGCCAGCGCTACTGGGTCGATGTTACTCCGCGCTCAGCGACGAGCCGGCCACGCCAGGCCTCGGGCTCTCACCCGCTGCTCGGCGCGCAGGTACTGTCGCCCGGCGTGCAGGGCAGGGTGTTCGAGCGCTATCTGAGCGCGGCCGAGCTGCCGTTCCTCACCGACCACCGCGTCTTCGACGCGCTGGTGCTGCCGTCACCAGCCTTTCTGGAGATGGCCCTGGCGGCAGCGCGGGCGGCGGGCGGCGCGGGGCAGTACGCGGTTGAGCAGTTCATGATCCGCGAGGCGCTGGTGCTGCCCGAGCAGGGCTACCGCGTCGTCCAGGTGGTGCTCGGCGCAGCGCACGAGCAAGCGACGCCGTTCCAGATCTACAGCCGCGAAGAGCAGGGCGAAGCATGGACGCTGCATGTTGAGGGCCGGCTCGTCGCCGCCGCCTCTGCAATGGGTATAACGCTCGACCGTGACGCGGTGCAGGCGGCCTGCTCCGAGCAGATCTCCGGGGCGGACTACTACGACCGGCTGGAACGGGCGGGTCTCGGTTTCGGCGAGCGCTTCCGCGGCTTGCAGGCGATCTGGCGTCGCGACGGCGAGGCGCTCGGTCTGGTCGAGCTGCCCGCCGAGCTCGCGGCCGAAGCCGGCAGCTATGGCATCCACCCTGCGCTGCTTGACGCCTGTCTGCATCTGCTGGGCGCGCCGCTCGAGAGCGACGGCGAGCCGAAGGCGTATCTGCTGCTCGCGATCGACGGCTTTCAGCAGTATGCCACACCCGGCGCACGGTTGTGGAGCCATACAACATTGCGGCGGGAACATTTCCGGCGGTGAGGCGTTTAGCGGCGATGTACGGCTCTATAACGACTGCGGGCCAGCTCGTGGCCGAGGCCACCGGCCTGCACCTCAAGGCCGCTAGCCGCGAAGCGCTGCTGCGCGCCACACGTTCGCCTCTGAGTAGCTGGCTGTACAGGTGGATTGGCAGGCTAAGCCACTGGCAGTCGCGTATACAGAGCTATTCTCGCCCCGCGCCGTGGCGGCCGAGGTCGGCGAGTTGTATGCCCCGCTCGCCGAGCAGCAGCAGCTGGCGCTGGCAACCGAGCTGCTGCCTGAGCTCGAGGATCTGAGCGCTGCCTACATGGAGCGCGCGCTGAGCCGCCTCGGCTGGGCGCCGGTCGCCGGCGAAATCGTGATCGAAGACGAATTGATCAGCCGGCTCGGGATCGTTTCCCGATACCGGCGCCTGCTCGGGCAAATGCTCGCCGTCCTGGCCGAACAGGGCCGGCTGCGCCGGCACGGCCAGGGCTGGCAGGTGGTGCAGCCGCTAAACGAGGCTGGCGACCAGCGCCGGCGCGTTGCTGCTCTGCGCGCGCGCGCCACGTACGAGGTTCCCGAGCTCGACCTGATCGAGCGCTGCGGCGAGCAGCTTGCCGAAGTGCTGCGCGGCGCGGCCGACCCGGTGCAGCTGCTGTTCCCTGACGGCTCGCTGGCGCTGACCGAGCCGCTGTACCGCGATACGCCGTTCGCGCGAGTCGCCAACGGCATGGTGGCCGAGTTGGTGCGCGCTGCAATCGCATCGTGGCCGGCAGGACAGCCGCTGCGCGTGCTGGAGATCGGGGCGGGCAGCGGGGCCACCACCCGCGCCGTATTGCCCGTCCTGCCGGCCGGCGACGTCGAGTACTGGTTCACCGACGTTTCGGCGCACTTCACCGCGCGGGCGCAGGCCGAGCTGGCCGACTACCCGTTCGTTCGCACCCACGTCTTCGACGTCGAGCGCGATCCGCAAGAGCAGGGCCTGCCGCTGCACAGCTTCGACCTGGTGCTGGCGGCCAATGTGCTGCATGCCACGGCGGATTTGAAGCGCACACTCAGCCATGTGAGCCAGGTGCTAGCCCCAGGCGGCCTCTTGCTGCTGCTCGAGGGTACCCGCGCGCTGCGCTGGGTTGACCTCACCTTCGGCCTCACCGACGGCTGGTGGCGCTTTGAAGACATCGAGCTGCGCCAGGAGCATGCTTTGCTGGCCGAACGTAGCTGGATCGAGCTGCTCGGCGCCCAGGGTTTTGCCGAGGCTACTCGCAGTGACGCCGGAGCATAGTGGCCAGGCGGTGATCCTCGCGCGCACCGCTCAGCCCATGACGGCGCCTTCAGGCGACCAGTGGCTGATTTTTGCCGACGCCTCTGGCGTCGGCGAGTCGCTCGCGGCCGAGATCGGGCGTGCAAACGAGAACGCCATCGTGGTAAACGCCGGGCGATCCACCATCCGTATCGACCAGTTCGCTGGCAGACAACGCCCGAGCCGGCCGCGATCGGCAAGTTGCTCGCCGAGCTTGATCCGCCGGCCGGCCGTCGCCGCGCAGTCTTCTTGTGGGGCCTCGACGAGCCCACCGGCATGATAATGGCCGATACGCTGTTAGCAGCACAGGAGCACAGCACGGCCGGCGCGCTGGCCCTGGCGCAGTCGCTTGCCGGGCAGCATGCCGAGCTATGGCTGGTTACGCGTGGCGCGCAGCCCGCCGGGCCGATCGTAAGGCCGGCGGCAATTGGCCAGGCGGCGATCTGGGGCCTCGGGCGGGTCATCGCGCTGGAGCATCCCGAGCTGTGGGGCGGCCTGATCGACCTGGATCCGAATGCAGCTGACGACGTCTCTGCGCTGCTGGCCGAGCTGCGCTGTTCCGACGGCGAAGACCAAATCGCGCTGCGAAGCGCCGTGCGCCTGGTTCCGCGGCTCGAGCGCGCCGCGCCGCTGGTTGCCGGAGCGCCCGCCTTCCGCCGCGACGGCAGCTACCTGATCAGCGGTGGCCTCGGCGCCCTCGGCCTGAAGCTGGCCCACTGGCTCGCCGAAAACGGCGCCGGCCATCTGGTGCTCACTGGCCGCCATGGGCTACCAGAGCGGGCCGCCTGGCCGGCGCTGGAACCGGCGAGCCGTCAGGCGATGCAGGTAGCGTCGATCCGGGCGATCGAAGCGCTTGGCACAACAGTAACGATCGAAGCAGTCGATGTCGCCGAGAGCGAGGCGATGGCCGGCCTGTTCGCACGCTTCGGCGCGGACTTACCGCCGCTGCGCGGCGTGTTCCACGCCGCGGCCGCGCTCGGCAATCGCGCTGTGAGCGAGCTGGCGCCCGCGGAGTTGCTGGCGATGCTGCGGCCCAAGCTGGCCGGCGGCTGGCTGCTTCACGAGCTAAGCCGCGCGCACGAGCTCGACGCCTTTGTGCTGTTCTCTTCCACCACCGCGTTGTGGGGCTCGCGCGATCTGGCCCACTACGCGGCGGCCAACCAGACGCTCGACGCGCTGGCCCACTACCGGCGCAGCCTCGGACTGCCGGCGCTCAGCGTTAATTGGGGCACCTGGGATGAGATGCGCGTGGCCTCCGAAGCCGAGCAGCAGGTGGTTGCAGGCTATGGGCTCGGCCGCATGGCGTCCGACCGGGCACTCGCCGTCCTGGGCGCCTTGCTCAAGGCGGGGATTGCTCAGATGGCGGTCGCCGATGTAGACTGGGAGGTACTCAAACCGGCCTACGAGGCACGCCGCCCGCGCCCGCTGCTGGCAAACATGGCCGCTCCGCGCCGGCAGGATTCAGCACCAAGCCGGACTGCCGCGGAGGCCGGGCCGGAGCTGCTGCGCCGCCTGGAGGGCGTCACAGGCCAGGAGCGCCGCACACTGATCAGCGACTACGTGCGCGAATTGGTGGCACGAGCCCTCGGTATGAGCCAGTCGCGCCAGATCGATGACCGGCAGGGACTGTTCGACCTGGGGATGGACTCGTTGATGTCGGTGGAGCTGAAGGGCCGGCTCGAGCGCAGCGTCGGCCTGACGCTGCCTTCGACGCTTACCTTCAACTACCCTTCGGTTGCGGCGCTTACCGGCTTCTTTGCCGACGAGCTGCTGGTCGAGCCGACCGCCGAACCGATCGACGAAGCGGTACCTGTGCCGATGGTGGCGCAGCCGGTCGAGCACGACGAGCTTTCCGAGGACGATCTGGCCGCGCTGCTCGCAGCTAAGCTCGCCCGTTTGAATTAAACAATCTACATGAACATCGCAGCATACCAGCAACGAAAGCGCCGCTTCGTAGCGGCCGGTCTGATCGGCCTGATGTCGCTACTGTGGATTGTTACCGAAACGCTGCCGACTCTGCTGGCGCCGGGCTACTCGCTGCTGCAGGTGGTATGGATGCGCTACGGAACCCATATCCTGGTGCTGCTGCTTATTCTCGCGCCGCGGCAGGGAACGTCCTGGCTGCGCACCCGGCGGCCCGCACTGCAGGTTGGGCGCGGGTTATTGATGCTATTGATGCCGATTAGCTTTCTCGTTGCGCTTGGCCATGTAAGCGTGTCCAATGTGATGGCCGTATTCTGGCTCGCGCCGCTGCTGCTGCTGGTCTTTGCGGTATCGGTCGAGCGTGAGCGTCCCCCCTGGACCTTCTGGGTCGCCGCGGCAACCGGCATCCTTGGCGCCGAGCTGATCGTCCGCCCCGACGCGGCGCTGGTGCAGGCGGCTCCCTTTGGCCTCGGCATGGCCATCTCGTTCAGCCTGTATGTCGTTCTGACGCGCTCGCTGCGCGAAGAGCGGACCACTACCAATCTACTTTACTCGGCGCTTGCGGTATTTCTTCCGCTCACACTAGCTATGCCGGCGGTCTGGAAGTCGCCCGCGCTGCGCGACGGTCTGCTGATGGCCGGTGTGGGCGTGGTGGGGCTCGGTGTGCTGTGGTGTATCGACCGTGCGACCGACCTGGTGCCGGTATCGGTGCTGGCGCCGATCTTTCCGGTGCAGCTCACGCTGGTCGTCTTCATGCCGATGCTGCTGACCGGTGTGCGCCCGGCGAAGCTTGCCCTTGCCGGAACGGCGCTGATTGTCGGGTCGGCCCTCGCCGGATGGCTGCTGCCGGTACGCAGAGCAGCTCCGCAGGTCGATATACCAGGCGTGCCGGCGCAGATTGAGAGCTGATGAAAGCAACCGTCCGCAGCTTACTTGCCGGCCTGCTCGTTACGATCTTCTGGGTCCTCGCGGTCGGCATCGGCTGCCGTGGCGGCCGGCAAATGCACGGTGCTCTCAGGCCTGAGTACCAACGTTTATATTGCGGCTTTCAATCAGTTTTACGAAACCTCTATCGATCCGCTTAGCGATGACGAGATTTTGCGGGCTGCCGGTATCAATCCTGGCCTCGCTTCGTTATAGTATAGAGAAGGAGATACGCATGAGCCATCCGGAACCGGCGGCCGACCGCCGGTCTTTACTGCAAAGCTCGCTCCTTGCCCTGGAGGCTATGGAGGCGAAGCTGGCAGCAGCCGAGCAAGCCCGCAGCGAGCCGATCGCCGTGGTCGGGATGAGCTGCCGCTTCCCGGGCGGAGTAGATACACCCGAAGGTTTTTGGCAGCTGCTGCGCGAAGGGCGCGATGCTGTCAGCGAGCTGCCGCCCGATCGGCTCAAGATCGCCGCGGCTTTCGGCGTAGAGCCCGACGCCGACCCCGACAAGCCCGTCTGGCGCGGCGGCTTTGTCGAGCACATCGATCAGTTCGAGCCACAGGTATTCGGTATCACGCCGCGCGAGGCCCTGACGATGGACCCGCAGCAGCGTTTGGTTCTGGAAGTAGCCTGGGAAGCGCTCGAGCGGGCCGGCATCGCTCCCGACAGCCTCGCCGGCAGCCGCAGCGGCGTCTTTCTTGGGATCAGCACCAACGACTACGGCGACATCGTGCGCCAGCAGGGCTACGAGCATATCGACGCTTATGCGGCTACCGGCGGCTCGATGAATGTCGCGGCCGGGCGGGTTGCCTTTGTGCTGGGCCTGCAGGGGCCGGCGCTGGCGGTCGATACTGCTTGCTCGTCGTCGCTGGTGGCGGTCCACCTGGCAGTCCAGAGCTTACGCAATCGCGAGAGCACGCTGGCTCTGGCCGGAGGCGTGAACGTGGTGCTGATGCCGGACGGCTTTGTCAGCTTCAGCAGCTGGGGCATGATGGCCGCCGACGGTCACTGCAAAGCTTTCGACGCGCGCGCCGACGGTTTTGTGCGTGCCGAGGGCTGCGGCATGGTCGTGCTCAAGCGCCTCAGCGATGCCCAGGCCGACGGCGACACCGTGCTGGCCGTAATTCGCGGCTCGGCCGTAAACCAGGACGGCCACAGTAGCGGCCTCACGGTACCCAACGGCCGCGCGCAGCAGGCCATGCTGCTCCAGGCGCTCGCCAACGCCGGTCTCGAGCCGAGCAAGGTGCAATATATCGAAGCCCACGGGACCGGCACGGCGATCGGCGATCCGATCGAGGTCGAAGCGATCGGAGCGGTGCTCGGCAAAGGACGTAGCGACGACCAGCCGCTGTTTCTCAGCTCGGTGAAGACCAATATCGGGCATGCCGAGTCGGCCGCGGGGATTGCCGCGATGATCAAGGTGATTCTGGCGATGCAGCACGGCGAGATCCCGCCCATGCTGCACCTACAAGAGCGCAGCCCAAAGATCCCGTGGCCTAGCTTCCCGATCGAGATACCCACGTCGCCGACGCCGTGGCACGCTGCCGAAGGGCAGCGTATCGCCGGCGTAAGCGGCTTCGGCTTCAGCGGCACCAACGCCCATGTGCTGCTTGCTTCGGCGCCGCCTGCGAACGAGCGGCCGGCCCAGGAAGAGCGCCTCAGCCGGCGCCATATTCTGACGCTTTCTGCCAAGAACGACGACGCGCTGCGCGCCGGGGCCGCGCGCCTCGCAGCACACCTGACGCAGCATCCCGGTATCGACATCGCCGACGTTTGCCACACCGCTAACACCGGCCGTGCCCAGTTCGCCCACCGCCTCGCCGTCGTCGCCGAGAACATCGACGAGCTCGTGGCACGGCTCCAGGCCGTCGCCGGCGGTGCAGAAGATACGGGCGTGGCGCTCGGGCGCCTGCAGGGCGGCCAACCGCGGGTGGCCTTTCTTTTCACCGGGCAGGGCGCTCAGTACGCCGGTATGGGCCGCACGCTGTACCACAGCGAGCCGGCGTTCCGCGCAGCGCTTGACCGCTGCGCCGAGCTGCTGGCGCCGCAGCTCGATGTACCGCTGACGGAGCTGCTATGGGGCGACGCGGCCGGGCTGATCAACCAGACGGCCTATACCCAGCCGGCGCTGCTGGCCCTCGAATACGCACTGAGCGAGCTCTGGCGCAGCTGGGGCATTACTCCTAGTGTGGTGCTCGGCCATAGTGTCGGCGAGTACACTGCTGCAGTGGTGGCCGGCGTGCTCAGCCTTGAAGATGGGCTGCGGCTGATCGCAGCACGCGGTCGCCTGATGCAGTCTCTGCCGGCCGGCGGTGAGATGGCGGCGATCTTCGCCCCGGCCGCTCAAGTGCAAGCTGCCGTTGCGACGCGCGCGGACCGCCTCGCCGTGGCCGCCGTCAACGGCCCGGAGCACACCGTGATCTCGGGTGAAGCGGCTGCCGTGGCGACGGTGATGGAGCAGTTCGCCGCCGGCGGCACGCGCGTGAAGCGCCTGACGGTCTCGCACGCTTTTCACTCGCCGCTGATGGAGCCGATCCTTGACAGTTTCGAGCGGGTGGCCGCCGGCATCGAGCTGCGCGCACCCCGTATCCCCTTGATTTCGAACCTTAGCGGCGCCGTCGCCGGAGCCGAGATCACCACGCCGGGCTACTGGCGGCGTCACCTGCGCGAAGCCGTGCGCTTTGGCGCCGCTGTCGAAACCGCGCGCGCCATTGGCGCCGACGTGCTGGTGGAGATCGGCCCGCACCCCACGCTGCTCGGCATGGCCCAGCAAATACCAACCAATGGGCTTGCCGCCGCCGGCCTGCCATCGCTGCGCAGGAACCGTGATGATAATCAGCAGATGCTCGAGAGTCTCGCGCAGCTGTATGTGAACGGCGCGACGATAACGTGGCAAGCGCTCGATCAGGGCGCACAGCACCGCAAGCTGGAGCTGCCGACCTATGCTTTCCAGCGCGCCAGGTATTGGGTCGACCTGCCGCCCTACAACGCGCGCCGCGCGCGCGAAGCGGCCGGCGACGGGCATCCGCTGCTTGGGCGACGTACCCGCTCGCCGCTTGTGCGCGAGACGATTTTTGAGCGCGAGGTTAGCGCCGTTGAGCCTGCCTTTCTCGCCGACCACAGCGTGTACGGCTCGGTGGTGTTTCCCGGTACGGCCTACCTGGAGCTGGCGCTCGCCGCGGCGGAAAGCAACGGCAACGGCCGGTTTCCGCTGACGGTGAGCAGCCTCGGTATCCGCGAGCCGCTGCTGCTTGACGATGAGCTCTCTACTCTGCAGCTGGTGCTGACGCCCGAAGACGACGGCGACCACACGCTGCAGATCGTCGGCTTCCGCCCCAACGCCCCGGATGCAGCACGTACCCACGCCGTTGGCGTCGTGCGTGCCGGCGATACGGCGACCGAGCCGGAACAGCCGGATCTGGCGGCGCTGCGCGCCGCGTGTAGCGAAGAGGTAGACGTCGAGGCCTACTACGATGGGCTGGCCGCGCAGGGCCTTGCCTACGGCCCTGCTTTCCGCGGCGTCAGTGAGCTCTGGCGTCGTGATGGTGCGGCGCTCGGGCTGGTGCGACTACCTGATGCCGCCGGAGATGCCGACGGCTACCTCTTGCACCCGGCGCTGCTTGACGCCTGCTTCCATGTGATCGGCGCCGCGATGCCGGCCGGCGATACCGGTGTGCCCGTCGGCATCGCCGGTCTGCGGCTGTTCAGGCCGGCTCCTGCGGCCGTATGGTGCTATGCCGAGCGCCTGCCTACGAGCGTAGCAGGTGATCAGGCATTGGTGTGCCGACTGCTGTTGCTTGACGAGGCCGGACAAACCGTGGCTCAGCTGGAGCGGCTGGAGGTGCTGCGTGCACCGCGCGGTGTCTGGGAGCGCGACGCTTTGTCCGGATGGTTCCATCAGCTGGCGTGGCGTCCCCAGCCTCGCGCTACCGTCGCTACGCCGGCCGCCCGCGGAAGGTGGCTCGTACTGGCTGACGCGTCTCCGCCCGCCGAGGAACTCGCGCGGCGCCTTGCAGATCAGGGCGCCGAGGTGATGCTTGTTTTGCCTGGGCCGGACACAACCGAAGGTGCGCCGGGGCGCTGGCAGGCCAACCTGTCGGACCCCGTAGCTTTCGAGCCGATTCTGGCGGCGGCCGGCGACCTCAGCGGAGTAGTCTGCCTGTGGGCCGAGCCGTCGACCGCGGACGAGGTTTCGCTGGCAGCCCTTGCGGCACGCCAGGAGCTGGCGTGCGCCGGTACCCTGCACCTGGTGCAATCGATCGCCCGGCGCGTGGGCGATCCGCCGCGCCTATGGATCGCCACGCGGGGCACACAGGCCGCCGACGCGACAGGACCGGCCGTGGAGCCCGACGATGCGACCCTCTGGGGACTTGGTAAGGTGATCGCACTGGAGCACCCTGGCCTGCGCTGTGCCCTGGTTGACCTGGACCCAACCGAGGACTGCATCGACCAGCTTGCCGAAGAGCTGCTTGCCCCCGACCAGGAGCGCCAGATCGCGTTTCGCGGCGGCGCGCGGCTCGCCGCCAGGCTCGTCGCGCGTACGGCCAATGGTATGCCGCTGCCGGCAGGTGTGCCCTACCGGCTGCTGCTGCCCGAGCGTGGCGCCCTCGACAAGCTTGCTTACGAGCCGCTTGATGTGCGCGAGCCGGGTCCCGGCGAGGTATCGGTGACAGTACACGCCACCGGCCTCAACTTCCGCGACGTACTCAACGTGCTGGGTATGTATCCAGGCGACCCCGGCCCGCCAGGGATCGAGTGCGCCGGAGTGGTTCGTGCAGTTGGCGCCGGGGTAGATGGCCTGGCAGTCGGCGACGCGGTAGTGGGCATAGCGCCACGCAGCTTCGACTCGGTGGTGGTCACCCCGGCAGCTCTGCTGGGGCGTAAACCGGCGCGCCTCAGCTTCGCCGACGCCGCCACGATACCCAGCGCTTTTCTGACAGCCCATTATGGACTGCGCAACCTGGCCGGACTCAAAGCGGGCGAACGCGTGCTGATCCACGCGGCGGCCGGCGGCGTGGGCCTGGCGGCGGTACAGATCGCTCAACACATCGGCGCCGAGATTTTTGCTACCGCCGGTAGCCCGGCCAAACAGGCCCATCTGCGCGCCCTGGGTGTGCAGCATATCTTCAGCTCGCGTAGCGCAGACTTTCGTGAGCGCCTGATGGAGCTCAGCGGTGGGCACGGTGTCGACGTGGTGCTCAACTCGCTTTCCGACGACTTCATCAGCGATAGCTTCGCCGTGCTGGCGCCCGGCGGTCGCTTCCTCGAGATCGGCAAGCGCGGGATCTGGACGCTCGAACAGGCCGCGGCGGCCCGCCCGGATGTGCGCTACGTGCCCTACGACCTCGGGTATGTCCTGCGCGACGAGCCGCAGCTGATCAAGTCGATGCTGGAACATCTGCTGACGCTGATCGACGCCGGCGAGCTGACGCCGCTGCCGCTGCGTGCCTTCGCGGCGGAGGATGCCGTTGACGCCTTCCGATATATGGCGCAAGCCAAACATATCGGCAAGGTCGTGATTACGCACCGCCCCTCGGTATGGGAAGGGATCGTCAGCCCCGACGGCGCCTATCTGATCACCGGTGGTCTGGGTGGCCTTGGACTTCGCGTAGCCGGCTGGCTTGCCGAGCGGGGAGCGCGTCATGTCGCGCTGCTGGGGCGCCGCGCTCCATCGCCCGACGCCGCAAAGGCGATCGAAGCGTTGCGCGGGTCCGGGGTCGAAGTGCAGGTGCTGGCGGCCGACGTCGCACGGCCCGCCGAGGTGGATAGCGCCCTGGCGACGATCGCCGGCACCGGCCGGCCGCTGCGCGGCATCTTCCACGCGGCGGGCGCTCTTGACGACGGCGTGCTGCCGCAGCAAAGCTGGGAGCGCTTTGCCACCGTCTTCGGGCCTAAGGTGTCGGGCGCCTGGAACCTGCACCTCGCTACGCGAGGTGCTCCGCTCGACTATTTCGTGCTGTTCTCGTCGGCCTCGGCGCTGCTCGGCAACCCCGGGCAGTCCAACTATGCGGCGGCCAATGCCTTCCTCGACGCCATGGCTCATCGACGCCGCGCGGACGGCCTGCCGGCGACCAGCATCAACTGGGGAGCGTGGGGCGAAGTAGGAATGGCCGCGAGCCTCGCCGCCGGCCACCAGGGCCAGATGGCCGGGCGTGGCGTGGAGCTGATCGCCCCCGATAAGGGCGTGCTGGCACTCGAGCGGGCGCTCATCGAGGGCGATGCCCAGACGGCGGTGTTGCCGGTGCGCTGGGCAACATTGCTCGAACAGTTTCCCGCCGGTGAGACGCCGCCGCTCTATGCCGAGCTCGCGCGAGCGATCCCGCCCCGGCCGAGCCGCCCGTCCGCGGGCGACGACCCGGCCGCTTTCCGCCGGCAGCTCGCCGCCGCGGCAAGCGAGGATCGTGTGCGCCTGCTGGTAGAGCGCCTCAGGCTTCACGTAGCGCGGGTGATGGGCATGGACCCGCAAGCCACCGATACCGGTCGCTCGCTGAGCGACCTGGGTATCGACTCGCTGATGGCGGTGGAGCTGAAGAATCGCATCGACGGCGATCTGCGCGGCAGCGTACCGGTGACGGACCTGCTCGCCGGGCCGACGATCGAAGCGCTGGCCGCCGATCTCGCCGGCCAGATCGATGGCCCGGCCGAAGTCGTCGCGGCACCTGTAGCTGTCAGCAATGGCGACGCTGCCAGCCCTGAGCGAATCCTCGCCAATCTCGACCAGCTTTCAGACGACGACGTCGACGCCATGCTCGAAGCTATGCTCAAGGATCAGGGGGGATCCTGATGTCCACACCTCAGCAGCCCATGGCCGCTATGTCGCCCGAGGAGCGCCGTGCGCTGCTCGCCCGGTTGTTGCGCGACAAGGCCAGGGCGAGCCTCGTCAGGCTGCCGCTGTCCTATGGCCAGCAGGCACTATATGTTACCCAGCAGTTCGCGCCGGAAAGCGCAGCCTATAACGTGGCTTTCGCGGCAAGGGTGCGCTCGCCCGTCGACCAGGGCGCGATGCAGCGGGCGTTCCAGACCGTCGTCGATCGCCACGCCGCGCTGCGTACCGTCTTCACCATGGTCGACGATGTGCCGGTGCAGCAGGTAGCCGGCGCTGCCGATGTGTTTTTCGTCACGCTTGATGCGGCCGGCTGGGACGATACCGAGCTGCATCGCCAGATCGAGGCCGCCTACCAGCAGCCTTTTGATCTGTCGCGCGGCCCGCTCCTGCGGGTGCACCTGTTTACGCGGGCCGCTGCCGACCATGTGCTGCTGATGACGGTGCATCATATTGTCTTTGACGGCTGGTCGATGGGTCTGGTTCTCGACGAGCTTGCGCTGCTCTACGCGGCTGAGACGGGCGGCCCACTTGCCAATCTGGCGCCGGTGGAGCGCGAGTACGGCGACTTCGTCGCCTGGCAAACGGAGATGCTGGCCGGCCCCGAGGGCGAGCAGTTGGGCGCTTATTGGCGTAAGCAGCTTTCCGGTAATTTGCCGGTGCTCGACTTGCCTCTCGACAAGCCACGCCCGCCGATTCAGCAGTTTCGCGGCAGCTCCATCTCGCTGCAATTTGGCGCCGAGCTCGCACAGAAGCTACGTGCCCTGGCCAGGACCGAGCATACCACGCTCTACGCCGTTGTTCTGGCCGCGTTCTACGTATTGTTGCACCGCCACACCGGCCAGGAGGACCTGATCGTCGGCTCGCCCATGTCCGGTCGCGGCCGCTCGGAGTTCCGGAAGACAGTCGGGTATCTGGTAAGCCCGGTGCCGCTACGGGTACGGATCACTGCCGAGCAGCCGTTTCGCAGCGTACTCACGCAGGTGCGACAGACGCTGCACGAGGCGATCGCTCACGAGGCGTATCCTTTTGCCCTCCTGCTCGAGCAGCTCCATCCGAAGCGCGACCCCGGCCGCACGCCGATCATGGAGGTGATGTTTACTCAGCAAAAAGCCCAGATCCTCGGCAGCCTGGCCGAGGGTATGGCTATCGGCGGCGCGAGCAGCTCGGACGGCGACAATGCGCTTAAGCTGGAAAGCTACCCGCTCAGCCAGGAGGACGGCCAGTTCGACCTGAGCCTGCTGTTGATCGAGGCCGGAGACACACTTGGCGGCAGCCTCAAGTACAATACCGATCTGTTCGAACAGTCCACGATCGCGCGCATGGCCGGCCATTTGCACACGCTGCTTGAAAGCATCGTCGCCGCGCCGCAACAAGCCGTCGGTGCTCTGTCGATGCTCTCAGCTGCAGAGCGCACTGAGCTGCTCGAAGCGTGGAACGATACGGCGGTCGCCTTCCCGCGCGATAGGTGCCTGCACGAGCTGATCGCGGCGCAGGCGGCACGCACTCCCGACGCAGTGGCGGCCGTTTTCGCGAACCGGAGCATCAGCTACCGCGAGCTCGACCACCGCTCGAACCAGCTGGCCCGGCACCTGCGCGCTTTGGGCGTCGGTCCTGACGTGCTGGTAGGCATCTACCTCGAGCGCTCGCTCGAGATGCTGGTGGCGCTGCTCGGCGTGCTCAAGGCCGACGGCGCGTATGTGCCGCTCGACCCCGGCTTCCCGCGCGAGCGCCTGGTTTTGATGCTCGAAGACTCCGCGGCGCCGGTGGTGATCAGCCAGACGTCGCTTGCCGGCGGCGCGCCGGAGCACCAGGGCAAAACCCTGCTGATCGACGCCGACTGGCCGGCGATAGCCGCCCGCGCCGATGAGCCCGTGGAGTCCGGGGTACAGCCCGATAATCTTGCCTACGTGATCTTCACCTCGGGCTCGACCGGACGCCCGAAAGGGGTGCAGATCCCCCACCGCGCCGTGGTCAACTTCCTTCACTCGATGGCGTCACAGCCGGGCCTCGGCGATAGCGATGTGCTGGTGGCTGTCACGACGCTTTCGTTCGACATCGCCGTCCTGGAGCTGTACTTGCCCTTGATCAGCGGCGCGCGGGTCGTGCTGGCCGGCCGCGATACAGCCGGCGACGGCGAGGCGCTGCGCGGCTTGCTGGAGCAGAGCGCTGCGACGGTGATGCAGGCGACGCCGGTGACCTGGAAGCTGCTGCTGGACGCCGGCTGGCGCCCGTCCGGTCATTTCAAAGCGCTGTGCGGCGGCGAGGCGTTCCCGCCCGAGCTGGCCCGCGCGCTGCTCGATGCCGGCGTGGAGCTGTGGAACATGTACGGCCCGACCGAGACAACCGTCTGGTCGGCGGTCTATCCCGTGACCACGGTTGACGGCCCGTTGCCGATCGGGCGGCCGATCGATAATACGCAGCTCTACGTGCTCAACGATCTGATGCAGCTCCAGCCCGTTGGTGTGACCGGCGAGCTGTTTATCGGCGGCGTAGGGCTGGCGCGCGGCTATCACGGTCGCCCCGAGTTGACTACCGAGCGCTTCGTGGCGGACCCGTTCAGCGCGGATCCCGAGGCCCGGCTGTACCGCACCGGCGACCTGGCGCGCGTTCGAGCCGACGGGCAGTTCGAGGTTCTGGGACGGACCGACCATCAGGTCAAGATCCGCGGCTACCGGATCGAGCTGGGCGAGATCGAAACGGCGCTGGAGCAGCATCCCGCGGTGCGTGAGGCAGTCGTCGTAGCCCGCCCCGACGACCGTGGCGTGCTGCGCTTGCTGGCGTATCTGGTGCCGGATGGGGCAACGCCACCGCAGGCCGGCCAGCTGCGGCTGCACCTTCGATCCAGCTTGCCTGACTATATGATACCGGCCGCATTTATTACACTGGAGCGCCTGCCGCTGACGCCCAACGGCAAGGTCGACCGGCGCGCCTTGCCGGTGCCCGAGGCTAACCGCGCTCGCGGCGATGACGGCTATGTCGCGCCGTCCACGCCGACCGAGCTGGCCGTCGCGAATGTCTGGCGCGAGGTGCTCGAGCTCGACCGGGTTAGCGTATATGACAATTTCTTCGACCTGGGCGGCCACTCGCTGATCGCGGTCGAGTCGATCTCCAGGCTCGAGCGACAGCTCGGACCCAAGCTCAACCCGGGCTTGATCCGCGCTCAAACGCTTGGGCAGCTCGCATCTTCTTACGACGAGCTGCTGCGCCAGGGCCGGCCTAGCGCCGCGAATGAGAGCGAGCCACAGGGCCAACAGCAGGCACCCGGGCTTGCCGGCCGCCTGTTCGGTGCCGTCAAGCGGGCGATGGGTGATAAGAAGGGACAGGTATGATCCGCCACGGAAGGGCTATCGCGGTCCGCAGCAGACAATCCTTCGCCATGCCACGAATTAGCGCCTATGGGTATCTTTTGTGAACAGCGGGCGTTTTGATCAATGGATGAAGCGGCGTTGGTCAACATATCAGCTTCTGGCTGCCACGCTCCTTGGCGGAGTTGCCGTTGTATTGGTGGTGTCGTCCTGGATGGCGGTATCGGCGTGTTCGTCCGGGTCGAGCTGCGTACATCTGCCGCTAGTCTCGACGCGAGGCCTGGTCGAAACGCCGCTGCCGCCGGCAGCCCCTTCGCCGACAGCCGTGCTTTCGCCCACGCCGATCGGTGAGCAGATCGTCGGCCTGGCGATCATGGGAGACAGCACGCAGGACGAGTACCGTACCGACGACAACCGTGGCGGCGAGTACGCGGCGACAACGCTCAATTGGGTCGAGTTGCTGGTGCGGCTGCGCGGCGTCAACGTCGGTCCGCAAGGCACCTTTGAAGAGCCGCGGCGCAGGGGCTACGAGTATAATTGGTCGCGCAGCGGCACGACGACCGTGGGGATGATGTATTGGGGCCAGGACAAAGGAGTCGCCGAGCAGATCAAGGCAGGCAAGGTCTCGCATGTGCTGATCCAGATCGGCATCAACGACTTCAAAGAAAACAATCTGGGCTACGATATCGCCAGCGGCAAGCTCAGCGGCGAAGAGCTGCACAAAACACTTAATACGATGGCCAGCTACGTTGAAGACGCGATTGAGACGCTGCGCCAGGCCGGTGATGCCAGGATCCTCGTCGCGGCAGTGCAGGACTACGTCTCGCTGGATCTCGTGATCAATGTCGAACAGCTGAACGACCCGGCGGCGGTGCAACGGGTTACCGAAGCATTTGACTATCTGAACCAGCAGATCGAACAGGCAGCAATGCGTCAGGGTGTGCCATACTTCGACTTCAACGCGGCGATGCAGGCCGAGCTGGATGCGCGCCGTGACCGGAACAATTACATGGTCGTCGGAGGCGAGAAAATCGACCTCGGCAGCCGTGGCAACGAGCCGCATTTTGGGCTGCTCGACGACGAATATATGCACCCCGGTAGTGTGCTTTCAGCCATGTTCACCAACGTGTATATCCGCAAAATGAACGAGAATTTCGGGACAACTATGGCGCTGTTGAGCGATGACGAGATACTGAGAGCTGCCGGAATCAAGCGATAAATGAGCAGTCTTTCTACAATTGACCAGATCGAGCCGTTCTATTTCGGACCGCCTACCGGCCGCCTGTTCGGCTGCTATCACGAGCCGCCGTCGTGGCCTGCCCGCGATCAGGGCGTGGTGCTGTGCTATCCGTCCGGGCAGGAGTATATCCGCTCGCACCGTGCCTGCCACCATCTGGCCGCCCGTCTCGCCCGCGCCGGCTTTCCGACGCTGCGCTTCGATTACTCAGCAACAGGCGACTCGGCCGGCGACGACCAGGAAGCCGGCCTCGAACAGTGGACGGTTGATCTGCGACTAGCCGTGGATGAGCTGAAGGCCCGCGGCGGGGTCGAGCAGGTGATCGTGGTCGGGCTGCGTATGGGCGCCAGCCTGGCACTAATGGCAGCGCCGGGCATACCCGGCCTGGCGGGCCTGGTGTTATGGGAGCCGGTGGTCGACGGCCGCCGCTACCTTGCCGAGTTGCAGGCCCGACACGACGAAACAATCATGCGCTTTTTTACCAGACCGAAGGACTATGTTCCCGGGGCGCCGGTTACCGAGCTGCTCGGCTTTGCCGTTGGCGACGACCTGCTCGACGCGACCGAGCGGCTCGACCTGCTCCAGCTGCCTGCTCCGTGCGGAAAACCGGTATTGCTGATCGAAAGCCACGACAAACCTGAAATCGCCGAGCTGCATGAGCACTTGCAGCGTGGCGCCCGCAGCACGCATATCAAGGTGCCGAGCTTCACCGTGTGGGTTGAGGATGTCGACAAGGGTCTCGTGCCCCAGCAAGTGATCGAGGCGATCGCCGGCTGGCTCGATAGGAGCTTTGCGTGAACGAAACCGCGATCCAGTTCGGGACCGAGCACGGGTTGGTCGGGGTCGTCACCGACCCGCCGGAAGAGCTGCGCGATGCGCAGCTGCCGGCCGTGGTGCTGCTTAATCCTGGCTTGCTGCACCGCGTCGGGCCCAACCGCACCTACGTAAAGCTTGCACGCGCTCTCGCCGCCGAGGGCTACACTGTCGTGCGCTTCGACTTCTCGGGCATGGGCGACAGCCGCCCGCGCGCCGACCACCTGCCGTATGCCCAGAGCGCCCCGGCCGAAGCACGCGCGGCGATGGACTGGCTGGCCAGACACCGCGATGCGCAGCATTTCGTGTTAATCGGGCACTGCGCCGGTGCCGGCATCGGGTTGCTGGCGGCGCGCGATGATCGGCGTGTGGCCGGTGCCGTGTTGATCAACATGGAAGGTGGCGACGCGCAATGGACCGAGTTCGACCGCAAGAAAAAGGTCAGCCAGCAGTACGCCCGCGATTACGGGCAGCGGGCGCTGGTGAGCCGCGAGCGCTGGGCCAGGCTGCTGACCGGTCGTGCCGACTATCGTAACATTGCCCGTATTGTGCTCAAGGATATTCTCTGGTATCGCGTTACAAATCTTGGCTTCCGCGCCGGCCAGCTGCTTCACGCGCGTCAGTCGTCGGTTCGGGCCGAGCAAGCCGTGGTGGCGCAGACCTACCTTGACCCGATCATCGAGCGTGGCGCCGGCTTGCTGCTGCTGCATTCGGAGGGCAGCACCGGCCTCGAGCAAATCCGCGCGACTCTCGGCGCCGAGCTCGAGCGCCGTCTGGCGGCCGGCTCGATCCAGCTCACGATTATTCCGGCATCGGACCACATGTTTACGCTGGTTTCGAGGCAGCGCCAGCTGTGCGACGAGCTCTTGCTGTGGCTGCGATCGCGCGTCGGCGTGCCCTCCGGGCAAGTGCAAACGCCGACGATGCTGAGCACCGAGCAACCCGCGTTGTTGGCGCTAAGCGGCAATCCGGATGGACGTTGAAATCGTGAGTTACTGGTCCCTGCCGCCCCTTGCGCTCGACCTGGAGCACGGGCCGGAAAGGTTGTACCGCAGAGGGCGCTGAGAATCACAAGGATCTCTGCGTCCTCTGCGCCTCTGCGGTGATTCCTGCCAATTCAACGTGTTGGCGTACATTCGCGGATCATTTGCCGGCCGAAGGAGCTAACGCATGGACGAGCTGTACGAGCGCGCGCGGCGCGTGCTGCCCGGTGGCGTCACGGCGAACGCGCGAACGAATGCCGCGCTGGGGCATCCGTTCTACATCGCGCGGGCCGATGGCTCGCGTGTTTTCGACATGCAGGGCAGGCCGTTTGTCGATCTGTGCATGTCGAACGGCGCCACGCTGCTGGGACACGGCCACCCCGAAGTTGGCGCCGCTGTTCGCCGGGCGCTGGCGGACGGCGTCGGATGTGCCTACGACGGTGCATCCCAGATCGAGCTTGCCGAGCGGCTGGTTGACGCTATTCCCAGCTTCGAGCAGGTGCGCTTCACCACAAGCGGCACCGAGGCGACGTTCTATGCCCTGCGCATCGCGCGCGCGTACACCGGCAAGCGCCGCGTGCTGAAGTTCGAGGGCCATTTCCACGGCTACAACGACGCGCTGGCCTTCAACTTCTGGCCCGGACCCGCCGAGCTTGCGCCGCCACCGCTGCTGCCGCCGCGCGCCGAATCGGCCGGCATGGACGCCTCGGGCGCCGAAATCGTGGTGCTGCCATTCAACGACCGCGCCGCGCTTGACGCGGCGTTGGCGCGCTACGGCGACGAGCTGGCGGCCGTGATCCTCGAGCCGATCAACTACGACGCCGGCGCGATCCTGCCGCGGCCCGATTTTCTTGCTGCCGTGCGTGCGGAAACTGCCCGGCGCGGCATTGTGCTGATCTTCGACGAGATTCTGTCGGCCTACCGCACCGGGCTGAGCGGCGCGCAGGGCTACCTCGGCGTGACACCCGACCTGAGCGTGGTCGGCAAGGCGATCGGCGGCGGCGTGCCGCTCTCGGTCTTCGGCGGGCGGCGCGACCTGATGGCTGTCGTGTCGCCGCTCGGCCCGGCGGTGCATACCGGCACCTTTAATGCGCATTCGATTTCGATTGCCGCGGCGCACGCCTTTCTTGACGTGATCGCGCAGCCAGACGTTTTTCCACATCTGCTGCGCATCAGCGACCGGCTGGGCGATGGGTTGCGTGGCGCATTCGATGCTGCCGGCCTCGACGTGCGGGTGCAGTGGGTCGGAGCGCGCATGGGCCTGTACTTCGGCTGCGATCCGGATGTCGAAGTCACCAGCTACCGCCAGGTGGCCGGGATGGACCTGACGCTGCGCAACGCCTTTTGCGCCGCGATGCACCGCCATGGGGTGTTCGTCGCGCCGGTCTGGCACCATGGTGTGTCTGTCGCCCATCAGGACGCGGATATCGACATGATCGTCGCGGCGGCTTCCGCGAGCGCGCATGAGCTCGCACAAACCGAATTCACCACAAAGAGCACAAAGGACACAAAGAATTAAAGGATCTTTGTGTCCTTTGTGTTCTTTGTGGTGAGCGTATTTTCGCTAACGCTCAAGGAGAGGCAACGATGCGTATCGCCGTCGGAACGTTGATGCAGGAGACCAATACGTTCAACCCGACGCCCACCGATCTTGCCGCGTTTCGGGCAGGCTACTACTGGGAGGGCGACGAGCTGCTGGCGGGCTATCGCGGGGTGCGCCTGGAGGTCGCCGGCTTTCTGGATGTCCTGGATCAGGCCGGCGCGACAGTAGTGCCGCTGATTGCGACACAGGCCTACGCGGGCGGGCTTGTCACGCGTGAAGCGTTCGACCATTGCGTGGGCGAGCTCGTCGCGCGCTTGCGCCGCGCCGGGCCGCTCGACGGCGTGCTGCTCTCGCTGCATGGCGCGATGGTGGTGGAGGATGCCCCTGACGCCGAGGGCGAGCTGCTGGCGACGCTGCGGGCGGAGTTCGGCACCGAGCTGCCGATCGCCGCCAGCTTTGATCTGCATGGGCATATCACGGCGGAGATGTGTCGTCACTCCAGCATGCTGGTCGGCTACCAGAGCTACCCGCATATCGACCAGGTCGAGACGGGACAGCGCACGGCTCGGCTGCTGCTCGATACGATCCAGGGCCGCCTGCATCCGGTGGTGGCGCTGGCTAAACGCCCGCTGCTGCTCAGCCCGGTAGCGGCGTACACCACCGCCGGGCCGCTGGCCGAGGTGGCCGCGGCGGCGCGGGCGATGGAGCAGTCCGGGAGGGTGCTGGCCGCGTCGCTGTTTCCGGTGCAGCCATGGATCGATGTTCCCGATCTCGGCTTCGCGGCGCTGGTTGTCGCCCAGGAGCAGCAGGCGGCGACAGCGGCGGCGAACGAGCTGGCCGATATGGTCTGGCGCGCGCGTGACGATTTCGAGCCGGAGGTGGTGAGCCTGGCGGAAGCGGTGCGGCTGGGACTCAAGAACGATGGGATCACCGTGATCGGCGACGCGGGGGATGCGCCGAGCAGCGGCTCGCCGGCCGACAGCAGCGCGGTGCTGCGTGAGTTGCTGGCGCAGGGCGCGGAGCGCTCGGGGCGGCTGAGCTATCTTGCCCTGCGTGACGCGGAGGCGGTGAAGCAATGTGTTGCGGCCGGCGTCGGAGCGTCGGTCGAGCTCGCGCTCGGCCACAGCATCAGCAGGGGACAACCGGTGCGTGTGCGCGGCGAGGTGCTGGTGCTGGGCGACGGGGACTTTCGCCTGGATGGTCCCGGAATGACCGGCAGCCTGATGCACATGGGGCCGACGGCGCTGCTGGCGGTCGGCGACCTGCGGATCGTGCTTAAGTCGCTGCCCTCACTGGAATGGGACTCGGCCGTGTATTCGTCGGCCGGCCTCGATCCGCGCGAAGCGCGCCTGATATTCGTCAAGTCGCCGGCGCATTTTCGTGTATCATACGCCCCGCTGGCGCAGCAGATCGTCACCGCCGATACGCCGGGGGCGGCGCGGATCACGATGCGCAGCCTGCATTTCGAGCGCGTCACCCGCCCGCTCTACCCGCTTGACGCGATCCCGAACTAAACGATCCGCGAAGTCACGCGAAGGTTAAGCATTTAATTAACCTTCGCGTGACTTCGCGGATCGTACTAGGTTTGATCAATCGAGGTGGAACACCTCTTCGAGCTCGAGCATGCCTTCGTCGGGGCGCGAGCCGCCAAGGTTCTCGAAATACGGCGCCATGAACTCCTGCCAGCGCGCGTTGACCTCCTCGCGCGCCATGCCGTCAAGCGACGCCTGGAAGCTGTCCTCGGCCTCGAAATAGCCGAACAAGAGGCCGTCGTCGCGCAAGAACAGCGAGTAGTTGTGCCAGCCGGTGCGGCGCAGCGCGTCCTGCATATCGGGCCACACGGCGCGGTGGTGCTCACGGTACTCGTCGAGCTTGTCGGCTTTGACTTTGAGAATAAATCCGACTCGTTTCATTGGAGTACTCCTTAATCATTGCTCTCAGCCTCGCGGCCGCGAACGACGCGCCGGCCGGCCTGCGATGTAACCACGGTCCACTGGCGGCGGTCGTCGCCGCGCTCGAGGTAGATCACCACCCAATCATCGGTGGCGCCCAGCTCGTGCGCGCGCGCGGTGTTTGAAAACAGCGCGGTATACTCGGCGTCGCCTCGCCGCGTGTGCAGCACCGGCAGCCAGGACTCGCCTTCGGGATTGAAGCGCCTTGGGGCGATGCGCCGCAGTGTTCCGGCCGCCGCTCGCTCGCGATATTCACGGTCGACGTCGAGCAGCTCGCCGACGGACGGATCTCCGCCGCCGCGGGCCGGCGCGCTGCCGCGCCCGCCGCCGCGCACGAAACGTCCGGCGAGGGCTTCGCGCACTCCCTGCACGCGTCGCGCGCCGAGGCCGGGCACGCTTTCGAGACGCCCGTCGTGCGCCGCCGCCTCCAGCTCGGCCAGCGTTTCGATGCCCAGCTGCTCATGGATTCGCCGCGCCAGGCCCGGACCGATGCCGGCTACCGATGCCAGTATTCGTTCCGGACCGGCGTCGCCGCGCAGCTGTTCCAGCAGGCTCGAACGGCCGGTGTCGACTATTTCGGCGATCACGCCGGCCAGCGCTTCGCCGATATTGGGCAGCTCCTCGAGGCCCGCGGTGCCGCCGGCCTCCAGAATCTCGGCAACCGGACGGTCGAGCCCGCGCAAGGTCGTGGCGCCGTTGCGATACGCCCGCACCCGAAACGCGTTGGCGTCCTGGGCCTCCAATAGCTCCGCAATGCGCTCCAGCTGCTCCGCTATCGTTGCATTGGTTTGGGATGAGCGCCTGGTTCGTGACGGCATGGTCGTTCTCCCCGCTTGGATACTGCCTGCAGTAGTCTGTGCCGGACTGGAATGGGAGCCTCCGTGGAGGCCCGAGACCGGCGTGGGGACTCAAACCCGCATCAACTGTGCCACCCTGCCGCAAGCGTCGCTCGGCTATAATTGGCGCGATGAAGATCCACTATACACTCACCGTTTCACAGCCGGCCCAGCACCTGCTGGACGTGGAGATCGCCGTCGCCGATGCCGGGCGCGACGAGCTCGATTTTGTACTGCCGGCATGGACGCCCGGCTCGTACCTGATCCGCGAGTATGCGCGCCAGGTGCAGGATGTTGCCGCGACCATCGATGGTGAGCCGGTTTCAGCGAGCCGGCTGGATAAGCACACCTGGCGGGTGGCGTCGGGCGGCGCTCGCGATGTGCGGCTGCGCTATCGAGTCTATGGTCATGAGCTGACCGTGCGTACCAATCATGTCGACGACACCCACGCGCATGTGATCCCGGCCGCGACGTTTATGTACCTGGACGGCGCCCAGCAGCAGCCCGTGTCGCTGGCGCTGGTCGCGCCAGAGGGCTGGCGTACTGCGACCGGTTTGCCGGCCGGCGGCGACGGCTATCTGGCCGGCGATTACGACGAGCTGCTCGATTGCCCGCTCGAGATCGGGCGGCACCTTACGCTTCCGTTCGAAGTCGACGGCGTTACACACCGCATCGTGGTGTGGGGCGACGGCAATCTCGATCAACAACGCCTCACGGCCGATGTGTCCCGCATCGTCGAAGCCGCGCGCGATCTGTTCGGCGGGCTGCCCTACCGCGACTATACCTTCTTCTTGCTGCTGGGCGGCCGCGGCGCGGGAGGCGGGCTCGAACACCGCAACTCGACCTCGCTGCTGCTGCCGCGACATAGCTTCACCGGCAAAGGCTATGAGCGGTGCCTCGGGCTGTTCGCCCACGAGTTCTTCCATGTCTGGAACGTCAAGCGTATCCGGGCTGCCGGCCTTGGCCCGTTCGACTACACGCGCGAAGCCTACACCACGCTGCTGTGGGTGATGGAAGGCTTCACCGTTTATTACACCGATTTGCTGCTGCTGCGTGCCGGCTTGATCGACCGGAGGCGCTATCTGGAACGCCTGGCCGAGGATATTGTTGCGCTGCAAACAACGCCCGGACGGCACGTACAAACGCTGGAGCAGGCATCGCTCAACGCCTGGATCAAGTTTTATCGCCCCGACGAGAACACGCCAAATACGGCGATCTCGTACTATCTAAAGGGCGGTCTAGTCGCACTGCTGATCGACCTCGAGCTGCGCGCGCGCAGCAGCGGCAAGCGATCACTGGACGATGTCATGCGCTACCTGTTCCGCCATTTTCCACTTGACGGCCCCGGCATCGCCGATCGCACGACTATACTCGAGGCGATCGAGGCGGCTACCGGGCAGCGGCTCGACGAGCTGGTCGACAGCGCCGTCGACACTGTCGCGGAGTTGCCGTTTGCGGAAGCGCTCGCCGGCGCCGGCCTGAGCCTTGCGTGGGATTGGAAGGACAAGATCGAGGACCGGCCGCGACCGTCGCTCGGGTTACGAACCAAACACAGCGAGGGACAGCTGCGCGTTGCGGTAGTGTTGTCGGATGGCCCGGCCTGGCGCGCGGGAGTGAGCGCCGGCGACGAGCTGGTGGCGGTCGACGGATATCGTGTCGCGGATGAAGCAGGCCTGAACGATCTGCTGCGCGACAGGCGCGCGGGCGACTGTGTAAGCCTGACTGTGTTTCGCATGGAACAGCTGCGCACGATCGACGTATCGCTGGCCGAACCGCCGCGCGACAAGCTCGAGCTTCGCGAGCTGTCCGACGCAACCGAGCAGCAGCAACGGGTTCGCGATGGGTGGCTCGCGGCGCAGGTGACGCGTGGTATGCTTCAATGAAGGAGCGCTCTCGTGAGTGGCACGCCCCACACCGTCGTCTGGGACGACGCCGACACCGACGCCGACACGATCGACGTGGCTGAAATGATGCGTCGCGCGGCGCGTGTGCTGGATGCGGAGCTGCGCGAGCGCCAGTTTCGCGGCGAGCCGCGTTTCGAGCTGCGGCGGCACTATACAGGCGGCTTAGAACTTTCTATTGTGGCCGGGCACATCAACGATGACCGTGAGGCGTTGTCGCTGGCGATCGAGCTGCGGGCAGCCGGCGTGGCTCGGCCGCTGACGTCGGTACATCTCTCGTCCGGAATCGAGCGCGTCAAGGCCTCACGCGCTGCGCTCTGGCTGCGCGCACGCGGCGGCGCCGCGGTGCTGATCGGCGAGAATCTGGGCGGCATCGTGGAAGTGCAATTTTGATCCTGATGCCGGCGGCTCAATTGTTCACATCATGTACCGATGAGGTCAACCATGCAGCGCCGGCTTAGCGCGAGCGCGCAGCGTGTGCAAGACGCGCTGCGTGCCGGCGGCTACCCTTATGAGGTCCAGGAGGCAGAAACGCCGACGCGCAGCGCGGCGGAGGCGGCAGCGTTCGTCGGATGCGAGCTCGGCCAGATCGCCAAGTCGATGATCTTTCGTGGTGGCGGGTCCGGGCGTGGCGTGCTCGTGATCACCAGTGGCGCCAATCGCGTCGACGAGCAGCTGGTCACCGCTGTGCTCGGCGAGCCGATCGTGCGAGCCGATCCCCAGTTCGTCCGCGAGCAGACCGGCTACGCCATCGGCGGCGTGCCGCCACTCGGCCACCGTGAGCGGCTGGTCGTATTCGTCGACCGCGACCTGCTGCGCTGGGATACGATCTGGGCCGCCGGAGGAACGCCGAACGCACTTTTTCAGATGCGCTCGGCCGACCTCGCGGAAATGACCGGTGGCCGCGTGATCGATGTGTCCGCCACACCATGATCCTACCCCCTAGCCTGGCTCCACTCTTTGCCGACGTCGCCGTGCGCGACGCCGGGCGTGGCTTTGCGCCGGCGATGTACACCTACTATGTGCCGGATGAGCTGCGTGGCCTGGTGCAGCAGGGTAGCCTGGTCTGGGTGCCGTTCGGCCGGCAGCGTCGACAGGGTCTCGTGCTGCGGTTGTACGATGCTCCGCCGCGCATCGCCGAAGGGTCTACGGCCCTGCCCGACCGGCCGGGACAGGCGGCCGGATATGATCACGACGCGACGCTCGCGGACCGCCATGGTCGTTCTATTCGGCCGTTGTCCGACCTCGCCGACGCCGAGGTAATCATTCCGGCTGCCCAGCTCAGGCTGGCCGATTGGGTCGCCCGGACGTATCGTACCTCGCTGTGGGAAGCGCTGGAGCTGCTGCTGCCGCCAGGTGTGTCACAGGAAGCACAGGTAACCTGGCGGGCAACCGAGCAGGGGCAGCAGGCGGAGCTTGGCTCGCTGCCGCCCGCCGAGCGTGGCGTGCTGTTCTGGCTGCGCAAGCACGGCGAAACTGTCGAGCGCGAGTTGTTGGCCGAGCTGCGCGGCCAGCCCGGCGAGCTGCGGCGCGTATTTGCAGGGCTGGGAGAGCTCGGCTTGCTGGCACGCGGCTCATTGGTCAGCCGTCCGAAAGCGCGCCCGCGTACCGAACGAATGGCGCGCCTGCTGCTCGAAGGGGACGAGCTGGCCGTCGCGCTCGACAGCCTCAAGCGCGCTCCACGCCAGGCCGGCGCGCTACAAACACTGGCCGAGCGCATGCCGGACGAAGGCGCGCCGCTGGTCCGGGCCGGCGACCTACCGCCTGCCCTGTTGCGTCCGCTCGAAGCACGCGGCTGGGTAACCCTGGAGCAGCGCGAAGTATTGCGCAACCCGCTCGACGGCGCCGCGATCGAGCCCGATCGCCCGCCCGAGCTGTCGCCGGATCAGGCGCGCGCGCTGGCTCCGATCGCCGATGCGCTCGCCGCGCGCCGAAATGCCGTGTTTTTGCTGCATGGCGTTACCGGCAGCGGCAAAACCGAGCTGTATTTGCGCGCCATCGGGCGTACGCTGCGCCAGGGACGCCAGGCAGTGGTGCTGGTGCCCGAGATCGCGCTGACCGCGCAGCTGGTGCGCCGGTTTGCCGCGCGTTTCGGCGAGCGGGTGGTGGTGCTGCATAGCGGATTGTCCACCGGCGAGCGCTACGATACCTGGCGTCGCCTGCGCCGGGGCACGGCACGGATCGCGATCGGCTCGCGCTCATCGATCTTTGCGCCGTTGCCGGAGCTTGGCCTGATCGTGGTCGACGAAGAGCACGAAGGCACCTATAAGCATGAAGAAACGCCACGCTACCACGCACGCGATGCGGCGCTGGAGCTGGCGGCCGCAACGAACAGTATTGTGATCCTGGGCAGTGCGACGCCGTCGGTGGAAAGTTTTCAGCGCACGCGCGAAGGGTCGTACACCTTGCTTGAGCTGCGCGAGCGCGTCGCGGCGATCAGCGGCAAAATAACGGCTCAACGCATTCCGCTGCCTCCGGTGCGCATCGTAGATATGCGTGCAGAGCTGCAGGCAGGCAACCGCTCGATTTTCAGCCGGGTACTCCAGGCCGCGCTTGAAGAAGTGCTCGAGCGCCGCCAGCAAGCGCTGTTGTTTTTGAATCGACGCGGCTCGGCCGCATTTGTGATGTGCCGCGATTGCGGGCAAGTGGTAGCCTGCCCGCGCTGCTCGTCGCCGCTGGCCGTCCATCGTGTCGGCGACGACGACGAGCTGCTGCGCTGCCATACCTGCGGTCATTGGGAAGGCGTGCCGGTCTTTTGCCCCAGCTGCTGGAGCACACGCATACGCCAGTTCGGCGTCGGCACACAGCGCGTCGCCGCCACGGTAGCCGAGCTGTTTCCCCAGGCGCGTGTCGTGCGCTGGGATCGCGACGTTACCGGGCGCAAAGGAGCACACGAGCGTTTGCTGCGTACGGTGCTCGACCACGAAGCCGATGTGATCGTCGGCACCCAGATGATCGCCAAGGGGCTTGATCTTCCGCTGGTGACGCTGGTAGGTGTGGTATCGGCGGATACCGGCCTGCACCTGCCTGATTTTCGTGCCGGCGAGCGCACCTTTCAGTTGATGACCCAGGTGGCAGGCCGTTCCGGGCGGCGCGATCTTGGCGGCCAGGTGATTTTGCAGAGTTATAACCCCGACCATTACGCGCTGCGTGCTGCCGCCGAGCATGATTACGCCGCGTTTTTCCGTGAAGAGATCGCCTTCCGCTCTGAAACACGCTACCCACCCTTCAGCCGCCTGGCGCGGTTTGTCGTGTCGAGCACACGGCCCGAGAGCGCGCGTAACGCCGCCGAAGAGCTGGCCGGCCGCATCGAAGCACTGCTGGCGGAGCTACAGCTGCCCGATGCCGCGATCATCGGCCCGGCGCCGGCATTTATGGAGCGCGTGCGCGGCCGGAGCCGCTGGCACCTGCTGCTGCGCGCTCCCGATGTGCAGCCGGTGCTGGACGACCTTGGCCCGTTACCGGGTTGGATGGTCGACGTGGATCCGGTGTCGATGCTGTAGGGACGCGCCGCTGGCGCGTCCGCCGTCGCATTGGATCGCCTTCCGCCGCTGGCGCGTCCGCAACGGACGACATCGGGCGTCATCCGTTGTCCCCGCATCTGTCACAGGGTGCAGGTGGCCAGGCGTAGGATACGCCACCGGCCGTCGGATGGCTCCGCCTCACGAAGCCCGATCTGGCCTCCGGCGTGTCCCTACGAACAACCATAATCCCGAACATCTCGTGTCGTACGTCGAACTGTGACGCCGACACGACCCGCTTTGTAACCATCACGGCGTATCCTGATACCAGGGTACAGGTTAGCGCCGTATGACCAGCCCGCTTCAGCGGGCTTTGTTGCTTCAGCCCCAGGATTTATCCTGGGGACTGGGGGCCGGAGCCGGCGCGATGACGCGGACGGCCGCAGGCTCTCAAGGCGCGATTTCAATCGCCGGCCGGCCAAAGCGAGATTATCCATTTATTCCGAGCAGCGTCGAGCACGTTTGTTACCGAAATGTCACCACGATACAACCGGAGACGTAACCATATGAGGCCGCAATGTCGATCGTGCTCGAACACCTGACCAAACGCTACGAGCGCCATCCGGTGGTCAACAAGGTATCGCTTGAGGTGGCCAACGGCGAGTTCTTTGTGTTGCTGGGGCCGAGCGGCAGCGGCAAGAGCACGGTGCTGCGCATGATCGCCGGCCTGACGTCGGTGGACGGCGGCCGCATGCTGCTGCACAGCCGCGATGTGACGCATCTGCTGCCCCAACAGCGCGAAGTCGGCTTTGTGTTCCAGCACTATGCGCTGTTCCGGCACATGACGGTCGCGGATAACGTCGAATTTGCCTTATCGATCCGCAAAGCATCCGCCACCGAGCGCCGCCGCCGCCGCGACGAGCTGCTGGAGCTGGTGGGTCTCGCCGGCCTCGGCAGCCGCATGCCGCACCAGCTGTCGGGCGGCCAGCAGCAGCGTGTGGCGCTCGCTCGCGCGCTCGCGCATCAGCCGGAGGTGCTGCTGCTGGACGAGCCCTTCGGCGCGCTGGATGCTAAAATCCGGGTCGACTTGCGCCGCATGCTCAGCCGCGTGCAGCGCGAAACCGGCACCACCACGATCTTTGTAACCCACGATCAGGAGGAGGCGTTCGAGCTGGCCGATCGGCTGGGAGTCATGAATGCCGGCCGCCTGCTCGAAGTTGGGCCGCCCGACGAGCTGTACCGCCGCCCACAAACCGAGTTCGTGGCGACTTTTTTGGGTACCGCCAATTTGCTGCTCGGCGAGGTGGTTGACGACGGCGTGCGCCTGGGGCCGCTGCGCCTGCCGCTCGGCACAACCGCGGCTCAGGGCGCCACCGCTCGCCGGGTCCAGGTATTGATCAGGCCCGAAGACACGGTCCTGGCGCGATCGGCGAAAGACCTGGATGTTCCGACCCTCGGTCAGGGCGTGGTGGACAAGATCACGTTCAGCGGATCGTTCGAGCGGCTACGTTTGCGGCTTCCGGCATTGCCTGGAGTGCGGCCGCTCGCGCCGCCGCCGCCGTTCGGCTCTTCCGACATCGCCGTCGAGGCGCTGCGATTAGAGGATGTTGCCGCTGCCGCGCCGCTCAGCCCCGGCGACAGGGTGTGGGTCGGTGTGCGGCGCTTCCATGCGTTGACCCATCCGGGCCTGCGTATGTTGCTGGCCGTGGATGGAACTGCCCGACTCGGCTGCCGTGCTCGACGTCGGCGGCACGATTGCGCGCCTGGCTCACGCGCGTACCACCGTGCTGGCGTACGGCTCATCGTCCGAACAGCGCGAGCGCGTGCTGCAAGCGGCCAGAGAGCAGATCGGCGCCGGGCTGCCGGCGCTGGAGTCGATCGGCTCAGACGGTCCGGCGACGTTTGCCGTCGCCAACGAAGTCTCGCGGCAGCTGTATGACGTGCTTGTGTTGGGCGGGCCACCACAGGCGGCGTCCGAAGTAGCCGAACAGGAGCTGCAGGCCGGAGAGCATCACATCTTGCTCGCGCCGCCGTCGTCGCAAGTGCCGTCACACATGCTCGTGTGCGTCGCCAGCGGCGAGCCGAGCAAGGACGATGTGCTGTTTGCCGGCAGGCTGGCGCGCCACCTGGGCGCCGAAATCACCCTGCTGATGATCGCATCGAACGATCGCGACGCCGAGCGGGCCGAGCAGTTTATGGCCGTCGCCGTGCGCGCGCTCGAGGTACAGGGCATCGCGGCGCGGTCGCTGGTACGCAGGGGCGCGGTTCAGGATGAGATCATGAAGCAAATGACAGGCGGCGCCCACGATATGCTGGTCGTCGGTGCGCCGCTCAGCGGGCGCGACGGCCGCTCCGTGCTCGCCGGCGTCGTCGGCTCGATCGTTGCCGGCGCCACATCCTACCCCGTCTTGATCGTTCGCTCGCCCTACACCGGCGGGCGCCAACCGTGGATCGGCCCTAACGGGCGTATTTCGTTATCCGAGGAGACTGTCAGATGAAAGCTCGATCCTTGCTCACTGTTATGTTGCTCACTGTGCTGCTCGCCGCTTGCGGCGCTCCTGACGGCGGCGCCACTACGGGTGAATCCAGCGCCGCCGGCTGCCGCGACCGAAGCTTCCGCCGCGACCGAAGCCCCGGCTGCCGAGGGAGCCGTCAATATTACCCTGGCGGCGTACACTACGCCGCGCGAAGCCTACAGCAAGATTCTCCCGCTGTTCCGGGACAAGTACAAAGCCGAGACCGGCCAGGACGTGACGTTTGAAGAGTCGTATCAAGGTTCCGGCGCGCAGTCACGCGCGATTGTCGAGGGCCTGGACGCCGATATCGCCGCGCTGTCGCTGGAAGCGGATATCAACCGGATTGCCGATGCCGGTCTGATCACGCACGATTGGAAAGACAACACCTATAAAGGCATGGTCAGCGGACTCGGTGGTGGCCTTCGCTGTGCGCCCGGGCAACCCCGAGGGTATCAAGGACTGGGCCGACCTGGCCAGGCCCGGCGTGGAAGTTCTGACCCCCAACCCGAAGACCAGCGGCGGCGCGCAGTGGAACATCCTGGCGCTGTACGGCGCCGCCTACGGGGTTTGGTCGCTGGCGTGCGCCGAGGGTGACGAAGCGGCGGCGACGCCAGTTTATGCAGGCGGTGCTCAAGAATGTGAGTGTGATGGACAAGGGCGCGCGCGAAAGCATCACCAACTTCGAGAACGGCGTCGGCGATGTCGCGATCACCTACGAGAACGAGGTGCTGGTGGCGCAGCAGGCCGGCAAGGATATGGAGCTGGTGATCCCGTCGTCGTCGATCCTGATCGAAAATCCGGTCGCGCTGATCGACAGCCATGTCGACCAGCACGGCAACCGCGAGGCGGTCGAGGCATTTGTCGAGTACCTGTTCACGCCCGAGGCTCAGACGGATCTTTGCCGACAATGGCCTGCGCTCGGTCGACCCCGAGGTAGCCAAGGAAACGGCGTCGCAAATATCCGGCGCTGCAGGACCAGTTTACGATCGAGGAGTTCGGCGGCTGGTCGAAGGCGACGCCGGAGTTCTTCGGCGAAACCGGTCTGTACACGGCTGTGATCGAGGAAGTGCAGCAGTAAATGACACGCGAAAGCGAACTCAAATACGGCGTACGCGCCATCGCATTTACATACCTGGCCGTGCTGCTGGGGATCCCGCTGCTGGTGATCGCCCAGGACGGCCTCAGCGGCGGGCTGGGCGCGTTGATCAACGCCGTGACGCTGCCGATCGCGCGCAGTGCCCTATGGCTGACGCTGTGGACGGCCGCGGTCATGGCGCTGATCAACGCCGTGATGGGGACGCTGACGGCGTATGTGCTGGTGCGCTACCAGTTTCCCAGCAAGGCGTTCTCTCAACGCGCTGATCGACCTGCCGTTTGCGATCCCGACGCTGGTGACCGGCGTGATGCTGGTGGTGCTGTACGGCCCGCAGAGTGCGGTCGGTGGGTGGCTCGATCGCGAGCTGGGCTGGCGTATCATTTTCGCGCCGCCCGGCATTATTCTGGCGCTGCTGTTCGTGACGTTTCCGTTCGTGGTGCGCGCGGTGCAGCCGGTGCTCGAAGCGCTTGACCGCGACCAGGAGGAAGCGGCGGCCACGCTTGGAGCCAGCGCCTGGACGATCTTCCGGCGCGTTGTGCTGCCGGCCATCGCTCTGCCCCTTACCAGCGGTACGCTGCTCAGCTTCGCTCGCGCCGTCGGTGAGTTCGGCGCGATCGTGATCGTCGCCGGCAACATCCCCTTCAGGTCGCAGACCGCCGCCGTGTATGTGTTGGGCCAGATCGAATCGGAGAACCGGCGCGGCGCCAGCGCGATGTCGCTCGTGATGCTGACGATCTCATTTGCACTGGTGCTGGTAGTGGATCTGCTCGGCCGACGAACGCGTCGAGAGGCTGTATGAGCGCTGTTGTACCGGCTATCCCGCTTAATTCGTCAGCTCCGCGTGTCGCGCGTAGCAACTGGCGCCGGCGTCTGCTGATCGCCATAGCGATGGGCTATGTCGGGTTCCTGATCGTTACTCCCGTGGCGGCGCTGTTCTGGGGCGCCGCGCAGCAAGGCATCGGCGCGATCCTCACGGCGCTGACCGATCCGCAAGTGCTCAGCGCGTTCGGCCGCACGCTGCTGATCGCGGCGATCGTTGTAGCCATACACGCCGTGGGCGGCACGACGGTCGCCTGGGTGCTGGTCCGCGACCGCTTTCCCGGACGGCATGTGGTCAACGCCTTGATCGACCTGCCGTTCGCGGTGTCGCCGGTGGTCGCCGGCTATATGCTGTTGCTGTTGTTCGGCCGCCAGGGTCTGTTCGCGCCGCTGCTTCAGGGCAGCGGCATCCGTATCGCGTTTGCGCTGCCGGGGATGATCCTGGCGACGCTGTTTGTAACGCTGCCGTTCATGGTGCGCGAGCTGATGCCGGTGCTGGAAGCGTTCGGCCGCGACCAGGAAGAGGCGGCTCATACGCTCGGCGCCAGCGGCTGGCAAACCTTCAGGCGCGTGACGTTTCCGGCGCTGCGCCACGGCTTCTGGTACGGCATCGTGCTGACGCTGGCTCGCGCGCTGGGTGAATTCGGCGCGGTGCTGGTGGTCAGCGGCGGCGTGCAGGGCCGCACGGAAACCGCCACCGTGTACGTGTATCGCGCGCTGGACGACCGCCAGTATGCCGGAGCCTACAGCGCCGCCCTGGTGCTGGGCCTGATCTCGCTGGTGCTGGTGCTGGGAGCCGAGCTGAGGCGGGGCAAACGGCACGCGGTGACAGGGTGACAGGTCATAACTCCCCTCGCCTACTTACAGAAGTAAAGAATTCGTAGGTTCTGTGTAAGGTTTGCCGCATACGAACGATCGTATGCGGCTTCTAGTTTTGCGGCTCAATGCCGGTGCGCTGATCGGACTGTTTTACCTGTTCAGCCGTCTGGGGCTTGTCTCGTTCGTCTTGCTCGGCCGGTAGCCGGCCGAGCGTCTGCTGCGCGAGCGGCGCATCGTGCAAAAGGTGAGTTGACGGCCGAGGCATACGGCGCCGACAATACGCAGCCATGTCCATCGACAGCACAATCGAGGGCCGGCGGCTTGGCCTGCGCGAGCAAGGCGCGCGTCCCTGGCTGCTCTGGGGGCCGTACCTGGCCGAGCGGGCCTGGGGCACCGTACGCGAAGATTACAGCGCCGGCGGCGGGGCGTGGGACTATGTTCCGCATGATCACGCTCGCTCGCGCGCGTTCCGCTGGAACGAGGACGGCCTGGCCGGCATTTCGGACGATGCACAGCGGCTGTGCTTTGCCGTCGCGCTGTGGAACGGCCGCGATGCGATCCTCAAAGAGCGGCTGTTCGGCCTCACCGGGCCCGAAGGCAACCACGGCGAAGATGTCAAGGAGTATTACTACTTTCTCGAACTCGACGCCGACCCATTCGTACATGAAGCTGCTGTACAAATATCCTCAGCGTGCGTTTCCGTATGCTGAGCTCGTCGCCTACAACCGGCAGCGCGGCAAGCACGAAGCCGAGTACGAGCTGATCGACAGCGGTGTGTTCGCCGAGGATCGCTATTGGGACGTGCTGGTCGAATATGCCAAGGCGGCCCCCGATGATGTGCTGATCCGCATCAGCGCGGCCAACAACGGTCCGGACACCGCGGAGCTGCACATCCTACCGACCTTGTGGTTTCGCAACACCTGGAGCTGGGGCTACGACGACAAGCGCGCACAGCGCCCGGCGCTACGCCTTCTGGAAAATGGAGCCACGATCGCCGCCGAGCATCCAACTCTGGGCCGCTACCTGTTGCAGTGCGAAGGAGCGCCGGAGCTGCTGTTTACCGAGAACGAGACTAATCTCGAGCGTTTGTATGGGGCGACGAACCGCGCGCCATACGTCAAGGACGGCATCAACGCGGCCGTGGTCGACGGTCGCGGCGAGGCGGTAAATCCGGCCGGCCGCGGCACCAAGGCAGCCGCGCACTACCGGCTGAGTGTTGCGGCCGGCGACAATGCCGTGCTACGCCTGCGCTTGAGCGCGTTTACCGGTGATGCCGCGGCGCAGCTTTCGGCCGATGAGTTCGATGTACTGGTTGCTCGACGTATCGATGAGGCCGACCAATTCTACACGGCGCTGCAGCCGCCCGCGCTTGATGTCGACGAGCGACGTGTGCAGCGCCAGGCCTTCGCCGGCATGCTGTGGTCCAAACAGTTCTTCTACTACGACGTCGAGCAATGGCTGAGCGGCGATCCGGGCCAGCCGCGGCCGCCGCCGGAGCGCAGGTACGGTCGCAACCACGAGTGGCGCCACTTCAACGCCGCGGACGTTATCTCGATGTGCGATACATGGGAGTATCCGTGGTTCGCGGCGTGGGATCTGGCGTTTCACTGCGTGCCCCTGGCGCTGCTCGATCCCGCCTTTGCCAAAGAACAGCTCATTTTGCTCGGCCGTGAATGGTTTCAGCATCCCAACGGCCAGATACCGGCATATGAGTGGGCCTTCGGCGACGTCAACCCGCCGGTGCTGGCCTGGTCCGCCTGGCGAGTCTACAAAATCGAGCAGCACCGTACGGGCCACGGCGACATGCAGTTTCTCGAGCGCATGTTTCATAAGCTGCTGCTCAACTTCACCTGGTGGGTCAATCGCAAGGACGCCGAGGGTCGCAATGTGTTTCAGGGCGGCTTTTTGGGCCTGGATAACATCGGCGTCTTCGACCGCAGCCGGCCGCTGCCGACCGGCGGACGTCTCGAGCAGAGCGACGGTACCGCGTGGATGGGCATGTTCTGCCTCAACATGCTTACCATCAGCCTCGAGCTGGCGATGCAGAACCGGGTCTACGAAGATATCGCCACCAAGTTTTTCGAGCACTTTTTATACATTGCCGACGCGATGAACAACCTCGGCGACGTCGGAATCCCACTCTGGAACGACGAGGACGAGTTTTTTTACGATGTGCTGCACCTGGAAGACCACAGCATTGTGCCGCTGCGCATCCGCTCGATGGTCGGCCTGATCCCCTTGTTCGCCGTGACGACCATCGAGCCGCAGCTGCTCGAGCAGCTGCCGGAGTTCCGCACGCGGCTCGAATGGTTTCTGGAGCATCGCCCGCATCTGGCGCGGCTGGTTTCGCGCTGGTTCGAGCCGGGGCTCGGCGACCGGCGGCTGCTCGCGCTGCTGCGTGGCCACCGTATGAAGCGCGTGCTGCGACGTATGCTCGACCGGGCCGAGTTCCTTTCGCCCTACGGCGTGCGCTCGCTCTCGCGCTTTCACGCCGAGCAGCCGTATGTGGTCGAGCTGGACGGCCAACAGTATCGAGTGAGCTACGTGCCCGCCGAGTCCGATAGCGACCTGTTCGGCGGTAACTCGAACTGGCGCGGTCCAATCTGGTTTCCGGTCAACTTTCTGATCATCGAAGCGCTGCAGCAGTTTTATCACTACTACGGCCCCGATTTTCTCGTCGAATGCCCGACCGGCTCCGGCAGCTACCTGACGCTCGGCGGGATCGCCGACGAGCTTTCGCGCCGCCTGATCGATATCTTTGTGCGCGACTCCGACGGCCGCCGTGCGGTATGGGGCGACAATTCCACCTTGCAGCACGATCCGCGCTGGCGCGATAATCTACTGTTCTTTGAATATTTTCACGGCGACAACGGCGCCGGCCTCGGGGCGAGCCATCAAACCGGTTGGACCGGTCTGGTAGCCAAATTGCTGCAACAGCAGGGCGAGCGTCGAGCTGTGGACGGAACGAAGTAACGCAAAGACGCAAAGGTAAATTGATCCGATCATGCTTCTGAACGAGCTCGAACTCATGGATCTGCACCGCGACGCGTTATACCGCCGCGACGACGCCGGCAGGCTGCACTCGGTCAACGAGTCGCCCTATCCGCCCGCGCCGCGGCTGTGGATGGGGCGCACGCGGGCCGGTAACCGCTGGAGCCTGCGCTGCGATCTCCCGGCCGGCCTCGCGGCTGAGCTCGAGCGATTATTGGCCGGCGCGCCGATCGCTGCCGAGCTCGATCCCGCGCCGTGGATGCACGAGCCGATCCTGGCACTCCTGGAGCAACACGCGCCGGTTTCGAGCGAATATCGTGGCCCGGCGTACTGGATCCCCGATCAACTGCCGGTGCAAGGCAAGGCCGTGATCGTTACGCGCGAGAACGTCGACGTGCTGGCAAACCGGTCCGCCTGGCTGACGGAGTGCGCACGTAACCCCGCATGCGGTCCGGTCGCGGCCGTGCTCGACGGCGAACGTGCCGTGGGGCACTGTTACTGCGCGCGCATTACAGCCGCAGCCTGCGAGGCCGGTGTCGAGATCGACGAAGCCCATCGTGGGCGCGGCTACGCCGGCATGGCCGTCGCTGCCTGGGCCGCCGCGGTGCGCGCCACCGGCCGCTTGCCGATGTACAGCACCTGGTGGGAGAATCTGGCGTCGCGAGCCGTCGCCCGCAGGCTCAACATGGTACAGTACGGCGAAGACTGGTCGGTTGATTGAATGCGTCGTCTGCGGCTTAGCACATTACTGATCGCCCTCAACGTCGGCCTGTTGCTGCTGGCTGTCGGCGGGTTGACGCTCGTCGCCGCGCAACTGCTGCAGCAGCTGGCGGATGAGCAGGCGCTTGCCCGTGTACGCCAGGCTGTCGACCTCGCGGCGCGCGAGGTAAGCTCCGAAGCCGGCGATACGCTGACCTCGGCGCAGCTACTGGCCGAGCGACCCACTCTGCGCCGGCTGGTCGAGAACGGCGATATGGAGCCGCTTACGCCGTTTCTGGCTCAGTTCGCCGGCACCAGCGGGCTGGCGAGCGCCGCGGTATTGGTCGACGGCGAGGTCGTGGCTGCCGGCGACGACACACTGCCGTGGAGCAGCTTTCCCGCGGCAGCATCGGCACTGGTCGACGCGGACGACGGGCCGATGCTGATGGCTGCGCGGGCGCCGGTAAGCGGGCTGCCCGGCGCCGAGGTGCTTGTCGCGCGGCGGCTTGACGACGATTTTATGGGCCGGCTTGGCGTCGAGCTGGGCCTGCCGGTGGCGATTATCGAGCGCGAAGCAGCACTGCAGCCGCCCGCCGATGCGCAGCGCTCCGACGCCGTGCGTAGCGGTGCAACCCAGGCCCGGCGCGACGAGGGTCGTGCCGCTTATGTTGCCGTGTCGCCGCTGCAATCGCCGGACGGCACTGTAGTGGGCGTGATCGAGTCGGCGTTTCCGACGATCAGCGTTGTCGAGTCGGGGCGCCGGCTACGCACGACGCTGCTGGCGCTGGCGCTGACGCTGGCGCTGCTGGCAGTCGGCGCGAGCCTGCTGCTTGGGCGGCGCCTGACGCGGCCACTCGAAACGCTCACCGCGGCGGCCGCGCGTATCGGACGCGGCGACCTTGCCACGCCGATCCCCATCGCCGCCGGCGGCGAGGCCGGCACACTTGCCGTGACACTTGAAGATATGCGCGGCCGCTTGCTGCGTCTGACGGACGACCTGGCGCGCCAGCGCGCCGAGGCGCAGGCGATCGTCACCGGCGTGGTCGAAGGTGTATTTACCGTCGACCGTGAGCGGCGCATCCGGTTTCTAAATCCGCAGGCCGCCGCGATGCTGGGCGTCGCGTCCGGCGATGCGATCGGCCGCTTTTGTGGAGATGTGCTGCGCCCTGCCGATGTCGACGGCAAACCTCCGTGCGTCGAGCGCTGCCCGATCATTCACGCGCGCTTTCGCGACGGCGCGCGGGCGACTGAATACCTCAGTCTGCCCGACGGCAGCCGGCGCACGGTGGTGATTACCAGCTCTCCGTTCGCCGAAGGGCCTACGGCCCTGCCTGGCCGGCCGGGGCGGCAGCAGGTGCAGGTGATGCGCGACGAGACCGAGGTCGAGGCGGCTCGCCGCCTGCGCGACGCGATCCTGGCCAATATCTCGCACGAGTTTCGCACGCCCTTGTCGGCGCAGCTTGCTTCGATCGAGCTGCTGCTCGACCAGCTGCCCGAGCTGTCGCCCGAACAGATCGAGCAGCTGGTGCGCGCGCAGCAGCGTGGGGCGCTGCGCTTACGCCAGCTGATCGACAATCTGCTTGAAAGCGCGCGTATCGAGGCGGGGGAGCTCACCATCCGGCGCCGCCCGCTACTGCTCGCGGACGTGGTGGATGAAGCGCTGGCGATCGTCGGTCCCTTGCTGGAGCAGCGTGGCCAGCGCGCGGAAGTGCGCCTGCCTGCCGAGCTGCCGAGCGTGGTCGGCGACGAGCCGCGATTGACGCAGGTGCTGGTGAATTTGCTGGCCAACGCCAATAAATTCGCGCCGCCGAACTCGGTGATCCGCATCGGCGCGGCCGCGGGCGACGGTTACGTCTCGCTATGGGTGGCAGATAGCGGGCCGGGCTTGCCCGACGGCGCCGGGCAGGGCCTGTTTCAGCGCTGGGCGCGCGCCGCCGGCGACGAGCCCGAGCAGAGCGGCGTCGGCCTTGGATTGTGGCTGGCGACGTCGATCCTCGAGCGTCACGGCGGGCGGGTTGAGGCGCGCAACGACAACGGCGGCGCGCGCGTCGCGATCGTGTTGCCGGAGCAAGCTTCGTGAAGATCCTTGTCGCCGACGACGATACCGAGCTGCGCGACCTGCTCGCGTTTGCCCTGCGCCAGGCGGGCTACCTGGTGATCCCCGCCGCCGACGGCGCCGAGGCGTTGCGTGCGTTCGACGACGAGCAGCCCGATTTGCTGATCCTGGACGTCAACATGCCGCGTCTCGACGGCCTGGAGGTGCTGCGCCGCGTGCGAGAACAGGGCCCGACGCCGGTGCTGCTGTTGACGGTGCTGGCCGGCGAAGCCGACGAGGTCCGCGGTCTGGATCTCGGCGCCGACGATTATATGACCAAGCCGTTCAGCCCACGCACGCTGCTGGCGCGCGTGCGCGCGCTGCTGCGACGCGCCGAGCCGGAGCGGCCGGCGCCACAGTCGGTCGGCGATGTACGCCTCGACGTCGAAGACCAATCGATCAGCATTGGCGGCGGCGCGCCGCTGCGGCTCACCAATCTCGAGCTGCGCCTGATGCAGTATCTTGCCGCCAATGCCGGCCACGCGGTAACCACCGAGCGCCTGTTGCTGCACGTCTGGGGCTACCGTGGCGTCGGCGACCGGCAGCTGCTCAAACAGCTGGTGCACCGGCTGCGCGGCAAGCTCGAGCATGATCCGTCCGAGCCGCGCTATGTGGTGACCGTGCCGGGCGTGGGGTATATGTTGAAACCGTAGGCAAGAGGCGGGGGGCAAGGGGCGAGAGGAGACGAAAACAGCTGTGTTGCCTCGACCTATAAGCCTAATGCCCCTTGCCTCTTGCCCCTTGCCTGGTGCTATAATTGTTTGTACAGACAACAATGAGGGGCTTAAATGGCCGTCAGGCGCGTGTTACGCATCGATAACGAAGAAGAGCGCAAGCTGCTCAAAGCCAGATCAGTCAAGGTCAAGCAGTTCGATAAAGGCCTCAAAGCGCTGGCGCAGGATATGACTGAAACCATGCGCGAGCACAACGGCGTCGGCCTGGCCGCGCCGCAGATCGGCGTGCTGCGGCGGATCGTCGTGATCGAGGAGCCGGCGATCGAAGAAGAGCTCGAAGACGGTACGACGGTTGAGGTCGTGCCTGCCAGGCTGCATGTGATGGTCAATCCCGAGATCATGGAAGCCGGCGAGGACCTGTTTACCATGTTGGAAGGTTGCCTATCGCTTCCCGGCTGGTACGGCGACGTCCCGCGCCCGGAGTGGGTGACGCTGCGCTACCAGGACCTGGACGGCAAGGAGCATCGCGTCAAGAAGGCCGACGCTAAAGGGTATAAGCTCGGCCGCATGGCGCAGCACGAGATCGACCATCTCGACGGCGTGCTGTTTACCGAGCGGATCGAAGATCTCAGCACGCTGCGCGATCTGACGCAGGAGAACAAGCCGAAGCGTCGCGGGTTCCTGCGGCGTCGACCGAAGGTTGACTTGCCGATTACCAATGACCAATGAACATTGAACAAAGCCTGCAGGTCTTTGCTCCTGGTTCGTTGCTCATTGTTCGTTGAAGCGAAGCGTCATGCGAGATATGGACGAAGTGCTCGAGTTGAGTGCGCCGGTTGCTTTCGCGCCGCAACTCACGCCGAGCGAGTTCAATACCGCGCTGGTGCACCTGTATCGCGGCGAGGTGTCGCGCGCCAACACCTGGCGCACGCGGCTGGACGGCACCACCAACTGGGCCGTGCTCACCACCGGCGCGACGCTTTCGTTTGCCTTCAGCAGCCCCGGCAACACCCACGTGATGATCCTGTTGAACTCGCTGCTGATCTCGTTTTTCCTGTATATCGAAGCGCGGCGCTATCGCTACTATGATCTGTGGCGTGCTCGCATACGCCTGCTGGAAACCGAGTTCTTCGCCGATATGCTGACCACCGAGCAGGCCGTCGCGCCACACGCGGCCTGGCGCGAAATGCTCTCGGCCGAGCTGCTGCAGCCGAGCTTCACCATCAGCATGTGGGAAGCCGTCGGCCGCAGGCTGCGGCGCAATTACAGCTGGATCTTTGCCGTGCTGGTCCTGAGCTGGATGGTCAAGATCGAAATCCACCCGACGATCGCAACCGATTTGTCGACCATCGTCGACCGCGCGGCGATCGGGCCGATCCCCGGCCTGGTGGTGCTCGGCGCCGGCGTCGTCTTTAACAGCGCGCTGATCCTGCTTGGTTTTCTAACTACCAGTAAGATGCGACAAGACGGCGACAGCGAAGTCTCATCGCGCGCCGATACGCTGCGTACTATGGGCGGCGGCGAGCGTAATTGGTGGGAATAAGTGTCGAAGGTCACAGGTCGAAGGTCGAAGGTCGTTCGGCCAGGCAGCCCTTTAGCGAACCTGTTGTTTCCCTCGAAAATCGATTCGTCGACCTGTGACCTTCGACCTTCGACCGCGCCGTCAGGCGGCCGCCAGCTGCCGCAGCACGTACTGCAGAATACCGCCGTTGCGATAGTATTCAAGCTCGCCCTGCGAGTCGATGCGAGCGCGGGCCGGGAAGGTTGATCTCGCTGCCGTCTTCGGCCACGGCACGCACGGTGAGCCGCTCGCCCGGCTTCAGCGTTTCCAGCCCCTCGATCGTGATCGCTCGTGGCCGTCGAGGCCAAGCTCCTGCCAGCCATCGCCGTCGTTGAACTCGAGCGGCAGCACGCCCATGCCCAGCAGGTTGGAGCGGTGGATGCGCTCGAAGCTCTCGGCGATCACGGCGCGCACGCCCAGCAGGAACGTGCCCTTGGCGGCCCAGTCGCGCGAGGAGCCGGTGCCGTACTCCTTGCCGGCCAGCACGATCAGCGGCGTGTGTCTGCTCCGCGTAGCGCATCGCGGCCTCGTAGATCGACAGTCTGCTCGCCGGAGGGCAGATGGATCGTCACGCCGCCCTCGGTGCCGGGCGCGAGCTGATTGCGCAGCCGGATGTTGGCGAACGTGCCGCGCAGCATCACCTCGTGGTTGCCGCGTCGCGCGCCGTACGAGTTGAAATCGCGCGGCTCGACGCCTTGCTCGATCAGATAGCGGCCAGCCGGGCTGTCCTTGGGGATGCTGCCGGCCGGCGAGATATGGTCGGTGGTCACGCTGTCGCCCAGCAGCGCCAGCACGCGCGCGCCCTCGATCGACCTGCAGCGGCGGCAATTCGCGCGTCATGCCCACGAAGTACGGCGGATTCTGGATATAGGTCGAATTGGCGTCCCATTCGTACAGATCGCCGCCCGCCACCGGGATCGCGTTCCACTGCTCGTTGCCGGTGTACACGTTGCCGTACTGCTCGCGTGAACATGTCGGCGCTCAGCGACGCGACAGCACCTGCGCGATCTCTTCCTCGCCGGGCCAGATATCCGCCAGGTAGACCGGCTGCCCGTCGGCGCCGTGTCCGAGCGGCTCGTAGTCCAGGTCGATGTCGACCGTGCCGGCGATCGCAAAGGCCACCACCAGCGGCGGCGACGCCAGATAGTTGGCGCGTACCACCGGGTTGATGCGGCCCTCGAAGTTGCGGTTGCCGCTCAGCACCGCGCTGACACGACCAGATCGTTATCCTTGACCGCCTGGGCGATCTCCTCGTCCACCGGGCCGCTGTTGCCGATGCAGGTGGTGCAGCCGTAGCCGACCACGTTGAAGCGCAGCTGCTCCAGATACGGCAGCAGTCCGGACGTGCGTCAGGTACTCCGTCACCACGCGCGAGCCGGGCGCCAGGCTGGTTTTGACCTACGGCTGAACGTTCAGGCCGCGCTCGACCGCTTTTTTGGCCAGCAGGCCGGCCGCGATCATCACCGACGGGTTCGACGTGTTGGTGCACGAGGTGATCGCCGCGATCACCGCCGAGCCGTGCGTCAATGCGACATCTCGTGCCCGTCCATGCGTACCGGAACGCCCTCGCCCTGGTACAGGTCCGTGCGCGTGCGGTTGAGCGTCGGCACTTCCTCGGGGTCCGACGAATGGCCGCTCTCGCCGACCCAGCGGATCATGCCCTGGCCTGCAACATCGTCGGGCCGGATCTCGCGGTTGAAGGTAGTACGCATCGCCTGCCAGAACGAGCGCTTCAAATTGCCCAGCGGCACGCGATCCTGCGGGCGGCGCGGGCCGGCCACGCTCGGCTCGACGCTATCGAGGTCGAGCTCGAGCAGCTTGTTGAACACCGGCTCGGGCGTGTCGTCGGTGCGGAACAGGCCCTGCGCTTTGGTATACGCTTCCGACCAGCTGCGACAACTTCGTCCGGCCGGCCGGTGCCGCGCAGGTAGCGCAGCGTTTCTTCGTCGACCGGGAAGTAGCCGCAGGTCGCGCCGTACTCGGGCGACATATTGCCGATCGTCGCGCGGTCGGCCAGGCTGAGGTTGCTCAGGCCGGCGCCGCAGAATTCGACGAACTTGCCGACCACACCCTCGCGCCGCAGCATCTCGGTAACTGCCAGCACCAGGTCGGTCGCCGTCGCGCCGGGGCGCAGGCTTGCCGGTCAGCCTCACGCCGATCACCGCCGGCGTCAGCATCGCCAGCGGCTGTCCCAGCAGCACCGCCTCGGCCTCGATGCCGCCGACGCCCCAGCCGAGCACGCCGAGGCCGTTGACCATCGTGGTATGGCTGTCGGTGCCGACCAGCGTATCGGGCATGGCGACCGTTTGCCCGTCGATCTCTTGAGTCTGCACCACGGTCGCCAGAAACTCGAGGTTGACCTGGTGGACGATGCCGGTGGCGGGCGGCACGACGTGTGAAGTTATCGAAGGCCTGCTGGCCCCAGCGCAAGAACTCGTAGCGCTCGCGGTTGCGCTCGAACTCGCGCTCGGCGTTGAACAGCAGCGCGTTGTTGACGCCATACAGCATCGACCTGTACCGAGTGGTCGATCACCAGATCGGCGCCGCGAGAGCGGATTGATGCGCGCCGGATCGCCGCCCAAGTTGCTTCATCGCGTCGCGCATCGCCGCCAGGTCCACCACTGCGGGCACGCCGGTGAAGTCCTGCAGCAGCACGCGCGCCGGCTTGAACTGCACCTCGCGATGTCCTGCCGCTATCGGGCGTCCAGGCAGCCAGCGCCGCGACATCCTCGGCGTCGGTAAAGCCGTCGCCCACGTTGCGCAACAGAGCTTCGAGCACCACCTTGATCGAAAACGGTAGGCGCCCAAGATCCGCGCCGGTTGCCTCGGCGAGCTTGTCCAGACGGTAGATCACATACTCTCGCCCGCCGGCCTCAAGTGTTGCCCGTGCGCCGAACGGATCACGCGTGTCGCTGCTCATAGTTTCAGCCTTTCGTTGGCGGCGATGGGGACTAAAAAGCAGGCTCGCCCCGTCGCGCTCCATTGCTGCCTACCATTATAACCGCTGCCTATTGTGCGGCAAAATAGTAATTTCGATGCTGATGTATAGGCGACACCTATAGATCGTTATCAGCCGAGCACGCGCACGGCTTCGAGCAGGCCCATCAAATATCCGGTTGCATGGGCGCGGCCGCGATGGCCCCAGCGGGTATCCTCGACGATCGCCGGCACATGGTCGTCAATGATGAAGCCGTCGAAGCCGACTTCCTTGAGTACCTGCATCGCGGCGACGACGTCGAAGTTGCCCTCGCCGAGAAAGCACTCTTGAAATTCGGGCACGCAGCCCTGGACGTCGCGGAAATGAACATAGGCTACCTTGCCGCGGCTGCCGAAATAGCGTAGCGCGTCGAGTGGCCCTGGCCCCATCTCCGACCAGCAGCCGAGGCAGAAATCAAGCGCGTGGTTCGGGCTGGCGAACGTTTCCATGGCCCGCCTAAAACCGTCGAACGAGTGAAATAGGCGCGCGATGCCGCCCAGCTCCGGTAGCGGCGGATCGTCGGGGTGCAGCGCCAGCACGACGCCGGCTTCTTCGGCTACCGGCAACACCGCGCGCATGAAATACTCGTAGTTGTCCCACATCTGCTCGGCATCGACGGTATCGCCGTTCAGCAGCGGATGCGTCCGCACGCCATGCACCAGCGGGTGGCTGTCGACGCGGGCCAGATCGAAAGCTGTTGCGAGCGCACCGCCACGTGCTGTGCGGATGGGCTGCGTACGCCATACGCCGTTGGGCATCCAGTGATAGCCAAGGATCGGGATCCCGGCCTGGCCGAGGTGGCGGATCGTCGTCTGGTAGTGCTCGATCTGCTCGTCGCGGCCGGGCAGCCCGAGCATCGCCCGGTCGTAGAACTGCACCGGCGTATTCTCGATCGCCTCCAGGCGCAGGCCGTAACGCTCACAGCGCTCGCGCAGCCAGCTGCAGGTCGGCCAGCTCCCAGTGGCTGGCGCCGGGTAGGGTCGGCGAGTTGAGCTGGACGCCCGAGGCGCCGATTTGCGCGGCAAACGTCAACTGTTCGTGGCTGAGCTCTTGCATTTGCCCGATGGCGATGCGCATCATCGTTGTTTCCTTTCAGCGCTGGCGGATGTTCAAGCGAAGGTTCACTTCCCGCTCGATCGGATGTAGCTGTTCAGCGCTCCGGCCGCCGGGCCACGGATATCATAGCGTAAAGGCCAACCGGGATCACCACAAAGGCACAAAGGACACGAAGGATCCGATGATTCTTTGTGTCCTTTGTGCCTTTGTGGTGATCCCGTTCCGACCAATGCGCTACCCGCGCACATACCACATCCCGCCGACGTGCCGCGCCAGGCCCTTGAGCTCGAGCACGGCAAACGTGGCGGCGACTTCGGCGGCGTCGAAGCCGGCCTCGCGCCCGAGCTCGTCGGCATGGCGCGGCTCGGCCTCCAGCCCGGCCAGCAGCGCCGCCTCGGCCAGCGTTTCCGGGATCGCGGAGCTGATCTCCTGGCGCGCTTCGATCAGATCAAAATCGAGCGCCTCCAATATATCGCCGGCCGTGCAGGCCGGTGTCGCGCCCTGGCGGATCAGCTCGTTGGTGCCCTGCGAGCGCAAGGAAAAGATGCTGCCGGGCACGGCAAACACATCGCGGCCCTGCTCGGCCGCGAACGACGCGGTGATCAGCGCGCCGCTGCGCGCGGCGGCCTCCACGACCACCACCGCCAGCGAGAGCCCGGAGATCAGCCGGTTGCGGGGCGGAAAGTTGGTCGCACTGGGCAGGGTGCCGAGCGGATACTCGGACAGCAGGGCGCCCTGAGCGGCGATCGCGCGGCCGAGACGCTCGTTGCGCAGGGGATAGATCTGGTCGACGCCGCTGCCGAGCACAGCCAGCGTGCGGCCGCCGGCGGCCAGCGCCGCTTCGTGGGCCACGGTATCCACGCCCAGTGCCAGCCCCGACACGATCGTCAGGCCGGCGGCAGCCAGGCCGGTCACCAGCTTGCGCGTTGCCTCGCGGCCATAGGCGGTCGGGTGGCGGGTACCGACCACCGCGACGGCGCGACGATCGATATCCTCCAGCGTGCCGCGTGCGTACAGCAGGAACGGCGCTCCCGGTGCCTCGGCCAGCAGCGGCGGATATAGCGCGTCGCCGCGCGCGACGAGCCGCACGCCTTGAGCCAGCACCCGCTCATATTCGGCCTGGAGGTCAAGCGAGCGGCGCAAACGCAAGAACGCCTCGGCGGTGCGCGCATCCAGCCCGGCGGCGGCAACAGCGGCCGGACGCGCTTCCCAGGCATCCTGGATCGTGCCGCAGTGCGCTATAATGCGCTCCAGTCGCGTCGGGCCGATGCCCGGGACGAGATTGAAGCCGAGGTAGTAGAGTATATCGTCGTCCATCGTTACCACTATAGCCTTTTGCGAAGTAAGGTTGAAGCGTGCCGGCCAGGACGCCGGTACTATCAGCAGCCAGACGTTCGACCTACCATGATGTAGGACCGTAGAATTTCGAGGATTGTCGCCATGAGTCGACGATTGCCCAACGTAGCTATTTTAGCGTCTGTGATGCTTGCCGTGTGTCTCTCGCGCGTCGTGTCCGGCGCGAGCTTGCCGCACCGTATTTTTATTCCCGGCGCCGCCGGCAGCCCGCTGTCTGCCGCACCACCGCGGCCGGTCGACGAAGTCGTGAGTTTGATCATCGAGCGCCGCCGCGCCGCCGGATGCGCGAATCTCCAGCGCGACGACACGCTCGCGGGCGCGGCACAGCGCCACTCCGAAGACATGGCGCGCAACGATTTTATGAGCCACACCGGCAGTGACGGCAGCAGCTTCGGGCAGCGCGCTCGCGCGGCGGGCTACGCGTTTTTCGCCAGCGGCGAGATCATCGCCGCCGGCTATTCAACTCCGGCTGCCGTGGTCGAGGCCTGGATGAATAGCCCCGGCCATCGCGGGATCATGCTGGACTGCCGCAATACCGACGTCGGCGCTGCAGTAGTTGAGCGCGCCGGCGCACAGTATCGCTATTATTGGACGGCGGTGTTCGGGCGGCCGTCGTTTCGCAGCGCTTTGGCACGCTGATTGTGACCGCACTATAGAGCACGGGCCGAAATAAAACACAAAGGACACAATATTATGTCTTTGTGTCCTTTGTGTTCTTTGTGGTGATTTCTGTTCGGATCAACCGGGTTGCGTGTTAGCGTGCATTCGCAAGCAAATCAAAAGCCCTCGCTTTCGTTCGAAGGCGAGGGCCGAAACGCTCGGATTGAGAGCTTACTGCTCGAGCTTGGCCGCGCAGATATCGCACAGGCCGCTAAATGAAGTGGCGTGCCAATCGACACGGAAACCCGAAGCACGCTCGATAATCGCATAGGCCAGCGCGTGCAGCGGTGCTTCGACATCCACGATCCGGCCGCAGCGGTCGCAGATCGCGTGGTCGTGGCGTGTCACATTCGCGTCGTAGTGCGCCGCGCCGTCCCTATCGCGGAACACTTCCTGGGCCAGCCCGTTTTGAACCAGCCAGTCCAGCGTTCGGTACACGGTTGCAAACCCGATCTGCGGCTGCATCTCGCGCGCTGACAGGAACACATCCTGCGCCGTGGGATGTGCCTTGGTGGAGCGCAATACTTCGAGCACAACCTGGCGGTTGCCGGTCATGCGTAGTTCGGTTATCGCTGTATTGGACATCGGCGACCATAGCCTTGCAACAGATTAATATCAAAATCGAAACAATTATACACAATTCAGGCGATTCTAACGAGCGTGTCGCGCGCTGTCAACTACTTTGGTCTCTTTTCTCACTCAACCACCACCGATACCGGCGCCGAGCGCAGCTCCGCTCCCGCGTCGTCGAGGGCGACGGCCTCGACGGTATGCCGTCCCGGCGCGGGCGCGATCCAGTTGAAGGTCGCGGAGCTGCCGTCCGAGCCGCCGACGACGGCTCCGTCGACGACGAACTCGACGCGCGTCGCCGGCCCGCCCGCTTCGGCCATCAGCTGCAGCGTGGCGCCACGAGCGACGCGGCTGTCGGGAGCCGGCAGCACCAGCTGCACCGACAGCTGCTCTTGATCGACACGCACAGCCTGGCGTACAGCGGTGGCGGGGCTGCCCGGCAGTGTTACTTCGAGCTGCAGCGTGTAGCTTCCCGATTTCAATGTAGTCGTATCCCATGCCCCGAGTAATCCATGCACGATCGGCCCCTGCCCGCTGCTGATCGGTGTCCAGTGCGCCGGAGCATCGCCCTCGCCCCAGGAAAGCGTGTACCTGCCCGCGGCGCTGCCTTTGACGCTGACGCCGCGTCCGACGATCGAGCCGGCTGCCGGCGTATCGATCGCCGCGACCACATCCGGAGCAGGTCCGGCGCTCGCGCCCGGCGATAGTTCGGCCGAACACGGTCGTGCCGGCGGGCCGGCCGCTTCCCAGCCGCCGGCTTCGGACGGCACCCGCAGAAACGTCGCGCTGCGGCGCTGCTTGATCGGCGTCGTGTCAGTCGCCAGGCAGCTGCCGTCGCCGCCGACGGTGACGGTAACCACCTGCTCGGAGCCGGTGCGCGGCACGCTGCCCATCACAAAGCGCTCGGCCGCCGTCTGGTCGCAGCCCTCTACGACGACGCCGGTCGGCAGACAGATCGAGGCTTCTTCGACGTTCGGCGGGCGTACAAACGGCGCGGGCGCAGTGCCTTCGTGCAGGCGCTCCATCAGGTCGCGCCAGATCAACCCCGCACCGTTGGCGCCGGCCACCTCCTGCATCGGCGTGGCGTCGGTATTGCCGACCCATACGCCGAGCGCCAGACCGGGTGTATATCCCACGGCCAGGCTGTCTTTGTAGTCGTTGGAGGTGCCGGTCTTGACCGCCGCCGGCCGGTCGCCCGCAAGACGCATGACGCTATCGGCGCCGAACATCGGCGTGCGCGCGTTGTTGTCGCTCAGAATGTCGCTGATCAGAAAGGCGATCGCTTCGCCGTTGGGGCCGAGCACCTGCTCGCCGGCGGGCGGCTGGTAGGTGTACAGCACTTCGCCGTTGTTGGTGGCGACGCGCAGCAGCGGGCTCGGTGGTCGCGCGCGGCCGTGGTTGGCGAACGTTGCGTACGCGTTGGTCAGGTCGAGCAGCGTCACCTCGCCGGCGCCGAGGGCTACCGCCAGGCCATAGCTCTCGCGCTCTTGCAGCGTTGAGATGCCCATGGCGTGGGCCAGGTCGAGAAACGCGTCGACGCCGACGAACTGCAGCGCCCTGACGGCCGGGATGTTGAACGAGTTGGCCAGCGCCATGCGCAGGCGCTGCGGGCCGTGAAACGCGCGGTCGTAGTTCTCGGGCCTGTAGCCGTCGACGTCGAGCGGAACGTCCCAGATGATCGTCGCGGGCGTCCAGCCGCGCATCATCGCCGCGGCGTAGACCAGCGGCTTGAGCGCCGAGCCCGGCTGTCGCGGCGAGGTCGCGACATTGACCTGCCCGTCGATCGCGCTGTTGCCGTAGTCTGCCGAGCCGACCATGCCCAGGATCTCGCCGCTGTGTGGGTCGATCGCCACCACGGCGGCGTTGTTGGCGTTGCGGGCGCGCAGCTCGGCGATCGTCTCGCCGGCGATGCTTTCCGCCAATCCCTGGACGCGCGGATCGAGCGTGGTGACGACGCGCAGGCCGCCGCCGCGCAGCATCTCGGCGCCGTAATCGCGCTCCAGCAGATCGAGCACATAAAACACAAAGTGTGCCGCCGCGATATCGCTGCGTTGTGGATTGAGCAGCAGCGGCGCGGCCAGGGCGCTGTCGGCTTCGGCGCGCGTGATGGCGCCGGTCTTGACCATCTGTTCGAGCACGATGCGCTGCCGGTTTTTGGCGCCGTCAGGATTGGCAAGCGGGTTCAAGTTGGTCGGCGATTGGACCAGCCCGGCCAGCAGCGCCGCCTCGCCGAGCTGCAGCTCGCCGGCCGGCTTGCCGAAATAGCTGCGCGCTGCCTCCTCGATGCCGTAGGCCATGTTGCCGTAGTAGACCTCGTTCAAATAGAACTGCAGGATCTGGTCTTTGGAATACTCACGGCTCAGGCGAAACGCCAGGATCGCCTCGCGGATCTTGCGGCCGTAGCTTTGCTCCACACGCTCATCCGGCCCAAGCAAAACAATCCGCGCGAGCTGCTGTGTGATCGTCGAGCCGCCGGACATGATCGTGCCCTGCCGGTTGAGCCACAGGGCGCGCACGATGCCCCGGATGTCGACGCCGGGATTGGTATAAAAGTTGGCGTCTTCGACGGCAATGGTCGCCGCTTTGACCGAAGGAGGGACCTGATCCAGCGTTACCACGGTGCGCTGGCCGTCGCCGAATACTTCATGCAGCAACGTCTGTCCGTCGCGGGCGTAGATACGGGTAGTTTCAAACGGCCGGTACACGGCGAGGGTGCCGGGGTCGGGCAGGTCGCGGCTATAGTGACGATACAGCGCGATCCCGGCGATGCCGGCGCCGATCGCGCACAGGATCAGCAGCTCGCACAGCCGCAGCAGCAGCAGGCCGAGCAGGCCTGTAGCTCGGCGGGTGTGCGAAGCGGCGGTTCGAGCGTTCATCGATATGCCGCTGGCATTGTACCATCGACTGTAGGAGAAATTTGAAAACGCAAAGACGCAAAGACGCAAAGGAAAACATGTAGGGACACGCCGGAGGCACGTAGCCACCCTTGTTGGGTGTGCCGGCCTGTCTGCGCCGGTGGCGTGTCCGCAGCCGACAAGATGCGACGCAACCTTATGCGCCGGTGGCGCGTCCTGAAATAATAAGGTGCGTTACCCTCGTTGGATGCGCATGACAGCACAGGCGGGTCGGGCCACATTCGTATCGTGTGGACGCGCCACCGGCGCGTCCCTACGTGCATTGTGATCGCCCCATTATCCCGTCTCCTGTTCGCCTGGCCCGTGTATCAGGTACAATGACCGATCTAGTAATAGGATCTGAGGAAACCGATGTCTCGACGCGCTTTATGGTTGCTTCCGCTGTTGATGGTGCCGGTGATCGTCGGCGGCATCATCGGCGGAATTGTGTATCTGCTCCCGGCTGCGACGCGGGCCTTTGCGCCGATGCCGCCCGACATCGTACGGCCGGCATCCACCGTGCCGGCTGCCGCGTCAGGCGAGGCGGTTCCGGTCGCCCAAGAGCCTACGGCTCTGCCTGACCGGCCGGCAACGAGCGCCGCGCCTGTGCCGACGCTGCAACCGGCCCAGACCGCCGAATTCGACGCCGAAGACCAGCTGTTAACTCAGCTGTTCCGCGACCGCAGCCCGGCCGTGGTCGCCCTACGTGTGCGTGGCACGGCAGGTATCCAGGCCAATCAGCCGGGTGTGCTTCCATCGCCGGACAGCAACGGCGAGCAGCCGTTTGGGCCGCAGGTGGAGTCTCAGGGCTCGGGTTTTGTGGTCGACGACCAGGGGCATATTGTCACCAATAATCACGTGGTCGAGGGTGCCGAGTTTATCGAGGTAACCTTCGCCGACGGCGTGGTTCTCGAAGCCGAAGTCGTCGGCACCGACGTACACTCCGACCTCGCGGTGGTGAAGGTCGAACAGTTGCCCGAAGGCGTGCAGCCGCTGCCGCTCGGAAACTCGAGCGATGTGGTGGTCGGCCAGCGTGCTATCGCGATCGGCAACCCGTTCGGTCTGCAAACGACGCTGACGGTCGGCGTGGTTTCGGCGCGCGGCCGTACCCTGCCGACGGGTTTCTTGTCGGCAAGCGGTGGAGTATTCTCGATCGCCGATATTATCCAGACCGATGCTCAGATCAATCCCGGCAACTCGGGCGGCCCGTTGTTCAACAGCCGCGGCGAGGTGATCGGCGTCAACACGGCGATCCGCTCCGACACCGGCACGTTTCAGGGAGTTGGCTTCGCGGTACCGAGCAACACGGTCACTAAGGTTGCGCGGTCGTTGATCGAAACGGGTGAGTACAAACATCCGTATCTGGGCATTTCATTCTACGGCCTCCCGTTGACCGCGAGCGTCGCGGAGGAGCTTGGGCTCCCGGCGCAGCAGGGTGTCTTCATCTCCGAGGTAGTCGCCGGCGGACCGGCCGCCCGGGCCGGCCTGCAGGGCGCCGGCCAGGGAAGCGAGCAGGAAGTCAACGGCGACCCGTATCCGGTCGGCGGAGACATTATCCTTAAAATCGACGACCGGAGCGTCGCGGCCAGCGAAGATGTGATCGAATACCTGGCGACCGATACCGAGGTCGGCCAGACGGTGACGCTGACGATTTTGCGCGACGGCAAAGAGCAGCAGATCGAGGTGACCCTTGGCGCGCGGCCGGAGTAAGCCGGTTAATGATGAACGATGAACGATGAATGATGAACCGCCCGGAGGGGTGCCCTCTGGGCCAGCGCAAGGACGCAAAGGACGATATGTAGGGACATGCCAGAGGCGCCGTTCCGACAACCTGCTTGTGCTGATCCGTGTGCGCCGAAAGTCTCCAGCAGGCGAAACGTTCGAACATGACTCTGTCTGCGTTCGACCATCCTTGTATTCGAGTGTTCCGGTCGAAGATCGAAAACCATGAATTGCATGACCTTCGACCTTCGACCTTCGACTATGAGCCTTCGATCAGTGTCACCGTCCCCGCCGTTCCGTCGATCCGCACCAGCCGGCCGGTATGCAGCAAATCGGTGGCGCCGGACACGCCGACGACCGCCGGAATACCGTACTCGCGGGCGACAACGCTGCCGTGCGAAAGGATGCCGCCCGCCTCCATCACCAGGCCGCCGGCCGTCAGGAACAGCGGCGTCCAGGCCGGATCGGTAGACGGCGCCACCAGGATCTCGCCAGGCTCGAGCCGCGCTCCGTGGGGGTCCTGAATCACACGTACCCGACCCTGGTACACGCCGGGTGAGACACCGATACCGCTGAGCTGGTCGGCGCTATGCTCCATCGCGGCGGCGGTAAGTATCTCGCCTTCGCTGGTGATGACCTTCGGTGGTTGCCGGCGCCGCATCTCGCGCTCATACGCCGCGCGTCGTTCGGCTACCAGCGCCCGCAGCGCCGCGGTATCGCCGGCTGCCGCGTGCTCGACCTCGTCGAGCTTGAGAAAAAACACGTCCTCGGCACGCTGCAGCGCGCCGTCGCGCTGCAACTCCTCGCCGGCGCCGTAGAGTACCTCCCGTATCAGGGCCATGGTCTTGACAAGCCAGAACTTCGGCTGCTCGCGCACGCCCAGCAGCGCCCGCATTCGCCCCGTCAGGAGGCCCAGCACGGTGCCTTTGAACAGGCCCCCGCGCTGGGCACGCGCAACGCGAACCAGCTCGGTGCGTGCCTGCTCCGCCTCGCTCGCCAGCGCTTCGAAGCGCCGGTCGGGCGCGGCTGCCGGGTCGTCGAGCAACATGTAGTTGCGGATCGCGCCCATCAGGTAGCCGGGCGCATCGGACCAGCGCGGCATGCCGGCATCGATCTCGCGTACCGCACGATGCCCGTAGCGCTCGAGAAAGCCGGCGATTTCCCGCTGCGCGACCGGTGGCAGCTCACCTGACAGGTACGTCGTAGCCAGCTCGTCGGCTGAGTGCTCGTCGAATTCGGCGCGCGCGTCGAGATCGCCCTTGATAGCCTGCGCTACGTGCCATAGCTGCAGATCCATCTCGGTGGTCGGGTTGTGCGGAACGCCCTGGCGCACCGCGAGCAGCAGCTCGGGCGGCAGCCCCCAGCGCCGAACCAGCATCTCAGCGGCCAACCAGGAAGCCATCGCCGGCGCCAGCACGGGCGGGATATTTCGCAGCACCACCGGCACGGCGCCGACGGCGACGGAGCGCGCCGCCATTCGACGGTCTGCGAGTGACATCGGGCGGCGGGCCAGTTGCTCGACTTTCTGCATATGCGTGCTGACCGTGGCGATAGCTTGCGGGCGCTCTCGATCGGGCCTTCGCAGCGTACGCAGCGCTCGGCGCACGAGCCGGCGCGCGCGCCAGACCAGCTTAGCAACTGTGCGCAGGGTGCCGATCCGGTCGAGTGGCGACGGCGCCAGCCGCGGGTCGGCGAACAGACGCGGAAACAGGCGCAGCGTGCCGGGGTCCACCATTCGGAACGGTATACTGACGATGTGCCGCCCGATCGGGTGCCGCAGCGCCGCCGTGGCGTCGACGTACAGCCGCCCGGCCGCCGAAACCATGCGGCCAGGGCTGGAGCGCGGCATAAGCTGCAGACCGGTGAGGCTCTGGATCACGAGCGCGATCTCACGAAACACGTCGATGCCCATCGGCGTGAGCGGCTCGATAATACCCTGCAGCGCGTTGACCGATACATACACATGTAGTGTGTCGTCCACCGGGCGCGGCTCCGGCAGCGGGAACAGCGTCGTGATCGGGCGCGACTGCAGCAGGTACAGCTGCCCGTCCGCCAGTGCCCACTCTATATCTTGCGGCGCGCCGAAGAACTGCGCCGCGGAGCGCCCAAGGGTAGCCATCCGTTCGAGCTCGTCCGCCGTCAGGCACGCGGAGTTTCGATGCTCTGCAGGAACCGGCTCGATGGTTGTGCCGCCGTCGGGAGCATAGACGACCATACGCTGCTTGTCGCCCAGCTGCTGCTCGATCACACGCCCGCTTTCATCGAGCGTCCAGGTGTCGGGAGCGACGATGCCGCCGACGATCGCTTCGCCCAGCCCCCAGGCAGCGTTGACTAGCATGCGGGTACGATTACCGCTGAGGGGATCGGCGGTGAACAGCACGCCGGAAACGCCGGCGTCGACCATCTGCTGTACGACAACGGCAAGCGCGACGCTGTCGTCGGCGAAACCGTTGCGGCGGCGATATGCGATCGCACGGGCGGTCCACAGCGAGGCCCAGCAGCGCCGGACGGCGTCGACCAGGTCCGCACCTCGCACATTCAAATAGCTGTCCTGCTGTCCGGCGAAGCTGGCATCCGGCAGATCCTCGGCGGTTGCGCTGGAGCGCACGGCGACGGTTGTCTGGGATCCGCCCGCACGCGGCAGCGCCGCGTACGCATCGCGGATGGCGGATGCGAGTTGCTCCGGCAATACGAGTGCCTCGATCTCCGCGCGAACAGCCGCCGCGGCAGCTTCCAGCGCGGCATTGTCGTCGACGTCGAGGCCGTCAAGCTTTGAACGAATTGCCGGCGTCAGCACGCCGGCGACTTCGCGATACGCGTCGGCGGTGATACAAAATCCGGGCGGCACAGGCAGATCTGCTGCGAGCATCGCGCCAAGATTGGCGGCCTTGCCGCCGGCACGGGCAAGCTCGTCCCTGGCAAGCTGATTTAACGGGACGATCAGGTCGGTGGCAGTCTGCATAACGGGGGCTCCTCTATGACGCTGCCGCATCAACGTTGATTGATTGTTCAATCAACAATACACCACCACTACCAAGGAGTCAACACGCCACGATCAGAAACGATCCGCGAATCGACGCGATCAGCAGATTCCGTATTCGCGTCGATTTGCGGTTCGTCTTGCTGCGCAACGATATACTTGACGGATGAGCGCGGCCCTCAGTCCGAGTTTTACGCTGTCGCGCTTGCCCGTCCGCGACGCGCAGCTCGAGTTGCTGCTTGAGCGCCTGGCGCAGGACTCGCACGGACGCGGCCGGGCTCGTCGCGGGCGAGGTCGGCATTCAGATTACCAGCGGAACCCAATTACGGAGGGCACCCCCCATGCAACACATACGCCTGGCCACGGTCGTCGGCATGCTGCTCATGGCGCTGTCCGTCGCCGCCTGGCCTACACACGCCGCGCCGGCCAACTCGATCGAAGCACTTGACGCGTTTATCGCCAGGGCGCTGGTAACGTACCGGGTGCCCGGTGCCGCAGTCGCCGTGGTGCAGGATGGGCAGGTCGTGTTGCTCAAAGGCTATGGCGTGCGCGACATCACCAAACCCGACGCAGTTGACGAGAACACGATCTTCCAGCTCGCGTCCAACACCAAGGCGCTCACCGCCGCGGCCGCCGCCAGCGTGGTCGACGAGGGCAAGCTGGATTGGGACACGCCAGTGTTCAATTATGTGCCCGAGTTCACCGCCTACGATCCGTACATGACGCGCTGGCTCACTACGCGCGACCTGCTGGCTCACCGCACCGGCTGGCCCGAGTTCACCGGAGATATACTCGACAACTTCGGCTACTCGCGTGCCGAGATCCTGCACCGCCTGCGCTACCTGGAGCCGGCGTATAGCCTGCGTGAAGTGGCGCAGTACTCCAATCCCGGCTTTTTCGTGGCCGGAGAAGTCGCTGCTCGCGCCTCTGGTTTGTCGTGGAACGAGCTGGTTGAGCAGCGCCTGTATGCGCCGATGGGTATGACGCGCTCGGGAACGTTGTACGCCGATCTGCAGGATGCTAACGCCACAGCCGCGCACGCGCTGGCCGGCGAGCAAACCGTGCTGGTGCAGCCGACCAACCAGGACACCATGGGCGCCGCCGGTTCGGCCACGTCGACGGCGGCGGATATGGCGCGTTGGCTGCAAATGCTGCTCAACGACGGCAAATATGGCGAGACGCAGGTACTGCAGCCGGGCAGCGTGGCCGAAATGTTCAAGCGCAGTATGGTGTCCGACGCCAGCTTCGCCGAGTTGCCGCCGATCGGCGAGGCGACCGGCTTTTACTATGGGCTGGGCGTGGGCAGCTTCGACTACGCCGGTGTTCAGGTGATCGAGAAAGGTGGCGCGCTGGCCGGCGTGCGGACGGTGATGAATCTGGTGCCCGAGCTCAACAGCGGGATCGTGGTGCTGGCCAACCTCAATCTGACCGCGTTTCCCGAGGCCGTGCGAGCATTCTGGATCAACCAGCAGCTTGGCATCGACCCCAATACCGATCAGCAACAAATCCTTGACATCAACGAGCAGCTCAAGCGTTTCCTCGATCCTCCCGTACCGCCGGCGAACCCCGGCCCGTTCAACGCACCGCTGAGCTCGCTGGTCGGAACCTACGAGAACCGGCTTTACGGGCGCTGCAGCATTGCGCTTGACGGCGAGACCCTTTCGGTGGCCTGCGGTCCGGCCAACTATCCGGCGACGCTGCGACACTGGGACAATGGGCAGTTCGTGCTGCAGTTCCCTGGGGCGACGTCTGGACTTAATGCCGTTACCTTTACAATCGGCACCGACGGCACAGCTGATAGTCTGATTATCGAATCGCTTGGCGTGTTTACGCGGGTCCGCCCCGCCGAATAACGCACTACCGGGGGCACGCACATGAGCCAATCAATCGTGAGCCGTCCGGACCGTGTCGCCGCTGCTCGCCTGACGCGCCGCCAGCTCTTGAAACGCGGCGCGGCCGGCTTTGCCGCCGGTCTCGCTGCAACCACCGTCACGGCCAAGGAGAGCCGATCAATGGTGCAGACGCAAACCGATATCCCGCCCGGCCGTATCGACGCCGCGCTCAACGCGCTCGATACGCTGGCGTCGGAGAGCCTGGCCAAAACGGGAGTGCCGGGCATGGCGATCGCCGTCGTGCATCACGACCAACAGATCTTCGCCAGGGGCTACGGCGTCCGTGCGGCCGGCACCAGCGATGCGGTCGACGCCGATACTGTGTTCCGCCTGGCCTCGGTGTCCAAGCCGCTGGCGTCGACCGTCACCGCCGGGCTGGTCGGCGACGGCCACGTCAGCTGGGACGCGCGCATCGGCGATATCGACCCGGCGATCGAGATGTTCGACCCGTGGGTCACGCGCGAGCTGACGATCCGCGACCTGTTGTGCCACCGCAGCGGCATGCCGGAGTACGGCAGCGATCATCTGGTCGACCTCGGCTTCGACCGCGCAACGATCTTTCACCGGCTGCGCTATCTTCGCCCGGACAGCAGCTTTCGCTCACACTACGCATACAACAATATCACCTACTCGTTAGGCCACGTGGCGGCGGCAGGAGCCGCCGGAATGCTGTGGGAAGACGCGTGCGTCGAGCGCCTGTATAAGCCGCTCGGCATGGCCAGAACCAGCACGCGGTATGCCGATTTTCTGGCCACGCCCAACCGTGCTATCGAGCACCAGCGCATCGAGGGCAAATGGGTCCACAACGGCCCATCCGAGGACGACGCCGCGGCTCCGGCGGGCAACGTCAGCTCGTCGGTGAACGATATGTCCAGATGGCTGCGCCTGCAGCTCGGCATGGGCATGTTCGAAGGCCGGCAGCTGATCGCCGCCGAGGCGCTCGGCGAGACACACCGGCCGCAGATCGCCAACAACCGGCCGCCCGACCCGAACATCCCGACCGGATTCTACGGGCTGGGCTGGAACGTGGGCATCACGCCGGGCGGGCAGGTGCAGCTAAGTCACTCCGGGGCGTTTTTCATGGGCGCGGGCACGACGGTGTACATGGTTCCGGCGGCGCAGCTCGGTATCGTGGTGCTGTCCAACGCCTTCCCGATCGGCCTGGTGGAAGCAATGGCCGTCAGCTTCCTGGATCTGGTCGCCAACGGCACGCTGAGCCGGGACTGGCTGGAGCTCTACATGCAGGGCCTGACCGCCGTTTTCCAGGCCTTCGTCGACAAAGTGGCGCCCTACGATTACTCGGCGCCTCCGGCGATCCCGACGCCGGCCCTGCCTGCCGCTGCGTATGTCGGCAGCTACGACAACGATCTGTACGGTCCGGCCACGGTCGTCGAGCAGGGCGGCAGCCTGGTGCTTCAATACGGTCCACGGCCGCTGACATACCCGCTGGCGCACTACGATCGCGATATTTTCATTTACCAGCCCGGCGGCGAGAACTCGCCCGCCACCAGCGGGGCGCGTTTCACGATCGGCCCCGGCGGGCAGGCGATTGAGGTGCTGCTCGACAACCTCAACATGTTCGGCCAGGGTAGCTTCACGCGTATGCCGGACGCAACGTAGTGCACGGACCGGAAACGTTGATCTGTCATTCCGAGCGAGGGCGCCCAGAGGGCGCCCTCGCTCGGAATGACAGGAACTCAATGGATGGGAACATTGCTATAGTGCGATCTTTCCGGTCCGTTCTCTACGGCTTCAATCGATTGAGGATACGCTTCGGCACTTTGCACACCATCGTGTACGCAGGGTCGAAGATGTTGGCCAGATCGTACTCGACGCACTGTCCGAGCAGTGTGGAGGCGCCGATCGGGTCGAGGCCATAGTCGGTGGTCAGCCAGCGCAGCATCTCGCTGGTGGCATGTTGCACGCACTGGTCGAGCGGGCGGGCGTTGCCGACAGTGAAGATATAGTCGGCGTTTTCACCGCGCGGCCAGGTGATCGTTTTGCCGCGCAGCAGCCGCACGCGAAACTGCACGTCCATGCTGATCTCGATGCCGGTGCCGGCGATCTCGCCGTCGCCCTGCACCGCGTGACCGTCGCCCACAAAGATCAGCGCGCCGGGAACCGCCACCGGGAAATAGGCAGTCACGCCGTTGATCCAGCCGCGGTAGTCCATGTTGCCGCCGTGCTCGGCCGAGGTAGCGGTTGAGATCGCCTGCCCGCCGGCAGGAGCCACGCCGAAGCAGCCCAGCATCGGCGCCAGCGGCAGGCTAAGCTCGCCAAGTTTGGCTTCGGGCATCAAGAGCGTTGCCGTGCCGGCCGTGGCGTCGACGCGCCACTCGGCCAGCCTGCTCTCCCCCCTGGCGCCCAGGGCAGCTCGGGGACAAAGTCGGGATCGACGACATTCGGCGCCACCATGGTACCGGACCAACCGTAAGCGCGGTTGGGGACGATCGATTCGAGCTCGAGCGCGATGCTATCGCCGGGCTCGGCGCCCTCGACCCAGAACGGGCCGGTCATCGGGTTTCCACGAGGCGTTACCTGCTCGCGCCGGGCATCGTAGCCGCGGGCATCCACGGTGGTGGTTCTGACGGTATCGCCGTCGGCGATGCGCAGCACCGGCTCGTAGGTACCCATCGAGGTGTAGTAACGGTCGGGCCGGAAATCATGGATCGTCATGTGCGCCCCCTCAAGATCGGCGACCATCGTTGATTGTGCTTGTTGATGGTTCAGAACGTCCACTCGCCACGGCGCATGACCGGCTCAACGCTGCCGCCGGCTGTGACTCCGTCGACGTCGATTTCGCCGGAGCCGATCATGAAGTCGACGTGTATCATGCTGTGATTGCCGCCGGCGGCGGCCATCTCGCCGGCCGACATCGACGTGCCGTTGCGAATGTTGATCGGATAGTTTTGGCCAAGCGCAAGGTGGCTGGCCGCGTTCTCGTCGAACAGCGTATTGAGGAATAATAAGCCCGATCGGGCGATCGGCGAGTTGTTCGGCACGAGCGCTACTTCACCCAGACGTCCCGCGCCGTCGTCGGTGTCGACGATGCCGCGCAGGATCGCTTCGCCTTTGCCTGCCTGTACGTCGACGACGCGCCCTGCCTCGAAGCGCAAGCTGAAATCCTCGATCATAACGCCGCTGCGATCGAGCGGCATCGTCGCGCGCACGACACCCGAGGTGCGCTCGCGATGCGGCATGGTAAACACTTCTTCGGTCGGAATATTCGCGACAAACGGAATGCCGCTCGGCAGGCGCGCAGCACCGCCTTCCCAGATATGATTTTCGACCAGCCCGACGCTGAGGTCGGTGCCCGGGCCGGTGTAGCGCAGCTCACGATATTGCCTGGCATTCAGGTAGCGCACACGAGCCTCAAGATCGGCGACATGGTTCTTCCACGCCGCGTACGGATCGGGCGTCGATACGCGGCACAAATCGAACAACACGTCCCACAGCCGCTGCCGGCGCTGATCTTCGGCAAGCTCGGGGAACAGCCTGGCCGCCCACTCCGGCGTTGGCACCGCCACCACCAGCCAGCTGGTTTCAGAGCGTGCCATGATCTCGCTTGCCGGCATGTTGTGCCGGCCGGCGGTTCGCTGTAAGGTGGTCAACGCCCCGTGATCGAGGTCGTCGAAGTAACCTGGACGCGGCCCGACGATAGCCAGCAGCGCGTCGCCGTTCCGGGCCGAGCGCAAGCGTGCGTCGGCGAGCCACTCGGGAAACTCTTCCAACGAATCGGGCGGCGCGCTTTCGATGCGGACGCGTGTCATCGCATCATCGCCGTACAGCGGCGTTACGAGCGTCGCGCCCACGCGATAGGCATGCTCGGCAACGAGCCGCACCAGCGGCACGGCTTCAATCGGTGCATTTATCAGCACGCGCTGTCCGGGCTGTACGTTGAGGCCGATCTTGACGATTACCTCGGCATATCGATCGAGGTTGGCGGCGAATTCCGGTGATGACATGTGCCTAACGCCTCACAATCGCATCAGTCATACGCGCGACTTTGACCATCGCGGCAACATCGTGGACGCGCACGATGTCGGCACCGGAATGTATCCCCAGTGCGATGGTCGCGGCGGTACCTTCGAGCCGCTCCTCGGGCGGTGCTCCGCCCAGCGCGATGCCGATGAACGATTTGCGCGATGTTCCGAGCAGCAGCGGATAGCCGAGCGAGCGGAACTCGCCCAGACGGCGCAGCAGCTCGATGTTTTGGGCAGGTGTTTTGCCGAAGCCAATGCCGGGATCGACGATGATGTTGCCGGGCCGGACGCCGTGCGCTCGCGCGAAAGCGATGCTCTCGCGCAGATCGCGCAGTATGTCGCCGTGTAAGTCGTCGTAGGCGACGGCTTTGTAGTGACCGCCGACGCTGCCTGCGCTGGCCTGTGCGCGGCGATTGTGCATGATCACCAGACCCGTGTCGTGCTCGGCTACCAGGCGTGCCAGCGGCTCGTTCCAGCCGCCGTCGGGCGTGCGCAGGCCCCACACGTCGTTGATCAGGTCGGCGCCGGCTTCCAGGGCTGCCGCTGCGACGACGGCTTTATATGTGTCGATCGAAATCGGCAAATCGAGCTCGGCGCGCAAGGCCCGGATCACGGGCACCACGCGCTCACACTCGCGCTCCGCCTCTACCTGCTCGGCGCCGGGGCGCGTCGACTCGCCGCCCACGTCCAGGATATCTACGCCGGACGCGGCGAAGCCGCGCGCCTGCTCCAGCGCGAGCTCGATCGGGTCGCCGTCGCGGGCCAGACCGTCACCCGAAAACGAGTTGGGAGTAATGTTCAGGATGCCCATTACGAAGGTACGCTCGCCCCAACCAAGCCGGCGCCCACGCAGCACAAGCTCGCCGCGCTGTGTAGCGTCATAAGCGTCGAGGGCGGCGGCGATCTCCACCGCGAGCGCCTCGAGGTCGGGCAACGAAAACGCGCGCAACCGGCGCAGCAGCCTGGAGTATTGGCGTCGTGTGCCGAACACCAGCGCGCCTGTCACTTCGTCGCGCTCGCCGAGATATACGCGCGGGCTGATGATCGCATCAGCATCGACGGCGAGCAACTCTTGCTTCAAAATGATCGCCGCACGGTACGGCAATCCGTCGAGCCGCAATACACGAAACTCGCCTTTGCCGGCCGCCCGGCGTATCTGCTCGGGGATCGGCTCGATGCGTCCGAGCTCGGCCTCCAGAGCTGCGGTGTCGGGAATTACCAGGACGCGTGCGTTGTAGCTGCTCATATAGTTGGAAAGTCGGAAGGTTGGAAGGTTGGAAAGTTGGATGATTGGATCGGCGTTGTGTGTTGTCATCAACCGTGTCGCGGAAAAACCTTCTAACCTTCGACCTTCCTCATACCCGATCCGTGCGATCCAGAATCGGTTTTTCACTGCGCAGGTCGCTCATGCGCTCCTCGCGCATCGTTCGGCGCTCGGCGGAGTAGCTTTTGCGAGCCACGTACAGCAACACGACGATCACCACCGGCGCCCAACTGCGGAGGTCAAGGCTATAGCGGATATACATTTCGACCTGGTCACGCAAGCCACGCAGTAATGTCATACGTCCGGCGATCGTTCGATTCATACGTTCCCTCCGGCGGCCAGGATGGCCGCGAGTGCCGCGTGGTCCGCGGGTGCCACGGGTGCCGCGAGTGCCGCGTGGTCCGCGAATGAATTCGCGATTGATATGAAAAACCTGCTGAAGCAGGTTACGCTCGGCTATCGTTCGTTCTTAACCTGCTTCAGCAGGTTTCATCATAGCAGCCGCAGATTTCAATCTGCGGCGGCCAGGCGCGGCTTGACCACGCGCAGGTACAGAAATGCAGCCAAGGCCAGCACGACGAGCAGGATCACGAGGCTCTGATAACGCTCGACGACGCCCGCGACACGCTCATAGTTTTCTTCGAGCACCCAGCCGGCAATCGACAGGATCGCGCTCCAGATCGTGGTGCCGAGCACCGTGAACAGCAGGAATCTGGGTAGCGGCATGCGCTGCATACCGGCCGGCACCGAGATCAGGCTGCGCACGATCGGGATCAAACGGCCGAAAAAGATGACCGCCTCGCCGTAGCGACTGAAATAGCTCAACGAAACGTCAAGGTCCCTTTCGGAGATCAGGGCATAGCGCCCCCAACGACGCACAAAGGCTCGGATAATCGGCTCGTTAGCCCACATGCCCAGATAGTACAATGCCAGCGCGCCGATCACCGATCCGACCATGCCCGCCACGATCACGGCGCCTAGATTGAACGTACCTTCGGCGGCCATGAAACCGGCCAACGGCATCACGAGCTCGGACGGAATCGGCGGAAACACATTTTCCAGCGCCATCACCAGGACGATGCCCGGATAGCCCAGCGTCTCGATCAGTTGCTTGATCCACTCGGCCAGATTGCCCAGCAGTTCTCCCACAATATTGCCTCTATGGTATCGGCGCGCACTCCAAGGTGGCGACGCGCCGGCTTCGCATCATGTATAACGCTGTCCGCGGCAACAGAGTTGCGCGGCAGTTTTCGTCAGCGCACGGCGTGAATTGTACGGTCCAGGGCAGGGAGTGTCAAAGCGAGTCGAGCGATTCCGGCCCAAGGGGCGCGACACGCAGCGAGCGCTCGTCGCGGTAGCTCACCAGCCCGGGCGGGCCCCCGGCGACCTTGCGCACGTTGCGCCTGCGCGTTACCACGACATCCGCCGACGTTGATCCGCGTGCCCGAGAATAGTATGCCGCCAGCCCGGCTGCCTGTTCGAGCGTCCGATCCGGCACCGGCCCATCGGCCCGCACCACCACGTGCGCTCCCGGCTGCTCGCGCACGTGCAGCCAGAGATCGTCGGGGCGGGCTACTCGAAACGTCACTTCTTCGTTCTGGCCGGACGAGCGGCCGACCCAGATCGGAATGCCGTCGACTGGACTCTATGCGCAACGGCTGTGAGCGAGGCCCCCGCGGTGCTTTGCCGCTCGGCGCCTTGAGCAGGCCGGATTCGGTCGCTTCGCGCTCGATCGCCGCGATCGCTTCATAGCCCTCGGCCAGCTCCAGCAATGCCATCGTTTCGTCGAGGAAGCGCAGCTGGTTCTCGGCCGACACCAGCCGCTCGGGGACGCCCGCCACCGCGGCTTTGGCTTTATCGTACTCGCGAAAACGGGCCTGGGCGTTTTCCACCGGCGTTCGCAGCGGATCAAGCCGGATGGTGCGCCCCTCGATCGTCAGCTCGGTCTGCCCCGGCTCGATCTGGTGCAGGAAGCCGAAGATCATCTCGCCTTCCCAGCGCAAGCGCTCCAGCGACGAACCACGCTCGAGCTCGCGGCTCAGCGACTCGAACTGACGTCGATAGCGCTCGCGCACCTCATCCAGCCGTCGCAGCAGGGCATCGCGCCGTTGGGCATGTGAGGTAACCTGCGCGGCGCCGGCATAGTAGCTTTCCACGGCTTCGCTGATGCCGGCTGCCGGCCGCGCCGCGGCGTATTGCCGCAGGCTGTAGGGCGCGAACGCCACCACCTGCTCGCCCTGGTAGGCCAGCGACGGCTCCCACGGCTCGCTCCATAGCCCGCGCAGCGCCGCGGCGATCGCTTCGTGTGGCGGATCGGCGTCCGGCTCGATTGCCTCGCCGGCCGTGGCACGGACTAGCGCTTCGCGTGCCTGCTGCGGCGACACGCCGCTGTACGCGCTGACGATCGCTTTGGCCACGTCGCGCTCCGCGCCGGAAAGTGCCGCGCGGATGCCGTTTGCAGTAGCCGTGCGCGGATCGAGCCGGTCGAGCTGCGCCGGAGCGATATACGGCTGGCGCGGCATGATCGTGCGCCTGGCGCCGGCCGGAACACGCTTGACGGCGTCCAGGATCAGGTTGTTGTCGTCGACGAGCAGAATGTTGGCCCGGTTGCCCATCAGCTCGAGGATCAGCTCCGAGCGCAGCTCGTGGTCGACATCGTCGGGATCTTCCTTGCGGAGGGCCGGATGTTTGATTATACTCAGCACCAGGATCCGCTCGAGCGGCGGCTGTTCCACGGCGGCCACGAAGCCGTTGCGGACGTATTTACGCAGCAGCAGCGTCAGTGGTGTTTCGCGGTCCGAGCCACGCGTCGGCTTGGCGCCGAGCAGGTGGACGCGCGCGGCACGTGGATCGGCCGATGCGTACAGCTGATAACGCGTGCCGGCGTTGTATACTTCCAGGCCGATGCTGAGCGGAGTCGGCAGCAGCACACGCTGAATCCGCCCGCCGACGATTGTGCTGCGAAGCTCATCGGTCATGGCCGCGAGCGTTAAGGCGTCGAAGTACATAACGAAGCCCAACTATACCACGCCGCCAGACGGCACAACCCCCGGGAGACCATGGAGCTGCACAGCGCCGACGAGCTAAATCCGCTGATCTTTGGGCGGCCGCCTGAGCCGCTGCTGGTTGTTTTGTCGGGGCCGTCGGGCGTTGGAAAGGATAGCGCTCTGATGCGCATGCGCGAGCTGGGCTTTCCGTTCCACTTTGTCGTTACGGCTACCGACCGTGCCCAGCGTCCGGGCGAGATCAACGGCATAGACTACCATTTTGTGCAGACGGCAGAGTTCGAGCGTATGATCGCCGAAGGCGAGCTGCTGGAGTGGGCGCGGGTCTACCAGGATTATAAAGGCATTCCCAAGTGGGATGTCCGCAACGCCCTGGCCAGCGGCAAGGATGTTCTGCTGCGTATCGACGTGCAGGGCGTCCAAACGGTGCGCCAGCTGGCGCCGTCGGCAGTGACGATCTTTCTGGCGCCCGCGACCCTGGACGAGCTGCGCCAGCGGCTGCAGTGGCGCCGCACCGATACGCCCGAGCAGATCGAGCGACGCCTGGCCAAGGCCGAGACAGAAATGCAGCAGATCCCGCAGTTCGACTATGTCGTGATCAACCAGGGCCAGCAGCTCGATATGGCCGTGGGGCAGATTCGCTCGATTATCGCCGCCGAAAAGCAGCGCGTTCGCCCGCGTCGTGTGCAGCTTTGAAATAATATGAGCAGCGCCTCAACCTCGCTCAGCCGGGATGAGCTGATCGCTGCTGGCCGTGACGCGCTGCTGGCCGGCGACCATGCCCGCGCTCGACAGCTGCTCGACACGGCGGTGCGGCTCGACCCGCGCGACGCCGAGGCGTGGATGTGGCTCAGCGGAGCCCAGACCGAGCCGGCAGAAATGGCCGCGTGTCTCAACCGCGCGCTGGCGCTCGACCCCGACTCGCATCAGGCGCGCGAAGGCTTGCGCTGGATCGCCGAAACTTATGGCGACGATGTTGCTAATGGGCGGCATGAACGGCCTGTATCGCCCGCCCAGGCACCGACCGGCGGCGAGGGAGCGATGTTGGCCCACGCAGCGGTGTATCCGTTCGCGGCGGGCGCGTTGCTGGGCCTCACCCGGCTCACAGGCTGGCTGCGGCCCGAGATGCTGGAGCAGCAGCGCGTCGGCGAACCGGCGCTCGGCTTCGGCGGCGCGCTGCTGCTCGCGATCGTGGCTGCCGTGGGGCACGGTGCGGCGCTTGTGCTTGGCTGGGTAGTGCTGGGTGTGGCGCTCGGTGCGATGCGCAGGCGCGGGCGCGGCGACAGGTTCGACAGCCTTGTGCGCGCGGGCACAGTGTTCGAACCCGGCCTGTTGTGGGGCGCCGCGCTGGGAATCGCCGCGTTCGGTCTCATCTTTGCGCCGCTGGTCTGGCCCGCGGTTGTGCTGCTGTGTTGGGTTGCGTTGGCCGCCGGCGCAGGGTTGATGGCGCTGCGGCTGCGCAGCGTATGTCAAACCATCGATGTGGCTCGCAAGCCGGGGATCCTGGCCGCGACAGCCTGTGTGGTCGTTGCAGCGCTGGGCTGCTGGCTGGCGGGTCTCCTTGCTGTTGTGGCCCTCACCCCCTAACCCCTCTCTCGTGCTGTCAGCACGAGAGAGGGGTTAGGGGGTGAGGGCCACTGCCTCACGGCTCCACAACGATCTTGCCCAGCGGCAGCGCATCCGACCAGAAACGCTCGACGAACGGCGCGCGTCGCCAGGCCGGAACGCGCTCGCCGCTGTCAGGGTGGTACATTCCCACCACCAGTTGATATGTGCCGGGTGTGAGATCAGCTGCCAGCGGCACGCGCCAGCGGTCGTCGATTGTATCACCTGCGTGCCAGCGCCAGGTAGGCGCCATGCCGCTGCCGGGCTCGCCCTCGACGCTGACGGCGGCGCCCCCGTCGTCGGCGATCAGCTGCACAAAGGTGACATAACGCTGGTCGATCGTCGCCTGTGCGTTCCAGCGTAGGTCCAACGTTAGCTCGTCGCCCGCTTTCCACGTTGTACGTTCGAGCGAAATTCCGGCGAGCTCGATCGCGTCGCCCAGACCAAGCCGTAGCGGCGCCGGCGCTCCGGAGGCAGTCTCCGTCAGGACTGTAGGCCCTTCGGGTAACGCATAGCTCCACGACCCGCCCGGCGCAACCACGGCGCAGGCGCCGCTTTCGCAAACCGCGAGCTCGCGTTGGGCAACAATCTGCTCCTGATGCAGCAGCTGCAGCAGAATATTGTAAACGCCCGGGCGCCCGTCGCCGGCCGGCGCTATGTCGCTGTGCACGCCTCCTGCGGCGCCGGTCACGGACGTGAGCGAACGAGCATCGAAATCGAGGTCGAGCTCGTTCGAGGCGCCGTCTGCCGGCAGCGCTGCGCTGTGCGTCGCCAGCACAGTATCGCCGGCCACGGCGGTAAGTTGAACGCTCAACCCTGCATCCGGAGCATCGCCGGCAGTATGGAGCCGGGTTTCGAGCCGGTCGTCTACGACGGCAGTCCGGAAGGATATCAACAGCGGCCGCGCGCGCGCGATCACAGCGGGGTAGGCCGCGGTTTTTTCCAGCACCCACACGTTGTCGCTGTTGAAGGCTGCGCCGGTCCCGGCCGGTGAGGGTGGCGCGGTTGCGCTTTCGAGCAACAGATAGCGCGGAGCTTGCGGATCGTAGTACCACTCGTCGAAGGATGCCGGCGCTTCGCGCAGCAGCCGCTCGGCCGTACCGTCGCGTGCGTTGCCCAGTAGCCCGACGGAAACCCAATACGCCGGCAGACCCGGCCGCCGCAACGCGTACATAGCCTCGCTTGCGCCGTGCTGCTCCAGCCAGCGCGCTGCCTGCACCAGCGCAGGCGTGAGCGGGTGAGCCGCTTCGCTTGCCGTCGAGGGCAGCAACGGCCGCCATGCCGAGGCGGCTGCGCCGGTAAGCACGCCGCCAACCACGAGCGCGGAAAATGCGCGAACCAGCCGTGGTCGCCGAGCGATCTGCCACTGAACCGCGCCGGCTGCCAGCCAGCCGATCGGCAGCGGCAGCACGATTGCCAGCAGGTAAAACACCTTAAAGTAGATATAGCCGGCGACGGCGCCACGCAGCCAGAGCATGCCGAAGACCGCCAGCAGCAACAACGTTCCGCCGATCAGGCCAAGGCCGGACCAGCGCTCGCGCCTGATCGCTCCCAACGGTAGCCCGGCAGCGGCGAGCAGCGGCAGGATCCAGCCCGTTGCGCCGAGCGGATCGCGGATCGTGCTGCCTTCGTGGAGCACGACCGACGAGCCGGTACTCGCGCGCGGCCCTGCGAACAGCAGGGCAAGCGCTGCCGCGCCGCCCAACACGACCACGCCCGTGAGCAGGCGCGCAGCCGGCCGCTCGCCCCGCGCCAGCAGTCCCGCGCCCACGACTATCAGCGCGACCGGCAGCCAGGTGGTGTACACGAACACCAGCGCCAGCAGCAACAGGCCCAGCTTACCCGCGGCAATCGGCAGCCGCGCCTGGCGCGCGCGCGCGGCGACATATGCGCAGGCCACGATCAGGCATTGGGCCAGCGCCTGGGCGTAATAATTCTCGGCGGCGACGATGCCCAGGCTATAGCCGGGCACGAACAGCAGCAGCAGGCCGGCAGCGGCGGCCGCCGTCCGCGCCGTGCCGGAAGCACCTTCGGCCGCCAGCAATGCGATGCCGCAGGCCGTCAACGCTACAGCCATGCTTGCAAGGACGTGCACAACCGCGTATGCCTGCGTGCCGAGTGTCCCGGCCAGCAGCGCGGCCAGCAGCGCAAAGCCGGGCGGATAGTCGACCATCTCGCCCAGTTGTGGCACGGCGAGCGCCGGCTCGCGCACCAGGCCGCCGTGCTGGAGGATATAGCGCGCCAGCGACGCGTGATGCACAGCGTCTACCGAGTTGCCGACCGGCAGCAGCGCGGCGCCGACGGGCGCCAGCAGCTGCCAGGCGACAGCTGAGCCGATCAGTAACACTACCAGATCGGTAGGCCAGTCTATGCCGCGACGGCGCCTATCGCGCAGGTGCGGCAATGCAAACGGCGCCAGCACCAGCAGAGCCGCGATCGTTATCGACACCGGGCTAAACCGCAGCCCTATGCTGTCAAGCGCGACGCCCGCTACCACGCACGCCGATGCCAGCAGCGCCGTCCATTCGAAGAATGTGCCGGCAATGCTCGCTAGCGCGTGGGGCCTGATCCCGTCGCGGGCCTCACCCCCTGCGCTCCGCTCCCGGCGCTGAAGCACCACGCCGGTCCGCCTCATGGTTTGGTTGACGGCAACCGCTTCGATGCGCATATCACCGTGAACCGGATGTTGGTGCTGTGGCGCGATTTGCCGGCCAGAAAAAGATCCAAACAATTGCCGAGCCAAGACACACGGCTCTCCACAAAAAAACGGGCAGGCCCAAAAAGCGTACCGTCACTGCAGTGGCACCTCTTCAGCCCTGCGGAGCACTGCGTCCAGGTGCTCGAGCGTTTCGCCGGCAGCCGCCTGCCGGTTGCCGTCCCAGCCCATCGCGCGCCATTCGGCGCGCAGCGCCTTTGATCGCAGCGTCAGGTCCGGTCGCGTATGCTCAAGCTGCTGCTCCAGCGCGTCGAGCTGTGCATCGCCTGCCGCGCGTCCAACGGCCGCCAGGGCTGCCGCTGCCGAAAAGCGTAGCCAATCCAGCAGCCAGCGCGCCGTATCTCGTGGACCCAGCACGTACACGGCAGTCGGAATGATACCGCGATATACCTTCAACGTGTGGTTCACGATACGCCCATAGTCGCCCCAGCGCATACCGTCGCGGAAAAACCGCACCGCCACGTCTTCGCCGAGCTCGTTCAGCACGCGCGCGAACACGTTCTGCAGGCGGTTCACGTCGCCGGGATTGCCCCACGGCTGCATGAAGCGGCTGAACACCCAGTTGAGCGCCACGTTGGACTGGTAGGCGCTGATCTGGCCAAGGTAGCGCGGCGCGAGCAGATCATGGCGCAGCGCCCAATCGAGCAGCGACGTGGTCCGGTCGAGGTTGCGCACATGTGAGCCGAATCCGGTGAACGTCAGCGGCGACTGCTGCGCCGATGAGTCGCCGATCGGAAGCACGCCCGCCAGCAGCGGCACGGTTTGCCGGCGCTGGGTATGCCGCGCCGGGATATAGCCATACACCGGCCGCAGGTGACGAAACTCCGGACCGGGTCGCTTATACGTCGGAAGCAGCCGGAAGTAGTCCTCGAATAGATCGAGGAGTGAGTGATGTTTTATCTGTATCGTCTCGTGCCCGGTGACCTTCGACCTTCGACCTTCGACCTTCGACCGCGAAGCGATAGACCTTCCGACCTTCGACCCTCGGGTAAGAACATCGTAATAAAACACATACACTGTCAGCTCGTCGTCGCGGCCGGCGAAGCCTTCCCAGATCAGCTGGCGCTCGCGCTGCGTATCGGCGACCGACACCAGGATATCGCCGACCTCGGGGTTGTGCTGGCCGGGCGCGCTGCCGGGCTCCAGGCCGCTGACGACACTTCCGACGGTGGGACAAATGCCGGCGAAGGGCTGCCCGGCGAAGCGCCGCAGCGCCAGCGGGGACGTCGCGCCCATGCCGTCAAGCAGCAGCCGCCCGCCGAATTGCTCGACGCCGTCCGGCGCTTCCAGCTCCGCGACGATCCCGCCGCCGGCCGCGACATACAACCTTCGCAGGTTACGACGATCGAGCACCGTGCCGCCGGCCTGTTCCAGTTTTTGGCGTGCGAGCCTGAGCAGCGCCGCGGCGTCGAGCGCTACATTGAGCACCTCGGGCAGCTGCAGCTCGGCCGGGCGCACAGCGCTGCCGTCCGGCCGAAAGCGCACGATCCCATATTCGTAGCGCCGCATCACCACGCGCTCCAGCTCGGGCCAGGGCGCAAAACCGCTATCCACCAGCGCACGCAGCTCGACGTCCGAGATATTCCACTCGCGATGCGCGACGCCGATCTCGGCGCGGTCGAAAACCAGGATGCGATAGCCGTAGCGCTGTGCCATCACTGCCGCGTGCACCAGGCCGAGGCCCCCACCGGCGTACACGAGGTCGAACTGCCGGTCGGTCGCTGGTAGCGTCGACACCTGGCGATACATATCTTCGTCGACCATACCGTTTTCGACGTCGCTCCAGCGCTGCTCGAGCCGCGCGACGGCTGCCAGTTGCGGCAGCGCGTCCATGTGTTCAAACGCGGCGACGGTGGCGGGATGGGTCGTTCGTAGCGCCTCGGCGAGCGCCTGTGCGTCGGACGGCAGAGCGTCGGGGGTGCTCGGAGGGGGCGCGTAATCATCGGCGAGCTCTGCTAATGCGGCAAGGCCACGTTGCAGGCTGCGCCGTAGCTGACCGGCTAGCCGTACATCGGCAAGCAGCCGACTCCAATAGCTACCTCCCTGCTGCAGCGACAGATGCACGCGCGCATGGGTGACGATGCCCGCGTCGGTCAGCGCCATGCTGAGCACCAACCGGGCCCCTGCGAGCGCGGGCGCTTCCCCGGTCCACACGATATGTCCATCGGCGAAGCTATTCGCCTGCAGGCGCCACAGGTCGCCGCGCCACAGCCAGAACGATCCGGCCGGCCGGGCATCGATCGGAGGCTGCGCGGCGCACAGCTCTGCGACAATCGAAACTGGAGCGCCAAGCTCAACGTAACGGTCGACGTGTATCGCCATGAGCGGAGTGTACGTGTAGCCGCGTGGCGGGTCAAACCGGCCGGCGCGTTCTGCCTGCGGCAGTGTGCTATACTCGCGCTGAGTATGAGTTTAAGGAGGCCGGAATGGCTGAAACTCAACGCAGCACTAAAGTGCGCATGACGCGCGGAAAGCTGGACAAGATCAACGCCGTCGCCGACGAGCGGGGTGTTATCGCTGCCGCGGCGATGGATCAGCGCGGCTCGCTACGCAAGGCGATCGCCAAGGCCAAAGGCAGCGACGTCAGCGACCAGGAGCTGGGCGAGTTCAAGGCGATCGTTACCGAGGTGCTGACGCCCCATGCCACCGCGATCTTGATGGACCCCGAGTTTGGGTTGGAGGCGATCACGCATCGCGCGCCCAATGCCGGCGTGCTGCTGGCCTACGAGAAGACCGGCTATGATGCTGCCGTGAAGGGCCGCCTGCCCGACCTGCTGCCGGAGTGGAGCGTACGGCGCTTGCTGGACGCCGGCGCGGACGCGATTAAGATCCTGCTGTACTACGATCCCGACGACGATCCGGCGATCAACACGATCAAGCAGGCGTTCGTGGAGCGTATCGGCGCCGAATGCAACGCCAACGACGCGCCGTTCTTTCTGGAGCCGATCTGCTACAGCGACACGATCGGCGACGACAAGTCCATCGAGTTCGCGCGCGCCAAGCCGGACAAAGTCATCGCTTACATGGACGAGTTCTCCAAGCCGCAGTACGGTGTCGACGTGCTCAAGGTCGAAGTGCCGGTCAATATGCGCTATGTCGAGGGTGCGAGCTCGAACCAAGACGGCCAGAACGCCTACTCGCGTGATGAAGCGATCGAGCTGTTTCAGCGCGCCGCAGCGGCGACACGCGTCCCGTTCATTTATCTCAGCGCCGGCGTAAGCGACGCGGTCTTCCGCGATACGCTCGAGCTGGCGGCGGAGGCAAAGACACCGTTCTCGGGCGTGCTGTGCGGCCGCGCCACCTGGCAAGACGGCATCCCGGAATACGGGCGTGGCGGGCCGGAAGCGCTGCGCGCCTGGCTGCGGGACCGTGGCGTCCAGAATATTCAGGCGCTCAACGACGTGCTCAATCGGGTGCTCAGCCGTGGTGGAACTTCTACGGCGGTCGCGATAATATCGAAGTAGTGGGTTAGGGGTTAGGGGTTAGGGGAAGATAAGGATCGGTTCGCGGCGCGTAGGGACACGCCGGAGGCATGCGCGTACTGCCTGTGTTATAGTCAGGTGACCGTGCCGTTGGCGTGTCCGTGGCCGGCAAGAGGGACGCCATGCGTAGGGACATGCCAGAGGCGCAGCCGGCGGCATGTCCGACCAGAGGCGCAACCGGTGGCATGTCCACGGCCATGCGGTGATCGGCGAGAGGCAATAGGTAAGCGGTGAGCGAGGAAGAGAAACAGCAGCCCGCGCCGTACGATTACGGACGGCGCGTAGGTGTCGAGCCGATCAGCTGGGAGCGTTTCGAGGAGCTAGTCCGGCGCCTTGCGCTACAGGTTGAAAAGGACGACCCACAAATCATTCTCGGCATCGCGCGCGGCGGGCTGTTCCCGGCCACGATGTTGTCGCTGATCCTGCGCCGGGAGCTGTACCCGGTACGGTTGACGCGACGCCTCAACGATGCCGTGGTGCGCCAGCATCCTACCTGGCTGGTGCAGCCGCCCGATAAAGTGCACGGCCGGCGCGTGCTGATCGTCGACGAGATCGCCGATAGCGGGCGTACCATCGCCATGGCCGCCGAGGAGGTGCGCCACATGGGCGCCTCGCACGTGCGTACCATGGTGCTGTATGCCCATACCTGGGCCGCGCCGCGGCCCGATTATGTCGGCCTTACGTCGGACGCCTTGCTGCTGAACCCGTGGGACCGCGAGGTGCTGGTCGGGGGCCGCTTTGTGACGCATCCCGAGCTCGCGGCGGCGCTTCGCGTTCAGGGGTCAGGGGTCAGGGGTCAGGGGTCGGGGGTTGGAGCTCAGGACGCTGACGATATAGATTTGACCGACACAATTTCGTGATGCATCGGTTTCTGTGCAGCTTGTGGCCAAGCTGTACACCTGTGACCAACGCGGCCCCGCCTGATCCCCGGCCCCTGACCCCTACGGCGTAATTGCTTCCGATCCCGTTGGCGGCTGGTAATCATCTCCCAGACGCACGACGATATCGACATTCGGCGGCGCAGTTGCCGGGTCCGCCTCCTCGATATTCTCGGGTGGGACACTGAAGCGGGTAGCCAGCTCCTGGACCGTGTCATCCTTGCCGGTATAATTCAAGATAATCGTGCTGGGAATCCCTTTCTCCGGCGCGTCGGCAGCGCGCGCGACGAGGTATCCGGCGACTTCCAGATCTGTCGTCACCTGGCCCGCGAGGCGTGGGGTGAAGGTGCCGTTTTGCACCTGAATCACGGCCGGGCCGGCGGCCTCTTCGACCGGCGGCGATTGCAGCTGCAGCACCAGCCGCTCAACACAATCCGGATTCCACTGGATCACCAATTCCAGGTCGCTCAAAATACAGGATGTACCGTCGGCATTGATCTCGGGCTTAAGCTGCAGGCGCTGGATCCGGTCGGGACCGATATCGCGGGCCAGCTCGATCAGCCCGGCCATCATGCCCACATCGGCCGGGTTGAGCTCGAGCGTTGTTCTGATCGAGCGCGCGGCGATATCCAGTAGCTGCGGCGCCGATTCGATCTGGTCGAGCAAGCCACGACGCTTGATCTCATCGAGCAAGCCTTGCAGCACCTGCTGCTGCCGCGCGGCCCGGCCAAAGTCGTTGTCGGCGTGGCGCGTGCGGGCATAGCGCAGCGCCGTTACGCCGTCCATGCGCTGCAGGCCGGCAGGGATATACAGTCGCATATAGCCGTTGTCTTCGGTGGGATACTCGGCGTCCAGAATCGTCTTGGGAACGTCGAGCGTTACGCCGCCGAGCGCATCGACCAACGCCTCGAAGCCGCGGAAATCCACCTGTGCGGTATAGTCGATCTTGACGCCGAGAAAATCTTCGACCGTTTCTGCCGCGAGAGCGGCGCCGGCCTGCTGGCGATTGGCCGGAGTATCATCCTGGCCATAGATCTCGGGATGCTGCCAGCCGCACGCGTAGGCGGCATTGATCTTGGTGGCGGCGGCATTAGCACACACACTGTTGGGAATAGCGGCCAGCGAGTTCGCGCGGGATCGACAGCATCGAGGCCCATTTCTCCACCGGATCGATGTGTACGACGATCAGGGTATCCGAGCGGGCGCCTTCGTCGGGCCGCGCTTCGCGCAAATCGACGCCGATCACCAGCACCTTAAACGGCGACCGTAACAGCGCCGGCGTGGGCGCGACGGCGTCCTGACTGTTGCTGGCGTCGTCCTGCACCACCTCGCCCTGGGCGACTTCCTCAACTACCGTAGCCGTCGGTCGGACGTCCGGGATGCTGATACTGGCCAGACTGCGCTGCACACGGCCGAAGATATACACGCCGGCGATGACGATCACCGCCAGCAAGGCGATGCCGATAAACCCGCAACCGCTATGCCGCCGGCCCCCAGGTTGCCCGTAGGGCCGCGCTCCCGCCGGTGTGCGGCGTGGCGGCACGCGGCCTGGCGTGCGAAGCGGGCGTTGTGGTTGCGTCATTAAGCTCGTCCCTCGGCAGCAGGTAACGCTGAATCACAAGAAGGGGCGCAGCGGTGCGCCCGATTGCGGTGGAGTATAGCATGTTTTGCGTCGCTTATCCTGAGAACAACGTGAGGTGTGCCTCAGGGCATAGCTGCGCTACAATTGAATGTACTCGAGCTCAAACGGAGCAGCGTATGGAACCGAGCAAAGCTACGATTCGGGGCCAGGCCGGCGCCAGGATCGTGTATGTCACATACCTACCCGCCACGCCCAAAGCGATCGCGATCGTCGTTCACGGCATCGGCGAGCACATGGGGCGCTACCGGCACGTTGCCGGGGCGCTGGCCGGCCGTGATTATGCGGTGTACGGCAGCGACCATCGTGGCCACGGCGAGAGCGGCGGCGCGCGCTGCAATGTCGAGCGCTTTGGGTATTTTATCGACGATCTCCAACAAATCGTCGAGCGCGCCACGGCCGACCTGCCCGGCCTGCCGGTGTATCTGGTCGCACACTCGATGGGCGGCCTGATCGCCGTGAACTATGCGATCAAGCACCAGGAACAGCTCGCAGGTATGATATTGTCGGCGCCGGGCCTCGGCGCGCGCGGCAATTTGCCGCCGCTGCTGATCAAAGTGGCCGGCGTGCTGGCGCGCGTCGCGCCCGGCTTACCGGTAACGATGCTGGCTACCGGCAGCGAGAGTGCGCTGAGCCGCGACCCGCAGATCCAGGAGCTGTTCGACGCTGACCCTTTGTGTTACCACGGCAAAGTCAAGGCGCGCATGGGCAACGAGCTGCTCAAGGCGGTCGCCGCGGCATGGGCCGGCGCGTCCACGATCCGGCTGCCGCTGCTGATTATGCATGGCAGCGCCGATATGATTGTTCCGGTCGCCAACTCCGAGCGGCTGTATCAGGAAGTCGCCAGTGAAGACAAGCTGCTACGGCTATGGGACGGCGGCCGCCACGAAACCTTTAATGAGCTGTACAAAGATGCGGCGATCACAGAGATGCTGGACTGGCTCGACGAGCATGTGGCAGAGGCAAGGGGCGAGGGGCAAGCGGCGATTAGCTCGGCCGTAGAGACACGCCGGAGGCACGATACCGCCGCCTAGATGTTGCGTGCGGTGTGCCGGTGGCGTGTCCGCATCTGTAATGATGGACGCCATCCCGTCGATGCGAACGGTTGCATCGGTTCTCGATGCAGCTTATACTTCGCCCTAGCACCATGAGTTATAGCTAGAGGTGCCCGCAATATGGGCGTTTTGGATGCACTAAAATTCTTTGCCCGCTCGGTCGACCGTGAATACGATCGGCGCGTCAAAGCGGCCAGCCTGGTGCGCGGGTACGACCCGACCGGTGCGTCGCACCAGCATGGGCACGAGCTCGGCCACGACGAGCACGATACACACGTCGAGCGGCTCCAGGGCGAGGGCGGCGCCACCGGCGAGCTCCAGTCGTCCGCGGGGCCGCAGCTGCACGGCGAGCCGGTCGGCAGCGAGGCGAGCCATACTTAATCTCACTACTCCTGCGACGCCATCAGATAGCGGCAGATCATGGTCGACAGCTGGCGCTCCACGCGCTCGCGCCCGATGTGGCTGGCATACGGCAAGCCCATCCCGGCCAGCGTTTCGGTCGCTACCTGGATCACTACCGCCGCGGCCTCGGGGTCGTCCACCTGGCCGAGCCCGTAGTCGTCGACGCGGCGCAAGAACTGGTGCAGCCGCTCGAGCGCGATGCGGTTGAGCTCGCGTACCCGCTCGGCCACGGCCATGTCTTGCGTCGCCAGATACGCCAGCGTCGGGCTGAGCTTGCGATACAGTGTCTGGCGCGTAAAAATGCGCGTCACGGCACGCTTGACGATCGCGATCAGATCGCTTGACGGCGTGATCGCTTCAAGCTCTTCCAGCGCCGCCTCGATCTCTTCAAGGTACAGTGCGTCCCATAGTGCCAGCAAGATCTGCTGTTTGTCCTTAAAATCGGTGTACACCGAACCGACCGGCTTGCCGGCACGCAGGGCGATATCGCTGGTCGACGTGTTGTCGTAGCCCTGGGTGGCAAACAGCTCGGCCGCCGCCTCCAAAATGCTGCTGACGGTCAGGCGCGAGCGCGCCTGCTTTGGTTGGTTGATCATCGGTCGAATGGTCGTGGCCATCGTATGCTTGACAGGATTACTCTACGAAACCTATAATTTGAAAAGTTTTCAGCTTCCACGCTATTATAGCCGAGTTCCTGCCCCACGCAACTCATTAGTTTTTCGCACAACACGTGCCGCCAGGCAAAGGAGCGCGCCATGGCTGTTGACGTCAGCGAAGACCTCAAACTGCTACGCCGGACGATCCGCGACTTCGTCGACCGCGAGGTGGCGCCGGTAGCGCGTCACTACGACGAGGCCGAGGAGGTGCCGTATCCGGTGCTGGCCAAAGCTGCCGAGCTCGGGCTGTTCGGGATCCCGTTTCCTGAACAGTACGGCGGCAGCGATATGGGCATCACCGGTTATTGCGTGCTGGTGGAGGAGATCAACCGCCACGACGCGTCGCTCGGCACGATTCTGGGCGCATCGGTGCAGCTTGCCGGTATGACGCTGCTGCTGGCGGGCAGCGAAGAGCAGAAGCAACAGTTTCTGCTGCCGCTGGTCGAAGGGCGTGCCATCGGCGCGTGGTGCCTTACCGAGCCGGGAGCCGGCTCGGACGCGGCGCACCTCAGCACCACGGCGCGCCAGGATGGCGACGACTGGGTGCTCAACGGCGGCAAAATGTGGATCACCAACGGCTCGTTTGCCGACACCTACATTGTGTTCGCCACCATCGATCCGGCCATCGGCCCGCGCGGCATCACCGCGTTCGTTGTGCCCAAAGAATCGCCCGGCCTGCGAGCCGGAAAAGTCGAAGCCAAGATGGGGCTGCGCGCGTCGCATACCTCGAGCGTGTTCTTCGAAAACTGCCGGGTGCCGTCCGGTAACCTGATCGGCCGGCCCGGCCAGGGCTACAGCATCGCGATGCAAACGCTGGACATCGGCCGCTGCGGGCTTGGCGCGGCCTCGCTCGGCTCAGCGCGGCAGGCCTTCGAGCTGGCGCGCAGTTATGCCGTCGAGCGGCAACAGTTCGGCCGCCCGATCGCCGACTTTCAGGCGATCCAGTTCAAGCTGGCCGATATGGCGGTCAAGCTATACACCATGGAGCAGATCGTTTACCACTGCGCCGAGCTGGTCGACCGCAAGCAGCCGGCCACGCTCGAGTCGTCGATCGTTAAGCTGTACTGCAGCGAAGCCGCCTCACAGATCATCGACGAGGCGATCCAGATCCATGGCGGGATGGGCTTTTCGCGCGAGCTTCCGCTGGAGCGCATGTACCGCGATGCACGCGTCACACGTATCTTCGAGGGCACCAACGAGATCCAGCGCTACGTGATCGCCTCGGAAGTGCTGCGCGAGGCAGGGCATAAGATACGACTGTATTGAGGCTCACAGAAGTCTTGCCCGCACCTCGATCGCCTGCTCGTCGCCGCCTACCGACAACACTTCCCAGCCCTCACCAAAACTTAGCTGGTTGCTTAGTTGAGCATTGATCGCCTGGTCGAGCCGATCCGTCAGCGCCGCGGGGACGCTGCCCAGCCCCTGCACAGTCGCCAACTCGCTGGCTACGCGCACGCCGCTCCCGGCCGGCTCGACACGCAAGCGCAGCACGATCGTTTGTGCGCCAAGCAGAGCGGTATCTCCGCGCAGCTGCAGCACCACGACCCCTCCCGGCTCGAGCTGCACGTACGGATCGCGTACGGTAACGAGCGGAAGCTTGATGTCGTGCAGCGCGTCGTCGACCAAGCGCTGCGTCAGCTCGCGCGTCACCGACAGCGTCAGGTCCGGAAGAGCATTGCTGTGTGGCGCGAGTTCAAGCGCCTTGCCTGCTGCTCGTACTGTCAGCAGCATGAGCAGCAGTACCAGCACCACGCCGCCCAGCATGCCGAGAGCAAAGGTTATCGATGGGTTTTGAAGCACTATCGTCCGCGAATAAACGCGAACAACAGCCTATTCGCGTCCATTCGCGTTCATTCGCGGATCGTTTACCTGCGCAGAAAGTACACGATCACCACGGCGGCAGCCAGGCCGAGGCGGTAGATCACAAACGGCAGGTAGCTGTTGGTCCGCACATAGCGCAGCAGGAAGCCGATTGCCACGCTGCCGACCACGAACGAGGTGCCGATACCCAGCCAGAACGGCACGCTGCGCAGCGCCTGGGCGTCGACATCGCTGCTTTTCAGCAGCACCGCGCCAAAGGTGATCGGGATCGACATTAGAAACGAAAAGCGGGCCGCGGTTTCGCGTGTCAGGCCTAATCCACGGCCCATCGTGATCGTCGAGCCCGAGCGCGAAACGCCCGGCACAAAGGCCAACGATTGGGCCAGGCCGATCAGCAGCGCTTTGCGCCACCCGATATCCTGCAGCTCATCGCGCTGCGGCATCACCGTATCGACCCAGTAGAGCACAACGCCCATCAATGCCAGCGCCCCGGCGATCACCAGATAGCGCTCACGAAAAAAGTCTTCAGCCAGCGTGTCGAGCGCGAATCCGATCGCGGCGCCCGGCACCGACGCCAGCACCAGCAGCCAGAACAGGCGCCCATCGGGGGTTTGCGGCCGGTGCGCGTGGAGGATCAGGCGCAACCAGTCCTTCCAGAAAAACAGACCGAACGCCAGCAGCGTGCCGATATGCAGCGCGACGTCGTACCACTGGGTGTTAAAAAACGAGTTCGCGCCGTCCCACCCAAAAAACCACGGCGTCAAAATCAGATGCGCCGACGACGAGATCGGTAGCGGCTCGCCGAGCCCCTGCACGATGCCCAGCGTGGTGGCAATCCGGTAGTCGCCCTGCAGCACCAGGGCGGCCACGACAAACAGCAGCACCACCGCAGGCGGCCACAGCAGCAGCAGCGGCGCGCGGCGAGTGGGCGGCACCGACGGCTGGGCGGGAGCAGAGCTTTGCATCGAGCTTCCTTTGATCATCGAGCGGGGAATTGGACGCCCCGATGCGACCGGTGGTTGCGGCCCGGCGTCGCCGGGATTGTACTCGCCGGCCGGCCTGCGATTCGCGCCGCGCCGGCCTTTTAACCGGCCGGTCGCGCGGGCAGGCCGCGCGGGCGTGCCGATATTGTTTTCGAGCTTGTAGACGCGATATAACAACGTCGTCAGCGCCACGGCCCCGACGGCGCTGAGGGCGAGAATGGTAGGTTTCATAGGCGTTTGGGCGTCCTCCAACCAGCCGGGGATAATACCACCGATCTGAAGGATGAGGGATGAAGGTCCGGCATTTCATCGTTCATCCCTCATCGCTCATTACGGCATCCCCTTGCCCCGCGCACTGACATACAGGCGGTACCAATCGTCTCGCGTCATCTGCTCTGCCTGCAGCTCGGCGTCGCGGCAAGCCCGGATACGCTGGGGGTTGGTGGTGCCGATCACCGGCTGGATCCTGGCCGGATGCCGCATCAGCCAGCCCAACACGATCGCCTCGGGCGTAGTTGCCTTCTCGCCGGCCATTTGCTTGACCAGCGCCGCTGTGGAGCGGATGTTCTCGGCTGCGCCCTCGACGTCGCGTCCCGAAAACTTGCCTTGAGCCAGCGGGCCCCAGGCCTGGATCTGGATCCGCTCCAGCTGGCAGTATTCCAGCAGCCCTTCAGAGAAATTGACGCCGGTGCCGGCCTGTTGGTTGACATGGATCGTCTGATCGAGCCAGTCGAGCCTGGCAAGGCTGAGCTCGAGCTGGTTGACGGCGATCTGATCCGGCAGCGCCTGCTGCAGAAAGCGGATCTGCGCCGCGCTCATGTTGGAAACGCCGAAATAGCGTACTTTGCCGGCTGCCTTGAGCGCGCCGAACGCCTCGGCGACTTCCTCGGGCTCGACCAGCGGGTCGGGCCGGTGCAGCAGCAGCACGTCGAGGTAGTCGGTTTCGAGGCGGCGCAGGCTCGCGTCGACCGATGCGAGGATATGCTGGCGGGAAAAATCGAAGCGTTGGGGCGCCGTGCCTTCGCCGAAGCGAATGCCGCATTTGCTTTGCACGACGATCTGCTCGCGCAGCCCGGGCCGCGACTTCAAAATAGCGCCGAAGGCTTGCTCTGCTTTGCCGCGTGTATAAATGTCGGCGTGGTCGAACATTCGGATACCGATCTCCAGGGCAGCGTCGACCGCCTGCTCCGCCTGGCGAAGCTGCTCGCTGGTGATCGCCTCGTTGTTCCATCCGCCGCCGAACGGCATGCATCCGAGAATGAGCCGGCTGGTGTTAAGTCCGCGCTGTGCTAACGGCATCGCTGGCATTTATGTGCTCCTTAATTGGCCGAAGCATGCGTCCGGCAGCCGCGGGCATGGCCTGTGCCGCGTGCGAAGGATGCTTCGGCCCTACCCTTTTTGTACCACCTTAATCAGCCATGCTCCGAGACATGCGAACGCCACACAGGCCACTGCCGTGCCGGCAAGCGTGGCGGCGTATCCCAGCTTATCGATCGCCAGGCCGGCTACAAACGTACCCAGGCCGGTGCCGAGAAACAGTGAAAATGCGAACATGGCCACGGCGGTGCCGCGCTGCGTCGGCGCCAGCTCGGTGGCGCGCGTTTGCAACGTGCTGTGTGCGATCACAAAGCCTGAGCCGGTCAGCAACATCGCCAGTGGGAAAAACAGTAGTACCGGCTGTAATCCGGCCAGCAAATATGCCGCGGCCATCAGCAGGCCACCCAGCAATACCATACTCCGCTCGCTAAAGCGCAACACCAGCCGCCCCACCAGCTGGCCCGTGATCATCGACGCGATGCCGTTGATCATCAGCAGGCCGCCGATCACGGCATACGAGAAGCCGTCACGCTCGAACAAAAACGCGCCAAAGAAGCCGATCGTGCTGGTGGCGACGGCGCCTTCTACGAACACGAGCCCATACAGCGCCAGGGCGCGCCGCCCGGCGAACCGAAACAGCTCGACGTAGGGTCCGAGGATACCACGTCGTGTCGCGCCTTTCGTGCGAGCGCGTCGCACCGGCGTCAGGAGCATCCACACGGCGACCAGTCCGGCCACGACGCCATAGGCGACGAACAGGGCACGCCAGCTCAAAAACGAGGCGATCAGCCCGCCGAGCGCCGCCGACATCACACCGCCGAACGAGGCCACGCTGACGACACGGCCGAGCGCTGCCTGCCGCTGAGCATACGGCACCGCATCCCCGACATACGCCAACGCGACGGGGATGACGCCCGCGGCGGCCGCTCCTGTCGCCAGTCGTAGCAGATCGAGCGTCTGCAGCGTGGGTGCGAAGCCGCTGACCAGCGTGCCGAGCGCGAACAGCGCCAGGGCGACACCCATTACGCGCTGGCGCGGGAAGCGGTCAGCCAGCGGGCCGTACACCAGCTGAAACAGGCCGTAGGGAATCGCGTAGGCGCTGATCAGGTATCCGGCCCGCGTGATCGACGTTTCGAAATCGGTAGCGATCGCCGGCAGTAAGGGCGAGATCACCCGCGCCTCGGCCGCCACCATGAACACCGCCGCCAGGATCACTACCAAAACGCCTACGCCTGCCGTGGACTGCTCGACCGCCGCCGGCATAGCAGTCGTTGGAGGCTCGGATAGGTCGGTTTTCTGGCTCATGGTTGCTACATTACCACTCTACTCGTGGGGCCGTTGCAAGGTTGTATGTGCGAAAACCAGCGCTGGATTGTCATCCCGAGCGCGCTGAGCAACATCCGTCGTTGTAACGTGTCCTGTGGCCTGCGCGAGGGATCTCAACGCGACAATGCTGCTCGTAGCCTAGAGATTCCTCGCGCGGTACCACTGCGGTGACACATCAGGCTCGGCAAGGCGCGCTCGGAATGACAACTGCATGAGCCGAAGCTTCAAAAACGAGGACGCGCCGCCGGCGCGTCCTCCATACGTTCCTTTGCGTTTCTGGCCGGGTCCGTTATACCTGCTCGCCGACAGGCTCGGCCACCTGAGACGGCGTCATTTCTTCCGCCGCCTGCTTCGAGCGCAGCACAGCCCAGCCGATCGCGCCACACAACAGCAACATGACGACGATTACGGCAATGCCGGGCGACTGTGCACGGTTGATCGACACCACGATCGGCGCGACCAGCAGCCCGACCAGGTTGATCACCTTGAGCAGCGGATTGAGCGCCGGACCCGACGTATCCTTGAGCGGGTCGCCGACGGTATCGCCCACCACGGCGGCCTTGTGTGTCTCGGTGCCCTTGCCGCCGTAGTTGCCTTCCTCGATATACTTCTTGGCGTTGTCCCAGGCGCCGCCGGCGTTAGCCATGAACACCGCCAGCAGCTGGCCGGCTAGGATCGTGCCGGCCAGAAAGCCGCCCAGCGCCTCGACGCCGAGCAGGAAGCCGACCACGATCGGCGACAAGCACCGAGATAATGCCCAGCGACAGCAGCTCGCGCTGCGCCGCCGTGGTGGAGATGCGCCACCGCGCGGGCGTAGTCGGGCTGCACTGTGCCCTCCATCATGCCGGGAATGCGTAGCTGGCGCCGCACCTCGTTGACGATCTGCGACGCGGCACGCGCCACCGCGCGGATCGTGAGCGCTGAGAACAGGAACGGCAGCGCACCGCCGATCAGCAGCCCGATGAAGACCTGCGGATTGGCGATGTTGATCGCTGAAAGCAGCGGGAGACCGAGGCTCTCCTGGGCGACGCTGCACATCGGTGAAGAACGAGCCGAACAGCGCCACGGCGGCGATCACCGCCGAGCCGATCGCCACGCCCTTGGTGATCGCCTTGGTCGTGTTGCCGGCGGCGTCCAGGTCGTCCATGCACCGCGCGCGCTTCGGGCTCCAGGTCCGGCCATCTCGCCGATGCCGTTGGCGTTGTCGGAGATCGGACCGAACGCATCCATCGAATCGTGTTGCCGGTCAGCGTCAGCATGCCGATGCCGGTCAGCGACTACGCCGTACAAGCACCGCGGTAAACGGCCGTCGTAGCCGCCGAAGATCAGCACCGAGGCCAGGATCGATACGCGCGATCACCAGCGCCGCGTACAGCGCTCGACTCGTATGCCCAACGCCAGGCCGGACAGGATATTCGTCGCCGCGCCGGTCTGCGACGCCTTGGCGGTTTCCTTCACCGGCGCGAAGTGGGTCGACGTGAAATACTCGGTCAGCCGTCGAGCACGATCGCCAGCACCACGCCGCTCGACGATCGCCAGGAACGGCCTGCACAATCGATCGCGCCGGCATTGGCGCATATACACAGCGCGATCACCAGCGAAGCCGAGCGACCGCGACAGCCGCCGAAAGGTAGAAGCCGCGGTTCATCGCGCCCATGGCGTTGCGCTCGGTTTCGGTGGTGCGCACGAACATAGGTGCCGACCACCGACGCCATCACGCCGATGCCGCGCACCAGCAGCGGAAAGATCAGGTAGTACGGATTCGAAGCTGCCGCCGGTGGCTGCTTCGGCGGTGCCGAGCACGATGCCGAGGATCATCGCCGCGACGATCGTCACTTCGAAGCTACTCGAACACGTCGGCGGCCATGCCGGCGCAGTCGCCGACGTTGTCGCCCACCAGGTCGGCGATCACCGCGGCGTTGCGGGGTCGTCCTCGGGCAGTCCGGCTTCGACCTTACCGACCAGGTCGGCGCCGACGTCGGCAGCCTTGGTGTAGATGCCGCCGCCGACGCGCATGAACAGCGCGATCAGCGAGCCGCCGAAGCCGAAGCCCAGCAGCGCGTCGGGCGCCGAAATGCCGTAGAACAAGAAGATCAGCGTGCCGCCCAGCAGGCCCAGGCCGACGCACAGCATGCCGGTGACGGTGCCGGAGCGGTAGGCGACTTCAAGCGCCTTGGCGTAGCTCGTGCGCGACGCCGCCGCCACGCGTACGTTGGCCGCGACAGCCACGTTCATTCCGACATAGCCCACGGCGTAGGAGAACATCGAGCCCATCAAAAAGGCGACGGTGCGCCCGACGCCGATCGCTATTACCGCGTTGTCGCCCCACACCTCTACAGCTTCGGGAGTCGGTGGGATCAGGTAAACGCTGAAAAACAGCAGTACCGCCAGCACCGCGATCGCGATCGCGATCGTGCGGAACTGGCGGCTCAGATACGCGTTGGCGCCGGCTCGAATCCAGCCCCACACCTCGCGCATGCGCTCGTTTCCCGTGTCGTATGCCAGAATCTGCTGGCGCAGCCAGGCGGCGTAGCCCAGCCCAAACAAGGCAAGCACCAGCACGATCATGATGGCCGTTTGCTCGAAATCCTGAAAGGCCTTCCAACCCGCGAAACATTACCGACTCCTATTTGTCCTGAGCTTCCAGGACGATCATATCCCAACGGCGACCACGATGTCGCCGGGTATCGCAGCAAGACCTGTGCTCATGCGCCGCAGCATTTTCGCCGGCCTGCAAACAAGGCGATCTGGGAGGCCTGGCACCGCCGAATCACGAGAGCGGCACCGCCCGCCTGGCGCTGCCGCGAGAGCCGCTATCCCTAAGAACGTCGCAAACTGGAGGAGCGATTCTCAAGGGGCACAACGTCGCCATATGCCGCGAGATTGTAGCATACCCCCGTCGAGATTGTAAAGAATGGAACAATCTTCAAGCGCTGCGCGGCCGATGGTACAATGCAGCAAATAGGGTATGAAAGTTTATGCCGATCGTTTCGGGAAACGAGCCGGAAAAGCACGAAAGTGGCCGTGGCATCTGGTGGCTGCTGCCGATCCTGTTGATTGCCAGCGGGCCGATCGCGAGCATGGTGCAGCAAGCGACAGGCTGGAATGTCAGCCAGTTGCAGGTTATTCTGGCCGGCGGCCTGCTGCTGGCGGCGGTCTGGCTGCTCTGGCCCAACTTCCGCGGCGGCCGTGGCAGCGCTGCTCCCGGCATCCCGACGCCGCCTACCCTTCCGGCGCGACTGCCGACGCCGTCCACGCCATCGCGCTCGCCCGCGGCTCCAAGATCGATCGGAGGCAGCACACAGCTCGGACGGCCGATTGAGATCCCGGCCCCCAAATTCGAGCCGTATGTCACCGGCAAGGTGGTGCTGGCCGGGTGTGTCCTGCTCGTACTCTTCGGCGCTGTAGGTTTGGCTCTTGTTCTAGCGGGGTTGTAGTGGTAGGGTCGATCGCTTGCGTCGGCCCTACGGGGTTCGTCGTCGGGTTGTTGGTTTGTTGGTTTGTTGGTTCTTCCTATGCCTGACTTCGATACGTTCGCGCGCTACTACGACGCGGATATGGGCAGCTTCGACGAAGACCTTCCGCTGTATCGCGAGCTCGCGCGGCGCGAGGGCGGGCCGGTGCTGGACCCGATGTGCGGCACCGGGCGAGTGCTGGTTTCGCTCGCGCAAACCGGCTCTGCGTGCTCCGGCGTCGACATCGCACCCGCCATGGTTGAGCTTGTCGAGCACAAAATCCGGCAGCACAAGCTGGAGGGCAGGCTGCGGGTGGCGACCGGCGACGTGCGCAGCCTTGAGCTCGACGAGCGCTTCGGCCTGGTGCTTGTGCCGCTCAACTCATTTATGCACCTGGAAACCGTCGCCGACCAGCTCGCGGCGCTGCGATCGATCCGGCGCCACCTGCGCCCCGACGGGCTGCTGGTGCTGGATCTGTTCAACCCCGATCCGCGCGAGCTGACGGCCGACCAGGGCGTGCTCGTGCGCGAGCACTCATTTGAGCTGGCGGGCACAACGGTCGACAAATGGATTCTGCGGCGCAGTGATTGGGCCGCCCAGCGCCACGAGGTCGAGTTCGTGTACGATTGCGTCGACGCCGGCGGCGTGCTGCGACGACGCTCGCTGCCGTTTGTGATGCGCTGGCTGTATCGTTTCGAGGCGGAACACCTGCTGGCGCGGGCTGGATTTGAAGTGGAGGCGGAATACGGCGATTACGAGCTTGGCCCGTTTACCAGCGACAGCCCGCAGCTGTTGCTGCTGGCGCGGCCTGACCGGAGCTAGCCGGGAGTTCCCATGGCGACCTACTACGGCGAAAAAGACTGGCGCGACGAGCGGCGACGGCGCTGGCTCTACCTTTTCTTCGGCGCGTGCATGCTCACCAGCGCGGTGATCATCGGCACGATCCTGTTAGCTGTGCTCGGCGCCGGCGAGGAACGGCGGTTAATCGGACCGGCAAGCGAATTCACGGTGATGGATGTAGCTGAGGTCCCGGTCGAGCGGCTCGAGTTGACGGCTCTGCTACCCAACCGGCCCAACTGGAGCCAGGATATCGTGTTCGTGGTCAAGCGCGAAGACAACACGTTTCGCGCGTTCTTGGGCCTCGACCCGCTGTCGGGCTGCAAGCTGAACTGGCGTGTCGACAACTTCGTCGACGACTGTAGCAGCGCTAAATACACCATCAACGGCCAGAACACCAACAATGCCTCGACGCTGGCCGGCCCGGCCAATGCCAACCAGGCCCAGCGCTTGATCGAGATGCCGGTGCAGATCCAGGAGGGCGAGGTGTATGTGGTGGATGCGATTATTCGCCGCGACCAGCGGTGATCCGCAAGGGCGCAAACAGCGTTAAATCTTCCTACCCATTATTCTGATCTACCGGCTGGCTCAACGGTGGTAAACTGGTTGCTAGAGCATCTGTTCGCCCGGCGAAACCGGCGCCGCGCCTCTCCCTGCTCCATCGCTTTCCGGTGTTCGAAGGGAGCCTGCATGACGTTCGCATCGATGCCAGAAGTCCGCGACAATCTGTCGCGGCAGCAGTACATCGCCACCGACGACATCTCGACGGTGGTGTTTTTGGCGGAGCGACTTGGCAAGCCGCTGCTGGCGGAAGGTCCCGCCGGCGTCGGCAAGACCGAGCTGGCTAAAGCATATGCCTCGGCTACCGGCCGCGAGCTGATTCGCCTACAATGCTACGAGGGCCTTGACGAAACCAAGGCGCTGTATGAGTGGGAATACGCCAAGCAGATGCTGTACACGCAGCTGCTGCGCGACCAGCTCAAAGAAACGCTTGCCGGCGCCAGCTCGCTTACCGAGGCAGCCGATCGACTGGCGGCCGAGGAAGACGTGTTTTTCTCGATGCGCTTTCTGCTACAGCGCCCGCTGCTACGCGCGATCCAGTCCGACGAGCCCGTTGTGCTGTTGATCGACGAGATCGACCGCGCCGACTCCGAGTTCGAGGCCTTTTTGCTCGAAGTGCTATCGGATTTTCAGGTATCGGTACCCGAGATCGGCACGCTGACGGCCAGGCACCAGCCGTCCGTGTTCCTCACCTCCAACAATACCCGCGAGCTGTCCGAGGCGCTCAAACGCCGCTGTCTATATCTGTTCGTCGATTATCCCGATTACGAGGCCGAGCTGCGGATCGTCCAGCTCAAGGTGCCCGGTATGGCGCCGCGACTGGCACAGCAGGCTGTCGAGCTGGTGCAGAAGTTGCGCAACCTGGATCTCAAGAAGTCGCCCAGCGTATCCGAAACGCTGGATTGGGCACGCGCCCTGGTTATGCTCAACGCGCGGCAGCTCGATCGTGAAACCCTGGACAACACGCTGACCGTGCTGCTCAAGCATGAGAGCGATGTGCAGCGCGCCCGCCGGGCGATTCAGGGCGCGGGGACGGGAGTCGGGGTTCAGGCGGTGATGGTGGAGTGGTTGGCAACGAACTGGAGAGTGGTGGAGGTGGCGGTGATGACAGGGTGACGGGGTGACGGGGTGACGACCAGGCGCATGACCTGTGCGTTCCAACTACGCTCGACCTATGCATGAAAAGGTGACGGGGTGACAAGGTGAAAACTACGTCCGATGTTCGGTGCGTTTCAACGAGGGTGAGATGCCCTTCGATGCATGCGCCAGAATATCGAACATCGTGTCACCCCGTCACCCCGTCACCCTCACCCCGTCACCCTGTCAGGATAAATAACAGGCAAACCCATGCAAGACAGATTAATCGAGTTCGTACAGGCCCTGCGCGGCTCCGGCGTGCGCGTTTCGCTGGCCGAAAGCGCGGACTGTATGCGCGCGCTCGAAGCGCTGGGCGTCGAGGACCGTGAGGCGTTCCGCTCGGCGCTGCGGACGACGCTGGTCAAAGAGCATCCCGATTTCCCGACCTTCGACCGACTGTTTCCGCTGTTTTTCTCGGTCGGAGCGCCGCCGATGCAGCCGATGTCCGGCCAGGGCGGCGAGGACGAGCTCGACGAGCAGCAGCAGGAGCAGCTCAGCGAAGCGATGCAGCAGCTCCAGCAGCAGCTCAGCGAGAAGCTGCGCCAGCTCGCCCAGCGCCTGATGGAGGGCCGGCCGCTCAGCCGCGAGGAGCTCGAGCAGCTGGCCCAGCAGACCGGTATGCGCCGGATGCAGCAGGCGTCGCCGCAGGCGCAGCGCTGGGTCGAAAGCCAGATGCGGCGCGAGCTCGGTCTCAACGAGCTCAAGCAGCTGTTGGAGCGTCTCGAGCAGCTGCTCGAACAGGAAGGTATGGAAGGCAAGGGCCGGCAGCAGGTACGCGAGGCGGCAGAGGGCAACGCCGAGGCGCTGGACCAGCAGATCGAGCAGTTCGTCGGCCAGGAGCTGGCACGCCAGCTGGCCGAGTATATGAAGCGCGACCCGATCCAGGATCTGGTCAATACGCCGCTCGAGCAGCTTGGGCCGCGCGACATCGATGCGCTACGCGATGAGGTTCGCCGAATGGCGGCCCGGCTGCGCACACGGGCTTCGCTTCGCAACCGCCGGCACCGCGCCGGCTCGCTCGACGCCAAGGCCACGGTGCGCCATTCGCAGCGCTACGGCGGCGTGCCGCTCGAGCTACGCTTTCGGCGCAAGCGCCTCAAGCCGAAACTGGCCGTGATCTGCGATATCTCTACGTCGATGCGCCCGCATGCCATGTTTATGCTGACGCTGATGTACGAGCTGCAGGATGTGGTCGGCCGCTCGCGCTCGTATGCCTTTATCGACGATATGCATGATATTACTCAGGATTTCGTCGGACGGCGGCCGATGGAGGCGATCGCCGATGTGCTGCGCCGTATTCCGCCGGGCTATTATTCCACCGACCTCGGCAATAGCCTCAAGACCTTTTGCCGCGACCACCTCGCTGCTGTCGATCGGCGCACAACGGTGATCGTGCTCGGCGACGGCCGCAACAACTACAACGACCCGCGCATCGATTGCGTCGATACGATCAGGCGCCACGCGAGACGTGTCCTGTGGTTTACACCCGAGCACGAGGCGATGTGGGGCACCGGCGACAGCGACATGCACCAGTATGCGCCCAAAATGGACGCGGTGCACCATGTCGGCACGCTGGCTGAGCTGGCAGCCGCGATCGACAGGCTACTCACAACATAGTCGAAGGTCGAAAGTCCGTGACCTTCGACCTTTGACCTTCGACCTTCGACCTTTGACTGTTTATGCCCCGACAGCCACTTCTTCCTCGACGTCCGTCAGCTCAGACGACCTGGTAAGCTCGACCTCGATCTCGATCGTTATCTCGTCGCCCACCAGAAAGCCGCCGGTTTCCAGCGCCACGTTCCACTCAAGGCCGTAATCCTTGCGGTTGATCCTGGTCGTCGCGCTGAAGCCGGCGACGGTCGCGCCCCATGGGTTGCGGCCTTGCCCGGCATACTCGACCTTGAGCAGCACCGGGCGCGTTACGTCCCGAATGGTCAGGTTACCGGCGATGCTGCCGTTCTCGGCGCCCTTGTGCCGTATGTCGGTGCTGACAAATGTGATATACGGAAAGGCGTCGACGTTCAAAAAGTCGGGCGAGCGGAGATGCCCATCCCGCTGCGCGTCGCCGGTGTTGATACTGGCCGCTGCGATCTGTACGTCCACCCGCGAATTCTCGACGTTCGCTTCGTCGGCATCAACGGTGCCTGAAAACTGCTCAAAACGCCCGCGCACCTTGCTGACCATCATGTGCCGCGCGGAGAACTGGACCGTCGAGTGAGCCGGGTCGATTTGCCAAGCCATCGTTCTTCCCCCAATACTTACAAAAAGTAACTAGCTAACAGAACGTAAGGAATAGTACCGAAGGTTGTTGAGTATGTCAAGCGCGATACTAAACAAGCCGTGGCAGGAACCGTGTGGCGGTAGATGACACAGCGGTGACATAGAATCGCACTTCCGCGCCGAAACGACGCAAGGAGGGACACATGGCCGAGCGCAGCGATCCCGTTGCTGAACGACCGTGGATGCCGAAGGGGTATGGAGTTCCGGAATCGGCAGACGGCTTGATGGCCTGGAGCGATGTTCGTCCTGTGATCGAGGCTACCAAGATCTACTGGATCGCGTCGGTGCGCCCGGAAGGCAAGCCACATGCGATCCCGATCTGGGGTGCCTGGGTCGACGATGTGTACTATTTCGAAGGCGGTAGCGATACGCGTTGGGGTCGCAATCTACAGGCAAACCCCGCGATGGTTGTTCATCTGGAGCAGGGCAATCTGGCCGTCATGATCGAAGGACGATACGAGGTAGTGGATCTCGACCGGGCGACCTGCGATGCGGTGAACGATCAGTATGCGCGCAAGTACGCGCCCTACAAGCCGGAGGGAAATTGCACCGGCTGGCACTCGATGCGCCCGAGCGCGGCCTTTGCCTGGGAAAAGTTTCCCGGCGATGCTACGAAGTTTCGTTTCTAGCCACGAATAGGACACGTATATTCGTGACTCCATTCGTTTATTCGTGTCCTATTCGTGGCTCATTCGTGGCCAGGAACTCGAGCCGGTTGTCCCACGGATCAGAGGCGTAGAAGCGCCGGTAGCCCGGCAGCGCATCGTCCCACTGCACATCTATACCGGCGCCGGCCAGGCGCACGGCCAGCGCGTCGATATCATGAACCAGCAGGGCGGGGTGTGCCTTGCGGGACGGCGCGAACGGCTCTTCGACGCCGATATGCAGGCCGTGCGTGCCCGCCGCGAACCAGACGCCGCCACGTCCGGCCAGCGCCGGCGGCTTGGGCAGCTCCGCGAGGCCGAGCAGTTCGCCGTAAAACGAGCGGGCAGCCGCTTCACAGCCGCGCGGCGCGGCGAGCTGTACATGGTCGAGACCCAGGATCACGCCGGCCATCGGCAAATCCAAAACAAAAACGGAAGTGGAAAATCCACTTCCGTTCTATCTTTGCGCCATTGCGCCATTGCGTCAAATAGATTACGCCAGCAGCTTTTCAAGGCGCTGCGTATAGTACGACTTGGGTCCGGCGCCCTGGATGCGGTCGACTTCCTGACCGTTCTTGAACAGGATCATCGTCGGGATCGCCATGATGCCGTACTGCATCGCGTACTGGCTGTCCTCGTCGGTGTTCACCTTGGCGACGACGACCTTCTCGTCATACTCGCCGGCGATTTCCTCGAGCACCGGAGCGACGGCACGACACGGGCCACACCACGGTGCCCAGAAATCAACCATCACCAGCTTTTCGCTGTCCAGCACCTGCTGCTTAAAGTCCTTATCGGTCACCGCGACTGTCTTGCCGGCCATGTATATCCTCCATCATGTCCCGCTACGGGGAGTGTCCGGCCCATATTATACCACAGTGATGCTTACGAAAAGTAAGCATTATAGCCTACTCGACCGGTATCGAGCGGGTCAGACTTTCGCGCATCAGGTGCTTCTCCAGAAAGGCTGCGCGTTTTTCGCCGGCCTCGAGGATCACCTTGAGCATGTTCTCGCTGCCGTAGTCGCCCAGCGAGCCGGCCCGCGCGATATGCTTGCGCATATTCTCAGCCAGCGCGCTTTCGGCGTCGACGTCGTGTTCGAGCATGTCGCGCAGATCGAACATTTCCTCGGTCTCGTGCTCAATATACGAGCGCTTCTGAATATCGGCCGGACCGGTGACCGGCAGACCGCCAAGCGCGACGATGCGCTCGGCGACTTCGTCGAACTGGTCGTGCAGCTGCGTATAGTGGGCCTCCAGCAGCAGATGGAGCTCAAGGAACTGTGCGCCTTCGACGATCCAGTGATGTTTATGGTACTGGTGGTACAGCGTAAACATGCTTGCCAGGTCGTCGTTGAGCATATCGACGATCTTGCTGGCTGTAGCGTGCGAAAGACCAAACGGATTTTCACGTACCACGCTGGGCTTTTGCCTCACCTCGTGGTCTTTGTGGCGATCTGGTGTGCTTGTCATATTTCCTCGCCTGTGTCACTCGTTCCCCAGATCCTCGTCCAATGTCTCGTGCTCCAGCAGGTGCATGATATCCTGCGTGCGCAGCTCCTGAGCGCGCAGGTTACTCTTGATCAAATGCTCGGTGCCGAAGTCGCCGGCGTCGCGGGCGAGCTTGATATGCTCGCGTAGCTTGACCAGAATCCGCTGGTTGGCGCGCAGATCGTTGGACAACATCTGGCGTAGATCGAGCACGCCTTCCGGCTCTTCTTCGAGATAGCCGCGCTTGAGCTGGGCGCTCGGCCCGCTGACCGGCACGCCGCCAAGTGTGACGACACGCTCGGCGAATGCGTCGGCCTGCAGCTGGATCGCGGTGTAATGCTCTTCCAGCAGCAGATGAATGTCCCGGAACGACGGGCCTTCGGCGACCCAATGATGCTTCAGGGTTTGATGGAACAGAATGTATAAGCTGGCCACGTCGCTATTGAGCGCGTCGATCATCTTCTCCGCGGCGGCGCGCTTGAGGCGGATCGGATTGTCGACTACCTCGTTCGAGCGCTGCCGGATCGTGGCTGAAACGCTTTTTTCGGTCATGTTTATTTCCCTTGCCGCTTGAAGGTCGATTCGACAGTGGCTTCATCCGGCTCGGTGCCTACCAGGCCACGATCCAGGCTTTCGCGCTCGAGATGTTTTTGCACGAACGAGGCGCGCTTTTCGGTTGCCTGCAACGTCGCCTTCAGCAAGTCCTCGCTGCCCCAATCGCCAAGCTCGGTCACGGTACGGATATCGTCGCGCAAGCGCGTAGCAATCGTGCGCTCGAAATCGACGTCGCGGTACAGCATTTCGCGGATCTCGAGGATGCCGTCCGGCTCTTCTTCGAGATAGCTTTCTTGGAGCTGCTTGCGCATGGTAGACGCAGGCACGCCGCCAAGCGAGTTGACCCGCTCGCCGAGCTCAACCGCCGCCGCTTCGACTTGCTCGGCATGCATCGAAAACAACTGCTCCAGCTCGCGGAACTGTGGCCCTTCGACGACCCATTGATGCTTATGATATTGATGATGCAGGACGAAAAGGCTCGCGAGATGCGTATTCAGCAGGCTGATAACCTTACGCGTCACTTTCTCGTCGAGCATGAGCGGATTGGATTCAACATCGCCGTATTCTTGCTCGACTGTGTACTCACGCTGCGCCATAATTACTCCTTTGAAGTGCCTGAAGGGAACAGCAACTCCTATGCCCACGGCCCCAGGCGCAGCAGTTGCTGTACCAGCTTCTCAGCGAGGTGTACTCAATGGCCGAATACGGTGAGATGATCGAATACGCAGCCGAGGATCAGCGCTTTAGCGGGTTTTTGGCGCTGCCTGAGGCCGGCCGAATCAGGGGCGGCGTGGTAGTGATCCAGGAATGGTGGGGTCTCAACGACCACATGCGCGACCTGGCGTCGCGCTTCGCCGGCGCCGGCTATCACGCTATCGTGCCCGATCTGTATCATGGACGCGTCACCGCCGAGCCGGATGAGGCGCGGAAACTGGCGATGGAGCTGGAGCTTGACCGCGCCGTGTCCGCGATGGTGGGCGCGGTTAATTATCTATCCGGCCGCGGGGTGGCGCGCGTCGGCACGGTCGGGTTTTGCATGGGCGGCTCGCTGGCGCTGGCCCTGGCACAGCATACCCCCCGGCTCGACGCGGTGGTGTCATTCTACGGTGGACGACCGCTGTCGGTACCGGAGGCCGAGCAGATCGGCTGCCCTGTGTTGCTGTTCTTCGGCGGTCTCGACACCGGCATCCCGACTGAGCGCATCCAGCAAACGCGTGAGGCGCTCGACGGGGCGGCCGTGCCGAACGAGGTCGTGGTGTATCCCGACGCCGGCCACGCGTTTTTCAACGATACGCGCCCCAGGGCGTACAACTCCGCCGCGGCCGACGATGCATGGCGCCGGACGCTTGAGTTTTTCGGCCACGAGCTGGGTGATCGGTGATGGTGATAATTTAACGCAAAGACGCAATAGATCGTTTGCGTCTTTGCGTTTCTGTCCAGTCGTATTACTGCCGTTTCAGCGCCTCTTTGATGCACCAGCCTTCCGCATCGCCGGCGCGCACCTTGACCCAGGTGTACTGTCCGGACGAAACCGGGCCGTCGATAATCTGGACGACCGTGCCGTTGGGAAGCGCTCCGATACGCCGGAAATTGGTGCCCGGCCCTTCGCGCAAGCGCAGTCGTGGCGGACTGCCGATCGCGGCTACAACAAAAGTTTCGAGCGCAGGAGTTGTGGCGGTTATACCTGCCTGCGAAGCAGCCGTGGTCGGCTCGGGCCGGCCAGGCAGGGCCGAAGCAGGCGCCGGTACGCTGTCCGGCTCAGCGGCCGAGGGCGCCGGCGCGCTCTCCGCGGGTGCAGCCGAGGATGCCGGCGCCGCTGCTCGCTGCTCCGGCAGGCCACTGGCGATAGCAGCGCCGATCGCAACCAGCAAGGCGACGATCAGGCCGGCGGTCATCACAAAACCGCTGGAGCGACCGGCGGCCGGCGGCCGGCGCATGGCCACGGTGGGAGCATCGCCCGGCGCGTACAACCGCTGGGAGGGCGGCTTGCGCGCAGGCGGCGCGAACGCTTTAGGCGCGTTTGAGGCACGCGCAGACGGCTCCTCACGGGGCATGATCCCGGTTGTCCTGGGTGCACGACGGGCGCTGCGTAGCTCGTCCAGTAACATATCCAGGCTGGCGATCGAGCCGCCTTCGGCACGCGCGGCGATCCCCAGCAGCTCGGTTTCTCCACTGGCCGGTCCGAGCGCCGTTCCCAACAGCTGTCCAAGCTGGCGCACCGCCGCGTCGCCGGTCGGAAGCTCCTGATCCAGGCCCAGATCCATCACCTGCACGCGGCCGTCGCCAGATAGCCGGATCGTCAAGGACGTCAGCGCGGGGATCGTCTGGTGCCGCCGCATCGCGGAGCGCTGTGTTTGGGCCAGGGATTCCACCAGCGCGACGGCTGCCCCGGTTTCCAGCGGCATGGCGTCGGCCAGCGCCGGCCCGAGCGGCTCTTCGAGCACCAGGAACGTGCGGCCGTCTACGGTGCCCTGGTCGTAGATCGCCGCCACGTGCGGCAGGCTGGTGAGCGCCGCGCGGCGCCCTTTGGCGAGCAGGCGCTCGTCGGTGCCGGGCTGAGCTCGCTCCGGGCGCAGGAGCTCGACCGTCACATATCGGTTGAGCAGCTGGTCGTGCGCGCGGTATGCAACGACCCACGAGTCGCTATACAGCAGGTCGGCAAGCTGGTATCGTTCCGCCAGGATCGGCATCGCCTTGGTCGCCGGGCTTGTGCGAGGCCACGGCGGTAACGTCAACTCCATTTCCGCGTCCAGGCACCCTCCGTGCTGTTGAGTGCAAGGTAAATAGTACCGCCAACGATGAACCGAACGCAAGCAAGTGGAGGAGCGCCATGGCTGCAACGGTTTGGAGCAAGCCTGGTGCCACAGAACGATGAACGAACAAACGAAGGTTAAGATCGTGATCGCCGAGCCGTTTGCCGCGGCGGTGCGCGAGCGGCTCGGCGACGACGCAAACCGGGTCGAGCTGTTGATCGCCGCGCCGGACGGCAGCAGCGAGGCCGACCTCAGCGGCGCCGACGGGCTGTTGCGCGCCGGTTTCGACGGCTCGGGCTTCGATCGTATGTTGGAGGCGGCCACAAGGTTGCGCTGGCTGCATACCATGAGCGCCGGCGTGGACGGCTTTGAGCTCGAGCCGTTGCGCGAGCGCGGCATCCTGTTTACCAACTCGGCGGGCGTGCATGGCGTGCCGATCGCCGAATGGGTTATGTATGCCCTGCTGGCGATCGTCAAGCGTGGCCCACAGCAGCTGCAAGCTCAACACGAGCACCGTTGGGCCCACGGCGTACACAGCGACGAGCTGACCGGCAAGACGCTCACGATCCTGGGCGCCGGCGGGATCGGCGGCGAGATAGCACGGCGCGCGTCGGCATTCGACATGCACATCTGGGGCATCAATCGCAGCGGCCGGCCGGTGGCCAACTTCGAGCGCGTGGCATCGGACGCCTGGCGCGAGCTGCTGCCTGAGACCGATTTTCTCGTGATCGCGACGCCGCTTACCTCGGCCACACGACACCTGATCGGCGAGCACGAGCTCGGGCTGCTACGGCGGGATGCCTGGCTGATCAATATCGCGCGCGGCGCGATCGTCGACGAGGCGGCGCTGGTCGCCGCGCTACGGGAAGAGCGTCTCGGCGGCGCGGCGCTCGATGCGTTCGAGCAGGAGCCGCTGCCCGCGAGCAGCCCGCTGTGGAGCCTGCCCGATGTTATCCTGTCGCCGCACAACTCCGGCTCTTCACCGCACACGAACCGGCGCGTGGTCGAGCTGTTTGTCGAGAATCTGCGGCGCTTCGTGCGCGGCGACGAGCTGCTCAACGTGGTGGATTATGGGGAGGAGTACTGATGAAATACCTGTGGATCGGTGTCGCCGTCGCCGCGGCGGCGGGAGCCTTGGCCTGGTGGCTGCACGAGCGTGGGCAGGAAGACGGCGTGGCAGCCCCGCCGGCGGACAGCGCCGCCGCTCCGATGCCAGCCGGGATCGACGACGGCATGCTGCGGCGGCCGCCCAATCCCGATCCGGGCATGCTGCGCCGGCCGTCGAACCCGGACCCGAAGATGGCCGTTATTATGTCCCAGGTGCATGCTACGCCGGGCGCGTCCGGCAATGGCCGGGAGGAGTAGGGGATTGGCGGTGAGGGACGCGACGAATAAACACGATGGTTGTTGCCGATCGTAGGGACGCGCCGGTGGCGCGTCCGCAACCGCCATAGTGCATCGCCCTCCGACGCGTCATCGGCGCGTCCACAACCGAAGATACCGAATCGCATTCCCGTCCCCGACGCGCCACCTGCAGACGGCGCGCGTAATTCCAGGCATGGCGACGCACTATGACCGTCGCGGCCACGCCCCGGCAAACAGCGCACCGTGTTCACACGGACGAGTGTGTGCCTCCGGCGTGTCCCTACGCGTCTATCCCCTCGGCCCTCATCGCCTCGCGCAACCACACGGCGACACGCCGGATCACCCGACGGTCGATCGTCAGGGATAGATGCGTCGCGTTAGGTATCAGCACAAAGCTGGCGCCGGGAGGGGCGGCGGCCTCGACGGCGCGGGCCTGCTCCAGCGGCACTACGGCGTCGCGCCCGCCGTAGACCAGCATCAGCGGGCAGGTGATGCGCCGCACGCTGCCGACAATGTCCAGGCGGCGGATCAGATCCGCCGTGCTCAGGCGCGTCCGCACCGCCGGTGTCCACCACTCGCGATACAGTCCGATGGTACCGATGTCCCGCAGCAGCTGCCACGCGACTGGATATCCTAGTATGCGCGCTTCGTTGCGATACACCGCCCGTGTAATGTTGATCGAAGCCGGCGCCTCCATGATCACCAGCGCATCGACCTCCAGTGTGCCGCCTGTCCCGTCAGGCAGCGAGGTACTCGCACTCGGCCGGTCAGGCAGCGAGGTACTCGCTCTTGGCCGGTCAGGCAGCGAGGTACTCGCTTCGGCCACGGCGCGCGCCGAGATACAGCCGCCCTGGCTGATGCCGATCACGCCCACATGGTGATACCGCTCGCGCAGCCAGGCGACGCCTGCCGCGACGTCTTCGAGCACCGACGGGAAGTCGAGCACGCGCGGGCTCGCGCCGTGCCCGTCGACGTCGATCGCCAGCACCGCGAAGCCGTGATCGGACAACGTGTACATGCGTGGCCAGGCGTACAGCAGCTTATGGTCGCCGGCGCCGTGAACCACCAGCACCGCGAACTCGGCGCCGTGGAGCGGTTCCACCAGCACGGCGGGGATCGGGCCGCCGGCGATCGGCACCTCGACGTTGACGATGCGCCGATTATCGCGCGCGCCGGGCGCCAGAATCGTGGTCGCCGTCAGGTTACGCTTCAGCCAGCTGGCCAGAACCAAAAACAGCAGCAGCCCGAACAGGGCGCCTGTGACGACGTGCCACCAGCGCGTGGTGCCCCACAGTACCAGCGCAACCACGGCCGCGATCAGCAGCATCGCCGTGATCCAGACGCGCCGCTCCAGGAGTGCAAGGCCACGCCAGCCGGCGGCGGCGGCAGCCAGCTCGGCAAGTAGCAGCCACAGGAGCGTCCACAACGCGAGCGTCATGCAGGCTGCCAATCCGGATAGTCGAGCGTGGCCAGTAGCGCTGCGCCCGGCCAGGCGAACCAGTGACGCGAGCGCACCTCGCCGGTGTCGGGATCACGAGCTTCGGGCAGCGCGCCGTCCCAACAGGCCGTCTGCGTGAGGCGTCCGAGCACTTGCTCGGCACGCGCGGCGTCGCCGGTAAGCCGCGCCCACAACAGCTCTTGCGTGTCGCCCAGCGGCCACGCGCCGGGTGTATGCACCGAGCCGAGCCCGCCGAACGGACCGGCAAACCAGCCTTCGACGTTGCCGGGACCGAAGGACCACTCCATCGTCGCGCGCCAGACCGGGTCGTCAACCCCGCAAAAGCCCCACAGCGGCGCCAGCACCGTGGGCAAGTCGTTGGCGTCGTGGTACAGCCGGTGGCCGCCGTGCCCGTCGACGGCGTACGCGAACACATTACCGTCAGGTACCGTTACCACGAATCGAGCGCGCACCGCCGCGTGGATCGCTTCGGCCAGCTCGTCCGGCGCGTAGCCAGCCAGCACCCCGTCGCGGTCGGCTCGAGCCAGCGTCCGCAGCGTGTGCCACAGCAGCACATGTGAGGAAAAATGGAACGGCAGCAGCATCGGGTCGTCGGCCGGCGTTTCATCTGTGGCAAACAGGGGCTGATCACCGGCGCGGCGCGCCAGCATCGTATCCAGCACCTCGCCGGCACGCAAGAGCAAGCCGCGACCAAATTCATCCGGGGATTGGAGCAGGTGCTCGGCCAGTTCGAGCAAGGGATAACACTGCTGGTCGAGCTGAAACACATCGTCTTTGGGCCGCCCATTAGCCAGATACGCGCGGCCCCAGTAGCCCAGCGGCCGCTCGGCGACCTCCCACAGCCAACGCAGATGCCGTCGCCGCAGCTGATGTACATCCTGGCGGGCTGCCAGGCCCAGCAGCGTGTAGTAGGCGTCGCGCGTCCAGCTGAGCGGCAGGATGCGATGGTCGGTCAGCAGGCAGGTGGTTGCCCCAACCTCCACGGCACAGCAGTCCTGCGCGTACGTCTCGGCACGCCGGCGCACGAGCTCGAGCATCACGGGTTGGGGAGCATCACGGTGGTGCGGAAAGCTCCACCCGCTCGCCTGTCGTGCCGCCAGGCGAGCAGCAGCTTCATCCGGCGCCAGGCCAACCACCAATGTGTATTGTCGAGACTCGCCGGCCTTGAGCCGCAGCGTACCGCCGAGCCGCGGATGCAGCAGGTTGCTGTCCTCGGCCTGCCATGGCTCAGCCGCGGGAAGGCCGGCGATCACAGCCGCCGCGATACCGGGCGCGACGAGCAGCAACACCGACCCGTCGAAGCTGCCGTACAGGGTAGAAGGCAGACGCGGCAGCGGGCCTCGTTCGGTTAGCTGTGTATAGGCCGCGCGGCCAAGCCCCACGCCGCCTTCCCAGCGCCAGGCAAGCTCAACGATGCTGTTCGAGGTATTGTGAAGCGTCCAGCGCTGCACGGCGGCAGGGACGCGCAGCTTGCCGGCCGGTGCGGCGGTGACAACCTCGAACTCGACAACACCGGCCGCCAGGCGCAGCCGCGGCATCCCGTCGCCGCCAAGCTCAGCGGCCCGCGCCTGGGTGCCCGGGAAGAACAAACCAAACGCAGGCGCATCGGTTGCGGCAAGACGCGCGCGATACGCCCGCACGGCAGCAGGGTCGTGGCGCTGCGCCTCGGGAAACGGCCCGGCGCCGTCGAGCACAATCCAGCCGTGCTCGGGATGCGTCGTGCCGAGCATCGCCAGCCGGCCGCCGTCTGCCACGCTGCCGGCGAGCAGGCCGTTGCCGAAATCGAGCGGCTTGTATGGTTTTGAGTGGTCCAGCACCATGCGTGATTTCGCGGATCGATGTCAACTGATAGTAATACTACTGCCAGTAGAAGTAAGACTGTAGCGGAAAACCGGCGATACATGGAGCCGGATTATTGCATTTGAGTATAAAAGTGTGCGTCAAACCGCATTTATATGTTTGACAATCGGGGCGAAATATGCGAGAATATCAGGCCTGTAGCGCTTCCGCGCTCTTTCACAACCACGGTTTTGCGTTGTATTCGGTGTCGGTTCTGGTTGCTTGTCGGCTCCATCTTGTCGTGATATGCCTCTCCGACCCGTGCAAGGGGTAGGAGGTTTTTTGTTGCCACCTATGGCTGCCAATCGTCCGGTCTATCCATTCAGCGCCATTGTCGGCCAGGAGCGCCTGAAACGCGCGCTGCTGCTGAACGCGATCAACCCGCGAGTCGGCGGTGTGTTGATCCGTGGCGAAAAAGGCACGGCCAAGTCGACAGCTGTGCGCGCGCTGCAGCGGCTGCTGCCGCTGCAGCGCGTGGTGGCGGATTGCCAGTTCGGCGACCCGCCCGACGATCCGCAGCGCATGTGCGACGCGTGCCTGGCGCGCTATCAGGCCGGCGAAGAGCTGCCTGTTGCCGAGCGAACGACGCCGCTGGTAGAGCTGCCGGTCAACGCATCAGAGGATCGCGTCGTCGGCTCGCTGGACCTTGAGCACGCGCTCGCCGAAGGCCAGCGCCGCTTCGAGCCCGGGCTGCTGGCACAGGCCAATCGTGGCATCCTGTACGTGGACGAGGTAAACCTGCTGGACGACCACCTGGTCGATCTGCTGCTGGATGCCGCGGCCATGGGCATCAACACCGTCGAGCGCGAGGGCATTTCGGTATCGCACCCGGCGCGCTTCATTCTGGTCGGCACGATGAACCCGGAAGAGGGCGAGCTCCGGCCGCAGCTGCTTGACCGCTTCGGGCTGGTGGTGGAGATCGGCGGGCTCAAAGACGTCAGCGACCGCGTGGCGATCATCGAGCGGCGCATGGGCTACGATCACGACCCGATCGCGTTCGCCCACGAGTGGGAGCCGGCCGAGCATATACTCGGCGCCAGCATCCGCGACGCCAAGGCGACCCTGCCCAAGGTCGGGATCAGCTCCTTCGATATGGGCATCGTGGCGCGGCTGGCGATCGAGCTGGGCGTGGACGGGCACCGCGCCGACCTGGCGATCCTGGAAGCGGCGCGCACGCACGCGGCGTTGGAAGGCCGCACGTCGATCAACTCGGCCGATATTCGTATCGCCGCCGAGCTGGCGCTGCCGCACCGCATGCGCCGCCAGCCGTTTGTCGACGTGCAGCTGGACGAAGAGCGCATGGGCCAGATCATCCAGCAGGAGTCCGAGCGCACGCCGGGCGCCGAAGACGAAAAAAAAAACAGGAGCAGCTAGACTCTGACGGCGGCGAAGGCGAGTCGACACAGCTCGAATCGGTGTCGGTAGCGCCCCAGAACCCGGGCCAGGGCCAGGAGGACGGCAAGCGTAAGGGCGACAAGACGATCCAACCGGCCCAGGCCTTCAAGGTGCGGCGGCTGGCGGTGCAGGCGGATCGGCAGCAGCGACGGTCGGGCGGCAAGCGCTCCAAAACGCGTACATCGCGCAAGAGCGGACGCTACATCAGCAGCCGGCCGGCCGGCGACAAGCTGACCGACCTGGCGCTGGATGCGACCATCCGGGCGGCCGCGCCCTACCAGCGGCAGCGGCGCGAGGGGGGCAAGCGGCGCCGTGCGGTGATGCTGGAGCGGCCGGATTTTCGGCAGAAGATCCGGGTGCGGCGAACGCGCAACGCGATTTGCTTCGTGGTCGACGCGAGCTGGTCGATGGCTGCCGAGCAGCGCATGCAGGCTACCAAAAGCGCGGTGTTGTCGCTGCTGCGCGATGCGTACCAGCGGCGCGATCGGGTCGGCCTGGTTTCGTTCCAGCGCGAACTCGGCGCGGGTGCTGTTGCCGCTGACCAACAGCGTGGAGCTGGCGGAGCGGCGGCTACGGACGATGCCGACCGGCGGCAAGACGCCGTTGACGCACGGGCTGTTGATGGGCTACGAGCTGCTGGATCGGGCCAGACGACGCGACTCGGAAGTGCTGCCGCTACTGGTAGTGCTGACCGACGGCCAGGCGAATGTATCGCTGACCGGGCTCAGGCCGCAGGAGGAAGCGTACCGTCTTGCCGACTATATCGCGGAAGAAGGCATCGAGGCGATCGTGATCGATACTGAACATCCGAGCTTTGTGCGAGGATTATCGCAAACGCTGGCCCAACGCTTGCAAGCTGCGTACTACCATATCGCCGATCTGGGCGACCACGCGCTGGTAGATGTGGTGCGCAAAGCAACACGTTGAATTGCATTATTATAGGTGCGGAGTTAAAGCTTGACAGAATTGCAGCATGAACGGTGGACGGATCAACACAACGGAGGCACGGTGGACATGACCGACGAGGAGCGGACCCCAATGCAGGCTGATGAGCAGGCACAGGGGGCGGAAGCGGAGCAGGCTGTCGCCCAGCAGGCGACGGACGGCGAAGCGCAGCGCGACGAAGACCAAGGCTTGATCGCGCGAATCACCGAATCGGTGAAGGACGCGGTAAGCACGACGGTCGAGACGGCACAAGAGGCCGTCTCGGCCGTGGCTGCGCGCGTGAGCGGCGAGACCGACGGCGAGGCCGAAACGGCTCCCGTCACGAGCGAGGAAAGCTCCTCGGTCGGTCAGGTCATCGGCGAAGCTGCCAGCACCACGGCAGCGGCTGCCGGCGCGGCGGCGAGCGAGGTGCGGCGCTTTGTCGCGCGCGTGTACGACGCGGTTGTCGGTACTGGCGAAGCCAGGCCGGCAGGCGCAAGCTTTGAGCCGACAGAGGCGACCGCGCGCAGCGGGCGTCCGCGGCGGTTCAAGGATGTCCAGGCCGGAATGCAGCTCGAAGGCAAGGTCACGAGCATCGCGCTTTACGGCGTGTTCGTCGACGTTGGCGTCGGGCGCGACGGCCTGGTGCACATCTCGGAAATGAGCGAGTCGCGCATCGATTCGCCGACCGAGATGGTGCAGATCGGCGATCCGGTGACGGTATGGGTCAAGAGCGTCGACGCCGACGCGCGGCGCATCAGTCTGACGATGCGCGATCCGAACCGGCCCAAGCCGCCGCGTCGGGCGCGACGGCCCGAGATCGACCGCGAAAAGCTGGCCGAGCTCAAGGTCGGCGATACGATCGAGGGCACGATCAGCAGCCTGGCGCCGTTCGGCGCGTTTGTGGACATCGGTGTCGGCAAGGACGGCCTGGTACACATCTCGGAGCTGGCCGAGGGTCGCGTCGATCGGCCCGAAGACGCGGTGCAGGTCGGCGAGCGCTACAACTTCAAGGTGCTCGAGGTGGATCCCGAAGGCCGGCGCATCAGCCTCAGCTTGCGCCGCGCACAGCGCACCCAGCGTTTGCAGCAGCTCGAGCCGGGCACGCAGATGGACGGAACCGTCAGCGGCCTGGCGCCGTTCGGCGCGTTTGTGGACGTCGGCGTCGGCCGCGACGGCCTGGTGCATATCTCGGAGCTGTCGGGCGAGCGCGTCGACAGCGTCGAGGATATCGTCAAGGTCGGCGACAAGGTTCAGGTCAAGGTGATCGAGGTCGATCCGAACTCGAAGCGCATCAGCCTGACTATGCGTGTCGACGAGCCGCTGCCGCAGGAGCGGCCGCGTCCGGCGGGCCGCGTCGGCGGCTTCACACCGGGCGGTTATGAGGAAGGCGGCTATGTGCCTGCGCCCGCGCCGTCGACGCCCGAGTTCGAAACCGGCCGCAGCGGCAGCCCTCGCGGTGAAGGCCGCGGCGAGTACCGTGGCGGTGGCGAAAGCCGCGGCGCCGGACGTGGCGAAAGCCGCGGCGCCGGACGTGGCGAAAGCCGCGGCGCCGGACGTGGCGAAAGCCGCGGCGCCGGACGTGGCGGCGAGTTCGGCCGCAGCAACCGGCTTGGCGGCCGTAACGAGGGCCGCAGCCGGCGTGAAGGCCAGATCTACGAGCCGTCGGAAGAGGTGTACACCTTCGAGGATCCGGAGGAGGAGACCTTTACCGGCGATGCCACGCTTGAAGACCTGGTGTCCAAGTTCAACGCCGGCAAGAACGACAAGCGCGACAAGCGGCGTGAGGACGAGGAGGAAGAGGAAGAGGACGGCGGCAGCGGCCGTGGTCGACGTGACGCCATCCGTCGTACGCTCGCGATGCGCGACGAAGAGTAACGCTTGGAGCCCCAGGCTAAAGCCTGGGGCTGAAGAACACCCCAGGCTAAAGCCTGGGGCTGAAGAAACAAAGCCAGCTGAAGCTGGCTGGAACCCGGTTCCAGCCAGCTTCAGCTGGCTTTGTTTCTTCAGCCCCGGCATTTATGCCGGGGAACCGGGGAACCGCTGGTGTTATCCCAGCACGCCCGCGGCAAAGCGCAGCATGCGCTCCTGGTGCTCGATGTTTTGCTCGACGGCATATGAGCCGTGGCCGGCCTCGAACCAGTGCACGGTGATGTCTTTGCCCAGCGCGCGCAGCGCAGCCTCGTAGTTGTGCATCGGCCGTGCCGGACAGCGCGTGTCGTTGCTGCCCTGGATCACCAGCACCGGCGCGGCGAGCTGCTCGGCATACGTGATCGGCGAGGCGGCGGCGTACAGCGCGGGCTTTTCGGCAGGCGTGCCGCCGAACAACGCTACCTGATACGCTTTGAGCGTGTCGGCGGTATCCTCGTACTGTACGGCCCAGTCCGCGATCGCGATGCCGGCCATGCCGCCGGCCCACAGCTTGGGCTGCTTGCCGAGACCCATCAGCGTCAGATAGCCGCCATACGACTCGCCCGTCAGCAGGATCTCGTCGGGCCTGGCGATGCCCTGCTCGACCAGCCAGTCGTGTGCTGCCGCCATGTCCTCGACTTCGAGATGGCCGACGTCGCCCCAGATCGCCTGCTCGAACGCGCGACCGAAGCCTGTGGAGCCGCGGTAGTTGATCGTCAGGAACGCGTAGCCGTGGTCCAGCCAGGCCTGGCTACCGGCGGCGTATTCCTCCGTTTGACACGCGGTGGGGCCACCGTGCGTTTCCAGGATCGCCGGCCATGGCCCGTCGCCTTCGGGTGTGGCCAGCCAGCCCTGGATCGGCGTTCCATCGCCCGAAGCAAACGTCACCGAGCGCCAGCGGCGCCCGGCCGGCGCATCGGGCGTGGCCAGCACCACGCGGCGTAGCTCGCCCGTGGCGGCGTCCAGCTCTTCAAGCGCCGGCGGCTGCGTCGAATCCTGGCGCTCGAACCAGATCGCGTCGCCGACGAATTTCGGCCCGCCGAGCGTCCCGGCGGCGTGCGGGACGCGCCTGAGCTCGCTGCTCTGCAGGTCATAGATCCACAGCTGGTGTTGAGCGTTTAAAGACTGCAGCAGCAGAATCGTCTGGCCGGAATCCGACCAGTCGGCGGCTTCGATGTCGCCTTCGAGATCGCCAAGCGGCAGATCAACGCGCTCGCCGCTGCGGGCATCCCAGATCAGCGGCCGGTTGGCGCCGCCGATATTACTGCTGAGCAGCAGCCGTAAATCGCCCGCCAACGGCGCAAACGTGCTGAGCTCGATGCTGCCCTCGCCCTCCTCCCACAGCTCGGCCACGCGCTCGCCGCTCGCGACGTCTACGATGATGATGCCAAACTGGGGCTTGTGCGTGCGTTCGGTCGACATAATCGCGGCAAGCGTGCCGTCGGCTGAAAAGTACGGCCCGAATGCCAGGTCGCTTGAATGGTAGATCTCCCGAAACTGGCCGATCGTACCGGCTTCGTCGACCGGCGCAACCAGCACACCAAAACCGTCGGCGCCGGCGATGTTGATGCCGATGCGGTTGTTCTGGCGGCTGAACGCCAGGTTCCATGATGAGTAGGGCGGCAGCTCGGGCGTGATATCCTCTGTCGAGCTGCCCGCATCCGCATCCCACGGCAAGCGCACCCAATGGCCGATCTCGTCGCCGGCATGGTCGTCGTGATAATAGATATGCCGGCCCTGCGGATCGATCACCCCGCCGGCTTTGCCGGATGGCCGGTCCGTCACCTGGCGCAGCTCGCCCGACGTCGGCTCCCAGGCGTACAGCTGGAACACGCCGGAGCGGTTGCTGATCGCCATCCCGCGCTCGGCGTTACTTTCGCGGGCCAGGCGTAGGTCCTGGGCGCGCGGTAGCGCTGCTTCCACCTGGCGTCGGGCTCGGTTTGAAGTTGTACAGGCATGTGTGGTTCTCCGGAACGATCTAAACGCAAAGGCGCAAAGACGCAAAGGATTCATGTACTGTTATTCGTTTGCTCGATCACAAGCGGTAGAACGAAGCACAGACTTTGCACGACAAACGAGAGCCTGCCTCCTTCATACTTTGCGTCTTTGTGCCTTTGCGTAAAAAACCATGCCGCGTCAGCGGCGCTGTAGCTTGGCCACCGTCACCCCATCGCCGCCCTCGCCGTCGATCCCGCCGGCGAACGACGCGACCAGCGGGTGGCTGGAAAGCGTATCGCGCACGATTTTGCGCAGCGCGCCGGTGCCTTTGCCGTGCACCAGGCGTACTTCGGTGAGGTTGGACAAATACGCATCGTTGAGATAGCGCTCAAGCAACGCCTCGACCTCGGCGGCGCGCATGCCGCGCATATCGAGCTGCATGCTGACGTCGCGCGACGGAGCCGGCGCGGCCACGGCCGGCGCACGGCGCTCGGGCGGCGCGCTGCCCTTGAGCCGGCGCAGCTCGCGCAGATCCACCGTCATCCGAAAGCCGCCGACCTGTACCTCGGCCTCGCCGGTGTTCTCGTCGACAGCGAGGAGCTCGCCGTCCAGCTTGACCGACGCGACGTGAACGCGGTCGCCCGGCTGTAGCGGTCGCGGCGGCTGCTGTGGTGGAGGCCCGGCGGACTCGTGCTGCTGCCGGCCGCGGCGTCCCTGCTCGGCTTCTTCGCCGACCGTGCGCAGCCGATCCTCGGCCTGCTGCAGCCATTCGCGTGTCAACGACACCGAGCGCATATCGTCGCGCAGCCGTCTCAGCTCCTGGCGCGCGCCGCGCAGCTGCTGATCCAGCTCGCGCTCGTAAGCTTCCAGCCGCTGCTCGCGCTCGCGCTCGAAGGTGGCCTGTTCCTCGCGTAGCCGCTCGGCGGCGCGCTCGGCTTCCACACGCCGCTCGCGCGCTTCGCCGAGCTCGGCCGCGGCCTCCTCGCGCTCGCGGGCGATCGACGCCAGCAGATCCTCGACCTGCTCGTTCTCGGCCGACAAAAAGGAGCGCGCCCGCTCGACCAGCTCCGGCTGCAGGCCCAACCGGGTCGCGATCGCTAACGCGTTCGAGCGCCCCGGCAGCCCGATCATCAGCTTGTAGGTCGGGCGCAGCGTCTCTTGATCGAACTCGACCGAGCCGTTGATCACGCCGGGTGTGTTGTGCGCGAAGACTTTCAGCTCGGCATAATGTGTCGTGGCGATACACATAGCGCCGACGTGCAACATGCGCTCGACGATCGAGCGTGCCAGCGCCGCGCCCTCGGTCGGGTCGGTGCCGGCGCCGAGCTCGTCGAGCAGCACCAGGCTGTCCGGCACGCTGCCGGGCTCGGCCGGATCCATACCCAGGATACGCAGGATCGCGATAATGTTGCGCATGTGCGACGAAAACGTTGAAAGGCTCTGCTCGATGCTCTGCTCGTCGCCGATGTCGGCGAAGATCCGGCGCAGCACCGGCAAGCGCGAGCCGAGGTCGGCCGGGATATGCATGCCCGCCTGGGCCATCAGCGCCATCAGGCCGGTTGTTTTGAGCGCTACAGTTTTGCCTCCGGTGTTCGGCCCGGTGATCAACAGCACCCGGAAGGAGCCGCCCAGCCACACATTGGTCGGCACGACGGTGCTGCGATCCAGCAGCGGGTGGCGTGCCCGCCGTAAATACAACGGCGCGTCCTCCGGCCGGTCGGGCAGCGCTTCGGGATCGTCACCCTCGCTCAGCTGCCCCGGCCGGTCGGGCAGCGAGGTGCTCGCTTCGACGATCTCAGGGGCGACGCCGTCCAGCGCTGCGCTATAGCGCCCCTTGGCGAACAAGAGGTCGAGCTCGGCCAGGGCGTCGACCGCGTGTACGATGCGCTCGCCGTCGGCGGCAATCGAATCTGAGATCTCGCGCAGGATTCGCTCGATCTCCTCCTGCTCGGCCAGCTGCAGCTCGCGCCAGCGATTGTTGAGCTCAACCGTTTGCAGCGGCTCCACGAACAGGGTCGCGCCGGAATTGGACTGATCGTGGACTACGCCGCGCAACGTGCGGCGGCCGGAGGCCTTGATCGGCAGCACATAGCGCCCGTCGCGTACCGTAATGATCGGCTCCTGCAGCGCCGAGGCATATTGCGACGATTGTAAGATCCCGTTGAGCCGGTCCATCAGCCGGTCGTACGCGACCCGAATCTCGCCCCGGATCCGGCGCAGCGCGGGGCTGGCGCTGTCGAGAATATTGCCGCCGGGGTCGACGGTACGCTCGATCGTTGCCTCGATATCTTCGCGCTCGACGAGCTGCCAGGCCAGGTCGATCAACGGAAGGTAATGATCTTCCGGCAGGCGCAACAGCCGGGTACGCAGCTGGCGCATCGAACCGAGCGTAGCGGCGACGTCGAGCAGCGTGAGCGGCTCCATGATGCCGCCGCGCTGCGCCTTGCGTACCGCGGCGCGGATATCGCGGGCGCCGCCGATCGTGACCTCGGGGAAATTGTCGTACAGCAGGCGCGCGGCGTCGGTGGCCTGCAGCGCACGGCGCACGTCGAGCGGCTCATCGGACGGCACGAGCGCCAGCGCCATCTCGCGGCTGGCCGCGAACGCCGTGTGCTCGGCCAGCCGCTCGCGCACTTTGTCGAACTCGAGGATGGCTAATGTATGTTGTGGGATTGGCATGTTATGTATTCGGCCGAAACAGCGGCAGCGCCGCGTCGGGAACGAATGGACCTACTACTCGAAACAGCCGTGGCAACAGATTGCTCGTCAGGATCGGCACGAGCGATGACGCTTGCGTGACGCGCCGGAGCAGGCCTGCGATCCCGCCCTGGTTGCCCGTGCTCCCGGTAATAAACGTAAAGTGCAGCAGCATTGCGATCGTGGTAAGCACCGCGACGCCGAGCAGCATGCCGACCGCCGCGCCAAGCAGTCGATCAAAAAACTCGAGCTGGCCCGGCAGCCGTACGTAGCGAAACGTGTACACCGATAGCGCGACCAATATCGCGAACGCCACGACCAGCACCGTCACGAAGCTCAGCACGTCCGCCACACGATCCTCGATGCCGCGCCGCGTGACAAACACCGAAACAAACTTGAAATAGAGACTGGCCAGCACAACGCTCGCATAAAACGCAACCAGCGCGATTATGGACCGAATCATGCCGCTCCAAAAACATACTCCAACAACAGCGACAAACACCACCAGCAACGCCAGATCGGTCAGCATGCAGCCGGGCTCCCGCGGTACGCGACGGCGCCGCGCAGGCGCATTATACCAAGAGGCCGGCTTGTGGCCTAGCGGTTAGGCAGCATCCGCATGCGATGCTATAATCTGGCGGTCATGCAAGATCGGATCTATACCCCCAGCCAGGCAAACGCTGTATTGCCGCGCGTGCGGCTGCTGGTAGGGCGCATGCTGGGCGCGCGCAATCGCGTTGTCGAGATGCAGGGCGAGATCTGGCCCGCGGTCGAGGCGGCGGTATTCAACGGCGGCGGCAAGTCCGCAGCTTCCGCTACGCGGGAGATTATCGCAATCCAGGACGTTATCGCGCAGCTGCAGGCGCTCAACATACTGGTTAAAGACATCAATACCGGGCTGATCGATTTTCCCGCCGAGCGCGATGGGCGCGTCGTGCTTCTGTGCTGGCAATACGATGAGCCCTCGGTGCAATTCTGGCATGAAGTCGACGCCGGTTTTGGCGGACGCCAGCGGATTGATGATGGATTCTAGCGTGGTATAATGCGGCCCACGTACCTTGTCCACGAGGATCATCCATGTCGAGCCAACCGAGGCGGGCCGCGTCACGAAAGCTGACGCGCCGCGAGCGCCGCACCCAGGGGGTGGCGCGCACATATAACGTCCAGACAGGCGATAGCACGACGGCCCGCCGGTCGTATATGGCCGAGCCGCAGGCGCTGGACTACGCCGCCGAGGCCCGGTCGATCCGCAAAGATCTGCTGCGCCTTGTGGTGTGGGCGACGGTGCTGATTGTTGCCATGATCGCGATTTCGTTCCTGCCGCTCCCGATCGGCTGATACGCCCCGCCGGGGCTGCGCCGGAAAGCAACCGAGGATGGCCGAATCACGTACCCAGTCGAAGGCTGCCCGGCTGCGAAGAATCGAGCACAAGCTGTATAACTCTCCCCAGGGTATGGGTGCCGTTGAGCTGGCCGAGTACTGCGCTGTCGATCGGCGTACCATCTATCGCGACATCGAGTCGCTGGAAGAGATGGGCGTGCCGGTCTGGCAGTACGACGGCAAGTTCGGCATCGACCGCGACGGATATCAATCCACCGTCCGCCTGAACCTGAACGAAACAGTTGCGCTCTACTTCGCCGCCCGGCTGCTGGCCCACCACTCCGACGAGCACAACCCGCATGTTGTCGGCGCGCTGGATAAGCTCGCCACGTCGCTGCCCGATGCGACGCTGTCGGAGCATATGTCGCGGGCTGCAAGCGTGATCCGCGCCAAGCCGATGCGCACCGTGTATGTCCAGAACGTCGAAACGCTTACCCGCGCGTGGGCCGACCGGCGCACCGTCAGCATTCAGTACTGGGCCGTGGATCGCGCCAAACCCGAGGAGCGTGTCATCGAGCCGTACTTTCTCGAAGTTTCACGCTTCGAGCCGGCCAGCTATGTACTGGCCCATGACAGGTTGCGCAACGCGCTGCGAACGTTTAAAGTAGAGCGTATTCAGCGCGCCGAGCTATTGAACGAGCACTACGAGATCCCGGCCGATTTCGACCCGTATGCATGGCTCGGATCGGCCTGGGGCATCATCTCGGACGAGGAAGTCGAAGTGCAGCTGCGCTTCGCGCCCCCATCGGCGCGGCGCGTACAGGAAACCATGTGGCACCACTCGCAGCGCTTGGAGGAGTTGCCCGACGGCGGCTGCTTGCTGACGATGCGCGTCGGCGGCATCCGCGAAATCCGTAACTGGGTCCTGAGCTGGGGCGCCGACGTTGAAGTTGTCGCGCCGGACGAGTTGCGCGAGCAGATCGCCGTCGAGAGCACGCGCATGTCCGAGCAATACCACGCGACTCCGTAGTCCATCCCTTCCCAAGGGCTTTGTCCGCCGGTCACCTCGTCGATGGGTACAACCAATCTCTCCCCCACTCGAAAAGGACCGCCATGCTGCGCCGCCTGTACCTGCTGGTTTGTCTTTCGGTTGTTGCCGGGGCTGCCCTGTTCGTTCCGCCGTCGCGCGCGCAAGATCGGAAGCTCGTTGCGATCCAGGCCGGGCATTGGAAAACCGAATCGATGCCCGAAGAGTTCGCCCGCCTGCGCGACTCCACCGGCGCCGACCATGGCGGCGTGCCCGAGGTCGAACTCAATGTCGACGTGTCGCACCGCATCGCCGAGTACCTGCGCTCGTGGGGCATCGAGGCGTATGTGCTGCCGGCGCCGATCCCACCGGCCTACAAGGCCGACGCCTTCGTGTCGATCCACGCCGACGGCAACAGCAACCGCTCGGCACGCGGGTACAAAGTCGCTACCTATCATCGCAATTGGATTGCATCCGATATGCTGGTGCGCGAGATCGTAGACGAATACGGCAAGCAGACCGGCCTGCCGCTGGATTGGCGCATCACCGAAAACATGCGCAACTACTACGCCTTTAATTTCGGCCTGTACGAGCACACCATCGACGAGCTGACGCCCGGCGCGATCGTTGAGATGGGCTTTTTGACCAACGCCCAGGACCGTGGATTTCTGGTCGAACAGCGCGACCTCGTGTCGCGCGCGATAGCGCTCGGCATTGCCCGCTTTCTGGGAGCGCGGCCGGCGACGGGATGGCCGTCGCCGCCGGTGCTGATCCCGCGCGGCGACGTCGTCGAGGTGATCGGCAACCGCGTAGCACTACGTGACGGCCCCGGCGCCCAGTTTCCCAGCGGCGATACCGCCGGGCGTAATCAGCGCTTCGCGGTGATGGAGCGACAAAACGGCTTCGCCAGGCTGTTCGCCTGGAACGGCCGCCATCTGTGGATCGACCAGACGCAGACGCGGCAGGTGTGGATTCCGTAAGAGGGGTTCGGGGTTAGCAGTTAGCCCCGAACCCCTAACCGCTAACCCCTCGTCACGCCACCGGCAGCAGAAACGAAAACGTACTGCCCTGCCCTTCGGTCGATTCAACCCAGATACGGCCGCCGTGGCGCTCCACCAGGTGCTTGGCGATCGCCAGGCCCAGTCCGGTGCCGCCACTGTTGCGCGTGCGGGCGCGATCGACTTTGAAGAAGCGCTCGAACACGCGATCGACCTCGGATTGCGGGATACCCACCCCGGTGTCGGCGACGGCCAGCACGATCGCCTGGTCGAGCTCGGTCTGGGCCAGCTCGTGGGCCAGGCGCGGGCACTCGTCGGGAACGGGCTCGGCGACAGAGCGAGCTGTGATGGTGATCAACCCGCTGGGCGTGAACTTCACGGCGTTGTAGAGCAGATTGAGCAGCACCTGGCCGATGCGCTCGTCGTCGATCAGCGCCGGCGGCAGGTTTGGTTCGAGCTCGACATGCAGCTCGAGGTCGCGGCGCTCGGCCTGTGGCCTGACGCGTTCGGCGGCGCGCTCGACGATCGCGCCGATATCCGCGGCGCGCAGCGTCATCGCCATGCGTCCGGACTCGATCTGCGACAACTCGCGCAGCTCGTCGACCAGATGGGTCATCGATGCCAGCTCATCGTCGATATGGCGCAGCATGCGCCGAGACGTTTCAGCCGGCGGCGAGCTTTGAAGTGTTTCCACCAGCAGGCGAATCGAAGCAAGCGGCGTACGCAACTCGTGTGAAACGTTGGCTACCATTTCGCGCCGCGCGCGCTCCAGCTGCGCCAGCTGTGTAACATCGCGCAGCAGGACGATCGCACTGTACTCGGCGGGCTCACGCAGCGGAGCGCAGGTGATCTGCAGTATGCGCGACGACAGCACCGGCTGCAACGTGGCCGACTGGCGCTCGCCGCTGTCGATCGCGGCTTTGATCAGCGAATCGGCCTGGTAATCGCGCAGCACCGATATGATGCTGTGCCCGTCGACTCCGCTCGGGGTTGCCTGGAGGATTCGATTGCTTGCGTGGTTGGCGTAGCGAATGCGTTGGCCGCGATCCAGCAGCAACAAACCGGATTCGAGCGAATCGGCCGTCGACAAAAACAACGACGGCAGGCCGCGCGCTTCAAACTTTGCGCGCTGCAGTCGCCAGGTAGCGCGCTCGGCGTTGAGCTCGCCACGTAGCCGCCAGAGCACGGCCAGCGCGACGAGCAGGGCAAGCGCGAGTGCGATGATCAGGATTATCGATAAGGGGGTCATGAGCAATCAGCAATCAGCAATGAGCAAAGCCTACAACAATTGTTCATTGCTCATTGCTTGTCATTGTCGCTTGCGGAGGGAGCCTCGAAACGATAGCCGGTCCCGCGCACGGTATGGATGAACACCGGTTGCGAAGGATCGGGCTCGATCTTTTCGCGCAGCCAGCGGACATGCACATCAACGGTGCGCGAGTCGCCCAGGAAGTCGTAGCCCCACACGCGCTCGAGCAACAGATCGCGCGATAGTGCCAGCCCGCGGTTGCGCATCAAACACACCAGCAAGTCGAACTCTTTGGCCGACAGCATCGTTTCGCTGTTGCCGCGCCATACACGGCGCGATCCGGTGTCGACTTTCAGGTCGCTCGCCTGCAGTACCTCGCGCTGCATGTCGGTGACGCTGCGACGGCCGCGCCGGAGGATCGCGCGCACGCGGGCAAGCAGCTCGCCGAGGCTGAACGGCTTGACGACATAATCATCGGCGCCCAGCTCCAGGCCGGCGATACGGTCGATCTCGTCCTGTCGCGCCGTCAACATGATGATCGGAGTATCCGACTCGCCGCGCAGGATGCGACATACCGAAAAGCCGTCCAGCCTGGGCAGCATCACATCGAGGATCATCAGGTCGGGTTGCTTCTGCCGCGCCAGCTCGAGCGCTTTGACGCCGTCGCCCGCCACCAGCACGCCATAGCCCTCGTGTTCCAGATTGTAGCGTAATGTATCGGCCAGAATCGGCTCGTCTTCGACAAGTAGGATCGTTGCCATGGCCGGATTCTAGCACGAGATCGTTAAGCTCTGGCTTAACCCTGTCACCTCCTCACCTCTCACCCAATTTGACCTGTGTGCTACACTCGCGCGTCATGAACGCCAGGTAGGGCTCCGCATGACCGACGATATCGATCTCGGTGTGCTGCTCGAAGAGCGCATCAGCGTACCACAGCCGGCGCCGTGTGAACTTCCGGTCCTGCCGTTGATCAACACTGTCGTTTTTCCGCAGGTAGTGGCGCCGATTTTCGTGAGCCGGCTGCAGGCCCAGCAGGCGCTGGATGCCGCGCTCGCCAAAGATCGCATGCTGGTCACTATCGCGCAGTGCAACGCGGATGCCGATGATGTCTCCGCCGCCGACCTGTTCGCCGTGGGCGTGCAGGCACGTGTCAGCCGTGTGGTGCGGCTTCCCGACGGCACCGTCAACATTTTGCTGCAGGGACTGTGGCGCGTCGGGATCGAGGGCTTCGCCGAGGAAGGGCCGCTGCTGCGTGCTCGCGCCGTGCCGCTTACCGATCCGGCCGGCATTACCCTGGGCGTCGAAGCGGCGCGCCGTGCCGTGCTGGCACTGTTTGAGCAGGTAGCCCAGCTGAGTCGCACGCTGCCTGAGAACGCATATATCGCCGCGTTGAACGTCGAAGCACCCGGCTTGCTGGCCGACCTGATCGCCTCACACCTGCCCCTCGACGTCAACCGGCGTCAGAACGTGCTGGAAACACTCGACGTCGAGCAGCGCCTGCATACCGTCGCGTCGCTGTTGATCAACGAGCTCGACGTGCTGCAGCTCGAGCAGCGCCTGCGCAACGAGGTAGAAGAGGAAGTCGACCGCTCCCAGCGCGAGGTGTTCTTGCGCGAGCAGCTCAAGGCGATCCAGCGTGAGCTCGGCCAGGCCGACCCGTTTGCTGCAGAGCTCCAGCAGCTGGCCGAGCGCTTCGACGCCGCCGCGATGCCGGAGGCGGCCCATACGCGCGCGCTGGAGGAACTTGGGCGCCTGGAAGGAATGCAGCCGGTCACGCCGGAATATACGATCGTCCGCACACACCTGGATTGGCTATTGTCGCTGCCGTGGAACGTCGCCAGCACCGACAACGAGGATCTGCTGGCCGCAGCCAAGATCCTGGATCGCAACCATTACGGGCTAGGCCGCATCAAAGACCGTATCCTGGAGCACCTGGCCGTCCGCAAGCTCACCGGCGCGCGTGGACGCTCGCCGGTGCTGTGCTTTGTCGGCCCGCCGGGCGTTGGCAAGACCAGCCTGGGCCGATCGATCGCCGAGGCGCTCGGCCGCAAGTTCGTGCGCATCTCGCTTGGCGGTGTGCACGACGAGGCTGAGATCCGCGGTCACCGGCGCACGTATGTCGGCGCGCTGCCCGGCCGTGTGCTGAAAGTCATGCGTGATGCAGGTACCGTCAATCCGGTGCTGGTGCTCGACGAAATCGACAAGCTCGGCCGCGATACGCGCGGCGATCCGTCCTCGGCGCTGCTCGAGGTGTTGGACGCCGAGCAAAATCACGCCTTCAGCGACCATTACCTGGATGTGCCCTACGATCTGTCGCGCGTCCTGTTTATCACCACCGCCAACGTGCTCGACCCGATCCCGGACGCATTACTGGACCGCCTCGAAGTGATCGAGCTGCCGGGCTATACCGAGGAAGAAAAAGTCGAGATCGCGCGCCAGTTCCTGGTGCCGCAACAGCGCGCCGCCAACGGCCTGGATGGAGTGCCGCTGCGCATCGCCGACGACGCCCTGCGCCGGGTGATCAGGCTGTATACCTACGAGGCAGGCGTGCGCGAGCTGGAGCGGCAGATCGGCTCGGTGTGTCGCAAAATAGCCCGTCGTGTCGCCGAGGGCCGTAAATCGCCCCAGCGGATACTGCCCTCGATGCTGCCGGCGATGCTCGGCCCCGATCGCTACGATTATGGCCTGGCCGAGGAGCGCGACGAAGTCGGCGTCGGTACCAGCATGGTGTGGACCGCCAACGGCGGCGACGTGATGCCGGTGGAGATCAGTGTTACCGACGGCAAGGGCAACCTGACGCTGACGGGCCAGATGGGCGAGGTAATGCAGGAGTTGGCGCAGGCGGCGCTGAGCTATACCCGCGCCAACGCCAAGCGCCTTGGCATCGATCCGCGCCGCTTCGACAAAGTTGATATCCATGTACATGTGCCCGAAGGCGGCGTGCCCAAAGATGGGCCGTCGGCGGGCGTTACGATCGCGTGTGCCTTGATCTCGGCGCTGGCCAACCGCCCGCTGCGGCGCACCGTGGCCATGACCGGTGAGATCACGCTGCGCGGCCGTGTGCTGCCGGTCGGCGGCGTCAAGGAAAAAGTGCTCGGCGCGTACCGTGCCGGCGTCGACCAGGTGATCCTGCCGCGAAAAAACGAGCGCGACCTGGTGGACGTACCGCGTCTGGTGCGCCGCAAGCTGCGCTTCGCGTTTGTCGAGCAGATGGACGCCGTGCTGCCGCTGGCCTTTGTCGAAAACCCGCTCGATTTTCCGTTTCATTCGAGGCGGACGAAGCGGCAGGTGAAAATCGAGGACTGAGAGCTCCCCTCGATTAATTGTCGCAAAGGTTGATGCATCCGGATTTACCACAAAGGACACAAAGGACACAAAGAATTTTAGTATCTTTGTGTCCTTTGTGTTCTTTGTGGTAAATCGTTTCCGATCCTCGCACTAAGGCGCCGGCTGCAAGAACTCCGCCGCGACCCAGCCGGTCTGGCCATTAAAGGTGATTTCGCGCCACTCGCGGGTGCCGTCGTTCTGCGTGTTGCCGGTAGCGTCGACGCGCGTGCCGTCGGGCACCGTCGCGATCGGCGTGTTGTTTGTATTCGGCTCGGGGCGCAAGAACAGGCCTTCGGTGGCGGTACCGGTGATAACAAACGCCTGTGCGACAGGCGCGCTCGACGGCTGGGTCGGGTCGGCGCCGGGTACATTTTCGGCCGGCACCTGCGCGGCCGGGAAGCTGGCATCCGCCGATGACGCGGGCGATGCTGCGGGATTGACAATTGCAGGCGCTTCGACGGATGCTAACGCGGGCGCGCTCGACTCGAACAGCTCGTCCGGTTGCGTACCGCTGACGTTGCCGTTGCTGTAAATGCGCCATAACGCCAGCAACAGAATCAATGCCAATACCGCGCCGCCGGCGATCAAAAGCTTGCGCGAGTTCGCCGGGTCGGCAGCCCAGGTTGTTACTCGCTGCGGGTTCAGGCCGCCCGCTGCCTGGCGCTGGCGTCTGGCCTGGGCGCGGCTGGCGAAATTCTGGTCGACAACCGTTTGCTGGTCGTAGATCGAGGTGCCCTCCCCATCGTCGGCCGGAGCCTCTCCGGGCGGCCGGCTGGGCTCAAAGCGCATGTTATCCGCGAGGGGATCCTCTTGCTGCTCGGCTTCGTTGTCGGCGGGATTCTGCCTGCGGGACCAGCCCATCGTCGCGCTCCTTTCACACCCGTTATCAAGTCACACGCCGAAACTTCACCGCGGCGGTTCTTGGCGTGAGCGATGATACCATGCGCATGAAGCAGGCCACAAGTTGCGAATATATGTGCTGATTGTAGCGCAAAACGCCGTGGCGTAAGCCATGCAACAAACCGATGTGGGGCGCCGTCAAACAGGTGTGAGTACCGGAGGAAATCTTGCAGACGCAACAACGGCTTAGCCGCTCGCGCTACGATCGCATGATCGGCGGTGTGTGCGGTGGTTTGGGGCACTATTTTGGGCTAGATCCCGTGATCGTCAGGCTAATTTTTGTTGTGCTTGCGATCACCACTTTTCTCACCCCTATTTTGTATCCGATTTTGTGGTTGGTGATGCCGGAGGGCGACAGCGCCGCGCCGGTGCCGCCGCCGGATTTGCCGCCTGATGCCCGCTTCGACCCGATGACGGGACGGCCACTGGCGGAGCCACGCACCCCGGCCGGCTATGGCACGGCGTCCGACAGCGGCGCCGGCGGTATGTCTCGCGCCGGCGGCAATCGCATGCTCGGCTTTGTCCTGGCCGGCATTGGCGGCATCATATTGTTGTCGCAGGTCGGCGATGCGCTGGAAACTGTGTTCAACGTCGATCTGGGCGGGGTGATCTTCCCGCTGGTGCTTGTCGGGATTGGAATCTTTTTGCTGCGTAGGAGAACGACCTGACATGGCCGATCAATACCAACCGCCGCGCGAGCCAAGCGAGCCGACAGTTCCAATCGAAAACGTTCCGCCGCCTCATCCGCCCAAACGCCCTCGGCGCGACCGGCGCTGGCTGCCTGTGCTGTTGATCGGCGGCGGTGTGCTGCTGTTCCTGGGCAACACCGGAGCCTTTGCTTCGATCGCCTGGAGCGTGCTGCTGCCACTGGCGATGCTGGCAGTCGGCCTGGATCTGATCACCGAAGGGCGCAGCCGGCGTCGCATCGCGATCGGCGCCTTGATCGCCGCGCCGCTGCTGGTGCTGCTGGTCGGCGGTGCGAACATGCTTCGTGCTCCGTCCAGCGCACAGCCGTCCGGCCTCGATTCGAGCGATGGCCGGCTCGAAGGCATCGAGCGCCTGCGCGTGGATATCAAGCAGTCGTCCGGCAATCTTGAGATTCGCGCGCTGGATGCCGATAGCTCGGATGCGTTCATGGTGCACGGTGTCGAGCCCGAGTTTCGGCGCGAAGGCACTACCGGCGTGCTGGAATTGCATCCATCGGGCTGGGACGGCGAAAATACCGAGCTGTCGATCAGCCCCAACCTCCCGCTCGATTTAACCGTCGAACTTAACGCCGGCAACGCCGAGCCGATCGATCTCAGCGCGACAAAGCTTGAAAATCTGCATGTGCGAGTACGTGCCGGCAACACCGAGGTGAAGCTGCCGCGCCAGGGCGCGATGGATATCGCGGTGGACAGCACCGCCGGTAACGTCGAGATCGCGGTGCCGGAGGAGCTGGAAGCGCGTATCGATGCCAGCGCCAGCCTGGGCAATACGGATATCGACGACCGATTCACCAAACGTAACGGCGCCTGGTTCAGCTCCAATTACGACGAGCAGCCAGACAACCGTGCGACGATCAAGCTTTCGACTCGCGCCGGTAATATCGAGGTGGAATAGCGGCATAGGCGATAGGCAACGGGCACGGGCTACGGAACCGGGATGAGGCTGAGCGATCAACCTATGGCCTCTCGCCACTCGCTCTCTAGCCTCTATCCCCTAGCACGACGATCGCCTCGACATGGTGGGTGTGCGGAAACATATCGACGGTTTCGGCGTGCTCGACGACGTAGCCGTGTTCGACAAGCAGTTTGCAGTCGCGGGCGAGCGTGCCGGGATGGCACGAAACATAGACGATCCGGCGCGGACGGAGCTCGGCCAGTGCCTGGAGCGCCTCGGGCGCGCAGCCACGGCGCGGCGGGTCGAGCACGGCCAGCTCCCAGCGGCCTTGCAGTCGTGGTAGTACGCGCTCCACCGCCCCGGCGACGAAGCCGGCGTTCCCCAGATCGTTGAGCCGGGCGCTGGCCTCGGCATCGCGTACCGCGGGCGCCCATTCCTCGACGCCGAGCACCTCGCGCAGCTTGCCGGCCAGGGTCAGGCCGAACAAGCCGGCGCCGCAGTACAGATCCAGCAGGCGGTCGTCGGGCCGCGGCTCAAGCAACTCGCCGACGCGCGCGGCCAGGCCCGGAACGCGCAGCGCGTTGGTCTGCCAGAACGCGCTCGCCGATACGCGAAATCGGAGATTTCAACACCTGCCGCTCGATCGACGCGGCCCCGGCAAGCGGGCGGCCACGGGTATCGGCGACGCCGGCCAGCACGGCGCAGGCCGCGCGCCAGCGCTGTGCCAGCTCGCGCAGCGCACCGCGGCCGTCCAGCACTGCCAGAACCTCGCCGCGCTCGGGGCTGCAGCGCAGGCCGAGATGACGCAGCTGCGGCCGGCCGGGTACGGCAGCAGGCCCAGCGCCTTCGAGCAGCGGGCGCAGCGCCGCCAGCGCCGTGTTGAGCAGCGGATGATGCAAACAGCAGGCCGGCACGTCCGCCACGCGCCGGGTGCCGGGCAGGTAGTAGCCGATCGTTCGGCCCGCGACATGCAGATCGGCGGCGGTGCGGAACCCCAGCTCGGGTAAATCGACGGGCTCCGGCGGTACTACGCAAGCGTCGACGCCACCCAGGTGGCGCAGCTGGTCCTGCAGGATCTCGGCCTTCCAGCGCCGCTGCGCCGCCTGCTCGACCCAGCGCCAGCCGGCGGCGGCACAGCTTGCTTCGAGCGGGCAGAACGAGGGGATGCGCTCGGGCGCGGCTCGCAGCACGTCTTCGACCGTGGCGCGTGCCCAGGCTCCCTTGCCCGGCTCCAGGTGTGCCCGAACCAGCTCGCCGGGCAGCGCGCCGGTCACGAATACAACTCGCCCATCCGCGCGGCCCACGCCGTCGCCGCCCTGGGCGATGCCGTTGATGGCGATCTCGATGCGTTCTGGTTGGTGCATTCCGGCATTGTAGCGAGCATACCTGCGGGGTGCCAACTGGCCTGATTCGTGCTACGCTTGCATGGCAGTGTGCCGAGTGCAAGGAGGCGCAGATGGCGGAGATCGATCTGGCCGGCCTTTGGGGTGCTATCGCCCAAAACGCCGACAACGACCGGACCCTGCTGAACCAGCTCGACCAAAGCAACGGCAACGCCGGCGACAACTACGCTGCCAACATGCAGATGGTTGCCCGAACGCTCGATCGCGAGCTGCAGGGCGGCCAGGGCGACGCCGGCGCGGCATTGATGGCGGCCGCCGAGCAGCTAAGGCAAGACGGGCGCGGCAAAACCGCGCCGGTTTATGCCGACGGACTGGCCAACGCCGCCGAGCAGCTTCGCGGCCGTAGCGGCCTGCAGGCGAGCGATCTGATGCCGCTGCTGCAGGGATTGTTGCAGGGCGCGCAGGGCAGCAGCGGCGCCGTGCCGCAGGGGCAAGGTGGTATGCTGGACGCGCTGGTGCCCGCCGTATTGGGCTATCTCAACGCCAAGCAGCAGGGCCAGAGCGACACCGATGCGTTGATGTCCGCCCTCGCCGCGGCGCAGGGCGAAATGGGCGGTATGGGCAGCTCAGGCGGTATGATTCCCAACCCACCGCAAAGCATCCTTGGCGGCCTTGGCGGGTTTGTTCCCGGCGTGCCGAGCCCTCCACAAAGCGGCACCCTGCCTGCGCCGGGGGGCGAACAGGGCCCGGCGAATCCCGGCGCGGCCGGCGTCGGCTCGCTGTTGCAAGGCTTGCTGCAGGGCCTGCTGGCGCAGAGCGGCCAACAGGGAACGCAGCAGCGCCGGCCAGACGATCCCGATTGGAGCGGAAGCGTCGATACATAGTGCGGCGCAAGCCGCGACGCCTGGAAGGAGAAGCGCGTGCCGAAATTGGGCGACATAACCAACGTCTGGAATACCGTCCGAGAGCTCAACGCCGGCGAGATCCGCGAAAGCGCCGATCAACAGGTGCAGCTGTCGGTCGTTGGCGCGCTCGGCCTGCGCGACGCGCTGATCCGCTCGCTGTACGTCAGTTCAAGCCGCTATCCGGCCGTCGGGCGCGCGGCGATCTGGGATTACGATGTTCCGCTGCAGCGCGAGCGGCAGATGGAGGTCGGCAACAGCGATGTGCTGCTGATCGCGCTGGATGCCCGCGACGCCGACGAAGCGGCGTGGGTCGATGCGCTGGATAAGCTGTCCATGCTGCCGCTGCCCAAGCTGGCGGTGGTGCTCGACGCGGGCATGCTTAGCGAGCGGCTCGAAAGCGCGTTGCGCCGCGCCGGCATCCGGCAGGTTGACGTGCCCGACGGGAGGCCGGAAACGATCGCGACGCAGCTGGCTCCGGCGCTGGCCGAGCTGTTGCCCGACGACCTGCGCATCGCCGCAGCGCGCAAAATACCCTCGCTGCGCGACGCCGTCGCGTACTGGCTGATCAACGATGTGGCGTTTAGTAATGCGACTGTCTCGTTCACCTCGGGCATTCCCGAGTTGATTCCGTTCCTCACTATACCGCTCAACGCCGCGGATGTGCTGATTTTGACCAAGAACCAGGCGCTGATGGTGTACAGGCTGGCGCTGGCGTACGGCGCGCCGGCCAATTTCCAGGCGCAGATCCGCGAAGTGCTGCCGGTGATCGGCGCCGGTTTCATGTGGCGCCAGCTGTCGCGCCAGCTGGTCGGTCTGATTCCGCTCGCCGGCCTGGTGGCTAAGGTGGCGGTATCGTATGCCGGTACGTATGCTACCGGGCAAGCGGCGATGCTGTGGTATCGCCACGGCGAGCAGCTGTCGTCCCCGGCGCTGCAGCGGCTGTACAAACAGGCCGCCGCCGCCGGCCACCAGCGTGCGCGCGAGCTGATCGCCCGTCGCAAGCCCGCGTTGCCGCCGCCGGACGACGCTCCGATCGACATAAGCGCGGTCGAGATCGAGCCGGATGACGCTGCGCCCCTGCCTGGCCTGCCGGAGCAGGAGTCGTATAGCTCTACCAACGGCGGCAACGGCGCGCATGAGGTCGACCCGACTGTGGATCAGCCGGCCGACGGCAAGGGACCGCTCGATTCGCTCACGCGGCGGCTACGCGGCCTGCGGCCGTTTCGGCGCGATTAAGCACCTCGTTCCTCTATCGCGTATAATGCCGCGCGGAACGAAGGAGCTGCATGGAATATTTCGTGATCGAAGGGGGCCGGCGGCTCAGCGGCACGATCGAGCCCGTGGGCAACAAGAACGCTGCGCTGCCGCTGCTGGCTGCCGCGCTGCTTACGGACGAGCCGCTGACGCTGCATAAAGTGCCCGACATCGGAGATGTACGTATCAAGTTCGATCTGCTGCAGCGCCTGGGCGTAGAATGTACCCCACTGAACGGCAGCAGCTGGCGTTTGCGCAGCGCCGGCATGAGCGACCGGCAGCCGGACGACGAGCTGAGCCGGCGGATCCGCACCGTACCGCTGCTGGCCGGACCGTTGCTGGCCCGGCGTGGATTTGTCACCATCCCCCGTCCCGGCGGCGATCGCATCGGCCGCCGGCGGCTGGATACGCATTTCCAGGCGTTACATGCGCTTGGCGCCGAGATCGATGTGCAGCACGACAGCTATGTGCTGCGCAGCCGGCGCTTGCGCGGCACCGATATCTTCCTGGATGAGATGAGCGTCACCGGCACCGAGCAAGCGATCATGGCCGCTGTGCTGGCAGAGGGCATTACTACGATCAGCAATGCTGCCTCAGAGCCGCACGTGCAGGATGTTTGCCGCTGCCTCAACGCGATGGGAGCCCGGATCACCGGCGTCGGAACCAATACACTCACGATCGAAGGCGTCGACGATTTGCACAGCGCCGAGTACACCATCGGTCCCGACTATATGGAGGTCGGCTCATTTATCGGGCTCGCAGCAGCCACGGGCAGCGAGATCCGCATCGCCGGTGCGCGGGCGTACGAGCATCGTATGACGCGGATCACCTTTGGCCGCCTCGGCGTGGAGTTTCAAACCGACGGCGACGACATTATCGTGCCGGCCGGCCAGGAGCTGCTGGTGCGCGGCGATATGCACGGCGCGATCCCCGAGATCAAGGGACAGATGTGGCCCGGTTTCCCGCCCGATCTGATGAGTATTGCTCTGGTGCTGGCAACTCAGGCGCGCGGCACGGTGCTGATCCACGAGTGGATGTTCGAGAACCGCCTGTTTTTTGTCGACGGCCTGATACGTATGGGTGCCGGAATCGTGCTGTGTGATCCGCACCGCGCGGTGGTAGTCGGCCCCAGGCAGCTGCACGGCGAGCCGCTTACCAGCCCCGATATCCGCGCCGGCATGGCGCTGCTGATCGCAGCCCTGGCGGCAGAGGGTACCAGCACGATGCAAAACATCGGCCAGATCGATCGCGGCTACGAGCGGATCGAGCAGCGGCTGGTGCAGCTCGGGGCGCGCATCGAGCGCCGTTCGGACTGAACGAATAAGAAATCCGGGCGTTCGTGTCGGCGCGTTGCGGCGCCTGTTGCCCTCGGCTATAATTACATGGCGAGTGTGGATAACAAGGAGCAATGCCCTCCGTGTCGAAGAATAAACCCGAGCAACGCCACGTCTTGATTGCCGACGACGACGACGGCGTGCGCACCATGCTCCACGATCTGCTCGAAAGCGAGGGCTACGCGGTTACCGAGGTGCGCAACGGCGCCGAAGTATTGACGCGTATCGCCGGCGGTAACGGCTACAGCCTGCTGCTGATGGACGTGCGCATGCCGGGGCTGGATGGCCTTGAAGTACTCGAGCGCCTCAGCAAGCAGCACAGCGAGCTCGGCGTGATCATGATCACGGCGAATACGACCTCAACCGCCGCGATCCGGGCCACGCAGATGGGCGCGTACGATTATCTTGTCAAGCCGTTTGAGATCGACGAAGTGCTGCTGACGGTCAAGCGCTTCTTCGAGCATCAGGACCTTGCCTCGCAAGTCAAGCAGCTGGCCGAGCAAAAGTCCGACCCGCGCGACCGCATGATCGGCGCCGGACAGGCGATGCAGCGCATCTATAAAACCATCGGCCGGATTGCCGCCAGCGATGCGCCCGTGATGGTGACCGGCGAAACCGGCACCGGTAAAGAGCTGGTTGCGACGGTGATCCACTCGAACTCGTCGCGGCGTAACAGCGGGACGTTCGTGGCGGTCAACTGTGCCGCGCTGCCCGATTCGCTGCTCGAAAGCGAGCTGTTCGGGCATGAAAAGGGCGCCTTTACCAGCGCCGTTGCGCAGCGCAAAGGCCGTTTTGAGCTGGCCAACAAAGGCACGATCTTCCTGGATGAGATCGGTGAGCTGTCGCTGACGGCGCAAAAGAAGCTGCTGCGTGTGCTTCAGGAAGGCTCGTTTGAGCGTGTCGGCGGCACGTCCACGATTAAGGTTGACGTACGCGTCATCGCCGCGACCAACCGCGACCTGGAAGAAGAGGTGCGGCGCGGTAACTTCCGCGAGGATCTGTTCTACCGGCTCAACGTGATCAGTATTCACATGCCGCCGCTGCGCGAGCGTAAAGAAGACGTTACCCTTTTGATCCAGCACTTTCTTAATCTCCACCGCTACAGCCCTTCGTCGCCGCCGACACAGATCTCCGAAGAAGCCATGCAAAAGCTGGAAGACTACGACTGGCCGGGCAATGTTCGGCAGCTCGAAAACGAGATCCGGCGGGCGGTGGTTTACGCGCAGGGTAAGGTCATTACCAGCGAGCTGTTATCCCTTGAGCCGGGCCGTGCAGTGATGGAAGTCGATATCGTCAAGGCGGTCCGCGACAACCAGGCGCTCGATCAGATCTTGTACGAGGTCGAAGGGAATGTGCTGAACGAGGCGCTGCGCCAGGCCGCCGGAGATCACGCCGCCGCCGCCGCACGAATTGGCTTGACGTCGCGGGCCTTCAAAGATAAGCTCAATATCCACGGCATTACCCAATGAACAATGAACAATGAGCTTTGAACAAATAATGTGCTCATTGTTCATCGTTCATGGTTCATGGTTCATTGCTTCAAAAGCGTTCCCGCGAAATAATAATTGTGCTCCTGCTCGTGGCGCTGCTGCTCCGCCAGGGCCTGGCAGTGCTGCTGCTTGGATTACTAGGCCTGGTGTTGCTGGCGGTGCTGTTATGGAGCCGCTGGGCTTTGCGGCGCGTGGTGTTCGAGCGTCGCCTGAGCGCCGAACGCGGCTTTGTCGGCGACCAGATAACGCTGACACAGCGTGTCAGCAATAGCAAATTGCTCGGATTGCCCAGCCTGCAGATCGACGACTCGGTGCCGGCGCAGCTAGCGTATCCCGAATCGAACCTATTGCCGCATGCGTTGACGCGCTTTAAGACGCTGCGACGCTGGACGCCGCTACGCTCGTATGAGGCGATCAGCTGGACGGCCGCGATACGCTGCGACAAGCGCGGCCTGTTTGAGTGGGGCCCGGCTCGCCTTGTCGCCACCGATGCGTTCGGCCTTGAAACCGTCGAGCATGAGCAGACGGTTGCATTACGCCTGGTGGTCTATCCCGAGCTGCTGCCTTTGCCGGAGCTGTCCCTGGCCGCGCGACATCCACTCGGCGACGCGCGTGCCAGGCGCCAGCTGCTTACCGATCCGTCGCGCACGATCGGCGTACGCGATTACCGGCGCGACGATCCGTTTAAGGCGATCCATTGGGGGGCCACCGCGCGTCGCGGCGAGCTGCAAACGCGCGTATACGAGCCGACCACGAGCCTGTCGATCGCGATCCTGCTCAACCTCGATACGTTCGAGTTCTACTGGGAAGGGATGCGCTACGATCAGGTCGAAACTATGATCAGCGCCGCGGCGACGGTGGCAACGCGCGCATCTGAAGCGCGGCTTAACTTCGGCCTGTACACCAACGGTGCATCCGCCGGCAGTGGCCGGCTTGTGCGGATCTCGCCCGGTCGCAGTTATTCGCAGCTTGAAGTGGTGATGGAATCGCTGGCCAGGCTGGTCCCATTCTCGCTCATGGCGTTTCCGACGATGCTGCAGCGGCTCGGGCCGGCCCTCGAATGGGGCGCTACGATCGTGCTGATCAACGCCGTGGCATCCGAGCCGATCAAAGCCGAGCTCCTGCGCCTGCGTCGTGGCCGGCGCATCGTGTGGTTATGGGCCGGAGCGGGCCAGCCGCCCGAATTACCCGGTGTTGAGGTAATACCGATCGACCCGGGCGCGGCGCGCTGGGCCAGGCGCCCGGTTGCCGGCGCCTCCGGCCGGCCGGAAGATGCTTCGGGCCATGCAATAGCGGAAGTATGACGAACCGATGAACGGTGCGGCTGCACTACGTATCGCATTTGTTGGGTGCTTCGCGGCGCTGCAAATTACGCTGCTGCATCTCGCTGCGTCGATGCTGCTCGTGGCGTTTGGCGGCGGTCCGTCCATCTCATGGCCGGCGCTGCTGGCGACGGCCCTGCTGTCCGGGTGGGCCGTTCGGCGCTGGGAACCGGAAGACCCTCGCGAATCGTATGTTCGCTGGCCCACGCTGCTGGTGGGCGCGGCGACAGTGCTGTTTGCTACCAAGATCCACCTTGGAGGTGGTTGGAATCCCCTGGCCGGCTGGCTGCTCATCTGGCCGTTCGCGCCCGGCAGCCCCGATGCGTTGTTTTTGCTCGTCGCGCTGGTCGTCAGCCTGTGGGCATGGTGGCGCGGTATGGCGTTGCCGGACAGCGACCACGGCGATGTAGTCCGGACGCTGCAGAACGGGGTGCTCTTTCTGGTGGTGCTGGCGATCGTGATCACACCGCTTGCGGTAGTCAATCTAGGCGCGCCGCCCTGGGGTACCCTGTTCGCGATCGAGGGCGTGACCGCGATCGCGTTTGGGCTGCTGGCATTGTCGCTGTCGCGGATCGAAGCGATCGACAGCGTCACACCCGCTTCGCGCTGGCGCATGGCGCGCTCGGGTGTGCTGGCAACGGCCGGCCTGGTCGGCGCGGGCGTGCTGGCCCTGGCACTGGTCTCGAGTGCTGCCACCGACGCAGTGCGCGGTTTGATCTTTGTGATGGCCACGGGTCTGGCGTTTATTCTTTCGCCGTTGACCGAATTGCTCTACCGGTTGCTGCTGGCGCTGCGCGGGGACTCTGATGCAGGGTCCGAGCTGCCGCCGGTGGCGTCGGCTGTGCCCCAGGCTTCGGAACCGGCTGCTGTTGCAGGCGGCCTCGAGGTTCGTATTTTCGAGCTGCTGGTCAGCGTGCTCAGCGTGCTGCTGTATGTCTTGCCGCTGCTGATTCTGATCCTGGCGATTGTGCTGATGCAGCGCCGTCGCCGCAAAGCGACCGACGCGAGCGGAGCACAGCACGAGTCGCTATGGAGCTGGCGCACATTCGCCGGCGACCTGCGCGGCATGCTCGCCGGCCTCACCGCGCCGCGTGGCAGCGGGCTGCGTGAAGCGTTGGCGCGCTTGCGCGGCGCCGATCCCGTCCAACGGATTCGTCGGCGCTACGTCGAGGCACTACTGCTGGGAGAAGATGCCAGGCGCGAACGAACGCCGGATCAGACGCCGCTGGAGTTTCAGCCGCGCCTTAGCTCCGTAACGCCTGCTGCCGGCCCGGAAGTAGCAACGCTGACCGAGAGCTACGACCGGGCGCGCTATGCTCCTCAAACGATCCTGCCCGCCGATGCCGACAGGGCGGACGCCGCCTGGGAGGCGATCCGGCGCTCCCCCAAGGACACATCTTAATGCTCACGCGTCTGCTGCGTTGCTGTTTGCTGCTCATGTTGTGCGCAATCGCCGTCGCGTGCGCTGCTCCTGGCGTGCCGCTTGCGGTGCCGCGCGTTACCGTCGTTGCCGAGCCGGCGCGGCAGCCGGCCACAACTCCTCGACCAACCTCGACAGCGCGGCCGACCGCCCGACCGGCGACGCCCACCCTGGTTCCGACGCGCATTGCGATCGCGACCCGGACGCCAGGCCCAACAGCGGAACCAAGCCGGACGGCAAGCCCGACACCGGAGCCGACCGAGTTGCCGACGGTTGAGCCGACGTCAACACCAGATATCAGCCGCGTTGCCGGCGAGCTAACGTTTGCGCGCGGTGCGATCGGCCAGCGACCATGGATGGTGATGATCGACAACCATCCCGATGCCTATCCACAGTCGGGCCTCGACCGTGCAGCGGTAGTCTTCGAAGGTCTGGCCGAATACGGTGTCACGCGATTCGTGGCGCTGTACGCCGACGGGGTCACGCCCGAGGCGAGCGAAATCGGGCCGGTTCGCTCGACACGAGTGTATTTCGCCCAATGGGCAATGGGCTTTCATCCGGTGTACGCCTACGCCGGCGGCAGTCCGGACGGTGTCGCGCTCGCCCAAACCACCGACCAGCTGGTGAGTTTTGACGCGCTGAGCGAGCTGAGCTATGTGTGGCGTGATTCGTTGCGCATCGCGCCGCACAATCTGTACACCAGCTCGGCTATGCTGCGCCGCTTTGCCGACGATAAGGCAGTGCGGGCGCTCGCGGACACCGAGAACGGCTACCTGTTCGAGTCGATTGCGCCGGACGATGCAGCGGAAGCCCACGCAATCGACTACTATTTCCTCGACCGCGGCTCGCGCGCAGGGTTCCACTACGACGCCGCAAGCAACGGCTACCAGCGTGTCATGCGCGGCGCGCCGCATCGCGATCGGATCACCGACAAGCAACTATGGACACGCAACGTGGTGGTGATGCAGGTGAGCGAGTCGGCACGCCAGGGCGACGCTCAGCAGCGCATCGATCAGCAGGTGGTCGGCAGCGGACCGGCACGCGTGTTTATTGCCGGCCGCAGCATGGAGGCAACCTGGCGCAAAGAAGCCGAGGGCACGCCGCTGCGGTTTTATGATTCGACGGGCCAGGAGCTGGTCTTCAACGCCGGGCCGATCTGGATCGCGGCGATCCCTACCTTTGAGCATCTGACGGTCGAGGCCACGGCCACGAATAGACACGAATAAACGAATGGAGACACGAATATTCGTGTCTCCATTCGTTTATTCGTGTCTATTCGTGGCCCAGGGCTCCGAAGGTGAGCGGATCGATATTAACGCCGTCGCGCCAGACGTGGTAGTGCAGATGTGGGCCGCTGGACTGGCCGCTCGAACCGATATAGCCGATCAGATCGCCGCGCTTGACTTGCTGGCCATCCTGGACGGCAAACCCGTTGAGATGCCCGAAACCGACTTTCCATTGCTCGTTCGAGATCCACACGTGGTTGCCGGCCGGCACCGAGTTGGGCTCCAGTTCGACCACGCCGCTGATCGTCGCGTACACCGGCGCGTTCCAGGAGCCGCCAGGGTCGGCCTGGCCGTCGCCGTCGCCGTCGATGGCGATGTCGACACCGCCCCAGACTGCGGCCGGTGCATGCGAGCCCACTCCATAGCCCTGGGTGAGCACAGCCAGATCAAAATCAGTCGGGTTGCCCCACGGCTCGTCCGGCTGGTGCGTATCGGCGGCCAGGCGGGTGCTGATGCGCGAATTGGTGGCGCTGAATTCGCCGATGAGGGCGCTCTTGGGTTGCTGCTGTGCGCCGGCAGGTGCAGTTGGAGGCATGGCGCGAGCATCGCCCGTCCAGGCGCTGATATACGTGTCTCGGGAAGCGCTGGTGCCGAACACCAGCCACAGCACTATGACCGTCGCGCCGGTAGCCAGCCACAACGGGGCGCGCCGCTGCTGAGGTATCTCCCACATCGCGCTACTGCCCCTGCCATTGTTGCACCAGATTGCGCACGCTCGAGATGTATGCCGCTTCGTCGTTGTTGTCGGCCGCCGGTGCGTACTTAGGGATGATCCGTTCCACGGTAGTTAGCTGCCAGCCGCCGATATACAGGTCGCTGATCAACTTGTACCAGTCTTCGATACCTTCGCTCCAGCTGCCGTAATCGCGAAAGCGACCGTAACAGGCCCAACCGGGCGTGCAGATGATGTTGCCGGCATTGTGCGTGAACGTGCCGTCCGGCTTTCTCCCGGCCCAGGCAGAGCTGGAGCCGGCGCCCGATTCCTGCACAAAGAAGGCCAGAAAGATCGCCGGATTGATGCCGTATTTGACGCCGAGGTCATAGATCGCCTGTCCCTGACCGGTGGCCGGCGAATTCCACTCGGCGAGCACGCGCTCGATTTGCTCGACCGAGATCGTAGGCTGGCCCTGCACGACGAGCTCGCCTGCCGGAGCCGCGGGCGCCGGTACCGCCACCGCCGCCGCGGCGAGCGCCGGCTGGCCGCCGAGCTTGGCGCCGAGATGCGCGCTGATGTTGCTGAAGCTCGGCGCCAGGCCAGGCGCATTCGTGAGCACCCCACGCGGCGTCGACGGCACCATCAATCCGATCAGGACCAGCGCAATGATCGCGATTGTTGTCTGCTGCGTTCGACTCATCCCTGATCCTCCAGCAGTTGTTGCCGCTCGCCATCAGTAATCAAACGAAACGAGTCGCCGCTGTTGATATAGATGATTTCCTCGTCCTTGACGCCGATTATGAGATCGGGCAGTGCGTCGGTGTTGATATCTTCTACCTTAAGTAGTATTGGTGTCAAGTGCTCGCTTGCGCCGAACAAATACGGGCCCTGTAGTGTGCGCGTTTTCGCGGCATCGCCGCCGGGCAGCTCCCAAACGACAACACGACGATTGAGGTTCATGGCAATAAAGTGGGTCGGCTGTCCGGGCTGCTCGGCGTGCCCGACATAGGTGCTGAGCTGCATCGTGCGCGGCCGCCCGTAGCGGAGATCGTCCAGCCAGATGCCTGCCCTGCCGGTTGCTATGCTTAGCAGCGCGATGCCCAGGCCGATATATGCAGCCCAGATCACCCAACTGCGGCCATCGGGGAGCCGCAGCCGTGGCAGCGTTACCTGGGCTGTTCGGGTGGGCTGTCTATGTATGTCACGGCTCGTCACCGCCATCTTGTGCTCCTGCGCTGTTGCCTGGAAATTGTACTTGCGCCTGGTACGCTGCTCGTCCGCGAACGGCTGACAGGCCGATGTGAACGAGAGCGCCATTATATACGAACAAGTGTTCTAATGTCAAGCGTGCTTAGTACTACGGTACCGCGTACAAGATATTCTACCGGCTGGAAAGCAGTGGATCAAACCGCATGAAGAGCGTAGCCCGCGCACGAATGCCGGGCTGCAAAGCCGGTAAGGGCATGTCGAGGAAGCGGCCGAGCCACGCTCGGCGTCCTGCCTGGAGGTCGGATAAAGATAATGGGCCGAGCCACGCTCGGCCCATCCCGATCCAGAAATCGTAAGCTCAATGCGTGATCACGCCGAGGTACTGGCGCGAGATGCTCAGCGTCGCATCAACGGCAAAGTGGACCCGCTGGTGCGCCGTCTCGTTGCCGTTATTATCGACGCCCCAGTAATCGATTACGTGCGGCCCGAGTCCGGCTCCGATCGTAGCGATACCGCTGGCGGCTGCCTGCTCCGGACTTCCGTCGATGCTGAAGCGCAGCTCGCGCAGCCCGGCGCCGCCCAGGTCGTGTGCGACGAGCGTCATCTGGGTCGAGCTGTTCCACGTGGCGCCGATGCGCGGAGCCTGCGGTATCGGGGGAATCGCGCTCCAATTCGTTTCGCCTGGCGGACGCCAGGCATAGCCGGAATAGGCAGTGCCGACATAATCGAAATACTTGACCGCGACAATATGAAGCCCGGCGGCAAGCTCGACCGTACCTTCCGCCGCGGACCTACCGTGCAGGCCGGGGTTGGCGGCTACCTGTGTGCCGTCGACCCATAGCCAGCCGCCGTCGTCGCTGGCCAGGCGGAAGGCGTAGCTACCGCTTACCGGGGCAAAAAACGCGCGCGCCTGACGGATAATGAAGCGATCGGTCTGGCCCAGCGGACCGCCCGCGCCCCAATCGCGGCTGGTGCCGTTCCATTGGAACGCGCCGACATACGCACCTTCGAGCACCGAATATGCCACTTCCGTGCGCGCCAGCACGCCCGCCGGAACGGCCTGCAGCTGATACACCGAGGCCATTTCGCTGAAGGTAGCATCGAATCGGCTCACTGTAGGCGGACGGTTTTCAGGCGCCACCACCACCGTGCCGGCGCCGGCTTCGGTGCCATTCCCGTCGACGCCGTAGGTTTTCACGTATTCGTTGATCAGGCTGGCGCGGAAGGTGTAGGTGCCCGGCGTCCTGAACCGTACGTACGCATGGATCGTACGTGTTTCGTTTGGCGCCATCGGGCTGCCCAGGCCCCAGCGCCACGGAAAGCCTGCCGTTTCGCCGGCACACGTTGCGGGTGGCCCGGCGCCGGAGATGCCGAGCATCACTCGCAAGCGCCCGGCTTGCTTGGGAAACGCCGGATACGCGTTTGTACCGGGCCCGAGAAAGCATTCGGCTTCGTCGTATACCCAGCCGCTGGAAAGATCGTTCGCTTTGCCGCCGTCGGGCTGCTGGGAAGGTAGTTCACCTGACCCGTTGCGCACGGTGAATTCGATGGGCACCGCCTCGCCGGCCACGATCTCGGATTTGAGCACGCGCGCGCTGACGAGCTGTGCGGCTGTGGACGGCGGGGCCGGAGCCGGGGCGGGTTCGCTGCCTAGCCGATCGGCAACCCGCTGCCGGATACTCGGCAACAGACCCATGCTGCTGTCGCCCGGGCAGGTTGTGTGTCCGGGCGTCACCTGGCGGTGGCCCGAGATACTCGGGACGACCGCGCCGCTATTGAACGGCGCGCAGTAGGACGACCGCGCACAGCCGTAATAGTATCCGCTACCTGTTGGGTTGATGCCGCGCTCACCGGCTTTCCAGGCCAGAATCTCTACCAGGCTGTTGATCGTCGCCGGGCTGGGTGCGACGCTGGTGTACGTGCCGATCATCGAAACGCCCATCGACCCGTAATTGGCAGTATCGTGGAACCCGACGGCGTCACGGGCCGGGTCGGTTGAGCCCGCTCGACCGGCGTAGATCACACCGTTGGGGTCGATCAACCAGTTGTAGCCGATATCACCCCAGCCGCGGCTATACGTATGAAACGACCAGATCGCCCGCACACGGTCGGCCCAGGTGGCGCCCGGCGAAAGGGAATTCGAGTCGGCGGTATGGTGTACCACCAGCGTTTTGGCTTCGTAGTACGCCGGTGGCGCGGCGGGCGCTCCCTCGCCTTGCGGATTGCCCCAGCCGGTGCGCGACACGAACGCCGGCCGGCTGATGCTGCCGGCCACAACCTTGGGGGCCACGTCAGGGGCAGGCTGCTTGCCGCCCGGCATACGCGAGTCGACGGTATGGACGGCGAAGCCGCTCAGTGCCGGAAACGCGCCGCCGGCGCCGGGAGACAGCTCGAGGCGTAGCTGGTACCACGTGGCAACCGGCGTCTGCACCGCGTCGCTCCACATGACATTCTCGGGTTCGTCGAGGCCGGGCGGATCGTCGCTGACCGTCACCATGATCCACGGCTGCCATGCAGTTCCGTCGGCGCTGGTGCGTACTTTGACGATAAGCTGTGCTTGCGTGGGCAAATCGGCTTGCCAACGCAGCATCAGATCGGTAAATGCGACCGCCTGGCGCGGCTGGGATTCGAGCACGCGCGTGCCGGGCGCGGTATCGCTCGCTCCGGCGCCGGGCGCAAAGGCGTCCTGGCCGAGGTCGGCGATACGCGGCTTGAGGTCGGTTTGCGTCACGGGCCGCATTCGCGCGCCTGCGTTTGCCGCCGATAGCGGCCACAGCAGTGCGAGCAACAACAAGATCGATCGGAACAACCGGGCCATGTGCGCCCTCCGCTACAGGGTAGGTACAATCGACGGCGCGAATGGCGCCACGGGCAGCCTGGGGCCGGCGTTGTACACCTTAGCACGCCGCGAAAAGGGGCGGCCGCGCGGGAAATGACCGGACGGTTACTGATTAGGAGCGCACGACGGATGTTCCAATAGCCAGGGCTGGAACTGCTGGTTCAGCCCGACCGACACGCCGCGGCCATTCGGATTGCGGGCAGGGTCCGCCGGGCCCGACGGATCATGCCACCAGTTGTTGCTGAGGTTGAAGCCGACCGACCCCGTAGCGCCGAAGGTAGCCTGGTCGGCAAATGCGTTGTTGTCGATCGTCCATCCGAAGCCCGCGGCGTCGGGCTGGTTGGTCAGTATTTGCAGGCCGATCGTTCCACCAGTGAACGAGTTGCAGCGGATCAAACCGCCGAGGGGAACGCCGGTGTTGATGGTTGCGCCGATAGCTCCGCCCGTCGCGCTGAACAGGTTGCCTTCGATAACCACCGATCCGGCGGCGTCGCCGACTGCGATCAAGAGCTGTTGTGAGCCGGCCGGCGTGCCGTTGCCGGAGAACGTGTTGCTCGCTACGACCGTCTGGCCGCCGGACGGTCGTAGATGCACCGCCGGGCCGTTGATGGTGTTGCCTACCACGGTATTGCCGCGCAGCTCGACGTTGCTGCCCGCGGCATAGATACCTCCGCCGTTGTCGCCGAGGCGGCTGTTTTTGATCGACAGCGTGCCCTCGGTGCTGCTGATCGCGGTCCCGCCGCTACCTGCCTGGCGTAGCTCGACGCCGTCAAGCGCGACGTTACTGCCGGGAGCGCCTACGATGCCTTGCCAGCGGCCGTTGCTGCCGACGAAGCGCGCCCCCGAAGCACGCAGGGTTCCAACGACCGTCAGGCGCACGTCGGGCGCGACCTGCACCTCGACCCCTGGATCGACCGTCAACGTCGACCCCGCCGGAACCACCGCGTCGCGCTCGATTCGAACCGGGTTGTTCGCGGTAGTCCAGCGCGTATCGCCGGAGATCGCCTCGGCCGGCCGGGCAGTCGGCGTCGGCGGCACGCGTGTAGCGGTCGGGGTCGCCGTTTCCCCGGACTCCGGCGCCGGCGTCTCGTCCGGCAGCTGGCCTTCTTCTGTCGGCGCCGGCACCTCGGTCACATCGCCGTTGCCCGGCTCGCCCGGCGGTATCTCGCCGTTGTCCGGATCGCTGGTCGGCTCCTCGGGCGGCGGATAGCCTCCGTCCGGATCGGGAATAAATGTCGGTGGGTCCGGTTCGACCGGCGGTCCAGGATCGTAGGTCGGGATCGGCTCCTCGATATAATCCGGTGTCGGGATCGGATCCACAGGGTCAGAATCGTCAGGTGTCGGCGCCAGGTCGGGCGGCGGCGGCAACGTATCGTCGGGATCTCCTTCGCCGATCGGCTCGTCCGACGGTGCGGGATACGCACCCGGCGAGCCGTCGACAGCTTCCGGTGTGCCGGCATCCGGGCTGACTTCGGCGACAGTCGTTTCGTCTACCGGTGGTACGATCGTTACGTCCTGGTCGGGCAGTATATCTCCTTCGGCCGGCTCGGTGGTATCGTCCGGCGCGGGATACGGTCCCGACGATGGCGACGGCACCACAGCCACGATCGACGCACCTGCCGATGGCGACGCGGTTGCTTCGTCCGGCTCGCGTGACGACAGCGCACTCAATCCGAGGGCAACAGCAAGCAGCAGCACCGCCACGACCGGCACGACAACTTCGCCGCGCAGGCCAACCTGCCGGACGCGCGTTCCGGCCGCGCGCCAGCCGCCGTTTGGGTCGATACCGAACTTCGACGGGTCGAATCTGCTACGCCAGCCCATACCGCGCAAATCCTACCATGTGTGACGGCTGGTATCAACGATTGGCAGGTGACAGCAGGGTGACAAGCAGGCAAGTTGTCTCTCCCGCTCCCTTCCCTGGCTTGCCTGCTTTGCTACGATCAGCGCATGAAAATCGAGCGCAACATCGGCTTTGAGCTTGTGCGTGCCACGGAGTCGGCGGCGCTACGGGCGGCGCGCTGGATGGGTCGTGGCGATAAAATCGGCGCCGACCAGGCCGCGGTGGACGCGATGCGCTACTCACTCGATAGCGTCGACATGGACGGCGTGGTCGTGATCGGTGAGGGCGAAAAGGATGAGGCGCCGATGCTGTATGTCGGGGAACGGGTCGGCAACGGCCAGGCGCCGGCGGTCGATATCGCGGTCGATCCGGTAGAAGGAACGGCGCTGCTGGCCGAGGGCATGCCCGGCGCGATCGCCGTGGTTGCAGTTGCCGAGCGCGGCACGCTGTGGGCTACGCCCGGCATCATGTACATGGAAAAGATCGCCGTAGGCGAAGCCGCCGCCGGCGCGATCGATATCAGCGCGCCGGTGGAAAGCAACATCGAAAACGTCGCCAGGGCACTGCACAAAGATATCGACGATGTGACCGTGGTGGTTCTCGACCGCCCGCGACATATGGAACTGATCGGCCGCATTCGCGATACCGGCGCCCGCATCAAGCTGATCCTGCACGGCGACGTGGCAGCCGGCGTGATGACCAATATCGCCGACCCGCCAGCCGATATCCTGATGGGCATCGGCGGAGCGCCCGAAGCGGTGATCACCGCCTGCGCGCTGCGTTGCCTGGGCGGTGAGATCCAGTGCCGGCTTTGGCCGCGTAACGACGACGAGCGCCGCATCGTCGCCGAGCGACATATCGATATCGGGCAGGTCTTCCGTACCGAAGATTTATGCCGCGGCGAGGATGTGTTTTTCGCGGCTACCGGCATTACCACCGGCGAGTTCCTGCGCGGTGTACAGTTTGTGCCGGGCGGCGCGAAGACCGAGTCGATCATGATGCGCTCGCGTAGCGGCACATCGCGTACGATCGAAGCTACGCATCGCTGGGATAAGCTGATGCGCATCGCTGCGCTGCCGTACGATCGACGCGAACCACCATGACAGGGTGACAGGGTGATAGGATGAACCGCTGGATGCCGCCAATTCCGTAAGGCCGATCGCTTGCGTCGGCCTTCCGGCAATTGGCCGACGCAAGCGATCGGCCTTACACGGATATTGTGGACCACACGGGTGTTCGTGGAACCAAACCGTGTCACCTTGTTACCTTTTCAGGTATGACCCTTGCGCATCATGTAAAACGTGCTACAATAAATTCCGAGGATCCGAGTCGGTTCTGGAGTCTTCCCGTAGCAACGGAGTGTCGGGAGCGGCACGCTTTCCCCTTACGCATGGTTTTTTGGCTGGCGTACGTCGCAAGCCACCCTGTTTGACGCCTAATCCTTCACGACAGCAGCGCACGGCACCGTTGTAGATGCACTACGGCATACCAGCGTCGGTGTGATGGTGTATCCCGGCAGCAGCTGCTCAATCGCTCCCCGCAGGCGTACCAGCCGGACGTCGCGGCGTTTGTATGCAGTCTCACCTTACTTTTCCCCAACCTAACCGTATCAATTGTTTCCAACCTGGAGGACACCGTGAATTTTGCTGAACTAGAAGCGAAGCCGTTGAGCGATTTGCACGATCTGGCTCGCGAAGCCGAAGTGCAAAGCTACGCCCGGCTGCGCAAGAACGACCTGATAATGAAGCTGTTGCAGCAGCAAAACGAGCAGGCCGGCACAAATTACAGCTCTGGTATTCTGGACATCGTATCCGACGGCTTCGGCTTTTTGCGTAGCGATCGTATGCTGCCCGGCGCCGACGACGTCTATGTTTCACAATCACAGATTCGCCGATTTGGCTTGCGCACCGGCGACCGAGTGACGGGTGTGGTGCGCCCGCCCAAAGAAAATGAGCGCTATTTTAGTTTGTTGCGCGTCGAGCTGATCAACGGACTCGATCCTGAAACGGCCCGCAATCGCCCGCATTTCGACCAGTTGACCCCTATTTTTCCTAACGATCAATTTCATCTGGCAACCGAGCCACACATGCTGTCGACCCGATTGGTGGATCTGGTAGCGCCGATGGGCCGCGGCCAGCGAGCGCTGATCGTTTCACCGCCCAAAGCCGGCAAAACGATGCTGTTAAAGTCGATCGCCAACGGCATTACGACCAATCATCCGGATGTGCACCTGATGGTTCTGCTGGTCGGCGAACGACCCGAGGAAGTTACCGATATGCGTCGCTCGGTCAAGGGCGAAGTAATTTCCTCCACCTTTGACGAGTTGGTCGAAGATCAAACCAAAGTCACCGAAATGACGCTCGACCGCGCCAAGCGCCTGGTCGAGGGCGGGCAGGATGTGGTCATCTTGATGGACTCGATCACGCGTGTCGCGCGTGCCTATAACCTCGATATGCCGCCCTCCGGCCGCACGCTGTCGGGCGGTATCGACCCGGTGGCGCTGTATCCGCCCAAGCGCTTCTTCGGCGCCGCGCGCAACATCGAGGAGGGCGGCTCGCTGACGATTATCGCTACCTGTCTGGTCGACACCGGCAGTCGTATGGACGACGTGATCTACGAAGAGTTCAAGGGCACCGGTAACTCGGAGCTGGTACTGGATCGTCGCCTGGCTGAAAAGCGGATCTATCCCTCGATCGATATCACGCGCTCCAGCACGCGCCGCGAGGAGCTGCTGCTGGGGCCTGAAAACATGCGCCAGATCTGGACGATGCGGCGCATGGTGTCGATGCTCAACGAGAACGAAGGCACCGAGCTGGTGTTGACGCGCCTGGCCAAGACGCGCGCCAACGATGAGTTTTTGACGACGCTCGGCCGTAACATGTAACGAGCGGAAGTTTTATCGCAAAGACGCAAAGGCGCAAAGGAAAACGAAATGTCTTCGATGGACGTCCATCGAAGACATTTCTGTTTGGATATCATGCACGAGCGATCGGACCGGAAAACGATTAATTCTTTGCGCCTTTGCGTTAAATCTGATCAGGTCTCGATTTCGACCGTACCGACGATCGCTTCGAGCGCCTGGGTTAGCGAGCGCAGCTGCTTCAGCAGCAGGCGCAACTTAAAGGCCGAGCTTTCGTCCTCGGACGCCCAGCGCTGCAAATCGCCTTCGTGATACGCACGAGCCAGCCGGTCGGCCTCGTCCACCATCTGGTCCAGCGAGCGGATACGGAATACGCGCGCTTTGTTGCGCGAGGCCTCCTGTTCATCGAACGACGATGAGCCGAACGCTGGTTCAGCTTCGTCCCGGGCTTCGTCATCCCACAGATCGTCGTCCGAGTCCTCCCCGGTAGCCTGCAGGCCGCCCTTTGCCAGCGGTCCACCGCCGCCGGCCGGCGCGGCTGCTTCCGTGCGCAGCTCGAGGTTGTTGGCCAGTGCCTGCATCGCGGCGTCCACGCCAAGGTCAGGGTTGGCCACGAAATAGGCCGCCAGATTGCTGGCCTCCGCCGCCGACAGACCTTCGTCGGCGATCATCCGGGCCAGCTCGATCTGGACCTGCGGTTTAGCGATGCGCCTGAGGTGCTGTGCCTGGGTGACTGACAGCTCGCCGCTGCGCAACAGCTCCTGCACCTCGGGCGCGAGATCCAGTAACCCGAGGTAGCGGCGGATCGTCCGCGGCGCCAGACCGACCAGCCTGCTGATCTGCTCTTCGGTCTGCCCTTCGTTCGGAGCCTGTCCATCGCTTGCATCACGGATGCGCTCGCGCAATCGCGCGAACGAGCGCGCCTTTTCAAGGTCGTTCAGCTCCAGGCGCTGGATATTTTCGACCAGCTGCTGAACCAGTACATCCGACGTTGCGGGCTCGAGCACGATGCACGGCAGGCGCTGCAGCCCCAGCTCGCGTGCGGCGCGCAGCCGGCGCCCGCCATATACAACTCGGTAGCGCTCGTGTCCCAGCGGCAGTACGCCAAGCGGCTGCAGCATTCCTTGTTCGCGGATCGTATCGGCCAGGCCGCTCACCTCGCCGGCGTCCTCGCGCACGCCCTGCGGGTCGAGCTCGATCTGTTCGGGGTCGATGTAGAGTAGTTGCATATCCATCGCTTTGTAGAACAAGTGTTTGCATATTGTAGCACATGACAGGGTGACAGGGTGACAGGGTGACAGGGTGATCGTTATGGAGGTTTGTTCGAGGCAATTATGCGCGGAACAAACCTTCTTGAAACGCACGACCCAGCAAAACTGGTGTCACCCTGGCACTTTGTCACCCTGTCACCCTGCCATTCTTACCATCTCCACCGTGCGTCGACGTATTGCCGGCCACGCCACCTCGTCGCCCGCTGCCTCGTCACCCCGGCAGCGCAACATGTATGATGCTCGCGCCGACGTCAACATAAATGACCTGGCCGGTCACGGCTGACGCAAGATCGGAGCAGAGCCAGATTGCTGCGTTGCCGACGTCGTCGGTGGTTACACGCCGGCGCAGCGGCGCGACCTCTTCCTGTGCCTTGACCATATCGCGGATACCGGCGACGGCGCTGGAGGCAAGCGTGCGGATCGCGCCGGCGCTGATAGCGTTGACACGCACGCCGCTCGGGCCGAGGTCGTTGGCCAGATAGCGCACCGATGCTTCGAGCGCCGCTTTGGCCACGCCCTGAATATTGTAGTTGGGCACCACCAGCTGCGAGCCGTGGTAGGTCATGGTTACAACCGACGCGCCCGGCCGCAGCAACGGCTGCGCGGCCTTAACCAGCGCGGTCAGCGAGTAGGCCGAGATATCGAGCGCGATGCGAAAGCCCTCGCGTGTGGTGTTCAAATATGGCCCGCGCATCTCGTCGGTTTTGGCGAACGCCGCCGAGTGAACCAGGATATCCAGGCCGCCCCAGGCGTCGCCGACGCGCGCCATCAACGTATCGATCTGCTCGTCGCTGCCGAGGTCGCACGGCTCGATCAGCTGCGATTCGAGCTGCCCGGCCAGCGGCCGAACACGGCGCTCGAGCTGTTCGTTGAGATAGGTAAAGCCGAGCTCGGCGCCCTCGCGATGCAGCGCCTGGGCGATGCCCCAGGCCACCGAGTGGTCGTTGGCTACGCCGATGATCAGGCCTTTTTTGCCGTCGAGCAGTCCCATAGCGTACTCTCCCTGGCGTATGGAGTTGCAGCGGCGATCATAGCCGAGGTTGGGCGATCGGACAAACGGACCGGAATAGTGTACCCTCTATGACAGAAGCACAGCCGCAGTTGGTGGCAAAACATGATGGCTCGCGACGATCAAGGTGACGTGCTTACTGTCGTGGTGGTGGCAGCGCCGGACGCGCTGGAGCAGCCATGGATCGACGAGCTTGCCGGCGCCGGGCACTTTCGAGTGCTGGGCGTAGTCGGTGCGACGGGATTGGCGCTGGAGCTTGTACGTGCCCGGCGGCCCGACGTGCTGGTGATCGACCGATCTCCCGAGCATGCCGAAGCCCTGTTGCGCGCCGCTGCGGTAGCGGCGCCGGCCACGGCCGGCGTCGCTATGTTGCCCGAGCACAACATGGCGGGCGTGCGGCGCCTCGTTTCCGCCGGGGCGCGCGACATCATGTTCAAACCTTTGCATCGCGAGCAGCTCGTGGCCGCGCTGCGAGCGGTCGCGCTGCGCGAGCGCCAGCGCCCGCATCGTTCACCGGAGGAGCCGCGGGCGCCGGACGCCGGCAACTTGCGGCAGGTGAAGCCGATCGTGCTGCTTGGCTCCAAAGGCGGCGTCGGAACGACCACACTTGCCGCGAACCTGGCCGTCACGCTGCGGCGGGTTGTGGGCGACCAGGTCGCTCTGGTAGATCTGGGCCAGCAGTTCGGCGATCTTGGCGTGCTATTTAGCGCCGTGCCGCGCCGGACTCTGCACGGGCAGGCAATGGCCGGCGTGACACTTGATAACGCGGTTCTCGACCGTGTTGTGCTCCGGCATCCCAGCGGCGTCAGCCTGGTTCTCGCGCCGGAGGATCCCGAAACAATCGGCCGGCTCGACGCCGGCCATGTCGCGCTGATGTTCGAAGCGCTGCGCCGCAGGTTCCGTTGGCTGGTGGTTGATTGCCGCTCGCGCCTGGATTCGGTTGCCGTCGGCGCTGTCGAGGCCGCGGGAACGCTGCTATTGGTGACGACGCCGGATGTGCTGGCGCTGCGCGACGCACGGCGCGCGATCGAATACCTGGCCGGCCGTGGTCTCGCCTGTGAACATGGCGCCTTGCTGTTGAACCGTTTTGTGCCCGGCGCCGGCCCCAGCGCCGGTGAGGTCGAGCGTTTTTTGCGTTGGCCTGTGCGTGCCCTGCTGCGCGACGATGTGGCGGCCTATGGCTCGGCTGCCGAGAGTGGCGCACCGCTGGCGCAAGCCCGCCCGCTGCTGCCGGAAGCGCGCCGCCTGCTGTTGCTCGCAGCCGCGATCGCCGGCGACCCGGTGAGGAAGGAGTTGTTGGCGACGTAGAAGACGTGGTATGATCCAACCGCCATATCACTCAGCTCGCATACAAGGTTTAGATGCACAATCTCGTAGCCCTAGGCGCATATCTTAGCCGATACCGTGTCCGGATCCTGCTCGGCATGTTGGCGGCAGTGATCAGCGTCGGCTTCAGCGCCATTCCGCCGACGATTGTCGGCCGCGCTACAGACGAGCTGCGCGCCGGCAGTATCGTGCTCGATACGCTGCTGCGCTATGGCTTGATCATATTGGCTGCCGCGGCAGTCGATGGAGCGCTCAAGTTCGCGATGCGCCAGCTGGTCGGCGGAGCGTCGTACCAGATCGAGTATGAGCTGCGCAACGATCTGTTTCGGCAGTACACGCGGCTCGATCAGAGCTTTTACGGCCAGAGCCACACCGGCGACTTGATGGCGCGTGCAACCAACGACCTCAGCTCAGTGCGCCAGCTGCTCGGTCCGGGCATGCAGTCGGTGGTCAGCTCGGGTCTCACGCTGCTGGTCGTCGCGGTCCTGATGCTGCGGATCAACGTACAGCTCGGCTTGATCACGCTGATCTTGCTGCCGCTGATCAGTACGACGTTTGTGGTGTTCGGGCAGCGCATGCGCGAGCGCTATCGGGCGGTACAGGATCAGTTCGGCGTGCTTTCGACGCGGGCGCAGGAGAACTTCAGCGGCATTCGCACGATCAAAGCCTATGCTCAGGAAAACGCCGAGCTGCGCGCATTCGGCGAAACCAATCGGGAGTATCGCCGCCTCAACCTGCGCTATGTCCTGCTGTCGGGCATGATGTGGCCGCTGATGACGCTGCTGCTGGGCCTCACGGTGGCGCTGGTGCTGCTGGTCGGCGGTCGCGCTGTTGCCGAGGGCCGGCTTACGGTGGGCGAGTTCGTTTCGTTCAACTTTTACCTGGCGCTGCTGACGTGGCCGATGATCTCGCTGGGCTGGACAGTTACGCTGATCCAGCAGGGCAGCGCCTCGATGGGCCGGATCGCCGAAGTGCTCAGTCGCGTCCCGGAGATCCGCACGATGCCCGGCGCGCGGTCATTGGACGCAGTGAGCGGCGAAATCGAGCTGCGCGATATCGGAGTGCGCTATGGCGATACATGGGTGCTGCGCCATGTAGGGTTTCGCGTACCGCGCGGCAGCACCACGGCGATCGTCGGCGCAACCGGAGCCGGCAAAACCACGCTGGTCAATCTGCTGGGCCGGGTGCGCGACCCCGAAGAGGGCGAGGTCTTGATCGACGGAGTCGACGTACGGCAGTGGCCGCTCGACACGCTGCGCGCCGGCATAGGCTATGTCTCGCAGGATACGTTCTTGTTCTCGGTGCCGCTGCGCGAAAATGTAACCTTCGGGCGACCCGATGCGCCCGAGCCGGCGGTCGCGGAAGCGCTGCAGGTATCGCAGCTGGTCAACGATCTGCCGCAGTTCCCCGACGGGATGGACACGTTACTCGGCGAGCGCGGCGTCACGCTTTCGGGCGGCCAGAAACAACGCGCCGCGATCGCACGTGCCGTAATGCGCGACCCGGCGATCCTGGTGCTCGACGATGCATTATCCAGCGTCGACACACACACCGCCGCCGAGATTCTGCGCCGCTTGCGCGATGTTATGCATGATCGAACCAGCGTGATCATTGCCCAACGTATCGCGACGGTGCGCGATGCCGATCAGATCCTGGTGCTGCACGACGGCACAATTGCCGAGCGCGGCACGCATGCCGAGCTGCTGCGCGCCAACGGCAGATACGCGGCCATGTACCGGCGTGAGCTGCTGAGAGCTGAGATGGAGGAGTGAGGCACGAGGCAAAGGGCACGAGGCTATAGGCACGAGGCTATAGGCACGAGGCACGAGGCTATAGGGAAACAACCTATTTCGTCTCGCCTCTCGCCGATGGCCGTACACCTCTCGCCTCTCGCCTCTCGCCTCTCGCCTGGACCATGCAACCCTACGACGAAAACGATACCACGGGTAAGGTTTACGATGCGCGGCTGGTGCGCCGGCTGTGGGCGTATGTGCGTCCATACCGCGTGCGGGTCGGGATCGCGCTGTTGTTGCTGAGCGGTGAGGCGGCGGCGGCGACCTTGCCGCCACTATTGATCCAGCGCGCGATCGATGGTCCACTCAGCAACGGGCAGCCCGACGGCGTGCTGCCGATCTTCGGCATGTACGTCGCGGCGGTGCTCGCCATTTTCGTCTTTAAGTATAGCCAGGTGTACCTGATGCAGACCGTCGGCCAGAACGTAATGGTCGACCTGCGCACGGCTATCTTCGGCCATGTGCAGCGCATGAGCCTTACATTTTACGACCGCCGGCCGGTCGGCAGCCTGATCACCCGCCTGACAAACGACGTCGACGCGTTGAACGAGTTTTTGACGCAGGGCATGGTATCGATCGTCGCCGACGTGGCGGTGCTGGCCGGCGTGATCGTCGCGATGATGCTGCTTGATGTGCGCCTGGCGCTGATCAGCCTGGCGGTGCTGCCGCTGGTGGCGATTTCCACGGCACTATTGCAGCGCGTGATGCGCCGCGCGTACCGGCTGGTGCGCCAGCGTCTGGCGATCATCAATGGTTATTTGAACGAGCACATCAGCGGCGTGCTGGTGTTGCAGCTGTTCAACCGCGAAAAGCCGGCCTTTGAGCGCTTCGACGAGCTGAACCGGGATTATCGTGCCGCCGGCTTGCAGTCGCTGTTCACCTTTGCGCTGTTTTTTCCGATCATCTCGTTCCTGTCGGCCCTGGCGACGGCACTGCTGCTGTACTGGGGCGGCCGCGGTGTGCTGGCCGGCTGGGCGACGGTCGGCATGCTGGTCGCGTTCATCCTGTACACCGAGCGGGCGTTTCAGCCGATCCGCGATCTGGCGGAAAAGTACAATATTCTGCAGGCCGCGATGGTAGCCGCCGAGCGCATCTTCGGCATCCTCGACACACCCGAGGACGTCGAAGATGTTCCCCGACCACGCCACCTTCCGCAGCCGGTGCGCGGCGAGATTCGCTTCCAGAATGTAGTGTTCGGCTACAACCCCGCCGAGCCGGTGCTGCGCGATGTGTCGTTTACTATCCCGGCCGGGCAGGCCGTCGCGGTAGTGGGCGCTACCGGAGCCGGGAAAACCTCGTTGATCTCGCTGCTGGCGCGCTTTTACGACATCCAGACCGGCAGCATCACGCTTGACGGCGTTGATATCCGCGAGCTTCCGCAGGCCGAGCTGCGCCGCCACGTCGCAGCTGTGCCGCAGGACCCGATGTGCTTTTCGGGCACCATCGCCTCCAATATCCGCCTGCACGACGAGGACATCAGCGACGAGCAGATTCAACAGGCAGCCGGGCTATCCAATGCCGCGGCATTCATCGAGCGTTTGCCTGAAAAATACGCGTACGAAGTGCGCGAGCGCGGCTCCAATCTGTCGGTCGGGCAGCGCCAGTTGCTGGCCTTTGCGCGTGCGATCGCCTTTAATCCCGAGGTGCTGCTGGTATTGGACGAAGCGACCTCCAGCGTCGACACCGAGACCGAGGCACTGATCCAGACGGCGCTCGAGCGCCTGCTGGAAGGTCGCACCAGCATCGTGATCGCGCATCGTCTCAGCACGATCCGCCATGTCGACCGCATTATCGTGTTGCACCGCGGCCAGATCGTCGAAGACGGCAGCCACGCCGAGCTATTGGCCAGGCGTGGGTACTATGCGCGACTCTATCGCTATCAATACGCCGAGCAGGATGAGGTGACGGGGTGATGGGCGAGCTGGTGGCGTGTACTGAGTATCTCGGTACGCTGTGGTGATGGCTATGTTGACAGGTGACGGGGTGACGGGGTGACACCGATTTTGCTGGATCGTGTGTTTCAAGTAGGTTTGTTCCGCGCAGAATTGCCTGGAACAAGCGTCCATAACGATCACCTTATCACCCTGTCACCCCGTCACCCTGCCACTTCCTGCCCTGGCACGACATATGCCACCTCACGATACAGAGAACTGCGGACGTGCCGCCCACGTATTAACTGTGTAGGATGCACCAGGAGGCAATACAATGAGTTTTTGGGACCGGCTTTTCGGCCGCAATAAGGAAGTTGAGCGCCGGCCTGTGCGCCGGCAGCTTTCGGAAGACCAGCTGGCGATCGGGCGCTATCGCTATATGCTGCGTACCGCGCCGCCCGACCAGATCGAAGAGGCGCACGCCGAGGCTTTTGCGCTCCTGACTCCCGAGCAGCGCGAACAGGTGTTGCACGAGCTCAGCGCCAATGTTCCGCCCAACGAGCGCGCCAGCGCCGGCGATCCGCGTGCCCTGGCGCGCATGGCAACGCGTGCGGAAGTGCGGCAGCCCGGCACGCTGGAGCGGGTATGGGGCGGTATGCGTAGTCCCGGCTATGGCGGCGGCTACGGCAATGCGCCAAACATGATGGGCGGCTTCGGCGGCTCGTTCATGTCGACCATGGCCGGCGCGTTTGTCGGCACCGCGATCGCCAACCAGTTGTTCGGCGGCTGGGGCGGGGATTTTGGCGGCATGGACATGGGCGCCGGCGCCTTCGACGGCGATCAGGGCAGCGATGTTGGCACCGATGTGCCGGCCGAAGGCGAAAGCGGTGGTGGCTTCGGCTCATGGGATGGCGATGCCGGCGGTGATTTCGGCGGTGGGGACATCGGCGGCGGCGACTTCGGTGATTTCGGCGGCGGTGACTTTTAGCCACGAATAAACGAATAGCCGACGAATAAACGAATAGAAAGTTATTCGTTTATTCGTCGGCTATTCGTTTATTCGTGGCTCAGGCCGGTTGGCCCAGCGTGGTGAGGCTAAATGCCATCAGCACCAGCATCACGATCAGCAAGGTAATACGAACCATCAGACCGAAGGCAAGCACGCCGCCTCCGATGCTCTGGATATGGGCCGTAAAATCGCGCTGCTCTGCGTACAGCAGCACCCCCGACATGAATGCAAACGCAATTGTAAGTGTCAAGAGCATCATATGACTTCCTCGTCATACGCGCGGCGCACGGCCACGTTTCGACTTGGCTGCATTCATTGCAGCCCTAGGGCCGATTGTACACCTGCCTCGCGCGCTTGACTAGTCCCTATTTGTATCTTTCATCCAAACATCAGGCTCGCGTTTTGTACGATTGTACCAAGACGCATGCCATAAGCATACCAGCGCGGCGACGGCGTCGCCTCCGACGATAGTCCATGTTCGGCGCCGGACGGTTGGCGAAACGCGGCGCAACGTTGTAGTTTTAAACGAAGAAGAGGATCAGCCGTTTCGGCTGATCCCTATTATTGGTGCCCCCGCTCGGACTCGAACCGAGAACCAGCTGATTAAGAGTCAGATGCTCTGCCAATTGAGCTACGGAGGCGTTCCGCGCCGCGGATTATACCGCAGCGTGCAGGCATGCGCAAACCTGAATGGGCTTTATTTCAGAGTTGGGGTAAGGGAGTTTGCTGCAGCAGCGTCAGACATTCGGCGAACGGGTTCCGCCCACGCGCCTGCCAGGTCGCGAACAGGCTCGCCAGTGCCAGCCGCGTCCGCGTCCCCGCGTCGCTGCGCGTCCCGCCGCTGATCTTGCGCCCGATGACCAGCGGCCGCAGACTGCGCTCGGCCAGGTTGTTGTCTGCGCTCATGCCGTCGATCAGCACGAACTGGAACAATTCGTCTTGGTGGCGCAACAGCCGCTTGGCCAGCGCCTGACACGCATGCCCGCGTACCTGCGCGTACTGCCGCCCGAGCGCGGCGACGCGCGCAACCAGCCGGTCGTAGAACGCCTGCTGCTGCGCAGCAGGAAGCCCAGATGCCCGGTGCAGGCGCAGCGTCGCCAGTCGGTAACCGCGTCCACCTGCACCGCCCACTGGCGCACGCGGACGTCCTGTCCCGGCTGCACCTTCAGCGCATGCAGGTCGCGCAGCAGATGCACCCAGCAGCGTTGATGTGGCCCAGGCAGCGCGTTATAGCCGGCGTAGAAGTCACTGACCAGGTAGCCACGATAGCCCTTGCCGATCAGCCGCGTTGCCACGCTGCCGGCCCGGCTGCGATCATATTCATAGTAGCGTACCGCCTCCGCTCCCGGCGTACTCAGCGTCCAGACATAGCCGTTCTGCCCGCCTTGGCGCCAGCCGGTCTCGTCGGCATGCAGGATCGGGCTGGCCCGTGCCTGTGCTTTGAGCCCGTCCACGGCCGGCCGCGTCGCCTGGCTCACGCGCTGGAGCAGCGCAGCCAGTTCGCCGACACTGACCGTGAGGGAGTGCAGGGTCTGCAGATAGGTGTGGATCTGGCGGATGGGCAAGCGCAGCGTGGTGCGCAGGTAGGCGACTAGGCTGGCGATGCGGACGCCGAGCCGGCCCTGGCCGAGCACCTGGCCGTGTAGGTCGAGGGCAGGCGCCTGCCAGCGCCGGCACCAGCTACACCAACGCTTGATGACCTGATGTTCGACCACCTCGATGGGCGGCGGTTCAGGCAGGTCGATCACCTGGCGGCGGCGGGCCAACGTGCCGCCGCGCAGGCGCCCCTGACAATCCGGGCAGCGGTCCAGCGTGTGCTGCTCGATTCGGGTGGGCAACTCCAGGCGCCGGGCGCGGTTGTGCGTAGGATCGCGCTTGCGGCGCGGCGTGGGTGGACGCGGCGGCGTGTTGGCTTTGACGAAGGCGGGCGGATCAGGCGGGCGCTGCTCCAACTCGGCGATGCGCGCGAGGGCGGCGGCCAGTTGCTGCCGCAAGGTCTCGTTCTCAGCGCGCAGGGCGGCCAGTTCCTCTGCCAGCGTCATGGCGCTAGACTACCATAGATCGGTGAGTTACCCTGAATCTGAACAGTTACATGGGCTTCGGTCGCGCTCAATTGAGTAATCCGAACGGCGGCCAGGCTTCGTATAGTGAAGTGAAGCCGGTACAATTCTGCCGTAGTACATGAACCGGAGTGGGGATGCTGCCTGAAAACAACACAGCAAGAACTGCACAGCTGCCGAAGGAGTTGCTGGCCAAGCCGCTGCTGCGCGGATGGTCGCACGCCGTGGCTGCCGTGGCTGCCGCGGTGGTGACGGCACTGCTGCTGTTACAAACATGGAACGACCCGCCGCGCTTTGCCGCGCTGCTGGTGTTTGGCTTTAGTATGATGGCGCTGTATGTCGGGAGCGCCGTATATCATATCGGCAGCTGGAGTGAGCGGCGCCTTGCGGTGCTGCGTGCGCTGGATCATGCCAATATCTTTCTGCTGATCGCCGGTACGTACACGCCGGTGGGTGTGATCGTGCTCTCGGGCTGGACGCGTATCACGGTGCTCGCGATCGTCTGGACGGCCGCGGCGCTGGGCATGCTCGGTACCATGGCCACTCTGCGCATGCCGCGCGGTGCGCTGGTCGGCCTGTACATCGCGATGGGCTGGGTAGCCGTGATCGCGCTTCCGCAGCTGCTGACTTTGCTGCCCTGGCAGGCGACGGCGATGCTGGTGGTGGGCGGGGTGCTGTACTGATCGGCGGGCTGGTGTACGCGCTCAAGCGACCCAATCCACTCCCGAAGGTCTTCGGCTTTCACGAGGTGTTTCATCTGTTCACGGTCGCGGCCGGCGCCGCGTTCGTGATGGTGATGTGGATCTGGGTGTTGCCGTTCGATCGGCTTTAGGACATATTGATTTATCCGCTGCGAGATGTGCTGAAGGTGGACTTTTCATACTCTCGAAAATCGACGTACACGCGTGCCGTACCATCGCGCACGTCGATGGTGCGTCCGGCAAATGCTTCCAGAAACGCGCGGTCGTGGGCCACGACAGATGATCGTGCCGTCGAACGCTGCGAGCGCGCTTTCGAACTGCTCGCGCCCCTCGATATCCAGGTGGTTGAGCGGCTCGTCCAACAGCAACAAGTTGCAGCCGCGCAGCACCAGCAGCGCAAGCTGCAGCCTGGCGCGCTCGCCGGGCGAACAGGCCCGCACAAGCCGGAACACGCTATCGCCGCCGAACAAAAAGCGGTGCAAAAAAGCGCGTGCCTCGGTTTCGGCCATCGGACGCACGGCCAGCACCGATTGGAGCACAGTGGCCGACAAATCGAGCGTTTCGCCTTCCTGAGACATAACGCCCGGCTTGATGCCGGCACCGACACGGATGCTGCCGCCGTCGGGCGCGAGCCGCCCCTCGATCAACCGCAGCAGCGTGGTTTTGCCGGCGCCGTTCGGACCCACCAGCGCGACGCGCTCGCCCCAGCCGATTTCGAAGGATACATCACGCAGCAGCGGCGTCTCGCCGTAACCGAAGCTTAGGTCCTCGACGCGCAGCACCGAACGTCCGCCTTCCGGCGCCGCGCCGAAGTCGAAGTTTGTGCCCCAGCGCCGGCGCGGTTTTTCGACCCGCTGATCGGATTCGAGGTAGCGCTCCAGCTTGCGCTCGCGCGCTCGTGCCTGTCGCGCCAGCTTGGCCGCGCCGGTCTTGTTGTCCAGGGCGAACTTCGCGTCGCGGTCGTTGGGCGTGCTGCGCCGCTCGGTAGTCGACGCGCTTCCTTTGAGGCGGCGAATATCCTCCACGACGCGGCCAACGTATTCCTGCTGTTTCTTGTAAGTTTCGACGTGCAGCGCGTGCTCATGCTCGCGGGCGGCCGCATAGTCGCTGTAGCCGCCCTCAAACGAGCGCAAGGCGCCCGTTTCAGCATCGAACGACAAAATCCGCGTCACGCTGCGATCCAGGAACGCGCGGTCGTGCGACACGATCAGGGCGGCTTGCCGGTAGCCGCGCAGCCAATCTTCGAGCCACCGCAGCGCATCGGCGTCGAGGTGATTGGTCGGCTCGTCCAGCAGCAACAGATCCGGCTCGCGCAGCAGCAGCGCGGCCAGGCCAAGGCGTGTCTTTTGGCCGCCGCTCAGCTCGGTCACCGGAGTGTCGGTAGCGACGGCGCCGAGCTCGAGGCCTTCGAGAACCTCGGCAGCACGGTGCTCACGCTCGTAGCCGCCCAGCGCGTCCCAGGTGGCCAGCGCCGCGGCGTATGCAGCCATCGCCTGATCGGAGGCGTCGGAGGACAGGCGTTCGGCCGCCTGCTGCAGCTCCTGATCGGCGGCGACCAGATCCGCTTGCGCCGCATCGAGCACATCAGCGATACGCAGGCCAATTGTTTCAGCGAACGCCTGTTGCAAATAGCCGATTGTAGCGCCCGGCGGGAGCGAAACCGAGCCGCTGTCGGGCTGCAGCTCGCCCATGATGCAGCGCAGCAGCGTGGTTTTCCCCGCGCCGTTGCCGCCGATCAGGCCGACGTGCTCGCCCTGATTGATAATCAATGAGATACCGGCGAGCACCTGATGGTCGCCGAAGGATTTTGTGAGTTTGAATACTTGAAGCAAGGCGCCTCCTCAGGAGACACCGGCGGTGTCCCCGTCAATCAATAAACTTCACCTTCTCGTACAGCAGCTCGAAGCCGGCTTGCTCGGCCTCGGCGCGGTTGGCATAAAAGTAGGGGCTGAACACATCGTCGAGCAGCACGAACCACGCGCCCTCGAAGCGTGGGTCGGCGTGTTGATACACCACCACGCTATGGTTCCACAGCCGGCGCACCCAGCCGCCGTGCCCTTGCTGCTGCCAGGGTGCATGATTCCAGACACGCAAGAAATAATCGCGCGAGTGTACCGGCTGCGGCTCCGGTCGCGGCGCCTGTGCCTCGGGCCACGGGATATCCACCGGCCTTGAGCGCGCTTTTTCCCAGCCGTGCGCCTGATGGACGCCGCGCGGCCCGGCCAGGCGCCTCTGGAACTGGGTGTAGGCAACGTTGATCGCCTGCATCACCAGCGTGTCACCGCCGTGGTCGGGATGGTGCAAGAAGCAAAGCCGGCGGTACTCGGCGCGTGCTTCGTCGAGCGTGCAGCAATCGCGGAACCAGCTGTTGCTCGTTGTGTCGCTCACGGGTTAAATCGTACCCTGTTTCGCGGCAGGAGCAAGCCCCACCATCATGCGGCGGGGGCAAGCCCCACCGCTACGTGTTCAATTTACCGCCCAGACCTGCGATGGCTGTTTGGGAAACAGTGCCTGCAGCAGTGCCTGAGCGTTGCCGTTGCGAGCAAAACAGTCAGGAAACGCTCCGTGTAGCTCGGCGAGCGAGCGATAGCCGAACAACAGCTGCAGAAACGTCAGATTCGGAAACGCGGCGTCGCCGTCCTCGCTGTCTTCGGGATGCCAGAGGCTTGTCTCGGCCAGCCGGCCGGTTTCGAGGCGCAGCCGCAGGCCGGAGCGATAGAAACTTAGCTTGAGCTCACCGGTGTAACCTTCTCCGGCTGTTCCAGGCAGCCGCTGTTCGAGCACCGGTGCGATATGGCGTACAAACGCGGGCAGGTCGGGCACGCGAACGTACAGCGCATACGGTGGATGAGGTTGTAGCTGGCGGCGCAGTGACTCGAGCAGGGGATGCTGCGGCTCAAGGCCGAAGCGAATGCCGGCTAACTCCTTGCGCTCAACAGGGGCGATCTCGTCGCCGGCCGCCAGCAGCGCCCGCAGCAGGGCCGGCGCCACGGCGAGCCATGCCGTGCCCGGCCGCAGCTCGCAGCAAAACACCGGCAGCACAGTACCATAGAGAATTGAGCCGTGTGCCACGAAGCCCAGCAGCTCACCGCCGGGGCTCTCGATCACGCGAACCACGACTTCGGCCAGACTGCGCGGGCTTGCTCCGCTCAGCAAAAATCGCCACATCGCCGCATCGCGCTCCGCGAACACCAGCACGCGGTCGCGTCCACGCGTGTACAGCTCGGCGATCGCCGCTATGTCCGCGTCGGCAGCGAGGCGCACGCGGTACGGTTCCGCGGTTTCGGCTTTAAGTCCGGGAACGTTCTGGCGAAACACCACGCCCCCGCCGCCGATATCGATCGCCATTTCATAGCCGAACTGGCGGTAGTAGAACGGAATACCGGTGATCACCTGCATGCTGTCGCCGCGCTCGCGGCTCCAGGCGTGTAAAACCTCGAACTGCTCGCGCACCAGCCCGCGCCGCCGATAATCGACGTGCGTCGCCACCAGTTCCGGACGCCCGACGCCAACCCGAATGCCGCTGTACGACCACTGCTGGCCGATCAGGCAGCTGGTCGATACCACCGCGCCGCTGCGCGTATCCTCGACGATCAGGAAATCCTCGGGCCGCACGGTGGGATGTGTTCCCCGCAGCAGGTCGCGCGTCCAGATCCCGATCGCGCGATCCGGTTCGGTCGCGTTGCGGCTCATGTGCAGGCGCTCGTTGAACTCGCCCAGCGTGTCGGCGTCTTGCGAACTGCCACGGCGCAGCACGAGGTTATCGCCAAGCTCGCGCGGCAGGATCAAGTCTGATGGCTGAGACATATGTGCCTCATAGCCTACGCCCGTGCGCCTCCGAACCTGCTTTAGCCCCGCGAATTTCGCGGTTGATACGATCAAACCCGCTGAAGCGGGTCAGGGTCGACGGCCATGGACTCGGCGCTAACCCGCTCGAATGCGCTACGATCAACGCCCGTGCGCCTCCGAACCTGCTTTAGCAGGTTTCATCGTATCAACCGCGAATTCATTCGCGGTATTCGCGGTGCTCGCGGGTGCCGGACGATCCTCGACCAGCCGGCGTATGGCAAGCACGGCGACGCGCAGATCTTCGACATCGTCGGAGCGGCAAAAGCGGTCGTGCCGGTGCAACTGGTGTTTGACATAGGCCAGTTCGGTCAGCAGATGATGGAAGCGACGCATCCGGCGATACTGCAGCCAGCCCCGGCGCAACAGTATCTGCAGCTCGACGCGCGAGCGCATGGCCGGTCGCAGCGCACGGTCAAACTGCGCGGGCGTGATCGTGCCGCGCTGCACTTCTTCGGACAGCTCGGCGCTGATCCAGGTACGCTCCTGGCGTTGCGACAACACAATCGTCGCCAGAACGACCAGCACACCACCGCTGTCGACGAGCCAGGCCAGGCTATAGCCGACCAGCCCGAGCTGCGTCCAGACATTGTGCAGAGAGTGCAGCAAGATCGCCAGCCAGAGTGCCAGGGGAACAGCAACATAGCCGACCCAGCGACGACGCTCGTAGCGCACCATGCCCAGCGCGATGCCGACGATACTGGTGTAAAAGGCATGGTTGAAACCGAACACGATCGAGCGCAGCAGCCAGGTTCCGATCAGCTGGTCGCGGTAGGCAATAAAATACAGAATGTTCTCGCTCATCGCGAAGCCGAACCCGACCAGCGCCCCGTAGATGATGCCGTCGAGCACGCCGTTGAACTCGCGTCGTGCGAAGATAAACAGGCCGATCAGCACCAGCGCTTTGAGCGTTTCCTCGATCACCGGAGCCACCACTGTCGCCGGCGCCTCCGGCCCGAGCAGCGTCGACGCGGTGCCGTCCAGCGCCAGCTCGGCAACCACGGCAAGCGCCAAGGCAGGCACAGCACCCCACACAAAGGTTACCAGCAGCAAATGAATCGGCTCTTTCTCATACCGATCCAGCCACCATAGCACCAGTGTGTACAGCGCGGTGGGGAAAAACGCGGCAATCAGCGGCACGACGACGTGCATCAGTCTTCTTCCGGCGGCCGCGCCGCCTCGTCCACAATAAAGGACGAGGCGCCGTGCTGCTTGAAGCCCACCAGCTCGGCCGAAGGCGTGACGATGCGCCGGAACGCCTGTTGCCGGTCGAGCAGTTCGGTGCCCGCGTCGGCCATGCGCGGCGTAAAGAGGATCAACGCCAATAAATAAGCATAAAAGACGGTGATGACCAGAATAATCACGCCACCCGGCAGCGGGCCCAGCCTGGCACATTCCAGCAGCGTGGTGCACTCACCCAGAGCGGGATCGGGTGGGGGCGTCACCTTCACCAGCCACACCAGCAGCAAGAACGCAAAGATCGCGAAATAATTGTGGCGCAGCCGGCGTCCCATCGCCTCGTGCACCGTGACCTTAAAGTGGGGATTTTGCAGATCCGAAACCAGCAGCGCGCGCCATTGCTCTGAGGTTGAGATCGCATTGTCGCGCAGGATCGGAGCATAGTACTCAGTTTCCATCAGCCGCACCCAGCCGCTCCACAGATCATAGAAGCGGTAGCGGCGCGACTCGATCGCCAGGAACGAATACGCCAGGAACATGCCGATCAACGCCATCAGGTGCGTGTGACCGCTGCCGCTCAGCAGAAAGCTGGCGATCGAGCTGGTGATCACGATCGCCCAGTTGGTGGTGCTGTCGATGCGCGCGCGCCAGGTCGTGGCAAGGTCCATCACTCCACGGTAGAAGTGGACCATCACCCCCGGCGCGAGGTAAGGTGTGTTGCGCGGCTGCATGCGTCCCCCTGCAGCCATTATTATAACCCCTGGCGCCCGTTTTTGACGCAAAGGCGCAAAGGATTATGGAATCTTTGCGCCTTTGCGCCTTTGCGTCAAAGAATCCACATAGAGTGCCTCGGCGATATGCAGCGCCCGGCGGCCGGTAGCATGCCTGATCTGAGCGCGGCAGCTGGTTCCCGAGGCGACGATCACGGCATCGGGTGGCTGCGAGCGCACGGCGGGGAGTAATGCGCGCTCGGCCATTTTGAGCGAAACAGCATAGTGCTCGGCCTCGTAGCCGAATGAGCCGGCCATACCGCAGCAACCGCTGTCGACTTCGCGAGCGGCATAGCCTGCCGCGCGCAGCAGGCCCAGCGAGTGCGTGCTCGAAGACAGGGCTTTTTGATGGCAGTGCCCGTGCAGGAGCGCCGGGCGGCCGTCCCGGCTGCCGAGCAGCGCGGTATCGAAAGCGCCGCGCTCGAGCTCGGACGCCAGAAACTCGTCGAGCAGCATCGCCTGGCCGGCCAGTGCCGCGGCGCGCGGATCGTCGAGCAGGTCGGGATACTCGTCGCGAAACGTCAGCAGACAGGATGGCTCGAGGCCGACGATCGGCACACCGTGCCCGGCGTATGGCGCCAGCCAATCCAGCTGTGCGCGGGCCAGTCGCGTCGCTTGCGACAACAAGCCTTTGGAAAGCATCGGCCGCCCGCAACAGAGCACACGCCGCGGCAGCAGCACCTCATAGCCCAGCCACTCGAGCAGCTTCGTCGCCGCGATGCCGATGTGCGGCTCGTTGTAGTTGGTGAACGTATCGGGGAACAGCAGGATGGGATGGCGGGTTCGATCCAATACTCCTTTGCGTGCCTTGCGTCTTTGCGTTTCTTTCCGTGGCGTCAAACCATTGCACAAAGGTTGGCGATGCGAACTGAGGCAAGCTGCGGTGCGGCGAAATGCCGAACAGCTTATGTGCCAGGACCGCGGCGCCCGGTGCGCGCAGCAAGCGATTGGCGACGGGCGCCAGCGCCGAGCCAAGCTGATTGACCGCTCGAATGTTGCCGAACAGCAGCGCCCGCGGCGGCGTACCGCGGCGCGCGTAGTACTGGGCCAGCCACTCACTTTTCAGCCGGGTCATATTCACCCGCGACGGGCATTCGGCGGTGCAGCCTTTGCACTCGACGCACAGATCGAGCACAGCGTGCATGCGATCGCTCCACAGCTCCGCCTCCGGTAGGCCGCCGGCCAGCGCCAGGCGCAGGGCATTGGCACGACCGCGCGTGGAGTGCTCTTCGTCGCGCGTCACCATATAGCTCGGGCACATCGTGCCGCTGCCGATCTTGCGGCAGGCGCCGTTGCCGTTGCATAGCTCGGCGGCGCCCAGCATGCCTCCGCTGTCGCGAAAGGCGTAGTGCGATGTGAGCCGCAACGGCTCGCCGCGCGGCGGGACGTAGCGCAGCTGCGTATCCAGTGGCGCCGCGTCGACGATCTTGCCGGGATTCAGGATCCCGCGCCGGTCCCAGACACGTTTGATCTCACGAAACGCCTCGTACAGCTCGGGACCGAATACCGTACGATTATGCTCGGAGCGCAGCAGGCCGTCGCCATGCTCGCCGCTGATGGCGCCGCCGAACTCGAGCACCAGATCGCGCGTTTCTTCCGACAGCGCGCGCATGGTCGCGATGTCATGGGGCAGATGGTAGTCCAGCAGCGGCCGCACGTGCAGCACCCCGACGCTGGCGTGCCCGTAAAACGAGGCGACCTTGCCGTGACGCTCGAGGATCGCTTCAAGCCGGCGAACATAGGCGGCGAGCCGCTCGGGCGGCACGGCGGCGTCCTCGATCACAGTTTCGGGTTTGAGCCCGGGCGACATGCTCTGCAACAGCGGCAGCCCGGCTTTGCGCACCAGCCATACCGGCGCCTGCTCCTCGGGCGTCACGGCCGGCGTGGCGGCCGAGATGCGTGACGCGACGCCGGGTTGGGCCAGCAGCCTGTCGATGTCGCGCCGTACGGCGGCTTCGTCGTCGCCCCAGAACTCCACCATCAGCAGCGCGGCCGGGTCGCTGCGCAACACGTCGAGGTAGTGCCTGTATTCGAGCGAGCGACGCGTCACATCGATCAGCAGACGATCGATCAATTCGACCGCCACGGGTGCACATTCGAGGCATGGCACCACCGCGTCGAGCGCGTCGTGCAGCCGGCCGAACTCGAGCAGCGCCACGCCGGTTGCCGCCGGTCGCGGCACCAGCCGCAGCTTGGCTTCCAGCACCAGCGCCAGCGTCCCTTCCGAGCCGACGACCAGATCGCATAGATTGAACGGGCGGCGACCCACGAACGCGTCGAGATTGTAGCCGCCGACACGGCGCATAACGTCGGGAAAGCGCCGCCGGATCTCGCCGGCATGCCGCGCGGCGAGATCGCCCACCACGCGGTAGCAGGCGCCTTCCAGATCGGGCTGCGCGCGCCTGGCGGCGAGCTCGGATGCGTCCAACGGGCGCAGGGTCGTTTCGCTGCCGTCGCTCAACAATACGCGCAGCTCGAGTACATGGTCGATCGTTTTGCCGAAGCGTAGCGAATAGGCTCCACACGAGTTGTTGCCGATCATGCCGCCGATCGTGGCGCGGTTGCCGGGCGACACATCCGGGGCGAAGCGCAGGCCGTGCGGCGCGAGCGCACCGTTCAAGTGGTCGAGCACCAGGCCCGGCTGCACGCGCGCCCACTGCTGGTCGTGGTTGATTTCTATGATCCGGTTGAGATACTTGCTGAAATCGATCTGGATCGCGCGACCGACGGCCTGGCCGGCCAGGCTGGTAGCGCCGCCGCGCGGCAACAGGGGAACTCCAAACTCGTTGGCGACGCCCAGCACGGCCCGTACGTCGTCGTCGGAGTCCGGCACGACCACCGCCAGCGGCTCAATCTGATATGGCGAAGCATCGGTGGAATACAGCGCGCGGGTGATCGGATCGTTGTACACTTCGCCGGCAGCGCGGCGAAGAGCTTGCAGCCAGGGAAGAGACGGCATGTATACGATTGTAGCACCAGGCCGCGTGTTGCTCAGCCGCTACCGCCTCGCGCCGAGGTAGCGGGGCGCACGCCGGGCGCCGCAGCAGATACAAGACCTTGACACTGCAAACTCCGGCTTGTACTCTAGATATGTCGCCACGTCACGGCATAAATGAGATACGAGACTCGGCTCCGCAACTCCGAGACCAGGTGGAGGCTGTCACGTGTATATTCGCGTGGCGGCTCCTTGTTTTAGGCGAGTACGGGCGAGGTGAGGCCGCAATGTCACAGTTGTTCCAGGGAGCCCGCCATTGGAGCCAGACGCCGATCGCGCGAGTGCTCGGCCCGATGCAGGAGTTTGTTAATCGCTCGGCGGCGAGCGGTATCGTGTTGCTGGGAGCGACGATCCTGGCGTTGATCATCGCCAACTCTCCGCTGGCCGGCCCGTACCAGGCGCTGCTGCACACCGAGCTGGGCGTCGAGTTCGGGCCGTTCGTGCTTCGTGAGGACCTGCTGCACTGGATCAACGACGGCTTGATGGCGGTGTTTTTCTTTCTGGTCGGCCTGGAAATCAAGCGCGAAGTACTGGTCGGCGAGCTGGCCAGCCCGCGTGCAGCGGCGCTGCCGATCGCGGCGGCTATCGGCGGCGTGCTGGTTCCGGCAGCGATCTATACCGCCCTTAACGCGGGTGGGCCCGGTCAAAGCGGCTGGGGAGTGCCGATGGCGACCGATATCGCCTTCGCGCTTGGCTGCATGGCTTTGCTCGGCAGTCGCATCCCGTTCACCCTTAAGATCTTTTAACAGCCGTGGCGATCGTCGACGACCTGATCGCGGTGCTGGTGATCGCCTTCTTTTATTCGGGCCAGATCAATTTTGTTGCGCTAGGCATCGGCATACTGGTGCTCGGCTCGATGTCTCTGCTCAACATGCTTGGTATTCGTCGCATCGCCATGTTCGTGGTGCTCGGCGTTGTCGTGTGGGTCGCATTCCTCGAATCCGGCGTACACGCCACGATCGCGGGCGTGCTGGTGGCGCTCACGATCCCGGCGCGCAACCGCATCGACGCGTCGACGTTCGTGGAGCGGGTCGACTATATCGTACACGAGTTTGATGCCAATGCGACGGCCGACAATCAGCCGATGCTGACCGACGAGCGCCAGCAAAGCGCCGTGATCGAGCTGGAAGAGCTGTGCGAAGCCGTACAGGCGCCGCTCCAGAAGATGGAGCACCGCCTGCACAATGTGGTTCTATTCGGCGTCATGCCGATCTTTGCGCTCGCCAACGCCGGCGTGGTACTGTCACTGGCAGTCTTTCGCGGCGATACAGCGGCGGTAGCCGCGGGCATCGTGCTTGGCCTGGTGCTCGGCAAGCCGATCGGTCTGCTCTTTGCTTCGTGGCTGGCAGTACGCACGGGCATTGCTTCACTCCCACAGGGCGTCGGCTGGCCGCAGATGCTGGGAACCGGAGTGTTGGCCGGCATCGGCTTTACAATGTCGCTGTTTATCGCACAGCTCGCGTATCAGGATGCCGTCGTGCTGGAGGCAGCCAAGCTGGCGATCCTGTTCGCTTCGCTGGTCGCCGGCGGGGTAGGTATGGCTCTGCTGAGACGCGCGCGTGCGGGAATGATCAGTGACGAGTGAAGAATTGCCCGATCAATCAACAATCATCCCCTACGCGCCCGATGGCTTGTCCGCATCCGACGATGAACATCGTACGGTCGCGGTTCATACGGGAGGTGCTCTCCATGCGCGCGATCGTGATCGCCCGGCCCGGAGGCCCCGAGGTGCTCGAGCTACATGAGGTAGCAACCCCCGAACCGGCGAGCGACTATGTCCGTGTTCGGGTAATGTCAACAGCCGTAAATCGCGCCGACCTGCTGCAGCGCAGCGGCTCGTACCCCGCTCCGCCTGGCTCGCCGCAGGATATTCCCGGCCTTGAGTATTGCGGTGTGGTGGACGCCGTGGGGCCGCTGGTTGTTTCGCTACAGCCCGGCCAGCGCGTGTTCGGAATCACCGGCGGCGGCAGCTATGCCGAATACGTGGTCGTGCATGAGCGGATGGTGGCTCCGATACCCGACAATCTCGACTGGACGTTTGCCGCGGCCGTGCCGGAAGTGTTTATGACCGCGTACGACGCGTTGCAGCAAGCCGGCTTCGCACCAGGCGATCGAGTGCTGATCCATGCCGTCGGCTCCGGCGTCGGCACCGCGGCGGTGCAGCTGGTGCATGTGCTGGGCGGCACATGCTACGGCACTGCCCGCTCGCCGGAAAAACTGCTCGGCGCGCGTGATCTCGGCCTGGATGCCGGAATGTTGGCGGATGGATGGCGGGCCGAGATGGCGCGCCACAACACCGGCGTCGACATCGTGCTCGATTTTGTGGGCGGCGCCTACCTGGCCGACAATCTCGACGCCCTGGCGCCGCGTGGACGGCTGGTGCTGATCGGTATGCTGAGCGGCAGCCGAACCGAGATCGATCTGGGCGCGATCCAGCGCAAGCGGCTGCGCGTCGTAGGCACGCTGCTGCGCTCGCGTCCGCTCGAAGAAAAAATCGCGGTGACCCAGTCGTTTGCGCGCCAGGTGCTGCCGTTGCTGGCGCGTGGCCAGGTGCGCCCGGTGCTGGACCGCGTCTTCCCGCTCGCCGAAGCCGCCGAGGCGCATCGCTATATGGAGCGCAATCAGAATTTCGGCAAGATCGTGCTTGAGGTGGCGAAGTAGCGGTTAGGCCCTCACCCCTAGCCCCTCTCCCGTGCTGACGCGCGGGAGAGGGGAACAAAGCTCCCCTTCTCCCGTTGCTTGCGACGGGAGAAGGGGCTGGGGGATGAGGGCCTGACCCCCGAGTACAACACACCTGTTCGACTCCGTTGCACGAATTTTGCTACAATTACCGTGCTTTGCGCGCCGGGCGCACGGCTTCGCACACCGCTGGAGCGCGGATGAATCAGCTGCTCAACGAACTGGGCAGAGCCTACCAGTATTTTCTCGCTAACCAAGCCGATTTCTGGGACAATCTGGCAACGCACCTGCGATTGAGCATCTCGGCGCTGCTGATCGCGCTGCTTATTTGCGTGCCGCTTGGGATCTGGGCGGCCAAGCGAGTTGTAGTGTCGCAGGTGGCGATCAACACCGCCAACGCGCTGCGGGTCGTTCCGAGCCTGGCGATCTTGTTTCTGGCGCGGCCGTATTTTGGTCTCGGCTTTACGTCCGCGCTGATCGCGCTCACAATTCTGGCGTTCCCGCCGATCCTGACCAATACCTATGCCGGGTTCCGCTCGCTCGATCGGGCTGTGAGCGAGTTGGCGCGTGGCATGGGCATGAGCAGCCGGCAGGTGATCCGATCGGTCGAATTTCCTCTCGCGCTGCCGGTCATCCTGGCCGGTATTCGCATTGCAACAGTGGAGGTGATCGCCAGCGCGACGCTGGCAGCATATATCGGTGGAGACGGTCTGGGCAACTATATTCAACGTGGCTTCGCCGTCAATCGGTTGGACATCGTCCTGGTCGGAACGATAACAATTGCGCTGCTGGCCCTGGCTGCCGACGCGCTACTCGCGGGTGTGCAGCGCACCAGCGCCGCGTACGTGCGAGGCTAACTTAGTATCACGAGGTTGTCGTCTATGAAAACCAAAGGCATGTGGTTCCGAATTCTGGGTCTGCTGCTCGTCTTGTCGTTTGTCTCCGCCTGCGGCGCCGGCGATGGCGGTGCTGGTGCCAGTGCTGCCCCGGACTCGACGGGTGGTGCCTCGCCTGCCGCCAGCGCGGCACAGGAGTTGGCTGAGCCTTCTGCAGAAGCAAGCATGGCGGAGGAGTCGGCAGCCGCTTCGACTGAGGCGTCGGCCGCCGCTTCAACCGAAGCCAGCTCCGCCGCCGCGTCCGAAGCAGCTTCGTCGGCCGCGTCAGCCGAAGGTTCGGCAGCCGGCTCCGCCGCCGCGGGGGGCACGATCAAGCTCGGCTCCAAGAACTTCACCGAAGCGCTGCTGCTCGGCGAAATGTACGCCCTGCTGCTCGAAAACAACGGCTTCACCGTCGAGCGGAACTTTGGCCTGGCGTCCGAGACGGTGGCCCACGAGGCGCTCAAAGCCGGCGAGATCGATATGTACCCCGAGTACACCAGCACCGCGCTGCTAACGATCTTGAAGCTGCCGTCGCAGTCGGACCGCGAGGCAATCTACAATACGGTCAAGAGCGAGTACGAGAAGCAGTTCCAGATCACGTGGCTGGACGCCGCGCCGTTTGAAAACAATCAGGCGCTGGCGATGACCAAGGCGCGCTCGGATGAGCTGGGCATTAAGACCTACTCCGACCTGGCCACCAAAGCGGGCGAGCTGGTGCTTGGCGGGCCGCCCGAGTATTTCGAGCGTGAGGACGGCCTCAAGGGTTTGCAGGGAGCCTACGGCGGCTTCGAGTTCCGTGACACCAAACAGCTGGATCCGGCGCTGCGCTATGGTGCGCTGCAGGATGGGCAGATCGACGTGGTAGTCGCGTTCGGCACCGATGGCCAGATCGGCGGCTTCGACCTGCAGCTGCTGGAAGACGACAAGAGCTACTACCCGCCGTATCAGGTAGCGCCGGTAATCCGGCAGGATGTGCTGGAGGCCAACCCCCAAATCGCCGAGGTGCTCAACCCGCTGGCCCCCATTCTTGACAACACGACGATGTCCAACCTTAACTGGTCGGTCGACAATCCGGACGGCGGACGCGAGGTTGAAGAGATCGCCGAGGAGTTCTTGACGCAGCAAGGACTGCTCAAGTAGCGTGCAGCCGGCATAAGCAAGACAGCGCCTGCCGGCGTTGAGTGGACGCGCAGCCGCGGCCGGGGTTACGGGTTGATCCTTAGCGTTCCCAAGCTCCGGCCCGGCACGGGCGCCGAATTCGTGAGGATGCATGGCTGAGACAAACGCGATCGTTGCTGAAGCGGTTTCCAAGCGCTTTACAGAAGCGACGCGTTCTTCGGTAGACGAGTGCTCGTTTGCTGTCGAGCGGGGGCAGCTGGTTGTGCTGCTCGGCCCTTCCGGGTGCGGCAAAACGACGCTGCTGAAAATGATCAATCGCCTTTACGAGCCGACCGCGGGCCGTATTCTGATCGACGGCGTGGACGTGATGCAGTTGCCGGCGACGCAGCTGCGCCGCCGCATCGGTTATGTGATCCAGCAGACCGGGCTGTTTCCGCATATGCGGATCGAGCAGAATATCGAGGTCGTGCCGCGGCTGCTGGGCTGGCCGCGCCAGCGCATCGATGCGCGCATAGACGAGCTGCTCGAGCTGATCGGCCTGCCGCGCGAGTACCGTCGTCGCTATCCGCGCCAGCTCTCCGGCGGCGAGCAGCAGCGTGTCGGCATCGCGCGTGCCTTGGCTGCCGATCCGCAGCTATTGTTGATGGACGAACCGTTCGGCGCCATCGACGCGATCACGCGTACCCGCCTGCAGGACGAGCTGCTGCAGATCCAGCGTAAGCTGCACAAAACGATCCTCTTCGTGACCCACGACGTAGACGAGGCGCTGCGCCTGGCGGACAAAATTATCGTGATGCGCGAGGGCCGGATAGTTCAGTTCGACACGCCCCTGACCATCCTGACCCGGCCGAGCGATGAGTTTGTGGCGCGGCTGGTCAATGCCAACGATGTGCTGCGCACGCTGGGCCTTTTGCTGGTCGGCTCGGCGACGGATCGGCAGGCCAGGCCACTCGACGGCGTGCCGCGGGTCGATGCCGGCGAGGATCTACGCGATGCGCTCGGGCTGCTGCTCAGCAGCGGCGCCGACTCGCTGGCGGTGATCGAGAACGGCCGGCCGATCGGGGTGCTTTCCTTTGATTCGGTCCAACACATAATCAGAGAGGCGAAGGGCAAGCGGCAAGAGGCAATCGGGGAAAGGCAATAGGCAAGCGGCCAGGGGCAAGAGGCAAGCGAAACGGAGCGCTGAAAATGCAGCCGATGATTGATCGCCATCAACCCAATGATAGAAAGCCTATAGCCTCGTGCCCCGTGCCTATAGCCTTTAGCCTTTGATGCGATATATCGTCGACAACTTTGATGACTTCTCGCAGTACTTCCTCCAGCACGTCGCGTTGACGGTGCAGTCGCTGTTGATCGCGCTCGCTATCGCGCTGCCGGTCGGCGTCCTGCTCACGCGCGTCCGCTGGCTGGCCGGCCCCGTGCTCGGTCTGCTGGGCATTCTTTATACTATTCCCAGCCTGTCGCTGCTGGTATTGTTGATTCCGTGGTTCGGCCTCGGCCCGGACAACGCGATCGTGGTCCTGGTGATCTACGCGCAGATCATACTGGTGCGTAACATCGTAGTTGGAATCAACGGCGTCGACCGTCAAACGGTCGAGGCGGCGCGCGGCATGGGCATGAACAGCTGGCAACGGCTGTGGCGCGTCGAATTTCCGCTCGCGCTGCCGGTGATCCTGGCCGGCGTGCGTATCGCGACGGTAGCGATCATCGGTATCGCAACCGTCGCAGCCCTGATCCGCGGCGGAGGCCTCGGCACGCTGCTGTTCGAAGGCGTCTCGCGCAACTCGACGCAGCGCATTATCGCGGGTGCTTTCGGCGCGGCGCTGCTGGCCGGCTTCGCCAATCTGTTGTTGTCTTTCGCGGAGCGGCGCGCCCGGGCGGCGACACATGAGACAGGGTAACGATGAACGCCGCCGGCAGGCCGGGGGTCTGGGGGTGTCCCCCAGAGCTGTTCCTTACTCAACCGTGTGGTTGAAGCAATAGAAACGCCAATGGAAACACAACTCATCGTCCAATCCGACCCCGAGGCGCTCGCCAGGAGCGCCGCGCAGCGGATCATCGAACGAAGCCGCGCAGCGGTGGCGGAAACGGGCCAGTTTTGTATCGCCCTGTCGGGAGGCTCGACGCCGCGCCTGGTGTACACCTTGCTGGCCGGGCGTTCCGGCGCCGAAGCTGAGCCGTGGGACCGCTGGCGCATCTTCTGGTCCGACGAGCGCGCAGTGCCGCTCGACGATCAGCGCAGCAACTACCACATGGCACGCTCAGCGCTGCTGGACGCCGCCCCGGTGCCGCGGGCAAGTATCCTGCCGATGGACGGCGCCGCGGCTGACCTTGACGCGGCAGCCAGGGCGTACGAGCAAACCGTACGACGTATCGTTCCCGGTACTCCCCCGCGCTTCGATCTGATTTTGCTCGGCCTGGGACCGGATGGGCACACGGCGTCGTTGTTTCCCCACAGTCCGCAGCTGGACGCCGGCGAGGCGTTGGTCACCGCTACTCCAGAAGCGCCGCTCGATCCGCACGTGCGCCGGCTGACGTTCACGCCGCGCCTGATCAACGCCGCGGCCGAGGTGTTATTCTTGGTAGCCGGCGCCGACAAAGCCGGCCGGGTGCGTGACGTGATCGAGGGGCCTAGACGAGCACACGATCTGCCGGCCCAGTTTGTGGCCCCCCAATCCGGATTACTGGTATGGATGCTGGATCTCGGCCGCGGCCGGGGAGCTAGATCATGGCTGAAAATAGCGCAAAACAACTGGCCGCGCGCGCAGCGGCTGCCGAGGTGCAACCCGGCATGAGCCTTGGCCTCGGCAGTGGAACGACACTGTATCTGGTGATCGCCGAGCTGGGCGAACGCGTGCGCAAAGGCGAGCTGGCCGGCCTGCGCGCGGTGACCGCTTCGCGCTGGAGTTCGGCGGCGGCTCATGATGCGGGGCTCGAGGTTATCACCCTCGACGACGAGCCTGTGCTGGATCTGGCGATCGACGGCGCGGATGAGGTGGACCCCCAGCTTAACATGATCAAAGGCGGCGGCGGCGCGCTGCTGCACGAGCGGATCGTCCTGGCCGCCGCCAAACGGCGCTTGATTGTCGTTGACGACTCCAAGCTGGTTCGCTCGCTGGGCGAGCGGTTTGCGCTGCCGGTTGAGGTGGTTCCGTTCGGCTGGCGTAATACGCTCGACGCCGTGCGGGACTTGCTGCCGGGTACGCGTGGCGAGCCGGTAGTGCGTCGCAGCGGCGGTGAAAACTTTGTTACCGACGAAGGCAACTGGATTTTGGACTGGCCGACCGGACCGATCGAAAACGCAGAAGCGCTATCGCATGCCTTGCGCGCCATCCCCGGAGTTATGGATCATGGTCTGTTTCTGGGCTTCGCGGAGACCGTGCTGGTAGGCTCGGCCGCGGGCGTCAGAAGAATTGAGGATTGAGCATGGAGAAAGCGGATTTCTCCATGCTCCACTTATGCCGGCCCTGCCAGCGCCGTGCGGTCGTACCAGATCTTTTCGCCCGCGAACAGCTCAGCCGCGGGATCCCAGGGAAAGTAAATGATGATCTGCAGCCGGATCGGCCTGCCGGAAGGCGCCAGGCCGTCCCACTCACCCTGATGCGTGCCGGTCATGTCGGCCACTTCGATCACGCCCTGCGGGCCGATCACAATATCGGTCAGGTCGAAGTGTACATCGGGAAAGGCACCCAAAAACCTGGTATAGAACCCCCGCGCGCCGCTGTGCCCGACCCAGCGCTGCCCGGTAACCATGATTTCATAGACACAGTCTTCGCTGAGCGTGTCGACCAAACCCTGTAGATCGCGCCGATCTTCGGCGATCGAATGTTTGACCCACAATCGCTTGATGCGCTGATGGAGCTCGGGAGTGATGCCGAGGGCGAGTTGGTCCCTGATGTTCGAGTTTGGTGCGGTTGTCATGGTTTGCCTAATGCTCAGGAATTGTGCCACCAATATGATGACGGGGTGACAAGGTGACGGGGTGACATAGAATGTACACGCATCGAAACCATCACCTTGTCACCCGGTCACCCCGTCACCCTGTCATGTTCGAGAGGGCACGATCTTCGGCCTGATAATCGGACGCCGCGAAGACATTCCTTAGAATCTTTGCACCTTTGCATCGAAAAAACGTCAAACGAAGGAAACATCTCCGATGATCGGTCGCTCTGCCATACGCGCGCAGCTGGTACAGATTTCGGCGCGGCATCGAAGCTCGTTCTATGCGCTTAGTGCGATCCTGTTCCTGGTCTATTTCTCGAGCGGCATTCAGTCGACCATGATGCCGGTGTACGCGCAGTCGCTCGGCGCGGACACGCGCGAGATCGGCCTGGTGCTGGCGACGTTCCAGCTGGCAGCGCTGCTTTCGCAGCTCTGGTGGGGCAACATCTCGGATCGGCTGGGACGCCGCAAACCGCTGCTGCTGATCGGGACGCTCGGCATGAGCTGCACGCTCAGCGGCGCGGCGCTGGCCCGCGAGTGGGGCGTTCTGGTGCCGCTGCTCATACTGCAGGGCATGGCGATGGCAGCGTACAGCACCGGCAGCCTGGCGCTGATCGGCGATCTGCTGGAGGATCAAGGCAGCCGCGGCAAGCTGATGGGCATGTATCGCACCTGGGGCTCGCTGGCATTTGCGATCGCGGCCTTCAGCGGCGGCTGGCTCGCGGACAGCTACTCGATGCGCGTGCCGCTGCTGTTGGCCGCGAGCGGCCTGCTGATAGGGTTCCTTATCAGCACCAGGATACGAGAGCAGCCGCTGCAGCGCGGCGCCGGCCAGGCGCCCCCGGTGGCCGCCCCCGAAGCTTCGGAGCACGGCGAGCGTCTGACGACCCGGCGCGCGATCTGGTCGTTTCTGGCGCTTGTCTTTTTGTGGACCTTCGCCATGGGCGCGATCGCTTTCCTGTGGCCGGTCTATATGCGTGGCGTCGGCTACAGCCAGACGATGGTCGGTAGCCTGTGGGCCCTGGCGGCGCTGGGCGAAGTGCCGTGCCTCATTCTGGCCGGTATTTTGGCCGATCGCTGGGGCCGCAAGCGGGTGCTGCTGATCGGCATGTCGTGCATGGCGCTGGTGTACCTGTGCTACACAGTCTCGACGGCGCTGTGGTGGCTGATTCCGGTGCAGCTGGTGCGCGCGTTTGCCTACGCCAGCTATGAGGCGCCGTCCCTGCTGTACGCAACCGAGCTGGGACTGCGCCGGCAGCGTGGCCGGCTGGCGAGCTACTTTTATGCCGCCAACGGCGGTGGCGGCGTGCTGGGCTCGGCGATCGGAGGAAGCGTCGCCCAGGCAGCGGGTGCCTCGCCGGTGCAGGGTCTTGTGGTGATGTATCGTGGCGTAGCCATCTTCATGCTGCTGGGCATCGCGCTTGCCGGCCGGTTTTTGCCGCGTATCTCGCAGGTTCGATCACAGGCCGAGAACGTAGGGAACGATGATTAACGCAAAGACGCAAAGGATTAATGATTTCGAGCTCCATCGCTCGTACATGATCTCGAAGTTGAGGGGTTTTCGATGCACAAACATCGAAGACCTTTCCTTAATTCCTTTGCGTCTTTGCGTTAAAAAACCTATGCGCTGGCTTCGCGGGATTGTTCCACGACACGCAGCTCGCGCTTGAGGATCTTGCCGGTCGCGGTCATCGGCAGGCTTTCACGAAGCTCGACTGTGCGCGGGTATTTGTAATCGGCCATGTTCTCTTTGCACCAGGCGACGAGTGCGTCCGTGTCGACCTCGGCGCCGGGCTTCGCGATCACAAAAGCCTTGACCTCCTCGCCGAGCCGCTCGTCGGGCACGCCGACTACCGCGACCATCGAAACGGCGGGGTGCGTCATCATCACGTCTTCGACTTCGCGCGGGTACACGTTGAAGCCGCCGCGCAAAATCATGTCTTTGACGCGGTCGACGATGAAGAAGTAGCCCTCGTCGTCACGTCGCGCGATATCGCCGGAATGGAACCAGCCGTTGCGGATCGCCTCGGCCGTGGCATCGGGGCGCTTATAGTAGCCCTTCATGATATTGTGGCCGCGGATCACGATCTCGCCCAGCTCGCCGGCCGGCACGGGTTCGTCGTTTTCGTCGACGATCATCACGTCGCAGCCGAAAATCGGTAGGCCGATCGAGCCGACTTTGCGCGGCAGGTCGCGGTGATTGAAGCTGGCCACCGGCGACGTTTCCGACAGCCCGTAGCCTTCCAATATTTGAACCCCAAACGTTGCTTCAAACGCGCGGAGCACTTCGACCGGCATGGCCGAGCCGCCCGACGAGCATAGCTCCAGATGCTCGGCGATCGCCGCCGTATCAATAGGATGTTGCTTGGCGTAGTTGAGCAGCGCCCAGTACATCGTCGGCACGCCCGAGAAGAAGTTGATCCGCTCGCGCAGCATGGTATCGAGCACGGCGGCCGGATCAAAGCGCGGCAGCAACACCAGCGTCGCGCCATGATAGATGCCGGCGTTCATCTGGCAGGTCTGGCCGAATGAGTGAAACAGCGGCAGCACGCACAAAAGAGCGTTACGCTCGCGTGAAGCATTGAGTTGGTGCAAGTCGCGCGAGACGATCGCGTTGACCAGCATATTGCTGTGCGTCAGCTCCGCGCCTTTGGGCTGCCCGGTGGTGCCGGACGTGTAAAGTATAACCGCGGTATCGTCGGGGCCAACCTCGGCTGTGCGAAACTCGGGCGATTGCCCGTGCATGAACATGCCCAGGGTAGTTGCGCCCTCGATCGGCGACGGCGCCTGGGGATTGGCGGTCATCAGCACAAAATGCTCGCAGCCCGCCGTTTCGCCGAACGCGGCATGGCCCATCTGGCCCATCGGCAGCTCGGGCGTGCCTTCAAAGCAGAAATACGCCTTGGCGTCGGAATCCTGCAGGTGGTACGCGATCTCGCGCGGCTTCAGCAGCACGTTCAGCGGCACGACCGTCGCACCGGTTTTCAGGATCGCGTAGTACACAAGGGGGAAGAAGGGCAGGTTGGGGCACGAGAGGGCAACTTTGTCGCCCGCCCCGATGCCTCGCGCAGCGAGGCCGTTGGCAATCTGATTGGCCATAGCGTTGAGCTGGCCATACGTTAGCCGCGTGCTGGCGAACACCACCGCTTCGCGCGCCGGCCGCTTTCGTGCATGATCTTCCACGATCATCGCCAGGTTCAGCATCGTTGCCTCCTTGTCGAACCGAGTGGCCGCCGCTGGCCGCCGCTGGCCGCCGCTGACCGCTGCTGGCCGCCGCTGACCGCCGCTGACCGCCGCTGGCCGCCGCTGGCCGCCGAATGAATTCGGCGTTGGTATGATAAAACCTGCTGAAGCAGGTTGGGACGAACGTTTGCGCAAGGTGGTTTCCGTGCATTATAGATCGACAATGCATATAGCGTTACGCGAGTCTTGTTTTTGAACCTGCGTCCCTCGACATTGTGCGAATCTCACCCTCCAACCTGCTTTAGCAGGTTGGCACAGATTGAGATCCATCAACCTGCTTCAGCAGGTTTTATCATATCAACCGCGAATTCATTCGCGGGCAGGCAGGCACGCAGGCACACACGCAGGCAGGCAGGCAGGCAGGCAGGCGGGTACATACGCACGCACGCAGGCAGGCGCCTGGCGGCCCACGCGAATGCTGCCGCCCGCCTGCGCCGTGACGCCGGGCTAAAGCCGAACGCCGCCAAACCAGGTCTCTGCAGAGGCTAACCGGAACAGCCTCGCAGAGGCATCCTGCGTGGACGCATAGCTTCAGCTTAGCGCTGCGGCCAAAGCGGCGCAATGCAGCCCTGTGCTATACTGCCTCGCAAGATTAAGGCGCCTGAAGCGCATGAAATAAACCTCGTGGGAGCCCTACAATGCCGCATGTCATAGGAATCCGCTTCAAGGATTCGGGCAAGATATATCATTTTGATCCGCACGGCGTCGAGTTGGCGCAAGGCGATTGGGCGATCGTCGAAACCGTGCGCGGTCCCGAGCTTGGCCGCGTCGCAAATGGGCTGCTGGAGCTGCCCGCCGACGAGGTGATGGGCGAGCTCAAGCCCGTGCTGCGCCGCGCTACCGACGCGGACCTCAGCAATCTGGATCGCCTGCGCGAGTTCGAGCCCGAGGCGGTGCTGGTGTGCGCGCAGAAAGTGGGCGAGCACCGGCTGCCGATGCAGCTTGTCAAAGCCGAGTACAACTTCGACGGCTCGCGGCTCACGTTTTTTTTCACAGCCGAAAAGCGCGTCGATTTCCGGGCGCTGGTGCGCGACCTGGCGCGCACATTTCGGACGCGCATCGAGCTACGCCAGGTTGGCCCGCGCGACGAAGCAAAGCTGCTAGGCGGTATCGGCCCGTGCGGGCGTTTGCTATGCTGCTCGACGTTCTTGCCGGATTTTGCGCGTGTGTCGATCAAAATGGCCAAGGATCAGGACCTGCCGCTCAATCCCTCCAAAATTAGCGGCGTCTGCGGGCGGCTATTGTGTTGTCTATCGTACGAGCATGAGCAGTACCTCGAGATCAAAAGCGAGCTGCCTGCGCGCGGCGACTGGGTGCAAACGCCGCAGGGTCCGGGCGATGTGATCATGGTCAATGTCGTCCGTGAAACGGTTACGGTTCAGCTTACTGATGGCGCCACGGTGGACTGTAGCGCGGCCGAAATCGGCGAGGTGCGCCGCAAAGTCGCCTCCGAGGCGCGGATGCGCAATGCCGCGGGTGTCACGCCGGCGGCACAGGCACGGCGCGGTGAGCTGGTCGACCGCGAAGGCGACGATCTCGGAGCGCTTGCCGATCTATCGGAGGAAGACCTGGAGGACACTGCCGCCCAGCGCAGGCCTGCGCTGCGCCCCGAGGCTGTCTTAGGCGCGACGTTGGGGCAGCGCCGTACTGAACGCCCTGCGCCGCCGCAGAATGAGCCGAACAGTCCAACGCACGAAGCACAATTCGAACCGCTCGAGGATAGCGCCGCCGCGAGGCCGGGCCGGGCCGGCCCTGGCTCTATGGCACGTAAGCGCCGCCGCCCACGGCATCCCGATGGCGGCGCCGCGCCGGCGCAGCAGGCGGCCGGGCGGCCGCCTGGGGGCGATGCGCCGCCGGCGCGTGAGGGCGAAGCGCCGGTGCCGCCCGCTGCGGGCGGCTTCGAACGCCCGGTGCTCGGCTCTCGGCGGCGCAAACGAGCGCGCGGGAAGTAGCTACGCAATTCAACGAGCACATCTGGTACATCGATAACGGCCTGCTGAACGCGCCCGGCTTCGGCACGACCTATCTGCTGCGCGGCGACGAGACCGCGATCGTGGAAACGGGCACCTCGTTGTGTGCGCCGCGAATTCTGGACGAGCTGCGACGGCTGGGAGTTGAACCTTCCGAGGTGCGGCATGTTCTGCTGACGCACATTCATATGGACCACGCCGGCGGCACGGGGACGCTGCTGCCCCATATGCCGGCGGCCGGCGTGTATATCCATAGCCGCACAGCCAAATTCCTGGTCGAGCCTGCCGACCTGCTGCGCAGTGCCGAGCGCGCGCTCGGCCCATTATTCGCCGCCCATGGTACCGTCGAGCCGATCGCGGCCGAGCGCATCGTGTACGCGGATGAGTTGCGCCTCGATCTGGGGCGCGGTGTGGTGCTCGAGGCCGTAGCTACGCCCGGCCATTCGCCCGACCATCTATCGTATTACGAGACCGGCAGCCGCAGCCTGTTCAGTGGTGACGCGCTCGGCATCGAGCTGCCGCGCTACGGGTATGCCGGGCCGGTGACGCCGCCCCCGGCTTTTAGCATCGAGCGCCAGCGCGAAACGTTCAGCAAGCTCCGGGAAATGGATGTCGAACACATACTGTTCTCACATTCGGGGCCGGGTCGTGAGCCGGTTGGCGCTTCGATCGAGCGGTCGCGCGAGCGATTCGAAACACTGGTCGCGCTGGTCGAGCCACAGTGGCAGTCCGGCACGATCGACTCCGCGGTCGCTATTGCGGCGCTGCTGCGGCAACCGCCGGCCGATCCGTACGTGCGGCGGGTGATCGAGGGCTGGATCGAGATGAGTGTGCGTGGGTTGGAGGTGTATTACAAAAGAAAGATGAATGATGGATGATGGTCAATTCATCACTCATCATTCATCACTCATCACTCCCCGATGGTACAATATGCCTTCCTGTAGCCAAAATGTGGAGTGATAAAGGTGACGATTTGGTTTGGAACCGACGGCTGGCGAGCCGTTATAAGTAAAGAATTCACATTCGAGAATGTACGTCATGTCGCGCAGGCGATCGCAGATTATGTGCGCTCCGGCGCGGAGCAGGTGCCTGGCGTTGGCGTCGTTGTCGGTTTCGATACACGCTTCTTGTCGGATCGCTATGCGATCGAAGTCGCCAATGTGCTCGCCGGCAACGGTCTTCCTGTCTGGCTGAGCAAAGCCGACTGCCCGACACCGGCGCTATCCTATGCCGTCAAGCATTTCGGCGCCGCCGGCGGTGTGATGATCACTGCCTCGCACAATCCGCCACGCTACAACGGCATCAAATTTAAGTCGCACTTCGGCGGCTCGGCCATGCCCGAGGTAACCGCCGAGATCGAGCGTCATCTCGAGCGCAACATGGCCGCGGGCCGCGCGCCCGAGTGGGCAGAGCCACGCTGGCGGGAAGGCGTTCCTCAGCCTGGCGAAGTGGTGCGCTTCGATCCGATGGATGCATATCTCAAGCACCTGCGCACGCTGGTGGATTTCCAGGTGATCGCGCGCAGCGGCTTGCGCGTGGCGGTCGATCCGATGTACGGAGCCGGTCGTGGCTATATCGCGCGCTGGCTGCGCGACCTGGGTGTCATGGTGCGTGAGATCCATGGTGAGCTCAATCCGGGCTTCGGTGGGCTGCATCCGGAACCGATCGGACGTAACCTGGGACCGTTGAGCGAGCTGATGCGCGAGGGCGGCTATGATGTCGGCCTTGCCACCGACGGCGACGCCGACCGCATCGGCGCCGTGGACGCCGGCGGCGAGTTCGTCAGCCCGCACCTGCTGATCTCGCTGGCACTGGAGCATCTGCTCAACGCAGGCAAGCGCGGGCTGGTGGTCAAAACCATCTCCACCACCCAGCTGGTAAACCGCGTGGCCCAGGCACATGATCTCGAGGTCCGGGAAACGCCGGTCGGCTTCAATTATATCTGCGACTATATGCTCAAGCAGCCGGTGCTTATCGGCGGTGAAGAGAGCGGCGGCATCTCCATTCTGGGCCATATTCCCGAAGGCGACGGTATTTTGATGGGTCTGTTGATCCTGGAGATCGTAGCCCTGGCCAGGCAGCCGCTGCGCACACTGGTTGAGAATCTGCAGCAGCGCTATGGTCCGTTCTTCTACGACCGCCTCGATCGCCGGGTGCAGCCGTTTTCCAAGCGCGATCTGGTGCGCAGCCTCCAGGCTTCGGCGCCCGCCGGCCTAGCCGGGCAGCCGGTCGCCAACGTCAACGCCAGCGACGGCGTGAAGTTCTTACTGGCCGACGATTCCTGGCTGTTGATCCGCCCCTCAGGTACCGAGCCGGTGCTGCGAATCTATGCTGAGGCGCGAACCCCCGAGCAGGTGCAACAACTGCTGCACGAAGGCGTCTCATTGGCAGAGAGCTTTATTGCTCAGCCCGTGTAGGGCTGCATGTGAGACAGGGTAAACATTCTTCCCTTTCCCGTCAATGCTCATCACGACACCACGCCTATTGCGCGCGGCAGACGATTCGGGTATCTTGCTCGTGAGGGAATGAAAGGAAGCCGCCAGTGACGGAGCAGCCCCTGCCTGAAACTGCCGAAGGCAGCCCGTCCGTGCGAGCGAAGCCGCGGGAGGCGATACGCGTCGCGGCGGAGATCGACTGGCGCAGATTGTTCAGCTATATTCGGCCGTATCGCGGCCGGCTGGCGATCGCGATCGTTTGTCTGTTCATGTCCAGCATGCTGGGCCTGATGGTGCCGCTGGTAGCCGGCCTCTTGATCGACGCGGTATCGGGCCAGACCTCATCCGGGCGCTCGACCGTCTTCGGGTTCGTCGGCGAGTTTTATTCCAACGTCCTCAAAACCAATCCACCCCAATCCGGTTTCCGCACCGGCGTACTCAACTGGGTCGTGGTGGTGATGCTGGGCGTGTTTATCCTGCAGGCACTGTTCAACTTCGCGCAGGGCTATCTGTTGTCGTATGTCGGCGAGCGCGTGATGGTCGATCTGCGCACGCAAACGTTTGAGCATATCCAGCGCCAGTCGCTGCGCTTTTTCAACGATCGGCAAACCGGCGAGATCACCTCGCGCGTGACCAACGATGTCACCACCATTCAGAACGTTGTAACGGTAAACGTCGCGACGTTTTTGCAGAGCACCGTCACCCTGTTCGGCGGCCTGGCGTTCATGCTGTTCTTAAGCGTGCAGCTGACGCTGCTGACGATGGTGGTTGTGCCGGCGATGCTGCTGGCCGGCATCTATTTTGGCCGCCGCCTCCGCGGCATCTCCACCGAGGTGCAGGACCGCATGGCCACGGCGACGGCCGTGCTTGAAGAAACGGTGTCCGGTGTTCGGATCGTCCAATCTTTTGCGCGCGAGCCGCACGAGATCAAGCGCTTCAGCGACGCGATCGAAGATGCTTTTCAGACCTCTATGCGTCGCACCAAAATCCGGGCCACGTTTTTGCCGGTGGTTTCGTTTTTGGGCTTTATGGCGATCGTGCTGGTGATCTGGTTCGGCGGCTTACTGGTGGTGTCGGGCCAGATGAGCCCCGGCGACCTTGGCTCGTTCCTGATCTATTCGGCCACCATCGCGGCTTCACTGGGGTCGTTCACCGGCCTGTACAGCCAGTTGCAGGAAGCGCTCGGAGCGACGCACCGTGTGTTCGCGATCCTGGACCTGGAGCCGGATATCAAGGACAAACCTGACGCGATAACGCTGCCGCCGGTGCGCGGCGAGATCGTGTTCGACGGCGTTTACTTCGAGTACGAACCTGACGACGACCGTTCGAACAATATTCTGGCCGACATCTCGTTGGATGTTAGGCCGGGCGAGATCCTGGCGCTGGTCGGCCCCTCGGGCGCGGGAAAGTCGACGCTGGTCAATCTTGTTCCACGCTTTTACGATCCCACGCGCGGCGTGCTGAAGATCGACACCTACGATCTGCGCGACGTCAAACTGGCTTCGCTGCGCGAGCAGATCGGCATCGTGCCGCAGGAAACATTGCTGTTTTCGGGAACGATCCGCGAAAACATTCTGTACGGCAAGCTTCAGGCCGGCCAAGACGAGATCGTCGCGGCGGCCAAAGCGGCCAATGCACACCAGTTTATCACCCAGCTGCCGCGCGGCTACGATACACTTGTCGGCGAGCGCGGAGTGAAGCTTTCGGGCGGCCAGCGCCAGCGTGTCGCTATCGCCCGCGCGCTGCTCAAGGATCCCCGGATACTGATCCTGGATGAGGCGACGTCCGCCCTGGATACTGAATCTGAGGCGCTGGTGCAGGAAGCGCTGGAGCGACTGATGCGCGGCCGCACTACCTTTGTGATCGCGCATCGTCTTTCGACCGTCCAGATCGCCGACCGAATCGCGGCGATGGATGACGGACGCATCGTCGAGCTTGGCAGCCATGCTCAGTTGTTGGCGCAAGGCGGGCTGTATGCGCGACTGTACGCGCTGCAGTTCCGCGATATTCCTTCGCGCGAGGGCCAGACGGTCGACGTAATGGGAGTGATGAGTGATGAGTGATTTGTCCGCCACTCATCACTCATCACTCGTCGTTCGGCTTGCTTTTGGCATGCTATAATCGCCGCGCAATGAACCTTCGCTCGCCTCGATGTATCTAAAGCGCCTCGAAGTCCACGGCTTCAAAACGTTCGCCCAGCGAACCGTGTTCGAGTTCCAGCCCGGCGTTACGGCGATCGTGGGTCCCAACGGGTCAGGCAAGAGCAATTTAAGCGATCTGGTGCGCTGGGTGCTGGGCGAGCAGAGCTTCAGCAACCTGCGTGCGAAGCGCACCGAGGACGTGCTGTACAGCGGCGGTCGCGGCCGCGCGCCCAACGGGTTCGCCGAAGCGGCGCTGACGATCGACAACAGCGACCGCTTGCTGCCGTTGCCCTACGACGAGGTGACGATCGGCCGGCGCGCCTACCGTAGCGGCGACAACGAGTACACCATCAACCGCGCGCGTGTTCGCCTACGCGACGTGCTCGACGCCGTCGCGCCGCTCGGATCTTCCTACACGATCATCAATCAAGGGCTGGTCGACCTGGCGCTGGCGCTGCAGCCCGAGGAGCGGCGCCGGTTATTCGAGGACGCTGCCGAGATCGGACCGTATCAGGCCAAGCGTGCCGAGGCCGAGCGCCGGCTAGGTGAGACCGACGCCAACCTGGTGCGCCTGAGCGATCTGCTCTCCGAGCTCGAGCCGCAGCTGCGCTCGCTCAAGCGGCAATCACGCGATGCCGATGCGGTCGGCGCGCTGGAAGCCGAATTAGGCGGGCTGCTGCGCGGCTTTTATTGGCGGCAGCTCCAGTCGGCGAACGAACGGCTGGGCCGCGCGAAGTCTGCGCACGCAGAGGCGGAACGTGAGCTCGAGGCGGCTCAACAGCAACGCGCACAGGCTGCCGGGGAGCTACAGTCGGCGCGCGACGTGTCGCACGCCGGGCGCGCCGAGCTGGAAACGCTGCGCGCGACGGCAGCCGAGTTGCAGCGCGCAGCCCAGGCAGTCGAGCGCGATCGGGCTGTCGCCGCGGAGCGCGCCGCCGGCGTCGACCGGGCCAGAACCGAGACGCGCGGGCGAGCGGCCGCGCTGCAGCCGGAGCTCGAAGCGCTCGGCGGAAGCCTGTTGTCCGGCGAAGCGCGCCTGACTCAGGCGGCGAATGAGCTCGCAGCTGCGCAGGCTGCGCTCCATGATGCCGAGGGCGCCGCGCAGCGCGAGCATGCCGCGCGGCAGGCGGCGGAAGCGGTGCTCGCGGCACAGCGCCTTGCGTCGATGCAGGCCGAGGCAGCGATCGAGCGTACGCGAGCGCGGCTGGCCGAGATCGAGCGGCGCTCGAACGACACGGCGCGCGAGGACGAGTTCGATCCAGGTGGCGCTCGAACACCAGCAGCACGTCGACGAAACGCGCGCTGCGCAGGCCGGCGCCGCGCTGCGTAAGCTCGAAGCAAGCGAGGCGGCGATCAGCGCAGCCCAGGCAGCCGTCGACGAGCTGAGGAGGCGGATCGAGCAGCTCAGGGATGCGCGCGACGAAGCCGACGAGCACGTAGTCGCCGCGCGGCGGATCCTGGGCGAGCGACAGGCTCGCCTGGACACGCTGGGCCGTCTGGCGCGCTCGCGCGAAGGCGCATTCGCCGGCGTGCGCGCCGCGATGGAGTGGGCCGAGCGTCAGGGCCACCGCTTTAGCCTGGTATCCTCGCTGCTCAGGGTGCCGGCCGAGCTCGAAACGGCGATCGAGGTTGCGCTAGGCTCGCGGCTGCAGAATATCGTGGTCGATAGCTGGGCCGACGCGGAGGCTGCGATCGCCGAGCTCAAGCGCTCCGGCGCCGGCCGGGCAACGTTTATTCCGCTGGATACGCTGCGGATCGGGCGCCGTGGCGCGCCGCCGGCCATGCCGGGTATCCGCGGCGTCGCAGCCGGGCTGGTGGACGTCGACGAGCGGTCGCGGCCGGTGGTGGCCTCGCTGCTGGGCCGGACGCTGGTGGCCGACGATTTGAATTCGGCCAGGCGTGCGTCAGGCGAGCTGGACGGCGGCTGGACGATTGTGACACTCGGTGGCGAGTTCGATCGCCGGCGGCGGATCGGTGACCGGCGGCGCCGCGACGCGCGAAAGTGGGGTGCTGCGCCGCGAGCGTGAGCTGCGCGAGCTGCCCGAGCAGGTGTCGCAGGCGCGGGCGGCTGCCGATGCGGCACACGAACGACTTAGCGCGACCGGCGGCGAGCTCGACGCGGCTCAGGCCGGCCTCCGCGAGGCCGAGGGGAGCCTGTGGGAATTGCGCCGCCGCCGTGATGCCGCGCAGCGCGACGCCGAAGCGCGGCGCCGCGAGCAGAACCGCGCCGAGGACGAAAGGCACGCCCTTGAGCGTCGAGGAGCAGCGCTCGCGCAGGAAGCATCAACCCTGGCCCGGCAGCGAACGCAAGCGCAGGGCGAGCTCGCCGGTGCCGAGCAGTCGTACGCGGCTGCCGCTCAAACAGTCGCCACCGCGGAGGACGAGACGAGCCGGCGAGCGAGCGCAAGCCGGCAAGCACGGCTGCCGGACTTTCAGCTCAGAGCGGCCGAAGCCGGCGCCCAGGTTCGCCGCGTGGAGGCCGAGCTCGAAGCGCAGCGCGCTGCCCTCAGCCGCGCCCAGGGCGAGCACCGGCAGCTGAGCGACCGCGCGGCGGCGCTCGATAGCGAAGCGGGGCAGCTTGCCCGGCAGCTGGAACAGGAGCTCGAGCGTCAGGCGCGGCTTGAAGGCGAGCTGAGCGCGGCGAGCGATCGGCTGGCGACGGCGCTCGCTGCCCGTCGTGACGCCGACGTCGCTTTGGAAGCGCTGGAAGGACGCGAGCGTGAGTTTACAACGCTGACGCTGGCGCAAGACACGGTGCATGCCGAGGCGCTGATCGAGCTACAGCGCCGGCAGGTCGAGCACGATGCGCTGCTGGCACGCGCCGCGGAGGACGGCATCGAGCTGCAGACAATGCAACCGCCGCCCGAAGATGCAGCCTCCGCGAGCGAGCTGCTGCCGCGTATCGAGCAGCTGCGCGGCAGGCTGCGGCGCATGGGTCCGGTCAACATGCTGGCGCCCGAGGAATACCGCGCGGCGACCGAGCGCTACGATTTTCTGTCGGGCAGCTCGCCGATGTCAGGGCGGCGGCGGCGGCGCTGCGTGAGGCGATCGGGCAGCTCGACCGTGTCATGCAGCAGCAGTTCAGCACGACGTTTGAAGCGGTGGCCGTGGAGTTCAGCGCCACGTTTACGCAGCTGTTCGGTGGCGGTAGCGCGCGTCTGGTGCTTCAAACGCACGCCGGCAACGGCGGTTCGCCCGATGGAATCGATATCGTTGCCCAGCCGCCGGGTAAGCGCCAGCTCAATCTGCAGCTGTTGTCGGGCGGCGAGCGCGCGCTCACCGCGGCCGCGCTGCTGTTCGCGATATTGCGGGTCAATCCAAGCCCGTTTTGCATCCTGGATGAGGTCGACGCCTCGCTCGACGAGGCCAACGTGGTACGCTTTCGGGATGCGTTGCTGTCGCTGACCGGCGAGACGCAGTTTATTATCATTACGCATAATCGCGGCACCGTGGAAATCGCCGATACGTTGTATGGAATCAGTATGGCCGACGACGGCGCTTCGCGCGTGTTGTCGCTGCGCATCGAAGAGATCGACGAAACGCTTCAGATTGTGCCGGAATAGTCAATGAATCGGGAACCGTGGCGACAAAGGAGTCTGCGATCATGATCGGCGCTATGCGGCGTCATTGGCGGATCTGCGCCGGTGTCGTGATTGTGATCGCGCTCGCGTTTCTCGTCTGGACGCAACGTGCCGAGCTGGTCGAGGCGGCCCGGCGACTGCGCGAGGCGAACTGGGCCTGGGTCGCCGCGGCGGCAGGAACCCAGGCGCTGGTATATCTGTGTTTTGCGGCGGTGTACTGGCGTAGCCTGCACCTGCTCGGTTATCACCTTCGGCTGCGATCGCTCTACGGCGTGGCGTTTGTCGGCGTGTTTCTGGGGCGCGCCTTTCCGGTCGGCGGCACCAGCACGTTCGCCTTTTTGCTGTACCAGCTGCGGCGGCGCGGTATTCCGGACGGCACCGGCGCCGTGGCGGTGACGCTCGACGGCCTGTCGTATCTGGCTGCGTTTTTCGTGCTCTTAACGGGCGGCTTCGTATATTTGTTCACCCACGGCACACTTCGGCTCAACCAGGTGCTGTTTGTCGTCATGATCTGCCTGGCGATCATCATGCTCGGCGTGTATGTCTGGGGCCTGTCGCGCGATCGAGCAGCGCTGACCCGGCAGGCGCTCGCGGTCAAGAATCGCCTGGCCCGGCTGTTTGGCAAGGATTGGGGCGATATGCGCGTGCTGGCCTTTGTCGCCGAGCTGTACGAAGGCGCCGCGCTGATCAGCCGCGATCGAACCGGCTTCTTGCAGCTGGTCACCTTGCATCTCGCCGCCCTGCTGCTCGATTGCTTCACGCTGCTGTTATTGTTCTGGTCGCTAGGGGAGTGGCCGCATTTTTCAGTGGTGTTGCTCAGCTATAGTCTGGCCTATTTCGTCAGCACGTTGTCGTCGCTGCCGGGCGGCGGCGCCACATTTGAAGCGACCATGACCGTTACCATGACCGCTCTGGGCGTGCCCGCGGCCGACGCGCTGTCGGTGACGCTGTTGTACCGGCTGCTCGCCTTCTGGTTCCCGCTTCTGATCTCGGCGCTCATCTTCCGCCGCGTGCAGTACCATCGCGGCGCCCCGCCGCGCAAGCGGGAGCAAGCAGACACGGAGGCGGCGCGACAGGGAGACAAGGTGACGGGGTAGACATCGGTAGGCCTCCCCTCGCTCTCATGCTCCCTCTCATCTTCCCATCAGCCCGTTGACAGAAACGTGATCGGCGGGTACTATAGCCGCCGGTAGCTGGTGCCACGTCGCCCTGGCTACGTTGACCCGAGCTGGCAGGAACATCCCAGGCAGGAAAGGAACTCACCCCGTCATGCGTGCACGACGCCTTGTCGCGTTGGTTTCAGCCATCACACTGCTGAGCGGCACCATCGCCGTTTCCCACATGGCTGCCGCGGCTCCCGTGTTTACCCTCCCATTTAGCAACGGCGAAACCTGGAAAATCATCCAGGGCTACAATTGCGGGTCCCACCGCGACAACGAAGATTCCCTCGACCTGGTACGGGTCGGCGGTGCGACCCGCGGCGCGCCCGTGACAGCCGCCGCGCCCGGACGTGTCACCTATACCGGCGGCTCTACCAGCATCGTGATCATAGATCACGGCAGCGGCTATTCGACGATGTATGTCCACCTGAACTCGCGCGCCGTTGGACGCGGGCAGAACGTCGAGCGTGGACAGGTGATCGGCACAGCCGGTAGCGTCGGCGCCGGGGCGAGCAATCCGCATCTGCATTTCGAATTGTTCGTCGGGCGCAACGGTTCAGATCGATCTCGCAATACGGTGCCGATCAACTTTGCCGAGGGCTATAATTTGCCCAATACCGGCCGCTGCAACCAGCATGGCGGCTTGCTGCTTACCAAGGATGGAGTGCGCGCCGAGGCTCCTGCCGGCGATGCACCGGCGGACGCACCGGCCGAGGCGCCCGGCGAAGACCGCACGCCTCCTACCGCCCCGACGCTGCTCGATAAAGGTCAGGGCTTGTTCCAGGTGGTTAAGTGGAACCCATCGGTCGACGAAAAGTCCGGCGTCAGTGGCTACCAGTTGTATGTCGGCAAGGATCCGGCCGGCACCGGCGACTGGTTCGTCGTCGAGACACAGGCCGCGCTGCCGGCCCTCGAACCCGGCCGTAACTATGTGCGTATCCGGGCGATCGACAATGTGGGCAACGTGACGGACTGGATCACGCTACTGGAAGTCGACGGGTAACGATCCGCGAAGACACGCGAATCCGGTGGGGGCAAGTCCCGCCGCTACCTCAATTATGGGGTAGCGGCGGGGCTTGTCCCCGCCGCGCTCGTTGATTTAAGCGATTCGACAATTGCCATACGTTATAATGGCACGACAGCTATGTTGATCCGCTTTGCATCGCTCGAGCACCCTGATCTGGTCCATGCTGTGACGACGCGCGCGGGTGGTGTGTCGGACGCGCCCCATACGTCGCTCAACCTGTCGTTCGGCCGCCCCGATGATCCGGCCGCTGTTCAAGAAAATCGTCGCCGGGTGTTTGGAGCGCTCGGTATCGATCCATGCCGCGTCGTACAGGCCGGTCAGGTTCATGGCGCGGATATCTTGATCGCCGACGACCGGCACGCCGGACGAGGTGCGCTCGACCGCTCGCTGGTGCTGCCGCCTGCCGATGCCATTGTCAGCTCGACCCCCGACCTGTATCTATTCGCCTGCTTCGCCGACTGCACGCCGCTGCTGTTCTGGGATCCCGTGCAACGCGCGGTCGGGATCGCGCACGCAGGTTGGCAGGGCACCGTCAAGCGTATCGCCGCCGCGACCGTGGAGGCGATGGCGACGGCGTTCGGCAGCCGGCCGGACGAGCTACGGGTAGTGGTCGGGCCGTCCGCCGGTCCTTGTTGTTATGCGATCGGGCCGCATGTTGCCGACGCGGCACATGCTGCGTATCCGGGACGCGACGACGTGGTGCTCGAGCGGGGCCAGGAGCGTTTCTTCGATCTGTGGGCGGCTAATTTGCATGCTCTGGCCGACGCGGGCGTGCCGCGCGAGCATGTCGAAGTCTCCGGCATGTGTACGATCGAGCAGCACCAGCGCTTTTTTTCACATCGTGCATCCGGCGGGCAGACGGGTAGGTTTGCTGCGGTTATTGGGGTGCGGGGTGACAAGGTGACAAGGTGACGCGGGGCACGTAGGGGAAGCAGGCGACGTAGGTGGGTTTGTGGGTTTGTTGGTTCCATGACATTATCCGACAACATCGCAGCAGTTCGTGAACGCATCGCCGCCGCCGCACGGCGCTCGGGTCGTGTGCCGGACGACATCACGCTTGTCGCCGTCACCAAAACGCATACGGCGGCGTCAGTGGAGGCGGCGCTGGCGGCCGGTATACGCGATTGCGGTGAAAATCGGGTGCAGGAAGCCGAAGCCAAGATCCCTATGTTGCCGCCGCACGCCGCACGCTGGCATTTGATCGGAAACCTGCAGCGAAACAAAGCGCGCCGCGCTGTATCGTTGTTCGATGTCGTACACTCGGTCGACAGCGTGCGCCTGGCGGAAGCGCTGAACCGGGCAGGCGAAGAAGACGCGGCACGCCGGCGCCTGCCGGTGTTACTGGAGGTCAACGTCTCGGGCGAAGCGAGCAAAGCAGGGTTCCGAGTACCGCACGGAGCAGATAACCGTGCGGCGTACGTCGAGCTGCGTGATGCTGTCGAGCGTATTGCGGCCCTGCCGTCGCTGGAGGTTCAGGGCCTGATGACGGTTGCTCCGTTTGTCGACGATCCCGAGCAGGTGCGCTGGGTGTTCGTGGCGCTGCGCCGCCTGCGCGACGAGCTGCAGCAGGAGCTAGCCGGCCTTCAGCTGCGGCATTTGTCGATGGGCATGAGCGATGACTTCAAGTCGGCGATCGAGGAGGGCGCGACGATCGTGCGCGTCGGGCGGGCGATTTTCGGCGAACGCGTCTGATTTCCGAATTGGAACGATAAATCCTTTGCGTCTATGCGCCTTTGCGTTTTTGTCCGGGCGTGCTAGGATTGCCCATCAGAAGGAGCGGCAATGAAGCTACACGAATACCAGGCCCGCGAGATCCTCGAGCGCTATCGCATCCCCGTCACCGGCGGTGGTGTGGCATCCACGCCGGAGGAAGCGCGGCGCGCCGCCGAAAGCATCGGCGGCAAGGTTGTGGTCAAGGCGCAGGTGCTGGTCGGCGGCCGTGGCAAGGCCGGCGGCGTCAAGCTCGCCGATACGCCCGAACAGGCCGAAGAAATCGCGCGGCAGATCCTGGGCATGGACATCAAAGGGCTGACCGTCGAAAAGGTGCTGGTCGCCGAAGCGATTTCGTACGAACGCGAGATCTATCTTTCGGCGATTCTGGACCGTGCTACTCAGCGCATCGTGATGATCGCATCGGCCGAGGGCGGCGTCGAGATCGAAGAAGTCGCCAAAACCAATCCCGACGCGATCAAGAAACTGGCGGCCGACCCGATGCTCGGCCTGCAGCAGTTTCAGGCGATGCAGCTGGCCTTCGACATCGGTATTAAAGAAGGCAAGCAGGCGCGACAGTTCGCCGCTATCGCGCGCGCGATCTTTCGCGTGTTCACCGAGCTCGACGCTTCGCTGGTCGAAATCAACCCGCTGGTAGTCAAGGCCGACGGCGCGCTGCAAGCACTGGACAGCAAGATCCTGCTCGACGAATCGGGCCTGTATCGGCATACGGAGCTCGAATCATTGCGCGATACTGCCGGTGAACCCGAGGCGGAGCTCAAAGCGCGCGATGCCGGCATTACCTTCATCAAGCTCGACGGCACTATCGGCTGCATGGTCAACGGCGCCGGCCTGGCCATGGCGACGATGGATGTGGTAAAAATGTTCGGCGGCGAGCCGGCCAACTTCCTGGACATCGGTGGTGGCGCAAATGCCCAAAAGGTCGCCACGGCGCTCGACATTATCCTTGACGATCCAAACGTCAACGCGGTGCTGATCAATATTTTCGGCGGTATCACGCGCGGCGATGAGGTAGCCAAGGGCATCGTCGCCGCGCTGGAGCAGATCTCGCGCCAGGTGCCGATGGTTGTGCGGCTGGTCGGCACCAACGCCGAGGAGGGCGCGCGAATCCTGGCCGATGCGAACCTGATCCCGGCGACGTCGCTGGCCGAAGCGGCTGAAAAGGTGGTGCAGGTGGCGAGGCAGTAGGGAAAACAGAGAACAGAGAATAGAGAACAGAAACTAGGAAAACCGAGCACGAGTACGAAATACCCGGCACCAGACAAAACGCACTTTCAGTCTGTTCTCTGTTCTTTGTTCTTTGTTCTTTGTTCTTTGTTGTGCAGTTCAGTCAAGTGAGCATGAACAGTATTCAGCGCTACCTGTAGTTTTTGCTCACTGCGGCGATCGGTGGAATTTTCCAGCAATTCGCATAAGCGTTCGCGCCACTCGTGGAGCGTCTGGTGGGCCAGGGATTGCCCACGTGGGAGAGCAAGCACACGCTCGATCCAGCTAAGATCGCGATCCAACAGGCCGAGCTCGTGCTCGACAGCAGTATAGCGCGCAACGATCGGCGGCAGCCGCTCAGCTTTGGCGATCGGATACGACGTACCGGCGACTACATCGGCCGGCTCGAGGCCGAACACGCTTCCCAGGAGCGCAACGCTGCGCTCTGACGGCAGCTGCAAGCCGAGCTCGAAATGCGAGATCGCCACACGCGAAACGCCGATCCGCTCGGCCAGCTCCTGCTGAGTCCAGCCGAGCGCCGTCCGTAGCATGGCGAGGCGGCCGCCTAACTGTAAAGGTTCGCTCACTCGCTTCGCTCCAATGAACAATGAGCAAAGCCGGCAGGCAATTGTTCATTGCTCATTGATAATTGCTAATTGATTATAGCGCTGCTATGTGACTTAGCAGCATGCACGCGCGGTTGTGGATACACTGGCTGTGCCGCGGGGTTTCCCGCCGGCCGAAGCAACCGCTGAGGAACACATGAAAAAACGCGCGCTCGTTACCGGCATTACCGGCCAGGACGGCTCCTATCTGGCCGAATTTCTTCTTGAACAGGACTACGACGTCGTGGGTATGCTGCGACGCTCCAGCACGCTCACCTTCGAGCGTATCAAGCACATCCAGGATCGCCTCACGCTCGCGCCCGGCGACCTGACCGACGAGGCGTCGCTGATCGGGTTGTTGCGTGAGCATCGTCCCAGCGAAGTATATAACCTGGCGGCCCAGAGCTTCGTTCAGACGTCGTTCACGCAACCGGTGCTGACAGGCGAGATCACCGGTCTCGGCGTAACCCGCCTGCTCGACGCGATTCGCATCGTCGACCCGGAGATCAAGTTTTATCAGGCGTCTTCGTCCGAGATGTTCGGCAAAGTCGTCGAAGTGCCGCAGCGCGAGTCGACACCATACTATCCGCGATCACCCTATGGTGTTGCGAAGGTTTATGGCCATTGGATTACCGTCAATTACCGCGAGAGTTATAATCTGTTCGGCTGTTCTGGAATACTGTTCAACCACGAGAGTCCCAGGCGCGGGCTTGAATTTGTCACACGCAAGATCAGCCACGGCGTGGCACAGATCAAGCTCGGTTTAGCCAAGGAATTGCGTCTGGGCAACCTGGAAGCGCAGCGCGACTGGGGCTATGCCAAGGACTACGTCAAAGCGATGTGGCTGATGTTACAGCAGGACGAGCCCGACGACTACGTGGTGGCTACGGGTGAGACACACTCGGTGCGCCGCTTTTGCGAGGTCGCGTTCGAGCATGTCGGGCTCGACTACAACCGCTATGTTGTGCAGGACGAGCGCTTCTACCGCCCGGCCGAGGTCGACCTGCTGGTCGGCGACTCGAGCAAGGCACGCGAGCAGCTCGCTTGGCAGCCCGAAACCCCGTTTGAGGATCTGGTACGCATGATGGTCGATGCCGATATCAAGCTACTACAGCGAGAGCACCAACTGTGAGTATTCTAGCCGACAAAACCACTCGTCTGATCGTGCAGGGCATTACCGGTAACGAGGGCACCTTCCACACACGTGCAATGCTGGACTACGGCACCAACGTGGTCGGAGGTGTAACGCCTGGCCGTGGCGGCCAGACTGCCGTCGACGGCCGTGTGCCCGTATTCAACACCGTACGCGAAGCGGTCGAAGCCACCGGCGCCAACTGCTCGTGGATCGCAGTTCCCGCCACCATGAACGCGACCGACCCGATCCTGGAGGCGGCCGACGCCGGCGTGCCGCTGATCATTTCGCTGGCCGAGGGCATCCCGGCCAACGATATGGTGGCGGCGGTCGCATTTGTTCGCCAGCGCGGCCTGCGATTGATCGGCCCGAACTGCCCCGGGCTGTTGACGCCGGGCGAGGCCAAAGTGGGCATCATCCCCGGCAGCATCGGCAAACCCGGTCCGGTGGGCGTCGTATCCAAATCGGGCACGCTGACCTACGAGGCGGTCGACGCGCTGACCAGGCTCGGCCTCGGACAGTCTACCATCGTCGGCATCGGCGGCGACCCGATCATCGGCACCAGCTTCATTGACGTGCTGGCGCTGTTCCAGGCGGATCCTGCCACCGAGGCGATCGTGCTGATCGGCGAGATCGGCGGCACGGCCGAGCAGCAAGCCGCGACGTTCATCAAACAAAACGTCACCAAGCCGGTGGTGGCGTTTATCGCCGGCCAGACCGCACCGCCGGGTAAGCGAATGGGCCACGCCGGCGCGATCATCAGCGGCGGTGAGGGCACGGCGCAGGAAAAGGTCGAGGCGCTCGAAGCGGTCGGGGCGTACGTCGCCAAAGTGCCGACTGATATCGCCAGTCTGGTGCGGCAGGCGCTTGGGAAATGATGAGTGATGGCCCTCACCCCCGGCCCCTCTCCCGCGGCTTGCCGCGGGAGAGGGGCCGGGGGTGAGGGCCAATCATCCTGCAACTCTCCGCCTGACCCGAGCGTCAAAGTGCAAACGGACGCACACAGGAGGCACGGATGAACCTGGCGATCTTTGGGAGCCACAAGGAAATTGCGCGGTCGATCCCCGCCGAGGGCGAGCAGCTGATCGCGCTGTTCGGCGAAACGAAGTTCGACCTGTCGAACGTCGTGCTGCCCGAGGCGCTGAGCATGTCGGCCCTGGCGATGTTCGGCAGCTGTAAAGTATACGTTCCGCGTGGCACCGAAGTTGTGTTTCGCGGCTTCGCGATGTTCGGTGCCCAGGAGCACAAGAACCATGATCCGTATCCCGCCGGCGAGGCTCGATCGGTGCTGTATCTCAACGCCGTCGCCCTGTTCGGCAGCGTCGAGGTCGTCGAAGTCGGTCCCCAGAGCGAGTAGTCGGCTCACGACCGGAACAAATCCGCGAAGGAACGCGAATAACAGAGTCGTTATTCGCGTTCCTTCGCGGATCGTTATTCTCCTTTGCGCCTTTGCGCCTTTGCGTCTATAGTCTGTTCGTGGCCCTGTTTGTAATCCTGATCGACGGCGTTGGACTGGCGCCGGCCGGCCCTACCAATCCCGTCGCCGCCGGGCTGCCGCTGATTGCCGGCGTCGTCGGCGCGGCGCTGGCTGCCGGGCTCGACGTCGCCACTCCCCGCCTGCTTGCGACCGGTATCGACGCCACGCTGGGCATTCCTGGCCTGCCCCAGAGCGGCTCGGGGCATACCTCGATCTGGGGCGGCTTCAACGCGGCGGCCCTGGCCGGCCGCCACCAGCCAAGCTATCCTAGCGTGCAAATGCGCGAACGTCTGGCCACCAGTAGCCTTCTGCTGGACGCCAGCCGCGCCGGGGCACGCGTTGCCTGGGCGAATGCCTATTTGCCTGGCTACGCCGAAGCGGTCGCTGCGCGGCGGCTGCGCCATACTGCCGGCACATGGGCGGCGATCGCAGCAGGGCTTGCACTGCGCGGCGTGGACGAGCTGCGCGCGGGGACGGCGCTGAGCTGGGATGTGACGCAGCGCCTGGCCCGCACGCGGCCTGATGTTTCCGGGCTGCCGCTGCTGGCGTCCGAGGGCGCGGGCATACGGCTTGCAGCGCTCGGCCGGGTGTACGATCTTGTTGCCTTTGAAACGTATCTCCCCGACCTCGCGGCCCACCAACGCATCCCGTTCGACGTCGCGGAAGCTCTGCGAGCGGTCGACGGGCTGTTGGCCGGTGCGATCGGCTCCCTGGCGGGCGGCGATACACTGGTAGCCACCAGCGACCACGGCAATGCTGAGGACGCCACTACCCGTATTCACACTCGCAACCCGGTGCCGCTGCTGGCCTTTGGCCCGGCCGCGCCGCTCGTCGCGCAGGTCGGCTCGATCGACAGGCTGGCGCCGGCGTTGATCGCGGCGCTGTAAATAATGCATAACCGTCTAGAGTTCCCCGAGCATCACCGAGTGCTGTTCGCCGCGCTGCAGCACATGCTCCAGGAGCAGGGCGCACGGGCCTGGCTCGTCGGCGGCTACCTGCGCGACCTTGTGCTGCAACGCGCCGGCGATGACATCGATCTGGCGGTCGATGGCCCGGCGACCGAGCTGGCGCGACGTTTCGCCGACGCGAGCGGCGGCGCTTTTGTGCAGCTCGACGAGACAACCGACACCGCGCGCGTGGTATGGAAGCGCGAGGACGGCAGCGCACTGGTGCTGGATCTGGCACGCCTGCGGGCGTCCGGCATCGAAGCTGACTTGCGGCTGCGCGATCTGACGATCAATGCGCTCGCACTGCCGCTCGAGCGGGCCGTCGACGGTTATACCGGCAGCGATACGTTGCTGGATTCCAGCGGCGGGCTTGCAGATCTTAATGCCCGGGTGTTACGGCCATGCGGTCCCAACGTGTTCGTCGACGATCCGCTGCGCACCTTGCGCGTCGCACGACTCGGCGCGCAGCTCGAGTTCGAGTTGCTGCCCGATACCGACCGGGCGATCCGAGCGGCCGCGGCGTTGATCGATCAGGCAGCCCACGAGCGCGTGCGCGACGAGCTGTGGCAGCTACTCGCGACGCCGCGTGCCGGGCAATGGCTGGCGTATCTCGACGCCGCCGGGTTGCTGACGCGCATACTGCCCGAGCTGGAAGCGGCGCGCGATTGTACCCAGCCGTCCGAGCATTTCTTGCCGGTGCTCGAGCATCTGTTGGAAACAGTCGCGGCTGCTGAGTGGCTCTATGCACGGCTATGCGCGATCGCCGGCCAACCGGCACCGCAGCGTGCGGAAGATCGGCGCCCGTTCGCGCTCGCGGCGGCAGTGCGCGCCAATCCGCTGCTACCGGCGGCGCTGCCGTTCGCCGAGCGACTGGTGGCGAGGCTGCAGGAGAGCGCCGGCGGCTATCCGCGGGTGGCGTTGTGGAAGCTGGGCGCGCTGCTGCACGATGTAGGGAAGCCGAGCACCAGGCAAGATTCCGGCGGGCGGATCACCTTTTATGGTCACGAAGCCGCCGGTGCCGAGCTGGCGGCCGCTGCCCTCAGGCGGCTGCGCTTTCCTAAAGATGCTGTCGCGTATGTGAAGCTGCTAGTAGCCGAGCATATGCGGCCGGGCCAGCTACGTGGCCTTGGCTCGCAGCTGACGGAGCGGGCAGTATTCCGCCTGCTGCGCGATACCGCTGATGCCGCACCCGACGTACTGTTGCTGGCGATGTGCGACCACATGGCCGTGCGCGGTCCGATGCTTGAATGGGATTGGTGGGTGCATCATCTAGGCTGGACCGGTGCGATGCTGGAGCAAAACTGGAGTGCGCGCCGCGAAGAACATGAGCGCAAGCTGATTAACGGCGACGACATTTTGGCGCTTGGTATCCCCAGCGGGCCGCGTATCGGCCGCGTGCTGGCAGTAGTTCGCGAGGCTCAGGATGCTGGCGATGTGCGCACGCGCGACGAGGCGCTGGCCCTGGCGGCACAGCTGGCCGCTGCTGTTGCTTAGTCGTCGTCCGCGACCGCCCGGCTGTCGGGCACCAGAAATAGGAGCAGCGCGACGACGCATAGCAAGATGATAACTGCTGTTGACATAACCTTCTGGCTCGCTTTCCTGCCAGTAGTGTACTCTCTATCGTAGTGAGTAGCATGACTCCTTGATGAGATAAACGTGACGGGAGGGTTAACGTCACGGGTCGAAAATCGAACCAACAAACCAACAAACCAGCAAACCAAAGCTTGTATAAGTTGGTATGCTGGTTTGTTGGTTCGCCAGTTTGTTGGTTTGCTGGTTTTGTTTCCTACTGTCCCAGCACCTCATCCGCCAGCGTCTGGTCGCGGTTGGTGTACTGGCGCTGGTAATATTCCAGATACTCGCCGCTCTTGAGCGGTCGCCACCAGGCTTCATTCTCGACATACCAGCGCACAGTGCTTTCCAGTCCTTCCTCGAATACCACCGACGGCTCCCAGCCGAGCACTCCGAGCTTTGACGAATTGAGAGCGTAGCGCACATCATGGCCCGGACGGTCCTGTACCGGCTCGATCAACGTTTCGGGCTTGCCCAGCAAGCGCAAAATACTCCTGGCGACCTCGATGTTGGTATGCTCCATATCGGCCGACACATTATACGCTTCGCCCAGGGTTCCATGGTGCAACACCACGTCGACGGCGCGCGCATGGTCCAGCGCGTGCAGGCGATCGCGTACCTGGCGCCCGTCGCCGTACAGCGGCAGCGGCTGCTCGTCGATCGCATTGGTGACAAACAGCGGGATCGCCTTTTCGGGATACTGGTACGGTCCGTACGTGTTGACGCCACGGGTTACGGTTACCGGCACGCCGTAGGTGGTGTGGTACGACAGCACCAGCAGCTCGCCGCCGGCCTTGGACGCGGAGTACGGGCTGGATGGCTTGAAGCGGTCGGTTTCGACGAACTGGCCTTCGGCGATCGGGCCGTACACTTCATCGGTTGAGATATGGTGCAGGCGCTCGAGGCGTAGATCTTTGACCGCCTCGCACAGCACATATGGGCCGAACGCGTTGGTGTGCACAAACGCGTCAGGATCGAGGATCGAGCGGTCGACGTGCGTTTCAGCAGCGAAGTTAACAATCGTATCGACCTCGTAGCGCTTGACTGCCTCGCGAACGGCGGCGGCATCGCAGATATCGCCGCGCACAAACGCACAGCGCGGGTCGCCGCTGACGGGCTTGAGATTATCCTGATTGCCGGCGTAGGTCAGCTTATCGAACACGACGACGCGGTACTCGGGATATGTACGCAGCATATGATGGACGAAGTTCGCGCCGATAAACCCGGCGCCACCCGTCACCAGTAGATTTCGCATGAAACGCCTCTTAGAATAGGGAAGGTCCGGCGGAAGTCTAGCATACCCCATACCAGAGTCAACTTTCATTGCGCTTGCGTCTTTGCGTTCTTGGCGTCTTTGCGTTACTGTCCGGGCGGGAAGTTGCCATGCCATCGTTCAGTATGAGGTCTGTCCATGAGCACCGCCAGCCGCATCGACAAGCTACGCGCCGGAATGGAGCGCGCCGGCGTACAAACCGTCGCCGTAGTTCCGGGCGCTAATCTGCAATATCTGCTCGGCCTGACGATCCATTCGTCCGAGCGGCTCGCGCTCGCGTTCGTGCCCTACGCCGGCGCTGTGCGCGTCGTACTGCCCGAGCTCGAGCGGCCGCGCGCCGCCGCCGAGGCGCAGACCGAGGCCGTCTTTTATACCTGGAACGACAGCCAGGGCTTCGAGGCTGCGCTGCGGCGCTGTGCCGAAGACATCGACCTGGGCGGTCAGGTGGGCGTCGAGTACGGCGCTATGCGGGTATTCGAGCTGCGGGCGCTGGAAGCCGCCGCTGCAATAGAATCGTTGGACGCCGCGCCGGTGCTGGCCGGCCTACGCATGGTCAAGGACGCCTCGGAGCTGCGCGCGATGCGGCAGGCGGTAGCGATCGTCGAGCAGGGGCTGCACGCGGCGATCGCAGCGATCAAATCGGGCGTCACCGAGCGAGAGATCGCCGACGTCTGGGAGCGTGCCATGCTCGACGCCGGCAGCGAAGGCATTGCGTTCGACACGATCGTCGCCAGCGGCCCTAACAGCGCCAATCCTCATCATACCGTCGGCGAGCGCCGCGTTCGCGAAGGCGACCTCGTGATTCTGGATGGCGGGGCGCGCTACGGCGGCTATATTTCGGATATCACGCGTACGGTGGCGCTGGGTGATATCGGCGACAACGCGCGGGAGATCTACCAGGCGGTGCGGCAGGCCAACCAGGCCGGGCGTGTCGCCGTGCGGCCCGGCGCAAGTGGATCTCAGGTGGACGCCGCTGCCCGCGCGGTGATCGATGCGGCCGGATTCGGACAGTACTTTATCCATCGTACCGGCCACGGCATCGGTATCGAAACGCATGAGCCGCCGTATCTCCACAGCGGCAGTCAGACGCCGCTGCCGGCAGGATCGACTTTCAGCGTCGAGCCGGGCGTGTACGTTCCCGGAGTTGGTGGCGTGCGTATCGAGGACGACGTCGTGCTTACCGAGCGCGGCGGCGAAAGTCTCACCAGCTTTGAGCGCGACTTGATCGTGCGGTGAATCCGTTGGATTCCCCGGTTCCCCGTTCCCCAGGATAAATCCTGGGGCCCAAACACAAAGCCAGCTGAAGCTGGCTGGAACCCGTCCAGCCAGCTTCAGCTGGCTTTGTTTCTTCGGCCCCGGCATTTATGCCGGGAGGATTATCCGGTTCGCTGGATCCGCCGGGTTTCGGCCGGCAATTACCGCGCCGAAATGCCCGGCAGCATCCGCATGAACGACTTCTGGAAGCGGACCGTGTCGGCGCGATTTCCGCTGGTGTTGAGATGGTGCAGCAGCAGCAAACCCTGCGACCTGGCGGCCTCGAAGTCCGCCTTGCTGTAGTTCACGGCCAGGGAACTTGACCCGGAACATCCAGATAGAACGGCAGGCCGGCCTGCCCTGAGTCAGGTCGAGGCCGGGCTTAGCGGCGTTGTAGATAGCCTGGGGCTGATCTCGACGGTTCGTCCTCGGTCATTGACGCTGTAAGTCTCGACCGTGTAGTGAAGCCGGCGGCCGCGTCGGTCAGCCCGAGGTCTGCCGCCGCCACCGGCAGCACATCAGGTTGGTGTTGTACGGCACTGTATTGAGCTTGGTCGGCTCAATGCCGTTGACGAACTCGTAGCGCAGGCGGAGCGCTTGTCGTTGCCCAGGTTGTCCAGTACCACGAGGAATACATCCGTCTGAGCCGGCTGGGCGTAAGAGCAGACCCAGTTATACAGCACGTAATCGCGGTGCCGTCGCGGTTGGTATCGATGTAGACCTCGAAGCGCCGATTGTCGCCCCTTGTGGCGTGCTCCAGTCGCCATGGGTGGCGATACCGAAAGCCAGCGTTGCCCCGTCCTTCGGCCCCGCATCGTCGGGGTCGGCGATGATTTCAGGCCGGATAATCGCTGAATACCCCGACGTATTGCAGGTCGGCGCGTCGACTTCCGGGCCGCTGCTGCTCTCGTTGGGGCTGCTGTGCTGCAGCTCGAACGCAGTCACCAGCGATACCTCGTCAGTCGGCGCCAACGTCAGCAACGCCTCGCCGCTGCCGACGGGCGTACCCGCAAGCTCGATCGTGGTGCTGAACGTTGGCCCATCGCCGGTAGCCACCGCCACCTGCGCAGAGTGCATATCAGAAGCAGCGCGTGCGGCGGCATACGCCTGTACCCGTAGGGTTGTTCCTGACGCCGGCGTCAAGACCACATGGCCGGACTCCTCGGTCAACCAATGGCGGGGCTGATTGCCTTGCGCCAGCGAGATGGATCGGGTCGTACGCATGCGGGAGCGATGCGGCGTCTGCCTGCATCGTCACGGCAACATTGGCCGTGCCGCCGGCAGGCACCGTCATCTGCGCGGGCGAGACAGTGAAGCTGACGCCCGGCACATCGGTCACCGGCTGATATGCAGAGTGATAGCTGGCTGCGGCTGTGCCCTTGTTGACCACGCGTACGTTCTTCACGGCGGTCTGGTGCCGAGCACCTCGACGGCGCCGAATGATACGCCGACCGACCTGCATCGTCGGCGTTGTAGGCAACCACCGTCGCCGCGAGCGCATCAGCCAGCGTCATGCGGTTGCTGCCGACGCGCTGCGGTGCCATTGCGCAGCGACGCGGGATCGTCGTCCGAGCGCACCGGCGCAGACGCCGTGTTCATCACCAGCGCCTTGAGCTCTTCCACCGTCCAGTTCGGATGGATCTGGCGCAGCAGAGCCATCGCTCCGGCAACATGTGGCGTGGCCATCGAGGTGCCGTTTGATGCTCCGTTGGTCCCGGTTTCCGCTGAGCACATCAGCCGAGAAGATCGTTACCGGCCCGGCGCGGCGATGTCGGGCTTAAGCGCCGAGGTGCCGCTAGCAGGGCCGCGCGAGGTGGAGGTTGAAACGCTATCGACCTGACCCGTGTTGCGCGATTTGACGCTGCCGCGTTGAATTCGGGCGTCAGCGTGACGCTGACCGGAGCCGCCAGTTGGCGCTTGAGCTGGGACGCCGTTCGGATCAGACGGTGAACACCGACGGAATCAGGGCGCTGCCGGTGAATCGCCATCGAAGTCCGGCTCTCCGGATAAATCAGGACACTACGCCGATCGCACCGGCCGTTGGCGGCGTTGTTGACGCGCACGACCGAGCCGCACTCGCTTACGCCCGGCGATGTTTCGGTCCAGTCGAGCAGGGCGATCTTACCGTCCAGCAGCGCCGCGTTGGTGGGCGTAAACGCCTGGCAGCCGGAGCGCTGCGTCGGTGGATACACCAGCATCAGCGGTACCGGCGGCTTGCGCGGCGCCGGCCAAACGGTTCAGATGCTTTGCTGTTGAGGCCGGGTTTTACGCCGGCGATCGATGCCGGCGTGTTGACGCGGAAGCCATCCAGTACGTTCTGCGTCGTCAGGTGACTCGCCGACCGCGATCGCCTTTGTCGGCGACGCCGGGACCGCCCGTGATATAAAACGTATCGCCGTGTTGCCGGCCGACACGGCCGCGATCACGCCGGTGTCGGACGGCATTGTTGACCGCGACACGTCGGGCTCGAACGGATCGCCGAAGTCTTCGAGCCGAGTGACATATTGATCACATCCACCCGGTCGGCGAAGTCGCCGTCGCCGATTGGGGTCGATCGCGTACTCGATCGCCTGAGACCACTCGTTACTGCTCGAGCCGGCACAGCCGAAGACACGCAGCGCCCACAGCTCGGCCTTCGGCGCAACACCGGGGCCGATGCGGAGCGCGTCAAAATTCGTGCTGGCTGTTCCACGGCCCGGCGTACACCGAACCGTCGGAGTTCACACCGTGCCTGCCGCGGTGCCTGCAACATGCGAGCCGTGCCCGTTGCAGTCGAGCGGGTCGGGGTCGGGCTGGGGAATCGGTGACGGCGCGGATCGCTGCCGCCATTGTAGGCGTCGCCGACGAAATCATAGCCGCCGACGACCTTGGCGTTGGGGAAAGGTGCGTCGCCGAGCTATGGTGGTATCGTTGGCGGCATAGGCTGCATCCGTGCCGGGTCCGCCGAAATCGGTGTGCAGATAGTCGATGCCGGTATCGATGACAGCGATCGTCATGCTCTTCGCCGAGCGCGTTGCCGGCCGCTGCGCTCGACCAGATTGCGGGGCCTGTACCAGCGGCACGCCGCCCGCGTTATCCAACGTCAGCTCACGAACAGGCTTGATCGCCTTTACGGCAGGCAGGCCGCAATATCGTCCAGCTTTGTGCGGTCGACACGGGCGGAGATGCCGTTGAACACGCGTTGCGTACGGCCCAAAATCTCAGCTCCGATGCGGTTGCTTTGCAGGTCACGCACGAGCGCCTGCTGCGCACGGTCGATATCGGTTTTGGCCGTCTTGGCATCGGCAGCGGCCTGAGCTTTGTCGCCGCGCTTGACGCCGTCGGCATACACGCGCGCCGACGGTGTTGCTTGCAGCTCGATGATTACACGTAGCTTGCCGCTACGCCGGTCGGAGGCCCTTGGCGCTGCTCAGCAGGGTGGGATCGATCTTCGGCGCCTCTAGCTGCAGTGGAAGGCGGCCGCTGTCATCGTCGGCCAGGTGGGCCGGCGTTGCCGAGATCGGCGCTGCGAAGGCAAGCAATGCCAGCAAAGTTATTGTCGGGAAAACGCGGACACGCATAGGCTCTTTTACTCCTCACTCAATACGGGGAATACGCGCATCTGGCCGCCGGGCGGCCGGCGAACATGGGGAAGGCACTGCTCCTTTCTCGGCTGGTGCGTACCAAAACGCGCACATTGAGCGCATGATGAGTACCGCCTAGCCGGCGCACAGGTTCATATCGGATTGGAATACGTGTAGTCGCGCACAACGCTGCGCCGGGGAGGCGAGCACCGGAAGCAGCGAGCAACTTGTGGCTTGGTAAGACGCGGGTGGAGCAGGACAATCGTGGTCCAATTCTGCCGCTCCTCGCCGAGCGGCCAACGATACCAAGGATGTCGCAGCGATATTAAGCCCGATCGTCGCGCCTGTCAACCGCGCGCCGGTACACCTGCAGCGTCGAGCTCGCGGCACGCTGCCATGAGAACTCGCCCGCGCGCCGCCGGCCGCGGGCGCCCAGATCACGGCGAGCAGCTTGATCATCCCATAGTTGCTCCCATGCATCGGCCCAGGCGTCAGGATCGTCCGGCGGCAGCAATAGCGCGGCATCGCCCGCGACTTCGGGGATGCTCGAGCTGCGGGCCGCGATCACTGGAGCCCCGCATTGCATCGCTTCGAGCACCGGGAGCCCGAAGCCGCTGTACAGCTCGGGATGCAGATATGCCTTACACGCATTGTAGAGCCATACCAGCGCCGGCTGATCCACCGCGCCGGTGAACCAGACGTGCTGCTCCAGCCGTAGCTCGCGTACCGATTCCAGCAGCGCATCGTCGAGCCAGCCGCGCGGACCGGCGATGACCAGCTTGGGCGCGGCGTGCTTGCGGTCGAGCACCAGCCGCAACGCATGGAGCAGCAGTTGCAGATTCTTGCGCGGCTCGAGCGTGCCGACAAACAAGGCGAACTCGCCGGCGCGCAGGCGCAGCTCGCCCACGGCTCGCTCATCGCCGGCGGCAAGCCCGAGCGGGCGAAAACCGGGCGCCGCCGCTTCGTGGACGACATCGACACGCCCGGGTTCCACCCCCAGCAGCTCGCCCAGGTCGCGGCGCGTGCTTTCAGATACTGCGATGATCGCGTCGGCACGCCGCACAGCTGCACCGATCTGCCCATAGAAGCGTTTCGCGTCTGCGTCCAGGATCGTGGGGAAGCGCAGAAAGGCCAGATCGTGCACCGTGATCACAGCAGGCGAGCGCGAGCGCAACAGTGGGATAAAATCCGGGAAATGCACGACATCGGCGCGCAGGCCGGCCAGCTCCAACGGGAGCAATTGCTGCTCCCAGCGGTTATGGGGCGGTGTCCACACGTGGCGTCGCGCGACCTCGGCTCCAAACGTCGCCATGCCACGCGGACCACGACGGTGCTCGATCACGGTAAGCCGGTCGTCAGGTTCGAGCTGCTCAACCAGCGCCGCTACGAGCTGCCGCGTGTACTCGGGGATGCCGCCGACGCGGTACGCGCTTAGCCGGTTGTCGATCGCGATGTGCAAACGAGTTTCAAGTTCCAGGTTCAAGTTTCAAGGTTTCCAGCGACACGCTCGGACAGAAACGCGACGGCGCAAAGCGGGTGCCGTCTGGGCGAAGGAAATATGTAGGGACACGCCGGAGGCACACAGCCGCTTTGGTGTTGGAGCGCGATGATGTTGCCGGTGGCGTGTCCGTGCCCGACATGATGTATCGCACCCGCAGGGACCGCACGGTGGCGCGTCCCTATTCATGTCGATTGCCCCGTTCATCGTTCATCGTTCTCCCATCACTTCTACCACCTGTCCATCATACGCAAGCTGTGCGTAAGGCGGCAGCTGTGCGTTCACCTCGGCGTGGTCGAGGTCGTGGGTGATATGCACGAACAGCGCCTTGCGCGGGCGCACCTGCTCGACGATAGCCAGCGCCTCGTCGACGGTAAGATGCAGCGGGTGCGGCTTCCAGCGCAGGGCATTCAGCACCAGCAGCTCCACGCCGTGCAGTTGCTCGATGGTATGGCGCGGCAGCGCGCTCGCGTCGGTGATATAGCCGATCGGGCCAAAGCGGTAGCCGGTAATCGTATGCGGGCCGTGGATCACATCCAGCGGCGTTACCGCTACCTCGCCGGCTTCGAACGGCCCGTCGATCACACGTGGCAGCAGGCTGGGACGGGTCGACAACGACGGAGCCAGGTCGAACGCATAGTCGAACATATGCCGAACGCGCTCGACGGTATATGCATCGCCCCACAGCGGCAGCGACTCGCCGGAGCGCATGGTATACGGGCGCAGGTCGTCGATACCGCCGATATGGTCGGCGTGCGCGTGCGTCAGCAGCACAGCGTCGAGCCGCAGATTGCCGGCGCGCAGCACTTGCTGGCGCAGATCAGGGCCGGCGTCGATCAGCAGCGTGGTATCACCGTGCTCCAGCAGCGCAGACGTTCGCAGCCGGCGGTTTCGCGTGTCGTCCGAGGTACAGACTGCGCACCGGCAACCGATCACCGGCACGCCCATCGAGGTTCCGCTGCCTAGGATGGTGAGTCGCATCGTGGGCTGTCCGAGAGTCCTATGTATGGTTAGGAGTTTAGCATATATACGCGGTGGCTCGGTGCTGTTACCATAGTGGGAGGTGGGAGCGGGCGAGGAGCCCGCATGAAATGGTCGGCCAATCTGTATCTGCGCTGGGCCGCCACCGCCGCGATCGTGCTGTTGACGATCGTGATCGGTGTGCGCTGGGCAGGCCGCGAGCGCCCGCCGGACGCAACGTCGCTGCTGGCAAGCGCGCCCGTCGCCGCTGAGGCCGTCTCGGCCCCGCCGCTCGATCGTGAGATCGCGCCGGATACGACTGCTGAGGCTGCCACCGGCGATGGTGCTACGGAGCAGATCGCGGTGGACGTGATCGGTGCGGTAGCAGCGCCCGGTATATACCGCCTGCAACCTACGTCCCGCGTCGACGACGCCATCATGGCAGCGGGAGGGCTTGCGCCGGATGCCAACCGCGAGCGCATCAATCTCGCGGCGCCACTGGAGGACGGCGCCCAGATCCGTGTGCCGCGGGTTGCGGAAGCCGCGGCTGCTCCCGCGCCCGGAGAGCAAGCGCCGGCCCCGGCCCAGGATATTGAGGGCAGTATAGTCAACCTTAATACGGCCGATGCGGCGACGCTGGAAGCGTTGCCTGGCATCGGACCGGCGACGGCCCAGGCGATCATCGCGTATCGCGAGGCCAACGGGCCGTTCGCGTCGGTCGACGACCTGCAAAATGTCAAAGGTATCGGTCCCAGCCTGTTCGGCAAGCTGGAGGGTCTGGTCGGCGTCGGTGAGTGATCGGCCGGAGGAAACACCACAAAGGCACAAAGGACACGAAGAATCCTGAGAATCTTCGTGTCCTTTGTGCCTTTGTGTATTTCCGGTCGAAATCAACGTTAACGAAACTTCCGCTAGGCAGATGTGGTACAAATGAATCGTGCGCCGCAGGCAGCGAGCGGCGCCGTGCAAGCGATCTTCGCATCTATCGGTTAACGGCCCAATTCGTGCAAGCAAAGCGGCAAACGGTCGAGGGCATGTGCCCATGCTGCTGGGGCAAGGTCCGCGAACTCCAGGACCTCAGAAGGTGAGTGCAATGCGACGAACCAAAATAGTCGCCACGCTCGGTCCGGCCACTGACAGCGATGAGCGCATCGGGGCGTTGATCGCGGCGGGAATGGATGTCGCGCGCGTCAACTTCTCGCACGGCACACAAGAAGATCACGCGGCGCGTATCGCGCGTATCAGGCGGCAGGCCGAGTTGGCCGGGCGCCAGGTGGCGATCTTGCAGGATCTGCAAGGCCCCAAGATCCGCACCGGCTCGCTCAAAGACCACCAGGCGGTTACGCTGCTCAACGGCGCCCAGTTCACCATCACCAACCAGCCGTATGTCGGCGACGCCGCCCGTGTATCTACCACCTACACCGGGCTGCCGGGCGATGTTCACCCCGGCGACCGCGTGCTGCTTTCGGACGGCAACATCGAGCTTAGCGTGCGGGACGTGCGCGACGGCGATGTGATCACCGAAGTGGTGCAGGGCGGCTCGCTGCGCGAGCACCAGGGCATCAATCTGCCGGGCGTGCTGGTAAACATCTCGGCGATCACCGAAAAGGACCGCGAAGATCTCGAGTTCGGCTTGCAGCAGGGCGTCGATTTCGTTGCGATGTCGTTTGTGCAGCGTGCGGCGGACGTGCTGCAGCTCAAGGAGTTGATCGGCAAGTCGGGCCACAAGACGCCGGTTGTCACCAAGCTCGAAAAGCCGCAGGCGCTGGACGACCTTGAGGCGATCCTGGATGCTACCGACTGCGTGATGGTCGCGCGCGGCGATATGGGCGTCGAGATGTATCCCGAGCAGGTACCGTTGGCCCAAAAGCGGATCATTCAGGCCGCCGCCGAGCACAACGTGATGTGTATCACGGCGACCCAGATGCTCGAATCGATGATCAACAATCCGCGACCGACACGCGCTGAGGCCAGCGACGTCGCCAATGCGATTTTTGACGGCACAGACGCGGTGATGCTGAGCGGTGAAACGGCGGTCGGGCAATTTCCGATCGACGCGGTGCGCATGATGCACCGTATCGCCGTCACCACCGAAGGCAGCGACCGCTTCCGGCAGCAGCTCGAGCTGTTTCACGACCTGACCAACCGCCCCGCGCGCGGCGAGGACACGTCGACGGCGATCAGCCACGCCGCGCGGACGATCTCCACCAGCCTCGACATCGCGGCGATCATCGCGTTTACCCAATCCGGCTACACGGCGCGACTGGTTTCAAAAGACCGGCCGCCGGTGCCGATTTTTGCGCTCACGCCCGACCCGATCGTCGCGCGGCGTACGGCATTGTACTGGGGTGTAACGCCCTTTATCTGCCCGCCGATCGACCGGCTGGACGATCTGACCGACTATATGGTAAAGATTCTGTTGGAGAATAATTGCTGCAGCCGCGGCGACAAAGTGGTGATGACCGGCGGCCACCCGCTTGCCGCGCGCGGAGCTACGAATTTTATCAAGATTGTGGATGTGAAATAGGAGGATTTAGAAACAGAGAATAGAGAACAGAGAACCAAGCAAATCATCCCAATGGGTAGTGCGTTGATTCTGCACCCTATAGCATTTCTCACATCCATTGAGTCATGTCATTCCGAGCGGGGCGCCCTCTGGGCCTAGGAATCTCACGGCTTCTGGCCGCCCAGAGGCCGTGAGATTGCCTAGGCCCAGAGGGCGCCCCGCTCGGAATGACAAATCAAGGTGCCCAGCCCGTGCACTTTGTTCTCTGTTCTCTCGTTACCCCATCGCCAGCATCGCTACGCCGGCGAGCGCGAGCACGACCCCGGCGAGCTGTGGCCGATTGAGGCGCTCCTGGAGCACCACGCGCCCCAGCATCACAGTCGCAACCGGGTAGAGCGAGCCCAGCACCGCGACGACACCGAGGGTGCCGCCGGCGGACGCCAGCGCGAACAACACGTTGGCGGTGGTGTCCATGATGCCGATGATACCGATCGGTACGATGCTCCGCCCGGGCCAGCGCGGCACATCGCGACTGATCGCGCCGATCGTAAACAGCCACGGCAGCGAGCTGGCACGCGCTCCGGCGATTACCCACAGCGCCGAGGCGTTCGGCGTGTCGGCGCCGCGGTCGACCAGCACAAAAAACAGGCCGAAGCCCAGCGCCGCGCCCAGCGCTTGCAGCAGCGATACCCAGCGCGAGCCGGTCCGGGTGCCGCTTTCCGGCTGGAGCGAAACCAGGACGATGCCGGCGAGCGCCGCCAGCATGCCGCCATATGCAAGCGTGCCTGGCTGCTCGCCGAGCAACCAGCCGAAAACAACCGGCACAATCGCGCCGCACGCCGAAACGGGTGCCACCACCGACATCATGCCGCCGGCAAGCGCCCGATAAAACAGCACCAGCCCGCTGCCGCCGAAAACGCCGGCCAGCAGACCCCAGACGATCGCACCACGAGTAGGTGAGCCGCCCAGCAGCGGCAGGATCAGCAGCAGGGCGAGCCCACCCGCCAGCTGGCTCCAGAAGGCGACTGCCAGCGGAGGAAAGCGCCGCGATTGCAGCCCGCCGAAGAAATCGGCCGTGCCCCACACCACGCCGGAGCCTAAACCGAGCAAGATTGATAGGCTCATGTAAGGTCTTGAAACACGCTAGTATGGGCGAGGGTTGCACACCAGACTAAAACCAGCAAACCGCTATGCCACAATGCGAGCTTGTCAATTCGTTCAGCTATTTACAGATCGCTCGTGGTTTGTAGGCAGAACAGCCGCGATTTAGTTCCGGTAGGTTGCTGGTTTGTTGGATTGCCGGTTGCTTAGCTTGCTGTTTTCGGCTTCGGAAACTCAACAGTCACGATCGTACCGTTGTCCGAAATCCAGTTGCAGCTGCCTTTTAAGTACGAGCCGACGATGCGGCGTACCACCTGCTGGCCGCTACGCCGGCCGGCGGTTTCCTGGTCACTGTGCAGGCCAATACCACTGTCGCGAACGCGCAGCTGAAGCGTGCGCGGCTTTTCCTCGAGCATCACTTCGATGATGCCGGTCTGGCCGGTCGGGAACGCATGGCGGAAGCTGTTGGTCAGCAGCTCGTTCAGCACCATCGCCAGTGGGCTGACTTGCTCGGGTGGAATCAATAGCGCATCGCCGGTAACCGTCACGCTGGCCTGCATATGTGGGTCGTAGAACGGCTGTATTGTTCGCGCCAGCCGATCGGCGACATCGCGGAACGGCGCGAGCTGGTTCTCATGGGCAGCCAGAACGTCATGCACGATCGCCATCGAGCGCACGCGCGCGGTAGCGCGCTGCAGCACATCCTGGCTATGGCCGGGCTCGCAGCGCGAAAGCTCCATCTCCAAGAATCCGCTGATCGCCGCCAGGTTGTTGCGAACGCGATGATTGAGCTCCTGCAGCAGCGCCGCCTTGATGTCGCCGTCGTCGCGCGCCTGCTCATACAGCTGCGCGTTGGTCTCGGCCATCAGGGCCAGCTCGGCCGAAAGGCGCACCTGCTCGCGCTCCATCATCCTGATACGCAACATGGCGCGGACCCGGATCAGCAGCTCGTCGTTGATAAACGGCTTGACCACATAGTCGTCGCCACCGGCCTCGAAACCGCGTAGCTTGTCCTTGACGCTGGAGCGACCGGTGAGCAAAATCACCGGCGTAAACAGTCCCTGCACCGCCTTGATGCGCTTGCATGCCTCGTAGCCGGTGTTCGGCGGCAACATCACGTCCAACAAAACGACGTCCGGAATGGATTGCTCGACCAGGGTTACGGCTTCGTCGAAATCGGTGGTCCAACGTACCTCATAGCCTTCCGAGCCGAGGAATTCGCTGAGCAACTGGCCGGTACCGGGATCGTCCTCGACGATCAAGATGACGGCCGGTTGCTCGGCGGTCACCGGAAGGTCAAACGAGATCGAATCCGGCACGCGCTCCATGGATTCCTCCGGAAATGACGTATCAATTCTCAATTCGGTACGCTGCTCGCTCGGTAGTGTAAGGTGTTGTTGCCATCACAATCAAGGTGCCGCTTTCACCGGGCGCAACGCGGAGCTCGGCGCGGTTTTCGGTGTCGAGCGCCAACGGCTCTACAGTCACGGCGTTGCCCGCGCGTCGGACGAACCGCAGCTCCCATTGCTGTGGAAATCGATTGTCGGTACGCACAAAGCCGCGTGCTTGCCAACCGCTGTCGGCGCTGTCGGCGCTGTCGCTGAACGAGATCTCGGGAATACGCAGGTCGTCGATGACCATTCCCGGACGATTCGCTGCGGTATCGGTGATGTACGCAAAGCGTAGCAATATCTCCGAGCCGGCGTATTGGCTAAGGTCGATCAACTCGTCTACCCAACGCGCTGTATCCCCGCCGCCGCTCCTGCCGGTGTAGCCGTTGCCCTGGCTCTGGCCCTGCGGATCGTCGGTGGTTGTATAGCTTCCCTCAAGCGTGGTCCAGGTCTGACCATTGTCGGTGGAAGCGGCGACGTAGCCGAAGTCCCAGCCGTCCTCGATGTCGTGCCACAACCGGTACTCCAGTGTTGCCTCGGAAGCTTTCCGCAGATCGATGCGCCGCTCCAGCGTGCCGGAGCCGTTGTCGCCGCGATTACTCCACCACATCGCCGTGCCCTGTGGCTCGGCGCTCACTACGCCGATTGTATCACTGCCGTCGAAGCGCAGGACGCGATCCTGTCGTGACGGCGCGACCTGCCAGTAGTCGCTGCCGAACTGCGCCACCGTGTCGTCGAGCGAGGGTTCGAGCAGCTGGGGCTCCACGGTGTCCGGGAGCTGCCGGTAGGCATAGCGTCCTTCGCCGGCAGCGGGCGCATTAAGCAGGTTGGCGGTCGCCCAGTCGGCGTACAGGTCGCCGAAGTCTGTGACGGCCGGATTTTGAGCCTGGGCCAGCGCGGCGAACACGTCGAGCTGCTCCCCGGCGCCCTGTTTGATCAGGCTATTAAGGTCAAGCTGCTCGCCGTAGTGCTGGTACAGGTACGACAAAAACAGATACGAGGCGGCATAATGCGGTAGCAACTCTTGCGGGCTGGCGCCCCAAGCGGTCAGCTGCAAATCCGGCTGCCACACGTAGGCCGGCGCAACGCTCTGCGCCGAGTCGCTGAAGCCGTTGAGCTCCTCGGCCAGCTGCGACAACCCCTCGTTGAACCAGGTTGCCTGCCGCTCGGCCTCGTTGTACTCGATCATGTGCTGAAATTCGTGCGCCAGCGTGCTGAGGTAGCCCTCGCTGCCGGGCGCGAAGTTCTCGACGTTGATATAGAACATTTCCCGCTCGTTCGAAAAGCGGTTGACGCTGCGCGGTACTTCGTCGCCGTTGGAAAAATATCCGCCCGCACCCGGAATACGCGCGTTCAAAATAGTCAGGCGCGGATCGCCGTCGATGCCCGGCGACCACTCGGAGCCGAACAGCTCGCGGTTGCGTGGATAGATCTCGTCGTTGAAGGTACGCGCATCGCGCTCCAACGCCTGGAGGTCGACCTCAACGCCGTTTTCGACATACACCAGCGCGTGCTCAAGCGCCAGAACCAGCTTCGCCTCGATCTGGTACTTGTTGTTTTCTTCGATATCCGCGAGCCAGAACGTTTCGATGTCGCCGACCTGTACCTCGAGCGGCTGCTCGCGTACGATGCGCTGCTGGTCGGTTGTGCGGCCGTACTCAAAAGCCAGCGCGACGGCATCGTTGCGTGGTAGTGGCGTCTGCGCCAGCGTTTCCAGCGTCGCGAGCTCTGACGCGCCGGCGGGCAAAGCCTGCGCCGATGCCATGGGGCTGGCCTGTGCGGCAGGCTCACTTGCCGTGGTGGCCTGCCCGGTGGTGCCGGCCGTGCTCGCCGAAGCGGAAGCGCCTTCGTCGCTGCCCGGCCGACTGGAGGGAGTTGTGGAAGCTACCGCCGGTGAGCCTGAAGCTGTCGCAACAGCTGCCACCGGTGAAGCCGAAGGTGCGAGCCCTGCCAACGGCAGCCTGGCTCCATCGCATGCCGACAACAACGCCGCGAAAATTAACACGCCCAGCGGGCGCAAACGCAAACTCATTCCCTGTTGTGCTCCAACGCTCTGTCGCAGTATTGTACGGGAAATTGATCGGAAATGATGAACGGTGAACGGATCGTCTGTTCATCGTTCATCGTTCATCGTTACAATAGCCCCTTCAGCTCCTCCGCCGCTTTGCGCGTCATACCCGGCACGGCGGCCAGCTCGTCGATCGAGGCAGCGCGAATCGCGTCGATCGAGCCGAAGTGCTTAAGCAGCGCCTGCTTGCGCTTCGGACCGATGCCGGGGATCTCGATCAGCACCGATTTGAAGGCGGCCTTGCTGCGCACCTTTCGGTGGTAGGTGATCGCGAAGCGATGGGCCTCCTCGTCGATCTGCTGGATCAGGTACAGCGCGGGCGAGGTCCGCTCGAGTATGATCGGCATGCGAGCGCCGGGGCGCTGCAGATCGAAGCGGTCGCGATGGGGGCCCTTGGTCGCGCCGACCAGCGGAATATGGCCGAAGTCGAGCTCGTCGAGCACGGCTTTGACAGCGTTGACCTGCGCTTTGCCGCCGTCCACGATCAATAAATCGGGAAGCGCCGCCCAGCGCTCGTCTACCTCCGGGGCTTCGCCGTCCGCGGCGCCCGCGAGGTCTGCCGGCGGCTGTGCGGCGTCGCCGGCAGAGTTGATTTCCACCAGCTCGCCCCGGGCCTGCTGCGCGCGACGGAAGCGCCTTCTCAGCACTTCCTGCAGCGACGCGACGTCGTTGGCGCCATCGATCGTTTTGATGCGGAAGCGCCGGTACTCGCTCTTTTTGGGCTCGCCGCCTTCAAACACCACCATCGAGCCGACCGAGTTGCTGCCCTGGGTGTTGCTGATATCGTAGCACTCGATCCGGCGCGGCAGCCCCGGCAGGTCGAGTATGTCGCGCAGCTCGGTGAGCCCGCCGGTCGAGCGCTGTGACGAGTTGAGCCATTGCAGGCGCACTTCTTCGAGCTTCCGGATCGCGTTTCGGGCGGCACGCTCCAGCAGGTCCCGTTGCTCGCCGTGGCGCGGCACGGTCAGGGTTACGCGGTGCCCGCCTTTTTGCTGCAGCCAGTGCTGGATGATCTCGGCATCCTCGGGGTGCTCGGCCAGCAGAATTTCGCTCGGAATCGAGGCAGCCAAATCGTAGAACTGGGTCAGGAAATATTTCAGCAATACGCGATCCTCGGTGCCCTCGGTGCCTTCGAGCGTATACGGCTCGTCGCCGATCAAGCTTGCCGCCTCGTACGGATAACACCTGCACCACCGCCCAGCCGTCTTCCCTGGCAAACGCGACGACGTCCTGGTCGGTAGTGGCGGTCTTGAGCACTTTCTGGCGCTCCAGCACGTCCTGCAGCGCTGTGATCTGGTCGCGAATATACGCCGCGCGCTCGAACTCCATCGCCTCGGCCGCGGCGATCATTTCACGCCTGCGATCGCGCACGATCTGCTCGGAGCGGCCGTCCAGGAACCGGCACGCATCGTTGATCGCGCGGCGATACTCGGCCGCCGACACCAGCTCGGGCACGCACGGCCCCAGGCAGCGCCGGATATCGTAGTACATGCACGGCTTGCCCATGCGCCGGTGGCGGTCGAATTTTACATCCGAGCAATCGTAGGGAGGACGGAAACGAAACAGCTTGTTGAGCAGTTGGAGCATGTCGCGCACCGATCCGGCCGACTCATAGGGGCCGAAATAGCGGCTGCCGTCTTTAAGTACCTTGCGCGTGGTCAGGATTCGCGGCTCGGTTTCCTTGACCGTGACCTTGATGTACGCAAAGCTTTTGTCGTCCTTGAGCCGCACGTTGTACTTGGGTAGGTACTTCTTGATGTCAATGTTCTCGAGTACCAGCGCTGCGAGCTCGTTGGAGGTGAGGGTATATTCGAAATCGGCTATCTTTGTAACCAATTCGCGCGTTTTCTTGTCCAGGCCGTGCGGCGCGCCGAAATACGAGCGCATCCGGTCGCGCAGCGCCTTGGATTTGCCGACATACAGGATCGTGCCGGCCGCGTCTTTCCAGTGGTACACGCCCGGCGACAGCGGCACGTCGCGCAGGCGATCCTCAAACGTGGCATGGTCCTGTACCGAGGTATTTTCGAGGTGCGCCATCGACCAGATTGTACTCCGCCGCTCCGAGCAGCACAAGTTTGCGAGTGAGGGGTGAGAACCGAGAACCGAGAATCGAGAACCAAGAGTTTATTGAACTCCTTGAGTTCGGATCTCTGGACGATCAGCAGCGAGTATCAAGTCCGAGTATGCAAAGCGTTCGATCCGTTGGTTCTTGGTTCTCGGTTCCTGGTTCTTCGTCACGCCATGGGCAGCGTAAAGCGGAACACGGCTCCGCCGTCGGGAGCATCTTCGACCCACACATGGCCGCCGTGCGCTTCGACGGCCAGGCGACAGAACGCGAGTCCGAGGCCGGTGCCCTGGCCGCGTCCCTGTGGCCCCTGACCGAACAGCTCGAAGATCAGGCTGCGATAGGCCTCCGGCACGCCGGGTCCACGGTCGGCGACGGCGACGCAGATCCAGCGTCCGGGCCGGTGGCCGGCGGGCAGCTCGTGCTCGTCCAGCACACGCGCGCTGATATCGACCTTACCGCCGCGCGGGCTGAACTTGGTACCATTGTCGACCAGGTTTTGCAGCACCCGGCGCACCAGGTCGAGGTCGACAAGGATCGGCGGCAGCGGCGCGGTATGGTTGCGCAGCACCACCTGCCGGTCCGTGGCGATATGCTCCAGCCGCTCGCACACGCTTTCGACCAGCTCAAACAGCTCGGCCGGCTGGCTCATCAGCTCGAGCTGGCGCTGCTCGAGGCGCCGGATGTCCAACAGCGCGTTGACCAGATCGAGCATCTGCTGGCTGCTGTTGCCGGCGATCTGGACGATGCGCTCCTGCGCGGCAGTGAGCGGACCGCTCATCTGCTTCAGCAGCAGGTCGACCGACACCATCATGTTGGTCAGCGGCGCGCGCAGGTCGTGAACGATCATATTGTTCAGATCCTGGCGCAGCTTTTCGGCCTGGCGCTCGGCGGTGACATCCCGGATCACCAGCAGGGCGGCACGTTGCTTGCCGACCGCCACGCGCACCGGACGCACGCTCCAGGCCAGATTGCGCACCGGCGGCGTCATAAGGTTCAGCTCGCCTTCGTGCTCGTCCGCCTCATGCGACGCCACGGCGGCGATCGAGGCGCACATCTCCGCCAGCTCATCGCCGGCGTGTTCAAGCGCCGGATGCGCGCAGATCTCCGCCACCGAGCGGCCTTCCAGCTCTTCGTCGACGCCGAGCAGATGGCTGAACGATGCGTTAGCCGCGACGATCTCGCCGCCTTCGGTGGAAACCAGCATGCCTTCGGCCGTCGACTGCAAAATCGCCGACAGCCGGTCATGCGCCGTGGACACCTGATCGAACAGGTGCAGGCTTTCCAGCACGCCGCCGGCAGTTTTGGCGTACAACACCACCATCTCGCGGTCGGCAGGCCCGATCGGCGAGTCGCCATATCCGATCCACAGGCCGCCAAGTGTGAGCTTCGCACCGCGCACCGGCACGATCAGTACGCCGCGTACGCCGGCGTCGGCGAGCACCGGCGGCAGCGACCATTCGTCAAGCTCAAGGAACTCCTGGTCGATGTGCTCGATCCGCGGGCCGAGCTCATCGTCGACGCCGTCGGGCAGATCGAGCAGCAGGCGACGGGTAGTGTTGTCGCGTCCGAGCACATACGAGCCACCGCCGACGCCATTGGTCGTACCGATCGCGCCGCGCAGCGTCATCTGCATGATCTCATCGGTGGACAGCTGAGCCGCCGTGGTCGCCAGGGTCAGCGCCGTCAACGCCGTCAGCCGGTCGACCGTTTGTTCGCGCTCGGTCGCCAATCTCGCGGCGACTATCGCGCTGGCGGCCTGGTTCGCGACGATCTCCAGCTCCTGAATCAGCGCATTGCCGAACGGAGCCGGCGAGTCGATATCGTCGAGTGCGATCACCCCGACCAGGCTGCCGGCAGCGTCGCGCAGCGGCAGCAGCACCGCGTCGCCGAAGCCGGGCGCCAGCTCATGGCGGCCCAGGTGCAGCATCAGAGTGCCGACCGGAGGCAGGGTCGGAAGCAGGCGCTCTACCAGCTCCAGCGGCGCCCACAGCTCGCGCCCGGTGAGGGCAAAGATATGCTCAAGCCCTGCGTGCGCCAGTGTGCGCAAGCGCTGCTGTTCAGGGTCGACGATGCCGACCAGAATCCGGGCACGCGCCGTCATCGACTGCATCGTCGCGACGATCTGACGGCCGACATCGTGCACATCGCTGGCCGAGCGCAAGGCGTTGCCGATGGCGACGATACGGTTGAGTTGCTGGTTACGCTGCTCCAGGTCGTCGATATGCGTGGCAAGCGCGATATCGGTATGCGAATACAGCTCGGCATTCTCGAGCGCCACGGCAGCCTGTTCGGCGACAGCTTCGAGCAGCCGGCCGTCGGCAGCTGTGAAGCCCCCAGCGCGCTTGTTGCGCAATTGCAGCACGCCGCGCAGCTGCCGGCGTCCCACCAACGGCGCCGCGATAATCGAGCGCGAGCGCACCGGGCCGTCGGAGTCCAGCGGGGCATAGGCGTGCTTATAGCCCTGCATATCGTTGACGATGCGCACCGTCTGCGACAGCAGCACCTCGTGTGCTAACCCGGAGCCGGTCGGGATCCGCATGCCGGACTTCGGCTCGAGCGTGTAGCGCACGACCAGGTCGCCGTTGTCGGGGTCCTCGATCAACACCGAACCGTCTTCGACGTCGAGCGCCGCCTGCAGCTCGCGCATGATCAGCATGGGAACTTCCAGCGGATCAAGCGTTGCGCTGATCGTCTTGCCGATGCGATTGATCAGCGCCAGCTGGCCGGCTTGCTGCTCGACGCGGCTGTACAGCTGCGCATTTGCCACCGCCGCAGCTGCCTGTGAGGCCACCGACGACAGCACGTGCATGTTGAGATTGGTATAGCGCACGGCGGGATCGGTATGTGCGGCAACCAGCACGCCCAACCGCCGATCCTGGTGGCTGAGCGGAACGCCGAGCCAGGCGTGAATATGTGATTCCGATGTGACCTGTTGCGGCTCGACGCCCCTGCGCCGGCACTCGCTGAAGTAATCGTCGCAGACGATTGCTACGCCGGAGCGGACGATCATGCCGGTCAGGCCCGCTTCCACCGGCCAGGTGTCGCGGGCGATTTCCAGCTGCTCGGTCGACCACAAAAAGGCGAAACTGAGCGTGCTGGCGTCGTCGTTGAGCAGGGCGATGTACAGCGCGTCGGAGGGAACGATCTCGCGCACGATCTCACCCAGGTTGCGCAGCAGCGGGTCGAGCGTGAGCGTGCTGGAGATCAGGCGGCCGATGCGGTCCATCACTGCGAGCTCGCGGCCGATGCCGAACGTAGTACCTGCCTGCTTATCCGGCTGGGACTGCGTGCCGGAGCGATCGAGCAAAGCGAGCGCCATCGCCGTGTAGGCCGCGAGCTCGCCGATCTGGGATGTGGGTGTCGCTCCTTCGAGCACCAGGCAGCCGCGTAAGTCGCCGGCGACCAGCAGTGGAACATACGCCAGCTCGTCGCTTTCCACGGCCTGGCCGGCCTCCAGCTGCAGCCGCTGTGCGGGCGATGGAACGGGCAGCAGCGGTTGTTCGGCGAACAGCGCTTCGTCTTGCCCGCTTACTTCCCAGTACAGCTGCAAGCCACGCGGATTAGCCAGCTCCCTCAGCTGCTGCTGCAGCATGGTAACCAGCTCGGTGCGTGCTGTCGCCTGGCTGAGGGCGAGCAGCCCGCTGCCAACGCTTGCGACTATTTCCCCATTGGGTCGTGGCTGACTCATGGCCCCGTCGGCGTCTTCGTGGACCCACGTGGAACGAACGTTCGCTCCGGCGCCGTCACCGCATTTTAACACTTTTTCACTGATCAGGCGAACGGCAAGCGGCAAGCGGCGCGAAATGGCCCGCATCCCCACCCGTTAACCGCTTACCGCTCGCCTTCAATCAATCTCATTCAGCCGGTAGTCGAAGGGCAAGAAATCGACCTGTGTTGCCGGACCGATTCGGGCGGACACAGCCGGCGGCAGGTACGGCATTAGCGCCGGCAGCAGCGCGCGTGGCCTTAAGCGGCCAGTAACAGGCGCGGCGGGCGACGGCATTCGCTCGGGCCGGATCCAGTCGCCGGCATAGCGCCGAAGTGCATGTGGCAGCCGAAGAGTATCCGTGGCGAAATCGTAGCTCGCGCCGCGACGCGGGGCGCCGAGCAGCTCGCGCACCGCCGCCTCAAGCTGCTGCTGCAGCTCGGCGCCGCTGAACGCGCGCGACTGCAGCGCAGGAGCACCCAGCGCCGCCGGCGTGATGGCAGCGTGTACTCGCGGGTCGCCGAATGCGCGCAATATACCTGCTTCGAGCGCGAGCAACGACAGGTTGCGCCGGCCGATTGGATACACTCGCCCCCATGCGCCGGCGACATCGCGTAGCGACGTTATCGGGTAGTGCAGCAACACCTGGTGTACCGCGATCGTATTGTAGGCGTTGAGAAAAAACGCCAGCTGCTCGTCGGCGTCGGCGAATGCGTCGGGGTCTTGCTCGGCCAGGCGGCTAAGGTACACTTCCACCAGCCGGCGCACTCGCAGCATGGTGGCGTACTCGACCCGCCCGTCGCGGACGAAGCGACCGAGCAGCGCAGACCATTCACGGTGGCGCTCAGCGCCGGCGCCGGCGCCGTTGCGCAGCGGCGCCACACGTGGCCGTGGGCCGAACAGCTCGACGGCCAGGCGAGCGCTTGCCTCGGCCAGCGGCGCAAGCCGGTGTGGAGTAGATGCAGCCATCGTGGCGCATTGTCGGGTCGACTTTGGGCCGCGTCAAGTTTATGCGATCGTGAGTAACACGGCGTGATACCATAGCCTTCGACAAAGGTAACTATTCGCTATGCACGAGCTCATTGTCTGTAAAGGGCCTGGAACCTTTATCACCAAGGTGGACCCTGCCGAGATCAGCGAGTTGCGCCGCGAGCCGGGCACGACGATCTGGCTCGATCTGTCCGAGCCAGCTGAAAAGGATATCGAAGCGCTAAGCGAAGAATTCGGCTTTCACCCGCTGGCGCTGGAAGATGCGACGCGCGAGCAGCAGCGGCCCAAGGTCGACAGCTACGGCGAGTACTACTTCGTTGTCTTTTACTGTATCGGCTACAACGAGCAGCACGACCGCATCGAGAACGCGCCGATCAATATGTTTATCGGCCCGAATTACCTGGTAACCATTCATAACGAGCCGATCACGCAGATTGACGAGACGTTGAAGCGCTGGCAGGCGCCGGACTCGCCGCTGGACCAGGATGTCGGGGCGCTGGTGTGGGCGCTGCTGGATGCGATTGTCGACGATTATTTCCCGGTGATGGATCGCGTCTCCGACCGAGCTGAAGATATCGAGCAACTGCTGTTCGAGCGCTTCAGCGACGACGCACTGGAGACGATTTTTCAGCTCAAGAAAGATCTGCTCATGGTGCGCCGTATCGTCGCACCCGAGCGCGACGTGCTCAATGTGATGCTACGCCGCGAGATCAAGGTCTTCGACGCCAAGGATGTTACCTATCTGCAGGATGTTTACGACCATATCGTGCGCACGGTCGAGGTTGCCGATAACTACCGCGACTTGATGTCGAGCGCGCACGATACGTTCTTGTCGCTGCAGTCGAACCGGCTCAACCAGATCGTCAAGATTCTGACGATCGCGTCGATCGTGCTGATGTCGATGTCGCTGATCGCCGGCATCTACGGTATGAACTTCGAACACATGCCCGAGCTGAGCTCGCGCTATGGCTATCCGATCGCGCTTGGCCTGATGTTGTTGGTCGGCATCGGGCTGTTTATTTTCTTCAAGCGGATCAAGTGGCTATAACAATGAACAATGGTTGTAGGCTTTGTTCATTGCTCATTGTTCATAAAAGTCCCCGCGCCAGCGCCAGGGTTGCCAGGCCGTACAAACACAGCGTGCCCATCACATCGGTAAAGGTCGTCACAATCACGCCCGAGGCGAGCGCAGGGTCGACCTTCGCCAGCCGCAGTCCGAGCGGCACCAGCGTCCCGACCGCCGATGCGATCACCAGATTGAGCAGGATCGCTCCGCCTGCCACCACGCCGATCATCGCGCTGCCCTGCCACACCAGGCCGATCACGCCGACCACCGCGCCGAAGATGATTCCGTTGAGCACGCCGATCGTCGCTTCCTTGGCCAGCGTCGGCCAGCTATCGCGCAGGCTGATCTCGCCCAGGGCCAGGGAGCGCACGATCAGCGTCAGCGTCTGGATCCCGGCGTTGCCACCCATACCGTTAACGATCAAGGCGAAGCCGGCCAGAAACGGCAGCACCGACACCGTGCTCTCAAAGCGCGTCGCGACCCACGCCGCCAGCAGCGCCGTCGGCAAATTGATGAACAGCCAGGTCAGCCGGCGGCGCGACGAGCGCAGCACGCTGTCGGACACGTCTTCGTCGGCGTCGAGGTTGGCGAGATGGTATATATCCTCGGTCGCCTCTTCTTCTACAACGTCGAACAGGTCGTCGGCCGTGACAACGCCCACCAGGCGCCGCTCGGCGTCGACGATCGGCAGCGCCAGCAGATCGTAGCGCGCCAGCAAGCGGGCACACTCTTCCTGGTCGGTGTCGACATCGGCGGTGATCACATCAGGGTTCATGATGCTGCCGAGGCGCGTGTCGGGCTCGGCGACGATCAGGGTACGCAGCGACACCACCCCGATCAAGCGGTCGGCGGCGTCGGTGACGAACAGGTAGTAGCTGGTTTCTTCGTCGGGGCGCTGGCGGCGCAGCTGCTCGATCGTCTTTTGCACGCTCGTCGCCTCGCGAAACGCGACAGCGTGCGGGATCATCAGGCCGCCGGCGCTTTCTTCGTCGTGGGTCAGCAGCTCGCGTACATCGTCCGACTGCTCCATCTCGGCCAGGGCGGCCCGCACGCGGGCAGGGTCGAGGTCGCCAAGCACGTCGGCGGCGTCGTCGGGGGCCATCTCGTCGAGAAATTCGGAAAGCGACTCGACGTCAAGCCGCGTGGCGACGTCGGTGCGCTCGTCCTCGTCGAGCTCGATCAGAACATCGGCGGCGACTTCGGGCTCCAGCTCCTCGACGACGTCGGCGCGCTCCGCGGGCTCCAGCTCTTCGAGGACGTCGGCTCCGTCGGCGGGATGTAAAGCAGAGACCACATCGGCGGCTTCGGCGGGGCGCAATGCCGAGATACGCTCAGCGGCTTCTTCTACCTTGCCCTGCGCGAGCAGGGCGCGCACCTGGTCGAGCACCAGGTCCAGATCCTGAACCGGCGGCATAGCGCGCTCCTTTCGGACACAACAACGCGAGGGCGGACTGGCCGGCCCTCGCGCATCGCTGCCGCTGGAGCTTGGCTAGCCCTTCCTGAGCGTTAGGGTTTCGCACCCGACCCGGCCCGCAAGCCGGGTCGTACTAGAATATTCGTCAACGATCATAGCTCCTGGTATTGTACTCCCAGGCGTAGCAGCCCGCAACTTGTGTTGGCCTTTTTCTTGCGACGGAACAGGTCGAAGGTCGAAGGTCAAAGGTCGAAAGTCCTTCATCTCCTCGGCTATTTGCGAAACACAAGGGTTCGGATCGTATCATTACTTTCGCGACCTTCGACCTTCGAGCTTCGACCTTCGACTAACAGGGGGTTCCTATGGCAACGCTTCCACAACCGCTCGATGCGCTCAAGAATGTGCTGCAGGGCAAAGGACTCGTCGCGCACCCGCTCCATGTCGCGATTAACCACATGCCGCTCGGCCTGTGGGAAGCCGCCGTGATCCTGGATTTCATGTCGCGCCGGCGACAATGGCACAGGTTGGGTGAGGCGGGCTACTACTGCAACCTGTTCGGCATCCTGGCCGCTATGCCGACAGCTCTGACCGGGCTGGCTGAGTGGGCCGATATTCCACGCGACCACCCGGCGTGGAAGGTGGTTCTGGCGCACGCCGTCGCCAACGACACCGCGCTGTTTCTGGCAGTCTACAACTGGTGGACGCGTCGCGAACGTCGCGGCTACGCGGTCGAACTCGACCAATCTGGTGGTGGATGGCGCAATGATTTCCGTGCTCGCGTTGTCGGGATATCTTGGCGGCGTCATCGCTCACGATTACGGCTATGGGACGCATCGTCAGGGCAGCTCGATTGAAAAGCGGGCTGAGACACTGGTCGGGCCCACTGAAGAGCTGCAAGATTACGCCGCGGAGCGCAGCCTCGAAAGTTGGGATGGCGCCACCGCGGGTGAGCTCGACGCCGCGGTCGAGGCGGAGCTGGCGCAGCCCGGCGATGAGCGTGAGGAAGGCGGGGCGGGAATCTAGGCCTCTTGCATAATAACCTCTGACCGAAGCCACCAGCACTTCACTTTGACAACGGCCGCCGCAGTCGGTAGATTGAGCCGTGCAGATCTAACGCACCACAAAGGCTATAGCATGACCATGGACGGGGCGCAGGCTCACGGCACACCCCCGCAGCTATCACGGGAAACTCCGGATATAGCACCTGACTCTGCTGAGCAGACGGCAGATTCACCAGACGAATCGAGTGGAACGTCGGAGGCAGTGGAGGCGCCGGGGGAGGCGCCCAGCTTTGCCGTTTCGTGGGTGCGGCTGGATACAACCATCCTGCTGGTCGCGATGCTATGCGCGGCGCTGCTGTATTTTGTTCGCCTTGGGCAGCCGGATCAGTATATCTGGGACGAGGTGTATCACGCGTACAGCGCGTCCGTGCTCGCCGAGGGTAATCGCGATCCCTACGATCCGTTCGCTAAAGTGCCCGAGGCGGACAAAGAAACCCGCGGCGCCGTAACCTACGAATGGACGCACCCCGCGTTTGCCAAGTTGCCGATGCAAGCCGGTATTTTGCTGTTCGGCGATACCCCATTCGGCTGGCGGTTCAGCAGTGCACTTATGGGTGTGCTGGGCATCGGGGTCTTCTGGGTACTTGGCCGGGTGATGTTCGGCCGGCAAACAGCGCTGCTGGCGACGGCTTTGCTGCTGGTCGACGGTCTATGGTTCATCGAGTTCGCGCCTGGCGATGAACGATATTTTCCTGATCACCTTCTTGCTGATGGCGTATCTCAGCTTTTATTTCTATCTCACCCGGCCGCTCGAACAGCGCTGGCGCTACCTATGGCCAACCGGAATAGCGCTCGGCTTCGCGGTGGCCAGCAAATGGTCGGCGCTGTATTCGATCGGATTGTTCGGGCTGGTTGCCGGCCTGCGTGAGCTGACTTTGTGGGTGCGTGCCATCCGGAGCAGCCCCGGGCGCGGTGTGCTGATGGCACTTGGCGGGGTGGTCGGTTTGTTGGCGGCGCTGGTTGTCGTGCCGGCGGCGATATATGTTGCATCCTATGCGCAGTACTTCGCCATGGGCTTTAGCCTGGCCGAGTGGCGCGAGCTGCAGCGCCAGATGTGGTGGTATCACTCCAACCTCAAAGCCTGCCACAACTATGCCTCGCCGTGGTGGTCGTGGCCGCTACTGCTACGACCGGTCTGGTTCTATCTGTATATCATGGGCAACCCGCTGAGCTGGTGGCTGTACCTGCCGGCGGTGGTGTATGTCGGCGTCCAATGGTGGCGCGGCCGGTTTCGATCGGCGGCGCTCGGCCTGGTGCTGCTGGGATACTTTGGCCAGTGGCTGCCGTGGTCGCTTTCTCCGCGGGTCGCCTATCTGTACCACATGTTGCCGGCCGTACCGTTCGGCTGCCTGGCGCTGGGCTACACGCTCAACCGCCTGCTTGACGGATATGGCCTGGTCGGGCGGCGCACGGTGGCGGTGTATCTCGGGCTGGTGGTCCTGTGTTTCGCATTCTTCTATCCCACCTATACGCTGCTCGACATGCCCGAATGGTTTGCTAACGCACACTTCTGGCTGCCTACCTGGCCGGCCGGCACGGAGTGGGCCTTTAAGTGCCCGACCAGCAGCTTCACGCTGCTCGATCTGATCCCGTTGCTGCGGACGAAGTAACGATCCGCGAAGACACGCGAGGGTTAATCAAAACGTTAACCTTCGCGTGTCTTCGCGGATCGTTTACTCGGGTTGCTTAGCGCTTGCCCCCGCTACGCCGGCGCAGAGCGGCACCGAGCGCAACTGCCAGCAGCGCTACTCCCAGGCCGCCGAGCACCCGTGCGCCCGATACGGCTGTTTCCGGCAGCAGCGCGGCCGGGCGTTGCACCTGGTCGCCCGCTTCATCGTCGGAAACCGAGCCGCCCGCCGTATTCGTTGGCCGTGGCGCTGATGTCGGCGGCGGCGCGGTCGTCGGTGGCGGCGGAACTGCCGTTGCCGGAGGCGCGGTCGGCGGCGGAACCGCGGTTGCCGGCGTGTCCGTCACGGGCAAGGTCGGCGTCGGCGTTGTCTCGGCAGGCGGCGGCGTTTCCGGCGTCGGCGTATCCTCCTCGGGCGGCCGCGGCGGCGGCGAAGTCGGCGTTGTCTCGGCAGGCGGCGGCGTTTCCGGCGTCGGCGTTGTCTCGGCAGGCGGTGGTGGCGGCGGCGGCGAAGTCGGGGTCGACGCTGGAGGCGGGGTGGCGGTGGCAACATCCGTGGTCGGCGTTGCCGGCGGCGTCACGGTCGGCGGTATCTGAGGGTTCGGGATCTGCAGGCCGCAGGTGTTTCCGCCCGTGGCGCTGGCTCCATCGGGCCACGAAACGTTTACCCTGATGCCAAGATACGCTCCGCGATACGTAACCGAGTTGGTGGTGAATGTTTGGGTTTCGAAGCCGCCGCCAACCAGCGCCAGTATGGCCGTGCCGCTCGGGGGGCCCGCAGCGCGCGGCACGAGCGTCACAATAAACTGCCGATCGGTATCGCTAAAATAGTCGCAGTCGATCGTGATATTGATCGACGTATCAGGCGTCGGAGACGCCGGCTCCGGGGTGAGCGTCGGCCCACCCGGTGTGACGGTCGGTCGGGGCGTATTGGTCGGGCGCGGCGTGAGCGTCGGCTCGCCGGGCCCGAGCGTCGGCGTGGGCGTATTGGTCGGTCGGGGCGTATTGGTCGGCCCTGGCGTGTTGGTTACGGTCGGCGTCAACGTCGGCGGTATCGGCGTGGGCGTCGGATAACTGCTCGAACAATCGCCGGTGGCATAGCCGGTTGCGCCGTCCGGCCAGGTTGCCTGGACGTCGATGTTGGCGTATGTTCCGGAGAAGCTGAGGCTGTTGGTGTTCGCGAACGTCTGGGTTTCCGTCGAGCCGTCGAGCAAGGTAAGGGTGACGATGATGTTGCTGGGCGGCGGGCCGGGGCGATTGAAGGTGACGGTGATGTTGACACCGCCGCTGTTGTTGAGCTGGCAATTGAGCTGAATAAAGCCACTGGCGCCTTGCATCAGCGGGCGGGCCGCTGTGTTGCCAGAGACGCCGGATTGAACCGGCGAGCCGGCCCATGTGACGTTTGTCGTGCTGAATACGGCGACGAGCAGTGCAAGCGCAGCAACAACTCGAAGCACACCCTTGCTTCGCGGACTGAACATGGTCCACTTCCTCCATCACGGCATACAGGAACCGGCGAGCAGGCCGGAACCACAACTGGGTAGTCAACCGACTGATTAACTATGTTGTGTTGTGCATAGTCACGACACGATCTTCTGTCGCAGCGTCCGGATGCTGCGTAACAACGCACGCACTACAGGGAAAACGGACCACGAAGCAACCAGCCAACACGTGTGTTCTGCGAATTGAAAGGAAGCTGCACGCAGAGACACTCCGTGCGTTGCATCAGGTCCGGCCGGGCTCCACCATGCAAACCGGCCATCCGATGATGGAGTTCGACGAAACCAGGTTGTCCGACATGAATAGCAGCCGCCGCTAGTGTATAACGAATTGTGAATCGTGTCGAGTGGCCCCAAGTCAAAATAAGATTAAGGCCGTGTTCATGTACCTGCTGCTTCAGACGCCTTTTCGGGTGCTCAGCGGCACTGCGCATCCTGGGGCCACAGTCTGCTATGCTACAATGGGCTTCCAGACACGGGCCGCGGAGGTTGGCGTGGTTTCGCTGGAAGACATTCGGGCAGCGCGGGAGGGCTTGCGCGGGATCATCGTCGAAACGCCGACGCTGGCGAGCGATCGGCTCAGCGCGGATCTCGGCTGTCCGACATATGTAAAGGCCGAAAACACGCAGCGGGCCGGCTCGTTCAAGCTGCGTGGCGCATACACCAAAATGGTCGCGCTGAGCCCCGACGAGCGTGCGCGCGGCGTGATTGCGCACTCCGCCGGAAATCACGCGCAGGGCGTCGCGCTTGCTGCGCGTCTACTGAATGTTCCCGCCACCGTGGTGATGCCGGAGTTTGCGCCGCTGGCCAAGATAGCCGCTACACGCCGCCACGGCGCCGAAGTGATTTTGCATGGGAACTCGTTCGACGACGCCGGCGAATATGCACGCTCGGTGCAGCGTGAACGCGGCCTGACCTATGTTCACGCCTTCGACGACCCCCTGATCATCGCCGGGCAGGGCACGCTTGGCCTCGAGGTGCTGGAGCAGCTGCCCGACATAGACACGATCGTGGTGCCGATCGGCGGCGGCGGGTTGATCAGCGGCGTTGCGATCGTGCTGCGCGCGCTGCGGCCCGGCACGCGCATCGTCGGAGTACAGGCCGCCGGGTGCCCGTCAGTAGCGCTTTCGCTCGCGGCGGGTGAGCCGGTTACCGTGCCCGAGGCGCAAACGATCGCGGACGGCATCGCCGTGAAGCGGCCCGGTGGCTTAACCTTGCCGCTGATCCGCGATCTGGTCGACGAAGTGGTGCTGGTGAGCGACGACGAGATCGCTCGCGGTATCGTGTACCTGGTGCAAAACCTGCGTCTGGTAGCCGAGGGCGCCGGTGCCGCCGGCGTAGCCGCGCTGCTGGCCGGCAAAGTCCTGCCGCGGGGCAACGAAACGATCTGCGCCGCCGTGTGCGGCGGAAACATCGACGCGAACTTCCTGGCGCGGGTGATCGAGCAGGTACTTGTGCAGCAAGGGCGCTACATCGTGATCCACACGTCGGTGCCCGACCGGCCCGGCAACCTGGCGCGGATGATCAACTTCGTCGCCGATGAGGGTGCCAATATGATCGATATCGCGCACCGTCGGGCGGCATGGCAGGTTCCGGTCGGCCGCACTGGAATCGAGATGATCCTCGAAGTACGTGACGAGCAGCATGGCCAGGCCGTGATAAGTCGCCTCGAACAGGAAGGCTATGCCGTCGATCGGGTAGGCGAAGGAGCGTATCCCGGCTGATGATTCGCCTCATCGCCACCGACATCGACGGAACGCTGCTCGATAGCGACAACAGCGTGCCCGACGCCCATCGCCGCGCGTTAGCGGAGGCCGTCGAGCGAGGAGTGCTGCTGGCGCTGGTTACGGCGCGCAAACGTGATTCCAGCATGGCCGTTGCTCGGGCCCTCGAGCTGCCCTGTGCCTGCATTTCGCATAACGGTGCCCGCACCTGGGATTGGAACGGCAACGAGCTGCGGCACCTGAAGCTGGATCTGGGCCTGGCGCGCGAGATCGTAACGTTCGCCGATCAGCGCGAATTACCGCTGGTGGTAACGATCGACGAGCGCAACTACTATGATCGGCGTTATCCTATGTCGCCCTCGCTGCTCGGCTCGGACGAGCGGATCGAAGCGTCGTTGATCGACATTTTGACCGCCGAGCCGACCCGCATCATTGCCGCCGGCGGCAAGATCGACGATTTAGTCGACGCGTTCAGTGCTGCACACGACTCGATCCAGGTGCACCGCTATTACAGCCGGTCGGGCTCGATCGCGTCGGCCGTCGTGACGCATCCGCGCGCGGTCAAAGAAGACGCGCTGGCAGAGTTAGCCGGGCGAGCCGGCATCGCGGCGCACAGCATTCTCGCACTCGGCGACGCCGAAGCCGATGCCGGAATGCTGCAGTGGGCCGGCGTCGGCGTGGCAGTGGCCAACGCGATGCCCGAGGCGCTTGCCGCCGCCGATTGGATCGCGCCGCCCAACGACGAGGGCGGCCTCGCCGTGGCCGTGCAAAGGTTTGTCCTTGATATCCAATCCTGTCGATGAAGATATTATGCGTCAGCGATGAAGTCGTCCCCGCCGTGTATCACGTATCGTCGCGTGAGCGTTTCGGCGACGCCGAGCTCATACTCGGATGTGGCGATCTCCCGCCGTCGTACCTGGAATACATCGTCTCGACGCTCAACCGGCCGTGCTACTACGTGCCGGGAAATCACGACGGCGTGGCTGAGCAAACCGACCACGGTTCGAGCCAGGTCTGGCCGTCTGGAGCGACGAATATCCACGGCCGCGTGGTGCGTGAAAGCGGGATCCTGATCGGCGGGCTTGGCGGGTCGGTCTGGTACAACGGCGGCCAGTTCCAGTATACGCAGCGCGATATGATGCTGCGCCTGTATGCACTGCTGCCACGGATTCTGTGGGCCAGGCGCCTCAACGGCTTCGGCCTTGACGTGTTTGTCTCGCACGCTCCTCCGCAGGGAATTCACGACGGCACAGGCGCGCACGCCGGCTTTCGGGCGTTTCGCTGGCTGATCGATCGCTACCCGCCGCGCTTCTTTATCCACGGGCATATACACCGCAACTATCGTATCAGTCCGCAGGTCGAAACCCGGGTCGGGCAAACGCTGGTGATCAACGCCGCCGGCTATCACGTGCTCACGGTGGAGCCACGGGTAGCCGAGCAGCATTTGCAGCAGCAGTGAGCAGCTCAATCACGAGCTGCGTCGTGGCATATCGCCGGCGGCGACCCGCTCGATATTCAGCTCGAAACAGGATAAAGCAATAATGAGCAATGCCTGGTTCAAGAGCCAGGCGCGCGACGACTTCAACCGCGCGCGGCGCAAATCGTTTTTACAGTCGATCGCGGCGTTGCTGTCGAACCAGCCGAACGAGCTGGTGCCGTTCGAGGAAGTGCGCACGCGTATCAATATTCGCGGGATGGTGTCGCGCGGGCTGCAACACGTTCCGCTCGACAAAATCATCGGCTCTGAAGGGCGCTACGCCGATTTCGACCGGCGCTTCCTGCCGCGCCGCGACCAGACCAGCGGGCGCTGGCAAAGTGTCGACGTGGCACACTATGCCTCGATCCCGCTGCCGCCGGTCGATCTCTATAAGATCGGCGATGTATATTTCGTAAAGGACGGCAATCATCGGGTTTCGGTAGCCCGCGAGCGCGGCCTGGTCGAGATCGATGCGTACGTCACGGAATATATGGTCGACGTTCCGCTCGACGAGCAGCTCTCGCTCCGTACACTGCTGTTGAAAGAAGAATATAGCGACTTCCTTGAATGGACCGGGCTGGCCGATCTGCGGCCGGAGCAGCGCATCGAGCTGTCGGCGCTGGGCGCGTATCTCGAGCTGATCGAGCATATCAACACGCATCGCTATTATCTGAGCAGCGAGCAGGGGCGTGACGTTTCGTTAAGCGAAGCGGTGGCCAGCTGGTACGACACGGTCTACATGCCGGTCGTCGAAGCGATCCGATTGCATAACATACTGGCGCAGTTTCCCGGCCGCACCGAGGCCGACCTGTATGTCTGGATTATGCAGCACCGCCGTACATTGCTGGACGAGTTCGGGCATCGATCCCGGTCCCGAGGTCGCTACGCTCTCGCTGGCGTCGCAGTATGGGCGCCGCTCCGTGCTGGATAGCATGGGCGACGCGGCACAGCGCTTTGCCGCGTCCGCGCTGACGGCGCTGGTGCCGCCGCGCGAGAGTCCGCCGCTCGAGCTGCTCGATTTCGTCGAGTGGGCCAAGCTCGACCAGCTATGCCCGCAAGCCGATATCCGCCTGACTGAGGGCCAGGATTACGGGCGGCTACGCGACCATATCCTCGACCACCGGTTTTTTCTGAGCCTTGATCGCGGCGAACAGGTGTCGCTCGACGAAGCGATCGAACATTGGTGCTCGGAGTATTACACGCCGGTGCTGGATGCGATTTGCCGGCAGGACGCGCTGCGCTACTTCCCCGGACGCACCGAAACCGACCTGTATCTGTGGATCATGGACCATCTGCATTACCGCAGGCAATCCGGCATTTCGATCGATATTCCGACCGCGACCGCCGAGTACAGGGCTGAATTCGGCAACGCCGACAACGTCGCCACGGCGGTGCGCTCGCTGCTCGACGGCGTCGGACGCAGGCTGGGGATCAGGAGCTAATCCACAAGCCACGCCTGCCATGCTGCCTCCAGACCCGGCAGATCGATATCCAGCACACCGCTGTAGTCGGCCGAATTTGGATGCGCGCCACTGCCGCTGGCATACAGCCGGTCAAATGCTTCGTCGCCTCGCGTTTGCTTGATATACTCAACCAGCGCCGCCCACTCATAATACAGGCGGTTCATCGCGTCGATCGTGCCGTAATCACGATAGTGGCTGCCCAGCGGCAGCAAGGCAGAGGCATAGTGGCGCTGTACAAAACCACGAAAGTGCGCTTCCTCGCCCAGCCAATACCTGCCGGCGCCCCAGGTGGCCAGTCCTTCGCTCAGCGCCAGGTCGGCGCGCAAGTGGGCCTCGCCGAAGCGGTCGTGGGCCAGCTGATGTACATATTCGTGCGCCAGAATGTTGACGGCGCGCCGGGCGGGCAAATCGGCACACGCGTACACTATGATACTGCGCCGCTCGGTGTACGCCGCTGCGTCAACGCCGCATGTATCGCGGCCTTCGAACGTCACGGCGATCGGCCCAGCCAGCTGCATTCCGGTGCGTGTTTCGACATACTCAAGTGCCTCGGTCAGCGCAGGCGCCATCGAGTGGAGCTGCTCCGGGCTATACGAGCCCGGCGCCGTGTACAACACGAGCGATCCGGCGACCAGCGTCGCGCCATCCGGCGGCGCGTCGGCAGACGCGGCCGGCTGAGTAACTGCGTCGCCGCGTAATGCCTCGCCCTGTACGCCAAGCGCGCCGGGCGGGGCGATCACCGGCGCCGGCTCCGGAGCTCGCAACGCGGCATAGGCGAGCACAAGAGCGATCGCGACAACGGCCAGCAGCATCCAGCGGTCTCGAGGGTCGGCGCGTTCCATGGGCGGCACTCGGTGCGGAGGGGATCGATAGATAGACGTAGCATACCATATGATGTAGGAGATATGGAATACGACGACTATGCCGCGATGTACGACCGCTCGGGCCAGATTCGCTTTTCGGTATTGATGGATCTGTACCTGCGCGATGTGTTGCGCGTGCATCCGGTGCACGGCCGGCGCATGCTCGACCTCGGCTGCGGCACGGGGACGCTTGCGCTGCTGATGGCCGAGCGCGGCTGGAGCGTTGTCGGCCTCGACCGCTCGCCGGCGATGCTGGCCGAGGCCGAGCGCAAGCGCCTCGCGCCGGCAGAGCGCCCCGACGTGAGCTTTGTGCGCGGCGATCTTCGCGCGCTGCAGGATGAAGCTGCCTTCGACCTCGTCACCTGCTGCTACGATACACTCAATTACCTGCTGGAGCCGGACGAGCTTGCCGCGACGTTCGCCGGCGTTTACCATACCCTGGCGGCTGGAGGATTGTTTTGCTTCGACCTGGCGACCGATGTGTTTCTGCGCGGCTACTGGCAGGGCGTGGACATGGAGCAGCAGCCCGGGTATGTCCAGATCATGCAGAGCCGCTACGACGAAGCTTCAGGGCGATCGACGCTCGTATTGACCGGCTTCGTGGCCGAGGGTCGTGGACGGTTTCGTAGATTCCGCGAGGTCCATGTTGCGCGCGCGTATCCCCCGGCCATGGTGCTGGATTTGCTGATACAGGCGGGGTTCGCCCTTGAAGCGGTGTACGATTGTTTTACGACCCTGCCCGCGCACGGGACAAGCTTGCGTGAAATGTATGTAGCCCGCAAACTAGCGTAGCCTGGCGCCGGTAGAACCGCCTACAGAGCTAGACATAAGGAAGTTATGAGCACACCAGCAGGGAAACAGCCGCAAGCTGCGCCCGCGGTCCCACAGCACACCGACCTTCAGGGCAGCGCTTCCTTGACCGGCGGTCATGTTCATGCGCGGCCGCCGGCCACCGGACGCTACCTGGCGCTGCTGAGCCTCGGGGCGCTCGGGGTGGTGTATGGCGATATCGGTACCTCGCCATTGTACGCACTGCGCGAAAGTTTTCACGGCGCGCACGCGGTTCGACCGACACCGGCCAATATCTATGGGGTGCTGTCGCTGGTGTTCTGGGCGCTGATCCTTGTCGATCACGATCAAATATGTCATGTTCATCCTGCGCGCCGACAACCGCGGCGAAGGCGGTATTCTGGCGCTGACCTCACTGGCAACGCCGATCCGGCCGCTGATCGCCAGCCAGGCGCGCTGGCTGGTCAGGTTGGGTGTATTCGGCGCCGCCCTGCTGTACGGCGACGGCATCATCACGCCCGCCATCTCGGTGTTGAGCGCGGTGGAAGGCTTAACCGTCGCGACGCCCCTGTTTCAACCGTATGTCGTGCCCGCTGACGCTGGCCATTCTGGTCGGCCTGTTCGTGATCCAGAGCCGCGGCACGGGCACGATCGGCCGGCTATTTGGCCCGGTGATGCTGGTCTGGTTTACCGTGCTGGCGATCCTGGGCATCAGCAACATCGTCGAGAATCCGGGCAGTCATCGCGGCGATCAATCCGGCCTATGCGGCGAGCTATTTCGCCACCGAAGGCTTGCGTGGCTTCCTGGTGCTCGGAACGGTCGTTCTGGTCGTCACGGGCGGCGAAGCGCTGTATGCCGACATGGGCCATTTCGGCGCGCGGCCGATCCGGCTAGCCTGGTTTGCGCTGGTGCTTGCCGGCGCTGCTGCTCAACTACTTCGGGCAGGGAGCGCTGCTGCTGCGCAACCCGGAGGCCGCGCCGAACTCGTTTTATTTGCTCGCGCCGTCGTGGGCGTCTATGCCGCTGGTCGTCCTGGCGACGATGGCAACCGTGATCGCCTCGCAGGCGCTGATCTCTGGCGCGTTTTCGCTGACCATGCAGGCGCGAAAACCTCGGCTTTTTGCCGCGCAGCAAGATCGTGCATACCTCGATCGACCGAGTTCGGCCAGATCTATATTCCGTTCGTGAACTGGGCACTGATGGTCGCATGCATTTCCGGTGGTGATCGGTTTTCGAACGTCGAGCAATCTGGCGGCGGCCTATGGTATCGCGGTCACCTCGACCATGGCGATCACCACCGTTATTTTCGGCGTCGTCACGCGCGACCGCTGGCACTGGAACCCTGTGCTGGCTTCGCTGCTGGTCGGCTTCTTTCTGGTGGTCGACCTGGCGTTCTTGGGCGCCAACGTGGTCAAGATCCCCAGTGGCGGCTGGTTCCCGCTGGTTGTCGCCGCTATTCTATTCACGCTGATGGCGACCTGGAAGCGCGGCAGCGCGCTGGTGTTCACGCGCGAGCAGCACCTCGAGCTCGATCTGCAGCAGCTGCTCAAAACGTTGAAAACCGATCCGCCGGTACGAGCGCCGGGCACGGCCGTCTTTTTGAGCTCCAACCCGACCGGCGCGCCGGCAGCGCTGCTGGCCAATCTCGAGTACAACGGCGTGCTGCACGAGCAGGTGTTGCTGACGACGGTGCAGGCGACCGGACCGGCCGCATATCGAGGATAGCGAGCGCGTCGAGGTGGAGCCGCTCGGCGAGGGCCTGTATCGCGTGGCGATCCGCTTCGGCTTCATGGAAGAGCCGAACGTGCCGCAGGCGATGGCGACGATCTCGGCGCCCGGACTGCAGTTCGACCCCGATCAGGTGCCGTACTTCGTCAATCGCACGCGTGTGATCGCCACCAAGCTGCCGGGCATGGCGCTGTGGCGTGAACAGCTGTACACGCGCATGCGCAGCAACGCCGCCAGCGCTGCTGACTTCTTCCGCCTGCCGCCGTCGCGCGTGTTCGAGATCGGCACCAGCGTCGAGGTGTAAAACGATCCGCTGTGGTGATCTTTTTTCGTATTACGCCCGCACATGCATATCGCCCTCGACGACCCATTTATAGCTGGTGAGCTCTTCGAGCGCCATCGGGCCGCGCGCGTGCAGCTTTTGCGTGCTGACGGCAACTTCGGCGCCCAGGCCGAGCTGGCCGCCGTCGTTGAAGCGCGTCGAGGCGTTGACGAGCACGGCGGCCGAATCGACGTCGTTGATGAAGCGTTGCGCGGCGGCTGAATCCGCGGTCAGGATCGCGTCGGAGTGGCCGGTGGAGTAGCGCCAGATGTGTTCGAGCGCCCCGTCGATGCCGTCGACCAGCTTGACCGACATGATCAACGCCAGAAACTCGGTGCCCCAATCGGCGTCGCCGGCCGGGACCGCGGCGCTTTCGGGGCCGAGCAGCGCGAGCGCATCGGGTGTTGCGCGGATCTCGACGTTGGCGGCACGCAGATCCGCGCCCAGCAGCGGCAAGAGTTGCGGCGCGATGTTACGGTGTACCAGCAACGTATCCAGCGAGTTGCACACGCTCGGGCGCTGCACTTTGGCGTTGTGAATCAGCGGCACGGCACGCTCGACGTCGGCCGAGGCGTCGACAAAGATATGGCATACGCCGATGCCGCCGGTGATCACCGGGATGGTGGCGTTTTCACGGCAAAAGCGATGCAGCCCGGCGCCGCCACGCGGAATGATCATGTCTACATACTGGTCGAGGCGCAGCAGCTCCAGCACCCGTTCGCGGCTCGGATCTTCGATCACCTGTACCGCGTCGCCGGGCAACCGCATATCAGCCAGGGCGCGCCGGATCGCGTCCACCAGCACCTGGTTGGAGCGCATGGTTTCTTTGCCGCCGCGCAGGATCACCGCGTTGCCTGACTTGAGGCACAGTGCTGCAACGTCCACGGTAACGTTAGGCCGCGACTCGTAGATCACGCCGACCACGCCGATCGGCACGCGCCGGCGATGTACCTGCAGGCCGTTGGGCAGCCTGCGCTCGTCCCAGCGCTCGCCGACCGGGTCGGGCAGCGTGGCGACATGCTCGACGTCGGCAGCGATTGCCTCGAGCCGCCCGGGCGTCAGCAGCAGCCGGTCGATGATCCATGCTTCCAGCCCGGCAGCGCGTGCGTCGGCGACGTCCTGCTCGTTGGCGCTGAGGATCTCGCCGGCGCAGTCGCGCAGCTCGTGCGCGATCGCCAGCAGCGCCTCGTTTTTTATCTCGGTCGACAGCGTCGCCAGCTTGCGGGCAGCTGTTTTCGAGTTGATTCCAACCTGTTCGACATTTGTTGCTTTCATAGGGCTCTTCCGAGATCTTACAAGTGGAGTTTCAAGTTCCAGGTTTCAGGTTTCAAGTTCTATGGCCTGATAACCTGAAACCTGAAACCTGGAACTTGAAACTCGAACCTTACATCAGCACCATATCGTCGCGATGTACCGCCTCCGAGCCATAGGTATAGCCCAGGATCTGCTCGATCTCGCGCGACTGGCGGCCGCGTATTGCCTCCAGATCGGCGGCTTTGTAGTTGGTCAGGCCGCGGGCGATCTCGCGGCCGTCGGAGTCGAAGATGCGAACGGTCTGGCCGCGCTCGAAGGCGCCGTCGATCAGCACGATACCTGCCGGCAGCAGGCTGCGTCCCAGCTCGTGCAGCGCCCGTGATGCTCCGGCGTCGACGACGACGCGACTGCCGCGCACGGTTTCGGCCAGGATCCAGCGCTTGCGCGCTTCCAGACGCGAGCCTCGCGCATGGAGCCGCGTGCCGATCGGCTCGCCGGTCGCGGCGCGCGGCAGCAGCTCGGGCGCGTCGCCCGGCGCGATGATTACCTCGATCCCGGCGCGCGTCGCCAGATCGGCCGCCTGGATCTTGGTGCGCATGCCGCCGGTGCCGCGATGGCTGCCCGCGTCACCCGCCAGCTTCCATATCGCGTCGTCGATCAGCGGCACGTCGGTGATCAGCTCGGCCGCCGGATCGAGCCGTGGATCGGCCGTCAGCAGACCGGGCCGGTCGGTGCAGATCACCAGCAGGTCGGCTTCGACCAGATTGGCTACCAGTGCCGATAATGAATCGTTATCGCCGACCTTGATCTCGTCGACGGCGACAACATCGTTTTCGTTAACAATCGGCAGCACGCCGCGCTCGAGGCAGCTCAGAAACGTGGTGCGCGCGTTCAGGTAGCGCCGCCGGTCGCGCAGATCGTCGCGCGTGAGCAGCGTCTGGGCGACCGGGATGCCGTAGAGATCGGCGATCTGGGCATACAGGTGCATTAAGCGGCCCTGGCCGATCGCTGCCAGCAGCTGCTTTTCGGGCAGGTTGCGCTTGCGCGGCGGAAAGCCGAGCTGTTCCCAACCGGCCAGCACCGCGCCTGATGTCACCAGGATCATCTCGGCTCCGGCCTCACGCAGCACCGCGATCTGGCGCAGCAGCTCGACCATGCGCGGGCGGTGCAGGCGGTCGGTGCCGGCGCTCAGCACGCTGGTGCCGACTTTGACGACGATGCGGCGGTAGCGGAGAGTTATGCTCATCGGTAGCTGATCATACCACCTAAGATCCTTTTATGACGCAAAGGGGGGTACCCTATGGGTCAAGGCGCAAAGAACCTATCGAATGTCTTCGAGGAATATGCATTGTAGACATTCTTGCATGAGGATCATGTACGAGCATTCGTGCTCGAAACCCATGCGCCTTTGCGCCTTTGCGTCAAAAGATCCTGGCGCGGTTTATGCTTTAGGAAGCCGCATGAGCACCATCGCCAAAGCTGCATCCGGCGCGGTTGCGGACCCCGCGCCAGGCCAGTGGGCGCAGGAGCTCACCGATATTATTCGTGGAGCTTCCGGCAGTTTCATTTTCGGCATCCCGCTGCTGTACACCATGGAAAGCTGGTGGATCGGCTCGTTCAGCACGCCACGGCGGATGCTCGGAATGCTGATTACCGCGTTCCTGGCCGCGTGTTTGCTCAATCGCCTGGCCGGCTTTCGCGCAAGCCACGATGTGCGGATCGACGATACGCTCAAGGATAGCGTCGAGGCCCTCGCTATTGGCCTGTGCTGTGCCACCTTTGTGCTGGTGCTGCTGCGAGAAATTACGCCGGACACGCCGCTCAATGAAGCACTGGGCAAGTTGATCTTCGCCGGCGTGCCGTGTACGTTGGGCGCGGCACTCGCAGGCCAGTTTCTCACCGGCTCGCGTGAGGATGATCCACGCGATGAGGGGAAGGATCAATCAAACGGCGATGCACAGGCGGGTCAGGCAAGGCGTATGCACGCGACGCTGGCCGATCTGGGCGCAACCCTGATCGGGGCAACGATCCTATCGTTCAACATTTCGCCTACCGACGAGATTCCGATGCTGGCCGCGGCGATCCCGACACTATGGCTCTTGCTGATCATGGCGGCTTCGCTGCTGATCTCCTATGGCATCGTCTTCGCCGCCGGCTTTGCTAATCAAGAACAGCGGCACCAGCACCAGGGCGTGTGCCAGCACCCGATCAGCGAAACAGTGCTTAGCTACGTCGTGGCACTGGTTGTAGCGGCGTTCTGGTTGTACTTCTTACAGCGTTTGCACTTCCACGATCCGTGGCAGGTGTGGCTAAGCCACACGATTGTGCTGGGCCTGCCAACCTCCATCGGCGGTGCCGCGGGACGGCTGGCCGTATAAGCGAGGACGGTAGCACATAATGGGTGATTCTTCCCAGCAAGGCAAGGCGGAGCAGTCCAAAGGTGAAGGCCGCTCGGCCGCGGAGATGATCACGTTTGGGATCGCTCTGGTCATCGTAGCATCGATTGCCGGACTGGTTATCTTCGACTGGCTGACCCAGCCGCAAACGCCACCGGTGCTAACGCTAGTGCAACCTTCCGAGGTGCGACGTGTGAACGATCAGTTTTACGTGCCGTTTGAAGTTGAGAACACCGGCGGAGCAACGGCCGAATCCGTGCAAGTAGTGGCCGAGATCAGCGTCGATGGCGAGGTCGTGGAAGAGGGTGAGCAACAGATCGAATTCCTCTCCAGCGGCGAAACCGGGGAAGGCGAGTTCGTGTTCACAACCGATCCGGCGGAAGGCGAGCTGACGGTGCGCATCGGGAGCTACAGGGCGCCCTAAACAATCAGCAATGAACAAGGCCTGCAGACAATTGTTCATTGCTCATTGTTCCTTGTTCATTGCCTTCCAGGTATTCCCGGCTCGGTCATATCGCGCACGTTGAGCACCGTGTCGAGCTGTTCATCGGTGAGCAGGCCCTTGCTCTTGACCACATCGCGTACCGAGCGGCCGGTGGCGGCGGCTTCCTTGGCTACCTTGGCGGCCTCGTCGTAGCCGATGCTGTTGTTGAGCGCCGTGGCGATCGACGGATTGCGCTCCAGCAGGTCCTGGGCGCGCTCGCGGTTGGCCTCGATGCCCTCGACGCAGCGGCTGCGGAATGTGTCGCAGGCGGTGCTGAGCAGGGCGATCAATTCGAGCAGGTTGTGCGCCATCACCGGCATCATCACGTTGAGCTCGAAGTTGCCGTGCGTATTACTGATACTGACCGTCAGGTGATTGCCCATCACCTGCGCGCAGACCATCATCATCATCTCGGCCATCACCGGGTTCACTTTGCCGGGCATGATCGACGAGCCGGGCTGGGTTTCCGGCAGCCGGATCTCGCCCAGGCCCGACGTCGGGCCCGAGCCCATCCAGCGGATATCGTTGGCGATCTTGATCAGCGCGGTAGCCAGCGTGTTGAGCGCACCCGAAGCCCAGACATATGCGTCTTTGCTGCCCTGCGCCTCGAAATGATTGTCGGCTTCACGGAACGGGAGGCCGGTGTACTGTGAAATGTGCCGGATCGCATTGGCCGAAAACTCGGGCAGCTGGTTGGTGCCGGTGCCGACGGCGGTGCCGCCGAGGGCAAGCTCGCCCAGGTCCTCGGATGCTTGCAGCAGGCGCTTGATCGCGTGCGCGATCTGGCTGGCGTAGCCGCCGAACTCCTGGCCAAGGCGCACCGGCGTGGCATCCATCAGGTGCGTGCGGCCGCTTTTGATCACGTCGTCGAAATCGGCTGCCTTGGACTGCAACGCATCTCGCAGCCGCTCGAGCGCCGGCACCAGCTCGTTCTCGATCGCTACCCGCGCGGCGATATGCATGGCGGTCGGGATCACATCGTTCGAGCTCTGGCCCATATTGGCGTGGTCGTTGGGATGAACCTCACGAGACCCGATCGCCGTGCCAAGGATCTGCGATGCGCGGTTGGCCAGCACCTCGTTGGCGTTCATGTTGGTGCTGGTGCCGGAACCGGTTTGGAAAATATCGAGCACGAAATGATCGTCGTGCCGTCCTTCGATCATCTCATCGCAGGCCTGGATCAGCGCTTTTCCACGCCGTTCATCCAGCTCGCCGAGCTCGAGATTGACCTCGGCGGCGGCTCGCTTGATGATGCCGAGCGCGGCGATGAAAGCGCGCGGAAAACGCAGGCTGGAGATCGGGAAATTCAGCACAGCCCGATGCGTCGACGCTCCGTACAGCGCGTCGGCCGGCACCTGCATCTCACCCATCGAATCGCGCTCGATGCGCCCTATTTCGGCCATCGTTCCTCTCCTTGGCTTCCGAAGCGCGATTATAGCCGATCGCCGGATACGGTACAATTCAGGCGCATTGAGAACCGAGCGTTGAGAATTGAGAAAGTGAATGCTGGATTGTGAAGCATCTTTACCTACATATTCCATTTTGCCAGCGCCGCTGCTCCTACTGCGATTTTAATACCTATGCCAACCTGGAGCACCGGATTGAGGCGTATGTCGACGCGCTGTGCCGGGAACTCGAAGTTTCGAATATCGAATTTCGCGTTTCGAGTGCTTCGGCAACCGGACAAAAACGCAAAGACGCAAAGACGCAAAGGTTTGGAGTTAAGCAAGCAACGACCGGTCACCCCGTCACCCCGTCACCCCGTCACCCTGTCACCCCGTCACCCCACGGCCTGACCCGCGCCGGCCTGCGCCCGACCGTGTTTCTGGGTGGCGGTACGCCGACAATGCTATCGTTGAAGCAGATGGAGCGCGTGCTGGGCGCGGCGGACGCGATCGTTCCGCTGGACGATGCCGAGGTGACGACCGAGGCCAATCCGGGCACCGTGATCGACGAGGAATATCTGCGCGGCCTGCGCTCGCTCGGCATCAACCGTATCTCATTCGGAGTACAAAGCCTGCACGACCCGACGCTGCGCATGCTCGGGCGGATCCACACCGCCGGCGAAGCACTGGCTACGTACGAGCAGGCGCTGCGTGCCGGCTTCAGCAACATCAACCTCGACTTCATATTCGGCCTGCCGGGCCAGACCGCTGAGCAGTGGGCCTGGACGCTCGACCGGCTGGCCGAGATCGGTCCGCGCCACGTCTCTTTGTACTCCTTGATCGTGGAGCCGGGCACGCCGCTGCACCAGCAGGTAACGCGCGGCAGTATCACGGTTCCCGACGACGACGCAGCGGCCGAGATGTACGAGCTGGCGATGGAAAAGCTGGCTGACGCCGGGTACGAGCAGTACGAGATTTCGAATTGGGCGAAGCAAGCCGCCGGCAAGCCGGGGGTGTGGGGGTGTCCCCCAACTCTCTCAATTCCTCCGGGCGCATGCCAGCACAACCTGGCCTACTGGCTCAACGCCGACTATCTGGGCTGTGGCGCCGGCGCTCATGGGCATGTGTATCCACGGCGCTACCACGATATTCCTGGCGTCGACGCCTACATCGCGCGTGCAGGGCAAGGCGAGCTGCCGGTCGCGGAAACGATCGAGCTCACTGAGAACGACCTGTTCTCCGAAACGATGATGATGGGTCTGCGCTTGACGCCGGGAGTAAGCCGCGCGCACTTTCGTGATCGGTGCGGGCACGAGCTGGATCAGGTCTACGGCGATGAGATCGCTGAGCTGGCCGGCATCGGAATGCTTGAAGCCGACGAGGTGGGCATACGGCTGACGCCCCGCGGCCGTATGCTCGGCAACAGCGTGTTCGTGCGCTTCTTGAAAGATTCTTGACGCAGGGAAAGAACGGAACGCATCTTTTCCGGATTCGTCAAATTTGCCTGGACTGCAGCACCGCATCCAGATCGCGCTGCTGCCTGAGAATCTCACGCACCGTGGCGCTGGGCTCGAGCCAGCGTTCCATCGTAGCGCCGGGCACGCGCTTGCGCTGGGCCAGCCGGCGGCGTTGGCCGAGCAGGGCCGGCATGTCACGAATAGCGTCCAGGCGGCCCGCGATCAGCGCCGGTTGGCGTCGCAGCACGGCGTACGCGATCGCCAACAGGTCGTAGCGCATGATCGCCGGCCAATGCTTTTCCCACAGCCAGGCCGGCAGGCAGCGGACCAGCACCCGGACACGATTGCGCGCCTGGAGGCGCTGCTTGAACGGCGAGCCGTGGCTGGCAGTGGCGGAATACACGTGCCGCACCCTGGCTCGCGGCACGGAAACGCAGTCCCAACCGCCCAATCGCAGCCGCCAGGCCAGGTCGGCGTCCTCCAGGTAGCTGCCGTAGCGCTCGTCGAGCAGCCCGACATCCTCAAGCGCAGTGCGACGGTAACACGCTGCGCCGCCGCTGGCGCCGAACACCGGCGTCGCTGCGTCCGGCAACTGAGCAACCGGCCGTAACATCCACAGGTCGCGGTGTAGCCCGTCGCGGCCGACTGCTATACCGGCGGAAGCCACCAGATTGGGACGATGCGCGAACAGCAGCACGCCCGCCGCCGCCGCGAGCTGCTTGTCGTGCTCGAACGGCGACACCAGCTGCTCGACGAAATCGGGTGCGGCGATCGTGTCGTTGTTGAGCAGGACCAGCAGCTCGCCCGTGGCGGCGCGCAGGCCGGCATTGTTGCCGGCTGCGAAGCCCAGATTGTGCTGCAGCGAAACCACGCGCGCCCGGGGAGCGTTTTGCCGCAACCATTCGACGGTGCCGTCACGCGAGCCGTTGTCGACTACGATCAGCTCGTGCGGCATGGATTGCTCGGCTAAGGCGGCAACACAATCGCGCAGCACCTGCAGGCCGTCCCATGTGACGACCACGATCGAAACGCTGGTCATTGCCGTCCGGCTCCTGGCCTATGGGAGCCCGGCTTCCATCCGCTTTTCGCGCATTGCTTTAGTTGGCCGGGAAAAACGCTTGCCACCAGCGCTGGTGATTGGGCGGTACGCTGTCGTCGATAGCCAGCGCCGTGGCTGGAGTGGGAGGCGGGGACGGCGCGGCCGACGGCTTGGGCGACGGCGCCGGTGCCACCATTGTCGGCTTGAGCACCGTGTCGCCCTCGCGGGCCATACCCAGCTGCTCGCGCGCGGCCTGCTCGGCGTACACATCCGATTCGCGGAATTCGGCTTCGCCGCGCAAGGCGGCCACCTTTGCCGTGGTTTCGTTGTTGATCGCGCGCTGTTCGGCGATCTCGCGGCTGATGCGATGGCTCGCCCATGTCATTTCCACAAAGCCGACCAGCAAACCCAGGGCGATTGCGACCAGAATAACGAGCACCAGCTGTGTGCTGAGCCGCGACAGCGACTGCGAAGAAAAGCGTGGCTTCAGGTGTGAAAGCGACCATCGTGGCATCCGGTTCTTTTCCCCAACACGCATGCGAATGCCCCGTCGACGCGCCGATCACCACGGCACGGGTCGATTCCTTGCGCTGCTCACGGCGGGCATTATAGCGCCTACTACTATGCTGGGCAATAGCTTAACTAGCCCTGCCACCCGTGCTCGCGCAGCAGGGCTCGCTCGCTGTCGCTGAGCTCGGCGTGCGTCAACAGCTCAGGACGGCGCTCAAGCGTACGCAGCAGCCGCTGCTCGCGGCGCCAGCGCGCGACATTGGCATGATGGCCGCCGATCAATACTGCCGGCACATCACGCCCGCGCCACGACGCCGGACGGGTGTAGTGCGGGTATTCGAGCAAGCTGTCGCTGTGCGACTCTTCCTCCGTCAACTCGGCCGCGAGCACGCCGGGTTGCAGCCTGGCGACGGCGTCCACTATCACCATCGCCGCCAGCTCCCCGCCGGTCAGTACATAGTCGCCGATGCTGATCTCACGGTCGATGCAGCACTCGCGCACCCGCTCGTCGATGCCCTCGTAGTGACCGCAAACCAGCACCAGCCGCCGCTCGGCTGCCAGCTGTTCGGCTATGCCCTGGCTAAACGGCTCGCCGGCGGGCGACATCAGCAGCACGGCCGGTCGTTCGGCGGGCGGCGGCACGATGGTATCGCGCTGCGCGTCGGCCTGCTCGCCGAAATCGAGCACGCCGGCGATGGCGCGATACAGCACCTCGGGCTTCATCAACATGCCGGCCCCGCCGCCGAACGGATAATCGTCGGCCGAGCGATGCCGATCCTCGGCGTAGGCTCGTATATCGTGCAGCACAACCTCGATTTTGCCGGCTTCCTGGGCCCGCTTGAGGATACTTTCAGTCAGCGGGCCGTGAAACATGCCGGGGAAGAGGGTTAGAATATCAAAACGCATAAGATAATCCACGAAGACACACGAAGACACACGAAGGAAGCATACCCGATCTTCGTGTGTCTTCGTGTGTCTTCGTGGATCGTTTCGTTCGCCGGCTCGTTTATGCCGTGAGGCCTTCGAGCGCGGCATACTCGTCCAGCAGCTCGCGGATATGGGCGATCGAGTCGACGACGAAGTACTGCTCGTGATAACTGTATGCCGCGCCGGGCGTCTGGGCCACCTGGCGCACATCGAACTGTATTTTCGGTCGTTCGGGCATCAACGCGTGCTGCAGCTCGCCCGGTGACGAAAGCAGGCCGGCGCCGAGCACCTTGAGCTCGCCGTCCTGGCGGATGAAGCCAAATTCGGTGCTGTACCACCAGATGCGCGAGATGCCGAGCTGCTGCTCCTCGGTACGTGCGCGGCGGTACACCACGCCGAAATAGCTGGCTACATCGGCGAACTGCCGGCCGGTAAAAAACGCCAGGTGCCCGAAATACTCGTGAAACAGGTCGGGCAGCGGGGTAAAATCGAGCTCGTGCGGCCGCCTGATATAGTCGGTCACCGGGAAGCGTCGCGCCTCCAGATGCTCGAACCATTCGGTCGGGCCGAGATAGGCGTTCTGCGCGTCGGCGAGCGTCCAGCCGGTGAGGCCGTGGATGTGCCGCGCCGTCATATCGCGGTCGGGCAGGCGAGTGTGGGACAGCGCCAGCTTCGGCATCCCCACGTGAAACTCGCGGCAGGCGACGGGACCGACCAGCGGTAGCTGGCGCTCCCATAAGCGCCGCCACGTGTTGTGGTCTTCTTCCGCGTAGTTGCCGGCAGTGCCCGGCTTCGCGGCCCGTGTGTCGACTCCGTTGTCGTACACGTCCAACCTCCTACAATGCTACATAATGCGACTGTATTATAACGAAAAGAATGCGGTGGCGCAGGGGAAAGTTACGGGGCGGAGTTATATCAATCCATCATGACCCGGTATACGTGTTCATTCGCGGACCACTTCAATGGCCTCCAACCTGAACGCGGGCAGCTCAAGTACGACACAGCACGGCATGCCGAGGCCGCGCCAGAAACTCAGCGCGTCGACGGCGTTGTGCCGGGCGACGAACAGCGTGATCACAGTGCCGTGTGCAACGATCGTTACATCGCCGGCCGGGTGATCTCGCAGCACGGCGGCAACTGCATTCATGAAGCGGAGCTGTGCCTGGCGGGCGGTTTCGCGTCCCCAGACGCGCTCGTCCGGATAACGAAAGAACCGGTCGAGTCGCCGCTCAAACGCTGTCTGATCCGCGACGAAGGCGTCCGCGCTACGCTCGTGCTCGTGCAGGCCCGCTGCAATGCGCGGCTCGAGCGCCAGCCGGCTGCCGAGCACGCGCCCGGTGGCAACTGCTTTGGGCTCTGCGCTCGTCGCAAGCGCCGCGATACGGTAAGTCGCGAGGCGCTCGGCGAGCTTGTCGATCGCGGCTGTCGCGCCGTCGTCGAGCAGCCACAGAGCCGGATCGATCCCGGGCTGCATCCGCGTACGAGCGTGGCGGATCAGCAGCAGGCGGCGGGTATCCAGGCGGGTTTTCGGCATCGGCTGAAACCTGGTTTGCGAAGGCCGGCGTACGGACGCGTTCCTACGGTTGGCGATTCCCATCGTCGGCCGCGGACACGCCACCGGCGAATACCGATCAGGCAACTATATACACATTGGCATCTGCGCCTCCGGCGTGTCCCTACACATTTTCCTTCGCCTAGAGGGCACCCGCTTTGCGCCTTTGCGTTTCAATTGCCAATTCCTCAATCGTGCGACATCCGAGCGCATCCATCATCTGCCCGAGCCGGCGGCAGATCTGGCGTGCCAGCAGCGGCCCACTGTACACCAGGCCGGTGTAGGTCTGCACCAGGCTGGCGCCGGCCGATAGCTTGTCGACCACGTCGGATGCCGTGAAGACGCCGCCAACTCCGAGGATCGGCAGGTGACCTTCGCTGCGCAGCCGCAGGTAGCGCACAATATCGGTCGCGCGCCGGCGCAGGGGCGCTCCGCTCAGGCCGCCGGACTCGCGGCCGGCCGCACCGCGCAGCTCGCTGGGCCGTCCGATCGTCGTATTGGTCGCGATGATGCCGTCTACGCCGTGGTCCAGGCAAACGGCTACGATATCGTCGAGCTCGGCCGGCTCGAGGTCGGGCGCGATCTTGAGCAGCAGCGGTACCCGGCGGGTATCATGCGCGAGCCTGTCGCGATGCCGCACCACCTGGCCGACCAGCGCTGTGAGCGCCGCCCGGCCCTGGAGCTCGCGCAAGCGCGCCGTATTGGGCGACGAGACATTAATCGCAACATAGTCGGCCGCCGCGTGGAGCCGATCCAGACCTGCAACATAGTCATCAGCCGCCGTACCGGCGTCCACGCTGCTCTTGTTGGCGCCGAGGTTGACGCCGACCACCGGCGTTGCGCCGCGTTGCGCGAGGCGCGCGGCAACGGCTTCAGCGCCCGCGCCTGGAAAGCCCATCCGGTTGACCAGCGCCCGGTCCTCGTTGAGCCGGAACACGCGTGGCCGTGGATTTCCAGGCTGTGGCCGCGGCGTTACTGTGCCGACCTCGACGTGGCCGAAGCCGAGCGCGCCCCACGTTTGGACAGCTACAGCATTCTTGTCGAGCCCGGCGGCAATGCCCAATGGGTTAACGAAGCGCAGGCCGAGTAGCGCAACCGCCAGCCGTGGATCATGTACCGGCGCGACGTGCGCCAGTGCCCGGCGGAGCCAGCGCCGGCTCTCGGCCAGCTCAAGCATTCTCAGGACCACCTCGTGGCTGCGTTCGGCGTCCTGGCGGCTGAGTAGTGGATAGATGATGCTGCGGTACATACAAGTAATCTATCATCAATATCTCAGGTTGTTGTGACTCTAGAGGGTTGTTTCTACCAATCAGAGTGGTACACTGCTCCACGGCACACTGCTTATGTGTCTTTTTTCACAATGCTTTTGTGAAAGCTCCTTGGAGGGGCTTATGTTTCCATATAATTCACCTTCGTTCCTGCGCGATGAGTATCAAGCGCGGATCGACGCGGTGCTTCAGCGGAGCGAGCATCTAGATGCCGCCCGCTGGACGAAGCGTGAGGGCATCTGGACACGCCTGCAGGCGTGGATGAGCGCCCGGCGCCAGGCGCGCGTCGAGCGTGCACGACCGGTGGACCGCAAAGTCTACCGCTAATCGGACGAGTGAGCGAAGCCCCCGGCACCGCCGGGGGCTTCTGGTTGCCCAGGTGCAGTTCTCGCAAGCCTTCGTGCAACCGGAATCACCACAAAGAACACAAAGGACACAAAGAACGTTAAAGTTCTTTGTGTCCTTTGTGTCCTTTGTGGTGCAATCGTTGCGCGCAGATCTTTAATGAGGATCAGCCTGCTGTTCGGTGCGCAGAACGAAATGTATCGGGGCGCCTGCTTCGCTGTTCTGCACGCCGTAGCGCAGCTCCACGATTTCGCCGCTGGTCGTCACGGCTGGCCCGTTGGTATTGGTTTCGAGCCACACCGTCAGGCCGGGTAGCCGCCAGCAGCCATGTTCGAAGCTCGCCGCGTCGATCCCGGGCGCGGCGATTTGAAACACGAACTCCAGCTCGCCCCCGCCGTGTTCCGTACAGCCGATCGTCAGGCGGTCGCGCTCGGCCGACGCATCGACAGGCGCGGTGTGTCGCAGCCTGATCCAGCCGTTGGTCTCATCCGCGACCAGCCAATGCACGGTGGCCGGGTGATACTGCTGGTTGACCCGGTGCCGGCTGCCCGAATCCTCGGCGCCCAGCATGATGCGCCGTCCGATCCAGGCCGTGGCAACTCGCCGTGGCTCGCTCGTGATCACGCGTAGAACCTGGCGCTCACCCTGAAAGGCCAGCATATGCGGGCCCGCATCGTCCGGCAGCCGCAGGCCGAGCAGCGCGATCAATGGCGCGAGCGCGAAATCCCAGCCGTGCTCGAGCGGTTGCTCAAGCTCCGGAAACGGCGCTTTGCGGTAGCCGGTTGCCAGCCAGATCCACATACCCAGACCCGTGACATAGCGGCGCATGTCCATCCCATAGCTGCGATCGTAGGGACCGGCGACATTGCGCATTCCGGCGTGATAAAACTGCGCGATGTCGCGCCAGAGCGCTGCTTCCATCTCCGCGCCGGCTTTACGCAGCAGGGCCGAGGCGGCGTAGGAGCGCCACAGGGCCAGCGCGTACAGGTCCACGCCGTAGTACGTCGGCGAGTTATACTCGTCGAACGTGGTGGTTGCGCGAAAGCGCTCCAGCACCTCCGTCGCCAGCCGTTCGGCCGAAGCAGCCCAGGCCGGCTCCGCGAACCGCGCGGCGCCGAACTGCAGCAAAAATGCGGTCATCAGCGCGATATTGGTGTAGCTGGCGGGAACATTGCGCTCGAGCGTGCCGTCGATCGCCCGGCGCAGGGCTATGTCGATACGCTCAAGCAGCTCGACCGGCAGCCGCGACTCGTATTCGAGCAGCATAACCGCCAGGGTTGTGCCGATGAACTCACGCCAGTTCGGGTCGTAGTCGCGCCAGACGACCGGATCGTCAGGTGGAGGCGGCTCGGCCGGCGAGCGATACCAGGTGCCGTGGTATGGCCGGCCGGGCGCGTCGAACTGGTAGTCGAGCAGCGTGCCGACGGCGCGCAGTGCACGCTCGCGGTCGCCGGGGGCGTCGCGCAGCAACAGGCCCAGCGCGTACCATGCCGTTTCGCGCACCATATGACCAACCGCCCCGACCTGGCCGCGCTCGTACAGCTCGTCGCCGGGGCTGCGGAACAGGCCGGCTGCATGATCCCAGCCCCGATCAGTCCAGTCGAGCGCTCGCTCGGCCAGGTCGCGGGCCGCTGCATCGAGGTGCCGGAGTTGTGTTTCAGTCATAACACGATTCGAATCCCATAACACAGCCCGACCAGCAGCGCCGCGATCAACGTTGCACGCGCGGCGCGCTTCCACAGCACGTCCTTCTCTACTCCGCTCCGCAGGTAGTCTTCCAACCACAGGATACCCACCAGCCAGGCCAGGCCGAGCGTGACGACGCCGAAGCGTTCAATGGCTCGGGCAACCCAGGGATTCGCGCGCAGCCAGACCGCCAGCCTGAACAGCGTCGTCTGCCATTCGAAGAGCAGCCAGATCCCCAACGCCGCGAGCGCGAGCCAGATAGCGTAGCAGGCCACATAGAGCGGCAGGGTCTGCCATAGATTTCGCGATTTACGTTCCACCCTTGTTCGATTCGAGGTCGAGCAGCGGGTCCGGCTTCGGCTTGCCCGGCTCATTCAGCGGCTCGTCCGGCTCGCTGTCGTGGATGTTTTCCGCTACGCCCCATTGTGCCCACTCACCGTGGCGCGTCTCCACGCTCGCCGCGCCGGCCGCGTTAAGGATCTCGTGCGCTTCCTGCGCCCGCTCGTCGCCGGCCAAAACCGATACTAACGTGCCGGCCGCGTCGCCGGCGGCCAGTTGCTGGTCCCCGGTAACAACCGCCCTGGTGGTGCGGTAGCCATGCACGACATGCTCATCGGTCACGACTCCGATATGTTGCTCGTCGAAGCCATGGCCTCGCAATTCCTCGATTGCGCGCTGGGCGTCCTCCATGCGGTCGAACACTCCGATCGCTGTTGACATGATGCATTCTCCTTGGCTACGAAAAATTGAGCCTCATCAGTTCATCGCCCAGGCGCAGCTCCATCTGCGACGCGGGCAGATCGGCGACGCAGTACATATTCTCGTAGTGCTTGAAGCCGCCGATCGCCGTTTCGCGATCGTTCAGCAGCAGCGGCCCTTCCCAGCCGAAAGCCAGCGTCTCGCCACGCAGCGTGTCCGTTCGCAGCGACAGGCCGTCGAAGCGCGGCGCGAGCTCGAGTATCGCCCGCTGAAACTCGTCGAAGCTACCGTCGCGCTCCGCGCGGCCCATATGGCATAGCCAGATGTTCTGCGTGCCATAGGAGCGTAGCTCGCGGTAGGCGTTGTCGCCCCGGGTTACCGGCGTCAGACCCTGCGCGGCTGTGAGCGCCAGATAGCCATCACCCTTGCGCGCAAAGGCCCACCCGTCGCGCAGCGCGTTCTCATCGAAGGCATACAGCGGGAAGTAGGCATGCGTGAAGCCCATCCAATCGTCGTCGGGCAGCTTATGCACGGCGATCAGCACATCTTTCCACTGGGCCACCCGCGGCAGGATCGCGTTGCCGTGCCAGGCATTCGGCCGGTGCGAGCCTTCCTCACTCATGCAGCTCGGATGAGTGACGAAGGCCACGGCGTCGGGGCCAAGCGTCGCCTGCCAGATATGTTGCTGGTATCCTGCTTCGCCCGGATGATAGTCCTGCGCCGAGCATAGCATGTAGTCCGGTGTTTTGTATGTTACCTTGTTGACTTCCCAGCTGCCGGTTGCCAGGTCGCACCATTGCTCCAGCTCGCCGGCATGTCGCTCGCGCGACCACAGCTCGTCGGGCCGGTCGGCGGCGATGGCCTGGATGATCGGCGGAAGCTCGTAATTTGCCGCGCAGGCCAGGCTGACCGTGCCGAGCAGGTGGTGGTTGTAGATCCCCATGCCCCACAGCAGCCGGCCGATGCCTGAGGTCGATTCGAGCCGCCCGCCTTTGATCAGCGGAGTGTAGCTGCGCCCGTGGGTCGAGCCGAAAACGCCGTTGAACGAGTTGATCGCCATGCTGAAGAACAGCTTGTCGAGCACGATCGCGGCGAACTCGCGCACCTGGTCCGACTCGGCCAGGTCGGCCAGGTGCACCAGCGCCAGTACATCTTCTTCGAAGTAGCAGTTGGAATCCCACTCACGGAACCCGCCGGCGGCTCGCTTACGCAGCCAGGACAGCGCCATCTGCTCGCCCTTTTCCCGGTGCTGCGTACCGCTCAGGCCGGCATTGGGAAAGATCCGCTCAGGGTAGAGCTGCCCGGCCAGGATCTCACAGGTATGAAACAAGATCTGGTGGTTTTCCGACCAGTAGCACATTGCGTCACTGCCCGGCTCGTCCATCCAGTACTTGAAGTCGAGCACGCAGGTTTCAAGTGCTGCTTTGAGCTGCGCGGGAAACGCGGGGTCGTCGCCCGAGCGGTGCAGCATTCCCAGCAAACCAGTCAGGTAAAAGTCGCTGCAGTCGGCGCGCCGGTTGATGTTCTCGATCGTCTGGTTGATCACACCCGGGTTGACCTCGGACCAGCGGCCCAGCTCGATCCTGGCGATCTCGCTGAAAACATGGCCGTCGCGCTGTGCCGCGTCATTGAGCGCTTCCAGACGCCGCTGCTCATAGCTGCCGTATGGAGCTTCCGAATACGCGTTCTTCGTAACCCAGAGCGGGATCTCGCGCCGGATACGTGTATTCTGAATGTAATATTCTTCGGGTCGCGGCATCAGCACGATGCGATGGGCGCCTTCCAGCAGGTTGTAGCCTCTGACGACGCTCGACGTGGCCGAAGCCTTGGCGACCGGCGCCGCCTCGCCGTAGATCCGGCCGCGCAGATCCTGGATTCGCACCGCCAGGCTGGCCGATTGCTCCAGGGTATCGGGCCAGCGCACCAGCACCTCGTCCATGCGCGCGTAGACCTCGCGATCCAGGTAGGCGGCATCGAATACCCGCTCCAGCAACCTGCGCCTGGCCACATGCTCGATACGGCTCGGCAGCAGCACCGCCACATCGCCGGCTTCGCGCTCGACGATCCGCAGCGCCATGGCATACGGGCACTCGCGCACCGCCACTTCCTCGAACCGCACCAGAATCTGGTTGCGCCCACTGCGCAGCGTCACGGGCGCCTCGAGCGGGACAGTGTGCGGGATCTGGTGGTGGAAATGTTCGTGGCGATGAATATGCTCGCCGTTGAGCCACACATCCGCCGGGCCGTTGGAGGTAAGCAGCATGGTCGCCGCGCGCGCGCCGGTGTACTCGACCTCCGCATAGGCCCAGGCCCGCAGGTAGTGGCAGGTATGGTAAAACGCGCTCAGATCGACGAAATGATCATCAAGGCAGCGCCGGTAGTGCCAGACCAGCTCGTCGCCGCCAAGCGTGAACGTATCGCGCTCTACGGGCGCCCCGATCGATGCGGGCTCATGCTCGGCGTAGTGTCGCGCGATCTGCAGCTTCCAGTCTTCGCCGCTGAAGCGCTCGAGATCAGCAACCGCGATCGCCTGTGGTCCGGCGACGAGCCAATGATCGATGTAGCCGTTGTTGAGTTGATAGTCGAGGTGCGAGACGGCCATACGGATCCTTTCGTCACTCGAGCTCGGCGCGCGAAACCGGCCGTCGCTCATGTGCTGAGCGGACCAGCATCTCGCATACCGCCAGGGTCTGGAGATTGTTGCGCCCGCTGATGCCTGGTTCGATCCCGGCATCGACATAGCTGTAAAAATCGTCGGCGACGCCCTGTTCACTCACCGGCAGGCGCGGCTCTTCGCACGGCAGCGGCTCGCTCGATCCGAGCTGGCTGGTGGGGCGTGGATAGAACTGCACGCCAGGCACGTCGGCGGTGCGCAGCGCGCCCCGCTCGCCCTGCAGGATGATGCGCCAGTCGCTGATCGTCGCACTATGAGTCAGGACATAGTTGCACACCGCGCCGCCGGCGTACTCGATCATCGCGGCGATGTTGGCGTCGTGCGCATACTGGCTCCACGGAGAGTTGTACGACAGCGCCGTCACACGGCTGGCCTCGCCGAGCCAGAACGCCAGCAAATCGACATGATGGCAGCTCATGTCCCAGACCATCGCGTAGGGATAGTTGAGCGTGCGCGGCTCGGGCCGGTAACGATGGTGGATCAGGTCGACGATCTGCACCTGCCCCGGATGCTGTGGGTGGTCGGGAGCATCCAACAGCTGCTTGACCGTCGCCATGTTGGCCAGATAGCGGTAGTTCTGGGCCACGCAAAAGCATACGCCCGCCTGCTCCGCCTCGCGCACCAGCGCCCTGGCTTCCTGCCAGTCCATCGTCATACCCTTCTCGACCAGCACATGCTTGCCGTGGGCGAAGGCAAGCCGCGCGAGTGGAGCGTGGGTAACAGTCGGCGTGCAGATCACCACCGCGTCGGCTGCGACCGTATTCAAGGCCGTTTGTAGATCGTCGAACAGCGCCGTGTCCGGCAGCCGCTCGTGTGCCTGGGCCCGATAGTCATGGTTAACGTCGACCAGCGCAACCGGCCGGAACCTTGGGTCCGCACCCATCACGGCGATCGGCCAGGCTCCCCGGCCACCCACGCCGGCATGGATTCGTATTAAGGATCATTGCTTCTCTCGTCTTCTCCGTGTTCCCCGTGTTCCCCGATTCCCCGTGTTCCCCCGGATTTATCCGGGGGTGCGCTTCAGCCTGGCGTCACCGGTGCACATTCATTCGCCGGCTGCTGAGATCATCAGACCTTCGGGCTGGTACACCCCCAGCGTGCCGCAGACGCCCAGCCTGCGCGGCTCGTCGGGCGCCGGCAGCCCATAAATCGCCCCGTCGAGCAGATGGTCGACCCTTCCATCGCGCAGCACCTGCAGCTCGTCGCCGGTACGCCGCGCAGCGGCCAGCGGCGCGTGCTCCCACACGTGCCGCCAGGCATCGAGCTTGGGCCGCACCAGCGCGAGCGCCGTGTGATAGAACTCGTCGAGCGCCGCGCTGCCGTGTCGCTCGAACGCTCGCGCAGCACGGCAAACCCGTCGACCGCCAGATCGCGCCGCCGCTTCGCCGCCGCTTCACTATCGGTGTACACATGGCCGGTCGGCGCGAGCGACGCGGCGGCGAAATATGCCTGCTCGTCGGCCAGGATCTCGGGAGCAAACGTCAGCACGAAGTCGCCGGCTTCGGGCAGCCCGGCGTTTTGCATCAGCACCATGATCTCCAGCCGGCCGTCAAGGTTGATCAGGCGGTGGATCAGGCCCGGGGTGAACCACACCAGCCGGCCCGGCTCGAGCGGCAGCTCCCGCAAGCCGGCGGCGCCCAGCGTCTGCACCGCGCCGCGGCCGGCGAGCACCATATAGGCCTCGGTACACGCGAAGTGCATGTGCGGGCTGCCGCCGAGCAGGCCATCCGGCGCCCGTGTGTCGTACACCTTCAGGTGTGTTACGCCGACCGCGCCGGGCAGCGGCGGCACGCGTAGCTGTTCGATCATGGATTTACCAGGTATAGATTTACCCGCCCGCCCTCGTCCGAGGCGAACAGAATTCGCTCGCCATCCCAGCTCCAGGTCGGGTGGCAGTGGCTGTCCTGCGTGTGCCACGACGTTTGATGTGTACACAATAGCTCGAGCTTCGCCTCGTCGCCCGAGATATCGATCAGCACCAGATCGTCGACATCGTCGCCGACCAGCACGCTATGCCGCGGATTGGCGTGATAGTGATTGCAGTAGTACGGCATATCGACGCGGCGCAGCAGCGTGCCGCGTCGATCGGCCAGCCCGACGAACGGGGTCATGCTTTGCTCTTTGACGGCGACGTGTGTCGCGACGGCCTGCGTGCGGTCGGACGTGATCGTGCCGTCGTGGCCCGGGCCGCGGTTGTCGAAGAAAATGGAGCCGTCGGCTGTCCAGAACTCGTGGCCGATCGAATCGTGCTCGCCCTGGCGGAAACACGGGCGTGCCTCGCGGGCTACGAAATCCAGGATCCAGATGCGCTGCATGACCAGATTCCACGGCCCCTCGTGGCAAAACGTGCCCAGCGTGCTGTCGTCGGGGCAGAACTGAAAATGCCCCAGCTGGTGGGTGTCTTTGAAAACGTCGAGCCAGCCCGAGCCGTCCAGGTAGGCCAGCGTGACACGGCCATCCTTCACCTGATAAAAGCGGTCCTTGAAACCGGTGTAGTTCGGCCCGCCGGCGACGTCGACCCGCTCGTTGCGGCAGAAGGCGATATAGCGCCGGTTGCGGCTGATCGACGGCGCGCCCAGGCTATACTCGCCGTGTTCCTGATACACCACCGCCACCTCGCCCGTGGCGGTATCCAGCCGCTTGACCGTGTTGCCGGTCACATACACGACGATACGGCTGTCGGGCGTTTTTGTCACGCTGCCTATCGCGCGCTGCTCGTCGGTCAGCTGCAATATCTCGCCCGTGTCAAGGTCCATGCGGAACAGGTTGTAGAGCGGGCTTTCATGCGGCGACCGCTGCATGCCGGAGGCGCGGTCGGAGCGAAAGATGATCGTATTGCCGTGGGCGTCGAACGAGTTCTCGGTGAAGTACAGGTGGACATTGTTGCCCAGCGAGGTCAGCTGCGTCACCGTCCGGCCGGTGCGCCGATCCTTTCGCTCGCTGAGCTCAGAGCGCCACGTGCGGCCGACCATCAATCGATCCTTGCCGGCACGTCCGGCCAGCTATCCGGAAAGCTGTAGTGCTCGGCCATCTCGTGGTGCTCTTCCATGGCAAGTAGATCGTCGAGCACGGCCACGGCTTGCTCGTAGGAGCGCGTCTGATGGCTCTCCAGCACGTTCCACAGCAGCATCGAGCGATCGCCGTTGCGGAAGGCCAGCAGGTCGCGCTCCATTTCCAGCCATTCGGGCAAGATCTGTTCGAGCATGATCTTGGGCGGCAGCGCCCCGACATGGATCGGCTGGATGCCTTTCTGGTTGACGATCGCCGGCACCTCGACCACCACGTCGTCAGGCACGCCTTCCAGCGCTCCGCGGTTCGGAACGTTCACCTGGAACTGGCCTTCGTTGTTGTTGACCAGGCCGTCGATGATCGGCACCTGCTGCTCGCGGGTCTTGGTGCTGCCGAACGCTTCGACCAGACTGGCCCTCCGATCGTCGGCCAGCCGCGTCATCTCGGCCAGGCGCTGCTCCAGATTACGCACAAACAGCGGCCGCGCCAGCTCGGTGTCGGGACCGCCCCACGGCTCGCCGAACCAGTGCTTCTTGGTTTCCAGGTCGCTGTGATACCACCAGCCGCCACGACGCACCGTATCGCCGATCGGGAACTTGCCGAACAGCTGGTATTGGTGCACGGCGCCGCGCGACATCTGGATGTCGTGGGTGCGATCTGCAACATGGGTACGCCAGTAGTCCTCGCCCTGTGTGGCGATCCACTCGTCGATCAACGGATACGCGTCCCGGCCGTCATGGATAAAGTGGGTCAGCCAGATATTATGGTTCAGGCCGGGAGCCTGCCAGGTAATGCGCTGCGGATCGAGGCCGATAGTCCGGGCGATCTCGTGGACACCATAATGGCCATGACACAGGCCGCAGACCTTGATGCCGGTCTCGCGCGTCATCAGGGTACAGCCTTCGAACACCGGATTGCCGGACTGGATCAGCCAGGCGTCGGGGCAGATCGCCTCCATCTCGCGAGCCACGTCGAGCATCAGCTGCAGCTGGTAAAAGCCACCCAGCCGCACGCCGGCCGTAATAATAGCCATGACTGTCGGCCAGCTCACGGATGGCCCGTTGATGGTGGTGGCTCTTGACGGCGGCGGTGTTGATGACAAAATCGGCATCCCGCAGCGCGGCCGTGCGGTCGGTGGTGTGCGTGAAGCGTAGGTCGGCGCCCAGCTCATCGGCGTAGCGCGTGGCGAGCCGGGTGATCATCTCCAGGCGCTGCGCATGGATATCCATGAAGCAGACCTGGCTACCTGCCGAGGCTCTCGGTCAGGCACAGGTCTTTGACCAGCCCAAGCGAGAACTGCGCGCTGCCCGCGCCGATAACGCTCACTCTGATAGCTGACGGCATAAATGTCGTTCCTCTCCTCGCTCACGCCGCAGCGACCTCCGCTTCCGGGACCAGCCACGGCGGCATGGGACGGCCCTGGCGGCTCAGATGACATGCGTACAGCAGCCGGTACACATCATTAAAATAGAACTGCGGATAATGTCGTTTGGGCAGCGCCTCCATAAAGCGCGAAGCAACCAATTCGGCCATATGCGAGTCCATGCCCTGCTCGGTCTCATACTCGAAATAGATCGCCAGATCTTTCTCCGGCGGCTCGATCACACGTGTCACGCCGAAGCTCGCCGGGGCGAGATGCACCGGCGCGTCGAGCTCGAGCAGAAAATTACCGAACCCGGCCGAGTTGACATGGTATTTGTTCTGGTACAGGAAGTTAACCGTTTGCTGCGCGTCGTCGAGCGACTCGCCGGGGAAACCGAAAAAGAAAAAGGTATGGTTCCAGATGCCGGCGGCGGTACTTTCGCGCAGGATGCGGTGCATATGCTCGAGCTGCGTGCCCTTGAGCATGCGCTGCATGATCGCTTCCGAAGCGCTTTCCAGCCCGAAGAAGATCATCCGGCAGCCACCGTCGTACATCTGTTGCAGCAGCTCGGCGCTGATCGGCCTCTCGAAGCGCGCACAGCCGCCCCACAGCAGCGGCACGCCCTCGCGCGCGAGGATCGCCGAAAGGTCGCGCAGTGTGCGCGGCGTCAGCGCTTCGTCGGAGAAAAAGATCTCCTCGACGCCGTATTTGCGCTTGAGGGTAAGCATCTGATCGGCCAGCAGCTCAGAGCCCAACAGGCTAAAGCTGTCGGGCTCGCCGTAGCCGACATTGCAGAAGGCGCATTTGCCGTAGTAGCAGCCCCGCGCGGTGAGCAAGGGCAGCACCAGCCGCGGCGCAAGATAGCGATCAAGCGGCAGGCCGTCGAAGTCCGGCAAAGGCAGGGCGCCGATCTTTTCAGGTTTTTTGCGCGCCGTCACCCGAATCGCAGCACCGTCGCGATAGATCAGGTTCGGCACTTCGGACAGATCGCCGCCGGCGTCCAGCGCCCGGCACAGCTCAAGCAGCGGTACCTCGCCGTCGAACACGATCGCGCTGTCGATCAGCTCGAACAGGCCCGGCGAGGCTTTGATACGCTCGCGCAGCATCGTGATGTGCGGCCCGCCCACCACCACATGGCAAGGCAGCCCGCGCTCTTTGATCAAGGCCGCCAGCGTCAGCCCCGGCACCATCTGCGCCATCGACGGGATCGAAATGCCGACCACGTCGGGCTGCTCGCGCTCGATATCGCCGATCACTCCTTGCTCGTAGATCGGACGCAGCAGGTTCAGCTGCTCATCGCGCGCTTCGCGCAGCATGTTGCGCGTGCTGTCCGGGGGCAGCGCAGCGCGATAGGTGCTCAGCTCGAGCGCCGCCGGAAAAAACGGCAGTGACGCGACCCGCAGCGCGTCGGCGATCGTTTCCAGCGCCTGGAGGCCGCTCGGGCCGTCGAAAAACGCCTCGCTGCGAAAGGTGCGCTTGGCCGCTTCCACCTGCGCGGCGATCTGCGGGCCGTGCTCGAGCGCCCAGGCGACTCGATCGCGCGGGGCCGCCCCGGCGCGCCGTGTGCCTCGCTCGCCTGCTTCGACGTCGCGCTCGAGCCGCTCGAGCGCCGTTTCGAGATGATTGCGCGTAAGCACCGTATCGAACACTTCGATATTCAGGTCGCGCTGGATCACCTCGACGCCGTGGCCGCGCAAAAAAGCAGCCAGCGTCGGCAGCGCCAGGTGGGGCATGGCCGGGTTCCAGTTCGGCGGAAAGCACAGCATGGCCTTCACGAACGTACCTCTGGCGCTTGCTGTGCCGGCCGCTGCCAGGCCGAGGCAGCGCCCTCGCCGGCCACGCCGATCGCCTCGACCGGGATACTGCCGGGGTAAAGATGGCAGCGCACGGTATGCTTGGGATCGCCGTCGACGATGGTTTCCTGTGGCACGATCGTGTCGCACAGCATCGGCATGAAGCTGGGGCAGCGCGGATGGAACGGGCAGCCGGTGACGATCGAGTACGGGTCCGGCACGCTGCCCTTGATCGAAGCCAGCCGCCCCTCGCCCCGCGTGCCGAGCCGCGGGATCGCTTTGAGCAGCGACATGGTATAGGGATGCTTGGGATTATGAAACAGCGTTTTGACATCCGCGCGCTCGACGACGCGGCCCATATACATCACGATCACGTTCTCGGTCATCTGCGCGACAACGCCAAGATTGTGCGTGATGAACATGATCGCCATGCCCAGATCGCGCTGCAGCGAGCGCATCAGGCTGAGGATCTGCGCCTCGGTCGTCACATCCAGCGCGGTGGTCGGCTCGTCGGCGATCAGCAGATCAGGGTGGCACGAAAGCGCCATCGCAATCATCGCGCGCTGGCGCATGCCGCCCGAAAGCTGATGCGGGTAGCGGTCGATGATCCGGCTCGGCTGCGGCATGCCGACTTGCTGCAGCACCAGCAGCGTCCGCTTGCGCGCATCCTCCTTGGACAGCGACTGGTGCAGCAGGATCACTTCCATGATCTGGTTGCCGATCGAATGCACCGGGCTGAGCGAGCTCATCGGCTCCTGGAACACCATCGAGATCTCGGCGCCGCGGATCTTGCGCATCTCGTTGCTCTGGGGATCCATCGCGGTCAGGTCTATCGGTTTGCCCCGCCGCACCGTTGCCGTCGCCCTCGCGGTGCCATAGGATTTTGCCGTCCACGATGCGTCCCGGCTTGCGCACGATCTGCAGAATCGAGCGCGCCGTGAGCGACTTGCCGCAGCCGCTTTCGCCGACGACCCCCAGTGTCTCGCCACGGTGAATCTCGAAGCTGGCTCCGTCCACGGCGCGCACGGTGCCCTCATCCAGAAAGAAATGGGTCTTCAGATTTCTGGACTTCCAGCAACAGCGATGTATCGTCCATCAGCGTCTCCTTACCTGGAATACGGATCGGCGGCGTCGCGCATGCCGTCGCCCAGGAAGTTGAAGGCCAGGACCGAGAGCACCACCGCCACGCCGGGCAGCATCACCCACGGCGCCAGCGCCACCGAGCGCAGGTTCTGCGCCTCTTGCAGCAGCACGCCCCAGCTGATCGCCGGCGCCCGCAGTCCCAGGCCAAGGAAGCTCAGCCCGGTCTCGGCCAGGATCATGCCGGGGATCGCCAGTGTCAGCGCGGCGATGATATAGCTCATGAACGACGGGACCATATGCACCATAATCACGCGCATCTCGCTGGCGCCCTGCAGCCTGGCCGCCAGCACGAAATCTTCTTCGCGCAGCGCCAGAAAGCGCCCGCGCACCACGCGCGCCATACCGGTCCAGCCGATCAACGAAAGGATGATCGTGATCCCGAAATACACCCGCACCACCGGCCAGGTAGCCGGCAGCGCCGCCGAGAGCGCCATCCACAGCGGGATCGAAGGGATCGAGCGGATAAATTCGATCACACGCTGGATCATGTTGTCGGCGAAACCGCCGAAGTAGCCCGAGATCCCGCCCAGCACGATGCCGAGGATCAGGCTCAAGAACACCCCGACCAGCCCGATCGACAGCGAAATCCGTGATCCGTACACGATACGCGAGAACATATCGCGGCCAAGCCGGTCGGCGCCCATCAGGAATATCTGTTGCACCTCCGGCGGCGCCGAGATCCCGAACAGGTGTATGTCGGACTCCCAGATGCCCCACATCTTATACGGCGTGCCACTCACAAAAATGCCGATCGGGTAGATCACCGAGGTATCCTCGACGAAGATCGGCCGCAGCGTTTCCGGATCGCGCGCACGCTTGGTGCCGTAAATGAACGGCCCGCGGAACGTGCCTTCGGTGTCGAACAAGCGCACCAGCGTCGGGCGGCGCCGCGGTCCACTGGGTCGAGAATGCTTCGGGATTATAGGGCGCGAAGAACTCGCAAAACGTCGCCACGATGTAGAAAGCCAGCAGCACGAAGACGCTGACCACCGCCAGACGGTGCTTGCGGAACTTCCAGTACATCAGCTTCCATTGCGGCGCTACGTACACATCGCGCTTGTCGCGTGCGCCCTTCTTTTTGCGCCCCACCGGGATGCTGAGCTCGGTGTCGAGCGGTCGATCTACATGCTCGGTTGCCATGGTGCTAGCCCTCCAGCTGGATGCGCGGATCGGCCACCGCCAGCAGGATATCCGACAACAGCGTGCCGATCACCGTCAGCGCGCTCAGCAACAGCACGAACGCGCCGGCCAGGTACATATCCTGCGACTGCAGCGAGCGCAGCAACAGCGGCCCGGCGGTGGGAATGTTGAGCACCACCGCCACCAGCGTCTCGCCCGAAATCAGCGCCGCCAGCGTCCAGCCTATCGTGCTGAAAAACGGGTTGAGCGCCACCCGCACCGGATACTTCCAGATCAGCGTGCGCTCGCTCACGCCTTTGGCGCGCGCCGTTTCGACATACGGCTTGTTCAGCTCGTCGAGCAGGTTAGCGCGCACGGTACGCAGAATGCCGGCGGTGTTGTCAAATGCCAGGATCAAGATCGGCACCCATAACCTGCCCAGCATAGACTGGATCTTGACCCAGTTCCACGGCTCGTTGATGTATTGCTCCGGAACCAGGCCGGCGGCGTTGATGCCGAAGGCTTCCAGCATAAACCACAAATACACCAGCGCGATCAGAAAGCCCGGCGTGCCAAGGCCGACGAAACTGATAAAGCTCATCAGATAGTCGAGGAACGAATACTGGTGCGTCGCCACATACACCGCGCTGGGAATTGCGATCACCCAGGTCACCAGGAGCGTAAGACTGCGAGATAAACAGGGTCAGGCCCAACCGCTCCCAGATCAGTTCGGAGACCGGCCGGCGCCACTCGAACGACAGGCCGAAGTCGCCCTCGGTGATGATGCCGGAGATCCATTTCCAGTACTGGACATACAGCGGCTGGCCGAGGCCGTACTGCTCTTGCAGCGCCGCGATCGCCTGCGCGTCGATATCCTCGCCCTGCTGCCGCAGGTTGGCGACATAGGTAGTGAGGAAATCGCCCGGCGGCAGCTGGATGATCACAAACGAGATGACCGAGATCACAAACAGCGTCGGGATCATATACAGAACGCGCCGCAGAATGTATCGCGCCATGTTCCTGCTCCGTTTTTGACCGGGTGACAAGGTGACTGATCATCGACATGCTCGCTCTTTGCTTCACCCTATCACCCTGTCACCTTGTCACCCGGTCACCGTCAGTTCGTGTGCGCCGCCGGATCGTCCCAATAGCAGCGTCTGCGAGTTGATGATGTGCTCGTCCTTGGTCGGGTCGTCGATCGGAATACCTTCTACCGTGCCCTTGAGGCCGTTCTTGACGATGAGCGGCGCAGGGATCTCGCCCAAGACGCCGATCATCGGCACCTCCTCGGCCCAGATGTCCAGGATCTGGAAGAACAGCTCGTTGCGCTTGGTCTCGTCCGGCTCCACCGCGGTCTGGTCCCACAGGTCCCAGATCGTGCGGATGAAGTGATCGGCGGGCGGCTCCTCGGCGCTCGGATCTTCGGGATTCGTGCGCCAGAAGCCCCAGGCGACCGACCACGGGCGGTCGGGCTGTGTGCCGATGAAGATGATCGGCGCCGTCAGCGGCAGCAGCGTGCGGTCGCCGCCCCAGAAGCCGGCTTCGACCTCGTTGGCGTTATAGTGCTCGGTATACAGCGTGCGCTCGACCGCCTTGTAGGCCGCCTTGATGCCGACGTCGGCGAAGTACTTCACCATCGTCTGGGCGGCAGTCTTCGAGCGGGTCGCCGGTCTGGTGAAGTGCCACTCGATCGTGAAGCTGAGCGTACCGCTGCCGTCCTTCCACAGCCGGAAGCCCTCGGCATCCTTGCTGGTCGTAGCCGGCCGCGTCGAGCAATTCGTTGGCCTTGGCCTGGTCGAACTCGATATAGGCGTTGGACGCGCTTCTCGTAGTACTGCGGCGAAACCGTCAGCGGGCTATACTGGCGCGGCATCGGCCGTGCCGTTGAAGATCAGCTCGTTGAGCTCGGCGCGGTTGATCGCGTGCGAGAGCGCGATACGCACGTCGCGGTTCTGGAAGAACTCGCGCAGCTTCGGGTTCTTGGTGGTGTGGTTGGGCTGGAAGCGCGACATGGCTGGCGCTCACGCCCAGCAACACGCGGTAGTCGCCCGACTCCTCGCTCTCCTTGAACAGCGTGAAGTTGCCGATGCTGACGTGGCGCGACTGGTAATCGATCTCGCCGGCGAGCACGCGCGAGCCGAAGGCGTCCGGCGCCTCGAACAGCAAATGGTTGACCTTGTCGACGTACGGCAGCTGGTTGCCGGACGAGTCGACCTGCGCCAGAAGTACGGGTTGCGCTCCATCTCGAACAGCTGATCGCCAAACGCAGTTTTCGCAATCCATGTCCCGACCGACGGCCGCGTTGTCGATCAAGGGCCGCATGCGGTTGTCGAACAGCTTGTCCCAGGTATCGTACCCGGCCTCCTTGGTCTCAGCCTCCAGCTCAGCCGTGTCGGCGAAGTCCTCGTGGAACTGCTGCATATGGTCCGTTGGCGCGAACGGCTGCCCGCGTGCGACGTTGTACATGAACAGCGGGTTGGGGTCGGCGAAGGTGAACACCGCGGTGACCGGGTCGGGGAACTCGGTCGTCATGATCGTCCGTTCCGGGCCGGTGGACCATTGGCCGCGCCCCGTGTTCGGGCAGATTTTGTAACGTCTCATTTGACAGTACGTTCTCGTACCACCACTGGAAATCGGCGGTGGTAAAATCTTTGCCGTCCGACCACTTGGTCCCTTCGCGCAGCTTGAACGTCCAGGTTTTGGCGTCCTCGCTGACCTCCCACGACTCGGCCAGGTCGGGGCGGACCGTCAGATCGCTGTTGTACCAGACCAGGCTGACCTGCTGCACCTTGTTGGGCCCGAAGTAGTCCGACACGCCGTTATAGCCGCGCCGGATCGTGCCGCCGTAATTGCCGATGCCCTCGGCGCCGTCGAGCACCACCGGGTTCTTGGGCAGGCGCTGGCCACCGGCGGCAGCGACCCTGCGCTCACCAGCTCGGCCAGCATCGGCGCTTCGTTGAACGTCGTCGGAACGGCGGCAGCGGTTGATGCAGCCGTCGACGCTGCCGTCGAGGCGGCTGCCGACCAGCGGCGGTGGAAGCGGCTGCCGAGTTCAGCGGCGGTGGAAGCGGCTGCCGATTCAGCGGCGGTACGGCGGCCGTCGACGCCTCCGCAGCCGGCGACGTGGTAATCGCGGCGGGGGCCTCGCCTCCGCAGGCTGCCAGTCCGGCGCCGGCGGCGGCTACCGCCGACAGACGCAGAAACTCCCGGCGTGTGACAACTCGACGATCCGCGGTGCCTCGTCTGCTCATTGTTGCCTCCCTGGCGTGATGAAATCTGCGATCAAGGCCGCTGCAACGCGGCTCTTGCTCCCACGAAAATCAGGCGGGCGGTGTGCCCTGGACCACCGGCACTGCTACGCCGGCAGCGCGGCCGTCGCCGTCGGGCCGAAAACGCCCGCCAGCGGCAGCACTTCAGCGAAATGGCAGGCTGCCCAATGCTCGGGGCTGACTTCCCGCAGCGCAGGCGTTTCCTCGGCGCAGATCTCCTGCGCGTAGCGGCAGCGCGGATGGAAATAGCAGCCGCTGGGCGGGTTGGCCGGGTCGGCCACCTCGCCGGGCAGCACGATCGGCTCGGTACGGATCAGCGGGTCGGGCTTGGGCACTGCCGAAAGCAGTGCTTCGGTGTACGGCATGCTTCGGGTTGGCGAACAGCTCCGCGGTCGGCGCGCGTCTCGACCACCTTGCCCACATACATCACGGCGACGCGGTCGCGATATGCTCGACCACGCTCAGGTCGTGGGCGACAAACAGGTAGGTCAGCCCGAACTCTTCCTGGAGATCCTGCAGCAGATTGAGGATTTGCGCCTGCACCGACACGTCGAGCGCCGACACCGGCTCGTCGCAGACGACCAGCTGCGGCTTCAGCGCCAGCGCGCGCGCGATACCGATGCGCTGGCGCTGCCCGCCGCTGAAGGCATGCGGATAGCGGCTCATCACCTCGGGGCGCAGCCCGACCACTCGCAGCAGCTCCGCGACACGGTCGGTCAGATCCTTGCCGCGGGCGACGCCGTTCACCAGCAGCGGCTCGCCCACGATCTGCAGCAGCGTCATGCGCGGATTGAGCGACGAGTAGGGATCCTGAAAGATCATCTGGATATTGCGGCGCAGCTGCTTGAGCTGCTGCCTATCCAGCTCGGCGATATTGACCCGCCCCATGTCGCTGATCCTCGAACCAGACCTCGCCGGAGGTCGGATCATGCGCGCGCAGAATCATCCGGCCGGTGGTAGTCTTGCCCGAGCCGCTCTCGCCGACCAGGCCCAAGCGTTTCACCTTCTCGAACAAAAAAGCTCACGCCGTCCACGGCTTTGACCTGCCCGACAGTCCGCGACATCATCCCGCGCTTGATCGGGAAATGCTTCTTCAGATCCTTCACTTCGAGGAGGATGCGCCCATTTTCTGCGTGCTCAGACATAACTGCGCTCCTATGTCTAAACCGTGGTCGCGTCGGCGAGCTGATCGATCTCGATACGTCGAGGGCCTTCACCCACGCTGCAATCGTCAGTCGGCAAATCGTTCGTCGATCAGCCGGTTGCGTGTCAGCAGGGTAATGAACTGCTGAGCCAGACCGGCGACATCAGGATCGGCCAGTGCTCGATCGCGCAGCGTGGTCTCCTCCGGCAACAGCAGCGGCCCTTCGTCCTTGCTCATAAGCTGCTGGCCGTCGCGCTGATACATCGAGGCATACGTATCTATCCACGCCGGCCCCAGCGCGGCCTCCAGGCGGGCTACGTAGCGCCTATAGGTATCCAGCAGCTCCGGATTCCCAAGCCGCTCCAGCACACCGATTGCTCGTTGGTAGGCGTTGCTCTGGGGATCCATTCGCTGCTCCTTTGGGCATAAGCTGCGTCGCCGCTCCGATGTTCGCTAAATAGTTACGAATGCAATTGTCGGTCGAGGTGGAGATCTCCAATGGACGGTCAAACATTATAGCATTCTTCGTGCCAACCCTATAAAGCTGTCTGACATGTTGACTGCCCGGCAGGCGGCCAGTATACTCGTGGTCTCGTACAGGGCGAGCTATGCTGCAAAAGTTATCGCGTGAGACGCTGGCCGACCAGGCAGCCCGAAACTTGCTGGATTTTATCGAAGCCCAGGATCTGAAGCCAGGCAACCTGCTGCCCCCTGAAACCCAGCTTGCCGCCTCCCTGGGCGTGAGCCGGCCGATCATCCGCGAAGCTCTCAAATCGTTGGCCGGCCGCGGCATCATCGAGATTGTGAACGGTAAAGGCGCGGTTGTAAAGCCGCTCGACAACCAGCTATTACAGATGTTTTTCCGGCGCGCAATGCAGCTCGAGCCGGAAGCGATCATCGATGCTGTGCTATCTGCTGGTGGCGATCCGCCAGGCCATCAAGGACATTCTGCACGAAAGCCTGTTGCGCGAGCAGGCCGTCGAGCAGCTCGAGCGCGTCCAGCTGGGACACGAAGCGATCCTGGCCGCGCTGGAACAGGGCGATGCCAAGCTGGCTCAGCATACCATGGCCGCCCACTTCGACGACGTGGTCATGTCGCTGCTCGATGGTACTGCCGGAGCCCACGAGGCTTCCAATTCCAGCGTCCCTGATCGTTCGTAAACCGCCATGGCTCGCCCTTCGCAGAAAGCGCTTACTATGAACCTATCATGCCCGCGTTGCTTTGTCAAGCACCGATTTTTGCGCCCGAGCGCAAGGTGAGCGCCAAAATGGGCGTATCCGGCACGCCAGGAGTGACAGTCGCTCGACGGCTCGTACCACGCCAGAAAGCGTTTGCTGGAGGCCGAGCTGAATCTGAAATGCCTGGTGAGCCAAAGGAGTTTTTCTAGATGGCACAACGCAAGCGTTACGCGGTGGTCGGCTTAGGGTCTCGATCGCGCATGTTCACAACAGCTCTGCTCAAGGAGTATGCCGATCGCGCCCAGCTGGTCGCGTATTGTGATCAAAACCAGACGCGCATGGATTACTACAATCAGTACTATGCCGATACGCTCGCGGCCGCGCCGGTGCCGACCTACAAGCCGGAGGATTACGAGCGCATGCTGCAGGAGCAGCAGGTGGATTGTGTCATCGTCACCTCGATCGACCGCACGCACCATCGCTTCATCATCCGGGCGATGGAGCGCGGCTGCGATGCAATAACCGAGAAGCCGATGACCATCGACGCCCGGCGCTGCCAGGCGATCCTGGATGCGGTAAAGGCGACCGGGCGCAAGTTGACTGTGACGTTCAACTACCGCTACGCCCCGCGAAACTCGAAAGTCAAAGAGCTACTGCAGGCGGGAGTTATCGGCAAGGTGTTGTCGGTGCATTTCGAATGGCTGCTGGACACCGTGCATGGCGCCGACTATTTCCGCCGCTGGCATCGCGATAAGCGCAACTCGGGCGGGCTGATGGTCCACAAGGCGACGCATCATTTCGATCTGGTCAACTGGTGGCTCGATAGCCGGCCGGAAACGGTGTTCGCCATGGGCGACCTCATGTTTTACGGCCGTGAGAACGCCGAAGAGCGCGGTGTGACGAGCTTTTATGAGCGTGCTTACGGCCGCCAGCCCGCCGAGGACGACCCGTTCGCGCTGCACCTGGACCAGAGCGAGGCTCTGCGGCGCATGTACCTGGAAGCTGAGCACGAGGAAGGCTATATCCGCGACCAGAGCGTCTTCGGCGACGGTATCTCGATCGAAGATGATATTGGCGTGCTGGTGCGCTATCGCAACCGTGCCGTTATGAGCTACCATCTGACGACCTACTCGCCGTGGGAAGGCTTTCGGGTAGCATTCAACGGCACCACCGGACGCCTTGAGTATGACGTGCATGAAAACTCGTATGTCAGCGGTTCGAGCGAGGATACGAATCTGCCGGAGCTTCGTGACGCCGAGGAAATCGTGGTCGACGAGCCGACGACGATTCTGGTGCGACCGCAGTGGGGCAAACCGCTGCGCGTCGACGTCGCCGGCGGCGAGGGTGGCCACGGCGGCGGCGACAAGCGCCTGCTGGACGATGTATTCGTCGGCGGCCAGAGCGATCCGCTCGGTCGCGCCGCCGATCATACCGACGGCGCTATGTCGATCCTGACCGGCATCGCCGCCAACCAGTCGTTCGCCACCGGTTTGCCGGTGCAGGTGTCGACGCTGGTGCGGTTTTGATGGTGCCGACAAGGTGACAAGGTGATTGATATCCCGAAGTTGCGCAATCCATATAGGCTGTGCTGCAAGCGATTCTGATACGCACCGAGCAAGATCGATCCTGTCACCTTGTCACCTTGTCACCTTGTCGCCGCCGCCGTGCTCTCGCGCAGCACAAGCGATGTCGGCAGCTGAACGACACGCCATTCCGAACCATGCGGCGACAGCGCCAGCTCCATCGCGCGGGCGCCCATGTCGGCCATCGGAACATGGACTGTAGAAAGCGTGGGTGTGATATCGCGTGTGATCGGAATATCGTCGAAGCCGATCAGCGAGATCTGGTCGGGCACAGCAATGCCGCGCGCGCGTAACACAGATAAAACGCCGATCGCCATCGGATCGTTGAGTGCAAAAATAGCTGAGAGGCCGGGTGAGCGATCCAGCAACTCCTCGGCCGCCTCGGCCCCGCTGTCGCGGCCGAAATCGCCGTGAACGATGTGCTCGTCGGGCAGAGCGACACCCGCCTCGGCCAGCGTGCTGCGAAAGCCGCTCTCCCGATCGCGGGTGGTAGTGAGCAGTGGCGGCCCGCTGATCAGGCCGATGCGGCGGTGTCCGAGCTCGAGCAGCGCCTGAGCTACCGCCCGGGCGCCACCGCTATTGTCGGCGACCACGGTGTCGCCGGCGACGTTATGGCGCCCAACCAGCACTGCCCGGCCACCGCTGGAGGTAAATGCGTGTACCTGCGCGGCCTGTTTCTGGCTGAACTCGCGCTCGTCGCGTCCGCTGCCGGCGACGATTAACGCCTCGACGCGGTGTGCGTGGAGCAGGCGTAGATAGGCCAGCTCGCGCTCGCGGTCGCGGTAGGTGTTGCAGATCATCACCAGCCGTCCCGCTTCGCTGGCGACCAGCTGGATTCCGCGCGTGAGCTCGGAGAAATATGGATCGCTCATATCGTGAACGATCACGCCGACCGTCGACGTGCTGGCACGCGCCAGCGCCTGAGCGTTCGCGTTCGGAACATACTGCAGCTCGAGCGCCGCGGCCGTTACCCGTGAGCGGAGCTCCGCCGTGACGCCGTACGAGCTGTCGTTCAGCACGCGCGAGGCGGTGGCCAGGGAGACACCGGCTCGACGCGCGACATCGGCAAGGGTTGCGGGCATCGTGCGAAACCTTCAATATCGCAGCAAGCGTTTTCTACAGCATACGTATCGATTGAGGGCCTGTCAATGCCCCAGACTCGAAGAACCTATTGACAGCGTGACGCCGGTATGCTAGGCTAGCAGATAGTTCTTAGAAAGCGCTTTCAACCACGCAGCAAGGCCGTGTGTAGGTCGATGCTGCTTCGTATCAACCATATTTGAGCCGGAACGTACCACGTGCAAGGAGCAGTTCCATGTCTGAGCAGCGCATCGGTATCATCATGAACGGTGTCACCGGCCGGATGGGCACGAACCAGCACCTGGTGCGCTCGATCGTGGCAATCCGGCAGCAGGGCGGTATCGCGCTGCCCAACGGCGATGTGCTGATGCCCGACCCGATTCTGGTCGGGCGCAACGAGCACAAGCTGCGCGCCCTGGCCGAGGCCCACGCCGTCGAGCGCTGGAGTACCGACCTGGATGCCTGCCTCGCCAACGACGGCGATACGGTCTATTTCGACGCCCAGACCACCCAGCGCCGCGCCGCGGGCGTGCTTGCCGCGATCGGGGCCGGCAAGCATGTGTACTGTGAAAAGCCGATCGCTACCGATACCGGCGTCGCGCTCGAGCTTGCTCGCGCCGCGCGTGCTGCCGGTATCAAGAATGGCGTTGTACAGGATAAGCTGTGGCTGCCCGGACTGCGCAAGCTCAAGCGGCTGGTCGACAGCGGGTTTTTCGGGCGAATCCTGTCGGTGCGCGGCGAGTTCGGCTACTGGGTGTTTGAAGGCGACTGGCAAGCGGCCCAGCGTCCATCCTGGAACTATCGCGCCGAGGACGGCGGCGGGATTATCGTGGATATGCTGTGCCACTGGCAGTATGTGCTGTCCGATACGCTGGCGCCGGTGCGTTCGCTGTCGTGCCTGGGCGCAACGCATATTCCTGAGCGCTTCGACGAAGCCGGCGCCGCCTATGCCGCCACCGCCGACGACGCGGCCTACGCTACCTTCGAGCTCGACGGCGGCATCGTTGCACATATCAACTCGTCGTGGTGCGTGCGGGTGTATCGCGACGAGCTGTTTACCCTGCAGGTTGACGGGACGCTCGGCAGCGCCGTGGCCGGCCTGCGCGAGTGCAAGGCGCAGCCGCGCGCCGCCACTCCCAAAGCCGTGTGGAATCCCGATATCCCCAATCCGCTCGATTTCCACGACGACTGGCTCGACGTGCCCGACAATGCCGTGTTCGACAACGCGTTTAAGGTGCAGTGGGAGCTGTTCCTGAGACATGTCGCGCTGGACGAGCCGTTCCGCTGGGATTTTATGGCCGGCGCACGCGGCGTGCAGCTGGCCGAGCTCGGTGTGCAGTCCTGGCGCGAGCGTCGCTGGCTCGACGTTCCTGAGCTGACGATCGAATGAGGTGCGTATGCCTATCGAGCTGACCCTTCCGCGCGCCGGCGGCGCGCTCGAACAATACCGGCTCAGCCCGGCAGCGCTTCCAGTACCGGCAAACCGGCAGTTTCGCAGCCGCATCGCCTACGCCGCGGCGCATGTGGTCTGCGATCCGCTGGCCGATGCGGACCCGACCGGCGCTCCGGTGATCGACTGGGACGCGACGCTGGCATACCGGCGCTATCTATGGTCGCTGGGCTTCGCGGTGGCCGAGGCGATGGATACCGCTCAGCGCGGTATGGGCCTGGGCTGGGATTCCGCGGCCGAGCTGATCCGGCGCTCGCTGGCCGAAGCCAGGGCGACCGGCGGCGGCGTCGCGTGCGGTGTTGGTACCGACCAGCTCGTCCCTCGTCCGGGGTTGACGACGGCGGACGTCGTGGCGGCCTACGAGCAACAATGCCAGGTGGTCGAGAGCGAAGGCGGCCGCATCATCCTGATGGCCAGCCGCGCGCTGGCCGCCTGTGCCGCGGGCGCCGAAGACTACGTGACAGTCTACGACCGGATCCTTTCACAGGTGCGCCGGCCGGTGATCTTGCACTGGCTCGGGCCGAATGTTCGACCCGGCCCTGGCCGGCTATTGGGGCTCGCACGACGTTGACACGGCGATGGAGATCTGCCTGCACATCATTCGCGACCACGCCGCCAAAGTCGACGGGATCAAGATCTCGTTGCTCGACCGCGACCGCGAAATCGCGATGCGCCGCTTGCTGCCGTCCGGCGTGCGGATGTACACCGGCGACGATTTTAACTACCCGGAGCTGATCGTAGGCGACGACGACGGCTACAGCGATGCGCTGCTCGGCATCTTCGACGCGATCGCGCCGGCCGCGTCCGCGGCGCTGCTGGCGCTCGACGACGGCGACCTGGCCGGCTACTCGGCGCTTATGGATCCGACTGTCCCGCTGTCGCGGCATATTTTCAAGGCGCCGACGATGTACTACAAAACCGGCGTGGTGTTTCTGGCCTATCTCAACGGCCATCAGCGACATTTCCGCATGGTTGGCGGATACGAAAGCGCGCGCTCGGTGGTGCATCTGGCAGAGCTATTCGTTCTGGCCGACCGCGCCGGCCTGCTGCGCGACCCCGAGCTTGCCGCCCGGCGTATGCGCCTCGTGCTGGCGGTTTCCGGGATCGAATGACCGTCATATCGCGAATAACCATGTAGGGCCGACGCAAGTGTCGGCCTCAAAAGGCCTGAAGCCAATGCACAACATCAGCATCGCACGGTTGAGCCTGAATCAACGCACCACCGAGCGCTGGGGTGTGAGGGAGGCGGTCGAGGGCTGCGCCCGAGCCGGCATTCCGGCCATCGGTCTGTGGCGCGACAAGGTTGCTCAGACCGGGTTGGCCGAGAGCGCGCGGCTGGTGCGCGACGCCGGCCTGCAGGTTTCGAGCCTGTGCCGCGGCGGCATGTTTCCTGCCGCGACGGCGGCAGAGCGGCGCGAGCGGATCGAAGACAACCGGCGTGCGATCGATGAGGCGGCCGAGCTTGGCGCGGAGGTGCTGGTGCTGGTCTGCGGCGGGGTGCCCGACCGTGATATCGCCGCCGCGCGCGAGATGGTCGCCGAGGGCATCGCGGCCGTCCTGCCCTACGCGGTCGAGCGCGGCGTGCGGCTGGGCATCGAGCCGCTGCACCCGATGTTCGCCGCCGACCGGTCGGTGATTGTGACGCTCGAGCAGGCCAACGACCTGGCCGCGCGCCTGGCTAACGACAGCGTCGGCGTGGTGATCGATGTGTATCACGTCTGGTGGGATCCCCAGGTGTATACCGAGATTGAACGCGCGGCGGGACGGATCTTCGGGTTTCATGTCAACGACTGGCTCGTTCCGACGCCGGATGTATTGCTCGGTCGCGGCATGATGGGTGACGGCGTGATCGAGCTGCGCCGGCTGCGTGAAGCGGTCGACCGTGCCGGGTATAGCGGGCCGATCGAAGTCGAGATCTTCAACCAGACGATCTGGGATGCGCCGGGCGATGAGGTGCTCGCACTGATGGTCGAGCGGTTCCGGGAGTGCGTGGCATGAACCCGGCGGCCCCGACGATCCCCGGGCGGCCCCGGCGATCCCCAGGATAAATCCTGGGGCTGAATGTACAAAGCCACCTGAAGGTGGCTAGCCCGCTTCAGCGGGCTTCGTTTCTTCAGACCCCGGATTTATCCGGGGGATATGGATACGCCGATGTTATCCCCCGATCGCTGCTTTGATCCCGACCCGGCCCAGCGTACCGTCGCGCGCGAGCTGTACGAGACTGTGCGCGATCTGCCGATCGTCAGCCCGCACGGCCATGTCGACCCCGCGCTGCTGGCCGAACCTGAGCGCCGCCTCGGCTCGCCCGCCGATCTGTTTATCATTCCTGACCATTATGTGTTCAGGATGCTGTACAGCCAGGGCGTGGCGCTGGAAGACCTTGGCGTGCCGACTCGCGACGGCACGCCGGTGGAGACCGACCACCGCCGCATCTGGCAGCGCTTCGCCGACCATTTCCACCTGTTTCGGGCTACGCCGACCGGACTGTGGCTCGAAAGCGAGCTCAACGAGGTTTTTGGCGTCGACGAAAAGCTGACATCGGAAAGCGCACAGCGTATCCACGACCAGGTTGAACGGCGCCTGGCGGAACCCGAGTTCACCCCGCGGGCCCTGTTCAAGCGCTTCAACATCGAGGTGCTGTGCACCACCGACCCGGCGACGTCGACGCTCGAGCACCACCGCGCGCTGCGCGACAGCGATGCCGGCCTCGATGTGCGGCCGACGTTCCGCCCCGACGCGGTAGTTAACCTCCAGACGCCCGGCTGGCGCGACCATATCGCGCGGCTCAGCGCCGTCGCCGGCGATCGATGTCGTCGACTATCGCTCGTTTGTCGGGGCGCTCGAAGCACAGCGTACCCGGTTTCGCGAGCTTGGGCGCGACCGCCACCGACCACGCCGCGCTGCACGCCGCACACCGAGCGCTTGAGCGACCGTGAAGCCGAGACCATCTTCGCCGCTGCACTGCACGGCGACGCGGACGAGCGAGCCGCCGCAACGCTTCGGCGCGCATATGCTGCTCGAGCTGGCGCGCATGAGCGCCGAAGACGGCCTGGTGATGCAGCTGCATGCCGGCAGCTTGCGCAACCACAACACCCGGCTGTTCGAGCGCTTCGGCCCTGATATGGGCGCCGATATCCCCATCGCCGTCGACTGGACGCGCGGGCTGCATGCGCTGCTGAACGAATGCGGCAACGACCCGCGCTTCCGGCTGATCCTGTTCACGCTCGACGAAAGCACCTACAGCCGCGAGCTCGCGCCGCTGGCCGGCCATTATCCCGCGCTGCTGCTCGGGCCGCCCTGGTGGTTCTTCGACAGCGTCAACGGCATGCGCCGCTACTTCGACCGCGTGGTCGAAACGGCCGGGCTGTACAACACCGCCGGCTTCAACGACGATACGCGCGCCTTCGCCTCGATCCCCGTGCGCCACGATGTCTGGCGGCGCGTCAGCTGCAACTGGCTGGCCGGGCTCGTCGCTCGCGGCATGCTCGGCCGCGACGACGCGCTCGAAATGGCCGGCGATTGTGCGGTAGGATTGGCGCGTAAGGCGTATCGGCTTGGGTGTGACAAGGTGACAAGGTGACAAGGTGATGGGGGTTGGTGCTGCCGGCAGGCGTGTGGTCTGGGGATATTCCAAAGCCGCCGGCAGGCCGGGGGTTTGGGGGTGTCCCCCAACATCCCTTCTCATCGGACTGTCTGGCAACTACAACAAATAAGGATCAGCATGGCTACATCTCAACCGCCGCTACGCTTCGGAGTGATCGGCATCAACCACCCGCATATCTACGGCCAGGTCGATCTGCTGCTGCGCGCCGGCGCCGAGCTGGTATCGGTGTATGCCCCGGAAGCGGAGTTGCTGGCGCAATTCGGCAGCAAGTACCCGCAGGCGAAGGTTGCCGGCAGTATGGCCGAGCTGCTCGAAGACGAGACGCTGCGACTGATCGTCAGCGCGGCGATCCCGGCCCAGCGCTCTGCCATCGGCGTAGCAGCGCTGCGCCACGGCAAAGACTATATGAGCGATAAGCCGGGCTTTACCACGCTCGAGCAGCTGGCCGAAGCGCGCAGCGTACAGGCCGAAACCGGCGGCATCTGGTCGATCTGCTACAGCGAGCGCTTTGAGAACCGCGCAACTGTGCGCGCCGGCGAGCTGGTCAAAGCCGGCGCGATCGGGCGGGTGGTGCAGACGATCGGCCTCGGACCGCACCGCATTAGTCTCAACACCCGCCCGCCATGGTTCTGGGAGCACGATAGCTACGGCGGTATCCTGTGCGATATCGGTTCGCACCAGGCCGACCAGTTCCTGTACTTTACCGGCTCGACCACGGCCGAGGTGATCGCGGCGCAGGTGGCGAACGTCAATCATCCCGAGCATCCAGGGCTGCAGGACTGGGGCGATATGGTTCTGCGCGGCGACGGCGGCAGCGGCTATGTGCGCGTCGACTGGTTTACGCCGGACGGGCTGCCGACCTGGGGCGATGGGCGGCTCACGGTGCTCGGCACCGAAGGCTATATCGAGCTGCGCAAATACGTCGATATCGCCGGACGCCCGGGCGGAAACCATTTGTTTCTGGTCGACGGCCGTGAAACGCGCTATATCTCGTGCGACGACGTCGAGCTGCCGTACGGCTCGCAGTTGATCCACGATATCAACAACCGCAGCGAGACGGCGATGACACAAGAGCATTGCTTCCTGGCCTCCGAGCTGGTGTTGCGCGCCCAGCAGCACGCCGCAGACGGCGGGGCGATCCGATGCCTGAACCGCTACGTGTTGCCGTCGTCGGAGGCGGTATCGGACGCTCGCATGTCGAGGCGTTTCGTAAGCTGCCCGAGCAGTTCGACGTGCTGGCGATCTGCGATCTCGACCTGGCCAGAGCACGCTCGCTGGCCGACGACCACAACATCCCGCGCGTGACGGCCGATATCGACGAGCTATGCCGCATGGACGAGCTCGACATCATCGACATCTGCACCCCGCCGCACCTGCATTTCCGGCAGATCCAGCAGGTGCTGGGCGCCGGCAAGCACGCGTTCTGCGAAAAGCCGCTGGTCGGCTCGCTGGCCGACGTCGACCGGCTGGCTGATGCCGAGGCGCGCTCGGGGCGGCGCGTGATGCCGATCTTTCAGAAGCGCTTCGGCCACGGGCTGCAAAAGCTGCGCTTCCTGGTAGATCAAGGCGTGGCCGGGCGGGCGTATGTGGCGACCGCCGAAACGGCCTGGAGGCGGCGCGCCGAGTACTACGCGGTGCCGTGGCGCGGTAAATGGAGCACCGAGCTGGGCGGCACGCTGCTGGGCCACGCGATCCATGCCCACGATATGGTGACGTATATTCTGGGCCCGATCAGCCGCGTGTTCGCTCGCGTCGCCACGCGCGTCAATCCGATCGAAGTCGAAGACTGCGCCTCGGTGTCGCTACAGATGGCCGACGGCTCGCTGGCATCGCTCACGGCGACGGTGGGCTCGTCGCCCGAGATCACGCGCCATCGCTTCTGCTTCGGCAACCTGACCGCCGAGAGCAACCTCGCGCCCTACGGTAACTCCAGCGAGCCATGGACGTTCACCGCCGATTCGCCGGAGCAGGCCGGCGCGATCGAGGCGGCGCTGGCGCGTTTCCGCCCGCTGCCCGAACTCTTTGAGGGCCAGTTTTTACGCGCTTACAACGCCTTTCACGGCGGCGGCGAGCTGCCCGTAACCCTGGCCGACGCGCGTACCGCCCTCGAGCTGATCTCGGCGATGTATTATGGAGCCCGTAGCGGCGAGGACGTGGTGCTGCCGCTGGGCCGCGACCACCCGGTATACGACGGCTGGCTGCCCGGCGATTGAAGTTGTGGCATATGCTATACAAGTACGCGGAAATGAGAATCCACGAAGACACACGAAGACACACGAAGGATGGATCATTCTCTCTTCGTGTGTCTTGCGTCCGCACCCACTATCGTAGGTACCCGGCCTTCGTGGAGCATTTTCGTTCAGGAGCTTGTGATGGTGATAGGACAGGGCGCGGTGGACACGGCGCTGGGCAACGAAGACGTCGCGCGGCTGCTGGCGGAGGCGCTCGATCCGCTCGAGCTCGACGGCAAGCGCGTGCTGGTGATCATTCCTGACGGCACGCGCACCGCGCCGATCCCGCTGGTGTTTCGGCTGCTGTACGAGCGCATCGGGCACAGAGTAGCCGCGCTGGACTATCTGATTGCGCTGGGAACGCATCAGCCGATGAGCGAGCAGGCGATCGCGGCGCTGGTGGGCGTCGGGGCAGCCGAGCGCGCCGAGCGCTATCCCGGCGTCGGATATTTAACCACCGCTGGGATCTTCCGGAGCAGTTGACGACGATCGGCACGATCGAGCGCGAAGAAGCAGCGCAGCTGACCGGCGGGCTGCTGGCGGCCGACGTGCCGGTGACGCTCAACCGCATGATCTTCGACTATGATCAGCTGATGATCTGCGGGCCGGTGTTTCCGCACGAAGTAGCCGGCTTTTCGGGCGGCGCAAAATACCTGTTTCCGGGCATCGCCGGCGCCGAGATCATCCATTTTACCCATTGGCTGGGCGCGCTGGTTACCAACATGGACACGATCGGCGTCAAGCATACGCCGACACGCCGGGTGATCGAGCGGGCGGCGCAATTCGTGGATCGCCCGTTGTTGTACATGGCGCCGGTGCTGCAGGGTACTGCCCTGCACGGACTGTATATCGGGCCGCATCGCGAAGCCTGGAGCGACGCGGCCGATCTGTCGGCGCAGCTCAATATCGTGTGGACGCCGCGGACATACCGGCGCGTGCTGTCGATGCCGTCGACCAAGTACGAAGACCTGTGGACCGCCGCCAAAGCGATGTACAAGACCGAGCCGATCATTGCCGACGGCGGCGAGGTGGTGATCTATGCGCCGCATATCACCGAGGTTTCGTATACCCACGGCCGCGAGCTGGACGAAGTGGGCTATCATGTGCGCGATTATTTCGTGAAGCAATGGGACCGCTTTCGACACGTGCCGGGCGGCATTCTGGCCCACAGCACCCACGTCAAGGGCGCCGGCGGCTACGACACCGCCACGGGCATCGAAGCGCCGCGGATTCGGGTGACGCTGGCGACCGGCATCCCCGAGCAGCGCTGCCGGCAGATCAATCTCGGCTATCTGGATTATCGCACGATCGAGCCGGACGAGTGGGCCGGGCGTGAGGACGAGGGCGTGCTGCTTGTACCGCACGCCGGCGAGGTTTTATTTCGGCCGGCGAACGATTCCGAAAATAAATCCCCTCGTCCCCCGGATAAATCCGGGGGCTGAAAAAACGAAGCCCGCTGAAGCGGGCTAAGCAGGTACAGGTTTGACGCGAGTTTCCTACGAACGTGCACTGGTTAACCACGTAGCCACCTTCAGGTGGCTTTGTTTCCTCAGCCCCAGGCTTGAGCCTGGGTTTCCTGGGGACAACCGACGATAAAGGAACCAACTCCCATGTCCAAAGGCGATCGATTTCCTGCCGAATGGCACAGCTTCCGCGATCGCGATACCGGCGTCGAGGTCAAGCAGCTGACCGGCTACAAAGGCCACAGCCACCATCTATACTTCACCAATCCGGGCTGGTACGACGGCGGGCGTAAGCTGCTGTTCGGCTCGGACCGCGCCAATCGCACCAATCTGTTCGGCATCGACCTGCAGAGCGGCGAGATCACGCAGCTGACCGACCTCGACCAGCCGCCGCCGCCCGCCGAAACCTCGTTTTTGTTCGCCAGCATAAATCCACGGCGCGAGGAAGTCTATTTCTGGCACGGGCGAACGATGATCGCGCTCGACCTTGTGACGCTCGAGGAGCGCCGGCTGTGGGAAGCGCCCGCCGGTTTCCTGACCAACATGACCAATGTGACGGCCGACGGCAAGTATATCTGCACCGGCCTGTATCAAGACCTGACCGGCGATTTTGAAGTCGACCTGCTGCACGGCTATGTCGGGTTCCGCGAATACTGGGCCGCGCGGCCGTTGTCGCGGATCGTACGGATCGACACTACCAGCGGCGACACGGACGTAGTCTTTGAAGAGCGCTACTGGATCGGGCACGTCAACACCTCGCCGCGTCTGCCCGGTATGGCTACGTTTTGCCACGAAGGGCCGTGGGATCAGGTCGATAATCGCATCTGGGGACTCGACCTGACCACCGGCCGTGCCTGGAAGCTACGGCCGACGGCCACGGGCGAGCGCGTGGGTCACGAGTACTGGTTCGCCGACGGCGAGCACATCGGTTACCACGGCCATGACGCCGGTGGCAAGGCGTTTTTCGGGGCGATCCGCTACGACAACACGGGCCGGGTAGAGGCGCCGTTCCCTGAAGACTTCAACTCATTTTCACAGCAACGACCTCGATCTGGTGGTCGGCGACGGCACTCGCTCGGCGCCGCGGCTGCTGCTGTGGCGCTTCCGCGACGGCGGGTTCGAGGGGCCGCGCATGGTGTTGACGCACCACGGCTCGTTCCATGCCCAGATTCTGCATACCCATCCGCGCTTCAGCCCCGACGGCAAGCGGATCTTGTTTGTTTCCGATGCCTCAGGCTACGGCAATCTGCATCTTGTCGACACGCCGGAATGGGACAGCCTGCCGCTCATGCCGGGCACCCCGTAGCGTTTTCAACAGCACGAAACCGGCGGCGGGCGAGCCTCGCCGCCGGAATGTAGCGCGTTTCCAGCGAATCGCTTTGCTATTCGGCGGGTTTGCCGTATAATTCGCCGGCAACGTCGTCATGCCCCGACGGCGCGTGTACGTGGCTTGATCCTTATACCTGATTGAAAACGTGATTGCCGGCCGGCACGCCGGGCGGCTAATGCTGCGCGCTGTTCGATGTCGTATCACTTTTTGTAACGCTTGGCGCATAGGTATCGGGGATAGTCTGGCTTAAACTGACATTCTACCGGCCGCATCGTTGTTGATCGTCCTTGCCATCGGAGCCTAGAATGAGCCGTCCGCATCCCCGCCTGGTGCTCTTCAGCGTGCTGTTGATTCTCAGCACCGCCCTTCCATCCTTCGCCCATCAGTCCCAGCAGTACACCGACGATCCCGGCGGCTGGACCGGGCAGCAGTCGTATGAGTATAAGTACGACAGCACGACATACGAGCATCGTACCGGTGACGGCTTCGAGTCCACCACGACGGGCTCTGAAACGCGCAGCGAACGGCACTTTTTTAAGGTCGTCGGGCCGGTGCCCTCGGGTGCCAAGCGTGAATATCTGGTCGACTGGCAGATCGACGTCCACTCGGAAGACACACGTTCAACTACCGAGACCGAACAGACCTACGATTGCCCTACGCCGGGAAATCCGCTGGAAACCATAACCGGTTCCCACACTAGCAGGGTCACGTCGAGCGGCAGCGCGAAAGGCCGGGCCGTCTTTTACATGACTACCGAATACTGGCAGCTCAGCAACAGCGGGCGCTGGTTTCGCAGCTTCTCCTGGATCAGGCGTAGCGGCGACGAGCCGGTTGCGCCGGTCACCACAACCTATTTTACCTCCTCAACGGACGGATGTGACGGCAAGACAACCACCAATAGCCGCCAGGAGCAAAGTGAGGCTGAGGAGGGCATGTGGACCACAAGCGCTGAGGAGCTCGCCAAGGACACGTTCAGTGGGTCGCAAACCAAGCAGGACCAGGGAGCTTACGCAGGCGGAACGACGTGGAACGAAACTGCGACGCGCAGCTTCAACTACGCGCGCGGCGACGGCCTGCAGCTCGGCTCGTTTGAGCTGTTGAAGCGTGAGTATCCTAGCGGCAACTGGGCGCCGCTGGGGAGCGGCCCGGTGATCGACGGCAGCCCGATCAAGCTGGTCGCTACCGTCAACAATAGCGGCACGCCGCTCGCGGCGACGGTAACGTTCCGCGGCGAGGACGGTAATCCGCTGCCCAATGGCGTTTCATCGGTTCAGTTTGCCCAGGGCGACACGCGCGTCGAATACGAGCTGAACACTACCGGCCTGGCCTGGAAGGACGACGGCTCGCCGCGCACCAATTTGACGCTGTCTGCCTCGCTGACGGCGCCGAATCGGGAGTACGGGTCGCTCACCCAATCACCCCCGCTGGCGCCCCGGCCGGTGATCATGGTCCACGGCCTCAACAGCAACGCGCTGACCTGGGAAAGCTATCCGGCGATGCTGGCGGCGGCGCATCCTAACTGGCGCGGCTACGCCGTCACTGGTCTGCGCACCGGCAACGATGCGGTCAACCAGGAGCAGAGCAACACGCTGTTGCAGAACGCGGCGGTACTGCGCGAATATGTGCAGCAAACGCGCGATTTCCTTGACGCCTGGCACGTCGACCTGCTGGGCCACTCGATGGGCGGGCTGATCTCGCGCCAGTATCTCAACGCACTTAATCCGGGCCAGGCCGGCGGCACGCCGGTAGTGGCGCACCTGGTGATGCTCGGAACGCCCAACCGCGGCTCGCCGTGCGCGTATGCCGCCGTGGGCATGAACGACGCGCTCGGCGTGCCCAACATCAACGCGCCGGTCGAGCTGATCCCCGAGGTGGTCGCGCTGTTCAACCTGCGCGTCAACTGGTACGGCGGCACCAGGCTCTCGATCCTGGCCGGCGACCCGCTCCCCGTCACCTGCCAGGCCAATCAAGCAGGCGACGGCGTGGTAGCAGTCGAAAGCGCGTTTCACATCTTCGGCGACCGCGGCTATACCACCTCGCACCATATCGCAATGCCGCCCTCGCAGAGCGATTTCAACGCCTGGGTGCTGCCGCATCTGCGCGGCAAGCCCGGCGCCGCCGGCACAGCCACCAGCTCCGCCGACGGGCCCGCAGCGCAGGCCCAGGCAACGGCCACCTCGGGCAGCCCGCAATTCGCCGGCTTCGGGCAGGCCGAAATTGCGCCTGGCGCCACTGTCGATCTGCCGTTCGCGGCGCCGCAGGCGGCGAAGCTGACTCTGGTTGTTACAGCGCCGGCCGCCGTCGAGCTGTCGCTGGTCAATCCGGCGGGCAGTGTGGTGCAGGCCGACGCCGCCAATGTTGCATCAGCGCGGCAGCCGTTCCGGTCGCTGTCCGCGTCGGGCGTCGCGGGCGGGAGCTGGCTGTTGCGCGCGCGCAACACAGGTGCGGCGGCAGCGCCGGTGCGCCTGGCGGCCTCGGTGGAAGGGGCGGCGCTCGAGCTGGGGCTGGCGGTCGGCGAGCCCGACGCTGAGGGACGTGTAGCGATCACGGCGACGCTGAAACGTGACGGCGGCGCGGCGACGGGCGGCACCGTCACAGCAAAGCTGTCAGGGCCTTCCGGCGCGACGAGCCTGAGCCTGTTGGACGACGGAAGGCATGGCGACGGCGCCGCGAACGACGGCGTGTACGGCGTGACGACCGGCGCGCTGGGGTTGGGAAGCTACGCGATTACGGTGACTGCCGAGCAGGGCGGCCAGCGCATCTACGGCGTCGGCGGTACGGTGCGCGCGCCGGCCACCTTGCAGCGCCTGTACTTGCCGCTGGCACGCAAATAGCGATGGCGAGCGGATAGCGGTATATTATGGCTATGCAGTACTTCACGCCTCCCGGATCGATCGCCCGCCAGGTCTGGGGCAACTCGGACACGCTGCTGCTGGTGTTTACCGGCTCGGCGGCCGAGTTCGCCGTCAACCGTGCCGTGGACTGGCTGTTTTTTACTGGACGCCTGCCGAGCGATCCGGTGGGACGCTTCTTTTCAACCGCGCGCTTCGCCCAGCAGATCATGTTCGCCGATACGGAGACGGCGGCCGCCACGATCGAGCGGGTGCGCAAGATCCACGCGTCGGTGGAGCGGCAGCGCGGGCAGCAGATCCCCGACTGGGCCAATCGCGACGTGCTGTACATGCTGATGGACTATTCCGGGCGCGCGTTTGAAATGCTGAACCGGTCGCTGACGGCGGCGGAGCAGGCTGAGCTCTACGCAGTAAATCACCGTTTCGGTGCGCTGATGGGCATCCCGGACCTGCCGCCGTCCTACGAGGCATGGCTCGAAGACCGCAGGCTGCACCTCGAGCGCGACCTGGCCTATAGCCGCTACAGCGCGCAGCTGTATAGCCGGTATCGTCAGGCCCTGGGGCCGCTGCGCTACGAAATGATGCGTAGCGTGCAGGCATTGATTGTGCCCGAGCGCGTGCGCGAGCTATTAGGGTTACGGGTTACGCCGGGCGCCCGGCACTCAATGAATATGTATCGCGCGCTCGATCAGCTCGGGCTACGGCCCGCGGTACAGCGGCTGGTGCTGCCGCCGCGCTATCTCGCGGACGTGCGCAAGCTTGATATGCCGCGCGCGGCGTAGGATCCGGCAGAATCAATTCGCGAAGGCCGGGTACCTACGATAGTGGATACCCGGCCTTCGCGGATTCTTCAACGCTCGAGCGCGTTGAGCAATCGTGTCACCAACTGCTCATAGGCCATCGGTCCGGCCGCTCCATGCGGGCGTAGAGCCTGGTCGGACCAGATCAGGTTGCCGTCGCGGTCGCTGAGCATCAGGCCGCCGGCGAAGCCTTCTTCCATGTGCTCGCTCCATGCTTCCAGCACCGCGTCGGCATCTTCCGGATCCTCAACCACTTCCAGGCGCTGCGAACCGGCCAATGCACGCACCAGTCGAGCGCCAAACCCCGGCTCGCCGCCGAACTCGCCGACAGCGATCTGGCGTACCTGCTTCAGCTCCATCGGCTCCTCCAATCAAGCGCTTGAAGCAAGATGGGTTCCAGGCGTTCGGAAAGGAGCATGCAGCAAACAGGATCGCGCCCCATACGTGCAAGGCTGGAAATGCTGCGGCGATGCAGGGGAGTGCTAAGATACAGCCGCCGGCGACAACGAACCGGCCGGCCGGCAGCGGATGGAACCGCGGCCGGAGCGGAGCTTCATCCGGCCCATTCATCGAGGAGTGCAGGCATGCCAACGACAGCACGTGGAGTGATCGCGCGTACGCCGGGAGAGCCGGCGCTGGTGGAACAGTTTACGATCGACGATCCCGGGCCGAACGAGGTGCTGGTGCGTATCGTCGCCTCGGGCGTGTGCCATACCGATCTGGGTGTGAAAAGCGGTACGTATGGAACAAGCGGTTTTCCTTTTCTGCTGGGGCATGAAGGCGCCGGGATCGTCGAGGCGGTCGGGCCTGGCGTGCAATATCCCGTGGTCGGCGATCATGTGATCCTGGCCTGGCGCGCTCCGTGTGGAAATTGTCGCTTCTGCCGTGCCGGGAAGCCCAATCTGTGCTCGGCCAGTCTCAACGCCGAGAAGCGCATGCGCACCGAGGACGGGTTGACGCTCAACCCGGTGCTTGGCATCGGCACCTTCTGTACGCATACGCTGGTTCACGCCGCGCAAGCGATCCCGATCGCGGCCGACCTGCCGTCGCCGCAGATGTCGTTGATCGGCTGTGGCGTGATGACCGGCGTCGGAGCGGCACTGTACAGCGCCGAGGTGCGGCCCGGCAGCAGCGCGGCGGTCTTCGGCTGCGGCGGCGTGGGCGACAGCGTGATCCAGGGTGCACGGCTGGCCGGCGCAACCACGATCATCGCTGTCGATATCGACGAGCGTAAGCTCGAATGGGCCCGTGGTTTCGGCGCAACCGATACGATCAACGCGCGAAACGAAGATCCGGTAGCACGAATCAAGCAGCTTACCGGCGGCAATGGCGTGAACTTTTCGTTCGAAGCTGTGGGTCGCCCGGAAACGCTCGAGCAGGCATTGTTCTGTCGTGATCTGGCCGGAACCTGTGTCTTGATCGGCGTTCCCGGGCCGGGGCCGACGCTGAACCTGCCGCTGCAGAATTTCTTTGATCTCGGTGGTGCCCTGCGCGTATCCTGGTACGGCGATTGTTTGCCGTCGCGCGACTTTCCGCTGCTGGCCGACTGGTACCGCCAGGAGCGGCTGCAGCTCGACGAGCTGGTAACACGCATCATCAGCCTTGAAGAAACCGAGGATGCGTTTGCCGCGATGGAGCGGGGCGAAACACTGCGCTCGGTGATTCAGCTTTGATCATTTCAGCCACGAAGGGAGCGTTGTGTTCGACCTGATAAAAGAGTTGTCGGAGCTTTCCGGTCCGGTCGGGCAGGAGCATGCGGTGCTCGACCGGGTCGCGGAGCTGTGGGCAGACGCGGGCGCCGCGATCGAGCGCACGCGGATCGGGAATGTGGTGGCCCATGCCGGCGGAAGCGGGCCGAAGCTTCTGCTGGTGGCCCACGCCGACGAGCTGTGTTACCTGGTACGCGCGATCGATCCGCGCGGCTTCTTGTGGCTGGCCAACGGCCAGGGCTGGGAGCGCAAAACCAGCATCCGCAACTGGTTCACCATCGGCCAACGGGTACATGTGATGGCTCGCGAGGGAACGATCCCAGGGGTCATCGCCGCCGTCACCGGGCACCTGGCGACCCTGGCGCTCAAGGAGCCAGAGGAATTGACCTGGAACGATTTCTGGGTCGACACCGGTCTGACTGCCGCCGAATTGGAGGCGCGAGGGGTAACACCCGGCACGCGCGTGATCTGGAACGCCACGACGGAGCATTGGGGCGAGCATGTTGTCGGCAAGGCGCTCGACGACCGCGTACCGCTGGCGGTGATCACCGAAGTGCTGCGGCGGGTGCCGCGTGAAGATCGCGCGTGCGAGCTTACGCTGGCATGTACAGTGCAGGAAGAGGTCGGGCTGATAGGCATGTCGGCGCTTGCCTCCCACATGAGCTTCGACGCGGCGATCGTCGTCGAGGTCGGGCTCGCGGGAGACGTGCCCGGGGTTGAGGAGCGTGCCATGCCGCTGCAGCTCGGGCGCGGGCCGGTGTTGATTCACAAGGATGCGCTGGTGCACTACGATCATGCGCTCACCGCGGAGCTGGAGCGCACGGCAAGTGACGAACACATTCCAATTCAGCATGCAGTGTTCGGCTCGTTCGGCAGCGATGGAGCTGCGCTGATGCGAGCCAACATCCCCGCCGCGCTGGTTGCCTTTCCGACGCGCTATACCCACAGCCCGTTCGAGACCGGCCACCTCGGCGATATCGAAGCGCTGGTCGAGTGGCTGTGCGCCTACGTGCGCCGCGGATTGCATGATTGAAGGTTCCTGAGAAGTCGGAGACGATTCACCACAAAGAACACAAAGGACACAAAGATTTAAAGATTCTTTGTGTCCTTTGTGTTCTTTGTGGTGAATCCGACCGATCCGACAACTATTCCAGAACCTCAAGGTGGGCTCTGCCGGCGGTGAGCTCGCGCAGCTGGTGCTCGAATACGGGCAATACATCGAGCTCAAATTTCAGCTCGAGCGTGACGTCGGCGGCGAACTGCTCGTCGACAACTTCGCCCCCGTGCTGCTCGGCCAGGCGGCGAACTGTCGCGTAATGCCCGTAGGCGATGCTGGTGCGCACGATCCTGTGCTCGACGTTCTCGCCGCGCGGCAGCACCTCGAGCACCGCGCGCACGGCGTCGCCGTAGGCGCGCACCAGGCCCCCCGTGCCGAGCAGCGTGCCGCCGAAATAGCGTGTTACCACCACTGCCGCATCGCCCAGGCCGCTGCCGCGCAGCACTGCGAGCGCGGGGCGTCCGGCTGTGCCGCCGGGCTCGCCGTCGTCGCTCATGCCCAGCGTGGTGCTCGCGCCGAAGCCGACGACAAAGGCGAACACGTTGTGCGAGGCGTCGTCGAACTCGCCTTTGATGCGCGCCACAAACGCTTTGGCATGCTCAACCGTCGGCGTGTAGGCGGCCGTGGCGATGAAGCGCGAGTTCGATACGCGGATCTCGGCGCGCGCCTCGCCGCCGGGGATCGGGTAGCGAACGGATTTCACAGAAGCGAAGGTAACGCAAAGGCGCAAAGAACGCAAAGGCATTGACGCGTCTACTAAGATGCCCTTCACGCAAAGGAAAGCCTATGCCGCCGCGGCGCGTGCTGGTGCGCGTTCCCGCATCAACCTCCAACCTGGGGCCTGGTTTCGACGCGCTTGGCCTGGCACTCGGATTGAATACGAGCCTGGCGACAGAGCCGGCGGAAGCGGCGGAGCTGCGGATTCACGGTGAGGGCGCCGCGCTGCTGCCGCGCGGCTCGGACGATCTGATCGTGCGACGCATGCGCCAGCTGGCCGAGCTGCTTGGCCGTGAGCTTCCGCCGCTACGCATCGACGTGTATAGCGGCATCCCGCTCGAGCGTGGACTCGGCGCCAGCGGGGCGGCTACCTTATGCGGCCTGCTGGCGGCGAACGCGCTGCTGGACGGCGGGCTCGATCGGCAGGCGCTGCTGGAGCTGGCGGTGCGGCTGGAGGGCCATCCCGACAATGTCACGCCCTCCTTGTTGGGAGGCTGTACCGTTTCGGCGATCGATGGGCAGCGAGTGGTGGCGCTGCGGATACCCTGGAGCGATACGTTGGCTGTGGCGCTATGTATTCCCGAGGTGGAAATGCAAACCGCGGCCGCGCGAGCGTTGCTGCCGGCGGTGTATAGCAGGGCCGACGCGGCCTACAACATCCAGCGCGTCGGGCTGCTGGTGGCGGCGCTGGCGAGCGGATCGTACGATACCTTGCGCACTGCCGTTGCAGATCGCCTGCACCAACAGTACCGGACTGCCATGTTTCCGGCGCTGCCCGATCTGATCGCCGCCGCGCACGAAGCAGGCGCGTACGGCGCTTTTTTGAGCGGCGCCGGCTCCACCATCGCGGCGATCACAGATCAGACGCAAGCCGAAGATGTTGCCGCGGCAATGGGCGACGCGGCGCGACGGCTTGGTATCAGCTGCCGCAGCGGTGTCAGTGCCGTCGACCATGCGGGCGCGACGGTGCAGGCATAGCTCAGCTCAGGGCACGCAACTTGGCTAACGCTTCGGCGCGATCACGGAAATACGCATCCTGCGGAAGCACGTCCACGGCCAGTAGCCGGGCGTGGTGCAATACAACGGTGACCGGATCGGATGTTGGCTGCTTGCGCGTATAAATGATCCGCACGCCGCATCGATCGTGCGGATCTTCGATAATCAAGGCGGGTAAACCACGGCCGCTGGCCAAATGTTGATAACCGATCGCCACGCGTCGTTGTGCCTGGCGAGCATCGACAACATGGGCGCGCAGCGCAGCGCCGTTGGGAGCGACAACCATGCGGGCTCCTTGTGGTACCGGAGTTGGACGAGGCCCGGTGTATTGCTCTATATAACGCTTAACATCGCAAAAAAGTCACGCGCCGGGATCGGCCTGAATACGCATGTGTCGGGCGCGTGAACGATACGTTCTAATCCGAGATTCCTTTGCGTCTTTGCGCCTTTGCGTCAAAAACGAGTGAGGATAGAAATGAAGCTTGATATCGCGCTCAACGTCGAGGGCAAGCACCTGCCGGCGATCGCGCGCACCGCCGCCGCTGCCGAGGAGCTTGGCTTCGACGCGCTGTGGAGCAGTGAAACCAGGCACGATCCGTTTCTGCCGCTGGCGCTGGCGGCAGAACATAGCAGTCGCCTGCAGCTGGGCACTGCTGTCGCGATCGCCTTTTCGCGATCGCCGATGGTGGTGGCGCAAACAGCCTGGGATCTGCAGGATTACTCGGGAGGCAGGCTGCTGCTGGGGCTTGGAACACAGGTCAAGCCGCACATCGAGCGGCGCTTCGGCATGCCGTGGAGCGCGCCGGCGCCGCGGTTACGCGAATACATCGGCGCGCTGCGCGCGATCTGGCGCTCGTTCCAGACCGGCGCACCGCTCGATCATCGCGGTGAGCACTACCGGCTGTCGCTGCTGACGCCGTTCTTTAATCCCGGCCCGATCGAGCATCCGGCGATCCCGATTTCTATTGCCGGGGTCAACCAGGCGCTCGCGCGGCTGGCCGGCGAAGCCTGCGACGGATTTCATGTGCATCCGTTTCACAGCGCGCATTATCTGCGTAGCGTGGTTCGGCCGGCCGTCGAGGCCGGCGCAGTACGAGCCGGCCGCGTGCTCGAAGATGTCGAGTTGACCGCCGGAGTTTTCGTGATCACCGGTAGCGGGCGCGAGCTGGCCGGGCTCCGCGAGCAAGTCCGTAGCCAGGCCGCGTTTTATGCTTCAACGCCTTCGTATCGCGCCGTGCTCGAAGCCCACGGCTGGAGCGAGACCGGCGAGCAGTTGGGCAGGCTGGCGCGCGCCGCGCGTTGGAGCGATATGCCCGCGCTAATCGGCGACGAGATGTTGGGCGAATTCGCCGTCGAGGCCGCGCCGGACGAGCTGGGAGCTGCGCTGCGCGAGCGCTACAGCGGCCTGCTCGACCGTGTCGCTCTATATCTGCCGTTCGAGCCGGGGCAGAATGATGCATTCTGGCGTGGCCTAAAGCAGAGCTTAACGGGGCCAAAAACCGCAAAATAATCCACGAAGACACACGAAGGCACACGAAGGGAACAACTTTCGTGTGCCTTCGTGTGTCTTCGTGGATCATCCAGTGGTGGGCCGCCCAGGAATCGAACCCGGAACCCTTGAGGTATGAGCTCAGTGCTCTACCGTTGAGCTAGCGGCCCGCGCGGTAGGATCGTACCATATTGCGGAGAGCGCCGCAATGCAAGGCTTGACGAGACCCGCACGTGAGCATACCATCCGGCACTATGGATGACGCGCAGAACACACGCATCGTGCTGATCGGCCTGAGCGGCAGCGGCAAAACCACGGCCGGGCCGCTGGTGGCGCGGGCACTCGGCTGGGACTATCTCGACCTCGACGAAACGATCGAGCGATCCGCGGGCAGGCCGATCCGCGAGATCTTTGCAGCCGGCGGCGAAACGGCGTTTCGCGCGCTCGAGCGCGATGCGCTGGCGACCGCACTGAAGCACACGTCGGTCGTGGTCGCCACCGGTGGAGGTATCGTCGAAGATGCCGCCAACCGTGAGCTGCTGCGCTCGCGTGCGTTCAGCGTGTGGCTTCACGCGCCGCTCGAGGTGCTGGCCGAGCGTTTGCGCGAGGCGACCGACCGTCCGCTGCTGGCCGGCGATGCGCCCAGCATGCTTGCCCGCATGCTCGAGCGTCGCGCGGCGCGCTATGCGTCGAGCTCCGATTGGGTCGTCGCCACGGGCGCGCTCGCGCCGCGGCAAGTAGCCGACGAGATCGTGCGGGCGTGGCTGATTCGGGGCACCGCTGCCGGAGGCGATATCGAGGTTACAACACCGGGCGGAGCATACGCGGTGCGCATCGCGCACGGCGCGCTGGACGAGCTGCCCGGCCGGCTTGATCGCCTCGGATTGGGCACCCGCGCGCCGCGCCGCGTCTGGCTGGTCAGCGACGGCACGGTGCTGCCGCTGCACGGCGAGCGCGTACGCGAGCTGCTGGAGCCGGAGCGTGAGGTTCACGAATACGCGTTTCCGGACGGCGAGGAGCACAAGACTACAGCAACCGTCGGCGCGGTGTACGATTGGTTGCTTGAACGTGGTGTCGAGCGCGGAGATGTGCTGCTGGCGCTGGGCGGCGGCGTCGTGGGCGACCTGGCCGGCTTCGTGGCGGCCACGGTGCTGCGTGGCATCGCCGTGGTGCAGCTGCCGACAACCGTGCTGGCGATGGTCGACAGTGCGCTCGGCGGCAAAACCGGCGTCGACCACCCCTCCGGGAAGAATCTGATCGGCGCGTTTCACCAGCCGCGCCTGGTACTCGGCGATACCGGCTTGCTGACGACGCTACCGCCGGCCGAGCGTGCCAACGGCTGGGCCGAGGCGATCAAGCACGGTGTGATCGGCGATCTTGAGCTGTTCGAAATGCTCGAGGTCAATGTAGAAGCTGCGCTTCAACTGCGCGAGCCGCTGGCCGGCGAGCTGCTGCAGCGTGCCGCGGCGTTCAAAGCGCTCGTCGTCAGCGGCGACGAGCGCGAGCAGGGTGGACGTATTCTGCTCAACTACGGTCATACCTACGGCCATGCCGTCGAGGCCGAGAGCGGCTATACGCTGCGCCACGGCGAAGCTGTCGCCATCGGCATGACGGTCGCCGGAATGATCGCCGCGCGGCTCGGTCTGTGGAGCGAGGGCGAGCTCGAGCGCCAGAGCAGCGTTTTACGCTCGTTCGGCCTGCCCACGCGCGTGCCGGCCGGCGTCGACGCGCTCGGCGCGCTGCGGCGCATGGCCGGCGATAAGAAGGTGCGCGCCGGCCGCATACGTTGGGTGCTGCCCACGGCGATCGGCGCGATGACGGTGCGTGGCGATGTGCCGGATGAGCTCGTCGCCGAGGTCGTGGCCGGGCTGATGGACTGACGCAGGGGGCGTAGGGGACACAGGAGACGCAACGGTCTTTGCTGGACGGTGGAGCTGAGCTGGCGTTGCTGATCCAGCAGCTGTAGAGCATGTCATTCCGAAGGGCCGAGGCGGCCCTGCCTGACCGGCCAGCGCGCATCGGTGTTCGCCCGCGTTGTGGGATACGCCACTGCACCGCGCGAGGAATCTCGACGCCGCGGTGCCGCAGGGAACGGGCGAGATTCCTCGCTCGCCGACGGGCACAGCTGTGACGTTAGCTACAGGGATGGCTCGCTCGGAATGACATGGCACGTAGCCGGAACCATCGCCTGTGTCTCCTGCGTCTCCTGTGTCCCCTGCGTTCGTCTTACGCTTGTCTTACGCACGCTCGCTATCCTCCATAACAGCTAACCACGCTGGGATTCCAGGAGGATGCGATGCGACGTTTCTATTCGCCGGCCACGCTGCTCGTGGCTCTGGTTGTAACACTATCCTCGATCGGCGCGCCGAGCGCGAGCGCGCAGCGTCCACTGCTTAAGCCGGAAGGGCAGCCTGGCCGGCCGGAGCAGCCTGTCTGGCCCAAAACCGTCATGCCGGGTGGCGCCGAGACCAATGCGGTTCCCGATACGCTGCTCCCCGGCGGCGTTACCGGCTTTGCGCTGGCTGCCTCGCGCCTGACGTATCTGACGCTGCCGTACTGCCCGCCGATCGGGCCGAATATTCGGGAGTCGCAGCGCGACGTCGTGCCGAACGCGGCCGCCGATCCGGTGCTGATCAGCCGCATTCCTACCTACGGCGGCAGCGCACGCGTGTTGTTCAGCAAAAATGATCCACGGCCGGCCGGCACCTGTAATTCGTATCGGCCGAGCTCCAACCTGGCGGCGGATAATAAATACATCTACTGGGTGGCCGGTGCGCAACTGGTGCGCCTGTCGGTGAACGCCAATCCAGGCCAGAACCCGCAGCCGCTCGGCGACCCGATCAGCACCGAGGCCGGTAAGCCGGTCGAGGTCGTCGTCGCCGGCGATGTGATCGCCGTTTTGAGCCAGATCGGAACCGGCGTCGCGACCTTTACCCTGATCAATAAGAATAGCGGTGCGACCTCGCGCGGCGCGCACAATGGAGACAACCCGCGCCGGCTGGGCTGGGACGGCAAGTACCTGTATTACCTGGCCAGCAATACGCTGCGACGCATGTTGCCGGGGCAAAACTATTCTACCTTGATCAATCCGGTCACCTACTCAACCGGCGGCCAGACCTTCATTTTCCCGCCGCTCGACTATTTCGTGGCCGAGGTGGCAGGCGGCGCGCAAACGCTCTACTGGACGCGCCAGAATATCTACAGCGATACCGATTTCACCCGCGTCAGCCAGGTGTACATGTACGATTTCGCGGCCGCTGGAACGTACCCGTTTGGCGCATATAGCGGCGTGGGCGAGATCGACGGACTGTTTGTCGACGGCACCACCGTGTACGTGTTCGAGAAACGCGTGTTTTGCTCCAATCCGGCGCCCGGCTGCCTGGGCAATAAGTGGTATCACCTGCTGCTGCGTCAGCCACAGCGCTACAATCCGTTTATCGGCTATTACGGCGACCCTGCCGACACGGTCGAGCTGTATTCGCGCGAAATCCCTTACACGCTCTATCCATACAACTCGGGCCTGCGTAGCGACGGCAAGCTGCTGTTCTGGAGCGAAGGAGAGCAGCTGTTTCGCCTGCCGGCAAATGCCGCCGGCACGCCGCTGGTCAACATGAGCGTCAGCGGCATCGAGGTAACCCAGGGGATCCAGAACCTGACCAACGGCGTGCGCTTGATCCAGAACCGACGTACGTTCGCACGCGTTTACGTCCGTGCCGACAGCGGCGCCGTGCCGAATGTAACCGCCGACCTGTACGGATTCTGGAGCGGAGGGCCGCGCGGCGGAAGTGTCGTCGCGCCGATCAACGGTATCGGGACACGCATCACGGTCAGCTCCGCGCCCAGCCGCGACAATATCGACCAGAGCTTCTTGTTCGAGCTGCCCTGGGAGTGGACCACCAAGAACGATCTGCGGCTGACGGCGCGCCTCAACCCGTTCGGCTACCCGTTCGAGAACAACAATGCCGACAACACCTTGAGCGCCGGGCCGTTCGCGTTTCAACGCTCGCCGCGCCTGCCGGTGCAGTTCGTCGCCTTCGGCTATACGATCAACAATCAGACGTTCCGGCCGAATCTGGTCAACGATATTTTGCCGACCTACTCGTATATCCGGCGCACGTATCCACTGGCCAGCGGCGGGGGCTTCATCGGCGACCCCAGCCCCGGCTTCCGGCCCAATGTCTGGCTGATCGACGACGACAACCTGGGCACGCGCGTCAATCGCTCGGATACGACATGCAGTGATAATCTGTGCGCGTCGGCCTATGTCAACAGCCGTCTGCTGGCCATGCGTACCGAAGAAGGAATTGCCGCCGACGTATTCATGTACGGCATGATCTCGGACGCCGCCGGCTGGTTTCCGCGCGGTCAGGAGGGCGGCTCCAGCGTGTCGAGCGGGCCGGTGGGCGTGCCGGGCAACATCCTAGCGAACGAAGCTGCCGGCAGCAATACAGCGCCCGGTGCCTGGGAATCCGACCGCACCTACGGCGACTGGTATGCCGCGCATGAGATCGGCCACTCGCTGGGCCGTGCCCACCCGAATGCCGGCTCCGACAACCCGGCGACATCGGCCGTCGAAAACTGCGGCCACAGCCGCAGCGACAGCGGCTTTCCCTACGGTAATACCACGTCCGCGGCCGCTCCGATCGGCCCTTCCGACGGCAGCATAGAAGGCTTCGACGGAGGCGACACGGAATTCGGCGTCGCACGCGCGGTGCTGCCCAGCGCCACGTGGAACGATTTCATGAGCTACTGCAACAACAATTGGATCAGCGACCACACCTACAATGCGATCTACGACAAGCTGCTCGCCGGCAAAGCATCGCTGAGCTCGGTGAGTGCCGCCGTACGGAGCACACAGGTCGCCGGCGACTGGCTCAGCGTGTTCGGCAGCATCGCCGCCGATACCGGCAGCGCGTCGATCGACCACCTGCGCCGGCGATCGGTCGTGGCCGAGGTGCCGCCGCGTATCCCCGGCGGTTACAGCATCCGCCTGCTGGGAGCGGGCGGGAATGTGCTGGCCGATTATGCCTTTACGCCCGGCGACGGCGGCAGCGGCGGCCGCCTGGGCTTCGGCCAGGTGGTGCCGTGGGTCGCCGGAACGCGTGAGGTGCGCATTGTGCGGCTGCGCGACAACGCCGTCCTGCGCAGCGCCGGTATCAGCGCCGCGGCGCCCGTGGTGAGCAATGTGCGCCTGGTCAACACGCCCGCGCCGGTCGGAGCGACGGCGACGCTTGCCTGGGACGCGAGCGACGCCGACGGCGGTGCGCTCGAAAGCGATGTCTTGTACAGCCGCGACGGCGGCGCGAGCTTCCAACCGCTGGTGTTGGGAGTGAGCGGCGGCAGCGCGACGCTCGACACCGCGCGACTGGGCGGCGGTCAGGCCATCTTGCGCGTGGTTGTCAGCGATGGTGCCCAGAGCGCCCAGGCCGACAGCCCGGCGTTCGTGATGGCCGACAAGGCGCCGCTGCCACGCATCAGCAACCCTGCCGACGGCACGCAATTGCGCTGGGGGCAGCTGCTTAACCTGTCCGGCGAAGCCGAGGACTTTCAGGACGGCACGATTACCGGCGACCGGCTGGTCTGGAGCACGCCGGCAGGCGTGCTCGGCAGAGGCGCCCAGGTAACGGTGGCCAGACTACCTGCCGGCGAAAACACGATCACGCTAACGGCGACCAACAGCGCGGGGATCTCGGCCAGCACCAGCGTGAAGGTGTTCGTCGACGACGAGCTCGAGCCGCCCGGACCGACGCTGTCGGCGGCGCCGGCGGCGGTGAGCTGGCAAGTCGGCGCCGGCGCCGGCGCCCAACAAACCGCGCAGCTAACGATCGCCAACACCGGCGCGGGCGACCTGGCCTGGACCGCGGCCGTCGACGCGGCGTGGCTGACGCTGAGCGCGAGTTCCGGCAACGCCCCGGCGAGCATCACGCTGTCGGCCGACCCGCGGGGTATCGCGGCCGGCAGCACCGCCCGCGCAACACTGACCATCAGCAGCGGCAGCGGTTCGACCACTCAAACGGTACGCATTCCGGTCAGCCTCAGCGTAGGCGATACGCGCAGCGGCGGAGCGGGATCTGCATTCAGTGGACGGCGAATGTTTTTGCCGATGGCGCGAAAGTAAGAGGTCGGGGGTCAGGGGTCGGGATTCCGATCCTGATCCCTGATCCCTGATCCCTGATCCCTGAATTCGGACAGATAATCCTCGAGGATCAGCTGCGCGGCGAGCTCGTCAACCTGCCCTTTGGGAGGCTGGTTACGGCGCTTTTTCTTGGAGCGGCGACCCCCGCCGCGTTCCTCGATGATGCGTTTGGCCTCGACGCTGGTGTAGCGCTCGTCGCGCAGCACCTGTGGAAGCGGAACCGTCTGCCGCAGCGCTTCGGCAAAGGCGAGCACACGCTGTGCCTGTGGACCCTGCTCGCCGCGCAGGGTGAGCGGCAGGCCGATCACCAGCAGCACAGCCTGCTCGTCCGCGACGATACGGTCGAGCTCGGCGATCGCGCGCTCGCGCGGATCGGCAAGCACAACTCCGGCGCCGCGGACAAACAGCCCGCTAGGGTCGCTCACGGCCACACCGATGCGGCGCTCGCCGACGTCGAGTGCGACGATTCGTCCGGTCATGGCTGGTCGGACGGCGCTGCTTGCGGCGCGAGCGTGACGACAACACCGTCCGGAACAGCCTGCCAATCGTCGGGCAGCCGGTAGTCTCCGATCAACCCTTCGCTCTGCAAGCGGTCGAGCTCCGCGCGCGCTTCCTCAACCGTACGGCCGCGAATCGACGCCGCGATCTGCTCGGCGCGCTCGGGCGGCACCGCTTCATAGCCGGCGCGCGGCGTGATCACCGCGTCGACGCGCAGCCCACCTTCGCCGCGCCGCCAGCCGGTGATCTGCACTTCCTCAGGCGTTACATTGCCGCCCTCGCGGCTCTGCATATTGGCCACCGCCCGCCGCAACTGCTCGTCGATCGGCTGGTTGACCGGGCTGGCGAGCGCTTCGAACTGTCGCGTCATGCTCAGCTGAAACACGCCGTTCAGCTCGGGCGATACGACTTGCCCGATCGCAGGAAATACCTCGAAGTCGCCCAGCTGCACGTTAGTCAGCATTTGCTGTGTCGGAGAGATCGGAGCCGTCTCCTCCGCCTTCACCAGCTCGAATCCGGGTGTTACGGCCAGCGCGGTATCGATATCCTTTACACCTCTGGCGTACAGCCGGGTGAGCACTTCGGGCAGCAGGCGGCTCACATCGTCGGGAGTAACCAGCACCACCTCGGCGTCGCTGCCGCCACCGAACGGCTGCTCCTGCAGCACGCGTAAAGGACCGGCGCCGCCGGAATAGCCGGGAACGTCCCTGAGCGTGCCGGCCGGGATGTTGCCCTGGGCGCCCGGCAGCCGCGCCGTAAGCCGCGCTGTGGCCTGGCCGTTGCGGGTTCCGGCAAAGTCCGATACCGCTCCCGGCACAGTCACCGATTCGTCGAACGTGAACTCGAGCCCGTTGGCCTGCACCGGAGTTCCGGCCGGGATGGTGATCGGCTGAGACGACGGATTGCTGAACAGCAGCGTACCCGACGAAGCGCTGAAGGGGATCAGCGCCGTGGTCGAAGCAGTGCCCTGCATCGCGATCGTCACCGGCGCCGCGAGCACGACGCCCTGTACATCCATCGAATCCGCGTCGGCGACCGGCTCGTCGACCAGCGGAACCAGCACATCAGCAACCTGCACGGCGTCGGTAGAGCGCAGCGGAGGTTCGATCTCCAGCGCGGGCGCGACGCCCGGGAAAACGCTTCCGAGGGCACTGGGCCAATCGACATTGGCTGCCAATATGGCTGCGACGCCGGCCAGCAGCAGCAGCGGTGCCAGCAGCCAGACCATGTTATAACGGCGACCGCGTGGCCGCGATCGGGCCGTCGCGCTCTGCGGCTGAACCGACGGAATGGGGCCGGGCCGGAGAGCGGCCGCGGTACCCGCCATGCGTATGCTGAGCGCTTGCTTGGGAACCCGCCGTGAAGCCTGGGGACCGGACGTGGCGGGAGCAGCAGCGGCAGTCGTGCGCGCGGGCAAGAAGCCGAACAGCGCGCCCAGCATCGACGGCTTTGGCCCGTCGCCGGGAAGCGGCTGCACTTGCTGCGCAGCTTCCTCGACCGGCACAGGGATCGGCTCATCAGCGATGGACGGGTCGAGCTCGTCGCCGGGTACCGGCAGCACATAATCTGCCGGACGAGGAACGCCGAGGTCGCCGGGCGCGTCGAACAGCAGCGCGCCCTCGTTGGAGCGGCCCAATCTCGGCAATTCGTCGCTCTCCTCCGGGCCGGAACCTTCAGCATCGTCCGCCGGATGATCGAAAGCATCGAGCCGCGAAAGAAAGTCCGAAATCGTCGGCTGCCGCGCCGGGCATCGTCACTTCCGTCCGGTCAGACACGGCCGCGGGCACCATGAGAAACGGCTCCGGCCGGTCAGGCACGGCTGCAGGCCCTTCAGCCGGCGCCGGCGGCTCCGCCTGCGCATGAGGGTCGATAGGCGGCTCATGCGCCTCCTGCTGCGCTGCTTGCATCAATTCTATGGCGACAGCAGGAGCGATCAGCGGAGGCAGTGGGACAGGCGGTTCGGCCTCTGCCGCGATGGGTGGATCGACACGATGTGGACGTTGTCCGGGAGCAGCAACCGTGGCGCCGACGCCGAACACATCGAGGTTTACCTGGCGGGCTGCTTCGGCGATACGGTCGTCGGCGGTATAAATCGTGAGACGCACCCCCGAGGCCACCGCCGCGTCGCGCAGCGCACGTGCGCCGTCGGCGCTGAGCAGGGCATCGGTCTTGTCGGGCACCAACAGCTCGACACGCGATGTCCCCGCCTCGCGAACCAGTCGCGCGATCTCGTCCACGCTGCTATCCGGCGTGATCGGAAGCAGCAGCGGGTCGTCGCCCTGGTGGAGTTTCAAGTTCCAGGTTTCAGGTTTCAAGTTCTCCCGACCCTGTTTCGAGTTTCGAGTTTCGAGTTCTGCTGCCACAGGGTCCCGCTGGAAGGCTCAGCACCTGTGTAGCCGAAGTACTCGAAACGCGGAACTCGAAACTCGAAACTTATCCTCTGATCTCCAGTGCCGCTCCCACCTGAGCCAGTGCTTGATCCAGCCGTGACGCATCGCGCCCGCCTGCCGTGGCCGTGTCCGGCCGCCCGCCGCCACCGCCGCCGACGATCGTCGCCAATTGCTTGACGATGCTACCGGCATGATACCCACTCGCGACCAGATCGGGCGTGACCATCGCCAGCAGCTGTGGCTTGTCGTTTAGTACCGTGCCTAATACTACAACGCCTGAACCAATTTTGTCGCGCAGCCAGTCGCCCATTTCGCGCAGCTTATCGGTGCTGGGAGCGTCCACCCGCGCCGCGATATACGCCACGCCATTGTACTGCTGCCGCCGATCCAGGATCGTTTGCAGCTCGCTGCCGCTCTGGCGCCGCTGCAGCTGCGTGATCGTTTGCTGCTGCTGGCGCACTTCACGCAACAGCTGCTCGGCGCGCTCGCCAAGCTGAGCCGCGGGCACACCCAGCCGCTGGCTGAGCTCGCGTAGCGTCGCGGCTTCCCGTTCGACCAACGCCTCGGCGCCACGGCCGGTTACGGCCTCGATGCGCCGCAGGCCCGAGCCGATCGAGCTTTCGCCGACGATACGGAAGAACCCGATCTGGCCGGTGCGCTCGACGTGTGTTCCGCCGCACAGCTCGCGCGAGCACATATCCTGGGTCGACCCGGCATCGTCGCAGCCAATGGTAACCACCCGTACAATATCGCCATACTTTTCGCCGAACAACATCATCGCGCCAAGCTCGCGAGCGGCAGCGATCGGCATTTCGGCGGGAGAAACCTCGGTATCGGCACGGATCCATGCGTTGACGCGGCGCTCGATCTCGCGCAGCTCGTCCTGCGTCACAGCCGCCGAATGTCCGAAATCGAAGCGCAAGCGTTCGGGAGCCACCAGCGAGCCGGCCTGCTCCGCATGCTGCCCCAGCACGTCGCGCAGCGCCTTGTGCAGCAGATGGGTAGCAGTATGATTGCGCATAATGTCGCGACGGCGCCCGCCGTCTACCATCAGCTCCAGCTCATCGCCAACGTTGAGGACGCCGCGCTGAACCACGCCGGTATGGACGTACACGCCGGGCACGGGTTTATGCACGTCGTCGATGCGCAAGGCGACGTCAGTGCCGCGCGCGACGCCGCTATCACCCACCTGCCCACCGCTTTCGGCATAGAAGGTGGTGTGATCGAACGCAAGCTGCACCGTGTCGCCTTCGGATGCGCTGTCCTCGAACACGCCGTCCATGGCGATCGCCAGCACGCGCCCGAGTGCGTGCAGCTCGCCGTAGCCGGTGAAGCCGGTTTGCGGCAGCTCCGCGCTGCCCCACAGCTCGGCCTGCGCTTCGCGGCGGAATTTAGGATTATCGCGTGCCGTCTGCTGGGCCTTTTTGCGCTCCTCCCAGTAGCCGGACTCGTCGATACCAAGCTCGCGCTCGGATAGGATCTTGGCCGTCAGGTCGGGTGGGAAGCCATAGGTGTCGTGCAGGCGAAATACATCGGCGCCCGGCATGATCGTCTGGCCCTCGCGCTGCATGCGTGCCACGATACCGTCCAGCTGCTGAAGTCCGGCTGCCAGCGTTCGTCCGAAGCGCTCCTCCTCGGCGGTGATCGTTTGCTTGATCAGCGCGCCTTTGGCGCGCAGTTCGGGGTACGAATCGCCCATGTTTTCGATCAGCACATTTGCGGTGTGGGCCAGAAACGGCTGTTCGAGGCCGATCGTACGGCCCTGATACGCGGCGCGGCGCAGGATGCGACGCACAACATAAGCGCGGCCCTCGTTGCCGGGGCGCACGCCGTCGGCGATCAAGAACGACACAGCTCGGGTATGGTCGGCCACCGCGTGATACGGCGCGCGATTGGCCTCGTAATGCTCGCGCCCGCGGCCGGCCAGCTCGATCAGGCGGTCCACGATCGGCGCGAACAGGTCGGTTTCGTAATTGTTGCGTTTGCCCTGTAGCACGGCAACAAGCCGCTCGAAGCCCATGCCGGTATCGATCGAAGGCCGCGGCAGCGGCGTGAGGTTGCCCTCGGCGTCGCGGTTGTACTGCATGAACACCAGGTTCCAGATCTCGAGGTAGTCGTCGTCCTCGCTGTTGACGCCGTCAGGAGTTCTGGTTGTCCGGGTCGTCGCCCTGGTAGTAGTGGATCTCGGAGCACGGGCCGCACGGGCCGGTATCGCCCATCTGCCAGAAGTTATCCTTGGCGCCGAAACGCAGAATCCGCTCGCTAGGCACGCCGGCTGCGCGCCAGAAACCCTCGGCTTCTTCGTCCGCCGGTACGCGCTCGTCGCCCTGGTACACCGTCACCCACAGGCGGCGCGGGTCGAGCCCGAAATCTTCGGTGAGCAGCTGGTAGGCAAACTCGATCGCTCCCTGTTTAAAATACTCGCCGAACGAAAAGTTGCCCAGCATCTCAAAAAAGGTGTGGTGCCGCGGCGACGGGCCGACATTCTCGAGGTCGTTGTGCTTGCCCGATACGCGCATGCATTTTTGCGCTGTGCTCGCCATGCTATACGGGCGCTTCTCGAGGCCCAGAAAGACATCCTTGAACTGGTTCATGCCCGCGTTTGTGAACAGCAGCGTCGGATCATCTGCCGGCACCAGCGACGACGAAGCGACCACCTCGTGGTCGTTTCGAGCAAAGTACTGTAAAAAGATCTGGCGGATCTCCGAGCTTTTCATCCCCATGCGCTCCTTGTGCGCTCATTATACCGTACGCTGCCGGCGCCAAGCTAAAGCTATACGCCCAGACACGAAGCTTCTGCGAAGCTGCGGTTGCGAGCCTCCGCAGAGGCTTTGTGTGCTGGCCCTGGGCTTTAGCCCAGTGGTGTGGTAAAATACCCGCTTGCCATAACATCAAGTGGCAGATGCGGTGCTGCGCCGGCTGCCCGGTAGAGAGCTATGCCGAAATATCATATCTGGACCGTCGGCTGCCAGATGAATATATCCGACTCGGAGCGCCTGGAGGCCGCGCTGCAATCCGTTGGCTATTCGCCGGTGGAGCAGGCCGAGCAGGCCGATTTTATCGTCCTGAACTCGTGCAGCGTGCGGGAAAGCGCCGAGGATCGGATCCTGGGCAAGCTGGGCTCGCTGGCGCATCTCAAAGAAACCAGGCCCGAGACGCAGATCGTGTTGTGGGGCTGCATGGTCGGTCCGGACAACCAGTCGATCTTTCGCAAGCGGCTGCCGATGGTCGACCATTTTGTATCGCCCAGCGCGGTGGATGAGGTCATCGCGCGCGTGCCGAATCCGATATACAGCTTCGACGAGCCGGTGCTGCCGATCGCCGATGCCCAGCACCCGCCGGTGTCGGTGCATGTGCCGATCATTTACGGCTGCAATATGAGCTGCTCGTATTGTGTGATCCCGCTGCGGCGCGGGCGCGAGCGCTCGCGCCCACTGGCCGAGATCGCCGAAGAATGTCGCCGTGTCGTCGCTCGCGGTGCGCGCGAGATCACGCTGCTCGGCCAGATCGTCGACGCGTACGGTCACGATTTGCCTGGCCGGCCCGATCTTGCCGATCTGATCGAAACGGTGCATGAAACGCCGGGGCTGCTGCGGCTGCGCTTTTTGACGTCGCATCCGGCGTGGATGTCGCAAAAACTGATCGACACTGTAGCGCGGCTGCCCAGGGTGATGCCCGAGATCAACCTGCCGGTGCAGGCCGGGCACAACGATATGCTCAAGCGGATGAAGCGCGGCTACACCGTGGAGCGCTATCGCGATCTGGTCGGCCGGATCCGGGCTGCGATACCCGAGATCTCGATGACTACCGATATTATCGTCGGGCATCCGGGCGAAAGCGATGAGTATTTCGAAGCGACACTTGAACTGATTCGCGAGCTGCGCTTCGGCAAAGTGCATATCGCCGCCTATTCGGCCCGTCCCGGCACCACGGCCGAGGCGATGGAAAACGACCCGACACTGGCGGTGCCATACTGGAAAAAGCAGCTGCGGCGCGTAGAGCTGGAAAAAGTGCAGACTGCCATCGCTACCGAGGATAACACCGCGTATGGGGGCAGCACCGTCGAGGTGCTGGTTGAAGAGCGTGCCAAGGGCAAGTGGCGCGGCCGCGATCCGCGCAACCGGCTGGTATTTTTCGAAGATCAGGCCGATTGGGCCGGCAGCCTGGCGCGGGTGCGTATCGATCGGACCGGCCCGTGGTCGCTCGGGGGAGCAGTAGAGGCAAATAAGGAGTTAACGGTTTGACACGAATTGATGACCGGATGCGTTACCGCAGGCGATTGGTAGAAACCGCGATCGCACACGCGGCCAGCCGTGAGTGGGACGCCGCGATCGACACCAATCTGCAGATCATCGAGCTCGGCGCCGACGCCGAGACCTATAACCGCCTGGGAAAAGCATACCTTGAGCTCGGTCAGTACGACCGCGCGCTTGAGTATTACCGCGAAACGTTGAACAGCAGCCCGGCAAATATCGTGGCGCTCAAAAACAGGAAGCGGCTGGAGCAGATGCAAAGCCTTAAAATCGCGCCGGCCGATAAATCGCGCGATTACAGTGCCCCGCAGGTGTTCATCGTCGATCCCGGCAAAACCGCGCTCACAACGCTGACCCACCACGGCGACCCCGCGGTTCTTATGCGCTTGCACACAGCCGAGATCCTGACCATCGAAATCGCCGAGGACGCGGATGTCGTGCTCAAGGATGGCGACGGCCAGATCGTCGGCTACCTCGAGCCGCAGCTGGCGCAGCGCATGCGCGAGCTGGCGACCCAGGGCAACCGCTATGAGGCGGTTGTCGCAAACCTGGAGCAGGGCTCGATCAAAGTGCTGATTAGAGAAACCTACGTCGCGCCTGAGCTACGCTCCAGGGTCGCCTTTCCGGGCAAACTGGGCGGCGATATCGCCCATTTTCGTACCTATCAGCGCGACCTTCCGATCGCCTACGACCTGGAAAGCGAGCCGAGCGACGACGACGATATCAGCGAGGATGATGCCGTCGAGGAAGAAGCCGACGATTGGGTGCGCGGCTCGACCACCGAAGAAGAAGAGGTCGGCCTTGAAGAGATCGAGGCCGAGATCAATTCGGACGACGACGAAGACGAGGAAAACTGAGCCACGACCACGGCCACGAATAGGACATGAATAAACGAATGAAGCCACGAATATTCGTGGCTTCATTCGTTTATTCGTGGCTGCGGATCGATTAATACAGAAACATGGGTTTGCCCAGCACATCACGAACGCGCGGGCGGTAGTTCTCCACATCGTACAGCGCCTCGACGTCCACGCGCTTGACGCCCTGAGACATAGTCTCGATCGGCACGGTGGTGTACACGCCGTTTTGCAGTGCCACCATACGCCCGCGATGCCCCTGGCGTACCTGGTCGAAGGCAAGGTTGCCGTACGAGATACCGACCATCCGATCAAGTGAATCGGGCGCTCCGGCGCGCATCAGGTACGCCAGTTGCTGGTGGACGATATCCTGCCCGGTGATCTGCTTGATCGCTTCGCCGGCGATCATACCGATGCCGCCCAGCTTTTTATGCCCGTACGCATCCTCCTGGCCAACCTCCACCAGCTGCCCGCCGGCCATCGATGCGCCTTCCGAGATCACACAGATCGCATAATCGGACGGATTGCGGCGCTTATCCTCGACCAAAAAGCCGGCCAGCTTGTCGACATCAAACGGCACCTCGCTGATCAGGCAGCGATCGACATCGGCCAGATAGGCCGAGATCAGCGCTGTTTCTCCCGAGTTGCGCCCGAACAGCTCGATCACCGCGATGCGCTCGTGCGAGCCTGTCGGCGTACGCAGCGCATGTATGAACTCGACCGAGCGCGTCACGGCTGTCGAAAAGCCGATACAGTAGTCGGTGCCGTACACGTCGTTGTCCATCGTCTTTGGAATGGCGATCACACGCACGCCCTCTTTATGCATGCGCACGGCATAGCTCAGCGTGTCGTCGCCGCCGATCGGGATCAGGGTATCGATACCCAGATGCTCCAGTACTTCGAGCACATGCGGCGTGCAGTCGGCTGAGCCTTTCGATTCGTCGATCGGAAAGCGATCGCGCAAAAACGCCGGCATCATGTTCGGCCGTACCCTGGCCGGATTGGTGCGCGACGTATGCAGATGTGTTCCACCGTAGCGGTCGATCGTGCGCGCCAGCGCCGGTGTCAGCGGCTGAATCCACTGGTCGCGGTCGCCGTCGTCCTCGGGGTTGTAGTTCAGCAGGCCGCCCCAGCCGCGCCGGATGCCGACGACCTCGATGCCTTCGGCTGCCGCGCGGTTGACCACTGCCTTGATCGACGGGTTCAGGCCCGGCACGTCGCCGCCGCCCGTGAGGATACCTATGCGCATGGTCCTTCTCCTATCATCGGTTTCACGTAGGGCCGAAGCATTCGCCACTCGGATGCCGTGGACCTATCACGCGCCACAAGCGCCGAATGCTTCGGCCGTACATCGTTTCAATTTCTCCGGCGACACAGATTAACACGGTACGGCGGGTTGGCGCAAAAAATGGGGACGTACGCGCCGGAGAATGTAATCGCCGTGATCGCGTGTAGAGACATGCCAGAGGCGCAGCCGGCGGCATGTCCGGGCAACGGCGCAGCCGGCGGCATGTCCATGACCAACGCGTTAGGTTGTATGCGTTTGACCAGCGCACAGACCGGAAAGGTTGCACCGCGGAGGCGCAGAGAACGCAGAGATTCTTGTGATTCTCTGCGTCCCCTGCGGTGATTATTCGATACAATCGGTTTGTTGAATCACCCCATCACCTTGTCACCTTGTCACCCCATCCCCCGTCAAGCCCGTACATCCTTCACCACCAGCTGCACGCGCTCGCGCCCGTTGTACTCTTCGCGCTCGACGGTAAAGGCGATGTCGATGCTGGCGCCGGAGGCCAACGATCGGCGTTGCTCGGCCGCGCGCCACCATAACGCATCGTGGACTGCGCGCCCGTCGGTGACGCGCAGCTTGAGGTGTTGCTGCTCCCTACCGATGATTTCGAACGTCGATCAGGTGCACGCCGTGGGCAACCCATACCGGCTCGGGATTCGCTTCGCCGAACGGTTCCAGCATTTCCAGCTGGTCGACGAATTCGGGATGAATTGCGCTAAGGGCGATGTCGGCATCGTAGTGCAAACGCGAAACCAGCAGATCGTCGCCAAGGTTGCGCTCGGCGATGGTCAGCAATCGCTGCTCCAGCTCGGCGATGCGGTCGCTGCGGATGCTGAAACCCGCGGCTCGCGCGTGACCGCCGAACTTTTCGAACAGCTCGCCGGTTTCGGTCAGCGCGTCGATGATCGAAAAGCCGGCGATCGAGCGCGCCGAGCCGCGGCTGATGTGTTCGCTGCGCTCGATCAAGAGCACCGGCCGCCCCCATGTATCGACCAGCCGCGATGCCACCAGACCGACGACACCGGCCGGGAACTCTTCCGCATCCAGGACGATCAGCCGCTTGCTCTCCTTACGACCGGCAATAGCCAGCTCCTGCGCCCGCTGCTGAACCTCTTTGGTCAGCTGCTGGCGCTGCTCATTGATCGAGCAGAGCTTCTTCGCCAGCCGGAAGGCGGTCACATCGTTGTCGGCCAGCAACAGCTCGTACGCCAGCACCGCGTCGTCGAGCCGCCCCGCCGCGTTGAGGCGCGGGCCCAGCGTAAAGCCGATCGAGCGCGAGTCCAGCGGCGGCTTCGCCCCCGACGCCAGAATTAGCGCTTTGAGGCCGGGACGCTGCATCTTGTTAAGCGCCTTGAGCCCGTGCCGCACCAGCACGCGGTTTTCGCCGTCCAGCGGCGCGACGTCGGTGACGGTGCCCAGCGCCACGACATCAAGCAGATCGCGGGTCTTCAGATCGTGGTGCAGCCCGCTGCGAAACAGCGCCTGAGACAGCTTAAACGCCACGCCGACGCCGGCCAGCATTTTGTACGGATACGCGCAGCCAGGCAGCTTCGGGTTGACCAGCGCATACGCCTCGGGCAGCACAGACGGCGGCGTATGATGGTCGAGCACGATCGTATCAAGCCCGAGCGCCTGCGCGCGCGCGATCTCGGCCACGTTCGAGATGCCGCAGTCCACTGTCACCAGCAAGCCGGCTTCCCTGGCCAGATGCTCGACCGCCGCGATATTGAGGCCATAGCCTTCTTCGAGCCGGCGCGGAATATAGGGCAGCACGTCCAGCCCGATCTGGCGAAACACCTGGGTCAGCAGCGCGACGCCGGTGACGCCGTCGGTGTCGAAATCGCCGTACACCGCGACGCGCTCGCCATGCTCGCCGGCGCGAATGATCCGTGCCACGGCGCGCTCCATCCCTCGCATGGTGAGGGGATCATGCAGCGTATTCCACTCGGCGTTCAGAAACGGCTCGATCAGCGCAGGGTCGGTGATATTGCGATTCCACAGCAACTGCCCGATAAGCGGCGAGATATCGGGCGGCAACTCTCGAATAAACTCCGGCGTCGCAGGTGAGTGGGCGATCCATTGGGAGCGCGATGGCATGGCATCCTCGGTGGCTTCATGGAATTATAAGGTCGTGCACGGCGCTGTCAAACCGACGGTAGTACTGTTGTGCTGCAGCCGATCGGCGACGGCCAGGTAGTACCGCGGTCCTGTTTGCGCTGTATTGCCTCGAAGTCGAAGGTCAAAGGTCGCGAAGATAGATTATCCAGCCCGAACCCTCAGGTTCGCTGATCAGCCGTCGATACAAAGGACTTTCGACCTTCGACCTTTGACCTTCGACCGCGACGTGGCATACAATCGCCGCCTACCTTGTGAGGACACGATGTATCGCATCGAATTGCTGCTCTCGGCGCGGCTGTTCTTGTCGCCGCAACTGGTCGGGCAACGTCTCTACTTCGTCAGCAACCTCGGCGGCGCCCTGAGCCTGTATGTGATGGACGCCGGCGGCAGCGTGCCCGAGCCCTTGCTGCCGCCCGACCTGGCGCTGCAAAACCCTGACCTTGTCGACGGCTATTTGTATTCGGTGTTTGCCGAGCTCGGCAAGATCCTGCTGCTGCTCGACCACGACGGCGACGAGAACTATCAGCCGGTGTGGATCCCGATCGAGGGCGGGTATCCCGAGCCCATGTTCGGCGATCAATTGCAGAATTACCGCGTCCAATGCCCAAAGGTCGACCTTGAAAACAGCGTGGCGTATTTCAGCGCCGAGTCGCGCACCGAAGCGAGCTTTGTGCTGTTTCGCGCCGACTTGCGCTCGGGTGAGCTGCGCGAGCTCGCCCAGAGCTCGTGGGGCGCCTCGGTTGCCGGCGCGGACCGTCATGCCCGCCGGGCGGTGATCGTCGAAGGCTACACCGCCGGCGATATGGTGGCCTGGCTATGGGTCGACGGCGGCCACGCGCGGGAGATGCTGATCGGCACGCCGATGGAGCAGCGACCCGACGATTACGCGGCACCGCCGGCTGGCCTGTTCGACTTCGAATGGGTGCCCGGCGACCGTGGCCTGCTGTTCGGCACCGCGTTGTTTGAAGATGCCTACGGCCTGGCGTATCTCGACCTCGAGCGCCGCGGCGAGCCTGAGCGGGTGGTAGTCCAGGGTATACAACATAGCGGTACGGGCGAGCTAACCGGACTGCAGCATTTGAAAGACGATCGCTTTCTGGTCAGCTATAACATCGACGGCGCGTCGTGGGCCTATGACGCTCGCTTCGACGAAGCGGCGCGCCTGATGCAGCTCGGAGGCGTGATCTGCGGAACAGGCGAGCTTGCCGGTGGTGTCGCCGAAACGATCCGCTATGACGCCCAGACCGATGCGTTCGCGATCGGCTTCTCAACCGCAATTTCGCCGACGCAGCTATACACGTTGCCGCGAACCAAACCTTCCAGCATCGTGCGGCACACCCGCGAGCGTGTGCTTGGTATTCCCGCTGCACTGCTTTCGCCCGGCGAAGACGCCTCGTTTGTCTCATGGGACGGGCGACGCGTATCGGCGCGGCTGTACCTGCCCTCGCCGGAACTGGGGTTTGATGGCCCGCGTCCGCTGGTGTACTACGTCCACGGCGGACCTCAGAGCCAGGAGCGGCCGGATTTCTCGTGGTTCTCGATGCCGCTGATTTAACTGCTTACGCTCAACGGCATCGCGGTGTTCGTGCCCAATGCGCGCGGCAGTACCGGCTACGGCCTGGCGTACACCAAGCTGGTCGATCGCGACTGGGGCGGCGACGACCGGCTCGACCATGTTCACGCCATGCGGCTCTTAGGCGACGATCCGCGCCTGGACGCCAGTCGCGCCGGTGTGGCGGGCCGCTCCTACGGGGGCTACATGACGCTGACGCTGGCGTCTCGCCACCCTGAGTTGTGGTCGGCGGCGGTAGATATGTTCGGCCCGTACGAGCTTACCGCGTTTATCGATCGGCTGCCCGAAACATGGAAGCCATACTTCGCGATCGCGGTTGGCGACCCGCAGCGCGACCGTGCCTGGCTTGAGCAGCGCTCGCCGCGCACCTATATCGACGCAATTGCATGCCCGGTGCTGGTGATCCAGGGTCAGAACGACCCGCGCGTTATCGAAGCCGAATCGCGAGACGTAGTCGAAACGCTACGCTCGGCCGGAAAACCGGCCGAGTTTATGCTGTTTCCCGACGAAGGCCACGACGTGCTCAAGTACGCCAATCGCGTGCACTGCTACACCGCGATCGTCGACTTCTTTAGGCAGCACCTCTTCGAACGATGAACGATGAACGATGAATGCCGGATCGTTCATCGCTCATCGTTCAATCCTTCCGTATCGTTAGCGACCCGCGCCGCGTTATGACTATATACCTGGCGTTGCTCCCTGGTGTGGCTGCATCCGGAGGCATCCTGGCGACGTATGAGCTGTACGTGGCCAGTGAGCTTCTGCTTGCGCCTGCCGCGACCATGCCGGACACCGGAGCGATGCCGCTGCATCTGGCCGCGATTGTCGTGCTCGCGGGTATCATACTGGTCAACGGATATGCGCTGCGCCGTCGCGCTGTGTCGGCTCGCTAACAGCATGAAACGCCAAGGTCCGATGTGCGTTCTCCGGCGTGGGTGGCAGAGGAGCGCTTGTGCGTAAGCCAATGCTCGCTGCGCTCCTCGTCATGCTGATGATCGGGACCGCCATGCTTGTAGGTTACCTCGTAGTGTTTGCGGTCGACGGCCAGACTCAACGCAACGCGGTGCTTGACGCAATGGCGGTTGAGGCGGCCAGCAACTGGGCATCCGCTTCCGCCAGCGCGGAAGCGTTCGCGCTGTCTGCGCCACACTTCGAGGTGATTGGCGCGGCGCCCGAACCGCTGCAAGCGACTGTCGTCGCCTCCGGCGAGCCGGCACCGGCTCTTGCCGTAGCGTCGACGGAAGCGATAGCCTCGGCTGCTGCCGCACCTATGCCGGCCCCGTCTGCGGCGCCTGTATCCACGACCGTCCCATCAGCGGCGGCGTTACCCAGTGCGCAGCCGTTTCCGACCGTCTCGTCGCTCCCAGGGGCTTCGTCGCCGGAAGCCGATCGCTCAACGGCACCGACTGCGACCAGCACAGGCACGTTTGTAAGCGAGGCATTCGACAATTCGTTGAGCGGCTGGCCGGTGCGCCCGTTGGCCGGCTGGAGCGGAGGCTACGAAGACGGCCGCTATGTGGTGCGCGTCGAAGGAGAGCAGCCGGTCGGCATCGCTTTTCCGGCGACGGGCGGCAACTTTCGAACTCGCTATCGACGTGGCGGTCGAATCGGGTGCCGGCGGCCTGGTATTCCTGTTCCAGAAGCCGGCCACCTTCCTGTGGGTTGGTGTCGATGCCGGCGGTTTTGCAGGCGTTGAGCGCGTCGAGGGCGAAACGATCACCAACGTCGTGCCGTGGCGGGCTGTTGGGGACCACGCCGGCAACAGCGCTTCGATCCGCCTGGAGGTCGCGCGGCGCGCCGACCAACTTTTGATCTCTGCCGACGGCCGGCCGCTGGCAACTCTGGATACGCCGGCCGGGACCTGGGAAGGCCGCTATGGCTTTGTCGTCGCGCCGCGCGACGGTCTCGGCGCTACCGCGTTCGACAATCTGACCGGCGAGCGGCTGCCGTGACACAGGTGACGGGGTGACGGGGTGACGGGATGACAAGGTGACGGGGTGACGGGGTGACGGGGTGATTGTGCCCCACACCAAAGTTCTACTTGAATGGTTGCACAACACAACCTGGAATTGCAACGAAATATCACGGCCTGAGTCACCCCGTCACCCCGTCACCCCGTCACCCTGTCAAGCATAGGTCGAGCATGATTGGAACGTACAGGTCATACCATTGTTCGTCACCCCGTCACCCCGTCACCCCGTCAAGCATAGTTCGCGTACCGATAAATCACCGCTCAACTCCGCACACGAATCCTGTGAAACACCACACACAGGCGTTAGGCCCGCAACGCGGCATCCGATCGGCTGCCTGCCGATCCTACCAGCGTACTATCGTCTGGCGACCCGCCGACGGCTATAGTAAGTGCGTCGCTCGCTGGCGCGCTGCGTTTTGGGGCGGCTTCCCGTTCACCATATGTACCTCGCACGGAAGCGCCCATGCTTTGCTTCGCTCTCGGCCGCGCCGGGCTGCCGGTTGCCCTGGTACTCCACCTGATCGCCGTACCGATCAGCCCTATCGCGGTATGCTCTGTGCCCCTGCCGCCGGCCCCGCCGAACCGGCCGGCGATCAACGAGTTCGTTCCCGATCCGTCAGCCGGCGCCGATTGGATCGAACTGTATAACCCTACAGCCGAGGCGATCGCACTGGCCGGCTGGTATCTCGACGATAGCCCCGCTGCTTCCGATCCGCTGAGGCTGCCGGATGACGCGCTTCTGCCTGCGCACGGCTTCGCCGTGTTCGAGCTGGGTGCAGCGCTCAACAAGGGCGGGGATCAGGTGCGCCTGCTTGACCCCGCGGGAACAGTTGTCGAGGCGGTTGCATATGTCGCGGCTGAGCCCGACACGGTATTCGCGCGCCGGCCAGACGGCGCCGGCGAGTTTCACCGCTTCACCTCCGCGACCCGTGGGGCGGCGAATGCCCCGGCATTAGCGATCAACGAGCTTGCGCCGCTGCCCGCGGCCGGCGACATGGGCTGGATCGAGCTCTACAACGCCGGTTCTGCTCCACTCGATATAACCGGGCTGCGGATTGTTTTCGAGCACGACGGCACGACGCAGGAGCTGCTGATTGCCGACGACCAGCAGGGCAATACGGTCGAGCCGCTCGGCTTTGCCGTATTCCGGCTGCCTGGCGAATGGCTTGGCCCGTCGGGAGTGGCGCGGCTGCTGCTCGACGATGCCTGGACACTCGACGCGCTGAGCTGGGAGTCCGCTCCCGCGGGTTTCGCGGTCGGCCGCTATCCCGACGGTGCAGCGTCCTGCGCGCTTCTCAGCTCAACTCCCGGTAGATCCAATGTCCAGGCCGTGGATCCGCCGCCCGCCACGCCGGAAGCGCCTACGGCCCTGCCCGCGTCGCCGAGTGCGGCGCCTGCAACTGCGACACCGGAGCATGAAACGCCGGTAGCGACGTTGTTTCCAACTGACCCGCCCTCTACGCCCGAATCTGCGGCGACCATAACGCCGGTCGCGCCGCAACCGACGCCAATCGAAACGCCGGTCGCGCCGCAACCGACACCGAGTGAGCTTGCGAGCACACCATATCCGTCGCCGAGCCAGACACAGACCGTGTTGCCCGCGGAAACGCCGGAGCCGGCGCCGACTGACGCGCCTTCTGAAACGCCGTCACCGACGCGCACGCCGTCTCCAACGCGTACGCCGTCACCGACGCGCACGCCATCGCCCACGCGGACACCGACACCCACTCGTACGCCTTCACCGACCAGAACCGCATCGCCAACGCCGCAACCGAGTGAAACGCCTGAGCCGACGGACACCCCTGAGCCGACCGAGACGCCTGAGCCGACAAGCGGACACCGAAACCGACGCGCACGCCATCGCCGACGCGCACGCCGTCGCCCACCCGTACGCCTGCCCCGACGCGCACGCCGTCGCCTACCCGTACCGCGACGCCGGCGCCGGCGGACGCTACGACACCGCCAGCGCCGGCAGCGACAGGCGTCGCCGGCGAAGAAGGCCAAACCGAAGTTGCTGAGCCCGAGGACAGTACCACGGCATCGCCCGGCAGCGTGTTGATCTCTGAGGTGCTTTACGACCCGCCCGCTGCGCTGCCTGAGCCGGGCGCCGAGTATATCGCGCTGTGGAACGCCGGCGATGAAACGATCAAGCTGGCCGGCTGGTCGCTGCGCGACTCAAAGGCCGCCAGCGAGCTGCCCGCCTTTGAGCTGCAGCCCGGCGAACAGGCCATGGTCGCTGCGTCGGCCGCTGCGCGCCAGGCACGGCCGGATTGGGATGGCCCGGTGATCGAGCTTGACGGCAGGATCGGCAACGGGCTTGGCAACAGCGGCGATGTTGTGACGCTGCAGGATAGCGCCGGGGCCGCGATCGATGCCGTTTCATGGGGCGGCGACGCCACGGCGTTCGACCCGCCGGTCGCGCCGGCGCCGCCCGGCGAGCCGCTCGTGCGCCGCCTGCCACACGATTCGGATAGCGCCGCCGACTGGATCGCCGCTGCGGGTGCAGGGGAAGAGAGCGGTAGATCTGAACCAGGGGAGGGCGGAGGAGCCACAAGCGACCCCCGAGCCAACGAGCAGGGTCCAACAGCGCGCGATGGCGACAGCAGCGGTCGACCTCAGGCAACCGCGAAGCCGGCAGCGCCGAAGACGGGAGCCGCCGCTTCCGGCGAAGGGCCCGGCGCAGCGGCGTACGATGAAGACAGCAGGCGGCTGGTGCTGAGCGAGGTTTCGGCTGAGCCGGCGTTTGTTGAGCTGTACAACCCCGCTTCGATGCCGCGCGACCTTGCCGGCTGGACCGTCGACGACGGCGACCCGCGCACCGCCCCGCTTGCCGCCGGCACGGGACAGATCGCCGCATACGGCTTTGTGGTGCTGCGCGATGTCGTGGTGGCTCCGCGCACACTGCTGCGGCTGCTGGGCCCGGACGGCAGCGTGGCCGACTTCGTCGTGCTGCCTGTTCTGCAGCCGTCGCGCAGCTTCAGTCGCTTCCCGGTACATGGCGGCGGTTGGTTCGCCGGCACGCCGCCGACGATCGGTGTGTACAACATGCCACCGGCCGCCACCGCAACACCCCGGACTACGCCGGCGGTGCCGCGCGCTACGCCGGCCGTGACGGCGGTAGCGACCCCAACCGTTGAAGCCGCGCCGCCGGACGCGCCCGATACCGCGAACCGGGATGCCGCACCGGCATGGTGGTGGCTGGCAGTGCCCGCCGTGCTCGGCCTTGGCGCCGCCTGGCTGCTGCGACAGCGTGGTTTTTGGCGTCGCATTGGACTATAGCCCATATGGCTGATGCCCGGCTGCGGTACAATAGAAGCGCAATGCAAAACGCGACAGAACAACCCGCGACCCGCGACTCGCGTAGGCCCGGATTTCAAACCGTTGTCGCAGCGCTTGGGGTGGCGGCCGTTGTAGGCGTACTGGCCTGGGGTATCGCGACACCGGGTAGCGTGGGGCCGGGTAGCGTCGCCGGTGGGCAGAGCGCGCTGGGCATGGTGTTGACACTCGCGCTGCCGACGTTTCTGGCCGGAGTGTTCTCGTTTTTGTCGCCGTGTACGCTGCCGATCCTGCCGGCTTACTTCGCGTGGACCTTTCAGGCCCAGCGCCAGCAGATCGCGCTGATGACACTGGCGTTTTTTCTCGGCCTGGCCACGACGCTGACCCTGTTCGGCGCTACCCTGTCGCTGCTCGGTCAGGCGCTCAACAGCGTTCGCGGGCCGTTGACGATCGTGGGCGGAACGGTGATCATGGGCCTCGGTTTCGCCAGTATGCTGGGCAAAGGCTTCGCCGGACCGCAGCTGCAGCGCAGGCCGAGTGCCACGTTTGCCGGCAGCTACGTGTACGGCATGACGTTTGCGCTGGGCTGGAGTGCGTGCATCGGGCCGATTCTGGGCGCGATTCTGACGCTGTTGTTCGCTCAGGGTGCGCCGGTGCTGGCGGGCGCATTGCTGGCTCAGGTGTACACGCTTGGCCTCGCCGTGCCGCTCTTTTTGGTGGCGATGTTTTTCGGCCGGCTCGGCACCGGTAGCCGGGCCTGGCGTGTTCTTCGTGGTCGCGGCTTTACGCTGCGCATCGCGGGGCGTGAACTACATTTGCATACCACGAGCGTGATCAGTGGCCTGTTGTTGGTGCTGGTGGGCTACCTGCTGGCCAGCGGGCAGCTATTTGTTTTCTCGACATGGGCATCCGGCACGCCCATGGGCCGCTGGGCGTTGGAGATCGAGACGTGGCTGGGCCGGACGTTCAACGTACAATAATATCCTCCCGTCTGCTGCAGGCATACCTTACGACATTCGAGCGCCTTGCGCTGCAGCCGCGCGACGAGTGGCGCGGCTTTTTTGTGCCCCGCAGCGAGGCGATGAACTTCGGACTGCGCTTTCAACTGGCGTTTCCGTGCTATGCCGTCGCCGCGATCGCCGATGTACTGCCCGACGAGCGCGAGCGCTGCCTGCGTACTATGGCCGGCCTGCTCGATCGTATGCTCGACCGGCGCACCTGGGCGTATTGGTCGCAGGCGACCGGCAGCCACGATCCGGTCGGCCTGGCCAATATCCAGTACAGCGGCCATCTCGGGCACATGATCGGCCTGTTCGAGCTGCTGGGCGGCGATGACCGCTTCGACCGCCCGTTCCGCTTCGAGTGGCAAGGCCGCGCCGTCGAGTACACCCACCAGCAGCTCGTGGCGGCACTCTACGAGCAGATGCAGCGCAACCACTATCACGGCGTCGAGTGCGAGCCGGGCAACACCTACGTTGCCTGTACCGACCACGCCCTATGGGCGACCGCGCTGCACGATCGGCTGCACGGCACGTCGTACGAAACGGTAAACCAGAAATGGCTCAGCTATCTTGAGCGCCGGCTTGCGTTTCGCGGGCCGCGAGTTATCGGCCGCGGAGCCGTGACTGCGATCTATTTCACCCGCTTGAAGCTGGCCGCGCCGCTCGGCCTGAACTTCATGGACGCCTGGTCGCTTGCGCTGATGGCGCCGCTTGCCCCCGAGCTCACACGGCGCCTCGCGCAGCGGCTGTGGCCACGGCTGCGCAGCGCGGGCAATACACTGTATTTACCGTCGGCTGCGATCTGGACGCGCATGGAAGGCAGCGATACCGCGGTCAACACCGGCTTCGCATATCTGCTTGCCGTCGAGCTCGGCGACCACGAGCGGGCACGCGCCCTGCGCGCGTACGCCGAACAGCGCCTGCAGCCGCTGGAGCACGGCGGCGCGCGGTTGTATGTGGGCGGGCTGGCGGCGCCTTACACAACCGCGCTGCTGGCTATCGGCGACGCCGGTGGGCTGGGTTCGGTTCTCGGTGCCCTCGGTGCCCCGGTGCCCCCCGTTCCCCCGGTGCCCCAGGATAAATCCTGGGGCTGAAGAAACAAAGCCACCTGAAGGTGGCTGGAATCCGATTCCAGCCACCTTCAGGTGGCTTTGTTTCTTCAGCTCCGGGCTTGAGCCCGGAGGCTTGGGCCCGACGCTTAAGCGTCGGGTCCGCCGGTTCGAGGGCTACACCGCTTGCGCCTGCAAATACGATTCGACCTCGGAGCGCTGTTCGGAGGAAATACGCTCGTGTTGCACAAGAATGTCGAGCAGGTCGCGCAGCTTGAACACAGCATGCACGTTGATACCGTTGCGCTCGAGCTCTTCAGTCTTGCCCGCGCGGCGGTCGATCAGCACCACGACGTCGTTCACCTGGAGTTCGGCGCGTCGCAGCGGCTCAACCGCACGCAGCTTGCTGTTGCCGCTGGAGATCAGGTCATCGAGCACAACCACCGTCTCGCCCGGATTGAAGCGCCCTTCGATCTCACGCCCGGTGCCGTAGCTCTTGGCTTCCTTGCGCGGGTAGATCAGCGGCGTGCGGGTCTGGAGTGCGACCGCCGTGCCGAGCGGCAGGCCGGCGTAAGGGATCGCCGCCAGGCGGTCGAATTGCAATTCCTCAAGTAGCTTGCCGTATTCGCTGGCGGCAAGCGAAAGTGCCTCGGGGCTCGAAACAAACAGCCTCAGGTCCACGTATAGCGGTGAATGCACGCCCGATTCGAGCGTGAAGTCGCCGAACTGAATTGCGCCGATGTCATGCAGCGCAAGCGCCAGGCTTACTTTGTTGGGATCGGCCTCGGCTCTGGGCCGATGCCGGCGCTCGCGGGCGACAAACGCGCGTTTGCGCTCGCGAACCACGTTGATTTGCTCGCGTAGCCGGTCCGCCACCTCGCGCGGATCGTCGGCGCGCATCACGGCGCGCGATGCGTTCACGATCACGCCGCTGGCATCCGAACGCAGCGTGTTGAGCACCGCGGTATCCAGGTCGCCGCCCTGGGCGCCGACGCCCGGCAACAGGATCCACTGCTCAGGCGTGATCTGGCGAATGCACACCAGCTCGTCGGGATACGTCGCGCCCGCAACCAGCCCGAGATTGCCGCGCTCGTTCCAGCCGGCGCACTGCTCGGCCACGCGCTCGAACAGCCGGCGACCGTTGCCGTCGAGCATTTGAAAGTCTTGCGCGCCGGCGTTGGAGGAAAGGCAGACCACAAAAATGCCGCGGTCGCCGTAACGCAAGAACGGCTCGACGGCATCCCAGCCCATGTATGGGTTGACCGTGATCGCATCCGCCCCCATCCGCTCGAACGCCGCACGCGCGTACGCGGCCGCCGTGGAGCCGATGTCGCCGCGTTTGGCATCCAGGATCATCGGGACGTTGCGCTCACGGGCATAATTGAGCGTGTCGAACAACGTGCTCCAGCCCTGCATTCCCAATGCTTCATAAAATGCAGCATTGGCTTTGTACGAGCACACCAGGTCGCACGTCAGGTCGATAATGTGACGGTTGAAAGCGAGAACCGGGTCCGCGAATTCGAGACACCAATCGGGCAAGTTGCGGGGTTCCGGATCGAGACCGACGCACAGAAGCGAATCATTGCGCTCGCTGGCTTCCTGGAGGCGCTGGAAGAACTGCATATACTCGTCCTTCAGGTCCGCACGGCCCTGGGGTCCCATGGACCGGCCGCACAATTATACCGAACGCACGAGCCTTTTGGGGGGCCTTTGCGTCAAGAATCACGCCTTGCCGAGCACCGCCGCCAGCAGCGCCATGCGAATATACATGCCGTTCTTGACCTGTCGAAAGTAGGCTGCGCGTGGGTCGGCGTCCACGCGAACGTCGATCTCGTTGACGCGCGGTAGCGGGTGCATGATCACCGTGGAAGGCCTGGCGCGCTCCATCAGCTCGGGCGTGATGCGATAGTAGTCCTTAACTTCCTCATACTGCGCCAGGTCGGGAAAGCGCTCCTTTTGAACGCGCGTGACGTACAGCACGTCCACGTCGCCGATGACGTCGGCGACACTATAGGTCTCATGCACATCCTTGCCGGCGCCGCGCACCTGGTTCATATAGTCCAGCGGCAGGCGCAGAATCTCGGGCGAAACAAACGACAGCTTGACGTTATAGTTGAGCAGCAGCTGCGTCAACGAGTGGACTGTCCGCCCGTAGCGCAGGTCGCCGACCATCGCTACGTGCAGTCCGTCGATTCGGCCGAGCTCTTCATGGATCGTCCACAGGTCGAGCAGCGCCTGCGTGGGATGCTCGCCTGCGCCGTCGCCGGCATTGATCACCGGTATACCGGCGGCGGCGGCGGCGATCGCGGCCGAGCCCTTTTCAGGATGGCGCAGTACGATCACGTCGGAATATTGCTCGAGCGTCCGAATCGTATCGTGTAGGGTTTCGCCCTTGGACACCGACGAAAACTGCACGCCCTGCGTGATCGGGATCACCGACCCGCCCAGCCGCTCCATCGCCGCGATAAACGACGAGCTGGTGCGTGTCGACGGCTCGTAAAACAGGCAGCTGAGCACCCGGCCACGCAGCAAATCCGCGCCCGCCTGTCGCTCGACCATGGTACGCATTTCCTCGGCGACGTCGAAGATGTATTCAAGGCTCGGCGTGCCGAACTGATTGACCGATAGAATGTCCTGCCCCAAGAAGCCATGTTCGTTCAGCGGCTCACTCGTCGGCTCGTCAAGGGTAAAAATCCGGGGGCGTTTGAGCATAGATTCCTCCGTTTCGAGTTTCGAGTTTCGAGTTCTCCGACCACACCACTGAGTTTCAAGTTCCAAGTTTCAGGTTCCAAGTTCTGCAACCACACGGTTCGGTAAGGAAAAATACTGGGGGACACCCCCAGACCCCCGGCCTGCCGGCAGCACCAAACCTTGTCACAGGTCAGTCCCGAGCACGCGCCCGCTGCCCGGCTCGGCCAGCACGCGCTCGCCGTCAAAGACCAGCGCCCCGCGCAGCGTCGTCTTCAGCACGCGACCGGCGAGCTCACGACCGCGAAACGGCGTCCAGCCGCAGCGAGTTTGAAGGCGCTCCGCATCGAGCCGGTAGCGCGGGCCGATTTCGACTTCGACAAAGCTTTCCGGCTGCGCGGGCAGGCCGAATAGCCGCGCCGGCTCGGTTGACATGAGCTGGATCAGCCGTTCGAGTGCCAGCCGGCCTTCGTCGACGGCGGTGAGCATCAGCGGCAGCAGCGTTTCCAGTCCCGGCAGGCCGGGCGGTACGTTGTCGGAGCGTTTTTCTTCGTGTGTATGCGGTGCATGGTCGGTAGCGATGCAGTCGACAATATCAAAATGCTCCCATAGCGCGGCCACGTCGTCCTTGCTCATCAAGCGTGGCCGTACGTCGCCCCACGCTCCCAGCGCTGCCGCATCCTCGCGCGTCAGAAACAAATGGTGTGGTGTTACCTCGCAGCTCAGTCGCATACCGGTCTGCTTGGCATCGGCGATCATCTCGATCTCGCCGCGCGTGGCGACGTGCGCAACGTGCAAATGCTTGCCGTGGCGGCGCGCGATGTCCAGCACCATCGGCAGCACCGGCTCCTCGGCGTGGGTCACGATCGGCTTGCCCTCGGGCCAGGCCTCGAAATGCTGCTCCAACAGCGCCGGATCGTCCACCTGCAATGGGCCGAAGGTCGAGCTGACATAGATTTTGAGCGCGCAGGCGCCGGCCGCCATACGCGGCAGCAGCTCCACGTTGTCGTTGGCGGCTCCGGCATAGACGCCGACATCGCAGCGCGCGCCGCGACGCGCAAGCTCGCGTTTGGCCTGCAGGCGCTCAACGGTCGTGGTCGGGGGCGTCGTGTTGGGCATGTCCAGCACGCAGGTCACGCCGCCGGCCAGCGCCGCCGCCGTCCCACTGGCATAGTCTTCCTTATGCTCGCCGCCGGGCTCGCGCAGGTGGACGTGGACGTCGATCAGGCCTGGAAGCTCGATCCGTGTCATCGGCATCTCCTGGGCGCAAAAAAAGCGCCAACGGCGCGAGGCCGGTGACGCTCGTTCGGTGCTTGGTGGCGTAGGGACGCCGGTTGCCAGTAGTTCAATAGCATACCGGAATTTGATCCTAGCATGCCCGGCCTGTTTTGGCAAGCCGATTATTGGAAGCTATCGCGATCGTCCGGTATTCGTCGCGGATTTGACGGGCGTCAGCGGTATGTTGGCGATCCCCTCGCCTGCGCCGGTCGCGGTGTTGTCGCTGTACACCAGGTTGCCGCCGGGGTCGTCGCTCTTGAGTTGAATGCGAAAGCCAAGCCCCTCGGCCTGCACATCGGCGTGATTGGCTCGAAATTTGTTGTCGCGGCCCCAGCCGTCGAGGATCACGTGTGTCTGGAACCCGTCGCGCGAGGCGCGGCTGCCGCGGTTTTCGGCGATCAAATAGCTGTTGCCTTTGACGTCGACCCAGCTGTCGGCGTAATTCTCGCCGCCCATGCCGCGGCCGTCGAAGACATTCCCCCTGATCTCGCCGCCGCGGCTGCCTTCCTTGATATCGATCGCCTCCGCGCGCACGTTGGGTCCGAAGCGGTTGTTGAGCACGCGGTTGAAATCGCTGGCGTCGGGATTGCCGTTGCTGTGCTTGCGCCAGTTGCTTACGGCCGAGCCGAGGTATACGCCCTCGCCGAATTTCGGCCTGCGCAAGCCGGTATCGTGTATCACACAATTCTGGACCGTGTTGCGTGTGCTGAAGGAGCGCAAATGGATCGCTTCGTCGCCGATTTGGAACACCGCCAGCCCGTCGATCAGGTTGTGGCTGGCGGCATCCGCCATGAGTCCTTTTTGCGCGTTGGTGATGCTGAAGCCGCGCAGCACCCAGTAGTCGGCCGTGAGGTGAAAAGCATAACCACCCTTGACGCCGTCGCCGTCGAGCACGGCCCGCCGCGAGCCTTGCAGCGTGATCGGAGCAGCCCGGGTCCCGCTGGTCGCCGCGCTGAATCGGCCGGTGTAAGTTCCGTCGGCAAGCCGTATCACATCGCCCGGCCTGGCCCCTTCCAGCGCGCGCTGCAGTGCGCCGGCGTTGGAGACGTCGATGATGCGGCTGGCACGCTGCGGGAAAGCCAGGCTTCCGGTAAATACGAGCATCGCGGTCCACAGCGCGGTGCGAAGTATAGGCATGACGTCATTCCCCTGGCATGTTGCTACTGCGATGCCAACGGCGGCGTGGCGGCAACCGAGCACGTTCGTTAGTGTATGGACGCTTGGTCTACCGAAATGTTGCGGCCCTGCTGAACACCTTCAAGGTATCAAGTAATAGCGACGATGAAGTCGCGCAGCTCATACCCTCCCGTCAGATCGCTCCAGCTCAAATCAGGCGCCTGCTCGACACGCAGGCTGGGAATCGCCATCAGCTTGCGCAGCAGCACGTCGGTTTCCTGGATCGCGATAAAAGCCCCCGGGCAGCGATGGTGCCCGTCGCCGAAGCTCATCACCGCCGCGCCGGCTTTGGCATCGCCGAGCGAGCGGCCGGGACAAACCGCCAGCGAATCGTCGCCCGCGACGGCCGGGTCGGCGTTCACCGCGTAGATATGAATATTGACCAGCTCGCCGGCCGGAATAGTCACCGCGCCGCCGGGCGCCTGCACCGTCACCTCCTCGGTTGTCCGGCGGTATAAATGCCCGACCACCGGCTCGAGGCGCAGCAGCTCGTTGAGGATCGCATGGCGCTCGATTTCGCCCGCGACGAGATAGCGCCGGCGCAGCGCCGGCCGGTCCAGCAGGTGCCAGGTGGCCAGGCAAATAAACTCACGTGTCGTCGCCATGCCGGCGGCGCCGTAGGTGACGCACTCGGTGAGGATTTCGCTGTCGGTGTAGCCGCGACCGATCAGGTGCGAGATCACATCGTCACGCGACTCGCGGCGCCGCGCCGCGATCGCCGGCTGCACGTCGAGATAGAAGAACGCGGCGACTCGGCTTTGTGCTTTCAGCGCGCGCCCAAGAGCGCCGGGGCTGATCCCCGCGGTAGGGATATCGTCCTGAAAGAACGAATCCAGCCGGCGCGACATACCCGGCATCCGGCTATCGGTCAGCCCGACAACTTCGCCGGCGACGCGCACGGCCAGGGCCATGCTCAGCGCGCTCAGGTCGGCTTTACCGGCGTCGATCAGACGCCTGACGATCGCGTCGGTGAGCGAATCCATCAGGGCACGGTAGTTCTCACTTACCGCGCGCGGCGTAAAAAAGCGCGCCGTTTGTTTGCGCTGCTCGTGGTGCTCCGTCCCCTCCTGGTACAGCACCGGCCGGTTCATGCGCTGGCCGATGCGGTCCAGCAGCTCGGCCTTGAATCCGGCCTGCCTGGTGTGGTCGCCGCGCAAGATGGCCTTCGCGGCGGCGTAGTCATGCACATGCCAGACGCCGTCGCTGTCCCGCTCCACCGCCGCGCCCGGTCGCTCGGTCGCCCGCGCGGTGCGACGCTCGACCGGCCCTGTTACCGGACACTCCTGTATTGCCGGCGCTGTCCCGCCGGCTACCTCTTGTTGTTGCATGTTGACCTCGCAATTATGATACACTATGTATCATATGAGCGGAGCAATGTCAAAAAGTGCAGCACCGCTCGATCGCCGGGTTCGGCGCACGCAGCATGCCCTGGCCGAGGCGCTGGTGCGCCTGACCCTCGAGCGCGGCTACGACGCGGTGACGATCCGTGACATCACCGGGGCCGCCGGCATCGGCTACGCCACGTTTTTTCGCCACTACCCCGACAAAGATGCGTTGCTGCTCGACGTGCTCGATGTGTTCCTCGAGCAGCTATTTGGACTGCTCAAGCCGCGTGCCGACCAGACTGAAGACGCGAGCCTGGTACTGTTCCGCTTCGTGGACCAGCACGCCGACCTGTGCCGCGTATTACTCAGCGGCCGTGGCTCGCCGGCAATAGGCCGGCGCATCCGCGACGTCGGCACTCGCAGCGCACTCGATCTCAATGTGCCGCAACCGGACGCGCTGGTGCCGCCGGAGGTCGCCGCCAACCATCTTGTCGCCGCTTCGATCGCGTTGATCCAGTGGTGGCTTGAGCACGGCCGGCCCTACTCGGCGGAGCGCATGGCGGCGATCCAGGCCGCGCTGATCGTGCGCCCGGCGCAGGTGCTGGCGTTCGAGTGACGAGAGGTGGGCCGCCGTGGTGCGCCGAATTAATTCGCGGTTCATTTGCTCAAAGTCAGAAGGTCTTCGATGGGCATCCATCAAAGACCTTCCTCAATGCCTTTGCGCCTTTGCGTCAAGAAACGCGCCTTTGCGGCAAAAATCCTAGAAGTTGATCGGCCCTTCGAACAATCCGTGCGCCGCTTCGCCGATCGCTTCGTACAGCGTCGGATGAGCGTGGATCGTATGGGCCAGGCTTTCGTCGGTCGCCTCGTGCGAGAGCGCCAGGCCCGCCTCGGCCAGCAGCTCGGTCGCGCGTGGGCCGATGATATGGATGCCCAGAATCTCGCCGTACTGCTTCTCGGCGACGATCTTGACGAACCCGACCCGCTCGGTATGGATCGAGGCGTTGCCGTTAGCCGAAAACGGAAACTTGCCGACTTTTACGTCGTAGCCGCGCTCGCGCGCCTGCGCTTCGGTCAGGCCGGCACGCCCGATCTCGGGCCGGCACCAGTAGGGCGACGGCACTTTGTCGTAGTCGATCGGCGTGACGTGGTGCCCGGCCAGGTGCTCGGCCACCAGAATGCCCTCGGCCGATGCGACGTGTGCCAGCGCCGGGCGTCGGCACGCAATCGCCGATCGCGAACACCGAGCCGACGTTGGTGCGCATATGGTCGTCGACCTTGATGTAGCCGCGCTGGTCGACCTCGACGCCGGCTTCCTCCAGGCCCATGTTCTTGGTCAGCGGCTCGCGCGCCACCGAAAGCAGCATCCGGTCGGCCTCGATGCGCTGCTCTTTGCCGTCGGCATCGGTGTACATCACCGCCACACCGCCGTCGGTCGGATCGACGCCGCCGACTTTCGCGTTGGTGAAGATCTTCACGCCGCGCCGGGTCATCGCGCGCTGCAGCTCGGCGCTGACTTCCTCGTCTTCCAGGTTTACGATGCGCGGCAGCGCTTCCAGGATCGTCACCTCGGTGCCGAACGCCGTGATAGGCGGTGCCCATCTCGACGCCGATCACGCCGCCGCCGACGACGATCAGCTTCTTGGGCTGCTCCTTGAGCGACAGAATGCCGGTGCTCGACAAGATGCGGTCTTCGTCGATCGTGGCGAACGGCAGCGACCTGGGCTGCCCGCCGGTAGCGATCATGATGTTTTTGGTATCGATGCTTTGCTCGCCGCTTTCGGCCTGCACCAGCACCTGGTTCGGGCCTTTGAGCTTGCCGAAGCCACTGTACACATCGATCTTGTTTTTCTTCATCAGGCTGCCGACGCCGCCCGTCATCTGCTTGACTACACGCTCCTTGTGGCCCATCAGTCCCGACCATTCGAGCCTGATATTGTCGGCCACCAGCCCGATGCGCTTGCCGTCGCGGGTTTCCTCAAGTAGCTCCGACGTATGCAGCAGCGCTTTGGACGGGATGCATCCGATGTTGAGGCACACGCCGCCCAGCTCGCCTTTTTCAACGATCGCGACTTTCATGCCCAGCTGCGAGGCACGGATCGCGGCCACGTAGCCACCCGGCCCTGAGCCGATTACGGTAAGATCATACTGTTGCTCAGCCATCTTGGTCTAGCTCCCTCACGGCTTGCCGTACCGCGCGTTTATGATAGCATAGCGTTGGGACGAACGATGAAACTCGAAACTCCGCCCCTACCCGAACAATTCGTAGCTCGAATGCAGCAGCTGCTCGGCGACGAAGCGGCAGCATTTCTCGCTTCATATGAGCTTCCGGCGCCCGTCGGCTTGCGCGTCAACATGCTTAAGCTGCGGCCCGAGCATCTCGAGCGCATCACGCCGTGGGATATGCAGCCGCTGCCGTGGTGCACGACCGGCTTTTTGGTCGACGCCGACGCGCGTCCCGGCAAGCATCCGTATCATGCCGCCGGATTGTACTATCTGCAAGAGCCCTCGGCCATGGCAGTGGTGGAGGCACTGCAGCTGCAGCCCGGCTTGCGCGTGCTCGACCTTTCGGCGTCGCCCGGCGGCAAAGCGACCCACATCGCGTCCGCGCTGGACGGCAACGGCCTGCTGGTTGCCAACGAGATCGATCAGCCGCGCGTCAAAGCGCTGGGCGAAAATCTGGAGCGCTGGGGCGTGCGCAATGCAGTCGTGCTCAACGAAACGCCGGAGCGACTGGCCGGCCACTTCGGCGCGACCTTCGACCGCGTGCTGCTCGACGCGCCATGCTCCGGTGAGGGTATGTTCCGGCGCCGGCCGGAGGCGCGTCGCGAGTGGAGTGCCGCGCACGTCGCCGGCTGTGCCCTACGCCAGGAGCGCATTCTCGAACAGGCGGCGCGTCTGACGGCGCCCGGCGGCCTGCTGATGTACAGCACCTGTACCTTTGCGCCCGAGGAAAACGAAGCACGCGTTGCGGCCTTTCTAGATCAGCATACCGGCTGGGAGCTGATAAATCTCCCCAAGCGCCACGGCATCGATCCGGGCCGTCCCGAGTGGGCCGATCCGCCACGCCCCGAGCTGGTGCGTGCTGCCCGCCTGTGGCCGCACAAGCTGTCCGGCGACGGGCACTGGATTTCGTTGCTGCGTGCTCCCGCTGAAGGTGCGCCACACGGCGCCGATCCATGGCCCGAGCGCGGCTGGCGTGAATGGACCCGCCGCCTGCGCGGGCGCATGCATCCCGGCTCCTCGGCGCCGGACAATGCGAGCCCGCCCGACCTGTGGAACGAGTGGCAGCTCGCCGCGTTAGCAACGAAACTGCCCGAGGAGCGCATCCGGCTGCGCAACGATCAGCTATACCTGCTGCCTGCGGGCATGCCTCAGCTCGGCGAGCTGCGGGTTGTACGCGCCGGTCTGTGGCTCGGCACGCTCAAGCCCGGCCGCTTCGAGCCCTCGCACGCGCTGGCGCTGGCCCTGGCTGCCGACGACGTTCGCAGCACGACGAACCTCGCGGCCGAGGACGCCGCCCCGTACCTGCGCGGCGAAACGCTGCCCGCGAGCGGTTCGGACGGCTGGACGTTGGTGCTGGTAGACGGCTGGCCGCTCGGCTGGGGCAAGCAAAGCGGCGGGATCGTCAAGAACTTTTATCCCAAAGGCTTGCGCCAGGCCGGCTGAGGCGGGCCCTCACCCCCAACCCCTCTCCCGTGCGCCAGCACGGGAGAGGGGTTGGGGGTGAGGGCCAGAAACCCCGAATAGGTTACACTATCACCGAAAGGAGCGTGTACGGTCGACGACGACCGGCACTCGAAACAGCTATGGACTTTGAGCTATCGCCGCTGCACCAGGAAGTACGCGAGCGCTCGCGTCGCGTCGCACGCGACATCGTAGCGCCGCGTGCCGCCGAGATCGACGAGCAGGGTGTGTACCCGCACGATGTCTTCGCTGCGTTTCGTGAAGCCGGCCTGCTGGGTCTTGCATTTCCCGAACAATACGGCGGCGGTGCGGCCGGAACGCTCGGCCTGGCGCTGGCGGTCGAGGAAGTCGGCAAATATTGCCAGAGCTCGGCGCTGATCCTGCTCCTGACACGCCTGGCGACGGCGTCGATCATGCTTGGCGGCAGCGAGCAGCAGAAGCGGCGCTATGTTCGTGGCGTCGCCGTGGGTGAGCTGAAGGGCGCCTTCGCGCTGACCGAGCCCGACGCCGGCTCGGACGCCGCTGCTATCACTACCACTGCGCGACGCGACGGCGAGGGCTGGGTGCTGGACGGCCGTAAGCGCTGGGCCGGCCAGGCTACCGAGGCCGATTTCTGTATCGTCGTCGCCAGGACCGAGCCGGATTTGAGCGGCGGCCGGCCTGGTGTCGGCATTTTCGTGGTCGACCTGCCCAACGACGGATTTCGCATCGCGCGGCACCTGCCCAAAATGGGCGTCACCGCCGTGCCGGTCGTCGACATCGAGCTGCGCGAGTGCCGTGTGCCCGCTGAGGCGCTGGTCGGCGATGCGGCGCGTGGCTTCAAGCTGACGATGCAGGGCCTGAATGTCGTGCGGCCGGTGGTGGCGGCGCGCGGGGTCGGCCTGGCACAAGGCGCGCTGCAATACGCCGTCGATTATGCCCGCGAGCGCAAAACCTTCGGCCAGCCGATCATCGAGCACCAGGCGATCGGCTTTCCGCTGGCCGAGCTCGCCATCAAAATCGAAGCGGCGCGCCTGCTGACCTATCGCGCGTGTGTCATGGTCGACGAAGGCCGGGCCGACGTCGGGATCGCTCCGCACCTGTCGATGGCCAAGGCGTATGCCAGCGAGCTGGCCGTGGAAGCTGCCGATCAGGCGCTGCAAACCCTGGGCGGCAACGGCTATCTCAAAGACTTCGCCACCGAGCGCTACTACCGCGACGCAAAACAGCTGATGCTCGTCGAGGGGACTAGCGAAATCCATCGCCTGATTATTCATCGCGCATTAGTGGATGGACGGCTGAGTTATTGGTAATAGGAGACCACCTTGGAAGACTGGCGGTCGAGATTGCTCACGCAGCTCGCGGCGCTGCGGCGCGACCCGCTCGACGCCGAATTGCGGGCGCGGCTCGTACGCACGCTGGAGCAAAGCCCGGAATACTTTCAGGCATTTGCCGGCGACGCTGCGCTACAGTTCGGGCTGCGCGATCCGGCCAGGCTGCCGCGGCGGATTCAGTTTCTCCATCTCCTGTTACAGCACGGCTATCTGCCGCCACGCGTTGAGATCGCGACCGGCCATGAGTGGGACGGCCGGCCGGTTATCGCAGTTATTCCGGCCTATTTTTATCCCCACGCGCTGAGCTTGCTGGAAGCCGGCAGCGTGCGCGAGGACGTTGTGGTGCTGGTGCTTGGCCCGCAAGGGCCCGGCTACGAGCCGCCGCTGGAGCTGCATACCGGGCCGGGTGGAACTGAGGTCCTGGTGCATTGCGCGCTGATGCTGGACGGCACGGGGCTGGTCTGGCGCCGCTTCAGCACCCCGCTTCGCGCGCACTACCTGCTGCCGATCGACAACTATTATCGCGGCAAGTTCCGCCTGGTGCGCGAATACGACGGGCTCGGCGTGCCGATGCCCGGCTCGGAGGCGATCCGAGTGATCTGCGAAGACAAGCTGCAGTTGCAGGCGATCGCCGGCGGCATCCCCGGCCTTAGGCTGCCGGGCGAAGTCGCGCTCGGTCCGGATGAGCATGACGACCGGCGCATGGAGCGGCTGGAAGCGCTGGCGAGCGGGGGTGACGAGCTGGTGAGCAAGCCGGTCGATCTGTTTGGCGGCGACGGCGTGCGGTTTTGGGAGTACCGGCGGCAGCGCGACGAGTTGCTGAGCTACCTGAAGTTGCACTTCGCCGGCGGAGGCGGCCCGCTTGTGGCTCAAACCCGCGTCCGTCCGCCGAGCACCGCGGACGGACGAGAATGGAATTTGCGCCAGTACGTGCTGCGCTGCGGAGAGGACGACGTCCGAGCGTCGTGGAAACGCGTACGCATCGGACGCGGTATCATCAACACGTCGCGCGGCGCCATCGGCTGCACGGTTGAGAGTATGCTCAGCCAGCTGGCTCTGGCGCCCGCCGAGCGCGCCGCCCTGGAGCGAGCCCTTGAGCGCACCGATGTGCTGGCGGCTGAGGTGCTCAAGCGCCTCGAGCAGTACGCCGGTGCCGATCGTCGCCAATCGCCCGACCTGCTGGCGCTCGATTTCATGCTCGCGCGCGCCGGCGACGAGTTCGCTGTGTATCTGATCGAAATCAACGATTTCGCTTCCGGCGGCATGCGCGATTACGAAGTGCTGGCGCACCGGCAGGCGCTGCCCGACGCCCCCGCCGTTCGGGCTGTTTATCCCTTCTCGCTCGCGCCGGCGATGCTCGATTTTGGCCCGCTGGCGAGCGCTGCAATACCTAAACGATGAACGATGAATGTTGATCACTCATCACTTAGGCTTTCGTTCCCATAAAAACACTATTGCCCGGCACGCGCAGCAAGTTGCGGCGCCGTACATAGCCGAAGCCGGCCGCGTGAAGCCAGCCGGTGATCGCTTTGGCATCGTAGATCTGGCCGCCCAGCAACAGGTAGTAGGCCAGACCAAGCAGCTCCGCGAACTGACCGCCCGCCGAACGGCGAGTTGTGCCGGCAACTTGCTCGCCGACAACTACCACTCCACCCGGCCGGAGCGCTGCCGCTACGCGGCGCAGCAAAGCCGCGTTTTGTTCGGGCATAAAGCCATGCACGATATTGATCAGCAGCGCGACGTCGTAGCCATCTCCGAGCGAGCCGGTCAGGAAGTCGCCGGTTTGCGTCGTGATGCGGCCCGACATGCCCTCGGCCGGGATGTGCTCGTGCGCGGCCTCGAGCGCGCGCGGGGAATCAAAGATCGTCGCCTGTAGCTGCGGATGTTTGCGGCACAAGGCTACGCTATACATGCCGTGCCCGCCGCCGACGTCCAGCACATGCCGGGCGTCCGGCGGTAGCGAAATCGCCGAAACCACCTCCGCGCCGCCGATACGCGCCGCGGCGACCATCCACTCCTGAAACGCTCGTGATGCTGCGGGCTGGTCCTCGATCCAGTTGTACAGATCGGTATGCCGGCCGCTACGGATCGCCTCCGGCAGCTCGTGCCAGAATCGGCGGAGAATGATGCCCCAGTATTCGACGCCCGATGCGACGCTAAGCGGCGCATCACGAACCAGCCATTTCGCGCTCCAGGCTGAGTTCGCATAACGTCCTGCCCGTCGATCGACATAACGCAACGCGGCCAGTGTATCGAGCAACACCGCCGCGCCGCGCGCGTCGATCGATAGTCGTGCCGCCAGCTCGACCGGCGCCAGACTGCCGCCGCCAAGCGCGTCGAATACGCCGAGCTCGACGCCGGCGTGGACGGCCCAAAACGCCGCGGCGCCGAATATATCCAGTACCGGCGCCGGACCGGCGTTGGCCTGCAGCAGGACCAGACGTTCGAGAGGGTTAGGTGTGATCGGCATGCTGAGCTCCTCGAATGTTGGCTGATCCTATCTCATCATATCAATCGCGGCTGCATCCGCGTGGTATGCGGCTTGCTCGATGCTCGAAGCTCGAACCACCAGTACTGCCGGCTTTTGTTTGGCCTGAGAAGGGAGAAGCTACATGAGTGAAGAACAGACGCTGCCTGCGCAGCACCAGGACCGCCAGCCCGGCCTTGAAAGCAAGATGCGGCCGCGGCCGCGCGCCGAGGATCGCCAGTATCGCGGAAGCGGCAAGCTCCAGGGCAAAGCCGCGATCATCACCGGCGGCGACAGCGGGATCGGTCGCGCTGTCGCGATCGCATTTGCAAAAGAAGGCGCCGACGTGGCGATCATGTATTTGAACGAGCACGAGGACGCCAAAGAAACGCGCCGCCAGGTAGAGCAGGAAGGCCGCCGCTGCATCGCGATCGCCGGCGACATCGGCGACGAAGCATTTTGCGGCGAGGCCGTGTCGCAGGTGATGCGTGAGTTTGACCGGCTCGACATCCTGGTCAACAACGCGGCCGAGCAGCATCCCCAGGAAAGCATCGAAAAGATCAGCGCCGAGCAGCTCGAGCGAACGTTTCGCACCAATATCTTCGCCATGTTTTATATGGTCAAGGCTGCGCTGCCGCACCTCAAGCCGGGCAGCGCGATCATCAATACGGCGTCGGTTACAGCGTACCGGGGCAGCCCGCAGCTGCTCGATTATTCGTCGACCAAAGGCGCGATCGTGGCGTTCACGCGCTCGCTCTCGCAGAGTCTGATCGAGCAGGGCATTCGCGTCAACGGCGTGGCGCCCGGCCCGATCTGGACGCCGCTGATCCCGTCGACGTTTCCGGAGGAGCACGTCAAGGAATTCGGCGCCGACGCTCCGATGAAGCGGCCCGGGCAGCCCGAGGAAGTTGCGCCCAGCTACGTCTTTTTGGCATCTGACGATTCGTCATACATCGCCGGGCAGATCCTGCATCCGAACGGTGGTGAGATCGTCAACGGGTAGCAGCCGGATTATTAACGCAAAGGCGCAAAGGCGCAAAGATTTCGATTGACAACTGAGCCTGTAGACCTGAGCATACCAGCTTTGAGCGATGATGGCCTGAGCCTGGATTGTGCTCAAGCAGGCACTTGTATGCAAATCTACGGGGTCAGCTATAATTTTCCCTTTGCGTCTTTGCGCCTTTGCGTTAAGAGAACATGCAGATGACCGAAAAAGCTCGAAACATCGCACTTGGCACGGCCGGTTTGCTCGCCGGCTCGATCGGCGGCTGGCTGGCATACAGCGCCTTAGGTGTGGATCACGACGTTCCGCTGCCTCCGGCCATCGACGCCGAACGGCGCGTGTTCTCGGCGCCGTTCGCCGGCGCGCTGAGCTACTACGCGGATGAGCACGGCGCCGGTCGCCCGCTGGTATTGATCCACAGTATCAATGCCGGAGCTTCGGCATATGAGATGCATCCACTGTTCGCAGCTTTACGCGGCCGGCGGCCGGTGTACGCCCTCGACCTGCCCGGCTTCGGTTTTTCTGAACGGTCGGACCGCGAATACACCCCCGCGCTGTACGCCAGGGCGATCGCCGAGTTTCTCGAGTCGGAGGTGCCGGGCTCCGGCGAAATCGACGTTGTCGCGTTCTCGCTCAGTAGCGAATTCGCGGCTGCCGCGGCGCTCGAGCGGCCCGAATTGTTCGCAACACTTGCGCTGCTCTCGCCGACCGGCTTTACACGGCAGGGTGAGAAAAATCGGACCCAGCGCAGCGGCGTGGGCGGAACCGGTGAGCGCGTGCTGGGCGTGCTGCGCTTTCCATTGTGGAGCCAGGGGCTGTTCGATCTGCTGGTGACGCGGCCGAGCATACGTTATTTCTATGGCCGCAGCTTCGTCGGGCCCGTCGACGCGGGCCTGGAGGAGTACACCTACCGGTCGACACACCGGCCGGGAGCGCGCTTTGCGCCACTGGCATTTGTGAGCGGCACGCTGTTTCGCGGCGATATTCGGGAGACGGTATATCAGCAGCTGCGCCTGCCGGTGCTGGTGATCCACGACCAGGACCCGTATGTTAGCTTCGATATGCTGGCGCAAACCCTCCAACGCTGCCCTAACTGGCGCCGCGAGCGCGTAACTCCGACGCTGGGGCTGCCGCAGTTCGAGCAAACCACCCAGACCGTCGCGGCGCTTGAGCGATTTTGGACCGCCGCGAATGCCGCGAATGAATTCGCGGCTGATACGATAAAACCTGCTGAAGCAGGTTGAGACAAGTAATAATAGTGGTTTGTCATGTCAGCGCCGCATGCATGCGGCGCTTGACGCAGGGGTTACAACTGACGTACCATATTTGCACCGGCGCTGACACATTGTCTGTGCTCCTGAGCAAGCCATCCAAACCAAAACCGGAGTTCGGCAATGAAGCTATCGGGCTCGCACACCATTCACGCCCCGCGCGAGACTGTCTGGAGCATGCTCAACGATATTCAGGCGCTCAAAACGCTGATACCCGGCGTCGAGTTGCTCGAAGAAGTGTCGCCCAATGCCTATAAGGGCGTCGCGCGCATCGGGATCGCCAATATCAAAGGTGAGTATAGCGGTACCGTGTCGTTGTCGGACCTTCAACCGCCCGAGAGCTACCATATTGCCGGCGAAGGGCGCGGCAAGCCGGGTCATTTCAAGGGTGTCGGGTCGATCCGCCTGACCGAGGAAGAGCCCGGCACAACCACGCTGCATTACGACGGCGACTTGCAGGTCGGCGGCATGATCGCCAGCGTCGGCCAGCGGCTGATCGAAGGCACCACCAAGCTGCTGGTCAATCAGGGCTTGCGCGAGCTCGCCAAACGCGCGGAGCAAAGTTCGTAACGATGCGGCGCTTTGTCACCCAGCTCAGGGTGCGCCATTACGAAATGGACGCGCTCGGGCATGTCAACAATGCAGTGTATCAACATTACCTTGAACAGGCCGCGGTTGAGCATTCTGAGCAGCTTGGATGGGGTATACAGCGCTACCAGGCGGTCGGCGGCGTGTTTGTTCTCAGGCGGATTACGATCGACTACTTGCGCCCCGCGGTTGCCGGCGACCGGCTCGACGTCGCCACGTGGATCGGCCAGATGCGCGGCCCACGCGCGGTACGCAACTACGAGATCGTCAGGCCGTCCGATGGCGCGACGCTGTTGACAGCTGAAGGTTTGTGGGTCTGGATCGAACTCGCAACCCAACGTCCACGTCCGATCCCGCGCGAGCTATTGGATGCGTTTGCGACGGAAGCGTAGCGCAGGTGCCGGGACGTACACCCGGCCGATCGTTTTCGGAACACGGCGAGGAGACGACGATGTCTGCCAAACCTGCTCATCTTGGCCCCGAGTACGGTGCACAGTTCGGCGACCGCAGCGTGGTCGCGGCGTATGGTTACCGGCCCCCGTATCCTGAAGAAGCGTTCGATATATTGGAGGAGCTGATCGTCGATCAGCCGCGGGTTGTGCTCGACGCCGGTTGTGGCACAGGCAATGTGGCACGGCCGCTGGCGCGGCGCGTCGAGCGCCTCGACGCCGTGGATATTTCGCGCCCGATGATCGAGGTCGGCCGCTCGCTGCCCGGCGGCAACGCGGCCAATCTTCACTGGATCGCCGGTCGCGCCGAGGATGCCGCGCTGCACGGTCCATATGCGTTAATTACGGCCGGATCGAGCCTGCACTGGATGGACTGGGCCGTGGTGATGCCGCGCTTCGCCGAGCTGCTTTCCCCGCGCGGGATGCTCGCGATCCTGGGAGAAGGAAGCTTGCCGGTAGCGTGGGATACCGGCCCGATCTGCGCGCGCTACTCGACCAACCGGGACTACGTGCCCTATGATCTGCAGCAAGAGCTAACCATGCGCGGCTTCTTCCGCGAGCTGGGCAGCCGCACCACGCAGCCGGTGCCGTTCGCCCAGAGTGTCGATCGCTACGTCGAATCATTTCACGCGCGCAACGGCCTGTCGCGCGATCGTATGACGCCCTCCGCTGCTGCCGCGTTTGACGCCGAGGTTCGGGCGGCCGTCGAGCCGCATGCCCGCGGTGGGCATATCGAGCTGCAGCTGGTGACGACGATCGTGTGGGGCAAACCATAGGAGGTCAACGTGGATATTTCCGTCACGGTCAACGGCACGACGTACGAGCACGACGTTCAACCACGCCTGTTGCTGGTGTATTACCTGCGCGAGCAGCTGAACCTCACCGGCGCGCACGTGGCGTGTGATACTTCACAGTGCGGAGCCTGCGTGGTTCACGTCGACGGCCAGGCGGTCAAGAGCTGCACCATGCTGGCGGTGCAGGCCGACGGCGCCAGGGTTACCACGATCGAGGGCCTCGCGAAGGACGGGAAGTATCATCCCGTTCAGCAGGGCTTCTGGGAGAAACACGGCCTGCAGTGCGGCTTCTGCACACCAGGTATGATCATGACGACTGCGGCGCTGCTGCAGGACAACCCGAACCCCGACGACAACGAGATTCGCCACGCGCTCGAAGGTAACCTGTGCCGCTGCACCGGTTACGAAAATATCGTGCGCGCGGTGCGCTATGCCGCCGAGCATTCGAGCGTTGAAGGAAACGGCGCGATGCACGACCAGGCCAAGCCCGAAACGCCCGAAACTGCCGGCGAGATCGAGCATCCGCGGCGCGAAGGCGACACGCCTCAGCAACCGGAGTCGGTGGAGAACTGGGAGGGGGAGAATGCGGGGCAAGACACTTAAGTTTCATGTCCTGTTAGTGCATTTACACCCAGGAGCTAGACATGGCCGTCGCAGATCAACCAACCAAAGTTGTGGGACAGGCGCTTAAGCGCCGCGAAGATCCGCGCTTGATCACGGGCAAAGGCAATTTCGTCGACGATATCAAGCTGACCGGCATGCTGCACGCGGCAGTGCTTCGCTCGCCGTACGCGCACGCCAAGATCGGCTCGATCGACGCCACTGCCGCGCGTAAGCTGCCTGGCGTCGTCGCCGTGATCACCGGCGACGAGATAGCCAAAGAGCAAAATCCGCTGCCGTGCGCCTGGGCCGCCGGTCGCGGCACCGTAAATAATGTCAACACGCCCCGCGCGCTGGCCGTCGATACGGTGCAGTTTGTCGGCGACGGCGTGGCGATGGTGATCGCCGAAACGCCCTACATTGCCTACGACGCGCTCGATCTGATCGAGGTCGACTATGAGCCGCTCGATGTGGTCGTCGACGCCGAGCAAGCTACCAAAGAGGGCGCGCCGCAGCTGCACGAAAATGCTCCCAACAACGTCGTGTTCCGCTGGACCTGCGGCGACGAGGCGGGGACCGCGCAGGCACTGGACGGCGCGGAGGTAGTGGTGCGCGAACGCATCCGCAACCAGCGCTTGATCGCCACGCCGATGGAGACGCGCGGCTATGTCGCGCGCTACGATGATGCTACCGGCGAGTACACGGAGTGGATGTCGTCGCAGGCGCCGCACGTGATGCGCCTGCTGCTGTCGGCGTTCGTGCTCGGTATCCCCGAGCACAAGCTGCGCTGCATCGCGCCCGATGTCGGCGGCGGTTTCGGCTCCAAGATCTTTGTGTACCCCGAGATGGCCTCCACGCTGTACGCCGCCAAGCTTACCGGTAGGCCCGTCAAGTGGATCGAGTCGCGCCGCGAGTGCTGCCAGACCACCTCGCAGGGCCGCGACCATATCACTGACATCGAGGTGGCCGGCAGCCGCGACGGCACGATCAGCGGGCTGCGCGTGCATACCTACGCCAATCTTGGCGGCTATCTCTCCACGATCGCCTGCGGTATCCCGACCACGCTGTACGGACGCATGCTGTCGGGTGTGTACAAGATCCCCAACATTTTCTGCGAAGTCCACGGCGTGTACAGCAACACGGCGATGGTCGACGCCTACCGCGGCGCGGGACGGCCCGAGGCAACCTACGTGGTCGAGCGCGCCGTCGATATGTTCGCGCGCGAGATCGGCATGGACCCGGCCGAGGTGCGCCGCAAGAACTTCCTGCAGCCGTCCGATTTTCCCTACGACTCGGGCCTCGGCATGCTGCCGTACGACAGCGGCAACTACGAGCCGGCGCTCAACCGCGCGCTCGAAATGATCGACTATCGCGGCTTTCGCCAGAAACAGGAGCAGTCGCGCCAGAGCGGCACCAGGCTGCTGGGCATCGGCCTGAGCACGTATGTCGAAGTGTGCGGCGTGGCGCCAAGTAAGTGGGTCGGATTGGCCGGCGAAGGCTGGGGCGCCGGGCTATGGGAAAGCGCGAATGTGCGGATCCACCTCACCGGCAAAGTCGTCGTGACGTCCGGCACGATGCCGCATGGGCAGGGCCACGAAACAACCTTCGCCCAAATCGCGGCGGATGAGCTCGGCATCCCGTACGAAGATATCCTCGTCGAGCACGGCGACTCACAGGGCACGCCGTTCGGCTACGGCACCTATGGCTCGCGCTCGGCGGCGGTGGGCGGCGTCGCGATCTATAAGAGCGTCGAAAAGATCAAAGCCAAAGCGCGCCGGCTGGCCGCGCACATGCTCGAGGCGGCCGAAGAGGACATTGTCTTTGAGAACGGCAAAGCATACGTGAAGGGCGCGCCCGACGCGGCGAAAACGATCCAGGAGATCGCGCTGCAGGCCAGCGTGGCCTACGATTTGCCGGAGGGCATGGAGCCGTTCCTTGACGAGACGACCTACTATGATCCGCCCAACTGCACCTTCCCGTTCGGCACGCACATCTGCACCGTCGAAGTCGATACCGAGACCGGTAAAGTCGAGCTGCTGCGCTACGTGGCGGTCGACGACGTCGGCAATGTGATCAACCCGCTGATCGTCGAAGGCCAGATCCACGGCGGCATCGCCCAGGGCCTGGCGCAGGCGATGTACGAGCAGTGCATCTACGACGAAGACGGCCAGCTGCTGACGGGCTCGCTGATGGATTACGCCATTCCCAAGGCCGACATGGTGCCGAGCTACGAGCTCGACCGCACCCTGACGCCGTCGCCGGTTAACCCGCTTGGCGTCAAGGGCGCCGGCGAAGCCGGCACGATCGCCTCGGGCGCCGCCGTTTCCAATGCCGTGATCGACGCGCTGTCGCACCTTGGCGTCCGGCACCTCGACATGCCGTACACGGCGGAAAAGGTGTGGCGGGCGGTTAACGAACGATAGACTGTGCAATGAGGTGTCTCAATGTACCCAAGCGATTTCGAATACGCCGCGCCCAAAACCGTGCAAGAGGCGGTCAGCATTTTGCAGCAGAACCCTGAGGCCAAACTGCTGGCCGGGGGCCATTCACTGTTGCCGCTGGTCAAGATCCGGCTGCTGAGCCCGCCGATGCTGGTCGACATCGGCCGCATCGCCGAGCTGCGCGGCGTGCGCTCCAACGGCGGCACAACCATCGGCGCGATGACGACATACACCGAGCTGGCCGGATCGGACGAGCTTCGCCGGCGCTTGCCGGTGCTGGCCGAGTGCGCGGCCAACGTGGGCGACCCGGCGGTGCGCAACCGTGGCACGATCGGTGGCTCGCTGGCGCACGCCGACCCGGCCGCCGACATGCCGGCGGTGATTCTGGCGCTGGGCGCGACGATGAAGCTGGTCGGGCCGAACGGCGAGCGCAGCGTCGCTGCCGACGACTTTTTCGTCGGCATGCTGGAGAGCGCGGTGGAGCCCGGCGAGGTGCTCACCGAGATCGTAGTTCCGGCCATGCCTGCAAAAATGGGCTCGGCCTATGAAAAGTTCAAGCACCCCGCCTCGGGGTACGCGGTCGTCGGCGTAGCGGTGATGCTGCATAAGAACGACGACGGCTCGCTCAGCGACTGCCGTATCGCCGTCACCGGCGCCGGGCCTAAAGCGCAGCGCGCCAGCGCTGCCGAAGACGCGCTGAAGGGCGGCGCGAGCACGGCGGACGCCGCGGCGAAGGCAGCGGACGGGCTCGATCTGATCGGCGACGTATACGCCGGCGAGGAGTATCGTGCCCAGCTGGCGCGCGTGCTGACAAGGCGTGCGCTGGAGCGAGCGCTGGACCAGATCCAGTAATCACTCTTGACGCAAAGGCGCAAAGGCGCAAAGATTATAGAATTCTTTGCGCCTTTGCGCCTTTGCGTCAAAAACGAGTGAGGAGCCGGATGCTGCAGTACGCATCGATCGATGAACTACAAACCGCGCTCGCGTCGCACGAGTACGTCGCCGATCGGCCCCTGGCGACGTCGATCTTTCTGGCGCTCAAGCTGCACAAGCCGCTGCTGCTGGAGGGCGAGGCCGGCGTCGGCAAGACCGAAGTCGCCAAGGTGCTGGCGCGGATGCTCGGCACGCGGCTGATCCGGCTACAGTGCTACGAAGGCCTCGACGTTTCAACCTCGGTGTACGAGTGGAACTATCCGCGCCAGATGCTGTACCTGCGCGCCGCGGAAGCGGCCGACGAGGACAAAGCCCGCGCGCTGCAGGACATCTACGGCCCGGACTTTCTGCTCAAGCGCCCGCTGCTGCAGGCGTTGGAAAGCGCCGGCGATACGCCGGCGGTGTTGCTGGTGGATGAGCTCGACCGCGCCGACGACGAGTTCGAGGCGTTTTTGCTTGAGGTGCTGAGCGACTATCAGATCACGATCCCCGAGCTGGGAACGATCCGCGCCGAACAGCCGCCGGTCGCTGTGCTCACGTCCAATCGCACACGCGAGATCCATGACGCGCTCAAGCGGCGCTGTTTGTATCAGTGGATCGATTACCCGACGATCGACAAAGAGATCGCGATTGTGCATGCCCGCATGCCGGGAGTCGGCGAGCGCCTGAGCCGGCAGGTGGTGGAGTTCGTGCACCGCCTGCGCGGCATGGATCTGTACAAGCTGCCCGGTATCGCCGAAACGCTCGACTGGATCGCCGCGCTCACCGCGCTCGATCGCTCCGAGCTCGACAAAGCCACCGTCGACGATACGCTCGGCGCGCTGCTGAAGTATCAGGACGATATCGCTGCCGTGCGTAAGCGTGGCGTCTCGGAGTTGATGACAGGGTGACAGGGTTGCCTCCGAACTACGAACAGGGCACACACGCAAACGAACGCCGCGCTACGAAGACACCACGAAGGTCACCTTGTCATGCAAATGACTAATACAGCAGAACCGCACCACCTACTGGATCACTTGCTCGCCTTTGGCCGCCTGCTGCGGCAGTTCGGCGTGCCGGTCGATCCGGGGCAGATGCTGGACCTGCTGGCCGGCCTCGAGCATATCGCGATCGGCGATCGGCATGATGTGTATCTGGCCAGCCGGGCGCTGCTGGTGCGGCGGCGAGAAGATCTGCCGGTGTTCGACGAAGCCTGGGAGTTTTTCTGGGCTTCACGGCGGCGCAACGCCGAGCAGGGCCAGGTATTGCCCGGCGCCCCGACTGAGGAGCTGCGCGTGCCGCGCCGGCTGCAGCGCCGGCGCCAGGAGGATCCGCCGGACGAGCGGCCGGACGCCGAGCGCGAAGAGCTGGAGCTTCAGCTGACCTGGAGCCGGGCGGAGCACCTGCGCGAGAAGGATTTCGCGCGTTTTACCGCCGACGAGCTCGACCAGGCGCGCGAGCTGATCGCCGCGATCGGCTATCGCATGGCCTGGCGACGCGTGCGGCGATTGCGACCGGGCCGTGGCCGCCGCGTCGACGCGCGGCGCGCGCTGCGGGGCGCGATACGTACCGGGGGCGAGATACTGGCGCTGCCGCGGCTCGAGCCCAAGCTCAAGCAGCGGCCGCTGGTGGTGCTGTGCGACATCTCCGGCTCGATGGACCGCTACAGTCGCGTGCTGATCCAGTTCGCCTACGCCGTCAGCCAGGGCCTGCGCAGCGTCGAGGCGTTTGTGTTCGGTACGCGCCTGACGCGTATCACCCGGCTGTTGGAGCATCGCGACATCGACGAGGCCGTCACGGCAGTGGGCGGCGGCGTGCTGGACTGGGGCGGCGGCACGCGCATCGGCGAGGCGATTAAAGCGTTCAACTGGGAATGGGGCCGGCGGGTGCTTGGTCGCGGCGCCGTGGTACTGCTGATCAGCGACGGCTGGGATCGTGGCGATCCCGAGCTCCTGGGACGCGAAACGGCGCGCTTGCAGCGGACCTCACACCGCTTGTTGTGGCTCAACCCGTTGCTCGGCATGCCGGGCTACCAGCCGCTGACGCGCGGGATGCAGGCAGCGCTGCCGTTCGTCGACGATTTTCTGCCTGTTCACAACCTCCAGAGCCTCGAGCAGCTTGGCGAAAAGCTCGGCGAAACCCTGCGCCGGTAACGGAGGTGGCGTAGCTTGTTGCAGCGTGGTGGTCGGTGGACTTGGCGGTGATGACAAGGTGACGGGGTGACGGGGTGAAAACCTGATTGATGTTTGGTGCATTTCAACGAGGGCGAGATCACCCTTCGATCTCTGCGCAAGAGTATCCACCATCGTGTCACCCCGTCACCCCGTCACCCCGTCACCCTGCCATGTGTCAATCGGCTTCGACCGAGATATTGCCGCTGGAGGTGCGCAGCTCGAGCTCGGCGCCGCCGCTACCGAGCCGGGCGCTGGCCGAATTTTCGGCAACCTCGGCATTCCATGCATCGTCGATGCCGATTTCGCCGCTGCCGGTGTTGGCCGTCAGATCGACATCCGCATCCTCGGGCAGCTCCAGCTCAATGTTGCCGCTGCCGGTGTCGATGCTGTGCCGGCCCTCGGATTGCAGGCTGCCTGCGAAATCGATGTTGCCGCTGCCGGTATGCAATTGAATTGCCACGGCCTCGGCGCCCGCAACGTCGATGTCGCCGCTGCCGGCATCGGCCGAAAGTTGCCCGCTTACGCCGTCTATTCCGATGTTGCCGCTGCCGGTCGAGGCCTGCAGCTCGCCCGAAGTGCCCTCGACGGTGATATCGCCGCTGCCGGTATCAGCCCGGAGCGAGCCTTGCCCGTTGCGCAGCTTGACGTTGCCGCTGCCGGTCTTGAGCTCGATCGCGCCCGCGATATCGGCCACCTCGAGGTCGCCGCTGCCGGTAGACACGCTGGCGTCGATGTTGTCGGGCACTGCGATGTGATACTCGACATACGGCGAGCGGCCGAACAGATTGAGCGCGTTGAAGCGGTCCTCCTCGATGCGCAGGGTATCGCCCGCGACGCTGATCTCGGGCGCGACGCGCGCGGCGGCCTGCTCGGCAGCGCCTGGTGTCCAGCCGTAGCCGTGGCTGATCGCTTCTACCTCGATTTCGTCGCCCGTGGCGCGTGAAAGCGTGACGTTGCCGTTGCCGATATTGAGCGCCAGCTTCCCGGCTGCATAGGTGTCGGCGAAGCTGGTCGTGCGCTCGATAAAGCCGCCGCTGATCGGCAGCCTGCCGCTGTTGGCAAACAGCGCCACGCCGATAGCGATCGCAGCCAGGCCGATCAGCGGCCCTGTCTTGCGGCCGGCGTGGCCCGGGTGAGCGTGCGGTTGAGTGGGCGGCGCGGGTGCGTAAGCGAGTGCATCGTCGGAACGAGCGATGGAAAGGTCCTCGGGCGGCACGCTATAGTCCGGCAGGCGCTGTGTCTCGCCCTCGTATGACGTTCGGTTTGACATAACGGCTCCTTAGGGGTTTCGTTACCGTTGACTAAAGAATAGACAACCGTTATGACCGCACAGTTGCAGCCGGGGGTCCGACTAAAGTCCAATCTCATGTATGATGCACAGGATGGCACGATCGAGTCAGGTCAGCCAGAGCTCGTACGAGCTGGAAGTAATTCCGGGGCTGGAAGCGATCGCAGTCAGCGAGCTGCGGCGCGTAGCCGGCGGAAATGTCGAGCTCGAGCGCGGCTATCGCGAAGGGCTGCTGCCGTTTGTCGCGGACTGCAAGCCGGCCGCGCTGTTGAAGCTGCGCACCGTTCTGGCGGTGTATGCGCGTCGCCGGTTTGCGATCCCACGCCCCAAAGCATTGCTCGGGCAGCAGCACATGGACGCGCTGCTGGGCATGATTCAGGCGGTGCGGCGACGCTACCCGGCCGATACATGGACCACGTTGCGTGTTAGTGCCGCCGGGCAGGACAGCTCGGTGCTGCGCCGCCTTCGCGATGAGCTGGCGCTACGCACCGGGCTCGAGGATGTCGACGACGAAGGCGACCTGCTGCTCCGGCTGCGGCGCCCGCTCGACGGCTCCGACGGCTGGGAAGTGCTGCTGCGGCTGTCTCCGCGGCCGCTCGCCACGCGAACCTGGCGCGTGTGCAACTATGCCGGCGCGCTCAATGCCAGCGTGGCACACGCCATGGCGTTGCTGACGCAGCCGGGCGCCGACGACGCGGTGCTCAACCTGTGTTGTGGCTCGGGAACGCTGTTGATCGAGCGGCTCGCGGCCGCGCCGGCGCGCATCGCGATCGGCTGCGACGTCGACGCCGATGCGCTCCTGTGCGCCGCTGAAAACGCGGCGGCGGCCGGCGCCAGGGCGCTGCGCATCGAAAGCTGGGACGCCGGCGCGCTGCCTGTGCCCGATGCGTGGGTCGACGCGCTGCTGGCCGACCTGCCGTTCGGACAGCTGGTCGGCTCGCACGAGAATAACCTCGAGCTGTATCCACAGGTGCTGCGCGAAGCGACGCGTGTCGCGATCGGCGGCGCCGTTTTCGTGGCGATCACCCACGAAATCCGCCTCTGGGAGCGGCTCGTCGCCGATGCAGCCGCCGATTGGTCGCTGGACGCGGTGCTGCCGATCAAGCTGCCGTTCGGCGGCGGCTACCTCAGGCCACGCATTTTTGTGTTGCGGCGGAGGTAGATGTCGCGACCACTCCGGCAGCATACGATTGGCCCGCTAGATCAATAATAGGTGTGAGCGGGGCGACAGCATGGAACAAGGCGCTCGCCGTCCGCGCGATCGTCTACGTGGCCGAGCTCGCTCGCATATCCGGCCAACCGCTTGCCGTCGAGCTCGAGGTTGTGCCGACCTGCAAGCAGCGGACGCCCGGCGAGGCGACCGGCATGCGCCGCTGAGGAGGGCGACGATGCGGATCCATCTCGATACCGACTTCGGGGGCGACCCGGATGATGCGTGCGCCCTGGCGATGCTTCTCGGCTGGGCGGACGTCGATCTCGTAGGAATTACCACAACCATCGATCGCGGCGGGCGACGTGCTGCCTACGTCGCCCACTGCCTGGCCCTCGCCGGCCGCGCCGACATCCCCGTGCAGGCCGGTAGTGAGGTCTCGCTGACCACGCTGCTGCCCGCCGATCCGTATATCGACGAGCGCTACTGGCCCGGCAGCCTGGTCCCGCGGCCGGCGCCGCCCGGCGCTGCGCTCGACTTGCTCAGCCAGAGCATGTCCGCCGGCGCGACGATCGTGGGCATCGGTCCCGCTACCAACCTGGCACTGCTGGAGGTGGCCCGCTCCGGCAGCCTGGCGCGGGTGCCGGTCGTGATGATGGGCGGCTGGCTGCAGCCGCCGGAGGCCGGCCTGCCACCATGGGGACCGGAGCTGGACTTCAACGTGCAGTGGGATTCCCGCGCGGCCGAGATCGTCGCGGCGGCGGCGACCGACCTGACCTGGGTGACGTTCGCGCAGGCGTTCAAGGCGGCACTACGCGTCGCCGACTTGCCGCGGCTGCGGGCGTCCGGGCCGCTGGGCGCCCTGCTGGCGCGCCAGAGCGAGGCACATGCACAGGACAACGGGATGGCCAGCCTGGGCCGCGCCCATGCCGGCCTGCCGGATGACCTGGTGAATATCCACTGGGACCCGGTTACGTGCGCCGTGGCGCTCGGATGGTCCGGGGCGACCGTGGCGGAGCAGCGCCTCGCAGCGGTGCTGGAGGATGGGGTGCTGCGCTTGCAGCCGCACCCGGAAGGACGACCCATGCGCGTCGTCGTCGCTCTGGACGGGGAGCGCTTCGGCGAGACCTGGCTGGCGGCAGTTGAAGCGGCTCAGGCGTGACGATAGCTTACTCGACCCGTACCCTGGCGTACACCGGGGTCGGCTTGCCGTCCAGGTCTTCGACGATATACCCGACCGCATAATCCCCGGCGGGCGCGTCGAGCTCACGCAATGTAAACACGTCCTCGCCGAAAGTCAGCGTATCGCCGAGCTGCAAGCGCACCTGGCTGGTTTGCCCGGCTGCATCCAGATCGAGCCATTGCTCGGCGATCTGGAACCGGTCGCCGGTACGCGGCGAGGTTGCAAATGGAGCCCCGGTAGTGTTGTTGGTACCGGTGAACGTCAGCACCTGGCGCAGCCGGCTATCGCGGAACAGGAGACGCGCGGGCCGCTGCTCGCCGTCTTCGGCGAAGGTATAGATGCCGTCGACGGCGTAGGTGGCTTCTTCGGGCGTCGCGCCGTAGGCTTCGGGCTGCAGATACGCCACGGCCGTGGTCTGGCCGTCCTCAATTGCCGTGACGATCGGCTCCCATTCGAACTCGAGCGTAAAATCGCCCTGCCCCCAGTCGGGATAGGGCACCCCGCCGACCTCGCGCGTATCGCCGCTGTCGAGATAGTCGCCGTCCAGGATCCGCAACGAGTTCGCGTCCTGGTCCAGGAAGCCGACCAGCAGCTTGACGTAACCGAGGTTGTCGCCGGCAATATCGGCGCTGAGCAATACCGTGTCGCCGATTGCGACGCTGGGCGACGAAACACTCAGCGGCGATACCTGGACCGCCTCCGCCGGCGGCGCAATCGTCTGCGCGCGGTCGGGAACCGCGAGCTCGGCCGCCGCCTGCTCGAATGGCCGCCCGGTGTAGTGAAAGGCCAGGTAATCGTCCCACAACGATTGCTCGGCGAAGCGACGCGCGGCCACGGTGTACGACTGCGGGCCGGCCGCGGCGTTGCCGTACAGCTCTGAGTTAGGGAAATAGATCGACGCACCGGTTGAGCCGGGCTTGTTGTCGCCGTGCTTTTCGGCCAGCACCGTTGTGCCGAGCGCGTCGAGCACGGCCTGAGCCGCGGCCTGCACGTTGCCGTCGCCGCTGGTCTGCACCGCCATCTGCGCGAAATTGCCGATGTCGATATACGACGGCGGAACAGTCTCGCCGAACACGCTGGTGTATGACTGGCTATACGCGCGTGCCTGGGCGATGGCGCGCTGGTCGGCGTTTTGCAGCGCAAAAGCAAACTGATTGAACGCGCTGTTGAGCGCATCCGTGGCCTGCAGATCGATCGCGCTGAGCGTAATGTTGCGCGACAACTGCTGGGTAAGCTGCTCTGCCGAGGGCGGCGCCTGCGGCTGCCCGAACAGGCTGCCGAACAGCGAGCCCGCGCCGCGACCTACGAATTCCGCCCGCGCGTTGTCGTCCACAATGCGCTCGTCGTGGTTGATGTAGCCGTCGACGATCAGCCGGCTGAGCTCATCCCCGCTCATGGCCGGATTTTGCTGCAGCGCGCTCAAAAAACTGGCATACGCCCAGCCAAGCGACGGCTCGACCTCCTGAGATGCCACCATGTAGCGCGCGTGCGGCGCCATGGCGGTAAACACTTCAAGGTGGCCCATCAAACAGGCGTCCATGCCGATCATTTCGAGCTTGTCGAGGCCGGTGTTGGAGCGGATCTGCTCGAGCGCCTGGTCGATCTCCATCAGATACAGCTGGTCGCCCAGCGCGGATGCGAGCGGCAGATCGCCCGGCCCGCGCGTTGGGGCGGTCGGGTCGCTCCAGCCGCCGGGCCAGCCGATCCCGTGGTCCGAAAGAATCAGCGCGTATTTGTCGGCGGGATAGGTCTGGATCGCCCAGGTGGCGAAATCGACAAGCGTCGCGCTGTCGGCCATATTAGCTTCGCCGAGGTCGGCCACTTCCTGTGAGCCGATGCGCCGCAGGTCCTGGTCCTGCGTGACATAATAGCGTTTGGTCGAGGTCCAGTCGCCGTCGTCGGCAAAGCCGCCCTGGTAACGGTCGAGCTGGGTCACGATCTGCACCTGGTCGTTGGAGCCGACGCGCTCGGCCTCGTTCAGGTCGAGCATAATATCTTGCTCCAGTACCCGGTCGTCGGCATCCTGATACAGCATGATCAGCCAGCGGTCGCCGCCGGCGCCGGCCGGGGCGGCCGCCGGACGAGCGCTGGCCCGAGCTTGCGCGCTGGCTGGTGGCCGAGCGGTAGGCTGCGGGAGCGCGGTTGCCTGCTGCGGCTGCTCTTGAGGCGGCTGCGCTTGCGGCGCCTCGGGTGCTGTTCCGCCAAGGCCGCCGAGCAAGTTCGGACCGACGAAGATCACCAGCAGCACGACGATGCCGATCAGAATCAGGTTGCGCATTCCGCCGCCGCGGCCGCCCGAGGCGAATGGCTGAGGCGGTCGCGGCGGCACTGCTCCACCCGGCTGCTGAATGTACGGCTGCTGTGGCGCCTGCCCATAGGGTTGTTGCGGAGCCTGCCCAGAGGGTTGTTGCGGCGGCTGCTGCGCGTATGATTGCTGCGGCGCCTGGGCAGCAGGCTGGTCCGGTTGTTCGCGCTGCGGCGCGTCGGCACGCTCGCGGCTGCCGGCGCCCGGAGCCTGGGCCGGGCGCCGGCGCGTGGCACGTACCGTTCGTTTTGGCGGCTTGGGTTCCTCGCCGCCGGGCGGTTGATTATCTGACATACAAAGTCTCCCTGGCGATGTGCTTATTGCAATTCTGTTGCATTACTGCGTCGATTGCATCGAGCAGGATTTAGGCCGCAACGCGCCCCTGCTGGTAAATATCGCGCACGATCGCTTCGATCTGCCGGCTCCTCGACGGTAAGGTCGCGTACCGGGTAGCGCGCCGCCACGCGGCCGATCAGCTCTGCCGCGGTCGTCGCATCGCGGTCGAAGCGCAGCCACACGCGCGGGCCTTCGCGCTGCACCACCTCGGCCTGCGGTACGTCGACGCGCTCGACTTCGCTGTTAAAATCGACAACCAGGGTACGCTGGCGTCCGAAACGACCGCGCAGCGCGGCGAGTGCGCCGTCGTAGATCACGCGGCCGTGGTCGATCAGCACCACGCGCGGGCACAAGCGCTCGATATCGGCCAGGTCATGCGTCGTCAGGATCACCGTCACGCCGCGCTCGCGGTTGATATCGGCCAGAAAATGGCGAATGCGCTCTTTGGCGACGATGTCAAGGCCGATCGTGGGCTCGTCAAGGAAAAGGAGCCGCGGCTCGTGCAGCAGCGCCGCGGCCAGATCGGCGCGCATGCGCTGCCCGAGCGATAGCTGGCGTACCGGCGTTTCCAGAAACGGCCCCAATTCGAGCAGGTTGGTGAAGTAGGCCAGGTTATCGCGAAAACGCGCTTCTGGAACGCGATAAATGTGGCGCAGCAGCTCGAACGACTCGCGGGTCGGAAGATCCCACCACAACTGTGTGCGCTGCCCGAACACCACGCCGATATGCCGCACATGCTCGACTCGCTGCCGGAACGGTACCCGTCCGTCGACAACGACGCGCCCGCTGCTGGGCACCAGAATGCCGGTTAATATCTTCATCGTCGTCGACTTGCCGGCGCCGTTGGGGCCGATATACCCGACCATTTCGCCTTCGTTCACGCGGAACGAAACATCGTCAACCGCGACTACGGTATGCTTTTCGCGCGCCAGCAGCGTGCGCAGCGTGCCCCAGCGCCCGCCCCGCCGCCCGTACTTTGTAAAGACCTTGCGCGCGTGTTCGACTTCGATGAGTGCCATGGTTAGCGATTCCTTTCGCTGATCCGTGTTTGCTGTCGGGCATTCACGACCCCGCCGACGCATACTTGCGCAATCCGACGCGCCAGAAAGCCAGCGCGGCCACCATCGCCATTGCGGCCACCACCGGCGCCAGCCACGCCACGGCGGCCGGCAAACCGAACGGATCGCTGCGATCCAGGATCAGCAGCGCCGCCGGGTAATTGGTGAACGCAACCGGGATCAAAAACAGGAACACGCTCCGGATCCAACCGTCGTAGATGCTCATCGGATAGCTGGTCAGTTCTTTGCCGCCGTTGGTGAATGCGTTCATCACCTCGGGCGTCTTGATCGTCCAGAAGCAAATCGTGGCGCCGGCGACGATCAGGGCGGTGTACACCACCGCGCCCGACGCGATCGCCACCGGCAGGATCAGCACTTTGGAGACGCTCCAATCGATCGTCGCGCTGCTAAGCGACCAGGCCAGCAGCACGGCGCCCTCGAGCACGCGGCCGAGCCTGCGGAGCTGGAACTCCGAGCTCAGCACCTGAAAAAACGCGCCACGCGGGCGGATTAAGAGCATGTCGAAGGTGCCGCGCTGGATCATGATCTCAAACGGCCGATCGAAGCCGCGCCCGGCCATCTCGGCGATTCCGAACGACATTGCGCCCAATCCGTACAGCAGTGCCAGTTCGTGCAGCGTCCAGCCGGCGATGTTACCAAAGCGGGTTACGATGATCGCCATCGCCACGAACTCGAGGCCCGTCAGCGCCATAAAGCTGAACATTTCGAGCACGAACGAGGTTTTGTACTGCATCTGGGAACGAATGCTGGCGCGGATCAGCCTCCAATACAGCACGAGCGACGACTCGCCGGTGTCGCTATGGGGCCTTGTTCCAGGTATACTCTGCTGCTCGTGCACGATGGTGTACCTCGATTTTCGCGTCTGCCGGTGATGTGCCTAAGCGTTGCGAACCCTTTCGTCGGATGCGGACACGCCGCCGGCACATACGGATCAGTACAGATACGCCCGTTGTCTCCTGCGCCTCTGGCGTGTCCCTACAATTGGCCTGTGCCTCTTTGCGTTGTTATCCGGCGTCCTTCACCCGCCCTGCACCACGACCTTATACATCGCCGCGCGCTGCAGCAGGACACCACACGCGACCAACACGACGCACCAGAACAGCTGTAACAGCAGCGCAGCCGGTAGCTCGGCGCCAGAAATCTTGCCCAGAAAGATCTCAGCCGGTATCGCGGTGATCGCCCGAAACGGCAGCACATCGGCCAGGGCGCGCAGCGGTGGTGGGAAAAAGGCCAGCGGCACAAGAAAGCCGGAGAACAGACCCAGCACTCCGCTCGCGAACATCCATACGCCGGTCGGATCCATCAGCCAGAAGGTCGTCAGCTCGCATAAGAAGCTGTATCCGAACGAGCAGACGATTGCAAGGCAAATCGCCAGGGCGAAGCCGAGCGCTTGCTGCGGTGTGGGTATGTGTGCTCCGAACGCGACAACGCCGACCATATATGTAAGCGTGCCGCGCACCAGCAGGTTGAACACGCGCTCGCCGACAAAGCGGCTGAGCCAGTAGCCGTAGAAGCTCCACGGTCGCGAGAGATCGGATACCACGTCGCCGGTCCTGATCGTGGTCGAGATATCGGTCGAGATCCAGCCGGCGCCGATCGAGATCAGCGACTGCGTGATCCAGGTGTAGCTGATCGCGTCCTGCAGAGTAAACCCCGCCACGCTGCCGGCATCGCGGTACAACGCGATAAAGACATAGCAGCGCAGGGCGCCGAAAAAGGCGTTGGTGATCATGCCCCAGATCATCGAGCCGCGGTACACGGCCGCCCGGCGGAACGATCGCAGCCCGATTTCGTAGTACAGCCGCATCCGAGCCCTCATTTTAAGACACGCCAAAGAGCGCCTGAACGTGCCAACAGGGTGGTTCAGACGCTTGCCGCTTCCAGATTGTAGGCGCTCAGTGTACCACAGAACCTGACGACGAGGTGACGGGGTGACGGGGTGACGGGGTGACGGGATGATCGATAGTCGTGCTCGTCATAGAAACTGCAAGCCTGTACAAAATCATTTGGAACGCAGCGCGAAATACAACCAACGCTCAACCCGTCACCTTAACATGCATAGTTCGAGCATCAAGATACCAGTTGGCTCAACTCGATCGCGTTCACCCCGTCACCCCGTCACCCCGTCACCTTGTCCGAAGATCAGTAGGTGCCACTCCGACCACCGGCTACTGAGACCACTCAGGACACTGCTCGTTCGCAGACCGTCACCTTGTCACCTGCGCGGCACATACACGTTGATACGATCGGGAAACTGGAGCACATAGTGCTGGCGGATCGCCGCGCGCATCTCGGTCGTCCAGCGGCCGATACCGTCGTACGGCACCGGGTCGGCGACAACGTCCTCGGGGATCATAATCGCCGCGAAGCGCCGGTTGGCGATATCGTCGAGCAAGCCGCGCTGATCCCACACGCCGCTCACGGCGGCTGGCCCCATGGTGGACGGATCGTCGTAGCGGATCGGCTTGCCGGCTTGTAGCAGCAGGCCGATATCGTCGGCCAGGATTTCGCCGGGTGTGTTGCGCATAAAATGTAAAAAGCGCTCCGGCGGGTCGACCAGCGCCAGCTCGCCGCCGAAGTAGGGTTGTGGCCGGAAGCACAGCGCCAGCTGCAGCGCGGCTCCCAGCAACAATGCTCCACTCAGCCCCGGCGCGCGACCCCACAGCCGGCCGGCGAAACCTAGCGCGCAGGCGGCGGCGATACTCAGCCCGAGCAGTGTTTCGAGCAGATGATTGTGATTGGCGCCGGTTTCGGCCGCGCCCAACAGGGTGAACGGCGCCACGAGCGCGTAACATGCCGGCACCAGCGCAGCGTCGCCGCGGACATAGCGCAGCCCGATCAGGGCCCACAGTGCCACGGCCAGCGCCGCGAGCGGCAGGTATGGCGCCAGCAGCCGGATATACTGCACCACCAGCTCGCTGGACCACCAATCGCTGCGGTGGAGGCCGCGAACGTGCGCTCCGAACAGCCCGCCGGTGAGCCACTCCAGCCCGAGCCAGATCGCCGCGATCGCAACGAGATAGCCGAGCCCGAAGCCGACTGTGCGGCTGCGCAGCGGCAGGCGCAGCATAAAACCGTCGCGCTCGCCGGCGCGCCAGGCGCGTAGGTCGGCCAGCAGCAGCGCCAGGCCGGTAGCAAACGCCGCGACAAGCGCCGTTTGCTTGGTGGCGAACGCGAAGCCGAATGCCACGACCGAAGCGCAGAGACGTATTCCCTCCACGCGACGGCTAGGGCTATCCAACGCCCAGACCGCCAGCAACAGGCCCAGCGTGGTCCAGGCGTACATAAACAGATCGGGCTTGATGCGGCTGCTCCAGATCAGCACCGGCGGCGCGCTGAGCCACACGGCGGCGCCAAACACACCGGCGATCCACGAGCCCGAAACGAGCCGCGCGATAGCGATGATCAGCAGGCCGATCAACAGTGCCGAGATGGCCGAGATCAGGCGCCCGCTCCAAAAAACATGCGGTCCGGCGTATCGATCTGCAAGCGCCAGCAGTGCCGGATGCAGCGGAGCGTAGGGAGCCGATACGAATTCGTGAGCTACCAGCGGCCTGTACAATGGCTCACCGGCCCCCAGCAGCCGTGCCTCGTGCAGCAGCGTGCCTTCGAGCTGATCGGTCGGATACGGAAATTCGACGCGGGTACGAAGCTGAAACAGCGCACGAGCCAGCAGCGGCGCCGCGAGCAGCACCAACACCAGCGATCCGAGCGCGATGGCAGCGGTGGTGCGCGACCGGAGCGCAACGTTGGTCGAGGATACGGTTTCCATGCCTAGGCGCCATGATACCGGAACCGCCGTCGCGGCGCCAATGTGAGGCGCAGGGGATACAGGAAACGCCGGGGTAGAGCCCAAGCAATTTGTCGTGTCATTCCGAGCGCGGATGGTACCCGCGCCAGAGGAAGCATACGACCCCTGGCCGCGCGAGGAATCTCGACGTGGCGCTGCACGCAAGTACCGAGATTCCTCGCTCGCCCGTGGCTACGCAACGACCGACGACGGCCGGTAGGCTTGCTCGCTCGGAATGACGGCTAACGCCACTTGTTGCGATTACCTGCGTCTCCTGTGTTCCCTGTGTCTTGCGGCCCCTCTGTCCTCTGGTCCTCTAACGCTCCTCGAGCGCCACCCAGCGGCGGCTTCGCTCGCCGACATATACCGACTGCGGGCGGAAGATGCGGTTGTTCTCGAGCTGCTCGAAACAATGGGCCGTCCAGCCTGCCACGCGCCCGATGGCGAACGTCGGTGTAAACAGTGCGGTCTCCAGCCCCAGCCCGTGCAGCAGCAGCGCGGTGTAGAACTCGACATTCGTGCGCAGATTGCGTCCCGGCTTGTACTCATCCAGCAGGCGCACCGCCGTCTGCTCGACCTCGCGCGTCAGATTGTACAGCCCCATGTCGCCGTCGGCGCGGTACATTCGCTCGGCGGCCACGGAGAGCACATCCGCGCGCGGGTCGCGCACTTTATATACGCGGTGCCCGAAGCCCATCAGCCGCTCGCCGCGATCGAGCTTGCCGCGCATCACCTCCTCGGCGCGATCGGCCGTCTTGATCTCGAAGACCATGTCCAGCGCCGGGCCGGGAGCGCCGCCGTGCAGCGGGCCTTTGAGCGCCCCGATCGCGCCGGTGATCGCCGAGATCATGTCGGATTCGGTCGAGATAATCACCCGCGCGGCGAACGTCGACGCGTTGAGCCCATGGTCGGAAACGGTATTGAGGTAGGTTTCGAGGCCGCGGGCGCGCTCCGCGCTGGGCGCTTCGCCGCTCAGCATGTACAGATAATTCGCCGCGTGGCCGAGGTCGTCGCGCGGAGCGACCGGCTCCTGTCCGTGCAGCAGGCGCCAGTAGGCCGCGACGATGGTTGGAAAGCGCGCGATCAGCGCGATCGCCTCGGACCGGTTATCGTTTTCGACGCCCAGGCTGATCGTCGCTGCCGCCATGCGCAGCGCATCCATCGTGTCGACGTCTTCGACGCCGGCTCCCGAGCAGGCGCGCAGCAGGTCCAGTGTCGCGTCCGGAAGCGCGCGCTGCGCTTTCAAGGCCGCGTCCAGCTGCCCTAATTGCTCGCTGTTGGGCAGCGCGTCGTGCCACAGCAGGTACAGCAGCTCCTCGAAGCTGGCCTGCGCCGCGACCTCCTCAACCGGAAAGCCGGCAATGATCAGCTCACCCGCCTGGCCGTCGACACTGCTCAGGCGGGTCTGCGCGGCGACGATACCGGCAAGGCCCGGCACGAATTGGGGTGTAGTCTGGTTGCTCATATTGCCGTTTCCCTTTCTCCTAATATGTTGGTTCATGGTAGCGCAAACGCGCAAACGTCGTATGACGGCCGGGTGGAACCGCACAGACGATCCACGAAATTGGCGTGAATACGAACAATACAGGTGAGTGTTCATTCGCGGATTGCCAAACCTGCCCCAAGGTACATTGACACGCGCTCGAAACCACGTACACTACAGTTTGTTAGTTAAACTAATGAGTTCTGGTTTGCCGAATACCACCGAAGACAATGCACGGGAAATGGTGCGCCTGTTCAAACAGATGCGCGGCACGCGGCCGGGGCCGGGTCTCGGCCGCCTGCGCGACTTGAATCTGGGCTTTTCACATATGCGCGCGCTTGATTTGCTCGCGCCGGACCGCTGCCGCTCGATGAAAGAGCTGGCCGAAGAGCTGGAGATCACGCCGCCGTCGCTAACGATGCTGGCGCGCCGCCTGGTGCAGACCGGATTGGTGCGGCGCACGCCCCATCCAAACGATAGCCGCGTGGCTCTGCTGGCGCTCACCGAGCAGGGCCACGCGCTGCACGAGCAGCTGCATAACGAGCATATGGCGCGCATGACCCACCTGTTGCAGGGCCTGACGCCCGCGGAGCAACGGCAGTTCCTGGATCTGCTGCAGCGTGCCGTCGACACACTGAGCAAGGACGAGCAACAGCGCGACCCGGCGGCAGACCCTCCAGTGGTACAACTTTAGAATAGCGAGGTTCGCGAACGTGCAAGCTCAACTTGGACAGCCGCAGCGGCGAGCACCCAACCGCACGCCGGCCACGCCCGCGCCGCGCGGTGGTTTAGTCCGCGCGATCGGCTATCTTCGCGGCCAGCGACGGTCGGCAAGCCTGGCCTACGGGGCGCTGGTGATCGCGACGATCGCCCAGCTGGCGGTGCCGCAGCTGGTGCAGAATATGATCGACGCCGTGACCAACGGCGCCGTTGCCGAGGGCGTGCTCAACGCTCCCACCGAGCAGCAGGAGGCGGCCGCCAGGCTGGCAGGGCGTACACTCGAGCAGCTGCGCATCGATCAAAGCAGCGCCGAGTCGCTGCTGATCAACGCCGCGCTGATTATCGTGGCCTTTGCCGTGCTGCGCGGCGTTTTCTCGTTCGTGCAGGCGTTCATGGCCGAGAAAACGTCGCAGGGCGTCGCCTTCGACATGCGCAACGCGATCTTCAGCCGTATTCAGCGCCTGTCGTTCTCCTACTACGACCGCAACCAGACCGGCCAGCTGATGATCCGCGCCACCGACGACGTCGAGAAGGTGCGCCTGTTTATCGCCCAGGGCCTGGTGCTGGCGGCGCAAGCGTTCCTGCTGCTGATCTGCGCGCTGATCATCCTGGCCTACACCAACTGGCGCCTGACGCTGGTGATCCTGCCGCTGCTGCCGATCGCGCTGGTGCTGTTCATGGTGTTCGGGCGCATCAGCCAGCCGCTGTTTGCCGTCGGTGCAGATCAAGCTGTCGGCGCTGAACACGATTCTGCAGGAGAACCTGGCCGGGATCAAGGTCGTCAAGGCGTTCGCTCGCGAGCCGTATGAGGAGCAGCGCTTCGACGCTGCCGCGACGGCCCTGATGGCGCAGCAGCTGCGCGTCAGCCGCATCTTCTCGTTCCTGTTTCCGTTGATCTTTCTGATCGCGCAGCTCGGCCAGGCGGCGATCCTGTACTTCGGCGGCTAGCAGATCCTTGAACGGCACGCTTAACCTGGGCGAGTACCAGAAGTTCAGCCTCTACCTGGTGTACGTGTTCTTCCCGCTCGGCCAGCTCGGCTTCATTATCTCGCTGATGGCGCAGGCCGCGGCATCGGCCGGACGGATCTTCGAGATCCTGGACGCCCAGAGCGAGATCACCGACAAGCCCGGCGCGATCGACGCTGCCGCCGATCGTCGGGCGGCGTCGAGTTTCGACAACGTTACCTTCCGCTACTTCGGCAGCAGCGAGCCCGGTGCTGCACGATGTCAGCTTCGTCGCCGAGCCGGGCCAGACGGTCGCGCTTCTGGGCGCCACCGGCAGCGGCAAATCCACGATCATCAACCTGATCCCGCGCTTCTATGATGCCAGCGAGGGCGCGGTGCTGATCGACGGCCATGACGTGCGCGATGTGACGCTCGATAGCCTGCGCTCGCAGATCGGCATCGTGCTGCAGGAGACCAACCTGTTCAGCGGCACGATCCGCGACAACATCGCCTTCGGGCGCCCCGACGCCACGCCAGGAGCAGGTCGAGGCGGCCGCCAGGGCCGCCTCGGCGCACGACTTTATCATGAGCTTTCCGCAGGGCTACGATACGCCGGTCGGCGAGCGCGGCACCACGCTATCGGGCGGCCAGAAGCAGCGCATCGCCATCGCGCGCGCGCTGCTGCTCGACCCGCGCCTGCTGATCCTGGACGACTCGACCTGCAGCGTCGACTTGCAGACCGAATATCGCATCCAGCAGGCGCTCGACCGGCTGATGCACGGCCGCACCAGCTTCGTGATCGCCCAGCGCATCAGCACCGTGCTCAACGCCGACCAGATCCTGGTGCTGGACAAGGGCCGGATCGTGGCGCGCGGCAACGCACGAGAACGTTGATGGAGACACAGCCCGATCTACGCCGAAATCTATACACTCGCAGCTGGTCGGCGATGTCGACCTCGCGGCGATGGAGGCAAGCGACGGCGCCGCGGAAGGGGGCATAGCCATATGATGGGAGGACTTGGCGGACCGCGTGGCCTGCTCGAGCAGGACACGTCCAAGCCGCAACAAATCGGGGCTACCCTGGCGCGCTTCTGGCGCTATGTCAGCGCCTACTGGTTCGGCCTGATGATCGCGCTGGTGGCGATCATCGGATCGACCTGGACGCAGGTGACGGCGCCCGATCTGATCGGCCAGGCGGTCGACTGCTTCTTGTTCCCGCAATCCGGATGCCTGCTGGTACACCACCGCGTCGCCGACGTCAAGCACCGCCGAGCGCATATCCGGGCTGGCCGGGCTGGCCGGGCTGCTGGTGTTGTTGTTTATCGGCGGTGCGGTGCTGTCAAGGGTCTGGCGTTCTACGCGATGAGCTGGACCGGCCAGCACGCGCTGCGGCGCATCCGCGAAGACCTGTTCCAGCAGATCCATCGGCTCTCGCTCGGCTACTACTCGACGCAACGAGGCCGGCAACGTGATGAGCCGCATCACCAGCGACACCGACACGATCCAGCAGGCGATCGGCTTTGCGCTTGATCAATGTGTTCAGCGGCGTGTTGCTGATCGGTCTGGATCGTCGTTCAATATGCTGCGCGCCAACGTGCCGTATGCGCTGCTCAGCCTGTCCGTGGTGCCGCTGATGGCCCTGGCCACGTTCTACTTCTCGGGCCAGGCCCGCAAGGCGTTCCGCCGCAGCCGCCAGCAGATGGGCAGCGTCAACGCCGGCTTGCAGGAAAGCATCGCCGGCGCGCGCGAAGTGCAGGCCTTCAACCGCGAGGACGAGAGCATCGAGCAGTTCGAGCGCACCAACGCCGCCAACCGCGACGCCAACGTCCGCGCCGCCAGCTTTACCAGCGCGCTCAACCCGGTGCTGGAAGCGCTCGGCTACGTGGCGATCGCGATTGTGGTCGTGGTCGGCGGCCTTTCCGTCCTGCGCAATCAGCCGCTGCTTGGCACCTCGCTGATCTCGCTGGGCCTGGTCTTTACGTTCCTGCAGTATGTGCAGCGCTTCAACCAGCCGATCCAGCAGATCGCCGTGATGTGGACCAATATCCAGAGCGCGATCGCCGGCGGCGAGCGCATTTTCGGCCTGCTCGATGTCGCGCCCGACATCATGGACCGGCCGGACGCGCGCGACGATGCCGCCGATCGAGGGCCGGGTCGAGTTCGACGATGTCACGGCCGAGTACAAGCAAGACCAGCCGGTGCTGCGCGGCATCAACTTTACGGCCGAGCCGGGCCAGACGATCGCGATCGTCGGGCCGACCGGCGCGGGCAAAACCACGATCATCAACCTGCTGCCGCGCTTCTACGACGTGACCGGCGGCGCGGTACGCATCGACGGCATCGACGTGCGCGACGTTCACGGCAGCCAGCCTGCGCGCGCCAGATCGGCATCGTGCTGCAGGACTCGTTCCTGTTCTCCGATACCGTGATGAACAACATTCGCTATGGCCGGCTCGACGCGACCGACGACGAGGTGGTCGCCGCGGCCAAGCTGGCGGCGGCCGCACGAGTTCATCGAGCGGCTGCCGCAGGGCTACCAGACGGTGCTGGGCGAGCGCGGCGGCGGCCTGAGCCAGGGCCAGCGCCAGCTGATCGCGATCGCGCGTGCGGCGCTCGCCGACCCGCGCATCCTGATCCTGGACGAAGCGACCTCCAGCGTGGACACGCGCACCGAGCGGCTGATCCAGAGCGCCTTCGATAAGCTGCTCGAAGGCCGCACCAGCTTCGTGATCGCGCACCGCCTGAGCACGATCCGCAACGCCGACCAGGTGCTGATGCTCAAGGACGGCCAGATCGTCGAGCGCGGCACGCATATCGAGCTGCTGGAACAGCGCGGCGCGTACTACGAGCTGTACATGAGCCAGTTCCGGCGCGAAGAGGCCGTCAGCTGAGCCACGGCCACGGCCACGAATAGACCACGGGCCACGAATAGGACACGAATAAACGAATGGAGCCACGAATATTCGTGGCTCCATTCGTTTATTCGTGTCCTATTCGTGGCCCATTCGTGGCTGTTGACGATGCTGCTATGATCCGCACTGAAGGAGGCACCTATGGACCAGCGCCTGGCGGAGTTGCGCGACGCAGTCGGCGCCGGCGGCCTGATCACCGAGCCCGACCAGCTGCGCACGTATGAGTGCGACGGGCTGACGAATTTTAAGGTCATGCCCGCAGCCGTGGTGTTGCCGCGCAGCGCCGAACAGGTACAGGCCGTGGTGCGCGTTTGCCAGCGCCACCGGCTGCCGTTTGTTGCTCGCGGCTCGGGCACCGGCCTCAGCGGCGGCGCGCTGCCGGTCGAAGGCGGCATCGTGATCGGCCTGGCGCGGCTCAACCGCATCCTCGAGGTGGACCTCCCCAACCAGCGCGTGGTAGTCGAGCCGGGCGTGATCAACGCCCAGGTGACGCAGGCGGTTGCGCCCCACGGCTATTTTTACGCCCCTGACCCGTCGTCGCAATCGGTGTGTACCATCGGCGGCAACGTGGCCGAAAATTCGGGCGGCGCGCACTGCCTCAAATACGGCTTCACGGCCAATCATGTGCTCGGCGTCAAGGTGGTGCTGCCCGACGGCGAGCTGGCGACGCTCGGTGGGCCGGCGTATGATATGCCGGGCTACGACCTGCCGGGCGTATTTGTCGGCTCCGAGGGCACGCTCGGCGTCGTGGTGGAAGTGACGCTGCGCGTCGTCAAGCGCCCGGCGCAGATCCGCACGCTGCTGGCCGCGTTTGATTCGACCGACGAGGCAGGCGCCGCCGTCAGCGCGATCATCGCCGCCGGTATTCTGCCCGCCGCGATCGAAATGATGGATCGGCTCAGCCGCGACGCGGCCGAGGCGGCCGTCCACGCCGGCTATCCCGAATCGAACGCCCTGCTGCTGGTCGAGCTCGACGGCCCCGAGGCCGAGGTGGCGGTCGAAATGGAGCGCGTCGAGGCGATCTGCCGCGATTGCGGCGCCTGGGAGCTGCGCCTGGCCCACTCGGATGCCGAGCGCGCCGTGGTATGGAAGGGCCGCAAAGCCGCGTTCGCGGCGATGGGCCGCGTGTCGCCGGATTATATCGTGCAGGACGGCGTGATCCCGCGCACGGCGCTGCCACGAGTTCTGCGCAGCATTTCCGAGCTGAGCAGCGCTGCCGGTCTGCGCGTGGCCAACGTGTTTCATGCCGGCGACGGCAACCTCCATCCGCTGGTGCTGTACGACCGTCGCGTGCCCGGCCAGGAGCATCTCGCCGAGCAGCTGGCGTTCGACATCCTGCGCCTGTGCATCGAGGCCGGCGGCTCGATCACCGGCGAGCATGGCGTCGGCCGCGAAAAGCAGAAATTCATGTCTGAGATGTTCGCCGAGCCGGATCTGGAAACGATGCAGCTGGTACGCTGTGCGTTCGATCCGCTGCATCTGTCCAATCCCGACAAGATTTTCCCGCGCCCGCGCTTGTGCGCCGAAAAGCCCGGCCGCTACGAGCCGCACCCGCTTGAGCAAGCCGGAATCGCCGAGCTGTTCTAAGCTTCGGATATGCTGGAGGGTGAGCTGGTTTATTGTGTAGTGACGGGGTGACAGGGTGAAACCTAACCTTGCTGAGCCGTGCGTTTCAATGATTTTCGTACAACTTCGATTGCGTTTGAGCACTTATCGATAACAATCACCCCGTCACCCCCTCACCCCTCACCTTGTCACGCGTTGTAAGGGCACTACACCGAAGCAATGGTCGAACAAACGAAATCAATCAAGTCTTCGCTTGCAGGCATCGTAGGAGCCGAGCATGTGCGGCCGGGAACCGCAGCCGACGCGATCGACGGCGTGCAGGTGGGCTGGATCGTTGCGCCCGGCGAGTACGACGAGGTCGCGGCGCTGCTGCGGCTGGCGTCGGACGAAAAGCTGGCGATTATCCCGCGCGGCGGCGGCAGTAAGCTCGCCTGGGGCAACCCGCCGCGGGCAGCCGATGTGGTGCTGTCGCTCGAGCGGCTCGACGCGGTGCTGGAACACGCGGCCGGCGATATGACGGCGACGGCACAGGCCGGCTGCACGGTCGAGCGCTTCAACGCGACTCTGGCCGAGCAAGGGCAGCGCCTGGCGCTGGATGTGTTGTGGCCCGAGCGGGCCACGCTCGGCGGCGTGCTGGCCGCCAACGACAGCGGTGCGCTGAGGCTACGCTACGGCGGCTTGCGCGATCAGGTGCTGGGCGTGACGCTGGTCCTGGCCGACGGTACGGTTTCGCGCAGCGGCGGCAAGGTCGTTAAAAATGTCGCCGGCTACGATCTCCCCAAATTGCTGGTCGGGTCGCTCGGCACGCTCGGCATCATCCTCGACGCGACGTTTCGGCTGTATCCGCTGCCGCGCCACAGCGCCACGCTGTCGGTGTGCGCACCATCAACGCAACGAGCCAACGAGCTGCTGCTGGCGACGCTGGATTCGACCCTGGCGCCGACCGGCCTGCAGCTACGCGCTGCGAACGACGAGCTTCCACGTGTTGATATCCGCTTCGAAGGCGTCGAGGCAGCGGTAGCGGGGCAGGCCGAGCAATTCCGGGCGCTGGTCGCCGGTCTTGGCGGTGAGTTCGAGGTCGAAGATACGGATACGCCGGCCTGGCAAGCGCGGCAGCAGCTGTGGCAGGGCCAGGCGCCGGCCGTGCTGCTCAAAACCAGCCTGCTGCAGTCCGAGCTGGGAGCATTCGCCGAGTACGTGCACCGGCTGGCGACGCCGCTGCGGGCGCGCTGGCACTGGGTGACGCAAGCGTTCGGCGTCGGCGCGCTGCGGCTGGAAGGCGATAATGAACAGGTGCTGCAGGCGGCACTCGCGCTGCTGCGTGCCGAGGCAACGCGACGGCGTGGCGCACTGGTGGTCCACGACGCGCCGCCGGACATCAAAGCGCGGATCGATGTGTGGGGCTATAGCGGCGATGCGCTGCCGCTGATGCGGCGCGTCCGCGAGCGCTTCGACCCCGCCGCGACGCTCAATCCCCACCGTTTTGTGGCCTAATCAGGGAAACTCATGTCGCAGCCTATCTCGCTGATCCCAACGCCCGCTGCTCGCGACGGTACGCCGATCTTCGATGCGCATCATCCACCGTCGCCCGAGCTGATCGAAGATTGTGTCCACTGCGGGTTCTGCCTGCCGACCTGCCCGACCTATCTGTTGTGGGGCGAGGAGATGGACTCGCCGCGCGGCCGGATCTATCTGATGAAGGCCGGCAACGAAGGCAAGGGCGAGCTGAACGGCACCTTTGTCGAACACATGGACCGCTGCCTGGGCTGCATGGCCTGTCTGACGGCCTGCCCTTCGGGTGTGCAGTACGACAAGCTGATCGAAGCGACGCGCTCCCAGATCGAGCGCAACTATCCGCGCTCGCTGCCGGATCGGGCGTTCCGCCGCCTGTTGTTCGAGCTGTTTCCCAGGCCGGGCCGCCTGCGGATGCTGGCCGCTCCGCTGTGGCTGTATCAGGCGTCCGGCCTGCGCACGCTATTGCAGCGCTCGGGCGTGCTGCGCGCGCTGCCGCGACGGCTGCAGGCGATGGAAGCGCTGCTGCCGTCACTCACCTCGGCGAGCTTGCGGGCGCGTGTCCCCGCCCTGTTGCCGGCGAGCGGCGAGCGCCGTCGACGGGTCGGCCTGGTGCTGGGCTGTGTGCAGCGCGTATTTTTCGGCGACGTCAACGCCGCAACGGCGCGCGTGCTGGCCGCCGAGGGCTGCGAGGTCGTCGCGCCGCCCGAGCAGGGCTGCTGCGGCGCGCTGCTGGTGCACGCGGGACGCGAAGCTGACGCGCTCGACTACGCGCGCCGCACGATCGACGTGTGGGAGCGCGCCGAGGTCGATACGATCGTGATCAACGCCGCCGGCTGCGGCTCGACGCTCAAAGAGTACGGCCATCTGCTGCGTGACGACGCGCGTTATGCCGAGCGCGCTCGCGCATTTTCTGCAAAGGTCAAGGACATCTCCGAGATCCTGGCCGAGCTCGCGCCGCGCGCGCCGCGTCATCCGCTCAACTTCAGCGTGGCCTACCACGACGCCTGCCACCTGCAGCACGCCCAGGGCGTGCGCAGCGCGCCGCGGGAGGTGCTGGCCACGATCCCAGGCCTGGAGCTCAAGGAGATCGGTGAGTCCGCGATCTGCTGCGGCTCGGCCGGAATCTACAATCTGGTCGAGCCTGAGCCGGCCGAGCAGCTGGCCGACCGCAAAGTCGAGCATGTGCTGGCCACCGGCGCCGATGTGCTGGCCACCAGCAACCCCGGCTGTCTGCTGCAGATCTCAAACGGCATCCGGCGCGCCGGCCGTTCGATGCCCGCCGTCCATCCGGTCGAGCTGCTGGATGCTTCGATCCGCGGCACCGTTCCCGACGCGCTCAGGAAATAAGCGATCCGAGCCACGGCCACGGCCACGAATGGGACACGGGCCACGAATAGGACACGAATAAACGAATGGAGTCACGAATAGCTATTCGTGGCTTCATTCGTTTATTCGTGTCCTATTCGTGGCTGCTTACGCCGCTTTTCGCAGCTCTCCACTTTGCAGCAGCGACTTAAGCTCGTCCATCGTCTGCGCAGTACACAGGCCGATTCCGGGCAGGTAAGTTGCCTCGTCGCGCCGCCAATCGCGCAGCGACGTAGCTACCTGGTCGGGCCGAACCTCGAGTAGCTCGGCCACGCGCGATTCGTCGACAAAGCTTTCGGCTTCCAGCACCCGCTGCAGGCGCTGCCACTTGCTTTCGCCGAAGCTGGACGCGGCGGCCGGCGCCGGCAGGGCCCTGGCCAGCATGCGTGCCACGGGCTGCCCGGCGTGCGGCACGACGACCACGGGCAGCGAGGCCAATGGCCTGGCCCAATCGGCTTCCACGGCGACCACGATCAGGCTACGGCCGCCAAGCGCGCGCAGCGGCTTGACCAGCGCGTCGGCGGCGGCTTTGCCCTCGGCCAGCACCAGATAGGCGCGCTGGGCGCCGCGCAGGGCCAGAAAATCGGGCACGATCACGCCGGCCTCGGTGACCAGCGGCTCCGGGTCGCGGCGCAGGCGCCAGCCACCGGTTTCGCCGCGCAAATAGGCGCGGTTCCAGGCGCTCATCAACGTTTTAGCGCTTTCCGGCTCCCATGCCGTATCGCCGCGACCCACGCGCTGCGCCTGGACGCCCAGCGTCTTAAGTGTGGCCACCGTGAGCGGGTAGCTGTAGGTCTTGCCGGCAACATGCACCGTTGCTTCACCGGCAACCGGGGCATCCGGATGCGCCGCCAGCAGGCGCAGCAGCGCGCGCACGACGCGCCGCCCATGACGACCGTAGCCGCCGAGCGCGTCGCGCTTGCCGATCCACTCGATGGTGACCTGACCGGCAAACAACCCGCCCGCGCCGTGCTCGATCGCGTAGCGCAGCTTGTAGCGCTTGCTCAGATTGTGAACCGTGCGCACCACCGACCAGATCGGGCCGTCCAGCGTCAGGCGCAGCCGTGAGGTATAGCGCAGCGCTGTTTCGATCGAGTGATAATTGTACAGCGCGACGATCTCACGGGCGGTCGGCGTGCCGGCCAGCTTGAGCAGCACGGCGTTTTCGGGTACGTCGAGCGTGAGCAAGGTTTCCAACATGCGCCGATCCACCGGCAGCTCGCTGCACAGCTCATCCAGCACGGTGGTCCGGCCGCTCAGCGGTACAAAGCCGCCGCTGGTACGGTTGACCCAGCTATACAGATGCGCCCGCGCGCTCGACGGCCGCTCGAGCCCCAGCTCGCGGAGAGCAGTGTAGGTCGCGCCGTCAACGGTCTCCTCGAAGGTCGGCTGGTGCCACACATAGGTGCGGCTCAGACACGCGACGATCCCGCGCGCCAGCTTCGGATCGCCGAAGAACTCGAGCAGCGTATCGGCCTGCATTTCGCGCCGCGGCTGCCCGACCATTCGCTCGAAATAGTCGAGCGCATAGCCGATCGCCGCCACATATCGGTCGTCGCGCAGCTGGTGCGGATACAGTATTCGCCGGCCTTCGGCGGTGCGGCTGGTACGCTTGAAGTCGCTGATCACAAACGCCATTTAGGATCCTCGTTTCGCGGCAATTGTGTAACGCAAAGACGCAAAGAAAATATACGATCCATGCTCATCGTTCGGAGATCATCTCGAAGATTTGGCCCAGCCTCGGGCTTGCCAGCATTACGAATCCTTTGCGTCTTTGCGTCTTTGCGTTACGGATTCGGTTGGCCGCCTGCGGCGCGCCGAGCGCACTTCGCTAGTGTGCCGGGTGATGATCTCGTACAACATCGCGGTCGACTGCTTGGGCCGGATCACGCGCCCGAGGCGCTGGATATACTCGCGCGTTGTGCTGGAGCCGCTGACTACGATCGCCACGTTGGCGTCCGGCACGTCGACTCCCTCGTTGAGCACGCGCCCGGTGACGATCTTGCTGTAGCTGCCGTCGCGGAAGCGGTCGAGGATATTCTTGCGCTCGTCGGCAGCCGTTTTGTAGGTGATCGACGGCAGCGCCAGCCGCTGCGACAACACGTCGACCAGCGCGTTGTACTCGGAAAACACGATCACTTTGTCGTCGCGGTGCTGCTCGAGCAGCCGGTCGACCTCGGCGATCTTGGCGTCGGCGTTGAGCGCGATCATACGCGCCTGGTGGTGCGCCTGCAGCGCCCGGCGTGCCTGCGGGTCGCTGCCCGAGCGCTTGATCAGCTCGCCGAAAAAGTTGCCGCCGCGCGCCAGCAAATGGCGCTTGCTGCTCAAAAACCACTTCCACTCGCCCATCAGCGCCTCGTAGCGCAGGGCCTCGTCCTGGCTGAGCGACACAAAGATCCGTTTTTCCTGGTACGGAGCGATATGCCCTTCAGCGCTCAAATCGGCCGGTGCGCGGCGGTACACCACCGGGCCGAGCAGTTCGTACAGGTGGCCGGTCGACCCGTCGGAGCGCTCCGGCGTGGCCGTTAAGCCAAGCGAGTATGGGGCGCGGGCGCGCGTAGCGATCGTGCTGTAGCTGGGCGAGGGCAGGTGATGTGCCTCGTCGCAGATCAACAGGCCGATGTCGCGCAAGGGGGCGTTGGGCATCGCCGCCGATGCATAGGTAATGATCGTGATCGGGCGCCACTCTTTGATGCCGTCGCCGACCACGCCGACCATATTTTTCGGCAGCTTGAGCCGCTCCACCACCTCGCTACGCCATTGGTGCAGCAGCTCGATCGTCGGCACCACCACCAGCGTCCGTAGCTTCAAACGCGCGATCGCCATCAAGGCAACCACCGTCTTGCCCGCGCCCGTCGGCAGCACGATCACACCGCGGCCGTCCTGGCGCAGCCAGCTGTCGATCGCCTCGCTCTGGTAGATTCGCGGCTCGAGCTCGAGCCGCGGATGGTAGCCGCCGGCCAGTGCATCGTCGTCGGCGACAGCTTCGACGGAGCCGTCGTCCTCCACCAATACCGCCGACAGTAGCTGCTCGTCCTCGACGCCGTCCAGCAGATCGTCAAGTGAGGTCTGCTCGACCTCCATCGGAACGATGAATTTACGCCGCGCGCTCGGCCGGCGGTTGGATGTCGCGCTCGCCATTCCAGAAGCTCTCCTGAACGTATAGCAGGTTGCCGTCGCGGAACACCTGCCGCGCGACGATGTCTTCGCCGGCTTGCTCGCCGGCGTGTTCGGCCAGCGCCGCCACCAGCGCGCCTGCACGTACGGGTCCGATGCCCCACACGCGCTGCAGCCCGACCGCTGCCGCGCGGCGGATCAGCTCGTCGGATTCCTCGGTGCCGAGATCCCTGGTGATGCGCTGCGCCAGGGTGGGGCCGATACCCGGCACCTGCAACAGGGTTTGCTGTGCAGTGGGCAGCTCGCCCACCAGCTCGTCGTACACATCCGCGCGGCCATCCAGCGCCAGGCGGGTGATCGTTTTGGTGAGTCGCGGGCCGAGCTGTGGGATACCTAATGGCTCGCCGGCCCGGGCGCGCTCAGCTACCGGGTGCCGCGCGCGCAGCAGATTGCGCGCCGCGCGACGGTATGCCCGCATGCGATATGGATTGCCGTGCTGCGCCTTTAGCAGCGCACAAATATTGAACAGTATCGAGGCTATCTCTCGGTTTGTCATCACTCTTCCCTTTAGTTGTTACTCGGTATCCCATCGGCCTACTATGCGCCATAATAGACGCAATTAGAACACTTGTTTGTATTGTACCACATCGCCATGGGATTGCAAGGTATGTAAACAGTTAAGCGCAGCTCACAGCGGTGTGCTCCGCTTTCCAGCGGCCTATCTGCGGCCCGAAGCGCTCCTGTTTTGCGCGCTCGCGGCGACACCCGGTCAGCGTGATATCCGCAGGGTCAAGCTCACAAATTAGTGGTACACTACGGTCATTCCGGCGCTCGCGGACGTTCCCGCCCGCGCGGGCCGACAGCGCCGAGGGCCGATGTGGGGGACTGGCTGCTGTTTCGCGGCCGGCGGGGAGCGCTCCCGCCGGCCGTGCTTTTGATACATACGCTATGATGGACGGTATGGCACGTAATTTGTGGCACGATCTGGAGCCCGGGCCGGCGGTGCCCGAGGTGATCCATGTTATTGTCGAGATTCCCAAGGGCTCGCGCAACAAGTACGAGTACCATAAAGAATCTGGAGCTTTTAAGCTCGACCGCGTCCTGTATTCGCCGGTGCATTATCCCGGCGATTACGGCTTTGTGCCCCAGTCGTACTACGACGACGGCGACCCGCTCGATGTGCTGGTCGTCACCAATCTGCCCACCTTTACCGGCTGCATCGTCGAGGCGCGGCCGGTCGGCATGTTTAAAATGACCGACCGCGGCGAGCCCGACGACAAGATCCTGGCCGTGCTGCACTACGACCCGTTTTTCACCGATATCCACGAGTACACCGATCTGCCGGCGCACTACCTCAAGGAAGTCCAACACTTCTTTAAGGTATACAAAGACCTCGAAGGCCACCGCGTCGAAACGATCGGCTGGGAAGACGCGGCTATCGCCAAAGAGCGCATCCGCTACGCGATCGACCACTACTGGGACATGCGGGCGGGCCGGCTTGGGAGTCGCTGAGGTGGCGCGGCGTGCCCAACATTCGCGCGCCAGCAGGGTGGCTCACTCGGCCGGCGGCGTGATCTACCGTCTGGCCGAGGGCCGCATCTGGGTGGCGCTGATCGCCACGAGCGGCAGAACGCGCTGGGGCCTGCCCAAGGGCCACGTGTTCGACGGCGAAACGCCCCCGGACGCCGCCCGGCGCGAGATCGAGGAAGAAACCGGCCTGCGCGGTGAAGTGCTGCAGCCGCTCGCGACGATCGAATACTGGTTCCGTGCAGGCAACACGCGCATCCATAAGTTCGTCGATCTGTTCTTGCTGCGCTATCTCGACGGCGATGTCGTTCCGCAGGAGGCCGAGGTCGACGATGCGCGCTGGTTCGCCCTTGAGGACGCCGTGGGCCTGGCCTCGTTTCCGCGCGAGCAGGCGGTGCTGCTGGATGTGATGGAGCTGTGGAAGCGAGGGGAGCTGGGGTGACAAGGTGACAGGGTTTGGTGCTGCCGGCAGGCCGGGGGTCTGGGGGTGTCCCGCAGTATTATTCCTTACCGAACCGTGTGGTTGCAGAACTTGAAACCTGAGACTTGGAACTTGGAACTCGAATCATGTCGCATATATTCTCGATTCAAATCTCCGACGGCGGCGTGCCCAAGGTCGCGGTACGCGAAGCGATGCTGAGCGAGCATGGACTCGCCGGCGACCGGCAGCGCGACCTGCGCAATCACGGTGGTCCTGAGCGAGCGGTGTGCCTGCTGGCGCTGGAAACGATCCTGTCGCTGCAAGGGGAGGGGCATCCGATCTATCCCGGCTCGACCGGCGAGAACGTCACCCTTGTCGGCGTCGATTGGCCGTCGTTGCAGGCCGGCGATTGCCTCGCGCTTGGCGACCAGGCGTTGATCCAGATCACCGCGTACACCACGCCGTGCAGCAATATCGCTGCCTCCTTCATCGGCGGCGAATTCAAGCGCCTCTCGGCCAAGCTCTACCCGGGCGTGAGCCGCTTGTATGCCAGGGTGCTGCGGCCGGGCCGGCTTGAAGTCGGGCAGCCGGTGCAATTGATCCGCGAATAACGATCCGCGAAGGCCGGGCACCTGCTAAAACGAGGTACTCGGCTTTGCTGGTTGCGGACGCGAAGACACGCGAAGATAGAATGACCTGATCTTCGCGTGTCTTCGCGGATCGTTCCAGCTAGTTCACGTGCTCGTAATGAGCCGCCAGTCGCGTAGCGAAATACTGGTGCCAGCCGACCGACGGCTGTTGAACGGTGTAGCTGCGATCGCAGCGCTTGAGGATATACCCTAGCTCACGCCTCGGCACCTCGGCGCCGACAAGCTCCTGCAGATCGTGCTCGACTAGATACTCGGCGTACCAATCGGGCCACTGCGTATCGAGGTGTCCATCCAGCTCGTGCCGTTCGTACTCTTCGTGCGCCCGGCCCGTTTTACGAAGCAGATCCGCGATAGCCGCGGTCCGTGCCTGGTTCATTGCATTCCTCCTTCGTTGGATCAGCGCTACATCGCGCTGGTGAAATGCCAGGCTTAGCGTAGCACAGGCCGCCTGCGTTTGCTACACCTTTTTTTTGTGCATTTCGTACAAATCGCGTCGCCATCCGAGCTCTGCAACGCGCATCCGGGCGGTTTCGTTAAAAAGCTGGTCCGGCAGGACTCTCGTTCAGCGTATGTGCCCCTTGCACAATCAAACAGTAAATCGACCTGGCTAAACCAAAAGCGATTATGGTTGGCCCCGGTTACGCCGGAAACGAGTCTCGATTCTGGCTCACACGCAGAGAATCGTTTTGGGTAGTCGCTACGTTATAACTGATAGACAACTGAAAGAGTTGTCTCGCCCACAGAAAGGAATCTGCAAGATCGTCCTGTCGAACGCCGTCCTTGCTTGGCTGTTCGACGACATTCTGCGCCGGCTCAGTTATAGCAAGGTCCTAAGCTAACAACCTAGCGCCCAAACGAAGGCGACGCCACTGCCTTACTAACTGGCCGAGGTCATGGGCCGGGAGGTGTGCATGTACACATCACCGGTTCAACCCGGATCGAGAGCCGTTGCTTTGGTATGCCGATGTAACCGCGGCACGTGTTTCCAGCGCGGCCCTTTTACCAATCTTAACTTGATCCTGGCGGGTAACGCTGCTAAAGTGAATTGAGTTTGAGCAACCTAATCACCATCAGCCGTTTCACACTTCTACCTGCATCTGATGAGTTGTACTCCTCCACCTCGGGATGGTCACTCATCCACGGTGTATGTGCTCGACGTTGTCTCCTGAACAAGCAATCAGTTGTGGAGGAAAAGCAGGCCTTGATTTAATGCATCCAGGGCCGGCAAAACGACGTAGGTTTACGAAATAGGCGAGGAGCGCGCCACGCTCCTCGCCCGGACCCAGACCGATCATGATCCGTACGCGGCTAGCATAGCGGAGAGGAATCGCGCCTTGGTCGTGGGTATTATACCCTTGCACGACAGTGTTTACAATGCACTTTCGTTAGCACAACAGCCACGCACAGCGCAATCCTCTTCCCCTTTCAATCGACTTCGGTTCGCCGAAATCTGGACCTGTTCGCCCTTGAACTGTCTTGCTAGGTATTGATTTGCGGTCGACTTCGATCGTCTAATCGCGGAAGGGGAAATCGAGTTGATTAACCACCCTGGCCCTGCACGCTCGGCAGTATTATTCCTTCCCTTGCGTCTGGCTGCGTCTGGCAGCAAGCTCGCGCAAAATCAAGACGTCGGCCGCTACGTTCGTACGCTGGAACCCTAACCGCTCCGGTTCGTCGTAGCCAACGCTCCGGCCGGATCCTCAGTGCGCGCGCTATTCAGCCATGCTGAAATCGGCGGAGCGTGCCCAAAAAGCCACCTGATGGGGAAGCTATGAACAGTCAGTCTGCTGTAGGCCGGCCGGCGCCGGCCTGGTATCTTGTGCATGTTCGACCGCGCAAGGAGCAACAGGTCGCCCAGCTGCTCAATGAGCGGCTGGACGTCGGCGTCTACCTTCCGCTTGTTCGGCAGCATCACCATGGGAAGGTGCAGGCAAGTCCGTTCTTCCCGTGCTATCTGTTTGTACGAGCCGATCTCCAACGCACCGCGCTGTCGGCGATTAACGCCACTCCGGGCGTCGTGAAGCTCGTCTCCTGCGCTGACGTTCCCATACGGCTTACCGACGACCTCGTCGGCGAGCTGCGGTATCGCGTCGACGAGCTCAACGAGCGCGGCGGTGTCGCCAATCACAGATTAATTCCGGGCGTGGCGATCCGGCTGCGCAGCGGGCCGCTACGCGGCATGGAGGGCGCGTTTGTCGGTCCGACCAGCCCGAGCCTGCGAGTGCGCGTATTGCTCGAATTTATGGGTTCGATGCGCGAAACCGAAGTTCCCGCGGCGGCTGTCGAGCCTATCGGCAGCGCACCTGCCGCGCAGCGCCCGCGCCGAACGCGTGGCGGCGGCCGGTACATTGTTTAGCGACTGAACCGAATGACCACCTCTGCACCTACCCAAATCGATGTTGCCGTCGGTCGGCTGGATAGCTGGCTCGACACCATGCGCGAGCCGCACGGCTATGGCGGTCCGGTAGCGCACTGGAGGCAACAATGTTTGATGTACGCCGGAAACGGATTGGACTGGCGCTACGAGGGCATAATCGACGGCTACCTCAAGCTGTGGCGTAGCACGAGCCAACAACGCTGGCTTGAAAAAGCGCGGCGGGCCGCCGATGATCTGCTGCACGGGCAGACCGCAGCTCAGCATTTCGCCCGCTCGGCCTGCGAGGCCAATCCGGAATCGAACGGCTTACCGCAAACGGCTGCCTGTGACGTCGGATTGCTGCTGCTGGCTTCAGCATTGCGTGATCTGCACGACGATACGTGGAAGCGCTACCTGCGAGCTGCGCTGCGCAACCTGCAAGAGCTATATATCGACCTTCGTTGGGATACCGCGTCGCAGTCATTTCTCAATAGTCCGTACGACGCCGCGTTTGTGCCCAACAAAGCCGCGACGATCTGCGATGCGCTGTTTTTGGTGTCCCGGCTATTGAACGAGGCACAGTGGGTCGACAAGTTTGTGCTGCCGACGCTCGATCGAATACGCGAGCATCAAGTCCATGGTGGCTCGCTGGACGGGGCGATCGCGCAGCACAGCGTGGGCGGGCGCGCGATCGAAAAATATCAGCCGATCTCGATCGCCCGCTGTGTGCCTGCCCTGGTGAGCGGCTATCAGTGGACCGCCAAAGAACACTATCTCGACGCGGCCCGCCGCGCGCTGCAGTTCATAACACGCTGGACCGAGCCGGACGGGTCGTGCCCCGCGGTGGTGTATCGCAATCAAAGCCTCAACCGCTACCCGAGCTGGATCGCCCCGCTGGGCGATATTTTACGTGCCGCCGACCTGCTGCAGGCACACGGTGTGACAGCCGAGCTCGGCGCGATGCGGGAGCGCTTGCTGAGCGGGCAGGATGCGTCGGGCGGCATTCAAACAGCGCGAGGCTTTGCCGTCCAGATATTTGGGAGCCCCCAACCGGTACCGGATGTGCGCGATGTGCTACATGTCGCCGGCTGGTGCGACAAGGCCTTTCGCTACCTCGCGGCGCATGCCTGCGTCGATACGCCGAGCGGAACAAGCGAGGCGTTTGAAGCCGAATGCAGCTTCAAGTGTCGCACCATGCAATTCATCGAAACGCCGGCGCTGATCGAGATCGTGCGCGGGCGCAGAGTGGCATATCGCTGGCATAAGGGCGCCGTCCGGCCCGAAGTCGCCGCACCAGAGTTCTGGCTGAGATGAGAGGAATCGAAATGCCTACTCCACCCCCTTTAAGGAACCGGCATTTCTTCGCCACCGATATCGTTCTGTTGATCATTGCCGGGTATCTGAGCTTTATTCTTCGGATCGAAGACCAGTACCTGGCCGGCTATGACACAGCCTTTGTGCTTTTCACAGCACTTATTTTGCTGGTCGTACCGCTGATCTTCTACTGCGGCGGAATCTACAGCCGCTACTGGCGCTTCGCCTCGGTGGAAGAGATGCTGCTGCTGGCCGTCTCGATCGGGACGGCTACGATTGTGATTGCCGCGCTGGCCTCGGTGATCGGCCGGCAAATGCCGGGAACCAACGGCGTCCCGCGCTCGATCCCGTTTATCTTCGGCATGCTTGCTTTGATCTGCACGGCGGCGCCCAGGCTCGCTGTGCGCTGCATAGGACAGCGCGCTCGTCGCCGCGGGGCAGCCGGCACGGCACGCCCGGTCCTGATCATGGGTGCCGGCGATGCGGGACGAATGCTGGTGCGCGAGCTGCATCGCAACACGCAGGTGGGTATGAAGCCCGCCGGCTTTGTCGACGACGATCGGCGCAAGCATGGTATGCGCATCCATGGTGTGCCGGTGCTCGGCGGCCGTCACGATATTCCGGCGCTGGCCCAAAAGCACTGCATCGACCAGGTGATCATTGCCATGCCCACGGCGCCCGGCAAAGCGCTACGTGAGATTATCGCCATCTGCGACCAGATCGGCGTGCGGACCAAGACGATACCCGGCATGTATGAGCTGCTGGACGGCAAAGTCAGCGTGAACCAGCTGCGCAGCGTGCAGATCGAAGACCTGCTGCGGCGCGTACCGGTGCAGGCCGACGTCGCCGCGGTCGGCGCGATGCTACGCGGCAAACGTGTGCTGGTCACAGGTGGCGGTGGCTCGATTGGCAGCGAGCTTTGTCGCCAGGTATTGAGTTGCGAGCCGGCTACACTTGTGATCCTTGGCCACGGGGAAAATAGCGTCTTCGAGATCCAGAACGAGTTGCGGTCCTGGATCGCCGGCAGTATGAACCTGGTCTGCGCGCCTCAGATATCGGCAGTCATCGCCGACATCAAATTCCCTGAGCGTGTGGAGGCCGTGTTCGAGCAGTACCGCCCTGAGATCGTCTTCCATGCCGCGGCACACAAGCATGTTCCGCTGATGGAGGCCCACCCCGAAGAAGCCGTCACCAACAATGTGCTCGGTACCCGCAACGTGCTGAACGCGGCACTCGCGGCCGGCGTCGACCGCTTCGTGATGATCTCCAGCGACAAGGCCGTCAATCCGACGAGTGTGATGGGCGCAACCAAGCGCGTCGCCGAGCTGCTGGTACACCAGGCAGCCAGGCAGAGCGGCAGGCCGTACATGGCGGTGCGCTTCGGGAATGTGCTCGGCAGCCGCGGCAGCGTGGTGCTGACCTTTAAGCAGCAGATCGCAGCCGGTGGCCCGATCACCGTAACCCACCCCGAGATGCGACGCTACTTCATGACGATTCCGGAAGCGGTTACCCTCGTGCTGCAGGCCGGTGTCCTTGGGGACGGCGGTGAAGTGTTTGTCCTGGATATGGGTGAGCCGATCAAGGTGGTAGACCTGGCGCGCGAAATGATCAAGCTCTCCGGGCTGCAGGTCGACAACGATATCGACATTATCTTCACCGGCCTGCGGCCGGGCGAGAAACTCTTCGAAGAGCTCTTCGCGCATGGAGAGAATTATGTGCGCACCGGGCATCCGAAGATACTCGTGGCCTGCAACGCCGTCAGTTTTGTGCCGGCGTGCCTGGACATCGAGATCGAAAAGCTGGTGATCGCGGCGTGCCGGCAGGATAAGGCGGCGATCCATTGTGGTTTGAAGCACCTGGTCGCGGCCTATCAACCGATGCACGAGTATGCTCGTGAGCAGCCCATCATAGCCGATATCGAGACACTCAATATTCTTGAGATCGGCGGCGCGCATCACCTACCCAGTAGCGCTCACTGAGAATCTATATCCTCAACATCTCTGCGTTCTGTTCAGTCAGAGCAGGTAAACAGCGAGAACGATGCATGCAAGTACAAATGGATCTTCGCCGCTTCCTGGCGATGCTGCTGCGGTGGTTCTGGTTCATGCTTGTCCTTTCGTTCTTGAGCGGAACGGTGGCTTACATCATCAGCAGCAGGCAGCGTCCGACTCTATCAGGTTTCGACGATGTTTTGGTTGACGAGGTGCTGCCGGTAACAAACGACTCTGGATTACGAGGCGATCATGAGCAGCGAGCGGCGCGCTCAAACGTACGCCCGACTATTGACGACAACGCCCGTACTCAATCAAGTCATTCGCCAGCATCGCGTGCCGATCGACGCTGTGAACCTCCGGCGTGCGATATATGTCCAGCCTGTGCGGGACACCCAACTTATCGAGGTTCAACTGCGCGGATCCGATCCCCACCAGGCTGCACAGGTTTTGAACGCTCTGGCGAGGGCATTTATCCAACAGTGGAAGCATCCTCGCACCGTGGTCCGGCAGGTCGAACCGGCGATTCCGCCCAGCGAGCCGATCTCGCCGCGCGTCGTACGCACGACGGTATTTGCAGTCCTGATCGAGCTGCTGCTGGTGATCGGCGCGCTGGTCGTGCGCGAAATGTTCAGCGATACGGTGAAGAACCCGGACGAAATCGAACGTTACGCCGGCTTGCCGGTCCTCGGCCTGCTTATGCATGTCAAGAGCGCGCTGCGGGCGAAAGTTTTTACTGCCGAGGCGACACACGATCCCGCGGCTGAGGCGTTTCGGGCGCTACGGACGGACGTGCGGTTCGCGAGCGAGGGCCATCCACTGCGCACGCTGCTGGTGACCAGCTCGATAGCCCGACGAAGGCAAGAGCTTCGTTGCCGCGAATTTCTGGCTGTGGTCATGGCACAAAGCGGCCAGCGCGTGGTGCTGGTCGACGCGGATCTGCGCAATCCGTCACTCCACCTTCGCTTTGGCTGCACAATCAGATGGGTCTGACCGATATGTTCTTAACCCGGCGCTCGACCTTGACGGCGTGATACAGTCGACGGCAGTTAATGGACTGTGGTCCTGACGGCCGGGGATACGCCCCGCTATCCGGCCGAGCTGCTCAACTCGGACAGAATGGAAGGATCGTGAGCCGGCTCCGCGAGGACGCCGACCTCGTAATGTTCGATACGCCGCCGGTCAGCACGGTGACCGATCCCGTGGTGCTGGCTACCTATGTCGACGGGGTGCTGGTAGTCGTGCGTAGTGGAGTGACGAAAGGCAGCACGCTGCGGCGCGCGGTTGAGCAGCTGCGCCGCACCGGTACGCGCATCCTGGGCATCGTGCTCAACGATATTCCGCAGGGGATCGCAGGCGGCGCCTACGGGCTCCAAACCCCGTTCGGGTATGACCAGGACCCGTCACCTGCTAGCGAGCACCCGGTGACCGGCCCAGCAGATTGGCAGCGCCGGCGCAGGAAAGAGCACCAACCTGTCGATGCCGGCTTGTAGGCAGGGGAAGGACGAATGCGGTGGTAAGAGCCAAGAGCTGTTGAGCCGGCGTCAACCGCTCGCCGCGGCGCAGCACCGAGCGCTCACATTACGGGACAACTTCTCCTGGACCTTTGTCGGCAATGTCGTCTACGCCGCCTCACAGTGGGGAATCCTCACGGTGCTGGCAAAGCTGGATCGCCGGAGATGGTCGGGCAGTTTGCCCTCGGCCTCGCGATCGCCGCTCCCGTGGTCATGTTCACCAATTTGCAGCTACGCGGCGTCCTCGCGACCGATGCGCGGAACGAGTACCGGTTCGGCGACTATCTGGCCCTGCGCTTGTGCGCCACCCTGCTGGCCATGCTCACGATCGGCGGTCTGGTGCAACTGGCGGCGATCGTGGCAGACCTCGCTGGTGATCTCGGCTGGTCGGTCTGGCGAAAGGTGTCGAAGCGATCGGCGATGTGATCTACGGACTGTTCCAGCAGCACGAGCGAATGGAACGGACCTCAAAGTCGCTGATGATTAAAGGGCTGCTATCGCTGGCGGTGGAGGCGTTGCCGTCTTGCTAACCGGCAGCGTAGTGTGGGGTTCACTGGGACTCGTTATGGTCTGGGGCAAGTGTGCTGGCCGGCTACGATATACGAAACGGCCGACTGATCCTGCAAAACGTGGGCGAGGAAGCCGGCGTCCCGAATACCGGCTTGCGCCCGAACTGGGAGCCGAGCGTTCTGGTCCGCCTGGCAGTCGTTGCCTTGCCGCTAGGTATCGTGATGTTATTGATCTCGCTGAAAACGAATATCCCGCGCTACTTTATCGAACAGGACGGCGGTGTCACGATCTCGGTATCTTCGCTGCGCTGGCGTATTTGCTTGTCGCCGGCGATACGGTCGTGTCGGCGCTTGGCCGAGGCGACGGAACCGCGCCTGGCGCACGATTATGTCGGCGGCAACACTCGCGCCTTTTGTGGGCTCGCGCTGAGCTCACGGCGTTCGTTGCGGTGCTCGGTGTGGCCGGATTGGGCATCACGCTGATCGCCGGGCGCACGATCCTGACTCTGCTTTATCGTCCCGAGTACGCCGAGCACCTGTTCGTCTTTGTCTGGCTAGTCGCCGGCGCAGGTCTGGGATATGCGGCTTCGGTACTAGGCTACGCTATCACCGCCGCGCGATACTTCCGCATCCAGGTCCCCCTGTTTATGCTTGTCCTGGGAGCGGCCTGGCTCACGTGTAAATGGTTGATCCCGACGAGCGGCCCGCCGGCGTGGCCATGGCGCTGAATATTGCCGCTGTAGTGCAAATCATCGGGAGTCTGGCCGTTATCGGCTTTGCGGTACGCAGGCTGGTGAAGGAACATGTTAAGCCAGCCGAACAGACGGCGGCGCGCGCCGATTCGCATCCTGCACGTGGTCGGCGGTATGGTGCGGGGCGGCATCGAGACCTGGCTGATGCACGTCCTTCGCAACATCGACCGTGAGCGCTTCCGGATCCATTTCCTGGTCGATACTCGCGAGCCTGCGCGTACGACGCCGAGGCGCGCGCGCTCGGCAGCCGGATTTTCCCGTGCCTGCATCCGTCGCGTCCTTGGATCTACACCCGCGAGTTCTGGTGAATCCCGGACATGTATGGACCCTCACCAGTATTGTCCACAGCAACGTCCACCATTTCAGCGGCTACGTGCTCTGGCTGGCCCATCTGGCCGGCATACCGGTGCGTATCGCGCATAGCCACAACGATACATCGCCCGTTCAGGCCGAAGCCGGTTTCGCGCGTCGCGGCATTCCGCGCTGGACCAAACGGTTAATCGCGCGCCACTCCACGGTCAGACTGGCCGCGAGCCGGAAGGCGGGGAGATCGCTATTTGCGCCACGGGACGGAAGCTGTCCGGATTGGGACCTGTTGTATTACGGCATCGATCTGACTTCGTATCGTGCGCCGATCGATCGGCAGGAAATCCGTATCGCACTGGCTTGCCCGCCAATACATTCGTCGTCGGCCACGTCGGGCGATTTGTCGAGCAGAAAAATCACGCGCTGCTGGTCGATATTGCGGCTGAGGTCGTGCGACGGGATCCCGCCGTAAGTTTCCTGCTCGTCGGCGAGGGCGCTTTGCGTCCGGAGATCGAGCGAAAGGTTGCCGAGGCGGGGCTGGCGGCGCACGTGGTCTTCGCCGGAGGCCGCGACGATGTCCCGCGCCTGATGGTCGGAGCTATGGATCTGTTCCTTCTGCCGTCGTTGTATGAAGGGCTGCCGCTGGTCGGGATCGAATCTTAGGCGGCCGGCCTGCCCTTCCGCCGCTTCGGACATGATCACCGAAGAGTTGGATGCGGTCGCGCCGTTGATCCGGCGCCTGCCGGTCAGGGGCCCGGTCTCGCGTGCTGGGTGGAGACGATTTTGGCAGCGCGTGCTGCCGGCCTGCCCACGCCGCGCGAGGCGGCGGTGGCGATCATCGAGCAGAGTCCGTTTAACATCAAGCGGAGCGTCGAGCGTGTGGAAGAGGTCTACGATGGCTGACCCAATCTCCATGTCCCGGCGATCGTGGCCCGTGCTGCGCCGTCCGAATGACGATATCACCAGTGTCCTGATCGCCATTTATATCTGTGTCATCACGTTGATCGTCGTTTGCATCACCTCCGATCGCTTTCTGCATTGGTTTTTGATCCCAGTTCTGGCCTGCGGCGTTCTGACCGGGATCGATGCCGCCGACTGGCTCCTGGGGCGAACTTCGACGTCTTTGATCCGGTCGGGATCCTCGGTTGTTAGGGCTGCACTTTTTCTTTCTAGCTCCGCTCTTGCATGTGCACTGGGACTACTGGATGCCCTATGTGATCGCCCCTGATGATTGGCGTCCATGGCTCGGGGGCATGGCGTTCCTGAATGCGCTCGGTCTGCTGGTTTATCGCGCGACGCGCACCGTGCTGCTGCTTCGCCAACCCAGACGTCCACGGGTGGTCATCTGGCAGATCGACCGGCCGCGTTTTTTTGTCATTGCAGTTCTCCTAATGGCCATCGCGTTCGTGCTGCAGCTTCGTTTGTATGCCAGCTTCGGCGGTATCTCAGCCTTCATCGAGACCGCGACCGGCTACGAAACACGCAAGGCCTCGTTTGTAGGCATGGGGTGGATCATGCTGATTGCGGAGAGCTTCCCTATCGTGGCTATGCTGACGTTCAGCGTTTACGCCGCGCAAAAGCGGTATTTGCGCTCCTTGCCGGTACTTGGCTTGGTGCTGCTCAGCTTTCTGGTCCTGCGCTTCTATTTTGGCGGCCTCCGCGGCAGCCGCAGCACGATTGTCTGGGCCCTGTTTTGGGGCAGTTGGCATCGTGCATTTTCGCCTTCGCCCGATCTCCAAAGACATGCTGATCGGCGCCGGATGCCTTATCCTTGTTGTGTTTATGTACTTTTATAGCTTTTACAAAGACGCCGGCGTGGATGCCTTGCGTGCTTTTCAAGGCAGTCAGGCGCGCGCAGAACTGGTAGAACGAACCGGCCGAGACTTTTATGGCACGGTGCTCGGCGATCTTGGGCGCAGCGATGTTCAGGCATTCTTGTTGGAATCGCTTTCGTTCGTCGCCCGATGCGCAACCATGACTACGCCTGGGGCAAGACGTACTTGGGCGCCGTCGCGATTTTGATACCTCGCTCCATCCTTGAGGAGCGCCCGCCTCCAAAAGAAAAGGCCGGCACCGAGGCGCAATTTGGCCGGGGCGCTTACCAGCGCGGCGTCGGGCAGTGTAGCGTGCGCTTTATGGCCTGGCCGGTGAAGCAATGTTGAACTTCGGAATTCCGGTTGTGCCGCTGGCTTTCATCGCGCTCGGCCTCGTTGTTGGTAGTGTGCGCCGCCTAATGCTGACGCTCCACCCGACAGATGCTCGGATCTTGATTGTCCCGTTCCTGGTCAATGTGTGTTTCATTGTATTGATCGGCGACCTTGACAATATCATTTTTGACACAATCGTGAGTTTGGCCGTCCCGACGATCGTCGTGCTGCTGGGCACGCGTCGGGTGGTGACGACCCGTTGGGAAGTGTAGTCGCGCGGGGATCGACAGCCACGGTTGCTGTGATGTCTCGATGGGGCGCTAACACAGCCCGCACATGTGCTTCGACGCCGGACCGGCGCGACAGTAGCGCGTGCTCGGTAGGGATGGATGAAGATTTGATGAATGTATTGGTTACTGCAAGCGCTGATTTTGGCAATGACTCAATGATGGGCAGCTGTGGGCACCGAATGCCTCACTTGGCTATCAGTTCTGGACGCGATACCTCGACGTATACGATGAAGTTCGTCTCCTCGTCCGCGCCAGCCCGTACGCGGTGCCACCCGACGGATGGGTCGCTGCTACCGGACCCGGCATCGTTGCCCGGCGGATCAAGGATTTCGAAGCTCCAACCGGGTATCTTATGAAGTACGAGCCTTTCCCGATCGATTGGCCGGCAGTACATAAGTCCGGAAGCAATTCAGCTGCGGGTGCCGTGCTTTATCGGCGACATGGTCGAGCGTGCGCTGCCGCCGGGGCGGCCTTACGGCGCTGAGGTTATCGCCGACCCCTACGATGTGTTCGCACCAGGCTCGGTCGAACACCCGCTCCGCGCGTTCTTCCGCTGGTGGTTCCCGCGCCGGCTGCGCCGCCAGTGCGCTACAGCCACTGCAACAGCCTATGTCACCGCATGGGCCCTTCAGCGACGCTACCCGCCTAGGCCGGATGGGCTATCGACCTCGTATTCCGATGTCGAGGTGTCGGGGAGCGCTTTCGTCAAGCAGCCGCGGCGCTTCGAGGCGAGGCAGGGCCGCTGGACGCTGATTTAGGTCGGCACGCTGGCCCAGCTCTATAAAGCTCCCGACGTGCTGCTAGATGCTGTGGCCGTCTGCGTCGGCGAAGGACTCGACCTCGACCTCGTGTTCCTCGGAGACGGCAAGTATCGCTCCGCGCTCGAAGCTCGCGCAGCCGCACACGGCCTGGCCGACCGCGTTTGCTTCCGTGGCCAATTGGCCACTCGCCAGGCAGTACGCGACGCCCTCGATCAGGCCGACGTATTCGTGCTGCCCTCTTATCAAGAAGGTCTGCCCCGTGCCATGATCGAGGCTATGGCACGGGCGTTACCGTGTATAGGCTCGACGACCGGTGGCATCCCGGAATTGTTGCCGTCCGAATACCTTGTCGCACCGGGCGATGTTGGGGCGCTCGCACTGAAGATTTTGTGAGGTAGTGGACGACCCGGCGCGTATGACGAGCATGGCGGAGCGCAACCTGGCCGTTGCCGGGCAGTACACCGCCGATGCGCTCCGCGAGCGACGCATCGCGTACTATCGCGTGATCCGCGATGCCACCCAGGCCTGGCTACATCGTAGCGCGACAGTGATCGTTTGATGAGCCTTTCCGGCCACGGTTGTACGCCGGCAGCACGTGGAACATACAGCAGGATCCTGAAATGTGTGGGATATACGGCCAGTTCGCGTTCGACGATCACCTCGCAAGCGACATAGCGCATGCAGCCGCCCTCGACGCTATCGAGCATCGCGGTCCGGATGAGCGAGGATCTGGCAAGACGAAAGCGTCTTTCTCGGGATGAGCCGGCTCAGCATTATCGACCTTGCCGGCGGCCAGCAACCGATCTGGAACGAAGATCATACCTGCTGCATCGTCTACAATGGCGAGCTATATAACTTCCTCGACCTCCGGCCGGAGCTGGAGCGCAAAGGGCCGTCTTCCGAACCCACAGCGATACGGAGGTGATCCTGCATGCCTATGAGGAGTGGGGGCCGGATTGTTTGAAACGTCTCAACGGCATGTTTGCCCTTGCAATCTGGGATGCACACCGCACGCGGCTGTTTCTGGCGCGCGACCGGATCGGCGAAAAGCCGTTGTATTACTACCGCGACGACCGGCGCCTGATCTTCGGCTCCGAGATCAAAGCGATCATAGCCGATCCCAGCGTCCCGCGCGCCATCAACCTCGAAGGTCTGGCCAACTTTCTCGCCTTCGGGCACGCTATCGCACCGGCGACAATGTACCGCAGCATCCAAGCTGCCCCCCGGCCATTTTCTCTGGCGTGCGATAGAAAAATCCGGATCGAGCGCTACTGGGATGTCGGGGAAGATCCGCAGTTGCCCGTGGATGCCAGGCTGAACGAGGACGACTACGCCCGGGAAGTCCTCGCGTTGCTCGACGACTCGGTGCGCCGGCGGATGATCGCCGATGTGCCGGTGGGAGCCTTTTTGAGTGGTGGCGTCGACTCCAGCGCGATCGTTGCTTTGATGCAGCGCCACGCGACAGGCCCGGTCAAAACCTTCTCTTTGGGCTTCAGCATCGGCGGCGCCTACAACGAGCTTTCCGAAGCGCGGGCAGTCGCACGCTACCTCGGCACGGAGCATCACGAGTTGAATGTCGAGCATGTCGACCTGGTCGCCACGCTGCGTACACTGGTTTATCACTATGACGAGCCGTTCGGCGATCCGGCAGGTTTTCCACTGTATCTTCTCAGCCGGTTTGCGCGCGAGCAGGTAAAGGTAGCCCTCTCCGGCGACGGCGGCGACGAGCTTTTCGGCGGGTATCGTCGGTATGCCGTGGACCAGACAGCGGGTACGTATGCGCTGCTGCCGCGCCTGCTGACGGAACACGCCATCCCGGCCATCGTCGATCGTCTCCCGCGCCTGCGACGCATTAAGCGGTCGGTCCATACTCTTGGCATCAAGACCCGGCGCGGCGCTACGCCGGCTGGCTGGTGCTGTTCACGCCGGAAATGCAGGAGCAACTCCTACAGCCGCCCTTCGCCGAAGCCGTCACGAGCTATGACCCGGCATGGCCCTATCCCTACTATTACAACCGGTTGAACCATCATAGCGCGAGCGACCATCTGAACCGGCTGATGTATGTGGACCTGAAAACCTGGTTGCCGGACGTGTATATGGAGAAGGCCGATAAGGCAACCATGGCTTGCGGCCTGGAAGCACGTCTGCCGCTACTCGACCACCGCCTGGTGGAACTGGCGTTCCAGATCCCCGGCCGCTACAAGATCCGCGGGATGTCGACGAAGCGGATCCTGAAGCAGGCCGTCAGCACGCTGGTTCCGGCCGAGGTGCGACGGCGCCGAAGCACGGCTTCGCGGTCCCGACCGACCCGTGGTTCCGCGGAGAGCTCAAGAACTTTACCTTTGATATCCTGCTCGATCAACGGACGCGCAGCCGGGGCTACTTTAACGCGTCGTGGTCGAGCGCCTGTGGCGCGAGCACGTCGCAGGCCGGCACGTCTGGGATGCGCAGCTCTGGTTGCTGCTGAACTTCGAGCTGTGGCACCGCATCTCCTCGACCGGACAGGTCGATGAGCCGGATCAAAGTGGCGGATATCACTACCGTCGACTTTTCGCTGCACTACCTGCTGCTGAACCAGCTCAGCCGCCGGCAGGCTGGCTATGACGTCCGGCGATTTCGGCGCCGGGGCAGGATGTGCGGCATCAAGGCAGCAGGCATTCGACATATTGCCGTGCCGATGAGCCGCAACTTTACTCCGCTGGCCGACCTCGGTTCGCTGTGGCGACTCATTGCGGGTCATGCGGCACGAACGATTCACCATCGTCCACACTCACACCCCCAAGCCCGGCCTGCTCGGGCAACTGGCGGCGCGGCTGGCGGGAGTGCCGGTCGTTGTCAACACGTTGCACGGCTTCTACTTTCATGAGCACATGTCCCCCGCTGGCGTCGATTCTACATCATGCGAGAAGATCGCCGCCCGCTGCTCGAACGCTGATCCTTCGCAGAACAGCGAAGATATGGAGACCGCGATCCGAGAAGGTATTGCCCGTCCTGGATCGATCAAAAAAGCATCTGGGTAATGGTATCGACCTGAAGCGCTTCAATCCCGATTGTATCTCCGACGTAGCGTTAGATGAGCAAAGGGCAGAACTGGAGCTGGCGCCGGAAACGCCGGTCGTGGGCTTCGTCGGTCGCCTCGCAGCCAGACGCAAAGGATTTTTGGACTTTCTGGCCGCCGGTGCTCTTGTCGCGGAGCGGATCTAGCGTGCAGTTTCTGATCGTCGGGGAGGCCGATGCGGGCAAGCCCGACGGGTCGATCCATCTGCGGCCGTCCGCTATGGTATCGCTGATCGCTGTATTTTTCTCGGGGCAACGTTTGCGAACCACGAGTTGCCGCAGCTCTACCGTTTGATGAATGTTCTGGTGCTGCCCTCGTTGTTTGAAGGCATACCCCGTGTTTTGATGGAAGCGTCGGCCATGCGCACGCCGGTCGTCGCCACTGATGTCAAAGGCAATCGGGAGGCGGTCATGCATGGCCGGAACGGGCTGCTGGTGCCTTTGAGCGACGTGCCGGCGCTCGCAGCGGCGTTGGTCGAAGTGTTGAATGGATACCGAGAAAGCTCGGTGTATGAGTAACGAGGGCCGGCGCATGGCAGAGGAGCGCTTCGATCAGCGTCTCGTGTTCGACAAGGTCAAAGTCGAGTATGCGCGCCTGTTACACGTGAAGAGCCTGTTACCCACCGCTGCCGTCCGGCGGTCAACCGAACAATGAGGCCGAATGCGTCCCCCCCCCCCCCCCCCCCATGTATCGCCAATTTGGACAACGTTGGCTCGACCTGGTCTTGACCGTTCCGGCGCTGATCATACTCGCGCCGGTGCTGGCGATCGTTGCGCTGCTTGTACGCGTGCGCCTCGGTAGCCCGATCCTGTTCCGCCATCAGCGACCGGGCCTGCACGGGCAGCCGTTTACTTTGCTTTAGTTCTGCATGATGACCGACGCGCGCGACAGCGCGGGCCAGCTGCCTGCCGGACGAGCTACGCCTCAGCGGTTTTGGACGGTTCTTACGCAGCACGAGCCTGGACGAGTTGCCCGAGCTGGTCAACATTTTGCGCGGCGAGATCAGCCTTGTCGGTCCGCGACCGCTGAGGATGCGATACCTGAGCCGCTATACGCCCGAACAGATGCGCCGTCATGAGGTCCGGCCGGGGCTCACCGGCTGGGCCCAGATCAACGGACGCAACGCGATAGAGTTCGAGCGAAAGTTTGCCCTAGATGTGTGGTATGTCGACCATCAGTCGCTGGCACTCGACCTCGCGATTATCATCCTGACGCTTCAGAGGATTTTTAAGCCCGAAGGGATCAGCGAGCCGGGGCAGGCCACGTCCGAGGAATGGTTGGGAACGCCGAGCGCCCGTGGTTGTGATACGGCCTTGGATCCGGCAGCCGATCGTATGGAGGCTCAACCGTTTCTTGGAGCTACAAAGATAAAAAATTTTTTTCAGATTGTCATCACCGCCTGGTAGTTTGGCCCGAGCAGGTAGTCGGTTGTCAGGTCGTTTGAGCGAGAGCAGTACCGTCTGGACACCTGTTCCAATCGTCGCCGAGCGGCTGGATCGGAATTGTAGCTTCGGCTGCGCCTGCCGGAATTGACACCGTACCCGGAAGGCTGCGGTAGTTTTGCCCGTTTTTCGCCGTGCCGCGGATGCTGTACCGTACCGTTAGCGGCTGGCTGGTATCGCCGATCGGGCGACGATAAAGTGACCGGGCCGGGAAGCTTGTCGACCGATATACAGGTCGCCGGCCTGGATATTGACGCTCGGCGGAGCACTCGCAGTGAAATGGATGTTCGTCACGAACTGGTTGGTGCTGAAACGCGCACTGTTCACATCGGTGATCAGTTGGTCATTGACCCTGAGATTATCGAACACCACAGTGTCGATATTGTGCTCCGAACTGTTCCCGACGAACGGCGAGTTGGCAACGCCGAACTCAGTGGCGCTGACGTTCTGGAAGTAGATGTTGCGGATCTTGCCGAGCCGGCCGTTCCATTCCGCCTCCCAGGTCGGGATCTCGACCTTGAGCTGAAATAGAAAGCCTTCGCCGGGATAAAAAAAGAGCGTTCCTCGGGCTTGCGGATGTCTTCGATACGGATGTTCCCGGAAGAGATTTGCTCAACGGGAAAAAAAAAAAACAGAGGCGTGTAGCTGATGCACAATCCAATGTCCGCTTCCCGACCTCACGAACTAGCCGACGGTTCACTGACCGGCAACATCGACCCGAGGTATTTTCGAGGCAATCGGGGAAGCTTGCAGTACAGCACCGCCGGCCAGATACAGCGAGACGTTGCTCTTCAAGTTCAACTGCTGTATTTTGTACACGCCGGCCGGAACGTAAACCGTGCCGCCCTTGCGCGCGGCGACTGCGTCGATCGCTTTCTGATCCCTGCGGTTGCGAATGTCCCGCCAGTGTTGTCGGCACCATAGGCACGCGCATTCACCACACCCTGCCCATCGACCACCGGCACATCATCTTCGAGTGGATCTGCAAGGATAAGCAGCCGCTCGGAGAGTTTGTTGATGCGCCAGACATTAGCTTCTTCGGCGCGTTCAACGAGAAGCTGATATTCTGATCTTGTGTCGTAGCAGCGATGTTAGCGCTGATCGGGCTCGAATCGGAAGCTCTTCACGGCTTCATTCACGGTCACTTGTATATGCACGATACCTGTAAACGAAAAATGGACATAACTCACCGTATTCGTTCGCTGAACAAAAACGGGCACGCCGTTAACTGTTACCTTGTAGGTGCTGCTCGTTTCCGCCGCTGGCGGTGTCGGATAGGTGACCACTGAGTAAGTGCCGGTCGAAAGCGATACTCCGTTGACCGGCGATATCTGTGGTGTGTCCGGTGTTGGCGTGGGCGACGCCTGGTTGTAGCTGCGTAGTGCGACGGTAGTCAGGATCACTATAACGACGGCCCAAAGCCCGAATGCAACGCGGCGGCGGTGGAGCATCATAGGCAGTCTGGCGCGGCCTTCGGTGCTTGTATGTCGACGAAATCTGGCCATCGTTGATTAGGGAGAAGCAGTGGATACCAGTTTGCGGACTTAGGTCGCTTCTGTATTCTACCTGCTGATGCGCGAAATGGGGAGTAGATCCTGACGCCGACCTTGCATAAGGAAGTAACGGACGATAAAAGCATCGGAGCAAAATTGGAAGAACCACTATACCAAAATCAGCCGAGGGTGGGACAGTAAGAGCTTGCTTGACCCGACCTTGCTTCAATCAGAAAGGTGCTTTGATGTCGTGCTGGCAGTCGAGGTTCTCCAATACGTTCCTATCGAAGACGCCCTGGACGCCCTGTGGCGCTATACCGCCCCTGGTGGGCGATTGGTAGCCATGGTTCCTAATGCTGACTGCCGGCATGTGCAACAAGCGGTGCTCGCTACGGCGGCCACTACCAGGCCGTCACCGAGGCACGCCTGACTGCTGCACAATCTCGACTGCCGTCCAAGGAAACCTGGGCGATAAAGGCCTTGTATTCCGCGAAGATAAGCGGCTGTGGCCCTACTAGGTCGTTTCCACTACCGTACCATGCGAAGAAAAGGTGCCGAACCGGTGGTTATGTGTGGTTCAGAAAGCACATCCGTGGTCTGTGGTCACATAAAGCGAGGAGTATATATGGGACGCATGTTTGTTCTGCGGCCAAATCCAGAGCAGCCATGGCTCGACGTGTTGGAGCCGGGCAAACCGCACCAGCTTCCACCATTTACCCTTTTACCATGAGTTGCATGAAGCCCGCGGAGAAGGTAAGGCGCATCTCTTCGTTTATATGCGACGGGTCTGATTTTATTGCGATCCCGTTGCTTTTGCGGCCAATAGAAGGCAGGATACTCCTGAGCAAAATGGCAATAGATGGTACGACGCCACCTCCGTATACGGTCATGCAGGCCCGATTAGCTCACACAGCGTGCTCCCGGCATCGGTGAAGCGCAACTTCAGCGCGGAGTTGAAAGCGACACTCGAAGGATTGCGGATCGTGAGTGTGTTCTCACGACTTGATCCCCATAGAGCCGGTTGGAGCTGCTCGGCGATCTGGGCCGGTGTAAGCACGAAGGTTACACCGTTTCCATAGATCTCACGTTACCGCCTGACACTCAACGCGCCCAATATCGCAACAACCACAAACGAGATATCGATAAGCTGAGGCGGCTTGGTGTAACGTTCCTTCAGGGATCAGGATCGCGCCTACTTGACGAATTTATCGCCATCTACTATGAAACGATGTATCGGGTCAACGCCAACGGTTATTACTACTTTGATGATACATATTTCGAACGGCTGTTATCCTCACCGTATGTCCAATTATTCGTTGTTGCCACGACGGCAAAGTAATCTGCGGTGGTCTATTTACCTTGTACGATGGCGTCATTGAGTATCATCTCGGAGCAACCGCCGACGAAGCGCAGGGGCTTAGCGCCGCTGAAGCTACTGATAGATGACGTACGATTGTGGGCACATCAGCAGGGAGCCCATACCTTTCATCTGGGAGGCGGGGTCGGCGCACGTAACGACAGCCTGTTCCATTTCAAGGCGGGCTTTTCCCACAAAGGCACAGCTTCTTACATGGCGGTGGACTGGTTCTCCCCGATGTTTATGCGCGGTTGTGTAAGCGCGAGCCTTATTCGCGCCAGGACGAAGAGCAACGAGGCATTTGGCTCCGGATACTTTCCTGCATATCGTGATCCGAACCGCGTTCTAGGTTGAACTGCTCTTCCTTTACTGACCAGTCGATCTATGCCCTGGCAACCCGGGCTGCGCCCGCGATGCCATCGGTGCCGGAAGTGCGAGCCAATCGCGACGCATCTGGTTTGCATTCGAATTTATGAACCGCAGCCGCAGGACCGGCTGGGCGAGTGGAGCCATTGGAGATGTCCCATGAAGAAAGTCGTTATTTTCGGCGCAGGGGATTAGGCGTCGGACGGCGTATGTTTACCTGACCGAGGATAGCCCTTATGAGGTCGCTGGCTTTACCGTTCACGAAGCATATCTCGACAGCGAGAAAATATGTGGCCTGGATGTGGTGCCGTTCGGACAGATCGAGCAGCTGTACCCGCCCGACCAGTTCGTGCTTTTTGTCGCAATCGGATATTCACGGGTCAACAGAGATCGTGCAGCGATCTATGACGAATGCCGCAGCAAAGGATATGAGTTGATCACGTATATCAGCTCACGAGCTGCTCATTGGGGTGAGATCCAAGTCGGCGCTAACTGTTTCATCCTGGAAAATAGCGTGATCCAGCCGTTCGCAACAATCGGAAACAATGTGGTCATCGGGCTAGGCAGCCTGATCGGACACGATGTCGAGATCGGCGACCATTGTTTTATTGCCCCCGGCGCGGTGATCCCTGGCGGCGTCAAGATCGGCCCGTATTGCTTCGTCGGTGTCAACGCCACGTTCAGGAACGGTATCACGATCGCTCCGGAATGTGTTATCGGCGCCGGCGCAATTATGCTGAAAGATACCAGGCCATCCGAGGTGTATTTCGCCAGGGGCACGGATGCCGCGCCGTTGAAAAGCGCGGCGCTCGGACCTTACTTCGGTAAGCCACGACCTCGTCACGACAATTAATTCCGGCGGGGGCTTGCCCCCGCCGCGTTTCTATTCGCCCAAGGAGTTTCCGATGTACGTCGAGTCTATCACCATGTCGGCGACGCTGCGTAACTTTATCGCTGAAAACCTGCTGTATAGCGACGACGGCTTTGCCTACAGCGACGACGCCTCCTTTCTGGAAGAAGGAATCATCAACTCGCTCGGCGTGATCGAGCTGGTGTTGTTTGTCGAGCAGCAATGCGGGGTGCCGGTGGACGATCAGGATGTCACGCCTGAGAACTTCGACTCGATCACCAGGCTGACCAATTACATGCTGCGAAAAATGAGTGCCGAGGCGTAGAACCGCTATGCTCGTTCAAGACTTTTTGCGCAGCAGCGCACAGCGACTGCCCGATAAGGTCGCGCTGGTGTGTGATAAGCGGCGCCTGACGTATGCCGAATTGGATGCGATGTCCGATCGCCTGGCCAATGCCTTGATCGCGCAGGGCATCGGGCGTGGCGACCGAGTCGCTATTTATCTGCCCAACTCGGTCGAGGCGGTGGCCGGCATCTTCGCCGCCCTCAAAGCCGGCGGCGTGTTCGTGCTGATCAATCCCTCCACCAAGCACGACAAGCTGGCGTATATGTTGAACAACTGCCGGGCCAGCGCGCTGCTGACCGGCGCCGGACATAGCGGCGAGGCACTAAATCGCCTGCTGGCCGAGGTCCCGTCGCTGCGCTGCACCGTTTTGTGCGGCCGGCCGCGTGCCGCGGCCGGCGATGGGCACGACGAGCAACTGACCTTCGATCGAATCCAGGCCACTGCGCCGGCAAGGCAACCACCGCGCGTTAATATCGACCTCGATCTGGCCTGCTTGATCTACACCTCCGGCAGCACCGGCGACCCAAAAGGCGTGATGAGCGATCACGGCAACGTTGTATTCGCCGCCGGCTCGATCATCGAATACCTGCAAAACGTCGAGGACGACATCGTCCTCAATGTGTTGCCGCTCGCCTTTGATTATGGCCTGTACCAGCTGTTGATGGTGTTCAAGTTTGGCGGCACGCTGGTACTGGAGCGCTCCTTCGCCTTTCCGGCGGCCATTCTGCAGCGCATCGCACAGGAGCGGGTCACCGGCTTCCCCGGCGTGCCGACGATGTTTGCGATCCTGTTGCAGCTGGATCTGAGCGCTTACGATCTATCCAGCCTGCGCTATGTCACCAATACCGCGGCCGCGCTGCCGGCCAGCCATGTCGTGGCGCTGCAGCACGCGTTCCCGTTAGCCCGGCTCTACTCGATGTACGGCTTGACGGAAACCAAGCGCACGCTGTACCTCCCGCCCGAGCAACTTGCCCGGCGACCGGGGTCGGTGGGGATCGCCATCCCCGGCACCGAGGTCTGGCTGGAGGACGAGCACGGGCGGCGGCTGGGGCCGGGAGCGGCCGGCGAGCTGGTGGTTCGCGGGCGACATGTAATGCGCGGCTACTGGCAGGCGCCGGAGGCCAGCGCTCAACGCTTCCGAGCGGGGCCGATCCCCGGCGAGCGTCTGTGCTACACCGGCGACCTGTTCCGCATGGACGAGCAAGGCTTCCTGTATTTCGTCGGGCGCAAGGACGATATCATCAAAAGCCGGGGCGAGAAAGTGGCGCCCAAAGAGGTTGAAAACGTGCTCTATGCCTTGCCGGGGGTGGTCGCCGCCGCCGTGATCGGGGTGCCCGACCCGGTGCTTGGCGAGGCGATCAAAGCGTTCGTCGTGCCCAACGGAGCGCCGTTGACCGAGGCGCAGGTGCTGGCCCACTGCCGTGCTCACCTGGAAGACTTTATGGTTCCAACATGTGTCGAGTTTCGCGACCGGCTGCCGACCACCGGCTCGGGCAAGATCGCGAAAACCGAACTGACGTAGGGAGAGCACCATGTGTGGCATCGTCGGAATGCTAAATCTTGAGCACGGGCCGCCGGTCGGCGAGGAAATCATGCGCCGGATGCTGGCCATGATTCGCCATCGCGGGCCTGACCAGTTCGGCATCTACCTCGACGCACAGATCGGCCTTGGCAGCGCCCGGCTCAGCATTGTCGACCTTCACAGCGGCCAGCAGCCGATCGCCAATGAAGATGAAACACTTTGGATCGTGTTCAACGGGGAGATCTTTAATCATATCGAGCTGCGCCCCGCGCTGGAGGCTCGTGGTCACCGCTTCGCCACACAGTGTGACACCGAGGTCGTCCTGCACATGTATGAGGAGTACGGCCCCGATTGCCTGCACCACTTCAACGGCCAGTTCGCTTTCGCGATATGGGACGCGCGCGATCAGTCGTTGTTCCTGGCGCGCGACCGTCTGGGAGTACGCCCGATCTTCTACACACAGACTGGCGGGACGCTCGTGTTCGGCTCGGAGATAAAGGCCCTGCTCGCCGGCGGGCAGGTGCAGGCGGCGATCGACCCGCTGGCGCTGGACCAGGTATTTACCTGTTGGAGCGTCCAGGCGCCGCGGACAGTATTTCGCGACATTGCGGAGCTGCCTGCAGGACACTACCTGCATGTGCGTGAGGGGCATGTCAGGCTGCAACGCTACTGGCAGCTCGATTTTCAAGGCGATGCGGCCGCGGCATCTCCGCTCGCGGAACAGGAGTACCTGGAGCAGTTTCGCGAGCTGTTGATCGACGCGACCAGAATCCGGCTGCGGGCCGACGTGCCGGTGGGGAGCTATCTGAGTGGGGGACTGAATTCGTCGACCATCGCGTCGATCGTCCGGCGCTATGCAACCAACCGGCTGGATACCTTTTCGATCGCATTCAGCGATCCGGACTTTGACGAGCGGGCCTACCAGGAAAAGATGGCACGCGCTCTCGGAACCAACCACCACGTAGTGGAGGCGAGCTATACCGACATCGGCCGGGTCTTTCCCGAGGTGGTCTGGCACGCCGAGACGCCGCTGCTGCGCTCGGCGCAGGCGCCGATGTTCCTGTTGTCGAAGCTCGTCCAACAGCAAAACTTCAAAGTAGTGCTGACCGGCGAGGGCGCAGACGAGTTTCTGGCGGGATACGACCTGTTCAAAGAAGCCAAAGTGCGCCGCTTCTGGGCGCAGCAGCCGCGGTCGTTACGACGGCCATTGCTGTTCAAACGATTGTATCCCTGGATGCCGGGCCTGTCGGAAGGCAATCCGGGCTACCTGGCCGCCTTTTTCGGAATCGGGCTGCAGGACGTGGACGATCCCGCCTACTCACATGCGGTTCGCTGGCGGACGACCGGCCGGACCAGGCGCTTTTTCAGCGCCGAGCTGCAGCAGGCCATCGCGGCGGCGGGGGACGGGGCGCCGATGAGCTACCCGGATGCCTTCGCAGCGTGGGACTGGCTGCAGCGTGCGCAGTATGTCGAGGTAACCAGTTTTCTTTCGCCGTATCTGCTGTCATCCCAGGGCGATCGAATGGCGATGGCACACGCGGTTGAGGGGCGCTTCCCATTTCTGGATTATCGAATTGTGGAGTTTTGCAGCCGGCTGCCGGCGCGGCTTAAGCTGCCGCGGATTGACTGAGAAATACCTGCTCAAGCAGCTGGGCCGCGAATGGCTGCCCGAGGACGTCTGGCAGCGACCAAAGCGGCCGTACCGCGCGCCGATCCATCGCTGCTTTTTTAATGACGCGCGACTATCGTATGTCGACGACCTGCTGGCGCCCGATGCGCTGGCGGCGACGGGACTGTTCCGGCCGGCCGCGGTTCAACAGCTGACGGCCAAGCTGCGACACGGGCAGGGGTTAAGCGAAACCGACGATATGGCGCTGATCGGAATCCTGTCGACCCAGCTGCTGGTGCAACAGTTTCTGGGCGACTTTAAACCGCTGCCGCCCCTTTCGGACAACGACGATGTGAAGGTTTGCCGGGGACATGGGGCATTTGAGCCGGTTCATGGATGAGCCGAGATGTCCGGTCAATTCTCTCGTCCCAATCTCACGCGGCACGACCCATGGAGAAGTGATATGACGTTTGGACGACATGTTCTAGATATCGATGCTTCCGCCGAGCTGTCGCGGATCACGGCCTGGTTGCGGCAACAGATAGGGCAAACACTGCGGCGACAGGGAGTCGTGGTCGGGATCAGTGGCGGCGTTGATTCGGCGGTGGTGTTGGGACTGTGCGTGCGGGCCCTGGGACCGCAGCGCGTGGTGGCGTTGATGCTGCCGGAAAAGGACTCGGACCGGGAGAGCGAGCGGCTGGCGCGTGTGGTGGCGCAACAATACGGGGTCGAGCCGCTGCTGGAGTGCATCACGCCGGTGCTTGATGGGTTTGGCTGCTACCTGCGGCGGGATGAAGCGATCCGGCGGATGTTCCCCGAGTACGACGCAGACGCCGGGTACACGGCCAAGATCGTGCTGCCGTCGGGCCTGCTCGAGGGAGATAGGCTCAACATTTTCTCGCTGACGATCATCTCGCCCGACGGAACAGCGCGCAGCAAGCGCCTGCCGCCGCGCGAATACGCGCAGATCGTGGCGGCATCGGATTTTAAGCAGCGGACGCGCATGGCGATGCTGTACTACCACGCGGAGCTGCGCAACTATGCGGTGGTCGGGACAGCCAACAAGAACGAGCACGGCCAGGGATTTTTCGTGAAGTACGGAACTCGGGGGTAAATCTTGCGCCGATCGAGCATCTGTACAAGACGCAGGTGTACCAGCTGGCCCGTGAGCTGGATGTGCCGCTGGAGATTCAGCAACGTCCCCCCACGTCGGACACCTATAGCGCGCCGACGACGCAGGAGGAGTTTTTCTTTCGGCTGCCGTTCGAGCTGATGGATTTGCTGTGGTACGCGCAGGAAAACCAGGTGCCGATCGAGGAAGTGGCACAGACGCTCGGGCTGACGGCGGTCCAGGTACAGCGGGCGTTTGATGACTTTGTGCGCAAGGAGCGCACGACTACGTACCTGCGCACTCCTTCGCTCAATCTGGCCGCGACCCCAAATCACGAGACGGCGGACGGCAATCTGCCGTTAGGTAGGGTCAGCCTCGCGATAAAATCGCCGGCCTAAAACGTTTCTCACAACGGCTGAGTTGGCTGGAATCATCGCGGAGGCGCGAGGACGCAGAGAAATCACAAGGATCTCTGCGTCCTCTGCGCCTCCGCGGTACAACCGTTCCGGCCCGAATAACATGCAGAGGAGTAAAACATGCGCGTCACGGCTCTTGGTCATGCCGGTTTGAAGGTGGAAACGGCACGAGCGACGTTGCTGCTGGACCCGTGGTTCTCCCCGGAGGGGGCGTTCCAGGGCTCGTGGTTCCAGTTCCCCGATAACTCACATCTGCTTACACCGCAGTTGCTTCGTCCCACGGCGATCGCGATCTCACACGAACACCTCGACCACGTCGACCCGTGGTTTCTGGCACAGGTGCCATCCGATGTTCCGGTCATTGTGCCGCGTTATCCATCACCTGCGCTGCGTCAGAAGATCGCATTAGGGGGCCACGAACAGTTATTGAAGCCTCCCAATGGGAACCGGTTGAGCTGGCCGATGGGACAAGCGTATTCTTCGTTTCCGAGCCGCCAATAAATCACGCAACTTCGCGATTATTGTGCAGGGCGACGGTCAGACTCTGTTGGACCTCAACGACGCGCGGCTCTTCCCGATGCAGCTGCGCGAGATCCGGCAAAAGGTGGGCGGTGTTATCGATATGTTCGCCTTTCAGGGCGCGGGAGCCTCATGGTATCCCATGTGCTACGGCTATCCCCAGGAACGTGCTCGCGAGCTGTCACACCGCAAGCGCTTGGCCAAGTTCGCGTATTGCCTGCGCTCGCTGAAGGTACTTGAACCAGGGATCGGGCTCCCCTTCGCTGGACCGCCCGCCTTTCTCGACCCTGACCTGTTCCGATACAACAGCGAGATGGAGGACGGTATTTTCCCCGATCAGCAGCAGGTGGCCGACTGGCTTGCCGGCAGGGGAGTCGAAAACATAGTTGTTCTGTTGCCGGGGGACGCGTGGGATCTTGACGCCCAGGCCACGGATATGGATGCTCACTGGCAAGACTTCCGGTTCGCGGATCGCCGGCTATATCTGCAAGCATATGCTGAGCGGCGTCGCGAGCAGCTTAGCGCCGTTCTGGCAAAACATCCCGTCCCGGTCGAGTCGCTCTGGGAGCCATTCCAGGATTACTTCCAGAACCTGCTGGCAATGAGTCCATACTTTAACGAGAAGATCAACATGCGGGTTGGCTTCGATATTTTAGGTCCGGGTGGTGGACAGTGGAGCGTGGATTTCCGCCCGGGCTCCGAAGAAGTAGCTCAGGGTATCGACGATTGTGGCTACCTCTACCGCTTCCAATCGCGGTGGCTGCCGGCGATCCTCGACGGACGCACCCCATGGGAAGACTTCTTTTTATCGCTGCGGTTCGAGGCACGGCGCGATCCCGATCTGTATAACGATCACCTGCTGGGTCTGCTCAAGTTTGCCGAGCCGGCGGCGCTGCGGGAAGTCGAAACGTTCGAGACGACGATGCAGTCCGACGAGCGCATCACCATCCACTCCGAGGGACAGATCTATTCCGTGTCTCGATACTGCCCTCACGCCGGCAACGATCTGCTTAATACCGGGGAAGTGCTGCCCGGCGGCATCCTGCGCTGCCTCGCGCATCACTACGAATTTGACCTCCAATCCGGCCGCTGCCTGACGGGCAGCTGCGCGCCGCTCCAGGTAGAGCAGCTGGTGGCGGAAGTTGAGCATGTACAGCCCGGCCTGTCGCCGGCCGGTTGAGTAAGGTGAAGTGTTGCTGATGCAAGTTCCAATGTCCTCCCCCGATCTCAGCGATGTCGAGGTCGCGGCCGTGAACGAGGTTCTCCGATCGCCGACCTTGAGCATCGGTCCGCGGATCGAAGCCTTCGAGCGAGCAACAGCCGCCGCCGCGGGTGTAGCGCACGGCATCGGCGTCAACTCCGGCACCAGCGGGCTGCATCTGGGTGTGATTGCCGCGGGCGTGAGCGCCGGCGATCTGGTGATCACGACGCCGTTCTCGTTTATTGCATCCTCGAACGTGATCATGTACGAGCGCGCTATCCCGATCTTCGTGGATGTTGATCCCACGACCGGCAACATCGACCCGGCGCTGCTGACCGAGGCCGCGGAACAGCTCCTCGCAAGGCGGGAAGCAGCGCGGCGCTGGCTGCCGGCGTCGCTCAGGGATGAACCTATCGGACGGCTCAGGGCGCTGCTGCCGGTACATGCCTTCGGCCAACCGGCCGATATGGACCCGCTGCTCGAACTTGCCCGTCGTGACGAGCTGGCGGTGATCGAGGACGCCTGTGAAGCGATCGGCGCGCAATACCGCGGCCGGCGGGCGGGCTCGCTCGGCGATGTAGCAGTCTTCGCTTTCTATCCCAATAAGCAAGTAACCACCGGTGAAGGCGGCATGATCGTCACCGGCCGCGAGAATTGGGCGCAGCTCTTTCGCTCACTGCGCAACCAGGGCCGCGATGTTTTTGATGCCTGGTTGAGCCATACCCGGCTCGGCTTTAACTACCGGCTTGACGAGATGAGCGCAGCATTAGGACTGGCCCAGATCGCCCGGCTGGACGAGCTGCTCGAGAAACGTGAGCGCGTGGCCGGCTGGTATAACGAACGCCTGGCTGGGCTGGAGCTGATCGAGCGTCCTGCTGTCGTCGCGACAACAACACGGATGAGTTGGTTTGTTTATGTAATACGTATCAAACCCCCGGCGAGCCGGGATGAGCTCATGCGCCGGCTCGCGGAAGAAGGAGTCCCCAGCCGTCCGTATTTTACGCCGATCCATTTGCAGCCGTTCTACCGCGAGACCTTTGGCTATCAGCGGGGCGACTTTCCGGTCACCGAGTACCTCGGCGATGTGTCGTTGGCGCTCCCGTTCTCCGGCGTTATGGCTGAAGAGCAGGTCGACTATGTTTGCGACAGCGTGCGCAGCTTCGTTCGAGGTGTGTAAGGACAACGATTGAGCCGACCTGCTGCGACGAGCTTGCTGTTACGACACCGCCACGGCCATATTGGCCGTGGCGGTGTCGTTTTTGGCGGCGCGATAATTGCTATCTTGAACATGCTGTGCTAGGCAGGGGGCGTAGATGAAACGGGCACAGCATGACTTACTGCGGCAGCTCAAAGACTATATCGAGGCGTTCCTCAAACATGCGCGTTCGGCCGAAGATTCTGGCGTTGAGCTCCGGCAGCTGATCACCGCGCTTGAAGACATTCAGAAGCATCCGGAACTGCGTGTGCGGGTCGAGCTACTTGCCGCGTCGCTGCGGCAGCGGACGCTGCGCCTCCAGGCGCGGCTCGACCAGCCGGATGCCGAGCCCAGCGTCGCCGGGCATGTGCTGGCCAGCGCGTTTGAACATTATATCGACGATACCATAGCGTATCTGGATCGCGCCGGGGATCTGCGCCGCGAGCAGCTCGCGTTGTTGATTGGCGATCTGGTGGCCGACCTCAAGCTGCTGGCGCTGCATCAGGACATCGATCAATTGCGCGCTCTCTCCGGCGGGATCGATGCCAAACGCGCGCAGCTGCTTTCGCTGCAGCGGCCGTGGCAGAGCGCTTCACTTTAATAAACACTGAGCAATGAACAACCGGTTGTTCATTGCTCAGTGTTCATTGTCTCGCTGGTGACCCCAGCGGGATTCGAACCCGCGATCTTCACCTTGAAAGGGTGACGTCCTAGGCCGCTAGACGATGGGGCCGCGCGCGGGTAGTGTACCGAATAAGTGTTGCGGCGTCAACGAGCCGGAACTTCGTACATCCGCACCAGCTCTACCAGCAGCCGGACGCCGACACCTATCGCGCCGGAAGTGTTGTACGGCCTGGGTTGGTCTTCGGCCCTGGGCGGCTCGTCGACCCACGAGGTGCCGGCGATGTCGAGGTGTACCCACGGCCGGCCGTCGACGAAATGCTCAAGAAACGCGCCGGCGGTGATGCTGCCTGCCGGCCTGCCGGCGGTGTTCTTGATATCGGCGATCCTGCTCTTTACCGCCTGGCGATACTCGGGCAGCAACGGCAGCTCCCACACCAGCTCGCCCGTCGCCTGCCCGGCCTGACTGACGCGCTCGGCAAAGGCGGCGTTGTTGGTGATCATGCCGCTGACCTGGTTGCCCAGCGCGATAGCGATCGCGCCGGTAAGCGTCGCCAGGTCGACGATCGCGTCGGGCTCGTAGCGCTGCACATATGAAAGGCCGTCGGCCAGCACCAGGCGTCCTTCGGCGTCGGTGTTCAGGATTTCCATCGTCACGCCGTTCATGGCACGCAGGATATCGCCTGGCTTGAATGCATTACCGCCGGGCAGATTTTCGGTGGCGCAGACGACGGCCACGACGTGTACGCCGCGCGGCTTGAGCTCGGCGACGGCGCTGCATCGCTCCGAGCACGGCGGCAGCCCCCATCATGTCCATCTTCATCAAGTCCATTTTCTCGCCCGGCTTGAGCGAGATGCCGCCCGAATCGAAGGTGATGCCCTTGCCCACCAGCGCCAGCGTTTGGCCCTCGCCCTTGCTGCCGTATTCGAGCACGATCACCTTGGGCGGCTCATGCGCCGCCTGACTTACGCCGAGCATGCCACCCATGCCCAGCTCTTGCATCTGTGGCCGGTCGAGCACAGTCAGCTCCATGTCGCCGCGCTCGGCAATCTCGGCGGCGACTTCGGCCAGGCGCGTCGGGGTGCAGGTCGCCGGCGGCTCGTTGCCGAGGTCGCGTGCCAGCGTCACACCGCGCGCTACGGCTTCAACCCGCGACAGCTGCTGCTCGTCGCCGTCGCCGACCAGCGTCAGCTCCTCGATATCGTTCTGCTCGGCCAGCATGGCGGCGCTGGCCGTGCCACGAAATTGATTGAAGCGGTAGCCCGCCAGCAGCATGCCCTCGGCCACCGCGCGCAGCACGCTATTCGCGTCGAGCTCCACACCTGACGGCAACGCGACTGCGACCTGCCTGGCGCCGCTATCCCGCGCCCGGATGAAGGCGTACGCGTAGGCGCGGCGCAGCTGTTCGAGCGTCGTGTCCGCGCGCTTGCCGAGGCCCAGCAGCAGCACGCGACGGGCATTGATGCTGGCAACGCCGGCGGTATGGATTAGCAGCGTCTGCTTGAAGCTGCCGCTCCACTCGCCCTCTTCGAGCAGCTCGCCGAAGGGCGCCGGCAGCGGCTCATCCGCCCAAACGCCGGCGATGGCCAGCGGTGTCGCTACACCGGCGATCGAGCCGGATTTTAAGTGCAGTTTCATGTGATATTCCTATTGCTCAGCCAGGATATGATAGCGCGGCGATCGGATTGAGGCGACGCTCCTCACCGATCGTGGTACGGTCTCCATGGCCGGGCAGCACAGCGGTAGAATCCGGCAGCGGCCAGAGTTGCGTCTCGATCGAGCGAAGGAGCTCGGTCGCGTCGCCGCCGGGCAAATCGGTGCGCCCGAAGCCGCGCCGGAACAGGGTATCGCCCGCGATCAACACATTCTCTTGTGCGCAATACAGGCACACACCGCCGGGGGTGTGGCCGGGAGTATGCAAAATCCGGAACTGAAGCTTGCCCACCTCGAGCAGGTCGCCGGCGGCGAGTGTACGCTCGGCCGGCGCAACCGGCGCCGCGTCGAGGCCGAACAAGCGCGCCTGCTGCCGAACAGCCGCCAGCAGCGGAGCATCATCTTGGTGCAGATACACCGGTATGCCGGCGCGCCGGCGCAGAAACTCAACCGCGCCGACATGGTCGAGGTGCGCGTGCGTCAATACGATCGCCTGAAGCGTCACACCCTGGTCCACCACTGCCTGCCACAACAGCGGGCCGTCGTCGCCGGGATCGATCATGATCGCCTGTTTAGTATCGGCGCAGCTGAGCAGGTATGGATTTTCGGCGAACAGTCCGACCGTCCACGTGCTGATGTGGATCATAGTTACCCGCTATCGCTATCCTGCGCCGGCGGCCAGTGTAGCGTCACCATCCGCGACCGTCAAATCCTGCCCCAAGAGCCGGCCGCGGCGCGATACTGCTCGCCAGCGCAACCAGCCGATGGCTGCCACGACAACGGCCGGTGCCACGATCAGCAGCGGCAGCCACGCGCTCGAGGCGCCTGGCGGTGGCGGGATGGCGGCGCGCTCGGCGTCGGTGAGGGCCCGCCGGCGGGCCAGTTCGAGCTCCAGACTGCGCTGCCCCTGCGCCATTGCCCAGTGGTGATTGGCGGCAAAGATCGGTTTTAGTACCGGCGACAGGTAGCGCAGCAACGGTTTTTCGGCGCGAATATTCCAGTCGTAGCGGACGATCGTCTCGGGACCTTGCTGCGTGAAGTACCAATCGCCGCGCCCGTCGAAATCGCCGGATGCCTCGATCGTAAACCCGTCGTCGCGGATTTCTACGACTTTGAGGCGCCAGCGCAGCGTGTACGGCAGCCAGCCCTTGGTGTGCAGATCGACCAGCTTGCCGATGCCCCGCTCGTCTCCGGGCTCGAGCTCCTGCACAGCCAGGTAGACCGACGGCCACCAGCGGCCAAGACTTGCGCCGTCGCCCAGAATCGCCGTCACTTCCTCGGCCCTGGCCTGGAAGCGCCACTCGGTGGTGAAGCTATACTCGTTGTTTGCCATGTTACCCTGCCTCTACCGCGACATCCGATTCAAGCACAAAGCCCGGTGCATGCTGGCCCTCAAACTCCACCAGTCTCAGCGCCGGGTCGCGCAGCTGCTCGAACATGTTGCCCGACAGTGTTGCCTTGACGCGGCCGGCGAGCTCGCCGTCGCGCACCAGGAGCGCCTGCGAGGTGGCGAGCGAATAATCGCCGCTCGAGCGGTCCTGGGTGTGCAGCCCGAGCACGCCGAGCACCAGAATCGCGTCTTTGAGCTCGCCCAGCAGTGCCGGCCAGGCCACGCGCTCACCCAGATCGATACGCACGCTGCGCGCGCCGCCCGGTGGTGTCGTCGCCGGCAGGCCCAGCCGGCGCGCGTATTTCAGGTCGAGGATCGGAGTCGTCAGACACCCACCGTCGATATAGGTGATCGGCGCGCTGGGAACGCCCTCCGACGAGTAGCGAAACGACGAAGGCCCGAGTGGCTGCCAGGGATCGATCGATACTGTCAGATCGGGCCGAAACACGCGTTTGCGATCGCGAAACGCGTCGATCGCGAACGGCGACTGGCCGTGATACACCGCGGAGCCGCCGAGATTATTCCAGACATAGTAGCTGAACAGGCTGCTTGCGACGCCGGGGTGGAGCACGACCATGCGCCTGCCGCCGGGGCCGGCGTCGACGTGTGTGCGCAGGGCTCTCAGGTATTCACCGGCCGGCTCGATCGTCGTCGCGATGGCCTCAGGCTGCTCGACCGTACGAATACTGTCGCCCTCGCCGACGATTCCGTCGAAGCTGGCGGAGTAGCCGAACGAGGTGCTGGCCGTAGACAGCCTGAGGCCATTGGACGTGCGCAGCCAGCTTTCGCCCGCGCCGGCGCTGACTCCACCGCTGAGCGTACGCGCGCCGTATCGCTCGCCGAGCTCTGTGAGCAGCCCTACCACGTCGAGCAAATACCCGGCGCGCTCGTCGAATAAGGCCGGTACGTCGGGCGAGGCAAGCGGCACATCGCGCACGTCCTGCGGCCCCAAAAACTGTGCCGCGTCAGGGTCGTCATAGGCCGCCATCCGCGCTTCGTCCAGCAGCCGTGCGACGATCGCGAGACTGTTGCCGTCCAGATTGCCGCGGCTCAGGCGACCATCCTGCCACTGCACCAAAAACCCGCCGCCGGTGCCCTGTCCGAATGAGTACGGGCTGTACACACTTCCGGCATCGTTGTCACGGATGCCGACGCCCACCGAACGCCGCTCGGCGATGCCGATGCGATACGCCGCGATATCCGGCCGGGCGTCGAACGCTGTTTGAATGTCGTCGATATAGGCCATGGTCGGTACTGCCGTACTATGGTCGGTTCACCATTATAGGATCGATTATCCAACCGTAATCGCCGCATTAGGCTCCAGATACAAAAAGTGATGCGAGCCGCCCGAGGAGGGCACAGACTGCCCGGCCTTTCCGCAAAAACCCATCGCATCCAGCTGCAAGGGCCCGAAGCCGGCGGCGATCGAGCGTAGCGCCGCCTCGGTGCGTCCGCTGAAAATCGCCGGCTGGAACAGCCGCACGCCTTCCAGGCTCAGCTCCCACAGTGCCGCGCAGTTGAATACGAAGTCGCCCTGCGCCGGGCTGACTTGACCGCCTTTGTAGCCCGCCAGGTACACCACCGGGCGTCCCGGACGCAGCAGGCCGGCATTGATCAGCGCCTCGCGTACCGTTTCAGGCGTATGCGCTTCGAAGCTGCCGTCGAGCGTATGCGGCTCGGGCACCTCAATACGGATATTTGTCATACGTGGAACCGGCACCGAGCCGTAGCTTTGCGCCCGCGCGGCGTCGACCGGCCGCGCGCCGGCAGCTGCCGCGGAGAACAGGTCGGCCAGCGCCTCGCGCAGCACGCCGTGCTCCATGATCGTCGCGCGCGAGCGGCGCACGCCGTTGGGCGAAAACGGCTGGTACGCGTGGTCGCCGGCCAGGGGCTCGTCGATGATCGTCGCCAGCGGTGAGCCGAGCTGCTCGCCCTGCCTGAAGCGACCGTCGCGGCCAAGGATCGAGCTGCGCAGGCCGTCGGTTTCGGCGGCGTGGCCGAAGGCTTCGTGGGCCAGGCCCTTGGCCATCGCATAGTCGATGATCAGCGGATACGAGCCGGCTGCAAAGCGCGGCGCATCCAGCAGGCGCAGGGCGGTCTGGGCCGCGTTGCGCGAGCGCGCCAGCAGCAGCGGGCGCTCCTCGCGCAGCACTTCGTAGCCCGTGCGCGACAGCGACGCGCCGACAGTATGGATCGACCCGTTGCGCTGCGCGGTCAGGGAGCTGGCGCAATAGCCGTGCGGCAGCAGGTAGCGCACATCGGTGCCGTCCGAGCGCGCGATGCGCCACTCCTCGCGGTCAATCGTGAACGAAGTGCGCACCTTCAGCCGATCGTCGATGCCGAGCAGCTCGCGGTTAATTTCCTCGATCAGTGCCTGCACGTCACCCAGATCGAGGCCGTCAATGGCGTACGGTAGCGCAGGTATCTCGGTGGCCCGCTCCGCGGCAACATCGAAGATGGCGCGGTTACGCTGCAAGCCCGCGGCGGCTGCCGCGCGGACGCCGGCGGCTGCCGCTTCGACCGCACGCGCCACATTGGCGGGGGTGAGCGTGTCGGTCGCGGCAAAGGCGGTGTGGCCGTCCGCATCAAACACATGCATGCCGATGCCCTGTGCCAGCCCGGTCGCAACGCCCTCGACCTTGCCGTTGGTTACCGTGACGCCGCGGCTGCGTACCCGCTGCAAGCGAGCGACCACGTACAGTGAGCGCGCACGCGCTTCTTCGAGTACCAGCGCTATGATGTCGTCGTATTCGTTGAGCATTTATTGTTTCGAGTTCTCCGACCACACGCTTGGATGCGAGAAGGAGCTGGGGGACACCCCCAGACCCCCGGCCTGCCGGCGGCATTCATCGTTCATCTGAGCTCGCGGCCGAAAAACTCGGCCATGCGCTCCAGATACAGCTGGTTGCCCGCGCCCTGAAACGAGTGCGGCTGGCCCTGATACTCGAACCATTCTACCGGTTTGCCGGCCGCCGTGAGCGCGTTGAACAGGTCTTCGGGCCATTTGCGCGGCACTGTTTCATCGGCGGTACCCCAATGGATCTGCACCGGCATATCGGCGAGCTCGACAAACGGCAGCGGCGAAAGGTCATGATACAGCTCCGCTCCGTCGTCGGGCCCGACCGGGAACTCGATCTCGAGCAGGTCGAGCACGCCGCTGCGGCGACCGGGCGGCTGCCCCGCGCGCGCGGCGCGGCGCTCGGCACGGAACTGGTAGTCTTCCGCGATTGTCGACGACGCGGGAGCATAGATCAGCGCGGCGCCGATCTGGTCGCTCACGGTGATCGCCTTGGCGGCGATCGCGCCTCCGTTACTGTGGCCCCACAGCGCGACCTTGCCCGGCTGCGCATCGGGTAACCGCTGTGCCTGCGGGATCACGTGCAGCACGTCGACCACATGCCCGGCGCGAAACAGATTTGGCGCGTCGTCCGAGCCGGCGTGCGATCGGAGATCGGGCGACACCGTCATAAAGCCACGATTGGCGAGATAATCTGCCGCCGTACGCGTGCCGTTGCCGGTTTGATACTCGTCGAGCGGATAATAGCCATGTACCAGGACCACCACCGGGAACGGCCCGTCGCCGCGCGGGCGGTTGAGCATGCCGGTCAGGCGCAAGCCGTCGCCACGGTAGGCGATCAGGTAACGCGTAAAGTTGGCCGTTTCTTCCAGCGTCTGGACGATCTCGATCTCGCCTTGCGTGCCGAACTCGCCGGCTGCCCAGCGCTCGCGCAGGCCGGGGATCGTGAGCGGACGGTACTGGGCGAACGGATCCGGCGTCACGGTCGGCGGCTCGGGTGTGACAGTTGGCGGCTCGGGTGTGACAGTTGGCGGTTCCGGCGTTTCGGTCGGCGGTGCAGCGGTAGACGCCGGCGGCACGGATGTCGCAGCCGACACGCTGCTCGGCCGCGTGCTTGGTTCAGCCGGGGCGGTCTGCGTCGCCACCGCCTGGGCCGCGGCCGGCGCCGACTGCGAGCCTACCGGTTGCCTGCCCGCGCATCCTGCAAGCAACGCGACGGCGAGCAGCAGCACAGCGATCTGTTTCATACCTCCATTGTACCTGCATCGTTAATGCCGCGAGCCGCGAACCGCCAACCGCGAATGAATTCGCGGATGATAAGATAAAACCTGCTGAAGCAGGTTACGCACAAATGGCATGCGTAACCTGCTTCAGCAGGTTTGCCATAGCAACGTCGATTTCAATCGACGTGTGCTGAAGCAGGTTACGCACGGATATCGTACGTCCTTAACCTGCTTCAGCAGGTTTGCCATAGCAACGTCGAATTCATTCGACGCTCTTCGACGCTCTTCGACGCTCTTCGACGCTCTGCAGGCGATGCTTGACGCGCAAACGCTCGGCGCATACACTGCCACCCTGACAGCGGTTTTGTTGCCGGACGTTGCGAGGTTGGCGTATGACGATTTTGGTTACCGGCGGCGCCGGATATATCGGCTCGATCACCGTGCGCTTGCTGGGCGAGCGCGGCTATGATACCGTCGTGTTCGACACGCTGGAGTACGGCAATCGTGCCGCGATCGGCGACGTGCCGCTGGTCGTGGGCGATACACGCGACGAGCCGCTGCTGGAGCGCGTGTTCGACGAACACTCCGTGGACGCGGTGATCCATTTTGCCGCCTTCAAGAATCCGGGCGAATCGATGCAGATGCCCGAGCGCTATTTCGAGAACAATGTGTGCGGCACGCTCGGATTGCTGCGTGGCGCGCAGCGGGCCGGCATCCGGCAGGTTGTGTTTTCGTCGAGCTGCGCCGTGTATGGCACGCCGGCGACGCTGCCGGTGTCCGAATCCAATGCGCTGCGCCCCGAAAGCCCGTACGGCGAGAGCAAGCTGATGGTCGAGCAAATGCTGCGCTGGTACGACATCTGCCACGGGTTGCGCTCCGCCAGCCTACGCTATTTCAACGCGGCCGGCGCCTGGCCCGACGCTTCGCTGGGCGAGGATTGGCGCGTGACGCTCAATCTGGTGCCGCTGGTGATGAAAGCCGCGCTCGGCCGCAGCCCTGCGATCAAGATCTTCGGCACCGATTATCCGACGCCCGACGGTACAGCCATCCGCGACTATATTCATGTCGTCGACCTGGCCGACGCGCATATCCGCGCGCTCGAGTTCCTGCGCGAGAGCGACCGCTCGGTCATCTTGAACCTTGGCACCGGCCGTGGCTCGTCGGTCAAAGAGGTGTTCGAAACGGCGGTGCGCATCAGCGGCGTCGATATTGCGGCCGAGTATGTCGCCCGGCGTCCCGGCGATCCGGTGGCGATCTGGGCCGACAATACACAGGCGCGTGAGCTGCTTGGCTGGGAGCCGCGCTATGGCCTCGAAGCGATCATCGAGCATGCCTGGCGCTGGCATTCGAGCCATCCCGACGGCTATCGGAATGATGAATGATGTATGACCTAACAATTGCCTTCGTTGGTGCCGGCATGATGGGCGAGGCGATGATCGCCGGCTTGCTCAAAGATCGACTCGTGCCGGCCGGCCAGATCATCGCCACCGGCATCCGTCAGGAGCGGCTGGACCAGCTGCACGAGCGCCACGGCGTGCGCGTTACCACCGATAATCGCGTCGCGGCGCACGAGGCCGACGTGATCGTGTTTTCGCTTAAGCCGCAAACCCTTCCCAAAGTGCTGCCCGGGCTACGCGGGGCGATCGAGCCCGGAAATCTGGTTCTGTCGATCATTGCCGGCGCCACGATCCAGACGTTCCAGCACGCGCTTGACCATTCGGCGGTCGTGCGCTCGATGCCGAACACGATCGCCCAGATCGGCGAGGGCATGACGGTCTGGACCGCGACCGACGAGGTCACCGACCGGCAGCGCGACACCGCGCGTACGATCCTCGGCGCGCTCGGCAAGGAACATTTCGTCGCCGACCAGAAATACCTTGATATGGCGACCGCGCTTTCCGGTACCGGCCCGGCCTATTGCTTCCTGCTGCTCGAAGCGCTGGTCGACGCCGGCGTGCACCTCGGCTTTCCACGCCGGGTCGCCGAAGAGCTGGTGCTGCAAACCATGTACGGGTCGGCGTTGTTCGCGATGCAGTCGCCCAAGCACCTGGCCGAGCTGCGCAACGAGGTCACTTCGCCCGGAGGAACGTCGGCGGCAGCGCTGCACGCATTGGAACGCGGCGGCTTGCGCACGGTCATGTCGGATGGGGTATGGGCCGCCTACAACCGGGCGCGGGAGCTGGGAGGGACGCAAGAACCAAGCACCAAGAACCGAGAACCAAACCCGTAACTCTTGGTTCTCGGTTCTAGTTGCTATTATGAGTGAATTTTCCAGACCCCGCCTCGTCACCTTCGACGACCCGGCATACCAGCGCCATGTCGGGCAGATGAAGCTCGAGCGGGCCAACAATCGTCCGACGCGGCCGCCGTCGCAGCGCGATCTGTTCGGCGGCGAGGCCGAGGCGTTGGTCCGCGAACAGCTCGGCGCCCACTTTCAGCTCGACGACAGGCGCATTCTGGAGTACGACGAGCGGATCGGTGGTCAGATGCGCCGCAAGTACCGCGAGCTGGACGCGACCGCGGTTGATGGCCAGGCGTCGGTGGTAGTTTGGGAAATCAAGGCCAGCCGCCGGTCGGGCTCGCTGCACCGCGCGCTGCGCCAGCTGCGCGATACGAAGGCGATCTTATCGCTTGCGTTTCGCAGCGTTGGTTGCGGTATTATCTTCGTCGATACCGGAACCATCAGCAGCGCCGAACGCGCACTGCTCGCGGCGGAGGAGGAGGCTCCTGAGCGCCTCCCGCAAACGCTGGACGAAGCGATCGCCGAGCATGCCGAGCTGCGCCCGCGCCCGTCGTTCGACGAGCTGCGCGCTGATGGCGACGGCGTCGAGTTGCTGGTATTGACCGTGTCTGATATCGTTGTTCTGAGCGGTGATCGACCCTTGTCCCTGGCCTGGGACGAAGACGAGATTGACGAGCTGCCGCCTGTCGAAGAGGCTACCAGCCTGCCCGGCCGGCCGGAGCCGTCCCCCCAACCGCCTCATTTGTTTTCGACACCCGACGAGGACAGCGAAAGTCCCTTCGCCGCGGCGCTGCGCAAGGCGACTCGTAAGCGCGAAACATAACTATCTGTGTCCGCCTGAGCGCCAACCGCACCAGCGAGGCGTGAAGGCTCCGGCCTGGTGTTCCTCGCACTTGCGCGACCTGGAGCTTAGTATGCCGCGATGGTTGCCGATACACCTGTTTGTGCTGCTCATAGGGATTGGTTCCGTTCCCCGAGCCGTCACGTACCGCAATACTCCCCTCGCGCACGCACCAGAGCAGGGAGCTCAGCCTTCCGGCGCGGCAGTGACGCCGAGGATCTTCATGCCCTCAGTTGGCGCCGCCCTACCACCGGAGCCAACCCGCACACCGGCGCCGGCGACGTACGTGCCCTCGCCGAGTACGGCCCCGGACCTGCCGCCGTCAACCCGCATGTATGGCGTTCTGTCGGCCGACAATCGCTACCTCAAGAGCGATTGGGAGGCGGGCATCCGGCTGCGCGAGCTGGAGCTGTCGTGGTGGCGCCACGAGCCGCAGAATAATGTGTGGGACAGCACGTACGTCACCTGGAAGCGCGAGGAGATCGACGCCGCGCGCAAGGCAGGCTACAAGATCGTGCTCGACCTGGGGCTGCAGTATCCGCCCGAGTGGGCTCGCAAGATCCGCCCGATGAAGGACCAGTTCGGCAATTCCTACGATAACCATGTCGAACGCCGATCTCGAGCTCCGAAGTACGAGACGAGATAGCCGGCTACATCCAGCGGGCGTTTCAGGACTTCGGCACGGATTTCTACGGCATCCGGGTCGGCTCGGGCGGCTGGATCGAAACGATGTATCCGCCGACCCCCGCCGGCTTCAAGCACAGCTACTGGGCCTTTGACAGCGACGCGCTACGCAGCAACCCGGTTCCGGCGTGGCGCCCCGGTCAGGCCAGCCCCAACGACGAGGCACGCCGCTTTTACACCTGGTACGTCGAGAGCCTGGTCGGCATCGTCAACTGGCAGCACGCCATCATCCGGCGCTACTACGACGGCAAGCTACTGCAGCTGTTCGCGGGCATCGGCGTGCGGCCGGAAGGCTGGGAGCCGCTGATCGCGGACAACTGACGCCGCGGACCGAAGCGCCTGGGTGTGGACGCGGCCGAGCGTGGCGTCGTGATCGACCGGATCATGAATGGTATCAGCGACAAGCGTAATGTGTGATGGTGTCGAGCAGCATGGGCGATTCATTAGCCACGGCCTGGTGGCTGGACGATGTCGGCACGGACCCGTTGGCGTGGTCGTCGGCACATTGGGTGGCGCATGTCGCCGATCGGCACGGCTTGCCCGTGTGGGGCGAAAACGGCGGTAACAGCGATTATGCCAATATGCAGCTCGTCTTTGCACAGCTCGAAGCGTTCGGATACGATGGATTATTGTGGGCCTTTAACAATCAGCTCTACGAAGGCGGCTACGCCTCGATCGCTAACTACGCTCAGTTGATTGCGGAACATCCGTAGGTGAGGCGGAACTGCAAACGTCATTCGGCAATCCGGTGTGCCACAGGGCATTGTCGGCGTCAGGGGGTTGAAATCGCTGCGTGTACTGCGGCACGGCCTTCAAACATTTGCTGCTCGGAACACGGTGTCCGAGCACGAGTCCGCGGAGTCATACATAATGTTGAAGTCACAGGTCGTTTTGCTCCTTGCCGTTGTCGGAAGCTTACTGCATCCGGCGTTGGCCCCGCGCCTCACGGCAGCAGTCGCAATGTCCAGCCCCAGCTGGACCAGTATGGACACGGGTCAACCAACCGGCACGCGCGCTAGCAGCGAGCAGGCGAGCCAGACCGCGAGCGACGAAAAGCGAGAATATGGAGTGCTATTCGGCGACAATCGCTACCTCAAGAGTGATTGGAGGCGGGCATCCGGCTGCGCGAGCTGGAGCTGTCGTGGTGGCGCCACGAGCCGCAGAACAATGTGTGGGACAGCACGTACGTCACCTGGAAGCGCGAGGAGATCGACGCCGCGCGCAAGGCAGGCTACAGATCGTGCTCGACCTGGGGCTGCAGTATGCCCCCGAGTGGGCTCGCAAGATCCGCCCGATGAAGGACCAGTTCGGCAATTCCTACGACAAACACGTCAACGCGATCTTTAGCCACCGGTCAGGGACGAGATAGCCGGCTACATTCAGCGGGCGTTTCCAGGACTTCGGCACGGATTTCTCACGGCATCCGGGTCGGCTCGGGCGGCTGGATCGAAACGATGTATCCGCCGACCCCCGCCGGCTTCAAGCACAGCTACTGGGCCTTTGACAGCGACGCGCTACGCAGCAACCGGTTCCGGCGTGGCGCCCCGGTCAGGCCAGCCCCAACGACGAGGCACGCCGCTTTTACACCTGGTACGTCGAGAGCCTGGTCGGCATCGTCAACTGGCAGCACGCCATCATCCGGCGCTACTACGACGGCAAGCTACTGCAGCTGTTCGCGGGCATCGGCGTGCGGCCGGAAGGCTGGGAGCCGCTGATCGCGGACAACCTGACGCCGGGACCGAAGCGCCTGGGTGTGGACGCGCCGAGCGTGGCGTCGTGATCGACCGGATCGTCAGCCGCATTCGCGACAAACGCAACGTCGTGCTGGTATCCGCCAGCCTGGGTGATCCGTCCGCCACGGCCTGGTGGCTGGACGAGCAGAGCTCCGACCGCCTCAAGTGGTCGTCGGCACACTGGGCCGCCGACGTCGCCAGGCGGCACGGCATACCGATATGGGGCGAAAACGGGGGCTATGACGATTTTGATGCGATGCACCTGGTGTTCCAGCAGCTGGAACAGTTCGACTACGGCGCGCTGTTTTGGGCCTTCGACCGGCAGCTCTACGAAGGGGGCTATGCCTCGATAAGTAATTACAGAATGTTTATCGAGCGATATCCGTAGAGTCAGAGCTGTACCAGCCATAGGTGTAGCCGTACAGCGTGACCAGCGTGGACAGCGCTTTGATCGGGCGGAAGCCGAGCTGCAGGCTCCTCATCGGATCGAACACATAGCTCACGAAAACGCTCGGCACAAACAGCAGCGGCGATGCCAGCACAAAGAGCTTGCCGTACCAGCGGCTGAGCGGCACCACATCCATCCCGCGCTCGGGATTACGACGCGCTTCGATCGCGTGGCTCTTACCGCCACGAAAGCTCTTGAGCAGCAGGGTGCGCAGATCCGGCGGCGGATCGTGGTACACCCAGCAGTTCGCCGGGATCACAAAGCGATGTCCGGCCCGGCGCACGCGATAGAAGAACTCGGTATCCTGGCCCTTGACCAGCTCGGGATCAAAGCCGTCGACGTCATCGAAGGCGGAGCGCCGCATCAAACAGCAGGTGGTGGTAATGCCGGTAAAGCCGTAGCGATCCAGCGGTGGATTGCTTTCGGTATCCTCGCTGAGCACGGGGTACACCCAGCGGGAAATCTCGGCCGCGATGCGCCGCTGCAGCCACGAAGCGTCGGGCGGGATCAGCTTGGACGGCCCGGCCACGCTGACATCCGGCTGTGCGTCAAGCAGCGCGACCATGCTTTCCAGCACACGCTCATGGCCGAGGTACGCGTCGTCGTCGACAAACAGGAGCAGCTCGCCCGTGGAACGTGCGACGCCCTGATTACGTGCCAGCCCGCCGGGCGATACCCCCTGTACCACGATCAGCTCATAATCTCGAAACGTCTGCTGTTCCAGGCTGGCACGCAGGCGCCCAACGTCGCCGGACCAGGACGGAACCACAACCGATACTTTCGGGGAACTCATAGACGCTCTCCCTGCTCCAATTCGGCGGGGGGCAAGCCCCGCCGCTAGGCCGATCATCGAGGTGGCCGGGCTTGCCCCCGCCCAACCGCGATCGTTGAGCTAAGAAATCTTTGAACCGGGAACAACGCTGTTGAGGCGCTCGACCGTTTGCAGGCACATCGTGAACACCACGCCGGCACGGCCCAGGCGCTCGACGGGCAGACCACCCGACAGCACACGCAGGTCGGACGGTCGCAGCAGCCGCACGAGCGCCAACGCCACGGCATACGCGGCCAGCGCCACACACACGGTTACAAAGGTCCATATGTCGCTATCATGCGGCAGCAGCAGTAGCACGGCGACCAGCGTCGCGCCGGCGGCCACAAAACGCAGCAGATTGCTCCAGCGCAGCTGCCAGCCGAACGCGTGTACGAACCAGATCAGCAGCATCACACACGCCACCACGCCGGCGATCAGCAGCGCGAGCCCGGCGCCGACGATGCCATAGCGCGGCAGCAGCACCGCCAGCGCCACCAGCTCTACCGCCGCCGCCAGCGGCAGCGAGATCGCGGGCGGCCGTTGCCGATTGCGGGCCTGGAAAATCGAAGTCAGCACCGTGGCAATCGACAGCAGGGCCGAGCCAAGGGCCGCATAGCGCATCGCCGGCGCCGCGACGATGTAGCTGTCGGGAAAAATCAGGGTAATGATCGCCTCGGGTATCGCAGCCATCACCAGGTTGGCTGCGACCACCAGCAGCACGATGTACTTCAGCGCGCCGCCGGCATACAGCGGCATCTGCCGCTCGTCGGCGCGGGCGATGTATGGAAACAGCGCCGAGGCGTAGGTGCGCGCCAGCAATACCAGCATCCGGGGCAGCATGCTGGCCGCCTGGTAAAAGCCGGCCAGCACCACCGCCTTGGCGCCGCCGATAAACAGATCGATGCCGATAAGGTCGAAGTTGATGATCATAGTCAGCGCGCTCAGGCCAACGAAAATCGTCATCGAGCCGCGAAACAGCTGCCAGTCGCCCCAGTCGCGGGTGCGCCAGAACGTGAAACTGCGCGCCGTCCACACCACGTAGGCCAGCGAAAGCGCCGTGGCACACACCGTCGCGCCGACGGCGCCGACGGCGCCGTAGCCCCAGATTACCAGCGCCACGCCGCCGAGCAGCTTGCCCAGCGCCTCGATGATACGCGCGCTGCCGATCGCACCGAAGCGTAAGTTGCCCTGCAGCACGCCCGACCAGACCGATATCAGAGCCAGCAGCAGCGTTTCGGCGATCAACAGCGACAGGATGAGGCCGGGCTTTGGGCCGAAGCTCAGGTCTGCTACGACGACCGTCAGCAGCAGCGCCAGGATGAAACCAACTGCAACCGCGATATTTCCGGCCAACGCGCTTTTGGTCGCCGCGTATGCCTCACGGGTCGAGCCCCGGCGCGAGATGATCAGCGAAACGCCCCACGGAAACCCGAGCCCAGCAAGGTCCCGGCGATCAAGATCCACGACTGTGTCAGGCCGAGTACGCCGTAGCTCTCGATCGGGAGCAGCCGGCCATCGCGAGCGCGTAGCCGTAGTTGAGTATTGTGACGCCCAGAAACGCAAGCCCGGAGACCAGGCTGCTGCGGCTGGCCGAGGGTTGTTGTTGTATATTCAAGCTGCCCCTTCAACAACTGCGCTGTATGCTTCGATGGTGCGTCGGGCGAGATTGTTCCATTCAAGCGCATCGAGCGGTGCGGTGTCCGGCCGTTGTGTCGTCGCGGCCCAGGCGAGCGCAGCTTCGAGCTCGGCGGCCCCGATGTCGCCTTCGTAGGTGCGTACCCATTGGCGCCCCACGTGGTTTTGCAGGTCTCCCAGCGAGCCGCGCCGCGGTACCAGCACCGGACGATCAAACGAAAGCGCCGCACGGCGCTTCCCGAGTTCAATATATCGCGATACGGCAGCACCACCAGATCCGTAGCCCGCAGATACACCTGCACCTGGTCGTCGGGCACGAAGGCCAGGTCGCGCGGACGCGCAAGTCGACGGCGGCGGCGCTTTCGATCTCGTCGCGCAGCGTCGCCGAGTTGGGCAGCCCCGCGATAAGAAGCACAGCGTCGGGATCATCAAGCTGCCGGAACGTCCGTATCAGCTGCGGCACATTTTTGTATGGCCGGACCTTGCCGATGAACAGCATGACCCTGGCGTCCGGCGCAAGTCCGAGCGCTTTGCGCGCCTGCTCACGGCTGATTTCATCGCGATATTGCCCGCGGTAGTGGCCCAGCAGCACCACCGAGCCAGGGACGTCGCGCAGCTGTGGGAAGCGCTCCAGGGCGACCTCACGGCCGGTTTCGCTCAGGCTGATGTAGCCGTCGACCCGCCGCAGAAACGCCTTCCAGAACCAGGCCTCAAGGCGTGGATAGCGGTGCTCGTGGGATGCGAGGTTATGCACCGTCCAGATCACCTTTAGCCCCAGTGCGCGCGCCCAATCGAGATACAGCAACAGGGTGCGCGCTTTCAGCAGCGACGTCAACGCATTGCGCTCGTTCAACAGCGAGTCGGGCCAATGGAGATGGAACACCGCGTAGCGTTTGTCCAACAAGCGGTGGGGATAGAACTCGTCGACCTGCAGCCCCGCGCCGGCCATGTGGCTATACAACAACGAGTTGTACGGCTGTTCGGCGAGGTTCTTGTAGGCGGGCCAGGCCAGCGCGTACATGATTTTCTCGCGCAACGCTATGTGAGGTAAACGCAGATAGCGATCGCCGTACTCTTGCTCGGCATGGCGCGACAGGTCGGGCGCGCCTTGCCCGGCTTGTAGGCTTTCGGCCGCTGGTTGTCGCTTGCCGGCCAACAGTCTTCCCGGCTCAAACGGGAAACGCATAACTTCTCCCTTGGTTCAAGTCGCCTTACCGACTTCGGGGCGCCGTTTGCGCGGCACCTGCTCCCGTCTCTTCGGTGGCCGGCGCCGTGGCACACGCCCGCGGCGCTACTTCATACAGGCTGAGCTCGCCGGTGCTTGGTCCCTGGAACACAAACAGCGGGTCGGCAGTCTGAAATCAGCCAGTCGTAAAGCTCGGGCGTGGCGATATCGTGCCCGGTCTCCACCAGGCGTGAGCTGATCACAACATAGTCGGTATCGTTGGAACAAACGGTAGGAACCGTACCCCAGCGACCGGTTGTGTACGCGCTGTCGTGGAGCAGCCACTGCGACGACAGCGCGGTGGTGGAGATACGGCTGCCCGGCGGCACATTCTGTTCGATAAAGGCGATCAAGTCTTATTGCCCGTTGTCGGGCGTAACCGACCTGAGCAACCAGGCTGAGCCGGACCAGACGATCATCGACGCGACGACCGCCGTGCTCAGCGCCAGCAGCGGACGATACAGGGTCTGCCCCAGCCGTGGCAGGCACAGCGCCTGAACGACCGACACGGCGGACGCCAAAATCGCCGGGATGACAAGGTAGTAAAAGTAGTGTTCTTCGTTGGTGCCGGCCACGATGTTGAAGGCGTGGAACAGGTAGGCGCAGGCGGTCCATACCGCGATCAGCCGGTTCGCGTTGCCGCCCAGATACACCAGCAGGCCGATTGCGATCACGCCGAAACCGATCAGCGCGTAGGTGGTAACGTAGCCGGCGACGTTTGAAAGGATCGCCTCAAGAAACGAAGGTCCACCTCCGCCGATAAAAAACCCGCTGGTCGACCGGTCAGGCGGCGCACGCCACCCGATTTCTGAAACAAAAACAGCGGCAGGTCGCCGGCGAGGGTCACGGCCAGCACATAGACGGCGTAAACCAGGCAGGTGATCGAAGCGACGAGCAGCGCGATGCGCCGCGGTATCGCCCAACCGAGCGTGAAACAGATCGCCAGCGGCAGCAGTGTCAGCAGCACAGTCGGGTCTTTCGACAGCGCGGCGATACCAAAAGCCAGGCCCGCCCCGATCGCGAGCCAGGTTGAGCGCGGCCGGCGAATGTAATACACCAGCAAGCAATAGCCCAGCACGATCCAGAAGGTAGCCGACGTTTCGATCAGATTGCGGCTGTCGATGCGAATGACCCATGGGTCGGCGGCAAAGATCAACGCGGCGGCGATGCCGGCCACGGTACCAGCGACGTTGCGGCCGAGCAAAAACAGGAGCATCGCGGTCAGGCCGGCAAACAGCACGTTGACCCAGCGCGCGGCATAGATCTGCTGCACCATGTTGCCGCCCGGCTGCAGCAGATCGAGAAAGGCGGCTTCGGTATAGAAGAATGCCGGTGGATGGAGATAAAACGGCCCGACATCGGATGTAAAGTTGGTCAGGTAGGTAGAAGGACGCAGCCCTTCGGTAACGCTCTGAGACAGGCTCAGGTAAACGCCTTCGTCGACGAATATATCGAACGCGCGGTTCATATTGCTGGCGCGCAACAGCACGGTGCTGATGAACGCGACGAACAACAGCAGCGCCAGCCAGAGCCAGACCGTTACGGGCCGGCGGGCGTAGCTCAGCGCCGCGGCGGCGGCTCGCGGTTCAAGCACACCCGGGGGGTCGAGCTGCTCGACCACCAGTGGTGCCAGCACCTCGCCGCCGGTCGGGGCGGCCTGCGTCGGCGTCCAGCGTGGGCGGCGCGCGGGCAGTATAGGATCCAGTCGATTGTATTGTTTATTGGTCATAGGTTCGCCTTCTGCCAGGCTTGAGCCGGTGTCAAAGCTACGCCGCGGCGTTGGAGTACACCTCGAGCGTTTGTTGGGCGGCCGCTCGCCAGCTAAACCGGTGGGCTCGCTCGAGCCCTCGCGCCGACAGCTCGCGCCGCAGCGCCGGGTCTTCCAGCGCGCGCAGGATGGTAGCGGCGATATCGTGTGCCGACCATGGGTTGAACAGGAGTGCCGCGTCGCCGGCCACCTCCGGCAGGCTGCTGGTGTTCGAACAGGCGACCGGGCAGCCACAGGCCATCGCCTCGAGCACAGGCAGCCCAAAACCTTCGATCACCGACGGCTGTACAAACAGCTCGGCCAGCGAGTACACCGTCGCCAGGTCATGCTCGTCGACGTGCGCGATCTCGATCACGCGTCCGGCGGCGCGCAGCTCGTCGATCGCCGCCGCCGCATCGTCGGCGAAGCGCCCATCGATCGAGCCGACCAGCACCAGGCTGTGCTCGACGCTGCCGGACACGCTCAGGAACGCCTGAACCAGCCGGCTCACATTCTTGTGCGGCCGGCGCGCGCCGAGCGCCAGAACATAGCGCTCCGGCAGCCCGTATCTGGCACGCACACGGGCGCTCTCGGCGGCATCGGCCGCCGGTCTGAACTGCGCTTCAACGCCTTCAAGCACCGTGACGAGCTTGTCGGGACGTGCCGGCACGAAGCGCAGCACGTCGTCTTTGGTCGCGTCCGAAACGGTGATCACTTGCCGCGCGAGCCCGATGGCCAGCCGCGACATCGCTTTATAGGGTAGCCAGTACCGGCGCCCTGGTAGGTACTCCGGGTAGCGGTCGAAGATCATATCGTGAACGGTGGTTACCAGCGGGCACGGCAGCAGCAGCGGCGACCACACATACGGCGAGTGAAAGACGTCGACCGGACGTGCCCGCAGCACCGCGCGCCAGGCGATCAGCTCATACGGGCTGTGCAATCCGAACGAGATCGGATACAGCTCGAGCTTGCCTCCACCGGCGAGCTCGCGCAGCGGAAAGCGATGGTTGGGCAGCGACGGATCGACGAATACGACGACGCGGTGGTTGCCCTCCGCCGCGCACAGGCCGGCCAGCAGGCCGAAGGTGTAGCGGCCGACGCCATGCCACTTGTCCTGCAAGTAGCGTCCGTCGATTCCAATAACGGTTTCTGAAAAGTTTGCCATAGCAGCATCTGCCGCCCTTTACGGCATGGAGCTCCCTTGTGGCGTTTGGCTGCCTCAGGCGCCGCACGGAATCTGGCCGCGCGAACGCACACCGGTAGGGAGCTAGGGATCTGGGCTGCGGCGGCGCCTGACGACACGTCAGGCTCGATGGCGCAGTAAAGCGGCGTCGGCTTACACGAACGGCTGTGCCGTTTCGAGCTCCAGCGACACCGCCAGAGGAAGGGGGCGAATATGCCTTCCCGACTCGACCTGATTGTGACCTGCCTGGATGGCCCGCGCTTCAGGCATGTCTTTGTTCGGTCGGGCGGATTATAGTACGCCGATCGGCGAATAGCAACCGGATTGTGAAAATTGGAGCACAATTGGCCCAGACGTGGATCATGTTTTGAGATGACTATCAGGCAGCTACGGGGTTGACGCTGCTGATCCTGCGTGCTATAGTAGCCGCGCTTCGGAAACCCGTGCACAGCTGCAGCTCCGCATCGTAGCTTGATGCGAGCCCGAGTCCCCCGCTTTAGGCATCGAGTTCATGTAGGGGCTCTACGAGAAGGAGGCAGGTGCAGGTTGGGCCCGCGGTAAGAATAGTGTTAATCGGCGAATCCCCCCGGTTTGGCGGTACATCGGCTCACAGGCGAGTGCGTATTCCGTCGCCTCAATCACCCTAGGTCAACACGAAGTCGTGCCGGTTTGGCCAGGACTTTGTCGCAGTTTCCCAACGGCAGCGGAGTAGCGGCGTAGCCGAAACATCCGCGGCGTAAGGTACACAGGCGGCAGGCTTTGTGGCACCGTGCCCGTTTACGTGGCTTCGTGCACATGAGTTAGGGATCACAATCGTTTCCCGGAAATGGTATTTCGCTTGGCAATGTAGCCAGGCGTGGCTGAATGTTGCCAAAAACGATTGGCTTAGCATCCTGTTCCCAGGCATCTGCCTCGGAGGGCTTATGTGACGCTGGCCGCCGGACGGACCGACCACGTGTTTTGGAGAACTCAAGGTTCTTCAATCGGGACGACCTGGAGCGGAACACATGACCAACATACTTGAAGCTGTACTGAACGACGCCGGTATCCCGGCCGTTCAATCCTACGACCCGGCAGCCAGGCCGCTGCCTAGATTTACATTGATCATTCCGGCGCATAACGAAGAGCGCCGGCTGCCGCAAACGCTGGAGCTGTACGATCAGGCGCTTCGTAGCCGCTACGGTAAGCGCTTCGAGATCATCGTTGTCGCCAACGGCTGTGAAGACGACACCGCGCGCGTAGCCGCAGAAGCGGCGAGCGAGCGCGACGAGATCACGGTGCTGGAAATCCGCGAGCGGATCGGTAAAGGCGGTGCCGTCTTGCGTGGCTTTCATGCCGCGCGTGGCGACTATGTTGTGTTCGCCGACGCGGACGGCGCCACGGCGCCCGAGTCGCTGCTTGAGCTGTTCGAGCAGCTCGAGCATCACGAAGGAGTTGTGGGCTCGCGGCGCCTCCCCGGAAGCACGATCGCGCGGCCGCAAAGCGGAATCAGAATTGCCCTCAGCCGGGTCTTTGCGGCTGCGGTCAGCACGCTGTTTCGGCTCGGCTACAGCGATACCCAATGTGGCGCCAAGGGCTTTCGCCGCGCGGCGGTCGCTAAGCTGGTTGCTCTGGTGACGGAGACCGGTTGGGCCTTCGACGTCGACCTGCTGTTGTGTGCTGAGCAGCTGGGCCTCGACGTGGTCGAGTACCCGGTCCATTGGACCGACGACGAGCATTCACGCTTACGTGTTATTCCAACTACGCTGCAGGTCAGCCAGGCGCTGCTGCGACTTAAACGGCGGCACGCCGCGCATGCCGTGGCTGGGCGCCAGGGTCACAGAACCGGCGCCGCATCGCCGGCGTCGCTGCGTATTCTGGCGCTGAACTGGCGCTGTTTGTGCCACCCGCAAGCGGGTGGCGCCGAGGTGAACCTGTTTGAGCAGGCGCGGCGCTGGGCCAAACAAGGCCACAGCGTTACCGTGGTATGCGCGCGATCGGACGGGCCATGCACGCAGTGCGCCGTTGATGGCGTCAAGGTGGTGCACATGGGCGGCCGCTTTGGCGTGTACCCGCGAGTCGCGGCGTTTTTGCTGCGTCACGGCCGAGACTTCGATCGCATCCTCGACGTGGCCAATGGAGTCCCTTTCTTTTCTCCGCTGTTCACGCGGACGCCCGTCACGCTGATGGTCCATCATGTTCATGCCGAGCAATGGTTTGTTGAGCTTTCGTATCCGCTTGCTCTGCTCGGCTGGTGGCTGGAAAAGAACGCGGTACGGCGCGTGTACGCGCGCAACAAGATCGTCACCGTGTCGCAGGCCACCTGCGATGGATTGCTGAGCCTCGGCTTCCCATTTGAACAGATCCGGGTGATTTACAACGGCGTCAACCTGCCCCAGGCTCCCGAGGAAATGGTCGAGCGCCGCACGCAGCAGATCGCCTACGTCGGACGGATCAAGCGTTACAAACGCCTCGACCGCCTGGTGCAAACCGTGGATCGCCTGCGCCATGAGTTCGGTGAGCTTCATCTCGACATCGCCGGTGACGGCGACGCGCGCCCGGCGATCGAAGCGCAGGTACAGCGCAATGGTCTCGAGCGTCACGTCACGATCCATGGCTATGTCGACGACGGCAAGAAGGCAGAGATATTGAGCGGCGCGAGTGTGTTCGCCACGCCTTCGATGCACGAGGGTTGGGGCATCTCGGTGCTCGAAGCCAATGCCTTCGGCTGCCCCGCGGTGGCTTACAACGTTCCCGGCCTCAACGCGGCGATCAGGCACGGCGAAACGGGCCTGCTCGCCGACGACGACAGCGCTTTCGAAGCAGCGCTGGCGCAGCTTCTGCGCGATGGTCAGCTGCGCCAGCGCTATTCCGAAGAAGCCCGGCGCTGGGCCCAACACTTTACCTGGGATACGGCGGCATTTCATACACTCGAGGTGCTCAATGCCTCGGCCGGCCTCCCTAGCGCTGCGGCGCATGGTTGGGACGACCATGCCGCGCGGTATGGTCGCTCAGATGCGGTTGTACCCGCGAGCGCGACGCACACGGAGGCCTAATGTTCGCATCGTTCAGCGTGCGCCGGCGGCTGCTGCTGTGCACAGCGCTGCTGGTACTGCTTGCAGTGCCTGCCTTCGGCCTCGTGGCCCGCTCGACGCTGGCCGCACAGCGCGGCGCGACGGAGCTGCTGGCCGGCAGCAGCGCCGATGTGTCTCAGGCGCCGCCGCTCGACGGGCGAGCGATCAGTGGAGATGTGTACATCGCGCTGCGCACGGCCTCGCCGCTGCGTGGGGCGCGCTTTCTGCTCGACGCGCCCGCCGAAAACCCCACCGTGCAGGCCGCGGGATCCAGACTGCTACAGCTACCCTATGCCATAACCGGCGGCGGCGTGTCCGCTCAGCAAGCCCGGCCCTTCGATAGCCGCACCATCGCGGACGGCCGCCATACGCTTACGGCGCTGGTCGAGCATCGCGACGGCAGCATCGAAAGCGTGACCGCGCCGTTTGTTGTTGCCAACGCCGTGCCGGTGCTCAGCTTCAGTATCGATCCGCTGGTGTTCGATGTGCCGATCGGCGACAGCGCTTCCAAGACCGTCGACATCACTACCAGTGACGGCGCGGTGGCGAGCTTTGCGCTTAGCGAAGACGCGAGCTGGTTGAGCTTCAGCCAGGCCTCGGGCTCGACGCCGGCCTCGATCGTTGTCGCGGTCGACTCGGCCGGTCTGGCGGCCGGCAGCTACACCGCGACGCTCAAAGCCACGGCGCCGGGCTACGCCGAGTTGAATCTGCAGGTTATGCTGCAGGTGAGCACGCTGGCCGAGTGTACTCCGCTGCCGTGCTCGCAGATCCGCGTCCCGGTTCCGTACCAGCTCGACTGGTCGACCGACCACGGCGGTGTTCGGGATGCCGCCGGTCGCGGCACCGGCTTCCGGTATATCGACCGCCCGAGCAAGGCAACCGGCTACCTGCCGCAAAACCTGCGGCTCGACACGACGGCGCCGGGGACGCTGAATATCGCTTCCACGGCCGGCACCGCCTTTACCAACCAGAACTCGCAGGACAACGCTCTGGCGGTAGGGGTCGACGCGCCGAGCCAGCCGCTGGTGATCAAAACAGCGTTGCGCTCGTTTCCGGCGGCCGGCAACAAGTACGAGCAGGCCGGATTGTGGTTCGGCAATGATGAAGAGAACTACGTCAAACTGGTGGCGATCTCGAACCCGGACGGTGTCCGCGTCCAGTTCCTGCTGGAAAGCGGCGGCCTCCAGTCTCGCTCGCTGCTCAGCGTGCTGCTCAGCCCCGGCACTGCCGGTGTTGCGCTCAGCCTGCAGACCCAACCCACCGACCGCTCGGTGACTGCGGTGTACCAGATCGGCAGCAGTCCGGCCGTTTCGCTCGGCACATGGGCCGTGCCGCCCGAGCTGTTCTCGTTCGATGCCGCGGGCATCGACCCGCGCATCGGCACCAACTCGTTCGCCGGGATCATCACGTCGCATCGCACCGGTGCGCCGCTGAGCTGGGCGTTCGACGCGTTCGGCATCACCAAAGGTGTGTCGACCGCGCCTCCGCCGCCGGCGGGCGAGCTGGCCTTTGAGCGTGTTTCGTTTCCCGTGCCGGCGCCGACCTCGATCGCCTGGGGCCCGGACAACCGCCTGTACGTCACCGAGATGATGGGCACGATCCACGCGCTCTCGTTTAATGCGGCCCGGCAGGTTGTCGCCGACCAGGCGATCACCGCGCTCGGCACACGGCTGGCGCTCGGCATCGCCGTGGATCCGCGCTCGACACCCGACAATGTCGTGTTGTGGGTCGCGCATTCGAGTCCCACACTCAACAACGGCCAGGTCAACTCGAGCGCGGTCACGCGCTTATCCGGGCCAAACTTTGCCGACGCGCGAACGGTGATCAGCGGGTTGCCGCGGGCGCAGGCCGACCACGCGATCAACGCGATTTATTTCGGGCCCGACGGCCGCCTGTATATCACGCTGGGCAGCATCACCGGCGCCGGAGCGCCAAACCAGGGCACGTCGGTGTTCGGCGCTCGGGCCGAGCAACCCCTGTCGGCGGCGCTCCTGGTCGCCGGTGTCAACACGCCTGGCTTCAACGGGTCGTGTGCCCAGCCGGAGGGCAGCTTCGGCCCGCCCGCCTGCGACGTCAAACCGTACGCCACCGGTATTCGCAACGCCTACGACTTTGTGTTCCACTCAAATGGCGGGCTGTATTCGGCGGTCAACGGGCTGGGCGTGAGCGGGTCGTTCCCGGTATCCGGCACCGCTCCGTGTACCGGCTTCGCCAGCACGGAGCCATGGACCGCCGGCGGGCAAAACCCCGGCGAGCAGCCCGATTATTTAATCAAGGTCGTGGAGGGCGGCTACTACGGCCACCCGAACCCGTACCGTAACGAATGCGTCTACGGCGACGGCCGCCATCAGGGCGTCGCGCCGGCAGCGAACTATGTCGCGCCGATCCACGACCTCGGCAAACATCGCTCGGCCAACGGAGCGATCGAGTATCGCTCGGACGCCTTCGGCGGCGCGCTGCGCGGCGAGCTGCTGATCGCAAACTATTCGATCGGCGACGATATCACGCGGGTGCAGCTTTCAGCCGACGGTCGCTCGGTCGTTCGAGCGGCGCGCCTGGCCGGCGGATTCAATAATCCGCTGCCGCTGGCCCAGGCGCCGGACGGAACGGTGTTCGTCGGCGAGCACGGCGGCAACCAGGTGACGGCTCTGATACCACCCGGCGGCGCTACGACGTCTCCGGCGGGCAATAAGCTGTTCCTGCCGTTTGTCGACCGTTGAGGTATAGACAATCATGCGTGTACTGCTCCTACTCGCCGGGCTCCCGGTCCGGCGAGTGTTTACCTTGATCCTGGCCTTGTCGGTAGCGGCGCCGTTGGGCGTCCCGGCACAGGCCGCGGCGGGCGGCAACCTGGTCGCCGAGAATCTGGACGGCACTCCGTACGCCGATCGTCTGGTGTTCAGCCGGATCCAGACGCCCGACCCGGTCAAAGGCAATTCGTTTCACGACCGTGCGACCTTACGTATTCGCAATACCGGTACGGGCGCGCTGCGAGTCTCGGAACTTAGCGTTGCAGGCCCGTGGCAGGTCGCGCCGGCGGCTCCGGTGCCTGCCGACATCGCGCCGAACGCATATCTCGACGTAGGATTGACCTTTATCGCCACGGCTGCCGGCACCCGCGACGGGTTGTACGAGGGCAGCCTGTCGATCGCGTCGGACGAACTCGGACGCGCCGCTGGTGAAGGTCGAGCTGGCTGGCTTCTGGCAAAGCCTTTCCGAGAACAACCAGGAGCCGAATCTGGTCGAGCTGGGGCAGCTGTTCGGCTTTTCCACCAGCTTTGTATATCCGGGCCAGGTGCTCGACCAGAGCGGGCTGATCGCTCCAACCGGGGACGAGGTGTTGTCTTCGTTCTGGCGGCGCGCCGACAGCGCGAAACCGGTGGTTGTGCGGCAGCTCGCGGCGTACCACAACCAGGGCAACGTCGGCACGATCCGCTGGCACCCAAAGGGTAGCACGAGCCTGGGCACGGTCGTCGCGCATATCGGCGCCGACAGCCAGAGCGTGCTGCCGCGCAAGGCCGACGGCAGCGGGCCCGCGATCGCGTCGTTCACGCCGGCCGGCGAGACCTTCGGCTTCAGCATCGACGGCGAGTGGACCGAGGCAGCCAAAAACAACCAGGCGCCCGATACAAGCGCCGGCTGTCCCGGCCCGTGCGGCCAGCATGTCCGGCTGTGGCCGGTGCGCGATCGAGCGGGTGTGCTGGTGCCCGATACCTGGCTGCTGGGGATGGATTATTCGGGCATCAACTACGACTACAACGACAATGTTTATCTGATCGGCAACATCAAGCCCGAACAGGCGGCGTTCGACCCGGCAACGCCTGGCGCAGCGCCCGGGGCGCCTGAGCTGCAGCTCGCGTTCGACCGCGCATATGTCGGTACCCTGGCCGACGCAAACGGCGAAGGCAGCGGCTTCAGCAGCACGCAGCCCAATCGCTACGACCTCACGCCCGGCCGAAATTCGTATCGTCCGGCGCTGCTCGACCTCAGCCCGGGCGGGTCTGGGGCACTGCGCGTCACGACGTTCGGCGCGGTGGGCAGCGGCAGCAACAGCAACCTTGATAATACGTTGGTCAACGGCCTGCAGCTGCGCTTTGACGCAAGCGACGGGCTGTTCGGTGTGGGAGCGAAGCTGCTCGGCCCGTTCAACACGCTCAACGCCGGCAGCCAGCAAGGCGGTGTGCAATGGGGCTTCAACGGCGACAACTTCGTCAAGCTGGTGCTGGCCAGCGTCAGCGGTACGCCGGCGATCGAGCTGTATAGCGAGCAAAACGGCGCCGGCGGCACGGTTAGTTCCAAAATCCCGCTGCCCAATCCCGGAGCCGCCGGCAGCCTCGAGCTGTTCTTGATCGGCGACCCGGCCAACGGAACGATCCGCGCGGCCTACCGTGTCGACAACGGTGCCATTACGGCGATGCCGGCGGGTGTGATGCTCGACGGCACGCAGCGCCAACGGTTTTTCGCGCCGTACGCCAGTGGCGGGCTGATCGCCCATAGCAAAGATGCCGCTCCGGTTACGATCACATACGACCGCTTCGCGATCACCGCCGGCGACCCGACGCTGCCGGCCGGCACCCCGCCCGCGACGACGGTGTACTGGAGCAGTGCAGCGCCGGCGCAACTGAAGCGCCAGGAAGGCATGGGCGCGGTCGCGGCCGACGGCAAGCTGTATCTATTCGGCGGCTACTGGGGCGACCCGGGCTGGACGCCGACCAAGCGCGCCGATGCATACGATCCGCGCAGCGACACGTGGAGCACGCTGCCCGAACTGCCGGTCGGAATGTCTCATGCGGCAGTGGTTGCCGGCGGAAATACGCTGTATCTTGCCGGCGGCTATCCGGCCGAAGGCGACGGCTCGGGCCAGCAATGGGCTACCAACGCCGTATGGGCCTATAATATCCAGGCCAAAACGTACACTCCGCTGCCGGCGCTGCCGGCGGCGCGCGGCGCGGGAGGGCTGGTGCTGGACGGCCGCGTGCTGCACTATTTCGGCGGCTCGGACAGCAACCGCGTCGACTCGAATAGCCACTGGACGCTGGCGCTGGACGGCGGGACGGCCTGGAAGAGCGCGGCAGCACTGCCTGCGGCGCGTAACCACCTGGGCGCCGTGCTGCTGAACGGCAAAATCTATGCTCTCGGCGGCCAGACCGGCCAGGACGGCGGCGCGGTGTATCGAGCCAACGTCTATGTGTACGATCCGGCGACCGACACATGGTCTTCGGCCGGCGATCTACCCACGCCTCGCTCGCACCACGAGTTGTCGACCCTGGTGCTGGACGGCAAGATCGTGGTGCTGGGTGGCCAGACGACCGGCGGCCGCGCGCTGGCCGACGCTTCGATATACGATCCGGCGACCAATCGCTGGGCGCCGATGACATCCCTTCCCGCGGCCAGGACAGCCGGCGTGGCCGGCGTTGTCGACGGCACGCTGATGTTTACCACCGGCTCGATGGCGACGAACACGTATACCGGCAGGCTCCAGCCTGCTTCGCCAACGCCGTCGTCGCCAGGTAACGGCGCAAGCACAGAGCGCGTTCACCTGCCGATGGTGCGGCGGTAACGATCACGCCCCGGCCCGAGGTCCCCGAGGTCCCCGAGGTCCCCGAGGTCCCCAGGATAAATCCTGGGGCTGAAGAAACAAAGCCAGCTGAAGCTGGCTGGGCAACAACATCCCAGCCAGCTTCAGCTGGCTTTGTTTCTTCAGCCCCGGCATTTATGCCGGGGCTGCCGGGGCTGCCGGGGATAGATATTGTTGCTCGGATCGCGCCGTCCGACATCGCCGTCGCGCTCGGTCGCGCCTTCGTCGCCGTCCGGCTTTCGAAATGTAGCCTAGACGGATTAGTACGCATGTGCTAAACTGTGTCTGGGCGGTCGGCGAGCAAGCACAGGGTATGCGTCTTGGTTTCCCGGTTCGGGTGCTGGGCCAGCGTGGCTTGCGCGCCTACGACACGCGCCGGCTGCGCAGCTCTCCACATCTGAGCGTCAGCCTGGCTCACTTGCGCGACATATTCGCCTACCTTTCGTCGGCGGCAATCAGCTTCTACCGCCTGGCCGCGGATCTTGCGCCATACGGCACACGGCCGGGCTATCCGCAGTTTCATCTGCAGCTCGAAGAGTGCGCGGCGGAGCTGGCAGACCTGGCAGCGCAGGCCTGGCGCAGCGGCTTGCGCCTAACTGTGCACGCCGGCTCGCATGTGCAGCTTGGCGCAGAAGACGCCGCCGTTGGCGCGCGCTCGGTCGAGGAGCTGATCCACCTGGCGGAGCTGCTGGAAGCGCTCGGGCCAGAGCCGGATTCAGTTGTCGTGACGCATATCGGCGGCGCGGGGCGCAACGCGGGCAGCCCCGTCCATCGCTGGACTACACGCTTCGAGCGCCTGCCGGAAGCCGCCCGCCGCCGCATCGTGCTCGAGCACGACGAAGACGCCGGGGCATCACTGGGCGCTTGTCTGCAGGTGCATGGCAGCACCGGCGTGCCGCTGGTCTTCGACTATCTCCATTTTCGGATCAACAATCCCGAGCGTTGGAGCCTGGAGCAGGCGATCGCCGTCGCGCTGGCGACGTGGCCGTCCGGTCGAACGCCCAAGCTGCATTTCTCATCGCCGCGCACCGAGCTCGTGGCTACGCCGGCCGGCGCCGGCAGCAAGCGCCGCTGGGTGTTACGGCCGCCGCGGCCCGGGCACCACGCGGATTTCGCTAACCCCTGGGAGTTCCAGGCGTTTGTCGACGCGATCGGCACCACTCGCGACGCCGATATTATGCTGGAGCTCAAAGCCGGCGACCTGGCGTTGCTGCGGCTGCGCGACGATCTGCGCCGCTTCGCGCCTGAGGTGGCGGCCAAGCTGCGGTGACCTACGAAACGATGAACGATGAATAATGGACGATGAACATTGGATCGTAGGGACACGCCCGAGGCACACTGCGCCTGCTATGATGCAGCGTTCCGTATGCCGGTGGCGTGTCCACACCCGACAATACGGCTCGCGATCAACGCGCGCCGGCGGCGTGTCCGCTGGTGACGAGGGCAGGAAAACGTCATGCAACCGGCGCTTGTAGTGATCGTCAACAACCAGGCTGATTGGCAGCGGGTCGAACACGAAGGCTGGTATCGTATACCAAAGCGCAGCGCGCCGCTGCCGCTGGCGGCCGACGTGCTGGCCTTCTATTTCACGTCGTCGTTCGGCGACTCGGGGTGCAGCGTCGCCTGCTTTGCGCCGGTGCAGGGTTACCGGCTTGCACGGCGCAGCGAGCTGATGCCCGAACAGTCTTCGCACCCGCGCGCCGGCGACTGGTACTATCGCATTGCGCTGGGCGCGGTGAGGCGGCTGGAGCGTCCGATCCGCAGCCGGCGTCTGCGGCGAATCACATTTATCCCGACTACTTTGGAGGCGCTGTCTGCCGCCGCGGATGTGAGCGAGCTCTGGCGTGCGGGCGAAGCGGATGTGCTCGCCGAGCTGGTGCCAGAGGCGATAGTGAAGCACTATAGCCGGGCCACGAATAAACGAATACGAGGCGAATAAACGAATGTACTACTCATTCGTTCATTCGTCTCGTATTCGTTTATTCGTGGCTCAGAAGTACCCGAGCTCTTCGCGCGCGTCTTCGCTCATCATGGACGGATTCCAGAACGGGGTCCACACCAGGTTGACTTTGGCTTCTTCGAGCTGCGGATGCACATCGCGCAGGGCCATCACTTCCTTCTGGGCATTCTCGATGATCATCGGGCCGGCCGGACAGGCCGGCGTTGTCAGCGTCATCTCGATACGCGCCTGTTTGCCGTCCTCCGAAATATCCACGCCGTACACCAGGCCAAGGTCGACGATATTAAGGCCGATCTCAGGATCATATACATTGCGCAGTGCCGCGCGGACCATATCTTCATTTAGCATGCTCTAATTCCCCTATCGCTTAAAAAGTCACCAATCATCACTCATCACCTGGTTCAAGGTACCACAATTGTCAGCCTGTCGCCGGCGCCGAGCTGCGTATCAAGCCCTTGCAGGCGGCGGATATCGGCGCCATTGCGGTAGATCGCCGTGCCGCGCGGAAGGTTGTTCAGATCTGCCGGTAGACCGGTCTTGAGGTCGGGATAACGCTCTACCAGCTTGGTAATCGCCTCGCCCGCGGTAGCAGCCTCAAGCGGCACACGCTCGTTCCAGCCGGCCAGCGGTCGAAGCGTATCGGGCAACACCACATTAATCGCCACACTACCTCTTTTGCTATGCCGCCGGGGACGCGTCGAGCTCACGAGCCGCTAGGCGCTTCAAGTAGGCCAGCATCGCATGAACGCCGTTGAGCCGTCGCGGCGACAAGACCTCCGGTAGGCCCATATGCTCATAGAAATCGCCGGGAATGCTCAGCACCTGTTCGGGTGTTGCGCCGTCAACGCCCGTGCCAAGAACACCGGCAAAGCCGCGTACGGTCGGCGCTTCGGGCGGAATATCGAAATAATAGTGCAGCACACCGGCCTCGCGCTCGGCGATCACAAAGACAGGCGTCATGCATTCGTGTACTTGCTCCATCTCGTCGCGCTTTGCCTTCAAATGGTCGGGCAGCACGGGCATACTCTGTGAAAATTCCAGCAGCAACTCCAGCTTCTCCGAGCCTTCGGCAAGCGCGAAATCTTCGACGATCTGTTGCAACTTCGGCGGCATATTTGTTTGCTGTTCTGTCATCGCGGGTGCCTTATGCTTGTGTCCTCTATTGTAACAAAACTAAATCTCGACCTGCACCTCGTCATCGACCACACGCACGGCATACGTAGCTACCGGCACAACAGCCGGAAACGTTCGAGGCCGGCCGCTTTGCAGATCAAAGGTCGATCCGTGCAGCGGACACTCGATCGTACAATCGTCGCTATCCACTTCGCCTTCGGCCAGCTCGGCATAGGCGTGGCTGCAAACATTGTCGATCGCATACAGCGTGCCGTCGCAGTTGACGACAGCCACAAACGATCCGTTGACGTCGAACGCTCTGGCGCTCCCGTCTTCGATCTCGCCGGCGCGAGCGACAGTGAACCACTCGGGCATTACATCACCTTGGGGCGAGAGACAAAAGGCAAGAGGCAAGAGGAGAACGTTTCTGCTTCCTATCGCCTCTTGCCCCTCGCCTCTTGCCTCTAGCCTACTGACCCTTCCATCTCCATCTGGATCAGGCGGTTGAGCTCGACCGCGTACTCCATCGGCAGCTCGCGCGTAAACGGCTCCATAAAGCCGAGCACGATCATCGACAGCGCCTCGGCCTCGCTCAGGCCGCGGGACATCAGATAGAACAGCTGCTCCTCGCCGATCTTGCCGACGGTCGCCTCGTGTGCCAGCGTCGCGCGGTCCTCCTCGATCTCGATAAATGGGATCGTATCGGACGCCGACTGTTCGTCCAGGATCAGCGCGTCGCAGACGACGTTGACCTTGGCATTGGTCGCGCCGGGCAGCACCTTGGCCAGGCCACGATACGTCGTGCGGCCGCCGTCCTTGGAGACCGACTTGTTGGTGATACGGCTGGTCGTATCCGGCGCGGCATGGATCATCTTAGCGCCGGCATCCTGGTGCTGGCCCTTGCCGGCATAGGCCACCGACAGCACCTCGCCCTTGGCGCCGCGGCCCATCAGGTACACCGACGGATACTTCATCGTCAGCCGCGAGCCGATGTTGCCGTCGACCCACTCCATCTGCGCGTGCTCGTAGGCCACCGCGCGCTTGGTCACCAGGTTAAAGATATTGTTGGCCCAGTTCTGGATCGTCGTGTAGCGGCACTTGCCGTCCTTCTTGACGATGATCTCGACCACCGCCGAGTGCAGCGAGTTGGTGCGTGTACACCGGCGCGGTGCAGCCCTCGATATAGTGCGCCTCGGCGCCTTCTTCGACCACAATCAGCGTGCGCTCGAACTGGCCCATGTTCTCGGCGTTGATGCGGAAATAGGCCTGCAGCGGAATATCGACCTTGACGCCGGCCGGCACATACACGAACGAGCCGCCCGACCAGACCGCCGTGTTGAGCGCGGCGAACTTGTTGTCGGCCGCCGGAATGATCGTGCCGAAGTATTCCTTGACGATCTCGGGATACTCGCGCAGCGCAGTATCCATATCCAGGAAGATCACGCCCAGCTTCTCCCACTCCTCGCGCAGCGAGTGATATACCACCTCGGACTCGTACTGCGCGCCGACGCCGGCCAGGAACTTGCGCTCGGCCTCGGGAATGCCCAGCTTCTCAAAGGTATTCCGGATCGTTTCGGGCACCGCTTCCCAGTCGGTTGCCGGGCTTCTCGCCGGGGCGCACAAAGTAGTGGATCTCGTCGAAGTCCAGCTCGGCCAGCTCCTCGTTGGCCCACGTGCCCTGCAGCGGCATCGGCTTCTTGTTGAAAATGCTCGAGCGCCTTGAGCCGCCGCTTCAGCATCCACTCCGGCTCGCCCTTCATGCGCCGAGATCTCGCGCACGATGTCTTCGCTCAGGCCCTTAGCGGACTTGAACGAATAGTTTTCCTCGTCGCGAAAACCGTACTTCGAATAATCAAACTCAAGCACTGGCTTGGGAGCACTGGTCATAACAACTCCTCATCGTCATATAGTTCGTCGCCGATGCCGTACACACCGGATTTTACAGCTTTGAGACCCAGCAACGCGCACTTGAGCCGCGAGTATCCGATCGGAATACCCAGCAGCTCCAGCATCTCGTCTTTGCCGATCGCCTTCACCTCGTCGACCGAACGGCCAACGATCGCTTCACTCAACATCGACGCCGCCGCCTGGCTGATCGCACAGCCGCGTCCGGTGAAGCGCACATCGGTCAGCCTGCCGTCCCGGATCTGCAGGTCGAAGGTCAGCTTATCCCCGCACAGCGGATTGTGCTCTTCGCGGCTGATCGTCGGCTGCTCGAGCCGACCGCTGTAACGCGGGTTTTTAGCATGCTCCAGAATGTTCTGGCGATACAGATCGTCCATCACGTAATTATACCCCGAACACCTTTTGCGCCGCCTCTATCCCCTCCACCAGCCGGTCGACCTCCTCGACGGTGTTGTACAGATAGAACGAGGCGCGCACCGTTGCCGGTACGTCGAGCCGGTCCATCAACGGCTGGCAGCAGTGGTGTCCGGCCCTGACGGCAAGACCATGGCGGTCGAGCACCGCCGCGACATCGTGTGGATGGATCGTGCCGGCGTTGAAGGCAAGCACGCCGCCACGCTCGGTCGCGGGCGGCCCATAGATCCGCACCTTGGGAAGCTCGGACAGACGCTGTAGGGCATACGCCGTCAGTTCCTGCTCGGCCGCGTGGATCGCTTCCAGCCCGACATCCTGCAGATAGGTCGCCGCGACGCCGAGCGCGATCGCCTCGCCGATCGCCGGCGTACCGGCCTCGAAGCGCGCCGGCGGATCGGCATACGTTGTTTCGCGCAGCGTCACCGTTTTGATCATCGAGCCGCCGCCCAAAAACGGGGGCATCGCTCGCAGCAGCTCGCGCCGGCCCCACAGCACGCCGATGCCGGTCGGGCCGCACATTTTATGGCCCGAGAACGCCAGGAAGTCCACGCCCAGCGCCTGCACATCCACCGGAAAATGCGGCACGCTTTGCGCCGCGTCAACCAGCGTCAACGCGCCGGCGCGTCTGGCCGCCGCCGCGATCTCGGCCACTGGATTGATCGTGCCGAGCACATTTGACATGTGCGTCAGCGCTACCAGCCGGGTGCCGTCCAGCCGCCGCTCGAGATCGTCCAGCGCCAGTCGGCCGTCGCCGTCGATCGGGATGAATTCGAGCTGCGCGCCCGTAGCCGCGGCCACCATCTGCCACGGCACCAGGTTGGAGTGATGCTCCATCTCCGTCAGCAGCATGCGGTCGCCGGGCCGCAGATTTGCCCTGCCCCACGACTGTGCCACCAGGTTGATCGCCTCGGTGGTATTGCGCGTCAAGACTACCTCGCGTGGCGATGGGGCGTTGATGAAGCCGCCCACGATGCCACGCGCCCGCTCCAGCGCCTCGGTTGCCTGCTCCGACAGCCGGTACACGCCACGGTGTACGTTGGCGTTGTAGCCGCGGTAGTACTCGTCCAGCGCACGGATCACCACCTCAGGCTTTTGCGAAGACGCGGCGCTGTCCAGATATGCCAGCGGCCGGCCGTACTCCTCCTGGCGCAGGATCGGAAAATCCTCGCGGATGCGGGCGATGTCATAGGTTGTTGCGGCGGTCTGATTCATCAGTTTACGACGGTGGTGTGGGGGTGTCCCCCACATCCCTAAAGTTTCGCCTCGATCAGCTCGAGCACCTGTTGCTGCACCGCATCGCCGGGTATTCGCTCGACAATCGTGGCAAAGAAGCCGAGCACGATCATACGCGTCGCATCCTGTTTGCTCAGCCCGCGCGCCTGCAGGTAAAACAGCTGCTCTTCGTCGATCTGGCCGCTGGTCGAGCCATGGCCGGCTTTGACCTCGTTGGCGTCGATCTCGAGGCCGGGGATCGAATCCGAGCGCGCTTTGTCCGACAGATGCAGCGCCGCGTCGCGTAGATCCGAGTTGGTGCCCTGGGCGCCCTTCTCAATATCGATCATGCCGTCGAACACGACGTACGAATGGTCGGCAACTGCGCTTTTCCAGTCGATCGCGGCCTCGGTGCTGATCCCGATATGTTTGACCGTCGGCGCCCACAGCAGCTGCTGCGTGCCGGTGCCGAAGGTAAAGCCGTACCAATCCAGGCCGGAGCCGTTGCCCTGCAGGTCGACCTGCATATTAACGTTCTGCACCTCCGCGCCGGTCGCCCCCGCCAGCCACCATACCCGCGCATCGCGGCCGACAACGGCGCGCTGCGCGCCGAGCTGATAGGCTTTGGCGCCCAGCTGCTGCAAGCTGACAAAGCGGATCTCACTGCCGTCGCCCGCGAACAGCTCGGATACCGGCGCCGAAAGCGCCGGGGTTTCGAGATCTGCCGAGCGATATTCCTCGATCACCGTCACGCGGCTATTGGCCTCGGTGATCACCAGCGTGCGAGGAAATATCGCCACGCCGGCAGCGGGCAGCGTATAGCTCACATGGATCGGCTCCGCGACCTCGACGTTGCGCGGCACGATCACCACGACGCCGTCCTGCGCCAGGGCAGCGTTGTAAGCCACGAATATATTATGCTCGGCGTCGACGGCGCTGCCCCAGTAGCGGGCGACGATATCACTGCGCTCGCGCAAGGCCGTCTGAAGGTCGGCCACGTACACGCCCTGCTCCGCCGCGTTGCCGGCGTCGATCGAAGCGCTGCCGAAGGTTGGGCGCAGCCCGTCGAGTGTGAAACCCTTGAGGTCGGTGCGGCGCCAAAACGGTAGCCCGAGCCGGCGCGCCGCTTCGAGCGCGGCGCGGCGCGGGGCAGCCAGCGCGTCGTTTTCGAGCGCGTCGGCCGAGATCTCCGCCAGGGCCGGCAGCGTCAGCTGAGAGTTAGCGAGCATTGCCGAACACCTCGTCGCGCAGCCACTCGTAACCCTTTTCCTCAAGCTCCAGCGCCAGCTCGGGGCCGCCTTCGCGGACGATCTGCCCATCCATCAGCACATGGACGAAATCGGGCTTGATATAGTTCAGCAGCCGCTGGTAGTGCGTGATCACCAGCGCGCCCATGCCGGGGTTCTGCTGTTTGACGGTGTTGACGCCGTTGGCGACGACGCGCAATGCGTCGATGTCGAGGCCCGAGTCGGTCTCATCCATCACCGCCATGCTCGGCTGCAGCATCGCCATCTGCAGGATCTCGAGCCGCTTTTTCTCGCCGCCCGAGAAGCCTTCGTTCAGATAGCGGCGCGCGAAATCGGGCGACATATCCAGCAGCTTCATGCGCTCGTTGAGCGTGCGCCGGAACTCGGCGATCGGAATGGCAGTCGCCTTGGGATCCTTGCCGTCTTCGCCGCGGTGCGCATTGATCGCGGCGCGCAGGAAGTTCGCGACGCTGACGCCCGCCACGGCAACCGGATACTGGAACGCCAAAAAGATACCCAGCTTCGAGCGCTCGTCGGGCTCGAGCTCGAGAATATTCTCACCTTTGTAGAGCACTTCGCCGTCCAATACCTCGTAGCGCGGATGGCCGGCCAGGGTGTAAGCCAGCGTGCTCTTGCCTGAACCGTTCGGCCCCATAACCGCGTGGATCTTGCCGGCTTCGATGGTCAGGCTAATGCCCTTCAATATTTCTTTGTCTTCGCCCTCGATCTGGACGCGAAGGTCCCGAATTTCTAGGTTGCTTGCGCTTCCGTTCGCCATCTGTGTCTAGACTCCTCTATGTATTTTTTATCACAATCGTGGTGAATTGTACCAAGATTGAGGAATAATCCTTAGGGACACCCCAAAACCCCCGGCCTGCCGGCGGCACCCAGCCCGCTCAGCTTGTCTCCCCGTCTCCCTGTCTCGTCCGCCCTCCGACGAGGAATTCGCAACCTGCGTGCCCATCCACCATTCGCCGTGTCAATTGAACGTCGCGGCCGAGAACTTGCTCGAGCATCTGTTTTTCGACGGCGCAGACGTGGCTTTCGGACTGGGCAACATTGTAGTACGGGCAACTGTATTCATGGACGGCGACGGCGTCGCCTTGCTCGACGATCGTGATCGGTATGCCGTGCGCGTCGAACGCCTCGGCCAGCACCTGCAACCGTTCTGCAAGCTCCTGCCCGCCGGCTTTGCCGCCGTACTGCTCCGCCAGTCGCGCGCTTACTCCATCCAGCAGCAGCTCCAACCCGTCGCGGCCGTGCCGCGCGCCGATCTCTTCCAACAACAACTTCAGCAGGACGTCGTAGCCTTTCGGAAACAGCGCCTGGGCTCGCTCGCTCAGTGTATACACCTGCGCCGGCCGTCCCTGGCCGCTGCGTCGCGTTGCGGCCCGCAGCAATCCGGCCGCTTCCAGCCATAACAGCTGCTCGCGTACGGCGTTGCGGCTACGCACCCCCAGCGCACTCTGTAGCTCGCGTGCGCTCAGCGGGCCGTTACGCTGCAACAGGCGCAAGATTTCCGCAGCCGGCCCGCGCTGCAGAAGTTGTAAGCCATCGTTGGCTTGTCGATTATCCGCTTCCATCCACGTAAGTGTAACAATTTCCGGTCGCTTCGTCAATTTCGACAGCTTAAACTGTCATAAAACCGCCGCCGATTGAAATCGGCGGCTGATAAGATGAAACCTGCTGAAGCAGGTTGGGACAAACGCTTACCATGTGCAACCTGCTTCAGCAGGTTTTTCGCATCAGCCGCGAATGCATTCGCGGTTGGGCGGTCCGCCGCGTGCGGCGAGCACAAACCTTCGGTTATACTAAATCGCGATAGGCGCTCGTATGTGCCAACCTGCTTCAGCAGGTTTTTCATGGCAGCGCCGAATTCATTCGGCGCATTCGGCGCTGTCGGGAGCACTATGGGGATCGAACAAGAGCTGGTTGACCTGACGTCGGAGCTGGTGGCGATCCCATCCGTCTCGGACGATGCCGCGAGACGCGAGGCGGTGATTGCTTACGTGGAAGGATATTGTCGCGCCCTGCCCGGCGTGCATGTCGAGCGCCTTACCTGCAACGGCTTTCCGTCTCTGGTAGCAGCCTTTGACGACCGGCGGCATAAAGCGCTGGTACTAAATGCACACCTTGACGTCGTCCCGGCCAGGCCGGAGCAGTTCAAGCCGCATGTTCGGGACGGCAAACTGTACGGTCGCGGCGCACAAGACATGAAAGGCGCCGCGGCTGCGTTCTTGTTGGTGTTGAAAACGCTGGCCGAGTCCGGACGCCATCCCTCGGTCGCCTGGCAGTTCGTCAGCGACGAGGAGATCGGCGGCGACGACGGCTCGGGATATCTGCTGCAAAGCGGATATACTACCGACTTCTTCCTTGCCGGCGAGCCGACCGACCTGAGTATCGTCAATCGCGCTAAAGGCGTCTTGTGGGTTGAGGTTCAGCAGATCGGTAATCCTGCCCACGGCTCGCGCCCATGGGACGGCGACAATCCCCTGGTGGCGCTCGCCGGCGGAATCGAGCGCTTGCTGCAGCGCTATCCGATCCCCGAGCAGCCGGCATGGCGTACCACGATTACCCCGGCCGCCCTACATGGCGGCGATGCCCAAAATCGCGTGCCGGCAGACGCGCTGCTCAAGCTCGATATTCGGCGCGTGCCCGACGATGACGCCGAAGCCGTGCTGGATGTCGTGCGTGAATGCTTTCCCAACGCTGACGTTGTGTCGCGACACACCGGGTCTGCACTGGCTACCCGCGCGGGCGACCCGCAGATCCTCCGGCTGCAGGCCGCAGCCAGCTCGGTAACGGGACGCGAACACCCGTTGATCGACGAGCATTTCGCCTCCGATGCCCGCTACTACAGTGAAGCCGGAATTCCTGCTGTGTGTTTCGGTCCCGCGGGCGCGGGCCTACACTCTCACGAGGAGTGGGTCGACGTAGCCGGTCTGGTACAGTTTTATCAGGTGATCATGGCGCTGTGCCACGAATAGGTTGAGCCGATATTGTTCTAGCTGTCGCCTTCTACCGGACGCTGCTCGGCAACGTCGACGATCGCGAACGTTCCCTGTGCCAGCCCGATCAGCCGGTCGCGGTCGTCACGTACTTCGGCGGTTACCACCGCCAGCCGGTTACCCCGCTTGACCACGTTGGCCGTGGCGGTGACGGTTCCGCCGGCGACCGGCGCAAGGTAGTTTAGTTTCAGCTCGGCCGTGACGCTGCGCTGCCCGGGCTGCAGCATCATGAATACCGCGGCTCCCATCGCCGAATCGGCCAGCGTGAACACAACGCCGCCGTGTGCGATCTTGCCCGGATTGTACAAAGAAGGGTCGATCTCGATCGCACACACGACCTGCCCGGGGTTGCGCTCGATATAGCGCAGGCCAAGCCGCCAGCCGAACGGGCCGGTGTACGGGTCACGCCGGCCGTAGCATTCGAGCGTGCGCAGTGCCAGCGGCCGGATCTCATCGGGCAGGCTTTCGATCAGCGTCGCGGCGCGCGCCGCGTCAGCTTTTGCATCCATGGCGGTGTCCTACCAAACAGGGCCGGGGCAAGCGCGGCCACTACGATTCACGAATCGTAGTGGCCGCGCTTGCCCCGGCCCTGACAACGAATCGACAAGATCAGATCAGCGCATCGCATTCAAGATGTTGAGCCGCCCGGCGGTCCAAAAAACACCTGTGCCGGAGATCTTGTCGGCAGTTGCCTCCAGCCGTTCCCGAATCTGGACGTTGTTCAAGCCCTTGGCCGCCAGCAGGCCGGCAGCGCCGGCGACATGCGGCGTTGCCATTGAGGTGCCGTCGAGCGTTTCGTACCCGCCGCCCGGATACGTCGATAAAATATCCGAGCCGGGCGCCGCGATATCGACCCATGTGCCGTAGTTCGAGAACCACGATCTGGTGTCGGTCTTATCGGTCGACGCGACGGCGATGCAGTTGGTCGACGCCGCCGGATACGCGTTTAGCGTGCTGGTTGTGCCGTCGTTGCCGGCCGCACAGGCCAGCACGGTGCCCTTGGACCATGCGTAATTGACCGCGTCTTCCTCGGCCTTGCTTGGCGGTCCGCTCAGGCTCAGGTTGATCACCTTGGCGCCACGGTCGGCGGCGTAGCGGATGCCCGCGATCACGTCCGACATGAAGCCGACGCCCTGGTTGTCCAATACGCGTACCGGCAGGATCGAGCAGCTCGGGCATGTGCCGGCGACGCCGACGGCGTTGTTGGTAAGGCCGGCTGCCGTGCCGGCAACGTGCGTGCCGTGGCCCTTGCCGTCTTGTGGAACGGAGTTGTTTTCCACGAAGTCGTACCCCGGTACGATCTTGCTGGCCAGATCGGGATGTGTTGCGTCGACGCCCGAGTTGACGATCGCGATCATGACGTCCGGCCTGCCGGTGCCGAAGCCCCAGCCGCGGTACGCTCCGATGATGTTCCAGGCCCACTGCTCTGACGTCGAGGGATCGTCGGGCAGCAGGATCGGCAGCCCCTGCACACCCGGAATCCAGCGTCGCCGGCCGGCCTGATCCGCTCCAACATCGCCTGTCGCGGCGGGGGCCGGAGCTACCGGCTCCTGCACCACCGTGACGACATAGTTCGGCTCGGCGTATTCGATCACGATATCGCTTTCGAGTGCCTTGACCAGCGCCTCCGAGCGCACCTGCTCGGCTCCCTTCGGCACGGCGAAGCGAGCTGTGGCGATGCCCAGCTCGCGTATGCGCTCCGTGACCTGCCCGCCGCGCGCGCGCACCGCCTGTTCCTGCTGCGCCTCAGTAGCGCCGCCGGCAAACTTTATTATGAACTCGCCGGGCGCCGCCGCTGCACCATTAACTTTCTGAGCCGCTACATTGGGCTGGAACAAGCCAAATATGCCCAGGGTTGCCAGCAGCGCGCCGAGCCAACCGACACGTTTCACGTATGGACTCCTTTAGCGGACCTTGCTCAAGTGATTCCGAGCAATTGTGTGAAGCTGGCGTAGTATCGCACATTTTCCGGGTTCTGCCATGACAAATGTCTTACGATTGTCGACAGTAACCGACACGACGGCGTGTGGTACGATAGGCGGCGAAAAGGAATGCGCTATGCCACCCCGACGCGCAAGCGCGGTCGCGCCAGCCAATATCGCCTTTGTGAAGTATTGGGGCGTCCAGGACGCAGCCCTGACGCTGCCGTACAACGAGTCCGTCTCGATGAACCTGGATCGCTGTCTGACGACCACCACGGTTGAGTTCGATGAGCACCTCGCGGCGGACGAGGTCGCAATCGCGCCGTACGGCGGCACGCCCCAGGCGGCGAGCGGCCGTCCGTATGAGCGCGTCGTAGCGCAGTTGGACCGCATCCGTGCCGTCGCCGGCGCAACCGCCGGGGCGCGTGTCAGCTCGGCAAGTACGTTTCCATCGGATGCCGGCATCGCCAGCTCGGCGGCGGCGTTCGCCGCGCTTACCCTTGCTGCCGTCACGGCGCTTGGCATCGAGCTTGACGAGCCGGCCCTGTCGGCGCTTACCAGGCGCTCCGGATCGGGCTCCGCCTGCCGCTCGATCCCGAACGGTTTTGTCTACTGGCGCAACGACGGGAGCGACGCGGGCTCGTACGGGATATCGGTCGCCGCGGCGGACTCGTGGGACCTTGCCGACGTGGTCGCGGTGGTCGACGCGGGCGCCAAGCGTGTTTCCTCGGCCGACAATCACCGGTTGGCTGCCAACAGCCCTTTTTTCGCGGCGCGGCTGGCGGACGTGCCGGCGCGGGTCGAGCAGGCGCTGCAGGCGATCCGCGACCGCGATCTCGGCTTGCTTGGCGCGGTGTGTGAGGCGGACGCCGTGTCGATGCATGCAGTTGCGATGACGTCACAGCCTCCGTCGTTCTACTGGCTGCCCGGAACGATGGCGGTGATCCACGCGCTGCACGACTGGCGCCAGGACGGCGTGTTCGGATACTGGACGATCGACGCCGGACCCAACGTACATGTTATTTGTGCCGCCGCTGACGCGGTCGAGATCGAGCGCCGGCTCAATCAGTTGCCTGAGGTGAAGTTCACCATCGCCAACCGGCCGGGCCAGGGGGCGATGGTAGTGATGAATGATGAATGATGATATGTACCGAATCGCCATATTAACCGTCAGCGACCGCAGCTCGCAGGGCCTGCGCGACGACGAAAGCGGCCGGGTCGTGCGCGAGCTTGTGCTCGACGCGCTCCAGGCGGAGATCGTCGATTACCGGGTCGTTCCCGACGAGCGCCCGGCGATCGAAGACGCGCTGCGCGGCTGGGCCGACAGCCGCGCAGCCGACCTGGTGCTCACCACCGGCGGCACCGGCCTCGCCCCGCGCGACATCACGCCCGAGGCGACGCTGGCGGTGATCGAGCGGCAGGTGCCGGGTATTCCCGAAGCGATGCGCGCCGCGAGCCTGGCGATTACGCCGATGGCAATGCTGTCGCGGATGGTAGCCGGCACGCGCGGCAGCACCTTGATCGTCAACCTGCCCGGCAGCCCCAAAGGAGTGCGCGAGAATCTTGCTGTCGTGCTGCCGGCGCTGCCGCACGCGCTTGATAAATTGATGGGTGATCCGGAGGATTGTGTGCCGTAATGGTCGAAGGTCGAAGGTCGAAAGTCAAAGGTCCTTATGCTCGTGGCCGAGCTTACAATCGGAGTAGTCTTCGAGAGAATGCAACTCACGCTCTGTCATCCCGAGCGCTGACAGGAACGTCGAGCACGCTACTACCCGCTAGCGCGCGAGGGATCTCCAACTGCCTGGCCGCATGGCTGCTGCGAGATTCCTCGCGTGCCAGGGTACAATTGGTGTGTGCCGGCTGGTTTATGCACGCTCGGAATGACCAGCTCAAGGTCAGGGCTTGGTTCCTTTTCCATGTTTGTCGATAACCTTTGACCTTCGACCTTCGACCTTCGACCAAAATCCAGAGGAACGTCGATGTCTCAACCCTTGCAAGACCGCGCTGCGACGTTGCGCGCCGAGCTTAATCAACACAACTACCGTTACCATGTGCTCGATGAGCCGATCATCAGCGATGCCGAGTACGATGCGCTGCTGCGCGAGCTACGGGCGCTGGAAGAGGAACACCCCGAGCTGATCACGCCCGACTCGCCGACCCAGCGTGTCGGAGCTGCCGCTTCGGAGCGCTTCAACAAAGTGCGCCATCCGCAGCCGATGTTGTCGCTTTCGAACGCGTTCGACGAAAACGATCTGCGTACCTGGCGCGAGCGCGTGCTGCGCTTACTGGGCGCTGATACGCCGGTCGCGTATATGGTCGAGCCCAAGATCGACGGCCTTGCCATGGCGATCACCTATGAGGACGGCCGGCTTGTGCTGGCGGCGACTCGCGGCGACGGCACCACCGGCGAGGATGTCACCGCCAACGTTCGCACGATCAAGAGCGTCCCGCTGACGCTACGGGCGTCCGATGATGTGCCGATCCCGCGGCGAATCGAGGTGCGCGGCGAGATCTATATGCGCATCGCCGACTTCGAGCGCCTGAATCAGCAGCTGGCGGCGGCCGGCGAAAAAGTGGTAGCCAACCCGCGCAACGGCGCCGCCGGCTCGTTGCGCCAGCTTGATCCCTCGATCACCGCCGCGCGGCCGCTGCGCTTTTTTAGCTATGGCGTGGGTCCGCTAGACGGGCTCACGCTGCGCTCGCAATCCGAAGCGCTCAACGCGCTGCGCTCGCTCGGCTTTCCGATCAACCCGGATGTGCGGCGGCTCCAGGATTTCGACGAAGTGATCGACTATTGCCGTGAGTGGATGGCCCGCCGCGACCAGCTGCCCTATGAGGCCGACGGCGTGGTAGTCAAAGTGGATAGCTTTGCGCAGCAGAACGAGCTCGGCGCCGTCCAGCGCGAGCCGCGCTGGGCGACTGCCTTTAAGTTCCCGGCGCGCGAGGCGATCACGACGCTGCGCGATATCGTGGTCAACGTCGGCCGCACCGGGCGGCTCAATCCGAATGCGATCCTTGAGCCGTTCGTGCTGGGCGGGGTTACCGTTTCGAACGCAACGTTACATAATGAAGACTATATTCGCTCGCGGGACATCCGCATCGGCGACCGGGTAACCGTCAAGCGCGCCGGCGACGTGATCCCGCAGGTGATCGGCCCGATCGTCGCAGCGCGTACCGGCGACGAGCGCGAGTGGCACATGCCTGAGCGCTGCCCGGCCTGCGACACGCCGGTGGTACGCAAGCCCGGCGAGGCGGATACGTTCTGTCCCAATCGCCTGTGTCCGGCGCAGGCCGTACGCCTGCTCGAGCACTGGGTCGGCCAGGGCGCCATGGATATCGTCGGCATGGGCGAGCGCCAGGCGCGGCAGTTCCTGGAGAACGGGATGATTCGAGACGCCGCCGACCTGTACACACTTAAGGCCGAAGACTTCGAGGGCATCGAAGGCTACGGGCCCAAACGGATCAGCAACCTGCTGGCGGCAATCGAGGCATCCAAAACGCGCCCGCTACAGCGGTTGATCGCCGCGCTCGGCATACCTGGCGTCGGTGGGACGATCGCCACCGCGTTGGCCGAGCATTTCGGGTCGCTTGACGCGCTTGCCAATGCGTCGACCGACGATCTGCTGCGCGTCGACGGCATCGGGCCGAACGCCACGGAAAGCATCGCCGGCTTTTTCGCCGACGATGAAACCAAAGAGCTGCTCCGCAAACTGCACGAGGTCGGTGTCCGTCCCGAAGCGCCGCGGCGTAGCGCCGGGGCAGCCGATGGACTACTCAACGGCAAGACGCTGGTGATCACCGGCACGCTGCCGGAACTCAGCCGCGAGCAAGCGGCCGAGCTGATCAAGCAGGCCGGGGGCAAAGTCACCGGCAGCGTCACCAAAAAGACCGACTATCTGGTCGCGGGCGACGAGCCCGGCAGCGCCAAAGTTGCCAAAGCCCAGGAGCTGGAGGTGACGATACTGGACGAGCCGGCGTTACGGGCACTGCTGGGTGCACGCGGCGGCGCGGCACCTGCGCCTTCGGCCGCGGACCAGCCATCCGATGATTCTACCGCCCTGACCGACCGGCCAGTACAGCAAGCGCCGTCTGCCGCGCCCGATGCGAGCGGCGCACAACTCGGGTTCGAGCTCTAGCTAATGAACAAACATATGCAGGGAATTGCTCATTGCTCATTGAAGCGCAGCGTCTTGGCCCGTGGCTTGCTGCCCTGATCGGTGCCCGGCGAGCACTGCGAACTCGAAACGGGCGGGCCTGCCCAGCCCACACATAGCCATAACCAAGGAGGCATGTATGGAGGAGATCGAACGTGAGCGTGAGACCGGCCATACGCCGCAGGATTCGCCGCTGGTAACCCCGCCGGCGCGGCTGCGCGAGCCCTCGGCCGACGACCTGACGATCGACGTTTCGGATTCCGCGATCGACATGCCGCTGGACGACAGCGAGCGCCTGTACGAGGACGCGGAGCCGTTGAAAGACTAGGGGTTAGGGGTTAGCAAAGTGGAGGCTTCAATGATCGAAACAACGCTTCAGCAGGCATGATCCCCTAAGCCCTATCCGCTATACCCCTAACCCCATGAAGATCGGATTCTTGATCGACGACCACATGGACCGCCCGGGCGGCGTGCAGGAGTATGTACGCGGCCTGGGCCGGTTTTTGTGCGCGGCGGGACACGAAGTGGTGGTGTTTTCGAGCGGCGGCGATGCCGGCGCCGAAGCGAGTACCTCGCTGCCTGACCGGCCGGGAGCGAGTACCTCGCTGCCTGACCGGCCGGGAGGGCCAAAGGCTCTGACTGGCCGGCCGGGAGCGAGTACCTCGCTGCCTGACCGGCTAGAGCTGCGCATCGTGGCGCTGGGCCGGCCGCTGGCGTTGCGCGGCAGCGGCTCGAGTACCTCGATCCCGATCACCTGGCATAGCCCGGCTAGCCTGCGACGGACGCTCGCGCGCGAGGCGTGCGACGTGCTGCATGTCATGGCGCCCTACTCGCCGACACTCAGCGGGCGATTGCTGGTCCGCTCCCGTGCGCTGCACGTGCTGACGTTCCTGGTGGCAATCGAGCCGGGCCGATACCGCGCATTGCTGAGCATGTTGGCCCGGCTGCAGTGGCGCTCCCTCGGCACGATCGCCAGGCGGATCGCGATTTCGGAAGCCGCCGAGGCGACCGGTCGCGCGCTGTATGGCGGCACGTATCGTATGATCCCCTGCGGTGTTGAGACGTCACGCTTTGTGCCGCTGCACGATCGGCCTCCGGCCCCTGCCGTCGAGGCCACCATTCTGTGCGTCGGGCGGCTCGAGCAGCGCAAGGGCGTGGCGCACCTCCTGCGAGCGTTTGCGCTGCTGGCGCCGACGTACCGGCAGCTGCGCCTTGTGATCGGCGGCGACGGGCCGGAGCGGCGCGCGCTGGAGCAGTTGGCCGCTTCACTCGGCGTGAACGAGCGCGTCAGCTTTCTTGGCTATGTGGCGCCGGCACAGCTACCGCGTGTGCTGGCAGCCGCCGATATTTTCTGTGCGCCGGCGACGTATGCCGAAAGCTTCGGCATCGTCCTGATCGAGGCCATGGCGTCCGGCTTGCCGATCGTCGCCGCGGCGAACGCGGGCTACGCCGGACTGCTGGCGGCCCATCCCGGCAATCTACTTGCGCCTCCCGGCGACCACCGCGCGATGGCCGGCGCGCTCGCGGCCCTGCTGGACGCACCCACGTACCGGCGCCGGCTCGGACAGCGCAACCACATCGCCGCCGGACGCTACGCCTGGCCGGTCGTCGGCCAACAGATCCTCGATCTGTATCACGTGCCTGCTTGAGTCACCCGGAACGCATCAGCGGCGGCTATGCAATTGTTCATGCAGGTTTTGGTTACCTATGCAATAATACTGTATAGCATTGTTCCATACAGATTCCGTCGGAGGACGTCCATGGAGCGGTTACGCATTTTGCTGGCCGAAGACGATCCACTCGTCGCAGTCACGCTGTCGGACCAATTGACCGAGCTTGGCCACGACGTGGTAGCGGTTGCCAGCGATGGTGAGGAGGCGGTGGCGATGGCGCGTCAGGATCGGCCCGACGTCGCTATTCTAGACATCAAGATGCCGAACCGCGATGGAATCAGCGCAGCCGAAGAGATTTCGACTGAGCTTGACCTGCCGATCTTGATGCTCACTGCCTACAACGATCGGCCGCTGGTGATTCGCGCAGCCGAAGCGGGAGCACTCGCCTACCTGTTGAAGCCTGTCGGCGCCGAGGAATTGTCGGCCTCGCTTAGCCTGGCATTAGCGCGCTATCGCGAGAAAGAAGGACTGCGCGAGGAAGTCGCACGCCTCGAAGATACGCTGGTCGAGCGCGAAGTGATCGACAAAGCCAAGGCGATTCTGATGGAGCGGGTTGGGCTTTCGGAAAATGAAGCCTACTCGCGCATGCGCCAGCGCGCCCGCGAAAAGCGCGTCAAAATGGTGCAGGTAGCCCAGACGATCATCGCGGCGGAGGAGTTTCTGTCGGGGTGATGCTTGTGCTGTTCCTTCGTTGCTCGGTGCCAACCATGACAAGGTGACCGGGTGACAAGGTGATCGGGTGAAACATCAGCATCGTTCACCTTGTCACCGCCGGTCACCTTGTCATGCATACGTCGAGCCACCTCGACTACTCGAAACCTCTCGATACCCTTCACTTCGTCGCCACCACAGACCCTAGCGGATGCAGGGCGACGTATTCGCGCAGAAAATCGCGAAACGTTCGCGTCGCCACCGGCAGGTAGCGCTCCGCATCCCATACGACCTGTACCGTCCAGGTTGGCGCCGCGCGCAGTGGCACGATCGCCGGCCGCAAGCGTCCCCATTCATGCAGCGCAAGACCCGGCAGCAGCGAGACGCCCAGCCCGGCCGCTACCAGTCCGCGCACCGTAGCAAGCTCCTCGCCCTCCACGACGACGCGCGGCAGGAAGCCTACCTGCTGGCAGGCGACTTCGATCACGCGCCGGAGGCCAGAACCGCCGCCTACCAGCACAAACGGCTCATCGGCCAGCGCGCGCAGATCGAGCGAGCTTTCGGCTGCGAGCCGGTGGTTGGGGGGCAGTGCGGCATACAGCTCTTCGACCAGCAGCGGCGCGCTGTCAAGCCCCGGCTCCGGCATCCCGAACGGCAGCGCAGTGGCGATCGCCAGGTCGATCTCGCCCGCTCGGAGCCAGCGTAGTGTTTCCAGGGTTGTGCTCTGGCGTAGCGTAAACTGCACGTCCGGGAAGCGCTCGCGGTACGCCGCCAGCGCTTCGGGCAGCAGATCCGCGCCGACCGCCGGCAGAAAAGCCATCCGGATATGCCCGTGCTCAGGCCCGAGCAAATCGCGCACAGCCTGGCGTCCGGCTTCGAACTGGTCGAAGCCGCGCTGCACATACTGTAAAAAGGTCGACCCGACCACCGTCAGGCTCATCCCGCGCTTGGAGCGGTCGAACAGGGGCGCGCCGATCTCTTCCTCGAGCTTTTGAATCTGCCGGCTAAGTGACGGCTGCGAGGTATACAGCTTTTTGGCGGCCCGCGTTACATTGCCTACGTGCGCGACAACCAGAAAATACTCGAGCTGGCGAAGCTCCACGCGTGTGCCTTTCCGATGCGTGGAGTGTATTATAGCGTGGCCGTCACCCCGTCAGCTTCCGTCCGTTCAATGTTCATCACCGAGGGCAGCATAAAGCCGAGCAGTGCAAGCAGAATGCAGGCAACACCGCCGGCCCAGTACCACGCCCGTACGTCGAGAACGTCGGACAGCGGCCCGGCGATCAGTAGCGCCAGCGGCGACATCAACGACGCGGCGCTCAGTATCAGCGCGAACACCCGGCCCTGCATCTCGGGAGCGACTGCCGCCTGGATCACGGCGCCGAACGAGCCGTTGGTGATCGGCTGCATTATACCGAGCACGAAATTGCCCGCGAGCGCCAGCCATATCGCCTCTGGTGGCGCGCTGCCGACGATCAATACGCCGGCGCCGAGGCCGGCGAGCCCGCATAGCGCGGTGACGATGCGCCGGCGAAAGCCACCCCACACCCCCAGCAGGAGGCCTCCGATAATGATCCCGCCGCCAAGCGCCGCCTCCAGCCATGCGAGCTGCAGCGCCTGGCCGCCAAAATGGCGCGTCACCAGCAGCGGCAGCAGCGCCCCGGCCGGCGTGAGCAGGAAGTTGATCAACATTGCCATGGCGAGCACGATCAGCAGGCCCGGCCAGCCCAGCACATAGCTCAGGCCGGCGCGCATTTCCTGCCAGATCGAGCCACGCGGGCCGGCTTCGGTGCGCTGTGGCTGTGGAATGCTCCAGAACAGCAGCGGCGTGATGGCGACCATGGCTGTGGCGATGTCGATCAGCAAGATGCCTAGCATCGCCAGCGAGTTCAGCAGCAACGCACCCAGCGGCGCTGCCACGATGTTGAGCCCGCCGAGCAGCGCCTGATTGATGCCTTGCACCCGCGCAAGGTGCTGGCGCGGCACCAGCAGCACCGTGGACGCTCCCATCGCCGAGCTGTGAAAACCGGAGCCGACGGCGCGAACAAACAGCAGCGCGTAGATGTGCCAGATCGCGACCGACCCGCCGGCGAACAGCAGGGCCAGCACCACGGTCGCAGCGGCGACCGTCGCGTCGGCGGCGATCATGATCGCGCGGCGGTTCCAGCGGTCGACCAGCGTTCCGATCAGCGGCGACAGCAGCACCTGGGGCAATAAGCCCATCAGCGATGCGATCGCCAGCGTGGTTCCCGAGTTCGTCGTGGTGGTCAGGTACCAGATCAGTGCGAACTGAACCAGCTGGCTGCCCAACAGCGAGACGGCCTGGCCCAGCCAGATCGTAAAAAAGCGCAGCTGCCAGGGCGGCGCCGGCTCCGTGGCTGCCGTCGGTGCGGCCGATTCGGTCATCCCTGGCTCCTTCCTACTTTTCCAGGACGGACACTGCGGAAATCAACATAGGATATGGCAATAAATGCTATCATAGATGTCATATTTTAGCATGCACCGGTGTTTCGTCAATAGGAAATACTTTACCAAAGGTTCTGCGTTCCCGCCGTAATGTGCATTACGCCACGGCGCCCGGCCGGGTCTGGCTGCACGCCGGAACGCTCCTACGGCACGCTGTCGATCTGAATCGTTTAACTTGAGGTGTTCGGGGCGCATCCATCGTGCTATAATATGCGTACCTATTGGTAGGAAAGCGCGATGACAGCCACACAACATGCGAATCGGCGTTGGGACGAGCTCGAGCGACGCGGCGTAAATCGCCGCTTCGTCAAGGGCGGCATGATTTATCTGCCGGAAGAGCCCGCCGTGGAGCTATATCTGATTCGCGAAGGCAGCGTCGCACTCAACCTGCTATCCCGTGAGGGGCGCACGCTTACCGTTCGCGTCGTCAAAGACGGCGAAATATTCGGGCATGCTGCGCTGTTATCGGACGGTAGCTACGATACGATGGCCACGGCCCTGCGCCCGACGACAGTCGCGGCGGTGCGGCGTATCGAGCTGGAAGGTCTGATGTCGGAGCGTCCGGCGCTCGCGCTCGGCCTGATGGAAGATCTGGGCCGCCACTCGCAGGCGCTGAGCCGCCGCCTGGAGAACGTCGCCTTCAAATCGGTTCCCGCTCGCCTGGCCTCGCTGCTGCTGGAGCTGGCCCAGCCCAACAGCCGCGACGAGCCGGCCAGCACCGGCCGCTGGACGCACCAGGAGCTGGCCGATATGATCAACGCCTACCGCGAGACAACTACCAAGGTGATCAATCAGTTCCGCGCGGCCCGGCTGATCGACATCAGCCGCGGCGATGTCACGCTGCTTGATCCCGGCGGCCTGAAAGAGCTGGCCCAGACCTCATAGCGCGACAGGCTTTCTCCTGCTAGCTGGTAGAATAGGACGAGTGCAGCTCGTCCTATTTTTTTATTGCCAGTATGAATGCCGATCATCGCGTATATGTATGTCACAATATTCATTGCCTGGACCGCGGCGTGCGGCAGGTGTGGCAGGCGCTGCAGTCCGAGGTCGCCGCGCAGCGTCTCGGGGAACGGTGTGAGCTGATCGTTAGCGGCTGCCAGGGCCGCTGCGAAGATGGTCCGAATGTTAACGTCTATCCCAACCTGGTCAAATATATCGCAGTTACCCCCGAGCTTGCGCGGCGTATCGTGCGCGAACATATCGTCGCCGGGCAGCCGGTCGACGAGGCACGGTTGACGGAAGACTACTGGAGCTAGAGACCGCTCGTGGATCGTATCGCCATCATGCTGCTCGTGTTCGGTGTCGCGGTAGCCACCACCGCGCTGCTGACGCCGCTGGTGCGTTGGCTGTCGCTGCGGCACGGTATCGTGGTCGCCCCCCACCCGCGCAAGCTGCACACGCGTCCGATGTCCCAACTGGGCGGCGTGGCGATCTTTGCAGGCTTCGTCGCCGCGATGCTCGTTTCGCTGCTGCTCACCGGCCCCGCCAGCACCATAACGCGCGACCGGTACGAGCTGCTGCGCATCGGCTTGCTGCTGCTCGGCTCGCTGGGCATCTGGGCCATGGCGTTGTACGACGATATTCATGAGCTGCCGGCGCTGCCACGGCTAGTCTGGCAGGTATGCTGCGCGCTGATCGCCGTCGGGCCTTACCTGTGGGATCACCGGCTGTATGAGCCGGGCGACCAGGCGCGCGGTATCATCTTTACCGCCTTCAACAATCCGCTCAGCGGCGGGCAAATCAACTTTCATGCGCTCAGCCCCTGGCTCGCCATCGCCGTGACGGTGCTCTGGATCGTCGGTATGGCCAACACGGTCAACTGGATCGACGGTCTCGACGGACTTGCCGGCGGCGTGACGCTGATCGCCGCGACGATTTTGTTTGTGCATACCGTGCAGCTGCAACAGTTCTCGGTTGCGCTGCTGCCGTTGGCGCTTGCCGGCGCTTGTGCCGGCTTCCTACCGTATAACATGCATCCGGCTCGTATTTTCATGGGCGATTTGGGCGCCATGACGCTCGGCTTCCTGCTGGCGATCGCCGCGATCATCGGCGGCGCCAAGCTGGCCAGCGCGCTGCTGGTGCTCGGTGTACCGATCCTCGACGGTGTCTGGATGGTGGTGTACCGCCGCTCGGTGGGCGGTCATGCCTCGCAGTCCGATCGGCGCCACTTGCACCATCGACTGCTCGACCTCGGCCTATCGCAGCGCCAGGTCGTAGCGTTTTACTACGGCGTCAGCGCGCTGTTCGGTGCCATCGCACTGCTGGTGCCCGACGACCAGCGCCTGCTGAAGCTTGGCGCGCTTGGCGCGCTGGTGCTGCTGCTGGGAGGAGTGCTGCTGTATGTCACCCGACGAACACCGGCCCAGGCCAGCGCCGGCCGCTGAGCGCGCCAGGCTGCTCGATCGCGTCCGTCGCCTGGTGCTGATGCGCGAGACCGGCCCCAAGAGCGCTGCCTGGCACCGCGCGCGTGTCAGCGCGATCTGGCGTCTGCAGCGCGATCTCGAGAAGCCTACGGAAGAAACGCAAAGGCGCAAGGACGCAAAGGAATCCGCGAATAATCGCGAATAATCGCGAATACCGACGCCGGTGTGCATGCATCCGTCCTGACACGCCGGAGGCGCCGTGCCAACCATCTCAGATGAGTTGGCCCGTTTGTGCCGGTGGCGTGTCCGCATTCGACGAGGAAGATGTATCCATAGCCTTGGCGTTTAATCTTCTCCTTCGAATTCGGCCAGCCAGTACTCGACTTCGGCGCTGGATTGCTTCGGCTCGAGCCGAGGTTTTTTGCGTGCCTCGGCTCGTTTCGTCGTGCGCGCCGGCGCTTCGAGCTGGTCGATGAACACTGCCGAGGATATAACTTGGATGCCGTGAGCACGAGCGACGGCAGCCACGCCACGATCCGACGAGATGAGCCGTGTTTGCGCTGCGTCAGCGCGTGTAATCAGCTGTGCCAGCCGCGCGTCGGCATCCTGCGGCGAATGTGTCCAGATCGCCTGGATACCCTCGTGGCGCGGCGACCCGGCGCCGTATACGCCACGGTCGAATACCACTGTCACCCGATGGCGCGGATTGCGCAGCACCCAGCGGTGCAGCTCGCGCAACAGCTTCGCTTCGTCATCCGCTTCCGAGAGCCGGATGTTGCGGCTGCTGCCGATCAGGTTGTGGCCGTCGACCAGGTACAACATAGATGAATGATACCGGAACCGAGAACCAAGAACCAAGAACCAAGAACCAAGAACCGACAAACCGACAAATCGACAAACCAGGCAAACCAAGAACCGATCTCGCCTATGTCACCCCGTCACCCCGTCACCCCGTCACCCCGTCTCCTGTGTCCGGACGCCAGGTGGTATACTTAACCGCGATGAGCAAGATCACAATTCTCGGACTCGGGCCGGGCGGCGCACGGTTGTTGACCGCCGAAGCTGTCGAGCACCTGCAGGCTATCTCGAGCCTGACGCTACGGACCAGGATGCATCCCACCACGGCTGAGCTTCCCGGTCATCTTGATGTGCGCTCGTACGATGAAATGTACGTGCAGAGCAGCGACTTCGCGGGCGTATATCGTTCGATCGCCGAGGATCTGGTGAGCCGCGCCGCGGGCGGCGAAGACCTCACCTACGCGGTGCCGGGGCATCCGATGGTCGCCGAGGCCACCACCCGGGCGATCCGTGAGCTGGCGGAACAGCAGGGCGTCGCAGTGCGTATCATCGCGGGCCTGTCGTTTCTCGAGCCGGTGTGCGAAGCTCTGGGTTTCGATCCGCTGGAGCGCGGGATGCAGCTGGTCGATGCGCTGGAGGTGGCGGCAGGTGCAGCGTTTCCCGAGGCTGAAACGCCTACGCAGCGCGCATGGAGCGAGCTCCAGGGAGCCGGAGACTACGAGCCTCCGGTGCTGCCGTTTCCGCTGTGCGCGACGCGTCCGGCGATCGTGGCGCAGCTGTACAACCGGCGCGTGGCCTCGGCGGCCAAGCTCGCCCTGTTGGAGCGCTATCCGGCCGAGCATCCGGTGACGATCGTCACCGCCGCCGGCGTGCCAGGCCGGCAGCAGCTGCGCACCGTGCCGCTGCACGAGCTCGACCACGGCATCGAGCTCGACCATCTGAGCGTGGCGTTTTTGCCGCCGCTCGCGGTACACGAAGATCTGCGCTCGATCGACGCGATCGAGTGGGTCACGGCGCGACTGCTTGGCCCACGTGGCTGCCCGTGGGACCGCGAACAAACGCATCTGTCGCTGCGGCCATACTTGCTGGAAGAAACCTACGAAACGCTGGAAGCGCTCGACTCCGGCGACGTTGCGGGCCTTAGCGAGGAGCTGGGCGATCTGCTGCTGCAAGTGTTGATGCACAGCGAAATGGCCCGTCAGGCCGGCGACTTCGATTTCGGCGACGTGACCGCCGGCATCGCGAGCAAGCTGATCCGCCGCCACCCTCACGTATTCGGCGATATCGCCGTAAGCGGGAGCGACGAGGTGCTGCGCAACTGGGATGCGATCAAAGCGCAAGAAAAAACAGATGGCGGCCGGCCGGCGCGTGGCGTGTTGGACGGCGTGCCGCCTGCTTTGCCCGCCCTGGCTGCCGCGCAAAAACTCGGCCACAAGGCAGCCAAAGTGGGCTTCGATTGGCCCGACGTGGACGGCGTATGGGCCAAGGTGTACGAAGAGCTGGACGAGCTGCGCACGGCCGATCCTGCGAAGCGTGCCGAAGAGTTGGGTGACCTGTTGTTTGTCGTGGCCCGCCTGGCGTCGTGGCTCGACGTAGACGGTGAGACCGCGCTACGTGAAGCAAACATAAAGTTTCGGCGCCGCTTTACAATATGTGAGCATCTTGCCGGCGGGCGTGATCTGCGCGAGCTGAACGCTGCCGAGCTTGACGAGCTATGGCAGCGGGCAAAGCGGGTGACGGAGTGACGCCGCTACAAATAAACGTCGGCGACGTAGTTCAGATGCGCAAGGTGCATCCGTGCGGTGGAGATACCTGGCGAATCGTAAGGATCGGCGCGGACATCGGCATCCGCTGCCTGCGCTGTGACCGCAAAGTGCTGCTGCCCCGTTCGGATTGTGAGCGGCGTATCAAGCGATTTGTTTCGCGTGCCGGCGACGCGGCCGTGGAGAGCGACACGACCTGAGGCGCAACCCTGTGCAGCCGGCAACGTAGGATCGAGTGTATATGCGTGCAAAGATCGTGCGTGCCATCCGAGCCGGATTTGTGCTTGCCATGCTGTGCTGGCTCGCCGCGGGCGTGGCGAGCGCTCAGGGGCGTGGTCGTCTGTATTGGGTTACTGTCGACCAGGGCCTCAGCGTGCCGGCCGCCGATCGCGTGCGACGAGCCCTGAGCGAAGCCGAAGCCGCCGGCGCCACTGCCCTGGTGGTTGAAGTTCGCGGCGGCGGCTCGCTGGGCGCGGCGTGGCCGCTTGCACGTGAGCTGTATGCCGCCGGCGTCCCTATAGTTGTCTGGGTCGGACCGCGCGGCGCCCATGGAGGCCCGGTTGGGACACTGCTGCTCGCCGCCGCGGACATAGCGGCGATGGCGCCGCAAGCAACCGTCGGTTTTGCCGCGCCGCTGGTCGACGTACCCGCAGGCTTCTCCGAGGCGACCCAGCAGCTTGTCGTCGACGACGCCGCGACGCAGACCGCCGCCTGGGCGCGCGAGCGCGGCCGAAACGACCAGTGGCTTGAACAGGCCGTCCGCAGCGGCGCGATCGTGGATGCCGAACAGGCGATCGAGCTCGAGCCCCCGGTGATCGACCTCGTGGCAACTGCCGAGGAGCTGCCTGCCGCGCTGCAGGGCCGGCAGGTGACGACGGACGGCGCGCCGGTGACGCTTGAAACGCTCGATGCACAGGTCATGCCGGTCACGCCGACATTCTGGGAGTCACTTGGGCAATTTCTGGCTATCCCGACCGTCTCCTTTTTACTGTTTGTTTTCGGCAGCATCGCCATCATGCTCGAGCTGACGAACCCGGGCATGAGTGTTCCGGGCGTCACCGGTGCGATCATGATCATCGCAGCGCTGGTCGGCTTCTGGCTTGGCGATGTGCGGCCGCTAGCGGTGGTGGTGCTGGTCGCCGGTATGCTGCTGATCGGGCTCGAGTTCGGTTGTGACGACGCATGGCGGCCTGGCGATAGCCGGCACCGTTTTGCTCATTCTGGGCGCACTCTATCTGGTTGATACGAGCCGCTCACCAGGCATGGGCGTTTCGTTCGTGGTGATGGGTGGGGTGGCGCTGGCGCTGGGTGCGGCAGTGCTTGGGCTGCTGGCCCTGGCAACGCGGGTGCGAGGACAGCGACCGGTAACCGGACACCACGCCCTGCTCGGCAGGCTGGCCGAGGTGCGCCAGCCGATCGCGCCGGAAGGCATGGTGTTCGTCGACGGCGCGTTGTGGTCGGCCTGGACCGACCAGGGTCAGATTGGGCCGGGCGAGCTGGTCGAAGTCGCCGGCGTGGATGGGCTGCGATTATATGTGAAACGGGTCGAACCGTAGGGACGCGCCGGTGGCGTGTCCGAACGCACCACCGGCGCGTCCGCACACGAGATAAAGGACTATCGCTATGGATCTTCTCAGCGGCTCAGTGTTTGCTGCCTTGTGCGCGGTCGGATTGTTTTTCTTGGCGATCATGTACGTGTTCGCCGCGGTGCGGATCATACCGGAGTATGAGCGCGGCGTCATCTTTCGACTGGGCCGGTTAACGGGTGCGCGTGGTCCCGGCCTGTTCTTTGTCTGGCCGCCGATCGAGCGGATGATCCGCGTCGATACGCGTGTCCTGACAATGGACGTCCCGGCCCAGGAAGTGATCACGCTCGACAATGTGACGATCAAAGTTAATGCCGTGCTGTACTTCATGGTGATCGACCCCAATAAAGCCGTGGTCAACGTGATGGATTACATTCGGGCGACGATGCAGATCGCGCAAACCACGGTGCGCAGCGTAATGGGCAAGGTCGAGCTGGATACGCTGCTGGCGGATCGCGCGCGGATCAACTCGGAGATCCAGCAAGTCATCGACGAGCAAACCGAGCCATGGGGCGTCAAAGTCACCATCGTCGAGATCAAAGACGTCGAGCTGCCGCAGCAAATGCAGCGCGCCATGGCCCGCCAGGCCGAAGCCGAGCGCGAGAAGCGAGGCAAGATCATCCACGCCGAAGGCGAGTATCAGGCATCGCAAAGGCTCGCCGATGCCGCCGATATCATCGCCCACGAGCCGGTAACGCTGCAGCTGCGCTATTTGCAAACGCTGACCGAGATCGCGTCCGAAAAGAATTCGACGATCTTGTTCCCCTTCCCGATCGATATCGTGCGGCCGTTCCTGGGCATGCTGGGTACTTCCGAAGAGACAGCGCTCATCAGAAAGGCGACCACCCGCGGCGCGGCGACCAATGGCCCGCGTTTTGATCCGCAGACCGGGCGGCCGCTGGTCGACGGTGAGACGCTGCATTTGGAAGACGATGGAGCAGGCGATGAGGAGATACAGGTACCGGAGAACGGGATGACGCAGCAGACACCGGGGACACAAGGAGGTGAGTTGGCGAGGTGATGTATGCCGGCTTTGATGGCCGGACGCCCTACACTCCGCAATGTTCGCGTTTATTCGTTTTTATTCGCGGGTATTCGCGGATCGTCATTGCGGCTTTGCGTTTCTGTCAGGGCGTTCTTCGTTTTGTACGAACCCCGCAGCTCATTCCAGCGCACGCGCAGCACATCGCGGAAATTTCGCAGCGAATCGCGCAGCGGATCGACCTTGGTTTCGACGCCGTAGTGCCAGGTGATCGGCACTTCTGCGATGCGATAGCCGAAGCGCCGGGCGAGAAACAATACCTCGACGTCGAACGCTGTAACGGCGGCTCCACGCAGCGTCCTGGCATCGGCTCCATACAGCCGGACGGCGCCGAAAATCTGCTGTTTGGCTTCGAAGGTAAACGCTTTGAAGCCGCACTGCGAATCCTGGATCCCGCCCAGCGCGACGGCGCGAACGACGAAATTGAACACGCGGCCCATCACATGCCGGTAGCGCGGCTCGCCGACGCGGCGTGCTCCGATGCCCTCACGCGAGCCGATTACCACGTCGTAGCCGCGCTCAAAGAACGGCTGCAGCTTATGCCACTCCGCGATTGGCACCGCGAGGTCGGCATCGGCGAACAACACATAGTGCCCGCGTGCTCGCAGCATGCCCTGTCGCACGGCGAAGCCTTTGCCGCGATGATCGAGGCGCAACACTTCGAGCGAAGCAAAGCTCTGCTGCATACGCTCGGCAACCGCCGCCGTGGCATCGGTGCTCCCGTCGTCGACAACGATCAGCTCGCAGGCGAATGGCTGTTGCCGGCAAAACTCTATAATTGCCGTGAGCGTGCCCGGCAGCCGCTGCTGTTCGTTCCAGGCCGGAATAACGATCGAAAGAAACGGCGTCACAACACCGCCTGTGCGTCGGGAAAGCGCGGCATGTGCCGTCGCTTGGCTACAAAACGCGGTAGCTCAATTAGGCCGGCCAGCTGGCCGCGTAGCCTGGCACGAGCAGAGCGGCCGCGAATGTTGCGCAGCGCATCCCAGGCGATCGACAGCTGGCGTCGCGTAAACGCGGCCCAGTAGCGGTGCAGCGCCGCCGCCGGCAGGTTTTTGGCCCACACCAGAATAAAGTTACGCCCGCAGTAGTAGCTGGCCAGTGGGCCACCTCCGGTTGCGCTGAGTTTGTGATATACCACGGCGGTCGGAACAAACACCGTTCGCAAGCCCCGCAGCTGTGCGCGCAGGTTCAAGTCAACGTCTTCACAATACATGAACAGGTCTTCGTCCAGAACTTGCTCGCCTATGGCCAGCGATTGAAGCGCGCCGCGGCGGTAGGCAGCGGCCCCGCCGCACGGCCCCCACACCTCGTGGTCGTCGTCGTACTGGCCTAGGTCATGCTCCCACACTCCCCGATTGAAGGGTATTCCATCCAACGTGTAGCCGTCGCCGGCCGAGTGCAGCACCTCGCGGCGGTCGAACAAACGCAGCTTACTGGCGGCGAAGGCATACTGCGGCTGGCGCTCCAGCGTGCCGATCAGCTGTTCCAACCAGCGCTCGTCGGCCTCGGTATCGTTGTTGAGCAGCACCACGAACTCGCCAGTGGTGGCCAGCACAGCGCGATTGACAGCGTGCGCCATGCCCCGGTTGGCGGGCAGCGCCAGCACCTGAACCTCGGGATACTGCCGGCGCAACAAGGCAAGCGAATCGTCGGTCGAGGCGTCGTCGACGACAGTAACGCGGAAGTCACGCCGCGTCTGTCGCCGCAGCGCGTCGAGGCAGGTCGGCAGCAAGTGAACGCCGTTAAAGTTTGGGATGATCACGTCGATCATACCCGTTGCTCCGTCGTGCGCAGGAACTCGCCCAGTGCGGCTTGCCATGGCGGCAGTTGGATGCCGAGCTCTTCGGCGGCCACAAAGTTTCGCAGCGCCGCGAATGCCGGCGGGGTCGAATCGCGCTTCCACTCGGCCAGTTTGGCCGGGCGCACAGGAACATGCTCCATCCCGGCCTGGCGAAGGATTTCGCGCGCGAATTCATAGCGCGAGCAGTAGCCTTCGTTGGTCAGATGAAACACACCGTAATTCGGGCGCTCGATCAACCGGGCGATCGCCGCGGCCGCGTCGGGCGCATACGTCGGATTGCCGACCTCGTCGTCCACCACCGACAGCTCGCCCCGCTCGCGGGCCAGGCGCAGCATCGTGCGCACAAAATTGCGCTCGCCGCCGAACACCCAGGCCACGCGCACGATCCAGAACGCCGGCGCAAGCTGCCGGACGGCCTGTTCGCCGGCCCATTTGCTGTACGCATACGGATTGATCGGATCGGTAGCATCCCATTCGAGATACGGGCGTGCAGCACGACCGTTGAACACTTCATTGGTGCTGATATACACCAGCGGGATATCCAGCCGGCGGCAGGCGAGCGCGACACGCCGGGTGCCGAGAGCGTTGACGCGCAAAGCGCGATCCGGCTCGCGGGCACAGGCGTCGACGTTGGTGAAAGCGGCAGCATGAATAACCAGGTCGGGCCGCCGTTCGGCGATCGATTTCGACGGCATCCGAAGCCGCAACATCGAGCTCGGCGCTGGCCGGCAGGTCGAGCGAATGGGAAGGTGCGAGCACATCTGCGAGAGCCGAGCCAAGCTGCCCGCGACCGCCGGTGATCAGGATACGCATGGTTGCCCCAAACAGCAGCGCATCGTAGCCGAGGCGGAGCCGGATGTCAAATAGACGATCCACGAAGACCGGGTACTTGCGCTAGCGGGTACCCGGTCTTCGTGGATCGTTATTAAGGAGAACGCCGCTCCGACGAATGTCGGAGCGGCGTTCGAATGATAAGGGTGCACTGACCTTGTCTCCCAGGGCCGAAGCCCCAGTACCCGCGGCGCTGCCACGTTTCACGACCCGGTTCGGGATGGGACGGGGTGGGTCCGTAGCGCTGAGGCACACCCAAATGGTACTGCTACCGGCAGTTCTGGTTTAGAACTGCACCTGAGCAGTTCATAGCGTACAAATATATCGAGCAGCAGTGCAAATCGTTTCGACGGCCTCCGAAGGAGACCGGAGACCAGGCAAGCCCTCGGGCATCCGTGCCGGTCGGCTCACCCGTCGCCGGGCGTGCACCGCCGGTCGGTCAGCGGCTCATCTTGCCGCGCCCTTACCCATCTCAAAATGGCGAGGTGACTCGTCTTGTGGCGGGGTTCGCACTTAGATGCATTCAGCGCTTCGCCCTTCCGGCCGTAGCTACGGAGCCTGCGGGTCGCCCCACAACTCCTCCACCAGCGGGCCGTCCAGCCCGGTCCTCTCGTACTAGGGCCAGCCCCACGCAATCACCTAAACGCCCACACCGGATAGAGACCGAACTGTCTCACGACGTTCTGAACCCAGCTCGCGTGCCGCTTTCATGGGCGAACAGCCCAACCCTTGGGACCGACTCCAGCCCCAGGATGCGACGAGCCGACATCGAGGTGCCAAACCCTGCCGTCGATTAGAACTCTTGGGCAGGATCAGCCTGTTATCCCCGGGGTAGCTTTTATCCGGTACGCTACGGCGCTTCCACTCGCCACCGTAGGATCACTAGGCCCCGCTTTCGCGCCTGCGCGGCGTGTGTGCCTTGCAGTCAAGCTCCCTTGTGCCCTTGCACGCCCTGGGTGATTGCCATCCACCCTGAGGGAACCATTGGGCGCCTCCGGTACGCTTTAGGAGGCGACCGCCCCAGTCAAACTCCCCACCAGTCACGGTTCCACGTGCCGTTCACGCGGTGAGTGCACGCTGCCACACAGAGTGGTATTTCACCGTTGCCTCCCCCAAGCCCGCAAGCCTGAGTTCATAGGCTCCCACCTATCCTACGCAGTCTGCCAGCATACACAGTGACAAGCTAGAGTAAAGCTCCACGGGGTCTTTTTGTCCGGGTGTGGGTTGCCGGCATCTTCACCGGCACTTCAATTTCACCGAGCCCCTGGTCGAGACAGTGCCCATGTCGTTATGCCTTTCGTGCGGGTCGGAACTTACCCGACAAGGAATTTCGCTACCTTAGGACCGTTATAGTTACGGCCGCCGTTGACCGGGGCTTCGGTTCAAGGCGTGAACCTCTCCCCTTAACCTTCCGGCACTGGGCAGGCATCAGCCCCTATACGTCGGCTTGCGCCTTGGCAGGGACCTAAGGTTCTGGTAACCAGTCGCATGGGCCGCTGTGCTGCGGCTCCCCGGTGCTTCCCGGGCTAGCCGGTGCACACCTGGGAGCATCCCTTCTTCCGAAGGTACGGGATCATTTTGCCGAGTTCCTTAACCAGGGTTCGCTCGTCTGCCTTGGCGCGCTTACGCCAGCCCACCAGTGTCGGTGTGCGGTACGGGCAGGTCGCTCGCTCGCGTCACGTGATTTCGAGCCGGCACAGGGCTCCACCCCTTGCGCACAGGCTTGCGCCCAGCGCTTGTACTCGCCTCTCAGCGCCAAAGCGCCTACCGGCTTGAATGGCCCTCGTCTGGCCACGGGTGCGTCCGCTCCGGGGACGTGACGGTCAATGCTTGTGACCTGGTGCTGGAATATCAACCAGCTGTCCATCGCCTACGCCTTTCGGCCTCGGCTTAGGCCCGACTAACCCGCTGCGGAGTGACCGTGCAGCGGAAGCCTTGGGCATACGGCAGTGGGGGTTCTCGCCCCACCATACGTTACTCATCCCGACATTCGCACTCGACGACGGTCCGCACCGGCTTGCGCTGATGTTTCATCCTGTCGTCGACGCTCCCCTACCACCAGCGACCCGACCGAGGTCGGTCACTGATCCCACGCTTCGGGGGGTGGACTTAACCCCGCGACATTATCGGCGCAACGGTCCTCGACCAGTGAGCTATTACGCACTCTTTCAAGGATGGCTGCTTCTAAGCCAACCTCCTGGTTGTCTGGGCACCGTCACTTCCTTTGCGACTGAGTCCCCACTTGGGGCCCTTAGCGGTGGGTCTGGGTTGTTACCCTTTTGACGCCGGACGTTTGCACCCGACGTCTCACTCGACGGCCTGAGCTTACGGTATTCGCAGGTTGCCAGAAGTTGGTAGGCGGTGAAGCCCCCGCGTCCTAACAGTGCTCTACCCCCGCAAGCGGTCACCGCCGGCTGCACCTCAATGCATTTCGGGGAGAACCAGCTATCTCCGTGTTCGATAGGCATTTCACCGCTACCCACACCTCATCCGAAAACTTTGCAACGTTCACCGGTTCGGCCCTTCACGCCCTGTTACGGGCGCTGCAGCCTGGGCATGGGTGGCTCACACGGTTTCGGGTCTGCTGCGCGCCACAGATACGGGCTCTTCACCCTCGCGTTCGCTCGGCCTGCGGCTATGACTGCCTTAAGCAGGCGACGCGCAGCAACTCGTCGGGTCATACTCCAAAAGGCACGCGATCACGCATGCGGAAGCGAACTCCCGCCTAGCGCTCTCACTGCATGGACGCGGTCGGTTTCAGGGTCTATTTCACTCCCCTCGCCGGGGTACTTTTCACCGTTCCCTCACGGTACTGTGCACTATCGGTCACGACCAGTAGGTTGGCTTGGACGGTGGTCCGCCCGGATTCCCACAGGATTTCACGTGTCCCGTGGTACTCGAGAAACATCGGCCGTCACCGACGAAGGCAGGTACCGGACTGTCACCTGCTATGGTGCGCCCTCCCAGACGCTTCCCTGTCCTCGTCGGCTGTGGTGGAGGCACGCCAGCGCCTCCGTGATGCCCTCACAACCCCGTCACCGCAACGCCTGGCGGCTTGGCACGGTAACGGTTTGGCCTGCAGCCCGTTTCGCTCGCCACTACTCCGGGCCGGGTACTACTTCCTGCGGCTAATAAGATGTTTCAGTTCGCCGCGTGCCCTCTCCCTGATCGGAATGCCAGGGAGTGCTCCGGGGGTACCGGAGCGGGTTGCCCCATTCGGAAACGGCGGGATCGAAGCCTGAGAGCGGCTCCCCCACCCTATCGCTGCTGTTCAGCGTCCTTCATCGGCTGGTCGTGCCGAGGCATCCCCCGACCGCGCATCGTGTCTTGCCTGGTCTTCGGTCTTCCTCGGCGGCACATCGCTACGGATGTGCACTGGTTCATTAAATGAACCACGTCGTCGTGTTTTACATCGACGACGTTCTGTCTCGATATAGTTGTACGCTATGAACTTGGTCAGGTACAGGCTCAGCGAGCTGACCCGCTGACGTGTGAAATGTGCGCGCGCGACACGCGTCGTTGTGGAAGCGTCCCTTCCCGGCGGCGGCTTCCAGCGCCGTGGTCCCGGGCGAGATTGCATCCAGGAATTGCTCCCTAGAAAGGAGGTGATCCAGCCGCACCTTCCGGTACGGCTACCTTGTTACGACTTCGTCCCAGTCGCCAGGCCCACCCTCGGCCGCTGGCTCCCGTTGCGGTTGCCCCACGGACTTCAGGTGTTCCCGACTCCCATGACGTGACGGGCGGTGTGTACAAGGCCCGGGTACGTATTCACCGCGCTCTGCTGTCACGCGGTTACTAGCAACTCCGGCTTCATGGCGGCGAGTTGCAGCCGCCAATCCGCACTACGGGAGGTCCTGGCGATTAGCGCGGTGTTACCACCTGGCAACGCGCTCCCCCTCCCATTGTAGCGTGTGTGTCGCCCCAGGCGTAAGGGCCATGCTGACTTGACATCATCCCCGCCTTCCTCCGGTGTCCAACACCGGCAGTCCCCCGTGACACAAGATAACACGGGGCAGGGGTTGCGCTCGTTGCGGGACTTAACCCAACATCTCACGACACGAGCTGACGACAGCCATGCAGCACCTGTGCACCACCTTCGAAAGAGACGGCTTTCACCGTTGTGCAGGTGCATGTCAAACCTGGGTGAGGTGTTTCGTGTTGCTTCGAATTAAACCACACGCTCCGCTGCTTGTGCGGGCCCCCGTCAATTCCTTTGAGTTTTAGCCTTGCGGCCGTAGTTCCCAGGCGGTGGAGTCATCGCGTAAGCTTGGGCACTGCGGGGCGCAATCACCCCCCAACACCGGCTCCACATCGTTTACGGCGTGGACTACCGGGGTATCTAATCCCGTTCGCTCCCCACGCTCTCGCGCCTCAGCGTCAGGTCAGGGCCAGGTCGCCGCCTTCGCCGCTGGTGTTCCGCCCGATCTCTACGCATTTCACCGCTCCACCGGGCATTCCACGACCCTCTCCCTGCCTCCAGCACGGCTGTGTACTCGGGCGACCCACGGTTGAGCCGTGGGCTGTCACCGGGCACATACTGTGCCGCCTGCGCGCGCTGTACGCCCAGTCAATCCGGACAACGCTTGCCCCCTCTGTCTTACCGCGGCTGCTGGCACAGAGTTAGCCGGGGCTTATTGTGGGGGTACTGTCTGTATCATCCCCCCGAAAAGGAGTTTACAACCCGAAAGCCGTCATCCTCCACGCGGCGTTGCTCCCTCAGGCGTGAGCCCATTGGGGAAGATTCCTTGCTGCTGCCACCCGTAGGTGTCTGGGCCGTGTCTCAGTCCCAGTCTGGCTGGCCGTCCTCTCAGACCAGCGACCCGTCAATGGCCTGGTGGGCCGTTACCCCGCCAGCGACCTGATGGGCCGCGCGCCCCTCCCACCGCGCGCCGAAGCGCTTTCCTCACGACCATCACAGCCGCGAGCGTACGCGGTATTGTCGGCTGTTTCCAGCCGGTATTCCCCACGGTAGGGCAGGTACGCACGTGTTAGTCAGCCGTTCGCCACGCAGCATCCCGAAGGACCCGCGTGCGACTTGCATGCATTAGGCACGCCGCCAGCGTTGATCCTGAGCCAGGATCAAACTCGTCATCAATGGTAGAGCCTCTACCTGATGAATTCGACGCTTGCATTCACGCACATTTCACACGTCAGTTGGTCAGGTGCACACCACGGAGCGAAAAAAAAGCGAGGATACGACGGACGCATCGCTCGGCGGAGTGTTCGCTTGTGGTGGTCTGCTTCGCTTCCGAAGCGAGACGTGTCGTTTCCGACAAGGAGAGAAGTATAGCATATCGTTACGAAGCTGTCAAGCTCGTCGCGATCCTTCTCTGCCGCCGCTGCGAGCCAGGCTCGTTTTTGGCGACCGCGGAAATATACCACACCGATTTTTGGTGTCAAGCTCGTTTTAACTCAAAGGCATCCTTGCGTCTTTACGTTGGCCCAGGACACCCCTCCGGGCTTTCCGCGTCAATCCAGTACCTGAAGCTGCAACGCCAGCAGCTCGCGGATGCCGGCTTCGCCCAGCTCAAGCAACCGCTCCAGTTGAAATCGGTCGAAGGGTTGTCGCTCCGCGGTGCTCTGGACGTCCACGATCGCACCGTGTGCATCCTGCACCAGGTTGCAGTCCGCGTCGGCTGTGCTGTCTTCGCTGTAATCCAGATCCAGCAGCGGTACGCCTGCGACGATGCCTACGCTGACGGCCGCGATCTGACGTACAAGCGGCGTCGACGAAAGCTCGCCGCTGTGCAGCAGCCCCTGGATAGCCAGCGCAACCGCCACCCAGCCGCCGGTGATCGCCGCGGTGCGCGTGCCGCCGTCCGCCTGCAACACATCACAGTCGACCGTGATCGTTCGTTCACCCAGCAGGCCGAGATCAAGCGCCATGCGTAGCGAGCGGCCGATCAGTCGCTGGATCTCCTGTGTTCGCCCGCCGGCTCCGGAGCGCTCGCGCCGGCTGCGCGTTGTCGTCGAGCGCGGCAGCAGGGCGTACTCGGCGGTGAGCCAGCCGCTGTTGCGTCCGCGCATCCAGGGCGGTACTGCTTTTTCTACACTGGCGCTGCACAAGACTTCCGTGTTGCCGACCCTGATCAGCGCTGAGCCTTCCGCGAAGCGCTGGAAGTGGGGAACGATCTCGACCGGCCGCAGCTGATCGGCTGCGCGACCGTCGTTGCGTGCCATACTCGCCTCCGATGTGAGGCGAACATAGCAGGGATTTGGAGGTTGGGCAAACCGGATGTTACAGGAACGCAGGCGACGACAAGGTTTGGTGCCGTCCATCGTGCACACGGGTGGATGAAACCCGACGCCCGCAGGACACGCCACCGGCACATGCGGGTCGGCACGCCTCCAAAGGTTGGCTCCGCGCCTCCGGCGTGTCCCTACAGCGCCTCGTTTGCGTCATAGCGTTTTGTCCGGCCGGCGAACCTGAAACCCGAAACTTTAAGCTCCCTTTCGAATCTTCTACCTTGATCCGTACTGCGATCAGTGCTATACTCATTTCTAGAAACAAGTGTTCGCGTCGCGGCCATTCGAGCCGGCTCTTTATAGCATGCGGCGCGGACCTTTTTTTGCCTATGATCCGGCAGCGGCGCCGATCGATGAGGCACATCGCCCCCTTAACTGTAGCGGGAGCAGGCATGTCGAGGGATAAAATCGTCATCAAGGGCGCCCGCGAGCACAACCTCAAAAACATCGATCTTGAGCTTCCGCGCGACAAGCTCGTCGTTCTGACCGGCGTTTCCGGCTCGGGCAAATCGTCGCTGGCGTTCGATACGCTGTATGCCGAAGGCCAGCGCCGCTACGTCGAATCGCTGTCCTGCGTATGCGCGGCAGTTCCTCGGCCAGATGGAAAAGCCCAAGGTCGATTTCATCGGCGGCCTGTCGCCGGCGATCGCGATCGAGCAAAAGTCGGCATCCAAAAACCCGCGCTCGACGGTCGGCACCGTTACCGAGATCTACGACTATCTGCGGGTGCTGTTCGCGCGCGTCGGCATGCCGCACTGCCACCAGTGCGGCCGCCAGATCGGCTCGCAGACCGGCGAGCAGATGGTCGATCGCGTGCTTGCAGCTCGAGCCCGGCACACGCTTTATGGTTCTGGCGCCGGTGGTTTCGACGCGCAAAGGCGAGTACAAGGAGATCTTTGCCGAAGCCAAGGCCGAAGGCTTCTCGCGCGTGCGCGTCGACGGCGAGATGCGCGACCTGCAGAATGAGATCAAGCTCAACAAGAAGGTCAAGCACTCGATCGAGATCGTGGTCGACCGCTGGCAGATGCCGTCCAGCGAGCAGCAGCCTGATGTCGAGGTGCTCGGGCTGGCCGAAGCGCGGACCAGCTATGGTGTCGCGGCCAGCGTGGCACCCGACGCGCGCTGGAGTCCGTGACCCGGCGTAGCAGAGCGATCGGAACTGCCTTTCGCATGGCCTGACCGGTAGTGGCATCGAGCCTGCGCTGCGCGCAGGGCGAGCAGGTCGAGGTCGCGATGGGCCATCCGCTCGGGTAGCGCTGAAGATGCTGTGGACCAGCCCGGCCGGGCGGTGCAGCCGATGACGGCACTTACCCTGCGCTCCTCGGATAATCCCGACGAATGGGTGATGAGCGAAGAGCTTCGCCTGCGCGCACTGCGGTATCTCGTTCATCGAGCTGACGCCGCAGATGTTTTCGTTCAACGCGCCGCAGGGAGCGTGTCCCACCTGCGCCGGCCTGGGCACGCGTCTGGAGGTCGACCCCGAGCTACTGGTGCCGAACCCGGACGCTGACGCTGCACGACGGCGCGGTGGTCTACTGGGGCGAGCTGCGCAAGAAGAAAGACAGCTGGGGCTACCGCGCGCTGCGCAATATCGCGCAAGCACTACGAGTTCGACCTTGATACGCCCTGGAACAGACTGTCCGAGCGCGCGCGCCACGTGTTGATCTACGGCTCGGGCAAGGAGCGCATCCGTTCACCTGGGACAGCGCCAGCGGGCGCGGCAGTTACATGCGCGCTGGGAAGGCTTGTCCAGCGAGATCACGCGCCGCTTCCACCAGACCGGCTCGGACGGGATGCAGGAGCTCTACCGCGCCTATATGAGCGAGCAGCCCTGCCCATCCTGCCGCGGCGCCAAGCTGCGGCCCGAGAGCCTGGCGGTGACGGTCGGCGAGCTGTCGATCCGCGAGTATGACGCGCCATGACCATCGATCAGGCGTATGCCTGGGCCTGCAAGCTGTCAGGCGAGACCGATCGCTGGTACGGGCAGATCGATCACTGAAGCGCTCGGCGCCGGAGTCGGCGCGAACCGAGCAGCTTGAGCGACTACGAGCTGGCCGTGGCCGGCGAAGTTCTGAAGGAAGATCCGCGAGCGGCTGGGCTTCCTGCTCAACGTCGGGCCTGCACTATCTGACGCTCGATCGCTCGGCGCCGTCGCTCTCGGGCGGCGAGGCGCAGCGCATCCGGCTGGCCTCGCAGATCGGCTCGGGGCTGGTCGGCGTGATGTATATCCTGGACGAGCCAAGCATCGGCCTGCACCAGCGCGACAACCGCAAGCTGATCGATACGCTGCATCAAGCTGCGCGATCTCGGCAACACCGTGTTGGTGGTCGAGCACGACGAAGAAACCATGCAGGCCGCCGATTGGATCGTGGACTTCGGGCCGCGCGCCGGAGTCAATGGCGGCGAGGTCGTCGCCGAGGGCTCGCCGGCGCAGATTGCCGCAAGCTGATTCGCTGACCGGCCAGTTCTCTGGCCGGCAAGATCGCGATCGCCGTGCCGCACCGACCGTCGTGAGCCGACCGGCTGGCTGCAGCTGCGTGGCGCTGCAGCAAAACAACCTGCGTGACGTCGACGTCGATATCCCGCTTGGCGTGCTGATCGGCGGTCACCGGGGTGTCGGGCTCGGGCAAGTCCTCGCTGATCACCGAAACGCTATACCCGGCGCTGGCGGCCAGGCTCAATCGCGCTCAAATGCGGCCCGGCAAGCACCGCGCGCTGGACGGCCTGGAGCAGCTCGACAAGGTGATCGATATCGACCAGCAGCCGATCGGCCGCACGCCGCGCTCCAATCCCGGCCACCTACGTCAAGCTGTTCGACCTGATCCGCGACGTCTTCGCGCAAACGCCCGAGGCCAAGCTGCGTGGCTATGGGCCGGGCCGCTTCTCGTTCAACGTCAAGGGCGGGCGCTGCGAAGCCTGCGAGGGCAACGGCGAGAAAAAGATCGAGATGCACTTCCTGGCCGATGTGTGGGTCACCTGCGATGTGTGCAAAGGCAAGCGCTACAATCGCGAAACGCTGCAGGTGCAAGTACAAAGGCAAGACGATCGCCGACGTGCTGGACATGGACGTGCAGACCGCGCTCGAGTTCTTCGAGAATGTTCCGCGTATCCGTCGCATCCTGCAAACGCTGCACGACGTCGGGCTGGACTATCATCAAGCTCGGGCAGTCGGCCACCACACTTTCGGGCGGCGAGGCGCAGCGCGTCAAGCTGGCCAAGGAGCTGTGCCGTGTCGCCACCGGCCGCACGATCTATATCCTTGACGAGCCGACGACCGGCCTGCATTTCGCCGATGTGCAGCACCTGTTGCAGGTGCTGCACCGGCTGGTCGACGCCGGCAACACGGTGATCGTGATCGAGCATAACCTCGACGTCGTCAAAACGGCCGACTGGGTGATCGATATGGGTCCCGAAGGCGGCGCCGGCGGCGGTCTGATCGTCGCATGCGGAACGCCTGAGCAGATCGTACATGTCGATGGCTCGCATACCGGTCATTTCCTGGCCGATATGCTTGCCCATGCCCACGTCGATATCGAGCTCGACGTGCTGCATGGTGAGGCGGCGTCGGTTGGCGTAGAATGAGCGACGATGGGCCGCGGAAGCTTCGAACACAACTATCGCTCGCTCGAGCTGGCCGAGCTGCGCGCCGCCGAGCTTGATCATGAGCCGATGCCGGTCGCTCTGCCATGGCCGGATCCAGCCGGCGACCCCGGTATTGACGTGTACTGCGCCGAAGGCCTGGCGCTCGCCGCGCTGCTGGCGCAGCGCCAACAAACGTTCCGTCTGGTCTACCTCGATCCGCCCTTCGGCAGCGGCAAGCGCTACGCGGCGCGTGTGGACGGAGGGCGTGGCATCCAGTCGCGCTCGGTGCCGGCCTACGGCGATGTGGGCGACTTCGACGCCTACCTGCGCTGGCTCGAGCCGCGCCTCGCAGCCGCGCGCGACCTGCTTACGTCCGATGGAACGCTGTACGTCCATCTCGACTGGCACGCCGTGCATTACGTTAAAGTGATGCTCGACCGCTTGTTCGGCCGCGAGCGCTTCTTGAACGAGATCGTCTGGTGTTATCACGGCCCGTCGCCGATCACGTCGGCGTTTAAGCGCAAGCATGATACGATTCTGGTGTATACCCGCACACGAACTTACTATTTCGACGCCGACGCCGTGCGCGTGCCGTACAACCCGGCAACGCTTGAAGCGTTCCGCAGTAGCCCGCGCGCCGGCTTCGGTAAAGTACCCGACCTTGAGCGCGGCAAGGTGCCCGAGGATTGGTGGTATTTTCCGGTCGTCGCCCGCCTGCACAGCGAGCGCGTGGGATATGAAACACAAAAACCCGAGGCGCTGCTCAAGCGGATCGTGCTTGCATCGAGCGCGCCGGGCGATCGGGTGCTCGATCTGTTCTGCGGTGCCGGTACCACGGGCGTCGCCGCCGTGAAGCTCAACCGCGATGCTGTGTTGTGCGACTCAAATCCGCTGGCGATCGAAAAAACGCTGCTGCGCCTCGGACGGCTCGATCCGCTACCGGGTGTGCATTTGTGGCGGTATCATACGGAGTAACGCAGGAACGACCGGAAAGCAACGCAAAGATGTATGTACTGAGCGTCAACCTCGGCAAGGCCCAGGCGATCCAGGGCGCCAAAGCATCGGGCGTCACCGGCATCTACAAGCGGCCGGCCGAGCAACATGTGAGCGTCACCGCCGCCGGGCTGGCCGGCGACACGATCTGTGATACCGAAAACCATGGTGGTGTCGACCAGGCCGTGTACGTTTACGGGGCAGCAGATTACGACTGGTGGGCGGCCGACCTGGGCCGCGAGCTTGAGCCTGGAACATTCGGCGAGAACCTGACCATCAGCGAGCTCGAAACCGCCCGGCTTTCGATCGGTGATCGGCTGCATATCGGCTCGGTAGTTTTGGAAGTGACCTCGCCGCGCATTCCCTGCGTTACCCTGGCGCGACGCATGGACGACCCTGCGTTTCTCAAGCGTTTTCGGGCAGCCGAGCGCCCCGGCGTATATTGCAGGGTGATTACGGCAGGCCGGCTGCGTACCGGCGATCCGGTTACGATCGAGCCGTATCGCGGCCAGACGATTACCGCGCTCGATTTGTTCCGCGACTTCTACGAGTTAAGCCGCGACGAGGCAACGCTGCGCCGGCAGCTGGCAGCACCGATCGCGATTCGATCACGAATTCGAGAAAGAGCAGCAGCTGCGCGAGCTGCTTGAGCAACACTAGAGGTTACCTGAAAAAACCACCACAAAGGCACAAAGGACACGAAGTAAAATATAGTCCTCGTATCCTCTGTGCCTTTGTGGTGTAATCTCCGCGCGCGGTGCTCTATGGAAGCGGCTTGCGCACTTCCTCCGCCCCCTGACCCGGCTCGGGCGTCCGCGGCTGCATCACGTCTTCGAGCTCCAGTGGTCGCATCGTCACGGTGCCTCCAAGCGCGACCTCGCCTTCAAGCAGCTTGTCCCATCCATCGCTGCCGGTTTGCTCCATGACCTCGGGCGCGATGCGGATCGATGCACCGAGCCCAACGGCTACGGCAAGCGCATCGCTCGGCCGGCAGTCGAACTCCTCGACAGCTCCATTGTTTTGGATGCGCAGGGTCGCGAAGAACGTGTTTTCGCGCAGCGCGCTGATATCGACGCTTTCAACTTTGTGACCCATGCGCGACAGCAGTTGTACGATCAGATCGTGTGTCATCGGGCGCGGTGCCGGCGCCCCGCGTAGTATGCGTGCGATGCTTTGTGCTTCCCAGCCGCCGACCCAGATGCGCAGGTAGCGCTCCTGCTCGTCGGCTTTGAGGACCACGATAGTTCGCGATTTTGGCGGTCCAGGTGCGTCGGGGGCACGCTCGCCCAGATATACCTCGAATACGTGTGCGTCGATCACGTTCGTTGCTCCTTGTGTTTGCTCGACCGGCAGCTCGACCACGTGGCGCAGCCGCTGGCGCAGCTGCTGGCGTGCTTTGTGCAGCCGGCTCTTGACGGTTTTCTCCGGAATGCGCAGCCGCTCGGCGATCTCGCGATAGGAGCGGTCGTGAAGGTAGTGCAGCCGCGCAGCGTCACGATTGGTCGTTGATAAAGCTTCGAGCGCCGTTACTACCTCCACCTGCAGCTCGCGCAGCGTCACCTGCTCGTCGGGCAGCAGCCCGTTACCGCTGGGCTGCGCTTTGTCGTCGAGCAGCGCTTCCCAGGATGTGCCTGCCGGCCGGCGGTCGCGCAGCCACATGCGGGCGACGTTGGCGCCAATTCCGGCGAGCCAGGCGCCGAAGCGCGCCGGATCGCGCAGCCGATCGAGGTTCAGAAACGCCCGGATCCACGCCTCCTGGGCCAGGTCGGGCGCGTCTTCCGGCCCGATGCGCCGCGTTAGCCCTCCCAGCAGCGCCGGCGAATGCTTTTCGACGAGCAGCCCGAACGCTGCTCGGTCGCCACGGCGAGCGCGCTCTACCCAGAAAGCGTCCTGCTGATCCACGCACCGGCCCTGTGTAAGGTTCTACTCTATTGTTGCAGCGGGGAGTGGAAAAGTTGCCTATGTGTCCGGCCGCGTCTCGCTCAGCCCTTCGGTACAGCCGGACTGCCGGCAGGACCGTCCCAGCCCTGCGCGTTGCGCATGCGGATCAACGACCAGTGCAGCGAAGTCTGGATGATCGCCCTGCCCAGCGGCACCAGCGAGCCGCACACCCGCAGCTCGGCCTGTGCTATCCGAATTTCATCGACCAGATTGCCGAGCTGCTCGACTGTGCGTGGAACGACTCTGCTGCGGCTGACGTACATGCCGGCATCGTTGAGCGAGTGGAAGGAGTCGTCGGGCAGCACATAGCGATAGAGGGTGGTTGTACGCAGGCGCTCGAACCAGGCGGCCTCGATCGCCAGAACGATCCGGTCGGCCACTCCCAACCACCAGCGCTCGAGGTCGGCGTCCATGGTGGCCGGCAACGGCCAGAACAGCACGCGCGGGCAATCGCGCGGCGTGAGATACATCGGCGTGTGCCACTCGTCGAGCGCCCAGACCAACGGCTCGCTGTCGGGATGAGCCAGCGGCGCTCGCGGCTCGAACACGGTGATGCTCGGGTCTTCGCTATAGTGATACAGAGGCACTCAGGGTACCCGACGATACAGCGACCAAAACAGCGCGCCCACGGCGCCGATCAGCGGATACAGCAGAATCGTGCGTTCAATGGTTTCGTAGCGATCGGTGAATAAATTGACACTACCGCCGGAAACCAGCGTCAGCACGGCGAAGCCTACTACTAGCCCCACGGCGATGCCGGGCCGTCGCGCGATGGCTAACACAACCGCGGCGGCGAGCACGATCGCGCCCAGGATCCAGCCCTGAGTTGGCGGCTGTGGCCCGCCCGGCCGTGTCAGTAAAAATGCGAAGGCTACGATGCTGAACAAGCCATACAGCACATAGCCGATCACCAGCGACCCGGTTCCGAATTTGGTTCGGCGTGCTGCGCCGCTGCGCCATTTTCGATCGGAGAGTGCTCGCGCTACCAGCGCCGGATCATAGCCATCGGCGAGCAGCTTGTTGCGCAGCTCGCTCTCGTTCTTCGGCTGTCCATATTGCTCGACTGCGCTGCGTACGCGATCATATTCGTTTACCTCGGACATGCTTCTCCGTTCCCACAGGTTCGATTTCGCCAGACGAGGCCGACGCTTGCGTCGGCCATCCATGGCCGGTCACTTTTCCGATTCGCTCCATGAGCGGCGCGCATCTGAAACCGGGCGCAGGATGAAATAGGCAACCACGATCAACGACAGCAGCACGATCACGCCGATGCCCTGGCCGATACGCGGCTCGAGCCCGCCGCGCGTGATGGTGAAAAACGTAACCGTCGCCCAGATGATCGGCCCGGTGATCGCCGAAAAGCGTCCCACCATGCCATACAACCCGTAGAACTCGCCGACCCGCGACGGTGGAGTCAGCCGCAGCATGTACGGTCGATCTGCCGCCCAGACGCCGCCGAGGCACAGGCCGGCACACGCGGCCACCACGTACAGCGTCCACAGCGGCAATCCAAGGATGCCGATCGCGGCAGCAGCTATGAAGATCGCCATCCAGCCAAACAGCACCAGGTTCAGCGTGCGCTTGGGTCCGAGGCGATCGGTCAGCCAGCCCCATCCGAAGCCGCCCAGCACGGCAAAGGTGATCGCAAACAGCAGGATCAACTGGGAGGTTTGCTCGGCCGCTCCTTCCTCCAGACCATTGGCCACGGCAATGTTGATGGTGTACAGCGCCATGATCGAGATCACGGTATTGATCGAGTCGGTATAAAACACGCGGCCAACCAGGAAGCGCACCAGCCCCGGATACCGCTCACCGTCGCGTAGCGTCGCGATCGTCTGGCGCGCCGAATCGCGCACCATCTGCAGTGTAATCGGACGTGGATGAGGATTTCCGCGTTCACGGACCCAGAAAAAGCAGGGCAGGGCGAAGAGGAAAAACGCAAGTGCGATGATGCCGAACAGCAGCGGCTTGTCGGATGTGCCGAGCAGCAAGCCGATGCCGACCGCCAGGTACGAGCCAAGATAGCCGACGCCGACGCCGATGCCGCCGATGCGGCCACGGTTCTCTTCGGTGCTGACCTCGGGCAACAGAGCATCGTAGAACTGCAGGCCGGCCTGGAACGCGATATTGGCGACCACGAAGCAGATCGCGGTGGCCCAGAAGCCGAAGCGCGCCAGCAGCGCCGTGAACACGCAGCAAATGATCGTGCTGATCACCAGAAACGGCATGCGTCGTGGGGCACGGTCGGTCATCGCGCCAAGCAGCGGCGAGATTACAAAAATGATCGCCATCGAGACCGCGGTGATCAGGCCGTAAATGGCGTCGACGCGCACAGCCCCGACCGCGTCGCGCACCCATAGCGAAAAGTACAGCGAAACGACGCCCATCGAGAAGATAGTGTTGGCCAGGTCGTAGAGGATCCAGCCGGTGACGGCGCGCCGGGTGACGACGTGCGGACGTGCGGAAGAGATAGGGCTGGCTCCCGCAAGCGGCGAGTCGATCATAGCAGGTGTCCTCGCAGGGCGGCGGCACGGTTCGGAAGAGCGATATTAAGTGTAGCACAGCCGGTCGTAAAACGTAGTGGAGACCGGCTGCCAGTTACTGTACCAAACTGTGCGGCGCGCGGAAGCTTGCCCGCGCTACGCGCCGCTTGCAATCGACGCCGCCACGTCCAGCGCTGCTTCGTATGCTCGATCGGCGTCGAGCATATCGAGCTCGTCGTCGACCAGCTGCTCCAGGCTGCGCTTCGGCAAGCGAGTCACGCGGCCAAGCGGAGTTGCGCCCGCGAGCTCGATGCGATGTACGACACAGTCGTTCGCGTCGTCGAGCGTCAGCTTAACCTCGATGCCGTCGCCTTCGAACTCGATTCGGCGCAGCTCACGTGAGGCATCGCCGGGGAGCAGCACAACCTCGACGTTGCCTGCAGCAGCAGCAAAGCGCAGCGTCTCGCCGCCGCCGGCGTAGGACCAGCCAAGCCTGCTGGCGAGCCAGCCCGTCACAAGCAGCGCCGCTGCGCGGCCAGGCTCGCTCGCGGCGTGCTCGATCTCGACACGGCGCAGCCCGGGCAGGCGCTGCAGCGCATCCGGCAGATCGAAGCACTGGGCCACGAAGCGGCGCCATGGAGTGATCTCGGTCCACAGCAGGTCGACCACCGCCAGGCCGGGATGCGTGCGCTGTAGTGCTTCGCGCAGCCGGCCGAACGACACGCTCCACGAGCGCGAGTTCGACCACCAGCCGATCGGTTATCTCGGCCAACAGATCCCACACGGCGGAGTTGAAGGGCGGGTCGCCGATCCACCAAAGATAAGTCGGTACGCCTGGCGCCAGCAAAGACGCCGCGATACTGGGCAGCGGAGCGCCGTTGTCGCCGCTGCTGATCGTGATCTGCTCGCCACAGATCTGCTTGCCGCCGCTGCCAAGCCGGCATGCGATCACCACCTGCGCCCTCGGTTTACGCGCCTCGGCGGAGGCCAGCATCGCGATCGTGCGGCCGGGATGGCGCACCGATGAGCTGTCGATCGCTCGTTTGACCTCGTCGGTCGCCAGCTGCTCAGGCGCAAACACCAGCAGGTTGAGCGTGCGGACCTGGACGATCAGCGCGTCGGCTCCATCGGTCGACTCGCGCCACAACTGTTCCAAAACGGCAGTGATCCGCGCCGGGTGAATATCCGTGGTTTCGTCGCCGGTGAAGCTGAGATCGGCCGCGGTCATAAGCGCCTCCAGCGACGGCCGGCGTCTACAAGCAAGCGATCGGCAGCCTCGGGCCCCCAGGTGCCGGCCTCATAGTTCGGAAAATCGTCGGGCGCCAACGTTTCCCAGGTCTCGATCAGCGGCGCCATCAGCGTCCAGGCAGCCTCGACCTCGTCGCGGCGCGCAAACAGCGTCCCATCGCCAAGCATCACGTCAAGCAGCAGGCGCTGATACGCCTCGGCAGGCGCCGTCGCAAACGCCGTGCCGTAGCGAAAATCCATGTTCACCGGCCGGTGGCGCGCGGTCGGGCCGGGCACTTTGGCCTCGAACTGCAGCGAAATGCCTTCGTCGGGCTGGATGCGCAGCGCCAGCAGATTGGGCGCGGTGTCGCCGAACAACATATGCGGCACCGGCTTGAACTGCACCGCGATTTCGGTCGCCCGTTTGGGCAGCCGCTTGCCCGAGCGCAGATAAAACGGCACGCCGGACCAGCGCCAGGTGTCGATCCTGAACGTCGCCGCCGCGTATGTCAGGGTGTTGGAGTTGGGAGCAACCCGTGGCTCTTCGCGGTAGCCCGGCACGCGCTCGCCGTCGATCCAGCCGGCGGCGTACTGCCCACGCACCGCCTCGCGCAGCACGCGCCGACGGTCGAACGGCCGCACGCCGCGCAGTACCTTGACTTTTTCATCGCGTACGGCATCGGCGTCGAACGAAATCGGCGGCTCCATCGCCATCAGCGTCAACAGCTGGAGCATATGATTCTCCAGCATGTCGCGGATCACGCCGGCTTCTTCATAGTACGGGCCGCGGTTCTCGACGCCAAGCGACTCGGCCACGGTGATCTGCACATGGTCGACATAGCGCTGGTTCCAGATCGGCTCCCAGATCGAGTTGGCGAAGCGAAAGTGCAGAATGTTCTGCACGGTTTCCTTGCCAAGGTAGTGGTCGATGCGATAGACCTGCGACTCGTCGAACACGCTGAGCACGGTATGGTTGAGCTCGCGCGCGCTCGCCAGGTCGCGGCCGAACGGCTTTTCGATCACGATGCGCGTCCAGCCCGTGCCGGCATCGCCGCGCTTCACCAGCCCGGCCTGGCCGAGCTGTTCGACGATCGTCGGAAAAAACGAGGGCAGCGTGGCCAGATAAAAAATGTAGTTGCCCGCAGTGCCGCGCTCCCGATCGATCGTCGCGAGCAGCTCTTTGAGGCGGGTAAAGGTATCCGGTTTGTCGATATCGCCGGGCGAATAGAACAGCCCTTGCATGAACGCGTCGAGCATCGTATCGTCGATGGGTCCTTCGTCGGCGATACTCTCACGCAGCCGGTCGCGAAAGTCATCGTGGCTCAGCGGAGAGCGCGAAACGCCGACGGTGGAAAAACCGGGCGGCAGCTGCTCCGCCTCGTTTAGCGCCCACAGTGCCGGCAGCAGCTTGCGCAGCGCGAGGTCGCCCGATGCGCCGAAAATCACCATCACACACGGCTGCGGCGTACGCTCGAGGCGCATCCCGGCGCGCAGTGGATTACTAAGCGACGAGCTCGCCGCCGGCTCAGCAAGTGTTGTCATCTGGTTCGCTGCCCCTTTCCAGAACAGGATACAACGGGAATTGAGAATTGAGAATTGAGAATTGAGAATCGACGTCGAGTTCGCGAAGGCGCTGCTCAATCAGCGCGACAACGCGCCGCGCATCGGTGCGCTGGAGGCAGGTGCGGTCGGGGCAGCCCAGGAACGTACCCGGCCGGTGGTGGCGATAGATGCACGGGCTGCACGCGATCGGCGCCCACAGCGCCCGGTGCGGCCCGGACGCCAGCAGCTCGAGCCCGGGTGTGCGATCGATAACCCGCCACTCCTCGCCGCCGTAGGGTCCATATGCGCGTGGATCGGTCGGCCCGAACACAGCTGTCACCGGCGTGCCGACAGCCGCCGCCAGGTGTGCGACACCGCTATCGTTACCGACAAACAGATCGCACGCCTGGAGCACGCCGGCGAGCACATCGATCGAAGTTTTCCCACCCAGATCGATAATCTGCTCGCTGCCGGGCATGGCCGCCAGCACCGTTCGGCGCAGCGCAGCTTCTTCGGCCCCGCCGACAAGCACGATGCGCGCGCCGATTGTCGCAAGGCAGCGCGCTACCTCCGCGAAGCGCTGCGCCGGCCAGCGACGTGCGGGAGCAAACGCGCCCGTGCCGGGGCTAAGTGCGACGAGCGGCCCGTCGCCGCCCAGGGCAGCCAGCATCAGCAGCGCCGCTGCCCGCGCCGGCTCCGGAACGGCATCGGTTGTTGGAGCGGCTGACGGCGGCGCGCCCAGCAGGGCTGCCACCTCGAGCCAGTAGCTTGCCTCGTGCCGCGCGCCGAAACCTTCGTCGCGTACGCTGCGATTGAGAAACCAGCCCCGGCCGTTGTCGAGGCCAACGCGCCATGGCGCGCCGGATGCAAGCACGATCGCCGCGTGCTTAAGCGCACCGGCAGTGGTCGTCAGATGCCGCAGCAAAACGCACACATCGTAGCGTCCCGCGCGCAACCGCCTCAAGAGTTGAGCAAGCGCGCGTAGATCTATCGGCTCAAACGCTGTCCGCCTGCTCTCCGGGCGCCCGCGCTCAAGCACGATCAATTCGTCGCACGGCGCGCGATGGCGCAGCGCCGCGGCGCCGAGCGGCGTGGTCAACACATCGATCGTGGCGGCCGGGAAACGGGAGCGTAGCGCACGCAGGGCGGGGATCGTCAGCAGCGCATCGCCCATGTCCGCCAGCGTAACCACGAGCAGGCGTTGGGGAGGGCGCGAAACGTTCATCGCGTGGAGTTTACCACGGCCTCCTCCAACACCTCCAACGTCTGGCGCGCGCAGCGCTGCCACGTCCAGCTCGCCGCTCGCCGCAGGCCACGCTCGCGAAGATCGTCGCGCAGAGCGGCGTCTTCGGCAAGCTGCCCGATTCCGTCGGCGATCGCGCGCGTGTCGAGCGGATCCACCAGCAGTCCCGCGTCGCCGACGACCTCGGGCAACGACGAAGTGTTGGATGCGAGCACCGGCGTGCCGCAGGCCATCGCTTCCAGCGCCGTCATGCCGAAGCCTTCGTACAGCGAAGGAACCACATATCCCAGCGCGCCGGACAGCAGCGCCGGCAGGTCGGCGTCGCGCACGTAGCCGATAAAGCCGACCTCTTGCTCCACGCCGAGCTCGGCTGCGCGGCGCTCGATCTGCTCGGTCATCCAGCCGCGCTTGCCGGCCAGCACAAGCCGCAGCGGGCAGCGCGGCCCTAGACTGGCGCGCGCAAGCGCAAAGGCCTCGATCAACCGGGCGACGTTCTTGCGCGGCTGCACCGTGCTGACAAACAACAGATACGGTGAATCGATACCGTAGCGCCGCGCCACGGCCGAGGCGTGGGCGGCGTCCTGCGGCTGGAAGCGTTCGTCGACGCCGTGGTACACCACGCGGATCTTGCCGGCAGGCGTGCCGTAAAAGGCCTGCAAATCGCTGCGCGTGGCCTCCGAGATGGCGATGATCCGCGTTGCCCGCGCCGCGCTCAGCCGGGTAAACACACGATGATACAGACGCTGCGCGCGCGTGTGGGCCTCGGGAAAGTGCAAAAAGCCGAGGTCGTGGATCGTCACCACCGAGCGAGGCGCGGGCAGCAGCGGCAACGCGTGGGCCGGCACGAACAGCACGTCGGGCGGGTGGCGCAGCATCTCGAGCGACAGCCGGCCGTGTGTCCAGGCGCGCGGCAGCGGCATTGGTCGAAGCACATAGTTGGTGGGCAGCGGCGGAAGCGAGCGCGGCCGCCCGTTACAATACAGTGTGTAGCTGTTGCGGCTGTCGATCCGGCCCAGCGCGGACAAAACTTCCCAGCTGTAGTGCTCGGTTCCGGTACGCTCGGCCACGGCAAGCCGGGAGGCGTCGAACCCGATTTGTAGGCGTCGTAGTGTCATGCACACCCATGCTTCGGCCTTGCGGCAGCGAGCTGTGTTTGTAAGCCGGATACCCGCCAGGCACGCAGCATACTACCATGACGGACGGTTTCTACTATGCACCTGCGAGCTTGCATCACAGCCAAACTCTGCTACAATTACGCAGCCCGACGCTCCGGGCGCTCGACCGACTGGGGGGTGGGCCGAGAACCGGGGCGGCGGGCGTTTTTTTAAGCGAACAGGAGGCCACCGTGTCCGACGGAGCCATTCGCGACTTTATCAAACACCAGTTTCGCCACTTCAACGCTGCCGCGCTGGTGGACGCCGCCGAGGGATATGAGCGCCATCTGGCTGGCGGCGGCGTGATGCTGGTAACGCTGGGCGGCGCGATGAGTACGGCCGAGCTTGGCCTGTCGCTGGCCGAGATGATCCGTCGCGACAAGGTACACGCGATCTCGTGTACCGGCGCCAATCTGGAAGAAGCACATTTTCAACCTGATCGCGCACGACTTTTACGAGCGCGTGCCGCACTATCGCGATCTGACGCCCCATGACGAGCAGGCTCTGCTCGAGCGCCACATGAACCGGGTAACCGACACCTGCATCCCCGAGGAAGAAGCGATGCGCCGGCTTGAAGCGGCGCTGCTGGCGGAGTGGACGCGCGCCGACAAAGCCGGTGAGCACCATTTCCCGCACGAGTATCTATATAACCTGCTGCGCTCGGGTGCGCTGGAGCAGTACTATCAGATCGACGTGCGCGACTCTGTGGATGTACGCCGCGATGGAGAAGAACCTGCCGATCATCGTGCCGGGCTGGGAAGATTCAACCACCGGCAACATGTACGCGTCGCACTGCATCACCGGCGAGATCGAGCATGTACATACCGTACGGTCGGGGATCGAGTACATGATCTGGCTGGCAGACTGGTACACCGAGACGGCACCGCGATCGTCGATCGGGTTCTTCCAGATCGGCGGCGGTATCGCGGGCGATTTTCCGATCTGTGTCGTGCCGATGCTGCACCAGGATTTGCAGCGCACCGATTTGCCGCTGTGGGGCTATTTCTGCCAGATCAGCGATTCGACTACCAGCTACGGCTCGTACTCGGGCGCGGTGCCGAACGAAAAGATCACCTGGGGCAAGCTGGCCGTCGATACGCCGAAGTATGTGATCGAATCGGATGCGACGATCGTCACCCCGTTGATCTTCGCGTTTTTGTTGGGGGATTGAAGGCCCTCATCCCCCGACCCCTTCTCCCGTGCTGACGCACAGGAGAAGGGGAGCAAAGCTCCCCTCTCCCGTCGCTTGCGACGGGAGAGGGGCCGGGGGTGAGGGCCGCGACGGGAGAGGGCGGCCTACTGCGACGGCTCGGCCGTTTCGCCAACCGGCGGCTCCTCGGGCGGCAGCGTGGCCGTGGGCGTCGGCGCCGGAACGATCGTAGCCACGGCGCGCTTTGCGCTAAGCCACGTATCGTAGGCAGCAGTACGCAGCCGCTCCAGCTTGGTCTCAGGGTCTTCCGGCACGCGCTGGATGATATGCCAGCCGAACTCACTGCGTACCGGCTGGCTGATCTCGTCGGGCTGCAGCGCCCACGCCGCGTCCACATACGGCGTGACGAACGATGTGCCGTCACCGGAAGCGCCTTCACGATTAAAGGCCGGCAGGTCGCCGCCGCTGGCGGCCGAGCCCTCGTCCTCCGAGCGCTCGCGCGCGATGTCGGCGAAACGCTCGGGGTTGGCCAGCAGCTCCTCGTACAGCGCGTCGGCCTCGGCCTTGCGCTCGGCAAACAGCGCATCCAGGGCTTCGGGCGCCAGAGTTGGCGTGGGCTCGGGCGCGGCTGATGCTTCGGCTGATGCAGCCGCCGACGACTCGGCGGTAACCGTTTCATCCGGCGCGGCTGATGCTTCGGGCGTCGGCGTAGGCGCCGGTACCTTGAGCAGGATATGCCGGGTACTGATCTGGTCGGGCTCCGAGGTATCGTCGGCCGGCAGCTCGGGCACCAGAGCTTGCTTGACCTGTTGCTGGATCACTTGCTCGCGAAACTGAGCGCGCAACGTGGCGGCGAGCATGGCCTGTGTCAGATTACGCTGTTTCTGCTGCGCAGTGGCTTCTTCAGGCAGCGCGCCCATGATATTGTCGTACTCGGTATACAGCCGCTCGGCGATCTGGTCGACCAGCCCGGTGGCTTCATCTGGCCCCGGCGTCGCCGTCGGCTCGGGCGTTGCCGAGGGTTCGGCGCTGGCGGCAGGGCTTGTCTCCGCCGCGGCGGATGCTTCAGCCGCGACCGACGCATCGGCGCTGGCGGCAGGGCTTGCCTCGGGCGACCCTGCCGGCGATGCCGTGGTGGTATCCGTCACCACCGGGCTATCCAGCGCGCCGCCGAACTGTGCCACGATCGCCTGGTCGATCTCGCCCTGCGGCGGGTCGATATCATATTCGGCTGCCGCGCCTTGCTCGACGATCCGGCTGTCGATCCAGGAACTGATCGACGCTTCGTCGGCCGGCTGCTCGCGGTTGCGAATATTTGTCTGTGCGTCGAGCTGCGCGTTGCCCTCGATGATCTGTTCGGCGAACGTGCCGCCCTGCCCGAAGCTCTGATTGGAGCCGACCAGGATGCTGTAATACAGCGTCTGGGCCATCTGGCGCAGCATATTCTCGCGGGCGAGATCTTCGTAGCCGCCCTGGGTCAGCGTCGTGCCGTTGACGCTGCGCACGGCCTGGCTTGGCCGCCAGACCCGCTCGTACACGATGCCGCCGATGATCAGCAATAGTGCGAGCGCGATCGTGCCGCCGATGATCAACAGCACGCGGCGCTGGATATTGGCCTCGCGGCTCCGTGCAGCGATCTGGCGGCGCGTCTGGGGCCGGGGAGGCGTGGACGAAGGACGTTGTCGATTACTCATACTTTATCTATGGGCGAGAACGGGCACCAGGTTATGACCTGTGCCCGCTCTGGAAAACACGAGCCGGCGGCTTGACACCACTAGCCCCGAGATGGTGCCGCGACGAACGGCAGCAGCGCCACGTGGCGTGCCCGCTTGATTGCCGTCGACAGCCCGCGCTGATGTTTGGCGCACGTTCCCGTGCGGCGACGCGGCAGGATCTTGCCGCGGTCCGAGATATAGCGCTGCAAGCGCTTGATATCTTTGTAGTCGATCAAGGTGATTTTGTCCGAGCAGAACTGGCACACCTTGCGCCGCGGCGTATAGCGCCGGCGCGTTACGCCCGACGTCGGGCCGATGCGGCGTGAACCTCCCGCGTCGTCGCCCCCGTCGTCGCCCTGTACATTATCGTCAGCCATTGCTTACCTCAGGAGTAAGGCCGAAGCATTTGCTGCATCGAATGCCTGCCTCATACTTAGGAACTGTGCAGCAAATGCTTCGGCCCTACTAAAACGGAATATCTTCGTCGCTGAAACCGCCGTCGTCGCCAGAGCCGGTATCTTTGGCCCGGCCGAGCAATCGCGCGCCGCCGGCCGGCCGCTCCTCGTCGTCGCGGCCGGCGCTGCGGCCATCCAGGATAATCATATCGCTGGCCACGATCTCGGTTCGAAAGCGCTTCTCGCCGGAGGTCGGGTCGTCCCACGAGCGGTTCTGCAAGCGGCCCTCGACGTACACGCGCGAGCCCTTATGCAGATACTCACGACAGATCTCTGCCAGCCGGTTCCACGATACAACAGTAAACCATTCCGTCTCGTCGCGCTGATGGCCCTCGCTGTCGCGCCATTGACGCGAGATTGCCATGCGAAACGTTGTGATCGGAATGCCCTGCTGCGTATGGCGTAATTCGGGCTCCGTGCCCAGCCGGCCGATCAGCAGTACTTTGTTAAGATCTTTCGCCATGCTACAGTGGTTTGGATTTAAAGCACTGATCCGCCGCGCCGGTCATCTATTCCTCGACCAGCGTCAGCAGATAGCGAATGATTTCTTCGGTCAGCTTGATCTCGCGCTCGATGACGGCGATCTGCTGCGGCTGCGCTTCAAATCGCGTCAGCACATAAAAGCCTTCGCCAAGGTCCCGGCTGTTGTGGCGGATCGGATAGGCGAGCCTGCGGCGGCCGGTGGGGGCGATCAGTTCGCCGTCCGATTCGGTCGCGCCGGCGTTGCTGATCGCTGCGCTGATGCGCTCGGTAACCGCGGCGTACGCTTCGTCGTCCCCGATGGTGGGATCGACGATGTACATCAACTCGTAGTTGCGGATTTGCACCTTTAACACCTCCCTTCCTATGGGATTGCCCTGCGGACAAACAACCGACGGCGCATATCGGCAGCCGTCGCAGAGCAGAAAGGTCACCTTAATTTTATGACGCGGGGATTATACCAAACGCCGCGGTGCGGCGCAAAGGGGTCGGGGGTCGGGGATCGGGGGTCAGGTCGGAATACCCATTCTTCCTGACCCCCGATCCCCGACCCCTGGTTCACTCGTGCCTGAGCGCCATCAACGGATCCAGCCGCGCGGCGCGGTTGGCCGGATACAGTCCGGCGACGATGCCGACGGCGATGGCAAACAACAGGGCGTACAGCGCCAACGATGGCGTGACCACGAAAAAATCGCCGCGGATCGGCAGCTGCTCGCGCTCGATATACCACAGAATGACGCGGTTCAGCAGGCGGCCGAGCGCCCAGCCCCCGGCGATGCCGATCATGCCGCCCAGCAGGCCGATTATGCCGGCTTCGGTCATGAACAACAGGCGGATATCGCCACGCGACGCACCGATGGCTTTGAGCGTGCCGATCTCGCGTGTGCGCTCATAGATCGACATAATCATAGTGTTGACGATGCCGAGCGACGCTACCAGCAGCGCCAGGCCGCCTACCGACGACAGCATCACATTGAGAATCGTGAACACCTGGTCGGCCAGGTCGAGGATCAGCTCAAGCGACTGGACGCGAAAGCCTTCGTTGCGGACCTGCGCGACCAGCTCGCGCGCGGCGTTAACATCCACGGCACGCACGATCGCCATATCGTAGCCGTCGGTGGCCAGCAGGTCGGGCCGGTTGTACCACCAGCTCTTGATCGCGGCCCGGTCGGCGAGCGAAACCCGCAGCACGGGAAACTCTTCATTCGAAACGCCGGCCACGATATAATCGAAGCTTTGCTGCTCGCCGCGCGGCGTTTCAAGCACGATCTGCACGGGCCGGTCGACCCAGGACGTGTAATCGGCGCTTGACAGACCGGCGTCGCGCAGCGAGCCCTCGGTGAGCACGATGCGCCCCGGCTCGCTCGGCTCCTCGATCGATCCCGCCAGTGCCACGGGCGGGGCCTGGAACGGGATCTGAAACGTGTCCGCCCCGCTCAGCCCGACGTTACCCAGCGTGTTTCCGTCGATCTGCAGGCTCGCGTTGATGCCGGTCGGCAGCTCGATATCGGGCACGACTTCGCTCACGTTCGGCAGCTCGCGCCAGCGCTCGACATCGGCCGCTGTGATCGGGTTGTTGCGCTCCTGACGCGCAAACTGAGTAAAGAACGAGCGCTCGCCTTCGCGCGGGCGCACAAACACGCGCTCGAGGCCGATGGCGTCGAACTGCTTATCGATCTCCTTACGCACGCCGATACTGAGCGAAACCATCGTGACGATCGTCAGGATGCCGACCACCACGCCGAACGAGGTCAGGATAGTGCGTACTTTACGGCGCCCGAGGTTGGAAAGCGCTGTGCGTCCTAGATCATCAAATGTCACCGCAGCACCTCGGCCTGTTCGAGCTCAGCTTCGCGGCCTACCCGTGTGTTGGTTTCGATCCTCTGGATCTTGCCGTCGCTCAGGTGCACCACCCGGTCGGCAAAGCCTGCCACGTTCATATCGTGAGTCACCAGCAGCATCGTCAGTGTGCCGGCATCGAGCAGCGCGCGCAACATGGAAAGAATGTCGCGGCCGGTCTTGGAATCGAGGTTGCCGGTCGGCTCGTCGGCCAACAGCAGCGCGGGGCGATTGGCCAGCGCGCGCGCGATCGCCACGCGCTGCATCTCACCACCCGATAGCTCGTTGGGCCGATGCCGTGCTCGGCGGCCGAGGCCGACCTGCTCGAGCAAGTCCAGCGCGCGCTCGTGCCGTTCACGGCGGCCGGTGCGTGCCAGCATCAAAGGAACCTCGACGTTTTCGATCGCGCTGCGGGTCGGGATCAGATTGAAGCTTTGAAAGATAAAGCCGACGCGCTCGCGGCGATAGCGCACCAGCGTCTTGTCGCTGGCTTTGCCGAGCTCGAGGTCTTCGACCCAGATCTCGCCGCCGGTCGGCCGGTCCAGCCCTCCGGACAGGTTGAGCAGCGTCGACTTACCCGAGCCGGACGGCCCGACCAGGGCGACGAACTCGCCGCGCCCGACGTCGAAGTCGACGCCGTCAAGCGCCATCACGGCTTCCTTGCCCATCATGTAACGTCGCGCGAGGCCACGCGCGCGGATCAGGTCATTGTGCATAAGGGTTCGCTCTTGCCCTTGATTCTAACACGGCTGGGGCAAGCTCCGCCGCCACCACATTTTACGGGGTGGCGGCGGAGCTTGCCCCAGCCGAACGTGGAGGATGGAGGGGTTATTTGAGCGACTCGGCGACGGCGATTGCCTCTTCGGACCCGATCGCTCCGGCGACAACGATCGTGACGTCGTTCTCTTCCCAGCGCAGCAGGCTGCCCTGTTCGTCTCCCGAGCCGCTGCTGATCAACGTCGCTTCGTGGCCGCGCACCGTTACCGTGCGGGCCTGCGCGCCGGTGGGCGCTCGCTCATCGCCGGGAAAGCCGCCGTTGGACTGTACTACGCTGAACACCGACGAGCCGCCGAAGTTCTGGATCACCGTTTCGCCGCGCGTGGCCATCAGCTGCACTTCCTCGAGCTGCACGCCGGCCGGCAGCGGCTCGGGCGTCAGCACGGGGAACGAAACCGCCTTGCGCGCTTCGTCCAGTGTCACCGTTTGCGGGCGCGACCGCTCGATCAGCTCGGCCGCGTCGACGATCTCGGTACCCGCTGGCGGCGTAAACACGAATGTCTCGTCAGCGATCGGCTGGTTCAGCTCGAGCGATGTGGCTTCGGCCTCGATACTGCCAAGCTCCCCGGCGTCGATCTTGACCTTGAGCGGCAGATTGCTTTGCTGGTCGATCCACAGCAGCGTATTAACCACGCTGCCGAGCTGCAGCTCCTGCTGGGTTTCGGGCTTGGGCGTCAGCCGTACGCGCCAGGTCGGCTTGCCGGCGACCTGGTCGCTATCGCTTTCCAGCACGACATCCGAGCCGTCCAGCACGCGCTGTATCGCTTCCTGCAGCTGCAACATCTGCTGCATGCGGTCCTCGCCGCCGCCGCCCTTTTTCAGCTCGCTGAGTGTGCCCTTGATCGCACGCTTTTCGGCGGGCATGTACAGCCACACCGTGACGCCGTCGTTGACGGCGATCGCGCCCTGCAATTCTGCATCGCTGGATTGTTTGACTTCCAGCCGAGATTTGGCGATCGCTTTGCCGGCGGCGTCGGTCTGGCCGGTCTTTTCGGCCCACGCCTCGACGGTAAAGGTCCCTTTTCGGTCGGGGCTATCCAGCGCCACGTTGGCTACAACATGCGCGCTGTTGAGCTTTTCGCGCGCCTCGCGCATGCGCTGCATAATCTCGTCGGCAGTTACCTGCTCGGTGGCGCACGCCGCGAGCAGCAAGCCGACGATGCTAAAGAATGAGACAAACCGGAACAGCCGCATTGATCGGTCCTTTCGTAGGAGTTCTGTGTGTATCTTACGCCGTTGGCCGGCCACCTGGTGTGAACACGGAGTTACCAAGTGTTACAGCGGCAGCCGAACCTCGACCACGCCCCCAGGGCCATCCAGCAACGCGGCAGCCCCGCCGTGCGCTTCGGCGATCTCGCGCACCAGCGCCAGGCCGATGCCCTGGCCGCCGTTGGCGCTGAAGCCGCGCTCCCAGACCTGCTCGCGAAGCTCGGGGGCGACGCCGGCGCCCGTATCCCGAACTACGAGCACCGCGTGGTCGCCGTCCCGGCGGGCGTCTACCGTCACGCGGCCGCCGGGAGCGGTCCATGTAATCGCGTTATCGATCAGATTGAGCAGCGCCTGCTTGAGCCTATCCGGGTCGCCGGAGAGCACAAGACCGTGTTCCGCCGCGACCTCGACCGTGATAGCGGCGCGCTCTGCCCGCGGCTGCATTACCCGCCCCGCCTCGACAGCAAGTGCGCCGAGGTCGACTGTCCGGCGTCGACGCAGCGGCGCGGGCCCGTCCTGGCGAGGATTGAGCAACTCTTCAACCAGTCGCTGCAGGCGGCGCGCCTCACTTTGCAGCGTATCAAGCGCTTCGCGCTGCTGCGGCAGCGCGTCGTCGTCAAGGTTTTCCGCCGTGCCGATAATCGAAGTTAGCGGCGTGCGGAGCTCGTGCGAAACGGCACGATAAAACTGCTGGCGCGAATCGGCCAGCAGCTGAACTTCAGAAATTCGCGTTTGGAGCTCGTCGGCCATCGCGTTGAGGCGCGCGGCGAGCTGCCCGATCTCGTCGCGGCTGCTGTCGCCGGAGCGCGCGGTGGTGTCGCCGCCCGCGATAGCGTCCGCCACTCGCCCAAGCCGGCGCAGCGGCCGCGCCAGCCCGCGCGCCAGCAGCCAACCGACCAGCCCCGCACTCGCGAGCGCCAGCAGTGCGCCCGGCAAGAGTGCCGCCACCCACCCGCGCCGAACTTCCTGCTCCCGGCGCACGCTCTGGCCGATCTCGAGCACGCCGATCGGGATTGAGCCACGCAGGATCGGCCGGGCTGCGAAGCGCCGCTCGCCTTCAGGAGTCACCGGCTAAATCGGCAACGGCGAAGTAAGCAGCGCTCGGGCGGCCGCCGACGGAAATTGCCCCAGGTCGGCGTTGGCGAAAAGTATGCTGCCGTTGGGCGCAAAAATCCGTATCGTGCTGCCCGGCGCCGCGGTAAAGCGCGGAACGAGGACCGGCGCAGCACCCGCCAGCGTCGCGGTATCGGGCGCCACCTCGGCGGCTAACGCGGCAAACACGGCGGCCTGCGACTCGAGCGTGGCCAGCGTTTGCAGTCGTTGAGCACGGCCGATCAACAGCAACGTGGCGGCGTTCAACAGCACTAATGCGCCAAAGGTGACCAGCACGTGCGAAAGCGTCAATCGTGTTGTAAGCGAAAGGCGACGCATATCAATCACGATTCACAATACGGCGACAACCTCGGGCGGCGGTTGGTCGAGCGCGATGCGCCGGTGAGCTGCCTCGCGGAAGGGTGCGATTGCAAAGTCCGGCTCATGCGCTTCAACCAGCAACAGCGTTTCTTCGATCAGCTGCTCCATAGCGGCAACCGCATCATGCGGCTGCATGCGCAGGAGCTGTTTGAGCCGGCCGCCGAACTCGTGTGGCGTGATCGGCAGGCCGGCGATCATTTCGTCGAGCCATTTGATGTGCTCTGGTGTCATCAAATAGCGACGATTGAGCCCCTGCAGCGCCCAGACCAGCTTGCGCGCGGCGTCGAGCAGAACATCGTGCAGCAGCAATACGTCGTCGCGGGCCGCCAGCATGTGCGCCGCATACCAGAAGCGACGCTGATCCAGATGCTCGGCCAGCATGGCATGTGCCAGAATATCAGGGTAATGCGCCGCGCGGTCGCGCCAGCTCTCGACGAGCTCCGCTCCCCTGGTTGGAATACTGTGCAGCACCGAATGAATGCGGGCCTGGGCCAGTGGAGCCGTCCGGCCCGCTTCGAGCGTTTCGGAAAGGTAGCGCTCCATCGTCGACACAAGAAACGTGCTCGTCGCGGCATGAAATGGCCCGAAGCCCAGCTGCTCAGCCCACTCATCGGGGTCCTCATCCATATCGAGCAGCGCTGCGCCGGATCGCGCAACCGCAGCCTGGCGTGCCTGGTCCGACGGAGGTTGCGTGTAGTACACGTCAATCTCGATATCCGAGAATCGATCTGCCGCGCCGCGCCCGACCGAACCGGCGATCATGACCACCCTGGCGTTCTGATCCACGGCGTACGCGTCTGCGATGCGCTGTGCCAGGCGAAAGCGCCAGTCCTCAATTCGCATCGACATTGCCCGGCTCGATATCTGATTCCAGGCTGCTGGAGCCGGTTTCGCCGTAGCCACCGCCGACGCCGGAGTCGGTATCACTGCCGAAGCCGCCGGTTTCGACCGAATACTGCACCGGATTACCCGTGGCCATTCGAGCCGCACCGTCGAGCACGCGCCAGACGGTTTCTTCGCTCACATTCGCCCGCTGCGCGATCTGGTACACCGTTTCGCCGTTCAGCGCAGCGCGAACCATGTCGCCCTCCGCGCCGGGTATGCTGCCGGCGTATCCCGGTGCGGCGCTGAGCCGCTCGGCCAGGCGCGCCATGCGCTCATCTGATGGAAGCACTGCTTGTTGTTCTCCTACGTTGCTGAAACTGTTTCGCGCAAGCCGTGTGCCAAGGCGCTGCGCGCCAATGAGCAATGAACAACAATTGCTCATTGCTCATTGGCGCGCAGCGTGGCATACGCCATGCTACCGTGTACGGCTGCGAGGGGCACGATGCACATAATGATACGCAAAGCGACGATACTGGTCGTTGAGGACGACGTCGATACACGCGCGCTGCAGCAAGACCTGCTGAGCGATGCCGGTTACGATGTGCGGGTGGCGGCCAACGGCTACGACGCCCTGGCTCTGCTGGAGCACGACCAGATCGACCTGGTCATGCTTGATATTCGCCTGCCCGATATCGACGGCATCACGATTTGCGAGCGGATTCGTCTCGGACGCCACGGCGCGATGCCGGTTCTGATGGTCAGTGCGAACCGGGCGCATGAAAGCATCGCCCTGGCACTGGCCGCTGGTGCGGATGCCTACATCACCAAGCCGTTCTCCCCGGATGCATTATTTGAGCAGCTTGCGCTGCTCCTGCGCCGATGAAGACGTACCACGGCGCTTGCCGGCGGTAGGAGAACACGATGGAAGGTAATGGGTGCGCCGGCCGGCATGAGGGTTCCTCCCCAACTGACGCACAACAAGAGCGGCACGTGGCGCTGGATTGGGTCCTCGAGATCCTGGAAAGCATCAGCGATGCCTTTTATGCCGTCGACGCCACGTGGGCGATCACGTACCTCAACCGGCACGCGGCCCAGCTTGCACAACCCCTGACTCGGCTGGAGCCCGAAGCTGTGCTCGGCCGCAACGTATGGGAATTGGTGCCGCAGCTGGTCGATACCGCGTTTCACCGGATAAATATCCGCGCGATGGCCGAGCGCCGCCGGGCGGGCTTCGAATGGTTTTCGCCGCAACTTCAGCGCTGGTACGAGTTCAACCTGTGGCCGTATGCGTCGGGCGGGTTATTGGTGTTTTTCCGCGACGTGACGGAGCGCCGGCGGTCCAGCGAAGCCCTACGCCTGCTGGCCGAGGCCGGCGCCACGCTGGCCGGCTCGCTGGATTACCGCACCACCCTCGCGCAGCTGTCGCAGCTGCTGGTGCCGACGCTGGCCGACCTTTGCATCATCGACCTGCTGGATGAAACCGGCAGCCCGCAACGAGTGGAGGTAACGTTTGCCGATCCGGCCCGCTCGGAGCTGACTGACGAAATCCGGGCCATGGTTGACGGCGATTGGGCGCCGCCGCATGCAGACGCCGTGCGCCGTGGCGAGTCGAGCTTGATACCTGAGTACGACGAAACGACGATGCAGCGCATGTCTGCCGACAGCCAGCGCCTCGAGATCGTGTGGAAGTCGGGCGTGAGGTCGATGATCGTCGTTCCGCTGTGTGTGCGTGAGCAATGCATCGGCGCAATTACCCTCTGCATCCTGGACAACGTCCGGCGCTACGACGAGCGCGACCTCGAGCTGGCACAGGAGCTTGCGCGCCGTGCTGCTTTGGCCGTCGACAACGCGCGGCTGTATCGCGATGTGCGAGCCGGGGTTGAAGCGCGCGACGCATTTTTGTCGATCGCGTCGCACGAGCTGAAAACGCCACTGACGTCATTGCTCGGCTACGCCTATGTGCTTGAAACCGCTGATTCGTCGACCGCCGAAGGGATCGAGCGCTCGCGCCGCGCGATCGGGGTGATCAAGCGACAGTCGCGGCGCTTGAACGATCTGATCGAGAACATGCTTGACCTGAGCCGGCTACAGCAGGGACAATTCACACTCACGTGTGCCCCGACCGATCTGGCGCAGCTGCTGCGGCGCACTGTTGAAGAGTTTCGCCTGACCGTGACCAACCATGAGCTTTTGCTAACAGGCGCCGATGAGCCGCTGCCGATCGTGGGCGACGAGGTGCGTCTGGAGCAGGTAATCCATAACTTGATCGGCAACGCGATCAAGTACAGCCCGCATGGCGGCCAGGTAAAGATTGAAGTGAGCACGGACAGCGCCGGCGTGCGCGTCACGGTGACGGATCGCGGTATCGGCATTCCGCCGCAGGCTTTAGGACGCCTATTTACGCCCTTTTATCGCGCCGGCAACGTCGGCGACGGATCGAGCGGTTTCGGGATCGGCCTGTACATCGTCAAAGAGATCGTCGAGCGCCACGCGGGCACGGTAGCCGTCAGCAGCACCGTGGGGGCGGGCAGTTCGTTTGTTGTCACGCTGCCGTTAGCAGCGATGCTATAATGAACGGACCGCCGAAGGAGTGCCCGCTATGGAGATCGAAACGCTGGCGTTGGTGCTGGCCGGCTATCTGGTCGGCTCGATCCCGTTTAGCTGGTTGGTTGCCAGGACGCGCGGTATTGACCTGCGCAAGGTTGGCAGCGGCAACACCGGCGCATCCAATGTCTGGCGCGCCCTCGGATTTCGCTACTTTATCGTCGCGCTGGTGCTGGACATCTTCAAAGGCTGGCTGCCGGTATTCGTGGCGCTCAACATCGTCCATCTACCGGCGTTCGGCACTGTACTGGTCGGCCTGGCCGCGGTGCTCGGACATATTTTCCCGATTTTCATGCGCTTTCGCGGCGGCAAAGCCGTCGCTACTACCGGCGGCGTGATCCTCGGCTTTGCTCCGGTGCTCACGCTCGCAGCTGCGATCATCTGGACCATCGTGTACAAGATATCGGGCTACCCGTCGGTGGCGTCGCTGTTGGACGGATTGCTGATCGCCCTGGCGGGCACCGCACTCGCTTTTGCGGGCCGCCTGGATCCGCTGTTCGCCGCATTTATCTGGCTTGCCGTCGCCGCGATCATCTATCTACACCGCGCGAATATCGGCCGGTTGCTTCGTGGCAAAGAGATGGGTATTGGGCAGAAGCATTAGTCGAAGGTCGAAGGTCAAAGGTCGAAAGTCCTTCGGCTTCACGAGTTTTCACGGCACCCAATCGGGTCAGCAACCGCGATGTATGTCGTGACCTTCGACCTTCGACCGCGAAGCGCTTGACCTTCAACCAGAGGTTGCTATGTACGTCGCAGCTATCGACCAGGGAACCACCAGTTCGCGCTGCATCATCTTCGACCACGACGCGAACGTTGTTGCGATCGAGCAGCAGGAGTTCCGCCAGATCCTGCCGCGCCCCGGCTGGGTCGAGCACGATGCGGAGGAGATCTGGTCGTCGGTCCAAAAGGTAGTCGGCGGCGCGCTACGCATGGCCGGCCTGGCAAGCGAAGATATCCGCGCGATCGGCATTACCAATCAGCGGGAAACAACGCTCGTGTGGGATCGGACGACCGGGCGATCATACGGCAACGTCCTGGTGTGGCAGGATACGCGAACAGCCGGCATGTGCGAGCAGCTCGCGCTCGACGGCGGGCTGGACCGCTTTCGCGCGACAACCGGCCTGCCGATCGCCACGTATTTCTCGGCTACCAAGCTGCGCTGGATCCTCGACCATGTTCCCGGCGCGAGCGAAGCCGCCGAGCGCGGCGATGCACTATGCGGCACGATCGATAGTTACCTGGTGTGGCGCCTGACCGGCGGCGTAAACAATGGTGTTCACATCACCGACGTTTCGAACGCATCGCGCACCCTGCTGATGAATCTCAATACGCTGGACTGGGATCCGGAGATCCTCGCGGTGTTCGGCATACAGCGCTCGATATTGCCGGCGATCCGTTCGAGCTCCGAGGTGTACGGCGAAGCGCGCGAGCTGCTGCCCGGCGTGCCGATCGCCGGTATTCTGGGCGATCAACAGGCCGCGCTGGTCGGGCAAACGTGTTTTAACGTCGGCGACGCCAAGAATACCTACGGTACCGGCTGCTTCATGCTGCTCAACACCGGTGAGCAAGCCGTACAATCGCAGCATGGCCTGTTGACGACGATCGGCTATAAATTCGGCGACGCGCCCGCGGTGTACGCGCTCGAAGGCTCGATCGCCTTCGCGGGTGCGCTGGTGCAATGGCTGCGCGATAACCTCGGCATCATCAACAACTCAACCGAGATCGAAGCGCTGGCCAACAGCGTCGAAGACAACGGGGGCTGCTATATCGTGCCGGCGTTCTCAGGCCTGTTCGCGCCACGCTGGCGTGCCGACGCGCGCGGCATCATCGCCGGCCTGACGCGCTTCAATAACCGCGGCCATCTGGCGCGCGCCGCGCTGGAAGCGGTGTGCTACCAGGCTCGTGAGGTGCTCGAAGCTATGAACAGCGAGAGCGGCAGCCCGCTCAGCAATCTCAAGGTCGACGGCGGGATGACGGCCAACGACACGCTGATGCAGCTGCAGGCGGATATTCTCGGCCTCGAAGTGGTACGCCCGCGTGTGCGCGAAACGACAGCTCTCGGCGCGGCGTACGCGGCCGGGCTGGCCACCGGTGTTTGGAGCGGGCTGGACGAGCTGCGCGCCAACTGGCACGCCGATCGTCGCTGGCAGCCACATCCCGACGACGAGCGGCGAGCGGCGGGATATCGGGAATGGAACAAAGCCGTCGAACGAACGTTGAATTGGGTGGATTAATCCTCATGATCGCCCCCGAGCAATCCATCGAACAACAGGTTGCCGACATCGCGCGCTGGGCGGGCGCGATCCAGGACAACGTCGGCAAAGTGATCGTCGGCAAGCACGACGTGGTGGAGTTGATGCTGGTCGCCTTACTCAGCGGCGGCCATGTGCTGCTCGAGGATGTTCCCGGCACCGGCAAAACGATGCTGGCCCGCGCCCTGGCGATCACGCTCGGCCTGGATTTCAAGCGGGTGCAGTGTACGCCCGATTTGCTGCCCAACGATATCACCGGTGTTTCGGTGTACCAGCAGTCCACCGGCGAGTTCGTTTTTCGGCAAGGTCCGATCTTCGCCAATATCGTGCTGGCCGACGAAATCAACCGTGCCACGCCGCGTACCCAGGCCGCGCTGCTCGAGGCGATGCAGGAGCATACCGCCACGGTGGACGGCGTGACACACCTGCTGCCCGCTCCGTTTTTCGTGCTCGCGACCGAAAATCCGGTCGAATTCGAAGGCACCTTTCCACTGCCCGAAGCGCAGCTCGACCGTTTCTTGCTGCAGGTCGCGGTGGGCTACCCCGACCTGGACCAGGAGCGTACGATGCTGCGCTCGATCGGCAGCGTACACCCGATCGAGCGCCTGACGCCGCTGCAGACGGCGATCGAGATTCCGCAGCTGCAGCGCTCGATCGATGCTGTGCATGTCGCGGACGGTGTGCTGGATTATCTGATGCGCCTGGTGACTGCCACGCGCCGGCACCACGATCTGGCGTTGGGAGCAAGCCCGCGCGCGGCCCTGGCGCTGTACCGGGCCGCGCAGGGCGCAGCGGCCCTGTCCGGACGCGCTTTTGTGATCCCCGACGATGTCAAGCGGCTGGCCGAGCCCGTGCTGCGCCATCGCCTGATGCTACGCCCCGAAAGCACGCTGCGCGGCCGAGTCGCGGGGGATGTGTTGAGGGAGATTATTGCTGCTACTGCGGTTGAAGAGGAGTAGTTTCAAGTTCCAGGTTAGCTTATGCCCCAGCTTCTCCCGATCGCCGCCGTCATGTTGCTGCTTGCGCTGCTGCTGCGCTCCGAAATCATCGGCGTCGCGGCGCTGACGCTTGGCGTCGCTGGCCTCTGGGGGCGGTATTGGGCCTATGTGGTGAGACGCGGCCTACGGATTCAGCGCCACGCACCGGCACATCTGGCTCACGGCGAAGAGGCATGGGTTCGACTGACGATCGAGAACCGCTCGCTATTGCGGGCGCCCTGGATGGCAGTGCGTGAGAGTGTCGCCTACACACTGCGCACGGCCGAGCCGAATCGCATCGTGATCACGCTCGGGGCGGGTGAGAAAGACGAGATCACGTATCCGATCCGCGGCGCGCGGCGCGGTTGGTACAGCCTGGGTCCGCTGCAGCTTGCGCTTGGCGACGTGCTCGGGCTGCAACAGGAAAAACTGACGGTTGCGCCGGCGTGGATCACGGTATATCCCCGCTTGCTGCCGCTCCATCAGCTCGGCCTGCCGGCCGACCTCGGCGGCGGGCCGCTGCCGCCCGCCGGGCCACGCCCTTATGTGGAAGATCCGGCGCGCCCGGTGGGCGTGCGGCGCTATGTCCCCGGCGACGACGTGCGCCGCCTGGACTGGAAATCGTCGGCGCGTAAGGGCGAGTTGCTGGTGCGTCGCGCCGACCGCACAATCGCGCCCGAAACGGTCGTGGCGCTGGCGTTCGCGCGGCCCGAATATCCGGCGGGGATCATCCAGGACGCGGTCGAGCGTGCGGTAACGGCCGCGGCATCGATCGCCGTCGCGCTGCTGTCGCGCAAGCTACCGGTCGGTCTGGTTACCAGCGGGCTCGACCCACGCAGCGGCGTCGAGGGGCTCACACTCGTGCCCGCTAAAGGCGATGCACAGCGGCAGGCGCTGCTTGGCGTGCTGGGCAGGCTGGCTATCGGCGCGCAGACCGATGTGTGGGCTCTGCTGGCCACGACTTCGCTCCCATGGGGCGGAACGCTGATAACGATCCTGGCCGACCTGGATCTCGAGACGCTGCCCAAGCTGCTTGCGCTGCGCCGGCGCGGCCAGCAACCCGTGGTTATCCTGGTCGAAGGCAGCGTCGGCGGGTTGGCGTTGGCCCACCAGCAGCACATCCCGGCGTATCGCATCGACCGGCGTGGGCTGCCGGTGTTGGAGCGGAGCTGAGTTATGCGACGCTTGCATTTTGATCTGCGCCAGATGGGGCTGGTGGTGCTGGTAACGCTGGGCACGGCGATGGCGATCGGCTCGGGCATGCGCGCGGTCGGCTTCGAAACGCCGCTGCCGCTGATCTACCTGCTGCTGGTTATCGTCGCAGGGGATGCCGTTGTGACACAGCGGCTGGCGCATCGGCAGCGGCTGAGCCTGACGGAGCAGTTCAGCATCAGGGCGATCGAGTTGGCGCTGCTGATCGTCGCCGTCCGGATCGTCAGCCTGGCGGCCGAGCAAGGCGGTTTGCTCGCGGCGATCGAGCCGTGGCTGCGCGACCCGTTAGCGTTCTTCGGCGGCCGCTTTATGGAATATCTGGTCGCGGCGATCGTCGTATGGGTGACGGCCACCGGGATATCCAATGCCGTGTTGCAGCTGGAAGTCGAGCCGCCGCGAGCAGGCGTGCGCGGACAGGAACACGAGGAGCGGGCGGCATTGCAGGATCGAGCACAGGCGCTGGCCTCGTTCGACCGGCTATGGATGCTGTGTTTATGGCTCGCCCTAGTCAGCGCGGCGATTGCCTTGCTGGGCACGCCACTGCTGTCGATCTCTAGTTCTCCTGCAGGCATCTGGCCGTTGCTCGGGATTGTCTGTGTCCTGGTCGGCGGATTCCGGCTGCACAGCCAGGGCATGCTCGAGCAGCTGGCGTATGGCTGGCAAGTTGAGCAAGCCGAGATACAGCCGGAGGTATCGCGGCGCTGGCGGCGCGCCAGCTGGCTGCTGATCGCAGGCGCTGCCGTATTCGGACTGTTGTTGGCGAATGTGATCCGCATTACCCCGCCACCGCCGCTGGTTCCGCTGGCCAATCTCCTGCTGGCCGGGATGGTGCTGCTGCTGGCGCTAATCATCGGCCTGTTCAGCCTGCTGCTGCTGCCGTTTGCGTGGCTCCTGTCGCTGCTTACCGGTCGTGGAACGCCTCCGCCACCAGCCATTCCGGAAATTCCGCCGCCGCAGATCGCGCAGCAAGCCGGCGAGCGACCGCTGCTGCCGGCCCTGATCTTCTGGGCCTGTGTCGCGCTGCTGGTGGGCTTAGCCATGCTGCGCTACCTGCGCGAGCGCGAAGATGTGCGCGCGTTGCTGCGACGCTGGCCGGGGCTGCAGCGGCTGCTGGATTGGCTCGGTGCTTCCTGGAGCGACGCGCGGGCCTGGGGCGCGCTGGCGATGGACACGGTGCGCAAGAGGCTGAGCCGGCCACGCCGTCGTGCTACCCGGCGCCTACCGGCACGCGACGCACGCGGCCAGCTGCGCGGGCTGTACCGGCGCATGGTGAGCGCCGGCCAGCAACGCGGCGTGCCGCATCCGGTTTCCCAGACGCCGTTTGAGTTCCGCGATGCCCTGCGTGAAGCCCTGCCGCCAACCGATGACGACGCCAGCGGCTTGACATCAGTTTACATCACGGCAGAGTATGGGCCGAAGCCGGCCGATAGCGCGGCTGTTCGTAGTGCGCGGATGCACTGGCGCCGTCTGGAGCGCTTGTTCAATGTGGCGGGACGGCGGGAGCGGAAAGCACCCGTAGTAAAGGACGCCCGGACAGAAACGCAAAGGCGCAAAGACGCAAAGGATTGACCTTCTGCGGGTTTAATCTCCTGTGTCCCACATCAAGGCAGCGTTAGCTCGGCGACCACGGCTTCCAACGGAGACAGCGAAAGGATACTGCGGCAAGTGGCGCAGGCACGATACGGCACACCGGCGCTGCGCTCACTCTTGAGGTCGTCGCGCGAGCCGCAGTAGCGGCAAATGCTCACGTTTTCGATGTCGTCGGCGCGCCAGAGCTGGGGTGCGGTTGCAAACACCGGCCGGCCGCGCAATCGGCGTACCATGGCGATGCGCACGCACACAGCTGCCGGAAACACGTCCTCGACCCGAGCGTACAGGTTTGTACGGTGGCACACGACTTCGTCGCCAACCTGCACATCTTTCAAACGGGGATGTTGTTAAATCTTCATGTTGTTTCGGGGTACGCCATCACATGGTAGACACCCGTATGCTGCGCTTCGCGGCGCGTCATCAACCTATCGTTTCGTCGTCTCCGTCTTCGTCGTCGGATCCTGGCCGGGCTGCACGCAGCCTGCCGACCAGAGCTTGCAGTGCCTCCTCACTGAGCGCAAAGCGGGGCTCGTCGGCGAACATCAGCTCGTCCAGCACAGCGCCGATCGCGTGCCGGTATCCCGGCTCGAACTCGATTGTGCCTTCCTCCTCGGCATAAAACTGGTCGAAGGCCCAGCGAGCGAGTGAAGCGGGGCCGCCGCCAGCCGTCTCGATGTGTTCGATCACCTGTTGGCGGGTCAGAAGTGCCATGCACGTATCGAAAAGCCGGTTGGATGCTGTTAGTTGTACCACAATCGGGGCTGCATCGCCATGAAGGTGATCGAAGGTCGAAGGTCGACCCTATAATCTTTGCTCGCAATCCTCCCAGAACCCGCACGCCCGACAGCGCCCGGGCTGGCGATGCGAGCGATCGACATCCTGCGCGGCTGCATCGGCGCGTATGGCATCAAGTGTATCGAGCAAGCGCGCGCGCAGCTCGGGCGTAAACGCAACGCGAAACGTGCGCTCGGCGTAACGCAGAAGTCCATAGCGCGGCGCCCGGCCTTCGGCATCTTCCAGCAGCAGACAGTAGGCAGCCAGCTGGAGCACGTCCAATTCGTACGGCTCCGGCGCATGGCGGCTCGGCTTTACTTCCACCGGCACGGTGCCGTCGCGCGTGTCGAGCAGGTAGTCCGGCTTGCCCACCAGGGCATAGCGTTGCGAGCGCAGCGGCGTATCGAGCGGCCGCCATGCGCCCGTATCGGTGGCACGAACACGGGTCCAGGGGATGCCGGTTGCACGCCGCAGGCGCAGCGCGAGCAGCAGCAAAAGCGCGGCGGCTGCCAGTAAGAGATAGCCGATCATCGCAGCAGAAACGTCAGCGCAAGCAGCAACAGCAGCAAGGCGGCCAGCAACAATGTGTGCGAAAGGGCTACGTGCCGGCCATGCGCGGCATGCAACGCGACGCCGCGCTCACGGCGCTTGCGCCCGGCCGGCACATATCCGGCAACGTGACGCAGCCACCAGGCGCGGCGACAATAGCTATATTCTCCGATCTCGCTGGCTCGTATCCAGCGCCGGCGCTGCATCAACCGCCAAACGCGTCGCGGCCGAGCCAGATGTTCCGTACGTCCGAGAACGTCACCAGCACCATCAGCCCGAGCAGCGCGATCATACCGGCGGCGTGCACCATCGCTTCTTTTTCCGGCGGAACACGTTTGCCGCGGCGAATCCACTCGATCACCGCGAACACGATGCGGCTGCCGTCCAGCGCCGGGATCGGCAGCAAGTTGAACACAGCCAGGTTTACGCTGATCAGCGCCATCAGGTTCAAGTAATTGATCAGACCGGTCTTGGCAACCTCACCGGTGATCCGCGCGATGCCGACCGGCCCGGCCAGCCCGCCCTGAACCGCGGTATCACCAAGCCCGAACAGCGAGCCCAGCAGTATCCCGAGCGTCTCGATCATCGTTACGCTCCAGATCACGGTTTGCTGGACACCGTATGCCAGTGCACGAAACGGATTGAGATCATAGCGCTCGCCGGTCGCCTCGCCGGCGGGTATGCCGATCTCGACGCCGATCTTGTTGTCTACCGGCGTGATCGGCACGTTGAACGTCGTATCCCCGCTTTTCGGATCCACGCGCCGCACGTCGAGCACCACCTCGCTATCGCGGGCGGCCCGGATCTGCTCTTGCATGGCGCGGGTTGAGTTGATCGGCGTGCCGTTGACCGCCAGGATCACATCGCCGGCCTGCAGGCCCGCCTGCGCCGCCGGTAAGCCCGGCAGCACCGTTTCGATCGTCACCGGCCCAAGCGGCTCATAGGTTCCGACGATGCCAAACAACACTATCGCGGCCAGCAGGTTCATAGCCGCGCCGGCCGACATTATAATGATCTTCTTCCAGGGCGGCGCGGACGACAGCGAGCCTTCGGCTTCGTAGTTGCCTTCCTCGCCCACCATGCGGACGAAACCACCCAGCGGCAGCCAGTTCATCGTTACCGGCACGCCCTGCCAGCGAAACAACGTCAGCAGCCGCGGTGGATATCCGAAGCCGAACTCCTCGACTTTAACGCCTAGCCGCACGGCGCTGACGAAATGGCCTAGCTCATGGACAAAAACGAGAAAGCCGAGCGCGGGAATAACAGTAAGCACCCACAACCAGTTCGGCATTAATGATCTCCTCAAAGGGCGGCACGCTCGTTCCGGCCGGTCAGGCAGGGACGCAGGCGCTTCGGCATCGGCGCCGAAGCCTGGCGTGTCGCCACGTGCCAAGTGTACCCAGAACGACAACGGTCGTCAATGATACTTGTACGGATTTTTGGTCGAGTCAGATGTAGTTGACGCAGGGGACCTGGTTCTTGCTTTGCCTACTTCATCGCCCGCATCGCCAGCTGCCGGTAACGGGGATCACGCACAAAGAAGGTTAAGATCAGCAGCGCAGTAAAGCCACACGCGGCCGCGACGCTGAAGGCGAGCGGGTAGCCGCCCACCACGGCCAGCCAGGCGCCGATCACCGGCGCCAACAGCGTCGCCGGCGCGATTAATGTACCGTGCAAACCGAGATAGGTGACGCGGTCCGCCTCCGAGGCAAACTCCACAACCATATTTAGCGTCGTGGTGAAAAGCAGACCTGTTGCGGCGCCGATCAGCGCAAACACGATCGAAAAACCGAGCTGCGATGTCACCACCAGGCTCAGGCTCATCGCCGTGGCCTGGCACAGCAGCGAAAACTGAAACGAGCTTTTGTAGCCACGGCCATCGGCGATCATACCGAACAGCGGCGTGGTGATCACCTGCGTTCCGAGCATCCAGGCCGTAAAGCGACCGGCCGCGCTCGCGGGTAAGCCACGCTGCTCCACGGCATAGATCGCAACAAACGCCGTGGCCATCGCCGCCAGGGATCCCAGCATGCGCACCGCGATGAAGATGCTGAAGTCGCGGTCGCGCCGCAGCAGGGGAAGCAGCTGGCGCACATAGGCGCGAATCGGCGTGCTGGGCACCCGCGCGCCGGGCGGCGGCTCGCGCAGCGCAGCCAGCGCCGCGAACGAGATAAACATACAGATTCCGGCTGCCGCGAAGCAAAATGCGAAGTTGTACGGATAGGCGTACGTGGCCAGCGCCCTTTCGGCGGCCAGCCCGGCGCCCACGCCCAGCAGCCCGCTGATCGCACCGCTCCAGCCGAACAGCTTGCCGCGCATGCGCATGGGGGTGACGCGTGTGACGATGTCCATCCAGGCCGGCACGCAGATGCCGCCGGCCAGTCCAAAGATCGCCAGCAAAACGATGGTGATGCCGAGCATAGCGCCGGGATAATCCTGCGCCAGAAAGATACAGGCCAGCGCCAGAATCGGCCACGGCAGTCGCTCGCCGAGCGTCATCTTCAGCAAGAACGGCAGCTTGCGCTGCAGCGGAGCAATATAGGGCGCGGCGAACAGCGGCGGCAGCATCTGCCCGGTCTGCACCAGTGCCGGCACCAGCCCGATGATCAGCGCCGTGCCGCCCAGCTGGCGAATAAACACCGGCACAATCGTATTCATCGAAGCGAACGCCAGGCCAAGCGTAAAAAACATCACGTCGCCCAGGTTCGCCGCGAAATTCCACTTCCAGTGCGGCGGCCGATCATCGCCAAACGCCTGCGCTTCGGATCGAGCAGCGACGGCAACTGCTTCAAGCTCGATGTCATCAATGGCCATCGCTATCCCTCGATATCACTAAGCTGTGATACTGTATCCGGCCGCGTGGCGGATGTCAATGATTTCTTTGCCCCGAGGGCACCAGCTTTGCGTCGAAAACCTACATGTTTGCAATCGGCAGCTCGTCCAGCTCGTCGGCGGGCTCGAAACCAAAGACACGGCCGTAAAAGTACAGCTCGTTCTCCAGCGAGCGCTTGATGTTTTCGGCTCGCCGAAAGCCGTGTCCTTCGCCCACGAACTCGACGTACGCCGCCGGTAAGCCTCGGCGCACGACGGCCTGATACATCAGCTCGGATTGATTGGGCGGTACGACGCGGTCCTCGAGGCCCTGGAACAAGATCAAAGGGCAGGCGATACGGTCGACGAAATGGATCGGGGAGCGCTCGCGATACAGATCGCGGCGCTCGGGGTACGGGCCAACCAGGCTATGCTCGTACTGAGCCTCGAACTTATGGCTGTCCCTGGCCAGGGCTTCCAGGTCGCTGATGCCATAGTAGCTGGCGCCTGCGCGAAAGGTGTCGCGATACGCGAGTGCCGCCAGCGTGGTATAGCCGCCGGCGCTGCCGCCGCGAACGATCAATCTGTTCGGATCGGCGTCGCCGCGCTGCACCAGGAAGCGGGCCGCGTTGATGCAGTCGTCGACGTCGACTTTCCCCCATTGCCCGTTCAGGCGCCGGCGGTATTCGCGGCCGTAGCCGGTGCTGCCCCCGTAGTTGACGTCGACCACGCCGAAGCCACGGCTGGTCCAGAATTGCGTCGACAGATTGAAGGCGGCATTGGTCGCGCCGGTCGGCCCGCCGTGGCTGATCACGATTAACGGTGCTCGGTCGCCGTCCGGCCCGCGGAACTGCCGGCTACGTGGTGGGTAAAAGAAGGCGTGGGCAGTCAGATCGCCATCGGTCGGAAACTCGATCGCCTCGGGCTGTGAAAAAAAGGCGCTATCGATCTGTACGTCGCTGGATCGCCGCAGAATCTCCCAGCTTCCATGCGCCATATCGTAACGCACGACAGCCGTCGGCTGGTCGGGGCGGCCGGCGACGAAAACGGCATGTCCTTTGCCGATGCCCGGCCCGCTGAGGGTGGTGTACGGCGTATCGATCGACTCAAACTCGGCGCTGCTGAGGTCAAGGCGCGCCAGATGTGACGTTCCGCCCTCGCTGTACACAACCACGAGGCGGTCAGGCAATTCCCATGCATAGGTGCTGAGGCCGAAGGCCCACTGCGGCAGCCCCCACTCCGCGTCCATCGGATACACCGCTTCGGCCTCGCCGTCGCGCAGGCGATACAGATTCCACCAGCCGGTTCGATCGCTGACGAAATAGAGCGCGCCGTCGGGCCCCCATTCCGGCTGAAAGATCGATTCGTCGCCGCCGCCGGCTACCAGCTGTTGGTCGACCAGCGCTCCCTGCGCATCCAGACGGGCGGTCCACAGCTCGCAGCCGTCCCACGGCATGTTGGGCTGGTTCCAGCACAGCCAGGCCAGCTGCGACCCGTCGGCACTGAGCCGCGGCGACGCATAAAAGTCGCTGCCCTCCACCAGTACCCGTCCGTCGTCTGGTGCCGCCTGCAGGTCGATCGCTACCAGCGTGTTGGCCGGCTGCAGGTCCGACTGGCGATGATCTTCGCGTACCGCGATCAGCCGGCTGCGCAGCGTGTCGAGCTGCAGGTCGGCGAACCGCTGTGCTTCAGCTACGGTCAATGGCTCAGGTTGTGACCCGCCGGCCTGGCGGTACAGCCGGTTGTCGGCGAAGTTGGAGAAATAGACGGTTCCATCCCGTACCAGCACCGCGCCGCCACCATACTCGTGAACCCGAGTTCGGACGTTGAAGCCCGCCGGGCTCACGTCGGCGGTTGTGCCATCCGCGGCTTGCCGGACCAGCACGCTGCGACCGCCTTCGGAAGGCCGGGTTTCGAGCCAGTACACGTCGCCGCCGTCGATCAACGGTGCGGACAGCCCGATCGACTGCGAAACGATCAGCTCGGCAGTGATCGGCGAGCGCCATGTGCCGTATGGTGCGATTTCGCGCTGTGACATTATTTCCTCCATGAAATGCCGCCGAAGTTTCCCTGACCGGTCAGCGGGCGCTGCTCGCCCGTGGCGATGTCCAACAATTGAATGCCGCCGAGCCCGTTGGTTACAGCCAGCTGCGTGCCGTCGGGGCTCCAGGCGACGCGGGAGTCATCTAGAGCCAGGTTCGTCAGGCGGCGTGGGCTGCCTCCGTCGTCGGCGAGCCACACATCAGTCGGCGGGCCATGTGCCAGCGCGACCTTCACACCGAGCAGGCGCTCGAGCCAGGTGCGGCTGGACGGCTGGGACGGCACCACGTCGCCGCCGCTGCCGGTAAATGCGAGCTGCTTGCCGTCGGGCGACCAGCGCGGCATAAACACCAGAAAAAGCGGTGGCTGGGGCTGCGGTAACGGGCCGGCGTCGCCGGCGTCCCCATTGCCGACCATCAGCGTGACGGCCAGGTCCTGGGGATTTATGTGCACGAACGCCAGCCGGCTGCCGTCGCTCGACAGCGTGCCGCTCATCGCGTCGTCGATCAGCGCCTCGAGGGTGCCCGAAGCCAGGTCGTAGCGCGCCAGCGTTATTTTGTCCCCGGTGAACTGCCGGCTTTCGTTGAGCTGTGGCTGATGCAGCGTCACCAGCAGGTATGTACCGTCGGGCGACCAGGATGCCTCATTCAGGCCGTAGAGCGGTTCGCTGCCCTGGGCCAACAGGCGCCCCTTGCCGGTGTCGCGGTCGAGACCGCAAATGATACCGACCGGCAGCCAGCTAAGATCGGGGTCGGCCGCCGGACGCGACAGCGTGTAGGCCAGCGTGCGGCCATCGGGCGACCAGGCCGGCTCATAGGCGAACAGCCCACCGCCGACCCGTGTCAGCACCTGCGCCGCGCCGCCGTCCAGGCCCACCGCCATCAAGTTGCTGTCCATGCCGAACACGATCGGACCGCTGATCGGCCCTTCCGCATCCGGGCAGCCGGTCTCGGACGGCGCCGGGCTGCCGGCCGCGACCGGATCAACTCCGGCCGGGGTGTCGCCGGACGCCGCCGGCGCGGGCAGGGCGTTAGCGGGCGAGGGAAAGGTCGTATCCGCCTGCGGAGCCATAGTGCTGGCACAGGAGGCAAGCACGGTGAGCAGCAATGCTGCCGTGGGCAGCAGTAACGTAAAGGGATATCGCATGCAATCTCATGTCGAACGGAGTTCGAGGCTCGAAGCATACCACGACTGCTAGGAGCGCGGGAACTCGAACAGCTTGAGCGGCGGCTGCTCGGGGAAGCTTCGCTGCAGCAGCCCATGGGCCACGTTGTATACCGGAATGCCGCCGCTGGTCTGCCCTTCAGGGCGCCCGTGGTGAGCGTGGCCGTGGACGATCGCCTGCACCGGATAGCGCGAGAATGGCTCTTCGAGCCGGCTGCTGCCGAGCCAGGGCCAGATCTCGACCGGCTCGCCTTCAACGGTTGCCTGGATCGGCGAATAGTGCAGCACCGCGAGTGTGCTGGGTGTGCGCAGCCGCGCCAGGGCCGATTCGAGCTTGAGCGCCTCGTCGATCGCTTCCTGGACGAACTGCTTGATTGCGGGCTCGCCCCAATACCCGAGCGTGCCGCGCCCGAAACCGCCGCCGAAACCTTTGATGCCGGCGAAGCCGATACCCATGAGCTCGAGGCTATCGCCGTCGAGCACAGTGACGCCGGCGGCTTCGACAGTCGAACGAAGCCGGTCGACGTCTCCCGCCTCGTAATCGTGGTTGCCCAGCACGGCGATCGTCGGGATATGCGACGCTGACTGCAGCTCCCGCACCAATACCTCGGCTTCTTCCACCTGACCGTAATCGGTCAGGTCGCCGGCCAATATCAGGATATCCGCAAGCTCGGCGGCCTGCGCAAACAGCGGCGCCAGTTCGCCACGGCTGTTACGCCCGCAATGGATGTCGCCGACAGCGGCGACGCGAACAGTGTTGTCATTGGTCGTCATTTAGTAATCCCAGCAAGGATAGCGCCGGAACAGAAACGCTAAGGCGCAAGGACGCAAAGGGAAATCACTCATCACTTATCACCTTTTATTGGCACATTTGTTGCCACCGTTGGTGACATAAGCGCCAGGAGAGTACGATGCCCGAGCCTTCCCAGCCTCAGCCGAAGGACGATCCCAGCGAATTCTATGCCCACACAATCGATACGCTTGGAGCGGCCGGCGTGTCGTTTCTGATCGGGGGCGCGTATTCACTGCGGCGCTACGCAAAGATCGAGCGCGATACCAAGGACCTCGACCTGTTTGTGCGTCCCGCGGATGTGCAGCGCGCGCTCGATGTGCTTGGCGCCGCCGGCTACCGTGCCGAGCTGACGTTTCCCCACTGGCTGGGCAAGGCGCATGACGGCGACCGGTTCGTCGACCTTATTTTTCGCTCCGGCAACGGCGTGTTCGAGGTCGACGATGTGTGGTTCGACCATGCTCCAATCGAGACGATCCTGGGTCGCGAGGTTCGGCTGTGTCCGGCCGAAGAAGTGTTGTGTACCAAGCTGCTGATCATGGAGCGCGAGCGCTACGACGGCGCCGACGTCGCGCACATGCTGCTGCAGATGGTCGAGCAGCTCGATTGGCGTCGCGTCCTGACGCAGCTCGGCCGGCAGTGGCCGGTATTGCTGAGCCACCTGCTCCTGTTCGGATATATCTACCCTTCCGAGCGTGAGCGGATCCCATCGTGGCTGCTGGACGACTTGCTTGGTCGGTTCGATCGCGAGCGAGCAGCGCCTCCCCCCGCCGGTCGTTTATGCCGCGGGACGATCCTGTCGCGCGGCCAGTACCTCGAAGACATCCAGGCATGGGGTTTTCGTGACGCGCGCGTGGAGCCGATCGGCAACATGACGTCAGACGAAACGGCGGCCTGGACCGAAGCGATCGATAGCGAAGAGTAGCTGCCTACGCGTCCGCTCCCTCGCCCGCCAACGCCGGCTGCAGCCTGGCGCCGATATCGCGCAGGCGGCTTGTTTTCTGCACCAGCAGCGGCACCGATTCCAGCCCTTCGATAAAGCTCCAGACGTACGAAAGCACCGCGAAGATATCGCCGGCTTCGAGCATAACGACGCTCACGCTGCGATAGATCGCCAGCGCATACAGTGCCAGCATAAATATGTGTACGATCCCGTAGTTTTGCGCCTCGGCGTCCGAAAGGCGGATCTGCCAGAAGGCCAGGCGCCGGTAGTGCGCGCGGATCCGTGAAGGCGCGGAGCTTTCAATCACACGCACTTCGTGCTCCAGTTGATTGTTGTAGCCCCGGTTCAGGCGGTCGGTGACGCGGAAGTACAGGCGATTGATCACGACGACCGGTACAAACACCAGCAAGGCGATCCCCGCCAACAACGGATCGTAGAAGCACAGCATCACCAGCGCTCCCACTACCGCGAAAACGCTCTGAATCATGTACGGTATATCGGCTTGTAAAAACTCGACGTACTCGTACAGCATCCCCGAGCGCGCCACCACGTGCGATAGCTCGGCTTGTTTGCGCTGCTGATCCAGCACCATATCGCCGGCAACCTGAGCATAGATGCGGGCATAGGTGCGCGTGTCGTACATCTGGCGCACGGTGGAAACCAGCATATGCGCAAGATACTGTGCCATAAAGATCCACAGGCCGGTGAAGCTTGCGCGTAGCAAATCGTTGATCGCGAGGCCGGTGGTGAACGGGTACAACAGGTCGAGCGATTGTTCCAGCAGCACCAGCGCATAGGTCAGCGAAATACGCCCGCGATGATTGTGATACAGCGTGCTGAAGAGTTTCAATTTTCAGGTTCCAGGTTTCAAGTTCATCTAGGTACAGCTCCGCGTAAATCAACCAATTATCAGCGACCTGCCGCTGATGTGGCAATGATCAGTAATGAGTGATGAATAATCAACCGCCTGCGGCCCGACGTGGTGCTGATGGATCTGCAGATGCCCGTACTCGACGGCTCGGAAGCGACGCGGCAGATCCGCGAGCAGCATCCGGACGCGCAAATTCTGGTGTTGACGACTTACGCCACCGACGAGTTTATTTTCAAGGCGCGCACGACCAAGGTCCATGCTCAAAATATCCTGGGCAAGCTGGCGGCATCCAACCGCATCGAAGCCGTCAGCATCGCAGTTCGCCAGGGCTTGATCACGTTGTAGCGCGTCGGCGGTGTGCAGGTGGGCGCAAAAATCCGCGAATGATTTCGCGGTTGGTATGAAAAACCTGCTGAAGCAGGTTGGAGCATGGAAATCCGAGTGCTCCAACCTGCTTCAGCAGGTTTTTCATGTCAACGCCGATTTCAATCGGCGTTTATTCACGGATCATCCGCCGCCTCGCAGCGCCTCCAACACCCGCTCGGGCGTCATCGGCATCGTGCGTACCCGCGCGCCGGTGGCATCGTAGATCGCGTTGCCGGCGGCGGCGGCGGCGGGACCGAGGGGCGGCTCGCCCATACCGCCGGGCTCGGCGCCGCGGTTCTCGATCAGCACAACCTCGATCTCCGGCGCGTCCCCGATGCGGAAGATCGGATATTCCTCGAAGCTGGCGGCGCTCCATTTGCCGTCTTGCAGAGTCATCTCTTCGAACAATCCCGCGCTCAGGCCCATCATAATCGCGCCTTCGGTCTGCGCCGTGACGATATCAGGGTTGATAACAAGGCCGCAATCGACAGCCGCGACCACCCGGTCGACGCGAACCGCGCCGCTCGCGCGATCGACGGTAACCTCGGCTACTTCGGCGATATAGGTGCCGCCGTCGTACGAGCAGGCGATACCGCGCCCGCTGCCCTCGGATAGTGGACTGCCCCAGCCTGCAGCCTGCGCTGCCGTTTGCAGCACGCGCTTCATGCGCGCGCCCGCGTCGTCGTCGGGCAAATGGCGCAACCGGAACTCGAGCGGATCTACCCCCGCCGCAACCGCCAGCTCGTCGATCCATTGTTCGACAGCAAACACGTTCGGCCCGAGGCCGAGGCCGCGCCACGATCCGGTCTTGACCGGTAGCTCGCGGATCGCCGCGCTGACACGCATATCGCTGATGGCGTACGGACCGACGGCGCCGCGCGTGGCGCCGAAATCGGTGCCGAACACCCAGCGCAGCGGAGTCGGAAAGAACGCAAACAGCACAAAGCCGCCGGCGGTTTGCTGATCCCATGCCGCGATCGCGTTGCCGCCCAGCGCACCGCGAAAGCGCGTGACGGTCGGCGGGCGCAGAAAGCCTTGCGTGAACTCTTCTCCGCGCGTCCACGCCACGCGCACCGGCCGCTGTGCCGCTTTGCTCAGCCGGGCGGCTTCGATCGCGGCATCGGAAACGCTTTTGCGACCGAAGCCGCCCCCGAGCAAGGTCGGGACAACCTCGACCTGCTCGGCTTTGAGCCCGAGCAGACCCGCGATATCGTCGCGCAGGCCGAACGGACCCTGCGTCGGCGCGTACACAGTGGCGCTATCGGCGCGCACGTCGGCCACGCCGACCTGTGGCTCGATCGGCGCCTGATTGGCGAAGCCGGTCCGATACTCGGCGGTCAGGATCTGGGCCTGACCACGTAGCACCCGCTCGACGTTGCCGGAGCGCTTGAGCTCGGTTCCGCCTGCCGGGTCGAGCAGCGCAGCGATATCGGCCTGCTGCACCAGGCGCTCGGGCTGGTGCCAGGTGATTCGAAGCGCGCTCAGAGCTTCTGCGGCGCCGGTAGGCGTTTCGGCCACCACGCCGACGAAATCGTCCTCGTGTAAAACCGTCACCACACCCGGCAAAGCTCTGGCGGCTGTATCGTCTACAGCTTCCACCGTTGCGCCGATCACCGGCGGCCGCGCAACACGGCCGTGCAACATGCCGTCGAGCCTGACGTCGTAGCCGTAGATTGCAGTACCATCGACTTTGGCAGGAATATCCAGCCGCGGCACGGGCTGGCCGATCACCTTGAAGTCGGCAGGATCGGTATATGTGAGCGCCTGCTTATCATCGCCGGCACGCAAGATTTGCCGGTCTTTCACCAGCTCGCCGAACGCAAAGCCGATCGCTGGGTCGTCGAGCGAAACCAGCCGGCCATCGGCGGCACTGAAGCGATCGGCGGGAACGCCGCTGCGCTCGGACGCCAGCTGCGCAAGTGTGCTGCGGGCTTCGGCGGCCGCCGAGCGCAGCGCAGGATACAGGCTGACTACACTCAGGCTGCCGTTGGTGCCGAAGCTGTCGACCGGCAGATCGCGCGTGGTAGCCTCGGAGTTCCAAACAACTCGCTCGTACGGCACTCCCAGCTCTTCGGCGACGATCTGCGCCGCGGCGGTTGCGATGCCCTGGCCCATCTCGACCTTTGGGACCCTGAGCCCCACCATGCCGTCGGGAGTTATACTCAGCCAGGCGTCGGGATCGCCGGGCAGTTCGGGCACGAACGAATCAAGATTTCCGCGCACGTAGCGCAGGCCGATATTGGCGCCGGCAATCAGCACCACCAGGCCTGCGCCACCCGCGACCGCGGCTTTCAGAAAGCGCCGGCGCGCTACGCGCGGCTTTGTTGTTCCTGCCTCGGTAGGCTGGTTTCCATCTTCGCCGGCCTGCTCGTTTTGGTTGGGTGCTTGTTTCATTGTGCCTTGTGTGACCTGGTCGTGCCGGCTGAGGCCCCTGGCCGGTGCCTTGCGCCGAGTGCCACCTGAGTACCGTGAGTGCCGTGTGCCGAGTGCCACGTGAGTGCCGCGGGTGCCTTGCGCCGAGTGCCACGTGAGTACCGCGTGCCGCTGCGCCGAGTGCCACGTGAGTGCCGTGTGCCGCTAAATCCGCGAATGAATTCGCGGTTGATATGCACAAACCTGCTAAAGCAGGTTAAGGACGAACGATTTCCGTGCGCAACCTGCTTCAGCAGGTTTCATCGTATCAACCGCGAATTCATTCGCGGGCTGCTCGGCCGTGCGGGCCGTGCGGGCCGCTCGGCCGTGCGGGCTGCGCGGGCTGCGCGGTCCACCGCTAGCCACCCGCCGCGACACGCCGGATCGCGCGTTTGATCCGCACGTAAGTCCCGCAGCGGCACAGATTGCGGCGCATAGCTTCTACGATCTCGTCATCGCTTGGATCGGGATTGCGCGCCAGCAGCGCCGTGGCGGACATGATCTGCCCGCTCATGCAATAGCCGCACTGCGGCACCTGCTCGTCGATAAACGCCTGCTGCATCGGGTCGAGTACGCCGTTGTTGGCCAGACCCTCGATCGTGGTCACTCTACGGGCGCCGACGCTGCTAAGCGGCGTCTGGCACGACGGCTGCGCCTCGCCGTCAAGATGCACCATGCACGCGCCGCATTGGGCCGCGCCACAGCCGAAGCGGGTGCCGGTCAGGCCAAGCTCATCGCGTAGAACAGTCAGCAGAGGGCGGTCGGGCGCGTCGGTTACCTCGACCGTCGAACCGTTGATCGTGAGTTGCATAGTCGCCTTGGTGTACGGACGGCGGTCGATCTTAGGATCCATTGTACCGTGCTTCGAGCGGCCGAACGCCGAGCAGATCACTCACCGGCACCGGTGGAAGCGCGCACTGCGTCGATGTAGTGCTGAATATAGACTGCGAAATCTTCGTCGCCGCGCCCGGCTGCCGTCGCGGCCATAAAGCAAGCCAGCGCCGCCGAACCCGCCGGCATCGGCACGCCGTGACGCTGCCCGGTCTCGATCATCGCGAGCAGATCTTTGCGCACGCCGGTGATCGAGAAGCCGACCTCGCCTGCCTGGCCCAGCATCTGCGGTATTTTAGGCTTAAGCGCGCCGATCGCGGCGCCGCTGTCGGCGATCAGCTCAAGCATCGTCGCCAGCTCGAGGCCGGCTTGAGCACCCATTGCCAGCGCCTCGGAGAGCCCCTGCCAGTAGACTGCCATCGGCATATTGAGCACCAGTTTCATCGTGGTGCCGCTCCCGGCGGGGCCGACGTGCGCGATGCGTCGCGAGAACGCGGCCAATACCGGCCGCGCCCGCTCGACGTCGGCATCCGCGCCGCCGGCCAGGGCCAGCAGCTGCCCTGCGCGGGCGGGAGCAAGGCTGCCGGACACCGGCGCGTCGACAAAACCCGCGCCACGCTCAACGGTTGTCGCCGCCAGCCGCTCGATCGTGGCGCTGCGCACCGTGCTCATCTCGACAAATAGCTTGCCGGCCACGTCGGCCGTCAACAGCCCGTCGGGGCCGCTGAATACCGCCTCGAGCGCACGGTCGTCGGTCAGCAGTGTCAGCACCACGTCGCAGGATTGGGCCAGGTCGCTGGGCGTACGGGCCAACCGCGCTCCGGCATCGGCGAGTGAATCAGTGCGGCGCGGCGTGCGATTCCAGACCATCAGCTCAAAGCCGGCTGCCAGCAGCCGCCCGCCGATCGCTGTGCCCATCCGTCCGGTGCCGGCGATGCCGATTTGCTCCACGGTGTACTCCTTCCGCGGTTTCTCAGGTTCAAGCCTGGCGTCGTTGGCGCCAAGCTAAAGCTATGCGCCCACACACGAAGCCTCGTCGAGGCTGGAATAGCGCTTGAATTTGCCTGCCTCTGCTTTGATTCATCAGGTACGGCGATCCTAAATACGGGCATACAAACAGCTCTTGCTTGGATGTACCAGCGTCCTATTGGCCCGTATGCCTGCATGATGTATGGTGGCTCTCGAGCTAGCAGCGAGAAATCACCCATGCCATATTATCGGTTGTTTTACCACATGTACTGGACTACAAAAAACTGATTGCCGATGCTTTCGAGCAAAATCGCGCCGGCTGTGTACGCCTGCATCGTCGCTAAAGCCGCCGAACACGACGGTATTGTCCATGCCATCAACAGTATGCCGGATCATATCCACATCGTTGTAACGCTTCCGCCGTCGCTTCTGCTTTCGCGCTTTGTTGGCGAAGCCAAGGGCGTATCTTCGCATCTGGCTTCCCGACTGACGCACAACGGTGATCCGTTCGTCTGGCGTCCCGACTACGCTGTCATTTCTGTGTCGGAACAGAACCTGCCCACGGTAGTTCGCTATGTCGAGCGTCAGGCCGAACATCACCGTAATCGGACACTGATTCACGAGCTCGAAACGCTTGCCTCTCAACGTGTATCTGCTGGAAAGCTCCGATCGTGAACCAGCGTGTTTCGATCCGATCTCAGCCTCGTCAGAAGCTTCGTGTTTGGGCGCCTGGCTTTAGCCTGGCGTTCTCGGCCCGGCTTTAGCCTGGCGTATCGGGCGCCGGGCTTTAGCTCGGCGCCCTGATACGTTACAATGTCTCCGTGCTGCCACGCCAAGCGATCACCATCAACGACCAGCCGCTCGGAGAGGCCGAGCTCACCGCGCAGTTCGGCGAAACAACCGAGCTGCAAATTGCCTGCCCGCCGGTGCCGGGTGCGCGCGCCGCCGAGCTACGTATCGGCGACATCGATCTTGGCCCGCCCGGCTCGACGTTCGGCGATCCCCGCTGGCGCTGGAGCTGGCAGCCGTCGTTTGCTGCGGGCATCTTTGCCGCGCTGCTGCGTGTGACGGACCACGACGGCACCGTGCATGCAACGCCGTTTGAGCTGCGCATCGTGCCCTCCAAACTTGACGCCGAGCGTTACGAGCAGTTGATCATGGAGCTGCAGCGCGACGTGGCCGGAATCGTGTGGGCGCTTGCCGGCGGCCGCGCCGAGGCGATGCCGCAGCCCGCCGGGCGGCGTGGTTTGCTCGAAGAGTACGCCCTGGTGGTCGAGCGCCTGGCGGACGAAGCAGCCGGCGTGTGCGACAGCATCCTGGCCCAGCCCCACGAGCGCCTGCGGAGCGAGCCGGCACCCGTCTCGCTGGCGGATACGAGGCGTATCGACCCGCCCGCGCTGGCCGATCTGGCGCGCGAACCGCTCGACGAGGTACAGGCTGAGCTGGTGCCGCGCCTGCAGCAGGCGCTACGTCCGCACCTTCCGGCCGGTCAGAGCCAGGGGTCTTCCGGGCAAGCTGCAGGCCTTCTGCCGCGCCAGCTTCCCGGTGAGCGCACCAGGCGCACATGGGATCTTCCCGAACACCGGCTGCTGCGGCATGTGCTGCAAAGCATCGTCTGGCGCGCGGAATACCTCGCCGGTATGCTGCGTCATGAGCTCGACCGGCGCATCGCCAGCGCTGTACTGCTGGGCACGAATCCCTCGCCGCGCGTTTTGGAAGAGCGCCGCGTGCGCTGCCTGTCTGCCGCTCGCGCGTTGCGTCGCCGCCTCGAGCTGCCGTTCTTTCGATCGGTGGGTATCTGGAGCGGCTCGTCCGTGACGCATTTGCAGCGCCGCGACAGCAAGTACCGCCGGCTGGGTAGGCTGTACCGCCAGCTGCGCATGGCGCCGTTCGCCGCGTTCGATTGCGCGGCGCTGTGGCTGCCGATCGCCGACCTGCCGCTGCTGTATGAGCAATGGTGCGTCGTGCGCCTCATACGCGCTCTGCTGCCGCTTGGTACCGTGCTGCGGCAAGAGCTGGTCGCCGCGGGCGATAGCATCGACGGCCGCGAACGTCGTTGGACACTGCGCCTGCGCTCGCACCAGCCCCTGCTCGAGCTGCGCCTGCCCGACGGCACGCGCGCCGTGTTGCGTTATCAGCGGCGCTATGCCCCTACCGACGGCGAGCTGGGCACGCTCGATTCATACGTGCGCATCCCCGACGCCGCGATCGAAATATCCGGTGACGGCGCGACCCGGGCGCTGATCTTCGACGCCAAATACCGTGTCGACGCCGACGGCCGCGCGCCGCAGGATGCGCTTGACGATGCGTACGCCTACCGCGGCGCCATCGGCACCGGCGACTCGCGCGCGACGATCGGCTCGTTCCTGTTGTTTCCGGGCACGGTTGCCCTCGAGACGGCCGACCGTATCGGCGCGCTGCCGCTCGTTCCCGGCCGGCCGGATGGCCTGGCCGAGCTGCTGCGGTGCTTGATCGGCCAATAATCAGCTATCATTGGTGCGAGTATGGCCTATCTGGCGCAAAGGAGCCCAACCCGTCATGATCGAAACGCCTGACATCCAACGTCCATCGCCGGAGCTGGTTGAAGGACTGAAACGCATCGGCAGCGCCACTGCCGCCGGGGAGCTGAGTAAGCTTGGTATTCGCGACGCCCATATCCGCGGGCCTGTCGCCCGCACTCCCGGCGCATCGGCGGCCGGACCGGCGCTCACGCTGCAGTGCATGCCCAAACGCGAAGACGTGTATCAAGTGGGCGAGTATTCCGATCCCGAAACGCAGCTGCACCGGCATGTGCTGTACCATACCCAACCGGGCGATTTTGTGGTCGTGGACGCGCGCGGCGACCTCGGCAGCGGTATCTTCGGCGAGATGATGCTGACCTTTTTTCATGGGCGCGGCGGCGTGGGCGTGGTGATCGACGGCTGTATCCGTGATTTTCCAAAGGCAAAAGACCTCGGCCTCGGCCTGTGGCTGCGCGGCGTGACGCCCAATTTCCATACCCAGACCAATATCTTCCCGTTTGCCGTCAACGTGCCGATCGCCTGCAGCAATTGTCTGGTGCTGCCGGGCGATATCATCGTCGCCGACGACGACGGCGTAGTGGTGGTTCCGATAAGCCTGGCGCAGGAGCTGCTGCATAATGCCAGCGAGCATGCCGAGTGGGAAGATTTCGCGCGTCTGCGGCTGGCCGAGGGCGGCGACCTGCGCAAATATTACCCGCTGCGCGAGGACGCACGGGCCGAATACGAGGCGTGGCGGGCCACGAATAGAACACGAATAAACGAATGAAGTCACGAATTATTCGTGTTCTATTCGTGGCCTTCTAGGATCGTTATTGTGGGGGAGCTATGTTTGCAAATCTCAACCCTGGCGCGATAAGCATCCGGGCCGACTTCGACACGACACTTGATCTGGCGCAGCGCTTTGGTTGGGCCGGCTGTGATCTGCCGGTGGCCGAGGCGCTGCGTCTCGCCGGCGAAAGCTCGGCCGACGAGGTCGCGGCACGCTTTGCCGCGGCCGGGATCCGGCCGGGCGGCTGGGGCCTGCCGCTGGATTGGCGCAAGCCCTACGCGCGCGAGCAGCTCGGTGTCCTTGACCGACAGGCGGCGCTGGCCGAGCGGCTTGGCTGCACGCGTACCTATACCTGGCTGCTGCCGAGCTCCGACGAGCGGCCATGGCGTGAAAATTTCGCCTGGAACGTCCAGCAGCTCGGCCCGGTCGCGCGAGTTTTAGCCGAGCGCGGCTGCCGGCTGGGTCTGGAGTTTGTCGGCCCGCGTACCATGCGTGAAGGCAAGCGCTACGGGTTTATCCATAGTCCCGAAGCGATGCTGTGCCTGGCCGAGGCGATCGGCCCGAGCACCGGCCTGCTGGTCGATAGCTATCACTGGTACACCGCGCTCGGCACCACCGCCGATCTTCGCTCGCTGCGCGCCGAAGATGTGGTGTACGTACATGTCAACGACGCGCCCGAGGGCATTCCGGTCGAGCAGCAGCTCGATCAGGTGCGTAAGCTGCCGGGCGCGAGCGGCGTGATCGATATCGCCGGCTTTTTACAGGCACTGCGCGAGGTCGGCTATGACGGCCCCGTTACGCCCGAGCCGTTCGAAAAGCAGTTGGCTGCCATGAATCCGGACGAAGCCTGCCGCGTTGCGCGCGAGCATATGCAGAAAATCTGGGGCACCGCGGGATTGGAATAAACGATCCGGGCCACGAACAGGCACGAATAAACGAATGTTCCGCTATTCGTTTATTCGTGCCTGTTCGTGGCCCGGATCAATTCAGGCGTGAGCTTCTTCGCTCGATACGCGGCGCTGGCCGCCTGGCCTGGGTGGAGCCGGCTGTATCTGCGGCGCCCTCTCGCCCGCCGCGACCATGCGCCGGAGCAGTCGCTCGCGCAGTGCCGCGGCTACCTCGACGTGCGATTGGAGGCCGGCCAGATTCGTCAGCTCGTAAGGGTCGGCCAGCAGGTCGTACAGGTGCGCTTCCAGATATTGATCGGAGCCGGCGTCGCGGCTGCCGTGCTTATCTGGCGCCACGACGCTGTACTTCCAGCGTGCGGTGCGCACCGCGCGCCCGACTTCGGCCTCGCTGATCTGCACAAACATCTCGCTCGGCCAGTCTTCGGCTTCGCCCCGCGTGAGCGGCAATATCGAGCGGCCCTGCATCTCGGGCGGTACCGGCAGCCCCGCCGCGTCAAGCAGCGTGGGAGGAATATCTACCAGGCTGACTAACTGCTCGAGCTCGCCGCCACCGCGAAAGCCGGGGCCGGTAAGCGCCAGCGGAACGCGGATCGAGCTTTCGTGGCACGAGCGCTTGTATTCCTCGTTGCGCGTCTTGAAATGGCAGCCGTGGTCGGACGTAAACAGCACCACCGTGTTGTCCGTCAGGTCAAGGCTCTTGAGCGCGTCGAGCAGTCGTCCGAAGGCTTCGTCGATGCGCCTGACCATCCCATAGTAGCCACCCAGATGCTGCGGCGACGAGCCTCTCAAGGCCGCCAGATCCGGCGGCACCCAGCGGCCAATGTAGTTTTCGCGATACACGTCCGGCGCCGGATAATCGTCGCGATGGTTCTGATGGTGCGGCTCCAGCAGCGACAAAAACAGAGAAGAACGGCTCGTGCCGGTGTGCATCGACGTAGCGGATCGCGGCGTCGGTGAGGGCATCCACGCGATAGCCCGGCAGCCGCACCGCGCGGCACTCTTCGTCGTATACCACCGTCGAGTAGGCATCCGAGGAGAATTCAAGCAGATTGGCGGCCAGCCAGTGCTGGAAACCGCCGCGCTGCGCTTCGGGCACCGGCTCGTCGGCGGCAAGGTGCCATTTGCCGATATAGCCGGTATGGTAGCCGGCGTCACGAAAGTGGTGCGCCAGGGTTGGAACATCCTCCGGCAGCGGGATTCCGTTGCGGAAGCAGCCGGTGCTGGTGGCATAGCGCCCGCTCATCATCACCGAGCGTGCCGGCCCGCATACCGGCTGCGGCGTAAATGCCCTGGCCGCGTGTGTGCCGCTCCTGGCCACGCGGTCGTAATTCGGCGTCAGGCCAAGCGGGTTGCCGTGCGCGCCGGTGGTGTCCCAGCGCTGCTGGTCGGTGAAAAAAACGATAACGTTCGGTCGTTGCGCGCCGGCTGCGGGCATGTTGCTCTCCTATATTTCCTCAGCCCCCGGATAAATCCGTGGGCTGAGGAAACAAAGCCCGCTGAAGCGGGCTAGCCACCTTCAGGTGGCTTGGTTTCTTCAGCCCCAGGCTTGAGCCTGGGGTTCGGGTGAGGGCTCTCCCCCTAGCCCATCAGCAACGGGTCGGCAGCGGCTTTAATCGCGGCGACGACGTCGGCGGCGGGTTTTGAACCGTTCCACAACTGGTCCATGTTCGGATTGACCGCCCTCTGCACAACCTCGCTCCAGCGCACGTTGACCGGGTCGCGCACCACATACTCCTGCGCCTGGGCAAAGGCTTTGGCGTTGGCGGGCGGCTTGCTCGGATCCAGGAACGCCGTCGAGGTAACCACCGAAACGCGCGACGGCGTCGTCGCTCCCACCGATACCTCGTCAGTCTGGGACTCGGCGCTGGTGATCGATGCCAGGAACTCCCAGGCCTGTTCGGGCGCCTTGGTCGTCGCTGCGATCGCCCAGCCGGTGCCGCCGCCGCCCGTGCCGCGCTTGTCGGCCTTGCCGAGCGGCAGTGTCGCGACGTCCCATTTGAACGCTTCGATCGTCCGGTAGCGGGTAACATCGGAGGGATTGGTCAGCGACATGCCGACTTTGCCGCTGGCGAACAGCTCGAAGCCGCCGGTTTCGGATTCGAGCTCCGGCCGCGGTGCCACGCCGTGCGTGTACATCAGATCCTGCAGGAACTGCAACGCCTCGACGGCGTTAGGCTGGTCAAGCGCCATGTCCGTCGCGATGCCCCGGTCGTCTTGGTTGACCAGCGTTCCGCCGTTGTTGTAAACCCACGACGACCACGGCCTGAGCCCGCGGTTGACGATAAAGCCCCACTGCTCGGTGCGGTCGCCGTTCTTGACCGTCAGCGCTTTGGCGGCTTCAAGGAACGCGTCGAAGGTCCAGGTCTTTTCCTCCCAATCGGCCGGCGGTGGGGTCAGGCCCGCCTTCTCGAACAGATCGACGTTGTAGTAGATATTCTGGTTGCCGTAATCGCGCGGCAGCGCGTACAGCTTGCCGTCCCAGCGGTACAGCTCGACGGCGCTTGGGCCGGAAGTCCGAGAGGTCGTAGCTCGCGCCGGCGACGTACTCATCCAGCGGCAGGTGCAGGCTCTTCTCAGCCACCGTGACGATCGGCGTCAGCTCCTGCAGGTAGCGGAACAGGTCGGGCGCGCTGCCCGAGGCAAACAGCGTCTGCAGCTTGGTGCTGTAGTCCTGGTTCGGCACCGGCTGGTGCTCGATCGTCACGCCGGGATGGCTTTCGTTGAACTCGGCGACCCATTGGTCGCGGATCTTCTGGTGCCCTTCGTTGATCGTGTCGCATACGAACACCAGATTGACCGGCCCTCCGGCAGGGGCGGCAGCGGCCGACTGTGGAGCTGCCGACGCGGCACCGGCAGCTGTTGATGCGGCTGTCGACGCGCTTGTCGACGCGGCTGTTGATGCGGCTGTCGATGCGGCTGTCGACGGAGCTTCCGCGGCCGTCGACGCTGCCGTCGACGCCTCGGTTCCGGTTGTCGGCGTTGTCTGGCCGCAGGCGACCAGACCAAGTGCGACGGAGGCCAGCGCACTGTTTTTCAGGAATGTGCGGCGGCTGAGCGGTTGCTTGGGACTCATCTCGGTCTCCTTTTCTGTAAACGTCATCCCTTGACGCCTGTGAATACGACACCCTGCAGAAAATAGCGTTGGCCGACGAAAAACAGCACCAGCACCGGCAGCATCGTCAGCACCGACGCCGCCATCAACAGGTGCCAGCTCGTACTGGCCTCGCCCATGAAAAAGCGCAGCCCGAGCTGCAGCGTGTACCTGGTCGGGCTCTGGAGGTACAGCAGCGGACGCAGAAAATCGTTCCAGGTGTTGTTGAACACCAGGATCACGACCGCGATCAGCACCGGCCGCGACATCGGCATGATGATGCGCCAGTAGATCTGCAAGCTCGAGGCGCCGTCGATGCGCGCCGATTCGTCGAGATCGAGCGGTATGGTCATGAAAAACTGGCGCATCAAGAAGGTCATGTACGGGCCGCCGAACCATTCGGGTACGATCAGCGGCAAGAAGGTGTTGATCCAGCCGAGCTGCTTGAACAGAATGAATTGCGGGATCAGCGTCACGTGCGGCGGCAACATCATCGTCGCCAGCATCACCAAAAACAGCACGTTGCGGCCGGCCCACTCCAGGCGCGAGAACGCGAACGCCACCAGCGATACCGACAACACCTTGCCGATAATCACCAATGCCGTAATCAGCACGGTATTGCCGAGATAGCGCCAGAACGGGATCGCCGTCACCGCCTCGGCGTAGTTGCTCCACATGATCGGATCGGGGATCCAGATCGGCGGAAAAACAAACAGATCGCTGACCGGCTTGAGCGACGTCGAAAGCGTCCATGCCAGCGGGATCATCATGATCACCACGCCGGCGAGCAGGATGAGATGGATCAACAGCTTTCGGATCGACTGGCGCTGCCCCATCGTCAGGCGCGGCGTCGTGCTTGCGAGCTGCTGTGGTCTGGCTGCCACGGTGCTAACTCCTTTCGCCCTCGTAATACACCCATACCGCCGAAGAGCGCACCACCAGCAGCGTCAGGATCAGAATGTACCCAAATAACACCCAGGCCAGCGCACTCGCGTAGCCCATGCGGAAGTACTCGAACGCGTTGCGGTATAGGTACAAAAAGATCGTCAGTGTCGCGTTGTTTGGCCCGCCGTCGGTCATGATCAGCGGTTCGGTAAACACTTGCAGCGCGGCGATGATGCCGACGATCAGCTGGAAATACAGCACCGGCGTGATCATCGGCAGCGTAATATTCCAGAAGCGCGACCAGCCGTGCGCTCCGTCGACCTCGGCGGCTTCGTACAGATCGGTTGGGATCCCCTGCAGGCCGGCAAGATAGATGATCGTGCCCGCGCCGACGTGCCACAGGCTCATCAGCACCAGCGACGGCAGCGCCCATTGCTCATCGGCCAGCCAGGCGGGGCCGCGAATACCGAACCTGTCGAGAAACAGGTTGATCAGGCCGAACTCGGGCGAGAAAAGCCAGCGCCACAGGATCGCCACCGCCACGCCCGACAACACCGACGGCAGGTAGAACGCGGTGCGATAAAAGCGCAGGCCGCGGATCTTGTTGTTGAGCAAGATGGCCAGCGCCAGGCCGAGCACGATCTGCAGCGGCACGCTGGTGAGCGCGTAGATCGTCGTGACCTTGAGCGTCTGCGGCACCAGCGGGTCGGCGACGAGCTCGCGGAAGTTGCTCAGGCCGGCCCAGCGCGGCGGGCTGAGCAGATCCCACTCGGTGAACGACAGCACCAGCGAGGCCGCCATCGGCCCGAGCGTCCATAGCACGAAGCCGAGCACCCAGGGCGAAACAAACAGCCAGCCTTCGAGATTGCGCCGCATTCTGGCGCGCGAGCGCGGCTGCTGTTGCCGGGTGGACACAGCCCGAGGTGTGGTTGCGGACATCAAGGCCCCCTTTCTAGGCGGCTTAGGCCGGCGGCCGATCAGGCAGATGCGCGCCGAATCAGCTGCCATTGTTCGGTCACGGTCCGTCCGGCGCCGTGCTGCTCGCCGGCGATGCGGCCGAACAACAGCTCGGAAATATGGTCGAACACCAACTCCTGCACTCCGACGGTGGTCAGAGCCGGCTGCATGATGCTGCCTTCGGGAATATTGCCGACTCCGATGACGGCGATCTCGTCGGGCACGCGCAAGCCGCGATCGCGCACGGCGGCTATCGCGCTGAGCGCCGCCATATCTGAAGCTGCAAAAATCGCCGTCGGTGGCGCAGTTAGGTCGAGTAGCTGCAGCGTGCGGCGATACGCGCGCTCGCGCGAATTGGTCGTGCCGAGCTCCAGCTCCGGGCCTGGAGCGATGCCCGCGGCCAGCAGGGCAGCACGATAGCCGGCCAGGCGCTGCTCGCGCACCGACTGGCCGGAGCAGTTGCCCAAAAACGCGATCCGGCGATGACCGCGGTCAAGCAGATAGCCGACGGCGTCATGGCAGCTCTCACGCTCGGTGGTACGCACGATGTCCAGCTCGGAGCCGACGATATGGTTGCTGAGTACCACGACGGCCAGCTTGGTGCGCGCAAGTGCGGTCAGGTCGCCGGCCGTTACAAAACTTGGCGCTACGAAGATAACGCCGTCGGCCAGGCCGCGCCGCAATTGGTTGAGTATCTGCTGCTCGCGCAGTGCCGAGCCCGCGACGGCGATCACCACCGAGTATCCGTGCTCGCCGGCCGCCTGCTGGATATGTTCGGCCATCAGATCGAAATACGGCACGCCGAGCGATGGAGCGACCAGACAGATGCGCTCGGTACGGCGCCGGCGCAGGTTGCGGGCAGTCTGGTTCGGCACATAGCCGAGCTCGGCGACGACACGAAGCACCCGCTCGCGGGTACGCTCGCTGATGCGCGCCTGGCCGCTGCTGCGGCCGCTGAGCACATAGGACACCGTGGCCTGGGAAACGCCGGCTGTGCGGGCTACGTCGTGCGCAGTAACGCGCTTGTTCCTGGTGACCACGTTGGCACTGTTCTCCGGCACATCCGCGGGCCAGCCGCGCTGCTTGCTTATACGAATAACCAACTATAAACGAGGTTCGGCGATCGTGTCAATCGTCAAACTACCTGGAATGTCATTCCGAGCATGCCGCAGCTAACAAGGGGTCGAACTAGTGTCGTTGTGCATGCGAGGAATCTTCACGCCTGGATGCGGCCAGGCAGCTTGAGATCCCTCGCGCGCTGTCGGGCGGTTGTATGAAGACGGCATTGCTAAAGCGCGCTCGGGATGACCTATACACATGGTCCTGGTGCATTTTTCGCTGCCCTGATTCGCAACCTTTCTCCAGGCGCCTTAGCGCAGGACAACAGTAAGGGGCTGGTACAATGAAGCCTATATGCAACCCGAACAAGAGCCGATCGAAACGATCATTTCCGAAGAGCACGTGCTGCCGCCTGGCGCCGCGCCCGAGCTGGAGGCGCTGCTCGACGCGGTGGGCGCACGCGCGCTGCTGCTTTCGGTCGAGCGGCTGGACGATGGGCGGCTGGTGCTGCAGGCGCTGCCGGACGTCGATCCGGCGATCGTGGCGCGCATCCGCCGTATGCTGGCGCAGCACGCTGATGTCTTGCGCAGGCTGACATGAGCGACACGCCGGCTATCCGCTCGCTGACGCTGCCGGAAGTGTTGACCATACACGAGCTGATCGTCGAGCGCTTCGGAGGCCTGCGCGGGATTACCGAACAGGGCTTCGGGCGTGTTGAAGCGGCTGTCGCGGCGCCCGAGGCTTCGATGTTCGGCGAAGATCTGTATGCCGGACTGGCGGCCAAGGCCGGCGTGCTGTTCTGGCGGCTGGTGCGGGCGCATGGTTTCAGCGACGGCAACAAGCGCGTGGCCCTGCTCGGCCTGCTGCTGTATCTCGAGCTGCATAGCGCCAGGCTGCGGGCCGGCGACGACGAGCTTTACGATCTTACGATGGGCGTCGCCAACGATACGTCGCAAGAGCAGACTGCCGCCTGGATCGAGGCCCGACTTGAGCGCACCGACGGTTGAGTACCTGTCACACTTCGATGTGCTGCAGATCAGGACCCGCCTGGCGTCCCGGCTCCATGCGCGCTTCGATATGATGAACGTGCCCAATCTGCAGTCGGCGCTGGCTGCTCCACGCCAGGTGCTGTTCGGCGAGGAGATGCACCCCTCGCTGTGGGATAAAGCCGCGACGCTGCTGGTGGCCCTGATCCGCAACCATCCGTTCTACGATGGTAATAAACGTATCGCCATGGAAGCCACGTCTGAATTTCTACGCCGCAACGGATGGACTCTCAGCGCCACGCGCGACGAAGCCGCGACGTTTACCACGGCTATCGCAATGCATCAGGTCGAGGGAGATGAAGTTGCAGACTGGCTTCGTTTGAGAGCACAGCAATAATCCGAACATTAATCACCACAAAGGACACAAAGGACACAAAGACATAATAGATTCTTTGTGTCCTTTGTGTCCTTTGTGGTGAATTTCCGGACATCATCTCTAGAGTTGGTAGATTTCCCCAAACTTGCTGTGGAGATAGCCCAGGTATGGCTGTGCCGTGAGCGGGCGGCCGGTGGCGCGCTCGATCAGCGTGTTCGGCTCGTACTTGCGGCCGTGGCGGTGGACGTTATCGCGCAGCCAGCCCAGCAGCGCGCCGAATTCGTTGCGCTCGATCTCGGCAGGTATCTCAGGTCGCGCCGCGACGGCCGCCTCCCATAGCTGCACCGAAAGCACGTTGCCCAGCGTGTAAGTTGGAAAATAGCCGATCATGCCGCCGCTCCAGTGGGTGTCCTGCAGCACGCCCTGCGCGTCGTCGGGTGGTGTGACGCCGAGATCGGCTTCCATGCGCGCCATCCACTCTTCAGCCAGGTCGGAAGGCTTGAGCTTGCCTTCCAACACTTCACCTTCCAGCTCGAAGCGCAACATAATGTGTAGATTGTAGGTCAGCTCGTCGGCCTCGACGCGAATGAACGAGGGCTGCACTTTGTTGATCGCGCGATAAAAGTTCTCCACCGGCACACTGCCGAGCTGCCGGGGAAACAGCTCCTGCAAGCGCGGAAAATTCGCCTGCCAGAAGGGGCGGCTGCGGCCGACCAGATTCTCCCACAATCGCGACTGCGATTCGTGCAGGCCGAGCGACGCGCCGCGGCACAGCGGCGTCCGAAAGTATTTGGGGTCGACGCCTTGCTCGTACATCGCGTGGCCGGATTCGTGCATCGTGCCGAACAGCGCTGCGTTCAGGAAATCGGGGTAGAAGCGCGTGGTGATCCGAACGTCATCCGGACCGAAGTTGATCGCAAACGGATGGACGGTGCGGTCCTGCCGGCCGCGCTGCCAGTCGTAGCCGAAGCGCTTGCTGATCTCGACGCCGAACTGCTCCTGCCTGGCTTCGTCGAACGGCTGGTGCAAGATGCTGTCGTCGACGACCACACCGCTGTCGACGATGCGCCGCAGCAGCGGCACAGTGCCGGCTTTGAGCTCGGCAAACAGCGTCCGCACCTGGGCCGTCGTCATACCCGGCTCGTACTGGTCGAGCAGCGCGTCGTATGGATGCTCGTCGTAGCCCAGGTATTCGGCCTGGCGTCTGGCGAAATCGAACTGCTGCTCGAGGTGAGGGCGGAACATCGTCCAATCCGAGCGACGGCGCGCTTCTTCCCACACGTTCTGGCTGATCGAGCGCGCCTTGGCCCACTCGCGCACGAACTCGGACGGCAGCTTGCGCTGCTTTTCGTAGTCACGGCGTACCCAGCGCAGCAGCGCCGCGTCGTCGTCGTCGATACCGCCTTGCGCCACCGGCGCCAGCTCGTCAAGCAGCCGCTCGATCGCCGGATCGGTTGTCAGATCATGTATCAAGCGGCGCAGGGTAGCCAGCTGCTCGGCCCTGCCGCGGGCGCCGCCGTGCGGCATATAGGTTCGCTGGTCCCAGCCCAGCAGGCCGGCGGCATATGTGAGATCCATAATCGTGCCGAGCCGCTCTTTCAGCTCGCTCATTGCTTCGGCCATGGTTGCTCCTTGACGGATTTTCGCGTTCACACGCGGAGTTTCATGTTTCAGGTTTCAAGTTTTTCTGCCACTCATTTGGGTGAGTAACGACTCTGGGGGACACCCCCAGACCCCCGGCCTGCCGGCTCTCATCCCTCACCCCGTCACCTTGTCACCCCGTCACCCTGTCTCCCCCTCTCCTGGTTGTTCTTCCTCGCGTCCCACGCGCAGCAGCAAGAACAAGAGCCCACCGGCCATACGCAGCACCGCGGCGACGATCAGCATCGTGTCGATGCCTACTTGCTGCGCGGCGGCCGTGCCGATCAGCGGCGCGACAAAGGTGGCGATGTAGGTGCTGGTGTGGTATACGCCGATCGCTGCGCCGCGTGCCTCGGCGGGCGCCGTCGCGGCTGCGACGTCGAAAATCACCAGGTCGGAGCCGGCACTAAACAGGCCGGCCAGGGCAGCCCAGATCAGCAGTGGCCATACCTGTGTGGTGAAGGCAGTCGCCAGCGGATACAGGGCCACCCCGAAAGCGCATACGATCAACACGAAGCCCTCACCGCGCCGGCGCGCCACGGCGATCCATAGCGTGTACGCGATCAGCAGCACGCTACTCTGCACCGTGCTGATCAGGCCGATCGCCGAGTCCGAGGCGCCGATAGTGCGTACCCAGTAGAGGGGAAACAGGGGAATCGCCATCGCTATGCCCATGCGAAACACGAACTGGCTCCCGACAAAGCGGGCGAACGGCTTGCTGTCGACAAACAGGCGCGCCATGCGCCGCGCCGAGGCGTGCCACGGCAGATTCGGAGACGCCTCTGCTTTTGCTATGTTCTCCTCGGGCAAAACGATATTCGTAGAAAATGCATAGCTGATCAGGCCGCCGGCGAACGAGCAGATAAACACGACCTGATAGTTGATCGGGAAGTTCAGCAGATCGAGCACCAGGCCGACCAGCGCAACCGAGATGGCGCTGGTGATTCCCAGCGTGGCCCAACGCCGGCTCATCAGCGATAGCCGCCGGCTGGGACCGGCTACCGCCATCATGACCAGCGTGAACAGGATGTTGGTCATCGTCTGCGGTACGGTCGCTACGGCCCAGATCAAAATGATCGCCCAGATCGCCGTTTCGTCAGGAAAAAAGAACGGCACCAGGCCGGTCAGGGCGTAGGACGACAGCACCAGAACCCGCGAGCGGGCGTACCACACAACCGGGTTACGGCGCGAGCCAAGAAAGTGTCCGAGCGGGATCGAGGTAAGCGCGCCGGTAACAGCCGGCATCGCGGTGAGCAGGCCGACCATCACATTGGAGGCGCCGAGCCGCGTCAAGAACACTGATAGAAACGTCGCAACGCCCGATACGATTCCGACGCCGATGCCGTCGATCATCACGTAACGCGCGTTGCGCTCGTACAAGTTGGTTGGTGTGCGCAGCTTCTCGTTTAGTACTTCTAGCTGCTCGCGGAAACGGGCCATAGCGCCGTGCATTGTACCGTGGCTTGCAGATATCGCCAAACGCGAATACAGCCCTGCGATACCTTGCTAAGGGAATACGGCTGCCCATGCCATCGACGGTGGCGCGTGCTACGACGATCACGTACGCTGGAACCGTCTCACCCTCACGTACGGTTTGTTCCGCGCCATCGACGACCCAACGCATGTATCAGGAGACCGAAATGACAAGCCATTTCTCAGTCGAGTCATGGTACGCGGCGATCTCGTCGCGGGATTTCACGCAGCTACTGCCGTTTCTGCGAGCCAATAGCCGCTACGAGGATGTACCAACCGGCACGTTGAGCGAAGGTCCGGAAGCGATAGCCGCTTTTTTCGACCGCGTCTGGACAGCGTTTCCCGATATGCAGATGCTGCCGACCAGCGCCGTGGAAAAGAACGGCGCCGTGGCCGCCGAGTGGATCATGACCGGCACGCACCTTGGCGACTTTCCGGGACTGCCGGCGACGGGCAATCAGCTTCACGTGCGCGGTATGTCGCTGATCGACTTGACCGGCGGCCGGGTACGGCGTGTTTCCGATTATTGGGATCTGGCTTCCAGCGGGCTGCTGCCGGGTTCGGGCCAGGCGCCGTGATCGAAGCACACGGCTGTGATGGACCGGTTACTATAGCATCACAACCGGGACAGACGCGGCCGGTGCGTGTTTGCGCTCCGGCCGCGTAGCGTTGGCCGCATGCGCAAAGGAGAATTGATCCGTATGCCCTCCGAAAGCGGGTTTGCCGAGCTCAATGGGACACAACTGTATTATGAGGTCGCGGGATCGGGGCCGTCGCTGGTGTTGCTGCACGCGGGTATCGCCGACAGCCGCATGTGGGACCAGCAGTTCGCGGAGCTGGCCGGCGATTTCAGAGTCGTACGCTTCGATATGCGCGGCTTCGGACGGTCGCCGATGACGGCGGGAAGCTACGCTCATCACCACGACCTCGCGGCCCTGTTGCGCCATCTGGGTATCTCGCGCACCGCCCTGCTCGGCTGCTCGTTGGGCGGGCGGGTCTGCATCGATTTTACACTGGAGTATCCTGGCGTCACGACCGCGCTGGTCGCGGTTGCTTCCGCACTCGGCGGATTTTCTTCAGCTTACCGCCCGCCGCAGTGGGAAGCGCTCGAAGCCGCCGAAGAGCGCGGCGACCTCGCAAAAGTCTGTGAATACGAAGTCGAGATCTGGGTCGACGGGCCGCACCGCCGGCCCGACGAAGTGCCTGCCGATATACGCGAGCGCGTGTACGAGATGAATCTGATCGCACTTGCGACGCCGGAGGATCTGGGCGACGAGCAGGAGCTCGATCCACCCGCGCTCGAGCGTCTGCACGAGATCGCCGTGCCGGCGCTGGTGGTCATCGGCGAGCTCGACCAGCCGAGTATACTCGAGCGTTGTGCCGCCATCGAACGCGGCATCCCGGGCGCCGAGTCGGTGCGGCTGCCGACCGCCCATCTGCCCAACATGGAGCGCCCCGCCGAATTCAACCGCATCGTTCGCGCCTTTCTGCAGCGCAGCTAGAGCATTTCTCACAAACCTTGATCTGTCATTCCGAGCGCAGCGAGGAATCTGAAGCTCTGCCGTCAGAAGCTTCGGATCGCTGCGCTCGGAATGACATGACTTGATCTGAAAATTGCTCTAGCGTTTCGCGCACAGGTTGATACAACCGGAATGCACCACAAAGGCACAAAGGACACGAAGTTCAGGATCTTTGTGTCCTTTGTGTCCTTTGTGGTGCATTCTTTCCGGTCGTTCCCCTGAGCCAGGGTCGCTTATGCATAACCAGCCAGCGCATCCTCGACCGTTGCGTACAAACGTAACACGCGATCCAGCGCCGTCAGCCGAAAAAGAGCGCCGGAGTGCCCGTCGAGCCGGGCGATGCGCAGGTCTCCGCCGGCCCGTCGTGTAGCTCCAAGGCCGCTGATCAGGGCGCCCAGACCGGAGCTGTCGATGAACGACACCGCGGCCAGATCCACAACCAGGCGCGGGTTACCGCCGGCGACAAGTGCCGAAAACTCGGCCTCCAGCTCGGGCGCCGCGAGCCGGTCGAGCCGTCCTGCCGGACGGATCACGGCGATGTGGTCGCTTCGATGCTCGACGATCATGGCGTTACCTCTTTCCGCTCAGCGCGTCGTCCCTGTCGCGCGGCGACGAGCACGATGCTGAGTGCCGCGATGTTGTAGGCCGACCAGACAGTATTTAGCACGATCGGGATTATCTGCGCCGTCGCTCCCAGCGCCACCTGTCCGAGCGACCAGATCACGGCGAAGTTCAGCAATATGATCATGCATATTTGCGGCCAGACCAGACCAAGCGATGCCGCTTGCTGCGGCGTCTTGGGCGTGACCACGAACACCAGCTTGCGCCGTAAGAACACGTTGCCGATCGCGCCGAACAGTGCCTGGATCCACAGCGTAAACAGCGCCAGATTGTACTGCTGCCCCCGCCACGAGCTGCGCCCCCAGCCTACTGCCATGAAGCAGAGCTGGTTGAGCACCAGGTACGGCAGCAGGTGGCGAACGAACTCGGCGCCGGAAGACTGTAGCGGCATCAGGCCGAACAACAAGAACAGCACCGGCGCCAGCAGATACACCAGCGTAGCAAAGCCCGACAGGTAGCCCCACATCGTGCTCAGGTACATCAGCTTCTGCCCCCAGGTCAGGCCGCGCACCAGCAGCGGATTTTCGCGCAGCATCACCTGCAGTGTGCCCTGTGCCCAGCGCAGCCGCTGCTTCAGCGACGAGCTCAGATCCTCGGGCGCCAGGCCGCGCGCCAGTATTTCGTGGTGGTACACCGAGCGCCAGCCGGCCGCGTGCAGGCGCATCGAGGTCGCCATATCCTCGGTCACCGAGATGCGCGCCAGCGGCATTACCGGCTGTGCCTCGTCGGCTCGATCGACATCCAGGCTCAGCAGCAGCTCGCGGACAGCGGCGATCGTGCCCAGCGGCGAAACGTCGCGCCGCGAAAGTGCATCGAGCACCGCGGGGTCCTCCAGCCGGTGCAGGAAGCCGTGCTCGCGCCCGGAGGCGTCCTCCGCGGCCTGGGTTTCGAGCTCAGCCCTGACGCGCACGAGGTCGTCGCTCACCAGCCGGCGCGAAATCGCCTCGGCCCGGCGCTGAAACTCCCAGGTCAGCTCCTGGATCGATGCCGTGCCACTCAGCCCCGCGCGTGTGTGGTGTATCGCCGACCGTAGCTCGCTAAATGCGCCTGCTACCCGGCTGCTTTCGGTGGGGGGCAGCCGGCGCTCGGCTGTGCGCAGCAGCTGCTCGGCCAGCCTCAGCTGCCGCCGGAAGCGCTGTTCCAGCTCGCGCACATACTGGCTGACGCCGAGCTGCATCAACGCCTCGCGCCGCAGCACCGCGTTTGATCCGCAATAGAAAGCGGCGTTCCATCCGTTCTTGCCCTGCTGGATCGGCCCGTAAAACATGAGCGCCTGGCTGCCCAGCGGATCGCCGGCGGGAACGTTGTAAAACCATTGCGGCGTCTGCACAAACGCCACCTGTGGATCGCGAAAATAGCCTAACGTTCGCTCCAATATATCGGGCGCCGGGATCTGGTCGGCATCCAGCATCAGGATCAGCTCGCCCGCTGTTTGAAGCAGCGCGTTGTTGATGTTTCCACCCTTGGCATGACGCTCTTTGCCGCGCCAGGCTGCTGTGCGAACCAGATAGCCGATCCCCTCACGCTCGGCCATCACGCGCATTTCCGCAGAATCGCCGTCGTCGAGGATATACGTACGATGCGGCCAGTCGATCGCCAGCGCCGCGACAGCCGTTTGGCGCACCAGCTCCACCGGCTCGTCGTAGCAGGTAATAAACACGTCGACGGTTGTGCCCGGCACCGGGCGTGGCGCCACGGCGTGCCGCGTGCGCCAGATCGTCAGACCGAATAACCAGGTGTCGAGGAAGCTGTAGCACTCCGCGGCCAGAACCGCCAGGGCGATCGGCCAGTGCTGCCAGTTGATCGAGGCCGCGAAGCGCCACTGCAAATAATACGCTCCGGCGACCAGGTTGGCGGCGATCAGCACCCGCAGCAGCAGGAGATGCAACGCGTGTCGCCGCTGTGCCGTCAAGCGTTTCGGCAAGCCGCTCGTGACCGGCGAGGCTTCGGCCGGCATGTGCTGGACACTCATAGCTGTTTCCCTCGGCGTAATCGTCGCACTACAAAGCTCGCCTGGGCAGCGACGAACGCTGCGAGCAGCGCCGCCGCGACGATCTGTGACGGTTGTACAGGCCAACCACGCGGCGGGACGAACGGTGTGCCCGTGCCCGCGTAGCTGCCGTCGCCGCCGCTCCCGCCGAACACGGCCCAGTCGGTCTCCTTATCCTGGTTGAACCAGGCGAGCAAGCGAATATCGTGTGCCAGGGCGTAGTCGTGGACGCTCGCGATCCAGCGCGACTTGGCCGCTGCATCGGGTCCCGACACGGTCCGGCTGCTGCTGGCATATTCGGGAATCGCAACCGGTTTGGAAGCTATCGCGCGCAGGCGACCGAGCATCGGGCCGAACACCTGCTCCGGCGGGCTCCAGCTGGACCAGCTTTGTGTCTCGCCCCAGTTGTAACCGCTGATCGCCAGCCAGTCGACATACTCGTCGCCCGGATAATATTGCTCGGCGCGAAAGCCGCCGTTGTCGGTATGGTTCACGCTCCACAGCCATTGCACATGGCTCTGATCGAGGCCGTGGCGGCCGGCGATCTCGCGCGTCCGGCGCCACATCCGCACATAGTCGGCCGGTTCATTGTTGCCGGCGGCGGCACTCCACGGCAGCCAGTCGCCGTTCATCTCGTGTGCCGGCCGCAGGTACAAACGCCGATCGTCGCGCGTGTTGTAGACGCCGTCGTCGCCGCTGAGATAGCTGCGCAAGCGGTCGAACCAGCGCGTGAGATACGCGTCGTAGCGCCCTTGCGCCGCCAGGACTTCGACATTCGGCGGTGTTTGCGCCGGCGAGCACAAAAACAGCTCCCAGGACACCAGCGGCACGTTGTGGTTTTCCCAGATGCCGGCCAGCTGTCGCTCGAACAGCTCGTCCATCACGCCCGGCGAGTCGCACCAGCTGGTGTACAGATGCACCACCGCGAATTTCTTGGCCTGCCAGCTTTCCATATCGCGAACCTGCTGCATCTTCCAGCCCTGGTTGCCGTAATACACGCCCAGCAGTGTGCTTGCATCGTCGAGCCGGCCGGCGAACTGAGCATCGTTGAGCAGCCGCGGGTCATGCGGGTCGGCTCCCACAAAGCCTGCCCGCGCCACCGAGCTGCGGTAGGCGTTGTAGCCGCGGTAGCTCGCCGCCGCATCGGCTTGTGCGAAGGATGCGACGGCGAGACACACGAGCAGTCCTGTCAGCGCGCGCCTCCAGGAGCGCCGGCCGCCCGCCGCCGAATGGTGCATCGGCCGGTTCATCGACGCCCGCGCATCGCGTAATGCGCGGCCGGCAGCAGCAGCGCGACCTCGCCCATGTTCCACCAGAAATGAACATCCAGCCGCGGGGCGGCAGTCAGGCCTGGCGCGACGCTGCAGAGGTAGGCAATCGGACCGGCGGCGGGTGCGTTGGCCGCCAGCCAGCCGCCTTTACCGAAAAAGCCCGGCATTCCTTGCGCGGCGGCGAGCGGCAGGCCCTCGCTGCGCAGCCGGTCGATCGCCTGCAGGTAGTTGACGAACAAATAGGTATGCTCGGCCAGGTGTGCCGTCGCCCAGGCCATCAGCAGCCACATCCACACGTTGCGGCTTCCGGCAAGCAACAAATACGCGATCACCACCCACACGGCGACGTTCCAGCTGAAGTGGACGATCTCGGCGTTCAGCGGCGAGATCAAGCCGCCGGATGCCTTGGCCTGCCAGCCGAGCACGTGATACTGGAAGAACTGGGCGACATGCTCGATCGTATGGAAGCCTTGCGTGGCGACCAGCACGCTCAACACCATCGCGGGTGTGCCGAGCTCGTGCCGGTCGAGCCGCCATTTGCGAACCGCCGGATAGCACAACATCGCGACCACGATCACCACCGCGCTCCACAACGGCAGGCTCAGCTGTGTCGTTGCCATCCAGGCAATGAGCGCTCCGCCGATTGCCGCCGCCGCGAACAGCGGCAGCTGGCCGCGCGGGTGAAATACCGCCAGCAGCGAATCGCCGGTTGAGCGACGCTGTATATTGCTCAACATGGTTGCTTTCCTTTGTCGTTGCACTCACGAAGATAGGGCGCCGGTCTCAAAAAAGTCTGAATTGGTTGCCCGGCGCTGATGCGCCGGGCTCCCCAACCGCTAACCCCTAACCCATAACTCCTGATTCAGCGCGTTCGAACGCTCAGCTTGGCGCGCACGGCAACGCCTTCGGAGGCGTTGAGGCCGAGCAGCACATGCTCGCTCTCGCCGCGCGCATCGCGGTACTCGCCGGCGCCGCCGCTGATCGCGCGACTGATGGCGACGTCGACGTCGGCCAGCTCATAGCCCTGCGTAATCAGCAGCTGCGTGCCGGACTCGCCGGTGAACTCGAAGTACTGGGTCGACAGCACCCACTTGCCGCTCTTGGCGTGGGCAGCGTCGTTGATCATATAGCCTTCGCAGACCCACTCGCCGATGACTTTGTCGGGGAACTGCGGGCTGCCGTCGGCATTGGTGCCGCTGCAGCTTCCGTTGTCGCAGCTCAGCGTGCCCTTTGGATACAGGTAGCCGCGGGTGATGAAGCTGCTGCCGTCGGCGGGCAGGCCGTCGTCGAACGCGATGTCCTTGTTGTAAACAAAGCGGCTCATGTCCTCGGCCACGTCGAACTCGACGATCTCGGTGCGGCCGCGGTCGTTGATCGCCGCGCTGACGGCCGGAACGGCGAGCGCGGTGGCGATGACGATCAGTCCAAGGATCAGTGCCAACAGGCGAAAGCGATTCATGGTTTATTCCTCGTATGTGAATAATGGTGTACGGATTACGCGGTCAGTCCTGCCGCGGCTTGATATTCTGGTTCAAGCTGAACAGGTTGGTCGGGTCGTATGTGGCCTTGAGCTCGCGCAAGCGCTCGTATTGCGCGCCCCACGAGTCGCGCATCATGGCGTCGCCTTCTTCCTGGAAGCCGGCGAAGTTGAGGTAGCGGCTGCCGTCGCTCCACGGCTGCATGGCCGCGATAAACTGCTGTACCCAGGCGACGTTCGCCGCGTCGCCTTCGCTGCCGTCCCAGTTCGCCTCGGGATTGAGCAGATAGGCGGCATGCCGTCCGTAAAAGGCGCTCTGCGCGGCGCCGACGCGCTGCATCGCGCCGCCGATGTGCCACAGGTCGGTGGTGCTGAACGGAGACACCTGCCGGCGGGCGTGCTCGACGATCGTTTCGATCGCCGCGTCGTCGAGCGTCAGCAGGTTCAGCGATTTCCAGTAGTAGCGCCGGCCGTCGGGGTAGTCGTGGTCAAACGCTTTTTGCGCCTCGACGTACTGCATCGCACCGCTGCCGTCCAACAACGGCGCGCCGAAGTCCAACAGCGGCTGCAGCACAGCCTTGCCTTGTTCGACCGGCCCTGCGTACAGCGCGATAAACGCCGCGAAGGGCCGGCCGTGGATCGCCTCGGGAAACACGTGCGGATCGGGTGGGATCACGCCGAGCGCCAGGATACTACTCACCTCGTCCGGAGCGCCGGCCGAGTAGTCGCGGTACAGCTCCACGGCTCGCCGCATGTTGTCGCCCTCGGCGTCGTGAAACACGAACACGAACTGCACATCCGGACCGACCGGATGCAGGCGGTATTCGAACGTGGTGACGACGCCGAAATTGCCGCCGCCGCCGCGCAGGCCCCACAGCAGCTCGGCGTTCTCACGCTCGCTCACACGGATCACCTCGCCCGCCGCGGTTACCAGCTCGGCGCCGACCAGGTTATCGCAGGCCAGGCCGTACTTGCTGCGCAGGTAGCCGAAGCCGCCGCCGAGCGTCAGGCCGGCGATGCCGGTATCCGAGAACACACCGCCCGGCGTGGCCAGCCCGTACACCTGCGTCGCGGCGTCCAGCTGCCCCCAGGTCGTGCCGCCGCCGGCGCGTGCTATGCGGTTGATTGGGTCGACCTCGACGGTGTTCAGATCGGCTAAATCGATCACCAGCCCGCCGTCGCAGGTGCCGTGGCCGGCGACGTTGTGCCCGCCGCCGCGCACCGCCAGCACCAGCTCGTGTTCGCGAGCGTAATTGACGGCGGCGACCACGTCCTGGATGCCGGCGCAGCGCGCGATGGCGGCGGGATAGCGGTCGATCATGCCGTTCCATACGGCGCGTGCCGTGTCATAGCCGGCCTGCCCGGGTAGGATCAGCTGGCCGTGCAGTTGCTGCTCCAGCTCGTACCATGCCGGATGTACATATGCGGAACCGTTGGTTACAATCACGATGCGTCACTCCTGGTTGATATCGTGTAGCGTGAAGCCAGTTTACGGAGCCAGCATTCCTCCAAAGCTCCCGCAAGCATTCCTCAAGCTGATCTCTCAGCGCAGCTTCGGAAGATCACGAGCAGCCGCCCGAGAGCGAGCACGCCGCGGTACCGTCCGTCACCGGCCGCTCGCTGCTGCAGATACCAGATCAGCATCAACGCCGTTGTGACGGTGTAGAACCCATGCATCAGCCACAGCGGGCCCGCGGGGAGGCCGATGATATAAACCCAATGCACCGCGTTGGCGAGATTGCTCATCGCGATGTGGGTCAGGCTATACGACCGAAAATCTCTGGTCTTGAACGCTTTGAGCAACATCGGGACGTTGCTGCCGGCGAACAAAACGGTTGAGATGATTCCGGCTATCAGGCTGAGATTGCTGTGCATCGGTATTTACCTATCGTGGTGGCGGTGATCAGCGCTCGATCCGCTAGTCGAGGCGAATCACATACAACATGCTGCCGCTGTCTTTGTCCGACAGATACCCGTCCGGGCTGGTTACGAGTTCCGGCAGCGGCGCCGCGCTCTGCGGCACAGCCGGCCTGGCACGGAAAGGACTGAAATGCACGCGTACCCCGCCGAGTACTTCGCAGGCTGCGCCGGTCCATTGGTTGGTCGCTTCGACCACCATGTAGGCAAAGCCCAGCGCCTGGAAATGCTCGGCGCTGCTCGCTACCAGCTCGAAGGCATCCACGGTCGCGAGCGCATCCGAGCGGGCGACCATGAAATGGTGGCCGACCTTGCCGTCGGCATACGCCGCGTGAAACGCGGGATACTGTGCGCTCAGCGCAGCTATCGCCTCGGCGTCCTGGGTGCTCAGCAGCTTGATCACCGGCTCGACGTACGCTAGAACCGCGTCGAGGAAGGGGTCGCCGCTTCGAAACTCCGGCAGCAGATCCACCGGCGGCAGCGCCTCATTAATGGCTCCGCCGGCGATGTTGCCCTGCCGGTCGATCATGGCCAGGGATAAGAGCAACACCTCGTGGTTGAGCTCGATCGTCCCCAGCGGGCTGGCAGGGTCGGTCAGGATACATAGCCGGATGAACCAGAACAACAGCGTTTCTTTGTTCCATGTTCCCCACGCCTGAGTGCCGAACGGATCGCTATGCCGGGTGCTCGTCAGCGCGGCGGACGGAAATGCCGGCGGCTCGAGATGGCGGCACTGTGCCTCGCGGCGCGCGAATGAGCTTGCCACGACGTGCGCCATTTCCATCACCTGCTGCGCCGTCAATCGATCGGCGGCGGCGATTGGGTAACGCCGGCTGCGATACGGCCGCGCTCGCTCGAAATCGACCAGCGGTAGAACTGCCGGCAGCGGCTGAATGCCGTGCTGCGCGGTATCGGCGGCCGTGGGATATGCCGCAAACGGCAGGCGGCGCGGTCCGACGGAGATTACGGGTGTATCGACATAGTTGCTGATGGACATGCCATTCGCTCCTTTAGGTTGCTGTGAATGTACTGGGCGGTCATTCTCTGGTCGCTCCCTGGAGCATTCCCCGAAACCCCACCAACCCCAGGTTGAAGCCTGGGGCTGAAGCAACATAGCCGCCTGAAGGCGGCTGGGCGATACGGAATATTGAGTCGACCAGAAACGGCACAAAGGCACACAGGACACAACGAGTCGCCGAACTCGTTGTGTCCTGTGTGCCTTTGTGCCGTTTCTGGTCCGGCCGAGCTCTAATCTACGACTGGCTCGTCGCCTCGGCGCGCTGTGCCGGTGTGAAATACAGGCCGCCGGCGAAGGGTTCGGGGAATGCCTTCTTCGGAAAAGCAACAATTGTGAGGGTGGCATAGCGAATACTAGCCCTCGCCATCCTGCGGCGGCTCCTGGCTGATGCGCTCGAGCGTGACCAGGTCGCGGCGTACCCAGCGCTGGGTGGTGTTGGTGCGGCGGTATGAGTAGACCTTGAGCCAGTCTCCCTGCTCAGCCTCGATCATCAGGATGCGGCCCTTGGCGACCGAGCGGGTGATCGGGTACTCGATGCCCGGCCCGCCGCGCAGATTGGCGCGGTCGGCTACCACGGTGGCGCGCAGATCGGGCAGCGCCGGCGGTTCGGGCCAGCCGCCGGCCGGCTTCGAGCTCAAAAACTGCAGAATGCCCTGGGCGATGGCGCGTGCCAGACGATCCGATTGTTCGGTCATCAACCGGCGGTCGGCGGGATTGGTCAAATAGCCCATTTCCAGGATCACGGCCGGCGTATAGTTTGCGATAGCGTGCCGGTAGCGGCCAACGCTCATGCCGTAGTAGCCGCGCATGCCGGACGAAATATGGTCGCCGTCCCAGCGCAATCCGGAGGCCGGGCCATACCAGCTGCGCAGCGAGTTTTCCAACGCCTTTGAGGCTGCCCATTCGCGCCAGTGGCCGGCGATCTTGAAGCCCGAAAGCTGTGTGCTGCGGTTGCCGTCGGCGTGGAGCGTGACGAACGCATCGGCCAGATAATTCTGCGGGATCGTCGCCGGCAGCACGTCAACCGCCACGCCTTCGCCGCGCAAGTAGCCTGCCGTGCGCCGGGCAACGTCCAGATTGACTTCGTATTCCTGCACACCGGCGGCGTATGCCCCGGTAGACCCGCGCAGCGATTTGAGCTCTTCCGGCAGCTCGTTGGATTTCCAATGTCCCGCCTGTAATCCAACGCGCCAGGCCGGCGCGGCGCCGGTATCGGCCGGCACCAGCCAGACCATAAGTGCCAGCAGCAGCACCAGGCCTCCAAACGTCGTGCGCGCCTTCATCGTGGCCTCTTTCTGCGTTGCGAGCAGTGTAAAGCCGCTTCCTGAGAACAGGCTGAGAACAAGGGCGAACGGAGCAGCAAACCAGATCACCACAAAGCACACAAAGGACACAAAGAATTGGTGGATTCTTTGTGCCCTTTGTGTGCTTTGTGGTGGAATTCTTCCGCGTCAATTCGCGGATCGTTCTATTCGCTCGATTTCTCAGGCTCGCCGGCGGCTTCGCCGGGCTCTTGCTTGGCCGCCTCGTTCATCTCGCGGATGTAGCGTGCGTCGACGCCGTGCTGGCGCAGCTCGACGATCTGCTCGGCGGAAAGCTCGCCGGAGCCGCCGAGGTCGCGGATCTGCCGCACGAACTCGGCCGAAACGCCATGTGTGCGCAGCTCGATCAGCTGTTCCGTTCCCAGCCCGGGCATGTCCAGGCTCAGCATGTCGCGAATATACTCCGGCGAGACGCCGTGTGTACGCATTTCGATCAACTGTTCGGTACTGAACTGGCTGTAGCCGTACTCGTGCAGCTTGGCGATATATTCGGCCGAGACGCCGTGCGTGCGTAGCTCGCTGATCGTCTCGCTCGAAAGGTCTTGCACGCCGACCTCGCGCAGCTTGCGCACATAGTCGGGCGAAACGCCATGTGTGCGCAGCTCGACCAGCTCGTCGACGCTCATGTTTCCAAAACCGTACTCGCGCATCTTAGCGATATAATCGGGCGAAACGCCGTGGTTGCGCAGCTCGCTGAGCTGATCGGCCGAAAGGTCGCGGATATTCAGCTCGCTCAGCTGCTGCAGGTAGCGCGCGTCGACGCCATGCGCGCGCAGCTCGACCAGCTCGTTAACGTCGAACGTGCCGAAGCCGAAGCGCCGTGCCTGGGCGACAAAGCTGGGGTCGACTCCATTTGCGCGCAGTTCCACCAGTTGCTCGACGCTCAGGTCTTCGATGCCGGCCTCGCGCATCCTGGCGACATAGCCGGGGTCGACGCCTTGCTGGCGCAGCTCGACCAGCTGCCCGACAGTAAGATTTGAGTAGCCCGCCTGGCGCAGCTGCTGAATGAACTGCCGGTCGATGCCGTGCTGGCGCAGCTCGATCAGGTCGTCGGCCGAAAGCGAGGCGAACACATCGCCCTCGCGCGGTACCCGCGCCGGAGCGCGTGTCGGCGGCGTCTGCGGGCTCGAGGCGGGCCGGCGCGCGTCGACGGCGCCGAGCAGGCGCTCGGCTTCCTCCACGTCGAGCTTGCCCTCGCTCAGCATGCGCAGGATCGCCAGGCGATCGCCGTCGGAAGCGGGCTCAACGGCGACGGCGGCGTCTTCGGAGCGTAAGCGCGTCGTCGCGCCGGTGGCGGCCGTGGCGAATGCGGAGGAGCCGGAGCCGATCACGACCGTCGGACGGGCCGGTTGTGCGCTACGCATGCTCTCCGCCAGGCGCGACGCCCCGGCGCCGCGAAACGACAGCTCGCTCTGCACGTCGACCTCAAGTGAGCCGCGGCCGCCGCCGACCACGGCGCTAACGCTGTCCACGCGCTTGCGCCCGGACGCCAGATGCAGCCCGCCGATGCCGCCGCGCGCCCTGGCCTCGACTCGCAGATCGGCGTTCTCGGGCAAGGCAACCGTGGTATCACCCTCGACCCGCGCGCGATATTTTGCCTCGGTGACGGTCAGCCGGAGCTGCAGATCGCCCTCGACGGAGGTGAGCGTGATATCGCCGTATCCGCCTTCTACCGTGGCGTCGCCCTGTACCTGGCCGGCCCGCAGCCCGCCGGTCTTGAGTTGCGCGCTCAGATCGCCGCCGATATCGTTGATCGACGCGCTGCCTTCGTCGAGCACGATCGTGCAATCGCCGCCTACGTCTTCAACCTGGAAAGAACGTGCCCGGGTGATCGTAGCATCGCCGCCGATCTGCCCGATCGTGACGGGGCCGCAATCGCGCAAACGCAGGTCGCCGTCGACATGGTCGATTGCGCAGCGCTCGCTTGCGCCGTTGATTTCGGCGTCGCCGTCGACAGAATCGAGCTGTACGTCGGCGATGCCGTTCAATCGCACATCGCCGGCGACTCGGTCGAGCCGTATAGACGCCGCGGACGTGATGCGCAAGTCGCCTTCGACCGCGCCGGCCACGGTTAGTTGTCCTACGCGCTCGACGACACAATCACCCTCTACCCCGTCGATCGTTATGCTGCCGTCGATCGAGCGCAACCGGACATCGCCTTCGGCATGCCGCAGCTGCACCTCGGCTACGTTCGCGATCGTGATATCGCCGCCCTGGTTTTCGATCACGACCGCGGCGCCACGCGGCACGCGCAAGGTGACGCTGTCGTCAAGTCCTTCGATCAGCAGCTCGGCCGGCCCTGCGTGGACCGCGCTCTGCAGGTCGTCTTCGTCGGCGCCGGATTGTACTTCGATGGTTGCGGCGTCGCCGCCGGTGATCTGCAGGTTGTCGCTGCAATCCTGCAGCCGGATGCTTGGTCGCTCGCCGGCCGGAAAAGAGAGTGTCGGCATTGTGATGCTCCTATGATGTGGGCCTTCACCGTTTTAGTTGCTTGAGCGCGTCCTCAGCCGTGAGCTCACCGGCCTCCAGGCGCCGCAGCACCTCGCGCCGCTCCGACGAAGTGTCTTCGGCGGGCGCGCTATAGCCCATGCCGGTCACGATCTCGTCCATGCGGCTGCGAGCCGTGGTGTACGAAACGTTGAGGTCCGCGGCTACCTGGTTGATGTTGCCGCGGTTTTTGACCAGCAGCTCGACGAAACGAAGCTGCTCGCGGCTCAGGCGTCCGAGCCGTCCGAGCGCGAACTGCCCGCCGATCGTGGTGCCGCACGCGACGCATTGCAATTGCGTGGCTGCAAGCTCGCCGCTGCAAACCGGGCATGAGGTGAGTAGTTGGTGCATAGCTCTCCTTGTGTTCGCCTGGCTGGCGGCGCATGCTAGATTCTGGGCGGCGCGGACATGGCAGGTGGCGCCTGGGTCCGGCCGTAGGCGATCAAGCGCCGGGCGAAGCGCAGCAGCAGGACGCCGCAGCTTAGCGCGATCCGGTGCCTCCAACAGCGCCCATCCGAGAGCGCGCATCTGATCTGTCGCTCGCGCTCTGCCTGCTTGAGCTCGGCTGAGCGGCTCTCGTGCATCATCCACAGGTCCATCCGTGTTCCCCTTCGCCAGAAACGGTTAGCTTCGGAAGCCGTGACGCTCGAGCACCTGCTCGAGCGGCTCGATGTTGTTGACCTGAATCGGCGTTCCACCTCGCGTCTGGTTGTTTCCCCGGAACAGCACGCGCGTGGCATGCAGATCTTCGCCGCCGACGACAAGCAGCAGCTGCTGTGTCGGCTGGAAGCCGCCGCGGGTGTGCAGCCGGATCGGTTCGGCGTAGGTGGCTTCGATCACCAGCCCGTTACGGTCGACCAACGCCCAGGTTTCGGGCGAGAAGCCGAAGTCGGCGTATCCGTAGCCTCGTTTGAGCGAGCCGTTGAACGCGTCCACGATCTCGTTGAAGCGTGGGTCGTTCGGCTGTAGCTCAAGCCGCTGCCCGCGATCGATCACGGCCAGCGTCCGTGGCCGCGCGCTGAAGTCCGTCGAGAACCAGAGCGGATCGCCCGACATAACCGCCGGTAGCAGGTAGTACGCGCCGCCGATCAGTGCAATCAGCATCACCAGCAAGCTCAGGATGTTTCCGCCCGCGCGCTGTTGGCCGCTCGGCACGCGACGTTTCTTGCTCGACATCGCCTGACTCCTTCGACTGTTTGTCCATTGCTGCAGTGGCTTATCAACGATGTTGATAGAAAGTATCGTAACCGTTGATAATTTATCACAAGATCGCAGCAATTGTCAATACCTTTGGTAAGAAGTATCAAGCCGGCTTATAACACTGCATACGACGAGCAAAAAACCGGCGTGCCGGCGGCACTGGCATACGGCTTGCTCGGCAGCGCGTAGTGCCAGTGAAGGGAGCAAGCCATGAGCGACACAACAGTGATCAAAGTGAACTCGCGGTTTTCGCCGACGGGCCCGCACGGCCAGAAATACCTTGCCTCGGGCAAAAATGTGTCGATGCGCATGTGGTCGGTCGAGCCGCCCGGCAAGCACAGGGCAGCAGAAACCCGCGACTACGAAACCGTGGGGTTTGTGATCCAGGGACGCGCGGAGCTGCACCTCGAGGGGCAGATGGTGCTGCTCGAGCCCGGCGATTTGTGGGTCGTGCCGCGCGGCGCCAGCCACGCCTACAAGATTCTTGATGCGTTTACAGCAGTCGAGGCGACCTACCCGCCCGCCCAGGTGCACGGGAGGGATGAGACCTAAACGATGAACGATGAACGATGAAAGCCTGCATTCATCGTTCATCGTTCATCGTTTGATTGTTAGTCGCCCGGCACGATCGGCGGCGGTGGATGCGTCGGCGTCGGTGCCGGGGCGGGGTCCGGCATCGGGTCCGGAATCGGCTGCGGCAGCGGCTCCGGCTGTGGCTCAGGCGGCAGCGGGTCGGGCGGCAACGGATCGGGTCGCGGGATCGGCACTTGCATTCTTTACCTCACTGAAAGCGGGGAATAACCTCATCGGCGAAGCGTTGCATCGGCGTATGGTCGTAGGCGACGCGCGGAAAATAGGTGATTATATAGTCGGCGCCCGCGTCGATCGCGGCCTGGACCCTGGAAGCGACCTGCTCGGGTGTGCCGACGACCGCCTGCTGCTTCAGTTGCTCCATACTCCAGCCATAGGTCTTGCGCACGGCTTCGGTGGCCCGCTCGGGGTCCTCGCCCTCGCGCAACAGCACAACGCTGAAGCCGGTGCTCTTGATGATCTCGTCGTACGAGCGGCCGAGCGATTCACAATGCCCCTGCAACACTTCGAGCTTCTGCTTGATCACCTCGGGATTGCCGCCGCCGACGTTGCAGGCATTGCCGTAGCGCGCTACGAGCTTGAGCGTCACCTGCTCGCCGCCGCCGCCGATCCACAGCGACGGATACGGCTTCTGCACACCGCGCGGCTCGTTGATCGGGCCGTTGATGTGATGATACTCGCCGGAAAACACCGGCGTCTCTTCGGTCCACATCTTGACCATGATCTGTACCGCCTCACGAAAGGCGCGCATCCGGTCGCGTGTTTCGGGAAAGCCGTAGCCATAGGCTTTCCATTCGTGCTCATACCAGCCGGCGCCGACGCCGCAGTAAAGCCGTCCATGGCTGAGCACGTCCACGGTCGAGGCGATCTTGGCCATCAGGGCAGGGTTGCGATAGCCCAGGCAGCTGACCATCTGGCCCACCCGCACTCGCTGCGTGTCGCGCGCCAGCGCCGCCGTGATCGTCCAGCACTCGAAGGTTGTCTCTTGTGTCGGCCGCGGCGTGGTATGAAAATGGTCGTAGACCCAGATCGAGTTGTAGGCGCTGATCCCGTCGGCAGCCTTGGCTACGTTGGTCATGGCCTCGTATTGCTCAACCGGATCGCGGATCTCGACCAGATCCATGCGCCAGCCTTGCGGAACAAATACGCCGAACTTGACAGGCATCGCGTCCTCCCTTGATTGGTTCGGGCTTTAGGGTACTGGAGGGCGCAAGCGAATGTCAATCGACGTCGAATGAACGCATATTGGAAACCGGACGATGGCCCCGGTACTCAACAAATGCGCCAAGCTGTGCTACGATACACCGTAGTACTATGCCCAGGCGAGCAGGGACTGTTCGCACCGGCGTGTCAGGCAAGGAGTAATTATGAAACGATTGGCGCTCGTTTGTGTTGTGGTTGGATCGCTGCTGGCAGCCTGCGCAGGCGTGCCCGAGCTTCCCGGTACGGCGAGCTCGAATGTAGCTGAGCCGTCGGTAGCCGCGTCCACTCCGGCCGCCGGCGCATCGCCGGCGGTTCAATCGGCCGCCGCCAGCGCGCCGGCGGCATCGGTCCCGCCGGCGTCGGCAAGTGCCGCGGCATCGGCAAGTCCGGAAGCTATCGGCCGGCCGGATCCCAATGCTCCGCTTACCGGCACGGTCTGGCAATGGCTGCAAACCGAGAACACAACCGCCGCGGCCACGAAAGTCACCAGGCCCAGTGTGTACACGATCGAATTCCGCGACGACCAAACGATCGGCATTCGCTCCGATTGCAACAGCGCGGGCGGCACCTTTAAGATGGACGGCGCAACCTTTTATATCTATATCGGCCCGCAGACCACCGCGGCCTGCCCGGACGGCTCGCTGTCGGCTGCGTTTCTGCGCGAGCTGCCTTCGATCAACAGCTATGTTATGGACAACGGCACGCTCAGGCTTGCGCCCACGACCGACGGCGGCATCATGAGCTTCGTACCGGCGCCGTAGGTTTTCGCCAATGAGCAATCAGCAATTTGCGGTCGCCAGGCCGCTTTGGTACACTCCCCGTCTGATGTTTTATTCAGTTCACAGCAGTAGCCCGGAGGAGGGGCCAGACTGATGGACAACCTTCAACTCAAGCTCGACCCGCGCTCGGTAACCGGCAAGAAAGTCAAGAACCTGCGCAAGCAGGGCGTACTGCCGGCTTCGATCTGCGGTAAAGGCATTCCCAACGGGAACTTTCAGCTCGACCTCAAAGAGTTCAGCCACGTGTATCGCCAGGCCGGGCGAACGACGCTGATCGATCTGCAGCTTCCCGACGGTAAGCAGAGCGCGTTCGTGCGCCAGCTGCAGATCCACCCGGTCAGCCGCGCGCCGATCCATGTCGACTTCCATGTCGTCGACCTGCTCGTTGCGATGGTGGCCGATGTGCCGATCGTCACGGTCGGCGAAAACAGCCACGTCGAAAAAGGGGAGGCAGTCATCTCGCTGGCGATGCAAACGCTGCATGTGCGGGGCCTGCCGGCCGACCTTCCGCAGACGGTCGAGCTCGACATCAGCGGTCTGGACGTGGGCACCACGCTGTATGTCAGCGATCTCGATGTCGGCGGCACCGTCGAGGTGCTTACGCCGGCCGACCAGGGCGTCTTGTCCCTGACGCCGTCGCGTATGGCGGCCGAGGCCGAGGAGGATGCCGCCGAAGTGGCTGCCGAGGGCGAAGCGCCCGAGGGGGCTGCCGAGGCTGCTGAAGGCGAGAGCGGCGAGGACGCGAGCGAATAGCTCCGCGAAGAAACGCGAAGAAACGCGCAAGGACGCGAATAGGAATCGATTCCTAGTCGCGTCCTTGCGCGTTTCTTCGCGGATCGTCTTTGGCGTGTGGTTCGACGGGCGGCGGCAGCAGGGCGCTCACCGCCAGCGACGCTTCGGCCTGATCCAGGCTGTCGGGCTCGGCCGAGCGGCGCAGCAGCAGCTTGTCGATACGGTGCCCGTCCATATCCACGACTTCAAGCTGCCAGCCGCCAAGCTCCACCGACTCCCCCGTCGCCGGAATATGCTCCAGCAGGGCCAATAACAGGCCCGCCAGCGTGTCGAACGGCGGCAGATCGCCGAGCTGCTCGCGCGGCGGCAGGCCCAGCCGGCTCTCGGCCTCGGCATAGCCCAGGCGGCCGTCCACCAGCCACGAGCCGTCGCTGCGCTGCACGATCAGCGGATCGTTCTCATCGTACTCATCGTGAATATCGCCGGCCAGTTCCTCGAGCACGTCCTCAACCGTCACCAGCCCGTCGACCTGCCCATATTCGTCGAGCACCAGGGCAAGGTGGGTTCGACTTTGCTTGAGCTGCTGCAGCACCGCGCCGAGACGCTGGTGCTCATACACGTACACCGGGGACCGGAGCAGATCCTGCAGCCGCGGCGCGGCGTTGTCGTCGACCTTGCACGTCGCCGCCAGCACATCTTTGGCGTGGACGATGCCGGCGATCGTATCAAGGGTGCCGTGGAACACCGGGATGCGTGAATAGCCGGAATCGATGATCCGCTCGATCAGCTGCTCGATCGAGATATCGAGCGGCACGGCTATGATATCGGTACGCGGCGTCATGATCGAGCGGGCCGTGGCATCGGTAAAATCGAACACGCGCTCGATCAGGGTTTGCTCGGAGGCTTCAACGGTGCCTTCCGCGGCGCCTTCGCGCACCAGCGACAGCACATCGTCCTCGGTGACGCGCTCTTCGGGCCGGTTGGCGCGGCCCATAAGTGTCAGCACAGCCTGGGTCGAGGCTGAAAGAAACCATACCACCGGCGCGGCGACGACCGAGATCATCTGCATCACCGGCGCGAGCGTGGCGGCGACGCTTTCTGCACCCTGCAGCGCCAGGCGCTTGGGCACCAGCTCGCCGATAATCAACGAAAGATACGTCAGTAGCAGCACGACCAGCGTGAACGCGATCGGCTGGGCCGCCCCGGCTCCAACCAGCGGTGCCAGGGCCAGCGCCAACGGCTCGGAAAGCACATTGCCGCCGAACGCCGCCGCGATCGTGCTGATCAGGGTGATGCCGACCTGCACCGTCGCCAGAAAGCGGCTTGGCTCCTCGGCCAGCTCAAGCGCGATGCGCGCGCCACGGTCGCCGTTTTCGGCACGCTGTTGAAGCCGGCCGCGCCGCGAAGATACCACCGCGATCTCGGAGGCGGCAAAAAAGCCGTTCAGCACTGTAAGAACGACGATTACCGCAACCTGAAACCAGACAGTTCCCATTGGCAGCTTCGTAATTCCCCTGCCACGAGCGCTTGCTTCCTCCCGTGGTATGTCGTGCTAGAATGATACCAGAGGCGCGCAACGGTGCGCCTTTTGTTTGCATACAAGGAAGCACACAATGGCTGCGCTGTATCAGGCACTCAAAGGGATCCATAATCTGGTCGGAGGTCTGGCCCTGCTGGCTGTGCTCGTCGCCGCGGTGATACTGCTGGTAACCGCGCGTACGCAGGGCGGCAGCACGCCGCTGGTGCTACGTGTCGCGATGATCGTCGCGTCGCTGCAGGGCCTGCTAGGTATTCTGCTGATCGTAACCGCGCTGCTTGCTTTCAACGCCGCATACGTCGGCACGTTCTGGTTCCATTACGTGCTCGGCATCGTATCGGTTGGCCTGGTGTCGGCGGTAACCGCACGCGCCCGCCGCGCGCCCGACAGCGCGGCCCGCACCTACGGCGGTCTGCTGATCGGCATCGTGCTACTCGTCGCCTTCACCTACTGGATCGGGATGACCCAGAGCTAATAGCCGAGCGCCAGGAGAAAGCGCTCGGCGATCAGGCCGTGGCCGTCGGCGTTGGCATGAATATCGCCGCTGGTGATATAGGTGTAGCGGTACACATTGCCGCCTGCAAACGCCGACGCGACGTCGGCCACGGCCACACCGCGCGCCTCGGCGGCGCGCTGGATCGCCTGGTTCAATTGCATACTCCAGTACGCGTCGGACGCCGGGTCGGTCGAATCGCCCAGGAACGGGTTGTAATAGGTCATGATCGCGATATCCGACTGGCGCCCACCCAGCAGCGAGCCGGTGGCATCGCGCAGCTGATCCAGCGTCGCGCCGATGTTGCGCTCGACCTCGACGAGCAGCGCCCGGCGGGCATCGCTGTCGAGCGGCCGTGCGCGCAGCAGATCGTTGCCGCCGATATCGATCGTGATCGGGCTGACGCGCCGCCCGGCGGCGCGCTGCTCATCGATATAGGCCAACGCGGTGGGCAGCTGGCGGCGCAGCAGCGACGCGCTGGTTTCGCCTGGAACCGCGAAGTTGCGCACCTCGATCGGCTGCCGGGCACGGATGGCCGACGCCACGCGCGCCACATATGCTTCCTCAGGCGCTCCGACGACAAAACCCGCCGCCAGCGAATCGCCCAGCGCCACATACACATCGCCGGGGCCTGTCGGCGCGTACACGGCGCCGCGGGCGACGGTGCGCGCAATATACAGCCCGCCGCCCGCGGCGATAACCACGAGCAGCAACAGGGGCGCAATCAGGCGTTTCATAACCTTGAATTATAGTGGCGCGCGGCGTGGAGCGGCGGCAGCGTGTGTTAACATGTGTGACGCGCAGGGGAGAAAAGGCCCTCATCCCTAACCCCTCTCCCGTCGCTTGCGACGGGAGAGGGGTTAGGGATGAGGGCCGGACAACTCGAAACCATTTAACCCTTGCGTCGATATAGAGGCTTTGCACCGGTGCCCCGATACCTGAAAACCAGCGATCTGGCCGGCGCGCTGGGCGTACATGCCAACACGATCCGCCTGTACGAAACACTGGGTTATATGCCGCCCATTCCACGCGGCGCAAACGGATACCGTATCTACGGTGCCGTACACCTCGAACAGGCGCGGCTGATCCGGCTCGCGCTGCAATGGCCGTATATCGGCGCAAAAGCGCAGCTGGTCGAGCTGGTAAAGTGCGCCGCCGCCGGGGATCTCGGCACGGCGATGGAGCTGGCGTACCAATATCTGGCCAGGGTACGCGTAGAACGAACACACGCTGAAGCCGCCGTCGAGCTGCTCGAACGCTGGGCGGCCGGCCACCTGATGGATTCGCCGCGCCGACCCGTTCATGTCAAGCAAGCAGCGCAGCAGCTGCACGTGACGATCGATACGCTGCGCCGCTGGGAGCGTAACGGCCTGATCCAGGTTCCGCGCGACCCCCAGAGCCGGTATCGAATGTATGGGACAGCAGAGTTCGGGCGCCTGCGCGTTATCCGCGCGCTGGCACAGGCAGGCTACAGCCAGATGGCGATCTTGCGCATGCTGCTGCAATTCGATGCCGGCAACACCGGCGACCTGCGCGGCGCGCTGGATCAGCCGCGCGAGGACGAGGAAATCCGCAGCGTCGCCGATAGCTGGCTATCAAGCCTGGTGGAGCTCGAGCAGCGCGCACTGGCGATGATCGGCCAGATCGGCCGGCTGCTCGACCTGGCCCATGAGCGCTGACCGATCAACCTTCCACGTCGGCACCACCCCTTTAATCTGGTATCGATCAAAGGATGCGGCATATCGCCAAACCCTCCAACATCACACCACCCGGTTAATCTTTAGCTGACCACAGGAGGAGCAATGAAAATTCTGGTAACCGGCGCCACCGGCAACGTCGGCCGGCTGGTTGTCGACGAGCTGCTGGCAGCGGGAGCGAGCGTGCGGGCGCTGACCAACAACCCGCGTAAGGCGGCGCTACCGGCCGAGGTCGAAGTCGTCGAGGGCTATCTCGGCCGCCTCGAAACGCTGCCGGCCGCGCTTGAGGGGATCGAGCGCATGTATCTCGCGCCGCTGCCGCGTACGGCGCGCCAGGTGGCAACCATGGCCAAAGCAGCGGGGGCGAAGCGTATCGTCGATCTTTCGTCCTCGGACGCCGATACCGAAGCCGCAGGCGATCCTGCTCAGTGGCACTACTACGCGGTGGAGCGCGCCGTGGAAAACTCGGGTGTCGCATGGACACATCTGCGCCCCGGCGAGTTCATGACCAATACTCTGGATTGGGCTGAGCAAATTCGAAGCACCGGCGTGGTACGCGCCGCCTACGCCGATGCCGCGACCGCGATCATCGATCTTCAGGATATCGCTGCCGTGGCTGCCAGAGTACTGCTCGAAGACGGCCACATTGGAAAAAAGTACGAGCTGACCGGTCCTGCTCCGGTCAGGCGGGCCGATCTGGCGCGCCAGATCGGCGAGGCGATCGGACGCGATGTGCGCTTTGAAGAGCTGTCGCGCGACCAGGCGGTGGCCGAGCTGACGCCGGCGATGGGCGAATGGGCCGCCTGGTACGTCGACGGATTCGGCCGGCTGGTCGACCACCCGCAACCCGCGCTGCCGACGGTCGAGCAGATTACGGGGCGCCCGGCGACTTCGTTTGCCGAGTGGGCTGTGAAACACGCAGACGCGTTTCGTTAAGCTTTTCGCAGCAGCTGTCGCAGCTCATCGGTCAGCTGCTGCCCGAGCTCCGGCCGGCCGTGGAACTGAGCCGGTGTAGATTGAAGTAGGGCGATGCGCCACACGCCTTCGGATCTGGTGGCCACCAGTGACTAAATCGCGTTCACATCCGGTTTGATGTCCGTTTGCCCCGGCGGCACCATCCCGACGACGGCTCGCAGAATCGCTACATCAGGTGTCACCAGGCGAACCTCACGAACCGCTGCGATATATCTGGCGGTCTGATGGTCGGCAAAAATCCGCCCGATCTCGTCGACGACCGCCGCGCGTCCGTCCATCTGGCTGCCGTCGAAGCCGACGATATTCCCATCCTCGGCGATGAGCCCGGCGTAAGCCTGCGCGTCCTGCCTGTTCCATACGTCCAGCAGCTGCCGGTACAGCGCGCGAACTGCGCCTTGATCGCCCGGCTGCGCCTGGTGCGTCGGGCCGCCTGGAGTATCCATAACAAGCTGCTCCTTTGAAGCTAACTGGTGAGCTGTACGCTCAATTCGGGCGCTCCAGGGAGCCAGGGCAACATGTAACGGTGCTCCCGAACGCGCCGCCTGTCCCAGCACGTCGGCGCTGGAAAGCTCGAGTGCAAGCTCGATCAACGATCCGTAGCGCGCCCGGTTCTTCTTGAGGTTACCGGCGCTCGCGCCCTGCTGCACAGCCGATGTATAGAGGAACAGGAGATTGCTGATCGTCCACCACAGCGGGTCGCCCAACGGCCGATACGGTATGCCCCGATGGGTCGCAGTAATCGCCTCGGGTGAGGAGTCGTCGGACAGATCGTCGGCGATATAGCACACGTTGCCGATCCCGACGAACCGGATCGCCGCGGCACACATCGAACACGGATGCTGCGTGCTCCACAGGGTAAGCGTCGCGTGGTCGACATCCGTCGGAACGAGGGCAAGTGCGTTGAGCTCGGCATGCGCCAGCCGGGTATGCTGCAACGGATAGGCCAGACGCGTAGCGAGCGTGCCCGCCGGATCGTAGGCATGGTTGCGCCCTTCGGCGAGCAGCTTGCCGTCGCGAGCGATCACCGCCGCGCCACACGGCAAACCGCCGGTGGCCAGCCCGCTCCATTGCTGCTCGAGTGCGGCCCGAGCGCCGGCCGGCAGGTCAAGCCAGGCTTGGTTGATGCTGTGATCGGAGGTCACGCCATGCTCCTTTGCCCCGTCCGACGCATACCTTGCGGTCCCTGCCGTGAGCCAGGCAGATCACCATAACGCCAGCTGCCGGGGCACCGGCCGGCCATCGAGCAGAATATAGGGCGCTGCCCAGCGGGTAGTCACGCCGAGAGCGCGCAGCTGTGCAAGATGGCGCAGGTGTGTTTCGCGCCGCGCCTGAATGATCCGCTCGGCCGAGCGCGGGCCGATGCCGGGGATCTTGAGCAAACCGGCGCGCGAGGCGCGGTTGACTTCCACCGGCTCGACCAGGTGCTGCTCGGCCCAGGCCTGCTTGGGCGTTTTATCGCGCGGCAGCAGGCCGTGCTCGTCGAACGGCAGCTCGGCGAAGCTGAAACCATAGTCGCGGATCATGAAATCGGATTGATACAGCCTGAGCGCGCGAACCGGATCTTCGGCCGGCGTATCGGCAAGCGGCGAGCGCTCGATCGGGTGAAAAGCCGAAAAATAGGCGCGCCACAGGCCAAGCTCGTGATGTGCCCGCTGCACCGTTTCCAGCAGCTCGCGGTCACTTTCGCCGACGGCGCCGACAACGAACTGGGTCGTCAGGCTACGCGCGCCGGGCCGGCCCTCCGCGCGTGCGCGCCGCATCAGCTCGGCGGCCCAGGCCATTCGTTGCCACATGCTGCCGGCAAACTCTTTCTCCGGTGCGAGCTGCGACAGGCGAGCCTGGTTTGGCGCTTCGAGATTGAGCGAGACGCGGTCGGCCAGCTCGACCGCGCGCTCGATGTATTCGTACGACGCGCCGGGGATCAGCTTGAGGTGAATATAGCCGGTGTAGCCCTCGCGCAACCTGAGCCGCTCGACGGTCGCCAGCAGCTTTTCCATCGTCGTATCGGCGTCCGGCACGATGCCCGAGGAGAGGAACAGACCGTCGACGCGCTGTGCGCGCCGCAGCGACACAAACGTCGTCGCCAGCTCGTCGGGCTTGAAGGTGGTGCGCCGGCGGCGAATAGCGCAGCTGGTAAAACAATATTTGCACGCAAATCTACAGGCGTTGGTTTGCAGCACCTTGAACAGACGCGTGGTGCCGCCGGCATATTTGGCCTTATAGACGAAAGGGATCGGCTGGCTGGTATCGCCACGCAGGCTTGCTTCTGAAGGAACGGCGCTTGCCTCGTCGCCGGCCTCGTCGGTGAGAACAGCCAGCTTTTGCTGCAGATCGGGCTGGATATGGATCGCCGCCATCGTCACACTCCGATTCCTCTACGACGAGTGTAGCACAGGTGTTCGAGTATGTCGAGGGCCAGCGCGCCCCGTTTCCCCATTACCCCAGGATAAATCCTGGGGCTGAAGAAACGAAGCCCGCTGAAGCGGGCTGGACAAGGTTCCAGCCCCTTCATGTGGCTTCGTTTCTTCAGCCTGACGCTTGAGCGACGCGAACGGGAGCAGCACAGAATGCTAGCAAGCGTCGTTGCTTTGAAGAACGCAAATCAACGCCGGCGCGTTTCCGGGCGGCTCCAGGTCTGGAATCAGCGCTCGATTGGCATGGTGTTGAACCTGACGTTCGACATATCGTACGACTGCTTCGAGATACTGCTCAGAAACCGTCATTACGCCATAATCTCCTTGCCAGCTGAACGGCGTCAGATCCGAGCCCAATCTGGATGCAAGATGCGATGATGCTCCCTTTGCTTTGGCTACGAACTCGGCCAGGCTTACAGCCGGCGGAAGTGTTACGAGCAGGTGAACATGGTCCGCGACGCTGTTGATCGCATGCACAACGCCATCATACTCGGCCGCTTTAGCCAAAACGCACGCGTGAATTGCCGCGCGGTTACGCTCTGTGATCATTGGTTGCCGGTGCTTGGTAGTCCAGACAAAGTGGTAAAACAGGCGAGTTCGGGGCATACGGGACACCTCCATTTGCCCCGAGCGTATCACGCGATCCCGTGCTGAGCTATGGTACGCAGGTCCCGTCGGAATGCATCCGAACGGTTCAACGGTGACCCGGACCGGCGTTCCCGACAAGCGTCTCGACCCCGACGCTCAAGCGTCTCGACCCCGACGCTCAAGCGTCGGGCTGAAGAAACAAAGCCAGCTGAAGCTGGCTGGACGAACTCCAGCCAGCTTCAGCTGGCTTTGTTTCTTCAGCCCCAGGATTTATCCTGGGGAACGCGAAACGCGAAACGCGAAACGCGGAACGCGGGAACGCGGGACGCGGGAATGGGACGCGGGATCGCGGAACGACGAACGCAAAACGGAAACGTCCATTAGCTCGAATACGAATCCCGAAACCTCACCAGCTGCTCAACGCCCGACAATTCGAACGGCGCGCCGAGCGGCAGGATCAGATGTGTCGCGCCGGCTTCCACAAACGCCTCGAGGTTCCCCATATCGCCGGCGTTGAGATTGACCGTACGCTCGATCGCGGCCGGATCGCGGCCGACCTCGCGGCACCAATCGTCAAGGATGCCGTTTTTGCGCTGGAAGTTCTCGGGCGGGCCAAAACCGTTCCACATGTCGGCATGCTGCGCCGTTAGCCGCAGCGTCACCTTTTCGCCGCCGCCGCCGATCAAGATCGGGATCGGGTTGCGGACCGGCGCCGGGTTCAGCTTCTCCCAGCGCCCTTTGATGCGCGGCAGCGCCGCGCGCAGCGCACGCAGCCGATCCGGAGCGGTGCCGAACTCATAGCCATATTCGTCGTAGTCGCGCTCGAACCAGCCGGCACCGATGCCCAGGATCAGCCGCCCGCCGCTGATATGGTCGACGGTGCGTGCCATGTCGGCCAGCAGGTCGGGGTTGCGATAGCTGTTACAGGTGACCAGGCAGCCGATCTCGGCGCGGCCGGTCAGGGTCGCCATCGCCGTCAGCACCGTCCAGCCCTCGAAATGCGGACCGTCGCGCTCGCCCGACAGCGGGAAAAAGTGATCCCAATTCCAGATTGTGTCGACTCCGGCATCCTCGGCTGCGCGCACGGCGCCGGCAAACTGTTGCCAGCTGCTGTGCTGCGGCCGCAGCTGCACGCCTACCCTGATCTTCGCCACGTGGTTCTCCTCGCGTATATCGTGTGTGCTACAGTTCAGGATAGCAGGTTGCGCGCCCGGCCTTGCGCCCGGAAATAATTAATGCCAAGACGCCAAGACGCAAAGGATCTGAATGGACCTATTTCGAACGCTCGTCTATTTTAGCCAAGCAAGGATACGTTCGATGCCTATTGAAGATATCGCTTAATGCCTTGCGTCTTGGCGCCTTTGCGTTAGAAACGTTCGCTTCAATATCCTAGTTCTATGCAGATTTTTGCCCTCACCGCGCGAGGCCTCGAAGATATCGCAGCCGAAGAGCTGGCTTCGCTGGCGCAATTAAACATCCGCGAGCGCGCGTATCGACGCGTGCTTGCCGACTTTCGCGGAAATGCTGCCGATCTGCTGGCGCTGCGAACCGTCGACGACGTATTTATTCACCTGGCCGTCTGGCGCCATGTCGCACACACACGCGATTATCTTGCGACGATCACGGATTTGAGCGCGCGGTTCGAGCTTGAAACTGCTCGCGCGGTGTGCCGGACGCTGCGCCCGATCCGCGACCCGGTGCAGTTCTCGGTAACCGCCAACTTCGTCGGCCGGCGCAATTATTCGGCTGATGAAATCAAGCTTGCGGTTGCCCATGGCGTGGCCGCCGGCCATGGTTGGCAGTATCAGCCCGACGACGCTGCCGCGGCGATCAATATTCGGATCTTTATCGAGCACGACACCGCGCTGGCAGGTGTACGGCTCGCCGCTCGTCCCTTGCACGAGCGCCCGTACAAGGTTGCGCACCGGCCCGGCTCGCTCAAGCCAACCGTGGCGGCAGCGATGCTGCGCCTTGGCCGGGTATCTTCGTTAACACGGCTGCTCGACCCGTTTTGTGGAGCCGGTACGATTCTGGTCGAAGCAGCGCTGGCCGGGGCACAGTGCGCCGGAGGAGACATCGACGCCGGCGCTGTCGAGGCCGCGACGGCCAATGCTCGCGCGGCAGGCGTCGACGCGATGATCCGAGCCTGGGACGCGCGCAGTCTCCCGCTGGCCGGCCGATCGGTCGACGTGATCGTTTCAAATCCACCATGGGGACGGCAGATCACGAGCGACATGTCGTTGAACGCGCTGTACCGCGCATTCGCATAACGAAATGCGGCGCGTGCTGGTTGAGCATGGGCGTATCGTATTGCTGGTGGGCGAGCCGGCGCTGGTGCCTGCGCCCGCGCTGCGCATCGAACAGGATATCGAAATCAGCTTGTTCGGCCAGACACCGCACATCGTTGTTTACACCCCACGCTAATTCTAACGTTGGTTTGATTGCTTTCAGCCCGATCGCGGGTGTAGTATGGCTGAGCCGCGACTGCTCCGTGTCTTGAGCTCTTTGTGCTGCGATATTTCGGCGTCGAGCTGGTTTTATATTGATAGGACGTGGGCTATACCTGCGTTCAGCCCGGCGCCGGGCGCTACTTCGACCGAATCTTAAGGAGCCGTACATGAGCCATCGTATCATCTGGATCCACGGCATCGGCGACCACCGAGCGGGCTACTCACGCACCTGGAGCGCCGCGCTCAACGAGTACACCGCCCTGACCGACGACAGCTACGCCGAAGTATGCTGGGAGGAGGTCTTCGACGCCGCGCGCGGTACTCGCGGCGATAGCCTACCTGAGCTCACACCCGACGAGCAGGCCGAAGCAGAGCGTGTGCGCATGGAGCTGGAAACGATTATGCTGGCGCGCGCCTCGGCGCTGCGTGAAGCCGGTGCGCCTGTGTCACGTGGCGACGGCGAGGTGCTTACATACGAAGAGATGATCGACATCGCCGGCGGCGAAGGCTCGCGCGGCACCTTCGACTGGCTGTGGAACCCTGACGAGTTCCTGGGCGACTTCGTCAAATATCTGGTCAGCCGCGGCGTGCGTGAAGCCGTCAAAGAGCGGGCCAAGCAGCAGCTGCGCCCGCTGGCCGGCGGCGATGCGCGAGTGACGGTTGTCGGCCACAGCTGGGGCACGGTGGTCGCCTACGACGCGCTGCTCGACGCCGAGCGCGAGCTGCCGTCGCTCGGCGTGGTGAACCTGATGACGATGGGCAGCCCGCTGTGGATGGTGCGGCCGTTTCTTACCGACCGGAGTGGGCGCAAGCCCCGAACTGTTGCGCGTTGGACGAATGTACATGCGCGCGGCGATCTCATCGGCTCGTGGCTGCGGCCGGGGTTTCGTGTCGACAACGACCATGAAGTTCCCACCTACTCAAATGTCGGCGCCCACAGCAGCTATTTCGAGCCCCACAACGAGCCCGTTCTTAAAGCGATCATGTCGCGCTGGATTCTTGCCTAGCGCCGGAGGGCCGCATGCCGACCGTTTTGCCGGACCGTGCGCTCTCCCAGATTGAGCCGATCGTCGCCGAGCTGCTCGCCGGCTGGACACAGCTGGCGCCTCCCGTTCAGGAGCAGATCGAGCAGCTGTATGCCCGCATGCACGACGAGTGCCGCGCGGCACAGTTTGATGTGCAGCGCGGGCTGGCGGTTGCGCGCTTCCTGGCCGCGATCGACGAGCTGCCCGAAGTCCATGCCCTGGTCGGCGATCACATCGCGCGCACGCATGGCGTGCTGCGTCGCAGCGCCGCGCCGATGCCCGAAACAACGGTGCTCGATACCCTGCCGCCCTCACTCGCCGGCGCACTTGTGCAGCACCAATCTGCGATGCCGCCGGACGACATCCAGGCGGGCGGCGATCCGGCACCGGTCGATACCCCGCTCGAGCTAGCTCCCGATAGCAGCGCCGAGGACAGCATCACGCGCGATCTGCACGCCGCCCCGCCGAACGGCACATCCGTATCGCCCGAAGTCGATCAGCCGGCTGCGACACCTCCGAATGCCGCATCGGAAGATTCGCTAGTCCGCTTTCCAGAGTCTGGACTACCCGCGCCAGGTAACGCTCGGCGCGCGTACCAGCTTGCTTGTTGTGCTTAGCTCGCTTGGCCAGCCTGGAGCGATATCGATCGTTATCGACGTGCCTGTCGCCGGCGCTGCTGTCGAAGCTCCCGTGCTCGAAGTAGTGGTGCGGGCACATGCCTTTGACATCGAGGACAGCAACACCCAGCTGCTCGAAGTGGCGCGCGACGGCGACTCGGAAGTGCGGTTTGTTCTGGTGCCGCGCGAAGCAGGCGAGCACGAGATACGGGTCGACTTTTATCAGAACGGGCGACGCATCGGCACGCAGCGACACAGCGTGCGCGTCGTCGAGCGGGTGGCCGTCGCCGTGGCGATGCGCAGCGAGGCGTTGCCGATCGAGTCGATCGAGCCGATCGAGCTCGGCGGCTCCAGGTCGGTCGCGCCCGACCTCGAGCTATGCGTCGAGGCCGACCGCAACGACCCGCGGATCCTCTATTTCAGCCTGCATAGCACCGTCGAAGACGTAGATCTGCACCATGCGCACGCCGGTACTGTACGGCTGCAGGGCTCGCCGCTCGAAAAAATGCAGCAGGTCTACGACCAGCTGAGCCGCTACGCCGGGCAAGCACCCGCCGGCCAGAACGAGCGGCTGAACCAGCTGGCTGAGCTCGAGCGGATCGGACGCAATCTGTGGGACGAGCTGGTTTCGGACGAGCTCAAGACCGGGTACTGGCAGTGGAAGGATCGCATACGTTCGCTGCTGATCACGTCGGATGAGCCCTGGATCCCCTGGGAGATCGTCAAGCCTTACCGCTTTGACGCCGATAACCGGCTTGTCGACGAGCCGTTCCTGTGCGAAAAGTTCGTCATCTCGCGCTGGCTGTCCGGCCCCGGTCCGGCCGACCGCGTGCCGATGCAGCTGTTGCGTCCGGTCGCGCCGGCCGGCAGTAATCTACCGTCGGTACGGCAGGAGCTGATGTTTCTTAGCGCGATCAACCAGCTCAACCGCGGCGTTTCGGCCGACGAGCCGTTCAGCCAGCGTGGCCCGGTGATCGAGCTGTTCACCAGTGGCCGGTTTAATGTGCTGCATATCGCCGCGCACGGCGGCTTCAACGCGCTGCAGCCCGATGATTCGCGGATCATGTTGGATGGCGGCGACCTGCGGCCGGCGGATATCTTCGGGCGCTTCGGCGGCGTCCGGCCCCGGCCGCTGGTGTTCATCAATGCCTGCCACGGCGCGCGGCTCGAACACGCGTTTACCGGTCTGGGCGGCTGGGCCGATCGCCTGGTGCGCGGCGCCAAAGTCGCCGCGTTCATCGGTACGGCCTGGGAGGTCAACGATCGCCTGGCGCTGCTGTTTGCGCAGGCGTTTTATGAGGCGCTGCTGCGCGACGACAAATCGATCGGCGAAAGCTTCCTGCTGGCCCGGCAGCGCATCCGTGACGCGGATCCGAGCAACTCTACCTGGCTGGCGTATGTATTGTATGCCGACCCCGGCGCCCACGCCGCGCTGGTGTCGAACGGAGCTACAACATGAGCAAGACCCTGTACGCGCTGCTGGTCGGGATCGACGCGTATCAGTCACCGGTGCGCGCGCTGCGCGGCTGTGTCAACGATATCACGACCATCGACGAGCTGCTGCGTGCCCGCGCCGAGGCCGAGTATCGCTACCAGCCGCGCGTGCTCAAGGACGCGGATGCCACGCGCGACGCGATCATCGCGGGCTTTCGCGAGCATTTACGGCAGGCCGGTCCTGACGATGTAGCGCTGTTTTACTACAGTGGACACGGCTCGCAGGAGCAGGCCCCGCCCGAGTTCTGGCATCTCGAGCCCGACCGGCTCGACGAAACGCTGGTGTGCTTCGACAGCCGTCAGAACGGGCGCTTCGATCTGGCCGACAAGGAGCTGGGCAAGCTGATCGACGAAGTTACCGAGCGTGACGCGCATGTGCTGGTGGTGCTGGATTGCTGCCACTCCGGCAGCGGCACACGCGGCGAGGAGGACCAGGTCGAGGTGCGCCGCGCGCCTACCGATACGCGCCGGCGGCCGCTCGACACGTTTTTGGTGACTGCCGCCGAGGCCGGCATGCTCGGCGCGACGCGCTCGACCGATACGCCCAGCGGCTGGGGCGGCCGCGCCCGTGGACGGCATATCCTGCTGGCCGGCTGCCGCTCCGACGAAGAAGCCAAAGAGTACCGTGGCGACGGGCAGCAGCGCGGCATCTTTTCGTATTTCCTGACCCAGACCTTACAGGCGGCCGGCGGCGCCGTCAGCTACCGCGATGTATTCGAGCGCGCCGCTGCCCTGGTGCGCGCCAATATCGGCCGCCAGGCGCCGCAGATCGAAGCGATCGACCAGCACGACCTCGACCGGCCGTTTTTGGGCGGAGCGATCGGCGTGCGACCGCCGGGCTTCACGGTCAGCAACGAGCGTGAGCACGGCTGGGTGATCGACGGCGGCGCGGTGCATGGGGTTCAGCCGCCTGCCGGTGACGACGCGACTCTGCTGGCGCTGTTTCCGTTCGATGCACCAGCCGGCACGATGGCCGGCGCCGGTTCGTCGCTCGGCGAAGCGCGTGTCACAAGCGTGCTGCCGCAGTACAGCAGCGTGGAAATCACGTTCAAGGAGGGCGAGCCGGATCCCGGCACCACCTACAAGGCGCTCGTCACTGCGGTGCCGCTGCCGCCGCTTACGGTGGAGCTGGCGGGCGAGACGGCCGGCGTAGATGCCGCGCGGCGAGCGATCGGCGGATCTACACTGGTGCGCGAGGCAGGCCAGGATGTAACGGCGCGTCTACGCCTGATGGCCCGGGACGGACATTACGTGTTCACGCGGCAGTCCGACGCGAGGCCGCTGACGGCCCACATCGAAGGCCAGGACGACGGCGCGGCGCGCAAGGCGGCGCAGCGGCTTGAGCATATCGCGCGCTGGTTCACCGTCGCCGAGCTGCAGAATCCAGCCTGCCGCCTGCCGGCCGAAGCCGTGCGGATGGAGCTTCATCTGCTTTCAGGTCCGCCGGCCACCCGTAACCCGGCCTCGGCGCCCACCGAGCGCGCGCCGGCAGGGGATGTCAGGCTCAGCTACGAGCAGCGCGACGGGGTCTGGACGGCTCCGGCGTTTAAGCTCAAGCTGATCAACCGCTCGAGCGAGCGACTGTATTGTGCGCTGCTCGTCCTGACGCAGCGTTTCGCGGTGGAGGCCGGCCTGCTGCCCGGCGGCGGAGTCTGGCTGGAAGGCGGCGAGGAAGCCTGGGCGCTCGACGGCGAGCCGCTGTTTGCCTCCGTCCCCGACGAGCTGTGGCAGCAGGGTATCACCGAGCTGCGCGATATCGTCAAGCTGATCGCCTCGACCGAAGAGTTCGACGCGACGCTGCTGGCGCAAGATAAGCTCGACGCGCCGCCACCCGCTTCAGTGTCGCGCGGGGTGCCCAACGATACGCTGTCGCGCCTGATGCAGCGCGCGACGACACGCGATATCGGTGCGCGGCCGGGTGGCACGGATCGGCTGGCCGAGTGGACCACCGCCCAGACCGAGGTTGTCGTTATGCGCCCGCTGGATGCGACGCCGGTGCCTACCGGTGATGCCGGCGGGCGCGGCGCGCAGCTGGCCGCCGGCGTCGAGCTGCTGCCGCACCCCACGCTGCGAGCGCGCGCTCGACTTTCCAGCCTGTCGCTGGCCGGGCGCGACCTCGGCACGCTGGCGCTGCCGCCGATCCTGCGCGACCTCGAAGCCCAGCCGTGGGAGCTGACGTCGGCGCGCAGTGGTGAGCCGGGCCTGAACGTGCTCGAGCTGCTCGACGTGGCCGACCACACGGTGGTAACGCCCGAACAGCCGCTGCGGCTGCGCGTGGCCCAGGCCGCTCGGAGAGGACGAGCACGTGCTGCCGGTCGGCTTCGACGGCGAGTTCTGGCTGCCGCTGGGCGCCGCGGAGCGCGACGGCGACACGACCACGCTGCGACTCGACCGGTTGCCGGACCCGGTGGCGGGCGGCGAGCGCAGCCTGCTGGGCTCGATCAAGATTTTTCTGCACAAGGTAGTCTCCGAGCGGGCTCCGGCGATCGCCGGCAAGCTCGGATTGCCGTTTGAGCATCCATTACTGGCCGCCGCCTACGTCGACGACGCGGGCAGCCTGACCACGTACGCACGGCCGGATGAGGTACGCGCGCGCGTCGAGGCCGCCGAGCGGATCGTGCTGTATATTCACGGCATCATCGGCGACACGCGCGGCATGGCAAGGAGTGCACGGATCCTCGACATCACGGAGCAGCCGCTGCCGCTGCCGCTGGCCGAGAGCTACGACGTGGTGCTGACGTTTGACTACGAAAACATCAACACCAGCATCGAAAACAATGCGCGGCTGCTGAAAGCGCGCCTCCAGGCCGCCGGCCTGGGGCCCGAGCACGGCAAAACGCTGCACATCGTGGCCCACTCGATGGGGGTCTGGTCAGCCGCTGGTTTGTGGAGCGCGAGGGCGGGCATCGAGTCGTGCAGCGCCTGATCCTGCTCGGCACGCCTAATGCCGGCTCGCCCTGGCCGACGGTGCAGGCCTGGGCCACCACCGCGCTAGGCCTCGCGCTCAACGGATTGGCAAGCGTCGCCTGGCCGGTCAAGGCGCTGGGCACGCTGGTCGGGGCGATCGAAACGATCGACGTCGCGCTTGACCAGATGGCGCCGGATCTCGGAGTTCTTGAGCGCTCTCGCGGCCAGCGACGACCCGCACGTGCCATACGTGATCCTGGCCGGCAATACATCGGCCATCGTGGCGCCAGGCGGCGCGGATGAAGCGAAAGGCACATGGCAGCGCCTGCTCGGCAAGCTGACGCCGGCGACGCTGCTGCATGGAGCGACGGCGCTGGCGTTCTTCGGCCAGCCGAACGATATCGCCGTTTCGGTGGCCAGCATCGGCAGCGTGCCGCGGGATCGAGAGCCGCCGCCGCTCGTGCGCGAGCTGCCCTGCGACCATGTGACCTATTTTACGACCGGCACCGGCCTGCGTGCGCTTGCAGAAGCCGTCAAGTGAGGCCCGAAACCGGAAACGATCCGCGAAGTCACGCGAAGACACGCGAAGGTTAACGTATTACTTAACCTTCGCGTGTCTTCGCGTGACTTCGCGGATCATTTATCCGGAGCGTGTTGTAGCAGCCAGCTCGGGGACAGGCGCGGGTGACGCGACAGAGCGCGCCACGGGCAGCGTGACGGAAAACGTGCTGCCACGGCCGAGCGTGCTTTCGACGGCCAGGATACCTCCCTGTGCCTGGACCAGCGTGCGGGCGATCGACAGGCCAAGGCCGGCGCCGGCGCCGGTGCGCGAGGCGTCGCCACGGTAAAAGCGCTCGAAAATATGCGGCAGCGCGTCGGGCGCGATGCCCACGCCCGTGTCACTCACCTGGATCGTCACACGCCCGCCGGCATCGCGGGCGCTGAGCGACACGTAGCCGGTGCGCGATGTGAACTTGAGCGCGTTGTCGAGCAGAATCAGCAGCACCTGCTTGAGCGCATCCGGGTCGCCCTGGACCATGATGCCGTCGGGCGCGTGGCATTCGATCGAGCGTCCGGGCGCCAGAAGGGCGGCGTTGCGGCACAGATCGTCGATCACCGGCTGCAGCGCCACCGGCTCGCTGCGCAGGGCGCGCCCGGCATCGGCGCGCGCGAGAACCAGCAGGTCGTTGATCAGCCGGCTCATGCGCTCGCCCTCTTCCGACATGTCGGCCAATACCGCGACACGGTCTTCGTCGCTGATCGGCGGCACGCGCTGCAACAGGCCGAGGTTGCCGCGGATCGTGGTGAGCGGCGTGCGCAGCTCATGGGACGCATCGGCGACAAAGCGGCGCTGGGCCTGCAGCGCCTGCGCTTCCTGCTTGAACGCGCCCTGCAGCGCCGCGAGCATGGCATTAAAGGTGGTCGCCAGGCGCCCGATCTCGTCAAGTGGCCCGCTGTAGATCACGCGGCGGTTGAAATCGCGCTCCTGGCCGATCGCGTAGGCCGTATTGGTGATGCGGTCGATCGGCCGCAGCGCCGCGCCCGCCAGCAGCCAGCCGATCCCGAACGCCGCGATCGTCGCCACGCCGCTGCCGGCAAACAAGATCTGGGCCAGCCGCTTCATCGTCTCGTCCTGCTCGGCCAGCGATCGCGCTACCTGCAGCACGAAGCCTGGCTGGCCGCCGAGCGGCACGACCGAGCTGTTGATGCGCCAGCGTTGGTCGCCGGCCGCGGCGGTTTCTTTGGTGTACTCTTTGCTTTGCAGCGCCGTTTGCGCGCCGTCGCTGAACGGCAGCTCGAGCTCCAGGCTCTCCAGATTGGCCGACTGCTGATCGAGGTCGCCGCCTAGCTCGCGGATCTGGAAATATGTCGTCGGCGCGGCAACGCGGCTGGCCGGAAGCCGGATCCGGCCGTCGTGGCTGGTTTCGGCATTTTTTATCAGGCGCGACTTTTCGTCGACCAGTGCCTGGTCCACTCCGCGGATCAGTACGCCTTGCAGGATCACATACAGCACGACGCTGAACAGGATCAGCGTCAGCGCCACGATCGCGCTGTACAGCAAAGTTAGGCGTAATCTGATCGACATCGAATGTTACACGTCACGGATCACATAGCCGACGCCGCGCACGGTTTGAATCAGCCGCGGCTCGCCGCCGGCCTCGGTTTTATTGCGCAAATAGCCGACATACACTTCCAGCACATTGCCGTCGCCGCCGAAATCGTAGCCCCAGACGTCTTGCAGAATACGCTCGCGCGGCAGCACCTGGCGCGGATGGCGCAACAGGTAGGCCAGCAGGTCGAACTCTTTGGGGGAGAGATTAAAGGCGCGGCTGCCGCGCCGTGTTTCGCGCGTTACCGGGTCCAAAAACAGATCGCCGTAGCCGAGCGGCTTTTCGGAGCTGTTGGGCTCGGAGCGTCGCAGCAGGGCGCGGATCCTGGCAAGCAGCTCGGCCGGCGCAAACGGCTTGACCAGATAATCGTCGGCGCCGGCGTCAAGGCCCTCGACGCGGTCCTCGATCGCGTCGCGCGCCGTCAACATCAAAATCGGCGTCGGGTCGGCCTCGCGGATCCGGCGTGCCACCTCGATGCCGTCGATGCCCGGCATCAGCCAATCCAGCACGATCACGTCAGGACGCTGTGAGCGCGCTTTTTCAAGCGCCTCGCTGCCGTCGGCCGCCGTCACCACGCGGTAGCCCTCGTAGGCCAGCGTCCGGCGCAGCATGTCGATTATTTTGCGGTCGTCGTCGGCGACAAGCACGGTTGTCATGGGGCGCTTCGCTTCAATTAGCAATTGGCAATTAGCAATTAGCAAGTATTGTAAGCTTTGCTAATTGCTAATTGCTAATTGCTCACTGTTCCCTGGCTACAAAATTCAGCTTTATTGTAACCCCATCTTCAACGGTTAGCACGCCGGCGACGTTCGGGGGCTCGAAACCGAAGTCGACCATGTTGATCACGGTGGTTGCGCTGCCGGTTACCGTGTCGCCTTCAAGCTTGCCGGTGACGTCCCAGGTCACCTCATTAGTAACCTCGTGGATCGTCAGGTCGCCGATCAGCTTGAAGCTGATCTCTTCGCCCTCGGTGTAGGCCGGCGGAACATCCTGCACGCCGGTCGACACGAAGTCGGCATACGGGTAGGTATCGGACTCGAGCCAACGGCCGCGAATCGCGTTGTCGCGGCGTGGCCGATCGCTCGTCAACGTGCGTAAATCGACGCGAAAGCTGGTGACCTGGCCAGTCGGCTGGCCCTGGGCGTTGAATTCGAACTCGCCCTCGACGGCGCTGGTGCTTCCGACAGCCTTTGTCGGCAGGTTCTGATCGAGGAACTGCTCCTGCACCTCGTAAGATGCCTCGCTTTCCTCGGGCACGATTGCAAAGCTCCGCAGCGCGCCGGCGTCCGGGCCGGCTTGCTCGGCGGCGCTCGCCGCGGGTGAAGCGCTCGCCTCCGCCGCCATGCTCGGTTCGGCCGAAGCGCTCGCCTCCGCTGCCATGCTCGGTTCGGCGGACGGGCTCGGTTCGGCGGATGGGCTCACTTCTGCCGAGGGGCTCGGTTCGGCGGATGGGCTCGCATCTGCCGAGGGACTTGCCGCCGCGCTGATCGCCGCTGATGCTGCCGGGCTGCCTGCCGGCGAAGCCGGTTGGGTGGTCGTCGCACCGGCACCGCACGCCGTGAGCGCGAGTGCAAGCAGCAAAGCTGAAATGGCGCCGCTGGTCTGTCGCATACGCATCGATCCTCCCTTTGTGCCGATTGTTTCGATACAAGGTACGACGAAACGCTCGCTGCGCATGTGTTTCCCGATAAGAGTTCGCTGAGTATCACTGGACTTTCGGCCTAGTGCACAGCCTACCTATCATCTAGATCCCGACGGCACTCACGTCCAATGGCGCCGAGCTCGCCCCGGCGTATGCTTGGCTGCACGGCAGGCTCCCGGCTGCCTGTAGATATGCGGAGAGCATCAACATGACAACATATAGCCGCCGGCCTGCCGGCCATACCGAATTGATCGCAACGAACCAACACATCGGAAGGCGAGCCGGCACCATTGGCTCAGCTTCGGCGACGGTACGCGAGCATGCTCGCCACGCGGCCGTCGAGGCAGGATTTCGGCCGGAGCAGCCTATCCTACGCTGGCGCATTACCGAACAGGGCTTACGCATGAGCTGGGCGCCGGTGGCAAGCGCCCGCTAGCCCAATCCATGCAGGAACGCGATTGATCATGATGATATTCGACGAATTTGTACGGCTGGAGCCTGAAACACCCGAACAGGAGCTCTGGGAGCGCGCGCTGCAGCAAGACTCGAACCTGGCGCTGGACTGGCTGTGGCTGGCCACACGTGTCGACGGCGAGAAACGTCGCTACAGTCTGGAACGGGCATCCACGATCGACCCGCTGGCAGTACGCGCGCCGCGCAAGCGTCGCGGTCGATTGGCCGGTATATTACGCGAGCCGGGCAGCAGGCGAGCAGCCGAACCCTGCGCGCCGCAGACATAAAGAATCCGCGAATGCACGCGAGTAAACGCGAATATATAATTCGCGTTTACTCGCGTGCATTCGCGGACCGCTTGTTGGAACACTTTATGCTAGAAATCGGCACCACCTTCGAGCGACGACTCGATCCGTGCAGCGAACGTAACCGGAGAATCGAGACGTAGGCCTACCCGCGGCACCGTGTTCACCTCGGGAGGTGTGGAGCCTGCCTGTTGGGCGGCCAGGCGCAAATTTCTGCGTAGCTTGGCGATGCAAGCGTTGAGGGCGTCGTCGCACGTTGGAGGATGGTATGGCTGATTCCAGACCGCTTCAAAGCAGGAGGCACGCGTTTTAACGGTTCCGGGCTCGCGCGCCAGATGGACCAGCAGGTCGAACTCCAGGCGGCTCAGCCTGGCGGCAACACCATAGACCAGCACAACGCGGGCCTGCTCGTCGATCCGCAATTGATCGAGGCTGGGCGGTACCGTGACGGTCAGTGTCTCGTCGGGGTCGACAAAGTCGTAGCAGGTCTCTTTGGAGCCAAGCCAGACCTGATCGCCGGTGCTGAGCACGTGTCCCGCGTTCAAACGCCGGCCGTTAACATAGGTGCCGTTAGCGCTGCCTTCGTCGAACAAAATGTAGCGGTCGTGCTGGAGCTCGATGCGGGCATGCAGCCGTGATACCGTCGGCCAGGGCGCCACGATCATACAGCTCGAGGATCGTCCCAGCGTGATCGGAGGCCCGTCCAGCTCGATACGTTGATCGTTGTGCTCGTCGCGCAAGGTAAGCCACGCCGGCTGTGTACGTGTCATGCGCTTCTCCAATGCAGACATGCGCGATCCGGGGAGAGCTTGCGAACCTGCTCGCGCCGATCGAATGGCCTGTCGATGAACGATAGCTCAAGCAACCTGTTGTGAGTGCCACACAGACCGAAATATTGCCGTACGACGAGCTGCTTGCCGGGCGTGCGCTTGGTCCCTATCTGCTCGGAGCACCGATCGGACGCGGCAGCACGTCGACGGTGTACCGGGCGTATCACGTGGCGCTTGCCCGTACGGTCGCCGTCAAGGTTGCTCGTGACACTGCGCCAGGATCCGGCAGGCCAGGCAGCGAGGAACTCGATTCGGCTACACGCTTTCATCGCGAGGCGCGTGCCCTGGCTCGGCTCAGCCATCCTCATGTGCTGCCGATCTATGACTACGGGGAACATGATTCGTTGTGCTACCTGGTGATGCCGTATATCGAGGGAGGCATCACCCTGCGTACCCTGCTCAACGCTCGCCCGCTCGATCCGGTGTGGTCGCTTCGCACCATGGCACGTGTGCTCGACGCCCTCCACGCCGCCCATCGCCGGCACATTGTACACCGAGACCTGAAGCCTTCCAATATTCTGCTGCGCGACGGCTCGTGGCCGCTGCTGGCCGACTTCGGCATTGCCGCGCTGATCGACGAACCCGGCCGGCTGACGCTGCCGGGGCGTCTGGTCGGCACGACGCTGTATATGGCGCCCGAGCGCGTGCTTGGTCAGACCGCCGACGCTCGATGCGACGTTTACTCCGCCGGCGTTGTGTTGTACGAGCTGCTGACGGGTCGTGTTCCGTTTGTGGGCGCGCCGCTCGACGTGCTCGGTAAGCATGTGTCGGCCGCGCCGCCCCCGCTGCGTAGCGTGAGCCCTGACCTTGATGCGTTGCTTGAGCCGGTGGTGATGCGTGCCCTGGACAAAGACCCGTCCAGGCGCTATCCGAGCGCCGCCGCGATGAGCGTGGCCCTTACGACCGCCGCCGAAGCGAGTACCTCGCTGCCTGGCCGGCCGAAAGCGAGCACCTCGCCGCCCGGCCGGCCGGAGCAGTGGCGCACACCACGATCGCCGGTCGTCGAAACCCGGCCGCTGCCCCGAACAGGCGACCCGCTTCCGCTTCCGCTCGCACTGCTGCTGCTGACTTTGGGCGTTATGATGGCCGGATCGCTTGGAGCCTCCATGCCGGCCCTGTGGGCGTGGCTGCTTGATCGGCTGAGGTAACACCGACCTGTGCGCTATGCTGCGACGGCCAGAGCCAGCTGTTCGTTGCCGGCGAGCTCCGCGGTGAGCAGCTGCTGAAGCCGCAGCACCGCGCGGTGATGCAGCGCCTTGACGGCGCCTTCGGTACGACCCAGCACCAGCGCTACCTCGTTGTTGGAAAGGCCGGCGAAATAGCGCAAGGCGATAACCTGTTGCTGATCGTGGCTTAAGCGCGTGATCGCGTTCCGCAGCTCCAGCCGCTCGCATACCGAACGCGCCATATCGGAGCCGTGCAGCTGCGACCAATCGCCGTTGGTGTTGAGCGAAATAGTCGGCTGGCGTTTTGACTTGCGCACATGATTAATCACGGCATTGCTGGCGATCTTGTGCAGCCAGGCTACAAACGCCGATTCGCCCCGGTATTCGAACGCGCGCATACCGTGCCAGGCCTGGACGAATACTTCCTGCACCACATCCTGCGTCGCATCGGCCTCGCCGATACGAAACAGGCAATACCGATACAGCTGCGGTGCATACAGTTCATACAACGCCTGCATCGCGTTTGGATCGCCCCCGGCGATCGCGGCGACGATGGTTTTGAGTTCTGGCCGCTCAGACACGTTGATTCTCCTCTCCCCACGTCTCCGGCGTTGGACATAATCTTAGCGGAGCATCACATGAAGGAGGTATTAACTTTGTTTCAGAATTCGGTCTTAAAGTATTCCAATTGTGATCCTACGGCTAGCGCGGCGCTGCAATCACGACGCGCTCCAGCCATTGGACCGGCCGGCCCAGCGGGCCGGTAACGACTCCACCGGCAAGATAGTGCTGCAGCCCGTCGCCAAACGCGATGCGCTGGGCCAGGCCGAGCAGCAGCATCAGCACCAGCATGCCCGCGGCGAGCGCCGGCATGACGCCCAGCCACCTGTTGAGCGGCGCACGATGAACGCCGGCCGGCACCGCCCGGTCGAGCAACCAGGACGCGGTTAATCCGATCACAACCACACCGCCGAACAACAGCCCGGCGCGCAGCAACACTCCCTCGATCGAACCGCCGGACGCCAGGCCAGAGGAAAGCAACCCCGCCGTCCCCGCGATCGCAACGAGCGTCGCCAGACGAGCAAGCCCACGCAGCAGCCCTTGCCGGTAACCTCCCGCTGCGATAAGCCCGAGCAGGAGCACCACGCCGGCATCCAGAGCGGTCAAGCCCCTGCCCCGCACGTTATAATGTCGAGCATGTCTTCCAAGCGCTTCCAAAAGGCCGTCGAGCGTGCCCTGCGGCACACCGAGCGGCTCACAGCGTGGCCGTGCGCGCATTACGGCGAATGCGGCGGCTGCGCCATGCAAGATATCGGCTATGAAAATCAGGTGCTTGCTAAACGTGCCGCGCTTCTGGAACTTTGGGGTGCCGACCTACCGGAGCAGCTGCGCACCGGTTTTGAGCTCACGCCCGCGCCCGAGCCGTTCGAGTACCGGCTGCGCATGGATTACGTGTGCTCCGACGATCGCTTTGGCCTGCGTGTGAGACGACGCTTCTATGCGATCGTCGATCTGCACGAGTGCCACCTGATCCCCGAGACGTTGTTTAGCACGTTGCGCCGAGTGTACACCATCGCGCGTGAGTTGGGAATACCCGATTATAACGTCTATCACAACACCGGGTATTTGCGCTATCTGGTCGCGCGGCGCAACGTACGTGACGAATGGCTTTTGTCGCTAACCACCGCCGACCATACCCGCGAAGAGCAGCTGGACACTGTCGCGCAGGTGGCGCTGGCGCAAGGCGCTCTGGGCGTATGGTGGCAGGTGCAGGAGCGCACCGCCGACGTCTCGTTCGGCGAGCCGGTGCGCCACTGGGGCCGGCCGCTGTTGCCGCAGTATGTTCGCGGCCGCACCTTGCTGATGGGGCCGAACACGTTCTTTCAGAACAACGTCGCCGGCTTTGAGGCGATCCTCGGCTATGTCGAGCCGTGGGTTTCCGGCGCGCGCCGGCTTGTCGATCTGTACGCCGGTGTCGGCACGATCGGGATCTGCCTGGCCGGCCAGGTCGAGCAGGTGTTCGCCGCCGAGCTGGTCGCGGAAAGCGTCGAGCTGGCGCAGCGCAATATCGAGCTCAACGGGCTGGGCGAGCGCATCGAAATCGTGAGCGCCGACACGGCTGCCGTGCTTGCCGACGAGCGCACGCGCGGCGACGTGCTGGTCGTCGATCCGCCGCGCGCCGGACTCGGTCCGGACGTGTGCTCGCGCCTGTGCGAGCTCGGCCCCGCGCGCCTGATTTACATTTCGTGCAATCCGGTTACTCAGATGATCGACCTGCGGGCGCTGGCGTCGCGCTACCGCGTTGTCGCCGCGCGCGGCTTTGACCTGTTCCCTCAGACCTATCATTGTGAGCAGGTGGTTGTGCTCGAGCGGGGTTAGGCCCGGCCCTCACCCCACCCCTCTCCCGTGCTGTCGCACGGGAGAGGGGCTGGGGTGAGGGCCGGATTTGGCTCTTGACATGCCGCGTGCCAGACTCTATACTCGTGCAGGTCAGGTGAGGACGTACTCGTCGTAAGGTTCAGATGGTGGTCATCGTGTTCATGTTTGCTCCGCGGTGCAGCTTGCCCGCAAATCGCACAACCAGGTTTAACGAGCCAGGTCTCGTTACCCACGGGAGGAGTGTGCCTGCAATCTTGAACTTGTGACCTGACACTAAGTAGCTAGTAGGCATCTCGACCGTGGGTGACGTGTAAGGCGCCCGCGGTTTTTCGTGCTCTGCACAGCGAACGCCGCGGCGCGCAAAGCGCTCGCCGCGGCGTTTTGTGGTCTCCAGGCGGTTCCGACCATGCGTGGATCGAATTGAACTGATGTTCTATACTGTGTTCGCCGCCCCCTTTGGAGGGTACACCTGTGCCCCAAGCTATGGGACAGCTGCGCACACACTTCGAACGAGGGCTAGATGACAGCACCGTCCGCGCGATACACATCGTTGATAAAAACCTATCTCGGGCCGGAGTGGCGCAAGGTTGGGCTGCTGACGGTGCTGGTGCTCAGCACGATCGGGCTGCAGCTGCTCAATCCGCAGATCATCCGCTACTTCATCGATACTGCCACCACACAGGGGTCGATGCAGCAGCTGGTGGCCGCGGCCGTGCTGTTTCTGGGAGTTGCATTGACGCAGCAGGTGATCGGCGTAGCCGCCGTGTACGTCGGCGAAGACGTCGGTTGGACCGCTACCAACCGCATGCGCGCCGATCTGATGCTGCATTGCCTCAAGCTGGATATGTATTTTCATAACGAGCGCACGCCCGGGCAGATGATCGAGCGCATCGACGGCGACGTGGCGAATGTGGCGATCTTTTTCGCACAGTTCGTGGTGCGCGTTTTTTCGAGCGTGCTGCTGCTGGTCGGCGTGCTAGTGGTGGTGATGTGGGTAGACTGGCGCATCAGCCTCGCGCTCGCGATATATGCAGTTGTTTCGCTCGCCGTGCTGGTCGGGCTGCGGCGCATAGCAGTGCCGCACTGGAAGGCTGCCCGCGAGGCGACGACCGAGCTGTTCGGGTTTTTGGAGGAACAGCTGGCCGGCACCGAAGACCTGCGCTCGAGTGGAGCGACGTCGTACTCGCTGCGCGAGCTGTTCCGCTTCAACCGGGTACGCCTGGTGCGCGAGCGCAGCGCCGGAACGATGGAAATTCTGCTGGTAATGTGCTGGTTTTCGCTGATGGCGCTGGGGCAGATAATCTCGTTTTCTTCGAGCTACGTGCTGTTTCAGGCGGGCACGATCACCATCGGCACCGTGTTCTTGTTGATCGCCTATACCGACCAGGTCTTCCGCCCGCTGCAGGATCTGACCGAGCAGTTCCAGCACCTGCAAAAGGCCACCGCCAGCATCGAGCGCATCGACGAGCTGTACCGCAGCTCGAGCTCGCTCGTCGAAGGCGCTGAGACAATCCTGCCCGACGGCGCACTCGCCATCGCGTTCGACGACGTCTCGTTCAGCTATCATCGCTCGCCCGTCGCTGCCGCGGAGGCAGGCGAGCAAGCCGGCGGCGACGGCCTGCAGGACGATGTGCCGCCCGCGCCGACACCGGCGGTGCTAAACGACGTTTCGTTCGCGCTGCAGCCCGGCCAGGTGCTGGGCCTGCTGGGCCGTACCGGCAGCGGCAAGACGACCATCACCCGCCTGCTGTTCCGGCTGTATGATCCGGATTCGGGCGCGATCCGGATGGGCGGTGAGCGCCGGCTGGTCGATCTGCGCGACGCGCGGACGGACGAGCTGCGCCAGCGCATCGGCATCGTAACCCAGGATGTGCAGCTGTTTCGGGCCTCGGTGCGCGATAATCTCCTGTTTTTTGAGCGCGGCCGGGTTGCCGACGAGCAGATCATCGCGGCGCTCGAAGACCTTGGCCTGGGGACGTGGTATCGCTCGCTGCCGCAAGGGCTGGACACGATCCTGGCCGGCGGCACGGGATTGTCGGCCGGCGAGGCGCAGCTGCTGGCGTTCACGCGCGTGTTCCTCAAGGATCCGGGGCTGGTGATCCTGGACGAAGCATCGTCGCGGCTCGACCCTGCCACCGAGCAGCTGATCGAGCGCGCCGTGGATAAGCTACTGCGGGGCCGTACCTGCATCATCGTCGCACATCGCCTGGCGACGGTGCAGCGCGCCGACCAGATCCTGATTTTGCAGGACGGTCAGGTCGACGAATACGGCGAGCGTCGCGCGCTGGCAAGCGAGCCCGATTCACATTTCTCTCGCCTGCTGCGCACCGGTTTGGAGGAGGTGCTTGTATGAGCGCTGAGCAAACGCCGATCCGTACCATGCCCACCTGGCGCTTTATGATCGCGGCGATCCGCTTTCGGCTGCCGCTGTACATCGGCAATGCTATCGCGATGCTGGTGCTGATGCTGGGCTGGCAGGTGCCGGGGCTGGTCACGCGCGCGTTTCTTGATCTGCTGTCCGGCTCGCAGCCGGCGCGCTTCGGCATCTGGGGCATTCTGGCGCTGGTAGTCGGCTCGGCAGTGGCGCGAATCGTCGGCATCTTCGGCCTGATTCGCACCAACGTGCCGTTCATGTATATGCTGCACACGCTGCTGCAGAAGAACATGCTGACGCAGATCTTTCGCCTGCCCGGCGCGCGCGCGCTGCCCGAGGCGCCGGGCGAGGCGATCAGCCGCTTCCGCGAAGACGTCAACGAAATCCCGATGTTCGGCCTGTGGATGAACGATCTACTCGGCGCCGGCGTGTTCACGGCGGTTGCGATCGCGATCATGCTGTCGATCAACCCGTTCATCACCGTTGTCGCCGTGGTGCCGCTGGTGGGCGTGGTCGCGATTGCGCGTTCCGTAACACGGCGCGTCGAAGGGCTGCGCCAGGCCAGCCGCGACGCCACCGGCAACGTCACCGGGTTTATCGGCGAGGTCTTCGGCGCGGTGCAGGCCGCCAAGATCGCCGGCGCCGAGCAGAACGTGGTCGAATATTTTGGATCGCTCAACGAAACTCGTCGTCGCACCGCGCTGCGCGACCGGCTCAACGAGGAAATGCTTGAGTTGATCTTCTGGAACACCGGAAATCTCGGCACCGGCCTGATCTTGCTGCTGGCGGCACAGTCGATGCGCGCCGGCGCGTTCACTGTCGGCGACTTCGCGTTGTTTACGTATTACCTCTGGTTTATCTCCGAATTCACCGGTCTGCTCGGCTTTATGCTGGCGCGCTACAAACAGGCCGGCGTCGCGATCGACCGGATGACGCGCCTGTTGGGCAAGCAGCCGACGCAGACCCTGGTCGAGCCCGGTCCGATCTATTCCAGCGGCGAGCTCGCGCCCGTTGCGTACCATGCCAAGACGGCAACCGACCGGCTCGAGCGGCTTGAAGCGCAGGGCCTGGCGTTTGCGTATCCCGACGGCGGGCGCGGCATCCAGGATGTAAGCCTCAGCCTTACGCCCGGATCGTTTACCGTGGTCACCGGTCGCATCGGCTCCGGTAAAACCACGCTGCTGCGGGTGTTGCTCGGCCTGCTGCCGCGCGACGCCGGGACGATCAGCTGGAACGGCGAAGCCGTGGACGACCCGGCATCGGTGCTGGTGCCGCCACGTTGTGCGTATACCGCTCAGGTGCCGCGTCTGTTCAGTACCACGCTGCGCGAGAACCTGTTGCTCGGCCTGCCCGAGGACAAGGTAGATATCCCCAACGCGATCAGGGCCGCGGTCATGGAGCACGACGTCGCGGCGCTGGAAGACGGCCTGGATACCAAGGTCGGCCCGCGCGGCGTCAAGCTGTCGGGCGGGCAGATCCAGCGTGCCTCCGCTGCGCGCATGTTTGTGCGCGATGCCGAGCTGATGGTGTTTGACGATCTTTCCAGCGCGCTGGACGTCGAAACCGAGCGGACGCTGTGGGAGCGGCTGGCGGCGGTCGAAGGTCGAAGGTCGAAGGTCGAAGAGAACGGGTCGAAGGATCGAGATCAACCCTTCAGTGCAGATGATCAAGGCGCGTTGGTTGATAACGAATCGACGACTTTTCAGGTCCAACCTACAAATGACCGACCTTCCAACCTTCCAACCTTCCAACCTTCAACTGTGCTCGCCGTTTCCCACCGCCGGGCCGTGCTTCGCCGTGCCGACCATGTCATCGTGCTCAAGGACGGCCGCATCGAGGCCCAGGGAACGCTCGACGAGTTGCTGGTGTCGTCCGACGAGATGCGCCGGCTGTGGGTCGAAGAGGCGAGTGCGGGGTCGCACGCGACGCCGGGAGGTTAGCGCCCCTGGATGGATATTCCAGCCTCGGTTCACACAATCGTCTCCGCCTATCTCCAGGCCGTCGATGCTGCCGTCCCCTGCCTGCTGGAGGGCCTGTACCTGGTCGGCTCGGTTGCGCTGGGCGATTTTCGAGCCCACCGCAGCGACATCGATTTCGTCGCGCTGACGCCCGCTCGTCTCGACGCGGCACAGGTTCGGGCTCTCAGCCAGGTACACTCCCGGATCGGCAAGCGCTGGCGCCGGCCATATTTCGACGGAATCTACGCGACATGGGCTGATCTGGCCGCCGATCCCCGCCGGCTCGACCGGTGCCATGTTGCGCACGAGGGCCGGCTCGCCCCGGCCGGCGAGGGCGACATGATCGCCTGGTTTACCCTGGCGCGACATGGGGTGGCATTTCGCGGGCCGGCCGTGGAGAGCCTGCGCGTATGGAGCGACGCCGCGGCCCTGGCGGAATGGACCGATCGCAATCTCGACGATTACTGGCAGCGCCGTGTGCTCGACCGCGGAGCGAGCCTGTTCACGCGCGCCGGGCTGGTCGGGCTTGGCGCGTGGTACTGCGAGTGGTGCGTTACGGGAGTTAGCCGGCTGCACTACACGCTGGCAACCGGCGATGTCATTTCCAAGTACGGCGCCGCGAGCTACGCACTGGCGACGTTTGCCCCACGCTGGAGCCGCGTGATCGAGGAGGCGCTGCGTATCCGTCGCGCCGGCAGCGGCAGGTCTTTATATCGCTCACCGCTTAAGCGCCGCCGTGAAGTGCGCGCGTTTACGGAGCTGGCGATCGCCGATGCCCACCGGCTGTACCGCGAGCGCTATGTGTCGTGAATGGAGCGCCGAACCTTTCACAAACGCCGGTGCCATGGAGGAGTGTACCCATGAGCAACGCTGACGCGACTACGTGGTATCACGGCTCGCCGCATCCCCTGACCGTGATCCGGGCCGGTAGCACGATCACGCAGGACCGCGAGCTGGCGCGGGTGTTTTCGCACAAGCCGGGTCTGGTCAGCCAGGAGATCGAGGACGATGGGACGCGGCGGATCAAGCACTCGGGCCGGCAGCCGGGCGTGCTGTACCGTGTTGCCGAAGAGCTCAGGCCGGGCGATATCTACCCGCACCCCAAATCGACGATGCTGCCGCATCAGGAATGGCTGACCACACGCGAGCTGCGCGTCGAGCGCATTGAAGCTACCGTTGTGCTCGACGCCGAATTGTTGACCGAATTCGAGATCGAGGAACTCAGGCGACGGCTAACACCCGCGGCGCAAGATTGAACATGAGCGAATCGTACGCCAGGCGAGGCGGCGCGAGTTTGTAGCGTCTAGCGCACCGGCAGATCCCGGACATACACATCCGTCCACGCCGGCCAGAATCCGAGGCTGAGCGCGACGACCTGCGAGCCGAGATGAGCGATCCTGGTGGAGTAATACGGAAGCTTGTTCGCGTCCAGGATCGCCGTGGCCAGACGACCGACCAGGGCGCGGCCGATGCCCCGGCTGCGAAAGTCGGGATCGACCTCGACGCCGATCTGCCACAGCAGCGCGTGGTCCGCGCTGGCCGCGGCGATGCCGACAACGCGATCGCCCTGTCGCATCACCGTCGCCAGCACGTCCGGGCGGGTCGCGTCGCGGCGGTACGACAGGGCATTGTCGAAGCCGCCGTAGCGGTACAGGGCGGAGACGGCGGCTCCTTCGACGAGGCCAAGCGTAAGTCCAGCCGGCGTCGGCGCAGGCCGCAGGTCGCTGCGCGAGCACGAAAAGCGCAGTATCGGGCCGTGCAGTTCTTGCCCGTCGCGAGCGACCAGGCGAGCGAGCTCGCCCAGCAGCGGGGCGGAAAAAACCCCGTCGCGGGTCTGTTTGCCGAGCACCGCCTGCATCCAATCCATCCGCTCGCGGCTACAACTGACCACAACGCCCCGGCCCATGGCTGCAACCATCAGCGGCGCCGGCGGCAGTGGGAAGCGCATGCGGCCGGGGACATCGTAGGCGAGCGTGATATGAACCCCATCGGCAAGAAATGCGTTTTCATCGCAGGCATACGTTGTCGCCAGCACGCGCCGGATGGCCGCCTGCACCGTGCTGCGCGTGCGATTGCTTGCATCAATCATTCAGCTGCTCCGACTGTTTGTTGGTCTAAAAATGGTATGCGTAACGGAGTATACTACCGACAGGCGGAATGATAATGGACCCACGCGATACAGTGGAATTAGGATACGACCGGATCGCTGAGCAGTACCTGGCAACCAAACCCGCCGGCGATAAGATCATCGTGGCGCAGCTCGAGCAGCTGGCAGCCGGGTTGCCCGATGAGGCTGCCGTGCTCGATCTCGGCTGCGGCGCGGGCGTGCCGGCGCTGCAGTGGCTGGCACAACGCTTTCGCGTCACCGGCGTCGATATCTCCGCCCAGCAGCTGGAGCTGGCGCGACAACGTGTGTCGCATGCAACGCTGATCAAATCCGACATGCTGGCTGTGGAGTTCGAGCCTGCCTGCTTCGACGCGGTGGTGGCGCTGCACTCGATCATCCATGTGCCACGCGAGCAGCAGGCGTCGCTGCTCGGCCGGATCCTCACATGGCTCAGGCCGGGCGGCGGCTTCCTGGCGACCTGGGCGATCGACGAATGGGAAGGCCGGGAGGCGGATTGGGAAGGCTGGGGCGCGCCGATGTGGTGGAGCCATTTCGGCGCCGATGACAACCTTGCCATGCTGATCGCCGCCGGCTTTACGATACGATCCGCCGACCGGATCACGCAAAACGATGAAACGTGGCTGTGGGTGCTGGCGCACAAACCGGCCTAGCGATCCGCGAATACTAATCGCGCCTATGCGCGGATCGTTTATCTGCCCGCGACATGCAAACGGTTTACGGGGTGCGGCGTGCACCTATGCTATGCTGTGCGCGCACGGAAAACAACGTGGTCCACAAGCTCTCACCGGCTGCCATCGCGGCTGCAGCCGACGACAACATGGTCGCACACGTCAGCTGGGTACATCGTTGTGTGCGCGGCATGCATGTAGACGAGACGGCCGAGCTGGTACTGGTCGACTGCGGCTTGCCCTGCGATACGTTCAATATCGTGTGCCGCGCCCGGCTCGAGCCGCAACGTGCCGAGCAACGCATCAGCGCGGCGCTCGAGTATTTTGCGGGCGTCCAGCGTCCGTTTGCATGGTGGCTCGGCCCGGCGGATCAGCCGGCCAACCTGGCGTCGCTGCTGGAAGCCGCGGGCCTGCGGCACGCCGAAAGCGAGCTTGCCATGGCAGCCGATCTCGAGCTGCTGTCGAGCGCTGACCTCGCTCCCGGCGGACTCGAGCTGCGGCGAGCGCGCACGGCAGCCGAGCTGCACGACTACGCGCAGGTGGTGGCGCAAAATTGGACGCCGCCGGACGACGATGTGCTGCGTTTTTACGAGCTGGCCGCGCCTTTCGTGCTGGCTGAGGGTGCGGCGCTTTGGATGTACGTGGGCTATCTCGACGGCGTGCCGGTGGCCGCGTCGGAGCTGGACGTAGCAGGCGGGGTGGCCGGCCTGTACAACGTGTGTACGTTGGAAGCCTACCGGCGGCGCGGCTTCGCCTCTGCGCTGACGCTGCGCCCGCTGCTCGACGCGCGCGACGAGGGCTATCGCATCGGCGTGTTGCAGGCATCCGCCGGCGGTGCCGGCGTGTATGCCCGCCTTGGCTTCGAGGCATACGGCGAGATCAGCGAGTACAAGCCAGCATGAGTACGATAGCTTGTGCCTTTGTGGTGTATCCTTTTCGCGCAGAATTGAGAGGTATAAGCTGTGGCCGACGCGCGCATTATCTTTGAGAACGCTGCCGTCCTGGACGTGGACGGCGGGCGCCTGCTTCCGGAGCATCGCGTCGTGATTGAGGGCGAGCGCATCGCCGGCGTCGGCGCGATGCAGCAGCCGTTCAATGTCCGGGGCGGCGACACGGTGCTCGACGTGGCCGGCAAAACGCTGATGCCGGGCCTGTGCGACGCTCACGTTCACGTCACCGCCTGGACCGCCAATCTGACTGAGCTGATGCGCTCGTCGCCGCAGTACAGCGCCGCTCGGGCGGTAGGCATCCTCGAAGGCATGCTCCAGCGTGGCTTCACCACCGTTCGCGATGAAGGCGGCGCAGACTACGGCCTGGCGCGTGCCGTCGACGAAGGGCACATCAAAGGTCCACGGATTCTGTATTGTGGGCCCGCGCTTTCGCCGACCGGCGGGCACGGCGATATGCGCGGGCCCGGTGAGCACGTGCTGCAAGGGCTCAGCCTGACCGGCGGGCTGGGACGGCTGTGCGATGGCGTGGCCGAGGTACGGCGGGCATGCCGCGACGAGATCCGCCGCGGGGCCAGGCATATCAAGCTGATGCTCTCGGGCGGCGTCGCTTCGCCGACCGACCGGATCGACAACCTGCAGTTCGGCGCCGACGAAGTGCGCGCCGCGGTCGAGGAAGCCGAGATGGCCGGACTCTATGTTACCGGCCATGTATATACGGCACGCGCGATCAACCGCGCGCTCGAGCTTGGCGTTCGCTCGCTCGAGCACTGCAACCTGCTCGACAACTCCAGCATCGAGCTGTTTCTCAAACATGGCGCCTTTATGGTGCCGACGCTGGCGACCTACCAGGCGCTGGCGCGCGAAGGTGTCGCCAATGGGCTGCCGGTCGAGGTCGCGGGCAAGCTGGACCAGGTGCTCGACGCCGGGCTGCGAGCGCTCGAAACGGCACACCGCGCCGGCGTCCGGCTGGTGTACGGCACCGACCTATTGGGCGCGATGCATCGCCACCAGCTGAGCGAGTTCGCGCTGCGCGCGCAGGTACAGCCGCCGGCGGACGTTATCCGCGCGGCGACCTGCGGCGCGGCGGAGCTGTTCTGTGAAGTGGGCGAGATCGGCGTCGTCGCCCCCGGAGCGCGGGCCGACCTGCTGGTTGTCGACGGCGACCCGCTCAGCGATCTCGGCTGCCTGCAGCAGCCCGAGCGCTACCTGCAGCTGATCATGAAAGCGGGAGCGTGCTATAAGAACACACTGTGAACGACGAGCGATGAGCGACGAAAGATGAACCAGGAGGCCCATGAGCGAGCGATCCGCCAACCGCGCTAATGTCCGCGTCGACGCCGGCACATGGCTGGGCGAGCTGGCGCACAACTGGACCTATATCGGCTACGATGAGGTCAACTACACCTACGTGCCCGAAGGCCGCGAGCTGCTGCGCAAGTTTGGCGCGCTGCAGGAACAGCCCTATTTTGTGCGGACGCACCATCTGTTTTGTACCGGTAACGGGCACGCGACGCCCAAGTGGGGCTCGACCAACGCGTATCTCGAAGCCGAGGACGGCACGCCGCTGTACGACTGGACGATCGTCGACCGGACCTTTGATACGATGCTGCAGTATGGCCTCAAGCCGTTTGTCGAGCTCGGCTTTATGCCGCAACATCTGGCCGATCCCGAGCGATACAACGCGCGGGAGGAGAACTGGTCGGGCCAGCTGTACCGCACCGCCGGCTGGGCCTGCCCGCCCAAAGACTACGGGCGCTGGTACGACTTGATCGCCGCCATGGTACGGCACTGCGTCGAGCGCTACGGTCGCGACGAGATCGTGTCGTGGTATTGGGAGCTGTGGAACGAGCCGGATATCTTCTACTGGCGCGGCACAGCGGAAGAGTTCAACACGCTGTACGACTACACCGCGGCGGCGGTCAAGTCGGTGTGCCCCGAGGCGCGCGTTGGCGGTCCGGCGACGACCAATCCGGCGCCCGGCAGCAAAGCTGCCGCCTATCTCGACGGCTTTCTGGCTCACTGCGCCGATGGCGTGAACGCGTATACGGGCGAGCGGGGCGCGCCGCTCGATTTCATAACTTTTCACGTCAAAGGCGGTGGCTACCGCGCCGACCCGCTGCACCGTAAGCAGGACCCACCGTCGGTGAAGCAGATCCTGGCACATACGCGCCACGGCCATGAAATCATCAATAAATACCCCGGCTTCGCCAGTCTTGAATGCATCCTTTCCGAGATCGACCCGGACGGCTGGGCGGCCGGCGGCGCCTGGGACAACGCCAATCTCAACTTTCGCAACACGCCATACTATGCCAGCTTCGTCGCCGCCGGTTTCGACAAAGTCAGCCGCTACGCCAGGGGTGTAAACTGGGATCTGCGGCTGCTCACCTGGGCGTTTATGTTTGTCGGCGAGCGCTGCTTCGAGGGCACGCGTACCTTTTCGACCCAGGGTGTCGACAAGGCGATCCTTAATCTGTTCCGCATGTACGCGCGCATGGGGACACAGGAGCTGCAGTTCGAAAGCAGTCAGGCGCGCGACCCGCTGAAATACGCCGACGCGTTCGGGCGCGCCGAAGGCTCCGACATCGACGGTTTCGCGACGCTGAGCGGCAGCACAAGCCTTGAGATTCTGGTCTACAACCACCACGACGACTGGGACCGCGACGACGAATGCACGATCGACCTCGAAGTGGCCAACCTGGCATTCGACTCGCCCGAGCTGCGGCTCGAGCACTACCGCATCGACGGCAGCCATAGCAACGCCTATGCCGAGTGGGTACGCCAGGGCCGGCCCGACTACCCGGCGCCGGGACAGCTGGAAGCGCTTCGTGCGCGATCGGGGCTGGAGTTGCTGGAGCCGCCGAAGACTATTCGACCGGAAAACGGCACCCTGCGGCTGAGCTTCGAGCTACCGGTACATGGCATATCGTTGCTGTTGCTGCGGACTCTCACCAACGCCTTATGAAGCATGGACTCGCCGGCAAGCTTACCGAATACGGCGACCGCGAGTTCGCGCTGTATCTCAGGCGCTCGTTCGCCAAGGCGATGGGCTACAGCGACGACGCGCTGGGCAAGCCGATCGTAGGCATCCTTAATACCTACAGCGAGCTCAACAACTGCCACCGTTTACTGCCGCAGGTGGTCGACGCGGTGAAGCGCGGCGTGTGGCAGGCCGGCGGCTTACCGCTCGAGTTCCCGACCATTTCGCTTGGCGAGGTGTTTTTGAGCCCCAGCGCGATGCTGTACCGCAACCTGATGGCGCTGGATGTCGAGGCCATGCTGCGCGCGCAGCCGCTGGACGCGGTGGTGCTGACCGGCGGCTGCGACAAAACTCTGCCGGCGCTGCTGATGGGCGCAGCCAGCGCGAATCTGCCGGCGATCATTGTAGCGGCCGGTCCGATGCTGGCCAGCGAGCACAACGGCGAGCGCATTGGCGCGTGCACCGATTGCCGGCGCTACTGGGCCAGGTACCGCCGCGGCGAGATCGACGCCGCCGAGATCGAGGCGGTAGAAGGGCGGCTGGCGCCTACGCCGGGTACCTGCGGTGTGATGGGCACGGCCAGCACCATGGCCTGCGTCGCCGAAGCACTCGGCATGATGCTGCCGGGCGGCGCCGCGATCCCGGCCGTGTATGCCGATCGGCTGCGCCACGCCGAGGCTGCCGGTAAGCAGGCCTGCCGCCTGGTTGAACATCCGCTGGCGCCCTCCGATATTTTGACGCCGGGAGCGTTCAAGAATGCGCTGTGTGTGCTACAGGCGATCGGCGGCTCGACCAATGCGCTGCTGCATCTGACGGCCATCGCCGGGCGCGTAGGCCATACCATCGAGCTCGAGCAGCTCAATCAGCTGGCCGAAACTACGCCGGTGCTGGTAGACCTTAAGCCGACCGGCGACGGCTATATGGAAGACTTTTACCGCGCCGGCGGCATGCCCGTGCTGCTGCAAGAATTGAAGCCGCTGCTCAAGCTCGACGAGCGTACCGTCAGTGGGCGCACGTGGCGCGAAGAGCTCGAGGGGCCATACAGGTTTCCGCGCCACCAGCGCGTGATCCGGCCGCTGGCCGAGCCGCTGCAAGCCCAGGGCGCCTTGCTCGGCCTGCGTGGCAGCTTAGCGCCCGACGGCGCCGTAATCAAGCGCGCGGCCGCCAGCCCCGAGCTGCTGAATCACGCCGGCCGCGCGGTCGTGTTTCGCTCACTCGACGATCTGGCGCGCAGGATCGACGATCCCGACCTGGATGTGACGCCCGACGATGTGCTGGTGCTGCAGAATGCCGGCCCGCTGGGAGCGCCGGGCATGCCGGAGGCGGGCTATCTGCCGATCCCCAAGAAGCTGGCCGGGGTTACCGATATGGTTCGCATCTCCGATGCGCGTATGAGCGGCACAGCGTTCGGCACGGTGGTGTTGCATGTGGCCCCGGAGGCCGCGGCGGGCGGTCCACTTGGCCTGGTGCGCGACGGCGACCGCATCGAGCTAAGCGTCGAGCGACGCGAGCTCAACCTGCTGGTCGACCAGAAAGAGCTCGAACGACGCCGCGGCGAGCTGCCGACGCCTGCTCCCGCCCCGGCGCGTGGCTACGAGTATCTGTACCGGCAACACTGCCAGCAAGCTAACCTGGGCGCCGATTTCGACTTCCTGCGGCATGATTTCCAGGGTTGATTCGTACTCCGGTCCCCGGTTCGCCGGTTCGCCGGTTCGCCGGTTCGCCGGTTCGCCCGGTTCCCCCGGCATTTATGCCGGGGGACGCCGGGAACGCCGAGAACGCCGGATTCAACCTGCGGAACCGCGATAGATCGCCACGATCTCGTCGCGTGTTTGCTCCGGTGTCTTGCCGCCGGTGTAGACCGTGTGTGTTGCCAGCGCTGCCATCCCGGGATGCGAAATCAGGTAGCGATTGAGCTCGACGCCGTCGACGTGGAAGACAAAGCGCTCGCGCAGAATGGCCACCGATTCGTCGACATCCGGCGACGGCAGCAGCAGCACGACATTGCGAAACCGCGCGAGCGCCGTATGAGCGCGCGCTATATGATCCGGCTCGTAAAAGACCGAATGCCCGGCGCCGAAATGGATCACGCTGCCGGCGTGCTCAGCCAGCACCCGCTCGACGGCATAGATCTCGAAGGGCTTCCAGTAGCGCAGCACACCGGCAAAGCCTTCGTCCCGGCTGATCTCACGCTGGCGTGCTTCATCCCAGCCGATCTCACGGTAATAATCCCAGCGCAGCTGATCGAGCGCGACCTCGGGGCGCCCGAGACGCTGCGCCAGCAGGCGCCCGATTGTGCTCTTACCGCTGCTCATCGGGCCGATCAGCAGTACCGTCGGATCAAGGTCGACGAACGGTAGATCCAATTCGGCGCTCAACAGGCGGCCGATCGTCGTTTTGCCCACGCGCGGCGCGCCGATCAGGATAATGCTTGATCGTATCAGGGCAGTGGACTCCAGCGCAGTGCCAGGCCGAGCGCCAGTACCACCAGCGCGGCGCCGGCCAGCGCGAACAAGACGCTGATCTCCATGACTTCGGTTCTGGTGATCGTCAAGGTAGGCAACTCGGCGAACACCTCATCCAGCTCGCCGGCGCTCGACGCGGTGTAATACGTCCCCCCCGACATTTCTGCTACCTGGCGTAACGTTTCTTCGTCGATGCCCCGGCGGAACCCGCTGCCGCCCTGGCCGCCGCCCTGGCCCCTGAACGGGTCGGTGCCGCCAAAGCCCGGCGAGCCGGTTTCGGTCCCAAACCCGATGGTATATATGCGCACACCGCGCTCGACGGCCTGCAGCGCGGCGTCGGTCGGCAGCGGCCCGGTGGTCGCGACGCCGTCGGTGAGCAGCACGATGATGTGCGGCACATACACCCCCGACAGCTGCGGCGCGGCCTGGTCGGTGGGCCCGCTGGACGACGTGAGTTTTGGCGGCACAACATTGGGATCGATCGCGGCGATCGCTTCGAGCGCCTCGATGATCCCGCTGCCGATCGCCGTACCACGCGCGGTGGTCAGGCTATCGACGGCGGCTTCCAGCGCTTCCTGATCGGCAGTCGGCGGCTGCACCAGCTCGGCATAGGCGGCGAAGGCCACCACGGCGATCTTGGTGCTGGCCGAATGGCGCTGAACGAACCGCAGCGCGGCGTTCTGGGCAGCCCGCATGCGGCTGGGCTGGATGTCGTTCTGGCGCATGCTGCCCGAAACATCCATCGCCAGCACGATCGTTGCTCGCCCGCTCGGCACGTTGACACGACTTACCGGCCGCCCGATAGCGACGATCAGGCTGCCGAGCGCCAGCAACAAGAGCGCGAAGGGCAGGTGCCGGCGCACGCGACTGTAGCGGGGCAGCGCATCCCGCACCAGCGATAGACTGGAGTAGCGCAATGCCGGCCGCTTCCGTCGCAGCATCCAGACATAGAGCGCGATCAGCAACGGTATGGCTCCCAGCAGAAGTAGGAACTGGGGCCAGAGCAAACTCATTGTGCCTCCCGATTCACGCTGCCAATCCCTTTCGCTCCACCGAGCAACCTTGTGTCCGCATCGGCGTGCCTCTCGCTACGGCGCGCGATTGAGCCACAGCATCGACAATCCTGCGCCGATCAACAGCAGTACGACCGCGGCGCCAACAAACAATGACGTCAGCTCGGTTGCTTCGGATCGTAGCACTAATTCCGGAACGAGTTGTTTGACAATCGGAGCCAGATCCTCGCCGCCGCTGGCATTGTGGTAGGTGCCGCCGGTCAGCTGGGAAATTTGCTGCAATAATCCCTCGTCGAGCCGCGAGCGGATCGTAAAGCCTTCGATCTCGATCAGCGATCCCTCCGTGCTGCCCACGCCGACAGTATGGATGCGGATGCCTCGATTGGCAGCCTGTTGGGCCGCGGCCATCGGCTCGGGCGTCTGGGTATTTTCGCCGTCGGTGAACAGAATAATCGTTGCCGAGCTATAGCTGCCCGGAGGGGCCGACGTGGGCGTGGGCTCCGGGATCGGGTTGAGCTTGCTGAGCGTCAATTCGGCGGAGCGAGCCGGGGCGAACAGGACGTTGAGCGCGGATGTGATGCCCGTGCCCAGCGACGTACCGCGCTGCACCGCCAGGCGGTCGATCGATGCCAGCACGGCAGCCTGGTCGTCGGTGGGCGCCTGGATCGCGAACCCGGCATCGCTGAACGATACGACGCCCAGCTTCACGGTGCTCGGCATACGTGTCACAAACCCGCGTGCGGCCCGTTTGGCGGCCTCCAGACGCGTCGGCTCCATATCGGGCGCCGCCATGCTGCCCGAAACATCGAACGCCAGCAGAACAGTAGCTTGAAGCCGCGGCAGGCTGACGATCGCCTGCGGGCGCGCCCCGGCCAGCATCAGCACCGTAAGCGCAACCAGATACAATCCTGCCGGCACGTTGCTGCGTAGCCCGAACCGGCGCGGCCGGGTTTCTGTGCTCATGCCGAAGCTGCCGTAACGAGCAGCCAGCCTCCGTCGCCGCTGCCCGTTGCGAGCGTACAGCGCGACAAAGACCGGAACCAGCAACAGTCCCAGCAACATCGTCGGCCACAAGAATTGCATACGCCTGCACCTTTCGCTCGGGCACGTAGTTATGGTCGTTTTCTAGCTTTTCGCAGCGCCGCCAGGCGCATGATCGCCCGTACCAGGTCTTCGTCGGTACCGATCGAAAGCGTATCAACCCCGGCGCGCTTGAATGCCTGGCTCAGCGCTGCTTCGCGCTGCTGCGAGGCCGCCTCAAAACGCCGGCGGAACTGCCGATCGCGCGTGTCAACATAGAGCTGCTCACCGGTTTCGGCATCCTGCATGATGATCGGCCCCATATCCGGCAGCTCGCGCTCGCGCGGGTCCCACACCCTGACCGCGATCACCTCGTGGCGCGCGTGCAGCAGCTTCAACGACTGCTCCCAGCCGGGTGTGCTGATCCAATCCGACACCACGAACACCAGCGAACGTCTGCGAATCGTGCGCAGGCCGCGCTGGATCAGCGGATCGAGATCGGTCATCGGCGCCCTGGTCAGCGGAGTCTGCTTGAGCAATTCATGCACGATATGCAGCACCTGGATGCGTCCGCCGCGCGCCGGAACGGTACGCTCCTTGCCGGTACCATAAAACACGGCTCCGACGCGATTGCCGTGGCGCGTAAGCAAGCGGGCGAGCGTGGTCACGACATCAAGCAGCTTCGTGCGCTTGAGCGTTTGCACGGTGCCGAAATCCATTGACGGGCTCAGGTCGAGCAGAAACCAGGCCGTGACTTCGCGGTCTTCGGTGTACTGGCGGACATACGGCGTATCCAGCCGCGCGGTAACGTTCCAATCGATATAGCGCGGATCATCCGGCGGCTGGTATTCGCGCAGATCGGCCAGGTCCACGCCGTAGCCGTAAAACAGGCTGCGATAATCGCCCTGCAGCAGGCCATCCAATCGTCGCACCACATGCCAATCGAGGCGCTGCAGTATGCGCTCAGGTTGGGCGGCGGAAGTTTGGCTCATGCGTTGGTACCTGGGGTGCCGGCAGGCGTTCGAGCAGACTGCCGATCAGCTGATCGCTGCTCATGTCATCCGCTAGCGCTTCGTACGACAGCACGATGCGATGGCGCAGCACGTCGAGCACCATATCCACCACATCTTGCGGCAGCGCGTACATACGGTTACGAACAAATGCGAGCGCCTTGGCGGCGCGAATCAAGTTGATCGAAGCGCGTGGGCTCGCGCCGAACGTGATATACGGCTGCAGCTCGGCCAGGCCGACACTTGCCGGCTGGCGAGTTGCCGTGACGATACGGATAGCATATTCGATCAGCACCGGGTCGACATACACCTGGTCGGCCGTGCGCTGCAAGCGCAACAGCTGTTCGGGCTCGAGCACGCGATTGACATGCTCCAGGGTTCCGATCATGCGCTCGACGATCACGAACTCCTCGGTTGCATTGGGATAGCCGATCAGCACCTTGAACATGAATCGGTCGAGCTGCGCCTCGGGAAGCTGGTACGTGCCCTCGGTTTCGATCGGGTTCTGGGTGGCCAGCACCAGGAATGGCTCGGGCACCCGAAACGTGTCAAGACCGATCGTGACCTGCCGCTCCTGCATCACCTCGAGCAGCGCACTCTGGACCTTGGCGGGCGCGCGGTTGATCTCGTCGGCCAGCAACAGATTACAGAACACCGGGCCGCGCGAGGTAGCAAACTCGCCCGAGCGTTGGTTATAGATCCGCGTGCCGGTCAGGTCGGCGGGCACCAGATCGGGTGTAAATTGAATCCGTTTAAACTCCCCGCCGATCGCTTCGGCCAGCGTTTTGATCGTCATCGTCTTGGCCAGGCCGGGCACGCCCTCGACCAGCAGGTGCCCGCGCGCCAGCAGCGCGACGACCAGCCGCTCGAGCAGGTGATCCTGCCCGACGATCACCTTTTTTACCTCGAACAGGACACGCTCAAGCGGTCTGCCGTCGTTCTGAGTAGTGGGACCCACTGTTTGCTCCGAATTATTGGTCGAAGGTCGAAGGTCGAAGGTCGAAAGCCCTTTTCCATCATGGTTGACCACGACGGCTGGATGGTCAGTTTACGCGCAATTAATGTGTGACCTTCGACCTTCGACTGACTTAATATGGCGGCGCATCGACGGCGCTGCCCGCGGTGGTGATCTTCACCGCAAAGCCGACACCGGCAAAAACAACATCCGTGCTCGGATTGAGCAGCCCGGTCACGATGCCGATCACTTCTCCGTTCCGGTTGAGCAGTGGACCGCCCGAGTTGCCGGGATTAACCGCGGCGTCGATCTGAATCAGGTCCTCGAGCTCGGGCTCGCCGGCAGCCGGCCGAAACGAGCGACCGAGCCCGGAGATCACGCCCGAGCTGATCGAGCCGTACAACCCGAACGGATGGCCCACCGCGTATGCTTCGTCGCCGATGCTCATGGAGTTCGGATTGCCGAGCACGGCGGGCACGACCTGGCCCGGTGGCTCCGTCGCGCGCAGCACAGCGATATCGTTTTCCGGCTGCTCGGCGATCAGCTCGGCCGGCGATTCGGTGCCGTCGGCGAAGATAACGCGAATCTCGCGCGCCAGCTCGACGACATGCAAGCTGGTCAAAATATCGCCCTTGTCGTTGACGACGACGCCGCCGCCGATGCCGGATGGAGAGCGGCCGCCACTCGCGGACGCGTCGGCCTGGACGAAGACGAGCGACGGCCGGATCGTTTCATAGACCAGCATCGCGCTGGACGGCTCGGGAGTGGCCGCGGCGAGCGTGCTGGCAACCGCGCCGGCCACATCGTTTGCGGTAAGCTGTGGCGGGCCCGGCAGGGCGAGGCGGTACAGCAACAGGGCAACCAAAGCGGCCAGCACGCCGGCTCCGAAGGGCAGCCCTTTGCGTACATTCTTGCGCAGGTCGAGGCGACGTCGCCAACGTGCTGTTCGAGAAGGCGGTAACTCGCTCACGTTTGCGTCAGGCTCCTGGCCGGAACTCGGCAGCTATGGGTACAGACGTTTACAGCAACTGTATCACACTCTGGAAAATCATCGCCTGAACAGTTGCTAAGACTTCCGCGCCGGCGCGTCGGGTTGAAGGAGCCCCTCCTCACGCAGCGCGTCCCACAGCTGCGCCGGCACCGGCTCGGCCAGGGCAGCGAGATTGGCGCGTACCTCATCCGGCTTGCGCGCGCCGAGCAACAGCGAAGCAACGGCCGGATGAGCCAGGGGAAAGTGCGTGGCGGCGCGATGCAGCGGCACCGCGAAGCGCTCGCATACCGCCTGGATACGCCGGACACGCTCAACGATCTCCGGCGGCGCGGGAGCATAATTGTAGCGCGGGCCATGGTCTGGCCCGGTTGCCAGGATGCCGCTGTTAAAGACACCGCCAAGCAACACGGCGATCTTGCGCTCATGGCACAGGTCGAGCAGCGGCAGGCCGCCTTGCTCCAGCAGCGTATAGCGCCCGGCAAGCAAGAAACAGTCGAAATCGGCGTTACGCGCGAAATCGGCGAGCATCTGCCACTGGTTCATCCCGGCGCCGATCGCGCCGATGGTGCCGGCCGAGCGAAGCTCGGCGAGCACGGGAAACACCTCGTCCAACGCCGCCCGATAATGGTCGTCCGGGTCGTGGATATGCAGGATATCGATGTGGTCGAGTCCGGTACGCTCCAGCGTCGCTTCGAGGCTGCGCAGCGCGCCGTCACGCGTCATATCGAACACGACGCTGCCGTCCGGCTGAACCAGCCGCCCGACCTTGCTGGCGACCACAACGCCGTCTACCGGCGCGGAGCGCAGCACGTGGCCCAGCCGGCGCTCGCTGACGCCTGCGCCGTACAAAGGTGCTGTATCGAACAGGCGGATGCCGTTGTCGAGCGCTGCCTGTACAGTTGCATAGGCCTGCTCGTCGCCGGTCGGCGGGTCGGAATAGCTGATCGGCGCGCCGCCGAAGCCGATCGACGTAACACGCAGCGCGGTCGAGCCGACGCGGACGAATTGGAGTTGATTCATGGCGCTCCCTTAGTCTGTGAAGCGCATTATACGACCCACGCAGAGGACCATTGCCGAAGCCGCAGCAGCTCCCGACGCATGCGGCCTCGGCAATAGAAAGAGGGGATCGGGTCCGGTACCAGTCCCCGCTCAACAAACGTCGCGTAGCGTACTTTGGATGCATCCCAGCTCATACCGCTCGGCGTCCATTTCCCCGCCAACGCCCGGCGAAGTTAACTAACAGGGCCACTTCGTTACCCCAACGAAGCGGCCCTGAAGGCGTCAGGCTTGGCCACGTTTTTCCGAGACGCGGTAAGAGTAATTCGGTGCTGACGACCCACCTTGGTGCGCACTCACGTTTGCGCACCGTAAATATAGTACGTTGCATACCCGGCGATCAACTCTCTTGTCTGCGTGCCAAACAACGTGCGCCGCATACCAGAATGTATGCGGCGCTCAAGGCTGGTGACCGCGGTGGGACTCCAACCCACAACACAAGGTTTAGGAAACCTTTGCTCTATGCATTTGAGCTACGCGGCCGTGCGGCTTGCTGACGATCCGTGCTTCCGCTGATGAGTCAAACTGTAAGTTACCGACGGTGTTAAGGTCCAGTTTACCCGGTTTGCGACCAAATGTCATCCATCGCCGTCGCCGCCTCGCGCTTGGCGTGATCGGACACATGGCGGCCATAGACTTCGAACGTCACCTTGGTATCGGTGTGTCCCATCAAATCACTCACCACATGTGGTGCGATCCGTTCGGCCGCCAACTCGCGAAAGAAGTGCCGAAAGTGGTAGAAGTGAATGTCGTCGGCGGGAAAGCCCGCGTTGGTCAACTCGCGCTTGAAGCGCTTGAGCATGTTGTTGGCTTGCAGCGGCGTGCCGACGCGGGACGGAAAAATGTAGCCCGGCGTTGGTCCTTTCCACCGCGCGCCGGCCACGAGCTGCTGCTGCATGATCAGCACCCGATGCGCGCGTAACACGGCGCAGGCCTGCGGTGAAAGAAAGATGACCCGCTTTGCCTTGCGCGTCTTGACCGTCGACACGGTGCGCGAATAGCTGTCGATGGCCTGCTCGACGACCATGCGTCCGGTCTCTAGATTGATGTGATCGTCTGTCAACCCAAAGAGTTCGCCTTCGCGCAGGCCCGTGCGCACGGCCAGGTCGTAGAGCGCATAGGTTGTTGTGCCCGCGACCGTTGCCAGGAAGCGTCGAAACGTCTCAGGGGTCCAGGCGTACGGGACGTGCTCGGGCACGCGCGGCAGGGAAATGCCGTCGACCGGATTACGGACGATCAGATGCCGGCGCGCGGCATCAGAAAAGACCGCTTTGAGCCGTGCCGCGGTCCGGCGGACCGCCAGGGCGCCCACGCGTGTGCCGAGATCGGCCAACACTTCGTCAATCACGATGGCATACGGGTGGGCGACCTCCGCAAGTGGCAGGTGCCCGATCGCCGGCAGCACGCGGTTGAGATCGTCGTGGTAACCGGCGACGGTGACACCTTTGAGTTTCTTGGGCACAATCGTGAGCCGGAACCACTGCTCGACCAACTCGGCGACGGTCTGGCTGGTGGACACCATCCCGTGCTTGAGCTCCAGCCGGATCCGGTCGGCCGCCGCCTGGGCGTCGGATTCGGTCTCGAAGTCCTCACGGCGAAAGCGGCGGACTTTGACGCCGTCGACAAAGGTGTAGTACGGAAGCTGGGCACGCCAGCGCCCGTTTGACAGGCGGAAGACCGAGCCGTAGCCCGGTGGACGTTTGGTGCGCTTGCGTGGTCGTGGCATGGCGTGTCTCCTATGCGCGCCGTGCCGGCAACTGCACCAGCGGAGCGATCTGGCGGCCGCGACGGCGGCGATCGAGCCATCGGTTAAGGTCATCGCGGTCAACCAGGCGGCCACCTTCGACCTGGATATAGGGCAGGGGATCGTCGCCTCGGTCCATGTAGGCGTAGATGGTGGAGCGCTTGCGGTGCAGCAACTGCATCGTTTGTTCAATAGTCAGTAATTCGCCCATGGGTAGCCTCCTGTGTAACGTCGAGATTCATCGTGCGCACTGAGCGGCGTGGCAATCCTCCGGCGCAGTGTAGGAACCGGACCCGACCGTATCGTCCGCCTGAACCGCCGCGACCAGGGCATCGTTCGACGCCTATGTACCCTGCTTGCTCGCCAGCCGCTGCGGCAATCGTGGCCGCTCAACCTAAGTCCAGTACGTGTGTCCGTGATCGTCGTGGCTGCTGCGTGTGGCTCACCTCCTGTGCGTGTGCGCGTGTCCGCACGTGTTCCTGTTCCAGTAACCGGCCTCGCAACGCGGTCAAGTCCGCTTTGGTGAGTTTGGTCGCGCGGTAGCCCAGCACATGGGCGTGCGGATACTCCGTGTTGTGATGCTCCACGAAGAAATACGTGCGTAAATCGGTTTCCGAGCACCTCCGTGTAGCCTGCCGGCCCAATATCCGCCTCCCTGGTTGAGAGCACCAGTCGATAGGTGTAGGGATGCGCGCGGGCCTGGGCATAGATTTCCTTCTGAAACTCCGCGAACGGGCCACTCCGGCCATCGGAGGCATACCACTGCCGCTCGGCGAGATCCGCTCCAGCACGCTCGGTGTAATACCGAGCCGATCTACTGCGACTTTCTTGGCCGCCGTGCGGGGGTCGTTGCCCCGCCGAATGTAGCTCGCCTGGACGATCGCCATGTGCCACCTCCACATACAAATCGGCGACGACCGTGCCGATGTTGTCCCGCGCCAGATGCCGCCGGGCGTCGGCAATCGCCGCGTCCTTGATCGCCTGATAGCGGCTGGGATCGTCCTGCTTGAGCCGTCCCACGTCGCGCACGGCAGCCGCTGCAAAGCGCTGCGCAATGCCGGCCTCAATCGCGGTATAGAGCTGGAGGCGAATCAGCCGGTCGAGCTCACGACGCACCGCGTAGCGGACGGCGCTGGCCACCACCGGCGTGAGCACTTCGGCGGGGGATTGCTGCAAGCCCAGCCGGACGAGTGTCTCGGCTGCCGCGCTGAACGATGGAATCCGATGCTGCTCCTGATAGGCATCAATGAGCGGGATGATCTCCAGCGACCAATAGGTGCGATGGGGTACGGTATTGGGTCGTCGTTGCCGAGTATGAGTTCATGCAAACTCCTTACAGCCATGTTGAACGCTATGTGCAGGCTGTTGCCCAATTTACGGGTGGGTGCTGTTGTTTCCCAAAAGACGGGTGAGAACAGCACGTTATCTTGCAGTGCCCACGGCGGCGACGAAACGACGGGCAGCAGGCGAACGGACCAGCACGGCACCATGTAAAGCGTTTTGACCTGACCGGCAGCCGTGCTCGTCGCCGGCGTGGGGGATACCCCAATGGAGAGCGCACCGCAGAGACGGGTCATACCTGTTCCTCCATCGATCTGCTGCTGGCACCAAACGAGGCTCATGCGATACAACCATCAATGACGACCTCGACCGTCACGCCGTGGCCAAGATGGTCACGCAAGGCGTCGGACAGTGGCGTCAGGTACGCCGTCGTGAGCTGGTCGCGGGCAAAGACGTGCGGCGTGCCGATCACCGCGCGGTCGTCGTCCACCGCGAGCAAAGTGCGTGTCCGTGATCCAGGTGGCATAGGCGCCGTCATCAAGCCGTTGCTGCAGCGTGGCACAGACCGCTTCCCACAGCGCGGCGTACGGAGCCGGAGTGTCAGGGTCGTCCGCCGGCGGTGCTGGGGACGGCGCAGGCATCAGGGCACCGCTGGTCGGTTCGACGTCGCCGGGCGGAAGCCGTTGCCGGGCAATCGTGGCGGCCAGGAGCGCGACCGGGTTCTTGACGTGCGTCAGGCCAGTGCGCCAGCAGGCCCAGCGCGCGACCTCAGGGAGCGTGAGCTGATGGCGCTGCGCAGCCTGGGTCGCCTGGCGGTGCGACAGGCCCAACGCTTCAAGCGCGACGACGACGCGGCGGTGATACGCCGGGATGGGAGCGTGACGTGGTGCGTGTCGCACGCGCTGCCGTCGTTTCTGAAGTAGTCTCTGAAGTAGTCTCTGAAGTAATCTCTGGAGTAGTCTCTGGTATTGCTCCTTCAAAAACAACAGATCGATCCTTCGTGTTGAAGCTTCGATCCTTCGGTTTGAAGGATCGATCCTTCATGGTGAAGCCTCGATCCTTCAAATTGAAGGTTCGATCCTTCAAATTGAAGCTTCGATCCTTCATTTTGAAGCTTGGCGCTGATGGGTCGTCCGCTGCGGCATTCGGTGTTGCACCGTCCGTGGTCGCGGGCGGTGCGGAATCGGCGGCGTGGGGCGCTGGCTGGATGAGCGGATAGTCATCGAGCGCGTAGCCCAGCGCCGCCAGACCATGTTGTACGGCCACGACGTTGACGCGATACTGGAGCGTGCGATCCCAGCGATACTCGGGATTGCGCCGCTCGTCCACGAAGCCACGCGCCAGCAGGGCGGCGAGATGGCGTCGCACGGTGACTTCGGACAGATCGAGCATCAGTTCGTCCACCAGGTCGCCGGCGGACTTATAGATCCAGCCGTGCGTCGGCGGCAGCGTGGCATCGTGCTGCCGGGTCTGCTCCTCCTGCAGATAGCGATCGACATCGTCCATGCGCTCGGTCCAATACAGCAGCTGGCTCAAGAGCAGCGCGGCCACATGATGGCCGGTCAGGGCCACCAGTTCTTCCTTGAGCACGGCGCGCTTGAGTTTGCGCGGTCGTTCCATTACCGCCTCGCCAGAACAGCATCGTCACGGTCCCCGCCGGCACCGTCGGTGTCCGACGCGGCGGGGGTACAAAAGGCCAGCACTTCGGCATCAGTCAGTTGCATCACCAACGGATGCACTTCGTCGCCAAACAGGGCGATCAGCTGCCCCTGCGGCGCGGTGCGGATGGCCTGAATGTGGTCGTCCGCCAGCTGCTCATAGGCGTTGGCGATGATCGCCGCGCCCGGCCCCTCCTGCCGAAAGAACAGCTTGATGAAGCTGTTGCCCGCGATGCGCTGCTCATCCCGACTCCCGCGGCCGTCGACGCCGAAATACGTCGCCGCGTCCTGGTCGGCCGTCCACAAAAAGGCCCGGAAGTTGCGATAGGTCTTGCACGACAGCGCGACGTGGGTCTGCAGCTCGGGCACGACCGACATGTAGGCCAGCTCGTCGATAATGATGATCAGCGGCGGCGCGCTCGGCGGGCCGCGTGCGGACATAGCGGTCGAGCGCTTCCCAGGCCAGGTCGTAGATCAAGGGCAGCAGTGCCTTGTCGGCCGTGACGATGTTGGCAAACGAGTAGCCACGTCACCGGCGCCGAGAAGTCCCAGCGGATCGTGGTCTGCGCGTTCAGCAGCGCCCCACGGCTGCCCAGCAGCACGGCGGCGATCTCGGCCGCCAGCTCCTCAGCCCGCCGTCACCACGCGCTCCTCAAGCCCGCGCGCGCAGGCTCAGCGCGCGCAGCGCCCGCACCAGGTCGCTCAGAATCGGCGTGTGCGTCGGATCGGCATACAGCTCAGCGAGGCACTGGTCGATGGCGCCGACCTCGAAGTTGGTCAGCTCGCGCGGCCGGATGCCCGCTTTGCCCGCGCCATAGTCGGGGCGGCCCAGCACGATGCTCAGCCGCCGCTCAATCGCCGCGCGCTGCGTGCCCAGATCGTCACTAGCGCGGTCGAGGATGTTGATGGCGCCGCGCGTATCGACCTCGTAAAACGCTGCCTGCTCGCCCACCGCGTCGCACAGCAAGTCGGCTCTTGCCGACCGGGTCGATGAAGATCACCTGCGCGCCGGCCGTCGCATGCCGCAGCGCCAGCACCAGTAGCGCAACCGTCTTGCCCGCGTTGACCTGCCCGATCGACCAGCAGATGCGCGTTGTCGTGCTGCGGTCACGCCGAACACGTCATACAGGATCGGCATGCCTTCCACGCGGTCGTAGCCAAAGCACACGCCCCAGTCGCGCGCCGTCTTGCGGATCAGCCACGGCAGCTTGCACGCCAGGCCGTACGAGAGCGTGTTGCGCCGCACCAGCGGCTCGGCGATATGGGATGCCGGGCGTGGGCGTGAACAGCCGCACATACGCGGCCTGGCCGCCGGGAATGACATCCAGCTTGAGGCGGCTGCCCAGCGCCGCGCGCAGCCGGTGCGTCTGGGCATCCAGCTGCTCCAGCGTCGGCGCGCGCAGCAGCACGGCGTAGGCGACCTCGTGGAGGCTCTGGCGGTCCAGCGCGTGCATCGCGGTGGTGACCGCGTCCAGCGCCCGCTCGGAGCGCTGGTCGAACGCCGCGTGGGGACCGCCCAGTGCGCCCGTCAGCGCGCCGTACACATCCGTGCCGCGCCGGTCGGCGGTGTCCTGGGCGAGCGTGGTGACGTCGATGACAACGGCGACCTCCCACGCGCCCATCAGCACCGTGCGCCACGACCCAAAATGCCACTCGCCGCGCACGTCGCACGCCGTCAGCACGCGCAGGAACGGCTGTCCTGGCCCGTCCAGCGGTTCCAGATAGGTGGCGTGCTCGCGGTAGCAGCCGGGGATCAAGACCGGCAGCGTCGCAGGGCGCCACGGCGGGCAGCAGGAATTGCTCTTTGATGGTACTGGCCAGCACCTCGGCGCCCAGCGGCGCCGCCGGCTGATACAGCAGGTAATGCTCGATGGTCAGCAGCGATTCGAGCTGCTCCATGGCGTCATACATGCGCCGATAGTGCTTGGTCCAGCGCACGCGCCACTGCTCGGCTCGCCCTGCGCGGCGAGCATGGCGGCGCGGCGGTTGAGGCCCTGGCGCTGGCGCTGATAGCTGAAGGTCCGGGTGAAGCTGAGAAAGCGCCAGGGACCGCTCAGCGTGGCGAAGAAGTTGGCATACTGCTCGACGAGTGCCGCGGCATCGTCGGCGCTGCGGGGATACCAGGCCAACGGCGTGATGCGAAAACACATCATGGCTGCGCCGCCTCCGGCCGAACCGCTGCCCCGCGCTCGCCGGACCGACGGCGGTGGCGCGCGGCGCCAGGGCAGCCGCGTCCGCCGCGTCGCCGCCACGGGGCACGCGCCTCACGGACGCGAATCTGGATCGGTGGCGGCGCGTGCGCATCGACGCGCCCCGCCAGCAGCGCCCCGTCCACCAGCGTGCGCTTCCGCGCCACGCGCAGCCCAAAGGTGGCCAGCACGAGCAGCCTGCGCGCGACGATGATGCCGCGCCGCTTCAGCAGCAGCGTCAGCCCCAGTGCCGCGCCCACCAGTGTCAGGGTCGCCACGCCCGCCATGTTCGTCCCGAACAGCACGGTGCCGAGTTGCTGCCCGAGCACCGCGCCGCCCGCGCAGCCGAAAAAGGTGCGCCACGACAGGCCCCACCAGGCGCGGATCGAGCCGCGGTCGAGGAACTGTTCCAGCTCGACATAACTCATGGCGTTATTGTCCGATCGCGGCGACAAAGGCCGGGATCAACCCGACGACCAGCAGGCCGAAGA
>CAWHBS010000006.1:0-31925 GCA_963827625.1 uncultured bacterium | reverse complement strand
GGCGGAAGCCCCAGGGTCTCCGCAACCGAGTGCCCGCCGGCGAGGCTCGCTTGCCATGCGCCCTCGCGCGCCAACTTAGCTTCGGCAGCGGCGATATATCCGCGAATGTCCGCGGGCGACAATGCGGCCAACCCATCGTCATCGCCGATGAGCAGATCGCCGGGACTGACCAGGCGCCCGCCGATCGTCACGGCTGCGTTCACCACGCCCCGTTCCATCGATGTTGGCCCGCGCGGCGTAATCGCCCGCGCGAAGATCGATACCTCAGGCCAGCGTGCAAGCTGGGCCACATCGCGGATCGCGCCGTCGCAGACGACGCCGCGGCCACCAAGACGTCGCAACTGGCCGCCAAGGATCTCGCCAAGCATGGCGGTTTGGGCATCACCGTTGGCGGCAATCACGAGCACATCACCGGGCCGGATCAGGTCGAGCGCCAGGAGCACGGCGCCGAAGTCAGGCGGCTCGCACAGCGCCGTCACGGCCCTGCCAAACAGGCGCGGCTGGTGGCCCGGCGGGCACAAGGGACGGATGGCAGGGTCTATCTGGCACGCAGCGTCGCTGATGTCCACGGCAACCGCGACAGGTATCTGCTCCCAACGAGCGATTTCGGCCTGCGAAAGCGTATCAACCGGACGGCTGTGGACAGTGATGGGCATGGATGTCCTCCTGGAACCGCGCTTTATGCTACTCGGCGATGGTCCTCCGGCGCCGCGCTGACGCACGCGAGAATTGTACATCCGTGAGCGCGGAAACGCCGGAAAAGCAGTCAGGTGGAACCTCGACATCGGGGCCAACCATCCATCAGCAAGGATGATAAGTTGCCGCATTAGCGTGTGCCGCGCAGGACCAGGATTGTGGTACGCTACCCACGGAGCGCGCCGTTGCCACACGCGCTTTTGCCGGCGCCGCGTTGACCCGTCACGCGTCCGCGCCGCGCAACAATCCGGCGACAAACAGCGCGGCGGAACCCGAGACATGCGCGATGTAAATGCAGCCCAGATGTGGGAAACAGCTTATCAACAGGGCAGCGACCGCTGGGATCTGGGCGCTCCCGCGCCTGCATTACGCCGCCTCGCTGCAAGTGGCCGCCTGGCTCCCGGGCGCATGATTGTGCTCGGCGCGGGGCGCGGCCACGATGCACGCGCGTTTGCGCGACATGGCTTTACGGTGACGGCAGTGGATTTTACCGACTTTGCCGTGCATGAAATGCAGCGCCTGGCCGACGCGGACGCTCCGCTCACGATTGTGCAGCACGATCTGTTCAGCCTGCCGGCCACGTTCGATGGCGGCTTCGACTATGTGCTCGACCACACCTGCTTTTGCGCGATCGACCCGCAGCGACGCGAGGCGTACGTGGACCTGGTGGCGCGGCTCCTGGAGCGGCGCGGAACGTACATCAGCCTCGCGTTTCCGCTCGGCCCGCTCGACGGAGGCCCGCCGTTTGCAGTCACGGTAGAGGAGGTCGCGGCACTGCTGGAGCCCCGCGGCTTGACCCTGGTGGCGCGCGAGGTGCCGCACGACAGCATGCCGCAGCGGCGCGGCCGTGAAGAGTTGCTCCTGTTTGAGCGCACCGGCGAGTTGGTCGCTACCCGCTGACGCCGGCAGGGCGCGATGGCGGACGCCGTTCACCAACTTCGGCAATCAGAGCATCAGCCCTTCTACCTTCGGCGTAACGCGGCGAATGAGGGCGGGCGGTGCCTGGTGCCGGATCACTCACGCCATATCAGAGGACGTCCAGGACCTCGACCGCGTGCCGCACTTGCTCCACATCTGGCGTGTTGAGTGCCCAACACAGGTTCCATACGCCGTAGTACGCGCGAAAAAACGTGCGCACCGCCGGCTCCACCACCTCGTTCACCCGCGCCGTCGTCAGGACCAGCGACGGGCCGGCTCCGACATTCAAACGCAACGCCAGATCCCACTCCAGGCCAATCAGATCGAACCCACGATGCCCCATACCGCCATGCTGCCAGTCCACCACGGCCGTCACCGCACCCGTTTCGTCGCACAGGATGTTGCCGGCGCTGAAATCGCCGTGCAGGACCTGCCGACCAGCTTCGAGACCGGGACGCGCACCGACGAAAGCCGTGCGGGCAGCCGCGATGACCCGCCGGCCCAACGCATGTTGTTCGAGGTCGAGCAGACGTCCGGGAAATGCCCCGTCGCGGTAGAGCGCCTGTTCCAACGCGGAGACCCAGGCAGCCGACTCATGTATGGAACCGTCGATCCGTTGTGGTGCGGCGTCCAGGAGCGCCAGCAGCTGGCGACACAGGACCTCAGGCACAGCGTCGACACGGTGTCCGTGCATATGTTGTTCCACAATGAACGCGAAGCGCGGCTCCTGATGCCAGCCGTAGATGGTCGGCAACGGCCAGCCAACCTGGCGCAACGTGGCGTGGGCAGCGACGGCGGTGGTGAGGCGCACCACGGCAGCACGCTGACCCGACCAGTACTTGAAGGCGCACGGCTTGCTGCCGACCGTCATGCGATACGCACCTTCGGCGCCGAGATCATAGCGGTCGATCAGTCGGAGCTCAAGACCCAGGTGCTCCGAAGCACGCTCGATGGCGTCATGTAGAGGCAGGTACTCATGCATCGGCGAGGCCTCGCTATGCGGCACGATCAGGGTTGCCGGCGGCATTGTACCAGCGTCACCGGCACATGCTGGTCGCTCTGGTCGCGACAGCACCTATGTGCCGGTGGCTGAGGCGAATGCTGCACCTGCGCCGAAACGCGGCACAAAGGGTACAGCGTGACCTCCCTCACGCTCGGGTACGCCCTGATTGGGAGCATGACACTCCGGCGGGCGCAGCAACGGGCGATGCAGTACACTACATGCGTTCGTCGGATGACTGGTAACCACTATGCGCACGGTCCTCCTGGGCATGCTCGCGACTGCCGCGGCCTTCTACCTGCTCGTGTGCCTCCTGCTCTACGTCGGGCAGGAACGTCTCATCTTCGCGCCCGAACCACTGCCACCCGACTACCGCTTCAGCTTTCCGCTGCGCTTCGACGAGGTCACCTGGGAAGTCGATGGCGCGCGGCTCCATGCGCTCCATTTTCGAGTCGATCAGCCGATTGGCGCCGTGCTCTACCTGCACGGCAACGCGGGCAGTGTGCGCGGCTGGGGTGCAGTTGCCGATCTGTTCGTGGCACTGGGTTACGAAGTGCTGATTCCGGATTACCGTGGCTATGGCAAGAGCACCGGCCGCATCGCCGGCGAGCGCATGCTGCATGACGACGCGCGCACAGCGTACCGCTATCTGGCTGCGCGGTTCGCCGAGGAGCAGATCGTGGTCTACGGCCGCTCGCTGGGGAGTGGCCTGGCGGTGCCGCTGGCCGCCGAGCAGCGACCGCGGCTGCTGATCCTGGAAACCCCGTATGTCAGCCTCCACGAGCTCGCACGGCAGCAATTCCCGGTGGTGCCCCCGTTTCTGCTGCGCTACCCGCTGCGCACCGACCAGCGCATCGGCAAGGTAACGTGCCCGATCCACCTCGTTCACGGCACCGCGGATGAGGTGATCCCGTACAGCGCCAGTGAGCGATTGCTGCCGCTCATTCGCGCGGAGCACACGCTGTGGTCGATCCCCGGTGGGCACCACAACGACCTGGCCTCCTTCGCCGCCTACCAGGCAGCAGTGGCACAGATGCTGAGCGAGGCGGCTGACACGTGACGATCGATCACTGTACCGAGGCCCAGGCCAACACTGTCCTCCCGCCCGATCCGCGCATCCCCGGCCCGTCGTACCATGAAGCCACACCAGGCGAACTCAAAGAAGGCGAGGAGGAAGCTGCATGAACGATGAACTGCTGCGGATGGTCGAGCGCGAGGTTACAGGCTGGCCGGGGGTCACCACCGGCGACACCGGCCGGGACGGCTTACAGTTCAACTACGGCCGGGTGGAGCTTGGGCACCTGCATGGGAGTAGCTTCGCCGACCTGCCGTTCCCTAAAAAAGTGCGCGACAAACTCATCGCCGACGGGCAAGCCTCGGTGCATCCACCGCTGCCCAACTCGGGCTGGGTACGCCGGAACATGAATGACCAGGCGGACGCGGAGGCCGTGATCGAGCTCTTTCGCATGAATTACGACCGCGTCAAGGACCGTAACAAACGGCACGCTTAGCTTACCAACGGTCGGGCACCGGAGCAGGCGGAGTGCGAGACTTCATGACAGGTCGACGATGATAGTCTTTAGTTCGGTCAACCGTTCCCACACATGCCGCCCGCCCACACGTCCGACGCCGCTGCGCGAGCCGGCGCGGCCACCAAAGGGCAGGTGCAGCTCCCACTTGCCGGCAAACGTGGGCTCAGCAGGGCGTCGCTATGCCGGGCCCTGGTAAACTGCAGCTCCTACCCCGCCTTGCCCTGGTCGAACGTACGCTGATACATCTGAACATAGCTCTGCAGGGTCAGATCGCGCGGATTGCCGATGGTCTGCGGATCGTTAAAAGCGATCTCGGCCAGCATCGGGATCTCCGCTTCGCTGAAGCCGAGCTGCTGCAGCGTCGGGATCTCGACATCCTCGACCAGCCGCTGCACCGCCGCGACGGCTTTTTCAGCGGCCTGCCACACGCTCAGGCCGCGCGTGTCCTCGCCGAGCGCCTGGGCGATGCGCGCGAACTTGTGCGGCTCGCCCAGGTAGTTGTACTCCATCACCGGGCCAAGCAGGCGCGCCGTAAGCGCGCCGTGCGGCACATCATGCACTCCCCCCGCCGACTGGCTCATCGCGTGCGCGGCGCCCGCGCTTTCGGTGCCGTAAGCCAGCGCGCCGAGCATCGATGCCATGCTCATCTTGTAGCGGGCTTCGACGTTGTGGCCCTGGGCAAAGGCGACGCGCAGGAACTGCCCGACGTACTCCATCGCCAACAGTGCGACCGCATCCGAAATCGGCTGGGCATACGCGCAGGTGTAACATTCGACGGCATGTGCCAGCGCGTCGATGCCCGTCGCCGCCGTGAGCGGTGAGGGCAGATCGAGCATCAGCTCCGGATCGATCAGTGCCACCCAGGCCCCGATCAATGGTGTGCCGCCGACGTTAAATTTGATCTTGCGCCGCGGATCGGTGATCACCGCCCACAACGTCACTTCGCTGCCCGTTCCGGCGGTCGTCGGCACACAAATAGTTGGCGGGATCCGCTCACCGATCGGCTGGGGCTCGGCCCATTCGTAGTCCAGGATCGATCCTTCGTTGGCAGCCAGCACGCCGACTGCTTTTGCCGTATCCATCGAGCTGCCGCCGCCGAAGCCGATCACGCCGTCGCAGCCCTCGTCGCGATACACCGTCGCCGCCTGGTCGACCAGAGCGATCGGAGGATTCGACGCGACGCGATCGAAGACCACATGATCGAGCTGGGCCGCGCGGAGTGGTGCGATGGCGCGCTCGAGCAATCCGGCCCGCACGATGCCGGGGTCCGTGACGAGCAGCGGGCGGCGCATGCCTAGAGCACGAGCTTCATCTGCCAGGCCGCCGACCGCGCCGATACCGTGCTTCATGACGGTGGGAATGCTGAAGGAGCGAATTGATGGCATTGCTTGACCTCGCTATGCCGCATCGGTGCAGCAACTCAGGAGCGTTGCCCGACAGCCGTTGCCGTTGTGCGCCAGTCGATGGTGGCGTACTGGCGGTCAAGCTCGGCGGCGACTGCCGCGGCGACCTCAGCCGCGGCACCGTCGCGCTGCTGCGGCTCGCTCCAGCGCAACACGTCGCTGTAGTCATCCGAGCCGATCAGGCCTGCCGCCATCGCCGCCTGGTCGACCGCTTCTTGAAACCGATCAGGCAGGCGAGCGCTCGCGCGCCCGTCGTCGCCCCGCGCGCGCACCTGAAGCGGGATGTCGTGCCAGTAGAGAATCTGATACGTCGTCATGCGGATCCTCGCTTGTCGCAGGCAATACCGGCCGGTAGCGTTCGTCATTGATTTCTTCCATCAGCATGACAAGCCGCTGCTCCAGCAGCCCGTAGCCGGTGTGACGAAACTCGAGCGGCAACCCCAGGCTCGCCGCGATTTCGCGCGCCTGAGCGAGCATGTGCTCGTCCGGTTGCTGCATCAGATATACCAGCCGGGTGTAGTTGCCGAAGTACAGCTGCGTGAGCTCCGGAAAGCGGTCAAGGCCGAGCCCCTTGATCAGCGTTCCGTTCCAGCCCCTGACCAGAAAATCGGTAAGAAAAAACGTGCCGGGCTGCTCGTCGATCAGCGCCTCGAACGCCGCGCCGGCATACATTTCATAGCAGTGCGGGCCGCTGATCCGCGGCACGTTATAGCGCGCGAGCAGCTCGTCCAGCTGTCCGGTTGTGCCGCAGTCGCCGTAGACCACGACGACGCGTTTCCATTGCGGGATCAGCTCGCGCAGGCGTTGTTCGACGTGCGGCGTTATACGCGATGGGACGAGGTGATCGCGCGCGGCAATTCCAAACAGCCGGGCGTTCCATCCGTGGCGCTCGACGATAGCCAGCACCTCGCGCGCAAGCGCCCCACACAGCACCAGCGCGACACCCGGATTATGATCAAGATCCGTCGTTAGCATAGTTCCTCTCGACGTCTCCGCTTATGGCTTCGGTGTCGTCGTTCGGCCTATTCAGGCTCCGCTGGGAGAGTCGCTCGGCGCGCGAGCGGCGCGCGGCGTCCGCCGGCCTGCGCATGGCCGCCGGGCTGGCAGGCCGGATCGCCGCGCGGTCGAGCTCGGGCAGGCTACGCAGGGCCGTGTCCATCGCGCGCAGATGCTCAGGCGTGCTGCCGCAGCAGGCGCCGATGATCTGCGCTCCCAGTGCGCGGACACGGCGGGCATACTCGGCCATCACCTCAGGAGTTCCACTGTAGACGGCGCTGCCGTCGACGATCTCGGGCATGCCGGCGTTGCTCTTGGCGATCAGCGGCATGCCGGGCCGCGCGCTATACATTCCGTCCACGACGCCTTCGATCTCATCAGGGCCGTTGCCGCAGTTGCCGCCTGCCGCCGCGACGCCGAGCTCTTCCAGTGCTGCGACAGCCTCGGCCGGGCTCACGCCCATCATCGTGAAGCCGCGCGTGTCAAACGTCATCGTCGCGACGACCGGGAGGCCGGGCGCGCCGCGCCGCGCTCCCTCCACAGCCGCGCGGACCTCTTGCAGGTCGCTCATGGTCTCGATCCACATCACGTCGGCTCCGCCCGCCAGCAGGCCGGCTGCCTGGGCCGCGAAGCCCGCGACGGCTTCGTCGTAGGTGAGCGTGCCCATCGGCTCGAACAGCTCGCCGGTCGGGCCGATCGAGCCGGCTACCACCGCGCGGCTGCCGGCCTCGGCGCGGGCCAGCGCTGCTGCGGCCCGATTGAGCTCGTACACCCGATCCTGCAGCTGATGCAGCTTCAGGCGAAACGGATTGCCGCCAAAGCTGTTGGTGAGAACGATCTGCGAGCCGGCATCCAGGTATCCGCGGTGGACGGCACGGACGTCGGCGCTGCGCTCCGCATGTGTATTCCAGGCCTCGGGCGGATCACCGAACAGTAGGCCGGCCGCCATCAGCATCGTGCCCATGCTGCCGTCGGCCAGGATCGGGCCTTCACGCCCCAGCAGCTCGAGAAAGCGATTGCCCATGATTTATCCTTTTGTTTCCTCCAGCTCGCGCAGGCCGGCGATCTGGCTGAGATGCTCGTTATCATGCGCCACCAGAGCCTGTACCTGGTCGCGCAAGCGCGTCGGCCCTACCGTCTGGTGGACCAGACGGCGCGCCCAATCGCGCTGCTGTAGGTCGCTCAAATAGGCGATCGTCGCGCCGCGCCGCGCGGCGAACTCTTCTACCAGCCGCGGCAGCGGGCATTCCACCCGTTCGGCGCCGGCGGCCGGTTCGATCGCTGCTTCGTACGGGTTATCGAGCGTGACGACGCGCTGCAGGCGCTGCAGATACAGCTGCTCGACCGTGCTGAGGTGGCTCAGCACCTGCCGGATGCACCAGGCGTCCGGAACAGGCCGCCGGCCGGCGGCCTGATCGTCAACCTGCCGCAGCATCCGCCGGAGATCGCGCGGTGTCGCGCCCAGCGCTTCCAGCAGAACATCGCGGCGGCTCATCGCGCGCTCCTCCGCTGCTCCCGCCGACGCGCCCGCTCATCCCCGGACGGCGCGCGGCGGGCCGGCAGGACGTCAAGCGAATCGAGATGTGGAAACTGGTCGCTCATGTGCGGCAGGTGCATCGCGGCGACGAACTCCTGCTGGAACAACGGGTCGATCGCGGTTTCCACATACTCGACGCCACGCGCCGCGCGCGCGGCCTCGGCGCGCCGTGCCTTGCTCAGCAGCGCGATGCGTGCGCCGTCGCCGGCCGCGTTGCCGACAGCGTAGACCCGGTCGAGCCTGCAATCCGGGATCAGGCCGAGGATCATCGCGTGCAGCGGGTCGATATAGCTCCCGAACGCGCCGGCCAGCACGATTTTGTCGACCTGTGTCACGCCGCGCCGGTGCATCAGCAGCTTGCAGCCGGCATACAGCGCGGCCTTGGCGAGCTGAATATTGCGCACATCGTCCTGCGTCACGACGATCGGCTGTCCGGTCGCGGTTTGCTCGGCCGTTGCCAGGACATATTCGGCCCGCGCGCCGTTGCGGCGCAGGCGCTGGTGCTGCAGATCGGGGTCGAAGCGGCCATCCGGCCGCAGCAGTCCGGCGGTGAAAAGCTCGGCCACCGCCTCGATGATCGCCGAGCCGCACAGACCGGTCGCGCCGAGCGTTTCGGGCGGCACGCTATCGGACCAGCCCGCGACGCCGATCACCTGAAAGCGCGCCTCGCCCGTCGCCGGATCGACGCGCACGCGCTCGATCGCGCCCGGTGCCGCGCGCTGTCCATGCGTAATCTGCGCGCCCTCAAAGGCCGGGCCGGTCGGGCTGCTCGCGCTCAGCAGGCGCTCGCGGTTGCCCAGCAGAATCTCCGCGTTGGTGCCGATGTCGATCACCAGCATTATGTCGTCTTGCTGGTCGGGCGCCTCGGCCACCAGCACGCCGACATTGTCTGAGCCGACGTGGCCCGCTTCGAGTGCCATGCAGTGGAGATTGGCGCCGGGGTGCAGCTTGAGGCCGAGCTCGCGCGCTTTGACGTCAAGCGCGGCGTGGGTCGCCAGCGTAAACGGCGCAGCTCCGAGCTCGGTTGGATCAAGTCCGAGCAGAATATGGTGCATCACCGTGTTGCCGACGACCACCATTTCGTGGATATCGCGCGCACGCAACCCGGCCGCGTGCGCCGCCATGCCGGCCAGCCTGTTCAGCCCGTTGATGATCGCCCGATGCATCGTTTGCAGGCCGTCGTCGTGCAGCATAGCGTAGCTGACCCGGCTCATCAGATCTTCGCCGTAGGCCACCTGAGGATTGACCATCGCCTCGCTCGCCAGCAGCTCGCCGGTGCGCAGATTGAGCAGGTGGGCGGCCACGGTCGTTGATCCGAGGTCGACTGCCAGCCCGTACAGCCCCTCGTGGTAGTCGGGCAGCACATCGATCACCTCGACATCGTTCCACACTACTACCGTCACCCTCTGCTTTCCGGCGCGCAGCGCGGGCCCCAGGCGTTGCAGCGCTTGCAGGTCGATGTGCAGCTCGGCAAAGCCCCATTCGTTCTTCAGCGCCGTCTGAAGCCGCTCCCAATCGCCGTCGCGCGCGCCGAGCCGGTGCGGCTCGACCTCCACCAGAACCTGGCGCACGACCGGGTCCACGTCGATCACGCGCTCGGTCGCCGTTTTGCGAATCAGCTGGCGGCGCGATTGGCTTTCGGGCGGCACCGTGATCAGTATGTCGCCGACGACGATACAAGCGCACGACAGGCGCGCACCGTTCGCGCCGAGCTGCTCACCGCGCCGCGCGAAGTAGTCCTGCTCGACCGCATCGGGAATGGACACATGATCTGCTGCCGACGTGATCGCATACTTGGGAAACTGGCCGCTCTCGACGTGCACCTTGCACTTGCCGCAGGTCTGCCGTCCGCCGCAAATACTATCCACGCCGACGCCGAGCTGCCGCGCGGCTTCAAGCAGCGTCATGCCGGCGGCGACCCTGCCCTGGCGGCCGGAGGGCTGGAAGACAACCGTATAGCTTTCAGCGTCCGGTTGTGCCATGCGACTCATACCGCTACGCCGCGCCTGGCAGCCATGTGCGCCTTGGCAAGCTCGACGGCTACCGCGGCGTCGCGTCCATAGGCGTCGGCGCCGACCGTCCGGGCAAAGGTTTCCGTCACCGGCGCCCCACCCACCATGACGAACACATTGTCGCGCAGGCCCTCGTCTTTGAGCGCCTGGATCACGACCTTCATATACGGCATCGTCGTCGTCAGCAGCGCGCTCATGCCCATGATATCGGGCTGATGTGCCTTGACCGCCGCGATAAATTTCTCCGCGTCGTTGTTGATGCCGAGATTGATGACCTCGAAGCCGGCGCCCTCCATCATCATCGTGACCAGGTTCTTGCCGATATCGTGGATGTCCCCCTTGACCGTACCAATGACCATCGTGCCGATCGCGAGCGGCTCCGGTTTCGGCCAGCAACGGGCGCAGCAGCTCCATGCCGGCCTTCATCGCGTTCGCAGCCATCAGCACTTCGGGCACGAATAAGATACCGTCGCGGAAATCTACGCCGACGATATCCATACCCGCCACCAGCCCTCTGGCAAGCACATCCGGCGCGCTATATCCGCGCGCAAGCGCCTCCTGGGTTGCTTCGACGACCTCGGCTTTGAGCCCGTCATACAGATCGTCCTGGATCTGAATCCACAGGTCTTCATCGGACAGGTGTGCAAAGCTCATAGTAGTTTCCGTATGCTGCCTCTAGAAGTCGTGCGGCTCCAGCGCGATCGCCGCCTTACGTTTAGTCATAAACTCGCTCAGCGCCTGCTCGACGGCGGGGTCGAGCGGCGGCAGCTTCGTATGCGGCCAGCAGCTGCGTGACCTTGTTGCCGGCCCGCGTGTAGCTGTCCGGCGCCCCGTTCAGCTCCCACTGCTCGGCGGAGTTGTAGTCGAACAGCTCGGCGCGATAGAATGCGTCACGGAAATGGCGCATCGTATGCGCGGTACCGAGATAGTGGCCGCCCGGCGGAACCTCGGCGATCGCATCAAACGCCAGCGCCTCGTCCGACAGATCCAGGCCACGCGCCCATGTGTGCAGCATGCCGAGGATTTCGCAATCCAGGACGAACTTCTCATAGCCCGCCACCAGGCCGTTTTCCAGCCAGCCGGCGGCATGGAGCACGAAATTCGTTCGCGCCATGATCGTCGGCAACATCACCATCACCGACTCGTAGCCGGCCTGCGCATCCGGCAGCTTTGAGCTGGAGAACATGCCGCCACCACGGAAGGGCAGCCCGTAGCGCCGTGCAAGCTGTGCGCTCGTGTACAGGCCGATCTGGCTTTCGGGCGAGCCGAAGACCGGCGACCCGCTCTGCAGATCGATGTTGGTTAGAAACGAGCCATAGACCACCGGCGTACCGGGCTCGATCATCTGCGCAAGCGCGATGCCGGCCAGAGCTTCGGCGTTCTGCTGGGCGACGGTGCCGGCGATGGTGGTCGGCCCCATCGCCCCGGCCAGGATGAAGGGCGTGATGATCATCGCCTGCCGCGCCCGCGCGTAGACCTTGATCGCGCCGAGCATGCGGTCGTCGAAGCGGCGTGGGCTCGAAACATTGATCAGCGAGATCAGCGCCGGCTGCTCGCGAATGCGCTCGGCGCCGAACAGGATCTGTGCCATCTTGACGCTGTCCGCGGCGTTATCCGCCGACGTGACGGAGCCCATAAAGGCCTTATCGCTCCATTTGATATGGCTGAACAGCATGTCGAGATGGCGCGTCGACACCGGCTCGTCGGTCGGCTCGACGATCGTGCCGCCCGAGTGATGGATGTATGGGCTCAGATAGGCCAGCTTGACGAAGTCCTGCAAATCGGCCAGCGTCGCCTCGCGCCGCCCGCCATCGATATCCTGCACAAACGGCGGGCCATAGACCGGCGCAAAGATAACCTGATCGCCGCCGACAAGGACGCTCTGCTGCGGATTGCGCGCCAGCTGGGTGAACTGCCGCGGCGCCATGCGCGACATACTCTGTGATCAGCGCCTCGTCGAAAATACACCGTATCGCCGCGCACGTCCGCGCCGTGATCCTTCAGGATCGCTCGCGCTTCCTCGTCGTAAAAATCGATCCCGAACTCCGAGAGAATGCGCATTGATGCATGGTGTAGCCGCTCCAGCCCCGCTTCACTCAGCAGCTCATACAGCGGCAAGTTGTACGTTATCGGCCGAGAGGTGATACGTGGGGCGGCAGCTCGATTAGCCCGGCGCTCGCGTCGTCGATCTGGTATATCAGAGCTCATGGTCCGGTCCCCGTTCTAAATGCAGGCACGCTTCAAAATCCCATGCGCCGTGAGATACGACTGGCGGCGTCGACGGTCAGCGAGCCGAGCGACGTAATGCGCTCGGGCGTGACACGGTATGCCGGCCCCGAAACGCTGACTGCCGCGATAACACGACCACGCTGGCCGACAATCGGAGCGGCGACAGCATTCAACCCTTCCTCGATCTCGCCGAGCGCCACGGCGTACCCATTGGCGCGTACACTCACCAGCTCTTCTCGCAGCGCGCGGGGATCGGTGATCGTCAGCTCGGTGTACCGCGGCAGCGGACCGGACAGGATGCGCTCGATCTCGCCGAGCGGTTGAAAGGCGAGCAATGCCTTGCCGTTGGCGACACAATTGAGCGGCGTGCGCCGGCCGATCCAGTTTGAAACGCCTACCAGGTGCGGGCCGGCGATCTGCTCCACGTTGACGACTTCATCGCCGTCGACAACGGCCAGGTTTACCGTTTCACGCGAAGCGCCGGCAAGCTGCTCCAGCACCGGCCACGCAGCCGTTCGCACATCCTCCGGGTAGGCGGCGGATCGTGCCAGCCGGACGAGCTCAAAGCCCAGCCGGTACTTCTCGCTGCCCACCACACGCTCCACAAGTCCTTCGCGCTCCAGGGTCGCCAGCAGCCGCGAAACCGTGCTCTTATGCAGGTTCACCGCACGGCTCAATTCGGAAACCCCAAGCTCGGCCGACTGGTCGCCGAACACTTTTAGCAGCGCCGCGGCACGCTGAACCGATTGGATCAGCGTACCCGCGTATTGACGGTCTATTTGTTGCATATCGTGCAACACCTGCTGAATAATGCAACAGAATTGTAGCTGACGCCGGTTCTAGCGTCAATCCCCCTTTCGAGCGCGCCACGGCAGTTGCCCTATAGCTATTTCCGCAGCGGTTGAGCCGACCGAAACCACAAAGGCGCAAAGGACACGAAGATTTTATGGATTCTTCGTGTCCTTTGCGCCTTTGTGGTGATACCTCCGCGCTTGCCTTCCGCTCACCGATGTTGCTACGATTGAGCACGGCGAGCTTCGGCTCTCGCTCGCCGCGGCGACCGAATTGCCGTGCTGCCGCTACGCGCTCAACCGGGAGATACGATGGAACGACCGCTCGACCTGCACGATCTGGTCTGGATGCTGCCCTGGGAAGCGGCCACCGATCCGGCGCCGATTGAGGCCGAGCTTGGGCGCGAGCTCGTGCGCGGGCATGTGCTGTTCGGCCGCCGGGCGGTGTGTATCGGCCGGCGGATCGACCAGGACGACGTGCTGTTCTTTCTGCCGGACGGGCCGCAGCCGTATGCCGTGGTGCACCTGACGTGGCATGGGGTGAAGGAGCGCGATACGCGCTGGCCCTCGACTAGATTGTTTCCATCGCTGGCGGCCTGGATCGGTGAGCGCATGCAGCCCGACCACGACGACTACCCCGACGACGCCGACGATACCTGAGGCGCCGGGCGTGATCGGCGAGCATGGCGCATACTTAGGGAACCTCACCTCCGCCGGAATGCGGCGGACAAGGGTAAAAGAAGTGGTACCTGACCCTCGTTGGGCACACGAGCTGTAGTGTTGCTCACAAACCTTGAGTTGTCATTCCTCGCTGCGCTCGAAATGACACGACTTAATGGATTATGACAAATGCTCTAGGCAGCGATGCGGCGGATGTCGTTAAGCACCTGGCCGCTGAGCACGATCTCTTCCGCGTCGGTCACTTCGACACTGTGCCTGACAGCGACCTGCAGTGGCGTTCCGCACATCGGACACACCGGCTCGTCCGCCGCGACGGTCCAGCGGCTGCCGGCGGCGTTCCAGACGTGCCAGAGCTCATCCTGCTCAGGGTCGGGTTCCACGGACAACTGATCGGCGCCACACCAATTAGTCGGGCACCATCGTTCGGCTCTCGGTCGTCGATCACGCATCGTGCGATTCTCCTGAGGGCAGCTCCAGTGTGGTGCACTTGCGAGCCTGATCACGGCGGGCAACCGGTTGGCTCGCGGTCTCCGCCATGGGGATGACCCAGTGTACGCATTAACCGCGCAAACGTCACCGGCCGCCGGACCAACATTGGTCCTGCGCATTGGGAGAGGCGGAGACTGACCTTAGTCAGATCGCCGGGCTGGCCGATAGTCCAGGCGGCAGCCGCGTGGCTTGCTGACGTGGCGCTGCTGCGCAACATTAATAGAGGGAGAGCCTTTCGTTGATACAGCAACAGCAATTCCATACCGCATAGGAATCATGTACACTAGGCCTCTATCGGCCACGCTGCTGCGTGGCGCTATGGTTCGCCCACAGCATGCGCGCAGGTATGTTCGGGCATGTTATTCGTCGCGCTGGTCATGCCGCCAGAGTTGTCCCGAACGCCGGCGCAGGCACAGACGTACGAGGAGAATCCCGCGTGAACTCGCTTCGTCGCCCGCTTGATGATCGTGCTGGTCCCGCTGTTGGGGTTGGTCTGGGCTGCTGAGGTACAACGGACCACCGCGGCGGGACCCGGCGCGCCGATCCTGCTGGTAACCGACACGGGCGCAGCCAATCCATACGGACCCTACCTGGGCGAGATTCTTACGCGCGGAAGGGCTCAACGCCTTCGACTCAGCGCAGTTGTCGTCGCTCGACGCCGCCACGCTCAGCGCCGCTCAGCTGGTTGTGCTGGCCGAGACAACGCTCACCGGCGAGCAGGTCACGCTGTTCACCAACTATGTCGACGGCGGCGGCCGCTTGATCGCCATGCGGCCGCCTGCTCAACTGGCGTCGCTGTTTGATCTGACCGCCGCCGGCGCGGCCTTGACTAATCCCTATTTGCGTATCGACGCCGCCCAGCCCGCCGGCCAGGGCTTGCCCGCCGCCACCCTGCAGATCCACGGCGCCGCCGACCGCTACTCCCAGAGCGGCGGTACCACCATCGCCGCGCTCTACAGTAATGCCGCCACCGCCACCGCCCATCCTGCCGTCACCCTCGACAGCACCGGACGCGCCGCGGCGTGGACGTATGACCTGGCGCGCAACGTGGTTATGACGCGCCAGGGCAACCCGTCCAATGCCAATGTCGACGTCGACGGCGACGGCGTGCTGCGGACGATCGACCTGTTCCAGGGCAGCGGCGGCACGTCGTGGGTTAACCGCGACCGGATTCCGGTGCCGCAGGCCGACGTACAGCAGCGCCTGTTCGCGCGCCTGGTGCGCCAGCTGCTCGACGGCGTCATGCCGCTGCCGCAGCTATGGTACTTCCCGGGCGACGAAAAAACGATGATGATCCTGACCGGCGATGCGCACGCCAATCCAGCCGAATGGTTCGAACGCGAGATCGACAGCATCGAGGAGCGCAACGGCAAGATCACGCTGTATCTGGCGATCGGCGGCTACCCGACCGATACGCCCGCGCAAGCCTGGCGCGCGCAGGGCCATGAGATCGGCATTCATCCGCCCAGGAGCAGCCCGGCGGGTGAAACGTTCTATGTGTGCGCCACTCTTGCCGCGTGCTATGCGACGTATCAGACGTGGTGGAATAACCAGGGCTTCACGTCGGATTTCTCGCGCACCGTGCGCAACCATCAGGTAACCTGGCAGGGCTGGACCGACGCGGCCGATATCGAGGTGGCCAACGGCATGGCGCTGGATACCAACTTCTACCACTGGGGGGAGTGGCTGCAGAAGCCCGACGACAGCTGGCCGATGGGCTATATCACCGGCAGCGGGCAGCCGATGAAGTTCATCAAAGCCGACGGCACGGTGTTACCGCTGTACCAGCAGCTCACACAGCTGGTCGACGAGCAGCTGACCAGCGACGACTTGTTCCAGAACCTGACCGGCGAGCTGGCGGCCGCTAGATCTACGTCAGCGAATACCTGATCGACGCCAGCCTGGCGGGCGATTATGCCGCGATCATGACGCAGTTCCATGTCGACTATTACTACAACCGCAGCCAGACCTGGGCCGAGTTGACGATGGACTACGCCAACGCGCAGGGCGTGCCGATGTGGAATGCCGACCAGTGGCTGCAGTTCACCGAAACGCGCCACGATGCCGAGTTCACATCGATCGGCTGGCTCGGGACGAGCGGCCTGCTGAGCTTTAACTTGAGCGCGCCGGCCAACGGCGATACGCTCAGCGTGCTCCTGCCGCTGTCATTCGATGGCCGTGAGTTCCACTCGGCGCTGGTCGACGGCGCTCTCGCGACCGATACCGTATTCACCGTCAACGGGCGCCAGCATGTGTTGATCCAGGTCTCCGCAGGCGATCATACCTTCTATGCCGGCTATGGCGGGCCTCCATACACGCCGACGCCGATCCATACCGCGACCAGCACACTTCCGGCGACGCCGAGGCACATTCCCACGCCTACTGTTACGACCGGCAGGACGCCACGTATCTGGGTTCCGTTCGTCGCATCCTCGCCCTAGAGCGATAGAAGATACCACTCGTAGGAACAGCTCGCCGGCGAGCGATCTACATCGGTGGCGGCCGATCGAACGCCGCCGCGCCGACCAGCGGGCTGAGGATCCGCTCGAGCGGCTCGGTCGCCGCCACTGCCCACATGGCGTCGACGTTAGCCGCGCCAAGGAGAGCTTGCGCCGTCGCCAGCGCAGCGTCGAGCCCCGGCTGATCCGCCGGCCGCACCGGTGTGCCCATTTCCACGCGCAGCGCCGACGCCGCGCCGAGCAACCTCACCGCCTGCTCGAGTTGCCCTGGTACCGCCAACACGCAGGCCAGCGCCTCCATTCCGGCCGCTACGAGGATGCGCGGGCCGACGGCCAGCGCCAGCCGCAGCGCCTCAACCAGGGCCGCAGCGGCGGCAGCCCGGTCGCCGCGCGCATGCGCGATCTGCCCGACCGTAATCAGGACCTCCCCAACGCTGGCATCCGCCTCAAGACCGCGAAACAGCGCGACACTCTCGTCTGCGAGCGCGCCGGCGCGCGTCACCTGACCCTCCAGCCCGGCGGCCAGCGCCAGGTTGTTGAGCGCAAAGCCGATCGCCCACTGCATCCCCGACTCACGAAAGACGGCCAGGCTCGGCTCACAGTTCGCATATACGGCCGCGACATCGCCCTGGTCGCGTGCGACATCGCCAAGGCAAAGCTGTGCCAGGGCCGTGCTCACGCGGTCGCCGACCGCCCGATGGAGCGCCAGGCCTTCGTTCAGCAGCGAGCTTGCGCCGCTGAAGTCGCCCCGCTCGCGGAGCACCAGGGCGAGCTCGCGTAACACTTGACCAAGTTCGGGCGGCGACGGCTCCGATCCGGTGCTTGGTCCATCAGCAGCATTGTCCCGCCGCCGGTAGCGCGACAGCAAATCCTCCAATAGCGCTGTAGCACGCTGATAGTGTCCGGCAGCCCGTGCTTCGCGCGCAGCGTTGATCAGCAAGTCGAGGTCGCCATCCGTCTCGCCCAGCGCCTCGCGCAGCTGCATGCTCTCCTGGAAAAGCTGCGCAGCGATAGCGTAGTCGTGCTGGTCGGAGGCCAGCCAGGCTGCCGCATGCAGCCCACGGCGCCGGGCAGACATCGCCGCGTGGTCTACGGGCCGGGGATCCAGCTGCAGCACGCGCTGCAGCCAGGCACGCCCTTCGCCGCCATAGCCGTAGCTGCGCCAAAACCCCCATAGCGCCGTGGCGAGCCGCAGCCCAAGCGCGCTGTTACCGGTGTCACACGCCCACTGCAGTGCGGCACGCATGTTGTCATGCTCGCGTCGCTGCCGCGCGATCGCCTCGTTGATGCGTGGAGTATCCCATTCCGCGAGTGCCGTCTCGGCCAACAGCGCGTAGTAGTGACCATGCCGCACGTGGACGGTTTCGGCGTCCGGGCTCGCCTCAAGCCGCTCCAGTGCATACTCGCGAATCGGCTCCAGCATGCCGAAACGCGGCTCAGGTGTGCCATGTTCACTGCTGGACCAGGTTTCACCGCGCTCCGGCCGCAGCAGCGATTTTTCGACCAGTGCCAGCAGAGTCGGGGTTGTTGCCTCGGCTACCCGCTCCGCTGCCGCCGCGGTAAAGCCGCCGCGGAACACTGCCAGGCGGCTCAACAGGATCCGCTCCGCTTCGCGCAGCAACGCCCACGAATGGTCAAATACCGCGCGCAGGCTGCGATGCCGTGGCGGCACATCGCGGAGCGTGGTCGACAGCACGAACAGATGCGCGCTGATCTGGCGCTCGATCTCCGACAACGAAAGCGTGCGTACGCCGGCGGCGGCAAGTTCGATTGCCAGCGGCATCCCGGCCACGTGTTGGCAGATGCGCGCGATCGTCGTCAGCGTCGATGCTGTCAGCGGCAGTGCGGGTCGGACCTGCCTGGCCCGCTGCACAAACAGCTCGATCGCGCTGTAGTCGAGCAGCTCCGTCAGGTTGTCCTGCGCCACCGGTCGGTGTTGCTCCTCCGCGGGATAGGCCAGCCCGTCCACATCAAACAACCATTCGGCCTGCAGGTTCAGCCGCTCTCGCGACGTTGTCACGATGATCACCGCTGGAGCCTGCTCGAGGATCGTTCCAATCAGCTCGGCGCCGTCCAGCAGGTGCTCGAAGTTATCGAGTACCAGTAGCAGTTGCCGGTCGCGCAATGCGCTGAGCAGAAGGAGGGTCGGGTCGGCCTGCCCGGCGACCGGCACGTGCAGTGCATCGCTGATCGCCGAAGCGATTTGATTTGTTGAGCCGACCGAGGCGAGCGACACAAACACGACACCATCGGCGAACTCGTCGGCCTGGGTCGCGATCTCGATCGCCAGCCGTGTCTTGCCGATCCCTCCAGGGCCAAGCAGGGTCAGCAAACGACAGGCCGGGTCGCGCAAAATATGGGCCAACTGGATTAGCTCGGCGTTGCGGCCGACAAACGAAGTTGCGGACAACGGCAGGCCACGTGAGGGGATTTCATCGGCGTTGAGGATGCCCAAATCAATACGCGCAGTCCCTACCGTGCGCCGGTCATCGTCGCCATCCGGCTTGCGCCGCTCGGACGGCGACGCGGCATTGGCGGCAATCAAGCGGGCAAACCAAACCTCGTCGAAGGCGACAAGCGTGGTTGGACTGTCGTCTGCGGCTTGATCCCAGAGCGCCTGGGCTTCCACCCGTTCGTTGCCCGGCATGAAGGCCTGGTGGTGCACAAAGAGGGCGATCAGGCGCTGCAGCGTTTCGGCCTTGGGGTACGAGACGCCGGTCTCCCAGTTCTGCACACTGCGCCGATGCACGCCGAGCTGTCGTGCGAGCGCGATCTGCGTCAGCGCAGCGCGCGTCCGCAACAGCAGGATCTGGTTACCGAATGCGTAGTTATGCGTGCGATACGCACGCTGGCTGCCCATATGTTCACATTCCTGCCCCATGCCGTTGTGCAGCGTCGATCCGTTGGATGGCGCCGGATGCACAACAATGCACAGAGCAAAAGCACTGCGCTGTGGACGGATACGTACTCATTTACGGCGTAGAGTCAGTCGACGCCGCCGTCGCTCGGGGCGGCGATGACGGCTTGTACCCGGACCAATCATAGCACGCGGGCACCATTGCGCCCAGCAAAAGGACGCTGCCCGCACCAAGGCACCCTGCTGGCGGAAGGCAGAATCGAAGGCGGCACCCTTATTTGCAGGGGACACGGATTCTGTAGAATTACCACTCGAACGGAGGGAAACGCTTGCGTGTTTCGACGTCGCTCTACCGCCGAGCCTGCGTTTATAATGTGACCTACCAACAACGCGCGATTGAGGAGAGCGGAATTCGGATGAGCATTACCTTCGACGAATTGATCGAACGGCGGGCGAGCGGCTGCATAAAGTGGAACTACTACGCCGATGGTGTGCTGCCGATGTGGGTTGCCGACATGGATTTTCGCGTCGCACCCGCCATCAGCGACGCCTTGCACCAGCGCGTCGAGCACGGCGTCTTCGGCTATGCCCTGCCGCCCGCCGCCCTCGGCGAAGCCATTTGTACCCACCTCGCCACCCGGTTCGCATGGGCCGTTAAGCCGGAACAGATCGTGTACTTTCCAGGCGTAGTTAGCGCCATGAATATCGCTGCGCGCGCACTCAGCGCACCGGGCGAGGGCCTGCTTATGCAAACGCCCGTGTACCCGCCGATCCTCCGTGCCCCCGAAACCGGCGCGCGCACGGCGCAGGCAGCACCCCTGGTGCCGACGAATCAAGGCACCACGATCCGCTATGAGATCGATTTTGATGCCTTCGAAGCCGCCATCAACGAGCAGACCCGGGTGCTGCTGCTGTGCAATCCGCACAACCCCAGCGGGCGCACCTTTACACGCGCCGAATTGACACGGATCGCCGCGCTTTGCGAAAAGCACAGCATCTTTATCGTTTCCGACGAAATCTGGAGCGATCTCACCCTTGGCGCTGCCGAACACGTTCCCATCGCGTCGCTTGCGCCCGAAATTGCCGCGCGCACCGTCACGCTGATGGCACCCAGCAAAACGTTCAACTTGCCTGGGCTCGGGTTTAGCTTTGGGGTGATCCCGAACGACGCAGTCCGTAAGCGCGTGCAGCAGGCGGGCGAAGGTCTGCTGCCGGTGACCAATCTCATGGGTTCCGCTGCAGCGTTTGCCGCCTATACGGAAGGCAGCGCGTGGTGCGATGAGCTGTGCCGCTATCTCACCGCCAACCGCGACACGATGGTGGCCTACCTGGCCGAGCGGCTGCCGCAGCTCCGGACAACGGTGCCGGAAGCGAGCTACCTGGCGTGGATCGACTGCCGCGAAGCGGGCATCACGGGAAGTCCACACGCCTTCTTCCTTGAACAGGCACAGGTTGGGCTGAGCGATGGAGCAATGTTTGGCCCCGGCGGCGAAGGCTTTGTGCGCATGAACATGGCCTGCCCGCGCAGCAGGTTGATCGAGGGGTTAGAACGGATGCGCCAGGCGCTGGCCGGGTAAGGCTGCCCATCCCAACGCTCTGCTTGACATGCAGCGTACACTGCGGCTGCGCAACACCGTGCATGGCCCCGCCCGTGGTGGCGCGGCCGGCGCCCGCCGCAGCGTCCCCGTCTCGTTCCCCATGTGATCGGCCTCTTGCCGTGCGGCTGCTCGCGTTCAACAAGGAGGTGCGCATGTATACCACTATTCGCCGCTACCACACGTCGCCCGAGGCGGTCGCAGAGATCATCCGCCGGGTTCGGGAGGGCTTCGTGCCGATCATCCAACAGGCTCCGGGTTTTGTGGCCTACTACGTTCTGGACGAAGGCAACGGCGTGCTGGCCTCTATGAGTATCTTTGAAGATCAAGCCGGGGCTGAGGAGTCCACCCGACGCTCGGCCCAGTGGGTGCAGGAACATCTGGTCGCACTGCTGCCCACCCCGCCCCAGGTCACGACGGCGCAGGTCGTGGTGCACAGCCTGGGGGCCCGCACCTTTGTCACGAACCGGTAACGGACGGCGTCAGGCGGCGGGCAGGTATTGGGCCGCAGCTCCGTTCGCTTGCCACAGCACAGCAGGCGATCGAGCGCGTCCGCGCCGAGGTCGGGGCGCTCGCCGACCTCAGCCTCGAGGAGCTGCAGTCCTCCGCGGTCCATCGGCGCGACCTGCAGGAGGCCGGATTTACGATCACCAGCCTGGGCAGTATGGAAGGAGCAAGTGAAATCGTATGCCAGATGGACGCCTCAGAAAAGATATCCGTCCGGGTATCGCCGTGTCGGTCGTCCTCAAACAAGACCAGCGAACCGGAAAACTGACCCGCGGCGTGGTCAAGGAAATCTTAACCAAATCCGCTTCGCATCCGCACGGGATCAAGGTACGGCTGGTCGATGGACAGGTCGGGCGCGTCCAGAAATTCGAGGAGTAGCAAGCGGCGCGTCTGCTCGCTGCTCGCACGAGCAAAGGCGCCCTGGCTGCAGCTGCCGGCGACGCAATCGGGCGCTCAGTCGGGTGCATATGCTATAGTCACCCCAGATCAGCAGCCGCACCGGGCACTGCCCGTCGACGCGCTCAGACGCGAAAGGACCGCGATGCTTGCGCTCCTCAGCCAATTCCTGGTCGCCGTCGTGGCCCTCGAACACATCTATTTTCTGTATCTTGAAATGTTCGCCTGGACCACGCCGCGCGGGCAGCGAACGTTCGGTACCACCGCCGAATTTGCGCACGCGTCCAGAGCACTGGCCGCCAACCAGGGACTGTATAACGGCTTCCTGGCGGCCGGCCTGGCGTGGGGGCTGCTGCATCCCACGCCCGCCGTCGGCACGCAGATTGAGCTGTTCTTTCTCGTCTGCGTCATCGTGGCAGCGATCTTCGGCGCCCTCACGGTCAAGCGGTCGATCCTGTGGATCCAGGGAGCACCGGCGCTGCTGGCGTTGATGACGGTCCTGGTGCGCTAGACGAGCGGCCGCTGCTTCGTATTCCTTCCCGGCAAACGCCGCGGGCGAGCACAACCAAATTCGGCTACACTACGCGTATGAGCCTCGATCCCTGTTTTGCCGGATGGCACGCCGTGTACGTGGCCGAAATGCGCGACGAGCGGCGCAGCGGACGCACCGTTACCGCCCACGACGCGGCGATCGCCGCGTTCCTGCGCTGGCTTGACGAGCGAGCCCTGCCGCCGCCGGTTAGCGCTCTGCCCGCGACGCTGTTCGAAGAATATGTCGAATACTTGCGTGACGAGCACCTGCCGCTGCAGGCGGCACGCCACGCCGCGGCGACCGGCGCCGCGCCGACGGCTCCGCTGAAACATAGCACGATTTGCGCGTATATCAGTGTCCTGACGCGCTGGCTGGGCTGGCTGGTCGACCACACCGAATTGGACCGGCTGGTCGACGGCCGCGGCCGGACGATCACGTCTGTGCAGCTGCGCGAGCGACTCGAGCGTATGATCGAGCAGCGCCGCCCGCTGGTTGCGCCACGGATGCCGGACCTTCGTCGCTTGCCGGCCTACTTCGACGGACAGCTGCGCGTGTTCACAGCCAAAAACGGTGTGCCGACCGGCGACAGGCCCGCGCTGCGCCGGGCGTACCTGAATTTGCTGCGCAATCGCGCCCTGATCGCCGTACTGTTCGCCTCGGGTGGCCGCATCAGCGAAGTGCTCAGCATCACCACAGCCGACGTGTACCGTGGCGGACGGGTACCGGGCAGGGTTCCGATCCAGGGCAAGGGGCGCAAGCGGCGCGACCTGCGGCTCGACGACCTGGCGCGCGAGTGGGTGCGCGGTTACCTCGAAGAGCGGGCGGCAGGCTATCCCTCGGCCGCGGCGCTGTTTATTTCGCACGGCCCCAAAGCCGACGGCAAGCGTCTTTCGGTGGTTTCGGCCTGGCGCGCGGTTAAGGAGGCAGCCGCCTGGCTTGCCGAGCAGCGCATGGCAGAAGGCGCGCCCGACGAGGAGGTGGCGGCCTTACGCGATGTGTCGCCGCATGGCCTGCGCCATTTTCTGGCCCAGGCGCTGCTCGACGAAGGCGCCGACTACAAGGATATCGCCCAGCTGCTCGGCCACAGCTCCACCGTGGTTACCGAGCAGGTATACGCGCAGCAGAGTGAAGAGCGCGTCCACGAAGTCGCCGATACATTCGCTCCCCGCGCGAAGGTTTAACGCAAAGCCGCAGAGAACGCAAAGGAATATATGTAGGGACACGCCAGAGGCGCGGAGCCAACTACCAGGCTTGCACGATCCGTCTACGCCGACGGCGTGTCCGCATCCGACACGCGGGATCGCCACGTGTGGACACGCCAAGGGCGCAACGAGACCCGTGTGTCCATTGTCACGCCACGTTGTTGCGCAGCTCGTTGCGGCCCCAGACGGCGCTGAACCATAGCAGGGCCGTTGCAGCGGCGGCCAGGACCAGTGGAAGTATAGGGCCGACCACGCTGTAGAACAGCGCCAACCAACCCAGCACAACCGCCGCCCAGCGACCAACTGCAAGTGCAGCGATCCAGCGATTACGGCCTCGAACAGCGGGATTCGGCTCGGCAAGCCCTCCAAGAGTCATCACCAGCACCACCATCGGCGCCGTTAGCAGTGCAGCCGACCGCATGCCCGAGGCTGTCCACGCCGCCTCGCCGAGAAAAATCATCGTCATTAACGCCGCGTTGACCAGCGGCTCGCAGAGCAATAGCGCCATGAGTTGGTACGAGCTGCGCTCGGCGGTGCCGCGCGACCGTCGCAGCGCCTTGAGCCCGAGCACGAACGACCAGACGGCAGCAGCTAATGCCACCGGAAGCAACAGCAGTGCGATCTGAATCATCGTGTATCCTTTCGCGCGATCAGCCGATTTAGAACCAGTCCCACGGCGGGGAGATACTCGGCGCTTCCCACTCCCACTCCCACGGCGGCGATAGGCCCGGCGTATCCCAGTCGATCGGCACCGGGCCAAGCCAGATATCGGGCATGTCCCATGTCCATGGCTGGAACACGTCGGGAACATCGAACGGGAGGGGAACATCGATCGTCGGGCCACCGGGAAACGGGCCAAACGGCGGCAACGGAATTGGTGGGAACGGCAGCGGCAGGCTGATGCCCGGCTCCTCGTAGTTGTCTTCGATGTCGCCGTCACGCAGGTCTTCGATGAACGGATCGTAGGCTGACGTATCCTGACCGTTCTGGCGACGCTCCCAGTAATCCTCGACGATCGCGCCCTGCTGCTCGACGTTGAAGTCGCCGAACGTCTTGCCGTCTTCGAGTGCCTGTTCCAAACCCTCCACACCGCCGTAGTCGTATGGATTCGAACCCAGCCCGGTACGCCTCCAGAGCTCGTATTTTACTTGCAGCACCGCGGCTTCGCGTAGATACACCCAGCCGCGCTGCTGGAACTGATACACATGCGTCAGCTCATGCGCCAGCGCCGCGGTGTCGATTGTGTCGCCGGGCCAATGGATCGTATTCCCGATGACGTAGGGACGGTCTTCAAGGAACGGGCCGTCGCTGGTGATCCGCACAGCGTCAAGATCCAGCGCGCCCGGCCCGAAAATCTCCTCCGCCAGCGCCCGCTCCTCGTCGGTTAGCGGACGCGTACCGTCTGGAGCGGCGTATTCCTCGGGCGGCAAGCCGCCGTCGTCATCTCCGGATGGCTGTTGCTGGGGCGGCACATCAGACGTGGGTGGCGCCGCGGGCCCGCCGGAACAGCCCGTCCCGCCACCGCCGAGCGCCGCGACCAGACAACTGAGCGATCGCTGCGTCGCGCCGGCGAGACCGGGCACCACTTGAAGCATTGCGCCCAGCAGTGCCGCCGCCAGCAATGCCAGGGCGGCAGCCTGGGCTACGTTGCTGCCGCGTTGACTGTGTAACAATTTCTTTACAAAGCTCATGGCACTCACCAGCAGGCTAGAGTTCTTCACCCCATAAGATAGAGCAGAATCGTCCGCAGAATCAAGGGTTTCGTGTAACAGTTTTGTAAACATTTGACGGCAATCGAGTTGGCAGCAGGCAGCGCGTAGCGTATCATGCGTGCCAGCAACAAAGAGGGAATAACAATGAAACAAGCGTTGATCGTATGGGGCGGCTGGGAAGGCCATCAGCCACTCCAATGTTCCGAGATATTCGCCGCGGTGCTGCACGACGAGGGTTACGAGGTCCGACTTTCAGATACATTGGACGCGTATCTGGATTCGTCGTACATGCAGCAACTGGATCTTGTCGTGCCGATGTGGACGATGGGCACGATCGAGCGCGAGCAGGAGCGCGGGTTGCTCGACGCCATAGCCGGCGGGGTCGGCGTGGCCGGCTGGCACGGAGGCATGGCCGATCTGTTTCGCAACAACACCGAGTATCAGTTCATGGTCGGCGGGCAGTGGGTCGCCCACCCCGGAAACATTATCGACTACACGGTAAACATCACCAAGCCCGATGACCCGATCGTCGCCGGGCTCGACGACTTCGCGATGCATTCCGAGCAGTACTATATGCATGTGGATCCGGCGGTCGAGGTGTTGGCGACGACCACCTTCAGCGGCCAGTATGCGCCGTGGATCGACGGCGTTGTGATGCCGGTGGTGTGGAAAAAGCGCTGGGGGCAGGGCCGAGTCTTCTATTGCTCGCTCGGCCACCAGGCTGTCGATTTCGACGTGCCGCAGGCGCGCGAGATCGTCCGCCGCGGCATGCTCTGGGCCAGCAAGTAGGCCACGAATAGGACACGAATAAACGAATGAAGCCACGAATGGCGCCATTCGTGGCTTCATTCGTTTATTCGTGTCCTATTCGTGGCTCGGCACGTTCCGTCGCAGCTCCTCGAGCCACACAACCGCCTCGGAATCGCTCGGCGCGCGCCAGTCGCCGCGTGGCGAAAGCGAGCCGCCGGAGCCGACCTTCGGCCCGTTCGGCACCGCCGAGCGCTTGAACTGGCTGATCTTGAAGAAGCGGAACAAAAAGACCTCAAGCCAGCGTCGGATCGTGGCGAGATCGTACGCACGGTGCTGGCTTTCAGTCATACCCACCGGCCACCTGCCGCGCGCGGCATCGCTCCAGGCATACTGCGACAGGAAGGCAACTTTGCTGGGCCGAAAGCCGTAGCGCGTGATGTAATACAGATTAAAGTCCTGCAGATCGTACGGCCCGATTTTTTCCTGCGTGCTTTGTGCCGGCTTTGCGCCGCGCGCGCCTGGATCGCCCTCGATCGGCGGCACCAGCTCGGGCGAGATCTCGGTATCCAATATGCCCCGCAAGATCGTGTTGGTCGCGTCGTCGAACTGCCGCGAATTGATCACCCAGCGGATCAGGTGCTGAATCAGCGTTTTGGGAACCGATGCGTTGACGTTGTAGTGCGACATGTGGTCGCCCACGCCATAGGTGGCCCAGCCGAGCGCCAGCTCGCTCAGGTCACCGGTCCCCAGCACCAGGCCGTTGTGGAAATTAGCCAGGCGAAACAGGTGCGAGGTACGCTCGCCGGCCTGGACGTTTTCAAAGGTCACGTCGTACACCGGCTCGCCGCGGCTGTACGGATGGCCCAGATCGCTCAACATCTGCATACACGATGGCCGGATGTCGATCTCGTTGCCCGATACCTTGAGCGCCTGCATCAGGCCGTGGGCGTTGCCGAGCGTGGTATCGCTGGTGGCGAAGCCGGGCATGGTGTAGGCCAGAATGTTGGAGCGCGGCAAGCCAAGCCGGTCCATCGTTCTGGCCGCCACGATCAATGCTTGCGTCGAATCAAGACCGCCCGATACGCCGATCACGATCTTTTGAATGCCGGTAGACGCCAACCGCTTGACCAGGCCGTGTACCTGGATGTTGTACGCCTCGTAGCAGCGCTCGTCGCGCAGCGCCGGGTCGGACGGCACGTAGGGGTAGCGGTCGACGCTGCGCTCGAGCTCGAGCTCGCCTTCGGGCACTTCAAACGCGAACTCGACACGTCGCAGCGCTGCAACGCGATCGTGGTAGTCCCCTGCGGCGTCGTTGAAGCTCGTCAGACGCATGCGGTCTTGCTGTAGCCGCTCGAGATCGACATCGGCAATGATCAGCTGCTCGCCGGCTTCGAAGCGCCGGCTTTCGGCAAGCAGCTCGTTATTTTCGTAGATCAGCGCATGCCCATCCCACGCCAGGTCGGTAGTCGACTCGCCGGGGCCGGCCGCCGAGTACAAATAGGCTGCCACACAGCGCCCCGACTGGCCCGCGCACAGCGCCTTGCGGTATTCGGCTTTGCCGATCGTGATATTCGAGGCCGAAAGATTCGCCAGGACAGTTGCGCCGCCCAGCGCGGCATACGTACTCGGCGGGATGGGCGTCCACACGTCCTCGCAGATCTCGGCGTGCAACACAAATCCAGGCAGAGTCGACAACTCGAACACGATATCGGAGCCGAACGGCACCCGCTCGCCAAACAGCGTCAGCTCACGGGCGATAGCGTCGCGCCCCGAGGTAAACTGGCGCTTCTCATAAAACTCGCGATAATTCGGCAGGTACGTTTTCGGCACGACGCCAAGCACATGCCCGTGATACACCACCACTGCACAATTGAACAGCTGGCCCGTGATGCGCAGCGGCGCTCCCACCAGCAGCACCGGCCACAGCTCACGGCTGCCCTCGACAACCTGCCCAAGCGCTTCCGTGCTGGCGTCGAGCAGGGCATCCTGATGAAACAGATCTTCGTTGCTGTACGCCGAGATACCGAGCTCAGGAAACAACACCACCGCGGCGCTACGCTCGGAAGCCTGCCGTGCCAGCTCCAATGTTCGCTCGGCGTTGAACCCGGGATCCGCCACGCGCAGGTGGGGAACGCCGACCGCTGCGCGGATAAAGCCGTGGCTGTAGATAGAATAAAATGGACGACTCATCGAATTCCTGTTTGATTAGTGGTGCCCGTAACAAGGTGACCGGGTGACGGGGTGACAAGGTGAACCTAACCAGCTGTTTTACTTGCGTTTCATGGATGCCTCGTGCCGAACCCGAAATGGTGACGGAGTGTTGATATCCCGAAGTTGCGCAATCCACCTATGCTTTGCTGCAAGCCATTCTGAAACGCACCGAGCAAGATCGCTCCTGTCAATCACCTTGTGTCACCCTGTCACCTGGTCTGCATATCGAATCCTGCTTCTATACCACTCCTGAGCATCGAAAACAACCCGCCCCTGCACGATCGTCGTATGCACGTTCAATTGCTCATCCCACAGCACAAGGTCGGCCCATGCACCGGGGCGCAACACGCCGGCGTCGTTTAGCCCGATCGAAAGCGCCGGCGTGGCAGATGCCATTGTTACCGCGGCGGCAAACGAGAGGCCGGTCCAGCTCACCACGTTACGCACGGCACGGTCAAGCGTCAGCGTACTCCCGGCCAGGGTACCATCTGCTAATCGTGCGATGCCGTCGCTGACGTTCACCGCGTTTACCCCAAGCTCGTAGACCCCGTCGGACAAACCGGCAGCGCGCATCGCATCGGTCACCAGCACAGCCCGATCGGCACCCTTGGCTTGCAGCAGCAAACCGGCGACCGCCGGATGAACATGCACACCATCGGCGATCAGCTCCGCGAACAGCGCCGCACAGCTGAGCGCGGCTCCGGCAGCCCCCGGCTGACGATGATGGATCCCGCGCATTGCATTAAACGTGTGGGTCATATGGTCGGCGCCGAGCTCGACCGCTTCGAGCACCTGATCATAATCGGCGTCGGTATGCCCGAGCGAGACGCGTGCTCCATGCTCGAGCGCATAATGCAGCAGGCTACGATTGCCTTCGATCTCGGGCGCCAGCGTGATCAATCTCACGTTGTCGTGGGCAAACAACACCTCATACTCGGCTGCAACTGCCGCGCGCATATATTCTCGCGGCTGCGCGCCTGGCCATTTGGGGCTAAGATACGGCCCTTCCAGATGCACGCCTAACAGTCGCGCACCGGTGCCGGAGCGATAGCGGGATGCGTTTTCTACCGCCAGCACGGTTTGCGCATGCCCGGCGGTCATGGTTGTCGCCAGGAACCCGGTGACGCCGTGAGCGGCAAAATAGCGCGCCATTCCATCCAGCGCCTGAGGAGTTGCGTCCATCGTGTCGTGCCCGTCGCCGCCGTGGACATGCACATCGACCAGCCCGGGCGAGAGCAGCCTGCCGCCGGCGTCGATTTCCAGCCCGTCGAAGCCGCCGTCGTAGCGGCCTTGCTCCACCGTATTGATTCGACCGTCCCGGACAAGCACACTGCCCGGGCCGGTTTCGATTGATGGGGTCAGCAGCCGCGCGTTGCGAATCAGAAGCGGTACGCTTTGTTCCATGACAACCACCGATCACACAAGAGTAGATTTGCGTGACTATGTTCGTACAAAGATGATACAATCAAACCCAATCATCGGTGCGCATGCAGGCAATACAGGGCCGGCGAACAAGATTCACGTGTGCGTAGGTAATACTACACGTGCCATGCATACGCAGCAACCGCGGGCATGGCAGCACGAAACTGGAGTCCGTTGAATGCGTAGAGCGTGTTGTCGTCGGCCGGCAGGCCGACCTAGCCCCCTCCTCGCCCCTCGACCGCGAGGTGCGGCGAGAGCGCGGCGACCCGGATGATCGGTGAGGTCTCCGGGATCGTGGGCGGGTTGGTGAGCTTGTCGTGCCAGTTGAACTTCGGCACGCGGTGAACGTAAAGGTCCTTGATGTAGAACCCCATGGCTGGCTCCTCCGAGTCGCGGCCACGACCTTGGTGACCGTGGCATCAGGGAGATCCGCGCTGCGGATCCCCGAGGAGCAGAGGTGCATCGCCGGAGCGCTGATACCGACCGGCCGACCGCTGGGGTATGCCGTCCGGCGGTGTCGGCAGGGCGGCATACCGTCGGTGCATGCTCACCGCCGTCGCCGTGTCCGGCTACCGCTCGTTGCGCGACGTGGTGGTGCCGCTCCACGGCCTCGACGTCGTGACCGGTGCCAACGGCAGTGGCAAGTCGAGCCTCTACCGCTCGTTGCGGTTGCTCGCCGGGTGTGGGCGGGGCGAGGTCATCGGCACCCTCGCACGCGAGGGCGGTCTCCAGTCGGCACTCTGGGCCGGACCGGCCACCCTCGGCGGGGCCCGTGACCGAGGGCACGCCGTGCAGGGCACGCGCCGCAAGGGTCCGATCAGCCTCCAGCTCGGCTTCGCCAGTGACGACTTCGGCTACCTCGTCGACCTCGGCCTGCCGCAGCAGGCGTCCGGCAGCGAGGCCGGTGCGCGTCAGCCTTCCTGCGCGATCCCGAGATCAAGCGCGAGATCGTCTGGTCGGGTCCCGTCATGCGGCCAGGCTCCGTGCTCGTCCGGCGCCGCTGGGGCGTCGTCGAGACCCGCGACACCCTCGCCGGCGACGACGGCTGGGGGTCCAGCGGGACTCCGCCGACGAGGCGGCGGAGTGGGAGTCCGACCCCGTCCAGGCGCCGGGGGCCAGCACGGGCTCACGCGCGGTCCGCACCCCTCGGCGCGGGTGGACCGAGCTGACCCGGTCGCTGCGCCCGTGGGAGAGCATGCTCACCGAGCCGCCGACCCGGAGCGCGCCCCCGAGCTGCTTGCGTGCGGAGGATGATCCGGGGCTGGCGGTTCTACGACGGCTTCCGCGCCGACGCCGACGCTCCCGCGCGCACCCCGCACGTGGGCACCCGCACCCCGGTGCTCGCCGACGACGGGCGCGACCTCGCCGCAGCCCTGCAGACGATCCGCGAGAACGGCTCGGGCGCGCTGGACCGCGCGGTCGCCGACGCCTTCGACGGTGCGATCCTCGACGTCACCGTCGAGGGCGGACGCTTCGACGTCGCGCTGCACCAGCCCGGCATGCTGCGACCGCTCGCCGGCGCGGAGTTCTCCGACGGCACGCTGCGCTACCTGCTCCTCGTCGCTGCCCTGCTGACGCCTGACCCGCCACCGCTCATGGTGCTCAACGAGCCCGAGACCTCGCTCCACCCCGACCTGCTCGCGCCACTGGCCCGGCTGGTGCGGGCTGCCGCGGAGCGCAGCCAGGTCATGGTCGTCTCGCACTCCGGGGGCCTCGTCGACGAGCTCGGCGTCACCGACCTCGACACCGACGACGACGAGGCGGCCGACGACGGTCCCGGCGACGGGCGCCGCGTTGGCCTCGGCACCCCGGCGCGGGGCATCACCCTCGTCAAGGACCTCGGCGAGACCTTCGTCCGCGGCCAGGGGCTGCTCACCACGCCCGCCTGGTCGTGGGGCACGCGGCGCTGATCGGCGGGGGCCGGCCGGACGGCATACGTGCTGGTGGGGACGGGTGGGTCGCTGGCGAGCGTCCCGCATTGTGAGATTCCCGGGAGGC
>CAWHBS010000005.1:0-716931 GCA_963827625.1 uncultured bacterium | reverse complement strand
GAACGGGGCGCCGGTCGTCTTGATGGCGCCTCGTGTGTCCCGGCGCGCCGATCGGTCCGGGAGGGAGGCGGGCGATGCCGTGACCGTGAGCCGCGAGCCGCAGGAACGACGAGTGACGTCCGCGTTCGATGGACCAGCGGTATCGTCGGACGCCACCACGTCGGAGTGGCGGAATGGCAGACGCGCTAGCTTGAGGTGCTAGTGAGGTACTAATCCTCGTGGGGGTTCGAGTCCCCCTCCGACACGGATCGACCAGGGTGAAATGCCGTCATTGGGCTTTTCGGATGGAAATGACGGAGTCCGAGTGGCGATTTGTCCCCGATTTGTCATCACTTCGCGACGCGAGGTGTGTTCGAAGCGGGGCTGTGCCGCAAGACTTGTGAGGTCCGGTTCCGTGGTGCACCGACGTCAGTGCCCGCGATGGCCTGCAGGTTGATGGCCTGCAAGCCGAGGCGTCGCAGATGTCCGAGGCCCTCCGTGGCACCAGCGAGGTGGTCCGTCAGCTTGCCAGGCGCGGTTTCAAAGCCGTATACGGCTACTACTGCCATGATGATGCTCCCTTGCATCCATGCCGGCGGCCCTCGGGGGCACGACGATCACCGAGACTTGATGACCCGTAGGTACGGCTGACGCCGGACGAGGACGCTGGACGGCGAATCCGAGACGCGCGCCCGATACGCGCAAAGCTTGGGCCATTCGGTCAGCCAGGAAGTGCCGGTGGCGGATACCACGAGCGGCGGATAGATCGTGGGCAGTAGCGCGTCGTGCGAACTGCCGGGACCGATGCACTTCGGCCCCTATGCCCGGTGTCGATAATCCCGCCGAAGACGAGCTTCGAGCAGCCGAGCATGCCGGGTCTCCTGCGGGTGTCGACCACGGTGCGGGCCCTGCCGGTCCGCCGCGTATCCAACTTCAGGCGCAACGCGCGATGGTGTGATCTCCGTGAGTGCTTGCGTCGTACGCTCGCTACCGGCGTGGGCCTGGGCGGAGCGGTGCTCGCGCTGCGCGTCGGCGATGGCCTCGCGGACGCGAGGCACCTCGCGCATCGCCCGTCGGGGAGGACGATCTGTCGGTGACCACTGCGATCGCCTCGTCGATCGCGCAGCACTACCGATGCGCCGCGGCTCGTTACACACGATGTTGATCGCAAGCCTGCCGGTCCGGCCGGCGCCTGCTCGTAGGGTGGCGGAGATGGAGGGACGTTGCGCAGGGGCGGGCGGTGGGTGATGGTCGCACCGTGGCCGTTGACCGGCCGAACGGCGCAACTCGAGGAGCTGGGCCGGCTCTACCGTGGCGGTGAGACGGGTGGTGTGGTCATCTACGGGCCCGCCGGCACCGGCAAGACACGCCTCGCCGAAGAGGCGTTGCGCCTGGCGGAGGACGCCGGCCGCCGCTTCGAGCGGGCCGTCGGTCATCCCTCGACGGCCCCCATCCCGCTCGGTGCCCTCGCCCATCTCCTGCCGAGCCCGCTCGTCGACGGCCTCGGTGTGGGCGACGACGAGCGGATGGCGTTGTTCCACGGCGCCCGCGCCGAGCTCGGCCGGCTAGCGGGCGACGACCGCCTCGTCCTGCTCGTCGACGACTTCGATCTGCTCGATGACACATCGGTGGCCGTACTGGTACCGCTCGTCGTGTCGCGGCGCGTGTCCTCGTCGGCACGATCCGCACGGGCGGAACCTCGTCGCCACGCCTGGCCGGACTGCGGCGTGACGGGCACCTGACCCGTCTCGATCTCGGGCCGCTGACTCGAGACGAGCTCGGAGTGTTGCTGCACCGCGCTCTGGACGGGCCGGTGTCGCGCCAGGCCCTGGCGGAGCTGGCCCGCCTTTCGAGCGGAAACCTGCAAGTGGTCACCGAGCTGGTGCTGGGGGCGCGCGAGCGGGGCACGCTGGTCGAGCGAGACGGCGGCTGGCAGCTGACGGGTCCGCTGCCTACGACGACCGCGTGGAGGAGCTCGTCGCCGAGCACTTGGCGGGCGTCGACGAGTCCGGCCTCGCTGTGCTCGAGTTGCTGGCCGTCTGTGAGCGCTTCGGTGTGCTCGACCTCGAACGGCTCCACGGTGCGCGCACGCTCGAGCGGCTGGAGGCGAGCCGGCTGGTCACGGTCGTGATGTCGGGTCGGCGCACGAGCGTCCGGCTGAACCATCCCCTGTACGGCGAGGTACTTCGGGCGAACCTCGCGCGATTGCGCCGACGTCGCATCCTGCAGCAGCTCGCCGATGTCGTCGAGGCGCACGGAGCGCGGCGGCGGGAGGACACCGTGCAGGTCCCCTTCTGGCGGGTGTCCTCGGCGGCACCGTACCGGGCGAGCAGCTCCTCGCGGCAGCGTGGCTGGCGCTCATCGGCCGCGACCCGGCGCTGGCCGTCCGCCTCGTCGAGGCGATCGCCGACCCGGGCACCGTCATCTCTGGAGAGCAGGCGGAGGTGCTCGCCGAAGCCCACGCCATGCAGGGTCACGCCGAGGCGGTCGAGCGCGTTGTGGCTGCCGTTTGGGACGACCCATTGCCGGACGGCCTCCGAGCCAGCCTCGCCCGGCGACTGGCCGACACCCGTTTCTTCGACCGGCGGGACCTCGACGGCGCCCTCGCCGCGTACGACCGCACACGCGAACGCCTGCGCGATCGGAGGAGCTGGCTGCCATCGACGCTCGTCGCGCCGTTCTGCTCGCCGGTGCCGGTCGGCCGGTCGAAGCACTGCAGATCGCGGACCAGATCAACGTGTCGGTCTCCCCGCGGACGCGGTCGATCCGCGACCGCCCGGGCGACGAGCCTGCTCAACCTGGGCCGGTGCGACGAGGCCGCGGCGTGTCGCGCCGGGCGATCGCCGATCAGAGCGAGTCCGCGGGATGGCTGGCCCGGCGGGGCATCGCCCTCCACGTGCTCAACGAGGCCCACGCACTTGCCTGGTCCGGTCGGTACGCGAAGCGCGCCGTGTGCTCGAGCCGGCCGCCGAGCGAGCGTGGGCGACGAACGTGACGGGCGCCTCGATCTGGTTCGAGATGGGGCTCGCCGAGATCGCCCGCGACACCGGTCGGGCCGCCGAGACGATCCAGCGCTTCCAGGCCGTCGCCGACGCCGCACCGTCGGCCGGTCAGGAGACGGCGCTGGTGTGGGCGCTCACCGGCGTCGCTCAGGGCCACCTGCTCGCGGCAATTCGTGCTGCCGTGGCCCGAGCACTGGAGCGTTCCTACGACTTCGGCGCAAGTCCGCTGGCGACCTCGCTTGCGTCGCGGGAGCGCACGCGAGCCTGGCTCGACCTGGCCTGGTCCGGTTGCGTATTGCTGACGATGCGTTCGTCGCCGCCGACCGGAGTGTGCTCGCGCTCGCCGACGAACCCACCATCGACACACCGGTGCTCCGCATCCCCGTCGTGTCCGTCATCGGCCTCGCGATCGCGAGCGTCGCGCTCGGCGCGGCCCATGGTGCGCTCGATGACATCCTCGCCATCGCCACGGAGAAGGTTCCCCTCTTGGCGCCTGCACCGCTCGCCACGAACCCCGTGTTCCACGTCGAACTCGCCACCGCGGACGCCGAGTTCCGTGCCGCCCGTGCCCTGCTGTACGACGTCGCCGGAGCGGCGTGGGACATGGCCGTCGCCGGCCAGCCGTTCGACAACGTGCACCGCGCCCGCATGCGCGCGGCTGCCGTGTGGGTGACCGAGCGGGCCGCCGGCGTGGTCGACGCCGCCTATCGAGCGGGTGGCGGCAGCTCGCTGTACACCGACTGCCCGCTGCAGCGACGCCTGCGCGACGTGCACGCGATCACCCAGCATTTCGTGGTGAAGCACGAGACCATGGCGACTGCAGGAGCGATCCTCGCGGGTCAGGACCTCGAGGTGCCCGTCTTCTGACCTGATGCCGGACCGGCGAGCGCTCGGCTCGCCGGTCCGGGTTTCGCTTCGGTCTCTCGCTACGACGCAGCGATGTCGCCGAAGAAGCCGATGGCGGTCTGGATCCGACCGTCGGCGTCGAAGGTGACGACGTCGATGCCGGCGACCGCGACGCTGCCGTCGGGACCGTTGACGGTCCAGCCGAAGCGGGCCTGGTCGTGGTGGGTGTCGACGGCCGTCGTCCGGGCCAGCGAGTGGCCGGGCATCTGGTCACGCAGCACCCCGATCGCAGCGGCGATGTGAGCGGGTCCGGTCGCGTCGACCAGCGGATCGACGAGACGACCGTCGGCGGCGAAGACGTCCTTGCCGAGGTCGCCACGGGTCGCGTCGTCGGCTTCGTTGAACATGACGACGTAGCGGTCGATGGTTGCTTCGATGATGGTGGGGTTCTCGGTTGTCTGCATGGGACCCATCGTGAACCGGCGACCGCGGCAGAGCGATTCCCTCTGAGGTAATGGTCCTGTGACGTTCGCCCGCATACCGTCGAGCCCGTGACGACCATCTCGGCACCATCGCCTCGCCTCGGCGAGCTCCTGAAGCTGTGGCGATCGAAGCGGCGCGTGAGCCAACTCGACCTCGCCAGCCAAGCGGGAGTGTCGCCCCGTCATCTCTCGTTCGTCGAGACCGGCCGGTCCAAGCCGAGCCGCGAGATGGTCCTGCACCTGGCCGAGCACCTCGACGTTCCGCTACGCGACCGCAACGCGATGTTGACCGCGGCCGGCTTCGCGCCGGTGTACCGGGAGTCGGCGCTCGACGCCCCGGAGCTGGCGAGCGTGCGTCAGGCGATCGAGGTCATCCTCGCCAACCACGAGCCGTGCCCAGCATTCGTCATCGACGGCGCGTGGAACCTCCTCGAAGCGAACTCGGGCATCGCGGCGTTCCTGGATCTGATCGCACCCGAGCTGCTCGACCCGCCGATGAACGTCATCCGGGCGAGCCTGCATCCGAGCGGCCTCTCCAGGTACATCGTGAACTTCGATGAGTACGCCGCCCACGTGATCGAACGGCTCAACCGCCAACTCGCAACCACTGCGGATCCCGGGCTCGAGGCGCTGCTCGACGAAGTGATGGCGTATCCGGACGTCGCCGCGCGGCTCGGCGACGGTTCGGCGCTCCCACCGCCGGCGGCGGTGCTTCCGATGCACTTCCGGCTCGACGACGGCACCGAGTTGCGCTTCTTCTCCACGATGACCGTGTTCGGTTCGCCCCTGGACGTGACGATCGCCGAGCTCGCCATCGAGAGCTTCTTCCCCGCCGACGAGGCGACCGCGGCGGTCTTCCGCTGAGACCCTCGGTACCTCTCCGAGGATGGACCGGCCAACTCACCTCCGCCTGGAGTTGAGCGGCAGCTCGGCGGCCGCGTGGGCGGACGAGGTCGTCGGCCGACGTGCGCGACGACCCCGCCGGTCGGATGGCGCTGATGGCGCGCTGCTACCAGGGCCCGTTCGGCGAAGCGCCGCGGCATCTCCCCTATCGCCGCGCCGCGATGTCGTTCATGCGCTGGCAGATGCAGCGGGGTGTGCTGCAGCCGCCGTCGGCCGCCCGCCCGGGGAGCCCGTGGTGGCGCGCCGTCAACGAGCGCATCCTGCGCGACGGCTGCGAGGCGGTCGCACTCAGCGGGAACCTGCCGGGTCCCGTCTCCTCCCCCACCGTCGACCACTGGATGGCGTTCGTCGACGACCCGACCGCACGGGCCTGGTACCGCGCGCACAACGGCAGCGTCGTCGCCGGCTACCTGGAGCACCGCGACCTGGCGGAAGCGGAGAACGAGGCCGAACGCTTCTTCATGAACGTCGTGCTGTGCCGGGTGCTCTTCACCCACGCGCTCGTCGCCGCGCCGCGCCTGTCGCTCGGGTGGCTGCGCCCGCTCGCACCGCTCCTCGGTGACCCGAGGCTCGGGATGACCGGGATCTTCCTGTCGCTGTCGCGGGTCCTGCCCGACGAGTATCCGCTCCGCGACGGCGTCGAGTCCTACCTCGACATCGAGCTCGGCTTCGGACGACTCCTCGACTACGGGGTCATCGGGCCGCGGTTGCAGCAGCTCTACGAGTGGTCGGCACGCGAACTGGGCGCGCCCGGGTCTGCTCGAGTGCGTCCGCGACGGCGCGCTGACCTACGCGTGGCCGTACGAGGAACGCGACGTGTCTGGCGGCGCCGGACTCGATGCTCGTGCGGGTGGTGCACCGGACGCTCCCACCCGCGAGGAAGGAGCGCGACCATGGCCGACGACGACCGGCAGGCGAAGAAGCGCAAGCGCATCCAGTGGGTCCAGCGCTACCTCGTGAACCCGCCGGCGAAGGCGGCGGTGTGGACGGGCTGGTCCCGGGCTTCGTGCTCGTCGAGACCGATCGGCCGGCAGAGCGGCAAGCGACGGCATCAACGTCGTCGGCATGAAGATCGAAGGCGACACCGGTTGGGTCATCGCCGAGTACGGCCGCCACGCCGGCTACGTGCAGCAACCTCGAAGCGAACCCCGACGTCCGGGTGCGTCTGCACCGCCGCTGGCGCTCGGCGCAGGCCCACATCCTCGACGACGACGATCCCCAGGCGAGGCTCGACGTCGTTCCGCCGACGGTCCCACGAAGCGGCGGTGCGGCAGTTCGGGACCGACCTGCTCACCATCCAGTTCGAGTTCCAGGACTGACGGGCTACTCCACGCTCGCTGACGACCGACTTCATCGAGCGGCCGCGTAGTTCGGCATGTCGGCCATCGTCGCCTTGCCTTCGGGACTCTGGAAGGCCGCGTGCATGGCGGCTTCGTCGTCGAAGGTCATCGAGATGGCGCAGAACACGTCGGGCTCGGAGCCGTCGAAGTTCGTCAGCACGCGGCCGTAGTCGAAGGCGCGCAGTCCGGGCAGCGCCTGCACGAGCGGCACGTGCACGTTGACGTAGTGACGCACGAACGCGTCGGCATCCACGGGATCAGAGAAGTTGATCGAGATCTTCACCGGCATGGCGGTGGTGTACCACCCGGCTTCGGTCTCCGCAATCAGCGCTAGAGACGGTGACATGGATCTCGACTATCACCTCTGGCGGTTCGACTGGGCCGGTGGGCCCTGCCGGCATCGGCGACGGCGTCGCCGACCTCGCCGCCGCGCGCCGAGGCGCTCGGCGTCGCGCACGCTCTCGTTCATGGACCACTTCTTCCAGATGGACTGGATGGCCCCGGCCGAGGACCCGATGCTCGAGGGCTACACCGCGCTCGGCTTCGTCGCCGGCCGCACCCGCACGCCTGCGGCTCCGGCTGCTCGTCACCGGCGTGACGTACCGCCACCCCGGGCTGCTGGCCAAGACGGTGACCACCCTCGACGTCGTGTCGGGCGGCCGGGCCGAGCTCGGCATCGGCGCGGCGTGGTACGAGCGCGAGCACCGTGGGCTCGGCGTGCCGTTCCCGCCGATCGCCGAGCGGTTCGAGCGGCTCGAGGAGGCGATCCAGATCTGCCTGCAGATGTGGAGCGACGACAACGGCCCGTACCGCGGGCCGCCACTACCAGCTCGAGGAGACGCTCTGCAGTCCCGATGCCGGTCAGCACGCCGCGGCCGCGCATCATGATCGGCGGGAGCGGCGAGCGGAAGACGCTCCGGCTCGTCGCGCAGTACGCCGACGCCTGCAACATCTTCGGCGACGCCGACGAGGTCGCGCACAAGCTCGACGTCCTGCGGCGCCACTGCGACACGTCGGCCGCGACCCGAACGAGATCGAGGTCACCGCGATGTACCGCGACCTCCCGCCGGACGCGACCACCGACGACCTGCGTCCGCGGCGCCGAAGCGTTCGCGGCCATCGGTGTGTCGACGCTGGTCACCGGCGCGGTCGGCGACGACCCCGCCGGGTGGCTCGAGTCCACGTTCGGACCCGCGATCGAGCGGCATCGACGCCATCGAACCCGCTCGCCTCTAGCGCATCCGGCGCCACACCATGTCGGTCTCGACGTCGGGATCGAGGAACACGCCCGGGTCCTGCTGGTCGACGTGGCCCATGAGCCCGCGGTACACGCCGTACCCGAGCATCTCCTGCAGCCGACGCGGGAACGTGGCCGCCATCTCGCGGGGGACGGCGAGCAACTGGTTCTCCTCCTGACGGAGGAAGCCGGCGCAGTGGTTCACGACGATGCCGACGCGGCGGTCGTCGCTGGCGTTGTCGCCGCCGCCGTGCCAGAGCGCCGCCGTCGTAGACGAGCACGCTGCCGGCCGGCATCTCGGCTTCGACGTACGCCTCCTGCTCCCCCTTCGCCGGACGCCGCTCGCGACGGTGCGAACCGGGCACGAGCCGCGTGGCGCCGTTGGTCGAGTCGAAGTCGGTGAGCGCCCAGAGCGCGACGCACACCACCGGCACGTGCGGACGCGGCAGCGCGATCGAACCGTCGTCGCAGTGCAGCGGCTGCGCGGCCTGCCCCGGCTGCATCTCGATCGCGGTGAGCGACGACAGGAGGCACTGCTCGTCGAGCACCTGCTCGACGAGCGGCAGCACCGCCGGATGCAGCGGCACGCGCGCGAACAGCGGATCGCGTGCGAGCAGGTTGAAGATGCGGCGCGTGCGCACGCCGAGGAAGCGTGTTCGCGCCGAACGGGATCTCCGCGTCGACCATGACGCGATCGATCGCCTCGAGCAGCTCACCGACGAGGTCGGGCTCGATGACGCGCTCGAGCACCGTGTAGCCGTCGCGCTCGATCTCAGCGGCGTGGCGGGTCAACGCATCGGAGGTGGTCACAGCGCTTGGCAGCGTACGCAACGCCCGTAGGCGGGCGGTTCCCGGAGGGCGATTCCGGGTAGGAACGCTCATTCACCGCGAGTCGAGGAGTGCACCATGGACATCGTTCGCAATCCCGACGGCACATTGGTCGTCCCAGTCGAGCCCGGCCGTACCCACGACGACGACGCCGACACCGCGTCAGACGACGGCGACGCAGTCGAGGTCAGCGAGCAGCGCCGACCACGCGCGTCCTGCACCCCGGCGAAGGCGGCTACGACGAAGCGCTGATGGAGTGGGACCGCCAGCAGAACCCCGACGCCGAGGTTCCCGTCTCCACCGCGAGCGGACGCGAAGAGGCGATGCACGTCGTCCACGAAGTGGCTGAGTCGCCGAAGCACGAGGTAGCGCCCGCCATCGAGGAGCTCGACGACCCCGAGGCCGCAGGCGAAGCGCTACGACACGTGCTCGTCGGCGGCGTCCACGCAGTCGAGGACTTCGCCAGCGAGGTCGCCGAAGCCGAAGGCGGCGAGCCGCTCAAGCCGCACGAAGCCACCAAGATCATCGGCGAGGTCCTCGCAGAGCTCGACTGACCTCGCGGCGCCGGCCTCGATGGTCGACGCGCGCGTAGAGCGCTACTCGGGCCAGAGAGGTCCGTCCTCGACGAAGCCCGCTGGTTCACCCCACTGGTTGCGGAAGGACACCTCTCGGGCGGGCTGGCGAACGGCGACGCCCCAGCGTCCGGTCGGGTAGCCGAACGAGAGTGCGCCGGCCATGTACCAGCCCGCGTCCTTCGGCACGCCCAGGATCTCGAGTGTCTCGTCGTTGTAGAAGGCCAGCGCCTGCGTGAGCGACGAACCGATGCCCTCGGCGCGTGCGGCGAGCTGCGCGCTCCACATCGCCGGGTAGATCGAGCTGCCGCCCGGGTCGGTGCTGAACCCGAAGAGGTAGAGCGGCACCTGCTCGAAGTTGTCGGCGAGCCACTGTGCCGACTTCTGCACCGCGAGCATCGACTTGGACTCCGCCGAACTCGGGATCGGCGTGGGCGGCGTCGATGCGGTCCTTGTAGTAGCCGGTCCAGAGGCCGTCGATCGCTCGCTTGTAGAGCGGCGCGATCGCCGCCTTCACCTCGGCGGAGTCGACGAGCAGGAAGCGCCAGTTCTGCGTGTTGCCTCCGCTCGGCGCGCGCACGGCAGCATCGAGGATCCGGGCCTGGGCGTCGAGCGGGATCGGTTCAGAGGTGACCCGACGCATCGCGCGGGTCGTGTAGAGCGCTTCTCGGACGTCCATCGGTTGCTCTCCTCGTTCACTCATCGCCAATGCCACGCAACCGCGGCAGAACCACTTCCCCGTACGCCGCGAGCCCCTCTTCATAGGCGCGACGGCTCGGAGACGGCATCCCGACGATGAAACCGGTGACGCCAAGAGCACTCAGTTCGTGCGCATGCTCGGCGAGCTCCTCGGACGAGAAGCCGGCGCTCCCCGGGATGAACGGCACCATCGGGTACGTGAGCACGTCGAACGACGCACGCCGTCCCTCGAGCCCGGTTCCGTCGCGATCGGCGGTGGCACGCTCGTCGTCGAGCCGCGAACAGGCGGCGGAGATCGTCGACGTCCTCGAGGTGAGCAGAGCGCCGACGGTTGCCGAGCGAGCGCGGGTTGGGCAACGGCAACCAGCCGTCGCCGTAGCGGGCTGCGCGTCGCAGCGCGCGTGCGGAGTTGCCGCCCACCCACACCGGCGGACGGGGCTGTTGCACCGGCGCCGGTCGCATGGTGTTCCCCCGCGCTTCGAACCCGTCGCCCGCGAAGCGCACCGACTCACCCGACCACGCCGCCGTGATCGCAGCGATCGCCTCGTCGAATCGGTCGTTGCGGTTCTCGAAGTCGACGCCGAGGGCGCGGAACTCCCCTTCCAGGTAGCCCGCGCCGACACCGAGGTCGAGCCGCCCACCGGAGAGCACGTCGAGGCTCGCGGCCGCCCTCGCCGCGAGAAACGGATTGCGGTACGGGAGCACGCAGAGGTTGGTGAGCACGCGAAGGCGCGTCGTGGCCGCGGCGGCGAAGGAGAGCCCGACGAACGGGTCGAGGGCCTGGTGGCCGCCGCTCGCGAGCCAGTCGTCGTCGGGAAACGGATGCTCGGTGGAGTACACGCCGTCGAAGCCGGCCGTCTCGGCCGCACGAGCGACCGCGGCGACGCCCTCGGCGCTCACGAACTCCTCCCCGAGGTCGACGTGGTCGGTGGGCAGGGCGACGTAGACCTTCATGCGGTCACGATCTCACACCGACGGCTCGCTCGTCCGTGCGATCGCTGTGTGTTAGCAATAGGACCCGGTTCTCTTCCCACAACGCACGAGACGAGGGGGACGGTCGTGTTGACCCACGAGCAGAACGAACGCCTGACCCGGATCGAGGGCGACGCCCCGATGGGCCGTCTGATCCGCGAGCACTACTGGATCCCCGCGCTCCTCGTCTCGCCCAGCTCGTGGCCGACGGCGCGCCGCTCCGCGTGCCGCCTCCTCGGCAACGACCACGTCGCGTTCCGCGCCACCGACGGCCGGGTCGGGTTCTTCGCCGAGGCGTGCCCGCACCGCGGCTGCTCGCTCGTGCTGGCCCGCAACGAGGACTGCGGGCTGCGCTGCATCTTCCACGGCTGGAAGATCGACGTCGGCGGGTTCGTGGCCGAGGTCCCCACCCACAGCCCCAACCCCGAGGCCTTCGCGGCCAAGGTGCCCGTCGAGCACCACCCGGTCCACGAGGGCGGCGGCATCGTCTGGGTGTGGCTCGGCGAGGCGCCCCGCGCCCCCGTTCCCCGAGCTGCCGTTCACCGCTGCTCAGCGACCGCCAGGTCTGGATGACGATCACCAAGGCCTACTGCAACTGGCTGCAGGGCGTGGAGGCCACCCTCGACAGCGCCCACGTCGGCACGCTGCACGAGGCCTACATCACCGCATGGGCCGACACCGGCGACAAGCCGATCGGCAACGCGCTCGAGGCGTTGGCGCCCCGCTACGACGTCGAGCGCACGAACTACGGCCTCGACGCCGATCGCGCTCCGCCCGCTGCCCGACGGCAGCACCTACCTCCGCACGACGAAGTGGATCGCGCCGTTCGTCAGCCTCGTCCCCGGTTCGGGCGACGTCCCGCACGTCGTGTTCATCGCGTCGCCCATCGACGACACGCACCACAACCTCTTCTACGGGTCTGTTCGCGACGAGGAGATCAACGACGGCGTGCAACATCCCGGGTTCATGCGACGCGATCATCGGCGACCGGCCCTACGACCCGTTCGACCTCGGCGGGTTCTCGGGCGGCCGCGACGACAACTACGGCCAGGACCGCGCCGCGATGCGCCGCGGCCACTTCAGCGGCTTCACCGGCAACCTCCTGCAGGAGGACATGGTCACCCAGGCCAGCATGGGCCCGATCGTCGACCGCACGAAGGAGCACCTGTCGACCAGCGACGTCGCCGATCATCCAGGCCGCGCCGGCTGCTCCTGGAGGCCCTCGACGACATGGAGGCCGGCCGTCCCGTGGTCGGCTCCGGTCCCGACCTGGACCATCGCAACGTGGTCCCGGTCGACGAGATCCTGCCGGCGCGGACCTGAGCTCGCCCATGGCTGCCGGCATCGGCGCCTACGTCCGACGGTTCTCGCACATCGTCGTCAACGTCACCGATCTCGAGCGGTCGGTCGCGTTCTACGAGGCGGTCTCGACACTGCGGTGTACCGCCACCTTCGACGTGCCCGAGCAGGAGATCGTGCCTCTCCCCCTCGACGCGACGCGCGCGGATCTGCTCACGGCGCCGTGCTCGTCGACCAGACCGGCGGCGACCCCGTCGCCGTGCACCTGGTGCAGTGGCTGTCGCCCGCGCCGGTTGGTGCGCCGATGTCCACGTTCCTCGGCCACGGGTACGTGAAGCTCGCCATCACCTACCCCGATGTCGCGGCCAAGCGCGCGCAACTGGCGGCGGCAGGCGCCGAGCTCACCAACCCGGTGACGGTGCGGAACTACTTGAGCATCGTCGATCCCGACGGCGTAATCATCTCGTTCCTGCAGGCGGACGCATCGCCCACGGAGCGGCTGTACCACACGTGCCTGTCGACGATCTCGGTAGAGGAGACGACCGAGTTCTACCGGGACGTCATCGGTCTCGACCACTGGATGCGGGCCACCGTGTCCTCGCCGGTGCCGGCGTCGCAGGGGCCGGGTCCCGACGTCGCCAAGTTCGACTCCAACTTCTTCCGGGCGTTCGGCGACCGCCGGTTCCAGCTCGACTGCTCGAAGAGCCTGCTCGTCGACGCTCCCGAGCCGTCAACGCCTCCCGCGAACCAGATAGGGATCTCGCGCGTCGCCATCGAGGTTGCAGACGTCGACGCATGCCACGACGCGCTCCGGTCGCTGTGCGCGGACCGTCCGTTCGGCCCGCTAGGCGACGTGGTGCTGCTACGGACCGGAGACCCGATCGGCGACCGCCGTGTCTGCTACCTCACCGATCCGAACGGCCACCTGCTCGAGCTCTTCGAACCGTGCACGCGAGCGTTCGTCTCGCTGCGGCCCGATGGCTCGTAGCAGTAATTTCGGGCTGGCGTGGTGACGGACCATCCGGCGGTCGGCGAGGAGCGCCTCGGTGTCTCCTACACCATCGACTGGTATCGCCTCGGAGGCGTAACCCAGCACGGTGGGTCGATACCTCAGCTTCCGATAACCGGGCGGAATCGGAAGTCAGCCGATCTCCGTCTCCGCATCTGACACGAACGTGAAGCTAACGAGATCAGTCCAGACTGGTCGCGAAATGCGTCCGAGGGGTACTTGGGCGCGGTGAGGACTGGCGCGATGACGATTGGATGAGTCCGAGAGCGTGCCGCCACACCGCAATTTTCTCGTCGGCCTCGCGTTTTGAGACGGTGGCGCCTTCCACCATTGCTGAGCCGTGGAAGGTGCCTCGGTACTGGTGGAGTTCGACGTTGACGCCAGCTTCGAGCATTCGAAGCCCGTAGACGATTCCTTCGTCGCGCATCGGGTCGAACTCCATCGTCGAGATGTACGCGGGTGGCAGGCCAGCCAGGTCTGTTGCCGCGCGCGGGCGCCGCGTAGGGCGGCGGCACGTCGTCGGCCTGGTCGGTCAAGTACCACGCCCAGCTCAACGTTGCCGCCGGCCTGCTCCAGAGTGGCGTGTCGACGAATGTGCGCATGCTCATGGTGTCGAGGCGGTCATCGAGTTCAGCGGAGGCCAGGAACTGAAAGCAGAGAGGAGGACCGTCGTGGTCACGGGCGTAGAGGGCGACGGCGGCGGCGAGGCCGCCACCTGCGCTTCCACCTCCGACGGCGATGCGCTGTGGGTCGATCCCGAGCGTGACAGCCTCGTTGTGTAGCCACAGCAGACTTGCGTAACAGTCGTTGAGCGCGGCGGGATAGGGGTGTTCGGGAGCGAGGCGGTAGTCCACCGCGAGGATCACGACGCCGAGCTCGCGTGCGAGGGTCGTCATTCCGCCGTGTTCCGTGTCGAGGTCGCCGACGTAGAAGCCGCCACCGTGGAGGTGAAGGATCGCGGGTGTGGGACTGCTGGCCGCGAGTGCGGCACATAGAGACGCACTCGAACGTCGGGTTCGCCCTCGAGGCCCGGGATGATGCGGTCGCTGACCGCGAGGCCGGTCGTGTCGCCGGGCTCCAACGATCCCAAGTAGGAGTTCGAGAGTGCTCGGGCGACGACGACGTCGTCAGGGATGTCGAGCGCGGCGTTGTGAGCGAACTCGACCAGCTCAGGGTCGTAGGCGTAACTCCATGACGCGGGCCGCGTCACGCTTGCACGGCGTTCCGCGACCGCGGTGCGAGAGTCCTCCAGATCGAGCGATGTGCCGGCGACCCCGTGAGCTCCGCTTCGACGAGATCGCACAGCTGGCTGGTGAACGCCTCGTACTCATGACGGCGCTTGAGCGGCCTCGCCGGCGTCGATCGCGTCGAAGATCCGATGTACGCGTTCCTGCTCCAGGGTCACACGTCCGGGGATCTCGTCGAGGAGAAATGACGGGGTCGGCGCCGTCGCAGAGTTGAGCAATCGATTCAGACTCGTGGAGTTCGCCATGACGATGACCTGCTCGTCGAACTCGCGAAAGAGCTCCGTGAGCTCGGAGCTTCGGGTTTCCTCGTCAACGGCATGCACGATTGCGCGAAGCTCCGCCACGGTGTCGCGGTCCGCCTGTGCAGCCCGCGTGCGCCAGCGTGGCCATGGAGCACACCGATCATGTCGTAGTGCTCGGCGATCGACGTCGCATCGATCTGGCTGACGACCGCGCCCTTGTTCGGTTCGTTGGTGACCCATCCCTCGCGTTCGAGTCGGATGAGTGCTTCCCGTAACGGGATCCGACTGATGCCCAACTCGGCGGCAAGTGGTCGTTGCACCAGCCGATCCCCGGGTTTCAGCTCACCGTTCAAGATCCTTCGACGCAGGATGTCCGCGGCGACGTGGGCCGTTGCGCCTGATTCGAAGTTCATCGTTGCCGCTCCCCTTGGCTCAAGTTGCGCTCTCCGTCAGAGAACCGTCCCGACCGGAGTCGCACACATCACGACTTCACCTTGAACACCTTGGCCGAGCAAGAGAACGGTTCGAGGACCTCCCAGGCGCTGCCGTCGGCATCGCCCATCAGTGTGGTGCAGTACTCGGTGGTGATTACTGTCGCCGCCGGATACGCGTCGGTCCCGCCAGGCCATCAATCTTCCAAGTGTTTCGCCGCGAGCGCCTGCTGCACCTTCTCCGGTGTGATGTTCTTCTTGCCGACCTTCTTCAGGGCCTGGATGAACATGTCGGCGGCGAAGTAGCTCACCGCGTTGGTGCTGCTGACCTTCGTGCCCGGCTCTTCGGCCTCGAGGTCCTTCTTCATCTGCGTCAAGCCCGGGTTCGGAGCGGGGTTGAACGATGCGGACGTCACCGTTCCCGCCATCGGCTCGAGCAACAGATCGGTGTACAGCGGATGGGTGAAGGTCCCCTCATAGCCGTTTGCCCGCGAAGTTGGTCCCAGATCGCGATGCACTGCACTGCGACCAGACAGCTGATCGCGTCAGGCGCTTCGTCGTCGTCTGCACTCAAGTACTTCTGCACGTACGGCGTGTAGTCCGCGGTCGTGATCGGCAGGTTTGCTTCGGCGTAGACGACGCGGAAACCCGCCGCTTTAGCGCTGACGGTCTGCAGGCGAACGCTCGATTCTCCCGACTGCAGCTCGCTGCTGAACAGCGCGATCGAGGGATGCTTCTCGCCGGACTTCTCGCTCACGTAGCGATACAGGGCGCTGGCGCTGTCGGGCGCCACGGGCGGATCTTGTGGCACACCGCATCCGTTGAATCCAAATCCATAGAGCGTCGTGGTCGGCTTCGTGCTGCAGTACGAGTCATCGATGCCCCACCCGACGTACGGAACATGCTGCGAGTTCAAATACTCGCCGGGATTGTTCGCCGAGATGTCCGGCACGATCGCGAACACCTCCTCCTGGGTGACGAGTCGCCGAACCTCGGAAAGAGCGGTGTTGTCGTCGAGCTTGTCGTCGGCGAAACCCACGTACTTGATCCGAACGCCTTGCAACTCGTTCGACGAGTTGAAGCGTTGGAAGCGGGCCTTCGCGCCGATGTCAGCTCCGACGAGATTCTGGAGACCGCCGAGACCCCCCACCTTGATCGTCTTGCCGTCGAACCCGCGGACCGGTTCCGCCGCCCTCGCTGTGCTCGCCGTGAGGCCTGTCATTCCTCCGAGTCCCAGACAGACAACCAGGATGCAGGTTGCTCGGATTCGCATCGCCATGAATTCCCCCCGGATGTCGGTATACCGACCAAGTGGTATACCGATCGAGGTATACCAAGAGTGTGGTATACCAGCTGTGCGCTTCGTCCACAAGGGCGGCGTCAGCACGACACCGGCCATGCGGAGGGACAGGAGACGAGGCAGTGGAAAACACCGACCTGCATGTGCCGGCAAGGCAGATCCCCGTGCCGGAGGCGCTGAGCGAGGAAGCACGAGCCTGCCTCGCGATGGGCCCCTTGCCCACCACCGCAGAATGGCCACCGCTCGATGACTCCGAGGCGTGGCGCACCCGGATCGCCTGGCAGGACGAAAATCTTCTGGCCATCGTCGGCGCGGCGTCGACAGAGGGCGTGAGCATCGAGAACCTGGACGTCGACGGTGTCCGCGTGTACGCAGTCACACCCGACGGCGCAGGCGCGGATCGCCGCGTTTACCTTGACATCCATGGTGGCGCGCTGATCATGGGCGGCGGCGAATGCTGCCGCGCCCTGGCCATGGGAGCGGCACGTCGGTTCGGAGTCACGACGTGGGCCGTCGACTACCGAATGCCGCCTGACCACCCCTACCCAGCGCCCCTCTACGACTGCGTAGCGGTCTATAAGGCGTTGCTCAGAGACCATCGCCCTGAGGACATCATCGTCGGTGGAGGTTCCGCTGGCGCGAATCTCGCCGCCGCACTCATCCTTCGCGCACGCGACGAAGGATCACCACTCCCCGCCGCGGCACTCCTCATGAGCCCCGAGATCGACCTCACCGAATCCGGTGACACATTCCAAACGAACCTCGGGGTCGACACGGTCATCGGATCGTTCCTTCCCGTGAACCTCATGTACGCGAACGGTCATGACCTCGCTGATCCGTACCTCTCGCCATTGTTCGGCGACTTCAGCAAGGGCTTCCCGCCGACGCTGCTGACCGCCGGCACAGCGCGATCTGTTCCTCTCGAACGCAGTGCGAATGCACCGAGCTCTTCGACGAGCGGAGGTGGTTGCCGAGCTGCACGTCCTCGAGGCAGCACCACACGGCGGTTTCTTCGGGCACTCGCCGGAAGAAACCGAACTATGGGTAGACATCGTGCAGTTTGCCGAGGCGCAGTGGCGCGCCCCGACCGTGCGTTGACACTCGCAGCGCTCAACGACGACGAGCTGTCTGAATCAATGCGTCGTCGGATCCCGAGCCGGGCTACCCAAGTCGCTTAGCTCAAGTTCGCGGCTCGTTCGACGGCGACATTCGCCGGCTGGTTCCGAGACGTTCCGAGTCCGGTGAGGTTCCGGGTGCGGACTCGGTGTCGGGTCCGACGACGACGGCGACGCAACGTTCGAGCCGCGATCTCGTGGTCACGGTGTCGAGGCCCTGGCACCAGTTGAGGACCTCGCCGGCGAAGACGTGGAGAATCGTGAGCGTGACGGCTTCTCGCTCGGGCTCGACGAAATCGTCGAGGAGCCCGTAGAGCGCTGTGTACGTGGGCTCGTCACCGTCGGTGCGCCACACGTTGGAGTCGACGTTGACGGTTGCCTTGGCCATGGCTTCGAGCAACAACGGACGCTCGACCCAGAAATCGAACAGGTCGAGCGCATAGCGACGCACCTTGGCGGCTGATGATCCTTGGGTGGGCGTTGCGAGGTCCTGTGGCCAGATGTCGCGCAGCACGTCGAACAGCAGATGGTCTTTGGATGGGTAGTGCTTGTAGAGCGTGGTGCGGGACACCCCGGCCGTCTCGGCAACGTCTTGCATCGAGAACGCGTCGTATCCGTGCGCCTCGGCGACCTTCACGGCGGCGGTACGCATCGTGGCCAGGCGATCGGCGGCGTCCGGCGAGAGCCGGCGGGACGTCGTCACACGCCTCGGCGGCAACGGCTTGGCCGGGGGCATGACCTGATCCTATGACTGGACACGTGTACGCACACGGCGTATGGACACGTGTTCACGCGTTGTGTGAAGGTCGTGCCCGGGCCGGCCGACGCCCGCACGAAGGCCCGGATCTGAGCCTCACGGATGCGTGGACTCTTTGACGAGGGATCGCTTGACGAGATGAGGATCACGGTCGACCTCACCAAGTGCCAGGGCTACGCGCAGTGCTGTTTCCTTGCCCCAGACGTCTTCCGGTTCTCCGGGCAAGAGGCGCTGATGTACGTGCCCGAACCCGACGACGATCAGCAGTTTCGGTCATGCGGGCCGCTGCCGCCTGTCCGGTGCAGGCGATCGCGGTCGAGGGTGTCGCAGCGGCTCACGAGCGGAGACGGACCGATGAGCGCGGAGCCGCGCCTCGATGCGACGGCGCGCGTGGTCATCGTCGGTGCGTCGCTCGCGGGGCTGCGGGCCGCAGAACGACTGCGACACCTCGGCTTTCGCGGGTCGCTCATCTTGATCGGCGACGAGCCTCACGAACCGTACGATCGCCCACCGCTGTCCAAGCAGGTCGCGTTGGGCATGGCGCAAGCGGAGCGGACGCGGCTGCCACGGCTCGCCGATCTCGGCGATGTCGAGTGGCGGTTGGGGGTCGCCGCCGCGGGGCTGGATCGCGGCGACGCGAGGTCCGGCTCGCCGACGGGACCACCGTGTCGTACGACCGGCTGCTGATCGCCACGGGGGTACGGAACCGGCCGTGGTTCGTACCCGAACGAGGCTGCGCTCGACGGCGTGGTTGTCGGTGCGGACGAGCGAAGACGGCGCTCGGCTGCATTCCTTGCTCGCGGAACGCCCGAAGCGCGTGCTCGTGATCGGAGGCGGCTTCACCGGATCGGAGATCGCATCGGTCAGCCGCCAGCTCGACCTCGACGTCACGCTCGTCGAGCGCGCGCCCGCACCGCTCTCAGGGCGTTCGGTGAGGTCGTGGTCAGATCGCGGCCGAGATCCAGCGCGAGCACGGCGTCGATCTGCGCACCGGCCTCGAGGTGACGGCGCTGGAAGGCGACGACGCCGGGCACGTGCGCAGCGTGGTGCTCTCGGACGGGTCGACGGTCGAGGTCGACGTGGTGGTGGTCACGCTCGGTTCGGAGCGGAACGTCGAGTGGTTGGCCGGCTCGCGCCTGGCGGCCGGACCGCTGGGCGTCGCCGCCGATGCCGGCTGTCGCGCGATCAACAACGACGGCCTGGTGGTCGACGACGTGTTCGTCGCCGGTGATGTCGCCCGGATGCCTCATCCGCTGTACGGGTACCAGTTCCTGTCGTTGGAGCACTGGGAGAACGCGATCAAGCAGGCCGAGATCGCGGCGCACAACATGGTGTGCACCGCGATGGACCGCCTGCCCCACATCACCGTCCCGTCCTTCTGGTCGATCCAGTTCGGCGTGAACATCAAGTCGGTGGGGGTACCGCCGTTCGGCGACACGATCCTCTTCACGCAGGGATCGGTGAAGGACCGCAGCTTCGTCGCCGCCTACGGACGAGAAGGTCGCCTGGTCGCAGCCGTCATGTTCGATCAGGCGAAGTGGATGGACTTCTACCGGCGAGATCGAGTCGGCGGCACGTCTCCCCGAGCCTCCGCGCCGAAGACAGTCCCACGCCCGACGGACCGGTGCCGGCGAAGTTCCCGCACCCGTCGGTCCCGTACCACATGCCAACTGTCGTGCTCTCGGGACACGCGCCGCCGGGCGCCCGCGCCAGTGTCATCGAACCCCAGAGGTGCGCCATGACCGTCACCACACTCCTCCACGAGATCGGCGATCCCGCGAGCCGTGCCGATCCCTACCGCTTGTGCGCGCAAGTTCGAGGACCCCGTGACCGTCCAGGACGACGGTTCGTACGTCGTCTCCTCGTACGAGGAGATCGTCCGCCTTCTCCATGATCCGCGGATCAGCTCCGACCAGTCGCACCGCACCGTGCCCGTCGATCTCCCGCCGTCGCGCCGTTCATCGGACAGGATCCGCCCAACCACGACCGGTTGCGCCGGATCGCCATGAGTCAGTTCGGCCCGCCGGGCAATCCCGGGCTCGTGCTGCAATGCGAACCGGAGATCCGTCGGCTCGTCGACGAGAAGATCGACGCCCTGCAGCCCGGTCCGATCGACGTCGTCGACGACTTCGCCTACCCCATCCCGGTCGCGCTGATCTGCCGGCTTCTGGGCGTGGCCCCGAGCGACGAGCCGCGCTTCCACGCCTGGGCGGACACGATCGTCGAGTCGATCGACCCCGCCGATCAACCGAACGCCGAGGAGCTGACCCGCAAGGGGAACGACGCGACCTTGCCATCGTCGGCTATCTCGGCGAGTTCGTCGCTCAGCGCCGCGCCCACCCGTCCGACGACGCTGCTGTCGCGTCTGGCCAACGCACCCGCCGACGAAGCGCTCTCCGACATCGATCTGCAGATCACGGGCCTGCTGCTGCTGATCGCGGGTCACGAGACGACGGTCAACCTGATCACCGACGGGATGCTGACGCTCTGCGCAATCCCGAGTACCTGGATCGGCTGCGCGAGGACAGCGCGTTCGCCGTGCCGCTCGTCGAAGAGCTCCTGCGCTTCGAGCCCCCGTTGCAGTTCCCGCGAACCGCACGCCGCTCGCCGACATCGACGTGGCGGGGTGACGATCCGAAGGGCGCCGAGCTCGTGCTGCTGATCGCCGCCGGCAACCGCGATCCCGCGGTGTTCGAGTCGCCGCACCGGTTCGATCCCGACCGCAGGGATCTGCAGCATCTCGGCTTTGGTGGTGGTATCCACTACTGCTTCGGTGCGCCGCTTGCCCGACTCGAGGTCCAGATCGCGCTCGCCGCGCTTCGCGACGGCTCCGCAATCCACGCCTGATCGTCGATCCTCCTCCGTATCGCCCGAGCCCCGTGCTGCGAGGCCCGCTGCACCTGCCGCTGTCGATCGACGGCGTCGAACCCGAGAGCTGATCGCGGCACTCCAACGAACCTGCGTCGACTGCGGGTGCTCGCGGATCAGATTTCCAGAGACGGCTTGGGTGACGACAGGGGTCACGCTCATTTGCCACTAGGAAGGCCCCCTCCGGAGAGGGGGCCTGACCTGCGGTTCCGCCCATTTTCGAGCCGCGTCACCGCTCCAGAGCGGGCAATATAGCACGTCAAGTCGCTCCAGCACGTCACTATCTTCGAGAACGCCCGATGTGCCGATCTGTGCGGCCCTGCACGCACACGTGAACGTTCGGTGCGTCGTTCTGTCCGCGTACAGGGTGCGCGAGATCGGCAGATATGCCGCGGTCGCCACCTGCCGTCGGTCGTGACTGGACGACAGATCGCCGGTTCTGTGATGCGCCGGACCGGCCTTGGAGGGTGTTGTTCTGTGCGGCTCTCCGGGCGGGTGACGGTCGTCCGGTTTGTCTGATTGACTTGCCGCTCGGGCACGGGCGAGCGGAAGGGATCGGGTTGAGCGAGTTGCCGTCGGGGACGGTCACCTTCTTGTTCACCGACCTGGAGGGTTCGACGCGCCTGTGGGAGGAGCATCCCGACGCGATGCGCGACGCGCTCGCCCGCCACGACGAGATCCTGCGTGCGGCGATCGAGGCCCACGAGGGCCACGTCGTGAAGACGACCGGCGATGGGGTGCATGCGGTCTTCGCTGCGGCGCAGCGACGCGGTCGAGGCAGCCCTCGCGGCGCAGGTCGCATTGGGCGATGAGTCGTGGGAGAAGACGGGACCGTTACGGGTCCGGATGGGCGTCCATTCCGGCGAGGGCGAGCACCGCGATGGCGACTACTACGGCACTGCGGTCAACCGTGCCGCACGCGGTCAGTGCGGCCGCGCACGGCGGTCAGGTCCTGTGTTCCCTCGCGACCGAGCAGCTGGCGGGTGACTCGCTTCCCGACGGTGCGGCGCTCCGCGATCTCGGTGACCACCACCTGCGCGACCTTGGGCGCGCCGAACGGCTCTTCCAGCTCACTCACCCCGCGTTGCGGTCCGGCTTTCCCGCCACGCGGACCCTTGACGCGTTTCCCACCAATCTGCCTCTCCAGCTCTACGAGCTTCGTCGGGCGCGAACGCGAGCTCTCCGAGATCGCGTCGGAGCTAGCGGAGACGCGGATCGTCACGCTCACCGGTGTGGGCGGCGTCGGAAAGACCCGCCTTGCGGTCCAGACTGCGGCTGACTTGCTCCCCCGATTCCATGATGGGGCGTGGTTCGCCGACCTGGCCCCAGTTCGTGATCGTGCTGCGGTGGGCGATGCGGTCGCCGCAGCGCTGGGTCTCCAACCCGAACCCGGGTTGCCCGCGATGACGCGCCTCGCCAGCTTCGTGCGCACCAAGGAGTTGCTGCTCGTCGTCGACAACTGCGAGCACGTGCTCGACGCCGCGGCGGAGCTCATCAGCTCGTTGACCCATGCCGGTCCCGGCGTCCGGGTGCTCGCGACGAGTCGCGAGGGGCTCGCGCTGAGCGGCGAGCGCATCTTCGCGGTGGGGTCGCTTCCCGTGCCGGTATCCGGCGACGACCTTGACGCCCCCGCGGCGCAGCTCTTCGTCGAGCGCGCCGACGGCCGGCGGAACGGTGCGCCTCGACGACACCGACGCCATCGTGCAGATCTGCCGAGCGCCTCGACGGTGTCCCCCTAGCGATCGAGCTCGCCGCCGCGCGGGCCCGGTCGATGAGCCTCACCGACCTTCAGCGATCGGCTCGACCAGCGCTTCCGGCTCCTCACCGGTGGGCCACGCGATGCGTTGTCGCGCCACCAGACCCTGCGTCAGGCGATCGACTGGTCCTATGACCTCCTCAGTCCCGAGGAGCAGACCGCGCTCGACCGGCTGTCGGTGTTCGTAGGCGGCTGGGACCTCCGTGCCGCGGAGGCGGTCGTCGGCGGCGAGCGGCCTCGACGCGCTCGACGTCATGGACCTGCTCGGCCATCTCGTCGAGAAGTCGCTGGTCGTCCGCGACGACAGCGACGCCGCGGGTCGCTATCGGCTGCTCGAAACCATCCGCCAGTACGCCCAGGAACGACTCGACGCCACCGGCGCCACACAAGCCACCCGCGCCCGCCACGCGCGCTACTACGCCGACTACCTCGCCGATGCCGTCCCCACCTCGAGGGGCCCGGCGAGATCGAATGGACCATCACGGCTCGCACGAGACATCGACAACCTGCAGAGCTGCACTCGCCGTCGGCACTCGACGACGCCGACGTCGACACCGCGCTTCGACTCGTCACAAGTATCCGCGGACCCCAGGTATCGGCCGTCGGTCATGTTCCTCCCGTGGGCCGATGCGACCATCAGACCTCCCAGGCGCGGAGCACCACCGTCTCTACCCACGCGCACTTGCCTACGCCGTGTTCGCGGCGAACTTCGCGGGGCAGCCGAGCAAATGACAAACCTTGCCGAGGAAGCGCTCGCGGCGAACACCCGACTAGGACTCCCGGACGACCCGCGGATTCATGGTCCCCTGGGCGTTGCCGCGATGGTCAGAGGCGACTTGGATCAGGCCGCATCATCAATTCGGCATCGCCGCCGAACTCGCGCGAGCGGCAGACGACGACTACCTGTTGAACGTGTTCTTGATCGCCCAAGGAGCAATCTTCGGGATGCTCGGCGACGTCGAACAGAGCGCACAGTTCGCCCAAGAAGCGGCAGCCGCCGCACGCCGCTGCGGGACTCATCAGCGGTGTGGCCCAGGCCCTCGCCTCTACGGGTGGATCCCCCGCGAAACCGCACCAGGCCCGGCGCTCGCCGCGCTCGACGAGGCCGCGCAGCTCGCAGCTCGGGTCGGGCACACCCATGGCCGTCGGCCACTCGTTTGCGAACGCCGCGATCCTGCGTGCCCGGCTCGGCGATTACGAGGCGGCCCGAGCCGACGCGCGGCACGCCATCATGGCCGCCCAACAACGGGGGGACCGCCCGCAACTCGGCCACGTGATGATCTTCACCGCGCTCGCGCTGGTCGCCGCGGATGCGTTGACGCCGGCTGCGATCCTCACCGGCGCGGCCAGCCCCATGATCGGCTCCTTCTTTGACGTCTTACCCGACGCGCAAGTGCTCCGGACGCACCTAGTCAGCGCGCTCGGTGAAGACCAAGTTCACGACCTCGGCCTTCAGGGCAACGCAATGGACGACGACACCGCGGTCGCGTTCGCACTCGCCGCGATCGACGCCGCCTTCGGCTCCAACGACTGACCGACCCGCGATAGCGGGCAGTCGGCCCGACGGGCGCAGAACGCGTCCGCACACAGAAACGACGCACCGAACGTTCAGGCGATCGGTCCGTCCGGCCACGCAGATCGGCACATCCGCGTGTGCTGCTGCCGGCACGCTTGCCGGCCGCGAATCTGTGCGGCGTTGTCCGGTGCAGAGCGAGCGCAGAGCGGGCAATCTGGCGCGTCAAGTCGGCTCAGCACCAAGTGGCTTCGAGAGCGACCGATGTCCCGATATTGCCCGCCGGCCGTGGAGATTCGGTGAACGTTCCGGGCGGTTTCTGGCGCCTGGTTCAGTTGTCGGTGTTGGTGAGGAATGCGTCGAGGCGGGAGAGGGTGTAAGCGACGGCGGTGTCGGTGTCCATTGCGGCTCCGTGGTCGCGCGAGTACGAAGCCGCTCGTCGCCGAGGGTGTCAATGAGGCGTCGGGTGGTATCGCGGCGGGTCTCCACGATCAGGCCGGTGCGATGCGTGTTGTCGGTGGGTGTACTCCCACTGCCGGCGCTCGCTGGTGCATTCTTCGTGGCCGCGTTCACCACCAAGTCGTGAGCGGCCCCTTGGATGGTGGCGGCAGCTTCGGGGTCGGTGTCACAGAGAACGCGAGCAGCGACGTTGAGGATGCCTGGAGGTACGGCCGATGGTTGACCCAGTGGAGATGGCCAAATTCGAGGTGAATGCTCCCATCGCTATGCACGGTATGGCTATGCAGGTCGCCGGCCAGCCAGCGCGGCGCCGCGGTTATGCACTCCACGTCGAGCCGGACGGTGACCGGCAATTCGGGAAGGCGGTTGGAGGCGATGATCAGTGCCCACGAACCCGGCCGGATCTCGCCTGCCAGGTAGCCTGGCGTGGCGTGAGCGCGGCCGAGCACGAAGCTATCGCGCGCTCCTCCGCTGTAACCACGGACGCGCTCGTTGTCCCGAATGCCCAGGTCTACAATTTCGCCGGCGAACGTATAGCCGTCGACGAAACAGCGCACCTGGAGCAGCTCCGTGTCGGGTGGAACATCAAACGGTACCTCGAACCAGTCGTCTTGTTGGGATGGTGCGAGCACAAGCTGCAGCTCGTATCGACGGTCAGGCATGCACTGCATTATCCGGCAACCGGTGGCCAAGAGCAATCTGCCTGCAACTGCCCGACGCTGCTCCCGCACAATCGTTAACGCGACGCGGACCGCTCCGTAAGGAGCGATCCGCGCCATGTGAAGGAGGGAGTTCCGGTCCGTCCGTGTCCGTTGAGGCCAGCATAAGCGTCCCAGCTTAACGCTCGATGAGCGAAAGCTAAGAAAACGCTGAGTGGTGCGGGCCTGGCGTCGGGCTCTCGGGACGCCGGGCTCTCGGGACGCCGGGCTGAAGCCATGCGCCCAAACACGAAGCCACTTCGTGGCTGGATTTGGTAGCCTCCGTAGAGGCTTTGTATGTTGGCGCCAGGCTTCAGCCCGGCGTGCTGGCGCCAGGCTTCAGCCTGGGGACCGTGGACGCCGGCTTGTGCAAACCGCTATGATAGTGTCATGCAACGCTTGAAACCGACAGGCGCGCCTATTCCGCTGATCGCGCGGCACGACCCGCGGCTCGAAGCCACTGTTGTCGCGCGCCATGCCCTGCTGTACGGCACGGGCGCGGACGAGGCGCTGGACATGCCGGCGTATGTGCGCGCTGCTTCGAGCATCGTGCGCATCGGCACGATGCTGGCCATCGTTCAGGACGACGCGAACTTCATCGCGCTGCTGGATCCCGATGCGCGCCAGGTGCTTGCCGTGGTATTGCCGGCCGGTCACGAAGGGCGGCGCCGAATTCGACGACCTGCGCGGCACCAAGCGCTACAAGCTCGACCTTGAAGCGTGCACCGTGATCGACGGCCGGGCCGGACCGCGCCTGCTTGCATTCGGCTCGGGCTCGACCGGGGCGCGCGAACACATCGTCACCGTCGACGACGCAATGGGCGATGCGCCCTTGATACGACTGATCGACGCGTCGAGCCTGTACGACGGCCTGCGCGCTGCGACGGACTTCGCCGGCAGCGAGCTCAACATCGAAGGTGCGACGATCGTGGGCGATGCGCTCCGCCTGTTCCAGCGCGGCAACGGCGCGCCGCGCGGCCTGCTACAGCCCGTCGATGCGACGTGTGATCTGTCGCTGGCCGAGCTGATCGCGTATCTGGCCGATCCCGATCGGGAGCCGCCGGCGCCGACCGGGATCATACAATACGAGCTGGGATCGGTCGGCGGTTGCCGGCTCACCTTCACCGATGCTACGCGCGCGCCGGGCGGGCTGTTATACGCGGCGTCGGCGGAAGCCTCGCCGGATGCAGTCAGCGACGGTCCGGTTGCCGGCTCGGCGCTGGGCATGCTCACCGAGCATGCTCCCCCGCGCTGGACACTGCTGCGTGACGTCGAAGGCAATCTGTTCGGCGGCAAGGTTGAGGGCGCGACGCTGGACGGCGATGATCCGCGTAAGTTGTACGTGGTAGTCGACAGCGACGACCCGCTGCTGCCCGGTGAGTTGTGTGTCGTGCGTTTGTCCGGCCCGTGGTTCTAGGGCCCTCACCCACCCAGCAAAAAGCGCAGCGCACCGGGCAGGCGCTCAGCCCAGGCGGCTTCGCTGTGTGTCGCTTCGGCCGCTTCGCGGTACAGCAGGTTGCGACCCGCAACAAAGCCTTTTTGTTGCAGCAGAATGTTGAGCCGCCGCGTATCGTCAAGCATCATGTTGACGCCGCGTACGCCGGAAGGGGTTTCACGGCCGCCGGCGTCGAGGTAGACGCGGCCGCCTGAAAAGGTCGTGTCGTTGATGGTATCGAAGATCGCGCCGTGTCCGACCCACAGCGACGGGCTCATGATGCCGGCGAAGCCGAAGATGTTGGAATAGCGTGCGAAACCGTACAGACTGATCAGCCCGCCCATTGACGAGCCGATGATGCCGGTGTGCTCGCGACGCTGCATGGTCCGAAACTCGATGTCGATCAGCGGTTTGAGTGTCCTGGCGAGAAACAGGACATAGTTGTCGCCTCGACCATGGCCGAAGCGCCCGCCACGAAACGGGGTGTACTCACGAAAGCGGTCCACGCCCTTGTTCTGGACGCCGACGATGATTGCCGGCAAACCGGCCGCCGAAAGCTGCTGCATGGTTTCGTCCACGCGCCACTCCCCGGCGTAGCTGCTCGGCTCGTCGAACAGATTCTGGCCGTCGTGCATATACACGACGGGATAGCGCCGCGCGCCATGCTCATAACCGGGCGGCAGCCAGACATACACGTCGCGCTCGTTACGCAGCTGCGGGCTCCATACGCGCTCGCGCACGAGCAGCGTGCCTTCGACGGTATGGTATTCTCGTCCGGATGTGTAGTTGGTCCAGATCATAATGCCTGTGAATAGAACCAACGCAAAGCCGCGCCTTTTGTTACGCGGCTCAGATCAATCGTACCGCAAATCGGCTGCATTGGCGCAGGCGGTACACTATAGAATGCGATTCTTCAAGAATGGTACTCTGAAATCGCGGGAGGCTCCTTATGAGTTCTGAACGCCGCGCAACGCTGCTCTGCTTCGCCAGTTACGAAAAAGGACACGACTTTATGCGCGCAGCACACGAGCTAGGCGCGCGAGTACTACTGTTGACGCGAACAAAGCTGCGCGATATCGCGTGGCCGCGTAAGTCGATCGACGAGACGTTTTACCTCGACGATATGTACGATCGCCGCGCGCTGATCGAAGGAATCAGCTACATGGCGCGCAGCGAGCAAATCGACCGCATCGTGGCGCTCGATGATTTTGATGTCGAGCATGCCGCGGCGGTACGAGAGCATCTACGGCTGCCGGGCATCGGCGAAAGCGCGGCGCGCTTCTTTCGCGATAAGCTGGCGATGCGCAAGGGCGCCGAGCAGGCAAAGATCACGGTTCCGGCGTATGTAGCAACGCTGAACGATGCCCAGATCGCTGCGTTTGCCGAGCGGGTAGCGCCGCCCTGGTTTTTGAAGCCACGCTCCGAAGCCTCGGCGATCGGGATCCGCAAAATTACCTCCGCCGGCGAGCTATGGCCGGCGATCGAAGCGCTTGGCGAGCGCCGCCCATACTTCCTGCTCGAGGAATATATCGCCGGCGACGTGTATCATGTCAATTCGCTGATGGTCGACGGCCGGCCGGTGTTTGTCGAGGCGCACCGTTATGCCGAGCCGCTGTTTGATGTGATGCACGGCGGCGGAATCTTCATCACCAAAACGCTGCCGCGCGAAGGCGACGAAGCGCGCGAGCTGCTGCAACTGACGGCCAATTTACTTTCGACGTTCGGGCTGCGGCGTGGCGCGTCGCATACCGAATGGATCCGCGCCCGTGATGGCCGCTTCTTCTTTCTTGAAACATCGGCCCGTGTCGGCGGCGCAAATATCGTCGACCTGGTGGAGTGCGCGTCGGGGATCAACCTGTGGCGCGAATGGGCGGCTATTGAGGTCGCGGCGGTGCGTGGTGAACAATACGTGGCGCCCCCGGTCCATTTCAGGCACGCCGGACTGATCGTGTGTCTGGCCCGGCAAGAGCATCCCGATCTTTCGGCCTACGATGCCCCTGAAGTCGTCTGGCGCATGAACAAGCCGAGCCACGCCGGCCTGGTTGTCGCTTCACCTACACCGGCGCGTGTCGACGCCCTGCTCGATGAGTATCGTACGCGCTTTGCCGCCGATTTCCATGCCGTGCTGCCGGTGCCCGATCGTCCGCCGGCATGACTCGGGCCCGTCGTCCTTTGCCCTAAGCCGAGCGTTCCATTGAGCTGCCGGGTGGGCACAGGCGCCCGGCTACGGACAGTAGCTCGGCAACCGGAAACGGCTTGCGCAGCCCGGCGGCAAACATACGTCCGCGCAGCGTGGTGCCTACCTCGGCCAGCGCGTGATAGTCGGAGGTCAGCATGATCAACGGTAGCGCCGGGTCGACCCTTTTCAGCGCTCGCGCGACGCGCCAACCCAAATCGTAGGTGCCACAGGCTCCGTCGCCGATCACCGCGAGATGAGGCCGGCTGCCGGCCGCCACGCGCCGCCAATCGTCGTTGTGCAGCGCATTATCGACGTCATAGCCGGCGTTGGCGAACAGCTCGACCAATACCGCGAGCAGCTGAACGTCCTGCTCGACGATCAAACAGCGTGGCGCCCCGAAGCCACGTCGTGGAGTGGGCTGTGGAACTCGAGCGATCATGGCATGTTCTCCCCTCCATAGTAATACGTCGCAGGGCCGCCATTTTGTTCCCAACGCGTCGCGGAGGCACACAGCGTGCTTGGAAGCGGCACACAGGAGAATCTATGCCGCAAGCTTCGCATCTTACCCGTCCGATCGATCTTTCGTATTCGTCTAATCGACACATCGTGGTGCTGGCGCTGACGAGCGCCACCTGCTATGCAGCCGCCGGCCTGCTGCGCCCCGTGCCGCCCGAAGGCGACGAAGGCGAGCTTGTGCTCGCCATGGATGCCGGCGACTCCAGCCTTTATGGCCGCGGGGCGCGACTGGCGCTCGGCCTGGGTGGCGACCCGGCGATCGGCATGCGCGTTTTGCGGCTCTGGCAGGCCGTTGGTGGCGCCGGTGCCGTGTTCTCGACCTGGGCACTCGCCCGCGAGCTGCTGCCCGACCAGGCCGCTCTGGCTGCTCCTGCTGCCGCCGTGCTTGCCCTGCAGCCGGCAACCTGGCAGGCGGCGAGCGAGGTCGATCCGATGATGCTTTCGCTCGGTCTGGCAACGGGCAACCTGATAGCGATTACTCGCGTTGTGTCGCGCAGCACCGGCATGCCGGCCACAGCGCTCGACGCCGTGACGCTGGCGGCCGGCAGCGCGCTGGCGACGCTTGCCGACAGCAGGCTTGCTTCGCTGCCGGTCATCGCGGCGGCCGGCCTCGCTTACAACTCGGGGCGCGACAGGCAATACGGGGCAGCGGTTGCCCGCGGCGGGCTCGCGCTGGCTGGTGGTGCGGGAGCCGTGGTACTGGGGCGCCGGTCGAGGCTGAGCCGGCCGCGCAGGCGCCGGCTGCGGCCGCTCGCGCGGCGCGTGCTCCAGGCCACGGTTGCTGCCGGCGCGCTCGGGCTGGTCGCGCTGGCAGCCGCCGCGCCAGGGGAGCATATTCGCTCACGTGCCGATAATGGCGCGCCGATGCAGCGCGAGGCGGTGCTGGTCGCTCGTGCTCTGGCGCTGAGCTGGGCGGTTTTCAGCGCAGCTTCGGCGCGCGGCGCGACTCCGCTTTACGCGCTGCCTCCTCTGGCGGTCGCCGTGGTGGGCGGTGCCTGGAAAACGATCCGCAAGTGAACGCGAACAGGCGCGAATCGTATTCGCGCCTGTTCGCGTTCCTTCTCATTCGCCGATCAGAACGTCAAGCGGCAGCTCGACAAGTCCGCGCAGCGTCAGATTGTTGCCCCAGCGCGGCTGCTCTGTCGCCAGCTGCAGCTTTGGCAGCCGGCGCAGCAAGGTTCCGATGGCGATCTGGCCTTCGAGCCTGGCCAGCGGCGCGCCAAGGCAGTAGTGCGCTCCGTGGGCAAACGACAGATGGCGGTTCTCGCGCCTGCCGACGTCGAGCACGTCCGGCGCCGCGAACTGTGCCGCATCGCGGTTGGCGGCGCCGATCATCAACGATACATGCTGGCCCGCAGCGATCGTGTGCTCATCGAAGGTTATATCTGCACGGGCCATGCGGCTGGTAGCCTGCACCGGGCTATCGTAGCGCAGCAGCTCCTCCACACCGCTCGTCAGCAGCGCGGGATCGTCGCGCAGGCGCCGTAGCTCGTCGGGGTGCTGCAGTAGAGCCAGCATGCCGTTGCCGATCAAATTGGTCGTCGTTTCGTGCCCCGCCACCAGCAGCAAAATGCTGTTCGCCACCAGCTCTCGCCCGCTCAACCGGTCACCGGCTTCTTCGGCCAGCGCCAGCGCCGAGATCAGATCGTCGCGCGGGTCTTTCCTGCGCTCGGCCGCCAGCGCCAGAAAGTACTCGCTCATCTCCACCACCGCGCGCTGCGCGTCGCGCAACATCTCGTCCTCCGGCCCGGTGGTGCCGCCGATAAATCCGGCGATTGCTTTCGACCAGCTACGAAACTGCGCGCGCATATCGTCAGGCACGCCGAGCAGCTCGGCGATCACGGTTACCGGCAGCGGATACGCGAAATCGCCGATCAGCTCGATCTGCCCGTTCTCCACATGGCGGTCGATCAACTGATTGACCAGCAACTCGATACGCGGGCGCAGCGCTTCGACAGTCCGCGGCGTAAACGCTTTGCTGACCAGGCCGCGCAGGCGTGTATGATCCGGCGCATCGGTAAACAACATCATGCGGGCGTGGGTCCGAAACAGCTCGCCCAGTCCGGAGCTTTCAAGCCAGGCCTCGTCGGGTTCGATGCGCGAGGCGGCGAAGCGCGGATCGCGCAGCGCGGTGTGAACGTCGGCATAACGCGACAGCGTCCACGTGTAGCCGTCCCAGTAAACGGGTGTGTCGCTCCGCAGGCGCTCATAAAGCGTATACGGATCGTCGACCATTGCTTGTCTCCACAGCGCCGGGTCGGCGGTTGGGGCGGGTTGATCGTGCATCCAGGGCTCCTTGCTCGCAGCGATCGATGGTTGTTCTAGGACGAGCGAATTGGACTCCAGGTTGCGCTTAAAACAAAGCCGGGCCGGCTCGATCGCCTGGCCCGGTGTTATTTTAGAGCGCCCATCGGGCGCGGGAAGTGGGGAGGAAGATGCTATGTCCGTAGCATACCCGCCGCCACGTCACGCCACATCATCCGTTTGACCGAAGCGCTTCCGGTCGAAAGTCTGAGCTCGTCTCCCTGCCGGCGTCGTGGCGCGCCTCGGCTTCGTCGCGGGGACGCAGCCCACGCAGCGCGTTGCCGGCCCACCAACCCATACCGGCGCCTGCCACGCCGCCGGCGAATGCAAGCAGCCAGAACCGCGTCCATGGCGTCACCGTCAGCTCCGGCGCGACGCCAAGCGCCGCGAAAAACAGCGGCGTCGTGATCGTCACCGCAACTGCCGTGACGGCACCGGCGAGCAGCCAGCTGCGTAACGACGGATTCCGGTGTCGCCGCAGCAACACGAACAGGGTGATGTCCCACGGCAGCGCGGCCAGCAGCAGTGGAAAGGCGATCGAGCCCTCATAGTCAAGAACTGTGCGGTCGAAGGCCAACGCGAGCAGCCGTGCCAGATCGTACGCCAGCGCCACGGCGGTCGCCATGCCTGCCCGCCGCGTGGCAGCGGAAACGACCGCGAACGTGAAGGCGAGAAACCAGGTCCACAACACCGGAAAAGCCCATCGCGGCCGGGCCAGCACCTCACGCGAGCGTACGCCGGCCTCGTACTCCAGAAACAAGAATGCCGCTATCAGCAGCGCCAGCACAAACACGGCAACGATCGACAGCGTGCGGACGAGGCTCTGGGTGCGCAGCGGCGCGAACAGCTCGTCTCCAGGCCGTGGCGGCGCCAAAAAATACACAGCACACGCCAGCGCCGCCAGCATCTCGCCAAGCAAAATGTGCAGGTGCGGCGGGCTCCAAACCGTCAGGTCGATCCCGAAGACCTCGTGCCACAGCGCATCGGCCGGCGCGCCGGTGAAGCCGAGCAGATTGGCGATCACCACCATGCTGAGTGCCGGATTTTGCGCGAGCGCACGAAACGGCGAAACTGGACTGCCCCACACGAGCAGCAGCAGCCCGGCGCCCGACAATAGCGCTGCGGCCAGGATCCCGAAATAGATCCCGTAGTGCGGCGGATACCAGAAGCTGTCGACGGCGCCCCTGGCGTGTTCCGCGGCGTCCCAATGCCCCGATAGATACATCGCGGCGAGGGCGATAACCTGCAGGCCAAGCAGGATGCGCAGCACTTTCCATCGTCGAGGCGAAAGCGCCGCCCGCGGCACTGGCGGCGCGCTGAGTGTCCGCGTGCTCATACGGCGATGGTACCATATTGAGCGATGAGCGATGAAGGATGAATGATGAACGGTGAACGGTGAATACGTGATCATCATAGAGCGTCTACGCTCCGAGCATCTTGCGCAAGTGACCTCGCTGGTCAACCATCATCTCGGCGCGATCGTGCCCGGCTGGGCAGTGCCGGAGGCGTGGCTTGCCGGCTACCTGCAGCGCAACCCGGGCGAGTACGTGGTCGACCCGTGGGTTGTCGAGCGCACAACATTGGTTGCGCTCCAGCGCCAGAGCGTCGAGGCTGTCGCGCATGTGCTGCTGTACGGTTCGGCCCCTGAAGTCAACTCGGAATTCCACGGCGTAGCCGAGATCGATTGGTTCCTTGCGTCGCCGGATGCCGCGGAGGCCAGTGCACACGTGCTGAGCGCCGCGGCCGAGCAGGCCGCGGCGTGGAACGCTACAGCCCTCTGGCTCGCCGGCGGTCCGCCTGTTGGTCCGTTCAGTGGTATTCCGGATGTCTGGCCCCACATCACGGCAGCTATCGAGGCCGCGGGCTACCTGCGTGATCCCGGGCGCGTCGAGAGTGTTTACGGCGGCGAGCTCGCCGGCGTTACAGCTCCCGGCGATCCACCGCTACCGACGCTATCTGTCTACCGCTCTACCGGCCGCTGGGGGGCTCGCTTCGACGTGTTTGAAGGCGAGGTTTCGATCGGCTACTGCGACATCGTCACCGATCTGACCGAAGGCGGAGCGTTGCCGGCGCTGCGCGGTTGGGCCGAGCTGGCCGAGCTCGAGGTCGTGCCCGAACGGCGCAACCGGGGCGTCGGCTCATGGTTGTTGCGCCACGCCGTCGCGTGGGCACGTTTCGGCGGCTGCGAGCGGTTGCTCTTGATTACCGCGGCTGAAGACGAGTTCGCCGGCGCGGGCCGTTTCTACAGTCGCTTCGGTTGGGAGCGGCTGACCAGGCTTGAGATCGGTTGGCAGGCACGCCGTCCCGTCCCGTCCCGACGCTCAAGCGTCGGGCTGAAGAAACGAAGCCCGCTTCAGCGGGCTGGACACTGGGACACGCGCACACCCCGGCATAAATGCCGGGGCTGAAGAAACAAAGCCAGCTGAAGCTGGCTGGAGATCTCCAGCCAGCTTCAGCTGGCTTTGTTTCTTCAGCCCCAGGATTTATCCTGGGGACACGGGGACGTGGGAACGCGGGAACGCGGGAACGCGGGACGGCAAATCGCGCCCCACACCCCGTTTGCACGCGCGCCAAAGCCCGGATATGCTTGGGCGCATGGCTGAACTAAACAACGACCGTGACCGCGCGCCGATCGAGCCGCCGCGGGACGAGATCGTCGTTACGCGACACTCGACGACCATCGGCGGGCAGCGCGTCGAGTATGCCGTTTCCACCGGCCGCATCGTGCTGCGAGAAGAATCGGAAAAGGGCGGAGATAACGCCGGCGAGTCGGAGGGTGAAAAGCCGCGCGCCTCGATCTTTTTCATCGCCTATACCCGCGAAGGTATCGACGACCCCGCGACGCGGCCGATCACGTTTTCGTTCAACGGCGGGCCCGGCTCGTCGTCGGTCTGGCTGCACCTTGGCGTGCTCGGTCCGCGACGCGTGCTGATGGACGAAATCGGCGATCAGTTGCCTCCGCCGTATCGCCTCGTCGACAACGAGTATTCGCTGCTGGACGTTACCGACCTGGTGTTTGTCGACCCGGTCAGCACAGGCTTCAGCCGCGTGGTGCCGGGTGAAAAAGCCAGGCAATTCCACGGCATCAAACGCGATATCGAATCGGTCGGCGACTTTATCAGGCTGTACCTGTCGCGCTATCGCCGCTGGTCTTCGCCGAAGTTCCTGGTCGGTGAAAGCTACGGCACCACCCGTGCTGCCGGCCTTTCCGGCTATTTGCAGGAGCGCCACGGCATGTACCTCAACGGCATCATGCTTGTATCGTCGATCCTGGATTTTCAGACCGCCAGTTTTACCGCCGGCAACGACCTGCCGTATATCTTGTTTTTGCCGACCTACACGGCGACGGCGTGGTATCACAAGCGCCTCGCGGCCGGCCTGCAGCGCGACCTCAAGACGGCGCTGGCCGAAGCCGAGCGCTTCGCACTCGGCGACTACGCGCTGGCGCTGCTGCAGGGCGCCACACTACCGGCGGATCGGCGTGCCGCGATCGCCCAACGCTTATCGGCGCTGACTGGTCTGAGCGTCGAGTATATCGAGCGTACCGACCTGCGGATTGAGATCCATCGCTTCGTGAAAGAGCTGCTGCGCGACCAGCGGCGTACCGTGGGGCGACTGGATAGCCGCTTTCAGGGCATCGACCGCGACGCCGCCGGCGAGCAGGGTGAGTATGATCCGAGCCTGACGATGATCACCGGGCCGTATACCGCTATGTTCAACGATTATGTACGCCGCGACCTCAATTTTGAGAGCGACCTGCCATACGAAGTGCTCACCGGCAGGGTACAACCGTGGAGCTTTGCCGAGCACGAAAACGAGTTCGTCAACGTCGCCGAAACGATGCGCAAGGCGATGACGATGAATCCGTACCTCAAAGTCTTTGTTGCCAACGGCTTTTACGACCTGGCCACGCCGTACTTTGCCACACAGTACACCTTCAGTCACCTCGGCATCGATGCCGATCTGAGCGCCAATGTTTCACAGGAGTTTTACGAAGCCGGCCATATGATGTACACCCACGGACCGTCGCTTGCCAAGCTCAAGCGTGATCTCGATGCGTTTGTCGCCTCGGCAACGCCCGCCGACATAAAAGGCCAGGTATGACGTTTCCGCGCGATTCTGTACACGCCGTACGGCTATCTCGACCAGCCCGCGCACACGCGCAACCTGCGGCCGCTGGGTGTGCTGCGCTCGTTCGACGCCGGCTTTCGCTGGCATTTCCCCGCCTACGCCGGCTCGTACGGTGGTCGGCGCGAAACCTACCGCGCGGGTATGCGCGTGGCGCTGGATGGGGCACTTGGCCTGTCTGATTACGAGGTCGCCGAGAGCCCATATCACTCAAAAAACGTCGTCGCGTTCGATCTGCAACACGACCGTGCCCGCGCCGAGCTGGTTTGCCACGCGGTGGGCGACGATGCTCTGCGTATGGTGATTACGGTGTCGGCCGCGCGGCGTGTTGCTGTCCACGCCGAGTATAGCCGCCTGTTGAGCGCGAACGGAGAATGGGGCGAGTCGGGTCTGGTCGGGCGCGCGATCGACGGTGGAATTACGCTGCAGGGCTTTGAAGACGGGCATGCGTTCGTACTGTGGGCAGCCTGTCCGCTGGCCGACCTTGGCATAACCTCGCACGCCACGCTGCTCGGCGAATGGGCCAATCATGCCGCGCCCGGATTGGCTGCCGGCGATTTCGTGACCGTGCTCGGTAGCCGCGGCAAAACGGTGACGCTGCATGCCGTGCTCGGGCTTGATGCGCCGGAAGGTGTGCCGCTCGAGCTGATACTGGCGCGTGGGCGAAGCCTCGTCGAAGCGATGCAGTCGCTCGATCGTGCGCGCCGTAACGGCGCGTCGGAGCTGTCGCGGTTGCGCGCCGGAGACGATGCGTTTTGGAGCGCCGCGCCGCGGCTGGAAGGCGATTGGCCGGCGTCCTGGCGGCGCGGACTGGTGTACGATCTGGAAACGCTGCGCATGATGGTCAAGCAGCCGGCCGGTTGCTACCGGCATATCTGGGATGCTATGCAGATCCAGGCGCCGCGGGTGGTGCTGGCCGAGGCGGCGATCGACGCGCTGCTGCTGGGCTATGCCGACGCCGCGCTCGCACAGGATCTATTGCTTGGAACGTTTGCCGACGCGCAGGCGCCGAATGTGCCGTGCTCGCGCGAAGACGGCACGTTCAACATGGTCGCGGCCGACGGAACGGTGTGCGGCACGGGGCCGCAATGGGGCTATCCGTTTGTGGTCGCCGCGCAGCTGTACGACATACGGCCGGACCGCGAATGGTTGTCGGCGATGTATCCCTACCTTGGCGCCTACCTCGACTGGTGGCTACGTGAGCGCAGCAGCGACGGCCGGCTACATTTCGTCTGCAGCTGGGAATCGGGCCAGGACGACTTGCCGCGCTTCGGCGAGCAGCCGCTTGGCGGTGGGCATCCGATCCGCCATGTGCGGCCGGTCGACCTCGAAGCGGCCTTTGCGCACGCCGCGGGCGTGATGCAGCAGTTCGCGGAGCTGCTTGCCCTGCAGGCCGACGCGCACAAGTGGCGCTCGCTGGCCCGCCGGCATGCCGAGCAGACCGAGCAGCTGTGGGACGGCGAGCGCTACGCCGATTGGGATGCTCACGTTGGAGCATTTTCGCCGGTGCAAGACGTGATGCAGCTCGCGCCCGTGGCGCTGGGAACGGCGCCGCCGGAACACACAGCGGCGGTCCGTCGTGCCGTCGCCGAGCTGGATGCCCACCACTTGACCTGGCCGATGTTTGTGTGGACGGCGGTGGAAGCAGCGCAGCAAGCGGGCGAGCGCGGCAAAGCGGCTGAGCTGGCCTGGACGATCTGTGAGCGAGCGTATGGCTTCTGGGACGCGCGCGCGGCTGGCCCGGAGCGCACGTTACCGGGGATTGCCTGTGAGTACTGGCCGCCGAGCGGGCGCTGCGGTGGCGAAGGTTATGGCTGGGGCGCGTTTGGTGTTCACCTGGTGCTGCACACGCTGATGGGCATCCGGCCGGCTGTCGATGCGCTGCGTGTTCGGCCTTGCTTTCCGCCCGCGGCGCGCGTCGAAGGCAGCAGCTATGTCGTGCGAATATGCCTGCGCCATCGCAGCCTGCGGATCGCTGTTCAGCCGCTGGGCGATGAGACCTGTCGGGTATCGGTGAACGAGCATGCTCGTGAGCTTGCCTGGGGTGAGGAGCAAGTGGTCGCCTGGGAGAAGTTGTAGCGGCGGAGCTTTCCCCGACGCCGGCGACCCAAGGCACGTCTGGAGGGCGTACCGCCGCTAGCCCGCTTCAGCGGGCTTCGTTTCTTCAGCCCCAGGATTTATCCTGGGGCTGGGGTGGGGGCTGTGGGACGGGAGAGAAGGCCATGATATCTCTAAACGGCAGCTGGGAGTTTCGCTTCAAAGACGCTGACGATTGGCGGGCGATACAGGTACCCGGCTGCTGGGAAGCGCTAGGCGTTGCAAAGGACGCTGCGGGGCCTGGCTGGTATCGCAAGCGCTTTTCCGTGCCGCAGAGCCTTGCGGGGCGCCGCATCTGGCTGCGTTTCGACGCTGTCAGCTACGATTGCCACGTGCTGGTCAACGGCATCGAGGTCGGGCGTCACCGCGGGCTATGGGACACATTCACCATCGAGATTACCGCGGTCGTCCAGCCTGGAAGCGAAGCCGAGCTTGTACTGGAAGTCGAAAAACCTGCCACGCTGCGGAACGGCCCTGCCTCGGAAGCACTACCCGGTCGATTTCCGCTCAAGCAAACGCTGTCGGGCTTTCTGCCGTATGTCTGGGGCAGTATCTTTGGCGGCATCTGGCAAGCTGTATCGCTGGTCGGTACCGGCAGCGCGTCGATCGCCGAGGTGCACGTAAGTGGTGCTGCAGATGGCGCCGTTCAGGTCGAGGTCGAGCTGACTGCCGCGCGGCCGCTGAGGGTCGAGCTGCGCGACTCTGCTGGCGAGCTGGTCGCCGCTTCCGACTGGCAGCCACCGGACGGCGTGAGCTGCAGCGCTCGGCTGGCGCTCGCGGTTGAGCATCCTCAGCCATGGTCGCCACGAACACCCGCACTGTATGAGGCGCGTGTATCGGTTGAGGACGGCGACGAACGAACGATCAGGTTCGGCCTGCGCACGCTGTCGGCCGACGGAACACAGCTGAAGCTCAACGATGCTCCGATCTACCCGCGAATGGCGCTTTCGTGGGGCTGGTACGCCGGCTCGCTGCACAGCAATCCAGGCCCCGAACGAGTGCGTGCCGATTTCGAGCGCCTGCGCGCGCTGGGCTACAACGGCATAAAACTCTGTTTGTGGTTCCCGCCGCAGTATTACTTCGAGCTCGCCGACGAGCTCGGCATGCTGCTGTGGGTTGAGCTTCCGATGTGGCTGCCTGAGCCGACACCGTTCTGGCGCGAGCAAACCCCGCTTGAATACGAGCGACTGGTGCGCCAGGCACGTAACCATCCGTCGGTGATCCTGTACAGCCTGGGTTGCGAGCTGGGGCGGCAAGTCGGCGCCGATGTGCTGCAGCCGCTGTTCACGGCAGTGAAGTCACTGGCCGGCGACGCGCTGGTGCGCGACAACAGCGGTTCGGGTGAGGCGTATGGTGGCCTGCTCAACGAGTATGCCGAGTACTACGACTATCACTTTTATAGTGAGCTGCAGTTCTTTCGCCCGCTGCTCGATCACTTTACTCCACGCTGGCGGCCGATCAAGCCGTGGGTCTTCGGCGAGTTCTGCGACCTGGATACGTTTCGGGATCTGGGGAGATTGCGCAGGGTGCAGGCCGACCCCTGGTGGACCCTCGACGACCCGGCCATAAACCCCCAGGGCGCGCGCTGGCAGTACGATGTGGCGTATCAAGATCAGCGCCTGCGCGAAAACGGCTTCGCCGAGCGCGCGCCGGAGCTCGAGCGTATTTCGGAGCGACAGGCGCTGCTACATCGCAAATGGACGCTGGAAACTGTGCGCCTGTATGGTGAGATCGGCGGCTACGTCGTAACCGGCGAGGTCGACACTCCTATCTCGACTGCCGGGATGTGGGACGACACCGGCCGGCTTAAGTTCGCTGCCGAGGATTTCCGCGCGTTCAACGACGATCTGGTGCTGCTGGCCGGCTGGGATCGGCGGCGCGCCTGGGTGGCGGGCGGCGACCGGGCCGCCTACTGGGATACCTGGTGCTACTCCGCGGGGGCGATCGTGCGCGCGCACCTGGTCGCGTCGCACTACGGCTCCGAGGCCGGCAGCGGCGCTGTAGAGTGGCGTGCTGCGTTTGACGGCGAGCCGCCCTTTGCCGCCGGATCTGCCGAAGCCGGCATTGTTCCCGGCGATGTGCGCGAGCTGACGGTTGCCGAATTTGTGGTGCCCACACTGAACGAGCCGCGCGAGGCCATTCTACACGCCGAGCTGCGAGTTGCAGGCCACAGCACGGCCAATCAATGGCCGTTGTGGCTCTTTCCGCCGGACCCCTGGCGCGATATCGGCAAGCTGGCGCTCGTCGATCCGTCCGGCCGCTTAGCGGATCTGCAACGCCTTGCTCGCGCTGTCTCGGGCCTCGACCAGGCGAATGTGGCCGTGGCTACCGCCTGGACGCCCGAGCTGGCCGGGTGGGTTGAACAGGGTGGGCAGGCAGTGCTGCTGCTGACGGGTAGAGAGGATTCCGCGCCGGTGCAAACGGTAGAAATGCCCTTCTGGCGCGAGGCGGTGCGCGTTGTCGAGCCGCATGCGGCCTGGGGCGATTTTCCGCATGGCGACTTCGCGGGCCTGCAGTTCTTCGGTAGTGCCACGGATCATGCGCTCGACAGCGCGCCGCACGGCGCCGCGGCTGCGCCGATACTCACTCGGGTCGACGCGCGTACCATGGCAATACATGCCTATGCCGCGCAGCTACGCCTCGGCGCCGGCCGGCTGATCGTTTCGACCCTACGATTTGAAGGTGGCCAGGGCGACCAGCCCGCCGGCCTCGAGCGCAACGTGGCTGGATCATATCTGCTACGCTGTTGGGTTCGCTATTTGGAACTAACCGAAAAGGAGTAACATGGAACCGTACGATGGCTTGGGCGTGCACCTCGGAAACGTGTCACGCCTGTCGAACGCCGAGTTGCGCTCGATCAGCGCCGAAAACAAGACCGGTGAGCGCGGTCGCGGCGGCATGGCGACCGAAGGCACCGGCGCGAATTCCGCGCGTGAGCTTGGTCGGGGCTGGAAGGTCTCGCCCAGTATCGATCTGGACGGCAGCAGCACGGTTACACTCGCCGAGATCGACGGCCCGGGCGCGATCCAGCACATCTGGCTGACGGTCCACCCGACTAAATGGCGCAGCCTCGTGCTGCGCTGCTACTGGGACGGCGAGCAGGCTCCGTCGGTGGAAACGCCACTGGGCGACTTTTTCTGTAACGGCTGGGGCGTTCGATGCAATATCAGCTCGCTGCCGATTGCGGTCAACCCGGCCGGCGGGTTCAACAGCTACTGGGAGATGCCGTTCCGTCACAGCGCCCGTATCACCGTCGAAAATCTGAGCCCCGAGCCGGTGCGCGGCTTCTACTACCAGATCGATTACACGCTTACCCAGGTGCCCGACGATCGTGCGTACCTGCATGCCCAGTGGCGGCGCAGTAATCCGCTACCCTATCAGCAAGTCCATACGCTGCTGGACGGCGTGCGCGGTCAGGGGCAGTATGTCGGCACGTACCTGGCCTGGGGCGTCAACAGCAACGGCTGGTGGGGCGAGGGTGAGATTAAGTTTTATCTCGACGACGACGGCGAGTGGCCGTCGATCTGCGGCACGGGCACCGAAGACTATTTCGGCGGTGCCTGGAATTTCGAGCATCCGCAGGGACAGTACGGCACCTTCTCGACGCCGTACCTGGGACTTCCGCAGGTACTGACGCCGGACGGGTTGTATCGCAGCCAGCAGCGCTTCGGCCTGTATCGCTGGCACGTCCAGGACCCGATCCGATTTCGCGAAGCTCTGCGCGTGACGATCCAGGCGCTCGGCTGGCGCTCCGCGCTGGAAGGCAAAGGGCGCTACCTGCCGCTGAAGGACGACATCGCCTCGACCTCGTTCTGGTATCAGGCCGAGCCGCACGCGCCGTTTCCCGAGCTGGGCACGCTCAACGACCTCGAGGTGATTTAGGCCACGAATAGGACACGAATAAACGAATGGAGCCACGAATTATTCGTGGCTCCATTCGTTTATTCGTGTCCTATTCGTGGCTCGGATCGTTCAACTCACCTTCCGCTCGATCAGGCTCTGCCCCGTCATATCGGCCGACGGTGCAACGCCCATCACCTCAAGCAGCGTCGGCGCGACGTCCGCCAGGCGCCCGCCCTCGCGCAGGCTGACGTGCTGGCGATCCAGGCCGAGCTCCGGCGCGGCGATCAAGATTGCCGGCACCCGGTTGGTGGTATGCGCGGTATGCGGACCGCCGGTCGCGGGATCGATCATCACCTCGGCGTTACCGTGGTCGGCGATGATCAACAGCGCGCCACCCTGCTCCAACACCGCCGGCACCACCTGGCCCAGCCCGGCGTCTACTGTTTCGCACGCCGTGATCGCCGCCTCGATATCGCCGGTGTGCCCGACCATATCGGGATTGGCATAGTTGACGATGATGAAGTCGTACTGCCGGCTGTGAATTGCTTCGAGCAGCTTCTGCGTAACCCCGGCGGCGCTCATTTCGGGCTGAAGATCGTAGGTCGCCACTTTGGGCGACGGTATCAGCGTGCGATCCTCATGCTCAAACGGCTTCTCGCGGCCGCCATTAAAGAAAAACGTGACGTGGGGGTACTTTTCGGTTTCGGCGATGTGGAACTGCGCGAGCCCGGCCGAGGCGACGACGTCGGCCAGCGGCTGCTTAACGTCGCGGGCCGGGAACGCAATCACCACGGGTAAGCCGGCCTGATACACGGTCAGCGTCACAAAGTGGAGGTTCTCGAGCTGCCGCTCGCGCTGCCAGATCGTATCCGGCAGCTGCTGCCCCTGGGCTGTCTGTTGCCCGTAGTGCTCCCGAATCGCGGCGTTGATCTCCGGCTCCACGAACGCGCGCGTCAGCTGACGGCCGCGGTCGGGCCGGAAATTAAAGAAGATCGCCGCGTCGTTGTCGGCAACCAGCGCCACCGGCGCACCGTCACGCACGATCACCGTCGGCAAAATAAACTCGTCGCCGGCATTGGCGTCATACGACGACTGAATCGCCTCGCGTGCGCCGGCGGCAGTCTGGCCCTGGCCCGAGACCATCGCGTCGTAGGCCTTGCCGGTACGCTCCCAGCGCTGGTCGCGGTCCATGCCGTAGTAGCGCCCGCCGACCGTCGCGACCTGGCCCACGCCGATGCGCGCGATCGCGGCCTCGAGCGCGTCCAGGAAACCGAGCGCGCTGCGCGGCGGGACGTCACGGCCATCGGTGAACAGATGCAGATACACGCGGTCGAGCCCGCTACGCCGGGCAAGCTCGAGCAGCGCGTGCAGGTGATTTTGGTGCGAATGGACGCCACCCGGACCGAACAGGCCCATCAGGTGCAGCTTGCTGTTGTTGTCGATCGCGTGTTGAACCGCGCCCTGCAGCGCCTGATTGTCGAAAAAGCTGCCGTCGTCGATCGATTTGGCGAGCCGGGTCAGGTCCTGGTCCACCACGAAGCCGGCGCCGATATTAAGGTGCCCGACCTCCGAGTTGCCGATTTGCCCGTCGGGTAGACCTACATCATATCCCGACGCCGCGAGCGTGGTGAACGGATACTCGGCCGTCCAGCGGTCGACGTTGGGCGTTTCGGCCAGCTCAACCGCGTTGCCGGGCCCCGGTGCGGTCAGCCCCCAGCCGTCCATAATCGCCAGCACAACGGGCCGTGGTCGTGCGTTTTCGGCCATAAGTTTGAGTCTCCTAGTACGCGCTCATTGTGCCCGAGCGCGTACTTTGCATGACAAGGTGACGGGGTGACGGGGTGACGGGTGACTCGATCATCAACGGTTTGTGTATTCATCGAATGTATTCGCATCTCGATTGAAATGCACCGAACGTCGGGCTTTGCTTCACCCTGTCACCCCGCAAACTTTCCAACCTCTCGGTATGCACCGCTCACGCCACCTGTATTAGCCAGACACTTCGATACCCGCCAGCCGCTCGAGCGCTTTGATCAAGGCGTGGTTGCCCTCGGCGCCCAGACCGGCCTGCTGCAGCGTGCGATACAGGTTGCCGATCAGGCTGGTGGCGAGCAGCGGAACACCGTTGCGGTCGGCGGCTTCCAGCGCGAGGCGCACATCCTTTTGCTGCAGGTCGATCATGAAACCCGGCCGCCAGTCGCGTGCCAGGATCTGCGGCCCGCGATTGCTCAGCATCCAACTGCCGCCGGCGCCTTCTTTGACCGCCGCGAGGGCCTTGGCCAGATCGACGCCTGCCGCCTGCGCGAACAACAGCGCCTCGCTCATCGCCAGCGCGTTAATCACCACCAGGATCTGGTTGACCAGCTTGACCGACTGCCCGTCGCCGTTGTCGCCGACATGGGTGATCGTCTTGCCCATCGCCTGCAGCACCGGCATCGCCCGCTCGACCTGTATGCCATCACCGCCCACCATGATCGATAGCGTGCCGCGCTGGGCGCCTTCGCTGCCGCCGCTGACCGGCGCGTCAAGCATATGAATGCCACGCTCGCCGAGCTGCCTGGCGATGTCGCGCGTCGCCTCGGGGCTGATCGTACTCATATCGATCACCAGGCTGCCCGGACGCGCGCCTTCGACGACGCCGTCGTCGCCCAGGATCACCTGCAAAACATCGGGGGTATCGCTGACGCAGGTGATCACGATATCGCTGCCGGCGGCGACTTCCGCCGGGTTCTCACACGCGATAGCGCCGGCTTCCGTCAACTCGTCCATCCGGCTCGCGGTGCGGTTCCATACTCGCAGCTCGAACTCTGCCTTGAGCACATTGCGTGCCATTCCGCGGCCCATGATGCCGAGGCCGATAAAGCCGACGCGCTCTGTCATTGTTGTTGCTCCTCCGAATTTGCCGCATTGTAGCTGAGCACTGTCGCGGCTAGCAACCACGGCGCCACGGGGCATCGCCTTGCCGCGGGCATACCGGCATGCTCGCCGGCGAAAACAGAATTGCGATGCGGCGCTCAAAGCCAGCTATCGATCTGCTCTGGCGTAAGATTACCGCCGGTAACGATCGTGCCGACGAGCCGGCCGCTAAACCTATCAGGCTGCTCGAGCAGTGCCGCGATTTCGGCGGCGCCCGACGGTTCGGCGACAACACCGGCATGCCGGTGCAACAGCTGCATGCCCCGAATCATGCTCTGCTCCTCCACCAGCAGCGCGTCGTCGACCAGACCGCGCATATCTTCCAATGCCTCGGCAATCGGTACACGCACGCCGATACCGTCGGCGATGGTGTTGATACGCTCGTAGCTCACAATCCGGCCGGCGCGCCACGACTCGACCATCGCGGGAGCGCCGGCGGCCTGAACCGCAACCACCTGTGTTTGTGGTCGCGCCGCTTTGATCATCCGCGCAACGCCGTTGAGCAGCGCGCCGTTGCCGAGCGGGATCAGCAACGTATCGAGCGGCTCCGGGAAGGCGAGCCATTCAAGCCCGATCGTGCCTGCCCCTTCGACAGTTTCGATGTCCAGCGCATCTTCGACAAAGCGCGCCCCTTGTTCGCGCGCGAAGCGCCGTGCCTCGCGTTTGGCGGCATCAAAATCCGCACCATGCACCTTCACGGCTCCCAGGCGGCGCATGCGCTCGAGTTTCAGCGGATTGGCGTTGCTGCCGGCATAGATCAGTGTATCGATACCGTGCTTGCGGCCGGCGTAGGCGATCGCCTGACCGAAATTACCCGCGCTGGCGCAAACAAGGCGCGAGCCGCGCGGCAGCCGGGATACCAGCCAGTCCGCGCCGCGGCCCTTGAAGCTGCGGATCGGGTTGAACGTTTCGAGCTTGAGCACGACGCGCACGCCGAGCTGCTCGCTCAACGGTTCGCACTCGTATTGCGGTGTCCTCAAAAAGACCGGATCAATGGATGCGGCGGCCTGTTCAACACGCTCGAGGGCTAGTCTGAAACCCATGTGTGCACTGCTCGCAATTGATGAAATCGACCGAGCTAGCGTACCTCCGTCAGCGCCTGCGCGACGGCCAGCGATGCGTGGAACCATTCGCTGGCCGCGTCTTCTTCGAGATCCCACCACGCCGACAAGACTGCCTTGCCGATCGCGTAGCCGCGCATGCGCTCGCGATCCAGGCCGGTCTCGTCGACCAGGATATCCAGACGGCGGCGCATGATCGGGCGCAGATCGGCATGTTGATGCAGCCACTCTCCGGGGTTCAGAAAGAATTGCGCCGGCTCGAACGCCGGCTCGCCGGCGATGCCTTTCGGATCGATCGCCAGCCAGGGAGCGCGCTGCGCGGCCAGCACGTTGTCGTGGTGCAGATCGCCGTGCAGCAACACCGCCGGAGGCGCCGAGGCCAGCAGCTCGGCAAAGTAACCCTCCGCCGCCGACAGCAGCGGCTCGGGGATCGGCCCGCTGCCGCCGCTATACGTCTCACGCACTACAGCCAGGCCGCTCGACCATTGTACGAGCGTGATGAACGGGTGCTCGGCGGGCAGCGGGCGCCATAGCTCACGCATCACTCGACCGGCGATGGCTGTCGCTCGATCGTCGTTGTCCAGCTGCACCAGCGTAATTCCGGGGCTGAGCCGCTCCAGCAGCAGCGCGCCTGCTTCGACCTCGGCTTCCAGAAGGCTGGCGCTGCCGCGGCCGTCGAACCAGCGTAGCGCTTCAGCTCCGCTGCGCCATTCGTCCTCGGGCGGCGCCAGCTTTAAGATCGCGTTGCTGCCGTCGGCGCGGACGGCGGGCAGTACCACGCTGTAGGTAAACGGCCACGGCGACGGCGCGAGCTCAAGCTGCCAGCGCCGTGCGTAGTCGTCGGCAATCGACGGTAGCGCGGCGAGCCAGGCCGCTCCTGCGTCGCCGTGCAGCTCGAGCATCCGGCGGGTGAATTCGGGCGATAGGGCGATCTGCATAGAGCTTCGCGGATTTCCTTGTGCTTCAACACGCCCATGGCCGTCGACGGACTTCCCGCCCGCGCAGGCGGCCGGCCGTAGGCCCTCCAGGCGCGATTTTGATCGCTGGGCCCAGCCTATCATATCCCGGCAACGTGGCCGGCATCGGGGGACTATTGAGTTGTGTGCCCCGGCAACCCTTCATAGTGGCCTGAGCGACGGCGGGACTTAGGCCCTTTTAATTGGTGTGCTATGCTGCTCCTGCTGAAGCCGGCCTGTCCATGTAATCATTTCAGGCAGCACGCATTCATCTAGATAGTCGCGTGGCTGCTGCTTCATTGTGACGGAAACCAACCAGCTATGCCGGAAACCGTGCAACAGCTTAGCTACCTCGATTTCGAGATCGAAATCGGCGCCGGGGCAGCGGGATCCTATCCGGTGCGCGTAGTACATTCGCCCGCCGGCGAGCTGCACTCCACGCTGCACATGCCGTTCCCGATGTCCGAGCTGCGCACGCGCCTGCTCGAGCTTGAAAACGCGATGCTGAGCGCAAGCCTGCCGCGCCGGCGCGTCAATACGACCGAGGAAGCGGTCGCGCGCCAGTGGGGCAAGCAACTGTTCGATGTTCTGTTCAGCGGCGAGATTTGCAGCAGCTACCTGCTCAGCCTGCAGCAGGCGGAGCAGCAGGGTAAAGGGCTACGCATCAAGCTACGGGTGCAGCCGCCGGAGCTCGCCTCGTTGCCGTGGGAGTTTCTATACGATACGCGCGAAGGCGACTACGTCGTGCTTTCGCGACATACTCCCCTGGTGCGCTATCCGGATACTCCGCTCCCCGAGCAGCCGCTAACCGTCAGCCCGCCGCTGCGCATCCTGGGTATGGTTGCCGCTCCGAAGGATCAGCTGCCGCTCGACATTGCCCGCGAGCAGGAGCGCATCGCCACCGCGCTACGGCCCCTGCGCGATGCCGGCGTGGTGCAGCTCACCTGGCTCGAAGGCCAGAGCGCAGACGATCTGGCGCGGGCGCTGATCAACGGCTCGTGGCATGTGTTTCACTTTGTCGGCCACGGGGGCTTCAGCACGGACGCCGACGAAGGCTTCATCGCGCTTACCGGCCCCGATGGTGCGACCGAACAGCTTGGAGCGCGCGAGCTCGGCCGGCTGCTCAACGACCATCCCTCGCTGCGGCTGGCCTTGCTGAACGCCTGTGAAGGCGCGCGCGGCAGCGAGCGCGACAATTTCTCAAGCATCGCCGCGACGTTGATTTGCCGCGGCGTGCCCGCCGTCGTCGCCATGCAGTACGAGATCACCGACGAAGCGGCGGTAGAGTTTGCCCGCTCGTTCTACCGCGTGCTGGCGGACGGCGTTCCGCTCGAAGGGACTGTCGCCGAAGCCCGCAAGGCGGTTGCCCGCAAACTGCCCAACACGCTCGAGTGGGCCGTTCCGGTGCTGTATTTACGCTCGAGCGGCGGCAACCTGTTCGATATCCAACCGCGGCCACGCCGGCCGCGCCGGCTGCTGTATGCCGCCCTGGCGCTGCCGCTGCTGTTGCTGGCGCTGGGGTTTGTGATCCGCCTGCTGGCGAGCCGCTTCGACTCGCCTGTGCCATCTTCATCGGCTGCGCCGAGCATTGTAGCCCAGAACTCGCCCATGCCCAGCACGGAAGCGTCAGCTACCGCGTCGCCCAGCGCGGAAGCATCGGCAGTGTCGCCCAGCGCGGAGGCGTCGGTTGCACTGCCCAGCGTCGTGGTCGAACCCGGCGCGCCAATTACGGCGTCGACAGCCGCGTGGGTCGGGCAGGCTGAGCGCTTCGGCAATGGTGTGATCACCGATGCCGCCTGGGCGCCTGACGGTCGTACGGTGGCCGTGGCCAGCTCGATCGGCGTGTATCTGCTCGACGCGGCGTCGCTCGAGCAGCTGCGGCTCATCTCGCTGGCTTCGGTGAGCAGCGTGGTGTTTGCGCCCGACGGCCAGACGATCGCTGTCGGTTCCGGCGATCGCAGCGCGCACATTTATCGCGTCGCCGACGGCGAGCTGCTGCAAACAATGGCCGGCCATCGCGCGCCGGTGCTCAGCGTGGCGTATTCCAGCGACGGCGCGCTGCTGGCGACCGGCAGCGACGACAATACGGTGCGCATCTGGAACGTCGCCGATGGTGCGCAGCTGAATACGATCGAAGGACATACCAGTCGTATCCGCTCGGTAGCTTTTTCGCCCGACGGCCGGCTGCTGGCATCCGGCAGCGAAGACTACACTGTGCGGCTGTGGCAGGTGGCCGACGGCGCTCCGGCCCATGCACCGCTGACCAATGGGAGCGGCGTGTTCGCGGTGGCCTGGAGCCCCGACGGCCAGACCGTGGCGGCTACCTCGTTTGACGGCAACGCGCGCATCTGGAATGCCGCCGACGCGGCGCTGCTGCGCGAGCTGCCGGGGCATCCGGGTGGGGCGCTCGGGCTGGCCTTTGCGCCGGATGGAGCTACCCTGGCGACGACTGCGTTCGGCGACCATGTTGCCCGTATCTGGGACGTTGCGAATGGCCAGGTGCTGCGTGAGCTGCGCCGGCACACAGCGCTGGTCCCGGCGATCGCCTATGCTCCGGACGGCGCGCAGCTGCTTACCGGATCATGGGACGGCACATTGCAGCTGTGGCAAACGGCCGATGGTGCCGCCGGCCTCACTCAGCCCGGATGGACCTCACGGGCGTTGGCGGTGGCTGCCTCGCCGATCCAGCCTATCGCGGCTGTCGCTTACTTTGATGGAATGGCTCGTTCCCTGAGCACGGTTGACGGTGCCGCGCAGGCCACGCTCGACGCGCACTCCGGATCGGTCAACTGTATTGCATTTCTACCGGACGGCGACGCGCTTGCGACGGCGGGCGAAGATGGAATGATCCGCTTGTGGCGCATCGCAAATGGAGAGAAGATCGGCGAGATCGACGGTGCCGGCGGCGCGATCCGGTCGCTGGCCGTCGACAACGCCGGTGAGGTGGTGGCGGCCGTGGGGGCCGACGGTCGTGTGCGGCAGTGGCACCTGGCAGACGGCGCGCCGGTCGGCGTTGAGATCGGCGATCCAATCAGCAACGCTACCAGTGTCGCGTTCGCGCCCGACGGAACGCTGGCCGTAGGCTTCGCTCGTGGGCGCATTCACCTGTACAATCTTGCAGCCCTACAGCCGCGACTCTGTACTATCCGGCCACACGGATACCGTCAATAGCCTGGCCTTCAGCCCCGATGGCAGTATGCTTACCTCCGGCTCGGACGACAATACGGTACGACTGTGGGATCCGGCGGACGGCACACAGCTACGACAATTGTCCGGGCATATCGATCCGGTCCGTAGCGTGGCCTGGTCGCCCGACGGCAGCGTCCTGGCGTCCGGCTCGGGCGACGATACGATCAAGCTGTGGAGTGCCGAGAACGGCGCGCTGATGAACACGCTCGCGGGACATGCCAACAGCGTGCACGGCATCGCCTTTGCCGAACAGGGTAGAGCGCTGGTTTCGGCGTCCGAGGACGGCACGGCGCGGGTCTGGAAGGTGCAGTGATAGATTCACCGCTGCAACCGCTTATACGTAATCCGGTGCGGTGTTTCGGCGTCCTTGCCGAGCCGAGAGCGGCGGTCCTCTTCGTAGTCCTCGAAGTTGCCGATATGCAGACGCACTTTGCTGTCGCCTTCAAAGGCCAGAATATGCGTGGCGATGCGGTCCAGAAACCAGCGGTCGTGGCTGACCACGATCGCGCAGCCGGCGAACTCTTCAAGCCCTTCCTCCAGCGCCCGCAGCGTGTTGACGTCGAGGTCGTTGGTCGGCTCGTCCAGCAGCAGCACATTGGCGCCGGTTTTAAGCATTTTGGCCAGCAGCACGCGGTTGCGCTCGCCGCCCGATAGCGCCGCCACCTTCTTCTGCTGGTCGGCGCCCAGGAAATTGAACGACGAAACATAGGCGCGCGAGTTCATTTCGCGCTTGCCGAGCTGGATGATCTCGTTTTTCTCGGTGATCTCTTCCCAGACGGTGCGCTCGCCGTCCAAAGAATCGCGTAGCTGCTCGACATACGCCGGCCGCACAGTTTCGCCGAGCGTCACCGTTCCGGCGTCCGGCTGCTCCTGGCCGGCGATTAAGCGCAGCAGTGTCGACTTACCGGCGCCGTTGGGGCCGATCACGCCGATGATGCTGCCGGGCGGTATCGTCAGATCGAGCCCTTCGATCAGCAGCCGGTCGCCGAACGCCTTGGAGACGTCCCTAAAATCGATAACGCGGTCGCCCAGCCGCGGGCCGGGCGGAATATAGATCTCGAGCTCCTCGCGGCGCTGCTCTGATTCCTGGTTGAGCAGATTTTCATATGCCGTGTAGCGCGCCTTGCCCTTGGCCTGGCGTGCTTTGGGCGCCATCCTGATCCATTCGAGCTCGCGCTCAAGCGTCCGCTGGCGCTTGCGGTCGGCCTTTTCCTCCTGGGCCAGCCGCGCCTGTTTTTGCTCCAGCCACGACGAGTAGTTGCCGCGCCAGGGAATGCCGTGCCCGCGGTCGAGCTCAAGGATCCAGCCGGCCACGTTGTCAAGAAAGTAGCGGTCGTGGGTGACGGCGATGACGGTGCCTTTATATTCGCGCAGGTGGTTTTCCAGCCACAGCACCGATTCGGCGTCGAGGTGGTTGGTCGGCTCGTCGAGCAGCAGGATATCAGGCTCGGTGAGCAGCAGCCGCGTCAGCGCGACACGCCGCCGTTCGCCACCGGAAAGCACCTTGATCGGCGCATCGCCCGGCGGGCAGCGTAACGCGTCCATCGCCAGCTCGAGCCGGCTGTCCAGGTTCCAGGCGTCTACCCGGTCGAGTTGCTCCTGCAGCTCGCCCTGCTCGGCGATCAAGGCGTCGAAATCGGCATCCGGATCGGCGAACTGTTCGTTGATAGCCTCGTAGCGCGCCAGCAGATCGACGATCGGCTGTACAGCTTCTTCGACCACCTGCCTGACGGTTTTCGCTTCGTCGAGCCGCGGCTCCTGCTCCAGCATGCCGACGCTGTAGCCCGGGGCACGCACCATCTCGCCGGTAAAGCTATCGTCGAGCCCGGCAATAATTCGCAGCAGCGTCGATTTGCCGGAACCGTTCAGGCCGATCACGCCGATCTTGGCGCCATAAAAGAACGATATCGAAATGTCGCGCAACACGGTGCGGTTGGGGGGATGCGTCCGTGATACACGTACCATCGAAAAGATGATCTTGTTGTCGCTCATAAATCACCTGCCTAGGATTGTCCGCCAACCAGTGTAGCAAAAAGTGATGCGTGATGGGTGATGCGTGATGAATTGCCCAACCTTCAGCACGCTTCACGCATCACGCATCACACCCAATGCGGATGGCTGCGCTCCCCAATCGTAGCTGTATTTGCTGAGCTTCAACACCTGCCACGCTTCGGCGCGATGGATGCCCGGTAACGCGCTCAACCGCTCGGACAAGAACGACAACAGCGCGTCGGGACCCGGCAGCCAGACCTCCACGATCGCGTCGTAGCTGCCGAGCGTCAGCCCGACAAAGCGTATTTCGGGCATGGCAGTCAGCGCCGCCTCGATCTCGTGCTGCTGTGCGCGGTCGATCTGCAACCCCAGGATCGCCACCATACCGTAACCTAGCGCGAAGGGCGAGGCGACGGCGACGATTTTGACCAATCCCGTGCCGAGCAGCCGGTCGATCCTGCGCCTGACAGTCGCTTCGCTACTGTTAACGCGCGCCGCCACGGCGCGGTTGGTGATCGACGCATCTTGTTGCAACAATCCCAGAATGTCGCGGTCCAGGTCGTCGAGCTGCATGCCGCCTCCGAGCCTATAGCGTTTCTCACAACGGTTGAGTCGGACGGAATCACCGTAGGGGCGCGGAGATTCTTGTGATTCTCTGCGTCCTCTGCGCCTCTGCGGTCCAAACTTCGTTCCATCGCTCTGCTTCGAACTCGGCGGAAAGGTGACGAAAATCGTAAGTCTTAACGCGCAAACATGACCGAAACAGCCGGATCGCCGACGCAAAGCACAGTATACTTGAGAAAGTGCGTAACTTGAAGAGTTGTCATCCCGAGCGCGCTAGCAGGATCTTCCTATGGCCTGCCAATTGATAGCGCGCGAGGGATCTCAACCGATCTGGCTGCGACAGCGCTATGAGATTCCTCGCGCGCTCGGGTATCGTCTGGGCGTCGAGGCTCGGTAGAGCGCGCTCGGAATGACAGGGCCCGCGGGTGTTCGGATCGACTGCTGACTTGCATAGAATTACGAACGCTGGAGGAGAGGTTACGATGGCGTGGGTCTATTTGCTGATCGCCGGCCTGCTCGAAATCGGCTGGGCGATCGGCCTGAAATATTCTGAAGGCTTTACTCGTCTGTGGCCGAGCGCCGGCACGGCCGTGGCAATGGTTGCGAGCTTCGCGATGCTGGGCCTGGCCCTGCGCACGCTGCCGCTCGGCACCGCCTATGCCGTTTGGACCGGTATCGGCACGGCCGGAACGGTGATCCTCGGGATCGTGCTGTTCAGCGAGCCGTCCGACGCGCTGCGCCTCGGCTGTATCGCCCTGATCGTCGCCGGCGTGGCCGGGCTGAAGATATTGTCGCCACACTAAACGGGAGTGATGAGCGATGAACATTCATCACTCATCACGCACCATTCCATTCACCCTAATTCGAAGCGCTTAAACGCCTCGGCGTAACGCATTTCGTGATTCGCGGCCAAGGCTTCGGTGCGTTCGCGCACGCGCTTCGCCATACCGTCCATATCGGAAATCTGGCTCTTGTGCTCGCGCAGCGCCGCGATCTTCTGATCGAGCGTGCTTTCGACATCGATCCAGCAATCCGGCTGCTCGGCGCCCTGGATGTACACTTCGCGAACCTTATGCGGCTCGAGGCCGGCCGCCGCGAGGTCGGGAAACGTCAGGCGGTCGCGCGCGGTGGGATAGATCGCCGCCAGCGTTGCGTCGCCGACTGCGAGATGATCGGGATGGTTGATATACGCGTTGGTCGCCAACGAGCGATACGGCGTCATGGTGATCAGCCGGTCGGGGCGGTAGGTGCGGATCATACGTGCGATATCTTTGCGCAGGTCGAGCGTATGCTCCAGATACCCGTCGGGATAGCCCAGGAACTCGACCTGACCGACGCCCAGTACTGCCGCGGCGGCGCGCTGCTCGTCCTGTCGCAGCTTGATCAGGCGGTCGGAGCTCATGTCCGGGTCGGCTGAGCCTTTACTGCCGTCGGTGACGATGACCAGCGTCAGCTCGAGCCCTTCCCTGGCCCACAGTGCCACGGTCCCGCCACAGCCGAACTCCATGTCGTCGGGATGTGCTACCACGATCATGCCGCGACGTGCACCGTCGCGCTCTTCGCCTTGTGCCACTACTGCGTACTCCTTTTGCGTCCAAACACAAAATAGCCGATCGGTCCGATAAAATTGACAAACGAAACGGCGGTCCAGACGAGCTTACCGCCGCGGATCTGGTCCGCCGGCCGGCGGTGGATATCGATAAGCGCGGCGATCAGCAGCGTGATCTGAACGATGCCGGCCAGCACGATGCCCACCTTTTGCGCGTCGCTGAAGTCGCTCCACGATCTCTTGCGCGCAGCCTCCATATCGTTGCTCCTCTATGAGTTGGTGCTATACGCGGCCCGGAAGTGCCCCGTTGCATCCGGCATCCGCCGAGCCGAATTGTAATCTCTACCCCTCCACGCATAGATTACCACGCTGTATTCTTGCCAGCAGTATCTGAAAGCCGAGTTTCGCCGGCTGAATTGAGTTTTTGATGGGCCCAATACGAGGCAATGGAGTCGTGAAAGCGAAGGGAAGCAGCACGTGCAGTCTGCCGTAATTACACTTCGCGTCAAGGCGATCGAAATTGCGCTCAGGCCCAGCTATCGCATCTACTTTTGGCTGGACGGCGAGCCGCTGGCTGCTCCGCGCAGCCTGTCGCTGGCCGAGGCGCAGGTGCTACAGAGCCTCGCACGGCAGTATTCCGTGCTGTGGAGCGCCATGCCGGAGGCTGCCGCACTGCCTTCCGGCCGGTCAGGCATAGACGCAGGATCCTGGGCGCCGGCTGACCAACCGGAGGTGGCCGGTGAGCAGCAGCGCATGCTTGGTGTCGCCCTGTTTAATGTGCTGCTGCGCGATGTATGGGGCGACATCACCGAGCGGCTTGCGCCGGATGGTGCGCGCACGCTGGTGATCGACAGCGACAGGCGCGAGATTCTGGATCTGCCCTGGGCGCTGCTGCGGCCGCCGAACCAGCCCTTTCTGGCGGACGATCCTCGCTTCGCAGTTGTGCTGCTCCCGCCGTCGCTGGCCGAGCTCGGCACAGAGCCGGAAGCGCTGCCGGTGCGGCCCCTGCGCGTGTTGTTCATGGCCTGCGCTCCAGGAGCGGATGGGCCGGTGCTGCGTGAAGAGTGTGCCGCGCTGTGCGCCACGGCGTTTGCGGGCCCGGATGTCGCGCTGGCTATCGCCGAGCTCGGAACTGCCCAGGAGCTCGCGTCGCAGCTCGCGGCGTTTCAGCCCCACCTGGTACATTTGTCGGGGCCGTGTCGCTCGCTTCGGCGCTGCCCGCGCTGCCATCGCCGCTCGCCTGCACACTCCGAGCGCTGTCCGGCATGCCGCGCCCGGCTTGGGGAAGTAATGCCGGCGCCGTGTTTCGGCTTCGAAGACGCCGGCATGGACGAGCACTGGGTTGACGCGAGCGAGCTTCGGGCCATGCTTGCCGAGCGCGGCGTCCGCTGTGTCTGGCTTACCGACTGGCAGCCCGACACGTTCCGCGGCTCCGGCGCCGCGCGACTGTGTGAAGCGCTCGCGTGCGCCGAGCTGCCGTTCGCGATCGGCTGGTCGTGCTCGCTTGGAGCGAGCGGCGCTGCCCGCCTGGCTGCAAACGTATACGCGGCACTCGCGGCGGGGCTGCCGGTAGATGCTGCCCTGGCACGGGCACGGGCGCACGCCGGCGAGCGAGCAGCTTCGCAGCGCCCGGGCTGGCCGTCGCCGTTCGTCGTGGCCGCGCGTCGCGGCTCGATCATCGCGACAACCGGCGGATCCGTCGCCGCTGCGCTCGAGCGCGCACAGGCACTTGGAGCGCCCGCCATCCACGCGGCACACGCGGCAGGACGGCGCCGGCAGGTTGCAGAATGGCTGGCGGCGTTTCGATCGGGCGCATTACGCACGCTGATGCTGGTGGGTGACGAAGGCATCGGGCAGCGAGAAGTGGCCGCCTTTCTGACGCGACGGGCCATGGAGGATGGCCTTGAGCCATTGCGCCTTCCGAGCTCGCCGGATACTCCACTGACGACGGCGCGACTGCTCTACACCGCCGCGAGTGCCCTACGCCCACACGACGCAAGCTCCGCGCGACGGCTGCTCGAGCGCGGCGAGACGGTGAGCGTGCGGCTAAGCGAAATGCTGCGCCTGCTGGCAGCGCACAACTTTGTCCTGGTACTCGACCGCTTTGAAAATAACCTGGACGCCGTGACCGGCATTGTCGCCGACCCGTGGCTGGCGGCGTTTTGTGCCGAATTGTTGTACAGTCGAGCCGACACACCGCGCACGATCCTGGCTTCCAACATCGTGCCGGCGGGCTGGAACGATGTCACGTCACGTACGCGCGTCGACCGGCTGGCGGAGCTGTCGGAAGAAGCGTTTCTGGCGTTCTTGTTGCACGATCCCAGCCTTGCCGCAGCCGTCGATCGTCGGCAGCTGTCGCGGCGTATGGTCCATGAGCTGTACTGGCAGGGCTGCGCTCGCTGGCCCGAGCAGGCTCAGGCCGCCGCGCGCCTGCTGCAAACAGACGAGCTCGAGCAATTGCTGGGCCAGCTGCAGTCCGGCGACGGCACGCATGAGCAGTCGCGCCGTGCTGATGTGCTGTTCGGCTGCTTGTACGGCCGGCTGAGCCGGCCTGCGCGCGAGGCGCTGCCGCGATCGTCGACCTACTATGCCCCGGTTGGACAGGAAGCACTGGCCGCGGTGGCTGACGTCGACTGCCGCGCAACCGGCGCGTTGCTGCGGGAGTGGCAGTCGCGCGCTCTGGCCGACTGGTCGCCCGACCTGCGCTGGTCGGTGGTGGATATCGTCCGTCCCTGGTTGCTCGCCGCGCCGCGACTGAGCGACAATCAGCGGCGCGGGGCGCTGGTAAGCGCGGCAGACTACCTGGTTCGCCATGTCGCCGAGCGCGTTCGTACCATATCCAGCGGCACTGAGCTCGACTATTGGATGGAGGCGCGGGCCAAATACCTGTCCGCCGCCGAGCTGCCGCGCGCCGCCGAGGCGACGCGACGCGTCGAGCGGGTGCTGGAGCGCTGGGGCCTGCCTGACGAGATCGAGCAGCTGCACCAGCAGCTGGCGACGCGCTTTGCAGTTTCACGGCCCGCTGCTCAGCCGGCGCCGCCATATGCGCCGGCCATCCAGGTTCTGCCGGTGCGCCGGCCGCGCGTGCGCGTACCGGTCCAGTAATACCGAGAACGATCCGCGAAGTCACGCGAAGTCACGCGAAGAATATGACTTAAGCGAGTTTGCGTTGATGTGCTGCTTGCTGATGTTTCTTTTCGAGTACGCGGCAAAGTGTTCCTGACTGGGTATTAAGAAGACACGCGAGGGATGTAGCGGTTTTCCTTCGCGTGTCTTTGCGTGTCTTCGCGGATCGCTTATGAGTTAAGCAGCACGGTCCTGTTGGCAACCGGCTGCTCCCCGCTGAATGTTGCGTCGACGCCGCCGAAGCGTAAGCGAGCCCCGTCGGCAACCGGCGTCGCGCTATTCGGCTGCAGGCGCGTGGTATTGACAAACGTCCCGTTGGTGCTACCCAGGTCGGTGATCGTCCAGCCGCCGGAGCCATAGCGCAGCGTCGCGTGCCGCCGGCTGACGCCGCTGCTGGTGCCGCCGAACGGTGTCAGATCGATGTCGGGAAACACGTTCGAGTCGGCACACCCGACCAGCAAATCCCGGCCGTCGGTGCTGAGTGAAACACGTTGCCCACCTTCAAAAACCAGCGCATACGCCGGCGCCGGGACCGAAAGCCTGCCATAGTCCTGGTTCAGCTGGGCGAGCTCGATACGCGAACGATCCAGCATCGAGGTGATACGCTGTAGCTCGCGCTCGAGCGTCTCGACATCGTTTTGCTTGCGCTCGATCTGGGCCAGCTTGTCGAGATAAACCTGGTTGCGCTGTAGGTCCTGCTTAAGCTGCTGCAGGCGCAGCTCTTTGAGATGCAGGTCTCCACGTGCTTCGGCCAGGCTGCGCTCAGTAATGTTGCGCACCGACTCGGCGGCGTTGCGCAAGAGGCGCTCCTGGGTTCCAATATAGTCGCGCAAGCTACGAAGTTGCTGCTCCAGATTGCCGATCTCGCGTCGTAGATCATTACTTTCGCTTTCGACGGTCGTGCGGTCGGGCATCGATGATCACCTCTTCTTGTCGCTACGCGTCCTCACAACGCTAAATTTATACGTCGGCCGCGGCCCGCTTGTTGCGCAGCTCAGGCGTCAGGATCTCACGACGTGCTTGCTACGAGGATTGGAGCGCGGCAGCGAATATTATCTTAGCACAGCACGCCCGCGATTGATTCTGAAGCTGCTCCTGTTGCTGCTTATGCGGCGGTGTGGTACGCCGCTTGCTCCTGTTTCTGAGATACCTGACAAAAGTACTCAATTAACCCAAAAAAGGCCGCCTGATACTTGACAAAGATGCTCAAGTAACTTATATTTAGTCATGTGTCTTGCCCCGACGTTGCGGCAGGTCGCGCAAACAGGCTGTTTGGGGAAGGCAGATATATGGCGAGCGAAAACTCTATCTCACCGGAATCGATTGCCGAGTGGAACCGACAACTGGCAGGCGCTGAGCCCGAGCAGATCCTTCGTTGGGCCGCGCAACGTTGGGGCTCGCAGCTGGCGCTCAGCGTTTCGTTCGGCGGCGCAGCCGGTATGGCACTACTGCATATGGTCGCCGCGGTAGCTCCGCGGACGACGGTGCTCTATGTCGACACAGCGTTGCTGTTTGGTGAAACGTACGATCTGATCGCGCAAGCCAACCGGCGCTATAAGTTGAAGATCAAGGCCGCGCGCCCGCGACTCAGCCTGGCCGAGCAAGCAATTGCGGAAGGGCCGGCCCTATGGGAGCGCGAGCCGGACCGCTGCTGCAAGATTTGTAAAGTGGCGCCCCTGGGCGAAGCACTCGCCGGCTTCGGCGCGTGGGTGTCGGGTGTACGACGCTCCAACAGTGCGACGCGAGCCGCGGCCCAGCCGGTAGAGTGGAGCGCCAAATACAACATGGTAAAGCTCAATCCGCTGGTGCATTGGTCCGACCGTGAGCTTTGGGCGTATGTGTACGCCAACGACGTGCCGTACAATCCATTGCTCGACCGCGGATACCGCTCGATCGGCTGCTACACCTGCACCAGCCTGCCCGACAGCGACGATCCGCGCTCCGGCCGCTGGGCAAGCTTCTCTAAAACCGAGTGTGGCCTGCACGTCGAGCCCGCCTGATAGCTCGGCCCGACTGACAGGAACTATCGCAACGGTTGAATTAAGCGGAAATCACCACAAAGAACACAAAGGACACAAAGAATTAATGGATTCTTTGTGTCCTTTGTGTTCTTTGTGGTGATTTCCTGCCGGTCACTGCAAAATAGCCGGCACAAATTATGAGGTATTCGCCGGGTTTGCGTTGATCGGCTATCTTGTTGGCATGCCATCAAGCTTTGATCTCCGCGCAACACGCTTATTGAGCCAGCGAATTGTCGGCCCGCGCTGCGCAGATGCCGCCGGCGTGCTACGCTGCCTGGGCGCCGTTCAGGCGCAGGACTACGGGCAGGCGCTGTGGGCTCTCGGCCTGCGCATGCAACACGGCACTGCTCAAGCAGTTGAAAAGGCGATCGCCGCGGGCAGCATCGTCCGCACTTGGCCGATGCGCGGCACGATCCACTTTGTGCCGGCGGAAGATGCAGGTTGGATGGTCGGGCTGTCGGCTGAGCGGATGATCGCGAGGGATGCGCGGCGACTGGATCAGCTCGAGCTCGACCACGCGACGATCGATCGGTGTGCAGGACTGTTCACCGAGGCGCTTGGCGGCGGCAAGCAGCTACCGCGATCGAAACTGATGGAGCTGCTGGAGCAGGCCGGCATACACACCGGGCAGCAGCGCGGCTATCATATTCTGTGGCACCTGGCCCATCGCGGGCTGCTATGTATCGGGCCGATGCACGGCAAAGAGCCCAGCTTCATATTACTGGACGAGTGGGCCCCCCGCTCGCTCAAGCTCGAGCGCGCAGCAGCGCTCGAGCTGCTCGCCCGGCGATACGTTGCCGGGCACGGGCCGGCAACCGTGCACGACTTCGCCTGGTGGGCCGGGTTGACCGTCGGCGATGCAAAGGCCGGTATCGAGGCTGCCCGCGCGGAGCTCGAGCGTGAGCAATATAACGGCACGACCTACTGGATCAAGCGCGATGCCATGCAGCATGCCACGACCGGGGCATCAGGCGTGTATCTGCTTCCCGGCTTCGACGAATACCTGCTGGGCTACCGCGATCGCAGTGCCGTGCTCGATGCGGACGATGCGACACGTGTGGTGCCGGGCAACAACGGTGTTTTTAAGCCGATCATCGTTGTTGACGGGCACGTAGCAGGTACATGGAAACGAACGATCAAGCGCCAGTCGGTCGACATAACACTGCAGCCGTTCGCCGGCATTCCGGATCTGCCGCTCCTGGCTGAAACGGCAGCCCGGCAGTACGCCGCGTTTCTGGGAAAGGTGTTGGGAACATACGAAACGATGAACGATGAATAGGCGGGAACGAAAGGATGGACGGATCGTAAGGCCGAAGCATTCGCCGCCCGCGGCTCGTGCCTTGTCCACAAGAACCCTGCGGCGAATGCTTCGGCTCTACAACATCGTGACACCTCCACATCATTTTCCTATCTCCTTGTCTGCTTGTCTGCTTTCTGGTACCGTACCCGGCATCGAAGTCTTTGAGGAGATGAATGTTGCGATCTGGCGCCCGGCTGCGCGCTGTCGTGGGAATCCTGCTGCTCGCCGTGGTGCTTTCGGCGTGCGGCGCGCCCGTGGTACCCGGCGGCAAGAATCAGGCGAGCCAGGCAGCCGTGGTTGTCGCGAATGCTGCGACTGCAACCGCAACGAGGGCGCCCGCGACTGAGACACCCGTGCCAACCGCAACGCGGCAGCCGACCGAAACGGCTGTTCCTACGCGCACGCCACGCCCGACACGCACGCCGCGACCCACGCACACGCCTTCACCTACGATGGGTCCGGCCGACGATCCGCCGTCGTCGGAGCTCGGCCGTAGCATCGACAGCTATCTCAACGATCTGGTCAGGGTTCAGCTATTCCAGGGCTCGGTGCTGGTCGCTCATGACGGCGAGCTGCTGCTTGCGCGCGGCTACGGACAGGCTGATATCGAGCACAATCTGCCCAACACCGCGCATACGCGCTTCCGCCTGGCTTCGGTCACCAAGCCTCTGACCGCGCTTGCGATCATGCAGCTACAGGCAATTGGCAGGCTGGACGTCGAAGATCCCGTGTGCCGCTACATCCGCGATTGTCCGGCCGCCTGGAGCGAAGTTCGGCTCAGCCACCTGTTGACGCACTCGTCGGGCATTCCCGATTACGGCATGACCGAGGAGTTCGAGCAGCACCAGTCGGAGCGCGTCACACCCGCCCAACTGCTCGAGCGCTTTCGCGACATGCCGCTCGAGTTCGAACCGGGCTCGCGCTACCGCTACGGCAATTCAGGTTATGTTTTGCTCGGTATGGTGATCGAGCGGGTGACCGGCCAGTCCTATACCGATTGGATGAACGACAGGCTTTTCAAGCCGCTGGAAATGAACGACAGCGGCCTGGATTACGCGCCCCGGTCGGGCGGTATCGAAGCTGTCGGCTACATGGGTATGGAACAGCAAGCTCCGCCGCTGGATACCTCGAACCTCTACGCTGCCGGCGGCTCCTACTCGACCGTGCTCGACCTCTACCGGCTGGATCAGGCGTTGTATGACGATACGCTGCTGCCGAGCGAGCTGCGCGACGAGATCTTTACTCCGCGTGTGCGGGATTACGGCTACGGCTGGCAGATCAAGCGATACGCCGGCTACCAGGTGCAGATGCATACCGGGACGATGGACGGCTTTGAAGCTTCGCTGATCCGCGTGCCCGAGGCGCGTGTGACGATCGTGCTGCTGGCGAACATGACCTGGGCCGATATCGAGGGCATCAGCGCCTATTTGACTGATGTTGTTCTGGCGTCGGTCTAGCTCACTACGCAATCCGAAACAACGGCTCCTCGCCGCGCAGCACGCGCAGCGCGTTCTCGGCGGTGATCTCGCCCATCTCACGCAGGCCGCGATCGGTCTGGCCGGCGCTATGCGGCGTGGCCACAAACGTGTCAAGCTCGAGCAATCGATTGGCGCCTGGCGGCTCGTTTACGAACACATCGCTCGCGGCGCCGGCCAGGTGTCCCGAGCGCAGCGCCTCGAACAGCGCCGCTTCATCTACCAGCTCGCCGCGTGCCGTGTTAATCAGTATAGCTCCCGCTTTCATCGTCGCCAGACGACCGGCGTCGATCAGGTGGCGTGTTTCAGGTGTAACGGGAACATGCAGCGACACCGCGTCCGCCGTGGCGAGCAGCTCGGCCAGCGGCAGCAAAACTACGCCCCAGGATCGTGCAAAAAGCTCGTCGGGGAACGGCTCGTAGGCCGCCAGATTCATCCCGAAGCCACGCGCGCGGCGTGCCAGGCCCTTGCCGATCTGGCCCAGGCCGACAATACCCAGCGTGCGACCGCGCAGCTCCATTCCGACCATCTTGGGCCAGCGCCCGGCCTTCACGGCACGGTCACTTTCCGGGACGCGGCGGGCCAGGGCCAGCAGCAGCGCCATCGCCATATCGGCAACCGCGTCGGAGATAGCTCCCTGGGCCAGGGCGACCGGAATTTCGCGGCGCCGCGCGGCCTCGAGATCGATGTTTTCGTATCCGACGCCATGCTTTGAAATTACCTTAAGGCGCGGCGCGGCCTGCAGCACGCGCTCGGTCACCGGCTCGGTGCCCGAAATCAGCACGTCGATATCCCCGATGCGCGCCTGCAGCTCCGCTTCTGTCGGCGCGCGGCCCCACTCGTTCGGTATCAGCTCGCACCCCGCCGCGCGCATGCGCTCGACCGCCGCGGGGCAGTTCGGCCCGAATGAGCGCGAGGCAACCAACACGCGGTACTTTGCGACTGCAGAGCCTGGAGTTTCGAGTTTCGAGTTTCGAGTTTCGAGTTCACTTTCCACGGAGCTACCTGCGATAGAAGGATGGTGGACACCCCCAGACCCCCGGCCTGCCTGCGCCTCACCTTCTCTCCCTCGCCCCCTCTCGCTGCCTGCCAGCTCCCCACGCAGCATCCCCAGATAGGCCCCCATATTCGCCTCGCGGTGCAGCGCGCCGCCAAGGGGCAGCGACGTGGCGCCGGCAGCTACCGCCGCGACGCAGCTATCGGTCTCGAGGCCGCCCGCGGCCTGCAAATCGAGCGCGAGCCCCGCCGAGTTGATCATACGGCGCACGGCGGCGATACGGCCGAGCAGCAGCCGGTTAAAATCTCGCCCCCGCCGGCCCTCGCCGATCACCCGTCCGAGCAGCAGCACGGAGTCCAGCAACGACAGCACGGGCTCCAGCACTGTGAGCGGCGTGCCGAGCGCCAGCGACAGACCGGCCGACAGGCCAAGCTCGCGGGCTGCGAAAATCGTTTCGTACACCAGTGGCGTCGCCTCGGCGGGTAAGAACACCAGATTTGCGCCCGCGTCCTTGAGCGCCGGCAGCAGACGTAAGGGTTCCTCGGCGGCCAGGTGAACCTCGAACGGCAGGCTCGTACGTGGCCGCAGCGTGGCGATTGTGCGCGGCGGAAATGCCAGGTCGGGCACGAAGCGGCCGTCAAACACGTCCCAATGAATAAAGTCGACCCCGGCGTGCTCAACGCGGCGCAGCTCGCCGGCGAGGTTGCCGTGGTCGGCGTTGAATAGTGCTGATCCAATCCGTATCATTGCCAATTCTTTGCGTCTTTGCGTTTAATCGTCCGAATCCTCGACTGCGATCGCCCGCACCGGGCAGGCGTCCAGACCGCGCACCGGCAGCGGCAGCGCGAAGAGATAAAAGTGATCGTTGCGGATCTGGTCGAGGTTGCACAGGCATTCGAGCACGGCAGCATCGTAGCTGAAAAACAGCGTATGGTTCGGGTGATGCGACACGCCGCGCACCTCGAAGCCCGAGCTGTCGGTGCCGAGCAATCGGACACTCCGGTCTTCCAGCAGCCAGCGTACGGCTTCTTCGGTGATAAAGGGCCGCTGGTGTGAAGCGGGCGTGCGATACTGGCCGTCGCGGCCTTCCCACAAAATCACATGCTCCCCCACGGCGATATCACCCGCACGTTGTAGGTCGTCCAGCGTGATCGCTTGATTGACCTCTTTGTGTCGAAAGTCTAGCCGTACGGCCGGCCCCATAAATACATCGAGCGGCAGCGAAGCGCTGTCCTTGCCGGCGGCATAGAAATGCAGCGGCACCTCGACATGCGTACCGACGTGCGACCACATGTACACATCGCTCATGATGTCGCCGGTCGCGCCGTGGCGCTCATTGCGCTGCGTGACCTCCAATCCGTACTGCTCCTCACCCGGCAGCATCACGTGGGTCAGGTCGACAACGCGTTTGTCGCGCAGTAATCCAGCTAGCACAGCAACTCCTTGTTCTATCACGAAACAGAATCGACCGTCACCAGGTTGCTGGACCTGTACGCCAGGCACGGCCACCGGTGCGGCGATCGCGGCACCACCGGCGTCGCTGAGCGCCTGGCTTACATCAGCTACACGTTCGCCGGCTACCAGGGCAAACATGATCCCGCCGCCGCCCGAGCCGGATAGTTTGGCGCCGTAAGCTCCTGCCTCCAGCGCTGCCTCGTTCAGCCGCTCAAGCTCCGGAGACGACACGCCGATGCGTTCCAGCAGCAGCTGGTTTAGATTGATCAAGCTGCCGAGCGTTTCCCAGTCTCCTGCGCCGAGTGCGGGCTCCGCCAGCCGGGATACGGTCCCGATCTCATGGAAATAATGCATGCGCGACGGACGCTCGTTCAGCCAGGCGCGAACGCGGCCATTTACCGCTGCGGTCGGGGCATGGACCCCGCTGTCGCCGATCACGATCTGCAGGTCGGCGCCTACCGGGATCGGCACTGCCTCGCCGGCGACCGAAAAGCGGATCGCTCCGCCGAACAAACTGGTCGACGTATCAAGGCCGGACGCGATACCGCCGTGGGCTATGATGTCGCCGCGCCGGGCCAGCGCTGCCAGCTCATACGAGGACTGTTGCTCGCCCAGCAGGCGGTTCAACGCGGCAACCAGCGCGACAAAGCAGGCGGCGCCCGAGCCGAGGCCGCCGGTCGCGGGGATCCGGCTTTCCCAGGTTACTGCCAGCCCGCCGGGCAGTGCGCCGCCGAAGCCGGCCAGCACGTACTTCGCCGGCGCCCACCAGTCCTCGTGGAGCAGCCGGCGGATCGCGGACGCTTCGCCGGCGGCGAGCAGCTCGTCCGCGACGGCTGCAAAGGCCAACAGCTCTGTGTTTGAGGTTGTCGCCGCCTGTGCGCCTGCACGCAGCTGAATTGCACCGGCGTGCCGCTCGTCGACGGTGACGGTACACGATGCGTAGCGGCCGACGCTGACGGCGAGGGCCGCCTGGCCGCGATTGACCGCGTGCTCGCCGATCAGGATCAGCTTGGCAGGCGCGACGGCACGAATGACGCCCGGCGCTACCATGGACTCCCGGCTGTAAAACCGCCGTCCACAAAGATTGTCTGGCCGGTGATGTAATCCGACGCGCGCGACGACAGCAATAACGCCATACCGGCAAGGTCGGCCGGCGTGCCGGCGCGCCGGATCGGTATCCGTTCCAGCATCCAGTCGCGGCGATGGGGGTTGTTCCAGAGCGGCTCGGTCAGCTCGGTAGCGATAAAACCGGGACACAAGCAGTTGACCTGAATATTGTGTGCCGCCCACTCGACGGCCATAGTCCTGGTGAGCTGGCCGAGCGCGCTTTTGGTCATACCGTACACCGAAACGTCGCCCAGCCCGATCTGCGTGGTGAGCGAGCCGATATGGAGTATTTTGCCCCGGCCGCCGGCCGCCATGCCGCGTGCGACCTGCTGGCTCAAGAAATACGGGCTGCGCAGATTGACGGCCATCAACTGGTCGTACACCTCGGGCGATACCTCGTCGATCGGCATGCGCCGGTTGGTGCCGGCACAATTTACCAGTATATCGATGCTGCCGAAACTGTCGCGCACCGCCCGCACCAGCGGCTCGATCGATTTTAGCTCGCCCAGGTCGGCGGGAAATATCTTCGCCGCTCCACCTGCGCCGGCGATGTCGGATGCCAGTCGCTCGAGGCGCGGCGCAGAGCGCCCGCTGACGGCGACGTCTGCGCCGGCTGATGCCAGCACGCGCGCAAGCTCACCGCCGATCGCACCGCTGGCTCCAGTAACCAGCGCAACCGAGCCGCTGAGCGAAAAAAGCTCCGAGTAATCCAGGCCGGTCATGCTGCTTGCACCTCGCTCCGGGCGATTTGGTATGACCGGAAGATAGCATAGCATGTCATTTTCTTTACTTGCGGCTTTGCGTTTCTGTCCGGGCGTCTGCTTTCCCTGCATCAGTCCACTGCCGGCTTCAGGCGCGCTCCTGGCTCTACCACGCGGCCCGATGCTATGCGAGCGCCCATTCCGACGACGGCCAGCAGCTCGTTGAGACGGTCGTCGTCGCCCTCGGGCCGCGCGTCGCCACCCACGGTTGCTTCGGCGCCGATCCGCGCGCAGCTGTCGACGATCGCGCCGGCGACGCGCGCTCCACGGGCCACGAGCACATCCTCAAATACGACGCTGCCGTCGACTAGCGCGCCTGCTTCGATTTCCACGCCCGGCCCAAGCACGCAGTTGCGCACAGTGCCGGCGATGCGGCAGCCCGGCGCGATCAAGCTATTTTCGACTACCGCTCCGCCGTCGATGCGCGCAGGCAGTCGCTGCGCGGAGTGCGTGCGAAGCGCCCAGTTGGGATCGTCGAGCCGGATCGGCGGTTCAGAGCGCAGCAGGTCCTGGTGGGTGCGCCAGTAGCTGGCGATGGTACCGACGTCGCGCCAGTAGCCGTCCAACGGGTAGGCCCACGCCTTGCCGCGTTGCACCATGCGCGGCAGCAGCTGGTTGCCGAAGTCTTCCAGCTCGTCGCCGCCGTCGGCGAGCTCTTCGAGCGTTTGGAGCAGTGTGCCCGCGCTGTACACGAACACTTCGGTCGTTACGATACCGCTGGATGGCTCGTCCGGCTTGTATTCGAAGCTGGCCACGCGCCCGGATCTGGTTGTTTCGACGGTACCGAAGCGCCCGGCGAGCCGTTTCGGCACCTCGGTGGTCACCAGCGTCACCTCCGCCTCGCGTTTATTGTGCGCTGCGATCACGTCGCGGTAATCGAGCCGGTACACATGGTCGGCGCTCAGCACCAGCACAAGGTCGGGATCGAACGAGGTGATCAAGCGGCGGTTTCGATAAATTGCGTCGGCGTTGCCGCGATGCCGGCCGCTGTCGTCGTCGCCGGTAAAGGGCGGCAGCAATCGCAAGCCGCCGGTGGTACGATCCAGATCCCACGGCCGGCCGTTGACCAGGTGCTCGTTGAGCGAGTGGGCCTGGTATTGTTCGACGATCCAGACATCTTCTATGCCGCTGTTGACACAGTTACTGAGCGGAACGTCGATCAAGCGGTAGCAGCCGGCTAAAGGCAGCGCCGGTTTGGCGCGTGTGTCGGTCAGAACGTCCATCCTGCCGCCTTCGCCGCCGGCCATTACCAGGGCGAGCACACGTGGTGGTTTCATCTATGCTCCTCGATTGCGGGCTGTTCAATCTAGCAACCGTGATGCCGCGATAGAATTGAGCTCTGACGTAGCGTGGCGGTTCGTGCGCGATTGCAGCCGCCGGCAGCTGTGCAGGCGGCGCTGTTGTGACAGTTGGTGTCACAACAGCGTGGTATAGTTCGAGGCGAAAAGGAGAACAAACATGTGTGGACGATATTCGTTGACCACCGATCCGGAGCAACTGGCCGAGCGCTTCGGGGTGCAGCAGCGGCTTGAAAGTTTCGAGCCCAACCACAACGTCAAGCCGACGCAAGAAGCGCCGGTGGTGATCGAGCGCGACGGCGAGCGCAAGCTGGTGCTGATGCGCTGGGGCCTGATCCCCTCGTGGGCCGACGATATGAGCATCGGGGCGCGCATGATCAACGCGCGCGCCGAAACGGTCGCCGAAAAGTCGTCGTTCAAGACTTCGCTGCGCAAGTATCGCTGCCTGGTGCCGGCCGACGGGTTTTATGAATGGCAGGCCAGCGGCAAGAAAAAGCAGCCCTTCGTGTTTCAGGTTGACGGCGGCGATATTTTTGCGCTGGCCGGCCTGTACAGCAACTGGAAGCGCCCGGATGGGCAGTGGCTGCAGAGCTATACGATCATCACCACCGAGCCGAACGAGCTGGTCGCGCCGGTGCATAATCGTATGCCGGTGGTGCTGCCGCGCGACGCCGAGTTGGTATGGCTCGATCAGACGCTCGACGACCCGCACGCGCTGCGCGAGTTTTTGCAAACGTTCGACGCCGATCGCATGCGCATGCAGCCGGTGGTTGGTGGGCTGTAAAACGATCCGCGAATACACGCGAATGAATATCCATTCGCGTGTATTCGCGTCCATTCGCGGATCGTGTAGCCCGATGCTCTAATAGGCGAATAGTTCTACGTGTCCGCAATGTGTGCAGCGATACGCGACGACGTCGCGGCGGTCGTTTGCTGCCCCGAACAAGGCGCCCATGACGCCGGCCGCTTCGGCGCGCGAGTGCCAGCGCGGCGAGTGGCCGCCTGGTACATGAATGTAGCCTTCTTCCAGCGGGTCGTGGCAGCGCATGCAGCGCAGCACGCGAGGCTCGGAAGGCGGCGACAACCGGACGGTCGGCGCTCCGCTGCCGCAATTGGGGCATACGCTTGCATCGTCCGGCAACACGGTCTGGCAATTTGGACACTGCACATCGAAGCTCCTTGCTTTGCGTAGTGTAGTACGCGTGAGCAGCCGCTTCAGTTACGCGTAGATGCTGCTCAATCGTCTGAGCTGCGCGGCGATCACGTTGACCACGCCGCTGTCGCGCTGCACTTCACCCCTGGCCAGCACCAGCCGCTCGCGGTACAGCACATGACGATCGCGCGCGACGATCTGCGGGCGCACCACGACGTCGAAGATGCCGTCCTCGTCTTCAAGCGTCAGGAAGTGGTGCCCCTTGGCCGACGGCGGCGCCTGATGCACCACCACGCGGCCGGCGACATCGACGATCGCGCCGTTTTCTTGCTCGAGCAGCTCGCGGCTGCCGAGGATCCGGTGTTGGCTGAGCCGCTGGCGCAGCTGCGCCAGCGGGTGCTCGTCGAGCGAAAAGCCGAGCACCCGCTCTTCCCACACCAGCCGCTCGGCAGCCGTCAGCGGCGGCAGCTCGACGCCGTCGGCCGGTAAGTCGATCAAGAACTCGGCTTCGTCGTAGCTCAGCTTGCCCAGCTGCCACAGCAGCGCGCGTCGCGCCCCCCAGCCGTCCATCGCGCCGGCCATGATCAGCCGCTCGACCAGTCTTCTCGGCAGCTGCGTACGGCGGCACAGGTCGGCCAGGCCGGCGAACGGCGCTGTTCGCGGGCGCCGATCAGTCGCTCGACCGCGGCCTCGCCCCAGCCGTCCACGGCCAGCAGGCCGAGGCGCAGCTTGTGCCCGCGTGCCCGGCAGCGGCCGCGGCTGCGCTGCACGTCGAGGCCGAGCACATGCACGCCGCGGCGCCGGGCGTCGGCGATGAGCTGGCCGGGGGGCCAGAAGCCCATCGGCTGGTTGTTGAGCAGCGCGGCGAAAAACGCGGCCGGGTGATACAGCTTGAGATACGCCGATTGGTACACCAGCACCGCGAACGCCGCCGCGTGCGATTTGGGGAACGAATAGCCGGCGAAGGCGGCCAGCTGGCCAAAGATCGCGCGTGCCGCATCAGCGGGGATATCGCGGGCCAGCGCGCCGGCCAGAAACGCCGGGCGCAGCTGCTTGAGCCGTTCGGCGGCGTCTTTGCTGCCCAGCGCCCGCCGCAGCTGCTCGCCCTGGCCCGGCGAAAAGCCTGCCACGTCGCGCGCCACTTTGAGCACCTGCTCCTGAAACAGGATCACGCCGAGGGTTTCCTCCAGCGCCGGCCGCAGCGCGGAGTGCAGATAGGTAACCGGGTCGATCCCGTCGCGGCGGCGCAGGTACGGATGCACCATCTGGCCCTGGATCGGGCCGGGGCGGATCAACGAAATCGCCACGATCAGATCGTTGAAGCAGCTGGGCCTGAGTCGGGGTTGTAGCTGGGCCTGGGCGCGGCTTTCGACCTGAAAAACACCGATCGTTTCGCCGCTCGTGATCAGCTCGTAGACCGCGGGGTCGTCGAAACGCAGCCGGTCGAGCTCGATCGGCACACCGTCTTCACGCAGTATCGTTTCGGCGTCGGCCAGCGCCGACAGCATGCGCAGGCCGAGGATATCGATCTTGACCAGCCCGGCAGCCTCGAGCGCGTCCTTGTCCCACTGCACCACCACGCGGCCGGGCATCGTGGCCGGCTCGGTCGGCACCCGGTCGGCGATCGGCGAGCCCGTCAGCACCATGCCGCCATTGTGGATGCCGAGATGGCGCGGCGTGCGGTGGATCTGGCGGCTCAGCTCGCGCAGCAGCGTGGTCGGGTCGTCCGGATGAGCATCGGCCTCGGCGGCGCGCAGGTCGACCCGCTCGCGCGCCATCAGCCGCGCGGCGCTTTCCGAGCCCGGCTCTGCCTCGGCGCGCTCGGCGGCGTCGATCGCGCCGGGCGGCAGGCCGAGCACTTTACCGATATCGCGCAGCGCGCTCCTGGCGCGGAACGTCACCACAGTACAGGCCATGGCGGCGTGCTCGGCGCCGTATGTTTTGTAGACGTACTGGATCACCTCTTCGCGCCGGTCGGCGGCGAAATCGATGTCGATATCGGGGGTAGTTGCCCGCTCGGCCGACAGGAAGCGCTCGAACACAAGGTCGTGCTCGAGCGGGTCGATCGGCGAGATGCCGAGCAGGTATGCGACCAGCGAGTTGGCGGCCGAGCCGCGGCCCTGGCAGCGAATGCCGTTCGATCTGGCGAAGTCGACGATATCGTGCACGATCAAAAAATAGTTGGCCAGGCCGGCGTTGGCGATCACCTGCAGCTCGCGTGCCAGCTGCGCTTCCGCCGCCGCGGGCGCCGTGCCGCCGTAGCGCAGCCCGAGTCCTGCCCGGCACAGCTCGGCCAGGTGGCCGGCAGCGTCGATATTCCCCGGTGTCTCGAAGCGCGGCAGATCCTGCAGGCCATAGCGCAGCTCCCAGCCGCAGCGCGCGGCGATCTCGCGGCCGGCGCGCAGCGCTTCAGGCCACGCGGCGAACAGCGGCGCCAGCTGGCGCTCGCCTTTAAGGTAATACTCGCTGTTGGGGCGCAGCAGCGTGCCGGCAGCGTCGAGTGTCGTATGATTGCGGATCGCGACCAGCACATCCTGCAGGCGCCGATCGTCGCGCGTGGCATAGTACACATCGTTGGCGGCGACGATCGGCAGGCCGAGGTGCTCGGCCAGGCCTGCCAGCTCGTGGTTGAGCTCGTCGTCGTCGGGCAGCAGGTGCTGCTCGAGCTCGACGGCGCAGCTGGCGGGGCCGAAGCTGTCGCGCAGTGTACGCGCGGCGGCGAGCGCTGCATGGCGGTCGCGGCGGCGCAGCGCGGCGACAACCGCACTGCGCCGCGAGCCGATCAGCGCGACGAGGCCGTCAGTCCGGCCCGTGAGCGCATCCGGCGGCAGGCGCGACTGGCCCTTGGGCGCGGCGTGCTGGCCCAGGCTTATGAGCGTGCATAGATTGCGCCAGCCGCGCTCATCCGCCACCAGCAGCGGCAGGCCGTGGGCGTCGTCGAGCGTCAGCTCGGCGCCCAGCAGCGGCCGTAGCCCGCGCGCGCGCGCGGCTTCCCAAAACGGCACAGCGCCGGCCAGCGTGTCGCGGTCGGTGAGCGCCAGCGCCCGCATACCCAAACGGACGGCACGCGCGATCAGCTGCTCCGGCGACGACGCGCCTTCGAGCAGACTGTAGTAAGAATGGCAATGCAGCTCGACGTACACTCACGTTAATCGATCAACCGTTGTAGTCGCCACTCGCCATCCGGCAGCTCCCGAAAGACCAGCAGCACCAGACCACTGTACGTGGCGAGCTGCCAGTAATCGCGCCATACGCGCCGGCGCCACCAGCACTCGTCGATGCGCCAGCAGCGCAGCACGCGCTCGACGGTATGGAGCCGGCCCTGCCAATGGAGCTCCACTGGCGTGCCGTCGGAAGCGGTGAGCACCTCCAGCGGCAGGCCATGGGGGAAGAAGCAAACCAACAGACCAACAAACAAGCAAACCAGGGAGACGAGCCGCCGGCGGGGTGAACGACGAAGGCCGCCGGCAGGCCGGGGGTCTGGGGGTGTCCCCCAGGATTCTTCTCCTTGCCTGTGCAGACGCCCCATCGGCGCGTCCCTACGAATATTCATTGATGCCGAACCGCCATTCGGGAAGGCGCGCGTCGCGGCAGCGTGATGCGACACCGAAAAAGCGCCGTGGGCCGAAACGCGCCACCAGATCGGCAAACAGGTCGCGCCGTGGCCGCGCTGCCCCGGCCGGCGTGTCGAACAGGCCGAGCTGCGTGCCGCGGAGCGGGCGAAGCTCGCCGAGCACGACGTCCAGCCGCTCCACGCCGCCGGCGGGCCGGGCCCGGCCGAGCAGCGTGCGCAGCGCAGCGCGCAGCGGCTCGGCCTGCGACGCTGGAGCAGCCAGCGCCAGCGTGTCTTCCCAGGGCGCGCCATACTCGACCTCGAGCAGCAGGCGCACGGTGCGTGCCGTCGCACCGCGGCGGCCCAGGCGCGCGGATAACCGCTCGGCGATGCTATCCAGAGCTGAGCGCAGCATATAGAGATCCTCGATCGGCCCCTGAGCACGGCGCGTCACCTTGATGCTGTGCTGCGGCACATACGGCGGTAGCGGGTCGCGGTCGCGGCCGAGCGCCAGCTGCCGCAGCAGCCGGCCCAGCCCGCCGAGCTGCGTTTCCAGCGCGCCCGCCGGCAGCGCGGCCAGCTGCCCCAGAGTACCCAGGCCCAGTAAATGCAGCCGCCTGGCGGCTTCCTCGTCCAGCGGCAGCAGCTCGATCGGCAGCGGCGCCAGCATCGCCGCCGCTCGCTCGGCCGGCACAAACCCGTGGTTGCCCAGCGCGGCGCACCATGCGCTGAAGCGGGTCGGAGCGACGGCGATGGTCGCGTTGAGCCGCGCGTGCTCGGCGACGGCGCGCCCTGCTCCCCTGGCCCAATCCAATGCGCCCGCGGCGTCGACGCGGCCCAGATCTGCGAGCCACCAGCCCGCGCCTGGACGCTCGTCGAGCGTCCAGCGCCCTGCCGGACGCCAGCTCTGCTTGCCTGGCGCTACCCGCGTGCTCCAGCTGCTGAGCAGCGCTGTGACATCCTCCGCGGCGCGCTCATACCGCGCAGGCGCGGCGACGACAAGGGTTGCCTCGGGGCAGCGCGAGCGGGCCAGCGCCTCGCTCATGCCGGGGCGTACGCCACGATCTTCGGCCCGGCCGCACATCGCCAGGACGCGCCCCGGCCCTTCGGCGCCGCGCACCACCAGCGGCGTCGCGGGCGGGATGCCGTGCGCCACGCGATCGAGGGCGGCAACAAAATCGGCGACGTACACGCAAGCGATCATGCGCCCGGTAAGGCGAACGTCACCGTCGTGGAGCGCTGTGCAGCCTGCCCCGCTTGCGCAAGCAGCGTTACCTCGCAGATCGTGCCGGCCGGATGAGCGCGCGCTGTGAACAGGCCGGCCTGCTCGATCCAGCCGCGGCGCGCTACGCCCAGCCGCAGCGTTGCCGCGTGAGCCAGGGCGCTGCCGGGCCCGAAATAGCGCGCGGCGGCGTCTTCCTCGTCCACCAGGGCCAGCAGCGCGCAGCGGGTGCGTTTCAGCAGCGCGGCCCAGCGTGCGACGGCCTCGCCCAGCTGCCTGGCCGCGGCGGCGCCGGTTGCCAGGTGATGCAGCCCGTCGACGACGATCGCGCCGGCATCGCCGCCTTGCAGCAGTGCCTGCACGATCGCCAGCGCTTCATGGGCATCCGCCGGGCGTACCAGCAGCAGGTGTTCGGGGTCCACGCCGCGAAACACGGCATACTCGGCGTCGAAGCCGGCACCCAGGTCGAGATACGCCACCAGCTCGCTGCCGGCCTGCGCCTGGGCCGCGATCGCCAGCGCCAGGCTATGCGCGCCGCCGCCGGGCCGGCCGCGAATTTCGGTGAGCCGCCCGCGCGGAATGCCCCCGCCCACCAGCAGCGTATCTAAGGCGCCGAAGCCGCTGGGCACCGCGGCGTGTCCGGCGTACAGCTCGGCGCCGGCCAGTAGCGCCCTGGCGCCCCAGCGCTGCCGGATCGCCGCCAGCGCCGGCTGTAGCCGTGGTGAAGAGAAGGTCGTCATGGCTGCTACACCTCCGAACATATGTTCTGATCTGAGTGTAGCATGAGACAAAACGGTTTACAAGATGGCGTACATGACGAGCAGATTACAGCGCTCAAGCCGCCGTGGAGCACCAACTCCTGCCTAAAGTGGGTGCTCATTGCCTTGATAATGCAGCCGTTCGCGCATTGTTTGTGTACACGCGGCGCCGCGTGTGGAGAGGAAAAGGCAATTCTTGGGAGGTGAACCATGTTCCGTGCCCCTCGTACGCTTGGCGCGCTCGCCGCTGCCTTCGCGCTGGCCGCGCTGGCCGTGTACAGCCTGCCGGCCTCTGCCGGCGCCCAGCAATCGCCTGCGCCAGGGCAGTATTACAGCTACTCGGCCAAGTTTGTCTGCGGCCCCCAGGACGCGAGCGATCCCCAGCAGGCTGTTGTTCGCCCCGGCATCTATGCCACCGAGATCAACATCCATAACTACCAGCCGGAAGAGGTCAAGCTGGAAAAGCGCGTCATTCCGCTGGTTATTCGGGGCGAGGCGATCGGACGTGAGCCTGAATATTCCAAGGTTCAAGGCGAGGACGGGATCGTGTTACCGCCCGACACCGCGACCATGGACGACTGCTTCCGCCTGACGCGCCTGCTCGGCCTTGCTCCGGGCGAGCATGTGATCGGCTTCCTGGAGATCCGCAGCCGGCTCGACCTGAGCATCGACGCGGTGTACACGGTTGAAGGGCGTCGCCAGAGCAACACCGATATCGACGTGGAGCGCGTCGAGGGCAAGCTGGTCGGCGCGCCTTGAACCCGTCGGACCCCGGCATAAATGCCGTCGGACCCCGGCATGCATGCCGTCGGACCCCAGGATAAATCCTGGGGATCGGGGGATCGGGGGCTACAGGGATCCGAGGGCATATCTCACCCCTGCCTGGCGCGCAGAATACCCCCCAGCGTGCCGGTGCTCAAGCGTCCGCCGAACGTCTTTTCGGCAGCTGCAAGGCCGCTGCTCTGCCCCGCAAGTGCCGCCAGCACGCCGCTGACGATCGGCGCGGCGAACGAGGTGCCGGCCCACCAGCCCCAGCCGGTGGTGCTCGGCTCGGTCTTGTAAGTCTCGCCCCCATGGCTCGACGGATCCAGCACCGTCGGGAACTCGCCGATGTAGACACCCAGCATCCCCGATTGCTCTTCTACATCGTCGTTCACCGCCTTGCCGCCAAACGTCCACACGCCTTTGCCGTCCGGCTCGTCGGCCAGGTTCGAGTATTCGGTCGGCTGGTCGCTGTCTTCAAGCAGCGCACCAACGCCGAGCACGGTGGAAAAGGCTGCCGGATAGCGCGCCTGGGGCCGCCTGCCGGCTCGAAGCGCGCGGGGCCGCGTGCCGCGCCTGCGCACCGCCGGCGCCAGGCCGCTGGTCGTCCAGGCGTCCGGCTCGTCGGCGTCGTTGCCGGCAGCCGCGACCAGGGAAACACTTGAGTTACGCAGCGCGGCGCAGATCCACTCGAGCGACAGCGACAGCAGCGGGGCATCTTCGGCGAAGATAGTCCAGCCAAAATTCGGTCGCGGGTGTCCCTTCAGCGGCAACGCCAGCGTCAGGCTCATATTGACCACCAGCGGCCTGGGCTGATCTTGCTCTTTTCGCTCGTTCAGCAGCCGCTGCAGTGCACGCCCGATGCTTTCGAGTGTGCCGATGCCGTACGAATTGAGCACCTCAAACAGCCGCAAATGAGCGTTCGGGGCGATGCTGTTGATCACGCCGGCGGCGAACAGGCCGTGGTCGCTCATCGGATAATCGTGGTCACGCACCCGCAGCGCCCCTGGATCGGGCAAAACGACACCGAGATCGGCGGCTGTGATCAGCTCCAGCCGGCTCGTTGGCCCGACGCCGAACGCGCCGCTGTTGTCGAGCAGGCCGGCGAGCAAGGGGTGAGGCGACTTCTGGCCTGCAACCCAGGTCTCATACGCTTTGCGCAGCTGCTCAACGCCTGGCGCAGTGTCCAGAATCGCGACATCTACGCTAACGTCGCATCTTGCGGAGACCTCCGGCAAGCTGGGGAACTCAATCCTAAAGTCATCTTCGGATGCCGGCGCCGGCCGCGCGCCGGGGCCGCCGACAGAGCCCCAATGTTGCGTCGGACCCGCCAGCCAGTTCGGCGCCGCTCCGCGGACCAGAATCTCTCCTGGCGGCAGGCTGCCTCGCTGCCTAATCAGCCGGCCGAGCTCGTCCCGGATTCCGCGGTTCAGTTCGTCGATCAACGCAGTTAATTGCCATGGCTCCTGGTTTTCATCCCTGAACTCGAAAAACACCAGCGAAAACTGGTCCTGTGATGCGCGTCGTAGGTCGCGCACGTCGTAGGCCTGGCCGGAACGGTTGTCGGGCATGAAGCGGATGCCCGATGGCTGAGGATCTGCTGTTCGCGCCGAGAAGCTACACGGATCGGAGGCACCGTGATCGAACACCAAAATACGTTTCGGATCGGCGACGGCGTTACGCAGGCGATCTGCGGCGTATGTTTTCCCTCGGACACTCTCGATCAGTCGCTGTGTGTCGTCGTCGTCACGCAACATTTCGTGCTCAACCAGCATCACGACCTGCCCTGGAACAAAGTAGAAAACGTCGCGTTTTTTACGCTGCTCCGACGATGGTTGCTTCATACAATGCCTCCCCTGATTCGGCGGCGTTGAAGGTTTGAGATAGTGGGCCCGCGTCTCCCACCAGCTGGAACGCGCCCCACAGCGCCGGGTGCAGCTGTGCGTTTCCGTCGAGAGTCTGGCGTTGGGCGCCGCGCAGGGCAGCCGCCTTCGATTCTCCAGCACATAGCGCCCGGTAAAACTGCTGCATCAGCGATAACGTCACATCGTCCGGCACTCGCCACAGGCTGGTGATCAGCGCGCCGGCGCCGGCGTACAAAAAGCCGCGCCCGAGGCCGATCAGCTCGTCGCCCGCGACAACCTGTGCCCGGCCCGTCTCGCACGCGCTTAACGTCACCAATTCATAACTCAAATCGTGCTGCATCAGGTCGTCGGCGTACATCTGCCCGTCGGCCAGTTCGATATACGATAGATCGGGCTGGTCCAGGCGATGCTCGCCGTGAGCCGCGATGTGTAAGATCTGCGCCGGTGATTGAGCCAGCACACCCCGAACTGCATCCTGCTCCTGATACAGCTCGCCGCCGAACAGCCGCTCTACAGCATATCCTTCGCTACCGGCGTGAGGCAACTGCCCGTTCCAGGAATGTGCCAACACCCGCGCACCCGGCGAGCGCCGCGGCGCGCTGCGCGTCGCGAGGCCGGCCGCGGGCAGCACAACCACCTCATGGCACTCGATCAGATATTCGCCGCCGCGATCGAGAAGATGAAACGGCAAATAATGCAGCGCGCCGTACGGCACGATCACGATGCGATCGCGGCCGGCCAGCCGGTGTGATAACGGCTCAAGCAAGCCGGCGTAGAGTCGCTGTAGGATTCGACGCGCGAGCCGGGTCATACCCGGGTTGTTCGGCCGTGCCAATGCGGCCCCGATATTGATCTGCAACTGGCCCAGCAGCCCGGCCAGGGCGGTGACACCGATCGGCAACGGGTGAACTTCCAGCGTTTGTCCATCTATCGAAAATGCCCATAGCTGCGCGCCGTCGTCGTAGTATTCGACCAGCATCGTTCCCGGCTCGAGCTGTCGGCGCAGATCCTGCAACGAAAATCGATAAGCCTGATTGTTCTGGTCGCCATCCTCGTGCGCCAGATACAGCTGCTCGGTGATGCTGCGCATGCGTCGCTCGCAACTCGCCAGTTCTACCACCGCTTGCTCCGGCGTGAAAGCGCTGCGCCGCTCAGTAGGCTCGTCGTGGGCGAGATGTGCCAGCCGGTAGAGCCAATGATGCTCCTCGCGCAGGCGCCCCAGCTCATCGGCCAGCGCACGGCTATGCGGGTCGTGGATTGACCAACGAAGCTGTTCTCGGTCCGTCAGGTAGCTCAGTAGAACCTGCGATTTAGCATGCTCCAATGCTTCAAGCGCGCCAGCGCTTTTTCCCATACGCAGCTGGAGGGCAATCAGTGACTTCAGTGCCTCGCCCTTATCCTCCAAAAATCCCGGTCGCAGCGTAATCGTCAGGCCGCGCTGCGCCCGATCGATCGTCGCCGTGGCTGCGCGGTATTGTCGCTCGGCGCGAACCAGCCGGCCCTCTGCTTCGGCTACCCTGCCAAGCAGCAAGTGGGCAGCATATCGCAGCTCCGGTACATTCGATACACGAGCCACACCCAAGGCCTGTTCGGCTGACGCCTCCGCCTCTGACAAGGCTCCGCCAGCCATCCGTAGCTCGCATTGCAGAAGCAGCGCCCGGGCCAGATCAACCTGCTGGCCGGCATCCTCAAAAATGGCGGCGGCGGCGGCACTATCATTCCCGGCTCCCATCAGGTCGCCTCGCTGTAGCGCGATGCGCGCACGACGCAGCCGTACTCTGGCTGTCCACGAAGTTGCGCCAAGCGACTTAAAGATCGGCTCAGCGCCGGCCAGCGCTGCCTGAGCAGGGTCGTAATTGCCAAGCTCCGCTTCCGCCGTCGCCTCGTGCATCAGCGTTAACGCCCGCTGATATGACGACCCGAGCGCTTGATACTCACCGGCAATAGCCCGGGCCAAATCTCGCGCTTCACGACGCCGATTAAGCAACAGGTAGCACTCGACGAGCAGCTGTCCGGCGTTGGCAGCGTCGGGTCGCAGCTGCTCGCCGATGCATCGATCTCGTGTCCGATGCAGCAGCTGAAGCGCACTGCGATGACGGCCCTGGCACATCAAAATATGCGCGCTGTTCGCGTCTGCCAGCGCAACGCCTCGCTGCTCGTTGCGTTTGACAAAAATCGCTCGCGCCCGCTGATGGTGTTCTTGCGCGTGTTCCAGGTCGCCGAGCAAATCATAAACATGGCCGATATTCGTGTGCAGCAGGCCGACATAGCATTCGGCTGCCTCGCCCACCTGTTTTGCCGTAACGAGCGCCGACTCGAATTTCGTAAGGGCCTGCCGATGTTGGCCTAGTGAGCCCATCACAATTGCTGTGTTTATATCGAGTCGCAGACGCTTCTCGTGTTCGCCGGTACGGATGAAGATCGCCTCTGCGCGCTCCGCACCTGTTAGGCCGTCGCCGACGCGGTTGAGATCTACACATATCGCCAGCCGGCCGATGCGAGTCCGCGCCCATCCGACCTCATCGTTGGCTGACAAAAATAAGGCTCCGGCTTGTTCGAGCGTGTCCCATGCCGCCGATGTCTGGCCGAGAAATCTCAGCGCGTCGCCGCGCGCCATCAACCCTAGAGCGATCTGAGATGCATCAGCTCGTGCATGCCCAATGAGAGAAATAAGGCCGGCAATTTCAAGCGAGCGATTGGCGTTGATCCACCAATGGCGATCGGCTTCAGCTTTGAGGCGCGCGACGACAACCGCTGCCACCGAATCGGGGAGCGGTTGGTTCAGCTGCTCGAGAGCGCGGGGATCCTGGAGCAGCTGCTCGGCCAGCGCATCGGCATCCATGTGTTCTCCTGGGTACGTTGCGCAGTTTCTCCAGGGATTAATGCGGCCCGCGGATTTTTATGCTCCGACGGTATGTCCAGGCATGGTGATCTATCATGTCGGCTGCGGACACGCCACCGGAAATCAGGCCGGCATACGCACAACGGAATGCAATGCGCCTCCGGCGTGTCCCTACTGTTCTTGCTTTGCACCTTGCAACACTGCTCGCACTGCCTGTGCCGGGGACAAGCGAGTATAGCACGCAGCCGGTGCTCCCAAAACGGTCGATCTACCTAGCTTCCCAGGCGCGTTGCATGTAACACGCAAGGCGCGCTACAATCCACGGCATATATGCCGGGGCTGAAGACCCGACGCATTTGCGTCGGGCTGAAGAAATCAGGCCACCTGAAGGTGGCTGCGGATCTCCAGCCGCTGAAGCGGGCTTCGTTTCTTCAGCTCCAGGCTTCAGCCCGGGGGCAATATGGCACGTATCAAACTGGCCTATGTCGGCGGCGGCAGCACGCGCGGCCCCGGCACGGTCGCCTCGATCATCGAGCAGGGAGCGAACTTCGCCGGCTCCGAGATCGTGCTGATCGACCTTAACGCCGAGCGACTCGAGCTGGTCAAACGCATCGCCGACAAGATGATACGCGCGCGAGAGCTCGACCTCACGATCGCCACCACCACCGACCGTCGCGCCGGCCTCCACGACTGCGACGCCGTGCTGACCAGCTTCCGGCCCGGGGGTTTCGAGGCGCGCTATCTCGACGAGTCGATTCCGCTCAAACACGGCGTGATCGGCCAGGAAACGCAGGGTCCGGGCGGCTTTTTCATGGCGCTGCGCTCGATCCATGTGATGCAGGGCATCGTCGGCGATATGGAGGCGGTCTGCCCCAACGCGCGGCTGTTCAACTACACCAATCCGATCAATATCGTGTCCGAGGCGGTGACGCACCATACCGATATTCCCGCGGTCTCGCTGTGCGAGGGGCCGCTGTCGTTTCCGCGCGATGTCGCCCGCGCCGCCGAGCTCGACCCCGACCGGCTCGACACTGTCATGGTCGGGCTCAATCATGCCTGCTGGAGCTTGCGCCATGTGTACGATGGCGCCGACGTGATGCCGCTGTTGCGCGAGGCGCTGCTTCGCAAGCGCGAGCAGCCGGACGGCAATGTCCACCAGTTGCGTCTGCTGGCGCTGACCGAGCTGATGGATTCGATCCCGGCCGGCTATATGCAGTACTACTATTTCACCGACGAGGTGCTGGCCGAGGCCCAGAGCAAGCCTACTACCCGCGCACAGGATATCATGCGCGCCGTGCCGAGCTACTGGCAGCACTACCGCGAGCAGGCACAGTCGCCCGATCCGGTGCTCGACCCCGACCGCTCGCGCGGTGGTATCCACGAGCTGGAGCTGGCGATCGACGTGATCGACGCCGTGTTCAACGACCGCCGTGAAGTCTGGCCGGTGAATGTGCCCAACCACGGCGCGCTGGCCGATTTCCCCGACGACCGCGTGGTGGAGGTGCAGGGCATCTGCGACCGCAACGGCGTGCAGCCGCTGGTGCATGGGCATATGCCGCGCCAGGTGCTGGGCCTGCTCGAAATGCTGGCCGAGTACCAGGCGCTCGCCGCCGAGGCAGGCTGGAGCGGCTCGCGTAAGGATGCAGTGCGCGCCCTGGCCGCAAATCCGCTGGTCCGCTCCGTATCCAAAGCCGAAACGATCTACGACGAGCTGGCACATGCGCAGCGCGAATGGCTGCCCGAGCGGTTGTTGAACTAAATGGACCTGCGAGTTGTCGAAAACGAAAGCGCATTCGTTCGCGCCGGCGCGGATTTCATCGTCGACACGCTGCGCCGCAAACCTGACCCTACCGTGGTATTGGCCACCGGCAACTCGCCGATCGGCGTGTATCGCGAGCTGGCTGAGCGCTATCGCGGCGGTGAGTGGGACCCGTCGCGCCTGCGCGTGTTTCAGCTGGACGCCTATCTCGGACTATCGCCCGACGACCGTCGCTCGCTGTATCGCTGGCTCGACGAGGCGTTTCTGCAGCCACTCGATATTCCACCCGACAATGTGGTGCGCTTGCCGGGCGACACGCAGGACCCCGAGGCCGTCTGCCGCGCCTACGACCGGGCTCTGGAGGCAGCCGGCGGCTTCGACCTTGCCGTGCTGGGGCTCGGCCCCAACGGGCACCTCGGCTTCAACGAGCCGCCGAGCGAGGCCAGTTCGCCGACGCGGGTGGTCGAGCTGACCGAGGCGAGTATCGTGAGCAACGCGGCCTACTGGGGTGGCCGCGACAGCGTTCCGCGGCTGGCGCTGACCGCCGGCATGGCCGCGTTGCTGGGCGCGCGCACGACGCTGCTGTTGGTTAGTGGTGCGCACAAGCGCAAGGTCCTGGAGCGCACCGTCCGCGGGCCGGTGACGCCCGAGGTGCCGGCGTCGTTGCTGCAATCCGTCGCCGGCGTAACCGTTCTGGCCGACCGCGCTGCCTGGCCCGTCGAGGGTGCAGAGGAGTAACCGTGGATTTCGTCGCTGGTGTAGACGGCGGCAACACCAAGACCATTGCCCTGGTGGCCACGCTCGACGGCACGGTTATGGGATACGGCCGCGGCGGCATCGGCGATATCTACAGCCTGCCACGCGGAATCCACACTATCCCGGCGGTTGAGCAGGCCATGGATGCCGCCTTAAGCCAGGCCGCAATCACCGCGCGGCAACTGCTGGCCGGCGCGTTCAGCATGGCCGGCGCCGATTGGCCCGAGGATGTTGAGCAGCTTCGCGCCATGATGGAGCGCCAGGGTTTCGGTCGTAAGATCCTCGTCGTCAACGACGCGCTCGGCGCCCTGCGCGCCGGCTCGCCGGACGGAACCGGCGTGGTGGTGGTGTGTGGAACGGGAGCCGCTACCGGCGCTCGCAATGCCGATGGACATGTCTGGCACACCAGTTTCTGGCAAGGCGTGCACGGTGCGATCCAGCTTGGCGAAAAGGCACTCGCCGCGGTGTATCGCAACGAGCTTGGCCTTGGCGAGCCGACACGTCTACGGGCACGGGCGCTGCGGTTTTGGGACTGCGCCGACGTCGAAAGCGTTCTGCATCGATTGACGGCTTTGAACGCGCGTGACACGGCGAATGTCCGGCACTTCGCACATGTGCTGCTCGACGAAGCCGCCTCCGGCGACGCCGTCGCCCGGCGCATCGTACACGAACATGGAGCCGGGCTCGGCGACTATGCATTAGTCGCGGCGCGCAAGGTCGGCCTCGACGCGACGCCGTTTACGCTGGTGTTGGCCGGCGGCGTGCTCAGGCACAGCTCGCCTTTGCTGGCCGACGCAATTGTCGAGCGAGTCCGCGCCGCGGCGCCGAATGTGGTAGCCGTCAACAGCACATTCGAGCCCGCGATCGGTGCAGTACTGCTGGCGCTCGAGTCGGCCGGCGTCGCGATCGATGCGTCGCTGCTGGCTCGACTGTCGGCCTCGCTGCCGCCGGCTGCCACGTGGGATTCGTTGTCGAATATTGAATTCGTGAGTTCCACATCCGAATTCGCCACCAGCTCATTCGACCCCCGTCGCTAGTACGACAGCCCTACATTCCGTAAACACTTCCATTTCCGAACGTATGTGCTAAAATGGCGGTGGAAGCCGTGGTTTTGGCGCTGCTATGCTCGAATCGGAAATGGGGGCAGGGGAATGAGTGATCAGATTGTAGCCGCTATGATCACCGGTGGCTGTGCGGTACTGGCAGCTCTAATCGGGCTGCTGGCGCGCCGCCTGCGCGACGAGCGGCGCGCGTCGCTGGCGCCGGGAACCGAGCCGCCCGTGTTTCGTGCCGCGCGTGCCTATGCAGCCGCCGACGTCGCCGGCGGGCGTCGCTTTATTCAACAGATCGAGCTTAGCCTCGCCCACGGCCTGCTGTGGCTGACGCCCGAACAACAAGCTGCCTGCGCCGGTAGCGAATGGGCGCTCGACCGTATCGGACTGTATCTGTTCGAGGCTGCTCATAGCTTCACCCGCCCCGAGGAGCGCATGCTGCATGTGCGCCACGAGTGGGAGCGCGCCACTAACGGCGCGGGCCAGCCCTCGACGCCTGCGCTGCGCTTCGCGCTGCTATCGTTGTCGGCGGCCCGCTCCGAACCGGCTATGCCGCACCAGCTCAACAATAATGCTGCCCTGCTGGCCGATGTGCGTCGTTATTTGCGGTCGCACGGCGCAGATCCCGAAGCCCTGCGAGTGGTCGAGAGCCTGCTGTTACTCGTGCGCTCGGCGGCGTAACGTTACGCGCGACAAAACGATCCACGAATTGACGCGAATGTTAGCCGCATTCGCGTCAATTCGTGGATCGTCCTTTTGACAAAGCAAGGCAGCGGGTTGAAGATCCCTGGACTTTCCAGGACAGCAAGGAGGCTCGATTGGTAAAACGATCGCCAGAACGCCGTGTACGCTCATTCGTCGCACTGCTCGTGCTGCTGCCGCTGATCGTCGCGTGCGGCGGCGGAGCACCAGTTACCGACCAGACGGCTGCTTCACCATCCGCCGCGGCGCCCGCGTCAGAGGCCGCCGAGGCTGACGTCAGCACTCCTGCCGAGCCGTCGGCAGAGACATCTGAGGCCGGTGATGCGGCTGCCTCGAGTGCCGGTGAAAGCGAGACGGCCGAGCAGCCGATCGGCGAACAGCTCGACCTGGCAGCCCTCAGCCCCGAGATCCCCGAGCCAACCGAACCGGTGACGGTTCAGTTTGCCTCGTGGGTCGGCGAGCAGGAAGGTATGCAAAAGCTGGCCGAGACGTTCCATGAGCTGCATCCGAATATCACGATCGACTTTCAAGACTCGCCGGCCGAGGAGATCACCGACAAGCTGCTGACCCAGGTGGCCGGCCAGAACGCGCCGGACGCGGCCTATCTGGACCAGGGCGCCGTCGGCGATTTCGCACCCCGCTCAGCCCTGGTAGCGCTCGACGACTATATCGCCAAGAGCATCGCCGTCAAGCCCGACGACTACATCGACGCGTGGCGCGACTCTGCCATGTTCGAAGGCAAGATGTATGGCCTGCCTTTCGACGGCGAGACCACCGGCCTGTTTTATCGCACCGACCTGTTCGAGGCTGCCGGTATCGAAGGCCCGCCGACAACATGGGAAGAGTTCGAGGCGGCGGCGCAAAAGCTGACCAATGTCGACGAAAAGAAGTACGGCTTCATCCTGTTCGCGCCCGAAGCGTCCTACTACTGGCTGCCCTGGCTATGGCAGGCCGGCGGCTCGCTGCTGTCGGAGGACGGCAAGCAGATCACGTTCAACAACGAAGCCGGCAAACGCGCCGCCGAGTTCTATATCGGCCTGCGCGACTACGCGCCGGAGGACTTTCTGAACTCGAACTCCTATGACGGCCGCGTGGCGTTCGCCAACGGCACGGTAGCGATGTACGTGGCCGGCGCGTGGTTCGCCGGTACGCTGCGCAGCGAATTCCCGGATATCGACGGCAAATGGGCTTCCGCGCCGCTGCCGCAGGATCAAGAGTGCGCGACGACCATCGCCGGCGATACGCTGGTGATCTTCGAGCAGAGCAAGAACAAGGAAGCGGCCTGGAAATGGATCGAGTTCCTGTCGGCACCGCAAAACATGGCCGCCTGGAACCTCGGCACTGCCGATAATCCTGGTTCACTGCTGCCGCCGCGCCGCTCGCTGATCGAAGATCCGAACGCCTTCAACAATAACGAAACGCTCAAAGGCTTCGCCGACATGATGGAGTGCGGCATCTCGCAGGTAGCCAACAACGAGAACTGGGGCCAGGCTGATGAGTTGCTGAACGAGCAGCTCGGCCGGGCGATGTTCGGCGAGATCGACGCGGCCACCGCCCTCGACGAGGCTGCTGCCGAGGGGCAGGCGGTGCTGGCGCCGTAGATTGACCGGGGTGACGGGGTGACGGGGTGACAAGGTGATCGTTTCCAATGCTTATACTCCACATGAGTATTTGCACAACACGATCTTGAAATGCACGGAAACATCAAGCCCGATTGACCCCGTCACCCCGTCACCCCGTCACCTGATCAGGGTTGCCTCCGAGCACTGAACAGCGCACAACTTCAAACGAACAACGTGCCAGGCAGACACCACAAAGGTCACCCTGTCACCTTGTCACACAACATTGGCGCACCGCTCAAAACCTAAGGTCAAGCAACAATGACCACGATGAAAGCAACCCGCACGCGCCACACCCTTGCCATGATGCGCAAGGAGTGGACGGCGTATCTGTTCCTGGCGCCGAGCCTGCTGCAGTTCGCCGTGCTGACGGTGTTTCCAGTGTTCTTCTCGTTTTATCTCAGCTTCCACGAGTGGAATATTCTGGAGCCCGAGAAGCCCTTTGTCGGGCTCGAAAATTATCAGCGCCTGTTGACCGACCGGCGCGTGCGGCAGGCGATCGGGAATACGATCTACTACACCGTGGCATCAGTGCCGCTTACGCTGTTTGGCGGACTGTTAATCGCCTTATTGCTGAACAACAGTATCCGAGCGCGCGGCATCTTTCGCGGAATGTACTATCTCCCCGCCGTGACATCGGCGGTCGCGGTGGCGGTTGTCTGGAAGTGGATCTTCAACGGCGACTTCGGCCTGATCAATTACTACCTGATCCAGCTTGGTGTCGTCAGCGAGCCGATCCGCTGGCTGACCGATCCGGCCCTGGCGATGCCCGCGGTGATCATCGTCAGCATCTGGGGCGGCGTCGGCGGCTGCATGATCATCTACCTGGCCGGGTTGCAGGCGATCCCCGAGGAAATGTACGACGCCGCCAGGGTCGACGGCGCCGGGCCGGTGCGTACGTTGTTCAGTATTACCATTCCGCTGCTCGCGCCTGCCACCTTCTTCCTGACGATCACCTCGATCATCGGCGCGTTTCAGCAGTTCGGGCTGCCGTATTTGCTGACGGCGGGCGGTCCGGTCGGGCGAACTACCACGATCGCCTATTACCTGTACACCGCGGCGTTTAAGAATTTCGAGATGGGTTATGCGGCGGCGATGTCGTACCTGTTGTTCGCGATGATCTTCGTGTTTACGCTGCTGCACATGCGCTTCGCGTACCGCGATATCAACTACTAAAGCAATGCGGTAGTCTCCGGCGGAATGACACGCAGCAGGTGTACGAGGTGGACATGGCTGTAATCAGTCGGGACGCGCTACGCCTCGAGCATGAAGATCGGCGCCGGCGTCACTTCAGGATTCTGAAAAGCAGCCTGTGGAAGCTGCTGGTGTACGTGGTGCTCTTCGCCGGAGCTGTGCTGTTTGTCGCTCCGTTTGCCTGGATGGTCACCGCCTCGCTGCAGGACGTCGGCGATATGTTTCGCTGGCCGCCGAGCTGGATCCCCCGCGCGCCGACGCTGCAAAATTACTCGAAATTCCTGCAGACCGAGAATCTTGGCCTGTGGCTGTTTAACAGCATCTATGTCTCGCTCGCCGTGACCTTCCTGCAGATGTTTTTCAACTCGCTCGCCGCGTACACCTTCGCCAAACGGCGCTTTCCCGGCCGCGACTTTTTGTTCCTGACGTTCCTGGGCACGATTATGATCCCGGGCCAGGTGCTGCTGATCCCTTCGTACATTATTTTGACCCATATTCCGTTGTTCGGCGGCAATAATATCCTGGGCCAGGGCGGACACGGCTGGCTCGACTCGTATTGGGGACTGATCGCGCCCGGAGCGGTGAGCACCTGGGGTATCTTCTGGATGCGCCAGTATATGCGCGGCATTCCCGACGATCTGATCGACGCCGCCAAGATCGACGGCGCCACGGAGTTTCGCATCTACGGCCAGATTATTCTTCCGCTCAGCAAGCCGGCCCTGGCCGCCGCGGCGATCGGCACCTTTACCTATGTCTGGAACGACTGGTTCTGGCCCTTGATCATCACCAGCAGCGACCAGCTGCGCGTGCTGCCGCTCGGACTGGCTCTGTTTGTTACCAAGAACAAAGTCGTGTGGGATGTTGTGTTCGCCGGCTCGGTGCTGGTGACGCTGCCGGTGTTACTCATGTTCTTGTTGTTCCAGCGGCAGATCCTGAAAGCTGCCGCGCTCAGCGGTATGAAATGACGCGCGCCGACGACGTTTCACGACGCGCGTTTTTGCGCCTGGCGACGTTTGCCGCCGCGGGATCGGTGGCTGTAGCCTGCACTGCCGAGGCACCCGAATTGGTGGTGCAGCCGGCGCCTGCCTCCCCGTTGCCCGGCACTCCGGCGCCCGATACGACGCCACAGAGCATTTCGATCGCGGGCACCGGCAGCGAGGTGTGGGGCTGGCAGCGCAAGGTCGACGTTGCTGCGCCTGACGGCTGCTCCGAGGCGTATGTGTTGTCCGGCGACCGGCGCGTCGATCTGGCGCGCGAAGGCGACCGCTGGACGGCCGAGCTGCCGCTGAGCGAAGGCGCCAACGAGGTTGTCGCGGTATGCCTGGTACATGATCGGGAGGTTCGCTCGGAGGTGAGTACTTTTACAGTTCCGCTCAAACAGCGTCCGCGTGCCGAGATCCGCATTACCATCGAATCTGGTACGGTCGAACTGGACGGTTCGGCCAGCCGGCCCGACGAAAGCTCCGGCGCCGCGATCGGGACTTTTGCCTGGTCGCCGCGCGCCGGTAACCCCGGGCCGCTGGAACTGAGCGGCGCGCCGCGCGACGGCGCTGAGCTGAGCGGCGAGCGTATCAGCGCGCCGGTGCCGACCGGCGACGGCGAGTACTATGTGCAGCTGCGCGTCGTCGACGCCCAAGGACGCGAAGATCGTACCGTCTCGTATTTTGTCGTCGAGAATGGTGTGCCGCGCGTGCCGGACTTCGACCGCGAAGCACCCACCTGGGTCGACACCGCTGTAGTGTATGGTGTCGTGGTGCGAAAATTCGGCGACCCCGGCTTTCCTGGCATCGTCGAGCGGCTGGACTATCTGCGCGATCTTGGCGTCAACGCGCTGTGGCTCTCGCCGATCAATGTCTCTCCGGGCGGCGACTACGGCTATGCGGTGGTCGACTATTTTAAGCTCAATCCCGATTTCGGCAGCGAGGACGATTTCCGCGACCTGGTAGCCCAGGCGCATGCGCGCGGCATTCGGGTGCTGATGGACTTCGTGCCGAACCACACGTCATCCGAGCATCCCTACTATCTCGACGCGATGGAGAACGGCGAGGCCTCGCCATATTACAGCTTCTACGATCGTGACGAAAGCGGTGCGGCGACCCACTACTTCGACTGGGAGCACCTGCCCAATCTCAATTACGATAATCCCGAGGTCGAGCGCTGGATGCTCGAAGCGTTCAGCCACTGGGTACGCGAGTTCGACGTCGACGGGTTTCGTGTGGACGTTGCCTGGGGCGTGACCGAGCGCAAGCCGGAGTTCTGGCCGCGCTGGCGGCGCGAGCTCAAACGCATCAAGCCCGATCTGCTACTGTTAGCCGAGGCATCCGCGCGCGAAGCGTACTATTTCGAGAACGGCTATGACGTTGCCTACGACTGGACCGCGTCGGTCGGCAAATGGGCCTGGGAGATCGCCTGGGATTCGAGCACCTTGCTGGTGTACAACCTCAACGGCGCGCTGACCAACAACAGCGCGGGGTTCGCTTCCGATGCGCGCATTTTTCATTTCCTAAACAACAACGACACCGGCACGCGCTTCATCACCGACCACGGCGAAGAGATGACGCGCGTGGCAACTGCGATGCTGCTGACCGTGCCGGGCGTTCCGTGCATCTACACCGGCGACGAGATCGGCGCATGGTTCCGGCCATATTTCGACGAGAATCCGCTGGTGTGGGACGCGGAAAAATATCCCGGCCTGTTCGACTTCCATAAAAAGCTGGTCGCCCTACGCAAAGAGCGATCCGCGCTACACTCGCTTGCCTGGGAGCCGCTGCTGGCGGAAGCCAACAATCCGCTCTACGGCTACGTTCGCTACGTGGAGCCGGGCGATGGGCCGGCCAACGGCGTCACGCCGGAGCAGGCGACGCTGGTGCTGCTCAATTTCGGCGACGAAGCGCGCGATGTGGAGATCGAGCTGCCCGAGCGCTGGACGTCGTCGTTCGCGGCGGATACATTGTGGGATGCGCTCAACGATGAAGTGGTCGAGACGTCCACATCCGGAGCGACGCTGAAGCTGCCGCTGCCGGCGTGGGGCGCGCGGATATTGTGGTCATTTGAAGGGTGAGGGCGACGGTTGAATGGAAGGGAGCCGCCGGCAGGCCGGGGGTTTGGGGGTGTCCCCCAACGATTATATCTGGAGTATCTATGCCAATCGTCGATCGGCGTGAATTCGGCGGGCGCTTCAACGTCAAGGAAAACGCCCGGCGCCTGGCCAACTACCGCTATGCCGAGGTGCAGTTGATGGAGCTGCTGGCAGGCTGGTCGCATACCACGCCGCAGCTCGCGTTCAAGGCGACCTTCGGCTACCACGTGTACGACCATGCCCAGGCCGCGGATATGCTGGGCAGTCGCATGGAGCAGCTGCGTTCGGGCCGCTACCGTGAAGAGCCCGCCACTGACGAGTTTGCCAGGCTGTGTGAGCATATCTGGCGGCTCGATACGGTCCTTGACCGGCTTGTCGCGGTGTATCGTGTGCTCGAGCCGCACCTGGTGAGCACCTTTGTGTACCACGCGGACGCGACCGATCCGTTGGCCGATTCGCCGACGGTACGTCTGCTACGCCAGCTTGCCTCCTTCGGCCAGTCGCATATCGCCTGGGGCCAGGCAGTGCTCGAGTTGCTGGCGCGCTCAGCCGATCATCGGCGCCGCGCGGTTGAGGTGCAGGCCGAGCTCGAAGCACGTCTGGTTGAGTGCGGCGGCGTTACAGGACAGGGCATCGAGTTGCACTGGCTCGCGTTCCATAGCGCCAGAGCCGAAGACAAGCCCCGGACGCGTATCAAGCGGGGCACGGGCGGCTACCGCTTTGCGAAACACAGCCCGCCGCTGGAGCACCCGATCGTCGAAGCACCGTTCTGGTTTTCGTCTGATCGCGCGGCGTTTCACGCGCCATACCACGCCGATGACGAATGGTCGCTGGAAGGCTTTCGTCACAAGTTCCACCAGCTGCTGTACGGCGAAGTCGAAACCACCGACCGGATGGGCAAGATGCTGGCCGAGTTTCCAGAGCTGCCCTGGGAGCTGCGCATGGATCTGGCGCACCAGATGTGGGACGAGGCTCGCCACATCGAGATCGTAGCCAAGGCATGTGAGGACGAGCTTGGCGCCAAGCTCGGCTACGGCCCCTGGCCCTTGATCTGGTGGTGGATGCAAAACGAGAGTGACCCGCTCAAACGAATCACCGTCACCAACAGCTGGTCGGAGGCGAACCTGATGCACATGCTGCGCGAATGGCGCGAAAACGCCACCAAACGCGGCTTCACGCGCATCGCCGAGCTGTGCGACTATCTGCAGGCCGACGAGCTGACACACGTCAAGCTGGCCACGCGATGGATCCGCGCGCTAACCGAACGCGACCCCGTGCGCCGCGCCGAGCTGGTGCGCTGGGGCAACGCGGCCGTCGCGCGCATCGAAGGCTTTTACAGCGATAATCCCGAGCAGCCGGTACGCGACGTCCATTTTACCTTTTTGAAGCGTGATGACGTCGACACAGTCGCGCCTGGATCCTGAATGCACCACAAAGAACACAAAGAACACAAAGATTCCTTATTTGCTTTGTGCGCTTTGTGTACTTTGTGGTGAAATCCTTTGGATCAATAGTGCGAGAATCATCGTCAATGAATCAATTGAATATTCACATCGAAAAGCCGCGTCTCGGCGTGCCGGTCAGCCTGGTGGTCGACGATCCGACCCCCTGCCTCAATCCGTTCTATTACTATCGCCTGCAGGTCAACCGCGAAGGCGCCGAGCGGCACGAGGCAAGGATACCGCTCGATTTTCTCGAGCAGTTCGCGGACGTGTGCGGTCGCCACGGCGTGCGCGGAAAGTTCAGCGTGCTGCCGTACCCGGCCGGCCTGGGCAGCATTCTCGACGGCTGGCCCGGCTGCGACCGTGCTGAGATCGAGGCCTGGCTGGAGCTGGCACGCGAGCGCATCGCTCCTGATTTCGACATAACACCGGAGATCCTGACGCATACGCGGGCGCTGGACCTCGCGACCGGCGCGTTGCTGGAGCAGAGCGAGCAGGACTGGATGGCCGAGCGAACCGCAAGCGAGCTCAAGCAGTATTTCGACGCCGCGCTGCGAATCCTGGTGCAGGCCGGCTTCACGCCTGCCGGCATCACCCAGCCGGTGGAGTTTACCGGCTCGCACGACGTCTACGCGCGCGCGACCATGGACGCGATACGCGAGTGCGGAGGCCCGTCGATCACCTATTTTTTTATGGACCCCAACTACGGTCCTCCGCCGCTGCCCGAGCCGAAAGTCGTGCTGCTCGACCGCGAGCGTGGCGAGGCAGTCGTCGATATGGTGTGCTACTGCGACGATCACTTCTGGCCCACGCAGAATGTGACGCGTAAGACTGCGGAGCAGGTCGTCGACAAGGTGATCACCGATGACGGTAGTGGTGGACGTCTGGCCGAGCTCGCCGCCGCGGGCGCCTGGTTGGTTTGGGTATGCCACTGGCAAACACTGTACTCCGACGGCCGCCGTGAAGGGCTCAAGGCGCTAGACGAAATCGCCACGCGGCTACGGCGCGCGTACGGTTCGCGTTTGCTGTGGCTGAAGCTCGGCGAGGTGGCCCGCTACCGCGCTGCCGCAGAAGCGTGTTCGATCGAGGCGCTGCGTGATGGAGGCGGCTGGACGATCAGCTTCGATTCGGCCTTCGATTGCCCGGATTGGACAGTCAGCCTCGCGTGGCCCGATCCCGCGCCGGCTCAGGTAACACTGGAGTACGGCGAGCAGCATGGCTCCCAGCCGCTGGCAGCCGATCCCCGATCAGACGTCCTGCTGACGCCGTCCGGCTGGCGGTATGCCGATAATCATCTCTATCTCTGCTTCAACCTCCACCGCGGCCGACAGGTGGTCCGGATTGAGATGTATAATCACGCGAATTCACACAGGATAGACCCTTGAACGCACAACCGTCGGCGCAGGCAACACTCGGCCGCGTCGGGCTTCCGGCGCCGACCGGCGAGCTGGCAGCCCGCCAATGGGATGTGATCGTGGTCGGCGCCGGTCACAACGGCCTTGCCTGTGCCGCGTATCTTGCCCGCGCCGGCAAGCGCGTGCTGGTACTCGAAGCTCGCGAGCGCGTGGGCGGAGCGTGTACCATGGAAGAGCTGTGGGGCGGCGTCAACATGTCGCCGTGTGCCTACCTGGTCGGCCTGCTGCACCCGCTGGTGGTGGACGAGCTGCGCATGCGCGAGCACGGCTTCGCCTGGACGCCGGCGGTCAACGGGCTGTTTGTGCCCTTCGAAGACGGCAGCAGCATCCAGCTATGGGAGGACGACGAGCGCTGCGAAGCGGAAGTTCGTCGCTTCGCGCCGGCCGACGTTTCGGGCTGGCGTGCCATGGGGCGGGTGATGCGAAACCTGCGCGACGCGCTGCGGCCGCCCGGCGAGCGCGATGTGTGGATCGGCGCTCCGCCCGCGCGCGAGCAGCTCGAGCAGCGTATCGGCAACGACCCTGAAATGGAGGGTCTGCTGTTCGAGTGGAGCATGGTCGAGTTCGTCGAGCGCTACCTGCAGGACGAACGTCTGCAGAGCGCGTATCTGGGCCAGGGCGTTATCGGCACCAATGCCTCGCCGTTCGATCCGGGTACCGCGTCGATCAACTTCCACCACTCCTCGGGCCGGCTGGATGGGATGGCCGGCATGTGGGGCTATGTACACGGCGGCATGGGCCGGGTCTCGTTTATCTTGTGCGATATCGCCCGCGAGCACGGCGCGGTGGTGGCCGCCGGCGCGCCGGTAGCCGAGATCATGCCGGGTGAGGGCGTCGAGCTCGCCGATGGCACGACGGTCTATGCCCCGCTGGTGGTCAGCAACGCCGATCCACGCGTTACGCTGCGGCTGTTGGGCGGCCGTGCCGACGACGCATGGCGCGCGCAGGTCGAAAGCGTTCCGATCACCGGCTGCACCGTCAAGCTCAATATGCTGCTGCGCGAGCTGCCCAACTTTCGGGCCCGGCCCGGCACCAACGAGCCGCATCACGCCGGGCAGATCAACACGCCGCTTTCCAAACGGCAATGGCGCGATTGCTTCGCGGCCTCGCAGCGCGGGGAGCTTCCCGAGCTGCTATGGACCGAGCAGTATTTTCAGACGGTGCATGACCCGCATGTTGCGCCCGAGGGCATGCATACGATGAGCGTTTTCGCGCAGTATGTACCCTATGCGTTCGCCGAAGGCGACTGGAACAGCCGGCGCGAGGAAGTCAAACAACTGGCCATCAGTACGATCGGCCGGTATGTCAGTAACTTCCCCGCTGTGATCGAGGGCGTGGACGTGCTCGGCCCGCCGGATATTGAGCAGAAGGTCGGGCTGACCGGCGGGCATATCTTCCAGGGCGAGTGCCTGCCGCAGTATATGTGGGAGCGCCGCCTGAGCTACCGTACTCCCATGCCCGGCGTATTCTTGTGCGGCGCATGCACCCATCCGGGCGGCAGCGTGATCGCAATCAACGGGCGCAACGCGGCGATAGAGATCCTTAGAACGATGAACGATTAGCGATGAGCGACGAATTAGGAGCAGCTATGTCTGAACCATCTATTCCCGCGGGCGCGATGATCGGCCATGTACATCTCAAGGTTGCCGACCTCGACCGCGCGGTGCAGTTTTACCGCGATTTCATGGGCTTCGATCTGATCACGCAGTTCGGCTCGCAGGCGGCGTTTCTGTCGGCCGGTGGCTACCATCACCATATCGGCCTTAACACCTGGGAGAGCGCGGGCGGGCAACCGCCTGCGCCCGGAACCACCGGCCTGTATCATTTTGCGATCAATTATCCGCAGCGACGCGACCTCGCCGCGGCGCTGCAGCGCCTGCTGGACCACGGCTGGGGCATCGACGGCGCTTCGGATCATGGTACCCACGAGGCGATCTATCTGCACGACCCTGACTGGAACGGCATCGAGCTTGCGTGGGACCGCGCGCCTGAGTCGTGGCCGCGGCGGGACGGCGCAGTGATCTTCGAGCACCGCCGTCCGCTCGATTTCCCGGGCCTGCTGGCGGAGCTTGGCGCGCAAGCGAACCAGGAGTACCTGGCCGGGTTGTCGCGCTACCGTTAGCGAAGCTCCGGCGGCCGGCCTCGAATGGACTACTGTACTGACAAGCGTGAAAAAAGGCTGCGTAGCCGCGTCATCCCGAGCGCATACAATTGTACACTTTGGTGGGAGCCCGATCGCGCGCGAGGGATCTCCGGCTGCCTGGCTGCCTCAACGCATGAAGATTCCTCGCGTGCCCAACAGTGCCTGGCGAGCAGTATCGCTCGATGCAGCACGCTCGGAATGACAAGCACAAGGGTTTCGCGCTCCAAAACTACACCAGCTCGTGCTCGACGGCGAAGCGCGTTGCGGCCGAGCGCGTGTTTACATCGAGCTTGCCGTAGATCGAAGTGAGATGCGATGTAACCGTGCGCGGGCTGACGATAAGCTGCTCGGCGACCTGTTTGTCGGTCAATCCTTGTGCAACCAGACGCAGCACCTCAACCTCGCGCGCGGTTAAGCCCGCCGGATAGGACCTGGTGCCGGCCGTGGCAGTAGCTCGGAGCACCGCCTGAGCCGACGGCTCGGTGCCGGCAGATGCCTGCGTATGCTGGCGCAGCTGGTCGATCGCTTGTTCCAGCGACAGCGACGGACTCGCCTCGCGCATGTGGATCTGCTCGATCTGAGCCAGCAGCCGGTCGAGTTGAGGCTGGAATAACGCGAGGTCGGCCGGCCCGGCGTCGACGATCTGCTCGATTTCGGTTGCAGATCCGGCCTCGCCGGCGCGCCGCAGCAGCTGAGCGAATGTCGCCAGCACGGCGAGCGACTGTGGAAGCGCTTGCGTCTCGCGCGCCAGGCGCCAGGCTTCTTCAAGTATGCGCGCCGCCGCAACATCGTCTCCTTGCACAAGCGCGAGCTGTCCGAGGTTGAGCAGCGAAGCGGCGATGCCCCATGGATTGGCGGTTTCACGCGACAGCGTTACACTTTGCGTAAACAATGAGACCGCCTCCGCGGACCTATTCTGCGACGCGGCGATGTCGCCCAATCGGTTGAGCGAGATCGCGGCGCCGCGTGAGTCGCCCAGCTCCTGCCGGATGCGCAGGCTTTCCTCGAACATCCGGCGCGCCGCGTCGTAGTCGCGCAATGCGTAAGCTACCTTGCCGAGATTCGTCAGCGAAAAGGCAAGGCTCCAGCGGTTGCCGAGCTCCTGCTCGATCGCCCGGCTCTGCTCCGACCACGAGCGCGCAGCTTCGAACTGGGCTTGATCATAAGCCGCCTGGCCGAGGATATTGCAGGCCACCGCGCGATCGTAGCGGTCGTCAAGCGCTGCCGTAATGGCCAGGCTTTCGTGGCATAGCTCGTCCGTTCGCCCGTACTCGCCGAGGTAGCTACAAACCACGGCCAGGTAATTGAGCGGAAACACAAGCTCGGCACCCGCATCGAGCGGGCGCATCGCGGCCAGGCTTTGCTCCAGCAGCGACTGCGCTTCACGCTGGCGGCCCAATTGAAACACGAACCACGCTTCGCGCGCGAGCAAGATACACCAGGCAAGCTCCACACCCGGCTCGTCGCGGCGCGCGGCCAGGGATGCCTGCGCGGAGCCGAACATGGCCGCGCCCTCGCTGAACCAGCTGCGCATGTAGTAGAACAAAAACAGGCTGTCCGTCGCGCGCCAGAGCGCAGCATAGTCGTCTTGTTCGACTGCCCAGCGCCAGGCTGCCCGCACATGTTCGATCTCATCGGCCATGGTCGTAAGCGCTGCTTGCTGTTCGGAGCCGCGCAGCTGCGGCGCTCGCTTGGCAACATGGTCGAGGATGTAGCCGGCATAGCGCGCAGTAGTCGATTCTGTTTCGCCGGCATCTGAGCAGCTGTTCGGCCGCGAACTGGCGCAGGATCTCCGGCACACCGAAGCGCACATCGGCTGTGCCGCTGTGTGACAGCCGGCGAATCAGTGATTTGTCGACCAGCGACAGCAGCATTGGCAGCGTTGCACCGGTGACGACAGCAGCGGCTTCGCGGCCAAAGCTACCGCGTATCACGCTGAGCCGGCGCAGCATCTGTTGCTCGCTCGGGTCGAGTAAGGTCCACGAAGCGTCGAATACGGCACGCAAGCTGTGGTGCCGCTCCGGCAGATCTTGCATCGTCGAATCCAGCACGTCCAGGTTTCGAGCGAGCTGCTCCGCGATCTCGTCGCACGAAAGCACGCGCGTCCAGCTGGCTGCCAGCTCGATACCCAGCGGTAGCCCTTCGACCAGCCGGCAGATGCGGACTAACGCCGCCTGAGTGCCGGCGTCCAGCACAAGCTCGGGCGTCACGGTTCGGGCCGTATCAACAAATAGCTGCACGGCACTATACGCGTCGCCGGCGGCTGCTTCGGCGTGCGCCGGATAGGCCAGTGGTTGCAGCACGAAGACGCGCTCGCCACGCAACTTGAGCCGCTCGCGGGACGTTGCCAGTATTTTGACGCCCTGCGTTTCTTGCAGCAGCATGGCAATATGCGGTACCGCGGCAGGTATCTGCTCGAGATTATCCAGCACGAGCAGCAACGATCGCTCGCGGAGATAGCGTCGCAGCTGCACATCCGGTGGATCCGGTCCACCGAAGGTAAACCCAAGTGCTTCGGCAATCGTCGTGGCCAGCAGCTCGTCCAGACCCGGTCGCGGTGTCAGGGACGCCAGCGACACAAAGGCGATGCCGTCGCCGGCGTACGACGCTGCTGCTCCATCGCGCGCAAGGATCCGGCCCAGCTCAAGCACCAGACGTGTCTTGCCGATCCCGCCGCCGCCACAAACGGTAATCAAGCGGCAGGTCGGATCGTCGAGCTGCGTCCGCAGCTGCGCCAGCTCTGCGTCGCGGCCGATACACGGCGTCAACGGCGCGGGAAATTGAGGGCGCCGTGCTACAAGTACCGGCGCTCTCTCGTCGCTATATTCAGAAGAATCCACGCCCCTACTGTACGCCCTCGGTCAACCTCAATCCACAAGGAGGTAACCGCGGCGATCCACCACTAGAGCGCCGGCGGGCACGTACCGGAATCCGTATGGCGCAGATGCATCCATGCCGAGCGGGGACCGGCTGCGTAGTCGCGGCGTAGCGCCGAAACTCACGCATACGTAGCGCCGTACGAAATTGATGCGATGCGCGTTAGCGGCCCGCGGCGTAAGCTACAGCTACCCCACGCAAGCGAAAATCTTTGAATTCTTTGTGTCCTTTGTGTTCTTTGTGGTGAAGCCTCGGTTCGCACTACCATGTATGATGGAGGCTGCATACGTCACAATCTCCCCGCCCTTGTACGAGGTACAGGATGGAGTCGCCCGAGGCATATATTCCAATTGATCGCCGCTTCGCGCTCGCGCGAGGCGAGCAGCTGCCTGAGCGAAGCAGCGGAGCGGCCCTGTTTGCCGATATCTCAGGGTTTACACCACTGACGGATGCGCTGGTACGCTCGTTGGGCCCGCAGCGTGGCGCCGAAGAGTTGCCCCGCCAGCTCAACCTGGTCTACGATGCGCTGATCGCCGATGTGGATCGTTACCACGGCAGCGTGATCGGTTTTAGCGGTGATGCGATCACCTGCTGGTTCGACGGCGACGACGGAGGCCGTGCCGTCGCCTGCGCTCTGGCGATGCAGGCGGCGATGCAACAATTCGCTGCCGTGCCGATCCCGGACGGCAGCGTCGTCGCGCTAAGTATCAAAGTCGCGGTTGCAACCGGGCCGGTGCGGCGCTTTGTCGTCGGCGACCCCGAGATCCAGCTGGTGGACGTGCTGGCCGGGGCGACGCTGGAGCGCCTGGCGGCGGCTGAGCATCTGGCCGATACGGGCGAGGTGGTGCTCCGATCAGACGGCCGAGGCGCTTGGCGAGCGTTGCGTGGTCGGCACATGGCGCGCCGAGCAGCGACAACCGGCGCTCGCTTTGCGGTAGCCGGCGGGCTCAGCGCCGGAGTGGCTGCCGCGCCGTGGCCCAGGCCGCGCCGCCTGCGCGCGCTACAGACCCGTCCCTGGCTGCTGCCGCCGGTGTACGAGCGCATGCGCAGCGGCCATGGCGAGTTTTTGACCGAGCTGCGTCCGGCCGTCGCGCTGTTCCTGCGCTTCGACGGCATCGACTATGACGCCGACGACGAAGCGCCGGCCAGGCTCGACCGCTATGTTCGCTGGGTACAGAGCATTCTCGTGCGCTATGCGCGGCTATCTGATCCAGCTTACCGTTGGCGACAAAGGAAGCTATCTGTACGCTGTGTGGGGTGCGCCCATGACGCACGACAACGATGCGAGCCGGGCAGTCACCGCAGCTCTCGAATTGCGCTCGTTGCCGCCGGAGCTAGCGTATATCCGCAATGTACAGATCGGAATCAGCCGCGGGCGCATGCGTACCGGCGCGTACGGCGGCCCGACGGCGCGAACGTATGGGGTGCTGGGGCCGGAAACCAATATGGCGGCGCGGCTGATGCAGCACGCCCCGCCCGGCGAAGTCTACGTCAGCCTGGCGGCGCAGAAAGAAACAGACCAGGTTTCACCTGGCAGGCCCTGCCACCGCTAAGTGTAAAAGGCAAAGCCGAGCCGGCGACCGTGTTTCGCCTTGTAGCCGCCTCCGCTTCGGCCGGTTTGCATGAGCCACGCTATGGTCTGCCGATGATCGGCCGCGGCGCGGAGCTGGCCCGGGTCGCCGAGAAGCTGGCGGCTGCGCGCGAAAACCGCGGGCAGATCGTGGCGATCATGGCCGAAGCCGGCATGGGAAAATCCCGGCTGATCGCCGAAATCGTGCGCCTGGCCGGCGAGCGGCAGTTCGAGAGCTATGGCGGCGAATGCCAGTCCTACGGCACCAACAATAGCTACCTGGTCTGGGAAGGTCTGCTCGGGGCCTTCTTCGGCCTGCGGGCCGGACAAACACTTGAGCAACAGACCGCGCAGCTCGCAACACGACTGAGCGCCATCGATCCTGCCCTCGTGCAGCGCCTGCCGCTGCTGGGCGTCGCGCTCAATCTGCCGATCTCCGACAACGAGCTGACCGCCTCGCTCGACGCCAAGCTGCGCAAGGCCTCGCTTGAAGCGCTGCTGGTAGAATGTGTTCGCGCGCGCGCCGCTCAGACACCGCTGCTGCTGGTGCTCGAAGATTGTCACTGGCTGGATCTGCTTTCGCACGATCTGCTCGAAGCGATCGGCCGGGCGATCGCCGGCCTGCCCGTGCTGATCGTCGTGGCGTACCGGCCGCCCGAGCTCGAGCGGCTGCAGGCGCCGCGCGTGACGCAGCTGCCGTACTGCACCGAGCTGCGCTCAACGAGTTCAGCCTGGCCGAAGCGTCTGAGCTGATCACGCTGAAACTGGCACAATTGTCCGATGACGCTTCCGATGTGCCGGTTCGGGTCGTCGAGCGCATCATGGCCCGCGCGCAGGGCAATCCGTTTTATATCGACGAGCTGATCAATTATGTGCGCGACCGGGGCCTCGATCCACGCGATGCCGCTACGTTCGAGCGCCTGGAGTTACCCACCAATCTGCATAGCCTGGTGCTGAGCCGGATCGATCAGCTGAGCGCGACTGAAAAGCTGACCATCACGGTCGCGAGCGTAATCGGCCGCCTGTTTCGCGAGTCGTGGCTACACGGCGTGCATCCCCAGCTAGGTGCGCGAGCGCGCATCAGCGCCGCGCTGGTTAGGCTCAGCCGGCTCGACCTTACCCCGCTGGACCAGCCGGAACCGGAGCTGACCTATATATTTAAGCACATCGTCACGCGCGAAGCCGCATACGAGAGCTTGCCGTTCGCCAGCCGCGCGCGGATGCACGAGAATTTTGCCAGGTTTGTCGAAGCGCACTACGCCGGCTCGTTGGAGCAGTATATCGATCTGCTGGCCTACCATTACGATCTTTCTTCAGATAACGGCAAACGGCGGGAATACCTGCGCAAGGGCGGAGAAGCGGCGCAGGCAGCCTATGCCAACGAAGCGGCGATCGATTACTACCGGCGGCTGTTGCTGTTGCTGGACGAGGATACGCCCGAAACCCGGCGGCAGCGGCAGCAGATCAGCACACGTTTAGGCGAGCTGCTCGCCAACACCGGCCAGTACGAAGACGCGCTCGACCAGCTTGATACGGCACTGAATCTGGCGCGCGCCGACGGCGATGATGAGGCCGAAGCGCGTGTGAGCCGCTGGATCGCGTATGTCCATGAATTTCGCGGCGAATTCGCGCTGGCGCTGGACTGGATCAAGCGAGGGCTGGCTGCGCTCCTGTTGCTTGAGCAGCATAGCGCCGCGGAAGCCGAGCTCGTGGCGCTCGCCGGCATGATTTCGACGCGGAAAGGCGATTATGCCCAGGCCCAGACTGCATTGCGATCGCAGCATCGCGCTGGCCGAAAAGCTTGGTAATCTGACGGCGCTCGCGTTTGCCTACAACTCACGTGCAATCATCGCGTTTAGTCAGGGCCATAGCTCCGACGCGATCACCTTCTTCAAGAAGGCACTTGCTGTCTACGAGCAGACCGGCAACATCCATGGCCAGGCGATGTCATGCAACGGGATGGGTAATATGTACCAGAATATGGGGCACTGGAATGAGGCAACCGCCTACCTGTCTCGCGCACGTGATACGTTCCAACAGATCGGCGATGTGCTGCATCTGGCGTTCGCCAACAACAATCTGGGCGAGATCGCGCGTAATCAAGGCCGCACTGCGGATGCTATCGAGGCGTACAGTGAAGCATTGCGCTCCTTGCAGCAACTCGGCGCGTCGTTGTATGTAATTGGTGTGCTTCATATGAACCTCGGCGCGTCGCTGATTCAGCAGCGCGAGCTCGCGGGCGCGGAGCAGCATCTCCAGGCTGCTCGTTCCTATTTCGAACAAGCCAACAGCAAAGACTTCTTGCCCGAGTTGCATCGCCATTTCGCCGAAGCCGACCTGGTGGCCGGCAAGAACGAAGCAGCTGTCGAACATGGCCGCCGGGCGCTGCGTCTCGCGCGCGAGCTTTCGATGCGCGGTGAAGAGGGCAGTAGCTTGCGTACGCTCGGCGAGATCGCGATCGGCCGCGGCGCGCTGAACGAGGCGGAGCAGTTGCTAACCGCCGGTCTGCCAATCCTGGAAGACGTGCAGTATGAGTACGAGGCGGCGCGGACACGCTTTTGGTTGAGTGCGGTGCTGGACGCGCAGGGCAAGCCCGAGCTTGCCGAAGGTATGCGCCACCAGGCTATCGCCGTTTTCGACCGGCTCAGCGCGCCGGTAGAAGAGCGGATAGGGGATTGGGGTCAGGCATGAACACGGCCCGGCGAACCCTCGTGATTAATCCCCTCGAACCCGAAGCGCAAGCTTCCCGGCACGCAAGCGCCGGGCCGAAGAAACAAGGCCAGCGGAAGCCGGCTGGGATCGGAGCCACCCGAAAACCCCGGCCTGAAGCCTGGGACTGAGGAAACAAAGCCGGCTGAAGCTGGCTGGGATTGTCCAGCCAGCTTCAGCCGGCTTTGTTTCCTCAGTCCCAGGCTAAAGACTGGGAGACGAGGGGCGCGGTGACGAGGCCTGGGACCTAAGCACGAGATCAGGGGCCGGGGGATGAGGGTCTATTCCCCTCTCCCCTACCCCCTATCTACGGCGCGACGTTCCCGCCGCCGAAGTTGTCGAGTTCGGTGTCGGGAGCACTATCTGTCCAGATGCCGATCTTGCCGCCTCTGGATTTGAAATAGCTCTGGTCGGCGCTGTCCAGCACCACCGTGCCGATCAGGGTGCCGTTTTTGTACACCTGGACTGTGCCGTTGGCCAGGGCGCGCGCGCCGAACTGGTCGCCGGCGGCGAAGGTGGCCGGAATGCCGGGATACATCTGCCAGACGTTCCCCCCGTTAGGCTTTACCGTGGCCACGTTTACCACCCGTAATGACGATACGGCGTCATAGGTTACCCGGATCGCGCCCGAGCTCTGCGGGTTGGATGTCTGCGCTTTCAGCAGCAGGCCTTGCGAGCGGCTGCTCGCGCCAAGCGCGCTGAACGTAACGAATGCTTCCTGGTTTGTGCCCAGGCCTTTGCTCCAGACGATCGGCCCGCCCTGCTGAACGTCAAGCGCGTTGCCGGTGATGGTGTAATAGGGCGGGGCGGTCTGCCCTTCCCAGTTGTTGCCGAGGCTGCCCGTGTTCGGCGGCACACGATTGAAGGTGTCGAGGACTGCGCTGCCGGGGAAGGGAGTGCCCACCTCGTACGGATTGCCGTGGTCGAGGTCCAGCGTCACATTGCCGGCCACGTCGGCTGCTTGAACGAAGTAGCGCACGATGCCTCGCGGCACACCCACTGCCGTAGCCTCGGCGAACCCGGTGGCGGGGTCATATGTCAGGTTAAGCCCCGTCCAGGTCCTGCTGTTGCCGGCGGCATATAGCACCACCACCTGGCCGACCTGGCCGCTTTCGTCGCCCACGCGCACCCTGAAGCGCAGTCCGGTGGGCGTCCAGTCGGCGTTGAACTCGTTGATCTGGGGCGCCGTGAAGTCGACGTTGGCCTCCGGAGTGGTCAGCACCTTGAGGTTCAGGCTTGAGTACAGGCGCTGCGTGCCGCTGGTTGCGTTGGCGGCGCGATACTGGCCGGGCACGATCACCAGGCGCTGCTGCAGGTTGCCGTCAAACGACACGAAGCGGTTGACGCTGGCGATCTGGCTCGGGAACCATTGTGCGAACGGGTAGCTCGGCTCGTCGGGGTAATCTACATTCTCGTTGACCAGCTTGCCGATCACCGGATTGAAGTTCGCAGCGCTGTCGGACCATGTCCCACCCAGCATCAGCACGCCGTGGGCGATATTGTTGCCGGTATTGAGCTCGATCGTAGTCTTCGGTTGCACCGGCCGGCCGCCGGCTACCAGGATTTCGTTCTGGCCCTTGATCGTGGAATAGTTGCCCGAGGCGACATTATTGGTCGTATAGGTAAACGTAGGATTGAACTCGGTCTGGCTGCTCGGCGGTGGCGTGGCCGGCTGATTGGGCGTGCGGACCTGCTGCATCGGCAGGCCGTACAGCGTCATCTCGGCCAGGATCTTTTCGTCGTAGTTCCCCAGCGTGCCGGGCGCGAGGCTGTTGAGGTAGCGCTGCTTTGCCAGCAGCAGCGCGCGTCCGGTAGTAGGCAGCTCGCTGCCGACCGCTCCAAGTTCCTCAACGAAGTTCACCATCAGCCGCTCGGAGTAGGCGATCAGCTCGTCGTCGCCGTAGCCGTGTCCGAGGTTGCCAATAAAGGCTGCTCCGCGTCCGGATAACGCTTCAGCCCAATCGGCGCCGGTAGGAACGTTGAGCCCCGAGTGGCACCCCACCGAGAAAATCAGGCTGCCGCTGTAGTTGGTGGTGTTGGGCACCTCGCTCGCAAACACCGTGTCGTTTGGATTATTCGGAAACAGGCGGTCATGGGCGAAGTGCGAGTTGAGCGAGTTGAGGTCACGCGCCGGTCCCGGAGCGAAGAAGCTGGCACGGAAAGCGTCGTCGTTCCAGGTGTTATTGATTAGCGTTTGGCGGTTCTGGATATTGAAGCTTTCGAGTGTGTCGTCGATCGCATTGGCCTGGTCGGTCAGGAAGTCGTAGCCGGTCACCAGGGCGCTCTCGGGCTCGGCGATAGGCTGCGTTGTAAAGGCCGTGATCGCCGCCGAGATCTGAGCCGGCGTTTCCACCAGCCGCCCGATGCCGAGCTGCGGCAGATATAGCTCACGGCCACGGAACGGCAGCGGGATCAGGCCGGCGTAGTAGTCGTCGCTGAGCAGATAGCGATTCTGCTGCGCCTGGTTGATTAGCTGGCCCGGTGGCGCCGCTCAGGGCATAGGTGCGCTCGTTGGCGATCAGGGCTTCGTCGACGATGCGGCGGGAGGGGATGACGCGGTCGTCGCCGACGATCACCATGTATTTGAGGTTGGGATAGGCCGCGGCGTATGAGTAGATCAGCGCCTTGATGTTGCGCGCGACGAAGTTGGCGGCCTGCGGATTGTCGGGCGCGAGATCCCAGCGTGCGAACGCGTTTCTGATCGCAAGGACATTGGTGTTGGTCGCCTCGCTATCGAGGTCGAGCACTTTGCCGTTGACGTCCGGTCGTGCCGCCAATGTGTTGATCTGGCTCACCAGCGCATTGACGCCGGCGTCGTTGCCGGGATAAAATCGCTTGAGCCGATCATCGCTGACCAGGATCAGCGTTTCTCTAGTCGTGTCAAGCGTACTGATCGGGTAGTTCGTCGGCACCGGATCGGTGATCACCGGGTAGCCTGAGCCGGACGTGAGAGAAATATTAAGCGTGAACGACTTGCCGACGGTCTGCGTGGTATGACCGATCACGGCGAGATAGTAGGGGCCCGCCAGCTCGTTGACGTCATGTACGATCGACTCGTTGCTGCTGGGATTGGCCGAGTAGCTGACCAGTGTACCAAGGTCGTCGGTCGAAATCGCCTGGTTCGATGCCCCGATCCCGTTGAGCGCGCCGATCCCGTTGAGCGCTCCGATCCCGTTGAGCGCTCCGATCCCGTTGAGCGCTCCGATCCCGTTGAGCGCCCCCAGCGTCGACCAGCGTGCCGATCCCGTTGAGCGCTCCGATCCCGTTGAGCGCTCCGATCCCGTTGAGCGCTCCGATCCCGTTGAGCGCTCCGATCCCGTTGAGCGCTCCGATCCCGTTGAGCGCACCGATGTCGCGCAGTTGGCCGGTCAGCTCGTTGACGCGCGGCGCAAACAGGTAAAGGTCGTAATCCTCCGGTCCGGTCAGCTGGGCGTTTATGATCGAGCCCGGAACGGGGACCGAGAAGCGGTACCAGTTGACATCGCTGGTTGTTTGGGCAACCCCGGTGATCGCGGTGCCGGGGGCTACCTGGGTTGCTCCCTCGCGCAACTCGTTGCCTACCTCGTAGGCGCCGATATCGCAGGGCGCCACGCGCGAAACTCCGCGCTGATCGGCTGCGAGCGTACATTGCGCCAGCGGGATCTTGTTCAGCGCCGGGCTGCCGGGGAGTAGCGCGTGGGTGAGCGTCGGGCCGCCGTTGTCGGCGAGCGGACCCAGTTGCGGGTTGGTGCCTACGATATCGCCCGTCGCGCCGCCGCAGGTGCTGTTGCTCGATAGGTTGTAGCCGCCGGAAGCAACAGGTGCGGCAGTGCCGAAGCGGGCGCAGTTTCCGCCCGTATTGTTGGCGACGATCGTGTTGCGGATCGTGATCGTGGCAAGGCCGCAATTGAGAAGACCACCGCCCGAACTGGCAGAGTTGTTGGCTATGGTGCTGTTGGTAATGTTGACGATGGCCGTTGCAGGGCTACCGCAGCCGGTGACCAGGCCGCCGCCGAGTCCCGCGCTGTTGCCGGAGATCGTGCTGTTGGTGATCGTCATTGAGCCGTTGGCGAACAGCGCGCCGCCGTCCTGGGTATTGTTCGTTGAGTTCCCGTTGAAGGTCGAATCCGAGATCGTTGCCTGGCCGTTGCTGAAGATTCCGGGACCGTTATTGGCAACGTTGTTGGAAAAGGTTGTCCGGCTAACCGAAAGAATGCCGCTGTTGAATACCGATCCCCCTTGCGACCCACCATTGTCGGTCACAACACTGTCGCGCAGTGTCAACGTGCCGCTGTTCATGATCGCGCTGCCGAAGGTGGCGTTTCCCTCGGCCAGCGTCAATCCTGAGATCGTAACATTTGCCGAAGGATTAGTGGAGCCGATAAGGAAGATGCGGCTGCTGTCCTTGCCGCTGATCGTCAGATTGGCGGCGCCGGGACCGCTAATGGTGAGGTTCTTATCGATCGCGATCTCGCCGCTCGTGAGCTCGATCCTGCCCGCGACGGAGAAGGCGATCATATCGCCAGCAACCGCGGTCGCGATGGCGTTACGCAGCGATCCTGCGCCGCTGTCGGCGGTGCTGGTCACGCTGAGGGCCGCGGCGCGCGCCGAATTGGCGGGCAGGCCGATTCCGATCAGCAGGCCTACCACTATCAGAAGCAAAAAGCTGTGGTTGATACGTAGCGCATCTGATCGGCGTTTCATGCATGGCTCCTTTGCTCGACTGGGGGAATCCACGCTCGGCATACGTGGATCGAACATGCGGACAGCACCGTGCCTGCCCGATATCTCGGTTGCATAGCTGCCCGACGGAAGGATCGTATTGGTTAACAACAATAATCGCACACTGATCAATTCGGCCAGGCCGGCCGCGATTATTTCGCTCAGCAACGCTTCGTCCGTCTACGCGGCAGCTGTGCTAGCTGCTGCCAGCCTAGCACACGAGCGTGACCAAAACGTGACCTGGAGTATTTTACTTGAAGATTCCGCCTGACTACGCGGGTGAGGCCTGACACGTTTCAAGCAGGCGGATCAACGTGTCGATGTTGCGCTGCTTTTGTCCATCACGCAGCGCATGCGCCGAGACGGTCCAATAGCTGTGGCCACGCAAAAAATCCAGCTGATCGCTGTACCACTCGCGATCGGTCGGCGTCGAGCCCTTCGCGTTCAGCTCCGCGCGTAAATCTCGATTGCGCTCCCAGAAGTCGGCGCGACCCAGCCCATCCAGGTCGGCGTCGGCCATGACCTGCTCTAGTATAGTTTGCGGCGACTGGGGCAGCTTGGTGGCCATGATCATGCCGCCGATGGTGGCGATATCCGTTACCGAGTAGCCAAAGCGCGGCAAAATGAGCGCGGCAATCCGAACACCGATCGCTTCGTGGTCGATCTGCTGTTCCACAAAGCCGATGTCGTGATACCACGCCGCCGTTCGCAGCAACAGCAACGAGTGGCCGTCGACGCCTTCGTGAGCCGCGAGGTTGTCTGCGGCCTGAACAACGTCGTCGCGTGTATGGCGTACGCAATGGTACGTCAAGAACGCCGGCAGCTCGTTTTCCAGCCGGCTGAGAGCATAGTGCCTGGCTCCAATGTAATCGTGTTGCTTCAACGCAGAGCCTCTTGTGCTTCGACCATTGTAGGGCCGAAGCGTGCGTCGAACTGGGACGCCGACAGCTGCTTCGTAGATTTACATGTAGCCGGCCATACGCTGGAGGTGTGCCGGGATCGGCGCCAGCTGCGCGAGCTCCGCCTTGGCTACCGCATTGTGCGGGTTGATGTGCAGCGCTCGCTCGAAGCAATAGCGTCGCTCGTGGTCGCGGACAACCTGTGTCGCCAGCCAGAGCCAGTCCATTTCCAGATTCGAGTCTTCGCACAGCGCACGAACAAACAGCGCCTCGGCCTCGATGTGTCGCGTCGGGTCGCATAGCTCGACGCTCGATTGGCTGCGCTCCTGTGCGGCGCGGCGCCGCAGGCCGGCCGTCAACGATGCCCTGGTGGATGATACGACGTTCAGTACTACCGTCCATGCCCCGACCGTCGACCACTGTGCTTGGTGCTGTGCGTTCATCGTTGTCACCTTGTGTGCTGCTGATGTCGCTACTTTATAACAGCACGCGCGCACGGGCATCGTAAGAATTACGGTATCGACTACGTATCTTCGCGGCAGAGCCGTACGGCGACTACGGTAATGTCGTCGGCCTGGGGGGTGCCGGCCTGGAATTCGACCAACAGATCGAGAAGTGTATCGCACAGGTGTTGCGCTGAAGTGTCGGGCAAGCGCGCCAACATTGCCTGCAGCTGTGCGACTCCGAAATACTCGCCCACGCCGTCCGTCGCCTCGGTAACGCCGTCGGTATACAGCAGTAGGCTGCCGCCTTCGGGGACCACGACGATTTGCGTATCAAGCGCCGGCGCGGCGAACAGTCCGAGCGGAAAGCCGCGCTCGCGGCCGACGGAGATTTGGCGGCCGTTGCGGTCGTGGATCATCGGCAGATCATGGCCTGCCCGCGCGTATGAAAATGTGCCTGTCGCCCGGTCGAGGATGCCGTACAACACGGTGACAAACATGCTGTTGTTGTTCATGCCGAGCAATTGCTGATTTACTCGCAGCAACACGTCGCTTGGCGCCGGCGTGCGAGTTGCTTCAGCCCTCAGCAGGCTACACGTGAGTGCCATAAACAGCGCCGCCGGTACGCCTTTGCCTGCCACGTCGCCGATTACGACGCCGACGCGATTCGCGTCGAGCGATATGAGGTCGTAAAAGTCGCCGCCGACCATGCGTGCCGCGACCATACGAGCGCCGAAGTCCGTTCCCGGGAGGCGCGGCAGCTGCCGCGGGAGCATACTTTCTTGAATTTCGCGTGCCAGACGAAGCTCGCGGGCCAGCGTTTCTTGCTCGATCAGCCTGGCTTGCGCCGCCTTGAGCTCGGCATAGGCTTCGGCCAGGCGCTCGTTTCTCTCGTGTAGCTGGCGGATCGAATCGTCGTGCGAGGTGCGCAAACGATCGCTCAGCACACGCAGCATCTGGTAGGCCAGCGTCGGATGGCGATGCAACAGGGCGTCGAAGTCGGCGCGGGTCAACTCGAGCACGTTTGCATCGATCTGTACGCGAGCGCTCGCCGTGCGCAGCCCGTCGCCGTTGAGCAGGCTCATTTCGCCGACGAACTCTCCGCTGCCGCGCTCGGCGACGATACGCTCATCGGCCGTGTCCAGCGCTTTGATGATCGCGATGCGGCCATCGAGTACAATGTAGAAGCGCTCGCCGTAATCGCCTTCGCGGAACAGCAGCGTACCTGCCCTATAGTTGTGCTGCCGCAACGAAGCTGCTAGCGTTTCGATCTCATGGACGGGAAGTTCCGCAAACAATGGTACCCTGGCGATCGGTGTCATGAAGCCCCTGCTATGTGCTTGACTGTCGCCGCGGAGTGCAACTTGGCCGGCCCGGGCGGCGTTGCTTGCATCTTACATCATGTGATGCGAGTGGCGCATCATTTGGAAACGATGTAGGATGGCAGCATCGTCGGCGCAGTCGCCCTTTTCCTCGGTTCATGCCGCAGCGCATCGGTGATGGCCGGCCGTAGATTGCGAAATATGCCTGGTCCAATCTGTATCAATGCTGTTAGCGCCGGCATGCTGGAGCACCAGGCCGGCGTAGGTTCGACGAAGGCGGGGTGATCGCTACGTTCAGCAAATATCGCAAACTACGGGGCAAGGTCCGGAAACGTTCGGCTGCCCGGCCTGAGCCCCAGGGTCTCGGAGCCGGGCGGGCGGCGACGCTGTCGGACGTTGTGCAGCTCAGCCGGATGGCGCCACCGCTCGCGCTGCTCGACAGCGCGGCACTGGCGCGCATTGCAGCCCTGGCGCGTGTGCATCGCGTGGGCGCCGGCAGCCGCATCGTCAGGCGCGGCGATGCGGGCCGCAGCCTGTTCGTAGTGATCGAGGGGCGTACCGTCGCCGTAACGCAGGTTCGCGCAACGCCGCACGTTCTGGAAATGCATGTGCCGGGCGCCTTTTTCGGCGAGATTGCTGCGCTGACGCACGTGCCGCGCCAGATCGACGTGATCGCTGTGCAGGCGACGACGCTGTTGGAGCTACCACATGCCGTGCTACCAGAGCTGCTCGATCACGCCGCGGCGCGCACGGTGTTGATCGAGCACTTGCTGGCACGCTTTGAACGATTACGCCTGGCTACATCGTGAACACTATCGTTTCCCCGTCATGAACGGAATATAGCGCAGCATACTGCCTGGCGGCGCCGGCTCCGTCGCTGGCGCCGGCGGTCAGCACTAGCTCGAGATACGAGGGATACTCGTGGTCGGGCGCAAGCTTATACGCAGCCGCGCATGATATGTTACGATTCCTGGCATCTGCGACTTAGAATGACAAAGCGGCGGGACTGGCCCGCCGCTTGTCTCGCAGCAACTGATTCATCGCGCAACGCCGGGTTTTACCCCCACGGCTAACGAGTAGCCGGCGCAAACGCTCACGCTATGTGCTAGTCGTCATCCTCGACTTCAACTTCACCGTCGGGCGTTTGAACCTCGGTGTCGCCGCAGGCGGTAAGGCCGCCGAAAGCAAGCAGTAGAGCCAGCAAAGCCACTGTTATCTTGCGTCGCATGGTGCTCCTCCTCCACCGGTATGCACCGGTTATTGGGCGCGCTACCTGTGCAATTCGGATGCCACCGGCCGGAAACGATTTCACCACGCTCTAGACAACCACGCTATGTGCGGCTCCTACGATTTCGGCAAGCTCATCGATCACATACTCGATCTGATCCGCGGTTGTGCTTGTGCCGAGCGAAAAGCGGACTGCCGTATGAGCGAGCTCGTCCGGAAGCCCCATCGCGCGCAGCACGTGCGATGGCTCGGTCTGGCCCGCCGCGCAAGCCGAGCCGCTGGAACACGCGATGCCGCGATCGGCCAGCGCTATCAGCACGGTCTCGCCGGCAATACCGCCAAAGCAGAAACTTGCGTTGCTCGCCAGCCGAGCCGTCGGATGGCCGGTGAGCACGGCGCCCGGCACGCGCTCGAGCACGCCGGCGATCAGCCGGTCGCGCAGCTGTTGAAGCGCCGCCGAATCATGGCGACGAACCAGCTGCAGCGCTGCTGCCAGTCCGACTATCGCGGCGATATTCTCGGTGCCTGCGCGCCTGTCACGCTCCTGGTGCCCGCCATGGATCACGGCCTCCAACGGCGTTCCACGTCGTACATACAGGGCGCCGGCGCCTTTGGGCCCGTAACACTTGTGTGCCGACAGCGTCAGCAGGTCCACGCCAAGCTCCGCAACATCCAGCCGCATGCTCGGTGCGGCCTGCACCGCATCGGTGTGTAGCGGCACGCCCCGAGCCCTGGTCAGCCTGGATATCTCGGCCAGCGGCTGGATCGTGCCGACCTCGTTATTGGCTAGCATGATGCTCGCCAGCACCGTATCCTCGCCGATCGCTCGCTCGAGCGCATAAAGATCCACGCTGCCGTTTGCGTCGACCGGCAGATAGGTAACGCGGAAGCCGTGAAACTGCTCAAGGTACTCACACGTACGCAGCACAGCATGGTGCTCGATCTGCGTCGTGACGATATGGTTGCCGCGCTCGCGCGAGGCCAGCGCAACGCCCTTGATGGCCAGGTTATCGCTCTCCGTGCCGCCGCTGGTCCAGACGATTTCGCTCGCCCGCGCGCCGATGTGCTGGGCCACTACACCGCGCGCCCATTCCATCGCAGCGCGCGCCTGCTCTGCCAGCGGGTAGCGGGCGGAAGCATTGCCGAACTGCTGGGTCAGATATGGCCACATCGCTTCGAGCACTGCCCGATCGATCGGCGTCGTCGCTGCATGATCAAGGTAGATCAGCTCATTCGGTTCCATGCGCAGTTCCCCACTCGATGTCGAGCCCGATATCAAGCGCCGGCGCCGAATGAGTCAGCGCGCCGACCGAGATGATATCGACCCCGCTGTCCGCGATCGCCGCGACGGTTTCGAGGCTCACGCCGCCGGAGGCCTCGGCGATAGCGCGACCGTCGATCAGGCGTACCGCGCGACGCAGCTCGTCCGGGCTCATGTTGTCCAACAAGATGATGTCGGCGCCAGCTTCGAGCGCTGCCTCGATCTGCTCGAGCCGGTCGACCTCGACTTCGACTTTGATCGTGTGCGGCCAGGCGCCGCGCGCCTGCCGAATCGCCTGGGCCAGCGTCAGACCACGCGCGGCGATCGCCTGTAAATGATTGTCCTTAACCATCACCGCGTCGCTCAGATCGCGGCGGTGGTTGTGGCCGCCGCCAAGCCGTACCGCGTAGCGCTCCAGGGCACGCAGGCCCGGTGTGGTCTTGCGTGTGTCCACGATGCGCGCCGTGGTGTGGCGAGTCAGCGCGACATAACGCGCGGTTAAGCTGGCGATGCCGCTTAGCCGCTGCAGGAAGTTGAGCGCAACCCGCTCCGCGCGTAGAATCGAGCGCGCCGCGCCGCCGACCAGCGCCAGCTGCGCACCGCGCTCCACGGCTGCGCCGTCGTCGACCAGCGCCTGCCAGCGGACGGCCGGGTCGACCAGCTCGAAAACCAGCGCGGCGATCGGCAGTCCCGCGATCGTGCCCGCACCGCGTGTGCGCAGCACGGCTTCCAGCTTCACGTCAGGCGGCACAAGCGCATCCGACGTAAGGTCGCCGCGTCCAAGGTCTTCGTCCAGCGCCGCACCGACCAGACGACGCACGATTTCCGGGCCGGCGAAGTGCGATATATCGACCGGCAAGCCGGTAGAAACGGTTGTATGTTCCAGGGTTCGATTCATCTCAGGCCTCTACGCATGCCAGGACTTCATTTTGCTCGTCCACCAGCGGCGCCGATTGCAGCACGATATGGCGTCGCCAGCCGGGGTCGGTGGCCGGTGTGTCGCTGCGATAGTGCGCGCCACGGCTTTCGGCACGCTGCGATGCCGCGGTTGCCATCAGCCAGCCCAGCAGGACACCGTTGTGCAGCTCGTGCTCGGCGGCAGTCCGAGCCGGCGGCAGGGACACAAGCCAGCGCGACAGCCTGCGCGCGGCCTGGTCCAGCGTGGCGCCGGTACGCACCAGGCCTACCTGCTCCCACATCAGAAGCCGCAATACATCGCTTGATGGGAGATCTGGCGGCGCTTGAGGCTCGACCAGCGGCCGAGGATGCAGCAGCAGATCGGGCAGCAACCCGGGCGCGACAGCCGCGCCATCCGGCCACGCCTGCGCATCGGATTGCGTCGTCCGCTGGACGATCCGCGCGCCGAAGACGATGCCTTCCAGGAGCGAGTTACTGGCAAGCCGGTTGGCGCCATGCACGCCGGTGGCGGAAACCTCGCCGCAGGCATACAGTCCCGGCAGCGATGTTTCGCCCCACGTATTCGTCCGCACGCCGCCCATGGCATAGTGGGCCGCAGGTGCGACGGGCAGCAGCTCGGATGTGATATCCAGCCCCAGCTGTTTGCAGTGAGCTGCGATCGAAGGAAAGCGCTGGAGGACGCGCTCAGAAGGTAGATGGCGCAAATCCAGGTCGACGTGGTCTGAACCAGTCTGGGACATTTCGTTGGCGATCGCTCGCGCGACGACATCGCGCGGCGCGAGCTCGGCCCGGTCGTCATAGCGCGGCATAAAGCGCTCGCCGCGGCTGTTGCGCAAGACGGCGCCTTCGCCGCGCACAGCTTCCGAGATCAGGAAGCTGCCCGCGCCGGGCGCCTGAAGCGCCGTCGGATGGAACTGATAAAACTCGAGGTCCGCCAGTGCCGCGCCGGCGCGATACGCCAGAGCCAGGCCGTCACCGGTGGCGACAGCCGGATTGGTTGTGTGCCGAAACAAACGGCCCGCGCCGCCGCTGGCGAGCACAATATATCGTCCTCGGTGCAGCTGCTCCGCGTCGCCACGCAGCGTCCATACGCCGGCCGCGCGGCCGTTTTCGACGCACAGCCGGGTGACGAAGGCTTGCTCCATCACCACGACCTGTGCCTGATCCAGCGCGCGACACAAGGTATGCTCGATATGCCAGCCGGTGGCGTCGCCGCCGGCGTGCAGTACACGATGCTTACCGTGCGCGGCCTCCAGGCCGAGCGCCAGGCGCTGATTTTCGCGGTCAAACGGCACGCCGGCCGCCAGCAAATCGTCGATGCGCGCCGCCGCGTGGTCGGTGAGCACGCGCACGGCTCGCTCGTCGCACAGCCCGGCGCCCGCGGCGATCGTATCGCGGAAATGCAGCTCGGCGTTGTCGTCAGGCGCCACGGCCGCGGCGATGCCGCCCTGCGCATAGCGCGTGTTGCTTTCTTCGAGCGCCGCCTTGCTGATCACCAGAACGCGCCCGTGCTTCGCGGCCAGTAGCGCGGTAAACAGGCCGGCGATGCCGCTGCCCACTACTATGTAGTCGTACATACTGTTCCTCTAGGACCAAGAACCAAGAACCAAGCAAACCAGGCAAGCCGCCGGCAGGCCGGGGGTCTGGGGGTGTCCCCAGTTCTATTTCTGATCCAGCTGTGTGGTAGCAGAACTCGAAACTCGAAAACCTTATTGTTACGGCAGCGCCAGCATGCGCTCGAGTGCGACCTTAGCCCAGCGTTTGGTCGTGTCGTCGACCTGCACTCGGTTGACGACGGTGCCGTCAAGCAGGTTGTCGAGCACCCAGGCCAGATAGGCCGGATGGATGCGGTACATCGTCGAGCACGGGCATACCACCGGGTCGAGGCAAAAGATCAGCTTGTCGGGATGCTGGGCCTGCAGGCGCCGCACCATGCTGATCTCGGTGCCGACTGCCCACTGCGTGCCGGGTGCGGCCTCGGCGATGTGCTTGAGAATAAACTCGGTCGAGCCGGCCAGGTCGGCGGCCTGTACCACCGGCAATTCGCACTCCGGATGCACGATCACGTTGATGCCGGGGTACTCACGCCGGGCCTGCTCGATCTGCTCTACTGTAAACCGTTTATGCACCGAGCAGTGTCCCTTCCACAGGATCAAGCGCGCCCGGCGCAGCGTTTCGGGCGTCTGGCCGCCCAGCGGTTTGCGCGGATCCCATACCACCATCTGCTCAAGCGGGATGCCCATGGCGTAGCCGGTGTTGCGGCCCAGGTGCTGATCAGGAAAGAACAGCACGCGCTCGGCGCGCTCGAGCGCCCATTCGAGGATGCGGGCCGCGTTGCTCGAAGTACATACCGCGCCGCCGTGCTCACCGCAAAATGCCTTGAGCGCGGCGGCCGAGTTCATATAGGTCACCGGTACGAGCGGCGCGCGTTCGTCGGTCGCGGCCCCGAACAGCTCGTCGAGCGCATCCCAGGCATCCAGCACGTCGTCGGTGGCCGCCATATCGGCCATCGAGCAGCCGGCGGCCATGTTGGGCAGGATCACCTGCTGGTGCGGCTGAGCCAGGATATCCGCGCTTTCGGCCATGAAATGAACCCCGCAAAACACAAGATAGTCGGCCTCGGGCCGCTGAGCCGCCTCCTGCGACAGCTTGAACGAGTCGCCACGCAAGTCGGCATAGCGAATGATCTCATCGCGCTGATAATGGTGGCCCAGAATCAACAGGCGCTCGCCAAGCGTCGCCCTGGCCCGGCGGATACGCGCGTCCAGCTCGTCGGGCTGCATGCGGCGATATTCCGCCGGCAGCAAACGCTGCACCGGCGCGCCGAGCGGTATGGTATCGTCCTGGCTGGCGCCGGGGCCGTAGTGCGGCGGCATCGGCGCGTCGAAGCTCCAGGGCGGCGCCGCGAGCTCGGGGCTACAGGTAGGCGCTTCCAGCGCGATCGTTTGTGTCATCATCGTCGGCTCCTCCGCTGTTATGGTGTGATGTACCTTTACTGTGCTCAAAAATAAAAGTAGGGCGAGACATTTGCGCCATGTATCCTGCGAACCTCACACGTGCCGGGTGTGGCGAATGCTTTGGCCCTACAAATCATTCATCGTTTCCGTCATGCCGGCGGCCCGGTGTACAGCTGGTCCGGGCCGAGCGCGCTGCGATACAGCTCGGGCGGGCGATGCGCGCCGCCGGCGACGCGCACGCCGGTCGACACGATCGTACCGCTTGACGCGACTTTGCGCCGGAAGTTGGTCGGATCAAGCGACTGGCCCAGGATCGCCTCGTACACTTCGCGCAGCTGCGTCAGCGTGAACGTGGGCGGCAATAACCGGTAGGCGATGTATGCATAGCTGACTTTGTTTCGTAGCCGCCACAGCGCATACTCTACGATCTCGCCGTTGTCGAACGCCAGCGGCGCCGGCAGCGACCCGAGCGGGTACCAGCGCGCTTCGCGCTCGGGCGTATCGCCTTCGACCGACCGAGCGCCGGACGGGACCAGCGCATAGTAGGCGACAGCCAACCGATGCTCGCGCGGGTCGCGGTCGGGCCGCCCAAACGTGTACAGCTGCTCCAGGTACGCCGGCTTGAGACCGGTCTTGGTGAGCAAATGACGTCGCGCCGCCGCCTCCAGCCCCTCTCCGCTATGCACCCAGCCCCCGGGTAATGCCCAACGGCCGGCCTCCGGGTCCCGGATCCGGCGCGACAGGAGCACCTCCAGCTCGGGCCCGCTCTCGCTGTTACCAAGGCTGAATATGACAACGCTCACGCCGACGGTCGGCCAATCCTGGCGCCCGGAATCTGTCTCGAATTGTTGAACCGCAACGCTCATTCTGCAGCTCTACCGGATAGTTCTGGTTAGTGTCACCATTACACTTAGTGTCAGTATACCAAACCCGTAGCGATAGTGCAAGTCTTGCCGGCGCGAGCTAATAACCTCGTGCGGATCTCGGAAATACCACAAAGAACACAAAGGGCACAAAGAATCCTAAGATTCTTTGTGCCCTTTGTGTTCTTTGTGGTGATTCTCGTTCCGCCGTGCCCTCTAGCTTAGCTCGACGGCAAACCCGTGCGGCCCGTCCAGCGGCTCAAACGGCGGCACGTTGATCGTGAGCCCTTCGGCAGCCTGTTCAAACTGCAGCTGCCCGTGCCCTAAAAGCCGCACGCGAGACACGTGTGCCGCGTCGGCCGAGCCTAACGCGCGGATTATTGCACGACCATCCTCCGGCTTGCGCATCTGAAAGGCATACACCGTATCGCCTTTGCGCGTAAATCGAAAGTCGGTCGCGGTCCACTCGACCGCCGTCTCTTTGAACGCGCCGCCTTCAGCTGAAGTCCGGCCCTCGGCGGACACTTCGAATGGGCGGCTGCCGAAGATCCCTTCGCCGTTCTGCTCGACCCACGCCGCCATACGCTTGAGCAAGAATGTGCCTTCGTCGTCGATCGTGCCGTCGGGGCGCTGCGGGATGTTCAGCAGTAGATTGCCGTTCTTGCTGACGATGTCGACCAGCGATTCGAGCACCTGTCGCGGCGACTTGTACACATCGCGCACGTTGTAATACCAGTCGCCGATACTGGTGTCGGTCTGCCACGGTCGCTCGGCGGCCTCACTCATCTGCCCGCGCTCGATATCGAAGACACCGATTGTATGTACCGCCGGATTGGTGTCCTTCTGGGTATAAACCGCCTGATTGGAGCCATGCCGCGCTATGCTGGAGTTGTACAGGTGCGCGACGATACTCAATCCGTAACGCTCATAGGGTACGCCGCCGTCAGAGTACAGCAGATCCGGCTCATAGCGATCGATCAGATCCTTGATCCGATCGAACCAATGGCGCGGATAATCCTGGTTGTCGGTGTACCAGCGCAGCTCGCCGTCGCTGCGCAGCGCATAGCCCTGGTTCTTGTGATACAGGTCGGCATAGCTGGGGTCGTTGCCGTCATACGGCACGCCGGCGTATGGTCCGTCCGGGTCGCTGTCTTTGCTGGTAGCAAACCAGTTGAAGCTGGCGCCAAGATGCTCGCTGAATCCGAACGGCAGGTTTTGCGCGCGCGCCGCGTCGCGCCACGCGCCGACGATATCGCGCCGCGGGCCGATGTTGACCGCGTTCCAGCGCTGATGGCGCGAGTCCCAGTTGTCGAAGTTGTCGTGGTGCACCGCCTGAGCGACAAAATACTTGCCGCCCGCCCGCACGAATAAGTCCATCAGGGCCGCGGGGTCGAACTGTTCGGCTTTCCAGAGCGGAACGATATCTTTATAGCCTACCGTGCTCGGATGGCCGTAAACGCGCCAGTGATGCCGGTACTGGTCGTGGCCCGGCACATACATGTGGCGGGCGTACCAGTCGCCGTACATGGGTACCGCTTGTGGCCCCCAGTGCGACCAGAAGCCCAGCTTGGCGTCGCGAAACCACGCCGGACACTCCCATGTACGGAGCGACTCCCAGGCCGGCTCGAATGGCCCCGCGGCGATCGGCAGGTCTGGATTGGATGTACTGGTCATGCGTGTAGTTCCTGAACGAGAAAAAAGGGGCGTCAGATTCCCCCTCTCCCGTCGCTTGCGACGGGAGAGGGGGCTGGGGGTGAGGGCCTACTCCTTAATCGTGCTGCTATCGTAGGCCGCTTGCATGATCTCCAGATAGCGCGCCAGGTTCAGCTGGTCAAGCCCCGCGACATAGGCATCCCAGCCCGATTCCAGATCCGCCGCGCCGGTAACGAACTGCAGCGAGTTCTGGTTGACATAGTCGGTGATGTTTTGTCTGAGCGTCGCCGCTTCGTCGGCCGCGGCCGGGTCGATCCACACCGCCCAGTGCGGGAACACCTGCTCAGGTTCCTTGCCGTTGTACAGGTCGGTCGCCTCCTGCAAGCGCCGCTCGTACCCGTCGTCGGCATAGATATCCGTGCCCTGGACCCAGCCGTCGCGGAAGGTCTTGGGCTGGAAGTATTGCGCCATCGCGCCCCATGAGCTGTTGCGCGGCGCTTCGACCCTTCCGGCTAGCGGGATCGTGGCGAAGATCGGATCGACGTCCTTGTTGTTGGCGACATCGCCTTCCTCGGGCTTGCGCCAGTCCGTGCCTTCTTCGCCGAAGTGCGCGCGCAGCTGGCCCTCCTGGGTAAACATATAGTCGACCATCTTGATCGCCGCGACCTGGGCCTCGGGGCTGGCTTTGTTGGTCAACACAAAGGTCGCGCCCGGCTCGCTGGGATAGTTATACGTCGCGTACTGGGCGTTCGGCCCTTCGAGCGGCGGCAGCGGATTGTAGTCGGCGCCGTAGGGCGCGTCGGTGCCGGTGGTGACGAAGATCGCAGGATGCATCCCGGCGCCCGCGCCGAGCAATTGCGCGTCGGCGTTATCGCCGATCGCCTTGAACGCGTCGGCGTTCTGGGTGAACGCGCCGGGGTCGATCAACCCGGCGTCGTACAGCGACTTGGCATAGGCCAGCCCTTCTTTCCACTCCGGCTTGTTGGCGGCGATATCGACCTTGCCGTCGTTGAGCAGCAGATAGGTGCGGTCGTCGTTGTAGATAAAGCCGTTCATCAGGAACGGGATGATACGCACGCCGTACTCCTCGGTGGAGCCGCTCAGCGGAACCTCGTCCGCTTGCCCGTTGCCGTTGGGGTCGCCGGTCTTAATTGCCTCCAGCACGGCCTTGAACTCGTCGGTGGTGGTGGGCATTTCCAGGCCGAGCTGTTCGAGCCACTTGGTGTTGAGCCACATCTTGTTGGGATACGAGCAGTGATAGCACTCGATCAGCTGCGGCAGGCCATAGATCTTGCCGTCCGGCGCCGTCGCCATCGCCTTGAAGTACGGATAATTGTCCAGCGCCGCCTTGATGTTCGGCGCATGCTGCTCGATCAAATCGTTGAGCGGGAGCAGCACGCCCTGCTGCCCGTAGCGCAGCAGCTCGGTCTGCGAAAACTGATCGACCCACGGGATCAGCAGATACAGGGCGGGATAATCGCCGCGCGCCAGCGAAATCTGGCGCTTCTCCTTGGCCGAAGCTCCGTCCATCGTGGTGGTCTGCCATTCGAACTGGAGGCCGAACATTTCTTGCGCTTCGGCGGTGAACGAGTTCGAGGCCAGGTCGATTTCGACACCTTGCGGGCTGAACACGGTGATCGGAATAGCGCCCTCAGGTGCCGGCCGCGGCGGAGGCAGCTGTCGAGGCTGCCTCGGACGGCGCAGCTCCGAAGCAGCTGCTGCTTCCGAAGCTGACAGCGCCTTCCGAGGCTGCCGCGCCTTCCGAAGCGGCTGCCGGTGGCTCGCTGGCGGTGCTGGCGGGTGCCGCCGCGCCTCCGCACGCAGCACAGAACCGCGCACAGCAGCAGCGCCGACAGGACGGACAGTGTTCTGTTCATGGACAGGTTCTCCTTGAGCATCGATCGAAACCTCTCTACCTTCTTCCCCTGCAACTCCAGTGTCAACACTCAGCCCTTGACCGAGCCGATCAGCATGCCTTTCACAAAATAGCGCTGGACGAAGGGATAGATCAGCAGCACAGGCAAGCTGGCGACGACGATCAGCGAATATTTCAGCAGGTCGGCCAGTTGCCGCCGCTCGATCATGTCCGACGCTTCCATCGTGCCGCTGGTCGTGGTATTCAGGATCAGGATGCTACGCAGGACCAGCTGCAGTGGGTACAGCTCGGGCGACTTCAGATAGATCAGCGCGTCGAAGTAGGCGTTCCATTGAGACACCGCGTACATCAGCACCAGCACGGCCAGGATCGGCTTCGACAGCGGCAGCACCACCGACCATAGGAAGCGCAGGTCGCTGCAGCCGTCCAGCTCGCTGGCTTCAACCAGCTCCTCCGGGATAGTGGATTGAAAAAACGTGCGCGCGATGATCACCTGCCAGACGGCGATCGCGTTCGGGATCAACATTGCCCAGCGCGTGTCGAGCATCCCGAGCTTCTGCACCACCAGGTAGGTCGGGATCAGGCCGCCGGAAAAGAGCATCGTAAAAATCAGAAACATCATGATCGCGCCACGGCCGCAGAATGACGGCCGCGACAACGGATAGGCCAGCATCACCGTCAGCGTAACGCTGATCAGCGTGCCGAAAAACGCGTAGAAGAGCGAATTGCGGTAGCCGAGCAATGATCTGCGGATTGCTCAGCGTCACCTGGTAGCCGCGTAAGGAAAGATCGACCGGCCACAGCCAGACCCGCCCGGATGAGACGGCCAGCGGGCTTGAAAGAGACGACGACACGATATACACCAGCGGGTACAGCACAATCAGCAGCACCGCGTCAAGGCCGATATACAGCGCGGTCAGAAACAGCCGGTCGCCGATGGATTCACGGATCTTGCTCCGCGAAGGGGTCATCACTGCCATCGGGCGCTCCTTTATTCCACTACCACAGGCTGGTGTTGGCAGTGCGTCGGGCGAAGATATTCACCAGCAACAGCAGCACCAGGTTGATCACCGAGTTGAACAGGCCGACGGCGGTGGCGAAGCGAAAGTTCGCATTCAGCAGGCCGACTTTGTATACATAGGTAGCGATCACCTCGGAGGTGGCCAGGTTCAGCGGGTTCTGCAGCAGGTAGACTTTCTCGAACGAAACCGCCATCAGGCTGCCCACCGCCAGGATCAAGATCACCACCACGGTCGGCATAATGCCGGGCAGATCGATATAGAGGATCTTCTGCAGCCGGGATGCGCCGTCGACGCGCGCCGCTTCGTACAGCGCCGGGTCGATCGCCGAAAGCGCCGCCAGATAGATGATCGCCGCATAGCCGGCAGTCTGCCAGACATCCGACCAGACATAGATCGAGCGGAACATGTCGGGCCGCCCGAGAAAGTTGATCGGAGCGAAGCCGAGCGACTGCAGCCCGCGATTGGCGATACCGAGGCGCGGCGCCAGCACCAGGATGATCATCGACACCATCACCACGGTCGAGATGAAATACGGCGCATAGGTGACCAGCTGCACGGTGCGCTTGAACGAGGCGCGCGTCACTTCGTTCAATGCGACGGCCAGCAGGATCGGCATCGGAAACGTCACCGCCAGCGCATACAGGCTGAGAAAAACGGTATTCTTCACCAGCGTCCAGAACTGGGGATTGCTGAAAAACAGCCGGAAATGCTTGAATCCGACCCACGGGCTGCCCCAGATGCCCTGGACAACGCTGTAATCCTTGAACGCGATCACGGCGTTGACCATCGGGATATATTTGAAGATCATGAAATACAGCAGCGGCGGCAGTATTAACAGATACAGCTGCCAGTGGCTTCGAAAGCTTTTGCGAGCGCCGCTGAAGATGCCGGCGCGTGTGGTCCCGGGCCTGGTGCTCCCGCGTGGGCCTGCATCCGGCTGACCGGCGGTTACCGTACTCACATCCACCCCCAGTTGGTACTCCGTCCAGCTGAGCAGCCCTGCAATAGTTGCGCCGCCAAACGGCCGGGCAGTCGGCGCGTTACCTGTACGGAACCGGGCGTACCTGGTAGCTCTGCACGCGGCTGCCCGCATCAAAACGACTTAGAATCAATGGTAACGATAACATCGAGCGTATCATAAGTTGCGTGACGTTGTCAAGCAACAGCACAACGGCGTCACCGCGAGGAGCGCGCCCACTCCGCGGATCGCACCGTGGGAGCCTAATCACGCGATATTGACGGCGACAACGCCGTCATGTATGCTGCTTGCAATTGCAGGCGGGAATCGCTGTTAAGCTTAACACCATCATGTCGAATCTCAGCATCGGGAACAACGATTCAGGATGTAGCGGCGCGTGCCGGCGTCTCGGCCATGACCGTCTCACGCGTGATTAACTCGCCGGCGCAAGTTGCGGCTGAAACGCGGCAGCGCGTCGAGCTGGCGATCGCGGAGCTTGGATACGTGCCCAATGGGCTGGCGCGCGGCCTGCAAAAGGGCCGTACGCGCACCATCGCGCTGATCGTCAGCGACATCAGCAATCCATTTTTCACGCTCATCGCGCGTGGAGTTGAAGACGTCGCGCAGCGCAACGGCTATGCCGTGATCCTCGGCAACAGCGACGAGTTGATCGACAAGGAGCGGCAATACGTCGACGTTATGCTGCGCAACCGGGTCGACGGCATTCTGATCGCGGCGGCGGGACGCGGCTCGCGCAAAACGCTGGAAACGATCGGGCGCCAGGGTACGCCGTTCGTGCTGGTCGATCGCGACGTGGAAGGTGTCGTGGCCGACACGGTCGAGGGCGACAATACCGGCGGCGCTCGCATGCTGACCGAGCACCTGCTGGAGCTGGGCCACCGGCGAATTGCGATCGTTACCGGCTCCGCCGAGGTGTCGACCGCGCGCGAGCGGCTTGAGGGTTATTGCCAGGCTCTACGGCTGAAGCAGCTCGAGCCGGATCCGGATCTGGTTGTCGAGACGCTGTACAAGCGCGAGGCCGGGCGCGCCGCGGCGCAACAGCTGCTGCGGCTGCCGCGCGAGCGCTGGCCCGACGCTATCTTCGCCTGCAACAATTTTCTGGCCATCGGCGTGATCGAAACGCTGCGCGAGGCACGCGTCGACGTTCCCGGCGGCATCGCGGTGGCCAGTTACGATGATATCGAGCTGGCGTCGGCGCTGCATCCGTTCCTCACCGTAGTCGCCCAACCGGCGCGCACCTTCGGCACTATCGCAATGCAGTTCTTGTTGGACCGGCTCGACAACGGCGAGACCTCCCCGCCGCGGATTGTGATATTACCGCCCGAGCTGATCGTGCGGCGCTCGTGCGGCTACGGGTTGGTGGTTCCAGGATAGAGCCGCAACCGATACGCGGTGACCGGCTCGGCGCCGGGCGGCTGGAAATCGTGCTCGGGGACGCGCTCGAAGCCCATCCGCTCGTACATCGCGATCGCGACACGCAGGCTGGCCGAGGTATGCAGGCCGATCCAGTCGGCGCCCATCGCGCCGGCGCGCCGCACGCATTCGTCCATCAGCGCACGGCCGATGCCTTGCCCGCGCGCACGTGGATCCACCGCCAGCAGTCGCACCTCGGGCCATTCCAGACTTCCGGTCAGACCGCGGTATGCGTCGGTCGCCGGCGGATACAGCAACACGCTGCCGAGCAATTGCCGGTTTTGCTCAGCGACAATCCGTGTGGCCGCCGGATCCGGATCCGCGAGTGTGCGCCGCACCACATCGCTCAGGGCGGCCCACGCGCCAGGCGACATAATCTCGGCATACTGCTGATAGGCCGCCAGCGTCAGCGTCCGAACCGTCGCCAGATCTTCCGGCCGCGCCTCCCGCAACTCGAGCGCGCTAGGCGGCATCGTTGTGCCTCGCCGGCTCGTCCCAATCGACCAGCGGGCCCGGTTGTGTAGTGCCGTCACTGCTGACCATCTATGTTCCTCGGATACGCCGCAACGATTGCCTGTTGGAGTCTACCACCGAATCATGGCGACGTACGAGGTGCGCTACAATGCATCGGGCCGGGCCAACCCGGCATCTACAGGGCGCGAAGATGACTATAGTCGAACAAATCCAAACGCCGGCGATCGCACGGCCGCGAATGGCTCGTGTGGCGGTCGCCACGATCTTTTTCGTCAACGGCGTGCTGATCGCCAACTGGTTCGCCAGAATTCCGGATGTCAAGCAGCAGCTCGGCATCAGCGAGGGTACGCTCGGCCTGGCGCTGCTGGCCGCCGCGGTGGGCGCGCTGATCGCACAGCCGACAGCCGGATGGGCGATCGGGCGGGTCGGCAGCCGGGTTGTCACTACCGTCATGGCGATAGCCTTTTGCGCTGCCGTCGTGTTGCTCGGCTTCGTTTCGAGCCTGCCGTATCTTGTGCTCGCCTTAGGTGTCTGGGGCGCGTGCAACGGTGGCCTCGACGTGGCGATGAACGCGCAAGCCGCGATCGTCGAGCGCCAATACGGCCGTCCGATCATGAATTCTTTTCACGCGCTGTGGAGCGTTGGCGGGCTGCTGGGAGCCGGCATCGGCGGGCTGGCGGTAACGGCCGGCCTCGGGCTGCCGATACACTTCACGCTGGGTGCCGGCGTGGCGTTAGGCGTGATGTTGATCGCTCTGCGCGGGCTCGTGCCGGACAGCGGCTCGGGCGCCGGACACGGCGCCGCGTTCGCGCTACCGTCGCGTGCGCTGCTTCCGATGGGCATCGTGGCATTCTGCGCGCTGGTGAGCGAAGGCGCGATCGGCGACTGGGGCGCGATTTATTTGCGCGAAGGAGTCGGCGCTTCCGGTGGCCTGGCCGCTATCGGCTACGCGGTGTTCGCACTGGTGATGGCGATCGGCCGCCTTACCGGCGACTGGCTGACCATGCGCTTCGGTGCCGGGCGGCTGGTGCGCGGCAGCGGTGTGTTGGTGGTTGTCGGTATCGGCTTGCTGTTTGTCGGCACCACCGCGTGGCTGGCGATCGCCGGCTTCGCGTTTATCGGGGCCGGCGTGGCCTGTATTTTCCCGCTGATCATGAGTGCTGCTGCACGTACACCCGGTGTGAAGCCCGGCGCCGGCATCGCCGCAATGGCCACGGCCGGCTACACCGGCTTTCTGGTCGGCCCGCCGCTGATCGGCGCGCTGGCCGAGCTATCCTCGCTGCGCGTTGGTCTAGCCGTGCTGGCGATATGCGGTGTGGTAATTGTAACGCTGGGCCGTTCCGTCGACGCCGGCAAATCGATCCGCGCAAAATAATCACCACAAAGAACACAAAGGACACAAAAAATCCATATTACTTTGTGTCCTTTGTGTTCTTTGTGGTAATTCCGGTCGCAGCTGTGGTTACAAGAACTGTTGTAGTATGACCGGGACGGAGGTCGCACTGATGCGTGTTCCACAGTTTCGCGGAGCGGGGCAGATCACGTTCGGCGAGAAACCGATTCCGGTACCCGGTCCGGGCGAGCTATTGATCGCCGTCCGGGCCAATGCCCTGTGCGGATCGGAGCGCGGCCAGTTTCTGAACGGCTCCCCTGTTACGCCGGGCCACGAAGCCGCGGGTATTGTCGCGGCAGCCGGACCGGGATGCAGCACACCCGTGGGCGCCGCAGGAGTGATCTTCTTGATGAGCTTCTGCGGCCGGTGTCGTAGCTGTGTGCGCGGCTTCACCAATCAGTGTCTGGCCAAGCTTGGCGATATGGGCTTTACCAGAGACGGCGGGTATGGTCCATACGAGCTGGTGCCCGAACGCATATTTTTTCCGGTCGACGACGATTTGCCGCTTGCCGAGGCGACGATGCTGCTGGATGTGATGGGCACCGGCTCACACGCGTTGCGGCGGGCTCAGCTGGTACATAGCGATATCGAATCTGTAGCCATCACCGGCGCCGGTCCGGTCGGTCTCGGCGTGCTGGCGATGAGCCGCCTGCTGTTCGGCGAGCAGCTGCCGGTGTTAATCGCCGATCACGTGCCGTATCGCCTCGAGCTGGCCGCGCGGCTGGGCGGCACACCGGTCGACCTGGCCGAGCAGACGCTGCTGGACGCCGTGTGCGAGCATACCGGCGGCTCGGTCGATCTGGCCGTCGACGCCAGCGGGAAGTCCGTGGCGCGCCAGGCATGTATCGAAGCGCTGGCCCAGCGCGGGGTGCTGGTGTGCGTCGGTCACGGCGAGCGCCTCGAGCTGCAGGTTTCCAGCGACCTGATCGCTGCCGAGCGCGCGGTGCTGGGCAGCGAGTACTTCCGCTACGACGAGCTGGCGGACAACCTGCGGCTGCTGCGCGAGCATCGAGCATATCTCAGTCAGATCATCACACATCGTTTCCCGATCGAAGCGATCGACGAAGCATTCGCCGTGTTCTGGGCCGGCGACACCGGCAAGGTAGTGATCGAACAATGAGCACGAAGCGGCGGTTAAAGTCGCGGTTGTCGGCGCCGGCGGCTGGGGCCGCCAGCATGCGCGTGTGTTCGCCGGACGCCCCGATGTGGAGCTGTGTGCTGTAGTCGGTCGCACGCCCGAACGTACCAGCATCCGTGCCGCCGAGTTCGGCGCACGGGCATATCTGGACATCGGCGAAATGCTGCGCGCCGAGCTGCCCGATCTGGTCAGCCTCAGCCTGCCCAACCAGGAGCACTATGTGCCGACGCTCGAGGTCATTCGTGCCGGGTATCCGCTGCTGGTGGAAAAGCCGCTGGTGTTTCGGCGCGAGGAAGCCGAGACGCTGCTGCGCGAGGCGGCCGAGCGCAACCTGTTCTTCGCGATCAACTTTAATCATCGCTTTGCCCAACCGGTCCGGCGCGCACGCGCGGCGATCGAAGGTGGACGCCTCGGCGAGATCGTGTTTGCCGGCTGGCGCTTCGGGGGCGAAGGCAGCAGCAGCCATCCGTATGCCAATCTGATCGAGACGCAGTGCCACGCCTTCGATATGCTCGAAAATCTGTGCGGGCCGATCGAGTCGATCATGGCCGAAATGACCGATCGAACCGGCAAGGGCTTTAGCAGCATGGCCCTGAGCCTGCGCTTCCGAAACGGCGCGGTCGGCAGCCTGCTCGGCTCATACAACTCGAGTTATGCATATCACGATACCCACCGGCTGGAAATCAACGGTACCCGAGCCCGCGTGCTGGTCGAGGATACGGTGCGCCGCTTCAGCTTTCAAGAGGCCGGCAACGAAACCGCCGAGGTGTGGCAGGCCGGCTATTTTAACGACCGCGACCGCGAGTTTCAGCGTACCTTTGACGCGCACGTCGACATGCTGCTTGCCGCGCTGCGCGAAGGTTCGGAGCCGCCTGTGCACGCGCGCGCAGGCTATCGGGCCCTGCTGCTGGCCCAGGCGGCGATCGAGTCGTTCGAAACCGGGAGGCGGGTACGGCTCAGCTCAGAGCCGCTATAAAACCGAACGGAAATCACCACAAAGAACACAAAGGACACAAAGAACCAATAAATCTTTGTGTCCTTTGTGTTCTTTGTGGTGATTTCCGATCTGCTACCGTACTCGCAAATCGATGCTTGACAGAACAAAACATTTGTGCTATATTTAGCCAACAGGTTAATTAACCTGTAGGTTATATATTGGACATCAACGATCGGCTGAGCACCATCTTTGCGGCGCTGGCCAACCCGACACGCCGCGCCATCCTGGCGCGCCTTGCACGCGGACAGGCGACGGTCGGCGAGCTGGCCGAGCCCTTCGATATGAGCTTGCCGGCCATGACCAAGCACCTCAAAGTGCTGCAGCGCGCCGGGCTGATCACCCAAACGCGACAGGCACAATGGCGCCCCTGCCGGCTGGAAGCAGCGCCGCTGCGCGATGTATCGAACTGGGTGGAGCAGTACCGGCAGTTCTGGGAGGACAGCATCGACAGCCTGCAAGGCTACCTGCGCACGCTGCAGATACCGGAGCAAAACGATAAATCCAAAGAGTAGCGCTACGCACACGAGCGCGGACCGCGAAATCGTGATCAGCCGCCTGCTCGACGCGCCACGCGAGCTTGTGTTTCGGATGTTCGTCGAAGCGGAGCATCTTTCACAATGGTGGGGTCCACGTGGTTTTACCAATCCGGTCTGTGAACTCGACGTGCGGCCCGGCGGCACCTGGCGCAATGTCATGCGCTCGCCCGACGGCGTCGAGATCCCGACCACCTTCGTGTACCGCGAGATCGTCGCCCCGGAACGGATCGTCTACAGCTCGTATAACAGCGCCGGGCCGGCGCCGGGAGCGCTGACCACGCTGACCTTCGACGACCACAACGGCAAAACGCTGCTCACGATCAGTTCGGTGTTCAGCTCGGCCGCCGATCGCGACGTAACCGCGCGGATGGGGCATGTCGAAGGCGTGAACCAGAGCCTCGATCGGCTTGCGGCTGTCCTTACGGGTCGAAGGTCGAAGGTCGAAGGTCACGAGCCGATTTCGAGTGAACTGGGTATTTAAGTGGCGTAATCAACGGTTGAGATGAAGGACTTTTGACCTTCGACCTTCGACCGATACCCAGGACGAGGCTACCACATGAGCACCAAGACCATCGCCGAGAAACTCCAGATCAAACCGAACACAACCGTCTGGCTCTCAGACGGCGCGCAGCGCAAGCTGATCGAACCGCTGCCCGAGGGCGTGCGCTTTGCGGATAGCCCAGAGCAAGCAACGACCACGCTGATGTTCGTAAACTCAGCCGCCGCGCTGCGCGAGCTGCTGTCGACCCATCAGCAGCAGCTTGTCCAAAGCGGAACTGTGTGGATCGCCTATCCCAAGGCCAACCGCGCCGACATCAATCGCAACTCGCTGTGGCCGATCGTTGCCGAGTATGGCATGCGGCCGAATGGACAGGTAGCGGTCAACGGCGTCTGGTCGGCGCTACGCTTTCGCGCCAACAGGGCGGACGAAACTCCTTTTACGGGTGGCCGCTAACACTACATACTCGTGTGTCCCGCCGGGACACGAAGATCGGTAGCCGGAAGCTCGCGCATTGTAAGAAAGATGAGGCAACGATGAATACTGTCACCTCAAACGACGGCACCAGCATCGCGTTCGTCCGATCTGGCGAGGGACCTGCATTAATTCTGGTGTGCGGAGGTTCGGTCGATCGAAGCTCGAACGCGCCGCTGGCCGAATTGCTGGCCAAGAATTACACCGTATACAACTACGACCGCCGTGGTCGCGGCGACAGCGGCGACACGCCGCCGTACGCCGTCGAGCGCGAGATCGAGGATATCGCAGCCGTAGTCGATGCGGCCGGCGGATCGGCCTATTTATACGGAACGTCCTCAGGAGCCGCGCTGTCGCTAATAGCTGCCGGCGCGCTGCCCACGAAGATCACCAGGCTCGCGCTGTGGGAGCCGCCCTACATCCTCGACGAGAGCCGCCGCCCGCCGCCCGATACGGCGCGCACGTACACCGAGCTGGTAGCGCAAGGGCGGCGCGGCGACGCGGCCGAGTACTTTATGGCCAAGGTGGTGGGCCTGCCGCCCGAATTCGTGGCCCAGGCGCGCCAGGCACCATGGTGGGCACAACAGGAGGCGCTGGCTCACACGCTGGCGTACGATGCGACGATTATGGACGACTATTCGCTGCCGGTCGAGCGCGCGGCAGCTGTCGCGACGCCCACTATCGTGCTCGCCGGCAGCGCAAGCTTCCCGTTTATGATCGAAACGGCACGGGCGCTCGCGGAGGTCATGCCTGACGCACAGGTACGAACCCTGGAGGGCCAGTCGCACGACGTTGCGCCCGCAGCCATGGCGCCGGCGCTGGTTGAGTTTTTCAGCTGAGCCGGTGCTCCCAGCTGCGGCGCCGCTCGGCGATCCACTGCTCGGCCAGATCGAGCACCGCGGGCTCGATGCGGCAGGTGCGTACCCGGCCGATCTTTTCGGATTGCACCAGCCCGCTCGCTTCAAGGATCCTGAGGTGCTGTACGACCGCCGGCAGCGACATCGGCAGCGGATCGGCGAGCTCGCTGACCGATGCCGGCCCGCTGGTTAGCCGCTCCACCATCGCGCGGCGTGCCGGATCGGCGAGCGCATGAAACAGCTGATCCAGCCCAGATGTTTGGTTAAGCATACGCTTAAGTATAGGCCGGCTGTCAAGTGCCGTCCACAAATGCGCGCGATCAGGGGCGCTTAAGCGTCTTTGATCGCGCGTGTGTTGCCGCGGTGCGGATACGCCATTCGAGCGGCTCAAACGCCGAACTGGCCAGCTGGCGCACCGGCGGGCTGTACGGCTCCGCAAGCTCAAAGCTGTCGCCGGCGGCATCCCAGGCATAGCTCGTCATCGGGCCGCCAAGCCTGGCGCGGAAATAGCCGGCGGTACGAGCGCGGGACAAGCGCGGCAAAAAGATCGGGCCCTCCCACCAGCCATCGACGGCCTTGGGGATCGGATCGCGAGCGCTTGATTGCGCCAGCAACCGAACCGTGTTCGTCTCGCGCAGCTCGACGCAGGGACGCTCGCTCGCTTCAACCCGCAGCTCGCCCGGCACATACGGCGTTTGAAACATGCTGCGCTCCATGGCGGCCAGCATCGGCGACGTATTGACGGCCGCGGCCAGAAACCAGCCGTCGTTGGAGCTGCCGTCCGGCCTGGTCGAGACGGCAACTGAAACCGTCAGCTCGCGAAACGCAAAACCGAGCCAGCGCAACGCGGTGCCGCCGACGGCGAGCTGGGCCCGGCCGTCGATCAGGTACGGGACAAGCCCGTAAGAGTCTAGCTGCTCGCGCCAGAAGGCGGCATCCGCGGTCCCGGCGAGCGTCACCTCGCGCACGTTACGAATGGTTACCAGATATAGGATTCTTTGTGTCCTTCGTGCCTTTGTGGTGATCCTTTTTGGCTGCAGCATTAATACAGCGTTATACCGGCAATAGCAGCAAGCAGTAGCAGCACCGGTACAGGAACGCGGCGAGTAGCGCCGAGGGCGGCGCCGGCAACGAGCAGCCCGAGGCTACGCCAATCGATGCCCGTATCACGCAGCAAGACCAGCATCACGACGCAAAATATCCCGGCCACCGCCAAACTCAGCCCGCGCATAAAACCCTCTACCGCCGGGTGGTCGCCGATACGACGATAGATCGCCAGCAGCAGCAGCACCGCCAGCGGCGGCAAACAGAGCGCCAGCGAGGCCAGCAGCGCGCCGCGCAGCCCGTAGGTGAGATAGCCGAGACAGATCACCCACAGTCCGCTCGGGCCGGGGCTGAGCTGGCCGATGGCCAGCAATTCCGCGAACTGCGATTCGTCGGCCCAGCCGCGCGCCAGCATGTCGTCATACAGGCTGGGCAAATTCCCCTGACCACCGGTTGAGAACAGCGAAGCTTTGAGCAGCAGCCAGAAGTATTCGAGCGGATCAATCACGCCGGCCTGCCCTGGCGGCGCGCCACCATCCGAAGCAGGCTCCCACGGCGCCGGCAGCGCACAGTACCGCGATCACCGGCGGGCTCAGCAGTGCCATCGCGGCAGCGCTGCCCAGCAAGAGCAGGATGCAAATCCCCAGGCTAAGCCGGCCTTCGCGGCGGCCGGCAGCCAGCATCGGTCGAGCCATATTGCTTGCCGTCAGCAGGCCCAGCCCGATCGTGACGGGCACGATCCCGCGTAGGGCGGCCTGCACGATGGGCGTATCCTGCAGCCCGGCGTACAGTGCGATCATGAGTATGGTGATCGTGACGCTCGGCAGCATCAATCCGGACAGCGCGACGAACACGCCGCCATAGCCCCCTACATGCCGGCCAAGCAAAATCGTCAAGCCCAGCAGATTGATGCCGGGAGCAACCAGACACAGCGACCAATAGCGCGTGAACTCTTCGTCGCTCAGCCAGTGATACCGTTCGACAGCCGCGCGGCGGATCAAGAACAGGGTGGCGGTACCCCCGCCAAATGACTGTGCTCCAAGCGCCAGCCACACTCCGAACAGCCGCCATAACGAGGGCGCTTTGCCCGCCGTAACAGGCTGGGCGCCGCGAGCATCAGGTTCTTCCGCGTGTTCCATGCTAGCTTTCGTTGTCGCTGCTGGAAGCGACAGAGTCCGCGACCATGGTTTTGAGCACGTCCATATCAACGTCGGCCAGGCGCTTGATATACAGACATGACTTTCCGGTGCTGTGCTTGCCGAGCCGGCGCAGCAGCTCGGGGTGCCGCTCGACGCCGCCCGAAAGGTAGAGTGTCAAATTCTGTTTGCGCGGTGAAAAGCCGGCCAGGAACCAGGTGCCGCTGCGCCCGCTTGCATATGTGTAGTCCATGCTGCCGAAACCGACGATGCTGCTGCCCCACATGCGCGGCTCGGCTCCAGTGGCCTGGCTCATGATCTCGACCAGCGTCAGGCAATCACGACGCTTGGTATCGTCTGCGATGCCGTCCAGAAAGGTGGACACGTCGGCGTCACTCGCCTGTGTCTTGAGCTCGCTCATTGCTGCATCCTCCACATTCGTGGGGTATATGTGCCCGCCGAAAACTCCGCGCCGCTCAGAATCTGTATGCGCCAGGGATCGAGGCGCAGCGGCGAAAACAGCGGATTTGCCGGGCCTTGCTCGCCGTACCCGCTCAGATCGTAGCCCAGCGGTGGCGGAGTCGACATAAATAGATCCCATACCTGCTGCTTGCCGGCCGCATCTTCGACCCAGCCGGCTCTGCAATCAACCAGCACCGTATCATGCTCGGTGCTCCAGTACGAGCAGGCCATGAACGGCACAGCCGCGAGGTGCGCCGCCTTAACCGGCGTCTTGCTGGTGACCACCCAGCCGACCGGCAATCCGTCAACGACCCTGAAGATCGGATGCAGGATCCGCGACCGCGGCCGGCCCTGGCTATCCACCGTTGATGCGGTACACCATACGATCCGGCCGGTGTATTGGAGAAACTCTTGCTCGATCGACGCAAACGATTGCGGCACGACGGCCTCCCTATCCCATAAGCTTATGCTGAACCATCTTCGCGTGTAGGAACGCGGCCGAACGGCGCAGGTGGTCCATTCCGTTCAGCGGATCCTGCCCATCTTCGATCGAAATCCAGCCCTGGAAACCGGCCGAGTAAAGCGTTGAGAAGATGCGGTCGTAGTCGATCAAGCCTTCGCCGATCACGCCGTGCCTGACGAACGGCGCGTAGCCTTGAAGCGGGTCGACGTCGAAGCGCTGCAAATCGCTCAGCGTCCCGCCTTCCAGCGATCGATCCGAAGCATGCATGCTTACTACACGGTGCTTGACGGCGTCGAGCAGCGCATAAGGGTCTTCACCGGCGATGACGGCATTCGAAGGGTCGTAGTTGATGCCGAACCAGGGCGAGTCGATCTGCTCGACGATCTCCAGAAACACATCGCTGCGCTGGGCGAACTCGGGATACTGCCAGTAGCCGTCCTTGTAGTGGTTCTCCATGACCAGTACCACCCTGTGTCGCTCGGCGTGCGGGAGCAGCTGCTTGATCGCATCGACTACCCAGCGAATACCTTCGTCGCGCGCGACATCCGGCTGGCGCTGCCCCGAAAGGATGCGGCACGTTGCGCCGCCAAGCGCGGCTACGATACCGATAATCATTTGATATCGCTCGATCTCTTCCCTACGTTGCCGCGGCTCGCGCCGGACGAAATCGGGCGAAGCGCACATCATCGGCATCTGGAGGCCATGGCGCTCTATCGCCGACCGGACGCGAGCAAGGTAGTCCGGCTCGAACGACTCAAAAGCCGGAGGATACAGCTCCAGTCCCTCAACATGTGGCAGCGTCGCGGCCATCTCGATCCAATCGAACAGCGACATGCTGCGCTCGACTACCAGCGCGTCAAGGTAGCATTTGGGAAAGACTGCCAGACGGGCGGACAACTCGTGCCTCCTGACGAAACGATCTGCGAAGGAACGCGAGCGGATCGCTTATCCGCGCGAGCCGACCGGACCTTGCTCCACGTCCAGCACCGACCCGGTAACCAGCGCGCTTTCGGCGGATGCGAAAAACAGCGCTGCCCGGGCGATGTCTTCGGGCAGCAGCAAGCGGCCTGATGGTTTGTGCGCCACGGCGGCGGCGAGCCAGTCTTCGCTACCCGTTTCGCGCAGCTGCACGCGCTGCTCGCCTTCCGTTAGCGTCCAACCTACATTGATCTGATTAACCCGGATCCGATCGGCGCGCAGGCGCTGGGACACATTCCTGGTGAAGGTCATCAACCCACCTTTCGACACCGAGTACGACAGCAGGTTGGGATCGCCGACATACGCGTTGATCGAGCCAATGTTGACGATCGAGCCGCCGCCGCGCTCGCGCATCCACGGTGCCGCTGCCTGTGTCAACACGAACGGAGCGCGCAGATTAAGCGCCATGTGGCGCTCCCACAGCTCGTCGCTGGTATCTTCGAGCCGGCCGCGCGTAAAATCTCCGGCGTTATTGATCAGGATATCCAGGCCGCCGAACAGCTCGGCGGCGGTAGCCACCAGCGAGCGGCATTCGTCGACATTGACCAGATCGGCCGCCACAAAGCGCAGGTGCTCACGCGGAACGCCGTCGGCTGTAATCCGCGCCACGACCCGTTCGCCGGCATCCCAATTCCTGCCATGCAACACGACACGCGCGCCTTCCAGCGCAAAAAGCCGTGCGATACCGGCCCCGATGCCGCTGCTCGAGCCGGTGACGAGCGCTACCGATCCGGCCAGCCGCGCCTGCTGTGGGTTGATCGACATTGTAAAGTAGCTCCCATTGTGTTATGAAATACTTTAGAAAGAATATTTCATTCATTGTGCCGGCAACTGGCGCTCGCGCGCGGACGAAACTAACCAAAATGGAGCTTTCACGCGCCTTGAGCAAACCGTAGGCGCACGAAACGCGTAATAATCGGCATTACCTGGATCTCTGTAATGAAGCTGCCCATTGACGAAATTTTGTACGGGTGATATGTTTGAATGTACTGCAAGGAAATCTACCTGGCTATCAACTTAAATGGACTAACGTCTCGCCTCGATTATACCCGCTGCGCACGGTTGTGGACGCATCCGTAACGGTGCGCGGGTTCTTATAGATTTCTGAACCAGGAGGTGGCATCCCGAACTGAATCGCCCGCCGTGCATTGACGCACAGCGCAGGCAACAGCAGCAAGACACTCCAAGTGTGGGTCGGACACGTGTGAGTGCAACTATTATTTTGTAGTTCGCACCGGTTTTACGAGGAGGTAACGGTGAAACACAGACAACCATTGAGCCGCCGCGATTTTCTGCGTCTTTCGGCGTTCACCGCCGTCGGCGCGACGATCGTCGCCTGCGGCCCACAGTCCGGCCCGTCGGGGGAAACCCCTGCCGGCTCGGCTGCCGCAGACACATCCGCCGCTGCCAGCACGGCAGCAGAAGCGCCCGCCAGCGGCGCTGCCAGCGCCGCTGCCAGCACGGCAGCAGAAGCGCCCCCGCAGGGCACGACCGCTCCGATCGCACCACCGAGCACGTTCAAAGAAGCCCCGATGCTGGCCGCGATGGTCGAAGCCAACGAGCTGCCGCCGGTCGACCAGCGCCTGCCCAAATCGCCCTATGTCCCGCCGCACGCCTGGCTGACCGACGGGCAACTACGGCGGCGCGATGAACTGGACCAACAGCTGGGGCGGCAACGGCGTGAGCGCCATTGTCGTCGAAAGCATGTACGGCCACTCGCCGCTGCGCTGGCTGCGCGACGGCCTGGAGATCGGGCCGGGCCTGGCCGAGAGCTGGGAGTCGAACGACGATGCCACCGAATGGTCGTTCAAGTTCCGCGAAGGGCTCAAGTGGTCCGACGGCGAGCCCTGGACCACCGCCGACATCATGTTCTGGTGGGAAGACCTGGCCAACGTTGACGGCACCAGCGTGACGCCGCCCGACGAGGCACGCTCGGGCACCGGCACGCTGGCTAAGTTCGAAGCCGTCGACGACACCACTTTGAAGCTGACCTTCGACGCGCCTGCTCCCCTCACCGCCGACCGCATCGCGATGTGGGTCAACAACGGGACGATCGGCCCGACCTGGCATTATCCGCGCCACTACATGGAGCAGTTCCATCCCAAGTACAACACGGAGTACACCGACTTCGCGGAGTTCACCCAGAAGAGCGACTCACGCATCAATCCTGAGTATCCGGTGATGTCGGGCTGGAAGCTCAAGGAGTATAACGAGGGCACGTCGTCGAGCTGGGAGCGCAACCCGTACTACTGGGTGGTCGACAAGGAAGGCAATCAGCTGCCCTACGTCGACGCGATCCGCGTGACGGGCTACCAGGACAAGGAGGTCGAGAAGGTCAACTACCTGGCCGGCAAGGCCGACTTCACGCACCACTGGGTCCTGACTGCTAGCGGATGTGCAGGCGGCGAATGCGGCCAAAGAGGGCGGCGCCTTCGACATCCGCTTCTGGGATGCCGGCGACGGCACGGGTCAGGCATTCTTCCTCAACTGGGACTACAAAGACGAGAAAATGCGCGAGCTGATCCGCAACAAGTCGTTCCGCAAGGGGCTGTCGCACGCCTACAACCGCGCGCAGATCCAGAAGGACTTTTTCTTCAATCGCGGCGAGCTGACCAGCGGCACCTACAGCCCCAAGGCGATCGAGTACAACATCAACGACGAGGGCAAGGCGGTCTACGCCGAGTACCGTGACTACGCGGTCAAGTACGACCCTGAGATGGCCAAGCAGCTGCTCGACGAGGCCGGAGTCAAGGCCGGTTCGGACGGCAAGCGCACCATGCCCGACGGCTCGCCGCTGCAGATCACGCTGGATTACGCCTCGGACCAGGGCCGCCAGATTATTTCGGTCAACGAGCGCCTGGCGGCTGACTGGCAGGCGGTCGGCATCGACGCAGTGCTCAATCCGATGCCACCCTCGGGTTTTCCCGAAAAGTGGCTCGCCGGCGAACGCTTGAGCAACGCCCAATGGGGTGTCGGCGACGGCCCCAACCACCTGGTCTATCCCCAGTGGCTGGTGCCGATCGAACAGGAGCGCTGGGCACCGCTGACCGGCACCTTCTACAAGCTGCGCGGCACCGACAAGGTCAGCGCCGAGCTCGAAGAGATCGCCCAGCCGGACCTGGACCCTTACGAGCGCACCCCACCGCGCATGGCGCCCGAGGAGGGCGACCCGATCGACCGCCTGTGGAAGATCTACGACCAGAGCAGGGTCGAGCCCGATCCGATGGCGCGCCACAAGCTGGTGTGGGACATGTGCCGCGTCCACATCGAAGATGGCCCGTTTTTCCAGGGTTTGATCGCGAACGCGCCGTATCCGATCCTGGTCAAGAACGGCCTGACCAATGTGCCCACTGCAAGAGGACCTGGCGCTGGGCGGCTTCTGCGCACCGTGGATCCACCCGACGCCGGCGGTGTACGACCCGGAGACCTGGTTCTGGGATAATCCGGACCAGCACCAGTAGCTACGTTCCGCATGCTGCGATGGCTGATCGAAACGGACGCGCCGCCGGGCAACTTGCCCGGCGGCGCGGGCACAACTTATGCTACACGTCATTGAATTCTGAACCAGGAGGTGGCATCCCGGTCGCCCGCCATGCACAGGCGCACGGCGCAGGCACCAGCAGCACGACACTCCAGGTGTGGGTCGGACACGTGCGAGTGTGCAATGGCTGTTTCGCAGCTCGCACCGGTTTTACGAGGAGGTAACGGTGAAACACAGACAACCATTGAGCCGCCGCGATTTTCTGCGTCTTTCGGCGTTCACCGCCGTCGGCGCGACGATCGTCGCCTGCGGCCCGCAGTCCGGCCCGTCGGGGGAAACCCCTGCCGGCTCGGCCGAAGCAGGAGACACCACCGGCGGCACGGCTGCATCTGAGGCGCCCGCCGCCAGCAGCGCCGCCAGCAGCGCCGCCAGCAGCGCCGCAGAGGCGCCCCCGCAGGGCACCACCGCTCCGATCGCACCACCGAGCTCGTTCAAAGAAGCCCCGATGCTGGCCGCCATGGTCGAGGCCGGCGACCTGCCGCCGGTCGACCAGCGCCTGCCCAAATCGCCCTACGTCCCGCCGCATGCCTGGCTGACCGACCGGCAACTACGGCGGCGCGATGAACTGGACCAACAGCTGGGGCGGCAACGGCGTGAGCCAGATCGTCTGCGAAAGCATGTACGGGCACTCGCCGCTGCGCTGGCTGCGCGACGGCCTCGAGATCGGCCCGGGCCTGGCCGAGAGCTGGGAGTCGAACGACGACGCCACCGAATGGACGTTCAAGTTCCGCGAAGGGCTCAAGTGGTCCGACGGCGAGCCCTGGACCACCGCGGACATCATGTTCTGGTGGGAAGACCTGGTCAACGTCGACGGATCCGGCGAGACGCCGCCCGACGAGGCGCGCTCGGGCACCGGCACGCTGGCGAAGTTCGAGGCGGTCGACGACCTCACTTTGAAGCTGACCTTCGACGCGCCCGCGCCGTTGACCGCCGACCGTATCGCGATGTGGGTCAACAATGGGACGATCGGCCCGTTCTGGCATTTTCCGCGCCACTACATGGAGCAGTTTCATCCCAAATACAACACCAGCGTCACGGACTTCGTAGACTTTACCCAAAAGAAAGACGCCCGCATCAATCCCGAATATCCGGTGATGTCGGGCTGGAAGCTCAAGGAGTACCAGGAAGGCACGGCGTCGAGCTGGGAGCGCAACCCGTACTACTGGGTGGTCGACAAAGAAGGCAACCAGCTGCCCTACATCGACGCGATCCGCGTGACCGGCTACCTGGACAAGGAGGTCGAGAAGGTCAACTACCTGGCCGGCAAGGCCGACTTCACGCACACCTGGGTGGTGACGCTGACGGATGTGCAGGCGGCGACGCAGGCCAAAGAGGGCGGCGCAACTTCGACGTCCGCTTCTGGGACAGCGGCTGCGGCACGGGCCAGAACTTCTTCTTCAGCTGGGACTACAAAGACGAGAAGATGCGCGAGCTGATCCGCAACAAGTCGTTCCGCAAGGGGCTGTCGCACGCCTACAACCGCGCGCAGGTGCAGAAGGACTTTTACTTCAACACGCGGCGAGCTGACCAGCGGCACCTACAGCCCCAAGGCGATCGAGTACAACATCAACGACGAGGGCAAGGCGGTCTATGCCGAGTGGCGCGACAGCGCCGTCAAGTACGACCCTGAGATGGCCAAGCAGCTGCTCGACGAGACCGGGGTCAAGGCCGGCGCCGACGGCAAGCGCACCATGCCCGACGGCTCGCCGCTGCAGCTCACGCTCGATTACGGCTCGGATGCGGTCCGGCAGTTATCTCGGTCAACGAGCGCCTGGCGGCTGACTGGCAGGCGGTCGGCATCGACGCGGTGCTCAATCCGCTTCCGCCCTCGGGCCTAAATGAGAAGTGGGCTGCCGGCGACATGCTGAGCAAGGCCTTTTGGGAGATCGGCGACGGCCCGAACCACCTGGTCTATCCGCAGTGGCTGGTGCCGCTCGAGGAGACGCGCTGGGCACCGCTGAACGGCACCTTCTACAAGCTGCGCGGCACCGACAAGGTGAGCGCCGAGCTTGAGGAGCTCGCGCAGCCGGACGTCGACCCCTACGAGCGCACGCCACCGCGCGCCAAGCCCGAGGAGGGCGACCCGATCGCCAAGCTGTGGGAGATCTACGACCAGACCAAAGTCGAGCCCGATCCGATGGCGCGCCACAAGCTGGTCTGGGATATGATCAAGCATCCACGTCGACGACGGCCCGTTTGTGCAGGGCCCGATCGCGAACGAGCCGAAGCCGATCCTGGTCAAGAACGGCCTGACGAACGTGCCCATGCAAGAGGACCTGGCGCTGGGCGGTTTTATCAATCCGTGGATCCACCCGACGCCGGCGGTGTACGACCCGGAGACCTGGTTCTGGGACAGCCCGGACCAGCACCAGTAAGCATAGTCCGCGCGGCACGTACGCGCGTGCCGCACCTGGCTGGTCGAATCAGACGCGTCGCCGGGCAAATCGCCCGGCGGCGCGAAGGGCACGACGTATGGTTAACTTCCTTATCCGGCGCCTGTTGTACATGTTGGTCACGCTGTTCTTTATCTCGATCATCAGCTTCATTCTGATCGAGCTGCCGCCGGGCTCGTATCTGGAAGTTGAGCTCGAGCGCCTGCGCCAGGTCGGCGGGAATATGTCCGACGATCAGATCGCAGCGCTCGAAGAGCGCTACGGGGTCAACGATCCGCTGTACGTCAAGTACTGGAAATGGATCTCGGGCGTGGTGACCGGCGACTTCGGCATGTCGTTCGAGTTCAAGGTGCCGGTGCGCGATCTGATCTGGTCGCGGCTGGCCTTCTCGTTCATCCTGTCGTTCAGCTCGATCCTGTTCGCCTGGCTGATCTCGATCCCGCTTGGCGTGTACTCGGCCACGCACCGCTATACCGGCCCGGACTACATCATTACGCTGCTGCAGTTCATCGGCGTCGCGATCCCCGAGTTCATTCTCGCGCTGGTGCTGATGGTGTTCGCGTCGAACTGGTTCGGGCTTGACGTCGGCGGGCTGTTTTCGCAGCAATATGTCGACGCGCCGTGGAGCTGGGCCAAATTCGTCGACTTCCTCAAGCATATCTGGATCCCGATCATCGTGATCTCGGCCGGCAGCACGGCCTGGCTGACGCGCGTGATGCGCGCCAACTTGCTCGACGTGCTCAACGCCCAGTATGTGCAGACGGCCCGCGCCAAGGGGCTTGAGGAAGCGCGCGTGATCTGGAAGCACGCGGTGCGCAACGCGATGCACCCGCTGATCATGGCTGCCGGCGGCCTGCTGCCTGCCCTGATCTCGGGTGAGGTGATCGCGTCGATCGTGTTGAACCTGCCGACGATCGGCCCGCTGTTTGTTAACTCGCTGATCAAGCAGGATATGTATCTGGCGGTCACGTTCTTGATGTTGCTGTCGATCATGCTGGTCATCGGCAATCTGCTGGCCGATCTGGCTCTGGCCTGGCTCGACCCGCGCGTCCGGTTGGAGTAAGGAGCTAATTACATGGCGACAACTCGCGTAGCCACCGGACAGGTCCGCGGGGGAGCAGCGCCAATCCAAAAAGGCCAAGCGCGCCGACACCTCGCAGATCCCGCAATGGCGGCTGATGGTGCGGCGCTTCATGCAGAGCAAGCTTTCGGTAGCCGGCGGCATCGTGCTGGTGATCATGTATTTCGTGGCGGCGTTCGCGCCGTTTTTCTCGCCCAACCCGTACGATCAGATCGATTCCAACTACCAGTATGCCTCGCCGAGCCAGGTCGGCTTTGCCAACGGCGGGCTGGCGATGTGCGGCGTATCCCAGACGCTTAACGAGGAAATCGTTCGCTTTTGAATACACCACCGATTGTTCGGTGGCGATCCCGATCAGCTTCTTCGTCCAGGGATTCACCTGGAGCGTGTTCGGCCTGTTCGAAAGCGACATCCATCTGTTCGGCATCGATCCGGCAGCGGCGACAGCGGCGCCGTCGGACGACCCGACGGCGCCGGCGCCCATACCGCCCAAGCTGCTGCCATGGGGGGCCGATAGCCAGGGGCGCGACGTGTACAGCCGCGTGCTGCAGGGCGCCCGCATCTCTATGCTCGTCGGCCTGATCGGCGTGGCGATCTCGACGGTGATCGGGTCGATCCTCGGCACGGCCTCGGGCTATTTCGGCGGCACCGCCGATAACCTGATGCAGCGCCTGATCGAGCTGATCCAGTCGATCCCGACGCTGCCGCTGTATGCCGCGATCGCCGCGGCGCTGCCGAGCAACACCACTGTAACGCAGCGCTTCTTTTGATCACGATCGTGCTCTCGCTGATCACCTGGACCGGGCTGGCGCGGCAAACGCGCGGCAAGGTGCTCGGCTACCGCTCGTTGGACTTTACATCGGCGGCGCGGCTGGCCGGCGCGTCGCATGCCCGCATCATCGGCACCCATATGATGCCGAACGCGGTGAGCCATATCATCGTGGTGGCGGCGCTGGCCGTTCCCGGCGCGATTCTGGGCGAGACGGCACTGAGCTTCCTCGGCCTCGGGATGTTGCCGCCGGCCGTCAGCTGGGGCGTGTTGCTGCGGGATGCTCAGCAAGTACAAACGGTGACCACGTATCCGTGGCTGCTGATCCCGGGCCTCGCGGTCGTCCTGACCGTGTTGTGCTACAACCTGCTCGGCGACGGCCTGCGGGACGCCGTGGATCCGTACGGATAAGCGCTGCGAGGAGCTACCAATGCAAAATGCCAAGCCCACGACACAGGCTTCCGAGCCACAGGTCGTGCCCGCGCCGCAGGTTTCAGGGTCGGTTACGTCCCACGGCGACAACGTCGTGGAGGTCAAGGACCTGCACGTCAACTTCTACACGACACTGGGAGTCGTGCGCGCGCTTAACGGCGTCAGCTTCAACATCCCGCGCGGCAAAGTGCTGGGTGTCGTGGGCGAAAGCGGCTGTGGCAAGAGCATCACCGGCCTGTCGATCATGCAGCTCGTGCCGCGCCCGGGCAGGATCGAGAAGGGCAAGGTCCTGTTCCATGAGACCGGCGATAAGCCGGTCAACGTGCTCACCTACGAGCGCAACAGCGACGAGATGCGCGATATCCGCGGCAACGCGATCGGCATGATCTTCCAGGAGCCGATGACGTCGCTCAATCCGCTGTTCACGGTGGGCGCACCAGATCGAAGAAGCGGTGCTGCTGCACCAGACGCAGAACCAGAAAGAGGCGCACCGGCGCGCGGTGGACATCCTGAACAAGGTTGGCATGCCCAACCCGGAGCGCATCGCCGAGCAGCTATCCGCACCAGCTTTCGGGCGGCATGCGCCAGCGCGCGATGATCGCCATGGCGCTCTCGTGCACGCCCACGCTGCTGATCGCCGACGAGCCGACGACGGCGCTGGACGTGACGACCGAGGCGCAGATCCTCGAGTTGATGCGCGACCTGCAAAGCGAGATCGGCACGTCGATCATGTTCGTCACCCACAACATGGGCGTGGTGGCCCAGATGTGCGACGAGGTGGTGGTGATGTATCTCGGCCGGGTGGTGGAGCGGGCCTCGGTCGACGAGATCTTCTACGACCCGAAGCACCCGTATACCGTCTCGCTGCTGCGCTCGATCCCGCGCCTCGGGCAGAAGCGGCACGGCAAGCTCGAAGTGATCAAGGGCAGCATTCCCGATCCGTACTCGCAGGTCACGGGCTGCCCGTTCCATCCGCGCTGTCCCAGCTTCATGCCTGGCATCTGCGACACGCTGATGCCGCAGGAGACCATCCGTCGGCGGCGATGCCTTCCGTACGGTACGCTGCCATCTGTATCCCGGCAGCACCGTGCTCGGCGCGTTCGGCACGACCGGCGGGGAGCGCATTGTCCAGGAAGCGAGCGCCGCGCAGCGCGTGATGGACCAGGAGTCAACGGCTCCGGTAGGTTCGACACCGTATAGCGGCGGGAATGTCCTGCGCGACGAAGATGATCCGTCGCTGACGGCCGGCAATAAGCTCGGCGTCGACGACGACAACGAGGGCGATTTCGACGATTCCGGGCAGCCGAAAAAGCGACGGCACATAGGGAAATGACATGCATTGCTTCGATCGCGGCCGCGGTCCACACGATCCATTTCGCATACTGGGGGAGCCATGACTGCATATGGAACACCCGCTGCTGGTGAGGCCATCAGCGAGAATGGAAAGCCCGACAATATTCTCCTGGATGTGAAAGGCCTCAAGAAGCACTTCCCGATTCATGGTGGCCTCATGAGGCGGGTTGTCGGGCAGGTCAAGGCCGTCGACGGCATCGATCTGTTCATCCAGAAGGGCGAAACACTCGGCCTGGTCGGCGAGAGCGGCTGCGGCAAGAGCACCGCCGGCCGCACGATCATTCGCCTGTATGATCCGACCGCCGGCGAGGTAATCGTTCGACGATCCGGAGCTCGGCAAGGTCAAGATGCAGGAGCTGGATGCGAAGCAGCTCGCCAAGGTCCGCACCAACATGCAGATGATCTTCCAGGATCCATTCTCGTCGCTGGATCCGCGCATGACGGTCGGGCGGATCGTCGGCGAGCCGCTGACGATCAACAGGATCGCGAGTGGGCGGGCGCTGCGGGATCGGGTCGCCGAGCTGCTGACGGTAGTGGGGCTGCGCCCTGAACATATGACGCGCTACCCGCATGCGTTCTCCGGCGGCCAGCGCCAGCGCATCGGGATCGCGCGCGCGCTGGCGCTCAATCCCAAGCTGATCATCTGCGACGAGCCGGTGTCGGCGCTTGACGTGTCGGTGCAGGCGCAGGTGCTCAACCTGCTGGAAGAGCTGCAGGGGAAGTTCGACCTGACCTATCTGTTCATCGCCCACGATTTGAGCGTGGTCGAGCATATCTCCGACCGGGTGGCGGTGATGTATGTCGGCTATCTGGTCGAGATGGCTCCGACCGAAAAGCTCTACTACGACCCGAAAATGCCGTACACCGAGGCGCTGCTGCAGGCGATTCCCAAACCCGACCCGCGCAAACGGTCGCGGCCGGTGAAGCTGCCCGGCGATGTGCCCAGCCCGGCCAATCCGCCGTCGGGCTGCTATTTCCACCCGCGCTGCCCGTATGCGGAGGACATTTGCGCCAAGGAGCGGCCGCCGCTGCGGCTGGTCGCGCCCGAACATTGGGCGGCGTGCCACTTCGCGGAAACGCTGAAGCTCAAGGGCGTGCCGCGGCTGGCGGATATCCCGGATATTGATGTGGTGGCGGCGGTAGCCGATACCGGTGAGGCGCCGCAGGCGCCGCCGGCTGCGTGACGCGGCGCTCGAGCGCCTCGAAGCCCGGGCATTTATTCCCGGAGCTGAGGAAACCAGGCCACCTGAAGGTGGCTAGACCGCTTCAGCCTCCGGGATAAAATCCCGGAGCTGAAGAAACGAAGCCACCTGAAGGTGGCTAGACCGCTTCAGCGGGCTTCGTTTCTTCAGCCCCAGGCTTGAGCCCGGGGACTGGGGTCTGCGAGGGCGCCTGCTCAGATCTCGATTGGAGGCGATGGATGGATGGAGCACCAGTGAGCGCTTATCGGAACGGCTTGCACGTACTGGAGCGCCTCGGAGACACGGAGCTGCACGAAGCCTACCAGAACTTCGTGACGCGCCTTGAAGGCGTCTTGACGCCGCAGGAACAGGAGATCTACACTCTGTTTCAGCAGCGTACCATGGGCGGTAGCGTGCCACCGGACGAGCAAGCGGTCGCCGATAAAGTGGCTGGCCACGCGGAGCTGCCCCAGCTCTACGAACGATTTTTGACTCTGCTCAACAGCCGCCACGCGAGCTAGCCACCGGCGCAACCAGGCCGCCTGCCGATGCCGGCGGACCGGGATCAAGAAAGGTTGGCAATGGGCGACACGACGGAGCGTGACGGGCGACAGATCGGCGGCTACGTCCTGTGTTATAGCTTGTGGGTTGTGCTGCTCGTGCTCAGCCTGGCTGTGATTGCGATCTGGCGAATTACTGTGGTCGATCTGTTGGCGGTGGTAATCGGCGACAGCTTTGCCAACCGCGCGCTGTACCAGCTGACCATGCTGTTTCTGGGAATAGGGGCATTCGTGCTGGTTATCGGCGCCGAGGCCTATTTGCGAACGGGGGTCCCGCGGCGGCAGGTCTGGCGTCGCTTTGCTCGCCTGGCGGTTCCGCTGGCAATTGCCGCCGTACTCGGCCTGCTCCTGCAGGTTATATTGCTGCAGTTTTAGTGCCGTGAGCAAGCCGCCGCTACACATCCTGTTTACGATGAATTGTGAGCCGCCTGCCAAGAAAGCCAAGCAGCAGGGGCCCGCGACATGGGAGGCGAGTGCACGCTCGATCGAGGGCTTTTGTAGCCGTGTAATGAATGCCGGGTACGCCGCGACTCTGTTTCTCTCGGCGCGCGTTGCCGACGAGCATGCCCCGCTGCTGGAGGAGCTCGCCGACCGCGGCGCTGAACTGGGTCTGTATTTGCATCCGAAACACCTCGGAGACACCCGCTTCACCAACCATCTCGGCACATACCGCGAGCAGGAGCAGCACGACCTGGTCGCCTATGCCGTGGATTGGTTTTATGACGCGCTCAACACGCGCCCGCAGTCGTTTCGTCCCGCCGATTTCTCGGCCAACGACGCGACTTTCGGCGTGCTGTATGGGCTGGGCTTTCGGCAAGGCTCGGTTTCGAAGCCCGGCTGGGACGCGCCGCGCCTGGCGGCACGCTGGTCGGACGCACCGGAACATGCTCATTATGTTGACCCGCATGACCGGTTACAGGCCGGCAGCTTGCCGTTCCTGGAGGTGCCGGTAACGTCTGATCCGAGCAAGGGCACCCTGGGTGGTAATGCCGCCGACCTGTGCATCGAGGCAGGGGATTTTGAGCGCTGGCACCGGCCGATTATCACGCGCCGCATCGCGCAGATGGAACAGCAGCGCGATGAGTTTCACACACTGTGTGTATTCACGCATAACCATTTCGCCTATGACGAAGACGTGCCGCACTCCACCACACTTGAGGCGATGTTAGAATACTTTGATTCTCTGGGGCGCGAGTATGAGCTCGCACCGGTGACGGTCACCGGCGCGCACACGGCGTGGCTGCGGCGCCAGTAGCGGCCGCGGCATCATGCATGAGAAATGCCCGAGCGATAACACCTGATTCGCTGCTGTACAACCGAGGCTTGAATGGGAAAACAAGAAGCGCCCCGCTGGTATGGAATTCGCACCTACATCGATCCTAAAGGCCGGTTCCGGTTCCGTTATCCGACGGGCTGGCACGAGTTCCAGCTGGCCGACGATCGCGACGGCGTGATGTACTCGCCGCACGCGAGCGATCCCGAAACCTGGTTTTCGGTATGGATCACCAGGCTAGACGAAGCTGTGGTCGCCGAAGACATGCCGGATCTACGGGCAGGCGTCGATGCCGGCCTGGAGCAGCTTGCCGATTGCCAGGTCGAATCCGCGACTGAAAGGGTACTCAGCAATCTGGTTAAATTCGAGCGGATCTACACCTTCCAGGATCGCGGCGTAGTCCGCAAGCGCAAGGTCTGGCTGCTGTATGTCGACCAGTGGCTGTTTGTCGTCACCTGGCAGGGCGAAACCGTTGAGCAATATCACTACTGGCTCCCGATGGGCAACTACTCGTTTATGCACCTTACGCTGCCCCCGGAGCTTTGGTTTGCCACGGATCGTGATCTGGTCGGAACGCGGGCTTCAAGTTCGGCAGATTGACTTACGGGATGGAGGCATCGATGGAAATCTCGCACCGCCAGCTACCGCGCGTCGACGTGTTGAGCATCAGCGGGCGGCTCCAGGCCGCCGAAGCGCAGCAGCTCCAAGAAAAAATCAACGAGCTGTTCGCGCAGAAACGCTACCGTATCCTGCTCGATCTCGAGCAGCTTGAATACGTCAGTAGCGGTGGGTTGCGTGTTTTTATCAACGCGCGCAAGGCAGCCCAGGAGCAGAAAGCGCCCGACGGTGCGCGCGGCGATGTTCGCATCGTTAATATGTCGCCCCAGGCTGAGAAGACGTTCCAGCTGGTCGGGTTTGCAAACCTGTTCAACATTTATGATGATATGGTCGAGGCCGTGGCCAGCTTTTAGATTGAAGCCATTATATGTAGCCATCGACGCGGGACAGTCGCACACCGAATGCATCGCGGTAGACGCCGGCGGGAGCGTGTTCGCCACCGGTCGCGCTGGGCCGTCGTACATTCAGGATGGCTCGCCGCTGGTGGTAAGCGCATTCGACGACGCGCTGGCCTGCCTGCCTGTGGAAGCCCATGCCGCTGTACGGGCTGTCCTCGTTGGAGCGACAGGATACGAGATTCCCGGCCGGAAGGAGGGGATCGCGAAGAACTTGCGGTCGCGCTTTCCGGCTGCTGTGCTTCATGTTGCCGGTGACGCCGAGTTCGTGTTGTCAGGCTATATCGGCGACGGACCAGGCGGAGTGTTGATCGCCGGCACGGGCTGCATCGCGACGGGCGTATGGCAGCAGCGACGCGCAACGGTGGGTGGACATGGCTATCTGTTCGGCGACGAGGGAGGCGGAGTTGGTCTGGCGCTGCGGGCCGTACGGCGCTGCCTCCAGCTGGCCGAGAGTCGCAGCCCCTTGCCGTCGTTTACGACCGAGCTTTGTGGATATTTCGGCGTAGACGACATCCGGGCCGTGCCCGGCAAGCTGTATGCCGGTCCTCCGCTGAACGTCGGTCTGATCGCCGGCGCGGCACCTCACATCGCGGCGGCGGCTATGGACGGTGAGGCGCTCGCCGTAGAGCTGCTGAGGGAGTGCGCTCACGAACTGGCAGCGCTGGCCGGCCGGCTTTGCCTGGCGCTCGAGTTGCCCGCCGGGGCCTACTTTCCGCTGGTCTTATGCGGAGGAGTCTGGCGCGTGCGCGAGGTGCTGCCGGCGGCGTTCGAGGCAGCGCTGTCGCCGGCGATCGCATGGGACCTTCGTTCGGTTCAAACATCGCCGGCACTCGAAGCCGCGCGCTACGCGCGTACCCTGGAGTAAAGACCCGATTTCCCGCGAACACTCAACAATGAACCACGGACAAACGGCTGAGCAAGCGGTCGAGCGGCTACGTGAGCATGCGCTCGAGGTAGGGCTGGGTGCGGCATATCTTGCCTTCGGATTGACGTTCCGCGGGCCGCCGCGACAGTTCTGGAACCGCATGACGCTGACGGGTCTGCTGCTCGGCAGCTTTGCGCTAGCAACAGAAGACGAGCTACGCACGATCAAGGTTTCGCCGATTGATGTTGCCACCGGCCTCGGGTCTGCCGCGGTGTTGTACGGCGTGTTTGTCGCCGGCGACAGGCTGGCGCGGCGGATCATGCCGCGCGGTGGGGCCGAGATCGGCCAGATTTATCATCTGAGCACGCTCGGCCGGCGGTTGGAGCTTGGATTGCGATTAATACTGATTATCGGTCCTGCTGAAGAGTTGTTCTGGCGCGGACTGGTACAACAGCGGCTGGCTGAACGTTATGGACGCTGGTGGGGCACAGCGCTGGGCACGCTGGTCTACGGCGGCGCTCACCTTGTAACCGGCAACGCGACGCTTCTCGGGGCCGCCACTATCGCAGGCGCCTTCTGGGGTGGGATGTACGCGCTGGATGCCCCGATGAGCGCGCTCATCATCAGCCACGCCAGCTGGGATGTGCTGACCTTCCTGGTTGCGCCGATCGCGCCGCCGGCGGGAGAATCTTAAGGCACGGGCCGGAAAGTCGCACCACAAAGGCACGAAGGACACAAAGAATTCAGAGATTTTTTGTGTCCTTCGTGCCTTTGTGGTGATTCCGGTCGACTCAACTTTTGCGATACGTGCTGGAGAGCATGGACCGGAAAGTTGCATCGCAGCTGTGGCCCGCAAACACTCGACTGTAGATTTAGCGTAGACCTCCAGGCAGTAGATTCGACATGATATCGGTGCCCGCCGCGCATTTAGCTGTGCAGCGGCTCGTGCAATCAGTCTTTGGAGGCAATCTGCAATGCGAATAATCGAGCAGCCGGAGAACCAACGCACTCAAGTACGGCCGGACGGCGTTCGTGTAGGCATGATCGTGCCCAGCTCCAACGTGACGATGGAGCGCGAGCTGCCGGCATTGTTTGGCCGGCGCTCTACTGCGGCCGAGCCGGTCAGCTTCCATACCAGCCGCGTACGAATGCGCAGTGTCACGCCGGAGGCGCTGGCCGCGATGAACGCACAGGCAACGCGCGCGACACAGGAACTTGCCGACGCCTCGGTCGACGTATTGGTGTACGCCTGCCTGGTCGCGTTGATGGCCGAAGGCCCCGGCGCGCATTATCAGGCCGAACAGCGGCTCGGCGATATCCTGGCTGCAGAAGGCAAGCCCGCACCCGTAGTCTCCAGCGCAGGCGCGCTGATCGAAACACTCAAGCTGCTGGGTGCCCGCAAGATAGCCGTGGTCGCTCCGTACCTTCCGACCCTGACCCGGCGCGTTTGTGACTATATCGCGGCCGAGGGTGTTACGGTCGTCGAAGCGCGTTCGCTTTCGGTATCCGACAACAGCGCGGTGGGAAGGCTCGACCCAAACCGACTCCTGGATATCGCGATTGAGCTTCCACGCTACGTCGACGTCGTAGTGATTTCGGCGTGCGTGCAGATGCCTTCATTGCCGGTCATCGAAGCGGTCGAAGCGCGACTTGAGGTGCCGGTCATTTCGTCGGCAACCGCCACCGCGTTCCAGACGCTGCGCCGGCTTGGCCTTGGCACGCGAATCTCCGGCGCCGGGTATCTGCTCTCAGGCGTCCTTGACGAGGTGCCGGAAAGCCGCGCCGGCACGGTCCTGGCCAATTAGTAGCGCGCATGATCGCGCCATGATAATGGAGCTTCACAGAGGACACGCATGAGTAAGCCAATGCGCGAAGTTCAGCTCGGCGAGCCCGGTACTGTAGACGCCGTGATCGAGACACTACGCCACGATGTTGTGATGGTCCAGATGCCGACCGTGTTCGTCCTGCTGGCGCCGCCAAACAGCGACGGTGTGGCCCGGCTCGACCGGACTAAACTACGGCTGCCCAACAAGAACTACGGCACGGCGCTGGGTGAGCTCAGCAGCTTCTACGCCATGGCGACGCCTGGAACGCTGCCGCCGGAGCTCGACAGCGTCGCGGGGCTGCAGCGGCTCAGCGGAGCGTTTATCCGCTTCGCGGTTGCGCCCGGCGACTATAACTCGCCCATGGTGCGCAACGGCACCGCACAGGGCTTGCTGCTGGAGGGACCTCACCGCGAGCTGTTCCGGGCGGTCGAAGCATCGTTCGCAGACGTGGTCGAGCCGGCGATCGTGGGTGGCCACCGCTTCGCGGCACCGCTGTGTACCAGCGCAAACATCAGCGGGCATCCTGATGGCTCGATCGTTTCCTGGGAGCGGGCACACGCGTTCGGAATGCAGCGCAATATCCCGCTGGTGGTGCGCTGCGAGCCGGAGCCGGGCCTGGTAGGCTCGTATCCGATCTTCTGGCTGAAGCGAGATCGGGTGACGATCGAGCGCGACGGCCCGCGTCGCGAGGAGCTCGTAGCTACCCTGCCGGCCCGGCTGTTTCAAGCTGAGCCTGCTTACGTTACGTAAACGAAAGCCCACTCCGGAAGGAATTCACCACAAAGAACACAAAGGACACAAAAAATCTTAGGATCTTTGTGTCCTTTGTGTTCTTTGTGGTGAATTCGTTCGATTCCAATCTACTGCGCCAGGTTCGCCAGCAACTCGAAGCCGCTACCGGCGTTTGGTAATTCAACCCGATTTTGCTGAAGCGTCAGCTCCCGGCCGTCGAGCTGCAGCGAAACCGGCGCAGGCCCGTGAAACACCAGCTGAAACGCATTTCGTGCGAACTCGGCATAGCCGGAGCCGGTTACTTCCGCGCGCAGCGTCAGCTGTAAGCCGCCCCGTATAAGAGTAAATAGGGTGCGGTAATAGGCGCCGTCGCGAAATGCAAAGCTGAGACCGTCGTCCTCGTGCAACCACGAGCTATACTCGCCGTCAGCCTCGGGAATGAAGACGTGCAGCTCGATCGACTGTGGATGGTAGCCGTCGGTCGACGGCGGCGCCTCCGGCCACATCGGGATCACCGCGCCGCCGCGCACGTAGAGCGGAACGTACTCCATCGGCGTCGGCGCGATCACGAAGCGCTTGCCGGCAAGCTGCTCTCCGGTGTGCCAGTGGTACCAGGTGCCCTGGGGCAGATACACCTGCCGGGCTGTCGTGCCCGCCGCGTAAACCGGCGCGACCAGCAGTTGGTCGCCTAGCAGGTACTGGTCGTCGATCGCGCGAACCGCCCGATCGTCCTGAAACGCGAAAACGAGCGGCTGTTGCACCGGCTGGCCGGTTTCGGAGGCGCGCATAAACGCCGCGTACAGATACGGCAGCAGGCGATAGCGCAGCTCGAGCGCCTGGCGGACCAATACTTCGACCGTTTCGCCGAAGGCCCAGGCATACTGGTCGATATTGCCGGCCGAGCTGTGGTTACGGCAAAACGGCGTGAGCGTGCCGTACTGCATCCAGCGCAAGAACAGCTCGGCGTTGGAGCTGCCGCCGAAGCCGCCGATATCGGCGCCGACAAACGGCTGGCCCGAGACACCGAAGCCCATGGCCATCGGCATGCTCATCCACAAATGGTCCCAGCGCGAAAGATTGTCGCCCATCCAGTTCGCCGCGTAGCGCTGGATTCCGGCAAACCCGGCGCGCGACAACACGAAGGTACGCTTTTGGGGCATCGCGCTGAGCAGGCCTTCGGTGGTACCCATCGCCATCAGCAGCGCATACTGGTTGTGAAAGCGCTCGTGGGCATAGCGACCCTTGTCGAAGCGCATCGCGTAGGGGGGGATCTCGCCGGTGGCCGGCTCGTTCATGTCGTTCCAGATGCCGGCCAGGCCAAACTTAACATGCGCAGCGTTGAGCTCGCCCCACCACGCGCGCGCCTCGGGCTGCGCAAAATCGGGAAACGCGGTTTTGCCCGGCCAGACCTGGCCGGCGTAGATGGCGCCGCTCTCCGTCTTGCACAAGAGATCGCGCTCGACCGCCTGGTCGAAGATCGGGTAGCCGGGCTCGTACTTGACGCCGGGGTCGACGATCGTAATCGTGCGAAACCCCTGCTCACTCAGCCGGCCGAGCATGCCCTGCACATCCGGAAAGGCCTCGGTGTTCCAGGTAAACACGCGGTAGCCGTTCATGTAGTCGATGTCGAGCCAGAGCGCGTCGCACGGGATCTGTCGCTCGCGGTGGAGCGCTGCCAGCCGCTCCACCGCGTCCTGCGTATAGTTGAACCAGCGGCACTGGTGGTAGCCGAGTGCCCATAGCGGCGGCGGAAGCATCCGTCCGGTCAGCCAGCTGTAGCTTTCGAGGATCTGCCGCATCGAAGGGCCGGCAAAGATATACTCGGTATACTGGCCGCCGTCGAACTGATAGCTGTAGCTGCTGCCGTGCGAAAGCTCGAACCGTGCCGCGATATCCGTTGTCGACGAACAGGCCGGCCATCGCGTTATTGCGATCATTCAGATGATACAGCAGCGGAATCGAAACATAGTACGGGTCGAACTCGGTGCTCATATTGTCCGAGCGCGGATCGCCGGACTGCCTGCCGGCGGTAAACTCGCCCGACGCCGTGGGATTGAGCACATCGGTGTTCCACAGCGTAAAGTCGCGACCCATGCGGTCGAAGCTGCCGGTTTTCTCACCCAGGCCGTAAAATGCGTCTTCCTGGCGGCAGGTGCGGCTGACGACGAACGAATCGTTGAGCGTGGCATAGGACCAGGCGTTGCCGTCGGCATCAGTATATGTTTCGAAAATAGATGAGCCGTCAGCGCGATGCGCAGCCAGACGAAACGGATCGGTCCACAATGTGAGCGCCATCCGTGCAGTCCGCACGCGCACCTGGCCGTCGCTCTGTTCGACGCTGAAGCCGGCCGTGGCGCTGTCGAGATCGGCGGCGACGGCGAAAGTCGGCTGCTCGTCGAAGCTCCCGCCGCGGCTGATCTTGATGCGCAGCAGGTCATCGCGCAGCACGTCGACGCGCAGCTGCTCGCCGTGCAGCTCGGCCGTAATGCCGCGATCCGTCCGCGCGAAGCTGCTCACGCGCTCGAAACGTGTAAAATAGCGGGTATCGATCGCGCCTGGATCCGGCGCGCGACGCGGGGCAGATGCCATGATGTGTCCGGCTCCTCGATACGTGAATTCGCCGATGGTAGCATATCCGGAAACTGTACCTTGACAACACGATAGCTGCGCATATGATTGGGCGGGCGCTGCCAGTTCGCGCGCCCGCTCCAGGCGCCTGTAGCTGCAGGAGTTCAACGTGAACACGATCCCCCCACTCCCTGGCATCAGCTCGCAGATGATCGAAACGCCCCGCCTTAGCATGCACGTTCTGTCCAGCGGGCCGGACGACGGCGTGCCGGTGCTGTTTGTACACGGCAATGTTTCCTCGGCGACGTATTGGGAAGAGCTGATGCTGGCTCTGCCGGCAGGCTTTCGGGCGATTGCTCCCGATCTGCGGGGTTATGGGGCCAGCGAGTTCAAGCCGGTCGACGCGACTCGCGGCGTCATGGATTTCGCCGAAGACCTGCTCGGCTTGATCGATACGCTCGACATCGAGCAGTTCCACGCGATCGGACACTCGCTGGGCGCCTCCGTGTTGTACACACTGGCGCCGATGGCCGGCGAGCGTGTGCTTTCGGTCACGCTGGCTGCTCCCGGCTCGCCGTACGGCTTCGGCGGCACGCGCGACGGCGCGGGAGCGCTGTGCTGGCCCGAACTCGGCGGGCAGTGGCGGCGGACTGGTCAACCCCGAGTTCGTAGCGCGGCTGGCCGCGGGCGACCGCAGCGAGGAGCATCCACAGGGCTCACCGCGCGTGGTGATGAACAACTACTATTGGAAGCCGCCGTTCCGGCCGGCACGCGAAGAAGCGCTGCTGTCGAGCATGCTGGCGATTCATATCGGACCCGATCATTATCCGGGCGACCTGACGCCGTCCGACAACTGGCCGAACGTGGGGCCGGGAGTGTGGGGACCGAACAACGCCCTGGCGCCGAAATATACCGGCAACTCGGTCACGCGCTTCGTGGACGCGCCCTACAAACCGCCGGTACTCTGGATCCGCGGCGCAGACGACGCGATTGTGTCCGACACATCATTGTTCGACATCGGGTTCCTCGGGCAGCTCGGGGCGGTTCCGGGCTGGCCGGGCCAGGCAACGTATCCACCGCAGCCGATGATCAGCCAGACGCGCTTTGTGCTCGAATTGTACGCCGCCAATGGGGGCAGTTTCAACGAGCTGGTCTTCACGGACTGCGGCCACAGCCCGTATCTGGAGCAGCCGGAGGCATTCAACGCGGCGTTTCACCGCCTGCTTCAGGGCGGCTCCTGACGCGACGGAGCAAGCCCCGCCGCGTTCAATCCACGCGCATTCCGGCGGGGGCAAGCCCCGCCGCTACCCCGATTACGCGACCGAGCGACGGAGCAAGCCCCACCGCTAACCCATTTACGCAGCGTAGCGCCGGGGCTTAGCCCCGGCGCAGGCATCCCGAGAATAGCTTTGAACAAGCGTAGCTTTCGCCCGCCACGCACGCCGGCCACCGGGCACTCCAGGATCGAGGTGCCCGGCGCCGAGCAGCAAAAGCAGGCCCATCTGCCCGACCTTACCACGGCCTTCACCACGTCGGCCGGCTATAGTATCGCCGCCGATCGGCACATGCTCAACCATCCCGGCGCCGTCAATCCAGGCGGGGTGCCGGGCACGCAGATCGACGGCTATTTCGCGGACCTGCCGCCTGGCGCGCCGTACACATCTAGCCCATTTAATGGCTGGGACCACGATGCACAATTCGTAATCCGCTTGCCCGATCGCTGGAACGGCGGGCTGGTTGTTGCGCCGTCGCCCGGCAATCGCCGCCAATACGCCGCCGACTTTGTGATCGGCGATTGGGTATTGTCCAGGGGCTATGCCTATGCGTCGACCGACAAAGGAAACTCGGGTGCCTCGTTTTACCTCGACGGCGCTGAGCCCGGCGATGCCGTCGTAGAGTGGCACCGGCGGGTACGCGAGCTGACCGTCGCGGCGAAGGACGTGGCGCGCCGGCATTACGGGCAACTGCCGGAGCTGGTCTACCTGTTCGGCCTTTCGAATGGTGGATATCTGGTGCGCCGGGCGCTCGAGCATGACGCCGAGCTATACGATGGCGGAGTCGACTGGGCCGGCACCTTTTGGAGCCGCGACGGGCCAAACCTGTTTGCCTACCTGCCTGCTGCTCTACACTGGTTTCCGTTGTACGCGGCAGCAACATCAACTCCCGAACAGAAACAGGCAGCGCGCCGGGCAATGCTGGAGGCGGGCTTCCCAGACGGCTCGGAAGCCCTCTGGCCGCTGTATCATCAGGTGTACTGGAGCATAACCCAGCGCGCGTATCGACTTGTTTTCGACCCGAGCTACAGCGGCGACGAGGCGAGCTACGAGTATTCCGGTCGGCCCGCCGAGGTGAAGCGGGCTGTCGAACGAGTGTCGTTGACCGGACGGATCGAGCGGCCGCTGATCACGGTACACGGCAGCCTCGATGCGCTGCTGCCGCCGGCAACCAACGCAGAGCCCTACACACATCTCATCGCGCGGCAAGGCTGTTCCCAACTGCATCGCTACTATCTTGTCGAGGGCGGGCAGCACACCGATGGATACGCGGCTGATTTTGGCGCTGTTGTACGGCCGATGTTGCCGTTTGCGCGAGCAGCCTTCGTGGCGCTGGAGCGCTGGGTGCAGCACGGCGAGCAACCTCCCACCGGCGGCACCATCCCCAGGGACGGCGACGAAGGACTCATTGGAAGACCGCATTAACAGGGCTCTTTGTGTCCTTTGTGTACTTTGTGGTGAGCCCGGTTGCGTCGACCTATGCGAAAATAAGGACTGCAGTGGAGGAAACTGAAAATACGGGATATGTTGAGCCATCGCACCGGCCTGCCACGCCACGATTTTGCCGCCTGGCGCCTGGATCTACCGCGGGCAGAGTTTATCAAGCGGATGCGGCACCTCAAGTTCAGCACGTCGTTTCGCGAAAAGTTCCAGTACAACAATCTGATGTACTACGCGGTCGCCTATCTGGTCGAGTCGGTCGCCGGGCAACCATGGGAAGAGTTCGTCCAACAGCGCATCTTCGCTCCGCTGGGGATGCATGCTTCGAACTTTGTGCCCGAGCCACCCCTGCCCGACCAGGTTAATGCCCTCGGCTATCGGGTCGACCGCGATGTGCAGGGCAAAGTAACCGGCCGGACGTTGATGCCGTTTGGACGGCATACCGAGCTCAGCCCGGGATCGGCCGGCGCGCTGTTCTCGACGCTGGCAGATCTGACCCAGTGGATCTCCCTTTCCGACCGGACTTCGTGGTTATCTATACAACCTCGCGAAACGGAGCATCGAACCGGGCGTTCGATGTGGTATACCAATCCAGGATCATGCGGCTGATGCTGATCGAGGGCGGAAAATCCGGCAGCGCATCGAGGTCGAACCAGGCCGCGTGCTCCAGCTCATTGGTATCGACCACGATCTCGCCGGCACTCCACTCGGCGACAAAACCGACCATCAGCTGGTGCGGAAACGGCCACGGCTGGCTGCCGAGATAGCGGATCCGCCCGAGCGCGACGCCGGTCTCTTCGCCGACTTCGCGCCGCACGCAGGCTTCCAGCGTTTCGCCCGGCTCGACAAAGCCTGCCACCAGGCTGTAGCGGCCGGTCGGCCAGGTGGCCTGGCGTGTCAGCAGCATCTGGCCGGGCCGCACTACCAGAACGATGATCGCCGGCGACACCTTGGGGTACTGCAAATGCCCGCATGCGTCACACACCTTGACCCGCTCGACATCGCCATGGCGGGTCTCGGCGCCGCAGACCGGGCAAAAACGGGTTGTGCGGTCCCAGTGCACGATCTGCGAGGCATAGCCGGCCGCGCCGGCTTCGGCGGCCGGCAGCGCCGCAAGCGCGGCACGCACCTCAATCGTCCGAAGATCGAGCGTGTTGCTGGTAGCATCGCTCTCCCCGGCCAGCACAGGCACGCCGTCGACGGTGCCCAAACTCAACGGCTCCGCCGGTAGCAGCCCGTTGTTACCGAGGTCGGTTGCCAGGGGCAGGCGCGGCGCATCATCGCTGCCTGCGACCAGCAGCCGGTCGTCGACGAAAATACACCATCGGGCGCTGTCCCGCGCGCTGCCGCGGTCTTCGAACCCGCGAACCCAACCTCGAGTATCCGTTGATCCGTCTGTGTGTTCAAGCATGGCTGTGATGTTCTCTATATTTCGGGTATCTATGATACACCTGAATCCGGCTCAGGTTTGTGGATCGGTCGATCCGGATCAGGCAGCCGTCTGGTGACCAGCGTGGCTGCTTGTGTAATAACGACCGGTGGCGCGGGCAGGGACGGGTGTACAATATCCGTTGACAAACGGGTACGATCTTCATTAAACTAGATCGAACATGCAGCCGCACGATCCACTATCCGACCGCTCAAATCTCCCCGTAGCGCGGACGAGCTTCGTCGGTCGCGCCAGCGCGATTGCAGAGGTCAAACGCTTGCTGGCGGAGCACCACGTGTTGACGCTCAGCGGTAGCGGCGGCTGCGGCAAAACACGGCTGGCGCTGCGGGTGGCGGAAGATTTGCGTGCCGAATACGCCGACGGCGTGTGGTGGGTCGATCTGGCCGCGCTGGGCGATGCCCGGCTGCTGCCGCAAACGATAGCCGCGACAGTCGGCCTGCGCGAGCAGCCCGATCGCACGTCAACCGAGCAGCTGCGCGATTTCGTAACCCGGCGCAGCGCCCTGCTGATCCTCGACAACTGCGAGCACCTGCGCCCGGCGTGTCGCGACCTGTTGCGCCATCTGTCGGATCCGCGGGGCGTGGCGCGCGTGCTGCTGACGAGCCGCGAGCCGATCCGTGCCGCAGGCGAGCAGGTATGGCGGGTTCCGCTGCTCGAGCTGCCTGATCCGGGCGCGGGCATGCCGCTCGAGCAGCTTGCCACCGTTGAAGCTGTGTGCCTGTTCACCGAGCGTGCGCAGACCGTGGCTCCGGGCTTCGTGCTGAACGAGCGCAACGCCGGGCCGGTGGCCATGATCTGTCGCCGGGTTGAAGGCCTGGCCCTGGCGATCGAGCTGGCCGCGGCGCGCTGCACCGTGCTGACACCGAAAGAGATCGTCGAGCGGCTCGATAACAGTATCGGCCTATTAACACGCGCGGCTTACGGCAGCGACGCACGCCATCGCATGTTGCGCGCGGCGATCGACTGGAGCTTCGATCTGCTCGCCAGACCCGAACAGACGCTGTTCATGCGTCTGGCAGTGTTCATGGGCAGCTTCAATCTCGCATCGGTTGAAGGTGTTTGTGCGGGCGGCGGCCTCGAGCACGGTGACTTGCTCGACCTGCTGGCCTCGTTGGTCGAATCGTCGCTGGTGGTCGCCGCGGAGCACGGCGATCACATGCGCTACCGCTTGCTCGAGCCGATCCGCCAGTATGCCGTCGAGCAATTGCTGCGAAGTGGAGACGAACAACACTGGCGTGAGCAGCACAATTCATACTTTCTGACGCTTGCTGAGCTCGCCGAGCCGAAGTTCGGCACCCACGAGCAGCCTGCCTGGCTCGAGCGGGTTGAGCGCGAGCACGACAATCTGCAGGCGGCGCTCGCGTGGTGTGCATCGGCGGGCCGAACCGACGTCGGCCTGCGGCTCAGCAGCCTGTTATATCGCTTCTGGCTGGTGCAGGGACACCTGAGCCTCGGGCAGCACTGGCTCGGCGAGTTTCTGGGCCGGGTCGACGACACGATCGAGCCGGATGTGCAAAGCCTGGCCCTCAGCGCACAGGGGCGCCTGTATGCCGCGCAGAGCGAGTTCGCGGCATCGCGCGCGAGCTACGAGCAGAGCCTGTTGTATGCCCAGCACGCCGAGGACGAGAACTGTATTGAGATAGCGCTGATCGGATTCGGCGCCACGCTGTGGGATCTGGGTGATTTCGCAGCCGCGCAGACGGTACTGGAACAGGCGGTCGCCATTTGTCGTGAAATGGGGCACACCTGGACCCTCGCGAGTGCCTACGGCAACCTTGGCCTGGTGTTTCAGTATGGCGGTGACATACGCCAGGCGCGCACGGCCTACGAGCAGACCGTTGAGACCGCCAGCCAGGCCGGCAACCGCTCAGTATTGGCGATCACGCTGATGAATCTGGCGAATCTCGCCAAGCAGCAGGGCGATTATCCGACCGCAAAGGCGCGCTATGATGAGGCGTTGGCGGCACACCGCGAGCTCGGCGATCGATCCGGCGCGGCCGATACGTTGCTAAATCTCGGGGAGCTGCACACCGGCCTGACCGAGCTCCGCAAAGCCGGAGATTACTTCGATCAAGCCGAACAGATTTATCGCGCGCTCGGGAACGAGGGGGATCAAGGATATGTCGCGGCCGGCCGGGGCGATATCGCATTTCACCGCCGCGACTACGCAACCGCGTGCGCGCGATACCAGCACGCGCTGCGCCTGTTCCGCGCCGCAGGTAACCGGCGGCTGATCGGTCGCTCGCTGGGCTTCCTGGGGAATATCGCCGTGCGTGAGGGGCGGCTCGCCGACGCAGCAGCACTTTGCGCAGAAGGGCTATCCGAGCGGCGCGCGATCGGGCACCGCGCCGGCCTGATCTTCGCGCTCGATCATGGTTACATCGAGCTGGCGCTGGCACTGGGACGGCCTGCCGTTGCCGCGCGGCTGGCCGGCGCCGTCGAGGCGGCCCGCGAGGCGCTTGAACGCCCGCGCACGCCGATCGAAGCCCGCGCTGCCGAGGGCATCGCGTCGACACTGCGCTCCCAGCTGGGCGATCGGTACTACATAGCGCTCGCCAACGAGGGGCGCTCGATGGACCTGGATCAGGCGGCGGTGTATGCCCAGGGCAGCCTGTCGCCATCGTCGATCGAGCAGCCGGCGCCCCAGCTACGGATCTTCGCGCTTGGACCGGTGCGCGTGTATCGCGGCGAGCGGCTGATGACTTCAGCGGATTGGACGTACGCCAAGGCGCGCGAGCTGGTGCTGTACCTGCTGTTTCACCCGCACGCCACGCGCGAGCAGATCGGCGCCGAGCTGTGGCCCGAAGCGTCGACCGAGCAGGTGCGGCAACGCTTCAGCAATGCTTTGGCCCACGCCCGCAATGCGCTGGGACGCGATCTCGAATGGATCAGCCTGGAAAGCGGCCGCTACAGCTTCAATCGCGGGCAGCCGATCTGGATCGACGTCGACGCGTTCGAGGCCGCCCTGTTCGAGGCGCAGCTGCTGCTGCGCAATGGAAAGGAAAACGAGCGCGCGGCGGGGCTGCTTGCCGAGGCTGTGACGATGTATAGCGACGATTTTGCCTATGACGTTCACGACGGCGAATGGCACATCGCTCGCCGCGAAGCGCTGCGCCATGCATTTCTAGAAGCCCTGACCGCGTTGGGGCGCATACATGCCAGGGCCGGGCGCGAAGAGCAGGCGATCACGGTTTTGCAGCGCGCCGTCGACGTAGATGCATACCTCGAAGAAGCCCACCTCGAGCTGATTCAGACGTATGCGCGGATCGGAAAACGCCGCCAGGCGTTCGCGCAGTACAAGAAGCTGCAGTCGGCGCTGGCCGAGCTGCACGCCCTTCCTTCGCCGGAAACCATGGCCTTGATGCAAAGCCTGCAACACGGCGAGCCACTTTAGACGTTTTTTAGGTCCATTCATCCACACTGGTAACGCGATCGACAACGCTCGATCGTGCAACATGACGGGGTGCGGGCAAGCCGGCCACCACGCTCGTGGCAAAGGGGTAGGCTTGCCCGGGTCCCGACGTTGCCCGGCATACATGCCGGCGTTCCCCGGGCTCAAGCCTGGGGCTGAAGAAACGAAGCCCGCTGAAGCGGGCTGGGCTGAGCCAGCACCAGAGGATGGGGTTATATGAAGCACGTCCTACACATCGCCGTCGTTTGTTGTTTGTTTCTCGCATGTCTGTTGCTTGGTGCGCCGCCCGCGCGAGCAGACTGGCACAGCTTGAGCGGGCTGTTGCCGGAGCACGTCGGCGGAGTAGCATACAAGCTCAGTCCCGATTCGAAGTATGTGGCCTATGTTGCCGACATCGACACCGACGGCACCGACGAGCTGTATATCGTGCCGATCGGCGGCGGAGCTCCACTCAAGCTCAATCCTACCCTCGTAACCGGCGGCGAAGTGAACCGGGGACGTTTCGAGTTTTCGCTGGATAGCCTGTATATCTTCTACATCGCCGATCAGGAGGTCGACAACCGCGCGGAGCTGTTTCGCGTGCCGGTCGGCGGTGGCCAATCGGTCAAGTACAGCGATCTGCTGGTGGCGGGGGGCAATGTGCTGGACTTCCGGCTCGATCCGAAAGGCCAGCGCATCCTGTACCTCGCCGATCAGACGACCAACGAAGTGTACGAGCTGTGGAGTATCGGGATCAACGGCTCGCTGTTATATCGACTGAATGGACCGCTCACGGCCGGCGGCAACGTTGGAATATATGAAATCGATCCGGCCAGCAATCGCGTGGTCTACAGCGCCGACCAGGAGACCAACGGTAAATACGAGCTGTACAGCGTCAAGATCGACGGCACCGGCGGGCTGGAAAAGCTCAACCCTCCGATCGCACTCCAGGGCGGCGGCAACTCGGAACTCTACAGCGAATTTTCCGTGCATCCTGCAGGCTTTCCGGTGGTCGTGTTCGTCGCCCGCGAAGCCGGATCGCCCGGCGGGAAGGTCTATATGGTTCCGACCGCGGGCGGCACACCCACTCAGCTGAACGTCAACCTGCTAGCTACCCAACGTATCCTCGGCTATAGGATCAGCCCGCTTGGCGACCGCGTGGTCATCAACGTAGGGACGAGGTCGGGAAGCTCCAATGCGTTCAAGGGCAATCTGTATAGCGTCTTGATCGGCGGCGGTGGAACAGTAGATCTGACCGAGCCGGCCGATCCCTTGTATGGCGTCGACGGCTACTCGTTCAGGTTCACCGGCGACGGGAAGTACGTTGTGTACCAGTACCAGAAGAACGCCGCCGGCATTAAGCGCCTCGAGTTCGTCGACGGTGCCGGCCGGCGTTCGCGCGACGCTCTACCAGGACATTTCCACAGAGCCACCGTTGTACACATACGGCTTGAGCGACAACAGCCAGTGGGTTATCGTTGAAGCAGGCACGTCCACATCCAGCAACCGGCTATCTGCAATCCCGATCGGCGGCGGAGGCCAGACCAACTATGGGCCTGGAACCCGGGCGCTGATCATGCCCGACAGCAGTCGCGTCGTATTTTCCAGGTTTACGGGCAGCCAGAGCCAGACCGATCTGTTCAGCGTGCAGATCTTCGGCGGCGACCAGCGCGACCTTTCCGGATTGCAGGGCAGCGCGTACGTCGGCGACACCAAGGTCAGCGCCGACCGAAAGTGGATCGTTTACAGTATCCAGCTTGATGGTCGGTATGAGCTACGCGCAAGCGATGGTCGCGCCGCCCAACCGCCGGCGGCGCCGTCCACGCCCGGCACGCCGGCGCCGTCCACACCGGGGCAGCCGGCAGGACACCGGGCGCTGCTGCCGATGGCGCAACGATAAACCCCAGGATAAATCCTGGGGCTGAAGAAACAAAGCCACCTGAAGGTGGCTGGAACGAAGCTCAGCCCGCTTCAGCGGGCTTCGTTTCTTCAGCCCCAGGATTTATCCTGGGGACAAGGGGATGGGCCCCCTCATATCGACGCCTCGACCGCGGAACAGATCGACCCATCGGCAACCAGGGTGCGCACGGTTTCGATCAGCGGATACAGCACGGTATCGGCTTCCAAGAACGGAACGTTCCTGCGGACCAGATCATAGGCCGCCTGCGTTCCGCGACCGAGCTGCAGTCTCCGCCCGCCAAGCTTCCAGCGCAGGTCGATCGCCTGGCAGGCGGCCAGAATCTCGCACGCGACGATGGTCTCCACATTAACCAGGATCGCGTGCGCCTGCCGCGCTGCCGTGGCGCCCATGCTGTTGTGGTCTTCCTGGCCCGCCGAAGTGGGGATCGTGTCGGCGCTGGCGGGATGGGCCAGCACCTTATTTTCCGATGCGAGAGCAGCGGCCGTGTATTGCACCAGCATCAGTCCGGAGTTCAGCCCGCCGCCTTCGATCAAAAACGGAGGCAGGATCCCGCCGTGGCGCGCCGGGTCGAGCAGCCGTGCCAGCCGGCGTTCGGCGATGTTGCCGAGCTCGGTGAGTCCAAGCGCCAGATAGTCCAGCGACAGGGCCAGCGGCTCGCCATGAAAGTTGCCGCCGCTGAGTGCTTCGGCTTTGCCTGTATCGTCGATAAATATCAATGGATTATCGGTAGCGCTGTTCAGCTCGATCTCCAGCGCCCATAGCGCGTATGCCACACTGTCGCGCACCGCGCCGTGGACCTGCGGCGTGCAGCGGATCGAATAGGCGTCCTGTACTTTCCAGCCCATCGGCTGCAGTGACGGCGGCAGTACCGTGCTGTTCTGCGCGGCGCGCTGTTCCCCGCCTTCCGAGCCCCACAGCATGTGACTGCCGTCGAGCAGGCGACGCAGGTAGGCCGCGCAATCCATCTGACGCGGATGCGGCCGCACAGCGTGGATCCGTGGGTCAAATGCGGTCGGGACGCCTGCCAGCGCCTCGATCGTCAACCCGGCTGCGATGTCGGCGCTGCGACATAGCACGCCGGCGTCGTTGGTCACCAGCGAGCCGAGCCCGGCCATCAAGGCGGTCCCGTTGGTGAGTGCCAGCCCCTCCTTGGCGCCAAGCGTCAGCGGAGCCAGGCCTACCGCTGCCAGCGCATCGGCGCCCGGCAAACGCGCGCCGCCGACCACGGCTTCGCCGAGGCCGATCAGCACCAGCGCGATATGCGCCAGCGGCGCCAGGTCGCCCGACGATCCGAGCGACCCCTGTGACGGAACCACGGGTATCACATTGTGATGAAGCAGCTCGAGCAGGAGCTCGACGACCAGCGGTCGAATGCCTGAAAACCCTTTGGCCAGCGTGTTGGCGCGCACCAATAACATGGCGCGCACAACGTCAGGATCAAACAGCGGCCCGGTTCCGACGGCGTGGCTCATCACGATGTTACGCTGCAGCTGCTCGACGGCATCGGCCGGTATCACCCGGTCCTGGAATTTGCCGAACCCGGTGGTGATGCCGTACACCACGGCGCCCTCGGCGACAAAGCGTTCCACCGCGTCACGCGACTGCTGCATCCGCTGCCTGGCATCTTCGGCCAGCACCGCCCGGCGCGACGGATCGCGGGCGACGCGAATGACTTCAGGGATAGTTAGGTGTTCGCCGTCGATCGTGACAGGTTGCATTGCAAACCTCAGCGCACCACGACGCCACGCTTGATCACGGAGTGTACATGGTTGGCGCCGAATTCATACATCAGGTCACGGTAGTCCGCGGTATCCAGTATCAGCACATCGGCCTGCTTGCCACGCTCCAGCGAGCCGATGCGCGAGCCGAGGCCGAGCGCGTGGGCGGCGTTGAGCGTCACGGCGTTGAGCGCTTCAGCGGGCAACAGCCGCTGATAGCGGCAGGCGATCGCCATCGCCAACGGCAGCGACGGGCACGGCGCCGAGCCGGGATTGTTGTCAGTGGTGAGCGCGATCGCCGCGCCGGCATCGATCATCTCTCGCGCGGCGGCAAACGTGCTCGCGCCGAAGTTGAACGGGACGGTCGGGATTAATACGCCGACGCTGGTAGATCCGGCTAACTGCGTGATGCCGGCACTATCAGTTATGTCAAGATGGTCCACCGACATCGCGCCCAGCTCGAGCGCGAGCCGCAAGCCGCCAAGTGCCGTGAATTCGTCGACGTGTGCTTTGAGCGGCAGGCCATGCGCGCGTGCCGCTTCCAATACCCGCCGCGATCGTGCTACGTCGAACGCACTCTGCTCGCAAAACACGTCGACGAATAGCGGTACTCCTGCGCCGGCAAAGTGCGAGCCACGGTACCATGTGACCACGGCGGGCAACATTTCTTCAACGAGCAAGTCGACATACGCATCGGCCCGACCCGCGTATTCCGGCGGCAGGGCGTGTGCGCCGAGAAAGGTCGGCACCAGCTCGATCGGGTGGGTGCGATCGAGGGCAGCGATCGCGTCGAGTTGCTTTAGCTCGGCAGCAAGCTCCAATCCGTAGCCGGTTTTAGCCTCGACCGTGGTTGTGCCCTGTGCCAGCATCTGGTCCAGCCGGCTGCGTGTCTGGTCGATCAGCTGCTCGAGCGACGCGGCGCGCGTCGCGCGCGTTGTGCTGGTGATGCCGCCGCCTCGGCGCCATGATTTCAAGGTAGGTCGCGCCTTGAATCCGTTGCTCGAATTCATCGATCCGGTCGCCGGCGTAGACGACGTGGGTGTGCGGATCGACGAAACCGGGACACACTGCCCTGCCGTGTACGTCGATCGTCAGCTCGGCATTGTAGCGCGCCTCGAGCTCAGCCGTTGGCCCAAGCGCTACGATTGTGCCGTCGTGGATCGCCAGCGCACCCTCATCGATCAGTCCTACATCGCGCATCGCCGCGCCGCGCTTCGGGCCATCCGGGCCGGCACAGGTCACCAGCCGCGCATCATGGATCAGCAGATCAATGTTCACGGCTGCTGGTCCAGCATCGGGATGTCCAGGCCGTTCCGGCGGGCGAAGTCAATCGCCTCGGGATAGCCGGCGTCGGCATGGCGCACCACACCCATGCCCGGATCGGTGGTCAACACGCGCTCGAGGCGCCGCGCGGCTTCAGGTGTGCCGTCGGCCACGATCACCTGCCCGGCATGTATGCTGTAGCCGATCCCGACGCCGCCGCCATGGTGGATACTGACCCACGTCGCGCCGCCGACGGCATTGATCAGTGCGTTCAACAGCGGCCAGTCGGCGATCGCATCCGAGCCGTCGCGCATGGCCTCGGTTTCACGGTTCGGACTGGCAACCGAGCCGCTGTCGAGATGGTCGCGGCCGATCACGATCGGCGCCCGCACCTCACCGCCGGCGACCATCTGGTTGAACCTCAGCCCTGCCCGCGCTCGTTCACCATAGCCGAGCCAGCAGATTCGCGCCGGCAGCCCTTGAAACTCGATCTGCTCCCGCGCCAGGCGAAGCCAGCGTCGCAGGTGCTCGTTTTCGGGAAACAGCTCGCTTACAGCACGGTCGGTGGCATAGATATCTTCGGGATCGCCCGACAGCGCCACCCAGCGGAAAGGCCCCTTGCCTTCGCAAAACAGCGGGCGAATATAGGCCGGCACGAAGCCGGGATAGTCGAACGCGCCGGCAACTCCGGCGTCGTAGGCCCGCTGGCGCAGATTGTTGCCGTAATCGAAGACTACACTGCCCTGCCGCTGCCAGGCAAGCATCGTACGCACGTGCGTCGCCATCGAGTCGAGTACGCGCTGTTGATAGGCGTTGGGGTCGCTTTGCCGCAGCTCGGCGGCTTGCTCGAGCGTCAGGCCGGCCGGAATGTAGCCGTAAAGGACATCGTGAGCTGAAGTCTGGTCGGTCACGACATCCGGCACGACGCCGCGAGCCAGCAGCTCGGGCAGCACCTCGGCAGCGTTCCCGATCAAAGCGATCGCCAGCGGATCGCCGCGCGCCAGCGCCTCCTCGGCCAGGGTCATCGCTTCTTCGGTCGTTTCAGTGATTACGTCGACCTGGCGCAGCTGTATGCGCCGCTCGGCGCGCCAGTGGTCAACCTCGACCAGCACGCCCACGCCGCCGTTCATCGTGATCGCCCGTGGCTGCGCGCCGCCCATCTCGCCCAGACCCGCGCTCAGCACCAGCTTGCCCCGCAGGCTTCCCCAACCTTGTTGCCTGGCCAGCTCGCCGAACGTTTCGTAGGTGCCCTGCAGGATGCCCTGCGTTCCGATATAGATCCAGCTGCCCGCGGTCATCTGGCCGTACATGATCAGACCCTCGCGCTCCCAGCGGTCGAAGTTCTCCTGCGTCGCCCAGGCGGGCACGATGTTGGAGTTCGCCAGCAGCACGCGCGGCGCGTCGGCGTGGGTGCGAAACACGGCTACCGGCTTGCCCGACTGCACCAGCAAGGTTTCGTCCGGCTCGAGCCGGCGCAGCGCGGCCAGGATCGCCTCAAACGCCGCCCAGTTTCGAGCGGCGCGGCCGCGCCCGCCATACACGATCAGGTTATCGGGATCGAAGGCAACCGCCGGATCGAGGTTGTTTTGCAGCATGCGATAGGCGGCTTCGATCTGCCAGTTCTTGCAGCTAAGCTGCGTGCCGCGCGGAGCAGTTATCGTTCGAGCCATTGCCGAAGCTCCTGGCGAAACCTGGCAACCATCATAGCGCAGCCTGGCCCGAACTTCGAATTGAGTGGCGGTACACAGTACGGGCCGGAGAATTTGCACCACAAAGACACGAAGGACACAAAGAATCAGAAAATCCTTTGTGTCCTTCGTGTCTTTGTGGTGATTCCGGTCGACTCGACGTGTACAAAGAACCGCTGCAGGCGCCGCGACAATCAAACCTGCGCATCGCTGCGGATCGGACGAAGACCGGCGGCAGGCGGAGCGAATCCGCAGCCCAGGGCGGTGCCCATCATGATCACAGCGCAATTCGGCTCGCCGGCATAAACGCGGGCCGCGGCGGTTCCATCGTGCAGCAACGTTACCTCGAGCGGGCGGCCGAGCTGTGTGCTGAGGTGCCGGCCAAGCCATGAACCAAGATTATCGGCAACAGAATGCAGCGCGCTATACAAAGCACCGGGACGAAGCATGGGATGATTGCCGGCGATGTAGCTTGCCATGCTGCAAACCAGCACCGGCGCAAGCTGCTGACCGGTTCCGCCAAAGCCGCGCCAGGTCTGCGCCATCAATTCGGCTATCATCGCCGCGCGCTCGTCCGGGCCGGCCTTCAAAAACGCGTTGTCCGGCTGGCCGGGCAGCGAAGTCGTGGAAATCGGCGCTAAGGTGCGCAGGCCGACCAGGTCGCCGTTATCGTAGCGGGCGTAGCCGCGCTTGATCGACGACTGGCCCCAATCGAAAACCAGGGCCGCGTGATATCCCGGCGGCACGCTGCGGGCGGCACCGATCAGCGGCAAATGGGCGGGCCGGCAGGATAGATACAGCATAGCCTTCGTCCAGCCTGCATCGGTGAGAAATGCGTTGGCCGCCACGACCGCACGAGGCCCCAGATGGCCGCCGGCCAGCCCGCCACCAATGTGGATCGCGCGGATAGAAGCCCACTGCGCCCAGTAAGCGGCGTGCCAATCGGGACGCGCCGCGCGGCTAAGCGGGTCGCCGCGCTGCAGGGTCAATACCAGCGCGCCAAGCCGGGCACCGAAGCGACGCGCAAGCTGCTCGGCCGCGTCGCGTATCACCCGATCCGCGGATTCGAAGCAGCGGTCGAATAGCCACGGCAGCTGCACATCGTCTACCGCCGACGCGTCGATACCCAGCGACGGGGCATGTCGCCTGATCTCCGCCGACAGCGCATCGCGCGAAAGCAGCTCGTACGCCGGCTTGCCGGCCATGCCCGCTTCGAGCGAGGTACCCGCCGCCGACACCGGCATGCGGTTCAGGGATGCCGCCGGTGTCAGATTGAGCGGATCAAACGGTGGCTTCATGGAACGAGCGTTCGCGGCATCAAACTCCTTCGAATACAAAGCGGGTCGCATCGGCGAGTGCGCTGCTCCAGGCGAATACAACGCGCGGATGCAGCGCCAGCGTGCCGCTATCCTTAAACGTGCCGCCGTACTTGGCCTCGGACTGTGCGGCAACCAGGGGCAGGACGTCCGCGTCGAGGCCCGGCAGGCGCACCACGCTGCCTTCAATGATCACAACCTGGTCGCCGCTTTCAAGGTGGGCAACAACTCGTGGATTCGCCTGGAGATTGCGCACCCAGCGCGTTTGGGATCCGCCGTCGAAAAACAGCATGTTAGCGGCCCAGATTGCCCATACCGGCACCGCGTGTGGCTGCCCGTCCGGGCCGCTCGTTCCGATCCAGTAGTTGCGCGCCTGGGCGATGCGCTCGGAAACATGCGCCCACTCGAGCATCCCCTTGCGCCCTTTCGGAACGCCATAGCCCGGCATGTAGGGCCGGCTGCGCCTGGGGTCCTTGTGTGATCGAGCGGCATCCATAAAACGCCTCCAATTGAATTATCGTCAGCCTTGCGTTCCTGCGTAAATGCGCGTTGCTCGCATTGTCTGGCTAGCGAATGAGCTCGACGACGCTGCCTTCGGCCGATGAGCGATAGATCGCGTCAGTCAGATCGGCCACGCCAATGCTGACTTCGGGCGGCGCCGGATTGGCGATCTGCCCGCGGATCGCCTGGATCCAGGCGTCGTCCATCGACGAGCCCGAACCGGGCAGCGCCGGCTGCACAACTTCGCCGTGACGGTACCAGAACAGCCGGCCCGGTCGCCACGGATATTGCGGTTCGTACTCCCAGCGCATCACACTGTCGTCTCCGGAGACGACGACCGTCTCCAGCCACGTGATCGGCACATCGCCGTGGCTCATTATCTGACCGACCAGCCCGTTGGCGAAACGCACCGTGGCGGCGGCGTTGATGTCTACCGCCGTTTTCCGCTTGTCCACCAGCGCCGAGACACTGACCGGGCGGCTACCGGCCAGCCACAGCAGCACGTCAAGCATATGGCTGCCCGAGTCGAACAGCATGCCGCCACCAGAAAGCGTGGGAACCTGCCGCCATGACCCGTTCGTAGCAGTGCGCCAGTTCTGGCCCCAGATCATCGATATCGTCTGCAGCGCGCCGAGCTCGCCAGCATCGATCGCGCGTCGCAGCCGGTGGTACGCCGGATCCAGGCGCCGCTGGTAGTTGACCGTGACCACAACACCGGCCGTTTCGGCCCGCGCGGCGATATCGCGGGCCTCGCCCGGTGCACATGCCAGCGGCTTTTCACATAACACATGCAGGCCGTATTCCAGCGCGGCCATCACCTGCTCGTAGTGCATCGCGTGCGGCGTCATGATCACCACGGCGTCGAGCTCTACTGCTTCCAACAGGGCCGTGGCGGTCGGGAAATCGGGAACGCCGGCCAGGGAAGGATGCGCCCGGCGCAGGGCCGCCAGATGGTCGGCGTTCGGCTCGGCCAATCCGCCGATCGTCACGTCGCCGATGCTGTGCAGGTTTCGAACATGGCCATTGCTGATGTTTCCACAACCGATCAGTCCAACCCGTAGTGGCTTCATGGACGCTCCTTGTTGGCAAAAGTGTAACGAGTAGGACTACCCAAAGCAGCACGAACCGGCACCCGAACGTTAGCATGGTTCGCCGGTTTATAGTACACGTTTCGTGAGCAATGCGAAACATTAGCGTATCCGCGGGCCGGCACAGGACAGTGCGGAATCACCACAAAGAACACAAAGGACACAAAGAATCTCATGAGATTCTTTGTGTCCTTTGTGTTCTTTGTGGTGCAACCTTTTCAATCAATGCACTAAGCCACGCAGGTTCGGCTACGGCGACTTCATGATCATCGGCAACGACACCCGCAGGCCGGGCGTCATCTCGGACCAGACCACCAGGCCCATGCCACCTGTCGCGCCCGTACCGATCGGGCCGAGCGAGGTTGTCGCGCCGGTTGCCAGGTCGATGCGATACAGGCCGCTAGTGGCGCCGACGGTCAACGCGGCATAGGCATTGCCGGATACCGGCGCGTTGGCTGTCGCGGTGTTGACGCCGGTTGGAATGTCAAAGCCGTTGATCGCGCTGAAGTCGAGCGGCGATCCACCGTCGTTGAGCAGCAGTCCCATGGTCTGCGTACCTGCATTCGGCGGATTCTGGATGTACAGTCGCTTGCTGGTCGAGTTCAACAGTGTATTGCGTTGTCACCGTCGTGCCGGCAAATACGTTGGTGTAGGCCGTAGCGCTCACGCCGGTGCTGCCCGCCGGCAGGCCGTTGATGTTTCCGTCGGGATTGATGCCCGCCGCCGCTGCGTCACCGTCCACCGGCGCGCCGTTGTTCGGATTGATCCTGAAATTGAGGCCGCTGTCGGTGGTCACGCGCCCGCGGTCAACCGTGGGATTGAAGTCGAAGCCGTAGCCACTCGCGGCGGCAGGCAGATCAACCGGCACGCCGGCGGCTGTAACGAACGCGATCTGGCCGGGCGTACCGACGGACGTGGCCGCGCCGGTCTGCGGATCGATCAGGTACAGCGTGCCGTAGTCGAGCGCCTGGTTGATGCCAAGGCCAAACAACTGACCGGTGGCGGGCCGTCCGTCGATGCCGACCAGCGTTTCGCCGGCGACGATGCCGGCTATCGTCACGCTCGCCACCGTTCCCGGCGCGTCGAGTCGGAAGCGCTGCAGTGTCGTGCCGTCCGCGGCCAGCGCATTGGCGATCGGCAGCGGCATCCAGACCGCCAGGCCGCGCACGCTGATACCCGGCGGTGTGCCCAGCAGCGTGGCGGCGCCGGTCGAAAGCTCGATGCTGTGGAGCTGTACGCTGGTTCCGTTGCCGAGAGCGGCAAATGCGGTGCCGGTCGCCGGGGAATTCGCCGTCGTTACGTCAACGCCCGGCGGGATGTCGAAGCCGTTGACCGAGAAAAAGTCAACCGGCGCGCCGTCGAGCGTGATCGGCAGGCCGGCGGTCTGCGTGCCGTTGTTGGGCGGATTTTGAATGTACAGGCGGTCGGTGGCCGGGTCGATCGTGTACTGGGTCGTGACCGTCATATTCGGCGCGTTGTTGGTATAGGCAGTTTCATCGACAGTGGTTGTGCCACCGTTGATATTTCCGTCGGGCTGAGTGCCGGGAGCCGCTGCATCCGCATTGCCGTCGACTAGAAGCCCGTTGTTGGGGTTAATACGGAAGTTGAAGCCGGTGTTGGTTACCACTCGCGCGCGGTCGACAGTGGGATTGAAGTCGAGTCCGAAACGCGTACCGGTGATCAAAATTGGTGTGACGCCATCAGTTGCGACAAACGAGCCGATCGGGCCAAGCGCGACCGCCACCCCGTTGGTCGGCGAAATATGGTACAACCGCACGCTTCCTGCCGTGGCGTTATAGCCAAGGCCGTACAGGCGCCCGTTTTGCGGTCGAACGTCGATCGCAACAAGGCTATCGCCCACCGTCAGGCCGTTGACCGGGATCGGAGTACCCAGCTGGGTCGGGTCCGCACTGTTGGCGGTTACGATCCGGTTGTCTTCGGTCAGGATGTAAAACTGGGTCAGCGTCTGGGCCGCGATCACGGGTTGATCCTGGAGCATCGCCGACGCGCCCGCGGGAACTACTCCGAGTCCGAGCAGGGCAAAGGCTATGGCCACGACCACACGATTAAAACGCATTACAGAACTCCTCCTATTGGGAATTTAGTGCCAATCCCTCATGGTCCCGGCCGGAAACGAGCCGGCCTCGCGCAACAGTGGTCAGCCCAGCGCTGTGTGTGCTTCGCCCGTCGCCTGGCGTTCCCGCGCACAACGTCAGGATCAATCTGGTCAGCGCTCGGGACGTGGGGGGATCGTGATGCGCGGTCACACAATATTCGTCGGCTTGGCCCGGAATGGATGCAAACATCGCGTAACGCAGCCAAACTCGGCCCATAGTACGGGCCGGTACCATTGCACCGCCTTTGTGAGAAACGCTTTCAAAAACGGCGCTTCAGCGCAGCAGAACCTGTGCCAGTGGTTGAGCCCAAGCCAGAAGCTGCTCATCGGCGCCGAACCGCCCGACCAGCTGCAGGCCGAGTGGCAGCCCGCCGGCATCGGGTTCGGCGGGCAATGTAAGCGCGGGCATGCCGGCGTGTGTCCACGGCAAATTGAGCGCAGGATCGCCGGTGGCGTGCAGGCCCAGCGGAGCGGTGCCCGGGGCCGGCGGTGCGATCCAAAGATCGATGTCATAGTCGCGCATCAACTGCTCTATCGTAGCGCGCAGCTCGGCTCGCCCGGCGCGCGCGGACTTCGACTTCGGCGGCGCTAACCTGCCGGCCTTCCTGGATCAGCGCGGCGGTGCGCGGCCGGTACAGCGCGCCATGGGCGGCGTACCAATCGACATGGACGGTGGCCAGCTCGGCGGCAACCAGGCGGCGGTGCCGCGCAGCCACCTGTTCGAGATCGGGCAGCACCTCGACGCCACGCAGCGTGTAGCCGGCCTGCATGATCGATGCGCATTGGCGGTCAAACGCGGCACGGGACTGCGGCGAGAGCTGCTCGAGATACGGGCCTTCAGGAACGCCCAGCAACGGCAACTCCGCGCCGGGAGCGGGCTTGCGCCAGCCCTCGCACACAATCGCGGCAGCCTGGCGCATACCCTCGACGTCCTGGGTGAACAGGCCGACGGTGTCGACACTGGGCGAGAACGGGATCAGGCCTGCGCTGGAGATCCGGCCATAGCTGGGCTTGAAACCGACGATGCCGTTATACGCTGCCGGACGGATGGTCGAGCCGATTGTTTGCGTGCCCAGCGCAAGCGCGCAGATACCGGCGGCCACGGCCGCCGCCGAGCCGGATGAGGAGCCGCCGGGAGTGTGTTGCGGGTTGTGCGGATTGCGCGTAGGTCCCGGCTCGAAAAACGCGAATTCTGTCGTCACAGTTTTGCCGACAAGCAGCGCTCCGGCCTGTACCAGGCTCGTAACCGCGTCTCCCTGATCTCCGGTAAGTACGTCGGGCGGCAGCGCCGAGCCCGCGCGCGTTACGAAGCCGTCGACATGAAAGATGTCCTTGATACCGACGGGAACGCCCCACAGCGGCGGCCGTGAATGCGGATCCGGGTACGCCAGTTTCAGGCGGCCGGCCTCGCGGAGCAGGCGCTCACGCCGGCCGGCTTCCGGCAACAGCGCCTCAATACGCGGTTCGACAGCATCGATCCGATCGCACAATCGGCGCACAAAAGCTTCCAGATCCAGCGTGTCGCGGCGCAAAGCCGTGGCAAGCTCGGCCAGCGCGAGCGGCGCCAGCAGCTGTGTGTCGTCGGTAGAGAAAAACCGATCCTTCATCGAGCTCGTCTTTCATAACTACGCCAGCGGAAAATCAGTCAGGGCGCATCATAGTGTGACGTGCGCTGCATGGCAAGCAAAGTAATGCGTTGGCGACACATGGTCCTGTGGCTTCGTCGTCGGCTAGGTCAATATAGAACACCACAAAGCACACAAAGGACACGAAGAATCGGATTGGGTCTTCTGTGTGCTTTGTGGTGCATCGTTCAAATGCATCGCTGAAGCTAGAGCCGGCACCGTTGACACACCGCATCGCGCACGGTATGCTGCCGTCACGCGTTGACGGAGACGTGGCGCAAAGAGTACGGGAACCGCAGAGAGCCGCCGTGGCTGTGAAGGCGGCGTTCCCGCCGCGTGCCGACCCTCCCGAGCGTTGGGAACAACGCCAGACCTGGCCACTAAGCCCAGCCGGCTCGCCCCCGTTACGAGGCCATAAGGCGCCGCCTGTCGCGGCGCGAACTGCGGTGGCACCACGACGCCCCCTCGTCCGCATGACGAGGGGGCTGTTTATGTTCGAGGTGCATCATGGAACGCACAATGACGATGGAGCTGGCAGCTCATACCGGCCGGCGTGTTCGGCTCGCCGGCTGGCTGCATCGCAAGCGCGAGCTGAGCTCGGTGACGTTTGTGGTACTGCGCGACGCGCATGGCCTGGCGCAGGTCGTGGTCGAAGACCAGGCGGTGCTGCGCGAGCTAGCCGGCATACCCGCCGAATTGACGATCGAGGTATTCGGGACGGTGGTCGCTTCGTCACAGGCGCCTGGTGGTGTCGAAATCCATGCGCCGTCGTTTCGCTTGCTCGCTGCCGCTCAGTCGCCGCTGCCGCTCGAGCTGCATCGTCCCAAGCTGGGTGCGCCGATGGCAACCTTGCTCGATTATTCCCCGCTTACGCTGCGCCATCCGCGCCGGCGCGCAGTATTCGAGCTGAGCGCTGCCTCGGTGTCCGGATTTCGCTCCGCGCTCGACGCGCGCGGCTTTGTCGAGATCCAGACGCCCAAGATCGTTTCGTCGGCCACCGAGAGTGGTGCAAATGTCTTTGAGCTGGACTATTTCGGCCGGCCGGCGTATCTGGCTCAGAGCCCGCAGCTGTACAAGCAGATCATGGTGGGTGTGTTCGAGCGCGTCTATGAGGTCGGGCCGGTGTTTCGGGCCGAGCCGCACGATACGCCGCGCCATCTCAACCAGTATACTTCGCTGGACGTGGAGCTCGGCTTTATCGACGACCATACCACGGTCATGGCGCTGGCCGGCGATGTGCTGCGCGGCATGCTCGACGCGCTCGCCGAACATGCACCGCGGGCGCTGGCCCTGTTAGATGTTGTGATGCCGGAGCTGCCGCCTTCGATCCCGCAGCTGCATTTTCGTGACGCCCAGGAGCTGATCTGGCGCGATACCGGCGAAGACGCCCGCGGCGAGCCCGACCTCGCCCCGGCACACGAGCGCTGGCTGGGCGAGTGGGCCAAGCGAACCTACGATTCGGACTTCTTGTTCGTGGTAGGTTATCCGATGGCCAAGCGGCCGTTTTATACCCATCCCGACCCGCAGCAGCCGGCATTTTCGCGCTCGTTCGACTTGCTGTTTCGCGGCATGGAGCTGATAACCGGCGGCCAGCGGCTGCACCGCTACGAGGATTATGTGGCCGCACTGGCCGAGCGCAAGCAGGACGCCGCGCCGCTGGAGGGCTACCTCGACGCGTTTCGCTATGGGATGCCGCCGCACGGCGGCTTCGCGATCGGGCTCGAGCGCTGGATCGCACGGCTGGTCGGCGCGAGCAATGTGCGCGAAACGACACTGTTTCCGCGCGATTTACACCGCTTGGTGCCCTAGCACAAACACGCGACAGGAGTTGTCGCTGCGGACGATCTATAGCATTTACGGCAAAGGTTGAGCTAACCATATTCACCACAAGGACACAAAGGACACGAAGAATCAAAAGGTTCTTCGTGTCCTTTGTGCCTTTGTGGTGATACTTCTACGGTAATTCAGCTCCGGCCACTGCCCTACGTCGTAAGTCGTAGTCGGATCGCCTACCATCGTATGCGATTTTCGCGCGATGAACACCTCGGCGCCGGCATTTAGCAAGGTATTAGGGAGTTAGATTCTATTTCGCACCTCACTGCATTCACACGCAAGCGACGAGTGCAAGCTGCTGCACTGCGCGAGCGTCCACGCTCGACGTATCGCCGCGGCTCGCGATTGAATCCGCAGCGAGCTTCCCAAAATCGGGAAGCACACCTTCGATGGTGATACGCTTGCTTTATAAACACAACATCATTCCTCGTCGCTGCGGTATCGCCCACGAATATAACCTTCGTGAAGGAGGCCGCAGATGCCTGATTTGCCCGCGTTCGGCCGCTGGTTGCGCGCGCGCCGTGAAGCTCTTGATCTGTCACCAGCAGCCCTCGGCGAACGCGTCGGCTGCACCGGCGATGCTATCCAAAGTTTTGAGAATGAGCAGCTGCGTCCCTCCGGCGACCTCGCCGCCCGCCTTGCAATTCAGCTTGGGTTGAACGCCGACGCGGGCGCTCGCTTCGTTCAGTCGGCACGAATTACAACACCGCCGGCACGTCTGGCCCGGTACAGCACCACGCTGCCGAAACCGCTCACACCGCTGGTCGGCCGGGCAACCGAGGTCGCGACTGTGTGTGGCTTGCTCGAGCGCGCCGATATTCGTCTGGTGACGCTGGTGGGACCGCCCGGTATCGGCAAGACCCGCCTGGCGGTGCAGGTCGCCGCCGATCTCCAAGCCCAATTTGCCGATGGGGCGCTCGTCGTGGCGCTCGCAAGCGTCAACGACGCGGCCGGAGTCGTGGCCGCGATCTCCGAAGCACTTGCGGACGACGAAACCGGCGGCCGGCTTCCGCTCGAACAGTTGCTGGCGCTGGTGCGCGACAAGCAGATGCTGCTGGTGCTTGACAACTTCGAGCAGGTGGTCGCGGCGGCTCCGCTGCTCAGCGAGCTGCTGCACGCAGCGCCCGGCCTCACGATCCTGGCCACCAGCCGCACGCCGCTGCATATCTATGGCGAGCACAGGTTTGTTGTGCCACCCCTGACGTTACCCGCGCTACAGCCGTTGCCGGCGTTGGAAGCGATCATGGAGTACGAAGCGGTGCGCCTGTTCGTCGCGCGCGCTCAGGCCGTGCAGCACGATTTCATGGTCACCGCCGCGAACATTGGCACGATCGTCGAGATCTGCACGTGTTTGGAGGGCGTTCCGCTGGCGCTCGAACTGGCCGCGGCACGGATCCATCTGTTCCCGCCCCATACGCTGCTGCAGCGCCTGGACAGCCAGTTGCAGGTGCTGACCGGCGGGCCACGCGACCTGCCGGCCCGCCATCAGACGCTGCGCGCTGCGATTGACTGGAGTTACCGGCTGTTGGCGCCGGACGAGCAAACGCTGTTCTGCCGCCTCGGCGTGTTTAGCCAGGGCTGTACGATCGAGGCCGCCGAAGCCGTCTGCACGATCGACGACAGCCTGCCGTCCGCCGTGCTGGACGGCTTGACCGCCCTGCTCAACCTGCACCTGCTGCGCCAGGAGTACGTCACGGATGGCGAGCCGCGCTACAGCATGCCGGCAGCGATCCGCGACTACGCGCTGGAACGCCTTGCGGAGCGCAACGAAAGCGCCATACTGGAGCAGCGGCTGTGCCGGTATTGGCTATCCTGCGTGGCGTGCAAACACGATTGGCTTGCGTCGCGCCGGCAACGGGCCAATCCGGTTGGTCTGGCGGTCTGCCTGGTGGAGCTGGCCGGCGTGCTGGGACGCCAGCCGGTGGGCGCAATCCATGCCGCGCAGCTGCTGGGCGCCGTCGATCAGCTGCTGGCAACCAATGCATGCTGCCTGTCGCCGGACGACTGCGCGATCTACGAGCGCGTACTCGATGCCGTACGCAACACGCTCGGCGACAAATATCCGGCTGCCAGGAATGCCGGGTCGAGCATGCCGCTGGAGCAGGTCATTGCAAACGTGCATCAAGGCATGGTGCGCTCGGGATCAACTCCTGCGGAGCTGTGCGAAGCGCCGCCGGAAGCAGCCGATCGGCGAGAACGGCATCCGGAGGGCTTGACTGGGCGTGAAGTGGCGGTGCTGCGCCTCTTGGCGCGCGGCCTGACGTACGAGCAGATCGCCGAGCAGCTCGTGATCAGCCCACGCACGGTAAACCGTCACCTTACCTCAATCTACGGGAAACTCGACGTTTCCTCGCGCCATGCCGCTACGCTCTGGGCGCTCGAAAATCAGTTCACCTGAGGTAGGGGGAACGCCCCAGCGGAATGCCGGAACGGATTCACCACAAAGAACACAAAGGACACAAAGAATCGTTGGATTTTTGTGTCCTTTGTGTTCTTTGTGGTGAACGTAATGGGTAACTCTACCCAAAGCGCGTGACGAAGAATCCCACACTGAATGGGTAGCTCGATGTGTAACCTAAGCGATGCCGGCTCGTCGACGGCGGAGTAATCTGCCGGCATGCTAAGGACGCCCCGCTGCGGTATGCAAACGACGACCACCCAAGCGGAGAACACGAATGCTCTTGTTTGCCAGCCGAGCTGAGGATTTCCATACCGATTATGTCGAGGCGTACTGCCGGCAACGAGACATACCTTGCCTGCGCCTATGTACCGAGGACTTTCCCAACGACATCGCGCTCAGTGTAACGATCGATAACAACAGCTTCGGCGGCACGCTGCGAGGCGCCGCATTCGAGGCATCGCTCGACGATATTGGCGGTGTCTGGTATCGCCGGCCTGAAGCTCCGAACGTACATGCCGACCTCGACGAGACCTTCGCCCGGTTTGTTGAACACGAAGTCGACGAGACGCTTTACGGCCTGTACCGCGCGTTATGGGATCGGCACTGGGTCAACCCGCCGCATAACGACGCGACGGCCGGATACAAGCTGTATCAAACATCGCTTGCCCGGCAGCTAGGGTTTCGTACGCCGCGAACCATCGTCACCAATAACCCGGCGGATGCCCTGGATTTCTTTCGGCTCTGCGGACGCCAGATGGTCTACAAACTGATGTATCCGCTGCTGAAGGACGATGCCGACGGTCAGCCGCTGGGTGTTTATACGACACTGATCACACAGTCGGATATCGACATGCATCTGGAGAGCGTACGGATCGCGCCGTGTTTGTTCCAGGAAGTCATTTCAAAGCGCTATGAGCTGCGCGTCAATGTGATCGGCGACTATGTCTGGAGCGCGGCCATTCACAGCCAGGCTCAAGCGCGCACGCAGCTCGATTATCGCCACGATATCGAAGGCTGTGTCCACGAACCGGTACTCCTTCCACCGCGCCTGGAAGCCATGTGTGTCGCGCTTACCCGGCGCTTGGGGTTGCGCATGAGCAATATCGATCTGATTGTTACTGATGCCGGTGACTATGTTTTTCTAGAAGCCAATCCCAACGGCCAGTGGCTGTGGGTTGAGCAGCAGGTCGGTTTTCCGCTCACCCATGCGTTGATCGACCAACTGTTGGGCCGGGATACGTTGGCCGGCCATCCTTATATTCGCGATCGCTCGCTGCAATTCCATTCCGAGTACGACGATCGCGAGATCCTACGTGAGCACGGGTTCGCTTAGCGAGCCATAACCATATATTTGTACTGGAGGAAACCCATGCCTAAGTTCGAACGCAGCTCGCTGAAGAGCTCATTCACAAGCTCGTCGGCCAAGAACAACTTCAAGGCCAGCCTCGGAAAGTCCAAACTGCAGCCCTTCGGCTCGCACTATGTGACCAAGCTCAGCGCCGTCAACAACAAGTTGGTATGTTCGTTGTCAGCTCGCTCCATTTGTGATGTCATCACCGATGGCGATGTGCGCGTGGCTTAAGTTCCGCTTCATCGCGCTGTGAGCCTTCGGGTTCTCAGCAGCGATGTCACTTTGACACCTTGATCGTTGAGTTGGACCCGTGCTCAATACGTGAGACGACTCGGTGGACACGCACGCTCCCGTTAGCGGGAACCAGCGTGTCCACTCATTTGTTGGGGTCACCAAGATGCTGCTGTTCATAATCGGCGAACACGATGAAGCCGCGGTGCAGTGGATGACGCTGGAGTGCCGGCAGCGCGGCATCGAGACGCTGTGCCTGGCCGCTCACGATTTCCCCCGCGATATCATGCTCACCGCGTTGCCGGACCACTCGCCGCTTGGAGGAACGCTGCAGACCACGGAGGGCGAAGTTGCGCTCGCGAGCATCAGCGCTGCCTGGCACTATTTGCCGGGCGACGTGCGGCCCGACCCCGAGCTGGACGATATATCGCAGCAGCTGGTCCGGCGTGAGTTGCGCGAGACGCTGCGCGGCCTGTATCGCGCGCTCGAGGATCGCATCTGGGTGAATCCGCCGCACCGCGAGCGGCAGGCAAGTCGCCGGATCTTTCAGCTGCGTCTGGCGTCGCAGCTCGGCCTTTCGATTCCACGAACGCTGGTCAGCAACGATCCGTACGAGGTGCGCCAGTTTGCCGAACGGTGCGGCGGGCAGGTGGTCTACAAACCGCTAAGCCGTCTCGTGCTGTTCGACGACCAGGGCGATCCGAACGCATTCGGATTCGCTACCCTGCTAGGCAAGGCCGAGCTGGACGAAAACAGCGACTCGATATGTCTCTCACCGTGTGTATTTCAGGAAGCGATCCCCAAAAAGCGTGATATTACGCTGTATGTGATCGGCGAGCATGTATGGGCGGCCGAGGTTGTTCCGGCGGCCGGGGCGAGCGGCGAGCAGCGTGCGCTCGACTATCGTCGCGACGGCGTGTGGGCCCAGGACTATTCGCCAACAGTGCTGCCGCCGGCCATAGAGCTCGCCTGCAAGCAGCTGACGCGCCAACTGGGCCTGCGTATGTGCAATATCGACCTGATCCTCACTCCCGCGGGCGAGTACGTATTCCTTGATGCTAATCCGACCGACCTTTGGGCCGGGCTCGAGCACCGCGCCGGCTTTCCGCTATGTGCCGCGCTGGTCGACCTGCTCAGTGGAACTACAACCGTGGCCGATCATCCGTACCTGCGCGATCGCTCGACGGTGTTTCGTCCCAGTGCCTATCAGGGCCTGATCGCGGAGGAAACAGTACAGTGATCGGCGGAATACGTGAGCACAGGGCGGAATTCGCCCGCGTGCTGCGGCTGTTGCCCTGGACGCTGCGCTTGTTATGGCACAGCCACCCACGAGCGACGCTTCTCGTCGCGAGCCTGACCATATTTCAAGCGCTCGTTCCTGTCGCGCAGCTATGGATCACCAAGCTGTTGATCGATCAGATCGTTCTGGTGATCGGCGGCGCGCAGCTGCAATCCCAGGCGATCGAGCAGGTGTTCGTGTACCTGCTGATGGAGGCGGGAGTTCTGATGGCGGGAGTGCTGGTCAGCATCATGTCGGGGCACGCATACAATGTGCTGGGTGAACACCTGACCCTCTATATTCAGTCGCGCATCCTCGACCAATGCGCGCGGCTGGACCTGCAAGTCTACGAGTTGCCGGAGTATTACGATCTGCTTCAACGCGCACAGGAACAGGCCGATCAGGGGCCGATGATCCTGTTGCGTCGCATCGTCGAGTTTTCGCAATCGGCGCTGACGCTTTCTTCGGTGCTGCTGCTGATTCTGTTCTATAAACCGTGGCTGCTGCCGGTTCTGTTTCTGGTTACCGTGCCCGGTTTTGTGATCAATCTGTATTTCGGGCGACAACGATTTTATCTTTACGATCACCGGACGCCGATCGGACGGCGAGCATCGTATTTGAGTTATGTGCTCAGCACTGACGAGTTCGCCAAGGAAGTTCGTGTCTGGGGACTCACGAACTATCTGAAGCGCATGTTCGATACGATCCGGACGAGATTTCGGGACGAGAACCTCGCCCTGTCGCGCAAGCAGTCGATCGCCGGCTTTGTGGGCGAGCTCGTATCCACCTGCGGCTACTACCTTTCGTATGTGGTCGTGATCCTCGAGGTACTGGCCGGCGCGCTCACGATCGGCGACCTCACGCTCTACTCCGGCGCGTTCAATCGCTACCAGAGCCTGTCGGAGAACGTGCTGGAGTTGCTGGCAAATATCTATGAGATCCAGCTCTTTACGCAGAACCTTTCGTTATTCCTGAGTATCGAGCCATCTATCACCCGGCCACGCGATGCGCAGCACATGCCAGAGATTCGCGATGGCCTCTCGGTCGAGCACTTGAGCTTTACCTATCCTGAGACCGATTTCAAAGTTCTCGACGACATATCTTTCGCAATCAAGCCCGGTGAATGTGTCGCGATCGTCGGCCATAACGGCGCGGGCAAAACCACACTGGTCAAGTTGCTCTTGCGCCTGTATCAGCCGAGCGCGGGCAGCATCCGCATCGACGGTCGAGACACCGCCGACGTTGATCCCGATGCGCTGCGCAGGAACATTGGCGTCGTGTTCCAGGATTACGCCCGCTACGACATGACGGTTCGAGAAAACATCGGCTTCGGCAATCTCGACAAGCTCGACGACGACGACGCGATCCGGCAGGCGGCCGCAGAGGCAGGCATCGCCGAGGTCGTCGAACGTTTCCCCGAGCAGTATGAGACCATGCTCGGCCGCCAGTTCGCGGGAGGGCACGAGCTGTCGCTCGGCCAATGGCAGCGCATTGCAGTCGCAAGGGCACTGCTGCGCGATGCGCCGATTCTGATCCTTGACGAGCCGACGGCGGCGCTTGACGCGCAGTCGGAATACGAGCTCTACCAGCGGCTCGGCACGCTGGCTCGCGGGCGAATGACACTTCTGATATCGCATCGTTTTTCGACCGTTCGAATGGCGGATCGCATACTCGTCATGGAAGACGGTCGAATCATCGAGGAAGGTACCCATGATCAGCTTATGTCACGCGATAGCCGGTATGCGTTCTTCTTCAGGATGCAGGCCGAAAATTATCAGCTTACACCTGTTCTTGCTGGCGAGTTTGACGCTGCTGAGCAGCTGTATTCCGTCGAATAACGCCGCGGAGTTGGAGGCAACGCCGGCAACGAGCTCGAGCGCCGCGTCAGCGGAGGCGAGCGGGCAGCAGGAAAGCACGGCCGCGCTGCCTTCGGCCGCGAGCGAGCCGGAACCGTCCGCCGCGGCAGTCTCGCCGGAGCCTACGCCTGCGCCGGAGATCATTGCGGACGACGAAGTCAGACACTGGCCCGAGACGCGCCGTCAGCTGACGTCCGGCGAAGAAGCAACCGGCACGCTCGAGCAGGGCGACGGTGTGCTGAACGATGACACGCTGTTCGACGTGTATGAGTTCGAGGCCGGCAGCGGCTCGTTTGTCACGCTCAGCGTCGAATCCGAGGAGTTCGATCCGTTCCTGGTGCTGGTCGAGCCCAACCAGCGCGTGCTTGCTTCAAACGATGATCACAATTCCAAGCTCGGCACCGGTTCGCTGGTACGCGCCGGTCTTGGCGAGGCCGGCCGGTATCAGGTGTGGGTCAATTCCAGTACCGGGCAGACCGGCGTCTACACGCTGGCGCTGACCAACGAAGATCGCGCAACACCGGGCGGGGCAATCGCCGTCGGAGAGCGTGTCAAGGGCTGGCTGTTGCCGGGCGACCAGCTCGATTCCAATTCGCTCTACGTCGACACATGGACGATTGTAATGCCCGAGCAGCCGGCGATCGCCTGGGTCAGGTCAAACGAGTTCGATACATTGCTGCGAGCCGTAAAACCTGACGGCACGAGTCCTGATCGAGAACGACGACGTCAATTTCGTCGCCGGCGACGCGAACTCGCGGGTGGTGCTTGCTCCAACCGATCGTGCACCGGCCGGCACCGAGCTACGCCTGGAGGTGGCGCTACCCGGCGACCACGCAGTCGGGGGGCAGTACGAGCTCAACGTCTTCGCGCTGGATTCGTCATATAGGCAAGCAGGTACGCTGCAGATCCAGCCGATCATCGTGAGCGGCTCGCAGATCGGCGAGCAGCAGATTATGTCCGCGCTCGCGGATGCGAACAGCATCTGGAACACCTGCAATATTCAGATCGAGCCGGCGGCCGGCTCGACGGTCCAGACTGTGCAGATCGAACAACTCACGCAACAGCTACGCGCCGGTGAGTTGACCTGGACAGACGATGAGACGCTGCTGCAGGAACATCCGTCACATCTGCCGTACGAGCAGCGTATCGTAAGCACGTATTTCGTAGGCAACATAGACGGCGGCGACCGGTATGCGATCGCCTATCCGAGCACGCGCTATCCGTCGCGACGCAGCGGGCTGATCGCGGTCGCCGATACCGCAAACGAAGGTGAAGGCATTTTAGGGCAAACCCTGGCCCACGAGATCGGGCACATTCTCGGGCTGGAGCATCCCAACGCCATCACCGGTGACGGCGATCCGTGGAACGATACGGCGGCGAATTTGATGGGCGACCAGGCAGCGGGGCGCGAGCTTACACCGCTGCAATGCCTCACCGCGCGATCCGATCCGCACTACCTGCGCAGTCAAGCGACCCAGCCGCTCGCCGGCGAGGATTTTGTGCGCGGCGACCGGGTACTGCTGCCCGGCGAAAGCGTCGATGACGCGCTGACGACGCAGAGCCTGGCGCTACCGGATGGGCAGTATCTTGAAGTGTTCTACTTTTACGGCAAACGCGGCCAACGCGTAACGATCGACCTGACCTCGCCCGACTTTGATCCTGTATTGTGGCTCGACGGGCCGGACGACGAACGAATCGAGGAAAACGACGATGCCGCCGGCAAGCTCGACGCGTCGATCACGCTAACACTGCCTGAAGATGGCGACTACTCGATCGGCGCTACGTCGTTTGAGCGTGCGGTAGGGGCTTACAGCTTGAGCCTGCGAGCCGAGCAATAGCCGATTAACGATCCGCGAAGACACGCGAAGAAATATTTGTACTCCTGTGCATCTAGACCGTGGTGCAGGGTGAATGTTGCACCATGCCGCGTATTCGAACGGAACAGACATACTTTTCAACGCGTCCGACCAAGAACGTTTGATTATTTTCCTTCGCGTGCCTTCGCGTGTCTTCGCGGATCGATTCCGGATTTATTCGCGGATCGGTTACTATGCGCCCACCATCGCACCACCGGAGGCGCAATGACCATACGAATAGCCATGATCGGCTGCGGCAACATCGCCCTGGGCAACCACGTTCCCGGCATCGCGCTCTGCCCCGACGCCGAGCTGATCGCCCTGTGCGACACGAACTCGACGGTGCTGAGCAACGCTTCACAGGCAACCGGCGTGGACCGCACGTACCTGCGCTGGGAAGAGGTGATCGAGGCCGATGATATCGACGCCGTGATCGTCTGTACGCCCAACTTCGTGCATGCGCCCATCTCGATCGCCGCCGCGGCAGCCGGCAAGCATGTTTTATGTGAGAAGCCGCTGGCGATGAGTTTCGAAGAAAGCGTATCGATGTGGCGCGCAGCTGAAGAAGCAGGCATCCGCCACATGACGGCGTTTACCTACCGCTTCGTACCCGCGATGCACTATATGCACCATCTGGTGCACAGCGGAGCCGTGGGCCAGCCGTATCACTTTCGTGCCCAACGCTTTCAGGACTGGGGCGTCCGCTCGCTCGGCTGGCGCCAGCAGCGCAGCCTGGCCGGCAGCGGCGAGCTCGGCGACATGCTTTCGCACCGCATCGACTTCGGCCACTGGCTGCTCGGTCCGATCGACCGCCTGGTTGCTCAGCAGCGTCGCTTTATCGACGTTCGCGACGGTCTTGAGTTGGACCTCGACGATTGGGTGGCGATCATCGGCGAATTCAACGTCGGGGCAACCGCCGTTCTGGAAAGCAGCAAGCTGACCACCGGCCGTAATGAGGGCGCCCGAAGCCACGATTTTTGTGAAGTCAACGGCAGCGAAGGAACTGTGATCTACCGTCTCGAAGACCCGCGCAGCGTGCTGGTCGGACGCGCTGGCGGCTCGGCGCTCGAGCAGGTCGCGGTGCCGGCCGAGTTCCTGGCCTGGCCCGGCTCGCCGCGCGACCCGGACGCCGGCGATCCGCTGAGAGTTTTTCGCTACGACCAGGACGTCGAATTCATCACGGCGATCCGCGAAGGCCGGCCGTGCGAGCCGTCGTTCGCGGACGGCATGCGCGCGCAGGCCGTGATGCAGGCGGCAATGCAGTCGGCGGCCGACTATCGCTGGGTCGACGTGCCGGGGGAAGTGAGCGCATGAGCTGTGCAGTTATTACCGGCGGCGGCAGCGGCGTGGGCCGCGCAACGGCGCTGATGCTCGCGGCGCGTGGCTGGCAGGTGGCGGTATTGGGACGGCGAGCTGACGCCCTGGAGGAAACGCGAACCATGGCCGGCTCACGCCAGGACCATGTGCTGGCGTTGCCCTGCGATGTCGGCGTGCAGGTCGAGGTCGAGCGCGCGTTTGCGGACCTGACGGAGCGCTACCCGGCGATCGACGTGCTGGTTAACGCCGCCGGTACCAACACGCCGGCACGTAGCCTGGCCGAGCTGTCGCTACCCGATTATCACCAATTGATCGACACCAATCTCAACGGCGCATACTACTGCGTGCGCGCTGTGCTGCCACTGATGCGACAGCGTGGCGCGGGAACGATCGTCAACGTCGTTTCGGATGCCGGCTTGCGCGCCAATGCCAAGGCCGGAGTTGCCTATGTAGTGTCAAAGTTCGGCATGGCCGGCCTGACACAGTCGATCAATGCCGAGGAGCGCGGCAACGGAATTCGGGCATCTGCGATCTATCCCGGCGACATCAATACCGAGCTGCTCGAGCGCCGGCCGGTACCGCCACCGCTCGAGGCACGCACGGCGATGTTACAGGCAGAGGACGTGGCCGAGTGCGTGCTGCTGGCTATCACGCTGCCGGCGCGGGCGATCATCGAAGAGCTTGTAGTACGGCCGGCATAGGCCACGGCCACGAATAGACACGAATAAACGAATGAAGTCACGAATAGGGCTATTCGTGGCCACGGCTCGGATCGAATACCCTGCGCAGCAGTGAGCACGTGATGTTGACTGAACATCCAATCAGCGCACTATCGTCGTACGCGGGCAGCTTTGTCGAGCCGCCGGCCAGGCTCGCATGGCAGTCGATCGTTGCCGGCAACACGGCAGGCAGGTTGTGGGCGGCCGGCACAAACGCCGCTGCAGGTCCTCTGCTGTTGTGGGATCAAGGCAACAACATTTTTTACCTGGGAATGTCGCCCGATCACGACACGAACGAGCTGAGCCACACCATTAACGGTGAGATCCGCGTTGCTGCACTCGAGTCGGGGCCGGCGCGCTTCGGTGTGCGAGCACTCGACGAGCCGGCCACGCGCCGGGTGCAGAGCGTTTTTGGTGCCTTGCTCACGGGCGAGCGGCGCAGCATGTTCTGGGAGTGGCCCGCCGGACGCGAGCCCGCCGCCTACCGGGCACGCGTCGCCGGTGTGCAGCTTCAACCGATCGATCATGCGCTGCTTACGAGCGACGAGGTTGTTGGCCTGGACGAGGTGCGCCAGGAGGTCGGCTGGATGTGGCCGTCGCTCGAGCGCTTCGAGCAGTACGGCCTGGGCATCGCCGCGCTGCTCGATGGGAAGCTGGTCTGCTGGTGTACGGCTGAGTATGTCGGTCCCGAGCGCTGCGGCGTCGGCATCGCTACCGCCGAGGAATATCGCGGCCAGGGCATCGCGACGGCGACAGCCGCCGAGTTTGTTCGGCAAGCGGTCCGTCGCGGCCTGACGCCATGCTGGGAATGCGACGCCGACAACGCCGCTTCGGCGCGCGTCGCAGCCAGGCTCGGCTTTGAGCTACTGCTCGAACATCGTACCTGGCTGGGGCGGTTTTAGCCACGAATAGGACACGAATAAACGAATGAAGTCACGAATATGGCTATTCGTGACTTCATTCGTTTATTCGTGTCCTATTCGTGGCCGTGGCTCGGTTCGATTAGTTCGTTCGTGGTGTAAGTTTGGCTACGGCGTGCTCACCAGGCCGGCGGTCGAAACGCACTCGGCGCAGGCGCAGCGAATTGGTTACCACGAACACCGACGAGAAGGCCATCGCGGCAGCGGCGATCATCGGCGACAGCTGCCAGCCGAACAGCGGATAGAACACACCGGCGGCCACCGGAATGCCGACCACGTTGTAGGCGAACGCCCAGAACAGATTCCAGCGTATGGTCCGCATCGTGCGGCGGCCAAGCTCGAATGCCTGTGGCACCGCGCGCAGGTCGCCGCGCAGCAACGTGATCTGGGCGGCTTCGATCGCTACATCGGTGCCGCTGCCCATCGCGATGCCGATGTCGGCGGCCGCCAGTGCCGGCGCGTCGTTGATGCCGTCGCCGACCATCGCCACCACGTTGCCCTTCTCGCGCGCGCGGAGCACCTCGGCAGCTTTTGCGTCGGGCAGCACCTCGGCGCGCACTTCGTCGTCAGACAGCCCCACCTGAGCGGCGATTGCGCGTGCCGTCGCCCGGTTGTCGCCCGTCAGCATCAGCACACCGATACCCTGTTGCTTGAGCTCGGCGATCGCCTGCGCCGAAGCCGGCTTAACCTGGTCCGCGATGCCGATCGCACCGATTGCGCGTCCGTCTACAGCCACCAGCACCGCGGTTTTTGCCTCGGCATGCAGCCGCTCGACACCGGCCGCGAGCGGGCCAAGCTCGATCGAGCGCTCGCGCAGCAGCGCCGGCGAGCCGACCAGCACATCGCGTCCATCTACCTGTGCCGTCACGCCGTGCCCGACGAGCGCTTCGAAAGCGTCAGGCTGCAGCGGCTTGATGCCGGCTTCACGGGCAGCGCGAACAATCGCCTGTCCGAGGGGATGTTCGGAATGCCATTCGGCTGAAGCGGCAAGCTGCAGCACGAACGATGAAGGTTGTCCGTCTTGTTCATCGTTCATCGTTGCGCGTTCATCGTTCTCGATGACTTCAGTCACCGCCGGCCGCCCCTCGGTGATCGTGCCGGTTTTGTCGAACACCACCTGCGACACGGTACCGGCGCGCTCGAGCGCTTCGGCGTTTCGCACCAGGATGCCGTGCTCGGCGCCGGTGCCGGTGGCAACCATGATCGCCGTGGGCGTCGCCAGGCCGAGCGCGCAGGGGCAGGCGATCACCAGCACCGATACTGCGAACATCAGCGCGCGTGCCACGTCGCCGGTCGCCATGTACCAAACGACGAACGTTGCTAACGCTATCAGCAGCACAACGGGAACAAACACAGCCGAGATTCGATCGACTAGCTGCTGCACCGGGGCGCGCGAGCCCTGGGCCTGCTGTACCATGCGCACGATGCCGGCCAGCGCGCTGTCCTTCCCGACTCGCGTCGCCCGCAGCTGAAATGCTCCCGAGCGATTGATCGTCGCGCCGGTGACCGGATCGCCGACCGCTTTTTCTACCGGCATGCTTTCGCCGGTCAACATACTCTCGTCGACCGTCGAGCGACCGGAGGTAATTACACCGTCAACCGGAATCTTTTCGCCGGGCCGCACCGTGACGATCTCGCCGGCTCGTACATCCGCGACCGGCACCTCGACTTCCTGCCCACCGCGCACAACCCGTGCCGTTTTCGCCTGCAAGTCGAGCAGCGCTCGAATCGCCTGCGAGGTCTGGGCTTTGGCGCGCGATTCGAGATATTTGCCGACCAGGATCAGGGCAATGATCACGGCGGCAGTTTCAAAGTACACGTGGCCCGTGGCGCCCGTCAGCATCACGGCGACGCTGTAGAAGTACGCCGCCGACGATCCAAGAGCGACCAGCGTGTCCATGTTGGCGGTGCGATGGCGCAGTGCGCGCCACGCGTTACGATAGAAACCGGCGCCGCTGTAGAACTGCACCGGCGTCGCCAGCGCCCAGAACAGCCAGTTGAGCCGGTCGGCATAGGCCGGATAATGCTCGATTACCGTGCCGCCGTGCGCCATCTGTGCCTCGATCGCGGCCCAGGCCGGCGTCAGCCACGGCGAAAGCCAGCCGAGATCGCGCGCCATGGACAGGATCAGCAGCGGCAAGCCTAGCGCAACGGCGACCAGCAGCCTGCGGCGCCGGTCGGCCAGCTCGACGCGTCGCGCGCGCGCCTCGACATCTTCAGCTTCTGTTGCATCGGCTGGCTCCGGGATCACCCCATAGCCGGCCTGCTCGACCGCCCGCGTGAGGGCCTGGCGGTCGGTGGCTCCGGGAGCGTATACCACCGCGGCGCGCTCGGTCGCAAGATTGACCTGCGCGTCGACGACGCCTTCGGCTTTGCGCAATGCACGTTCGACGCGAGTCTGGCACGAAGCGCAGGTCATGCCGGTGATCGGCAGCTCGACCCGCTCGGTGAGCACGCCATAGCCGGCCTTCTCGATCGCCTCAACCAGTGCCGCCGGCTGGACCTGGCGAGGATCGTAGCTTACGTTCGCTTGCTCGGTCGCCAGGTTGACGTTTGCGCCGGCGACGCCGGAGACCTTGCCGAGCCCACGCTCGACGCGGCCGGCGCACGAGGCGCAGGTCATTCCTGTAACCGGCAGCGAGATTTCCTGGTTAGCCATACGTTTCACCGCACAGTGGTTCGGGATTTTGCAGCATTACAAGACTGTGCTAAATGAATTGTACGTCGCGCAACGGGTAGCGACAATACGCCAGATGGCCTACAGCACGGGCCGGAAAGGGATCACCACAAAGGCACAAAGGACACGAAGACTCCAAAAATCTTCGTGCCCTTTGTGCCTCTGTGGTGATCTCTCTCGTGTTACTGTTCTAGCGCGCTACGCCGGCCGCCCAAGGCACGAACACATGCGTCGCCTCCCGCGCAGGCGTGCCCGGTGCCGTCTCGTCCGATGCCGTCACCGTCAAGGTACCGTTCACAAAGGAGATCACATAATTGCTGTCGCTCGCGCCCTCGACGAAGATCGGATAGCGCCCGGGCAGGCTTGCCGCCGTAGCGCCGCTACGCAGTCGAGCGGGAGTGTCGAGGTCAGCTACATCGTCGCCGTTGCGAAAGCCCTCGTAGCGCGCCGTCAGCTGCGGGTCTGGCGCCCCTTGCTGCCTGGTATGGTCGCCTGCATAGATCGTCAGCGGCGCCGGCCGGACCTCGAGCGGCACGTTCGCCGATACCGGCTCGTAGTTCGCGCGGTCGGAGGGAGTAAACTCCAGCGCCAGCGGCTGTGCCGAGCCGGCCTCCAGCAGCGTCCCGTCCGCCGGCGTGTAGCGGAACATGCCGGACACGTTTGCGCGCGCGTTGAGCTGCGCCGGCCCGAGCGGTGTGCCGTAGGTGATCCCCGCCGGCGGCTCCCAGGTCAGCTTTGGACGTGCCTTAAGCACCTCCAGCGTGAATTCCCGCGTCGCCGGCGACTTCGACGCCGTTGGCGGCCTGCACCACGATCGGGCCGAATGTGCCCGTCGCCGTTGGCGTCCCTTCCAGGGTGCCGTCTGCGCTCAGGCTGATGCCTGGCGGCAGGCTGCCGGATGTGACGCTGAAGGCCGGCGCCGGCGCGCCTGCCGCGGTAAGGACGTGCCTGTAGGCTGCGCCGAAAGTCGCCGCGCCGGGAGCGGGACCGATTGCTCCGGGCCGCTCGTCGTTGTCTTGGATGGTCAGCGTCAGCGTCGTGGGCGAGCCGGCCTTGGCGCCGCCTGCTACCGGTTGCAGCTCGAGACGCAGCGTCTCGTCGGACTCGTCGAGCGCGTCGTCGACGATCGGCAGGCTGATGTTGCGCGGGCCGCTATCGCCGGCGGGCCAGGTGGCCAGCAGCTCGCCGTTGAAACGGACGATCGAGTTGCGCGCGACTGCGGCGGCTTGCCTAAAGTTGCCGCCGACGAGGAGCTTGCCGTCGCCCTGCAGCGCAGTTGCAAATACTGTTCCTCCCACATTGCCCGGGTTGAACCTCATGTCGAGGCTGCCGTCCGGGTTCGGAGTCCTGCGCGATATGAATTGTCGGCCGTCCGGTAGCCGCCGACCATCGCGCTGAAAGTAGTCGCTGCGCATGAGTTGGGCGAACGCACCTTGTCGTCCGGCTGAAGCCAGCATTCGCCTGCTAGGCGGTCAGGCTGCCGTTTGGCCCCATTCGGTCTTCCCCGCCAGTAAGTGCCGAGAGCCTTGTCGTGTCCAGGCTGCCGTCGGCGTTGAGGCGCTCCACGCCATTGTATCCAACGCCGGCGTTCATCGGTAGGCTGCCGCCAACGAGTACCTTGCCGTCGGGCTGCACAACGATCGAAAATACCGTCCGCCTCTGCCCGGCGCCGGGATCAAAGCCGGAGTCCACCGCGCCGCCGGCCGCGCGCGCGGCGCCGGGCGGCAAGGCAGCCAGCAGCAGGCTGAAGATCACCAACAAAGCGGCCCAGGCGTCGCGACGCGCAAGGCTTGCACCACGACGACGCAGCGCACACAGAGAGGCTTTTGATTCTCTGTGTGCACTGCGTCGTTGTGGTGATGTTCGGCCGATCAATCGTAGTGAGAAACGCTGTAGAGACATCAGCCTGCTCCTTTGTGTAACACATCCTCGCCATCCGGTCCGGCTTCGCCGTACTCCACCGATTCGCGCTCCAGATAGGCCAGCAGTGCGGGAAGGCTTGCAAAAAAGCGCCGCTCGCCGGTGTGCGGGTCTTCCAGGCTGCATCGCCAACCCGCGGCACGCTCGCCGTGGTGCCACCAGTAGCGCAACAGATACGCGCGGTAGTGCGCTCCGTCCTCGTTGTTCACTGCCGGCCTCCAAAGGATTCCTGCACGTCGAGGTGCTCGACAGCCCAGCCCGCATTCGGCGAATTGTGGCCCTGTGCGCCGCTGTGCTACACTGATGCGACGATAACAGGCGGTCGTATCGCAATCGTGATTTCATCGGACCGCAACCGGACTCGTCGCCCACAACCTGCGCCACGCGAGCGGGCAGCATGCAGAGTTGGAGGGACCGTCGATGGCCGAAGACTTGCGGCTGCTTTACCTTGGCGGCTGCCACGTGCTACGCGGCGGCGCACCGGTGACGGGCTTTGTCTCCACCAAGGCGCAGGCGCTGCTGTGTTACCTTGCGCTCACCGGTCGGCCGCATTTCCGGCAGGCACTTGCCGGGCTACTGTGGGCCGACTTTCCGGAGGCGGACGCCCGGACGAACCTGCGCCACGTCCTGTCCAACCTCAACCGGCTGCTTCCGGGCCACCTGCTGATGACGCGGGGCACGGTTACCTTCAACCGTGAACAGCAGTATTTCCTGGACGTCGAGCGCCTGCAGGCCGGCTTGAGTAGCTCGCGCTTCCTTGAACCTACCGGCGACGCCGAGCGAAGGCGCGAAGCCATCGATCTCTTCAGAGGCGACTTTCTCGAAGGCTTTTATGTGCGCGACGCCCCGGCCTTCGAAGAATGGGCCGCCGGGCAGCGAGAGCGCCTGCGCCAGCTGGCCGTCCAGGCGATGCAGGAGCTCGCCGCCCACTACGCCGAACACGGCGATCACCGGGCGGGCATCGAGATACTCGAGCAGCTGTTGAGCTACGATTCCTGGCGCGAATCCGCGCATCGCCAGCTGATGGAGCTGCTGGTGCGCAGCGGACAGCGCGATGCCGCGCTGATGCATTTCGAGCGATGCCGCCGCGTGCTCCAGGCCGAGCTCGACGTCGAGCCGGAATACGCGACGATCGCCCTCGCGGAGCGGATCCGCAGCGGCTCGCTCGGACAGGCGGAGCCGATTACGGCCGTGCCCCGCCCTACGCGCCTGCCCGAGCAGCCGACATTGCTCGTCGGTCGCCGGCGCGAGCTTGCCCGGCTCAAGAACCTGCTCGGCCAACCCGGCTGCCGTCTTGTGACGCTGGTCGGTCCCGGCGGCGTCGGAAAAACCCGGCTGGCCCTGGAAGTGGCGAGCGCGATACAGGCGGCTTTCGCCGACGGCGTCACGATCGTGCCCCTCGCGCTGGTCCGCGAACCGGATCTGGTTGCCGGTGCGATCGCTCAGGCTATCGTTGGCGGGCAGCCGCTGCCTGGCGGCCCGGCGGATGCGCTTCGTGATCGTCAGATGCTCTTGCTGCTTGACAATTTTGAGCATGTTCTCGGCGCGGCACCACTGGTTGCCGAGCTGCTGGCCGAAGCCGGGCGGCTGACCGTCATCGTTACCAGCCGCGCGCCGCTGCGCCTGCGCGGCGAACGCGTATTCCCCGTCCTGCCGCTCGACTTGCCTCCTTTGGTTCGGCCGTCGGGTTCGGAGCCGGAGGGACAGGCAATCGAGCAACCCGCGCAACGCCTGGCCGCCGATCGCGCCGCGCTGATCGAGTGCGGCGCGATCCAGCTCTTCCTTCAGCGCGCGGCGGATGTGCAGCCGGACTTTGTGCTGGACGACACAAATGCAGCCGCGGTCGTCGAGATCTGTCGCCGCCTAGATGGGCTGCCGCTGGCGATCGAGCTGGCGGCGGCGCGCATCCCGGTGTTGCCCCCCGCGGCACTACTGGCTCGCCTCGGCAACACGCTGTCGCTGCTGGTCACGGGGCCGCGCGACCTGCCGGAGCGGCAACAGACGTTGCGTAGCGCCATCGCCTGGAGCCATGATCTACTGCCGCCGGACGAGCAGCGCCTTTTTCGCCGCCTTTCCGTCTTCGCCGGGGGCTGCTCGCTCGCGGCGCTCGAAGCGGTGTGCAGCGACGCGCAAGCGCCGGACGAGCCGGGCTCAGCGTCGTCGCCGCCGAGCGGCGATGCCGGGATCCACGCCCCGGTGCTCGACGGAGTCGCGGCGCTGCTCAACCAGAGTCTGCTGCGCCAGGATCCGGTGGAGAGCGGCATCTCCGAGGGCGAGCCGCGGTTCGGGATGCTCGAAACGATCCGCGAGTACGCGCTTGAGCGATTAGAAGTTTCCGGCGAAGCCGAAGCACTGCGACGGCGTCACGCCAATTATTACCTGGCACGGTCCGAGCAGGCGCGCGCCGAGTTCGCCGGCCCGTCGAAAGAGATGTGGCTGGGACGAATGCGGCGCGAACACGACAACTTGCGCGCTGCGCTCGCGTGGGCAGCTCAGCCTGTCGCGGGCCCGGAGGCTGTCGAGCGGATCGCGATCGGGTTGCAGCTGGCTGAAATGCTCTGGCGTTTCTGGCTGATCTCCGGCCACTTGAGCGAAGGGCGCGCGTGGCTTGAACGTCTGCTGGCACTCGACGCGTCAATCGAGGGCACCCGCGCGCAGCCGCGCGCCGCTGCGCTGACCGGGGCGGCGTGGCTGGCCCATGCGCAGGACGATTTTACGCGAGCGGCAGCCTTGCTTGAAGAAAGTGTCGCTTTGAACGATCAGGTCGGCGGCCTGATCGATGTGCTCGTCAACACGGCGATGGAGGCGCGCGCCGAAGGCGACTACCGGCGCGCCACGGCGCTGCTCGAGGATAGCCTGGCCCGCTGTCGAGCGGCCGGGGACCGGGCCAGCATCGGCGCAGGCGGGCTGGGCCTTTGCCTTGCCCGGCTCGCGCTGCTTATGTGTGAACAGGGCGCCTATGCGCGGTCCAGCGCACTCTGGGAGGAATGCCTTCAGCTGCACCGTGACCTGGACGATCGCCGCGGCATCGCCATCTCGCTGCTCGGCCTTGGCGACATCGCGCGCAATCAAGGCGACGCCGAACAGGTGCAGGCGCTATGCACGGACAGCCTGGCCAGCTTTCGTGAGCTGGGCGAACAGTGGGCCATCGGATTTTCACTCAACAGCCTGGCGCTGGCGGCATTCATGACGAGCGACCTGGCGCGAGCGCATGCCCTCGCGACCGAGAGTGTCGCCGTCTTGCGGTCGACCGGCAGCGGCTCAGGGGTGGCAGAGGCGCTCGCCACCCTCGGATACATCGCCGGCGCGCAAGGCGCCTTGACACAGGCGCGAGAGGCGCTGATCGAGTTGCTGGCGCTCGCGCAAAGCACAGGGCCGCGCTGGCTGGTGCCGGCGGGCCTTGAAGGGCTGGCCGAGCTGGCAGCCGCCGAGGGAGCAGCCGAGCAGGCTGCCCGGCTCCTTGGCGCGGCGACATCGCGCGACGCCGTGCCTGTGCCGCGGCCGAAGTATCGCCAGGCCGCCTACGAGCGCGTCGTGGCGTCGGCACGCGGCGCGCTCACCGCCGATGCATGGGCAGCAGCATGGGCAAGTGGACAGCGGATGCCGATCGAGCAGGCGATCAAAATGGCAATGCGGGAAGCGGGACAGCCTGGCCGGCGACATTGAGAGCACTACAACGTCCCTGGTTGCCCCCTTACGGCAGGAGCCATGCCGCACCTTTGTTAAGCCACGGGCCGCCTTTCGTCGCTGTTCCAACCTGCGCTGCCGGTCTAGCCTGTGCGGAGACCAGCCTGGACGGCCGGAGCCGCGCGGCGGGAACCCGCTACCTTCAACTGGTGGCGGCCACGTGGTGCGTGTGCGACACCGCGAGCGGGCATAAGCGCAGAACACGAAAGGAACAATGCGATGGACGACGAGACTCGGCTGGCGGCCGTGCGGTACCTTCTGGACTCTGAAGGCACGGATGTGGAGCAACGTCATGCGGTGTACCATGACGACGCCGTCCTGGAGTTTCCGCAGTCACAGGAGCGGTTTGAGGGCAAGCAGAACATGCTGGCGTGGCGCAAGCAGTATCCTGCAAACGTCGAGTTCAAGATCCGGCGCATTCTGGGCCAGGGTGACGTCTGGGTGGCCGAAATTTCAGTCCGCTACGACGGCGGACCGTGGAACTACGGATGCAGCATTCATGAGTTCACCGGGGACAAAATCAGCCGGGAAACGATTTACTACGCAGAAGGCTTCGACGCGCCGGACTGGCGTGCGCCGTGGCGCGCGAAGTGGCAGGGTGAATTGTCCGATATGCCTTTGTGGTGAGCATTTTCCGGTCTCATGACAGCGCTTGCCGGGTTTGCCGCGCCGGTGGTCTCGTGTACAATCGCGGGCCAGGCGCTAAGACAATTTCACGCAGTCGCCACAATGGGTGCCACGCACCGGTACGGTCGTCCGCCTGCGTGTCCACCCGGTTTGACCCAAAGGAGCAGCATCGATGTACGGCTTGATCGGCAAGATGATCGCAGTGCCGGACCAGCGGGTCGCCTTACTCGCCATCCTGTTGGAGGGCATGGGCGAAATGGAAATGCCCGGCTGTTTGAGTTACATCATCGCCAACGACCCAGACGACCTGAACGCAATCTGGATCACCGAGGTCTGGGACAAACAGTCGAGCCACGAAGCATCGCTGGCGCTTCCAGCGGTACAGCAGGCTATCGCCCGGGCAAGGCCGCTGATCGCAGGCTTTGGTGAGCGCTACGTGACGGAGCCGGTCGGGGGTTATGGTCTTGCATCCGCGATGGACCAGTGAAACCTAAGATACATGAGAGGGAAGCCATGCGCATTCCGCTCGAGCGCGGCAGTGGCGTTCCGCTGTATCAGCAAATCGAACTGTACCTGCAGCAAAGCATCACCTCGGGAGCCCTGCCGCCCGCCACGAAGCTGCCTTCGGCGCGGCAACTGGCCTTCGATCTGGGCGTCGGCCGCATTACGATCGACAACGCGTACGCCGCGCTCGAGACGGCCGGGCTGGTCGAACGCCGTGCCGGTAGCGGTACCTTCGTGCTGCCTCCCGACGCCGCGGGCCCGCTGCCGGAAGGGTACGACCGGCGCTGGCCGCTCTGGCAACTCGAGACACTCGAGTCGGCAAGCATTGTCCGGGCCGATGTTGCAGCACGCCCGAGCAGCGGCCAATCGCAGCCAGGTGCGATTACCTTCAACGGCTTTGGCGATCCGCGCCTGTTTCAGGTCGCCGACTTTTATCGGTCGGTCAAGCACGTGATGCGCCGTGACGGCAGCGCTGCGCTGACCTGGGACGACCGTCGCGGCTACGCCCCGCTGCGCACTACGATCGCCCACGTGCTGGCCAATCAGGGGCTCCACGTCCACGCCGACACGGTGTTGATCACCAATGGCTCGCAGCAAGCGCTGGCATTGGTCGCCCAGGTGCTGCTCAAGGCGGGCGATACGGTGCTGGTCGAGAGTCCGACCTACGAACTGGCGCTCGAGCTGTTTCGCGCGCAGGGTCTGCGGCTGGTCGGTTGTGCTACCGATGCCGACGGTATGCAGGTCGAGCAGCTTGAGCGGCTGCTGCAGCAGCACCACCCGCGCCTGATCTACATCAACCCCACCTTCCAGAATCCGACCGGTACCTGCCTCGGGGCGGTGCGCCGTCGCCAGCTGATCGCGCTGGCCGATCGCTACAATATCCCGATTCTCGAAGACGACTTTGCCGGCGAGCTACGCTACGACGGCCGCGCCCAGCCGGCGCTGAAAGCGCTCGATCCTGGCGGTCGAGTGATCTATGTGGGGACCTTTTCCAAGCTGCTCATGCCGGGGTTGCGGATTGGATTTCTGGTCGCCGAGGGGCCGGTGTACCCCTTGCTCACGCGTCAAAAGCAGCTCCTGGATCTACTGACTTCCACGTTGACGCAGCGGGCGCTGGACAGCTACGTTACCGTCGGCCGCTACCAGACGCATGTGCGCCGCCTGTGCCGGGTCTATCGCCACCGGCGCGATGCGATGCTCGACGCCATCACTCGCTATATGCCGGCGGAAACACAGGCCGTCGCGCCGCAGGGTGGGCTGTACCTGTGGCTCGGCCTGCCGAACGGCCTGCCGGCCGCCGGCCTGCTGCCGTATGCGGCCGAGGAAGGCGTGCAGTTTACCGCGGGTGGGCGGCTGTTTCCCGAGCCGGATGAACTCGACGCCGTACCTGCGGCTTAACTTCGCCAGGCAGCCGCCCGAACAGATCGAAGAAGGTATGCGCCGCCTGTCGCGCGCGCTGGGCCGGCTTAAGGCGGCCGGCTACAGCAATTCTCGAAACGGTTGATTTAAGAGGTGGGTCGGAGTAACCTCCTGGGTATGGATGATGACGTCGAACCAGTCGGCGAGCGAGCCGCCCGACATGTGGAAGCCGGCGTCATACCTGGCTTCGTAGCGCGGGCCGATCATGCGCAGCCTCGTTGGCGCGGTGAGCCATGCCCGGACCGCGTCCGGTTGGCCGGCATGCAAGTCCAGCAGATAGGTTCCGACGCCGGTGCTCCCCAGGACCGCTTCGACCACATCCGGCGACGGAGCTGGAATCTGGCGCCGGCGCTGCGCCGTGATGGAACGTCAGGCCGGCGGATACGTAGTCCGGCCCGAAGTACTCGCGCAAGTAGCTTCCCGCGTTGCGGCCGGTCTTCGGCGCGGCCGGAGGGAACGAGATACTCCGGTCATGGCCGACGAAGCTGTGGCTTCCGCTCCAGTACATGACTTTGTGGCCGGTGTTCTCGTGCCACCAGACCACGTTTTCGGCCAGGCGCGCCTCAAGGAAGCTCATGCTGTTCAGGCTATCGATGGCGTGGAGTTCGTAGTAGCCGGTGATGGCACGAGCGTTCTGGAGCGCGCGTGCCTGGTCGTCGCCGGCCGCCAGACCCGCAACAAGCTCGTATGCCTGGCGGGCATGGTCGATCAGCGGCTGCTTGTCAGGCCGGCGTCGGTACCCTGCGGTGTGCTCGTCGATCCCGGTGTCAGGCCGGAGGGCCGCATAATGAGCTTCCAACTCGTCGAGACGGCCGGGTGCGGCCCGCCGAATGTAGTCAGCTACAGCGTTATACGCGAGCGCGCCGACACCGGAAATGTCGATGCCGGCAAACCGCAGCGGGTCGGCCGGGTGCCGCTCGTTGTAAGCGCGCATCCAGCATAGGACGTCGAGGAACTCTTCAGTGCGGTAGTGCGGATAGGTCTCGGCGAGCAGCGCTCGCGGGTTGCCGGTGCCGGTCTGCAGATATTGATCAATCAGGATGCCGCCGGTCCAGGCCTGCTCGATCGCGAGGGTGCGGAACCCCAGCTGCTCGACAAATAAGCGCAGGATCCGGAGCGTGATGGCGCTCAACTCGTGTGCACCATGGGTAGTCCGTCCGAGGCCGACGACCCTGGCATGGCCCACCATGTCTCGTAACGACTCGAGGTCGCCGAGTGGTGCCTGGGGATCGAGCGTGGTGAGGCGGCGGGCGTGGCGCCTGATCCACCGGATCACTGTCTGCCGACTTGCCGCGTTCGTCGTCACTATGCTTGCCTCAAATTGCTCCATGTGTAGTGTACGTTCGTTGCGCAAGGCCTTACCCAGAATGGATTTACAATCGCGCAACGAAGATGGAGGCGCCGGATGGAACCAGGAGAGCGCGAACATATGCCGGAACCTGCCAGCATGCCGGACGCGGCGTGGACTATGCGCAACTGGCGAGGCGCCCACGAGTACGCGGCCATGGCCGCCGTGTTTGCGGCCTCCGCCGCCGCCGATCAGCTCGACGGCGCCATTACCGCCGAGGTCATGGCAGCCTCCAATCGGCCGACCGATCACTTCGAGCCCTCGCGCGATATCCTGCTCGCCGAAGCTGATGGGCTCATCGTCGCCGTGTTGCGCTGCGGGGCGGTCGTCGACGCCGACGGCGCGGCGGCCGGAAGAATCGTCGGTACCGTACATCCCGACTGGCGCGAACGCGGCATCGGCACGCGGCTGCTGCGCGCCGGCGAGCATATCCTGCGCGAGCGGTTCGCGGCACGTTTCGCCCTGGCAGCCGACTTCGTTGTCTGGTCCGACGATGCGGTAAGCACGGCGCGTGAGCTGTTCGTAAGCGAGGACTACCGGCCTGTTCGCTATACGGCAACCATGCTGCATTCGCTCGAACATGGAGCCGGCGCCGCGCGCATGCCGGACGGCCTCGAGCTGCGGCCGGTTGCACCGGAGCATTTTCCCGCCATCTGGCGCGCGCAGCTGGAGGCGTTCGCGGACCACTGGGGCTTTCACCTGCAAGACTGGGATTATGAAACCTGGCTCCACATGCCGGGCTTCGACCCCGACATGTGGCAGGTCGCCTGGGACGGCGACGAGGTAGCCGGCATGGTGCTGGGGTGGATCGATCGCGAGGAAAATCTGGCCTTCGGGCGACGGCGCGGATACACCGACAACATCTCAGTACGCAAGCCGTGGCGCGGCCGCGGATTGGCGACCGCGTTGATTGAACTGAGCCTGGACGCGCTGCGCCGGCGCGGCATGACGGAGGCGGCACTGCATGTAGACACCGCTAACACCGACCAGGCACTGCGGCTCTACGAGCGCTGTGGGTTCCGCGTGACCCGGCGCACCACCGAGTATCGCAAGCCGGCAATATCCAATGTGCACAGCGATAACTCTTCAGTTTAGACGCCTACTGCTGCGTGCCGGCGTCCCCTGCCGGCAGCGGCGGTCCACCGCGGGAATAGGTCGTCGAACGGAGCACGGCCAGCCAATCGAAGTCGGCGAAGCTTTCCGGGCCAAGCGGCATGTAGGTCGAGTTTTTCATGCTACCGGAACGTACCGCAAGCGAGGCGATCTCCGGCGCTGGAAGGGACTGGCCCAGGTGCGTCGGTATGAACAGTCCAGGTACCGGCAAGCGGGTCAGCAATGCTTCAAGGGTGCCGGGTTCGGGCTGCTCGATGCCGTTAGCTTCCGATACGCCCAGGCCCGAACCGATAACGGCAAAGCGTGTGCCGAGCAGCTGGTCGAGCTGTGCCCCCGCCGGCCACCACGTAACATTGTGCGGGCCGAGCTGCCATTGGATCTTGCCGCGCTGCAAGTGGCGGTTGTGAGCGAAGGCGAATACTTTGCCCCGCTCGCGCTCACGCGTTACGGCGTAGGTCAGGTTATCCGCAATCATCGCGTCGCGAATTCCGAGCAACTCGGAGATTTGTTGCTCCGACGTGCGGGCCAACGCGGCGTGATAATTGAGTAGCTGGCGTGCAACCGACGCATGCTGCAGTGCCTCTAAATACCCCTGCTCATCACTCCTGGCCACCAGTTCCGGCCGCCGTATCAGCAGCTCGGTTATCAGATCCTCCGTTTCAATCCGAAGTGCGGTTGCCGAGGTCGACAAACCTATCGATGCCGCCGGATCCATCGACGCGGCAGGGTTCTCCCATTCGGAGTTTGAGCCAAGCAGCGCATCGATGCGCTCGCGACGCTGTTGGCCGTTCTTGTCGATTGAGGCAAGGTAATCGAGAGCAACATGCAGGAGGCGGCTCGGGCTGTCGGTACCGATCATTTCGGTCGGGCTGTCGGCGCCGTAAAATCGGAGTTTGACCTGATGAGAAGGCTCGGCATTGTAGGTCCGCATCCACTCGACCAGCTCTCGATTGGCCTCGAGTTGGCCGGAGCCGTGGCTGAATCCGGTATCCTGGATCGCTTCAAATGAACCCGGGCCGCGACCTGCAATATAGTCGTCTACAACCCGCGCCCTCGGAAAACTGCTTTCGATCGCAATCGCGCTGTAGCCATGTGCCTGCACCAGGCGCTGAAACAGCCGGTTGCGCAGTATGAGCAGCTCCTCTCCACCGTGGAGCGCCTCTCCGAAGCCAAGCAATTCGACCGAGTTGCCAAGCGCGGCGATCAACATATCGACCACGGCATGAAAGCTGTCGGGCGAATTGAGCGAGAACGGTGTCGCCTCGTGTGAAATCCACTCACTGAGCTGTGCGTGGGCGGAAGTGGAATAACTCAAAACGGCCTCCTTACTCCGTGCAGCACATTTCAGGCTACCATTAGTCGAGTGCGATGGGGCGAGGCTATCGAGCCGTGGCGATCGACAGCCTGGTCACACGCCGTGTGATGGAACCATTTCGAAGCTCGCCCGCCCGCGTGGCCCGGCCTCGGGGATCAAGGTCTGGTGCAGGCGCTGCAAGGCACGGTGCTGGAGCGATCTGATCGCACCTTCCGAGCGACCCAATGCCAGCGCTGTTTCGACGATCGACAGGCCTGAGAGGAAGCGCAGCGCTATCACCTGCTGGTGAGAAGGGCCCAGGCGCTCGATCGCCTGCCGCAGCGCCATGCGCTCGCACACCATGCGGGACATGTCCGAGCTATGCAGCTGCGGCCAGTCTTCGGAGACACTGAGCGATACGCTTGGCTGGCGCTGGTCCTTACGAAGATAAGAATTCACAGCGTTGAGGGCGATCGTGTGCAGCCAGCCGGTCAACGCGGCATCGCCGCGGTATTCGAATGTACGCAAGCCGTGCCACGCCTGCAAGAAGACCTCTTGCACCACATCCTGCGCTGCTTCGACCTCACCGAGGCGAAACACGCAAAAGCGGTACAGTTGTGCAGCGTAAACTTCGTACAACGTCTGCATTGCGGTTGGGTCGCCGCCCCTTATGCCGGCGAGGACTGTCGCAAGGTCAGGCCGCTCAGACATCGTACTTTCCTCCGTCGCTATTGTGATGTAGTCAGGGTAGCAGGGCGGAGGCGGCGCGTACCACAGAAGAATTACGTATCCGATTACGTAACGACCGCGTGAAAGATAGCGGCGATACCGAGCGTACAGCCTTCTTTAGCCCAGCCGTGGCGCAATGTGATGCCGATCGACGGAGCCCTGGATCGGATATTGCACGGTTCACCCGGCACAATTTCATTGCCGCGAGGCGAGGGCATCAAGGGTAACGACAATGCCGGGCGTTGAAGATGCTACCATGGTCGACACGATCGGCCGTGAGAAAGACACGGGCGAATATATGCTTTTGCTCACCGAATACCGCCCGTGGAATAGCGTGCCCGACCAACTCAAGCAGTTAGTTCTCAAGACCGCCAACTATATCCAATTCGTGAAGAACGGCGAGCTGGTGAAGAACATTCCCGACGCAGCCGGCGTGCCGGTCACGATCATCATCGGGTACTACGAAGATCCGACCCCCGAGGCGCAAGCGGTACTCGATCAGCTCGTACCGCAGATCGAAGGGCACGGAATCGGCGTGCGCCTGATTAATACGAACTCGAAAGACCGTCCGGAAACCTACTGAAACGTCACGAGCGCAACAGCCTGGCATATCCGGCCGGCAACGGGTACGCACACAGCGATCGGCAGCCGGCGATCAGGCTGACACACCGGCACAGCCGGACGCGGGTAACGTCCTCAGCCGATCAGAATGTCACGCTGCCGTATGCCCAGCGCGCCGGCAGAGATGAGCAGCGCAGCAACCGTGCTCAGAATGAACAGCGGTGCGATCTCCAGTTCTCCGCCGGGCAGGATCGGAAGGTGCGTGAAGGCCGACAAATTCATCACCCACTGGCCCAGCTGTAGCTCCTCACCGGCCCAGCCGAGAAACACGCTGGCGATGAACACGGCAAAGGTGCCGGCGACAAAACGCGGCAGCCACCCGAACACCGCGAATGCCAGTCCGCCGAAGAGCCAGATCGCGGGCAGCGTCACCAGCACGGCGCCGGTGACGCGGAGCAGCTCGCGGCCGGCGGTTCCCGAGATCAAGCCGTGCGTAAGACCTGCCATGGCACCGCAGAGGATCGGTCCGATGCTTGCACCGAGCAGCGCTATGCCGAAGTTGCCGGCGGCCCAACGCAGTCGCTCGACCGGCGCGGCGAGCAGGTACTCCGAGCGTCCGCTACTTTCCTCGGCCTTGAGCCACACCACCCGCTGAATCGCGTAGATGCAACCGGCGAGCGCGAGCCCGCGGATCATCGCCCAGAAATACTGGTCGATAATCGAGCCCTGTCCACCTAATCGTGCGATGGCTTCCCTGGCCGCAGCGGAGCTGTTGGTCAGCAGGTCGGCGATGCTGGTGGCGATGCCGCCAAGCGCGACGCCGATCACAACGCACAGGATGATCCAGCTCGCCAGCGAACCGCGGTTCAGCCGCCAGGCCAGCGCAAACGGCGAGCGCAGCCCGGGCGCAGCAACTGCCGGGCCGGATCGCGCCGCCAGCAGGCCGCTGCCGATGTCGCGCCGCCGGCTCAGAACGACCGCGGTCGCGATCAATGCGGCGTCCGCGCATAAAACTATGCCAAGCACCCACCAGCGCTCGCCGCTGAACGGACGCAGTTGAGCCCCCCAGCTCAAAGGCGACAGCCAGGAGATCCAGCCCAGCCCGCCGCCACCTTGCGCACTGATGTCGCCCACACCACGCAAGAGAAACGCGACTCCGAGCACGATAATGCCGATCACACGAGCTGTACCTGCGCCGGTCGTCAGCTGCGCCACCACGGCGCCGACGGCGGCGAACGTCCAGGCCACGGTAGTCAGGCCGAGCCCGTAGGCTACTGATCCGGCGATGGGCAGGCCGGTGCTCATGAGTGCCAGCGCCGCCAGCGCGCCGAGGATCGCCGTGGCCCCGCCGGTCATGGCCAATGCAGCCGCCAGGCCCGCCTCGCGCGAGACAGCCGTTGAGCCGATCAGCTCGCTGCGGCCGGCCTCTTCCTCGGTACGGGTGTGTCGAACAACCACCAGCAGGCTGATCAAACCGACCATCACCGGTACAAACCCGGCCCGCCAGGTGACCATTTGACCGAGGCTCGAACCGAGCAGCCGGCCGTAGAATATCGTGAAGGCGAAGTTACCGATGCTGGTAGCAGCATACTCTTGCAGCGCCTCGGGAGTGGGGAATGCGGTGGTGAACGCGGTGACAAACGCCAGCGCGATCAGGGCCGGGAACGGCACCCAGAACGGCAGCAGCAGGCGGTCCCGGCGCACGGCAAGGCCGGTCAGGGTCGCGGTCCCACCTAACGCGCTCACTGTTTGAGCTCCTCGTATGTTTGATGAACGTCCGCTTCCCTGGCGTAGTGGCGCATGAACAGCTCCTCGAGCGTCGCCGGCCGGCTAAGCAGGCTGCGTATACCGGCGGTCGTGAGCTGTTGAAGAGCAGCGTCCAGAGCGCTGGAGTTGACGCTGAAGCTCACATGCCCGTTCGTCGCGGACAGCTCGTGTACACCCGAAAGGCCGGCGAGCAGGTCGTCCAGTGGCCGTTCGAGCTCTGCCTCGATGCTGGTACGCGTAAGATGGCGTAGGTCGGCCAGCGTACCGCTCTCGACGGTGCGGCCGCCGCGCACAATGGTGACCCGGTCGCACAATTTCTCGACCTCGGCGAGGATGTGGCTGGACAGCAGCACTGTCGCGCCACGCTGCTGCTCCTCCCGAATCGCGACCCGGAACTCCTCCTCCATTAGCGGGTCGAGCCCCGAGGTCGGCTCATCCAGCAGCAACAACTCTGCGTTGGCCGAGAGCGCGGCTACAAGAGCAACCTTCTGGCGGTTGCCCTTGGAGTAGGTACGTGCCTTCTTGCGCGGGTCGAGGCCGAAGCGCTCGAGCAGCTCGGCCTGTCGCCGTTTGTTCGCGCCACCGCGCAGCCGCGCCAGCAGGTCGATGATCTCCCCGCCCGATAGATTGGGCCACAGAACGACATCGCCCGGCACGTAGGCGAGCCGGCGATGTAACGTGACGGCATCACGCCACGGGTCGCCCCCGAGAAGGCGAACAGTGCCGCCGTCTGCTCGCATCAAGCCGAGCAGCACGCGGAGTGTCGTGCTCTTGCCGGCGCCGTTCGGCCCCAGGAAGCCGTGCACCTCTGCATGGCAAACATCAAGGTCAAGGCCGTCGAGCGCGCGGGTACGGCCGAAGGTCTTGACTAATCCCGACACAGTAATGGCGTCAGTCATAATATTGTCCAGTTGGAAGTGGCCGGCTCAGGCATAGTCGTTTTCTCGCATTGCTTCCACCCATACCTGCACCGCCGCGGCATCGGTACGATAGAGTGAGTTCGGAGCGGCGCCGAGCACGCGCTCTACCGCATCCATATAGGCAGCATGTGTGGTAACGATTTCGTCGACGGTGCGCTGTTCGTCACGCTCGAGATCGGTCGAAAGCAGCAGCTGCGCATGGATGTTCGCCATGCCTTGCAGTAGCGCCAGGATAACGTCGCCGGCCTGAGCAGGATAAGCGGCAGTGAAGACGCCGTCGCGCACGCCTTGACTGACGATCGCCGTCAGCAGCGGCGCGCGCTGTTTGCATACGGCCTGGTCGACTTTCTGGCGCACGATGGCGTTGGCGTCGGTATACCAGACGCGCCCCAGGCTGACGACCTCCGCCTTGTGCGCGAGTCTCAGCCGGTCGATCGTATCAAAGAAGCGCTGCAGCTTGTCGAGCGCAGACATACTGGGGTGATCGACGATTGGAAGCAGCGTCTGCTCGACTGCCTGGCGCATCCGTTCGATGAATGCTTCAAGCACCGCCGGCTTCGATTCGAAGTAGTGGTAGAACGCCCCGGTGGAGATCTGTAGCTCGCTCCGAATATCCTGAAGCGTCATGCGCTCGTAGCCCTTCGTTAAGACGAGACGCTGCGCCGCATCGAGGATTTCGTTGCGCTTGGCTGTGTATTCCGCCTGCTTGACCGTACGAGCCATAGCTGCCATGCCAATAAATAAACCGACAGTCGGTTTATTTATGGAGTATAGCCGATCGCGCGGACAGTGTCAATCACAACGCCGGAGAGCATAGCGGGCGGCCACGACCGCGGCACTATTGCCGGATGCGCTATGATCGTAGGGAGTGGCGTGCTAAGCGCGGCAATGTCCGCGCTACAGCACGTGAAAGGAAAACTGAGATGGCGTCAGCTACGCGACCCGACTGGCGTTTACACGGCGTGCGCATCGTGCGCGGCGACGCGCTCGACCCTAATACGCCCCAGACGCCGGGCATGAGCCGGGCGGCGGCGATCACGTACGCAACCGCTGGTGCCAACCGCCTGTGGGCCGGGACAGTCACGATCGATCCGGATGCCAAAACCGGAGCGCACCACCACGGCGCGCTCGAGAGTGTGATCTACGTGCTGAACGGCCGGGCGCGGATGCGCTGGGGCGAGAACCTGGAATTCGTCGCCGAAGCCGGGCCGGGCGATTTCATTTACGTGCCGCCGTTCGTTCCCCACCAGGAGATCAATGCGAGCGCTGACGAGACGCTCGCGTGTGTCCTCGTGCGAAGCGACCAGCAGGCCATCGTCGTCAATCTGGAGATCGCGCCGCGGGAACCACCGGAAACGGTGTACTGGGTGGATGGGCTCCACACAGCCCCATAGTGCGTGCCTGTTTCCGTTGTTCGTCAGTGACCACTCTTATCCGAGTCGACACCCTCGCCGGTGTCGAGCGCCGAGATGGCGGCGATCTCGGTCGGCGGTCAGCGTGAAGTCGAAGATGTCGAGGTTCTGGGCGAGCCGCTCGGGGTTCGACGACCTGGGGATCGCCACAATCCCGCGCTCAATGTCCCAGCGCAGGACAACCTGCGCGGGCGTCTTGCCATACGTCGCGGCGATCGTCGCCAGGGTTGGCTCGTTCAGCAGGTCGCTCCCTTGCCCCAGCGGGCTCCAGGCTACCGTGACGATGTCGTGTGCGCGGTCGTAGTCGAGCTGCTCGGGCCGTGTGATGCGCGGGTTCAGCTGAATCTGGTTGGCCACAGGGCGGATCGTGGCTTCGGCTAAGAGCCGATCCAGATGGGCAGGCTTGAAGTTGGAAACGCCGATCGACCGGACCTTTCCGGCCTCGACCAGCTTCTCGAACGTCTTCCAGGTGGAGATATACTCGTCGCGCTGCGGCAGCGGCCAGTGGATCAGCAGCAGATCAACGTAGTCCAGGCCAAGCTGGCGCAGGCACTCGTCGAGACCCGCAATCGCACGCTCGTTGCCCTGAAACTCGCCATCCAACTTGGTCGTGACGAACAGCTCCTCGCGCTGGATGCCGCTATCGCGGATGCCCTTGCCCACGCCACGCTGGTTGCCATAGCGGTAGGCGGTGTCGATGTGACGGTAGCCGGCTTCGATTGCGGTAACGATCACCGGCGCGACCGTGTCGTCGTTGAGCGAAGCGGTGCCCAGGCCGATCTGGGGCATGGTGTGGCCGTCGTTGAGACGAAATGTCGGTGCAGGCATGGTTGACCCTTTCCAGGTACGCAGGTAAGGAATGACTGTCGGCGTCGATGATGGTAATGTCGAAAGGAGCCTCGACTTCGAAGATGTTAGGACGGCTGAGTTTCGTTGTCAAGAAATGGTGGTGCATTGGTGCATCGCCGGGGTAAACGACTGCTATAATTGCCGCAGATGGTTATGACTGACCATGGACGCACGCTCGTAGTGCTGATCTGTTTGCTGTTCGGCATGCTTCCGGCACGCTCTGTCGTCGCGCGTCCGGGCGCCGATCTCACTGCCGCATCCCGCTTTGGTCTCAACACGCATATCGCCACGCGCTATCCCGCTCCGGGCCAGCTGGCGCGGCCCGCCGCTCGCATCGCCCAGCTGGGCGTCGGCTGGGCGCGTGAAGATTTCGCGTGGCCCCGCATCGAGCCTCGTTCGGGAGCCTGGGACTGGCGCGTCACCGACGAGATGGTCGCCGCGCTCGGCGCGCACGACATTCATATCCTGGGCCGGTTGGGCTACAGCGTCGGGTGGGCGACGGCCGATCCCGGCGACGGCATTTCCGCTCAAAGCATGAGCATGCCAGGCATCGCCGCCTGGGAACGCTATATCCGGACGACAGTCACTCGCTACCGCGACCAGGTCGATCATTGGGAAGTCTGGAACGAACCCGATAACGCGCCGTTCTGGAAAGGCACACCCGACCCCAAAGCGTATGCCGCTCTGCTTCAGAGCGCCTACCGCACGATCAAGGCGGTTGATCCCGGCGCCGTGGTGCTCAACGGCGGCGTGTCGCCCTTCGATACCCGTTTCTTGAGCGGGCTGGCCCAGGCCGGGGCATGGAACTCCTTCGACGTTCTGGCGCTCCATCCCTACACTACTCCCACCGGACCGGAAGAGGGACAAATCGCGCCATCGGGCATCGGCGGCGTGCGCGGGCTGCTCAATCGCTACGGCAGCAAGCCGATCTGGATAACCGAATACGGCTGGAAGTCAAGCCTTTCGCCGCGCGGCTCACGCGCCGAGGTGGACGAGGAACGACAGGCCAACTTTCTGGTGCGCGGCGCGCTACACCTGCTGGCACAGCCCGAAGTTGAAAAGGTGTTCTGGTACACCTTCCACGATGATCCTGACAACTCGTTCGGCCTGTTCCGCTTCGGCAAGAGTTACACCGATTATTCAGTGCCCAAGGCCGCCTTCCGCGCCTACACTACCCTTACGCGCCAGCTGGCCGGGGCGCGCTTCGTGGGCGAGATCGACCATGGCAACGCCCGCCGCGTCGTGGAAAGCTGGGAACAGCCCGCTACCTGGGCCGTAGCCTCGCAGTTCGGCAGCCTCGAAGCCTACGCACGTGGTGCTCACAGCGGCGTGTTCGGCGGACGGCTGGACTATCGCTTCGATACCACGAACAACGATTATGTCGCCTTCAAGCCGCGCGATCCGCTCGCCATCGGTTCCGCTACCGCCGTCGGGCTGTGGGTGTACGGCAACAATTCCGGGCACCTGGTGCAGATTCAGCTGATCGACCAGGGCGGCGAGATCGTGCAATTTCCACTCGGCAAGCTGGGCGGGCCGGAGTGGGCCTGGATCCAGATGTCGATCCGGGGCGTGGCGTCATCAGGCAATCGCCTGGGTGGCGGAAACAACAACGGCAGGCTGGACGGTGAGGTGCGGGTCCATGCCCTGGTGCTTGACGACCTACCCAATGAGGCAAGAGTTCGCGGCGCGATCGTGGTCGACGACCTGACCGCCATCGGCGGCGTCCCCAGCTATACCTTCCGCTGGCAACGTGGCGCGGAAACGATCGACGTTGTGTACGCGCCGCAAGGCGCAACCATACGCTTGCCCACCACCTCCACCACGGCGACCGTCGTGGATCGGGATGGCGCCCAAACTGCTTTCCCCGCCGTGAACAGTGCGATCGAGCTACGCGCCGACGCCCGCCCGCGCTACGTCCACCACACTCCTGCTCAGTAGACAGGCTGCGCAACGATTGCATCGACCGGCCTGTGCTCAAGATTGGCGTCCGCTATGGGGCCGAATGTATGGCCAGCTCCGATGTTAAGTACGCCTTCGCCTCGGCCGTGCCGGTTACCCGCAGCCAGAGCGGCCCACCGGCCGGGGTAACCTCCAGGGTGAACGTGAAAAACGGGCAGCAGCGCCGCTCGTTGGCGACGTAGGCCGCCACCTCGTCGAACTGGTGCGCGCCAAAGCGCCACGCGTAGCCGTCCACCAGCTCGCGTCGCTCCTCATAAGCCGCGAAAAGCAGCGCACTGGCGCGGTCGAGATGCGCCGCGCGGTCGCCGTCGGGTATGGCACCCAGGTCACACGCGATCGGCACGATCGGCAGATCCGGCGCGCGGTTATCCGGTTTCGACATAGCTCAAGCTCCTTTCAGTTACACGATTGCGAAGCCGTTGCGCACAGCGTATCATTTCAAGTGAGCTTTAAGTCAAGCAGGAGTTTATGGACGACCTCGCTATTGGAGACGTGGCACGGCGCGCCGGAATTCGGCCGTCCGCCCTGCGCTACTATGAAAGCATCGGCCTGCTGCCTCAGCCACGGCGGCTCAACGGCCGGCGGCGCTACGACGAGAGCACCGTCCGGATGCTCAAGCTCATTCAACTGGCGCAGGGCGCCGGCTTCACAGTCGCCGAGATTCAAACCTTGCTGCACGGCTTTGCACCCGACACGCCGCCGGCGGCCCGCTGGCAGCCGCTTGCCCGGCGGAAATTGAAAGAGTTGGACGACGTGATCGCGCGGATCCGGATGATGAAGCGGATCCTCGAAGCCGGGCTCAACTGCGGCTGTTTACGGCTCGAGGACTGTGCGGTGGTACTGGCGGAAAAATCGACGTGATCGCAGCACCACTATCGCCCAACGCCGGGTCAACACTCGGTCGCGCGAGGGCCGGCCGGCAGCGTCCGGCAAGACCGCCGGCCCTGAGGAGGTCGGAGTAGAACCCGAGGTGTTGACCGTCGGCGCGGGTAATCAGTGCGCACTCACACGCCCGGCTCGAAAGGAAGATCGCTATGCGTACAATTCGTTGGGGGATCATCGGTTGTGGCGATGTCACCGAAGTTAAGAGCGGTCCCGCGTTTCAGAAAGCCGGCCACTCCCAGTTGGTGGCCGTGATGCGACGCACCGGAGCCCTCGCCAGCGATTATGCTCGTCGCCACGGCGTACCCCGCTGGTACGACACGGCCGGCGCCTTGATCAATGATCCGGAGGTTGATGCCGTCTACGTTGCGACGCCGCCCGCGTCGCACAAAGAATATACTCTGCTGAGCGCGCAGGCAGGCAAGCCGATCTATGTTGAAAAACCGATGGCACTGAACTACGCAGAATGCCGTGCCATGATCGAAACCTGTCGCGCCGCCGGAGTGCCGTTGTTCGTCGCCTACTATCGACGAGCGTTGGCGCGCTTTCTCACCATCAAGCAGCTGATTGATAGCCGGGCTATCGGCGATATCCGGTTTGTAACAGTCACCCTGTACCAACCGTTGGTCGAGCCGGGGCCTGATCCGCAGCGCTTGCCCTGGCGCGTAAACCCGGACGTGGCCGGCGGCGGGCTGTTCGTGGACCTGGCTTCGCATATGCTGGACATCCTCGATTACCTCCTGGGACCGATTCGCGTGGTCGAAGGCTTTGCCTCCAACCAGGCGCAGCGCTATCCGGCCGAAGACATCGTAACCGGCACCTTCATGTTCGAGTTCGGGCGTACATGGCGTTGGGACGTGGTGCTTCAGCGGTTATGACAGCTGCGACCTCACCGAGCTTGTCGGCACGAACGGCAAAATCGCGTATTCGACGTTTGAGGCCCTGCCGGTGCGGGTAACCACGGCCGGTGGAACCACGGAATATGCTCATGTCGATCCCCCGCATATTCAACAACCACTGATACAGCTGGTGGTCGATGAGCTGAACGGGATTGGAGCATGTCCGAGCACGGGCGACAGCGCCGCTCGGACATCGTGGGTGATGGACCGGATGCTCAAGCGGGACCACTAACGATGCAACAGCAACCGGATGCCGCGTCCAAACCGCCCCAGGGCGTGACCATTGAGGTCTGCGTCGACTCGGTCGAGTCGGCCATCGCCGCGCAACGAGGCGGCGCCGGCAGGGTCGAGCTGTGCGACAACCTGCTGGAGGGTGGCACGACGCCGAGCGCGGGCATGATCGAGCTCGCCCGCGACAACCTTACCATCGGGCTGCACGTGATCGTCCGCCCGCGGGGCGGCGATTTCTGCTACTCGGAGATCGAGTTTGAGGTGATGAAGCGCGATATCGTCCGCGCCGGGCAGCTCGGCGCCAATGGCGTCGTCATCGGAATCCTGTTGCCCGACGGCTCGATCGATGTTGCGAGGATGAGGACCCTGATCGAGCTTGCACACCCGCTGAGCGTCACCTTCCACCGGGCCTTCGATATGACTGGCGATGCCTATCGTGCGTTGAACGACCTGATCACGCTGGGAATCGACCGCCTGCTCACATCCGGGCAGGAGGTGTCGGCGCTCGAAGGCCTTGACCTGATAACCGACCTGGTGCGCGTAGCCGCCGGCCGGATCGGCATCATGCCCGGCGGCGGCATCACCGAGCGGAATATCACGACGATCCTCGCCCGGAGCGGCGTGCGCGACATCCATGTATCCGCGACAACGGCCGTCGAGAGCCGGATGCACTACCGCAACCAGCGGGTGTTTATGGGCCGTGCTCTCCGGCCGGCGGAGTATGGCCGGTTGATCACCGATGCCAAGCAGATCGGCGATCTGCGGAGGTTGGCGCACGCAGCCGGCGGCACAGAGGATGAATAACGCCGGTGGCGGCAAGCCGTTCATTCAGCCAGGGCCACCTGCTTGCTCGCCGGGTCAAACCGACAAATGGCGACCATTGTGACCGGCTGGCATAATTCTTGATAAAGATGATACACTAACACATATTCAGTGCAGACACACGGCGGGAGAAGCACAAACGGTGGACAAAGCGAGTGACGGTGCGGCATCATCCGGCCACGGCGGCCCGCACGAGCAGATTCGTGCGCCACTACAGGTGGAGTTTCTCTGGTGGGCCGATTGCCCTTCCCATGAAGCTGGCTACGCCTTGCTGCAGCAGGCGCTTACCGCCGAGGGAGTTGCCGCCTCGATTACCAGAATCGAAGTCGGCAGCGACGAAGATGCGCAGCGCCTCGCGTTTATTGGCTCACCTACGATCCGTCTGATGGGCGAAGATATCGATCCGCTGCCCGTCGCGACCGGAGCCCGCAGCCCCTATGCACTGACGTGCCGCGCGTACCGGCGCGAGGACGGACGAATCGCGCCCCTGCCCACGCTCGACTATGTGCGCGCGGCGATTCGGCGGACGCTCGAACAGGCGGAGCGACCGGGTTGACGGCCGTCGAATGCCGGCGGCTGATCCGGTCGCGCGATTAATCGCTCTCGTAGCTTATCAAGAGGTTCAACATGACACAACAGGCCAGGATTTCCACTCCGCTCGCCATCGGAGCCCGAGCTATTCCGTTCGACCTGCCCGGCGTGGACGGCCGGCAACATCGCCTGGAAGACTTTGCGGACAGTTCAGCGCTTGTCGTGGTCTTCACCTGCAATCACTGCCCATATGCGCAGGCCTGGGAAGGCCGTCTGATCGGCCTCCAGCAGGAGTTCGCGGATCGGGGCGTGGCCTTCGTGGCGATCAATGCCAACGATCCGGAAAAGCACCCGGGCGACAACTTCGAGGCGATGAAGGCCCGCGCGCAGGATCATAATTATCCATATCCCTATCTGCAGGATCTGCCACAGACGACGGCACGCGCCTACGGTGCGGAGCGAACGCCGGAGACTTTCGTCTTCGATCGTGAGCGCAACCTGGTGTACCACGGGACACCCGACGACAACTCGGAGCTCGAGCAGGTCACGCAACATTTCCTGCGTGACGGCATCGAAGCCGCACTGGCCGGCCGGCCGGCGCCGATCGCCGAGACCCGCCCGGTGGGTTGTACCATCAAGTGGGCCAGCTGAGCGACGGCCACCCTGGAACACGGGCCGGCAAGGTTTCACCACAAAGGCACGAAGGACACAAAGATCGTAAGAGTCTTTGTGTCCTTCGTGCCTTTGTGGTGATTCCCGTCGACGCAACAAAATAGTGCATCAGTCTCACGAAAGTCTCATACGCCTGAAGTATGCTGATGTGACCAAATACGGCGGCATGCTCAGGGGCTGCGATGAGACGTATTACGATTCGCTTGCTCGGCCCATTCGAGGTGACGATCGACGAGACACCGGTGTATGGATTCCCATATGCCAAGGTCCGCGCACTGCTGGCGTATCTGGCGGTTGAGGCCGGCCCGCACTCGCGGGCCGAGCTGGCAACGCTGCTCTGGCCGGACCAGCCTGAGCGTTCAGCGCGCGCCAGCTTGAGCCAGGCGCTCACCACGCTGCGCCACGCGCTTGGGGACACGACCGCGCAGCGACCGGCGTTGCTCAGCGATGCCCAGAGTGTTCAACTGGATCGGAACGGCGCGCTCGAGGTCGATGTAACGCGGTTTCTCGATTCCCTGCGGGCCGCGGAGGCACACGCGCATTTAAGCTGGCGCACCTGCGCGCGCTGCGCTGAGCACCTGCATGAGGCGCTGAGCCTGTATCGAGGAACCTTCCTCGCCGACATCAGCATCACAGATAGCGCGGTGTTCGAGGAGTGGACTTTGCCGCAGCGCGAACACCTTTTGCAGCGGGTGTTGAGCACGCTAGAGCGGCTGGCCGAGCGGGCGCAGTGGTGCGGCGCCTTCCCCGAAGGGCTGGGCTATGCCCGCCGGCTGGTTGCGCTCGAACCCTGGATCGAAGCGAACCAGCGTGCCTATATCCGCCTGCTGGCATTAAACGGTGAGACGGCAGCGGCCCTGGCGCAGTACCGTCAACTCCAGACCATGCTGGCCGAGGAGTTTGATGCTACGCCCGAGTCGGCGACCACGCTGTTGATCGAGCAGATCCGTCGCGGTGATACGGACGGTTTGGCGCCGCCGCCGCCGCCGTTCGGCGTGCCCGTGCCGCCGGCGGCGCTGGTGGGCCGCGGCGACGAGCTGCGGGCCGTTTGCGGGCGCATCCGGGAAATGAACGGCCGTACACTCACCATTACCGGCACCGGCGGCATCGGCAAAACGCGGCTGGCGATTGAAGCGGCACACGCACTGCGCCACGACTTCGAAGACGGGATCTATCTGCTGGAGCTGGCCGCGCTTAACGACGCTGTCCTGGTGGCGGATGCCCTGGCCCAGGCGCTCGGCGTGAAGGAGCGGCCGCGGCAGCACATTAGCGAGACGGTGCGCGACCATTTGCGTTCAAAGCATGTGCTGCTTATTCTCGACAACTTTGAACACGTCGTCGCAGCAGCTCCGCTCGTGGCGGAGCTGCTGGCCGCCTGTCCCGCCGTGACTGTGCTCGTGACGAGCCGAACGCCGCTTAATATACGGGCCGAGCAGCAATTCATACTCGAACCGCTAGACGATGCGGATGCCGTACAACTTTTCGTACAGCGCGCGCACGCGGCAGGCGCCGGTCCGGCTGCGGATGAAACCGATTCTGACGTGTATCAGGCCATTTGTCGCCGGCTGGATCGCCTGCCATTGGCGATCGAGCTGATCGCGGTTCGCGCCCGAACGCTTTCCCCGAGCGCATTGTTGCAGCAGCTCGAACGGCCGTTACAGGCACTCGGGCGCGGTCCGCAGGACGTGTCGCCTCGTCACCGGTCTCTGCGGCACGCGATCCAGTGGAGTTACGATTTGCTTGATGCCGAGCAACAGCGTGCCTTCAGGTACCTCGGCGCTTTCGCGGGCGGTTGGAGCGCCGAGGCCGCACAGGCTGTTCTCGGCGAAGCGATCGACGCCTTGCCGGCACTCGAGGTTCTGAATAACGCCAGCCTGGTGCAGCAGCAAACGGTTGCCGGTGAAACCCGTTTCCTCATGCTCGAGACCATCCGCGAGTTTGTGCATGAGCTGCTCACTGCGCTTGGGGAAGCCGAAGCCGCCGGTTCTAGCCATGCTGAGTACTTTGCGCGCTTCGCGACCGAGGCCGACATCGAGCTGTTGCGCGCGGAGGCACCACGTTGGCGGGCACGCGTCGCCGCCGAGCAGGACAATCTTCGGGCTGCCTTTCGCTGGGCGCTGCAGCGCCAGGAATATGCGAGCGCACTACGAATTGCAACGGGCATCTGGCGGTTTCACTGGATGGCCGGCCTGCTCCATGAAGGACTCGAACGGCTGGAAACCGCGCTGGAGTATCGCGAGCACGCGCCGCTGGAGCTGCAGGCCAGGGCCTTGCGGGCTGCCGGCATACTTGCCGCCGGCTTAAATGAGTACTTCCGCGCGCGCCACTGGCTGGAGGCGGCCGTTGAGGCCGGGTGGCGCCTGAACGACATCCGCTTGCTTCAGCCGGCTCTGACAAATCTTGGCTTCACGCTGCTCGAGCAGGGCGAGCTTGAGGATGCCAGGGTCCATCTCGAGGTATCCCTTGAGCTGGCTCGTCGAGGAGACGATCCGGACAGCGCAAAATTTCCACTCGGTATTCTGGCACGCCTGCACATGCGCCTGGGTGAGTACACGCAGGCACAAGCACTATGTGAGGAGGGCTTGAGCATCAATCGAGCTCGCCGCGATACCGAAGGCACGGCTGATGCTTTGCGCAGCCTGGCCGCGATCGTCAATGCGCAGGGCGGCGGGCTGCGCGCTCGCCAGCTGGGCGAGGAGGCGCTGGCGTTGCATCGCACGCTGCATCACCAGCTCGGCATGGGCCTGGACTATGCCGTGTTGGGCGACATCGCGCTCAGTCAGGGCGATGACGCCGGGGCCCTGGCGCACTATCAGCAGTGCCTCGACCTGTGGCGGGACCGTGAGAACATGGTCCAATGTGCCGTGGTGCTCGACGGCATCGCCCGGACTCTCAGCCGGATGGGCGAACCGGAGCGCGGCGCAACGCTGATGAGTGCGTCCGAGGCCATGCGCGAGCGGGCGAGCGTCAAGCTCGCAGCCATCGAGCAAGCCGGCTTTGACGAGACCATGCACGCGTGCCGCCTGGCATTAGGCGAAGCCGCATTTGCCGCCGCCTGTGTCACAGGCCGGGCGCTCACGCTCGAGCAGGCCGTCGATCTGGCGTTGCAACCCCTGGCGCGGGCAGGCTTTGCGGGACGGTAGTACAGCAACTTCGCGGTTCGCCCCTTGAGACTTTTTTGAACTCCCCGGCTAGCATATCACCAAGCACGGTACCGCTACCGACGCAGCGAGCAACTGCGGCGAAACCAGCGGCACCGGCGACGTTTGAGCCAACGTAAGGAACACAACATGAACCATGTACGATCTATTGGGGCCAAAGTCCTGGCCGCGCTGCTGGTTGCCGGGTTCGCGCTGATCCTGCCGCTGTCCGTAACCGCCGCCTCCGCGACACCATCCCCGGCGGTACCTGAGACGATCGCTGTGCCGCCCGGCTTCGAGTTGCTTTTCAGCAGTCGCGCCAAGGGCGTGCAGACCTACGAGTGCCACAACGGCCAGTGGGCCTTTCGCGCTCCAAAGGCTGTGCTGATCAACCCGCAGGATAAGCGGCTGACCGCGATACACTACGGTGGCATTGATCGCGGCCTGACGCCGGGGCCGTGGTGGGAGTCGGTGCATGACGGTAGCCGCATTCGCGCCGGTAATCCGGTGAGCGCGCCCAGCCCGAACGCGAACAGCATCCCGCTGTTGCGGCTGGAGGTGTTGGAGCGGCAAGGCACAGGCGAGTTCAGCCCGGTTAGTTATATTCAGCGCCTGAACACAGTTGGTGGAGTCGGCCCTACCGGCGAGTGCCGGCCAGGCGCGCAGCGCTGGGTTCCCTATTCTGCGGATTACGCCTTCTACGGAACCGATCATTCGACGCGCTCGACAACCATCGCGATGCCCTGACCCACGCCGATGCACATGGTCGCCAGGCCGAACTGCACATCCGAGCGGCGCTGCATCTCATGCACCAGCGAGGTCAAAATCCGCACGCCCGAGCAGCCGAGCGGATGCCCGAGCGCGATCGCACCGCCGTTGACGTTGACCCGTGAATCGTCGTCGTCGAGCTCCCAGGCGCGCAGCACGGCCAGCGCCTGGGCGGCGAACGCCTCGTTGAGCTCGATCAACCCGATGTCGGACAGCGAGAGTCCGGCACGCTGCAGCGCCTTGCCGGTCGCAGGCACCGGGCCGATGCCCATCACCCGCGGCGGCACGCCGGCCACGGCCATGCTGCGGACTTTGCCAAGCGGCCGCAGGCCGTGCGCCATAGCGTATTCTTTCGAAACCAGCAACACCGCCGCCGCGCCGTCGTTGAGGCTGCTCGAGTTTCCCGCCGTCACCGTGCCGCCCGGTTGGAACGCGGGCTTGAGCGCGGCCAGCTTGTCGAGCGACGTATCGCGGCGCGGGCCCTCGTCGCTGTCGACCGTAGTATTTCCCTTGCGGCCCGCGATCGTCACGGACACGATTTGAGCGGCTGTGTACCCCGCATCGAGCGCGCGGATTGCTTTCTGGTGGCTGGCCAGCGCGAAGCGGTCCTGCGCGAAGCGGTCGATTTCGATAGCCGCCGGCGAATTCGTCCGGCGTGTTTTCGTCGGGCGTGATCAGGTGCTGTGCCTGCGCCAGATTCTCGGCGGTTATGCCGAGCGAGTCGGTGTGGCCCAGCGCCTCCATGCGAGGGTTGACGAAGCGCCAGCCAAGGGTGGTGTCGAATATCGTCGCGTGGCCGGTTGGAAAGGCCCGCTCCGGCTTGGGCATCGCCCACGGCGCGCGGCTCATCGACTCGACCCCGGCTCCGATATAGACGTGCGCCTCGCCCAGCAGCAGCGCGCGAGCGGCGCTTGCCACGGCGTCGAGCCCCGAGCCGCACAGCCGGTTGATCGTCGTGCCGGCGACCTCGACCGGGAACCCGGCCAGCAACAGCGCCATGCGCGCGATGTCGCGGTTGTCCTCACCGGCCTGGTTCGCGCAACCCATATAGACATCCTCGACCTCGGACGGCGGCACGCCCGAGCGCTCGATCAATGCCTTGAGCGTCAGCGCGGCCAGGTCGTCGGGGCGCACGCTGCTGAGAGCGCCGCCATGCTTGCCGATCGGCGTGCGTACCGCCTCGACAATCCAGGCTTCGGTGGTGGCTGGCATACCAGGCTCCTACTTGCTCACGCCGGAAGCGTCAAACCGCAGCGAGGCGCAGAGAGCGCGGAGAATCGATGATTTCTCAGCGGCCTCTGAGTCTCCGCGGCGATATCGGTTGCATCAAGATTACGCGCACCGTCACAGGAACCGCAGCAGGATCTTAGTGAACGCCGCCGGCTGCTCGATATTCGACAAATGCCCGGCCGCGTCAAGTACGAGCAGCTCGCTGCGCGCGATCGCCGAACATAATTCAACGGATAGTGCCGGTGGAGTGGCTTCGTCAAGCGTCCCCGACCAGGATCAGCGACGGCGCCCCGATCAGCGGCAGTACCGCCCGCAGGTCGGCATCACGCAACGCGGCGCAGACAGCAGCGTAGCCCGCCGGGTCGGTCGCAACGAGCATGTCGCCGACTCGGCGTGTGACATCGGCATGTTGCGCACGAAACGGGGCGCTCAGAAAGCGCGCGAGTACCACTTCGCGGACTGCTTGCATACCGCCGCGGCGTACTGCGTCGATCCGCGCGCTCCAGCTTTCCACGGAGCCGATCCGCGCTGCAGTGTTGGCGAACACTGCACGCTCGACTCGCTCGGGGTGTATCGCGGCAAGCCACAGCGCGGTCAGGCCGCCCAGCGATATGCCGCACAGCATCGCGCGCTCGATGCGCAGCTGATCGAGCAGCGCCAGCACATCGTGCCCCAGCTGTTCGATCGTCGCCGGCGCACCGGGAACGCTCGAATGCCCGTGGCCGCGTATATCGTAGCGCACAACACGGACGTTCGCGGCCAGAACGTCGACCTGTTGGTCCCACATCCGCAGATCGCTGCCCAGTGAGTTCAGCAGCACCAACGCAGGCGCGGTCTCCGGGCCGTCAACGCGGTACGCGAGGCGCACGCCGTCGTCGAGCTGCAGGTACCTCATTGCTCAATTTCCAACAGCAACGTGTGGTACGCCGCCAGCGCACGGTCGATCAGGCGATCGGTGCTGCCCAGGTACGTGGCCGGGTCGAGCGCGCCGTCGATAGCTGCAACCGTCATTTCGCCATTGATCCGCGCGTCGTCGAGTGCCGCAGCGCGCAAGCTGATGCCCTCGTTCTGCGCCCGCTGCGAGACCTGCTGGACTAACCGCTGAGCTTCGGCTCGCCCGATGTGCCGTGCCAGCGCCGTCATCAGCGACTCGGCCATGACCAGCCCACCGCCGGCGTTGAGATTTGACCGCATGCGTTCCCCGTCGACCTGCAGCCCCGCTACTGCGGCCCGTACGCGTGCGACAGCGCCGCCCGTATAGCGGAACAGGTCGGGAATGGCAGCCCATTCAGCCTGCCATGTGCCGGCCGCCCGCTCGTGTTCGCTTGCCATGTCCGACAGCAGCGTCGCCGCGATACCTGCCGCCAGATGTGCCGCCGCCCGCGCCATGGTCGCGTCGACGGGGTTGCGCTTGTGCGGCATGGCGGACGAGCCACCCTTGCCGGGGGTGCCGGCCTCGCTCACCTCGCCGACCTCGGTTTGCGCCAGCTGCACGATATCCTGCGCGATCTTGGCCATCGCGCCTGCCGCGATGCCGAGCGCGGCGGCGACGGAGGCGATACGATCGCGCTCGGCATGCCACGGAAGCTCCGGAAGCTCGAGCTCGAGCTGCTCGGAGAGCAGTTCGGCAACCGCGAGGCCGGCGCCTCCGAGCGCCGCCAGCGTGCCCGTCGCCGCGCCAAACTGTAGCGCCAGCGATCGATCGCGACAGGTGCGCAGCGCCTGTGCCTGGCGAGTGACCAGTGCTAACCAGCGCGCGGCCTTGAGTCCGAAGCTGATCGGCAGCGCCTGCTGCAGCAGGGTTCGCCCGGCCATTAACGTATGGCGATGTTGCTGCGCCAGCTCCGCGCAGCGCGCGCAGATCGCCAGCAGATCGTCGAGCAGGAGCTTCAATCCATCGCGCATCTGCAGCATAAGTGCGCTATCGATCACGTCCTGGCTGGTCGCTCCCAGATGCAGAAAGTCTCGGCCATCAACCGTGATGTTCGCGCTCAGCATCCGCACCAATGGGATGACCGGCGTGCCTGATTCTGCCGCCTCGCGATACAGCGCGGCGACGTCAAAGCGCTCGATGCGGCAGGCATCTACGATGGCGTCGGCCGCGGCACGTGGAACGATCCCGAGCTGTGCCTGCGCACGGACCAGCGCCGCCTCGAACCGCAGCATCTGCCGAACGTGCGCTTCGGGTGCGAACAGCGCCGCCATCGCCGGCGTGGTAAACAGGCTGTCGCGCGGATCAGACATGCGGCGCAGCCTCTCCGCCGTGGGCCCGCGCGGTACGCGCCTGTAGATCGCGCAGCACCTCGAGCTCGTGTGCGCCGGGTGGTGGAGTTTCGACAACCGTCGCGGCAAAGCGCAGCGGCCAGCCGGTGTTCGCCAGCACCTGCTCGCGCGTTACGCCTGGATGCAGCGAGACCACCGTCAGCTCTTTGGTGTGGGGATCGGGCTGCATCAGGCAAAGGTCGGTGACTACCAGTGTCGGCCCCGCCGTGTGGATCCCCAGCCGTTGCCGGTGATCGCCGCCCTCGCCGTGCCCGAACGAGGTTACGAAATCCACTCGCTCCACGAACGAGCGGCGGGTTTGCGACATCACGATATAGACCTGCCGGCAGTTGCCGGCGATCTCCGGTGCGCCGCCGCCGCCGGGCAAGCGCACCTTTGGTCGGGCATAAGGGCCGATCACGCTCGAGTTGATGTTGGCAAAGCGGTCGAGCTGCGCGCCGCCGAGGAAGCCGACCGAAATACGGCCGCCTTGCAGCCAGTACTGGAACATTTCCGGCACCGATACGGTGGTGAGTGCCGTCTCGCACAGCTCGGGGTCGCCGATCGAGAGCGGCAGCACGTCCGGCCTGGTGGCGATGGTGCCGGATTCGTAGATCAGCGTAATGTCGGGAGCATGGGTAAGCCGCGCCAGATTACACGCCAGCGAGGGCGCTCCGATGCCGACAAAGCAAACATCGTCGTTGCTGAGCGCGCGTGCCGCCGCCACCGCCATCATCTCGGCAGTTGTGTAATCGCTCATGCGCTTAATCCTCAAGCCTTGCCTGGCGCCCACGAGCAGGAGCGTCGAAGACATACTGCTGTATCCACGACCCAAACGTGTCGCGGTCGCGGGCGATGGCGTCCCAGGCTGTGTAAAACGCGTTGTCGCGCCTGTAGTAGCCATGAGTGTAGGATGGCCGCGCGCCGCCGGGCACGGCCACGACGGCGCTGACTGTCCAGGACGGCAGGATGGTTGAGTTCGGGCTCGGCGCGCGCAGGTCGTCCACCACTTCTTCGACCGTCACAAGCGACTGCCCGGCCGCCAGGACCACCTCTTTTTGCACGCCGGTGATGCCTTCGATCAGCACATTGCCTTCGCGGTCGGCGCGCTGCGCATGGATGATCGCGAGGTCGGGCCGGATCGCGGGTACAGCGGCGAGCTTCTCGCCGCTGAACGGGCAGGTGACGGCGCGGATATTGGGATTGACTCCGGCCAGGTCCGAGCCGAGGTAGCCGCGAAACACCGCGCAGGGCAGGCCGGCGGCGCCGGCGGCATAGGCGTTGGCCATCGCAGCGTGGCTATGCTCTTCCAGCTCCAACTGCCGCGGCCAGCCGTTTTCGACAGCGTCGCGCAGGCGGTGCAGCGAGCCGACGCCGGGGTTGCCGCCCCACGAAAAGATCAGCTTGCGCACGCAGCCCATGCCGATCAGCTGGTCGTAGATCAGGTCGGGCGTCATCCTGATCAGCGTCAGGTCGCGCTTTGCCTGGCGAATGATCTCGTGGCCGGCGGCGAACGGGATCAGGTGGGTAAACCCTTCCAGCGCCACTGCATCGCCGTCGTGGACATACTGTGCGATCGCATCGCGCAACGATAGAAACTGGGTCATGGGCGCTGCTCCCTACCGCATGACATTGCTTTCTCACAGCCTCAGCGTTGACCTAGATGTTGAAGAACACGGTTTCACCCGCGCCCTGCAACACGATGTCCAGCCGGTACACCAGCACGCCGTCGTGCTCCTCCAGCCGGGCGATCAACGTTTCGCGGCGCTCGGCCGGCACGCGGCTGAGCACCGGGTCGCCGTCGTTAGCCGGCTCGCCGGCAAAATACAGCCGGGTGAACAGGTGGTTGAGCAGGCCACGCGCATACACCACGATATTGATGTGCGGCGCCTGCTGCCGCGTCTCGTCGAACGGCACCGCGCCGGGCTTGATCGTCTCGAAACGGTATGTGCCATCCGCCTCGGTACCGACACGACCGAAGCCCGTGAAATCGTCGTCCAGCGGCAGGTCGCGCGTGTCGGCCGGATGAGCATAGCGTCCATGGTGATTGGCCTGCCAGATCTCCAGCACCGCGTCCGGCACCGGCTCTCGATCTCCGTCGTAGACTACCCCTTCGATGCGGATACGCGTTCCGACAGTAGCGGGACCGGCCAGCGTGCTGCGCCGGGCGTCGTGACGCAGCAAACCGTCGTGAAAGAACGGCCCGACCGTTTGTGAGGCCGTGGGTGGCAATGTCGTCACGATCGTACCTCCCGCGGCGCCTCAAACGGCGTGGCGGCCGGGCCGCGCAGCACGATGTCCCAGCGCCAGCCGAGCGCCCACTCGGGTTCCGTCAATTGGTGGTCGTAGGCGGCGATCAGCCGTTGGCCGGCTGCACTGGGCACCGAGCTAAAGATCGGGTCCTGAAAAAAAAGCGGGTCGTCGGGAAAATACATCTGCGTCACCAGTCGTGAAGTCCAGGATGCGCCGAACAGTGAAAAGTGGATGTGCGCAGGACGCCAGGCGTTGGTATGGTTCTTCCACGGGTAGGCGCCGGGGCGGATCGTCTGAAAGCGATACACGCCGCCGGCATCGGTAGTACAGCGGCCGATACCAAGGAAATGGGGGTCGAGCGGGCCGGGCCACTGATCGCGACGGTGGACATAGCGCCCCGCGGCGTTGCACTGCCACACCTCGACCAGCGTGTGCGGGATCGGCGCGCCGTGCTCGTCGAGCACCCGCCCGCTCACGATGATGCGCTGTCCGATCGCCTCGCCGCCGGTCCCGGCGTTGGTGGTCAGGTCGGCATCCTCGGGCGTGACGGCGCTGATCGCCGGACCGGGTCCAGTTAGCTCCGACAGCGTCAGCGGCACGTCGATCAGCGGCAAACGCGGCGCGCGCCGGATGGTCGACCGATACGCATCATACAAAAAGGGTGGGAAAACCTCGCGGTCGCCGCGCACGATCTCGCCGATCGTGGTGATCATGCTCATCCCTCCAGCTCAGCCGGCGCAGTGTCTTCGGCTTCGGGCGCCAGAATCGATTTCGCCAGCGTGATCGCACTGTTGGCGGCAGGCACGCCGGCATACACCGCGACATGCAGCAGCGCTTCACGGACTTCATCGGGCGTCGCTCCGGTGTTGGCCGTCGCGCGCAGGTGCAGCGCCAGCTCCTCGTCGCGTCCGAGAGCCGCTAAGATCGCGATCGTGATCAGGCTGCGCGTGCGCCGATCCAGCCCGTCGCCGGCCCACAGCGTGCCCCAGGCTGCCTCGGTGATGAACTGCTGAAACGGCGCGTCGAACGCCGTGGTGCGCGCCGCGGCCCGCTCGACGTGCTCGTCGCCCAGGACTTCGCGCCGCACCCGCATGCCTGTTTCATAGCGCGATGGCTGCTTCATACCTGCTCCAGGCCGACATAGTTTTCGGCCAGGCTGGTAGCCGCCGCGCGCGAGCCGGCGGTGTAGCGCAGCTGCGAAAGCTGAAGCTGGTGCTGAAACGGATCGTCGTCGAAGCGGTGCAGCATGGCCGTCATCCACCACGAAAAGTGCTCGGCGCGCCACACCCGCCGCAAACAGGTGTCCGAGTACGCCGCGAGCAGCTCGCCGCGCTGCTTCTCGTACCAATCGCCCAGCGCGGCTGCCAGCACCTTGACGTCGGCGATCGCCAGATTCATGCCCTTGGCGCCGGTCGGGGGCACAGTGTGTGCCGCGTCGCCCGCCAGGTACAGGCGCCCGTACTGCATCGGCGCAACCACAAACGAGCGCATCCGGGTGATCCCATGGTCGAAGATCGGCCCATCATGGATCGGCGGCCCGTCCGCGAGGTCGAGCCGGGCGTGCAGCTCGCTCCAGATCCGGTCGTCGGACCAGCTCGCCAGCGTATCGTCGGGCGGGCATTGCACATACAGGCGGCTGACTGTGGGCGAGCGCATGCTTTGCAGCGCGAAGCCGCGCTCGTGATAGGCATAGATCAGCTCGTCGCTTGACGGCGCCGCGTGCGCCAGGATACCCAGCCAGGCGAAGGGATAGCTCTTCTGGTACATCCGCACCGCCTCCAGGTGGAATAGCAGCACGAGATACGCCGCGAAAGCCGTCGCAGCCGGCGATGAAGTCGCAGCTGATCTCGTGTTCGCCGCCGGCAGTGCGAAAGCGCACGCGGGGTAACGCTCCGTCGATGCCCGAAAGCGCGACATCCTCTACTTCGAACACGATCGGGCCGCCGGCGGCCAGGCGTGCCGCGACCAGGTCTTTGACTACCTCTTGCTGCCCGTAGACCGTGATCGATCGCCCGCCGGTGAGACCAAACAGGTCGATTCGGCGGCGCTCACCTGCAAACTGGAGCTGAATGCCGTGATGGATCAGGCCTTCACGCTCCAGACGCGCGCCGACACCGGCGGCGTGCATCAGATCGACCGTGCCTTGTTCAAGCACGCCCGCCCGTACACGCGCTTCGATATAGGCACGCTCGCGGCGCTCCAGGACGATCAATTCGATGCCCTGCACGTGCAGCAGCTGCGCCAGCATCAATCCGGCCGGGCCGGCGCCGATGATCGCTACCTGCGTACGCATAGTGGTGACCTTTTGGCATTCCTCTCAGCCGCCCGGCGACCAGGGTTCGGGCGCGCGGTATTCCAATCCGGTGATCACTTCGACGACCGTGGGCCTGTCTTCTGCCAATGCCTGCCGGATCGAAGTCCCGATCTCATCAGGGCGCTCCACGCGAAACCCCGCACAGCCCATTTCCTGAGCGATTCGAGCGAAGCTGACGGGCTCGAAGCGATACAGCTCGCCCGGATTTCCCGACCGGCCGGCATACTGCGCGTGAATATCGTCGATTCCCTGCGCCAGCCCATGATTATTGTTGACGATGGTGACCGTCTTGATATCGTGGCGGCGCGCCGTTTCCAGCTCGCTCAGGTGGTACCAGAAGCCGCCATCGCCGGTGAAACAGATCACCGGTCGATCGGGCACAGCGCATTTTGCTCCCAGCGCCGCAGGAAACGCCCAGCCCAGCGACCCGGCCGCCCGCAGATAGGTCTGCTGTGCATTGCTCAGTTCGAGCATCGTCGCGGTCCAGATACTGGCATAACCGGTATCGGACACCACGACGGCGTCCTCGGGCAGTGCATCGCTCAACTCCTTGCACAGCCGTTCCGGGCGGATCGGGACGGCATCCGATCGGCGCAGTAGCTCAATCTCGCCGGTCCAGGCGGCGACCAGCTCGCGCGTGCGCTGGAGCCAGGATTCGCCGGCGCCGGTCGCGTCAAGCGCGACAAGCAGCTTGCCCACGGCCAGCTTCGCATCTCCGACGACGCCAATCGCGCCGGCATAGCTGCGTCCGATCTCCGCGGGGTCGATATCGATCTGTACCACCGGAGTGTCCGGCGCAGGGACGGTCCAATTGTGAGTTGTTTGATCACCCGTGCGGCTGCCGATGTAGATCACCAGGTCCGCCTCCGAGACCACCTGATTGGCGCAGCGAGCCGAATACGAGCCCACCACACCCACGCTCAGCGGATGGCGATCCGCAATCGTACCCTTGCCGTTGACCGTGGTCGCCACGGGGATCGACATTTTCTCGGCCAGAGCCATCACCTCGGCGGCGGCTGCAGAGATGCGCACCCCGCCGCCGGCTACGATGACGGGCCGTTTCGAGGCAGCGATCTCGCGGGCAGCCCGTTGTACCTCGGCCGCATGCGGCTCGGTCCGAAACGCGGGGTAGCGCGCAAACTGCTCGTCGATCACCACCGGCGCGGCCACGTCCGCCGCTTCCAGTGCCCGCCCGTTATGTCCCAGCAGGTCCAGATGGACTGGTCCCGGCGCGCCCGACGTAGCTTCCCGAAAGGCCTGGCGCAGCAGAAACGGCAGCTGTGCGGCCACGGCGACGTCGGCGCTCCATTTAGTGACCGGCGCAAAGAGGGGACCGTGCCGCACTTCCTGGTACGCGTTGCGGTGCTGGAACAGCGGTGGTTTCTTGCCCGTCAGGGCGACCACGGGCGACGAGCCGAGGTAGGCATCTTGCAGCCCGGAGGCAAGATTGGCTGCGCCCACCGATTGCGCCATGCAGATCGCCGGCCTGTGGGAGACACGGGCATAGCCGTCGGCCATGTACGCCGCGGCTTTTTCAGAGTGCGTGATCACCCGGCGGATACCCAGCTCTTCCAGCTCCACCATCGTTTTGCGCAGGATGGCGTCCACATAGAAGACATGGGTTACACCATAGCGCTTCAGCATCTCGGCGATGAACCTGGCGCCGCTGATCGGAGGGTAGCTGTTCATCTGCTCGCTGCGCCTACGGTCCTGCAACCGGATTGACATACGCGTGGCGGGCTTCGCGATCCTCGGACAGCGATTCGCGGGTCTGCCTGGTCAGGCGCTCGATGGCATCGGCCAGGTGCGAATCGCGAATATTGTATGCGCCTTCGGCGACTCGCAGGCGGTGAGCTTCCAGCAGCACCTGGCTATGAGTGAGGCCGGCAGGCGGCTCGAACTTGTAGCAGGCCAGCTCGATGCGCTGCCCCAGCGGATCACGAAAATAGATCGAGTGCATAAAGCCGCGATCGATCTCACCGGTGTGTTTGATACCGCGCGCGTCGAGGCGTCCGGCTGCCTGCGTAAACGTCGCGCGCGATACAGTGAAGGCCATATGGTGCAGGTTGCCGATGCCTTCAGGATTGGGCGAGGAATCGACAGTGCGGAACTCATTGGTAAACACCGTGATCAGGCGGCCATCGCCGGGATCGAAATACAGGTGGCTCTCGGCAGGATTGTCGAGATTGGGCTGCTCGAACACGAAAGGCATGCCCAGCACGCCTTCCCAGAAGTCGATCGAGGCCTGGCGTGTAGCCCCGACCAGCGTGATATGGTGAACCCCTTGTGTCTGGATCTTTTGCATGATGCGTCCCTTCTGACTGTTCGGCGCCGGCCCCGAAGCGACTTGACGAACGGGCGTGGCACTGCTGGAATCCGTCAGCGCCGGTACCCGATCACCAGCGGCCCGAAGCGTCGCTCGTGGCTGTTGATCAGAATATCATAGGCGGCCGCGACAAGTGGGAGCCGCTTCGAATGCGCCCGGCGGATCCACATCCATGTCAGGCGCCTGAAGCGGCGATAGGTAAGCCGCACAACTTCACTGAAACCGGCGTTGGCAAAGGCCCGAATCGAAGGCTTGTTGAGCTGTGAAGCGCCGATCCAGATCCGCGGCGTGCCCTCGCGGTGCAGCCGGTAGACGATCTGGCTTAAGAGGGCGCTATAACAGTGCTTCCCACGCCACGCGGAGATCGTGGCGCAGTCCCAGATATAGGCATCCTCGTCGTCAAGCTGAAAGGTACGCTCCAGCTCGCCGACATATTCTGCGCCGTGCGTCACCCATCCATAGCTGGCGATCTGACCGGCCGCGCCGACGGTGAAACAGCGCCGATTGCTTTGCAGGCGGCGAAGAATCGGCTCCGCGTCGGGTAGAGCTATGGCGGCGGCAAGCTTAGGGGCGTCAACGGCAGTGACTTCGTTGAACTCAAGCTCAACCTGCGCCGGAAACACCGGCGGTAGGGCGGCGCCCGTCTCCAGGGCCCAAAGTGTCCCGTGCTCGACAGTCGATCGCTGCATCCGCCCCACAACTCCTGTATTATTCGGCTTAGAGGCTGCTCGTGTCCCCGGCGCTAATCATGCTGACAATCAGCTTTGGTAGTGGCCGGCGACAGAAGTCGCGCCTGGAGGGCGTCCCGCCGCGCCAGGCTGAAGCCATGCGCCCAAACACAAAGCCTCTGCGGAGGCTAGTCTCGAAGAGCCTTCGTGTGTGGGTGCATGGCTTCAGCATAGCACCAACGGCGTCCACGCAGGTGGACGCAGGGCCGGCTAGGCAGCGAGGTACTCGCTTCGGCCGCAGGCCCTCCAGGCGCGACGTTCGCCGCCGGCCAGTCGACGCACACCGCCTAAATATGGAAGAACAGGCCGCGAACCTTTTCGGCAACCGCGGGATCGCCCGTCACGTCCCCACCCTGAATACGCTGGTAGGTCGTCAGTACCATATCCGAGGGATGCTCGAAATGAAACACAGCCTGGGCGTCGCTCAGGTCGTCGACCGCTTCGTAATTGAACTGCCCGTCTTTGACCGTGGCCTTCCACTGGCCGCCCCACTCGCCGTCGACCTTGACGCCGTAGGTGATATCGACGCCTTTGGCCGCCTCCGGATCGACCGTCCCCTGCCAGACGATGAACATATAGGGGATCAGCACGCCGGCGGTCCGCTCGTCGAGCCGGGCGTCTTTTTCGCCCAGGCCCCAGCGCATGTCCCACGAATGCACGCCATAATCCATGATCTGGAAGGCGGGGTAGCAGAAAGCGGGAATCGAGCCGGTGAAAACATGAGCAACGTTGAAGCCGCTCCACTGGTCCTCGCTCAGATCGTCAAACGTCGACAACAGCTCGTCCGAGTCGCTTTTGAGGCGTGCGATCGCCTCGTCGCGCGGGAGGCTGCGGAAGGCCAGGGCGCCCTTGTTCAGCGCGTCGGACATCGCCGCCCAGCCGAGCGGCGCCGGTAAGTCTTCGCCCTTGCGTGCGAGATCCCAGCGAGCCAGGTAGCTTTCGGTCACGTCGATCATGTGGCCGACAAGATCGCGTACCTGCCATCCTTCGCAGCGCGTATCGACCAGCCAGTTTTCGGGGCGGTCGATCACGTCGTAAAAGTTGCCTCGTTCGGTACGGACCACATCCAACACGACATTTTTGCTGCTGTAGGCCATTGGATTGATTGCCATGGTGTGTGCTCCTTTGCACGTTGGGTCGGCTCCTGGGCAGATTGAACGGAACGATCCTGTGGGCAACTCCTTCCGGGACGCCATCGGTGTTGCCCGGACTACATGATATCGAGACGGTCCGGCACGAAGGGGTTACACGAGATTATAGAAGTGCGGCCTCAGGTACGTCAATCACTCCTTTGGTCACGTTTGCGCGGAAGTTGACGCGCGTCCCGCTATCCGCGATCATAGAGCATGGATCGGAAACGTTGCACCGCAGAGGCGCAGACGACGCCGAGATCCCAAGAACCTCTGCGTCGTCTGCGCCTCTGCGGTGATTCCGGGCGTCTCAACTTATGCGGGTAATGCTAGAGGAAGCCATGCAACCTGGCGGCGAGAGAATCTTAACCACCCATGCCGGCAGCCTTCCGCGACCGCGTTCGTTGATCGAGCTGCATACTGCCAGATTTTCCGGCACGGCGATCGAGGATTCAGTGCTGGCGGCGGCGGTCGAGGATGCGACGCGCGCGATCATAGCCAAGCAGATCGAGGCCGGTCTCGACATTGTGAACAACGGTGAACTGGGGCGGGAGAGTTTTTTCACCTATGTACAACACCGCATGGCCGGTTTCGGCGGCAGCGGCACACGCCCGATCATGGCAGACCTGTTGCGCCATCCAGGCAGCCTGGAGCGGCGGCGTCAGGCGCTGGGCACGGATGAAAGGGTTGACTTGCTGCGGGCGCCCAAGGCGATCGGCGAGGTACGCTACTTAAGTGCCGCTCCGATCGAGCAGGAATGTCTCCAGCTCAGGCAGCTGCTCGACGAAACCAACGCCGGTTTCAACAGGGCATTCATGTCCGCGCCTTCGCCCGGAATCATTGCCGCGGGGATGCAAAACGAATACTACGACGATCTCGAAGCCTATGTGCAGGCGATCGCCGCGGCGTTACAAACCGAATACTCCGCCATCGCGGCGGCCGGCTTCCTGCTCCAGATCGACGCGCCCGACCTGGCACTCGAGCGTCACACGTTGTTTCAGGATAAGTCGCTGGGCGAGTTTCTTGACTTCGTCCGCGTGGTGGTCGCCGCGATCAACCGGGCGCTGAACGGCATCGAGCGCGATCAGGTCCGGCTGCACGTATGCTGGGGAAATTACGAGGGTCCGCACGATTGCGATGTGCCGCTCGAGGATATCTGGCCCGAGGTCGCGAAGGTCAACGCCGGCGCGATCATGCTGCCGATGGCCAATCCACGCCATGCGCACGAATATCACTACCTCGGCGATCGCGATGTGCTGGGCGACTGGATGCTGATCCCCGGCGTGATCGACACGACGAGCAACTTCATCGAGCACCCGCATGTCGTGGCCGACCGGATCGAGACAATCGCCAGGGCAGTGGGCGATCCGCGGCGCATCATCGCGGGAACCGATTGCGGCTTCGAGACTGCCGCGGGGTCGAAGATGGTCGTCGAAGACGTGGTATGGGCCAAGCTGCGGGCGCTGTCCGAGGGCGCAGCTATCGCTTCGAAGCGACTGCTTGGTTAGCGCCGGAGGTTGCTGCAATGCTCGAGCAACATGGCGGAATAAGCATGCTCCCGCAGCCGTTCGCTTATGAGGCGCTGCCGGGCCGGGTTGTATTCGGCGCCGGCAGTCTCGAGCGAGTGGCCGAGGAAGTAGAGCGTCTCGGCGCGCAGGCTGCGCTTGTCCTGTGCACGCCCGGACAGCGAAGGCTGGCCGAGGACGCGGCGGCCAGTCTGGGCGGCGTCGCCGTGGGTGTCTTCGCCGGCGCGGTCATGCACGTGCCGGTGGAGGCGGCGTCGGCTGCCGTGGCTGAAGCGCGGCGCGTTGGCGCAGATTGCTGTGTCGCCGTCGGCGGCGGCTCGACGATCGGCCTCGCCAAGGCGATCGCGCTGGAGACGGGATTGCCGATCGTCGCCGTGCCGACCACGTATGCCGGCTCGGAGATGACGCCGATCTGGGGCTTGACCTCCGGCGGGCGCAAGCAGACTGGTCGAGACCGGCGCGTGTTGCCGCGTAGCGTAATCTATGACCCGCTGCTCACGCTGAGCCTGCCGGCCTCGATCTCGGGGCCAAGCGGGATCAATGCAATGGCGCACTGTGTCGAAGCGCTGTATGCCCCCGACGGAAATCCGATCATCTCCCTGCTGGCTGAAGAAGGCATCCGCGCGCTGCGGACGAGCCTGCCGCTTATCGTCGCCGAGCCCGCGAATGTCGCGGCGCGGTCGCACGCGCTCTACGGGGCCTGGCTATCCGGCACCGCCCTTGGCAGCGTCAGCATGGGGCTGCACCATAAACTGTGCCACACGCTCGGCGGCAGCTTCAACCTGCCCCATGCAGCAGTGCATACCATCCTGCTGCCGCAGGTGGTTGCCTACAACCGCGGCGCAGCCGAAGCTATCGGACGAATGTCGCGTGCACTTGGCACCGCCGACCCGGCCGTTGCCATCTATGACCTCGCGCTGGCGATCGGTGCTCCGACCGCGCTGCGTGAAATCGGCATGCGCGCCGAAGACCTCGCCGCGGCCGCCGAGCTTGCCATGCGCAATCCATACACCAATCCGACGCCGGTGACGCGAGCCGGCGTCCAGAGGTTGCTGGAGGACGCCTTCGTCGGCCGCCGGCCGAGCTCCCGTGGTGCTGCTTGACTCGTAGCAAGGGTTGAGTCGACCTTAATTCACCACAAAGGCACAAAGGACACGAAGAATTCATAGAATCTTCGTGTCCTTTGTGCCTTTGTGGTGAATGTTTTCCCGCCCGTGCTCTAGGCGACCACGCTCGGCAACCCCGCCAGCGCCATCGCGACTTCGTCCTCCGAATACGCAAAGTCGCCCAGTTTGCCCGCGTGGTAATCCATATACGCCTGCATATCGAAGTGACCGTGGCCGCACAGATTGAAGAGGATCGTCTCGCTGACGCCCGCTTCCTTGCAGCGCAGCGCCTCGTCGATCATGGCCTTGACCGCGTGGTTCGCCTCCGGGGCGGGCAAAATGCCCTCGGCTCGGGCGAACTGGACGCCGGCGGCAAAACAGCCGAGCTGCGCTTCGGCTCGCGCCTCGAATTGATCCAGCGTTAACAGGTGGCTGACCAGTGGGGCCATGCCATGGTAGCGCAGCCCACCGGCATGAATCCCCTCCGGCACAAACGTACTGCCGAGCGTGTGCATCTTAACCAGCGGCGCGAGGTGCGCGGTGTCGCCATAGTCGTACGCATAGATGCCCTTGGTGAGCGACGGGCAGGCCGCCGGCTCGACAGCTATCACCCGTACGTCGCGCTCGCCGCGCAGCTTCGCCCCGATGAACGGGAACGCGATACCGGCGAAGTTCGACCCGCCCCCGGTACACCCGATCACAACATCGGGATAGTCGTCTGCCATCTCGAGCTGGGCCAGCGCTTCCTGGCCGATCACCGTTTGATGCAACAGCACATGATTGAGCACGCTCCCGAGCGCGTATTTTGTGTCGCCTGCCAAAGCTGCAACCTCGACAGCCTCGCTGATCGCAATGCCCAGACTGCCGGTACTCTCAGGATGCTCCTGCAGGATCACGCGTCCGGACTGCGTCTCCTGGCTCGGACTGGCGACGACACGCGCGCCATAGGACTCCATCAGCGCCCGCCGGTACGGCTTTTGATGGTAGCTGACCTTCACCATGAATACCAGAACCTCAAGCCCGAACAGGGCACCGGCAAACGCCAGCGCCGAGCCCCACTGCCCCGCGCCGGTCTCGGTCGCCAGGCGCTTTACACCGGCCTGCCGGTTGTAATAAGCCTGCGGCACCGCGGTATTCGGCTTATGGCTCCCCGACGGGCTGACGCCCTCATATTTGTAGTAAATTTTGGCCGGCGTATCCAGGACCTGCTCCAGCCGCCGCGCCCGATACAGGGGCGTTGGTCGCCATTGGCGGTAGATCGCCTGCACCGGCTCGGGGATCGGGATCAGGCGCTCCCGGCTGACCTCCTGCAAAATCAGCTCCATCGGAAACAGCGGCTCAAGGTCCGCCGGCCCGAGGGGCTGCCCGGTGCCGGGATGCAGCGGCGGCGGCAAGGGGACCGGCAAGTCGGCCTGAATGTTGTACCACGATGTCGGCATCCGATCTTCAGTTAGCAGGTACTTGATGGTATCCAAGACAAACTCCTTAGACGTCTGGCAGAGCGGTTTGTCAGTTTCGGGTGGGACACCAGTATAGATTGCCGCGTAGCACAACGCAATCGAAGCCGTATCTTCAGATTGCGCGCCGGGCGGACCTACCCGCTCTGTGTCGATTTCTTGTAGACGGCCGCGCGCTACGCTCAGGCTGCCGCGCCCGCACCGGCGCGTTGCTCCGCGGCGCCTGGCTGTGCGTGGCTGCGCGTCGTCGTGGCAGACGGCGGATCAGCTGCAGGCGCTAGCTCGGGAGGAAAGCGTACACAATGGACGAATTGCGGTTCAAGGATTTTGCTTTCGACGCAGCTCCTGCCATGTTTCAAGGCCGGCATCGAGCCGTTGATCAGTTCCGGCTGATCGTCGTAGACGCCGGCAGCGGCACGATTGAACATGACTGGATGTCCAACATCGGAACATACTTCACCGGAAACGATACCCTCGTGTGGAACGATACCGGCATCTCGCGATCGCGCCTCGACGGCATCGCCGCCGCCGGTGAGCTCGTGGATATCTGCTTCTTACTGCAGGACCCGCAGGATGAGCATGTCTGGGATGTGGTCGTGCTCGCGGAGCAAGGCCTTCCGCGGACGGGTAGGTTTGATCTCGCCGGCGGCACTATCCAGGGCGAGTTCCTGGGCAAGACGCTCGACTTTGATGGCCCATACTATATCGAACGTGATAGGTATCAGGGATACCGCGGTCGCGTCCGGATAAGAGCGAGCGCCGAGCGCCTGCGCCAGGTCCTTCAGAGCAGCGGCAAATACATGCATCCGTGGTATGTAGACCTGAACCAGCTGCCCGAGTCCGTGCTCAATCCGATCACCGCGCTGAAATCCGGCTCAGTCTTGCTGTCTGAGCCCGCGCGGCGTTTCACGGCCGGGATGCTGGCCGATCTGCGCGAGCGACAGGTCGCATTCATGTATGTTTCGCTTGCGTTGTCCTTCAGCTGGCAGGAGTTCACTCCCCAGCAGCGGCTGAAGGATTATGCAATGAGCCCGGAGGAGTATGCCATCAGCCGGCACGCGGTGGACCTCTTGACGCGTAGCCTGAAGGAACAGCGCCGCATCATTTCGATCGGCACAAGCGGTATCCGGGTGCTCGAAAGCCTGCCGGTCCCTCCTGTGCCCGCCTCCGGGCGCACCGACCTGTTTGTGAGCCCCGGATTCCGCTTCAAGTATTGCGACTCGCTCCTGACCAACCTGCACAACCCCAAGGGCACGCACGTGATCATGGCCTGCGCGCTTGGTGGCCGCGAGCTGGTGTTGGAGGCATATCGCCAGGCCGCGGAGCGTGGCTACAGGTTTGGTATCAACGGCGACTCGATGTTGATTCTGGGCAATCATGCCAAGCTGGGTGCCCAGGCGCTCGCACAAGCGGGTCAGGTAGCGTAAATTAATCACCACAACGGCACAAAGGACACAAAGAATCATTGGTCCTTTGTGTCCATTGTGGTGCTTCCGTTAGCCGAGTCGATCTTCGGCGTTGTCCAGCGGCGAGTAGCCGAGCACCGCCCGGGCATGTTCGAGGTCCACGAGATTATAGCGATTATCGGACTGGCCGAAGAACACGTCGAAGCGCAGGCCGGGCGGCGCGGTAATGCACAGCTCAACCAGCTGCACGATGTCGCGCTGGCTACACCAGAGAATGCGCCCGTTCGGACGCGGCACCTGGTCGTCCGCGGTGACCCAGCCGATGCGCAGACAGATACAGGACATGCCATGCACCTGCGCATACATATGGGCCAGCGACTCGCCGAAGACCTTGCTGCAAGCATAATAGTTCAAAGGTCGTGGCACACGTGTATAGTCGATCGGCTGAATTGCTTCCGCGGCGCTCGTGTCAACGTTCCCGGAGAACAACGATTTGTATGGCTCATCGCTGCCGTACCCGAATACCACCTGATTGGTGCTGGCGAAAATCACCCGCTTGACTCCGGCCTGGCGGCTGGCCTCGAAGATATGGTAGGCGCCGACGATGTTGCTGTTCAGCACGCTATCCCATGCGGCGTTGGAGTTCGGATTCGCCGCCATGTGGACAACCACGTCGATCCCATCGACCGCGTCCTGAACGGCCGGCAGGTCAGTTAGCTCGGCCAGGCGCAGCCTGCCGGCCGGTATTTCAAAGATGCTCCTCGCGGCGGCACGGCTGGAGGGCCGGGTGCGCCGGACCATTCCGTACGCATCGTAGGTTTCGGATTGTGCCGCTAAGTGAGCATAGACCAGGTTGCCGATCAGGCCGTAGGCGCCCGTCACAAGCACTTTTTGCTTGCCAGTTGCTGCGTCCAAGGTTGTCCTCTCGTGTGGTGGATGTGTGCTCATTCCGGGCCGAAGGGGTAGCTCTTGATATCGCCCTCGATTGCTTTGAGCAGGATCGAGATCTCGCGCCTGTCGTCGGCATCCAGCGCATCAAGGCCGGCCGGCGCACGTTCGACGGTTGAGCTAAAAACGCCCCTTCGCTTAAGCATATAGCGCATGAACGGGTGGTTCTCGCGGATGATCAGCGGCAGCAGGCGCTGGTGCAGCTCGCGCGCTCCCGCTTCATCGCCGGCCCACCAACGTTCCATCACCGTGGCGAGCACGTCGGCGAGCTCGCAGGCCGGCATGCAGCCGCCGGCGCCGCGGCTCAGCTCGTCCGGCAGTACCCTGCCGCCAAACCCACCGAAGATGGTCTTGACCCGATCGCCGGCCAGACGCCGTACCTCTGCGATGTGCCTGGGTCCGGGCGGCCGCTCCTCCTTGATGTATTGGATCGCCGGAACTTCCTCGACCAGCGCCGCGATTTGCTCGCCGGTGAGCGGAGCGTAGGTCGCCGCGTTCTGCAGCATGATCGGCCCGTCGTAGACGGCCGGCAGGCGCCGGAACATGTCCATCGCTATCGCCGCATCGGTGCGCGCGGGCGCCATCGCGATGATCGCATCGGCGCCCGCCCTCTGCGCCGCGCCGGCGAAAAGCAACACCTGCGGCACTGAAACGCCGGAGCAGCCGAAGACGACCGGCAGCCGCCCGTTTACTTCCTCCATGACCGCATCCAGGTTGCGGATGCGCTCCTGCTCGCCCAGAAAGTAGAACTCGCCGACCATCACCGGCCAGACGATGCCATGCTGTCCGCTGCGGCAGCAAAAATCGGCCGCCGCGCGCAGGTCGGGTGTATGAATCTCGTAATCGTCGCGATAGGGCGTCGGCAGCAGGCCGAAAACGCCCTTCATGTGCTCGAAACGTGCCACGCGGAATCTCCTATGCGTCTTGCGTCCGGAGAATCACCATAAAGGCACAAAGAACACAAAGGTTGCATCGTATTGCATTTCCCGATCTTTGTGTCCTTTGTGTCCTTTGTGGTGAATGTTTGCCGGCTACTCGTCCGGGTCCCAGCGGCGGTCCGGCTGCCAGAAGCCAAGCTTCGGCGTGTTCCACTCATCGGTCGGTTCAAAGAGACCAGGGAAGCGCAGATTGCGCTCGATTGCCTCGTAATTAAGGTCGACGCCCAGGCCGGGCTTGTCCGGTACTGCCACGTAGCCCTCTTCCATGTAGTGCTCCGGCAGGCCGGTGACCAGGTCGCTCCAGAAGGGCAGGTCGAGCCCGTGGTGCTCGAGGGCGACGAAGCTTGGGATCGCCGCGGCGCAGTGAACATTTGCCATGAACGCGATCGGCGAGCCGGCAAAATGCAGCGCAGTGGGCAGTCCGAAGCGCTCGGCATAGTCGGCGATCTTCTTTGTCTCGAGCATGCCGCCGGAGGTCAGCAAGTCCGGGTGGATGATATCGACGGCGCGCTGCTCGATCAGCTCGCGGAAGCCATCCCACAGGTAGAGCTCTTCGCCGGCCGCGGTAGGAACGGTGAGCGCATCGGTCACCTCTTTATGGCCGTCGATGTCCCACCAGGGCATCGGGTCTTCGAGCCAGGCCAGGCCGTATGGCTCCACGGCCCGGCCAAGCCGGATCACCTCCTTGGCGGTCATGTGGCCATGGCCGAAATGGTCGGTGCACAGTGAGATATCCCAGCCGGCTGCTTCGCGCGCGGTTGCGACGATCTCGACGGCGCGGTTTATCCCGGCGTCGGTGATCCTGGCGCCGAGACCGGACCCAGGGGCGCGCCAGTGGCGGCCGAGCCCGTACTCGTAGCGCGTCGCCTGGCCAATCGTGCCGCCAGGCTGGTTCTCGAACAGACTTGGCCGGATATCGAACTTGATGAATGTCAACCCCAGCGCTTTGCGCTCACGGATCCGTTGGGCATAGGCGTCGAGCGTGCCGCCGGCCGGGGCCGGTGTGTCGGCATAGATGCGGACCTTTTCGCGATACTTCCCGCCCAGGAACTGGTAGCACGGTACGCCGTAAACTTTGCCGATCAAGTCCCACAGGGCAATCTCGATCCCGGAGACGCCGCCGCCCTCACGCCCCCAGCTGCCGAAGTGCTTGATCGCGCGGAAGATCATGTCGACGTTACAGGGGTTTTGCCCCAATAGAAAGCTCTTGAACCGCAGGGCATCTTCCCTATGGCCGGCGTCGCGCACTTCGCCGATGCCGTAGACACCCTGGTTGGTATCGATACGGATGATCGGATAGTCATAGTTGCTGGCGACCACCGCCAGGCGCAGGTCGGTGATTTTCAATGCCGAGGGCTGTGAATTCGTGTTAACGGCGTCCTCGACGTGGCCAATACGAAGTTGATCGTCTGAAGCCTGTGTCACAGTCTGCTCCTTGCATGTAGCATAACCATCAGGTTCGCTATCGGCGGGCGAGTGAAACCGCGCCAGGCGGGCGTTTCGTCAACCGTAGCCGGTTTCCTCCAACGCTTCGGCCAGAGCCTGCTCCAACGTCAGCGACTGCCCCTGCGTCCACCACTCGCACCATGTTTCCTGATCAAGCTGCGCTCGCACCGCCGCGATGTTGCGATCGATTTCGTGCCGGTGGGCCAGAGCACCGTGAGGATACAGCGTTTGCTGTGCCTCCGCCGCCCCGAACAGCCGCGCGGCGCGCCGCAACCGTCCTTGGACCGCCGCTACTGCCGCCATGCCGGCGATGCCGATGCCGTATATTTCGTCGTAGGGCGTCTGACGCATGCGCTGCACGCTTTCGCGCAAGCACGCCGCCATACGCACCGCGTCGCCCTGATGTTGCGCCACGAACCCGAGATTATAAAGCCCATACATGATGCCGTCATCATTGCCCTGGCGGCGAAACATTCCCAGGCTCTGCTCCAGGCGTGACCGGGCTGCTGCGTACTGCCCTTGCATCATGGCCAGCTCGCCCGACGAATGTATATTCCAGGCGACCAATCCATGATCCCGGACCTGCCGGCTCAGCTCCAGGCCCTCGGCCAGCAGCGCCTCCGCCCGGGCATAGTTCCCTTGGTCGCGTGCCAGGCCGCCCAGCTCGGCAAGCAAATGACTTACACGAGCCGTATGGCCGAGCTCCCTGAACAGGGCGTGCGCCTGCGTAAGGTGCGTTTCCACCAGTGCAAGGTCGCTGACCCACGCATGATGTGCCAGGATCCAGTGCGCCAGGGCCCTACCGCGTTTGTCCCCAAGCTGCTCAAACAGCGCCAGCGCCTCATCGGTTCGTTCCAGAACCATCAGGGCGTAAGCGACGCCCCGTAGGTCGCCGGCGGCCTCGAACAGTGCCAGCGCCTCGGCGCGGTATTCCTCTACCCGAGGCACCGTCCCTCCACCGGTCACCAGACTGCTCACCGCCAGCAGCGCCGTGGCGCGCACGCGCGGCGCTACCGTGCCCTGTAGCGCCAGCGCGGCCTCCAGCGTGCGGATCCCTTGACTCAGCTGCCCGCGGCGCAGCCAGTACGACTGCTGCGCGGCGGCCAGTCGCAGACACAGCTCGGCCTCGTCGCGCGCCTGCGCCCAGAAAAAGGCTGTGCGCAGATTACCCTGCTCGTTTTCCAGGCGGTCGAGCCACGCCACCTGCTCTGGTCCTTGCGTCCCCTCCTCGGCCGTCTCCGCCAGCGCCAGGTAGTACTCGACATGCCGCCGTTCAACCACCTCCCGGTCGCTCGCGGCAGCCAAACGCTCGCGGGCATAGTCGCGCAGCGTTTCCAGCATCCGATAGCGCGAAATGCCACCGTACTCGGCGTCGTGCCGGACGAGCTGCTGCTCGACCAGCGCGTGCAGTCCATCCAGCACGGCCAGCACGCCATCATCAGGCGCGGCGCAGATCGCCTCGGCGGCGTCGAGCGTCCAGCCGCCCACGAACACGCCGAGCCGCGCGAACAGCCGCTGCTGCGCCGCTGTGAGCAGCTGGTAGCTCCAGTCGATCGTCGCCCGCAAGGTCTGCTGACGCTTCGGTGCGTCGCGCGCCCCGCCGGTAAGAAGGTCGAGGCGCTGCGCCAGCCGCGCCAGCAACGCGTCGGGCGCCAGGACCGTGCTACGCGCCGCCGCCAGCTCGATCGCAAGCGGCAGCCCGTCCAGCCGCACGCAGATCGCCGCGACCGCCGGCGCCGTCGTCTCGGTGATCGGCACGTCACGCCGCGCTGCCGTCGCCCGCGCAATAAACAGCGCGCCAGCCTCCGACTGCGTCACCTTTTCCAGCGCGTCGGCCGCGTCAGGATCCGGCAGATCCAGCGGGGGGACCACAAACATGTGCTCGCCGGCGAGGCGCAGCGGCGCCCGGCTGGTGGCGAGCACGCGCAGCTCAGGGCAGGCGGCCAGCAACTCAGCAACTGCGGTCGCCGCCGCCAGTACGTGCTCAAAATTATCGAGCAGCAGCAGCAGTGGCTCCGCCCGCAGCACGTCGATCAGCGTGTCCAGCAGCGGCTGCTCGCCGGCCGTACTCACTCCGAGCCCCTGCGCGATAGCCGGTAAGACCTGAGTTGCGTCGGTGAGCGGTGCGAGCGGGATCCAACAGATACGATCAGGAAAGTGTAACTGGAGGACTGCTGCCGCGGCGATCGCCAGACGGGTCTTCCCGGTGCCGCCGACGCCGGTTAGCGTTACGAGCCGCACGTCGGGCCGCTGGACCAATCTGCTGACTTCCAGCACCTCGTGCTCACGCCCGATAAGCGACGTGAGTGGCGCGGGCACGTTGCTGCGCGGTGCAGCTGGTTGGGGCAGCGGTGATGAAGGCGCCGTGTCCTGAAGGGTAAAGCGGCTGCTTTCGCCGCGCGCGAAGCGCACAAAGGCCACATGTTGTGCAGCGGGAATGTTCAGCACTCGCGCGAGGTGCTCTGCAATTGCAGCAGAAGGCCGGCGCTCGTCGGCTTCGACTTTGCGGATGGCGGCGGCTGAACAATGCGCCTGGTCCGCCACTTCCGCTTGCGTCAGCAGCAGCGAGCGGCGCCGGCGCTGCAGCCATTGTCCAAACGAAAGGTCGTCCATTGTGTTGACTCCGGCGTGGGGGGACCGTCCGAGACACGTGCGATTGTAGCGCATCCACGCCGATTTTGTAACGCTGCTGTATCGCTGAGCGTTACCATCGCCGCCGCTGAATCCGGTTTACTGGTCCCACAACGCAGCGCCGCTCACCCGGCTCGAAGGCTTCCACCCGTAAGGAGGGCTACCGATGGAACGGCTTATCGTCCACTTCGCACGATATAACCTGTTCACCTTCGCCGCTGTGGGGCTCGGCGCCATACCCGACTAACTCTATGGGCCCGGCGCGACGCTTACCCCCACAGCGCCGGGCCCGCTCTCGCTGCATTGACGGCCATTCCGCCAGTTACTTGACGACCCGGAGTCTCATATGTTGCTCGCCACGCTCGCGCACCTGCGCTTTGCCGCCTCGGTCGCCTTCGGCACTCAGTTCGCGCGCTGGTCGCTCGATGGTCTGGTCGAGTCCATGCTGCGCAGCGAGCGCGAGTTTGGTCCGCCGGCTGTCAACGAGACGAAGACGCTCGCATTCCAGGTTCCGGACGAGGCCGGCCTGCCCGAAATGCAGCTACGCCGGGTGCGGCAGCAGGCACTGCGCGCCGCCACGGAAACGTTGTACTTTGACGCACAGTACGCCGGCAGCGATGTCGACCTGCGCCGCATGTCTTTCAGCGACATTCAGCGCCTGCCGCTCACGCGCAGGGCCGCGCTTAGTGCCAACCCAAACCGGTTCGTCTGCTCTCGATCAGCGCCGAGTGTGCGTCTGACGACGACGGGTACGACCGGGGCACCGGTCGTCGTGTGCTTCTCGTCAGGCGAGCTTGCCGCGTATATCGCCCTTGGCGCCATCGACCTGTTGAGGCGGCACACGGTAGCTTCAGACGATGTCGTGGCGCTTGCGACCAGTTCGCGGGCCTATCTCGGGAACCTGTGCTTCGCGGGCGCGTGTACGCGCATCGGCGCGCTGGTCGATTGGGCCGGCCTGGATGAGCCGGCGACATTGCTGCGGCGTCTGGCCGAGCGCCGACGCATCGCCGGAAAAAAGGAGCGCGTGAGCGTACTGCAGGTCTATCCCTCGTATCTTGGAGAGCTAATCGAGACGGGACGAACCCTCGGATATGGCCCCGCCGATTTCGGCATCCAGCGGCTGCTCGTCGGCGGAGAGGTCACCAGTGCCGGATTGCTCGAGCGGAGTCGATCGCTTTTTGGCGACGTGACGATCGAGCAGGGCTACGGCATGACCGAGATCTGGCCGGTCGGCGGGACGCTATGCGAGCAGGGCCACCTCCATTTCGAGCCGGCTCTCGGTCTGGTTGAAACTGTCGATCCCGAGACGGGCCGTGCCTCCGCACCGAACGCCGTCGCCTCGCTGGTGGTCACTCCGTTCGCGCCGTTTCGTGAAACGACACTGGTCATTCGTTACGACACCGAAGACCTGGTCACGCCGCTCGCTCCGGGCGCGCGAACCTGCAGCATGAAAGCGTTGCCCGCGACCGGCGGATTGCTCGGCAAGAAGCGCCTGTCGGTGCGACACCCATCCGGCTGGACCTGCCCGCGTCATGTGTTGGACGCGCTGGAAGCGCTCGACGAGGTTCCGCTGCCTGCGCGCTGTGGTTTCTGGCATGCCGGCGACGGAGTCGGTATCGAGGTCGTCGCGCGCAGCGACACTGCCCAGGTCCGCGGCAGGGTCGCGGATGCACTGGAGACGCAGGGCGTCCCGCTCCGCTCGCTCCAATTACACACCGATCCCGCGGCGCTGCGCCAACCGCTGCCTCTGCGCGCCGACCTGCGCGAGGTGACCTTTCAGACCCGTTGCGCCTCCAACCTGCGGACATGGTCGACCAATCCATGCGCGCTGCTGGTTGATGCGATGGAGGGCTAGGTGGAAACGTTTCACTTTGGCATCAGCATCATCACCGCCGCTATCACCGTAGGTGCAGCGCTGGGCTACTTCGCACGTGTGCGCATGCCACGCCCACCGGACGTGCCCGGCCCGGCCGACGTGCTTATGATCGCACTGGCGATTGTGCTGATCCCCTACCTGTACCTGGGCCTGCCGCGCTGGGTGCTCGGCACGGCGCTGGCGGTTGGCGCGGCCGGGCTGGTCGCGCTGGTGCTGGAACCGCTGCTGCGTCCGGCATGGCTGGCCTGGACCTGTGCCGCGCTGCTGGCCGGGCTTGACCTGATGCTCGCGAGCCGGTTCGGCACGCAGGCGCTCCCGTTTCTCGTGCTCAACAACGCGCTGCTGCTCGCGGGCGTGGTCGGCGTTGCCAACCTATTGGCGCAGGCGGGACTCTCAGCTCGCAACCTTTCGATCCTGGCCGGAATGCTCTGGGCATACGATGTTTCGATCGCCGGCGCGCTGCCGCTGACCAGCGGCCTGATCACGCGCGTCGCCGAGCTCCCACTGGGACCAATTGTGCGCTGGCCGCTGGGCAAGGATGCGTGGGCGGCGATCGGCCTGGGCGACCTGGTCATGCTCGCGGTCGCGCCGCCGGTCTTCTGGAAATCCTATGGCCGCACTGCCGGCATCGTGGCGGCCGGCACCTCGATCGCCGCGGCGCCCGGCGCGCTCGATCGCTGCCGGCGCTGGGCGCGCTGATCCTGCCGGCGCTGCCGGTGACGGCCATCTTCGGCCCGGCGACGATTCTCATGTATGTGTACTGGCGCCGGCGACATCCCGTCGAGCGCACCACCGCGGCGTTCCGCCGGGCAAGCGAGGCGCCCTTCATAAAGCAAGCTGTTCGCTAGCTACCGAACAACAGCGAAAGGTAGGCCGGCGATAACAGCGACACGGCAACAAATCGGGCCGAGCCGGCAGCGGTGCCGGGCGGCGCCGGATGAAAGGAGCTATGACACCCCTCCACTACTGGCGCGCACGTGATTCGGACGAGCAACTGTGAATTGCTTGCCCGCCCGCACCGGACTGAGAATCCGCTCGAAAAGGAGACAGGTTATGACCAGCCGACATATCGTATGGAAAGCGTTGACGTCGACCATGGTGCTGCTGATCCTCCTGGCAGGCTGCGGCGCTCCCGCGGAGCCGCAAACTGCCGCTCCGTCAGCGCCGGAATCAGCTGAGGTCGCGGAGTCGGCCGCTGCTCAGACAGATGCGCCATCCGCGGCGCCTTCGGCATCTGCTGCGACAGCGTCGCCGTCTGCGGCGCTCTCAGCCGCGCCCGAGGCTAGCGGCAAGGCACTTCGCATTCGATCAACCGGCCTATTTCCGGACACGCTGGACCCGCATCTGGCGGGGTACGTCAACGAAATCGGCGTGGTGGGAATGGCTTACGAGGGCCTGACTCGCCTGTCAAGCGACCTCAAGGCCAGCCCGGCGGCAGCCGAGGGATGGGAGTTTAACGCGAGCGGTGATGAGATCACCTTTACTCTGCGCCCCGATCTTGTCTACAGCGACGGCTCGCCGCTACATGCCGAACGCTTCCGGGATGCCCTCGTGCGCAGCTGCGATCCGTCCCTGGCCGCGACCTACACCTACATTCTGTTTGATGTAGCCGGCTGTGAGGCCTTTGCCAGTACACCCGTCACCGATACCGCCGCGCTCGAGACAGCACGACAGGCTTTGCGTGACGCAGTTGGCGTACCGGATGAGCGGACGCTGGTGATCAAGCTGACCCATTCGGCGCCGTACTTCCCCTATATCGCCGGGCTATGGGTGCTCTATCCGGTAAAGCAGGAATTGATCGAGGCCGGTGGAGCGGACTGGTGGCGCGAGGCATCCGGGCATGTCGGCAACGGGCCGTTCACCATCACGGACGTGACGATGGAGGAGCGCGTCGCCTTCGCCCCGAACGAGCGCTACTGGGACGGTGCGCCTCAGGCTGAAGCCGTCGAATACCTCTACATCAAGGATTCGGCGGTCGCCTTGCAGGCCTACCAGGCCGGGCAGCTCGACATCATGGTCCCTGATTCATCGCAATTGCCGGTCATCGACGCCGACGAGGCGTTGCGGGCCGAATTGATTAAGTACACCGGCGCGAATGCATACATGATCCAGTTCAATTTGTCCAAGGAGCCGTTCAACGATATCCACGTCCGTAAAGCGTTTGCATATGCCTGGGACCGCGAAACGGCCTGCACCGTGATCGAGAACGGCGCCTGTGTGCCGAGCCTGAGCTGGGTGCCGCCCGGCATCGACGGCAGCATCGAAACGGATGCCTATGCGTTTGATCCCGACAAAGCGCGCGCGGAGCTGGCGGCGTCCAGCTACGGCAGCGCCGACAAGCTGCCGCCGATCACGCTTACCTATGTCAGCGGCGATCCGGCCGTCGTACCGCGGATGGAGTGGATGGCACAGCAGTATCGCGAGGTGTTGGGCGCGTCGATCGAGCTCGAGCCGTTGGAAATAGGCAGCTACATGGCCGTCCTTTCAGACAACGCGACGTTCCCTCAAATGACGATCGGGGGCTGGATCCAGGATTACCCCGATCCGCAGAACTGGCTCGGAATCTTGTGGGACAGTCGCTCGGATTGGGCGCAGCGGATGGGCTTTAAGGACGAAACGATCGACCAGCTGGTGCAGGCGGCGGACCGCGAGCTCGATCCCGCGCGACGGACCGAGCTGTATGAGGAAGCCGGCCAGCGGTTGGTCGACCTGCAGCCTGGCGTATTCATGAGCAACTCCGCGGTGACGTTCCTGGTCAAGCCGCACGTCAGCGGCTACACCCCGACGGTCAGCGACACGAATTGGCCGGGCGAGTGGGGCTCGCGCACGACGATTACCGTCGAGCCATAATACGCCCGATACGGCGCACAGCAGCGCCGGTGATGTGGGACGTTGGATGGTACCCCACTGCCGGGCCACAATCCGGCGGTTCCAACGCGGATAGCGGCGGGGGCTAACCCCGCCGCTACCTCATGCTCCCACCGCGACGATCACCGTCCGCACACGATGCGGTTGACGATCGGCCGCGTCAGACTGCAAGCCTCTAACGCGATATTGCCGTTCAGCTCGTTCAGCGTTGCAAAGCCGGCCAAAGATGCATCGGCCCATGCTCTGACCGAGGCGAATGGCCCGCTACCATACGACGGATCATAGATCACGGTCTGCCGGGTCGTCGGGCTGGTATAAGTTACCAACGCATGATCACCTGATACGAACAACCCCGGTGGATTGGCATTATTCTGCCCGGCTAAGCCGGCCGCGTCGAGCACGCCCTGCACATTCGGATCAAGCGTGACGACAAGATTGCGCGCGCGAGTCGCCCTGGTCAGGTACGGCAAGGGCAGCTGCCGGGCCGGGCCGGGGAAGGTCCAATCGTTGATCAGCATGAAAAAGGTTACGTTGCGATTAGACGTAGGCGGCGCCAGATCAGTCCACCCGCGCATGGCGCTCAAGCTGTTGTTGGTCGACGCGATGCCGTGCATGCGCAAGGTTTCAACCAGAAAGACGCCCCAGGTGCCGCAGCGACCGATAACCTGCGCCAATAGACCTGAAGTGTTGACCGGAACCGGACACACGCGATTGAAATCGAAGAAGTCCTCCATGCGCCACCGTGTGTAGTACTGCAGGGTCGGCTGTTGGGCTGTTGTAATCGCGCCACCGACCGGGTCCAGGCTGCGTCGCACGATTGCCTGGCCCTGGAACTCCAGCCAGATATTGTCAACCACGGCGTCCTGAGCGTCCTGTCCGCGCGCGCGGGCGGTGCTGAAATCCAGCGGCGTCACGAACAGCGTCGTGATCGTCGGCCGGTTGAATAGCACAAACACGGTGTGGCTGCTGCTGCCCGCGTTGAGCGTGACGTCCTTTCCGTTGCCATCCTTGAAGCTGAGCTCCCAGTTGATCGTGACGCGGTTGTCGTTGACAAACGACGTGACATAGTTCGGCAGCGCCCGGTCGGCTTTGAGCGCCGTAGCAGAGATTACGTCGCCTGCCTGATTTACCCCTGCCTTGGTGAAGGTCAGCTTACCGGCATTGCCTCCGCCAGGGTCGCCAAGCTCCGCAGTTCCGGTGATAGTGACGTTGGCGAGCGCCGGATTTGCCTTGACTTTGAACTCAACCCGCGAAAGCTCCATTTTGCTGCCCCGCACATAGGCGACCGGCCAGTTCTTTTCGGTCTTCCCATCCGGCCAGTCGGGCGCGCAATCCCGCCACTCTACTTCGTTCCGTGCGCCCTGACACTCTTCTGCAAACTCGTTGATCCGCTGATGTGCTCCACGGTCCGGATCGCCTTGCCGGTTGCTTCGATCACGGATCACCGCGAGGTTGGCGCCGATGTCGACCAGCCGCAGCTTGGCTTCAGGCGGCACAGGCGTTGGCGTCGGCGTAGGTGTTGCGGTCGGCGCCGGCGTTGCGCTGGCCGACGGGCTGGGCTGTGGGCTCGCCGATGCCGACGGGCTCGGCTCGGGCTCGGTGGTCACCGACGGGCTCGGCTCGGGCTCGGTGGTCGCCGATGGGCTGGGTTCGGCGCTCGCTGAAGGACTGGGCTCTGTACTGGACGACGGGCTGGGTTCGGAGCTTGCCGATGCCGACGGGCTGGGCTCTGCACTTGCCGACGGCGAAGGGCACGGCGACGATTCCGGTTCCTGCACGGTTGCAGACTGCCTTGCCGGCTCTACGGTCAGCGTTTCACACGGCTCTACGGTAATGGCGGGTTCGAGCTCGGTGCGCGCGGCAACCGTAGACAGCGCCGGGCCATAGCTGGGAAGCAACCCCAGCACCAGAACCATTGTCCCTGTAGCGGCGATGCGGCGCAGCGAGGCGGAGCGGATGCGGTGGTCCATTGAGAATCCCCCCTTTACGGAACGCCGGTGCGGCGCTCTGCCGGGCGGGAAGTAGCCAAAGCAGGCAGAAGGCGTTCGCGGCTCGTAGAATCTACGCCGGAGGATTGCTCAGTTTGTTAGTCAGGTTAGGCTCAGTGTCTGCTCATTAGTTGTCTACGCAGGCGCGGCGGCAACAACGGCCAGGCGGACGGTTTTACGTTTTTCACAGTGGCCGAGTAGGCTATGCCCAACGGCGTTCGGGCCACGAGCTCGCTGCGCTATACAGCGCGCAATCCACCGGCCGGCCGCACGCCACGCACCATCAGGCCGGCCCGTTGCAGCGACTGGCCGGCGAGCTGCTTGTTCGCCGGGTCACGATATCCCAGGCGTACCAGCCGGCGCCAGCGGTCCGTACGGTTGATGTACGAGCCATGCACCGTATAGATACTGAACACAACCACGTCGCCGGCTTGAGCCGGGCAGGCAACCGTCTCTTCCAATCGCCAGCGGTCGGTGGGCAGGTGCGGCGAGCAGGCCTCGCCATCCACCTCGGTGATATGCTCGATATGGCCGCGCTTGTGGCTACCGGGGACGAAGCGCAAGCAGCCGTTGTCGTCGTTCGTGTCGTCAAGATGCACGATCGCGTCGACGTAGCCTGCGCCCTCGTGCCGGTAGAACGGCGAGTCCTGGTGCAACGGGAACGGCATGCCGGTTTCCGGCGGTTTGACGTGCAGCGTGGTGTGGTGCAGCTCGACATTCGGCCCCAGGAGCTCCGACAGCGCCTCCGCGAGGCGCCGGTTGATTACAGCCCGGCACCATGCCTCGGAGTAGAAATGAAGATCGTGCAGATGGGTCAGCATCGAGCGATGCTCCACCTCCGGACTCATGTACGTCTGGCGCCACGGGCCGGTCCAACCCATATTCGTGGTCGCCCAATCCTGGATCAGCTGGTCCAGATCATGGCGCAGCAACTCCACCTCCGCGCTGGTGAAAACCTGCGGGATGCGCAGATAGCCGTACTCAGTATATGTTTCGATCTGCTCCTGCGTCAGCATCGCGGTTCACGCTTCCTTTTACTAGCCTCGATCAGGTACGACATTGTAACAGATGCCACCCGATGCTCAAGCGTCTCGAACCCGACGCTCAAGCGTCTCGAACCCGACGCTCAAGCGTCGGGCTGAGGAAACGAAGCCACCTGAAGGTGGCTGGAGATCCCCAGCCACCTTCAGGTGGCTTCGTTTCCTCAGCCCCAGGCTTCAGCCTGGGGTATTTTTCAGCCTGGGGAGAGGTAATCCAGCACCTGCGCAACACAGCTGTCAAGGTCGTTTTCCGTATTGACGACCAGCTCAGCGTGCAATAGTGGGAACACGTACCCCACGTGCTAAAATTCGGAGGCTGTGATGAACATTGCACTCCTCGGTCCATCCGGTGCAGGCAAAGGATCGCACGCCGCCAACCTGACGGCACGCTTTGATCTGCACCATGTCGTGAGCGGCGAGCTGTTCAGAGCCAATCTTGAACAAAGAACAGCTGTCGGGCTGCTCGCCAGGCGCTACATGGCCCAGGGCGAGCTGGTGCCCGATGAGCTCGTCGACGCGGTAATCGAGGAGTGGCTGTGGCACCTGGCTCCTGATCAGGCGGTCCTGTTTGATGGGTTTCCACGCACCGTCACGCAGGCCCGGTTTCTTGACGATCTGCTCCACACGATGGGCCGCACGCTCGACGCGGCAGTCTACGTGAACGTCTCCGGCACCGAGATTATGCGGCGCCTCGCGGGACGCTTGATTTGCCGTACCTGCCAGACACCGTACCACCTGCAGCTCCAACCGCCCGCCCGCGCGGGCTTGTGCGACCTGTGCGGCGGCGAGCTCGAGCGGCGCCCTGACGATATCCCCGAGCTGATCCGGGTTCGCCTGCGGGCGTTTCAGCGGGTCACGGCGCCGCTGGTCGAATACTACCAGGCGACGGGCAGGTTCATTCTGATTGACGGCGAAGCCGCGCCGGATCAGGTCGCTGCTGCGCTTGCCGCTGCCTTCGAAGCGATACGACGCCGGCAATTGCGTCCCGCGACGCGTGCGGAGATGGAGCAGTTCTCCATCGGCACCGCGACAGCGCCGCTGCTTGCTCCCGATCAGCTCGCGGAAACGGGCCTCAACCTGGTGCTGCTGGGCGGGCCGGGCTCGGGCAAAGGCACCCAGGCTGAAGAGCTGCACGCGAAATTTTCGCTGACCCATATTGCGACGGGTGACCTGTTCCGTGAGCATCTCAGCGAGGAAACGGACCTGGGCAAGCTGGCCAGGACGTATATGAATCGCGGCGAGCTGGTTCCTGACGATATCACCGAGGCGATGGTGGAAGAGCGGCTGCGGCAGCCTGATACGCGTGCCGGCTTCATCCTTGACGGCTTCCCGCGCACGCTGGCCCAGGCCGAGGCCTTAGCCGACATCCTGGCCCAGCTGCACCGGCGGGTGAGCAGTGTCGTTTACATTAGTGTTGCTGACCAGGAGATCGAGACTCGCCTGGCCGGCCGCCGCATTTGCCGCGACTGCCAGACACCCTACCATCTGACGTTCAATCCGCCGGCTCAAGTCGGCATCTGCGATCGCTGCCACGGCGAGCTGTACCAGCGCGATGACGACAATCCACAAACCATTCGCGCCCGCCTCAAAACCTTTCATACCCGGACAGCACCGTTGATCCAGTATTATAAGGCGGCCGGACTGCTGCTTGAGATCGATGGCCAGGGTGAGGTGGAGCTGGTCAAGCAGCGAACAGTGGCCGCCACGCGGAGCCTGATGTAAGTGTAAGGAGGGAGCACACGATGAAGCTGGCAATCGGCGGCGACCACGCAGGTTTTCCGCTTAAGGGCGCGGTCGTCGACTACCTGAAGGCGCAGGGCCACGCGGTCGAGGATTTCGGCACGCACAGCGCCGAGCCGGTCGACTTCCCTGATATCGCACGGCTGGTATGTGCTGCCGTGCGCGGCGGCACGGCCGAACGCGGTATCCTGGTGTGCGGCACCGGTGTCGGCGCCTGTATCGCCGCCAATAAGATCCCCGGTATTCGCGCGGCCGTCTGCCACGACACCTACTCGGCGCACCAGGCAGTCGAGCACGACGACGTAAACGTGGTCTGCGTCGGCGCCTGGATCGCCGGCATTCGGGTGGTCGAGGAAGTCTTACGTGCGTTTCTGGCCGCCGAGTTCAGCACGGATGAGGAGTTCAGGCGCAGGGTGGACAAGCTCACTGTGTTGGAACAAGAAGCCGCAAATGGGTAGGCAAAGGAGCAACCACCTTGACAAGCCCACATTGTCCAATGCTGTTCCAGATTAACACTCGCGTGCGGCTAACCGAGATCGCTGCGCAGCTCGGCCGTCCTGCCACGCTCGACGACATTCCAGATGCGGAGCTTGACGATATCGCACGCCTCGGCTTCGATTGGGTGTGGCTGCTAGGCGTGTGGCAAACCGGCCCCGAGGCGCGCCGGACCTCACTTTCCAATGCCGGTTTGCGGCGCGAGATCGAGGAGACACTGCCCGACCTGACCGACGACGATGTCTGTGGTTCGTGTTTCGCCGTCACGGGTTACACAGTGCACCAGGCCCTTGGCGGTGACGAAGCGTTGGCGCGCGTGCGCGATCGCCTGCGCGATCGTGGCCTGCGCCTGCTGCTGGATTTCGTGCCCAATCACACCGCGCCCGATCATCCGTGGGTCATGACGCATCCCGAATATTATGTCGTGCGTGGTGAAGCAGACCTGGCACGCGAGCCACAGAACTATCGCCGCATGAACCTGGCGGACGGACGGCCCGTCGTGATGGCGTATGGCCGGGACCCGTACTTCGATGGCTGGTCCGACACGCTGCAGCTAAATTACGGCAACCCCGGTCTGCAAGAGGCGATGAGTTAGGAGCTGCTGAAAATCGCGGGACAGTGCGACGGCGTACGCTGCGATATGGCGATGCTGGTGCTGCCCGATGTCTTTCAACGCACCTGGGGCATCGCCGCGCCGCCATTCTGGCCGGGCGCAATCCAGCGCGTTCGAGCGGAGCATCCCGAGTTCACCTTCATGGCCGAGGTGTATTGGGATCTCGAGTGGACCATCCAACAGCAAGGTTTCGACTACGCTTACGACAAACGCCTGTACGACCGGCTGCACGAGGGGCACGCTCCCCCGGTTCGAGGTCACCTGCGCGCCGGACTGGACTATCAGTCGAGGTTGGCGCGCTTTCTTGAAAACCACGACGAGCCGCGGGCGGCAGCGACATTTCCTTTCGAACGGCATGGCCCCGCGGCTATCGTGACCTTCCTGACACCCGGTTTGCGCTTTTTTCATCAGGGCCAGTTGGACGGGCGCAAAAAACGGATCTCCATGCACGTCTGCCGCGGGCCGGTCGAGCCGGCGGACAGCGCGGTGCAAGCGCTGTATCAACGTCTGCTTGCCTGCTTGCGACATCCGGCGGTGTGCGATGGCGAATGGCAGCTACTTGAGTGTAAACCGGCATGGGACGGCAACTGGACGGTCGACTGCTTCATCGCGTTCGCCTGGCGAGACGACGATGGGCATCGCCTGCTCGTGACCGTGAATTACGCGCCAAATCAGAGCCAGTGCTATGTGCTGCCTACATTTGCGCTGGAACACGCTCAGCCGGCAAGCGATGAGCTGCGCGGCAGGCAGTGGCAGCTGAAGGACTTGATGAGCGAAGCGACCTACATGCGGGACGGAAACGACCTGGCAGCGCGCGGCTTGTTTCTGGACATGCCGCCGTGGGATTATCACGTCTTTGAGCTGTCACCGAAATGAGCATGTAGTGCTACCATGGGCACTTCACAGCGCGCCGTAATTTCCCTGTTTTGCTGTGCGGAGCGGTCATGCTGACCTTCCTTTCACATGCGCCGGATCGAGCTTGCCGGCTGCGGGTTAACGCTCTAGAATCCAGCATTCATGCTCGAATCGAATGCACGTAAAGCCGGGAAATTGCGTATGCAAGAGCTCACCATCAGCGAGGTCGCGCGGCGGTCCGGAGTGCGCGCCACCACCATCCGATATTACGAGAGCATCAGCGTGTTGCCGGTACCGCGCCGCGCCGGCGGCCGGCGCCGCTACGACGAAGACATTCTGGACCGGCTGGCGTTTGTCCGGGTCGCCCAGCGGCTGGGGTTTACGCTGAGCGAGCTGGTGCTGCTGTTTGAGCAGCCTGACACAGGTGGACCATTGTCTGAGCGATGGCAGGCCATGGCCCGTGAGAAGCTTGCCGATGTTGAGCGCCTGATCGGCCAGGCGCGCAGCGTGCGGCAAACGCTTCTCGGCGGGATACGCTGTGAATGCAGGACCCTGCACGACTGTATCGATTGTGTGCTCAGGCAATGTTCTGAAGAGGTAAGCCCATGCCACACATGAGCGAGCAGTCACTGCTCGACGAGCTCAAGGACTTTGACACTCCGTCGATTACGAATGTGGTGGCGACCTATCCCGGCCACCCGCTCTGTCTGGGCCTGTACAATCCATGGAGCGAACACTGGTACACCGACCAAACTATTCGCTGCATGTACCCCGAGCTGGGCAGGCTTGCCGGGTATGCGGTCACGTGTGTTTATGGGCTGCCCGATCCCGGCTTCAGCCGGCTATCGTTTATGGATGTAATCGACGCCGTGGAAGCTTCGCCACGACCGGCGATCCTGGTGCTGCAGCAGAAATTTCCTGCCGAGCTTGCCGGGAAGGTCGGGCTGGCGGGTGGCAACATGGTCTCGGCGCTCAAAGCTGTCGGCTGTATTGGGCTGATCTCCAACGGTCCCTCGCGCGATCTGGATGAAGTACGCCCGCTGCGCTTCCAGTACCTGCTGAGCGGCGTAACCGCCGGGCATGGAGCCATGGCGGTGCAGGCGATCAACGTGCCGGTTTCCGTGGGTGGGATGGATGTGAGTCCCGGCGAGATGATCCACATGGACGAGAACGGCGCGGTCAAGTTCCCGGCCATACACCTGGAAGCGGTGCTGAAAAACGCGCGCGAGCTGCAAAAGGAAGAAGCCGCGCGGATGCAGGCGTTGCAACAGGCGACGTCGGCAGCCGAAGTCAGGGCGATCATGGCCGGCCATACGTACACCGCCACTGATCCGCGGCAACGCTAGAGCAATGTTCACAAACATTGAGTCATGTCATTCCGAGCGGGGGCGCCCTCCTGGGCGGCCAGAAGCCTGGAGCTTCCTAGGCCCAGAGGGCGCCCCCGCTCGGAATGACAGATCAACCTTTCCAGCCCGTGCTCTAAACCGCCGTGACTTGCCGTTCCAAGGAGAGGACGTCTATTGGAGCAATGGCCGGATAGTTTGCATCACAAAGGCACGAAGGGCACAAAGAATTGATAGAATCTTCGTGTCCTTCGTGCCTTTGTGGTGATCCCATGCGCGTCGTTCAGAAACGGCTGGTTAGCTCCTGCGTTTGCCCCGTGCGCGCCGCGACGGCTCCGCTTTCGATGATTTCGATCACATGCGCGGCATGCTCGCCGGACGGGATCGGAGCCGTGCCGTGACGAATGCACTCGGCGCAATGCAATATGTCGGCATACACGTGCGGCTCAGGCAGTGCGGCATGTTCGGGCGTGACGTACGGCAGGCCGCCCGGCGGCACGTATAGCCCGTCGCCGGCTTGCTCGAGCTCCGGCAATGCCTGGCGGCTGGCGAGGTAGAACTTGGAAGGGTGCCCGGATAACGGCTCGATCTCCGCGGTCTCGATCGCGCCGTCGGAGCCGTAAAAACCCATCGCGCCCCACTCCAGCAGCCGACCGCCCATGCAGTTGTGCCCGCCGGCCATGGCAAAGCTCGCTTCGCCGAAATCCAGCAGCAGCAGCGCATTGTCGTCGACCTCGACGTTGATCGTCCGGCCCTGCCATTGCCGCTGCTTTAGTCCGATCCCCGACATCGCCGTTACGCGCCGGGCCGGGCCGAGGATACCGGTCAGGCTATGCAGCATATAGACCGTCATGTCGACGACCGGGCCGCCGCCGGGCTTGTAGTACCAGGTCGGGTCGACGTTCGAGAGCGTGTCGTCGCCCTGGCGCGTGCCTTCGTACTCATGCCCCGAGCCCGCGGTAGTGCCGAAGGCCCAGTAGAGCTTGCCGATCGCCCCTTGCGTGACCAGCTGCTTGACCTTTTGCATGGAAGGCGCGAGCATCTGGCCCGGAGCGGCGACGAGCGTGACTCCGCGGCTTCGGGCAGCCGCGTTCATCGCCCGCGCGTCGGCAAACGTTGTCGCCATCGTTTTTTGCACATACACATGCTTGCCGCCTTCGATCGCCTGCATGGCGAGCGGGTAGTGGAACGGGATCGGCGTGATTACCAGAATGAGATCGACATCGTCGCGCGCGATCAGCTCGGCCGGATCGCTATACGCAGCCGGGATTCCGAAACGCCCGGCAGCCGCGCGGGCGCGGTCCGCGACGACATCACAGACGGCGACGAGCTCAAGATGCTCTCTGGTATCGGGCTGCGTGAGCTGCGGCAGTACGCCGGTGATCGAAACGCTGCCGCAGCCGATCAGGCCGGCACGTACTGGTTGTGACATGGTTGAGCTCCGTGGGTAGTCCGCATATCACGCGGATGGCTGGCTTAGCCCTTCATGCCGGTCATGGTGATGCCTTCGATGAAGCGCCGCTGTGCGAGCAGGTAGACGATCAACACCGGCAGCACCGAAACCGTCGCGCCGGCAGCCATCGTTGCTACGTCCGAGCCGAAGCGTCCGCGCAGCTGGCTGAGGCCGAGCGGCAGCGTGTACAGCTCGGGCTCGTCGATGATCACCAGCGGCCAGAGAAAGTCGTCCCAAGTCCACATGAAGGTGAAAATCCCCAGCGCAGCCAGCGCCGCCGTCGACAGCGGCAGCACGATGCGCAGGAAAATACGCCACTCGGACGCGCCGTCGATGCGCGCCGCGTCGAGCAGATCATCCGGGATCGAGTGCATGAACTGGCGCATCAAGAAGATGCCGAACGGGCTGTAGGCACTCGGGATGATCAACGCCCAGTATGTGTTGGTCCACCTCAGGTCGGCCATCAGCTTATAGAGCGGAATCAGCGAGACGTTGAACGGGATCATCATCATGCTCAAAATGAGCGACGAACAGCACCGAGCGCCCGCGAAAATTGAACTTGGCAAAGACATAGCCCGTAGCCGCGCTGGTGAGCAGAATCAGTGTTGTCGTCACGACGCTGACAAAAATGCTGTTGCGGAAAAAAATGTGGAAGCCGCCGCGCAGCTCGGTTAGCTCCTGCCAGGGCTGCAGGGTCGGATCGTGCGGCCACCACGTTGGCGGAAAGACCAGCACCTCGGCCTTTGGCTTAAATGCGGTGACAATCATCCAATAAAACGGCATGACCATCAGCACTGCGCCCGCTCCGACGAGCAGGCACAGCACTGTTTGCTCGACGTTGATGCGGTATCGTCGTGGCTGCGTGCGGCTGATCGGAGCGACCTGTTGCAAAGGATCGGCGCTCATTTCAGTACTCCCAGCGTGTTTGCAGGAATCGAAGCTGCAGCAGCGTCAGCACTAACATGATCACGAAGAGGATCAACCCCATCGCCGAGCCATAGCCGAGCTCGAGCTCGCGAAACGCGACCAGCCACTGGTAGACCGCCACGACCATGGTCGAGTTATTCGGCCCGCCTGGCATACTCGCGCCCCCGGAGGTCATCACAAAGATCGGACCGAAGACCTGCAGCGACCCGATGACCCCGGTCACCAGTGAGAAAATGAAGGTCGGACGCAGCAGTGGAACTGTGACGTGCCAGAAGACCTGGCGGCGGTTCGCGCCGTCGACTTTCGCGGCGTCGTAAAACGACCCGGGGATCGTGCTCAGCCCGGCCATGAAAATCACCATACTGAAGCCGACGTTCTTCCAGATGCTGTAGAACGCGATGCTGGGCAGCGCCAGCTGGTTCGAAATCAGCCAGCGCTGTCCGGGCAGCCCTGCCAGCTCCAGCAGCTGATTGAACAGGCCCAGCGAGGGCTGATATAGATAAGCCCACACCAGCGCAGTAGCGATGGTCGAGGTGACGACCGGAAGGAAGTAGAGCATGCGAAACAGCGTGCGGAACCTGCCGGTCGCATCGATCGCCAGCGCCAGGAGCAGCGCCAGCGCCAGCGTGGCCGGGAGCGTCAGCAGGGCGTAATAAAAGGTGTTGACCAGCGATATACGGAATACCGGGTCGGCGAACGCGCGTCGATAATTCTCGAGCCCGATGAACGGTGCAGTGGGCTCGAAGCCGCGCCACTGGGTGAAGCTGCCCCAGAAGCCGCGTAGGATCGGGTAGATCCAGAAGAGGGCCAGCGACACCAGCAGCGGCACCAGCACGCTCAGAACGAAAATCTGTTGCTGCACGCGGAAGTGGCTCGTGCGTGACGTCAGGCGGCGCATGGCGCTGGCGTTTGCGCTTTCCATTGTTTGCTCCTCGTCAAACACCACGACGGGACGCCCATCTCCGGCGAGAGCCGGAGACGGCTCGTCCCCCTGTTTCTGCCGGGTCAATCAACCCTATGACGACGGCGCTTTATAGTTCCGCTCGACGATGATCCGCTGCTTGCCGGAGCTCTTGAGCGCTTCGTTCATTTGCTCGGTCGCCTTGTCAAGCGCTGCCTTCGGATCGGCCTGCTCGAGCACGACCTCGTCAAACATCGCGCGCCAGAACTTCTCGGCTTCGAGCGGCCGCTCACCGTAATTGACACGATACTGCAACGTCTCGGCCTGGGTAGCGATCACGTTGTTCTCGACGATCTCCGGCGCCTTGAGCAGCTCCTTATCGTCGGGCGGGCCACCCATGATCAGCGCCCATTCTTTGCGTCGATCGGGCGTCCCCTGCGCGAACTTGATGAAATCGAAGGCCAGCGACTGGACCTCGGGCGGGAACGTCGCGAAGACGGCGAAGCCCTCCTCCGGAACCTGGAGGCCCCAGGATGGCGTGTGGCTGCCCGCTAAACGTCGGCTCGACAGCCGTCGACCATTTCCCGGCCAGCTGGGGATAGGTGCTGTCGATGCCCCCGGCGGTATAGCCCATGTTCAGGTAAAAGGCTGCCTTTCCATTGCCGAACGCTTCACCCTGCTCGAGGAACTCGGCATCGTCGACCTTCGAGGTGTGATAGATATCCTTGATGAACTTGAGCGCGCGGACGCCCTCTTCGCTGTTCCAGAGCGCCTCGGTGCCGTCCTCGTTACACAGCCAGCCGCCGCCCTGATAGACCAGATCCTGCCAGGTCCACTCGCGTGCCCAGTAATCGTTCATCGAAAATCCCGCCTGGGTGATCTTGCCGCTGGCATCGCGCTTGGTGAGCTGCTTGGCCATCTCGATAAACGTGTCCCAATCTTTTGGGATGTCGGTCTCCTTGATCCCCTCGGCCGCCAGCAGGTCCTTGTTGTAGTACAGCTGGGAGCAGTAGAAGCAAAAATCGGAGGTGTAGATCTTGCCGGTCTCAGGCGATCGGTTGAACGGCGTGCTGATCAGCTTGTTCCAGTCGAACATATCGTCGGGGTAGGCGGCCAGCGCGTCCGCGCGCTGCAGGTCATAGCGCCAGAAGTAATGCACGTTCGAGAAGGCCGGACCTGTGCCGGCCGAGGCGGCGGTCAGAATCTTGGTCTCGATCTCGGTCCAGTCGAGCGGGTTATACTTGAGCTGGACCCCCTCGTGGGACGCCTGCCACTCCTCGACGAGCTTTTCCATGAACACCACGCGCGGCTCATGGTGCCCAATCCCAGAACTCGATGGTGCCCTGGAACCCGGCGGGGGCCGCGGCGCCCGACGCCACGGCCGCCGATGATGCGGTGTCCGCCGCGGCCGATGATGCGGCTGTCCGCCGCGGCCGATGATGCGGTGTCCGCCGGGGGCTGCCGGCGCGGCACCGCAGGCGGCAAGCGCGGCGCTGCCGGTGGCGAGTCCAAGTACACGAAGAAAGTCGCGACGGTTGATTGGCCTGGTTCTGTTCTGTTCGGTTGACATTGTAAGTCTCTCCTGTGGTCGTGCTGTGACGTCACCGCACGAAGTGTTGAACGCCCGCCCTCGGACGCCTATCGTGCAGATGTGTGGGATAGCCCGTAATTAAGTGCTTCGACTCCTCCTTTCAGCACTGAGATCGCGCCGTACCAACTGGTCTCGACCGTGACCACACCGCCTTCCACTGCGACGTGCGGCGCGGCCGGCTCAGATCGCTGAAAGCAGGTCGCCGTGTGGATCATGGCCGCGCACCATCAGGCCCACGGTGCGAACTTCAGCGCGCGAGTTGAAGGCGCCGCCCAACAAGTGGACTTCGGGATTCTTGTATTCCAGAACGATTGCGCGCCGCGGATGTTCCGAGCGATTCGGCTGCGAGCTATGCAGTGTCAGGGAGTGCCACAGAATCAGACTTCCGGCTTTGGCTGGTAGCGCACGCTGGCGTGCCGGGTCGTCGAACGCCGACGTATCACCCTGGACGACTTCGGTGAAGCGCCCATCCTTAAAGTGATTTACCAGCCCGAGTTTGTGACTGCCCGGCACGACTCTCAGACAGCCGTTCTCGATCGTGGCGTCGTCGATCGCTACCATGCAGGCGAGCAAATCTGCCCGGTCGTGGACGAAGAAGGCGAAATCCTGGTGCCAGGGCGCTTGAAAACCTTCGCGGGGCGGCTTCATCATCAGCATGGAGTAGTACAGCTGAATATTCGGACCCAACAGGCCCTCGACGACGTCAAGGATGCGCTGATGGCGAGCCAGTGCCATCCACTCGCCGCCGGCCTCGTGCGGTTCGGCGATGCTCTGGACCCGCTTACCGCCGCCGTCGCCGAACACCTTGAACTTAAATCGGTCACTGGTCTCGGACAGGTGCTCGGCATGCGTTTCGAGCTCGGTTACGGCCTGCCGCAGCCGCTCGACTTCCTCCTGGCTCAGCACATTCTCGACGATCAGATAACCGTTGTCCGCCCAGAACGCCTTTTGTTCCGCGTTGAGTTCCACGAGCGCCCTCCTTGTCAAAATGGAATCCACAAACCTTCCCTGATCATGCAGCCACCGATGTCCGGCCTGAGCGCTGATTGCTCACCCGGCGAGCACGAGGCTGACATGCGGGCCCGGCGCACTGTCGACCGGCCCGTTGCGCCGGCTTGCCAGCTCGAACTTGAAGCGGTCTCCACGGTAGATCGCTTTGAAGTACTCGGCGGGTGTCCCTCCATCGAGAAAAGTGACGCCCTCCAACAGGATCATCGGGGTTCCGGGCGCTACACCGAAGAGCCGGCTCTCATATTCGTTGGCGATCGTCGCCTCCAGTGTCTCGCGTGCCCGCTCCAACCGGTACTGGTAATGCTGCTCCAGCAGAGCGTACAGCGATTGGCTCGCCAGGTCGGCATGTTCCAGCGCCGGGTAGCGCGCGGCCGGAAGAAACGAAGTTTCGAGCAAGAGCGGCAGGTCGTCCATGAGACGTAGACGAACAAGCTTGAGTACGGGCGAGCCGGTGGGCAGCTCAAGCGCCGCCGCCACCTGGCGCGGTGGCGTCAGCAGAGTCTGCTCCAGGACCCGCGAGCTGGCGGTCCCTCCGCGGCGAATGATTTCTGCTGTAAAGCCAAGCAGGTGTAAGGCATTATAGGTCAGCTTCGGCTCGGCCACGAAAGTGCCGGCCCCGTGGCGCACCACCAGCGTCCCTTCGCGCACCAGATAGGCGATCGCCTGGCGCGCGGTCATCCGGCTGATGCCGGCCAGCGCGGCCAGCTCGTGCTCGGCGGGCAGGCGCTCTCCCGGTTGGAGATCGCCCTGCCGGATCCGCTCCCTTACCAGCTCCGCAAGCTGGTAGTAGAGCGGAATCGGGTTATTCCTGTTGAGCGTATGGATCGACCACTGCACCGGGCACAGCCTTTCGTGCTGCCGGGCTTCAGCGACCAGCGCTTACGGGTTCAACGTGTGCCTGCCCGGTTGTCTAGAGGTATAGAACTGATCGGATGGTATAGCAGGCGCGCACGGCTGTCAACAGGTAGAATTGTTTGCCGTTGGACTCATGCCACTCGGTAGCGGCGAGACCGGGCTGCGAACAGAGCGTCACGTCCTGTAAACAGCCCAGGCGGCCGGTGCCGAGCTATGGAGGAACGTCGTGGATCAGGCCCAACCGAAAGAGGCGTGGACGAGCGGTGAGGTGTATGAATCCTATGTCGGCCGCTGGAGCCGCCGCGTCGCCAGCGAGTTCGTGGCCTGGCTGGCCGTCCCGCCCGCCCGGCGCTGGCTGGATGTCGGCTGTGGCACGGGCGCCCTTAGCCAGACGATTCTCGAACACGCGTCGCCACGGACACTTCAGGGGATCGACCCGTCCGAAGGCTTCGTCGCGCACGCGCGCGCGCAGATCCACGATGGACGAGCAACCTTCGAGACCGGAGATGCCCGTGCCTTGCCGTATGCGGTGGAAAGCTTCGATGTCGTGGTTGCGGGCCTCGTGCTGAACTTCGTGCCGGATCCGCCGGCCGCCCTGGACGAAATGATCCGCGTCGTCCGGCGCGGCGGGATCGTTGCCGCGTATGTGTGGGACTATGCCGGCCAGATGCAGATGATGCGTTACTTTTGGGAAGCCGCCGTCGCACTCGATCCGGCCGCGGCCGAGCTGGATCAGGCCCGCCGCTTTGGCTTCTGCCAGCCCGGTCCGCTCACACTGCTCGCGCAGGCTGCCGGCCTGAACAACATAGACGTACGTGCGATCGATATCCCGACCGTGTTTCGCGATTTCGACGATTACTGGTCGCCGTTCCTGGGCGGGCAAGGCCCGGCGCCGGGCTATGTCATGTCGTTAAGCGAGGCTCGGCGCACGGAATTGCGCGAACGGCTCCGCGCCGGCCTGCCGATCCAGGCCGGCGGCGCGATCCATCTGACGGCGCGTGCCTGGGCGATACGGGGCGTGCGCTAGAGCAATTATCCCTACCGGCCAAGCTCAGCCAGCAGCTCGCAATAGGCGCGCCGGCCACGCTCGAAGCTGCTCAGGCGAAAGAACTCGTCGGGCGCGTGGATCTGCTCGTCCTCGAGCCCGAAGCCGAAGGTGACGGTAGGGACGCCCAGCTCCCGCAGAAAAACATCGTAGATCGGAACGGTGCCGCCGGTGCGAATATAGTACGGCTCGTTACCGTACAGCCGCGTCAGCACCGCGTGCGCCGCGCGATTGGCGGGGTGATCGACGGGCATCAGATAGGGACGGCCGGATGCCTTCCCCGGTTGAGTTGTTACGCTGACCCCGGCGGGACGATGCTTTGCGATGTGCGCCTGGATCAGCCCGATGATCGCTTCCGGCTCCTGATTTGCCACCAGTCGGCAGGTGATCTTGGCGTGCGCTTCGTTGGGGATCACCGTCTTGACGCCTTCCCCCTGAAATCCGCCCCAGATCCCGTTCACTTCCAGCGTCGGGCGCGCCCAGGCTCGCTCGAGCGGCGTGTAGCCCGGCTCGCCGTAGAGTGCGTCCACGCCGAGCTTACTCAGGTAATCGGCCTCGTCGAACGGAACTGCCGCGATCAGGGCGCGGTCGGTGTCGGACAGCGGCACGACCGCATCGTAGAAGCCGTCGACCAGGATTTTACCCTCGGCGCTGCGCATCGAGTTGAGTAGCCGTGCGAGCGCATGGATCGGATTCTGCACCACGCCGCCGTACAGGCCCGAGTGCAGATCGCTGTTCGCGCCTTGCAGGTCGATTTGCAAGCCGGCAAGGCCCTTGGTGCCCACCGTGAGGTTAGCGTGTTGCTCATCCCACTGTCCGCCATCCGCGCTGACCGCGAGGTCGCAGGCAAAGAGCTCGCGATTGGCCGCCAGGAACGCGGGAATCTGCGGGCTGCCGATCTCTTCCTGTCCCTCGAAGCAGAACTTAACGTTGACCGGGAGCCGGCCCTCGCTGTTGAGCAGCGCCTCGACGGCCAGGATCGGGATCAACATGTTGCCCTTGTCGTCCGAAGCGCCACGCGCGTACACGCGGCCCTGCTTGATCGACGGGTCGAAGGGCGGGTCGGTCCAGCGGTCGATTGGATCGACCGGCTGCGTGTCGAAGTGCCCGTAGATCACAATCGTCGGCTTGCCGGCGGCGTGCAGCCAATCGCCGTAAACGACCGGGTGGCCGCCCGTCGGCAGGATTCGCACGCCGTCAACGCCCGCGGTGGTGAGGCGCGCCGCGACCCACTCCGCGGCGCGCTCGACATCGGGAGCGTGCCGGGAAAGCGACGAGATACTGGGGATCCGCAGGAAGTCGAGCAGCTCGGCGAGGTACCGGTCTTGATGCGCTTCGAGATAGGCTTGCCAGGTTGTCATCGATTAGTTTCCCATGCTATCGGCATCTCGCTCAGCCGCGGTTGATTCTGTCGGCCAACCGCTGATTGAAGAAGGCCATCAACGTTTCGAACGTGGCGAAGTGATAGATGTGTTCCGTCCCACTCCTCAGCACCGTGGCGCGCCAGGGTTTGTGCGCGTCTTCCCGCCAGAAGCGTACCAGATACGATTGATAATGAAGCCGGGATGTGTCCGCCTGATCCATGTAGCCTCCCAAAGCAAGACGATGTGCCGGTTGCGCAAGCCTGTCGTTTCGGCAGTGTAGCGCGCAAGCGTGACATGTTCGTGAATTCAGGATGACACGATATAGCCTTGGGAGTAATATTAACCGATCGTTGCAGCATTGTTGCCTCGCCGCGACACGTTACTTGCAGCTCGAGCGACTATTGGAGCGTAACCGCATCGACGGCGGCACGCAATTCCGCTTGCTCGAGAGAGGGCACCCATGGCGCTTTCGCTCACGTTGTTCGGAGCGTTCCAGCTTAAAGATAATCAGCTGCGCATACAGTTTCCGCTCACAACCGCGCGTGCATTGCTGAGTTATCTGGCGCTCGAATCGGACCGGCCGCATGGGCGCGAGGTGCTCGCGGCATTGGTGTGGCCGGATCAGTCGCACGGCGCAGCCTTCGCCAATTTGCGCCAGACGCTGGCGCGCATGCGCAAAATGCTGGCCAGGCACGTGGATCTTGACGACCTGCTGACGATCACGCGGCAGTCGATTCAATGGACCGGCGGCGACAGCGAGCTCGACGTAGCACGCTTTGAGCGGCTGTTGGCCGCCTGCTCCTCCCACGCCCACGGCGAGCTGCTGGATTGTTCCGAGTGCATCGATCGGATGCAGCAGGCGGTAGCTTTGTATCGTGGCGAGCTGCTGCATGGTTTGTTCCTCGAACACAGCCAGCAGTTCGAGGAGTGGCTGCTGCTCAAGCGCGAATTACTGCATCGTCAGGCGCTCAACTCGCTGCAGACGCTGACGCTGCACCACGAGGCGCGCGGCGAGTACGAGCAGATGCGCGTGTATGCGATGCGCCAGGTGGCGCTGGAGGCGTGGCGCGAAGGCGCGCATATGGAAGTCATGCGCGCGTTAGCCTACTCCGGCCAGCGCGCGGCAGCGCTGGCGCAGTACGAGATCTGCCGTCGCACGCTCGAGCAGGAGCTGGGAGTCGAGCCGTCGCCCGAAACGACGGCCCTGCGCGACCAGATCGAAGCCGGCCTCGAGCGGCCTGAGCTGCCTGATCCGCCCGGCGCAAGCCTGCTCATCCCGCCGCTGCCGGCTCCGGCTTCACCGCTGCTCGGGCGCGCCGAGCTGCTGGCCGAGGTCGTGGCGCGATTTCACGATCCTGCCTGCCGGCTGTTGACGTTGACCGGCCCCGGCGGTGTCGGAAAGACGCATCTGGCGCTCGAGGCGGCATCGGCCATGCGTGCCGCCTACGACGGCACCGGTTTTGTTTCGCTCGCGGCGATCTCCGAAGCCGAGCTGGTTGTGCCGACGATCGCACACGCGCTCGGGGTGCGCAGCGTGCCCGGCCAATCGCTGCTCAGCGGCCTCGAGCAAGCGCTCGACACCCGGCGCCTGCTGCTGGTGATCGACAACTTCGAGCAGGTAAACGCCGCGGCGCCGCAGCTGGGCGAGTTACTGGCGCATGCGCCGAACCTGGCGCTGCTGGTGACCAGCCGCACAGCCCTGCGCCTGCGTGTAGCCGGCGAGCTCGCCGTGCCGCCGCTGGCGCTTCCGGCAGCACACATGACGCGCAGCGATATCGCCGAATATCCGGCGATCGACCTGTTTGTGCGGCGTGCTCAGGCCAGGCTGCCCACATTTCGGCTCACCGAGGCGAACGCGACGCTGGTCGCGGGTATTTGCACCCGGCTCGACGGACTGCCGCTGGCGATCGAGCTGGCCGCCGCGCGTATCACGTTGTTGTCGCCCGAGCTGTTGTTCCAGCGGCTCGCCAGCCGCCTGCATGTCTTGACCGGCGGCATGCAGGATCTGCCGGCGCGCCACCAGACGCTTCGCGCGACCATCGACTGGAGCTACAAGCTGCTTGCCGAGCACGAGCAACGCCTGTTCGCGCGTCTGGCGCAGTTTGTAGGCGGTTGCACCGTCGAAGCGGTCGAAGCGCTGTTTCAGACGATCGGCGAGCCCGGCGATGTGCTGGATGCCCTGCAATCGCTGATCGACAACAGCTTGCTGCGGCTCGCGCTCGGCGAGGATGACGTGCCACGCTTCGGGATGCTTGAAACAATCCGCGAATACGCGCTCGAACGGCTGCGCTCAAGTGGCGAGACCGAGGCCGTTCGGGCCGCGCACGCGGCGTACTACCTCGAACTGGCCGAGGCGGCGGCGCCGCGGCTGGCCGGCAGCCCCGACCAGATCGTGTGGTTCGGCCGCGTGGCCGCCGAGCTCGATAATTTCCGTGCTGTGCTGCGCTGGGCGGTAGAGCAGCACCAGGCCGCGATCGCGCTGCGCCTGAGCACCGCGCTGCGCGAGTTCTGGATGACGCGCGCATACCTGAGCGAGGGGCGCCAATGGCTCGAAGCCGCCCTCGAGCTCGACGACCAGACCTCCGGACCGGCCGGCGATAGGCTGCGCGGCAAAGCGTTGACGACGGCCGGGTGGCTGGCGGCAAACAGCAAGGACTACGCGGCGGCCGAGCGACTGTTCGAGCAAAGTCTCGACGTTGCGCGCCGCACCGAGGACGCACGGCAGATTATTGCCGTGCTTGGCGACGCGGGGCAGGCAGCCCGGATGCGCGGCGACGGTGCGCTAGCGGTAACGCTGTATGAAGAAAGCCTTGCGCTAAGCCGCCGGGAAGGCGATCCGCGCGGCGTCGCCTGGGCGCTGTGCAACCTCGGTATTATCGCGCACAACTCCGGCGAAACAGCGCGGTCGGCGGCGCTGTTGCAAGAGAGCATCGCCGTCGCGCAAGCCGTCGGCGACCAGGTATGCCGCGCGTGGTGCCTGACGTTCGCGGCGCGCGTTGCCAGGGACCGCCGCGAGTACACACATAGTGCTGTCGTTTTCAAGGAGACGCTGGGGCTGTTTCGCGAGCTGGGACACAGCGACGGCATCGCCTTTACGCTTGAAGGGTGCGCCGGCCTGGCGCTCGAGCTGGGAAACACCGAGATGGCTGCGCGCTGGTTCGGCGCCGCCGAAGCTCTGCGCATTTCGATCAATCGCCCGCAGCCGCCCTACATCCGCGACCTCCAGGAAGCGGATGCAGATACGGGCGCAGCTTGGCAAACAGCCTGGGCCGAGGGACGCGGCCTGACGGTCGAGCAGGCGATCGCTGAAGCCTCGATGCAGCTTGAGCATCCAAACGAAGCCGCATCGCAAGCCTAATGTTAGAGTCACGAACGAGTTACGCCGCGCGCGTAAACTTGGGCTGCGAACTGCGTGCCGGGTGCCATTGCAATGCTTCTTCAAAAGGCAAACCATGTTAATCGAGCAGGAGAATATCCGCATACTTGGCCTGTTTGCCCATCCGGACGACGAGGTGTTCTGCGTGGGCGGAACACTTGCCAAGTACATCGCAGCAGGGGCGGAGGCGATGGTCGTCTCGTTCACGCGCGGCGAAGCAGGACAGATCCGCGATGCCGGCATTGCGACACGCCGCGGCCTGGGCGCTCGTCGCGAGCAGGAGCTGTATGCCTCCGTCCGGCAGCTCGGCGTCCAGCATGTCCGTTGTCTGGACTATGGCGACGGGAAGCTGAGCGATCTGCCGCTTGAGGTTCTCGCCGCCGATGCTACAGCGATCATTCGAGCGTTTCAGCCGGATATCGTGGTGACGTTTGACGATACCGGCGCCTATGGGCATCCCGATCACATAGCCGTTAGCCGGGCCACGACCATCGCCTGCCGATATGCGGACGATACGGAGTGGTTTCCGGAACACCTCGCGGAGGGGCTCCGCCCGTATTCGCCTGCGCGCCTGTATCACAGCTACTTTCCGCGCAACAACCGCCTGTTATTGCGGCATCTGGCGGAGTGGCTGATCGGGCTGGATAGCCGCTATCGCGGTACCGATCAGTTCATGCAGGGCCTGCGGTTGTTCGCGGATGAGTTCGAGCCTGCTGGGTTACGCCGCCGATCATGTGAAGGTGGAGTGGTACCCGGCCGGTTTTTACATCGTGGAGCAAGGCGAGCCGCCGGCCAGCCTGTACTTGATCCTGTCCGGCAGCGTCGACATTCTACAGGAGGACAGCGCGGGCAATTCGGCGTACATTGAAACGCATCATGCCGGTGTCTTCTTCGGAGAAACCGGGGTGACCCAGGAAAAGCCACGTAACGCCCACGTCGTTGCCGCCTCGAATGTTACCTGTCTTGTGCTTTCCCCGGCTGTACCGACGCTTTACGAAGGCCGCGGCGAGCAGGTACAAATCGCAACAGCAGAAGGCAACAGCGTCAACATTGCCGCGAGCCAGACAACTACCTGCATCGACGTGCGCGGGTTTGTCGACGCCAAGCTGGCGGCAATGTCCGAGCATCGAACGCAGTATACTGTCACGCCTGACATGTTTCCGCGGAAAATGTCGCAGGAACTGTTGGGGTACGAGTATTTTATACAGGTATTGCCGTCAGTGTCGATGCAGACGGAGTTACTACATTTCCCACCACAATCGGGACCGTTTCCCTAGGTACCCGAACTCGCGCGGCGTAGCATATGGGCGTCACATGGATTTACCAGGGAGATAGCCCACTATGCTCAATCAATCGCGTGCTCGTATCGCCGGCCTCATCGGCATGGCCGGCGCCGTCGTTTTGATCGTCATCGGCGTCGTTGTTCGCAGCCTCGGGCTGGAGCAGCTCAGTAACGGTCCGCTCTGGGTAGCGCATGAACTGGTCGCCTTGACCGCCATGACGGCCGTCAACATCGGCTTTCTTGGTCTGATCTGGGGCGGCGCTTTTCGCGGCCGCTTCGGGACCTTCGCGGTGCTGACCCACGTCCTGGCGTACGCGCTGATTGTATTGGGCGGGATCGCGGCGCTGTTGCTCGGTGGTGCCGACAGCCCGGTCTACTTGCTGTTCCCGATCGGCGGCGCGCTGGAAGGTGTCGCCGCGATGCTGCTGATCGTCGCCGTGCTGGCCGACGCGCGCTGGCAAGGCTGGCAGCGCTGGATCCCGCTGTGTTACGGCGTGTACGAGCTGCTCGCCGTCGGATTGCCGATGCTGATGGGCGTGACACCGGAAGGTCCGGGGTTCAGCGTCGAGATCGGCACCAAAGTCTGGTGGTTTCTGGTCGGGCTGGCGGTCTACACTGCCAGCGCACAAGCCGCACCAACTCAGCAGGCCAATGTTATCGCGCAGCAGGGTTGATCGGCCCGCCTGCCGGTGCTAGAACTCGCGGCAGTCGCCTGCCTTCGGATACCGATCTACGGCAATGACCGGAAAGGTAGCACCACACAGGCACAGAGGACACAGAGATCATTTTGATTCTCTGTGTCCTCTGTGCCTGTGTGGTGATTCTGTCCCACTCAATCGTTGTGAAAAACGCTATAGGTTGAGTCTGTCGTAGCCCAAGTCGCTGCGCAGCAGCCCGTACAGCATACTATCATGGAACTCGCCGTCGTCCTCGAGCGAGTGTTGCCGGCGCGCCCCTTCACGCGTAAACCCAAGCTTTTCCAGCAGCCGTACCGAGGCAACGTTGTCGGCAATCGTGTTGGCAAAGATGCGGTTGAGCCGCAGCTGCTCAAAGCCATAGACCACGACGGCACGCACCGCTTCGGCGCCGATCCCCCGGCCCCAGGCCGCCCGCGCGATGCCGTACCCGACCTCGGCGCGGTGGTGGTAGCGGTTGCCGGTATGCTTCCAGAACTGCAGCGTCACCAGGCCAAGCACCGAGTTCACTGCCCGCGACCGTCACCGCCCACGTCTGCAGCTCGTTGGATGCGCAAGCTTGACGCAGCTCCGCGATAAAGTCGCCGGCCTCCGCAAGCGTGTGGAGCGGTGGGTCGTCGTACTTCTGCACTTCCGGATCGCCACGAAAAGTGAGCACGTCGGCGGCGTCCGTGGGAAGCAGCTCGCGCAAGACGAGCCGCTGTGTGGTCAGGGTGGGAAACGACATTCGAGCTCCTCTTGGGCTTCGCGGCGGAGCTTGCCGCCGCCGCTACCTCATTTTACGAGGTAGCGGCGAAGCTTGCCCCGCCGCTCCACACCTGCCCGCGCTGCTGAAGCCGGCTCAGCTGGAACAGTTCGCTGGCGCCGGTCAGCTTCATAGTACTCTTGACACTTATATCCGCTACGGATATAATGCACCAATGACGCCGCCGACGGTTCTGCCGCGGCTAACGCCCGCCGTATTCCATGTATCGCCGGCGCATTTAGGCCGGCTCGGATTCGTGATCTGGATTTTTGTCGAAACCGCCATCGGAATCGTAAGGGAACAGGTGCGGCAACCTATCAAAGGAGCCACGAAGCTTATGCTTGCAAACCCCAGGTTTTCCGCGGCGATCAGAGCACCGGCGATCGCCGGCCTGCTCCTGATCCTTCCGTTCGCGATCATGGAATTCATGTTCAATATTCTGAACAACCCGCGTGCACTCAATGCGAAGGGGCTCATCGGTCTGACTGTTTTGTTCGGCTTGCTGTGGCTCCTGCCGACGGTATTCATGGCCATTCTGTTGCCGATGGTGCGAATTGTACGCGCGGGAACCGTTACTTTTGCGAATCCGGTCTTTCTCGTGCTCAGAGTTGTTGCTTTGCTGATCCTCGCATGGGTGTGGGGCGCCCTTATAATCGACCAACTTCCCTGTTTTCTTGGTGTTCCGAACTGCGATTAGGCGGAAAGAATGCACCACAAAGGCACAAAGGACACGAAGAATCTTTGATAATCTTCGTGTCCTTTGTGCCTTTGTAGTGATCTCTCTTGATTTAATCGATGCGAGAAGTGCCTAGCCCAACCTCGCGGCTTCCTGCGAAGGGTTTAGCAACTCAAGTAGCTCGGCGACTGTTGTAGAGACGCGCTGCACGCAGGTCGCGCTGAAATCGTCAAGCACGTGTGCTGCGGCGAGCTTATCCTGTTCGCGCAGGGCACTTGCCTGCCGGACGACTTGTACTGCCTGCTCGGCGAATGATGCTTCGAGCGCGTCGAACTTTGCTCGCACGATCTGCTGCCGCTCGTCGTAGCATCCTGGCCGGCTGCCGATCGGATCACCTTTCACCGTGTCCAGCAGGCGTCGAAACTGCCACCAATACGAGTTTGGAGCGAACGTGTCTTCCGTCGCCAGGTGCGGAGCTGTCACGCGCTTCCCAAACGTGCCGGCGCGGGAGACGATCGCGGGTAGCTCACTTCCGTCGACGAAGAATGGCACATAACACCCGACACAGGGTGCGCCAGGCGTCCACCAGAAGATCGGCAGCTCAGCACCGTCGCCCGGCAGGACTGCAACGCACGAGCTCGCCGTGTTGCCCCAGGTGAAACCGGCGGGCGAGACATGCATGCACAGCGATAGAAAGTCGGGGTCGGCGGCATCAAAATACGGGCCCTGCAAGAACGTCCCTTCGTAATGGTCGCGTGCGATCCGCATCATCCACGCCACCGACACGCGCCCGTGTTGTTCGGCCAGCAGCTGGCGCGAGCGCATCATGCGGATGTGAGACAGCTGGCGCGCGACGTGCTGATCGCTATATGCCCGGGCGAAGTCGAAGCGATCGCGCTGCTCCGCGGGCCACCATCCCTGCGCGATAGCATTGGCAGTTATGTCGGCGCTTCCCATATCCCATGCCGTGTGGATGCTCGGTTGGTTCGAAATCGAGGTACTGCCCTGGTGGACACGCTTCGCAGCCCACCGGCGTCCAACCGCTTCAAGCACCCACGCTTCGTGGGGATCGGCGATGATGAACGAATTATCATACCCACCCGACGGGTGGTCCTTGCCCGGCACGCCCGACCCGAACTGCCCATACTGCTCGACCAGTCTGCCGATCAGCTCCACCGCTTGCCGGGAAGTCCGGCTCCGCTCCAGCCCGAGCCTGACCAGGTCCATTCCAAGCAGCCCGGGCTCGACACGCGTGCCCTGCCGGTACGCGTCGGCGGCGTCGCGATAGGGTTTCGTGAACAGGGCTTCATTGCCGATCGCGACCCCGTGTTCGTTGAGCCCTTCTTCATAGCCCCAGCACCAATATGGGCTCGACCCGAGATGCGCGTAGGTCTCCGCGGCCTGCGCGAGCTGAACATACTCGAGCTGCAACGTCTCCTGTCCGGACCCGACAGCTCGGGGGCGGTACAACAAGGGCTGGCAATCGAAGATCGGCCGATCGCTGTTCTTCGCGAAGATCACCTGTTGGGACTGCGTGGCGTCGCGCATCGCGATCCAGGTGTCACACATGGCGAAACTCCTTTCCGAATTTCACTCGCAGTTGTGTGCGATCTGTATGGCGTACGTAGCGATCTGTTTCGCAGCAAGATCCGCCGCAAAGCCCGTCTGCGCGGCGGTGAGCTCCTGCTGCGGCTCCTCAAGCAGATTCGTGCGCTGTACACGCTCGAGCGGCACGGGCAGCGCAACGTGGCCCGTCGCGTCGCGCTGTTCAACGTTAAAAAGCCTGACGATCGCAGCATGACCATTTTCGGCCCACTTGAGCGCCGATAGCATCACTGGTCCGTCGATCCGGCAGAAGCTTCCGCTGAGCGGCAGGCGCGGTTTGTGATGATTCGGATCGGGCCGTGTGTAGGTTGCAGGGAGCTGCGTGTCCTGCACCCAGGCACGCCCCTGCTCCCAGCGCGTATCGGCTACCGGCGCGACCGCGGCTCTGATCCCTTGATGCCAGCGTTCGGCTTCCTGGTACAGCTGTGTTGACGACTCGCCGGCAAAGGGGCGCAGCGCCAGCTCAAAGACATGCGTGCCCGGACATTGCGCTTTCGGTTGCACGTCGCTTTCGAGCGGCACCGAATCGCGCTGATTGATCGTTTCAACACAGCGAAGCAGCGTCAGCGCCAGCAGCTTGCCCTGGTCCAGCATCTCGTATTCATGAAGGCCCCTGGCGAAGACGGACAGCCCCGCTTCCCCGAACGCTGGCGCCACCCATTTCCAGAACGGCTGGCCATTGCTGTCGCGCGGCCACTCGCTGCCTGCGTTCCACGCACGCTGCAACACGTCGAACTGGCCTCCGGCCCGAACGCTCTGCGCCGCCCTCGGCAACGGGAAGAGCATTCTCAGGCGATGATCTCTGGCGCGATTTTCGAACTCAACGCGCAGATCGAGCTGCGTCGCGCCACGCTCCAATCTGAGCCTGACGGTACACCAACATGGCACACTCTGCTGATCGCGCTGCGCCAGACTGTTGTCCAGACCGGCAGGCAGCTGCCAGGTAAACCGGTAGCAGCACTCATCGTACAGCGCATTGGAATGCGCTGAGATCCACTCAACCGGGTCGTTCCAGATCAGAGGTTGCGCGCCGGCAAGCGCAGTAAATACATACAGATCGCCGCCGTCGGCCGCGTCTTCAAAGCGGGCGATCGCTTCGAATTCCACGCCGCTGCGTTTGTCGGTCAGGCTGAGCGCACCATTGGCCTGGACCTCGACGCGCAGGTACTCGTTTTCCAGAGTGCGCGAATTGGCATGCCGATCGGTGACCGGAACCGCCGTTTGATGCGGCCGCACACGGTAGGCAGCGTAGCCCAGCGGCAGCACCAGCGGTTGCCACTCGATTTCGAAGCGCACGACATCAAGCACACCCGGCAGATTGATCGGACTCAACACCTGAATACGGCTGGGCCGGACAGCAACGATGCGATAGGACATTGCCGCACCGGTCGCATCCTCGATTGTGAAATCCTGGACCATGTCTTCGGCCAGGAAATAGACCGAGCTCCGCAGTACCGCACGCTGTTCGAGCTGCGCCGGGTTCACGACCAGCAGCACTTGATCGCCCGACGCAAACGTATCTGTGGTTATCTGGCGCGCGAGCACACTCATTTTTTGATCGATGATTTCCTGCGCGACCTCGGCGACGGAGGTGAAACGATCAAGCATATGCTCATGCATCGCATCTTGCCCGCAGCCGCAGATGCTGTCGTGGGGATGATTCTGCATGTACAGCTTCCACACATAGCGTGCGTACTCAACATCGTAGCCGTCGAGATCGAGCAGCGCGCACCACGTGGAAAGCGGCTCGACCCATTTTTCGATCAGATCGTGGCAGGCCATGTTCGCCTGCTTGAGATACACGCGGCTGGACAGCGTGCCGCTCAAAATCGCGTACGCTTCGCGCTCGCGCAGCTCGCCCACCAGCGTTGGATACGCAGGCGCGCCGGGCTGTTCCATAGCGTCCTGTACGATGCGGACGTAGCCGGGCAGTGTGTCGTGGATGAAGTCGTACGTATTGCCGAAACTGGCGCGAAGCTGCTCCAACACATCCGGCAAGTCCTCCTGCGCTTCCAGATGATCCACGCCGTTCATCATCAGGTAGTGCGGGATGCTGCCGGCAGCTGCTTCACGCTCACACAGGATCGTCCACAGGCGTTCGAGCGTTATCGGATCACGGGGCAGACGCTGCGCGTTGTTGTACCAGTGGGTCAGCAGGATACCGGTCACGCTGCTGCCGTCCGGCGCCTGCCATTGCAGATGCGCGCTACCATGTTTTGACACATCGTAGCCGCGGCCAAAGACGCAGTTGTTGATGCCGACCTGCCTGAAGATCTGCGGCATTTGCCCGATCAGGCCGAAATGGTCGGGCAGATAGCCGATCAGCATAACGCCGCCCCACGCGCGCGCCAGGCGGAAGCCTTCGAGCAGGTTACGCACAGTCGACTCGGCACTGGTGAGGAACAGGTCGTTTTGTTGATACCATGGGCCGACCAGTATGCGCCCGTCGCGGACCAGCCGGGCCAGGCGCTCACCCTGACCGGGGCGGATCGCGAGGTAGTCTTCCAGCACGATCGTCTGGCCATCAAGGTGAAACGAGCGGAAACGCGGATCGAACTCGAGCAGATCAAGCAGGTGATCGATCAGCTGGACCAATCGCCGGCGGAACTGCTCAAACGTGAGGTACCATTCGCGATCCCAATGCGTGTGTGCGATGAAATGAAACGACGGGCGATGCTGCTTCATAAGAAACCCAGTTTATCATGCAGCATGCGCAAGAAATCGTGGTTGATTCTCACTTGTCGCGCAGTCGTGACCGATGTAAAATAGAGCGCATCCGCGGCGCACTCCCGCCGCGTGTTTGCGCCCGCTCCCACGGCGTGCGTCCCGAGTCCGTACGGTGTCGTTCAAAAAGTAAGGGAGAACGCATGTAAGGGTTGGTTCAACCACCAGTCAGTGCCGTGCCGGTGAAACCTGTTAGCCATAGGAGGCTAGCCCAATGTCGACGTCGATCCATCGTCTCGTTACTCCACTCCTACTCGGCGTACTCCTGCTCGCAGCATGCGGCGGCCCGGCGGCTACCGCCCCATCCGCTGCTCCGGACGACGCCGCTGTTTCAGAGCCCGCCTCAACAGAAGCTGCCTCAACAGAAGCTGCCGCGTCCGAGCCCGCCGCGTCTGAAGCCGCGGCCGCAGACGCCTCCGCAGCCGCGTCGCCGACGCCGGAGCCACTGATCGCCGGGCCCTTGAAGGAAGTGCCGCGCGAGCAAACCGTGGTGCTGGGTCATGGCCTGGATACCTTAGGCGTGTCCAATCCGTGGGCTGTACCCGGCTACACTCATCAGAGCGGCAACGCGTTTATGTGGGAGCCGCTTTCGTACTACGGGATTTTCTCTGACGAAGAAATCCCCTGGCTCGCCGAAAGCATGACCTACAACGACGACTTCACCGCGCTCGAGATCAAGATGCGCAGCGGCGCCAAATGGAGCGACGGCACACCCGTCACGGCCAAGGACGTGGTGTACACGTTCGAGGGCCAGCTCAACAACGACAAGCTGCCGTATCACGGGCAGTTCGAACAGTTCGTCAAATCGATCGAGTCGCCCGACGATATGACGGTCAATGTGACCTTCAATGAGCCGGCGCCGAGGTTTGCGTTCGAGGTGCTGACGCTCAAGTTCGATACCGGCATTCCGATCGTGCCCGAGCATGTGCTGTCGCAGCAGGAGGATCCTAACGCCTACACCGGCGGCATCGAGATGGCGCACTCCGGCCCCTACAGCATCGTCAGCTGGGACCAGAACCAGAAGATCTTCGATCTGCGCGAGGACTGGTGGGCGATTGAAGCCGGCCTGATGGAAACGCCGGCCGTCAAGCGCATCATCATCGCCAACATCAACGGCGTCAACATGGATACGGTGGCCCAGCGCATCGTCAACAACGAATTCGACGCGTCGCTTGATATGCGCTCGTCGGTGATCGGCAATATTCTGGAGCAGAACGACAAGGTCACCACGCATTCGGGCAGCGAGCCGCCCTACGGCTACCTGGACTGGTGGCCCAACTCACTGTGGGTCAACACCCAGCTTGCGCCGTTCGACGACGTCAAGGTCCGCCGTGCGCTCAGCCTGGCCGTCGACCGCGACACGCTCAACTCGATCCTCTATGAGGACGCCAAGATCGCCACGATCTATCCCTTCCCGCTGTACCCCGGCCTGCAGGAGTTCGCCGACAGCCCCGAGGTCAAGGCGCTGGAGGAGAAGTATCAGCCGCGGTTGTACGACACCGAGCAGAGCGCCGCGCTGATGACTGAGGCCGGCTTCACCCAGAACGGCGACGGCATGTGGGAGAAGGACGGCGCGACGGTGCCGGCGGTGATCAACGGCTTCGAAAGCATCCATAGCGACGCCGTGCCGATCCTGGTGGAGATGCTGCGCAACGCGGGCTTCGACGCCTCGCCCAACTTCGGCACCGACGCCTATCAGAACATGGCCGACGGCAAGCCGGGCATGTACATGTTCGGCCACGGCGCCAGCCTGCTTGACCCGTATGCCGCGTTGGAGCTGTTCCACAGCCGCTATAGCGCCTCGGTCGGCACCACCGCGGGCAACAACCGCTTCTCGCGCTACAAGAACCCGGAGTACGACGCGCTCATCGACGCGATGGCACCGTTGCCCTCGGACGACCCCGAGTTCCAGAAGCTGGCGGCTCAGGCGATGGAGATCTACTGGCGCGACCAGATCGACATCCCGGTGATCCAGTGGCTGCACCGCATCCCGTACAACCAGACCTACTGGACCAACTGGCCGACGGCTGAGAACCCGGCGATGGGTACCAACGGCGCGTACTGGGCCCACACCGGCCTGCTGGTCATGGCCGGCCTGAAGCCGGCGCAGTAAGCACGTTTTCAGTTCGGGAGCAGTGTGAGCCGCTCCTGCCGGGGCGGAAAGGTTACACCACAAAGACACGAAGGACACAAAGTATCGTTGGATTCTTTGTGTCCTTCGTGTCTTTGTGGTGATTTCAGCCGGCTCAAACCTCTATGAGAAACGCTTCAGGCGGTCAGTTCCCACGCGATCGCCAGCTTCCGGACGGCGCCGTGCAGGCTCAATATGACTGCATGCCCATCCGCGCTCGCGAAGTCAAGGTTCGGCCGCGGCACAAGCGAGTCCACCGGCAGTGGGGACGGCACACCACCGTAAAGGCCGATCAGCCAGACGACGGTCACGCCGGCCGCCACTACGAGCAGCAGACACGTGATCCCGACAACAACAACCGCACAACTACGTGACCGTCGTAACATGATTTTGCCTATGGATTGGGGAATCACTCCCGGCTACAGCGCCTCAATGCCGAACGAGCGGCGGAGGGTTACTGGTGAACTGCCATTTCGGATAGGGCAAGCTCCGCCGTGAGGTCCTGGAGCTGGGTGCTGGGCCGGTACTGGTACCCCACGCCGCGAACCGTCAGCAGCAGCGTCGGCTCGCCTGGATTTTCTTCGATCTTACTGCGCAGCCGCATCATGTAGACATCCAGCTGATTGCTGCTGCCCTGGTACTCATAATTCCAGACCTTGGCGATCAACGTGTCGCGTGTGATGTTCCGGCCAGAATTACTCATTTCAGGCAGATGAATATCGAGGACGATGAGGTCAAAACATTGCTATTCAGCACCTCAAATGAGAAAATTTCCGGCTGGTCAGAATTGGTGGCCAGACCTGAGTAGTAGCCTCCGCGCCGTCGCGGTGGCTGGGTTGTACAAGACATATGTGTTGGCCGTGCCGGAAATCGACCTAGCGCCCGTGCGCAACAAGGTGCGCACAGGCCCGGCGGAGCAACCGTGTGACGGCGGTCGCGTGGCGCTTTCGGACGCATGGTGCACAGATCGGACTCAGACGCCTGTATCCACTACCATCCGAGTGCTGGACAAGTGGTCCGAACTCGCCACGTGACATTATGCACTGCTTAGCTGAAAATGTCTGACACTCTAGCGTGTCAATTCTGACCAATATGCCACCAACCAGTGTCAACGCGGTGGTCGCATCCTCGGGCCATTCTGATGTGCAAGGGCTACCCAACACCTTCCAGGGCTTCAACTGAGCGCTGCTGAACTACGCGACCAATATGCGCCGAACGCGATCATGGCAATGCACGTCTCGGCTTGGGCCACCGGCATCGACATCGGCTTGAATATCGACCCGAAACTGAACTTGGCAGGCGAAGCGCAACAGGCGGACGCTTAGCAGCATCACAGCCAAAGTAGTACCGGCGAACCCAAGCAACAGGCGTGAGGAGAACGGGATGCGTACGACAAACAAGGCGATCACCAGCAGCCCGACCGCCGTGAGCAGCGCATGCACGATCTGCGATACGTCGACGATAAAGCTGCGCCCGCGCGGCATGCGATAGATCCCCGACGCCACGAACACCAACAGAATGACGCCGACCAGACCGAGGCGCATCCCGGCGTAGTTGTCGAGCGCGATGTAGTAATCGTTACCCACCTGCCCGCCGAGCTGCATAACATAGCGCAGCCACCAGGCGAAATTAAAGCCGAGGATAATCAGCACAGCGTCGACTGCAACGCTGAACATGGTGAAAAGCCACCCGATGTGTCGCTTGGTCACGCGGCGTACCCCTATTTGGTTGCTGGGACGAATTGCAGGACGATCAAGGATTCTGAAGCGACTGGCATGACTATTCTAGGCGGCGGGAATTAACACCAGCTTTTGTTGCGGCGCAACAAGGATGACAGAATTTCTACCCGACGGGCCACTATGTATCGTCGCCCCATTGCCGCCTTACGCTAGGCTTACGCGCGTGTGCGATACTCTCCACAGGCATGGCGGTGTATTGTGTTCGGTCTGATCGGCTCGCTCGAGTTCTGATGATCGGCTGCCGGCGTTGGCGGCAACGGAGGCTACGATGCTGTACCCAATCCAAAACGCGGTTCGCAACCGGCTTGACCTATCGGGCATCTGGGATTTTCAGACCGATCCCGAGGAGGCCGGCGAACAACAGGGCTGGTATAACGGCCTCGCGGACGCCCGCCCAATCGCGGTGCCCGGCTCCTGGAACGAGCAGTATGAGGATATCTATAACTACCTCGGCCTGGCCTGGTATGTCAAGCGCACCTACGTTCCGTCAGCCTGGCAGCGGACAGCGCGTCTTCCTGCGCGTCGGCTCGGCCAACTATTACGGCACGGTCTATATCTGAACGGCCGGAAGGTCGGCTCGCACGAGGGCGGGCACCTGCCCTTCGCCTTCGAGATCACCGACTATGTCAAGTGGGACGACGAAAACGTCATCGCTATCAGCGTCGAGAACGACCTTCAAGCCGACGCGCGTTCCCTCCGGCAATATGAGCTACCCCCATAGGCGGGTTTGCCAGCTTCCCGCGCACCACGTTCGATTTCTTCCCGTTCGCGGGCATCCATCGCCCGGTGGTGTTGTATAGCGTGCCGCAAACGTATATCGAAGATGTCACCGTCGTGACCGATCGATCGACGGAGCCGGCGGCACGGTGACGCTCAGCGCCCGGCTGAACGACAGCGCGACGGCACAGGGCAGCGCCCGGCTCACGGGCAGCTGATACGACCATCCATGCTGACCTCACATTTCACGGACGGTGTGGCCGAGGCGACGCTCACCGTCCCCGACGCGCGGCTGTGGTCGGACAACGACCCGTATCTCTATGATCTGACCATCGAGACCGACGCTGACCGCTATTCGCTGCCAATCGGCATCCGCACGATCGAGGTCCAGGGCAAGCAGATCCTGCTCAACGGCCAGCCGGTGCAGCTCAACGGCTTCGGGCGCCACGAGGACTTCATCGCCAGCGGCAAGGGCCTGAATCTGCCCCTGCTGGTCAAGGACTACCAGCTGATGCGCTGGACCGGCGCCAACAGCTACCGCACCTCGCACTATCCCTACAGCGAAGAAGAAATGCAGCTGGCCGACCGCGAAGGCTTTCTGATCATCGACGAGATCCCGGCCGTCAGCCTGCAGTTCGACACCGAAGAAAACATGGCCGAACGTCTGCGCATGTGCCTGCAGCAGATCGACGAGCTCATCGCCCGCGACAAGAACCATCCCAGCGGTGGTGATGTGGTGCGTTGCCAACGAGCCGATGCCCAGGAATCTGAACCTGGCCGGGGCAGGCGCGACCGAGAAAGCCGAAGATCCCGCCGAAGCGCCCGGCAAGGCCTTCCTTGAAACGCTGCTGCGCCGCGCCCGGGAGCTCGATCCGACGCGCCTGGTCACGATCGTGACGCTGATGGGCGGCCCGACCTCGTGGATGGAGCAGTGTGATGTCATCTGCATGAACCGCTACTGGGGCTGGTATGTGCTGGGCGGCCAGCTGGACAAGGCGTTCGCGGCGCTGGAACAGGAGCTCGACAGCGTCTGGGAGCAGTGGCACAAGCCGATCATCATGACCGAGTTCGGCGCCGACACCATGGCCGGGATGCATGGCCAGCCCAACGTGATGTGGACCGAAGAGTATCAGGCTGACTATATGCGCTGGCCACCTTGAGGTCGCGGCGCGCAAAGACTTTGTCGCCGGGATGCAGGTGTGGAACTTCGCCGACTTCGCCGCCGTGCAAAGCATCATGCGCGTGGGCGGCCTGAACATGAAGGGCGTCTTTACCCGCACGCGCACGCCCAAAATGGCGGCGCATGTGCTGCGCGAGTTCTGGGTCAAGCCTGACTCCGGCGCGTGAAAGCCGGGAAACGATGCCTTGCGCCGGAGCCGTTTGCACTACTCGCAAACGTTGATCCGAACGGGTTCACCACAAAGGACACAAAGGACACAAAGAATCCTTAATACTTTGTGTCCTTTGTGTTCTTTGTGGTGAAATCCTTCCGGTCCGTGCTCGAATGTGTGGAGCAATCGTCTCGCTATGTCGGCTGCACGGACGCCTCGGGTGGGCGCTGCTCGTCCCGCCACAGCAGCTGCATCTCGGCCGAGCTCGCGAGTAGCTGATCCAGGCTTCCGCGGGCGACGAGGCGGCCGGCGTCCATCAGCAGCACCTGGTCGGCCCGGCGCAATGCCGCCGGGCGGTGCGAGACGACCAGGCAGGTCACATCGCGGCCACGCGCGAAGAGCCGCCTCCACAGCTCCGCCTCCGTCTCGGCGTCGAGCGCCGAGGAGAGGTCGTCAAAAACGAGCAGCTCGGCGTCCTGCACAAACATGCGCGCCGCGGCTGCCCGCTGGACCTGGCCGCCGGAGAGCTTCACGCCACGCGGCCCGACCAGCGTGTCGAGCCCGCGATCGAGCGCCGCCAGGTCGGGCTCCAGCACCGCCGCGTGGATCGCGGCGTCGAGCGCGGCCGGATCGTCGTGCCGCCCGAGCAGCAGGTTTTCGCGCAGCGTCTCGCTGAAGAGGCGCGGCACCTGCGGCGTGTAGGCGCTGTGCGGCGGCACGAAGAAGGTCGCCGGATCGTCGACCGGCCGGCCGTTCCAGCGAATCTCGCCGTCATCGCGCGGCAGCAGCCCGAGCAAGACGTGAAGCAGCGTGGTCTTGCCCGCGCCGATGCGCCCGGTGATCACGGTGAACGAGCCGCGCTGCAGGGCGAACGAGGCGCCGGTGATCCCACGTTCGCTGCCCGGGTGGATGTGGGTGAGATTGCGCAGCTCGACCTGCTCGAGCCGCTCGCGCGGCAGCGCCGGCAGCGGAGGCAGCGGCTCGCCCCGCAGGTAGACCGGCGCCGGCGCAACGAGTTCCGCCGGCGCCTCGCCCGGCACGATCGCCCGCATCCGGCCGAACGACACCTCGATCCGCTTCAGGTCGCTGATCAGCCGTCCGACCTCGGCCGGATACCAGGTCAGCTGATCGAGGTAGACGACAAACAACGCCAGGTCGCCGACCGTGAAGCTGCCCTCGTAGATCGCCCTGGCGCCCAGCAGCAGCACCAGGCCGGTCCCCAGATGGACGATATTGAAGTTGAATGCGTTGAGCAGCTGCTCGAAGACGGTATCGCGCACAGCAGCCCGGCGGCGCAGCTCGCCGAGCTCGGCCAGCCGGGCGACCGCGTGGCGTATCGCGCCGCCGACCTTAACGACCAGCTGGGCGCCGGCCAGCTCGCCGAGGAAGCCGGTCAACCGGCCGGTCGCCGCGCGCGACGCGACGCGATACGCCATGATCCGGTTGCCGAGCGCCTCGGTCAAGAACGAGCTCAGCAGCAGCGGCACGAACAGCGCCACGGTGATCGTCGGGTTGATGCGCCACATGACGACCGCCGCGCCGGCGGCGAAGAACGTCCGGCCGATCAGGTCACTCAGGGCGTCGAGCGTGTCGGCGATGCTCTCCGGGTCGTCGCGGAAACGGCTGATCGTCTCGCCGGCCGACTCGGGCAGCCCGTAGCGGCCATAGCCGCGTAGGATGCCGGCGAACAGATTCCGCTGCAGCAGCACCTGGCTCTTTTGCTGTAACGGGCTCCACGGATTGCCGAGTAGAGGGCCGGCGACCACTTCGACAACCTGAAAGGCGACCAACAGGGCGATCGCGCTCCAGACGCTCAACGCAACGGACTGACCGGCAAGCGCGTCGAAAAAGGCGCGGGTCGCCAGGCCGAGCGGGATCGGCAGGATAAAGTACACCAGGATGGCGAAGAATGTGTTCGCCGCGAACCAGCCCGGAGTGAAGCGCACCAGCCGCAGAAGCACGATGATCGGTCTCACGCCAGCTCCTCCGTCATTCCGGTGCGCAGCAGCCGGGCGAAGCGCGATTGGGGGTCGCGCGCCAGGTCGGCCCGCCGTCCCAACTCGGCGACGCGACCTTGTTCCAGGATCAGGATCCGGTCGGCCCGCTCGACGGTGGCCAGCCGGTGGGCGATGACGACTCCGGTGCGGCCGTGGAGCAGCCGCGTCACGGCGCGCTCGAGCAGCCGCTCGGTGTGCGGGTCGAGCCGCGACGACGCCTCGTCGAGGACGACAACGCCTGGGTCTTTCAGGAACACCCGGGCCAGCGCGACGAGTTGAGCCTCGCCGGCCGACAGCCCGCGTCCCCCGGCACCGAGCGGCGTGTCCAGCCCGGCAGGCAGGGCGCTCAGCCACTCGTCGAGCCCGAGCTCGGCGAAGACCTCGACCAGGCGCGCGTCGGGCACGCTCCCATCGAACAGCGCGACATTGTCGCGCAGCGAGCCCTGGAACAGCTGCACATCCTGCGTAACAAGGCCAACGCGCGTGCGCAGTATGTCGAGCTGCGTCTCCCGCAGGTCGACGCCGCCGAGGCGAACGGAACCCGCGCCGGGATCGTGCAGCCGGAACAGCAGCCGCGAGATCGTCGTCTTGCCGGAGCCGGTCCGGCCGAGCAGGCCGAGCACCTCGCCCGGCTCGACGCGGCACGAGACGCCGCGCAGGACGGGCTCGGACTCGTAAGCGAACGAGACGGCGTCCAGCTCGACCGACAGGCCTCCCTCGGGCAGCGCCGCGCCGGGCCCGTCGACAACGCGGGCCTCGGTCCCCAGCAGCTCGCGCACCCGGACGATCCCGCCGGTGGCCTGCTGGAAGCTGTTCATCTCGCGCGCGAGTCGCTCGAGCGGCGTGCGCAACATGCCGGTGTAGCGAAAGACGACGTAGATCGTCCCCAGCGTAATCGCGCCGGCGCCGAAGAGCGCGGTGCTCAGGCCGAGCGTCGCGCCGGTGCCGAGCGCGAAGATCAGCCCGACGACCGTGTTGTAAAGCGCGCTGGCCCTGGTCGAGTCGTCGACGCGGTGGTAGCGTGCAGCCAATCGCTCGTGGAGGCGGCGCATCGTGTAGGCGTCGGCCCCACTCGACTTAATGTCGGTCAGACCGGCGAGCCGCTCTTCAAGGTAGCCGATCAGGTCGGCGGCGGCCTGGCGGGCGGCTCTCGCGCGGACGCCGACGAAGCCGCCGCCGCGCGTCAGGTAGACGAGCGCGGCCAGCGCGAAGAACGTCAGCAGCGCGCCGACGCGCCAGTCTTCGCGGAAGAGCAGGACCAGCACGCCCAGCAAAAAGACGCCGCTGCCGAGTACCTGCACCACAAAGCGCGCGAAGAAGCCTGCGATCGCCGAGACGTCGCCGTCGATGCGCTCGATCAGCTCGCCGGCGCCGTGCTCGGCGTGAAACGAGGCGTCGAGCCCCAGCACGTGATGGGCCAGGTCGGCTCGCAGCGCATTCGTGGTGCGCCAGCCGAGGTTCTCGGCCACGTAGGCCTCGGCGACGGACACGGCCTGCGTCAGGAGTGCGACGCCGATGAAGAGTAGCGCGATCCAGACGAGCCGCTCGAACGGCACGCCGGCCTGTGCCTGGTCGATGAACCTGCGAACGATCTGCGGGTTGGCTAGCTGCAGGCCGATCCCGGAGAACAGCAGCACGCCGAGCAAGACGGCGCGCGGCCACTCAGGCCGCAGGTAGGTTGCGAGCAGTGTACGGTCGAACTTGGAAAGCAACTGGCGCTCCTAAAGTTGTTGATAGTGTGCAGCAGTGTGTAAACCGGAAATGCACCGGTGATCGAAGTGCGTTTTAGGCCGCCAGAAAGCGGCCATGGGATCGCCCATGGCCGCAAGAATGCAACGGCCACGGGGCTGATAGGCGCCCGTGACCGTTTCGATTGTCTATTCGCGCAGCGAGATGAAGGTCAACGGAGCAAGCGATCCGATCAGGCGGCCCTGCCACCCCACGATGCGCGTCCGTTTCAATCCAACACAGCCGCAGCTTTTGCCTGTCTACGTGCCGCGAAGCAGTGGTTCATCCACGTTCGTGGCCGCAAGCGAGGTCGTTGTCGGTCACCAGGCGCAATTACAGCAGGCGCTCACGCGAAATGGTGAGCAGCCCTAAATTGTATGCTGGTGCCTTCATTGTGTTCTCGCTCCTTGGCTATGTGCTTATGCCGGCACAATGTACCACGGCCAGGAAGCGCGAGCAACTTATGCTTTTCTCGCACAGGGTGAGCCGACCATATTCACCACAAAGACACAAAGGACACGAAGAATCCAGAAGTCTTTGTGTCCTTTGTGTCTTTGTGGTGAACCCCTTCCGGCCCCCACTCAGCGAAAGCGTCGGAAGTACGCGCGGAGGTCTTCGATCAGCAGGTCAGGTGCTTCCATGGCCGGAAAATGACCGCCCCGCTCGAACTCCGACCAGTGCCGGATCGCGTGCTGCGGGTCGAGCAGCTGCCGCGCCAGCGGACGCGCGCCGAACACCGCCCAGCCTACGTCCGCGGGGCCTGCCTCACCCCATTCCTGATTGCGCATGTTTTCGTACAGATACTGGGCGGCCGACCCGCCGGTTCGCGTAAACCAGTACAGGCTGATATTGGCGAGCAGCTGGTCGCGGTCGACCGCGTCTTCGGGGAGCTCGGCCCGCGGGTCGGTCCATTCACGAAACTTTTCGGCGATCCAGGCCAGCTGCCCGATCGGCGTATCGCTCAAACAGTAGGCCATGGTTTGCGGTCGCGTGGACTGGATCTGCAGATAGCCCATATCGTCCGCATGATTGGCGATCAAGCGCTCAAGATACTCGCGCTCCGCGGCGGACACGTCGGCGTTGGATGCCAGGTCCGCGCCGCCGAAGGTCGCCACCGCCACTGCGGTCGGCGGATCGGTTGTGACATGCACGCCGACGACGCGCTCGGGATCAACCACGCTCAGGTCGCCGGCGACGCCTCCGCCGATATCTCCGCCGTGAGCGCCGTAGCGCGCATACCCCAGGCGGCGCATCAGCTCGGCAAACGCGGCGGCTGTGCGCTTGCCCTGCCAGCCCGTCGCGCGCAGCGGCGACGAAAAGCCGAAGCCCGGGATCGACGGGACCACCACGTCAAACGCGTCGGCCGCGTCAGCCCCAAAGGCGCGCGGATCGCTGAGCGGGCCGAGCATCTGCGCAAACTCGACGAACGAGCCGGGCCAGCTATGCAGCAACAGCAGCGGCAGGGCGCCACGCTCGGGCGAGCGAAGGTGCAGGAAATGGATCGTTTGCCCGTCGAATTGGGTCGTGAACTGCGGCACCGCGTTGAAGCGCGCTTCCTGCGCCCGCCAGTCGAAGTCGTTGCGCCAGTAGGCGGCCAGCGTACGCAGATAGTCCAGCGGCACGCCGCGGCTCCAGCCGACGCCGGGCAGGTCGTCGGGCCAGCGCGCGCTGTCGAGGCGCCGGCGCAGGTCGTCCAGGTCTGCGTCGGGCACGGTGATGCGAAACGGGCGGATCTCGCCGGCAGCGTCGTGCGCCGCATCGCCGGCGGGCAGCGTGACGGGCGTAGGTGGTGCGGTCAAAGGAGCCTCCTTGCTGGCGCGTGGCACACAACTGCCGCCGCGACGCCATTTTAACGGAGGCGTGGCCCTGCAGGTAGTACCACACCGAGGCGAAAACTATGGAGCCACTTCGGTGTCTGGCATCAGACAACCTAGAGTGATAGCCGGAAAGGTTGCACCACACAAGGACACAAAGATCCTTGGATTCTTTGTGTCCTGTGTGCCTTTGTGGTGATTTCTCCGCTATGCCCGGCGTATAATGGCGCGGCGTGCCGGTTCGGGCACGACACCGTCGAAGGTGGACAGATATGCAGATCACCGACATACAGTCGTATCCGGTCTGGAACGGGTCGCGCAACTACTTTTTCGTGGTGGTCGACACCGACGAGGGCATTTCCGGCGTCGGCGAAGGCGGCATCACCGGCCGCGAGCTGGCCATGGCCGGCGCGATCGAGCATTTTAAGGAAGTGCTGGTAGGCCAGGATCCGCAGCGCATCGAGCACCTCTGGCAGCAGATGTCTCGCGGCGGCTTCTTTCCGGCGCAGGGCGTCGTCAGCGCCGCGCTGTCCGCGATCGACATCGCCCTATGGGACATCAAGGGCAAAGCGCTGGGCGTGCCGATCTACCAGCTGCTGGGCGGGCTGGCACGCGACAGGGTGGTTTGCTATCCCCACAACGCCGGCCACGAGAGCGACGTTGAGTCGCTGGTCGAGTCGTGCCGGCAGACAACGGCCGAGGGATGGAAGTTCGTTCGATTCGGCCTGCCGAACAACGGCGCACTGCTCGAGCCGCGGCCGGCGATCGTGGCGGCCGTGAAGCAGATGGAGGCGGTCCGCGCGGCTATCGGCGATGAGATCGAAATAGTCTTCGACGTGCATACGCGGCTTGATCTGCCCGATGCGCTGTACCTGTGTGACGCCTGCGCGCCGTTCCGACCGTTCTTCATGGAAGATCCGCTGCGCGCGGAGCATAGCCACCTGTACCGCAGCTTGCGGTCGCGCACCAACGTGCCGCTCGCAGCGGGCGAGCAGTTTGCCTCGAAGTGGGAGTTCCGCGAGCTGATCGAAGCCGACCTGATCGACTACGCGCGCATCGACCTGTGTATCGTGGGCGGAATCAGCGAGGCGAAGAAGATCGCCGGCTGGTGCGAGGCCCACGCCATCAAGCTGGCGCTGCACAACCCGCTGAGCCCGGTATCTTCGGCGGCATGCCTGCAGCTCAACCTGGCGTGTCCCAACTTCGCTGTCCAGGAGCAGCCGCGTCGAACCGGCACGGTGATGACGGACGTAGTTCCGGTGCAGCCGGAGTGGCAGGACGGCTACTTGCTGCCGCCGGCGCGGCCGGGCCTCGGCATCGAGTTCGACCGCGAGGCGGCACGCTCAATTGGATTCCGCATGGCGCACTTACCCCAGCTGCGGCAGACTCGACGGGTCGGTGACCAACTGGTGAGAGCAGCCTGCTGCAACTGTTTCAGCATGAGCTCCCACGAGCATAGGTCGGAACCGATTCACCACAAAGAACACAAAGGACACAAAGATCCTATATTTCTTTGTGTCCTTTGTGTCCTTTGTGGTGATTCTCCGTGACTCAACGTTTACGAGAATTGCTATTGAAATGCTATAAGCTCATGGCGTTGACGATCTGACACAGCCGGTCACCTGGACAACTGGCAGTTCAGTCCGGGCTCAATGGCTCGGAGTCACTTGCAGCTGGGGACGCACTGATCGGGAGCCGCACGATAAAGCGGGTCCGGCCGGGCTGCGAGTCGTGTTCGATCGTGCCGTTGTGTTGGTGCACGATGTGATAGCTGATATCGAGGCCCAATCCCGTGCCATAGCCGACACCCTTGGTAGTAAAAAACGGCTCATAGACCTTGTCCTTAATTAATTCCGGGATGCCTGGCCCGTCATCGGCGACCTCGACCATCACGTAGTCGTTTTCACTGCGCGTGGTCAGTTGAATCGTGCCATTCCCGTTAGTCGCGCCGATCGCGTTGTCGATCAGATTCGTCCAGACCTGGTTCAGCTCGCCGCCGTTCGCCATCAGGCGGGGTAACGAGCTGTCGTAATGGCGGACGAGGTTGATGCCCTTGAGCTTATGATTGAGGACCGTGAGCGTTGTATCGAGCCCGGAATTTACGTCGACCTCCTGTATCGGCGCCCGATCCATGTAGCTATAGGTCTTCACCGCGCCGACCAGGTCGGTGATGCGTGAGGTACTGTGCTCGACCTCGTTGATCAGCCCGGCGGCGCTGAGCGCCTGGTGCAACCAGCTCAGCACAGCGGCGGCCTGCTCGGGCGCGAGGTCCGTCGCGATCCGCGCCAGCTCGTCGACCGAGATCCCGGCTGCTACGAACGATGGCGCCATCTCCCAGGCATCCTCCACGCCGCGCTGGTCCAGCCAGGTGCTTAGCTCGTCCTCTCGATCGCTCCGCTCGAGGGGTTGCAGCGCCGGCGCCGGACGAGCGCTTGCCTCGCGCGGCAGGGCGATGACCGTGTTCAGTTGGTCCTCGTCAAGCCCCAGACTACACAGCCTGATGGTTTGCGCCTGCAGCGCCGGCAGCAGCTCGCTCAGCGTACGCGCGGCGTGGCGCGCGGCGGTGGCCGGGTTGTTGAGCTCGTGGGCGAGGCCTGCGGCAAGTTTGCCGAGCGCGGCCAGCTTCTCGTCTTGTTTTCGCAGCCCGGCGAACCATTGCGTCCGTTCGTCCGCCGTCCGCAGCACCTGCGCGCCGAATTCCGGGCAGGCGCCGAACATGACGCGAAACGCCTGTAGCGCCAGAACGCGCAGGCGGCTCGGCATGATCGCGCAGAGCGTCGAGTAAGCCGGCTTGCCGTTCAGCAGCGGCAGCTCATTCGCGAACAGGCCCCGCGGAATCGTCCCCACCACGACCGGTTTGCCGTCGATCGTGCGCGTGGCCTGCAGCTCGCCGTCCAGCACGATGAAGAAGGTATCGGTCGGCTGGCCTTCGTGTACGTAGCACTCGCCGGTAGCGAGCATGGCCTCGTGGCTATGCTCGACGATCCAGGTTAGCTCGTCGTCAGGCAGCTCCTGGAACAATGGCAGCTCACGGAGTATCTGCATCGGTCGGCGTCCTTACGATGTGCGAGCGAGAGCATGTCCCGCTCCGAGCGTTGCGAGGTAGCGATGAACGAACTGGATCGCGATCGAGCCTTCACCTACGCTCGAGGCCACTCGCTTCACCGAGCTGGAGCGCACGTCGCCGGCGACAAAGATACCCGGCACGCTGGTTTCGAGCAGGAACGGCTCGTGCTCGACGCCCCGCGTGCGATGCCCGTCGCGTGGCAGATCGGGACCGGCCAAAATGAAGCCGTTGGCATCGCGCTCGACCACGCCCGCCAGCCAGTCGGTTCGCGGCTGAGCGCCGATGAGGATGAACAGGCTGGTTGCCGGCACCCGCTCCGTCGTCCCGCTGCGCGAGTCGGCCAGCGTCAGCGCTTGAAGGCTGGTCTCGCCGTGGACTTCGACGACACGAGTGTTGGTACGCACCTCGATGTTTTCGGTGGCGGCGATCTGGTCGATTAAATAGCGCGACATACTGCTGGCAAGCGAGTCTCCGCGGACCAGCAGGACAACCTTGCTGGCATGGCGTGAGAAGTAGACCGCGGCCTGGCCGCACGAGTTCGCCCCGCCCACCATATAGACCTCTTCGCCCCTGGTTTCCATTGCCTCGACCATCGCCGCGCCATAGTAAACCCCGGCGCCGGTGAGCTTGTCGATCCCCGGCAGGTCCAGCTTGCGGTAGGAAACGCCGGTAGCGATCAGCAGCGCGTGGCAATTGAGGCTGGTGCCGTCGGCCAGGGTAACCATACGATACGGTCCGTCGACGCGGACGCCGGTAACCTCCTGCGCCAGCACTTCGACGCCGAAACGGCGCGCCTGCGTGACGGCGCGGCGTGCCAACTCACCTCCGCTGATGCCCTGCGGAAATCCGAGATAGTTCTCGATCCGCGATGACATGCCGGCCTGGCCGCCGGGAGCCTCGCGCTCGATCAGGATCGTGCTAAGGCCCTCGGAGGCACCGTACACCGCGGCGGCCAGGCCGGCCGGCCCCGCGCCGACGATGATCAGGTCGTAAAACGGCATCGCCGCCCGCATCTGTAACCCGACCCTGGCGGCGAGCTCCGAGATCGACGGTTGGATCAGCCTTGTGCCGTCGGGAAAAAGCACAAGCGGCAATCGCGCGAGGTCGGCTCCGGCGAGCTCAATCGGGCGCAGCACCTCGACGTTGGCTTCGACATCATACCAATGGTAAGGCACCCGGTTGCGCGCCAGGAAGTCCTTGATCTGGTGGCCCTCCGCCGACCAGCGATGGTCGATCACGCGGATCCCCTCGAACGTTGGACGGTACGCTGCCTGCCAGTCGTCAAGTAAGTCGTCCACGATGGGGTAGAGCTGCTCCTCGGGCGGCTCCCACGGCTTCAGCAGATAATAGTCGACCCTGATCGTATTGATCGCGCGGATAGCAGCTTCAGTATCGGCATAGGCAGTGAGCAGCGCGCGTTTTGCGTCGGGGTAGATCGTCATGGCCTGCTCGAGGAACTCGATGCCGGTCACGCGCGGCATCCGCTGATCGCTAAGGATCAACGCGACAGGCTCGCCGCGGAGCGTGAGCTTACGGAGCGCGTCCAGCGCCGCGTCGGCGGAGTCGGATCCCACGACGCGATAAGCGCTGCCATAATTGCGCCGCATATCGCGTTCGAGCGCGCGAAGAACCTGGGCATCGTCGTCGACGACGAGAATCGCCGGCTTGGGCATACTACTTCCGTACTCCTAAGATTAACGCCCGCCCAGCACAGCGGCAGACGACAGCACCCGGGCGCCAACGGTTGGCCGGCGTTACCAGGTATATCCATATGCACTCGATCTTGAGGATAGAGCAGTAAACTCCGGGCTGGCATAGTCTAATATACTGCACACTGCCCAAAAATCAAATGAGCACCACATCATTGCATCGACGAGGCCAGGAATCCGCAGGTACCGGTAGAGCTTGCGGAATGCGAATTGATTGCATCCTCCTGGCGACCGTGGTACACTGCAGCGCGAGCAAAGGAGTTCCGACGACATGCGAGCCACCATCACCGCTATCCCCCACGAGGTAGGTGTGCCCGGTCGCCGGTAGTTTGCTCTCCATATGAGTGTTGCAGCCGTGGGCCCACCAGCGCCCATGGCTTTTTTGTTGACCGATTCCTACATCGATCCCCAGGCCGTGGCGACCTCGCCCACGCCGTTTTTGTTGTGCATGACCAGCGCACCATCTCGAATACATCGCCGTGGCGACTTCGCCCACGGTCGATCTGTTGTAACGTTGATCAAGAGTTGCTCTATGCACATGTTGAACCTGGGGATTCTGGCGCATGTCGACGCCGGTAAGACCAGCCTGACCGAGCGGCTGCTCTACGCCGCCGGCGTTATCGACCGGATCGGCAGCGTCGACGACGGCAGCACCCAGACCGATTCCCTGGCGCTGGAGCGCCAGCGCGGCATTACGATCAAGTCGGCCGTCGTGTCCTTCGTCGTCGACGACGTGACGATCAACCTGATCGACACGCCCGGCCATCCGGATTTTATTGCCGAAGTTGAGCGGGTACTGAGCGTGCTCGACGGCGCCGTGCTGGTGATCTCCGCCGTGGAGGGGGTGCAGGCACAGACCCGCGTGCTGATGCGGACACTGCAGCGGCTGCACATCCCCACGCTCCTGTTCGTAAACAAGCTCGACCGCGGCGGCGCGGACGCTGAGTGTGTCCTGCGCGACATCGCCGAGAAACTGACGCCGGCGATTGTTGCGATGGGATCGGCACACAGCCCCGGCACGCGCAGCGCCGGGTTCACTCCGTACGGAGCAGCCGACGCCACCTTTGTGGAGCGTCTGGCCGATGTGCTGGCCGACCACGACGACGCGTTTCTGGCAGCCTACGTCGACAGCGAGAAAGCGTTGCCGTACCGCCGGCTGCGCGCCGAGCTCGCGGCGCAGACGATGCGTGCGCTGGTGCATCCGGTGTTCGCCGGCTCGGCGATCACGGGCGCGGGCGTGGATGCGCTGATCGCCGGCATCATCGAGTTGCTGCCGGCGGCTGAAGGCGATGCGGACGGCCCGCTGGCGGGCGCCGTGTTTAAAGTCGAGCGCGGTGCTGCCGGGGAAAAGATCGCCTACGTTCGTATGTTCTCGGGAACGCTACACGTGCGCGATCGGCTGTCCTTCGGCCAGGATACCGAGTCGCGGGTTACCGCGATCGGCGTGTTCGAGCGCGGCTCAACCGTTCGGCGTGGGTTCGTCAGCGCCGGGCAAATCGGCAAGCTCTGGGGACTCGGCGATGTTCGTATCGGCGATCCGATCGGCAAAGCGCGCACGAGCATGGAGCAGCGCTATTTCGCCCCGCCGACCCTGGAAACGATCGTCATTCCTCAGCGGCACGCCGACCGCGGCGCGCTCCACGCCGCGCTGACCCAGCTTGCCGAGCAAGATCCGCTGATCAATCTGCGCGTCGACGACGTGCATCAGGAACTGTTCGTCTCGCTGTACGGCGAGGTGCAGAAAGAGGTGATCCAGGCAACGCTGGCGAACGAATATGCCGTCGACGTCGTGTTCCGCGAGACGACAACCATATGTATTGAACGGCCGCTCGGAACCGGCGCAGAGGTCGAGATACTCGGGAAGGCAGACAATCCATTTGTCGCAACCGTCGGATTGCGCGTCGAGCCGGCCGCGCTCAACTCAGGCATCACCTTCCGGCTGGATGTCAGGCTCGAAACCATTCCGCTGTATGTGTATAAGTCAGTCGAGGAGTTTCAGAAGTCTATGGCGGACACGGTGCAACAAACGCTGCGCCAGGGGCTCTGCGGCTGGCAGGTCACCGATTGCCTGGTAACCATGACGCATTCCGGCTACGCTTCGCCTTTGAGCACTGCGCGGGACTTCCGCGTCTTGACGCCGCTGGTACTGATGAGCGCACTGAGCGAGGCCGGCACCATCGTGTGCGAGCCGCTGCACCGCTTCCACCTCGAGTTCCCGGTAAACAGCTTTGGACGGATTGTGACAATCCTGGCCCAGCTGCGTGCCGTTCCCCACGCACCGGTACTACGTGGGACAGCGTACATTCTGGAGGGTGATATTCCGGCAGCTGAGGTGCATCAGCTGCAGCAACAACTGCCGGGGCTGACCGGCGGCGAAGGCGTTCTGGAAAGCGCCTTCGACCATTACGAACCGATCCGCGGCACCGCGCCGTCGCGGCCGCGGACTGACAATAACCCGCTCAACCGTAAGGAATATCTGCTGCACGTGGTACGGCGGGTATAGAGCGCCCGTCTCCTGGCCGCGTCGTCATGCGGAGAACGCATTAGCAATACTCGCCAACGTTGAACTAACCGGAATCACCACAAAGGGCACAAAGGACACAAGGAGTTCGTAGGTCTTTGTGTCCTTTGTGCCCTTTGTGGTGAAAGCCTTCCAGTCATTGCGCTACCCCAACCCGGCGTTACGCGCCCGAATGATCGCCTGCGCCCGGTCGGCCACCTGTAGCTTGCTGAATATCTCGGAGATGTAATTGCGCACCGTCTTGGGGCTGAGCACCAGCTGTTCGGCGATCGCGCTGTTGGTGAGGCCTTGAGCAATTAACCCCAGCACTTCGCGCTCGCGCTCGGTGAGCTCAGGAAAGGCCGCCCTTCCCATCGCCCGCGTTGAGTCGGGCTGCACGACCGGTGGCGTAGCGAAGTAGTGCATCAGACGCTCGGCAATGGCGGGGCTGAAGATCGCCTCGCCGCCGGCGACCGCGCGGATGGCACGCAGCACCTCGGCCGGCTCCGCGCCCTTGATCACATATCCCCTGGCGCCCGCGCGCATCGCCGCGAAGACCGAGTCGTCGTCAAGCATCGTCAGCATCAGGACGCGAACGTCGGGGTTCATCTCGCGAATGAGGCGCGTGGCCTCGATCCCATTGATACCCGGCATGTTGATATCCATCAGGATCACATCCGGCTGCACGGAGCTCGCCAGTGTAATTGCCTGCTCGCCCGATGTGACTTCACCGACCACCTCGGTGTCCGGCATCGCGTCCAGCAGCGCGCGCAGCCCAAACCGAAACACCGGGTGGTCGTCGGCGATCAAGATGCGGATAATTGAGTTTCGAGGTTCAGGTTCCATGTTTCAGGTTTCAAGTTCTGCAACCACACGGTTCGGTGAGGAAAAATGCTGGGGGACACCCCCAGACCCCCGGCCTGCCGGCAGCACCAAACCTTGTCACCGTGTCACCTCATTGATCGGCAGGCGCGCCCGAATGCAGGTGCCCTGACCCGGCACGGAGTCGATCGAGCAGGTCCCGCCCAGTTCCGCGGTCCGCTCGCGCATCGACGTCAGCCCGACCCCGGCCCTGCCGCTCGCCGGCAGACCAATACCGTCGTCACGAACCTCCAGGATCAGCCCTTCGTCGAGCGCCAGGCGTACTGTGCAGCTGTGCGCGCGGGCATGGCGCACGACATTGGTCACGGCTTCCTGCACGATGCGATAGGCGGCAACTTCGACCGCCGCGGGCAGGGGCGGCAGTGGTTCCGGGGCATCGACCGTGACTTGTAAGCCGGCATGCGCAAACGCGGCCGCCTGTTCGCGCAGCGCCGGCACCAACCCGAGGTCGTCCAACGCCGGCGGGCGCAGCGCATACACCAGGCGACGGATATCGGCGATCGCGGCCTGGGTATGGACACCAAGCTCGTCAAGCAACCGGTCCGCGGAGGCGGCGTCGTGGCGCAGCAGCTCGCGCGCCGCGGCGAGCGTGAGCGTCAGGCTGGCCAGCTGCGGCCCGAGCCCGTCGTGCAAGTCGCGCCGCAAGCGCCGCCGTTCCTCCTCGCGTGCCGTCACCAGTTGTTCGCGCGAGCGCTGGAGATCGTCGGTGAGGCGCACGGCGTGCACGGCAACGCCGGCTTGCAGGGCGATATCCTCAAGCAGCCGCAGCTCGGCGGGCGTGAACGCTTCGCCCGGCGCACGGGGCGCTACGAGCATCTCGCCGACCGTCTCGCCCTGATACACAAGCGGCAGCCGCAGTGGCTTTCCGGATGGCCGTCCGTATGCCGCGGCGATCTCCAACCCGCTGACTTGCGTGAGCGCCAGGGCTACGTAGGGCAGCTTAAGTGTCACGGCCACGGTCTCGGCGATGCCGGGCAGTACAGCGGTGGGCACCGGCGTAGCCTTGAGCCGGCGGCTCAAGCCTGAAAGCACGGCATACGGATCGTCGCGCGTGCCGTACATCAGGCGGTTGACGCCGCGCTGCAGCCGCGCGCGCAGCGGCTGGACCAGCAGAGCGGCGACGCCGGTGGCCAGCAGGGCGATGGCGAGATTGCCGCTCGACTGAAACAGCGCGCCAAGCGCACCGACGAGCAGCACGTACAGCCCGACGACAGCAGCGCTGAGCGCGCCATACACCAGCGTTCGACTGATCAGCCGGTCGATGTCCCAGAGGTGATAGCGCAGCACGGCGATGCCGATACATAGCGGCAACAGACTCCACGGCAGCACAAGCAAGAAGGTTTCAGTTACGTTGAGGTACAGCACCCGCGTCAGGCCAGGTTCGGCGACCGACGGTATTATGCGCGGCAGCAGTGCATACACCACCAGGCTGACCGCCACGACGGCGACGGCAAACAACATCCACTTGGTCTGCTGCCGCTCGACGCGGCCTGATACGCGCCGGTAGCGGTACACCTGGGCAACAATGCCGGCCAGTATCCCGGCAGGCACCAGCACACCAAACCATAGTGCGGAGATGCCGTTAAAATCGGCGACTACCAGGGGCGTAAACGGCGCGATCACGATCCAGGCAACCCAGGCGATGGTCAGCATGCGCGTCCAGCGCGGCACGAAGCGGCCGTCCGGGAATACATAGGTGAAGATCGGGAAGCATCCGATGCTGGCGCCCTGCAGAAATCTGACCGGCAGCAGCCAGGCCGGGTAGAGCCGGACCAGCGGATCAAGCAGCGGCGAGCCGGTCATAGCGACCAGCACAAACCACAGCGAGACGAACAGCACGATCCGATCGTCGGATCGGCGCAGGAACAGCATAGCCCCGGCGGCCATGAAGACCAGCGACAAACCAACGATCGTTGCCGTCTGGTACGCGGCATAGAAGTCAAGCGACAGGCCCCATTGCTCGAGCAGGCGCATGTCTTCGAGGGTGAGCTGCCCCGGCACCCGCGTTTCGGTCGCTAAAATCGTGCGTGATGATTGATAAAATACCGGCACGGCGACGACCAGAACCACCATGGCCAGACCGGCCAGGGTAATCCACGCGACGCGCGCAACAAGCAGCCGGCGGCCCTGCAGGCGCGTGCTCGCGTCCGCGGGCCGGTCGGCTTGCGTGGATAACAGTGGTGCCGTTGATCGAATGGCCATCGACGCCTCGATTGCGTGATCACGCGTGAGCGTTAGTGCTGGACGTTGCGCCGGGTGCGAGTTCCATTATAATCCCCCGCCCTACGGCTCGACGAACAATGTGCCGGCCACGCCGGCGACCGCGTTCTCCACATTCAAGCCGTCGATGATGCTCGATCATGCTCCGCCGCTGCCTTGACGCTTGCCGGCACGCCATCCCGCAGAGCCAGCGCCAGGCCGAGCAGCAAATACACCACCTGCCAGCCGGCCAGTGCCCAGGCGCTGTACCCGTCGTTCACTACAAGGGCGGGAATAAGCACCACGAAGGTGTAGAGTCCACACAGCAGCGGTATGAAGCGGCGCCAGCCGTGCCACAGGCCTGCCCGCAACACCGCGATACCCACGAGCAGCATGCCCAGCCCCTGGAGCAGCGCGCAGAGCCCCAGCAGCATGCCGCCGAGCTCTAGATTCACGATCACGAGCAGCTCGAGCGGCAGAAACAACCCGCTGGCCAGCACCGCGATCCCGAGCCCGACTTTTGCCAGGAGACTTTGGCCCGCCGCGCCGGAGCGGGCCAGCCCGAGCACGCCGACCAGCAGCAGCGCGTTCGCGACGAGCACGATTAATTGCATCACCATGTTCTCGGTCGTTCCGAAGGGGGTGGGCAGGAACGCCTCTTTGACGCCGATGCCGACGCCAATCAGCGTGCCCACGATCAACCACACGCCGGCGGCGCGGCTGAAGCGAGTGCTGTCCATCAGGGGTTTGCCTCCTGTTGAGCGTGCCGCGCCCGGTGCGAGCACGTGCCCGATGCGGAGTAGCGGCGCGCTGGAAGATGTGGGCCCATGCTACGCCGTCACGGCGCCGGGCGTCACGGGGCCGGTGCCCCCTCTTGGGCAGGACTATATGTCCCGCAGCGCCGGATCGCTCAAGCAGGAAGTACGGTGGGCAAAAGATCGCTAGAGCAATGGTTGGAAGGGAAACACCACAAAGGCACAAAGGACACGAAGACCTAATTGAAGTCTTCGTGTCCTTTGTGCCTTTGTGGTGTTTCCAGATGCAGTTAAGCTGTACGCCATTGAGCTGCCAGTTCTGCGACATTTGCCATGGCGCGATCCAGGTTCGCCTCAAAATCAGCGGGCGCCGTGTGGTCTGCCGTATCCGTAATGCCGCGCAGCTCGAGAAACGGGATGCCGTTAAAGCGGGCAGCACGTGCGCCACCGGCTCCTTCCCAGGCGACCGCGCAGGCCTCGGTTGCCTGGCGCAGCGCGGCAGCCCGCTCCAGCTCGATCACATCTTCATCACCGCTGGCAACAACACCGAAATGAACTCCAAATCCAACGTCGCGCAACGGCAGCCGGCGGAGCGCACTGAGCAGCGCGCTATCGCCTGCAAAGCGCGGCAGCGGGCGGCTGACAAAGCGCAGCGTATAGTCGTGTTCGACAGTTTCGGTGGCAACGACAACATCGCCGGCGGCGAGATCGCCGGCCAGCGCACCGGCGGCGCCGAAACACACCAGCGCCTCCATGTCAGGGGCATGGTCGAGCAGGTGTTGTGTCTGCACGCCGAACTGCGTTTTGCCGTGTCCACCAATAGCCACAGTGAGATCGAGCGCGGCAACGTGTAACGCTGCGATCCGCCCACACTTGATGCCGGTGGATGTGTATCCGCGGGCGTGCAGGTGCCGGGTAAAGAAGGCGAGCTCTTCTTCCAGCGGGGCGACGAAGAGGATGGTCATCGATACTCCTTGAAGCACCTGGCCGCGGCCAGACAAGGGCAGGCGCCCCGCAGCACCAGGCAGCCTTGCGCGGCGGCAATGGCCGTGGCCTCGGCCACCAGACGGGACTTGCCGATCCCGGCTTCTCCGGCGAGCAGCAGTAGACGGCCTGTGCCGTCCACGGCGCGGTCGATGCAGCTTTGAAGCGCGTTCAGCTGCGACGCGCGCCCGATCAGCACGGGACACACCACGTGCGTGTCAAGCGGGCTCAGCATGGCATTAACCTGTGCAAGCGTTTGAAACAATAGCAGGAACCTCGCGTTGGGACAATCGTAACCTGACCGTTATCTGCGTCCGTGCTTCGAGCAATACTGCGTTTTGCTTCCGCGTGCCCGTGCGGATCATGCCGGCTTAAGCAGTGGCCGGTAGTTGTCGTGGTAGATCCGCTTGCCCAGCAGGCGTAGCGAAATGTTGCGCAGCGCCGGCGATCAGAACGTTCATTGCATTGCTCACTGCTGAGTGACTGCTACTCTCGATCGTAATGCTTGTCGGAGTCGAAGTACCGGGTAACACCGTCCCGAAAATGCGAGCCATCAAGGCGTGGAGTCAGGTAGTTATACGATTGTTCGAATTCGGTACCCCGCTGGGTCAAGAACAGCCCGAGCTGCTCCTGCTCACGCTCGCTCAGTCCCTCGACCGTTCGTTTCGCCCCGTCGTAGAGTGCTCGTTGCGCATCATCTTTGGGCTGCCAATTGTTTGAATCGGCATACGACGGATCCAGCCCGCCGGCAACGCCCTGGGCAATCGCGTCGTAAGCAGGTTGGCGTTGAATGGCCACCTGTTCCTGCATTTTGATAATCGCCCCATCAAGAAAGATTCCGGCTCCCATTTTAGCGATCGTCTCCTTTGGGTCCGTAGCGAAGTCTTTGATCTGTTCGCCGGCCTGCCCGAGAAACTCATCAGGATCTCTGGATGGTCTGGGAAGGAATGGATTCTCCGGTGACGGGTGTATTTTCCTGACTTGCTCGCCCAGTGTGCCGGCGATCTTTTGCTCAAACGTCTGCTCGCCCTTGGCAAGCTCGTCGTTCAAGCGCGCTTTGCTCAAACGCTGGCCCGTCACGTTCTCGGCATTAAAATCTGCATCAGTTGCGAACGGCTCGATCTCGATCGTGGCGGTGCGAAATATGGCATTATCGCGGCCGTCGGCTTTATCGTTATCGCTGGGCGGGCGCGGCGACATGAGCGAGCGATCTGCCTTTCTGGCCTCCTGCTCGCCCACGGCTTCGACCTTGATTTGCGCCTGCACGCCGAGCCCTTGCAGCTCCTTCGTCAGCGCCTCACCACGCTGTTCGGTCAGGCGCTGATTATAGGCTTCGGTTCCCGGACGGCTGGCCATTGCTTTGATTGTGACAACCGTTCTGGGGTCTTCCAACGCCTGGCGCTTCGCTTCAGACAGGCCGCTATGCCAGCGCTCAACGTCCCCCGGCACCGGGTTCGCGCCGTCAAAGGCAAACCCGACACCCCGGTCGGGCATAAAATAGCGTTTCCGTTCGAATTGTTCGCGCACCTCTGATGGGCTGGGCGGACGATCCTGGCCGCCTTTGAATGTGCTGCCGTTGCTACGGGGAAGCCCGTCCTGTGCCGCACCTTTAAAGGGCGCGCCGGCCTCTATCTCGGCCTGACGGAAGATCTCGATCAGCTGCAGCGTCACGTCTTGCGCGGTTACAAGTAGCTGCGTCAGGCGACGCATAGCCGGAAGGATCGTCGCATTCATTTCGGATGAAAACGCGCCCGCGCCGGCGCCTTGCCAACCACCTTCGACAAGTGCTTTGGTTCCGGCGGCGACGCGCCGCTGCAACTCGCGGCTTGCGTCGGCGTGATGACCAAATCGTCCGGCGATCTGATCGAGCTCTTCATAGCGTGCCTGTATTATGTCTACCGCCATTGCCTTAGCCTTTGGATAGTGGCGGGCATGGTCTGAACCCGCCATGCTTGCTTAGAGCGCCACAGCCGGCGCGCAGCGCAATTCTTAACCTGGCGTCCCGGTAGCACTGCGTTCCGGCCGCGTCCAACCATCGTAGGTGGCGACCGTAGGTAAATCGTAGGTGGGCTGGACAGGTACCGGCCTGTACACTGGCTCCATGACCCGCTTGTCTCTGGCCCTCTTCGGCCGGCTCCAGCTAACACTGGATGACCGGCCGCTCACCGGGTTTGAGTCGGTCAAGGTACGGGCGCTGCTGGCCTACCTGGTCGTCGAAGCCGGCTGCGCGCACCGGCGCGAAGCGCTGGCGACGCTGTTGTGGCCGGAACTGCCGGGGGAAGCCGCGCGCACGTATCTGCGCCAGGCACTGGCCAACCTCCGCGAGGTGCTGCACGATCGCGGCGTCGATCCCGCGTTCCTACTGATTACGCGCGAGACGATCCAGTTCAACCTGGACAGCGAACACCGGCTCGACATCGCCGACTTTACCGCGCTGCTCGCCGACTGCGCCCGGCACCAGCACCGGCCTCCGGCGCTGTGTGCCCGCTGTGCCGATCGGCTCGAAGCAGCGGCGGAGCTGTATCGCGGTCCCCTGCTCGACCAATTCTTCCTCGGCGATAGCCCGGCTTTCGAGGAGTGGGCCGCGCTCAGGCGCGAGGCGCTGCATCAGCAAGCGCTCGGCGTACTAACACGCCTGGCGCACTATCACGAGCGCCGGGGCGCCTGCGACGACGTGCGGCGCGTGGCGTGGCGCCAGCTCGAATTGGACCCGTGGCGTGAGGAGGCGCACCAGCTCCTGATGCAGGCGCTGTGGCAGAGTGGCGAGCGCAGCGCCGCGCTCGCCCAGTACCGACGCTGCCGCGAGGCGCTGCACGAGGAGCTCGGCGTCGAGCCGGCGGCCGAGACGACAGCCCTGTTCGAACGGATCCGCGCCGCCGGGAGCAAGCCTCCGCCACCGGCAGCCGGCGGGTATCGCGCGCTGCACCAGCCGGAATCCCTTCCGCCGGATATGACGCCCTTTATCGGGCGCGAAGCTGAGCTCGCCGCGCTTGGCGACCTGATCGCAAATGCGGAATGCCGGCTGCTCACGCTGGTCGGCCCGGGTGGTATCGGCAAGACACGCGTCGCCGGGCAGCTGGCGCGGGAGCACCACGCGGCGTTTACACATGGTGCGGCCTTCGTGCCACTCGCCGCGGTGCGGGAGGTCTCACTGATCGTCCCCGCCATCGCAAACGCGCTGCGGCTTGTGTTGCATAGCCGGGAAGAGCAGCAGGTGCAACTGCTCTCCTTCCTGTGTGACAGGGAGCTGTTGCTGATCCTGGACAACTTCGAGCAGCTCACGTCGGGTGGTGCATTTTTGATCGAGCTGCTGCAGCAAGCACCGGGCGTGACGCTGCTGGTCACGTCACGCGAACGATTGCTTCTGCGGGAGGAATGGGCCGTCGAGCTCGCGGGGCTACAGTTTCCGGCCGGCGATCAGATTGAGAATCTGGAACACTACAGCGGGGCGCGATTGTTCCTCGAAACGGCCTGCCGGGTGCAGGGCGGCCGGCCGTTACCCGCACTCGAGCGGCGATACGTGCCGCGAATTTGCCGGCAACTCGACGGCATGCCCCTGGCGATCGAGCTGGCGGCGTCCTGGGTGCGCGTGCTTCCGTGTGCGGAGATTGCCGCGGAAACCGAGCGTGGCCTGAGTTTCCTGTCCGAGCCGGCGCATGACATGCCGGAACACCATCGCAGCATGCGCGCCGTTTTTGACCGCTCCTGGTGCCTGCTGTCGAGCGACGAGCAGAGTGTCCTGCGACAGCTGGCCGTGTTTCGCGGCGGCTGGGAGCGCGACGCGGCGCTGGAAGTCGCCGGAGCACGGCTGACGTTGCTGGCGGCGCTGGTCGACAAATCGTTGGTGCGCCGAGCAGCGAATGGTCGCTATGAGCTGCACGAGCTCGTGCGCCAGTATGCTGAAGAACAACTGCCGGCGACAGATGAGTGCGGGCACGTGCGCGATCGCCACCTACAGTGGTACCTGCGACGAGTTGAGGAGCAGGAGCAGCGCATGTTCGGCACACAGCACAACGCCGTGATCGAAACGCTCGAGCTCGAGCACGACAACCTGCGCGCGGCGCTCCAGTGGGCGTTGGACAGCCGGCAGGCTGATCTCGGGTTGCGCCTGAGCGGCGCATTGTGGTGGTTCTGGCGGGTGCGCGGCCATGTGAGCGAGGGACGCAAGTGGTTGAGCGCTACGCTGGCGGCGAACCGATCGGCGCCGAGCCGGGCGCTTGCCAAGGCGCTGCACGGCGCGGGCTGGCTCGCAGCACACCCGCTCGCATACGACCAGGCTGTGGCGCTGCTGGAGCAGAGCTTTGCCGTCGCAATCCTGGTGCATGACATCCCGCGCGTGGCCGCCGTGATCCACGACCTCGGGCAAACAGCGCGCGTTCGTGGCGACAACCGGAGGGCGGTTACGCTGTTCGAAAAAAGTGCAACCCTGGGTCGCGAGCTGGGCGATCGACACTGTGTCGGACGATCGCTCGGCAGCCTGGGTACCATCGCGCATGCCGAGGGCGACAACCGGCGGGCAACCGAGCTGCTCGAAGCGGGCCTTAGCCTGATGCAAGAACTGGGCGACAACGTGTTCCAGGCCTGGTGGCTCGCCTTTCTTGGCCGAGTGGCGAAAGAACAGGCGGCTTGCCGGCTGGCTTCCTGCAGGCTCGGGGAGAGTTTGCGGTTGTTTCGCGACGCGCTGGACAACGTCGGGATCGCTTTCGCGCTTGAAGGGTTTGCGGGACTGATGGCCGTGCAGGGCAAAGCGCAGCGCGCAGCGCGCCTGTTCGGCGCGGCAGAAGCGCTCCGCACGGCGATCAGCGCGCCGATGGTGCACTTTGATCAGCCGGAACACGAGCGCGACCTGGCGGCCGCGCGTGAACAATTGTCCGGGGCTGCGTTCGCCGCTGCCTATGCGGAAGGGCAGGCGATGTCGCTGGAGCAGGCGATCGCCTGCGCGTTGGATGACGCTGGAAACGCGGCCGGCGCACTTCCGCGAGCAGCGCGCACCTCAGGGCGCGTCCGGCCCGCCCAGCCGCTCCAGCACAAGCTCATTGAACGCGCGTAAGTGATGCTCGGAAGGAACATACACGCCGCCGCGCACGAACGCTCTTGAGTGCATGCTGCGCTGGGTCTGCTCACATACCACCCAGTCCTGCCGGTTGACCACGTCGAAGATGGCGACCGTATCGCTCGGCTCAAAATCTCCTCCGGCGACGACATCGGCGGCAAACAGCCAGTCGCAGGTCACCAGCGAATGCGCCGGGCCGCGCGGATGAACCGTGTGTAGGATGACATGGTCGGGCAACAGACTGAGCAACACGTTGGGCGACAGTGTCAAACCGAAATACTGCCGGTCGTCCTGGTCGAGCAGGCCCGGCAACCGCCGACGATTGCCCCTTCCGCTCATGCTGAACTGCTGAACACCTTCGGCAAACGCGGTGCCTTCTCCGGGGATGCCCTGGTAGGACATGCTGTTGTAAAAGCCCGGCAGCAGCTCGCACAGCTCGGGGTGCATCGGCGCGCAGTGATAGCACTCCATGAAGTTTTCGACCACCAGCTTCCAGTTGGCCGCGACCTCGTAGGTCAGGCGCTTGCCCAGGCGTAGCGCGCCCATGTCATAGCGCGCAAACGGCTCCAGCCCACCGAAGCGCTCGACGATCGACGGATCGAGCTGCTCGCGCAGCGGCGGGGGATCGTTTGCGAGGTTGACCCAGATCAGCCCTTGCCACTCTTCCAGCGCCACGGGAATCAGGCCGAACTCATCGCGAGGAAACGTGCCGAAGCCGGCGATATTCGGCGCGCCCTGCAGGCGGCCGTCAAGGCCGTAGCTCCAGGCGTGGTAGGCGCAGGTCAGCGCATTGGTATTGCCGGAGGCAGCGGTACACACCTGCGCGCCGCGGTGGCGGCACACGTTGTAAAACGCGCGCAGGCGCTCGTCGCGTCCGCGAAGCAGCAGCAGGTTTTCATCCCCGACCGTGGTGGTCAGGAAGTCGCCGGCGTTGGGCAAGGCTTCGACGCGCTCGACACAGACCCACATTTCGCCCCAGATATGCCCAAGCTCGCGGGCATAGATCTCGGGCGCATAATAGTAGCGGCCGGGCAGCGTGGCGATCAGCTGGTCGGTTCGCTCAGACTGGTTCATTCAGCTCTCCGAAGCTGCCGTCAGCGTGTCACGGCGAAGCGCGACGGGTCGAACAGGCCGATCGGGTGGCGCGTGCTTCCGTCTATGGCCAGGTCGGCCAGGATCTCGCCGATCACACTGCAAAACTTGTAGCCGTGCCCGCTGCACGGCGAGGCAAGCACCACATTGGCGTGCGCGGGATGGAGCGCCACGACGAAGTGGTGGTCGGGTACTTCGGTGTACAGGCAGGTTGCCGCCTCGAGCAGGGTGCCGTTCATCGTCGGGATCTTCTCAGCCAGCGTCGCGCGCATCTGGGCGACCTCCTCGGCGCTGACGACACGGTTGACGTTGTTGGGGTCGCACTGCGCTCCGCTGTAAAAAAACGCGGTTTTGACGCCCGGCACGCCCGGCTGATGGGGAAAGCCGTACAGCTGCGTGCCGTCGTCGAGCTCCCAGACATAGATCGGAAACCGGCCGACGGCAAACGGCGCCGTGCCGCCCTCGGGCTCGAACCAGTACAGCGCCTGGCGCGTCACCTTGAACGGCAGACCGAGGTCGCCCATCAGCTCGGGTGCCCAGGCGCCGGGCGCCAGAATCAGCCGCTCGGCAAAATAAGTGCCGCGTCCGGTCGTGACGCGTACGCCGTCCGCATCTGCCTGCCAGCTCAAGACCGGCTCGGTGAAGTGCAGCTCGGCGCCGCGCGCAGACGCCTGCTCCAGATGCGCCCACACGCTGTTTTCGGGATGCACAAAGCCCGCTTTGGCCTCGTACAGACCCAGCAGATCCGGCGCGGGAGTCAACGGCGGAAAGCGGCGCCGGATTTCGGCAGCGTCGAGCACCTCGTGGGGCAGATCCCATTCGCGGGCGCTGAGCAGGCTGCCGGCGAAGGTCTGGCTGGTCTCGCGACCCAGCATCAGCCCGCCGGTGATAGTCAGCAGCTCGCGTCCCGCGTCGCGCTCGAGCTGCTCCCACAGCTCATATGCGCGCAGCAGCAGCGGCACGTAGGCCGGGTCTTCAAAGTAGGCTTGCCGGATCACGCGCGATTTGCCGTGGCTTGAGCCTTGCGTATGCGCCGGCGTGAAGCGCTCGAGGCCGAGCACCCGCCGCCCCCGCGCTGCCAGCTGGTAGGCCGTGGCACTGCCCATCCCACCCAGACCGGCGATGATCACGTCGAAGTTGCGCTCCATCATGTCCTCAATCGCTCGCCTTTCGGGTCCCACAACGGCTCGGCCACGACCGTCGCGACCGAGCGCATGCCGAAGTACTCGACTTCGAGCCTGGTGCCGGGCGTTGCATGCGCCGCCGGCAGGTAGCCGTAAGCAATGCTGGATTGTACGCTGTAACCGGTGTTCGCGCTTGCGACATAGCCGAGCAGCTCCGCGCCGTCCCAGATCGGCTCCTTGCCCAGCACCGCCACGCCCGGATCGTCAAACACCAGGCAACACAGCAGCCGGAGAGGCCCGCCGGCCTTGCGCGCCGCGAGAGCCTCGCGTCCAGTAAACTCGCCTTTGCCGAGCTTGACGGTAAAGCCGATGCCGGCTTCGTACGCGTCGCGCTCGCGGTCCATATCCACGCCGTACAGGCGGTAGCCTTTTTCAAGCCTGAGCGAATCGAAGGCAGCCCGGCCCGCCGCGATCACGCCCAGCGGCTGCCCGGCTGCCCAGACCAGCTCCCACAGCCGCGCGCCGTATTCGCTCGATGCGTACAGCTCCCAGCCCAGCTCGCCAACATACGACACGCGCAGCGCCAGCACCGGGACCTCGCCCACGAAGATGCGCCGGGCATGCAGATATGGAAACGCTTCGTTGCCCAGTTCGTCCTCGCTGAGCGCACCGAGCAGCTCGCGCGCACGTGGCCCCCACACGCCGAGGCAGCACGTCGCGCCGGTCGTGTCCACGATCGTTACGCTCTCGGCTCCCTGCTGCCTGCGCTGCTGCCGGAAATACGCCAGGTCACTCGGCCCGTTATGCGCAACCCAGAACTGCTCCGCGCCCAGCCGCGTGACGGTCACATCGCTCAGCAAACCTCCGGCGGCGTCGGCCATCGCCGAGTAGGTGATCGTGCCGGCGGGGCGGTCGATGCGGTTGGTTAATAGCCGATCCAGAAATGCCGGCGCGCCGGGCCCGCTGATCTCACAGCGCGGGAGCGGCGTCATATCGTAGAGCGCCACGTGGCGCCGCGTGTGCAGATGCTCGACGCCGGCGATGGGCGACCAGTGGCGCGCGGCCCAGCCGCTGCGCCTGGCCCAGTCGAGCTGCGGCGCATAGGTTTGCAGCAGCGCTTCGTTCGCCGCGAACCAAAACGCTCGCTCCCAGCCGCGGCCTTCGAAAAACGCCGCGCCCAGCTCGCGCTGGCGCTCGTAAAACGGGCTGCGGCGCAGTGGACGCGGCTGCTCGAGCGGCTGCAGCGGATGAATAATGTCGTAGACTTCGCGGTACTGTTGGGCACCGCGGGTGCGAATATACGCCGGCGACGCGGCATAGGCGTCGAAGCGGTTCAGATCGCATTCGCGCAGATCGACGCCGGGCCGCCCTTCGGTGAGCCACTGCGCTACCTGCTCGCCGGCGCCGGGTCCGTGCGTCACCCAGATCGCCTCGGCCGTCCAGAAGCCGCCGACCTCGGCCAACTCGCCGATCAGCGGCAGGCCGTCGGGCGTGAACGAAAACATGCCGTTGAGCGCGTCCACGATCTCTACGTCGCGCAGCGCCGGAAGCAGCTCCTGCGCGTCCAGCCAGGGCTGCCGGAAATCCTCGGGCGTCCACGGCATCAGCGACGGCATCGCGGCGCCTTCCGCGTGAGGGCGAATGTCCGCAGCGGCGGTCAGGATCGGCTCGTGGGCGTACGAGCCGACGCCGTAGCCCTCGCCATGCTGGCGAAAATACATCCGCCGGTCCTGGTGGCGCAAAATCGGATGCGCGATCTCGCGCGTCTCGCCGTGAAGCTCGCGCAGCGCCGAGGTGCGGGCGTACTGATGCTGCACCGGTGTGAGCGGCAGGCCGACGCCGGCCATTCGCGCGACGCGCGGCCCCCAGATGCCGGCACACAGCAGCACGCGCTCGGTAGCGATGCGGCCGTTGGTGCTCAGCACGGCCTGCACGCGTCCGCCGGTTACCTCGATGCCGGTGACTTCGGCGCCGGCGTGGAACACGACGCCCGCGGCCTGCGCTTCACGTCCAAGTGCCTCGCACGCGCGCACCGGCCTGGCGATGCCGTCGCCCGGCACATACAGCGCGCCATGGATCCGGCGCCCATCGATCAGCGGCAGACGTGCGACCGTCTCGTCCGGCGTCAGCAGCTGCGTGTCGAGACCCCAGGCGCGCGCGTAGCCGCTGCGCCGCTTGAGGTCCTGCCAGCGCTCGGGCGTTGCCGCTACCTCCAGGCTGCCGACGCCGTGAAAGGCGGGCGTACCATCCAGCGACAGCCCGGCGTAGCGCCGCACGCTCGACTGCGCCAGACGGCACATGGTGCGCGACGGATTAGCCTGAAAGACCAGGCCGGGAGCGTGTGAGCTGCTGCCGCCGGTAGCCCACAGCGGACCCTGCTCCAGAACGACCACGCTGCGCCAGCCGCGCCGCGCCAGCTCCGCCGCCGCGCTGCAGCCGACAATACCGGCGCCGATGATCACCAGGTCCGCGGATGTTTGCATGGTAGTTTCGCAGGTGTTAGTTAATCCTGACGCCAGCTATGCTCAGGCACATAGCCGATCGCATCGCGCGCGGCGTGCCAGCTGATCAGCGACTCAAAGCCGGTGAGCGTTGCCGCGCTTGCGGCGCGCGACGGAAAATAGCGCGCCACCAGCTCGGCGCTCGGCACCGTCGACGAGGTATCCGCGGCGTTGATGTACAGCGGCACGCAGGCGGGTCGCGGCATGGCCGGTGCGTGCAGCGCCTTCCGAAACGACTGCGCAACATCGCGCATGTCGACGTAGGCCCAGAACGCGCCGGCCGAACGGGCCGCATCGCGGGGTTGCTCGAGCAGCCGCGCGTATTCCTCGTCGCCCCAGCAGCCGGCCAGGCGCAGCGCGTAGCTTTCGATACCGTGCGCCCGCGCATAGGCCGCCAGCGTTTGCTCGTTGACCACCTTGGACAGCCCGTATTCGTCCTCGACCCGATCGGGGTGCCGCTCGTCGACTGGAAAGGCGTCGGGCACGAACAGCCCGCTCAACGGCGCGCAGTGTCCCAGCGCGCAGTTGCTGGACGCAAAGGCAATCCGCCGAACACCGGCCTCGGCGGCCGCCTCGAGCAGGTAATACGTGCTCAAGGTATTGGTGCGAAACGTGTCGGGGCCGATCCAGTTGTTGGCGCCGATGTGTGCTATGGCGTCGACGCCGGCTACCGCCTGGCGGCATGTGTCGAGATCGATCAGGTCGCCGCGCACAAACCGCAGTCCGTCCGGGACGCTGCGTCCCGCCTCGCTCGGATGGCGCCGCGACGTCAGCACCAGCTCGTGGTCGGGCGCCAGGTCGGCGATCACCGCCTGCGCGACTTGCCCGCTCGCGCCCGTAATCAACACTTTCATAGCTAAACCGGCTCTTATTCTTGAATGCTAGAGGACTAGCCCAATCGGCAGCCGGGCCAACTTAACACCCTAGTAGTTAGCTGTCAAGATCGATGGCTGGAAAGGTTCATCATATCGTTTGTCGGAAAGGTTCACCACAAAGAACACAAAGAAGATCTTTAAGGTCTTTGTGTCCTTTGTGGTGATTCCAGTCGACTCAACCGTTGCGGGAAAATGCTGGAGCAATAACCGGAAGCCTTGATCTGTCATTCCTCGCTGCGCTCGGAATGACATGAACTCAATGGATGTGAGCATTGCTGGAGGTCGATCGGCCGGGAGCTGCCTGCATGTGTAGTAGAATGCGCATCCCGGCGCCGCCGCGCAATAGACCTTTCGGTGGTGCATAGAACAACGGGCAGGACACATGCCGACCGTATCAGACAGCATGGACGCACCGATCCCCGCGAGCTATGCTCGGGCCGGCAGCCTGGCCTTTCGGTCGCTGGCTACCGTTCTGAAACGCGATGTGCTTGTCATCGTGTGGTACCTGCTTGTGTCGGGACTGGCCGTCTATCCGATCTTGCCGAATCCGCGCAACCTGGTCCTTGGCGCGCTTGATGGAGACAGCGTGCACTATGCGTATATGGCCGGCTGGGCGGCGCAAGCGTTGCTGATCGGAAAGTCGCCGTTTATCGACCCACGGCTGAATTACCCGGACGATCTGGCGCTCAGCGCGAACGACTGGCCGTATGTAAGCTACCTTGTCGTTTCCCCTTTTACATGGCTGCTCGGCCCTGTATTTGGATATAATGCCTCCATTTTTCTGAGCCACTTTCTGTCTGGATATTTTACATATCTTTGGTCACGCAGATGCACTTCTAGCCGGCCGGCAGCCGTGTTCGCGGGTACGGCGTTTATGCTTGCTCCTTTCAGGATTTTTCGCAGTCTGGGCCATGCACATATCGTCTCGACCCAGTTTATTCCCCTGTTCTTCTGGTCGCTGGATGCGTGTATCAGGAAGGAGAAAGCCAGAGAATGGCTGTACTGGCTATTGGGTGCAGCCACATTTCTGGTTGCAGGCTCCTCGCAGTACCTGCTCGTGATCTGCCTGGTTACCGGCGCGTTTTACGCGCTCTTTTCGTGTATCCCGAACGTAAAGCTGTTGCTTACCAGAGGATGGCGCCTGGCCGTCAGTGTGGTATTTGGGGCACTCGTCGGCGCGCTTCCGTATATCAGCGTGCTTGGCGGAGGAGGCCTCGAGCCGTTTGACGTGGCGCGCACACGTGTGTGGTCGGCCGACCCGCTCAACTTCATCTTGCCGTCCAGTTTGCACCCGTTGTGGGGCAGCCTCATTAACAGCATTCGCCCGGAAATCTATGCTGTCGAAAAGACCCTGTATGTCGGCAGCCTGGCTCTGCTGCTTGCAGCCTTTTGCGTGTTTTATGCACTCAGGCACAGCATCGACCGGAGGTTGATCCTGGTCTGGACCGCGACGGCGCTGACCGCGGCGGTATTTGCGCTCGGGACGGATCTATGGATCGCGAATCGGCCGCTCAGCGAGCATGATCCGCTATGGCTGCCGACGTACTATCTGGCCCGGCTGCCGTTCCTGAGGTCGATGCGAGTATGGTCAAGGTTCGGCATCGTTACTATCTTCTTTGTCGCCATGCTGGCGGGTTATGGGATCAAGCTCCTGGTCGACGCCACGCCGAACCGGCTGCTCAAGCGCGCCGTGCCGCCGGTATTGATGCTGGTCCTGCTGATCGATCTGCTACCCGGCTCACTGCCGCATGCCGTACTCGAGGCTCGAGCAATCGACCGCTGGCTTGCGCAGCAAGAAGGCGACTTCGCGGTGGCGTTTCTTCCGGTCGACAAGGTCTGGATCAACGATACGGCAATCTTCGGCTCCTTGTTTCACGGCAAGCAGCTGCCGGCATATATTCATCCCTCGCATCAGCCGCGCGCATACAAAGACTTTGCCGCTGTTGCGATCGAATTTCCCAGCCGGCAAAGCATAGAGTATTTGCAATGGCGCGGCCTGAAATACCTTATTCTGGATACTGAGGAGTACAACGGGTGGCGGGCGCCTGAGTGGAGCGTCATTGAGGAGCAGCTACGGGCATTTCCTCAGCTCAGGCGCGTCGCGGAGATCGAGCATTTTGTGAGTTCTCGCGCTAAATTAGGGAGGCACACCAATGTGGCGCGCATACGCTCCCGTCCACCGGCTGCTTCTCAATCTCGGGACCCTGGCCGCGATCCTGCTCCTGTTTGGCAGCCCCGCCGGCCGCGAGGCCGGGAGTGTGGCGCATTCACTCGGCGCCGCGGCCCGACCAACCAGTGCCTTCAACTGTGCCACCATGGCGACGGCCACGACGCTGGAAGCGTTGGTCAGCTGTGTCGTGCAACACATGCCGCGCCGGGAATCGGCCGGCTTCGTGGTTCCTGCTCCGACCATCCCTCCGGACTGGCGCCTGATCGTGCGCGACCTGTTGCTGGGAGCTTGTGATACGGTTGCCCTGCGCAGCCTCGCCGGCGTCTACGAGATTAACAGGTTCGTCGACACGGATACCGGACAATCGTATTGCGTGCTGGCGGAAACGTTGGATGCCAATAACGATGGGCGGGTGGATCGCGGCTGGGGCACGCTGATCGTCAATCCGTTCCCTTCGCGCGAGCTGAGCATTCAGATCGCCCATCCGCTCGCCGACACTGCTACCGATACGCAGGGCATTCGGGTGTTCAAACACACGTTCGCCCGCACCTTCCTGCTGGCAGGCACGCATCGTGATGCCAACCCCGAGCTTAGCACCTGCATCACGCAGTCCTCGTTTCGAATCGCGGATGTCGCACACAGTACAGCGCCGCTGTTTCAGGCGACGGTCGAAGAGATACGTGCGTTTTCGACCGGCCGCGCGAATTTCGCGGCGCTGCAGTTTCACGGACACGAGCAGACGAGCTGCCCCGGTATCGATGTGTACCTGACGCACGGCCTTTCGCAGCTGTCGAGGCCGCCGAGCGCGGCAGATCAACAGCTACTGCGGCTGCGGGCCAATCTGGTAACCAGCAATCCGGCGTGGAAGGTGATCGTGCCCGGCGAAGAACCGGCGTGTTCGTTGCACGGCAGCACGAATATCCAGGGCCGGCTGCTCAACGATGTGCCGGCCGGTGCTGTGTGCGAGACGCCGGCATCCAGCCCGAGCGGCCGGTTTTTCCACATCGAGCAGAAACCGGGCCTGTTCCGCGACGCGAACAACTGGATCGGGGCCATCGAATTGACCTGGCCGCTGTCGCCGTTCGACCGGATACCGCCCTTTCCCGACACGCCAACCTGCCGTTTCTTCCCGCTTACCGGACACGCGCTCTGCGACGCGTTCAAAGCCTATTGGGAGGGCAACGGAGAGCTTCCGGTGTTCGGGTTTCCATTGAGCGAAGCCTTCCCCGAGCACAATCCGGATCTCGAGCAAGACCTTGCAACGCAGTATTTCGAGCGGCAGCGCTACGAGCATCATCCGACGAACCAGCCTCCGTACACCGTGTTGCTCGGCCGGCTTGGCGACGAGCTGCTCATGGCTCAGGGACGCGATTGGCGCACGGAGCAGGGAACACCGAATCCGTTTCCCGGTAGCGCGTGTGAGCAATTTACTGTAGACCAACGACAGCGCGAGGTCTGCGGCCCGTTTCGCGAGTACTGGCATAGCCATGGATTGAATTTCCCGGCAACGCCCGGCATCTCGCCCGAGGAAAGCCTGGCGTTATGGGGCTTACCGCTGACCGCGGCGAAGCCGGAAACAAACCGGGACGGCGACACCGTCATCACGCAATGGTTCGAGCGCGCACGTTTCGAGTGGCATCCTACGAACGCGGAGCCCGGCACGGTATTGCTCGGGCGTGTCGCCGCCGAGCTCCTGAAGCTGCGCGGCGTCAACGTTGACACCGCACCTTAACACCTGTAGAGTACTCTTCGCTTTGGTCCGAGCCGTCGTTCGTGCGCCGCCGGAATGCCGGGACCGATGCAGGCGTTCGCTCCTGCCTGGCCGGCGTGGCGCTTAGCGCATGTGTCGCTCTCCGGGGAGCGACCTCAGGAGCCGTGGCGCGGTCGCCGCATGCGTGCCGCCACAACACACCTTGCAACCGGATACGTTATGACGTCGCAACATCAGCAACTGGAAACAAGGCGTGTTCTCTTTCTGAGTAGTCGCGATTGGGTGTACATCTTCAGCCTGCTGATCCCTTTCGTCGCGTACGACCTGGCATTAAAGAGCATGCTGATCTTCTCGGCGCCGCAGGATCCGGAGATCGCCGAAGCGCTCGGGCTGATGCAAATCCGCCTGACTGCTCCAAAGCCCCCGGCATTGGTCGAAGGTCTTGGCCTGATGCAGTCGGATCTGTTCTTCAATCTTGGCTACATCGTGCTGTGGAGCGGGCTGTTCACGATTGCACGGACCGGCTTGTTCCGTCGAATTATCGTCTGGCTGTTCCATGGGCTGACCCTCTGTATTGTCCTGATCACAACAGTTGCATATCAGTACCGCCGCAGTACCGGCTCGACACTTGACTACGACATGCTGATCCTCGGTTTTTCTTCCATCGAAGACATGCGCGGCTTGCTTGCGAGCCAGGTCAACGTGAGCATACTGGTGTCGGTCCTGGCAATGCTCAGCTATTCGGTGCTTGGTCCCAGCATGGCAACGTCTTTCGCCGGCTGGTGGTTCGGCTACCTTGATACCAGGTATGCCGCCGCCGGCCGCTGGCGGCACTTGTTTCGCCTGCTGACCTTTGTGCTCATCGCCGCGGCGCTGTTCTGGCTCTCGCTGCTGCCCGGTTTCGGCCTTACGGGCAGTAAGGCCTTCGCTCGAGACGCATTCGTCAACGTATTGATGACCACCGGCGAGGTAGTGCAGGGCGAGGAGCTCGAGGTGGCCGTCGCCGATTTACCTGCCGCGCGACTGCCGGCCGAGGCGCGTCTGCAATCCACACCCTCCACCAGGCGCCGCAACGTCGTGTTGATCATTCTGGAATCTACGCGCGCGGCGGCTACTACTCCATACAATGCTGCGCTGCAGACGACACCCTATTTGGACGAGCTGGCAAAGAGCAGCCTGCTGGTCGAACAGGCGTATGCAATCGTCCCCCACACCCACAGCGCGCTGGCTGCGATCAATTGTGGCAACTATCCGCCGCTCGATGCTTCAACGACCGGGTTGCTGGCAATACCCGGCATATTCCCCGAAGTCTGCCTGCCTCACCTCTTGAGGGCGCAAGGGTATACCACGGTGTACTTCATGTCGCAAACCAAGGAGTTTGAGAATAGCCAGCAGATCCTTGAGAATCTGGGATACGAGGATTTCTACTCGCTCGAGCAAATGGACACAACCGGGTTCGAGCCGACCAACTACTTCGGCCGCGAGGACGAGATCATGCTGGAGCCGAGCCGGGCCTGGCTTCAGGCGCACCAGGATACGCCGTTCCTCGCCACCTACCTCACATCGGCTCCGCACCACGACTACCTCGCGCCGTCGAAGCGCTACGGGCGGGTGGCGTTTACCGACAACGATCTGGTCAACCGCTATCTGAACAGCGTCCGTAACCAGGATTTCTTCCTCAAGCAGCTCTTCGACCAGTACAAGCAACTTGGCCTGTATGACGAGTTGGTCTTTGTTCTGCTCGGCGACCATGGCCAGGGCTTCGGCGAGCACGGCCGCAACGGGCACGACAATGCGATCTACGAAGAGGGCCTGCGCATACCGCTGCTGATCCACGATCCTCAGCGGTACAAGCAGGGCATGCGTCTCGAAGGTCCGGTGAGCCAGCTGGATATCCTGCCGACCGTTGCCGACCTCTTAGGCTACAACATCGAGGGCGGGCCGTACGGCGGTAGCTCGTTCCTGCGGCGCTTGCCCGGCGATCGCACCTTTATGTTCAGCTGCTCAGGCGGCAAGGCGTGCATGGCGAGCCTCAAGGGCACGGAAAAGTACATCCACCATTTCGACGACCGGCCCGAGGAGCTGTTCGACCTCGCGTCCGATCCGGCGGAGCGAAACAACCTGGCCGGAGACCGGTCGCCCGCTGAGCTGAAAAAGCGGCGCGCCGAGCTGCTGGCATGGCGCGCCAAGATACGCGCCATGTATGGCGATGACACATGAGCCGCCGCAAGGTTAAAATATGCAGCAGCAGCACGCCGTCTTCGACCGTAACCCTGTAGGAATCGACCGCCTCTTCATCCGGCTCGACCGTCACGTCATAGCTTTTCACGCGGGTGCGGTGCGGGTTGGCGATCGAGAGACCGGTGGTAATGTCGAACTCCCAGCCATGCCACGGGCAGCGCAGGATCTCGCCTTCGCGCGCCCACACATACTCGCCCGGCTTGCCCGGCAGCACCATCCCTTTGATCGCTCCCAGACACAGCGGCGCTGCCTGGTGCGGGCAGCGGTTGCGCAGCGCGTAGAAACGACCGTGGACATTAAAGATGCCGATCGAGCGCCCCTCCAGCTCGACGATCTTTCGCTCTCCCGGCGTCAGCTCGCTCGCCCGTCCCACTACGTGGCTGCCCACGGCAAACCCCCTTACGCCAGCCCGTAAAACTCGCGCGCGTTCTGGTGGAAGATGCGCTGCCGCAGCGCCTCGGGGAGCCGTGGGAAAGCGTGCGTCGGCGAATCAAAGTCCCAATGCGGGTAGTCGCTGGCGAACATCAGCAGGTGTTCCGCGTCGAGCATTTCGAGCATCTGAAGCAGTTTCCGGTCGTCGTCGGGACGCTCGATCGGCTGGCTGGACAGGCGAACATGATCGCGCAGGTAGTCCGACGGTGGCTTGATAACCCAGGGTACCTCCGTGCGCAGCGCCTTCCACTCGGCGTCCAGCCGCCACATCAGCGCCGGAAGCCACGCGACGCCGCCTTCGACCAGCACGATGCGAAAGTCGGGGAAGCGCTCGAAGACGCCCTCGGTGATGAAGCTGACCAGATGGGCCTGAAAGGCGAGCGACAGGCACGTGTGCCACTCGATGTAGTGCGTCGGATAACCTGGGCTCGGCTGAATGTTGATCCCCATGCCGTCGGTGCCCGGATGGATCGCCAGCGGATAGCCGTGCTTTGCGCAGGCCTCATAGATCGGGTAATACTGGCGCTGCCCGTAGGGTGCTCGCGCGCCCGAGTCCATCATGACCTGCACAAAGTGCGGGTGTCCCGCCCAGCGCTCGATCTCGCGCGCCGCCGCTGCCGGGTCCTGGTGGGCGACCGTGATCGAGCCCTTGAAGACGCCGTCGGGGTTGTACTTTGAAAGCCAGGTGTCGGCCAGCCAGTCGTTGAACGCGGCGGCGATGGCCGTGCCGAAGTCGGGATCGGGATGCAGGTTGCAAAATGCACGCGGTAGTAGAACGGCATACGCGACCCCGAACTCGTCGATCAGCTGCTTGCGCAGGAAGTCGGGATCCGAGCCGGTCGGCCCGCCGCCGGGCGGCACGCTGTCGAGCCGGGCGCCGTGGACCGGATTGCCGAAAAAGCCGCGTCCACCGCCGGCATACCGATCGCGCCACGGCATCGGGAGATAGGCTTTGATCTCGTCGCCGCCGCGCGGCATCGGGTGGACGTCGCAATCGACGATACCGCTGCGCACGTATTGTACTTCACCTGTTTGCTTCCGGGTTTCGATCATCGTCGCCTCCTGCTGCGCGGATCTTGATCATGGTGCCGGGTCGTTATACCGTGTGCAATTATACGTCCACCGGGATGACATCCGCACCGGCGACGTGGCGCTAAGCTAAAGCCATGCGCCCAAACACAAAGCCCCTTCGAGGCTGAGAATTCTCAGCCTCGAAGGGGCTTTGTGTTTGGGCGCATGGCTATGGCACGGCGTCCCACCCGCATCATGCCGCTTGTAAGCATGTGTTATACCAATTAAAACCGTCTGATTCATAGCCTTCAACGGAGTTGATCGATGACTGAATCAGCAGCGATGCGCGGAGTCTTTCCGATTCTGGTTACGCCGTTCGACGAGCGCTCGCGCGTCGACGAAGAAAGCCTGCGCCGGCTGGTCGAGCTCAACATCTCCGCGGGCGTCCACGGGCTGGGAGTGGCGCTGGGAAGCGAGATATTCAAGCTCTCTGAGGCCGAGCGCGGGCAGGTAACGCGCATCGTCGTCGAGCAGGTAGCGGGCAGAGTGCCGGTGGTGATCAACACCGGCGCTCCCGGCACCGAGCTAGCCGTCCACTACAGCCGGATGGCCGAACAAGACGGCGCCGACGCACTGATGGTCATCCCACCGTCGTTCATGCCTGCCGGCCCGGCCGAAGTCCGCGCCTACTACCGCGCGATCTCGGATGCGGCCGGCATTCCGATCTTCCTCCAGGATACGCCCGCCGCGCCGATTTCGCCCGCGCTGGCGCGCCAGATCGCCGAGGAATGCGAGTGGGTGCGCTACATCAAGGTCGAGACCGTGCCGATCGCGACCAAAGTGGCCGACGCTGTGGCGCAGGCCGGCGACCGGCTGGCTGTCTTCGGCGGCGCGGGCGGCGACTATTTCATCGAAGAGCTGCGGCGAGGGTCGGTGGGCACAATGCCGTTCTGCAGCCAGCCGGAGGCGTTTGTCGCGGTCTGGAACGCGTACCAACGCGGCGATGAGCGCACGGCGCGCGAGCTGTTCAACCGCGTCATCGCGCCACTCAACCGCATCACCGGTCAGGGCGCGGGAATCTTCTATTATGTCCATAAAGAGCTGTTGCGCCGGCGCGGGGTGATCCGCACGGCAACGGTACGCGCCCCGGCACCGCCGGTGGACGAACTGACCCGCCGCGAATTAGAGCAGCTGATTGCGGAACTTTATCCGGCCGATAGCTGAGGAAACGCTGATGAAAATTGTTGACCTCGAAGTGATCCCGTTCCGCGTGCCGCGGCGTACCTTCCACCACGGGGAGATACTACCGGAGGTAGAGGTGGTCCAGACGCTGACCAGGATCGTCACCGACGGCGGAGCCGAGGGCTACTATATTGGCGGCAGCGGCCACGGCGACGCGGATGGGCTGCCGGCGGGGCAGCGCGCGGTGCTGGAGCAGCGCATCAAGCCGCTGATCCTGGGGCACGACGCCTTCGACCGTGAGAAGTTCTGGCACTGGCTGTGGGTGGCAAATGTCGAAGAGAACCTGATCAGCGTGCTCGACCTGGCGCTGTGGGATCTCCAGGCGCGCGCCTTTGGCGTGCCGGTGTACAAGCTGCTCGGCGGCTGTCGCGACAAAGTCAGGGCCTACGCCAGTACCTTCCCGAACATGGGTACTCCCGAGGCGTATGCCCGGCACGCGGTAAGTTGCCGGGACCAGGGCTACACCCACTACAAGATCCACCCCTACTACTTCTGGGATCCGGTCAAGCATACAGCGGACCCCGGACGGCCGTCGCACATCGAGCAGGATATCGAGGTCTGCCGGGCCGTGCGCGCGGCGGTGGGCGACGACATGGTGCTCAGCTTCGATCCGTGGGGCACCTACCGCACCTATGAAGACGCGTATCGCGTCGGCCGGGAGCTGCAGCGGCTCAACTTTTACTGGTACGAGCACCCGATGCTTGAATACCGGGTGTCGGCCTATGAGAAGCTTTGCCGCGAGCTCGACATTCCGATCCTGTCGCCGGAGATAGCAGCCGGCAGCCTGTACACGCGCGCCGACTGGATCAGGCGCGGCGCCGCGGATATGAGCCGGATCGATGTGCTGCGCGGCGGTATCACCGGCGTCAAGAAGCTGGCCGGATTGTGCGAAGCATACGGCGTGAAGTGCGAGATCCACATGAGCGGCTTCGCCAACCTCCAGATCCTTGGCTCCACCAGCGAGGACGTGTGCGAATACTACGAGCGCGGGCTGCTCGCGCCGGGCGTCGACTATGAGACGCCGCCGCCCTACCTCGAAGCTATATGCGATCCGATGGACGCGGAAGGCTATGTCCATCTGCCCCAGGAGCCGGGGATGGGCTATCGCATCATCTGGGACTATATAAAGGAGCACCGCGTCGACCGCTAGAGCAATAACCCAGAGCACGGGCCGGAAAGGTCACCACAAAGGCACAAAGGACACAAAGAAAATATAGGATCTTTGTGTCCTTTGTGTCCTTTGTGGTGATTATTCTCGATTCAGCCTGTTCGCTCTATGCCGTCTGGCCGAGGCTGGCGATCAAGGCATCGGCACGTGAAACGGTGCCGAACACACCGCCCTGCATTTTGACCATGCTGATCGCGCTGAGGTAGTTATTGTAGTCGGTCGCGCCGGTGCAATCTTCCAGCAGCAAGCACTCGAAGCCGCGATCGTTGGCCTCGCGCATGGTGGTATGGACGCATACATCGGTGGTAATACCGGTCAGGATCAAATGTGTGATCGCGCGCCGGTGCAGGATCAGCTCAAGGTCGGTCGCATAAAAGCTGCCTTTGCCCGGCTTGTCGATAACTATTTCTCCCGACGCCGGAGCCAGCTGCGCGATGATCTCCCAGCCCGGCTCGCCGCGCACAGAATCCGTCCCATCGGGCCCTGCTCGCCGATGCCGGCGCCGATGCGGCGGCTGCGCCATAGCTTGTTGGCCGGGCAGTCCGCCAGGTCGGGACGGTGTCCTTCGCGGGTATGGATCACCAGCATGCCGGCCAAACGAGCGGCCGCCAGCACGCGCCCGATCGGCTCGATCGGCGCGGCGGTGAGCGACAGGTCGTAGCCCATGCGGTCGACATAGCCGCCTTTGCCGCAGAAGTCGGTTTGCATATCGATGATTATCAGTGCTGTAGAGGCGATATCAAACGCGAACGGGTATGGATCGGCCTCGACAAGCAGGCTGCCGGGCATCGTTTCGGTTGAGACAGCGTTCATAGTTCTAGCCCCCGAGAACAAGGTCCGATTCGATCCGCGAAGTCCGGGCATCTACGATAGTGGGTGCGGACGCAACGAGCGCGAATAACGAAACTATTCGCGTGCATTGGCGTGCATTCGCGGATCGCTTACGTCAAGCGCTTGAATCAGCTCATCCGACGACGCGACCCAACCGAAGATGCCGCCCTGGGCCGCGATCATGCGCAGCCCGGCGGCGTGAAACTCGGGAAAATAGCTGGCCACGCAGTCGCTCAGCACCAGGCAATCGTAGCCGCGATCATTGGCTTCGCGTACCGTGGTGTGGACGCACACTTCGGTAGTCACGCCCGTCACGATCAGGCTGCGGATGCCTCGCTGCTGGAGGATCGCGGCCAGATCGGTGGCATAAAACGCGCCCTTGCCGGGCTTGTCGACCACCGGCTCGCCTGTCAAGCGGCTTCAGCTCGTCGACGATATCGTGGCCCCATTCGCCGCGCACCAGCACGCGGCCGAGCGGTCCCCGGTCGCCGATTCCGACCGCCAATCCACCGCGTGAACGCTTGGCCGGCGGGCAATCGCTGAGATCCGGCCGGTGACCTTCGCGGGTATGCACCACGAACAGTCCCTGCGCGCGCCACGCCGCCAGCAATCGCTCAATCGGAGCGATCACCCGGCGCAGCGGCGCGACGTCGTTGCCCAGCAGTTCGCCGAAGCCGCCCGGCTCTACGAAGTCGCGCTGCATATCGATCACCAGCAGCGCTGTGCTGTGCGGCTCGAAGCTGAACGGATACGGCTCGGCGTTTACCGTGCGGCTCATGCGACAGCCTCGCTTTCGCGGCGCGCGACATAGGCGCGCCAGCCGCCGAACATGGTGATCTCGGTGTGGTTTCCCTCAGCCAGGTCACGCGGATACAAAATGCCCCACACCGTACTGCCGTCGTCCAGCACCACCGGCCCGCGATACAGCCCCGGCGGCTCGCTTGCTTCGAGCTCGGGCCATAACGCTTCCGGAATGCGGTACAGCTCGCCCGGCACGCCGATGCCGCCCGTCTTCTTCATCTTCCAGTCGATACATGCCGGGGTGAACGTCCCCGATCGAGTAAATCCGGTAGCGCGGCTCGGTCATGGCTTCGCCGAGGAACGGCGCGCGCTTGAGATTGGCATGCAGCTCGAGCCCGCGCATCAGCGTGCCGTTGACGAACAGATCGAACGACAGCTCGGACGGGTCTTTATCGATCCGCACGCCCGGCGCGCGGTACGGATACTCGGCCCAGCCGCCGTAGCCCGAGATGTCGACGCCGTTTTTGGCGACGAAGCCGGCCTGGCCGAGCATGCCTTCAAGCAACCGACCGTCGGCCAGCTCGACCGGGCCGCGGTACAGTCCCGGCGGCTCGATGTTGGCGACAAAGGGCCACACCTCGTCGGCAACATGGTACAGCTCGGCGGCGATGGCGACCCCGCGCGCGTCGTCGCGCAGCATGGCGGGGTAGCGATTGCCGATCGAGTACAGTCGGTAGCGCGGCGCGGTGTACACTGCCTCCAGAAAGGTCGCGGCTTTGAGCTTCCAGTGGGCCGACTGTCCACGCATCAAACCGCCGTTGAAGACCACCAGATTGCCCATGCTCACTGCCTTTACTCAGGGATTGTACCGACGACCCCTTCGACCAGGTAGTCCATCGTTTCCAGCGTGATCGTATCCGGCTGCTCGCCTTCGATGCGCACCTCGCCGTGCTGGTCCTTAATCGGGCCCTGGAACGGCAGGATCTTGCCGTCGATTATATCCTGCTTGACTTTGGTGACCTCGTCTTGCACGTCCTTGGGCACGCTCGCGCCGTACGGCGCCAGGTCGACCACGCCGTCCTTGACGCCGAAGCGCAGCAGCTCGGGCTTAAAGTTCCCGTCGATCGCCTGCTCGGCCAGCTTGGTGTAGGTCGGGCCCCAGTTCCACACGGCGGCGGTGATCCAACCTTCAGGCGCGATCGGGCTGGCGTCGGCGTGGTAGCCGATCGACATCGCGCCGCGCTTTTCGGCGGTCTCGATCACCGGCTTGGGACAATCCTGGTGCTGGGTCAGCACGTCGACGCCCTGGTCGATCAGGCTGTTGGCGGCGGCGCTGTTCTTGGCCGGGTCGCACCAGCTGGCGGTAAACACCACCGTAGTCGTCGCATCGGGATTGACCGATTTTGCGCCAAGCTCAAAGGCATTGACGTTCAGCAGCACCTGCGGGATCGGGAAGGCGACGATATAGCCGAGCTTATTGCTCTTGGTCATCTTGCCGGCCGCCACTCCCGAAGCGTACACCATCTGCCAGATCTCGCCGAAATAACTGCCGACGTTGGCATCCGGCGACAGGCCGCCCTGGTGCCAGAAATCGACGTCGGTATGCTTCTTGGACTCGTTGACCGCCGGGTTGAAATGGCCGTAGCTGGTCGGGAAGATGATCGTTGCGCCGTTGCTGATCATCTGCTCCATCACCCGCTCGGCGTTGGCGTCTTCGGGGACATTCTCGGCGGAGATGGTTTCGACTTTGTCGCCCAGCTGCTCCTGCAGATACTTTCTGCCTTGCTCGGCGGCATAGTTGTAGCCGTAATCATCGGTGGGGCCGACAAACAAGAATCCGATCTTGACTTTGTCGCCGCCGGCGGCTCCGTCCGCCGCAGGCGCCGCCGGCGTGCCGCAGGCCGCCAGCACCGTCGTAAGCACCAGCATCAGTCCCAGCAACCCCTGGTCCGTCCAACTGAACGTGTGCGCATCACGCTGCTCCTTTCTAAACGTGCTAGTTTGTGCGCTGAAAAACAGCCGCCAGCCCGGCCGGCTGGGCATACCGGTTGCGCTGCCCCCAGATCAACAGGATCGCGAGAGTGAGCAGGTAGGGCAGCATGAGCAGAAAATAGGGCGGGATCTGAACGCCCACGCTCTGGAGCTGAAACTGCAGCGCCACCGCGCCGCCGAACAAAAACGCGCCCAGCATCGCGCGAAGCGGGTTCCAGGTGGCGAAGATCACCAGGGCGACGGCGATAAAGCCGTAGCCGGCGGTCATGCCTTCGACCCAGGTTTGCGTCAGCGCCAGGCTCAGCTGCGCGCCGCCGAGCCCGGCCATCATGCCGCCGAAGAACACGGCGCCGTACTGAATGCGCGCCGGGTTGCGCCCGGTGGCAAAGGCGACAGCCGTGCTCTCGCCGACCGCCCTCAGCGACAGCCCCCAGCGCGTGCGATACAAAAACAGCCACAGCAGCGGCCCGAGCAGATACGCGGCGTAGGTCAGGATGTCGTGATCGAAAAAGATCGGCCCCAGCAGTGGGATCTGCGATAGGAACGGGATCGGGATGGCGTCGAGCCCGCTGATGTTCCGGCTGACATACGGCCGCCCGACGAGCGCGGTCAGCGCCGAGGCCGAAGAAGCCCAGCGCCAGGCCGCTGGCCAGCTGATTTGCGCCGCGCGTGATCACCAGAAACGCGTGGATCAGGCTGAGCGCGCCGCCGGCCAGCCCGGCGGCCAGGATCGCCAGGCCGAGATTGCCGGTATCCGCGGCGATCTTGAAGCCAAAGCAGGCGCCCATGATCATGCAGCCCTCGGTGCCGAGATTTGTCACGCCTGAGCGCTCGGTCATCGTCTCACCCAGCGTGGCGTACAGCACCGAGGTGCCGGAGCGCACCGCGCCGGTGAGCACGAACTGGATGAACATCAGAATTTCCATCGGAAACCTCCCTACGGCATTGCTCGTAGCGGTTGGAGCTGTGACACTGTCATCCCGAGCGCACTACCGTAACTGCGAAAATAGGTGCCTTGATCGCGCGCGAGGGATCTCAGACTGCCTGGCCGCCGCAACACCTGAAGATTCTCGCGTGCCCAACAGCGCTCGGCGAAACCTGGCTTGGTCGCGGCACGCTCGGAATGACAGGCTTGCGGGCTTAAGCATTGCTCTACGCCTGTGCGCCGCGCGGACGCGACTGCAGGCCGAGCACGAAGAACAGGATCAGCGCCATCAAGATACTGGTCGTCGCCGAAGGCAGCCCGGCCAGCTGGATCGCGTCGCCGCCGACCGAAAGAATGCCCATCAGCCCGGCCATGACGACGATACGCAGCGGGCGATGGCCGGCCAGCCAGGCTACCAGGAAGCCGACATAGCCGTAGCCGCCGGAGATGCCGCCGCGCAACCTGCCCTGAATCGCGGTAACCTCGATCATGCCGTAGATACCGGCCATCGCGCCGCCCAGCAGCATCGCGCCGATGATGTAGCGGTTGATGTTGAGGCCGCTGCGCCGGGCCGCTTCGGGGTTGCCGCCGACGACGCGCATGTTGTAGCCCCAGCGCGTTCGGCTCATCAGCCAGGCGTAGAACGCAACTGCAGCCAGGGCTACCAGGATGCCGATGCTGATGCGCGTAGTGCCGAAGGTGGCCAGCCGGGCGTTCGGAGCGAACTCGGCCGTGTAGGGCCAGTTGCCGCCGGAAGTGTCTTTCCACGGCCCGTGTACGAAATAGTCGATCATCAAGATCGCGACATAGTTCAGCAGCAGCGAGGAGATCGTTTCGTTCAGGCTGAAGCGCGCGCGCAGCCAGCCGACCAGCCCGCCCCATAGCGCGCCGCCAAGCGCGCCGGCCACGAACAGCAAGGGGATCAACAGCGGCGCTGGGATGGCGGCCCCGTTGAGGGCGACCCACGTCGCCAGCCACGCGCCAATGTAGATCTGCCCGTCGCCGCCGACGTTGACCAGGCCGACCCTGGCCGGAATGGCGGTAGCAAGAGCGCATAAGATGAACGGGATCATCTTGACTACGATCTCGCCCCAGCCGTAGCTATTGCCGAGCGTTCCCTGGTAGATCGCTGCGTAGATGGTGAGCGGATTTTTGCCGAGCAGCAGCAGCAGCCCGGCGAAGACGAGCAGCGCGAGCAGCAGCGCCAGGCCGAACGAGCGCAGATCGCGCCAGCCGGGCCCCCTCGCGAACGCGCTCCACAGGCGCCGTTCACCACTCTCGACCGATAGCTCAATCCCGGTTGCCATGTGCTCCTCCGAATTCTCGGCGCCAGGCTGAAGCTATGCGCCGCTGCGCTAAGCTGAAGCTATGCGCCGATACACGAAGCCTCTTCGAGGCTGGGCTTCCGAGCCTCAACGGAGGTTTTGTGTCTGGGCGCCAGGCTTCAGCCCGGCGTCACCGACCTGGCTTCAGCGTGGCGTGCGCGCTTGCCGTCGGTCATCAAAAAGCCGAGCTCGTGGATATCGGCCTCGTCGGGCGTACACTCGCCTACCGGGTGGCCGTGGTACATCACCACGATGCGGTCGCTGATGGCGACCAGCTCGTCGAGGTCTTCGGAAACAACCACGATGGCGGCGCCCTCGTCACGGGCGGCCAGCAGCGCGGTGCGGATGATCGACGCGGCGTTGATATCCATGCCACGCGTCGGGTAATACGCAAGCAGGAGCCTGGGCCGGCGCGCCAGCTCACGGGCGACGACAATGCGCTGGACGTTGCCGCCCGAAAGCCTGTCGATCGGCACGTTCAGACGGGGCATCTTGAGGTGGAAGCGCTCGGTGAGCGAGGAAGCCTTGGCGCGCACCCTGGGCCAGTCGATCGGCAGCCAGCCGCGCTCGCCGCCGCCGTCGCCGAGCGCCAGATTTTCTTCGACCGTCATCGGCGGCACGGCGCCCATCGCCAGCGGGTCCTCGGGGATGCAGGCTAGCCCGGCCTCGAGCCGCTGTCCGATCGTCCGTCCGGCGGCGTCCCGGCCTTCGATCAGCAACGCTCCGGCGCTGATCGGACGCGCGCCCTGGATCACTTCGCCCAATTCCTTCTGACCATTGCCCGATACGCCCGCCACGCCGACGATCTCGCCCATGTTGATCGTCAGGTTCACATCCACCAGCGCCTGACGTCCACGATCGTCGTGCGCCTCGACGCCGCGCAGCTCGGCAACCGGAGCCGTATCGTGCCGGGCGGGCAGGCGCTGGTAGTCACGGTTCGCAAAGGCCTGACTGCCGACGATCAGCGAAACCAGCGCTTGCTCGGTTGCCTCGGCGCGCGGCAGGTTGCCGACCAGACGTCCCTGGCGCAGCACGGTAATGGCGTCACAGCAGGCCAGCACCTCATTCAGCTTGTGCGAGATAAAGATGATTGTGTAACCGCGCCGGCGCAGGCTGTCGAAAACGCGGAACAGGCCCTCGGCCTCGTGCGGCGCGAGGACACTGGTCGGCTCGTCGAAGATCAGCAGCCTGGCGTCCGCAAGCAGCAGCTTGATGATCTCGACTTTTTGCTGGGCGCCGATCGTTAGCTGCCATACTTTGGCGTATGGATCGATGTCGAAGCCGTACGCATCCGAGATTTCACGGATGCGGGCCTCGATCGCCCGAGTATCGAGGCGGAAGCCCTGATCGCGCAGGCTGAGCGCCACGTTCTCGAGCACGCTGAACGCCGGTATCAACATGAACGACTGGAACACCATGCCGATGCCGGCGCGCTGCGCGTCGGCGGGCGAGTTGATCTCCACCGGCTTGCCGTCGATCTCGATCGTGCCGGAGTCGGGACGATACACACCGTAGAGGATCTTCATCAGCGTCGATTTACCGGCGCCGTTTTCGCCCAACAGCGCATGAACATGCCCACGCTGCACCCGAAAGCTGATCGCATCGTTGGCGAGGAATCCGTTGAACGACTTGCTGATACCGTCGACCACCAGGACATCGCTCGTGTTCATCCAAACCTCTTTCGGCCAGGCTCCGCGAGTGGATGCTGCCGCCTTTGTACGTCAGGCACAACACAGCCAGCGGGATCACCATTTGATCCGGCTGGCTGAGCGTCTTTGCAGCTGTATCGAAACCGAGGAAACGATTGAAGGTATCGTACGGCCTAAGCGATAGTTAAACTACAGCTCAAATTCACAATCTTTTTCCGGTGATCTTAGCTGATTCGCACAATACTTTTTTGACGCAGTTGACGACCATAATTAAACGCAAATAATCCGAAATATCGGCCTTTCCGGCAGGAAAGTGGATATTGCGGTATTACAATTTTATGAAATTGTCGACGTGCAACGGTGCGCGCCGGCCTGCCCGGTCGATTCGGGCTCCCGGCGGCGGTTCAACGCCCGGTTTGCGCCAGATAGGCCCGTCCGAGCGCTTCGGTAATTGCCCGCTCGACTTGCCGGCGAGCGCCTTCGATATTGGTCGCCATCGCGGCCTGCACGCCGGCGGCATCTCCGGCGCCCAGCAGTTCCAGGATCAACAAATGTTGCCGGCAGGTCTCCCGCAGCCGCTCGATGGTGGTGATGTCGAACATGCGCATGAAGTGCAGGCGGTCGTTGAGCGTGCTCAGCAGCTCGGCCAGCGTTGTATTGCCGGCCGCACGCGCCAGCGTCTCGTGAAACGCACGGTCTTCGTACGCCAGGTCGACGTGCCTGACATCGTCAAACGCAGCCACCGCGGCCAATTGGCTCCAGGTGCGCGATAGCCGGTTTAGAATGTCGTCCGCCAGCCCGTGCGTCGCAAGGCGCCTGACGATGTCCAGCTCCAGTATCGTGCGCACATCGTACAGCTCGTTGATCGTGCGCACATCAGGTTGCTTGACCGTACATCCGCGGTAGGGAACGCGATGGACGAGCCCATGCTCTTCCAGGATGCGTAGTGTTTCGCGCACCGGGCTGCGGCTGACGCCGAATTCGCGGCAGATCTCTTCTTCGGTGAAGCGGTGCCCCGGCAGGTATTCCCAGCCCACGATTTGCTGCTTGAGAATGTGGGTCAGCTCCGACACCAGCACGGGCTTAGGTTGAGCGGCCACGGCTTCTCGCTTGCGCAATCATCCTCGGGCATGCAGCCGGCAGGGCTGTGTATGCAAGAACGTACATCATATTGTATACAATGTCAATAGGCCAACTGCAGCGCGATCAGACTTGAAGCTACGCTCCGAAAGGTCACCACAAAGAACACAAAGATCCTATATTTTCTTTGTATCCTTTGTGTTCTTTGTGGTGATTCCGGTCGCCTCGCCTTTGGCGAGCTGTGCTGGACGGAACGCCGGCAAAGCTGCTATCTTTCGCCGGCTGATAGCGACCGGCGCGCGATCCCCGGTCTATATGTTCGGCAAAGGAGAGTCCTGGTGCAGGACCTGACCCGTAAGCTGCACGCCTTCCAATCGCAGCTGCCTGAGCGCATGGCCGGCGCCGGTGTTCCCGGCCTGGCTATCGCCGCGCTGGAGGACGGTGTCGTGACCTGGACCGCCGGCTTCGGCACTATGCGTCGCGACGCACAGCAGCCCGTGCGCGGCGACACGATCTTTCAGGCGGCTTCGTTGAGCAAGCCGGTGTTCGCTTATGCGGCGCTGCGGCTTTGTGATATCGGACGGCTCGACCTGGATCGGCCGCTGAACGACTATCTACCCCTGCCCGAGGCGAGTGAAGCAGCAGGCCTCGAGCGCATCTCCGCGCGCCAGGTGCTGAGCCATTCGACCGGCCTGCAAAACTGGCGCTTCGGTCCCGAGGACGACCTGCGCCTCGCGTTCCCGTCCGGCACCCAATTCGCCTACTCGGGCGAAGGGTACGTCTATTTGCAGCGCGTGGTCGAGCAGGTGGCCGGCCGGCCGTTCGAGAGCTTCATGCAGGCTGAGCTGCTCGGCCCGCTTGGCATGCGGCACAGCACCTACCTGTGGCAGCTCGAGCACGAGCCGCTGGTCGCCGCCGGCCATTGCGACGACGACGAACCGGCCGAACCCTATAACGCCTGGCAGGGTCGCCGGCTGCACGAGCTGGCTCAGGAATGGCAGCGGTCGCTCGACACGTGGCGCTATGACGATATAGCGGCGGCGGCGCCCGCGCTGTATCCGGACCTGGCGGCGCTGCCGAACAACCTGATCCCGAACGCGGCCGGCAGCCTGATGACCACCGTCGCCGATTACGCGCAGTTCATGACACTGGTGCTTGCCCCGCGCGGCGACCGGCTCGAGCTCATGCCCGACACGCGGCGAGCGATGCTGTCGCCACAAATCCGCATCGACGACGAGCTGGCGTGGGGCCTGGGGTGGGGCCTGGCGGCCGGCGCGGCGCACGCGACGAGCTGGCATTGGGGCGACAATGGGCGCGCCCAACATTTCGTGGTCGCCGATCCCGCCCGGCGCGCGGGGCTCGTGCTGCTCACGAACGACTGCGCCGGCTTGGCGCTTTGCGAGCAGATCTACGCCGCGGTCGCCGGCCATGGCCATCCCGCCTTCGGTTGGCTCAAGCGCGTATTTTAGCCGCGCATGGCGTCACGCACGCTACGCCACCCGATCACCTGCACGCCGCTGTCCCGCACATGTGCGCGCAGCTCGGCGCTGGTGAACGCCGCGTAGTCCGCCGCGCGGGCCGGCCAATCCTCCGGCGTCACGGCGCGCAGCTCGGGCGTGTCCACGGCCGGATGCAGCAGCACATAGCTCAGGCCGGCCGGCAGCGCGTCGAACAGCGCCCTGGCCTCCGCCACACGGTCCCGGTGACGGTCGAGCGGCATCATGGCGAAGCCGTCCACCAGCGGCAGCCCGCGCTCCTCGATCTCGCGCTGGAACGCCGCGCGCTGCTCAATCCATGCTTCGTCGCCCGGGCCGCCTACCGCCAACCCGAAAATCTGGCGCGGCACGAAGTTCGGCACGCGCCCGGCCGACCCCGCGGCCATGTAGCCGGGCAGGAACGCCGGGCTGAACGAGGCGCCCATGTGCGAGTTGATGTGGGTCACGTCGATCCCGGCGGCGAGCGCGCGGTCGAGCTGTGCCCGGTGCTCGGCCGCTACCGCAGCCGGGTCGCCGGCAGCCTGCACGGCCGGCGTGGTGCGGTGCAGGTAGCCCTCGTCGTCCAGCAGCCCGCTGGCCGGGTCGCGCGTGCTGATCGGCCCCCAGCGGTACACCGGGTGCTCGGCGGTGAGCGTAGCATGTACCCCGATATCCGCCTCCGGTGTGTTGCGCGCCCAGGCGGCCACGGCCGGGAACCAGGGGCATGGCACCATCGTGGCGCACGAGGAAACCAGCCCCGCCTCGAATAGATGCTCGATCGCGGGCATACCGGCCTGGTAGGCGCCGATGTCGTCGGCGTGGACGATGGCGACACGGTCGCCGGAGCTGAAGCCGAGCTGCTTGAGAAAAGGGTTCGTAGCACACCTCTTTTGATTGCCGATCGAGCATTCGTCGCGCAGCCGCGCGGCGAACGACCCGACGAATCGTGTTTCTAAAATGGACCCCGCTGCGGATCGTAGCGTATTTTGCCGTCCGTAGCCAGCACCGGCATCGATTATGCTAAGGTCCAAAGTAGTGCAGGAGGTTTACCGGCAGTATCCGCAGGAGTAGCCTAACCATTCTGGACGAACGTCCTGGCCAGCGCTCTACCTCGTCCATATGCGGCTGTGCACATGCACGGAGGAGGACAGTTTGGATCAGCGACACACCCTCGGCCGGCGCGATTTCCTACGATTGTCCGCGGCAACCGCCGCCGGCGCCATGATTGCGGCCTGTGGGCCACAGTCGACCGGGCCGGGCGGCACGACGAGCCCGGCGGCCTCGACCACCGCTCCCGAGACCGCCGCATCCGGCGCTCCCGACACGGCTGCATCGGCAGCGCCGGCGAGTGCCGCCACTGAAGCCGGCACCTCCGCTCCAGCGGTCGCCGCGCCGACTTCCTTCGCACAGGCCCCGGCGCTCGACCAGCTCGTCGCCGACGGAACGCTGCCGCCGGTTGAAGAACGGCTGCCCACGAAACCGCTGGTGATCGCGCATGCGTGGCAGACGGTCGGCAAATACGGGGGCCGGCTGCAGCAGTCGACTACCGGCACCTGGGGTGTTTCCCACTTTATCCAGGAAAGTATGTACGGCCATTCGCCGCTGCGCTTCCTGAAGGATGGCCTGGAGATCGGGCCCGGGCTGGCCGAGAGCTGGGAATTCAATGAAGAACAGACTGAGTGGACCTTCAAGTTCCGCGAAGGTCTCAAATGGTCGGACGGCGAGCCCTGGACCGTCGATGATGTGCTCTATTGGTGGGAGGACCTGGTGCTCAACGAGGACCACACCGAAAATCCACCCGACGAGATGCGCTCAGGCAGCGGTGCGCTGGCTCAGGTCAAGAAGGTCGACGATCTGACCTTACAGCTGGTCTTCGATGTGCCCAACCCGCTGACGCCGGACCGTGTGGCGGTGTGGGTCAAGCGCGGTATCGGCCCGCGCTGGATGGAGCCAAAGCACTACCTCTCGCAGTTCCATCCGAAGTATAACGACCAGATCACCGACTTCGTCGAACACGACATCAAGATGGATTGGCCGCAGAACCCTGATAGCCCGACGATGACCGGCTGGCGGTTGGTCGGCTACGAAGAAAACCAGCAGTCGGTCTGGGAGCGCAATCCGTACTACTGGTGTGTCGACCAGGCGGGCAACCAGCTGCCCTACATCGACGGCATCACGATGACCGGCTACCAGGATCGCGAGATCGAAAAGCTCAACATTCTGGCCGGCAAGGTCGACTATATCCATGGCGGTTTCGGCTCGGTTGAGCTTACCGACGTCGCTGAGCTGCGCAGGGCGCAGCCCGAGACGAAGCTGGAGGTTCTGTTCTGGGACAGCGGCTCGGGCACGGGCTCGATCTTTTTCTTCAACTACGACTACAAAGAAGAGAAAATGCGCGAGCTGATTCGTAACCCGAAGTTCCGCAAGGCGCTCTCGCATGCCTTCAACCGCGCCGAGGTACTCAAAGGGGTCGATTTTAACACCGGTGAGCTGACGACCGGCACGTATAGCCCCAAGTCGATCGAGTACTACATCAACGACGAAGGGAAACAGAACTATGCGGCGTGGCGCGATAGCGCCGTCACGTACGACCCGGAGCTGGCCAAGAGCATGCTCGACGAGATCGGCGTGAAGGCCGGCCCTGACGGCACGCGCACCATGCCCGACGGGAGCGAGCTGGTGGTCACGCTGGATTTCGGCGCGCCCGGGGCGCGCGAGCATATCAGCAAGAACGAGCTGCTGGCACGTGACTGGCAAGCGATCGGTATCCAGGCCAGGCTCAATCCCGTCGAGCCGGCCGGGTACGGCGTGGCGTGGGCGGCCGGCGACGGGATGAGCAAGACTGACTGGGAGGCCAGTGATGGCCCCAACCATCTCGACAATCCGACCTGGCTGGTGCCGATCGAGACCGCGCGCTGGGCGCCGCTCGAGGGAATGTTCTACGGTCTGCGCGGAACTGAAAACGTATCGGCCGAGGGCAAGGAGCTGGCAGAGGTAGATGTAGACCCGTGGCAACGGACGCCACCACGGCTGGAAGCCGAACCGGACGGCCCGGTCGATCAGTTATGGAAGCTGCTGGATCAAGCCAAGGTGGAGCTCGACGCCATGAAGCGCCATCAGCTGGTCTGGGAGATGGTCAAGATCCACGCCGAACAGGGCCCGTTTTTCATGGGCGTCGTGGCGAACTATCCGCGCATCGTGCTGGTCCGCGAAGGGCTCAAGAATGTGCCGCGGAAGGAAGAGCTCGCGCTGGGCGGCTACGTCAACACGTGGATCCATCCGACGCCGTCCGCGTATGACCCCGAGGCCTACTACTGGGACGATCCCGAGGCGCACAGCTAAGGACAACGCTGCAAGTTTGCACCACAAAGGCACAAAGGACACAAAGAATCTTTTTGATGAATCTTTGTATCCTTTGTGGTGCAAACGTTTATCGCCGGCCCTGGACCGCCCAGGCCCGCGCGATGAGCGCGATCGACCCGTCGGCAGCGATCGGCAGCCCGGCGTGGAGCAGGTCGCGCAGCTTCGCGCGCTGAGAGTCGCTCAGGCTCATCGCATAACCCGGCGCCGGCCCTTGCCCGCCCAAAAACGGCGCCCAGTAGTCCTCAAAGTCGCGAAAGGTAGTGCCGACATCGATCGCCCGCACCTGCACCCCGCTTAAGCCGGCAGCCGCGAACAGCTCTGCCAGGGGATCGGGCCGGCAGAGCGGAAACCGCCGGCCTTCGTCCAACGTTACCGCCGCCGGGTCCAGGGCCGCGGCGGCATCCCAGAAATGTCGCAGCAACTGCATCTGCCCGGCATAGTCCCATACATACGCGCCGAGGACGCCGCCATCGCGAACCACGCGGCGCATCTCGCCAACGGCGGCGGCGGCATCCGGCACAAAATTCAGCACCAGGCCCGCGACCGCGACGTCAAAACTCGCCGCCGTCAAGGGTAGAGCGCCGGCGTTCCCGACTGCAAACGCGGCGCTGCCGTCGGGGATCTGCGCTCGGCTATAGGCAACAAAGGCCGGCGACGAATCGATCCCCTGTACCAGCCGCGGCGCCGCCCGGTCGAGCAGCGTCCGGCTCAGCGCGCCGGTGCCACAGCCGACATCCAGCCAGCGCCGGGCGGGCGGGACCGCCAGCCACGTTACGAACTCGCCTGCGACTTTGCGGCTCCAGCGGCCGATAAATGGCTCATAGGCCGCGCCGAGTGCCCACACCTCGTTCGATTTGGACGGCATGACTCAGCCTCCGCGCACATCAGTCTTCGAAGCGCCAGCGTGTTGCGCCGTCGGGCTCGGCGCCCGCCACCCCAACGGCAGTGTGGAAGCGAAAGCGGCAAATCCAGGACTATGCAAAACCGCACATTTGTGCTATAATCGAGCCAGGAGGTAAAGCCAATGGATAAGCCCTACAAGCCGGAAAGCTATCCCAGCGTCGCAGTATATCTTATGGCGGATAATGCCCAACGCGTTATAGATTTCCTGAAGCAGACCTTCGACGCCGAAGAACTGCGCCGTTCGGAAAACCCTGACGGCTCCATTATGCATGCCGAGGTTCGTATCGACGACACCGTAGTCATGCTTGCGGACGGTGGAAGCAACTTTCCGGCATTCCCGGTCTGGCTGCACGTCTATGTGCCGGACGTCGATGCGACATACCGGCGCGCGCTCGCCGCGGGTGGTGTCGCTGTTCAGGAGCCGCAACAAAGGGGCGATCCGGATCGCCGCGGCGGTGTGCAAGATCCTGCCGGCAATACGTGGTGGATTGCGACGCAGGTCGGTGAGTCCTTACTAAAAACAGCTTGAACGATGGCAGCGCAGAAACGCAGAGAACGCAGAGAATCTAAGAATTCTCTGCGTCCTCTGCGCGGTGTTTCCGGTCTACTCAACCGGTGCGAGCAACGCTCGTAAGTAGTATGCGCCGTAGCATGCCGCACCAACACTGTTTACATGCGCTATCTATGGTAAACCGGGCTAGTACCGTCAGGCGGAAATACGCCCATGGTTATTCACGGGCTTTAGCCCGTTGTACAGCGATGCGCGCCAGCGCCACACGTACGCTTTAGCGTACTAGCGCAGCAGGTCATCCAGCTCCGCCTGCTTGTGGCGCATGCGCTCGAGCTCATGCTGCAGCTGCGTTCGGTCGTCCTGCGCCACCGTGACGAGCTCCTTTTCAAGCTTCCCGATCCTGTCTGTCACAATGGCGCGCTGGTCTTCCATCGCGGTTCGGTCCAGCTCATCGAGCGTCTCGGACGGCAAGGCCGCGACAGCCTGTTTGTCCAGTTTCAGATACACCGTGTCGCGCGTCACGCGCAGGACCGACTCCAGCGGCAGGATGATCGCCTTCTTGCGCCACAAGCGGCCCTCGACCAGCACGAGATTGGTGATTACCTTGCTCTCCGGATCCACCAGCAGCTCGTAGACCCTGCCGACCGGCCCGTCATCGGCTTCGACCTTCATGCCCTGCATCACCGCCTTGGAGTTCTTCCGGCACGTTGCTTTCCTCGACGCTCATCATCGCCGGGCCGCTCGGCGTCATTGAGCCGGCACCGAACGACTGAATCGTCCCCGACGGATACATCCCCCCCTGGGCCACCTCGAGGTGCCGCTCGCTCAGCGACGGCATGCCCGCGAGATCGGCCTTCGAACAGCTCAGACGGATGCGCTTGGTGCTGGTCTCGGAGACCTGATCGACCGGCACGAGCCGCTCGTCCTTGCCAAATCCCTTGCGCTCGACGACAAGGTGCGTCACGCGCCGCGTGCTGCGGTCGGCGATCACCTGGGTGAGCTCACCGCCCTCGCCATCGATGCAGTAGATGTCGGCTCCGATTCGAATATGGATCATCGTCGTCTCCTTTTAGTCACCACCGGCTTCAACTCCGCCGGGCTGCCGCGCATCTATTCTCCGCCGTGCGTCAACTGGTCGCTGCAGATCGTGACGGCCAGCACCATCGCGTCGTCCTGGCCGGGCGCGTCTTGGATGTGCCACATCCCACAGCTGTGCATCTTCCGACGACCAGCTACGTGTCGAAGTTCGTCCACAGCGATAGCTGCTCTACAATCCTGCCCCAGTGTACACCATTATGCACACCGCGGCATTACAAAAGCGCTTCACAACCGGCTAACATGCCTGAAGGACGGACCGGAAAAGCTGCACCGCAGCGGCGCAGAGGACGCAGAGAGTTGTCGGATTCTCTGCGTCCTCTGCGCCTCTTCAGTGATTTTGGCCGATTCCAGCCGTGCGCGATGCGCTACAGGCTACTGTCAACCGTGCAAAGCGACGTGGTGAAGCAGATTGAGGTGCTATACTGGTGCCTGGGGCGATGTTTAGGCACCGCTATGTGAGCATCCGATCGCATGCTTAGCCTGGAGGACCATGGTGAGCACAAAGGCGATGGTAAATTCGCGTGGTGACGTTGTTATCCCCGACCCGCCGTTTGCGCACGCTCTGTTCGGCACGACGCGCTTCGCATGGTTGTGGCTGATCATCAGGTTGTTTTTGGGCTGGCAGTGGATCAGCTCGGGCTGGGGCAAGATCACCGGCGGCACCTGGGCCAGCGGCGAGTCGCTCAAAGGCTTTTGGACCAATGCCGTCTCCATTCCCGAGGAGGGCAGGCCACCCATTTCCTACGACTGGTACCGCGCGTTGATCCAGTTCATGCTCGACAACGGCTGGTACACCTGGTTCGCCGACGTGGTGATGTGGAGTGAATTCTTCATCGGCCTGGCGCTGATCGTTGGCGCGTTCGTCGGCCTGGCTGCCTTCGCGGGCGCGTTCTTGAACTGGAACTTCATTATGGCCGGCACCGCCAGCACCAATGGGTTTCTGTTCGTGCTGGCGATCGCCCTGATCCTCGCCTGGAAGGTTGCCGGCTGGTACGGGCTGGATCGCTGGCTGCTGCCTCTGCTCGGCACGCCGTGGGATAACCGGCAGCCGCCTGGCGCCGAGCCGGCCCCATCCTCGACGGAGGAGCACAGCGCAAAGGTGTACGAAGCATAGAGCCCAGACCGGAACAGATGCACCACAAAGACACGAAGGACACAAAGACCTTAAAATTCTTTGTGTCCTTCGTGTTTTTGTGGTGATCCAGGTCGACTCAAACGAGACTAGGTGAACGTGTCACACGCTGCGCCGGCGAGCGATCCTGCCTGCTTACGCGGTCGGAATACCGAACGCTTCTTTGGTTCCCGGCAACAAGACGTAGATCAATATCGCCGCGCTAACCAGAAAGCTCAACGCCACATCCGAGAACGTAGTCGTCGCTCCCAGCATCGCAATGAAATCGAACATTATGTTGAAGATACTGACCAAGAGTAAGAACATCCACGCCTGCGGGTCCACGCGCCACAGCAACCGTATCAGCCAGACCCATATATAGACCATCAGGCCCCACATAATCGCGTACCAAATGTTGAAGTCCCGAATGCCGACCGGTCCGATGAAATAGGGAATGATGCCCAGCGCCTGCAGGAAATGAATGGCGGCCAGGACGGCGGCGACTCCCGCAAGTACGGCCAGAATTGTGACGGCGATCGGTCGTTGGTTCATGCAGATCCTCACTGTTTACTGATCGGGTACGCGCAGCGTGAGATCGATCGATTTGCACGCTGCCTTGCTTTGCGACCACACGATGGCCTGCGTCGTCGTCGGCGACGGAGCAGGCAGCGCGCAGTTCGCGTCGCTCTCGCAGTTTAACCTTAATTGGCCTGCAGCGATAGAGGGGAATCTACAGAAATGACGAGGTGGAGCCTACGGATCTGGCTCCACGATGACCAGCGGTATCACCACCAAGCACACAAAGGACACTAAGACTCTTTATTTCTTTGTGTCCTTTGTGTGCTTGGTGGTGCACGTAATATGGTTATTGGTCTCCCGCGGCGCGTCAGTCGGCGCGGACGCGCGCCAGGGCAAGGTTGTTGGCGATGCGCGCCGCCATCGCTCCAGCGCCGATGCCGTTATCGATATTGACCACCGCCAGGCCCGGCGCGCAGGTTTGCAACATCGAAAGCAGCGCCGCTTCGCCCTTGCCGCCCAGGCCATAGCCGACCGAGGTCGGCAACCCGATCACCGGCACAGCGACCAGCCCGGCCACGACCGACGGCAGCGCGCCGTCCATGCCGGCCGCGACGATGATAACGTCGACGGGAACCGTGGTCAGCCGCCGCAGCGGTTCGACGAGCCGGTGCAGGCCGGCGACGCCTACATCATAGACGACATGCACGTCACATCCCATTTCGCGGCACAGCACGGCCGCCTCCTCGGCTCGCGGCATGTCGGCGGTGCCGGCGGTGAGCATGCCGACCTGCCCGCCCGTACGCTTCCGCTCCTGGCCGCGCTTTCGTAGCACCACCATCTGGGCCGAGGAGAAGTGCTCCCATTCTACGTCCTCGGCGAATGCCTGCTCCAGGGTTGCGATAGTGGCAGGCGGCACGCGACTTAGGATCGCCCGTCCGGTTTCGTCGAGCAAGCGCCGCGCGATCGCCACGACATGTCCTGCCGCCTTGGGTTCGGCGAACACGACCTCGGGCACGCCCGTGCGGCGCTCGCGGCGCGTGTCCAGGTTGGCGAACTGCTCACCCTCGCCGGCCGGCCCGCCGCCGGACAACGCATGCTGTAGGTCAGCAAACGGATCGTGCATCAGATCAACTCGATCGTGTGAGCGCTCGGCCGTGCGCGGCGCCGCTGCAGCGGCTCGTTCATGCTGCCGCTGCGAAAGCCTTGCAGGTCGAGTGTCACATAGATATAGCCGAGCGACTTGAGCTGTTCGACCAGCTCTTCGCGCAGGTCGAGCGCGCGCGGGAGGTCGGCCGGCGCAAGCTCCAGGCGCGCCAGATCGCCATGGTGGCGCACGCGAAAGCCGGCAAAGCCCATCTGGCGCAGCACACGCTCGGCCTCGTCGATCTGCTGAAGCATAGCCGCGTCGATCGCCTGGCCGTATGGCACCCGTGACGACAAACAGGCAAACGATGGCTTGTTCCATGTCGACAGGCCGAGGTGGCGCGACAGCTCGCGAATCTCGGCCTTGTTGAGCCCGGCCTCCAGCAGCGGGCTGCGTACGTTCCACGCGCGAGCCGCCTGGTGGCCCGGACGGTGGTCGCCCAGGTCGTCGGCCATCGCGCCATACGCTACCGCGGCGAGCTTGTGCTGCTCGGCAAGCGGAAACAGTTCGCGAAACAGTGTTTGCTTGCAGTGATAGCAGCGATCGGGACCGTTGGCGGCATAGCGCTCCTCGGCCAGCTCGTCGGTACGGACGACGACATGGCTGACGCCGATCTGCTCGGCCAGCCGGCGGGCATCCTCAAGCTCTTCGCGGGGATACGTTTCCGAGTCGGCCGTCGCTGCGAGGCAGCGGTCGCCCAGCACGTCGTGGGCGACTTTGAGCAGCAGCGTGCTGTCGACGCCGCCCGAAAAGGCGACCAGCACCGAGCCGAGATCCTGCAGTCCTTGCTGCAGCAAGCGGTATTTCGCGTGGAGATCAGTATTCATGTTGTATATTCCTCGAGCATGATTGTACACGTAGCGCGCTCGTGCAAAGTCGCCGTGGCACAGCCCAGGTTCCGGGCCGCCGAGCTACGTTCTCCACCGGTCGAATGTGACACTCAAAATCCATCAATTTATGTGCCGTGCGGTACTACTTCCGCGCCGGCCGAGCGATGGTACATAGGTTGCTGCAGCCTGTGCTGCCTGCAGACGGAGCCACTTGAAGGAGAAATCGTATGCCACTTCCACAGCGACCGCTTGGGAAAACCGGAGCTCAGGTGCCGATCATCGGCTACGGAACGGCCCCGCTCGGAAAGATAAAGGTAATGGATGCTCCGCTGCTCAATAAATCGGAAAAGCTGTTGAACCATGCGATCGACCAGGGCATCACTTATCTCGACACCAGCCCGGATTACGGCAGCCAGCCCAAGCTCGGCCCGGTGGTGAAGCAGCGGCGTGACGAGATCTTTCTGGCGACCAAGATCAACACGCGCAAGCGCGACGATGTGCTCGCCGAGCTGCGACAGAACCTGAGCGAGCTGCAGACCGATCATGTCGACCTGATCCAGGTGCATGCCGTCAATACCATGGCCGATCTGCAGGCCATGCTCGCGCCGGACGGAGCCATCAGCGCGCTGGAAGAAGCACGCCGTCAGGGCATGACGCGCTTCGTCGGCATCACCGGCCATGCCCGGCCATCGGTGCTTGCCTATGCGCTTGAACAATATCCGTTCGATACGGTGCTGGTGGCGCTGAGCGCGATCGATCGCCTGGTGACCGGGCCGGAAGAAACTCTGCTGCCCGTGGCGCAGCGCAAAGACGCCGGCGTGATCGCCATGAAGGTCTATGGTCATGGTTCGCTCAAGCAGCGCGATCTGGCGCTGCGCTACTCGCTCGGATTGCCCGGCGTCAGCCTGGCGATCCTCGGCATGGACGACGAGTCGCAGATCGACGAGAATGTTCGGCTGGCGCAGAATATCACGCCGCTGAGCGAAGGCGAGCTGGATACGCTGCTGGGCGAGGCCCGTAAGCTGCTCGAGGGCGACACGCCATCCGACAGCAGCCCGATTTTCTGGATCTACGACAGCAAGACGACGGCCTGGGAGCACGACAGCGAGCCGTTCAGCGTCAGCTACTAAATGTCACGCATCTTATTCGTCGATTGTTTCTCGGGCGTCAGCGGCGACATGCTGCTTGGCGCGCTGGTCGATGCCGGCGTCGACGTCGCGCGGCTGCGCAGCGAGCTCGGCAAGCTCGGCGTTGAAGGCTGGGCGATCCAGGCCGAGCACACCGAGCGCTATGGCATCGCAGGCACGCGGCTCAGGGTACATGCACCGGAGCAGCCGACGCACCGGCATCTGAGTGATATCGCCCGCATCCTCGACGCCAGTACGCTCGAAAGCGCAGCCATACAGCGAGCCAACGCCATTTTTACGCGACTGGCCGAAGCCGAAGCGGCCGTGCATGGCACGAGTCCGGAGCAGGTCCATTTTCACGAGGTCGGCGCGCTCGACGCGATCGTCGACGTCGTCGGCGTGGTGATCGCGCTGCAGCTACTCGAGATCGAGGCGGTGTATGCGTCGGCGCTTCCGCTGGGCAGCGGATGGGTTACCACGGCGCACGGGCGGCTTCCGGTACCACCGCCGGCGGTGCTCAAGCTTCTTGGCGCGGTCCGTGCGCCGCTGCTCGCCGACGACACGCCCGCCGAGCTGGTGACTCCGACCGGCGCCGCGATCCTGGCCGAGCTTGCAACCTTCGCTCGACCGGCCATGACGCTCGAAACGGCCGGCTACGGGTTCGGCTCGCGCGATATAGGCCGGCTCAACGCGGTACGCGTATGGATCGGCGAGGCGCCCGATGAGCTGCCCGCCCCGGACAGTACTGCAAGCGAGCATGTACTGTTGCTCGAGACCAACATCGACGACCAGTCTCCGGAGCAGCTGGCATATGTCGCCGAGCGGCTGCTGGCAGGCGGCGCACTTGACGTATGGTGGACGCCGATCGGCATGAAAAAGGGCCGCGGCGCAACCATGCTTTCGGCGCTGGTCCGACTTGCGGATGAGAGCGCCGCCGTCGAAACCATCTTTCGCGAAACCACCAGCCTGGGTATCCGTCGCCGGCCGCTCGAGCGCTGGGTGTGCCAGCGCATGGTGCACAATGTCGCAACTCCATGGGGCGTGGTGCGAGTTAAAGAGCAGCGCTGGCGGGGAGCCCGGCTCGGCCTCGCGCCCGAGTACGAGGATTGCGCGCGGGCGGCGAAGGAGCATAATGTCCCGCTGCGCACGGTGTACGCGCATGTGCAGGCCGCGGCACAGGAACAGCTGCCGCCTTAGCGCGGTATCGGTGACCTCACCGCGAGCCACTGCCGTAGTATCAACCGAAATCACCACAAAGAACACAAAGGACACAAAGAATTTTAAGGTCTTTGTGTCCTTTGTGTTCTTTGTGGTGAAATTAGTTAGCTCAGTCTCTGCGAGAAATGCTTTAGCCGGCCTGATCGGACCCATGTAAAGAAAACTTGACATCGAACCAAATGTCAAGTATAATTGACATCATGTCAACTAAATCAAACATCCAATCGTCATAGGTGGCTTGATGAACGCGTCATTTGAGGAAAAGAGCGTCTGGATCCAGCTGATCAGCATAGTTACGGTACTCGGCGCATACTTCGTCATCGCGGCAAACATGCTGGCGAACGGCGTCACAGTCATCGTGGCATTCGTACCGCTATTCATCGTGGCGGTCATCCTGCTGGTGGTTGTGCTGGTGGCCGGTTACAGCGCCGTAGCGATCGTGAGCAGGCCCGAAGGGCGCGACGAGCGCGACCGGCTGATTGCGTGGCGGGCCGAAAGCAATTCAGCCTGGCTCCTGACTGTTGGCGTGTTCGCCGCGATCACGTGCCTGGTCGTGTCCGTCGACGCCGTCTGGATCGCGCATGTGCTGATGCTCTCGGTACTTGTGTCTGAAGTTGCACGCCTCGTTTTCCAGCTGGTCTATTATCGCCGGGGAATGGCCCAGTGAGCCGGCCAAAGACCAGGATTTACAATCAGATCAGGACGCTGCGGTTCCATCAGCGGGAGATGACGCAGCAAGAGCTGGCCGACCAGATCGGCGTAACCCGGCAGACGGTGAACGCCATCGAGGGCGGCAAGTACTCTCCATCACTGGAAGTGGCATTTCGGATTGCCCATGTTTTCAACAAGCCGCTCGAAGACGTGTTTCAGTATGCTGCGGAGCAGGAGTGACCTGCTGTCGCCGGAGCGCCAATCATGTTTAGCGTCGATCCAATGAGGTTACCTAGCTGACCAGCTCACGGGGAGTCCAATGATCTACAGCCTGCTGATCGATACCTCGAGCCTGATGTACCGCGCCTACTTTGCCCTCCCGACGACGATGGTCGATCTGGATGGTCGTCCAGTCAATGCGGTACATGGCTATCTCGACATGACCGCACGACTGCAAACCAACCACGGGCCGGACCGCCTCGTTCACGTCTTTGACCACGATTGGCGACCTGCACCACGGGTAGCAGCCTATGCCGGTTACAAGGCCGATCGCCCGGACGACCCGCCCGCCCTGCCGCCGCAGTTCGAGCTGCTGCGCGAGGTGCTCAAGGCGTTCGGGGCGCAACAGGCCGAGGCACCGGGCTGGGAAGCCGACGATGCTATCGGAGCGTTGTGCGCGCGAGAGCCGGCCGGCAACCGCGTCGATATCGTGACCGGCGACCGGGATTTACTGCAATTGGTGCACGAAGGCGGCCGCACGGCGACCGTGCGCGTGCTGATGCCGGCACGGGGCGTCGGCGAGATGGCTGAGTTCGACCCGCCGGCCGTCATGGCAAAATATGGAGTGTCGCCGGAGCGTTATGTCGAATTCGCCACGCTGCGCGGCGACCCATCCGACGGTCTGCCGGGCATCAAGGGCATCGGCGAAAAGACCGCGCGCAAGCTTGTCGAGCAATACCCAACCCTGGAAGCTATGCGTGCCGATGCCGCCGTGCTCGCGCCACGAATTGCAGCAAGCCTGCGCGACGCGGATGACTACTTTACGGCCATGCGGCAGGTGGTTCCGATCCGCACGGATGTTGCTGTCGAGCTGAGCAGTGATGAGCGCGACGATGCGCAGCTCGAGGAGCTCGGCTCCCGCTACCGCCTGGCCGGCCCGATCGCTCGCCTCCTCGCGGCGATGCAGGCAGATCAAACCGAATAGCGCACGCCGGTCAGCTCCTCCGACACCTGCCACAACCGCGCAGCCACTGCCGCATCGTAGGCGCGAGCACTGGCCTTGACCTTGCCGGGAGCACCGCGCATTCCCAGCCCAACCGGGCCGATATAGTCGCCGCCGCTGACGCCTGGAGCGGTCGCGGCGTAGAGTGTCGGTAGTGCTCCTGCCGCCGCACTTTGCGCAAACAGCCGGTTACCCAGCCCCATCAGGATTTCGCCAACGCGCGAGCCGGCCATTCGAGGTCCGGCCGACTGGAGATTGGTGGCTGCATACCCGGGATGGCACCCGACGCTGATCGCGTCGATTCCGGCGACGACGAAGCGCCGCTGCAGCTCGTAGCTGAACAGCAGATTGGCCAGCTTACTCTGGCTATACGCGCGCCAGCGATGGTACGACTTCGATCCGTCCAGGTTTTCGAAGTCGATCACGCCCGTGCTATGGACGCCGCTGCTGACGTTCACAACGCGCGCGCCGGGCGCCGCAGTTATAGTGGGCAGCAGCAGTCCGGTCAGGGCAAAGTGCCCGAGGTGATTGGTGCCGAACTGCATTTCGAAGCCGTCGACCGTGCGCCGGAGCGGCAGGGCCATCACGCCGGCGTTGTTGATCAACAGCGGCAATGTCGCGTGGCGCTGCGCAAACGCGCGGGCGAAATCGTGCACACTGCCGAGGTCGCTGAGATCAAGCGCCATCACCTCAACTTCCGAAGCAGGATGGGCTCGTCGGATCGCATCCGTGGCCGCCTGCCCTTTTTGCGTATTGCGCACGGCGAGCACCACACGCGCGCCTTTGCCGGCCAGGGCCAGCGCGGCCTCGTATCCGATCCCGCTGTTGCCGCCGGTTACAACCACGGCCTGGCCGTGCAGCTCCGGAATATCGCCTGCCGTCCATTGTGTACCAGCCATTGTGATCCACCATGCGCCGGAGGCGCTTCCTATTCAAAACTGCATAAGTTATTATATGAGTGTAGCCTCATATTTGTGTTTACGCTTACGAGGGTCTCCAAATGCGGCAAGCCCGACCGCTTCCCCGTAATGAGATCCCAGGCTCGCACCTAAAGGACAGGTGATCGGTATGTCCGATGCATTGGACTCACCCTACTACGGCCTGATTCGCGCAGCACTCGAACGCTCCACGCCGGCGGACGAGCTCGTCTTGACCTTCCACTGGCAACAGCGCGAAGTTTACATGGAGCTCAACGGCGAGTCGTTCGAGATCGACGCCGACGCGTTTCTCGCATTAGTGGAGCAGGTCGCTCCAGCCTGGTGGCCGCGCTATCGGCAGTCGGCCGTCGCTCACATCACGGCGGCAAGCAATGCGACACTGCCCGCGGTGGTGCCGATCGTGCCGGCCCTACCCGAGCCGGGGGAGTAGAAAGGCTTCATATTCCGGCGCATTGCTTGAGCTTAGCGCCAACGCCGCCTGCGCCGGCCGGCTTGATCGACGCTGCTATAGTTGCTCGGCCATGAACTTTACCGCCGATCCGCGCGTCGACGCCTACATTGATGCCTTGTCACCCCGGCAGCAGGCCGTCTGGGGCGAAACGATCAACGCACCCGCCCTCAGCGCCGTGTTCAAGCAGATCAATGCCGACAGCCGCGCCGGCGGCCGGCGCACATTGAAGCGCGAGCGCTGACTTTTTGCAGCCGGAGAAACCGGTATATCGACACGTGTATGTGATGGAGGCATCCCATGAGGGAGGATCGGAAACTGCGCCGCCGGCTTCTCGCTGCCGCGCTCAGCCTGCTGCTCGCCTGCCTTGTACCGGCCCCAATAGCATTCGCGCGGGCGACCGCTGCTGACGGAACGGTCGACCGGCTCCAGGTTCCGGCCGGCGGCACGGTCACGGTTCAGGTGAGCGGCTTCGAGTTGTACGAACCGCTGTCGAGCTGGGCCAGCAGTGTGCGCGGAACCGTGTATTCGACTGACGACGTCGATACCGATGTAACCGGCAGCGCGACCTTGCAGATCCAGACCGGCCGCTTCTGGGAACCGGGCTGGTGGGCGGTGACGGTGAACGGCCAGTACAGCGACATACGCACGATCGTCCGCTTTGAGATCACGGCCGCAATTCCGGACGGCAAGCTCGACATCGAGCCGGATACCGCCTCGCCCGGAAGCACGGTTCGCTTCCACGGCACCGGCTTCACCGACGGCGAGCCGATCAGTGTCTGGGCCACCCGCCCGGATGGCGGGGTCAACACGTTCACACCCGATCTGTACAGCACCAATGGAGAAGTCTCGTTTGCGTACGAGCTACCTGACAACGCCGCGCCGGGCGATTGGTCGATGACGGCGTACGGCCTCGTTTCGGGCCGGCTGCTGATCGTCCCATTTTTAGTTACCGAACAGTAGAACTGCCGGCGGGCGGCGATCGCTGATGCAATTCCCGCACAGGTTGAGTCGAACGAAATCACCACACAGGCACACAGGACACGAAGAATCCATGATACCCGACACCCCATACCGCGGCGCCGAGCTTGCGGCGTAGCTGGGCGATGAGTGGTGCTACAATGGAGCCGGTGCGAACGCGCCGCCCGCGCACTGCGAACCGATCAGGCATTCGGAGAGCGCCGCCACGGTCCGGCAGCGCACCGCCGCATACGGCACGCAAAGGATGCACGCCATGAGCAAACAACTCGAATTAATGGCCGCCAGCTATGCCGACCGCGATCGCGCCGCGACGGTCCTAACAATGATCCAGCACATGCATGCAGCCGGCAAGATTACGCTGGTCGACGCGGCGCTGGTCACCAAAGATCAGGACGGCAAGGTACATATCCAGGAGACGCGCGAGGTGAGCGCCAAAAAAGGCGCCCTGCGCGGCGCGCTCGTCACCGGAGTGCTGGGAGTGATCTATCCGCCCAGCCTGATCGCAACGGTCCTGGTCGGCGGGGCGGCCGGCGGGCTGTGGGGCAAGCTGCGCGATACCGGCATCAAGACGGACAAACTCAAGGAGATCACCGAGGCGCTGGAGCCGGCGCACGGGGCGGTCGTCGTGCTCGTCGAGGCCGGCTCGGCGCCGCTCGTCGCCCGCAACATGACGGAAGCCGGCGGAACGGTGATGCGGCAGTCGCTCGACAGTACGGCGGCAGCCGCGATCGAGCAGGCGAGCGCAACCGACGCGCCGAAAGAAGCTGACGAGCCGGAGCAGGCCACCCCGGATCAAAACGCAGCAGGGTAGCCCGCGTCGATTTCCGCAATTCTCACAAACGTTGATCCGACCGGAGTCACCGCAGAGGACGCAGAGATTCGTTCGATTCTCTGCGTCCTCTGCGCCTCTGCGGTGCACCTTTCCGGCGCGTGCTCTATGGAAACTGTTCGCGCAGCCAGCTCACGCGACCGAGCACCCACGGCGTCAGCCGCCGCGCGTGATTGGGATACGCTTCGTCGACACCGTCCGCGTCACCCGAGCAGGTAAAGCACTCGTGCCAGCTGACTACCGCGATGACGACCGGCACCAGCTTGCCTGTGCTCGAGCTGACGCGGTAATGGTAGATCGGGCTGCCGCTATGCCCACGGCTCATATCGCAGCCGAACGAGAACTCACGGTTCCAGCCGTCGGAGTCCGGATTGTAGTAGTCGTCGATCACGCATTCGGCGCTGTCGCCGTACAGGCGCGCGGCCTGGCAGTTGACGGGCCGCTCGGCGTAGTTCGATTGGCAGCCCGGATAACCGCGATTGTAGTGATAGCGTTGGTTCAGCTCACTCGCCGTGTATGCTCCGTAGCCCATCCAGCCGGTTTGCTCGCCCAACCGGTCGACCATCAGCACCAGGCCAATATCCCACTGGTACTTGTCGATATCGTCGGGAGTCCCTGGGTCGAGCCACGGATCGGGCACGATGTACCAGGCGTCGACACCGGCCGGCGGGTCTGCCGTCATCTGCGAGGCGCCGAACGGCAGCACCCCCAGGCCATCGCGTGCCGGCGCGAGCTGGCGGGTTTTCCAGTTGCTGGTACCGAAATTCACCAGACAATGGGCGGCGGTGATCAGATGGCGCGGCCCGATCAACGTCATCGTGCAGCGCGACTGGGTATCGTCGTCGTCGAAGCTGGATTGCGTGATGGCGCGCCACGGCCAGGCTGTTGTCGGCGTCAGCAGCTCCCGCGTGTCGTCGCCGTCGCTCCAGCCTGCCGTCTGTACTTCGCCCGCGTGCTCCGCCGAGCCCTGGCCGCTCGCGACCGTACCCGCCACCAACGGCAGCGCGACGCGATAGCGCCCTTCGACGACGCCGTCGCCGGACGGTCCACCCGCCTCGGTGCGTCCGCTTCGTTGGTGACAGCTGTACAGATCGCGCAGCATCGCGTCCGGCATCGTTACGCGGTATTCGAGTTTGGTACGGCTGTTAAAAACCCGCATCGGCGCCTCGTCGAACGACGCTCGCTCCACTGGCGGCTCGGAAGGCTGTGGGCTGCCGGCGACGCCGATTCCTGTACCCGGCTGGTCGTCAAGGTCGTCGACCATGTTCGCGGCACGTATGAATTGCACCACGAAGCCTGCACCAATCGTGATCGGCGCCGAGGGCGGCGTCGAGCTGCCGATCACCTCCGCCAGCCGAGCAAGCTTGTACGGATCCCCGGAAAGGCAGGCCGTTTCGGCCCGGGCCGGAGCGACGGCAACCCCGGCCGTCACGCCTGGGCCATGCCGGCTAAACGGCTCCGGCTTTCCGGCAGCCTGGCCCGACAGCGACGGCATTGCCAGTAGCGACGGGAAGACGGCAGCGAACAACAGCCGGCTGATTTTGAGTCGGTGGATCATCGGTTGGTCCTCCAGCCTTGCAGGTCGTCGAGCGCCGTGCGTGCCTTACGCACGTGTACCACTCAAGCGCCGCGCGGAACGATTCCGACAACCGGCCGGACCACGCTTCTAAAAAACACACCATGGCAACAAACTTGCTGGTTCGGGACACGCCGAATGACGCGCAAGAAGGAAGGGTCGCATGCTGCCCGGTGCCCGCTCGAAGCCGAGCGCCGATACCAGCGAGCGCCGGCAGGCATGTGGACTACCGTGCGAGAAACGTCGATTTGGTGCAGCCAAACTACGCACTCCACGAAAATGCAAACTCCGTTGTATACTGCTGCCGTAGCTCGACGCCGGGTGGACGGCTCGTGCGCGGATCGCACCGGCATGAGAGCTGCTGGCGGCGATGACACAAGAACGCCGGCGGTCGACCAGCCGAGCCGGCTCCTGGTCCGCCGAACAGCGCTCCGAGAGCGACGACTTCGAATCTGGGGGAAGGAGTCCCTCGCATGATAGAGGATCAGGAAGCGCCTCATGTCCTGGTAGTCGATGATGAGCCGAACATCATCAACTTGGTATGTGCGGCGCTGGAGGATGAGGGCATCCGAGCCCGAGGCTGTACACAGGCGGCGGAAGCTTTCTGGTTCATCCAACGTGCGCCGCCCAGCCTCGTTATCCTGGATGTCCGCATGCCGGGGATGGATGGAATCGAGCTGCTACGCCATTTGCGCTCGGACGCCCACACCGCTGAGCTTCCGGTGATGTTCCTGACGGCAAATGCCGAACAACTGCGCCAGCGACTGCCCAATTTTGCCGCGCTAGGGGCGCACCTGATGGCAAAGCCGTTTGAGCTCGAGCCGTTGCTGAAACAGGTGCATCAGATACTCGCGGCACATAACGGCGGGCATAGAACTTCGCGCAATGCTTGATCCAGGCTAACCACCGCCGCATTCCGAAGCGCGCGTGGATCTGTTCTTGAACGGATCACGCATCACAGGCCGTGCTCGGCACGGATTTGTGCCAGCAGGCCGCGGCAGCCGGCGTCGACGAGATGGTAAACTCCGTCGAAGTTGCCCTCGTAATACGGATCGGGCACGTCGCGCGGGCTACCGGCCGGACCAAATTCGAGCAGCCGGTGCACCTTGCGGTCTCCATTCGCCGGCAGCATCCTGCGCACGTCGGCCAGGTTCTCGCTATCCATAGCGATGAGATAGTCAGTCTGTATGACATCATCATGCGTGATCTGGCGGGCACGACCGGCGTATGGGAGCTCGTGGCGGCGCAGGATCTCCTGGGTGCCGGGATGGGGCGGCTGCCCGACATGCCACGACCCGACGCCGACCGAGTCCACCCGGATCTGGTCCGCGAGCCCGGCTTCCGATATCAGGTGATGCATAACCGCCTCGGCCATGGGTGAGCGGCATATGTTTCCCAGGCAGATGAATAGCACGTTGATCATTGCACGCGCCAGTATACCTTGGAACGCGCGGCGCGCCGGCGGTGTAATGGATAGCAGTCCTTAATCGCGCACAGGCGCAACCTCGCAAGGAAACGATCCGTGGGTACCTGGTTTCGGCTTGGCGCTCGCTCCTGCAGCCTGCTGGTGCTGATAGTCACCGCTGCGTGCGGCAGTGCTGCCGTGCCGTCGCCACCGACCAACCAGGCGCAATCTTCCGTCCTGGTGTCTCCGTCGACGCGACACACCGCGCCTGCAAGCGCCGCGAGCAGTTTGTTCCGCATTCCTCTCGACGTGCCGCCCGACTCGCGCTACGCGGTGGCGATCGACGGCGGCCTGCTGTGGGTAGCAACCAGTGGCGACCGCACCGTCTCGGCCATCGACCTGCACAGCGGCGAGACGGCCGGACCAGCCGTCCACCTGGCGATAGCGCCGGCGAGCATTGCCGCCGGCGAGGGATCCATCTGGGTCGTCGCCCTGGATCATCGCCGGGTTGTGCGTATCGACCAGGCGACGCGGCAGGTCGCCGGCCGCATCGACATCGAGGGCACCCCGTTTCCGGAGTACGAGCATCTTTGGATCACCGTAGGCGAGGGCTATGTCTGGCTGATCGGGGAGCGACACGTCGTGCAGATCGATCCACTGACCAACCGGCGCGTCGGCCGGCCCATCGCCGTGGGTGAGGAGGTCATCAGCTACGCCCTCGGCGCGGGCTCGCTGTGGACGGGCAGCCATGATGACGGCATTCTGGCACGGATCGACCCGGCCACGAAACGTGTGTCGGCGCGGATCGAGATGGGCTTTTCGATCCATGGCCTGGCGCTAGCTGACGGCGCTGCCTGGGTATTGGACGAGCACGGCTATGGGGTGGTGCGCATCAACCCGTCGACCAACCAGCCGGACGCCCGCGTGCCGATCGACTTCGTGGCCTCCAACCTCGCGGCCGGCAACGGCTCGGTCTGGGTCGCCGCGGCCGCCCAGAACAACGGCCCCACCGGCATGGACTGGATCGCCCGCATCGATCCCATTGCGCAGCGGGTTGCCGAGCAGATCCGGGTCGGCGGCGCCGGTACGAGTGACTACTTTCTGGCCCTGTACCAGGATGGCGCGGCGTGGGCCATGGTGTCGACGCCGGAGCCCTATATCGTCCGCCTGCCTGAGTAGTGCGGTCCTCACAAGGGTTGATCCAAACGAAATCACCACAAAGGCACAAAGGACACAAAGAATCCAAGGGTTCTTTGTGTCCTTTGTGCCTTTGTGGTGAATTTTTCCGGCTGTGCTCGATCACGGCTAGCACTAACCTGCCGGCTGCACCGACGGCGCATTTCCGCGCTCCAGCACGCGCCATGTTAAAGCAAGGCACACCAGCGCGGTCATGGCGAGCAAGACGAAGCCAAGCGCATAGCTGCCGAGGGCCTGCCGCACCGCGCCCATGATCAGCGGCGGGAAAAAGCCGCCCAGCCCGCCGGCCGCGCCGACGATGCCGGTCACGGCGCCGGTGCGGCCAGGAAAATACTGCGGCACCAGCTTGAAGACCGCCCCGTTACCAAGGCCAAGAAACCAGGCGATCGACAGGCAGGCGATCGTGAGCGGGATCAGCGCCGTGGTAAATGCGAGCAACAGCGCCATCAAGGTTGCGACTCCGAACACCGCCAGCAACACCCGCGCGCCACCGAACCGGTCGGCAAGGATAGCCGCCGATGGGCCGCCCGATCGTCGCCAGCAGCACAAAGAAAAACACACGGTTGCCGGCGTCCAGCGGTGTGATGCCGTAGAGATCGACCAGCAGCTTGGGCAAATATAGCGAAAACGCGACGAAGCCGCCGAAGGTGACGAAGTACAACAGGCTGAACAGCCATACCAGCCGCTCGCCGCGGATAATGGCGAGGCTACCGGCGAGCGTCGGGCGAGGCGCGTTAGCCGGCACCGGCGCGTCGCGCGCCAGCAACCAGAATATTCCGGCCATCACGGTGACCAGCGCGGCGAAAACATAGAAGACCGCGGCGGGCCCCCAGGTGGACGCGATCTGCGGAGCGAGCGCGCGCGGCCAGCGCCGTGCCGATGTTGCCGGCGCCGTACACGCCGAGCGCGAAGCCCTGGCGCTCGGGTGGGAAATAGCGCGATACAAACGGTACGCCGACGGCAAAGCTCGCGCCGCCCAGGCCGAGCCACAGGCCGCCGAGCAGCAGCATCGCATACGAGCGCGCCTGGCTAAGCAACAGCAGCGCCGGAACGGTGAGCAGCAGCAACAGCGTAAACACGCGCCGGCCGCCGTAACGGTCGGTCAGGATACCCAGCGGAAGCCGCAGCAGCGAGCCCAGGATCACCGGCACGGCGATCAGCACGCTGGTCTGGAGCTCGCTCAGCCCCAGCTCGCGCTGGATGCCCGCGCCGAGCGGTGCGATCAGCGACCAGGCGGCAAAGGCGACCGCGAACGCCGCCGTTGCGAGCGCGAGTGCCTGCGTGGGTGAATTGTGCTCCGTGGATAGCGTGCTGTCCTGGTTTTCCGTTGCAGCCACAGATCGTGGACTCCTTATTGGATGCGCGGCCTGCGCCGGAGCAGGCGCAACATCAGCAGCCCACCGGCGAAGATCGCGCCGGACACCAGCGCGATCAGCCCGACGCGTTCGCCCTCGCCGGCCAGATACAGTTCCAGGGCGATCGTCAGCAGCCACAATTGGATGCTCAGCAGCAGAATTCCGATCGACAGTCCGGCCATGATCAGCGCCATCTGCCCGGCCGGCGGCGGCCGATCGGCCACGTTGCCGGTCCGCTGCCGACCGGCGTGAGCGGGTGGTAGCTCATCGCGGCTCATGGCTCAACTCCTACCGCGATCAACATATCACCCTCGCGCTCCAGCAGAATCCGTGGAAGGGGACGCTGGGGCGGCCCGGCTTCCACGTCGCCCGTTTGTGGGTTGAACACGCCTTCGTGACACGGGCAGAACAGCCGCTCGCGCTCCGGCTGGTAATACACGGCGCACGACAGATGGGTACATTTCTGGCTGAAGGCGACGAACTCGCCGCCGGGCAGATGCAGCAGCATTGCCTGGTCGTCCGGGTCGGGATAGTTGAAGTACACGGCCGAGCCTTCGGGCACATCGCCGACGCCGGCGATCGGCTGGCGCGCCACGGTTACCGGCTGTTGCAGCTGGCCCAGCAGCGCGATCAGCGCTGTGCTGCCGAACAGCGCGCCCGAGGTATACACGGCGAACTGCAGCAGCTCGCGCCGGGTAACCAGATCGTCGGCGTCCCAATGATACGGAAACTCGGCCTGCCAGCGCCCGGCAACGCCCGCATCTGCCTGCTCGGCCTTCACGATGCCCGCACTTTCGTGCTCGCTCATAGCACCCAGGCCTCCTGCCGCGGCTGGGCCGCCCGCTCCAGCTCGGCCTCCGCCTCGGCCAGCAGCGCGCTCACGTCAAGCCTGGACTGCTGCTAGCGGCAGCACGTGGTACACCTCGCGTGCGCACCTCCTGGTCGCCGAACGCCGTCAGGTTGATCGGCACGCCGCGCCGCTCGTTGGCGAACTCCTCATACGAGCCGTACCAGATCGCCTGCGTCGGACAGGCCTGCGCGCACCACGGTTTGAGGTCCTGCGCCGTTCGGTCGTAGCACAGGTTACACTTCTTCATCAGCCGCGCGGCGCTATCCATTTTCGGCACGCCGAAGGGGCAGGCATACACGCAGTTGCGGCAGCCGATACAGCGGGAGGCATCGGCCATCTGCACCACGCCGTCGGGCGTGATCGTGATCGCCAGCACCGGACACACCTGGGCGCAGGGCGCGACCGGGTCTTCGCAGTGCATGCAGACGGTCGGCTGGGTAGCCACGCTCCAGCCGCGGTCGATGAAGTCGACCATCACCATGCTCTCGCCTTTATGCGAGTCGCATTCGCGGCACGCGGCCTCGCATGCCCGGCAGCCGATACAGCGCGACGGATCGACGAACAGGGTTTTGACAGCCATCTGGGTCTCCTCTTCGCGGTCGAAGGTCGAAGGTCGAAGGTCGAAAGTCCCTCGTTTCGTCGGTTGTATAGAAAGCTTCGAGGTTCGGTCCGACCAAAATCAGGTCACCTTCGACCTTTGACCTTCGACCTTTGACCTTCGACCTAATATTGCTTCCCTTCCCGGTCCGCCGGTGCACTCTGCTCGCCGCTGACGTACGGAAACATCCTGGGCGCCGTCGCCGCCGTGAAGTTTGCCCGCGCGCCACCGTTGCTTTCCGCCGGCGCGTCGACGCGCTCGAGCGCCGCCGCGCACATTTTGTACTCGGGGATCTTGACGGTGGGATCGCAGGCCGGGTTGGTCAGCAGATTGACCGCCTCACGATGGCCATAGTGGAACGGAATGAACAGGGTATCGGGCCTGATCGTCGGCGCGACCAGTGCGCGCAGCTCCATCGCGCCGCGCGGTGTCCGTACACGCACGCGGTCGTTGTCGACGATGCCGATACGCGCGGCAGCTACGGGATGGACCTCCACCCACGGCTCGGGCGCCTGCGCCTGCAAAAAGCCGATCCGGCGTGTCTGATTACCGCTCAGATAGTGATACACGACACGACCGGTGGTCAGGCGGAACGGGTAGGCGTCGTTGGGCTCTTCGGCCGGCGGCGTGTAGGTGATCGCGTGAAAGCGTGCTTTGCCGTCGCCGTGCGCGAAGCGCTCGGTAAACAGGCGCGGCGTGCCGGGATGGTCCTCGGATGGGCACGGCCAGAAGACGCCGTTTTGCGCGTCGATCTTTTCGTAGGTGATGCCCCAATAGTCCGCCGCGCCGCCCTTCGATGCCAGGCGCAGCTCGTCCCACACCTCGCGCGTCGAGTCGAAATTGAAGTAGCTGCCGCGTCCCATGCGCCGCGCCAGCTCGCAGATAATCCACACATCGCGGCGCGCTTCACCGGGCGGGTCGCTGGAGCGATTGATCTTGACGACCCGCCCTTCGAGATTGGTCGTGGTGCCCTCGTCCTCGCACCACACCGAGCCCGGCAGCACCACATCGGCCAGCTCCGCCGTCTCGGACAGGAAGAAGTCGATCACCACCAGCGGATCGAGGTTTAGCAGCGCCCGCTGAACGGTGGCGACGTCGGGCAGCGAGACCATCAGATTGGAGCAAATGACCAGCGAGCTTTTGATCTCGCCGTCGGCCATCAGCCGCACCTGCTCGGTCGCCGCGACGCCTTCGCCCGGCAGCTCGGATTCGGGAATACCCCAGACTGCCGCGATATACTCGCGGTCGACCGGCGAATCGATCTTGCGATAGCCGGGCAGCTGGTTGGCTTTCTGGCCATGCTCGCGCCCGCCCTGGCCGTTGCCCTGCCCGGTGATCATCATCGTGCCGCCGCCCAATTTGCCGACCTGCCCGCGGGCGAGCGCCAGATTGATGCAGGCCAGCACATTGTCGACGCCGTGCGTGCTGTGCTCGATGCCGCGCGCATGCAGCACCAGCGAGGTCGCAGCACGCCCGTACAGCCGCGCCGCGGCGACGATCCGCTCGGCCGGAACGCCCGAAATGCCCTCGGCGACCTCGGGCGTATACGGCTCCACCGCCGCCCGAACATCGTTCCAGCCGGCCGTGCGTTGCTGAATATAATCCTCGTCGATCAGGCCATCGTGGATCACCTGGCGCAGCATCGCGTTGAGCACGGCGACATCGGTACCCGGCTTGACCGGCAGCCACAGGTCCGCAGTACGTGCGGTAGGCGTTTCGCGCGGGTCGATCACGATCAGCGAAGCGCCCCGGTCGCGCGCCTGCCACAACCATTGCATGGTCACCGGAAAGCACTCGGCGATATTGGAGCCAACCACCAGCAGCGACTCGGCGTGCACAATATCGGGCAGCGGCAGCGGCGCCCGGTCCAGGCCGAACGCTTTGCTGTAGGCCATCGCCGCCGACGACATGCACAGCCGCCCGTTGTAGTCGATCTGGCGCGTTTGCAGCCCCACGCGCGCGAATTTGCCCACCAGATAGCACTTCTCGTTGGTCATCGACGAGCCGCTGTACACCGCCACCGCGTCCTTGCCGTGCCGCGCCTGGATCGCCTGCCAGCGCTGTACGATGTAATCCAGCGCCTCGTCCCACGTGCAGCGCTCCAGCTGCCCGCCCTTGCCGCCGCGCCGGATCAGCGGATAGCGCAGCCGGTCCGGATGGTTGACCTGCTGATATGCAACGACACCCTTGGGACACAGCGAGCCGCGATTGTGCGGATAGTCGCGCGGCTCCACGCCGACGACGTTGCCGTTGCTCACGCGCAGATACATGCCGCACTGCACACCGCAGAAGCAGCAGTGGGTCGGCACCAGAGTTTCGGGCAGGCGATCGGCCTGCTCCCAGCCGGCAGCGGGCGCGCCGCGTTGCTGAAAATCGTAGGCGGTATCGCGCTGCAGCTCGAAGAAATCCTTGTTGACGCTCATGGCTTTCCCTTCACAGGAATCGCTTGCCCATCATCTGGTAGTACGCCTGGCCACGCAGCACCCGCTTGCAGGTCGGGCAATATTCCTGCAGCCAGCCATGCTCGCCGTGAAGATTGTAATTCTGGTGGAGCTCGGTGAGCGTTGCCTTGAGGTCGCTGACGAACTGGAACGAGGGCAGCTGCTGATTACAGCGCCGGCAGTGGCCGGTTGGACGCTGAGGGCTGTAGTGTTCGACATCCTGGTTGACGGTCTGGTACAGCGTCACGCCGATGCTGGCCGGCCGCTGCACGATATGGAAGAATTTGCCGAACGGGATCGAGATCAGCCAGAGCACGACCGTGACCTGATGCGTCAGCGAAAGGAACCAGTAAAAGGCGCCTTCCCACCACAGCGACGACGCGGTTAACAGCAGGCCGGTTATCGAAATCGCGAACAAAAGCACCAGCGGCACCAGATCGTAGCCGAAGCGCTGCGTGGCGAGCAGCCCGGCGTCGGTGGTGCGGCGCCATAATGCGAGCCCGACGCCGATGATCAACAACACCGCCGTGAAGTCCAGCGCATGGAACAAGGCAAAGCCGGTACGCGCTTCGGCGGGAAAGACCAGCAATGGTAAGCCGAACACCCACAGCTGGTAATCCGCGGGCGGCACCAGCGTGAAGCGAATCCAGCCGAACGTAAGCGGCAAGGTGATCGCCAGCGACAGCAGCACGCCCCAGAAGATGCTCATGTGCGCCGCCCAGCGCTTCACTCCGCGCCGCAAGATAAAGGTCTGGCCGAAGATGTCGTGCCACCAGGCCAGCGGTACCAGCCAGGTGTAGCGGCGGAAGTTGCGCCAGGAAAAGAAGCTGGCCCAACCGGCTTTGAAGTAGCGCCAGGTCGGCGGGCGAGTGATCCAGAGTGTGTAGCGATATACCACTGCTGCGACGGCAAATAGCGTGGCGACGGCATAGCCCGCCAGCGCCGAATCGAAGTCTTTGAAGCCACGTGAGCCGGCGTAGATCAGTCCCAGGAGCACGCCCACCGAGGCTGTGGCGATCGCAGCCGCCGGAAGTCCACGCTTGAGCATACCTTCCTCCCGTTGCGTGCCTGTTGCTAAACCGTGCCGGGGCTGCCGACGGTAGGCCATAGGCCGCGGCGGCGGCGGTGCACGCTGAGATAGCTCCAGCGAGCGCTGCCGCAACGAAACGAGCGGAGCACGCCTTTCGGTACCAGTAGCGCGCGGCCCGGCTCCAGACGAAAGGTATCATCTTCGATGGAAACGTCGCCCGCGCCTGCGACACCGATCAGCAGAACATCCACTTCATCGTTGATATGGGCCGCGATGGCGGCGCCGGCGGGCCAGGACAGCAGGGTGATGTCGAGGTCCGCGCTTTCGTGGCCCCAGATCGGCCCGTTGCCGGCCGCCTGTTCTATCAGAGCGTCGATCGGGATGAGAGGAAGACTGTCGATCAGGTGACCTCCCGGTTCGTTTAGCGCGCCCGAGGACGGCGCCGGGTGCAGCAATTCGTATGCCGTTGAGCCGGCCGGTGCGCCCATTATATGGGCCGTGGAGCTCAGCTACAGCCAAGCAGGCGTTCGAAGTTTGGTGAAATGATGGCGCTCGTGGTCGCGGCAAGCCCCAACCACGGTCACAATCAATGTCGGAAACGCACTGCGTAGTCGATCGACTACCTGCCGTGATGAGCTGTTATGGTTTCGGGCGCTCAAACAATCCTACAATCGATTGTAACGAGCAGCCGGCGACAGCGGGGTCAACGAGGACACCGGCGCGTCGGCTGCTGTTCGGGAGGCAGCAATGCACGTTGATTTAACATCACAATCCGAGCGGCCCGGCAGCCGGGCGGCGCAGGCGATTCGCTACTGGATGAGCGCTCCGGCGATCACCGTTCAGGCCGACGCGACGATCAGCGAAGCGCTGGCGCTGATGCACGAACATTCGATCCGTCGCCTGCCCGTGCTGGGGGCCGACGGAAGCATGTGCGGTATTATCACCGACGGCGATATCCGCGGCGCCGACGTGCTGCACACGGCCGGCTTCGACGAGCGAATGATCGCGTCCGCACTCGGCTGCACCACCGTGTTCGAGGTGATGAGCGAAGCTCCACTCAGCGTTACGCCCGAATCTTCGCTACGTGAAGCGGCCATGCTGATGCTGGACAACAAAATCGGCGGCCTGCCGGTGATGGAAGACGGAGCGGTCGCCGGCATCGTCACCGAAAGCGACCTGTTCGAAGCGCTGGTGTGCTACCTGGACTACGCAGCGGCGCACTCGTGACCGCTACCGTTGCGGATCGGCTCATGCCGCGTCGTGCTGCTCGAGCACGACGTAGCCCGCCATGGCTGCCACGATCGGCGTAAGCCGCTCGCGCAGCTGCGCGATTTCGGCCGCCGACAGCGTGTCGACAGCCAGGACGAGCTCGCTGCGGCGGTCGGTAATCAAGCGCAGCGGCAACCAGTTGCCCATCCATTGCACGAGCAACACACCGCCTTGATGATCGCGGCGAACGGCACAAAACACTGCCGCCTCGCCGGCCACCGCGCGATTGAGCTCGGCAGCGCGCACGGCGTCGTACACCCGGCTTTTGCACAGATACACGCCGAGCACCTCAAGCGCCGACGACACCGCGGCATAGCTGAGACCCAGCAGATACAGTAGTACCGCGATCTGGCGAACCCAACGCGACGTCGGCGCATGAGTTACCCCGGCCGGGTACACGCGGAAAGTGTGGCCACAGCGACAGCAGCGGTAGCGCCGGACGAACACAGTCTGGTGCATCGCATCGTTGAGCGGCTTGACGACAGTTTGATGCAGGCGGAACTCAGTTCCTCCGCAGCGCGGCGATGGGCAGACCGGCGGCATTTCCAGCTTCGCCGGCTCTACCTGCGCAAGGACAAGATATAGTTGCATATCCGGTTGAGCCTGGGATCTCCTTCTCGGCCGTATGCCGGCACAGGTCCAGGCTACAGCAGCGCGCGGCCGCGCAAGGAAAGAAAGCACCACCTGAGCTGAAGCTTTGGCCACTTTCGGCGGCGTGGCGATTCGTCCACGCGGCGTTGCAGCGACGTTACACCGGCGGCTTGTGAACGGCGTAAGCTGGAAGCAGCATTCGAGATCGCATTGGTACCGCCAATCACAAGGAAGATGACGTTGAACACGATCGCACGAGCTCACCCGGCGGCCACCTCGTCGCCGCTTATCTATCCATGGAGGCGCAGCGTGGGGATCACGGTTGGGATCCTCGGCGGCATCACCGCTTTGCTGTGGACCGGTTTGCAGGTGCCGCCTGCTCCATTTGCGGCTGTCGGGCAGTCGCCTGCCGCCCAGGAGCGAGTTCCACTGCCGGCGGGTCTCCCGGCGCCGGTTGAGCGCTTTTATCGCTCGATCTACGGCGACACCATCCCGTTGCTCAAGACAGCGGTGATCACCGGGCGCGGAAGCATGCGTCCGGTCGGCGGCGTCACTATGCCCGCGCGCTTCCGCTTCACCCACCACGCCGGACAGAGTTACCGCCACTACTTCGAAACTACCGTCTTCGGCGTGCCCCTGCTGCGGGTTAACGAATACGACATAAACGGATCGGGTCGCATGGAGCTGCCATGGGGCACAGATCAGGGGCCGCACGTCGATCAAGCCGCCAACCTGAGCCTGTGGGGCGAGATCGCCGCCTGGATGCCTGCTGTGCTGCTCACCGACCCACGCGCGCGCTGGGAGCCGCTGGATGACGCCGCGGCCATACTTGTGGTGCCGTTCGACCGGCGCGAAGACACCTTCGTAGTCCGCTTCGATCCGGCGACCGGCCGGCTGCGTTCGCTGGAGTCGATGCGCTACAAAAGCGCCGGCAGCGAAAAGGTCCTGTGGCTCAACGACGTTCAGGCGTGGGATACGCTGGGCGGGCAGATCGTACCGGTCCGCAGCAGCGTCACCTGGGCCGATGACGGCCGGGCGTGGCTCCGGCTTACCGTGGAGCAAGTGGCTTACAACGTGCCCGTCGACACGTCGCTGTCCCAGAGAGGTCCATAGAAGGCCGCGGGGGCGGCGCGGGGGGCGGCGCGATGGGGGCAAGCCCCGCCGCTACTCCATTTTACGAGCTAGCGGCGGGGCTTGCCCCCGCCACCAGGCGCTGCGTAAGCAGATACATGTACGCGCTTTTCGCGGCGCGCCCCCCATCGCCGATCGCAGCCAGCACATGTTCGTCGCCGGTGGTTGTTACATCGCCCGCGGCGTACACTCCACCTGTCGACGTCGCGTTGTGTGAATTGACAACGATCTGGCCGACTTTGCCGCCCAGCTGCTCGTAGATCAACAGCGCGTCAAGTTGCTTATTCAGAGCGTACGAGGCGGCGGCAAACGCCGCCGGCCCGCCGCCGACAATCACCAGATCGTGCATTACTTCTCCTTGTGCCCGGCACAGGCGCCTCGTCCTGTGCCGGGCATTGTACGTTTCAGGATATAGAAAACCGGTTGATCGCTGCCATGACAACAGCTTCACCACAGATAGTGAAGTCGCAACGTTGGACAGGCTGAAAGAGCCGGGAGACAATGTGCCCACGACAAGGTGGTTCGAGCTATGATGGAACACGCTACACTGCGGGCGATCGTCGATCTGGTGCCGCGCTATGCGCACGCGCGCCGTGCCGGATGGACGCCCTGGCCGGAAGGTCATCCCAACGTGCAGGCGGCTCGCGGCCACATCGCGCTGCCGGAGTACGTGCTGCTGCGCCGGGTCGCGATCGAGCGGGAGGATCAGCCGATCCCGGCAGCCGAGCTGCGCGCCAATCTGCCCGATCCGTACAGCCTCGTCGATCCGATCCTCGACCGGCTGCCGCGGCTGGTCGAGCTGGGAGTGCTCGACCGGTCGGGCGATACATACGCGCTAACGCCCGCCGGCCGCGAGCTGTTGACTCGCGGTGAGCGAGCGGCCAACGACTACGCCGCCACGCGATATTATCTGCCGCCCGGCGACCTGCAGCGGCTCGCATCGACGCTGCACGACGTCACCGAGCGGCAGCGTCTCGCGGCCGAGCCGGCCGATAAAGCGCACCAGGACCGGGTTCCGCGCCTGCGGAGGTTCGACCCGCGCCGGACGCCGCCGGTTATGCTCGAATACGCGCTGTACGCGCTGCAGCGCGCGCGCGACGACGCCCATATTGCCGCCTGGCGCGCGGCGGGCCTTGGCGGGCCGGCGCTAGACCTGCTCAGCCGCGTGTGGGCCGGCGACGCCCGGACGAGCGCCGAGCTGGTAGAGCTCACTCGCGGCAGGCTGAGTCCCCAGGATGTCGCGGCGCAGCTGGACGACCTCGCGCGTAACGGTTATGTAACGCTGCAGCTTCCGCACGTGACGATCACCCGCCATGGCCGCGACGTGCGCGATGCGATCGAGCGCGAGACCGACCGGGTGTATTTCGCGCCGTGGCCGGAAATCAACGCCGAGTGGGTGCGCGGCCGGCTCGAAGCATTGGCGGCGTCGCTTAGTTCTTAGTCGTGTACATCAGTCTCCTGGAGCATCGGGCCCAGCTCGGCGCCTACGGGAACGAGATGCCTGTCGAACCATGTTTCGTCGGCCGCCTGCTTCGCCGGGACGACCAGCTGCAGCTCCCACCACCGGGCCACCGAACCGAACGTGATTACCAGGTCCTCGCCGTCCGGTTCATCAAGTCCGAACACCTTCAACCCGAGCTCGTGCCGGCGATCGCGATCACCGGCCGCCCAGGCAGCGGCATACGCCGCCAGCTCGTCCGTCACGATCGAACCCTGCCACGCTACCACCGTTCCGCTTCGGTGCAGCAATATCGCGCTCCGGCCGCCGGTTTCGTCCAGCGCCTGCTGGAGCCGGCGGTGTATACCCTCATCGATCGCCGGCCGTAGCTGTGTAGGCGGCGGCACCGGCTCCGCCCGTGCCGCCTCCGGATTGGCGGCGCGGTAGCGGCGCACCGCGTCGCTCGCCCTGGCGCGTTGTTGCTCACGGTCGGCCGGGTCGTAGCTCATGGCGTCCCATACCTCGCGCGCGACGAGAATCGGCGCCCCGGCGCGCACGGCCAACGCCAGTGCGTCGGCGAGGCGCGCCTCGACCGTACGCTCACCCTTGCGCCGTACCAGAATGAGATCGGCGAACATGGTATCGTCGATCAGCCGGCGGATGACTATGCGGGCGAGCCGGGAGCCGCTCACAGTCAGCAGGCGCAACATCAGATCGTGTGGCTGCTGAGCGAGCGGAGAGCTGCTCAAGCCGTCCTGGATACTGTCGCCCTCAACCGCGGTGAAGTTGAGCGGTAACTGATGACCGGAACCAACGGCCCGCAGCATCACGAGGCGCTCCGGATCACGGCTGGTGACTCCGCGCCCGACAAACTGCACCTCGACGGCGATCGAATCGTGATCGTTCACCTGCAACTCCTTTGGAAGCCCGTTCGCGGGCGCCGCATACTCATGTACCACAGGCTGAAGGCTGCTGGCGCAGGGCTCGCCGGCTATGGAACAACCGCCACTTCAGCGTGCTGATCGGCACCCCAAGGCGGGTGGTAAGTTCGGCGTAGCTGTATCCGGCAACGTAAAATCCGACGACTGCAGCACGATAGTCGGACGGCAGGTCGCCGAGGGCACACTCGATGGTGGCGCGCAGCTCGCGTGACTCGGCCGCCTCCTCCGGCGATGGCGGCTGGGATACGGCCGGCAGTTGCAGCCGCTGCGGGTCGACAAGCCTGGCCGGCGGGCGGTGACGGCGGCGGTACATTCGCGCAAGGTTGGCCGCGATCGCATGGAGCCACGCGCCGAAGCGCGCCGGATCCTTGAGCGTGTCAAGGCCGAGAAATGCCTGCAGCACTGCTTCCTGGGCAACATCCTGGGCGTCTGTCGGCGAACCGAGCAGGCGCCGGCACAGGCGCTCCACGCCGGGTTGGTAGCGGCGCACGAGCGATTTGAAGGCCGCACGATCGCCCGCTAAAGCCCGCTGCACCAATGCAGCATCGCCCGCGGCTGTGTCGTCAGGATCCATCTAGTTATATGTTGCAGACCGTGCCACAAAAGTTAGCGCCGTAAGTCTGTTCAATGATTCTTCGTGTCCTTTGTGTCTTTGTGGTGATCCCGGTGGCCTCGGCGCCGGATTTGGCAGTATGATGGTGTCGTCGGCGATCATGCACGAGGGCAAACTGATATGCAAGACTATGAGCCGATCGACCTGGCCGGCCTATGCAACGCCGGACTCGAGTTTGCACAACCGCTCGCGGAGCCGCGGCGTGGCCCGCAGACCTACCACGGCCTTCCCTTTGTTATCGGCGGCACGGAGCCGGAGACCGAGCGCTGCTTTCTTGGCTTCGGCGGCGACTCCGGCGCTCGCGAGCCGGTGCGGATCCCACTCGATACCACCGCTCGCCATCTGATCGTGGCCCATACGCTATTGGAATCGCGGATCGCCGCCGGTGATCCGCCCGGCGATGTGGTGGCACACTACTGCCTGCGCTACGTGGACGGTACAGAGGTACGCATTCCGATCCGCGAGCGCTTCGAGATAGCAGTTGTGCCGACAGCATGGGGCCAATTGCCGTTCCTGGCCCATGCCGACCACAAGGACGCGCTCATGCCGCGCCACCTGGGGCCGTGGGACGCCATCGGCGCGCGGCAAACTGAAGTCAGCACCGGCTGGCCGGAGCATTATTACCTGTGGGCCTGGACCAACCCGAATCCCGACCGGCTGCTCGCCGCGCTGGTGATCGAACCCACCGACCGCAAGCTGCTCGTCGCCGCGCTCACGGCGAGCCACCTCGAGGAAGCGCCGTTTTCCCGCACCGCCATGCGCGAAGTAAAGATCAGCTTGCCCGAGCCGGCCGATGCTGCCCGGCCGTTCGCCCTGGATACGCAGATCGATCGCGGGATGGCCGGCTATACGTTTGCGCTTCCACAAAACACGGCGGATAGGTTCATCGCCGACGACCATAAAGGTTTCGGCGAGGCGCAAAACGAGCACGCCAGCCCGGCCTACGTCGAAGTCACCGGCCTGCCGTCTGCGACGCTGACGGTATCGCAGGACGGCGAGGAGCTCGGCCGCGTGCGCTGGGGCGAGCTGGAGGATCATGGGGCGGTCGAAACACCGCGCGTCAGCTTCGAAGTCGTCGACCGTGGGCGCAACTGGGTGCATGTCACGGTACTTGACGACGAGACCGGCCGTCCCGTTCCGTGCCGCGTCCACTTCCGCTCGCCGGAGGGCATCCCGTACCAGCCGCACGGCCACCACCACCACGTCAACTCGAACCTCGGCACCTGGCACATCGACATCGGCGGCGACCTGCGCCTGGGCCAGATCACCTACGCCTATATCGACGGGCAATGCCAGGGCTGGCTGCCGCGCGGCGAGGTGATCGTCGATGTCGCGCGCGGCTTCGAGTACGAGCCGCTGCGTACTCGGGTACAGATCGCGCCGGGACAGCAGGAGCTTACGCTGCGGCTCAAGCGCTGGACCAATCAGAACGCGCGACGCTGGTTCAGCGGCGACTCGCACGTCCATTTTGTCGGCGGCCAGGGCGGCCATCTCGAGGCGCAGGGCGAAGATCTCAACGTCGTCAATCTGCTCCAATCCCAGTGGGGGCACCTGTTCACCAACACCGAGGATTGGATCGGTGAGCCGACGCTGTCGAACGGCGGCCAGACGATCGTCTACTGCTCACAGGAAAACCGCCAGCACATGCTCGGCCACCTGACGCTATGGGGCCTCAAGCAGCCGGTGATGCCCTGGTGCTCGGATGGCCCGAGCGAGGCCGAGCTTGGCGGCGCGCTCGAAACGACCCTATCGCACTGGGCGGACGAGGCCCATCGCCAGGGCGGCACCGTGATCATCCCGCACCTGCCGACACCCAACGGCGAGCCGGCCGCGCTGATCGCCACCGGCCGCGCCGACGCGGTCGAGATGCTGCAGCATGGCAACTATCAGCACCTCGAATATTACCGCTACCTCAACGGCGGCTATCGCCTCCCGCTGGTCGGCGGCACCGACAAGATGAGCAGCGACGTGCCGGTCGGGCTGTACCGCACCTATGCCTATGTTCCCGCCGACGAGGAGTTGAGCTACGACAGCTGGTGCCGGGCAGTGCGCAGCGGGCGCACCTTCCTGTCGGGTGGTCCGATGCTCACGTTCAGCGTGGACGGCGCCGCCATCGGCGATACACTCACGCTGCCGCGCGGCGGCGGTGAGGTCGAGGTCGAGGCGACGGCCGAATCGATCTTCCCGCTGCATACGCTGCAGATCGTCAGCCACGGTGAAGTGATCGCGATGACCGAGGATCGGGCGGGCAGCCGCCGTCTGCACCTCAACACCAAAATCCGTCTCGACCGCCACACCTGGCTTGCCGCGCGCTGCGGCGGTCCGGAATTCCAGGCCGTGCCGCACCATGATTGCTGGGGCCGCGGCATCTTCGCGCACACGTCGCCGATTTACGTGGCCGTCGGCGAAGCCTGGTCGCTGGCGGATGCGCAGGTGGCGCACTATATGCTGACATTGATCGATGGCAGCCTGGGCCATATTCGGACGCAGGCACGCACCTACCCGCCCGGCAGCGTAACCTATCATCACGGCGAGCATGACCACCAGGCGTATCTCGAGCGCCCGTTCCACGAGGCGATCGCCGCGATCCATGAGCACCTGCACCGGGCCGGCGTGCCGCATTAAGCTGGCAACCGTACTGCCACGACTGGCCGAGCTGGGCTACACCGACGAAGCGCTGTCTCGCGCGCCGGCGATCGCGGACGCGTCGACGCGTGCGAATGCCGTGGCGAGCCTGGTGCCGTTTCTGCCGGATACATCCAGGCCGGACGCAATTCGATTGGTGTTGGACGGCGTGCGCCGCCTCCACGACAGGTTATGGCGCAAGGGGATCGAGCGTGCTCATGCAGGGTGGGACGATCTTGCGCGCAGCACCACCATGGTCGGGCTCGAACGCCTATCCTGGCGGGCAGAGATGGTGGAGCACGTTGCGCCCTTACTTTCCGTAGCGCACGGCGATGTATTCAAAGCGGTTCTGAGCTCTACCGACGATACCTTCAAGGTGGCGGGCCTGCGTGGACTGCTTCCACAGCTGCCCGAGCAGGGTAAGGCCACCCGGATCAGCGATGAACGATGTGGGCGAGAATTACAGTGGTGCCTGCGTAGAACTACCCGCGAGCCATCGCTCGAGCTCGTCGCCGACATCCACGGCACGGCTGCCTGCGTGCCGCCGCAGCAACCCCGTTTCCTGCAGGCGCAGGAACAGCTGTGCCGCCAGCACACCGCCAAGATGTGGATGTGCCTCGGTCCAATCGGGACACGCATACGCAAAGCGTCGCCGGTTGCCGGGCGGCGCGACCGTCGGGACCCCACGGTCCTCAAATGCGCGCGTTCCAGCCTCGGTGAGCCTGTACGCCGGCTGATACCTGCCGATACCCTCGTTGGTCGGCACCAGCCAGCCCTGCCGCAGAAAGTGGTCGCACAGCCGGACTCCGACAACGCCGGCAAGGTGGTCGTAGCAGCGGCGCGCGGTACGCAAGGCCGGTTCGACACCCCCGCTAACCTCAGTTGCCCTGGCGGGCGCTTCCACGAGCGGCGCCGGCGTGGCCGCCAACTCCAAAATCGCCACATTGATTTGCGGTGACGTCAACCGGTAATAGCGCTGCCGGCCGTGCGTCTCGACTGTAACCCAGCCGGCTTTGCGCAGCAGGGCAAGCTGGGCCGACACGCGCGGTTGAGCGACCTGCAGCCGGGCGGTTAGCGCGCTGACCGTGAGCACGCCGTTCTCCAGCTCGCCGAGCAGGTGCAGCCGCAGTGGATCGGAGAGCAGCGCCGCGGCATGGGCTACCACAGCCAGATCGTCCATCGGATGCTCCTTTGCCACGCGTTGACTTAAGGGAAGAGCAACACCGGCGGCACGTTCGTGCTTGACAACTGCATTGTTCAATTATAACATATCCACAATGATATATATGTAGACATAGAATATGTTATTGTAGTCGAGCGGTTCTCGGGCGCTGGAATGGCGACGGCACCGCGAAAAGCGCCATTCTCACATCGAGCAACGCTATCGTACCCGTTCCGGCAGCACAATGGAGGCCGACCAGATGGAGCGCGTAACGCCCGCACGCCAGAATCCGTTGCATGCGCTTCTGCAGTACCGCAGTTTTCGCCTGCTTTGGGCCGCCGGTATCAGCATGCACATCAGCGAATGGGTCCAGACGATCACGTTGGGCTGGCTGGCGCTGACGCTTACCGATAGCCCCGCCTTTGTGGGGCAGGTCAGCTTCATGAGCGGCGTCCCCGTCCTGCTGCTCACCCTGCCGGCAGGGGCGCTGCTCGATCGGATCGACCGGCGGCGTGTCCTGCTGGCTACGCAGATTGTTGGAGCGCTGCTGGCACTGACCGTCGGCTTTTTCGCCAGCGGCAACCATATCGCGCCATGGCATTTGCTGATCGCAGCCGTGCTCAACGGGAGTCTGTTAGCGGTATCGCTGCCGGCCACGCAGGCACTCGTACCGGACGTAGTTGAGCGGGAAGACCTTACCAACGCGCTTGGTCTGAACGCTGCCGGCGTGAGCGCGACGCGGATGCTGGGGCCGTCGCTCGGCGGCATCATCATCGGCGCCGCCGGCGTTGTCTGGTGCTTTATGTTTCAGGCCGTGGGATTGCTGTTCGCCGGCCTATGCAGCTTTCTCATGCGCCCAAATCCGCGCGGGCAGCGCCAGGCACGGCAGCGCAACAGCCGAACGGCGCTGGGGGCGCTGCGCGATGATCCGATGCTGCAGGGCTTGCTGCTGCAAGCGATGGCGCCGGGGCTACTGGCCTATCCGGTGCTGGCATTGCTGCCGGTGCTTGCGCGCGATCAGCTCGCGCTCGGCCCGGGTGGGCTCGGCGTGCTTATGACGGCCAGCGGTATCGGCGCCACCGCCGGCTCATTCGTCGTCGCATCGCTCGGCTCATATCCACACAAGGGCCGCTTGATGCTGCTGATCGGGGTGAGCTATGGATTTGCATTGACGGCGTTTGCGCAATCGCCGTGGATCCTGGTCAGCTGTGTGCTGTTCGCCTGTTCGAGCTGCCTTGGCGTGTTACACAACGCGCTGACCACGGCACTGCTGCAAACGCGCGCACCCGAGGAGCTGCGCGGGCAGCTCACCGGCGCGCTGACCCTCAGCTTCGGCCTCACTCCGATCGGCGCGCTCGGCCTTGGGGCACTTGCCGAGCGCATCGGAGTGTCGAACGCCATCAGCTGTGGAGCGCTTGCAAGCAGCTTATGTATCGCGCTGACGATGCTGGGCTATCGAAGCCTGCTGCGTTTGTGAAGCGGCGATCGACGCGACCGCATCGAGCTGCTGCAGCAGGCGGGTCTCGTCGGCGAAGCCCTGGTTCAAGCAACGCACTGCTCCCGTAGCGTCGACAACGGCCGTGGCCGGCACCGTCATGATGCCCAGCTGTGTCACCAGGTCGGCGTGGGAGTCCGCGGACAGCGTCGTAATATGCGCAGCGTTGCCAAGCCGGACGCGCACGCGCTCGAGCGCCGGCGCCTGCCTGGCCCGGCACTCGACGCATGCCGGCAGCGTGAAGGCAACAATGCCGGGGTGGCCCGCCGGCACCAGCCCGGCGAAGGGCCGTTGGCCGGCCAGCGCCTGCAGATGGCGTCGCTGGACGATGCGTAATGCAGCCCACGCCACCAGCATGCCGGCGGCGATCACTGCGAGAATGAGTATTCGCTCGAGCATAGTCGCCTACAAGCGCGGCAGCCGCGCCAGCTGCAGGTACAGAAAGCAGCCGACGCAAAAGCCGAAAAACAGGTTGATCGCCGCGAGCACGACAACCAGCAGCGTAAGCGCCCATCCCAGCATGGCCGGCCCGATCACCAGTGCGATGACGGCAGCGACGAGCACGGCCGCGCCAAGACCCTGGGCGAAGCGGTGCGGCGCTGCCGACTTGGCATGTACATCGGAATGGAGCAGCCCGGCCGGCCGCAGCAGATCGCGGTACAACCGCTGAAACAGCGCCAGTCGCGGGGTGGCCGTGCCGAGCGCCATCACCACTGCTACCACTGCCACCAGCCAGGGCAGATCGGCGACAAAGGCCACCAGCAACAGCGTAATGATCATCGCCTGGTTGACTTTGAGCGCTGTGCGGTCAACATGCATTTCGGCTCGGTTGGAGGGCTGGTCGATAGTGGAAGCCATGTTGTACCCTTCCTTTGCGGCCCTGGCACGAGAACGGCCGGCCTTCTTTCCCGCCGGCTGGAACGTACTGGTATCCGGCAGGGATAATCTTAATTTACCTTATCGTAATTGTCAAGATTAGCTGGGGCAGCGATACCTTTTACACCGATGCGCCGTCTCAATACTGTAACCTTCATGCTGAAGCAACATGCTCGGCTTCAACCGAAGGCAGTTTCGATCACCACTAGGAGACGGTATGAGTTATGTCATTTCCAACGACGGCACCACTATCGCGTATGAGCGGATCGGTGCCGGACCGGCAGTCATCCTGATCGATGGCGCGTTGGGCTATCGGGCGTTCATGGGGAGCTGCCCGCTGGCAGACGCGCTGTCCGACGCGTGCAGCGTGATCACCTACGATCGTCGTGGCCGCGGTGAAAGCAGCGACACCCTCCCGTATGCCGTGGAGCGGGAGATCGAAGATATTGAGGCGCTGATCGATGTCGTCGGTGGCAGCGTATCGCTGTTTGGGCAGTCCTCCGGTGCGGCGCTGGTGCTGGAAGCGGCGATCAAGCTCGGCGCGAAGGCAACCAGGCTGGCGTTGTATGAGCCGCCGTACAACGATGACCCGAACGCGCAACAGACATGGAACGCCTACATTACCCGGCTGAATCAGGCGTTGGCAGCCGGGCGCAACGACGACGCCGTGGCGCTGTTTATGGCCCTGACCGGGGCATCGGCCGAGGATATCGCAGCGGTACGCCAGGATCCGATGTGGGCAGGCTTTGCGAAGGTCGCGCCGACGCTGGCGTATGACCACAGCGCCTTGCTAGGCGAGTACGCCGCGGTGCCGATTGAGCTTGCATCGCGCATCCAGACCCCCGCGCTCATGCTGTGCGGGGGCGACAGCTATCCGTTTATGCAGGTCACGGCGCGCGCGTTGAGCCAGGCACTGCCGCGGGCACAGCTACGCATATTGGATGGACAAACACATGAGGTGAACCCCGAGGTGCTGGCTCCGATCCTGGCCGAGTTCTTCATGGCTCCGGACGATGCTCATAAAGGGTGATTTAAAAATACTCACCACAAAGGCACAAAGGACGCAAAGAATTGAGGATTCTTCGTGTCCTTTGTGCCTTTGTGGTGAATCCGTTCTGGCCGCTGCCATGGCGCAACGTGCTACGATAGCCACCGGGCGTTGCGCGATCGATGTACAAAGGTGGGACGATGAACAATCAGGAAATCGGGGCGGCACGGCAGTTCCACGACGCGACCAAGTACGTGCTGGCCGGCACCGGCAAGGATGATCGGCGCATCCTTATGGGCACGCCGCCACGGCTCGGGCCGGCCATCGGCGAGCAGGACCCGGCCATCGAGCCCTTTCCTTACAAAATCTACACCACGCTCGACCCGTTGCCGTTTGCGGGCGCGACTCCATCGTTCAGCATGCCCGCGCTCGAAGCGATCGCCGCAAGCGGTGAGCTCCCCGCGGCGCGCGCGAGTCCCCGGCATAGATGTCCTGATGCAGTTATTCTTGCTGTCGAACGGCATCCTCAAACGCGGCACCCACGCCACCGGACGGGTTATAGAATACCGCGCGGCCGGCGGCACCGGGGCGCGCTACCATCTCGAGCTGTACCTCGTCTGCGGCGATCTGCCCGGTCTCGATGCCGGCGTGTATCACTACGGCGCGCACGACAATGGCCTGCGCAGGCTGCGCAGCGGCGACTACCGGTCGCTGCTGGCGGAGGCGACCGGCGCCGCGCCGTCGATCATCGAAGCGCCCGCCGTCGTCGTCGCTACCAGCACCTTCTGGCGCAACGCCTGGCGCTATCAGGCCCGCGCGTACCGGCACGTCTACTGGGACCTGGGAACCACGCTCGCTAACCTGCTGGCGGTGGCCGCGGCGGCGGAATTACCGGCGCAGGTCGTGCTCGGGTTCGCCGAGGTTGAAGTCAACCGGCTGCTGGCCGTCGACGGCGAGCGCGAGTCGGCCGTCGCGCTGGTCGCCCTCGGCAGCGACAGCGCCGCTGCCGTATCCGCGCCACCTGTCGCGCCACTCGACCTGCCGACCAGGCCGATCTCCGAGCGCGAGATCGTTTTTCCGGACCTCAGCGCCATGCACGCCGCCTCATCGCTGGAGTCGGGCGCTGCGGCCGCGAGCTGGCGCCGGCCGTTTCGGTCAGCTTCCTCCTCCGAAGGCGCCGGCCGCATTCCGCTCCAGCCACTGGCGGCGGGCGAGCTTCCGGACACGCCGATCGATGCCGTCATCCGGCGACGGCGCTCGACGCGCCATTATGCCACCACGCAACCGCTCTCGTATGCCGCGTTTTCAACCCTGCTTGACCGCGCGAGCCGGAGCATCGCGATGGACTGTCTCGACCCGGCCGACGGGCCGCTACACCAGCAGTATCTGATCGTCAACAACGTCGAGCGACTCGATCCGGGCACGTATGTAGTCGGTGCACACTCGAGTTATGTCGAGATGCTCGCGCCGGGCAACATGCGCGCGGAGGCCGCGCGCCTTGCCTGCGGCCAGAGCTACGCCGCGGATGCACACGTGAATATCTACTACCTGGCCGATCTCGAGCCGATTCTCGAGCACTACGGCAACCGGGGCTACCGCCTGGCCCAGCTCGAGGCCGCGCTGCATGCCGGGAAGCTGCATCTGGCGGCCCACGCGCTCGGGCTGGGCGCCGTCGGCTCGACCTCCGACGACGATCAGGTGATCCGCCGGTTCTCGCCGCACGCCGCCGGCAAGAGCTATATGTTCGTCATGGTCTTCGGCCTGCGCCGCCCACGCGCGGCGCTACCGGGCTACGGATAGGACGCGAACACACGAATACCGCAACCGGAAAGAATTCACCACAAAGGGCACAAAGGACACAAAAAAATATTTGAATCTTTGTGTCCTTTGTAGTGCATTCCGGTAGGACCAGCTATATCTGGATCGCCATCTCATGCTGACGATCCACCTCGCGAAAATCACACGCGATATACGCCGCACTGATCGGACTATCAGCCGGTTCATTGACGCTGACGACCTTGTGGTAGCGCGCCTGCAGATCCAGCAGAATGCGGATTGCATCCTCGACATGAGTAGCGCCGAGATCCTCGATCCGCGCCGTGCCGTCGCGGACTGAATACAGCACGTAGGCGCGCCGGACCTGATCGTTGGCGTAGCTAAGGCCGTGCAGCGCCGGCCGTACCAGCAAGGCCGGCAGGTCACGTTGCCAGGCGGCGGCGACGGCGTGCGTTGCAGCAAAGTGCTGTAACAGGTCGCGCGGCGGCACGGCAACCTCGGCAGGCTCGCCGGCGACAGCGCGGCGCGGACCGCCCACGGCGTCATCGGCTGTCCATTCAAAGAGCTGCAAATCACGTGTGATCGTCAGGCCCAGCCGGCGGTAGAGCCGGATAGCCGGCGTATTGCGCGTAAGTACCTCCAGCGACAGCTGCGTGGCGCCCGCTGCCTGCACCTGTTCGAGCAGCGCCTCTCCCAGGCGGCGGCCAAGTCCTCGTCCGCGCACTGACGGCATGAGGCCGAAGCCACCACACCAGGCCCGGCCGGCGCGCAGACCAAGCAGCGCCTGGCCGGCCGGCTCGTCGTCGAGCAGCAGCACCACGGAATGAGCAAAGTCGAGCTGCTCAAACCGGGCGCGAGTGGCAAGCTGCGCGACAGTCATCGTCGCAGGATACCAGTAGCCTTCGAAAGTGCGCGTAAAGAGCTCCGCAAAGGCGGCCAGCGACATCGAGGCGACAGGGACAAAGCGCAGGTGATCGGCCATGAAGTTTCCGCCCTTGCGATACGCAGTATCGGGTCGAGTATAGCTGAGGTTCGCTTGACCACGAGCATATACTAATGCAATGACCGGAAAAGGAGCACCACAAAGACACAAAGGACACAAAGATCCAATTGATCTTTGCGTCCTTTGTGTCTTTGTGGTGATTCCGCCTGACCATGTTGTCCGTGCCCGGTCATACACAAATTCGCGCTCGACGTGGAGGATGAGCGAAATGGCTAGAACTGGACTGTCACGCCGGCACTTCTTACGTCTCACCGGTATGTCGGCCGCGGGTGCCCTGCTCGCGAGCTGTGGAGCACCGGCAGCCCAGGTCGCCGAGCCGACTGCAGCCGGGGCATCGGCTGCGTCGTCTGCGGCTGCGTCGTCTGCGGCTACGTCGTCTGCGGTTGCATCGTCTGCGGTTGCGTCAGCGACGGGTGCGTCAGCGGCGGGTGCGTCAGCCGCAGCTGCGTCGGCGGAGGCAGGGGGCGGGCTGGTCACACCCCAGGGACGAACGCTGTCCGCGGACGCCGCTCCCCTCGACAAGCAGGTATTTTACGAAAGCGCGGGCGAGCCCAAGCATCTCGACGCGTCGCGCGATATCTACGGCGCGGGGCCGGTGCTCAACTGGGGCAGCGAGCCGCTGCTGCGCCGCGACGAGAATCAGAATATCGTGCCGGCGCTGGCCGAGTCCTATACCGTCGGCCCCAACGCCGAGTACTTCGACTTCGTGATCCGCGAAGGACGCCAAGTGGAGCGACGGCACAGCCGATCACCGCCGACGACTGGGTCTTCACCTTCCGCCATCTGGCCGACCCGAATCTCGACAATCCGTGGACCTGGTTCTTCTACGATATCAAGGGCATCAAGGCGCTGAAAGAGGGCGGCGGCGCTCCGGAAGATGTCGGCGTCGAGGCGATCGACGAGCGCACCGTACGCATCCACAGCGAAGTCGGCGCTGCGCCGCATATTCCGGCGCTGCTGGCCTACCAGGCCGCGGTGCCCGCGCCCAAGCACAAGGCCGAGCAGGACCCCGAGCACTGGGCCGACACGGTCGAGGGCTTCGTCTCCTCGGGGCCGCTGCAAGCTGATCAAGTGGGATCACAACCAGCGCATGGAGTGGGAGATCAACCCGCATCTACAACGGCCCGCACAAGCCCGGCATCCAGCGGCTGGTGCAGACTCATCGGCACGACCACCACGGTCTGGTTCAACGCCTGGCTCAACAAGGAGATCGACCTGATGCAGCGGATTGCAGCCGCAGGAGGTTGCCCAGGTGCGCGCCGACCCCAACCTCAACGCGCTGCTGCACTCCTTCAACAACTTCCAGACCGAGTACCTGGCGCTTGGATACGTTGCAGCCGCCGCTGGACAATCTGCAAGCTGCGCCAGGCGCTGTCGCACGCCATCGACCGCGATACGCTGTGCAGCAAGGTTATGAACGGCACGCGCGTGCCGGCCTACTCGATGCTGCCGCCCGGCTTTCCGGCCTACAACGAAGAGCTGCAAGTCGATCCAGGCGTTCGACGTCGAGAAGGCCAAGGCGCTGCTGGCCGAGGCGGGCTATCCCGACGGCAAGGACAGCAGCGGCAACCAGCTGACGCTCGATATGTACTCCAACGGCCGCGAGGTCGTCATGGAATACGTCAAGGATCAGTGGGAGCGCAACCTCGGCATCAGCGGTCAATCTGCAGGTGCTGGAGAACGCCGTGTGGGGCCAGAAGCGCAGCGAGCACGCCATGCATGGTCTACAAAGGGCCATACGAGTACGACTACCTCGACCCGGCCAACATGCTCACCTCGCTGTGGCGCAGCACCGACGAGAAAGGCTCGCCGCGCCACTCGTGGAAGAGCGAGGAGTTCGACGAGCTGGTGACCACCGCCGGCCAGGAAGTCGACGACACCAAGCGCATCGCGACCTATCAGGAGGCCGAGAAGCTGCTGGTCGAGGACGTCGCCGCGGTGTTCCTGACCCACAACGTGATCTTCCAGATCTGGTGGCCCTACGTGACGGGCATGCCCGCGGATAAGGACGGCAATGTGGTGTTTCGCTGGCTGGACCTCGCGCGCTTCCAGATGTACATCCGCAACGACGTCGATCAGCTCCGCTCTTAGCGCTAAGGAGCGCAGATGAAGCACGTCGACGACGGCACACCATCACGACCGGCCGTCACGTCGTCCGATGGGCCGGCCAGTCGCACAGGTGAGCTGCTGCTGGAGATCGAGCGACCTGGAAACCCACTTCATGCTGGACGAGACGGTCTACGCCGTCAACGATGTCTCGTTCAGCGTGCAGCAGGGCAGCGTGCTGGGCATCGTCGGCGAGTCCGGCAGCGGCAAAAGCGTCACCGCGCTCTCGATCATGCGCCTGATCGAGGCGCCGGGCAAGATCGCCGGCGGGCGGGTGCTGTTCCATGGCGCCGGCGGGACCGCGCGATCTGCTGGCGCTGTCGCCGAGCGAGCTGGAGCACATCCGCGGCAACCAGATCTCGATGATCTTTCAGGATCCGATGACGTCGCTCAACCCGGTGCTCGCGATCGGCTACCAGATCATGGAGCCGCTGAGGGTGCATCGCGGCATGTCGGCAGCGCCGAGGCGAAAGCGCAGGCGACGGAGCTGCTCGGCCGCGTCGGCATTCCCGCAGCCTGAGCGGCGGCTGAACGACTATCCGCACCAGTTTTCGGGCGGCATGCGCCAGCGGGTGATGATCGCGATGGCGGTCGCATGCACGCCGAAGCTGTTGATCGCCGACGAGCCGACCACCGCGCTGGACGTGACGATCCAGGCGCAGATCCTCGATCTGCTGCAGCGAGCTGAAGGAAGAGCTCGGCACGGCCGTGATCATTATCACTCACGACCTGGGCGTCATCGCACAGCTGGCCGACCATGTCGCGGTGATGTACGGCGGCATGATCGTCGAGTACGGGCCGATCGAGGCACTGTTCGAGTCGCCGCAGCACCCCTACACGCGCGCGCTGATCGCCTCGATCCCGCGGCTCCGTATCGCTGGCCGGATCGGCTGCGCGACGATCGGAGGCGCTCCGCCGAGCCTGACGGCGTCCACTCGAGGCCTGCCCCTTCGAGCCGCGCTGCCGCTACCGCGTCGAGCGCTGCGCCGTCGAGCGGCCTCCGCTGCTGGAGCTCGCGCCGGCGCATTCAAGCGCGTGCTGGGTCGCGCAGGCGGGAGGTCTGGACGATGGCTGAGCCGCTGCTTGAAACAGTCGAGCTGGTCAAGCAATTTCAATTTCGGCACGGCTTCTTCGGCCTGCAGCAATCCACGCTGCTGGCCGTCGATCGCGTCAGCCTGACGCTCGACGAGCAGGAAACGCTCGGCCTGGTCGGCGAGTCGGGCTGCGGCAAGTCGACCCTGGCGCTTACGATCATGCGGCTGTACGAGCCGACGGGCGGGCAGGTTCGCTTTGCCGGGCGCGATCTGGCCGGCCTGGACGCGGCAGGTCTGCGCTCGATCCGCCGCGGCATACAGATGATTTTTCAGGATCCGTTCGCCGCGCTCGATCCGCGACTGACGGTCGGCCAGATCATCGCGCGAGCCGCTGGATATTCACGCCGCCGGCTCGCCGGCCGAGCGGGCCGGCGTGGTACGCCAGGTGCTCGAGCGGGTCGGGCTGCCCGAAACAGCCATGGATCGCTATCCGAACGAGTTCTCGGGCGGCCAGCAGCAGCGTATCGGCATCGCCCGTGCGCTGGCCCTGCGCCCGCGGCTGCTGATCTGCGACGAGCCGGTCTCGTCGCTGGATGTCTCGGTGCAGGCGCAGATCCTCAACCTGCTGCGCGATCTGCAGGATGAATTCCAGCTGGCGTATCTGTTTATCTCGCACAATATCGCGATCACGGCCTTTATGAGCCGCCGGATCGGTGTGATGTACCTCGGGCAGCTGGTCGAGATCGGCCCGAGCAACGACATCGTCGGCCAGCCACGGCATCCATATACCCAGGCCCTGCTCGCCGCGGTGCCTGAGCCCAACCCGAAGCTGGCGAAGCGGAAACGCGATGCAGCACAGCGCGCGCGCGGTGATCTGCCGAGCCCGCTGGATCGACCTGGCGGTTGTCCTTTTCATACGCGCTGCCCGATCGCCCAGGCGATCTGCGCGGTGGACGAGCCGCGCTTGCGATTAGTGGCGCCGGAGCATTATGTGGCCTGCCATTTTGCCTGATTGAAGGTGGACCCGCATGACCCGTTACATTGTCTCGCGCCTGCTCGGCCTTGCCGGCGTGCTGCTGGCCGTCTCGGTGATCACCTTCGGCCTGATGCACGCGGTTCCCGGCGGCCCCTTCGATGCCCAGGCGATGGACCGGCAGCAGATGATCCCGGAGGAGATCAAGCAGCAGCTCAACCAGAAGTTCGGCCTCGACAAACCGGTATGGCAGCAATATTTCGTCTTTCTCAGCAACGCCGTCCGGCTCGACTTCGGCTATTCCTTCTCCAACAGCACCAGGACCGTGGTTCAAATTTTTCAGGAGCAATGGCCCTATTCGCTGCAGCTCGGCCTGCTGACGCTGGCCTTCTCGATGGTCGTCGGGCTCGGGCTCGGCGTGCTCGCCGCGATCCGCCAGAACACCTGGATCGACCATACCGGCACGCTGGTTGCGATCTTCTGTCTGGTTATGCCGAGCTTTGTCTTCGCGGTGCTGCTGCAGTTTGTGTTTTCGGTACGGCTCGGCTGGCTGCCGACCGGGGGTTGGGGCAGCCCGAAACATTGGATCATGCCGGTGCTCGCAAACTCGTTGGGGCCGATCGTGATCTTGCAGCGCTACACGCGCTCCAGTATGGCGGATGTGATTCGCGCCAACTACGTTCGCACAGCGCGCGCGAAAGGGCTGAGCGAGCGCCGGGTCATGCTGGTTCATGTGCTCAAGAACGCGCTGACCCCGGTGGTAACCGTCGGCGGGCCGATGATCGCCGGGTTGATCACCGGGTCGTTCTTCGTGGAAAGTATCTTTCGCATCCCCGGCATCGGGCTGTACTTCGTCACGGCGATCCAGCAGCGAGACTACCCGATGATCATGGCGACGACGCTGGTCTGGACCGCGCTGATCAGCATCATCTACCTGCTTACCGATCTGGTGTATGCCATGCTTGATCCGCGCGTCACCGTTATCAAGGCGCAATAAGATCATGGACGTTACAGCTGCCGCCGCAAGCCCGGCTGCCGAGGTCGCCGGCACCCCGCCGTCGGGAGCCGAGCGCGGGCGACCGCGAAGCGTGAACCAGGTGTGGCGGCGCTTCCAGCGCAACCGGCCGGCGCTGATCGCGCTGGGGTTTATCGTGCTGCAGATCGTGATTGCGATTTTCGCGCCGTGGTTCGCTCCGTACGACCCCTACCAGGGCGACTTCAGCGCGACCTGGCAGCCGCCAAGCACGGCGCACTGGCTCGGCACCGACGATCTCGGCCGCGACCTGCTGAGCCGGATCATCTACGGCTCGCGCATCTCGATCAGCATCGGCATCCTGAGCCAGCTGGTGATCGTGCTGGTGGGGCTGCCGATCGGCGCGCTGGCCGGGCATCCGTGGCGGGTGGCTTGATTATTCTGCTGATGCGCATGATCGACATTGTGTCGTCGGTGCCGACGCTGCTGTTGTATACGCTGATGATGGTGGCGCTGGGCGCGGGTTTCGGCAACCTGATCATCGCGATGGCGGTGACGGGCTGGATCGGGATCGCACGGCTGGTGCGCGGGCAGGTGCTTTCGCTCAAGGAAACCGACTATGTGCGCGCGGCACGGGCGATGGGCGCCAATACGCAGCATATCGTGACGACACATCTGGTGCGCAACACGATGACGCCGGTCATCGTCGCGGTCGCCCTCGGCGTTCCCGGCGCGATGTTCGCCGAGGCCGGGCTCAGCTTTCTCGGCCTGGGCATCGCGTCGCCGCGCGCTTCATGGGGGCAGATGATCGGCCTGTACCAGGGCTATATTCAGACGTCGTGGTGGCTGACGGTGTTTCCGGCGATCGTGCTGGCCGTGACGCTGCTGGCCTGGTTTGTCGTCGGCGACGGCCTGCGCGATGCGTTGGACCCGACTATTCGCGGCGGAGGCAAGGCCCGGCGCTAGCTCATAATTAGACGGTTTTGACCCGTTCAGCCGAATGTAGTGATATATTTTTGATCTTCATGCTATAATCGCTGCCAGAACACCCGGTCCAAAATTGCACGCCCCGGCACTCAGCCTTGCTCGTCGCGCCATGCGTGGTCGAGGCTATGAGGATGCCTATGCCCTGAAGTTCGCGGCACACAAGCAACCTGCTACAACGTCTTTGCCGTCACGAGCGATCTCGAAGCTGCTGTACTTGCCAAAAAGCACGGGAAGCGTGAAACGTGGCTATCCTCACCAGCGCGGCGCTTCAAGGCGCCAGGACCGCTATATCGACGTTGCTGCCGGTCGACCTGCGTTCTTCGCTGGTGGTGGTGCCCACGCGCGTGCTGTCCACCGGCTTGGGCGGTTATATTGGCCCTAGTGTCACGCCCGCCGGCGATATCACCGGCCAGCGGCTCGAGGCCAGCGCTGTTGTAACCGTGCGCGCCGACGACGACGAGCAGCTCAGCGCCGCCGTCAACGCGGCGCTCGGCGCGGTGCTGTCGGCCGACCGGGCCAGCCTGGCACAGCAGGGTATCCTGCGTTTGAACGCGGCCGAGGTCGGGCCGGGCGAGCCGCAGCCGGGCGACGCCGGCCGGCGCCAGCGCGCCGTGAGCTTCCGCCTGCTGTATGAGTTCCTGCAAGCGCCGAGCGAGTCCGAGGGCCTGATCGAGCAGATCGCGCTCGGCGTCGGCATCGACGAGGCGCCGCCGCCGCCGCGCCTGGAGCTGCGCTTCGATTTCGCCGCCGATCCTTTGGCGCTCTTCGAGGCGCTTGACGACCCGCAGGCCAACCAGGACGGACCCGGCGAGTGGATCTACAACGCCGCCGGCCGCCGCGTCGAGCAGCGCTCGTCGATTCACGGCGGGTCGACCAACGCCGCCAGCGCCGGCAGCCCGAACAAGCCCGGCACCTATCTGGTGCTGCGCAGCGACGCCGCGCACCCGCCGCTGCGCGATTTTACGCTGCGCGCGAGCCTCGGCGCCGCGAGCGCCGGCGGCCTGGGCCTGGTCTTTCGCTGGCAGGATGTCGACAACTTCTACTTCGTGCTGCTGGACCTGCAGCGCAACTACCGGTTGATCGGCCGCAAGGTGGGCGGCACCTTCGCGGCGCTGGCGGACCCGGCGCTCGACACGGCGAACAGCTTTGTCGCCGGCACGCCGTTCGACCTGGTGCTTGACGTGGCGGGCGACAGCTTCCGCCTTTTCTTCGACGGTAATCTGGCACTGACCGGCCGGGACACCGGTCTCGCCGATGCCGGCCGGGTTGGTTTCATGGCGCGCAACAACGATCAGGCCACTTTCTCAAACCTGGAACTGCTGCAGAACTGATGCACGCGACACAGGAGGGCCGGCCATGGCAGAGGACTTTAGCGTATCGGAGCTGATCATCCCGGGGGCGTACATTCGCGTGCGCGCGGAGGGCCTGATCAGCGTCGGCGAGATCTCGACGGGCAACATCGGCATCGTCGGCACGGCGCGCAACATGGATGGCACCACCGACCTGATCGACTACACCCAGACCTATAACCTGTCGGATTATGCCAGCGCGCAGCGGCAGCTGGGCACGTACGACGCCTTCGACGCCGCCAACAGCAAGCTCAGCCTGACCCGCGCGATCGAGATCCTCTACCAGAACGGCGCGCGCACCATCTATGCCCGCCCGCTCCCGCTGGGGGCGAGCGACGCCCAGCCCAACCGCGCCGCCTACACCGCGGCGTTCGAAGAGCTGATCAAGGACGACGTCAACATTCTGGTCGCGCCGCAGCTCTCGACCACCGAGGCCAAGGCCGTGCTCGGGCCGATCCTCGAAACCGCCGAGAACAACGGCAGCGACCTGATCGCGGTGATCGGCTCGGACGTCGACACGCCCTCGGCCATCACGGCGCAGGCCCCCGACAACAAGCGCATTATTTTCACCGCGCCCGGCATTGTGACGTTCAACTCGGCGCTCAATCGCGAGGTGGCGCTGCCCGGCACCTACGGCGCAGCTGCCGTGGGCGGCCTGCTCAGCACGCTGACGCCACAGGCAAGCCCGACCAATAAGGTGCTGCCCGGCGTGCCGAAGCTGGCCAAGCGCTTCTCCTACGGCGAGATGAAGCAGCTCGTCGGCGGGCGGGTGATGGTACTGGAAGAGCGCCTTGGCGGCGTGCGCGTGGTGCGCGGCCTCACCAGCGACACCGGCGCCTTTAAGCAGGTGACGACGCGGCGCATCACCAATTTTGCCAAAGAGGGCATTCGCCAGGCCAGCGACGCGTTCATCGGCAAGCTCAACAACGAGCGCGTGCGCAAAGCGCTGCACGGCGCCATCAGCGGGTTCCTGACTACCATGGTGCAGGACGAGGCGCTGACCGGGTACCAGCTTGAGGTGACTGCCACCCGCGCCGACGAGATCGCCGGGCGGGCGATCGTCAACACGCTGATCCGGCCGACGTTCAGCATCGACTTCGTAGCCGTAACACTGGTGCTCGAGTAAGCAAGGAGCCATCATGGCGAACACCAAGGTCTTTACCGGCGCCGACGGCTCGATCGCGCTCTCCGCCGGACAGGGTACCGAGGGCGAGAAGGCGCAGGCGGTGCTGTCGGCGTATGAGCTGATTGCCGTGGGACGCGTCCAGAACGTGCGCGTCGAGGTCACCTCGGACATCCGGCCCTTCCACGAGCTCGGCCAGCGCTACGCGACCGAGCTGCGCGCCGGAAACGTCAATATTCGCGGGACGATCGGGCGCGCCTATATCAACGGCGCGCTGCTCAAGCTGCTGCTGGGCGAGGCCGCCGACAGCAGGCCTGCCGGCAGCTGGGCGCAGCCGAGCTTCAACATCACGCTGTTGGCCGAGAACGCCGCCGCGGCCGGCGTGCGCAACACCGTGACGCTGCACGACGTGAAGATCGGCAGCTGGGTTTACAGCATCCCCGAGGACGACTTCCTGCTCGAAGAGGTCGGCTTCCATGCGCTCTACCTGAGTGTCACGGACGAAGGATGATGTTGAGCGCCGAGGAGCTGCTCGCCGGCAGCAGCCTGACCTTCGCGGTCGCTATCCCGCCAAGCGTGCTGAACCCTGGCGATGGCGCGGCCGGCGCTGAGGCGGGCACGGTGCGGCTGCGCCCGCTCACGGTGCGCGACCTCCAGCTGATCGCGCGGGCAGCCAAAGAAAGCGATACGCTGAACGCGGCCTTGATGGTGCAGCGCGCGCTGGTAGAGCCTGAGCTGAGCGTGGCCCAGGTGGTGGCGATGCACGCCGGCCTGCTGCAGTATCTGCTCGAGCAGGTTAACCGCATCAGCGGCATTACGGCCAGCGCCGAGGAGCTCGACGGCGTCGCGGCGGCGCCGCTGGCGCAGGCGGCCTTTGTGCTGGCGCGCGAGTTCGGCTGGACACCCGAGCAGGTGAGCGAGCTGACGTTGGGCCAGGTACTGCTGCATTTGCAGATGCTGCGCGAGCGAGGACGCGATGGAGCAGCCTGACGAGCGCGCGCTGATCGGCGCGGCGGTACGGGCATGCCGGCGCGTGCTGACGCATATGGCCGACCCGATGCCACACCTGAGCGTATCCCTACAGCGCGCCGAGCGATTGATAGAGCCGCTTGAGCAGCTGCCGCCGCTGGAGGTTGAGCTGTTCGCCGCGCTGCCGGCGGAGGCACAGCCGGCGGAGGCGCCTCGGCTGCCGGGATCTCCGCAGGTGCGCCCTGATGCGTACATGCCGGCGCCGGTTTCGCCGTCGGGCCGGGCCGGGCCCGCCGTCGCGCGCAGCATGGACGCCAGGAGCGCCACAGGCCTACTTACGCCTCCAGTCGCCGGGCAGCCCGAAACTCCCGCCCAGGACCGTCCGCCGGTGTTTTCGTTTCGGAGGAGCAACGCGGCCGCGCCGGCGCTGCCCGCACCGGCGACACGCCCCGCGATGGGCGAGACCGGCCAGCAAGCCCGCCAGATCGCGAGGGGCGGCCGCGTGCCGGAAGAGCCGGCGCTATCGGCAACAGCCGTCACACCGTCGAGTTCCTTGGTGCTGCAGCCGGCAGAGCCGTCGGCGCGGGTAACCGTCGACGCTGTGCCCGCGCCGCTGGAGCCGGCGGGCATGGCTCTGCTGCGGCGCCTGGCCGCCGAGGTGATCCAGGCGGCGCCGCGCGCCGCCCTTGCCGCCGATCTGCGCGCAGGCTCGCGCACAATGCCCGGCGCCATGCCGGACGCGCTGCCCGCGCGCGCGTACGATGGCCTGCCGGCTATGTTCGAAGACCCCCGCGATGCGCGATCGCCGGCCGCCCTCGACGCGCTAGATGCACCTGCCGCGGCTGCGCGGCTCGAGCCGGCGCAGGCCGGGCAGCCGCATGCCCGGCGCGCACCGGGCGTGCCACTGCTTCCCCACGCGCCGGAAGAGGCGGCGCCGGCGGCGGTAGGCTTCGACCAGGCGCAGGGGCGGCCGGACGCCGCCCAGCTGGCCAGATTGATCAGCGACATACTGGTGGAGCAGGCGCGGCGGCATGGGATGGAGCTACTATGAATGTCAAGCCGGTGCTGGGCGATTGGGAGATTCCGCGCATCGCCGTGATCGAGGCGGCCGAGCGCCGTATGTTCGTCGATCTGGCCGTTCCGGGGCGCGCGGGCAGCCTGTATCAGGATCTCAACAGCGCGCCGACCCGCATCGCCTTGAGCGGCAGCCTGTACGGCGACGAGACGCGCACCGCGTTTCTGGAGCAGCTGCGCGGCAAATTCCGCGCCGGCCAGCCGGTGACCTTCGTGGCGGATATCCTTACCGCCACCGAGGTGCAGTATGTGATCATCGAGACGCTGCGCTTCGAGCAGCGCGGCACACATCCCGACATCACCGACTACCAGATCGTGCTGCGCGAAAGCCCGCCGCCGCCGCCGCCGCCCGATCCGCTGGGCGGCCTCGACGCCGGGCTGCTCGACCAGGCCGCCGGCATGATCGACACGGTAACCGGCGCGCTCGACGCGATCGCCGCCCTGGGCAGCGTGCCCGACTTCAGCGATCCGACCGGTCCGCTGCAGGGCGCGCTCGATGGGGTTACCGGCGCGGTAGACGGGCTCGGCAGCGCGCTGGATCCATTGCGTGCAATCTTTGGGAGCGCGGATTAGGGCATGCTTCAGCAGCCTGACTACACAATGAAGAGGGAAGGATGCCGGAAGGTTCGCTAGCAGCCAGCCTTGAAACCTTGCAGAGCGCGCTCGGCGCGGTTGGCGGCTTGCTCGGCGAGCCGCCCTCCAACGGCAGCTCCGGCAGCGGCTTCGCGGGCGCGGCGGGCCTCGCCGCCACCACGCCGGTCGACCGCGTGGACGCTTTCAGCGGCCAGTTTTCGGCGCGTGTGGACGGCATCCTCAGCTTCGACGCCGGCGCGTCGTTCGGCGGCGTTGCCGATCTGTTTACCGCCGCGCGCGGCCCGCTGCAAGTCGGCGCCGACGCAGCTGCTCGACGGATTCGCCCAACGCGTCGGCGAGGCGCGCGGCGCGTTTTCAGGCGACCTGCTCAGCCAGCTGGAGCAGGCCCGCGACGCGCTGCTCGGCATCGTCGACGGCCTGCCCAGCGATCCCAATGCGGTGGTCAGCGCGCTGCTCGACCAGGTGTTGTCGGTGCTGGCGAGCCTCGACGGCCCTGAAGCAGAGCGTATTCGGGCCTGGATTCAGTCGGTGCAGGAGCTGCATAAGATCCTGCTGCCGCTGATCGAGCAGGCACAGGCCGGCGGCGACCCTGCCGCGGTGGCGCTGGCAGTGATGCAGCGCTCGCTGGATAACGCGCTCGACATCCTTGGCTTCGGCCCGGTGCGCAAGCTCGTGGATCTGCTTGACGATTTTCCGGGCAATGCCCTGCCTGGCGACCTGCTCGGCGCGGCGAGCACGCAGCTGGACGCCGTGATGGATGCCTACGGGCAGTCCATCGGCCTGGCGGATGCCGGCTACGGCGCGTTTCGCGACAGCGTTGCCGCCGGAGCGACGGCCCTGCAAACGCTGGAGCAGCGCCTGCGCCCGGTCAACAGCGCGTTGCGCCGCGTCGCCGGCGCCCCGATCTTCCAGCCTGGCGCGCTCGAGGACTTCCTGCGCGAGCGCATCGACCACGCGCTGGGTGTGCAGGTCGTCGAAGCGCAAAAGATCGACGATCCGATGAAGGCGCTGTTCGACCGGATCGACGCCGCGATCGGCGAGATCGACCTTTCGGTCGTGCGCACCGAAACGCTGGCCTTCTTCGAGCGCGTCCGCACTACGATCGAGGCGGTGGATGTGCCGGCGCTGGGCACAACCCTGCAAGAGCAGCTTGCGCCCGTCCAGCAGCTGTTCCAGGACCTGCAAGCCGGCGTGAGCGGGCTGTTGGAGCAGATCCGCGCCTTCTTCGAGGGCCTGGCCGGGCAGGTGCGCAGCCTGGCGAGCAGAGTGGGCGACTTCGCGGCCGACGGCAGCTTTCACTACAACTTCGAGCGCGACCTGCGCGAGCTGCTCGGCACGGCGCGCCGCGCGATCGGCGGCGACCCGGCCGACCCCGGCGCGCCAAGCCTGAGCGGCGCGCTGGACGAGTTCCGCGGCAGCATCGACCAGTTCCTCGCCCAGCTCAACGGCGTGCTCCAGCCGCTCGGCCAGTCGATCGAGGATGCCAGGGACACTGCCGTCGGCGGCATCAACGATTTCGTGGCCTTTCTCAACGGCCTGGATATCGAACAGCTGATCGAGACGCTGCGGCAGCAGGTCGAGGGCATCGTGCAGGCGCTCACGCCGATCGACTTCAATCTGGTGGTCGACCCGGTGGTTGAGGGCATCGACGAAAACACCGCCAAGCTGCGCGATATCGACCCGTCGTCGCTCAACGATTTGCTGCGCGAGGCGCTGGCCGCGGCGCTGGATGTGGTCATCTCGATTGACTTCACCGTCGCGATCAGCGACCCGCTCAACGAGCAGCTCGAGCAGGTCAAGCAGCTGCCGACCCAGGCGATCGAGGAGCTGCAGCAGCGCTATGAGCAGGCGCTCAGCGTGCTCGAGCAGCTCAGCCCGCAACAGCTGCTCGACGCGCTGTTCGCGGCCTTCGACACGATCAACCAGGCGGTCGGCCAGCTCGACGTCGCGCCGCTGTTGCAGCCGCTCGACCAGCTGCACGAGCAGCATCTGGTGCAGCCGCTGAGCGCGATCAGGCCGTCGACCCTGATCCAGCCGCTCGCCGCCGCCTTCGGCGAGCTTTCCCAGGTGGTGGGCGGCGTGAAGGGCCAGGCGCTGCTGGCGCCGCTCACCACGCAGCTCGACCAGCTCAAGGCCGTCATCGCCAACTTCGACATCAGCGGCTGGATCGACGAATTGCTGGCGGCGGTTGAGTCGACCAAGCAGCGCCTGCGTGCGATGCGGCCCTCGCTGGCCCTGCAGGCGCTAACCGCCGACTTCGCGCGCCTGGAAAGCGCGCTCGACCAGTTCAAGCCCTCGGTGATCTTCCAGCCGGCGGCCGAGCTGGCCGCGCCGCTGCTGCAGCTGCTTGAAACGATCCAGCAGCAGACCGTCGGCGCCCTGTTCGCCATGTTCCAGGCGCCCTTACAGCTGTTCGATCGCCTGGAGCCGGCCGCGCTCACGCAGCGGCTGGTGCAGCAGATCGACACGCTGCTGGCTGCGCTGCGCGCGATCAACCTGCCCGCGCGCTTTAACCAGCTCAAAGGCCGGCACTATGACCTGACCCTGGCTGTGGGTGCGCAGGGCATGGAAGCAAAGGTCGCACTGGCGGCTGCGATCAACCCCGAGCGGGCACTCGGGCCGCTGGTAGCGGCGTACTCACAGCTGATCGAAGCGCTGGAGGGGCTCAAGCAGAATTTGCGGCTCGACGGCCTGGCCGACATCTACCTTGCCCTGCGCGAGCGCGTACTGGGGCTGCTGCCGCCCTTCGCCCGCGAGCTGCTCGACGTCGACACGTTTAAGCGCCTGATGCGCCTGGCCGATCCGACGCGCTTTTTGCAGGAGCTGGACCAGCGCTTCACGGCATTAAAAGACCGGCTGATCCCGATCCGCCCGCAGGATATTGCCGCCGAGCTCGACGCGACCTACGACGTCCTGCTCGCGCAGGTGGAAGAGCTGGACATCGCCGGCGCTTTGAACCAGGTCAAGATAACCCTGGAAGGTATCAAGGACATCGCCGCCACGGTGCGCGTCGATTTCCTGGCCGGCGACATCGACCGCGCGGTGGCCGACCTGCGCGCGCTGGTGGAAGGGCTGAATCCCGCTGCCCTGGCGGGCGAGCTGGACGACCTGCACGCCGAGGTGGTCGAGGTAGTAGCGAGCACCAAACCATCCACGCTGCTGGGCGGGCTGCAGGCCACGCTCGACGAAGTCAAAGGTATCGTCGCGAGCGTCGACCCGCGGGCCGCGCTGGGCCAGCCGCTCAATCAGGCCTGGACAGCCGTCGAGGGGCTGCTGGACGCGGTGGACTTCACGGTGATCCTTGCGCCCCTGGCGGCCAGGATCGACGAGCTGGCGGTCGCGTTTCTGGCGGCGCTGCGCCGCGTCGAAGAAGCGTTTGATCAAATGTTGGGCGCCGCCCGCACCGCGCTGAGCGGCAGCGGAGCGGGCGCCAGCGTGGGAGTGGGGATCTGAAATGGCGACGGTGAATAAAACCGTTCAGGTGCGCGTGGTCACGCTCGACCCGGCGACCGGCACGCTGATCCCGGTGCCTAATGCCGCCCTGCGCTGCAAGAACAGCGAGTGGCTATGGGACGGCGACCTTTCCGACGGCAGCCACACCAGCGATGCCGATGGGCGCGCGGCGGTGGTGCTGAGTTTCGAGGAGGGCAACGAGGCCAAGCTCAACCCGTATTTCGTGATCAGCATCCCCGACGGCAGCCGCCAGGTGCCCGCCGGCGCTCCTGCCGCACGGCGCGTGTCGCTGCCCGACTCATGGGAAACTCGCCACGCCGAGAAGCGGCGCATCCGGCGCCTTGACGACTACGCCGACCCGGCCCGGCCGCTGGAGCTGCTGGTCGGCCTGCCGGCACACCTGCGCCTGGCATACAGCGACTTCGACCCTTCGGGCGTACACAACCCGCTGGCCCTGCCCGCCGGCAGCGCGCGCGTGTATCTGGCCGACTACGACGAGTTCTTTTTCATCGACTTTCTCAACCCCGACGATACCATGACCGGCTTCGGCTACGATCCCGCGGCCGACCGGATCATTCCGGTGGGCGAAAACGACAGCTATGCCTTCTTCGACACCTGGCCCACCGCGCCCAGCGCCTTCGACGGGCTGCCCGCTGCGCCGCGCGCCTGGCTCGACCAGCCGGGCGCGCCGGTAGGCAGTCTGGGCGGCGGCAGCTTTGTCCGCACCGGCGCGCTCGCCGTGGACCCGCACGGCTTTGTGTTCGTAGGCGACGGCAATCTGGTGCGACGTTTCTACCCCGACGGCACGCTGTGCGAGACGATCGGCCTGCCTGGAACCGGCGTAAACTTCAACAACCCCGGCGGCCTGGCGGTGGACCAGTATCGCAACCTGTTCGTGGCCAACACCGGCTCAAACGAGGTGTTCTTTTTCCAGCTGCAATATTTCGACGGCGGCTCGGGCACATATATCTTCGCCGGCTTCGTCAACTCGGGCACCGCCGGGCCGTTCGGCGCGCCAGGCGGGCTGGCGGTGATGCCCAATCGCGTGGTCGACGGCGAGGAGCTGCTGGCGGTGTGCGATACGACCAACGCACGGGTGCAGGTGTTTCGCATCACGATCACCACGCCGGTCCCTGCCAGGTCGAGCCGATCCTCCGAGCCGTATGTGACGGTTGGGCTGGCGCCGCTGACGGCCCTGGGCAGCGCGAGCGTCTTCGCCTCGCCGGTAGGAGTCGCCGCCGACCGGCAGCGCAGGCTGTATGTGTGCGACTTTGCGCAGCACAAGGTCTCGCGCTGGCTGCTGGATGCGACGGGCCTGCTGTTCACACTGCAGGTAACCTTCGAAAAAGCCGGCGGCGGCGCCGGGGCCGGGGCGGGCGAGTTCACCATGCCTACCGGGCTGGCGCTGGATACCAAGAGCGGCTATCTGTATGTCGCCGAGCTGGGCAACCAGCGCGTGCAGCGCCTTGACGCCGAGACGGGCGCCAACCTGGCCAACTGGACCCACACCTATACGCCCGCGCTGGCAAACCCGTTCACGCCCGGCACCGTGGCCACCGACGCGCGCGGCGAAGTGTACGCTGCCGATATGGCCAACTTCAGGGTGCTGCGCGGATCGACGTTCGACGCGGCAGGCGCGCCGCTGCCCGACAATACCGCGCCGCGAATCGTTGGAAGCCCGTGGACGCCGGTGAGCGAGGCGCCGCACATGGCCGCGCCGGGCTATGTTACGCTCGCGCCCGACGGCCGGCTGTGGGTGGCCGACAGCGGCAACAACCGCGTGCTGCGCTTCGCCCGCGATGGCGCCGGCGCGCTTACCGTTGCGCCGGACGTGATCGGCGCCGCCGCCGGCCTGAGCGGGCCCGTGGGCATCGCCGTGGCGTCCGACGGCGCAGCCTTCGTGGCAGATAGCGTCAACGACAGGATCGTGCCCTTCAATGCCGCCCAGGTGGCCCAGGCGCCGCTCGGCTCAAGCGGCAGCGGCGACAACCAGTTTGACGACCCGCGCGGCATCGCGCTGGTGCAGCGGACCGAGGCGCTGATCTACGTGGCCGACAGAGCCAACAACCGCGTGCAGATCATCAAGCCCGACGGCAGCTTCACCGGACGGCTGACCGGCGGCGGCGGTACGAACCTGAGCGCGCCCGAGGACGTGGCGGTGGATCGCGCTGGCAACCTGTTCGTGGCCGACACCGGCAACCAGCGCATCGTGCAGTACGACGCCGCCGATGTGTTCGTGCGCGTGATCGTGCCAGTCGGCACCGGCTTCAGCCTGCAGCAGCCATCCGGCGTTGCCGTGGACGGCGAAGGCAAGCTGATCGTGGCCGATCGCCAGCAACGCCGCGTGTACCGCATGGACACGGCAGGCGCGGTGCTGGCGATGTGGGATCTACGGTCGCTGACCATGGAAAACACGGCGCTCGCACCGATCTATCCCGAGCTGGCGCGCCAGCAGGTGCTGCAGGCCCCGGCGCGCGCGCTGCTTTCGGATCGCGGGCTGCTGATGGTGGCGGATACGGGCAACGACCGCGTGCGCCTGGTGCGCGTTTTTACCGGGCTCGACGTGGTGCTGTTCGACCTCGGCGAAGATCTGCCCGACATCTCATGCCGCGTGATCACCAAGGTCGACGCGCGAGCCGAGCTCGGGCTGGAACTGAACGTCGGCGACGTCAGCATCTTCGACGACTCGCACGACTTCGAATCCGACCCGGCTGACGACTTCAGCGATGATCGCTTCCGCTTCGAGCGCATCCTTGGCCCGCAGCGAACCACCAACGGCGCGATCCATACCGCCACAACGGTGCGCGGCGTCCAGCGCTGGTACCAGCAGTACACCAGCACCGACGAGGCCGGGCAGCGCTGGGGCGTAGCGGCCAACAGCCGCACGCTCGACGTCGACCTGATCGGGGGCGACAACAGCTACCAGTTTCTTGACGTCAACCTGGGCATGGATTCGCCACACGGCCAGCGCTCGGACGCCTGGGACCCCGGCGTGATCGCCCACGAGATGACGCACTGGGTCTATGGCAAAGCGATTCAGCCGTACCCGCCCTACTCGCTGGCGGGCCTGATCGAGCTGAGCAGCAGCCACACGGTCGCGAAGTTCGGCAGCTATAACCTGGCGCTGTCCGAGGGCTGGGCCGAATACGTGGCCATGTTCTGGGAGCGCGACTATGGCAGCTACGACCGGGTGCGCGGCATGCGCAACGCGCGGGCGGGCCAGACGTTCCCCGGCGTATCGGAAAGCGGAAGGGCGCCCTACCGCTATATCTTTGGCGGGCCGGCGAGCGATCCGCTGCCCAGCTTCCAGGACGTAAATGTAGGCTTGCAGAACGAGGGCTGCATCAACATGGCGCTGTACCAGATCCACCATATTCTGGCCGACCCCGGCGTGCTGTTCGCCGACGCGCCCTCGTTCTGGCATCGCCACAATGCCGGCTTGAGCGACGCACAGCGCCAGCGCTTCGTGGATGTGATCTGGAAGACGCTGCGCCGCTTTGAGCTGGACCCGCCGCTTGAAGAGATCGACAAGGCGAGCCTGATTTACCTGCGCAACCTGCTCGACCAGGCACACGTGGCACAGGCAGCCTTCGCGCCGCTGGTACAAAGCATCTACGAGCTGAACAATATCCTGATGCCGTCCGTCCGCATCTTCGTCGAGGGCAATCAAACCGCATTGGGCGACGAGCTCGCGCTTCCGGCGGGCTCGTCGCGCAGCCTGGTTGTCCGCGTGCGCGACGCGACGCAGCGGCCACTGCGCGGCTACAACCTGCGCTTCCGCGCCGGCGCTGTCGCACAGTTTGCCCTGGCCGGCGGCGCGGGCCCGGTCGTACGGCATGGACGTCGCACCGCGGCGCTGCCCACGGAGCTGCAGCGCGCAACAAGCGCCTCCGGCGAAGTGACGATCACCTACACGGCGCCGGCCGGCGGCGCTGGAACTACCGAGACGTTACGCGTGAGCTACCAGCCGGATTTCGACACCGACGAGCACTTTGAGCCTCCAACCAGGGGCGACGATCGCGAGACGACGTTGCGCAAACTGTATATGTATGAGCTGCGCTCCGCGGCCAAGACCTGGGCCGGTACGGGCAACAACTTCGGAGCCGAGGTGGTAAAAACGCTGCGGCTGAAGGTCACCTGATCGAGGAAGCGTCATGGCGTTTCAAAGCGTCTCAGCCGATATAGTTCGCGGCACGATCACGCGCAGCACGGCGCGGGTCGAGATCCGGCTGGCCGCCGCCGACCGCATCCCGCAGGGAAGCAACAGCTTTCTGGCGCTGTCGATCAGCTACCCGCAGGAGGTGATCCCGGTAGAGCTGCGCCTGGTGCGCCAGGGTGCCGCGGGCGGCGGGGGCGATATCCGCTTCGACGGCCCGGCCGGCCCGACCAGCAGGCGCTTCGAGCAGAATACCAGCGCGCTGATCCCGCTGCATGGCCTGGCGCCGACCGCCGGCAGCCAGCCCGACGTCGAGCTGCAGGTCTTTGTGAACGAAGAGCGGCGGCCGGGGCTGCGCCTGGCGGTCGGCGCCGCGGCGGGGACAGTAGCGATCATGGCCGAGAACGGCAGCGACGCGGCGCCGGAGTTCTTGTTGCCCGGCACGCCGCTACGCCTGAAGGCCGTGCCCAACCCGGCCGGCGGCGGCAACGTGCGCTGGTTCAGCTTCCCGCCCGACGTGCTCCAGGTGCGCGGCACCGCGCAACAGGATATCGCCGAAGTGACCCTGGCTGCCCCCGCGACCCTTCCGCCGCGGGCAGATCGCGCGGTGCGGCTGGCTGCGCTGTTCGAGCCGACCGGCGGCGGGCCCGCGGCCATGGCAGTGCAGGAGTTCTGGCCGATCTACGACGCCAGCGAGCCGGGCCCTTACGCCGTGGGCAGCGATACGTATGCCGACGCCAACTTCACCATCGCCGGCGGCCTGGAAAATTATCCGCCCGATATCGAGGTGACGGTCCAGGCGCTGCTGCGCTACCCGGCCCAGAGCGCGGGCGCGCGCACGCCATTTGCCACGCGCCATGCAGCTTACCCGCTGGTGGTGCTGGCGCACGGGCGCCACGGCGCCGCAGAGTTCGTGCGCGACGCAGCGGGCGAACGCATCCGCGACGTAGCAGGCAACCTGCAACCGATTTTGTCTGGTGGGCTGCGCGTGGAGTTCATGAATCACGAAGGGCTGGCCTACCTGGCCGAGCACCTGGCGAGCTACGGCTTCGTCGCCGTGAGCATCAATCTCAATGGTCGCTTCAATCCGGCCAACGGCCGCGGCGAGCTGGTGAACCCGCAGGGGTCGCTGGTAACCTGCCGGCCGTTTCTGGTCGACGAGGTGGCGATCACTCATCGTGGCCTGGTCATCCTGCATCACATCGGCGTGCTGGATGGAAAAAACGGCAGCGACCCTTTCTACACCGGCAAGCTCGATATGAGCAGGATCGGGCTGATCGGCCATTCGCGCGGCGGCGAAGCCGTGATATCGGCCCAGGATATTAACGCACGCTTTATGGTGCCCGCGGGGCTAGGCGTAGGCATCCGCGCCCTGGTCTCGATCGCGCCGACCGACAACCGCAACATTCGTGTAGCGCTGCCGTACCTGGCGATCATCGGCTCGGACGACGGCGATGTATCCGACCTTTCGGGGCAGCGCATCTACGACCGCGCCGCGGCGCCGCGCCAGATGGTCTGGGTAGCGGGCGCGATCCACAACTACTTTTCGTCGAACTGGAACTGGCAGGATGAGGTGCCCGCCGCATCCGACCGTGAGCAGGCCGCAGCACCAGGCGATTGCCGGCGGCTACAGCGCGCTGTTCCTGCTGCAGCAGCTCGGCGGACTGGCCGGCGTCGCGGCGTATTTCGCGGGCGAGCGGCGCCTGCCGGCGCTGGCCGGCGTCGCGATCCACCACGCGGTGCAGCTGCCGGGCGGGCTGAGCGTGGACACCTTCGAGGACACGCCGGCCAATCGTGACCGTAACACCTTGACCGAGGCCGTGACCACGGCCAGCGTGGCCGAGTTCGACGAGGCCGGCCTGCAGCATTATTTTACAAGTGGAGCGAGCTGCGGCGAAAGCACCGGCCCGTGGTATCAGGATACACAGGCGTTGGTCGTGCGCTGGAGCAGCGCGTCGGCGCGTTATGTTTCCACGCTGGGCGGCCGCTCGGTAGCGGCCTTCCGCGTGCTGGCGTTTCGCGTCGGACAGGATATGGGCATCAATCCACCGGGCGCCAATCAGAACTTTCGCGTGCGCCTGACCGATAATTTCGGCCAGACCGCGGTGCTGCGGGTGGCTGATTTCGCCACTATCCCACCGGTCCGCGAGAAAATGATTCGGCGCAACCCTTTGCCGATACCCATGTCGGTGCTAAAGACCGTGCGCCTGCCGCTGGCACGTTTCACAGCGGCCAACCCGCAGCTCAATCTTGGCGCGCTGGCCACGCTCAGCTTCGAGTTCAGCGAAACGAGCGCCGGCAAGCTGGTGTTCGACGAGATCGAGTTTTCGTTGTGAGGCTTCCATGCAGCCACCTATAATCGAGCGCTACCGCATCGAGGAAGATCGATGTGCCGGCGCCGAAGAGCGATCAGCAGATCATCCGCGAGGTGCTGGGGCTGGCGCCGCCCACGCCGCCGTCCGGCCCGCCGCGACGGATGCTGCGCATTACGCTGGAGGGCGACTTCTTCCCCGAAGGCGAGCAGCCCTATGAGATCACGATCGGCGACCAACGCCTGGCGGCGCTGGCGGTCGGTCCGGGCGGCCAGCAGGCCTCGGGACTGATCGAGCGCGCGCCGGCGGCGGGCGAGCAGATCGCACTCGTCTTTCCAACACAGCCGCTGACCGGCGAGTCCGGCGAGGGCCGCGTTATGCTGGCGGGCAACTTCGATCCGGCGCTGCTCGACAGCGCAATAGCTTAGGGCATATATGAGCGATCCGGCAGGCCAATTGCTTGGCAACGGCAGCGCGGCACCCTCACTGCGCCGGCCGGTTTTCGCCGTCGAGTTCAGCCCGGGCGCCGGCGGCGGCGGCGCTGGGTGATGTGGCCGGCGCGGCGGCTTCGGCGCTGGGCCTGGGCACCGGCGGCTCGGACCCCTGGCAGCAGCATGTCGTCGCGATCACGCTGGAGGCCGGGCTGGCGCCGGCCGTCGACGTGCTGGAGATCGTGCTTGCCGCGGCCGCGCAGGCGCCCGCCGTGGCCGTGGGCGACGGCGGCAGCGTCAGCCTTGGCTATGAAGACAGCGGTCCGGAAGTGGTGTTCAGCGGCGCGGTGGAGCAGGTGTCGCGCGGGATCCACGGCGCAACGCGGATCGTCGCGGTCAACGGCGGCGCCAGGCTGTCCCACTTACGCCTCAATCAGAGCTACGATGGGCGCGTGGCCGGCGATATTGTGCGCGATCTTGCCGGCCGCGCCGAGGTAACGGCCGGCAGCGTGGAGGACGGCGCCGACCTGCCCTTTTATGTGGTGGACGACCGGCGCACGGCGTACCAGCACGTCGCGGCGCTGGCGCAGAGCAGCGGCTTCCTGGTATATCTGAGCCCGGCGGGTGAGCTTCACTACGCCCCGTTTTCCGCCGATGAACCGGTACAAACGTTCACCTACGGCGTCGACATCCTGGAGCTGGAGCTGGCCGATACGCCGACACTCATGGGCACGGCCGCGGTGGTGGGCGAAGGCGCGGCGGGCAGCCAGGGCCAATCGGCCTGGAGCTGGCTGGTAAAGGATTCGTCTCCGGTGCGCGGCGAGGCCGGCAGCGGCGCGCCGGAGCGGCTGCTGGAGACCCCGGCGCTGCGCAGTGCAGCCGCGGCGCGCGGCGCGGCCGAAGCGCAGGTGGCGGCCGCGGCTCAGGCTGCGGTAAGCGGGCGCCTGCTGGTGCCCGGAGCACCGGCGGTAACAGTGGGCAGCGCCGTGGAGGTGTCGGGCGTTCCAACGCCCGCGCTCAATGGGCTGTACCTGGTGCGCGCGCTGCGCCATCGTTTCGCCAAGAGCGCGGGTTTCACCACCCTGCTCTCCATCAGCAAGGCCGGCGCGGGTGGCGCGGGCGATGGGTTGGGCGGCTTGCTATGATCGAGGCCGACCGGCGATTAAAATCGCGCCCTGGCGCCAAGCTAAAGCAATGCGCCAGTACACCAAGCCTCGCAGCGGCGAGGCTCCTAAATACAGCCGCGGCAGAGGCTTCGTGTTTGGGCGCATGGCTTTAGCCCGGCGTCCCTGCCGCATGGTTTTAGCCTGGCGCTAGCAATTGCCCGCTCGCGGGTGTACCGACAGCAACGTGACGAGACCTGAGGCAGATACGCATGGCACTCTCGCTGTTCGAAACCATCCGGCGCATCGTGCAAGAAGAGCTGGGACAGGTGCGCACGGCGGAGCTTGCGGTTGTGCAGGAGCAGCATCCGCACGCCGGCGATTCCGACAAGGACAACTACGCCTGTACCGTGCGGCTGCGCGATTCGGGCATTGTGCTGAAACAGGTGCCGGTGGCAACCCAGCGCATCGGCGGCGTGAGCATTCCTGCGCTTGGCGAGCTGGTGTTGGTGCAGTTCATCGGCGGCAACATCAGCGCGCCGGTAATCACCGGGCGGCTGTATAACGACGAAGACCGCCCGCCCGTCAACGACGACGGCCAGGCCGTGCTGCACTTGCCGCTCGCCGCCGCGGATAGCGACGCGGTTCACTTCGAGCTGCGCAGCGGCGACGAGCGCGCCGTGGTACTCAAGCTGGGCGACGCGCTCGAGCTGAATCTTAAGGACGACGACCCTGTCGTCGAGCTGAATATCGACGGCGGCAAAGCAGTGCTGAAAATCGAGCGCGACGGCGCCGTGACGCTGGAAAGCCAGGGCGACCTGAATATCAAAGTCGGCAATAACCTTAACATCGAGGGCGGCAGCGAGATTCAGGTCAAGGCCAGCGGCCAGCTCAACCTTAAGGGTGCGACGATTAATTTGAACTAGCACGCCGCGTTATCCGGAAAACGGAGCCACCTATGCCACAACCGGCAGCCAAACAGGGCGACAAGGTAATCGCCACCGACATTCATATTGTGATGATCCCTTCGCCGGGCGGGCCGGTGCCCACACCGCTGCCGCACCCGTTTTCCGGAACGCTCGACGGCGGGCTGAGCGGCGATGTGAATATCGAAGGCAAGCCGGCCGCCGTGCAGGGCAGCACCGCGAGCAACTCGCCCCCGCACGTCCCGCAGGGCGGCCCGTTTCAAAAGTCGCCCGCCGACAAGGCCACCGTCCAGCGCGGCAGCGGCAGCGTGTTGATCAACGGCAAGCCCGCTGCGCGAAACGGCGACCCGGCGCTGACCTGCAACGACCCGGCCGATCTGCCCGCCGGCACGATCATCGCCGCCGGCACGGTACTGATCGGAGGCTAGCCAATGTCCGACGACCGCCATCTGCTGACCGATATCCGCCTGGCACTGCGCCAGCACGAGCTGCGCCCGGTGTACACGCTGGGCACCGACCGGCGCCACGTGCCCAAAGCGACCGGCCTGCTGGAGGACATCGGCATCGTCGGCGGGCGTGATAACCTGGCCCAGGCGATCGTGATACGCCTGCTCACGCCGCGCGGCGAGCTGGCCGCGCTGGGGCACCCCGAGTACGGTTCGCGCCTGCACGAGCTGGTCGGCCGCCCGAACACGGAAACCGTGCGCAACCTGATGCGCCTGTTCATCATCGAAAGCCTGGGCCAGGAGCCGCGCATCGCCAGATTGCGCGAGGTGAGCGTCACGCCGATTGACGGCAGCCGCACGCGCGAGGATGTGCGCCACCGCGTCAACGTGCAGCTGACGGTGCAGCCGGTTGGCCCGACGGCGACCGTGACGATCGGGCCGTTTACGCTGGAGCTTGCGCCATGACCATCAGACGCCGCACCTTTCCCGAGGTGCTCGACAACTTACTCGTCGCCATGACGGGCGGCTCGGCCGCGGAAGCTCATCCATTCCCGCCGCCCGGCAGCAGCGTGCCGCCCTTTCAGCATTTGCTTCAGCAGCCGCCCGCGGCCGATGTGATCTCGCTGTACGGCAGCCGCGACGGCCAGCCGCACCTGTTTCGCAAGGGCGTGGATTATAAGCTCGCCGACAACAGGCTGGCGGTTGAGTGGCAGCCCGGCGCCAGGCTGCCGGACCCGGGCTCGCTGGTGAGCATCAACTACTACCCCAACTCGGCGCAGCCCGTGCTGACCGACCTGCAAACCGGCAGCGTGGTGCGCACGCTGGCCGAAACCGTGGCGCTGGAGATGGCCGGCCTGTACGCCCAGCTCGAGGCCGTGTACCAGTCGAGCTTTGTGGATACCGCCGGCGGCAGCTCGCTCGACAAGGTGGTGGCGCTGCTCGGCATCACGCGCGTGGCGGGCGGGCGGGCGGCAGGCGAGGTGGAGTTCAGCCGCGCTCCCAATAGCCGCGGCGCGATCACCCTGCCGGCCGGCACACGCATCACCACCGCCGGTGGCGATATCGAGTACGAGACCACGGCGACCGTTACCATGGCCCCGCCCCAGAATACGATCCGCGTGGTTGCCCGCGATCTGGAGCCGAACGACCCGCTGCCCGCCGACGTGCTGACCGTGCTGCCGGTGCCGATCGACGGCATCGCCACGGTGACAAATCCCGCGCCGACGACGGTGGCGACACAGGACGAAACCGATACCGAGCTGCGCGAGCGGGCCAAGAACTTCCTGTACGGTAGCGAGCGGGCGACGCTGGGCGCGCTGAAGAATGCTGTTTCGCGCCAGGGGCTGACCGCCGAGGTCGAGGAGGACGCGGACGAGCCCGGCCTGGTGCGCGTCATCCCGCATGTCGATCCGGGCCAGCTGCCGCCCGAGCTGTACCAGCGCTTGCTGCAAGCGATCGAGGACGCCCGCCCGGCAGGGGTGCGCGTGGTGCTCGACCTGGCGCGCGCCGTTGCCCCGCAGCGCGTCGACCTGGCCGTGAGGCTGACGACTACAAAAAGCCTGCTGGAGCAGGATCTGCGCGCCGCCCAGCGCGCGGTGCGCGAAAGCGTGGCCGACTACTTCGCGCGCCTGCCGACGGCCTCGGCCGCCAGCATCAACCGCATCGTCGGCCTGGCTCTGAGCGTGGCCGGCGTGGAAGATGTACGCATCCTGAGCGCGCAGGTCGGCGGCGTCGACAAACTGAACCTCGCGGCGGGCACGATCGATATTGCCGGCGCCCCGACTGTGCTCGGCGAGCTGCAGATCGCCGACCCGAACCTGCCCACGCTGCTCAACGCGGTGGTGATCTATCCGTCTACCGCGTCGCCGCCCGATCGCCCGGCGATTCAGAGCGCGCTTGACGGCCTGCTGACTGCGCTTAACGCGCTTAATGCAAGCGATAGCACCACGCCTGACGAGCGCACGCTGACCTATAGCCGGCTGCTGGCTGGCGTGCCGCTGCCAGGCATCGCAGCCACGCCGGACCCCGGCGAAGCCACGATCGCGCCATACGCCGTGCGTTTTGCGATCACAGCCGAAAGCGGGCTGAGCCGAATCCTGGCGCGCCAGAGCGATGCAGCTTACACGCTGGCGCCGTTTGAGCGTATCTCACTGGGCGGTGTCGAGCTGCAAACGGAGAACGGCGATGGGTAAGTTCGAGCGGATGCGCGACCGGCTACCCTCGCTCTACCGGCCCGACGACGACGATAGCGCGGGACAGGTGGTGCCGCTGCGCGCCGCCGACCTGGCCGCCGTGGTGCTGGATCCGCCGCTGGAGGTAAAGCTTGCCGACGCCAACGGAACTGTGCTGGTGCTGCTCCCGCAGGCGGCCCGGCTGCGCGAAGTGCGTCTGGCGCCCGGCACCGCGCCAGGCGTGAGCTATGCGCTGGAGTTCTTTCCTTACAGCGGCGCGCGACTTCCCGAGCTGCCCGCGGCCGCGGCGCCGGTGCGTGATGGCGTTGCCGCGCCGACATTGGCGTTTAGCAGCGCGCGCTTTTTGATCCAGCTCAAGCGCAACAGCCATCTGACGCTCTACCTGCGCGCCGTGGATGCGGTGCTGCAAGCGGCCGACAATTCCGCCGCCGAAACGCTGCAGGCGCACTGGTTCGACTATGCCGACCGCGCGCGCTTCAGCCCGTTCTACCTGCGCGGGCGCGAGCTGCGCGGCTGGCCCGCGCCGCGCCCGTTGCCTGGCGCGCTGCACGACGCGGGGGCGCTGGCGACGCGGCTGAAGGCCGATTCCGAGCCGCTGACGCAGCATATCAACACGCAGCTGCCCGCCGAGCTCAGCGCGCAGATCGCGGCCTACACCGGCGGCGTCGCGCCGCGCGCGCTGTCCAGCGCCCTCAGCGACGCGTTGGAAGTACTGGTCGAAGCCGGGCCGCTGTTTAGCGAAGTGCGCTTTGAGGGCGTGACGCTTTCGCCCGACGCGCGGCGCATGCTGGGCCAGAACCCTACCGGCCGGGAGCTGGTGCAGCTCAACTGGCTGCTGCTCGAAGAAGCCTACCCCGACGCGATCGCCCGCAGCGTGCTTGAGTTCCCTTATATCGCCGACCTTGGCCGCCTCGCCGCGCTGCTGGCGATATCGCCGTGGCGCGAGCCGCCCGCCCTGCGCGAAGCTGTCGAGCCCTTCCGCCTGCGCATCGCGCGCACCGTCGCGCTGTATCGAGCGGGACTGGGCACGCTCGGCGCCATCCGCCGCATGGTCGAGGCGTCGCTGCCGATCGACGCCAGCCGGCCGGACGAGCGCCGCGACCGCGGATTCTCGATTGAAGAATCGGCGCCCCTGGTTGCGCGCGGTCACGCGGTGCAGGCACGCGGCGAGCCCGCCGACCTGGTCGGCCCGATGATGCGCTGGACCATGCGCAGCGATGCCCTTGCCGCCGCGCTACCGGTGGTGTATATCCGCGGCGTGACGCCGGATGCCGGAGTGATCGACCCGACCGAGCGCCCGCTGGTCGAGCTGTTCGACGGCGGCGCGGGGCAGCCGCCGCTTGGCCTGGCGTATGCCGGCAACCTCGCGCCCGACCAGGCGCTGCGCCTGCGTCCGTCCTTCAGCTCCTGGCTGGCGCAGGACGCTGTGCTGCGGCGCGCCGAAGCGCTGCCCGGCGTCGTCGAGCCCGCCGATCCCACCGCCGCCGGCCCATGGCGGAATGTGCCCGGCGCCCCGGCAGGCCCGATCGTGGCGCTGCACCAATCCTATGATCGCGCGCTCTGGGCGCTCACCGGTGCCGGCGAGCTGTGGCGCTTCGACGGGCTGGCCTGGGCCATCGCCGTCGACGGGCTGGCGGCGCCGCGCGCGCTTGCCGAAGCCGCCGACGGGCGAACGCTGTACCTGGCTACCGGCGACGGCCTGCGCAGCGTAGAGCTGTATCCGCCGGGCGCCTTCAGCGCCGAGTCGGTGGCCGATCTCGACGGCGTGGCCGATTCTGGCGCTCGCCCGCGATACGGCCGGCACGATCTGGGCCGGCACCGCCAACGGAGCGCGCGCGGTGGGCGTGGCCGGACCGCCCGACCTTGGCGGCGCCGAGGTCCACGCGCTCAGCTTCGACGCCGGCGGCGCGCGCTATTACGCCACCAACCGGGGCCTGATACAGGTCCAGCCCGGCACCGGCGATCGCTACCGGTATGAAGGACAGGGCCGCAGCGAGCAAGCGCGCGACTGGCTGCCGCTCGGCGCGCTCCCCGCGCCGGGCGAGGATTTCCTGCCGCAAGTGCGCTGCCTGCACCGCGGGCCGGACGGCTCGCTGTGGATCGGCACCGAGCATGGGCTGGCGCGCTATGTCGCGCGCGCGGCCGGCGGGCTGGTCTACGAGACGCTGCTGGAAGCCTTTCCCGACCTTGGCGCGGAGCCGGTACACACGATCCGCGAAGACGAGCGCGGCCTGGTCTGGATCGGCGGCGAGCGCGGGCTGCTGCGCTACGACGGGCGCGACCTGTGGCAGCTGCGCGGCGACACATGGGCGCAGCTCGGCCGCGCCGACACGCTCTACGACGATACACTGGGGCTGCAACCGCGTGGCGCGTGGCGCTATGATCGCGGCACGAACGCGTGGCAGCGCTTCGACGAGCGCACACGCGTCTGGGAGGCGCCCGCGCTGGCGCTGCGCGCGACCGACGAGCCGGCCGTGCGCGCGATCGCGTGGAGCGATGGCGTCACCGCCGACCTGGGAAGCTGGGACGGAACGCAATTCACGCCCGGCGGCGCGCCGGTAAATACGGCCGACCTGCGCATGCGCGTCAAGCCGTCGCCCGAGCGAGCGCTCGCAGGGGGCATCCCGGCCGTGCCACGACTGCCGGCCGGTAGCTCGACCTGGCGCTATCTGAGCCTGGAGCCCGCCGGCTTCGTACCGCCGGACGGCACACCCTTCTGGACCATGGAGGGGCGGCTGATCCCGCCGCCGCAGATGGAGCCGCCCGAACTCGGGGCGCTATGATGTCGATGTTCCGCCGCCGCCGAGTGATTATGACGCGACGATCTTCGCCTATAACCCGGCGGCGCGTGTCTGGTTCGCCTGGCACGAGCGGCGAGCGCTGGCCGCGATCGTGCGGCTGACGCTGCGCGAGCCCGGCGAGGTGATCGACCCGATCGTGCTCGACCGCGTGTGGGAAGGCATCGCACAGGTGCGTCCAGCCGGTATCCGCGTCGCCCTGGCAGTCGCAGAGCAGCTTGTGCGCTCGTAGGATGCGGGCTGCTAAAATAGCGCCAGCCCGCAGCTGACCGCAACCGATAGCGTGGGAGTGATACCATGACTCTAGTTGACGACATCGGCAACAAGAGCGCCGGGCAGCTGATTCGCTCGGACGACTGGAACACGCTGGTAGCCGCCGTTGTGGCCCTCGACGAGCGCGTGACCGGCGAGCTGGCAGCGCTTAAAATCGACCTTCAAGGCCAGATCGACGAGCTTTCCGGCAATCTCACCAGCCTGCAAAGCGCTGTTGCCACCCTGACGAGCCAGGTGGAGCCGTTGCTGCAAACCTTCCGCGTGACGCTGACCAGTGTGCGGGTCAACTACACCATCGGCGAGCTGGCCGAGCTGAGCGCCACTGTTACCAGCCTGAGCGGCGCGCCGGCCACCGACCGTCCCTGGGTGGATTTCGTAACCACCTGGGGCAACTTTCGGCCGGTCCCCGGCTTCGAAAGCCTGGGCGGAACAGGCAACCGTACCATCTCGGTGCGCGCGAACAGTCAGGGCGTCGCGCGGGTGCTGCTGCGCTCGGATCACGTGTTTAGCTTCAGCGCTGAAGAGGAAGATCAGGTCGTCGGCTCGCTCGCCACCAAGCCTGCCGGCACAAGCAAGTCGGTCGCGGAGCTGATTCTGGAATCCAGCACGCCGATGGAGGCCAAAGAGTCCGGCGTCTACCGCGTGATGAGCCAGGAGTATCGCCGCGAGGATACCCACAGCGTGCGCAACTACACCGACGCCTACTACCTCAAAGACCCCGCGCTCGTAACGGGCAAGATCAAGCCCGGCATGGTCGACCAGATGCGCACCAACTGGCGCGACTACCGCGCGACGGTGATGGCGTTCGCCAAAGTCGACAGCGACCCGCGCACGCCTGACCATAGCCGTGGCGTCAACTCGATGCAAATCACCTTCCGCGACTGGATCGGACCATGGGTTGTGCTCGACGTTATCGACGAGCTGGAGATCGACAAGGACCTTCGTCGCATCAAGGACGAGCTTGTGCCAACCTTCCGCGAAAAGTATGAGGTCACGGTTGACCTGTTTAAAGAGAAGGTCGACGACCTGGTCAAGGACAAGGGGGTTATCGGCAAGCTGCAAACATACCGCACCATCAGCAAAGCGCTGGGCCAGATCGAGAGCCCGCAGCCGTACTTGCCGCAGCTCACCGACGCCATGCAGAAGGCGATCGGCATCCAGCAAACACTGGAAACCGCTCAGGCCGGCGCGCTCGGCCTGGAGGATGGGCAAGTCGCTTTCGACGTATTCAGCGACGCCGCTACACGCGCCGATACGAACGTGGCGGGCGTGCTCGGCGAGGTCGACGCGATCAAAAGCCAGGTCGAACAGGTCGGCACGCAATTTTCGCAGCTCGACGGACAGCTGGAAGGTCTCGCCACACAGGTCGGCTCGCTCGATACTCAGACCAAGGGCGCGCTGCAGGCGTTCGGCACGCAGCTGCAGAATTTTCAGACCGAAACAAAGCAAGACATCGGCGCGCTGTCGCAAAAGACTTCGAGCTTCGACGAGTCGATCGGCGACCTGAACGTCACGGTCGGCCGGCTCGACGAGCGCACCAAGGAGCTGAATACGCGCGGCGTCAAGGTCGAGCAAGACCTGGGTTTCGTCAAGACCCAGATCCAGGATTTTCAGGGCGTCGACACCGGCAAGTTCAGCGTGGTGGAAACGCGCGTCCAGGAGATGCTCGGCGATATTGCCGGCCTGAAGCGGCAGGTGCCGGGCGGGTAACACGGCGCGGACGCACCAGGCATTGATCGGCAAACCTGCGCCGGAGAGGCACGCCATGAGCGTAACGACGCTGGAAACTACGCTGCAGACCGAGCTGGCCGAGCTGCGGCAAGAGCTTGTCGCCTTGCGCCGCGAGCTGGCGCAGCGCCTGCATGTATCGCTGAACGCCGAGACCGGGCAGCGCTTTCTCGGCCAGCCGCGCACAGTCACGGCTGTGGTAAGCCATGGACCGAACGGCTCCCCCGCCGTTGGCGTGCCGGTGACGCTGGTAACGTCCTGGGGCCGTCTGATGGCGCAGGAAGGCGCGGAGCGGGGCCTGGCCGGAAGCGTAAGCGGGTTGACCGGACTGGATGGCACGCTGCGCGCCGAGCTGCTGCCCGCCACCGCCGAAGATATGCCGCCACACCAGCGCGAGCTGCTGGCCGGCGCGCTCGGCCTGCTCGACGGTAGCGGTACGCCGGGTGATGCGGAGGCAGGCCTGCGCAGTCTGGCGCGTATGTACCGCCAGAGCGGTAGCCGTGAGCTGCGCCAGGCGGTCGACCTCCTGTTTCGCGACTTCGGTGCGCGCGCGCGGGCGGGAGTTCGAACAGGGCTCGCTGCCGGCCAGGGCGTGGCCGGGCTACGACGCCGTTGTGATGGCTTATGCCCGCGAGGGCGACCTGAGCAGCGCGACGAGCGGCGTGCTGGCCTCCGCGATCATCGACGCGCGCTTCGACGACTGGCTCGGCGCCTGGCTGCAGGCCTATCTCCAGCTGGCGAGCAGCGAGGACCGCATCGCCCAGGACCTGCAGAATGCGCGCGCGCGCGGTGAGCCCGCCCGCCCCATGCTCGACGTGATCTATACCCGCCTGCGCAGCATGGTTAACAGCCATCCCGGCAGCGCAGGAGAGTTCGCAGCCCAGCGTCTAGCCGCGCAGGCCATGCGCGCCTTCGTACTGTCCAGCAACGAGGTGCCGCTGGAGGTGCAAACCCAGCTGTTCCCGGCAATGAACACAGCCTCGGCGGCGATGGCGACGGGCGCGAGCGCCTTTGAAACGCTCAGCCGCGTGCGCGCCGACCTGAATGACGAGCGGCTCGACGCCAGGCTCGACACGATCGACCCCGGCAAGATCAGAGACGTTGCTACCCAGCTCGGCGATCTGCGCGGGCAGCTCGCCACGAAGATCGACCAGGCGGTCCTGCAAGCGGCGCTAGGCGGAAAAGTCGATACCGCTGCGTTCAATCAGGCAATTGCCGGCAAGGCCGATCAGGCCGCGCTGGCGACGAAAGTTGATACTGCTGCATTCAATCAGGCAATTGCCGGCAAGATCGACCAGAGTACGTTACAGGCTGCACTTGCAAGCAAAGCCGATCAGTCAGCGTTGCAAGGCAAAGTCGACACAGCCACGTTCAGCCAGGCACTTGCAAGCAAAGCCGATCAGTCGGCCCTGGTAGGCAAGGTCGACACAGCGACATTGAATCAGGCGCTGGCGGGGAAGGCTGACCGGTCGGCGCTTGACAAGAAAGTCGACACCGCGACCTTCGACCAGACGCTTGCGGGCAAGGCCGACCAGGCGGCACTGGAGAAGAAAGTCGACGTCTCCAGGTTTGACCAGGCGCTTTCCGCGAAAGTCGACCGCGCTACCTTCGATACCGAGCTGCAGGTACAGGTAACCGGCCGCGTCGACGAGTTGCTCGAGCGCAATCTGCCGCGGCGCCTGGACCGCGCGCTCGAAGAGTTCCGCGGCAACCTGGATCGCGATCTCAACATCCAGTTCGAGAAGCTGCGCGATGAATTTCGCAGACCATGAGTGAGATAACCGTAGTTTCTACCAGCCCTGGCGGTACCACGCAAAGCGCGGCCACGACCTGGACGGTGCGCGCGCCGGTGGGACAGGCGCCGCTGCGAATCTTCGAGCGGCGGCTGTATTTGCGGTTGCCAATCGCAGGCGCCGCGGGCGTGCTGGTTGATGCCCAGGCTACGATGCTCAGCGGGCAGTTTCAAGCCATTTCCTACGCTGCCAACGCCGCATCGGCGCCCGGCGGGCCGGCGACGCTGAGCAACCTCAACGGCGACTCAACTGTGCTGGTCGTTGCCCTTGACGCGCCTCGACGCGTGACGCGCGTAACCCTGGCCGCGGGCACGGCAGGTAACGTGGCCCACACGCTGGAGCTCTACCGTCTCGACGAGCAGCGCCGAGCCGACGATCCGACGGTGAGCCGGGATGTAGCTGCGAACACCGAGGCAGCCGACCTTCAGCCCGACGATTTCACCGATCTGCGCTTCGCTCTGCGGCTGAAGCGCAGCGATTTCGGCCGCCTATACCGGCCTGCCGCCCGGCGCGCTGGCAACTCTACAGGTGCAAACGCGGCCAACCAGCCCGCGGATCGGCCTCGCCACACCAGGTAGCCAGGAGGCGCCGTTGATCTTCTGGCAGGCCCCAGGAGAGCTGGCACCCGGCGCGCCCGAGGGACACGTTTCGGCCGCGGCTGCCTTCGCAGGCGCTCTGCAGCGCCAGCTCGATCGCGCGCTGGAGGCCGCGCGCGACCAGGTCGGCGCAGGTACCCTCGCGCAGCTTCCCACGCACGTTGACATGGCGCTGGTGATCCAGTCCGACGCGCCCTGCGATCTGCTGATCAGCACGCTGAAGGTAGCCTATCGCTTGCTGCAAAATTCGTTTGCCGGCGCTGAGCCCAAGCAGGTGCTGCGTTTCGCAGGCCAGGGCGCGGAGCAGCGACAGGTGGAGCTGCACGTGCCTGCTGGTGCGACGATCCACGCCGCCTCGCTGCGCGCGGTCGAGAGCTTCCGAGCCGAGCGGCCGGCCCCCACCGCTACGACCTTGCCCGATCCAGACCCGACGCCGGAGCAGCGCCAGGGCGTGCTGCTTGGCGCCGGCCTGTGGGCGGCACAGTCATTCACGCCCGTCCAGGCGCTGTCGCTGCAGGGCTGCGCGCTCGCGGTTATGGCGCTTGCCGTGCCGGCGGAGCTGACGCTGGAAGTGCAGGAAGATTGGCGCGGCCGGCCTTCGGGTCGCCGGCTGGCCGCGGCACGCGTTACGATCGAGCGAGCCGGCCGGCCGGTCTGGGTGCGGATCCCGTTCGCCGCGCCCGTGGTGCTGCCGTCACAGCCACACTGGCTGATGATCCAGGCAGTCAGCGGCCGGCTGCTCTGCCTGCTGGATGCCGGCGATCCCTCGGCCCGCCTGCTTGAGCAGGGCAAGCACGCCGCCGACTGGCGTGAGGGTAAGGTCTTCGACAACCTGGTTCTGCTGTACCAACTGCTCTCCTCGATCGATCAGGCAGCCGCAAGCGAAGCAAATGGGGGCACGCCGGCTGCGCCTTACACATTGAGGATTGGCGCGCAGGTCGTGCCGGACGTGGCGGGGCCGGACAGCAGCCGCAGCTTCGATCTGACCACGGCGCTGCAGCACGAGCTGCTGGACCAGGTCGGTGCCGGCGCGCCCGCGCTACAGCTCACATTTACTGCCTTCACCCCTGGTCTGCTTACCGTCTACCCACCGCATATCGAATTTTCGCTTTAATCGCTGCGTTAGCCCATTGCGGCTTTAGAGCACGGGCTGGAAAGGTTGAGTGCTATTCCAGCGCAGCAGGAATCTCACGGCTCCTTAGTGGCCAGAAGCCGTGAAATTCCTCGCCGCACTCGGAATGACAGCTCAAGGTTTGTGAGAAACGCTATAGAATCTTCGTGTCCTGTGTGCCTGTGTGGTGCAACCTCTGCGGTGAGCCTTTACGGCCCGTGCTCTATGACGCTTGCGGGTGCGATCAACGAAGCGCAAACCGCAGAAAATCCTGCAGCAGCCGGTTGAAGTACTGTGGAGCATCCTGATTCGCCGTGTGCCCTGCATCGGGTATAACCTCGTAGCGGCTGTGCGGATCTCGGGCCGCCCAGCGTGGCGCAATCTGGCGAATATTTCCAGTTCGGTCGTGCTCGCCGTGGGTAAACACAAGCAGCGGGCGACCGTTGGGTCCGGCGAGCCAGTAGTGGAGCGCACAGCCATGACGCTGCAGCACATGTTCGGTTGTCATGGATCCGGTATTCCCAGGTTGCTCGACCCGTCAGGCCCGAAAGCGTTGCAGCGCCTCGGACAGCCAGGACACCGTCTCGTGATCCACGCGGTTCAGGCTGCAGATGGCGTGACCCACCCCGGCCTGCTCGAACGCCCGCAGCCCGGCGGCTACTTCGTCGGGCGAGCCGGATAGCGGCTTGCGCCCAGGGTCTTCTTCCTGCGGGCTCTCGTCCGGTCGGTGGTGGGCCACGGCAACGCCGACCGTGATCTCCAGCGTCGCCGGGTCGCGCCCCTGCTCGGCACAGGCAGCCTCAATCGCCGGTCGCCGCTCGACAAGCCGATCAGGCGTGCCCAGCCACGCTATGTTCCAGGCATCGGCGTAGCGCGCCGTGAGCTGCAGCATCCGCGGCTTGCCGGCTCCGACCAGGATCGGCGGCCCCGCCGGACGTGGCCCACGCGGGCGCAGCTCGCAGTCGGGCGCCTGATAATAGGTACCCTTGAAGTCGACGTAGCCCTCGCGTAGTAGCGGGCAGATGATCTGCAGCGCCTCCTCGAAACGGCTGGCCAGGTGATCGAACGGCACGCCGAACGCGTCGAACTCGGGCTGATGCCAGCCGGCGCCGAGGCCAAGGATCAGCCGCCCGTCGCTGACCTCGTCCAGCGTCGCGGCCATTTTGGCCAGCACCGCCGGGTTGCGGAACGGCACGCACAGCACGATCGCCCCGATCTTGACGCGCTGCGTCACCGCCGCGACCGCCGTCATCAACGTCCAGGCTTCCCAGGTACCGCTGGGCGGTTGCTCCGGGAAGCGAAACAGCAAATGGTCGTAGATCCAGACCGAGTCGAAGCCCGCAGCTTCGATTTGCTGCGCCAGCACCCGGGTCTCGGCAAACCGCGGCGCGGCCCCGCCATTATCCTCGTCCTCGCCGATCGGCAGGACGATCCCTACCTCCATCCGTCGCCTGTTCTGGTTTGCTTCGCTCACGTTTAAGATCCTCCCGCTACGACGCGCCGCCTGCGCCATGATACCATCACGACGGCGACTCTCCGCCAGAAACGTATCAGGAACCGGCATGACCAGTTGGGAGCTAGAGTTCATTCAGAGCCGCCGCGTGGCGCGCCTGGCCACCGTCGACCTCGCAGGGCATCCGCACGTGGTACCGATCGTGTACGCCTTCGACGGTACAACGCTATTCTCGCCGCTCGATGCCAAGCCGAAGCGCGTCGACCCGATGCAGCTCCGGCGCGTCCGCAACCTCCAGGCCAACCCGCACGTCGCCGTGCTGATCGACCACTATGCCGAGGAGTGGCAACAGCTGGCCTGGGTCCAGATCCGCGGCCAGGCGCAGCTCCTGACAGGCGGAGCAACGTATGAGCGCGGGATCGCGCTGCTGCTGGCCAGATACCCGCAGTATGTGGAGCTGCCGCTCGACGGACGTGTCCTGATCGGCGTCGTTCCGGACGTCGTACGCAGCTGGCGTGCGGCGTGAGAAACAGGCGACCAGATCCAAAGCATAGGTCGGAACCGATTCACCACAAAGGACACAAAGGACACAAAGAATTAAGAGTTCTTTGTGTTCTTTGTGGTGATTTCGGATGCTTCGACCTTTCACGGAATATCATGTAGGGAACATGGCAAATGGGGCTAGGCAGCCGGATGTGCGCGTGCTAGGATAACGCCGACTCCCCGCGGCTCGATCATCTCACCCCACGTTATCACCCGGCCGCGAACATCACGAGCGCAAACGGATAATTCGGCCGTTGCCCGGATTAAGCCTGGTATACCGATGCAAGAGTTGCCCCGCCTTCCACAGGCCGCGGATGGCCCGCCCGATGCTGCACGCTCGCCTGAGCATTCGGACGCGCCTGATCGTGCGCCTGAGTCAGGCACTGGTCACGCCAGGCAGCCGGGAGAAACAGGTGCCGGCGATGCTGCCGCGCAAAGCGAGACGGCGGGAGCGCGCGTTGACGTCAGCGGAGGGACGATCCATGGTCCGGTGGTCGCCGACAACCAGGGCAGCATTACCACACACTATCACCAGCATGGACCGCAACAGGTCGTCACCACGGATGGGGGTGACTATGCCGAGGGCAGCATCGATAGGCGCAGCGGCGTCTTTATCGGCACGGTCTATCTCGGTCCCCGCATGCTGGTGCTGCGGGTGCTGGCTGTGCTGCTGGTGATGGTGTTGGGCGGAATCGGGTGGCTGATCAAAGCACAGGTTATCGATCCGGCCAGGCCGCGGCCGATGCCCGAGGGATGGAACCTCACCATCGCGGGCATCGGAGTCGCGCCGGACGGCTCCGCCGTCGATGGGCAGGCGGGGCTTGATCTGAGTGACCGGCTGCACAGCGTACTCGAGGCGTCGGTGGGGCCTGATCACATCCGCGGATGGCGCGACGCGGGCGTCGGGACTGTCACCGGCAACGCCGAGCAACGCAGGCGACAGGCAGAGGAAATCGCTCGCCTGGTCAACGCCGACGTAGTTGTGTACGGGCTGATTACCCCGACAACGCCCGGACGCGCACATTTCGCGCCGGAGTTCTTTATAGCCGGTGCAGACCCGGTTGCCGGGCCGATTCAGGTCTACGGCGCCGAGCTCCTCGGGCCGGAACAGTTCGGCTCCGCTATCCCGTTCAGCCTCTCGGCCGACGAGCCAAATCCAGAGATACGAGCTCGCATCGAGGTGCTCAAGAGCTTTTTGGCCGGCTTGCGATATTATCTCGAGCAGGACTTCGATCAGGCGCGCGTCGAGCTCGCCGGCACACTCGAGCTCCTGGACGGCCACGACGGCGATCCTCAGGCCGGCTCCGTCGTGCACCTGTTTCGTGGCGCGCTGGAGATCGCGCTCGGCGATCGGGCACAGCTGGAGCATCAAGCTGCCGCGGCGCGCGACTATTACCGGCAAGCGCAAGCGCAGGTACTCCAGGCTCACGAAAAGTGGCCCGGCTATGCTCGTCCCTACCTGAGCCAGGGAACAGTGTATTCGCAGCTGGCGCTGATGCAGATCAACGGTTTAGCCGCCGCGGCGCCGGAACGCACGGATGTTCAGGCAGGCTGCTTTGATCAGGCCGGGCTGCCAGAATTGACGGCGCAGGAGTATCTGATGCTTGCACGCAGCTGCTACGACGAGGGACTACGCGCATCCGGACAAGCTGCAAGCATGGATCTCGAGCCGAAGATCCGCTTCAGCCGGGGCAGTATTGATCTGGCCGCCAGCATCTACGGAGGACAGGATTACTGGCAACGTGCCGGCAACTCGTTTAGCCAGGTCATCGATTTTCACGAACAGGCTGACGCCACCTTGAAGCAGCGACTGCGCGTCGTTGCCGCGCACGCATACGCCAAGCGCGGCCTGATTACGATCTGCCGCCCCGATTGCGACGCACCGGCGGTGAAATCGGCCGACGAATACCGTGCCGCGGCCGGCGATTACCGGCACGCCCTGGCATTGCTGCGATCGCCCGAAGGTTGCGCGAATGACACGAAGCGCTGTTATCCGGACGATGTCCCGTTCATCGAAACATATCAGGAGCAACTCGACCGGCTGAACCGGCACCTTGATACGTTGAGTACCGGAGAAAACGATGCGCTGCCATCTGGCGCTACATACTCGGCTACTGTCGCTTAGTTTCGTGCTTACGCTGTGTTCGTGCGGCGTTGTCACTACCGGTCAACCGATTGCCGAAAATTCACCAGCCACCGTCAACACGTCAGGCAATGCAGCGACGGCGTCGCTTGAGCCGCCAACAGTCACACCTGAGCTTGTAGCTGCTTCGACAATGCCGCCTGAGCCGGCGAGCTCTCCCCCACAGCAACCGGTTTCCAGTGCGGGATCTATTGCGGTGCTGCCGGTTGATCCGACGATTCAGGTTTCGTACTGGCCCGGCGCCGGTCCTACCGGGCATGGCTGCAGCGACGCTGGAGATTTTTCGGAAGCCGGCAATCCCAATCCGAGGGGACTGTACTTGAGTGCCTCCAGAATCGGACCGGCCGATATCTTGTTTGTCTGCTACTTTAACGTTTCCTCAGGCGCCGTCGAAGAACAGATCACTTCTCCAACGGGCACAGTTGTATCCAAGCGGTTCACCGGAGAAAGCCACCCATACTATTTCTTCTACAACGCCTCCGGGGAGTATGTTTCTCCCCCGTTCTTCAACACGGTGTATGGGGCACTGCCGGGAGATGAGCCGGGCACGTACACGGTGCGTGCCGAGACAGCCGACGGCAGCTATACGGCACAGTTTGAGCTCACCGAGCGAACCGCTCTTCCCTCCACGGACCCTACCATGCGGTTGTTGGGACGAAGCTTCGAAACACGTGTTCCGCTGTTCGTGAACGACGACCTCAATCTGGCGGATGCGCAATACGTCTTCCTTGCGAACTTCGTGCCCGATGAGACGGTTGCCGTTTACTTTTCCGCGGCGTGCAGCGTTCGCGATGCGGCTCGCATCGAAGAGCCACAGATCGAAAAGGAAGGTAATTTTGAAGGTGCGTTTAGCGTGGTGTCCGGCATTCAAACGGTCATCGATGCAGCCGGGCAGGCGTTCGCGGCGATACCGGACTCTATTCGGAAGGACCCACGCTTGAGCGAGGTGTATCTCATTACCGCGCACGGATCGTCCAGGCTAGAAATTGGAGTTGGAACGTTCGACGAACACATCGACATCCTTTTTGATAGTCATGGCCGACCACTCAACCTGAGCACGTATTTAGCTCAAAGCCATCCGGGAAACGCAGAAGGCGCACCGCCCTGCCCAGCGCCTTCCACAACGAGCACACAGCCGGCACAGGCGTCAACGGAAGGAACGAGTTTGCCCGCGCGTGTGCTGCTGTTACAGGAGCCGCGTCTGGTGGGCACCGATGTGCGCGCAGTGCAGCAGCGTCTGGTCGACCTTGGCTATACCGAAGTCGGCGCCGTGGACGGCATTTTTGGCCCGCTGACCGAAGCGGCCGTCAGGAATTTTCAGGCAGTCAACGAAGATACCGACGATGGGATAGTCGACGAGCAAACCTGGACCCTTCTGTTCTCCGCGGAGGCACGGCCGAAACCCTGAGACGTTTCTCGCAAAGGGTGAAACAATCGGAATCACCACAAAGAACACAAAAGACACAAAGAATTGAATAGTCTTTGTGTCCTTTGTGTTCTTTGTGGTGAATTCGATCGAACCGGCGAAATGCTGCTTAGTCTTGATGTGAGATTGGAAGCAGCTCCATGCGCACGCGCGCCACGGCTGCGCTCGCAGCGGGCACCACGAAGCTGAGGCGCTTGAGCACGGCAGGTTTCGCATTGGCCTCGCTCTGCTCGCGCAGCTCTTCCAGCACGAATGCGGCGGCCTCGGGAGCTTCGATAACCAACCGCAGTGTATGCTGCCGGCCGTGCAGCAGGGCGGTTGCACCATCGACTGTGACGTCGAGCCAGGTGATGAATGCTTCTTCGACCTCGTCCGGCGCGGCCGCATCAAAACGGAACGTATCCTCCAGCCACATATTTCCCGCCTGCTCGCCTGCCGTCACCAGCATGAGCCGGCGTTGTAGGCTGCTTAGCTCTACGGCCGGGTACGCGCGCGCGAGCTCAAGCGTAGCCGAGGCCGTTTCCGCCGCCGTTTCAACGCCGAGCAGCTGCCCGGCGTACTCGTGTCCGGCCGCCTGGAGCCGGCCGCCGATGCGCGGCACGCTGTGGCCGTACGAGTTGGCGAAAACGTTCTCATAGCGCTGCGGGCCGAAGTATGCCCGGCTGTAGAGGCCACGCCCCGGATCGGTGAGCAGATTTTCGCCGGCGACGTGTACCAGGAAGCTGCCGACATCATTCTGATTATGGTTTTCGGCGTTGTGGCCGGCCTTGACTGCCAGCACCACCGGCGTGCCGGCGGGCGTAAACGCGACCAGCCGGGCAGCCCCAGCGGACGGCAGCACCGCATCGCCCGGCCGGGGCGCCTCCCGCCGGCTGCCGTCCCACCAGAGCAGATTTCGCAGCATCATCGTCAGCCGCCAGTCGCCGCCCGGCTCAACCGGAAGCGCCAGCAGATCGTACAGTGATCGCTCGCCGGTGCGCTCGGCCAGGCGCGTGACGATACCGGGATTGAAGGTAACCGTTTCGTCGCAGTCCGAAAAGCTGGCGAACCAGGAGCCCGAAAGCAGCAGCTTGGCCGGATATGCCGCGATGCGACGCACATGCTCAGAGTCGAGCAGGTCGATCGCGCCGTCGCTGCCGGCACGCAGCATCTCGGCCAGCGCCACGAAGTTGATCAGGCCGTAGTGCCAGTAGGCGACGCCCTCGGTCGAGCTTCCATCGGTCTCGAAGGCAGAATCCAGATAGACCCGCAGGCTGCGCAGCGCCAGCTCCAGCGCCTGAGCCGCGCGGCCGGGATCGGGCTCCAGCAACAGAAAGGTGGCAGCGACCGCGCTGTTGCAGACGCCGTTCCAGTTATTGCCGCCCATGTACCATTCATGCGAACGATGGAAGCGCAGGTACGGATCAAAGATCCGTCGCTCGACCTCCTGCCGCACGCGATGGCGCACTTCGGCATCCACGCTTTCGCCCAGCAAGCTCAGCGTTTCGGCCAGCACAAAGCCCGTCTCGGCCGAGAAAAGGTCGATCAGCCGGTTTTCATGGGCCGGCACTACCCAGTTGCTCTCTTCACAGATATTCCACAGGTAATCCTGAACGATGTCCTTCAAATCGAGCTGGCCGGCAAACAGGCGCAGGGCCGCGCCGGCCAGTTTGGTGCGCTTCTCGAAGTATGGCGTCTCATAGCCACGCCGGTCGCCGGTGCGCACAAACAGCCGGTACGGTGTGTAGCTCGTCAGTGGGATGCGCTCGATCGTTTGCATGAGCGCCGCGGTCTTACCGAGCACAAACGGCGTTTGGGGCGCCTCGGACAGTGCAGCCGGGCGCGCACGGGCTGCTTCGAGCTCGGGAAAGTACGGTCTCGACGCGGCCAGCAACGGCGCTAACTCGCTCGCGGACAGGCTGAACGGATCTTCTATCGCGGACGGCACAGGCTACTCCTTTCGCGCTGCTACTTCGACATTTCGATTTCCTGCAAATAGGCGCGCAGCGTATCGGCGTACTGCGGCAGCGCCACCTCCGGCTCGGCGATCTGCGGCTGCCATTTCTTTTCCCACTCGACGGCCAGCCAGCCGGCATAGCCACGCGCCGCCAGCGCCCGCAGAATTGCCGGCACCGGCACGGTACCCTCGCCGAGCAGGCGGCACTCGTTGATGTCCGGCTGCACGTTGCCGTCCTTGATATGCATGTGCAGCAGCCGGGCGCCGATCAGGTCAAGCGTCTCGTCGGCCGTTTCGCCGACCCGCACGGGATGCAGTGTGTCCCATAGCGCTCCCGCGTGGTCATCCTTCGCCGCGGCCAGCGCCGCGGCAACCGATCGGCCGGCGGCAAAGCTGTCGTGTGTTTCGAGCGCCACGCGAACGCCGAGCGTGCGTCCGCGTTCGGCCAGCGCAAGCAGACGCTCGCCCGCCCGCGCTGCTGCCGTCTCAAGCGCTTCATCCGGCGCGGCGCCGCCGAAGACGCGAATCAGCGGGCTGCCAAGCGCGGCGGCCAGCTCCAGATAGCCGTAGCCTTCGTCAAGCGACGCGGCGGCGTCGGCGACCTTGAGTGACGTGTCCAGGCAGCAAAGCTCGAGCCCGCTATCGGAACAGACCTGACGAATGCGCGCCTGCTGCTGCGCTGGCAAGTCCGGCGTGACGAGCTCGCCGTCGAGCAAGCGCAGCTCCAGGCCCGCGTAGCCGTAGCGGCCGGCGGCTTCCGCTACCTGTTCGAAGCTCCAGGACGGGCAGGCAAGTGTGGTAAATGCAAGGCGCATGCCGATCTCCTTCTATAAATGACACGCATAAACGAATTGCAATGTATCCATGATTTGTGTCTATTCGTGGCTACACGCCGCACAACGAAACGGTGAGACCCAGCTGCGCGCACATCGCGGCTTTGACCGCCAGGGCACGATCGGCATCTGCGGCGGTCGGCGCATACACTATATTGAGGTGGTTGGCCTTGTGGCGCGCCATCATTTGATCGCGGCTCACGCCGTGCAGCACCGCGTGGACGATCGGCCATTGCGGCGTCGTCGCCCGCCAGCGCCGCTCGGTCTCCTCGACCGGCAGCTCGACCGCTGACGCTCGACCGATATCGATGTGCAGCGCATTATCCTGGACGAACACGCGGCTCCAAACCAGCTCGCCCGGCTTGCCGACGCCCTTGAGCGAGCCGCCGCCGTACGGAAAGTACATCGGCGGCTGTCGCTCGCTGCTGGCGCCGGCATAGCCGCCGGCAAAGTGCGAGGCCGGAGCAGCGCCCGAGATTTCGAGCACCCAGACGAAGTCGTCTACGCCGTTGCCGGTGTAGTGCTCGCCCCAGCGTACGTCGTGCAAGGTGGTCGCCGGATCAAAACCCAGCTCGGTCCAGATCCGGTTGGTGATCAGCGCGTCAAGGCCGGCACATTCGTCGACCTCGTTAAAGTGCGGTAACGCCTGGCCTGCGTACAGCTCGCGCCCTGATGGCTTGTCCCACACCGGCGGCCGCTCGACGTTGTTGAGCAGGCCTTCCACCAGATCCGACGCCGGCGCCATATCCTTTAAACCCAGCTGATACTGAATCCCGATCGCGTCACAGCTGAAGGCAGCGGCAATGCGCACGGCGGCGATATACATCTTGCACTGCCCGTGGATCTGCTCGTCGGTCAAGTCGCTGGCCGGGTCGCTGCCGGTCACAAAGCGCACGCCGCGCTCGTCGAGCCAGCGTCGGACTGCCGATGCTTCCTGGTCGCTTACATCGCGCATCTCCGCCAGCAGCGCGGACTGGCTGAGACGCTCCTTATACACGCCGCAGCGGTTCAACAGCTCGTCGTCGATGATCGCGTTGTACATACCCATGCAGCCTTCGTCGAAGATGCCGAAGATCGCTTTATCGCGCTGCAGCCGGGCCGCCAGCTGGTTGCCGAGCGCCAGTGCGTCGCCGGGCAGCTCGTCGCGATCCAGTGGCCGTACATGGCTGCTGTCGTGGTTGATGCGACCGGTGTCCAGCCACTCGCGAATCGCGTCACGGAAAAACTCGTCGCCGAAATCGAGGCTCCAGATCGAGCTGTATTCAACTCCCATTTTGGTCAGGCTGCCGTTGAGATTGAGCAGGCCGACCAGGCCGGGCCATTCTCCCGACCAGTTCGCCAGCGTCAGGATCGGCCCGCGATGGTCGCGCAAACCGGCCAGCACGTGATAGCTGTACTGCCATGCGGCTTCGGCGACGATCACCGGCGCCTCGGGGTCGATGCCGCGAAATACGTCCATGCCCATACGCTGATTCCAGATAAACCCGTGGCCCAGTTCGGGATCGAACGCATGCGCGCGCCGCACTTCAACGCCGAGGCCGGCAAAGGCGGCCACCACGGCTTGCTCCATCTCCGCCTGGGCCGGCCAGCAGGTTTGATTGGCCGGCAAGCGCAGGTCGCCGCTGGCAACCAGCAGTACCTCGCGCTGGCCTTCCGATCGCCGCGCCGCGCTTATTGCTCCAGCTTGCTCGCTCATATCTACTCCTTAACCAATGTATTCGAGGTCGAGGCCCGGCCGCGCGCAGGCGTAGCATACGGCACCGGCCGCCGCTATGCAATGGCGACGCGGTCATGGCTGGAGTAATCGTTTTCCCAGAATATGTCAATTGGGCGTCATGTTGATAGTTTGTAGACCCCGGTAGCTACACTCTCGATCACGTGGTTCATGCGTAGGCGGCCATCGTGCGTAGTTGAACGGTAGTTAGGTAGGTCGCGACCGCCCGGAGCGGCGCTCATAGGAGTACCCTGATGGCTGAGCAAAACAGTGCAGCGCAAGCGGAGCAGCAGGCGGCGGCGATGCAGCTACGCCAGATGATCATGGGCTTCCGTACCACGCAGCTGATCTATGTCGCGGCCACGCTCGGGCTCGCCGACCGGCTGTGCCATGGACCGCAGCCTGCACAATCCCTGGCCGTGGCGGTAGGGGCCGATCCGCAGGCGCTGCACCGCTTGCTGCGCGCGCTGGCCGGCGTGGGCGTATTTGCCGAGACCGAAGACGGCGCCTTTGCGCTGACGCCGCTGGCGCGACCGCTTTTGAGCGACACGCCCGGCTCGCTGAATAGCCTTGCGCGGCTGTATGGCGACGAATGGCTGTGGCGCGCCTATGGCCGGCTGCTCCACAGTGTACAAACCGGTCGGCCGGCTTTCGACCATGTCCATGGCCTTCCGATCTACGCTTATCTCCAGCAGCACGCCGGCGCGGCGGCGGTCTTCGACGCGGCGATGAGCGGCTATTCGGGCCAGGAGGTCGCGGCGCTGCTGGCGGCCTACGACTGGTCAGGGCTGCCGATCGTGGTGGATGTCGGCGGCGGCCAGGGCGCCATGCTCGAAGCGCTGCTGGCCGCCTACTCAGACATGCAGGGAGTGATCCTGGAGCGGGCGCCGGTGGCGGCCGAGGCGGCGGAACGGCTTGGCGAGGCCGGGCTGCGAGCGCGCTGCCGCTGCGTGGCCGGCGATTTTTTTACCGCGGTCCCGGCCGGCGGCGATGCGTATGTGCTCAAGAGCGTGCTGCATAACTGGGACGACGACGCGAGCACGACGATCCTGCGCAATTGCCGCGCCGCGGTTCGCGGCAATGGACGCGTGCTGGTGATCGAGCGAGTTATTCCGCCGGGAAACGCGCCATCCGAAGCCAAGCTGTTCGACATCAACATGCTGGCGGTAACCGGCGGCCGCGAGCGCACCGCGGCGGAATACGGCGAGCTGCTGGCTGCGGCCGGCTTCACGATGACACAGGTGATCGCGACGGCGTCGGCGCTGAGTATCGTCGAAGGAGTTGCCGGCGCGGCGCCTGAGCCGGCACTATAGAGCACGGATTGAAAAGGCTCACCGCAGAGGCGCAGAGCACGCAGAGATATCCTAAGGATCTCTGCGTGCTCTGCGCCTCTGCGGTACAACCTTTTCGGCCCGTGTTCTACGGCAACCGTGCAAGCAAGGAGGCATGGGTAAATCCAAGTCCGTCTGCCCGGTGCATCCAACGATCGTCGCCGCCGATGGTTTCGCCGCGGGTAATCCCGTCGCTCACAAAGGTGTCGCCCGCGTTCATCGACGCCGCGGCAGGGAAATTCCGTCCTGGCCCCTGGCGCACCTTGGTGTCGTCGACGGTGACTCGGTAGCGTGAAATCAGTTGCTCGTCGGTGATTGCGCCCGTATCTTCACGCTGCCAGCGCTCCACCAGCTGGCGCACCTTGCGAATGTACACCGCCGGGCTGTTCCCGAAATCCCCTGCCGGCGCGTATACCGGTACGATCTGCTCGACCGTGTGCAGCCCCCGCTCGCGCATGTATCGTCCAAGAATGCGGCGGCACCAGTCGTCAAGCCCATCGTTCCAGGTGTGGTATGTTGTGAACTGACCGAACGGCGTGCTTACCGTTCTACCGCTCCTGATCGCCGGGTCAAAATGGGTGCGCACATTGCCCCAGTTGCGCGTATTAAAGTCCTTAGCGACCCCGTCGGTGCCGTACTGCGACTCGTGCGCAAAAAAGGCCAGCGCGACCGCGGGATCGAGTTCGTGGCGTACCACCGTTTGATACAGCTCATCGGCCGCCGGGGCGGCTGGAGAGCCGGCTCGCTCGAGCACTCGCTTGAACTGGCTTGCGGAAATGCGTGGCGCAGCTTTGACCACCAATTCCATTGTTCGTCCCTCCCGTTTGCCTGCATTAAAGTCAACTACGCCTCAAAAATCAGCAAGCCGCGCCGGCGAGTAACAATGAGCAAGACATGCTAACTGCTGGAGCAATGCTCAGATCCACTGAGTTCATGTCCTTGCCCTAATGGCTAATTGTAATCCGCTTGACCGCCGTTTCGCGAGTTTGTATAGTGCAAAACTCCAATGCGGCCCTAGCCCGGTGTCCCGTTCCAGCCCGGCGAGCCGGTTCGCTCGCCAACTCTCGCGTTGACCCGCGTCGTCGCTGTCGCGCCCGGTTTCGTGCCGCTGTCACTGTGGGAGGCAACGATGCCATACCTGAACCTTCCAACCGATATCGCGGAGCGGGCGCAGGCATTTACAGGCCGCACCTGGGTGCTGCAGCATGTGCTCAACTGGCTCGACCATGGGACTGAGCAGTTTTTCCTGCTGACCGGCGAGCCGGGCTCAGGCAAAACGGCCCTGGCCGCCTGGCTCTGCGGAGCCGGGCCTGCTCCACGGGATGACGCGGAGCGCGAAGGATTGGAGCGTGTGCGACTGGCCTGGAGTGCTGCGCATTTCTGCGTAGGCCGCACGCAAGGCGATTTAATTAGTCCCAATCACTTTGCCTCGGCGCTGGCACAGCAGCTCTCCGACCACTATGTGGACTATGCGACGGCCGCCGTCAACGCGCTTGATCCCGCCTTTCAGATCGACCAGCGCGTACAGCAGAACCTGGGCCAGGTGATCGGCATCAAGACCAACACCTTGATCGTCAACGGCCGGCATCCGGACGAGGTGTACCGCCTGGCCGTGCGCCTGCCGCTCAAGGCGCTGCTTGCTTCGCAGCCGGCGCTGCGAATATTAATCCTGGTCGACGCGCTGGACGAGGCGCTGCTGTTTGACGAGCAGCAGAATATTGTCGCTCTGCTGGCCGGATCGACGGATTTGGGTGGTGTGCGCTTCTTGCTCACCTGCCGCAGCAATGAGCGCCGCGTCATCGATCGGTTTGAGAATGCCCGGCTGCTGGACATCTCGAGCCCGACCTGGATCGGGGACAACAACAGCGACGTGCAGTCCTATGTGCTGCAGCGGCTGGCGGAGCCGTCGCTGCAGGCGCGTATCCCGGCCGGGACGCGCATTGACGACCTGGCGGCTCAGCTGGTCGACGTCGCCGAGCGCAACTTTCTATATATTCGCTTTCTGCTCGACGAAGTACAATCCGCCCAACGCAACCTTGACAAGCTTACCGGCTTGCCCGGCGGTCTGTATGCGCTGTACCGCAGCTACCTGGACCGGGTGGTTCCTGATGCCGGAGGACAGCAGTTTGCCGAAACATGGCTGAACGGCTATGAGCCGCTGCTTGGCAGCCTGAGTGTTGCCGTTCCCGTGGCAGCCAACCAGCTCCTGGCGCGCTGGCTGGGTTGGGACAAGGGCGAGGTGCAGGCCCGCCTCGACACCGTAACGCAAGTCGTCGAATGTACGGAGGAGCACGGTGGCGGCTGCACGCTGTATCATCGCTCGATGGCCGACTTCCTTGCCGCCGACTCTGTACCAGGAGAGTAACCGTCGCCGCCGCAACCAGTACTACGCCGAGCCGCGACGCCAGCACGATCGGATCGCGCGCTACTATCTGGAGGCAATCCGGAACCGCTGGCAGGGCGATTGGAGCAAGTGCGACGAGTATGGCCTGCGCCGCTTGGTCACCCACCTGGGTACGCGGCTGGAGCTGGCCGAAGCAGATGATCAGCCACTACTGGCCGCCGACCTGTATCGCGTGGTGCTCGACGCGGGCTTCCGCTCCGCCCAGCAGCAGCGCTTCGCCGACAATTCAGCTTCGCTTCCCGACCTGCGCGCGGCGCTGGAAACGGCGCTCGCGCGCGATGATCTGGTGGCCGCCCTGCGCTGTATCGCGGCATACCGCCAGACCGTACGCAGCCAGAGTATTACCCAGACGATCTTCGACGCCGTGGATCGCGGCGATTTTGCCGCCGCGCTTAAGGCCGCGGATTACTACGGTCCGGCGCCGAAACCGCGCGGCCGCTGGGCCCGCGTGCTGCACTTTTACCTGGTCTGGGAGGCTGCCGAGCAAGGGCGTCCCGACGACGCACGCCAGGCAGCCGCCGCGGCCGCGACGCTGGCGCCGCAGGACTGGACCCATGCGCTGTACGAAGACCTGAGCGACATATTGCTGCTCCGCGCAGGTCGCCGACTGGCCGGCACGCCGCAGGAGCTGGTGGCGCAGCTGAGCGAGCTCGTCCCTGGGCGCGATATAGCCGCACTCTTATCCAGGCACTCCAAGCCCGCGACGCTGAGTGCCGATCTGCAGCAAACGCGCGAAACTCAGCTGGAACAACGGCTGCTTCAGCTCGAGCGCCTGGCCGCCGAGGGCTCGGCCGAATTTGTGTCGGGCGTGCTGTTCCTGGATCCCGAGACCATCGCCGCGGAAACTGCCGGCCTGCAAAGCTTGCTGACGGAGCTCGCGCCGTACCCGGCCGGCCAGGCCGGCATCGATCGGGCGCTGGGGGCCAACCTGGCCAATCCATATCCGCGCTATCGCGACATAGCGCTGGTTCCGATCGCTCTCGCCACGGCCCATGTGTCCGACGCGAGCTGGTCTCGCCAGCGCCTACGCACGATCCTGCGCACCGGCCTGGATTCTGAAGGAATTACCTTTACCTTCGAGCTACCGGCGATTCTGCTCGAGGAGGCCGGGCGGCGCGCCTTTGCGTCGCCCGAGCTGACGTCCTATCTCGAGCAGGCGTTGCAGCAGGACGATCGCTGGGGAACGCAGGTCAGGGCGCATAGTGCCCGGGCGGCGGCGCTGTTCTGGCAAGGGCAGCCCGCGGACGCGCTTGCCGCCTTGCAGGAGGCGAGCCGCGTGCCGCGCACCTACGCCGGCTACGCCAGCCTGGCGTTGCTGCTGCTGGCAAACCGGTGCCACGAGTTCGGCGTTCCGGAGCGCGCCGGCCAGGCAGTCTGGGGGACTAACTTCGATGTATCGCTGCTCGACGGAGCGACGGCGCTGGTCCAGAACGTCTACGACCCGGACTTTCGCGCGGAGCGAGGCCAGCTCGTACAGAGGTATCGAGATTGGCTGGCCCAGCCGGCGCGCGACATCGCCGCGCTGCGTGAAGCGCTGGGCGGCATCCAGGACCCCGATACGCGCCGGGTCTACAAGGACCTCGCCGGCGCACGTTGGGCCGCCGCCGCGCCGCCGGACGTGCACGCGCTCAAGGCACTTGTCCTGACCATGCTCGCCGACAGCACGACACTGGATGCGACGCTTGGCCGCTTATTCGGCCTGCGTTTACGTGAGCACCGTCAGGGCAGCGCGGTGCTCGACGATAGCGAGCTGCTTGAGGCGCTGAGCGTGTGCTCCGAACATTTCACCACCGGAAGGCCCTGGGAGTTCGGGAAGTGGCACTGAGCAATGCTCGAGCGGATCAGGGATCGCCCGAGCCCGGCTCCTCGCCGGCGCGACCGCTATCCCCGCCGAGCGTCCCGATCGAAATCCCGGTGAGCTCGCCCGACACGGTGCCGACCTCCTGGTGCACGCTCAACGTCGAAAACTGAATCCCGCCCGCGGCGCGCTCGACCTTGATACCGGTTACCTTGCCGCCCTGGTCGATCGTCTCGACGATCTGGGTCACCGTGTCGCGGATCTGCTGCGCCGTGCGCGACGGCCGCCCGGCCGGTCGTGGGAACAGCACGCCGTCGAACGAGCGCATGTACAGCACCGGCACGCCCCATTCGACATCGTCCTCGCCGGATTTGCCGAGCACGACCTGCCGGCCGGCGGCGACCGCCTCGTCGATCGACAGCCCCGCGGCCAGCGCGGTGTAGAATGCCCCGCTGAAAGCGACCGCTTTGGGGTCTTGGATATTGTATTGCATCGCGACCACCGCCGGGATCTCGCGTCCGATCAGCGCCGGTGCGATGCCGCTCCACGGCGATACGCCGTCCTGGCGAGCGGATTTGCAGGCGCCGAGCACCGCGAGGCGGACGCCGGCCGCTTGCAGCATCAGCGCGAGATCGCCGGCCGGCACCCTATCGGGCGCCGTACCTTCATCCGCGGCGAACATCAGAACACCGCCGCCGGTTGCGCTTCTGGCTGTGAAGTCGAAACCGTCCAGCTCCAATTTGCCGTGGCCCGCGAAATGGAAGATGTCGGCTTTGTGGTTAAGCGCCGCCTGTACCGCCTCGCGTGTTGCCTGCTCCAGTGCCGTCAACTCGACGGTCGTTCCGTCGACGTCGAAGTCGCGCAGCGCCTTTTCGACGACTTTCCGCTCGCGCTGAAGATCCAACTCCGCGAAGCCGTCGACGTTCGCGAAGGCGGCCAGCAGGCGCAGCTGCCCGGGATCGCGTATCTCAGCCGGCGGGCGGGCCTGCTCGAGCGGCACATGACGCACCAGCGACACGCGTGGATTGAGCACCAGAAAATGGCCGCGGTCGCGCGCGCCGGCGCTGAGCGGCAGATAGCAGTATTCCCACGGCATCCGTGCCAGCTGCGGATGGCGCGCGATCAAACGTAGCCGGACGCCGGTATCGCGATCCCGGCCCTGAACGAATTGTTTGAATAGTGCGCCGATCGGTTCGGGGAGCAGCCGCGCCGTGAGCTGCTCACCCAGCGCGATCAAGTCGTCGAGATCGGCTACTTTGCGCTCGAGATATTTGAGCGCAACCTGCAGCTCGGCATATTTGAGCTGAACCGGTACCGGCTCCGGCTCGCCGATGCTCGTCGATGGAACTACCGCGACCTCGTACATGTCGCTGTCGGGTTTGAAACCGCGTAGCTCGAGCGTGAAATCCTCGTACGTGCGAGCAGCCATGGCAGGTACCTCTCAAACGCCGTTCGCGAAGGTCTTTGGCAGCAGCTTCCGCTCGTGCGCCAGCGTGACGAGCTGCCTGTAGCGCTCCAGCTCGGCCTCCAGCGTCCGCGCCCCAAGGCCGGTCAGCTGGTAGTAGATGCGCCGCTGATCGTCAAGTTCGGGACCGATCCGCGTGTCGCTGGCCTGGACCAGGCCGCCGTCAAGCATGCGCTTGAGTGAGCCGTACAGTGTTCCCGGCCCCATGCGAACCGCTCCCTGCGAGTCCAGGTCAACCTGCTTCATGATGCCATAGCCGTGCCGCGCGCCGTCTGAAAGAGCCAGCAGAATATGAAACACGGCCGGCGTAAGCGGTGCGTTGGGATGGGTAGTCGCCATGTGCCGGATTATATCCGTAGCGGATATATCTGTCAAGGTCTACAGCGCGCCTATTTTTCCGAAACTGCATAGCGCAGATGCGTGACCAGCGGCGAGTTTATCGTTTCCGTGATCTCCAGCGAAATCGCTCGCCGGTCGATCCCGTCGAACAGGCGGCGCCCCTCGCCGAAGAAGACCGGCGCCAGCGCGAGGTGGAATTCGTCGACCAGGCCCGCGTTGAGGTACTGCAAAATGACGTCGGCGCCTCCTGCGATGCGGATGTCTTTTGCGCCGGCCGCCTCACGGGCCTGACGCAATGCGCTTTCGATTCCGTCGTTGACAAAGTAAAACGTCGTCCCGCCAGGTCGCTCCCAGGGATCGCGCACCTGTTTGGTCAAGACAAACACCGGCGTATGAAACGGGGCTTCCTCGGGCCAGTTATGCTCTCCACCGTCGAACATCCGCTTGCCCATAATGCTGACGCCGGTCCGGTTGAAGGTCTGCTCGAGCATGCGGTTGTCCTCGCCGGTCTCGCCGCCGTCGCCGAGCTTGAGGTTTTCGCGGAAGAATCGCTGCCCGCCCACCCACTTCTGCAGCTCCATCCATTGGCTGAGCCAATCGTTGTAGCTCGGGTCGGCGGCGTGCTCGAGATCCATCCCTCCGGGTGCAATGTATCCGTCGAGAGACATGCTCACGCTGAAGAACACTTTGCTCATCGGATTCCCTTTTAGTTAAGCATTTACTTAAGTATATCTTCGCCGGGTGAGATTGTCAAGTTGCCACGTAAAATGAGGTAGCGGCGGCCGCTGGAGCGATGCCTTTTTCGCTCGGCGACCGTCCTATACGTGCTAAATTGTAGATCGCCAGTCACGCATCTCAGTCGCAGGGCAGAATGCTGAGCGGGAGCCGGGTTATGCAGCGCAAAACCGAAGACGGGTTGGTTGTCGCCGCCGCGCGTGCGGGTGATAAATTGGCGTTCGGCACGCTGGTCGAGCACTACCGCCGCGAGTTGCAAGTGCATTGCTACCGCATGCTCGGTTCGTTCGAGGATTCCGAAGATCTGGTGCAGGAAACCTTCCTACGCGCCTGGCGCAAGCGCGACAGCTTTGAAGGCCGCTCGACCTTCCGCGCGTGGCTCTATCGCATCGCCACCAACGCGTGCCTCGATTTCCTCGAGCGCCACCCGCTCCGGCGTCAGGTGCAGCAGGCCGCCGCTGCCCAGGTGTCGCGTCCGGTCGAGATTCCGTGGCTGCAGCCGTTTCCCGACCGCCTGATCGATCCGATCGCGCCGCGCGAAGGCGAGCCGGACGCCGCACTCGTCGCCAAGGAGACGATCGAGCTGGCTTTTATGGCGGCGATTCAGCACCTGCCGCCCAGACAGCGGGCCGTGTTGATCCTGCGCGATGTGCTCGGTTGGCCGGCCGGCGAGGTCGCGGCACTGCTCGAGGTGAGCGTTGCCGCCGTGAAGAGCGCGCTGCAGCGGGCGCGGCCGGCGCTGCGGGAGCACCTGCCCCAGCAGCGGCTGGAGTGGGCACGTTCGCTGGAGCCGAGCGCGGAGGAGCGAACGCTGCTGCGGCGCTACATGGACGCTCACGAGCGAGCCGACATCAATACGCTGGCCGAGCTGCTGCGCGAGGATGCGCTGCTGACGATGCCGCCACATTCGACGTTCTTTGTGGGTCGTGCAGCGATCGTGGCCTTCAGCGCGGAGGTCTTCGATCCGGCTTCGTCGCACTACCATGGGCTCTGGCGCAGCGTGCCGACCCGCGCAAACCGGCAGCCCGCTGCAGCGCACTTTGTCCGGTTACCAGGCGCCGCCGCCTACCGCGCCCAGTGCCTGGATGTTTTGCGCGTCGAGGACGGCAAGGTTGTGGAGATCACCGTGTTCGTGCCCCGACCTGTTCCCGGCGTTCGGCCTGCCGCTCACGCTTTGATGGAGACGGTCGTGAATGCTGATCGATCGCCGCTATCCTTGCTCGGGCGGCGTCTCGCGCCACAGTTCGAGCGTCGCGTGGTCGTCCTGGCGCCCGACCATAGCCGGATCTACGACGACGCCGAATGGCGGGACGCGATCGTGGTGGTCGAACAGGGACAGATCGAGCTTGCGTGTTAGGGGCAGTTATGCTTACATCACCTCGACTCAAAGCGGGCATGACCATCGGCGTCGTCGCGCCGTCGAGCCCGAGCGACTCGCGCTCCAACGTGCTGCGCGGAGTTGCGGCGTTAGAGCAGCTCGGGCTGAAGTTGGAGCTTGGCCGGCACGTGTGGGGCAACTACGGCCACCTGGCCGGTGCCGACGCCGAGCGGGCCGCGGACCTGCTGGACATGCTGGAACGACCCGACGTCGACGCGGTGATCTGCCTGGGCGGCGGGTATGGCGCGCTCAGGACCGCAATGGCGCTCGATCGGGCTCGGCTCGCCAACTTGCGTAATGCGCCGGCCAGGCCGTTTATTGGCTATTCCGATATCACCGTGCTCCACGCGCTGCTGCAGCGCGAGCTGGGCTGGGTCACGTTTTACGGCCCGATGCTCCATTCCTTCGCGCGTGCAAGCGAGTACACCATTTCCGCGTTCAGGCGCGCCTTGCTGGAGGCCGAGCCGTTCGAGATCGCGCCCGACCCCGACGATCGATACACCGAAACGCTTGTGCCCGGTAAGGCCGAGGGACAGCTGATGGGCGGGTGCCTGGCGCTGATCACCGCGCTGATCGGAACGCCGTGGGAGCTGGACCTGCGCGACAAGATATTCTGCTTCGAAGATATCGACGAAACGCCGGCCCGGCTCGAACGTATGCTCTGCCAGTTGATCGCCGGCGGCAAGCTCGACGGCTGCGCCGGCATCGTGATCGGCGAGCACACCGGTTGCGAGCCGCGAGGGGCGCGCAACTCGCTGTACCTCGAGCAGGTATGGGACGATTTGTTACGGCCGCTCGCCATCCCGACGCTGTACCACCTACCGATCGGCCACGGCAAGCATCTCGCGACGCTACCGCTCGGCGCGCGGGCAGAGCTGGATGCGTCGGCAAAGCGCCTGCGCGTGCTGGAGCCAGGTGTGCGTTAGCTGCGCAAAATCCTCATTGCGAGCGCGGTTGGAACATGTTAAGCTACCCGCACAGCGAACAGGGAAGAATGTGGACCGGCGTCGTTTCTGGACCAACACCATATTCTTGTGGGTGGCCGCCGCGATCTCGGCCTACCTGATCGCCGGCGCGATCGACTGGTCGTTTTTCGGCTGGCTGTCCTTGTTCGGCGTGGCTTCGCTGCCTGTCGTGCTCCTCAGCGCCCGCAAGCGGCGTTTCTGAAAAGGGGGGCTATGGCCACGCCGATAGTGGACCGCATCGTGAGCGAGAGCGGTGTTCCGGAGCTGCTCGAGCTGTTGGCCGAACGCCTTGCGCCAACCGACCTCCAATCGCTGCTGCTGGAGGTGTACCGTCGTCGAGCGGCTGCGATTACACCGGCGCGCCTGCTGGCGAACTACGCAGCGAATCGCCAGGTGCAGCCGTCGGCAGCTTCGCCCGCGACCTTACTGGAATTCGACAGGCTGGCGTTTTCGCTGGCAGCCCCGACTTTCGAGCCGCTTGAGCTGGCGCCGGTATGCCCGCTCGGAACCAACTCCGTGGTCGCTACTGTCGATCAGAATCAAACGGTAACCACGGTGCGCAATACCGAGCTCGTCTCGGATCTGACCAATGTCCTGGCGCTGGAGTGCGCTGAGCGGCGCCGGAACGCAATGCGCGAGCGCGATGGCCGTGAGCAGACAGTACACCTGTGTGCCAGCCATCGACTGCTACGTCCGCAGACGCACGCCGGGCCGAGCTCATTCACGCATTTTCGTCTGTTCGGCTTGTGCAGCGCCGGCCGTGACCGTGGTGCTTTTCGCTTTGAATTTGAAACAGTGCTCGAGCATCTTGCGCTGTATGTCAGGCTGCTGCAGAGCTCCACACAGATCGGCCGTCCGGTTTACCGGCTGCGCGTCAGGCTTACGCCATTACCCGGCGGGCCGAGTTGTGAGCAGCTGGAACAGCACGTGCTCACGCCGCTGGCCGAGCGCTTCGGCGATGCCGTCGTCGAGCTGGACGAGCAGCGCAGCTCCGGTCGCGGTTACTACACCGGGTTGTGCTTTGAGATCACCGGCTGCGACCGCGACGGAACACAGCATTCGCTGGTCGACGGCGGCTTTACCGACTGGACCCAGCGCTTGTTGAGCAACCGCAAGGAGCGGCTGTTGATCAGCGGCATCGGCTCGGAGCGCGTGTGTAGTGTGTTTGCAGCAACGGAATAAACGATCCGCGAAGTCACGCCAAGACACGCGAAGGTTAAGCAAATAATTAACCTTCGCGTGTCTTGGCGTGACTTCGCGGATCGTTTATGCGTCGGCCAGCCGGATCGCGACCTCGGTCTGCCATTTTGCCATATCCGGCTCGGCATCCGGATCGCTGAGCAACGACTCGTAGCGCCCGCCGAACGCATCGCCCTCCGGCACATCCCATCTGTCCCACGCCAGGCCTTGCTCGGCGCCCCACTTCAGCAACGCTCCGTTGCCGGCAATCCCGTTGCTCACGCCGGTGTACACCAGGGATGCATAGCGCCCGGCCGGAATTACCCCGGCCTTGACCTGTTCGTCACCGGAAACCGGAGCGGCTACCGGAACGCCCATCTCGATGTCCAACAGCCCTTCCATATTTATGACATGATAGCGCACAAGTGAGGCACCGGCCGGTTCGATATCGTGCCGGTTCAGCCACGCGAAGACCTGGTCGGTCAGATCAGGAATAACTCTACTCAGCGAACTCATCGGCACCTGCGTGCGGATGCCGGCGTAGTTCAGCTCGTCGCGATGTTCCACCTTCGGGGCGTACGTCATCGATTTCCTCCATGGCGAGACAATAATTCACCTTCGGGCCGACTGGCCCGCCGAGATTGGCGTTGTGGTTGATAGTCCGGACCGGCTAGACCTTTTGCACCGGGTACTGCAGCTCGGTCACATACGACGGATCGTCGAGCCGCACCGGCACCGTGTTGTACAGATAGACCTCACGGTCCGGCCCGACGGTCCGGTACCCGTTGGCCTCGATCCAGGTCAGGATCGCTTTGTGGGCAGCTCCGATCGTATTGTAGGAGCCGTGATGAACCGTGGAGGCCATAGTGGCCGCGGGCAGCTCGTGAACCTGCATACGTCCGCTGGGCGGCACGCGGCATCGCAGCACAAACGCCGCGGCACCGTCCACATCACGGACTTTGTGCTCGGTGTCGTACCACAAGACCATCGTTTGCCCGGCCGCTTCGGGATGCGGGCTCAGCGCTTGCGCCACGTGCGGGCCCATAGCCTCGTACGCCTCGCCGAACAAGGCGCCGCTGGCGCTATGGTTCGGCAAGATTGCCCGCACGGACGCCACCAGCACCGGTTCAACGTGCTTGAGCACGACGTCATACGGCGACAGCTCGTTTTCGTGCTCGATCTGCTCAAGCAGCGTCTCGACCTCGGTAAGGCGACCGCGGGCCTCTTCGAGCTGCAGGCTGATCTGCGCGTGACGCAAGCGCAGCATACCGCGCATCTGCTCGGGTGATAAGCCTTCGGCCAGCACTGCGCCGATCTGTTCGAGCGAAAACCCGAGGCCCTTGAGCGCCAGAATGCGATGCAAGCGTGGCAACTGCTCGGCTGAGTAGTAGCGGTACCCGGTGAACGTATCAATTTCGATAGGTTTCAGCAAGCCGACCTGGTCGTAGTAGCGCAAGGTAGGTACCGAAACCTGCACCAGCTTCGAAAATTCACCGATCTTGAACATGGATGGCCGCTTGCTCCTTGTCGCCGTTTCTGATTGACAAGAGCAGCATAAACCCTCAAGCAACAGGAGAGTCAAGACGTATGTTCTAAAGGTGATATCTCTACGACTGCTCTAACGAGGCCCGGGCACGGCGACGGCGTTTTCAGCCGCGTAACGGTATGAAGGCTGAAGCGGAATTTGCCCCTCCACCGACGTACCTTCCGAGCTACTGGTCCAGGTAATTGTTCCGCCCAGCTCGCGCACCAGCATTGTAATCGCGGGGCGACCGCGGCCGGCTGAAGGCTTGTTCACATCAAAGCCGATGCCGTCGTCGGCTACGGAGAATACCAGCCGGCCGCCGTCTTCGGCGTAGCTAAGCGTGACCTTACCGTAGCGAATTTCCGGGAAGGCATGGCGCATCGTGTTCGTGACCAGCTCGTTGACGATCAGAGCCAACGGAGAGGCGACAGCAGCCGAAATAGGCAGCGTCGGCCCTCCCACCTCTACCAGCACTCGTCGCCATGGCCGGTACAAGTCCTTGAGCGACCCTGCGATCATCCGCATCAGATGGCCGGCATCAACCGGCTCGTCGTGCAGGCTCGCCGAGATATCATAGGTCAGGGAAGCGCCGCGGATACGTATGCGCAGCTGTTCGACGACTTCGCGAAGCGGACCGGCCGGAAAGCGGCGCACCGCTACGTCTGCCACCCGGCTCAGCGAGTGCATGTGGGTGGTAACGTTGTGCAACAGCTCGCGGCGTAGCGTCCGCTCCATTTCGGCGTCGACCTGAGCGGCGTCGGCCTGTGCGCGCGAACGGTAATCCGCCTCCGCCAGCTCCGCCAGCGCACGCTCGGCGGCTATCGCTTGCTGGGAGCGTCGCAGCAGGCCAGAGATTCGGAGCACCAGCTCGCGTGGATCAAACGGCTTTGCCATGTAATCGTCGGCGCCGAGCTCGAGACCTGAGTTCACCTGCTCCTGAGTGCCGAGCGCAGTCAGCATGATGATCGGAAGCGTGGCAGCGCACCTCATACGCAACGAGCGACAGACTTCGTGTCCTGAAACATCGGGCAGCATCAGGTCGAGCACAACCAGGTCGATCGCTTCGTTTTCGGCACGTTCGAGAGCCTGTGCGCCGCCGGCAGCGGCGACGACGTTGAAGCCTTCATCGCTCAGGATGTTGCATAACACATCGAGAATCGCGGCGTCGTCTTCGACCACCAGGATCGTCGATGCATGCTTAGCTGTCGAATCCGGCTGTTGTTTGCGCGGCAAGTTGCCTCCCGATTGACCATAAGTCACGGTATTCTATCAGCAGGGCAGCACGGATCATGCCTCCAAACCAGATGCAGCGGCAAGCAGACGCTGCCGGAAATGAGCTGCCTGCCGGCCGCGGCATTAAGGATATTTTCAGCGCCGGCGGCATTAATCGGGTGACGGCCGAGCAAGAAATTCGCGCAATTTCAGCGGGATCTCAGACATGTGCGCCGCCTACGTGGTATGCTAAATTGTGCTGGCCTGGCGCAGATAATGAGGACGAACGTGGACGAGCGGCTTAGTTTCCATCCATGGCTTGACCATTACGAGGTAGTTGTCTGTCGCTACGGGCGCGAGCAAATCGTAGCCCGCGCGGCAACGCGCAGCGGCGCCGAGCAGGCCGCCTATTATATGTGCCGCCGGGCCGAAATCAGCAGGTCGGCCATGTCGCTGCGTCGTGTGCGCGGTGTGCATCCGGCCAACGCCGCCAAAGCATGTTTGCTGCTGATCGTCGTGGCCCTGTTGTTGCCGTGGTTCTGGCTGAAAGTGGTGCTGAGTATCGTCGGTACTGCGCTCATGTTTGGGTTGCTCAGCAGCGGCAACGCATGGCGCCAGGGTGGAACCGACGACCGCTAGGATGCTTCCCCGAAAACGGGATCACCACAAAGGCACGAAGAACACAAAGAATCGGAAGAATCTTCGTGTCCTTCGTGCCTTTGTGGTGCAACTTTTCCAGTTATCGCTCCAGGGCCTTTGCGCTACGCAGCTTCGCGCGGCTCAACCGGAGTGATCGACTCGATCTGGGTCGCCAGACGCTCGCCCTCGCCGGATTCCAATGCCTTCACCACTGTCCGCCGGTTGATGAAATATACCCGTACCCGGTGCTCCTGCCGCGGATTGAGTTCGGTAAACTCGCCTGGTAACGGCGATCGCACATATTCCGTCTTGTCGCGATGGGACGCGAAGAATTCTGCATCGCTCATTTGCGCCTCCATTTTGAGCCCTGTCAATACAGCATACGTACGGCACGCCCGAAACGATCTACCAGACGTGTATTACCCGCCGCGTACCCACTTTGACGCCTAAATGGCCTGAATTGTTCCAGCTCGTCTGTACTTGACAAAGTTGATAGATGCACTTAATATCGTCGCAGTTTGCAGTAAGATTGTAGCACCGCTTCTGCGCCGGGCAAACGGCAGAAGCCAGGAGGAAGCTCTATGAGCGAATACGCCCATCCGGAAGTGTTGGTGGACGCCGACTGGGTCGCCGCCCACCTTGACGATCCCTCCATCCGCCTGGTCGAGAGCAACGAGGATGTTCTGCTCTACGATACCGGCCACATCCCCGGCGCCGTCAAGCTCGACTGGATGGCCGACCTCAACGATCCCCTGCGCCGCGACTATCTCGACCGTGAACACTTCGAGAAATTACTCTCAGCCAAGGGCATCGCCAACGACACCACGGTCGTCCTTTACGGCGACAAGAACAACTGGTGGGCCACCTATGCCATGTGGGTCTTTAAGCTCTTCGGCCATCAAGACGTCCGCCTGCTCAACGGCGGCCGCGCCAAGTGGGTCGCCGACGGCCGTGAGCTCAGCACCAGCGTTCCCAGCTATGCAGCTGCCACATACAGTGCCCCCGAGCGCGACGACACCACCATCCGCGCATTCCGCGACCAGGTAATGACTGCGCTGGAGCAGGGCGGGGTGAAGCTGGTGGACGTGCGCTCGCCGGACGAGTACAGCGGCAAGAAGCTGCACATGCCGGAGTACCCGCAGGAAGGGGCGCTCAGGGGCGGTCACATCCCTGGCGCGCAGAGCATCCCGTGGGCGCAGGCAGTGCAGGCGGACGCGACGTTCAAGCCACGGGCGGAGCTGGAAGCGCTGTACGGGGGCAAAGGCATCACGGGCGAGCAGCCGGTGATCGCGTACTGCCGGATCGGGGAGCGCTCGAGCCACACCTGGTTCGTTTTGCACTACCTGCTGGGCTACGACGACGTTCGCAACTACGACGGCTCGTGGACCGAGTGGGGCAACCTCGTCAACGTCCCGATCGAGAAGGAAGCTCCGGCCACACAGGCCGTCGGACAATAGCGAAGGACGACCGGAGGGGTGCCCTCTGGGCCAACGCAAAGTCGCGAAGAAGCAAAGGTTATCAGGGAGTGTCATCGATGAAACAACATCGATGACATTCTTGCTTTGAGATCATGTACGAGCAATTGACTTGAAACAATTGATTCTTTGCGTCTTTGCGACTTTGCGTTGAATTTTCAGCGTGTCCCCGTTCCATACACGAAGTAGGTGGCCGTTTCGCGCACCGCGACGTCCAGCCCTGCCTCACGAAAACGCTCACCGAGCCACGCCGGCTCGTAGAAATTCTTAACGATCTCGAACGCCTGACCGTCATTGAGCAAGCGTGTCATGGTCTGCGATTCGGCTGCGGGCAACACGTGGTCCGCTGCCGTGCTGGACGGCTCACGGCGGCCGTCGACGAAAAACACCTTGCCACCGGGACGCAGTGCCGTGGCGACCATGCCCAGAAATCCAGACAATCGCTCGCGCGGAACGTGTGAGATCCAGAAGCCGAATACCACCGCGTCGTAGCTGCGATCGGGCCGCCAGGCGAATAGATCGCCGATAACATACGATACACGATCGCTGTGTACTTTCGCGCGATTGAGTGCCACCATCTCGGGAGCTGCGTCCACGGCGGTGACGCTGCGGGCAGTGCGCACCAGGCGCTCAGTCCAGATTCCGGTGCCGGGCGCGAGCTCGAGCACATCGCCGTCGACGCCCGACTCGTCAAGCGCGCTGATGACCTCGGCCGTTTCGTCGAACCAGCGCTGATTTTCGCCGGCGCCGCGGTCGTAGCGACCCCGGCGATACCACCACTCGTCATACTCGCGCGCACGGGCACGGTAATAGGCAGCCTGCTGCTCCAGTATGTCGGTAGAAACCATTAAGGAAACCCTCTTCGCCTGGCATAGAATGCTCCGCCGATCAGCGCGAACGAAATTTCGTTCGCGTTCATTCGCGGATCAACAGCCCGCGGCGCCGGTACACCTCCGCAGCCTCGCGCACGAACGCGGCGCACACCGGCGCTCGATATTCGTGTTCGAGCCGTGTTGCCAGGGCCGTGAGCTGCTCGAACGTCGCGCGGCCGGGCCGCAATAGCTCATACATGGCGAGCACTTCAGCATTGGGAACGGCGACCAGCTCGGCGGCGCGCAGCAGGTTTTCCGCCAGCTGGACAAAGCCGCCCTGCCGTGCGATAGCGGCCTGTGCGCGCAATGCGTCGGCGCTGATACTGACGTCCTCGCCGCTCAGCTCGCCTGCCACGGCCGCCTCAAGCGTAATCGACTGATACGAACGCCCGCTTGCCGCGTGCAGCTCCTCGGCCGCGTGCTCGCTCAACGGATATTTGTGGTTTTGCTCGTTCATCGTTCCTATACGTCCGGCTCCCAGTCAAAGCCAGCTCGACCGGCGGGCGATCGCTGATCTCTTCGGTTTCGCGGCGGTGCAGCAGCGTGGTCTTGACGATCAGCCGCAGCCGCGCCCAGTTGTCCACCTGCACCGGCACCGGCGTCGTGGCTTCGCCCTTGGCATAGCGCGCGGCGTTGCGGCCGATCGCGCGATAGGTTTCGAGCGTCAGGCTGGGCGATTGCGGGAACAGCTCCAGGTTGTTGCAGCCGCGCCAGCCCGCGCTTCTGAATCATTGTCGTGCCGCGCGACTGAATGCCGATTCGCGATGCCCGAGCCGCTGAGCTCCGCGCCGGCATGGCCGATCGCCGCGCAATCCGAGCTGTGGTAGACCTTGAACGATGCGCGCGGTCAGCCCTTCGCTCGGCCACGCCGGTCAGGATCGCCGCCAGCACTCTTCGTGCGTCGAGCTCGCCGATCGTGCGGGTCAGCGCCGTGCCGAAGGCCGGGCCGACGGCCACGATCACCTCGCGGCTCGCTCCGCCACGCGCCGGGCCAAGCTCGGCCAGCTTAGGCGACGGCGCGCCGAGCTGCGTCGGCGATGAAATCGCGCGGCGAGCGCTGCCTGGCGGCATCGCCTGGACCTCCTCCCAGCGCTCGCCGCTGAGCGCGGTAGCCGGTGCCCGGGCCGCTATAGTCGTTGGGGTCGTTGATCCCGCTCAGCACGTGGAAGTCGTGGTCGAAGATCGCCGCGGGCTGGAGATAATCGCCGGCCACGCGCTGCCGCGCCCATCTCCAGAATATTCGTCGGCACGTGCGTCGAAGCCGCGCTGCTCGAGCGCGCGCGACCACCGCCAGCATCGTCTGGTTCGCCGGCCAGAAACGCATCGGCGGCCGCGAGATCGGCCACCACGTCGCGCGCGGGCATGTCTTCGCTGCCGTGCGCGATAACCGCCGCTTCGACCTCGGCATCGGTGATCGCCGGGAAGCCCAGCTCGGCGTAGACCGCCTGGATCGCCAGCGCTGCCTCGCGCCGCACGGCCAGCGCCTCATCCTCGCCAACCGAGCGCGTGCCGCCGTCGACCTGCATATCGCGCTGGAGCACGTTGTAATCGTCGAAGTCTTCGGCGTCGAAGTTGCCGCCGCCGAACAGATTGTCGCGCTTGGGAACGGCGCTGTAGCCCGAGAAGATGAAGTCGGTGCCGGGGATGAACTGCAGCATCAGCTTGGCGGTCTTGCGGATCGCCGAATGCGAGGCCAGCGCGTCGTTGCCGGAGGCCACCTCCAGGCCCAGCATCGCGGCCAGCAGATTCTCGGCCAGCACGGCGCGCACGCCGCCGGGCAGCGACTCGGGCAGCGCGATGCAGGAGATCGAGCCGTTCTGCACGCCCTGGCTGCCCGCGCCGCGCGTGATGAGCAGGCAGCGCGCTTCGAGGTACAGCATCGAGCAGCCTTCGGCGTGGCCCATCAGCGCCTCCGAGCCGGTGCCCGATGTGAAGCGCACCTTGACGCCGCGCGAGGCATAGGCCGACGCCAGAAACGCCTTCGACCAGGGCGTGTCGTCGCCGTCGACGAACGCGCGCTCGGTGCCATAGACCGAAAGCGTCTCGGCATAGGAGGTCAGGCCCTTCATCGCCAGCCGCAGGCCCGAGCGACTCTTCGACCGAGCACTGGGTCAGCACGCCGCCGCGGCCGGTCTGGGTGCCGACCAGGATCGCCAGCGCATTGAGCGGCGCGAAGCGCGCCACGCCCACGGTGGTCTCGACCTCGGCGAAGCCGCGCAGCGCTGCCTCGGCGGCGTCGGCGGCCAGCAGCGCCGGATGCTCGCGCTTGTTGGTGACATGCGCCTGGTTGGCGGGCGTGCGGCGCACGCGCATCTTGGCCAGGCCGATCATCATCTCGAGCACGCTCATGTGCCGGATGATCGTCGACCAGCTTGGCCGGCGTGCAGCCCGCCGTCGAGCCGCACGCAGCTCGCGCGCGCGGCACATTGATATCGACCAGCATGCGCGCATGCTCGCAGCGACGGCAGCGCCATCGCCTCCAGCGCGGCATCGAGGTCGAGCGCATGGTCGGCGATGAAGCAGTCGAGCGCATCGAAGTCGGCGCGCGGCTTGCCGTCCAGCTCGACCACCTGCCCATCCTCGATACGCAGGCTCGGCTGCGGGTCGTGCGGGCTGTCGGCGACGATCAGCCCGGCTTCGGGCCACGGCTCGACGAACGTTTCGCGGTTGATCTCGCGCTGGTCCAGAATCGCAAAACGTCGCGATCGCATGCCGCTTGTCCTTAGCGTGTGCCGAACATTGTACAACTGGATTGATCAACGACGAATGGATGATCGTGAATGGACCATCGCACGAATCGGCCATCGGTTCGGCCAGACATCGGCCGACGCAAGCGATCGGCCCTACATCGTTTGTTCAGTGTTCGATGGTTTGTGTTGGTTTGTTGGTTTTGGTTTGTTGGTTCGTTATCATTACGGCAACAACTGGCCGCCGTTGATCTCAATGATCTGTCCGGTGATATAGCCGCTAAGCGCATCGGAAGCCAGAAACAGCACAGCGCCGGCACATTCTTCGGGCGTACCGGCCCGGCGCATGGGAATGGTTTCGACCAGCGCCTGAAATTGCTCGGGCGTTGTGAATCGCTCGTGGAACGGCGTCAGAATCAGGCCGGGCGAGATTGCGTTGACGCGAATGTGATCGCCGACCAGCTCTTTGGACAGGCCACGGGTCAACGTGCTGATCGCCCCTTTACTGCTGGCATACAGAATCGAGCCGTTGCCGCCGCCGTTGCGAGCGGCGATCGAGGTTACATTGATGATATTGCCGTGACCCTGGCGCAGCATGATCGGGATCGCCAGCCGGCACAGCTGAAACACCGAGCGCAGATTGAGGTCGAACACCGTCTCATACAGCTCGTCGGTCGCCTGCTGGATCTTTTGCCGCTGCACCAGGCTGCCGGCATTGTTGACCAGCACGTCGATCTTGCCCCAACGCTGTATGACGCCGTCGACTAACCCGCGCAGCTGCTCGGCGTCGGTAACGTCGGCCTGGTACAGCAGCGCCTCACCGCCGGCGGCCTCGACGTCGCGCGCCACGGCCCGAGCGGCGTCTTCGCTCTGATTGTAATGCACCACCACGCGCGCACCGCACGCCCCAAACCCCCGCGCAACCGCGGCCCCGATGCCGGTGCTGGCGCCGGTGACGAGGATGACCTGGTCGTCGAATTCGTATCTGCATGTTCGTTGATGCTCCATCGTGCCGGGCTAAAGCCAGCTCGTGACGCCGGGCTAAAGCCAGCTCGTGACGCCGGGCTAAAGCCAGGCGCCCAAATACGAAGCCTCTTCGAGGCTAAAATCCGTCAGCCTCGAAGAGGCTTTGTGTATGGGCGCGAAGCTTCAGCTTCGCGCTGCCGGCCCGAGTTCTCGGCATACCCGCGCATCATTAAACCAAACAGCGCAAGCGGCGAGGTCGCTTGATACGGAAACCAACCACAAAGACACAGAGGACACAAAGTATCCTTGATTCTTTGTGTCCTTTGTGGTGATTTGTTTTCGACCGAAAAACCTAGCTCGGCGAAGGGTCGTCGTCAGCTTCTCCGAATGCGGCTTCAGCGTCGCGGCGCATATCTTCGAGGTTGCTGTCGGGGTTATCGGCCCCAAACGCTCCCTCGGAGCCGGATTGTGCGGCGCGGTCCATGTTGTCTTCTTCGTTGTAGGTGCTGTGATCGTTTGGCTGGCTTTCGTTGTCGGTGTTGCGATCCATCTCGTGCCCTCCATAACCTGTCAGGCGGCGCCTGCATTGGCGGCCGTCCGACGCAGAGCTAGCAAGAAATGCGCCGACCGGAGTTGCATCGAGGCGGTCGCAGGTTGCATAATCGCCGTACACGCGCTGTGAAAGGATACGGTACATGAATTGGCCGAAGCAATCGTTCGCCTGGTGGTCGTTCGCCGACGGCAGGCTGGCGCCCGAGGAACTGTTGGAAGCTGCCGCGTCGATCGGCTACGGCGGGGTCGATCTCCCCGGGCCTGAACACTGGCCGCTGATCCGCAGCTATGGGCTGACGATCGCGGCGTTTGGCGGTCACGACGGGATCGTATCCGGACTCAACCGGCGCGAGCACCACCAGCGCATCAGCGACGAGATCGCCGCCAGGCTCGAGCAGGCGGTCAAATGGCAGATACCCAACTTGATCTGCTTCAGCGGCAATCGCGATGGCCTCGACGACGCTTCAGGTATTGAGATAACCGCCGAGGGCCTGAGTCGCGTTGCGTCGCTGGCCGAGGATGCCGGCGTGACGCTGGTGATCGAAACGCTCAACAGCAAAGTCGACCATCCTGATTACCAGTGCGACCATACCGCCTGGGGCGCCGAGGTAATTGCGCTCGTCGCTTCGCCGCGCGTCAAACTGCTGTACGATGTATACCATATGCAGGTCATGGAAGGAGATATCATCCGCACGATCGGGGAGCACCATGCCGCGATCGGGCATTATCATACTGCCGGCAATCCTGGCCGCCACGAGATCGGCGCTTCGCAGGAGCTTAACTATCCGGCCATCATGCGCGCGATCGCGGACACCGGCTACCACGACTGGATCAGCCACGAGTTCGTGCCGCTGGGCGAACCGATCGTGGCGCTGCGGGAAGCTTTTCGTATCTGCAGTGCGCCTGACGGCGCATAGGAGCACCACCGATGCAGATCACCTGGTATGGCCATGCGTGCTTCGAGCTGCGCAACGGCGTGCGCATCGTTACCGATCCCTATACGCCCGACATCGCCAATTTGCGTCCGGTGCCCGCTCCCGCCGATATCGTGATTATGTCGTCCTCGGACAACTCGTACCATAGCTGCGCCGCCGCCGTGCCCGGCGATCCCGAAGTACTGGACGCGCTGGAGATCGCGCGTAGCGGCGGCCGGCGTGACGCCCACGGTATTCGCTTCGACGCGATCGAAGTCCGTGAAAGCATCGTCCACAAACCGCGGCCCGACGCCAACGCGATGTATGCGTTTGAGCTGGACGGCATTCGGGTGGCGCACATGGGCGATGTGGGCAACCCGCTGACGGCCGAGCAGCTCGCGTTTTTGCGCGGCGCGGACGTGCTGCTGGCGCTGACTGGTGGCCCGGTTACGATCGAGCTCGACGACCTTGATACCGTGCTGCGCGAGGTGCAGCCGCGCATCGTGATCCCGATGCACTACCGCATCCCGAATTTACCGCTCGATATCTTCGGCCTCGAGGTGTTTACCGGTCGCTTCCCGGCCGAGATCGTCGACGTGCGGCCGGAAAGCGCGCTTGAAGTATCGCGCGAGCGCCTGCCCGATCAAATGCGCATCCTCGCACTGCAGCCGGTGGCAAATCTGGCGAGCTATCCGGATGCCGGGCCGGCGTGGACGATGTGATTAGGCGATCAGGGGTCGGGACGTAAAATCTGACCCTCGACCCCTGATCCCTGACCCTCGATTCGGAGCACCCATAATGTTATTAGGCCAACAGCTCGACGCCTACCGTCCGAGCAAGCACGGCAACCACTATACCGTCACGAACGCGTACAACGACCCGCCCGCGGTACAGCAGCCGCGCCCGCCGATCATGATCGGCGGCTCGGGCGAAAAAGGCCACCTTGCGCCTGGTGGCCCAGTACGCCGATATCAGCAATGTCGCGGGCGACCACGACGAGGTTGCTCAAAAATACGCCGTGCTACGCGATCATTGCGAGCGCGTTGGCCGGCCGCTCGAGCAGGTGACCCGCTGCAACAACATCGGGCTGCTCATCGCTGCCAATGAGCGCGAACCGGCCGCCAAGCGCGCCCGCCACGGCGACGACTTCGACCTGGTGGGCACGCCCGACGCGATCGTCGATGGCCTGCGGCGCTACGCCGCGGCCGGCTCGCAGTACGTCACGTTCAACATGCCGGACGCGCACGAAATCGAGCCGATCCTGCTGCTGGGCGAGACGGTTGTGCCGGCCGTGGCGGAGCTATAAATGGAGAGCGGATCATGGCGCCAGTATTTGACGACCAGCAGCTGCGGCTGCTCGAGCTGCTACGCGTGCGCTATCCGACGATCGTGGCGGCGCATACCGAAATGATCAGTCTGCATGCGATACTCGCCTTGCCCAAGGGAACCGATCACTATATTTCGGATATTCACGGCGCATACGAGCAGTTCGATCATGTGCTGCGTACGGCGTCGGGCGCTGTGCGTCGCAAAATCGCCCAGACCTTCGAAGACGAGCTGTCATCCGCCGAGCAGGTCGAGCTGGCCATGCTGGTCTATTACCCCGAGCATCAAGCTGCGCCTGGTGCTCGAACAGGTCGAGGATCCGGACTCCTGGCTCGGCACCACCATCGCGCGCCTGGCTCGGGTCGCGCGTACGTCGTCGCGCAAATACACTCGCAGTAAGGTGCGTAAGCTGCTGTCTCCCGGCCTGGCCTATGTGCTTGAAGAGCTGCTGACGGAAAGCGACGTCGAGCACGCTCAGAAGGAGCAGTACTATCACAGCATCGTTCGCTCGATCGTCGAGCTTGGCGAAGGCGAGCGTCTGGTTGTCACCCTATCCGAGCTGATCAAGAGCCTGGTGGTTGACCGGCTGTATATTTTGGGCGACATCTACGACCGTGGAGCAACTGCCGAAAAGGTGATTGATCGCCTGATGACGTATCATTCGGTTGCGATCCAGTGGGGCAACCACGATATCTCGTGGATGGCGGCAGCGGCCGGTTGCGACGCGCTGATCGCGAATGTGCTGCGCCTGTCGCTGCGCTATTGCAATCTCGAAACACTGATCGACGGCTATGGTATCAGCCTGCGCAGCCTGGCGCAGTTTGCCGAGCAGATCTACGGCGACGATCCCTGTTCCCGCTTCATGCCAAAAAGCGAGCATGCCGTCGAAGGCTACAGCGCGGCTACGATTGCCCGCATGCATAAGGCGATCACGATCATTCAGCTCAAGCTCGAGGCGGCGATCATAGCGCGGCACCCTGAATACGAGATGGACGATCGTCTACTGCTCGGACGCATCGACCTTGCCGCCGGTACCGTCGCGCTGCCCGACGGAACGTACCCGCTGATCGACACCAATTTCCCGACTCTCAATGCCACCGATCCCGCGGCGCTGTCCGTTGCCGAGTCAGCACTTGTGAGCCATTTGAACGAGCAGTTCCGACACAGCGCCAGGCTGGCCGAGCATATTCGTTTTATGTATAGCTACGGAAACATGTTCGAGGTGCGCGACGGCAACCTCAAATTTCACGGTTGTTTGCCGGTCGACGAGCACGGCGCATTCGTGAAAGTACCGATCGGCCCTGAGCTGCTTGGCGGCCCTGATCTGCTGGAGCGCTATGAGCAATTGGCCCGCGAGGCATATTTCCGCCGCCAACCCGAGGCACGCCGGAACGGCCAGGACGCGATGTGGTACCTGTGGTGCGGGCGCCACTCGCCGCTGTTCGGACGCCTGCGGATGACTACCTTCGAGCGCTACTTCGTCGCCGATCCCCGCACGCACGAGGAGCCCAAAGGGCCGTATTACAAGCTGCGCGATAGCGAAGAGTTTTGCCGGCACGTGCTCGCGGCGTTCGGCGGCGACCCCGAGCACGGACACATCATCAACGGGCATACGCCGATCAAGGTCCTCAAAGGCGAGCGGCCGGTGATGGCAAATGGGCGCCTGATCGTGATCGACGGTGGGATGAGCGAGGCGTACCAGCCGGTGACCGGCATCGCCGGCTACACCTTGATCATCAATTCACACGAGATGCTGCTTGCCGCGCACGAGGCCTCCGCCCCGGCCGAAGAAATGGTGCGCCGCGAGCGCGATTTTACGCCGCACACCGAGCGCCTTGAAACGTTCGTCGAGCGCGTGATGATCGATGCGACCGACACCGGTCGTGCGCTGCGTGGCCAGTTGGAAGACCTGCAAAAGCTCGTCGACGCCTACCGGCAAGGTATTCTGGTTGAAAACGCGCGCGCCGGCGACCTTGCCGCCACACGGCAGCGCCGGCCGCCCAAATGATCCGCGAAGGCCGGGTACCTACGCTAAGAATCGTTATTGCCCGGCGCACCATTGTAAAGCATTGCAAATCAGCTGCCGGTAGGACGGATGCAGCCAGACCTCGAGATTATGTCCCGGGGTCAACACACACACACGGCCCTCGCCTTCTCGTCGCGTCCAGCCGCCGGGCTGCGTAGCGTGCTCGGATGTGGTGCTCAAAAAGACATCCGCCGAGCTGTCGTCCAACTCCATCATGTAGTGCTCGTCGAACACTTCAAACGGCTCGAGTCCAGCGGTAAGCATGTGTCCGGCAAGCGGCTGCACCTCGACTGTACACTGTGCCGGGTGGCTCGCGAACGAGCCGCCGATCAAGCCGCGTAAAACTGTCGCGTCGGCATAACCTGCCGAGCCCGAATGGACCACCAATAAGCCGTTGCCGGCACGCACAAACCCGGCAAACGCTGCCTGCATCGCGTCGCTCGCCCACGGCGTTCGGTCGGCGGATGATACGTTGTTGGCCTTGGTGAGCAGCACCAGCTCGTAGCCAGCCATGCGCTCCGGCGACCATTCGGCGGCGTCCTCGATCCAGTCGAAGTCGTACTCGGGTTGAAGCGGCGCAAGACCTGCGCGAACAGTACGAGCAGGATGCCAGTAATCGTCGCACAGCACCAGCACACGCATGGGTTCAGGCTGCATACGTTCCTCGATGTCGTCGCCCCGAGATAGTCGACGTCTAAAATCGGTTGAGGTGATCCATGATAAACCCTGGCGCCACTCGCCTTATGATCGGCCCTGCTATCTGCAATGTCAAACGCAATCTCACCGCTGTTCCCGACGGAAGCGTACCCGGGCGAACGAGTCAATCCTTAGTGTTGCGCGCAAAAGAAACCTTTCCGTAAGTAAGCTCCTGGTCTCGGTTTGACGCATCGATGTAGGGGGCATAAAATTGGCCCCTATTTGCAGGCCGGTACACTAAAATCGTAACCCGCGACAACATTCGAAAGTATATCGAAACCGTCGCCGGCCAAAACGGGGAGCGTCATGAATCAGGAACCAAACTCAGCTGCCGATCCGGCGTCCGGCGACGGCGCAGTTGTTTCCGCTGTTCGCTTCGAGCATCTAGACGATGCATTCGGCATCGGCAGCCGGCAGCCGCGCTTATCATGGATCGTCACGGACGCGCCCGACGGCTGGCAGCAGTCGGCCTATGAGCTCGAAAGCACCGCGCCCGACGGCAGCCCGCACGAGCAGAGCGGCAGGACCGAGTCGCGCGACTCGGTGTTGGTGGCATGGCCGTTCGCTCCGCTCGCCTCGCGTGAGCGACGCACTGTGCGGGTGCGTGTCTGGGGCCAACAGAGCGGGCCGTCGGAGTGGAGCCCGGCTGCCACCGTCGAAACAGGGCTATTGGATGCCTCCGACTGGTCGGCGCGTTTCATCACGCCCGACTGGGATGAGCCGGACGACGAGCGGCCCGTTCCGCTGCTGCGGCGCGAGTTCAATGTGCGCCCCGGCGTGGTCCGGGCCCGGCTGTACGTTACCGCGCTCGGCGTGTACGAGGCACAGCTGAATGGAACGCCGATCGGCGACCATGTGCTGGCCCCGGGCTGGACCAGCTACAATTATCGGTTGCGCTACCAGACCTTCGATGTTACCGGGTTGCTGCAAGAGGGCAGCAATGCGATCGGCGCGATGCTCGGCGACGGCTGGTATCGCGGCCGGCTGGGCTTCGGCGGCGGGCAACAGCAATATCTACGGCGAGCGCAGCGCGCTGCTGGCCCAGCTCGAGATCGAGCTACGCCGACGGCTCGCTCGAGCGCGTGGTCACCGACGATAACTGGCGCGCTACGCCGGGTCCGGTGTTGTCCAGCGATATCTACGACGGCGAAACCTACGACGCGCGGCGCGAGCTCTCGGGCTGGGCAACCGCCGGCTACGACGACGGCGATTGGTCCGGCGTGCGAGCCGTGGAGCGCGATCTCGCAACCCTGTTCGCGTCCACCGGGCCACCGGTACGCCGCACCGAGCTGCTGGCGCCGGCTACGATCAGCACATCGCCGTCGGGTCGCACGATCGTCGACTTCGGCCAGAACCTGGTTGGCCGTCTGCGCCTGACCGTCAGCGGCGAGGCGGGCACGACGATCACGCTGCGCCATGCCGAGGTGCTGGAGGACGGCGAGCTGTGCATGCGGCCGCTGCGCCACGCCAGGGCCACCGACAGCTATACCCTGCGCGGCGGCGGCATCGAAACCTGGGAGCCGCGCTTCACCTTTCACGGCTTCCGCTATGCCGAGGTCGCAGGGCTGGCCGGGAGAGCTGCGGGCAGGCGACCTGCGGGCGGTTGTGTGCCACTCCGACCTGGAGCGCACCGGCTGGTTCGAATGCTCCGATGCGCTGATCAACCAGCTGCACGACAATGTCGTCTGGGGCATGCGCGGAAACTTCCTCGACGTGCCCACCGATTGCCCGCAGCGCGACGAGCGGCTGGGCTGGACCGGCGATATCCAGGTGTTCGCCCCGACCGCGTCATTCTTATTTGATTGCGCCGGCTTTTTGCAGTCGTGGCTGGCCGACCTGGCCGTCGAGCAGAAAGCCAAGGGCGTTGTGCCGTTCTTTGTGCCCGAGCTGACGCTCGACCGGCCGAATCCGCCTGCCGCGGCATGGGGCGACGCCGCGGTGATCGTGCCGTGGGTGCTGTACCAGCGCTACGGCGATACGGGTATCCTGGCGCGGCAGTTCGACAGCATGCGCGCGTGGGTCGACCTGCTGGCCGAGGTCGCCGGGCCGAGCCGCCTGTGGGACCGCGGATTCCAGTTCGGCGATTGGCTCGACCCGGCAGCGCCGCCGGATCGTCCGGCCGACGCAAAGACCGACCCGGCGGTTGTCGCCACAGCCTACTTCGCCCGTTCGGCCGAGCTGCTCGGCCGTGCCGCCGGTGTGCTCGGCCGCGACGACGACGAAGCGCACTACCTCGAACTGGCGGCCGAAGTTCGTGAAGCCTTCAACAGCGAGTATGTCACCGGCAACGGGCGCGTGATCAGCGACGCGACGACGGCATACGCGCATGGCGCTCGAGTTCGCCCTGCTGCCCGACGAGGCGCAGCGCAAGCACGCCGGCGAGCGCCTGGCCGAGCTGGTGCGCGCGGGTGGCTACCGCATCAGCACCGGCTTCGTCGGCACGCCGCTGATCTGCGATGCGCTGTGCAGCGCCGGACGCGTAGGAGGCCGCGTTCCGCCTGCTGATGCAGCGTGAGTGCCCTTCGTGGCTGTATCCGGTGACCATGGGCGCGACCACGATCTGGGAGCGCTGGGACAGCATGCTGCCGGACGGCAGGGTCAATCCCGGCGAGATGACCTCGTTCAACCACTATGCCCTTGGCGCAGTCGCCGACTGGCTGCATCGCGTGGTCGGCGGCCTCGCGCCGGCTGAGCCCGGCTACCGGAAGATCGAGCTGCGGCCGCGTCCAGGCGGTGGCATCACCTCGGCGCGGGCACGCCACGAAACGCCATACGGCATCGCCGAATGCGCCTGGCAACTACGTGACGGCCGGATCGAGATTTCAGCGATCGTGCCGCCCAACACAACCGCTCGCGCGATTCTGCCCGGCCGCGAAGACGTACCGGAGGAGATCGGCTCGGGAGCGCACAGCTGGTCGTACGAGATTGAAGATCAAAAGGCCGAGCGACCGCCGCTGACGCTGGACAGCACGATCAACGACATTATCGACGACGTCGACGCCTACGACGCAGTGCTGGCAACACTCAAGCAGCACGCGCCGCGGATGGTCAGCCGGCTGCAGAGCGGGCGTCCGCAGCAAGGCGAGATGACGTTGCGAGGGATTCTACGCTGGGGCCATACCGAGCCAGGGTTGTCCGACGCGCTCGAATCGGCGCTGGTGGGGGCTACGCAACGAGGCCCGGATCGATAGTTACTTGCGAAGGTAAGGGAACCCCACAGCCAAAAGGCGCTCCGCATCTCCGCTGCCACGACGTATCATCTAGCGTGGCAACGGAGAAGGAGCACCTATGAAGACGATCGGTGTGCTTGGCGGCCTCGGGCCGCAGGCGACGATGGAGTTCGAGCAGCACGTGCACCGTGCCGCTCAGCGCCTCATTCCGGCCCGCGACAACCGGGGCTATCCGCCGATGGCGGTGATGTATTTCCGCGAGCCGCCGGTAGTGACGGATGGCTCATGGCGACCGCGGATACCGATCCAGACGAACCCGAAGCTGCTGGAGGCCGCGGCACAGCTCGGCCGTATTGCCGATTTTCTGGTGATCACCTCAAACGGCGTTCATACATTTCAGGCGGAGCTCGAGCGCGCCGCCGATCGCCCGATCCTGAGTATGATCGACCTGGCGCTGGCTGAGGTCCGCCGACGCGGCTGGAACCGCGTCGGCTCTCTGACGCTGATGGGCCTGCCGGTGTATGCTGCCAGGCTCGAGCAGCGGGGCCTGGCGGTCGAGACGATCCCGGCGGAGCTGCAGCAGCCGCTTGACGACGCGATCATGGCAGTCACCGAAGGACGCAATGCGGACGCCGAGGAAGGGCATGGGCGTCGAGCGGTAGCAGAGCTGCGCTCGCGCGGCACCGACGGAATCATCCTCGGCTGCACAGAGATCCCGATTTTGTTGCGCGGCGAGCGCCACGCGCAGGATCTGCTCGATCCGCTGCCGTTGCTGGCCGAAGCCGCCGTGCGCCACGCGCTCGAGTCATGAACCCGAAGCGGCCTCGTCGCGCGCAGTGAAGCGCTGCAAGCCAATCGGCGGGTCGATCGCGAGCCATTCGGCGGCGGTCAGGCCGAAATACAGCTCATCGAAATACTCGCCGTCGGTAAAGTACATGTTGCGCAAGCGGCCCTCGAAGCGGAAGCCCAGCGCTTCGTGAAAATGGATCGAGCGCTGGTTGAATGAATAGACCAGCGCCGTGCATTTCTGATAGCGCAGCTCGCGAAAGAAAAAGCGCAGCAGGAGCAGCACCGCCTCGCGCCCATAGCCCATGCGCCAGAACGGCTGCTTGATCACGATCGCATATTTGAAGGTGCCGTTGCGCCGGACGCAGTCAAAGCTGTTGATATAGCCGACCTTTTGACCGCGCAGGTCCTCGATGATGAAGAACAGAAAGTCTCTCTTGCCGATGGATTTAGCTAGCCCCCGCAGCTCGTCGCGCTGAGCTTCGCGCGACTGTGGATAACCGATCGAATCCTCAAAGCGCTCGAGCTCGGTATCGGGCTCTTCGGCCGACGTCATAATCTCGTCGAGATCGCGCTGCTCGACGGCGCGCAGCCTGATCTTTTCACCGCGCCAGAAGTTGCGGTTGGATGGCTCGGTTCCATCGTGCGTTGCCGGCATAGATGTCGGTCCTCTCACGTGGCGAGAAACGTTCCCAGAATAACCGAATTCTGGTGCGGCGTCTCAGCGAATTCTTATGATTTTCTTCACATCTTCTCACAACCGGCGGCTAGTCTGGCTCCACGGGGCGCTTAACAATGCGGTGGCGGCCGTGCCCTGATCGCGGGCGGCGTGCCTGATGCGTCGAACCGCTGCCCACGTCGGCAGGAGGAAGACGGATGTATCAACGACTTTCGGCGTCCGAGAACTGGGTTCCACTGTTGCTGCGTATCGGCGTAGGACTGACCTTTTTCCTTGCCGGGCTCGGCAAAGTGATGGGCGGTGTAGGCGGCTTCGCCGGCTTCCTGGGTAGCCTTGGCGTGCCGATGGCCGGTGTAGCAGGCCCGTTCGTAGCCTACCTTGAGCTGTTCGGCGGGTTGTTATTGCTGGCGGGCTTGCTCGTGCGGCCGATCAGCGCGCTGCTGGTGTTTAATATGCTGGTGGCGATGCTGCTGGTGACTGTGCCCGGCTGGCTGGGCGCTGAAAACGGGCTCGCCGGCGGCTTCGGGCAAACTCTGCGCCGAGCTGCTGCTGGCGCTATCGTGCGTGGCGCTGGTGCTCACCGGTGCCGGAGCATACTCGCTGGATGCCGTTCTGTTCGGCCGGCGCTCCCAGGACGAACGCAGTGCGCTCGGCAGCCCAGCGCGTTAAGGAAGACAATCGAACGGAGTTCCGCAGAGACGCCGAGGACGCAGCGAATCAAAGAATTCGCTGCGTCCTCGGCGTCTCTGCGGTGCAGACTTTGCGGCCTTCGCTACAGTACAATAGGCTTCCAACGATACGCCGCGGCGGTTGGACCGGTAGAGTGAGTGAAAAGGTGATTATCGGCACAAATGGATAGCGAAACTGTGAGCCAGCATCAACCGAGCGAAGGCGCTGCTGTCGCGGCGCTGTATCGCTACCCGGTCAAGTCGATGCAGGGAGAGTTGATCGACAGCGCGCCGGTCGGCGCTCGTGGTGTGCTCGGCGATCGGGCATACGCCGTGCTGGATCGCGTAACCGGGCACGTGGCCAGCGCCAAACATCCACGCAAATGGCAGGCGCTGTTCGCTTGTAGCGCAGCGTTTGTGGAGCCGCCACGGCCTGGCGCACCGCTGCCGCCCGTCCGGATCACTCTGCCGGATGGTGGAGAGCTGCACAGCGACGACGCACAGCGCGACAGTGTGCTTTCACGTGTCTTCGGCCGCGACGTTACGCTGATCAGCACCGCGCCGCACGAGCCGACGCGCGAGGCCGACCGAACGCCGGTGGACGCCACCGGCGGTGTGCCGCTCATCCGCACCGAGGCGCTGGCTGCAGCCGCGCCGCCCGGAACGTTTTTCGACTACGCTCCACTCCATATCCTGAGCACGGCGACACTCGAGCGCCTGGCCCTGTTATACCCGGCCGGTAGCTGGGAAGCACGCCGCTTCCGGCCGAACGTGCTCGTCAACTCCGATGGCCAGGACGAGACCGGCTGGCTCGGAAGCACTATCACGCTCGGCGCGCAGCTGCGGCTGTTCGTGCTCGATCCATCGCCGCGCTGCGTTGTCACCACCCTGGCGCAGCGCGATCTCCCGCGCGACCCGGGCATCCTGCGCACGATCGTCCGGCATAGCTCTGCCGCGAGCGTCACCCTGGCGCCGGGTGTGATGCTGGCCGGCGTCGTTGGTGTATATGCTGTCGTCCGGCAGCCTGGTGTGGTTCAGGTTGGCGATACGGCCACGAATACACATGAATAAACGAATGGTTGGAGCATTCGTTTATTCGTGTTCTATTCGTGGCCGTGGCTCGGATCATCCTAATCGTCGGTCACGCGGCTCTTCATCCAGTTGTTCGAGTTATGGAAATCGCGTCACCGCATTGCCGGGGCCGTTGAGCGCGTCGAGCCGCTCGCGATCAGCGTCGTCGAGCTGCCGCTCGAGCACGCCCAGCGCATCGCGTAGCTGCTCCTCGGTGCGCGGCCCGATGATCGGCGAGGTGACGCCGGGCTGGTCTTTGCACCACAACAGCGCCAGCTGGCTTACGCTAAGGTCGCGCTCGCGGGCGATCGGCCCCAGCGCCTGCGCCACTTCGACGCCACGCCGGGTAACGCGCTGGCCGAACATGCTGTCACGGCCGCTGCGATCCAGCCGCGAGCCCGCGGGGACCGAGTCGGGATCGCTATACTTGCCGCTCAGCACGCCACCGGCCAGCGGCGACCACGGGATCAATGCCATGCCATACTTTTGCACCAGCGGCACCAGCTCGTTTTCAATGCGCCGGTCGAGCAAGTTGTACGGCGGCTGCTCCGAAATGTAGCGCGCGATACCCAGCTGCTCGCTGATCATCAGCGCCTCCATCACCACCCAGGCCGGGTGCGTCGAACAGCCGATATAGCGCACCTTGCCGGCGCGCACCAGGTCGTCCAGCGCGCGCAGGGTCTCGTCCTGCGGCACGTCCAGTGCCGGACGATGGATCTGATACAGATCGATGTGGTCGGTCTGCAGCCGTCGCAGCGAGTCCTCGCAGGCCTTGATCAGGTGGTAGCGACTGTTGCCGCGCTCATTCGGCCCTGAGCCCATCTCGCCGTGCGCCTTGGTCGCCAATACTATCTGGTCGCGCTTGCCGCCTTTGAGCCCCAGGCCGACGATGCGCTCGCTCTCCCCGCGGTTATACACGTTCGCCGTATCGATGAAGTTGATGCCGGCGTCGATCGCGGCGTCGATGATGCGCAGCGACTCTTCTTCGGGTGTCGGATTGCCGAAGTTCATCGCGCCCAGACAAAGCGGCGAGACCTGCACTCCGGTTCTACCTAAACTGCGGTACATCATGGTTAACTTTGCTCCTTGTTTGCCTGGCGCCAGCTATACTGCGGCCGCCAGCCGAAAAACCGCTCGATCTTGGAACAATCGAATGCCGACGCCCGATCGTCGTGGCCGGGCGCGAAGCGAGCATAGCCGTCGTAATACGTCGCCATCAGCTCGCGCAGCGGCAGCTCGGCGCTGGTGTCGGCCGCGGCGATCAAGAATACTTCGTGGCCGCTGCTTTCGCCCTGTAGTGCCGCCAGGTAGGCCCCTCCGACGTCACGAGCGTCGATATAGCTCCAGTAATTGCCTTTGCCGCTCGCTGGGTCGTCGCGCCGTGCCTGGAGCATATCGTAACGATCGGGCGGGATCACATTGTTGATCCGCAGGCCCACGAACGCCGTCGAGGGATACGCCAGGCTGAGCGAGTTGGCGATCACTTCGCTGATATACTTGCTGAGCGCGTAGGCGTTAGGCGAAGGCCGGCGCTCGCTTTCGTCGAACGGGATACGCTCGGGCACGACGCCCTCGGTCAGCAGGCCGGTCGCCATCTCGCTCGAAGCATACACGATACGGTTGGCACCGGCGTCAGCGGCGGCTTGGAGCAGGTTGAACGCGCTCATGACATTGTTGCCGAACACGTCGACGCGCGCCTGGCCGCCGGGTGAAGGATTTGCGGCCAGGTGGCAGACCCCTTCGGGCCGGAACTGAAAGATCGCGTCGTAGGTCTCGCCGGCATCGGCAAGGTTGACGCGGCAAAAGGTGCCCGGCAGGTCGGCCAGCGGTACGCGATCGAAGTTGATTACCTCGTGGCCGGCCGCCGCCACGGCACGGACTACATGCTGTCCGGCGCGTCCGGACCCTCCGGTAACGACAACACGCATTAAACTTTCCTTTCACGATCGGGAAGGCGCAGCGCCGGCCGAGGGTGCCGTGCGACCACACCCCAGAGTTCCCCGCAGCTTTCATGCCCCGAGTGTGGCATAGTATGCGCCGGGCAGGCAAACAAGAGGCTATGCTATGCAGTCGTCCTGGTGGATCTGGGCAGCACTATCGGCGGTGTTCGCGGCGCTTACGACGATCTTCGCCAAAATCGGCGTCGCCGGCGTCAACTCAAATCTCGCGACAGCTATTCGAACGGTCGTGATTTTGGTGTTCGCATGGGGAATCGTTCTGGGGACCGGCCAGGCGGCGGGCATACGCGAGTTAGGCGGCAGGACCTGGACGTTTCTGCTGTTGTCGGGGCTGTCGACTGGAGCGTCATGGCTGTTTTACTTTCGCGCGCTGCAGCTCGGCAATACGACCCTGGTGGCGGCGATCGACAAAGCCAGCCTCGCATTGATCCTGATCTTTGGGGTGCTGGTGCTGGGTGAGCCGCTGACCTGGAAATCGGTGATCGCTGTCGTGCTGGTGCTGGCCGGGACGCTGGTGGCGCTGTCTTGAACAAGAACGCAAACAACAGCGATTCCGGGATCACCACAACGACGCAAAGGACACGAAGAATTAAGGATTTCTTCGTGTCCTTTGCGTCGTTGTGGTGATCCCGTTCCGATCGGTGCGCTATGCAGCTGTAGGCGTGGCGATCTGGGCCGGCGTTTGCCCGAACAGATGCTTGAGCGACCTGGTCATATGCGGCTGATCGGCATATCCGGCGTCGTACGCGGTGTCGCTGATCGAGGCGCCTTGCTCCAATAGAGCCACGGCTTTCCGAGCGCGCTCGATCTGCGAAATCGTGCTGTGGCTCAACCCGGTCGCGCGGACGAATCGATACTGAATTGAGCGCGGCGACAGGTATTGCCGCTCGCCGTTCAAGACTGCTTCGACGACCGGATCATGGGCCACATGTCCCGCGCGCACCAGCCGTTGGACGAATGCGTCGGCGTTTTCGAAGTCCGGATACTGCCATGCTGCACCCTGGAGGTAAAACGATGCATTAGTGGCCCGCGGCAGCGTGACGTCGCTGTCGACGAGCGTCGCAGCCGGCAGATGCGGCATAAACGTGCCAAGTTTGAACTGGATCCCGAAAAACTCGGCGTCCGCCGGGCACGGTGCTATCGACGCCCTGGTTTCGGGGCCGCGCACCGTGATCGAGGTGGTGCCCTGGAGACGTGTTACGACGATCTCCCAGTTGCTCACGGCGCGCGAGATAAACGACCCGGCGCGCTCGCTGTGTGTGCTCCAGATCAATTCTACAAACGGCGAGTCCGATTGCCGCGTCTGAAAATCAAAGTCCAAGGTTCTTACTCCTGTTTTGCGGTACCGGCGTGAATAACACTATCGCAGTTGCTTGTGACATAAACCGTCACAAATCGTCACGAGCGATACACGTCAGAATATTCACCACAAAGAACACAAAGGACACAAAGATATTAAGAGTCTTTGTGTCCTTTGTGTTCTTTGTGGTGAATCTACTCAGACGCCGATGCGGGCTACTGGCCGGGCTACTGGCCGGTAACCGTCGGAACGGCTACTTCGGCATGGAGCGCACCGCGGCGCTGCGCCAGGACGAAGAACAGCAGCGCGAGCACGCTGACGACCGCCGAGAAGCGAAAAACGACAAAGATTCCGAACCGGTCGAGCAATAGACCGCTTGCCAACGAGCCCGACATCTGACCGAAGGCCATCGCCGATGCCAGCAGGCCTTGCGCGGTTGCCGCGTGCTCCGCGCCGACTAGCTGGTAAACCAGGCCGGTTGAGGCCATCAGATACAGGCCGAACGAGGCGCCGTGCAGCAGCTGCACCGCCAGGACCCACGTTGCGGACGGCACCAGGCTGTACAGCATGATCCGGACGCAATAGACGCTGAGCGCGACGATCAGCATGCGCCGGCTGCCCAGGCGGTCAGTCAGCCAGCGGCCGAGAAACAGCACCGGAAACTCGCTCAGTGCCGCGACCGCGCTGCTCAGGCCGAGCAGAGACGTGCTGCCACCGAGCGCCTTGATGTAGAGGCCGAACAGGGCGAACACGGCGTTGGTGCTGATGGCGAGTATAAAGACCGTCACCAGCACAATGCGCACGTCGGCCCGGCTGAGCATGTCCGTCGCGCCCTGCCAGCGATTTTGGCGCCGCGCCTGGCCGCGCGACGGCAGCCCGATCGTCGCCAGCGCAGTACCGATCAGAGCGACGACGTAGCACAGCAGAAACAGGCGCGAGATTTCGTCGCCCATCGCATAGCCGATCGCCCAGACTACCAGTGTGTAGCCGAGCGAGCCCCAGACGCGCATCTGGCCGAAGCTGTTGCCATGCTGCGCCCCGATGGTGACGCCGTAGCTGTCGAGCAACGGTGATGCAGTCGTGCCGACGAGCGCGAGCACCACGATCAGCGGCGCAACCTGCCAGAAGCTACTCGCAGCCGTGAGCAGCAATGCAACCGTCGCGGTGGTCAGCAGGGCGATGCGCAAAATCAGGCGGTGAGCGTTGCGTGCATCGGCCAGCGAGCCCCAGACCGGGGCGAGGAAGGCCATACCGAGGGGAGTAATAGCGTTCAGGATACCGATCTGCGCGCCGGTCAGGCCCAGCTGCTGGTAATACAGCACGATATATGGTGCCCAGCATGCGATGCCGGCATAAAAGGCAAAATATGCCGCCGACATCCAGATACGCGGTCGAGCGTGGACGTTCATGATTCTCTCTGCTTGGAGCGACTTCAGCACGGCGTCCCGACGCTCGAGCAGTGCGCTCTGGAATGATACCAGCCATCCACGGCAATGCTGCTGTCGGAAAGGAACATCAATCAGCACTCCAGGCACAGAGTCATGGCACTGCACTCGAGGATTTCACCACAAAGGCACAAAGGACACAAGACCCAAACGATTTTTGTGTCCTTTGTGCTTTTGTGGTGTTTCCGGATCAAGTGACACTACCTGTCTCAAGGGCGTTCTACAATGGAAACACGAGTACAGATAGCCAATCAGCTGAAGAAACCCAACCAGAGTACGGCCGTTTTCCGACCATAATCGGCGCAGACGACAAGAGGATAGAGCTATGAACCTGAGCACAAACACCACGCGCCCACCTCGAATTCTGGCGGTTTTCGCGCATCCCGACGACGAAACGTTCTGCACCGGCGGAACGCTGGCCAGATATGCCGCCGGCGGTGCCGAGATCATGGTCGTGTCGGCCACGCGCGGCGACGCCGGCCAGATCCACGACGCGGGCATTGCGACCCGGCGCACGCTGGGCCAGATCCGCGAACGGGAACTGCACCTGGCCTGCGAGCGTCTCGGCATTCGCCACGCGATTTGTCTCGACTATGGCGACGGCACCCTGGCTCAGCTCGACCCCGCGATATTAACGCGGCACATCACGCAGATCGTCCGGCGCTTCCGGCCCGACATCGTGATTACGTTTGGACCTGACGGTGGCTATGGCCATCCCGATCACATCGCCATCGGCGCGGCTACTACCAGCGCGTGCAGCCTGGCCGGCGACATTGATGCCTTCCCCGAGCAGATCGCCGGCGGCCTGGCGCCGTACGAGCCCGACGCGGTCTATCATTGCCACTTCCCGCGCGGCCGCCTGCTGCTGCGCGACCTGCTGGTACAGTGGCTGTCGACGCATGGCCGGCCCTTCCAGGGCACGAGCGATTTCGTCAACGCGCTGCCGCTGCTTGCCAGGGAGCTGAACGTTCTGGGCCTGACCGCCGACCACGTCGACGTGCAGTGGTTCGCGGCGGGCTTCTCGATCGTCGAGCAAGGCGAGCAGGCGGGGCGCTTATTTTTGGTCCTCGACGGCACGGTTGAGCTGCTGCGCGAGGATCAGGACGGAGCGCAGCACACGATCGCGCGCCTGGAAGCGGGAGCATTCTTCGGCCAGCAGGCTCTCGCGCACGGCCGGCCGAGCAGCACACATGCCGTCGCGCGCGGCAGCGTGACATGCCTCGTCTTCGCGCCGGGCGCACCTACGGCGTTTGCCGGGCGTGGAACGAGCGGCGGGTATATGTTCGACGCACAGGCAGGCGACGGCGAGGCCCTGCACGGCGCGGCAACTGCCTCGATCGACGTTTCAGATTATGTTGAGCACAAGGTGGCGGCGATCGCCGCGCATCGCACACAGTGCCCGCTCATGCCGGACATGCTCCCGCCGGAGCTGCTGCGGACGATTCTCGGCCGCGAGTTCTTCGTGCGAGTCGATCCTGCGCGGCGCATGGAAACCGAGCTGCTCACCCCGGCCTGGAGGGCGCCGATCATCAGGCTGCCTGAGCGGCAGCGCGTGCCGGCGGCAGCAGCTTAGGGCCGCAAGTTAGCCTTGAGCCCTCACCAGGGTTGATGCAAGCGGAATTCACCACAAAGACACAAAGAACACGAAGAATCCATAGAATCTTCGTGTTCTTTGTGTCTTTGTGGTGCAATCTTTCCGCTCATGGCTCCAAGGCGCCCGACAGCAAGATCGTGTTGCCGTCGGGGTCGAGAATAAACGCGAAGCACATGCCGAACGCCGTTGCATAAGGCTCCGCGTGGCTGCGATAACCGTAGCCGACCAGCTCGTTATGCTTCGCTTCCACGGCTTCGCGCGTGTCGAGATAAAATTCCAGGATCGAGCTGTAGCCGGAAACGCTTGCCGGTCGCTCGCCGGCGGGCTGCCCGGCAAAATTGGGGTCCCAGCGCCCGGGCCGGGAATCGAGGAAGAAGGTCAGGCCGTTTCCCATCTTGACCTCGACGTGCGTTTGTTGCTCGCTGCCTTCGGGAATGGCAAGACCAAGCCGCCGGTAGAACTCGAGCGATGCGCCCATATCCTGAACGATCAGGCCCAGCATGTACAGATCGAGCGACATGGCATCTATCCTTTGCGCGTATAGGTTAATCTACGATCGATCTCACCGTCGTCAGGGGTACGACGTTCAATTACCGGAATCTCGATGCCGCAGATAACGCCGAACATAGCTGATTCCCGACGACGAGCTGGAGTTCAGCGCGATGCGTGCCTCCGGCCCTGGCGGGCAGAACGTGAACAAGGTTGCTACCGCGGTGCAGCTGCGCTGGGATGTCGCCAACTCGCGATCGATACCCGCGGATGTCGCCGCGCGTCTTGGGCGATTTGCTGGGCGGCTGCTCACGGACGACGGCGTACTGGTCATTCGGGCGGCTCGCTTTCGGACGCAGGAGCGCAACCGGCAGGATGCGCTCGACCGGCTGACCGAGCTGCTGCGACAGGCCGCGGTGGTGCCACGCACTCGACGCCCGACTCGGCCAACCCTTGCTTCCCGTGAGCGCCGGCTCGACGCCAAGCGCGCTCGCGGCGCCACCAAGCGCTCCCGTTCGTCGGGCGACGGCTTCGAGGAGTAAAACGATCCGCGAAGTGACGCGAAGTGACGCGAAGAAATGCGTTTGAAAGCGCATGTACAAACGTGGTAACCGCGGATTGTGCTAGAACAATACTCGGCGTCGAAGAAACATCGAAGAACTCGAAGGACACGAAGCGTTATCCTTTTCCTTTGCGTTCCTTCGCGTGACTTCGCGGATCGCATCTCAGGGCACGATCACGCTCCGCACGCCGGCACCAAACTGCTCGAGGTTATCGAGCACGCCGTTGATCGCAGCGGCATCAAGCGGCACAGTCCGTGTGACCACTTTCGACAGATCGAGCTTGCCGCGACGTGCCAGCTCGATCAACAGCGGCAGCTCCTGCAGCAAATGGTCGTTAGTGCCGATGATCTCGGCTTCCCTGGCCAGCAGCTCGCGGTAGGTGTCGATGCGGATCGGCGTGCCGCTGATGCCTGCTATCACTGCGCGGCCGAGCACAGCCAGCGATCGCACAGCTTGCTCGATCGTTTGCGGCAAGCCGATCAGCTCGAGCGCGACGTCAACGCCCCGGCCGCCGGTCAGGCGCCGCAGCTGTGTGACCGGATCGCCGGATCGGGCGTCGACCGGAATCGCGCCGTAGCTCGCGGCAAGCTCCAGTCTGGCGGCGTCGATATCGACGGCGAACACGTCGAGTGCGCCGAATGCAAACGCGATCTGCACTGCCGACATGCCCAGGCCGCCGGCTCCAAAAACCGCGACAGTCTCGCCCGCACGCAATCTCGACTTGCGCAGCGCATGCAGCGACGTCGCCGACGAGCACATCAGCACGGCGCCGTGCTCGAACGGAATTTCGTCCGGCAGATGCACCGCGTTGCGCTCGGGAACGACGATATATTCGGCATATCCGCCGTCCGCATAGTGCCCCAGCATCGAGCCGGCGGCGCAGAATTGCTCATTGCCGGAGCTGCAAAAGTAGCAGCTGCCGCAGCTCAGCAGATAATGCAAACACACGCGGTCACCGGGCCCGGCCGTGGTTACAAGCCGGCCTACCTGCTCGACGACGCCGGCGACCTCGTGGCCCAGCGTCATCGGCAGCGGATGCACCGGCGACGTACCGGCCCGATAATGCACATCCGAGTGGCAGATACCCGCCGCGCGGACGCGTACCAGTAGCTCATGGTCGCCGGCAGACGGAACCGGAAGTTCCTGTTGCCGCAACGGCTCACCAACACCAAACAGGCGTACCGCTTTCATTACAATCATGCTCCAGGCTGCTGCGTCAACTGGGAAGCTCGCCGCCGAGCGACTTCCACGCATCCGGACTGCTCGATCGCAAGCGCGATCGGCGGACGGCTCGCTTGCCGCGATCGGAAAGGCCTACATACATCAACGGCGCAGCGCCGGGAATTGTAGGCGATATAAGGTAGCCGGCCTCCAGCAGCGCCCTGCACGCCGCGAGCACGCGGGGCTCGCCCAGGGCCAGCGCATCAACCAGCGTATGTCGCGTTACCGCGAGCAGTCCGGTTGACATCTCGCCGGTGCGGGCATCGACGCGCTGCAAATACTGCAGAATGCGCAGGGCATCTCGGCTCAAACTCCATGGCGGGGCTGGCATGCCGCACGTCCTTTGTGTGCGCCGCTCGGTCGCCGGCAAGGTAAGCACGCACCGGCGATGTAGCATGCAGTGTACCAGTCTTGGGTGGTCAAAATAAGCACGCAATACGCCTCTCGCAATGGTTGATCCAAGAGTTTTGACAAGCAGTGCGCGGGTACGCATACTTGCCGTCATGCAATGGTAAGGAAAAAGCAATGGGCGTACTCGACAGCTTCGACATCACCGGCCGTGTAGCGCTCGTTACGGGCGGCTATACCGGCCTGGGCGAAGCCTTTTCCCGAACCCTGGCCGAGGCTGGAGCAAAGGTTGCGATCGCGGCGCGCAATCTCGAGGCTTGCCGGGCGATGGCCGCCACGATCAACGCCGCGGGCGGCACAGCGGTGGGCGTACGCGCCGACGTCCGCGACGCTGAGCAAGTCGACCAGATGGTCGGCGAGGTGACCCAGCAGCTGGGGCCGATCGATATTCTGGTGAACAACGCCGGCGTATGCTACCACCGCCCTGCCGCGGAGGTGCCGCGCGATGAATGGCTGGACGTCTTCGAGATCAACGTGCATGGCCTGTGGTATTGCGCCCAGGCGGCCGGCAAGCAGATGATCGAGCGTCGACGCGGCGTGATCGTCAACATCGGCTCGATCTCGGCCATGATCGTCAACCGGCCCCAGATGCAGCCGGCCTACAACGCTTCGAAGGCGGCTGTCCACCAGCTCACCAAATCGCTGGCGGCCGAATGGGCGCCTTACAATATCCGCGTCAACGCGCTGGCTCCCGGCTACGTCAAAACGGCGATGGCGCCGGTGGATCAGCCGCAGTTTCGGCGCAACTGGATCGAGGACGCTCCGATGCAGCGCTATGCCACGCCCGAGGAGCTCGGCCCGAGCCTGCTGTACCTGGCCAGCGACGCATCGAGCTTCATGACCGGCTCGGTGCTGGTGGTAGATGGGGGCTACACGGTGTTTTGAGTGCCTAAATCCTCACGATCCTGGTCCGCCAGTCGCTATAAAAATCGAGCGCGCTTTCGCCCTGCTCCTTTGGCCCAAAGCCGGACTTTTTGGCGCCGCCGAAGGGAGCCTGGTACTCGACCCCGGCGGTCGGCTGGTTGACATGCAGCAGGCCGGCGTCCACCTCGGCCATGAAACGCCGCGCGACACCAAGGTCGCGCGTAGCGATCGACGCGCTGAGGCCGTACGGCGTCGCGTTCGCCGCTGCGATGGCCTCTTCGAGGCTGTCGACCGCGTGAAGCGTCACCAGCGGCCCGAACACCTCGGTTTGCGCCAGCGCTGCGTCAAGTTCCACGCCCTCCATCACCGTCGGCATGAAGAAGTAACCGGGCCGCTCGGGCGCCGCGCCGCCGGTGAGCAGCGTTCCGCCGCCGTCACGCCCCTGCGCGACCCAATGCCCGACGTTGCGCTGGGAGCCCTGATCGATCAGCGGCCCGACACGCGTCGCGGCGTCCAGCGGATCGCCGACCGCGAGCTGCTCGACTACGGCGACAAAACGCTCGCGAAACGGCCGGTACACCTCATGATGCACCAGTACGCGGCTGGTAGCCGTGCACTTCTGGCCGGCGTAAAAGAACGCTCCCTCGGCCGCCAGCCCGGCTGCCTCGTCCAGATCGGCATCACGCCATACCACAAACGGATTCTTGCTGCCCAGCTCGAGCTGTACTTTGACCATCATGCCGGCCAGCTCGGATTTGAGCTTGCGGCCGACACCCGCAGAGCCGGTAAACGATAATGCACGCACGAGCTCGGTTCCGGCCAGGACTTCGCCGAACGTAGCGCCCGGGCCGTGCAGCAGGTTGAGCACGCCCGGAGGCAGGCCGGCTTCGTCCAGCGCTCTGGTGAGCTCGACCGCGGCGCCCGGGGCAAGCCCGCTTGGCTTAAGCACCACGGTGTTGCCCATTATGAGCGCAGGCGCCAGCTTCCAGGCCGGAATAGCGATCGGAAAGTTCCACGGCGTGATGATCGCCACCACGCCGACGGGCACACGCACCGCGCTCAGCTCGGTCTCGGGTCGCGCCGACGGCACGCTGTAGCCGTTGGGCCGCCAGGCGTACGCCGCGTAGTAGTCGAGCAGATCGACGGCGCGAGCGGCCTCGGCTTTGGCTTCGCCGATCGGCTTGCCCGCTTCGCGCGCGATCAGTCGGCCGATCGCGTCAACCCGGCCGGCAAGGATGCGCGACGCACGCTGCAGAATGCGGCCACGCTCGACGATCGGCGTTTTTTTCCAGCCCGCGAAGGCGCGATCCGCGGCGCCAAGCGCAGCTTCGAAATCTTCGTGCCTGGAAACCGGATACGTTCCGACTATTTCCTCCGGCTTGCTTGGATTTTGGCGCTCGAACGACCTGCTCGTAGCGCGCCATTCGCCGGCGACGTAGTTCAGCTCGGGATCCATAGTATGAGTTACTCCTCTCAATTGACCTTATTTGTAGCTTTCCAACGCGTAGACCGTATTCTGAAGCGTCAAGGTCCCGACCTCGATCGAGACGGCATCGCCCGCGCGGAGCGTAAACCCGTCGGGCGGAACGATGCCGGTGCCGGTCATCAGCAGCGCGCCGCGTGGAAAGCTGAGCGCGCGCACCAGATACGCGGCCAGATCTTCAAAACTGCGCTTCATCTGCGCGGCTCCGCTTTCGCCGCCGAACACTGTTTCGCCGTCGCGGCGAATCTCGAGCCTGACCGGCAGCTCGCGCATTTCGTCGGGAGCGGCAAGCACGATGCCGGGCCCAAGCGCACACGAGTTCGTCGTAGATCTTGGCCTGCGGCAAGTAGAGTGGATTTTCGCCCTCGATCGAGCGTGACGACATATCGTTGCCGGCACAGTAGCCGACGACCTCGCCGTCCTGGTTGATCACCAGCACAATCTCCGGCTCGGGCACATCCCAGCTACTGTCGGAGCGGATCGCCACGGCGCCTTCGTGCGCAACAACGCGCGTACCGGTGGCTTTCAAAAACAGCTCGGGCCGCTCGGCACCATACACCTTGGCGTACACATCGCCCACCGACGACTCGGCCTCACGGGCTTCGCGGCTGCGCAGGTAGGTGACCCCGGCGGCCCAGACCTCGTGGTCGGCATCCAGCGGCGCGAGTAGCGGGCCCTCGGCGGCTTCGCCCACCGGCAACGAGGTCAGGAGCGAACGCATAACGTCGCCCGGCAGCTCGAGCAGCGCGCCCAGTGTCACGAAGCGCGGAAGCTGCCGGCCATCCACGGCCCAGCGCGGGCCGGCGGGCGAAGCATGTCGTGTCAGATACATCGTTACTCCTCAACTACGTAAGTGTTTTCGCCGCGCTCACGACGCCGGGCTCAAGCCCCGCGCCTATACACGAAGCCTCTGCGAGGCTCCAGACCCGAGCCTCGCCGCAGCGAGGCTTTGTATATGGGCGCATAGCTTCAGCCTGGCGCCCGCGACGCCGCGAGCCTGGTGTACCGGCGCATGGTTTCTGCTCGGCACGGGGCTACTGTTTCGGCTCAACCGCCGGTGGGTTATGCCAACCGCCACGCGGCTGCAGCCTGGTATTTTCAGGCCCCCACGAGCCCGGCCTATACGGCTCCACCGGGACCCGATCGCCCAGTACCGGATCGACGACGCGCCAGGCCGCTTCAACCTCGTCCTGGCGGGCGAACAGGGTCGCGTCACCCCCCATCGCATCGCCGAGCAGCCGCTCATACGGCGGCGGCGCGCCTGGCGTATGGCGGATCACTTCAAGCTCGACAAGCTCGCCGTTCATTCCTTCACCCGGCGTTTTGACGAACGTTCCCAGCGCGATCACGATCTCAGGGCTGAGCCGGAAGCGCACGTAGTTGGCGCCGACCGGCGCCTTGCCGCCGAAGACCGACAGCGGCGGCCTGCGTAAGGTGACGAACACTTCGTTGGATGTAACCGGCAGCATTTTGCCGGCACGGATAAAGATCGGCACGCCGGCCCAGCGCCAGGTATCGCAGTGCAGCCGCACGACCGCAAACGTTTCGACTTTCGAACCCGGCGCGACGCCGTCTTCCTTCAAGTAGCCGTCGAATTGCCCGCGCAGTACGTCGTTGGCCTGGAGCGGCTGCAGCGATTTGAGCAGCATCGCTTTGCCGTCGCGCACGGCCTCGGTATGCTCATCTGTCGGCGGCTCCATCAACAGCAGCGAAGCCACCTGCAGCAGGTGGTTCTGGATCACATCACGTATCGCACCTGCCTCTTCGTAGAATTTGCCGCGCCCGGCAACGCCGAAGTTCTCGGCCATGGTGATCTGGATGCTTTCAATAAAATTGCGGTTCCAGAGCGGCTCGAGCCAGGTATTGGCGAAACGGGTGTACAGGATATTCTGCACCGGCTCTTTGCCCAGAAAATGGTCGATCCGGAAGATCGATTGTTCGGGAAAATACTGGTGCAGGGTCGCATTCAGCTCCTCGGCCGATTTGAGGTCGCGTCCGAACGGCTTTTCCACGACAATGCGCGCGCCGCTTGCTTCGACGATCCCCGAGATCGCCCCGGCGACCAGGCCGAACAGGCTGGGTGGAATAGCCAGATAGAACAATGGCCGCCTGGCGTTGCCGAGCAGCGTACGAAGCTGCTCAAACGTCGCGTTGTCGCGGTAGTCCCCGTCGACGTACTGGAGCAGCGCCGACAACTTGGGCCACGCGACAGGGTCAACTCCGCCGCCGGCTTCAAGGCTTGCTTGCGCCCGCGCCCGCAGCTGCTCGAGGTTCCAGCCCTGTTTGGCCACCCCGATCACCGGCACGTCGAGATTGCCGCTTCGCACAAGCTTTTGCAGCGCGGGAAAGATCTGTTTGTACGCCAGGTCGCCGGTGACACCGAAAACCACGAGCACATCGGAATCCGCGGCAGCCATCAAGTCCCTCCCTTGGTCGCCCAGCGATTATACGCTACCCGGCCAGTGCTTTCATGGCTCTGTTACCATAGTGCCGCGAGGCCGGTATTACATTCACATGGAGGCAGTATGCAACGGTTCGGGCAGGTCATCGGCGTTAAGCCGGAGCAAATTGAAGCCTACGAACAAATCCACGCCGAGGTGTGGCCGGAGGTACTGGCCATGATCCACGCCAGCAATATGCGCAACTATAGCATCTTTCGTTATGGTAACCTCCTGTTCGCCTACTTCGAGTACATCGGCAACGACTGGGAAGCCGATGCGGCCAAAATGGCGGCTGATCCCAAAACACAGGAGTGGTGGTCCCATACCGAACCGATGCAGCAACCGGTCGAGGACCGGCAGCCGGGCGAGTGGTGGGCTCGCCTGCGTGAAGTGTTTCATACCGACTAATGTGCATCGCTATGAATTGGGAAGTGCAACGAAAATGGAACAATGGGAACGGTCTGGGAAATCACAGCTGCGGATGGGCTTCCGGCGCTTCGAGCAGCTTGGGCCACAGCGACTCGCGCCAGGTTACGGCCTGCGGACGTTTCGTCCCGGCGACGAAGGTGCATGGATCAACATGCTCAACACAGGCAATTTCCACATCTGGGATCGGCAGCGGCTCGAGGTCATGCTGTCCGGTGTGCGATCGTCGGTTCCGCGCGACGGCGCCTTTTTCGCCACCTACGGCGACCGGCCGGTAGCGGCGGCATGCACATTTTTTCATCCCGGGCCGGATGGCGATAGCGCGGAGCTGGGCTGGGTGATCGCCGATCCTGAGCACCGCGGGCACGGGCTGGGGCGCGAAGTGTGCCGCGCTGTGCTCGTCTTCATGCACAGCCGCGGACATGAGTACGCGTATCTCCATAGCGAGGATTTCCGACTGGCGGCGCTGGCTACGTACCTGCGGCTCGGTTTCGAGCCGGAGATGCAGGATGATACGCAACCAGCACGCTGGGCGGCGATTCGGGACAAACTCGCCGGCACCTAGACTAATAACCGTGGAGGTATCACCACAAAGGACACGAAGATTCTTTGATTTCTTCGTGTCCTTTGTGCCTTTGTGGTGCATTCGGTTAGCTCAACCTTTGCGGGAAGTACTATTGGACGATCCGATATTGTAAACCGTTTTTCGCCTTTTTCATTGTGACGTTACCTGTCACAACGACGATGTAATATAGCATCAGAACAGCCGATAACGAAGTCCTTCGGCACCAGCGACGAGCTTTTCAATCTGGCCCAATCGGCTCAAGAACGTTTGACGCTAATAGGCAAGCGATACACCATCGAAAAGGAGTTATTACCATGGAACAGCAGCACATCGCTTCCTCAAACTCCCACAAGTCACGAGGCTTCCGAGACCTGTTGTGGCGGCATTCGAATAACAAGCCGGCCCGCGGTATGGAAGTGGCTTTCAAGCCCAATGCTTCCGAGTCGCTCGGCGGTATTCCGGCCCGCGTCACCGAAATCTGGCCGCGCATGTCATCCGGTGATTACCTGGTCACGCTGGAGTATCCACAGCCGGTCAAGTTTCGCAACCTGTACATCACCCACATTGAAGCGTTCATGAGCGATCTGGAGCTTTCGCAGGCGGCTGCCTGAGGCGCGGGCCGGAGATGCTGCACCACACAGGCACACAGGACACGAAGAATCCATCAAATCTTCGTGTCCTGTGTGCCTGTGTGGTGCATTCGGTGGACTCATTATTCGTTTATGGGTGTCTATTCGTGGCCCGGTTGATAGTCCCTTCGACGTAGCGTTTATTAATACGTAAGTTAGTGCGTAATTTATACGATGGAGATGCACCCGTTTAGCCCTAGAATTCGTATATACAGTCAGACAACCCGAAATCTTCGACACACGAGGAGACCCAGATCATGGAACGGACGATGTCGACGCAATGGAACTTCGGTGCCGCACTCAACGCAACGGTCAGCCGCGTTAAGGCTCATAGTCCGGCGCAACCGCGGCCGGCCAAAGGCATGGCTGTCTCGTTCAAGACGGGCGCATCCGAGACGCTGGCAGGAATCCCTGCCCGCGTAACCGATATCTGGCCGCGCCTGGCATCGGGCGACTATCTGGTGACGCTGGAATACTCTCAACCGGTCAAGTTTCGCAATAGCTTCATCACGCATATCGAAGCGTTCATGAGCGACCTCGAGCCGTCGCATTCTGCCGCATAGCAAGGCTGAAGCTCAAGCGACATGGCGTGCTCCGCACCGGGCAGCGCCGCGATCTCCACACGTACACTCCCGGCCCGGCGGTGATAGAACGCATCGCCCGGCACAGTCATTACGGCCGCGCTCGCCGTCTCCGGCGTCAACTCCTCCGGCTCTACCACGACCGCAACACCCATAGCCATGCAATGCACAGCGTTCTCGGCTTGGCCGCCGCGAACGACATGATCACCGTGCTCGAATAAACGCCGTGCAATGCCGCGTCCCCGGAACAAACCACAGACGACGATATTCGTGGCCTGCCGGTCAAGCCTGCTTTTTAAGGTCATCCAGATCGTCGATCTGCACGAGCAGTGCATCGATCGACACTTGAATCTCGCGCAGCGAAAGCGCCAGCGACACGAGCAGCAACACCAGGCTGGCGGCGAAGATCCATTTTCCGAGCAGCGGCTGCCCGGTAAACAGCACTAACATGCACAGTACACACAGAAAAAAGCTGGAAATGCCCAAAAACTGCATGTTGCGGATGATCACGATGCGATAGCGCAGATTGAGCAGTTGCTTGTAGATGCGCGGGTCCGGCGCGGCGTGGTAGCGTGCATACAGTTCGCGGGTCAGCGCAGCCAGGGTCAAAAAGCGATTGGTAAAGGCCAGCAACAGCAGAGAAATTGCCGGAAACAGCAGCGCCGGAGTTGTAAGCGTCAATTCCACGGTCTTCCCCGATCTTGTTTGGTGTTGTACACTCAGGCAAGCGATTTATTACCTGCTTGCCCCAGAAAAGGCCCAATGCGCGACGGCCTGATCATCTTATCATTCCTGCTGCTGCTCATGGCGGCAGCCACGACCAGGCCCAGTCGGGCCGCGCCGGACCGCAACCGCGAGCGCGCCGAGGCGTCTTATGCCGCGATGCAGCGGGCCTTCCGGCTGCCCGAGCAGCACCTCTACCGTGAGGACCTCGACAACAGCGGCAACCCGTACGCCTACCACTGGCCCTTCGGACAGGCGCTGGCGGCGACGATCGATATGGCGTATCTTTCGGGGAGCTCGTACCGCAACGACGTCGACGAGCTGCTGCCGGGCCTCGAAACCTATTGGGATGCCGCCAATGTTCCGCCGGCGTACAACTCATATGTGCAGCCGCCGCTCGGGCATGGCGGCGACATGTATTACGACGACAATTGGTGGGTCGCACTCGAGCTGCTGCGCGTGTATCAGCTGACCGGCAACCCGGAGGCGCTGCAGCGTGCCGAGCAGCTCTGGCAGCTCGTACCGTTCGGCTGGGATCGCGATCGCGGTCATGCCGCGCCGGGCGGTATCTTCTGGACCCAGACGCCGGGCAGCTACGGCCGGGTCGTGATATCGAATGCTCCGGCGGCGCAGCTCGGCCTGCGGCTCGCGGCGATATCCGGCCGGCCGGAGTACCGCGAATGGGCCGCGCAGATCGCCGGCTGGGTCGATACCTACCTGCGCGCGCCGGATGATCTGTATTGGGACAGTATCGCCCTGGACGGAGCGATCAATACAACAGTCTGGAGCTACAACCAGGGCACCATGATCGGCGCAAACGTGTTGCTGTACCAGCAGTCCGGCGACAGCGGCTACCTCGATCGGGCACAGCGGACGGCCGCGCGCTCGATCGCGCGTTTCGAAGGCGACGGCTTTCGAGGGCAGCCTGCCGCGTTTAACACCATCTTCTGGAAAAACATGCTGCTGCTCGAGCCGCTGCAGCCCCAGGCCGGCTACCGTGAGGCGATGCAGCGCTACGCGGATGCCGTTTGGAATCAATATCGCGACCCGGCGAGCGGCCTGTTTCGCTTCGCGCCCGGCGGAACGCCAACACTGCTCGACCAGGCAGCCATGGTGCAGGTCTATGCCGCCCTGGCCCGGGCTGCCGAAACCGAGCGCACCTTCGCGCCGCTGGTGTCGCGCTGAGCTTGCGATGGCTGGTAAAATGATGCTGGAGGGACGTGGCCGCGGCCGTTTCCCTTCGAACAGCCGCCCGCCCAGGCAGGAGGCGCCATGGCCAGTAAAGCTCGGCACGCCGCTGTTGTGCGCCCACGGCCGGATATGAATCGTAACGCGCAAGGCACTCCTCCATCCTCCAGCTACGACGGCGTGCGACCGGAGCTCGACCCAACCGCCGATTCTCCACTCTGGATGGTCACCAACGAGCCGCGGCTAAACCGCTTTGTGCTCGACCTGCACCGGTTGCGGCTTGCGCTGCAGGAGCGTCCACACGAAAATTACGAGCTGCATGTTTCGCGCGCCGACCTCGAAGCGGTGCGCGCTGCGTTTACCGATATGATCCGCCAGGGCGAGGCGACCTTGCACCAGCTGGCCCAGCTGCTATGTACCAGCTTCTTGACGGCTGTGCAGCGCCAGAGCGTGGTGATCGGCGAGGTCGAAGTCGACGCACGAGCGCTTTACCTTGTCGCAGCCGGTAACCGTGGCCGACCTGTACGCAACGCCCGACATCGACCTTGGCACACGGCAGCTGAACAAGCTGCAGTTCTGGGACGGCCAGGGCTGGAGCAAAGCCTTGCTGGTGGCGAACGTGGTCGATTACCAGCCGACCGAAGCCAACGCCTACGGGATCCATCGCCTCAGCACCCGTATCAAGGCTGAAGAAGAGATCTGGAACAAAGTGGTCGATGAGCTGTTCGACCTCGACAGCCTGGTGCAAAAAGACAAGAAGCTGCGCCACCTGAGCCGGTATGTTAAGGACATTTTCGGCATCAAGATCGTTGTCGGCACCGCCGCCGACGTCAACCGGGTTCACGCGGCGCTGCTGGAACATACCTGGCAGGACGCGGCGCTGGAAGCCGTACATAGCGTGCCCAGCACCGCCACGCGCCGGCTCGAAGTCCTGGAGGTAAAAGATTACCTCAATCATGGACAACGCAAGCGCTCGGGCTGGCAGGCGCTCAAATCGGTGGTTCGCTGGTCGGACAAGCCAATCGAGCTGCAGATCCAGCCGCTGCGCAATTTTCTGCACGAGCGCGAGTTGCTCACGCGCGAAAGCCATCTCAGCTTCAAAGCCCAGCGCGAGCAGGTACGCCGGCAGGTAGCGGACCGGCTGCCGCTGTTTCGCTTTTACCAGGAGCTGCTGCACTGGCTGTTTCGCGATCCGCTCGCTCCTGCGCCGGCCCACCCAGGGGTCAGCATTCGCCTGCACGATTAGTCTTCAACGCTGAACGAACCGGTATGCACCACAAAGAACACAAAGGACACAAAGAAAATATAGGATCTTTGTGTCCTTTGTGTTCTTTGTGGTGCGTTCTTTCCGGCCTATGGTCGAAAGCGCAGTGAGACGCCTTGTTACGCTAAATCAGCAGATAAGGACATAAGGGTTGGACAGCGCAGCGACACTCCTCAGCCGGCTGGTCGCGATCAATTCGGTCAATCCGGATCTGGTTCCCGGCGCGGCCGGCGAAGCTGAGTTGGCCGCCTTCGTCGCCGAGTGGCTGGCGGCCGCGGGTGTCGACGTAGCGCTGGACGAAGTCGCGTCGGGCCGGCCCAACGTGATCGGCTTGGTGCGCGGCAGCGGCGGCGGTCGCTCGCTGCTGCTCAACGCTCACCTTGACACCGTCGGCGTTGCCGGGATGGCCGAGCCGTTTACGCCGGTGCTGCGTGACGGGCGGCTCTATGGGCGTGGCGCGTATGATATGAAAGGCGGTCTGGCCGCGATCATGCTGGCCGCCGCGCGCGTCGCACGCCGGCCGCTCTCAGGCGACCTGATCGTCGCCGCGGTAGTCGACGAGGAATACGCCAGCACCGGCAGCAGTGCGCTGGTCGAGCGCCGGCGCGCGAATGCCGCGATCGTGACGGAGCCTACCGGCCTGCAGATCTGCGTGGCTCACAAAGGTTTCGTGTGGCTCGATATCGTCAGCAGCGGCGTCGCCGCCCACGGCTCGCGTCCCGACCTGGGCGTCGACGCGATCGCCAAGCTTGGGCCCGTTCTGGCCGGCCTTGAAAAGCTCGACCGCGGCCTACGCGCAGTGCCGTCGCATCCGCTTTTGTCTAGTGGCTCGCTGCACGCGTCAACGATCCAGGGTGGCCAGGAGCGCTCGTCATATCCCGCCTCGTGCCGGCTGGCTCTGGAGCGAAGAACGGTGCCCGGCGAGTCGACGGCGCTGGTCGTCGCGCAGGTGCAGGCGGTACTCGACGCGTGCATGGTGGACGACCCCGCGCTCCATGCAACGCTCGAGCTCGTGATGGAGCGCCCTCCGTTCGCCGTCGAAGCCGATGCCGCGATCATCACTATGCTGCAAACTCAGGCCGGCATGATCCTCGGGCAGGCGCCTGCATTGGTTGGAGCGGCGTTCTGGATGGATTCAGCGATCCTGGCCGGCGCCGGCATTCCAACGGCGATCTTCGGCCCGAGTGGTGCAGGCGCGCACGCCGAGGTAGAGTGGGTCGACCTGCAAAGCGTCGAGCGCTGCGCCGATGTGCTCGTCGCGACCGCCGGGGCGTTTTGTAACTCGGCGCCGTGAACGATCCTTTTCTATGACGATCTCGACCAGCTGCCGGCGTTGCCAGATCATGATGGCGTCTTCGTCATCACCTGAACCAACATCCATCGCGAGGTGATCATCGCAGCATGCGCAGGCCGGCATACGGTCGTCGAGCACCGCGTCGCGGCGATGCGTCGCGGGACCAGGGAGCACACATGACACGTCTGGTAGCTTCGGTAGTGATCGTGCAGGATGGCCAGGTCCTGCTCCACCGGAAACGATCCGGGATCTGGAGTCTGCCAGGCGGCATCGTCGAGGCCGACGAATTGGTTGCCCAGGCAGCCGTGCGCGAGGGGCACGAGGAGACCGGCCTTGAGGTGCAGTTGGAACGCTTGGTCGGCGTGTATTCGCGTGGTGATGACCTCCACGCGGTGGTGTTTGCGGCACGCGCGGTGGGCGGCACGCTGCAGATCGATGCAGACGAGGTCGTGGAACTGCGCTACTTCGACCCAGAGGCCCTGCCGGAGACGCTGCCGCCTGAGATGGAACTGCAAATTCAGGCGACGGTGGCTGGAGTGGGCGGCGGCATGGTGTGGTCGGAGCGAACACCCTGGCAGTTTCCTTTGTCCTCCCGCCGCCCCTAGCGCAACGTTAACACGTACTGTCCGGGCGAGCGGCCGGTGATATAGACGCGGATCCCATCGGGTATCAGGCTGCCCCCTAGATGGGTGTATCGCTCGCCCGGGTCCATGTTCACCGGCTGCAGCGGACCCGCGCCGTTGCCCGGTCCAAATGTGATGCTGTCGCTGCCGACGGTATAGCTGCCGACGCCGTCGACCAGCTGATAATTGTCTGTACCACTCGCCGGCTCAACCCCCGCCACCACGCCGCCGCGTCGGAAGCTTAGCTCGATCGTCCAGGGCACCTCCGACTCCTCCAGCGAGAAGCGCACCTCGAAACCGCCGTCCACCTCCGTGATGTTGATTTCGGTGCGTAGCACCCGCAACTGCTTGGGCCGGTGCGGAAAGTCCATTTTGGAGTAGAAGCGGCCGTCGTTGGTCAGCGCGTAGTCGCCGTCGGCACGACGGAACCGTCGCGGCAACGGCAGATGATACGGCACCTCTACCGTGTCGCCCAGGCGATAGGTGCTCCCGTGCGCCTCCAGCCCGTCGCTCCGGAAATGCCCGGTGCTAAAGAATTGCGGCGACAGGCGAACCGAGTCGAGAATCGCAGCGCCCTTGCGGAACTTAAAAAACGTTGGATTGGTGGACAGGCCCGAAGCAATCAGCGGGATGGCGTGGAAATCTGTCCCGCCAAAGATCGAGGCCGTTATACTGCTCCGGCGGAGACGTGCCAGGGCAGCGCCACGGAACAGGGTCGTGTATTCCTCAGGCAGATCAGCCACCGGCGGTGACGGCGCGGCCAGCTCCGGACGCTCCAGCACTTCGGCCAGGAAGTCGCCCAGCTCGCCCACACCACGCTGGAGGATTTGCTGGACCACCGCTGCAAACTGCCCGTTGCCGTCCCTGAGCGCCAGCTCGCGATACTGCAGCAGATACCACCACACGTCGCGGACACGCGTTTGGTCTTGCCGGCGCGAGTGGACCGTCTCCACCTCGCCGTTCGGCTCGAGCAGATACAGCGTCGCCTCAAGGTTGCGCCGCACCAGGCGGAGCAGCTGCGGCTTGTCCAGCAGCAGCGCGATCGTGAGCAGCGAAGGGTTGGTCACCACCGACGCGTAGGTCGCGCTGCGCTCGCTGTACTGGCCTTCGCGGTCGATGTCAATCTCCTCGCTGAGCCAGGCGTCGACCCGCTCGACGTAGCTGCGATGCGGCCACAGATGATGAATGCGGGCCAGCGCCGCACAGAGCACCCAGCGGTGATTGGGCGTATGCAAGCCGCCCTGGGCCAGGGCAGGGCCGGCCGCGCGGATGATCCGCTCGAGCGCGTCCGTGATCGGCGTGGTCGCCGCAAGCCCGTCCGCGCGAAGCAGCGTGTAGATCATGCACAGGTCCCGCAGGGTAAAGGCGCTGTCGGGAGGCGAGTGCAGATTGCCCTGGTCGTACGTGCCGTCCTCGTTCTGCGCGGCCTCGAGCGCGCTGGCCATTTCTTGCAGCGGCCCCAGCAGCGCCGGATCGTGGTAATGCGAAGATTGCGACCAGACGTAGGCCGAGGTGAGGCGCCGTACGCTCCGTGCCGTGCCGCGCGGCGAAATGGCCACGAGCGCTTCAGCATACGTGTCGAGCACCCGCGGCACCTGCGCAGTGTTCGCCGTAGTCAGCACATCGAGGAAGGGCTGGTCGACCTCAGTTGGCGCCGACTGTGCTGAGGCGGAGCCGCTGGCCACCGACCGACCGCCAGGGACTAAGGTGAAGCCGGCCGACTCGGCGAGCGCGCGCGGTAGAAACTTGCGCGGTTGCATATGGGTTCCCCTTCCGGCCAAGAAACGACCGTTGACGGCCATCATTCACCTTTTCGGTTGGTGTGCCGAAGCCGCGTGCGATCCGTATTTTCCGATCGAGGAGGATGTGGCGCATCACCGTCTCGGCAACGAGGTCCCATTATAATTATAGCCCACGCGGTAGCCCGCACTTGCTGCAGTGACCGTACCTGTCACACCGCGCTGCTAGACTTGGCCGGATCGGCCGCGCGGGATTCGACCCGTGGCAGTGGCACACCGCGTGGAGGCAAGCCGGATGCACTGTGCTGTCTATGTGCCCAATTTTGGCACCTTTGGTGATGTCGCCACCGTCGTCGCGCTGGCGCAAGCCGCTGAAGCCACCGGCTGGGACGGCTTTTTTGTCTGGGACCATTTGTTGCCCGACGACGACTCCCGGCTCGGTCCCGTCGCCGACCCCTGGATGCTCTTGACCGCCATCGCCGGCGCCACCACGCGCCTGCGGCTGGGCGCCCTGGTCACCCCGTTCCCACGGCGGCGTCCGTGGAAATTGGCCCGTGAGACCGTCACGCTCGACCATCTGTCGCAGGGCCGCCTGGTAGTTGGCGCCGGCATCGGCGGCGATTGGTGGCGCGAGTATAGTGCCGTCGGCGAATCGGCCGACGCGCGCACCCACGGCGCGATGCTCGATGAAGGGTTGGACGTGCTGACCGCGTTGTGGACGGGCACACCGGTGAGCTATAACGGGACCTATTACACGCTGGACGATGCACAGTTCGTGCCGCCGCCAGTGCAAACACCTCGCATGCCGATCTGGATTGCGGGCGTCTGGCCGGGCACGCGACCGTTTCAACGGGCTGCGCGCTGGGACGGCGTGGTTCCCGTTGGCCGCAGCGGCGAGCTCAGTCCGCAGGACGTCGAGGAGATGCGCCGGTATATCGCCCGCTATCGCACCAGCCCTGCCGCCTTTGATGTGGTCGTCAATGGCCGCCTGTATGAGCGGACGCCGGCATCGGCGGCGGCGGCGTTGACGGCGTATGCGCAGGCCGGCGTCACGTGGTGGCTCGAGTCGTTTTGGGCGGATACGCCGCTGGCGACGGTGCAGGACGTCATCCGCCGCGGGCCACCGGAGCTCACGCCCGGGTGACAGCCGTCGGATCCTGTACTATTTGCTTGACCAAGAGCATCACCGGGCAAGGGACGGCTTCGGGGCACATCAATGGGCCCACGCGTCGTCCACGGATCTGCTCCAGTGGCAGCATCATCCGCTGGCGATTCCGGTTGGCGGCGACGTAACGTTCGACAGGATCGAGGTGTGCCCATTGATAATGGGCGCACCTGACGATGAGGCGTGATACCAGGGGTCTCGTGCCGCGTACGCCGGAGTACCCGGGAATGATGAGCTGTCGCGCGGGGCCATCAGCGAATTAGCCCAGCACGGTGTCGACCTTAGCCATCTGGTCACCCAGGCAGAAGCCAGGCCAATTCACTCGACTTCACCGGCAGTATCAACAGCAGCCGGTATTCACGATCCGCGGCCATACGGGGACCTTGCAGCCCGGCGCCGGCGCCAGGCTGTCCGCGTGACGAAGAGGAGCAGCGCGATTGCCAGCAATACTCCAATGTACATGGCCGGCATCACGATGAAACCGAGCAGGTTGAGCATCACGTGTCTGCGTGTTGCGTCAGCAATCCGTGCCTCCCGGGGGTTTTCCAGGGTGTACGCGACGGTAACTTGTGAGCCTTCCGCTAGTCCGGGCACGCTGTCCGCGTCAATATCGTCAACTGCGACAACGGTCTGGCCGGCGGAACTCGACCTCCAGTTGTACCCGGTCAAACGGACCCCACAGCTCCCGCGACGCGCTTTGCCGCCCGCCTCGCCTTCTGCCTGACGACGCTGGGCGCTTCGTAAATCGTTCCACACTGCGCACCGTCGCCACCGCCGTGGTGCGTGGGCCGCCCTGCTCGGATCGGACAGCCGGCCCCAGGGCGAGGATCGCGACCGCACCCAGGTCAAGCACGGCCAACGTTATGAGCCCTAAACGCATTGTCGTGGACCGGGCCTTTATCGCAGCCGCGATCAGGAACAGCAGGAGCAGACCGAAGATCGCAAGCAGCAATGTAGAATCCACGACCAGGAGCGCCGTTGTAAGGGTTGACTGGTGCGCGAGGCGTGCCTGGAGATTAAGTAGCAGGAAATCGCGCATCCACTGCGTCGGCTGATATCGCACGCGCACGGTGTCGCCGATCTGGAGGCGGTCATAGGTCGCCTCGTCGACACTGATCGACGCACGGCTCGGCGCGTCCTGCTCGGGGGGCTGGTACTCGACCAGGATGCTCAAACGGCGCCCCCAGCTCAGCGAGCGGCGATAGCGGTCGATTTCCTCATGTTTCTCGACGACCGTACCCGGCCCGACGATACCCCTGGTATCGAGGTAGACTGATGGGGCGACCCAAATGCCGACGAGCAGCAGGAATACCACCAGCTGCAGCAAACAGCCAATCCGGCGCATCATAGAAAAACTGCGGCTGGAAACCCCTACTTCAGTGGGGGGAGGAAGCCGCCCTCCTTGCTTGTTTAATGCACTCCACTGTAAATCTTGAGCTGTGTCGTCGTGTCGAAACTCCTGGTTCTCCGTCAGACCGATGCTGTAATCGGCGCTACGAAAGCTGGAAGCGCAAGCCACTGGGCTTTAGCCCATGCGGTTTATGACTGGGATCTCCTCGTGCACACCGCCACGCGCGTCAATGATCCTGGGAGTCGATGAAGCTGGCTATTACATGCCGACTGCTACTCCGCTTAATGCAGTATTAACCTATTCGTCAAGGCTCACCGTTTAGCCCGATCTGGGACTCCCGGCAGAACTTCGCAGGTTTCTGGACCGGCATCGCCGCGCCGGCTATGCTGGCGATGACGCACGACACACCGCGGCGGAGCGTGTGAGCCGCGTCGACGTACAAACACAGCCCATAAATTCCGCCGCTTCGCGGCGAATGAGGCAGCAACGGTGTATCTTCCGTCTGCCTGGCGGGCAACACCGTGCGGTGCGGCGGTATCCCGCGCTTGTGCACTGGTGCTACGCTTGACCGCGGTGCGGGTCTCGCGCTCGTCGAGGCAACCGTGTCGCCGGACTGCCGCTCCACGCTCACCCAGGAGGCTCGATGGACCCGCCACGCGACCCGGACGAACTGAGCTGGTTGCTGCCCTGGGAAGAGGTCACTAATCCGGCGCCGATTGAGACCGAGCTTGGGCGCGAGCTCGTGTGCGGGCATGTGCTGTTCGGCCGGCGGGTGGTGGCTATCGGCCGCCGCATCGATCAGGATGACGTGTTGTTCTTTCTGCCGGACGGGCCGCAGCCCTACGCCGTGGTGCATTTGACCTGGCATGGCCTGCCGGAGCACGATACGCGCTGGCCCTCGACGAGGGTGTTTCCCTCCCTGGCAGCGTGGATTCATGGGTGCATGCAACCCGACCACGAGGACTACCCCGACAACTCCGACGACGCGTGAGACGCCGGCCGTGGTTCGCAAGCATGGGTGCGGAGCTCGACCGTCTCACAGATTGCGCTGGGGGATGGCCAGCGGGGATGTTATGCTCCTCAATCTGCGTCTATGTCTCTCAGTATTTCCAGCAATTTTGTTGTGGTGTTCCAGCTGCGGATGGTCATGGACTTGTAAGCCGGTGTTGCGACGATTTTACTAAGTCGGCTTTTGGTACGTTGAGAGCTGAGGCGTTGTGAGTAGATCACACCATCACCTGGCCAGACTTTGTCAACTCCCTCGCGGGGATCGAATACAGGCATAGCCTGGGCCGAATCAATACCCATCAGAAAGATTGCATCGCTGTGATATTTCTCTGGCTGCTCACCGAAGCCTTCGAGGCTTGTTATCGATGACGGCTTGGAGCTGATTGCGAGTCAACACCAACACTTTGATGAGCTCGTTATCAAGTTTGAAGTTCTCAGGCAGAGCCGCTTCAATCCGAGCTTTTACCTCAGCAGCGTGTTTGTCGGATTCTAAAATCACGTTACCACTGGCAATATACGTTGAAACATTGGAAAATCCCAGTTCTTCCAGGCATTTTCTCAAGCCCGCCATTGGTACTTTATTTTTGCCGCCGACATTGATGCCGCGCATAAGTATTATATAGGTATTCATCGCCGTTCATTATACCTCCCTTTGCCACCCCTCACGATGCACAAACATCGTGATCGGCTTGCGGCCGCGCCGCAGCGACGGCGATGGCGTGTCGGGCGCCGGGTACCCGATCGGTATAACACCCACCGGCGTCACCTCGGCCGGGATACTCAGCAGTGTCCGCAGCGCATCCAGATCCCCAGCGCCGGCAAATCCGGCTGCCAGGCCCTCGTCCACGACTGCCAGCAACAGCAGCATCACCGTGCAGCCGACATCCATGTGCCAGTACGGCACTGGCCAGACCAGCTCCGCGCCGTCGGCATCCAGTTTGTCCGGCTCTTGATAGCGCCGGTGGTAGGCTGCCTCGCTGGTACACGGGATCACCAGCACCGGCGCAGCCGAAATCCAGGCCGCAAACCCGCGCGCGACATACTCCGCCTCGCCGCACACCTGAGCGATCGCCCGGCGCAGGTCCGGTCGCGTGATCACCACGACGCTTTGGCCCTGGGTATAGCCGGCGCTCGGCGCGCGCTGTGCCGCGGCAAGGATGCGCGCGAGCGCGTCGTCAGGGACCGGCTGCGACGTGAAGTTGCGCACCATGCGGCGCCGGCGAACCACGGTAGTAAAATCCATCGCTGTTCCTCCACCCCTATCCGGCGCTGCCCAGCGCTCGCTCCAGCAGCTCGCGCACCAGGTCCCGCGGATCGCCGCGTGGCGGTGTATAGCTGCGGACCTCCCCGTGTTCTTCGTCGATCTCCGCGTCGCCGCCACCCGGGTTGTGGATCTGGGTGCCATCCGGCAGCACGAAGGTCGGGCTGCCCGGCACGTTCAGCACATGCCACCCCTGCCGGCTGTCACTGATCACCTGCGCCTTGTACCTACCCGCGTCCCAGTCGGCTTCAAACTGGGCAAGATCCAGTGGCGCTTCGTTGGCAACGTTGGAGGCGATCGCCAGCAGCTCGTGGCGCAGCGCCGGGCAGCGCTCCTCCGCGAAGAACGCCTGCCGCAGTGCCCAACTCAAGGCGAAGGCGGCATCCGCCCCTTGGGCCTGGGCACAGGCGAGCGCCTCAAAGGCGGGCCAGAAGGTGACCGGCCACTGCCAGGCAGGGCGCGACCACGGCTGGACCGGGATCGCCGGCTCAATTCGCCAAATCAGCGGGAGTTCAACCTCCAAAATCGGCCTGGGGGTGCCGCGCTGATTAATATACTCAAGCGATAAGGCGCGCCAGACGAGTTGCACACGTCCGGCATATTCAGGCCAGACGAGGCGGAGGCGGTAGCATGCCAGGTAAGCCCAGGGACAGTGGAGATCGGTATAGATTTCGACGGTTGGTATGCGCATGCGGTACCTCCTGGTGCAATGGTATCGACTTTGCTCAGCATATGGTGTTCCCTGGCACCGATGCGGACGGCTAGCTTGAGATATCCAGTATATTGGGTGGGTGCCCGGACGCATGCTTCGTCGTCTCGCCGGAGGTGCCGGCCGGCTACCGGTCGGGCCGGCGTTGACCTTTATACATCGCTAAGCGGCCGCGTTTCCGATGAAAGGAACTCCTATGCGTTTCGCCAGTGCGCTCGTCATCATGCTATGCAGTATGACCGTCATGGTTGCCGGCGGCACGTACGCGTCCGCTCATGTCATCTCACAGCCGGTGCCGGCCGCCGATCCGGTGTTATTGTGGAGCGACGGTGCCCCATCGCCGATCGTGCGCGCGGAGGCGGAGCGCGCCGCGATCGGCAACAAGCTGTATGTGTTTGGCGGCTACTCGTATCCACTCAACGGCTTCACGCCCTATAGCCGCGTCGATGTGTTCGATGCCAGCCGTAACGCGTGGACCCGGCTGCGCGACCTACCGCGCGCGGTCAACCATGCCGGCGTCGCCGTGGACGGCACCACCGTCTATCTGGCCGGCGGCTATGTGGCCAATGCGTCCGGCAGCGGCGCGATCTTTGGCACCCGCGAGGTCTGGCGCTACGACAGTACCACCGATAGCTACGCCGCCATGCCGCCCTTGCCGATCGAGCGCGCCGCCGGCCAGTTAGTGCTCGTTGGTCGCACCCTGCATTTTTTCGGCGGCACCAATCAGCAGCGCACTGTTGATACGAGCGAGCACTGGTCGCTCAGCCTCGCCGGCGGCACCACCTGGCAGCCGCGTGCAAGGTTGCCCAATTCGCGCAATCACCTCGGCGGCGTGGCGCTTGACGGATTGATCTATGCCATTGGCGGCCAGCACGGGCATGACGATGCCCTCACCACCCAGCGCGATGTACACCGTTACGATCCCCGGACCGACCGCTGGACCGCCGTGGCGCCGCTGCCGGCCGTGGTGGTCGGCGGCACGAGCTACGGGCGTGGCCATATCTCGGCTTCGACCTTCGTGCGCGACGGCCGCATTGTCGTCGCCGGCGGCGAGTACGACCATATGCGCCCGCTACGCGACGTTGTCGAATACGATCCCGCTACCAACCGCTGGACGGCGCAGCGTATGCCGCTGCCGGCGGCGCGCTACTCTGGCGTGGCAGCGCAGCTCGGCAGCACCTTTGTGTATGCCACCGGCGCCCGCGGCGGCGCACAGCTGACCAACACGACCTGGCTCGGCTGCTACGACAGCGCGACACCGCCGAGCGGCGTCGATTACTGCGCCAAGATTGGGCCGGTGCCCAGGACCTGGCGGATCAACGCCGGCGGCTACGCGCAAACTGTTGGTGGTACCACCTGGAGCGTCTGCCGCGATGTCAGTAGTTGTAAAGGCTGGGTGTCGGGCGGCAAGCGCTATATACATAACCCGGCTCCGTCGATCAGCGGCGTAGTGGCGCCGGCGAATGCGGCGCTGTACCAGACCGAGTGGACCGGCGACCCGGCGGCCAATGTGCCGGCCGGCGGCGTGGCGTTCAGCTTTAACCTGCCGGTGGTCAACGGCGTGTACACGATCCGCCTGCACTTCGCCGAGAATTACCAGAACGCGGCAGGTGCAAGGACGTTCGACGTGAACCTCGAAGGCGGCGCCACGGAGTTAGCCGATTTCGACGTGTACGCCGCGGCCGGCGGCAAGAACACGGCGATGATGCGCGAGTTCCCTATAACGGTGAGCGATGGTGTCGCTTCGATCGACTTTGTGCGGCAGGTGCAACAGCCGTTCGTCAACGCTATCGAGGTGTTGCCGGCTGCCAATCCGTCCCAACCGACGAGCACGCCGTCGCTCCAGCCGACGGCGACCGGAACGATTACGCCATCGCCGTCACCCACAGCTCCTCCAACTGCTACGCCGACACCGCAACAGACAAGCCTGCCAACGAGTGTGCCATCCGGGCAGTCCAGCATACACATCAACATGGGCGGATACGCCCAAACGGTACAAGGCACGAGCTGGAGCGCATGCCGCGACGTCGCCGGCTGCAGCGGCTGGGTTACAGGCGGGCGGCGCTACACGCATAGTCCGGCGCCGGCGGTCAGCGGCGTGGTTGCACCGGCGAATGTGGCGATCTACCAGGCTGAATGGACCGAGGATGCTGCCGCCAAGATTGTGGCCGGCAGTGTGGCGTTTAGCTTTGCGGTGCCCGTAACTAATGGCAGCTATACCGTGCGGCTGCACTTTGCCGAGAATGTCCAAACCGCCGCCGGTGCGCGCACGTTTGACGTCACTATCGAAGGTGTCCAGCAGCTGACCACCTTCGACATGTTCGTCGCGGCCGGCGGCAAGCATATTGCCGTCGTGCGCGATTTTCCGGTCACGATCACCGACGGAACGGTAAATATTCAGTTCATCAAGCAGGTCGAGCAGCCGTTCGTCAACGGTATCGAGATCGTGCCGAGCGGCGCGGGATAGGCTGACAGTACCGGATTGCTACATAAACTTCGCCGGCGGCGAGGACGTCACACGCGAAGCAGTCTCAGAATGCCCAAGCTCGCTGACCTGTTTCAGAGGTCATACGGCTCACGAAATGGCGCTTACAATCTGCGCCGCGACCTCCTTCCGTCGCAGCACGTGTGCAGATTGGCTGGTCTGGACCGTCGCGGTGCTGGCCTGCGTGATCCTGACGCTGCGGCGCCGGATTGCAGCGGCGTGCCGGCTCGGTCTCGCCGTGGCCACCAGTTATATGCTTGGCGATGTCGTGCTCAAGCCGCTGCTTGCCTGCCCTCGGCCCAAGAGGGTTACGGCCCGGTGGTCTCGAAGGTGGCTCCCAGCGCCGCCGTGACGTCGCCGCCGACCCACACGTCGAACGTCGCGGCGTCGATCACCCAGCTGCGCTCCAGCGGGTGCCAGTACCGCAACTCCTCGGGCCCGAGCTCAAACTCGACCGTGCGTGTCTCGCCGGCCTCGAGCGTGACCCGCCGAAAGCCCTTCAGCTCGCGCACCGGCCGCGCCGCACGCCCGTGCCGCTGCCGGAGGTAGAGTTGGACCACCTCGTCGCCCGCCCGCGCGCCGGTGTTCGTCACCTCGACCGAGACGGTCAGCGCCTCGCCGGCCGCGATCCGGTCCCGGTCGAGCCGCAGCTCGTCATAGGCGAAGGTGCCGTAGCTCAGCCCGTGCCCGAAGGGAAAGAGCGGCGTGCTCGCCTCGTCCCAGTAGCGCTGGTCCTGCCGCTCTGGCTCGTGGGAGGCTGTGTGCCCGTAGATCAGCGGGACGTGCCCACCGCTGCGCGGCCAGGTGAACGGCAGCTTGCCTCCCGGCACGGCGTCGCCGAAGAGCAGGTTCGCCACCGCCGCGCCGCCCTGCGTGCCGGGATACCAGATGTCGAGGATCGCCGGCACCTGCTCGGCCGCCCAGCGCAAGTCGAGCGGGCGCCCATTCATCACCAGCACGACGACCGGCGTGCCGGTTGCCACGACCGCCTGCAGCAGCTCCAGCTGGCGGCCCGGCAGCTCCAGCGAGGAGCGCGAGGCCGCCTCGCCGATCATGTTCTGCCATTCGCCCACTACCACCACGGCGACATCCGCTGCCTGCGCCACCTCCGCCGCCTGGCGCAGCGCCGCCGCGTCGTCGAAGTCCACCGGGTCCTCCGGCGCGTTGCCGCCGAACATGTCGAACATCGAAGGGAAGGTCCGCTGCGCCGGTCGGATGCCGGGCGCATACGTGACCGTCGTCTGTTCCCCGACCTTGGCGCGGATGCCTGCGAGCACCGTCACCGTCTCGTCGAGATCGAACGTCGAAGCACCACGGCCCCAGCGTGTCGCGCTTCGAGTCCGCCAGCGGACCGATGACGGCCAGCGCGCCGAGCGACCCGCGATCGAGCGGCAGCAGGTTGCCCTGATTGCGCAGCAGCACCGCCGTGCGCTCGGCCGCCGCGCGGGCCACCTCGCGGTGCGCGGGGTCGTTCAGCACCGCCCGCGCCTGCTCTTCGTCGACGAACGGCGCGTCGAAGAGCCCGAGCCGCAGCTTGGCCTCCAGCACCCGCCGCACGCTGGCGTCGAGCGCCGCCTCGGCGACCCGCCCGTCCGCCACGCGCGGCCGGCAGATGCGCGTAGGCCGGATCGGCGATCGCCATCTCCATGTCGCAGCCGGCGTTGAGCGCGGCAGATCCCCGCCGCGGTGAGATCCGCGGCGAAGCCGTGCGTCTGGAGGTTGCGCACGGCGTTGGCGTCGGAGACGACCCAGCCGTCAAAGCCCCAGGTGTGCCGCAGGACCTCGTCGAGAAGCCACGGATTGCCGGTGGCCGGCACCCCGTTGAGCGGCATGTAGGCGGTCATCACGTTGCCGGCGCCCGCGTCCAGCGCGGCCTTGAAGGGCGGCAAGTAGACGTTCCACAGCTCATAGTCGGAGAGGTTCACCTCGTCGTAGTCGCGTCCGCCCAGCGCGGCGCCGTAGCCCGCGAAGTGCTTCGGTCCGGCGATCACGCGCTCGGGCGTGCCGAGCCCGGCGCCCTGGAAGCCGCGCACCTGGGCGGCGGCGATGGCCGCGCCGAGGTAGGGGTCCTCGCCGGCGCCCTCGATGATCCGCCCCCAGCGCGGGTCGCGGCTGATGTCGACCATCGGGGCGAAGGTCCAGTGGATGCCGACGGCGCGCGCCTCCCGCGCGGCGACCGCCTGCCCCTGCTCGACGGTATCCGGGTCCCACGAGGCGGCCAGCGCGATCGGCACCGGCAGGATGGTGCGGAAGCCGTGGATCACGTCGAAGCCAAAGAGCAGTGGGATGCCGTGACGGTTGCCCGCCAGCGCGAGCTGCTGCAGCCGGTTGATCTCGGCGGGCTCGGTCACGAACAGCAGCGATCCCGCCGCGCCGCGCGCCAGGGCCGCCTCGACGAGCTGCCGGCTGGTTGGGCACGCGCATCGCGTCTGCATCGCCCGCCGGTGCGTCGCGCATAAAGCCGAAGTAGAAGTACTGGGTCAGCTGGCCCGCCTTTTCCTCGACCGACAGCGTGCTGAGCAGCGCGTCGATGCGCTCGCGGATCCCGTTCAGATCGTTCATCGTGTCGTCCTTTCAATATACGGCGTCGGCCGTTTCCGGCACAGGTATCGCTGCAATCGCGGTACGGTGGTGTGCGGCGACCACCGCGCGGGTTGGGTGTCCCTGATGCTCAGCCACTGACTGCCCACGTCGAATCTCCATCGGCTACCGGACCCTGGCAGAGCCGCCACGCAGGATGCTGTCAGGTCCCGGAATGCCGGCCTCCCCGGGCGTGGGTCCAGGCATGCTTCGTCGTGCAGGTCCCCGCCGAACCGTCAAAGCGCGTGAAGGTGGGCATTATCGTAGGACGTCGAACTCGTGCGGGGCAGGCCCGCTCGAGCCGCGCACGACGAGCCGCACCGGGAGGTCGGTGTGCTGCTCAGCGACCGCCTCGCCCCGCACGAGTCCGACGAGCGCCTGTCCCGCCAGGTATCCCTTCTCACCGTGCACCTGCCGAACGATGATGAGCGGTGGTTCAGTCTGCGCTGTTGTGGGGATATCGTCGAAGCCGGCGATCGAGATATCGCCGGGCCAGGCTTGCCGAAGTTTACCATACCTTATTTTTCTGAAACGATTTTGTCTGAATCGTTTCGGGAAGGTCGAACCGATGTCGGGGATGGCACGCTGGATTGGCCGCGCATGCTGCCCGCCGCCCATGATGCCGGAGCCGCCCGATATTTCGTGGAGCACGATACCGTCAAATGTGGTCGTAACCGACTGGCTGCCGGCGCACAAGGTCAATCCGCTCGCCGACCTGTCGGTGATCCATGGCGGAATCGGAACCGTCATGACGGCAGCCTATGCGGGGAAGCCGGTGGTGGGCGTGGGCATGCAGCCAGAGCAAAACGCCAACCTTGCCTGTCTGGTGCGCAAAGGCTTTGCCATCCGCGTGCCGAAATCACGCGATCCATCGCGCAAGGTACAGCACGCCATCCAAGCGCTGTTGGCTGATGACGACGCCAAACGGAAAGCGCGAGAGTTTGCCGCGATCATGGAACGCTGGGACGGCCCGAGCCGGGCAGCTACGCTGCTGGTTGAGCACTTCGGGGCACGCTAGCGCCGGCTGAGCGACGCCCGCCCATTGGCATCCGTCACCTTGACGGCGTACGCCCGCTCCAGCGCGGTGACCTCCACCCGGGCCGTCTCGCCGGAGCGCGCCTCGGCGACGCCCACGGGCGTCCGGCCGTCCGGTCGAAACACCTCCACGCGCAGCCGCGCGGCGGCGTCGGAAACCCAGTGGTTGGTAGCTTCCACGACAACGCGCTGCCGGCTCGGGGATCAAACGCGAACCAGTCCTCCGAAAAATACTGATACGTCGACGCGCAGCTCCAGCTGCGGACCTAGAGCTGCTTGAAAAAGCGGGCGACGGGCAGCAGCTCAAAGCCCGCTTTTGCATAGGTGTGCCGCGCGGGGGCATGGCCCGGATCGCCACCCGTATCGATCATCGCGATCGACATCCCCGTCTCCTTCATCCACGCACACGCGACGTCGATCAGCGCGCTACCAATGCCGTGACCTTGCACCGCGGGATCTACCGCGATCATGTAGATTTCACCCAGGCGATCCGTGGCGTGCAGTTTGACCGCGACAAAGCCAACAGGCGCACCCGCATCGACCGCCACCCAGACCTGGGTGCCGTCGTCGGTACAGACCTCCTCGACCGCCCGCTGCTGACTCGCCTGCCACCCCGTGGGATAGAAGGTCTGGTACACGTCGGCGTTCAGCACCTGCTGAAGCGAGGCGAAGACCGGCGTCCATGCCCGCAGCGAGAGCTGAATGACGGCCGCAAGGTGGCGCGCGTGGTACGGTTCAATACGCAGTTCCATACATACTCCCATGTAAACTAACAGTTCCAACTGGCCTCCATGGTTGTTCTCACGGAGACATCGTAGGGCCAGGGTAGACTGTGACCGTTCGCCAAGCATTCGCGTAGCCGTTCGCCGGAGCATTCCTCCAACTGGGCGCACCACATGTGTGCGCACAATCGCGCCGTCGTCGAACGCACACTCGATTACGGCCTCGCTCCATCCCGCCAAGCGCAGCCCGAGCGCCTAGAATGCATGCGCGTATTCCTGCGCTTGCACTGCGCCGAGCCAGCCCAGCACTGCCGACGGCGTACGAAACCGCGGCTGTGCGAGCTGCTGATTGCTAAGCCGTTGCGTAACGTTCGCCATAGCCTGCAATCGTACGCGCGGGTCGATGCACGCCCTGCATGTAGATAGCGTGTAGATGCTGTTGCTCTATCAATCACACCAGCGGCCAAAGCCGCCGCGGCACGTTGCCGGCCTATTCAAGCACCATGACCGAGGAGACACACTGATGCACAGCCTTCGTGCACTCGATCGACGCGGATCGAAGCACAACCGGATCGGGATGCCCTGCCCGCAGCGCCTGCTTGCAAGCAGCTTGATGCTGCTCGCTCTTTTGGCCGGCCTGCTGGCCGCTGCGCCGCCCGTGGCGCGAGCACAGGCGAACGAGATCATTGTCAACAGCACGCTCGACCAGCCTGACGCCGAACTGGCCGACGATATCTGCGACGCCGACCCTGGCGCCGAGGTGCGCTGTACTTTGCGCGCGGCCGTGATGCAGGCCAACGTAACGCCGGGCGAGCATATCATCCGCCTGCAGCCGGTGCTGTATCGCCTGACCATCCCGGGCGCGGGCGAAGACCAGAGCCTGACCGGCGATATCGATCTGGTTGGTAAGATTACAATTGTCGGCACGACGGGCGCGGGCCGCAACCGCACCATCGTTAACGCGACCGGACTCAACGACCGCGTCTTCGACGGCCGCAGCTCGGCGGCGACGCTGCAGGGGCTGAACATCACGGGCGGAGCGCTGGGAACGACCACCGGACTATCGACCGAGCTGGACGGAGGCGGCATCCGCAACGGCGGAAATCTCAACGTGCTCGACAGCACGATCAACGGCAATACCGCCTCGCGCGGCGGCGGCATCGCCACGTTTGGCGGCACGACGACGATCTTGCGCTCGACGTTCACCAACAACAGCGCGACCGCCGGCGACACCGGCCTGATCGCCGACGGCGGCGGCGGCATTTTCTCGATCAATAACACTTTTACGCTGCGCGACTCGACGGTGCAGAACAATACCAGCGCTCGCGACGGCGGCGGCATAACCCTGGGACCAATCTTTTTCCCCAGCACGCCGATGAAGATCGAGCGCTCGCTGATCGCCGGCAACAGCGCACAAAACGACGGCGGCGGAGTGTTCGTCACCGGCAAGAACGGCGGCAGTGCGCTGATCGATAACTCCACGATCAGCGCCAATCGCAGCTCGCGGCTCGGCGGCGGCATCAGCGCCGAGCTACTCCCGCTCGACAAGCCGCTGGTACTGCGCGTTTCAACCATCGCCGGCAACCTTGCGCCCGGGTTCAACGGCGGTGGACTTGCCGCCAGCGGCAGCCCGGTGCAGGCTACCAACGTTATTTTCTCCAACAACCTAGGCGGCAACTGTTTCTTTGTCACGTTCGAGGGCAGCCGCTTCAATATATCGAGCGATAATTTCTGCAGCTTCAGCTCGTTCGATAACAGCCTCACTAATACCAGCGCCAAGCTCGGCCCGCTGCAGTTCAACGGCGGCCCAACGCGCACCCACGCGCTGCTTGAGGGCAGCCCGGCTATCGACGGTGGAGTTTCCACCGCGCCAATCGCGTTCGACCAGCGCGGCGCGTTCCGGTTCGCGGAGTTCCGGCCGGGCGGCAACCGCTTCGACGTCGGCGCCTTCGAGTCCAACGCGTTCGGCGTGGGCGAGTTCGCGATGAGCGGGCCGCCGAGTGCCGTCGCGGACCAAGCGATCACGCTCAACGCGAGCTGGGTTCATCCGGTGCGCTGGCGCAATCTCAACACCGTCGAATTGCAGCTGCGTGCGGATGAGGCGCTGGGCGCGCGGGTGGTGTATACCGAGGGCATGACCGAGACCGCGGGTATCTCGATCACCGACGGCCTGGCGCTCTACAACAGCGACGGCACCATCGCCGGCGTTGGCAAAGCGGGCGAGGCAGCCGTGCTGGAAAGCGATACGGCGCTGCTGGACCTGGCAGGCAGCACGCTTACCGGCAGCGGCGCGGAGGGCAAAACCGTCAGCCTGGCGCTGGCGCTCAGGCTCAAGCCGACGGCGGCCGGCAAGGTGTACAGCACCACGGTGCTGGCCAGCGACGACAGCGGGCTGGTGCAGGGCCCGCACGATACCGGCCGCGTCGCGGTAGGGCCGTTCCGCTCGGCCTTGCCGCTCGTCGGGCGATAACGGTTTGGCTTCCATCCCGTAGCCGCGTAACCACGCCGCTTGGGGAGGCGGTATCCGCGTCGAGCGAGCCGCCTCCCTCCGAGCCCTGTGCATCCGCGCAGGGTCGACATCTACCTCCGCGACAAGATCGGCGTGTCGATAACTCCGCCGGAAGACAGCGAATGCAGTGAAGTATAATTGTCTCTGAGTACTGCCGTGATGCAGGCATCGCTGCTGTCCCCGGCGGATACCACGCGCCGTCGTTCATCCCGCGGAGATGCTGGTGAGCAAGTACGTTTTCAAACCCTCGTCGTCGCTATATCCCCACTTGTTCGAGCAAGAACGGCAGCGCATTGCTGCCTCCCTGACGCGTCCCGCCGCGATTGAGCATGTCGGCAGCACCGCCGTTCCGGGCCTTGGCGGCAAAGGGATTATCGATCTTGCCATCGCCGGCGCGCCCGTCGATCTCGCACAGCTTTCGGGTGATCTCCAGGCGGCGGGCTATGAGTTTCGTCCACGGGCCGGGACCGCTGATCGCCGCTTCTTGCGGATGGATCGTCCCGATCCCCTCGACGGCATCCGTCGCTACCATATCCATCTCACCTATCCCGAGTGTCCCGAGTGGGGCGCGATGCTCGCGTTTCGCGACTATCTGCGCACTCATCCGGATGAGGCGGCTGCCTATGCACACGCCAAACAGGTCGCTGCGGAGCAGGCAACCGGCGATGGACAACGGTATATGGACCTGAAGACGCCGATGCTGGAGCACATTCTGCAGGCCGCGCGACGCGCCCACAGGTAGCTGGTGGAACTTGTGCTGTGCTGCCAACGGCAGTATCATCCACGCACCAGGGTGCCGTTCTCAGCGAAGGAAACGATGGAGTCGACGCAGCGACCATCCCTACTGAGTGCACTTGAGCACTTTCTGCACACGCCGCTTAATGTCGCCCTCGCGCGGCACCGCGAGGGCGACCCGCAGGAGGTGGCGCTGGCGTTGTTCCACCGCGTGGCCCAGCGCGTCCCAGCCTACGCTGCCTTTCTCGCCGAACACGGCGTCGACCTGGCCACCATCACGACCCCCGATGCATGGCGACGTCTTCCGTGCATCAGTAAGCAGAACTACCTGACACGCCACTCGCTTGCAGCGCTCTGCTGGGATGGCCGGATCGAGGGCTGCGATATGGTGGCCGTCTCGTCAGGCTCCACCGGTCGGCCCACCTTCTGGCCACGCGCCCTGGCCGACGAGCTGCAGGTCGCCATCCGCTTCGAGCAGGTGTTCCTCGACAGCTTCCATGCCGACACGCGCCGCACCCTTGCGGTGGTCTGCTTCGCGCTGGGCACCTGGGTGGGCGGCATGTACACCGCCAGCTGCTGCCGCTACCTGGCGGCCAAGGGCTACCCGATCACGGTGATTACGCCCGGCACCAACAAGGACGAAATCTTTCGCGTCGTGACGGAGCTCGGTCCCGCGTTCGAGCAGGTCGTCCTGCTCGGCTATCCGCCAGCCATCAAGGAGATCGTCGACAGCGGGCGGGCGCGTGGCATCGACTGGACGCGGTACCAGATCAAGCTCGTGCTCGCCGGCGAAGTGTTCTCCGAAGCATGGCGGAGCCTGCTTGGCGAGCGCACCGGCGGCACCCAGATCTGCTACGACTCGGCGGCACTGTACGGGACCGCCGATGCGGGTGTGCTGGCGGTGGAGACGCCCTTGAGCATCTGCGTGCGGCGGTTTCTCGCGCACCACGCCGACGCGGCGCGGGCGCTTTTCGGTGAGGCGCGCCTGCCGACGCTGGCACAATACGACCCGCTGAGCCGCTACTTTGAATGCGCGGACGGTGCGCTCAGTTTCAGCGGCGATAGCAGTGTGCCACTGATCCGTTACAACATCCTCGACCATGGCGGGCTGGTGCCGTACGGCGACATGCTCGCCTTTCTCGCCACCTACGGCTTCGACCCGCTGGCCGAGCTCGGGGCGCGTGCGCGCGGCGTACGCGACCTGCCCTTTGTCTTCGTCTTCGGCCGCTCCGACTTCACCGTCTCCTACTACGGTGCCAACATCTATCCCGAGAACGTAACGGTGGGGCTGGAGCAGCCGGATATCAGCGGCTTTGTGACGGGCAAGTTTGTGCTTGAGGTGGCAGAAGACGCCGGGCACGACCGGGTGCTGTCGGTCGTCGTTGAGCTCGCGCCCGGCGAGGCGGATGGCGAGGGACGGCGCGCGGCGGTGGCCGAGGCGATCCGCGCGCAGCTGCTGCGGCTCAACAGCGAGTTCGCAGCCTATGTACCTCCCGCTGCGCAGCACATTCAGGTGGAGCTGCGGCCCTTCGGTGACCCCGAGCAGTTTCCCGCCGGGGTCAAGCACCGCTACACGCGCCGGCGGTAGCATGCAGATAGACCTCGCCGCTGCCCCAGCGGATAGAATGAACCGACCGCTCATGGTTCCCATGTGTGATGGAGGTATGGATTCATGAAGGATCCACACAATGAGCCAATCGCCCAGGCAAAACTCCACTGGTACCGCGTACCCCTTGACCGTACGCTCCTGGCCGAACTGAACCAGCGTAGCGATGCCTGGGGGTTTGCCCAGACGCTTGGTCATCTCGGCATGATCATGGCGACCGGGGCGTTGTCATGGTATGCCTTCCAGCAGGGGAGTTGGTTTGTCCTCGCAGGTTGCCTCTTTCTCCACGGAACCGTCTACGCATTCTTGCTCAATGCGTTCCATGAGCTCTGCCATAACACGGTATTCAGCACCCGCGCACTCAACCGTTGCTTCTTGTATCTGGTGAGCTTTCTCGGTGGTCTCAACCACGTCTACTTCTGGGCGAGCCATCAGGAACACCACAAATACACCCTGCACCAACCAGACGACATGGAGGTCGTCCTGCCGGTCGAGATCACGCTGAGGAGCTTCCTCACGACCGCGTTTGTCAACCCGATCGGGCTCGTTCAGCGCTGGAAGAGCTGGGTGCTGCTCAGCAGCGGGCGACTCGAGAACGACTGGCAGCGCATCCTCTTCCCCGAGCACAAAGCGGTCCGGCGGCACGACCTGTTCACCTGGGCGCGCATCCTGCTGCTGGGCCACAGCGTTATCGTCGCGCAGGCGCTGGTCACGGGATGGTGGATGCTGCCGGTGCTGATCACGCTCGCGCCCTTCTACGGCGGCGTGTTACTGTTCTTGTGTAACAACACCCAACACGTGGGATTACGGGACGAGGTCGAAGACTTCCGCCTCTGCACCCGCACGATCTACCTCAACCCGCTGGTGCAGTTTCTCTACTGGCACATGAACTACCACATCGAGCATCACATGTATGCAGGCGTGCCGTGCTACAAACTGGCACGCTTGCATCGCGCCGTCAAGGATGAACTTCCGTACACCGCAAACGGCCTGTACGAAACGTGGAGCATCATCATTGCCATCCTGCACCGGCAAAAGCAAGAGCCGCACTACCAGTTCGTCCCTGAACTCCCAGCCAGGTCAGGCGTCTAGCCCGACGAGTGGACACCAAGACTTTCAGATGATCTTCAGCATTGACGAGCGTCCGTCGGACTCGCCGTTTGTGGAACGGGCCTGGGTGCGTTGTCGCGGCCAAGACCAGATCAGATGTTACCGCATGCATCGTATCTATAAGTATTGAGCATGTGTGGCATCCGCTGGAGAAGTGCCATGTGCAGGAAGCGAACAGGTCCCAGATGCTGAATATGGATTCCAGCCCACAAGCGTTCACCCGTGCCGATTCGTCGCCGGCCGCTGCCAGCTTCCTCCGGTGGCACGCAGCCGCGATGACGACCGAGCGGCACGCTGCTGGCATGCCGATGGACCACTTGCGACGGGACCTGGCGTCCCGGATCCTTGAACTCACTGGCCACGCTGTCACGCATGGCACCATCGCCATCGACGCGGGGACGCGGAAAGCGACGGTGGCCCTTGGCGAGCTCGTGTTCCAGTTGCGGGGCACTGCGTTGGTGCTGTTGCGGCACTGTGTGCAGTGCGGGGGTGGCCGCCTCGCGAGCCCCGCAATCGAGGATGGCGGCACGCTGGAGTACGCGCGTGGTGGATGGGAACCGCGCTGTGCGGGATGCAGCATGGCGGACAACGTCAAGCGCGCCAGCGTTTGAGTCTGTCGGCACGCACGGCAGTCACGATCTCGTCACGCCCGGCTGGTAAGCTCAGCCCCGCGACCGCCAGGCAGTCAGGCGAGCGGTCGGTCCACGGAGGCCAGGCATGGGCGCGACGATCCGACGAACGGGGCTGGGGCTCGGGCTGCTAGGAGTGCTGCTGGCATTGAGCGGGTGCCAGGCCATCGGGCCGGTGGCGCACTCGCCGCCACTCAGTGCGGGTATCCTCAGCATCGGCGCGTATCACAGCTGTACGTTGACACCCGCGCGGGCGGTGGACTGCTGGGGCAACACCAGCGACGGGCAGGCTGGCAACCAGGTTGGAACCGAGATGGCCGGCCACTCGCCGCAGCTGCTCGGAACCGGCGACAGCTACGGCGATTTCACCTGGAGCGACCCGATCGCCGCCACCCTCGGCAGCCCCTTAACGTCGATCGCACCGCTGGCCGATACCTGTGTCGATCCCGCCACGCGGATCCATGACGTCCAGGGCAATGGCAGCGCCAGCCCGGTGGTCGGCCAAAGCGTGACGATCCAGGGGATTGTGGTCGGCGACTTCCAGCCAGGCGACGGCGATGCGCTCAACAACGACCTCGACGGCTTCTACGTCCAAGAAGCGCCGGACGAGTACGACGCCGATCCGAATACGTCGGAGGGCGTGTTCGTTCGTACCGGTGCTAGCGCCCTCAACGTCGTCCCCGGCGACGTGGTGCGCGTGACCGGCAGCGTCGCAGAGCTCAACGGGCTGACCGAGATCGACGCGCGCAGCGGCACCATCGTCGATTGCGGCGACCAGACGCTGCCGGCGCCAGCGCAGGTGCTGCTGCCGTTCAGCGGGCAGGTGTATGGCTTCGAAACCTACGAGGGTATGCTGGTTACGCTTCCGCAGTCGCTGAGCATCGCGGACTACGTCGATTTCGACCGCTTCGGCGAGATCGCCGTGTGCGCGCCGAACCCGCTGGACCCGCTCACCGCGCGCGACCGCCTGTACCAGCCGACCTCGATCGACCAGCCCGGATCGGCCGGCGCCGCGGCGCGCGCCGAATACAACCAGGCAGCCTGCATCACCGTCGACGACGGTCGGAGCGAGCAATACCCCGATCCGGCCCGCCATCCCAACGGCCAGGCGTTTACGCTCACCAATCGCTTCCGCGGCGGCGATATCGTGCAGCACACGACCGGCGTGCTGGATTACCGCGCCAATCGGTATCGCGTCCAGCCGACGACGGGCGCGCAGTACAGCGCGGCCAATCCGCGCCCCGAGCAGCCTCCGGCCGTCAGCGGCGATCTGCGCGTTTCCAGCTTCAGCGTGGGCAACTACTTTACGACGCCGACCACCGCGGGCAATGTGTGTGGACCCGCACGGAACCAGGCGTGTCGCGGCGCAAACAATCCTGAAGAATTCGAGCGCCAGCGCGCCAAGATCATCGAGGCGCTGGTCCGCCTCAATGCCGATATTGTCGGGCTGATCGAGCTGGATAACACCGACGACGTGGCGATCGAGAATCTGGTGGCCGGGCTCAACACGCGGTTCGGTGCGACCACCTACGCTTCCATCGATACCGGCACCATCGGCAGCGACGCGATCCGCGTCGCGTTGATCTACAAACCGGCACGCGTCACCCCGGTCGGCGCGTTTGAAACGCTCGACTCGGTCGACGATCCCCGCTTTATCGATACCCGCAACCGGCCGGCGCTGGCGCAGACCTTTGAGCGCGCAGGCAGCGACGCCCGGTTTACGGCGGTGGTCAATCATTTCACATCCAGAGGCTCGGACTGCGGCGGGCCGCCGGACGACGATCCGCACCAGGGCAACTGCAACGGTACGCGCACACAAGCGGCCGAAGCGCTGGTGGATTGGCTGGCCGGCGATCCGACCGGCAGCAACGATCCCGACGTCCTGATCATCGGCGACCTCAACGCCTACGACCAGGAAAACCCGATCGCCGAGATCCGCGCCGGCGCCGACGATACGCCTGGAACGGCCGACGACTACTCCGATCTGGCTCTACAATTCGGCGGCGAGTACGCCTACTCGGATCTGATCGACGGGCAGTTCGGCTACCTCGACTATGCGCTGGCGATCACGTCGCTGGTACCGCAACTGAGCGGCGCGCGGGCCTGGCATATCAACGCCGACGAGCCGGACATCCTGGATTACGATACGACCAACAAACAGCCGGCCCAGGACGCGCTCTACGATGCTGATCCGTTCCGCTCCGCCGACCACGATCCGGTGCTGGTCGGGCTTGACCTTGTCGGGACCACGCCGCCGACGGATACCGCGACGCCGTCGCCCATGCCATCCAGCATCGCGACGCCGACCGCCCCGCCGCCGCTGCCGGCGCGCGTGTGGCTTCCCTTGCTGGGGCCACCCGTGGTGGAGGCACCGCGGTGGTGAGTGCTGCATCGGCGGCCGCACCGGTCGTCCAGGCAGAGTGCCAGCGCCTATGAAAGGCGTTACTTGTGGCTGTTCACCGCGGGGCTTCAGTGGCGGGATCACCATCCATGGCGGCCTCGAGCAGCGGCTCCAGCCGGTCGAGGACATACGGCAGACTCAGCACCGTGCTGAACTGGAACGCATCATCAAGCTCGCCTTCGAGAAAGAGGGTACGCCCTTCTTGCAGCGCCGCCACGTTGCTCAACAGCGGGTCCGACTCAATGATGACGCTTTTGCCCGCGTATTCCGGGTGCTCGGCGCGGATGGCCGCAAAGCGCGCCTCGATATCAGCGACCAGGGTGGTGGCCAGCGCTTGGCACGCCCGCTAAAGGAGCGCGATCAGGGCGGATCAAATGGGACGCGCAGGCGCTCCCCCGCAAGCGTACCGCACACGAAGCAAACTGTCAACCGTTTCTCCAGCGACAACATGCACATGTGTCCTGTCGATGCTGAGCAGTAATGATTATCATTCTATAAATGTTTGACACATGGAGCGAACGTGCGTGCCACCCACTAGCGTTGGTACCCGGCCTCCGCGGATCGTTTTTCTCCAAGCAACCGCGCGATTGCCTTCGCCCGAAAGCTGAAGATCCGCCGTAGCTCAAAGCGTACCGGCAGGTGGGCCAGCTCGCCCAACGGAGCCAGTGGAAGCGCGTAGCGTACTTCGTCCAGCATCAGCGTGCCGCCGGGGCGCGGCAAGAAGCGGTGCCGATGGATCCAGACACTGTACGGGCCGCGCAGCTGCTGGTCGACGAATTGCGCCGGCGGATCCCATTCCGCGATTTGCGTGTGCCAGAGGATCGGCACGCCGAACAGGCGCAGCCGGTAGTCGATCAGTGCACCGGCGCGCATTTCGATCGGCAGCGTCGTCAGGATCGAAAACTGCAATTCGGGCGGGGTGATTTGTTCGAGGTTGGCGGCGTCGGCGAAAAACTCGAACACGCCGGCCGGCGCCAGCGGCAGCTCGATCTCGGAAACCAGCCGATGTTGCATACCGGTCAGGCTACGCCGGCAAAGCGCAGCAGATCGGACATGTTAAAATCGTCGTCGCCGAACTGCGGCGTCCAATCCGGGTCCTGCCGTAGATACGACAGGCGATCGCCTTCCAGCAGCCCGATCAATACTTCGGCTACGATTCGTCCACCAACCGGACCGAGCGATGCGCCGCCGGTTTTCACGTCGGCTTCGCGCAAAATGTAAAACCACAATGGCGTGCGATCGTCCAGGCCGTAGCGCTCGAGGTCGCCGAACTCCTCGGATTTGAGCGGCTCGAGGCCCATTGCCTTTGCCACGCGCTGCCCGGACGGCAGCCCGAACGTCAGGTGGCGCAGCAGGTTGCGTGAAGCGAGCGATTGCGGATTGCTCGGCATCCTCGGCGGGACGAACGGCAGCTCGAACAGCGGGCTCGACAGCAGCGTATCGATGCGCTTGTTCGGCTTGGAGCGCCCGTCGCCAAGATCAAAAAAGGTCGGCCAGTCGACGAAGCGTCGCGGCGCACGTTTGCCGCCGGACAGATCATCGGGGTCCGGCCCGCTGTGGTCGATGTTCGGATCGAACAGCACCCGTTTGAACGGCCGGCCGCCGTCACCGGCGAAGTTGGCGATATAGCCCGGCCGGATCTGGCTATGGCCGAAGCGATACGCGGCCACCGAAAACTCGACCGGCACGAACGGCTCGTTGCGCCAGTCGTAGATCTTTCGCCCGTCGCGCAGGATCGAGTTCGACCATATCCTGGCCGACGGTCAACGGCAGGAACTGGTGAACAATGATCCACTGGTAGTGCCAGCGCACCAGTCGCTGGGCTTCGTCGAAAATTTCGTTAGGGTTGCGGAACTCGACGCGAGCGCACCCAGTCCACGGCGGCGTTGTGAAACTTTATAAAGGCCAGATGCAGCTGCGAGACGATCAGATTTTCGTCGTTGCGCGGGTCGCCGATGATGGCCACGTTCTGCGAGTTGCGTGGAAGGTCGCGCGGCGCATCGTGGTCCAGCAACAGCTTGATCGCACCCGGCGATGTCTGGTCGTACAGATGCGGGCTGGCGGCGCGGCCGGAGCCGTACAGGTTATCCAGCTCCATTGCCGGCGTGCGAAAGTTGGCGATCGCCTCGGGGTCGACCTGCCGCTCCAGGCTCGACGTCGGATCAAAGGTAATATCGTGGTCGATAAACTGCCCGAGGAACGTAAAGCCGGCCGTCATGGTCGCACTATCGCGGTTGCGCGGGTTAGGCGCAAGCGGATCGGCGGGTGGTGGAGCATCCCGTGCGTCCATGATTCCACCGGCTCTTCCGATCCGGCGAAGCTGTCGCTGCAGCAGCGGCGTGTCGGCAGCGAACGGCGGCAGCGAAGGAAACAGTCTGCCGAATCGTCCACGTTCGTAATACGTCGAGCGCGGCGGGGCCTGATCGCGGAGATAAAGTTGACCGTGGTGCGTCATGGAGACCTCCTCGTCAACACGTTCACGCAAGAGTTGTAACATAGTAGCGCAACAACTCAGGACGTTGGGTTCATCTCCATTAAATGCCACGGACGGCATTTTGTTGCCGCCGGCAGTACTCATCACTCATCACTCGGAAATATCCCACTCCTCGGTATTGTGCGTCATCTGATTCTGGGTCGGGTCGATTTCGATGCCGCTTAGCCCTGCCTTATACGCGCCGATTTTGACGCGCTGGAACAGCGGGAAGGTCGGCAGGTCGCGGTTGATAATCGTTAGCGGTTCCTCATACGCAGTTCTAAAGTTTTCGATATTCAGCTCGCGTAAAGCGGCGAAGGCACTCTCGTCATATTCGGGATTGCAGTAGGCCGGGCGATTCTGGCCGTTGTAGCCGTTCTCGGCCGTCGGTATCAGCTCGCACAGGTACAGCTCGACGCCGGGCTCGACACCGCTCAAAAAGCCGTACATCGCCAGGTCGAAGCTCCGCGACTGTAGAATGCCGTCGGCGCCCTGCTTGAACAGCCGTTCCGGACCCGGTACGAAGGAGAGCTCGATGTCGATGCCGACTTCGCCAAGGTTCTGCTGAATGATCTCGGCGGCTGCCTGGCGGTCGGCGCGGCCCTCGGTGGTATAGAACGTCATCGACATCGGGCGGCCGTCTTTTTCGCGGATCCCGTCGCCGTCCGAGTCGACCACGCCCGCCTCGTCCAGCAGCTCCGCCGCGCGCTCGGGGTCATACTCATAGGCTTCCAGCGCATCGTCACCGGGGTAGGCCGGGTGATCCGCCGGAACGATCGTATTCATCACCGAGGTCTTGCCGGCCTGTACGTTGTCGACGATCTCCTGGCGATTGATCGCAAAGGCGACAGCCTGGCGGATGCGCACGTCGTCGAAGAACGCGGGCTCACCGTCGCCGCGCTCGATCGTGAAGTCGATATGCTCCCAGAAGGTGCTGGGCACATACTGCGTTTCGATCGCGCCCGCCGCTTCCAATTCGTCAAGCTGGGTCGTCATTTCCAGCGTCAAGTCCGAGGCCGACGGGACATCGATCTCACCGGTTTCGAGCTGAGCGAGCTCCTGGTTGACGTCGGCGACATATTTGAAGATCAGCGTGCCGACCTTGGGTTGGACGGCGAAGTATGGATTGCTGACCAGCGTCGACTGTACACCCGGCTCGTGCTCCTGCAGCATGAATGGGCCGTACGACATCGGATGGGCTGCCTCGGCGTCGCGGATCTCGGCGATCGACTTTCCTTCGTACAGATGAGCAGCAACGAAGCCAAGCCACGGGTTTACGTTGTATGCCGATTCGATATAGCCCGGCACCATGGTATGCACGATCGTCAGCTCGTCGGTCGCCTCGACACTGGCGGTGCGCTCGATATACTGGCGTGTCGGCAGCAGCGTTTCGGGGTCTTGCTGGACGCGATACATTTCAAGATAATCGGCCGCGGTCACCGCCGTCCCATCTTCCCAGCGCAGATCGGGCCGCAGCGAATAGGTCAGCGTCAGCTGGCCGAGCTCGGCGGGAATCTCGATCCCGGCTTCTTCGGCGAGCACCGTGTCCGTCACCAGCGTGCCGCCGACCTCGATCGGCGACGCTTCGCTGATCGTCGCCGGATCGATGGTCACGGTTTCGGTAACAGCGGCGCCATTTTCAAACGTCGGCAGCTCGTCGAAGCAATACGTCGACTGATAGGCGTAGGTCAGCCCCGTAATACACGCACCGGTTGGGAACAGCACTTCGGATGTAGCGAGCGAGGTGCTTTCCAGGCCAAAAAAGGTATCCGGCTCCTGGTTCATGCCGACGACGATCACCTTATCGTTGATCGGCGATTGGGCTCCCTCCGTCGCGGCAGCGGGCTGTGAAGCCTCGGACGCAGCCGATGGTTCTGCCGATGCGGACGCCGCAGGGGCGGGCTGGGAGGCCTCGGCCGATGGCGCGGCTGTTGCGGCCGCGCCGGCTGCATCGGAGGCGGCCGCTGTGCTCGAGGCCGGGCTGGCGACCGAAGCCGGAGCGGCCGGGCCGCCACAGGCTGCCAGCAGCGGCAGCAGAATAATCGCGAGCGCGACCATTCGTGTGTAAGGTGTCTGGTGCATACCGCGAGGTCTCCTTCGCGAAATTCACCACAAAGGCACAACGAACACAAAGAACCAATTGGTGAGATCTTTGTGTTCGTTGTGCCTTTGTGGTGAACACTTTCCGCGTATTGCTGAAGGCAATTATGAAGGAGGCTTTACGGCGAATGGTTAAGCCGTTGCAAAGATATGGTCAAGCATGTTAAAAGAAAGCTCCCGCCGTCGGCGGGAGCTTCTCGTATGTACGGCTGGACGGTGTTACCAGCGGCTGCTGCTGCGCCGCGGCTGCTGCTGGAAACAATCCGAGCAGTACACCGGCTTGTCGCCGCGGGGCACGAACGGCACCTTGGCCTCGCGGCCGCACGACGCGCAGGTGGCGCTGTGCATCTCGCGCGGGGCACGGCTATAGCCGCCGCCGCCGCCGTAGCTGTCGCCACCGCTGCTGTAGCTGTCGCGGCTGCTATAGCCGCCACCGCTGCTGTAGCTGTCGCGATTGCCGCCGCCGAAGCCGCCTGCCGCCTTGCGCGCCTGGCGGCACGAGGGGCAGCGGGTCGGCTCGTTGTTGAAGCCCTTCTGCGCGTAAAACTCTTGCTCGCCCGCCGTGAACACGAAACTTTGCCCACAATCCCGACACGTGATCGTCTTGTCCGCGTAGCTCATCGCTCGCATACCTCTTGAGAAAAAATAAACCGTGTCACCTGGTTTGGAGTACGATGAGCGGGACAGGACACACCCTGCGAAGAAGGGAGACCGGGGCAGCTCGCGGCGACCAAACCTTGGAAGACGCTGTAGTATAACACATTCTATACGTTTTGTATCAACCAGAAGGGCTATTTTTGGTTATCGTAGGAGATTGCCATTCGAAACTCCCTTCGAGCTTCGACCTCGTTAATAAGGCTGCCACAGGCGTGGCAGCGCCTCGATGCGCTCCCAACCGTCGCCGGGCGCGACCGTCTCGACGCTTAGCTCGTCGAAATACGTGTCGAGCACGGCGGCGCGCTCCATCGCCAGCGGCGGGCGGCAGTAATCTTCCTCTTCCCACACAGCGTATCCGTCGTCCGCCACGCGAGCATTGTCCAGCCCATTGTGGAGCGCCGTGCCGAAGGGACGCATCGCGCCTATCTCGCCACCGTCGAGTCGCCGGCGCAGCTCTTCCAGCAGCCGCCGATCAGGCCGCGCCCGAACAAGATAATAGGCCATCTGCATACACTCCTTTGTGGCCAGTTTTGCGGCTACATTGTACAACCGATCAAATCTCGCCTGGAGCGCGATTTGCAGTCGCCGGCCGGTTCAACTATTGTGTCGGTCGTCCTGCGCTCATAAAAAGGGCAGCAATGGAAGCTCACATACAGGCGTATCTGCGTGTCGCGGCCGGCCAGGGGCGAGACACGCAACACATCGGTCCATTCCTGGCGACCTTCGACCGCCACAGCGATAATCCGTACCTCAACTATGCCATCCCGGAGGATCAGGCTGCACCGTCATCCGGCGACGTCGAGGAGTTAATCGAAGCGTACCGGCGCCGCGGCCGCGTGCCACGGCTCGAATATATCGGGCGGCTATCGCCGGCTGTCGAGGATCGACTGCTCGATGCAGGGTTCACGATCGAAGGGTATCCTCCGCTGATGACGTGCCGGCCGGGTCAGGAGCGACTGCTGCCCACACCTGACGACATCGAGCTGCTGGCTCCCGTCTCGAACGACGAGCTGTACGCTATGTCGGCCGCGCAAAGCGAAGCGTTCGGCGGCGACCGACCCGATCCGGACTCCGCGGATCGGCTGCGTGAGGGAATCGCGGCGGGCCAGATCGCCGTTCTGGCACGCGCTATTTCGACGGGCGAGGCGGCCGGCGGAGGGGTGTGTACCACGCCGTACGGCGGCGTAACCGAGGTTGCCGGAATAGGAGTGCGCAGCGAGTTCCGGCGCCGTGGAATTGCCGGCGCGCTTACCGCTCGGCTGCTGCGCGAAGCGTTCGAAGCGGGCGTCACCCTTGCGTTTCTGATGGCTGCTGCCGAGCCTGAAGCGCGGATCTACGCTCGCGCCGGGTTTCAAACCATCGGCCAGGTTCTGCATATCAGGAAAAATTGAACGCAACGACGCAAAGACGCAAAGAATGAACATCATTCGTCGTTTCGGCTAAACACCGCCATCTGGCTCGGCGGACCGACCTCCGGATCAAGCGGGCCGATCGGCACATAGCGCACAGCGTAGCCGTGCTCGGCGGCGACGTGGCCGGCCCAGGCTTCGAATTCCGCGCGCGTCCACTCGAAGCGATGGTCGGCGTGACGGTAACGCCCTGCCGGTAGGGTCGGAAAGCGGACGTTGTATTCGACATTGGGTGTGGTGATCACTATCGTGCGCGGTCTGGCCGCGCCGAAGACTACCTGCTCGAAGGCCGCGAGGCGTGGCGCGTCAAGGTGCTCGATCACTTCGACGACCGCCGCGGCGTCCCAGCCCGCAAATCGTTCGTCGCGGTACATCAGCGAGCCTTGCGCGAGCGTAATACGCGCACGCTGTGCATCGGACAGCCGCTCGAGACGCAGCTTATCGTTAGCCCGCTCCAGGGTACGCGACGAAACGTCGACGCCGAGCAGGCGCTCGAACTGCCGGTCGCGCAGCAGCGCCTGCAGCAGCTTACCTTCGCCGCAGCCGAGGTCGAGCACGCTGCGAGCGCCGGCCTGCCGCAGCGCGGCAACCACGGTGCCGATGCGCTGCTCGTGCAGGCTGATCGGACGCTCGACGGCCTCTTCCTCGGCTTCGTGACGCTCGACGGCATCGTCGGCATGCGGCTGCTCCTCGGCCGTCAGGCGCGCCAGCGCAGCGCGTACGAGGCGCGGACGCATCAGATAGCGCCTGGTGATCAGCTCGCGTTCGGGATGCCCCGCCAGCCAGCCCTCCCCGCGCCGTAGCAGCTTGGTTAGCTCGTCTTCGCCGAACCAGTAGTGCTTGTCGGCGTCGAGCACGGGCAGCAGTACGTACAGATGAGCCAGCAGGTCGGCCAGGCGCTGCGTTCCGCTCAGCTCCAGGCGCCACAGATTGCTCCGGCCCCACTCCGGAAATCGCTCGTCAAGCGGCTGCTCGATCGCTTCGACAGCATAGCCGAGCGGCTCCCACAGCTTGCGTAGTAACTCATCACCGCCGCCGCGCGCGGCAACCGCGGACAGCGTCGCACTGAGCGGGAGCGGTGTGCCGGCCAGCTCCGGGCGCTCCCGGCTGCGGCCGCCCATCGCGGTTCCAAACGCCTCGGCTAGCGCAACACTCATAAACGACGACGCCACATACGGCCGGTCGTTGACGTAGCCGTCCGCCAGCGCGTCGTTGCCGCGGCGCCGCACCAACCCGACCGGGTCGACGTCGAGCAGCAGCGCGGCCGTGCAGCGCTCCTCCGATGCTTCGGGATACACAACATGCGCGCGACCGAAAGCCAGGCTGAACGTATGCACGCGCTGGGGGTTCTTCATCAGCAAATAGCCGATGTCGGTCGCGGGGTTGTAGGTTGTAGAAATTGTTAGCAGCATTACAATCTCGGATCCACCGGCTCGCTCTCGAGCGCCAGCACGCCGAAGACACATTCATGCACGCGCCGGAGCGGCTCGCGGCGCACGAAGCGCTCGAGCGCCTCCACACCAAGCGCGAATTCGCCCAGCGCCAGGGAGCGCTTGGCGCTGAGGCCGCGGGCGCGCAGGCGCTCCAGATTGGCCGGCGCTGTATATTCCGGGCCGTAGATGATGCGCAGGTATTCGCGGCCACGGCACTTGATCCCCGGCTGTACCAGCCCGCGCGGCCCACGCGCGACGAAGCCCGCAGGCTTGACTACCATGCCCTCGCCGCCGGCAGCAGTAAGCTCTACCCACCAGCGCGTCGCCGCGGCCTCCGAGTTCGGGATCGGTCACGTCGACGGGCAGCGCCGGCGTGGGGATCAGCAGCGGCGGGTCGTGCTCGTCGGCAGTGGCAAGGCGCGCCAGCTGCGCAAGGTGCCAGGCGTGCGGCTTGTCCACGTGAACCGCGCCTTCGCTGGCCAGCAGGTGAAACGGCGCCAGCCGCAGCTCGTCGATGCCGCTGACCGGCCAGCAGTAGCGCGCATAGGCGTCGGTGTACGCCGTGGCCATCGCCGCGCGCTCGCCATACCATGTGCTCAGCTCCGTTACCTCCACGCCACGCGAGGCAGTTTGCTCGAGCACCTCGAGCGCAGCAGCCAGCGACGCATGTGCCGCCGCCCCAACGCCGGCATATTGTGTCCGCAGCAGCTCGCCCGCCTTGGCGGACCATGGCAGCAGCTCGGCGTCGAGGCATACCCAGCCGGTCGCCAGTTCGTCCCACAGGCCCGCGCGCTCGAACGCCGCTCGCGCGCGCTCCAGCAGGGCGGCTTCCAGCGCGGCATCGTCGAAAAAGCGGCGTCCGGTGCGCGTATAGCAGGCGCCGAGCTGCTCGCCCATAACGCCGAAGCGCTGCCGGGCAGCGTCGCTATCCCGGCACAGCACGAGCACCGCGCGCGAGCCCATGTGCTTTTGTTCGCAGACCACCTCGGCGATGCCCTGATGCCGAAAATACGCGAACGCCTCGGCCGGATGCTCCAGCAGGTCGGGCAGCGCGCTGGTTTCGGTCGGCGACATCGTCGGCGGCAGATAGATCAACCAGCGCGGATCGATGGCGAACCGGCTCATGACTTCCAGAGCCGCCTGGGCATTGCCCTCGGCGATTTTCACCCTGCCGCGCAGACGCGTCTCGACCAGCCGCTTGCCCAGCACGTCGGCGATATCGAGCAGCTGATCGTCGGCCTGTTGGGCCGATAGACGAATTGGATCAACAGCCAGTGGCCGCAGCGGCTCGGCGTACACGTGGTGCGCGGAGACGCTGACGAGCTCGCGCTCAGGGTAGCGCAGCGCCGTCAGGCGGCCGCCGAAGACGCAGCCGGTGTCGATGTTGATCGTATTATTTAGCCATTCGGGCTCGACAACCGGCGTATGGCCGTACACCACGCTGGCCTTGCCACGGTAGTCTGCGGCCCAGTTGGAGCGCACCGGCAGGCCCCATTCGTCGGTCTCGCCGGTGGTTTCGCCGTACAGCGCGAAGTCGCGCACCCTGGCCGATGCGCGGCCTTGCATCTCGGCTTTGAGGCCGGCGTGGGCGACCACCAGCTTGCCGTCGTCAAGCACATAATGGCTGATCAGCCCGTCGAGAAAGTCTGCCGCCTGTCCGCTGAATGCTTCGGGCTCCCCTTCCAGCTGGGCCAGTGTTTCGGGCAGGCCGTACGTCAGCTGCACGTCGCGGCCGCGCAGCTTGCGCACCAGCCGCGTATCGTGATTGCCCGGTACACACAGGGCGTTGCCGTTCGCCACCATGCTCATCACCAGCCGCAACACAGCAGGCGAGTCCGGCCCGCGGTCGACCAGGTCGCCCAGAAAGATCGCTGTGCGGCCGTCGGGATGAGCCGCCGTGACCTGGCCGTCGACATTCTCCGGACGGTAGCCCAGACGGTCGAGCAGCTCGCGCAGCTCCTCGGCGCAGCCGTGGACATCGCCGATGATATCGAACGGCCCATGCTCCGAGCGACGGTCGGGCCACAGCGGGCGACGCTCGATCGTGGCAGCATCCACCTGCTCCGGGCTGTCGAAGACGGTCAGGTAGCGAAAGCCCTCGCGCTGCAGGCCCCGCAGCGAGCGGCGCAAATCGTTGCTCTGGCGGCGGATCACATGCGGCCCGAAATCGCGGTCCGGCCGCGCCCGATTGCGCTCCTGGCACAACCTTTCGGGCAAGTTGAACACCAACGCGACCGGCAACACATGGAACTCGCGCGCCAGCGCCAGCAGCGGCCGGCGCGCTTCGAGCTGCACATTTGTAGCGTCGATCACCGTCAGTCGACCGGCGGCCAGACGCTTGCGGGCGATAAAATGAAGCAGCTCAAATGCGTCGTTGGTCGCCGATTGGTCGTTTTCGTCGTCCGAAACCATGCCGCGGCATGCGTCCGAAGACAGCACTTCGGTGGGGCGGAAATGCCGGCGCGCGAAGGTCGATTTGCCCGAGCCGGAAGGCCCGATCAGCACCACGAGCGCGAGCGCGGGCAGTTCGATATGCATTGCCAGGTCGATACCTCTAATGCTAGACTGACAGGCAGTACGCTATGCTCGAATCAAGGATAACACTTCGTGAGCACACAATCTGACGATTACGGCCTGGCCGGCATTACCGAAACGGGGCAGGCCGAGGCGCCCGAGCTAGATTACCTGCCGCGCAACCCGAAAAGCTACCGTCCGGCGATCGGCTTGATCGGCTGCGGCGGAATATCCGGCTCGCATCTGGCCGCCTATCGAGCGGCCGGCTACGAGGTCGTCGCGCTGTGTGATTTATATGAGCAACGCGCCGCCGGACGCCGAGCCGAGTTTTATCCACGGGCACAGGTGTACACCGATTACCGCGAGCTGCTGCGCCGCGACGACGTCGAGGTCGTGGATATTGCAACCCACCCCATCGATCGCGTGCCGCTGGTTGAAGCCGCTCTGCTGGCCGGCAAGCACGTGCTCAGCCAGAAGCCGTTTGCGCTGGACCTCGACTGGGGTGAGCGGATGGTCGAGCTCGCCGCCCGGCAAGGAAGTAAGCTGGCAGTCAACCAGAACGGCCGCTGGGCGCCGCATTTCTCATACTTGCGCCGGCTGGTTGCCGCCGGTCACCTTGGTCGCCTCGTCAGCGCGGACCTCACAGTGCACTGGAACCACGATTGGGTCGTCGGCACTGCGTTCGAAGATATCGACGATCTGATACTTTACGATTTTGCGATCCACTGGTTCGATATAGTCAGCGTATTCTTCCAGCAGCGACAGCCCGGCAGTGTATATGCTGCCACGGCTCGCGCCGCGGGCCAGCGCGCCCGCCCGCCGATGCTCGCGCATGCGCTGATCGAGTTCGCCGATGCGCAGGCCACGCTGGTGTTTAACGCCGACGTCAAATATGGACAGCAGGATCGCACGTTTTTGGCCGGCACGCAAGGCACTGCGACAAGCATCGGCCCGAGCCTTTCGGAACAACACGTCACGCTGAACACCGCCGCCGGCACGGCGCAGCCGGCGCTGGAAGGAACCTGGTTCAAGCAAGGCTTTCACGGCAGCATGGCCGAGCTGCTGTGCGCGATCGAAGAACAGCGCGAACCGTCCAATAATGCGCACAGCTCACTGGCCGGCCTGGCACTCGCGTTTGCCGCCATTGCCAGCACCCATGACGGAAAAGCAAAAGTTCCCGGCGAGGTGCGCCGGCTGCCGGCGCCAGGCTAAAGCCATGCGCTCGTGGCACCAGGCTAAAGCCATGCGCCAAAATACGAAGCCTCTGCGGAGGCTCCAAGAATCAGCCTCGAAGAGGCTTTGTATATGGGCGCATAGCTTCAGCTTAGCGTCGGCGCTAGTTCAGCTTAGCGCCACAAGCGGACGATCAGCGGAACGCCTCCCGGGCGCAACTTCAGTCGCTGGCGGGGGTTCCCGCAGGTCTAGCAAAGGAGCATATTTTACGATGAAGCGATGGAAGTTGGTCGGCATCAATTTCGACCATATGCACATGGGCGACCTGCTGCGCCAGGTACATGAGCATCCCGAAGCCGAGATCGCCGGGGTCTGCGATGAGGATCCGGCGCGCATGGAGCAGATTATCGGAAACTTCGACATTCCGCGCGAGCGCGTGTTCACCGACTACCGCGCCTGTCTCGAGCAGCTCGAGGCCGATATCGCTATCTTGTGCCCCAGTACCGCCGAGCACGCCGACTGGGTTGAGCGGGTGGCGCCGTACGGCACCCATATCCTGGTCGAGAAGCCGTTCGCGGCAACACTCGAGCAGGCCGACCGGATGATCAAGGCGGTCGAGGCAACCGGCAAAACCATGGTGATCAACTGGCCGCTGGCCTGGTATCCCCCGCATAACACCGCGAAACGGCTGATCGACGCCGGCACCATCGGCGAGGTGATCGAAGTCCATTATTATGACGGCAACCGGGGGCCAACCCATCATCGCCAGGACAAAGAAGAGATCCCGGCCGCGGAAGCGCAGCGCCGCAAGGCGGAAAGCTGGTGGTATCGCCGCGACCGCGGCGGTGGGTCGCTGCTTGATTATCTTGGCTACGGAGTCACGCTCGGAACCTGGTTCCAGGATGGGCGCGCGCCGCTCGAAATTACCGCTGTCGTCGACGAGCCGGCCGGCCTCGAAGTCGACGAGCACAGCATCATGGTTGCGCGCTACGAACAGGGGTTATCCAAGTTCGAAACGCGCTGGGGCACCTTCACCGATCCCTGGATCCTGCAGCCGCAGCCGAAATGCGGCTTCGTGATCGTCGGCAGCGACGGCACGATCAGCTCCTATGATTACGAGCAGGTCGTGCGCGTGCAAACCCGCGAGCATCCCGAAGGAGAGGTGCTTCCGGTTGACCGCCTCGATCCGCCACGGCAGAACCCGATCCAGTACCTGATCCATTGCCTGGAAAGCGGTGAGCAGGTAAGCGGCCCGCTTTCGCCTCGCATCAGCCGCATCGGACAGCAGATGGTCGATAGCGCGATCCTCAGCGCCCGCGAGAAGCGCGCGGTGCCTTTGGTCAGTTGATTGGAAGTAGCTGTATGCACGACGAAGACACCGACGTTGAATCGTCGGCCGCGACCGTCCACGGTCCGCGGCTGCTGGTAGGCGATGTCGGCGGCACAAAGACCGATCTGGCCGTGTACGCGGTAGCGACGGGTCCACGCTCGCCGATTATCGCGGCGCGCTATCCGAGCATGCAATTCGGGAGCCTGAGCGCGCTGGCGCAAGCGTTCCTGGCCGAGCACAAGCTCGCCGTCGATTACGCCTGTTTCGACGTTGCCGGTCCTGTCTCAAACGGCCATGTGAAGCTGACGAATCTACCGTGGGAGCTTGACGAAGCCGAGCTGGCGACTGCCATCGGCGTGCGCCGCTGCTGGCTGCTCAACGACCTGCTGGCCATCGCGAGCGCGGTGCCGTATCTGGTCGAGGACGATCTCCTGCTGGTGCGCGGCGGGACCGCGGTCTCGGGCGGTACGATCGGCGTGATCGCGCCAGGCACCGGGCTGGGCGAGGCGTTTCTCACCTGGGACGGCAACCGCTACCACGCGTATCCGTCCGAGGGCGGCCATGCAACCTTCGGTCCGGTCGACGACGTACAGGCCGAGCTCGGCAACTGGATGCGCCGCCGCTTCGACCATGTCAGCTACGAGCGCGTCTGCTCCGGTATCGGAATACCTTCGATCTATGGTTTCTTCCGCGATGGGCGCGGCCTGGCCGAAAACCCAAAGATAGCCGCGCTGCTGGCTCAGACGGCGGCCCAGGAGCAGGCACGGGTGATCCTGGACGCCGCGCTTGATCCGCGGGCGCCCGACCCTCTGTGCGCCGCGACGCTCGAAACGTTTGTAGCGATCCTGGGCGCGGAAACCGCCAATCTGATACTTAAGGTTCTGAGCACCGGCGGCGTGTACATGGCGGGCGGGCTGGTGCTACGCCTGGCGCCGCTGCTGCGGTCGGAGCAATGGATGGGCGGTGCCGCCGAGGTGGGGCGCCTGTCCCGGCTGATCGCCGGCGTGCCGGTCAACGTGATCAGCAATCCGCACGTCGCGTTGATCGGGGCCGCGGGCTACGGCATCGAGCAGGTGCGCCACGATCAGCCGCTGCTGCACGGCACATAGGGCAATGCCAAAATCGGGAAGCGCTCGACGACGCACGAGAGTGTGGCACACTGTCGGCACACAGAGGGAAGTCGACCGGTTAATCAGGACGGCTATGTAAAGCTATGCGATAGTGCTGTTTGAGGCGCCGGTTGTTGCCGCGCTGTAATGAGGCGCTCAACGAGCATGTGCTATACTCGACCGACAGCTGATCAGAAAATGAACGAAGGGGATCGCGACAGGCCGCCCGAGGCGGCAAGGTCGATCCCGCTGTTTTGTCTTGGCGCACTCCTTCATCGAGGAGCCATTCGCCTAGCTGAGCGCATCTCAGTTGTTGCCGCCAACAACCGCAACGGTGCCGGGAGGGATCCGTGCGATTTAAACAGGTTCGCGCCGCAACGCACACGCCACGCCGCCTGCTAACCGCCCGCTCGTTACTCTGTCTGGTCGCGCTCACGGCGACGCTGCTCGCCTCGCTCGCCAGCCCGCCTCGAGCGCATGCCGACGTGATCACGCCGCAGACAGTGCGATACCACACCGTCGCGTCGGGCGATATCGCCTTTGTCGCCAACAGCAACATGATCTGCCCTAATATCGGCACGGACAAGCGCTGCTCAGACGCCAGTAACGGTGTTGACCGGGGCGACCAGAACAACCTCAACAATAACTCATATCCGATGGTCTTTTGGGATTTCGACCTAGATACGTCGACCGTCAACTCGACCAGCGCGGCGCTGACGCTGCCGGAGGGCGGATCGGTGCTGTTTGCCGGGCTCTACTGGGGTGGCATGTCCAACGAGCCGACGCGCAACACGGTGAAGTTCAAAGTGCCCGGCGCTGCCACGTATCAGACGCTCACGGGCACCCTGATCGGCAGGGATCCCTCCACCAACGCGGCCAACCCGGGCATTGACTTTTACCACGTCTTCTATAATGCCACGTCGCTGGTGCAGGCCGCCGGCGCCGGCAATTACTCAGTCGCCAACATCCTGGGCAGTCTGGGCCGCACGGATACGGTTGCCGCCTGGAATCTGGTGGTCGTCTACACCGATCCCGACGCGCCGCCGCGCGATCTCACGGTCATCGACGGCTTTGTCGCGGTCAGGAGCAGCAGTCCGCCGATCGAATTCACCGTCAGCGGCTTCCAAACGCCACCCAGCGGACCGATCACCAGCCGGCTGGGCGTCTTCTCCTACGAGGGCGACCGCGGGATTGAACAGGATCAGCTCAAGCTGAACGATATCGTCGTCACCAACGGGCTCAACCCGCCCAACAACTTCTTCAATAGCACGATCAGCCGGACCAATTCGAATGTCACGACCACCACTCCAAACACGAACAACAATTTCGGGATCGACGCCGATATCGTGGACACCCCGCCCGGCGCGCTGACCAACGGGGCTACACAGGCAAAGATCACGCTGCTGACCGCCGGCGATTCCTATTACCCCAGCGTGCTCACCTTTGTCACCGACATCTACGACCCGGTGGTCAAGGCCACCAAGACGGTCGTCGATCAAAACGGCGGCACTGTGCGTCGCGGCGATGTGCTGCGCTACCTTGTGAATGTCACCAACAGCGGCCAGGATGCCGCGGTCAACACCGTCTTGACCGACGCGATCCCGGCGAATACGACCTATGTGCCGAGCAGCCTGGAGATCGTCAGCGGGCCGAACAGCGGCAGTAAGACTGATATCCCCGGCTTTGACCAGGCCGAGTTCATCCAGGCTGCTCCGGCGCGCGTCGTTTTCCGGCTCGGCAGCGGTGCGAACGCCACCCAGGGCGGCACGCTCGCGGCCAACAGCGGCACGACGACGATCAGCTTCGACGTGGTCGTCAACGCCAACGTCGCGGATGCGACGGTGATCACCAACCAGGCGCAGCTCAGCTTCGCCGGCGCGACGACGGGCCACCAGTTGACGCAGAGCAGCAATCCCGTCAGTGTGACAACCGTGGTACAGGCCGACCTCCGGATCACCAAGACCGACGGCCTGACGACCGTTACGCCCGGCAATCCGATCAGCTATACGATCGTGGTGACCAACGACGGGCCGGATAACGTGGTCGGTGCTGTCGTGAGCGACCCGGTGCCTGCCGAGATCAAGAACGTCAGCATCACCTGCACGGCCACGCCCGGCTCGAGCTGCACAACGCCCGGCGGGCCGCTGCGCTCGATCCAGGCAGCGGTGAGTCTGCTGGTCAACGGCAGCGTGACCTTTACTGTCAGCGGCACGGTCGCGCCCAACGCCGCGGGGACGCTGACCAATACGGCGACCGTCGCGCCGCCCGTGGGCATCTCCGATCCGAACCCGGCGAACAATCAGGCGACGGATGTGACGACGATCACGCCACGGGCCGACCTGGCGGTGACCAAGACGCTCGACAACCCGGGCCCCAACGCGGGCGAGACGGTGAACTTCACGGTGCTGCTGCGGAACAACGGCCCCAGCGACGCAACCGGCGTGACGCTCACCGACCAGCTGCCGCCGCAGGTCACCTTCGTTTCGGCCACGCCCAGCCAGGGGACCTACAGCTCGGCGACCGGTGTCTGGACCGTCGGCGCCCTCGCCGCTAACAGCGAGGCAACGCTGCGGATCGCGGCGCAGGTGAACCCGGGCACGCCGCCGATCAACTTTACGAATACGGCCGCGGTCTCCGGCGCCAACCAGCCCGACCCCATTACCACAAACAATCAGGACAGCGTCAGCGCCCTGCAACCGGTCGCCGATCTGGCGGTGACCAAGACCGTGATCCCAGCGTCGCCGAACGTCGGCACGAATGTCACCTTCTCGATCAGCGTGACCAACAACGGCCCCGCGGCCGCTCCGAACGTCGTCGCGCGTGACATCCTGCCGACCGGTCTCGACCTGGTTTCGGCCACGCCCAGCCGCGGCACAATTAACCCCGCCAACGGCGTGTGGACGATCGGAAACATGCCCAGCGGCGACGTGGTAACACTGACGATCGTCGCGACGGCGGTCGAGGCCGGGCCGATGCTCAATGTCTTCGGAGCAAACTCGCCCGATGTGATCGACCCGAACCTGGACAACAACACCGTCGAGGTGCCGCTGAATGCGCAGCTGGCCGATCTGGCGGTCACGAAAGTCGCCGACGTGCCTAACCCGCCGCACGGCAGCAACGTTACCTACACCATCACGATTACCAACAACGGCCCGTCCGACGCGAGCGGCATCGTGCTCGGCGACCAGCTGGCCTACAACCAGACCTTCATCTCGGCCCTGCCCAGCCAGGGCAGCTTCGACAGCGCCACCTGGACCGTCGGTGGCCTCGCTGCCGGCGGCAGCGCGACGCTGCTGCTGACGGTGCGGCAGGACAACGATAACCTGGCGACCAACACCGCGACGATCACCGCGGCCGAACAGCCCGATCTGGATCCGACGAATAACCAGGCCAGCGTCACCGTCTATCCGCCGCCGGATCTGGTGATCGTCAAGACCGACGATTTCGCGATCGCGGAGCTGAACGACATCGTGACCTATTACATCAGCGTCGGCAACCTGAGTGACCTGCCTGCCCCCGGTGTGGTCATCACCGAAACAGTGCCGGCTAATACGATCTTCTACGCCGCCGGCAGCACCGGCGGCTGGAGCTGCGCCGACGGCAGCCCGGCGGGAACGCGCTGTACCTTCAATTACGGCACGATCGGCCTCCGTGGGCTCAGCGCGATCACGTTCTCCGTGCGCGTGCTTAGTACCATCGCATCCGGGACGTCCAGCCTGACCAACACAACGACAGTCGACTACGACGGCAGCCGCGGCCCTGATACGGATCCGAGTAACAACACGAGTACAGTGGTGACGCCCTTCGATCCGACGGCGGTCACGCTGGTCTCCTTCCGGGCGGCCTGGACCGGCGCCGGGATCGCGCTGCAGTGGTCCACGGCGACCGAGCTCGAGACCAGGAGCTTCCGGCTCTACCGCGGCACGGACCGCAACCGTGCGCGTGCCGTACTGGTCACGGAGGTAGCCGCGAGGGGTGTCGGCGGGCGCGGCGCGGAGTACGCGTACACCGACACGGGCGTGCAGCGCGGCGTGGTATATACGTACTGGCTGGAAGAGGTCGAGACCGGCGGCGCGATCAACCCGCTGGCATCGCGGGTGGTGCAGCCGTATCAGTTGATGCTGCCGGCCGTCCGGCGCTGAGCGCCGCTGTTGTGGACGCCGGCCCACCAAGAAAGACGAGGAACAGCGAGCTATGGAGAGAAAGGCGATCGCCGTCGCGGCAGCGCTCGGAGCGCTCCTCGCCCTACTTATTGGTCTCACGGCGCCGAGTCCGGCAGCTGCCCAGGGCCCGGCGGCGCTGACCCCGTCGCCCGAACCCCCAACGCCGACCGCATCCGTCGCGCCGACGCCCTCGGCCGTGCCGTCCTCGCCCGTGCCGCCTTCGCCCGTGCCGCCTTCGCCCGTGCCGGGGACGCCGCTCCCGACCCGCGAGCCCGAGCCGGACCCTGGTGTTCCCGACCTGGTCATCAGCAAGAGCGGCGGCTCCGCGGCGCAGCCGGGCGACCTGCTGACCTTCACAATAACTGTCGCCAACATCGGCGACGGCGCGGCCAACGATGTAGTCGTCACCGACGAGCTGCCGGGGATGCTGAGCGTGTATAACGCCACGACGACGCGCGGCGTCATCGCGGTATCGGGGCAGTCACTCAGCGTGGAGATCGGGCGCATGGAGCCGGGTGAAGAGGTCAGCATCACGGTAGTGGCGCAGGTCAACGGCGCGGCCCAACCCGGCGGCTACACCAACACGGCCTCGGTGGTGACCTCCAGCCCCGAGCAGAACACCGGCAACAACACGGCGCAAGCGTCATTCAACGTGGTGATGCAGCCCACGGCGCTGCCGGCGTCGCCGACCGCCGCGCCCGCCTCGCCGACCGCCGCGCCCGCCTCGCCGACCGCGCTGCCTCCGACCACCCTGCCTCCCACCGCGGCGACGCCGGCTCCTACCGCCGCGCCGCGACCTGTACCCATGCCGCCCGCGGTCCTGCCGGATGCCGGCGCGCAGGTGCGTAACGCACTTGGGCTGTTGCTGCCGCTGGCGCTAGGTGCGCTCGTCCTCGGTCTTGTGCTGCGCCGAAGGGTAAGGAGATGACGTAGGGGACATAGGCGACACATTTTCTTTGCGTCTTTGCGTTTTGTCCGTGCGCTCTGGTCGATGAACTCAATACTCAAACCTCGAACCTCGAAACTCGGTGCGTTGCTGGCACTGTTGCCATTGCTCTTGACGGTCGTGCCAACGGCGCGGGCCACGCACGAGTTGCCCGGCGTGCAGGTGATGGCCGAAGCGAGCGGTGTCCGGCTACGCTGGTCGCTCGGGCCTGCCGCGGCGGGCGCGGCGAGGTCGGCACCACCTGCCATGCAGTTGGTAGCGCTCGAAGTGCGGGGCGACGCTGCGCTGGCGCCGCGCCTCGAACACCTGGCAGCGCGCGATTGGACTGGCCTGCTTCCGGCTGACGATCAAGCCGCCGCGACGGTCGTGCCCGACATGCCCACGGCGCCGCTCATGGTGCTGCGCTCGTCGCGTGTTCGTGGCCGGCGCATCGACGTGCTGCGCGTGAGCCCAGTGTTCGGAGCTGCCGCATCGCCGCGTCTGGCGACCGCGCTCGAGGCGTTCGTGCCGGGCGCGTCACCGCTCGACCCAAACGCGGCTGCGTTCTGGTCGTCCACCGAGCCGTTCGGCGACGCCCACGGCCCCGGCACCCCGGCCTCTCCCGCGCTGCGGATCGTGGTGAGCGCTGCCGGCATGCAGCTACTGACCGGCCACGCGCTTGCTGCGGCCGGGTTCACGCTCGCCGGTGTCGACCCGCGCCGCCTGCACCTGCGCAGCGCGGGTCACGCAGTGGCGCTCGAGCTGCGCGGCACCGCCGACAGCCGCTTCGACGCCGGCGACGAGCTGCGCTTCTGGGCGCCGGCCCCCGGGAATTGGTGGAACCGCACCACGACCTACTGGCTGAGCGCCGAGTCCACCGATGGTCTGCGCATGGCGTCGCGCAATGTGGCTCCCGGCGGCGCCGCGCTGCGCAGCACCGCGCTCGACGCCGGACGCTGGCGCCTGCCCGCGGTCTATGACAGCCGCCAGGGGGGCCGAGCGATGACCACTGGTTCTCGGCCGTGCTGCGGGCCGGCGGTGAGCCGGCCGAGAGGGCCCTCGACATCCCCCTGACGTCTACCCTTCCGCTCGCCGCCGGCTCAGCGACGCTGACCGTCAACGGCGCTGCCAGTGGCGCCGGAGCACATACGCTGGTCGCTTCCGCCGGCGCGGCGCAGCTGAGCTCCTCCTGGAGCGGCAGCGGGGTGTTTGCCCGCTCGTTCGAGCTGCCCAACAGCGCTACTGTCCGGTTGAGCATCGCGGGCCAGACCGGCGACAACCTCGCGGTCGACACCGTTGACTGGTCGCGGCCTGTTACCCTCGAGGCGGGTGGGCGCGGCGCTCGCTTCAAGGGCGTGGCCGGCACCTGGCGCTATCGCCTCGGCGGCGTGCCCGCCGGTGCCGCGCTCTACGATGTGTTCGCGCCGCTGGCGCCTGTGCTGCTGCTTGCTGCTCCGGCGGCGACGGCCGAGTGGCAGGACGGCCCTGCTGCGCGCTCCTACGTGCTCGCCGGGCCGGGCACGCTCCATACACCGCAGGCTGCGCTGTACCATCCCGTCGATCTGGCCGCGCCGCTCGACGCCGACGCCGTGTATGTCGCCCCGGCAGCGCTGCACGCGGCGTTGGCCCCGCTGCTCGCGCGCCGGCAGGCGCAGGGCCATCGCGTGGCGCTGGTCGATCCGCAGGCGATCTACGACGGCTGGAGCCATGGGCAGGTCGACCCGCGGTCGATCCGGGCGTTCCTGCGCTACGCCGCGGCGATGTGGAGACGCGTCCCACAGGCGGTCACGCTCGTGGGCGATGGCACGTCGGATCCGCTCAACTACGGCGGCACGAACCAGATTAACTGGCTGCCGCCGTACCTGGCGACGGTCGATCCCTGGCTGGGCGAGACGGCGTGCGAGACCTGCTATGCGCAGCTCGACGGCGACGATCCGCTGGCCGACGCGCTGCCGGATCTGCTGCTTGGCCGGCTGCCGGTCAAGAGCGCGGCGGAGCTGGAGCGGCTGGTCGCCAAGATCATCGGCTACGAAACGGCGCCTGCTGCGGGTTTGTGGCGCTCGCGAGCGCTGTTCGTGGCCGACAACGCCGACTCCGCCGGCGATTTCGCCGCGCTGGCCGACCAGGCAGCCGCGCTGCTGCCAAGCGGCGTGCGCACCGAACGGGTGTATTACGCGCCCGGTGCGGCCGCCGCCGACGGGCGGGAACCCCAGCCCGTCCGTGCGTTTGAGCGCACGGTGGCCGCGCTCGGCAGTGGCCCCGGTTTGGCGACCTACATCGGGCATGCCTCGTACTGGCAATGGGCCAGCACCGACCCAACGGCGCAGCCGCCCTACCTGCTCGGGCTATACGACGCGGACGGCTTGGCCAATGGCGAGCAGCCGGCGATTGTGCTGAATATGACCTGCCTGACGGCAGCGTTCCAGACGCCTGCGGTCAGCGGCACCACGATCGACGAGCGGATGCTGCTGGCGGCGGGCGGAGCCGTGGCGGTATGGGGCCCGACCGGCCTGGGCGTGGCGCACGGCCACGACGCACTGCAGCGGGGGTTCCACACTGCGCTGTGGCGCGCCCCGGCGATGGAGGCGCGGCTGGGCGCGCTTGCCAACGCCGGGTACCTGGATCTGTACGCCGCGTCGTCATGTTGCCAGGACGCGCTACGAACCTTCGCGCTGCTGGGCGATCCCCTGACGCCCGCACGGGTGCGCTCGTCGCCGGTTCGCTTCCTGCCGTCGATTCGACGGAAATAGTCCACGCATACCCGCCAGGATGAACGAAGAAAGCTTTAATCCTTCATTATTGCGCTTCGGCGACCTGGCGTGTGCCGGGCTGCACCCAGCGGTCGTACAGCACGCGCACGACGATCGTCAGCGGCGCGGCGAGCAAGACCCCGATGACGCCAAACAGCTGTACCGCCACCAGAAAGGCGATCAGGATGATCACCGGATGCAACCCGACCCGGTCGCCGACAAGCTTCGGGTACAAGATATGACCTTCGATCAGCGAGATCGTCAGGTTCAGCACAAGCACGCCGACGACATGCCACGGCGAAACCGTTGCCGCCGAGGCCAGCGCCAGAATCGTCACCAACAGGCCGCCGAGATACGGCACGAACTCGAGCAGCGCCGCCGCGGCGCCGAGCGATAGCGCGTACGGCACGCCCATCAGCCAGAGTCCGATCCCCAGCGACGTGCCGAAAATCAAGGCCACCAAGACCTGTGCACGCGCCCACTGGCCCAGCTCGTGCCCCAGACGCCCGGTGATCTCGCCGGCCGTCGCCTGCCAGCCCGTCGGCACCAGCCGGCGAACCGAGCGCTGACTGATCAACGGATCGCCGAGCAAGAAGCAAACGATCACGAAAACCAGAAATACGCTGCCGGCCGTCCCGCCGATCGTCGATACGACACGCTGCAGCGCACCGCCTACTCCGCCCACGACTGCGCCGGCCTGGGTTGCGAAGCGGCTCATCAATTCGTCGAACGAGAACGATTGGCCGAGCGACGATACGTAGCGCTGCGCAAAGTCCGGCATTATCTCGCTTACGCGTACGAGCAACGCGGGCAGAGCTCGGCTGAAATGGGTTGCTTCGGCGATCATGATCGGCACCAGCAACGCGAACACGCCGACAATCAGCGCCAGCAACAAGAGGCAGGTAATAGCGATGGCCAACGTGCGCGGCATGACGCGATCCATCCGATCGATCGCGGGCTTGACCGCCGCAGTGATCACCAGCGCCATAAACACGTGCAGCAGCAGATCGCTGAACTCACGCGCGATCCACACCACCGCGACGACGCAAACAAGCAGCACAACGGTGCGAACGACGAGCTGCCAGGCAGTCGGCGCGGGCGCCGGTGTCGCCGGAACCGGCACAGCTTCGGGCCCGACCTCCGGGGACGCGGATGGCCGGCTTTGAATTGCCATGGGGCATGCTCCTGTACCGCTTACTATACAACAACGCCGCCCACCGGTGCGGCCGTCGCTGCCGCCCGGCAAGAACAACTCCAGCTCACGGCTGTCGCCGCGAGCGTTGCCGCGGTACACCGCGCCGTTGACGGTGCTGCCGGCAAAGAAGTCGCCGTTGCCGCCGTGGTAACTTATGCCCTCGGGATACACTACTTCGCCCGCGGGAAACGTGTACAGGCGGGTATCGTTTGCACCTTCGGGTTCCTGGGCCGCGGCAAGCGCCGTCGAGACAGTGACGAGCGTTAGCACGACCAACAGCATTCCGATCCGCCTGGTCCTGTGCCTACGGGGCTCCTTTACGACATGGTTAGATTAATATACGCAGAATGGGCGGCGGAATGCGTTCGATACGCAATGCCTGGCGTCGGGGCAGCGGAACGCCGGTGCGGTTACATGCACCGGCGTTGCGTGTCGTAGCGCAAGCACGCGGCGGCTCAGCCGCCGGAGTTCGGGGCATCACCGCAGCCGTCGCGATGAAGCTCCCTGTTCAAGCCGTCGCAGACGGAGCAGCCCACCTACAGCGATCGACCAGCACGCGAGGGCCAGCAGCACCCAGAAGCGGGCGTCGGTCTGGCCGGTATCCGGCAACTGCACAGGGCGATCGGAATCGTCCACGTCGGGTTGCGGCGTGCGAGTCGGCAACGGCGTGGGCGGCCTGGGTGTCGCGGACGGCGCTGCGGTCGCCGGTGGCACGGGCGGAGGACCGCCGGTGGCAGTCGGCGCCGGCGTACCGGCCGGCGTTGCCGGCGCGGGGGTGGGGCACACGATCACTGTCGGCGCCGGCGGAGCACCGGTGGGCGTCGCCGGAATGCCGGTCGGCGTTCCCGCGATCGGTGAAGGCGGCAGCGGCGTCGGCGTCAGGCACCCCTCCGGCGTCGGTGCGCCAGGTGGCAGCGGCGTGGACGTAGCCGTGGTTCCTGGAGGTGGTGGTGGCAGCGTTGCAGTCGCGGTCGTTCCGGGCGGCAGCGGCGCCAGCGTGGGAGTTGGCCCGCCGGGGGTAGCTGTCGGCCCGCCTGGAGTTGCCGTTACCGGGGTACCCGTGGCTTGCTCGCCGCCCGCGTCCGGCGTCTCGGTTGGCGTTGTACCGGGCGGCAGAGTAGCCGTCGGTCCGCCCGGAGTAGCCGTCACCGGCGTGCCCGTGACGTCCTCGCCGCCCGAGTGTCGGGCGGGTCGGCGTTGCGGTTGTTCCAGGCGCGGCGGCTCCGGCGTCGGTACCCACCGGGCGTGGCTGTCACCGGCGTACCCGTCACGTCCTCGCCGCCCGTGTCCGGCGTCGGAGTTGCGGTACCTACCGGTGTTTCGGTCAGCGTGCCCGTCGGCGTGTCGGTCAGCGTGCCCGTCGGCGTGTCGGTCAGCGTGCCCGTCGGCGTGAGCGTAGCAGTTTCGGTCAAGGTCGGCGTTTCGGTCAACGTGCCCGTCGGCGTTTCGGTCAACGTGCCCGTCGGCGTAAACGTCGCGGTTTCCGTTTCAATCGGCGTTATCGTCTCGGTAGGCGTCACCGTAGGCGTGCTGGTATCGGTAGGCGTCGGCGTATTCGTCGCCGTGTTGATCGGCGTGTCGGTCGGCGTGTCGGTCGGTGTGTTAGTAGGCGTATTCGTCGGCATGTCGGTCGGCGGGACCGGCGTGTTAGTCGGCGTATCGGTTGGTGTATTGGTTGGCGTGTTGGTCGGCGTGATCGGCGTATTCGTCGGCGTGTCGGTCGGCGTATTCGTCGCCGTGTTGGTCGGCGTGACCGGCGCTGGGGTCGGCACCTGGACAAAAAATAGGACGTGCGAGATGTCCTGGCAGGTAGGACCCCCCAGCCCTGGGTGTGTGACCTTGACTACTGTGTCTGGCTTCCCGATTCCTGTTACAAAATAGCAATTAGGGACTTCAACGGTCCCAAAAGGACCATCTTGCGAGGCTGGGACGCAACGCTGGCCCGCCTTGACGACAACTCCGATGACCACATTCGGAGGAACCGGCTTATATTCGAAGGGAGAGTTTTCATCTTTGAAGGCTTTGTCCGCGTCGTCACATTGCAGCCTGAGGGCAGGGGTCGGTAGCGGCGTGTCGGTCGGCGCGCTGGTCGGCGTGTCGGTCGGCGCGCTGGTCGGCGTTGCCGTCGGTTCCTCTGTCGGCGTCTCGGTCGGCGGCGCGGTCGATGTAGCCGTCGGTTCCTCTGTCGGCGGCGCGGTGGGCGGCGCAGTGGGCGGTGCGGTAGCGACCGGCTGCTCGGTGGCCGGCACGTCGGTGACATCTACCACGACCGTGCCGGCCGGCTCGGGCGCTTCAGTTGGATCGGCGATCTCGGTTCCGGTTAACGGCGCGATCGTCATGGGCGGTACTGGGGAGGTATCCTGGATTGTATCGTATGTCGGGCCGATCGGCGGGGGTGCATCAATGGTCGCCTGCAGTGGCTGCCGGGCACCTGAAGCGCGCTCGGAGCGCGTATCGGACTGCTGTGCCAGCGCCATGCTGGCGATGGTGCTGCTCCATAGCGCGGCAATCGTTGCCACCGAAACCACAACGCGCAACAGAACTAGCTGACGACGTCGGTTCACGCCGCTCTCCTTTGCAGGTCCGGTCGGCCCCCAGAACGTGGGTGGGTTTCAGAGGTGCGTAAGTTAATCTGGATGGGCAGGCATCAAGCCATTGTTGTCCGCTTGAGCACCAGTATATGCTTTCTATGTTCGTTCTTCAAACACCAATTTAGTCCTAATGCGACTGCTACATTCAACCACAGCTCCCGCGATACTTGCAATAGCTATTTTGGTCAGGCGTAGTCGTTATCCGCGCGCATCGCCACGGTTTATTTGCATCTTCGCTATCATTCTTTGCTTTTCCGCGGCAAAGTAGTACTTATTTTGGTAATTGCACTATGCCGTTTCGATGAAAGCAAACATTATCGGTATCAGGATACCTGTTGAAATTGTGTCTATAATGGAGTACCCGACAGCCGGGATGCGGGTGGAGCTGATCCCGATCGCGCAGCATCCGCTGGTCTACGGCGAGCGCCTGCGAGCTCCCAGCAAGTCGACGGTGCTGCTGTACGGGCATTTCGATGTGCAGCCGGTTTCCTGCAAAAGCTGGCGGATGCTTAGCGCAGAGCACGCCCGGACAGAAACGCAAAGTCGCAAAGACGCAAGGAGTATCGAGGATTTATGAGCGAAATCCAGCTCGAGGTTACCAACAACGCCGAACAACGACGCTGGCAGGTCGAGGTCGACGGCCGGCTGGCCTTGATCAAATATCAGGAGCGCGATGGGCGGGTGGTGTACTTGCACACCGAAGTCCCACCCGAGCTCGAAGGCCGCGGCATCGCCGGCGCCATGGCACGCGCCGCGCTGGATGATGCTCGCGCTCGTGGGCTGCGAGTCGTTCCGCTGTGTCCGTTCGTAGCTTCATATATTCGCCGGCATCCCGCGTATGCGGATCTTGTCGACAGCGCATAATCGATCCGCGAATAAACCCGAATAAACGCGAATGGAAACAGAAAACATGCGCGTGTCTTGCGTCTGCACCCGCTGCCGCAGCTACCCGTCCTTCACGGATCGTTACTTCTCGAACGGCTCGAAATAAGCCTCGAAAAACCGCTCGGGATCGACTTCGAGCGCTACTTCGTGGATGCCCGCGGGATCGGGCCGAAACATGGTCAGCCCGCCGAGCTGTGGGCTGGCGGTCTCGACCTGCACCGTTCCGCGCGTCCAGCCGCACAGCTCGGGCTGCCACAGCGCGACCGCCGCGAGTGGATCATGAAAAGTGATGCGCTCGCGGCTGGAGAACCAAACCTCGGCAAAGTCGAGCACCGGCCGCAGCAGAGGATGCGCGAAGCGCTGCCGGACCTCGGAAGCCGGCAGGGTCACACGCGTGGTAACGTCCAGTCCGACCGAGCGATGCACGGGTGGCGCCGCGCGGTACACCAGCGCCGTAGCGTGCGGATCCAGCATGGCGTTCCATTCGCGAGCGCCGGAGCCGCCCGGGCCGGTAAAGACACCGCACATCAGCATCAGGCCGCCCAGCAGCGAAGGGATCTCGGGATCGGTCGCGAACAGCAGCGCCACGTTGGTGAGCGGGCCGATCGCCAGCAGCGTTACCTCGCCTGGATGCGAGCGAATCGCGCGGCGCATCAATTCGACCGCCTCGCCGCTCGGAAAGGCCGCCTCGTGTGGCCAGGAGCCGAGCGCGGCGGCCTGGGGAACATCCGGCTGGAGCTGCGGCACCAGCAGCGGCTCCGCCGCGCCCGGCCGGATCGGCACCGAGCGCCCGGCAACGCGGCAAAGGGCGCTGGCCAGCATAGCGCGTTTGTGCGTATCGCCGGTCACAGTGGTGATGCCGAGCAGCTCGCAATCCGGCCGCGCGAGCAAATACGCCAGGCACACCGCGTCGTCGATATCGGAGCCGATATCGGTATCAAGCAATACTTTCATCACCACTGCTCCTCAATTGAACATTCCCCAGCGCATTGTAGCTTCGATGTCTATGAGCAGCGAACGCGGCGGCACAACCCGATCATGGCACTCACGCCGATCGGCTAGCGCCGGCCGGACATGAATCACCACAAAGGGCACCGAGAATCTTTTATTCTTTGTGCCCTTTGTGTTCTTTGTGGTGATTTCGGTTCTCGTTAGCGAGAGTTGTCAGCGCCGAGCTCGTTTGCCTGCAGGCCGAACAGCGAAAGATACTCGCCGTAGCCTTCCTGCTCAAGCTGCTCGACCGGGATGAAGCGCAGCGCGGCCGAGTTCATGCAGTAGCGCAGGCCGGTAGGGTTCGGGCCGTCGTCAAAACGGTGCCCGAGATGCGAGTTGCCGTGCGCGGAGCGAACCTCGGTGCGGCTCATCCACAGGCTGCGATCGGTACGCGTTGAGATATTTTGCTCTTCAAGCGGCCTGGTGAAGCTGGGCCAGCCCGTGCCGGAATCGTATTTGTCGAGCGAGCTGAACAGCGGCTCGCCGCTGACAACGTCGACGTATATGCCGGCCTTTTTATTGTCCCAGTACTCGTTGCGGAACGCGGGCTCGGTGCCCTCGTGCTGCGTGACCTTGTATTGCTCGGGTGTGAGTTGTTGGCGCAGCTCGCTGTCTGACGGTTTGGAATACTGCTTCACAGTTAACCTCCCTGTGTACATACATTATCATATACGTATTTCACACGCCGCGGGATGGTTGTTGTGGTCTTCATTTCCAGGATCGGCCCACGCTCGTCCCACACCAAGGATGATCATGCACGCTTTCCATGAACCCGCAGACGTGTTCGCCCGGCTCGTAGGTTGGGCCGAAGCACGGGCTGACGTCCGCGCGATGCTGCTTACCAGCACGCGCGCCCGCCCGAACGCAGTGCTCGACGATTTCTCCGACTATGACGTGATCCTGGTAGTGACCGATATCCAACCGTATCGGGAAGATCGCAGCTGGCTCGAGGCGTTTGGCGAGCCGCTGGTGGTGTACTGGGATCCGATCGTTCCGGTATCGCCCGGCATCGCAGACGACCGGAAATGTCGCAATCTTCATGAACGGGTTACATATCGATTTTACGGTCTGGCCGGTCGCCTTGCTGCGTCAGATCGCCACGGCGCCCGAATTGGAGCCCGAGCTGGACGCCGGATACACCATCCTGCTCGACAAAGACCAGCTGTCTGCCGGGTTACGCGCGCCGAGCTACCGTGCGTACATCCCCGCGCGGCCGTCCGAGGAAGAATTCCTGAACTGGATCAACGACTTTTGGAGCGACGCTCCCTACGTGGCCAAGTGCCTGTGGCGCGACGAGCTGTTGCCGGCCAAATGGTGCCTGGACTACGACATGAAACACGTATATTTGCGCCCGGTGCTGGAGTGGCGCATCCAGGCCGAGCACGGCTGGTCGATACCGGCTGGCAATCTGGGCCGGGGACTCAAACAGCAGCTTCCCGCGGACATCTGGAGCGAGCTGGAGCAATGTTATGCCGGCGCCGATATTGCCGCCAACTGGGAGGCGTTGTTTCGAACCCTGGCATTGTTTCGCCGGGTCGCGCTCGACGTCGCAGCCGCATTGGGCTATACCTACCCGCTTGAGCTGGACCGGCGCGTGACCGCGTATGTGCGATCGATACAGGCTACACCGGGAGCGGCCTCCGCAAGCTGAGCACACGATACCCTAGCACATCTGACACACATTGAGGTCGACCGGAATCACCACACAGACACAAAGGACACAGAGAATTCTTCGTGTCCTTTGTGTCCTGTGTGGTGCGATCTTTCCTGTCCGTGTCCTACGTAGGTATCGGTACACCTGCGACAAACAGCCGGTCGTAACGCTGGAGGGTAAAGCCGAGCTTTTCGGCAACCCGCCGGCTGGCAAGATTGTCGGTGGAGGTACTCCAGCTCGGCGTATGGCCGCGAGCGATGATATCCTCGCATAAAGCTGCGGCGCACGCGGTCGACAGGCCGCGACCACGGAAGTCGTACGCCGTAACCACCCCGATCTCCTCGAAGGCATCGCCAAGATGAAAGGTGCACGCAACCGAAACCAGCTCGCCGTCGGCAAAAGCGCCCCAGCAATATCCGCTCGCGGCCAGCTGCTCTGGGCCGCCCCACGAATTAGCGATCCAGGCGTTGCCGGGTCCCAGCTGTGGCAGCGCGCCGGCGTCGCGTTGCTCGAGGCGTCGCAGCGAGATGCCGGAGGGCCTGAATTGCCGGTGCGCGCCGGACAAAGCGTAGACCACGCGCTCCCAAACGGCCAACGTATCGAACGCCGCCTGTAGCACGCCAACGAAGGGTTCCGGAGCGTCGACAAAGCCTGCTACCAGCGAGCCAAGCTCTGCCGGATCCAGCGCCGCGGCGTCGCCGGCAAGGCCGTAATCGCTGCCGGCGCGGGCGAGCACGGCGCGTGGCCGCGGCCAGCGGTCGGCCCGGATGGTGCCATGACCGGTGTTAATCACATGCAGGCCGGCGCAAGGCCCGGGCCGGCTGGGGAAGCGTTCGCGTAGCGTAGCAGCCTGTTCTCGTTCAAGTTCAATCATCGGAACCTCGTAACGACTAGCGGCTCCCGGATTGTGGTCCAGCCGGTTCATGTGGTCAAGTGATGAGCGTTTCCTTTGTAGTTCCCGCACGGTTGAGCCAACCGAAATCACCACACAGGCACAAAGGACACGAAGAATTAATGTATTCTTCGTGTCCTTTGTGCCTGTGTGGTGCAATCTCTTCGGTTACTGCACTCGGCTCCATTGGACCGATGGCCGATCTGGCGCGACACTGCATGGTCGCGTATGATAGCCGTATTCGAGGAGGACACGAATGCCGGATACCGAATTACCGCTGCTGCCTCGCCGGCCGATCGCGATCGTGAGGCTTGACGATCTGTCGGCTGCAGTCGACATCGCCCGCGCGCTGGCCGAGGGCGGTATGACAGCGCTTGAATATACACTGAGCAATCGCGATGCGTTTACCGCCGTCGAGCGGGTACGTGCCGCCGTCGGCGATACGCTGCGCGTCGGCCTGGGCACCGTGCTCAGCGCGGAAGATGCGCGGCGCGCGGTCGATGCGGGCGCCGAATTTCTGGTTACGCCGACGCTCGAGCCCGAGGTGATAGCCGCCGCCCACGAAGCCGGCGTGCCGGTTGCCTGCGGAGCATACACCCCCACCGAAATCATGACCGCGTGGCGCCATGGAGCCGAGCTGGTCAAAGTTTTTCCCGCACGCTCGCTGGGTCCGGCGTACATCAAGGACGTGCTCGCTCCACTGGCCGGGCTGCGTCTGGTGCCGACCGGCGGCGTCGACCTCGACAACTGCGCGGCATTCCTCAAGGCCGGCGCCTACACGGTTGCCCTCGGCAGCAACCTGGTGGACGGCAGCCTGGTGCGCGATCGGGATTGGCGAGCGCTGGCCGCACGAGCCAGGCAGTACGTCGACGTCTGCGCGGCAGTTTAGGAGCGGGCGTTATGTCAAATTCACCTCAACCGCGCAGCGCGCTGGCCGAGCAGGTGCGGATGCTGGCTGTGCCGGCCGGCCACCTGGCGATCTGGGCGCTTGGCCAGCACGGCTTTCTGCTCAAAGGCGGCGAGCAGGTCGTGGTGATCGATCCGTACTTATCGGATTCTGGAGCGGCGACGCGTGCCGATACCCGTGCGGCCCGGCGAGCTCGATATGGTCGGCAGCGTGTTGATCACCCATCATCACAGCGACCACGGCGACCCCGGCACGCTGCAGCCGCTGCTCCAGGCATCTGCGGCGGCAAGTGTCCTGGCCTCGTACAGCGCACGAGACCATCTGGTCGCCAACGGTATCGACGCGCGACGTGTCACGGTGCCGCCGCTCGATCAACCGCTCGAGCTCGCGGAAGACCTGAAAGTTACGGCGATCCCCGCCGCGCACTACACCTTCGAGCCTGACGACGACGGCAACCCGGCTTATTTGGGCTTCATCGTCGAGCTGAACGGGGTTCGCCTGTACCACAGCGGCGATACTGTCGTGTACGACGGCCAGCTTGAGCGCCTGCAGGCGCAGCCGATCGACCTGATGTGCCTGCCGATCAACGGCCGCGACTGGTTTCGCGAGCAGCAAGGAGTGGTCGGCAACATGGATTATCGCGAGGCCGCCGAGCTCGCCGTGCGCGCCGGCAGTCCTGTGCTGTTGACGGCACACAACGATATGTTCGCCGGCAATCGCGTCAACCCGGCCTACCTGTTCGACTACGTCGAAACGCACCATCCCGAGCTGCGCGCGCATCAGCTGCGCGTGGGCGAGCTGTACTATTATGTAGCAACATTCGGAGGCAGACCATGACAGCAAAAGCGCTGTTAGTCGGCGCCGGCGGCATGGGGCGAGTATGGGCGCGCAACCTGACGGCGCGTGAGGACGTGACCCTGGCCGGCTGGGTCGACCTCCGTCCGGGGGTGGCCGCCGCTGCCGCGAATGAGATCGAGGTCGACGCCGGCTGGACCGGCGAAGAGCTCGAGCGTGGCATTCGCGAAGTCAGGCCGGACTTCGTCGTCGACGTCAGCGTGCCCGAGGCGCACCACGATGTGACACTCACGGCCCTCGCGGCCGGGCTGCCGGTGCTGGGCGAGAAGCCGATGGCCGACACGATGCAGCGCGCGCGTGCAATGGTCGCCGCGTCGGAGCAAGCCGGAAAGCTGTATATGGTCAGCCAGAACCGGCGCTTCGACGCGCGGATCCGAGCCTTTCGCGACCTGCTCGAGCGCGAGGTCGGAGCGTTGGGCATCCTGAATTCGGACTTTTACATCGGAGCGCATTTCGGTGGTTTTCGCGACGCGATGCCCAGCCCGTTGCTGCTCGATATGGCGATCCATACCTTCGACGCGGCGCGCTTTATCAGCGGCGCCGACGCCGTCGCGGTGTACTGTGAAGAATGGAATCCGGATTGGAGCTGGTATGATGGCGCTGCCTGCGCCACGGCGATATTCGAGATGAGCGGAGGGCTGCGCTATACCTACCGCGGTAGCTGGTGCAGCGAAGGCCGCCATACCTCGTGGGAGGCTGAGTGGCGCGGCGTCGGCCCGCGCGGCAGCGCCACCTGGGACGGGCACGCCGCGCCACTTGCCGAGGTGGCAGTCGAGCAGGGCGGCTTCCATGCCCGCTTCGAGACCCGGCCGGCCGAGCTGCACGACAATTCACCTACGGGCATCGCCGGTTCGCTCGACGAGTTTTTGCGAGCGCTGCGTAGCGGCTCGACGCCGATGGGCGAGTGCCACGACAATATCAAGAGCCTTGCGATGGTGCACGCCGCGATCGAGTCGTCGCGCAGCGGGCGGCGGGTACGCCTCGACGAGGTATGAACGACCGGGCATGAACGCAAAGTCGCAAGAGATTCTTGTAGGGACACGCCAACGGCCCTGCCGGCGGCGTGTCCACCGCCGGCGCGTCCGCAGCCGCCTGGGGCCTCGCAACCTGTAAAACCGATGCACCGAGCACACAAACAAATCGAGCGAGATCAACACTCGGCGATCCTCTTCGACCTCGACGGAACGCTGACCGACCCGCTCGACGGTATCACCCGCAGCATTCAGCATGCGCTGGAACGATCGGGCGCGCCTGGACGCACAACCGCGGAGCTGGCGGCGTATATCGGGCCGCCGCTGCGCGGCACGTTTGCCTATCTACTCGAAACCGACGATCCACCGGCCGTCGAACATGCGCTGAGTATGTATCGCGAGCGTTTCGCGACGGTCGGCCTGTTTGAAAACGAGGTGTACGCGGGCGTGCCCGAGATGCTGGCGGAGCTGCATCAGTTGGGCTGCGCCATGTTTGTCGCTACTGCTAAACCACGGATGTATGCCGAACGGATCGTCGAACATTTCGGCTTGGCGCAGTACTTCGATGGCATCTACGGTGCCGAGCTCGACGGGCGCTTCGACGACAAACGCGAATTGCTGGCTCACCTGCTCGACAGCGAAGACCTGTCGCCGGCCCGAACAATTATGGTCGGCGACCGCAGCCATGACGTTGTCGCGGCCAAGCACAACGGACTCTCCGCGATCGGAGTAAGCTACGGCTACGGCACGGTCGACGAGCTACGCGGGGCCGGCGCCGATCACATTTGCGCGAGTCCGGCTGAGGTCGTGGTCTGGATTGCAGGATCGATCGACGATTGAAATCGCCGCCGATTTCGCATTGATCATGGTACTCCCCAACCACAAAGACACAAAGGACACGAAGTTTCTATGAATTCTTCGTGTCCTTTGTGTCTTTGTGGTGATTTCTGCCGACTCAACCTTTGTGAGACGCTATAAGTCAGGCTTCGGCCGTCACGGCACCCGATTCAAGCCACGCGAGCTGCTCCGGCGTCAGCGTGACGTCGACCGCGGCGGCGTTTTCACGAAACTCGTCGCCGGTGCGGCAACCGACCAGAGGATACACATCCACCGGCTGGTTAAGCACCCAGGCCAGCGCAACCTGAGCCGGCGTCAGATCGAGCTCCTGCCCCAGCTCCTTTGCCCGGTCGAAGCGTGCGAAATTGTCCTCGGCGCCATAGGTCTCGATACACAACTTGTCGAAGTAGGTCTCGAACCCATCAAGATTATCGCGACGAATTCGCCCGGAGAAGAAGCCGCCCGCCAGGCTGGACCACACAAACAGCGGCATTTGCGTGCGCTCGTACCACGCGCGTGCCGCGCTATCCGCGCTGATGCTGATACAGCCTTCCCAGGGCGGCTTAAGCGCCACCGCCAGGCTCAGATTGGGGCTGGACACGACAAACGGCGTAAGGCCGTGTTGGCGGGCGTAGGCGTTCGCCTCCTCCAGCCGCGCCGTCGACCAGTTCGAGCCGCCGACCGCCGATAGTCGGCCCTCGCGCACGTGTCGATCGAGCGCTTCGACGATCGGGCCGACCGGCAATTTGGAGTTATCGCGGTGCAGCAGGTACAGGTCGATCAATTCGACGCCCATACGCTCGAGCGAATTGGCGACGTCGGAGTCGATATCTTCGGGTGTGACGCGCTCGCGCCCATCGTACGGATGAGCACCTTTGCCGAGGATCACCACCTGGTCGCGCACCCCGCGGTCGTTCAGCCACGCGCCGAATACGCGCTCGACCGAGCCGCCGCCGTAATTGTGCGCGGTGTCGAACGTGGTGCAGCCCGCCTCGAACACCGCGTCAAGTAAGCTGAACGAGTTGTCGCGATCGTTCGGATTCATCATCACCGTGCCCTGCACCAGCCGGGAAACCGGCTTGCTGATGCCGGGTATCGATCCATACTTCATACAGATTCTCCAGGATAACGTAGGCCCCACTGCTCACGCAGGCGGTCCATGGTACGCATGATCGACGCTGTTTCGTCGAGCGGCATAATTGCAGATTCGGTCCGCCCTTCACCCAGGCAGCGCTGGACCTCGACCGCCTCGTGGGCGTACCCGTTGCCGATCGCCGCCGGAGCAAACTGCTGGTCTTCGGCGCCCGGACGCGACAGTGTCAGGCTCGAAGGCGCCCACCATTGCTGGTTGATCCGGATCGTGCCTTCGGTGCCCGACAGCACCACCTCGTGCGGCGTACTGGTGCGAATGGCAAAGTTCAATACCGCGAGCTGCCCGTCGTCGTAGCTCAGCACCGCCGCGGCCTGCTCATCGACGCCGGTCGCGCCGAGGGTAGCGGCGCTGCTCACCTCGCGCGGCTCGCCGAAGATCATCGAGGCCAGCGACACGGTGTAGACGCCAATATCCAGCAGCGCGCCGCCGCCGAGCGCCGGGTCGAACAACCGGCTGCGCGGATCGACGTTGCTGCGGAAGCCGAAGCTGACGTTGAGCAGCCGAGGCTCGCCGATCACGCCGTCGTCCAGCAGCCCGCGTAGCGTTTGCATATGCGGCAGGTAGCGCGTCCACATCGCTTCCATCAAAAAGACGCCGCGCTCGCGCGCTTCGTCGATCACCGCTGTGGCCTCACGGGCGTTGATAGTAAACGGCTTTTCGCACAGCACGGCTCTGCCCGCGCGCAAGCACAACAGGCTGTTCTCGGCGTGCAGCACATGCGGCGTGGCGATATAGATCACGTCGACATCCGCATCGCCGGCCAGCTGCTCGTAGCTCGGATAGCGGTGCGGCACGCCGTAGCGCTCGCCGAACGCATCAGCATTGCTCTGGCTGCGCGATCCGACGGCCAGCAACTCTGCGTCCGGCAGGTTGGCCAGCCCATCGGCAAACACAGCGGCGATTCGTCCGGCGCCCAAAATGCCCCAACGAGTTGTTGTCATCGATGAATGCTCCATGTTCCCGACGCTGAAGCGTCGGGCTGAAGAAACAAAGCCACCTGAAGGTGGCTAGGCCGCTTCAGCGGTCTTTGTTTTTTCAGCCCCCGGATTTATCCGGTGGTGTTCGTCCGGGGGCCGCGGGCTGCTCCCCTCGATCACGCGCCCGCCGCTACCCTTTCCTGCTCCGCGAGCTGCCCGTCCTGCATATTGATCCAGCGGTCGGCCCATTCCTGGACGCTCGGATCGTGCGTCGCGGTGATCACAGCTACGCCTTGCTCGTGCGCGATCGTCGCCAGTAATTTCCAGATACTGGCCGCCGTGGCGCTGTCCAGGCTGCCGGTCGGCTCGTCGGCCAGGATCAGGCCGGGATTCGGCGCCAGAGCGCGCGCGATGGCGACACGCTGCTGCTCGCCGCCCGAGAGCTCATACACCCGGTGCGCGGCGCGCTCGTCGATGCTTACCAGCGCCAGCGCCTCCATCACGCGCTCCTGGCGGCGCTTCCATTTCCAGCCCATCAGGTGCAGCGGCAGCTCGGCGTTTTCGTGGGCCGAGAGCGTCGGGATCAGGCCGTACGATTGGAAAATGAAGCCGAGCCGGTCGCGCCGTAGCCGCGTCATCTGGCGGTCGTTGAGCTTGGAAAGGTCGATCCCGTCGATAAAGACCTGGCCCACCGTCGGGCGATCCAGCCCGCCCAGCAGGTTGATCAATGTCGTCTTGCCCGAGCCCGAGCGGCCGGTCAGCGCTACCAGCGTTCCGGACTCGACGGTTAAATTGACGCCGTCCACGGCATGAACTTCGCCGCCGCCGGTGTGGTACGTCCGCCGCAGGTCAAGCGCCTGGAGAACCGGCGTTTGCATTGCTTGCTCCTTCGCGATTGACCACCGGTCTGACGATCACGCCTTCGGGCGTCCGCTCGACGGTAACCCGCCCCTGCATGCCCAGGTCTTCGACCACGTCGGCCGGTAGCTGCAGCCGGCCCGCCCGGTCGAGCACTGTGTATTCCACGTGTGCCGCATCGGGCGACTGCTCGTCGGATTGCCGTTCCTGGCGCACGGTCTCGGTGCTGGTGCGTCCGTCGCGGATCTGCACCACCCGCTCGACGTATTGCTTGATATCGGCGTCGTGGCTGACGATGACGACCGTCTTGTTGAGCTCGACCGAAAGCCGGTCGAACAGCTCCATGATCTGGTGCGCCGTACGGCCGTCCAGCTCGCCGGTCGGTTCGTCGGCCAGCACCAGCGGCGGATCGTTGGCCAGCGCGACGCCGATCGCAACGCGCTGCTGCTCGCCGCCGGACAGGCTGGTCAGCCCGTGGCCGGCGCGGTGGCCCAGACCCACCAGGTCGAGCAGCTCCCGCGCGCGTGTGCGCCGCGCTTTGGCGCCCACGCCGGCGACCAGCATCGGCATTTCGACGTTTTGCAGCGCGCTCAGATACGGCAGCAGGTTGCGCCCGGTCTGCTGCCACACAAAGCCGACCGTATGGCGCGTGTAGTGCACCAGGCCCTGGTCGTCCATGCTGAGCATATCTTTGCCGTCGATCTGCACCTTGCCGGCGGATGGCCGGCTCAGCCCGCCCAGGATCTGCAGCAGGCTGGATTTGCCGCTGCCGCTTTTGCCCACGATCGCGACCAGCTCGCCCTGCTGTACCAGCAAGTCGAGCCCCTGCAGCGCCACCACCTCGAGCTCGGCCAGCTTGTAGATCTTGACCAGGTTGTTGCACTCGATAAATGCTTCTGCTTGGCTCATCCCAGCTCCTGTCCGAGCTTGACTGCTTCATAAATCCGCAGGCGTCGCAGCATTGCCGTGGTTGCCAGCAAGGTAATCAGCAGCATGATCGCCAGCACCAGGATCAGGCGGCCGATCTCGCCCCAGGCGATCACCACTTCAAACGGCGGCGTGCGCGCTTCGACCGTGTTGCCCAGCTGGTAGAACGGCACAAACAACCGGGCTGCGCCGACGCCGATCACAATGCCGGCAAACGCGCTGGCGATCGTCAAGAAGCACAGCTCGAAGCCGAGCAGCCACACCATCTGGCCCACCGACAGCCCCGCCGCGCGCAACACGCCGATCTCAACCATGCGCCTGCGGAATGAGAACAGGCTGTACAACAGCAGCGCCAGCATGGTCAGGCCGGTGGCGGCGACGAAGCCGAGCGACAGCAGGCCGACGAACCCGACCCGCTCCGGACGCGCCATCTGCGCCGCGATCAGGTCGTTCGCGGCATCGTATTCTTCGACCTTGAAGCCACGCTCGCTGATCGCCTCGACCAGCTTTTCGATGTCGGCGCCGGGCGCCGGCTTGAGCAGCACATCGTAGGCGGCCGGATCTTCAGCCAGGAACACATAGTCGTAGTTGGCCACGGCGAAGACTTCCTCGGGCTTGGTGTACAGCATCGGGAAATGGTCGACCACGCCGCGGATCACGAAGTCCATCGTGGCGCCGTCGCCCGCCTCCTCAGTGGTCAGCGACACAGTGTCGCCGAGGCGCAGCCGGGCAGCATTAAGGAACGAGCGGCTGACCAGTATGGCGTGTTGCTCGGCGGCGAGCGTATTCATCAGGCGGCCAAGCGGTTGGTCGGCCAGATCGTCGCGCCACCAACCGGCCTGGTGAAAACCCGCCCGGTCGAGCGCCAGCAGCTTGACGTTGCCTTCGAGATTGCCGGTGGTTGCGTCGACGACGCGCGCGCGGCCATAGGCCTCGACACCCTCGATCTCGCCATGCTCCCACGGCGGCAGCGTCGTCCAGCGTGTCTCGCGGCGCGAGATCTCGGCGCTTTCTTCAACCCGCAGCGCTGCGCCGTTGGCATAGTGGATCCGGTCGGCGTCGTTGCGGTCGAGCGTTGTGGCCATCGTGGCGCTGAAGGCTCCGAGCGCAAGGGTCAGCGTCGTCAGCAGCACGATGCCGGACGCCTGGTACGGCGAGCGCGCAAGGTGGCGCAGCGCCAGCAACGTCGGCGCGTCGAGAATCCGTCTACCTGCCCGCGAAAGCAGGGACGCCAGCGCGGGAAACACGCGTACCACCAGCAGCGCGCAGCCGAACAGGCCGAGCGACGGCAGCAGCAGGCTGAGCGGATTGTTGAACGGATCGGCGCTGGCGGCATCTGCGCCGCCGACCGCTAACGGCACCAGCGAACCCTGCTGACGCAGCACCCAGTACCCATAGCCCGCCGCGGCCAGAACGAAAACGTCGAGGTACAGGCGCTGCCACAGCGGGCGCCGTGCTTCGCGCACCACCTGCTGCTGATATGAAACCAGCGTCTGGCGCGCCGCGAACAGCACCGGAACCAGGCCCACCAGGATCGTTGTACCCAGCACCAGCAGTGAAAGCTGCAGCATCGCCGGCGTGATCCTGAGCGGCAGCTGGTTGGCGGGGCCGAACTGCAAAAACGCCTCGGTGCGGCCGATCAGCTGGGCAGCACCAAAGGCCAGCAACGGCCCGAGCAGCAGCGGCACCAGATCGACCAGCATGCCTTCGACCAGATACGCGCCGCCGATCTGACTACTGCTGATGCCGCGCCCGCGCAGCACCGCGATCTCGGCGCGCTGTCGCTCGGCAAACAGACTCGAAGTCGAGATGATGTACAGTATCACGATCGCCAGCGTCGGCACGCTGAACACAAACAACAGCGTGCGCAGCGTATTGGCCTTGACCTCGAACTCGGCCAGATACTGATCCGGCGAGATGAAGTCAATCGTGCTCTGCAGCACATACTCGAGCCGGCCTTGCAGCTCGGCGAAGCCCGCTCGCACGCGACCGGTATTGCCGACCGTGATCGCGGTTTCGGGAAAGATCGAGTACCAGGTGACGCTGTACCAGCTGAATTCCTGCAGCGCCTCGGCGATCGGGCCGCGATATACGTCTTCGGGCACCAGCAGCACGTCGTCGTAGGCGACAGGTTGCAGGGGCCAGCGCCCTTCCTGGCCGGGGATCGGCCGCCAGACGCCGACGACCTCGGCGCGCAGATCAACGTCGGGCATGCCCCGGCCACCGCGCAAAACAAGTGTATCTCCCGAGCGGATGCCGTATTCGTTGACCCATTTCTGGCTGACCATTACCTCGAGCGTTTCGCCCTCGCCGCGCGCCGCGGGCATGCGGCCTTCGGCCAGCTCGATCCGGTCGGTCAGCGAGTCGTCGAAGCCGAGCGAAACCCAGGCGATTGGATCTGCGCCCAGGTCGCCCGCCAGATCGGAAGGCCAGGCGCGCAGCTTGTCGCTGTAGGCAAACGTTTGCACCGGCTCGGTCGGGAGCGCGGTTATCGACTGAAGGTCGCTCTGTAGGAAGCTGTCGGCGGCTTCAAAGCCCTCACTGGTGATCGGGCCCTGCACCGACATCGAGTGCCGTAGCGTCAGGCTGTTTCGCGGCTTGAGCTCGGGTTCCTCGGCGCGCAGGGTCTCCTGCAGCAGGCGGCTGTTGACGCCTTCGGCGTACAGCGGCACTACCAGAATCAGCACCAACGCCAATAAGTGCCCGATGGCCAGCGCGCTGACGACCGGAAGGTGATAGCGCAGTCGTAGAAACGGAAGCACCAGTGCGGCGCGTGCCGCGGCCAGACGGCGGCCCCATGCTTTAGCGCGCACTAATTTCTTGCCCTTCCTCGATGCCCGACCTGATTTCGACCACGCCGTCGGTCTCGATACCGGTTTCGACAAACGCCCTGCGCAGCTCGCCGTTCTCGGCAATCAGCACGTAGCGCCGGTCGCCGATAGATTTAACGGCCTCCGCCGGTAAGGTTAAGACATCTTCGGCCCGGCCGAACACGGCGACCACCTTGAACGTGCTGTCCGGCTCCAGCTTCGGCGCACCTTCCTCCGGCTCGACCACAAAGCGGGTTGCGCTGGCATCCGGGCGGCCGGTGAGCGTGCCGCCGAATGCGACATTGTCTTGAAAGTAGGCGCTGACGTCGACAGCCTGCCCGACGGCAAGCCGGGCTGCTTTGGAGCCGGTAAACTCGGCCACCAGCTGCAGCTCGTCGGTACCGACGATATTGATCACCGGCAGAAACGCGGTGACCTCGGCGGCCGGCTTCATGTTGATATTGCCGATCCGGCCGGCATACGGCGCGCTGACCTCGAGGCTCTTGCGCTCGGTTTCGAGGCGCTCCAGCGCGATGCGCGCGCGCTCGACTTCCTTGTCGGCAATCGCCTGATCGATCTCCTCGACCTCGGCTTCGAGCGCTTCTTCCGCCCGCAGCTCGGCCAGCTCAAGGTCGATCTGGGCCAGCTGGATCTGGTAGGCCAGGTCGGACTGTTCGAGACGCGCCAATACCTGGCCCGACTCGACTTGATCGCCGACCGCGACCAGGATTTCGGCCACGCGGCCGTCGCGCGTAAAGAACAGGTCGTCGGTACGCTTGGGCACGACCGTGGCGTTGCCGTTGACCGCGTCGAGCAGCTCGGCGCGCTCAACCTTGACCAGATCACTCAGCTCATACGGCACGCGCGTCGGCGCGGCGGTTGGAGTCGGTTGTGGAGGGGGGGCGACTGACAGCTCACTGCCACAGGCAACAATCAAAAACAATGAAAGCAGGAAAACGATGGGTCGATGGAACCGCACTGTCCTATCCTTGAAACGAAGCGCCCCAAACGGGCGCCGAGTATTGTACTACAAGCTGAGCGGTCCGGCAGGGGGAGCGGCGGTCGATGCGCGTTTAATGAGCCTGGTATAGAGCACCAACTTGTGCGGTACCTGCTGTACGCCGCTAAGCAGCGCATGCAAGTGCTGTACCGCGAGAATACCCATGTCCGGCTTGTTGATTCCGACAGTCGTCAGCGCCGGGCGGGCGTGTGCCCCTGGCGCGATGTTGTCGAAACCGACCAGGCTGATATCCTCCGGCACTCGTAAGCCATGTTCGCGCAGCGCTTCAAGTGCCCCCAGCGCCGTCCTGTCGCTGACTGCAAACACCGCTGTCGGCGGATCGCGCTGTTGTAGGAGCTGCTGCATCTCGCGATAGCCTTTGAGCGGCAAGCCCGACGAGATCGACGGCTGGATCAGTGATGGGTCCGGCTCGAGATCTGCTTCCAGAAATGCCTGGCGGTAGCCCAGATAGCGCTCGTAGAGACTCTTATATTTCGGTGGCCCCTGAATAATCGCCACGCGCCGGTGGCCGAGCTCAAGCAGGTGTGACGTGGCAAGACGGCCGCCGTGCTGGTTGTCGACGACCACACAATCCAGCGCGCGTCGGTTACTTTGATTGTCGACCAGCACCAGCGGCACGGCATGGTCCGCCAGGCGATCCAGCAGCCGGTCCGAGATATCGCCTCCGCCGACGGCGATGACACCGGCTACCTGCTGTTCGGCGACAACGCGCGGTAGCGCATCGGGCGAAGGTGACGCAAGGACGAGATGGTAGCCCAGGCGATCGGCCTCGGCCTGCATGCCCTGTGTTATCTCGGAATAGAAGTGGTCGGCGTGGATCGGCAGCGGCAGCTTCTCAACCAGCAGGCCGATGAATTGTGTGGCGCCTGCGCGTTTGCCGTTGGCGCGCGGCACGTATCCAAGCGTTTCGACAGCCGTGGCGATCCGCTCGCGGGTGGCCTTGCTGATGCCGGGGCGCTTATTTAGGAACAGCGAGACTGCTGCCGTCGATACGCCTGCTTTTTCGGCCACGTCCTTAATGGTTGGGGCGCTCATTCAAACTGATTACCTGATCGCGCGGCCAGTCACGTTGCTTGCATAGTAACGCCCCGAAACTAGAACGTCAAGCTAAAGTTTAGTGAAATTGTTGCCTGAAACTAGCGAGTGGGTATTGACTCAATTTAGCTGATCTTTTATACTCGCGCTACATTCCTCAACCAGATCTCGATGTGGAGGAGGTGCTGCGCGGGTATCTTAACAGCGGAAGCGTCGCCACCTTGATGGCCGGCGTCACACTCGCGATCCTGCCGATGCTGCTGTTTTTCTCGATCGCCCAGCGCTGGTTCATCCAGGGCGTCACGCACAGCGGCATCCAAGGCTGACACCCGTTCCAAAGGAGCCACCTGTGATCAGCATACCCGATCCGCCGGCAGTGCCGCGCGGAGCCGACCGGCAGCGTGTGTTTAGTGGTCGCGGCCTGGACCAGATCCGTTTTCCGCTCGGCGGAATCGGTACCGGAAACGTATCGCTCGGCGGTCGCGGCCAGCTGCTCGATTGGGAGATCTGGAATCGCCCGTCCAAAAGCGGGCCACAGCCGAATACGTTCTTTGCCTTGCGCGCCGAGCCCGAAGGACAGGCCGCTGCGACCAGGGTTTTGGAAGCGCCGCTGCTGCCGCCGCACGCGCTGTCGCACGGCTATCACCCGTGGACCAACGCCGGTTTGCCGCGCCTGGCGGGAGCGACGTTTCGCGGAACCTATCCGATCGCTACGCTGACGTTTGAAGACCAGGACTTTCCGCTTGACGTCGAGCTGCAAGCCTGGACCCCGCTCATACCGCTCGACCCCGACGAATCCGGCATTCCGTGTGCCGTGCTCAGCTACACACTGCGTAATCACGGCCAGACAGCGGTGCAGCTGACGCTGGCCGGCTCGCTGATCAATCCGATCGGCGGCGTCGGCTTCGATAAGTTCGGCAATCTCTCGGGTGGCGGCGTCGGCGGCAACTGGAATGAGTTCCGCGATCAAGACGGCATGCGCGGCCTGTACCTGACCTCCGAGCAGTTCGCGCCCGGCGACCTGCGCTTCGGCAACCTTGCTCTGACCACCGACCATCCGCGCATCACCGCCAAGCGTGCCTGGCTGCGCGGCGACCACTGGTACGACTACCTGCGCGATTTCTGGGACGACCTGGACGGCGACGGGCTGCTTACCGATTATGGCTATGATACGCCCACGCCGGCCGGTGCGACGGATACCGGCTCGCTCGGGCTGGTTGATACCCTGGCGCCGGGCGAGCGCAAAAGCTATCGCTTCCTGCTGAGCTGGTATGTGCCCAATCGCCCGCACAGCTGGAGCGACGACGCCGACGTGCCGCTGACCCGTAACCGTTACGCCCCTCGCTTCGCCGATGCATGGGACGTGGCGCGCTATGTCTGGGGCGAGCTGCCGCGACTGGAAAGCACGACGCGAGCCTTTCGCGATGCGCTGTTCGAAAGCACGCTGCCGTCCGAGGTGCTTGATGCAATATCGGCCAATATTGTGCCGCTGCGCAGCCCGACCTGTTTCTGGCTCGAAGACGGGCGTTTTTTCGGCTGGGAAGGTTGCTTCGACGACGCCGGCTCGTGTGCCGGCTCGTGCACGCACGTCTGGAGCTATGCGCAAACCGTGGCTTTTCTGTTTCCCAGCCTGGAGCGAGAGATGCGCCGGATCGAGTTCGTCGTCGAAACCGAGGACGACGGCTGGATGTGTTTTCGCACCTTCAAGACCTTCGGCGAGCAGTTCGACTGGACCTGGGGCAGCGGCCAGAAGCCCGAGGCCGCGATCGACGGCCAGATGGGCAGTATCCTGCGTGTGTATCGCGAGTGGCTGATCGGCGGCGACCGCGCCTGGCTTGAGCTTGTCTGGCCCGGCGTCAAACGCGCGATCGAGTATGCCTCGCGGCAGTGGGACCACGACGACGATGCTGTTCCGGACGGCAAGCAGCACAACACCTACGATATCGAGTTCTATGGCCCGAATCCGCTTGGCGCTACCTACTATCTCGCAGCGCTGCGCGCGGTCGAGCAGCTGGCCCGCGCGCTGGACGACGCCGAGCCGGCCGAGCGCTGCCGCGCGAAATTCGAGCGCGGACGCACTCGCCTCGAGCAGCTGCTGTGGAACGGTGAATACTATGAGCAGCAGCTTGAAGACGTCGACGCGTACCGCTATCAGCACGGCGCCGGATGTCTGGCCGACCAGCTGCTGGGCCAGCTGCATGCCCATATTCTCGGTCTCGGGGCGTTGGTGCCGCCCGACCACGAACGCACGGCGCTCGAGTCGATCGTGCGCTACAACTACCGTGCTTCATTTCGAGACCACGTAAATTGCCAGCGCAGCTATGTACTCAACGACGAGAGCGGGCTGGTGCTGTGTACCTGGCCGCGCGGCGGGCGGCCGCGCTTCCCGTTCCCCTACTCCGACGAGGTCTGGACCGGCATTGAGTATCAGGTCGCGGCGCACCTGATCTATGCCGGCGATGTCGACGGCGGACTACGGTTGGTCGAGGCGGTACGCGCGCGGCATGACGGCGAGCGGCGCAACCCGTGGAACGAAGTCGAGTGCGGGCACCACTACGCGCGCTCGATGTCGAGCTGGGCGCTGTTGCTGGCCTTGAGCGGTTTCCACTGCGACATGCCCAACCGGCGCATGAGCTTCGCGCCACGCGTCGACGCCTCGACCGCGAGGGACAGCATCACCACGTTCTGGTCGTGCGGTCGCGGTTGGGGGCGCTATACCCAGCATCGCGACCCCCAGACCGGCGATTGGATACCGCATGTCGAGGTGCTTGGCGGCGATATGCGGGGCATAACGGTCGAAGCATGTGGCCGCCAGTTAACGCTATAGCGACGAGGCACGCATGACTGAAACCCAACGCTCGTCCTGCCCGGTGCCCCGGCAGCTGGAGTAACACCATGAGCACGCCGTTCAGCGTCATGACCTGGAACGTGGAAAACCTGTTCGCGCCAGGCACCGAGTTCGGCCCGCCCAGCCAGGAGATCTACGAGCGCAAGCTCAACAACCTGGCCGGCATGATCACGCGCATCGCGCCCGACGTTCTGGCGCTACAGGAGGTTGGCGATGCAGCCAGCCTGGCTGCGCTACAGGCACGGCTCGGCAGCGCCTACCCACACGCGCGGCTGGGCAAGTATCCCGACAGCCGGGGCATACGCGTGGCATTTCTCAGCACGCTTCCGATCAGCTCGTTCGACGACATCCAGCAGTTCGGGCGCGATGCGCTTACCTCGTTCGTCGATTCGAGCGGCCGGCCGATCCGACGCTTCGGTCGTGGCCCGCTGCGCGTTCGTGTCGCGCTCGGAAGCCGGCGCTGGATCGATATCCTGACCGTACATCTCAAGAGTAAGCTGATCAGCTACCCGGGCGATCGCTTCTTTCCCTTAAACGAAGACGAGCGCGCCCGCGAAACGGGGATCGCCCTGTCCAAACGCACCGCCGAAGCCGTGGCGCTGCGCGTGTATATCAACGATCTGCTGACCGGCAACGAGCGGCCGATGGTAGTGCTTGGCGACTTGAACGACGAGCCCGGAGCCGTGACCAACGCTATTGTCCTCGGCCCCGAGGACGGCAGCCTCGATGTGCGCGATCGCTTCGACGATATCCGGCTGTATAACGTGGCGCAGCACATCGCTCCGGAGCGTCGCTTTTCGCGTATCTATCGTCAGCAGCGCGAGCTGATCGACCACATACTCGTCAGCCATGAGCTGATTTTTCGCCTGCGCCTGGCCGATAGCTTTGTCGAGCCGATTGATAGTATCGGCGCAAGCCCGATGGCGCGTCGCGACCAAGCCTTTCCTGATCACGCCCCGGTGTACGCACGATTCGAGCTCGATTAGGTGTCGAATGGTGGATCGCCGGCCAGGTGCTGAGGCAAGCAGGACCGGCCCGTCCTTAACCGTACTGCAATATGCTTCTATAGCCCTGTTTGACGCGTTATGCTAAGGTCGCATGGGAGGTTATTCATGAAGTTGCTGTCCACTAATCCATTCCTCCGTGCCGCGGCCTTGCTGCTCGTCTGCAGCGTATTTATCGTTCCGGCGCACCGCGCCACGGCGCAGACCGGCACGCGCTGTTTTTCAGAGCCCGGTATCACCAACTGCATCAGCGGTCGCTTCTTGCAGTATTGGAATCAGAACGGCGGCCTGGCAGTGTTCGGCTATCCCATTACCGCTCAAGGTCCGGAGCAAACACCGGAAGGCACATTCACAACACAATACTTTCAACGCCAGCGCTTCGAGCTGCAGCCGACCATTCCGGCGCCGTATGACGTGCTGCTCGGCCGCTTAGGCGTCCAGTTGCTGCAGCGCCAGGGGATCGATTGGACGACGCTGCCCAAGGCAAGCCCGAGCGCGCCGAACTACTTCCCCGAAACCGGCCACGCGGTCTCCACGCCGCAGTTCTACCAATACTGGTCTTCCAACGGCTTGCAGGACCCGGCGCTCAACCCCTATCAGCGCTCGCTGGCACTGTTCGGCTACCCGATCACCGAAGCCTACACCACCACCAACACATCGGGCGATACGGTGCTCACCCAGTGGTTCGAGCGGGCACGCTTCGAGTTTCACCCGAACAACCCGCCCGCGTACCAGGTGCTGCTCGGCCTGCTGGGCACCGAGTGGCTTGCCACGCCGCCACCGCCCCCGCCGCCCCCGATAAACATCACCATTACTTCGCCGGCGCCCGGCTCGACCGTCGGCAATCCATTCACGGCGACCGGCAGCACCAACTTTGTGCCCAGCGACAATATCCTGAATTTCAGAGTGAACGACGCCGCCAATAACCAGATCGGCCAGGGCGCGTTCAGCGTGGTTCCGAGCGGCGGCGGCAGCCAGTTCAGCACGACGATCAGCTTCACTTCGCCGGCCAATGCCGGACCGATCACATTGACGATTCTTGCGCCGTCGGCGGAAGGGCCACCTGAAACCACGACAAGCGTCAACCTGAACTTTTCGGGAGTGCAGCAATCGATCCGCATCGACGAGCCGACGCGCGACCAGGTGTACTCGCGCAGCCCGATTCGGGTGCGCGGCAGCACCACCGTGTTCCCACAGCGCAACGTGCTGCACTTCGTGATCTTCCGCGCGGGCGGCGGCAAAGTCGGCGAGGGCGATTTCCCGGTATCGGCCAGCGGCAGCGGCTCGGTCTTCGACCACACGCTCAATTTCACGCCGCCGAACGTAGGGACCTTCATGGAGGTCGAGATCTCGGATCGTGATCTCAGCGGAAATACGATCACAACCTCGTCAGTTCGGGTATACTTCGATCCTGGCGGATATCCCCCACCGCCGTCGGGACAGGTTATTACGATCAACACGCCGGCGCCGGGGACCACGGTAGCACGCACCTTCCAGGCGATCGGCCGTACGTCGTTATATCCGCCCAACGGCGCGTTAACTTATGGTGTACTGGATAATGTCGGGCAGCTGATCGGTCAGGGGTCGATCTTCGTAGAACCGGCTCAGAACGGTGGTACCTGGGCGGCTGCAATCTCGTTTGTGGGCGGCAATCAAGGCACGCCGATTACATTTGAGGTTATACAGCCCGGCGGCGGGCCGGGCCAGCCGCCGGTTGCAAGGACCAGCGTCCAGCTGCAATGCTGCCAGTAAGACAACGAGCCGGCTGCCGGCGACCGCGTGGGGGGCGGTCGCCGGCTCAGCCGGCACGAGTTCGTCACGGGCGAACACACGGCTATGGTCGACTATTCACACAAAATCGCCGTGCCACAGCGCACTTCGTACCTTGTATCACGTCCAAGGCTAACCGAGTATGTCGGCAACATAACCCATCAACGCCTGGTGGCGTTGACGGCGCCTGCCGGGTACGGTAAAACATCGCTGCTGGTCGATTGGGCGTCCGGCTCTCCCCTGCCGGTATGCTGGTATAGCCTCGACCGCCTCGATACCGATCGGTGGACGTTTCTGGGATATATCGTGGCGTCGATCAGGCAGCGCTTCCCGGATGCCCTGCCCGCGACGAACTCCTTGCTGCACGGCAGCTCGCGCAGCCCCTTTGAAACGCTTGCCGCGTCGCTGTTGCGCGAGATTGCGGCGCTCGAGCAGGACTTCGTGCTTGTCTTCGACGACTGGCACGAAGTCGACAACACCGACGACTGCGCCGATCTGATCGAGCGAATCCTGCTGTATTGCCCGCGCTGCCATGTGATCCTCGCGTCACGCGAATATCCCAGCGTCAAAAATCTGATGCTGCTCGTGGCACGCAGGCAGATGGTCGGGCTCGACGAAGAAAGCCTGCGCTTTACCGTCGACGAGCTGATCCAGGTCCTCGCGGCGGCGCGATCCGACGCGCCACCGCCCGAGCTGGCGCAGCGCTGGATCGACCAGACCAACGGCTGGATCACCGGTATCTTGCTGGCGCTCGAGGTAGCCGGCCCAGGGCTAGCGTCAGATGCGCTGGCCGATCCACGTGCGCCACGGATAATCTATCAGTACCTGGCCGAGCAGGTGCTCAATCGACAGCGACCGGTGATGCGGTCGTTTCTGCTGGATGCCGCGCTGCTCGAAGACATCGATCCGCCTGTCTGCGACATCGTGCGCAACCGCACGGACTCGGCCATTCTGATGGTCGAGGCGCTGGAAAAGCACCTGTTTATCGCCGAGATCCGGCCCGGCGTCGCGCGGTTCCATTCATTGTTTCGCGAGTTCTTGCTCGAGCAGTACGAGATGCGCGCGCCCGGCGAGTTTCGCGCGATGGCGCGCCGCGTCGGCGATGTGCATCTGGAACATCAGCAGTGGCCGGCTGCTTTTGAACAATTCATCAAAGCTAACGACCGCGCGTCGGCACAGCGCGTGGTAGCCGCCGGCGGCGAAGCCATGTATCTGGCGGGCCGGCTGGAAACGTTGGAATACTGGTTTAGTAAGCTTTGGGTGGACGACCTCGACGCGCCGCTGCTGTGCCTCAAAGCGCGCGTAGTGCTGGATCGCGGCGACCAGCAAAAGGCCGACGGGCTGGCCAGCCTGGCGGCGACTCTGGGCCAGCGCCGATCAGCTGGCCGCCGTGAATTTGTTGCAAGCCCAGATCGCGCGCATCGCCGGAGAATACGACAGGGCGCTGGGCCTGGCGCAACAGGTGTTGCGCAAAGTCACCGCGCTCGACCAGCACGGCGATGCGCTGCGCACTATCGCGATCTGCCATCAGCGGCTCGGCCAGGTCACTCTGGCCGCCAACGAGCTGACCCAGGCGCTTGAGATCGAGCGCGCGCGCGGCGATTGGTATGCCGTGGCACTGCTCCAGCATGACCTGGGAATCTGCTACGAGGATCTCGGGCTGCTGCAGCGGGCCGAGGAGTTATACAGTATCGCCGACGCGCACTGGGCCGAGACCGGCAACATCGGCAATCGCGCGATGAGCCTCAACAGCAAGGGCGTCGTTCAACATCTCAGCGGGCGATTCCTGGAAGCCCATGCGACGTTTATAGCTGCCGCCGAGCAGGCACAGGGAGCGGCTGTCGCGAATGCCGAGTTGACGGTTCTGGCGAGCCTGGGCGACCTGTTCAGCGATCTTCAGCTGTGGGAGCAGGCACGCGTCGCCTATCGCGATGCGCGCAAGCGCGGCGGCACCAGCTTCATAATGCGCCATCTCGAGTTCGCCGAGCCGCGACGCCTGGTGCGGCAGCGTCATTACGTCGACGCCACACGCGCGCTTCACATGATTTCGCCTGCCGGCGATGCCGAGCGAGCGCGGTACCTGCTGCTCCAAAGCTCGATCGCTTGCGGCAAGCAGGAATATACCGCGGCACGCAAGAGTGCCGACTCCGCTGTAGCGCTGCTTGCCAAACTAGCAACTCCGATGGAGCATGCGCGTGCCTTGCTTGCCCTGGCCGATGTCGTGGCCCGCGCCACGCCGACCGACAGCAATGCCCTGCTCGCTACGCTCAACCGCGCGACACGCATCGCCGAAAAGCTCGGCCACGACTGGTTTCTCGTCAGCAGTGCTCTTCATTTGCCTGAGATGATGCGTCGCGCCGCGGCAGCCGGCTGGGCACGGGCACCGGACTGGTTGGAGCGGCAAGGAGACATGCGCGTCGCCTCGCGAATGATCGATCAGCACGACCTGCGTCCGGTGCTGACCGTGCGCGCGCTGGGTGCCGACCAGATCTTAGTGGACGGCCGGCCAATCATGCTCGGCTGGTCCAAGGCGCGCGAGGTCCTGTGGTATCTATTGCAGCATCCCGACAACACAACACCCGATACACTCCGCACTGCAATATGGCCCGACGATGCGCCGAGTCGCACCGTCAAAGACGCGATCTACGCGCTTCGCTCGGCATTGCCGCCCGAGCTGATCAACTTGCATGGTCGCCAGTTTTATCAACTCAACCCGCGCGCCGCCCGTGTCGAGTACGATGTCGCGTCGTTCTGGGAGCTGCTCAAACGTGCGCACGATGACCCGGAAGCGCTGCTGAGCGCAATCGACCTGTATGGCGGGCCATTTTTGCCGACGTGTGACAGTTCGTGGTGCCGCGGTTTGCGGGAGCGCCTCGAAGCGGCGTATCTGCGAGCGCTGCACCGGGCCGCCAAAGCAAGCGAGCAGCATAGCCACTGCGCCGACGCGCTTGGCCTGTTCCGTCGCATCCTGGAGCAGGAGCCGTTTGACGAAATAGCGCACGCCGGCGTGATGCGCTGTTATCTCGAATTAGGTAACCGAGCGGCTGCGATCGACCATTATCGCGCGTTTCGTTCCCGACTGCACGACGATCTGGGCATCGAGCTCGAGCGTAGCTCTGAAATTGAGCTGCTCTACACGCGCATCCTCAACTCAGTCTAGCACTATCTCCCTCGCTTCAGTTCTTTCCGGATTGTCCTCCGACCGACCAAACGCTGACTTTGCGCCGACCGGACGGGTGTATTCTCCATACATTGAACAATGTCTTAGGAGGATACGATGGTCCAGCGCGCATTCCCTATCCGCCGTGTCGTGCGAATTATCGCTGCGATCGGCACCATTCTGGCACTTATGCTGGCCGGCGGCGCTCCCAGCGAACACGTAAACGGTTCGATCAGCTTTTTCAATCTTGGTGGCTGATGTTTGCACTCTGCTGCGCGCTCGGTGCCTTATTGCTCGCGCTTGGTTTGCGCTACGGCCGCGCCGGATATGCGCACCTGGCGGAGCTGCGCCTGCGTGGGACTTATTTTGCTTACGCTGCCGTCGCGGCCCAGGTGCTCGCGATGGTCAGCCAACATCGTATAGCGCCACTGCTGATATCGCTCGTCTGCTTGACAACCTTTTGCTGGCTTAATCGCCGGTGTTCCGGCATGGCATTGGTGTTCGGCGGCGTCTTATTGAATCTGATCGTGATGTTGGCCAATGGCGGCGTGATGCCGGTCAATGCCGAGGCGCTCGCCGTCGTACAAGGAGTAGCTGTCGACCAGGCGTCGATACAGGGCCCGGCCAAGTCGGCGGTGATCGCAGACCAGGTTGCGGTACTGGCATGGCTCGGCGACAGACTGCTGCTGCCTGGTCCGCTTACACGTCTCGCTGCCTGGAGTATCGGCGACGTGATTATGATTGCAGGGATCGGTGTGCTGCTCGGAAATTCCATGAGAGGAAGGAACCATGTTACAGCAAAGTCCAGCCATCGACTGGCCTAGCCGGATCGAAGCCGGCGCGGCCGTGCGCCGGGAAGATCGCTACCGTGGGCTGCATCGCCTCATCTGCGCCGCGATCAGTAGTGCACCGCTGGCTGCGTTGCTGCTAGTCAATCCTTCGCGTGTACGGAACGAGTATGCAGTCGGGCGCAGCCTGACCGACGAAGAGTATCACCTGGTTCTTTCGGTAGTCGGTGCACCTGATATCTATGAGTTCGCCGGTCACTTGCATGCCCTGACCATGCAATCGCAAGCTCGAGATCGCATTACACGCGACTATCAAACGATGGAAGTACCGATTATCGAGGTCGCCGCGCCGGAGGCCCACCTGGCGCTCGCTGCGGCATAGCTTAAATGATTTCCAGTTTACAACCGGCGGCTGAATACCGTGATTATCTAGTACGCTATTGGGAGTGCGGAGCTTCGTATTCCGGGCCCAAGCTGACGTATGTGCAATTTTGCGCAGCTCTCGATCGCTGGGAGCGCGAGTACCAACCGGCCTGGAACATCGGCGACGCCAAGACCATGCAGCTCCTCGAAGAATCGCTACTCCTGTCAGGCGGCGACCGAAAGGAACCGGTTAAGCTACCACAAAACGTTCGCATGATCGAATATGTAACGATATTCGCGCCACACATTGAAGTACGCGACATCATTGACGATGTCTGGCGCCAGGTATTGCAGGGAGTAAGTGCTGATAAAATAGCCGAAATGAACCCGGAGAATACCGCGGAAGTATATGCGCTGGCGCTGATTCTGGAAGATTTCCGTGATATGTATTGCGATGTAGACGCAGCCGCCCAGATGCTATTGCAGCGGCCCGGTCACGCGGATTTTCTCGACCATCTACCTCCACAGACGGTTCCCTGAACCCAATCGCTGCGTGCGTTGGTGCTAGTCCGGCGCACGGTCCGGAAAAGATGAACCGTAGAGGCGCAGAGGACGCCGAGAATCACAAAGTTCTCGGCGTCCTCTGCGCTTTGCACGGTACTGTATCCTCAGCTTACTGCTGAAGCGTCACCGCGCAGCTACTTCCATGGGCGTGAGCACCGCGATCCGGTACCCGTCAGGTCCTTCGACGAGCTGGTAGCAGAAGCGCTCGCGCGCCGTGCCGTCGTAGGACCAGGTGACGTCGACCCACACGCTCCTGGGAGCCTCGCCCATGACGACGATCTGCTTGTCGACCGCGTCGACGCCGTTATATTGGCTCCAGGAAGCTGCAAAGAACGCCTCGGTCTGGCTGGCGTCGCTGACAGGGATGGACCTGCCGGGGAACAAGATCAGGGCGGGGACCGCGTACATTCCCGCCATCACCTGCTCGTCGCGGGCCAATAGCGCGGACGCATAGCGCTCGAAGAACTGTTCGACCTTCTCGGTTATGTCTGTCACCGGTCTACCTCCTCGTCGGTGCCTGGTTTGGATCACATTATATAAATCAAACCCGACAGGCCGGTGTCTCTTGTAGAATAGAGTTCGTGGAACAAAGAATTCAACGTGCTGCGGCCTCGCGCGACGGGCACCTGGCCCTTCGGCGTGTCGAGCGCCAGCAGGCGCTCATCGAACGGCTCTACGCCACGCGCGGCGAGCCGGTGCGGCTGGAGGAGCTGGCATACGAGTTCGGTGTATCGGTGCGTACGGTCGCCCGCGACGTGGAGCGCCTGCGGGACAGTGGAGTTCCACTGGACGCGCGCCGCGGCCGCGGTGGTGGCGTACGCCTGCTCCCCACGGGTACCGTGCTGCCTATCGTGTTCGATCTGCCGGAGCTGGCCGCGCTGATGTCCAGCCTCGCGGTGCTCGGGCCGACGGCGAGCGCGAGCGCCGCGTCGGCGATGCGCAAACTGGCCGGCGCCTTGAACGCCGCAGCGGAGACCTGGTAGCGGCGTACGGGCTTGACAGGCATGGTTTTTCGCTGTAATATCGTTCCATTCAATTAGATGTGCGTTATAGCTAACTAACTGAGGACGTCCAAACGAGCGCAAGTGCTCAGCAGCACCAAAGTGCCCAGGGGGATCCATGATCGACGTGTCGGTTGCTGCACAACGCGGCGCTGAATGAGGGGCGATCACATGCCACACAGGGTTCTCATTGCCACGACCGGCAAGGGCCTGGCACGAGCCAGCCAGTCGGACGGCCGGTCGTGGAACGTCGCGACCGTGCTGGCGGGCATGGACGTGCGTTGCCTCGCCGCCGACCCGCTGCACCCGGAGCGGGTCTTCGCCGGCACAAACGGGCTGGGCGTGCTGCGATCGGAGGATCGCGGCCACACCTGGCGGCCGGCCGGACTGGCCGGGCGCAGCGTCACATGCCTCGGCGTGAGCCGCGCAGAGCCGGACGTCGTGTACGCCGGCACCAGGCCGGCGCAGCTCTATGTCTCACAAGATGGAGGCGCACACTGGATCGAGCTGCGCTCGTTCCGCCGCGCGATACGCGGGTGGTGGTTTTCTCCCGCCGAATGGCCGTATCGTTCGTATGTCCAGGGCATCGCGCTCTCGCCAGATGACGCACAGGTGATCGTGGCCGGCGTCGAGTTTGGGACTGTCGTGCGCAGCGCTGACGGCGGTCGTACATGGAGCGGGCACCGGCGTGGGGCGCTGCGTGACTGCCATAGCCTGGTATGGCATGCCACCGATAGGCGCTGGGTCTACGAAGGCGGCGGCACCGGGGGCGGCGGTGCGGTCAGCCGGGACGGCGGGATCACGTGGAGTTGCCCGCGCCGCGGCCTCGATCGGCACTACGGCTGGGCGGTTGCGGCGGACCCTGGACGGCCGGAGGTCTGGTACCTGTCGGCTGCACCTGGCCCGGGCGCCGCACACGGCGCCGGCAGCGCGCGAGCACACATTTTCCGCTCAACCGACGACAGCGGCTGGCACAAATTGTCCGGCGGCCTGCCCGCGCCGCTGCCGGCGATGCCGTATGCACTGCTGACCGACCCGGCGGCGGGCGGATACCTGTACGCCGGGCTCAGCAACGGTGACGTGTGGCAGACGATGGATTACGGCGACCGGTGGGAGCGCCTGCCGTGCAGCCTCGGCGGTATTCATCGAGCGATGATCCTCATTCGATGAGCGCGTTGGCCCTGGCTACGCGGCCATACCAGTGGCCGCTGTCTTTGATCGTTCGCTTCTGGGTTGTAAAATCGGTGTACACCAGGCCGAAGCGGCTGCTGGTGCCGAAGGCCCACTCGAAGTTGTCGAGCAGCGACCAGCAGAAATATCCGCGCACCGGCGCTCCAGCGTCGACCGCACGCAGCAGCGCTTCCAGGTGACGCCGAATAAAGTCCTGGCGCCTGGGGTCGTGGACCGTGCCGTCAGCTGAGATCTCGTCTGCATACGAGGCGCCGTTTTCGGTCACCATCAGGTCCTCGAAGTCGTACTCGTTGTGCAGCCACATCAGCAGGTCGTACAGCGCCTCGGGATTGATCTCCCAGTCGCGGCCGGTCACGTTGTTGGGATCGCGCCGGTAGAGCACCGTGGCTCCCGGCGCGCTGTTGGGATCGTGCACCACCGAGCGCTGGTAATAGTTGACCCCGAGGTAGTCCAGCGGCGCGCTGATCAGCTGCATATCGCCCGCCTCGATCGACGGAACATCGGCGCCGTAGGCTTCCCAGCCGGCGCGCGGATAGCCACGCCCGCGGATCGGGTCGAGAAACCAGCGGTTATGATGGTCGGAGGCGATTTCGACGGCTCGTTGGTCCGCCGTGCTGTCGGTGGCGGGATAGGCCGGCGAAAAGTTGAGCACGATGCCTACCCTGGCGTCGGGGCAGCGCTCGCGGATCACGGGCACGGCGCGGCCGTGCGCCACCAGCAGATTGTGCGCGACCTGCAGCGCGATTTTGCGGTCGCGCAGGCCCGGCGCGTGCTCGCCGATCTCGTTGCTCAAGATCGAGACGCACCACGGCTCGTTGTGCGTGGCCCAGTATTGCACCCTATCGCCGAGCCGAGATACGACCACGTCGACGTAGCGCACGAACGCGTCGACCGTGGCACGCTCGGCCCAACCGCCCTTGTCCTGCAGCGCTTGCGGCAGATCCCAGTGGTACAGCGTGACGAAGGGCTCGATGCCGGCGGCACGCAGCGCGTCGACGACTCGGTCGTAGTAGGCCAGGCCGGCCTCGTTGACCTCGCCGTCGCCGTCGGGCACGATGCGCGGCCAGGCGATCGAAAAGCGGTATGCGTTGCTACCGAGCTCGCGCATCAGCGCGACATCTTCTTCGTAGCGATGGTACGAGTCGCAGGCCGGGTCGCCGGTCTCGCCGGTCAGAATCTTGCCCGGTGTCGCGCAGAAGCGGTCCCAGATCGACTCGCCGCGCCCATCCTCGGTCGTCGCGCCCTCGATTTGAAACGAAGCCGTCGCCGTGCCCCAGAAGAACGGTGTTGGAAACGTGCTCGTCATGGCTGGTGCCTTGTCCACTTTCGGCGGGGATACCCACCGCTAACGCCTGCTAGATGTCGATGCCGGTCTGCTCGGCGCTCCGGGCGATCGCTTCCAGCTCGGGCCATAGCTGCTCGGGAATCTGAAAGCGCGCCAGGTCAACCGTTTGCGCCACGCGCTCGGGCTGGGTCATGCCCACCACCGTCGAAGTGATGCGCGGCTCGCGCAACGAAAACTGCAGCGCAGCCGCGGCGAGCGGCACCTCGTAGCGCCGGCACGCCGCGTCCATCTGACGCACACGCTCGACCAGCTCGGGCTCTGCGTCGCGATACGCAAACTTGCTCCAGTTGTCGGGGCCTTTGGCCAGCATGCCGCCGCCGTAGGGCGCAGCGTTGACCACCGCCATGCCGCGGCTTGTCGCCAGCTCGATCAGCGGCAGCGCCGAGCGCGTGATCAGGGTGTAGCGGTTGTGCGTCAGGACCGCATCGAAGGCTCCGGTTTCTACATAGCGCGTCATCAGGTCGATCGGCCCGCCTGCGATGCCAACCGCGCCAATCATCCTTTCGTCCTTGTAGCGCCGCAACGTGTCCACGGCCCCGCCCTGGGCCATCATTTCCTCAAATGACGTGCTGGCGTACTCTGGATCATGCACGTAAACGATGTGCAGACGATCGACGCCGAGCAACCGGAGGCTGCGCTCAATCGAGCGTTTGGTTTGATCGCCGCCGAAGTCGCCGGTTTGATGGTTGCGGTCGGCCTTGGTGGCGAGCACGTACCCTGACGGCAGGCCGCCCCGTTCTTTAAGGGCAAGGCCAATGCGTCGCTCGCTTTCGCCATCGCCATACGCGGCTGCCGTATCGAGGAAATTGATCGGGCTATCGAGCGCGAGGCGCAAAATCTCGAGCGCCTGCGCTTCGGGCACCGGAGCGAACATGTGCGGCATGTTGGAAAGCGGCGCGCACCCCAGGCACAAGGGCGAAACTTCGAGGCCACTCGAGCCGAACGGCCGCCGTGCGAACGTATCATGCTGGTCGGTCATCGCTACGTGCTCCTCAGCCTTCGTCGGAACCGCCGGTGCGCCGCGATTCACCCCTTGATCGCGCCGGCGGTAAGCCCTTGAATAAACTGGCGCTGCAGCAACAGATACACAATGATGATCGGCAGCTGTGCTGAAAGCTCAACACTATCGCGTCGATCATCGGCACAGCCCTCGGTACAGCGAAGGCCATGCTGGAGCCGTGTTTCAGTCGCTCTCGAGCAGCTCGAGAATCGTGCCCAGCTTGCCCGTGGCATCGAGATACGCGTAGCGGCCGCCAGTATATTCGCCGCGCTGGATCAAGGGAATGCCATGACCTTCGAGGTAGGCCAGCTTCTCGCTCATTCCCTTGATCCGAAACGCGATATGGTGCAGGCTGGCGCCGTGCTGGTTGAGCTGGTCGCGCCAGGTGCTCGGGCCGTCGATCGGCTCGATCAGCTCGACGTCGACCTGCCCGAGGTGAAAAAAGGCCAGCCTGGCGCGCGCTGGTGACGGCGCGCCGCCGTATTCGGTCCGGGCGACATCCACCGTGTCGGTGGTCATGATCGTGGGCATCGGCAGCCCAAGAATTTCCGACCAGTCGCGCGCCCGCGCTTCGATATCGGCGACAATAATTCCGACCTGCACAATCGTATCGTTACCCAATGCCGGATCTGCCATACTGCTGTTCCTTTGTATGCGCCGCCGGGAGGGCAGCAATCCTGGCTGCCCTCCCGGCGCGATGTTAGCGGGCGCGTGCCGCTTCGATGTCGGCCTGTATCTGCGCCGCACCCCGCCGGTTGGATCGTTCCTCCTGGCACATGTTGGAGACGGCGTTCCAGTTGTCCTTGCCGAACAGAATATGGTGGGTGCCATCCTCGATCCAGCCGGTCATGGTGCGGACGTTTCTCCAATGCTGGTGTGCGTGCTTCACTGCTTTTCGACCGGCCTGTCAGCCGCGTAACCTCCGTTCTAAGCTGTTGCTCGCCGCTTCGGCGGATCTGATGTCAAAAGCTGGAATGTAGCGCAACCGAGCGAAAAGCTGCGCGTGCTTATGCGCCGTTGCTCACGAAAGCCAGCTGTGTGGAATCGGGCGACCACGACGGCACGTTGATCGTGCCCTGGCCGCCGTATACATAGGCCAACACCTCTGGCGCGCCGCCGTCGACCGCCATCGAGCGCAGATATACGCGCTTATACGGTGGATGATCGCTCGGCTCGACCGCCTCTGCGTAGCTCAGGAAGACGAGCGACTTGCCGTCCGGCGCTACGTGTGGAAACCAGTTGTTGTACTCGTCGTCGGTCAGCTGCTCGGGGTCGCTGCCGTCGGGCCGCATGCGCCAGATCTGCATCGTCCCCGTGCGCGTCGAGTTGAAATAAATGTACTTGCCGTCCGGCGAGTACTCCGGACCGTCGTCGAGACCGGGCGTCGAGGTGAGCTGTGTTTCCTCGCCGCCGTCGACGCCGATACGGTAGATGTCGAACTGGCCGTCGCGCTGGCCGGTGTACACCAGCTGCCGGCCATCCGGCGACCAGCCGTGCAGGTACGACGGGCCCGTTGCCGTGACGCGTTTGGGGATCCCACCCCCAACGGGCACGGTGTACACGATCGATACGTCGCCCTCATCGGCGGGATGGTGGCTGAGCGCGATGGTTGCCCCGTCGAACGAGAGCACATGGTCGTTGTTGTTGCGGTTCGCGAAGCCGGTGTCGATCGGCGTGGAGGTGTTGCCGGCCAGGTCGAACCGGTGCAGCCTGCCGCCGCCGTTGTAGATCAGCGCCGCGCCGTCCGTGGTCCAGTTTGGCGCTTCAAACACGTCGGTCGAGCGATGAACAATGCGCCGGCGCCCGGTCTTGACGTCGAGGATCTCGAGGCAGCTGCCGAGATGATCCCGATAGCGTATAAAGTCGTCCTTGATCGGCACGACAATACGCACGTCGGAGAAGGTCGCCGCTTCGATCACGTCGTCGTCATGCGAGCAGACGTATAGTCCGAGGTAAACCTCGTCGCCAAGGTCAAGGTCGTCGAGCTCGACGCTGACAAACGGCTCACCAAAGTGAGCGACCGACATGATGTAGCTGCCGTTGTGGCGCTCGAGCTGGATTACGTCCGGCGCCGTGAGCTCGAAGCGGATCTCCTCGGTGGGCCCGCCGTGCGCGCGCCTGAACTGTAGCGACGTTAGCCCGTCGCCATGGATACCGGTATTGACGTTGGGCGCCGAGGTATCGAGGCCGGGGCGGATCATCCAGCCCAGCTTGCGATGCGGGTTCACCCCCGTGCCGACGAACGCGGCGCGGGCTGTAGCGATAAAATTGCCAGTCATACGCTGCCACACAAAATGGAAGTCGTCGTGCTCACCCCAGATATTCGCGCCGGACCCCGTAACGGAGTACGTGTCCTGGTCCGCGTCGTAGGTGCAACTCCCGGCGTTCCGGACGTTACCGACATCGGTCGCACTTTCAAAGCCACCCAGGTTCCTGGGTTGAGCAAGCAACGGTGGAATCCTCGACAATTCGGAGCTACTCATGCTTCACCAGGGTATTTCAAGCTCCAGGGCTCGCGTATCGCATCCAGAGTCTGCATCAAAGCGAGTGACTCATCCAGCGGCATCACCTCGCTCTCGAGCTTGCCGGCGCGAATGCAGCGCGCCACTTCATCAGCTTCATAGTTATAGCCGTTCCCTTCGAGCGGCAGATCGATCGTTTCGTCAGCTTGTTCCGGGCGGGAGATCGTCATACTGGTGCCGCGCCACCAGGGCGCGTGCAGCCGGATACGACCCTGCGTGCCCATGATGGTAGCCTCGTGCGGCGACTGCGTGCGCGTCGCCGCGGAGACCGTCGCGATGCGACCCTCGGCATAGCTCAGCACCGCGGCGAACTGCTCATCCACGCCGGTCTGGCCGAACTGTGCAAATCCGGCGCTACGTTCGGCGGTACCGAGTACCATCGAGGCCAGCGAGATCGGATAGATCCCGGCGTCCAGCAGCGCGCCGCCGCCCAGCTCAGGGGCGAACAAACGGCCGTGCGGATCAAAATCGGTACGGAAGCCGAAATCGGCATACACCATGCGCACATCACCGATCACGCCCGTGGCCAGCAATTCGCGCAGGCGCACCTGCAGCGGCAGAAAGCGCGTCCACATCGCTTCCATCGCGAACAGGCCACGCCGGCGTGCCAGGCTGATCACCTGCTCCGCTTCGTGGGCATTCATCGTGAACGGTTTTTCAACCAGCACGGCTTTACCACCGTTGAGGCAAGCGATCGCCTGGGACGCATGCAGCGGGTGGGGCGTGCCGATATAGACCACATCGACCTCGGGATCGCTCACCAGCGCCTCGATCGTGGTGTGGCGACCGCGCACGTCGAATTCATCGCCAAAGGCATCGGCGTTCTGCCGGCTACGGGAACAGATTGCCGTCAGCCGCGCGTCGGGCAACGCCAGGACGCCGCCTGCGAATTTCTGGGAGATACCTCGGCTCCCGATGATGCCCCATCGAATCGGCTGTGTGCCCATCCTGCTCCTTTGCGCCCACGCCCGAGCGAGCGTTGGCCATTCCGAACGTCCGGCCTACCCGGCCGGAACACCAGTGTTGCGTGTCGCGGCGCCACACAACTCGCGGACCAGCAACTCTGCAAGCAGCACCGGCTCGCGCGGAACCGGCTGCTGGCCGTCCAATACGGCAAACAATTGGTCAACCGCCAGGCGCCCCATTTCTTCACGCGGCAGATTCATCGTGGTCAGCGCCGGCGTCGTGAACTGTCCGAGCCCGATGCCGTCGAATCCGACAACCGCAACGTCGTTCGGCACATGAACGCCGGCCTCGTACAGCGCGCGCAAGGCCCCGATCGCCATGATGTCACAGCTGCAAACGTACGCCGTCGGCCGCGGGCCCGGTCTGGCCAGCGTCTCGTGGACCATGGCATGGCCGCCGGAAACCGTGGGCTCTCCGCGCAGCAGCCACGCCTGATCGAAATCGACCCCGGCCTCAGTCAGGGCCCGCAGATAGCCCCGGAAGCGATCGGCTTCAATACTGGACTCATCCATCGATCGAAAGCCGGTGCGCCCGGTGAGATGTGCGATGTGGCGGTGGCCGAGGCGAAGCAGGTGGTTGGTCAGCACATTGGCGGCAACTTCGTCGTCGGTGCGGATCGCCGGGATAGCCGGATCTGGGCTGCGGTCGCACAGCAGCACCACCGGTACACCGCTGCGTACGAGCTCCTGCAACGCCTTGATCGCCGGGCCACGTGCGCCGTGCCGCCCGGTGGAGACGACGACACCCGCCGAGCTGCCGTTGCGTAGCTGTTCGAGCACCTGTACTTCTATTTGCGGCTGGTACGTCTCGACGACGTTGAGCTCGTACCCGCGCAGCGCTACGCTCGCACGCATGCTGGCGGCAACATCGGTGAAAAATGGGTTCGCGAGGTCGCTGACGATCAGCGTGAGCATCGTACTGCGCCGGCGACGCAGGCTCTGTGCGGCCGGGTTGGGCAGGTAGCCTAGCTGCTCCGCGGCGGCTTTCACCGCCGCGCGCGTGCTGTCGCTGATACGAACCGTGCTTTGGCTGTCGTTCAGCACCACCGAGACTGTCGTCGTCGACACACCAGCGGCGCGTGCAACCTCGACAATTGTAGCTCGCTGCGCTTTGCGGGACATCGTGGTGCTCATTGGAACGTTACACGTGAATCGATAATGGAGAAACGTTTCTTCAACCTTATAGCATTAGCGTGAGAAGGTGTCAAGATCGATCGAATTCATTGGCAGCTCGCTCTTGGTTGCTGCATCGAACTTGCTCTGTTGTGCAGGATCATACAACCATGCTGGACTATCGTTATACCATCTCACGCTCCGGCGCTCCTATACTGGGACGTGAGCACGGGCGAGGGCCGCGATGCCGGCGCGCGATTCGGGCGTTGGCTCAACCGTAAGTCCTGACGGTACTGAAGGAGTAAGCACTATGGACAGGCGCACACTTGGCACCAGCGATCTTGAAGTCTCGGCCATCGGCCTCGGATGCATGGGCCTGAGTTATGGCTACGGTGCGGCCACGGACAAACAGGCGGCGATCGCGCTGGGTACCACCAAGCTGCACCGCCTCGAGGAAAACCTCGGCGCGGCCGCCGTCGTGCTGACGCCCGACGATCTGCGCGAGATCGAGAGCGCTGCCGCGCAGATCACCGTGCAGGGCCACCGGTACTCCGAAGGCTCGCAGCGGATGATCGATCGCTGAGCGGCAATACCGCGAACCAACAAACATAGGAGTGAGAGGATGTCTGAACCGAGGCAAGAATTGCGTGCACAGCAGCTGGTCGGGGATTTCGCGCCCAAGTTGGCGGAGCTCACGGACGACGTCCTGTTCGGCGACGTGTGGGCGCGCCAGGAGCTCTCACCGCGCGACCGCAGCCTGATTACCGTCGCCGCGCTCATCGCCGGCGGCAACGCGGAGCAGCTCACGGGCCACCTGAACCGGGCGAAGGAGAACGGCCTCACGGAGACCGAGCTCGCCGAGGTCATCATTCACCTGGCCTTCTACGCCGGGTGGCCGCGGGCGATGTCCGCGATCCGGGTCGCGCGGGAAGTTTTTAAGCGGTAGCACCAACGATCGCGCCAGCGCCAGCCACCGGGTATCCCGCTCCAGCGTGCGTACGCCTGGCGCGCAGGAGTCACCAACATGAGCAACTCCATCGCAGGAAAAGTCGTCGTCATCACGGGCGCGAGCAGCGGCCTGGGCGAGGCAACCGCCCGCCTGCTCGTTGCGCAGGGCGCCTCCGTCGTGCTCGGCGCCCGGCGCGCTGATCGCATCCAAGCGCTGGCCGACGAGCTGACCGGCGCCGGCGGCACAGCCCTGGCCGTGGCCACCGACGTCACCGATCGCGACCAGGTGCAACACCTGGTCGACGCCACCGTGCAAACGTATGGGCGCATCGATGTGCTGATCAACAACGCCGGGCTGATGCCGCACTCGCCGCTCGAGCGCCGCAAGGTCGACGACTGGGACCAGATGATCGACGTGCACCTCAAGGGCGTGCTCTACGGCATTGCCGCGGCGCTGCCCTACATGAAGGAGCAGAAAGCCGGCCATTTCATCAATGTCTCGTCGGTGGCCGGGCATAAGGTCCGCCCCGGCGGCGTGGTCTACGCGGCGACCAAGCACGCCGTGCGGGTGCTGACGGAAGGGCTGCGCATGGAGGTCAAGCCCTACAACATCCGCACGACGGTGATCTCACCGGGCGCAGTCGCCACGGAGCTGCCCAACAGCATCACCGAGCCGGACGTCGCCCAGAACACCCAGCAGTTCTATGCGGAGTACGCGCTGCCCGCCGATTCGTTCGCCCGGATGGTGGCCTTCGTTATCAGCCAGCCGGAAGAGGTGGATGTGAACGAGATCCTGTTTCGGCCAACGCGCCAGGAACTGTAAGCGCCCCTGGCCGCGTACCGTTGGCATGGCGCCACGGCGAACCACCGCCATGACACATATCGCGATTGTGGAACAGCTCGACGGCACGTCCGCCGACATTCACCAACGCTCGCCGCGTTGGCGCCAGGCCTGTCGCACGGCCTGATCGTGCAGCGAGGCCTCGCTCGTGCATAGGAAACCCGGCGCGCTCGAGCCGGCCGGGACGTGCGCCGGCCATGCCTCTCCCGGCGGTGCGCCTGCGAGCTCGGGCATCGCGCCCGCAAACCACAGCGAGTTGCGGCCGAGCTCGCCCAGGAGGTACACGACGACGCGTGCGACGAGTTGCCATTGGTGTGGCTTTTGCGCGGCGCCGGTGTTCGGGACGCTGTCGGTATGTGTTGTCATCAGGATCTCCTTGGTCCTTGGGATACTTTGCTCGGTGCGTCCAGTCGACGCTGTGGCTCCATTTCATCACGCCCACCCGCGCCGCATAAGATCACCGGCCGGTCGGCGAGCGATACGCGAGTGATACAATCGCTGTAGCGGATCGCCGCCGATGGAGGACCTGCATGCAAACGCCCGCGTCCTTCGGCCACTGGCTCAAGCTGCGGCGCAAGACTATGGATCTCACCCAGGACGCGCTGGCGGGCGCGGTTGGCTGCTCGGTGGTGACGATTCGCAAGCTCGAAGCCGACGAGCGTCGCCCGTCGCGGCAGATCGCCGAGCGGCTGGCGGATTGCCTGCGCATCACAGCCGAAGAGCGGACAGCCTTCATCGGCCTGGCTCGCGCCGAGCCGTCGCTCGACGCGGCGCCTGCGGCCGCTGCTCTGCCGGAGGTCGCGCCGCGGCGGCCGCGCACGAACCTGCCCTTGCCGCTAACCCGCCTGCTCGGGCGTGCAGCGGAGGTGAACGCCGTGCGCAGCCTGCTACTGCGCGCGGATACCCGGCTGGTCACTCTAAGCGGCCCACCCGGCATTGGTAAAACGCGCCTGGCGCTGGAAGCCGCCGCCGAGCTACGCGATGCCTTTGCCGACGGCGTGTGCTTTGTGGCACTTGCTTCAATTCGTGATCCCGCTTTGGTGCTGGCGGCGATCGCGCACGCGCTCGAGCTGCGCGAAAGCAGTGGACGCCCGCTGGCGGAGCGCGTCGGGGAGTATCTGCGCGACAGGCGGCTGTTGCTCGTACTGGACAATGTCGAGCACCTGGTAGCGGCCGCGCCCGACGTGGTGGCCGTGTTGGAGGCCGCCTCAGGAGTCAAAGCGCTGGTCACCAGCCGGGCTGCGCTGCGGGTGCGCGGCGAGCAGGTCATGCCGGTGGCCCCACTGCCGTTGCCCGAACCCGGCGGCACAACATCCTTGCGCGTGCTGGCGCACAACCCGGCCGTGGCCCTGTTTGTGAGCCGCGCCCAGGCTGTACAGCCGGCCTTCGTGCTGACCGAAGCCAATGCCCCCGCTGTCGCCGCGCTCTGCGCGCATCTGGAGGGTCTGCCGCTGGCGATCGAGCTGATGGCGCCCCGCGTCAAGCTGCTGCCGCCGGCCGGCCTGCTCGCCGCGCTCGACCGGCGCCTCGCTGCGGCGCCGGATGGCCCGCGCGATCTGCCCGCCCGCCACCAAACGCTCAGCGCCGCGCTGTCCGGCAGCTACGAGCTACTGAACCAGGATGCCCAGGCACTGTTTCGGCAGTTGGGCGTGTTCGCCGGCGGCTGGACGCTTGAAGCCGGTGCGGCGCTGTGGGCCGGCGCTGCAGCCCATCAACCGGAGCTGCTCGAGGTCCTCGCGGTGCTGGTCGAGCACAGCCTGGTGCTGCCGCGCCCACCTTCGGATGCGCCGCCGCGCTTCAGCATGCTCGAAACGATCCGCGAGTACGCACAAGAGCGACTCCAGGAGCGCGGTGAGGCGATCGCGGCACAGCGGGCACACGCCGCCTATTTTCTTGCCCTGGCGCAGCAAGCCGCAGCGCACGTGCATGGGCCACACCAGGTACACTGGCTCGACCGGCTGGAGGACGAGCACGCCAATCTACGGGCGGCGCTCGAGTGGCTGCTACAAACGGGGGACCTGGAGCAGGCACAGCGGCTCGCGGGTGCGCTGGGCTGGTTCTGGCATGTGCGTGGCTATAATAGCGAGGGCCGCCGCTGGCTCCGTCGTATCCTGGATCACCCTGCGCACGGCGAACCGCAATCCAATACCGTCCGGCAGGATCGGACACCCGAACGTGCCGCCGCGCTGCACGTGGCCGGGCATCTGGCGCTGTTTCAGGGCGACTTTGCACCGGCGCGGGCATATCTGGAACGCAGCGTCGCCTGCTGGCGCGCGCTGACGCAGACGTCGCCGGCGGACAGGCACGCGCAGCAGGGCCTGATCGAAGCGCTGAACTTCCTCTTTCTGTGCGTGCAGTTTCAGGGCGACGCCGCCCGCGAGTCGGTCCTGGCCGAATATATGTCATTGGCCACCACCTCGGATGACCCGCGCGTACAGGCCATGTTGCTGTTTAACCAGGGGCGCGGCGCGCTGCTCCAGGCGGGCGAGTACGCTGCCGCCCAGACGAAGCTGGAGCAGTCGCTGGCGCTGTTGCGTCCACTGGGCGACCTTTGGTACATCGCCAATGTTGTGATCGATCTCGGGTTAGTCGCCGTGTATCACGAGCTGTATGAAGTGGCGGAAACCTGGTACACCGAAGGCCTGAGCCTGGCGCGCACGCTGCGGGATCGCACGCTGGTGGCCTTAGCGCTGAACAATCTTGGCGAAGTCGCGCGCTGCCGCGACGACTGGGAGCAGGCTGCGCAGCACTATGCCGAGAGTCTGGCGCTGCACCAGCAGCTGGGCAACCAGTCGGAGGCGCCACGCCTCCTGCACAACCTGGGCTACGTGGCGCTGCATCGAGGGGACGAGATCCAGGCACAGGCCTATTTCAGCGAAAGTCTGCGCCGGTTTGCGCAGCTCGGGATGGCGCGCGGTGTCGCCGAGGCGCTGGCGGGCTACGCGGCGGTCGCGGCGGTCGCGGGGCAGGCAGGGCATGCAGCCCGATTGTGGGGCGCCGCCGCGGCGCTGCACGCGGCTGAGGGGACGCCGGTCTGGCCCGCCGACCACCGCGAACAGCTGCACTATCAGCGCAGCGTGCGTGCGCAGCTCGGCGCGGCCGAATGGGAAGTCGCGTGGCAGCAAGGCTGGGCCGACCCGGCAGCACAACAGCGAGCGCTGCAATCGAGCTGAGCAACGCCGCCTGTCGCGACCTCCCGCCCGCTCCCCGCACTTTCCACGGCCCGCTTGTATCAGTTCTGTATCGCCTGGCGACTACTGGCCGATCTTATGCGGTGCGGGCCGCCGTGCTTGAATTGCATGTAGCAAAAGACATTCGTTCAGCACGGAGCATATATGAACGTCAAGCACGTCATCGAACAGGCAAGCGCGTGGGTTGAGCAACACGGAAGCGCGTTTCCAGGGTTCGGGGGAGCGCATCTGATGGGCGGCATCCTGTCCCTGCCGCACGACGCGCCATTCCCGCCCTACCGCGATGTCGATCTCAATATCGTGGTGCGCGACGCCACGCACGTCACAGGCACCCATACAATCGCCTACAACGGGTTGATCCTGGAATACAGCACGGTCAGCCTCGCCCGGTACCACTCATCCGAGGCGGTGCTTGCCAACCCGGAACTGGCTTCAAATCTAGCGGCCAACGGCGTCCTCGCCGACCCACTCGGCATTCTTGCGCCATTGCACACGCTCGTGGCCGAGCAATACGCGCACCGGCGCTGGGTGCGAGCACGCTGCGATCATGAACAGCGGATCGTGATGCAGGTGCTGGAAGGATTACGGCAGGTCAGCGCTCCACGGGAGGCGCTCTGGCCGCTGACCAACATCGCGCTGTTTCTTTCCGGCCTGCTGGCGGAAGCCGGCCTCAGACCGCCGACCCACCGCCGCTGCCTGGTCGTGCTGCGGGATGTGCTGCACGCGGCGGGACGCGATGACCTGTACGAAGCCACGCTACAGCTGCTGGGCTGGGCGAGCCTACGACGGCCGGAGGTTGAAGCCTACCTGCGCGACTGTGCTGAGGCATTTGACTTCGCCGTCGCCGTTACCCGTACGCCGGTGCCGTTCCAAAATAAGCTCAAGGCGCATGTGCGGCCCTACGTTATCGACGGCGCGCGGGAGATGATCGATCAGGGTTTGCATCGTGAGGCAATGTTCTGGATCGCGGGCTTCTTACTGTTTGCCAACACCGCTATTCAAGCCGACGCCCGCGACGCCGACAAAGCGCGGTTTCAAGCCAGCCTCGATCAACTCGTCGCCGAGATGGGCCTTGCCCTGCCCACGGATGTGTCGCTGCGGGCGCGCGAGGCGGAAGTGCTCACCGGCGCGATCGTCGCCGTCGCGGATGGCCTGCTCGACCGGAACTCCACGCAAGCCGAAGTGGAAATGGTTCGCTCCTAATTATACATAACGGAGATTTCGATGTACCAATCACCCATATCGCCCATTGATCCGGCCGTTCGTATCGGCCATGTTCACCTGCGCGTTGCCGATCTCGACCGCGCCATGGCCTTCTATCGCGACATGCTCGGCTTTAACGTCACCGTAAACGGGGCGCAGTTTGGCCTGCCGATGGTGCTGCTGGCCGCCGGCGACTACCATCATCATCTGGCGTTGAACACCTTTCTGAGCGCCAACGGCACGCCGCCACCCACAGGACATACCGGGCTACATCACATCGCGCTGCTGTATCCCGATCGGCAGGAACTGGCACGCGCCGTTCAGCGGCTACTCGAGCATGCCTACCCGCTCGATAGCGCCGACGATCACGGCGGCACGGTTTCGGTCTACCTGCGCGACCCGGACGGCAACGGCCTTGAGCTCTACTACGACCGCCCGCGCGAGGCGTGGTTCGACGCGCAGGGACAGCCGATCATGCAAGCCGAGCCGTTCGATCCACGTGACCTGCTCGCGGAGCCACGCTAACACCGGGCAGGCTGAGACACACCCAAGCCGATCATGCTCGGCCTGTGTGTCGAGACCAATTGCGTCGCGCCACGCTTTGGGGCGACGCCATCGTATCCTCAGGAGCAACGAACATGACCATCGCTCACCAGTCCGATAGCTATATCCTGGGACGCTCGGCAGCGGAAACCGAGCGCTTGATCCGACAGGCCCGGATCTATGGGCCTTCGACCCGGCAGTTCTTCGTCGCGGCCGGTATTACCAGTGGAATGAACATTCTTGATATCGGCAGCGGCGCCGGCGATGTCGCCTTGCTGCTGGCCGACCTGGTCGGCCCAGGCGGTAGCGTTACCGGCGTCGACGTCAACGGCGAAATTCTGGAAACCGCACGTGAGCGAGTCCACGCGGCTGGGTGGACCAACGTCGACTTTCTCCAGGGCGACGCCCACACGATCGAGCTGGACCGCAGCTTCGACGCTGTGGTCGGCCGTTGGGTCTTGATGTACCTGCCCGAGCGTGTCGCCCTGCTACGCAGGCTGCAAAGCTACCTGCGCCCGGGAGCGACCGTCGCCTTTCAGGAGATCGACTTTACTTACCCCCCGGCGGCGTTTCCGGCGGGGCCGCTGCATCAGCAACTGCAGCGCTGGATGACACCACCGCCCGGCCGCGGCGGTCCGGACGGGAATATGGGGCTGACGCTTTTTCAGGCCTACCTCGATGCCGGGCTGGCGGCACCGCAACTGCGGCTGGACGCGCCGCTGGGCGGCGGTGCGGACTGGCCGGGCTACGCGTATGTGGCCGACACGTTCAGCAGTTTATTGCCGCGTTTAGAGCAGATGGGCGTTGTCACCGCGGAAGAGGCCGGCATCGAAACGCTGGCAGATCGGCTGCGCGCGGAAGTCGTCTCGCAACGCGGCGTGCAGATGCTGCCGCTGATCGTCGGCGCCTGGGCACGCCACCAGCCATAGCATCGGGCCAACGTCCGAACCGGGTGACGGCGGCGCTCCACCTGAACGCCGCGAACTCGATCTTCCTCGCCGCCATACGGGATCACCACAAAGGCACACAGGACACAAAGAACCGTTGGATTCTTTGTGTCCTTGTGCCTTTGTGGTGATCCCCGTGCAACTCAGAGGTGCGGCTCGATGATCTCAGCGACGGTGACAGACCACTGGACGATATCGTTCCCGCCGAGCTTGCAGCCACCAACTTGCGTTGAGGCAGGCATAGGCGTAGGTGAACGCCAGCACGCGCCACGGGTCGAGCATGAGCATGTCCGCCAGGATCGCCGCGTTGGTCAGGAGGCGGGTTTCGTTGTGGACCAGTTCGGGCAACACCGGGTTACAGAGCGTGTTGGCGCAGTCATAGGTCCGCTCGCCCACCAGGCCTTTTGGGTCGAAGGCCAGCCAGCCGCGCGGTGACTGCCGGATGTTATAGTGCTGGATGTCACCGTGCAGCACGCGGATGTCGCGCTGGTCGGCGAGCAGCCGCGCGGTGAGGGCGGCACTCCGCACGTAGATCGACGTGATACCGGCCTGGCTGTCCGCCGCTGCTTTGTGCGAAGAGCGCCCCAAACCAGCGATCCAGTTGCACCAGGCCGTCGGGCGGAGCATCCTGCGGCACACTGTGCAGCTGCGCGAGCAGCTGGGCGATGATGCGCGTGGCGCGCTCGTCCTGCCCCTGCTCGACCAGCGTGACGAGTGCGTCACCGGCAGCGTATTCCATCAACTGCGCGCGTTGGTCGTAGCGCAGGAGGCGCACCGCCCCATGTCCGTCGAAATAGCGCAGTGCCAGGGCGCCACGCTGTTCCTCCGTCTCGGTGGGGGACAGCAGTTTGAGGACGACGGTCTCGGCGCCATGCGTGACGGTGTAGATGCTGACCGGTCATAGTCTGCGCGATTAAGTGCGGGTTCGCAAGCTCCCACGCAGCCAGGTAGTGGGTCAGCGCGTTGGTATCGCTCATAGGTAGGATGCTACCATCGAATCAGTTTTCCCGACGATGCGCCATTCGCTCCCGGAATGCTGGTCCTGGTCACTCCCGACGGAGTGGCGCAGCAGGTTGCCGGCGTACGCAGCCGCCCGCGCACTCCACCTGCATTACAATAGTCTTGTTCGATGCTCCGTGCGCCCGCGTGTCGGACCGTACAACGGCCGGCACCCACCCACGTTGCGTGATACGACGGCGAAAGGCGAATAGATGACGAAGACGTCTTATGAAGTCCAACCCATCGGATGGGTCGAATCTCCGCTGGTCGACCGCGACCAGGCCCCGCGGCAAGGCGACGAGGGCGCGCCGGACGCCTGGCTGGTATGCGAGCCCGGCATGCGTGACGCCCTGGGTGGGCTCACTATCGGCAGCCAGCTCATTGTGTTGACCTGGCTGGATCGTGCGCGGCGCGATATCCTGGTGGTTCACCCGCGCGGCGACACGGCCAGGCCGCCGCTCGGCGTTTTCAGCACGCGGTCTCCCGATCGGCCGAATCCGATCGGGCTGCACACGGTCGAGATCCTTGCCATCGAGGACACCAGAATTCGGGTGCGCTACCTCGAAGCGCTCAACGGCACGCCGATCGTCGACCTTAAGCCGATCCTCGGACCGCTTGAGAATCGCTGAGGTTGGCCGGCACCCTCCCAGCAGCGGCACGATCAAGCAGGTCGCGATCACGCTGCGCGAGGTGCCCGACGCGGCGGCCCAGCAGGCGATGCAGGCGGGGCAGGCGGACGCCGCGCTGAATGCGCAGTAGTCCCACAACGCGGAGGAAGCTCAAATGCACACCTTGTCGGAGCTCCTGCATGAGAACCTATTCACACCGCAATCGGTGCCGACGTTTGAAGGGAAGCTGTTTTTCGAAGGCGCGCGGCGCCGCGCCTATCTCGAGCGCTTTACCGTCTTGCTGACCCTGGCGGTGATCATCGCGACGATGGGCATCCTGGGCGACTCGACTGCCACCGTCATCGGCGCCATGATCGTCGCCCCGCTGATGACGCCGATCATGGCCACCACGGCTGCGTTGGTCACCGGCAGGATGGATCGGGCGATCCGCTCGATCCTGCTGGTGGCCGCGGGAATGCTCGGTGTCGTGGCGCTGGCCTGGCTGCTCGGCGTGCTGTACACCGGCGTGCTGTCGTTCGAGACCAACAGCCAGATCACCGCGCGCATCTCGCCCCGAGTGATCGACCTGGTCGCGGCGCTGGCGTCGGGCGCCGCCGGCGCGTTTTGTATGAGCCGCGAGGATATCGCCAACTCGCTGCCCGGCGTGGCGATCGCCATCTCGCTGGTGCCGCCGCTATGTGTAGTGGGCATCAGCCTGGGCGCCGCCGAATGGGCCGCCGCCGAAGGCGCTTTTTTGCTGTTCGTCACCAACATGCTGGCGATCCTGCTGGCGGGTGGTGCAGTGCTGGCCGTGCTTGGCCTGGCGCGTGCCTCGCTGGTTGAGGTGCGCGGAACCGCGCGCCGCAACGCATATCTTTTTATCGCCGCGGCGGTCGCGCTGGTCAGTCTTCCGCTGATCGCCACAGGCGTACGGCTGAGCCGCGATGCCGAGGTACAGCAGCACGCGCGGCAGGCCGCCGAGGAGTGGCTGGCCGGGACCGACTTCACGGTCCGCGCGGTACAGGTGAACGGACAGGAGGTCGACCTGGTCATCAGCGGACCCGGCGAACCGCCGTCGTTCGCGGCACTGGTAGCCGGGATCGCACGGGCGAACGGCGCGCCGTATGTGGTCGAGCTCGAGGTGGTACCGTCATCCAAGCAACGGACGCCCGGCGCGTTGAGCGGCTCGATTCAATGATCCTTCTCGGTACGCCAGAGCTCGCGCAGTTCGGCACTGCTGGCGAGCAGGTCGTCGAGATGCCCCTGCGCCTCGACGCGGCCTGCTTTCAGGACGATGATCCAGTCGGCGCGCTGCAAGGCGGCACGCCGATGCGAAACGGCGATCACCGTGGTGTCCTCCGGGGTTTCCGCCAATCGTTCCCATAGCAGCCGCTCCGTTTCCACGTCCAGCGCGCTCGAAAGATCGTCGAACACCAGCAACTCCGGCCGGCGCACAAACATCCGCGCGGCGGCGGCGCGCTGCATCTGCCCACCGCTCAGCCGTACCCCGCGCGGCCCAACCATCGTTTCCAGTCCCGTGGTCCAACTTCGGTACATCACGGTCGAGCACGGCCTGATAGAGCGCCGCCTCAAGCCGTTCGCCGTCTGTTCGTGCCCGCGCTCAGCCCCATCAGCAGATTGTCGCGCAGCGTTTCGCTGAACAGCCGTGGCACCTGCGGTGTGTAAGCGACCTGTGGCGGCACCATGAACGCTGCCAGGTCGTCGATGCGCGGATCGTTCCAGCGCACCTCGCCGGCCTGCGGCGGCAACAGCCCAAGCAGCGCCCGCAGCAGGTGCTTTTGCCGCTGCCGATCCGCCCGGTGATAACCACGAACTGCCCGCGCTCGGATGCGCAGATCGACCCCCTCGACGCCGTGATCGCTGCCGGGGTAGCGATAGGTCAGTCCCGTGACGGTAAGTGTCTCGCAGCGCGCCCTGAGCATGCTCCGGCAGGCGCGGCGATCGCCGGCAGCGGGCCACGCATCCGCACGTCGCCGTCGTGCTGCACCAGCAGCGTCCGAAGGCGCGCCTTGCAGCAGCTCGACTGCGCGCCGCAACGAAACACCGACCTGCTGGTATTTCGTGACATAGCCGCCGACCATGCCCATCACAAACGCCATCCAGCCGAGATACGAGGCGAACAGCGCAAAATCCCCAACCGTGAACTGGCCCTGCTGCAACGACTGCGCCGCCAGGATCAGCAGCACCCCGGTGGCGATGTTTGCCGCGCCGAACGAAAACGCGTTGATCAGGTTGCTCAGCAGTTGGTCGCGCAATGCCGCCGCCCGCCGAACTTCGTTGACGCGTTGCAGGTGCGCCACCACATGCGTCTTCCGCCCCGGCGACCTTGACCGCCTGCACCGCGCCGAACAGCTCGCCAAGCAGCCCGGTCACCTGCCCGATCGACTCCTGGTTGGCCTTGCGGTAGCTCCGGATGCGGTTGTTCAGCAAATTGACGAAGGCCAGGATAACCACCAACGGCAGAAAGCCAAACAGCGTGATGCGCAGATCGATCCGTGCCAGCGTGACAAAGGCGATCCCAAACGACAGTGCCTGCCCGATCGGGTCTGCCGTCCAGGTCATAAAGATGCTGATATGCGCCATGTCGTCGCGCAGCCGGCTGACCGCCTCGCCCGGCGATGAGTCCGGCGGCAATGCGTTTGCGCCGGGTCGCCGCAAAATGCTACGCAGCAGGTTGTGCCGCATCAACGTGTCGGACACCAGCATGGCGGCTTTTTCGCCGAACGGATAGGCCAGCGCCGTGAGCGCCTGGGCGACCGCCACGCCGATCAGCACGCCGGCGAGCGCCCAGATCGTCGCGCGGGCGTCGCTCGTGAGCAGCGTGCTGGTTCGAGAGCAGGTCGAAGATCTGCCGGATGAAGATCCCCGGCACCAGCGGCCACAGATAGAAGCTGATGATGCCCAGCGCGCTGAGGATATAGAGCCCCGGTCGAAACGTGATCAGGCGCGCAGATGTACCACCAGGACGAGCGCTGTGTTGTCGGTTGTGTCGGTGTGTGCATATAAGAATTCGGTCGAAGGTCGAAGGTCGAAGGTCGAAAGCTTCTTCTTGTCGGCTTTACCTGACTATTCACGGTCTTATTAATCCAACATTGTTACGTGACCTTCGACCTTCGACCTTCGACCAATGTTGTCAGGCCAGCGCGTCTTCCATGCCGACCCGCAGCAGCTGCGCAAAGCGTGAGTCGGGATCGCGCACGAGGTCGGCGCGTAGCCCGCGCTCGCGCACCCGCCCATCTTCCAGGATCATAATCTGATCGACGCGCTCGAGCGTGCCAAGGCGGTGGGCAATGATGATCGCGGTGCGCCCCTGGAGCAGCCGCGCGAGCGCCTGTTCGAGCTGCCGCTCGGTGGCCGGGTCGAGCCGCGATGACGCTTCATCGAGGATGATCAGCCCAGGGTCGCGCAGAAAGGCGCGGGCAAAGGCCAGCAGCTGCGCCTGGCCCGCCGATAGCCCCGTGCCGCCCGAGGCCAGCAGTGTGTCGAGGCCGTCGGGCAGCGCGCGCACCCAGTCGCCCATGCCGAGCGCGTCGAGCGCCGCCATAATCTGCGCATCGGGGATGGTCGGGTCGAAAAAGGTCAGGTTATCGCGCACCGTCGCGCTGAACAGCTGGATATCCTGGGTGACGACGGCGACCCGCGCCCGCAGATCGGCGTTCGGCACACGCCGCAGATCCACGCCGCCCAGCCGCACCGTGCCAACGGTCGGGTCGTACAAGCGCAGCAGCAGTCGCGTCAGGGTGGTTTTGCCGCTCCCGGTGCGCCCGAGCAGCCCGAGCACGGCGCCCGCCGGCAGCAGCGTCGACACCTCGCGCAACACCAGTTCGTCGTCGGGGTAGGCGAAGCTCACCACGTCCAGCTCAACCGACAACGGCCCGGCGGGGAGCAGCGTGCCCTGCTCAGCATCGACGACCTGCGGCTGCGGCGGCGAAGAGCTGCTGCACCCGCGCCATGCTGGCCGTCGCCTGCTGCAAGTCGTCGAGCTGGCGCATCAGTTCTTCAACCGGCGTGTTGAGCATGGTGGTATACGCGAAGATCAGATACACCTGGCCGATCGTCAGCACGCCGTCGAGCGCGAGCAACGCGCCAACCGTCAGCGACACGATGCCGCCGATCGTGATCGCCGTGTTCAACGAGCGCCAGCTGATCACGCCGAGCAGCGCCCGCATGACGCCGGTGCGGAACAGCACCCGCGAGCGCTCGATATGGCGGCGCAGCACATAGGCGACCGCGCCGTTGGCGCGGATGTCTTCGGTGCCCGACAAGCGCTCTTCCAGCAGACCGAACAACTCGGCGCTCGCCTGGCGCTCCTTGACGCTGTACCTCGCCAATGGCCCGGTCAGCAGCGCGAGCGCACACCACTGCGACAACCACGCTCACGGCGCTGGGCAGCCCGACACGCCAATCGATCAGGAACAGCAGCACCACCACGCCGACCAGCAGCAGACCGTTGAGGATGACCTGAACCACGAACTGCGACAGGAAGTTTTCCAGCTTGCTTACATCGCCGTCCACGCGCTCGATCATCTCGCCGGGCGTGCGCGTGTTATGGAAGCCCATGTCGAGCTTCAAACAATGCATGGTACCAGGTCGGCGCGAATGCGATTTGTCGCGATCAGGCCGATGTTTTGCGCCACGTATTGCCAGCCAACCAGCGTCACAGTTCTGGCCGATCGCCACGACCAGGTAGGCCACGCCGATCCATACCAGCGTGCGCAGGTCGCCGCCGGCGATGGCGCTGTCAATAAAGGTTTGCACGACGCGCGGCAGGCCAAGCTGCAACGCAAGATCGATCAGCATCAGCGCCGCCAGGACGCGCCATGCGCGCGCGTTGCGGCGCGAGGTAGGTTGCCGAGAAAGCGGCGGTACAGTACAGCGGGCACCTGCATAGATCTTCTTTCAGCGCGACAGCACGCCATGACCAAGTGTGGAAAAACGTTTGGAGTGTAGCATATAACCTTGAGGGCCGGTGGTGATCAATACAAACAGGCCTTCACCCCGGTCCAGGCTTGCGATCCATACGTTTCTGCGCGATATGAAAACCATCGGCTGCCGCTATATCTCAACCGAAACCGGCAGCTTCGCGCCAAGCGGCGACTGGGACTTCGACCCGCGCAACCGCTCGAAGGAGGGCTGGGACGAGCTTCGCCGCGTGACGGACGAACTGCTCGAGGTCGCCGCGCAGAGTGACGCCGTGATCCTGTACGAGCCGTATATCGCCAACGTGTGTTATACGCCCGAGCTTGGCGCGCGCTTCGTCCGCGAGGTCGGCTCACCGAACCTGGCGATGCTGATGGACCCGACCAACTGGTTCGACGCCGAACTGGCGCATCCCGAGCGCGTCGCGGCTGTGCTCGACAGCGGCTTTGCCGCCGAGCGCGGGCTGTTCCGCCTGGCGCACGCAAAGGATGTTGTCCCCGCCCGCCTGCGGGATACGGCCGACGAGCCGCACCATTGGACGAGGCCGCTAATTATGCACACACGGCGCTGTCCGCGCTCCACCTGTTGAACTGCCCCATACCTTCAGTCGCCAACCTATGGCGCGCCTGGTACCACAGTCGCGCCCATTCCGCCGCATCGCGCAACTCGGTTTCCGGCTGCGTGCGGCTGCGGGCGATGAATCCAGGGAATGAGCCGCGTCCGGTCGGCTGGCCGATAGGGTTGTAGCGCAGGTCGAAGCTCCAGCGAATGTTGTCGCTGTGGTTGGCGAGCGAGGCGTGGATCGTCAACTTGTGCATGAACAGCGCGTCACCACGTTTCAGCGGCACGGGCCTGGCCTTGCCGCTAAGCAATTTTCCGGGTATGCGCAGACCGCTGTGATCGGGGCAGTGGTCGAGTAATCCCTGACGGTTGCTCTTCGGCCAGACACACAGACAGCCGTTCTTTACGGTCGCGTCCCATAGCGGGAACCAGACGGTGAGCATGTCGGTCTGGTCGGCCTCGGGGAGGACCACGCCATTGTCCTGGTGCACCGGCGTCTTGCCGAGTTGGAGCCGTTCCTCAGCATCTCGCGGGGTCAGATGTTCCGGCGGCTTGAGGCGAACGTGCTGCACCGGATTGGAATAGATCTCGGGTCCGATGATCGACTCGACCGCGTCGAGCAGCTGCTCGTTGCGGAGTGTATTAAAGACCGCCGGGCCGACCCACAACGGAGTATCTTCCTGTACATCGGCCAGGGGAAGCGAAAAATCGAAGTACTGGGCATGCACTTTGCCGCTCTCTTTGTAGACTTCGATGAGCCGCTGGCCAAAGGGGCGGTCGTCATAGGTTGAGGAGATTTCACCTGCAGCATACAGCTCGCCGGCAAGGTTGTTCAGTACCCCGTGGTACTCAGCGATAATCGGGTCGAGAACTTCGACGGGGTCGAGCAAGTTTTCGACGATCAGGTAGCCATCTTCGTGAAACTGCTCAAGCTGTGCGTTACTAAGCAGGGACATGCGTGCTCCTCCTTCGTACCATCGGTTGTATCGGAATCTCGGCCCTTGTGATCGATTGGCAAACGCCGTCGCAAGCTTCGAGCGGCTCCTGGCGTGCCGGGCGTTATCGCGCAGGTCGATTATCGCATCGAACGTGGCGTCGCGCCAGTACCGAGCATCGAGGCTGAGGCTACCCCTTAAAGGCACATGCGGTGACCCTTAACCTCACCGACTAGAAAACCTGTTCGACAAAATACGGGACCTTCCCGATGTAACACGCTTTTGCCGGGGCTACGATACAGTGCGTAGAGTCACGGGAGGTTCCGATGGAAGGGCAGGGCAACTGGTATTTCGAAGAAACCAGGATCAAAGAGCGTTCGGCCGAGCTTGTGCACTCCGAACGCACGTCACTACACGCTGCTCGATTACGCCGCGCGCGAGACACCGACAGCGCGGCACGGCAGCCCGCGGCGCTCGACCAGGATTTGAGGCGCCTGCTTGGAGCAGCTGACCGGTCCGAGCTACCCCGGCGTACCATGAACACCTGGCAGCGTGTCGGTTTCTGGATGCTACGCCTGGTTGGGGGTACGCCATAAACAAGCCCGCTTGCAGCTCGCGAAAACGCAATCCAGCACACAGGGACGCTCGTCGCCGTGTGCTGGATTGCGTTGTGCCGTGTTCCGACCCGGCTTCCGTACGGCCCCAGCCGCATGCCGGCGTAGGGTAGACTCAGGGCTATCATGTTGAATCTCAACGGCTGGTCATTCGACGCTTCACGCATGGTCGGGCGCGACGCGCAGCTCGCGGCCCTGGAAGCGCATGTGACGGCTGCCACCGGCGGCCACGGGCGCATCGTATTTGTCGCCGGCGACGCCGGCATCGGCAAGACGCGTCTGATCCGCGAGCTGCTGGCCCGGCAGGCCGGGCGGGTCGAGGTGCTGGTGGGGCAGTGTTATCTCGAGGACCCGGCGGTACCGTTTGGTCCCATCGTGGACGCCCTGCGAGGCGAGCTTCAAAGGGCGGGCCGCGATGCATTTGTTGCCCGCGCCGGCCCGTGGGTGCGCGATCTTGCTATGCTGCTGCCCGAGCTGGAGATCGAGGAGCGCGCCGGCGCGCCGCCGGTGGACGCGCAGTTCGGAAAGCGGCGCTTGTTCGAGGCGCTGCGGCATATGCTGCAGCCGCAAGACGGCGCTGCGCCGCGGATTGTGCTGCTTGAAGATCTGCATTGGGCCGACCAGACCACCCAGGAGCTGATTTATTACCTGGCCCGCGACATCGCCGGCCGGCGCCTGGTGCTGCTGGGCTCGTACCGCAGCGACGAGCTGCATCGTCGCCATCGACTTACACACCTGATCGCGCGCCTGACACGTGAGCGACTGCTGAACGAGGTGCGCCTGTCGCCGCTCGACAGCGACGAGCTGGGCGAGCTGCTCCAATCGCTGCTCGGGCGACAACTACTCTCCGGTTTGTCTGACGCGTTGTACGAGCGGAGCGAAGGCAATCCGTTTTATTGCGAAGAGCTGCTCAGGGCGCTGATCGAGAACGGCCGCTTGACTGAGCTGCTCAGCTCGGTGCGCCATAGCCGGGCGATCGAGCAGCTCGAGCTGCCCGCCAGCCTGAGTGACAGCATCCTGTCGCGGGTTGCGGAGCTGGATCAGCCTGCCGCCCAGGTGCTCCGCTGGGCGGCGGTGTGCGGCCGGCGCTTCGACTTCGACGTGCTGCTGCGCGTGACGAACCTGCATGAGACCGCGTTGATCGCGGCGCTGCAAACGCTGCTCGAGCGCCAGCTGGTTTCCGAAGAGCGCGACAAGCACGGCGACCGTTATCGCTTCAGGCACGCGCTGACGCGCGAGGCGACCTACGACGATCTGCTCGGTCGCGAGCGCCGGCGCATGCATCGCTGCGTGGCGGAGGTTCTGGAGCAGCTGTACGCGGCTGATCTCGATGCCGTGATCGACCAGCTGGCGTATCACAGCCGGCAGGCACGCGATGTGGCGCGCGCCGTCGAATACACCCGGCGTGCCGGCGAGCGGGCGGTCGCCCTGTTTGCGTACCGCGACGCGCTGGCGCATTTCGAGGCCGCGCTTGACCTGCAGGACCACGAGGCGCCGCGTGAGCGTGCGGAGCTGTACCGGCACCTGGGGCACGCCGCGTATCCGCTCGGCGACGTGCCGTTGGCGGCCAAATACTGGGCCGAAGCGCTGCGGATCGCGGAACAAGTGGGCGAGCGCCTGCTGGTCGGGGAGCTCCATCGTTGGCTCGGGCGCGCCGAGTGGGAGCGTGGGCACAAACAGGCGGCCTTCGTGCACCTGCAAGCCGCGCTCGCCGAGCTGGAACAGGCGCCGCCGGGCTACAATCTGGCGATGGCGTATAGCGGTATGTCGCAGCTATGCATGCTGACGGCGGACAACCAGGCCAGCATCGCCTGGGCCGAAAAGGCGCTCGCCCTGGCTGAGCAGCTCGGTGCCGCGGATGTGAGCTCACACGCACTCAACAACATGGGTTGCTCATTGGTAGAACTGGGCGAGGCCGAGCGCGGGATCGCCGCCCTGGAACGCAGCCTGCAGCTCGCCCGCGAGGCGGACGCTCCGATGGAAGTGGTGCGCGCTTACCACAATCTGGGCACTCATCATACGCGGATCGGCCAGCCGCGCCGCGCCGCCGCCGTGTTGCACGAAGGCATAACCTACGCCGAGCATGTCGGCTGGTCGTTGAGCCCGACCGCGGTGTCGTGCCTTGGACAGCTGGCGAATATCGAGATGTTGCTGGGCAACTACGCCGCGGCGCATGCGGTGCTGGACCGCGCCGAGTTCATACGGCGAGGTGCCGTCCGGCAACGCACAGTACCTGGCACTCGACCGCGCACAGGTGTTACTGCGCCAGGGCCGGCTGGCCGAGGCCCAGACAGCCCTTGATCGCGTCCCCCAGCGCAGCGCGACGTCGAAACAGCAGAAGCTGAGCGGCCTGCGGCTCGGTTTGTCGGGCGCGCTGGCCCTGGCGGCAGGCGAGCGCCAGCGAGCGAGCGAGCTGTTCGAGCGCTATCTCGAACACTGGCGCGCCGCCTTCGAGGCCGGCGAATGCATTCCATTGCTGCCGGAAGCGTTGGATGTGCTGCCGGCGATGGGCCACGGTGCGGATGCGCGTCGGCTAGTCGCGGCGCTCGAAACGACGGTGTCGAGTATCGACCCGTCCGATCGCGCGCTGCTGGCCACGGCGGCCGGCGTCCTGGCAGCCCAGGACGGACGCGTCGACGAGGGAGCGGCTCAGTTGGCCGATGCCGTCGCGCTCTATGAGCAGCTCCCGTGGCCCTTTGAAGCCGCTTTGGCGCGCCGTCGCCGCGTGGAAATACTGCTTGCGCACCGGGGCGACGCCGCGTGGGATGAGGCGCAGCGTGAGCTGGCGACGGCGCGCGCCACGTTTGAGCGTCTGGGCGCGGCGGGCGAGCTTGCCGCGACCGACGCCGTCGCGCGGCGCTCCGGCTTGCTTGGCCGCATGGCGCGAGCACAGGTGCAACGCGATGCGCTCACGCCGCGCGAGCTTCAGGTGCTGGCCGTGCTGGCGCGCGGCCTCAGCAATCGTGCCATCGCCGAGCAGCTGGTGATCTCCGAGAAAACGGTCGAGGTCCACGTCAGCAACATCCTCGGCAAGTTACATGTGCAGTCGCGAGTGCAAGCCGCCACCTACGCGGTTGACCACGGACTGATCGAGCCACGCTCCGCCTGAGTGCCGCGACCGGATTCAGCCGCGCGCCCGAATAATCGGTGTTGTGAGCGGCAATCCAATGTCCAGCGCTCAACGTGGCCGATTCGCGGCGAAGGAGCTCTGGACTACGGTCAGCTCGCCACCTCCACGCGAAACACCGGGAACTGGGCCGCGATCGCGTTGAACTCGGCAAGCGGCGCATCCGTGGCTACCGGAATGTGCGGCCGCGCGCGGTGCCCGTCGCAGGTAGGCTTTCAGCACGGGAGCCCGCTGCTCCACGGCGACCTCCTGCAGACTGCACGTGTTCGGTCCGGCCGTGCCGCAGCAGCGCATAGCCGTCGGCCGCCCGCAGATTGCGCACCCACGACACGTTGCTGCCCAGCATCGATACCAGATAGCGGTCGCCGTCGCACACCACCATCACCAGCGGGAAGGCGATCGGGCGTCGCGAACGGCGGCCGGACACCTGTAGAGTGACGAGGTAGTTCGGGGCGATACCCACTGCATGCAGCGCCGCCGACACGTCATTCATCGCGCGTGCAAGGGCATTGGGGCGTCCCCCGCGGTACATCCAGCGCGTGAGTTGATCTGAAATCATACAAGCCTCCTGGCACGCCTGGCGCAGCATCCGCCGCATGACTGTTCTACTGATCAAGGCCATCCGTCAGATTCAGCCTTGTGGTAGGTACAGGACCACGACGAATCGGAGATGACACGAGCGGTTAAGATCAGGATCATGCTGCTTGCGAGCGCCGTGCCGGTCAGGGTATACACATGCACCGGCAGCGCCGCAATCAACATCCAATCCCCAATGATCGAGATCAGCCCTGCCCACTAGAGCAGCCCGACGTTGCGTTGCCCAAGCAGATTAATTACGCGTCGGCTCGCGCTGCTGCGTCGACTTCGACCGCCAGAGGCCGAGCCGTTGTGGTATGCGCGCCGACGATTCGATAGGTATCCTGGTCGAACAGGACCTCCAGGACCGCATCATCGCGTACGCTTTGATAGGTGACCACAATGGCCGGCCGGCCCTCCACCACGATCTCGCGTTCCGGCAGCGCCCGAATGCGCTGCTGGTGCTGCCAGAACCGACGGCCCCTGGCCGACCATAGCGCCACTCCTTTGAGGCAGATGTCGGTGCATGTCAGGCACACGTCGCAGAACGTGTGCACACCGCGTGTACCGTACAGCGCCGACAGGTCACCGCGGTAGGTCGGCGGACCAAACTGCAAGGGAAATTGACGCCCACAGCCCAGGCAAGGGGTCTCGCGTGCAGCGAGCGCCTGCTGATAATGGGCGTCGCCAAAGCACATCAGGCGCGTGAGGGCGGGCTTGAAGGCGGTGATCCCGCGGAACAACTCCTGCCGAACTCAAGTAGGCCACATTGGGACTACCGGAGCTCCGGTACTGGGGGCAGCACGCCGGACAGCGCAGCCGAAACGAGCCGGACGTACGCACAAAGCGGCACATCAACCGCTGCGTACCGCAAAATGGGCACCAGATCTGCGTTGCCTGCCAGTCGTCGCCGTCGTCGCCAACAAGCCCGTAGGGCGCGGCGGCCTCGCGCAGGGTGGTCGTCAGGACGTGGCGCAGCGCGCGCCGGCCGCGGTGCAAGCGCAGCCGAACGGTAGCCTCGCTCACCCCGACGCGGGCGGCGAGGTCGGCGTGCGCCGTCTCATCGACGTAGCGGGCGACCAATAAGGCACGCGTGTCGGCGGGCAACAGCGCCAGCGCCCGGTCGAGCAACGCGGCGAGGTCGTCACGCTCCAAACCGGCGAGGACATCGCCCTCGTTGGATAGCGCAGGGATCCGCGAAGAGACGTCCCGAGTGGTGTCGCCATGCAACGGGGACTCCCGTCGCCACAGCCGGACCTGGCGCCTGGCGCCAGCGCAGACAGACATGGCGCGCGATGGCCACAAGCCACTGCGAGCGAGCGGAGGGATCATGGAGTTTATGGGCGTTGCGCCAGGCTTCGAGCAGCGTTTCCTGCCCCAGATCTTCGGCCGCCTCGCGGTCGCCGGAGAGCCACGCGCACAGGCGGACGACGTCGCGGCGTTCCTGCACTAACGAATCTTCGATCATGAGCGTTGAACCAGGGCCGGAACCATACACGGGCAATCCCTCAGGCGATGACCGACGGTAAGAGCGCCGCCTTGCAGATACATCGCTCGGACAGATAAATCTGTTTCACGTTTTTTCATCTCCTGATTGGTCAAACGCACGGCAAACGCCGATCAATGGCGCTGGCAACCATCGGTTCACTGTGCATCCGTCCGCGGCTCAGCCCTGCTGAACCGGGGCATGTTGGAGGGTTGCACGACCTACGCCTCGTCGGGTCCTGGGCCGACCTGACGCTGCATCCGCCGGCCTTGGAGCAGCGCACACACCTCCCGCCAGCGATGGCGTGGGATCGCGGTGCCCCACGCCTTGGTCGCCCACACCTGTGCCCGCAAACCCTACAACAGCACACCACCGCTGTAGAATCACCCTGGAACGCAGGGTTCGTGCAGCGTCGAGGCTTGCTGAGCGGCGCTGCGCGGACAAACTCCCCAACAAGGGAATGGAGGGTACCAGACATGAAGCTGAACCATCTCAATCTCACCGTCAGGATGTGCGTGCGGCGGCCGCCTTTCTCGAAACCTACTTCGGGTTGCGGAGTATGGGCGGGAATGCCGGTATGCAGTTCTTGACGGATGACCCCGCCGAAATCGGCATCGTGCTGACCTTGATGAAAGCCCTGCGGCGACGCGGTGGCCTATCCGTCGACGTTTCATATTGGCTTTTTCGTCGAGATGCGGCGCAGGTGGACGAGATCAATCGCCGCTTGCGGGAGGACGGACATGCGGTCGAGCTCCGGAGCACAATGATCATGGCTATGGGTTCTACGTCGACGCGCCGGGTGGGTTCACGGTCGAGCTCGGGGCCTGATCGACAGGCAGCGGTCAAACCGCCTATCCACGAGCGTTCAGGCAGCCCGTTCAGCGCTGGTCAACTACCCGGCGCTGCAAGGTGTTTATAGGTCCAGTGCGCTGTTCAGCACCACTTTGTGGCAGCAAACGCACCGGCGCATCCACAGCCTGCAGGCATGCAGCGACGACCCACTGCTCGTCAGGGACGTCGGGTGCCCGTCAAAGTTTTGTGAGCGAGCGTGCCGCATGAACCTCGACACGACAGTTTGACGCGTGCTTGACGCCACTGCTACAAAACTTTGAACCACACCCAGGGACGTCAGCGTGCTGGCAGTTGTGTGCTACGCTGGACGAATGTGTCTCTTGGAAATGTTCATTCGGACACCGGGTCTCGTTTTCTAGAAAGGCAGATTCTGTCAATCACCGCTCCCTAAAGGAAGCGGCTTGCCCGTGAAAGCCGGGCTTCGGCGCTCATTGACGGAGAGCGCACTGGACCGTAGTCCAGTAAAGCGATCACGGATATTCCGTGCCGCGTTGAGGTCAGCATGAGCAGTATAGCCGCAGGAACACACAAACGTATGCTTGCGACGCGCACCGACCAGGCCGCAGCGACTACAGGTTTGGGACGTATAGGCCGGATCGACGAAGGCAATCGCGATGCCATATTGCCCGGCCTTGGTGGTGATGCACGTTTCCATCAGGCGGTGTGCCCATTGGCTCATCCGTCGCCGCGTGCCCCGCTTCCAGCGCCTCCGCTTGGACACCTGCGGCAGGCGCAGATCTTCCAACACGATCACGCTGTCGGGCGCGACGCTGCTGACGAGTTGCTTGGCAGCGGTTTGTACGAACGTTCTGGTGCGGTTGCGGTGCGTGCGTCCAAGCCGTTTGAACAGGCGTCGGATACTGCGCGTATCCTTACCTTTTGCCTTACGGGACGCGAACTTCCGCTGCACCCGCGAACGGACTTTGTGCTGCTTGCGATTGGCGATTTTGTAGGCCAAGCCGCTTACAAACGTTTCCTTCTCGTCGGCGTCGACGGCAACCAGCACGTTCGTTTCACCCCGATCTACGCCGACCGGATGGACACCCTTGGGATCGGGCATCTCGAGGGTCACCGTGACACGGCCAAGCAAGCGCCCGTTGCGTTCCATCAGCGTCAGGCTGTCATATTCCACAGCGACGGCAAACATCGGCTTGAAGTGCTCGGGCACAGTGTAGGAAAGGTGCTTGCGACCGGCAACCGTCCAGATCGACAGCGTGCCATCCGCTCGGAAAGCGGCATCTCTGCCGCGCACGCCAATCAGGAACAGCGCCGAAGGCCGATGGAAGCTGAACGGACGTGTGGCCGGTTTCTTGTTGCGCTTGGACGCTGCGTAGGCAGCAGCCACGACGCGAATGGCGCTGATGGTGAGTTGACTGGACACGGTGCCCTTAACGGCGTCGTAGGCAGCACGGTGCAGCGGCAACGCGCTGAGCGGCGTGCCGTTATTGTAGGCAATAATGGACAACGCCTGTTTGACGCGGTTGACTTGGTGCAAGGTCGCCCGCAGATCGGCGTCATCAGGCAGCAGGACGGTGAGTGTCCGTTGCGCCAACATGCCACTAACCATAGCACAATGCAGTGTGTAGTGGTACTCAAGGAGGGTGGCAATTCCCCGCCAGCTGAAGCAGGCGGTCCCCTTGCCTCAATTTCTATGGAGAGTTGCGTTCGCGTAGGCGTCATCGGAACGACACGCTATGCCGAAGGGATGCACCTGCGCAGTCTCCTGAGCCATTCAAGCGCCGACGTCATTGCGATCTGCGGGCGCGACCGCGATCGCGCGGCAGAGGTGGCCGGCCGGCACCGCGTCCCGATGGTCTTCACCGACTACCAGGAGATGTTTACCGCTGCCCGGCTCGACGCCGTGGTCATTGTCGCACCGGATGAGCAGCATTACCCGATGACGATGGATGCGCTCAACGCGGGGCTACATGTGCTGTGTGAAAAGCCGCTGGCCACCACGGCCGCCCAGGCCCGCGCGATGTACGAGCGCGCCGAGGCGGCTGGCGTCAAGCACATGAGCTACTTCGGCCTGCGCAACTCACTCCATCACCGCTATATGCGCCGGCTGATCGAGCAGGGCTACATCGGGCAACCCTACGCCGCGCACCTTCACCTGACACATGGTTTTTTCCGCTCGGGTACCTATCAGTGGCGCTTCGACCAGCAGCGCGGCACCGGGGCGCTGGGTGACCTGGGTTGCTATGTGATCGACCAGGCACGCTGGTTCGTCGGTGACATCGCGCGCGTCAGCGCGCAGCTGAGCAGTCTCGTCGAGCGGCCGCATCCAGATGGGCAGCCGTATGTGCCGGCGAATGACGCCGCGTCGTTGGTGGTCGCGTTTGCCAACGGTGCTCAGGGGACAATCGCCGCCAGTGTGGTCGCGCACCAGGCTGATCGCGGGCAGGTCAACTCGGTCGTCCTGCATGGATCCGCCGGCACGCTGGAGCTGCAGCATACCTTTCGGAGTGCCACGTTGCAGGGTGCACGGGCAGAGGACCAGGTTTTCGGCCCGCTGATCATTCCAGACGAGCTGTGGGCAGGCGTTGACCCCACAACACCGGCGGAGGTGAACCTGAGGCATTCGGTCGGCGATCGCGCGTTTATCGACGCGATCGTCACTGATCAGCCGGTCTCGCCCAGTTTTTACGATGGCTGGAAGGTCCAGCAAGTGATCGAGGCGGCCTTCACCGCCTATAACCAGGGCCGTGCGGTCGCGATCACTGATGATCAGCGTGACGAGCGCAGTGCCGACAGATGAGGAGTGACCACCGATGATTCGTGTTGCCGTCTTGAGCTTCTGGCACGTTCATGGGAAGGATTATGCCAGGGATGCCGGGGATCACCCCGAGACCGAGCTCGTCGCGATCTGGGATGAGGTTCCCGAGCGCGGGCGCGCCGAGGCTGCGCAGCGCGGCGTGCGCTTCTATGACGATCTCGACGAGCTGCTCGCCCAACCGGATATCGATGGCGTCATCGTCACGACGCCTACCAGGATCCATAAAGCCGTGATGGTGGCCGCCGCCCGCGCTGGGAAGCACATCTTCACCGAGAAGGTCATTGCTGCAACACTCCGCGACGCTGAAGACATTCTCCAGGCCGTCGAGAAGGCTGGAGTTACGTTTATGGTCTCGATGTGGCGGTCGGACGAGGCATCGACGAGCGCGGTGAAACAGGTCATCGACCAGCGAGTGCTGGGAGATATCACCGTGATCCGGGTGCGAGATGGACACCCGTTTGCCTTACCGGCTGCGAACTTACCTCGCGGTAGGCTGCCCGAGCAGTTCTATGATCCGGAGCTGTCGCAGGGTGGCGCCCTGATCGACCTCTGCCACCCGGTGTACCTGACGCGGCACTTTCTGGGCCTGCCCGAGAGCGTGAGTGCAACATTTGGCTATGTAACCGGACGTGGAGTGGAGGACAATGCCGTCCTCAGCTTGCGCTATCCTGATGGCGCGATCGGGGTCGTGGAGACCGGCTATGTCAGCTATGCGACACCTTTCAGCATCGAAGTCCATGGGACGCAGGGCAGCCTGATCTACAGTGAGCCGGGCATTGGGGAGCGGAGCGCGCGTATGGGTGCGCCTGGTGCCGCCGCTCCCGCGAACGCTGCCAACGCCGGGCCGGACGGCAAGCTCCGCCTGTTACACGCAAATTCAACCGGTGCTGCGCCCCACTGGCTGGTTCAGGAGGTGCAGGCGAGCGCACGACCGAAGGCATTCAATCAATGGGTCACGCATATCCAACAGGGGACGCGGGCGAGCGAGAACATGGCCCTGGGTGTCGATCTGACGGCGGTGATTGAGGCGGCATACCGCTCGGCGGCGACTGGCCGGATGGTGCGGATCGCCGAGCTGGAGCATGCAGACGCCGTGGCGGAGGTCTAGAGCAATAACCGTTGAGATTGCACCACAAAGGCACAAAGACACGAAATCTATGATTTTCTTCGTGTCCTTTGTGGTGAATTTGGTTAGCTCAACCGTGGCGCTGCGCCACAGAGTGCTACAGGACGTGGTCAGCTACGGTGACAGGAAACAGAGCGGCTGCGTTATTGAAGAAAATGTCCTCGATCTGCTGGTCGCTCAGCCGGAGGCGCATGGCCGCCAGCCGTATGCTGCGCAGGGATTCGAGCCCGATCAACACCGGCTGCAGCGTTGTGTGGCGTTCCTGCCGATTGAGCTCGTCGCTGTAGATCCAGTGGAACGAATCACCAATCGCCACACAGCGACCGCGCAAGTGGCTGACATAAAAGTCGCTGCCATACAGTAGCCGCGTATGGCCCATCGTTTCGACGATCGCCTCGAAGGCGCCCGCCTCGGTAACTGCGCTGGTATCGAACCACACGTTTGAAAGGCCGGCCAGGCTGGCGATTCCTTCGATCGTATGCCACGGATTGAAGCCACGCGCAGCGTGTGCAAGGATCAACCGCATGTTCGGATAGGTCCGGCAGTAGCGCACGATGGTAGCCTGATTGACCGGATCAGCCAGCGCACGGTCGCGCACCATATGCAGGGTAACAGTCAGGCCTTCTTCGTGGGCAACGCGCACGTGCTGCTCGGGCAAATATGCCTCAATCGGCGCTTCCCACGTCGGTCCGGCAACCTGGGCCATGGTGTGATAGCATTTGAGACCGACAAATCCATGGCGCCGCACTTCGTCACGCAGCTGATCGGGATCCATCTGCGGCGGCACGATCATCTGGCCGAACACCGGTCTGCCCCGCTGCTGTCCGGCCTGTATCTCGGATGCGACCCAACGATTGTTCGCCTGGTAATCGCCGGTGAACGCCAGGCCGAAAAACAGCCCGCCCACGGTTCGATTGCGCGGATGGATCCACTCGATGAAGCGCCAATACTCGCTCAGCCCGATGCACTCAGGGCTGTCCTGTAGCTGCGGCGGCAATGTGCCGGGTGCATAATGCTGGTGGCAGAACAGGTGCGCGTGTGCATCAAAGATTCGATCGGGCAAAAATGGTTCGACCTCGCGCTCGAGCAGCACGCGGTCGGCATCCGTCTGCTCCCATATAGTCATGGCTGCTCTCCTCGGACATCCCACGCGCCGCGCGGAAGCGGAGCAGATCCTGCGCAATGGCGTAGCTCGCGCCGCGCGATTTACTCCTGTGCTTCGCCGCCGCCGCGTAGCAGCGTCAGGCCGCCGTCGATACGCAGCGTTGAACCGGTAATATAGTCGGCGTCGTCGCCGGCAAGAAATGCAACCGCTTTGCCGATGTCCTCGATCGTACCCAGCCTGCCCCACGGCAATCGCTTGCCGCCCTCCCGAATTTGCTGCTCGCTGTAAAACGCGCGCTCGCCGGGCGTATCGATCCAGCCGGGGTTGATCACGTTGACATTGATATGGTCGCCCGTCAGCTCGGCCGCCAGCGTGCGTCCAAGGTGGTTGATCGCGGCTTTGGCCATGTTGTAGGCGGCGCTGGTCGGCACCGGAAGCTCGGCGTGCACCGAGCTGATGATGACGATCTTGCCGCCCCTGCCCTGTCGTACCATGACCTGCGCCGCCTTCTGGCAGGTGTGAAATACGCCGAACTGGCTGACCTCGATCGTGCGCAGCACGTCCTGCCAGCGCGCCTCGACCACCGGCTGGCGGATCGAGAGCGCGGCGTTGGCAACGGCGATATCGAGCGCGCCGAAGTGCTCGACGGCCGCATCAAACATTCGCTCAACCGCGTCCCGATCGGCCACGTCCGCCTGCCACACCAGCGCGCGCCGGCCGAGCGCCTCGATCGCTGCCGCGGTCTCCTGCGCCTCGTCCGGGTGCGAGCGGTAGTTGACGACGATATCGGCGCCATCGGCAGCCAGGCACTGTGCGATGCCGCGACCGATTCCGCGTGACGAGCCGGTGACCAAAGCCACCTTGCCTGCTAGCTTCAACGTCCGCTCCTCCTTGTGCTACCAGGCCGTCCAGCCGCCGTCGACCAGCAGGTTCTGGCCGGTGATATAGCTGCCCGCGTCACTGGCGAGCAGCACCACGGCGCCCTTGAGTTCTTCCGGCCGGCCCATGCGCCCGAGCGGCGTTTTCTGCTCCAGCCGCGGCAGAAATCCCGGCACGCGCTCCCCGACCTCCGGCCTGGGAAAGGGTCCGGGGCTGATCGCGTTGACCCTGATCGCGTACGGCGCCCAGTAGGCCGCCAGGTGGCGCGTCAGCTGCAGCAGGCCGCCCTTGAGCCCGTGGTAGTTCGGCGGGCTGTTTGCCGCCAGCCCTTCATAGGCGCTAGGATAGCTGGCCACGACACCGTACATGCTGGCGATATTGATGATCGAGCCGGGCGCCTCGCGCTGGCGCAGATGGAACATCACTTCGCGCGCCAGCAAAAAATAAGCGGTCACGCCGACGTGATAGGCCGCGTCGAAATCCTCGGCTGTCGCCGTTTCGATGTCTGGCCCCGTGCCGCCGTAGGCGTTGTTGACCAGCACGTCGACCCGGCCCTGGCGCTCGATAATTCCAGCCACGAATGGCGGGATGGTGCCGCTGTCGCCCTGGTCGAAGCCGACGCCGCTGTGTTTACCGTCGCCGGGCAGCGTGGCCGCGAACGCAGTCGCCTGCTCGCCGTCGCGGCTGGTTACCACCACACTGGCGCCCGCTTCGGCCAGCGCGCGGCTCATCGCCGACCCAAGCCAGCCGCACGCGCCGGTGACGATCGCAACTCGTCCGTGCAGGTCCAGCAATTCTCCGACTGTTCGCTCTGTATCCATGGCGTGCTCCGGCGTTAGTACAGGTGGTCTATGACCAACAGGTTCCTCGCTCTGATTGGACCGCGCGAAACGATCGACGTCGAACACTGCAAGATGTGGTGCACTGGTCCATTAGCTGAACCACTTTGGGATTATACGACGCCCGTCGTCGGGTGTAAATCGGGGCTCGCCGGCGTGGCGAATGCAGCGGCTACGAGGCTGCATCGATCCGTAACATGCCGAAGCGGGCCGGCTTGTGAAAATCTGCCGGCTGCGTCAGCGTTGCCGACCAGCAGCTGAACTCATCGGCCGCGCCGCGCTGGCGTTCGATGCGATAAAAGTTGGCCCGCCATTCCGCCGGGCGAGCCCCGTCGCCTAGCAGCGGTGCCCACGGAACGGCCAGCACGGCCCACCAGCGCCCGGCTGCGTCATCACGCGCGACATGCCAGCACAGCTCGGGACAATCCCAGCTGAGGTCGACGACTATGGCATCGCGCGCGGTACCGGGATTAAAGATCGCCGCGTCGAGCACAACGCCGTTCGGGCTGAGCTCGAACTCGAAGTAGCGCGCCGGCGTTTCAGTCCCCGCGCTCAGGAACAGCTCAACCACCTCTTCGTCGTAGATCGGATCGTCGCGCTCGGTGTAGCTGCCCCAGATATCCTGGTCGTTGCAGTCGAAGCGAACGTAGAGAAACCGGTCGTCGCAACAGACGCGCGCCAGCGTTTGCTGCCGTGCCGGTCCGCTCCCGTCGGCCAGCACAAACGGCGGCAAGCCGGGCACGCTGTCCCAGATCCACGCGGCGGGGTCGGTCTGGCCGGCGCTCCAGGCAGCGCGCGGGACGAGATGAACAGGCAATGCAGTGTTCGGCATGTAACGGGCTACTCAGCGCAACATCGGGCACGGTGGGCTCAATCGCGATCCGGAGGGCCGGCTTTCGTGCCTTGCGGCTAACATTGCAGCCGCACTAAATGGAGATCCATCGCCTGCTCGCTGCCGGCGTAGTACACCACCAGCACGTCGCCGTCCGCCAGCGCCTCGGCGTACGGCAGGCCAAAGGTCCACACGCCCATCTCGGCCAGCAATGCGCCGGTGTTGTCGCTGCCGGAGTCCGTATCACCAGCTTGCTCGAATTGATACAGCACCAGCTCACAAGCGGGATCAAACTGCGCGTCGATACCCGCGGCCAGGCCGACCCGAATCGAACGGCTCTTGAAACGATCGACCCACGGCAGGACGAGCCGCCCATCTGCCAGCACCGCGGGGTGTCCCGGCTGATCGGTGATGCCGAGGTCCTCGAACGCCGACCAGCTGTGCCCTCCGTCGGCGCTGATGGCACGGTTTATATTGTGATAGCTGTTGGTCAGGCGGTTGTAGGTCCACTCAAACACCGCGACGCGGCCGTCGCGGGCGACGCCGATGCGCTGGTCCCAAAAAAAAGTCTCCCCGGCCGGATCATGGCCCGATACCAGCGGCTCACCCCAGCTTGCGCCGCCGTCGCTCGACCGAAACAGCACCACGCGCTGCTGCCACGGCGAGCTGTCGAGATACTGCTTGTTGTTCTCGATGCTCATCGCCAGTGTTCCGCCGGCCAGCTTGATGATCGGGTTGGTGAGACTGGCCGGTCCGATTTCTGCCGGCAGATCGACTACCCGCCACGGCTGCCAGGTTGTGCCGCCGTCGTATGAATCGGACAGCAAAATGAACATCGGCAGGCAGCCCTCGGTTTGTGCGTTGAACAGCGGCCGGCCGGGATAGGTCTCACGGTCGACCCACATACCGGCGGCCAGCACGTGGCCGGGCTCGAGCTCGGTCAGGTAGCAGATTTTGAGCGAGCCGTGCGCGCCGTTGATCAGGCCGTCAAAGGCGAGCTGGCGCACAACGGTCCAGCTTCGTCCGCTGTCGTTCGAGCGGTACAGCGTAACGCGCTCGTCGGCCGAATCTTTGGTCGAGCCGGCGCGGCACGTCGCCAGCAGCTCGCCGCCGGCCAGCTGCAGCAGGCAGCCGAACGTCGAGATCGCGCGGGCCGTACCCGGCTCGCCGCGGCTAAGCACGCTGCGCTCGACGATCTTCATGCCGCGCTCCAGTCCGCGTAGCGTGTGTCAAAAACACGCTTGCAGGCCTGATACTCTTCCTCGCTGAAGCACTGGTACGGCGAAAGCAGCCGCAGCGGCATCTCGTCGAGGCCGGCCATGCGCACCAGCAGCTTGTCGAACGCGCCGTCGATGCGCTCCGGGATGCCACCCGGGCCCTGCAGCGGAGCGAGCACATCGTTCATCAAATTGAGGAAGCCGTGATGCAGCGTTACCAGCGTATCAAGCTGCCGGCTGCGTCCGGCCTCGAAGTATTGCCACGTTTTGGCCGGTGCCAGCGGGCCGAACGACGACAGCAGCGAGCACGCTCCGAACATAGCAGCCGTGCAGGAAGTTGTCTTCGCCAAAGAAATGCTGCAGATCCGGCGCGTTAGTCATCAGGTCGAGCGCGCGCATCGAGCCGCCGCCGGTATTTTTGGTCGCCACAAGGTTCGGCACGGCGTCGGCGATGCGCCGGTAGTCCGCGCCGTTGAGCAGCCGCTTGGTGCGCGGCAAGTTATAGTGAAGAAACTGCGCAGCGGGGAACGCGCCGCACACATCGCTAAAAAAGGTCATCACCTCGACGTCGTTGAGCGCTCCCCAGCTCGGCAGCGAGATCTGGAACATGCGGAAGCCGGCCGACCACGCACGCTCGATGCGCTCGACGATATTGGCTGTCGACAGTCCGATCACGCCGACCATCGGATGCACGTCCGCGCCGCGCGTTTCTTCGCCGAAGATGCGCACGATCTGGTCGAAGCGCGCCGTGTCGACGGCGTAGCCCTCGCCGGCGGTGCCGAACACATAGACATGCTTAAAATTCAGCCTGATAATCAGGCGGATTTCCTTGCGGAACACGTCCTCGAGCAGTTGTTGCTGCTCGTCCCACGGCGCTTCGCAGGAAACCAGCACGGTCTGCGGATAGCGAGCCATCACCTCAGCTCCTTCATACACGGCGCAGCTCCACTTTGGGCACAACATCAGGGTTCATCGTCGCGGCCGGCCATGCTCCACGCAGCAGCGCCGTCACCGCCTCGGCAACTTCCCTGTGCACGGCAGGTGTCACTTCTTCGGACGACGCGGCAAAATGCGGCGTCAAAATCACCCGCCGCGGGTCGAACCCGAACAGCGGATGCTCGTCGAGCGGCGGCTCGCGCTCCAGCACGTCGAGCGCAGCGCCGAACAGTTTGCCGTCCTGCAGCGCCTGAATCAGGGCCGCCTCGTCGATCACGCCGCCGCGGCTGGTATTGATCAGGCTGGCGGTTGGCTTCATCAGCGCCAGCCTGTCGCGATCGATCAGCCGGCGGTTTTCCGGCACGAGCGGGATATGCAGCGTCACGATATCCGACTCGCGCAGCAGCTCGTCGAGCTCGACCGGGATCACACCCAGCGACTTGAGCAACCCCGACGTCAGCGCGACATCGAAGCCCAGCATGCGGCAGCCGAACGGTGCCATCTTCTTGACCACGAGCCGGCCGATCTTGCCAAGGCCGACGACGCCGAGCGTCAGCTCGCGCATGCGGCGCACGCCCCAGAATTCTTGCTGCATGGTCGCCCAGTTGCCGGCGCGAACTTCGCGATCGAGCCACGGCACCCGCCGCGCCAGGCTCAGCATCAGCGCGGCGGTGTGGTCGGAGACCTCGTCGATGCAGTAGGTCGGCGCATTGGCCACGACGATGCCACATTCGGTCGCGGCCTGCAGGTCGATCGTGTCTACGCCGATACCGTAGCGCACAATCAGCCGGCAGCGTGTCAGGCGACGCAGCGTTGCGGCCGGAAACGCGAGCGCGGCCGTCAGGATCACCTCGGCGTCTTCGATCGCCGGCGCGCGGTCGTCGCCCACAACAAAACGCGCCCCTGCAGCTTCAGCCGCCGCTCGCTCTTCGGCGAACGGGTACAGCGACGGAGCAGGATCGGCGACCAGCACGGTGGTCATATCAGCTGTGTCCTTACAGTAAGACCCCTCACTGCGTTCGAGCAGAGGGGCACAGTGCACGTGAGCGATATTTTAGACCCGGTAACGACGCAGCATATCCTCGTCGACGACGATGCCGAGTCCCGGGCCGCCCGGAACCGCGAGCCAGCCGTCGCGCACCTGCAGCGGCTCGGCCAGCAGCTCGGTTCGAAACAGATTCGGTGTCGTATCGTATTCGAGCATCGGCGTCTCAGCCGACGGACCGGCGGTCGGGTCCGGCAGCAGCGAAAGAACATGTGCGGTTGCGGCGATCGTGATGGCGCCGCCCCAGCAGTGCGGCACGGTTCGCACGCCGGAAAGCCGCGCCATATCCGCCACAAACAGGAGCTCGCCGATACCGCCGCAAATCGCTACGTCAGGCTGGACGATATCGGTTTTACGCCCGTCGATCAGCGCTTTGAACGCGCCGCGCGACTGCAGGATCTCGCCGCTGGCGATCGGGATATCGAGGTGCCCGGCGAGCACGTCGTAGCCGGCGTATTCGGCCTGTGTCGGCCACAGCTGCGGGATCGGCTCTTCAAACCAGTCGAGGCCCACGTGCTCGAGTGCGCGGCCGACGCGGATCGCCGTCGGTAGCGTGTAGGCGGCGTTACCGTCGGCCATCAGGCGCACATGGGGCAGCTCGTTGCGCAGCTGCTCGATCAGCGGCAGCTCGTGCGCGGGCGGAAAGCGGCCGATGCGCATTTTGATCGCGCTGAAGCCCTGCTCGACGAGGCCCAGTGCTTCCGGGAGCCACAGGTCGGCCGGGTCGCCACCTTCAACGTAGCTCAGCGCGGAGGCATACGCGGGAACGCGTGCGCGCAGCGCCCCGCCGTACAGCTCACCGATCGAGCGTCCGGTTGCCTTGCCCCACAGGTCGTGCAGCGCGATATCCACGGCGGCGACCGCAAAGCCGTTGCCGAGCGTGGCGCCCCACATCTGGTTCCATAGTCGCCGGTGCTCGCACGGATCCTGGCCGAGCAGCAGCGGCGCACAGCCTTCCTCGATCGCGCCGCGTGTGCCCGGTAGCGGCGACGTTTCGCCCCAGCCGACGGTTCCATCGTCGCAGCTGAGCTTGACGATCAGCGTTTCACGCGAGGTGTACAGGTGGATCGACGGGCCGGTCGCCCGCTCCAACTCGTGCCGCAACAGAAAGGTTTCGACCCTGGTAATTCTCATCTGGTGCGCTCTGCTCAGCCGAGATCCAGTACCGTCAGGCGGTAATACGTCTATGGTTATTCACGGGCTTTAGCCCGTTGTACAGCGATGCGCGCCAGCGCCACATTGACGCTTTAGCGTACTAGCGGCAGCGCGACCGCCCGGCCGGTTTGCGAAGAGCGCCAGGCGGCTTCCACTATCTCAACCGCGGCGCGTCCGACTTCGCCCGACACGGTCGGCGCGCGGCCGTCCAGCACGTCGTCGACAAAGGCCTGGCATTGAGTGTAAAACGCTTCAAGGCGTACCGCTTCGAGCGGGCGATTGACAAAATCGATCGGCGGCTGCTCCCAGATCGTCTCCCAGCCGCTGCCGCTGTCGAGCTGCAGCTTGCCGTAGCCGTCGATATCCAGCGCGCCGCGCTCGCCGACGACCACGTAGCGGTGCTGGCTGCCGGTCAGGCCCTGCGACGGTATTTCAAACGACATCCATTGCTGCGCGACTGCGCCGCCCTCAAACACGAGCTCGGTCATTGCGCTCAGCCCGGGCGCGTCGGTCGTGCCGTAAGTGTTGATATGGCTGAAGACCAGCCGGGCGTCGGCGCCGATGAAAAAGCGCATGATATCGAAGTTGTGCACGCCCATGTCGAGAAACGCGCCGCCATTTTCCGGCAGCGCCGTCCAGGCCGAGGTATCGACGATGTAGTCGCGTCCGAGCGACTGGCCGTGCAGCATCAGCACGCGGCCGATGCGGCCCTCGTCGATCAGCGCTTTGGCCCGTGCCGGCGTCCCGCGAAAGCGCAGCGTCTGGATCACTTCCAGCACCACGCCGGCGCGCCGGCAGGCCTCGATCATGGCGCTGCAGTCGGCCGTCGAGGTTGCCATCGGCTTTTCGACCAGCACGTGCTTGCCGCTCGCGGCAGCCGCGATAACCTGGTCGTGGTGGGCCGCATGCGGCGTCGCGATCAGCACCGCCTGCACATCGGGGCGGGCGAGCAATGCCTCGTAGCTCGGCTCGTAGTCGACGCCATAGTTGGCGGCCAGCCCCGGCGCCCGCCGCCCGCCGGCGATCGCCGCCAGGCGCGCGCGGGTGGTGTAGCGGGTGAGACACTCGGCGTAGGTTTGCCCCATATAGCCCGATCCGAGCAAACCGATCCCCAGCTCAGTGCCGTCCTGCATCGGTATTCTCCAGTGCTCAACCTGGCGACGTTGCGTCGTTTTGGTTAGCGGATCGCGACCAGGCTTCGGTCGATGCGTTTGACGTCGGCCTGGCCCAATTGGCCCATCGCACAGTCTATATCGTCGCGCAAAATTGAGAGCACGGCGCTCACTCCTGCCTCGCCGTCGACGGCAAGGCCCCACAGGTATGGGCGTCCGATCAGCACGGCCCTGGCGCCCAGGGCCAGCGCTTTGAGCACATCGGTGCCGCGCCGCACGCCGCCGTCCATCAACACCGCGATCCTGCCGGACACCTGCTCGGCGACCTCGGGCAGTGCCTCGATCGCCGCGAGCGTTCCGTCGACCTGCCGGCCGCCGTGATTCGACACGATGATACCGTCAACGCCGTGCTCGACGGCCAGCTCGGCATCTTCGGCGGTCATGACCCCTTTGAGCAGCAGCGGAACGCGAACGACGCTGCGCAGCCAGTCGATCTCGGGCCAGGTCAGCAGCATCTGAGTGTACGACTTCGAGAAAGGCCGGCATGCCGCGCTCGGGATCGCTCAGCAGCCAGTCCTGCAGGCCGATGCCGACCATGTTGCGCAGCTCGACTTCGGGCGGTAGCGCAAAGCCGTTGCGCATATGGCGCTCGCGCCGCGCAGGCACCGTCGCGTCCACCGTGACTACGATCGCCCGTGCTCCCGCCGCCTCCGCGCGCCGGATGATCCGCTCGGTGACCGAGCGGTTTTCGAGGCAGTACATCTGGAACCAGAACGGCGCGCCGGCGGCAGCGGCGACCTGCTCGATCGCGTAGTGATTGCCGGTGCCGAACACTGCAACAGTGCCGGCTGCTGCTGCGGCACGGGCGGTTGCCAGCTCGGCGTCGACGTGGGCCATGCGCTGGTGGCTGGCCGGAGCAAGCATCACCGGCAGCGCCAACGGCACGCCCAGCACCTCGGTTGAAAGGTCGCGTACGGCGACGTCGGCGACGACGCGCGGACGCAGCTTTACTCTGTTGAACGCCTCCATGTTGTCGGCGACGGTTAATTCATCGCCGGCGCCGCCCGCGATGAAGTCCCACGCGATCGGCGCGAGCCTTTCGCGAGCCAGCGCCTCGAAGTCGGCGATCTTGATCGGGTTCATATCGATACCGTCGCTCGCTTAGCGCCAGGCGCGGATGTCCTAATCTGCGGTTGTGCTGTGTTCGCCGGTCTGCTGATGGATCGGCAGGTTGCCGGAGCGGTATTCCTCTTCCCAACGCAAGACGGTCTCGCGCACAAATTGGTCTTCCGGTATAGAGATGCCGTGCTCGGCCATCAGCTGCGGCAGCCATTTGCAGCCCGTAGGCGACGTGCTGGCGCTCGTCGGCCATATCGTAGCTCAGGAATTCTGCCGACAGCCTGTCGCCTGCCTCGCGGTAGGCCGACAGGCGCCGGCGGCGATACGGAAAGACATGCTTTTCGTTGCCCATCGTAAGCAGGCAGTATTGCGTCGCCGGATCGTACTGGCTGCGCCAGGCATACACGCGCGTGTTTTGCGGCACCTCCATGTAGTTGAGCCCGTGCGCGGCGAGCCACTCGATGCCGAGCCGGCAATGGCGCGTCTCGTCGTAGCAGTGGCGCGCGCTGTTGTAGACGAACTCCCACGGCATGCCCGGCGAAAGGTACATCACCAGCGCGACCGTTTCGGCCGCCAGCATCTCCTGGCTGTAGCTTTCGAACTCGTGCAGGCGCTCGGTCGAATCGTCGGGCTGCTCGGCGGCCGGGCGACCGAGGCGCCTAAGCAGGGTAAACCGCTCGTCGCGGGCTGCCGTCCGCGGCGCCTCAAACGGCGTGCGCGAGGCGGGCGCCCGCGGTTCGGTCCGCACGCTCCTCACGGCCGGTCAGGCCACCGGCCGCCTGCAGCAGCTGCCGGATATAACGCTCCCACTCGCTCTCGGGATGAGCGGCCAGCGCATCGGCCGTCCACAGCGCGTGCGCTTCCTCGTCCAGCAGAATATGCCGCAGGCATACAGAGTCGGCGCATCCGGGTTGGCGAAGGTCTGCTGCATGTGCCAGCGGTACGCAGCCGCAAGCGACGGTTTGATCACGCGGAACAGGCCGGCCAGCATGTCGAGCGCCGTTGGCGCATTGATCGCCTCGGCCATCATCAGCCGCAACATCGCGTCAGGCGGATCACGAAAGGCCGGAGTTTGCATCTCGCGCAGCCGCCCGTAGAGGTGCTGAACGTGCTGCGCTTCTTCCCACAGCAGCCGGCCAATCGCCAGCTTGAGCTCGAACTGCGGGAGTCGCCGGTAGCCAGGCCGCCAGGATCCGCACAGTCTCGTATTCTACAAAGCGATATCGGTTGAGCAGTAGCTTGTTGTGGGTGAAGTCGACCTGTTCGGGCGGATCCACAATCAGCATGGTTCGTGACTCCGAGCACCGGTTGCGGATGGATGAATACTACGCTCGCAGAGGTTGCCTGCAGGTCAGCGCTGACGCGTGAAGACGAACATTACTGCCGCACAGAGCGATCGACTGAACTGGTTCACCTGTCATCTGGTACTATAACCATACCACATCGATTTGAGGCTTGTCAATATCGCGCGCGCGCCGGACAGCGCCGATTGACACCCCCGAATCGCTTTGGTATAGTGGTCCCACTAAAGTACCAATTTTGCAAGTCCGACCTTGCAGCTTACGGACAGCCGCGCGCCTATGCTGAAACCACTCGCTCGCGACACGCTGACCAAACAGGCGACCGAAACGCTGCGCCGGTTCATTGTAACCGAGGATCTGCAGCCCGGCGCCGTGTTTCCGAGCGAGCGTGAGCTGAGCGAAAGCCTGGCGGTCAGCCGCAACATCGTGCGCGAAGCGCTCAGCGTGCTGGTCGCCGAGGGGCTGATCGAGAAGCAGCCCGGCCGCGGCATATTTATCACAGCCTTTGACCGCTCTACACTCCCCCAACCGACCTCGCCCGGCTTTGATACGGGGCATAGCCTGGCGGCGCTCAGCGAGGCGCGCGCCGCGGTGGAGCTCGGCGCGATCGGCCTGATCTGCGCGCGCATCAGCGAGCAGCAGTTGCACGAGCTCGATGCCATCAACGCCGCGCTCGAAGACAATCTGCGCCTGGGACGCAGCACGATTAAGAACGATATCGAGTTTCACACCGCGCTGCTGCGCGCGACGCAGAACCCGGTGCTGGTCGACCTGATTCCTTTGCTGGTTGAACACTTTCGGCTCTCGATCTCACACCGGCCGAGCGCGATTTTGCACAATCCGGAGCGTGTGATCACGGAACATCAGCGTATCATCGCCGCACTGCGCGCCCGCGATCAGCTCGCCGCGCACGACGCGCTGGTGGATCACCTGCAGCAGCGCGCGATCTTTAGCTGAGTTTTCGGGCCGCACAGCGCATGTGTCAGCGGCCAGGCTACTTCAGGGTGAACACCTATGGCTGCAACAATTCAGGGTATCTTGCCGGCGCTGCTCACGCCGATGGACCAGACAGGCGCCGCGGTAAACCACGCCACCCTGCGCGACCTGGTGGAGCTGCATATCCGGCGCGGCGTGAGCGGGTTTTTCGTGTGTGGAGGAACCGGCGAAGGCCTGCTGCTCACGCCGCAGGAGCGCCGGGCCGTGCTCGAAACTGTGGTTTCCACCGTCGACGGGCGGGCCAAAGTGATCGCCCATATCGGAGCGATGGACACCCAGACCGCCTGCATGCTGGCGGGACATGCCGCGAGCTTGCCGATCGACGCGGTTGCGGCGGTTCCGCCGTTCTATTTCCGCGTCGACCAGGCAGCGCTGTTTGAGCACTACCGCGCGATCGCGGATGCCGCCGCCGGTGTGCCGCTGTATCCGTACAATATTCCGTCGTCGACCGGCGTCGAGATCTCGGCCCAGGTGATGGCGGATCTGGTCCGCATTCCCTCGGTCCGCGGCATCAAGTACTCGTCCTACAACCTGTACGACATGCGCAACATCATCGAGCTGGGCGTCGACGGTATGAGCGTGCTGTCCGGCTTCGACGAAGTATGCGTGGCGGCGCTGACGATGGGCGCGCACGGAGCGATCGGCAGCACCTACAACGTCATGCCGGCGACGTTCAGCGCGATCTACCGCGCCATGGCCGAAGGCTCGCTGGCCGAAGCCCAGGCGCTGCAATTTCGCGCCAACCGCGTGATCACGGCGCTGCTCTCGGTACCGCTGATCGCGGGATTGAAGGCGGTGCTCAGCTCGTGGGGCCTGCCCTGCGGCAGCGCCCGGCCGCCACAGCGCCCGCTGAGCGAGGCCGAGACCGCTCGCGTACTGGCGGCGGTTCGTGCGGCCGGGCTGGAGGAACTGGAAGCCGAGGCGCTCAAGATCGCAGCCGGGGCATAGCACCGCCCACTGTCCCTACCGCCCGTTGTCCCACCCGATAAGCGTGCTGATGGAGCCGGCTGTGGAGTACCGTATCCTGGGACGAACCGGACTGCACGTCTCAGCGCTTGCGCTTGGAACCGTCGAGCTTGGCCTCGACTACGGCATCGTCGCGCCCGGGGCGTTTGGCCGCCCATCCGAAGCCGAGGCGCAGCGCCTGGTTCACGCGGCTGTCGACGCCGGCATCAATCTGATCGACACCGCCAGGGACTACGGCGAAAGCGAGGCGGTGCTGGGCCGCGCGCTGCGTGGCAGGCGCGAACAGGTTATTTTGGCGACCAAGGTGCGCGCCGGTGCCCAAAGCTTGCCGGACAGCACAGCATTGCGCCGTGAGATGCTCACATCACTCGAAACGAGCCTGCAGCAGCTGCAGACCGACTATGTTGACCTCTGGCAGATCCACAACCTCGACGCCGAGATGCTGGCGCGCGTCGACGTGCTGGCCGAGGTGTTTGCCGAAGCGCGGCAGAGCGGCAAGGTGCGCTGGGCCGGCGGCTCGACCTACGGCAGCGCCCTTCCAATAGCAGCGCTGCAGACCGGGGCCTTTGATGTTTTGCAGGGCACCTACTCGGTGCTCGATCAGCGCCTGGCCGACCGCGTCTTGCCCATGGCGGCCGCGCTCAACGTCGGGATCGTGATCCGGTCGATTCTGCTCAAAGGCGCGCTCACGCCGCGCGGCGACTACCTGCCTGACCATCTGGACCGGCTGCGTGCTCGGTCGCGCCGGTTTCGGCGGCTGGTCGACGACGCCGGGCTCGAGTTGAGCCCGATCCAGGCGGCGATCGCGTTCGGCCTGGCACACCCGCAGATCGGCTCGGTACTGGTAGGCGTGCGCAGCGAAGCCGAGCTGCACGAAGATTTGCGCGCGGCTGAGCTGCGGCTGCCGGATGAGCTGTGCGAGCAGCTGCGTGGGCTGCGGCTCGACGACGCCGAGCTGCTCAACCCCGCCACCTGGGGCATACCCTGATCGACGACATGATTACTACATCTCCGGTACAAAGCTGATGGAAGGAGCCTCTCATGGCGGCCGAAACCCGAGCCCGATCAGTTGCGCGCACCTATGAGCTGTATCGAGAAGCGCTCGAAATTATCCCCGGCGGCACACAGCTGATCAGTCGCCGGCCCGAGCTATACGCGCCTGGACTAACGCCACCCTATGTCAGCCACGCCAAGGGCAGTCGCTTCTGGGATCTCGACGGCAACGAGTACGTCGATTTGATGATGTGTGTCGGCGCGGCGATCCTGGGCTACGCCGACGACGCCGTCGACAGCGCCGTGATCGAGCAGATCCGGCGCGGCACGGCCTATAGCGTCAGCCATCCGCTTGAATACGAGCTCGCAAAGGAGCTGATCGGCGCCATTCCGTGCGCCGAGATGGTGCGCTACTGCAAAGGCGGCGGCGAAGCGAACACGATCGCCGTGCGCATCGCCCGCGCCTACACCGGACGCGAGAAAGTGCTGTTTTGCGGCTATCACGGCTGGCACGACTGGTACCTGGCGGCCAATCTCGAAAGCAACGACGTGCTGGACACCCATCTGCTGCCCGGCATCAAGCCGCACGGCGTACCCGGCGGCCTGGCCGGAACAGCCCTGCCGTTTGCGTACAACGACCTCGACTCGCTGAAGCAGCAGCTCGAGCGCAACCGCGGCGCCGTGGCATGCATCATTCTCGAGGCCTCGCGTGGCGCTTCTCTGCCGGCACCCGGCTTTCTGGAAGGCGTGCGCGCGCTCGCGACCGAGCATGGAGCCGTGCTGATCTTCGACGAAGTCGTCACCGGGTTCCGGCTTGCGCTTGGCGGCGCGCAGGAGTACTTCGGCGTGCAGCCCGACCTCGCCACATATGCCAAGGCGATCTCGAACGGCTATGCGATGGGCGCCGTGGTTGGCCGCCGCGACGTGATGGCGCTGGTCGGCGAAATGTTCGTCAGCAGCACCTACTGGTCGGACGCGGTAGGCCTGGCCGCCAGCCTGGCGACGATCCGCGAGCTGCGCGCTCGGGAGGCGATCGACCATATCGTGGCTGCCGGCACCCGCTTCCAGCAGCAATTCAACGCGCTTTGCGCGGCGTACGAGCTTCCGCTCGAGGCGGCCGGCCTGCCGCAGCAGATCGCGATCCGCGTCACGGCCGGTGACGCGACGCTGAAACGCCGGATCAAAGACTATTATGTCCAGCTGATGACGCTGCGCGGTTTTTTTGCCTCGTTTGGCGTAAATCTCAGCTATGCCCACGGCGACCAGGAGCTCGAGCTGCTGCGGGCGGCCTGGCAGGAGGTGTTTCCGCTGCTGCGGCAGGCGCTCACGGCCAACGATTGGGAAGCGCGCCTCACCGTGGGGCGGAGCGTAGACGCGTTTCACAGGCAGGTCGGTTGAAGCGGATTCCGCTACGCCGCCGATGAAGACGCCGGAATCGAGCCAAGCACGCGGCGCGCAGTTTCCAGCGTGCGGTCGATGTCGGCCTGCGTAAACGCGGCGCTGACATGGTTGCGCTTGAGCGCGGTCGGCAGCATGAAAATGCCGTGGTCGCACATCGTGCGGCGGAACCAGATATCGCGCCGCGTGTCGTTGCGCAGCAGGTCGGTGTAGCTTTCGATCGGCCCTTCCATGAAATATGGAACAAACACCGAGCCGAAGCGGACGACCTGCATGCAGATGCCGTGCTCGTCGGCAATCGCCTGGATGCCTTCAGCGGCCTGTCGCGCCAGACCAAAACAATGCTCGTACACCCCGCCGCTTTCGAGCTCGGCGATGGTGGCCAGCGCGGCGGCGACGCCGACCGGGTGGCCGTTATATGTACCGGCAAACATCACACCGCCGCCTGGCGCGAAGCGATCCATATACGCGCCGCGGCCCACCAGCGCAGCGATCGGGTAGCCGTTAGCCATCGCCTTGGCAAACGTGCTCAGATCCGGCGTCACGCCGCTGATCTTCTGGTAGCCGCCCAGGCCGTGGCGAAAGCCGGTGATCACTTCGTCGAAGATCAGCAGGCTGCCGTTCTGCTCGGTCAGCGTGCGCAGCGACTGGAGGAATTCGGGCCGCGGCAGCACGCAGCCGATATTGTGCGGAATGACCTCAACCAGCACCGCCGCGATCTCGTCGCCACGCTGCTGCAGCGTATCGGCAATCGCTTCGACATCGTTAAACGGCAGCACAATCGTGTGCTCGACGACTTCAGGCAGCATCCCCTGCGACAGCGGATCGCGCTGTCCGATCTTGTCCGGCGCGCTGATCACGTTCATCAAGACCGCGTCGTGCCAGCCGTGATAGGTGCCCTGAAACTTGACGATCGAGCGGCGACCGGTCACCGCGCGGGCCAGGCGCAGCGCGGCATAGGTCGCTTCCGAGCCCGAGTTCGTCAGCAGCACGCGCTCGGCCGACGGAACCAGCGAGGCCACCTTTTCGGCGAGCTCGACTTCGATATCGGTCACGCCCAGGCCGGTGATGCCGAGACGCTCGATCACCGCGTGCACGGCGGCGTTGACCCGAGGATGATTGTGGCCCAGGACCACCGGCCCGAACGCGGCGTGGTAGTCGAGGTACGTCTTGCCGTCGGCGTCGGTGATATACGCGCCCTGCGCATGGGTGATCGCTATCGGCCAGTCCAGCACGCGATTGACCGAGTTTACCCCGCCCGGGATCACGTCCCGCGCGCGAGAGACCAGATCCGCGTTGTTTAGTACATGCTCCATCCCAGGTCCTTTCCTGTGCCGCGACGCCCGGTGATCGTTCTCCGCTTACTGCAGCGAGCCGCGGGCCGCAACCGGCCATACCGTCTCGACCTGCCCCTGGCGGACGCCGACGAGCTGCTCGAACAGATTGACCACCACACAGCAGTGATTGGGAACTACCGTCACGCGCTCGCCGATCTCGGGCCTGCGTTCGGAGCGCGACAGGTCCAGCCGGCCGTGCTCTTCGCTCAGCGACACCAGCAGCGCATCGGGATATTCGAGCACCTGGCCGTAGCCTTCAAGGCCGAGCAGATCGGACGACAGAGTTTTGCTGCCGGCATCCAGGATCGCCCGCTCCTCCGTCGGCCGGCTGACTACCGTCGCTACGACGCCAAAGGCGCGCTGATCGGGCTGCACCGCGCCGGCAGCCATGGTATAGCGGTCGCCAAACAGGTACATTCCGGCGCGATGCTCGGTCAGCTCTCGGTGAGTATGCGCCTGCCACATATTAGGTGTGCCGCCGCCGCTGACGCGCTCCACGGCGATATCATCCGCCGCAAGCGCCGCGCGCACTTCGACGACGAACGGATCAAGCAGCGCTGAGTTGGGATAGGTCATCAAGCCGCCAAATTGCAGGCCGGGCGAGCGCGCTATCACCCGCGCCAGCGCGACGGCCTGGCCGGGCGTTTGTACCCCACAGCGCCCCATCCCGAGGTCGCACTCGACCAGCACCGGCAGCGACAGAGCGGCCTGTTGGGCGGTACCCGACAGGCCGCGCACCACGACTTCCGAGTCGGCGGTCACACTAAGCTTCACGCGGCGGGCGAGCGCAACCAGACGCTCGAGCTTGGCCGGGCCAAGGATATTGTACGGCACAAAAATATCGCCGATGCCCGCGTCGGCCATGACCTGGGCTTCGCTGAGCTTCTGGCAGGTAATGCCGACGGCGCCCGCGTCGAGCTGCATGTGAGCGATAGCCGGAATCTTGTGCGTTTTGACGTGCGGCCGGTTGGCGATGTGGTGCGCGTCGAGGTAGCGCTGCAGTCGTGTGATATTCTCCGCCAGGCGGTCGAGGTCGACGACGGCGACCGGTGTATCGAGCTCATCGATCGGCGTGCCCGGCAGCGGCGACTCGAGAACGGAGCTAGGTGCTCGGCTCATGTGCATCCTACAGAGCGCCCTTGTGCACCGCGGCTGTTAGCGCAGGCCAAGCAGCGACAGCGCATCACGGTTAATTATGCCGTCGATCGCAACGTCGGGAACGCGCGGCAATCTGGTTCCTTCGACAATTGCGTTCACGTTGTGGAGCGCGTCGATCGTTTCCTGCACGGTGGTTACCGGAAAATCCGTGCCGAACAGCAGCTTGTCCATCACGTTCCACTCGGCCGCCTTGACCATCTGCTCCCAGAATGAGAACGGCCGGTAAATCGTGGCCGAGACATCGGCGTACACATGCGGATGCTTGCGGATCACGACGCAGGTTTCGACCTGCCAGGGATGGCCGACGTGGGCCATGACGATTTTGAGCTCGGGATAGCGGATCGCGACCTCGTCCATCAGCAGCGGAAACGCCAGGCGGATCGGCGCTTCGCGTACCGGAGAGGTGCCCTGGTGGAACAATATCGGAAGACCCCAGCGCTGGGCACGCTCGTAAATCGCCAGCGCGCGTGTCTCGAGCGGGTCGAAATTCTGATAATTTGCGCCGAGCTTGATACCGCGCAATCCCAGGTCGCTACGACAGCGCTCCAGCTCGTCGAGGCAGTGCGGATCGTGCGGATGCAGCGCCATGAAACCGATGCGCTTGTCCGGGTCCGCCTTCACAAACGTCGCGGTGGCGTCGTTGATATTGCCGTTGTACCAGCTGGTATCGCCGACTTCCTGGCCGGTGAGCCTGGGTACGATAATGCCGGGCTCCCATGCGACAGCGAAAATGATCGAGACATCCGCCGGCGCCTGAGCATCCACGAAATCCTGCCAGTTGACGCTCGAGCGCACCGAGCGGTCCGGCCGCCAGGCGTGGTTGATGACGAGCTCGTTCTCGGGAACCGCACCGCGATACTGCGGCGTGTGAGCGTGAACGTCGACGATCATCGGAGCTCGTACCTCCACGGTGGGGAAGAGCGCTTAACTGCAGGCCCGCTCGGAATGGTCAGACCAGCATCACATTGAAGCCAAGTGTAGCATACGAGTCAAAGCAAGGCAATCTGTGGAGGAGACGATGCACCGGCGTGGAGCCGGCCCTACTCCGGCTCCGCTTTGGCGTCGAAGACTTGAATGATCAGGCGATGCTCAAAATCCATATGGTCTTCCATCGCGGCGCCAGCTGCATCGGGGTCGCGGCGGGCGACAGCGTCCTTGATCGCGCGATGGATTTCTAGCTCACGCAGCCAGATTGCCTGTGGGTCCGGTCGGGCCAGGGCGTTAAACTCGCTTTCGCGCAGCCCCTGCGGGATCGCGCGCAGAAGGGTTTCGACCAGCGGCGTAAAAAACGGGTTGTGGGTCATCTCGGCCAGGGTGATATGAAAATCATGGTGCGGGCCGCCGACGGCCTGCTGATACGATTTCTGCAGTATCAGCGTGCTGTACAGCTCGAATTGTTCGCTCAAACGCTCGATCGCCGCGTCGGTCGCTCGCTCGGCGGCCAGGCGTGCGATGTTGCCCTCCACGATGCGCCGCGCTTCGACCAGCTTGAGGCGAATGTCGCGCTGCAGGCTGGCCGACAGGCCCGGACTGTTGACGTCCGGAACCATCAGGTACAGATTGTCGCTGACAAAGGTGCCCTGGCCCGGGCGGCTTTCGATCAGGCCCATTACGGCCAGGCCCTGTAGCGCCTCGCGAACCGACGAGCGGCTCACTTTCAGCATTTCGATCAGCTGCCGCTCGGAGGGAAGCTTATCGCCGGGCTCGAGCTTGCCGGCTTGAATCTGGCGCACGATCTGCTCGACGATCGCCTCAACCACCGTTACTTTGCGCGGCTGCTCCAGCACCAGGTCGTTCTTCATACGTTGTGATTCCATCGTGTGAGCGCCAGGCGGCTCTTGAGGACGTCCGGCGGACGGCGCCGTATGCGAACCATGCATGCTGGTCAGACCAGCATGAGCCCGATCGGACTATAGCATAGCACCTTTACGTAAACAAGCGTTGCTAGATACCGATCTTGACAAGCCGATAGCACAACCGTAGAATGGCCGCGGCTGCTGGTCAGACCAGTATGCTATTAAGGCCTGAACGGGCCGATCTAGGATAGCAATGATCATCACCAGCGTGCGCTGCTATCTGGCCGGAACGCACAATCGAGCGGGATATCACGCCGGCTCGGCGCTGATCCGCGTCGAAACCGACGAAGGAATAGCCGGGCACGGCGAAGCGCTGCTTGGCCTGTTTTGCGGTGAAGCAGCCGAGGCGATTACGCGTTACTATGAGCCGCTGCTGATCGGCGCCGACCCCGCGGCGATCGACGAGCTGTGGCAGCGGATGTTCGATTCCAGCGTCTGGTGGGGGCGCGCCGGCGCGGCGACCAGCGTGCTGGGCGCGATCGAGATCGCGCTGTGGGATATCGCCGGCAAGCGAGTTAGCCGTCCGTGCTACCAGCTGCTGTCGGACGCAAACCGCCCCGACGTGCCGGTATATGCCAGCCTCGGTGCGGCTCCGGCTTCGGTCGAGCTGCTTGCTCCGCTGGTGCAGCAGCTGCTGGCCGAGCAGTTTCGCGGCCTGAAGCTTGGCCTGCAGTTCGGCGATGAGGCCGGGCTCGAGTTTTCGTCGCCCACCGGTCCCGAGCTGCTGTCGCGGCTGCGGGCAACGCTCGAGACGATCCGTGCCGTCGCCGGCGACGATTTTGTGATCGGCGTCGACGGGCATATGGGCGGCATCCCAGACCCGATCTCGCGCGCCGAAGCGCTCGACGTGGCCCAGGTTCTGGGCGAGTACGGCGTCAGCTTTTTCGAAGAGCCGCTCAGCTACCTTGACCCTGACGGCTACGCCTGGCTGCGCGAGCGCAGCCCGGTCCGCATTTCCGGCGGTGAAAGTCTGGCCCTGGACGCCGGATTCCGGGTCTTCGTCGAGCGCCACGCCTTCGACATTTTGCAGCCCGACGTGAACTATGTCGGCGGGTTTGGCCAGGCGTTGAAGGTCGCCGGCATGGCCGCCGAGCATGGCCTGGGCATGATGCCGCACGCGTGGTGCGCCGGCCCGGGTTTCATGGCCAACGTACACCTGGCGCTGGCGTGTGGCGTGGTCGAGCGGCTCGAAATGGGCCGTGAGCTGACCGATTTCCAGGCGGCGACGCTGGTGCAGCGTCCGCAGCTGCGCGACGGCGTGCTGCTGGCTCCGACAGCGCCGGGACTGGGCATCGATTTTAGCCCCGAGATGATTGAGCAGTTCGCGTTTCCACCCGGGCTGGCCGAGCGCGGCTCGGGTCTGGTGACGCTGCCGGAGCACTCCTGAAACTTGAGCACAACGCTCGTTCGGCAGGGCGGTATCGATGACCACAGCGCTGATTGCGATGGAATCGGACGCCGGCTGGCAGTCGCCGCCGGGCGTTGAGCTGCGCTTTTGTGCTACGGACGGCGCCTCGATCGAGGCGGCGCTTGACGAGAAGGTCGAGATTCTGCTGACCGACGAGCTTCCACCAGGGGCTGAGCGCGCAAGTGGCCTGCGCTGGTTACAGTTGTTTTCGTCGGGCACCGACCAGCTCTTCGGGCATCCGCTCATCCGGCGCGATATCCGCCTTTCCAACGCCGCCGGAACCAGCGCCGCGCACATGGCCGAGTTCATCCTGGCGCGCCTGCTGTACCACACCAAGCAGCTGCGCGCCTTTGAGCAGCTCCAGCAACAGCACGTCTGGCCCGACCGGATCGGGATGTCGCGGCCGTCGCTGCGCGGCAAAACGGCGCTGGTGATCGGCTACGGCGGCGTCGGCCGTGAAACAGCGCGCCTGTTCAACGTCCTGGGCATGCGCATCATCGCCGTCACCCGTGACGGTAACCGAGCGAGCTACCGCGGCTATGCCTCACATCCGGACTTCGGCGACCCCGAAGCAACACTGCCCGAGCGGGTTGTCGCGCCCGACAGGCTGCACGAGGTATTGCCGCCGGCCGACGTGATCGTGGTGGCGGCACCGCTGACGGCGGCGACGAAGCATATGATCAACGCCGCCGCGTTGGCGCACACGAAACCCGAGGCGATCCTGATCAATATTGCCCGTGGAGGCGTCGTCGATACCGCGGCGCTGGTCGATGCGCTCGACAGCGGCAGGCTGGCGCACGCGTATCTTGACGTTCACGAGCAGGAGCCGCTTCCGGCGAGCTCGCCGCTGTGGGACCACCCCGCCATCTCGATCACGCCGCACATGTCCGGCGTGATGCCCGATCCGGTACCGGCGCTGCGCGACCTGTTCCTGCAAAACCTGGAGCGATTTCGCGACGGTCGCCGCCTGATCAACCAGCTCGAGCCGCAAACCTTTCGTTAAGGCCGGCGCCGCCGGCCGTCGCTCGCGAGAAGCATACATGAGGATCAGCGACCGCGGCATCGTCTTCGACGCACGGCAGGCACCGCCGCAGGCGCGCTGTTGCACCTTTCCCTCGGCCGAGCGCCTTTCCGACGGCCGCATCCTTGCCGTGTTCCGCACCGGCAGCCGCAAAGATTCGCCCGACGAAGACGTGCGCATTATGATCAGCGCCGACGAAGGAGCCAGCTGGGAGCCTCACTTTGACGGCTTCGGCGACGCCGGCGCTTCAGGTGGGAGGATCCGCGCGGCGGCGCTAACCGAGCTACTGCCGGGTACGCTGATCGGCTCGTTCCTGCGGATCGACCGCTCCGACCCGGCGCTTCCATTGGCCAACCCAGAGACTCAGGGCATTTTGCCCAGCGCTATCATGGTCGCCTTTTCGCACGATGCGGGACGCACGTGGAGCCCGCTGCGAGACGTGGCACTCGAGCCACACCGCGGCAACGCTACAACCGGGGCGATCCTGAAGTTGAGCAACGGCGACCTGGCGCTGCCGTATGAGGCTTGGAAAGACTACGACGATACCGACCACGGACGGCACCACGCGGCGCTGCGGATTTCCTCCGATGGCGGGCAAAGCTGGGACGGTCGGGCGATCGTGGCGCACGATCCTCATGCGCGCATGTTCTACTGGGACCAGCGGCTGAGCGTCAGCCCCGACGACGGCCGCGTGGTGTCGCTGCTGTGGACGCACGACCGCGAGCTGGAGCAGGATGCCGCGATGCACCTGGCCTGGGGCTCGGCCGACGCCCGCGACTGGAGCGCGCCGCGCTCGACCGGTCTCCCAGGCCAGATCGCCGCGCCGCTACTGCTGCCGGGCGATAAGTTACTGATCGTGTATGTTCATCGCCATCAGCCGCCGAGCCTGCGCGCGGTGCTGAGCGATGATCCGGGCGCCGGCTGGGGTGCTGACGAGCTGGTACTGTACGAAAAGTCGCGCGGCGCGGCCGAGGCGGGCACCGGAGGGCGGCGCGCGTTCGGCGATTACTGGTCGGACATGAACATCTGGACATTCGGGCATCCCGGCGCGCTGCTGCTTCCCGGCGGCGATGTCCTGGTGACCTACTACGCCGGCGACCTGGACGCGCTGAGCATTCACTGGACGCGTATCGCGCTTTGAAGGAGGAGAGGGCATGGCGTACGAGATCGGCAGCCGCAAGCAGGTGTTCATCGACTGGCAGCTGATCGAGCCGGGGTACGGGGTAAGCTGGGGCGGGGAGCGAGCCGGGCGCCTGGGAAATGCCGCATGGCGTGCAGATCGGCGCGCACAATCCACGCATCGACGCACGGCCGCTGGTCGCGCCCGAGTTTGCGTGGGAATCGCGCATCAACGTGTATTCGACGCTGTTTGAAGACGAAGGCCGCTTTCGGCTGTACTACGAAACGCACCTGGTCGCCGCCAAGGACCAGCCCGAAGACCTCAAAGCGATGCTGGCGTATGCCGAGTCCGGCGACGGCGTCCACTGGGAAAAACCGACCGTCGGCCGCGCCACGTTCGACGGCTCGACGCAAAACAATATCGTCTACGGCCTCGACCTGGCTCACGGCCGCGGCGCTCACGGCGCGACCGTGTTCAAAGACCCGTCGGCGCCGGCGGAGCAGCGCTACAAGCTGGTGCATATGGCGCGCGTAGGCGGCGAGCTCGGCGTGTACGGGGCGGTGTCGCCCGACGGCACCAGCTGGAGCGCAATCGAACAGCCGCTGCTCAACGGCTACATGAGCGACACGCAGACGGTTGTCGCCTTCGACGAAGCCAAAGGCCGCTATGTCGGGTATTTCCGCGGCTGGAACGGCCTGCAGCACGGCAAGTGGCACGGCCGGCGCACGATCGCCTACGCCGAAACCGAAGATTTCACCCACTGGCCCGAGCCGCGGGTTATCGTCGAGCCCGACAAGCACGACGGCCCCGACACCGATATCTACACCAACGCTTATATTGCCTGGCCGGGAGCCGGCGACGCGTATCTGATGTTCCCCGCGTTTTATCAGCGCGCCGCCGACGTGCTGGAAGTGCAGCTGATGACCAGCCGCGACGGCGTGCGCTGGGAGCGCGCCAGCCGCGAGCCGGTGGTGCCGGCCGGCGAGCCGGGCAGCAGCTGGGAGGGCGGCGTCTACGCCGGGTGTGGCCTGGCGGCTTTGCAGCCGGGCGAATGGTCGCTGCCGATCGGGCCGCAATGGCATACCCATAATCAGGAGCACTTCGCGCAGGGCCGCACGGCAGATCCGCCGCATCGCGGCTATGTGTGCCGCGCGATCTGGCGCCAGGACGGGCTGACCTCGCTCGAAGCCCCGGCCGAAGGCCGCTGCACGACGGTGCCGCTGATCTTCAGCGGCTCGAGGCTCGAGCTCAACGTCTGGACACGCTTTGCGGGTGAGGTACGCGTCGAGCTGATCGAGGCCTCGGGCTCGCCCATACCGGGCTTCGGCTTCGACGAGTGCGAGCCGGTAACCGGCGACGCACCGCGCCACATCGTAAGCTGGAACGGCAACAGCGATCTGAGTGCGTGGTCCGGCACGCCGGTGCGGCTGCGCCTGTGGCTACGACGGGCACGGCTCCACGCGCTGCAGTTCGTGTAGCGCGCAACTGGCGTTTGCCCCGCCAGGCGCCCGATGAGGGACAGCATGACCCAACCCACCGTCGTGATCATCGGGGGCGGCGTAGTCGGCCTCAGCACAGCCTATCAGTTGGCCAAAAAGCGCTATGGCAAGATCATCGTGCTCGAAAAAGAAACGCTCGGCGACGGGTCGAGCAGCCGCGCTGCCGCGATCATTACCGGGCTGCTCTGGAGCGAGACCGGCGTTCGTGCGCGTAAGAAAAGCCTGCAGCTGTATCGCGAGCTGTCGCACGAGCTGCCGGGCTACAGCTTCAAGGAAACAGGCTGCCTGAACCTGTTTGACGAGCGCAGCTGGCCCGAGCGCCAGGCGCTGCTACCGCTGTATGACCGCCTCGAGGCGCCGTATGAAATACTTACGGCCGCCGAGATGCGCTACCGCTGGCCCCAGCTCACACCGCGCGAAGACGAGATCGGCCTGTTCGACCCGCTGGGAGGCTATAGCGAGCCGGACGAGTACCTGCCGGCGCTGGCAGCGCAGTGTAGAGCGCTCGGCGTCGAGCTTCGCGAGCATGAGCGCGCCGGCGGCATGATAATGCGCAACGGGCGCGTCGCCGGCGTGCAGACTGTCGCGGGCGAGATCGAGGCCGATGCGGTGGTCAGCGCGGTGTACGCCTGGATCCACCGCGTCCTCGGGCCGTTAGACGTGATGCTGCCGGTCAAGTCGTTTGTGCACCAGCGCTACGTAACAGCCGCGCTGCCGGCGCCGGTTGACATTCCGGCGATCAACGCCAATGGGCTCAACGGCTATGTCCGCCCGGCGGCCGGCAACCGGCTGCTTGGAGGAATCGAGACCTCGGAACGGGTTGAATATCGTATCGCAGCCGACGACTTCCGTATGACCTCGCTGACGGTGGCGCCCGAGCTCAAAGCCATGCTCAAGCGCGACCTGGCGACGCTGGTGCCGTCGATCGACGGCGTGGAGTGGGACAGCCAGCGCGTCGGTCTGATCACGTTTTCGAGTGACGGCGAGCCGATCCTCGGGCCGGTCGCACGGCTGCCCGGCCTGTTCGTCGCAGCGGCTTTTCACTCCGGCGGCTTTGCCTACAACCCGGTAGCCGGTATGCTGCTGGCTGAGTACGTCGCCGACGGCGCTACCAGCATCGACGTCGGTACGTTCTCGCCCGACCGCTTCGACCAGCACGAGGTGGAAGCCTACCTGACGGCCGATGTGCAGCAGCGCGACGCGGTCAGGCGGCGGCATTAGAACAATGCTCACATCCATTGAGTTCATGTCATTCCGAGCGGGGCAGCCCTCTGGGCCTAGGAATCTCAAGGCTTCTGGGCGGCAAGAAGCCTTGAGATTCCTAGGCCCAGAGGGCGCCCCCGCTCGGAATGACAGATCACGGTTCCGGTTATTGCTATTGGCAAGCTCGCGCAGCCAGAGGACGGCGGGGGCTGATCAGCGGAGGCAAGCCCCGCAGCTACGAATTCCACGAGATCCGTAGCTGCGGGGCTTGCCCCTGCTCGGCTCATAACGGCTACCCTACAACCGACTGAGCGCGCTCAGCGTCTCGGCCGGCAGCTTCAGCGCCAGCGCCTCGAGCGCCTGATCAACGTGCTCCGGTTTGCGTGCTCCAACCAGCACCGACGAGACACCCGGACGGCTGAATACCCAGGCCAGGCCCAGCTGCGTCATCGGCAGGCCGAGCACGGCGGACACGGTACGCAGCCCTTCCATGATCCGGAAGCCGGAATCGGTGAAATACGGCTCGTGGTGGCCGGGAACGACCTCGAAGCGGGTATCGTGCGGGATTGGCTCGTCGCGGCGGTATTTGCCGGTCAGGAAGCCGGCGCCCGCCGGGCTGTAGGCAAGCACGCCAAGCTGCTGGTCGGCACACAGCGGCAGCATCTCGGTCTCGATCTCGCGTAGCACCATGTTGTACGGCTGCTGGACCGACTCGACGCGCGCCCAGCCGCCGACATCCTGGCGCCACAGCGCCTTACACACCTGCCAGGCGGCATAATTACTCACGCCGACATAGCGCGCCTTGCCACCCGTCACCAGCTCGTCCAGCGCCGCCAACGTTTCGTCCAACGGCACCTCGTCATCCCAGCGATGCAGCTGAAACAGATCCACGCTATCAAGCTGCAGACGACGCAAGCTCGCCTCGGCCGAGGCAATCACCCGCTCGCGGGTGAGGCTACCGGCGACCTTGGTGGCCACGACGACTTGCCGGCGCGCCCCACGCGATGCCAGCCAGCGGCCGATAATCTCCTCCGAGCGGCCGCCGGCGTAGACTTCTGCCGTGTCGAACAGGGTGATTCCGCTCTCCAATGCGCGGTCCATGATCGCGAACGAGGTCGGCTCATCGATCTCGCGGCCGAACGTCACAGCGCCGAGTCCGACAGCGCTGACGCTCAAATTCGTGCGTCCGAGCGAAAGGTGGTGCATCGTCGCGCGCTCCTTGACAAAGTCGAGCATGTGCAGTAATTTGAAGGTGGCCCGATGGTCTGACCAGCATTATTCTAATCCAAACTCGAAGCTCGGGCGAGTCACGCGTTGCGTTCCCCCTGACTCGCTGCTGCGCTCCGGTACACCCAAACCTTGTGGATAGGAGGCTGGCGGGATGCCCAATCGAATCGGTTTTCCCAGCATCGGCATAAGTGTTGAACACGATGCGCTGCTCCTGGCGATCGACGACTCGCTGCTGCCGCTGAAAAAGAACCTGTGCTTCTACCTCTCAAAGCCCGACGTTCGGCCTGAGCCGGTAATGGTGCCCAGCCGCGACAACCCTCTCGCGCCGGATTACCTCGCCTCTCATTTTTACGGCACGGTGCTGCTCGAAGACGGCAAGTATCGGATGTGGTACTACTCGGTAGCGCATGGCGAGGCGGAGGGCGACCTCAGCCAGGGCCCGGTGTGCTATGCCGAAAGCGACGACGGGCTGACATGGGTCAAGCCGTCGCTGGGACAGGTAACGATCCGGGGCAGCAGCGACAACAACGCCATCGCGCTGACCGACGAGCGCATCGAAGGCGTCACGCTGATCCGCGACGACGCCGACCCTGACCCGCAGCGCCGCTACAAGATGATCTACAACTACTGGCAGGAAGACGGCGCGGGCCACTACTTCACCATCCGCACCGCGATCAGCGCCGACGGCATCACCTGGCAGCCGGGGCCGCCGTCGCCGATCGACGAGTTCTCCGAGCAGGCTTCGTTCTACGCCTATGACGGCCTGTACATCGTCAACGGCCAGTCCGGCTCGGCGCCGCAGCGCAGCGAGGGCGGCGCGCCGCGCGGGCGACACGGTTTTGCCTGGATCTCGCCCGACTTCAACGATTGGCTGGCCGAGTTCGGCCGAGTCGTTTACGCTGCCCGAGCCCGCGGAGCACGGAAAAGCGCGGCATCACCAAAGAATACGACCAGGTACACCTCGGCACCGGCGCGGCGAGCTTCGGCAACGTGCTGGTCGGCCTGTACTGCATCTGGCACAACTTCGACCAGACCGACCACTGGTTCGGCTTCGGCAAAATCTCAGGTGACTTCGGCCTGGTCGTCAGCAACGACGGCCTGCGCTTTCGCGAGCCGGTCAAGGGACACGTCTACCTCGGCTCACAGCAATCGCCGGTGACGCCCGTAGACGGCAAAGCGTACCCGACGATCCTGTGCCAGGCCAACGGTATCCTGAACGTCGGCGACGAGACGCGAATATATCACGGGCGCTGGCGCAACGCTCGCTACGGCGACGACTATTACGCCGAGGTGGCGCTTGCCACGCTGCCGCGCGATCGCTGGGGCGCGGTCGGCCTGTTTCCCAACGCCGACAGCGGCTCGGTCTGGTCGGCGCCGATCGTGTTGCCGGAGGGCGGCTGCAGCATCACGCTCAACGCCGACGGCGCCGACGGCATGCACCTGGAATTTACCGACGAGCGTTTTCAGCTGATCGAAGGCTTTTCGGGAGCGGCGAGCGGCCGAAGCGAAGCATCCGGCGGCCTTGACTGTGCAGTTAGCTGGCCCGGCGGCAGCCTGGCGCAGCTGAGCGGCCGGCCGGTGCGGTTGCGGCTGCACATGCAGCGCAACAACGGCAACGAGCCGCGACTGTACGCGATCAATCTGCACGCCTGAGCTGCCGGAGTTGAGCATAACGATGCGCGAGCGCGTGAGCGAGGTGCAGCTTGCCGGTGCACATGGACCGTTGACGGTGGCGCTGGCCGAGCCCGCCGGCTCGACGCAACCGGGCTTGCTGCTCAGCTTCGGCATGAGCCGCGGCTCGGCGCTCACGGAGCATCCGCACAGCCTGACTGCACATGCGTTTCTGGACGCCGGCCGCGGTGTCTTGAGCTTCGATTTGCCGTGTCACGGCGAGCGCGTCGGCGCGCACGGTGAAGGCATCGCCGGCATGGCGGCCGCGCTGCTGGCCGGCGACGACCCGTTCGCAACGTTTGTCGCGGACGGCATGCATGTGATCGACGCCTGCCTGGAGCGCGACTGGAATCGAGGCGGCCCGATCGTGGTGTGCGGCGTTTCGCGCGCCGGGTACTGCGCGCTGCGCCTTGCTGCGGAAGATCGGCGCGTCGCGGCGGCGGCCGGGCTGGCGCCGGTGACCGACTGGCGCGCGCTGACGGAGTTCGCGGCCGGCGCCGGACTACCGGTTGTCGCCGGGCTCGCGCTCGAGCGCTGGGCGCCGCAACTGGCCGACCGGCCGGTGTTTCTGGCGATCGGTAACCGCGATCAGCGTGTCGGCACGGCGAGCTGCATCCGATTTGCCGAACAGTTATGGGCGGCAGCAGAGCGTAGCAAGCATCCGGGGTTTGCCGGCGAGCTGCACGTAGCTACGTCGACGGGACACGAGCTGCCTGACGAGTACCGGCTCGCAGGAGCGAGGTTTTTGCTCCAACATTGCCTGTAGCACAGTGGATGGAGGATCGATGGCGACGCGCGCGCGGACCCTGTTGTTTGTAGACGACCACGACATCCTGTATCGGGCAGGGATCCGGCGGTCGCTGCGTCCGCTTGACCGCCATCCCGCAAGCCCGGTGCTCCCCGACAAGCAGACGCCGTGGGAGCTCGATCTGGCCTGGTGCAGCGCGTACCGCGACCCTGAGAGCGGCCTGTACCAGCTGTGGTATCAGTCGTTTACCGGCGGAGATGCCAGGCAGCGCACCCATCGCTGCATGATCTGCTATGCCGAGTCCGACGACGGAGTCAACTGGCGCAAGCCGGAGCTTGAGCTGTTTGAGTACAACGGCGCGGCGCCGAACAATATCGTGCTGCTCGGTAACGGCGGCTACTCGGATCGCTACGGAGCCTCGGTGCTGGTCGATCCACGCGATCCCGACCCCCAGCGGCGCTACAAAATGGCGCACTACGACTTCTGCATCGACGAGGGCGTCGAGTATCCGGGTTTGACGGTTGCATTTTCGCCCGACGGCATTCACTGGACCAAATATCCCAAAGCACCGCTGCTGCGCACCTGCTACAGCGGCTTCGCCGCCGACGTGCCCTACCGCAACGAGCCCGGCTCGGAGTGGAATATTCCGCTTTCGATCTCGGACGCGATCGACGCGATCTACGACGCGCCGCGCGACCGCTTTGTGATCTACCACAAAATGTGGATCGACCGCCCTGACGGCAAGATTACCTGGAAACATGCAATGGGGCGCACCGAAAGCCGCGACTTCATCAGCTGGTCGCGGCCCGAGCTGGTGCTGACGCCCGACGAGTTCGACCCGGAGTGGGTCGAATTTCACCACTCGCCGGCGTTTTTCTACAACGACTGCTATTTCGGTCTGCTGCAGATTTTGAACCGCGCCCAGCGCGGCGGCATCATGGATTGTGAGCTGGCCATCAGCCGCGACGGGATCAACTGGCAGCGGCCGTTTCGCGAGCCGCTGTTCTTGCCCAGGGCCGAGGCCGGCTTCGACAGCGGCAGCATACTGACCAACGCGACGCCGATCGTTCTGGACGACGAGATTCGCTTTTACTACGGCGGCTACTCGGAGGGCGCGACCGGCGCGAGCGACGGCGAGCTCATCACCGGCATCGGCCTGGCGACGATGCCGCGCGACCGCTTCGCGAGCCTGACTCCGATCAGCTCGATCGGCCAGGTGACGCTGCGACGCACCGACCTGAGCGATGCGGCCGCTCTCACCCTCAACGCCGACGCCCGGCACGGCAGCGTGCGGGTTGAGGTGCTGGACCGCGACGGCTATCGCATTCACGGCTACGAAAAAGAAGCCGCGCTGCCGATCACGGGCGACGACTTGCGCCATCGTGTCGGCTGGCAGGAGCGCGAAATCGCCGATTTGCCGCCGGGCGACTATATGCTGCGCCTGCATCTTGACGATGCCGACGTTTATGCCTTGACAATTCACACTGCCTAGGCCGCGCCGCCTGAACCGGACCGCCGGCCTACAAGGACTGCAGCGGATGCTCGTACTCGACGTCAATACGTTCTTTGGAACGCTGCCGAGCCGGCGCAGCGACTATGGCCTGCCCACGCTGCTCGGCCAGCTGGAGCGGCACGGCATCGCCGCGGCGCTGACCTACTCGCTGCGCGGTTTATACGACGACCACGCCGTGGGCAACGCCGAAACGCTGGCCGCCTGCCGGGCCAACACGGCGCTGCTGCCGGTGGCGACGATCAATCCGCTGCGCGGGTACGGACTGGAAGATGACATCGCCCAGATCCGGGCGGGCGGGTTCCGGGCGGTACGCTTGCTCTACGGCTCGTCGATTGGCGGCCTAAGCCCGGACTCGCTGAGTTTTCGGCGCCTGCTCGAGCAGCTCGAGCCGCTGGGGCTGCCGATTATCGCCGCGGCGAGCGAGGGCGGTTATCTCGCGGCCCTGGCCCGCGTCACCGGCGAGCACGGGCTGTCGCTTGTATTGCTCGACACTTCGTACTCAACCCAGGCTGAAGTCGAGGAAATCGCGCGGTGCTATACGCACGTGTACGTCGAAACGTCGCGGCTGGCGACTCCGGATGCGATCGGCCTGCTGGCGCGCGAGATCGGCGCGGAGCGCATCGTCTTCGGCTCGGGCATGCCGCACTATACGCCGCAGGCAAGCCTGAACATGGTGTTCCAGTCCAGCCTCGACGCCGAGCAGCGCGCGCAGATTCTTTCGGGCAACGCGATCAAGCTGTTTGGCCTGCGCGAGGCGGTCGTACCGTCCCGCGGCACGGCGGCGTTTCGCGGCAGCCAGGGGCCGAAGATCGACGTGCACGGCCATTTGCACAGCGGCAGCTACCGCTTTCCGATCGCGGCAACCGGCCCCGATACAGCGATCGAGCAGTGCCGCCGCTACAACATCGAGGTGCTGATCGCCTCGTCGGCGACCGGCATTTTCTACGATATGCAGGCCGGCAACCGCGAGCTCAAGACGATTATCGACCGGCATCCGCAGTTTCGCGGCTATGTGGTGACGAATCCCAATTTTCTGGAAGAGTCGTGCGCCGAGATGGACGCGTACTACACCTTCTCCAACTTCGTCGGCGCCAAGATCCACTGCCAGTATTCCGAGCAGCCGACCGCCGGAGCGCCGATGCGGGCATTGTTTGCCGAGATCGCAAAGCGCGGCCGGCCGGTAAAGATCCACAACGACGGCCCCGGTTGGATCCAGGCGCTGCATGACCTTGCCGTGGAGCACCCCAATCTTCCGATCATCGTAGCTCACGGCGGGCCGCCCGGCACCGGGCGCCTGCTGGCCGACGTTCCCAACGTGTATTTCGAGTTTTGCGGGAGCGGCCCGGCGCGCGGCATCGTCCGCGACGCGCTCGACGCTGTCGGGCCGGAGCGGCTGTTGTTCGGCACCGACCAGGACCTGTTCGATCCCGGCTTTATGCTGGGCACCTACTACGACGCGGACCTGTCGCCGGAACAGGAGCGCATGATTATGTACACCAACGCGCGGCGGTTGTTTCGGCTCGACGGCTAAGCCAAACGAGGACTGAGCGATGTCATCATCTCCAACGTATCGTGTCGGCCTGGTGGGTCTCGGCGGACGCGGCAGCGGACTGGCCAGGATCTGGCATCAGGTACCCAACGCGCAGCTCGTCGCGGTGGCCGACCTTACGCCCGAGCGGCTGGCCGCGGCTCCGGTGCAGCTTGGCGACGTGGCCTGCTATGCCGACCATCGCGCGATGCTCGAAGGTGCCGAGCTCGACGTGCTGACCGTGGCGACACGCGGCCAGCACCACGCCCAGATCGTTGTCGACGCGGTTGAACGCGGCGTGCGCGGCGTATATGTCGAAAAGCCGTTCGCCTGCTCGCTGGCCGACGCCGACCGCATGATCGAAGCGTGTCGCGCGAGCGACACTGTGCTTGTAATGGGCCACCAGCGGCGCTGGATGGAGCAAATTGTCAGCGTGCGCGACGCGATCCGCGACGGCGCTATCGGACTACCGACCCACGGACAGGTATTCTGGCCGACCGGGCGGGTCGGCTCCAACGGCACGCATTTTTTCGACGCGATCAACTTCATCCTCGACAGCACGCCGGTTGAAGTGGTCGGCCGCGTTAAGCCCGGCCTCGACCTCGAGCGCGTCGAGGACCATCCGCGTTTCCGCACCGTACTGCTCGACGATCCCGGCGCCATGGGCATTATCACCTACGCCAACGGCGCGCGTATCGCGATCGACTGTATGAGCGACGTGTTGCTGCCCTACAGCTACAGCTTCTGCGGCACGCGCGGCCGGATCGACTTCGACGAGATCAGCTGGCAGGTAAACTACGCCGCGCGCGACGTCGACATCCGCAATCACAGCCAGGCATGGGCGCCGCTGACGCCGCGCCCGTTTCCGCTGCCGCCATATGTCGACGACCATGCGGAAGCCGGTGGCTATACCGAGCTGCTCAAGTGCATCGAAACCGGTGCGACACCGACGTCGAGCGGCGAGGACGGTCGCGTCGCGCTCGAAACGATTGTCGCGTTTCACCGCTCGTCGGCTGCCGGCATGCGGCCGGTGAGGCTGCCGATCGGGGCCGAGGCATACACAGACGCGCTGACGATGCATTAGCGCCCGGCGCAGCCGGGAGGGAGCATAGGTCAGTTACCGTCCCCTAAAGGAGACGGCTTGCCCGTGAAAGCCGGGCTTCGGGGCACACTGACAGGGTGCCCACTGGGCCGTAGTCCAGTAAAGCGATCACGAAGGTTCCGTGCCGCGTTCACATCAGCATGATCGGTAGCGCCGCAAACACAGGTAAACGTATGCTTTCGACGCGTTCCAATCAGGCCGCAGCGACTACACGTTTGGGACGTGTAGGCTGGATTGACGAACGCAACCGCGATGCCGAATTGTTCGGCCTTGTTGGTGATGCACGTTTCCAGCAGGCTGCGCGCCCACTGGCTCATGCGTCGCCGTGTGCCCCGTTTCCAGTGCATCCGTTTGGACACCTGGGGAATACGCAAGTCCTCCAAGACGATCACGCTGTCGGGCGCGACACTGGTTACCAGCTGCTTGGCGGCCGTTTGCACGAACGTGCGGGTGCGGTTGCGCTGCGTGCGTCCAAGCCGTTTGAACAAGCGCCGGATACTGCGCGTATCCTTGCTGTCTGCCTTACGGGACGCATATTTCCGCTGCACGCGGGAACGGACCTTGTGCGTTTTGCGGTTTCGGACCTTGTAGGCCAGACCGCTGATAAACGTCGCGGTGTTGTCAGCATCGACAGCAACGAGGACGTTGGTTTCACCACGATCGACGCCAATGGGATGCACGGCGTTGGGTTCGGGCAGGGCAAGCGTGACCGTGACGCGACCGAGCAATTGCCCTTTGCGCTCGATCAGCGTCAGGCTATCGAACTCCACGGCGGCATCGAACATCGGTTTGAAATAGGCGGGCACGCGGTAGCTAATGTGCTTGCGTCCGGCAACCGTCCAGATCGACAGCGTGCCGTCTTTTCGGAAGTCCGCATCTCGGCCGCGAGTGCCAATCAAGAACAACGCCGAGGGACGTACGAAGCTGAACGCCCTCGTGGCGGGCTTGCGGTTCCGCTTGGCCGATGCATAGGCAGCCGCTACGCTACGGATTGCGCTGATCGTGAGCTGGCTCGATACGGTGCCCTTTACAGCCTCGTACGCAGCCCGGTGCAGCGGCAACGCACCAAGCGGTGTGCCGTCGTTGTAGCACAGGGGCGACAATGCCTGCTTGACGCCGTTGACCGCGTGCAAGGTTGTGCGCACGTCGGCATCGTCAGGCAAGATAATCGTCAACGTCCGCTGCACGTTCACACCACGAAGTATACTACGAAGCAGCGTTTCGTGGTATTCGCTGGAGGGCCAATTCCCCCGCCCGCTGAAGCAGGCGGTCCCCTTGGCTTTTTTCTATGGGCAAACTCCGTTTCGCACAGGCCGGCGTCGCGGCGCTGCATGCCGGGATGTACCGCGACACCCTGTTGCTGATGCAGGACGAGGTCGAGCTGGTCGGGTTTTATGACCCCGAGCCGGACGCGGTGCGCTCCTCGATCAAACCGAACGCCGCGCAGGTGCCGTTCTACGACAGTATCGCCGAGCTGCTTGAGCAGGCACGCCCCGACGCGCTGCTGGTCTCGACGTTTAATCGCGACGAGCCGGCCTGGATGCTCGAGGCTGCGCGAGCCGGCGTGCACGTTTGGGTCGAAAAGCCGTGCGCGGCGCACTCGACGCAGCTGTTCCCTGTTGCAGACGAGCTCGAGCGCCGCCGGCTGCAGTTTTCGTGCGGCTATTCGTGGCGCTATCATCCGGTGAGCAGGCTGATCAAGCAAACAGTAGACGCCGGCCTGCTGGGCAAGCTGTACGCTATCGAGTTCCGCTTCGCGACCAGCAGCGTCAAGCGGCGCGGTGCTGATAACTGGGGCTTTCAACGCGAGATCACCGGAGGCGGCATTCTCAACTGGCTCGGCTGTCACTGGTTCGATTTGATGCGCTTTCTGACCGGCGCCGAGGTCAGCCGCGTCGCCGCGATCGAGGCCAACGTCGGCGGTCAGGCGATCGATGTCGAAGACGCCGCCAGCGTCGCACTGCAGTTCGACAACGGCATGATCGGGAGCCTGAATACCGGCTTTTTCACGCCCGGCGAGAGCGCCGGAGCGATGACGATGCACGGCTCGCTGGGCTATCTCAGCTGGGATCTGGAGCACGCCTGCACGATCTACAGCGCGCACGTCGATTGGCAGACGGCACCCAGGCGACACTTTGACCTTCCGCCGGCCCCGATCGGCGGCTATGGGCCCGAGGGCCTGGCCCTGATGCAGGCCTTTGCCGGCGCCATTCGTGGCGATGGTTCGAGCGGCTATACGATCGACGACGCGATCAAAGCGCTGCAGATCATCGAAGCCGCGCACCGTTCGTCCGACACCGGCACCAGCGTAGCGCCCGCGGCACGCGCAGCACAGGGCGAGGCACTATGACGCCGACCGAGATTGGCACACAGCGCCAATTCTGGTTCAACAGCCAGGGCTTGATCGAGCGCAGCGAGCTCGTGCGGATCGTGCAAGAGCAGCCGGTCAAGCACCCGGCCAATCCGCTGCTCGTCGGCGACCGGCCGTGGGAAGGCAGCCTGGTGCAGCTGTTTACGGCGGTCGAACACAACCCCGACGAGCACAGCTGGCGCATGTGGTACGAAGGCCACCCGGCTGAAGTGCTGCTGTGCCTGGCAACCTCAGCCGACGGCATCAGCTGGGACAAGCCGGTGCTGGGCGTCGAAAGCTGGAACGGCAGCACCGACAACAATATCATCCTCCAGCCGGGGTACTGGGACGCGCACCAGCCGGCGGTGGTGCGCGCGCCGAACGAGACTGATCCGTCGCGGCGCTACAAGCTATACTATTGGGTCGGCGCCGAGTGGTTTCGGCCCGAGAATCCTGCGCACGCGGCCGCCGGCAACAAGATCACCGCCTATAAGCACAACGGCTGGTATGTAGCCCTTTCGCCCGACGGTGTGCACTGGACACCAAAACTTGACAGGCCGGTGCTTGCCGCGCCTTCCGGAAAGAACGCGTTTGTCGGCGTAGCAACTTCGGCGCGCAGCGACGAGCAGTGGATGACGATCGGCGACTTCAACACTGTAATCTTCGACGAGCAGCGCGGGCGCTACCGCTCGTATCACAAGCTCGACAAGATGCAGCCGGGCTGGGATATGCCGCGCCGCTGCCTCGGCCTGGCCGAGAGCGACGACGGCATCCATTTCGAGCCGTCGGTGTCGATTATCGATCCGGATGCCGAGGACGACGCCTGGGCACGCGCGCAGGGCGGCATCCGTGCCGAGTTCTACGGCATGCACGCCTGGCCGCACGAAGGGTTTTATCTTGGCTTGCTGTGGATGTTCCTGGTGACGAAGACCGGCGAGCCGCCCTACGGACGGGGCTGGGACGACGGGCCGATTGCGCCGCACCTGGTCTACAGCGCCGACGGCATCAACTGGCAGCGCTTGCCGGTGCGCGAGCCGTTCATTCCGCTGGGACCGGCCGGCAGTTTCGAGGCCGGCACGCTGTACAGCGGCGACCGCCCGGTGACGATCGGCGACGAAGTGCGCTATTATTATCACGGCTGCAGCTACACTCACGGCTTCACCGAACCGGTCAACACGCCGAATCAGTCTACCGGCATCGCGCTGGCGACGCTACGTCGCGACCGCTACGTCGGCTGGCATGGCGGCACTGTCGCCGGAACGCTGATCACCAGGCCGCTGCGCTTGCACGGGCATGAGCTGCACCTCAACATCGACGCGGAGCGCGGCGAGACACGTGTAGCATTACTCGACCATGACGGCAAGGCGATTGCGGGCTACAGCTGGGAGGACTGTGATCCGATCGCCGGCGATAGCCTCGACCACACCGTAACGTGGCGCGGCGAACGAGATCTTTCGGCACTCGATACCGCGGCGGTGCGTATCGGGTTCATGTTGCGCCACAGCACGTTATACACCTGGCAGCTTACATAGTGGAGAGCGCGCGGCTCACACCGAGAGTAGGTCGAGGAACTGATATGCACGACAAAGGAGGTGATGCCGGCGCACGCTGATCTCAGGCCAGCGATCTCGACAAACGCGGTTCAACCTTTACCGAGGATACTCCTATGTTCCGACGTACCCAATTGCTGACGATTCTCCTGCTCGTAGCCATGGTCATTGCTGCGTGCGGAGGTACGGCCCCGAGCACCGGTTCTACAACCTCGCCCTCGGCCGCCGCTTCAGAACAGGCAGCTCCGGCTTCGGTTGCTGCGGAAGCCAGCGTGAGCGAAGCTGCCGAAGCCAGCGTGAGCGAAGCTGCCGAGGCGGCGCCGACTGCTACCGTAGCGGTGCTCGAAAACACGGTGGTCGCACCGTCCGAAGCGGCAGCCGCGAGCACGCCGTCCGACATGGCCGCAGACCAGACATTGCGCTACGTGACGCGTGGTTTCTCGCGCATGGATCCGGCGTCGGAGGGCGGCTTCGGGCGTTTTGTGATCTCGCACATGTGGATGCCGCTGTTTTTGCGAGACACGGAAAACACGCTGATGCCCTGGCTGGCTACCGGCTACGAAGTTAATGACGACAAGACTGTCTACACTGTATCGATTGACCCTCGCGCCGTCTGGTCGGATGGCTCACCGGTGCTGGCGCAGGAAGCGATCGACTACTGGGCCTACGGGCTTGATCCGGTCCGCTGCGAGGGCTGCTACCTGAGTGCGTTTGCCGGCTTTGACGTTATCGAAGGCGCCAAGGACGTGATCGACGGCAACAGCCAAACGATCAGCGGTATTACCGCCACAGACGAGAAAACACTCGAGTTCAAGCTGATCGGCCCCGATCCGCTCTTTATCCACCGGTTGGCGCTGTTCGACAGCGGCTTCGTCAAAATGGAGGACGTGAACAAGGGTCCGACGTATGCCTCCGACGGCTCGGCGCGCGTCAACGGGCCGTTCATGATCAAAACCTGGAACGTCGACGAGAAAACCTACGAGATCGTGCAAAACCCAGAGTGGTGGGGCGACAAAAAGCCCTTGATCACCAGCATCATCGCGCAGGAAGCCGCCGACGAGAATATCTCGTTCGTGCAGTGGCAAAACAACGAAGTCGACGTAGCGCTGTTCCTGACCAATATCCGCGAACAAATGCGCGCCGATCAGGCTGATACGTTTTACCAGATGCCGTACGCCACGAACCTGTACTTCCCGCTGTGGTTGAAGGTCGCGCCGATGGACGATCTTAACCTCCGCAAGGCCCTTGTCCATGCGGTCGACTGGGATGCCGCCATCGCCGCGGCGTGGGAAGGAGCGCGCGACGACCGCGTGATGAAGTCTATCTTGACCCCCGAGCTACAGTGCTTTAAGGCGGATAACTGGCCGGAATGGGGCTACGATCCTGAAAAAGCCAAGCAGGAGCTGGCCGCATCCAAATACGCTACACCGGACCAACTGGGCAAGATCCGCATCACCACCAACGGCCAATCGCCCAACTACATCCGCATGGCGGAGATCATCGCCGAGCAGTGGAAAAACAACCTGGGCATCACCGATGTCGAGATCAAGCCCGGGCCGCTAGACGCATGGGGACAGGAGGTTGAACTCGGTTCAAGTGCGGCGCTCCAGCCAGGGAGCGATCATCCCCGACCCGGTGAACCTGCTGGCTTCGCACTACAATACCGCGACCTCGGATACCGGAGCCGGGCTGGTCGACGACGAGCTCAGCACCATGCTGGAGGAGCTCAAAGTAACGGCGCGCGACGATCCGGAGTTCTGCGCGAAGGTCCAGGCGGCCGAGGCGCAGCTGCTCGGCCAGTACTTCGTGCTCCCGATGATCTGGGACCTGTACGAGTACAACGCCAAGCCCTGGGTCAAGAACTTCAACACCAACGTCGACAACAACTGGTACACCTTGCTGGATATGTATATCGCCGAGCACTAAGCTGCAAACGGCGAGGACCGGCCGCGACGCGTATCGCGGCCGGTCTCCATACCGACACGCACGAGCTCGGAATTGCCAGCCGTGCTATGCTGTCGTCTCGTGCAGCCCCGCGCAGCGTAGACCGCACTGCCGCGTCGCACAGCACGCAGGCCATTGCCGGTCTGCTCTGTGCGTTACCTCGTGCAACCGGCGTGCTCCGCCCGGCTGCGCTCGCGCAAGTGATATATAGGAGACGACGTGCAGTCTCGACGCGTTTAGCAGTGCCGGCCAGGGAGAGCGGCATCTGCCACACAGCGCCGTCAGGCAAATCCGGTATCGAAGGGAGGTCACGATGCTCAAATACCTTTTGGGCCGGCTCGGCACAGCGATCCCGACCCTGCTCGCGGTGATGTTTATCACCTTCACGCTGATCTATATCAGCCCCTTCGACCCGGTGCGTTTGCTGCTCGCCACCAACGAAATAGCGAACATCGACAGTGAAGAAAATATCGCGCGGATCCGCGGGCAGTACGGGCTCGACCAGCCGTTCGCCGTGCAGTTCGCCGACTACGTGCGTAAGCTGACCCGGGGCGATATGGGCATCTCGATCGTCGGGCAGCGCGATGTCTGGGTAACGATTAAGCGAACGCTGCCGATCTCGCTACAAATGGGACTGGCCGCGGCGCTGCTGACGGCGCTGATCGGCATACCGCTCGGCGCGATCGCGGCGCTCAAGCAGAACAAGGCGACCGACTATTTCATCGTCAGCAGCACGCTGGTGCTGCGAACGATACCGGTCTTTGTGCTGGCACCACTGGTGCTGATTCTGCTGGTGCTGGTGCTAAAAGTGATGAACGTGCCGCGCGGCTGGCACGGCCTGTTCAGCCCGAAATCGATCATCCCGGTGCTGCTGCTGACGCTAGGGCCGCTGCCAATCATCGTCCGCCAGACGCGACAGGCGGTGCTCGAGGTTTTTTCGCAGGAGTATATTCGAACCGCCAAAGCCAAAGGGCTGGCCACGCGCATGATCGTCATCCGGCACGTGCTGCGCAACGCGCTGATCCCGGTGATCACCGCACTCGGCCTGGTCACCGAGGGCCTGATCGTCGCCACCGTGTTTCTCGACGACATTTTTGCGATCCCCGGTTTCGGCTCGGTTTCAGCTGCCGCGTTCCGCTCGTTCGATTACCCGGTGATCATGGGGGTTACCATCGTTGGAGCGATCCTGGTGATCATTACCAACGTGCTGGTTGAGCTGGTCTATCCGCTGCTCGACCCACGCGTAAAGATGGATTAGCGGCCCGGCGCAGGCATAGGGGAAGGGCAACGGTATGGGCCAGGTTCATAATGCATCGCCGGCCGAAACAGTCACCGCCGTCAACGCGGCCGCGCTCGAGGTGGAGGTCGGGCAAGTACGCAGCCTCTGGAGCGATGCGATGCGCAATCTGGTGCGCAATCGCCTTGCGTTGATCGGTCTGGCAATCACCTCGCTCCTGCTGTTCGCGGCGTTCTTCGGACCGTGGATTGCTCCATATTCGTACACCGAGCAAAACCTGATGCGTGTTGCCGAGCTGCCGAGCCGCGAGCACTGGCTTGGCACCGACGAGGTCGGCCGCGATCTGTTCAGCCGCATCATTTACGGAGCCCGGACAGCCGTAGCGGTGGCGGTGTTCAGTACGCTGATCAGTTTGAGCCTCGGGTTGATGTTCGGGATCGCCGCCGCTTCAGGGCATCGCTGGGTGGACGCGTTCGTGATTCGATTGAGCGATATCACCATGTCGATCCCGTCGATCTTGCTGGCCGCCATGATCGCCGCTACGCTCAAAGAGCCGATCATCGCCTGGGTAGAGCGGCTGTATGAACGAACCGGCTGGCCCTTTCTGGCCGACACAGCGTGGCTTGATATTGCGATCGTGTTCGGTGGCCTGTCGATCGTATTCTGGCCGGCCTATGCGCGCCTGGTACGGGCGCAAATCCTGTCGCTGCGTGAAAAAGAATACATCGAGGCGGCGCGTGCATTGGGCATCCCGGGCCACAGCATCGCGTTGCGCCATCTGCTGCCGAACGCGCTGGGGCCGGTGATCGTGTATATGACTTTCAGCCTGTCTGCAGCTATGGTGCTCGAATCGTCGCTTAGCTATCTGGGCATCGGCGTCCTGCCGCCGCAGGCCAGCTGGGGCAACATGATCAGCTCCAACATCGGAAGCTGGTCGTACCGTCCCTGGCTTGTCGCTGTGCCGGCAATAACGTTGGCGATTGCGACACTCGGGATCAACTTTCTTGGCGATGGACTTAACGACGCACTCAATCCGCGCTCGTCGAAAATCATCTAGCGCCGGCGCTCGAGCCTGCCGGGCGGCAGCGCGTTCAGCAAACTACGCCTCGCTTAATGGGTTGGACAGCATGCTAATACGCCAGGTCGAAACCGTTTTGCTCACCGGTCCGTGCACCAACGATCCGTTCTTGCTGGAAGCCCGCCGCCTGCGCAGCGTGGCGCTGATCGAGATCGTAACCGAAGACGGCAGCACCGGTATCGGCGAAACCTACGCCGGCTACTTTTGTCCCGAGGCCGTGCCCGCGATCGTCGCGTTTTACGCGCCGATCCTGGAGGGCATCAACATCCTGGAAACGCCGATTGAGACGCTGTGGCAGCGCATGGTGTTGTGCGGAAGCTACTGGGCGCGCGTGGGGCTCGGCGCCGCGGTGATCACCGGCATCGAGGCTGCGCTGTGGGACCTGAAGGGCAAATTGCTGGGTGTACCGGTTCACGAGCTGCTGGGCGGCGCGGCGCACCAGCGCTTGCCGGCCTATGCAACCGGCGGGCCAAGCAACTGGCCACCCGAGCGATTTAAAGCCAAAATGGACCTCTATCTCGAGCTCGGCTTCCGCGCGCTCAAAGTCGGCGCCGGCTACTATGACGGTGCCGGCGGAACCGAGCTGCCGGCCACGACACGCGACGAAATCGTCGAGATGGAAGCCGGCAAAGTCGCCATGATGCGCGAATATCTTGGACCTGAGATCGGCATCTTGCTCGACGGCCATATGGATAATCCGCAGGGACGCGTCTGGGATGTGGAGACCGCAAGCGCCGTGCTCCAGGCGCTCGAGCCGTACAACCTGGTGTTCTTTGAGGAGCCGCTGCCGTACCGCGACCGCTGGGGCTACGCCGAGCTCAGGCGCTCGACATCCGTGCCGGTAGCCGGCGGCGAATGCCTGACGACCGTCGCCGAGTTTCGCCAGTATGCCGATGTCGACGCGCTCGACATCGCCCAGCCGGATGCGGCGTGGGTCGGCGGTCTGCGCGAGTTCTTGAACATCGCCGCTCTGTTTGAACAGCGCGGGCAGCGCGTCGCGACCCACTCATGGGGTGCCGGCGTCGCGCAGATGCAGAATATTCATGCCGGTTTTGCTGCGCCCAACATGGTGATCCTCGAGCTTCCTCCGGCGGCCGGGCCGCTGCACACCGAGCTGTGGGGCGATGCAATGATCCTCCGCGACGGCTACGTCTACCCGCCGAGCGAGCCCGGCCTAGGCGTGCGGCTAACCGACGAGATCAAAGCGCGCTATCCGTTTGTGCCGGGGAGCGGCGAGTTCAACAGCGTTCCCGGAAAGCTGCTGCAGACATAGGAGAGCTAGCTTGCTTCGCCGGACGCTCGACATCGTGGTGCTGTTGCTGGCCGTATGCCTTGCCGCTGCCCTGTGTAGTTTCTTTACGGTTTATCAGCCGGTACTGCGGGTTGTGTTCGATGCTCTGGCCGCAATGATCGGCTTCCTGCTGCGGATTGGAAGCTATTGGCAGCTGCAAGGAAAGGCCGTTCTGGCCGACTTTGCCCACAGCGCCGCGGCGCTGGCTGCCGCGATGGGTATCGCGCTGCTGGCCGGCGTTCCGGCCGGTATATTTGCCGGAACGCGGCCAAACTCGCTCGGCGCCGGCCTGATACGCCTGGTCAGCTATCTTGGCATCATGCTGCCGAGTTTTCTGCTGGCTCTGTGTATCATGGTGATCTTCGTGCTGGGTGTGCTTCCGCTCACCGGTGTGCGCTTCATTCTGTTGACCAGCCAGACGACTGACTTCGATCCACGGCGGCTGATACCGATCGCGCTCACGCTATCGGTGCGGCCGCTGGCGCTGTTTACCAGCATCACCGCGAGCACGGTGTACGAGGTGCTGGAGCGTGATTTCATTCGCACCGCGCACAGCAAGGGCTTGAGCCGGCAGCAGGTGCTGAGGCGTCATACCTGGCCCCATGTCGTGCCGGTTGTACTGAGCACGATCGCTCCAGCGCTGCTGTTTGCGATCAGCAGCTTGCCGATCGTCGAGTTCGTGTTCAACTGGCCGGGTGTCGGGCAGGAGTTGCTGTTTCGTATCGTAGCGTCGCCCGCACCCGATGCAACCAACGCGGCGCTGGTCTCATTCTTATTTGCCAGTCTCGGCCTGACCTACCTGACGGTTGTGCTGCTCACCGATCGCGCGCGCAGACATTTTGAGCCGCATCATTCATCGGCAGACCGGCTGTGAGTGATCGAGTATTGCGCGCGTTCGAATCCAGGGGGCGATTCAGGCGCCGCGGGCGTATCAAACGGCTATTGCGCAATCCGTCACTGCTCGTCGGCAGCGCACTTATCACGCTTGTCGTCGTTGCTGCTGTGTTTCCCGCACTCCTTGCGCCCTATGATCCGCTCGAGCAAGGCGCCGTGCTGCAGCAGATCGACGGGCGCTGGACGGCGCCTCCGTTTCCGCCGAGTACAACGTATTGGTTAGGCTCCGATCTCCGTGCGCGCGACCTGCTGAGCCGGATAATTTACGGCACACGTGCGACGCTGCTGATCGCGTTCCTGGCCACCTGTGCACGCGTCGGCCTTGGCTTCGCGCTCGGGTGGGCGGCAGCCAATTACGGCGGCGGGCTGCGGCGCAGTTTGCTGCTGCTGACGACGATATCGGCTATGTTGCCGAGCCTCCTGTTTGCCTATGTTTTCATCGCGACGATCGGTCCGCAGCGCGGGCTTCCGGTATTCATCCTGGCGCTGAGCCTGACCGGATGGGCGGCGTGGGCCCATGTGACTATGGACGCGATCCGCCGAATACAGGCCGAGCCGTACATGGAAGCCGCCGAAGCAATCGGAACCACCAGCTGGTACAAAACACGCTACTATTACTGGCCCAACCTGTTGCCGACGGTCATTCCGGCGGCAGCTCTGGAGTTCGCGGCGGCGCTCCTGGTGCTGGCGGAGCTTGGTTTCCTTGGCATCTATGTCGGCAGCGAGCGGCTATTCAGGCTGCAGGATCTGATAAGCGGCGAGCAGCCGCAGCTGGCGATTCCGGAATGGGGCGGCATGCTGGCCGGCACCCGACTGGAGATTTTCCGCTGGTACTGGCTTTCGATCATGCCCGCCGCCGCATTCATGATCACGATCCTTGGCCTCAGCCTCTGGGCCGACGGGATGCGGCGCGTCCTGGAGCGACGCTAGGGGTATCCGCTGCGATTAATGCCCTAACTCCATGACCGAACGGTATCAGTCTCGCCGAGCACAGCAACAGCGCGCTCATACGCGTCGGTTGTGACGCCGGCGTACCACGAAATGAACCGCGTCGCCGCGATCAGGAAGGTCCAGCGATCGGGCAACGTGCAGGTGTAGAATTCTTCAAGTGTGGCGTGCAGATGCTTGACGTTGTGGAGCAGCGTGCCGTTGTCGGTGCATGCCACGGCGGTGAGCAGGGTAATCAAGGGTTCGGGTGGTGCACCAGTTCTCGCATAGGCTTGTACCGCAGCCGTCGCCGTGCGCTGATCGTGGGCAGGCAACGCTTCGCGCAATGTTTCCAGCAGCGTTGACGGCTTGTTCGCCAGCATGTGCACATCTTCCTCATAGGGGTACGCACGGCCCGGAACAAACGGCACAAAGCGGAACTGCTCATCCAGTATACTCGGGCCGCGCTCAAGCAAGCTGCCGCCTTGAATCGCAGCAAGCGCCTGTGTCGCCGGACTCATCGAGCGAAGCGCCTCGCGCAGCACGTTCGTCGTTGTGTTGATATGCATCGGCGCGACTTCGCGGCTTACGGCGTCGAAATCATCGTGCGGCACAGGCTCGGTCATCAGATAAAAATCGGCGGCGACAAGGCTTACGGCGGCCAACACCGTTGCGGGCGCACAGCGTTCACGAGCCAGCGCGCAGGCAGCAATTTCGGGGCGCTCGTCGGGGGCGGCGGCGTGGAAGTCGGCACGTAGTCCAGCAACCAGTTCGGGCTGGTATTCATGTGCCGGTGCCCCGTGTTCGAGGCCATAGCGCTCGCGCAATGCTTCCGCCCGGTCATACGGGCTGAACGAACGCGGGAAGCTGGCGCTGTAGCGCAATCCCCAGCGCAGCATATCGAAGCCGCGCTCCCAGCCTACGAGATCCACCATTCCCAGCGACAGTACGGGTGTAATCAAGGTATGGTCGTCGGAAGTCATTCCTTCCAGACCAATGTCGAGCAGAAGGTCGATCAGCGCGGCGCGTGGCATATCTTCCGCCAATCCGCTCAGGCGATGATCAACACGCATGTACTCGCCAAATCGCACATCTGAGCGTAATTGCTCCAGCGAAGCATCCAGCGTGCTTTCGCGCAGCGGCCAAAAGTGCGGCAGCAGCGAAGGAGCAAAGCATGGGTCGTGGAGGTCGCAGACGACCTGATGCAACGCCTGAATGATTAACAGCCAGCGCGTACGGCGCGCCTGACCTTGTGCCAGGCGGCGGGCATCCTCGCAGCCGATCATGGCGTGCGAAACAAAGCCGAGCAGATTGCGAGCCTGATTATTCAAGTAGCGCGTGGCAGTGAGCGCGCCCGCGGCCCAGAGCGTATCTTCGGCGGTGCCTTCGGCAAGCGCCTGGGCGACTGCTTCGACTGAGCTTTCGGGCCGCAGGTCGTGCAGCCATGCGATCCGCTCTTCGACGTGGTGTGTATCAAGGACGATGGTTGAGTTGTTCATCCTACAACCTTAACACACCGCCGCACGGGTGGCTCGCCGCAGGACCGCTGCCATGCGCGTCATAACTGCGCGGGATTCTCGGCTGTTGCAACCGGTTCATCAATCCTACCGCTGTCGCCGAGCGCCACCGAAAGCCAGGCCGTACCGCGGTAACTTCCCAGAATCGCCGCCTTAATGATCAGTGTGAGAGGTACAGCGAGTATTCCGCCCATTGGTCCGAGCAGCACAATCCAGAATAGCACGGACACCAGGGTGAGCACGACTGAAAGATCCAGACCCTTGCCCAGCATGCGTGGCGCAAGCACCGAGCTGAAGACTCCATTGATTGCCCAGTAGCCGAGCAGGACAATCAGTGCGAGGGACGCCCCGCCCGTGCCGAACGCCAGGATCAGCGGCGGCAGGATGGCGATCCAGTAGCCAACATAGGGAATGAACCCAAACACAAAGGACATGAATCCCCACAGTAGCGGATGGGGGATCCCGATCAGCCAGAGGAAGACTGCTGAGCAGGCGCCAATGGCGAGATTGATGAGGGCGATGATGCTGATGAACGTGCTCATACCAGTAAGCGTAGTAGCGAACCGCCGATACGTCGGCGTCGTGCCGCCAAGCGCGCGCTGGAGCAGGCGCGGAAAGCTCTCGACTTCGAACAGGGCGAAGGCGACTATCAGGATAAACATGCCCCAGTTGACCAACAACCCCACGCCTGCGGTGGCCACGCCCGCGATGCTGTCGAGGACGAATGCTGCTGCCTTATTCAATGCGCCGGCGAAGGTGGAGACATCGGCGCCGCTCTGAGCGAGTACGCTACTGGCCTGGCTGACCCGCTCCTGAAACTGGTGCAGGTAGGTTGGAAGGCTCAGCAGCGCGCCAAACAAGGCAATGCCCGCGATCGCACCAATGACCAGGCTGCCGAGGACGATTACGAGCAGAATGGTCAGGGCGCTAGCCGAATTTGATAGGCCACGCGCCCGCAGGCGGCGATGCAGCGGCATGAATATCACGACGATCAAGAAGGAAAAGAGGATCAGCGCAACAAACGAGCCCATCGCTTTGACGCCCGCCAGGATAACCACAACACCAGCCACGGCGAGGATCAGACGCACGATCGATCCGCCGGAGCTGGAATCTTCCAGGGACGACATGGCGCTCTCCAGATTGCACCGGCGCCCATACGCGCCGAGAATTATCAGCCGGACGAACTATTATATCCAGCGCCGAGCAGGATTGCTCCACTCAGGTCTCGCCTTCGGTTGGGCTGCCGGCCGTAACGGCGAAGGGAACCGCGGCAGTGCTGTGCGTCGTTGAACAGCACCCCGGCGGTTACCGCACGCCGCGCTGAACCTGCCCGCCGCGCGCCCAGCGACCGGTCGTCCGCTGGGCGCCGTTCGAACGGAACCGCGACGGTTGGCGTCAATGTTCGGCCCACGATCCTGTTATACCGGGGCGGATCAGTTGCGACAAGGTCCAGGGAGCGGGTCAAGGGGTGAGATCGTTGGATGATCGTAACCTATCGTGCTCGCTAGGCTGTAGCCTGTCCGCGAAGACGAAGCAGCAGTTGGGGTGCCTGCAGCTCGCCGTTGCCGTCAAGCTATCGGGGACGCTCGACCAGCAGCTGGAGCGAGCACGATGCCCGGCATTCCGGTAACAGCCGACACACAACCTCGACCCGAGACCGGATCGAGCCCGTCCGTTAGGACGGTCCGCGCCGGATCCATACCGACCATCACCAGCCATTGATAGACCGAGGCACGAAACGCTCCCGATGTAGCGTGTGCTGAGCACTGCTTGTGGTTATACATGGATCGAGCAGCGTGACGGCAGCTCGGACCGGCAGCGCCACCACCATTTCGACACGGCCAGCGCCGAACCACACCAGCACCGGCTGCACTCGCGCACTCTGCGACGGAGGCAGGCATGCTACCTCATGAAACAACCTCGACACCCGCGATAATCCACAGCTTCGCGGCCGATCGTTCCGGGGCGACGGACGGTGTTGCACATCGCGACAAGATCTTGCGGCACTTGATCGAGCTTTACCTCACGGGGGACAGCTTGCCATCGGGTATGCCTACACGTTTCAGCGTGGCCGAGTTTCACCGGCTTTACCGCTACGTCGTTCAGGAAGGCTACGGCGAGTAGCAGATGATGGCTCCAGCGAGCCCGTCCGGTCGCGTCGCGGTCTGCCCGAAGGTTCAACGATGAACGGAGCGTACAAGGAGGTCGTATGTCCGCACAGGCTCAAGCGCTCGGGAAACACCCACAAATCAACGTTGGTTTCGTCGTGCTCATCTCCGCATTGGACGGCGTCGCACCATGCTGGTGGCGGGCATCCTGTTCCTGGTCACGGCCGTGTTGTCCGGGCTGGCGCCCTCGGGATCGCTGTTCACCGGCTTTCGGTTCTTAAGCGGCATGGGCGTCGGCATTGCCAGTCTGGTCTCGCCGGAATATATCGCCGAGGTGTCGCCGGCCTCGATGCGTGGTCGCCTGACGTCGCTGCAACAATTGGGCATTGTCGTCGGCATCCTGGTGGCCTTCCTGATAGATTACGCCATCACGCTGGCGGCAGGCGGAGTAAACAATCCCTTTTGGTTCGGTCTGGACGCGTGGCGCTGCATGTTCTTGACCGAAGCGATCCCCGCGGCCGTCTACATCATCGCCGCGCTCCGGTTCCCGAATCGCCGCGCTTTCTGGTCGCCACCCAGCGTGACGACGAAGCGCTCGCGGTCTTGCGGCGCATCGATGCGAGCCAGGACGAAGCCACGGTCGCCGCCATCCGCCAGACCGTCGCGACCGACCGCAAGCCGAGTATGCGCGACTTGCGCGGGCCGGCAGGCAAAATCGTACCGATTGTGTGGATCGGGATCGCGCTCGCGGCGCTGCAGCAATTGGTCGGCATCAACGTCATTTTTTACTATGGCACGACGCTGTGGGAAGCGGTGGGCTTTTCCGCCGACAACTCGCTGCAAATCAACGTGATCAGCGGCGCGATCAATATCATCGCCACCGTCGGGGCCATCCTGCTGGTGGATCGCGTGGGACGCAAGCCGCTCTTGCTCGGCGGATCGATCGGGATGACGGTGACGCTGGCGATCCTGGCGTTGATGTTCACGACCAGCGCGCTGGATGCACAAGGCAATCTGACGTTGTCGCCGCCCTACAGCGTGATCGCGCTCATCGCGGCGAACCTGTACGTCTTTGCCTTTGGCGTCACCTGGGGTCCGGTGATGTGGGTGTTGTTGGGGGAGATGTTCCCGAACAAGATTCGCGGGGCCGCGCTCGCCGTGGCAGTAACAGCGCAATGGCTGGCCAACTGGCTGGTGACGGTGACGTTCCCTTCGATCTTAAGCTTGGCGGGACCCGCGGCGGCCTATGCCGTCTACGCGGTGTTTGCGGCCATCTCGGTCTACTTTGTGATGCGCTACATCTTCGAAACCAAGGGACGGACGTTGGAGGAGATGGAAGGAGCGGTCTGAGAAGCATCCGGCTCGCGTTGGACACAATTCGATGATGCCGGCCGCCGCCCGGGAGGCAGCCAGGATGTCATGCAGCGGCCGGCACGCCGCCGGCTCGGAGCGCGTAGGCCTACGCGCCCGACCGCCGCGCTCCTCCGCAAGGCGCCCGCGGGCAGCCCGCACCGCGACCTAGCGGTCGCGCTAGGTGCTCGCTGATCCTGCCCGATCACCGTGACCCGGTCCTAACGCGCCGGCGCCGCATGGCCTGGCTGCAGCTTGTGTGCCGCGCCTCGCCTCGTGTAGAGTGAACCGCGGCGCATGCTGCCCCACCGGCGCGGCTGGTGGTGCTGCAGCGGAGGATGGTTGCTGCGTCGCCTCTGTGGAGTCACGCCGACTATGGCGAGCCGTCAAGCTTTCGACGTCCTGCCCGTCTGGGCGGTCTATCTGGTGCTGGTGCTGGGCGGTCTGCTCGCGGTCGAACTGGGTTACCGCTTGGGCTGCTCCCGCCGGCGCCGCGCGCCCAACGAGCCCAGTCAGCCGGTTGCGACGATGGTCGGCGCGACCCTGGCCCTGCTGGCGTTCCTGCTGGTTTTCCTCATCGGCATGACGCACGACCGCTTTGAGAACCGGCGCCGCCTGGTGCTCGCTGAGGCCACGGCGATCGAAACGACCTATCTCCGTGCCGGCTACCTCGCTGAGCCGGACCGCACCGATGTCCGCCGGCTCCTGCGCGACTATGTGGACGTCCACCTTGAGGCCGCGCACAACGCGCGCCGCCTCGACGCGGAGCTCAGCCGCTCGCAAGCGATACACACGCAGCTGTGGGACCGTGCGGAGACGCTGGCCAGGGCGCAGGGTACCTCGGTGATGGCAGCGCTATTCGTCGATGCGGTGAACAGCGTCATCGCCGCGCACACCGAACGGACCATCGCCGTGGAGACCCGCGTGCCGATCAGCATCTGGCTGGCGCTCTGGTTCATGGCCACCCTCAGCCTGCTGCTGGTGGGCTTTCACAACGGCCTGCTGGCGAGCCGGTCGGTCGTTGCGGTGGTGGCGCTGGTGCTGGTTTTTGCGGCGGTGGTGATCCTGATGGTCGACCTCGACCGGCCGCAGGACGGGCTGCTGCGGGTCAGCCAACAGGCGCTGATCGACGTGCAACAGCGCATCAGCGCCCCGGATCGCTGAGGTCGACCGGTGGGGCAGGGTGGGCAGGCGCCGGCGAGGCAAGGGTACGCAGCGATGGCATTTTGATCATACGCGGGTTATTATGAGGGTGGCAAACACTAATGCTACATCTGCGCGGAGGTGTAAGGAGATGACGTCCAGCACAACCTGGAATCTCAGGTTCGGAGCGGCTGTACATGCAACGGATGGAACCTTCGGTCATGCTCCGCGGATCATGGTGCATGCGAGCAATTGGAAAGTAACCGGCGTGGTCGTTCACCAATCCGGGCTCCTGGGGCTCGATGTACTGGTGCCGGTCGAGCTGATCGAAGCTGCAACCAGCACGTCGATCTTGTTTCGACTGACCGGCGCGCAGTTGGCGACGCAGCCGATGGCGAACGAGTTTGAGTATCTTGACAGCTCCGATTTCGACATCGCGACCAGCGCAGCGTATCCGATGGCCCCACCCATGATGCCGATCGGACCGGTCCCGGCAGAGCTGGAGCACGAACGGATCGCGCCCGGCGATGTGTCGATGGATCAACATACGGTCATCGAAGCATCCGACGGTCGACTGGGCAAGCTCGCCGCGCTGGCCGTCGATCCCGCAACGCACGGCATCACCGGCATCGTCGTGCGCGAATGGCATCACCTGCACCACATCGAGCTGCTGATCCCGATGAAGGTGGTTGCTCGTCTGGCCGACGACACGATCCATTTGAGTTGGACGAAAAAAAAGGTCGCTTCGCTGCCGGTCGCGTGACGCCCGTATCTCTATTGCACTGCTCGAAAAGGTCAAGCTAACCGGATTCACCACAACGGCACAAAGGACACGAAGAATCCATTGATTCTTCGTGTCCTTTGTGCCGTTGTGGTGCAACCTTTCCGTGTCTCAGGCGTCGAGCGTCTCGACCACCTCGCCCGTAGATGTGAGCAGAGCGTGATCGGCAAACCGCAGCGCTCCCCCGTATTGCAGCAGCAAGGCGACCGTCGCCGTCCAGCCGGTCTGGTGGCTGGCGCCGACGCCCGCGCCGGTGTCGCCGTCGAAATACTCATGGAACGGAATGTAGTCGCGCCAGTGCGGGTCGGTCTGGAAGTATTCGTTGTCGCCCAGTACCGCCCGCCTGCCCTGGTCGTCACGCAGGAATATCATGGTCATCCGCCGGGCAAGGTCGTCGGCCACCTCGGCCAGGGTCGCCTGTTTGCCTGAGCCGGTCGGCAGCTCGACGGTGAAGGTGTCGCCGTAGAAGCGGGCAAAGGAATAGATCGACTGGATCAGGATTATGTTGACCGGGAACCAGATCGGGCCACGCCAGTTCGAGTTGCCGCCGAACATGCGGTCGTGTGACACATTGGGCCAGTACCCGACGGTGAACTGCTCGCCGCCGGCATAAAAGGTGTAGGGGTGGTCGTGGTGGTAGCGCGATACCGCCCGTATGCCGTAAGGGGACAGGAACTGTTCCGGGTCGAGCACGCGCTTGAGGATGTTATGTAGTCGTTCGCCAAACACGGCGGCATACAGGAAATGCGTGCCGTCGCCCGTCTCCTGGTGCGAATGGATGTTTTCCAACAGCTGAGGATGGCGCTGCAGGAACGTGCTGAGATGGTCCCTCAGCACCTCGACGCTACCGATGCCTGACTGCCTGATCGCGACCGACGCGAACAACGGCACCAGCCCGTCCATGGTGAACACCCGCAGCGGGATGCTGGTCCCGTCCGGCAGGCCGACGACGTCGAAATAGAACTGCTGCTCCTCGTCCCATAGATCGACGCCGTCGATCCCGTCCTCCAGCACGTCTGCGATCAGCATGAAGTCGAACAGGTAGCGCACCAGCATGTCCTCGACGGTCGGGTCATGTCGCGCCAGCTCGACGTTCATCTCCAGCAGGTGTTGCATCAAGGTCGCCATCCAGGCCGTGCCGTCAGCCTGCTGCAGCTTCCCGCCGGTCGGCAACGGCTTGTCGCGATTGAACACGCCGATGTTGTCCATCCCGAGGAAGCCGCCGCCGAAGATGCCGTTGCCGCGCTCGTCTTTGCGGTTGAACCACCAGTTGGCCAGCAACGCCGTAGTGCGGTACATCGCCCGCAAAAAATCCACGTCCGGTGTGCCGCTGCGGGCCAGGTCCATCTGGTACACCTGCCAGGCGCCCCAGGCGATCAGGGGCGGGTTGACATCGCTGAAGTCCCATTCGTACGCCGGCACCTGGCCGTACGGGTGCTGATAGGTCGCCGAGGTAATCAGCCGCAGCTGGCGCTTGGCGAACTCGGGGTCGATCATCGCCACCGTGACACAATGGAACATCAGATCCCACGCGGCATACCAGGGATACTCCCACGGGTCCGGCATCAGGATCACGTCCTCGTTGAACAGATGCCTCCATTCCGTGTTGCGTCCCTGCCAGCGCTCGGGCGGCGGCGGCGGCTGCGTCGGGTCGCCCTGCAACCAGCGGTGCACAGAATAGCTATAATACTGCTTGGACCACAGCAGCCCGGCCAGTGCCTGGCGCTGCACCAGCTTCTGGTCGTCGTCGAGCTGTGGAGCGTGGATCGAGGCGTAGAACTCGTCGGCTTCCCGGCGTCGAAGGGTGACCACCTGATCGAAGTCGTGGAACGGCTTCGGAAGCTGCTCGGACGAGAAACGCACCTGGATCACCCACTCCTCACCCGGCTGCAGCGTTCGGCTAAAGTGGGCGGCCAGCTTGCTGCCGCTCTCGCGGTTCACAGCGTCTGAAGCGCCGGCGACGACAAAGTCGTTGATGCCGTCCTTGACACGCGGCGTCTTGTTTTCAACTGAAAAGAGTCGCTCGTAATTCGTCTCGTTCTCGCAAAACAGCAGATCGCCCTTGCCGCCGTCGGCCGTCTCGGCGTAGTAGCATCGCTTGCCGAGCACCGGGTGGTCCGTTTCAGCCGCTCCCTCACCCTGCTTGGCGATCTGGTAGCGCACGCGGTCATGGTCCCACGACCAGGTGTTGCGGTACCACAGCTGCGGCAGCACGTGGATCGGAGCCGGGTCGGGGCCGCGGTTGGCGACCGTCACGCGGCACAGGATGTCCTCGACGCCGGCCTTGGCGTACTCGACAAAAACGTCGAAGTAACGGTTCTCCAGCCACTCCTGGCTCAGTGCGTCGAATAGCTCGTACTCCGGCTCCAACGTGCCCCGCTGCCCGTTAACCGACAACAGGTCGCCGTAGGGAAACGCCGCCTGCGGATACTTGTACACCATTTTGGCATAGGCATGGGTGGGCAGGTTATCCAGGTAGAACCAGTAGTCTTTGGCGTCCTCGCCGTGATTACCCTGGCTGTTTGACAGTCCATACATGCGCTCTTTGAGGATCGTGTCCTGCTCGTTCCAGAGTGCCAGCGACAGGCAGATATGCTGCTGCTCATCGCAAAAACCGGCCAGGCCGTCTTCGTTCCAGCGGTACACCCGGCTATGGGCGTGCTCAAACGGGAAATGGCTCCAGGCGTCGCCGTCCGCCGAGTAGTCTTCGCGGACAGTGCCCCAGGCGCGCTCGCTGAGGTAGGTTCCCCAGCGTTGCCACGCCGCTGTACCGGCTTTAGTTGCTGCGAGTTGTTGCCCTTCCTGCGTCGTCGCGCTCGTTGATGTCGACATAGTTGATCAACCTCCGATTCGGTCACGCCATAGCCCTTTATTTTTGTGCGAAACGCACCCGTGTGGCACGATGCATCCGGAGCATTCCTGCGTGGTCTGATGGGCCGATCGCGCTGCTGATTCCCTGGCGGGCGTGCAACTGTTGACGGCATTAAGGCGGCAATGGTCCACATAGACGGGTGGCCACTATTAGGCCGTGGGGCTTCGCCGCCGTCCCTTTTCACCCAACGACAACGGTCCGGCAGCATCGGGCAGCAGCATAGTCGCGGTGCTATGGTGGCTATGGAGTTCGCCGATAGGAGGCTCAGCGATGCCAATTGATGTAATGGATCTGCCTACCATGCTTGCGATGTGGCTCGCCGCAGGCACGGTGCTGGCATTGGCCGCAACAGCAGTCGAGCGCTTTCGCGCGTCGCAGCGCGAGCTCAGGCAGATTGTTATCCGTGTGCCCGGCCGATCCGCACGCCGCCCCAGGCGCCCATAACCGCGCTCGTCACTGTCAACTCAAAACCAATATCGCGATGCCGTGCTGCATAAGCTGAATCGGGCCGGTTGAGCCGGCCCGATTCAGCCGCCGGCACGTTCGTGCTTGTATCAGGAGCGAGACCATGAGTACCCGCCCGCGAGTTGTGATCCTCGGCGGAGGCTTTGGCGGAGTCGGCGCCGCCCGTAAGCTGAAACATGCCGATGCGGACGTCGTTCTGATCGATAAGCACGACTATCACACCTTCCAGCCGATGCTGTATCAGGTCGCGACCGACCTGATCGGCCCGGAAGAGGTTGGGCATCCGCTGCGCGCCGTGATGCACGGACAGGATAATCTGACGGTCCACACGGCGACCATCGCGGGGATCGACCTGGCCGGCCGCCAGGTGCAGTTCGAGGACATGGCGCCGCTCAGCTACGACTATCTGGTGCTGGCGCTCGGCGCCAAGGTAAATTTCTTTGGGGTCAAGGGCGCGCAGGAGCACGCCTTTCCGCTGTACACGCTTCCCGATGCCGTGCGCCTCAAGGACCATATCCTGAACAAGTGGGAGGCGGCGGACAAAGACGCGTCGCTCATAGAAGACGGCGCGCTGAACGTGGTGGTCGTGGGCGGCGGCCCAACCGGCGTCGAAAGCGCCGGCGCCATCGCCGAGCTGTATCACAGCAATTTTATCAAGGACTATCCCAACCTGCCGGCAAAAGACGCCCGCATCTTGCTGGTGGAGTTCGCTCCCGCGCTGCTCGGCATGTTCAAGCCGAATATCCAGACCTATACCAGAAAGACGCTGGAAAAGCGCGGCGTCGAAGTCTGCACCGGCGACGGCGTTGTCGAGGTCGGTCCGACGCGCGTGCAGCTCAAAGCCGGCGGCGAGATCCGTGCGCACACGCTGGTGTGGGGCGCCGGGATGCAGGCCAACCCGCTGGTCAAGGGGTTGGCCGGCGTTGAGCTGCAAAAAGGCGGCCGCGTGCCGGTCGGTCCCGACCTGAGCATGCCCGACCACCCCGAGGTCTTCGTCGTCGGCGACATCGCCTGGATCACCGACAGCAACACCAATAAAGTGCTTCCTCAATTGGGCTCGGTCGCGCTGCAAGCGGGCGAGGACGCCGGCGAAAACATCGCGCGCAAGCTCAAGGGCAAGCCGACCGAGCCGTTCACCTATTTCGACAAAGGCTTCATGGCCGCCATCGGGCGCGGCGCTGCCGTCGCGCAGCTGCCGACCGGCAACACCATGAAAGGCAAGCTGGCCTGGCTGGCCTGGGGCACTGTACATCTCGCGCTGCTGACCGGTGGCGATGAACGTACCAAGACGATGATCGACTGGGGCTGGGCCGGCTTTACGCGCAAGCGCACCGACCGTGCAAGCATCGATTCATCGGAAGATTAGGCCGCGCCTGTCCGTCCATAAGCTGAAACGTTGAGGTACCGGATGGATCCAGAAACGTTGTCCCGTATTCAGTTCGCCCTGACCATCAGCTTCCATTTCATCTACCCACCGATCTCGATGGGTCTGGGCATCTTGATGGTGGCGATGGGCTTCCTGCATCTGCGTACGAACGACCCGATCTGGCGCCAGGCGTCGTTCTTCTGGGTCAAGATCTATGGCCTGGTGTTCGCCATGGGTATCGCCACCGGCATCGTGCAAGAGTTCGAGTTCGGCATGAACTGGGCGGCGTACTCGCAGGTTCGTCGGCAATATCTTCGGCAGCTTGCTCGCCGCCGAGGGCATCTTTGCCTTCTTCCTGGAGGGCGGTTTCCTCGGCTTGATGCTGTTCGGCGGCACCCGGCTCGGGCCGCGCATGTGGCTGCTGGCGACGTCGCTGGTCGTGTTCGGGGCGCACTTCAGCGCGCTGTGGATCATCATGGCCAACTCGTGGATGCAAACGCCGCAAGGCTACACCTTGCAAACGACGCAATGGGGCCAACAAGCCTTTATGACCGAGTTCTCGTCGGTTGTGTTTACGCCCTCGTTTATTCCGCGCCTGCTGCACACCTGGGTCGCTTCGTGGATGGTCGGCGCGTCGCTGGTGATGAGCGTGAGCGCGTGGTATCTGCTCAAGCACCGGCACGTCGAGTTCGCCAAGAAGAGCCTGTCGCTGGCGCTGTGGTGGTTCACCATCCTGAGCAGTGCTGCAGATGATGATCTTCGGCGCCCAGATGGCGCTGACCGTGACCAACTACCAGCCGGTGAAGCTGGCGGCGATGGAGGGCGTGTGGCAGTCGCAGTCCTGCGCGCCGATGTTCTTTGCCGGCTGGGTCAACGAGCAAGCGCAGACCACGACCGGCATCAAAATCCCGGTGCCCTGCCTGCTGAGCATCCTGGCCTACTTCAATCCGCAGGCTGTCGTCACCGGCCTGACCTCGTTCCCCAGCGATACCTGGGCGCCGGTGAACCTGGTGTTCCAGGTCTATCACATCATGATCGACCTGGGCTTCATATTTCCGTTGATCGGCGTGATCGGGCTGTTCTTCTGGTGGTGGGGACGGCAGGTCTATATCGTTCGTCCCTTGCTTTGGGTATTTGTGTCAACCATCGTGCTGACCGAGGTGGCAACGATCGCGGGCTGGTGGACGGCGGAAACCGGCCGCCAGCCGTGGATCGTGTGGAACCTGCTGCGCACGGCCGACGCCGTCTCGCCCACGCTGCGCACGGAGCAAGTCGTCTTTTCGCTGGTGATGTTCCTCGTGCTGTATGGGGTACTGTTCTCGCTCTTCATCTTCCTGCTCAACCACAAGATCCAGGAAGGCCCGCGCGACCTCGAGCACGAAGAGATCCCGGCGTCGCTGCCGGATACGTTCCGCGAAGTGTTCCGGCATTCACGCGCATCGGGGGAATAAGACGATGTGGCTCAACTACATCTGGTTCGTGCTGCTTGTGCTGATCATCAGCGGCTACCTGATCCTCGACGGCTACGACCTCGGCGTCGGCATTTTGCACCTGTTCGTCGCCGGAAGCGATGAGGAGCGGCGGCTCAATCTCAATACCATTGGTCCGGTCTGGGACGGCAACGAAGTGTGGCTGGTGCTGGCCGGCGGCGTGCTGTTTGGTGCCTTCCCGATCGTGTACGCCTCGCTGTTTTCCGGGTTTTATGAGGCGATGATCCTGTTGCTGCTGTTCCTGATCCTGCGTACCGTCTCGATCGAGTTTCGCAGCAAGCGCGAGGGTGGGCGCTGGCGGCAAGGATGGGATACTGTGTTCTGCCTCGCATCGACCGTGCTGGCGCTGCTGCTGGGCATCGTGTTCGGCAACCTCGTCAGCGGCGTGCCGCTTGATCAGCAGGGCAACATCACGATCGCCAGCATCCTTGAGCTGCTGCACCCGTTCGCGCTGCTGGTCGGCGTGACCACGATCGTGATGCTGGCCTTGCACGGCGCGTTCTATCTGAATTTTAAAACCGAGGGGCAAATGCAAGCCAAGGTCCGGCGCTATATCCCGCGCCTGCTCGGCCTGCTTATCGTGTTGGGTGTGCTGACCGACGGGTCGATACTTGTCGCCGGCTATCAAACGTTCGCGGTATACCGGCAAATCTGGCCGATCCTCCTGCCACTCGGCGCGGCAGCGGCCGCGATCGGCGCGTTGCTGTTGCTGCGCCGCGAGCGTGCATTCGCCGCCTTTGCCTGCTCGTCGGCGATGGTCGCCCTGTTGCTGTTTTCCGTGGCCGTCGGGCTATTCCCGAACCTGCTGATCTCAACCACCGATCCGCAGTACAACCTGACCGTGCTCAACGCGGCTTCGCAGCCCGATACGCTGCAGGTGATGTTGATCATGACGCTGATCGGTATGCCGTTTGTGCTGCTCTACAGCGGAGGCGTGTTCTATCTGTTCCGCGGCAAGGTACGGCTGTCGAGCGATAGTTACTGATTTCGACTAAAGGAGTATCGGTATGGCCAGAGTCTACGACGTGATCATCATCGGCAGCGGAGCAGGCGGCGGTACGCTGGCCCGGCATCTTGCTCCGTCGGGCAAGAGCATCCTCATTTTGGAGCGCGGCGGCTGGCTGCCGCGCGAGCTTGAAAACTGGGACGCCGGGGAGGTGTTCATCAAGAACCGCTACGTCCCAAAAGAGACCTGGTACGGCACCAACGACAAGCCGTTTCAGCCGGGCGTGCACTACTGGGTCGGCGGCGCGACCAAGCTGTACGGCGCCGCGCTGTACCGCCTGCGCAAAGAAGACTTCGGCGAGCTGCGCCACTACGACGGCGTCTCGCCGGCCTGGCCAATCAGCTACGACGAGCTCGAGCCGTACTACACCAAGGCAGAGCGGATGTATCAGGTGCACGGCGCCCGCGGTGAGGACTCGACCGAGCCGCCGTCCAGCGCACCGTATCCGTTCCCGGCCGTGTCACATGAGCCGCGGATCCAGCAGCTGCACGACGATCTGGCGGCAGCGGGCTATCATCCGTTCCACGCCCCGTGCGGCATTATGCTGGACGAAAAGCAGCCGCAATTCAGCCCGTGCATTCGCTGCGCCAGCTGCGACGGCTTCCCCTGCTTCGTCCACGCCAAGTCGGATGCCGAAACGATGGCTGTGCGTCCGGCGCTGCAGTATCCCAACGTTACGCTGCTGACCGACACCGAAGTCGTCAAGCTCCAGACCAACGCCGCGGGCACGGCCGTGACCGAGGTGCTGGTCGAGCGTAACGGCCTCAAGGAGACATACCAGGGCAGCATCGTGGTCGTTTCGTGTGGCGCCGCCAACTCGGCCAAATTACTGCTGCGCTCGGCCAACGATAAGCATCCCAACGGCCTGGCCAACGGCTCCGACCAGGTCGGCCGCAACTATATGTTCCACAACAGCGTCGCGGTGCTGGCGATCTCCAAGGAGCCGAACCCGACTAAGTTCCAGAAGACACTGGGCATGAACGATTTCTACTTCGGTATGCCCGACTTCCCCTATCCGATGGGCAATATCCAGATGGTCGGCAAGTCGGTCGGCGCGATGTATAAGGGCGAGAAACCGATCGAGGCCGGGCTGGCGCCGATGTTCACGCTGGACGAGGTCGCCAGGCACGCCGTCGACTTCTGGCTGTCGACCGAGGACCTGCCCGATCCGAACAACCGGGTAACTCTGGCGAGCGACGGCAACATCAAGCTCAGTTATACGCCCAACAATCAGGAGCCCAAGAAACAGCTGTACGGCAAGCTCAAGTCGATGCTCAATCATCTGCGTATGCACGAGCATTTGATCCACCGCAACATGTATATGAAGAACGAGATCGAGGTCGGCGGCGTAGCGCACCAGGCCGGCACAGTTCGATTCGGCAGCGACCCGCAGAGCTCGGTATTGGACACCAACTGTAAAGCGCACGAGCTTGACAATCTGTATGTCGTCGACACCAGCTTCTACCCCAGCATCGGCGCGGTCAACCCGGCGCTGACGGCCATGGCCAACGCGCTGCGCGTGGGTGACCACCTGCTGGAGCGGCTCTCGGCGCAGCAGGATGAACAGGTCACCTCTGTCGCCGGCAGCTGAGGCCGGTGGATAGAGTACGCAGCGGACGTGCGATCAAGGAGCAGTTGATGGCCCAGACTCGCGAAACAATCGCGGTCAACAGCGCAGCCGTGATCCAGGGGATCGCGCTGGTGACGTTCCCGGCGGCCAGCACCGTGTTCACCAGCCCGAGCTACTACGATCTCTCCAACTCGGCGTACGGCGCGATGTTCGTGCCGCAGGCGATCACGGCAGTCGTAGCTTCTCTGCTGGGCGCCGGTCTGGGCCGTCGCTGGGGCATCAAGCGGCTGTATCTGCTGGGCCTGGCCGCGGATCTCTGCGCCATGCTCTTACTGGTTGGGAGCCGCTTCGTGATCGCCGAGCAGCAGCTCGCCTACGGAATGCTGCTGCTCGCCACGACCAGCCTGGGCATCGGGTTCGGCCTGACGGTGCCGGCGCTCAACACGCTCGCCGCCGCCTTCGCTCCCCAGCGCGCCGACCGGGCCGTGCTGATGCTGAACGCGCTGCTGGGGCTCGGCACCGCGCTGGCGCCGGTGTTTGTCGCCATCTTCGTCGGCCTCGGCTTCTGGTGGGGCCTGCCGCTGCTGGTCGCCGTTCTGATCGTAGGCTTGCTCCTGTTCAGCCTGCGCCTGCCGCTACGGGCAGGCACGATCGAAGCCGCCGAGCCCGGCACGGAGGCCAAACATGGGCTGCCCGCGCGCTTCTGGACCTTCGCCGCCTTTGCGCTGCTCTATGGCATCGTCGAAACCGTGAACGGAAACTGGGCTTCGATCTATATGACGACCCACCTGGCGGCGAGCACCGGCATGGCTTCGCTGGCGCTGACCGCATTCTGGGTGATGGTCACCGTGGGGCGCGTGGTGTTTGCCGCCATCGAGCGGCGCTTTCCCGAGCAGCGCACCTATCATCTCTTGCCATTCGTGGCCGCGGCGGCCCTGCTGGCCACTGCGCTGCTGCCCACCGGCTCGCCGGGGCTCGGCGTGCTGGCCTTTGGTCTGGCCGGCCTCGGCTGCTCGGCGCTGCTGCCGCTGACGATCAGCTTCGGCCAGCACGAGCTTACGACGATCGGCGCCGCAGTAGCCGGCGGCCTGGTCGCCTTTTATCAGATCGGGTACGGCATCGCCGCCTTCGGCGTCGCGCCGCTGGAGCAGCTGACCGGCCGCGGCCTGAGCGCGGTATTTGCCATGGCAGCTGCTGTGGCGTTGATGATGGGATTGCTGTCGTTTGTGGTCGCTCGTCGCGACAAGGCGGGCGCCGCCGCGCAGCCGCAGCGTACCTGAGAGGCAACCATGGATCCCGACAACCTCCTTAGGCCCGCGCGCATCGCACGTGGTTTTTGGGGCCGGCGCGAAATGTCCATAACCGCGGATGCGTTCACGAGGATCTTGCGATGAACAACGCAACAACTCCCGGCACCGGCGCAGCAGGCACCGAGCAGGACGCTCGCCAGAGCGGGCCGGTCGTCCTCATTTCACTGATCCTGGTGGCGGCGGTCGCGAATCTGAACCTTTCGGTGGCCAACGTCGCACTGCCCTCGATCGGGTTAGCCTTCGATGCCTCGCAGACCGAGCTCAACCTGGTAGCGGTTGGATACTCGCTCGGTCTGGCCGCGTCGGTGCTGTGGCTCGGCGCCCTGGGCGACCGCTACGGGCGCAAGATGATGCTGGTGCTGGGCGTCGGGCTGTCGATCCCGGCGTGCCTGCTCGCCGCTTTTGCGCCGACGATCGAAATTCTGGTGGCAGCACGCCTGCTGGGAGGCCTCTCGGCCGGCATGGCCTATCCGACCACCCTGGCGCTGATCACCGCGCTCTGGACGGGGCCGGAGCGCACCACCAAGATTGCGCTATGGTCGGGCTCCGGCGGCGCGATCGCCTCGCTTGGCCCGCTGATCGCCGGCTGGCTGCTGCAGTATTTCGTCTGGGGCTCGGTCTTCCTGATCACGTTGCCGCTGGCCGCGGTGGCGCTGCTGATGGCGCTTCGGTATGTGCCGAGCCACGTCAACGAGACCACCGACCCGGTCGACAACCTTGGCGGCATCCTGTCGGCGCTGCTGGTGGGGGCGCTGATCCTGGCGATCAACTTCGCGCCCGTACCCAACGAAGGCGCCCTGGTCGCGGGACTGTCGGTGGTCGTGCTCGCCGCGGGTTTCGCGTTCGTAATCCGGCAGCGCCGGGCGGCCAACCCGTTGTACGACCTGCACATCGCCGGGCGGCGCATCTTCTGGGTCGCCGCGTGCGCCGGGATCATCGTGTTCGGCTCGCTGATGGGCGCGATGTTCATCGGGCAGCAGTTCCTGCAGAACGTGCTCGGCTACAGCACCTTCCAGGCAGGCATGGCGATCCTGCCAGCAGCCATCTGTATGGTGCTGGTCGCGCCGCGCTCGGCCAAGCTGGTAGAAGCCAGAGGATCCCGCTTCACGCTGCTTACCGGCTATGTGTTCTGCCTGCTTGGCTTCATTACCATGCTGCTGCTCTGGAAGGAAGGCAGCGCGTACTGGCAAGTCGGTCTTGGCTACGCGCTGATGGGCATCGGCGTCGGTTTCGCCGGCACGCCGGCCTCGCACTCGCTCACCGGCTCGGTGCCGGTCGAGCGGGCGGGCATGGCGTCGGGGACGGCGGACCTGCAGCGCGACCTTGGCGGCGCGGTGATGCAGTCGATCTTCGGCGCGCTGCTCACGGCGGGCTACGCGGCGGCGGTCGCGGCCAGCATCGCCGGTGCACCCAGCGCCGACCAGCAGCTGATTACCAGCAGTGTCGAAGCGCAGCTGCAAAAGTCGTACGCCGGGGCAGAGGCGGTCGCCGCGCAGTATCCGCAGTATGCCGACCAGATCACCGCCGCGGCGAAGGCCTCGTTCCTGGCCGGCGATCAATGGGCCTACCTCGCCGGCATCATCGCCGTTCTGCTTGGCGCGACGCTGGTGTATTTCCGGTTCCCGAAGTTGGACGCGGAGACCAAATTGCTGGCCACGTACGGTGCCGAGGACACGGCGTCGCGTGACACAGGGGCACCCGGCGAGGACGCCATGCCGCAAGGCAAAGGTGTGGCCACATCATGAGCAGAGCGCGTCACACAACCGCATGGGGCAAGCCAGTGCATTATCGTCCGCGGCGCATCTGGCTGGTGCCCACATTGTGGGTCGCGCTTGCAATCGTTTCGGCAGTGATCGTTTCACGCCCGTACGTCGAGAACCTGGTCCCCGGGTTTTCGATCGCCGTGACTCCCGGTGTCGAGGTACCGGTCCTTTCATCGATCGCGTCGGGCATGATGGCCATGACGGCGATCGTCTTTTCACTCGACTTCGTCTTTGTGCAGTTCGGCAGCTCGGCATACTCGCCGCGGCTGGTCAGTTTGTTCACCGCCGACCGTGTAGTGTCTCATTCGCTCGGTATCTTTACCGGTACGTTTCTGTTCGCGCTGTTCGGGCTACTGCTGTTGACCCCCAATCGCCCGCCGCTGGTGACCTGGATCGTTTCGGTTATGTCGTTGCTCTGGCTGCTGGCCAGCACCGCGGTGTTCATTCTATTGATCGAGCGTATTAATCGACTGACGATCTCCAACGTTTTGCACATGGTCGGCGAGCGTGGACGCCATGTTATTGAGACCATGTATCCATTGCTCGAAGGTGATCCGTCCAGGCCGGAGGAAAACATCGAGGGATCGCCGCATACGCGGGCGGGACTGCCGGCAATCACGCAAACCCTGCGCTATTTTGGCGGTCCGGCGGTCGTGATCGAGCTGCACCTGGACACACTGGTCGACCTGGCCGAGCGCGCCGGCGCAGTGATCGAGATCCTGTACGCGGTGGGCGACGTGGTTACGGATGGCTCGGACGTGCTGCACGTGCGTGGCGGGATCCAACCGATCCCCGAACAGAAACTCAGGGCGGCGATCGCGCTCGGCTTCGAACGCACCATCGAACAGGACCCCAAGTATGCCCTGCGCCTGCTGGTAGATGTGGGGATCAAAGCCCTCTCGCCCGCGGTAAACGACCCGACCACCGCGGTGATGGCGTTGAACGAGATCGCCGACCTGATGGGACGCATCGGCAGGCGGCGCCTGAACGCCGGCAAAGTCCGGGGGCCGAGCGGAGCTCTGCGCCTGGTCTATCCAACCCCGATCTGGGAAGACTTTTTGTCGCTGGCGATCGACGAAATTCGCTTTTACGGCGCCAACTCGTATCAGGTCATGCGCCGGCTGCGCGCGATGCTGATTGACCTTAGCCACGTCGTTCCGGAGCAGCGGCGCGCCGCGATTCTACCGCAGGTCGAACGCATGGAAGAGATCGCCGTACGCACCTTCACAGTGGCCGCCGACCTGTGGGAAGTGCAACAGACCGATCGACAAGGCATCGGGCTCTCGCGAGCGTCGGCGGACGCAACAGAGCCGGCCGCGTGAGCGCGATGACCATGACTATGAGGCCGTTCATGCACTCAGTTTCCCGTGCCGTGCAGCTACGCATCAACAACCACGCCTGGGCGCTGGCTATGCTCATGGTCATCGCGCTGCTTAACAATTTACTTTCGGAAAGCCTGACTGTCGGGCATCATACATCCGGCGGGCTGATGCTTTCGCCCCAGATACTGAACTACGTCTGGCTCGCAACGATCACAGCCCTGTTGCTGGTAGCAGCCGTCCTCTGGCTTCTGAACCATGGTCGACCGCTGCGCCTGGTGATCCTGGTGGTCAACGGATTGTTCACGGTGCAGCTGTTCGTGGCCGCGCTGCTGATTGTCGTGCGCCTGCTGCAGAGCGTGGATATGTCCGTGACCACCCTGCTCGCAGACGCGATGATCGTGTTTGTCACCAATACGCTGATCTTTGCGCTGTGGTACTGGTACGACGAGGTCACAAACCCCCTTCCAGATCAAGGCATACAGGGAACGCGGTGGGATTTGCTGTTTCCACAGCGGCAAGAGATGTATCCAGGCTACGAAGACTGGCAACCGCGTTTCTGGGATTACCTGTTTCTGGCGTACACCACCAGTGTGGCGTTCAGCCCTACCGATACACTGCCGCTTTCACGCTCGGCCAAGCTACTGATGATGACCCAGTCCGCTATCGCGCTGATCGCGATCGTGGTAGTGGCCGGTACCGCGATCAATATCCTGGCGGGCAGCGCATAGCAAGGGGAGGCAATCCAACCGCATAACAGACTGACCTGAGCGACCATCCAGCGACCGCTGCAGTGGCGTTCGACCGGAAACTGGAAATAATCGTAGGTTTTGACTACAAGGAGTACCCACCATGAGTCTCAAAGGCAAGGTCGCGATCGTTACCGGCGGCAACAGCGGAATCGGCGCAGCAATTGCGTTGGAGCTGGCACGGCAGGGCGCCAACATCGTGATCGACTATGTTGTCCATCCCGAGGCGACGGAAGAGCTGGAGAAGCAGATCATCGCCCTGGGCGACCAGGCGATCGGCGTGGACGCCGATGTGAGCAAGGTCGCCGACCTGGAGGCCCTGATCAGCGCCGCCGTCGAAGCGTTCGGCCGCGTCGACATCATGGTCAACAACGCCGGCATCGAGACGCGCACCTCGGTGCTCGATACGACCGAGCAGCAATACGACCGGGTGATGGACATCAACCTCAAGAGCGCGTTTTTCGGCACGCAGGTCGCCGCCAAGCAGATGCTCAAGCAGGGCGGCGGCGGGCGGATCATTAATATCAGCTCGGTGCACGAGGATTGGCCGATGCCGGGCAATACCGCGTACTGCCTGACCAAAGGCGGCATGCGCATGCTGACCCGAACCACCGGTCAGGAGCTGGGACCGCACAATATTCTGGTCGTCGGGGTCGGACCGGGCGCGGTAGCAACGCCGATCAACACCTCGACGATGCAAAACCCCGAGCTGATGAAGCGCCTTGACGACGCCATCCCACTGGGTCGCATGGCCCGTCCTGAGGAGATCGGAAGTGTCGTGGCCTTTCTGGCCGGTGACGGTGCCAGCTATGTGAACGGCACCACGGTGTTTGCGGACGGCGGTCTGATGCACAGCAGCCCCGGCCTGTAAAATGGAGGTGCCGTCCCGATGGCCAGCAACACCATCCTGAGTCCGGCGGCTGCGTCTGAGCTCGCGCCGGTGGCCGGCAGCGGCCTGAGCTCGGCGTATCCGCTGGGCGCAACGCCCGTGAACGGCGGGGTCAACTTCAGCGTGTATGCCAACAAGGCGACAGCGCTCGAGCTGCTGCTGTTCGACGATGCCGAAAGCGCCACGCCCGCGCGAGTTATCTCGCTCGATCCGTCACACGACCGGACCGCGCACTACTGGCATGTCTTCGTCCCCGGCCTGCAGGCCGGGCAGATCTACGCCTACCGCGCCGTCGGACCACAGATGCCCGAATACGGGCTGCGCTATGACAGGGACAAGGTACTACTCGACCCGTACGGCCGCGCCGTCGCCATGCCGGCGAGCTACAGCCGTGAGGCGGCCAGCCGGCCGGGCGACAACGCGGCAACCGCGATGAAAAGCGTGGTGGTCGACACCGGCAGCTACGATTGGGAGGGCGATCGTCCGCTGCAGCGGCCGTTCGCCAAAACCATTATCTACGAGCTGCATATCGGCGGTTTTACGCGCGACCCGAGCTCGGGCGTCGCGCCGGACAAACGCGGCACCTACGCCGGGCTGATCGAAAAGCTGCCCTACCTGCAGGACCTCGGCGTCACGGCCGTTGAGCTGCTGCCGGTTTACCATTTTGATCCCCAGACCGGGCCTGCCGGCATGGTCAACTACTGGGGCTATCAGCCGATCTCTTATTTCGCGCCCTATACCGGCTACAGCTCGCGCCGCGAACCGCTTGGGGTGCTTGATGAGTTTCGCGATATGGTCAAGGCACTCCATCGGGCCGGGATCGAGGTGATCCTGGACGTGGTATACAACCATACCGCCGAAGGCTTCGGCGACGGCGCAACGCTGAGCTTTCGCGGGCTGGCCAACGATGCCTACTATATCCTGGACCACGACGACAAATCACGCTACGGCGACTACACCGGCTGCGGCAATACGCTTGATGCCGGCCACGCCGTCGTGCGGCGTCTGATCAGCGACAGCCTGCGCTACTGGGTGCAGGAGATGCACGTTGACGGCTTTCGCTTCGACCTGGCATCGGTGCTGACCCGCGGCACGCACGGCGTTGCGCAGCCCAACCCCCCTGTTATCTGGGATATCGATACCGATCCGGCGCTGGCCGGCACCAAGCTGGTCGCCGAAGCCTGGGACGCGGCGGGGCTGTATCAGGTGGGCGCCTTCGTGGGAGATTATTGGAAGGAGTGGAACGGTAAGTTCCGCGACGATGTGCGCAGCTTCTTAAAAGGGGACAACAATACGGTCGCGCTGTTGGCCGAGCGGCTGGTCGGGAGCCCGGAATTGTACGCGCACGCACGTCGGGCACCCGAAAAGAGTGTCAACTTCCTCACCGTCCACGACGGCTTCACGCTCAACGACGCCGTGTCCTACGACGAGAAACATAACCTGGCCAACGGCGAGGACAATCGGGACGGCTCAAACGATAACTTCAGCTGGAACTGCGGGGTCGAGGGGCCGACCGACGACCCGGCCGTCGAAGCGCTGCGCGAGCGGCAGGTGAAGAATGCGTTCACGCTACTGATGGTCGCCGCCGGCGCTCCGCTGTTTCAAATGGGCGATGAGGTGCGCCGCACCCAGCAGGGCAACAACAACGCCTATTGCCAGGACAACTCGATCAGCTGGTTCGACTGGACGCTGCCGGACAAGCACGCCGGTGTCCATCGCTTCGTCAAACAGCTGATCGCCGCGCGGCTGAGCCGGGTCGATGCTCGAACCGACGACGACACGCTCGTCGATCTACTGCAGCTGGCGCATGTTGAGTATCACGACCTGCACCTTGGCCAGGCCGATCAGGGCAGCAATTCACACTCGCTGGCCATCTCGGCCACGCTCGGCAACGGCAGAGCACAGCTGTACCTGATCGCCAACGCGTATTGGGAGCCGCTCGACTTCGACCTGCCGCCGGCGCCCGCGCGCGTATCAGGAGGTTGGCGGCGCTGGATCGACACCGGCTGTTCGTCGCCGGAGGACATCTACCCATTGCGCGACGCGCCGAGTGTAACGGAGGGGGTGTATAGTGTCGGACCGCGCTCGGTGGTCGCCCTGGTGGCACTCACGGATCAAGTTGCCGCACAGACCTGAGCGAACGCTCGCAGCGCGTCGCTCGACAGCCCGGTTGCTTGATCGACGGCTCTGGCAGCACAACCCGGCGGCGCGGACTCTGTTCCGCGCCGCCGTTGGCGCGGCGTTCCTGGCAGCCGGTTGCACGCTCGCGCTGGCGTGGCTGCTGAGCGATATCGTCAGCCGCGTGTTTCTCGAGCATCGATCGCTGAGCGACGTCGGCGCGTCGCTCGGTCTGATGCTTATGCTCCTGCTCGCGCGGGCCGGGTTGATGTGGGCCGGCGACGTCGCCGCCCAGCTCAGCGCAAATCGCGTCAAGGGCGAGCTGCGCGGGCGTCTGACCGCCAGGCTGTTTGCGCTCGGCCCGGCGTATGTGCGCGGCGAACGAACCGGAGAACTGGTCCATACGGCCGTCGAAGGCATTGAGTTGCTCGACGAATACATCACGGATTACCTGCGGGCGCGGTTACTGGCGGGCCTCGTGCCGGCGCTGGTTTTCGTCGTTATCCTGGTGGCCGATCCGTGGACGCTGCCGATCCTGCTGTTTACAGGCCCGATCCTGCTGATCCTGTTTGCGCTGATCGGCAGCCGCACCGCTGAGCTTACCAGGCGCCGCTTTCTGGAAATGTCCTGGATGAGTGCGCATTTCCTGGATATGTTGCAGGGCTTGCCCAGCCTGAAGCTGTTCGGGCGCAGTAAAGAACAGATCCACACGATCGAGACGATCAGCCGTCGCAGCGCCGGCACAACGATGGACGTTCTTCGCACGGCCTTCCAGACCTCGCTGGTGCTGGAATGGGGCGCCACGGCGGCGACTGCGCTGGTCGCGATCGAGGTGAGCGTGCGCCTGATGAGCGGGCTGATGCCGTTCGAGCTGGCGCTCGGCGTGCTGCTGGTGACGCCGGAGTTCTTTTTGCCATGGCGGCAGCTGGCGATCAACTATCATGCCGGCGCGGCCGGCACGGACGGCGGCTGAGCGCGTGTTTGCGATTGTGGACCTTCCGGCGGACTCGGACGCGGCGACCGGGGCACAGCCGGTAGCCTGCGCGCTGCTGCCGGCCCGCCACGACCTCAGTTTCGACGATGTTCAGGTAGCCTACGAGAACGGGCAGCGCCCCGCGCTTGACGGGTTCAGCCTCCACATCGCGCACGGGCAGACGGTGGCGCTGGTCGGCCCGACCGGTGCAGGCAAGACCACCGTAGCGCATCTGCTGCTGCGCTTCGTCGAACCTGGTCGCGGCAGGATCAGCGCCGGCGGCGTGAGCCTCCAGCAGATCGACGTGGCAAGCTGGCGCACGCAGGTAGCCTGGGTGCCGCAGCAGCCGCATCTGGTTTACGGCACGATTGCCGAGAACCTCAGATTGGCCCGGCCCGGCGCGAGCCCGGAGGCGCTGATCGCCGCCGCTCGCGCCGCCCATGCCCACGAGTTTATCGAACGGCTACCACTGGGCTACGACACGCCGCTCGGCGAAGACGGCGCGCGGCTGAGCGGCGGGCAGCGCCAGCGCATCGCCATCGCCCGCGCGTTTCTCAAGGATGCGCGGCTGCTCATCCTCGACGAAGCAACATCGCAGCTCGACCCGGCGAGTGAAGCGCTGGTGCAGGATGCGCTCGCGCGGTTGATGCGCGAGCGCACGGTGCTGATTATCGCGCACAGCCTTGTACTGGCCGAGCGCGCCGATCTGGTGGCGGTGCTGGAGGGCGGGCGCGTTGTGCAGCAGGGTAGCCCACCGGCGCTGGCGGCTGAGAGCGGGATGTACCGGCGCTTGCGCGCTGCATATGGAGAGGATGCGCTGTGTTTACCCTGACGCGCCTGCTGCGGCTCTTAGCGCCGTTCCGTTGGTGGCTCGCGCTGGCGCTGCTGCTGTGTTTTGGCGTACTCGGCGCCAGCGTCGGCCTGATGGCGATGTCGGCGTATCTGATCTCCAAGGCGGCGCTGGTCACCAGTTTCGCCGACCTGGCGGTCGCCGTCACCGCCGTTCGCGCGTTCGCCATCGCGCGGGCGGCGCTGCGCTATGCCGAGCGCTATGTGACGCACCTGGTCGCGTTTGATGTGCTGACGCGGCTGCGCGTCTGGTTCTATACCGCCGTCGAGCCGCTGGCACCGGCGCGCTTGCAGGCCTACCGCAGCGGCGATGTGCTCGCACGGATCGTCGGCGATATCGATACGCTGCAGCAGTTTTACGTGCGCGCGGTGGTGCCGCCGCTGGCGGCCGCGCTGGTCGTTGCGCTCTCGTCCGTGATCGTCGGCGCGTTCGATGTGCAGCTCGGTCTGGTGCTGCTTGCGTTCTTGCTGCTGACCGGGATCGTGCTGCCGCTGGCGACACGGCGCCTGAGTCAACAGCCGGCCGCGCAGCTGATCGCCACGCGCGCGAGGTTGCATGCCGTGCTGGCCGAGGACCTCCAGGGCATCGCCGATGTGCTGGCGTTTGGCCAGGAGCAGAGCTGCCGGCGGCGAGCGCTGTTACTGAGCCGCGAGCTTGAGCGAGCCAAGTTGCGCCTGGCGACGCTGCGCGGCATTAACAACGCGCTGGCCGTAATGCTGGCCGGTCTGGCCGGAGCGTCGGTGCTGACCCTGGCCATCCCGCTCATCAGCGGCGGCCGGATCGAGGGCGTATTCCTGGCCCTGCTGCCACTCACGGCGATTGCCAGCTTTGAGGCGGTGCAGCCGTTAGGGAGCGCCTGGCAGCAGCTCGAGGCGAGCAAAGCGGCGGCCGGACGGCTGTTCGAGGTGATCGACGCGCAGCCATCGGTTGAGGATCCGGCGTCTCCGCTGCCGTTGCCCGCCGACTATACCATCACCTTCCGGGACGTCGGCTTCGGCTATGGCTCTTGCGAGCCGCGTGCGCTCGACGGCGTCACCTTTGAGCTCCCGGCCGGCGAATGTCTGGCCGTCACCGGTCCCAGCGGCGCAGGCAAGTCCACGCTGGTTAACCTGCTGGCCCGCTTCTGGGATGTGCAAACGGGAAGCGTATGTATCGGCGGGCAGGACGTGCGGACCTTTCGCGCCGACGATGTGCGCTCCGTGCTGGGCATCGTGACGCAGCAGGTGCACCTGTTCAACGGTACCGTGTGCGATAATTTGTTGCTGGCACGGGGAGACGCGACCAACGACGAGATCATCGCCGCGTGTCGCCTGGCGCAGATTCACGACTTCATCGTCGCGCTTCCGCGGGGCTATAATACGCTGATCGGCGAGAACGGCTTGAAGCTAAGTGGCGGCGAGCGCCAGCGGCTGGCGATTGCGCGTGTGATACTCAAGGATGCGCCGATTTTGATCCTGGACGAGGCGACAGCCAACCTCGACGCGTTGACCGAGCAAGCCGTGATGCGGGCGCTTGAACCATGGATGCAGGGCCGCACGACACTCATCATTTCACACCGGCGGGCCGGATTCGAGAACGCCGATCAGATCGTCGCGCTTGAGCATGGGCATGTCGTGGCGCTGCGTGAACAACACGAGAGCGCTATGGGGAAAACGTGATTCGCGAAGCAACGCGAAGGAGCGCGAACTGCTGACAAATCGCCGGCAAGCATACAGCCAGGAGGGCAAATATGTCCGACAATACGAACGAGATCGTCGTAATTGCCGTTTTTGGTAGTCAGGGTGAAGCCGACGAGGCAATCGATGGTCTGAAGTCGTGGGACCAGGCCGATCCCGACGTCAAGCTGGGCGCAATCGGCACGATCGTCAGGCATGGCGACAAGCTCAAAACGCACGTCGGCCACAAGTTCGGCCGGGGCGCAGGCGTCGGCGCGATTGTAGGCATGATCGCCGGCGTGCTGTCCGGAGGCGCTACCGTGTTGGGTGGCCTGATCGCCGGCAGCTTGCTGGGCGTCGGCGTCGGCGGCCTGATGAAGGATTCGCTGCACCTGACGAAGCAGGAGATCGAAGCGCTGGGCGACGAGCTCGATGCGGGCAAGGTCGCAGTAGTAGTGACCTGCGATGAAGCCGAGATCGAGCCAATCGTGCAGCAGCTGGAGACTTTTGGCGGTACGACGCGCACGTATGGCGTACCCCAGGCTGCACTGGCTGAGGCTACGCAGGCGATGGCCGTGGCGGAGGGCGCGCAAGTCCCGGCCCCGGTCGAGGCGCAGGACGTCGCAGCGGTGGATCAAAGCGAGCCCTTCCAATCGTCCGCCGGAGATTGACGCCATGCGATTGAACCTCATGAAACGCAGCCTGACGCGGTACTTTGACCATCCCGCGTCGGTGCGTAATGCGACACGCGTGATCGTCGTCGCCACGGTGATCAGCGTGATTCTCGGCGGCATCGTGATGCGCTTCGTTGAGCCGAGCGAGTACCCGGATCTCGGCGTTGCGATGTGGTGGGCGATCCAGACGGTCACCACGGTCGGGTACGGTGACGTCACGCCCAAGAGCACTCTCGGGCGGTTTGTCGGCTCGGTGATCATGCTGCAGGCTATCGCGTTTATTACAGTCGTCACGGCCAGTATCACATCGAGCTTCGTCGAGCGGGTGAGGCGAGAAGGCAGCGCGAAAGAGCTCGCAAATGCCGCAGATAGCGAGCAGCGCCTTCACGCGCGCTTCGACGACCTGGTAGCCCGCCTCGACCGGATCGAAAACAACATGCGCAGGCTAGCCGACGAGAGGCAGCCGTAACGGCCACATGACGGCCAGGAAGATCCTAAACGAATGCACGCGCGTGGGCGCGAGGCGTAGCGTGCCCCCGCGCGCGCATGCGCGCAACGTTCCCTGCGCGGGGCTACGCTGCGGCGTGGGCGGCGCCCGCCGCCGGCTCGCTCGCCCCGCCACCCGGTGGCCGCCACACCACCGTCACCGTCGTGCCCGTGCCTACCGCGCTCCGCACCTGCAGCGCCGCCCCGATCTCCGCCGCCCGCTCGCGCATGATCGCTTGCCCGAATGAGTCCGGCGCCGCCGTCTCCACGTCGAAGCCCCGCCCGTCGTCCGCCACCTCCAGCTCGACGGCCTCCGCCTCGCACGCCAGCCGCACCCGCACCGCGCGCGCGTCCGCGTGCTTGACTACGTTGTTCAGCGCTTCCTGCGCGATGCGGTACAGCGTGATCTGCACCTCCGGCGCCAGCGTGCACGCACCGCGCGCCTCGAAGTCCACCGGCACCTGTGCGCGGCTCGCCGTCGCCGTACACAGCGCCTGGACCAGCTCGCTCAGGGGCTTCTCGGTCAACGCCGACGGGCGCAGCTCCACCAGCAGCGCGCGCATCTCCGCCAGCGCCCCGTGCGTCAGCATCCGCACGTACTCGACGCCGCGCACGGCGATCGGCGGCGCTCCGTGCCAGGCGTCGGGCAGCGCATCGGCGACCAGGCTGGCCGAGAACAACGTCTGCGTCACGGCATCGTGCAGCTCGCGCGCCAGGCGGGCGCGCTCTTCCAGCGTGGCGGCCTCGCGCGCACGCTCGTATAGCCGCGCGTTCTCCAGCGCCAGCGCGACCTGGTTGGCGAAGGACTGCACGCGCTGCAGGTCGTGCTCGACATAGTAGCCGGGCTGCTGATGCAGCAGGCTGAGCACGCCGATGACACGGTCCTGCACCACCAGCGGCACGCCCATCATGGCACGGTTCAGCGCGCGGTCCTGGAGCGTGGATTCAATCGACGCCAGCAGCGGCGCATCCTGCTGCAGATCGTCGATCACAAAGGGCTGGCGGGAGGCGATCAGCGCGCGCAACGGCGGGACGCGGGTAAGGTCGAGGCGCGTGGCGCGCTGATCGCGGCGGGGGACGACGCTGCGGAATGCACGGATGGTGAGCGTGTCGCCCTCCAGGGTACCGACGAAGGCAGCGTCATAGTCGATCAGGCGGGCGAGCTGTTCGAGGACACGGTCGAGCAATGGTTCGAGGTCGAGCATGGCGACGATGCTCTGGGAGGTCGCCAGCAGCGTGGCCAGCTCGCCGGTGCGTTCGGTGACCTGTTGCTCCAGGCGCTTCTGTTGCGCCCGCAGCTGCGCCATCCGCCGCCAATAGCCCGCCACGGCCAGCCCGACCAACGAGCCGATCAGCAGAGTGCGAAACCACCAGGTCTGCCACCACGGCGGCACGATCGTGATCGCCAGCGCGCGTCCGGCTGCGTTCCACACGCCTTCTCCATTGGCAGCGATGACGCGAAACGTGTACTGTCCAGGATCCAGATTCGTATAGGTCACCAGGCGCCGCGTGCTGTCGACCTCGGTCCAGTCCGTGTCGAAGCCCTCCAGCATGTAGCGGTAGCGGGCCTTGAGCGGCGCGCGATAACTCAGCCCGGCGAATTCGAGCGAAATGATGTGATCGGCATACGACAGCGTCAGCGCAGCGGTCTGGTCGATCGCCTGCTGCAGCGGCGACGCGCCGCCGATCGGAACCTGCCGATTCGCCAGCTGGAAGTCGGTCAAGGCCACCGGCGGCGGATCGTGGTCGGGCTGGACACGGGCAGGGTCGAACACTACCAGCCCGGTATTGAAGGTGCCGAGCAGCAGCTCGCCGCCGACGCTTTTCGTGGCGGCGTTGTTAAACTCGGCCCGCGGCAGCCCGTTGCCGCGGTCGTACACCTGGATCGTGTCGCCGTCGCGGTCCAACCGTACCAGCGTGCGACTACGCGTAATCCACAGGTCGCCGGGCGCCGTGTCGGTAGCGGTTCCTTGTTCCAGAATGGCGCGGAGTTTGTCTTCGGTGAGTCCCGCGGGGTTGTGGTGGATGAACCCCCCGCCGGCCGGGTCATAGCGATCGAGCGCTCCGCCCCAGGTGGACACCCAGATCGCGTCCGATCGATCTTCATACACCGACCAGGTGAAATCATGGCTCAGGCTCGCCGCGTCCTTCGGATCATGATGAAAGCGTGTGACCCGCCCGCTGGCCGGGTCGAGCCGATCGAGCCCGACGCCGGCTGTGGCAAGCCAGATCTGGCCCTGCCGGTCGATCTGGATCTTGCTGACGGTGTTGCCGCTCAGGCTCTGCGGATCGTTCGGGTCGTGCCGGTAGGCCGTGAAGATGCCGCTCGCCGGGTCGAAGCGATTGAGCCCGCCGTCGACGGTGCCGATCCACAGCGTCCCGGATCGATCCTCGGCGATGGCGACCACATTGTCGCTGCTCAGGCTCTGCGGGTTTGCCTCGTCATGCCGGTAGGCGGTGAACACGCCACTCGCCGGGTCCATACGGTAGAGACCACCACCATAGGTCGCAATCCACAGCGCGCCACTCCGGTCGCCGTGAATAGCAAAAACACTTGGAAACCCAAGGCGTTCAGGGTTCTCCGGCTCGGCCGGATAGTGCGTGATCTGTCCGGTGCGCCGGTCGAGGCGGTCGAGGCCATGCTCCTGCGTGCCCAGCCAGAGCACGCCCTCGTCGTCCTCGTACACGGCGGTGATCGTGTTGCTGGCGAGCGAGTTGGCGTTGTTGGGGTCGTGCCGGTAGACGGTGAAGGCCCGCTGCTGGGGATTGTATACATCGACGCCGCCGCCCTCGGTCGCGAGCCAGATCAGGCCGGAGCGATCGCGATAGATATCCGCCACCCGATTGTTGCTCAGGCTGTCAGAATCGGTGGTGTCATGCATATAGGCAGCGAACTGCCCTCGAGCAATATCCAGGATGTTGAGGCCACCGATGAAGGTGCCGACCCACAGTGCGCCGGTCTCGTCTTCGATGACGGAAAACACGCGGTCGTCATTCAGGCTGCGGGGGTCGTCCGGGTCATGGCGGTAGGTAGTGAATAGGCCGGTCGCCGGGTCGAAGCGATTGAGCCCGCCGCCGAAGGTGCCGATCCACAACGCACCCGAGCGATCCCCGGTGATGTCGAGCACACTGTCGTTGCTCAGGCTGCGCGGATCGTCAGGGTCATGGCGATAGGCGGTAAAGACGCCGCCGGTCGGGTCGAAGCGATTGAGCCCGCCGCCATTGGCGGCCACCCACAGCGTGCCGGCAGCATCCTCGTGGATATCATAGACCTCGTCACTGCCCAGGCTGCGCGGGTCGGTGGCGTCGTGGCGATATGCGGTGAACGTGCCGCGCACGCGGTCGAAGCGGTTGAGCCCGCCGCCCTGCGTTCCGACCCACAACGTGCCGGCGCGGTCCTCGTGGATCGCCAGCACCGTGTTATTGCTCAGGCTGTCCGGATCATCCGGATCGTGCTGATAGCGGGTAAAGCGTCCCGTCGCGCGATCGTAGGCATTCAGGCCGAGCCCGGTGCCGACCCACAGCGTCCCGGCGGTATCCTCGTACAGCGCATGCACGGCATTGTCGCTCAGACTGGCCGGGTCCGCCGGGTCGTGACGAAACACGACGACCTCGTAGCCGTCATAGCGATTGAGGCCATTGTAGGTGCCGAACCAGAGAAAGCCGGCGCGATCCTGGAGCGAGACCCGCATCTGGTTATCGGACAGACCGTGGTCGACCGTGATGTGGTTTAGGACGAGCCGTGGCGGAAGCGCAGCCGCCGCCGGCGGTTGGACCGCGGGCGTGGCGTCCTGACTCGCTGCCCGTGGCGCGGGCATCAGCCAGGCCAGAGCCACGGTCAGCAAGACAAGCGTTCGACGCCGCAGTCGAACGCTTCTCCAGCCTACGAGAGCCACACAATGGCTAGCCGGCCGGCAGCGTGGTGAACCGGACATTGCAGCCTCATTGATACAGGGTCAGGTCGAATGCATGGACCTGAGGCCTGCCGTTTGATGTATCTGTCGCGTGCGATAGCAAGGGACATCGGGCGGCACCTTAGCATAGCAGACACGGCAACCGTCCGGCCAGCATGATCAGGCGATGGTGCCGAACTGCCTGTCAGTTGCCTGCTTGTCTAGCGCTCTCATGCCTAACAGGTTTACCTGAACGCGCGCCCGATTTGACGGAAGTCGTACGCTATGTGTTCGCCAACGTCACGAGGGGTATCTATGGCTGAGGACGAGCACATCCGGGTTCTGGTTGTCGAGGATCATCCGATGACACGCGTCGGTCTGGTGTACACGATTCAGCTTGCGCCGGATCTCGAGGTTGTCGGCGATGTCGGCAGCGGTGAAGAAGCGCTGGAGCTGTGTGCAACGGCGCAGCCGGACGTGATCCTGATGGACCTCAAGCTGCGCGGCATGAGCGGCGTCGAGACAACACGGCAGATCCGGCAGCGCTTTCCCAAGATCCACATCGTTGCTATGACCAGCTTCGACGTCGGCGCCCTGATCGAAGAAGTGTTGCAAGCCGGGGCCATCGGCTATCTGGTCAAGGACGTGAGAAGTAACGAGCTCATGGAGGCGATCCGCGCCGCCAACGCCGGACGTGGCGTGCTTTCCCCGAAGGCGAAGGAAGCACTGATCAGCAGTTTCCGCGCGGGGCCATCTACCGACTACGGCCTGACCGAGCGCGAGCAGGCGGTGCTGGAATCACTGGCGTCGGGCGCATCAACGATGCAGGTGGCCGACCGTTTGCAGATCACTTCCGCGACGGTGCAATTCCACATCTCCAGTATTCTGGCGAAGCTCGGCGTTTCGACACGCACAGAAGCTATCATCATCGCCTGGCGCGAGCGGCTGGTTCAGCTGCCCGATCAGCCGGCCAATCTGGATAGCCTGACCTGAATCACTGGACCCGTCCCGGCAGCATAAAGGGCAGGTCCTTAAGCGCGTGTACTGGATGCGCGCCGTAGGTGGCGCGCAGCATCGGGCACGGGAGGCTGTCATGGCAGCACACGATGATGACCCTCCAGGACGCCAGAGCTCGCTCCATGGCGTGTTCTCGGTCGGGCATGCCGCGCGGGCCAAGGCCGACCGCAGCGTCGACGCGCTCGACGTGCGCGACGAGCGTGGGGTGGCGCCCGACGCGCTCTGGGCCACGCTGCGGCGCCTCGCCGCGGGCGTCACGCTGGTGAGTGCCGTCGGCGACGAAGGTTTTGTCGGGATTACCGTCAGCGCCTGCTGCCTCGTCTCGCTGGAGCCGGCACTGGCCTTAGTGTCGCTCCACAACGCGAGCCAGGTCCTCGAAGCCGTCGCGGCGGGCAGCGGGTTCGCGGTGAGCCTGCTGAGCGGGCGCCAGGAGTTGCTGGCCGAGGCCTTCGCCGGTCGTGCGCCGCTTCCGGACGCCAACTGGACCCGCATCAAGCATCACACGGCGGTGACCGGCGCGCCGATCCTGTCGGAGGGGCTGGCCTGGCTGGACTGTCGCCTGTGGCAGCGCGTCGTGGCGGGCGACCACACGCTGCTGCTTGGCACTGTGGTAGCGGCAGGCGTCACGGCCGGCCAAGACGATCCGCTGCTCTACTTCGGCAGCCAGTATCGCCGCTTAGCCCCATAGCGAGACCGCGATGCAGCGCGGGTGAGCCGACCCGAGCCGGCCCATCAGCGTGGTGAGCGCGTTGCACCGGCACGCGCTGAGGTGCCTACGGTCAGGCACTGTGGTGGCGGAGCACACGGTGTGCCGTCCAAGCACCTATGCTTCGTGCATTAGCGAGGGCATTTCGAGCAACTCCGCGACCGTGGCAGAAACGCCGCGGCGGGCGCTCCATCGACCAGGCGATGATCGTGGGTCAGGCTCAAGTTGCAGCATATCACGTATCCGCCATGCACCGGACGGCGGACCGGTGTTGGTGGACCCCGACAATGGTGGGCTTATTCCGCGAACATACGATCTCGCCATTGCGGCGCTGCTGTTTCACAACGATGCGGGCCGGGGCGCGTCTTTACCGAGCCGGACATGTCGTCTCTCTGCGCTCGGCCTCGTACGCGAAATCCGTCGCCCGCGTCGTCTGGACGAAGCGCCAGTACGCTAAAGCGTACGTGTGGCGCTGGCGCGCATCGCTGTACAACGGGATTAAGCCCCTGAATAACCATGGGCGCATTTCCGCCTGACGGTACTAGTGGCCCTCGCCCTGGAGGACGGCGATGTCCAAGCCATGCAGCAGTTTATCAGTGTCGGTGCCTGGGATGACGACCTGATCCTTGCCCAGCATCAGGCGCTGGTTGCTGAGACGTTGGGTGACGCGGCCACGGGCGTGCTGATCCTCGATGGCTGCGACTTTCCCAAGCAAGGCTGCCACTCGGTCGGTGTCGCCCGCCAGTGGTGCGGCGCGCTGGGCAAGGTCGCCAATTGCCAATCCAGCGTCGTCGCCTGTTACGCGAGTGCCCGCGGGTATACGCTGGTGGATCGCCGCCTGTTCCTGCCCGAGGCGTGGTTCACCGAGGCGTATCGTGCCCGGCGGGATGCATGTCGGGTGCCAGATGACCGCGCCTTCCGCACCCACACTGAGTTGGCCTGGGAGATGCTCGCGCTGCTGCAGGCGCGCCAGGTCTTGCCCTTCCAGTGGGTGCTGTGTGACGAAGGCTTTGGCAAGGATCCGGCCTTGCTGGACCAGATCGCGGCGGCCAAGCTGACCTACCTGGCGGAAGTCCCGCACAACACGCGGGTGTGGTCGGTGCGACCAGCGACGGCGGTGCCACCCGCAACCGGGCGCAAGGGTCGGCCGTTCCGCACGGAGCGCCTGGTCCCCGACGCCCCAGCACCGGTGCGCGTGGATGCGCTTGCGGCGCACGTCCCGCGTCAGCAGTGGCAGCGGTATCAGATCAAGGAGGGGGCCAAGGGGCCACTGGTGGCGGAGTTTGCCTGCCTGCGGGTGGTCGCGGTGCGCGCGCGCATGCCGGGAGCGGAGTGCTGGTTGGTCCTGCGGCGCAGTCTGGATGAGACGCCGGAACTCAAGACGTATCTGTCGAACGCACCGGCCACCCTGTCGCCGGCGATCCTGGCCCAGCAGAGCGGGATGCGCTGGCCGGTCGAGTCGGCGATCTTGGAGAGCAAGAGCGAAGTGGGGATGGACCACTACGAGGTGCGCGGCTGGGTCGGGTGGCACCATCACATGACGATGAGCTTGCTGGCGCATCACTTTCTGGTCCGGCGTCGCATCGACGGGACTCCACTCGCGCAGCCAGCCACGCAGCGGGACATCGCCGTCAGTCGGCGTGTAGTAGCCGTTGGCAGTCAGGCCCGCGCCGAGCAACTGGCGCCGTACCGCATCGCTCCGTTCCCACAGTGCCTGCACCGTCATATCGTCCTTGGTGCGCAGCCAGCGGTACCCGTAGCCATAGAACAGGACTTTGCGCGTGATGTCGGACCAGTTTGGGCTGGCCGCATGCCATAGTCGCCGATCGAACAGCACGGCTGTGCCTGGCTTTACGAGCACTGGAATGGCGCCGTCGGGCTGCCCCTGATTATGCACGGGCCGTTCAAGCGTGTCGTGGACATGGCTGCCGGGAATGACCCAGAAGTTCCCGCGGCCGGGTGTGCTCAGGTCGGACAGGAAGTAGGCGACCTTGAGCGACAGGCGTGGCCGGGGATGGCCCTCCAGCTCCAGGTTCACCCGGCCGCTATCTTGATGCCAGCCGAAGGTGGCATCATCCCTGGGCTTGCCGGACGGAGGGGTAATGATCATGTGGGCATGGTAGAGGTAGATATTCCAGCCAAGAATGCCCCAGACTTTGGGCAAGATCCTGGCATGGTCGACAAGGTCGGCAAACAGCGGTGCGTCCGGGATGAAGTTCGGGTAAAACAGCGCGCTCCGCGCGTCATGCCCCGCGGCCAGTTTGGTCTCGAAGGTCCGGTCGGTAAGCGCCGTTAGCGCGGCGACCTGCTCGGGTGTGAGTGCGTCTTCGACGGTCAGCACGCCTGTCGCTTCAAAGATCTGCCGCTCGGTGTCCGTCAGGCGATACTGCAAACACGCAGGATCCATTTTGTCCTCCTGTGGCAAACGCAGGCGGGTCGCATCCCGCTGGTTCGGTTGAGGCTATGGTGCACCGTGGCCGGCCGCCGCGACATTGTGGAGCCTTCTTTACTTTTGTGCAACAGCTCTGGGCTGGTGGCCGGCAGCAGCGGACGAATTGCCGACCTATATGGCGTTTCGATGAACATGGCGGCGGGTGAGGGCCAAGTAAGCTGCCTGGACGCTATTGGGGCAGAGCAGCAGTTCAGAGCCTGGCGTAGCGTGGCTGTTCTGGTATTTGTGCTGCTGTGAGTCGGGCGCGAAGCCTTTCAAGGGGTATAGTAGACCCATGCTGAACGCGCGCATCGCATTCGAATGGGGGACCTCGGCGCGCGAGCACGCGCAGGTGTTCGGCTGTGACGCCGAGGTGGCGCAGCCCGACCATGTGCTGTGGCGCGGCGTGACTGTCGATGCGCCCGCGCAGATCGTGTTTCGCTGGATCTGCCAATTGCGCGCGGCGCCGTATTCGTACGATTGGATCGACAACCGCGGTCGGCGCAGCCCGCCCCGGAGCTGTCGACCTTTAGCCCGAGGAGCCAACCGATGAATTCTCGAACCAAACTGATGATCGTTGGTGTTGGAATAGGTGCCCTGCTCGGCGGCATCTGGGCCTACCGTGACTATCGCAGCTGGCTCGCGCTTGGACCGGGTGGCCTACCCTATAACCTGTATGGCTGGCTGCGGGTCACCTGGCTGCGGCTGAGGAAGCGCAACCCGACCGATACGCTGATCTTTGAGCCGTGGATTGGCCGCGCGGGCGATCGGCGCGTCCTCGACGCACTGCCCATCCGAGCGGGCAATCGTCCACACGTCGCTCCGCATCCCATTCCGCATCGTCAGCTCGATCAGCACGGCGGCGCCAACGCGCGGCACGCGCAGCAGCAGCACTTCGATCAGCAGGTTGCCCAAAATTCGCACGTCCTCAGCTACCGCACAAGTCATTTTGAGCGGCGCAACGCCGCCATCTTCCTAAGCCAACTCGCACTGGCGCCGCGGCACGCGCAGGACGCGCACGGCGAGATTGCCCACATCCATCCGTCCGATGGATCCATGCATATGATCTTGAGCCCCAGTGACGCAAAGACGGTGATTGACACAGGCTGGGGCGAGCGCCACCCGTTAGCTGGTGTGTACGCCGGTCTGCCGGAGACCTATGTGATGATCTATGCGCCCAGAACTCCTGAAGAAAATGCGATGATCGCGCGCATCCTTGAGGCCGCCGTCGCCTACGCGGCCGGCACGCCCACGCGGTAGGCACCACGCCGGCACGAGCACCGCCCACGCGGATGCCCAGGTACTACGCAGGGCAGACCACCTCGCTCGCAACACGAAGGAGATGAACTAATGACCACATGGACGAGCAACGAACTTGACAGGATTGGAACAGCCGATGAGCTGAAAATTGCGTTGCGGTGGTGCGGCGGCAGATGAACGGCCGCCGGAACAGGGCACAGCCCTTGCAGGACTGGATCCGCTTCACATACAATTGAGGCCACCTAACAGGAGGAAGTTATGCGAAAACTTATCGTTGCCGAATTCATTACACTCGACGGCGTAATCCAGGCACCCGGCGGCAAGGATGAAGACACCGACGGCGGCTTTACGCATGGCGGCTGGACGCATCCCTATTGGCACGACGACATTGGGACGCACTTCTCCGAAGCCATGAGCCAGGCGGATGCCTTGTTGCTGGGGCGCAAAACGTGGCAAGGCCACGGCGCGGCCTTCGATCCGATGCCCGAGGGCGACCCGTTCGGCGATGTAATGAAGGGCATCCAGAAGTATGTCGTCTCGACCACCCTGACGTCCACAGCGCTGTGGCGCAACTCTACCATCATCAGCGACAACGTGGTCGAGGAAGTGCGCGCGCTGAAGGCGCAGCCGGGCAAGAACATCCTCCTCGACGGCAGCAGCGTGCTGGCGCACACGCTGATCGAAAACGACCTGGTGGACGAATATGCCCTGCATGTTTACCCGATCGTGCTCGGCGGCGGCAAGCGGCTGTTCCCGAATGGGACGCCAATCAACCTGACGCTTGTGGAAGCTACGCCGATGCCGACAGGCGTCGTGTGGATGCGCTATCGACCCGGATAACGTATCGCCGGCGGCGCTTCCTGGGCGCGCCGAACTACAACCGATCTTTATGTGCAGCAACGCATAGGTTGGCTCGCCGCCGAGTGCGACCAGTTGTTTCAGAAAGTCTCGCCGTGACGTGCCCTGTTTCTATGGATTGCCCGTAGGATGTTCCATTCCTGCTCCACTTGCTCTTTGGCGTTGGAGAAGGCTGCGGGCCGGATTGAACGTGTAGAGTGCCGCGTTCGTCAATCTGATCTCACGCGTGTCGCTACCCCCGTACCACGCCGACCAGGATGCCATTCGACCCGTCGCGCACCGGCAGGATCAGCGCCTCGAGGCGCCCGTCGGCAGCCGCGGCGCGATTCATGTCGTCGATCGGCCCGCCGCGCGTCCCGCTTACAAGCTCGCGGTTGAGCACGTTGTCGGCCACGATCAGCCCACCAGGACGGACCAGCTGCAGGCACCAGTCGAGGTAGGCCGGATAGCTCTCTTTGTCGGCGTCGATGAACGCCACATCGAACGGCTCCTCGTCCGCCAGGCGCGGCAGCAGGTCGAGCGCACGCCCCAGGCGCACCTCCGCACGCTCGGCCAGCCCCGCCGCCGCCAGATTCTCGCGTGCGACCTCGGCATGGCGCGCGTCGAGCTCGAGCGTGATGAGACGCCCGTCCGCCGGCAAGGCACGCGCCAGATGGATGGCGCTGTAGCCGCCGAGCGTGCCGATCTCCAGAATGCGCCGGGCCTGGGCGGCACGGGCCAGCATGCCCAGCAGGCGTCCAACCTCCGGCGGCACCTGGATCGAGCGTAACCCGGCAGCACGCGCCCGTTGCAAGGCGGCATCGAGCACGTCGTCGTGGGGCAGAAACAGATCGTGGATATACGCCGTGATGCGCTCATGGTTTTCCATGGAACTGATCCTTCCGTTCTACGGTAGCCGGTAGGTGCTTGCCACCGCCGGCTCGTGATTGATCAACACGAACAGCGTTCCTGGCTGCATGCTCTCGACCAGCCGCTCCGGCGCCTGCCCCACGTACACGTCGGTTTCGGTATCCGTGCCCCGCGTAAAATGGAGCTTGACTGTTTCGTTCGGATCGAGCCGCAGATACGGATTCACCGGTAACACATACGGGAAGGTGCCAATAGTCAGTACCCAGTTGCTGAGGTTGGCCGGCTGCGTGCCACGACTCCGAAACGTCACCGTCGTATCTTCCTGGCTGACCTGGACATCAGCGATCTCGACCGGGGAGGCCGCGATCGACGTCGCGATCGGCGGTTCTACTGTCGCCGCCACCGACGTAGCGAGCGCCGCCACGGTCGGCGCGACCTGTGTCTGAATCGCGGCGACGGTCGGTTCAAGCGCCTCGACGGTTGGCGCGATCTCTGCCTGGGCCGACGCGACCGCGGATGCAAGCTGTGACGATGCCGCCTCGACGGTTGGCGCGATCTCTGCCTGGGCCGATGCAACCGCGGATGCAAGCTGTGACGATGCCGCCTCCACCGCTGGAGCTATCTCCGTCTGGGCTGCAGCAATTGTCGACGCGAGCTGGCTTGCCGCCGCCTCGGCTGCCTCCACGGTCGGGGCCAATTCGCTGGCTGCCGCCTGCACGGTGGGAGTCGTCGGCGGTGACGCCGCGGCGCCGCAGCCAACCGTCATCATGCTGACGGCAATCGAGCCAAGCAGTAGAAGGCGCCGGCTTCGCACGGATCGGCTTGCAGCTCCGGCGCGCCGGCGCGGCACATGTTTGCCCGAACAACGATCATTGCGCATCATCATCCTCCTATACCTCAATTGTAAGTCCGGCGACAGCTGCTATTAACACGGCGCGCTCGATCAGGCCTGCGTCGTAACAACGCTGAGCCCGTGTGGAACACTGCGGAAGACAAACGGAGGCGCCATGACAGCGGCTTCTCCGTCGAAGGCGATCGGACTCGACGTCTGCTCCAGCGGGCGGACCAGCAGCTGGTCGACGTCGCGGCGAAACACCGCGCCTGGCTCGGTGCTCCAGCGCAGGGTTCGCAGCATACGGACCAGCAGCTGGCGGTCCTGCGCCTGCACCACCGCAACGTCCAGCTGCGCCCGGTCAAGACTGAGCCGCCCGACGGGGCGAAAGATGTCTTGCCCGTACCGGTTGTTGCCGACGAACACCAGCCACATCGGACCCTGGACCAGCGACGTGCCAAACTCGACGGCGAGCGGCAACGGAGGCATGGTCCGGAGCAGGTTCAACAACGCTGCAGCCGGCAACCGGCGTCGCCCGCCTTGCGAGCGGGTTTCCCGGCGCAGCCGGGCGAGCTCGGGATAGAGCCCCAGACTGGCGTTGTTGAGGAAAAAGCGATCGTTGACGGCGCCAACGTCGATCGGCCGTGCCATCGCACTGCGCAGCACGTCCACAGCTGCCTCTAGCTGGAGCGGTATGTGGACGTCACGGGCGAAGTGATTGTAGGTGCCGAACGGCACAACGCCGAGGCTCGTCGCCGAACCGACGAGCTCCTGCGCCACGGTGTTGATCGTGCCGTCACCGCCGGCGGCCGCAACGATGTCGCGACCTGCCGCGACGGCAGCACGCGCCTGGGCCGTCGCCTGGTCGCCCGTCGCGAGCACCACAACCTCGGCCTGCGGAAGCCGGCTTTCAAGCAGCGTACGCAGTGCCGCAACCTCGCCCGGCCGCCCGGCTCGCCCGCCGTGTGGATTGATCAAGATCGTGATCGTCGGCTCGTTCACTTTGTCTCACCATCAACTTCAATATGCTGCTGAGCAGTCTGGCGGCGTCTTCGGCATAATGCTGGGACCGCGTTGGCGGCACGGGGATGGGCGGACCTGGAAGCTGATTGCGTAGGCGGAACCACGGTCGCGGGCGCCGCCGTCGGGCCTGGCACCTCGGTTGATGGGGCCGGCGATGCCGGCGCCGGTGGTCGTGGTTACACGTACACGTATGGGATGCCGGAATCTAAGGTGCAGTGTCGGTCACACGTCGATGTTCGTTGACGTACTCCATCAGCGTTACCTCCTGGCGCCGCAGTGCGTGCTCAATTCGTTCGAGCTGCCGCTCCGTCACATCAAACCGGTAGATCGCGTTGATGAAACGCGCCAGATCGGCGCGGTAATCGTGCCCCCACGCTACGAAGATACCAGGGACCGGATTCATCGCGTTTTTCATATCGATCGCCGTCTGGAGAAAGGTCGGTATCGGCAGATAGCGGTTCTCGGCCGGCACAGCCGGCGGGCGACGGCGTCCGAGCCACGCCGGCTCGCTCAACAGCAGATCGACGCCGAAATACGCGGTCGCGTCGTTCTCGTGCGTGAGCATAATGTAGCGCAGGCGCGAGCGTTGCGCTTCGCTCAGCGCCTCGAATTGCCCGAAATTGTCGAAGACGGCGACCAGCGATCGATCGACATCCGGGCGTGAAATGCCGAGCACCTCCTCCTTCCATTCGCTGGCGTGGGGTGTACCCAGCCACAAGGCCGCGTCGATCCCCAGCCCGCTCAGACCGGTTGTGCCCTGATGGATGAAGACATCCTGGCTGGTGTGCGCCCCCAGACTTTCGCCAAACAGAACTATCCGTGGGCGGCGCTCAGGAGGCCGTTCATAGAGCCGCTGGTGAATACTACTCCACAGCAGGCGGTTCTGCTCGCGTCCAAGCGCGATCCGGCCGAGCGACAACGGGGATGGCCGCTTCGAGTACTGCAGGGCGACCGATGCAACATCGCCACGGGCGAAGAACTCCACGGCCGCGATCGCCACGGGATTGATCCAGCCGGTCCCGGTCGGTGAGATCAGCACGAGCAGCGAGCGATCGAAGGCACCGGTACGCTCGAGCTCGGTTAGCGCCAGGCTCACACGCTCGGCGATGGTCGGCGCGCTGTCGAGGCCGACATAGACGCGGATCGGGTGCTGCTGCGCCGGCTCCTCCATGACCTGCTCGATCCATTCGGGACGCTCGTAGGTCAGCACATGCCGGCGCGGATACTGCGTTAAGGAATCGAAGGCCACGCCACTCTCGGCGCAGCCACTCATATAGACGCATGCCGGTGGCTGGTCAAAGCCCGGCTCCGGGACGGCAGCTGCCGTCTCGATCCGCACGTAGATCCATTGCAGGCCGGCATAGACCGCGGCCACCAACCCCGCAATGGTGACCGCGTTGGCGAGTGGCCGTGCCGCCAATTCCGCTTCCGGCAGCAGGTTTTCGAGGCCGTGCTGCAGAGCAGTTGCGAAGGCGTGTTCGGTCAATGCGATGGTCGTAAGCCCCGCCGCCACACCTGTGCCTGCCATGAGCGAGCGGGCAATCGATATATGCACTCCCTCTTCGCGGTTCTGCCCCTCCGCCCTATTTGCACGACGAATACGCGCGAATTCCAGAACCGTCGAGAGTGCAGCGCCCGCGGGAACAGCAACTGGCACGGATTCGAGATTGTAGCGCCCCGCGGTGCGGTGGTCGAGCCATGACAGGCCCTCCTGCAGCATAGCCACGGATAGGCCGCCGAAGCCCGTCGCGGCGAAGAACCAACCTGCCACCCGCAGCGCACCGCGCCCGATGTGTTCATGTTCCAGCGGCCGCACACCGTGTTGCACCGCACTGCCGAGTAGTATCGCCGACAGATTCGCCGCCGCTGTTGCCCGGCGTTCCTGGGTACGGCCACCCCGCCGAATGCGGCGCGCTACGCGGATGCCGGCCTCGGCGATCACATCGTGTAGCACGCTCGCCAGCGCATAGTTCGCCACCGTCGCAATCCCGGTGATCAGTCCCTGGTCAAGATTGCTGCGCGGCATGAGCGACCGCTGGAAGGTACGGGGAACCGTCGCGGCAGCCAGAAACATCGCCGTCTGTCGCGATTGATGACCCAGACCGCCGACCGAGCCGCGAAGCCTTCTATCGTGGCGTTGCATACGGCGCTTCTCCATGTACGCGTACGTCAGCCTCAGGAGGTCGTTGAAGAGCGGAGCCGTTCGACTGTGGCGTGGCCACCCTGACGTGCGCCGTTCCGTACCCGCACGGATACCTCCGCTCACACTTCGTGCCTGCTCAGCGCAAGCGGAACGCGGCAACGATCAACATGATGCCGACGCCGATCATTACGATGCCGAGCGTCCAGGGCAAGGCCAGCGTCGCCCCCAGCGGGTTCGCCAGCAGCACCAGGCCGAAGAGGATGCCGAAGCCCCCTAATACGCCGGGCCACCAACCGCCGCCCCGGAACGCATAGACCAGCGCGACGATTCCGTAGATGATGCCCATCAGGCCGACCACGATCGTAAAGGTCGAGCCTACCGCGAATGCGGTGCCGAGCGGATGGTTCTGGCCCATCATGCCTGACACGATCATGCCGCCGGCCAGGATGCCGACGATGCCCGAAAACAGCTTCCAGCCCCAGCGCGTGCGGTCCCAGAAGAGTCCGACCAGGTCGATCACCCCGAGGATAAACCAGTAGATGCCCAGGCCGAGGACGAATCCCAACGATGTGACCAGCGGCTGGGTAAAGAACAACAGCCCGACGACGATGGCCAGAATTCCTTCGATCAGCGGCAACCACCAGCGGACAGGGGTTGCCGGTGCAGCTTCATACGCGGTCATGATGCAGTCTCCTTTCAGCGAATGTGATTGATTAGGGTATCGCATCCATCTCTGCGCCAGGTCCGGTCTGTTGCTCTGGTGGGCAGCGTCCTCATTCATCGGCCGGGGGAGTCTGGTCGACGTGCTTTCTGGCCCGGTCGTCGCTCGCATCGTTATCTGTTCGCGCCAGCCGATCCGACCAGGCCCGCAGTCCGATAAACACACCCAGCGCGGCGATAGGCAACGCGATTCCGGCGCCGTATTGCAGCAGGTCCGTCGTGCCGCCCACGATGGTGCCCATGAAGGTCACTGCCAAGACCACGACGGTGACACCGATCAAGTTAGTCTCCAATTCCTCGGTACTTTCGATCTTGAGCCAGCCCACAAAAGCGATTTCCTCAATGAACAGCTGGTAGAGCCCGATGGCCGTGATGTACAGGACGGTACCGATTAGGAAGGTGTGGACGTACTCCACCGTCTCGACAATCAGGTGCGCATGATCCAGCTCGCCCTCGGCGGTGCCCAACCCCAACACCGTGAGAATGACCGAAGTGAGCAAGCGGATTAAGCCGAAGCCGCCTAAGACAAAGAAGCATACTGCGGCGAGGGCCAGCCCGAGCACCGGGATCAGGACCACGAAGCGGGTCCAGGTGAGCAGACGCGACATGCTATTGACCTCCGTGCCTGAAGCGATGCTGCCGATTGATACTCCGGTATCGTATGCACTTAAGAACCACGATACCCCAACGCAGCATACAACGAATGCCACCCACGGGAGGAAAAAAGGCGCAAAGCCGGTTCAATCAACCCTGCGCCGGCGACGTGCGGGCACGAAGATGCAAGTGGGCAGGCGTGGTCGCGTCGTACGCCCGCTGCAGGCGGTGGAACTACGCGCCAGCGTGACGATGAGAGCGATACCAGCGTGCGTGCAAATCGGGCTTGCTGTCGCAGCCCACCGCTAGCTGGTGCCGGCGCTGTCCTGCCCACCATGGTTGGGCCGCTCGATTTGCGCCTTTTTTCCTCCCGTGGGTGGCATTCGTTGTGCGCCGGGTCGCGGTACTGTAGTTCTGTACTCTTGGAGTAAAATGATGGCTGAAGATCACCTGATTCCGCTAGATTATGCAGTGATCGGATTTCCAGGCAACCGGTTAAAGGGTGAGATCGCGCCGGAGATCTACCGCCTGGCGGAAGAGGGCCTGATCCGGATCGTGGATCTGATCTTCATCTCCAAGGACAACGATGGGCAGTTCACAGCATTCGAGTTGAATGACCTGACGGATGACGAATATACTCAATTTGTGCCGCTGGCCGAACACATCGACCCACTCTTCACGTTTGAGGATGTGACCAGCATGGCGAGTTATGTACCGCCGGATTACTCGGCGCTTGTCATCCTGTGGCAAAACATTTGGACCGAGAAGCTCCGCCGTGCGGTGGCGAAGGCTGATGGCCAGTTGCTGGCCCACGAGCGCATTCCAGCCGAGGTGTTGAAGTCGGTGATGGCCGAGCTGGCAGCACAACGCAAGCGTGCGTAGACGCCGATCGACCACGACACACCTGGCCGGGCATATTGTCATTGCCGCACTGGCTGGCTGAGAAGCGAACGGAGGAACCCAGGATGCTTAGGCGACCTATGCGCCGTGACGGTATGCCCTTGGTACGCGCCACAGCCACGACGGCCGTCGTGGCTGGAACGGCAGGCGCCGTTCACCACCATCAAGAACAGAAATCGGCGGATCGGGCTGCGCAGCAGGCTGCCGCAGACCAGGCGCACATGGCCGCTCAGATGGAGGCCATGCAGCAACAGGCGCTGTTGGCGCAGCAGGCGCAAGCGCCACGGATCGCGTCCGCCCCGGTAGCGGGCGGCGTGACCGACGAGGCAATTGCCCAGGTACAGAAACTGGCCGAATTGCGCAAGGCGGGCATCATCACGCAGGAGGAGTTTGATGCGAAGAAGAAGCACTTGCTCGGCCTATGATGCGACTGTCATTCGACACACGGAGGTTATGTGGCGACAGAACAAGAGCGCCTGGCGTCAACCCGTGAGGGTGTCGCCTGGAAGAAGTGGGGACCGTACCTGAGCGAACGGCAGTGGGGTACGGTACGCGAGGACTACAGCGAGAACGGCGACGCCTGGAACTACTTCACCCACGACCAGGCCCGCTCGCGCGCCTATCGTTGGGGCGAGGACGGCCTGGCCGGAATCTCCGACGATCAGCAGCGGCTGTGCTTTGCCCTGGCGCTGTGGAACGGCCGGGATCCCATCCTGAAGGAGCGCCTTTTCGGGCTCGCGAACAGCGAGGGTAACCACGGCGAGGACGTCAAGGAGTACTACTTCTACCTCGACAACACGCCGACGCACGCCTACATGAAATACCTGTACAAGTATCCCCAGGCGGCCTTTCCCTACGAAGATCTGCTTGAGACCAACCGCCGGCGCACTCGCGATGAGATGGAGTACGAGCTGATCGACACCGGCGTCTTCGACGACGACCGCTACTTCGACGTGTTTGTGGAGTATGCTAAGGACGGTCCGGACGAAATGCTGGTGCAGATCACCGCCTTCAACCGCGGGCCGGAGCCGGCCGAGCTGCACCTGCTGCCGACGCTCTGGTTCCGCAACGACTGGGCCTCCTGGCTCAGGCGACCTGCCGAGAAGCCCGAGCTCAAGCAGATTCCGGGGCCGGCGGGTCTGAGCGTGGTCGCAACGACCCATTCGACGCTCGGCACTTACTACCTGTCCTGCGCGGGCGAGGTGCCGCTGCTGTTTTGCGAGAACGAGACCAACAACGAACGTTTATTTCCCGACCACCCGAACGCCGCGCCGTACGTCAAGGACGGTATCAACAACCACCTGCTCCACGGTCAGGAAGACGTGGTCAACCCCGAACAGCGTGGCACCAAGGTCGCCGCGCACTACCGGTTCACGGTCGGCTCCGGCCAGTCGGCGACGGTGCGGTTGCGGCTGAGCGATCAGGCCCCGTCGATCGAGACCTCGAATGAAGCCGGCGCGTCAGCCTCCTTCGGGCGGAGCTTTGACGAGACTCTGGCCGCCAGAGCGCAGGAAGCCGACGCGTTCTACCGCTCCTTGACCCCGCCGGGCACCACCTCCGAAACGGCCGACGTCATGCGCCAGGCGCTTGCCGGCATGCTCTGGAGCAAGCAGAACTACAGCTACAACGCCGACCAGTGGCTCGAGGAGCACCACGCCCACCCGCTGCAGCCCAACAGCCGCTTCAGCCGCAACCAGGCCTGGGTTCACATGGTCAATGACGACATCATCTCGATGCCCGATAAGTGGGAGTACCCCTGGTACGCGGCGTGGGATCTGGCCTTCCATACCCTACCACTCGCGACCGTCGACCCCGACTTTGCCAAGCAACAACTGGCCATGATGCTGCGCGCGCGCTACCTGCACCCCAGCGGCCAGATCCCGGCCTACGAGTGGAACTTCAGCGATGTGAACCCGCCGGTCCACGCCTGGGCGACGCTGTTCCTGCACCGCGTTCAGCAAGCCCTGGGCGGCACGACGGACGTTGATTTTCTCAGGCTCATGTTCCACAAGCTGGTGCTCAATTTCACCTGGTGGGTGAACCGCAAGGATCGCGACGGCAGGAATGTCTTCGAGGGCGGCTTCCTCGGGCTCGACAACATCGGCATCTTCGATCGCAGCGCACCGCTGCCGACCGGGGGCCACATGGAGCAGGCCGACGGCACGGCGTGGATGGCCTTCTTCAGCCAGAACATGGTCGAGTTAGCCAACGAGCTCGCCGCCGACGACCCGATCTACGAAGATATGGTGCTGAAGTTCGCCGAGCACTTCCTGTACATCGCGGCGGCCATGAACCGGCTCGGATCTGACGGGATGTGGGACGAGGAGGATGGCTTCTACTACGACCTGCTGCGACTGCCCGACGGCAGCGCCCATCGCCTCAAGGTGCGCTCGATGGTGGGCCTGCTGCCGCTGTGCGCCACCACGGTGATCGAGGCCTGGCAGCGCGAGCGCACCCCATTGGCGACGGCCGCGATCCGAATGCGCCTTGACCAGATGTCCGAGCTCGGCGCAGCCATCCACCACACAGGCCCGGAGGACCGAGGGGCGGCCGATCGCAGTATTCTGGCCCTGGTCAGCCCTGAGCGGCTGCGCCGGATCCTCGCGCGCATGCTCGATGAGCAGGAGTTCCTTAGCCCCTACGGCATCCGCTCGCTCTCGAAATTCCACGAGCAGCACCCGTACGTGTTGAATGTCGGCGGCCAGGAGTACCGCGTGGACTACCTGCCGGCGGAGTCGAACACCGGCATGTTCGGCGGCAACTCCAACTGGCGCGGGCCGATCTGGATGCCGGTGAACGCGCTGATCATCCGGGCGCTGCAGCAGTTCTATTTGTACTACGGCGACAGCTTCAAGGTCGAGTGCCCCACCGGCTCAGGGACGATGTTGAACCTTTTCGAGGTCTCTCAGGAGCTCGCCAACCGGCTCACCCGGATCTTCCTGCGCGATGCGCATGGCCGGCGGCCGGTCAACGGCGGGACCGAGCGGTTCCAGATCCGACCCACATTGGCGCGACCACCTGTTCTTCTACGAGTACTTCCATGGCGACAACGGCGCCGGGCTCGGAGCAAGCCACCAGACCGGCTGGACCGGTTTGATCGCCGCGATCATCCAGTTCTACGGTCTCGTGGACGCCCAGCGCTTCCTGGAGCTGGGAACCGGGCACGAGCGGGCAGTCGGGGAGCAGCAAGGCTGAGCTACGCGTCGGGCCGGCCACCCCGCCTGGCGGCCGCGCAGGCAAACTCATTAATCTGACGGAGTGACTTAATGGCTAGCACAGTCGATCAGGGTGTCAAGACGTCGGCAGCCGGCGCGCGAGGTGTGCTCCTCCCGCTGGTACTGGCCCAGTTCCTTTGCAGTTTCGCCGGCACGTCCACCAACGTGGCCATCACCAACATTTCCACCGATCTTGGTACCACTGTAAGCGGCGTCCAGACTGCCATCACCCTGTTTACTCTCACCATGGCCGCCCTGATGATCCCCGGCAGCAAGCTGACCGAAATCTGGGGGCGCAAGTTCTGCTTCCGGATCGGGCTCCTGGTGTACGGAGCGGGCGCCCTGATAGCCGCCGTGTCGCAAGGGATCCGGGCTCTTTATCGGCGGCTATTCCGTGGGCCAGGGCATCGGCACCGCCTTGCTGATCCCACCCGTCTATATCTTTGCGACGGTCCTGTTCCCCGATCTCAAGGCGCGCGCCGCAGCGTTTGGGGCGATCAGTGCCGCGGGCGGCATCGGGTCGGCAGCCGGTCCGCTGCTTGGCGGGATGATCACCAGTGCGACCAGCTGGCGCATCACCTTTGTGGTGCAGGCGCTGCTCGTCGCCTACATCATCTATCTGGGCCGGCGCATCGAGGACGCCGGCGTGCACGGCGCCAAGCCGAAGTTCGACCTGCTGGGAGCAGCGCTGTCGGCGGCGGGGATGTTCTTTATAGTGGTCGGCATCCTGCAGGCCGAGCAGTATGGCTGGTTCAGAGCTTCGCAGCCGTTTGTCGTCGGCGGTAATGTCCTGATCCCACAGGGCGGTATCTCTCCGCTCTGGCTGTTTGTGCTCATCGGTGCGCTGCTGCTGCTGTGGTTCTTCTGGCACATCCGCTCGATGGAGCGGGCCGGCAAGGAGCCGTTGTTGGCCATCAGGATGTTCCAGAACCGCGTAAGCAACCTCGGTCTGGTGACGCAAAATGTGCAATGGCTGGTCCTGCAGGGCACGGCCTTTGTGGTATCCGTCTATCTGCAGAGCGTGCGGGGCTATGGCGCGATTGAAACCGGCGTGATCCTGACGCCGGCCACGATCGGGATATTGCTGGGCGCGTTGCCGGCGCGCAGGTTAGCACAGCGGTTTGCGCAGGCAACCCTGATCCGCACGGGCTTCGTCCTTACGCTGGTTGGCGTGATCCTCCTCGTGTTGCTGGTCAGCGCCACGTCCAACGTCCTCACGTTTGCACCGGGCCTGTTCCTGATCGGGGTGGGCGTTGGGGTCATGTTGACCTCCTCGGTCAACGTCGTGCAATCCGCCTTTTCCGAAGAGGACCAGGGGGAGATCTCGGGCCTGTCCCGCAGTGTCTCAAACCTGGGCTCCTCGTTGGGCGTGGCCATTGCAGGCACGGTCATCGTCTCGCAGCTGGTCACCGGGAACGCGGGCTACGCGCTCGCCATGATCGTGCTGGCGGTCTTTACGGCGATCGGTCTGGTGGCCGCGATCTTCCTGCCCTCCAGGCCGGTGTCTGAAGCACCGGAGCCCGAACCCAACCTTGCCTGAAAGGCGCATTCCGTAGCATGGTAGCCGTCTCGCGGGCACACTCTAGCAGAGGATCGTATGACAACACTCACGGTTCTAAAGTTCGACACAGCCGACGGCGCCGACCTGATGCTCGACCGATTGCTGCAACTCGAAAAACAGCAGTTGATCACCTTGCAGGACGCCGCCATGGTTACCTGGCCGGCCGGAAAGAAGAAACCCAAAACCCGCCAGCTTAACCAGCTCGCAGTCATTGGCGGGTTGACCGGCGCCTTCTGGGGCATGCTCTTTGGCGTCCTTTTCTTTATCCCGTTCCTGGGGATGGCGATCGGCGCAGGCATGGGTGCGATGTTCGGCGCGATGAAAGATCTAGGTATCGACGATAAGTTCATCAAGGAGGTGCAATACAACGTAACCGAAGGCACTTCGGCACTGTTCTTGTTGACCAGCGAGGCAATGCTCAAAAAGGTGGCAGACAGCGTGAAGGACATGCAATTCGAGATCATCTCGACGAACCTGTCCCCGGAAGAGGAGAACAAGCTGCGCACGCTATTCCAGGAGGAAGAGACCGCCTCGACGTAGAGCATAGACCGGAAAAGTTGCACCACAAAGGCACAAAGGACACGAAGAATCCAAAAAATCTTCGTGTCCTTTGTGCCTTTGTAGTGATTTCAGCGGTCCGAACGACGAGAGCGCCCCCGTTCGCCTGTGATGATTATGTCCGTCGTTCGACCTGCCGGGCGGGTGCACTCCCGTGCTCAGATGCGCCCGGCGTGTCGTGGAACGAGCTGTTGTCGCCGGCCGGCGGGCGCCACTCGGCGACGACGACGGTGCCCTTGCCGATGCGACTCTTGATCTGCAGTGTCGCGCCGATCTCCGCCGCCCGTTCGTACATAATTCGTAGCCCCAGGCTTTCCGGGGAAACCTCGCTCGGGTCAAATCCGCGCCCGTCGTCGGCGATCGTGAGCATGATCTCCTCCGGCCGGCACGCCAACGTCACACGCGCCTCGCTGGCGTGCGCATGCTTGAACACATTGTTCAGCGCCTCTTGCGTGAGCCGGTACAGCGCGATCTGCACCTCCGGCTGCACCTGGCAGGCGCCAAGTACGTCGAGCCGGATCGGGATCCCGGTACGACCGCTGGTCGCCGTACACAGCCAGGCCAGCACGTCACCGAGCGGCTTCTCGGTCAGCGCGGCGGGGCGCAGTTCCAACAGTAGCGAGCGCATCTCCGCCAGCGCCGTGCGCGTTAGTGCGCCCAATTTTTCGACGCCGCTCTTTGCTTTCGGCGGCGCATTCTGCCAATAGTTGGGCAGCCCATCGGCGATCAAACTCGTGGAAAACAACGTCTGTGTGACCGCGTCGTGCAGCTCGCGCGCCAGGCGGTTACGCTCTTCGATCACCGCCGCCTGCCGGTCGCGCTCGTAGAGCCAGGCATTCTGGATCGCGATCGCGACCTGGTTGGAGTAGGCCTGGACGCGCTGGAGATCGGCCTGACGATAAAAACCCACTGACTGGTGCAGCAGCGCGAGGAGGCCGATCACGCGCTGGTTGGCGATCAAAGGCACCGCGATCCAGGCGTGATTGACGATCGGCCCACCGATAAGTTCCTCGGCGTAGCGCAGTGCCTGGCTATCCAGATGTAGATCGTCGACCAGGATCGGCTGCTCGGTGTCCACGAGGCGCTGGATCGCCGGCACACGGCCGGCGTCGATGGTTAGGCCGCGCAAGTCGGGCAAGCCGGCACGCGTGCGGGATGCCCGGATCGTCAAGCTGTTCCCGTCGAGCGTGGCGATGTAGGCGGAATCGAACGCGATAACCCGCGCGAGGTGCTCGAGAAGCACGTTGAGCAGGGCATCGATGTCATGCATCGAGACGATCTCATTGGAGATCAACAGCAGGGCTTCGAATTCATCACGGGACTGCCGGGCCTCTGCTGCGGCCTGCCGGAATTGCGCGCTGGTGGTGGCGAGCTGGGCGTTGGTCTGCTCCAGCTCGTGCGCCTGCTTCACCAGATCTTCGGTGCGACTGGCGACCTGCTGCTCGAGCTGGCGTTGTCTCGTTTGCAGGTTGGCGACGCGGTACTGGACCAGCCCGAGAACGATGAGGCCGCCAAGGGTTGCCAGCACGACGCGAAACCAGAGGGTCTCCCACCAGTGCGGCAAAATCGTTATCGTGAGAGTGCGCCCGTTCTCGTTCCAGAGCCCGACACGGTTTGTCCCCGATGCGTGCAGCACATACGTGCCCGGGTCGAGGTCGTGATAGCTCACGAAGCGGCGTGCGGCGCCACCCTCATTCCACTGCGTATCGACACCCTCGAGCCGGTAGCGGTAGCGTTGCAGATCAGGCGCACGGTAATCGAGCGCGGCGATCTCAAAACTCAGGCTCCGACTTCCGGCAGGCAGCACCAGCCCGTCACTCTCGTTGAGCGCTTGCTTTAGCGGCGAGGCCCCGCCAATTGTGACCGGGCGGTTGTTGACGTGGATCTCGATGAGGGCGATGGGTGGGACGGACGAGGCGTCGTTTACCGTGGACGGGTCGAAGACGACGACGCCGCCGAAGCCGCCGGCGGCAACCAGCCCACCGGCGCCAAGTATGAGCGTGCCGGGCGTGAACCCACCCTCCGGCAGCCCATCGGCGACGCCAAAGTTGCGAATGGTCATCGTCTGTGGGTCGAGCCGTGAAAGACCGCGCTGCGAGCTGATCCACAGATCGCCGTCCGCTTCGGTGAGCCCCTGGACGAGATTCGACTGCAGCCCGTCGCGCTCGGTGAGGTGGCTGAAGCTCTCAGCCGCCGGATCGAAGCGGTTGAGCCCGGCGGCGGTGCCAACCCACAGCGTGCCGGTGTGGTCCGCATACATGACGGTTATCAGGTCATTGCTGAGGCTGCTCGCGTCGGCCGGATCGTGGCGGTACGACGTAAAGCGCTCGCCGGCGCGGTCAAAGCGGTTGAGCCCGCCGCCGAGGGTGCCGGCCCACAGCGTCCCGCTTGGGTCCTCGTAGATGCTGTTGACGTAGTTATGGCTCAGACTATATGGATCGGCCGGGTCGTTGCGGTATGACGTCAGGCGCCCGGTAGCGCGGTCTAGGCGGCTGAGGCCCCCGCCGTTGCTGCCGATCCAGAGCGCACCTGTGTGGTCCTCAAAGACCTCGTGGATGGGATAGCTAGCCCCATCCGCATACGCCGGTCGGATGCGCAAAAAGCGGCCCGTGGCGCGGTCGAGCCGGTTCACAACACCATCTTCAGTGCCGACCCACACGTCGCCGTGCTGGTCGACGAACACCGACCAGATCAGGTCGTCACTCAGGCTGTACGGATCGGCCGCGTCGTGGCGGTAGTGGGTGAAGGTGCCGCTGCGCGGATCATAGTGGTTTAGCCCGCCGCCGAAGGTGCCGATCCAGAAGCTGCCGTCCCGGTCGCGTGCCATACCGCGCACCACCTCGTGCGAGAGACCTTCCGGCGAGCCGGACCGGCTGCTGTACAGCTGAAAGTTTCTTCGGTAGAGCTCGAAATTCGCCACGCCGCCGCCCTCCGTGGCGATCCACAACAGGCCGGACTGGTCTTCGGCGAGCGCCGCGATGTTGTTATGCGGCAGGCTCAGTGGGTTGTCGCGCTCGTTGACCCAGTTGGTGAACTGCGCGGTGCGCTGGTCGAGCAGATTGAGCCCACCGCCAAACGTGCCGACCCACAGCCGGCCGGCCTGGTCTTCGTGAATGGCCGTGACGCGGTTGTCGCTGAGGCTGTACGGATCGGCCGCGTCGTGGCGGTAGTGGGTGAAGGTGCCGCTGCCGGGATCGAAGCGGTTGAGCCCGCCGCCAAACGTGCCGACCCACAGCCGGCCGGCCTGGTCTTCGTGCACGGCTCGCACGCGATCGTCGCTGAGGCTACCAGGATTGGCCTCATCGTGGCGGAAGTGGGTAAACGTGCCCGTGCGCGGATCCAGGCGGCTGAGCCCGCCATTGGTGCCGACCCAGAGCATGCCGTCCCGACTCGCGCGGACGGCCAGCACGTGGTCGTCGCTCAGGCTTGCGGGATCGGCCGCGTCGTGGCGGAAGTGGGTAAACGTGCCCGTGCGCGGATCGCGTCGATCGAGCCCCCCACCCCAGGTACCTACCCAGAGCGCACCGCTATCATCGACGAAGAGGCTGCGAAGATTGTCTGCGCTGAGGCTAGCGGGATCGGCCGGGTCGTTGCGGTAGGTGGTGAAGCGCTCGCTGCGCGGATCGTAGGCGGCGAGACCGCCGTCGGTGCTGCCGATCCAGATCGTGCCATCGAGATCTTGCGCGAGAGCCACAATGGTGGTGCTCTGCAAGGTGTCGGGGACAGCGGGATCGGGGCCATAGGTCAAAAAAGAGTAGCCGTCGTAGCGATTGAGGCCGACGACGGTTCCGAACCACATGAAGCCGCGCCGGTCCTGTAACAGGCTGCGCACTACCGCAAACGACAGACCCTCAGCGATCGAGAGCCGGTTGAAGGCAATGCTTGTACCGGTGGCGAACGGGTCCAGCGGCTGCGGATTATCCTGAGCGGCGTTCGATGTACCTGGTCGGGCTAACAGCAGTGTGAGGGCGAGCAAAATCCACGTACCGCGCAACAGCAGCAGCCGATGAGAACTGGTGGCGCTAGCCATCGGCGCCTCCTAGATCACACTTCCGCGCGGGCAGGCGCAACGCTTGCCCTGACCCAGGCAAGCCGCTGAACCTACTCACGCTCGCCAGCGTCATGCTCGGTGGTGCACCCCTCACCGAGCTGCCGGTGCTGTTCACTCACCTCGGCCTGCCGGATCAGCCCATACTGCACCGCAATCACGACAGCCTCGGTGCGATTGGCCGCCCCCAGCTTTTTCAGAACGTTTTGCATATGGCGCCGGACCGTGTTGCGGCTGATGTTCAGCTGGTCCGCGATCAGCTTGTTGCTGCGCCCGGTAACCAACATCGCCAGCACTTCCCGTTCGCGCGCCGAAAGATCGCCTCCCGGCTTCGGAGGCTCCGACACAGTACGGATCAGTGCCTTGGTTGCCTCCGGTGCAAGTACCGGCGACCCGGAGTATGCGTCGCGAATCGCGGCTACCAGTTTGTCGCCTGGAACATCCTTGAGCAAATATCCGGCGGCGCCGGCCTGCAGCGCGTGTTGGACGAGCGACCCTTCGAGATAATTGGTCAGCATCAGCACACGCACGTCGGGATGACGATGATGCAGCTGCTCGACGGCAGTGATCCCGTTCATGCCCGGCATACTCAAATCCATCAGCACCACGTCGGGCCGCAGCGCGTCGACCATCGTCACCGCCTGCCCGGCGTCCGAAGCCTCGCCGACGATATCAATATCGCCGGTACTGGCGAGAAAATAGCGCAGTCCCGCGCGTACTATCGCATGATCGTCGACCAATAGCACCCGAATCTCATGGTCCGTTGTCATCGCAGGTTCTCCCGGGCTGCCACCGGCAGGCTAACACGACGGGCAGCTCCCCGGCATCTACATCACTTCTGCCGATGCCGGGATAACGTGCCGGCCCGAGCAGAAGGACTGCTTTCGGTTGGTTGTGCAGCGTCCTACCGGCGTCACACTGGTGGGCAACGCAACCAGGGAGCAAGACACTGACGGATCGCCGCACGCCATTTATCGCTCGCTTTCCAGTTGGGTGACGCGGGCTTGATCCTTTTGGACCATTCTCCGATGCTCCTATTGTACCAAATTACGGCGCTACCATTGTGCCAAGCCACGACGCTCCCGTTGTGCGATGCAGGCACGGCCGCTCTGGCATAGTATTCTGTTGTACGCCTTCCTCGTACACCTCGATGAGAGGTGACGACGAGCAAGCACAACGGGATCATATCACCTGAAACGGAGGCGCCAGTGGTCCATGTACGAATCGGAGCTGCTATTCAGTGCAGTGATGGCCCGGGCGGGGAGCTGACGCAAATCATCGCCGACCGCGCAACGCGGCGCGTCACCTATATTGTCGTTGAGCGTAAAGGATTCGGGAAGGACGAGCGTCTGGTGCCGGTCGAGCAGATCGCGGAAGGCAGCACCAAAAACGTGGTGTTGCTTTGTTCGGTCGCCGAGCTGGCGGCCATGCCGCACCGCACCGAAATTAGTTACGACCTGTCGGACGCGGACTTGTACTACCCGATGGGGAGCTACAGCTACCCGATGGGGAGCTATCCGATGTCGCCAAGCGGGCCGTATATCCCGGCAATTGAGGAAGACAATTTACCTGAGAACTCCAGGCCGGTTCAGCAGGGCATGCGGGTCGTAGCTCAAGATGGTCCGGTCGGCAGGGTGTACGAGCTGCTGGTGGACACCACCACTAAGCTCGTCACGCACATCGTGCTTGTCGATGGCCACCTGTGGCGCAAACGAGCGATCACGCTTCCACTGTCGGCGGCTCAACGCGTGACGGACGACACGATTTATCTGAAGCTCGACAAGCGGGCGGTTGGAGCGCTGCCCTCCGAGACGCTCGCGGAGCTCGACCGGACGGCGCTGGAGGACCAGCTAGCCGATGTCACGGCCAGGCTGGCCCGAGTTCGAATCGGAGCTGCTGACGGTCAGCCCGGACGACCGGACGGCGCTGCAGCACGACATGGAGCGGCTACAGCGCCTGCAACAGGGACTGCGCACGCAGTTGGGCGAGCCCGCCTGATGCTGAGCCTGACCCCGTTCGCGTAGCGCATCGAGGCACTCGCCTATGCACAGCTGGACGAAACCCACCCAACCTATGAACGTGCTTCTTCGCACCAAGTTCGATACACCACAGCTCGGCTCGGCGCATGTTGAGCGGCCACGCTTGTTTCACCTCTTGTCCGGTGCGATCGAGAAGCGCGTGACCATCGTGTCGGCGCCTGCGGGCTATGGCAAGACGACCCTGTTGGCCGAGTGGCTGCGCTCCAGCCACTCGTCCTGGGCGTGGCTGTCCCTTGATCGGACAGACGACGATCTCGCCACGTTTCTTGCTTACGTTGTCGCCGCCATCCAGTCGGCTGTACCTGGCTCCTGTCGCCACATGCAGGCTTTGCTGAACAGCTCGCAATTGCCACCACTGGCCCACCTCACCACTGTCCTGATCAATGAGCTGGCTGAGTTGTCGCAGGATGTGATCCTCGTGCTGGATGACTATCAGCTGATCAACGAGCGCGCCGTGCACGACCTCATGGCCGCGTTGGTATATCGGTGTCCACGCCAGCTTCGCCTGGTCATCGCCACCCGTGACGATCCTCCGTTGCCGCTGCCCCAATGGCGCGCGCGAGACCTTGTTGTCGAACTACGCGCGGCGAACTTATGTTTTACTCGCGAAGAGACACAGGCACTGCTCATGCGCGAGATGGGCGTGACGGTGCCTGAGTCGGTGGTCGACGATTGCGTGGCGCTCACGGAAGGATGGATCACTGCGCTGAAGCTGGCCGCAATCTCGCTGCGTAATCGGGCGTTGCGCCTCGGCCAAGGCGACAATCTTGTCGTCGCAGCTGCAGATGTTCGGATGGCGTGCAGTAATCGGCACGTCGCCGACTATCTGCTGGAGGACGTGTTCTCGCGCCAACCGCGTGCCATTCGCGAGTTCTTGCTGCGCACGTCGATTCTGGATCAGTTCACCGTACCCCTGTGTGATGCCCTGGGCAGCGTTGATACCGGCGATGCTTCGTTCTCGATCAATCAGGCGCATTTCGTGCTGCAGTGGATCGAGCGGGCAAATCTCTTCATCATCCCCCTGGATGACGAGCAACGCTGGTATCGCTTTCACCATCTCTTTCGTGAGTTGTTGGCCCACCGCCTGCAACAGACGTACGACGAGGCCATGATTGCCCAGTTGCATCTTCGTGCCAGTACGTGGCTGGCCGGCGCAGGGATGATCGAACCGGCTTTGCGTCATGCGCTCGCGGCCGGAGAGGCGCAGCGCGCTGCGGATCTGGTCGAACAGCATCGGCATGTGCTCCTGGATGAGGACAACTGGCGCACCCTGGAGCGGTGGCTTAATCTGCTGCCGGAGGACCTGGTACACACGAGGACCGCGTTGCTGATGGCGCGTGCGTGGGTGCTGCATTTCCAGGCGCGCACGTCTGCCATCGTGCCGATCATGCAGGTCGTCATCAGTCGGCTGCGCGATGTGGATGCCATTGACGCCCAGTCCGAAGCGTTGCAAGGTGAAATGGACGTGTTTCGTAGCCAATGCCTGTTCGGGGACAACAACTTTGACGAGGCGATGAGCTGCGCTGTGACGGCGCTGGACAAGATTCCCCCGGCTCACGCCTATGCGCGCGGCATAGCCGCCGTGCTCCTGGGCCTCAGCTCCCAGGCCGCCGGTAAAACGCATGCGGGCGCCGGTACGATCCAACAACTGTTCTATCAGGATCCCGACCGCGGGAGCCCGATCGCGCTGCGGGCGCTCTTGACGCTGTCGTGGATGGATTGCATCGCCGGTGAATGGGAGGAGGCGCGCGTGCGCGCAGACTACGGGCTCAAGCTCGCCATCCATGCCGGGAAAGGACAGCTTATCGGCTGGGCTCACTATTTTCTGGGACTGCACTTCTATCAGCGGAACCTCCTTGATCGTGCGATCGAACACTTCGACGCGGCCGTTCGGACCGGCAATGGCCTGCATAAACGGTGCGCCGCGAATTGCCTGATTGGTCTGAGCTTGAGCTACTGGGCGCAAGGGAAGCAACAGCAGGCGATTGAGGCCGCTGCTACGCTTGCGGAGTTTGCGCTTGAAGCACAAGACCCGGATATCGAGTTTGAGTCACAGGCGTTCCGAGCACATTTTTCACTGCTGCTGCATGATATTGCGCCGGCGCTGCATTGGGCCGAAACGGCCGATGCTCGCAACGACCTCTGCGTATTCAGATGGACGGAAGCCCCGCTCATCACGCGGCTACACGCGTTCGTGGCCGACGGCACACCGGCGAGCCTGGATGCTGCGGCTATGCGGCTGCCGGCGGCGCTGGCATTCGCCCGGTCCACGCATAACGTCTGGCGCGAGGTTGAGTTGCTGGCCATCCAGGCGTTGGCGCGGTACGCCGCAGGCCAGACCGAGGCAGCGCTTGACACCCTGGAACACGCGCTGGCGCTTGCCCGTCCGGGCCATTTCGTGCGTGCCTTTGTCGACCTCGGCCAGGACATGGCCGCCCTGCTCTCAGAATTGGTGCGCCGGGATCGGCATGCCGACTACGCGTACGAGCTCTTGGGCGCGTTCCCGCACCCAATCGGCACACGCAACGATCCCGGGCCAACGGTGACGAGCCAGCTGATCGAACCGTTGACCAATCGCGAGATGGACGTGCTTGCGCTCATGGGTCGGCAGCTTTCCAATGACGAGATCGCCCAGACTCTCGTGATCTCACGCCTGACGGTCAAGAGCCATACGCGCAATCTCTTCGAGAAACTGGGCGTGACGCGGCGCCGGTTCGCGGTCCAGCGTGCGCGCGATTTGGGCTTGCTGCCTGTAGCCTAGGGCTACGGCCACCGCCCGATCTGCGCCTTTTTCCCTCCCGTGGGTGGCATTCATTCTGCGCCGAGGTAGCGTAGTGTAGTCTCAGGCGAATGGTTACTCTCGGCAGCGCCCACTGACGGAGTTGGAGAGCAATGGTGAGTCAATTATCGATTTCCTCGCCGGCACAGTACCGCATCGCCGTTCAGGGTAGTTTGGATGAAAATTGGTCAGCCACGCTTGGCATGCGGGTCGCCGTGGGACACGATCGGGATAAGCATCCTGTAACGACGCTGACGGGCGAGGTCGTAGACCAGGCCATGTTGCTTGGTGTGCTGAACTACGTCCTTGACCTTGGGATGCCCATCATACTGGTGCAATGGCTCGACGCAGACGATCCCGTTGCCACATGACGATATCGCGCATTTCAGGAGGATAGCCTTAATGCTGCTGGTCGAATGTCTGTTCGGTGTGTTAACAGCGTTCCTGCTCGCCTGGCTGGCCCGGCCCGCCATGGTCAATGTCTTGTTCAACAACTTCGCCTACTCGCCTGTGCGCTTGATAGTCTCGCCGTATAGCGCTCGTGTGAGTACTGTTTTGGACGCCCAGGTCAGGCGGCACCGACGTTGAGGTAGCACCATGTGGTGGATGGATGGCGGGTTTCAGCCTTCGGTTCCGCACGTCGACCCGCCGTCACGGAACGTGGCGAAGGGCTATGCCGCAGTTGGCTTCGTCGCCTGGGCCGCGGTCGTGCTCCTCTGCGTGGGCGGCCTCGCGTTTCTGCTGCGCGCGACAGCCTGGGAGGGCCCGCTGCTGGGCTGGCTGCTCCTGATTGTCGTGCTCTGGGTCTGCGGCGTGATCGCCGTTCGAGCGAGAGCGTACAGCTATTTCGCCGCAGCTCAGGAGCGCCAACGTATCGCTGCGGCGGTGGGTCTTGCATCTCGCTCCGATCCCACGCAGTGGGCGAACGGCGACTACACTGCACCAGCAGCCGCCGTACTCATAGCAGGGCAGCCGGCAGGTGCGCGCTCAACGCCGGAGATCACGATGTGCCCTCCAGCACCAAACACTCCACGGACGGCAACCGACCAAAGCTTCGCGGCGGAGCATTTCGATGCAGCCGCCGGGGTCGAGTATCGCGATCAGATACTGCACCACTTGATCGAGCGGTACCTGACGGGAGACACGTTTCCATATGGGACACCGAATCGTTTCACCGTCGCGCAGTTTCACCGGCTGTTCCGCTATGTCGTCCAGGAAGGCTACGGCGAGTAACCACGGGACCCGGGCACCTTAGTCTTGCCGATTCGGGCGTGGACCTACTCGTTCGATCGGCCATGACTTACGCCTTTTTTGCGCCTTAGCGAACGTGGCGCGGGTGGGAAGGTAGCCACATGATAGATGGCACGGTGCAACACTATGAGGTTGACCGCGGCCGGCGAATGCGCTGGCCGAGGGCGCCGGGACCGAGCTCTGCGGAGCCACGAACAAACGGTTAGATGCACAACCAGGAGGGAAAGTCATGGCGACACTGACGGCACTGAAGTTCGATACGGCGGAAGGCGCGCAGCAAATGGAAAACCTGATGCTGCAGCTGCAACAACAGGGACTGATCCAGGTCAACGACGGCGCGGTCGTCAGCTGGCCCGTCGGCGCCAAAAAGCCCAAGACCAAACAGCTCACCAGCATGGCCGGCGTCGGCGCGCTCGGCGGCGCGTTCTGGGGCATGCTGTTTGGCCTGCTGTTCTTTGTGCCCTTGCTTGGCATGGCCATCGGCGCAGGCATGGGTGCACTGATGGGCTCGCTCTCGGACGTCGGCATCAACGACACATTCATCAGTCAGGTGAAAGCGTCAGTCACGCCCGGCACGTCGGCGCTGTTTCTGCTGACCTCGAATGCGGTGACCGACCGGGTTGTGGCAGCGATCCAGGAGCAAGGGCTCAAGCCGGAGCTGATCTCGTCGAACCTGACGGCCGAGCAGGAAGCCAAGCTGCGCGAGGCGTTCAGCGAGACGGAGTAGCCGAAGGGAACATACGGGCGGTGGAGTCGCTGTGGGGAGTGGCTCGGGCACCGGTGGTCTCCCGAGCCACTTCGATTGCCGATTGGAAGGAGAGCAACGATGTCCAGGAAGCACAGGTCAATTGCTGTTAGTGTCCTGCTGCTGGCTACGCTCGGGCTGGCCTCGTGTGGTGCAGCTGGTCCGTCGGAGCCCGCAGCAAGTGCCGCGCCTTCCGAGGTGGCTGAGGCGACAGCTGCGGCCTCCACCGCTGCCTCAGCTGAAGCGGCGTCAGCTGCGGCCTCCATCGCGGCCTCACCGTCGTCGGCTGCCTCTGTCGCAGCGTCGGCGTCGGCGTCGGCATCCGCATCACTTGCTGCGTCGGCGTCGGCATCCGCATCACTTGCTGCGTCGGCGTCGGCGTCAGCAACTGCCTCAGTCGCAGCGTCGGGGTCGCCGTCAGCATCTGCATCGGCGGCAGCATCCGCATCTCCCGACGCGTCGGAGTCGCCTGCCGCTTCCAGAGTCGCCTGCCGCTTCCGAAGCCGCCGGCTCCTCGTCGCCGGCTGCCAGCCCAGCCGCTTCCGGCGTGGCCGAGCTGCCAACCGCCGCTCCCGGCGCGCTCACGGTGGATAATGTCCAAACGGTGGCGGATGTTGTCGGCGCTCAGCAGGCCTTCCTGCCCGCGCTCTCGCCCGACGGCGCGCAGCTCGCCTACTTCAACCAGACTGGCCGCGGCCGCGATCTCACCAGCCAGATCTGCCTGCATACCTTTAACCCTGTCGGCGGCCAGTGCCATGCCTTCCCCGCCGGCCAGTTCCTGGGTTATCCCTATCAGCTGCAGTGGTCGCCCGACGGCAGTAGCATCGCGTTCTCCGAGAACCCGATCCAGACCGGCTACGACGCCGATATCTGGCTGCTCACGGTCGCTGACGGCAGCTATACCAACCTGACCGACGACGGCATTACCGGCAGGTGGCGCGACCAGCAAAGCGGCACACCGGCCAATGTCGACTACCTGCCGATGTGGAACACGCAGACGAGCGAGATCTATTTCTGGCGCATGGTATCGCAAGGCCTGCCCAATTATACGCTCGGCATCTTCAGCATCGCACCCGACGGCGGCACGCCAAGCCAGGTGCGCGAGGTGTCGAGCGCACTGCCGAATAGTATTCCGATCTTCGACTACGAGCAGTGGTACATGGACGGTCCCTCGGCGCTCTCGCCCGACGGCTCCACCCTCGCGGTGCTGTTGTCGTTCATCAATCCCACCGGCACCACGGACCAGTCGTTGTACCTGCTCGACCTCACAGACACGGCGGCCGAACCGCAGCAGTTGATGACGGCTGCCGATTTTCAGTCGGCGCTGCCATCCTGGGCGCCGTTCCCGGCCAGTGCAATGGGGCTGTCGTGGGTCGAAGACGGTACGGCGGTGGTGACGGTGGCACCGAGCCTCGGGAGTGCCCAGCTGCCGTTCGTGCCGTTTTACCATGTTGCGGCTGATGGCAGCGGGTTTGAGCCGGTGGTCAATTTCAGCGAGCTGCCCGACCAGGAGGCCTACTTCGCGCAGCCGGCGGACGGTGGACTCCCGCCGCGCGCGTACTCGCCGTGGACCGGGTCGCTCGCGCCGGCCGGCGATCAGCTGCTGCTGCTCAACGACCTGGGGGGCACGACAGCTCTGTTCACCGCAGCGCTGCCGCCGACGGGCACGCTGCCGGCGGTGGCGGCGAGCGCGCAGCCGGCGCCACTCAGCGGGAGCACGCGCTCGAGCCGCAGCAGCGACGGCAAGCTGATCATCTACGGGCTGTACATGATCGTGGCCGAGCCGTGAGTTCGAAGCCACGTGGCCCTGCTCATGCGGCCAGACTGCGCTGGTGTCGATGGCGCTAACGCTTTTGTACGCACGGACATCCAGAACGACTTCGGCCGGTGTGGCACTGCCCGCGCAGCGCGTGCGCGAGCAGTGCGCCACCGGCACGCCCTGGATTCGACCGGCCACGACCTACGCCTTTTTTGCGCCTAAGCGGACGTGGCGCCGCTGGCCCGGCAGCCACATGATAGATGGCACAGTGCACCACCCTGAGGTACGTCATGTCCACAGATTCATTGGCACCTGCAACTCCAGACGTGGAGAAGAAGCGCAGCTTTAAGTTTCCCACGGCCTACACGATCCTGGCCTTGCTGATCGTGGCGATCGCACTGCTGACGTATGTGATCCCGGCCGGCAGTTTCCAATACCAGGATGGCTCGCCGGTGCCGGGGACCTATCAGCGGGTGGATCCCAATCCCCAGGGTATCGCCGACGTCCTGGTCGCGCCGATCAACGGCATGTATGGCATCCAGGGCGCGGATGGGCAGATCAGTACCTACGCCGAGGGCGCGCTGTATGGCGCCATCGGCGTGGCGCTGTTCGTGCTGATGATCGGCGGCTTCCTGGGCGTGACGATGAAGACCGGCGCCATTGACGCCGGCATCGGCGCGGCCGTCAAGCGGCTGGAGAAGCAAGGCACGCTGCTGATCACGATCTTGATGGCGATCTTTGCCCTCGGCGGCTCCACCTATGGCATGGCCGAGGAGACGCTGGCCTTCTACCCGCTGATCATCGCCGCGCTCATCGCGCTCGGCTACGACTCGCTGACCGCCGTGGCGACCATCCTGCTCGGCGCCGGCATCGGCACGCTGGCCTCGACGGTCAACCCGTTCGCCACCGGCATCGCCTCGGGCTTTGCCGGTATTCCCCTGGGTGACGGCATCGTGCTGCGGGTGATCATGCTGATCGTCTGCACCGCGGTGGGCATGTGGTTCGTCACGCGCTATGCCAATAAGGTCAAGGCCGACCCAAGCGCATCGCTCGTCGCCTCGATGCGCGTCGCCAACGAAGAGCACTTTCTCCGTCGAGGCGACGAGCAGGCCGGCGTCCCGGAGCTGACCGGGCAGCGCAAGGTCATCCTGACGGTCTTCGCCCTGGCGTTCGTGATCATGATCTGGAGCGTGATCCCGTGGAGCGACCTGGGGCTGACCGTGATCCCCACGGCCGGCTGGTGGTTTGCCGAGCTCGCGGCGCTGTTCCTGGTGGCGGGGATCGTGATCGGGATCATCGGGCGGCTGGGCGAGGAAGGCCTGGTCAACACGTTCGTGGATGGCGCGCGCGATTTGCTCGGCGTGGCGCTGATCGTTGGGCTGGCGCGCGGCGTCAGCGTACTGATGAACAACGGGCTGATCACCGACACCGTGCTGGACTTTCTGGCCACGGCGCTGGCAGGGCTGCGACAGGTGCCGTTCATCAACGCGGTCTTTCTGGCCTACCTGCCGCTGGCGTTCTTGATACCGTCGTCGTCGGGGCTGGCCACGGTGACGATGCCGATCATGGCGCCGTTAGGCGAGCTGGCCGGCGTGCCCAAGAGCCTGATCGTGACGGCGTATCAGTCGGCGTCGGGCTTGCTCAATCTGTTCACGCCGACGTTCGCGGTGGTGATGGGCGGCCTGGCGATCGGTCGCGTGCCGATTTCCACCTGGTGGCGCTTCGTGATGCCGCTGGTGGTGATCCTCGGCGTCATCATTGCCGTGCTGTTGTCGTTGGGCGTGCTGTTTGGGGCGTCCTAGGCGTTCCATGCGCGACTGAATGTGGAGGGTACATCGACCATGAATCTGCACCATCGTGATTTCCTGAAAGAGCTGGATTTCACTCCCGCTGAACTCACCTATTTGTTGGACCTGTCGGCGAAGCTCAAAGCGGCCAAGAAGAACCGGACCGAGCCGGAGATGCTGAAAGGCCGGGACATCGGGCTGGTGTTCGAGAAGACCTCGACCCGCACACGCTGCGCCTTCGAGGTCGGCGCGCACGATCAGGGCGGCGTGGTCACCTATCTCGACCCGTCCGGCTCCCAAATCGGCCACAAAGAGTTGGCGGCCGACACCGCCGCGGTCTTGTGCCGCTTCTTCGACGGCATCGAGTATCGCGGTTCCAAGCAATCCGTCGTCGAGGAGCTGGCCGAACACTCCAGCGTGCCGGTCTACAACGGCCTGACAGATGAGTGGCATCCCACCCAGATGCTGGCCGACTTTCTGACCATGATTGAGCACACCGACAAGCCGGTGAACCAGATCAGCCTACGCCTTCATGGGCGACGGCCGCTTCAACATGGGCCGCTCGCTGCTGATCATGGGCGCGCTGATGGGCGCGGACGTGCGCATCGTGGCGCCGCAAGCGTTATGGCCGGACCAAGAACTTCAGGATCAGGCCCGCGCGGTCGCGGCCGAGACCGGCGCAGGGTGACGCTGACCGACGACGTGGCCAAGGGCCTGCAGGGCGTGGACTACGTGCACACTGACGTCTGGGTGTCCATGGGCGAAGACAAGCACGTGTGGGACGAGCGCATCAAGCAACTCCTGCCGTATCAGGTCAACATGAAAGCGCTGGAGCTGTCCGGCAACCCCAACGTGAAATTCATGCATTGTCTGCCTGCCTTCCATGACGACCGGACCACCGTAGGTCGGGAGATCTTCGAGAAGACCGGGCTCAAAGGGCTGGAGGTGACCGACGAGGTGTTCAAATCGCCGATGAACGTCGCCTTCGACCAGGCCGAGAATCGCCTGCACACCATCAAGGCCATCATGGTGGCGACGCTGGCCGACCCTGATGCGTTGCAGGCGTTCGAGCAACAGGCCGTAGTCGCAACCGGGAGGTAGCCCATGCTGGTCGTCGTAGCACTCGGCGGTAACGCCCTCTTGAAACGCGGCGAGCCGATGACAGCGGAGGTACAGCGCCAGAACGTCGCACTGGCAGCCAGGACGCTTGCGCCGGTGGCCACCCAGCACAAGCTGGTCATATCGCACGGCAACGGCCCGCAAGTCGGCTTGCTGGCGTTGCAGCAGGACGCGTACAAAGCGGTGGAACCATACCCGCTGGATGTGCTTGGCGCGCAGACGCAGGGCATGATCGGCTACATGGTCGAGCAGGAGCTCGGCAACCTGCTGCCGGTCGAGGTGCCCTTTGCCACCCTGCTCACCATGATCGAGGTTGATCCCGAGGACCCGGCGTTCAAGGACCCCACCAAGTTCATCGGGCCGGTGTATGACGAGGCCGAAGCGAAGCAATTGGCGGCCGAGAAGGGATGGACGGTCAAGCAGGATGGCAGCAAGTGGCGTCGCGTGGTGCCGTCGCCCCTGCCCAAGCGTATCTTCGAAATTCGCCCGATCAAGTGGTTGCTCGACCGCGGAGTTGTCGTGATTTGCGCCGGCGGCGGCGGCATCCCCACGATGTACGACCCCGACAGCAAGCGCACGCTGCTCGGCATCGAGGCGGTGATCGACAAAGATCGCGCCACGGCGCTGCTGGCCCAACAGCTGGACGCCGACCTGTATGTGATGGCGACCGACACCGACGCGGTGTATCTGGATTGGGGCACGCCGGCACAACGGGCGTTGCGCCACGACCACCCCCGCGGAGCTGCGGAGCTATTCCTTCGCGGCCGGCTCGATGGGCCCGAAGGTGGAGGCGGCCTGCGATTTCGTAGACGCGACCCACAGACGCGCCGCGATTGGCGCGCTGGCCGATATCGAAAAGATCGTTCAGGGTCTGGCTGGGACGATTATCGAACCCGACGATACCACGCGCAGCATGGAGAATTCAACCGGGCAACATGCGCACGCGAAGAGTGACGTCGCAGAGCAGCTGGGAGGATAACGATGCAGACGAAAAAAGTGAGTGGCGACGGTGCTGCGGCGCAAACGGCGCCGGCGTTCGGCGTGCATTCGGAAGTGGGTAAGCTGCGCAAAGTGATGGTCTGCCGGCCGGGATTGGCGCAGCTGCGCCTGACGCCCGACAACTGCAAGGATCTGTTGTTCGACGACGTCATCTGGGTGCAGGAGGCGAAGAACGAACACTACAAGTTCGTCGAGGTCATGCGCGACCATGGCGTGGACGTCGTGGACCTGCATGAGCTGCTGGCCACGACGCTTGAAAACGCCGAGGCACGCAAGTGGGTGCTCGATCGGAAGATCAACGTGGATCGCATCGCGCTGATCGCGCTGGACGACCTGCGCGGCTGGCTCGATGGGATGCCGGCGGCCGAGCTGGCCGAGTACTTGATCGGCGGCATCGCCACCAGCGACGTGCCCGTCGCGCCGTTCACGACGCTGCGCAAGTATCTGGACCCGATGGGCTTTGTGATCCCGCCGCTGCCCAACTCGCTGTTCACGCGCGACACGAGTTGCTGGATTTACGGCGGCGTGACGGTGAACCCGATGTTTTGGCCCGCGCGCCGGCAGGAGACGCTGCTCACCACGGCGATCTATAAGTTTCCACCCGGACTTCAAAGATAAGGTCACGGTCTGGTGGGGCGACCCGGACGTGGATCACGGCGTAGCGACGATGGAAGGCGGCGACGTGATGCCGATCGGAAATGGCGTGGTGTTGATCGGGATGGGCGAGCGCACGACCGCGCAGGCCGTGTTGCAGGTCGCCCAATCGGTGCTCGAACACGGTGCCGCCACGCGCGTGATCGCCTGTCGCTTCCCCAAGAGCCGGGCGGCGATGCACCTCGACACGGTGTTCACGATGTGCGACCGCGACCTGGTCAACGTGTTTGAGAAGGGCGTCAGCGAGATCGAGCCGTTCAGCATCCGCCTCGGGAGCAAGCCGGGCAGTGTCGATGTCGTCCCGGACGACAAGCCCTTCCTGCAGGTGGTGCAGGAGGCACTCGGGTTGAAGCGGTTGCGGATCGTCACCACCGGCGGCGACTGGTTTGCCCAGGAGCGCGAACAGTGGGACGACGGCAACAACGTCGTAGCGCTGGAACCGGGCGTGGTGCTGGGCTACGAGCGCAACGTGCAGACCAACACCAAGCTGCGCAAACAGGGCATCGAAGTCATCACCATTCGGGGCTCCGAGCTGGGCCGCGGGCGCGGCGGCGGGCATTGCATGACCTGCCCGATCATTCGCGACCCGGCGTAAGTAGTGTCTCCTGGTGATTGCGACGAGACTCGATGAGGAGTTATTGGCGTGTCAGACACAACACAACAACCACGTACGATCAAGCCGCCGTCCTATATGGATGCGGCCGCGCCGATACTCGCGCTCATTCTGCTGGTCGTGCTGGCTCAGGTCCTGTTCGAAGGCGATTTAACCAGCGGCCCGTTCCAGATCGCACTCATCGTCTGCGCGTTGTTCGCGGCGACGATCGCCTTCAAAAATGGTCACGACCTCAAGGACCTGGGCAAGCATGCCGTGGACGGGATCTCGTCGGCGATGGGTGCGATCTTCATCTTGCTCGCGGTCGGCGCGTTGATCGGCACGTGGAGCATGGCGGGGACCACCGCCACGCTGACGTACTACGGCGTAAAATTCATCAATCCCACCTGGTTCTATCTCACCTGCGTCATCATCTGTGCGCTGATCTCGATCAGCATCGGCAGCTCGTGGACGACCGTGGGCACGATCGGCGTCGCGCTGATCGCCATTTCCGAGGTGCTCGGGCTCAATCCCGCCATCACCGCGGGGGCGGTGATTTCGGGCGGATACTTCGGCGACAAAATGTCGCCGCTGTCCGACACGACCAACCTCGCTCCCGCGATCGCCGGCACCGACCTGTACACGCACATACGTGCCATGCTATGGACGACCATTCCATCCATCGTAATTGCGCTGGCGCTGTTTGCCTTTTTGGGGTTCCGCAGCGAGGTGGACACCAGCGCCTTCGATCCCAACGCCGGCGCTGGCCGCGCTCGAAGCGACATTCAACATCTCGATATGGACGCTGTTGCCTCTGGTGCTTGTGCTCGTCATGGCACTCAGGCGCATCCCGGCGTTTGTGGCGATCATGTCGGGCGCATTGTTCGGTGGCATAGTCGCCGTCATCTTGCAGCCGCAGCTGGTGCTGGCTTTCGCCAACGACCCGACCCTCAGCCCGGCGTTGGCGATGCTGAAAGGCGTGTGGTCGGCGCTGGCGACCGGCTTTGAAGCAGTCACCGGCTATCCCAAAATCGACGACCTCATTTCGCGCGGCGGCATGGCCAGCATGTTGAACACGGTCTGGCTGGTGCTCGCGGCGATGAGCTTCGGCGCGATCATGGATTACACCGGCGCGCTGCGCAAATTACTCGAACCGCTGGTGCGCGTGGCCACCAACGCCGGCCGGCTGATGGTATCGGTGGGCGTCACCGCCATCTTCTTGAACATCTTCGCGGGCGACCAGTACATGGCGCTGGTACTGCCGGGAACGATCTTTCGGGATGAGTTCAAGAAGCGCAACATCGCGCCACAGATGCTGTCGCGCCAGCTGGAGGACACGGCCACGATTACCTCGCCGCTGGTGCCATGGAATACCTGTGGCGCATATATGGCGGCGACGCTGGGGGTGGCCACCATCGCCTATCTGCCGTTTTGCTTCTTCAACCTGATCAATCCAATTCTTTCGTTCATTTTTGATCTGGCCGGCTTCCAGATTCAGAAAGTCAGCGAGGCAACAGCGACCGAGGCATATGCGCCCGAGCCGGAGGTAGTTGCCCATTACGGCGTGAGTGGCTACAACGTAAGCGAATAAAGGCCGGGTCAAAGGGTTCAAACTCGCGACAATGCGGAATGCGAAACATAATACGGGAGCATCAACGATGGCAAAGGCGAAAGAAACGGAAGGACGCAAGAAGGTCCACCAGGAGCCTGCACACTCGCAAGCCAGGGCGCACGATGGGCAACATGCAGGTGGCGCCAAACTCGGCCGCAAGACGTTCGAGGCTGAGCTAACGAAACTCCAGGTAGAGCTGGTCAAGCTCCAGGAGTGGGTGAAGCACAGCGGGGCAAAAGTCTGCGTGCTGTTCGAGGGCCGCGATGCGGCCGGCAAGGGCGGCACGATCAAGCGCATCACGGAAAAGACCAGCCCGCGCGTCTTCCGCGTGATAGCACTGCCCTCGCCGTCCGAGCGGGAAAAGTCGCAGATGTACATCCAGCGCTATCTGCCCCATCTGCCGGCCGCCGGCGAAGTGGTGTTGTTCGACCGCAGCTGGTACAATCGCGCCGGCGTCGAACGGGTAATGGGGTTTACCTCCCCCGAGGACGTTGAAAGGTTCCTTCGGATTGTGCCGGCGGTTGAGCGAGCGATCATCGCTTCCGGCGTGATTTTGGTCAAGTACTGGCTGGAGGTCAGCCAGGAGAACCAGACCATGCGCTTCGAGGAGCGCATCAACGACTACGTCAAGATCTGGAAGCTCAGCCCGATGGACCTCGAGAGCCACCGCCGCTTCTATGACTTCTCGCGGGCGCGCGACGAGATGTTCGCCGCGACGGATACCATAGAAAGCCCATGGCATGTCGTGGACTACAACGATCAGCGCCGTGGACGGCTGAACTGCATCGCGCATTTGCTCAGCCAGGTACCCTACCACGAAGTGCCGCACGACAAGGTGAAGCTGCCCAAGGCCGACAAGCCGGCAGGATACGTCGAACCCGACTATCCGTTTCGCTATGTGCCTGCGCGGTATTGACAGCGGTACGCGGTGACGACGTCTCCGCGAGCGGCATCAGTTGAAGCGTGTTTGGAGGAAAGACTAACATGGAAGAAAACCAGAAGAACTGGTATGCACGCAGCGCCGACGACGTCGCCCGGGAACTGAACGTGGTTCCCGCCACGGGGTTGAGCACGGCCGAGGCACAGCAACGGCTGCAGAAGTACGGGCCCAATCAGCTGGCCGCCGCGAAGAAGGAATCAGCCCTGCAGGCGTTTCTGCGCCAGTATGCCGACTTCATGCAGATCATCCTGGTCGCGGCGGCCGTGGTCAGCTTTGTGGTGACGCGTGAGGTGGGTACAACGGTCGTGCTGATCGCGCTCACGATCTTCAATGCCGTCCTCGGGTTGCGTGGGGAATCCAAGGCCGAGGAGAGCCTGGCCGCGCTGGCGAAGATGATGAAGAATATCGCCCGCGTGCGCCGCGACGGCCAGGCGGTCGAGATCGAGGCCGAGGGCCTGGTGCCGGGCGATATCGTGCTGATGGAGGCCGGCAACCGCGTCCCGGCCGACGGACGCCTGTTCGTGAGTGCGACGCTGGAGATCGAGGAGGCGGCGCTGACGGGCGAGAGCGTCGCCTCGCCCAAGGACACCGCGACGATCGCCAAGCCTGACGTTCCCCTCGGTGACCGGCTGAACATGGCGTTCATGAACACGTCGGTCACACGCGGACGTGGTGAGATGATCGTGACCACCACCGGCATGGGCACGGAGATGGGCCAGATCGCCGATCTGCTCAACAAGACGGAGGCCGACAAGACGCCGCTGCAGAAGCAGCTCGATCGCCTGACCGTCGTGATCGCTGCCCTGGCCGGCGTGGCGTTCCTCCTGATGGTGGCGATCGGCCTGTTCCGCGGCCAACCGTTTGAGGAGCTGTTCATCGTCGGCATCGCGCTCGCGGTGGCAGCCATTCCTACCGGCCTGCCCGCCGTCGTGACCACGTTGTATTCGATGGGCACGCGCGTGCTGGCCGGCGAGCATGCCATCGTCAAGCGCCTGCCGTCCGTCGAGACGCTCGGCTCGGTGTCGGCGATTTGTTCGGACAAGACCGGCACGCTGACGCTGAACAAGATGACGGCGCGCGAGTTCACCGTACCGGGCCAGAACCACTACAAGGTCACCGGCGAAGGCTACAGCACCCAGGGGCAGCTGCTGCACGACGGCACCGCCAAGGTTGATCTGGACGCGGTGCTGCTGCCGATGGCGCTATGCGCCGACGCGCGGCTAGACGGCGAGAACCTGATCGGAGATCCGACCGAGGGCGCGCTGATCGTGCTGGCGGCCAAGGGCGGCATCGACCTGGATGGCGCACGCGCGACGTACCCCCGTGTGGCCGAGGTGCCGTTCGACTCGGACTACAAGTTCATGGCCACCTTCCACAACATGACCGACGAGCAGGGCAAGCCCGTGGTGCGCTGCTTCGTCAAGGGCGCGCCGGACATCCTGATCGCGCGGGCCGGGTCGTACTGGCTGCCGGGGGGCCAATCGCTGCCTATCACCGACGCCAACCGCACCTTAGCGTTGGACGAAAACGAGCGCATCGCCAAAGCCGGCGAGCGCGTGATGGTGGTGGCGCGGCGCGACTTCGACCCGCAGACCTTCGATCCCAGGGCCAACTTGATCGAGCAGGTGAAGGATCTGACGCTGCTTGCGATGGTGGGTATCGTGGATCCGCCGCGCGCCGAGGCCAAGGACGCCATCGCCAAATGCAAGAGCGCCGGCATCCAGGTGCGCATGATCACCGGCGACCACGCTGTGACAGCCGCCGCCATTGGGCAGGAGCTGGGCATCACCGGCCACGCCCTGACCGGGGCGCAGTTCTCGGCCAAGAGCGACGAAGAGCTGCTCGCGGAGCTGCCCGACATCGGCGTGGTGGCGCGCGTGGCGCCGGAAGACAAAATCCGGCTGGTGTCGCTGCTGCAACAGCAGAGCAACGTCGTCGCTATGACCGGCGACGGTGTGAACGACGCGCCGGCACTGAAAAAGGCCGACATTGGCGTGGCGATGGGTATCACCGGCACCGAAGTATCCAAGGGCGCGGCGGTGATGATCCTGACCGACGACAACTTCGCCACCATCGTCAAGGCGGTCGAGTATGGACGGGCACTGTACGACAACCTGTCCAAATACATCCGTTTCCAGATGGCGGCACTGGTGGCGTTCATCACCACGTTCCTGGGGGCGTCGATATTCGGTATCGCCGGGGGGATACCGTTCCAGCCGTTAGTGGTGCTGTGGATCAACTTCCTGATCCAGGTGCCAATCGCGATTGCGCTGGGCTTCGACAAGCCGTCGCCGGGCCTGATGGAGCGCAAGCCGCGGCCGCTGAGCCAGCCGGTGCTGTCGCGCTCCCAGTGGGTGCGCATTATCGCGCTTGGGCTGATCATCGCGATCGGCACGCTGCTGGTCGAAGCAGGCTATGCGGCTTCCGGCATCCTCGTGGCCTCGACGATAGCATACGTTACGTTCTCGTTGTTCAACATCATGATCGGCCTGAACGCAGGCGATGAGTTTAAGAGCCTGTTCAACAGTAGTATTCTGTCCGACCGGCGGCAGCTGATGTTGTATGGCATGGCGTTTCTGTTTACGTTCCTGGGGACCGAGCTGGGCTTTCTGCAGCGCATCCTCGGCACGACGTCGCTGACGCGCGATCAGTGGCTGATCTGCATCGCGGTCTCCTTGACCGTGGTGGTCGCCGACGAGCTGATCAAGTTCTTCCTGCGCCGCCGGCACCGCGAGCCCGAAGCGTCCGAGCGGCCGGTCGGAGTGCAAGGTCTCGTGCCGGCCCAACAAAGCGAGCTGCCAAAGTGAGTGCGGCAATTGAGGTTGCGCAGCTTCGATGACACCTGCCACACCGTCAACACCCGACACCAAACGCACCCGCGGGCGCATCGAGCAGTGGATTCCCGGTGCGCGCGCGCTGCGCAATTACCGGCGCGAATGGCTACCCAAAGACCTGATCGCCGGGCTGGTGCTCAGTGCGCTGCTGGTGCCGCAGGGCATGGCGTATGCCGAGCTGGCCGGTCTGCCGCCGATCACCGGTTTGTACACCACCGTCGTGGCGCTGCTGGCCTACGCGGCGCTCGGCCCCTCACCGATCCTGGTGCTGGGCCCGGACTCCTCGCTTGGACCGATGATCGCCGCGGCGGTTCTGCCGCTGGCGGCCGGTAATGAGGAACAGGCCATCGCCCTGGCCGGCATGCTCGCGATACTGGTAGGCCTGGTGTGCGCAGGCGCGGGGACTCGCAAAGTTTGGCTTCGTCGCCGACCTGATCTCGAAGCCGGTTCGTGTGGGCTACCTGGCAGGGTTGGCGATCACGATCGTCATCGGCCAGTTGCCCAAGTTATTTGGCTATTCGACCGACGCCGATGGGCTGAGGGCCGAGTTCACGGCCTGGCTCGGAGCGCTTGACCAGACCAACGCCGCCGCCTTGCTTGTCGGGGTGCTGTGCCTGGGGCTGATCGTAGGCCTTCGGCGCTTCGCGCCACGCGTGCCCGGGGTATTGGTGGCGGTGGTCGGCGCCATCATCGTGTCGACCGCCTTTGATCTGGCCGCGCGGGGCGTGTCGGTGGTAGGCATTTTGCCGCAAGGCTTCCCACGACCTTCACTACCGACAGTAGGTTGGACCAACCTCGTACTCCTGTTCGCCGCCGCGGTAGGCATCTCGCTCGTCGCGATCGGCGACACGATTTCCACGTCGGCCGGTTTCGCCGCGCGCAAGGGCTACGAGGTAAACAGCAATCAGGAGCTCCTGGGCATCGGCACAGCCAATCTGCTGGCAGGCGTGTTTCAGGGCTTTCCGGTGAGCACCAGCGGCTCGCGCACGGCGGTGGCCGAGCAATCGGGCGCGCAGACCCAATTGACGGGTCTCGTCGCCGCCGGGGCTGTACTGGCCATGATCGTTTTTCTGCCGGGACTGGTGAGGAACCTACCCCAGAGTGCGCTCGCGGCCATCATCATCGCAGCATCCATGCGGCTGTTCGACGTGGCGGAGTTTCGGCGACTTCTGGTCATGCGGCCAAGCGAGTTTTGGTTGGCGGTGGCCAGCTTGCTTGGCGTGGCCTTCGTCGGGGTACTGGAGGGCATCGTTATCGCCGTGGTGCTGTCGGTGCTCGACTTTTTCCGGCGGGCGTGGCAACCGTATTCCGCCGTGCTGGGGCGCGTGGATGGCATGGAGGGCTATCACGATGTGTCGCGCTATCCGAACGCCCACCAAATACCAGGGTTGGTGATCCTGCGCTGGAACGCACCGCTGTTCTTCGCCAACGGCAACCTGTTCCGCGACCTGATTCGCCAATTGGTAGCGCAGAGCGAGCCGAAGCCGTTCTGGATCCTGGTGAGCGCCGAGCCGGTGACCGACATCGATACCAGCGCGGCCGATGTTCTGGTTGACCTGGATATGGAGTTGAACAGTCAAGGTATTCACCTCGTCTTCGCGGAGATGAAAGATCCGGTCAAGGACAAAATCATCAGATACGGCCTGCTGGAGACGATTGACCAACGGCACTTCTATGCGACGATAGAGACAGCCGTAGCGGCCTTCCACGATGAGGTCATGATCCATCGGCCCGAGCTGCTTGGTCAAGATCAACGCGCAGCGCCGGCTGGAGGTTCCTGAAAGCCGATAGCATACGCTCAACCGGACAACCGCATGTTGGCGTCCGTTCGCGCTCGGCCGGTGTGTGTCATCAACCGAGGACCTACCAGGGCGCGCTGCCGCACAGCTAGAACGCAAGGCGAACACCATGGATCAACGAGGCGAGGAGCACGCGGCGGGTGCCGTGCAGGGCAAACATCACTATCAAATTCGCCAGCGCCTGCTGACGTTTGGCGACGACTTCTGGATCGAGGACGACCGGGGCAACCGGGTCTTCAAAGTCGACGGGAAAGCGCTACGCATTCGCAAAACCCTGCGCTTCGAGGATGCCCACGGCAACGAGTTGTGCAGGATCCAGGAGCGCATGCTTCACATCACGGACCATTTGGAGATCGAAGGCCCGCACGGCGAGCGGCTGGCGATGGTCAAACGCGCGCTCTTCTCGCCGCTGCACGATCGCATGAGCGTCCAGATCAAGGGTGGCGCGGACCTCGCAGTCAAAGGCAATATCCTCGGCCATGAGTACTCGATCGGCGAGGGTCGCGACAGAGTTGCCGAGGTCTCCAAGCGCTGGTTCAGCATCCGCGATACCTACGGCGTTGAGATCGAGCCGGGCCAGGACGACGTCCTGATCCTGGCGCTAACCGTCTGTATCGAACGGCTGGCCAGGCGGGGCTAGGCGCCGCAGCGAGGATGGGGTCGTCGTGTGATTAACATACCCCTGTGCCACGGCACGCTCTACCGCCTCGACCGCTTTCGCGCACACCTGTCGAGACACGAATTGACCGTGAACCAGCGCTTGCGGGCGTGCTATAATGATCCTCGGGGGCCAATCCGTTTGCGTGCATTCTTGCAGGACGTCTTACATGATCGGGCGCGAACCGTCACCCACCACCGACCCGCATAGCTTTGGCTCTGCCGCTGCGTTAGCAAGCATAGGTTTGCCGAACCAGCACTTGCGGGTCGTTATCAGCTCGGCCCTGGATCAGCTTGGCCTGGAGCGTCCGGCGGCTCGCGAGGCCATGTCGCAGCTGTGATTAACGACCCGAATAACCCGCCGCGGGAGCCACAGCGTGTAAGTGGCCTTCCTGAACGAAGACGGCGCCGTGGCGATCCGCGAACGCTACGACGTGAACGATGGTCGCCTGGCGGCCATCAAGGCACGCTACGACCCTGACACTCTAGTCCGCCACAACGAGACCAACTAGCTCGCGCGTTAGCGCATCGCAACGAGGAGCCGACTATGGTTGAGCGTACGCGACCACTGCTTGCTGCACTGATCCTGCTCGTGATGGGAGCCCTGGTGAGTTGGGCGGCGCCTGTGCGCGCACAAGCGGATGCGCCGTTCCAGGTTGTCGCCACCGGTCTGAACAATCCCCGCGGCCTGGTGTTCACCAGCTCGGGCACGAACCTGCTGGTGGCCGAGGCTGGTATGGGCGGCGACGCCACCTGCTTTGAGGGCCCGGAGGGTCCGGCATGCCTGGGCAGCAGCGGTGCGATCGCCAAGGTGACAGTGAGCGATGGCACGGTTGAGCGCCTCGTCACCGGCCTGCCCTCGCTGGGCCTGACCGAACCGCCCGGCGCCAATGCCACCGGCCCACACGATCTTGTGGCCGTCGGCGACAACGAGTTCTATGTTGTGATTGGCCTCGGCGGCACGCCAACGGCGCGCGCGAGCCTCGGCCCCGGCGCGGCGTTGCTGGGCCACGTGGTTCACGTTCGCACCGGCGAAGCGCCAACGGCCCTGGCCGATCTGGCCGCCTTCGAGGCCGCCAACGACGTGGATGGCGCGGGCGCCGACAGCAACCCCTACGCGATCGTCAAGCGCTCGGATCGCATGTTCGTGGTCGACGCGGGTGCGAACACCCTCGACGCCCTTGACACCGACGGCACAATCACCGTGGCGACGATGTTCCCGAGTCGCTTTGTGCCCGCCCCACCGTTTATCCAGCCGCCCCCTCCCGGCGGTCAAATTCCGATGCAGGCGGTACCGAACAGCCTTGTAGTCGGCCCCGATGGCGCGATCTATGTCGGCCAGCTCACCGGCTTTCCCTTCCCGGTCGGCGGGGCGAACGTCTACCGCATCGGCGCTAACGGCGAGGCCGAGCTCTACGCCGGCGGCTTCACCAACATCATCGCGATCGACTTCGACGCGGCGGGCAACCTGTACGTCCTCGAGATCGCCAAGGACAGCCTGCTCGCCGAAGGCGGGCCGCCCATCGGGCGCCTGGTTCGCGTCGCCAAGGATACCAAGGAGCAGACGGTGCTCGCCTCGGATGGGCTGGTCGCCCCCGCCGGCCTCCTCGTCGGCGACGACGCCATCTACGTCTCGAACTTCGGCGTCTTCCCCGGCCAGGGGCAAATCGTTCGCATCAAGCGCTGAGCGACCTGACACGGTTTCGAGCCACTAAACGTACCCGTGTCCCGTGGTCCAAGGTTGATGGACCACGGGACACGGGTACGTGCATGTGAGCAAACCAGTCGTGACCGACTCGTGACGCCGGAGCAGTCAGGTCAGTTGCTCGAGTTGACGCCGCCCGCTCCCTGTCACATTGACGCCGATAGTGGCGATCGCCGCGCCGGCGGTAACCTGATCGACCTGACCCAGTTGCCGCGCGGCGTTGACGCATGCTGTACCATAGGCGCACGGTTTCCTGCCTCCCGATATCCGGGCGGCTTCAGCGCATGCTCGAGTTGTGCGCATGGAAAGTATGGATACCCTACCCCCCAGCACAGCCACGCTGCTCGCTGAGCCCGTGGCCACGCGGCCGATTAACCGCGTCATCGTCGTCGGCGCCGGCCTGGCCGGCTTAGCCGCCGCCCGCGCGCTTGCCCACTCCGGTCGCGACGTGGTGGTGCTTGAAGCGCGCGCGCGCATCGGCGGCCGCTGCTTTACCGAACACGGCCTCGAGCGCGGCGCCAACTGGATCCATACCACCGACGGCAATCCGATCACCACCCTGGCCCACCAGCTCAAGGTGGACACGCTGTTTGTCGGTGGCGATACGACCTACACCGGCGGCTGGGAGCAGCTCGTGCTCTACCCCTCCGGCGGAACCACGCTCAGTAGCGACGATAAGCTGCGCGGTATTTTGCTCGTCGATGGCGTCCGCGACGAGCTCGACGCGCTGCGCCGCCAGGTCCTCGCCGACGGAACGCCCGATCTGTCGCTGGCCCACGCGCTGTCCATCGTGCTCGCGCGACGCGCGCTCAGCGATCAGGAGCAGCGCGCCCTCGACTGGCACTTCGCGGCCCTGGCGCGCGATGATTGCGCGGCGGATACGCACAGTCTGTCGTTTCTGTGGTGGGACGACGGCTATGAGGTGTACGGCTACGGTGACAGCGTGTTCGCCGACGGCTATGGCGCGCTGATCGCCGCCCTGGCTGAAGGCCTTGACGTGCGGCTCGACCATGTCGTCGAGGCCATCCGCTACGACGCCGGCGGCGCGGCGCCGGTGCAGGTGACCACCAGTCGCGGCGTCTTCGCGGCCGACGCCGTGGTCGTGACGCTGCCGCTGGGCGTGCTCAAAGCCGGCACCGTGCGCTTCGAGCCGCCGCTCCCTCCGGCGAAGCGTGCGGCGATCGGCCGGCTTGGCATGGGCAGCCTGGCCAAGGTGTTCCTCCACTTTGCCACGCCGTTCTGGCCGCGCGACCAATACGTCTTCGGCTGTTTCGGCGGCCCGCTCGCCGAGCGGCCGACCGTGATCATCAATCTGTGGAAAACCCACCGCCAGCCGGTGCTGCAGCTGCTCGTCGGCGGCGACCAGGGACGCGCACTCGAGCACTGGCCGGACGAGCAGCTGCATTCCTGGGCACTGGCGATTTTCGGCGACGTCTTCGGTGCGGCCATCCCCGCGCCCAGCGCGATCGAACGGACGGCCTGGGGGCGCGATCCGTTCGCCCGCGGATCGTACGCCTACATCGCGGTGGGCGCGACGCCGGCGGACATCGACGCGCTCGCCGAGCCGGTCGCCAACCGGCTGTACTTCGCCGGCGAAGCCACCTATCGGCACCATTGGGCGACGACGCAGGGCGCGTATGTGTCGGGCCTGCGCGAGGCGGCACGCATCGTGGGCGACGCCCGGCTGCTCCCGCCGCGCCAGTTTACCGAAAATCGCCGCTGGCGCGAGATCACGCTGCGCGCGAGCCGCTTCTATAACGTGCTGAGCGGCAGCACCAGCGATGCGGAGCTCAGCGAGCGGCTGGCGCTGCTGGCGGACAGTGCGGTCTTCGCGACGGTCCCGGTGTCGGAGCGCCACGTGCTGGCGCTGATGTTCGAACCGCGTTCCTTTGCCGACGGCCAGGTGATCTGTAGGATTGGCGACCCGGCGACAGAGATGTATCTGGTCGTGGACGGACACGTCGACGTGCAGCGCGCCGACGGGTCGCTGATGCACCTGCTGCGGCGGGGGGAGGTGGTGGGCGAGTATGGCCTGTTCGGGACGGGGCAGCGCACGGCGACGTTGGTTGCGCGAGGGGAGAGCCGCGCGCTGGCGCTCGACTATCAGCGCTTTCACCGCTTCCTGCTCGCCTTCCCGGAGTTGGCCCTGGCGCTGCTGAAGCTGACGGTTGAACAGTTACTGGCGCTGCGAGCAGTCGAAGGGACGACGTCCCTGCCTGGCCGGCCGGAGGTGCGTGCCCGATGATCAGACCTAAGCTCACGGATTGGATCGTCCGCTACCACGGGGCAGAGGTGGCGCGAACGGCTGCCGCGGTCGTTGCTAGATCGGCCGGCTGACGCTCACCCACGTTGCCTGCACGCCGGACAAATCCACGTCGCAAAGAGCGGAGGACGACGGTGACAGCGAACCCGCAGTATACGACGCAAGAACTGTCGACGGAGACGTGGTCGGATTTCGAGCGGCTGTTCTCGCAGGGTGGTGGCTGGGACTCCTGCTGCTGCATGCTCTACCAGCGCGGCCGCCATCTGTCGACCAAGACGTTCCGGACCCGGGCCGAGCAGCGCGTGCGGAATCGGCAGGAGAAGCGAGAACTGGTGGAGCAGGGCCGCGCCCACGGCATCCTGGTCTACGCAAACAAGGAGCCGGTCGGATGGTGCCAGTACGGATCGGTCGACGAGCTCCCGCTGCCTGGCCCGGGCAGGCAAGCGAGCCGAGTTCGCGCACACGACCCTACCTCGCGGTGGCGCATCACGTGCTTCGTCACGCACCAGCACCACCGCGGCAAGGGCGTCGCGAGCATCGCGCTGGCCGCGGCCATCGAGGCGATCCGGCGGCAAGGTGGGGGTTGGGTCGAGGGCTGCCCGATCGCGCTGGCCTCCCCTTTCGTGGACCGGCGTCTGCGCGAGCTGCTCCGCACGCACGGCCGAGACTCCGCGCAGGTCGAGGCGTACCTGGAGGACCGGGGCTGGCCGGAAGTCGTCGTCCGTGGGGTCGGCCCGGTGCGGGCAGTCCGCGGGAGCTTCGGGAGCGTTGCCCACGCGGGCACGCTGTCCATGTTCGAACAGCAAGGCTTCGAGGCGGTACGGGTCGTCAGAGGCACCAACGTCTTGATGCGCCTGCGTGTCTGAGTGCCATCCATCAATCAAAATCGAACAGATCATTGGCCGGCTCATCTCGTTTGTGTGAGCGATACGCTGCTGCCGCGGCCGCGCGGCGCGGATCGATAACACATATCGAGCCTGCCTCGCGCAGCGGAATGGTGATCGGCACATCCTGGAGCATACTGATCGGGCTCGCCGAATTGACGCCCTTTGCCGGCGGCTGGTGCGGCAACGAGCTTGACGCAGCTCACTTTGCTTGCGACAATGCCAGCATGCTACCCTGTTGCTTTCCGCGGACGCCCCACGCCGACGCGGAACTGCCTTCCGCACTGATTCCGCGCGCGGGCGCAGCCGATGCAGGGCATACCGCTCACCACGGAGATCGTACCCTTAACCGAAGGTAGTACTGTACAGTGATTGAATTGACCGCACAGCCCGACCAACACGCACACCCGGCTGCTGGCGAGGACAGGCCTTGACCCTGGCTGTTATACGTGGCGGTCCAATCATTCGCCTGAATGACCGGGTAATAGAGCACGCGCACGGTCCACGTCTCAACGCGTACCACACAGGAGAGCCATCATGACTTCAAACGCTTCGCGTACGACCCGCGGCCACGGCCACCTGTATGAAAGTATCGTAGATACGATCGGCAACACCCCTTGTATTCGGGTCAATACCCTCGCGCCAGCGCATGTGCGGCTGTATGTGAAAGCGGAATTTTTCAATCCCGCCGGCTCAGTCAAGGATCGTTTGGCGATCAGCATCATTGAAGAAGCTGAGCGCCGCGGCGACCTCAAACCCGGCCAGACCGTCGTGGAGGCCACGAGCGGCAATACCGGCATCGGCCTGGCCATGGTCTGTGCGGCGAAAGGCTACCCCCTCGTCGTCACCATGGCTGACAGCTTCTCGATTGAACGCCGCAAGCTGATGCGCTTTCTTGGCGCGAAAGTGGTGCTGACGCCACGCGCGGCAAAAGGCTTCGGCATGTATCAAAAGGCCAAGGAACTGGCCGATGCCAATGGCTGGTTTCTGGCGCGGCAGTTTGAAACGGCCGACAACGCGAAGGTGCATGAGCATACCACCGCCCGCGAAATTCTGGCGGATTTCGCCGGCGAGCGGTTGGATTACTGGGTCACGGGCTATGGCACCGGGGGCACCGTCACGGGCGTCGGTCGGATACTGCGCAAGGAACGGCCGGAGACGAAAATAATCCTCAGCGAGCCCGCCAATGCCCAGCTCATCGGCAGCGGCATCGCGCAAGAGCGCGGCGCCGAACATGCTCCTGCCGGTAGCCATCCGGCCTTCGAACCGCATCCGATCCAGGGCTGGACCCCGGACTTTATCCCGTATGTGCTGCAGGAATCCATCGACGAGCACTACTTTGACGAAGTGATCCCCGTGCCGGGGCCGGTTGGGATCGAGTGGTCGAAGAAGCTGGCGCAGCGGGAAGGCATTTTCACCGGGATTTCCGGTGGCGCCACCTTTGCCGTAGCCATGCAGGTCGCTGAGCGGGCCGATCCAGGTTCCGTGATCCTGTGCATGCTCCCGGATACCGGCGAACGCTATCTATCGTCGCTCTTGTTTGAGGGGATCGTCGAGGGCATGACGGAGGAAGAGACGGCATTGTCGCGCTCGACGCCGAGCTTCCATATGCCGTCTCCCTAAGCAGCTAGCCCCGAGCGGGATTGGGCAGCTCAGTCCAGAACAGTCCGGCGAGGACATCCCTGCAATGGGCCGATCCGGATTCGACTGCCAGGACAGGCTCGCCCAATTCCGCCCTATCGATCCGACCGAACATACCGCGATCATCCGCCAGGATCAGGCGAGTCCAGCCTTTGAGCTCCTCGACTGGACCGTCGAGCGCCTGAGCACTAAGGGCATCAGCAACCCCGACGGCCTGTTCTGCCTACGCTGCCTGCCACTCCGACCTCCTCTATGTGCGCAACGCATTGGGGCCACCCAGTATCCCGTCGTGCCCGGGCACGAGCGCTTCAGCCGCCTGACGGCGATCGGGAACGCACTCACCCGCTACCACTGTGGGACCTGGTCGCCGTCGGCACCATGGCGGTCCCACAGTGGTAGCGGGTAAGGTGATTGCCGGCCTCCTGTCGATGGTCACCGCGAACGGGCCGAGCACCTGCACGGTCAGGCGTCGCATGCAAGCTCCCTGCGTGTGGCGTTGTCCGTAGGCACTCCAGCATAGCGTGGTCTATTGAGACTTTCTTGAGACCGGTGCCCTATCGTTTCGGACGACATGACACGCCGTGGGCGAAGGCGTTCAACATGTACCCGATGACGAGCACGATGCATATTAGCGATAACGCAGTCCTCTGCGCATAAGCACGCATTAAGGAGCACGACCATGATAAGTCCCAACACGCTGGCCTTCAAATATTGGCTCGCAATGTTCGGCAACGCCACGGCGACGATGACGCCTACCTCCAACGATGAGATCACGGTCCGGATCGGCGGCGGTTCGCCCGATCATCACGACAAGCTCGATTGGTCGACCGGATCGTATGCGGTCCACACGCACGCCTTCGCCAACCTGTTCACGCCCGAACGCTGGATCGAAGCCATCAGCACCGGCTCTCGGACCACCGGCAGCGCCGGCACGGTGGAGCCGGTCGAGCACAGCAAGGTTGAAATGGCGCTTGTCGGCGCGCTGTAACCGGCGCGGCCACCTGTCGAAGACCCATCGCATGGCGCGGCGCTCACGATGATCGCAGGCGTTGCGTCTTATATTTCCGATCCGGGAGCAATACTATGATCACCCTTATGTTGTCCTTAGTCATCCTGGCCATGGTGGGTGCCGCAGTCCGCTGGGGCGCCGATACACGCGATGACATCGATAGTTTCGAATGGGAGCGCCGCCGAGCCTGGCGTGGACGTTGGTGAGGTAGCAACGCCGCGGATAGTTGTCCCAGCCTCCGCAGAGGCCTTGTGTACCGGCCCCGGCGCCTCAGCGCCGGGGCTTAACGACGCGAAAACGAATATGCGTGACGCCGTTGCCCTCGACAACGCCGCGGCGCTCCAGATCGATCGGCACGCTGCCCAGATGCTCGAACAAGCGAACACCGCCGCCCAGCAGCACGGGCACCAGGTCGATCCTAAGCTCATCCAGCAGCTCGGCTGCGATCGCCTGCTGCACGATACTAGCGCTCGATACGCCGACATTTTTGTCGCCGGCGACCTGTTGTGCCTGCCGGATGGCGCTTGCGACGCCATCGGTTACGAAAGTGAAGGGCGAGCCCGGCGCGACCCACTCTGGCGGAGGGCTGTGGGTAACGATAAAACAGTTTTTGCCGCCCGGCGGTTTGCCGCCCCAGGCACCGGCAATATCGAACATCCGCCGACCCGCCACCATCGCTCCCGGTTGGCTCCATTCCTCGCGCAGCAGCTCGGCGCTGGCGCGTGAGACATTAAACACCATATCGGTGCCCGGTAGCGGAAGCGCAGTATCGCCGCTGGAGTACCACGCAAACAGCCGCTCGCCGCCTTCACCCAGCGGCAGCTCAGGGCTGTCGTTGGGCCCGGCGACGAAACCATCCAGCGACATCGAAAGCTCGACAATCACTTTGCCCATGGTCGTGCTCCTTGCCGAACGGCCACAGATGCCCGATCAGCTCGATGCATTTCACATTGAGACGGTCGCGCTGTCCGAAAAGTATCGCTCGCCGAAAATGATCCACGAAGACACATGAAGGCACACGAAGAAAGCCCGCCGATGGTCATCCCATGTGCACGAAGCCTTTGACGACTTGCCCGCGCATGACCTCCGCAAAAGCAACCGGCGCCTCATCGAGCGACCAGTTATGCGAAATAAACCACTCAGGTCTGATCCAGCCGCGCGCGAATAGGTCAGCAACCCACGGGTAGCTCAGATGCTCCTCCACCTTCGAAATCGTCCAGCGCGAATCGTAGGTTTGACCGGTCGGTGGAACACCGTAGGCGGAGGCGAAACCGTCCGGCTTGAGGATCGCCACGAGCTCACTTGCCAGTGCGCTGTCGCCCGTAGCCTCGATCAGGCCATCGACGGCGCCGCCGGCCGCCACGCGAATAGCATCGAGATACCCCGGCTCGCGCGTATCGATCGCTACGTCGGCGCCCAGCTCGCGCGCCTGTGCCAGTCGCTCAGCGCGCCGGCCAAGTGTGATCACACGTCCGCCGGCCAGTTTGACCCACAACCCAAAGGCAAACCCTACGACGCCGGTCCCGGCCACGACCACGGTCTTGCCGCGAACATTCGGTAGATGCCGCAGCACACTGGCTGTTTCGCTCAGGCTTATCGCAAGCGCCGCGTCGCGGGGTGAGAGATGTGGCGGCACAACGACCTGGCGCAGCACGGTATAGTCGGCTGCCAACGATGCATCACCATCAGCTGCCATCGCCGCGCCATCGCGCACGATACCAAGTTCGGCGAACCCACCCATCGCCGCATTGAGCGTGGGCCGCGAACCCGGCCAGAATGCCACCGGTCGAGTCACGCGGTCGCCGATACGGTACCTGCGTACCTTTGGCCCGACCTCGATGACCGTCCCCACCAACTCGTGGCCCAACACAAACGGAAACGGCGGCGCCCAATACATCTGGCCCTCGATCAACTTGGCATCCGTGCTATTGCAGATGCCGCATGTTTCGATGCGGACCAGCGCATCATATGGTTCGAGCTCAGGTGCCGCAACGTCGCCGATCACGAGCTTGCCCTGCTCGGGAACAAGTAAAGCTTTCACGACGCCTCCCGCCAATCGAAGACTACCCCCAGCACCGATGGGTCGTTGGCCAGCATCAGCTGATACATCGCCGGGGCTTCGCGAACCGGAACTACGTGAGTTACCAGGTCGCGATACTGGAGCTTGTTGTATCGCATCAACTCAAACGCCGTCGCCACCTCATCGTCGTCGTAACCACATGTGATGGCGACGGTAGGTTTTTTCTGATGCGTACGATGAAAATCAAAGCTGATTGGATCGGGATACCAGCCCTGGAGCAAGAACTGGCCTTCCCAGCGCAGCAGATCAATGCACGGGGCAAACTGGTCCGAGCGACCGGTCGTGTCGATCACGACGTCGGCACCGCTCGGTCGCAGCTCCTTGACGACCTCGGCGAGCGTTTGCTCTCGCGTGTCAACCACAATGTCGGCGCTGCATGCCGCGCTGATGCGCAGGCGGGCTGGATTCATGTCACTGGCGACCACGGTTGCGCCACGAAGTCTGGCCAACTGCGCGCTGCCCTGGCCGATCATCCCCTGTCCGTTAACCACCACCAGGTTGCCGACCTCCACGCGCAGCATGTTGAGGCCGCGCAAGCTTACCGCGGCTAGCGATGACACCGCCGCGGCCACGGGATCAACCGTGGCCGGAACCGGCACAATCGTGTGCGTGTGTTCCGAGCCGGGCACCGTTGCACGCACGATAGCATGGCTGATATGTGCGCCCATCCATGTTGGAGGAAACTGCTTCGGCAAGCGAGCATTGTTGAAATGGACGCGGCGTCCGAGCTCGATACCCCGAACGCTGGAACCAAGCTCTTCAACGATCCCGATCGATTGATACCCTGGAACAGTTGGAAATTGGAGCTCAGGGCGCCTTCCTAACAGCGCCCAAAGCTCCGTACCCTGGCTAACACCGCTATATTCGGTTCGAACCAATACGTCATCGGGGCCGAGTTCCGGCACGTCGATCGTTTCAACGGCGACCGACTTGATATCTGTCATTACAATGGCCTGCGCTTTGCGCATTATGCCTCCTTGCGTCTTGTATTCATCCCTTCAACCCAGGACATCGCGCAGCAAGCCCCTCGCCTGGCGCCACGGTTTAGCCCTTCAATCCGGTGAGCGTAATACCTTCAATAAAATAGCGCTGGGCAAAAAAGAACACGACCAGGATCGGAAGCAGGGCGATCGTCGAACCGGCCATCAGCAGGTTCCAGTACACCGTGTACTGGCCGAGCAGGTACGAGATACCAAGCGGTAAAGTTTTCATCGAAAGGGAATTAATAATCAGCAACGGCCACAGGAAGTTATTCGAGCTAAACATGAACACAAAGATGCCCAGCGTCGCCAGCGCAGGCTTGGAGAGCGGCAAAATGATCTGCCAGTAGATGCGGAAATAGCCGCAGCCGTCGATTTTGGACGCATCCTCGACTAGCGTGGAATAGTCAGAAAAAACTGGCGCAGCAGGAAGGTTCCGTATGGGCTGAATATGGCCGGAACGATTAAGCCCTGATACGTGTCCAGCCAGCGCAGCTGCTTGATCAGGATGAAGATCGGGATCATCGTCACCTGAACGGCACCATCAACGTGGCAAGGTACAACAAGAACAGCTTTTCGCGGCCCGGGAAGCGTAAGCGTGCAAACGCGAACGCCCCCAACGAGCAGGTGATCAGCTGGCCCAGCGTGACACATAGCGCTACGATCAAGCTGTTCAAAAGAATTGGTCGAACGGCAGCGCTTCCCAGATCACGGTGTAATTCGACCACATCACGGGTCTGGAGATCCATTCCGGAGGAAACAGATACGCCTGTTGATCGGTTTTGAGCGACGTCGACAGCATCCATATGAACGGACCAATCATGGTGATGCCGCCCAGGATCAGAATGCCATGCAGGATG
>CAWHBS010000004.1:0-1665582 GCA_963827625.1 uncultured bacterium | reverse complement strand
ACCCCGCAGGCCCTGGTCCGCACCGCGCACCAGGCCGACGGGGCATCCTGCTGGGCTCGGCGGTGGTCCTGACGCTGCGATCGTTCCGGCGTCTCTCCCCGACCTCGCGGGCGGGGCGGCCGGCGGACGCCCCCCTGACCTGGGAGGCAGTGGCTTGAAGACGTCGGTCTCTCTCGATCAATCGGTGCTGGCCGATCCGCGTGCCGCGGTCGACCTGTCCGCCGCCGGCGGGAAGCTCGCCTCGTATGTCGCCCTGACCAAGCCCCGGGTCGCCGTCATGGTCCTGATGACGGTGGCCTCGGGCTTCTGGCTCGGCGCCCGGGGGAGCAGCGACCCCTCGAGGCTCCTGCTGACGCTCCTGGGCACGGGGCTGGTCGCCGGCGGCGCCAGCGCCTGGAACCAGTACCTGGAACGGTCCCGCGACGCCCTGATGAGGCGGACCGTCGGGCGTCCCCTGCCCAGCAGTCGCCTCGCCCCGGCCGAGGCCGCCGTCTTCGGCGGGGCCCTCGGATTGCTGGGCATCGTCCATGCTCGCCCTCGGCGTCAACGCCGTCGCCGCGGGGGTGGCGGCGACGACCTTCCTGCTCTACGTCTGCGTCTACACGCCGCTGAAGCCCCGGACGACCTTGAACACGGCCATCGGCGCGGTCCCGGGGGCACTGCCCCCGGTGATCGGCTGGGCCGCCGCCACCGGCCGGCTCGGCATCGAGGCCTGGGCCCTGTTCCTGATCGTCTTCCTCTGGCAGTTCCCCCACTTCCTGGCCATCGCCTGGATCTACCGCGAGGACTACGCACGGGCGGGCCACCGGATGCTGCCGAACGTCGACCCGCGGGGCGCGATGACCGGCCGCCAGTCCGTGGTCTATGCCCTGGCGCTGATCCCGGCCGGGCTCCTGCCGGCGACGATCGGCCTGGCGGGCCCGTACTACTTCGCCGGGGCCCTCGCCCTGGGCGTGTTCTATCTCGTCGCCGCCGTCCGCTTCTGGTCCGACGTCTCCGAGGCGTCGGCCCGCCGGCTCCTGCGGGCGTCGTTCGTCTATTTGCCCGCGATCCTGGCGCTCTTGCTCCTGAATCCGACGCCGGCCTGAACGCCGGCCGCGCCTTCCCGAGGGTGGACTCTTCGATGGCACACGCCGCCACGCTTCCGACCGACGCCGAGCTCGCGCACCACGTCACGCCGGCCGGCGACACGCCCATGCAGCACCCGCCGGTCACGCCCGGCAAGGTCGCCATGTGGCTCTTCCTGGCCACCGAGGTCATGTTCTTCACCGGACTGATCGGCACCTACATCGTCCTGAGGTCCGGCAGCCCGTTCGGGTCGTACAGCCACGATTACCCCCCCGGCACCGAGCTCGCCACCGTCGCCAACCTCGCGCCGACGAAGCTCTTCAAGTGGCCGCCGCCGTACGACCACCTCGTCAACCCGCTCAGCATCAACCTGACGGCGGTCAACACCTTCATCCTCATCTGCTCGTCGGTCACCATGGTCCTGGCGCTCTCGGCCATCCAGCGCGGCGACAAGCGCAAGACGTCGCTCTTCCTGCTCGCCACCACCGTCATCGGCTCCATCTTCCTGAGCATCCAGGTCGTTGAATATTACCAGTTGATGCTCGGCCACCATTACCCGATCGGCGTCAGCGCCAGCGGGCACTTCCGGCCCAGCTCCAGCCTGTTCGCCTCGTGCTTCTTCACCATGACCGGGTTCCACGGGGCGCACGTGGCGGGCGGGGTCGTCATGCTCGCGTGCATCTTCGTGCAGTCGCTCCGGGGCGTCTACACGCGCGAGCACCACAGCCCGATCGAGCTGGTCGGCCTGTACTGGCACTTCGTCGACCTCGTCTGGATCATCCTTTTCACCGTGGTCTACCTGCTCTGACCCGACGCGGCGACCGCCCTTTCGTTCGCCCTCGCAGGAGGAAAATCGCCGATGGCCGAGACGAACCTGACCCACGACCAGGAGATGCACGTCGAGTCGCACGCTCCGTACCTGAAGGTCTTCTTCGCGCTGCTGATCTTCACGATCATGGAGTACTTCTACGCCATGCTGCCGATCTCGTTCCCGGCCCTGGTGGTCGGGCTGCTGGCGATGGCGATCACGAAGGCGGCGCTCGTCGGCTGGTACTTCATGCACCTGAAGTTCGAGGGGCGCTGGGTCTACTTCATGCTCGTCCCCGCGGGCGTCCTCGCGACGATCTTCGTCCTGGCCCTCTACCCCGACATCGGCATGCAGCCGATCAGCGAGGCGCCCGCGAGCGAGGAGGAAGTCGGCGTCGTCCTCCCCGGCCAGCCCGGCGTGGTGCCGGCCGTCGTCCGCTCCTGAAACGACTCTCGACACCCCCGGGGTTCGTCGAACCGTGGACTCCTCGTACCGCCTCGGCCTCTCGATCGTGGTGGGGACGGTCCTGGCGTCGGCCCTCCTCTGCCTGGCGACGGTCGGCCCGGTCCCCGCGCCGGCCCGCGCCGGCCATGATCTGGGCGACCACGGCTTCGAACTCGGCCCCTTCCGGCTGGTCGAGCGTTCGGGCCGGGTCGTGACCGAGGCCGACCTGGCCGGGCGGGTCTGGATCGCGTCGTTCATCTTCACGCATTGCCCGCTGTCGTGCCCCCGGATCACGACCGTGATGCAGGGCCTGCAAGGTCGGCTCGCGGGGACGGACATCCAGCTCGTGAGCCTGTCGGTCGACCCCGAGCGCGACACGCCGGACGTCCTGGCGAACTATGCACAGACCTTCGGCGCCGACGCGGATCGCTGGTGGTTCCTGACGGGCCCGAAGGCCGAGGTCCACGCCCTGATCAACGATCGCTTCAAGCTCGGCGTCGTCGAGACCGGCGCGGCCGACCGGCAAGCGGGGGCCGAGGAGTTCTCGCACAGCGCCCGGCTCGCGCTGGTCGACCGGGGGAAGGTCGTCGGCTACTTCGACTCGAGCGACCCGGCCGACGTCAACAAGCTCGTCACCGAGGCGCGACGACGCCAGGGGGAGGGCAGGGCATGGGCACGTCGGCTCCCGGCGGTCAATGCGACCCTGAACGCATCGAGCGCAGTCCTCCTGGTCCTGGGCTGGATCCTCATCCGCTCCGGCCGGGTCCGGGCGCACGCCTTGACGATGATGCTGACCGTCGCGGTCTCGGCCCTTTTCCTCGCCTGCTACCTGGTCTACCATTACCAGGTGGGGAGCGTCCCCTTCCGCGGCTTCGGTCCGATCCGGATCGTCTACTTCACGGTCCTCCTTTCGCACACGGTGCTCGCGACATTGGCCGTCGTCCCCCTGGTCGCACTCACCCTGACGCATGCCGCCCGCCGCCAGTTCAAGCGGCACGCCAGGATCGCGAAAGTGACGTTCCCCATCTGGCTTTATGTCTCGATCACCGGCGTGGTCATCTACCTGATGCTCTATCAGATGGACTTCCCGGCCTCGCCCGCCGGCTGAGAATTTGGAGTTGAAGACGCCATGCGACGTATCCAGTGGCTCGTGCCGGTGGTGGCCTTCGGACTCCTGCTCGGGGCGGGCGGCTTCGCCTCGGCCTGTCCCAACTGCAAGGAGGCCGTCTCCGCGCAGCCGGCCGACGTGGCCTCGACCGCCCAGGGCTACAGCTGGAGCATCATGCTGATGATGTCGATGCCCTTCACGCTCCTCGGGACGGGCGCATTCATGGTCGCCCGCGCCGTCAAGCGGGGCGCGATCCCCGAGATGTGAGCCCGTCGATATGTCCGACCTTTCCCGGGCGTCCGCCCTCCTCGCCCGGGCGGGGCACATCGCCGTCCTGACCGGTGCGGGCGTCTCGGCCGAGAGCGGAATCCCGACCTTCCGCGGCCTGGGCGGGCTCTGGCAGGGGCGAGACCCCATGACCCTCGCCACCCCCGAGGCGTTCGCCGCCGACCCGGGACTCGTCTGGGAATTCTACAACTGGCGCCGAGCCCTCGTGGCCCGCGCCGAGCCGAACCCCGCCCACCTCGCGTTGGTCGAGCTGGCGGATCGCGTCCCTCGCCTGGGTCTGATCACCCAGAACGTCGATCGGCTCCATCAGCGGGCCGGCAGCCGCGACGTGCTCGAGCTCCACGGCAACCTGGGGGACGTCCGCTGCACCGGGTGCGGTATGGAGGATGACCGCTGGGGCGAGGCACTGCCCCCCTTACCCCGGTGCGAAGCCTGCGGCGCCCTGGTCCGTCCCGCCGTGGTCTGGTTCGGCGAATCGCTCCCCGGCGACGTCTGGCTCGCCGCCGAATCCGCCGTGCGCGCCGCGGACCTCGTGCTGGTCGTCGGCACCAGCGCGGTCGTCTACCCCGCCGCCGGCCTGATCGCGACCGGTCGACGTGCCGGCGCCGCCGTGATCGAAGTCAACCTGGAGCCGACCCCCGCGAGCGGCTCGGTCGACATCGGCCTGTACGGCAAGGCGGAAGAGATCCTCCCTCGACTCGTGACCTGCGAATCTTCCTGAGCTTAAGCCATTGCATGGAGAAGTAAAGTTCTCCGGGCCCTACAATAGGGCATGGGATCCTCAGGCACTCGACCTCATGACTGGAGGGAGTGGCGGCGGATGAGGGCACTGGGATCTCGCGCGACAGGGCTGGAAGCAGCGCGACATCGCGGTCGCCCTCGACGCCTCGGAGGGTGCCGTCAGTCGTTGGCTCGCCGCCGCCCGCCGCGGCGGTCCGGAGGCGCTCCGCTCTCACCCCGGCCCGGGCCCGTCCGCCAAGCTCACCCCCGAGCAATTCCGGCTGATCCCCGACTTCCTCTGGCATGGCGCCGAGGCCTACGGCTTCCGCGGCGACGTCTGGACCTGTGAGCGGGTCGCCGGAGTCCTCGGCGAGGAGTTCGGCGTCTCGTACAGCAAGAGCCAGGTGTCGCGGCTGCTCAAGCGCCTGGGATGGACCCCGCAGGTCCCCATCACCCGGGCGATCCAGCGGGACGAGGAGGCGATCGGGCGCTGGCGGGTCGAGTCGTGGCCCGCGCTGAAGGAGAAGGCCCGCCGCGAGCGCCGGGCCCTTGTTTTCGTGGACGAGTCGGGATTCTACCTCCTGCCGGGGGTGGTCAAGACCTACGCCCCGAAGGGGCGGACGCCGATCCTGGACGAGTGGCAGACGCGCGACCACCTGTCGGTCATGGGGGGCGTGACCCCGCAGGGCAAGGTGTACTCGCTGGTGCGGCCGACGTCGCTGAACGGGCTGCACACGCATCGAGTTCCTCGTCCATCTGGGCCGACTGGGTGCGGATCGGCTCCTGGTGATCTGGGACGGGTCGCCGATCCATCGGCGGGCCGAGGTGAAGGCGTTCGTGGCGGAGGCCGGCGACGCGATCCACTTGGAGCCGTTGCCGCCGTACGCCCCGGACCTGAACCCGGTGGAATGGCTGTGGCGGCAGCTGAAGGAGGTCGAGTTGCGGAACCTGACCTGCCTGGACCTGGAGCAGTTGCACATGGAATTGCATCTGGCCCTCGGCCGTGTGCGTCAGAAGCCGGCTCTCATCGGGTCCTTCTTCGAGGGAGCCGGCCTGGGGCTGTGAAGCTTTACTTCTCCATGCAACGCTAAGGGGAAGGCGAGCGGAGCCGTCCCGAGGGGGTGTTCGCCGCCAGGTCGTCGGCCATCGCGCGGACGGCCTCGGCGATCGCGGCTTGCCAGTCGGCGCCGAACCTGGCGAAGGCGGGGAGCCTGTAGGCGAAGGTCAGCCCGCGCGAGTTATTGATGATCGCACCCAGGCCCTCGGCGTCGAAGGCCGCGGCCGTATCGGCCGCCGTACCCCCCTGGGTGCCATAGCCGGGTACCAGGAAGAGCACCCCGGGCAGCGCCTCGCGCAGCTCGGCGAGTTGCGCGGGGTATGTCGCCCCGACCACCGCCCCGAGCAGGCTATAGCCCGACGCGCCCCGGAGGGGCGTCGCCCATTGCGCGAGGCGTTCGGCCACGTGCCGGTAGAGCGGCCGTCCGTCGGCGACCAGGTCCTGGAACTCGACCGCCGATGCGTTGCTCGTCCGGACCAGGACGAACGCCCCCTTGTCCTCCCTCGCCGCGACCTTCGCGAATGGCAGCACGCCGTCGCTTCCCAGGTAGGGGTTGACCGTCATCGCGTCGGCTTGCCACGAGGGCTCGAAGTTCCCGCCGACGGCCACCTTTCCTAGATAGGCGCGGGCATACGCCTCGGCGCTGGAGCCGATGTCGTTGCGCTTGCCGTCGATCAGGACGATCAATCCGCGCCGCGTGGCATATCCCGCGGTCGCGTGCAGCGCCGCGACCCCCTCCGGCCCGATGGCCTCATAGAACGCGGCCTGAAACTTCACCGCCGACACCGACGTCGCGACCACATCCACGACGCCGCACCCGAAGACCCGCAGGGCCTCGGCCACGCCGGACCGATCCCCGGCAAATCGATCGAGGAAGCCCGGGGGCAAGTCCTCGGGGCGCGGATCGATCCCCACCACCACCGGGTTGCCCACCCGCCGTACGGCCGCGATCAGACGATCCGCGAAGTGCACCGGTCGATATCTCCGTCGGACCCAGGTCTGCATTGACAGATCGCTCGGAGATTCTACAATGGGCCTCTCCCCAGAGAAAGACTCTGATCACGGGGCGTAGCGCAGTTTGGCTAGCGCGCTAGACTGGGGGTCTAGAGGTCGTGGGTTCAAATCCCGCCGCCCCGATTGATGACAGTCGCTGACAGATTGCGACACAGCACGACAAAGTTGTTATGTGGTAGTGACTTGCGAAGAGACCTCTGGGGCGACCCAGAGGTTTTTTCATGCGCGGGACACTGACAAGTCCTGCCACCAAAAGACAAGCAACGCCGGAAAGCTACTGACGCAGATACTGACAATTGAGATAAATCCTGGCAAATTTTGCACGGGCGTCGGCTTGCGGAGTTCCCTATCTTTCACGCCGTTTGAGATCATCGTGGAATTCCCGGCGCGTCATGGACGCCGTGAGGCAGATGTATCCGGGCTGACGCCACCACGAAGCTATGCCGAAGGCAAGACGGGGAAACGCTGGGTCGACATCCTGGCCCGAATGTTCGGCAACCTCGTGAACGCCATGGAGGAGACGAAGGCCGACTTCCTCGGCGACTACTTTATGAGGGCGATCACCTTCGGCGAGCACGGGCAGTTCTACACGCCCGAGCACATGACCGACATGATGGCCCAGATTGTCGGCGACGGCGAGGACGGGACGACCGTCTACGATCCCGCCTGCGGCAGCGGCCGGACGCTCCTGTCGGCCGCGAAGGTGAACCCGAGAAGGACGTTCGTCGGGCAGGACCTGGATCACCGCTGCGTGAAGATGGCTGCGATCAACCTCGCCTTCTACGGCCTCCGGGGGCAGGTGATCCAGGGCAACACGCTCGCGAACGAACGACAGCTCGGCTACCTCACCGGGTTCAACGGCCGGGGATTCATCCGGCTCGTCGTGCCGGAGGTCGGGAAGCCAGCCGCCTCTGCGCTTCTGTCACCGCCTCAGGTTGGCTCGGCCCCCTGCTTCGGGCGACCGGCCCGGAGGGTCGAATTGACTCTTGGCTCAATTCTTGGGATTCGGAGGGTGCGGTAATCCTTTCTGGTCCGGCTGAGTGGTCTGGGATAATGGGGCGGGCTCAATCCCACGGAGGTCCCCCATGCCCCGCCGCACCCTGGAAGCCGATGACGAGATCGAAGCCGTGGCGATGGAGCAGGCACGCTCCAGGGTCCGCGAGTTGAAGCGACTGGCCGAGGCCACGCCCGATGGCCAGGTATTGGCCCGAGTCGAGCGGGCCACCGTCGCGTTCGGCCGGCGCCTCGTCCGCGACCGGCTTCAGGACATCCTCGACGCCCAGGCCGCCGACCTGGAGAAGAAGGGGGGCGCGGATGGGACCGCCCCTGCGGCGGGCCCCGACGCCACCATGGACGGGCCACCCGACGGCTCGTCACCGCCGCCGGCGAGGTGACGCTGTCCCGCGTCTACTCCACCTGCCGGACCTGCGGCCAGCACGCCCACGCCCTGGACGACCGGCTGGGGATCGACGGCTCGGTCAGTCCGCACGCCCAGCGGCTGATGGGCCTGCTGGGGGCCGAACGATCGTTCGAGCGTGCCGCCCGGACGCGCGCGACGTCGCCGGGCCGGTCGTCTGCGACAACACCGTGCGCGTCTCTGCGACCGCCACGGCGGGTTGATGCGGGCCTGGCAACGCGAGGCCACCGAGGCGGCCCGGCCCTCCCGCGAGGCCGCAGGGGACATCGAGTTCCAGACCGACGGGGCCTGCGTTAACACCACGGGCGGCTGGCGCGAGGTGCGGCTGGCGATCTTCGCCAAGCGGCGGCGTGGCGAGCCGATCACCGACCTGAACGACTGGGACGACCGGCGGATGCCGGCCCCGCACGTGCGGGCCGCCATGGCGGCGATCCGCACCGGCACGGCGCCGGGGCCGCAGTGGCGGCGGATGGCCGGGCGGCCGGGCATCAGGCGTACGGCCGAGGTGACGGCCCTGGCCGACGGGGCGAAGTGGATCCGGGACGAGATCGAGAAGGACCTGCCGGGCGCCGCCGGCATCCTGGACATCGACCATGCCGGCGAGCACCTGCATGACGCGGCCGTCGCGTCGTGCGGGGCGGGCCCGGCAGCCGAGGCCTGGTACGAGCGTCACCGCCGGACCTCGCTCGAATCCGGGGCCACGGGCCCGGTCGCGGCGTTGGAGTCCGAGCCCGGGGAGGTCTCGGATCTGATCGGCTATCTGGGTCCACACGAGGACCACACGCCGTACCGTCGGCGGTTGGCCGAAGGTCGTTCGATCGGCAGCGGGATGGTGGAGGGGGCGTGCAAGACGGCCATCGGTAAGCGTCTGAAGCAGACAGGAGCCCGGTGGAAGGTGCGGCGACTGGAGCGGATGGCGGCGTTGGGCTGCCTGCATTATGGCGACCAGTTCGAGAGCTACTGGACGCAGGCGGCAGGGTAGCGACCAGAATCCGCTACCGCACCCGATTCGGAGGGTGTAACCAAATTCTCTGGTGGTGAGTCGTCGGACCTGGCAGGCTGGGGTGACTTTGAACGACCACCCGGAGACTCCCCATGTCACGGAAGACCATCACGCTGGAGATCGACCCCGGGCACGAGGACCTGCTCCGGCGGTATGCGAGCTTCCTCGAGGAGATGACCGATCTGGCCGCCACCGCCCCCGACGGCTCGGTCCTCGAGACTCTGCGAGGAGGCCGTCATCGAGCGGGGCCGCGAGCACCAGCGTCGCCTCCTGGAGCACGCCGTCCAGGCCCGGCTCGACCTCGCCGAAAAAAAGGGGCGCCGCTGAGGCGGTGCTCATGTGGACAGGCTCGCGAGAATCGCGGGGCGGGCTCGCGCGAGGTCTTCACCTGCCTCGGCCCGGTCGCCTTGCGGCGGCGGTGGTGGGGCTCGCGTTGCCCTTGCTCACCGGGCGGCTACCACGCCGACGCGGTGCTCGGCCTCGACGGCGGCCTCAGCCCCAGGCTGCAGCGCAAGGCCTGCCGCCTGGCCGCCGACCTGTCGTTCGATCGGGCCCGCGAGCACCTCCGGGAATTGCTCGGCGTGAGCCCGGCGAGCGAGACCCTCCGGGTCTACTGCGAGCGGCAGGCGGCCCGCGTCGCCCGCTGGCAGGGCCAGGAGGGGGCCTCCGCCGAAGGCTTCCGCAAGGCCGAGGGGGGCTGGGAGTTCACCATCGACGCCGGCAAGGTGAACACCCGCGAGGCGGGCTGGCGCAACTTGAAGATCGCGGTCGCCCAGAGGCGACCGACGGCGAAACCGGCGACCCCCGAGGAGTGGGAGTCGCGCGACCTGCCGGAGGCCACGGCGCGGGTGATGTGGGCCGACATCGCGGCGGCGAAGCGGTTCCGCCGGTCGTGGTGGGCCCGGCTCGAGCGGCTCGGCCTGCCGGCGATGGCCCGCCTTGCACGTCCTGGGCGACGGGGCGTCGTGGATCTGGAAGGCCGCCGATCGGGCCCTGAGCGGGTGCCGCCAGACGCTGGACATCTACCACGCCGGCGGGCACATCGCCGCGGCGGGCAAGCGGCTCTTCGGCGAAGGGCACCGCCGCGGCGACCGCGTTCCATGAACATGGCCGCGACTTGCTCCTGAAGGAGGGCTGGGCCGGGGTCTGCCGGCTGATCGGCGAGGAGCTGGAGCGCGAGGACACGCCGCCGAGGCGAGCGGCGTTGGACCGGATGCTCGGCTATTTCGTGAGCCACATCGGCCGGCTCGACTACGCCGGGCGGCTGGCGGCGGGCGAGGCGATCGGCAGCGGCGTGGTGGAGGGGGCGGCCAAGACGCTGGGCCTGCGGCTGAAGGCGCGGGGGGCGCGCTGGCGGCACAAGAACGCCCGCGCGATGGCCGCCCTGATCTGCTGCCGTCACACCGACCAATGGGAACGGTTCTGGGGCCGGGCGGCCTGAGCCCCAAGATTCGGCGGGTACACCCCAGCCCTGGGGGGCCGAGTCACTCCGGCGGATGTTGTCCGGGGCAGCGGGATTGGCTAAGCTGGAGACCGAGGCCCGGAGTGGGCCGAAGGCGTGGGGCGTGGCGGGATGCCGGGCCGCGCCGGCCGGGGAGTCTCGCATCTGATGTCGTCGACCTGTTGCCGCTGGATGGGCGCCTTCGCGCTGTTGTTCTGCCTCTGCTTGATCGGGCCGGGCCCGACGACGGCGAGGGCCCAGGAGACCCCGACGGCGGAGGCGGACGCCGATGCGTCGGGGAAGGCCGAGGGGACCGAGACGTTCTTGCGCTGGATGATCCGGGCGTCGGGGCCGATCGGCCTGGGGCTCTTGCTGATGTCGTTCTACCTGATCGCGCTGGTGGCGTGGATGGGGTTCCACTACCGGAGGTCGATCGCCCTGCCCGAGCGCCTGCTCCGCGACGTGGCCGATCTCCTGTCCATGAAGCAGTACACCGAGGCGTATGGGCGGCTCGCGGCCGACTCGTCGTTCGTGGCGAAGGTCCTGTCCGCCGGGGTCCGCAAGCTCCCCCAGGGCGTCCCCACCGCGCAGCGCGCGATGGAGATGGTCAACGACGACGTGACGATGGAGATGGAGCACCGGACCACCTACCTGGCGACCGTCGGCGCGCTCGGGCCGATGATCGGCCTGGTCGGGACGGTCTACGGCATGATCCTGAGCTTCCAGGTCATCGCCACGGCGGGCTCGTCGCCGCAGGCGAGCCTGCTCGCCGAGGGCATCTCGACGGCGCTCTTCGCCACGCTGGAGGGGATCGCGCTGGCGATCCCGGCGATCTCGTTCCACGCGCTCTTCCGCAACCGGATCGCCCGGCTCTCGCTCGAGGTGGAGGCGACGGCCGAGTCGCTCCTCGATCAGTTCATCCCGGGCGTCCGCGCCCCGCATCCCCTGGCCGCGTCCGCCTCGCCCTCCATCTCGTTCCCTCCCCCGAGGACCTCGCTCCCCCTGGATCAAGGATGAGGGGCGAGAGTTGAGTGGCGAGTGGCGAGTGGTGAGTTGAAGGCCAATCTCCGTCACCTCCCTCCGACTTCTCTTCACTCTCCACTCACCACTCACCACTCGCCACTCGTAGCATGGAAGGATCGCGAGAGGGTCGTCGATCCGTGACCGGTGGTATCTCTAACCCCCAATCCAGAGCATGGCGCGTAGGGACCGGATACGGGGCGAGGCCCCGCTGAACATCAACCTCACGCCGCTCCTGGACGTGGTGCTCCAGCTCATCACGTTCTTCATGATGCTGATCCACTTCGGGACGAAGCTGGAGGGGACGACGAAGGCCGTCCGGTTGCCGGTCGCGCCGGCGGCGTTGCCGGGGGGCGACCTGGCGATCGACCGCATGGTGGTCGTGCTCGACGCCCGCGGTCGCCTCGTGGTCGAGGGGGGCGTCGTCGAGAGGGAGGGGGGCGCGGCGTGGTGGGCCGGGCAGGCCAAGCTTCGCCGGGCGGGGCAAGAGACCCTGGGAGGGCCCGCGGAGGAGCTCCCCACGGTCGTCATCCTCCGCGCCGACCGGGACGCCTCGTACGGGTCCATCCGCCGGACGCTCTCCGAGGCGCAAGAGCGCGGGTTCGCCCACTTCGCCCTGGTCGTGCTGCGGGAGGACTCCCGATGAGCCGGAAACGCCGACGACCCGGCCGATTGGAGACCGAGGAGGAGGTCCAGTTCCCCGTCACGCCGATGCTCGACATGGCCTTCCAGCTACTGGCCTTCTTCGTCCTGACGTTCCAGGCGCCGACCTCCGAGACGCACCTGGACCTCACGCTGCCGGCCACCCCCGCGGCGATGCCCGGCGCGGCCGGCGGCCAGGCCGAGGCGATCCGCGCGCGACGAGAGGATGCGGACCTGGAGAACGACCTCTGGATTCGCGTCGAGGCGGACGACCTCGGCGAGCTGAGGGCGATCCGGCTGGGGGAGGCCGTCGTGCCCGACCTCGCCGCACTCGGCGACCGGCTCAGGCGCTACACGAAGATCCTGGAGGGCCGCCCGCTCCGCGTCCGCCTCGTGGCCGACGACGGCCTTCGCTATGAGCAAGCCGCACGGGTGATCGCGACCTGTTCCTCGGCCGGCGTGGCCGCGATCCGCCTGGCCGACCCGGGCAGTGCGCGGGGCCCGTCGGGGAACCTGCCGAGGATCGTGCCATGAATAGGGCCATAGGGTTGTCTCGGTTCTCGAAGTCCTGGCCCTGGCCCCTCACCCGCCCTTCGGGCACCCTCTCCCGGGGGGAGAGGGTACTGGGTTCTGCTCCTGGCCTTGTGGGGCGCGGGCCTCGGCCGATGAGCCTTCGCTGACGCTGGCCGACCTCCCCGCGTATCAGGCTGCGCTCTCCGCGAAGGCGACCACTCCCCCCGCCCGCGTCGGGTTCCGCGACCTCTGGGAACGCCCGGAAAGCTACCGGGGCCGCCCCGTCCGGGTCGAGGGGCAACTCGTGCGTCGGTTCCGCCAGGCTGCCTTCGGCACCTTCCCCCCCCTGGCCGAAGCCTGGGCCGTCTCCCCGGCGGGGGATCCGTTCTGCCTCGTCTTCCCCGACTCGGCGAGCCGGGCGACGCCCGCCCTGGGGACTCGCGTCCGGTTCGTCGGCACCTTCCTCAAGCAGGTGCGCTACCAGGGGGGTGACGGGCCACGCCTGGCCCCCCTCATCGTCGGGGGAGGGCCCCCGATCGCGTCGGCGAACGCCCCCGCCGCGCCGAAGCCCCGGCGAGGCTATGGCTCCACGCTCGACTGGACGGCGGGGCTGCTCGTGGCCGGCTTCGTGGCGCTCTTCGTGGCCCGGATGCACCTCAACAAGCCGGTCGCCCGCACCCCGGGACGGGCGACGGACCCGCCCCCCGACTTCCTGACGACGGCCGACGCCGTCGATCTCCCGGACGCCCCGAACCCCCCGGAGGCCCGGCCATGACCGCCTCGGAATCGAAGTTGGTCCTGTCTCCCCTGACCGACCCCAGGTCGCTGGCCAGCACCCTGTTCGTCCACGCGGCGCTCCTGCTGATCGCCTCGCTGGCGGCCTGGACCGTGTCGAGCCCCCAGCAGGAGACGCTCCCGAGTCGCGATGCGCGGCGAGCTCGACCCGGTCGACAACCGGGTCGCCGGTCTCTGCCGGGGGAAGCCCCGGCGAGCTCGGGGGCGAGGGGCTGATGGAGGCGCTCCCCTCGGCCGACGGCGCCGCGACGGCCGCGCCCCGCGATCCGGCGGCCGAAGCCCTGCTCTCGGAGGTCCTGCCCAGCTTGCCCTCGGCCGAGGCCTCGCGGCGCGCCTTGCCCGGCCCGCAGTTGGGCAGCGGCGTCCTCCCCGGCCCGGGGCTCGGGGGAGGCGGCGGGTCCGGCGGCGGTTCGGGGGGCGGGGTCGGCCGGGGCGTCGGGCCGGGGACCGAGTTCTTCGGCGCCCGGGAACGCGCCGAGTCGTTCGCCTACGTCATCGACTGTTCCGGGAGCATGGCGAGCCGCAGCTCGCTCGACGTGGCCAAGCGCGAGCTGTTGTCCAGCCTCAACCAGCTCCCCCCCGACGCCCGGTTCGCCATCGTCTTCTACAACCTGCGCCCGACGATCTTCTCCGACCCGCAGGGCCGCAGGGGCCTGATGCCGGCGACCCTGGCCAACAAGGCCCGCGCGCGCGACCAGATGGCCTCCGTCGCCCCCGACGGCGGGACCGACCACCAGACCGCCCTCCGCGCGGCCATCGCCCTGCGCCCGGAGGTGATCTTCTTCCTCACCGACGCCGACCTGATGACCGAGAACGACGTCGCCGAGATCCGGAGCATGGCGCAGAACACCCGCATCCAGGCGGTCGAGTTCGGCGCGGGGCCAACCTGGGCGGTTCGGGCCCGCTCCGCAAGCTGACCAACGTGACCGGCGGCTCGTACCGCTATATCGACGTCATGACCTTCCCCAAGCCGCCGGGCTGAGCCGCGACCGCGTCGCCGAGGGTTCCGGGCCTACTCTCTTCCCGATCCCGCCCGGTTTGTGTCTAATCCTTGGGTCGTCGGCCAGGGGAGGCCGGCCCGTCAGACCCAGGACCACGGTCCCGGAATCGATCCGGCATGGCGCCGCTCGCCACTGCCCGGGCGCCCCCCTTCTCTCCCTCGTGATGCACATTCAGAAGTTGCGGAGGCATTTCATGCGACGTTGGCGAGCCCTTTCCGTGGCGGCGATCCTGCTCGCCGGCCTGGCGATCCCCGGTCGTCTCATGGCCCAGGCGGCCCCGGCCGCGCCGGCGGCGGATGCCGCCGGAGGCCATTCTCCGTACTTCGAGTTCATGACCAGCGACCAGTATAGTGGCGTGGAAAAAGGGGCCCTGTGGGTCGTCTTGCTGGTGGCGGTGGCGGGCCTCGCCTATGCGGGGATGCTGGTCGGCCAGGTGCTCGGGGCCGACCAGGGGACCGAGAAGATGCGCACGGTGGCCGCGGCGATCCGGGCGGGGGCCAACGCCTACCTCGCCCGGCAGTTCCGCGCGATCATCCTGCTGGTCTTCCTGATCACCGCGATCGTCTGGGCCACGACGACGGGGGGCGAGCCCGGCGGGGCGAACATCCCGATCGGCCGGGCGGCGGCGTTCTTCATGGGGGCGGCCTTCTCGTGGATCGTCGGCTACGTGGGGATGAGCCTGGCGGTCCGGGGGAACCTCCGTGTGGCCGCGGCGGCCCGCACGAGCTACGGCGGGGCACTCCAGCTCGGCTACCGGACCGGGACGATCACCGGGATGCTGACCGACGGCCTCGGCCTGCTGGGCGGCACGATCATCTTCATGGCCTACGGCGAGCACGCCTATGAGATCCTGCTGGGCTTCGGCTTCGGCGGGACGCTGCTGGCCCTGTTCATGCGGGTCGGCGGCGGCATCTACACCAAGGCGGCCGACGTCGGGGCCGACCTGGTGGGCAAGGTCGAGGCGGGCATCCCCGAGGACGACCCCCGCAACGCCGCGACGATCGCCGACAACGTGGGCGACAACGTCGGCGACTGCGCCGGCATGGCGGCCGACATCTTCGAGAGCTACGAGGTGACGATCGTCGCCGCGATGATCCTGGGCTACGCCAGCTTCGGGCACAAGGGGGTGATCTTCCCGCTCCTGGTCCGCGCCATCGGCGTCGTCGGGTCGATCATCAGCACGTACAGCGTCAAGGCCGGCCCGCAGAGCACCAGCGACGAGGCCCTGCACTCGGTCCACCGGGGCTTCATCCTCGGCTCGATCATCAGCGTCGCCGGCTTCTTCGCGCTGGGCCTGGGCTACCTGCACTTCGACGACATCGCTGACGCCATCGGCGCGGCCGACCGGCGCGGCTGCCCCTCCCGAACTGGCGTCGCGCACGCGGCCGCTGGCTGGGGCTGTCGGCTCCTGCCGCCCTGCCGCCCGGAGCGCCCCAGCGAGTTGCGTGGCGGCAACGCCCGGCGCTTGCCTCGTCCGCCGCCGCGCACCGTGCCGCCGCTGCTCGCTCAAAACGGCGGTGGCTCGGCCGTGGGCAGCCCCACCAGCGGGATCCACCGCCGCGGCACCAGCGGCGCGCGGGGGGCGGGCGGCGCCTGGGGGGGAGCGGCGCCTGGGTGGGGGGCGGCGCCTGGGTGGGGGGCGGCGGTGTGTCGTTGTCGGCGATGGTGGCGCTGACCGCCGCGATGCTCAGCCCGTCGTAGAACGCATCGCTGCTGCTCGCGCGGTGGCCGATGTCCGCGCGGTGGGCCCCTTCCTCCGTCACGTCATCCACCGCGCTGACGCGGACCGTCTGCGGCGTGCGCCAGTTGGCGACCGTGAAGGTCAGCGTGGGCGGCTCGGCGCGAAGCTGGGCATCGGTGGTCACTGCGATCGTGACGGCGGCACTGGGCTGCCCGGTGAGCACGAGTTGATAGCTGGCCGCGGCGCCGCCCTCGGTGACGCTGACGCTCAGGGGGGTTACGCCCACGCCCGACTGGTCGCGGTTGAGCCACACCGTCTCGGCCTGGCTACTACAACAGGTGGCGACGAGGGCGTCGAGGTCGCCGTCGCCGTCCAGGTCGCCCAGCGCCACGCCATAGCTGTCGCCGGCGCCGAAGGAGGGCGTGGTCGGGTGGGCGCTGAAACTGCCCGTGCCGTTGTTGCGCCACACCGTCTCGGCCTCGCCGATAAAGTTGGCGACGACGGCGTCGAGGTCGCCGTCGCCGTCCAGGTCGCCCAGCGCCACGCCGTAGCTGTCGCCGGCGCCGAAGGAGGGCGTGGTCGGGTGGGCACTGAAGCTGCCCGTGCCGTCGTTGCAGCCACACCGTCTCGGCCTGGCTGACAACAGTTGGCGACGACGGCGTCGAGGTCGCCGTCGCCGTCCAGGTCGCCCAGCGCCACGTCCTCGCTGATCCCGGCGCCGAAGGAGGGCGTGGTCGGGTGGGCGCTGAAGCTGCCCGTGCCGTCGTTGCGCCACACCGTCTCGGCCTCGCCGATAGAGTTGGCGACGAGGGCGTCGAGGTCGCCGTCGCCGTCCAGGTCGCCCAGCGCCACGCCGTAGCTGTCGCCGGCGCCGAAGGAGGGCGTGGTCGGTGGGCGCTGAAGCTGCCGGTGCCGTCGTTGAGCCACACCGTCTCGGCCTGGCTACGACAGTTGGCGACGAGGGCGTCGAGGTCGCCGTCGCCGTCCAGGTCGCCCAGCGCCACGCCGATAGCTGTCGCCGCCGCCGAAGGAGGGCGTGGTCGGTGGGCCTGAAGCTGCCCGTGCCGTCGTTGAGCCACACCGTCTCGGCCTCGCCGATAAGTTGGCGACGACGGCGTCGAGGTCGCCGTCGCCGTCCAGGTCGCCCAGCGCCACGCCGTAGCTGTTGCCGGCGCCGAAGGAGGGCATGGTCGGGTGGGCACTGAAGCCGCCCGTGCCGTTGTTGAGCCACACCGTCTCGGCCTCGCCGAAATAGTTGGCGACGAGGGCATCGAGGTCGCCGTCGCCGTCCAGGTCGCCCAGCGCCACGGCCATGCTGTACCCGGCGCCGAAGGAGGGCGTGGTCGGATGTGCCGTGAAGCTGCCCGTGCCGACGGCCACGGCCGTGGGCGCCTGCAGGCTGAGCGCCGCCGCGAGCAGCGCCGCCAGCAGCCCGACCCGCCGTGCGCCGCGCTGGGCGGCACCGCGCGTGTGGACCATCATCATCTCTCCTCCTGCGTCAGCCGGAGGCAGTACCGGTCGCGCGGGCTCAGGCGCCCGGCCGTCCGATCGCGGGGCGGGATGGGCGGCGCGGCGGCACAGGTGGCGCCGAGGGTGCCGCCACGTGCGGCTGGCCGGCCAGCCTGGGCCAAGTATAGCACCGCGCGGCGGCGGTGTCACGCGCCGCACGCGCGCCGGGGAGCGTGGCGGTAGCTGCAACCGGCGCGCGCAGCAGCCTGCACCGGAACGGCCTGCTTCGTGCCCAGCGGTCGCCGCGCCCGTGGACGTGGCGGCGTTAATCGCCAAGACCTTGCCCGCGCTCGCGCTGGTGGTTGTGCTCGAGATACGGACGCTGCGCGGCCAGGTGCGACTCTTCGACCACGGTGAGGCCATGCTGGCGCAACGGCGCCCGCATCCCCAGCGCATCGGCAAAGATCGGCACCTGCCCGTCCTGCGTCAGGTCGGCAACCGCTTCGACGGTCGGCACTCGCTGCGTCGGTTCATGCGCGAACCGCGTCAATCCCAACTCGACGTCCCAGACCCGCGTCCAGCGCGTGACGCGGTACGGCGCATGGCGCCCGGCCCTGGCCTCTACCTCGACAAAGGCCTCGGGTACGTCGGACCGGCCTTGACCGGCAAAGGGGATCATCTGCTCCCGTCGCGCCAGTTTGAGGTGTGCCGCCAGGCGTTCTTCCCAGACGGTGGCGCTCTCGCCCTGGCCGGCGCGTTCATACGCCGCCTGCTGCTGGCTGGGCGTCAAGTCCTGCCAGTCGGCCTCGATCCAATCGCGGTTTGACCGCGCCTCGCGGACCGCGTGCTGCGCCTCGAGCGTGTAGAACTGCCGCCGCTCCTGGGCCATCTCCGGGCTAAAGCGCTGGCCCAGTGGTGATGTCGTGCGCGCGGAGCACCTGCCGCAGCGCCGTGTCTTCGGTAAAGACCTCGGTGGGAAACGAGAACTGCCGGTTCGGCGCGCGAGCGATCACGGCGCGGAGCTCGTCCACGTCACGCGCCACTGCTGGGGGATGAGGCCAATGGTGGTCACCGCCCTGGCCGGTGTACTCGAAACTCCACACGCGGTAGGCATATGGCCCGCCGCGGATCGCTTGTAGGCGGGCCGGTACCCGCTCGACCTCGACAAAGGTCGACGGCAAGAAGGTTCGATACCCTCCCCGATGCAGTGCCAGCGCGGTGCGCTGATAGGCTTCGTGCATGCTTGCCCGCTGTTCCCACGCCGTCAGGTCGTCGGTGGGCGGCCCGGAGCCCCGCATGGCCCACGATCGCTGCTGCTCCGTCGAGGTGAGCTTCGCCCACATCGCGTCGGCCGTACGCGCCTGGTTGTACGCCTCGGTGTACTGGAGCGCATAGACGTTCTCGATGGCCTTGCGATCCTGCTTCCAGTTCTTCGGCTGCGGCAGCGCCACGTTCCAGCCGAAGCGGCGTTCGTAGCTGGGTGGGTCCTGCCGCAAGTTCGCGGTGTTATCCGGCATGGGATCCTCCGTCCATCGCGCGATTAGTGGGGCTCACGTGCCGGTCCATTGTCATCAGGCCAGAGGCTTTGCTGTCGGGCGCCATACTGCGCCAGCAGCTGCTCGGCGTAGGCGTCGAGCTCACTGCGGCGGATCAGCCAGTCGGTGCCGTTGGCGGTCGCAATCGGGCGACCGAAGGTGCCGTCCTCACACAACGCCATGACGCGGGTGATCATCAGGTGGAGATAGTCGGCGGCTTCGGACACGGTCAGGTCGTCGTGGTTGTCGCCGTTGGTGTGCTGGTCGTCCATGGAATGTCCTCCTCGTTGCGGAATGGTGTCCGCGCTAGAAGTATGGGTCGTCGTCGCGTTGCCGGTGTGCCCGCCGGGCGGTGGCCGCTCTCGTCGCTGACGGTTCAGGCGCCGGTGTGACCGGCGGCGCTCCATTCCCAACGGCTGGCGCCGCCGTAGCCGTTCCGCCCGGCGCGTAGTCTGCCGTGTGTGGGGTGGACGGGTGCGCCGGTCGACGCCGGCGCACTGCGGGCGGCGCGGGCAGATCCGGCAGCAGCGGGATCGGGTTCAGCCGCTCGGCCAGGACGCGCAGCTGGGTCGTGCCCTGCGTCAGCACGAGCACGGCGTCCTCCGGCAGCGCATCCACCTCGGCCGGTCCGAGCACCGGTGTTTCCTTCTCGCTCCACGACTGTGAGGTCTGCGGTCCGCGCGGCGCGTGCGCGCGGCTCATGCTCAGGCCGCTGCCGCCGCCACTGCCACTACTCCGGCTGTCGGAGCGCACGTAGCGTAGTTCGGTGCCGAACGCCTTGGAGAGGTGCTCCGCTGTCGCCTGGTCGCGGGGCGGATAGTAGATCTTGGTGTGGCAGTTGCCCAGAATCGTTTGCGCTTTGGCAGTGCCGTACACGTCGTCCAGCTGCGAGATCGCCTGCACATAGAGCACAAATGTCCCGCCGTAGCTGCCCAGGGTAGCGATGTACGCGTCCAGTTTGGCCAGCGCCGTAGCGGGCACCTCGTCCAGCGCAAACAGCGTCGGCGTACGCTTGGGCTGCCGCATGACGGTCTTGATGCAGGCCGCGATGATGCACGAGATGCAGTGGCCCCGCAGTGGGCACCTGATCCAGCGGATAGCAGAGGTAGATCGTGGAGTTGCGCGCCGGCCAGTCGCGCGGCACATCGCTGCGCGTGACGGTCGGGAAATGCGGCACCAGTGGCGCCATGCGCGTGGTGAGCGTGCCCCAGGCGCTCTGGGCGAAGCGGTTGAGGTCGGTGGCGGGATCGTCGCCGTCGGTAAACTGCAGCACACGGCTGCGGGCGTGCACCAGGCCGTCAGAGAGCGCGACGGAGGCGGCCTGGTCGACCCAGCGTGCCAGCACGCGTAGCGGATGCTCGTCGGTTGCCAATCCAACCGTGATGGCCGCGTGCAGCAGCGAGAGGCTCTTTTCGCCGAAGATGGGCTCGCGGTCTTTCCAGGTGCGCAGCAGGTTAGCATGCAATTCCTGCACATCGAGTGGATCGTTCATGCGGAAGGCATCCAGCAGGTCGATGCCCTGCTCGGGCAGGCGATACACCGGTCCAAGCTGCATGCGGGTGCCTGCCGTGCGCGTCCACTGCTCGCCTTTGGGATCGAGCACCACGGCGGCGCCTGGCCAGCGCAAGAGCGTCTCCGTTAGGTGCAAGCCTTTGCCGCTGCGCGTCGGCGCAATCACCGCCACGTGCCCTCGGTCAGCACCGTACGGCATGCCGATCACCTCCCCTTGGACGCGTGCCAGCGGCAAACCTGGCCCAGCGAGTCGTAGCTGGTTGCGAATCTCGCGCAGCGGCAGCCGCCCTTGTCGGGCCGCATGTTTGCGTGCCAGGCGCTGCCAGCGCGCGCGATGGTGTGCTTGCCTCCCCACCCATCAGCAACGGCAGCATGCACAGCAGCAGCACGCTGCCGCCGACCAATTGTGCGCCGGCGCGCACGGGAATACGTTTGCTGGCAATGGCAATCGTCGAGCGGGGCTGCATCAGGCCCAGCGGCACAAACGCCGGACCATAGCCAAATGCCAGCACCGCCCGCTCGCGCGGCTGCAGAAACGCACGGCCCAGCACGGTGAAATTGAGGACGCCACACAGCAGCCAGACTGCTCCAACGACCAGGACCAGGCGGAGGTGCAGACCCGAGCCACGGAGATCGGTACGGGCATAGAGACGGTCATAGAGCGGCTTCAAGGGATCGCCGCGTGCGGGCTGTCGGTGCGTGCGAGGCATGCGCGTCCTCCTTGCCTATAATCATCGGTGATCATCGAGCGGCAACCAGCTGAGCCCGAGGATCGCTGAGGCAACAGCGAGCCACCTGGCTTCGCCGTCCAGGTCCACGTCCGTGGCGCTGCGGCCGGATGCTCACGCTCCTGCGCCGGCGTGCAGATTCCTGAATGCTTGTGCGGCCGAACGCGAGGGTTCCGTCGCCGCTCCAACCATCGTGTGCTGGACGTGACATAATCGCATGGCGAGCGCTCCGCTGCTGGGCGTGCTCGGCCCCATCGCGGTGTGCGCAGCCTACGGCATGCAGTGAGTCAACGTGTGAGTCACCAGGCGGAAAATCACTGGACGCCGGCAGATCGAACGTGCGTTCGAAAGCGGCCTGTGGTGCGGATCAATCGAGGAAAGAGGACGGTGCGAGAGGCTCGTTGAGGGGCTAGGCAGAGATTAGGAAACCTTTGCTCTATGCATTTGAGCTACGCGGCCCTGTGCGCTCCGTTCGCGGTTTCGGGTGGCTCCACTTAGTCACTCACGTAGTCACCGACCTCGTTAACCGTCCCTGTATTATACGTCACCTCGTCGAAAATGCTATCCAACGCCGCGGCTGCCTGCCGCTTGGCCTGGTCCGAAATCTTGCGTCCGTACACTTCGAAACTCACCGCTACATCCTCATGGCCCATCAAATCACTCACCACATGTGGTGTCCACGAAAGCGAACAAGGCCCTCGTCCGCCGCATGACCGAGGAGTACTTTTAATCAGGGCCACCTCGAGCGCGCGGAGCCCTTCTTCGCTGCCACCTACGTGCACCATGATCCCGCTTCCCAGCACGTGCGCGACCGGGACTGACTCACGGAGTCGGTGCGCGCGTTCCGGGTGACGCCAGATCCCCAAACCGTACGGTTGGCAGCACCGAGTCAATTACCGGGCCGACTTGACCGGCACCATATTCGTGTTGCGCAGCGGCATCCCGGAAGAGATGCTGCTGCAAGGAATGGGTTGTGAACGTGGCATGATCTGCTGGCGCCGTCTGGGCGATTGATAGGTGGTGGGGCGCGTGGGACCGGCTCCACAAGGCGTTGCTGAACAGCCCCGGCGCGACCGGCCAGATCGATCGGAGCCGGTCGAACGTCGACAGCATGAGCGGCGGGCGGCTGACGCTTGGGGTGGGGATCGGCGACTTTCCCTACGAGTGGGACTACCTCGGTGAAGCAGCCGACAAGCGGGTGCGCGTCGCTCGAGGTCAGGCGGCGCTGGGCGGCAGCAGATCGAGGAGCGCGGTGGGAGCAAACGGCTTGAGCAGCAACGCGCTGCTCCCCGCCGCGCGGGCGGCGGCTGCGAGGGCGGGCTCGTGGTCGGCGGTAACCACGATAATCGGCACGTGCGCGTCCAGGCGGTGGCGGACCAGGCGGCAGAGCTGCACGCCATCCACGTCAGGCAGGCGCCGATCGAGCACGATCGCCTGCACCGGCTGGCTCGCCAGGTGCGCCAGCGCCTCCTGGCCGGTGCCGGCGCCGAGGACCTGATAGCCGTCTGCGGTCAAGAGATACTCGTAGAAGGCGCGGGTGTCACGGTCGTCTTCAATCACGAGCACCCACCGCGCTGCCGGGCCCGCCACGGCCGCGACGGCCGTGGCGATCGCCGCCCGCACGGTCGCCGCGGCGACATATTTCGATACGACCGTCACCGCGGGAACGTTCAGCGCGGCGACGTGGAGCGACACGTCCAGATCGGTCGACCAGACCACCAGCGGGAGCTCGGTGGTGGCGGGGTCGGCGCGCAGCGCGCGCACCACATCGAGACCCGCCTGGGGATACTCCAGGTGGAGCTCGATCAGCACAACGGTCGGCTGTACCCGGCGAATGAGGGCCAGGGCGCCGGCGGCACGGGGATGGACCACGACATCGTAGCCATCGTCGCCGAAGAAGGTCGCGAGGTCCTGACGCACCACATGATGCGGGTCGATGACCACGAGGCGCGGGGTGGACGGTGCGGGCGACGGGTGCTGCATGAAACGCGTGGCGGGTGCAAGAACTGTGCCAACAATGCGGGCTTGCTCGGTTAGTCGAACCTGGCGCCTCACCGCCGACGTGGCCCTCACGCCTTCAGGCCTCAGCGCCGCGCCGTCTGCTGGAGTTGCTAGGGATCAGGGACCGGCCAGTGCAGCTTCAGTCCCATCGCCGGTGACGCTCGCTGTCACACCGATCCGCTACGCTGATGGCCACCGTCAACGAGGAGTTGCCATGAGGTATGTTGTATCGACCGATGGTACCACGATCGCCTTCGAGCGCGTCGGCTACGGACCGGCCCTCATCCTGATCGACGGCGCGTTGAGCTATCGTGGGTTTGGGCCGAGTGGACCGCTGGCCGCGCAGCTCGCCCACGACTTCACCGTGTACACGTACGACCGCCGCGGCCGCGGCGAGAGCACAGACACGCAGCCCCGGCATTACTCGATGCGTTCCCAGTAGGTCGCCGTGTTGAGGTTCGTCACACACCAAGCGTAGTGCCCGTCGCTACAATCCGCTGCATAGGTGTTGGCGGACAGCAGACTATACAACAACACATAGCGATACAACCGACCAACGACCTCCTCACCAAGTCGCTCGAGGAAGTACGGAAGCAGCCGCGCACGAACGTTGGCGTGCAACGCGTCATACATATCAAAGAACACCCATGCCGTCGCTGCATCAAACAGCGCATCGCCATACATGCTGAACAGACCGAAATCCAGCAGCGCTTGTGGCCGGCCGTCGGGTGCCACCAGCAGATTACCTGGACAAATATCGCCGTGGATGAGCTGATACGGTCCGTCATAGGATCGGGAAAGCAGCGCGGTCATCTGCTCACGCTTGGCCTGAAAGTGGTCAACATCGTGCGCAAAATACGGGGTAAGCGTGCGCAATTGCTGCTCAAGCCAGCGACCTAAAAACGTATGCCAGTCGCCAGCCGTCCGAATACTCAGGTGGCCAGGGTCAACGACTTTGTAGCTCGGTGTGGTTGGCGGCATCGAAATCAGGGCCACTTCAAGCACCGCATCCACATAGTCAGTGAACAGCGAGTCGGCGTGATGCGGGAGCAGGCTGTCAAGTAGGTTCGCTAATGGTTGACCCGCCAAGCGTGTTTCAATCGTCACGCGATAGGGTTCTTCATCCGCGACCAGGTGAATCCGCGGCACGGCGTAGGAGAGGCGGGAACGCTCGAGCGACGCGTAGAAGGTTTGCAAGCGCCGCAAGGCGGCAAGCGAGGTCGGTGGGGCGTAGAGTTTGAGCACGGCATCGGCACCATAGGCATACACCTCGGCTTCCATGCCACGGGCAATGAAGGCAGCATCGGTGAGATCGTATTTGGCCAATACCGCGTGTTTGGTTGGGGTCACGTACGTTCCCGTACCTCTGCGCCAGCCTACGACGCCCTAAAACTGCCAGCGTGTCTGGCTGTACACGGCACCCTTGCCGAAGCCAAACGCCGTGCTGGGCGCCACCGCGAATACCAGCGCAACGTTGCCTTCCTGCCCGACAAACGCATTGTCCTGCACATCGAAGTGCCAGTCGGGGCCGTACTTTGCCTCGTAGGCATCCGCGATGCGCTGCAGCTCGGCCGCGTCTCTCACGCGCACGGCATCGCCCTCGACCACCATGTCCAGAGTATCTTCGTCCATGGTATTGCGTCCGGTTGTGAGGACGACATGGGCGTTCTGCTCGATGTTCTTGGCCTTGCGCTCGCTGGCCCCTGTGCAGAAGTAGAGCGCTCCGTCAAGCCATACCGCGATCAGCGGCGTGACATGTGGGCGGCCATCGGGGCGCACGGTCGAGATCCAGAACACCCTGGCCTGTTCGAGCTGCGCGGCGCCCGCTGCCCAGGGCGTGGCAGTTGCATGTGGGTCACTATAGGCCGGATGTATGGTCGTCAGTGGTTCTTGCCGCGCCATCAGGCTTCTCCTCCACGAGATGTAGGCTGGTAGCGCAGGTCTGGCGCTTCCATCACGCCGTCCAGCGTCACATTCTCCGAAACGATCAAGTTGCGCACGGGATTGCTCCTTACCTAAACGCACAGTCTACCCGCCGGGTATGACATCTACTGTCGCGCATGGCTGAAGGTGCGCTGGTCATTGCCGAGATGAACGACTATCAGTTCAAGATCGTCAAGCTGCAGGGCGACTTTATCCGGCACCACCACGCCGACACCGACGAGACGTTTCTCGTCATCGAGCATATAGCCTTAGCGGTTCCGCACCAGCATGGGCAGCCCTCCATGTGGTCGCAGCGTCAGGAGCGGCTCCGGCTCGACCATGGTGTCCGGCGGCACACATAGCCGGAAGCGCTGGGCCGTCGTCATGAGCGCAAGCTGCGCTTCCGTGAGCGCGAAGCCCATGCCGATACACTGACGCGGACCGAGGCTGAAGGGGATATAGGCGCCGCGCGGGCGTTCGGCGGCGCGCTCCGGGAGGAAGCGCTCGGGGTCGAAGGCCTCAGGGTTCGGCCAGATGTCGGCACGGCGCTGCGTGATCCAGGGCACCACGACGATGATCCGCCCGGCCGGAATGCGGAATCCACCGATCTCGTCGTCGCCGATCGCCTGGCGGTGCGTGATCCACACGGGCGGATATAGCCGCATGGCCTCCTCGGTGACCATCCGAGCATACGGCAAGCGCTGGAGGTCGCTGACGGCCGGCCGACGTCCGCCAAGGGTGTCGACCTCGGCATGCAGGCGTGACTCCGCCGCGGCATGCTGCGCCAGCAGCTGCCAACTCCACGTCAGGGCGTTGGCCGTCGTCTCATGCCCCGCCAGCAGCAGGGTCATAATCTCGTCGCGCAGCTCGCGGTCGCTCATCGCCGCACCCGTCTCTGCGTCACGTGCGAAGAGGAGCATCGACAGGAGGTCGCCGGTATCTTCGCCGGCACGACGCCGCTGCGCGATCAGCCCGTAGACGATGCTGTCAAGCACCTGCAGGGCTGCTCGGAAGCGCCGGTTACGTGGTGTGGGGATGGCCGGCGGTGGATACAGGGGATGATCGAAGCGATAGGTCAGGTGCTCGCTGGCGGTACTGAACGCATGGTCGATCTGCGCGGCACGCTCGCCCAGGTCGGCCCCGAAGAGGGCACGGGTCACGATCGTCAGAGTCAGCCGCATCATCGCTTTGGCTACGTCGAGCGGACGGTCAGTCTCGGCGTAGGGTGCCCAGCCGTCGAGCATCTTGCGCGTTTCGCCGGCCATGATCTCGCCGAAAGCGTCGATGCGCGTGCGGTGGAAGACCGGCTGCAGCAGCCGGCGCTGGCGCAGCCAGTGCTCGCCCTCGGAGGTAAACAGCCCGTCACCGAGCAGGGGCGCCAGCAGGTTGCGCAGCACGAAGCCCTTGGTATAGTTGCGGTGGTTGTCTTGCAGCACGTGCTTGACATGGTCCGGGTGGCTGATCAACGTGAAGCGCAGCAGGCCAAGGCGGTAGCTGACGACCTCGCCATAGCGCCGCTGCATCTCGGCGCCGAACCCGAGACGGTTGCGCTGGAGGTCGCGCAGGTTGCCAAACACGAGGCTGCCACGGGCATGCGGCGGCAGCGGGAGGGTCGATGTGGACGCGGGACGGCTATTTGTCTCTTGAGCCATAGTTGTTTCTCACAGCGAGCGGAGCAACCGGCCACCCGCCGCCGCTCGAGTCGTGTGCTTTTTTCGCCGCGAAACGGTTGAGTTTTACTTCCGTGACATGCGGCATACGACCTCGGTACGATGGCGTGACGCGTTCAATTGTACCAAAGGCACGGTGCACACCTTATGCGACAGTTAGGAGCCGGCGTCCCGATCGGTCTCGCGCCAGTGTGCGCCGCGGTCCGGCACTGCGGCGTGGGCAGCCGGTTGCGTACCGGCCGCGTCGTGGTCGAAGACCTGGACGCGGCGGAGATCCACGGCTGGGCGACCGGCTTGGCCGCGCTCCACCAGCGCATCGCGCACCACTTTGTCCGTGCCGAACCGCCTCAACAAGCGTACGCTTATCTGCGCGCGCTCATCGGTCCGCTCGAGCGCAAGAATGGCTGGCAAATCGCCGAACATAGTGGCACCGCCGGCAAACGCGAGAATTGCCGGGTTGGCGTGTTTGTTGCCTACGCCAGTCCCGCTCACCGGAGGAGAACGCATGACGCCCATCTTCTTTGCTACGCCCGCCGAGTTCCGCGCCTGGCTGGACGAGCACCACGCGACCATGTCAGAGGTTTGGGTCGGCTACTATAAGAAGGGCGCGGGACAGCCCAGTATCACCTGGCCCGAGTCGGTCGACGAGGCGCTGTGTTATGGGTGGATCGACGGCATCCGCAAACGCATCGACGCGGAACGCTACATGATCCGCTTCACACCGCGCAAAGCACGGAGCACCTGGAGCGCCGTCAATAGCAAGCGCGTCCCCGAGTTGATCGCCCAGGGCCGGATGCACCCAGCGGGACTGGCGGCGTTCGCGGCCCGCGTGGAAAACCGCTCCGGCACGTACGCGTACGAGCAGCGCACGGCCGAGTTGGACGCCACGTACGAACAGTCCTTCCGGGCCAATACAGCGGCGTGGACGTTCTGGCAAGCCCAGCCACCCTCGTATCGCAAAGCGGCGGTGTGGTGGGTGGTGAGTGCCAAGCAAGAAGCCACCCGCCGCAAGCGCCTGGCAACTCTGATCGAGGATTCTGGCGCAGGGGCGCCGGATCCGCGCGGCAACGAGGCCGATCGTCGCATAGGCATAATCGAGATGGGCTTGCTTGTAGTAAAGGTGCGGTCTGACCTGCACGGTCTGTGCCTGCGTCGCGCCGGGAGCCACGCGCATCGCGAGGCCGACGTGATAGGACCTGACACCGCTCGTGGATCGCCTCATCCGCCGCAAACCGACGGTCCCTTGAAAATGTCCTCGAGCCGTGGTTATGGTGGTAATATCAACCTGCGTTCCGTCTTTGCCGCTCCTGGCGCAATCGGCGGGACGCTGTCCACCTACGTACTCGTTGGGCAGATGCAAGCAGGACGGGTGCAGCCTTTGATCCTCCCGAAAGAGCGAGACCCGCGCTTCATCACGGTTCGCCGTGGCGGAACGCTTGTGGATTCGGACCATCAGCTCCTTGCCCTGTGGGCAGCCGCGTGTGCGGAGCACGTCCTGCAGCTCTTCGAGGCGCTGCGGCCCGCTGATCTGCGGCCGCGCCATGCCATCGAACAGGCCCGGGCGTGGGTGCGCGGCGAGATCACGATGTCTGAGTCTCGCGCTGCGGCGGGACACGCCAATGCAGCGGCCCGCGATCTCACCGGGGCCGCGCGCCATGCCGCCTACGCCGCAGCTCAGGCCGCCGCCGTCGCCCACGTCGCCGCCCATGAACTCGGTGCGGCCGCGTACGCGATCAAGGCTGCACGGGCTGCCGCACCGGCGGGCCAGGGTGAACAGGCCGGTCGGCACGAGTGTGCCTGGCAGCGTGAGCAGTTGCCGGAGGCGGTGCGCGAGCTGGTTCTGGATGACCAGCGTTTACGCAACGACATCTGCTGGTCGGTGTTCGACTGCTGAGCGATAGTCGTCACGTCCGTACTGCCCAACCAGCGCATCAAGCCGCGCCCCACGCTCCACTGGTCCCGTCGCGCGTTCGCGCGGCTCATGCGCAACAACGTTAGGCGGAGCACGATGTTTTTAGCTGATTGAAATCTTTGCGCTGGTGTTTCATCGCTCAGTTGGCGAAGGTCGCACAATCGTGCGTGTGCCCTTGGCTCGCTCTGCTTCGCGGGGCAGCTCATCCAGAATCGACTGTAGCTCGATCGAACAGCTGCCCATCACGAGTTGCCCGTTATCCATCGGCCATTCGGTCCGCGGGCGGTCGCAACACAGCTCAACGCCGTTGCCGTCCGGGTCGTACAGGTAGATCGCCTCGGTCGCGCCATGGTCGAGTGCGCCCCATACCGGCACGTCGTGGTCGAGCACGCGCTGGAGCGCACGGGCCAGCTCGTGCCGATCGGGATAGCGGATCGCCAGGTGGAACAGGCCCGTGTGCCCTGGTGGTGCCGGGGTCGCGCCGCGACTTTCCCAGGTGTTGAGCGCGAGATGATGGTGGTAGCCGCCCGCCGACAGGAACGCGGTGTCGGCGCCGTGGCGCTGCATGACGTCGAACCCGAGGACACCGCTATAAAAGGCGAGCGCGCGCTCCAGATCGGCTACTTTCAGATGGACATGCCCGATGCACACATCGGCATGCAGCTTCCACGGCGTCATGGTTTTTCCTCCTGCATGCTACGGACCGACCTGCGCGCGGGCGAGCCCGCTGCTGTGCGGCTGTCTGGCGCCACAGCACCGATTCGGTAGCCCAACCACCGCCCGATCGGCGCCAGGATTCCAAACAGCACGCGCTGCACGACCAGCGGCGGTACGGCGACATAGAGTTCGGGCTCGTACTCACGTAGCAACATCGCCAACTCGAACGGATTGCTCGGCCCGCCCTTCGCGTTGGCCTTGCCTTGATTGGCCAGCGCGGCCAATAGTTCCAGCACGGTTTCCGAGCGCAGCGCCGGCCGGAACTCGACCAGGGCGTGCACGTGCTCATCGCCCGCGTTCCATACCGTGTGCACCGAACCCGCCGGCGCGACGACTACCTCGCCCGCTTCATACACGTGCTCGACGCCATTCACGTGTGCGCCGAGCCGGCCGGCGAGCACGGTAAAGCGCTCTTCCTGGTGGGGATGGACATGCTTCTCGCCGGCGATCCAGCCCGGATCGCCGATCCAGTCGACCTGTAGCAGCTCGCCGTTGGTTTCTTGCGCCGTCTTGCGAAAAATGGTTCGTAATCCCGTCAACCGATTGATCAGCTCGTCGCCTGCTTTGGCCATGGTTGATACTTCCTTTACGTGTTGCCCGTGTCGCGCGACCGCGACGTATTCGGCCGTGTCGCGCTGCTGTGCTAAGATGAAACCACGTTTTCGCCGCGGGCAGAAGGACCAAGCCGGACACAAACCTGTACAAACTCATGTACAGCCGTCAGTTCCGCGATCTGACCTATGGACGTGCCGCTCTCCCTTAGTCGCTGGCTCAAGCGCCTGCGTCGCGACCTGGATATCACCCAAGACATGCTGGCCGAGCGCGTTGGATGCTCGGTGGAAACCATTCGGGCGTTTGAAGCGGGCCGCCGTCGCCCATCGCGGGAGATGGCGGCGCGGTTGGCCGATGTTCTTGGCGTCGTCCCCGGCGAACGAGCCGGATTTTTGCACAGCGCTCGCGTGGGGCTCGCCCTCCCGCCGGGTGGGACGGCCGTCGACGAGCGTAGCGCCGGCGACCTGACGGTGCGTAGCGCCGCGGCGCGCAACAGCCGGCCGAGCATCGCACAGGCCGGAGGAGCACGGTCGACCAAACCGCCTGGCCTGGTGCGCCAGCCGACAACCTTCGTCGGCCGCGCAGCGGAACTGGCGGAGATTCGCCGTCTGCTCGGCGGTCCCGATTGTCGCCTGCTGTCGATCGTCGGCCCAGGCGGCATCGGCAAAACGCGGCTGGCCTTAGAGGCAGCCGCGCAGCTCGGCGAACAGTTCGCGGATGGGCTCGCCGTTGTTGGCCTGGCCCAGGTGACGGCGGCGGAGCAGGTTGCCGGTGCGATTAGCGATGCGCTCGGGCTGACGCTCGCAGCCGGGCTGCCGGTCGCCGAGGCGCTGCTCGACGCGCTCCGCGACCGGGACGCCCTGCTGGTACTCGATAATCTTGAGCATGTGCTCGACGCCGTCCCGCTCCTGGCAGTGCTACTCCACGAGGCTCCCGATCTGCGCTTGCTGGTGACATCGCGGGAGCGACTGCATCTGCAGCGCGAATGGATCATCGAGCTCAGCGGCCTGGCGCTCCCAGGCGTGAGCAACGGTACAACGCTCGAAAGCGTTGATGCGATCCGGCTGTTCGTGGAGCGCGCGTCACAGGCCGCGGGCGCCTTCACGCTGACGCCGGCGAATTCCGGTGCCGTGACGAATATCTGCCGGCTGCTGGGCGGCCTGCCGCTCGGGATCGAGCTGGCCGCGGCATGGGTCCGTGCGCTCACGCCGGCGGAGATCGCGGCCGAGCTGGAGCGTGGGCTGGATTTCCTGGCCCAGAACACCCGAGATGCCGACGAACGGCACAGCTCATTGCGCGTCGTGATTGACGCGTCCTGGGCACGCCTGACCGGCGACGAGCAGCGGGTGCTGCTGCGTCTGGCCGTGTTTCGCGGCGGCTGCACGCGCGAGGCGGCCGTCGAGGTTGCCGCTGCGACGCTTCCGCTGCTCACAGCCTTGATCGACAAGTCCATGGTGGGCCGCGACACAACGCACGCGACGACGCGCTACACGCTGCACGAGCTGGTGCGGCAGTATGCTGAGGAGCGATTGGCTGCCGATCCGAACCAACTGCGCAACGCGGTGGCGTGCCACACGGCCTACTACGCCGCCTTGCTCCAACGATCGATCGACGGTCGCACGGGTGCGCTTACCGTCGAAGCACGCGCCGGGCTCAACCGCGAGGTCGACAATCTGCGAGCCGCGTGGCTCGGCGCCGCCACCAACGCCGACGCCGTCGCGCTCATGCGGATGAGCCGCGGTATGTGGGTGCTGCATGAAGCCAACGGCTGGTTGACCGGCGGCGCCGCCGTGTTCGGCCTGGCTGCCGGCGCACTACGCGACGCGCCGGTGGCGGTTCCGGGGGTGCAGGGCTATATGCTGGTGCAGCAAGGCGCGTTTGTGTCGCGCTCGGGAGACTTCGAAAGCGGAATGCTGTTGCTCGAGCAGGGCATGGCGCTGGTGCAGGCGAACGAGACTGCCGGCGCAATCAACGACCTGCTGCTGCACCTGGCCATTTTGTCGGTCCAGCGGGGTGAGATCAGCACGGCCGAGCGGTTGCTGGCCGGCGTCGCCGCGGCGGCAGCGACAGCAGGCGATCACTTCGTTATGCTGTGGGCCGAGTTGTTTCTCGGGTGGGTAGCTCGCTTTCAGGGCGCCGCCGCCGACGCTGAAGCGTACGTCCAACGTTGTTTGCAGGCGTGTCGCACGCATAGGTTTGCCCGCGGTGAAGCCTTTGCGCTGGCGTTCCTGGGCGATCAGGCGCGTATTCAGGGCCGGCATGAGGCGGCGGCGGTCTGGCTGACGGCAGCCATGCGCGTCGTAGATGCTACCGATGATGCCCTGGCGCGCTGTCTGGTCCAGGGAATTCAGGGATGGCTCGCCGTCGACGACGGCGCGCTGGATCAGGCGTACGACCTGCTGGCCCAAAGCGCGACAACGGCACGCCAACTCGGCGAGTCGTGGACGCTCGGCTACGCACTGTGTCTGCTCGGACAGGTGGCCCTGAAGCGCAACGCGCGCCGCGAAGCGCAACACTATTTCAGCGAGGTGCTGACTATCGTGCGCGCAGGTACCGCGGTTCTGATGGGCGATCTGGTCTATGCCATCGCGCAGCCCTATGCCCAGGCCGGCGACTACGAAACAGCGTATGCCTTGCTGTGTACACTGGATCACGGTGCCGTCGACGCCGACATCCGTCGCCGCGGTGAGCAGCTGCGCGCTACGCTCGAACAGGCTATCGCTCCCGAACGACAGGCGGACGCACGTGCGCGGCATACGGCACTGCTGCCATGGTTAGAAACACTCGTAGCGCACGCCGCCTGGTAGCCATGCTGCTCGCCGTTTCTACGTGGTAGGCGAACTTTCCGGCAGAGCGGGTGCCGCAGTCGCTGCGGGCGCGCGCGTAGCTGCGGTTGTTGCATCAGCAGCTGGAGGAGCGGTCGCGGCAGCGGGCGCCTGCGCACCACACGCGGAAAGCAGCATGGCAAGCAGGATCGCGAAAACCAGGTTGCGCCTCATGCCCGATATTCCTTACTTCGTGGAAGGGTTAATCAGCAAACCTAATCGGTGCGCTGCGCTCGATGACACCATCCGAGAGCACATCCGCTCGGATGCCGGCACGATGCAGGAAACGCTTGACGACCTGCGCCGCCGGTAGCTCCGGCGTGGCCAGCGCTGTCCCAACAACCATACACGGCTCACAGAACGCGACGCCGCGAAGCCGTACATCGCCGATCAAGAACTCTCTGTCGATCAGCTCGCTCACGCGAACGCCCCGTATCACCAGGTTGCGGCGTGTGACCGACAAATCAGACGGTCGCCGGTGTTCCTCGAAAAACGCCTCGATTTCGTCGGCTTCGATCAAGCTGATGTTCTGACCCGGTTCTTCATGCCGGTCGAAGTAGCGGTCGCCGACGATGCCGGCCCCTGCGACGACCGTGACTTGCTGGTGCTCCACGAGTGGTCCGCCAGCGATGGTGCTGGTGAAAATGCGCTCTACGACCATGGCGTGATTCCCTCCGTGCTATGCGATCCGCTCCAGGCGCGTCACGCTGTACTGCGGGTGCGGATAGGTCTCCGGCTCTCCGGTGGTGTGAATGCAGTCGATATAGCCATCACGCTCGACACGGGCGACGTATGCGCCGCGTTCATATGCCTCGATCAATACCTTGCGCAGCTCGATCAGCTCCCGCGGCAGAACGCCTGGCTCGTTATACATGGATATCGGCCACGGCAGTGGGCTCTCCACCGCCAGGACGTGACTATAGCTGTAGGCAGAACCGGCCGGATCCAATCCGGCCTGCCGCGCGCAGACCGAGCAGAACCGGAGATCTGTGGTCGCTTCATGCATGATGAAACCCTATAGAACTGCCAGCGGGCAGTGTACCCACCATCCTCGAATATGTCAAAATATTCCGGCAGCAATATGCGAAGCATGTAGCATCAGAATCAATAAATTAGAACGGCATGAGAATGATATTCGTTTACAAACCTGAGGTGCTACTGCACTGTGTGCGCCGACACCACCAGCCGCTCGGCGATCTCGGCCGTCGCATTGCCCTTCAATACGAGCCGCGTGACTTCCTGCTCGCGCTCGGTTAAGCCATACGCCTCATCAGCAGGGCTGAGATACGGGCAGGGTGGGCGGCACCCACATGCACGGTGGTACACTGTGGGACGCAGCCTTCGAGGTCTCTACTAGCCGAACGGCTAGCGCTGGCACGGAGCTGCTCATCGCGCCGTTGCCTACCCGACCGTCGCGGAGGGATCATGCACGTTGAACGCACACCCGCCGAAGTTTTCGACAAGTTCCCGCTCACGCCCATCGTTCTTCACCCGTTTGATCCGGCGAGTAAGCAGGCCGCCCTGGTCTACGGCACGTGGCTCACGGAACGCCTCACTGCCACCGGCGTCACGGCCGCGCTGTATGGCTCCGTAGAGCTCGAAATCGCGGGCAAGGGCGAGTGGGAGTTTGCGCTCTACCCGACGGATGACCAGTGGTATCCAACGCTGATTCTGCTGATCAACCTGTTCAAGAGCGTTTACACGATGGACGACGAATTTGTGTTGTTCAACGACCGGCAGGACGAGCACCCGATCGAGATCATCGTGATGCGCCGGGGCACGGCGGAGTGCAACCAGGCGATCATGCGCTACTGGCGCGAGAACGCGGCCGCCCGGGCAGACTACGCGGCGGAGAAGGAGCGCCACTGTCACACCAAGCGCGACTATTATCGCTGGAAAGAGAGCTACATCGCCGACATCCTCGAAGCGCTGTGAGTGCGCGCTGCACCGGGCAGACGGGCGGTCTAGCTGCCGCCGGCGATGAGACACCCGTCTCGTGGGTGGCACCGGCAGTCGGCGGTGCGGCCTTAATCAGTCTGATGCTTCCGCTAGACCCTTAGCGAGCCACGGAACGCCCGACTGCTATAGAACGTGGGTGCACTGTTGTGATACACGAAGACCGTGCCGTAGCGGCGATCGGCAAAGATGGCGCCGCCGAGTTTCCTAATTTCAGCAGGTGTTTTCACCCAGCTCGACGTTTTCGTATCGAACGCTCCAAGGTTCTGCAACTCTCGATATTGTACTTCCGTTAAAAGCTCGATGCCCATGGCAGCCGCCATATCAATTGCGTTACCTTCTGGATGCACCCCGTGCTTTTCCCTCGCCGCCTGTCCCTCACGGTCGTAACAAATATTTCTGCGGCCTTTAGGACTTTCCGCTGAACAATCGTAAAAAATGTACTCGCCCGTCGTTGTATCATGACCACCAACATCCGGTTCACCGCCAGTTCGTTCCATTTCATTGAGTGACCACAGTTTTTCACTATGAGCTTCCAGCTTTGCTTGTACTTGAGCCCATTCAAGACCTTTATGGCGGTTCATGTTTTTCTCAAAACGGACTTTCAATGCCCTGAGTAGATCTTCACGTTGTTCTGGTGACAACTCCTTTGTTGTTTCAACGTCCCGCATGTAAAATACTCCTGGTGGTGAATATCTCTATTGCCAAGCAGGCACGGGGTGCCGATGTAGTATAGTCGCATGGTCACGCTTTACGCTGATGAGCGAAGGCCAAGCAGCAGCGGACATCGTACTGAGGCGTTCGTGCAGGTCGAGCAGTACGTGCAGCGAGGATGGAGGAGCATGGCTGAGGTGCAGTCGATCACGATTCACCTGGACGAGATCCGCTCCCGGGCACAGGCGATCTCCCAGCAGCGCATCAACCGGACCACGACGTCCGAGGACGAGATGCGCCTCCTGATCTACAATCTGGAGCGGGCCATCGACGAGTGCCGCCTGGCGGAATATGCCCTCAAGGTCGAGCACCAGAAGGCCGAGCAGATGCTGACCGACGCCGGGAATGACGAGCTCGGGGAAGACAGCCCGCTGGGGCGGCAGATGGTGGTGTTCCGCGACTATGCCGAGAATTTTACGCGCCGGATCGCGGCGATTGAACGCGTGCTCGACGAGCGGCGTGACCTGCCCTGACCTCCGATGGTGCTACGCTGCGTTCGCAGGACGCGCGCGCCGCCGCCATGTGCGCGCCGCGAGCGGCGTCACGGTCCAGCGCAGATAGGCCACCAGCGTGAGGACGACAAACAGGATCGCGACCGTACTCGCGCTTGAGGTCTCGCCGCGGTACAGGTGCAGCACAAACGCGCAGCCCATAATCACCATCAGGCCGGCCGCTGCCAACGGCGTCAACCAGGGCAAAATGCCGGTCACGCCCGGAGCGATCAGTCCGACCGCGGCGAGCACTTCGGCGACGCCGATGAAGATACGCAGGTTCGGCCCGATCTGCTCATTCATCAGGGCCACCATATCGGCGGGCGGCGCCAACATCAACCATCCATGCGCCAGAAACGCCGCGGCCAAGAGGAGCTGCAACATCCAAAGCACAACGTTCAAGACAGTGACTTTCATGGCTTTACTCCCGTGTGCGCCGATTGAGCATTTCCAGCGTCAAGTCTTTGGCCCGTAGGTCAGCACCATTACGCCCGTATCAAGCACCTGTGAGTTCAGAAGATTCAGCGCTGGAATGTCCTTTAAATCGTTGAGCAGCCTCACGTCGCCCGCAGCCACGACCGGATAGAACAGGATCTGCAGCTCATCGATCAGCCCATGCTTGAACAGCGTGCCGGCGACCGAGCCTGCGCCATACATCAGGATATTCTGGCCGGGCTGCTGTTTGAGTTTGGCAACTTCCTCCGCGAGGTCACCCTTGATCAGGGTTGCGTTCCACGTCAGCGGTTCCGTGAGCGTGGTTGAGGCGACATATTTCCGCATGGCGTTGATGCGATCGATGAAGCCTTCCTCGCCCGGCCCGTCATCGGCCGATGTTCGGCCTGGCCAGACATCGGCAAAAACCTCGTATGTCTCGCGGCCCATGAGCAGAGCATCGCTGGCAAACAGCAGGTCGCGGGCATACTTAGCGTGGTCTGTGCTCCTGATCGAATAACTCCACTCAACCGGTGAGATGATCTCGTTCAGGGTCGCATACGTCGAAGCGATCACCTTTCGCATGGTCGTGCTCCTTGTAGGTCGCAACTATTGAACCGGTCACGCCGCTTTCGATACGATCGGCTCAGCCCAACGACATGGTGCAACCGTTAGCGAGATGCACGGTATCCGCCCGATCACCGTGACATTTTTCTCGCCGGCGGCGAATGGTCGTGCCGGGACTCGCTGGTATCGAGGGCGAGCAAGGTCAAGCTCAGGCGGGAGATGGCGAGTAGCATGCCCTGCAGGGCCGCCTGATCCGGCAGAACTCCCGTCAGCACGGTCGTTCCGGCCGCCTCGTGACGCAGCTGGAGTGGTGCAAACCAGTCCTGCCACGACGGATCCAACTGCTCCTTGATGCGGATCTGAACCTGCACATACGGCCTCCTGTGCTGCTTGTGTCGGCTGCAACCAGCGTAACGCGCACAGGGAAACCACGCGGTAGACTCGGGTCTACATTAAGGTCGTATGTTCGGGCAACCGAGGCATAGGCAGCCGTGGACACTACCGCACCCACAGGCGCGGTCCGGCGTGACCGTCGCACCGCAGCGCGTCGTCGCGGGCAGCTAGGCGAGCGCCTTCCACGTGCGTGCCAGGGCGTGCACCTGGCTGCGATTGGCCACCTGGAGCTTTCCGAACAGGTTGCCCACGTGCTTCTTGACCGTCGCCAGCGAGATGACCAGCGCATTGGCGATCTCGGCGTTGGAGGCGCCGTCGAGCAGCAGGCGCAGCACCTCCTGTTCGCGGCGGGTGAGTGGCTGCGTTCCGGTGGCGACGTGGTCGAGCGGAGCACGCGGCGCATGTGGCGCGTGGTGCGGTACGCGCCGCGCTTCCTGGGCGAAGGCGATTAACAGCTGCGTGACAAAGGCTGTCGCCGTCGGCGATAGCGTGGTCGTCGAATTGCGCGGGACGCCGCGGACGCGTTGGAGCAGCCGGTGCATGGGTTCGCCCGCATCCACAAACACGCGGATGCAGCCCTCCGGTGCGGTCAGCTCGAGCAAACGCGCCAAAACGCGATGCGCGTCGGCGTGCTGTCCACTGCCGTGCAGGGCAACCACCTGCAGCGCCAGATACTCGCTCGTCATGTTCAGAGCGCCCGGCCGATCGAGCTCGGCGCTAAACCGGCGCAACGTCGCGAGCGCCGCGCCGTACTGCTCCTGCGCCAGATATACACGCGCAAGCGCCAGCACTTCGCGGCGGCGGTTGGGGTTCCATGTATCGGGCGACAACACGACCTGCGCCGCCCAGGAACATGCCGTCTCCACGTCGCCGACCGCCAGCCAGTACGCCACGCGTGCCGCCGCGGTCACGCCAACGTAAATGGCGAACTGTTCCTGCCGCACAACCTCCTCCGCCATATGCAGCTGCTGATCGGCGGCCGCCACCTCGCCACGTGCCAGTGAGAGATACGCCGACGTTAAGTATCCGTTGATCAGCAGATCGGCATGTTCCCAGGTATGCGCGATACGCATAAGCTCGCCTACAGCCTGGCCTGCCGCCTCAAGCTGGTTGCAGGCGATCAGGGCGCACGCCAGGAACAGCTGTGTATAGCCCGTCGTCGCCGACTGCTCGCCGAGCTGCGCTTGCAGGGCCAGCGCATGGAGGCACTCCTGGTGCGCCAGGCGCGGCCTGCCGGCGCGCCAGAAGGCACATGCCAGCCAGCGTATCACACGGAGTGCTCCCGCCTGTTCTCCCGCCTCCAACAAGCGCTGCTTGGCCTCCTGGAGCCACCCAACCGCGAGGGCTGCGTCGCGCTGCAGCGGCTCGACGAGCCAGAAGGCCATCCATTGCGCGATAAGCTGCCAGCTTGCTGCTTCGTCCGCGGCGAGCGCTGCCGTCTCCTGGGCGAGGTGCTGTAGCCGCTCCATATCACCACGCGTTATCAGCGGCCGTGCCGCAAGCAACGCCTGCAGCAGGCGAATACGTCGCTGCAGCAATGCCACCTCCGCTGGTGGTAGCTCAGGCGGCGTGTGATCTGCGGGTGCGCACGCAGCCGGTTCAGGCGGGCGGTGGAGCCCGGCGTCCAGGCGCGCAACCGTCTGCTCGACCTGCGCCTGGGTGCGGGCGTACACCTCGCTGGCCACGGCGAGCTGCGTTTCCAGCAGACGCAACGCCACGTTGAGCGCCAGCCGGGCGTGCTGCAGCAATACGGCATCCGGCAGCACCGCAATCCAGGACTGCACCGTGTGGGCTTCGCCGCGCAGCCACAACTCGGGAGCGATGCGTTCGATCAGCTGGGCGGCATAGGCATACGCGTGGGCGATCAGCGCGTGGGTGATCGCTTCGCGCAGCTCGTTATGCGCTGCGAACCACTGCGCCGCGCGCAGATGCAGCTGTGGGACCAATTCCGGCGCGGTGGCATGCAAGCGTGCCAGTAATACCTCACGGAACAGATCATGCGCACGATACCACTGCCGGGTGTCGTCCAGCGGCACCACAAACAGATTGTGCCGCTCCAGCCAGTCCAGCAGCGCCTGGCTGGCCGGCTCCTCGGTCACCGCGGCACACAGGTCGGCGGTCATGCGGCGCAACACCGCGGCGTGCAGCACGAAGCGCTGGATCTGCGGCGGCTGACGGTCGAGGATTTCCTCCTGGACGTAGTCGAGCAGAAAGCGATGGCTGCCCGTAAACGAGTTCGACCACGGCCGCGCGATCGGCCCGTTGGCGCAGCGCCAGCGCCGCCAGGTGCAAGCCCGCGATCCAGCCCTCGGTGCGCTGCGCCAGGCGCCGGACCTGGTCGTCCGCCAGCTCGTCACCCAGGGCGCAAGTAAAAAACGTGCGTGCTTCGGCGACGGTGAAGCGGAGATCCGTGCCGCGCACTTCCACCAGGTCGCCGCGCACGCGCCAGCGTGCCAGGGGCAGCGTCGGGTCGACGCGACTGGCGAGCACCAGGTGCAGGTGCGGCGGAAGATGCTCAATCAACCGCGTGACGCCGGCGAACACCGCCGGATCATCGAGAACATGGACGTCGTCCAGGATCAGCGCCACGGGCGCAGGTGCCTCCACGGCAGCCAGCTCGTTCAGCAGCGTGGTCACCACCGCCGCCGCCGGTGCGGGTTCCGGCGCCTGCAGCATGGCAAGCGCGGTGTTGCCGAGCGCGGGGAGCGCGGTGCGCAGCGCGGCGATCACGGCGCTCCAGAAGCGGGTGAAGTCATTGTCCAGCTCGTCCAGCGATAGCCAGGCCACTGGGCCGGGCTGCCGGCCGGCCCACGCACTCAGCAGCGTGGTCTTGCCCCAGCCGGCCGCCGCCGACACCAGGGTCAGGCGCTGGTGGGTCGCGCTATCGAGCTGGTCGAGCAACCGTGCACGGAGCACCAGCGTCGCCGGGACGCGCGGGCGGGCGAGTTTGGTCGCGAGCAGGGGCACGGGCTGGTCGCCGCGTTTCGGCGCAGTGTCGCGCGGCGCAGGCGTGTTCGTGCGCTCTATAACCACTGGTGCAGGCGCAGTGGGTAGGTTCTGCGCCGGAGTGCGAAACGTCCATAGTCCCGCGTCCACCAACAGCCGCTTGACCGTGTTGGCGCTCACCGGTGGGATGCCACCATGTCGCTTAGCCAGTTCCTCGGCAATGCGCCGCTTGCCCCACGTCGGATGGTCGCGGCGCAGCGCGATGGCGTGCTCGACCACGGCGTCGGCGATCTGCCGTGGCCGCGGACGCACCGAGAATTGAAAGGCGTCCAAGGCTGCATAGCCGCCGGCGTCGAAGCGGGGTTTCCAGTAGTAGAAGGTGCGCCGGCAGACGTTAGCCGCGCGGCAGGCGAGGGTGACGTTGCCGGTGTGCTGCCAGGTTTCGAACAGCAGGCGGCGCTGGGCGGCTGTGGTCAGCGGGACCGACACACGCTGCTTGGACATGTCGCGATGCTACCACGGTGGAGCGAGGTGTGCAAATGTTGGTTGCCCACCTGGTGTGCAACGGACCCGGTTGATGTTATCGGTCAAGGCGATAGGGGACACTGGTGATCACCTTGTTCCTGCGAAACAGCAGCGCGCTCTTGATCAGGAAGGAGGTCTGATTGTGCAGCAGGTTGTGCCACCACCTCGCGGGCACAAACTCCGGCAGGATCACCGTCACAATATCGTTGTCCCAGCGCGCGTCGACTTCCTCAATGTAGCGCAGTAGCGGCCGCACCAACGAGCGATAGGGCGAGTCGAGCACCACCAGCGGAATCTCGCCGCCCCACTCGGCCCAGCTCGCCTGGAGTTTCCGGGTCTGCTCCAGGTCAAGGCTGATGTGGACCGCCGTGATACTGCTGGGCGCGATCGCCTCGGCATACGTCAGCGCGTTGACCGTCCCGCGATGCATCGTGGAGACCAGCACGATCACCGTCATGCGGGGGCGCGGTGGCTTGACCAGGCCCTGCAAGGAGAGTTGCCGCGCGGCGCTGCGGTAATGCTGATGGATACCCAGGAACATCAAAATGACCAGCGGAATCAGGAGCAGCAGCATCCAGGCGCCATGCAGGAACTTTTCATAGATTACGACCCCTGCGACGCCACAGGTCGTAATCGCGCCAATGCCATTAATGACCATGCCCTGCCGCCAGCCCGGTAACCGCAGGCGCCGCCAGCGCTGGACCATCCCGAACTGCGACAGCGTGAACGAGACAAACACGCCACCGGCATACAGCGGGATCAACGCCGTGACGGTCGCGTTGAAGATGACCATCAACACCCCCGCGGCCACGGCGAGCAGGATGATGCCGTTGGAAAAGACCAGCCGATCGCCTAACGTGCCGAACTGCCGCGGCAAGAAGCCGTCACGGGCCAGGAACGACAGCAGCCGCGGGAAGTCGGCGTAGGCGGTGTTGGCGGCCAGGAGCAGGATCAGGGCGGTGGCGGCCTGGAGGATAGCATAGGGGATGCCACGGCCGCCGAACACGCCGCGACCGATCTGTGAGAGCACCGTCTCCGGATTGCCGGCCCCATGCGGCAGTGCCTGATACTGGCTGGCGAGGAAGCTGATGCCGAGGAACATCGTCGTCAGCAGCACGGCCATGACGGTGAGGGTGGTGCGGGCGTTGACCCACTCCGGTTTTTTGAAGGCCGGCACGCCATCCGAGATCGCTTCGATCCCCGTGAGCGCCGTACAGCCGGCCGCAAAGGCTTTGATCATTAGCACCAGCCCCAGGGCTGCGGACGGTGCCGCGAGCGACGCCAGCTGTTCGTCGGAGGAGACCGGCACGATCGTGCCGGTCAGGTAGCGGTAGAAGCCCAGGATCAGCAGCGTGAAGATCGTGATCAGAAAGGCATAGGTTGGAAACGCGAACAGCACACCGGACTCGCGCAAGCCGCGGAGATTGGCAAGCGTCAACAGCATCAGAAAGCCGAGCGCCATGGGCACGCGGAAAGGCTCAAGGGCGGGCAGCGCTGATACAATCGCCGACACACCAGCCGACAGGGAGACCGCGACGGTCAGCACATAGCCGACCAGCAGCCCGGCTCCTGCCGTCAGGCTGGGGAACATGCCGAGGTTATCTCTGGCGACGACATAGGAGCCGCCGCCCTGCGGATAGGCCTTGATCGTCTGCCGGTAGGAAACCGAGACGACAAACAGGAGCACGGCGATGGCACCGGCGACCGGCAGCGATAGCTGCAGCGCGGCGAGGCCGCCCAGGACCAGCACCAGCAGGATCTCCTCGGTCGCATAGGCGACGGAGGAGAGGGCGTCGGACGAAAAGACGGCCAGCGCGACTTTCTTGGACAGCCGTTCGTGGCTCTGGCGGGCAGTCTCGAGCGGATTGCCAATGACCAGGCGTTTGAGGTCGTTCAGCATTGAATGGCCAGTTCCTCTCCAGATGTAGGCTGCGAGACCCGAGTCATGCGCATGTCACGTTCGTCGATGCACCCGACGGAGACGCCGGGGCGTTCAAACCTAAAGCCAGCGGGTTCGTCCATGACGTGGTGCCGCGTGCTGGTTATGGATCCTGCTCTCGTTCCATCACCGCGAGGAATCGCGCCTGAACGGCGGTCAGCGGGATCGTGCGGCCTCCCTCGCCCCGTGGAGCGTCCTCGTTCTGGTGTCGTAGCACTCGCGGTGTCCAATCGTCTTCGCTAAGCGCGCGTCCGTTGGCCCGCACCCACACCAGCATGCCGCCCATCAGGACGCTACACCACACGACCTGGGCGGCCCGTTGCCACGCCGCGGGCACGACGAGCGGGAGCGCAAACACCAGCACGCCGCTCATCAGGAGCATCCACACCAGCAGGACCCACCACGCCGGTGTGGTCCGACGCCGGAGCGACGGCAGATCAGCTGCCGATACATATTCGTGTCCTCCCGCGTCACGATACAGTATCACCCTGCACACGTGTATCCGTGCGCGCAGTTCGGCAGCCGACAGCCCGAGGAGCTGGGCGGCGTCAGCCAGTGGCATGTGCTGCTGTCCACCGCGCACGGTGCTCTGCCGGGCGCGTCGTCGTTGATGGATGGTCCAGAGCCAATCAACCAGCAGGCCGCCAAGGACGAGCCGCGGGATGAGCTCGCGCGGCCAGCCGGCCGGGAAAGTCGGTGGCGGCAGGGTGGAATCCAGGAGATAGATGCTCGCGGCGAGGACGAGCGGGTACAGGACCAGGCGCTGGGCCAGGGTACGTGGGACCAGCTGGTGCGCGACCAGGAGTGCGGCCGCCTGGAGGACCAGGGCGTGCCGACTCCAGGAGGCGAGTGGTGATTCCAGGGTCAAGGCAAGCAGCAGCAACCAGCCGGCACTCAGCAACAGCAAACTCAGCAGATACCCCGCCCGTTGTGGCCGGGTCAGTGTGGTCATCATGGAACCGCAGCCTCCCTGCATGTGTGTTCGTTCTCCACGTATGTGCACATGCCGAGCCCGACGGCCAGAGGGATCTGCCCGCGGTAGCCGAAGGCGTGCGTAAGCAGGGTAAACACCACGACTTTGCCGATGACAACGAGCAGGACCACCGTGAGCGCCATCGCTTGAGCGCGTCGCTGCGGCGGCGGTCCACGCTGGAGGACGATGCGCTGCTCCAGCACGATGAAACCCATCCGCCTACACCCCGCCGTCATCGTGATGGCCTACGGCACGTGCGAGCACCTGTGCCGTGGTGCAGAGTTGATCTCCGTTCAACAGCTCGGATTTGCCGAGATAGGCTTTATGGAGCTTGCCGTGGGCGTGACGATAGGCGACCCAGTAGCGCTGGCCACGTTGCTTGCGTTCCTTCCGGGCGGTGAAAGTGCCGGACGGGTGGGAAAAATGAAACGAACAGTGCGTGTCGTCGGCCAGCCAGCTGCGCCACATCGGAGAGTCCACGTCAATGGTGACGGCCTCACCGGGTACCCGGAGGACGCCTTCGGACACGATCGGCGTTTTCCATGCCATAGATAAATGCTCAGTGCACTGCTGAACGGCGGCGATGGTCCTATCCCGTGGAACGAATGGTGGATGATACGAGGAAGCGCGCGCGTAATCCACACACCCGTACCCACCACACCATACCGCATGTTGGGTAACTTTGCAACCCGATACGGGGAGGGGACGACGTTACAACGCATTTTCGCCGTCCCCAGCTGGACTTGCGGCAGGGAGGTTGTTGTTCGTAGAAAGGCCGATTGACGCCGCTGACACGCGGTAGCTGTCCACCCGATCGAACGACGACTTGACACAACCACGAGCTGGATTATACTTGCAGGGGAATTATATGTCAAAGAATATATTTAGATGACGGCTTCCAAAATCCGAGACGAGGTGCCCATGCCACCGGCGAGCCCGATCCAATGGATGAGTGACCTGATCCGCCTGGAGATCGCCCTCTGGAACCACATCGACGCGCTCCTGAAAACGGAGCACGACCTGTCGCTGGCGTTCTTCGAGGCGCTGTACGTCATCGCGCAGTCGCCAGACAGCAGCCTGCGCATCGGCGATCTCGCCCGCTCACTTCGTATTACGCAAGGGGCGACCAGCAAGCTCGTGGACCGCATCGAGCGGGCCGAGCTGCTGCGCCGCGAAGCGGATGCCGCTGACCGTCGCGCCGCGCGGGTCGCCCTCACGGACGCCGGCCGGCACACGCTCGCCGGTGCAAGCACGACCTACGCGGCCGAGCTGGCGACGGTGCTGGACGCCACGCTCAGCACCGCGGAGCAGCAGCACCTGCACGATCTCGTCACGCGCCTGTTGGCCGCCACCAGCGAGGGCGGCCGCGCATGACGACCACGCTGTGCCCCGTCGTACCGGCGGCGCCCGGCGTGCTCACCGCTCCACATGCATCACCGGCGGCGTGGGGCGCGTGGTTGGTCGAGGAACGATTTACCGGTGAGCTGGAAGGAGCAGATCAAGCACGATGAAAGCAGCCTGGTACGACCGACAGGGTCCGGCTCGTGACGTCCTCGTGGTGGGCGACGTGCCGGACCCCAACCCTGGTCCGGGCGAGGTGCGCATCCGCGTCGTCGCCTCGGGCATCAACCCCGGCGATGTCAAAAAGCGCCAGGACGCCTTTGGTGTGGGTATGCCCTTTCCCCGTGTGATCCCCCACAGTGACGGCGCGGGCACCATCGATCGCCTCGGCGCGGGCGTCGAGGCGGCGCGGCTGGGCGAGCGGGTGTGGTGCTATGGGGCACAATCCTACCGTCCGTTCGGCACCGCCGCCGCGTATGTCGTGGTCCCGGCCGCCCAGGCCGTGCCGCTGCCGGCGGGCGTGTCGTTCGAGCAAGGTGCCTGCCTGGGCATCCCGGGTATCACGGCCCACCGTGCCGTGCATGTCGCGGGTCCGGTGGCAGGGCGCGTGGTGCTGGTACAGGGCGGCGCCGGCGCCGTGGGCGTGTGTGCCGTGGCACTGGCGCGGCTGGCTGGTGCCCGCGTGCTGGCGACGGTGCGCTCGGACGGCGACGCGACGGTGGCGGCACAGGCGGGAGCCAGCGAGGTGGTGCGCACGGACGCGCGGCCGCCGGCGGCGGTGGTCGAGCGCCTGCGCGCGCTGGCGCCGAACGGGATCGACCACATTGTGGAGGTCGCCTTCGACGCCAACATCGCGCTGGATACGGAGGTGCTCGCGCTGGGCGGCTCGATCGCCACGTATGCGACCGGCGACGCGGCGCCGGCAATTCCGTTTTGGCCGCTGGTGTTTGCGAACATCCGGGTGTTTTTCCTGGGCAGTGACGACTTCCCGGCGGCAGCGAAAGCGGCAGCCGCCGCGGACCTGAACGCAGCGCTGACCGCGGGGTGGAGCGGCTATGAGATCGCAGAGCGCGTGCCGCTAGCGGCGATCGCCGCGGCGCATGAGGCAGTCGAACAGCCGGTGCGGCGTGGGCGGGTGGTCCTGTCAATATGACACCGAGAGGGAGCCACGGACGGGATGGGTCCGCGATGATGGAGGCCCTGCACGCCTTCAGCGAGGTCTTCCTCCCGATCATCGTCATCGCCGCCGTGGGCTATGCGCTGCGGGAGGCCCTCCCCGGCGGCCATATGGGCATGGACCGCCGGATGGCGGTAAGTGTTGCCCGCGACCATCAAGCCGAGGCGCAGGCGTCCGGTCCGCCTCCTACCAGAGCTTGAGCATGGCGTCGTAGGTCGCATGCTGTGGCGCCGTCTTGACGCCCCATCGTAGTCCGGCCATGTCCGAGTTTTCTCCCTATGCTTCACGACCCTTGCGCTGCGTCGTCGGCGTTATAGACCGCAAAGGTCGCGCGCGGCATGCTTGCGAAATCCACGGGCGGCTCCCACCCGTCCAGCAGGCGCACATTCTGCTCCACCTCGTGTGGCCAGCGCATGCCCACGATGCCGGCATGCACCCGCGAATCCGACAGCACGAACTTCAACGCCACCTCGTACAGATCATGCGCGGCCTGCCATTCCGGTGCCAGCACGCTCATCTCGCGTTGAAAGATCCCCGACGTCATCGTGCGCATCGTCACCACGCCCGCATTCGCCTTTCCCGCCTCGACCAGGAAATGACGCGCTGGCGACTGGTAGATGATATTGTAGGCGATCTGATACACCTCGATCTCCTCGCGCTCGAGGAACGGGATCACGGTCCACGCCTCTTCGCTGGTGATCCCGATATGGCCGATCGTGCCCGCCGCGCGCAGCTCGAGCAGCGCATCGAGCGGACCTCCATGCAGTACGTGCTCGACTTCATCCGGCGAGAACATGCGGCCATGCACTTGCATCAGGTCGATGTGCTCGGTCTGCAGCCGTTTGAGGCTGGCGTGGACACTGTCGAGGACGCCCTGATGATCCAGGTAGTACCAGACCTTGCTGGCCAGCACGCAGTCGGCGCGGCGGGTCTTCATCACCTCGCCGATGAGCGTCTCACTGTAGCCGTCGCCGTACGCGGCCGCGGTGTCGATATAGTTGATGCCCTGGTCCAGCGCGGCGTTAAGCGTCGCATAGACCACCGTGCGGCCGTCGTCGGACATCGGATCCCAGCCCATGGAACGATGCACATAGCTAAAGGCTGCGCCACCGATCGCGATCGGCGAGACGTCAAGGCCGGTTCGGCCGAGCTTCCGCTTTTGCATACCTCGTATCCTCCTTTCAGTCAGGTGCTCGGTACTGTTGGTCAGTGACCTGCTCCAGCCAGTCGACGACCTTGCCGTCGAGCGCTTCCTGGATGGCGATATGTGTCATGGCGGTGCTGGCCGTTGCGCCGTGCCAGTGCTTTTCGCCCGGCGCGAACCAGGCCACGTCGCCCGGCCGGATCTGCTCGATCGGGCCACCCTCGCGTTGGGCCAGGCCGCAGCCGGCCGTCACGATCAGGGTCTGGCCCAGCGGATGGGTGTGCCACGCCGTGCGGGCGCCAGGCTCAAACGTCACGCTGGCACCGCGCACGCGTGCAGGAGCGGGCGCCACGAACAGGGGGTCGATGCGTACCGTGCCGGTGAAGTATTCAGCCGGGCCTTGCTCGGAGGGCTGCGAGCCGTTGCGTTTGATCTCCATTGGCCGTTTCCTTTCAATCAAATTCTTGTGCCCGATCGCCCGCGGCGCGACGCATCAATCTAAAAAAGTCCAGCATATTCCTAAGGATCGAAATTGACTCCCGCTGTTTGCGAGGTAGTATACAAGGCCTGACCGGCATGCTGGTATAACGATTGTCTAGAACTATTGAACAATCCTGCATACACGGGTGATCGGTGCTGCAGGTCACGGGACGAGGCGTTATGGATGTGACGAACCACCGGCCGGCCGAGCAACCGGAGCAGCGGGTGCACGCCGGCCGAGACGAGCTGATCGCGCGGATCGGGCGGGCCATCGGCGACACGGACACGGCGGAGCCGCTGCCGGGGCTATGGCTGCGCCGCGCATCGACGCCCACGGAGCTGGGGCATGGCGTGTCCTCGCCGTCGTTGTGCGTGATCGCGCAGGGCAGCAAGGAGATCCTGCTGGGCGACCAGCGCTACCGCTACGATCCGGCGCACTACCTCATCGCGACGGCCGAGCTGCCGATTGCGACGCGAATCACGGTGGCGTCGCCCGAGCGACCCTATCTAGGGGTCGTCCTTAAGCTCGACCCGACCATGGTCAGCTCGGTGCTGGTCGAGGCCGGTCACCTCGCGCCGCGTAGCCAGTCCGCCGTGCCGGCCATCAACGTGAGTCCGTTGGATGCCGACCTGCTGGACGCCGTCGTGCGGCTCGTGCGGCTGGTGGACTCGCCGGCCGACGCGCGCGTGCTGGCGCCATTGATTACGCGGGAGATCGTCTACCGGCTGCTGCGGGGCGCGCAGGGCGGAAGGCTGCGGCAGCTCGCGGTGCTGGGCGGGGATCCTCATCGCATCGCCGCGGCCGTCGCGCGGCTGCGGAAAGACTTCGATCAGCCGCTGCGCATCGAGGATATCGCGCGCGAGTTGGGGATGAGCGTGTCGGGCTTTCACCACCACTTCCGGGCGGTGACCGCGCTGAGCCCGCTGCAATTCCAGAAGCAGCTGCGGCTGCAGGAGGCGCGGCGGCTGATGCTGGGTGAGGGGCTGGACGCCGCCAGCGCCGGCGCCCGGGTAGGCTACGGCGATGCCTCGCACTTCACGCGCGAGTACAAGCAGTTGTTTGGCGCGCCGCCGATGCGCGACGTGGACCGGCTGCGTCGCGTCGCCAGGCCAAGTGCCGGGCTCTGAGCCGCGTGGGGCAAGGAACGGCCCGCGTAACTCTGCGGCAGGGACATCCGTGCTGACCCAGCGAACCGACGCGCAGGTATGCAACCGTAGGCCCGCCTGCATCGTGCTCCCTCCCGCTGGAATTGCGGCGTGACCGCGCATGAGGACTGCAGCCCATACGCCGCCACCGCACGCTGCTGTGCCCACATCAGAAACGCCGCCGGATCCGTGAGCTTGTTGAACGAGATCATCGTCATGCCATCGGCCGCGCCTGAAGCATGGGGCGCGGGAATGGCAACGCACGAAGGGCAAGCACATGGCGTATAAAGGTAGCCGGCACAGTCACCTATGACACGGGCTGTACTATGCCGTGTCCGCGCGCCTAGCGGAAAGTGCCGAACCATTTATCGTAGATGGCGTCATAGGTGCCATCCTCGCGTAGGCGGAGCAGCGCTTCGTTGATCGGCTTGCGCAACGGGCTGCCGGTTGGCACGGCAATGCCGTAGACCTCTGGCTTGAAGATCGGCCCGACGACCTGCACAATCCCCTTCCCCCGCGTCGCCGCGTAGTAGCGCAGGACCGGCGCGTCATACACGATCGCCTGCACTCGGTCCTCGATCAGGAGGTCATAGGCTTCGCCGATCGTCGCCACCCCCCGAAAGCTCAGCTGCTCGGCGCGTAGATAGTGTGCGGCGGTGCTGCTCTGCACTGTCGCGATCCGTGCCCCCGGCAGCTCAGCAGGACCGCGGATCAGCCCGCTGAGCTGCTGCACGGTGAGCGCGGAGGTAAAGGTCGCGGTGATCTGCGCGATCAGAATCACGCCGATCAGCCACCAGCCCATCGTCATCAGGCGCTTTGCGGCGCTGCGCGTCCCCTTCTCGCCGTACTCGCCGTTTGCGACGATGTCGAGCAGCCACCAGAGCCCTTCCCCGACGCCGCGCAGGTAGCCCCGCCGGAACTCCGCGTTCGTGCGACGCTCGGCCAGCCAGATCCCATGTGCCATCACCAGGGCAAGCAGGAGGCCCACGCCGAGGGTGGTCCACAGTGCCGGCGCCCGGAAAAAGCTGAGCAGATCCGCGAACCTCGGCGTTGAGCGTGTTCTGGTCAGGATCTGGAGTTCCGCGTCGAAGTAGGGATGGGCGAAGTCGACGCGCTGCTCGCGCGCGGCGGTGATGCTGATGCCCGCGATGGCAACATCGGCTGTCGTCTGCTCGACGGCGGCAAGCTGCTCCTCGACGGTCACGACCTCGACCCACTGATAGTCAAGGTTCAGTTGTCGAGCGATGTGGTCCCACAGGTCGATGCTGAACCCGCTGAGGTGGTCACCCTGCTTGATGACGAATGGCTCGATGGGTTTGGTAACGACGCGCAGCGGTCGAGCCTGGCGCGGATCTGTCTGCCCGGATGCCGCCGGCGGGTCGCCGCCGGCCAGGGAGAGCGTGCTCACGACGAGCAGCACAAGGAGCAGGGCGCGCTTACGCCGTCCCGCGCCTGCGAGCCTGCTCCGCCGCAGGCTCCCGCCAAGCAGCTTGCGCGCTTCCCGCCGGCGCCAGGTCACGATGTCGCACGACACAAGGCACGGCCCACGGCTAGTATTTCCCGGTTCTGTCTCAACGCTGGCCCAGCACAGTAGGGGTAGTCGCGTTGCGGCTTCACTGCTGAGTGAAACGATCGCGTTACGCAAAGCACGTATGGTACATCTTACCAGCAACCAAGAGCGATCACGAGGTGCGAAACGCCTGTGTCGTTCGCTCTGTCGCGTGTCGGCCGCGCCACCCGATATACTCCAGCACCGTCGCTGGGCCGAAGATTGCCATCAGCGGTAGCAGGCTGGTGAACACCACCTTGAGCGCTTCCAGCACGTCAAGCACGTGGCGCGGGCAGGTCCAGCCGTCCGCGTGGCGCACCGACAGGCGCTGCGAGTGCTGCACGGGACGCAGCTGCCGGTGGCGCCGAGGACGCTCCGGCCGAGGCGCGGAACCTGCTGCCGACACTGGCGCGAGCTGACCGAGCAGCTGTACGAGGGCAGTCCCGGACGGCGCCGGAGCCCGGCACGGCGCCGGGGCGGCCGGACGGGACAACGCCCAACGACCGGTAGCAGGTCGGGTACGGCGCGAGGTGGGGGTTCCAGGGTCACGCGTGGAGAGGAGGACGGCGGTGGGAGCAGGAGTGGAAGTTCCAATGGTGCTGGTGGCGGTGGCAACGCTGGCCGGTCTGCTGGGCGTGGGGGTGGCAACGACCGCCCATCAGGTGGCGGTCGCGACGGCCAATCTGAAGAAACGCACCCGCCGCTAGCCGACGACGGGCAGCGACGCCCGAGTGACCGCGCTGGTGCTGCGGCTGGGCGACGCGCCCCCAGCACCGCGGCGCAGGCAGCGGAGCCGGCGCTGACGGTGAAGACCGTCGCGCCTGCGCTGGAGCAGCGGGGCACGCCCACCGGCTGGCAGCGGGTGTACGGCGAGCGCGACCGCGCTCATGGCAACTCCCGTTCCAAGCACCTCCGCGGCGGGCGTTCGACACGGTGCTGCAGGGGCTGCGGTGCTGGTACGACGAGCTGACCGGCGACACGGCTGAACACTGACGATGGAGCGTGGTGCCTTGCAGATTCAGCCTACACCGCCTCCCTGATACGCGACAGGAGGTCTACGGTGGCGAAGTTCCTGCGCATTGATTTTGCATGGTGCCAGTACATGCGTCAGCACGCATCGCAGGTATGGCAGCTCGGCCATGGTCAAATCCTTGTCCTCGACCACGTCGATACGTGTCGTGAATGTGGCGCGCCAATGGCCGGTGGCCAGATGGTGGTGGAGTTCTGGCACTGCTTTGCTGAGCTGCGCCACGGGCAGATTCTGGCGCACATTCACGCCGAGCCCTGCACGGCGCCGGTGGAGAACGATGAACCTGCATAGCGACCGAACGCGCCGACCTGATCACCCGCTACCGCGCCCGGGCGACCGGCGGCCGGGCCAGGTAGGATAGCAGCAGGCAGGAGGAATTACCACGCCGACCCAAGATATGAGACGCGCTAGCGAAATCGCGTCAGCACATCTTCACCCAGGCGCCGCACCCGCTCGGGATCGGTTACCACCCCGCAATCCAGGATCACATGGGTGATTCCCAGGTCAACGTACGGCTGCAGCTTGGCGATCAACGCGCGTGAGTCAGCCGCGTCGGCGGGCGCGGCAACCTCAAGCTGCGTGCTTTTCACGATCGTCGCACTGTCGCGCCCGACATCCGCACAATGCGTGCGCAGCACGTCGAGCTTATGCGCGTAGGCGTCCGGGGTGCCTCCGCAATCCCACCAATCGGCCAGCTCGGCCACCAAGCGCAGCATCAGCTTCTCGCCGCCGCCCCCGATCATGATCGGCGGGAGCGGGGTGGGTTTGGGCTCGCACGGGAGATCCTGCACCTGATAGTAGGTGCCGCTAACGGTGGTGCGCGGCTGGGTCCACATCGCGCGGATGAGCCGGATGGCTTCGCCAAGCTGGCGAATGCGCGCGGCGGGTGGGTCGAAGGTCAGGCCGTGGCGGGCATACTCGTCGGCGCGCCAGCCCGCGCCAAGGCCCAGGATCAACCGCCCGCCGCTGAAGGCCTGCAGCGTCTTGCCCATGTGCGCCAGCAGGGTTGGGTGGCGATAGCTATTGCACAGCACCAGGCCGCCAACCTTGAGCTGCGGGAAGGTCGCCGCCAGCCAGGTGAGCGTCGTCCAGCACTCCAGGAACGGGTCATCGATCCGATCGAAGCCATAGAAGTGGTCGGGCGTCCAGACGGTGTCGAAATGCTGAGCGACGACGGGGAGCACCTGCTCGAGCTGCTGGATGACGATCGGGTGTCCACCGCTCTCCGGCACGCCGATCACCGGTGCATTCCAGCCAAACTGTACGTGAGCCACGGGCGCCCTCCTGCTGCTCGGTTCGCAACGTCGCACGCGTGGGTATTGTACAAGATGGCGCGTGGTGTCGTCCGGGAGGCGCACCAAAGGTCGTCAGCACCATGGATCATCTGACTTGGTCCAGTACACCACCGCCCGCTCCGCAATCACAGGACGCCATGCGGTAAAATAGCGGATCATCAGCGGGACAAGGCACGAGGCGCCGGCGCTGTTCGACTGGAGTTGTGTCTGCTGTTTTGGCAGCGGTGGGCATCCGTCGCCGTCATTGTGACGATCATCCGGCATACAAGCCGCGAGGCGGTATGAGTGCAGCGCCATTATTCGGACGGTGGCTCAAACAGCGCCGGCAGGCGCTCGGGCTGACGCAGGAAGCGCTGGCCGACCAGGTCGGTTGTGCCACCGAGACACTGCGCAAACTGGAAGCCGATGCGCGACGTCCCTCTGCAGAGATCGCCCGCCGCCTGGCCGAGGCCTTGACCATTGCTCCCGCCGAACGGGACGCGTTTGTGCAGTGGGCACGCACGCCCGTCGGCGCCGATCGCCCGGCAGCACCGCCGGCGACCCCGTTGCTCGCGACGCTGCCGACGTCGCGCCGGCCCCGAACCAATCTACGAACGCCGCTCACACCGCTCGTCGGACGCGAGCAGGCAACGGCCGCAGCTTCCCAACTGCTTCAGCGTGACGATGTGCGCTTGCTCACGCTGACTGGCCCGCCAGGCATCGGCAAGACCCGTCTTGCAATTGAAATCGCAAGCGCGCTGACCACGGAGTTCGTGGATGGGACATACTTCATCGACCTGTCCCCAGTTAGCGATGCGCACCTGGTCGTGCCGACCGTCGCGTATGCCCTTGGGATCAGGCAGATCAGCGATAGGTCGCACAGGCTGCAGTTGACGGATTTGCTGTTGAGCAGGCGCGTGCTGCTGGTGTTGGACAACATGGAGCAAGTCGTGCAAGCTGCGCCTGAGCTCACCGAGCTGCTGCAGGCCACCACGCATGTAAAACTCCTGGTAACAAGCCGCGAGTTATTGCGTGTTGCCGCGGAACATGCCTTTCCTGTGCCGCCGCTGCCCGTTCCGCCCGTACTTGTGGATCAGGACACGCCGCGCAGCCTGGCGTCACGGGCACCCGAGCGGTTGAGCGCCTATGCCGCCGTCCAGCTGTTTGTCCAGCGTGCGGCTGCCCAACAGCCCGATTTTGCGCTCACGCCGGAAAATGCGTTGCTGGTTGCGGGTATCTGCTGTCGACTCGACGGCCTGCCGCTGGCGATCGAGCTCGCCGCGGCGCGGGTGCGCCATCTGCCGCTGCAGGATATCTATACTAAGCTGGCGCAGCAGTTGCACGTGCTCACCGGCGGCGCGCGCGACCTGCCGCCGCGCCAGCGGACGCTGCGCGCGGCGATCGCGTGGAGCTACAACCTGCTGGATACTGACGAACGACGCTTGTTCGCGCAGCTGGCAATATTCCGCGGCGGATGCTCGCTGGCTGCTGCCGAGGCAGTATGCGGCGTCGGCTCCTCGATCGATGTGCTAAACGGCCTGGCGTCGCTGCTGGATAAGAGCCTGATTCAGCAGCGCGAGACAACTTCGGGCGAGGCGCGATATGTGATGTTGGAAATGATCCACGAGTACGCTCGCGAGCACGTCGAGGCGAGCGGCGACTGGAACCTGCTGCGTAGCCGGCACGCCGTCGCAATGATGGAGCTGGCCGAGCAGGCCGAGCCGGAGCTGTGGCTGGCGAACCAAAAATACTGGTACGAAACGCTGGAAGGAGCGATCGATAATCTGCGGGCAGCACTGGAATGGTCACTCGCGGACGGCGATCTCAGCTGCGGCGCGCGGATCATCAGCGCGACGTTTCAGTATTGGTACAGCTACGGCCGCCAGGACGAAGGCATTGGTTGGACGCAGCGTTTCATTCCGCGGCTCGCCGAGCTGGAGCCGGCGTTACAGATCCGGCTGCTTCGTACAGCGGCGATGTTGGCTTGGTACCGCGACACCACAGTCAGCGTGCAGCTCCTCGAGCAGGCGCTCGCGATTGCGCGTGCGAGCGGTGACCAACGGGAGATCGGCCTGGTATTGCGAACATTAGGCGCCTTCTCGACTGGCGATACCAAGCTCGCGGCGCTGGCTGAGGCACGGGCGATCTTTGAGGCATTGGGCGATCGGCAGGGGCTGGCGCTTGTGTTCAATAGCCTGGGGAATACGCCCGCCTCAGGGGTGACGATCTCCAGGCCAGACAGGCCTATGCCGAAGCCCTGGCGCTTGCCGAGCAGCTTGGCAGCATCCGGCTGCAGTATGTGGTCCTCTTTAACAGCGGGCTGATCGCCCAGCACATCGGCGACCATCATGCGGCGCTCGGTTTGCTCCATCGCGCGGTCGTGCTCGCGGCAGGTGTGCCGAGCGACGCGGCGCGTGGGTTGCTCCCGATTGCCGGGTCGCTGGCCGCGCTGGGGCACGCGGTGCAGGCAGCCCGTGTGCTTGGCGCAGCAACGGCGTTTCTCGAGGCGCGCGGCGCGCTGCTTGTCCCCGAGGACCAGCCCGAGCACGAGCGGAACATGGCCGTCGTGCGCGCCCAGCTTGGGGATGCGGCGTTCGCGGCGGCGGCGGCTGCCGGCCGGGAGCTGACGCTCGACCAGGCGATGGTCGAGCTGCAGGCGGCGCTCGACCTCGAGTCCGGCCCAACGTCGCCGACCGATGCAGCGGGAGCGACGGCCCATGGCGAGGACTTGACCCGCCGCGAGCGCGAGGTAGCGCAGCACATCGCGCACGGGCTATCGAACCGCGCGATCGCGGAGGCACTGGTGATCACCGAACGTACCGTGGAGGGTCACGTCGGCAATATTCTCGCCAAGCTCGGCTTCCGCTCGCGCGCCAGTGTCGCGGCCTGGGTTGTCGACAATGCCCACATGGAACGCTAAGTAGGTCGAAGGTCACAGGTCGAAGGTCGTGCTGCTCGTTGGTTCCGGCGATCGTTCGGGAGTTGACGGCACGCGTGCGGTGGTGATTTCGGTGACTTTTGACCTTGACACTCACCTACTCCGTGGGTACCCGACTTCGACCTGTGACCGTTGATTTACGTACTCCCCGGCCGGTATCCAGGTATTTTCCACGGTGTGTCGGCGGCGCGCCTTTGCTAGGCTGTGCCTGTCCACGACTGGACAGGCGCACGATAGCAAGGAGTACCATCATGACGCACGAAGACCATGCCTGCTGTGGGCCGGGCTACGCATCGCCGCTTGACGCGATGCGCGCCGAGCGCGAGCGGACTCCTCTACACCGTCGCCCTCTACGACGGCACCGCCGTCGACCAACCCGGCTACCTCGCCACCATCGACGTCGACCCCGAATCGCCGACCTACGCCCAGGTGATCCACCGCCTGCCGATGCCTTTCGCCGGCGACGAGCTGCACCATTTCGGCTGGAACGCCTGCTCCTCCTGCCACGACGACGAGACCAAGGCCCGCCGCTTCCTGATCGTGCCCGGCTTCGGCTCCAGCCGTATCCACATCGTCGATACCGCCGATCCGCGCGCGCCGCGCATGCACAAAGTCATCCAGCCCGACGAGATCAAGGCCAAGACCAACCTGAGCGCGCCGCATACCGTCCATTGCCTCGCCGACGGCCACGTGCTGATCGCCATGCTCGGCGACGCCCAGGGCAACGCGCCGGGCGGCTTCCTGCTGCTCGACGAGGACTTCAATGTCGCCGGCCGCTGGGAGCGCGGCAACGGCATGCACTTCAATTACGACATGTGGTACCAGCCGCGCCACAATGTGATGGTCTCCAGCGAGCTGGCCGCGCCGAACACCTACATGCCGGGCTTCAATCTCGAAGAAGTGGCCGCCGGCAAGTACGGCAGCCGCGTCAGCTTCTGGGACTGGGAGCGGCGCGAGATCGATCAGACCTTCGAGCTGGGCGAGCAGGGGCTGGTGCCGCTCGAAGTGCGCTTCCACCACGACCCCGACAGCACGCACGGCTTCGTCGGCGCCGCGCTGAGCAGCACGCTGTGGCACTGGCACAAGCCCAACGGGCAGTGGGAGATCGAGCAGGTGCTCGCCATCCCGCCGGTCGAGATGGAGGGCTGGCCGTTTCCGGTGCCGTCGCTGATCACCGACCTGCTGTTGTCGATGGACGACCGCTACCTGTACCTGGCCAACTGGCTGCACGGCGATGTGCGCCAGTACGATATCAGCGACCCGGCCAGGCCGAAGCTGACCGGGCAAGTCTGGTGCGGCGGGGTGCTGGGCAAGCCGAGCGACCTGGGCGGCAAGCCGCTGGCGGGCGGGCCGAACATGCTGCAGCTGAGCCTGGACGGCAAGCGGCTGTATGTGACGAGCTCGCTGCTAAGCAGCTGGGACAACCAGTTCTACCCCGATTTGGCAACGCGTGGCTCGTACCTGCTGCAGATCGACTGCGACACCGAGCAGGGCGGCCTGGCGCTCAACCAGAAGTTCCTGGTCGATTTCGGCGCCGAGCCGGGCGGGCCGGCGCGCGCGCACGAGATGCGCTATCCGGGCGGCGACTGCACCTCGGATATCTGGGTCTAGCACCTGAACGATCCACGAAGACTCGCGAAGGCTGAATATGTCTTCTTCGTGTGCCTTGCGTCCGCACCAACGTTCGCAGGTGCCCGGCCTTCGTGGATCCTAATTCGAAGCGTTGGAGGTACAACGTGCTGTTGCCTCGTCGTATCGAACCCGCGCACGTGCTGGGTACGCTGGTCGTCGCCCTTAGCAGCCTGGCGTGGGTAGCGCTGTGGATTATGGAACGCGCACCCGGCGGCCACGCGCTCCACCACGGCTTCGCTTCCGTGCGTGACACTCCGCGCCTGCTTCCGCTGTTCCTCGCCGGCTGGACAGTCATGGTCGTCGCCATGATGCTGCCGGCGCAGCTTCCTGTGTTCCTGACGCTGCACAACCGCCGTGCTGCGTCTCCGATCCGGTTTGGCGGGTTGCTGATCGTAGGCTACCTGGCTGTCTGGACGCTCTGTGGGGTCGCAGTCTATATGGGGGACTGGCTACTTCAGCATGCGGTCGCCACGCTGCCCTGGCTGCAGCGCCAGGCGTGGGCGTTCGGCGCGTTGTCGCTAATCGTGGCCGGCAGTTACCAGCTCACACCAGCCAAACGCACGCTGCTGGATGGGCTGCACACCGGACACCACGATGCCCGGCAACGACATATGCCCGGCACCGCGACGGGCGCACTCAAACTCGGCGCACGCCATGGCCTCTGCTGCGCCGGTTGTTGCTGGTCGCTGATGCTGCTTATGTTCAGCGCAGGCAGCGGCACGCTTGGCTGGATGCTGGCGCTGGGAACGATCATGGCGCTCGAGAAAACGACAGCCTGGGGCCGGCGGCTTGTCGCGCCGCTTGGCATCACGCTGATCATCTGCGGGGTACTGGTCCTGTTTTTTGCCTCTCGGATGAGCGGAAACGCCGGTCATGTGCATTAACATGCAACGGAGGCTGTTCGCGTGAAACACGTACGACATTTCGCCGTGGTTTGTTGTCTGGCCGGTATCTCGCTGACGCTACTGGTAGCCCCGGCGCGCGCCGACTGGCGCGGCCTCACCGGTTTGCTGCCGGAATACGCTACGCAGCTGCATTTCAAGGTCAGCCCCGATTTAACGTATGTGGTGTACGTCGCCGACGCCGAAGCCGACGAGGTCAACGAGTTGTCCATCGTAGCGCTGGCCGGCGGAGCTCCGCGCAAGCTTAATCCACCGCTACCGCCCAACGGCGATGTTGAGTGGGCACGCGTCGCCTTTACCGTCGACAGCCAGTTCGTGCTGTATGTCGCCGATCAAGACGTCGACAACCGGCTCGAGTTGTATCGCGTGCCGGTGACCGGTGGCCCGTCGGTCAAACTCAGCGCCCCGCTGGTAGCGGGCGGCAATGTGCTCAATTATCAGCTCGACCCCGACGGGCAGCGCATCGTGTATCTTGCCGATCAAGAAGTCAACGAAGTGTTCGAGCTGTGGAGCATTCCCTACGGCGGTGGTGCGGCCACCAGACTCAACGGCCAGTTGACGTCCGGCGGCGACGTCAGCACCTACGGCATCGACCCGATCGGCAATCGCGTAGTGTACCTGGCCGACCAGCTGCTCGACCAGCGATCCGAGATCTTCGGCGTGCCGATCGCCGGCGGCACGTCCGTCCGGCTCAACCCCGAGCTGGCCGCCAATGCCGACGTCTTCTCGTTCGAGCTCAACCGGATCATTAATGTGGTGGTCTTTCCGGCGCGCGAGAGTGGCGCAAGCACGGAAAATCTGTGGGTCATCCCGACGGCCGGCGGTGGTTCGCCGAGCAAGCTGAACTTCAACCTACCGGTCAACGACCGCATTATCGGGTATGCGATCAGCCCCTTCGGCAACAAAGTCGTCTACAACGTGGCGACCAGCAACGACATCGGCAACCGCGGGTACGCCTTCGTCGGCAATCTGTACAGCACGCTGATCGGCGGCGGCGTCGGGAGTGTCAATCTGACGGACATGGCGGAGCCGTATTTCGGCGTCGGTGTGTTCCGCTTCACGCCCAACGGCTCGCACGTCGTGTACGAGTACCGGAAAAACGCGACATCCCCGAAGCGCCTGGAATCGTCGACGGTACAATCCGGCGTGCGCGCAGCGCTGTACGAGCCGTCGGGCAGCGATGATCCCCTGTATAGCTACGCTATCAGCGGCGATAGCGCCTGGGTCGTCTACACGGCGGGCGGTGATTATGAGTTGCAGCGGCTCCACACGATCCCGATCGGCGGCGGCTCGCCGACCGGCTTCGGCCCCGGACGCAACGCGCTACTGACGCCGGATACCATTGTAGGATGGTTTACCCAGGAGCACCAGCGGCGCCTGGGCGCCATAAGCATAGGGAACCATCCACGTCCGGCTGACTTCAAATTGGGTCCGTGCCTGTACCCCACATTTCATTGCCGCTGCCCACGGACATCGCTACCCCACTGACCCGGTGATGATGTGAGCCGTGTTATACTGGCGCCGCGCAGGTGGCGTGCCTGCGGCGAGCACCCGCCTGCCCGCACCGTCGGCTCTATCGTCCTGCCCATGCTACGCCACGCGATCCGGCCTGCGCTCCACGAATCCGGGGTTCTCGTGGTTGGCGCGCCGGGAGCCTGGTGTCTGCTGTGCGTCACGCGCGGCTGCGGACCCAGCGGCGGCGCGCTCAGTCGCTGGCGGGCATCCCGCAGCGACCACCGGTGGGGTCCGTTTGGACGTCTCAGCCGTCACGCCGGTGGGCACGCGGACCTGCGCACCGGCACGGGGCCGGCACCGCTTTCAGAACGGGGACTAGACGATGGGACCACTGCTCCTCTGTGCGCTCGCCGTCGGGCTCAGTCCGACCGCGATCCTCGCGGTCGTGCTGCTGTTGATCACCCCGCGCGCGCGCGCCAATGGGGGGACGTTCCTGCTTGGCTGGATCGTGGGCATCGCGCTGGTGGGGCTGCTCGTGCTCGCGTTGGTAGGACCAGTGGCCATTGTCGAGCGCGGGCAACCGGCGGCCTGGCTCAACTGGCTCAAGCTCGCGGCGGGCTGCCTACTGCTGGTGATTGCCGCGCTCCAATGGCGCGCGCGCCCCGCACCCGACGCCGAGGTGGCGCTGCCGCGGTGGACGCGCACGCTCGACCGCATCACGCCGGGCAAAGCGAGCGGCCTGGCCCTGCTGCTGGGCGCCTTTAACCCCAAGAGTTTGCTCTTTATCGTTGCCGGCGCGACGGTGGTGGCCCAGCGCGGCAGCGCGGCCGGGACGCAAGCGGTCGCCTGGATCGTCTTTACGGTGGTCGCCACGCTGGGCGTGGGCCTGCCGGTGCTCCTCTACGTCGTGCAGGGCGAGCAGGCGGTGGCGAACCTGACGCGCCTGAAGGGCTGGCTGGTGCGCAACACCAGCGCCATCTTTGCGGGCCTATGCGGGATCATTGGCGTGACGCTGATCGTCGACGCCGTAAGCAGTTTGGTGGGCGGCTGACGGCGGCGCCGCGCGCTGTGCCGCGATCGTCACGTGGATCGAAGCAACTGCCGCGCTTCGTCCGCCCGCTTCAGCAGCACGGCGAAGATACCGGCGAGGCGCTCCAATTCCGCTCCGTACGCTCGCTGCTGCATGTGCTCCACGAACTGCCGGAACTCCTCGTTCTCGGTTCCGACCACGACCACCTCCAGCAGCAGGAATACATAATGCAGGACCAGGGCGGCCGCATAGCCCAGTCGCACCAGCGCCTCGTCCCCCTGCCAGCCCGCCCCCCGCAGCCCAGCGAGATAGCTGGCCACGATCGCAGTCTCAATCTCATCCGCAATGGCAACGTCCAGCTCGTCGAACAGCAGACTGCCCCCTACCAGCGGCGCCACCTCCGCGCCGAGCGCGCTCACGCCCGCGAACTCCCAGTCGATCGCGATGAGCTGCACCGCTCCACGCCCGTGTGGACGCACAAACAGATTGCGCGGAAAGGCGTCGAGGTGACAGAATGTCTGCGGCAGGCGATCGAGGGCGGCAAAAAAGGCGTCACGCTCCTCCCAGACACGCAGGACGCGGTCAACCGCGTCGCCCGGCAACGCGGGGCGCAGCAGGGGATGCTCGCGGACGGCCGGCAGCCGGGCGATCACCGGCTCCGCTTCGGCCACCTTGCTGCGGAACCAGTCCCGGCTCAACCATGGATCGGCCGGGAGCGCGCGTCCGGTCAGGTAGGCGGCGCTGAAGGTGCCCAACTGGCGGGCCACGACCGCAAATCGCTCGGGCGGCCAGCGGCCGGTCGCGGCATCGGTGATCTCTTCCAGCCACAGCCAGCTGTCCCCGCCCGGCTGCTCAGTGACCCCAAAGCAGCGCGGCGCCGACAGTCCGGCAGGCAGGTCCGCCAGCAGCCCGGATTGGTACGCCAGCATCTCGCGCTTCCAGTAGCGCGCGCCTGCCGGATCCTCAACGCTTGGTGGTGGCGTCGTCACTTTAACAATCAGCGACCAGGACGCGATCGTCTCGCGCGTCTGCGCGCGTCCGGCGATGCGGTAGACACACTGGCCGGCGCCGCCGCCAAAGGGCATAACCTGCCAGTCGATCAGTGTGATCAGGTCGCCGCTCAGGGCGTGGCGTACGAGTGGCGCTAAGGTGGCCGGATCGAGGGCCTGGAGTTGGGCGAGGGTGTCCATCGCATAGCCTCCGAAGTCTATCGTAGCAGGCTCTGGCGGACGTGTCCACGACGATGGAGCTACCGCCGCGTGCGCCGCGATGCGGCGCAGTTGCTCCCCGTACTCGTCCGTAGTGCGGTGTACAATAATCCCACATTGACGAATTGGCCTACCACTGGCCTCGCTGCGAGCCACACGCCATGGAGGTACATCAATGACCGACCGCTTGCCCGTCGAAGTCACCAATCTCGACCGTTATGGATCCGCCGCCTTGCCGTGGAGCCGCCCGCGCGATCGCCTGGCCGGCGAACCGGCGGGACCGGAGATCCCCTTTTTCCTGGGGACCTCGCGCCCTGATGGCCGACCACATGCCGCCGGAATTGGCGCGCTGTGGTTCGATGGTGACCTGTATTTCACCAGTGGACCAGCGACGCGCAAGGCGCGCAACCTGGCGGTGAACCCCGCCTGTACCATCTCGGTCAGGTTGGAAGGGATCGACCTGATTCTGGAAGGCGAGGCGCACAGGGTGACCGATGCATCAACGCTGGAGGCGGTGGCCGAGGGGTATCGCGCGGGTGGCTGGCCGGCGGAGGTGGCAGGTGACGCGCTGACGGCGCCCTACAGCGCGCCGAGCGCCGGGCCGCCACCCTGGGAAGTGTACCGCTTCCGGTTCCACACCGCCTTCGGGGTAGCGACCGCCGAACCTAACGGGGCGACGCGCTGGCGCTTCGAGCGCTGATTGGTCGCGACCCGCGCGATATTGAAGGGCTGTGGAATCTCATGTACGCCGGCTCGCGCTTTCCCGGTGGCTCGGTGGTCAATGCGGCCATCTTTCATCGGGCAGCTACCGAGCACGTAAGCGTTCGAGATCGGCGGTATGCTCCTCGTAATGCTCGTAGACGCCTTCAATGAGCGGCAGCAACGGAATTCCGATCGCCGCGGACAAGCCATCCGGGTCGAGGATGTCGTGGGGCGAGAGGCCATGGAGCACCTGCTCGAGCTGGGCAAACGTCTGCCCGTACGCGCGCGTGACCGCAGCAAGCTCCTGGTCACGCCGCAGCCGCCAGATCCGCTCATTCACGTGATCGGCCCAGTGCTCGTCATAGGGGATGTCCGCGATGACCGGCGGTGCCAGGCGGAAGGCATCCGGCCCGTCGTCGGGATCAATCGCGTAGAGCAGGCGCTGATCCCAGAAGGTCACGTGCGCGAGCAGGTCTTTGCCGGAGCGCCCCCCCGCGAGCACGGGTGCCAAAAGCTGCGCGTCGGTGAGTTGCAGGCGGGCCTGCTCGAAGCGCTGGTGCGCCACGTCGATGCGGTGCAGGACCGCCGCCACCGTTGCTGGGTCTGCCATTTTCACCTCCGACTGCGTTGGGGTTCCAGTCCATCGGCCGCCCGATCGTAGCGCACGGGGGGAACGGCGGCAACCCGGCATGTGGCTGGAGCAGCGCGCGCCGCGGGGCGGTGGTGCGTGGCCCAGGCCGGCCTTCCAGGTTCATCAAGCCAATGGCTCGACGAGCGCTACGATCGCTGCCACGACCTGCTCGAGTGGTGCCGTGGTATCAATCTCGTGCGTCGCGCCGCGCCGCAACAGCGGCTCCACGGTTTCCAGATACCCGAGCACTTCCGCCCGCTCGTCCGGGTGTTTGCCGTACGGGTTGTTCGTCCGCGTCGCCAGCCGCTCGATGAGCACCGCCGCCGGCGCGCTCAAAAGGACAATCTCGTCGAACTGGGGATAGAATGTGACCTGGTTGGTCGCACAGCCGCTGACAAAGCGCGCAGCGCCATCCGGCTGCGCCAGGAACGCCTGAACGCGGTCCTCGCGCCAAATCCAGTCGCCGTCGGGCGCATATTCCGAGCACCCCGGCTCGTCCATGTCGAGCGCCGGATAACCCCGCGCCGCGAGCGCGCCGATCACCGTCGACTTCCCCGTCCCCGACATTCCCGTCAGCAGAATGCGCTTCATGAGGTTTCTCTTTCGGCGTCCGCAAACCGGCGCAGCAGATCGGGCTCTCCGCGCTTTTTGGCCGCGCCATCGGCCTCGGTCGCCCCATGACTGCCGGGTTTCGCTCGCCCCGATGACGCTACTGCTTGTGCCACACATGCTCCCGCAGACCAAAATCGACGTCAACGAAGCCAAGCCCCTGGTAGACTCGTCTGGCCATTTGCGACGACCAGATCCAGGTTGCGCCAAATCCCCGGTTGTGAATCTCCTGCATCAGGGCGTGCGTGAGCGCGCCGCCCACGCCCCGGCGGCGGAAGGCGGGTGGTGTCGATACATCGTATATCGTGGCGCCCCCGCCCGCGTCCAACAGCGTGCCCGACGTCACCGGTGTTGCGTCCAGATAGCCGATATAGTGCAGCGAGCACGCGTCCGCCCCGTACCCATGCCGCGCGTAGGCGTCGTAGAACCAGCCCAGCTCCTGCCCGAAGCCCGCTTCCGACAGGCGAACCCACGCGGCCAGCTGCCGGTCATCACGCACCTGTTCGATATGAAACCGGTCGGGGACCACCGGGCCGGCACCCAGCGACGTCAGATCCGCCCACAGCCAGTGGCCGCCCGCCCCGCCCGGCATGCCACGTGCCGCCAGGCGCCTGCCCAGATCCGCCGGCCGGTCGCCCGGAAAGACGAACCAGGCGATCTGCTCGGTATGGCGGCCGATCTGGGCGAGCAGCGCATCGATACGCTGCTCACTCTGCTCCTCCGCCCAGCTGGCGCGCAAGACAATGTTGCCGGGTGCGTTGGTGTTGCTCACGAACCAGAAGGCGTCAGCATCATACATCGCCATGCCGGGCAGGCCTGCAAAAAGGCGCATGTAGGCCATCAGATTTTGCTGGATCCAGGCCGGCATGTCGCTGCGCGACATATCGACGGGCTGCGCTGCCATAGCCGCTCCTTGCCGCGTAAGCCGGCCGCCGCTGGCTGGTGCGGAGCGTGGCCGGCAGGCTGGCGCCGGGGTCAGCGCTGGACGGCACGCATGGCTCATCGTCATACAAAACGGTGGGCGCGTCAAGTGGCCGCTGGAGGCCACACGCAGCCAGTGCCGACGGGCGCGTCGGCTCCGTTGTTTGTAGACAGCAGCAGTACAATCACGTCGAGCAGGCTGCATGCCTGGTCTCGGGGCCACTGGTTGATCGTCGTCCTACCCCTGGTACTCCCGTCCAGTTGGCGCAGCGTGTCAGGAATGCAGATGATCCCGCGCGCACGAACCAATGGCGAACCGCTGCTTGTCGGGCGACAGGACGAGCTCGCGCAGCTGCGACGCCTCCTCGAGGCCGCGACAGATGGGCGCCTGCACATCGCGCTCATCGCGGGTGCGCCCGGGATCGGCAAGACCCGCCTCCTGGATGAGTTCGCGGCCGCTGCGCGCAGTGCTCTCGTGCTGCGCGGCGCGGCGTCCGAGGCCGCGGGCATGCCGCCCTACTTGCCGTTTCTGGAAGCGGTCGGCTCCTATATTCGCACCGCTGGCCCCGACGTACTCGGCGCGCAGACCGGGCCGCTTGCCGGCGTCCTGGCCACCATCTTCCCCGAGCTGTCCACCCGTCTGGGCGAGCTCCCGCCGATGTATCCACTGCCGGCCGAACAAGCGCAACTGCGGCTCTATGAAGCGGTCGGGGCGTTCCTGTCCGCGATGGCCGCTTCCCAGCCCGTGCTGTTGATCCTTGACGATCTGCAGTGGGCCGATCCGGCGAGCCTCGACCTGCTCTGCTATGTGTCGCGGCAGTGCTCCCGTCCGGCCGTCTTGCCGGGCACGAGCGTTGCGGACGCGCACCGCCCCCGGTTGCTGATCCTTGGCGCCTGCCGCGACGGAGACGGCGCGCAGAACCTGCCGTTCCAGCGGGCAGTTGCCGAGCTCAATCGGTTGCGATTGCTGTCGACCGTTCTCCTGCAGCCGCTCGCCGCCGCCGACGTCGCGCGACTTGCCACCCACTATCTCGGCGATCCCGTCGATCGCGCGGCCGGGCAGCTCCTGTACGCGCAGAGTGAGGGCAACCCGTTCCTGGCCGAAGAGCTGTTGCGCGCCTGGCGCGACACGGGCGTCCTCACCCGCACTGATGCCCTGTGGTCGGTGGCCCCGTCTACCGATCCGCTGCTCCCGCGGAGTATCCGTGCCGCCGTGCATGTACGCCTCGCGCGCCTCGCGCCGGAGGTCGTTGAGTTGCTTCGAACGGCCGCGATCATCGGCCGGACCTTCGATGTGGCGCTGCTGGCGGAGGCGGTCGGGCAGGACGCTGAGGAGGTCGAGGCCTGGCTGCGCAGGGCGGTGCAGGCCGAAGTGCTGGTTCCCCACGCAGGAAGCAGCCTGAGCTTCAGTCACGATACCATCCGCGAGACGCTCTACGCCGATGTGGCGCCGCTCCGCCGCCGCCGCCTGCACGGCTATATCGGCCGTGGGTTGGAGGCGCACCCTGCACCGGTACCTGCGCAGCGGCTCGCTGCCCTCGCCTTTCACTTTGGACGCAGCGGCGACCGCGCGCGGGGCGCCGCCCATGCCTGGCGCGCCGCCGAGCACGCGATGAGCACCTATGCACCCGACGAAGCGCTCGCGCATTATCGCGCCGCCTTGGAGCTCAGCGAGGGATTGTCCGACGACGCGGCGCCCGGCGGCTACCCCCGACGTGGCGAGTTGCTGCTGAACCTCGGCGCGGCCGCCGTTCTGGCCGGCGACGAACCGCAGGCAGCGGCTGCGTTCACCGAAGCGCGGGCGTGGTTCCAGCAGGCGGGCGAGCTGAGCGGGGCGGCGCGAGCGGCGGAGCGGTTGGGCCAGGCCTGGTGGCGCCAGGAAGACATTCCGGCCGCTGAAGCATCCTATACTGCGGCCCTGGCGCTGCTGGGCGATGGGGTGAGCGCCGAGCGCGTGCGGGTGTTGATTGACCTGGGCACCCTCCTGGCCGTCAGTCTGCACCGGCAGCGCGAGGGTCTTGCGCATGCCCGGCTGGCGCTCGATCTCGCCCGCGCGCTGGCGGATGACGTGCTCATCGCCGCGGCATATCGTACCGTCGGAAATCTGCTCGTGCGGAGCAACGACCTGGCGGCGGGTATAACCATGCTCGAACAGGCGCTGGCGGTAGCGACCGCGGTCGACGACCCGCTCGAGGCAGCCGAGTGCTGCGCCTGCCTGGTGCTGGCGTATGCATGGAACGCCGACCTCACGCGCAGCCGGGCGACCCTGGCGCGTCAGCTCGCGTTCGCCGCTCGGTGCCACGACCCCTATCAGGTCCGCCATATCTTCTCCATGGACGCGAATCTGGCGATCGCCGAGGGCCGGTTTGCCGAGGGTGCCGCGCTGATCGCGCGGGCACAGGTAGCCGTGGAACGCCTCAACAGCCTGGAGCCCGTCGCGTTCGTGGAATGGACGCACGGCTATCTTGCCTACCAGCAGGGCGATTACGCGGCAGCCGAGCAGCAGTTCGCGACGGCGATGGAGCGCCTGCGCAGGGTCAGTCCCCTCGCGCAGGTCTGGTATCTCGGGCATCTCGCCATCGCCCAGCTCGCCCAGGGCAAGCGCCAGGCTGCCCTCAGCTGCATGGTTGAGGTGGAGGAGCTGCTTGCCGCCATACCCGCCGGCAGCATGCCGTCCGCTGAGCCGCTCGCGCAGCTGACGGCGCTGGCCCTGGCGCTGGGCGATCGGGCCGAAATCGAGCGCTACTATCCCCTGCTGGTGTGCTTCCGGGGCCAATTTCATGATGTCCTGGTCGACCGTCTGCTAGGTCAGGTCGAAACGCTCGCGGGTGAGTGGGCGGCCGCACACGCGCACCTCGAAGCCTGCGCGGCGACGGCCCGGCGCGAGCACCTGCGCACGGAGCTGGCCTTGACATGGGAAGCGCAAGCCGAGCTGCTGCTCGCGCAGGATGGCCCCGAACGACGGGAGCAGGCACACGCCTTGCTGGTGCAGGCGCGCGACCTGGCGGCGCAGCTCGGGATGGCCGGTACGGGGCGCCGGCTGGAAGCGCGGTTGAGTAGCCTGCCGCGGCAAAGCGCGGCGCGGGCGCCGGCCGCGCTGCCGGATGGCCTCACCGCCCGCGAGGCCGAAGTGCTGATCCTGATCGCCGCGGGCCTGAGCAATCGCGAGATCGCCGCGCGGCTCGTCCTGAGCGTGCGGACGGTGGAAAGCCATATCACCCATATCTACGCCAAGATCGGCGCCCGCGGCAAAGCCGATGCGACCGCCTACACCTTTCGCCACGGCCTCGCGTGACTGCACGCTCCGTGGTTTCCGCACGCGGCTCCGGCGCTCCTATCCCGAAGACGATGCTTCAATTACGTGCTTTCTCGGATGCCGACGACCTGCGAGCGGCATACACTCGGCGGTACCGGCCGGAAACCACCGGCCGGCGTCGTCAATACAAAGCGACGCGTCCGAAAGGAGCAAGCAGCATGCGCGGATCAACGGCCGATGTGCCGGTGACGCTCGAGTCACCAGACGTGGTCATTCACGAGGCGGAGTGGGGCGAGATCCATGTGGGGTTCGAAACGTATCATCACGCCTTCGACATGGCGCCGGTGCTCAAGGGATTGCCGGACGATCGCTGCCAGTGTCCACATTGGGGCTACGTCCTCAAAGGCCGTATGGTGGTCACCTATGGCGATCGCGAAGAGATCGTCAACGCCGGCGATGCGTACTACTTGCCGCCGGGGCACAGTCCGACTCTGGATGCCGGGACCGAGCTGATCGAATTCAGCCCCAAAGCAGCATACCAGGTGACGATGGAGGTCGCCGCTCGCAACTTCGAAGTCATGCAGCAGGCGTAAGCAATCGCAGTGGCCGGCGACCATCGCGCGACCGGCAGATTACTGGTCGCGCGACCCGCCAGGTCGCGCCCGAGTTGCTCGCCCGGCGACGTCACGTCGTGCGATATCCACTCTGACTGCGAATCATCTGGCGATACCAGTAGGCGCTGTCTTTGACCGTGCGCTGCTGCGTGTGATGATCGACGCGTACAAAGCCCATACGCGGGTTGAAACCACTGCTCCACTCGAAGTTGTCGAGCAGCGACCACATAAAGTAGCCGCGAACGTCGGACCCCGCTGCGATGGCCTGTTTCCAGCTCGCCCAGGTAGTGTTGCAGGTAGTGGATGCGGTGTTCATCCTTCACGCGGCCTGCTTCGACGACGACATTGTGATCGACCGTGCCGTTCTCGGTGATGAAGATCACCGGTGCGCCGTAGTCTTCCCGGTAACGCTTGAGGAGCTCGCCGATCCCTTCGGGGAAGGCCTGCGGCCCCAACATGGGATGCGAAATCCCGGGCGGCGGATCGCGATCCACCCAGGCATGGAAGAAGGGGAGGTACCACAGATGGCGCGCGTACTGCCGTGTATAGTAGTTGACGCCGAGGAAGTCGGTTGGGACAGAGATGGTCTCCATATCGCCGGGCCGAAGCTTCGGGCGGAATGGCCACAGGCGTCGGAGCACTGCTTCGGGATACTGTCCCCGGTACAGGCCGTCCAGGAAGAAGCGGTTCATGAACTCGTCGGCAACGTGGGCCGCCTCCCGGTGCCGGGGGCTATCGGCATACGGGTAGATCGGGAACTGGCTCAGGGTGATACCGACCTGCGCATCCGGGAAAAGCCCGCGAATGCGCTGGACTGCCAGACCATGGCCAAGTAACTCGTGATGGGCCACCAGGAAATACTTCCAGGGGTTGGTCAGGCCGGGAGCATGCTCGCCGACGAGATAGCCGAAGAAAGCATGCTCCCAGGGCTCGTTGAGCGTAATCCAGTACTTAACGCGGTCGCCAAGTGCCCGGACGACAACCTCGACATAATCGGCAAACCAGGCCGCCGTATCGCGTCCGGCAAAGCCGCCGTACCGCTCGAATAGCGCCTGGGGCATATCCCAATGGTAGAGCGTGACGAAGGGGGTGATGTTCTTTGCCAGCAGGGCATCCACCAGGCGGTTGTAGTAATCGAGGCCCTTGGAGTTGACGGCGCCTTTGCCCTGCGGAATCACCCGAGTCCAGGCGATGGAGAAGCGATAGGCGTTCATCTCCAGTTCGGCCATGATATCCACATCAGTCTGGAAGTCATGGTAGGTATTGCAGGCGACGTCGCCAGTGTCACCGTTCTTGATCTTGCCCCGTTTATGCACGAAAACATCCCAGATGGAGCGGCCCTTGCCGTCGGTATCCTGGCCGCCTTCGATCTGGTAGGCGGCGGTGGCCGAGCCGAAGTAGAACCCCTCTGGGAATTGCGGGTAGCTGTTCACATGCTTTCCCCTGCTCACCAGTCACGTAAAGAGTATACTCCGCAATCTGGGATTTGATTGCGGACCGGCCGCCGGACCCTGCGCGATCTCGGCGAGCATCGGCTGAAGGACCTTCAGCATCCCGGCGCATCGATCAGTTGGTCGTCTCTGCCAGATCGGCGCTGCCAGCGTGGCCACTGTCCGCCACATTTCGCCGCAAACCGGCAGAGTCGCCCATCCTGTCGAGCTGCGTCATCGGCCGAACAACCGGACGTTCAGGTCAGGCTCGAAACCGGTATCGAGCGGGTAGACCGGGCGCGCGACGCGGCGATACTTCAGTGACGGGATGTCCTGATTGACGGCACCTGGCGTCAGCGCGAGCAGGGCGTGGCGCGCCATCGCCCGCAACTCCGGCTCGAGGTAGCCGATCTTCACCGCCGTAAGCTTGTGCTCGGCCGGCTCGAGCCCCAGGTTGGTGAAGTCGCTGCGGTAATGATACGGCTTGCGCCGGCTGGTCAGGATGATCAGGACGCCGCCGGTGCGCAGCACCGCAATGTCTCCGCCCACCGGATCGCCCGGGAAGAGCGTCACGACCGTGCCCCGGACCGGCAGCGGCCGGCCGTGCACCGGGTCGAGCTTGCCGCCGAGCGCGACGTCGAGCTCGCCACCCACGCCGGTCGCGTAGCAGGCCGCCACCGCCGCCGGGTCGGGGATGCTGGCGTAGATCGCGCTCAGCTCGCCGCGCCCGAAGGCCGGGTGCGCGAGGAGGCGGCCGACGAAATACGGCACGTCGCCGGCGCCACCCGCGGTCGGATTATCGCCCGAGTCGCTGATCACCACAGCGTTACCGGGAAACGCTGCTGCCTGCTCGATACACGCGTCGGCGCCGGCCGCAGGCACGACGAAGTCGAAGTCCTCGCGCGCATCCCAGTAGCGGCGCGCGATCTTCTCGGCCTCGCGTCTGACGTTGGTCGCGTCGGTGCCGGTCACGACGACGCTGGCGCCGCTGCGCGGCTCGTCGGCCCAGACGTAGCCGACCCAGAGCGAGGCGTCGACGATCCCCGGCACGACGTCCGCCTCCTGCAGGCTGGCGTAGACGCTCCGGCCGGGCTCGACGAGCGTGCTGGTGCGCTCGCCCGGCAGGATCACCGGGATGCGCGTCCAGGCTGCGGAGCGGCCGAATGCTGTGGTCCAAGCAGTGCAGCAGGATCGCGCAGGCCTTCTCGCGCGTCTGGAGCACGTCGTCGTGGGGCGCGAGCCGGTAGGCGGTGAACATGTCGACCAGCTCGACCAGGCGCGCCGAGACGTTGCCATGCAGGTCCATGCTCGCCGAGATCAGGCGATCCGGGCCAACATGCTCGCGGATCGCTGCTGCCAGGTCGCCCTCGGCGTCGTCCATGCCCTGCACGTGCATCGCGCCGTGGATGTCCAGGTAGAAGCCGTCGAGCGGCAGCGCCGCCCGAATGCGCTCCAGTAGCTCGCGCTTCATCTCGTCGTAGCCGGCGCGCACGACCGAGCCGCCCGGCAGCGCCTTGGCCTGCAGGCAGGGCAGCCACTCCACGTCGCTTCTGCCCCGGAAGTTCCAGCCGGGCATGAACGGATAGCGCGCCAGCATTTCGTCGCCGCGCAGGATCGTGAAGTCGTCGATCGTGCTGAGCAGCGGCGAGAAGGTGCTGCTCTCGATGGCGATGCCGCCGACCCCGATTCTGTAACGCTTCATATGTCCTTATCCATCAACTCGAAGCGCGCCGCGTTCCAGAAGATCGAGGTGCGCTCCGTCGGCTCTTCATCTCGATCCTTTCACATCAATTCTATAACGAACGGCGACGCGGCGTTGCCGGACGCCGTGGTGCGCCCCGGCAGGCGACACAGGCCGGCGCGCAAACGATCCGTCTGCTGTTTGACCAGCCCCGGTGCGTGCGACGGATCCACCTCGCGGTGGACGAACCAACGCACGCGCGCACGCGAGGTAGTTCTTGCCGGCAGCGACATGCCAGGTTATAACCGAATTACAAAGCGGCACTTTAGACTCTTTTTTAGACCTCCCGCGCTAGAGTGTTGTAGCGCACAGGTCCGCTGTGCCGGCTTCGCAGCCGCCACGCAGCCGCCCTCGCCCTGGGCACCTTCCGGGCGATGGACGGGGCATTAGGTGTACTCATGAGCCAGGATACGATTCAGGCCCGCTACGACGAGCTCATCACGCTCGCGACGCGCTTTCGAAGGCAGGCTGAGCACAACGAGCAGCTGCAGCGGTCGCTGCACCGCTCGTTTCAAGCGCTGCACAGCGATGGCTGGAAAGGCAAAGGCGCCGACGCGTTCTTTACCGAGATGCAGCAGACGGTGTTTCCGGCCGCGGGCAGGCTACGCCTTGCGCTGATCGCGGGTGACGAGGTGTTGCGCGAGATCGGCAAGCTCATGCGCGCCGCCGAACAGGAAGCGGCAGCCCCGTTTCGGGACGGCAACGTCAACGGCGCGCTGCCGTCCGTGGTGTCCGCCGACCCCGGCGCCTTCGACGACAAGCGCCAACCCTACCAGCTTGGCACACCCAAAGCGGTCGCCAGCCACACGTTTGCGTCGGGTGGCGCTCCCGCGCTGCAATATGACGTCACGATTAACGGCCGCACGATACCGGTATTCGTGCCCAAGAACGGCAGCGCGGCAGGTAAGATCCATACCATCGACGAGGTAGCCAAAGGATTGGCCGCGCTGCCCGCCGGCACGCGCGCCGTCATCACTCGTGTGGACGTTGACCCAAAAGCGAACCCCGCCGACGCTTTCTGGGCGAAACAGTACGGCGATCCGAACTTCACGTCGTACATGACGGCAGGCAGCGAAGGCATTGTGCGGATCTATCCGCAAACAACCAAACAATCCCAGGACTATCTGGACGGAACGCTGCACCACGAGAGTGGGCACACCCTTTCGCAAAAAGCCTGGGGTGAGAGCTACGACGACAAGCGCTGGACGCCGTGGAAGGATGCCATCACGAAGGACCCCGGCCTTGCATCGGCGTATGCCAAAAATGCGCCAGGCGAGGATTTTGCTGAGACATATCAGCTGTATCATCAGGTCAAAGGAACGCCGCAGGAAGCCGTGGAACGCAAGCGTATGCCGGAGCGGTTCAAAATCATCGACGCGCTGGAGGCAGGAAAGAAATGAATTGATCGCCTGAGGTGCAGCATCCCGGTAGGATAACGTTCGTGGACGGAAACACGCAGCAGGTGACCGAGGAAGTGGCTGCGTCCGAGGTGCCGTTCGAGATTGCGTTCGTCGCCGTCGCGGGCCAGTACCGGCCGGTGGTGCGCATCGTCGCCTTCAGCACCCCCGATCAGCGGATCATTCGTCAGTACGGTCCGGACGGAGAACTGCTAAACTCGACCGTTCAACGACGCGAGGCGTAGCCCGACACATAGCTCCATTGACAGTACCTGTTTCTCTGACTAAAATCAGAGAATGGATGCCCACTCCGTTCAACGGGTTCGCAGCTTCAACCGCACGGTCGCGGAGCGGATCGGTGCCCTCGATGACCGCTTCCTCGGTCGCGCCCGGCCGATGGGCGAGTCGCGCACGCTCTGGGAGATCGGTGCGGACGGCATCGACCTCCGCACCCTTCGCGCTCGCCTCGCCCTCGATTCCGGCTATCTCAGTCGCCTGGTGCGGTCGCTTGAGCAGCAGGGCCTCGTCACCGTCGTCCCGAACCCCGACGATCGCCGCGTTCGCCGCGTTCACCTGACACGGGATGGGCACGCGGAACGAGCTGAGCTCGATCGACGCTCTGACGAAGTTGCGCAGCGCGTCCTGGAGCCACTGAGCGACCGCCAGCGTGCACGGCTCTTGACAGCGATGCACGAGGTCGAGCTGCTGCTCGGTGCCTCGATGGTGCGCGTCGCTGTTGAGGACCCGACTACGGCTGACGCGCGGTGGTGCATCGCGCAGTACTTTGCCGAACTCAATTCCCGCTTTGCGGCGGGCTTCGACCCGGCGCTGAGCATCTCCGCCGATGCGCACGAGTTGACACCACCTGCCGGCGCCCTCCTTCTCGCGCGCCTGCGTGGTCAACCGGTCGGCTGCGGTGGGCTCAAGCTCCGTCCGGACGCGGTGGCTGAGGTGAAACGCATGTGGGTGGCGCCTGAGGCACGCGGGCTTGGCCTGGGGCGGCGGTTGCTGCACGAGCTGGAGCAGCACGCGCGGGCCACCGGTATTGCGATGCTCCGCCTTGAGACGAACCGCGCCTTGCTGGAAGCTATTGCGCTCTACCGCAGCGATGGATACCGCGAGGTCGCGGCCTTCAACACTGAGCCGTATGCGCACCACTGGTTCGAGAAGCGCCTTTTGTAATCTGCTGCGCGGGTGTGCCGCCGTAGCGTCCACATGAACCATGAAGGAAGATGCACGTCTCCGACCGCAACGCCTCCGCCGCACCATACAGCCGCGGCCATGCGGCCGGGCAGGCATGTGCTATGCTACTGTCCGGCGCACCCTGGCGGCCGACGCGGCGCCGAGCGCCGCCGCGTCGCTGGCCGGGCTGGCGTCGGGTAGCCGGCAACCACGTGGTCTCAGCGCGGACCCCGCGCGTGCGCGCGTTTCGCGCCACCGCTGTCGATGGAGGCACGCACAGCAAGCGCGATGCCTGGAAGCCGCGATCGCCCCTGTCACGCTTGCCACGCAATGACGCCGGGAGCTACGAACATGAACCGCTGGCACTCGGAGGTGCTCGAGCTAAATGGCCTGCGCCTGCACTATACCCGGACGGGTGGGGAGAAACCACCACTGGTGCTGGTGCACGGCTTTTCGGAAGACGGCCTGGTCTGGACGGCACTCACGGAGGTACTGGAAGCTACCTATGACGTGATCATGCCCGATGCGCGGGGCCATGGACAATCCGACGCAGCCGAGACCGGCCTGGGTACGGCCGAGCTGGCAGCCGACCTGCATGGCCTGATTCGCGCGCTTGGCCTCGCCAACCCAGCCGTGCTTGGGCATTCGATGGGCGGCATGACGACGTTGGCCCTGGCCGGGCTCTACCCGGACGTCCCCGGCGCGATCCTGGTCGAGGACGGCATGCCGTTTGAGATGCGCCCGACCGCGAGCGCGCAGGGTGGAGCGAGCGACGGCTTACGCGCCTATTTCGCGGCCATCGAAGGGAAGAGTCATGCGGAGTTGATGGCCTGGCGGCGGATCCAGAGTCCGTCCTGGTCGGACACGGATGTGCGCACCTTTGCTGACGCCAAGCTGCGGCTCAACCCGCACACGCTTGCTGCCGTCCTGAACCGGGATGCGGGAGCGTCCAACGCTGGCGAGATAGCGTCGCGGGTGGAGTGGCCCACGCTGTTACGCCAGATTCGGTGCCCGGCGCTGCTGATCACCGGCGATCCGGAGCAGGGCGCGCTGGTGACGGCACGCCAGGCCGCTATGCTCGAGGAGCAGGTGCCGACGTTGCGCGTCGCCCAGATCGCGAACGCCAGCCATGATGTCAGACGCGATCAAGCGAGCGCGTTTCTGGAGGTCATCGCTCCGTTTCTGGCGGACTGGGCCAGGGGCCGCTGAGGCGAGCAGGACACGGGCTGCCGGCATGCGTGCGGCGCACTGCTGCGGATGAAAACATCGCTATTTTCACGTGGACACAGCGGACACGGAGCACTTATGGATGCTCCGTGTCCGCTGTGTCCAGGGCATAGGCGATGGCTTGCTCCGCCGACATACCCCGGCCTTCGGCCCATGCTGCATCGAAGTCGCGTTCATCCAGGTGCGTTCGGGCTGTGGCAAGGCGCGGTTCATGCTCAACGCGCATGCTCGGCGGCAGCGGTACGTCGATCGCGGCGCGTAATGCTTCCGCGGCACCCCACAGGCGCGCTGCGCGCTGCCAGCGCTCCTGCGCGACCGCGACCGCCGCAAACCCCTCCAGGCCGATGGCACAGTATTCTTGATCGCCCACCGCCTGCATGAGACGTAGGCTTTCGGTGTAGTACGCCCGCGCCTGTGCGACATCGTTGCGCAGCAGCGCCAGTGAGGCCACCCTCGTCAGAATCCTCGCCGTACCCGGCGTATCATCGAGCTTGCGCAACAGGTCCAGGCTTTCGAACGCCAGGCGCCGGGCTCGATCGAGATGACCTTCGATCTCGGCGATATCTGCGAGATTGCCGAGCACGATCGCGATGCCGCGGTCGTGGCCGACGTCACGATACAAGTCCAGCGCCTGCTCATAGTAGGTCCGCGACCGTGCGAGCTCGCCCCGCTTACCGGCCAGCGCGCCGAGATTGTGCAGGCAGGCGGCCGTGCTCCACGTATCACCTTGTTCGCGGCGCAAAGCCAGGCTCGTTTCCAGCAGCGCCGTCGCCTGCTCATACTCCCCCTGGTACATCGCCAGCACGCCCAGGTTGCCGGATAGCGCGGCGATTCCATCCGTGTCAGACAGATTGTGGTAGAGCGCCAGAGCGGTATCAAACGCCGTTCTAGCCGCCGCGTAGTCGCTCTGCGCCCATGCCAGCACCCCCGCGCCTTTGAGCACGTGCGCACGCACCAAGGGGTCCACATCGCTGCGTCTACCGTCAGCGTGTCCCGCCGCGCTGCTCCCTGCCGACTCCAACGCGCCGGCGATCCACCGGCGCCCCTCGGTGAGATAGCCGCGCGTATGCCAGAAGCGCCAAATCGCCGCGCAGATCCGCGCAGCGAGGTCGCCTGCTTGCTGTTCCGTGGCCCATTCGAGGGCTGCGCGCAGATTGCCGTGCTCGGCGTCGAGGCGCGCGATCCAGCGTCGTTCCTCCGCCCCGGTGAAATGCGGCGCGGCTTGTTCGGCCAGGTCGAGAACGTAGTGCAGGTGCCGCTCACGCGTTTGCGCCGTCTCACCGGCTGCTGCCAGTTGCTCGAAGGCATACTGCCGCACCAGCTCGTGCAGATCGAAGCGCCGGTGCCTGGCCGTTGGTGTGCTGCCGCGCAGGAGCGATTTATCGATTAGCGCGGCGAGCTGCGCGACGTCTGCGCCGGCGACCAGCGCGGCAGCATCCCGCTCGAAGCCGCCACGAAAGACTGAAAGTTGGCGCAAAATGCACTGCTCGGTGGCATCGAGCTGTTGCCACGAACGGTCGAGCACCGCACGCAAGCTGCGATGGCGCTCGGGTACATCGCGCAACGTGGTGGTCAACAGCGCAAGACCGTGTTCGATCTCAGCCGCGATCTCGTGGCATTCGAGGACACGGACCCATGCCGCTGCCAGCTCGATAGCCAGTGGCATGCCTTCCACAATCCGGCAGATGCGCGCCACACACGGCCGGTCGTCATCGGACAAGCTATAGCCGGCGTAGGCCCGCCGGGCGGTCTGCAGCCAGAGCTGCCCGGCGCCCGAGCGCTCGATCGCGGATGCGTCGTCAGGCACGTCCAGGCCACCAAGGCCGACCAACCATTCCCCCTGCAGCTCGAGGCGCTCTCGCGACGTAACCAGCAGCGTCACGCCGGGTGCGTCACGCAGCAGCTGCGCGAGCCAGGTACCCGCCTCGCGCAGCTGTTCGAAATTATCCAGCAGCAACAGCAGTTCTTTCTCCTGCAGATGTCGCTGCAGCTGCGTAGCCGGCTCGTCGGCGCCGTGCAGCGCCAGACCCAGCGCATCGGCGACGGCCGACCACAACAGTTCGGGTTGGTGCAGCTGCGCCAGCGGTACCCAAAACACGCCGTCAGGAAAGACATCGCTCTGTTCCAGCGCCACTTGCAGCGCCAGGCGCGTCTTGCCGATGCCACCAGGCCCGAGGATTGTCGTCAGACGGCACTGCGGATCCGCCAGCAGGTCGCCGACGCGCCCCAGCTCGTGCTCGCGGCCGACAAACGGCGTTAGCTGCACGGGGAGGTTGTGCGGCCGGATGCCGGGCAGCGCGACGGGCTCGCTCCGGGGTTGTAGCTCGTTGTCGGCATCCCGGAGCTGCTCGTACAGCGCCGTTGTCTCGGCTTCCGGATCGACGCCCAGCTGGTCGGCCAAGACCTGGCAGCAGCGCTCGTACGCCGCCAGTGCCGCCGTACGTTGCCCATCGAGCGCCAGTACCGCCATTAACTGGCGATAAGCGGCCTCACGCCATGGGTCAAGCGACAGCTGCTGCATAGCGAGCTCGGCGGCACGTGCATAGTCGCCGCGTAGCTGGTGATAGGTCGCCAACGTCGTCAAGGCGTGCATTACTGCCTGGCCGTACCGCTCGCGCTTGAGCAGCGACCATTCCTCGAACGCGGCGCTGTCGGCCAGCGAGAACTGGGCCAAGAAATCGCCGCGGTACAGCTCAAGCGCCGCCGCCAGACGCCCGGCACAGGTAGCGCAGCTTTCTAGCCGGCGGTGCCGATGTGCAGCACAGGCGGCGATCAGCGCGCCGAAGTCTGTAGCGTCGACCACATGGTCGCTGGCGCCGTTGAATTGAACTGTGTTGCGGCTGATCAGCAGAAACGGCTGCTGCGCCGTTTGGTCGCCCAGCGCCTGGCGCAGGTTGAACAAGGCCTGTCTGAGGTTGTGCCGCCCGGCGCTGTCAGGCTGATCGGGCCAGAACAGCTCAGCCAGCGTCGCGCGCCCCTGCGGGCGCCCGGCTTCCAGCGCGAGATAGATCAGCAGAGCGCGTACCTTATCCGACTCGAACGCCGTGAGCGGGCGGTCGTCCAACGCCATATGCAGCGGCCCAAGGAGTGCCAGCGAAAGGTGTGCCATGCCGGGCCTTTCTGGGCCGCCGGATGCTCCGCGCGGCGCGCGACTATTATACCCGGGCAGCATCCGGCGTGCTCCTGACGCTTTCCTGACGATAGCTCACTAGCATGGCTCCAGCGCATCCGTTTTACCCAGGCAGGCATGCATGTCCGACCGGCAGAGTTACCGATCCTATCTCCTGCGGCTATGGCCGGCCCATACGTCCGACGGTATCGTGTGGCGGGCCTCGCTGGAAGACGCGCACGGCGGCGCCCGGATCGGCTTTTCCAGCCTCCGGCGGCTGCACGATTTTTTGCTCGACCAGACCGACGAGGCGTGCGACTCGGCCGATAGCGACTCAGCCAATGGCGCGCCGTTCGCCGAGCGGCCTTAGGCGCGGCGTGGGAACGGATACGCAGCCGCGAGCACCGAAACCTCAGCCTCACAATCGTTTCCCTACTGGAGGAAAAACAGCGTATGGACCGCCGACATCGTCTTCGCCCTATCGTGACGCTTCTCACACTGGTGGTGCTTGCGCTCACCGCGGTCCAGGCGCCGTGGAGCGCGACATCGCTCAAGGCACAAGCCAGTCCGGGCACGATCGCCTATACGCCGGCCGACACGCTCGACGAGATCCGCTTGATCGAGCCGGACGGCAGCAACGACCGCCGTTTGTGGGCCCACGGGATCGCCGATCCCCAAAAGGTCTACCGTATCTATAGCATGACCTGGCGGCCCGACTCCAGCGAGCTGGCCTTCGCCAGCACCCACGAAAGCTGGTGCTCGATCAACTTCGCCGATGTCTTTGTGGTGGGCGCCACCGGTGGCAGCGCGCGGAGGATCACCGAGGCGCCCGGGTGCGCTGCGCTGGCCGCCTACCCCAAAGGCACGGTGCAGGTGCCGGTGCGCAACGCGAGCTTCGATGCGTTCGTCGGCTTCGTCTATTTCCAGGGTGCGCCCAGCCTGCAGCAGGTAGCCATCCCGGCGGGCGGCAGCACCGTAGTAACGTTCAACAACGTAGCCGACTTCGGCGCCGGCAAACTCCAGGTTGCCGCACTGATCAATCCGCCGTATCGCGAGATCAAGACCGGCACGGCGGTCGACGTGCCGACCGGCGGCAACATCCGGACCGAAACAGTGTTTATTCGCGGCAGCGTGTCTACGCCCTGGGAGGTTCATTCGCAGACCTGGCGTCACGACGGTTCCCAGATCGGCTACGTGCTGAACTTCAACTCGCTTAAGCGGATCAGCTCGAACCCGCAACCGGCCGACTTCGGCGAACGGCTGCTCGCCGAACTCGGTCGGACATGCCGACCATCGCAATGCACCTCGCCTGGGGCCCGACGCCGGCCACCGCGAACCAACTGTTGTACGCCGGCGATAAATTGTTCGAACTCGACCGGTATCTATCGCGTAACCGAGGGCAGCGCCACAGCCGGCGAGAAGCTGGTAAGCCATGAATCGTACGAGCTGATCCAGGGCCTGTCGTGGCTGCCGGATGGGTCGGGCTTTGTATACTCCGTCATGGAGGGATTCGAGATGGACACGGCCAATCTCTATGTATACACCTTCGCGTCCCGACGCGCGCAACGCATTACCAACTTCAGCGGCGAGTTTGCCGGCCTGCCGAGCGTCGCGCCCGACGGCCGACGCATCGCCTTCGAGCGCTTTGCGTCGCGAGAAGACAACGCGGCGGTGGATGTATGGGTAGTCAACCTCGATGGCAGCGGGCTAGCAGTTCCTGGCGCGCAACGCGGCGCGTCCGGCGTGGAGCCAGGGCGCGCTGCGCGCTCCGGCTCCGCAGCCCACTCCCGCGCCGCCCGCTCCGTCACCGAACTCCGGGCTGCCGCCGCGTGCCTTCATTCCCCTCAGCCGGCGCTAAACGGCTCGCGGTTCCGGCCGGACAACGTATATGGATGTGCGCTGCCGAGAAAGCGCGGCCGCGCGTGGCTCACCAACGCCGACCTGCGGAAGGCCAGGGTACGCCCGTGGTGCCGCCCCGACATAGCCGCCCGGTCCCGCTCCGGGTCACGATGCTACAATTCTTGCGCTCGTCGCGCGACTCTCGTCGCTTGCTGGAAGTGGCGCGCACGATTGCTGACCTGTGCTTCAGGAGACACCATGACCACTGCCTACGCCGGACCACTCCGCCTGACTGCAGGAGCGCTGCTTTGCCTGCTCGCCGCACTGCTCGTCGCTCCAGCCCTTGAGGCGCTGCGGCCGGCCGGGCTGCCGTCGCTGCCGTCGCCGGCAGCGACGGCAGCGCTAGCGGGCCTGCCGCTCCAGTTCGTCGCCAATGCCGGACAGACCGATCCTGCCGTGCGCTTTCAGGCGCGCGCGCTGGGCGGCAGCGTTTTCTTCACCCCGGGCGAGGTTGTCCTGGCGCTGCCGGCGGCCGAGTCCGGCCAGACGGCGGTCCTACGGCTGCGCTTCAGCGGCGCCAATCTCGCACCCACGATCACCGGCGCTGCGCGGCAGCCCGGCACCGCCAACTATTTCACCGGCGCCGATCGCGCCCGCTGGCGCACCGACGTGCCAACCTATGGCGCGATCGTCTACCACCAGCTCTACGACGGCGTCGACCTCCACTATGACGGCGAGCTTGGGCAGCTCAAGGGGACGTACCAGGTCGCCGCGAGCGCCGATCCCGGCCGCATCCACTGGCGCTACGACGGCGCCGCGTCGACACGTATAGACGCCGACGGCAGCCTGCGGATCATGCTGCCCGCGAGCGCGGCGGGCTCCGCGCGCACGCTGGTCGAGGCGGCGCCCATCGCCTGGCAGGAGATCGGGGGCCGGCGCGTGCCCGTGGACGTGCGCTATGCGCTGGCGCCCGACGGCAGCGCCGGCTTCGCGCTGGGTGCCTACGACATGACCCGGCCGCTGACAATTGATCCCGCGCTGCGCTTCAGTACCTATCTCGGCGGTAGCGGCGCGGACTACGGCTATGGGATTGCCGCGGACGACGAGGGCAATGTCTACGTCGCGGGTGTGACCGCGTCGGCCACCTTCCCGACGGTTAACCCGCTGCAGCCCACCAACCGCGGCGGCTCGAACGCCCAAACCGACCTCTTCGTGGCCAAGCTCAACGTCGGGCGCACGGCCTACGTCTACGCGACCTACCTGGGCGGCACCGACGACGACGGCACACGCGACACCGCCATTGCCGTCGACAGCCACGGCAACGCCTACGTCACCGGCTGGACCGCGAGCCTCGACTTCCCGACACGCAACCCGATCCGGGGAGCCCTCAGCGGCATCAACGGCGACGCGTTCGTGACCAAGATCAATCCGACCGGGAGCGAGCTCGTCTTCTCGACCTACTACGGCGGCGGCAGCTACGACGAGGCGCGCGGCATCGCCGTCGACAGCGTGGGCAATGCCTACATCACGGGCGAAACCCACTCGCAGGACTTCCCAACCACGCCCGGCGCATACATGGAGCGCTACTCCGGTCTCTGGGATGCCTTTGTCGCCAAGCTGACTCCGACCGGCCAGCACGTCTACGCGACGCTGCTGGGCAGCCGAACGATGAGCAACGAGACCGCCTTCGACATCGCCGTCGACAGCGTGGGCAACGCGTCGGTGACCGGCATCACCTTTGCAACCGATTTCCCGGTGGTGAACGCGATCCAGCCGGCCTGTTGGCGGTGCAAGCGACGCCTTTGTCTCGAAGCTGAACGCGACCGGCAGCGCGCTGATCTTTTCGACGTACCTTGGCGGTGCCGCCGCGGAGTCCGGCTACGGCGTCGACATGGATGGCGGGGGCAACACCTATGTGACCGGCTCTACCTTCTCGACCACCTTCCCGATGGTCCAGGCGCTCGACCCGACCTACAACGGACGGGGCGACCTCTTCGTGACCAAGCTGACGGCAGCCGGCAGCTACGTCTATTCGACCTACCTCGGCGGCACCGCGGAAGAGAGCACCGCCGGCCCTTTCAATGACATCGCAGCCGACGGCGTGGGTAACGCGTATGTCGTCGGGACCAGCCTGTCTAACGACTACCCGCTGGTCAGCCCGATCCGGACCTCCAAGATCACCGGGGCGACCACCGCGGTCGTGACGCAGATCAGCCCGAGCGGCGACGCGATGCTCTTCTCGACTTATGTCGGGGGCGGCGGCGAGGTCGGCACCAGCATCGACGTGCCGGCGTCCGGCCGGGTCGTGATCACGGGCTACACAAGCTCGACTGCCTTCCCAACGGTCAACCCGCTGCAGGCAAGGCACGGCAACACCGACGGCGGGCCGGACGCCTTCATCGTGGAAATCGGCCCGAGTTACAACGTCAACATCCCGCTGGTGCGCCGCGCGCCGTAGCGGCGGGTGATGGACGGTAGGCCTGGTTAATCAGCGGCTGAGCACGTCAACGACGACTGGTGTTGCGCGCCGGCGAGCTTGCGCAATGTGATCAGCTCCGAAAACGCGAACGAGATGCCCCAGAAGTCGGTTGAGCCCGTGCCCGGATAGTGCTCGACCACGTCGACGGCGGTGCTGGCCGCAAACGCGGCATCCATCCCGGCCCGCTTCGCCACTGTTGCATAGCGTGGAACGTAGGAGAGTAAGCGTTCGATCGCGGCCTCCCCGGTCGTCGCCCCGCGCGCGCGACCGGGCCAATCCGGCGCCACCGCCACCACCTGCTTGCCCTTCGGTCCGACTTCCACCGTCACCCGCATGTGGTTAGCCACCGCTCCTTCCAGCACAGCAGTCCTGCAATAGCGCTCCCTCATAACGCATGTACATGCTCCAGGTCATAGGTTCCGCCACGAGCAACGAGGCGATCGTGAACATCGGTGCTCAGCATAGCCAGCGTCACCTGGCCAAAACGCGAAAGCAGCAGCGCCTCCGCATCGTGGAATGTTGGGGTGAGCGCGGCATTGACGGCCTGTTCGACCAGGCAGCCGGGCGCCTCCGTTCGGTTGCCGATGGCGAGCAGCGACGGGCAGCCGAGCGCGGTGTAGATGTCGCGCAACGTCACCTGTGCAAGATCGCAGGCCAGGGTCCAACCACCGCCATGCCCTTTTTCTGATCGTACGTAGCCGTGGTTGCGCAGGCCGGCCATGAGCTGCCGGATCACCACCGGATTGGTGTGCATCGCCCTGGCCAGCACCTCGGACGTCACGGGAGTATCCTGCTGTGCCAGGTGCAGCAGGACGTGAAGCACACCGGATAAGCGACCATCACGTTTCATGTAACTCATGATATTACATGAATGCGGCCACGTCAAGGTCCGGCAGAACGAGAACCGAACGTTATCTTGAAAGACGCGTGAGCTGTGCAGCCGCGTCAAACGCCGGCAACAGCGAAAAGTACACCTGCCGGTATAGGTCATACAGCCGATCGTAGCTTTCCCTGGTCTCCCGTCGGGGCTCGTATCGCTCGCGAATCCGGACGACGCTGTCGCACGCTTGAGCAAGGTGGCCTTGGCGCCCTGCGAGCCGACGTCGCACCCGATTACCTACTCCAAGCCTCACGCCTCCTGCGTGCTTGCCAGCGCGTCATCCAGTTCTTCCAACGCCTGCGTGTGCGACCAGCCGTCGCGGAATACCCGGCTGATCGCCCCCATGATCAGCTCGGGCCGGCGATGCTGGAAGATATTGCGCCCGATCGAGCAGCCGATTGCGCCGACCTCGCGCGCCAGAACCATGCGCGTCAGCAGCTCGCCGTCGCTGATCAATGATCCGCCCGCCAGTACCACCGGCCGTCCACACGCCTTGATGATTTCCGCAAATGAGCGCTGGTCGCCCGACCAGTTGACCTTGACGATATCGGCGCCCAGCTCGACGCACAGCCGCGCGTTGCGCTTGAGATATTCAGGGCCGTACGAGTTGCTCATCGCTGATAGATTCTGGTAGGCGTTCGGATATTCGGCTTCGGCGATCAGCGGCACGCCGAGCTGCTCGCAGCGCTCGCCGACGGTCGACAGATAGGTGATCGCCTCGGTTTCGTTGTCGCCCGCGAGCGCCACATACACCACCACGGCGTCGGCGCCTGATCGAAGCGCCTCATCGACCGAGCCGATCGGCGTGATCTGTGCTCCGGCAGGGCGGCCCGCCGCCGACGCGGTCAGCATCAGCGCCAGCGCAGTGTCGCGCCGAAACAGGTGCACGTTCGCCTTGGCGATGCCGCGACCGAGCATCAATACGTTGGCGCCGCCGGCGATCACCTCGCGCACGCGAGCGGTCGTATCATACAGCCCGTCGAGAAACACCGGCGACGTCATGCCGTGGTCGATCGCGCAGATAATGCACGCATTGGTTTCGGCCTGAATCAGACGGTTCATGCGGATTGCTTTGCCGGTGAATGCCGACATGGTGCTGCCTCCTTCAGGCATTCGGATCACGAGCCAGCGCACGGCTGGCTGCCCAGGCGTAGTTCCACACCGTTTCACGGTCCCAGTCCAAAAACACGAACAGGTCGGCCAGCGTCAAACGACGGCGCAGCAGCGGCGCGTTCAAAAAGGCGAAGCGCACGTCATCAACGCTGACCGGTGGAGCGCGCTGATCCCAGCCCACGGGCGCACCCGTCGCGCGCAAAATATCGACCACCAGCTCCGGCGAGCGGACACGCTGCGCAAGCTGCTCGCGAACCGTCGGCCAATGAGCGAGCATCGCCGCCAGTTCGGCGGACCGGTTCCGCCAAAGCTCCAGCTTCTCACGGTAATCCGACCAGCACTCCGCCGCGGCCTGTCCGGACCGATCGATCGGTGCAAACGCCTCGTGAATGTGTCGCTCCATAGCGTCGTCGGAGGGATAGCAGCGCCGGGGATCAACCCGACCGGGGCCGGCCGGGCCGAGAAACATGCGGTAGGCCGCCGTCGACAACACGGTGGCAAGCGCGACCTGGGTGCCGTGCTGCGCCAGCGGCTGCTGCGTTCGCTCGGCCAGCAAATCGAGCAGGTGCGAGATCAGGTGCTCGAAGCCCGAAAACGGCGCCGTCGCGTGGGTCAGCGACATGCCCAGACCGGCCAGCGTTATCAGCTTCGCCAGCACCGCCATGCCCTCCGGTGTTCGCCGGCGAATCGCGTCGGCATTGTCGAGCAGGATCCTATCCAGCGGTCCGAGCAGTAATTGCGGCAGTTCGGAGTAGCTCCCGTCGATGCCCAGTTGTTGGGCCAGGAACCAATCGGCGTAGCTGCTGAACGCGGCGAGTAGGTCGCCGACACCCGCTGCAGTCATCGCAGCCGGCGCATCGCACAGTGTTTCGAGGTCGCAGATCAGCACGTCGGGATAGCGCGACGGCAGAGTGCGCTTGACGCCGGAAATAAATACCGGGGCCATGTTGGAGGTGTAGGCGCTGACACTGTTGGCCGTCTGGAACACCACAAACGGCAACGCCGCGTGACCGTCGCCGGCAAAGCAATAGCAGGCGTGCTTGGCGATATCGGTGACCGTACCTGAGCCGACGGCCAGAACAGCGATGCCGGGCCGCAGACGCGCCTGCACGCGGGCGATCTGCTCGAAGTCGGTATGCACCTGCTCGGTGCCGGCCGGCTCGAGCCATACCGGCTCCGCCCGCCAGCCGTTTTCGCGCAGCAGCGCCAGCACGAGCGGCTTGAGCTCGGCCCCGCGTCGCTGCATGACGGTGCGGTCCATCACCACCAGCACCTCAGCATCCGGCGTTGCGCCCGCCAGTTTGAGCAGCTCGGCAAGCCGATCGAGCGCGTCCGATTCAAACACCATCGCACGAATCGGCAGCTCTTCGCCGGCCGGATAGCCGGCGATTCGACCAACGCCGGCCTTGAAGCTATCGATATCCGCGGGATCAAAGGGTAGCCGCATATTAGCCTCGCGCGCACTCGCTCAATACGGCGTTCAACACCGCGGGCCGGTCGGTCATTACGCCGGGCACCCCCAGCGCCAGCACGCGTCGCACCTCATCGGCCTCGTTCGGCGCCCAGGCCCATAGCGCCAGCCCGGACAGCCGCGCTTCGTCAGCGATGGCCCGGGTTAAATGGCGAACATCGTAGGAAAGGGTAGTCGCGCCCGCCGCCAGCGCCTGGCGGCGGATCTCGGAAGGTTGGAGGCTGCCGTCCTGCGGCGAAGGGTCGAGCACTAGCGGCAAGCGGTTGGACAGCTCACGAACGCGATGCAGCGCGGCCGGCAAAAACGAAGAAACCACCGCGCGGTTGGTCTCATCCAGCCGCTCGAGCAATGCAACTGTCGCTTCGGCGATGGCGCACGCTTCGCTATCGCCGTCACCTTTGACTTCGATGCACAAGCGAATCGGCGTCGGCCGCAGCAGCGCCGTACACCTCGCTGAGCAGCGGAATATACTCGCCACGCCCGGCGTCGAGCGTACGCAGCTCGGCATAGCTATACTCGCGAACGGCACCGTGCCCGTTGGTAGTGCGCTCCAGCGTTTCGTCGTGCAGCACCACCAGTTCGCCGTCACGGGTGAGCTGAACATCGAGCTCGATCATGTCGACGCCTAGCTCAACCGCGCGGCGGAATGCAAGCAGTGTATTCTCGGGATAGTCAGCCGACGCGCCGCGATGGGCGATGCGCACGATGGGAGAGTCCATAGCTTAGCCTTTAAGCCCGCTGCTCACAAAGCCAGCGCAACGCGGTGTGGTACAGCCGTGGCGATAGAACCGGCTGGACGGCACGTGCCCAAGCATAGGATAGCGGAGGTGTCAATCAAAAAAGCGTGGCCGAATCTCTCGGTGCTTCCTGCAGCGTGCACCGCATGGTGGTGTGCTCCTCCGATCGCCACGAGCACATCAGGCGTTCCTGGACGGGCCATCGTAATAACCCGCTCGAGGCCCACACCCCGACCAATGCCGGTGCCTTGATCACGACTATTCGCCGATGCGCCGCTCATGCTTTCGTGTTGAGATGCATGTCGGGGCCAGTTTTCCGTACCGGCCAGCCTAAAGATACGTGTATTCCACGATGTTCCGTCACCGCTCAGAGCATAGAGTTGTCGGTATAGTGAATGAGGCAATTCAATGTCGAGCAGCCTGAAGCTGATGTGTGTGCTGGCCCATCCCGACGACGAGTTGCTCGGCACGGGCGGTATTCTGGCGAAGTACGTGGCCGAGGGCATGGACGTCGAGCTGATCGTTGCTACGCGCGGTGAGCGAGGATGGTCCGGCGATCCACGTGAATACCCCGGCCCGACCGAGCTTGGACGGATTCGTGAGGCGGAGCTCCGCGCGGCATGCGCCGCGCTTGGTATGGGCGAGCCGATCATGTTGCCGTACATCGACGGCGATCTGGACCAGGCCGATCCTGCCGTCGCCACGGCACGCATCGCCCGTGAGCTACGCCGCTTCCGTCCCGATGTTGTGGTTACGTTCGGACCGGACGGCGCCTATGGGCACCCCGACCATATTGCGATCTCGCAACTGACGACCGCGGCGGTGATCGAGGCAGCAGCTTGTGACGGCGATGGCTTCCCGGCACATCGTACCAGCAAGCTGTACTACATGATGCTCGATTACGAGCTCGGCCACGTGTGGAACAAGTATTTCGGCCCGATTATCATGCCCGTCGACGGAGTTGATCGGACGCCGATGGAGTGGCCGGATTGGGCGATCACGACGGATGTCGATGCGACGGAGTACTGGCAGACGGTCTGGCAAGCGGTGGCGTGCCATCAAACACAGCTTCCGAATTACCATGTGCTTGCAGCGTTGCCGGTCGAGACGCATCAGGTGCTGTGGGGGCGGCAGACCTTTTACCGGGTATTCAGCACCGTCAACGGCGGCCGTGCCGTTGAAAGCGACCTGTTCGATGGTCTGAGGCCGTAGGGACGCGCCGGTGGCGCGTCCGAATACGCCGGTGGCGCGCCGGAACACATCATCAAGTTGAGCCTTAGGTTCGGAGGAACAAGAGCATGCTCCCATACACAGTGTCGCCCCGGATCACCCAGGTAGGTCGCTCGATCGATGGGCTCATTCGGTTCGCCAACGAATCGCTCTACTCGCGGAGGCAGGGCGATCCCGAGATCTGCGATTTTACCTTCGGCAATCCGCACGAGATGCCGTTGACCGGCTTTGTCGACGCGCTGCGCCGCGCGGTTGAGCCGCGCGACAAGAACTGGTTTGCCTACAAGCAGAGCGAGCCCGCCGCCTGTGAAGTCGTGGCGGCTTCGCTGCGCGAGCGCTATGGCGTTCCGTTTGAGGCCGGCGATGTATTGATGACCAACGGCGCGTTCGCGGCGCTTGCCGTGGCGCTGTCGGCGCTGGTCGATCCGGGCGAGCAGGTTATCTACAACAGTCCCGGATGGTTCTTTTACGAGCCGATTATTCTCAACAACGGCGCGCTGCCGGTGCGCGTGCAGGTCGACCCGATCACGTTCGATCTGGACCTCGACGCGATCGCAGGCGCGATCAACGAGCATACGCGGGCCGTGATCGTCAACTCGCCCAACAACCCTACCGGCAAGATCTATCCCGAAGCGACGATCGCACGCCTGTCCGAGCTGCTGCTGCAGGCCGGCGAGCGCTACGGCCGGCCGATCTGGCTGCTTTCCGACGATGCATACAGCCGGATTGTGTTCGACGGACGCGAGTTTCGTAGTCCCGCGACGATGTATCCCTTCGCCCTCCTGCTGTACACCTACGGCAAAGCGCTGCTGACGCCTGGCCAGCGTATCGGCTATATCGCGCTACCGCCCGCGCTGCCGCAGCGCGATGCGCTGCGTAATGCCTTGATCACGGCTCAGACGGTAGTAGGCTGGGCGTTTCCCAACGCTGATCTGCAACACAGCCTGCCGCAGTTCGAGCACCTGACGATCGATCTGGCGCAGCTCCAACGCAAGCGCGACAGGCTCGTAGCGGCGCTACGCGACATCGGTTACCAGCTGCATGTTCCCGAAGGCACGTTTTACCTGATCGTGCGCTCGCCGCTCGACGACGATCAGCAGTTTATGGATTTGCTGGCCGAGCACGATATCTTCTGCTTGCCGGGAGCGCTGATCGAAATGCCCGGCTACTTCCGTATCTCGCTTACTGCCAATGACGCGATGATCGATCGGGCGTTGCCGGGTTTCGCGGCGGCCATCGAGGCCAGCAAAGGATGAGCGCTGTGCGATGAAGTCCTTTACACTCATCACTTCCCAGGGGGTTTCCAATGAACGCCAGCGACGTGATCAAATATGGCCATTCCTTTTTCACAGCCGCGCTGGAGCAGGTGCCGCGCGACGAGTGGCAGCAAACCGGCGTGTGTGGCATCTGGTCGGTCAAGGATGTGGTGGCGCACCTGGCCGCCTGCGAAATTTTTCTGGGTGAGCTGCTCGCCGCATGGTCCGCGGGCACGCAGGCAGATTTTGGTGCGGCGATGGGCGAGGCGTACAGTCCGGCGGCGGTAGAGGCCAGAGCCGCGGATACTTCCGCTCAAGTGCTTGCGGAATACGACCGGGCGTATCAGCGCGTGTCGCAGTTGATCGGCGCCGTCGACGCCGAGACGCTAGGCCGGCCCGGCACGCTGCCGTGGTACGGCGACGAATACGCGCTCGACGATTTTATCGTGTATAGCTTCTATGGACATAAACGCGAGCACGGCGCGCAGATCGCCGCGTTCGCCGACCGGACGGCGCGCTAAGCGACACCCAAAACAGGTTGAGCCGACCGAATTCACCACACAGGCACACAGGACACGAAGATTTTTTGGATTCTTCGTGTCCTGTGTGCCTGTGTGGTGCAACCTCTTACTGCTCTAGCCCGTCAGCGCTTCCTGGTCGGTGTGCTCGGTGACTACCTCGGGGATGCCGCGCGGCGCAATGGTGATGCTGCAGCGGATCTCGTCGTCGTCGCCGCGGTGCGTATCTTCCTGCAGGCTTGAGCGCGAAACGATCAGCGTGCGTGTTCGCATCAGGGTCGGCGCGTCGCCGTCGCCTTCGAGCACGGGCAGCCGCTGCAGCGGCATGACATGCAAGGTTGTGGCGGCCGGGCTGCCGCCCGCGTCGACGCCCTGTACCCGAATCGCCTCGACGAAGCTCAGCCCGTTCTCGACCAGAAAACGCTCGAAGCGCGAGAACGTGACCGAATAGCGTACGGTGATGCTGGTCCGCTGATCGTTGGCGGTGCGCAGCTCAAGATTGGCTCCTCGAATTACCGGCATTGTGGTCCTCCTGGTGAATATTGGTTGATGGACCAACTATAGATGGCCCGTCCGGCCCGGACATCGGGGCAAGTACGGATTTCGGCGGGGCTGTGGCATTTAACATTTCGGACTTGAGCCAGGATCAACCACGAGGAAACACTGACAACCGCTCGTTTTGAGAGGTGTGCGAAAATGCGTACTATCCGAGGCTGCACCCTAGCGGACGCTCCACAATATCGGGCCGGCGTGCGGCCCGCGCGTCGTTACCACTGCCCATCGGATGCGCCGACACAAGAAGCCTATGGCACAAGCCGGCACTAGAACAATGGTCTGCCCGGTGCTCGTCGGCCGCGACGAGCAGCTGCGGACAGTGCAACAGCTGATCGCGCAGGTCGCCGCGGGCAGCGGCACAGTCGCGCTCATTTCGGGCGACGCGGGCATCGGAAAATCGCGCCTGGCGGCCGCGGCGCGCTCCTCCGCGATGCAGCGAGGTTTTACCGTTCTGCAGGGCAACTGTTTTCAGCCCGACGTCGGCAGCCCATTTGCGCCGTTGCTGGACATGCTGCGTCTGCACTTCGCGCGCCGGCCGCCCAAGCCCGACGACGACGATGCCGCGCTGGTGAGCGAGCTTACGCGGCTGCTTCCCGGCATCCTGCCGTCGCCGCAGGCCGTCGCCGCCGAGCCGGTGCACGATCCCGAGGCGCACAAGCGGCGCCTGTACGCGGCGCTGCATCACTTTCTCAGCCGTATGGCCGCGCAACAGCCGCTGCTGCTGCTGGTCGAGGACCTGCATTGGAGCGACGACGGCAGCCTCGAGTTCTTGCATTACCTGGCGCGCCAGGCGAGCGCCATGCCGCTGTTGATGCTGCTCACCTATCGCAGCGATGAGGCCAGCCCGCCGTTACGGCGCCTGCTGGCACAGTTCGATCGCCAGCGCATCGCGCACGAGCTGCAGCTGACGTCGCTCGATCGCCGCGAGGTTGGCACGATGCTGCGTACGATCTTTGAGCTTGATCGCCCGGTACGGCCGGAGTTCCTGGATGCGATCTGCCCGTTGACCGAAGGCAATCCGTTTTTCGTCGAAGAGGTGTTGCAGTCGCTGGTGGCCGCCGGTGATGTTTTTGTCCGCGACGGCCGCTGGGACCGCAAGCCGGTGCACGAGCTGAAGATCCCGCGCAGTGTGCAGGACGCAGTGCAGCAGCGCGTCGCCCGGCTCAGCCAGCGCTCGCGTGACGTCCTGGCGGTGGCTTCCGTGGTTGGGCGGGGCTTTGACTACGCGCTGCTGGCGGAGCTGGCCGGCCTGGAGGAAGATGAGCTGATCGGCGCGGTCAAGGAGCTGATCGCGGCACAGCTGGTGGAAGAAGAATTGGCCGACCGGCTGCAGTTCCGGCACGCGCTGATCCGCGAAGCGATCTACGCCGAGCTGCTGACGCGCGAGCGGCGCGCCTTGCACCGGCGGGTCGCCGAAACGATTCGCGCACAACATGGCTCCGCGCTCGACGTCGCGGCGCCGGATCTGGCGTGCCACTATGCCGAGGCCGGCGAGTGGAGCCACGCATACGAGTTTGCTCGGCGAGCAGGCGAGCAGGCCCAGCGCATGTACACGCCAAGCGCCGCGATCGAGCAGTTTACGCGTGCCCTGCTCGCCGCTCGGTATCTGGACCTTCCCGTCCCGTTCGAGCTGCACCTGCAGCGCGGGCAGGCCTTTGAAACGTTGGGTGAGTTCGAGCGGGCGCTCGACGATCTCGAAACCGCGCTCGCTCTGGCTCGCGGCGCCGGTGACGGTAGGGGAGAATGGCGTGCATTGCTCGACCTTGGCTATCTGTGGACCTCGCGCGACTATGCCAAGACCGGTGAAAATTACGAACAGGCGCTCGGACTCGCCCGCGTGCTCGAAGACGACCTCATGGTTGCCGCCAGCCTGAATCGGTTGGGAAACTGGTACGTCAACGTCGAGCAGCCGCATAAAGGTATGCGCTACCACAACGAGGCGTTGGATTGCTATACCATGGCGGGTGATACGCGCGGCATCGCCGAAACGCATGACCTGTTCGGTCAGGCCTGCGCACAGGCATCCGACGCGTTCGCCGAGTACGAGCACTACCGGCAGGCAGTCGCCGGTTTCCGGACGCTTGACGACCGCAGCGGGTTGTCGTCAAGCCTGGCTATGCTGGCGTTCCCCGTCTGCGCTCCGTTCAACACTGTGGTCGTCTTGCCTCAAGTTGATCGCCAGGAGATCGCGCGCGGGGCGGCCGAAGCACTTGAGATCGCGCGCGATATCGTCTGGCGTGCCGGCGAAGCGTATGCTCATGTCACACTCGCGGCGTTGCATTGCCATACCGGTGAGTACGGCCGGAGCATCGAGCATGCCGATCAGGGCCAAATGCTGGCCGAGTTGATCGAGCATGAGCAATGGAGCATCGCCGTACAGTGCGTTTCCGGCTGGATCTTCGTTGATCTGCTGGACGAGCTACGGGCCTTGGAGCAGATCGAGCAGGCCGTGACGCTGGCTGAGCGCGTCGGGTCGGGCCTGTGGCTGCGCCAGACTTCCGCGGTGCTGGCACAGGCCTGCATCCTTGCCGGCGAAGTGGAGCGGGCCTTTGCCGTGCTGCAGCGCGTCGATGACGCTTCCGAATTGCCGCGGTCGAGCGCGCAACGGCTGTGCCGCTACGCACTGATCGCCGCGCAGCTCGCGGCCGGCAACGCCGTCGATGCACTGCGTCTGGCCGACGAGGTGTATCTCTCGACGCCGCATGCCTCGCCCGATGATCGGTCCACGCTGCCGCGCCTGGCCGAGCTTCGTGGCCGCGCGCTGGGTATGCTCGGCCGCTGGGACGAGGCCGAGCAGGATTTGCTGGCCGCTCGCCGTGGCGCGCAGCTGCGCGCGTCACGGCCGCTGCTCTGGCGCGTGGATTGCAGCCTCGCCAGGGTTTATCGCTCGCTCGGGCAGACCGCGGACGCGGCAAGTTTTGCCGCTGAGGCAAGCGTGGTGGTCGACGAGCTGGCGGCATCGATCCCAGATGCCGAGCTACGAGCCGGCTTCTCAGCACGAGCAGCCGGGTTGATCGGCAGCGCGGAGCACGCTGCATCGCGGCGCCGGGCGCGGCCTTCCCACGGCGGCCTAACCGCGCGCGAGCTCGAAGTGGCCGAGATGGTCGCGCGCGGTCTGTCCAATCGCGCCATCGCCGACCAACTGGTGGTGAGCGAGCGAACGGTTGAGACGCACGTCAGCAATATCCTGGGCAAGCTTGGCTTCGCGTCGCGGGCGCGCATCGTGGCGTGGGTTCTGGAATTGAGAATGGAGAGTTGAGAGGGGCCCTCACTCCCAATCCCTCTCCCGTTGCAAGCAACAGGAGAGGGGAGATACGATTCCCCCTCTCCCGTGCGTCAGCACGGAGAGGGGGCTAGGGGTGAGGGCCAGGCTTGAGCCTGGGGCGGGCTACCGCTTTCGAAGCCAGCCGCGTCGGACCGCAATTTCCAGCGGGAACAGCAGCAGCGCGAGGCCGATCAGCCAGGGCCAGTACGCCTGTGTCGGGCGCGGCGCTTCGCCACGCAGGGCATCGGCGGTCTGGTCGGCCGATTGCAGTACCTGCCCGCCGGATGTAGCGGCGATACGCTCGAGCAAGCCACGGTCGGGCTGAACGGCATACTCGGCCGGGTAGGCGCGAACCCAGCCGCCACCGGCTTCGAGGCGTAGTTCGCCTTTGCGCAGGGCTGCGCCGACAAGGTACGCTCCGGGTTGCTCACTTGTAAACGGCGCTTCGTAGCGCCCCGGTGCGATCTGTTTGAGGCGCACCTCGCCGGCCGCACCGGATGGGTCGGTCACACGAGCGCCGACGTCGGCCAGGTCAAGCGGCGCGCCGTCGTCGTCGCGCGCGTCGGCAACCAGCACCGAGCCGTCCTGCCGCTCTTCGACGCGTACCGTCAGCAGGCCCTGGGTCGGATCGGGGAACGTGTAGCCCAGCGCCTGCGTCCACAGCAGCCCGCTTTCATCCCAATCGCGCCACCCGGCGCCCCACTCCTGGCCGCTGTCGGAGGTCCAGGCGACGGCGCGGCCGAGCCCGTACTGCCAGGCGCTCATGATCGGGTCCTGTTCGGGTGACATGAGCACCGCCTCGGCCTCAGGCTTGAGCGTGACCGCCACGTAGCCGTCGAGCTGGGGAAACCGGCTGGGCACGAAGCCGCGCGTGATCGGATGGCCGCCGGCAGGCTGCGGCTGAAACGTGCCTTCGACGCGCGGGTCCTGGCGCGCGATCTCGGTTTCCATCAGCGTCAGCCGCGGCAGCTCCTGCGGGTCGCTGGCGAAGTGGTAGCGCCCGCCGCCCTGCTTGGCCAGCCGGTCGAGCAGGGCGGTATCGGCGTCGTCGCCGATCGCGATAGTAGACAGCGTAATGCCGTTGTCGCGGGTCGCCTGCATCAGCTCTTCGTACTGTGTATCGGAGGCAGTGTACGAGCGCCCGTCCGTCAACAGCACTGCATGTTTGACGGTCACATCCTGCTGCGCTAGCTGGGGCAGCCCGATGCCGATACCGCGATAGATATCCGTGCCCCCGCCGTAGGCAATGCCCGAGATGCGATCCTGAATCTCGCTGAGCTGCAAGCCCTCGCCGATGCGGGTAAACGGAACGGTCCAGTACGTGTCGGTATCGAAGGTCAGCACTCCTACCCGGTCGTCGGCGACCAGCACCTGGGTGGCGGCAAGCGCGGCGCCTTTGGCCAATTCGAGCTTGCTGGTGCGCGGATCGAAGCCGTGCATGCTGGCGGAGCGGTCGATGATCAGCAGCAGCGCCACCTGCTGCCGCTCGCGGCGCGGCGGCGTATCCATCTTGACCGGCAGCACTTCTTCCAGCGGAGTCCCTTTGTAGCCGCCCAGACTGTAGCTATTGGCGCCGCCGAGGGCCACCAGGCCATGGCCCAGGCTGCGCACGAACTCGCGCAGCGACGACTGCTGGTCGAGCGTAAAGTCGGTTGCCGGCACGTCCTGCAGCACGATCGCGTCGAAACGACGCAGCTCCGACAGGCGGCTGGGCACGTCTTGCGGCCGGCGCGCTTCGGACAGCACGCCCTGCTGTTCGAGCGTGTCGCGCAGGGTAGCGGCGCTGTCGGGCTGGCGCTCGACGACAAGCACACGCGGCTGCGGGCCGACGACCGCTGTCTTGTCCAGCGCGTTGTTCGCGGCGTAGGCATCCTGAAGCAGCAGCTCGGCGCGGAAGCGCTGCACGCCTTCGAGCGGCACATTGCCGGGCAGCGGGAAGGTGTTGCGACCGGCTTCGAGCTGGACGATACCTCCGCTGACCTGCTGTCCGTTGAACGAGAGCTGCAGCTCGGCCGGGCCGGCAAAGCTGCTTTCGACGACCACCGAACCGCGAAAGCTCTGGCCGGCGCGCAAACCGGCCGGCAGCTGGATCGACGCGACCCGCGCATCCGGCTGCGTGCCCGCTTCGAGCGGCAGCACATCCACGTGAATGCCGGCGGCGCCGAGCTGGCGCGCTACCGCGTCGGCGCCCGGCGTGGTTGCGCCGCCGTCGGAGATCAGCAGTACCCGTCCGCCGCTCGCCTGCAGGCCACGCGCCAGATCGAGCGCGCGGGCCAGGTCGGTGCCCTCGGCATCGACCTCGGGCGCCTCGCCTTCGGCAACCACGGCCACGTCGGCCCCGATGGCGGCGACGATCGTATCGGCGTCTGAGCGCTCGGCGCGGATGCGCAGCGCGGTTTGCCAGGCTGCCTGCCGGGCTTCAGGGACCAGGCTGGCCGACTGATCGACCAGCACCAATAGCGGCGCGGGTCCGGCGGTGCCGGGGCGAACCGGGTCGGCGATCGCGCCGAGAACCGCGCAGACGATCAAAGCGCGCAGCAACAGTGCCGTTTTCGGCACGCCGCGGCCGCGGGCCAGCAGCGCGCCGCCAAGCAGCAGCACTGGGATCACCAGCAACCAGGCCGGTTCTCGGAAAACGATATCGATCGGCGGCATACCCTGGCTCCGGCCTAGTGTTTCGGGAGGCGCGTCGACGCATTGCCGGCGCGCCGCAGATTACTGCGATTGGCGTACAACCATTCCAGCGCCAGCACGGCCAGCCCGGCCAGTACCAGCGGCTGCCACAGCTCGCGTCCGGCCGGCGTTGTTTCGGCCGGCAGCGGTCGTGCCAGCATGGTGATCTCGGGCGCCGGGCGTCCCACGAGCGTGGCTTCTTCGGAGTTCGAGCGCCTGGACTGCTATCGCGCCACCCGCCGTCGCGTAGATCCCCGGTCGCGACAGGCGCTCCCCGGCTGCGACGGTCGTGCCTGCGCCGCTCAGCTCAAACGGTGCGTCGGCGCCGACGGCCAGCACGTCGCCCGCGCGCGGCAGTAGCGCGCCGGTTGTCGCGGAGGCCAGCAGCGGAAATGCCAACCGATTGGGTAAGTTCCCATCGTCAGGATCAAAGGTCCACACCGCCACGGGCTGACCGTCGCGCTGTCCCAGCAGCACCAGGGGCACGTCGCCGGCGGCGACGGCGACCGCGGCCCAGTCGGGCGGCGCAAGCTGCGCGACGCTGCCCAGACGCACCGGCCGGAAATCGACGGCCGCGAAGCGGCTGTCGCGCACATCGTCGACGGCCGGTACATTGACATAATTCTGAACGTTGACCACATCGCTACCGCTCGGGGGCGCCACGATCAGGCTCGGCGCGTCGGGCAGCTCCGTGGGTAGATACTTATAAAAGATCACCAGATCGGCACCGCGGCCACCATATTCCGCGGGCGAGACGCTTTCCACGGCCAGTCCCGGCTGTGCCGCCATCACGCGCTCCAGCGCCGTCGTTTGCGGCGTGACCAGCAGCACGCGTGCTCGTGCGCTGCCCGCCAGCACCAGCGCGGCGCGGTCGTCGATCGGCTGCACATCTTCGCCGCTCAGCGTGGCCTCCGCGGCACCGGTACCGCGTGGCAGCGGCCAGCTCCACTCGGCTTCTGCGCCGGCGGCCAGGCGCATCGGCGCATCTGCCGCGCGAGTGCCGTCCAGGTCGAGGTGCAGCGTCCGCGCAATCGGGGTGCTGCCCAGATTGGCGACGCGGGCATACAGCTGCTGCCGGCCATCGCGTAGCGGGCGCGCCGCGAATGCGACGATGGCGACATTGTCGGCGTTGTCGCCGAACACACGCCATTCGACCTCACCTGCAACGGGTGGCGGCGTAGCGGCGTCTAGTGCCCCATCGGTTAGTACGACGACGCGCAGGCCGGCTCCGGGCCTCGCCGTCGCCTGGGCCAGATCCAGCGCCGCGTGCAGGTCGCCGTCGCGCCCGCCGGCGACGACACGATCGAGCTCGCGGCTGACGGCGATCGTGTCGCGCCCCTGTCCGCGCGCCAGCACCGCCGGTCGCGCGCCGAGCTCGATCAGGGCGACGCTGTCGTCGGAGCGCAGCCCGTCGATGATGCTGCGTGCTTCAAGCCTGGCCGCGCCGAGCCGGTCGGGCGCCTCGTCGACGGCAGACATGCTGGTGGAAGTATCCAGGACAATCGCCGTGTGCTCGGGCACGCGGCGCACGATCTCGATCAGCGGCTGGGCCAGCGCCACCGCCAGCAGCCCCGCCAGCAGCAGCTGCAGCAACAGCAGCAACGTGAGCGGCAGGCGCCGCGGCTTGCGCTGCGCGGTAGTCAGCTGCAGGTCACGCCAGATCTGCAGCGACGGAACGCGCACGCGGTTGCGGCGCTGGCGGATCAGGTGTAGCAGCACGATGATCGGCAGCGTCAGCAGGGCGAACAAGCCCAATGGCAGGAGAAAAGTCATGATTATTCTATCGAGCTTGCCATCACGTGTACCTACTATGTACGCTATTAATACTACTTTGCGTCTTGGCGTCTTTGCGTTCCATTTTTCCGCGTTACCCTTGTAAGATCTGCCGGTGGCGCAGGAACGGAATGGTCGCCCGCTCCAGCGACATATCCGTCGGCAGGCGCGTGTACTGAGCGCCGCGTCGCGCGCAAGTCTGCTCCACGGCTGCGAGCCAGCCGCGCAGTCGCTGGTTGTAGCGCAAGAGCAGCTGCTCGTCGGCGTCGAGGGCGATGCGATCGCCGGCTTCGCTGTCTTCCAGCTCCAGATCGCCGCGCAGGTTCGGCTCCAGCTCGTCGTGGTGCAGCAGGTGTAGCACCAGTACCTGCCAGCGCGGCGGCTGCATCAACCGCAGCAGCCGGTCCAGGTCGCCGGCAGCCCACAGATCGGAGACAAGAACCAGCAATCCGCCCGGTCGCGGGCGGGTATAGGCCTCGATCGCCCGCAGCATGTCGCCCTGCGCTCCAGGCTCGACCGCCCGCACATAGCGCAGCAATGAATGCGCCTGTGCTCTGCTGTGGGCCGGTCCCCACTGCCGGCCGAGGCTCACGTCGAATGGCGCCACCTCGACCCGGTCGCCGCTGGACATCGCAAGATATGCCAATGCCGCGACCAACAGCCGCCCGTAGTGCAGCTTGTTGTGGTCGCCGGCGCCGTAATCCATCGAGCGGCTGCGGTCCAGCAGCAGGTGCACGCCGACATCCTGCTCGGTCTCGCCGAGCTTGACATGCAGATGCTCCTGTCGGGCGTATGCGTTCCAATCGACATAGCGCATGTCGTCGCTGGGCGAGTAGGCGCGGTGATCGCTAAACGTCGGCGCGGGCAGGCGGCGGATGCTGGGATGGGCGCCGACAAGCCCGCCGCGCAGCGAGCGGCTGGCGCGCAGCGAAAGACGCTCGAGCCGGCGCAAGAATGCCTCATCCAACAGCGTCGTGGACGGAGCGGCGGATTTACTATGGTTCCGGCGTAAAGTATTCTTCAACCACATCGCGATACTCTGCTGGGATAGCGTTCGGATCAGCCTCGCCTTCAAGCGGGCTATCGCCCTGATTTGTGCCCTGGTTGGACGAGTCGCCGGTGCCGCCCGCGTCGAGCTGAATCGCCGGTCCCTTCGGCCCGGTCGCCTCGGTCGTCGGCCCGCCCGCGTCGGACGCCTGGGGCAAGGGCAGTGTATCGCCCTGCGCCTCTGTACCGTCGCCCTGGGCGCCTCGCGCCTCGCCGCCGAGCTGGTTGCCGGCACCCGCGCCGGGCTGGCCGCCCTCTTGCTGGTCTTCCTCGCCTTCGCCCGGCTGCTGTCCGGCCTGGTCGCCGCTCGACGAGGCGTCGGCTTGCTGCTCGGGCTGCTGGCCTAGCTCTTCAACCGTGCGCGCCAGATCGTCCAGCGCGTCGGCTGCCTCCTGGCCACCCTGTTGGATACCGTCAGCTTGCTGTCGCAGGTCGTCGGCCAGCTCCGGCTGCGCGCCTTCGAGCTGATCGGCCGCGTCGCGCAGGCTCTCGGCAAGGTCGTTACGCGCGCCCTGGCTGAGCTGATCAGCCTGGTCGGCCAGTTCGCGCAGCTCGCGCGCGGCTCCTGCGAGGTCGCCGCCGTCCAGGGCATCGGCCGCCGGCCGTGTAGCGCCGTTATCGCGCAGCGCATCGGCAATCGCTTCGGCTGCCTGCTGCCCTTCGGGCGAAAGCTCGGGCTGCCGGGGCTGCTCGACCGGCTGTTCGGTCGGCTGCTCGCGGGCGGTCTCGGTCGGGGCCGTGGGCACGGGAAGCTCGGGCAGCGCGACAGGAGACTGGGCAGCCGGCAGCAGCGGTCGTGTCGCCAGCGTCAGGCCGGCAGCCAGCAGCGCCACCGCGACGGCGGTTTCGAGCTCGCGCCAGGGGATCAGGGGCTGGGCACGGAAATAGCGCCGCATCTGCTGCAGCAGATCGTCGGAATCGTCCAGCAGTCGACCCTCTACTATGGTGCGCGGCCCACGCCGGGCGACTTCGTCGGCGGTAGCCAGCTGTTCGGCAAGCTCGTAGTGGAAGTCCAGCCCGCGCGCGAGCGTGGTCAGGGAAGGATTGCTGAACAACGCGTAGCCGAGCCCGAGCAGCAGCGTGGCCACGGCGATGCCAAGCAATACCAGCGGCGGCAATGTGAGGCCGAACAGGCCGGCGAGCAAGCCCGCGCTCCACACCGCCAGCGCGATCCATACTGCGCGCAGGGCCAGCCGGAGTCGCCGCCGCCGGCGCAGCGCGACGGCTACGCTGCGCAAGCCGTGTTGGATGTGCAGTGGTTGGGTCATTTTATCCAAACGGCAATGCCTTAGCGCGCTCGGCATAGCGGCGATGAACATTCCAGCCGAGTATCACAGCTGCGATAACAATTAGAACGATCGCCCCGGCGGTTTCGGTGCGCTGGATCTGCAGCAGTGATGACTGTGCGATTGCCGCGTTTGCTTCGTCGCCCAGCATGGTGAAGCTCTGGTACGCGTCGGCCAGGCCCTGGCGTGCCTCGCCGATATGCAGCGTCTGCAGGGCGGCGTACGCTTCGCGCAGCCTGTCGTGCGCGGCACTGCCCTGATCGGCCAGCCGGGCGTACTCGTCCAGTACAGCCTTATGCGGCTCGAGGCCGAGCCGGTTTGCCAGCTCATAGCCCTCGGTCGCGGCCTGCCGGGCGCCGTTGTAGTCGCCCTGCTCGAGCTTGCCGCGCGCAGTAGCGGCTATGTCGCGCAGCTGCTTGTTATCGGTCGCCGTTCGCAGCAGTCGCTCGGCGCGACCGGCCGCCTCGCTATCGCCGGACTGCCGCAGCGTCGCCAATCCCGCTTCGAGCTCGGCGATCGCCTGCTCGTATTCGCCTTGCCCCAGCAGCGATTCGGCACGCGACAGATCGAAGCCGGCGGCGGCACGCTGCCGGTAGCCCCCGCCGACAAACGCGTCGAGCTGCGCGCGCCACTCCTCTTCCAGCCGGTCGGCGCCGGTGCTGTAGGCGGTTTCCAGGGCACCGCGATACCCGGTGCTGTTTTTCATCTGCTCGACAAAGCGCCGGAACGTTGCGAACCCGTCGCGGCGCACCAGGTACGCCACGATGGTGTAGCTTTCGGGATACGCGACCTGCGGATTGTCGTATGCCGCACCCGGCACGTTCAGCTCGCTCCACGACAGCAGCTGGCCGGCGTCGATCACCTGGCGCATCAGCTGCATTTTGGCGTCGAGCTCGGCTGTCGGTCGCTCAACGTATTGTGCGACACCCTCTTGAAAGCCGGTCGACAATCGCCCCCCGCTCAGGTCGGCCGCGAAAATGTGCGCCAGCTCGTGGCGCACATTGTTGACGATCTGCTCATCGCTTTGATTAACCGTCTGCGGCAAGGCGATCGATATCTCGCGCCGGCCGGTGTGTGCGTGGGCGACGATTCCTTCTACCTGCGCGGCGAGCGGGTTCGCCTGGGTGTACAGCTCCATCGTGGGATAGATGCGCAGCGGCACGGGCGGCGCGGCGCGGTAGCCGAAGATCGCGCTGACGTCATCGTACACGCCGTCGACGAACCGGGCGTAGCGCTCGGCCTCGGCCTCAGAGCCCGCGGGGAACAGGATCGCAAAATAGTTGGTCCGGCGTTCGTGCCAGGTTGCCTGTGCCGACGCGTGCTGCGGCAGCAAAAACGCACACAGGAAAAGGAGCAGCAGCACGCCCCAACGATGGATACGGTTGTGCATTGGCGCCCGCAGTCCTCGCGATTAACTCTGGGGGAGCTAGCAAGGAGTGTACCGGGTTCGCGGGGAGGCGTCAAACTGGTGTTCTACCGAGCCAGGCCGAAATCCTGCACCCAGTAGCTGCCGTAGACGCTCGCCGGGTTGTTGCCGAGACCAACACCGATATCCCGCAACCTGCAATCGAGGATATTGGCGCGATGGCCGGGGCTGGACATCCAGGCGGCGACAACGTCGTCGGGGGTTGTGTGGCCGGCGGCGATGTTTTCGGCCGCACGCCGGTAGCGGTAGCCGGTGCTTTTGATCCGCGCGGCAAACGTAGTACCGTCAAGCCCGGTATGGCTGAAGTAGTTGTTGGCTGCCATGTCGTCGGCATGGCGCTGAGCGGCGTCGCCGAGCTGCGGCTGCCAGCGCAGATCCTCACAGCCCGCGGCGCGGCGGTGCTCATTGGTCAGCTCGATAACGCGGTCGAGCTCGGGGAAGCTTCGACCGGCCGGACCGGCATAACAAGCGCGGCGAGCAGCAATGCCGACGAGGTGATGGCGGACAGGCGAACGCGTCCTGTCATAACGACACTCCTTGCGCCCCGTCAACGGAGACGGAACTGGAACTAAGCCGGACAATCAGGGTCCGACAACACGCGCTAAACGTATCCAGGTGAAGGTGTGTTGAGCCTTACCCTGATTATACAGCAAGTTGTGTGCTAGCCCGAGCAGAATGGAGGTTAACCGAGCATGACAATCGGGGGACGTGGAACCTGTCGATGTATTATGTGGGGACAGAATAATCCGCACGACGCGGTTCAGCCGGTAGGGCCGATCGCTTGCGTCAGCCCCAAGGTGTGATGGTGCACCACAATATTGGTAATCGCGACCAGCATAGGCATCGGTTGGCGAATAACGGCCGACGCAAGCGATCGGCCGACGCAAGCGATCGGCCCTATTACTGCGGCGGATCGATCGGCTGCAGGTAGGGCGCGGCGACCCAGCCGCTGCCGCTTTCGGCCTCGACGCGCCACCAATCGAAATTGTCGGCGTTTTGAGGCCCCTCGAGGATTCGCACAACTTGCCCCTCGGGAATGCGCGCCTGAATCTCGGCGCCGGTGCCGGGGGCTGCCCTGGCGCGCAAAGGAGCGCCTTGCGTGTTGCTGACGACTGCCCAGGCCTCGGGCTGCAATACCGGCACCGGCGTGATCTCCGGTGTCGGCGTCGGAAGCGGCGTGAACGTCGGCCGCGGCGTCGGCCGTGAGGTGCGGGTGGGCGACGCAACCGCGGCGGCTGCGTCGGTCTCAATGCGCTGCGCGGCCGCCCAGACGGCATAACCAAGCGCGCCGACCAGCAGCACGATCGGGCTCACCATCAGCAGGCGCCGGCCGAACGACGCTATCGCGCGCTGGCGCCGGTTGCGCGCCTGTTCGCGCCGGATCTGATCATACGCCAGGCGATAATCGTAGTAATAGTGGTAGTAGCTTTCGTTGGGCGGGTCGCCGGCCATGGCGTCGTTATGTCCGCGCCACCACATGTCGCTGCGCCGCTGCTGCTTCTGGGGCATGTATGGATCCCGCGGTGCCGATCGGAGACGTCATAGGCTGTCGCGCGCCCATTGTAACACGGCTCGGCGGCATTGTTCACATGCCGAAACGGTGGTACGATCCTTGTGAAACAAATCGCAAAGGGGCGGATATGTCAGATTATACACGCATACTCCTGGCCGACGATCACGCGATGCTGCGTGACGGCGTGCGCATGGTGCTCGAAGCGCACGGCGATTTCGAGGTCGTCGGATGCGCCGATAACGGCCGTGCAGCCGTCGCCATGGCGCGCGAGCTGCGGCCCGACATCGCGGTGCTCGACGTGGCGATGCCCGAGCTCAACGGCCTGGAAGCGACGCGCGAGATCCGCGAATGTTGTCCCGATACCGCGATCGTGATCCTGTCGATGCATGAGGGCGAGGAATATCTGCGTGAGGCGCTGCGCGCCGGCGCTGCCGGATACGTGCTCAAGCGCGCGGCCGCACAGGAGCTGGTGGGAGCGATCCATGCCGTGCAGCGCGGAGAGTCGTATCTCGATCCTGCGCTGACGCGAACGCTGATCAGCGACTATGTGCGCCAGGTTGAGCGCGGCGACGAAACGCCCGAACTCGCTGACCGACCGCGAGCTCGAGGTGCTGACGCTGGTTGCCGAGGGCATGACCAATCGGCAGATCGCGCTCAAGCTCAACATTTCGATCAAAACGGTGCAAACCCACCGCGCGAATCTGATGGACAAGCTCAACCTGCACGACCGCACCGAGCTGGTGCGCTACGCGATCCGGCGTGGGCTGATCGAGGCTTAATAAGGGTGGAGGCGACTGGCCCCGCACCATTCGCCTCCATCTCGGATGATCCGAGATTGTGCCCAGTGTACGTGATGGAACAAGTGTGCGGCATCGGGTAACGATCCTATCTTCGGCTGGGGTATGCCCTTAGTTGGAGATCAGGCGCCGGTCGGATTGACGGATTCGTAAAATGCCTGCCGTTTGTTCTTGATCTGCCGCCGATGTGGCTGGTATGCTACCGGCGGCCGGCGCGCGAAACCAAGCGGCGCCGCGCGCGTATATGCTATATCTTGGCACGAAGGTACGCTGCTCCGGCGGTACCGGCATAGGGAGATGTACGTGAAGTTGGATCGCCTCGGCCGGCTGCTCCGGCCGGCCAGGCAGAGCCGTAAGCTCTTTGGCTGGCTGCTGCTGTCAAGTGTGTTGGTGGGCTGCGGAGTAGAGCGAATCAGCATGGAGAGCTCCCCGCCGGCGTTGGCCTCGGCGACACCCGGCGCCGAAGTGCTGCTGCCCAGTCATCAAGTTAGCCTGCCCAGCGCTGCCGCGACGCCTACCGCGCTGCCCAGTGCCCTGGAGCCTTCCGCGCAGGCTACGCCGACCGCCGCGGCCGGCACAACCGCCGGCCAGGAGTTCTACTCGGTAGATACGCTGGTACGCTCGGATCAGCTCGACGGTATCGATATGCACGTGCGCTATGTCGAGCGTGCCGGCGACGACCTGATCGTCCACCTGTCTTTTTACAATAATCGCGGCGAAGACCTGGCCTATGTCAGCGGCGCCAGTGTTTCGTCGTCCCGGCTGAGCGACGGCAACGACGAGTTCGAGCCCGAGGACTATAGCGATACGCTGAGTGGCGGCATCGACCCCGGCGGCGGCTGGTACGATGGCGGCGCGAATGTCGGCAGCATCACCTTCGCCGGAGTGAGCGGCGACGAGCTGACGCTGGCGTTCCCAGGGTTCCCGGACGTAGACATCGCGCTCGACGACCCGATCGATGCGCCGCCTCCCAACCCGGCACCCGAACCGGGCACGTATATCTTCGACGTCGAAGCCGGCAGCGACCGGCTGGAAAATATCGCCTTGCGGGTTGATCAAGCCGTGGTCGACGAGGATGGCATCGATTTAACCATCTCGTTTCTCAATCGCAACGATTCCGACATCACGTTCTCGGCGGCGTTGAGTGGCGACGATGGTGTCCTTTTCGACGGCAACTGGCAGCAGTATCGTCCCGCTTCGATCGATCCACAACTGGAAAGCGGGATTGCGCCCGAGGGCGTCTGGGGCCAGGATGAGGCCCATACGGGTACGCTGCGATTTCCATTGCCGGCGTCCGGCGACGTCATGTTGTTCAAGTTCCCATCCTATCCGCTGATCAGACTGCCGCTGCGCGCCGGCGAACAGGCCGCACTCGCCGCGGAGGCCGACTTGCCGCCGTCAACTCAGCCGCGCCCGACTCCAACGCCGGCGCCGACGCCGACACCGCTCAGCGGCGAGGATCTGGCGCGCCAGGAGATCAACACGTTTTTCAGCTCGCTCAATGCAGCTGTGGCCGAGCGCAACCGAGACGCCTATGTGAACGCGTTTGCCCCCGAGCTGCGCGATGCTCAGGGCGCGATCTTCGACCGTATTCCCGCGCTTCCGATCGACAATATCACCATCGCGCCCGCCGATGAGGAAGACAACGGGTCGTTCGCCAACGAAAACGAAGTAAGTAACTTTAAGGTCGAATACAGCTACAACGTGCGCGATGTCGACCCGGCCAACACGTTCGCCTCGATCGGCGACTACACGCTGGCCAAGCAGGACGGCGCGTGGTCGATCCGCGCGGTCGAGGGCGGTCTGCCGTTTTGGGCCTATGGGCCGACCGAGGCCAAGCGCGCGGGTCCGTTCTGGATCTTTTACCGGCCGGAGATGGCGGGTGAGCTGCCGGCGATCGAGGCCGAGGCGCAGCGCTCGTTCGACGCAGTCAACCAGGCGCTGCCGGGCCGTGCGCAGCCGGTGAATGTGATGCATGTGACGGCGACCGAGGACGAGTTCTACGACCTCACCGATCGTATCGCCAGCCGCTTCCTTGGTGTGGCCACGGCGCGCTACCAGATCCAAAAAGCCGGCATCGATATCAGCAGCCAGGCGTTCTACATCAACGGCGCGGCGTTCGAGCAGGATGCCGAGCAGAACCGCGAGCAAACCATCGCCCACGAGTTTGTACACCTGGTGCTATCGCCGCAAACGATGCCCTACACGCCGGCCTGGATTTCCGAAGGCGCGGCGACCTATTTTACCGACGATTTTCGGCCCGACCTGATCAAGACCTGGCTCGCCGACGGCGGTGCCGACGAGATCAGCCTGCGCGAGCTGAGCAGTAAAACCAGCTTCGGCGAGCACGATTTCACAGGCGAGCAGACCGAGATCGATTACGCATACTCGGCCAATCTGGCGCGCTATATCGTCGACACCTACGGCAAGGATAAGTACATCGAGCTGTACGATTCGTTCGCCACCGTGCCGTTCGAGCGCATCCGCGACGAGCTGCCGTCGTTCGGCTTCGGCTCGATCTTCGACTCGGTGTTCGGCGATGTCGCGCAGGAGCTGGCGCCGGAGCAAATCCAGCAGGTGCTGGGCGTCGATATCGATACGCTCGAGCGCGATTACGAGGCCTGGCTGGCGCAGCAGCCCTGATCTTTGACGCAAAGGCAAAGGCGCAAAGGGATAAAAGGAGGTCTTCGATGCATGTACATCGAGGACCTTCTTGCTTTGAGTAGGAGGTAAGAACAATCATATTCGATTGACATCAATTCTTTGCGCCTGTGCGCCTGTGCGTCGAAAAGTGTAGTGGTGGTCCGGCGGTTGCTAAACCTGCCTGCCAGCTATAGATGCCTGGCAAGAAAGGTAAGCCGCCGTGATTAAGCGCTGGATCGACCTGCTCAAACAAACGTTTAAGGACTTTAACGACGACAAATGCCCCCAGATGGGCGCCGCCCTGGCGTTCTACACGATCGGCTCGTTGATCCCGTTGTTGTTGATCATCGTTTCGATTTTCACGTACGTTTTCTTTTTTACCGGCTACGGCGAAACGATTCAAGCAGATCTGCTCAACTACATCGGGCAAACCGCGGGCGAGGAAATTGAAGCCCAGCTCAACACGATTATCACTAATCGCACGAACGAACTGGCGTCGGGCAGCATCATCAGTGTGATCGTCGGCTTCGCTACGCTGTTGTTCACCGCTTCGGGAGTGTTCGGCCAGCTTGACGCCGCCTTCGACGAGATCTGGGATGTTCCTGAAGATCAGAAGCCGTCGGGCATTTTCGGAACGATCCGGGCCAAGCTCTTTTCGTTCGGCATGCTGCTGTCGGTGGCGTTCTTGCTGCTGGTATCGTTGATACTGACCCAGCTCGTGAGTACCTTTACGCGGCAGCTCAGCGAAGTATTGCCGATTCCAGCGTTTCTGGTTCAGGGTATTACGTATGTGGTTAACCTGGCGGTGGTCACTGGTGTATTCGCCTTGATGTTCAAGGTGCTGCCCAATACGGATGTCGAGTGGGGCGACGTTTGGCGCGGCGCGCTGCTGACTTCGGCGCTGTGGGCGATCGGCCAGTTCGTGTTGTCGATCTACTTTCGCAGCGCCGGCTTTACCAGCTACGGCATCATCGGCGGCGTGCTGGCGTTTCTGGCCTACATCTATTACTCGAGCCAGATCATCTTTTTCGGCGCCGAGTTTACGGGGGTTTATGCCCACGCGCACGGCAGCCGCGCCGCCGGTGCTGAAACCAAGCCGGGCCTGACTCCCGCCGGCGTATTGATGGCCCAGACGATCGGCGCATCGCGCCAGCGTGAGGTGGATCGCGCCAGGGCCGACGCCGAGGCCGCCCGCTCGCAGCGCGTCATGGCCGCCGCCACGGGTGGCGTGGTCGGTGCGCTCGGCGCTGTCGTGCTGGCCGGCGTAGCCGTGGTGGGTAGCCTGGTGGTCGGGCTCGGGCGCCTGCGGCGCGGGTAGCCACGGCCACGAATAGGACACGAATAAACGAATAAAGTCACGAATAGCTATTCGTGACTTTATTCGTTTATTCGTGTCCTATTCGTGGCCCGCGATGGCCGCCGCGCGATACAGCAGGTCGACGAACTCCTGCCCGCCGCCGTCGTCGTGCAGCTCGCGCGCCGCGAGCGAAGCCGTATCCAGCAAATCCTCGAGCGCGCTGCCGCGCGCCAGACGCTCGTGGCGCAGCAGCTCGGCATACTGCGCCACGCTGACCGCCATGCGGAAGCGCGCCGTGGCGTCGTCGAAGGCGTGGTGAGCGGCGTCCGCTCGCGCGACCGCCTGCTCCTCGATGACCGCCGTGTTGTCCGGGCGATGGTAGCGGATGCGCACCGTCGCAAGGTCGCCGGTGGCGTCTTCAAAGCGCCGGATCTCATACAGCGCGGTAACGCTGTGCCCCGCTCCTATCTCGCCGGCGTCCACGCCGTCGTCGCGAAACTGCTCGTCCCGCACGTCGCGATTTTCGTAGCCCACCAGGCGGTAGCGCTGTACCACGTCGGGGTTGAACTCGACCTGAATCTTGGCGTCGCGCGCCACCAGCTGCAGCGTGCCCTCCAGCTGCTCGACAAACACACGCCGCGCTTCGTCGAGTGTATCGACATAATGGTAGGCGCCGTTGCCCCGATCGGCCAGTTGTTCGAGGATGACATCGTTGTAGTTGCCCATGCCGACGCCGATGGTCGACAGTTTGATCCCGCGGCCGGTCGAGCGGTCGTATTTGGCGACCAGCCGTTCGGGGTCGACCTCGCCGGCGTTGGCGACGCCGTCGGACAGCAGCAGCACCTGGTTGCTGCCCTGCACAAAAGCTTCTTCCGCCAGGTCAAAACCCAGATCCAGCCCGGCTTCGACGTTGGTTGAGCCGCCGGGTTGCAGTTGGTCGATCGCATTGAGGATCTCGTTCTGCCGCGAGCCCGCCGTCGCATCGAGCGCGACCCACGCGCGGTCGTCGTAGGCCACAACGGCGATGCTGTCGTCCGGACGTAGCTGCTCGACCAGCAGTCCAAGCGCCTGCTTCACAGTTTCGAGCCTGTTTTCGCGGGCCATCGAGCCGGACACATCGATCACGAAGGTCAGCGCGGTCGGCTTGCGCTCTTCGCTCACGATGTCGCGGGCCCTGATACCGACCTGCAGTATCTCGTAGCCTGCGCCGCCGAACAGCGACGGAGCGGTTTCGGAATAGATCGCAAAGCTGGCGCCGTCGTCGGGCCGCGGATAGTCGTAATCGAAGGCGTTGAGGTACTCTTCGACCCGCACCGAGTCCGGATTCGGTAAGTACCCATCGGCGATGAAGCGCCGCATGATGCCGTACGACGCGGTATCGACGTCCATCCCAAACGTCGATAAGCTGTCCTCGCGTGTGTCGACGAATGGATTGACGCCGTAGTTGCGGAAATAGGTCGAGTCGTACGGCTGCTCAGTCGCGGGACGGTCGCGGCGCGGGGGCAGCGGCTCGTCCGGTGGCACCTCGGGCGCCAGCTCGGGCTCCAGGTTGCGCGGCACTTCAGGGTGTGGTTGAGTCGGGCCTCCTGCCGCGGGCTCGGTTCCGGATGGTTGATCGGCGGTTTCCGCGGCGGCTGATGCCTGTGGCTGCGAATTGGCCGGCTCCTCCGTCCGGCCAGGCAGAACCGTAGGCTCCTCCGTGTACCTGCCGGCCTCAGACGCCGCGGTGGGCTGCTCAGCGCGCCGTGGACGGTCGGTCGGTCGCTCGCCGGACTGGCCGGCCGTGCTGGCCGCGGTTCCTTGGCTACTGCTCGACGGCAGCCCAGCCGTACCGCCGCACGACGCCAGCAGCACGGCGCAAACGAACAGCACGGCCCACCTGTGTTGTTGGCTTCGCATTGTGTTTCTCCGTGTGAATTGTTTGCGACGCGCGTCTGCTCTCTAGATGCCGGCCGGCGCGATTTAGTTCCCGCGCCTTCCTTACGCGGGACGTACTTGACGTGTCAAATAGATTGGGCGAGTTCTGCGCCCAGCGGAGGACGGGCTCTCAAACGCGAGCTTCTGCCGTGACAGCGTAAGCAGCGCCCGACCCAGAGCACGGGCCGGACCCAGAGCACGGGCCGGACCGGAATCACCACAAAGAACACAAAGGACACAAAAATTCCTTAATTCTTTGTGTCCTTTGTGTTCTTTGTGGTGATTCCGGTCGACTCAACCTATATGAGAAGCGTCTACCTGAGGCGTGCGGCGATTTACCCCAACAACCCCGTATCCAGCGCCGCGCGCAGCGTTATCAACGCGCCGGCCAGGGTGACGACCACCGCGCCGGCCAGTGGGAGCAGCCGAAACGCCACGCCGGCGAGCGGACGCTGTGTCGCTCGCAGCCGGACCAGTCGCTTGCCGCCGTACAGGAACAGCAGCCCGACGCAGGTTAACACCAGCGCGAGCCCTGCGCTGAACACGGTTACCAGGGCCAGGCCGAGCCCAACGCGACCGGCGGCGATCGCGCCGAGCATCAGCACCAGCGCCGTCGGGCAAGGGGCCAGGCCGCCGGATATCGCCAGCGGAGCCAGCGAGCGCCACGTTACACGCCCGCCGGCCGCCACGGGCGGCAGGTGGCTGTGGCCGTGTTGGCCGTGCGCGTGCTCGTGGATGTGCTGTTCATCGTGAGAGTGGTCGTGATCGTGGAGCGCCGTGCTGCCGCGAGCGATACGTAGCCGGCTGCGCAGCAGCGACGCGCCGACCAGCACGACCATAACGCCCGAAAGCATGCCCAGCCAGGGGTAGATGCGCTCCGGCAGAAACCAGCTCGAGGCATACAGGGTCAGCCCGCCGAGCGCGAAAACGCCGATGGTATGCGTCGCGGTAGTGACCAGGCCCAGGAACAGGGCATGGCGTGGCGTTCCACGCGAGCCGACAAGGTACGCGGCGACGATGGTCTTGCCGTGTCCCGGCGATAGAGCGTGGGCCGCCCCCAGCAGCAGGGCTGCCAGCAAGGCTCCCGCCAGCGCGGCCGGCTGCCCCAGATCGACGGCGACCAGCGCGGCAAGTCTGTCTTCCGCTGCGGGGGCTTTCGCTGTGAGCGGTCGCCGTTCGGTGCCGCTCGAGCCCGGCGCTACCGAGGCGGTGGCGCTGCGCACGTCAAGTGGGCTGCTGAGCAAATCGGCCGGGTACTTGCGCAGCTCGTCGCTGATCGAGCGGCTCGGCACGCCCAAATCACGCAGCACCACCCCCGCGCCGGCGCCGATCACGATCTCGTGCCAGCCGAGCCGATCGGCGAAGTTGTCGTCACGGTAAGCGATAGCATGCTGCTCGTTCGTCGCGGCGTCCGGCACCTGCGCGAAAAGCTCAAGCTCGATGCGCGTGGTCGACAGGCCACCCTGCCCCGCCGGAAACGCGATCGTCGCATCCTGTAACGCCAGCGGCGAAGGCACGCCGTCTATCTCGAGCCGCAAACCGTCCCGCAGCGTCGCCGCCGTACGCTCGAGATACGAGACTTGCTCCTGCCGGCCGGGCGTCACGCCGCCCCATTCCTGGAAGGTCGGAATCTCGGCCATATCGACGACGTAGCGAAGGTCGACGCCCGCGCTGCCGACGACGATATGGCTATGCAGGTTGACCGAAAAATTACCGAGCGGATGTGCCGCCGCCGCAGTCGGGCGCATAGCAACCAGCAGCGCCAGGCAGGCAGCGGCGACGAGCAGCCGTTTATGGCTCGCGAACGGTATTCGACCATACATTTTCGGCTGTTCCTCCAAGCTCGCGTAGCGCGGCCGTCGCCTCGCTCGCCCCTAGAATCGAGAAGCGCGGATTGAGCTCCAGCGCCGACCTGAGCCACGAGCGGGCGCTGTCGATATCGCCGTTGGCGCGGGCGATCATGCCGGCATGAAACAGCAGCCGCGGGTCGCGTGTGCCGAGCTTAAGTGCTTCGCCGGCGTACGTGCGCGCCTCGGCAAAGCGACCTGCACGAAACAGCGCCCATCCCAGCGCATCGGCGGCATGAACGCTCGGCCGCTCTCGATATGCTGCGCCGGCGCGCTCCACGGCTTCGGCGGCGTCGCCGTGGTCGGCCAGAAATAAGGCGATCTCCAGGTCGGTATTCACGCCGCTGCCGGTCGCCAGGCGGTCGATCTGCCGCACCAGCTCATACTGCCGGTCGGCCGCCGCCTGGTCGCCGCGACGCTGATACAGCTCGCCCAGCGTGGCGATATATTCAGGCAACGGCATCCGCCGCGTCGCATCTTCGAGCAACGTGATCGCTTCGTCGTCATTGCCCTGTGCGGCACGCAGTCTGGCCAATCCGGCTCGTGCCGGAACATATTCGGGCAATCGCGACAGGGAGCGAAGGTAGTGCGCCTCCGCGGCGCTCAGGTCGCCGCGAAGCAGCGCCAGGTCGCCCAGCTGCACGCGCGTCCACTCGGTATTTTCGGCGCTCGGGCCGCCGGCGAGCACTGCTGATTCCAGGGCTTGCGCCGCCCCGTCCAGGTCGCCGTGCAGCTCGCGCAGGTAGGCCACCCGGCTGTAGGAAGCCAGGTCGGGCCGCATGTCGACCATGGTCTGCGCGGCGGCGACGGCTTCGTCGTAGCGCCCGAGCTCGGTCAGCGCGTCTACCAGCACGCCGTACACGCGCGGTATCGTCCCGTTGAGCGCCCGCGCCTGCTCGCCGTATTTCAGGGCGCGGACAAAATCGTGGCGCGCCAGGGCCAGCGAGCCGGCCGCGATCAGGGCTTCGAGGTGCTCGCCGTCGCGGCGCAGCGCGGCCTCCACCGCTTGCTCGGCCTGCCCATAGTATTGTGCGTCGCCGGTTTCGCGCACCCGCTGCAGCAGAGCCGTTGCCAGCATCGCGTAGGCGTTCACATCGTCGGGCGAGCGGCGCAAACGCTGCTGCATCGACGCGACCAGATCTTCACTGCGGCCGACGCGCCGGGGCACCGTAGCGGCCGGGTCGAGTGCTACCGGCCCGGGCGCCGGCCGCAGCAGCGGCAAGGCGAACAGCACCACCGCCGCACCGGTAAGCAGCGCGACGGCGGCCCGCGGAAATGTAGAAAGTCGAAGCATCATGTGATAAATACGGCTCGTCGCGGACGGCCGCGACGAGCCTGGCTCCTACTGTACCGGGATCGGCGGCGTGTTGGTCGAACCGACCCTATGATGCGAATGCTCGTAGCCCTGGTGGGGCGTACCGACATACGGAAACATCGGCAAGAACGGCTTGTCGTTGCTGTTGACGCCGTCGCCGACGGTGTTGTTGGGCGATTGATTCGGCAAGCCGAGCAGATCATTCAGCACTTTGCCGTAGCCGTCGGCGACTGCCCGTAGCTCGATATCGGTCACGTCGTCTTCCAGCCGCCGGCCGTTGGGGAAGCCCGCCAGGTCGCCGGCCAGCACACCCATCACGTTGCCCTGTCCAACCGGCGCGGTCGCCGCGATGCCCGTGTTGAGCCGCAGCAAGTCGGCTTTGGTATCGCCGGTAAAGTTGAGGCCTTTGACGCCGGTCAGCAGAATCGCCACCAGGTCGTCGCGGTTGTCGGTGCGCGTATCAGGCAGCGCCGGGTACAGCAGGTTGATCAGCCCCGCCAGCTCGGGCTTGCGGTAGCTGTTGACGAACTGCGCGTCGTTGGCCGGCGATTGCGCGTTCCAATAGTCCTTGCGGCCCAGCGGGATCAGCACCTCGTTGATCAGCGGATTGGCCAGCCGCGATACCTGTACCATATTTCCGAAGGACTGCTGCGACCCATCCGAGCGCAAAACTTTTACACTCGGCCGGCTGGCGCTGGCATAGATACCCAGCGTAGCGGCCGAGTCAGTCGCGTCCGCCGGTCGTTTGCCGGTTCGAGTCAGCTGATCGATCGGCACCTGCAGTACGATGCTGTGCGTATTGAAGCCGCCGACGCCGTCCACGCCGGGCTGCTGGTCGAGCGGGATCAGGTGGGCCGGGTTGAATGGCCGCAAGCCGAGCAGGTCGAACACCGAGCCGAGATCGACATAAAACGGGTCGTCGCGCTGCCCGGCGAACACCTTAATGCCGTTGGGCAAGTCCCGAGCGGCCATGGCGGCAAGCTGTTCATAATTCGGCGTCGAGCGCGGGCCGATATTAACCGGCGGGGTCGGTAGGTCGCGTCCAAGTACCTTGCGATCGCGCGCCCGGCCGTCCTTGTAATCGATGCGCGTCACGTTGTAGAACTGTGGCTGATTCCAGTCCGGGTCGTCCAGCGAGGTGATCTGGCCGGTGTTGTACAAAAACGTGTTGGGGTTGCGCGTGACGTTGCGGAAGTTGAATTGGTAGGCGATATCTTCCCTGCCGTCGCCGGTATTGTCGATATTGATTTCGTAGCGCACGTTGGGATCGAAGGCGTTGAAGTTCGGCCCACCGGCGGGCTCTTCAAGCGGGATGTAGTTGGCGACGAACGTCACCGAGTCGGGCCGGTCCTGGCTGACAAAGGCGTACACGTCGGTGTTGTCGGCGGTCGGATCGAGGCTGATCAGCGGTGCCTCGCGGTGGCTCGAGGCTATGGCGCCTCCTCCCCACCCGCCGACGGCGATCGCGGCGCCTGCTGCGAGCAGCAGCGCCGAGACAAGCGGCTTACGCATGGACAGTTCCTCCTGGCAGTGCCGAATAACTCGGCGCTTATTAGGATGCGCCCGGCGATTGCTCACTTGCCAGATCGCGAACTGCTCAGTTGGTGGTCATTCTTCATGCCGCGGCGCCGCGCTGCCCGCCGTCGCGCTCCCAGCGCCACAGCGTTTCTGCAACTTGCGCGGTGCCGGCCTTGAGATGGCGCCGGTAGCTGCTGAATGGAACGTCGATCAACTCGGCGGCGCGCTCCTGTGTCGCGGCCGGGCGGACATAGGTGTGATACAGCGCGCGATACCATTTCGCCTCGCGCGGGCTGGCCGCCAGATCGTCGATCGCGCGGCGCAAACAGTGCGCCAGTGTTTCGGCACGTTTGCCGTCGTCGGCCGTTGGCCCCGCGCGCTCGTCGACCAGCCGTGTCCTGATCAGCGGGTTTGAGCGCAGCGCGTCGGGGCGCGCAAGCTGCAGCAGCGCCCGGCGCACCGCATCGTCCCAGTCGTCGCGCGGCAATTGAGCTTCGGAGCGCAGCAAGGTCAGCAACGGCGCCGTGGTGATCTCGCGCTCGGCCAGAAGGTCGAGCCAGGCCGCGGGCGGAGTGATGCGCCAGTCGTGGCCGTAGGCGCCATACACGCGCCCGCCGATCTGGAAATCCGCAAGCGGGACGCGCTCAAGGTCGACATAGGCGAACGGAACGGCATAAAACTCGGGCTCGGCGCAAGCCACCAGCGAATAGGCCAGGCCGGGCGTGTTGATGTAAAACTGGGCGATGTTGACGAAGATCAGGCTTTGCAGTGCCGACACGCCCTGATACTCGGCCGCGGACATCCAGGTTCGGAACAACACCGCCCGTTCGCCGGGGTGCAGCGCGGCGTGGCGCGCGAGCGCACGGCGCGCGGCGGCCACTGCCGGATCAACAGCGCAATCGTGTTCGGTGCAGCGCTCAAGATCGACGCGCTGCACAAACGCGACCGGCTGATTCGAGGTATCGCGGTAGACCATGACATTCTCGGCCTGGCGCTCGAACCAGTACGCGGCCAGCGCCGCGGAGGCACGACCTTCGTGGCGCGCGACGAGCGCGCACAGCACTTCACGGTCGGTCTCGCGCATGCTGTCGGGGAACGCGGCGCCGCTCTCCTGCCATTCGAAGTACGGCTTGAGCAGGATGTTGTCGCGATGCAAATAGATGTAATCAAACAGCACACGCTGCTGGTCGAAGCCACCACTTTTGTACACCCGGCGTGCGTAGTATCCGCGCGCGCGGCGGTGCTGCTCGGCGTAGCGATCGGGGTTGCGCCAGCGCAGATCGGCGATCAAGGCGTCGCGCGCCAGATCGTGCAGCTGCAGACCGTAGGCTCCGGCATCGACGAACGACAAACCGCGCAGCCATTCCCATAACTCATGCACGCCGGCGCCGGCCAGCATCTCGCCGAGCAGCGCTTCGTTTGCGCGTCGCACCAGCGCTACAGCTTCGAGCGCGGTGCGGTGGTCCGGCCCGGGCACCTCGCGCAGCAATCCGGCAAGCAGCGCCGGCACGACATCCTCGGTCGGGTCCAGCGCCAGCGGGGCATCGTGGCGCTGCGACAGCAGCTCGGCTACCAGCGAGAGCGCCAGCGGGTGCCCGCCGGTGACGCGCTGTACCTCCGCGGCGCGTTTTCCGTCCAGCCCGCGCCTCCACAAATACGCTGCACACTCGCCGGGGCTGAAGTTCTCAAGGGCAATGCTCTGCGTCAACGACTGCCAGGCAGGGTCGACCTGCCAGGCCGGTCCGGGCGCATGTCGCCCGGCGATCACCACCAGCGTTTCGGCGGGCAACCGTGGGAGCAGCTCGTCGCGCAGCCAATCGTCAAGCGGCGCGAGCGTCTCGTACGTGTCGAGCAGCAGCACGCGGCGCTCGTCGCCCAGGCCGGCCTCGAGCTCGGCGTCCTCGGCCAGTGCCATGGCTCTGCGCAGCGCGCACGTAAATGCCGGCGGCGTCGGCTCGACGTCGTTGGCATCAAGCGCATGTGACGGGATGCCGAGCGCCTGGCAGCGCTGTTGAAGCGCGCGCAGCAGTGTCGACTTGCCGACACCACCCGGACCATGGATCCATAGGACACACACCGGAAGCTCGCTCGCCGTAACGGCGGCTTCAAACGTCGCGAGCTCCACTTCACGACCAATAAACAGCCGCTCGCGCGCCGCGACCAGGCGCTCGGACATCGACGTCATAGCCGGACCTCCAATGGAGCAGGGTTGGGGAGTGGTGCCTAAACATACGTCGTCGACGCCGGAATGGACGTGGGTGCGGCGACTTGACGCATCGCCCGTCAATTCGTACCCTAGTGCTATGCGCTCCCTTCCTCAATCGAATGCATTGCAGCTGCTCAAAGATCGGATCCACATCGATCGGGTACCCTTCAGCGACCGTGGCTCGCGGCTGCTGGTTTACCGCGATCAGCGCCAGGCGATGTCACTGTATGTGAAGCTGGCCGAGCGGCTTACGGCGGTGCAGCCCGGGCTTTCGGTGTACCGCACGCGGCCGCCGTTCGTGCATGATCTCCAGTTCATCTCCGAGGACGGCGTTGCGTTATCGTTCGAGGTAACCACGTTTCCGCACGCGCTGTTTTTCGACACGCCGCGCGGCACCTGGACGCTGGCGTTTCAAGACCAGGCCGTGCTTGCGTTCCGGCCGCCGCCCGGCGAGCGCGCGGGCCTGCGCTTCGTGGTATCGCCGCGGCTGGCCTGGGCCGACGCATCCGGCGGCGAGTTCAAAAGCGTGCGAAACTGTGCCTACTCGACCAACGGCGCCGTTGTGCGCAACGATGTTCAGGAAACCAACAAAGGTTTCCAGGTAGACTTCGTAGTCGAGGGCGACCGCGATACGGCGATCACGCTCACTGTATCTGCTGATCTGGACCTGGCCCGCGAAGTAAAGCCGTTTCGCGAAACCTTGAGCGGCGCTGAAGACCGTTGGACGCGCTGGTTGAGCGCTCCGCCGGACGTCGCGCCCGAGCTGCGCGGACACTACCTGTATGCCTGGTGGATCATGGGCAACAACCTGCTGTCGCCGTTCAACCGGTTTACGCGCGAGGCGACGGTGCCCAGCAAGGTTCACTATGTCGGCGCATGGCAATGGGACAACGCCTTTCATGCGCTGGCCTATCGCTATGTCGATCCGCATCTGGCGCAGGATCAGATCCGCTTGATGCTGGATCACCAGCTGCCCAACGGCATGATTCCCGACGCGGTGTACGACGACGCCGCGATCACGCACCTGGAGATCCCGATCGTCGCTGCCGTCACCAAGCCGCCCGTCACGGCCTGGGCGGCGATGCATGTGTGGGAGCACCACCAGGACCTGGGCTTTATCCGCGATGTGTACGAGCCGCTGGTGCGCTGGACATCCTGGTGGTTCGGGCTCAACGACGACGACAACGACGGCATCGTGCAGTACAGCCATCCGTTCTCGTCGGGGCTGGACGACAGCCCGCTGTGGGACTACGGCATGCCGGTCGAGGCGCCCGACCTCAACACTTATCTGCAGATCCAGATGGCGGTGCTTTCGCGTATGGCCAAGCTGCTCGGGCTGGCCGGCGAGTTGGCGATGTGGCAGCGCAAGGCGGAATTGCTGACGCGGCGGATGGTGGAGCATTTCTGGGACGAGCGCAGCGGACTGTTCCAGTATCAGCATGAACATCAAACGATCCCGGTACGGACGCCGTTCAGCCTGTTGCCGATGTGGACGGGCCAGCTGCCGCCCGCGATAACCAGGCGGCTGGTCGAGCACCTGTGCAGTCCACCGCTGTGGGGCCGCTATCCCCTGGCAACGGTGGCGCGCGACGATGCCCACTATAGTGCCGAGCAAATGTGGCGCGGTCCGGTGTGGATCAACGTCAACTTCTTTTTTGTCGAGGCGCTCCGTCGCGTCGACCGGCCCGACCTTGCGCGTAAACTGGCCGAGGAAACGCTCGCGCTGATGCTGGCCCACAACGATATCTACGAGTATTACAATCCCGATACCGGAGCGCCGCCGCCCAAGGCCGCGCCGATCTTCGGCTGGTCGGCGGCCTTGTTTATCGATCTGGCGATCCGCCTGTCGCAGGGCGAGCTTTGATAGGTGGCGGGTTTGGTAGTGAGATCGTGGGCGGTGAAGGTGGGTATGATGATGACGGGGTGACGGGGTGACGGGGTGATCGTAGGATATATTCGTTCTCGACAATTTCGCCTGGTGCAAATCATCTGAAAGTACACCACACATTAGGGCCGGTTTCACCCCGTCACCCCGTCACCCCGTCAGGATTACGAATGCGCATACAGAAAACACTATGAACATCGCCCTACTCCACTACTCGGGCCCTCCCGGCATCGGCGGCGTCGAGGCTACCATGGCAGCCCATGCGCGGTTGCTGGCCGGCGACGGATACGGCGTGCGTATCGTCGCCGGCAAAGGCGAGGCGAGCGAGGCGGGCGTCGAAATGCGCGCAATTGCGCTGCTCGGCTCGCGCGATGAACGAATCGAAGCCGTTCAGGCTGAGCTCGCGCGCGGCGAGGTGACGCCCGCTTTCGAGGCGCTGGTGGACGAGGCTACGCTGCTGCTGGATGCCGCACTCGACGGTTGCGCTGTTGCGATCGTTCACAATGTGCATACGCTACACAAGAATCTTGTATTTACCGCGGCGCTGGAGCGCCTGCACCGGCAGGGACGTGCGCCGGAGATGCTGGCCTGGGCCCACGATTTCGCGTTTACCGACCCGCTGTACCGGCCCGAAATGCACGCCGGATGGCCGTGGGACCTGCTTCGTACGCCATGGACCGGCGTGCGGTATGTGTGTGTTTCGCGCGACCGCCGTGCCGTGCTGGCCGAGCTGTTCGCGGTGCCCGAGCAGAGCATCACGGTTGTAACGCCGGGTGTCGACGTCGAGCGCCTGTTGAAGCTGGAACCGGAGACGGCTGCGCTGGTTGCGCAATATGATATGCTGGCTTCGGCACCATTGCTCGTGCTTCCCGCGCGATTGACTCGTCGCAAGAATATCGAGCTGGCGCTACAGATCGTCGCGGCGCTGCGCGAGCATATGCCCGCGCCGCTGCTGGTCATCACCGGCCCCCCCGGCCCGCACAATCCGGGCAACGCTGCCTATGTGGCGCAGCTGCAAACGCTGCGGGCGGAGCTCGCCGCACCGGCGCTGTTTTTGTACGAAGCATTCCGCCGGCCCGATGCCACGCCGAGGCCAATCAGCGACGCGATGATCGCCGACTGGTTCGGCCTCGCCGACGGCCTGTTGTTTCCGTCGCGAGCCGAGGGCTTTGGTATGCCGGTGATCGAGGCCGCGCTGCGTGGCGTAACCGTGTTTTGTGCCGACATTCCCCCGTTTCGTGAGATCGTCGGCGACCGCGCACTGCGCTTCGGCCTTGACGAGCCGCCTGCCGAGGTGGCCCGCCGTATCGCCGACGCGCTCGAACATGATCCGCGCTATGCGCTACGGCGCCAGGCACGTACTGATATACCTGGGAGGCGATCTATCGCGCGGAGATCAAACCGTTGTTAAGAACGATGAGCGACGAGCGATGAACGATGAAAGCCGCCGGCAGGCCGGGGTATCCCACGGAAACGGTGAAAACCGCCGGCAGGCATGGTGGTGTCCCACGGAAACGGTGAAAACCGCCGGCAGGCCGGGGGTTTGGGGGTGTCCCCCAAAGTTATTCCTCAACCAACCGTGTAGACGGAACTCATGAAAGGGAGCATATGGCTACTGAGCAATACACCTTGCTGTTTCCGGTACTCGATCTTCCGACGGTCGAGCAGCTGCTGCCGATGGCACAGGCATTCGCGCGGGCGCGCAAGGGCGAAATATTGTTGCTGGGGGTGATCGAGGTCGACCATGAGCGGCCGCTCACCGACGGTCAGGCGCCGGCCAGGCGCATGCGCGAGGAGTTGGGCAGGTATGCCGGCAGCACCGAGGTGCCGGTGCGGGTGATCGTTCGCGTGGCGCGCTCGGCGCATGAAGGCATCCGCGAGGCGGTGCGCGAAGAACAGGCCGAGCTGTTGCTGGTGGGCTGGCAGGGCGCCGCGTTTTCACCCGAGCGCTTGTTCGGGCCGCCGATCGAACAGCTGTTGGCGAGCCCGCCGTGTGATCTGGTGATCGTCAAGCAGGGAGCAACTCCCGATCTGCGCAGCATCCTGCTGCCGACGACCGGAGGTCCGAACCTGGCGCTGAGCAGCGAGGTCGCCGCGGCGCTGGCTGAAGAATTGGATGGCTCCGTCACAGTGCTGTTCGCGACCGACCCTCAGCGTCCGCCCGATGCAGCCGTGGTGCAAAGCATTCGCGAGCTGCAACGTATGCCGCGCGTCAACCGCTGGCTCGAGCGGGTGTCGCCCCCGATCCAGGCGATCCTGCACGAGGCGGCCGAGTATGATGTGGTGATTCTGGGCGCAACCGGTCGCCGCTTCAACCCCGACCAGCCGGTCGGGCCGTTGGGCGAGGCGGTGCTCAACGAGATCAGCAGCACCGTAATCATAGCGCGGCGTAAGCTGGCCGATGCAGAACAGCGCGAAGTAGATCGCTACGAGGCGCAGCGCGATATATCGGCGCGCGTCGACAAATGGTTCGCCGAAAACACGTTCGGCGGCGATGAGTATGCCGATGCCAACGAGCTGCTGGCGCTGAAGCAACGCCGCGGTGTCACAATCAGCCTGGTGTTGCCCACGCTAAACGAAGCTGAGACGATCGGGCCGCTGATCGACACGATCAAGGGCGCGCTGCTCGACGAGGTGCCGCTGCTCGACGAGATCGTGCTGATGGACTCGAACTCGTCAGACGATACGCGGACGATTGTGGAGCAGCGCGGCATCCCGATCTATATTCACCAGGAGGTGCTGCCGCACTACGGCTCGTTCGCCGGCAAGGGCGAGGCACTGTGGAAGAGCCTGTACGTCACCAGCGGAGATATCGTGGTATGGATCGACACGGATATCCGCGAAATCCATCCGCGCTTTGTGTACGGGTTGGTCGGGCCGCTGCTGCGCGAGCCGCGGCTGCAGTTCACCAAAGGGTTTTACCGCCGGCCGATCAATTATCAGGGGCAGCTCGTCGCAGCAGGTGGAGGCCGCGTCACCGAGCTGGTGGCTCGCCCGCTGTTCAACCTGTTCTTCCCGAGCCTGTCGGGCTTTGTACAGCCGCTGTCGGGTGAGTACGCGGCTCGACGTTCGGTGCTCGAGCGCCTGCCGTTCTTTACCGGCTACGGCGTTGAAACCGGCCTGCTGATCGACTTGCTGCACGAAGTGGGGCTCGAGGCGATGGCGCAGGTGGACCTGCACAAGCGCATCCATCGCAATCAGGAGCTCTACGGCCTGTCGCGCATGTCGTTCGCGATTATCCAGGTGATCATGCATCGCCTCGAAATGCGCCAGAAGCTGCAGCTGGTTGATCCGATCAACCAGAGCCTGAAGCTGATCCAGCACGCCGAAGACGGCAGCTTTCACCTCGACGTACGCGATATCCACGACCACGAGCGCCCGCCGATCCGCTCGATCCCCGAGTACGCCGAGCGCCGTGGCTTGGTGGCGGAGCAACGCTAGGCGGCAGGGCAGAAAATTACGATCCGCGAAGTGCGGGTACCTGCGGCCGCAGGTACCCGCACTTCGCGGATCGCTTGCCCGGATTACGCAGCAACTTCCGGCTCGCCGCCGTGTGCCCGAACCTCGGCCGCGATCTCGATCCACTCCTCAACCGTGGTAGGCGGCTCCGACTGGTAGCCCAGAAACGCTTCCACAGCCTCCCAGTTGTTGCCGCCGATCAGCTCACCGTAGCGCGCATAAAACCGCCGCTCGGCGTCTTTGGGCGTGCGCGGCGCCGCGCTGCGTGTGTCGGAAGCAAGCGAGGTAACTTTGCCGTTGGAGCCGGCCTCCGCCACGGACGCTTTGCCATTGGAGCCGGCTTCGGGCGTGTGTGCTTTGCCGTTGGTTTCAGCCGGAGCAGCCTGATCGGGGTACAGCGTGGCGATCACAGCCGGATATTCCTGGTTCAGCTGCAGGTGCTGCTGGCGCGGCGGCTTGATGATCGGCGTGACGCTGCGGCGCTGGTTGGTGCGCTCTACCAGCAGGATCGCGTCGGCCTCGTAGTTGATGTTTTCGTCGGCCAGCACTCGTAGACCGACATCCGCCAGCGCGCTGCCGTTGGTCTGGTATTTCTTGGCCAGGTGGCCGATCACGATTACGTGCAAGCCGGCCTGTTTGAGCTCGGTGAGGCCGGTATAGATCGCCTGCATGTTGCGATTGACCGAGGCGTGCTCGTCGTACGACAGGGAAGCTTTGCGGTCCGTCTCGGCGCCGGCGCGCTGCTGAGCGTATGAGCGCATCGCCTGCAGGACCTTGGAGATGCTGTCAAGGATCACTGTGTCGCCGGCCTTGCCGCTGCGCTTGATTTCACGCATGGCATCCAGCAGCTGGCGTAGTGAAAGCGTTTGTACTGCTCGGATATCGGCGTGGACGCCGGGCTTGCCGACCAGGTTCTGCGCGGCGCCTTCGGTGTCCAGTACCCAGACGGTGCCGCCGCGACGCGCGCTGGCCGCCAGGTGGGACTTGCCTGCTCCGGCCAGGCCGGTCACGATAAACAGCGAACCGGTCCGCAATTGATCGAGGCGCTGAAACATGGCCCCATACTCCTTACCAGTGTTTTAACTCGGATTCGGCCCAGCAACACCCGCCGGCATCGGATCCGAACTGGTGTGCTAGTCTACGGTGGAGTATAGCACATGTGTTTCGGCTTGTCTAGGCCTCGAATTAGTCGAAGGTCGAAGGTCGAAGGTCAAAGGTTTTCCGGAAAAACGGCACTCCAAACGTTGGAGACAGACCTTGGTTTTGATTGCCGTGACTTTCGACCTTCGACCTTTGGCCTTCGACCTTATCTCCACACAAACTGCTGCCTTCGCCCGGCGTGCAGCCCACTCGCCAGCAGATGCACGCCCCAGAGCAGCAACACCAGGCAGACCAGAGCGCCGGCGATCGCCACGAAGCCGGATTGCCCGAGCATGCCGACGACCCATAGCGGGCTGCCGAACACACCCAGGAACACCAGTGACGAAACCACGCCCGACAGCAACAGTGGAAGCAGCGCGGCTTCCAATCCATAGTGGCGCGTGCTGACGACTGCGTACAGCATGCCGACAGCAACGCCGCCGATCAGCATCGCCTGCACCAGGGCCGGCGGCACCCGTGTTAAAGGCGCCACGCTGGAGTTGGTGAGCAGCGCTGCGCCGGTTGACTCCAACAGACGATCGATCAACAGAAAATACACGACAAACAGGCCGTAGCCGGCCCAGATAGCAGCATAGTGTCGTGGCCACCATTTGCGACGCAGCCCGTAGTAGAACAGCATCACCGGCAGCGCCAGCAGCGCGCCGCCGGCGATCAGAACCGGCAGTGGAACGCGGTAGTCGCCAAACAGCGAGAACGGAATCTGAGGGCCGTCCGCCGGATCAAGGCCGTACAGTCGCTGCCACAACGGCGTCAGCAGCATCGCCAGGCTCCCCGCGACCAGCAGCAGCGCGAAGCGCGCCGAGCGCGCCTGCCAGACCATAAATGCGCCCACCGCGTAAATCGCGAGGGTGACCAATACCAGCTGGGCCGACATGCTCGTCTCCTGGGCGTAAGTCTTCCAAATGTCTCGATCGAGGCCAGGCCGGAGCCGTCGCGCAGCCGGCTCCGGACGCTCGCGCAACATGTTCTGCGCTATTCGTTCAGGCTATAAACCGCTACGTTGCCGTCGCGAACCGTATATAACTGCCTGCTCAGCGGGTGGTCGCGCGTAGTTGCGTCGACGCCGATCTGGGCTGCAATCTGCTCAAACACGCTCGGCGCCGCGTCCGAAAACGCGATTAAGAAGTCGCGGTTCGGAACGCCGACCACCAGGTTTCCCGGCTGCTGCGCCGCGATCTCCTCGAACAGCTCCGGCAGCAGGATGCGCGTGGCATCGTATCCGTCGGTGCCGTTGAAAATCAGTAAGCCGCCGGCGCCGGTCCCCAGCCGCCCCGGCCGCGGCTGCCAGTCGCGCGCGCGAAGATTGCGCAGTCCGATCTCGTTGAGCAGCGGCTCGGCAACGCCCCAGCGCTCGGCGTGCTGTTCGTTGACGAACACTACGCGCTGGCCTTCGTCGATCACATAGCACACAACCAGGTCGCCCGCCAGCGGCCGGCTGATCAGCGCGGGAAGCTGTTGGGCAATTATCTCGTCAAGGACCGCGCGGTTGCGCAGCATGGGGTAGATATGCTCGAGCAGCTGAATGCCGTCGGCCTCCGATCGGTCGGGCAGGTCGAGCACCGCGGCCGCGAAGGCTTGCTGGATCGCACCGAGTTGCTCGGGAGCGTTACGGTACAACACGTAAAAATTGCCCAGGTCGCCGGTGATCGGAACACCGCGTACCAGCAGCTCGATCGCGAGCTCGTCGGTGCCGAGCACGACCACGCCCGGATACGCTGCGAGCATACGAGCCGTGGCAGCGGTAAATTCGCCTGGTGAAAGCAGAATACTCATGGCTGTGACGTCGATTCTTGCCGGAACGCGGCTTCCAGCGTCCCGGCGGGCAGGCGTAACAACTCCACGCCGTCGACGCCGCTGAGACGCAGCTCGTGCGCGCCGGTTGTGATGCCCAGCCGCCCGAAAGGAACTCCCGCCATACCGGCCTCCCAGCGCCCGGTGTCCGCCGCACGAACTGCCACCAGAAAGCGCGTCGGCGATTCGCTGAACAGCAGCGTGGCGTCGTCAAGGCGATCCTCGCGTGCGGCATGCTCCAGCTGAAGATCGAGCCCCCAGCGGCTGCCGAAGACCATCTCGGCGGCCGCCACGGCCAGTCCACCTTCGCTTAGGTCGTGACACGCGCGCACCAGGCCGGCGCGTATCGTGCCGTGCAGCGCCTCGAAGGTCCGGCGCGCTATCGCCAGGTCGACGCGCGGCACATCCGAGCCGAGCAGGTCGTCAAGCGCGTACAGGTGCGAGCCGCCAAGCTCGCGTCGAGTTTCGCCCACCAGATACACAACATCGCCGCCCGCCTTGAGCTCGGCCGTCACGGCGCCGGCGATGTCCGGTACCGTCCCGACCGCCGTGATCACCAGCGTCGGCGGGATCGGCACGCGCTCGCCGCTCGCATCGCGGTACTCGTTGTTGAGCGAGTCCTTACCCGAGATAAACGGCGTATTCCAGGCTCGCGCCACGTCGCGACAGCCGGCCGCGGCGCGCACCAGCCCGGCCAGCCGATCGGTTTGGCGCGGGTCGCCCCAGCAAAAGTTGTCAAGCAGCGCGATTTGTGCCGGATCGGCTCCCACGGCGACCACATTGCGCAGCGCCTCATCGCACGCCGCCAGGGCCATCCAGTACGGATCGATCAGGCCGAAGCGTGGATTGACGCCGCATCCGATCGCCAGAGCTTCGCGCCGTGTGTGGCGCGGCTGCACGATCGCGGCGTCGGTGGGCGCGCTGCCGTTTGCGCCGCCCAACGGTCCCTGCAGCGTGCGGCCCTGGACCAGATGGTCGTAGGAGCGCACGATCGGCTCTTTAGTGGCGATGTTGGGGTGCGCCAGCAGCGCCAGGAGCCGCTCGGCCAGGGCCGAGGGTTCCAGGCTCGGCGCCGGCTCGCTCGTGGCTCCCGCCGGCTCCCAGTGTGCCTGCATACGCCGCTGTGGCCGGCCATCGTGCAAAAAGCCCATCTGCAGGTCGACCAGCGTCGCACCGCCGAAGCTCACCAGCAGGCGCCGGTCGTCGCCGAAGCTACCGATGTGCGTGGCTTCGACGTCTTCGTCGCGGCAAAGCTTCAGAAAAGCGTCCAGCCTGTCGGGCGGCACGGCCAGCACCATACGCTCCTGGGCCTCGCTAAGCCAGATCTCCCACGGCTGCAGGCCGGCATATTTGAGCGGCACCTCGGCCAGCTCCACCCGCGCGCCGACGTGTTCGCCCATCTCGCCCACCGCCGAGGACAGCCCGCCGGCGCCGCAGTCGGTAATCGCGCGATACAAGCCGAGGTCCCGCGCCTGCAGCACCACGTCGATCACCTTTTTCTCGGTGATCGGGTCGCCGATCTGCACCGCCGCGCCGACCGTTTCAGCCGTTTCGTGGGTCAGCTCCTCGCTGGAGAAGGTGGCGCCGTGGATGCCGTCGCGGCCGGTGCGCCCGCCGAGCACCACGATCGCGTCTCCTGCCTGCGCCCCGGTGACGTGCTGGTCGCGGCGGGCCAGGCCGATCGTACCGCAAAAGACCAGCGGATTGCGCGTGTACCCGGCGTCGTACAGCACCGCGCCGGCCACTGTCGGCACGCCAAGCTTGTTGCCGTAATCGCGCACGCCGGCGACCACGCCCTCGGCGATGCGCTGCGGATGCAGCACGCCGTCGGGCAGCGACTGGTGCGGCAGGTCCTGCGGGCCGAAACACAACACGTCGAGGTTGGCGATCGGCTGCCCCGAGACACCCAGCACATCGCGCACCACACCGCCAACGCCGGTATTGGCGCCGCCGAACGGCTCGAGCGCCGAGGGATGATTATGGGTTTCGACCTTAACCGAAATGGCGTCGTCGTCGCCGAAGGCCACGATGCCCGCGTTGTCCACAAAAGCAGACAGCAGCCACGGTGGATCGATGCGCCGGGTTTCGGCGATGAAAAACGTTTTGAGCAGGCCGTCGATCGTCGAGGGGATCTCAAGCCCGCCGTCGGCGGTTTCACGATATTCGATCAGCGCCTTAAAGGTCTTGTGCGAGCAATGCTCGGACCAGGTCTGAGCCAGCGTTTCAAGCTCGCCGTCGGTTGGGTCGCGCCCGATCTCGACATAATAGTCGCGGATCGCCTGCATCTCTGCGAGGTCGAGCGCCAGCACGCCGGCGCGGCTGATGCGCTGCAGCTCGGCGTCGCCGGCCTGTCGCAGGCCGATGGTTGTGATGCGCGGCGCGTGCGGCTGCGGCGGCTCGACCAGCCGCCCATAGAAGATGGTTGCCGCGCCGGTATCGTCGGGCAAACTTACCAGCGAAGCCTCGACCAGGTCGTTAGCCAGCAGCTCGTAGGCCAGCTCCTCGATCTGCTCATACTCCAGCGTGCCGCGCAAATACACCCGCCGCAGCGTGCGCACATGCTCGAGCCCGGCGATCTCGGCCCGGCGCGCCCCCAGCAGCACGCTTTCGCCCTCGTTGTCGGTGACGCCGGGGCGGTACGCGATATCGATCGCCCAATCGGCTTCGGCATCGCTGGGCTGCAGCTCGTCGAGCGGAAACACCAGCGTCCGGTCGAGCAGCGGGTCGGTGAGCAGCTCGCCGGCGATGCGCGCGGCCGCCACGGCGTCGAGCGGGCCGGAAAGCAGGTAGCGGCGCTCGTCGTAGGCGGAGTTGAGCGCCAGGCCCAGCGCAGCCTGAGCGGCGGCGACAAGCTGCCGGTCGTCGGCAGGGTTAAGCGGACGGACTATTGCTACAAAGGTTGGCATCTTAATTCGAATAGTACGTCCCGCCGCCGTACCCTGTCAAAAAGCGCTTCCCATCGACCAGAGCAGCGCACCGGCCAGGGCTCCGGCCAGCGAGGCCACGAAGTTGACGCCGTCGTTGTCGAGCAGCCGCCAGCCGCGCAAATAGGTGGTAGCTGTGCCGCAGCGATGGATCCGTCGCTCTGTTTCGGTGCGGCAGACAGGGCACCAGCGCTGGTGCTGCATAGTCGCGCCGAGCAGGCTGTCGGCCAGCGAGCCGGCTAACCCGGCGCCGAGCGCGAGCGGGATCGCCCACCAGGCCATCTCGCCCTCCAGCAACGGGCTCAGCAGCGCGGTGCCAAGGCCGATCGCCAGGGCGCCGGCGGCCGATCCAAGCGTGCCGTACACGGTGATGCCGCCCGACACGCCCGGTTCAACGCTGCGCCCGCTGGTAACCAGCCGCGGTGGCGTAGGGCTGAGCGTGCCGATCTCGGTGGCCCAGGTATCGGCGGTAACGGCGGCCAGAGCGCCCACGATAGCCGCCCACAGCGCGGGTGCCGGCGCGATGGCGTACACGATCGACAGGCCGAGCACGGCGCCGCCGTTAGCCATGCTCTGGCTGAAGTCGCGGCGTTCGGTCTTGGCGAATTTGTCGGCCGCGACCTGGGCTTTGGCGGCCTTGCGCCAGTGGGAAAGCGCCGAAGATGAAACGAAAAACAGCACCACCAGGGCGCCGATCGTCCAGCCGCCGAAGCCGACGCTGGCGGTGCCGACCAGGATCGCGCCGGCCCAGCCTCCCGCCGACAGCGAGCCGCGGGCGTAGCCGAGGCCGCCGATAAGCGCGCTGAGCAGCAAGCCGAGCGCGAGGCGTAAAGGATCAATATTCAATGCACGTCCGAATAAACCAGCTCTCCGAGAGCCTCCAAGGTCGCGTCCAGCTCGCGGGCGACGCGCTCCTGGATCATGCGCCGCGGCACCCAGCGCGCAAAGGGCGCCAGCTGTCGCGGCAGCTCGAACGAGAGGTGTGCGACAACTTCCGTGGCGGAGCTTGCAGCGCCCGATTGCGCTCGACGGTGACGACCACGTTACTCTCCTCTGCCCAACACCGCCACGGCGGCAGCAGATTGTAGCATGCAGAGCTGATTGTGTTACGCTACTACCGGGCGCCTGCGTTGCCGGCGTCGAGTAAAATACTCAGCCAGAGAACGTGATACGAAAGGAGCCAGCGTGAAGGCGATCATTCTAGCCGCCGGCTATGCGACGCGACTGCGGCCGCTGACTGAAAATCGGGCGAAGCCGCTGTTGCCGGTCGGCGGAAGCCCGATGATTGACTATATCTACGACAAAATAGCAGCCGTCAAGGAGATCGACACCGTCCACGTGGTGACCAACCATCGCTTCGCCGACGCGTTCCTGCAGTGGGGCGAGTTGCATATGGACCAGCTGCCGATTATTGTTCACGACGACGGCACGCTCAGCAACGAGGATCGGCTCGGCGCGATCGGCGATATACGCTATACGGTCGACCACGGCGGCTTGCAGGGCGAAGATCTGTTGATCGTGGCAGGCGACAATCTGTTCGACTTCAGCCTGGCCGACTATGTTGAATGGTGGCGCGCCAAGGGCGACGGCAGCGCGATTGCGCTGTACGAATGCCCCGACATCGAGCTGGTCAAGCAGTACAGTATAGTTGAGCTCGACGACAACGATCGGGTGTTGTCGTTTGTCGAGAAGCCACAGAACCCGACCACCAACACCGTGGGTATCGCGACGTATATTTACCACCGCGACCACGTATCGCTGCTCGAAACATACCTGTCCGAGGGCAACTCGCCCGACCAGCCGGGCAAATTCATCGCCTGGCTGCACACGCGCGAGCCGGTCTACGGCTATCGTTTTCCGGGCGAGTGGCTCGACATCGGCGACCGCGACCAGCTGTTGTACGCCGACAACCAGATGCGGCGCCGCCGGGGCCTGCCCGAGCGCCAGGAATACACTGTCGAAGGCTAAAAGGATAGCAATGCAATGACACAAGCGGCGCAGGCCAATCTCGCACCAATCTTCGACGTCAACGAGGCGAGCTTCGACGCCGCCGTGCTGCAGCGCTCGCGCGAAACGCCGGTAGTTGTCGACTTTTGGGCCGCCTGGTGCGGCCCGTGCCGCGTGCTCGGACCGATACTCGAGCGGCTCGCCTCGGAAGCCGGCGGCACGTGGGTGCTGGCCAAGGTCGACGTCGACCGCAACCAGCGGCTGGCCTCGAGCTTCGGCGTGCAGGGCATTCCGGCCGTCAAAGCGTTTCGCGACGGCAAGCTGGTCGAGCAGTTCGAGGGTGCGCTCCCTGAGAGCCAGGTGCGCGCCTGGCTGGGGCGCGTAGTACCCTCGCCTGCCGACACGCTAGCGCGTCAGGCGGCTGAGCTGGAGCACGACGATAGCGCGGCCGCGGCCGCGCTGTACCAACAGGTCCTGGACCTGGATCCGCAGCACGGAACGGGCCTGCTCGGCCTCGGTCGTGTGCTGGCCAGCACGGGCGATCCACAGGCGCGCGAAGTGCTCCAGCAGATCAAACGTGGTACGCCCGAGTATCCGGCCGCCGCCGCGCTGCTTGAGCTGGTGGATTTCTTCGCGGCCGCCGAAGCAGACGCTACCGGTGCCAGCGGGACGGCCTACCGCGACGCGGCACATCAGGCGCGTGACGGCCAATGGCGCGGCGCGCTGGAGGGCCTGCTCGGCATCGTCAGAACTGACCGTGCATTCAACAACGATGCCGCGCGGCGCGCGATGCTGGCGATCTTCGCGCTGCTGGGCGACGATCCGCTGGCCGGCGAGTACCGGCGGAAGCTGGCGAATGCGCTGTTTTGAGCAAGGAATAGAAAGCGATGAACCATGAACGATGAATGTCGGCGTTCATCGTTCATCGTTTGAACGTTATGCGACTCCAAGACCGTGACGTTCAAGCGCCGCTCGATATTTTCCAGCGCACGTACCACTCGCTGCTGCGATCCAGCGGCGAGATCCAGATCCAGGCGCTGGTCGAGCCGTACCTGGCGTTTGAGCCCGCGCTGCATCACGGCGCCGCCGATCCGCGGCCCGATCTGGATGCGCTGACCTACACCTCGCTACGCCTGCCGGCCTTTATCGACTCGGTGCGGCTGGTGCTGCTGGGCCAATCCCACGAAGTATTCGACCGCTCGGGTCGCGGCGATGTCACGGACTGGCAGCCGGTATCGGCGCCCGGACGGCGGCGCAAGATGTTCTTCGACGGCGACGAAACGTTGGCCGTACTGATCGCCAGCCCCTCCGATCTCGACGACCTGATCCCGATGCTGGTGGCGTTCCAGATCGAGTGGAACAAGCTGCACACGCTGCTGGACGACAGCGCCGCACGACCGGAGCGGGCTATGCCTGCGCCGGATGTCGAGCACGCGCTGGTCGAGCGCTGGACTCGAAGAGTCGGATATAGCCCGCCTGCGCACGATCTGGGGCACGGAGCTGCCGGAGCGGCTCGAAAACATTGCCCGTCGCCGCAAGCGCTTCGCCGTGCGCATGCTGGGCGGCTCGCTGATGGATTACGAGCGCGCGACGCTGCGCTGGTGGTGGCACATCGAGGATTTGCTGCCGCAGCTGCCCTTGCGCGACCGGCCGGTGTATTTTGTCTCCAGCAACACCCACAGCCTGGTCAACCTTCTTTCGGGCTTCGCGCTGCGCAACTCGGACGAGCTGCTCGACTTCATCCGCACGCGCGAGCATCGGCGGCCTGCTGGCCGAGTACGAGAGCATCGTCGCCGAGCAGGTGCCGACCTCGCTCGAGAACTTCTTCTATTACGCTCAGAAAAAGTACCAGGCCGACCCCGCCAGCGCGCGGTATTTCGAGCGTCGTGCTGCCGAAGAGGCCGACCTGGGCATCCATCGCGTCGCCAGCCGCTTTTATCTGGATGTTGACGCCCAGGTGATCGAGCTGAGCCGGCTCGACCCGGACGTATGGACCCGCGCATCGTGGTGCCGGGGATCGAGCGGCTGCGCGACAGCAGCGCGGTGGTTGTCAATATCGACTATCCGCTCGGCCTGGCGGCCTACCATATCCTCAAAATCATCGCCCGCAGCGTCGGCGAGCTGCGCGGCGTGTATGTGCTGGGCAAGGCCGCGACGCTCAACGGCAAGATCGGCGATGTGCTGATCCCGAATGTTGTCTACGACGAGCACACCGCAAACACCTTCCATTTCGCGCCGGCCTTCAGCGCGATCGATGTCGAGCCGTACCTGGCCCACGGCAGCGTGCTCGACAACCAGAAGGCGGTCACCTCGCTCGGCACGTTTTTGCAGAACGAACGCTTCCTGGACGCACTGTACCGCGATTTCTTCACCGATGTCGAGATGGAGGCCGGGCCGTACCTCTGCGCGATCTATGAGCACGCCTTCGCCGCGCGCCACCCAATAACCAAACAGTCAGCTTTTTGCGACCGCCGTTCGACCTCGGCTTCCTGCACTACGCCTCGGATACGCCCTACAGCAAAGGCAGCAATCTCGGCTCGCGCAACCTGTCCTACTTCGGCATGGACCCGACTTACGCCACATCGCTGGCGATCGCCAGACGGATTTTGGGGCAGGAAGTAGAGCGGATGACTGGGTGACGGGGTGACGGGGTGACGGGGTTATGCTCAAGTTCTTGGCCGGTGCGTTCCAGGTTTACTGGGTGCCGAACATGACAAGGTGACGGGGTGACAAGGTGAGGATGTTGGATTTAAGCGAGGCAGCTATGCGAGTAGTCGTCATCGGCGGGCGGGGCCATATCGGCAGCTTTCTGGTTCCACGGCTCGTGGCGGCGGGCCACGAGGTGACGGTAGTCAGTCGCGGGCGACGCGAGCCGTATGTGCCGCACGCGGCATGGCGCGAGGTGCGCCAGGTGGCCCTCGACCGTGGCGTCGAGGAGGCGGGCGGGCAGTTCGGCATACGCGTGCGCGAACTTCGGCCCGATATCGTCGTCGATCTGATCTGCTTTACACTGCCGAGCGCGCAACAGCTGGTGGAGGCGCTGCGCGGCGAGGTGCAGCAGCTGCTGCACTGCGGAACGATCTGGGTACATGGTCCCAGCGTCGAGCCGCCGACCACCGAACAGCAGCCACGCCGGCCCTTCGGCGACTACGGCGTACAAAAGGCGGCCATCGAAGCCTACCTGTTGGACGAAACACGGCGGCGCGGATTTCCAGCCACGGTCGTTCACCCCGGCCATATCGTCGGGCCGGGCTGGGCGCCGCTCAACCCTGCCGGGCACTTCAACACACAGGTATTCTCGAGGCTTGCCGCCGGCGAGGAGCTGGCGCTGCCGAATTTCGGCCTGGAAACGGTGCATCACGTCCACGCCGACGACGTGGCGCAGATGTTCGTGTGCGCCATGGCGTGCTGGAGCGCAGCGGTTGGCGAAAGCTTTCACGCCGTCTCGCCGGCTGCGTTGAGCTTGCGCGGCTACGCAGAAGCCGCGGCCGGCTGGTGGGGCAAGCCGGCCAGCCTGCGTTTCCTGCCGTGGCCGGAATGGCAAAGCACAGTCGCAGAAACAGAGGCACAGGCGACCTGGGAGCATATCGCCCGTAGCCCGAACTGCAGCATCGAGAAAGCGCGCCGCTTGCTGGACTATCAGCCGCGCTACACCTCGCTTGAGGCGGTTTACGAAGCCGTGGGCTGGTACGCCGAGCGCGGTGAGTTGCCGGCGTTTTACCCCCCAGGATAAATCCTGGGGTTCGGCGGGACCTTACACCGTCGCCGGACCTGTAGCCGGCTCCGCGACCGGTGGCGCATCAGCTGCGGTCTGGGGACTGAGCGGGCGCTTGAGCAGGTATAGTGCGCCAACGGACACTGCCGTACCGGCGATCAACGCGACGATGTACATTGGAATGCCGGTGATAAACGGCGTCACAAAAATACCGCCGTGCGGCACGCGCAGCTCGCAGCCGGCCGCCATCGAGATCGCGCCGGCTACGGCAGAGCCGAGCATCAACGCCGGGATCACCCGGAATGGATCTTTGGCGGCATATGGAATCGCGCCCTCGGTAATAAAGGCCAGCCCCAGCACAAACGCCGACGGCGACGCCTTGCGCTCTTCGTCGTCGAAGCGGCTGGCGAACAGCCAGGTAGCTACCGCCAGCGCGAGCGGTGGCGTCATGCCGGCCGCCATCACCGCGGCCATCGGCTGGTAGACTTCGCTGGCGATCAGGCCCACCGCGACGGTATATGCCGCCTTGTTGACCGGGCCGCCCATATCGAAGGCCATCATCAGCCCCAGGATCAGGCCGACCACGATCGCGCTGCTGGACTGCATGGTCGTCAGCCACGCCGTCAACCAGTTCAGGACCGCCGTCACTGGCGGGCCGATGATATAAATCATCAACAGCCCGACGACCGCGGTCGACAGCAGCGGCAGGATCAAGACAGGCTTGAGGCCGTTGAGGTTTTCGCCGAGGTTGATGTTGTCGTTCAGGAACTTGGTTAGGTAGCCGGCGATAAAACCGGCGGCGATGCCGCCCAAAAAGCCGGCGCCGATCTGGCCGGCCAGGATCTCGCCGACGAAGCCGGGCACGATGCCGGGCCGGTCGGCGATCGAAAAGGCGATAAACCCGCCCAGCGCGCCGACGAACAGGCCGAACGAGGCTTCGGCGATCAGCTTCAGATTGCCGGCAAAGCGTGCCCGATTCGGATGAAACATCGTATCCGCCGAGCGCGAAGGCCAGTGCCGTCAGCAGGCCGCCGGCGACAACAAACGGCAGCATATAGCTGACGCCGGTCATCAGATGCTTGTACGGCCCGGTGCGCTGGCTCGAGCGCTGCGCCTTGAGCTGATCCACCTGAGCGCCAAGGCCCGCCGTCGAAGCGGCCGGTTGCGCCAGCGCCGCTTTGATCACATTCTGGCCGCCGTTGATCGCGTCGTTGGTGCCGGTAAGGTAGATCGGCTTGCCGGCAAAGCGCGAAAGGTCGACCTTGGTATCGGCGGCGATCACCACTGCGTCGGCGGCCTGGACATCCTCGGCAGTGATCACGTTCTTGGCGCCGACCGAGCCCTGTGTCTCGACCTTGATCTCATGGCCCAGCGCCTTGGCGGCGTTTTCCAGCGCCTTGGCGGCCATAAACGTGTGCGCGATGCCGGTCGGGCAGGACGTTATCCCCACCAGCCGCTTGGGGCCGTCGGTGGCGGCTGCGGCCGGGGCGCTCGCAGGCGCGGCATTAACAACAGCGGCGCCGGCACCGGCCGCGGCCGGCGCGGCGCTGCCCGTCAGCGCGACCGCCTCGTTGATTACATTCCTGGTATCGCGGATCGCCGTGCTGGTCGAGGTGCGAAACACCGGTTTGCCGGCGAAGCGCTCGTTGGAGACGCCGATGTCGACCGCAAGGATTACCACGTCCGCCGCGGCGATCGCTTCGGGCGCGAGCGCGTTTTTGGTACCGTCCGAGCCCTGCGTTTCGACGGTGATCTGGTGGCCCAGCACGGCGGCGGTTTTGCGCAGTGCCTCGGCGGCCATAACCGTATGGGCGATTCCGGTCGGACAGGCAGTAACGGCGACAATCTTGGACATAGGTCACTCCATGACGCGCGTACGCGAGGTGTGTGTAGCAGCCGGCCGGATCGTGACACGCGTCCCTAAGTCTTCAAGCACATCGCGCGGCGGCAGTCCGGAGCCCAGCTGCGCGATCGCGCCCATCGAAAATGCCGTCGCACGCCGTGCTCGCTCCGCGAGCGGTAAGCCACGGATCGCGCTCGACACCAGGCCGGCAACCATGGCATCTCCGGCGCCCACAGTGCTTGCCACCTCGACCCGTGCCGGCAGTGCCACGACTGCGCCATCGCCGTCGACCACGATCGCACCGTCGGCGCCCATTGAAACTGCAACGCAGGCGATACCATATGTTTGCTGCAGCTCACGGGCCGCGGCCACAATAGCTGCTTCGTCCAGCAGCGGTCGATCGAGGATCTCGCGCAGCTCATTCACGTTCGGCTTGATCAAATACGGCCGCGCCGCGAGCGCCAGCCGCAGCGCCTCGCCGCTGGCGTCGAGCGCGACACGCTTGCCCGGCAACGACGTGATCAGGTCGTGGTAGATCGAGGACGGCAAGCCGGCCGGAACGCTTCCGGCGATCACCACCCAGTCGCAAGTAGCGGCCAGCTCGCCCAGAGCGGCTCGCAGCGCGTCGAGCTCGCCGGGACCGCCGGTCTGGCCCGGGAAATTGATGTCGGTGGTCGAATTGTTGACGTGGTCGACGATTTTGATGCCGGTACGCGTCACGCCGTCGATGCGTACGAAGCGGTCGACGATGCCTTTGTGCTCGAACAGCGCGCGAAAAATCGCGTCGTTGTCGCGGCCCAAAAAGCCGGTAACGCCCAGCCGAAAGCCGTCGTCGGCCAGGGCCGAGGCCACATTCACGCCCTTGCCCCCGGCGTCGAGCTGCGAGCTTGCGACACGGTTGACCTCGCCGGCGCGGAAGTCCGGCACCGCGACGGTATTGTCGATCGCCGGGTTCAGCGTGACGGTTACCACGTCAAGTCGCTCGTTCACCTGTGTTCTCCGAACGCTGGTGCGCCAGCACGCGCCGGGCTGAAGCTATGCGCCCAAACACGAAGCCTCTTCGAGGCTGAAAACTATAGCCTCCGCAGAGGCTTTGTATATGGGCGCACAGCTTCAGCTTAGCGCCCCGGTTATTCAAGCCTCCAAACGCAGCGCCCGCACCTCGGCCGCGCTGCTGCAGCGCAGCGCTTGCTGCGCCAGTTTGCGCGCGCTTTCAAGCGAGGTGCGCCGCATGGCTGCTTTGATCGCGGCAACGCTGGGGATCGATACACTCAGCTCGGTAACGCCGAGGCCGACCAGAATCAGCGCGCCGCGCGGGTCGCCGGCGATGCCGCCGCACACGCCAACCCACTTGTTTTTCGCGCTCGCGGCACGCACCGTCGCGTCGATCGCCCGCAGCACAGCCGGGTGGAGACCGTCGGCCTGCTTGGCCAGCATCGGGTGCAGCCGGTCCATCGCCAGCACATATTGCGTAAGATCGTTGGTGCCGATCGAGAAAAAGTCGGCCTCGGCGGCCAGTTCGTCGGCCATCAGCACCGCCGACGGCACTTCGATCATGATGCCGATCTCGACCGGCGGCGCGTCAAGCTCGACGCGCACGTCTTCGGTGATCTGGCGGGCGCGGCGCAGCTCCTCGAGCGACGCGATCATCGGGTACATAATGCGCAACGGGCCGCTGCTGGCGGCGCGCAGGATCGCGCGTAGCTGGGCGCGGAACAGCTCGGGCCGCGCAAAGCAGAGCCGGATGCCGCGCACGCCCAGAAATGGATTGTCTTCCGACGGCAGGTCCAGATAAGGGACGTTTTTATCGCCGCCGATATCCAGCGTGCGGATGATCGCCGGCAACCCGTTGAGTGCTCGCGTCACCTCGCGATACGCCGCGAACTGCTCCTCTTCCGACGGCGGCCCGTCGCGGTCGAGGAACAAGAACTCGGTGCGGAACAGGCCGATGCCCTCGGCGCCCGCGTCGACGGCGCGCTGGGCTTCCTCGGGCGCCGCAACATTGGCCACTACCTCGACGCGATGGCCGTCGGTGGTGATCGCCGGCTCGTAGCACTGCAGGCGCTCGGCCGCGCGCTCGGCCAATACGTCCTGCCGGGCTGCACGAGCGCTCTCCAGATCCGCTTCGCTCGGGTCGAGGTACAGCGCGCCCGCGCCGCCGTCAAGCACTGCCGTGGTGCCGTCAGGTACCTTGAGTACGGCAGGACCGGCGCCGACGATGGCCGGGATATCCAGCGAGCGCGCGATGATCGCGGTATGGGACGTCGGGCCGCCGCGCGCGGTACAAAACCCGAGCACAGTTTGCGGGTCGAGCCGCGCCGTATCCGAAGGCGTCAGATCGTCGGCCACCAGCACGATCGGCGTCGGAGGCAGCGCGGGAGCCGTATCGCCGACGGCGCCCAGCTGCCGCAGTACGCGCGTGCCGACATCTTGCAGGTCGACGGCACGATTGGCCAGCAAGGGGTCGTCAAGCGAGCGTAGCTGGGTAGCGCGCTGCTGCACCTCCTGGTTCCACGACCACGCGGCGTCGTGTCCGTCGCGCACGAGGGCCAGGGCAGCGCCCTGCAGCTCGGGATCGTCAAGAAACTCGGCATGGGCGCGAAAGATCGCCGCGCGACCCTCGCCGGAGCGGCTGCGCACATCCTCATACAGCTGGTCCAGTTCGGCCCTGGCGCCTGCAACGGCCCCACGCAGCCGCGGCTCCTCGACCAGCGGGTCGCCCCGGCGGTCGGTGACGTTGGCGATAGTATGGGTAAACTGGAAGATCGGCCCGATCGCCAGGCCGGGCGAGGCGGCAATACCGCCAAGCGTTGTCAGCGTGTCGCCTGGCGTCCACGCGGCGCCCCCGGCAGGCGCGGCGTGCTCGGCTTCGCCCTCCCCTTCGCCGAGACCGGAATCCACGGCTGCTCGCAGAGCCTCGAGCGCGGCGTGCGCGTCCGGCCCGTCGGCGACGATCAGCAGCTCGGCGCCGCCGGCGGCGCCGAGGCGCAGCAAGGAGATCATGCTCTTGCCGTCGGCGACGCGATTGCCGTGACGCACCTCGACGCTTGATTCAAACTGTTTGGCGGTTTCAACAAACATCGTCGCCGGCCGCGCATGCATCCCCGCGCCGGGCTGCAACGTCACCTGCACCGTATCGCCGCTGATGGCCGACGGCGCGGGTGGCGGCGTGGCCGCCGCGTCGCCCGCACCGTTTAGCCGGGTCACGATCTGGTTCACATCGCCGGTGCTCGCCAGCTGGCGTACCACGGCCTCGTCACCGAGCACATCGGTCAGGTTGGCCAGCACTTCCAGGTGCTCGTCGGAGCGGGCGGCGATGCCGACGACCAGGTACGCGGTTTCGCCGGGATTCCATTCGACGCCGTTGGGTACCTGCAGCACGGCAACGCCGGTTTTGAGGATCTTGTCTTTGTCGTCAAGCATCCCGTGCGGGATCGCGATGCCGTTGCCGAGGTAGGTATTGGCCTGCTTTTCGCGGCCGAGCATGCTGTCGGCGTAGCCCTCGGTGATGTAACCGGCGCTGATCAGCAGCTGCGCAGTCTCGCGTATCGCGCCGGTCTTGTCGGCAGGGCGTGCTCCGAGGCGTACCGTGTTTCGTTCGAGCATGAACATCGCTGTTTCTCGCTCCATAACTTAACGCAAAAACGCAAAGATGCACTGAAGACTATTTTGATCCGGCAACAGCCAGCATACGATCTCCCCTAAGACCGAGAGCACATCGTATGCTCAGCAAGGTGTGGACCTAAGATCCTCTGTGCCTTTGCGTCTTTGTGTTAAGCAAGTCCGTCGAGTATTGCGCGCACTGCGTCGAGCTCGTCGCGATTGACTGTGTGGCTCATACCCGGATAGATACGCTTGTCCACGGCTGCGCCGAGCCGCTCAAACACCTCGGCCGAGGCGTCCACAAGCGCCTGCGGGATATGTGGATCGACATCGCTACAGCCAAGAAACACCGGCGTGCCGTCCAGCGAGCCCGCATAGTCGCGCGGCGTCTCGGGCGGGCCGATCAAGCCGCCGCTGAGCACCGCAACGCCACCGTAGCGTCGCGTATTACGTGCCGCGTATTCGGCAGCCAGGCACGCACCCTGTGAAAACCCGAGCAGCACGATTCGGTCGGCGGAGATCGCTGAGTTTTCGATCAGCTGCACAACGCTGTGTACCGCGCGCAGTGCCGACGACAAGTACGGCTCGTTGGCAGCGAGCGGCGCCACAAAGCGATGCGGATACCAGGTGTTGCCGGCGGCTTGCGGCGCGAGGTAGGCAAGCTGCGGCCGCTTGAGCTCGCCGGCCAGGCCGAGTATATCTTCAGCCGATGCGCCGCGGCCATGGATCAACACCATCGCCGCCCGCGCGGTGTCGAGCGCTGCCCCGGTGCGATACACCGGCTGTTCCGCATGCGGATCGTCGCCGTTTTTGGTGCTCATATGTGCTTTCTCGTGTTATTGGAACCCCGTTACAACGAGATCATTCAGGATGCTGCTCCTGCACGGGAGTCCCCCAGCGCTCTTGAAAAGCCAATTCGGCCACCGGCTTGCGCTGCGGCGACGTCCAGTCGATCGCCGGACGCTTGATGGTAGGGTCCTCGTAGCCCAGGCGCAGCATCAGCATCAGCTCCCAATCGTCGGGTACGCCAAGCAGCTCGGCGACGCTGGCCCACTGCGCGGGGATCTCCTGTGGCGTTGAAACGAACTGCAGGCCCATACCGTATGCAGTGGCGGCCAGCCAGATCGTTTGTACCACGGCGCCAAGCGAGATCAGCGTGTACAGTCCGGTCAGCTCGCCGGGCTTATACAGCTCGCGCGACAGCGCGATACCCAGCAACATCGGCGACAACTCGACCAGCTTGCGCGCGTCGTTGCCGAGCACGCGCGGCACCTGGAAGGTGTTTAGCATCTGAGCGCCGCGATCGGTAAATATATACTTGGCCACGGGCCGCAGCACCGGCGGCATATTGTCGATATGGATGCCGTCGCTTGAGGCTTCGACCTCGCCGGCAGACAGGCGGAAAAAGCGGCGATACTGCTGGAAAAAGCGGCCGTCGGCCATCAACTGGCGCATCGAGTCGCCGGCGATACGGCCGAGCTCACGCCTGCGGTTCTGGTCCTCGATCACAACGAAGCGCCAGGGCTGTGAGTTGAAGTGCGAAGGCGCCCTGGCGGCCAGCTCCAAAATCCCGCGCTTGTGCTCGGCCGAGATCGGCCGTGACGCGAACGCGCCGTTGGTTGTGTGCCGCCTGCGGATCGCGTCGGCGACACTAAGCTCGGGCAGCGTCTGAGGGCTGCTATGCTCCACACGCGTTCCCCTTTCAACTGTATTATAGCGCGAGCCGCGCTATGCCCCGGCAACAGGCTCTCCGCCCGGGCGGCACAGCGAATGGGTACGCAAAAAGCGGCGACAGCATGGAGTGCTGTCGCCGCGCCGGTCAGTCAGGGCCGTAGACCCTTTATTTTATAGCCGGACTACCTTGCCGGCGCTTGCTCAACCCTGAGTGTTTAGCTGTCGGAGGTGCTTCAGCGGACTTTCGACGACGAGCACCTCGCCGTCCACGCGCCTGGCCGAAACCGGGCGTCCCCAGACTTCATCGCCGGCTACGCGTGTCACGCGATAGCAACGATCCGCGATGCGAACCAGCCGGCCGATAGTTCGGTACTGGGGCAGGGTGGTAGCCAGGATACGTCGCTCGCCCATGAGCCACCACAGCAGCTTGCCCATGCTTACCTCCTGGCGGCGCAGGACAGTGAAGCAATTCACCACGCCCGGCAACCGGGCCGGATTCGGTGATCGCTCACCATCGCCGCGACGGTCGCACGAAGGCGCCGGGCGAGCAAGAACTAGGATATAGTGCTACGTGATGCCCGCCAGACGCCTACACCCATTAGAACGGAGATCGCCGCGTAAAGTTGCGGGTGGCTACGAATGGATAGGAGGCTGAAAGGTCGAAGGCCGGTTGCCGCTAAAAACCGGCTATGCTAAACTGCCGCCGACGGCGTTGCTGAGAACCCGCCGAGCACTACCCCGAACGGAGCTGCTATGCAGTTGCGCCACGCCGCTCTTACCGACGTCGGCCGAACGCGCGACCACAACGAAGATAGCTACGGTATCGAACCTGGCAACCAGCGCGCTCCGTCCGGCGCGCTTTTTGTGGTATGCGACGGCATCGGCGGTTTCGAAAGCGGCGAGGTCGCCAGCGCACTGGCGGTCAAGACTATTTTGCGCTCGGTGAGCGCCAGGCCCGGCGATTCCCCCGACCAGCTGCTGCGTACCGCGTTTCGCGAAGCCAACCAGGCGGTGCTCAAGAAGGGGCGCGGCAAGATCGGCACGACCGGCGTGGCGGCGCTGTTTGGAGACAACGCGGTCGTGCTGGCCAATGTGGGCGACTGCCGCGCCTATCTCGTGCGCGACGGGCAATCGCGCCAGCTTACGCGCGATCATTCGTTTGTTGCCGAGCAGATCGCGGCCGGCATGCTCACCGAGGCCCAGGCGCGCGAAAGCTCATACCGCCATGTGATCACGCGCGCGCTCGGGCAGCGACCCGACGTGGAGGTCGACCTGTATCGCGAGCCGCTGCGCCGCGAGGATATCGTGGTACTTTGCAGCGACGGCCTGCACGGTCAGGCCGAGCCCGACGAGATCGCGCTCGCGGTGACGCGTGTTCCGCTGGACGAGGCCTGCCGCGCGCTGGTGCGCCTGGCGAATGAGCGCGGCGGTCCTGACAACATAACCATCGTGGCGGTTCGGGTGGAGCACGTCGCGCAGCCGGATGATGCGCCGGACAGGCCCACGGTGCGCCTGGAAGCCGTCGAAGGTACGGAGCCGGCTATGGCTGCCGGCCCGACCGGCACCGCGCGTCTGGATTCGGCCTCCGCACACGGCCGCGGCAGCGCTCAACCCCGGCGCGCGAGCGCCGAATCATTCGAGACGGCGGCGCCGTACAACGGCGCGACGCGCTCCTTTGTGTTGTGGATGGCTGGTCTGTTGTTGCTGGCGGCGCTACTGTTCGGCGGCTATATCTATTTCGTTGCCAACGGCGGCGGCCGCCTCGCGCCCGCGTCGATCGACCTGCCCGCCGTCGCTCCGCCGACGCAGACCCCGCCTGGAATGCAGCCGACCACCACGCTGGTGCCGACGACAACTGAATAGGGATCAGGGTCGGGGGTCAGGGATCAGGATGTTTCGAGTTCTGCGTTTCGAGTTTGGCGATGTTGGTCCATCAGGGTCGTGGCCTTGTTTCTAAGATTGCCGTTCCGGCCTGACCCCTGACCCCCGACCCCTGATGCCTCATGTTATAATCAGCACAAACATTCGGGACGAGCGAGGAAACCGAGCATGGGCATACAGGTGCTGGATGCCGACGTCGCGGCCAAGATCGCCGCCGGCGAGGTGATCGAACGGCCGGCATCGGTCGTCAAAGAGCTGGTCGAAAACGCGATCGACGCCGGCGCCAGCGAGATCCGCATCGAGATCCGCAACGGCGGCCAGCGCGAGATCCGCATCGTCGACAACGGCAGCGGCATTCCGGCCGGCGAGGTCGAGCTGGCGTTTCAGCGCCACGCCACCAGCAAGCTGCGCGACGCCGACGATCTGTTCGACGTGCATACGCTCGGCTTTCGCGGCGAAGCCCTGCCCTCGATCGCGACGATCGCGCAGGTTACCTGTATCTCGCGCACGGCTGACGCTCCCACCGGCATCGAGCTGCGTATCGCCGGCGGTGAGGTCCAGAGCAGCACGCCGCGCGGCGGCTCCGCGGGCACCACCTTTGTGATTAAGAACCTGTTCTACAACACTCCGGCACGGCTCAAGTTTTTGCGCTCCGAGGCCACCGAAGCGGCTCAGATCAACTCGGTCATCGAGCATTACGCCCTGGCGTACCCCGAGATCCGCTGGGTGCTGCTGGTGGACGGCCGGCTCAGCCTGCAAACGCCCGGCAGCGGCAGCCTGCTCGACGCGATCATGGAGTTGTACGGTATCGACGTAGCGCGCCAACTGATCGCCGTCGACGACGGCGCGGGCGAAGGGATCGCTCAAACGCGCGTCGCGGGCTTTGTCAGCCAGCCGTCGCTCACCCGTTCGGCGCGCTCGTCGATCCATCTGTTCGTCAACCGGCGCTGGGTGCGCGCCAGCGGCCCACTGGCGTATGTGATCGAGGAAGCGTATCACAACTTGCTGATGAAGGGCCGCCATCCACTGGCGATCTTGAACATCGACGTTCATCCATCGGCGGTCGACGTCAACGTTCACCCGACCAAAGCCGAGGTGAAGTTTCTGCATCAGCCACAGGTGCTGGCGCTGCTGGGCCGGGCGGTGCGCGCCGCCCTGGCCGAGCAGATCGGGATCGGCGATCTCACGCTTCCGGGCAACCGCCCGAACGAAACGCTGCAGCGCCGTATCGAGCTGCGCCAGCTCGGCACCCAGCGCGCCGCGTCCGGCGGCAATTGGTCGCAGCCGCCGCTACCGCCCGCGGAGCCGGCGCCCGCGGCCGACGAGTGGCCGCGTTGGGAGCCGCCCGTCGCGCCGCTGCCGCCCGACCCTGCGCTCGACGACGCCGAATCGATTGCCGGCGAGCAGCCCCCATCCGTCGATGGCGCCGAAACGCCGGCGCCTGAGCCGCGCCAGGCACCCGCGCAGCCCGCGTCGATGCCATGGTCGAGCCCTGCCGCTGTGCCCGCGCGCCCCGCGCCACAGGCGATGGAAACGCGCCTGCCGCCCTTGCGGGTCGTGGGCCAGGTAGCGACAACCTACATCGTCGCCGAGGCGCCCGACGGCATGTATCTGGTCGACCAGCACGCCGCGCACGAGCGCGTGATTTTCGAGCGCCTGCTGCGCGATGTCGGACAGCAGCCGATCCAGCGCCAGCATATGCTGCTGCCGGCGAGTGTCGATTTGCCCCCGGCTACCGCGACGCTGCTGCTCGGACACACCGAGGTGCTGGCCGAATGGGGCTTCGAGGTCGAGGACTTCGGCGATGGGATGCTGCGGGTGCGCAGCGTGCCGCACGGCCTAAACGAGGGGCAGATCCAGGCGGCGCTGTACGAGCTGGCCGACCGCATCGGCGAGCTGAGCGGGACGACGCCGGAGGACTGGCGCGAGCGGGTGCTCACCACGATCGCCTGTCACTCGGCGGTGCGCGCCGGGCAAGCGCTGGCGCACGAAGAAATGCGCCGGCTGATCCAGCAGCTCGAAGGTTGCAGCTTTCCACGCTCCTGCCCGCACGGCCGCCCGACGACGCTGCTGCTCTCACAGGCGATGCTCGAGCGGCAGTTCGGTCGCAAAGGCTGATCCCCCAAACGGCTGGGCGCTTCCAGTACCCGCGGACATAGCACGCGCGGCATGTGGGTGCTATACTTCGCCTCATCATGGTAGCTGCCGAACGAACCGCGATGCTCCGGTTGCCGCTCAACCAGGTGCCGTTCGTGATGCTGGATGTCGAGAGCACCGGTCTCGACCCGCAGAACGGCGACCGTTTGTGCGAGATCGCCATCCTTCACTGGCAGGGCGGCGCGCAGCGCGGTGTCTGGGAAACGCTGATCAATCCACAGCGCCCGATGAGCGCCGGAGCGTTCGGCGTCCACGGCATCACCTCGGATATGCTGGCCCGCGCGCCGTCGTTCGCGGCGATCGCCGACACGATCCATGAGCATCTCAAGGGCGCGGTGCTGGTAGCGCACAACGCGCCCTTTGATTTTTCGTTCCTGAATACCGAGCTCGTGCGCGCCGGACGGTCGCCGCTCAACGTCCCGCTGGTGGACACGCTGCAGCTGTCGCGCACCTTGCTGGTTCAGGATCGCTACAGCCTGGCGGCACTGGCGCGCACGTTCGGCGTCGAGCGGCCCAACCATCGCGCTATGAGCGACGTCGTAGCGCTCAAAACCGTGTTCGCGCACCTGTTGGAGCGTTTGAGGATCGTGGGGGTGTCGACGCTCGACGATCTGTTGCGCGCCCAACGCGGCATGATGCCGGGCGACCGTGAGCCGAATGCGCCTGCCGAAATCCTTACTGCGCTGCGCGAAGGCCGTCGCCTGCGAATTACCTACCGTACCGGCGGCGGCGAGCCGATCCCACGGCTGATCCTGCCGCTCGAGCTGCAACATGGCGTGCTGCCGCGGCTGGTAGCCTACTGCTATCTGCGCAACTCGCAGCGAACATTTTATCTCGACCGGATTGGCGATCTCGAGCTCGAAGAAGCGACATCGTTGAATGAGGAATTGAGAATTGAGAATTGAGAATCGGGGAGCTAAGGCCGAAGGGCCGAGGCGGCCCTGCCTAACCGGCCCTAGCATTCGCCGCACGTGACACGTGTCATTCCGGCGACCTGTCGCGGCAAATGCTTTGGCCTTACACCTAATACGCGTCCAGCTCGCGCAAGCGATCGTCGTCGATGCCGAAGAAATGCGCGATCTCGTGCAGCACGGTGCGCCGGATCTGTGCTCTCAGCGCAGCAGGATCGGGGAAGTCGCGCACCAGCGGCAACCTGAAGATCGTGATCGTATCGGGCGACGTTAACTCGCCGGAATACGGATTGAGCATACCGTATCCTTGGTTGCGCTCGGTTAACGGCACGCCCTGATACAGCCCGTATAGCGTACCTTTCTGCCACGGCTTCATCCCAAGCGCGCGGCGATGGCTTGGCCGCGCACGATCTTCGACGATCACTTCGATATTTTCCAGCAGCTCAGCGAACTCGGCGGGAAGCTCGTCAAGCGCCTCGACCACGATCAATTCAAACGTCTGTTCGTCCATCGCTGCTTCCTTGCCGCGTCCATCGCGCGCCGGTAGACTGCACCGCACCATGCTTGAGCTTATCAAAGTCGCCACCCTCGATCAACTCCCTCCCGGGCGGATGCTGTATGCCGATGTCGACGGCCTGCCGGTGGCGCTTGCCAACGTAGCCGGCACGATTTACGCGTTCGGCAACTCGTGCCGCCACGAGGGCGGCTCGTTGTCCTCGGGAGTTCTGCGCGACGACGTCGTCACCTGCCCGTTGCACGGCTGGGCCTACAACGTGCGCAGCGGCAAGTCGGTGATCCCGCCGATCGGCCTGCGGCTCCCGGTGTACCAGGTGTGTATCGAGGGGCAGGATGTGCTGGTGGCGGTGGAGTGGTGAATTGAGAGAACATAGAACAGATTGTGTGCTCTGTGCTCGGTTCTCTGCGCTAAGCCCTACCTCGCGCCGCCTCTGCCATCTCCTGCTGCTGCTCCGGTGTGAACGGGCCGTGCTGCGCGTAGCGCTCGTCAAGTGTGTGTAAGGCGCATTCGATCTGCCGAGCGCCTCGCCCGCCCAGGAGCAACTGTCTGGCGTCGGCCGCCGAAATAAACTCGCGGTCGACCCGCTTTTCGCGGAACAGCTGCATCACCTCGGCATACGCGTCGCGCACCTGTAGCTGTGCCAGCGCGTTGACGATATACGCGCGGGCCGTGTCGTCGCTTTCCTGGTTGAGCCGGCTGCGCAGCAGCTCGACGGCAGCGTCGCGCTCGGAGGGCTCGGTAACGGCAAGATATTCGAGCGCGGCATAAGCTGCGGCGCGACGCAGTGCCGGTGCTTCGGCGTCTTCTGCCAGCTCCGTCAGCAGGGGCAGGATCTCCGCACCGAAACGCGCGACGATCTGCGGCGCTTCCTGGATCCAGAGATACGCACCCTGCCCGGGCTCTCCGCTGATTTGCAGCGGGAACTGCTCCAGAATCGGTCGGGCGGCCTCGGCCGGCTTCAGCTCGCCAAGCAAGCGCAGCGCGTGGACCGGCCCGAGGCTGCCCGGCTCATCCCCGCGTAGCGCGTCCATGTCGAGCGTTAGTTCCAGCAGCGGCGGAACGGCATCGTCGCCGCGCTCCAGGATTGCGTCGATCGTTCGTTGGCTGGGACGCACGCCGACCCTGCGCAGCTGGCGCACCAGCTCGGCCGACCCGATCTCATGTGCGGTCATGGGATTTCCTTTTCCACCGGCCACAGCGGCCGGAAGGTTCTACGATGCAGTGGTGTCGTGCCATAGTGCTTGAGCGCCCGCGCATGAACGGCAGTGCCGTAGCCCTTGTGCTCGCCGAAACGGTATTCGGGGTATGCCCGGTCCCACGCGCGCATCATCGCGTCGCGTGCCGTCTTGGCCACGATCGAGGCGGCGGCGATGCTCAGGCTGAGGCTGTCGCCGTACACGATAGCTTGCTGTGGCAGCGCGCAGCGCGGCAATCGCAGCGCGTCGATCAGCAAAGCGTCCGGTTGGATGGGCAGCTGCAACACGGCCAGCTCCATCGCCAGGCGGGTGGCCTCGACGATGCCGAAACTGTCGATCAAAAATGCCGGAACCGTGCCCACGCTCACCGCCGCGTGCCGCCGAATGACGGCCAGCGCGCGCTCGCGCTGCGCGGAGCTGAGACGCTTGCTGTCGTTCACGCCCGCCAGAAGCTCGGGGCGCCCGAGCACGAAATCGTCCAGCACGGCGGCGGCGGCGACGACCGGCCCGGCCCAGCAGCCGCGCCCGGCTTCGTCGAGGCCGGCGATCGTCTGGTATCCCTCGGCACGCAGCGCGTTTTCATGCTCAAGTGTCGGCATCGAACGGAATTTCAGGTTCCATGTTTCATGTTCCAGGTCTTCCGGTCAGGTTTCGCGTTCACACAGTCATTCGAGAAACCAAACCTTGTCACCTCGTCACCCTGTTACCCCGTCCCCTGCGTTACATTTTCGTTCCAACAAGCAGCTGCACCCTGCTCGCAGCTACCTCAAGCCACTGCTCGGAGACCGCGAAGCCGGCTGCTTCGAGCAGCGCGGGGCGCGGATCGTCCTGCCGGATCTGGCCCGTCACGCGATAGGCTGCTTCGACCGCGTAGCTGTATACATCGCGCCGCGAGAACAGCGCCGCGTCAAGCAGCACGAAGCGGCCGCCCGAGCGTAAGACACGCCGTGCTTCGGCATGCGTGGCAGGGTCGAGAATGTATTCGGCGGGAAAGGTGGCGACCACATCGCTGAAGCTGCCGTCGGCAACCGGCAGGGCTCGAGCATCTGCTCGCAGCAGCCGGGGACTTGCACCGCTGCGCAAGACTTTATCGCGGGCCAGGCGCAACATCTGCGGCGACGCATCAACGCCGGCGCACTCGACGCGAGCGGCGGCCAGCGCGCGCTGCAGGTAGCCGGTGCCGCTGCCGAGCTCGAGCACCCGCTCTCCGACTAGCTGTGGAATCACTGCTTCGATCCACCGGCTCCACAGGCCGCGCGATACGATCGCCGCTACCGTGTCGTAGGTCCAGGAGAACTCGCCATAGAAGTGGTCGAACGACCAGCGCAGCAGGTGGATGTAAGCGCGTGCAAACATGACCCAAACCAGCAAATCAACAAACCAGCAAATCAGCAAACCGGACTATGGTCGGTTTGTTGGTTTGCTGGTTTGTTGGCTCTCGTAGTTCAGAACCGGCGCTCTTTGATGCGGGCAGCCTTGCCCGACAGGTTGCGCAGGTAATACAGCTTGGCGCGTCGCACCTTGCCGCGACGGATCACCTTAATCGCCTCGATCCGCGGCGAGTGGATCATGAACGTGCGCTCGACGCCGATGCCGTGTGCGCCGATGCGGCGCACGGTGAAGTTCTCTTGAATGCTGCCCGCGCGGCGGCGAATCACAATGCCTTCAAAATCCTGCAAGCGCTCGCGCGTACCTTCGACAACTTTGACGCTCACGCGCACAGTGTCGCCGGCCCCAAAATCGGGAATGTTGGTCTTGAGTTGATCTTTAACAACGTCGTGCAGAAACTGGTCCATGGTGTATCCTTCCGCTCCGCCACGCAACGAAACGTACTTCACAAAAAAACGGCCGAAGCCGCGCGCACCGGCGCCAGAGTGCGTGGCCCCAAGGGCAAAAAAACATGTAGAGGCGTGAGCCTCTACAGCTGTTCCGGTGAACCGCGACGATTATAGCATGCCGGTGCCCGGGGCGCAATGCCCGGCCAGCCCGGCGCTCGAGCCACCAGGGCTCCGGCGCTCGATCCCCAGGCTAAAGCCTGGGGAACTGGGGAATGAATGGTTCACGAAGTCCAAATAGCCAACAAGATCAGATAGTACAGCACCGGCGCGGCGAACAAGAGGCTATCGACTCGGTCGAGCATGCCGCCGTGGCCGGGGATCAGATCGCCCAAATCCTTGGTATCCACCTGGCGCTTGATCAACGACTCGGCCAGGTCGCCGCACTGCCCGGCGATGCTTCCGGCCGCGCCAAGCAGGCCGCCGGTAAGCATGCTGATCGGCAGCCCAAGCAGCGGAACCAGCGAAGTCCCTACCAGCACGGCGACGACCAGGCCGCCGCCGGCGCCCTCCCAGCTTTTCTTGGGCGAGATGTAGCGCGCCATGCGATGCCTGCCCCAGGCGCGGCCAACAAAATACGCGCCGGTATCGCTCAAAAAGGTGATCGCCAGCACAAATGCGATCCAGGCGGCGCCGGGCTCGAAGCGCAAAAAGCCGAGCGGCGCGCTTTCGAGCAGCGGCACGGCGATCGCGCGCAGCAACACAAAATGCGCCAGCGTCCAGCCGATATACGTCGCTCCCGCCAGCGTCAGGGCCCAGTTCATCAAGGCGCCCTGACGCTCGCGTCGCGGCAGCTCGGCGCCAAGCGTGATCAAAATCGTTGCGGCCAGCGCAAAGCCCGCCCAATCCACGCTGAAGCTGAAGCTGGTATCCAGGGCGGCAGCAGCGACCAACAGCAGCAGGGAAACCGTACCGGCCGCGCGGCGTGGCCGGTACCCGCCGGCCACAAACAGCCGGAACAACTCGTACAGCGATAGCAGGGCCAGGCCGGCGACCACCAGCATCACCAGCGGCTCGCCCCACCACACGATGACGGCAACGATCGGCAGCAGCACCAGGGAGCTGCCGACGCGCTGCAACAGATTTCGGTTAGCTGCTTTGAGGGAGCGCTCCGAAACGGCGTTCGCGCTGTCCATAGACCGCCATCGCCTTTTTTAGCTCGTCGGGGCCGAAGTCCGGCCAATACACAGGCGAACTATAATATTCCGCATAGGCCGCCTGCCAGATCAAAAAGTTGCTCAGCCGAAGCTCGCCCGAGGTCCGGATAATCAGATCAGGATCGGGTAATCCGGCGCTATACAATCGCGCGCTGATCGCGTCTTCAGTGATCTCGTCGGGCGCCATGCCTTCGGCGATCATGCGACGTACGGCATGCACAATTTCGGCGCGGCCGCCGTAGTCCAGACATACCGAGAGCGTGAGGCCAGTGTTGTTTGCGGTAAGCTCGAGCGCCTGGCGCACCTTGGTGCGCAGCGCCGGCGACAAGCGCTCGGTGGTGCCGAGATGGCGGATGTGCACGTTTTCCTGGTGCAGATTGCGCGTTTCACGGTCGAGAAATTCCGCGAACAGCGTCATCAGAATGTTGACTTCGGGTCCTGGCCGGTTCCAGTTCTCGGTGCTGAACGCATACAGCGTCAGGAAGCGGATCTGAAGATCGGGGCAGGCGCGCACGATGCGGCGAATATTTTCGACGCCCGCTCGATGGCCGGCCGCCCGCGGAAGCCCGCGTCCGGTCGCCCAGCGGCCGTTGCCATCCATAATGATCGCTATGTGTTCGGGAACCATGTTTCAGACTTCCATGACCTCGGCCTCTTTGCTGTGGCCGACGCCGTCGAGCTCTCTGCTGTACTGGCCGGTCAGCTGCTCCAGCTTGTCCTGCGCACGGCGCTGCTCATCTTCGCTGATCTGCTTGTCGCTTTCCAGTTTCTTGAGCTCGCCGAGCGCATCGCGCCGCACGTTGCGTAGTGAAACCTTCTGCTCTTCGACCTCTTTCTTGACCAGCTTGACCAGCTCCTTACGGCGCTGTTCGGTCAGCGCCGGAATGATCAGGCGAATCACCTGCCCGTCGTTGTTGGGGTTGAGCCCGAGATCGGAGTTCGCGATCGCTTTCTCGATCGCGCGCATGGTGCCCTTATCATAAGGCTGGATCACCAGCATACGTGGCTCGGGTACCGATATATTGGCCAGCTGGTTAAGCGGCATGTCGGCACCATATGCCTCGACATGCAAATGGTCGACTAGAGCCGGCGACGCGCGACCGGTACGGATGCTGCTCAGGTGCTGGCGCAGCGCGTCGATCGCTTTTTTCATCTTGCCTTCTGCGTTGGAGAGAGTGTCCTCGATCATCGCCTGAACTCCTTTGTTACGCAGCCGGACAGGCGCCTAGCCTGTCGTCGCATGTCGCTCGTCGACGGCCTCGGCGCCTGTCACCAACGTGCCAACCTTCTCGCCACGGATGATACGCGCCGCGTTGCCTGGCGTAAAGAGGTCAAAAACCACGATCGGCAGATAATTGTCGTGGCAAAACGTAAGTGCGGTGCTGTCCATGATCTGCAGGCCGCGGTTGAGGGCCTCGTGGTAGCTGATGCGGTCGAAGCGGGTAGCCGTGGGATCACGCCGCGGATCGGCGCTGTACACGCCGTCGACGCGGTTCTTGGCCATCATGATCAGATCGCAGGTGAGCTCGGCAGCGCGTAAGGCGGCGGCGGTGTCGGTGGTGAAAAACGGGTTGCCTGTGCCGCCGGCCAGGATAATCACGCGCCCTTTCTCCAGATGCCGCTCGGCGCGCCGGCGAATATACGGCTCGGCCACCTCGTTCATCTGAATCGCCGTCATCGCACGGGTGTGGATATTGTGCTGCTCGAGCGCGTCCTGCAGCGCCAGCGCGTTCATGATCGTGGCCAGCATGCCGGCATAGTGCGCCTGGGGCGCATCCATGCCTTCTTCGATCGCATCGCCGCCGCGCCAGAAGTTACCGCCGCCGATCACCACGGCAACCTCGGCGCGCAGTTGCTGCATCGTCTCGATTTCCTGTGCGATGAAGCGCACAACCGTGCTGTCGACGCCGGAGCCACGCTCGCCGGCCAGTGCCTCGCCGCTCAGCTTGAGCAGCACGCGCTTAAACATCAGCTCGCTCATCGATCCTCGCACAACGACGAATGGAGCGCCGCGGCACTCCATTCGGCTTGGTTTTTTATACGCCGACTTCCCAGCGCGCGAAGCGGCGGATCACGATGTTTTCGCCGGTCTTAGCAGCCGTCGAGCGCAGCATGTCTTCGATCGATTCGCTGGGATTGCGAACAAAGGGCTGCAGCAGCAGCACGGTCTTTTCGCGGTACTCGTCGGGGGTGCCGGCATCATACGCCTCGGCCTCGCCCTCGGGTACTTCGTCGGCGCGCACATACTTCACATCGGGATTGCTGGCGACATGCAGTGCAACGTCCTTGCAAAACTGGATGAAGGCATCGTTACGCGCGACAAAGTCGGTTTCGCAGTTGATCTCCACCAGCGCCGCCAGGCGGTTGCCCGCGTGGATATACACGTCGATGCGGCCTTCCTTGACTTCGCGTCCGGCTTTCTTGTCGAGTACCTTGAGGCCTTTCTCGCGCAAAATAGCCAGCGCCTGCTTCATGTCACCGCCGGTTTCTTCCAATACTTTCTTGCAATCCAGGATCCCTGCGCCGGTACGCTCGCGCAGCTCGCGCACCTGGTCCATAGTCACTGCCATTGGGTAGTTGCTCCTATAGAAAAGAAGACCGGACAGGCCCGAGCCAAACGCCGGTCTTCCAGTCTTCCTTCGAATACGCCGGCTATACTGCCTCGTCGCTGGCGCCCTCGTGTCGTGCCTGGCGCCGCTGCTGGCCCTCGATCGCCGCGTCAGCCATTTTGGCCGCTATCACGCGGATGCCGCGGATGGCGTCGTCGTTGGCCGGGATGATCAGATCGATCTCATCCGGGTTGGAGTTGGTATCGACCATCGCGACGATCGGAATGCCGATCTTGCGCGCCTCGGCCACGGCCAGCTGCTCGCGGTGCGGATCGACGATAAACATCGCGCCCGGCATGCGATCCATGGTTTTGATGCCGCCGAACGTGCGGTTCAGCTTATTGATCTCGTCTTCCAGCTTCAAGCCCTCGGCCTTGGTCAGCTTGGCGAAATCGCCACGGTCGCGCCGCGCTTCCAACTCGGAAAGATGGTTCAACCGCTCGCGGATAGTGCCGAAATTCGTCAGCGTGCCGCCCAGCCAGCGGGTGGTTACCGAATACTGGTTGGCGCGCGCGGCTTCCTCGGAAACGATATCCTGCGCCTGCTTCTTGGTGCCAACAAACAGCACCTTCTGGCCGCGCTGGGTCAGATCCGCGATAAAGTCGTACGCTTGCTGGACCGCCGGGATCGTCTGCTGCAGATCGAGGATATGGATGCCGTTGCGCTCCGTAAAGATGAACGGGCGCATCTTGGGGTTCCACCTGCGGGTCTGGTGCCCGAAGTGGACGCCCGCCTCCAGCAGCTCGCGCATCGAAATGGTGCGCTCGCGCTGCTGAGCGGTTGCTTCAGCCTGTGACAATGCTTGCCTCCTACATTTCTTAGCCCCGCCACCCCCATCAGCCCATAACGGGTCCGCTGCTCCAGCGGAAGAACCGCAACAGTCCGGGAGTGTGTGTACTAGCCCTTGGGCCACCGGGCAGTATACCATACCGCTTCCGGCGCGGCAAAGGCTTGGCCCGGCCTGCTATACTAAGTAGCAAAGGTTCGTTGACGCAACACCAGCCGGGTCAGCAACGTCGAATATCCAGTGGAGCGTAGCGAATGTATTACGAAGACGACCCGCCCGCGTCAGCCGGTTGCGCACGCGGGGCGCTGTATATCGCTATAGCGCTTGTGTTGCTCGGCGGGCTGGCCTATTGGGGGCTAAATCGCGGCCTGACCAACGCCGCCGACCAGCTCAATCCCTTCGATGGCCAGGAGTTTGCCATCAGCAATCCGTTTCAACCGGCGCCGACGCAGATCTCGGTCGACCGTGCGGCCGTGGTGCGCCAGATGCAGGCACTCAGCCGCCTGGAAACGTACACCTATCTCACCGAACAGGTGATCACCGCCGAGCGCGGCGGCAGCCAGTTCTATAACTTTTTTCTTGGCGATAAGCTGCTGCTGATCGCCTCGGGCGAGGTCATCGCCGGCTTTGACCTCAACAAGCTCAATGAGGGCGACGTTGTGGTCAGCCCCGATGGGAGCAGCGTGACGGTGACGCTTCCGCCGGCCGAGGTACTGGTCAGCCGGCTCGACAATACCAAGACGCAGGTATACAGCCAGGAAACCGGCATTTTCACCAAGGGCGACCCCGGCCTTGAATCCGAGGCCCGCCGGGTAGCGGAGCAGCGCATCGTAGAGGCCGCTTGCGACGCCGGTATCCTGAGCCGCGCCGCCGAGCAGGGTAGGTTGGCGGTGGAGGGACTGGTTAAGAGCTTCGGCTTCGATAACGTGACCGTGAATGCTTCGCCCGGCTCGTGCGCCGCGCCGGTGGTTGTTCCGGCGGCTTCAGTAGCGCCGTCGCCATAGCAGGGGTGGTGTGCGCGCCTGCCGCCTCTGCGTGTGCCTGCGCTGATGCGCGGTGTGCCTGCGCGCGGCGTGTGCCCGCGAAGCCGCGAATGAATTCGCGGTTGATATGAGAAACCTGCTGAAGCAGGTTAAGGACGAACAATATCCGTCCGTGCGTAACCTGTTTCAGCAGGTTCGTCATGTCAGCGTCGAACTTCGACGTGTGCTGGAGCCGACGACCGTTCAACGTGTTTGAACGTACGAAATCCTGACTCTATGGCCTGGAGTGTTTCAGCGACGTATAATACCCTTACGAAGTTTGGACCTATGCAAAGAATAGTTGTCGGAATACACACGAACCTTACGTTTACCGGAACCTGCTTCAGCAGGTTTTATCATATCAACCGCGAATTCATTCGCGGCTTCGCGGGCACACGCGGGCACACGCGGGCACACGCCGCGCACACGCGGGCACACGCGGGCACACGCGGGCACACGCCACGCAGGCACACCGCGCACCAGCGTGGGCACGCACCGCGCGCAAGCACAGGTGTGAACCCTGCGCTGCGACACACGAGGCCATAGGGCACTATGATTGAACTAACATACGACCGCGATGCGCGGATGCTGTATACCTATTTCGCCGAGTTCGCCGAGGGCGAGGATGCGACACAGATCGACGTCGACGGCGCGTTTATGCTCGACGAAGGCGGCCAGTTGATCGGCTTCCGCTTTGAAACGGCCGGCGTGCTGCTACCCCAGGCGCTGCGCTATGCCGTGGGCAACGCCGGCGTGGTGCTCGGTGAGGACGGCAATCTCGAGCTGCGCTTCGTAGCACTCCCGCCAGCTGCCGAGGAGCCGTTTCCGTTCCCGGCGATCTGGGACCTGGACCGGCGCGGAACCGGCCTGGGTGTCGAGGTCGCCGCCGAGCCGGAGTGGAACATTGGCGATCGGCTTGCGCATGTGCGCTCGCTGATTCTCGAGGAGTACGGCGCCGCGGACGACGAGGCCGATGAGCCCGTGGCTCTGCCCGACGATCGGTCGCAGGAGCAGGCAGTCGTGGCCGGGGCTGAGCTGCTGCCTGCTCCGTCCGCTGAGGATGTGCGCGAGCCGGCGGCGGATTGCGCGAGCGGCGGCTGTCGCCGGCGAGATGGGCGAAACGGCGCGCTCGGGTTTCGTCGCTCTGGTCGGGCGACCCAACGTCGGCAAGTCGACGCTGCTGAACGCGTATCTGGGCCGCAAGGTCGCCATCGTTTCGCCCAAGCCGCAGACGACCCGCGTCGCGATCCGCGGCATTTTGCAGAGCCCCGAGGCGCAGGTTATTTTCGTCGATACGCCCGGCCTGCATACGCCCAAATCCGGCCTTGGCGCGTATATGGTCGAGGCCGCGCGCCGCGCGATCCCCGATTCGGACGTGCTGTGTTTTGTGGTCGACGCCGGCGACCCGCCCGGCAAGCTGGATCGCGAGATCGCCGAGCTGGTCAAGCGCGCGCACAAATCGGCGATCCTGGTGCTCAACAAAGTCGATATCGCCCGCAAAGCCGACATCTGGCTGCCGCAGTACCGCGCGCTTGGCCCGTGGGACATGGAAGTTGCCGTGTCGGCCAAGACCGGCGACGGCCTTGAGACACTGCTCAACGAGATCGTCGCGCGGCTGCCTGAAGGCCCGCGCCTGTTCCCGGCCGAGCAGACTACCGATCTGAGCGAGCGCGAGCAGGTGGCTGAGCTGGTCCGCGAAAAAGTGCTGCTCAATACCCAGGAGGAAGTACCGCACGGCGTGGCGGTCGAGATCGAAGAGTGGGAGCAGCGGGGAAACCGGCTCTATATCCGCGCGACCGTTAACGTCGAGCGCGAGGGGCATAAAGCGATCGTGATCGGCGAAGGCGGCCGCATGCTGAAAAAGATCGGCGCCGCGGCGCGCTACGAGATCGAGCGCCTGCTCGGCCGGCCGGTGTTCCTCGATCTGTGGATCAAAGTGCGCAAGGACTGGCGCAGCGATCCGGCCAGCCTGCGCTGGCTGGGCTACGATGTGCGTACCCTACGTAAGTAGAATTCTACAAATGCCACCGAAAGCACAAACCTATAAAGGCATGCGCGACTACCTGCCGCGCGAGATGCGGCTCAGGCAGTACATCGTTCGCACGCTCACAGAAGCTGCCGAGCGCTTCGGCTTTGAGCCGATGCAAACGCCGATCGTCGAGTACGAGGCCACGCTCGGCGGCAAGCTCGGCGACGACGAGAAGCTGATCTACCGGCTGCAGTACGGCGACGATCGACTTGCGCTGCGCTACGACCAGACTGTCTCGTTGGCGCGCGTGGTGGGGCAGTATCCCAACGAGATTCAGTTTCCGTTTCGTCGCTACGCCTGGGGACCAAGTTATCGCGGCGAGCGGCCACAGCGCGGGCGCCTGCGCGAGTTCTTCCAGTTCGACGTGGATATCGTCGGCGCCAACTCGCGTCTGGCCGACGCCGAAGTGATTGCGCTGATCACCGAATCGCTGTCACGGCTCGGGTTTACCGGCTTTCGGACGCTGCTCAACCATCGCGAAGCGCTGGCTGCCCTGGCGCGCGTGGCCGGCGTCGCCGACGAGCTGGCCGGACAGGTATATCGCGCGGTCGACAAATTCGACAAGATCGGCGCCGCGGGTGTGCGCGAGCAGTTAGTCGGCAGTGGTGTGGCCGAGGATGCAGCGGATCGCATCGTGGCTGTGGTTGCGCTCGACGCGCCTGGCGGCGAGGCGTTGGCGGTGCTGCGCACGGCGCTGTCGGGCGACGAGCGCGGGCTCAAAGCAGTGGCCGACCTGGCCGAGATCGTCGAGCGCCTGGGGCAGCTTGACGTACCTGAGAGCGCATATTCCGTTGCGCCGCGCCTGGCACGTGGGCTTGCCTACTACACCGGCGTTGTGTTCGAAGCGGTCATCGAGCAGCCGCCGATCGGCTCGTTGTTGGGCGGCGGCCGCTACGACCGGCTGATCGGTTCATTTGCCGGTCGGGAGGTGCCGACCGTCGGCACCGCGTTCGGCATCGAGCGGCTGCAGATCGTCATGACCGAGCTCGGCATCGCACCTGAGCAGGCCGGTGGGCCGCGGGTATTCGTCACTCTGTTCAACGAAGCAACGATCGGCGAGTCGCTGGCGTTGACTGATGAGCTACGCCGTGCCGGGGTGCCGGTGATCACGGCGCTGAATGACGATCGCCTCGGCAAGCAGCTGCGCGAAGCCGACGCAAAGGGCGTGCGCTTTGCACTGGTGCTCGGCCCCGAGGAGCTGTCACGCGGCGAGGTGGTAGTCAAGGACCTCAGCAGCGGCGAGCAGCGCTCGCTGCCGCGTGGCGAGGTTCTCGCTGCGGTCATGTAGCAAAACGGAAACGCAAAGACGCACGGACGCAAAGGAAGGTAACCAACGTAATTACTGGTTGCCTTCCTTTTCAGCTCTCGAACAACCCCGTTTGGCGATAGCCGGCCAGCGCAGCCTCGATCTGCCCCACCACCTGCCCGCGCGCCTGAGCATCGCGTATAAGATTGAGCGCGTCGGTGTTGATCACCAGCAAGCGGCTCTCGTCGTAGGCGGAAAAGTACGCGTCGTACGCGTCGCGCAGATCGGCGATATACCGGCGGTCCATGTCGCGCTCAAAGGGCCGGTCGCGCAGCGCGATGCGCGCTATCAGCGTTTCCACGTCGGCCTGCAGATAGACCACCAGATCCGGCCGCGGCACCCGCTCGGCCAGAGTGCGGTACAGCTGCTGGTACAGCTCGAGCTCGTCGGCTGTAAGGTTGAGCCGCGCGAAGATCTCGTTCTTGGCGAACAGGTAATCGCTGACCAGGTTGTGGGCATGGGCAGTCGCTACCTCGCTGGTCTGCTGCTTGAAGCGGCTCAGCGTGAAAAAGGTCTGGGTCTGAAACGCATAGCGCGCCCGGTCGACGTAGAAGTCCGACAAAAACGGATTCGCTTCCACCGCCTCGAGCAGCACCTCGGCCTTGAGCGGCCGCGCCAGCAGGCGGGTGAGCGTCGTCTTGCCGACGCCGATGACGCCCTCGATCACAACATAGTGGGGCATACCTTAAGCTAATGCAATGATCAATGAACAAAGCCGGCCGGCAATTGCTCATTGTTCATTGTTTATTGGCGCTTGCGCGTGGGCATTGTTGAAGGCGGTAAACTGGCTCAGCAGCTCGATCGGCAGCTTGCCGCTGATTTGCACGCCGTGCTCGCCATAGTCCTCGGCCTCGATAACGCCGCGCTCGCGCCACAGTGCCACCAGATCATTACGCGAGTACGGCACCACTGCCTGCAGCTCGACCATCTTGCCGCCCAGGGTTTCGTCGATCCGTTGCTGCAACAGCTCCAGTCCCCAATGGGCCGCCGCCGATATCGGCACATAGTTTTCCGCAAGGTCCAGCTCGTCGGCCAGCTGCTCGAGCCGGTTCGGCTCCGCGCCGTCGAGCTGGTCGACTTTGTTGAGCACGGTCAATATCGGCTTTTCGTCGACTTCCAGGTCGGCCAGCGTTTCGAGCACCGTATCCGACTGCTCCTGGGCGTTGTGATGCGTGATGTCGAGCACATGCAGCAGGATATCGGCTTCCTGAATCTCTTCCAGCGTCGCCCGAAACGCGGCGACCAGCGCCGTCGGCAGTCGCTGAATAAAACCGACAGTATCGGTCAACAGAATGAGGCGGCCACCCGGCAAGCGTACCTGGCGTGTGGTCGGATCGAGCGTGGCAAACAGCTGGTCCTCGGTGCGCACGCTGGCGCCCGACATCGCATTGAGCAGCGTCGATTTGCCGGCGTTGGTGTAGCCGACCAGGGAGACCACCGGGATACCGCTCTGGCGCCGCCGCTGGCGATAGCGCTCGCGATGGCGGCGTACTTCCTCGATCTGCTGCTTGAGCAAGGTGATGCGCCGCCCGACCAGCCGGCGGTCGGTTTCCAGCTGCGTTTCGCCCGGGCCACGCACGCCGACCGCCGCGTTACCGCCACCGCCGCCCATGCCCTGCGCCGTTTGCCGCGACAGGTGGCCCCATTGGCCGCGCAGACGCGGTAGCAGATACTCGTGCTGCGCCAGCTCGACCTGCAAGCGCCCTTCGCGCGTCTGCGCGTGCTGGGCAAAAATATCGAGGATCAGCTGCGTGCGGTCGATCACCCGCGTTTGCAGCGTATCTTCGAGGTTGCGCGTTTGCGATCCGGTCAGCTCGTCGTCGAAGACGACCAGGTCATAACCCAGCTCACCCTTGAGGTCGGCGATCTCCTGCGCCTTGCCGGGGCCGATGTAGTGCCTGGGGTACGGCTTGGTCAGCTTCTGGTAGGTGGTGCCGACCACCTCGATGCCGGCGGTATCGGCCAGCAGCAACAGCTCGGCCAGCGAGTCTTGTGCGCTCCATGGGCTGTGCTCGGCGAATACCTCAAGCCCGACCAGGTAAGCGCGTGGCTTGGCCTGTGCCGTGGAGTATCCTCCCCGCCGCCCGCCGCCGTTTGTACTCGTGTCTGACATACTATTCCTCGTCGCGCCATTATACAGGACGCGTGGAGGAATGATGAGTGATGCGTGAAGCGTGATGAATTGCCGGCAATTCATCACGCTTCACGCATCACTCCGTTTGCGGATCGACACGCCCTCGACCAGAAGATGCTGCGACAACACGAAGATCAGCAGCACCGGCAGCAGCGCCAGCAGTGCCAGAGGCATCATCAGGTGCACCTGGGTATAGCGTTCATTCGCAAACAGCGCCAGCGCAAGCGGCAGCGTCCATTGGCTTCGCTCGCCCAGATAGAGCAGTGGCCCCTGATAGTCGTTCCAGCTGGTCAAAAACGCGAATACTGCCGCCAGCACCACGGCAGGCCGCGCCATCGGCAGCGCGATGCGCCGGTACAGGCCCCAGCTATCGCATCCGTCGACGCGGGCACTGTCGAGGATTTCGCGCGGCAGCCCGCGAAAGAACTGCCTGAACATGAACACGAACAGCGCGTCGCCGCACCAGCGCGGCACAACCAGCGGCAGCCATGTGCCGACCCAGCCCAGGATACTGAACAGCATGAACGACGGCACGATCGTCAGCGCCGGCGGCAGCGCCAGGGTCGCCACGAGCACGGTAAACAGAGCGCGGCGGCCCGGCGCCGGCAAATAGGCGAAGGCAAAACCTCCTAGCGAGCTGGAAAGCACGACACCAGCCGTGGAGACGAGCGCCACCACCAGCGAGTTGCCGAAGTGGCGCCAGAACGGCACAAGCGCGAGCGCGTCGCGGAAGTTTTGCAGCGTCGGCGGCCACGGCAGCCAGATCGCCGGCTCGGCGTAAAGAAGTCGCGGATCCTTAAACGCCGTCCCGACCATCCACACGAACGGGAACAGGAAAAAGCCGCACGCCAACAGAATTAAGCAGGGAGCGGCAAGCAGCTGGAAGGTCGGGACGCCCCGCCCGCGCGTATCGAGGTTCGTACGGACGCGCCAGCGGCGCGTCCGCATACGAGTTTCGAGTTTCATGCGATACTCAATTCTCAATATCCGGTTTCGCCCAGCGAAACTGGAGCAACACGACCGCTAAAATCGCGGCGCACAGCACCCAGCCGAGGGCGGCTGAAAGTCCCCAATCGCCGTACTGAAAAGCGCTGAGATAAACCAACAAACCGGTCGTCAGGGTGGCATTGTTCGGACCGCCACGCGTCAAAACATATGCCGGGGTAAATACCTGCAGCGCTCCAATCGTGCCGGCTACCGTCAAGAACAGCGTCACCGGTGCCAGCAGCGGCAGGGTCAGATAGCGGAACTCTTGCCAGCTGCCGGCGCCGTCGAGCCGCGCAGCTTCATACAGCTGGCGCGGAATGCTGCGCAGGCCGGCAAGATAGACCAGTACACTTCCGCCGATACCCCATAAACTCAGCACCACGATCGCGGGCAGCGCCCAGCGCTCTTCGGCCAGCCAGGCCGGGCCGCGCACGCCGAACAGGCCGAGTAGCTGGTTGATCGCGCCATAGCGAGAGTTGAAGATCCAGGCCCATACCATCGTCGTGGCGACGCCGGTGCTGACGGCGGGGAGCAGCACCACCGACCGCAGAACGCTCGCGCCGCGCGATGCGCGGCGGGCAAGCAGCGCGACGCCCAGGCTCAGGGCCAGGCCGAGCCCGACGCTGCCGGCGGCGTACAGCGCCGTGTTGAGCAGCGTTTTGGCCACCAGCGGATCGGCCGCCAGCGCCCGGTAGTTGTCAAGCCCCACCCAGCGTGTGCTTTGGCCGGGCCTCCATTCGAACAGGCTGAGGCCGAGCGATGCAACAACCGGCCCGCCCTGGAACAAGAGCAGGCCGAGCAGGCAGGGCGTGACGAACAGGTAAAAGTCGCGGCGCCGGGGCATGGGATTATTTATCCCGCGCCAGCAGCGGATTGGCCGTTTCGTCGATCAGGCGCATCGATTCCGGCACCGGCGTGTCACCCTTCAGCGCCGCCTTGAATAGTGGAGCGGTTTTATCGAAAACCTCGAACGAGCTCGCCGTGTACGGCCGGAAAATCTGGCCGTATTCCAGCGCTTGCAGAAACGCCTGCTGATTGACCGGCGGTTTGCTCGAGTCGACGAAGGATGGGGCGGCTTCGCGCAGCGCGGGAATGAAATGGCCCGGTTTGCCCCATACCGCGGTGAGAAACTCGGGATCGTTAAGCGCGAGCAACAGTTTCCAGGCCTGCTCGCGGTTCGCCGATGTTTCGCTCAGCGCATAGCCCTGGATGCTGAGCACGCTATAGCGCTTGCCGTCACGCCCGAGAAACGGCTGCACGATATCGTAATCGATCGCGCTTTGCTCAGCCAGCTGCCCGACCGCGAAAAAGCCGTTGAAGCCCATCGCGGCCTTGCCCGCGATGAACGGATCGCCCGGCACGCCGGTCTGTGCACCACTGTACGGATCATACAGCGCCGCGTGGTCTTTATGTACCAGATCGGCCCACCAGCCGAAGGCTTCGGTGACGGCCGGCGTGTTCATCTGCAGCGCGGTGCATTCGGCGTTGGCGCAATAGTCGGCGCCGAAGGGCTGAACAAAATGATTGGTCCACACATAGCCGGGGCTGTTGCTCCAGCCCCACTGCACGATATTCTGGGCGTCGAACTGGGGGTCGTCGGCGTTGCGTCCGGCCAGAGTCGAGCGTCAACGTTCGCGCGGCGGAGCGCATCTGCTCAAAGGTCCACTCGTCGGTCGGATAGGCAAGGCCGGCCGTGTCGAACATGGCCTTGTTGAAAAACACCACCTCCGGCGCAGCCACGGTGGGCAAGCCCCACTGCTTGCCGCCGTAGGCGAACTGCTTGACCGGATCGGGAAAGTACGCGTCAAGCTTAACGTCGTCGCGCGCGACGAGCTCGGTAAGATCGGCAAACGCGCCCTGCCGGATGAACTGCTGCACCGAAACGCCGTCGTTGAGCACCAGATCGGGCAGCGTGCCAGAGGCAATCTGCGCATTCAGCTTGGTAAGCCGGTCCGCCTGTGGTATTTGCTCCAGCGTGATCTGCCATTCGGGGTGTTGCTCATCGAGCGCCTTGACGGCCGGCTCAAAATCGGCCAGCGTGGCGGCGTCCAGGCTGACGCCGAGCCGAAGCGCGGTGGGCGCCGGCGACGTGCCGCAGGCGGCCAGCAGCGCTGCCAGCAGCAGCGCGCCAAGCGGATAGATCCAGCGCATTCCTTATACCTCCATGGGCGTCTAGGCGGTCAGCGATTCGAGTAGCGCGACAGCTTCCGCGGGCTGCCGTCCAAGCCGAAGCACGTATGCTCTGGCGCGTCACCAGCTCTGCGGCCACATTTTCCAGGATCGGCACGATATCAAAGCCAGATTCGGGTGCCGCACACAGCTTCGCTATGGCCGTGTCGCGATCAAGCGGCTCGAGCGTGCTTGGCTGGTCTTCGACGTGCGATACGAAACATAATGCCGCGTCTTCCGCGCGCAGACATAGGCTGTCGCGGCCGAGCCGGCGGATGTCGATCGCCAGCTTGAGCTTGCCGTTGCCGCGCAACGTTGGTTGCAGATCCGCGAGCTCAGGGAACAGTCTTGGTGCGTCGGGCAACAGATGGATGCGCCATGGATTGCCCCACAGGCTTAAGCCGTCGCGCACTCCAACATGCACGACATCGTCCGCCAGCAGCTGAAATCCGGCCCTGACACACGCATAGCATAGTGAAGACTTGCCGGTTCCGCTGCGCCCGGCCAGCAACACCGCGCGGCCGTTGCGCACCACCGCGCCGGCGTGCAGCGGAACGCGGTCGAGCGGGCTGATCAGCAGCAGCGCCATGCTCTCCAGAAAGGTCGCGCGGAAATATACGTCGTCGGCGACCGTCTGGGGCGTCACAAAGGCCAGCGCCGTACCGGCGGCGAGCTGAGCACTCATGACGTCGGCGCCCGCGGCGCCGAGAAAGCAATCGCCGTGCATCCGGTACACCGGCTCGGCGCGTGGCGTGCTGTTACCGGGCTGCACCACGATGTCGACCCGCCGCGGCGTGCTCCGCTCGACCAGGTTCGCGTCAAGCTCGCGCCAGCCGCCGAACGAGCGCTCGGTGGCCTCGATCACGGTGCGACTGTTGCTGCGCACTTCAAGCGGCACGCCGAGCACCGGCAACCTGACGCTATATTCGAGTGGGGCAGTATGGCCCAGTCCTTCCGTTGCCGGGAGGTAGTCGATGTTGTACGGGTTCATCGTGCCGGCATGCTCCTGTCGCCGGCGGCGCGCAGCGCCGCACGGCGTTCGACTACTTGGCGGTAGGCCGCCGCCGCGGCGTGCCCGATCCGCGGCCAGCTCAGGCGCGCTTCCCATTCGGAGCGCGCCTGAGCCGACTGCTCATGCCAGGGGCGGGCCAGCACGGTGCGCAGCGCCGCCGCGAACGCCGACGCGTCGCCGGCTTTCCAAAGAGCGCCGGCTGTTCCGTTGCCGGTGATCATTCGAAAGGATGGAATATCGCTGACGATGGGCACAACGCCGCAGGCCAGCGCTTCACACAGAGCATAGCCGCTGCCTTCGTAGTGGCTTCCGAGCACGAAGTACTCGGCGCTGCTGTAATACGCTTCGAGCTGATCGTGCGAGCGGGCGCCGAGCAGAACTACCGCGCGGGACAGCCGCTCGCTGTTTGTTATTCGATCCGCGACGGCTTCAAGCAGCGGTGCTTCGTGGAACAGCATCGCCAGCCGGGCTCGCGGCATTTCCTGCAGCACGTGCTCGAAGCCTTCCAACACGGCCAGCGGATCTTTGTTCTGGTTGAGTCGCCCGACCCACAACAACTGCGGCTCGCCGTGCAGTCCGGTGCGTGCACGCGAGCGATCGGATGGCTGCCGTCGCATGCCGGTCGATGCTTCCATGATCTCGAATACCGCTGCGTCAGGAGCGATCGTGCCTTGCGCGTGCCAGTCGCGCACATGCTCACGAGCAGCGAAGATGAAGCCGTCAGCCGCTCGCAGCCCCCAGCGCTGCAGCCCGGCGCGCCGGCCGCTCCACGGTCGCTCGGCATGGTGCTGCACCACGATCGCGCTCGCGGAGCCGAGCGTCGAGCGCAGCGCTCGTACCTGCAGCGGAAACAGCAGCCCGTTGACATGAACGAGATCAGGATTCAAGTGGCGGGCTTCGCGATGCACGCGCACCGGAAGCTGCCATAGCCGCAGCCGGCTGCCCCGAGCATCGGCGATGAAGCGATAGCGCACCCCATTACGCAGCAGCGCCGCGGCGTGCCGGAAGCGCTGCAGCACAATCACCTCGAGCCCTTCGGCGGCGAGCGCTTCGGCCCAGCCGGTCAGCGAAGTATACTGCGCCAGCAGCGCGGCGGCCGTGGTGAGCCTGTCGTCGTAGACGTAATTGAGCAGAACGATCCGCATCAGCGACCGGACCTTCGGCATCGATACAGCGGCTCAATACTGTCCAAGCGTTCCCTCCCGCATTGCGAGCCGCAGCGCGAAGCGTAACGCCACGAGTGCCAGCGGCACGAGCAAAGCATCAAACAATACCAGCGCAGCGATCGGCGGCCACAGCTCGCTCCAGCCCGCGCCGCGCAGCAGCGCCAGCCTGATTCCATAGAGCGCGTGCGTGCTGGGCAACAGCAACGCAGCACGCTGGAGGGCAGGCGGCAGCGCCTCGATCGGAAAGTACACCCCGCTGAACAGCGCGGCCATCGTCGCGATCACCGGGGCAAGCGAGACGCCGCGCCGCAGCAGCAGCACCAGCGCGGCGCCGACCAGGCCTAGCGCGTCGAATGAAATGATCGCGAGCACCAGCACCACCAGACAGCCGGCAACGTTTGCTCCGCTCAGGTCCAGGCCGATAAACAGCACCCCGGCCAGCAGATACGCGCCGGCGCGCAGCGTGGTTACGATATGGTCCCATACGCCTGCTCCGAAGATGGTCACCTCGGCACGCGCGGTCGACATCAGCGTCGCCTCGAAGGTCCCGGCCAGCTGTGCTTCGCGCAGGCGCTGCGGAAAGCTGACCAGCCCCGCCTGCAGGTAGCCGCCGAACGCGATCCCGACCAGCGCAAAGACCGCAAAGCTCGCCTCGTAGCGCTCGACCGTGCCGACGGCGACGTCGTCAACCAGGCGTGCCGCTGCGACAAAGAAGACACTCCAAAAGATCACGCCGCTGAACTGTGCCAGCAGGGCTCCACGGTGGGTCGCCTCGACGGCGGCATCGCGACGGACGAACGCCCAAACTGTCCTGAGCGTGGCAGATAGGGCGCTCATCGCAGCACGTGCGGCTCCTCGGCCGTGCGTTGCCCGGGCGCCGCCGGCGCCGCGGGCCGGCTACCCTCCCCGTACCGCAGCCGGTGGCCGCCGAGTATCCGGCGCACCGCCCAGCCGGCCATTTCAGCGCCGTAGCGCGCATACGCGAGCGGCAGTAGCGCGGGACGCGCCAGCCTGGGATACCAGTGTCCGAGCTCGAGCGGATCGGGCAGTGCCATATGCCGGAGTGCTCGCAGCCGCTCGCTACCGGGACGAAACCAGATCATCTTTTCTCCGATAGTGGTCGGCGCGGAGTTGCAGTACGAAAGCTGCTCCAACGAAACGGTATCGACAAAGCGCGCCAGCTCGTCGTGAAGGCCGGACCTGAGCGCTTCCAGGACATGCGCCGGGATCGCGGCGCCGTGTCGCATGGCAAGCGCGAGCGTGGGGTACACGTAGCGCTGCTCGCGTCGCTGCTGCGCTCCGTCGACGATGCGCTGCCAGTCCTGTTCGCCGAGCTCGGGCGCGACGAGCGCGATATCGATCAGATGGATCAGGCGTAAGCGGCGGCTGATCGCGTCGCCGGTGGCGTGAACGGCAAGATGCTGCAGCAGTGCCCACGGCTGCAACACCAGCGCCGGAGCACCCTGTAGCTCGCCACGCTCGCAGGCTGCCCAGGCGTCGGCGGTCATGTCGAAGCGGATGCCCCAGAAGCGTTCCTGCAGCCGCGTATGCAGGTCGAGGCCGCGCGGGTTGTCGGGGTGGTCGCCGGTCCAATCGACGACCGGCCCACGGCCGCCAGGTCGTGCCAGCTCGAGATGTTTCCAGCCGCGTACCACCGGCTCCCAGCGCAATTCGCGCAGGACGGCGACGGCGCGCTGCTCGTGGTCCGGCCGTACCAGCAGATCCAGGTCGTTCATCGGTCGCAGGCCCGGCGCGGCATAATAGCGCTCAGCCAGCAGGCAGCCTTTGAGCGGCATAACCGCGATGCCGGCGCTATCGAGTGCCAGCAGCATCTCGCGCAGCTCGCCCAACAGCAATGCGTTGCGTTCGGCGCACTGCAGATGCTGCCGGGCAAGGTAAACGCGTAGCTCGGCCGGCAGCGCAAGGGTGTCGCCGTCGATCAAACGCTGGTGCAACAGCGGTGCGACACCGTAGACCTGCATCGCCCAGCGCGCGGCGGCCGACGATTTGGCCGGCCACGGGTCAGGCGCAGCGCCGGTCGTCGCCCAGGCGGCTACGGCGACGGCAGCTTCGGAGGCAAGCTTAGCTTCGATCGCTGCGCTCAAGAAACGGCTCCTTGTGATGAACGGCTGTCGGGCCACTGATCGCGCTGTCCATGCCAACGGGTGAGTGCGGCCTTGACGCCATCAGCTCGCCATACAACTGTTCGAATTTACGTGCCGTCCAGCCGGCGTCGTACTCGCGCGCCCAGCGTTGGGCGGCCCGGGCAATCGCTTCACGACGTGGCGTGTCGCGCAGCAGCGCCAGTATCGCGGCCGACAGCGCCTCGTCGTCGCCGACCGCAACGGCCGTGGCGGCGCCGGGCGTTAGGTCGGCTATGCTGCCGACGCACGTGCCGGCTGTCGCCAGGCCGGCGGCTGCCGCTTCGGCGACGACCACGCCCTGGCTTTCGTGACGCGACGACAGCACATGCAAATGCGCGCGGCGAAACAGGTCGCCGAGCGCTGCCCGAGACAGCCGGCCATGAAAAACGACATGCTCGGCCAGGCCCATTCGCGCGGCAAGCCGCTGTACCGAGCCACTCAGGATATCCTCGCCGGCGATCTCGAGCACAGTATCGGGCTCCAGCTCGAGCAGCCGGCGCAGCGCTCGCAACAGCATCGGCTGGTCCTTGACCCGATTGAGATCCGCGATGTGCGCCAGGCGCCAGGGTGGGCCGGCGGGCCGCACGACCGGAGCGGCCAAGGCATCGGCATCGATGCCCAACGGCACCACGCTCGCCCGCAGCTTGCCCGGCAGCGCTCGCAGCACCCAGCGGCTCCCACCTGTTACCGCGCCGGCCAGCCTCAGCGACATGCGCGTGCGCAACCTCGCGTGCAGCAAGCCACTACCCCCGTAGCCGATCTCAGGCAGCCACACCAGCTCGCCGCCGCCGACGCTGAGCAGTGACGGGATACTCAACGCTCGCCCGGCCAGCACAGACGCTGCGCCGCTGCTGCCCGCCCAAAACGCGTGAATGACGTCGAACGGTCCGTTACGGCGCAGCTCTGCCAGCAGCCGCGGCGCAAGTGCTGTAACGCCGAAACCGGGCAGCGTTCCGCGTGCGTCGAGCCGGCGGATCGTGGCGTCGCCGCGCGCGGACACTCGTGGTTGTGCCTGGTCGAGCGTCCAGACCACAACCCGGTGGCGCTGCGCCAGACGGTCCACCAGCTGCACCAGCGCGGGGATCGCGCGCGTCTCACCGTCGCTCGTCACGCCGCCGGGCGTGACGATTGCGATCGAGAGTTTCGAGTTTTGTAGGGACGCGCCGCCGGCGCGTCCGCCCACGAGTTTTGAGTTATTCATCCATACATCCGGACATGATCACACCGACCCAAGGAACGCCCGGTCAGAAACGCAAAGACGCCATGGAATATAGTAATCAAGCTCCAGATTGTCATTCCGAGCGCGGTCAGAGCACATTGGCGGCGTCACGTTCGACCCCATTGACCGCGCGAGGAATCTCCACGCCACTATACGGCATCAAAGCGTGGAGATCTCGCGCCTTCCACCGCAGTACCGTTGACTTCGTGGACGGCGCGCTCGGAATGACAGCTTCCGACGGTTGTGTTCATCACCTTGTCACCTTATCACCCTGTCACCTTGTCACCCGTACGCGCGCAGCACAAGTGCGCCGGCCGCGGCGGCGAACGCGACCCACCATATCGACCAAACGATCCACAAGAGGCTATGCCAACGCGGTGGCACCAGCGTACGCCATCCCAGAGCGAGCAACAACCCGACCGGAGTAAGGACCGCAAACATATAGCGGCCTTGCTGGATCGCCTGGCTGCGCGGCTGCAGATACGCGTTCAGCAGCGGAAGTAGCGCGCCTGCGGCGACGACGAGCAGCAGCAAGCAGGTTATGCGCCGCTCAACGCCGCGATTACGCGCCAGGAACAGGCCGGCTCCGGCGCAGCCGGCCAGGCATACGCCGGCCAGGGCAGGCTCCCACCTGCTTCCGCCCACCAGCGGCACCGACATCCAGCCGAACTGACCCCAGAAACTTGCGAAGAAAATGCGTGGCAGCTGCCATCCCAGCGGCGGCGGCTCGAGCAGCCGGCCGCTGCGCAGCGCCCAGCTCAGCGCTCGGATGTGCGGGCTGCGCGCCAGCATCGCCTGCGGCGAGGTGTCGTGCCAGCCCGCCCTGACGTCGCCGTTCCAGTCGAGCAGATTGACGTCAGGGCGTCGCTCGCTGCGCGCGGCTATTTGATCAAGGTACAGCGTCTCGTTTTCCGATTCGATCGCAACATGCACGTACGGGGAGAACAACGGCACCAGCGTCGCGACCACTACCTCCTGTGCCGGCGCCCACACCTCGAACGGCTGCGCGACGGTGCCCCAGCCGACGTCGATCAGCAAGCGGCCACGCGCCGCCGCTCCCGCGCTCCACACTCGAGCAGAAACACGCAGCGTTTGATTCTGTGCCCACTCGCCGGCGGCATCCGGAAGCGCTTGCGTCGCCGTGCCGCCCGGACCAAGCTCGATCGCGGGGGCTCCAGTGCCGGGAGCACGGGCGACGCGGGCAACCGTGCGGCTGCCGGCCGGACCATACCACCCGGCCGCGCTGTGCGGGTCGCTCCACGAAATGATCAGCGCTGTGCCACCGATCGCGACGGCACTCGCGGCCGCGACGACCAGCGCAGCCCGGCGACCGCGGCTCGATCTGACGACAGCCAGGCCAAGCGCGGCGAGCGCGGCGAGCGTTAGCACCAGCACCAGCGGCACCATCGTTCGCTTGGTTAGCAGCCCCATCCCGGCAACGCCGGCAGCAGCAACGAGCGCAAGTAACTGCCTCCGGCGCATGGCGCGCAGCACGAGCCAGATAGTCGCGGCACCTGCACAATTAGCCGCCGCATCGTTGCCGACACCTGCAGCGGCGAAAGCAAACATCGGCTGCAGCGCGACGAACAGGCCAACCGCGGCGGCATAGGCACGGTCGGCCGGCAGCAATTCGCGAGCAGCGCCATACGAAGCCAGCGCGGCGCCCGCGACAAACACAACGTTCAGCAGGCGCAGCGTAAGTGCCTGGGCGTCGATGGAGCGGCCGGCCAATATGCGCAGCGGAACGGCGGCCAGAACAAAATACAGCGGTGGATCGACGCCGGCCTGGCGCGGCATAAAGAACAGCTGGCGTGCTTGCTCAAGATCCCCCGGCAGCGGAGCCGGCCTCGAACCGGTGAGCAGCTCCCAGAACCAATTGTGCGCCATAGACGCGGTTATCTCCCGCTCCAGTATCAGATCGCGATCTTCGAACGCCGGCACGCGCCCAAGACGCGCGACCAGCGCCGCGTATTCGAACTGCGTCGGCTCGTCGGGTGTTTGCCACAGCGGCACGCGCACGGCAAACCATGCCGTATGCAGCGCTGCCAGGAGCGCAATGCTGGCCGCGACGAGCGACCATGGTGTTAACAGTCTGCCGCGGCCCTGACCCCCTGACCACCGCCCCTGCGTGTCAGCGCGGGCGAGGGGCAAGCGGCTCCCCGCTCCCGTCGCTTGCGACGGGAGCGGGGGTGAGGGCCTACTCATACTGCGCATGCTGCCACATCGCGATACAGCTCCATCGTCCGCCGCGCGGCTTCGGTCCACGAAAATTCTGCCGCGCGCAGCAGCCCGCGTCGCCGCAGCTCGGCGCGTAGGGCGGCGTCGCTTAACAGGCGTTCGATCTCCAATTCGATCGCCTGCTCGTCGAGCGGATCGACGGCCAGCGCGGCATCGGCGACAAGCTCGCGCAGCGCCGGAACCGAGGACACCAGCACCGGAGCGCCGCAAGCCATCGCTTCGATCACCGGCAGGCCGAAGCCTTCCGCCAGCGACGGAAACACAAAGGCGTCCGCGGCTGAGTAGAGTGCCGGCAGATCTACCCCCGGCACATAGCCGGTCACCACGATTTTGGTGCCCGCATGTTCGATCTCGCGCTGGATCGGCCGGTCGCGCCATCCGCGCGTACCCACAAGCACCAGCCGGTGAGCAATAACACCGCGTTCGTGCAGCCGCCGCCAGGCTCGGATCAGGCGAACCAGATTCTTGCGCGGCTCGAGCGTTCCGACATACAGCACATACGGCCCGTTCAGGCCGTAAGCTGCTCGCACGCGCGCCTGTTCGGCGGCCGGTGCGGGACGGAAGTTTGGCGCCGCCGCCTCCCGGATCACCGCCACCCGCTCCGCCGGCAGGCGCAGCAGCCGCATGATGTCGTCGCGAGCCTGATTCGATACGGTGATCACGCGCGCCGCCCCACGGGCGACCAGCGGGATCAGCGGCCGGATCAAGAACTGCTTGCGCCTTGGATGCAGTCGCGGCAGCATGCTGAGCGTCATGTCGTGAATGGTGACGACATAGCGGCAGGGGCTGCGCAGCGGGCCGATCGAGTTGGTGTAGTGGCAAAGGTCGAGCTGGGAATGTCCCAGCCTGCGAGGAAGAACGCTCTGCATCCACAATAGCCGGCTGGGAAACGGGTCGGCCAGCACTGTGACACGGCCGTTCCCGCCGAACTGCTGAGCCGCCACCGGACGGTTGGACAGCAGCGCGAAATCATGCTCGCCGGTGGCGAGCATGTGGGCCAGTAGCTGTCCCGTATATGTTCCGACACCCGTGGTATCGCCCACGAGGGGCGTCACATCGTAGCCGATGCGCAGCATAGGCAAGCCCCGTACAATACGGCCGGCTCTATCATACGTTAACGAGACGACGGCAGCACCATGATCTGCCGTTGCCAGACCGGCGAGCAGAATGCGGCGAGCGAGCCGATCAGACCCCAGAATAGCAGGTACGTCGCAGAAAATTCGAGAAACATATCCAGCGAGCCATGGACGATATACGCCAGCAGCGCGATGCAACAGCCAAGCGTGGCCCACCAATCGGCACCGATCTGCTCCGATCGCCTCAACGAGCGCAGCGCGGGCAGCAGTGTGGCCGCCAGCAGCCCGAGCAGCAACCCAAGGCCTACCATACCGGCCCCGACCAGCAGCTCGAGGTACAAACTATTGGTATGAATGCGGTCGTCCCACTCCGTCAGTCCAAGCCGTGGACCGTACACATGCCGAAATACGTCGGGACCGATGCCGAGCAGCGGGCGCTCGCGCCACAGTTGCAGCGCGGCGATCCACAGCGCCGAGCGAGCCGGCGGCGGCGGACTCGCTAACGGGGGCGGCACGACGTCAGGTTGTCGAGCCGCGGTCTCGGCTTTGGCGGCGGGCGTCCCCGCGACGCGCACCGGCACGCTAACCGTCGGGCTGCCGCGCGTGCTGAACCAGGCGCTGTTCTCCTCTACCATATCCCAGGCCAGCAGGTAGCTGCCCGGGCGCTCGGGTGCCTCTACCACCGCCTGAAGCTCGACCACTGCTCCGGGCGGCACGGGAGCCGGCAGCGCGCTACGCAGGCCGTTCCAGCGAACCAGCTTGCCGGTCTGCGCATCGTACCAGTGGTACGACAGCACGACCGGACGGATGCCGGCGGAGCTCCAGGTAAACAAGCCAAGGTTGCGCACGGTTACCGGCACCTGTGCTCGCTCGTCCGGTGCGAGCTCTACCGGCGGCGACGGCTGATATTCCACGCGATACCAGCTGTCGATATCCGGCTCGGCGACGCGCAGCCGAAATGCCGGGCTGAGTGCCCACAACCCGACCGCCATCACGAGCAGACCAATGCCGCAAGCCTGGACGCGGCGCGCCCCCGGAGCACGGTGCCGCAAGGCCGCGGCGCCCAGCAGCAGTACGACGCATAGCGGCCCGATCACCAACGCCGCACGGCTGTACGTCAGCAGCGCCGCCAGAAACAGCGTAGCAGCGCAGGCAGCGATCGCGATCCGCGAGGCCGGTCGCTCGGCGATCGCGACGCCGGCAAGCGCCAGCGGCAGCGTCGCCTCGTAGTACATCGCGGCGATATTGGCGTAGCTGAAGGTGCCGCTGAGCCGCAGAAGCCCGCCGACGGTTGTAGGGCGATCCTTGAAGATGCTCAGCAGCGGCAGCATGATCGACGGCGCCGCGACTTCAAGCAAACCGATCGCCGCGCTGGCGGTCGCGCCACCCACCAGCGCGACGCCGAGCCGCAGAGACAGCGCTCGGCCGCGCATGGTAAGTTGATCAACCAGGCACAACAGCAGCAGCCAGCCCTGGATCTGGCGCGCCGTAAATTTCAGCGCGTCGTCGCGCCATTCGCGAGCCAGCAGGGCGCTGAGCGCGAGCGTACACAGCAGCGCGCCCGACAGCAGCACGACGATGGCGGTACTGCCTCCGGCGCGCGGCAAACGACCTGCCGCGAGCAGCGCTACCAGCCAGACAGCCAGTGCCGCCAGCAGCGTTAGCTCGACGTTCGTAAACACCAGGCCCGCGAGCGAAGCGCCGAATGCTGCCTCAAACGGCAAAGTAGCGGCCAGCAACACAAGCATCCAGCTCAGTAGCCGTTCGGCAGACAATCGCAGCCGTGGAGCAGTCGCCGGCAAGCGTCGGATAAGCATATGGGCTCCGTGGCCCGACGATGGACGATGAGAAGCACGGCTACGGTAGCGTATCGGCGGCGGCGTGTCAACCGCCGCGTTGACCGCGCCGCAAGCGGGCCGTACAATCGCAACATGCTCGCCCCGATCCTTACCCGCCAGCTCAGCCGTGTTCATTCGCAGCGCAGCGGAATAACCGGTCGGCGAGCGATCGTCGCGGTTGACCGCGTCGACCTCGAGGTTGAACCCGGCGAAGTGTTCGGCCTGCTCGGCCCAAACGGCGCGGGCAAGTCGACCCTGGTGCGCATGTTGTGCGGGCTGCTGCTGCCGACAGGCGGCTCGGCGCAGGTGCTGGGCTGCGATGTTCTGGGCCAGGCGTCGCGCATCAGGGCGACGGTCGGCCTGGCGTCGGGCGACGAGCGCAGTTTCTCGTGGCGCCTTTCGGCGCGGCGCAACCTGCTGTTTTTCGCCGAGCTGCGCGGCATGGCCGGCGCGGCGGCCGGCGCGCGCGTCGACGACTTGCTCGAGCTGCTTGAACTCGACGATGTGGCCGGCCGGCCGGTTGCAGCGCTTTCGAGCGGCATGCGCCAGAAGCTTGCGCTGGCGCGCGCACTGATCGGAAGCCACGGCCGGCCCCCGCCCCTGCTGTTTCTGGACGAGCCGACGCGCGGGCTCGATCTGCACGCTGCCGTCGCGCTGCTCGACCTGATCGGGAGCGATCTGGCAGCCGGTGGCACAACAGTTGTGCTGACCACCCACCGCACCGAAGAAGCCGAGCAAGTGTGCCGGCGTGTGGCGATCCTGCACCGCGGACGGATCGCGGCGCTCGGTACTCCGGCCGAGCTGGCGTCGGCGCTTGGAACGGGCCCGCGCTACACACTCGCACTGGGCCGCGCCGTTGAGCCCTCCGAACACATGCGCGCAACCTTGCCGGGCCTGGAAGTCAGCGATGGAGCGGCGCCGTCGCTGTGCTTCGAGGACCATGGCGGTATGCTGCCCGGCGTGCTCGCGTGCCTGCATGAGATGGACGTGCCGGTGCAGTCGATGGCGGTGCGGCAGCCGAGCCTGGAAGATGCGTTTCGCGCGTACACAAAGGAATCCGCGAATGGACGCGAATAAAGCGCATCGTTACAATCGTCCTACGGAGCAACAACCTGGAAGCGGTGTTGTGCCGATGCGGAGTTGTCCCCGTCGTCGTACACCGTGAACACCAGGACGAAGCTGTCGCCGATGCGGGTCGCGTCGGTCGGCTGCACATACAGCGAGTGGCTCGCGCCGAGCGGCTCCACGGTGACCGGATCGTTTTGAAAGCCGCTGATGCTCCATTCGCCGCGCACCGCATTGGAGCTGATGATCGTAAAATAGGTCTCTGCTCCCAGCGCTGCCGTCGTCGGACCTTCGATCGTTACGCCTGGCGCGGCGGCGCCGGTCAACGGCTGAGAAGCGTCCGCCGGCGCCGGAATCGTCGTCGTGTCGGGCGGGGTCCGCGTGCGGTTGATCAGTGCTTCCAGGGCTGGGCTTGAGACACAGGCGGCGATCACCGTTCCCAGCAGCGCGATCAGGGCAGTGACGACCGCCGGCGTGAGCCAATGCTCGGCCGGCCTGGTGTTCGGTGGTGGTGGGCGTTTGGGCATAATGCCGAACCTCTTGCCTAGCTTCGCTGCCGGGGTGTTGCGCGGGCAGCTCGGTACACGCGCAACACACGACCGCTGCATGCGTATAATGACACACCGCACAAGGGGGTGCATATCCATGACACGGCGGTTAGCCGCCGGATTTCTCACCGGTGTGAGCATCGTAGCCGGCTTCTATTGTCTTTTGCTGCTGTTCTTTCTCAGCACAGGTTTCTGGACCGTGCTGCACGAAACCGCGTCACAGACCTACGGCAACATTCCATTCGGCGAGATCTTTGGTCTGGCTCTCGGCCAGATGCTGTTGACGCTGCCGCGATACTTCTGGAGTGGCCGCTGGGCAATGCTGGCGCTTGGATGCTTTGGGATCATCCTGGCGCTGGTCGACGCGCTGCACCGTCGAATTCGACGGCCGTGGCGCAACCGCCTTGGCTTCGTCGTCACCGCCGGCGCGATGGTCACAGTGTCGGTCGCATTCCAGTATGCCAATCGAGGTAACAGCTACGCGCCGCAGACCGCGCAAGCGGCGCTCACGGACAGCCGGCTGCTCGCACTATCCGATGCCGAGCTGATCGGTTTGTGGAGCGTGGTTGGCGTCATGCTCGCCTTGCCGATCTGGTTTGCCTGGAGCTGGTGGTATCTGCGCTGGTCCGCATGGCTCAAGGTTCCCGGCCGGCAGGTGGACGGCCCAACGCCAATCGGCGACGACTACCGCTGGCGCGAGCACCAGGAGCGCATGGCCTGGCTCAAGACCGGAGCATGGAACGACGTGCCCGAGTTCGAGCCGCGCGCCGGCCCGCGTGCCGATGGCAAAGCTGCATTGGCCCTGGCTGCTGGCCGGTTTGATTGCGGCGAGCCTGTTGTTGGTGCTGGCGACACGCATGAATACGCAATTCGGTCCGCATGTGTCGGTCGGGCAGCTGCGTTTGCGCCCCGAGGCGCCCAGCGCGGCGGCGCCCGTCTGGCTCGGTCCCGAGCCACGCTGGATCAAGCTGTCACACGCGTATGGCGCAGGCGTCATCAGGGTCAGCCTCCGCTCCGATCATGGGGCGCTGTTGCCGGCGCCGGTCGAGCTGCAGCTTTTGAGCAGCGCGCAAGGCGGCGCCGAGCTTCCGCTCAAGGGGCAACCGCCCGGCAACTACCGCCTCGAGGCCCGGCTGCGCGATGGGCGCGGCGGCCTCGTCAACTACACCGCGCTTGCCGAAAGCGGCGTTTCGGCCCAGCTCAGCGCTGCGGCCGTCGGTCTGGCCGCCGGGATATGGGTGGGCATGGCGATCGTGATCGCTTTTGAGCTCGTGATCGCCATGAACTCAACCGGAGAAACGATGCAGGATGAGCAGGCCGGATAAGGGAATCGCCATGACCCGGGAAAACAGCATTCTTGCGTCGGTCCTGGATGCCATCGGCGAAACGCCGCTGGTCGAGCTGAGCCGGATTACGCGAGGCCTGGATGGGCAAATCGTCGCCAAGCTGGAGTATCTCAACCCCGGATTTTCCAAGAAAGACCGCAACGCGCGCCAGATGATCGAAGACGCCGAGGCCCAGGGCCGGCTCCAACCCGGCCAGACGGTGGTCGAGCTGACCAGCGGCAACACCGGCACCGGGCTGGCGATCGTATGTGCCGTCACGGGACATCCGTTCGTAGCGGTGATGTCAAGGGGTAACTCGATCGAGCGCGCCCGCATGATGGCCGCCTTAGGCGCCGAAGTGGTGCTGGTCGACCAATTGCCCGAAGGCACGCCCGGCCAGGTCTCGGGCGGCGATCTGGCGCTGGTCGAACAGGAGGCGCAGCGCATCGTGCGGGCGCGTGATGCGTTTCGCGCCGACCAGTTTCGCCTGCCCGGCAGCGCGCGAGCTCACCGGCTGCACACGGGTCCTGAGCTTCTACGCCAGTCCGGCGGCAGCATCGGCGCGTTCTGCGATTTCCTGGGTACGGCCAGCTCATTCGCCGGCTGCGCCGCCGCGCTCAAAGCATACAATCCCGCGATACGGTGCTATGTCGTCGAGCCGGACGGCGCCGCGATTCTGGCCGGCCAGCGCGTGGAGCAGCCCAATCATCGCATTCAAGGCGGCGGCTATGCGATGCGCGAGCTGCCCTTGTTCGATCCGGCGCACGTCGACGGCTACATCCAGGTAACCGACCATCAGGCGATCGACATGGCGCGCCGCCTGGCACGGGAAGAAGGTATGTTTGCCGGTTTCTCGTCGGGCGCCAACGTGGCGGCCGCTCTGCACCTGCTGCAAAGCACGTGTGTGGGGCAAACGATCGCGGTGCTGCTGAACGACTCCGGCCTCAAATATCTGAGCACCGACCTGTGGGAGTAAGCATACCGCTGCTTGAGCAGCGCTGCGCGACGCCGGTCCCGGAAGCAGATTTGCCGGAGTTTGCGGATCTGACATACAATAAAGTGGTGCCGACCAATGTATTAATGCGGCGCCGCGTCGCCAAACTGTGGACCACTCATGACTCAACACGAAGTCCAACCCGAGCCGCGCTATCAGCACCTCGGCACCGGCCGCAAAATCGTCGACGGGCCTGAGAAAATCACCGGCCGCGCCCAATATGTAGCCGATCTACGGCTGCCGGGCATGCTGCACATCCGGCCGGTGCTCAGCCCGTACGCCCACGCCCGCATCGTGTCGATCGACGCATCCGCGGCCCGCCAGGTGCCGGGTGTCGTCGCCGTGCTGACCGCCCAGGATCTGCCGACGCGCGATCGGGCGATCAACTCGCGCCATAGTGCCGTGCTGGCCCAGGAGCGAGTGCTTTTCCGTGGCCAGCCGGTCGTCGCGGTGGTCGCCGAGAGCGAGCACGCTGCCCAGGATGGCGCCGACGCGGTGCTGATCGACTACGAGCAGCTGCCGGCGGTGATCGATCCGCTGCAGGCGCTGGCCGCCGATGCGCCGGTGATCTGGCCGGACGGCCTGCCCGAGGAGGGCGCCGATATGACGGCCGCGCACGCGGCAGTCGACAAAGAGACCGTCGAACAGGAGGGCGCTCCCTCGAACCTGCACGCCGAGAACCATTATCGCGCGCGGCGACGTGGAGCAGGGCTTCCGCAGGCCGACGTGATTATTGAGCGCGTCTACCGGACGCCGTTCGTGCATCAGGGCTACATGGAGCCCTGTGCGGCGGCGGCCGAGCCCGGCGTCATGGGGCAGAGCATCACCATCTACACCAGCACGCAGGGCCAGTTCACCGTGCGCGACGAGATCCGCGCGGCTGCTGGGGCTGCCCAAACGCAAGGTGCGGGTCGTTCCGATGACGATCGGCGGCGGCTTCGGCGCCAAGTACGGCATGATCGAGCCGCTGGTCGGCGCGGTGGCGCTGGCGCTCGGCCGGCCGGTGCGCATGGTGCTGTCGCGCTCGGAGGATTTTCTGACCACCACGCCCTCGCCCGCCGCCATCATCGAGCTGAAAACGGGCGCCAGGAGCGACGGCACGCTGACGGCGATCCAGGCGCGCGTGACCATGGACAACGGCGTGTTTCCGTTTGACGCTGGGCGGGATCGTCGGCATTCTCCTGGGCGGCTACTATAAGTGCCCCAATGTCAAGATCGACTGCTTCGAGGTGCTGACCAACAAGGCTCCGGGCGGCGCCTATCGCGCGCCGGGCGCGCCGTCGGCCACTTTCGCGCTCGAATCGAACATCGACGACCTGGCGCGTGAGCTCGGGATCGACCCGCTTGAGTTTCGCATGCACAACGCGGTCGAGACCGGCGACCTGATGGGCAACGGCGACCCGTGGCCCGACCTGGGTCTGCAGCTGTGCCTGGACCGCATGCGGGAGCACCCGGCCTGGCACGAGCGTGCCGCGAACGGCGCTCATCCGGCGTCGAGCGATCCTGGAACCGCGCCGGCACGACGGCTTGAAGGCGTCGGCATCGCCGTCGGTGGCTGGCCCTGCGGCATGTCGCCGGCGGCCGCGGTCTGCCGGATCGACAACGACGGTACGGTGCGCGTCACCGTCGGCACGGTAGATGTCTCGGGCGTCAACAGCAGCTATGTGCTGATCGCCGCCGAGATCCTGGGTGTCTCGCCCGAGCAGGTTGAGATCGTTCAGGGCGATACGCGCAGCGGGCCGCGCGGGCCGGCGAGTGGCGGCAGCGTTACCACCTACAGCACGGCGGGCGCCGTGGCCAACGCGGCGCGTGAGGTCCGGCAGCGGCTGCTCGAGCTGGCGGCCGACCATTTCGAGGCCGCGGCCGAAGACCTGGAGATCAACGACGGCGTGGTGCAGGTACGCGGCGTGCCCGATCGCACAGTCACCGATCGGCGAGCTGGCCGATGTCGCCGAGAGCAAGAAAGGCGGGCCCGGCCCGCTGATCGGCGATGGCCGCTCGGCGGTCGAGACGAACGCGCCGGGCTTTGTGGTGCACCTGGCGAAAGTTGCGGTCGACCCCGACACCGGCCAGGTCGACCTGCAGCGCTATGTCGCGATCCAGGATGTCGGCTTCGCGCTCAATCCCACGCTGGTCGAGGGCCAGATCCATGGCGGGGCAGTGCAGGGCATCGGCTGGGGTCTGCACGAGGCGATGGTGTATGACGAGCACGGCCAGCTGCTGACCGGCACGTTCATGGATTACGACCTGCCCAAAGCCGGTCAGGTCCCTCCGATCGAGGTAGAGCTGGTGCAGAATCCATCGCCGTCCGGGCCGTTCGGCGCCCGCGGCATCGGCGAGCCGCCGATCACCGCCGGCGCGGCTGCGATCGCCAACGCGATCCGGGACGCCACCGGCGCGCGCATCGCCGAGCTGCCGATGCGGGCCGAGTTGGTCTGGCGAGCGCTGCGCGACAGCGGGCGGCATTAAGTGTCTGATCGGTCAAGGTCGAAGGTCGAAGGTCCTTCTGCTCGTCAGTTGAAATCAATGTACATAGCGTTGTTCATGATGCATGGTTTTCGATTCCGGTGACCTTCGACCTGTGACCTTCGACCGATTTAGCTGGCGTCAAATACCTGGTCGACGCTCAGCTTGAAGCCCTCCAGCAGCGCCGAAGAGGCGATCTGGCCCCGTCGAAAGATGCCGTGCGCGGCGTATACATGCCCGTGTAGCGCCAGCACGGTGATCGTCTCGTCGAGCGGGTTGACGATCCAGTATTCCGGGATCCTCGCCGCTGCATAATCGGCGACCTTTTCGATCGTGTCGCGTTGCGGATCATCTTCGCTGACGACCTCGACAACCAGGTCGGCGCCGAGCCAGAAGCGGTTCTGACGCCGCGGATCGTGAGCATCACGTAGCAGAAGAATATCCGGCTCGCGGAACCGCTCGGCGCCGATGCGCAAGCGGAGCGCGGCAAACAGCACCTTTCCTCCTCGCGGTTCCGCAAAGGCCAGCAGGGCGAGGAAGACGAATTGCAGCATGACCTGGTGCCTGTCGGTAGGCATCGGCAATACCTCGATGTGGCCTTCCGTGAACTCGATCAGGTAGCGCGTGTGGTCGGTCAGCTTGAGGTACTGCTCCTCGGTCCAGGCGCCTTGCAGCGGAGATAGGTCTATTTCCAGGCCGTCAGCTTTGCGCACAAGCTTGAGTTCCAGGTTCCGGGTAGCGATTGCCATTTGTGCCGTCCCCACTGTTGCCCGCCCAGGCTCAGTATACGCCGCCGTACAGACGTTCGCAATCCCGCCGGCTCCTGTTTCGCGGTAGTACCAACGGCGCGCCACGACAGGACCGGCGCACCATAGGCATGTCCCGACAGGCAGCATAGAATCGACTCCCAACGAGGAGTACCTATGCTGGGCAGGGTTTACAGCTGCGCCGTACTTGGTCTGGACGGCGCCCTGGTAAAAGTCGAGGTCGATATCGCGCCTGGCCTGCCCGTTTTTAACGTCGTCGGCCTGGGCGATACCGCGGTGCAGGAAGCGCGTGAGCGGGTACGCGCGGCGATCCGCAACTCCGGCGGCACCTTTCTGCTGCAGCGCATCACCGTCAACCTGGCGCCGGCCGATCTGCGCAAAGCCGGCCCGGCCTATGACCTACCGATCGCCGTCGGCGTGCTGATGGCGTCGGGGCAGCTGGTAGCCGACGTTTCCAGGGCCGTGTTCATGGGCGAGCTGGGCCTTGATGGCACCCTGCGCCACACCGAGGGCATCCTGCCGATGGTTGGCATCGCCCAGCGCTCCGGCATGGACACCGTGTTTGTGCCGTTTGAGGACGCGCCCGAAGCGGCGGTGATCGACGGCGTTACCGTGATACCCGTGCGTACGGTGGCCGAGCTGGCGGCGCATCTGAGCGGCGAGCGGGCGATCCGGCCGTATGTCGGCACACCGCCCGGCGACGACGAGATCGACTATCCGTTCGACTTTGCCGACGTGCGCGGCCAGGAGCACGCCCGCCGCGCGCTGGAAGTCGCGGCGGCGGGCGGGCATAACGTGCTGCTCGCGGGCACGCCCGGCAGCGGCAAAACGCTGATGGCGCGGGCGCTGCCCTCGATCCTGCCGCCGATGACCGGCGATGAAGCATTGGACGTGACCAAGATCTACTCGATCGGCGGCAAGCTGCCGCCGGGCACGCCGCTGCTGAGGCGGCGCCCGTTTCGCGCGCCGCACCACACCATCTCGTATGCCGCGCTGGTCGGCGGCGGCAAAGGGCCGCGCCCCGGCGAGATCTCGCTGGCGCACCGCGGCGTTTTGTTCCTGGACGAGCTGCCCGAGTTTCCGATCCAGGCGCTCGAAGCGCTGCGCCAGCCGCTGGAGGACCGTACGGTGACGATCAGCCGCTCGGCCGGCACGCTGTCGTTTCCGGCCAACTTTATTCTCGTAGCTGCAAGAAATCCTTGCCCCTGCGGGTGGCTCAACGACGCCGAGCGCGCCTGCATCTGCCCGCCGGCGCTCATCGCGCGCTACGGGCGGCGCGTGTCGGGGCCGCTGCTGGACCGCATCGACTTGCATGTCGAGGTGCCGCGCGTGCCGTATGAAAAGCTGTCCTCCGAGCGCCAGGGCGAGGCCTCGGCGGCGATCCGGCAGCGCGTGGCCGAAGCACGCGAGCGGCAGGCGCACCGGCTGCGCGGCACCGAGCTGCTGACCAACGCCGACCTGCGCGTGGCCGAGGTGCGCCAGTGGTGCCGCCCCGACGCGGCAGCCCAGAGTTTGCTGCGCGCGGCGATGCGGCAATTGCAGCTCTCGGCACGCGGCTACCATCGCATGCTCAAGCTGGCGCGCACGATCGCCGACCTGGCGGGCAGGGAAAACATCGGTGCCGCGCAAGTGGCCGAGGCGCTGCAGTACCGGCCCAGGCGGGTGGAGTGACCGTACACAGATCGTCTGAAGTGAGACCGGACTGTTCTGTAAACGGCACGGATTTGCAGTGTTCAAGCCAACCTAGCTTGTACTCCTAACAGTCTTGGCGGCCCATAGCAAAATCGATTCGCTCTCCAAAGCAGCTTGCTGGCGTGATGAAGCGCTCGCGGCATCGCGCAGTTGGATGTGCCGGCCGCCTGGCAACTCGTCGAGCATCTGGTAGAGCTCGGGCTGGTTCAGCTGTAAGCCCCATACGACGAAGGTGATCTCCGACCAAAAGTGCAGCGGCTCAGGGCGCAGCATATCGCCGATAACGGCAATACGCTCGGCTCCGAAGCGTTCGCGCAGCATCTCAGCGGCTTGTCGCGCGGTATTCCACCAGGCATCGCGTCGCGGTTCCTCGTTGTATCGATCCCCTTGCTCTGCCAACAATGCGGCGACCCACTCACGCGGATCGAGCAAGGTCACGGCTTCTTCGAGGCCGAAGGTACATAGCAGCATGCCAAGCACCTTGCGCGTGCCGTCCCAGCAGCCGATGAGTGGTTTGCCGTCCGAGAGTTCGAACTTCGCCTCGGGGCACCAATCGATGAATTGCTCGAAGCTGATCGCCTCCCGCTGCAACCCGACGGGCGGTACAAACTCGCGCCATTCCCATGACCAGTCTTCGCGGTCCACCGAGCGCGTTGCCGATCCCGCGGCAGTAGTCGCGGGTTCAACGGTGAAGATACGTGTTTGGAGATTGTGATGTTTGTCCTGGTTGTCCAGACAAGCCATCAGGCCTGCTACATCACAGACCAGCCCGGACATACCCGTCGAGCGATACCTGCCGTCGGCGTCCGGCAGGTGCTCCTCGTAGCCGCCGTCAGCCAGACGTAGAAATTGAAGGCGGCGCGCCTGTGGGTCGACGATCCAGTACTCCGGCACATTTCCCGCAGCATAGAGTTGTCGTTTTGTATCGCGGTCTGCCTGCTCGGCGCCCGGTAGCATCACTTCGATCACCAGGTCGGCCGGTCCATCAAAATAGTAGGTATGAAGCCGATGTTGTCGGTCGCGCCTGAAGCACTGCAGATCCGGCATGAGCACATCGTCGCCGAGTTGCAGCGCGAAGCGCTGGATCGAACGCCCGACTATATTGTGTCCATCTTCGCGCAACGCCTGGTGTAGCTCGCACATCAACAGACTCCAGGCGTCGTGATGTTTCCGGCTCCAGCTCTGCCCGACCGGCTCGAGCCGTGGCGAGTGTGGTATTTGTGCGGCCCAGGCTTCCCACGCGCGCGGCGTGGCGAGCGATGCAGGAGCTCGGAAGGTTGAGCCGAGCGCCTTCCACCACAGGTCTGTTGGCGCCACAGCCAACGCGGCGTGCGGCCCAAGCAGCGTTAAGATCGACCAAAGTAGATAACGACTGCCGGCGCGGCTGTTGCCGGCGATCAACCGGCCACCAATCAGTTCGAGCTTTGACTCGGGCAAGTGCTGCCAGATGTCGAAGCTCGATTCATTCTGCTTGTGCTTTTCCATCAACGAATCATACATCCTCGATCCAATGTCGGCCCGAACGACGTCGAGCGTGCAACATATTCAGCTTTGCGTGTCCCGCCGTATGTCCCGGCCGCAGCGGGACATACGGCGGGACAATTACCTCATGACGCGGAGATATACCTTGGCATAGGCTGTTCTCGAAGTGTGACAGCCTCTTACAGGGAGTGATCCGATGTCAACAGTTATTTCGGCTGCGCCAACGGCTGCGCGACCATCGCTGCAACGGCTGCTGGCTCGACGCCCGCTGCTTGCTTATTTCCTGATCGCCTTCGCGGCTACCTGGATTCCACTGCTGCCGGTAGTGCTGGCGCGCAACGGGGTCGGAATCCTGCCGTTTACCGTTTCCGATGTCGCCTTTATTGTGCTCTTCATCGGCGGCACCATCGCCGGCCCGACGCTTGGCGCGTTTACGGTCACGGCGGCTGTTGACGGCAAGCCGGGTGTGCGCGCCTTTCTGCGCCGCTACGTGCAGTGGCGTTTCGGGGTACAGTGGTATCTGCTCGCGCTTTTCGGTCCGCTGTCGCTGCTGATCCTGGTAGCGAGCATGGTGGCCGGGCCGTCACAGCTGCTCGACGCTATGCAAAACTGGTCGCTGCTCTTTACCAGCTATCCGGTGCTGCTGCTGTCGATGATCCTGTTTCCGGCGCTGATCGAAGAGCCCGGCTGGCGCGGCTTTGCGCTGCCGCGTATGGAGGCCGCCTATGGCCCGCTGACCGGCACGTTGCTGCTGGGGTTCTTACATGGCATCTGGCATTTGCCGGTCTATTTTCTGGTCAGCGGCCCGGCGGCGATGGGCCCGTTCAGTGTGACGAATGTTGCCTTGAATACGGCGAGCATTATGGCGATCACGATATTCTGGAGCTGGATCTTCAATAACGCCGGAGGCAGCATCCTGATCGCGATCCTGCTGCACGCGGCCAGCAATGCGACAGGGCAGGTTGCGGCGGAAATGCTGCCCGATCTGCCGCCCAATTTTGATCGGGCCATGTTTGTCGCGTACCTTGTCGTCACAGTGCTGATCATCGCCGGCACGCGCGGCCGTCTGGGCTACCGCTCCGACAGAATGCCGCGGATCACGAAGTAGCGGCGCCGCAGTCGGCCGTCGCCACGCCGACAGTTGCAACGCCGCGTATGATGCAACAATGCTCGGCATTGCGCAGCGCTGAACGCCAAGAGATAGAAACGCGCTGATGGGTCCTCGAATCACTGCATCTGCAGGGGCGCTACAACCACATGTTGCGTCTTTGCAAGGACGCCGGCTGGTAGCGGCGCGTGTTGCCTGGGTCGTCACAACTATCGCGGCCGGCGCGCTGCTGCTGGCCGGCGTTCCGCTGCGCTACATACAGCAGCTGCACAACACCGGAGCGGGTCGGCTCGATCCCGCGCTCTACGAGACGACGCTGCAAACGCTGAGCCTGAGCGCCGCCGGCTTTGCAGCCTACGCGCTGGCGCTCGACCTGTTGCTGGCGAGCGGATTTCTGGCCGCCGGCGTGTTGATCTTCGCGCGCAAATCCGACGAGTGGCCGCCGCTCCTGTTTTCGCACCTGCTGGTCATGGCCGGCGTCGCCGCGACCGGCCTGGCCGTGGCGCTCGAATCGCTACATCCGGCGCTCCGTCCGGCCGTCGAGAGCCTCCGTACGTACGGAATCTTCGGCCTGTTTTTGTTCGGCTTCTTGTTCCCCGACGGTCGCTTCGTGCCGCGCTGGAGCTGGCTGCCCGCGCTGGTCTGGCTCGTGGTGAGCAGCGCCGCGGAGTTTTTCCCGGGCTCGGCGTGGGATGTCGAAACATGGCCCATCGCCATCAACGTCGGGTTGCTGGTGATCACCGTCGGCAGCCTGCCGCTGGCAACGATATATCGCTACCGCCGTGTTTCAGACCCTGTGCAGCGCCAGCAAACCAAGTGGGTCGTGTTCAGCATCTGCGCCGCGATCCTGATCAATTTAGGCAGCGCCATGCTCAGCCGGTTCGTGCCGGCTTTCGCGGGCACCGGCGCGGCCGCTGTGTATTTCCGCCTGTTCAGCGAGCTGATCAACGTGCTGGCGTTCCTGCTGATCCCGTTCGCCGTCGGCGTGGCGGTGCTGCGCTTCCGGTTGTGGGATATCGATCCGGTGATTTATCGCACACTGGTGTACGGCACGCTCACGCTCAGCGTGATCGGCCTGTGTACGCTGATCGTCAGCGTGCTGAGCCTGCTGTTCCAGACCAGCGGAAATGTGCTGATCTCATTGGTGGCGACCGGTGTTGTGGTGCTGTTGTTTCAGCCGCTGCAGTCGTGGCTTCGGCGCGCGATCAACCGGCTTATGTACGGCGAGCGCGATAATCCCTATCTGGTGTTATCGCGGTTGGGCGAGCGGCTCGAAGCCACGCTGGCGCCGGATGCGATGCTGCCGGCGATCGCCGAAACGCTGAAAGACGCACTTCGTTTGCCGTATGTGGCGATCGCGCTCGACCATGAAGGCACCCGTACCACGGCCGCCTCCGCCGGTCTGCCGGTTGCCGATACGTTGGCGCTGCCGCTGAGCCACCAGGGCGAGCTGATCGGCCAGTTGATCCTTGGCCCACGCGCGCCGGGCGATGCGTTTAGCGCGTCCGAGCTGCGCCTGCTGAACGACCTGGCGCGCCAGATCGCGCTTGCGGCGCACACACAAAGGCTGACTGTCGATCTGCAGCGCTCGCGTGAGCGTCTGGTGACGGCCCGCGAAGAAGAGCGTCGCCGCCTGCGGCGTGACCTGCACGACGGCCTGGGACCGGCGCTGGCGGCCCAGACGCTGAAAGTCGGTTCGGCGCGGGCGCTGTACGGGCGCAATCATGTCGCCGCCGATACGCTGCTCGGCGAGCTGGAAAACGATATCGAAGCCGCGCTGCAAGATATCCGCCGGTTGGTGTATAACCTGCGCCCGCCCGCGCTGGATGAGCTGGGGCTGGCTGGAGCTATTCGTGAGCAGATCGCCCGTCAGTTCGGTGGTCTTGCGGAGGCGCAGAGCCCGGCGGTCGTACTGGATGTGCCGGAGCAGATGCCGTCTTTGCCGGCAGCGGTAGAAGTGGCGGCCTACCGCATCGTGCAGGAGGCGCTGGCCAACGTGGTGCGCCATGCGCGTGCGCGGCGCTGCGAAATCCGGCTGCGGCTCGATCCGGCGCCTGGGCTGCTGACGATCGAAATAAGCGACGACGGGATCGGCCTGCCGCAATCGCGAACCGCCGGCGTGGGTCTGGCGTCGATGCGCGAACGAGCGGCAGAGCTCGGTGGAAGCTGCCGGATCGCTACGCGAACCGGCGGCGGAACCATGGTGCTGGCGCAGATTCCGGCGCCGGCGCCTGTCGAATCATGAGCCGTTGAGTGGAGTTCCTATGGATGCGCTTCGTGTACTGATCGCCGACGATCATATGCTGTTCCGTGATGGATTGCGCGCGCTGCTGGCCTCAGCCGACGATCTCGACTTCGCCGGCGAGGCTACCACGGGCGATGAGGCGGTTGCGCTTGCCGCTGAGGAGCAGCCGGACGTGATTGTGATGGATATTCAGATGCCGGGCCACAACGGCATCGAAGCGACGCGCCGCATTGTCCAGATGAGCCCGCACATCGGCGTTCTGATCGTCACCATGTTTTCCGATGATGCCTCGGTGTTTGCCGCTATGCGCGCCGGAGCACGTGGCTATGTGCTCAAGGGCGCCAATCATGCCGAGATGTTGCGCGCGATCCGGGCCGTCGGTAGCGGTGAGGCGATCTTCAGTCCGGACGTGGCCGTGCGACTGATGGAGTACTTCGCCAATGCGAGCCTCGCCGCGCCGCCGCAGGTCTTTCCCGAGCTCAGCGAGCGCGAGCGCGAGATCCTGAATCTGATCGCGAAGGGCCGCAAGAACGCGGAAATCGCTCAGCATTTCGTGCTCAGCGAAAAAACGGTTCGTAATCATGTGTCGAACATCCTGAGTAAGCTACAGGTTGCCGACCGAACCCAGGCAGTCATTCGTGCTCGTGAAGCTGGCCTGGGCTGATCAACGCGGCGCCGGTCTTCAGTACTTCTCGCCCATGTTGATTCAAACGAAATCACCACAAAGACACAGAGGACACGAAGATTTTCTGGATTCTTCGTGTCCTCTGTGTCTCTGTGGTGATCCTTTTCGGCGCGTGCTCCGGGAGGCCGGCCTGTTGTGCGCAGCTCATTCGTATTCGTCAGACGATGGACTCAGCGTGTCACGTGTGTTGACGACGGCGCCGGCCGGCTTCGGCACCGGTCCGAGGAGCAGCGGGTCGACCGTGGCGCGCATCCAGTCTTCGAGGCGTCGCTCGAGGTCTGCTCGAGCAGCCGCATAATTCGGATCGGCGATCAGGTTCACGCGCTCGAGCGGGTCCAGCCAGAGGTCGTACAGCTGCTCTCGCTCAACCGGTCGATCGAGCCAGCCGGCGGCGACCAGCAGGTCCTTGGCGGGCGAGTCGTCGACATTCGACGGCACCGGCGTGTCGCGGTCGTCGAAGTAGCGAATATATTTGTAGCGCTGGGTGCGGACACAGCGTATCGGCTCGTAGGCGGCGTGATAGGTGACTTCGGCGCAGATCTGCTCGCGCACTTGCTGCGTGCTGCCCTCGAGCAGCGGAAGCAGCGATACGCCCTGCAGCCAGTCCGGGCGTCGAAGGCCCGTGAGCTCGCAGATCGTCGGAAAGATGTCGATGTGCGACACAAGCGCGTCGACCGCGCGGCCCGGCGTGGCGTATCCGGGGATACGCAGCAGCAGCGCCACGCCGATCCCGGCGTCATAGAGCGTGCATTTCATTCCAGGGAAGGGCGGCCCATGGTCCGTGGTGTACAGGATCATCGTGTCGTCGATTTGCCCGGATTCGTGAAGCGCATCCAGCAACAGCCCGACGCAGCGGTCGAGCACGCGCGCGGCGGTCAGAAACCCGGCCATGTCCGCGCGGTTGGCGGCCGTATCGGCGATCATGGGCGGTAGCACGACATACGCGGGATCGATGTCCGGGTCGGGCGCTGGAAAATCGCGGTGGGTGCTGAACATGCCGAAGGAAAGAAAAAACGGCCGCGGGTGCGGTTGCTTGAGATATTGTGCCGCAACTTCGGCGTTCGCCAGATCCCAGGATGTCGAGTCGTGCTCTTCGCCGCTGTCCAGTATCTGCTCGTAGACGCTAACCTGGCCGTGCGGCGCTTCGTGCTGAACGCCGCACAGGACGGTTTCATAGCCGTTGCGCCCAAGGTAGGACGCGAGATGCTGCCGCTCGTCGTGCAGCCGGAAGCCACGATGGGCCAGGCCGAGCATTCCCGCCGAATGCGGCGCCATGCCGCACAAGAGGCCGGTCCGGCTGGCCGAGCACGTCGGCGCCGCGCTGAACGCCGCGCGAAACACAAGTCCCTCTTCGGCCAGCGCCTGGAGCCGGGGCGTCGGCGCGGCATAGCCGTACGGCCGGAGCCAGCGTCCGGTGTCGTGCGAGTGGATGTAGACGATGTTGCGTACAGGCATGCGCGCATCATACCAGAGCATAGAGCGCCTATTTTGCTAGAGCGTAGGTAATCAACTTGGCCACAACTGAGCATGTAGTGAACAGGGAGTGGTCTGGATGCTAAGCATACGTCGATCGCATACTGGCTGTGCTGAGCGCACGGACGCCAAATCTCAGTGTGCCGTGCGCCGGCTTGTAGCCCATTTCATGGAGGCACATCAGTCATGCGTGGTACGCGTTCGAGAATGCAGGTTATTACGATCTTCGTGTCGCTGCTCGGCCTGGCCGCCCTGTTCGTTGCCGGCCTGCCGACAGGCGCCGGCGCTTCCAGCCATCGCGAGGCGCCGCTGATCGCTTCGGATCCTGACGCCGACAACACCGACGTGTATGCCTTTATCAGCCCCGACCGTCCCGACTCGGTATCACTGATCGCCAACTATATTCCGCTCGAATGGCCGGAAGGCGGCCCGAACTATCATGATTTCGCGGACAATGTGCTGTATGAGATCCATGTCGACAATGTCGGCGATGCGAAGAGCCATATCAAGTACCAGTTCGAGTTCACAACCCGCCAGCGTAATCCAGCAACCTTCCTGTACAACACCGGCCCGATCAACTCGCTCGACGACGCGGATTGGAACATATCGCAGACCTATCGCCTGACCGAGGTAGTGCAGCAGGGCAGTGGCGCTCCGGTCTCGACGGTGCTGGCCCAGAACGTTCCGACGCCGCCGGTCAATATCGGGCCCAAATCCACGCCCAACTATCCGGCCCTCGCCGCAGCAGCGATCGCCACCGTGGGCAGCGGCTCCCAGGCGATCAAGATGTTCGCCGGCCCGCGCGACGACGGATTCTTCGTCGACCTCGGCGGGGTGTTTGATCTGCTCACGCTGCGCGGCCAGGCGCCGCCGATCGGCTATGGCCCGCCCAATCGTAACGTTCCGCTGGACGGCGTTGCGGGCTACAACACGCACACCATTGCGCTGCAGGTGCCGATCAGCCGTCTGACCCGTGGGAGCGAGCCGGTGATCGGCGTCTGGGCGACCGCCAGCCGCCGCACGACGCGCGTGCTCAACGGCGTGGCAGGCATCCTGGACGGACGCGGCGCCGTGACCGACAGCGGCGACTATGTGCAGATCTCGCGTCTGGGCATGCCGCTGGTCAACGAGGCAGTCATCCCGCTGGGCCTCAAGGACGCATTCAACAACCTCAAACCCGAGCAGGATTTTGATGTCTACACCAACGGTACGCCGGTGGGCAATCTGCTCAAGCAGAGCGTGCTCGACCCTGAGCTGCAGCGGCTGCTCAAGGCGCTGTACGGCGTGCCGAACCCGGGAACCAACCGGCTCGACATACAGGCGATTTTTCTGACCGGTATGAAGACCACCAAGCCGTTCACGATCGATACGCCCGGCGGTAAAGTGACCTTGCCCGCGGGCACGAACGTCAACCAGCCGGCCAATGTGCGGCCCGCCGAAATGCTGCGCCTCAACACCGCGCCGCCGTTCCGGCCGGGCGTGCAGGGCAGCCTGTGCGCGCCGACGCCGAACTATCAGCTTGGCCTGCTCGGCGGCGATGCGTGTGGCTTCCCCAATGGCCGGCGCCTGCAGGACGACGTCACCGATATCGAGTTGCTGGCCGTGGCGGGGGCAGCGTATTCGGTGCTCACCGACAGCTCGTTCAACTTCGATCCGAAGCTGATCGGTGTGCTGCGCGATGGGCTGGTTCAGAACGACCTGCCCTTCCTCCCGGCGTTCCCCTACCTGGCGACGCCGTGGCCGGGCAACGAGCATTCCCACAGCCATGTTACATCCTATCTGTTGCCGTGGGTCGCAAATCAGTCCTCCCGCACGGCAGTAGATTAGAGCGAGGGCCGGAACGGAATCACCACAAAGCACACAAAGGACACAAAGAATCTTTTGATCTTTGTGTCCTTTGTGTGCTTTGTGGTGATTTCCGTTTGGATCAGGCTCAAACGAATTCCGGCCCGTGGCGCGGTGCTGCTGCGACATAGCGCGCGACCATGGCATCCATGTTTTGCAATAGCGCGACGGATGCGTGCAATCAGGTACTGATGCGATACAATAGTGGTATAGCTGTGAAGCTGACCGGCGGTTGGGGGGAATCCGGGAATCAGCACCTTTGCGGAGGGATGAGAAATGCGTGGCCCAACCGCTTTCGGTCGCCGCCTCAGGCAACTGCGGCATGAAGGCGGCCTGACCCAGGACATGCTGGCCGATCGCGTGGGCTGCGCCACTCAAACGATCCGCAAGATCGAGGCGGGTACGCGGCGGCCCTCATATCAGATGGCCGCGATCATAGCACGCGAGCTTGGCCTGGACGCCGAGGCCGGCGCGAGCTTTATTCGCCTGGCGCGCGACGAGCCCGGCGAGGCCGAGCCTGAGCTGTTTCCGCAGCTTGCCGAGAGCCTGCCCGCCGTTCTCGATCCTCCGTCCACCAGTCTCCCGACCCCGCTGACGCGGCTGATCGCGCGTGAGCAAGAAATGCTGGCGGCCCACCAGCTGCTGCGACGTGCAGACGTGCGCCTGCTGACGCTGGTCGGTCCCGGCGGCACCGGCAAGACTCGTCTGGGCCTTGAGGTAGCGGCGACGCTCGCCGATCACTTCCCCGACGGAGTCGTGTTCGTCAATCTTGTCCCGCTGCGCGACCCGGGCCTGCTGATCCCGACAATCGCCGATGCCCTGGGCGTTCGCGAACAGGGCGGCCGGACGGCGCTTGAACGCCTAAAGGAGGCGCTGCGCGCCAGGCACGTGTTGCTGGTGCTCGACAATTTCGAGCAGATCATTTCTGCCGCGGTGCTGGTAGCCGAGCTGCTTTCAGCCTGCCCTGGCCTGAAGGCGCTCGTAACAAGTCGTGAGCTGCTCCGTGTGCGCGGCGAGCAGGCGTTTCCGGTGTCTCCTTTGTCTGTACCCGACGTCAGGTACGCTACGAGCGGCGAACGCGTGTCGCAATATGCCGCGGTGCAGCTGTTCATCGAGCGAGCGCTGGCGGTGCGGCCGGACTTTGCTGTTACCAACCAGAATGCGGCCGCTGTCGCCGAGCTGTGCCAGCGCCTGGATGGCCTGCCTCTCGCGATCGAGCTTGCCGCCGCGCGTAGCACGCTGTTCGCGCCCGAGGCGCTGCTGGCGCGCCTGGGAAGCCGGTTGAAGCTGCTCACAGGTGGCTCGCGCGATCTGCCGGCCCGCCAACAAACACTGCGTAACACCATCGCCTGGAGCTATGATCTGCTTACCGACGCCGAGCAAAAACTGTTTCGGCGCCTGACTGCCTTCGTCGGCGGGCGCAGCATGCCCGCCGTCGAGGCAGTTTGTGCGGCCGGCGGCGACCTCGATCTCGACGTCGTCGATGGGCTGTCGTCGCTCGTGGACAAGAGCCTGCTGCTGCATGACGTGGCGACCGGCGAGCCATGGTTCTTGATGCTCGAAACGATCTGGGAATATGGACTGGAGCAGCTGGAGCGGAGTGGAGAGGCGGAAGCGACACGTCGCGCGCATGCCGGGTATTATTTGCAGCTGGTTGAGCAGGCCGAACCGCACCTGTGGGGCGCAGGGCAAGATCAATGGCTGTCCCGCCTGGAGCAGGAACACGACAACCTGCGCGCTGCGCTGGCCTGGTACACAACGCAGGACGAGGGCGTTGAGCCCGCGCTGCGGATGGCAGGCTTGCTGTGGCGGTTCTGGGAAATGCGCGGGCACTGGACCGAGGGCCAGCAGTGGTTGGAGCAAGCATTATCCAGACGGCTGCAGGCAAGCCCGTCCGTCCGATGGGTAGCGCTGCATGGCGCCGGTAACCTGGCGCTGGCCAGGGGCGAGTACGCGCGGGCGATGGCGTACTACGAGGAGAGTTCTGGATGTAACGCGCCGGCTGGAGCATAAGCGAGGCGTCGCCAACTCGCTGCTTAATCTGTCGGTGGCGGTCAACTACCAGGGCGACCTCGGACGTGCGCTCGTTTTGCAGGAGGAGGCGCTCGCGCTGCATCGCGAGGCGGGCAATAACGTCGGGATCGCGCTGGCGCTCAATAACCTATCCGGAATTTACGAGCAACAGGGCGACTACGGCCGATCGGCGCTCCTCGCCGAGCAGAGCCTGGCACGCTACACAGATCTGCGCGATAGACGAGGAATTGCCTGGGCGCTGCACAAATTGGCCAGGGTAGAGCATATGCGCGCCAGGTATGAACGAGCCGACGAGCTGCTCGAGCAGGCTCGCACGATCTTCGTCACGCTTGACGCCAGGTACGATCAGGCCGCCGTGCTGAACGACCACGGCGAATTGGCCGCCGATCAGGAGCAGCATGAGCTGGCCGCGACGCTGTATGCCGAAAGCTTCCAGCTCGCCGCGGAGCTGGGCGACCGCCGCCGCCAGGCCGCGGTGCTCAACAACATGGGACGCCTGGCGCTTCGTATGGACGACCGGAAGCGTGCCGCCAAGCTATGCAACCAGAGCCTGGCACTGCGCCGCGAGCTCGGCGACAAGCGTGGTATCGCCATGGCGCTGGAGAGCCTTGGCCAGGTCGCGCTGCAGGAAGGCGCGTATGAGCGTTCAGCGTTGCTCTACCGGGAAAGCCTGGCCCTGGCAGTCGCGGCAGTCAACCAGGCGGGCATTGCTCGGTGTTTTGAAGGACTTGCCGAGGTCGCCGGCGCCGAGCACCAATCTCAGCGAGCGGTTCGGCTCCTGGGTGCAGCGGCGGCGCTGCGCGAGACACTTGATGCTCCGCTGCCGGCCGCCATGCGTCTTGACCAGCAGCGCAGCGCGGCAGCGCTGCGCGAGCAACTTGGCGAGCCGGCCTTTGAAACGCTACGGGCGGAAGGGCAGGCGATGTCGCTGAAGCACGCTGTTGCCTTCGCCCTGGGACAGGACCTTACATCCCATAGCGCTTCTCGCACCGGTTGAGCCGACCGAATGCACCACAAAGGCACAGAGTTTGTGCAATTTTCACATCCCTTGAGACATGTCATTCCGAGCGGGGGCGCCCTCTGGGCGCCCCCGCTCGGAATGACAAATCAAGGTTCGCGGCCTGTGCTCTATCGTGTGGGCATGCGCTGCCAGAAGCCCCATAGCTCGCCCATCAGGTCCCAATCCGGCCAGGCGTGCCCCAGATTGTCGTCGACCACGGCGACGACGGCATGCCCGGTTGCAGGGTTGCTCCACTCGCGCGCAGCTACCCCCGCGGGCAGCCCTCGCGGATACCTGATTTCGGTCAGCGCGGCAGCGAAGTGCTGCCAGATCGCGACCTTGGTCTCGAAGCCGACGACGATCTTCTCGCCGTCGTCGTCGAAGCCCCCGGCTGCCGGCTGGCCCGTGTCGGCTTGACCTTGAACCAGGTATGCAGGCATCGGAACACCGCCCGTTACGCTCGGGTCGATGATCTTCCATGCCGACGTGGCGGGTTCCAGTGGCTTGAGACCGATAGACCCTGCGACGGTGCCGATTTCTGCGATGCGCGCCGAGATCAGCGGGTCGGCGGCCAGCTCGTAGATCAGCTTGGCGCCGCCCGAAAAGCCGGCGAAATACACGCGCGCCGCGTCGATCGAGTATCGCGCGCTGATCTCATCGATCAAGTAGGCCATATATCCGTTGTTGGCCGGGTCGTCCCAGTAATAGTTGTGGCTGTTAGGCGCTGTAGGCCTGGGCAGGCCGTTGGGGAAAACGGCGACAAAGCCGTCGCTCTCGGCGTGCGCGACGATCCGCTTTGCGGGTGCATACATCACGGCGGCGCTACCGCTGCCGCCGTGGAGCGCGAATACGACAGGCATCGGCGTGCCCGGCACATAGCCGGATGGAACATAGATCGAAACTTCGCGCTGCGCGCCTTCGTACTCGAGCGTAATCGTGTGCTGGCGCCCGGCGGCCGCGGATGCGGCGTTGGCGTGAGCGCTAAGCGCGCTGCCGATCGCAAGCGCGAGCATTATCCCCGCGACGATCGCCGGTGTGCGAAGTAGCTGCTTGTTGTTGCGTTTCATGTGGAGGCTCCTCTTACAGATGCCGACCGCGACGCCAGGGTAAACCCGTGCGCCAACACACGAAGCCTCTGCCGAGGCTACCGAGTTTCAGCCTTGGCAGAGGCTTCGTGTGTTGGCGCATAGCTTCAGCTTGGCGCTACCAGACGCCGGCGGACTACGGTCCAATCAGTCGATGCGATAGTCTTCGGTCTCGCCTACCGCGAATGGCGTCTGGTAGCCGCGACCGTCGCCATACTGAATGTTGGCGAACTGCAGCGTCTTGTTGGACGGCTGCTCGCTCAATGTTACGCGCGCCCAGCTCGGAAGGTTGGCCAGCTGTGCCGGCCAGACCACGTAACCGGACAGCGGCTGCAGAACGTGCGTGCCTGCGCCCAGCGCTGCCGCGTTGACCGGGAAGTCGATCACGATATGCTCGACCGAGGCCTGCTGCTGCCCGTTGGCATCCACGCAGTTGAAGCCGTCGGCCCAGTCGCCGTCGCGATTGCCGTCAACAAAGATGTTCAAATAGCCCTGCGTGCCTAGCTGCGTGAAGCGATCGACGGCTACCTGGGTGATGTTGACCTGCACGGGGGTAAACGCCCTGGCGCAGGGGTTCAGGTTCCAGGCCTGCGGGATCGCGCCGTCGTCGAAGTTGTCGAGGTCGGCCACATTTGCCGCCGGCTCGATATTGTTGGGCGCATCTTCGTCAGGGCCGACGTCGGCTTCGACCTCGCGACTTACCTGCTGCCCGAGATGGAAGGCGCGCGGATCAAGGTGCAGCGGCCCGCGCGGCTGGCCCGTCGCCGGATCGAACACGGTCGGGAAATTAGCCTGCACGCCGGCATAGGCCGCCATGTTGACTCCGGCGTGGTTGCTGCTGTCGGGCGCGTCGCCCAGGTCGTGGCTGATGTCCGGCAGATGATAAGTAACCACGAGCTTCGGCGCAACGGGAGGCTCATTCGGGTCAATGCCATCCTCACTGGAGTTGGCGAACTTCCCGCCGCCGCTATTGTTGCTGCCGCGCAGCACCACGCCGTTGTTGGGCACTGCTCCGCTATGCCAGTCCTGGACCAGCGCCGTGGACGACCACTGGGCGTCGCCGGGCGCGGTGATGGTGGTTACCGGCCCGTTCCAGGTGGCCGGGGGCTGGTTGCTCCAGTTGACGGTCGCCTCGGCCCAGGCGGCGTCCACGCGGCCGGCCGCGACGTCGACCGAACCGCCGCCGGCGGAGACGTTGAGGTGCAGCGAGGCCGAATCGATTGTTGCGTCGGCCGGGATCGCTGCCAGGTCGAACTGAATGAAGTTATTGTCGTAGTCGCCGTTGCCGCGCTGGCTGAGGACCAGATACGCGTTCGGCCCGGTGAAGGTGGGCGCGCCCTCGATCGTTCCGGCGTCGGCAGTGGCCGCAAGCTCGACCGTCGTCGGCGCGGCGGCAACACCGGCACTGGCCGGCATCGCCGACGCAAGCGTGAGGCAGCCTAACGCGAGCAACGATCCTGCCAGGCGGTGGACAATGCGTGTCGATTTCATACTGAACCTCTGATTCGTGTTTCGTGAAGCCGGTGGGCGGTCGGGTGCGGTAGCGAACAGCTCGCTGCCGGTGGACGGGGAAAGGTGGGCGGTCCTCATCGTGTATGCTCCTTCGCGGGTTGCTCCGCTGTCGAATGCTCAATCGAGATTGCTTTTCAGGCAGCCGCACGCCAGGCACTGCGTATCGAAGCGCCGAAAGGGCTGCATTGATTGCGATGCTGGGTTGTGCCTGCGTGGGCTCGCCGGCTAGTGGCGACGACGGCTGCTCAGCCGCCGTCGCCGGCGCAAGCTGCTAGGCAGGTGGGTCACACCCGGGGTCCACCAGCACGTGGCTCAGCGCGCCGTGGAAGTACGCGCCTGTTGTCGGGCTATAGCCGATGTATACGACGTCGCGTTGTGTGCCGAGCTCGTATGGCGCGGCCTGCTGTCGCGATCCCACTGACGGCGCCTCGGTCCAATGGCCCATTCCTGAGCCGACGACCTGGGTATTGAAGTACTGCTCCCAGCCTTGATCCTGCAGGTAGTCGAGCCAGTTGAAGTGCGAGGCGACCGCCACGACCGCCGGGCCGCGCTGGCCCATCAGCACGCGGTTGCCGGCGCTTTGCGCTGCCCACACCGGTGTCTGGTAGGTGCCCGATGACAACCTAAGCCTGCCTCGGGCGTTGACGCCGTTGCTCGGAAGGCTGAAGTTGATGCCTGTTCGCTCGAGCTCGATCACCGGATTCGGCGATGATACCGGATCAAGTCGCGCATCGGCGGACACAAACAGCGGACCGCCGCCTGCTTCGCACCAGCAATGGTCGTCCGGCAACGCTGGCAGCTGCGGCGCCAGGGCGAGCAGCTCGTCGCGCCAGGACGGCACGTCGCATTCGATATAGTCGCTGCCGTCGAAATGGGCAGAGCCACCTACAACGTCAAGCGTTCCCACGACGTTACAGTCTTCGGTGATCGGACGCTGTTTGGAAGCGAGTACCCGTGGAGTGGGGTCTTCAATGCCGACATACACGGTATAGATCACTTCGAGCTGATCGTTCGGGAAATCGACTTCCAGGCCCCAACCGATCCAGTGGTCAGGTGTAGCAGTCTGGGCCGCCATCGCGGGTATCGTCGCCGCCGAAGTAACGATCGCAACGACCAACACGATCAGCCGCCGCGCGCACTGTACCGAAACGTTCAATGTATCCTCCTGGGAAATGGCAGCTATGCCAACAGGGTGTCGATATGATTAATCCATAGCTTAGCCGTTGTATACGGGCAAAGTTCCCAGGATCGGTCTAGAAGTTCCCACGGATCTGCCCTCCGGTTTGCCGGATCTGACGAACAGCAGGAGTGGGGCTGGACGAAAGTCGCTCCTGTTCCATCACTTTCGATAGGCTTGAGGCCCGGAATGCGGGCCAGGGCGAATCAAAAATAGTATCCCTACGTATGCATTAACCAGACAGACATTAATATCGGAGGCGTGGATGGATACCAGGCGTGCCGAGCTGTGCTGAAGGGTTGACCTTGTACGAGCGCCATGTGAAAGAGGCGCTCAGGCTGTTCGAGCAGCCCGAGCGGATCGGCGCGCTGTCGCCGCTGGCCGCGCCGTACGTGCTCGCCGGTGCGCTGCGCGAGCTGCCGCGGCCGGTCGAAGCACAAGCGCGCGGCGAGCTGCTGTGCAACCAGATTCGGGCCGCCGCGGCGCAGCTATGGGGTGGCCCGTTGCCCGCCACGCGCGACGAGATGCTGGCCGCGATCGCCGATGCGCGCCGCGACCCGGACGATCCACGCTATGCCTACGTGGTGCTCGAGCTGCGCTGCTTCCACGACTACATAACGCCGCGACGCACCTCGGATATCTGGGAGCAGCCTCACCTGCTGCCGGGCTCCAAATCGCAGCACTACCGCGATTGGGATGCCGCGATCAAGCGTCTGGCCCCGCTGCTGCTCGATCGCTTGCGTCCCGCCCTGCGCCCCGAGCGACCACGAGCCCCCGCGGTGTTATACGGCTACGACCGTGAGCTTTCGCAGCTGATGGACGCTCTGGGCCGTGGATGCACCGTGTCGTTGAGCGGAGCCGGCGGGGTCGGCAAAACGAGCATCGGCGCAACAGTTATCGAGCGCCTGGACGGCCGTCCGGCTTTTTGGTACACCCTGCGCCCCGGATTCAACGACGGCGCCGGTAGCCTCCTGATTGCTCTGGGCGCGTTTCTACACCAGCATGGCGCGGCCGGCCTGTGGCAATATCTGCTCGCGGCCAACGGTGATCCCGGCGAGCTCGATGTCGCCGCCGGGCTGCTGCGGCAGGATCTCGCCTCGCTTTCGCCGCTGCGGCCATTGATCTGCATCGACGATCTGGAGCATGTGTCCGGCGCTCAGCTGTTGCTCAAGCCGGACCATATCCAGGTGCTCGATTTGATCGATAGCCTGCGCGGAACAACCTCGCTGCTGCTGATCGGCCAGCGCAGCATCGGGGCCGCCGACCTGTATATCGAGCTGGGCGGCCTCGATGTGGCCGGCGTCGAGCGGTTGTGGCGCGCAGGAGCAGGCGGTATCTCGCCGGCCGAGGCTGAGCGGATGCACGCCTACACCGGCGGCAATCCACGCCTGCTTTCGCTGATCCAGGCGCTGTATATGAATTACGAGAGCGCTTCCGAACTGCTCGACGCGGGCGAATCGATGCCGTCGCTGCTACCGGCGTTTCAGCGCTTATGGCGCCGACTCGCGCCGGCTGAGCGACGCGCATTGCAGCGGCTGTCGGTATATCGCAGCTATGCGCCTGAAGAGATCGTCGAGCCGGAGACGCTTCGGGCGCTGGTTCGCCTGCGCTTGATCGAGCGCGACGGCGCCGGTGGGATCACGCTGTTACCGGCGCTCGCCCCGATCGTTGTGGATGATATCTCACCCGAGGTGCGCGAGCTGCTGCACGATCAGGCAGCCCATGTCCGGCTCGAGCGCGGTGAGTACACCGCCGCGGCTCACCATTTCGTGGCTGCCAACAAAGAAAACCTGGCGGTTCAAGTCTGGTTCCCGCAGCGCATGCGGGCTATCGCGCGCGGCGAAGCCGATGCCGCGCGGCTGTGTTTCGGCAACATTTCGCGCCAGCGGCTCGACGCGCCCGAACGAAAGGCGCTCGACCTTATTCGCGCCGAGCTGCGCCGCCGGGCGGGAGAAAACGACGCCGGGTTGCGCGAGCTGGAGCAGGCCGATTGGTCCGCCGACAGCGAGAGCAGCGCGCGTCTCTGGATGCTACGCGGCGAAATGCAGGATGTTCTGGGCTTCCCCGATCAGGCGCTTAGCAGCTACGATCAAGGACTGCAGGTAACCAGCCGCCTGTTGGGCCAGCTGGTGTCGCTGCGTCACCGGCGCGGCATTTTACTGAAGAATCGTCGCAACCTCAAGGCCGGCTGGCAGGAAAGCGAGCGCGGCGAGTTCGATCTGCAGGTGCTGCGCGGCCTGATACGCGTAGAAGAGGGCAACTACGACGGCGCGCTGCATGCATACGCGCGAGCGCGCGAGCTGGCCGAGCAGCTTGACGACGACGGGCGTCGCGCGCAGGCCGAGCGCTGGATCTCCGCGCTGTACGGTCGCCGGCAGCAGCTGGGCAAGGCGGTGTTCCACGCCGAGCGGGCGATCGCGATCTACGATCGGCTCGGCGATCGGGTTAACTTCGAGAAGATGCACGGCAGTCTGGCGTCTATTTATGTGCATACGAAGCAGTTTCAAGCGGCGCTCGAAGTCGGCCTGCCGGCGTATGAGTTTTTTCTCGCGACACGCCATCCGTACGATGCGGCGTGCGCCGGCGCCAATCTGGCCGAAGCATCCTTCGAGCTGGGCGCGATCGACGACGCGCAACGCTATGCCGGCCAGGTGCTGGAGCTTGGCGAGCGCTTCGCCGCGCCGTATGCGCACTTTACGCTGGGGCAGGTTGCCGTTGCGCGCCACGATACCGCGGTAGCTATAACACACTTTGAGCACTCGAGGCAGCTGGCCGAGGCGAACGAGGATTTTTTATGGTCGCGCATGCGCTGCGAGCGCTGGGCCAGGCCTACCTCGGCTCTTGCAGCACCGGCAAGGGAGAGTACCTGACGTCGCAGGCGCTCGATCTGTTCCGCCGGCTCGACCTTCCCGGCGAGGTCGCGGCCACCGAGCAGCTGCTGCAAGGGATGCAGGGGACAGGGGTCGGGAGTTGGGGATCAGTGCGAGATACCGTGAACATAGCTTGCAACGAATTGGTCGATGACTTGGTGATGATTGCGTAGGGCCGTGTGCGTCAGCTTATGTGTGGACGCCTGGGCCACTGTCCACGCTGTCATCAATGATCCTCAACCGGAGCTCAGCCCTTACGCACAGTGGCCGCGGCAGTGCGGGCGCGTAGCGGCGCGCTGATCTCGTGCAGATACTGGAACAGCTCGCGGAATGAGCCAAGCATCGACGTTTCGTGATAGCTGATGGCCTGCTCGGCGCAGAACGATTTCACGATCGCCTGGAGGCGGCGCAGGTTGCCGCGCGGCACCGTCGGGAACAGGTGATGCTCGATCTGATAATTAAGCCCGCCGTACCAGAAATCGGTAAGCGGGTGAGCATTGATGTTGCGCGCAGTCAATACCTGCTGGTGCAGAAAGTCAAGCGTTGAGTGCTCGTCGATGATCGGCATGCCCTTGTGATTGGGCGCGAACACCGAAGCGAGGTACATGCCGCTCAAGCCCTGCCTGATCAGCACCAGCAGCACCGTCGGCCAGATTCCCAGAAACACCAACGGCAGCCCCAGAAAGATGGTCCAATGCACTGCGATCAGGCCCAGCTCGGTCCAACGATGGCGCGGCGGTGCGGTGATCAAGCTGTACACCGCGTAGAGCTGCATATAGGTGGCTTGCACCAGCATCAGCGGCACAAACAAAAACGCCTGGTATGCGACGATCAGGCGCGCAAAGCCGCGCTTTTCGGCTACCTGCTCAGGTGAAAACGCCATCACCGGTATATCGATATCAGGATCCATATCCAGATGGTTCGGCTGGGCGTGGTGCTGGTTGTGCTTGCGTACCCAGTAGCCGTAGCTCACGCCAAGCAGCATGTTGCCGTGCAGCATTCCGGTGGCGACGTTTTGCCAGCCACGGCGGAACATCTGGCGGTGCCCGGCTTCGTGCATCACAAAGCCCCACTGGCCCGAGATAAAGCTGAGCAACACGGCGCCGGCGACAACGCCGAGCGGATGGCGAAAAATGCCGAAGATAGCGCAACACAGCGCCAGTAACAGGAGGTTGATACCAATAAACGCGAGAGCCCCGCGGGGATTTCGTTCAAGCAAACCGTCCTGGCTAACACGTCGTTTCAGCTCGGCATAGGCGTTTGATGGCATTTTGATCCTGGCCGCTAAAAGGCTGGCCGTGAGTCAGGATACCACAGTTTGCCCGTTTGCCTGATCCTGCACCGCTCGCTGCGATTTGTCGCTCTGTCCGGCCCGGAATGCCCCCGATTGCCGGACTTCGAGCTCGATACTTCGCGTTCATTCGTGAATTGCCTCGAACTCGAGCACGGCGCGGCACATGCGCTGTGTTTCGCGCAATGAAAGGCGCGGATATACCGGCAGATACACCAGCCGATCGAGCATCGCCGCGGCGCGCGGCGCGGCGTCGCTGGGCGAAGCGACCGTCAGCGAGGAGCCGCGGCGCGTGGCGTCGAAGCCGCGGTGCCATAGATGGCGCACCAGCTCATCCGGCTGTCGGCTCTGGATCGGAATCATCCAGTGGCTGTGCGCGACCGCCGCGGAGCCGGGGTGCTCGATCGCCGGCAGCATGTGATGCACGCGCCGGGCGCGCCACGCGCGGCGCGCGAAGCTTTGCGGATCGGCAGCTCGGACGCGCCGCGCCAGCAGCCTGAGCAGCGCGGCGCACGGCCGCTGCCGCAACCGTACCAGCAGATCGGCGCCGTGGAAGCTGCGCAGCGCGGAGTAAATCAAGCGGTCGTGGTCGAGGCCGCGCGTCCGGCTCAGCGCAACGAACATGCCGTACGCCAGCGGTGTCGCGAGCAGCTTGAGCGCCGCGATGCGGGCAATGCGTTTCGTGTAGGCAACCCGCGATTGAAGCGGGTAGGCTGCCTGGATGCGTCGCACATCCGCCAGCAGGCCGCGGTCGCGAAAGCGCAGCAGCGCTCCGCCCAGCGCGGTCGCCGATTTGATTGGCCCAAAGCTCCACATGCTGACGTCGCAGGCGGGATGGCCACGGTATTCGGCGTCGAACGCCTGGGCGCAATCCTCGATCAGCACCAGACCGTGGCGCCGCGATAGCTGTGCCAGCTCGTCCATGGGCATGCGGCTGCCCCACAGGTGCGCGAAAAGCAGCGCGCGTGTTCGCCCGCTGATCGCGCCGGCCACGGAGCAGCAAACGGTCGCCAGCGTGTCGGGATCAACGTCGACCGGCCGAACGCGTAGCCCGTGCCGCGCGATGATTTCGAGCATGTCCGGGATCGTCACCGCTGAAACCAACACTTCGCTGCCCGGCGGCAGAGCCAGCGCCTGCAGCACCAGGTCGAAGCCGCTGCGCACCGAAAGGCACGCCAGCATGTCGCTATCCGATGTCCAGGCGGTATCGGCTTCGCGCTGTGCGCGCTCGATATCGCCGGCGAACAGATTCTGCGACAGGCCGAACAGCAGATCGCGCCAGGCGATATCTGGAACTCCACGAGGGATCACACACAGTATTATGCATCGCCAGGCAAGGCGCAACCCCAGGCGCCGGCCTTCGCGGAACAGCTCAGATAGGCGACAGTGCCGAGCCGGCTTGCGATATCATCGCGACGTTGGGCCAGAATCTGGCGCATCGTGCATGCTGCGGCCCCTGTACCAGCTGTGCCGCCCACCAGCCGAGGCCGGGCGCGGCGTTGAAGCGCCGTGCCGGTACGCAGGGTGCGCTATACTGCTTTATGCCCCGAGATCCGGACACGTCACAATTGGAGGGCTGAATGGCTGAACAGGAGCTGGGGCAGCTCCCCGCGATCGAAGCGCCCGATGCGCCGGGCCGCATCAATCCCGAGCTGTACATCAACCGCGAGCTGAGCTGGATCGAGTTCAACCGGCGCGTGCTCGACGAGGCCAAAGACGCGCGCAACCCGCTGCTTGAGCGCGTCAAGTTCGCCGCGATCTTTTCCTCCAACCTCGACGAATTCTTCATGATCCGCGTGTCGGGCGTCGAGGAGCAGATCGAAGCCGGCGTCGGCCAGCGCTCGCCCGACGGCCGCACGCCCCAGGAGCAGCTGCAGGCGATCCGCGCCACGCTCTTGCCGCTGGTGGCCGAGCGGCAGCGCCTGATCACTAAAGAGCTGCTGCCGGCCTTGCGCGCCGAGGGCATCTGGCTGCTGCGCTATGCCGAGCTCCACGAACAGCAGCGCGCGGCTTTGCGCGACTATTTCGTGCGTGATGTGTTCCCGGTGCTGACGCCGCTGGCGATCGACCCCGGCCATCGCTTTCCGTTTGTGTCCAATCTGAGCGTCAACCTGCTGATCGTGTTGGACGGCGCGCAGGGCGAGCAATTCGCCCGCGTCAAAGTGCCCGAAGGCATGCCGCGGTTGGTGCGCTTGCCGGGCGAGAGCCGCACCGCGCACGCCGACAGCGCCCATCCGGCGCATTTCGTCTGGCTCGAAGAAGTGATCGCCGCAAACCTCGACGCGCTGTTTCCCGGACGGCGTATCCGCGAGCACCATCTGTTTCGTGTCACGCGCGACGCCGATATGGAGATCCGCGAGGACGAAGCGTCGGACCTGCTCGAAACGATGGAAGAAATGATGCGCCGGCGACCGTTCGGCGAGGTGGTGCGGCTGTCGTTGAACACCACGGTGAGCCCGGAGGTGCGCACGCTGCTGGTGCACCATCTCAACGTCAACGACAGCAACCTGTACGAGCAGGACGGGCCGCTGGGCCTGAGCGCCATGCTCGAGCTGCTCAGCCTCGACCGCCCCGACCTCAAGGATCCGCCGTTTGTGCCGGCCATGCCGCCCGCGCTGCACGACGCCGGCGACGTGTTCGCCGTGCTGCGGCGCCAGGAGGTGCTGCTGCACCATCCGTTCGAATCGTTCGCGCCGCTGATCGATCTGCTCACGGCGGCGGCGCACGATCCGCAGGTGCTGGCGATCAAGCAGACGCTGTATCGGGTGGGGCGCAACTCGCCCATCGTGCAGGCGCTGCTGGAAGCGCGGGAGGAAGGCAAGCAGGTGGCGGTGCTGGTAGAGCTGAAGGCGCGCTTCGACGAGGAAAACAACATCGAATGGGCGACCGCGCTGGAAAACGCGGGCGTGCACGTGGCGTTCGGCCTGATCGGGCTCAAGACGCATGCCAAAATGCTGCTGATCGTGCGCCGCGAGAGCGACGGGCTGCGCCGCTATATGCACCTCGGCACCGGCAACTATAACGCGTCAACGGCGCGTGTCTACACCGATCTCGGCCTGTTGACCACCGACCCTGAGCTCGCCGACGACGTCAGCGAGCTGTTTAATGTGCTGACCGGCTATAGCGACCAGCGCCACTACCGCAAGTTGCTGGTGGCGCCCAACGAGCTGTATCCGGCCCTGATTTCGCGCATCGAGCGCGAAACGGCGCGCCACCTCGAATCCGGCGACGGGCACCTGATTCTGAAGTGCAACGGCCTCGACGACGAAGGAACCATTATGGCGCTGTACCGCGCGGCGCAGGCAGGCGTCAAGATCGACCTGCTGGTGCGCGGCATTTGCAGCCTGCGGCCGGGCATACCGGGCCTCAGCGAGACGGTGCGCGTGCGCTCGATCATCGGCCGCTTCCTCGAGCACAACCGGATCTACTGGTTCCGCAACGGTGGCGACGAAGAGCTATACATCGGCAGCGCCGACTTGATGGCCCGCAACCTTCACAAGCGCATCGAAACCGTGACGCCGATCAGCAACGCGGGCATGCTGCGCTACCTGCGCGATGTCGTGCTCGAGGCGTATCTGCAGGACAATACGCACGCCCGCGAGCTACAGCCCGACGGCAGCTACGTTCGCTGTACCCCCGACGGCGCAGAGCCGCGTGACGCGCAGGCCGAGCTGCTGGCGCGATCACAGCAGCACGAAACGCCCGGCGCCACGGCGCCGAAGATCGTCGATTGAGGCCCTCAGCCAACCCGGCGCCGAAGCGCCGGGCCAATACACCAAGCCTCGAAGAGGCTTCGAGTGTGGGCGCATAGCTTCAGCTTAGCGCCGCCCGTCCGCGCAGGCGGACGATCGGCGGAACGCCCCCAGGCGCGATTTCAATCGCCGGCCCCAGGGAAAATGGATGCGCTATGCGATTTTCATACACGAATCCGGTCTGGGACGGCTACTTTGCCGACCCGATGGAGCTATGAATAGACGGTACAGCACCTCGATACTTCCTTTGCTCATGCTGATTGCGTTACTGGCGCCGGCGCTGCCGGTCAGGGGGCAGGCCGGTCCGGCCAGGACCGATCCTTCAACGCAGCTTGCCGATGGGATCGTCGGCCGGCCGCTGGTTGAGGGCACGCGGGTTTATTTTGTACGGCGTGATAAGCGGACAAATTTCACCAGCATTACGGTCCACGACAGCGCCGCCGGCACAACCTTCGACCTCAAGCGTGGCCGATTCGAAGCCGAGTCGCTGGCTGCCGATGGGTCGCTGCTGGCATGGATCGAACGAAGTGAAGGGCAGACACGCGTTCAATCACTCGACCTCGCAACTCGGCGCGAGCGCACGCTGCTGGACGGCCATGCTGCGCTGTCGCGTCGCGGAGCTTGCCCTTGCCGGCCAGACGCTGGTGTACACGGCTCACGGCACCGCCGGTAGCGGCGTATTCGCCCATGTTCTGGCGACGGGTAGCGTGCGCCGCATGGCCGCCGCGGGCAGCGGGCTGGTTGCCGGCGGCGGCCATGTGCTGTGGAGCGCCGCGCAAGCCGCTGCTCGCGGCTCCGAATGGCGGCTGTATCTCGACCGGCTCGACGGCGCGGCGCCAACGGTGCTGGCGCGCAGCACGGCGCCTTTCGGCGGCTACGATGTTGCCCACGATGCCGTGGTTTGGTCTGTGCTGCCGCCGGCTGCCGATCGCCGTGTCTGGCTGCATCATCTCGCCGACGGCACGAGTGAGCCGATCTCGACGACTCCGGCGCGCTTCCCGCGACTGGGCGCAGGCCGCGCGGTCTGGGCCGTGGAAGTGGCCGGCTCCGGCCCGCCGGCACTGGAAAGCTACGGTCTCGGCGACGGGCGGCGCTCGCGCTTGAGCTTCGATGGTGCCGGCTCCGTCCGGACAGGAAGCGCTGCCGGCCCTTCGATCGCGACCTGGGGCATGCTTGCTGGCGGACGCGTCGTGTGGACCGACGAACAAGCGGACGCCGGGGTGCAGCGTCGGTTGTGGCTGAGCGAGTTGCCGTCCGCCGGCGACAAAATGGCCGGTGCCGTCGTGGATGTGAGCAGCCGCGACCGGGTACAAGCCGCGCGCAGCCTGTGCGGAACTCCGCTCACCTGTGGGCAGCTCACAGTCAACGGCCAGTACCTGTACGATCGAGGCGGCCGCTGGAACGTCCGTGGCGTGCAGTTCTTCTTGCCGGGCTTCGGCATCAACGCCTGGACGTTTTACGACCGCAACTACTGGACCGCGCTCGACGACGTCGACGGCTGGCTCGACATTGCCCGCAACCGTCTGCGCGCGCGCCTGCTGCGTATTTTCATCGAGCTGCCTGAAGGCGAGTGGCAGCCCACATCGCACGAAACAGTGTACGATTTCGCGCAGCGCGCGGCAGCGCGCGGCATGCGGCTCGGCGTGGTCGTCCAGAACAGCGGCGATTTCCGCATGACGCCCGAGCGCCGCGCCTGGCTCGACGGCCTAATAGCCTATTTTGCAGAGCGTGGAGCCACGCCGCTGCTCGCCTACATCAGCGCGGCCAACGAGATCAACAATTGGTGCTCGCGACAGGACTGCTTCGACCAGAGCGCGACCTATGCCGATGCCGCCATCGCCTGGACCAGCGACGTCGCGGCGACCGTCAAAGCGCGCGCACCCGGCGTTCTGGTAACGGTCGGCATTTCGAGCGAGGTCGACGACAGCGACGGCCTGCCCGCAGTTTATGGATACTTCCGGAGCGACAGCAGCGGACGCTCGCTGGCGGGAGCGATCGACTTTCTGGCGCCGCACAATTATGCCGGCGGTGCATTCGGCGTGTTCAACGACCTGCGCTACACCTACGGCTACGACGGCCCGCTCGTGCTCGAAGAGTTTGGCTGGACGACCGACCCGCTGAGCGACGATCCGCGCTTCACCGAGGGCGACCCGGCATGCATCGCCGATCCGTGGACCGCGACATGCCGGAACACGGGGCCGTATTTCGTCGAATGGAGCCTGCGAGCGCTGCGCGAAGTGCCCTATGCCGGCGGCGTCGCCTGGATGCTGGCGGATGTTGCCCAAAAAGATTGTGCCAGCGATCCTTCGGACCTGTGGAGCGGCTTATTCGCGGCGGGCGAAGGCTACTGCGGCGGCACGCGCAGCGTCACTCCGTTGCAAGGCAAAGCCACCGCCGCGCGCGTCGCCATCTTCTACGGCGCCGACGATCTGTCAAGGCTTACCTACTTGCCGGTTGTGGGGCGCTAGGTGGTCGAAGGTCGAAGGTCAAAGGTCGAACGTCCTTCAACTCAAGGCTTGAGCAGTCCGCTACATAGGTCCAGAATCATCAATATCGTTTCGTGACCTTCGACCTTCGACCTGATCACGGCAGGACTGCCCGCAGCGCATCCCAGACTGTATTCTTCGCCTCGACCAGCGGCGGGTTAGGTTCCGCGACCGGCTCCTGCGTCTGCTCGATGTTTTCGGGCGAGAGCACCGCTACCGTCAGTTCGCCATCGGTGTAGTACCAGTCGCCGCCTGCGTTGTAGCCGCGCGCTGTTGCGCCGACGCCGGTGACCTGGTACACGCGGATCACCTGCTTCGCCCGGACCAGCTCCGTGATCAGCGCGTCGCGCTCGGCGTCGACATCCGGGGCGATATGATGCGTTATCTGCCCGGTGGTATAACTCAAGCCGGCCGAGCGGTCGAACGTCACGGCGCCGAGCCACTGGTCGCGGCCGTCGACGTTGTGCTGCGGCGACTTCCAGAAGCGCACATGGTGCCGCTGTGTTGCACTGCTGCCCTGCTCGCGCTCAAACGCCAGATCCTGCTTGCGGTTGTACAACAACAAGGTCGAAACCGGCGCGTCGGGATAGGGGCGGTCGAGCAGCACGCTTTCGGCGATCTCGAGACTGCTGAGGAACGTGACCGGATCGGCGGGCATCCAGCCTGCCGCCAGCATCGCGCGGATCACCTCCTCGTGCGAGCCGGTCAGGCCGACGTTGAGCGGGTCGGCGGGTATTCCGTCCGGCGCCGTGCAGGTGCGCGGCGCCTCGGCCAGGGACGGATGGTGCTCATAGTGGCTCCAGGCGGCGGGCAGTATCGCGTACGCCAGCAGCAGGTAGACGCCGACGATGATCAGCGGAAAGAGCAGCAGTCGCAGGACCCGGTGGCGGAGGGACGTGACGAGCACAGGCATGCTCGTACTCTAGCATAAAATGCACCAATCAGAACGGCGCGTGGAGGAGCATATCCACGAGCAGGCCCAGGATAGCCGTCGCCTTTGGCGGAGCTGACCTGCAGCATACTGCGGCAGCGCGAGTACAACGTATAGCCGACCTCGTCAAGCAACTCGTCGTCCACAATGCCCTGCGCATCCTGTTCGTACAGACGACGCAACTTTGCTGGCTGCAGGCGTGATGCCCAGCGCACCGGAGGTTCAGACTTCAGTATGTTTGATTGTAGTGATCGGCGTCAAGGCGCTTGCTCGACTGTTCCAGAAAACGTTCGACTTGCGACCAGTCGGGTATGCTGGCCTGACCACCCGATTGGGTCGCCTTAATCGCGGCGGCTGCCGATGCGATAACGATGCGATCCGTTATTCCATAGCCGCGGGCAAGACAGGCAGCATAGGCTCCATGGAACACGTCGCCGCAGCCGGTGGAGTCAACGGCTTGTACCCGAAAGGCCGGTTGGTAGTGGACTTCGTGTGGGCTCTCGTCGGTGAGATACCACACGCCCTCAGACCCGGCGGTGACGACGACGGCGCTGCGGTTCGGACTCCATAATTGTTTCACGGCGCCGGCGGGATCGGGAGCTTGCGTCAAGCGTCGGGCGAAGCCACTCGACATAATAATATGATCGACCAGTGATAGTAATTCTTCAAAGAGCGGCGATCCGGCATCTTCAAAGTCCGCAACGATCGGCACGCCGGCAGTGCGGGCGATGTTTGCCGCGCGGACCATACCCTCGACCCCGAAATTGTCGACCAGAAGTACACGCGAGCGCCGAATAACGTCGGATGTCGGCAGCAGCTGGTGTGCACCGACGACGCCTCGACGGTCAAAGAAGATATTGCGCGTGGATTGTTGCCGGGACACAATAATCGTCGAGTGAATCGGCCTGGCGTCTGGCTGGGTAACCAGATGGGTAAGGTCGACACCTTGCCGGGCTAATCCGCTGATGGCCCCGCGCGACAGCTCATCGTCCCCGAGTACTCCGGCATAGGCGGCACGAGACCCAAGGCGCGCGGCCGTTACAAGCGCGATTGCCGTTAGCCCGCCGAGGTGGCGTGCTTGGTCCAGCACCGGAGCCTTCTCATCCGGCAGGGGATAGGAGTCAACATACACCACATCGTCGATCGCGACTGAGCCGAGGCCCAGCACGTCATAATCGAACATGTCAGCGTCTTCACTCGGGTCCAATTTCGAATCTCCGCACTTCATCAGAACCGAAAGGATCTTCAACCGGCATCCAAACTTCGCACAATCATGCAATTGTTAACGTGATTCTGAGGCGTTCCAGGCCCTGACGTACATCCTCGGGAAGTCCGGTATCACTGATGATGTGGTCAACCGCGGTAAGTGGAGCGACGCGCATGAACGCGTCACGCCGGTCTGCTTGCCACTTACTGGAATCGGCAAGCAGAATGACCTGCCGCGCCGCCTGTATCATGGCCCGCTTCACGCGAGCGACTTCGATGGAGGAATCCACGATGCCGAGGTCGAGGTCAACGGTGTGGGCGCCAAGGAAGAGCTTGCTGACGACGAGATCGTGGAGGTCGCGCTCGGCGAGGGAGCCGACGGTGCTGATGGTTTCGATACTGAGCGAGCCACCCATCAAGATGACGTGGCATCCGGCAAGGCTACCGACCTGGCTGGCCACATTCAGTGCTGTAGTGACGACCGTGAGCGGAACAATATTGCGCAGGCTCTTAGCCATCTCCATCACGGTTGAGCCGGCATCCATGATGATCGTATCGCCGGGCTGAACAAGCAGAGCCGCACGTTCGCCGATGCGTCGCTTGGCATCAATGTTCAGGTTGCTGCGGGCTTCAAATCCGCTCGCCAGGGATGTGTTCAGATTCGCGAGCGCGCCACCGCGTTTGCGGACGACCACGCCCTGGCTGGCCAGCAGGTCGAGGTCGTGACGAATGGTGACCTCGGACACGCCAAACAGTTGCGTCAGCTCACTGATCTGAACCGCCCCTTCACGCATCACCTGCTCGGCGATCCGCTCGCGCCTGGCTGCGGCAAACCTTGGCTGACTGCTCGATGCGATATTGCTCGCCATAATCATTTCTTTGGACGGAAGAGCGATGGACGTGTGCACCAGACGATACGTTCAATCCGCTCAAGAGTCAATCGTGCTGCCGTTCAATTCGCGATAGTCCTTGAGCCTCAAACAACCAGGCGCCAGTCGGCCACCTGAGCACTTTGCATAACGATCTCTGCATTCAGCCGATCGTTGGCCGCGATTCGAGCTTCAGCCTCACCGCGTGTCATGTTCCAGGCCTGCATATGGCGCAGCGCCAGTCGCTCCAAGGCAATGTCCAACGGCGTATCGAGATACCAGCGCTCATCGAAAAGTCGGCTGACGGCTTCCCAGCCATCGGCGTGGTGCAGTAGATAAAGCCCTTCGACGATCACCAGGCGGGTGGAGGCTGGAACTGTGTGCGCGTCCTGGACCGGATCGCCGACTTCGTGGTGGAAAGCCGGCCATGCGACCTCATCGCGACACGCCGCTTCCCGCAACTCAAGCAGGCGTTGATATATACCTTGTGTATCGAACGTCCATGGTGCCCCACGCCTGGCAAACGCCTCGGCAGGGTTCGGCAATTGGCTCAGCTCGGCTCTGGTGAGGTGAAAACCGTCCATTCCGAGAAATGCCATCGTGTTGGAACGCGTGCAGCGATTGACTTCCTCGGCTAACCGCGCTGCAACAGTGGACTTGCCTGAGCCCGGCAGGCCGGCCATCCCGATGATCCAGCGTGGCGTGCCGGTTTCCAACCGCGCTAATAGCCGGCGCACCACATGGTCAGGTATCGGCGACATCATTCAGTGCGTTTGGTATCACGCCTTATCGTCAGGTGCGCCCATTATCAGCGGGCACACCTCGATCCTGTCGAACGCTACGTCACCCGTTTCGCTGAAAAGCGTGAGCACATCGCCGCGAAGCTCCGGTAATCGCGTGCACAGGCAGCGCCGGTTGTCGACGCAGATATCGATGATATCATCGTACAGTAGTATATCCACGCTAAAGCGGCGATCCAGCCCGGTAACGTTCGTGATCGCCCGGTTTGCGAGCGTTCGCGGCTTGTCGGGAGCAAAGATGCGTACCGTCTTCTCGCGCGGAGCGAACAGCAATTCGTAACCTTGCGTCGTCCCGGCCGATCCGCGCAGACGCAAGCCGAAATAGGACGCCGCCACGCCCGGCGCGATATCGAGCGTGATACGCGCATTTTCGGGTACACCTCCAAACGCGATCGAGCCACGGACGTGACGATGGAGCTCAATCGGGCCACTCTTCGTAGCCGGCCGCGCCTGGTCTCCATCGTAGCTCAGCGGCAGCGCCGGCGCGGCTCGCGGGATCATCTCAGCCGGCCACTTCATGCCGAGCGTGCCGTCCTCGTGCTGAACAAGCTCCCGAAATACGGCGTTGCCCGCATACTCCCAAGCGCCATCATCTTTGTTATCTGCCAGGGAGACGATGAACGCAGCGGCCAGGCGCCTGCCACCGGTAAAGGCAGCCGTCTTGAAGACTTTTGCCATCGGTGTGTCAAACGCGTCGTCGGTGGGAACAATCCAGGGTCCAAGCGGCTCGCGTGACATCCTGTACGTCGTCGCGTGCGGCGGATCGGTGAACACGAGATAGTACCAGCCGTTCCAGTGGAAGTAATCGCAGCACTCGGGCGCGACGCCAAAGCCGGGCCGGCCGGGCAGATCAGCCACAAAAGGTGGCCGGAGCTCCCACTCGTCAAGGTCGGTCGATACAAGCTGGGCCAGGCAGCCGGCCTGACCCTCCACCTTCGGCGCCTGCACACAGGCTGTGACGAGCATATGAAACGTGCCCGTGCGCTCGTCACGAAAAACCGTCGGGTCGCGGAAGTTGGAGCTGTCGTACCAGCCCCCCGGCGACGCGAGTGGGTTCGCAGGGTCCTTGGTAAAGTGGATGCCGTCGGTGCTGGTGGCGCGACACAAATGCTCGCTGCGCACGCCGTTTTCGTCTACGCGACGCGTTGCGTAGAAGCCATAAAAGACGCCGTCGTGGAAGAAAACCGACCCGGTGCAGATCGATAAGTAGTCGTACTCTCCTTCGCCGCCAACCGGAATCGCCAGCGGATGATGCTGCCACTGGAGCAGATCCGTGGACGACGCGTGGGCCCATTGATGTGCCCCGAAGCCGTTCCTTGCCCGGTGATGCTCTTGGTCAAGCAAATAGTACAGGTGGAACGTGCCGTCGTGGAAGAAGGGCATGCAGTCGCCCACGAACTGGTGGGCCGCTCGCGGCTTGAAGTATTGCATCACCTTCGCCTTTAATTCGTATCCGTAAGAAAGGTCTGAATGTGGAAACAGCAAGTAATTCCCAAGAAAGCAGTATATTTCATAAGCGAAGCGTGCGTCAATATAGGAAAAATATCCTATTCCGCAAGGTATCGAAAGCAGATTGACTTTTGAAACCTTGAGATGTATAGTCGAGGCCAGCGGTCCGACAGCGATATTAGCGTGTGGAAACCTGGCTATGGCGGGCAGAACCGTTGCGGAAGGACAGCCAACCTTTGCCGGCGCGCGGCGCGAACAAATCGCCGAGCTCGTGCTGCGCAACGGTGCTGTACATATCAGCGAGCTGACGCAGCTGTATGGCGTGTCCGAGGTCACCATTCGGCATGACCTCGACCTGCTGGCCAGCCAGGGCGTGGTCGTCCGCAAACGCGGCGGCGCGCTGGCCAATCTCAATACCTCGCTCGCCAGCGCCTTCGACCAGCGCAGCGATGTCAACCTCGCCGCGAAGCAACGCATCGGCGAATGTGCCGCCCGGCTGGTAGAGCCTGGCGATACGATCATCATGGATGCCGGCTCGACCGTTCTGGAGATGGCCAAGAGTTTGCGCGAGGTCACGTCCCTTACGGTCGTCACCACTGCCCTGAATGTGGCGAACCGTGTAGGCCGCATACCGGGGTGCCACGTCATCTTGCTGGGCGGCTCGCTCAGCATCGAAACCATCAGCACCGTCGGCTCCCTCGCCGAGCGCGACCTCCACGATCTCGTCGTCAGCAAGCTCTTCCTTGGCGCCCACACCGTTGACCTCGACCTCGGCATCGTGGATTCCTCCATCGAAGTCGCCCGTGTGAAACGCGCAATGACCGAGGCTGCCCGCGAGGTCATTCTGCTTGCCGATTCCAGTAAGTGGGAGGCACACCGCCATGAGGCGTTTGTGCGCGTCGTTCCCCTGACGGCAATTCACCGAATCATTACCGATTCCGCCCTGCCGAACGACATGCAAAATACGCTCAAACGCATGAGGATCGACCTGTCGATTGTCTGAGATTTGGCCGCGTCGCGAAGAATGACCAGTCGAGTTCGACTGCCCCGCAGTGAGGAGGTCGGGAAGCAACGGAGTTATCGACCGTAGCTCGTATGACACGCACCGTTTCATCGCTGAATCCACGCATGCGTGTGTCGGAAATTGTCAGCGAGCCACTGATTAACAACAAGATCGCCAGCGGGACCAAGGCCCGAGAGATCGTGCGCGAAACGCTCCACCTGGTCGGTATGCAGGATCAGCATATGACTCGCTACCCGCACGCCTTTAGCGGCGGCCAGCGCCAGCGTATCGGGATCGCGCGGTCACTGGTCTGCCAGCCGCAGCTGATCGTCTGCGACGAGTCGGTATCGGCGCTTGATGTTTCGATCCAGGCGCAGATCCTAAACCTGCTCAAGGATCTGCAAAAACGATTGGGGCTGTCCTATCTATTCATCGCACATGACCTGGCCGTGGTGGAGCATATTTCGGACCGGGTGGCCGTGATGTACGTGGGCAAGGTCGTGGAGGTCGCCGAGACCCGGGCGTTGTTCCGCAAGCCGCTGATGCCCTACACGGAAGCCCTGCTCTCGGCGGTGCCGCTGCCGGACCCGGAGCGAACCCTGGGGCGGATCATCCTGAAGGGCGAAGTGCCTAACCCGGCCAATCCGCCGAGCGGCTGCTACTTCCACCCGCGCTGCCAGTATGCCACGGAGCTGTGTAAGCAAGAATCTCCGCCTTTGCGCGAAGTTGTCCCGGGCCGTTTTGCTGCCTGCCATTATGCCGAGACGCTGAATCTCAAGGGCATGCTGGGCTCGCACCCACCTGACGCCACACCGGCGGAGCCGCCTCAGGCTGCCACGGTGTGAGACACGGCGTCTTCGTCACGCGCCTATGCTCGGCATGCCTCCACTCCCACGACCTACGTGCTTCACGCTATTGCCGAGGCTGTTACTGCCGGGCATAGCGATCATGATTGGTAAGGAAATCGAATGCATATCGAGGGACCAACACGTGCCGGTCAGCCGTCCCTGGCGGTCGATCCGCACCGGCCGTTGTATCACTTTCTGCCGCCGGCTAATTGGCTGAATGATCCGAATGGGCTGATCCAATGGCAGGACCAGTATCATCTGTTCTACCAGTACAATCCCAACGGGCCGTTTCATGGAACGATCCACTGGGGACACGCCGTGAGCACGGACCTGGTGCACTGGCGGCACCTGCCCGTGGCGCTGGCCCCTGAGCCCGGGACGCCCGACGAAGATGGCTGCTGGTCAGGTGTCGCCGTGAACGATAACGGTGTACCGACGCTGCTGTACAGCGGGAATCGCGCCGGCCAACAGCGCGCATGCCTCGCCACCAGCACCGATGGCCTGCTGACCTGGCACAAGGACCCCGCTAATCCGGTCATTCCCCAGCCGCCGGAGGAGCTGAATCTGGTGGCCTATCGCGACCATTCCGTGTGGCGTGAAGACGGGGCATGGTATCAGCTGATGGGGGCGGGCCTCGTGGGGCAGGGAGGGGCCGCACTGCTGTACCGCTCGCCCGACCTGCGCACCTGGGAATATCTGCATCCGCTGCTGGTGGGCGACCAGCGTCGCGTCGGGCCGATCTGGACCGGCTCGATGTGGGAGTGCCCGGACTTCTTCGCTCTGGAGGGCCGGCACGTGCTGATCGTCTCCACCTGGGACCAGGGGCGGCTGCATTACAGCGTGGCCATGGTCGGACACTACCGCGACCAGCGCCTGATCCCGCAAGTCGAGCACAAGCTTGACTACGGCGACCGGTACTTTTATGCGCCGCAGTCGTTCTCCGACGAGCAGGGCCGGCGGATCATTCTGGGATGGATCTACGAAGGTCGCAGCGCGGAGCAGCAGCTAGCCGGCGGCTGGTCGGGCGTGATGTCGCTTCCACGCGAACTGTATCTTGGATCTGACGGGCAGGTCTGCATGCGGCCGGTACCCGAGCTGCGGGCGCTGCGCGGCGAGCATGTTCATCGCGGGCCTGGCACGCTGCCGGCAGGTGAAACTGCGATCGTTCCGGAGGTCGCGGGCGATCGTCTGGAACTGCTGGTCGAGCTGCTCCCTGCGCGCGACGGAGTCAGCGGCATTCTGGTGCGCCGCTCGCCGGATGCCGCCGAGCAGACACGGATCGTATACGATGCCGGGCGAAGCCAGCTGATCGTCGATCGTAGCAACGCGAGCCTGGATCCGGCGACTGATTCCACTACTCATGTCGCGCCCCTGACGCTCCATCCGGACCAGCCGCTGCGCCTGCATATCTTCCTCGACCGGTCGGTACTCGAGGTTTTCGCCAACGAGAGCGTGAGCATTACCACGCGAGTCTACCCGACGCGGCCCGACAGTCTCGGGATAGCACTGCTCGCCGAACACGCAGATGCACAGCTTCAAACGCTTGACGCGTGGCAGCTCAATTCGATCTGGGAACGTTCCCTGGAGCCGGCGGAGCATACTCGAGCGACGAGTGTACCCCAGGAGAAGCCATGAGCTTGCACAGCGGCAGCAGCACACGTCGGCCAAACAACGAGCCGCTCGACGTATATCGCCCTTCCTACCACTTCACGCCGCCGTCCGAGTGGATGAACGATCCAAATGGGCTGGTCTACTTTGAAGGAGAGTATCACCTCTTCTACCAGCATCTGTATCCTTCCAACTGGGGCCATGCGGTCAGCACAGACCTGGTTCATTGGACCGACTTGCCGATCGCGCTGGCGCCCGACGAGCGTGGCCTGATCGCCTCCGGCAGCGTCGTCGTGGATTGGGAAGATCGGAGCGGCTTTTTCGGCGGCCGGTCGGGCCTTGTCGCGATCTTTACCCATTGGTCGAAGGAGCATCTTCAGGATCAGAGCATCGCCTATAGCACCGACAAGGGTCGTACCTGGGTGCTGTATTCCGGCAACCCGGTTGTTGCCAACCCTGGTATTCGCGATTTTCGCGATCCCAAGGTCATATGGCATGCGCCGACGGGCACGTGGATCATGGTAGTAGCAGTACATGACCGGGTCCACTTTTACGGCTCGCGGGACCTCAAGCAGTGGGAGCTCACCAGCGAGTTCGGCGCCCTCGAAGGCAGCCACGACGGCGTCTGGGAATGCCCTGACCTGTTTGAGCTGGGGGTCGACGGGGACTCGGACACCAGCAGGTGGACGCTGCATGTCAGCGTCGGCTCGCACACCACCCAGACCATGCAGTACTTTGTCGGGACGTTTGACGGCCGCGGTTTTGTAAGCGACGACGAAGCATCGACGGTTCGTTGGACGGACTACGGCGCCGACTTTTACGCGGCGGTAAGCTGGTTCAATCTCGCCCCCGGCGATACGCGGCGCGTGTGGATCGGATGGATGAACAACTGGCGGTACGCCAGGAAGACCCCAACCGGACCGTGGCAGGGAGCCATGAGCATTCCGCGCCAGGTTGGCTTGCGGCGGGTCGGCGAGCATATCCGGCTCGTGCAGCAGCCGATCGCCGAGTTGACCATGCTGCGCGGTACCGAGCGCCTGTGGAGCAATGAACGAATAACTCCTGGCCGTAATCTGCTGGAGGGCGTGCGCGGCACGGCGCTCGAGATCATCGCCGAAATCGAACTCTCGACCGCTGAAGTCGTGGGCATCAGGCTGCGCAAGGGTGACGGGCGGTGTGCCATCGTCGGCTACGACGCCCGGCGCTCGGCCGTATTCATCGATCGCAGCGCGGCGAACGTGCTCGATATTGATCCCGGCTTTCCTGCAAAACACGAGGCGCTGCTCGAGCCGCCAATTACTCCGATCAAGCTTCACATCTTTGTCGATCAATGCAGCGTCGAGGTTTTCGCCAACGACGGCGAGGCCGTGCTCAGCGACCTGATCTTTCCCGACCCGGCGAGTGATGGTCTCGAATTGTTCGTGACGGGCGGCGAGGCAATCATCCGGTCGCTGGCTGTGTACAGCCTGGCGGATTCGAATCCGGCTTTGCGCGGAGTAGCACAGGCGTAGGTTCGTGGATCGCCCAACTCTTGACCCGCCAGATAGGCTGAAGCGCGGACCCAGCGGATCGGAGATCATGCTGGCGGTCGGCTACGCCGCCAGATGAACGTCAAGGATATAAAGGATCACACATATATGGATGTGCATTCTGAAATGCTGTGGCACGACGCTGATGCTCGGGACGTGTATCTACGCGAGCTGATCGACGACCGGCTCGCGAGCAACCCGGCCCCGGCTATCGACGACGCGATCGTCGCCACCTACTTTTTCGCCTTCCGTACGCAGCGCCTCGAGCAGGCTGGCGAGGAAATCGCTTACCACGCTACGAGCGGCGTTCGCAATCCACCGCCCGGCTCGCTGCTCGAGGCCTGCACGGCGAAGTCGGTCGGCATCGATCCGTTCGACGCGACCGGACGGGCCGGCATCGTGCATATCGCGTTCCCGTTGAAGATGCTGCTGCAGCATGATGGGCATCTTACTTCGCTAGACCTGCTCCATACCGCTGCCGGTGCGATTGTCTTCGACGTGTACGAGAATCAGGATGCGTGCCTGGTCGACCTCACGATCCCGGAACACGTGATCAGCACGTTTCCCGGGCCGGCACACGGCCCGAGCGGCCTGCGCAAGCTGACCGGCTTTGCGCCCGACCAGCCGGCCTTCGGCACGATCTTGAAGCCGACAGCGGGCATTACTCCCGACATCGTCGAAACCCTTGTCGCCGATGCGGCACGCTGCCCGCTGTTCCTGTTCGTCAAGGAAGACGAAGATCTGTATCCCAATCTGCCCTATTCGCCCGTCCACGAGCGCACACGCCGCGCAATCACGGCGATCGAGCAGACGCGCGAGGAGCGAGGCGACCTCGGGCTAATCTTCGCTCCGCATATCACCGGCGCGCCGCATGAGATCCTGGCCACGGTAGAGGCTGTGCTCGAGGCGGGGGCTACCGGCCTCATGTTCAGCGAGACCTATGCCGGCGGCACCGTTCGCATGGTGCGCGAGGCGACCAGACACCTTGCAGCTCCGCCGGCGATCTATGGCCACAACGCGGGCATTAGCGTCCGCACCCGCTCGATCCGGCGTGAGCTGATCGACCTGCTGGCACGTCTCGACGGCATCGACTTTCGACAAACCGCACCGGTCGGTCCCGCGAGACCCTTTATCCGCCCCTACGGCCGCGAGTGGCTGGCTTCGGAGCATGCGCTGACGCGCCCGCTGCCCGGCATCAAGCCCACGATGATCGCCAGGGCAGGCGGTCTGGACCAGGGCAATATCATACTGAACCTGCTCGACGGAGAGGCGCGTGGTATCACCGAAAACCTGTTGTTCCTGGCCGGCTCGGCGATCAATTCGATCAAAGGACCTGACGGCAAGGCGGATCCGCGCCTCGGTGCGCAGGCGATGACAGAAGCTGTGCAGGTCTTTCAGAGTGGTACGCTGCGCGATGTCGCCACTGATGAGCATGTCCAGGCGCTCGCCGAGCACGCCGCCACTCATGGCATGTCCGCGCTGCAAACCGCGCTGCGCCAGCGATATCCCGACATATTCGGCCGACCCTGATACCGCGGCCGGCGCGTGCGCCGGCCGCTCAGACGCCGCCTGGTCGTTTGTGAGAAGATGGAGGGACCCACACTGTGATCATTGTGATGGCGGGACTTCCGGGTACCGGCAAGAGTGCGATCGCTGCGCGGCTGCGCCGGGAACTTCCCGCGGCAGTAATCGACAAAGACCGTATTCGCGACGCCCTATTTGCGCCGGATCATATCGCCTATTCCACGGAGCAGGATGACTTTTGCCAGTCGATTATGCTCGAGGCCACCGCATATCTGCTCAACGCGGATCGACGGCAGCACGTCATTCTGGATGGCCGCACCTTCTCGCGGCAGTATCAGATCGCCAGTCTAGATGCGTTTGCCGTCGCGCACGATACTTCACTGCAAATCATCGAGTGCGTTTGTTCGGATGCGGTAGCGCGTCGACGACTGGCGCAGGATGTCGCCAGCGGGACGCACCTGGCCGACAATCGCGATTTCGCACTGTATCTTGCCATCAAGGCGCGGTACGAAGCGATTCGTGAGCCGAAGCTGGTCATCAACACGGACAATGAGTTACGCATCTGTGTCGCACAGGTTCTAGCGTACCTTAATGGTGAGTTCGAACAGCGTCGACATCCCGATGCATTCCAACGTTATTCGACGAGGATAAACGGCATCGATACCTTTCCTATGCGGCAAATCGCGCTCGCATCAGTGTGATCGAACCACAATGATCGCTACGTCAGGACGGTGCAACGGCATATGCGACGGAATACGGTCGGACGGCTGTGGGGGTATGGCCTCGGGATGCTCGGCCCGCTGCTGTATTTCGCCTGGCGCTATCCGTTGGTGGCACACAGCACCCAGCTCCGGGACCTCGGCACGCTGTCGCAGTACCGGCCCGGCGAGTTCACCGCCTACGTCGGCGGCATGTCGGTGCTGTTTGGGCTCTACGTGCTGGCCATCGTTGACAGTCGGCACCTGCCGCTGCGCGCGACTCGCACGCCGGTCTTCGCCTGCGGCGCACTCATGGCGACCGTCATGCTTTTCATGTATCCGGTCACGGCCATCGATGTCTATTTGTACGCCGTGCGCTCGCGCCTGTTTACCGCCTACGGCGCGAACCCATTGACCGCCGTGCCGATGGACTTCCCCGCCGATCCGTGGCGCATGTTCGCTCCCGACGAGTGGGCAACCGAGGTATCGCCGTACGGTCCGCTGTGGACCCTGCTTGCGGCACCCATGACTGTGCTTGCCGGCGACCGATTGGTCGTTGCCTTGGTCGGCTTCAAGCTACTCGTGCTGCTGTGTTACCTGAGTAGCGGCTGGCTCATTGCGCGGACGCTGGAGGCGACCACCGCAGCGCACCCCGCGACGGGTGCCCTGATCTTTCTGTGGAACCCGCTCGTGCTGTGGGAAGGGGTCGGCAATGCACACAATGATCTCGTCGTCATGGTGTTGGTGTTGCTGGCGCTGTGGGCGTGGGCCACTCGCCGGGACCTGTTGGTTGTTCCCCTGCTGCTCATGGCGGCGCTGATCAAATACCTGCCATTGGTGCTGATCCCGATCACGGCCGTCGCACTGTGGCGCCGGGAGCCCCAGGCTGCGCGGCGGTGGCGTGTGGCGGGATGGAGCCTCGGCCTCAGCCTGCTCGTGGGTGGGCTCGCGTTGTTCCCGTTTTACGATCTCGCTGCGGTGCAGACGAGCATCACCAACCAGGCGCGGTTGGTCGATCGCTCGCCGGCCGCCGTTGCCATGCAAGCGCTCAGCGGGCGGGCGCATCCCAGGACGATCCTGACGTGGTGGCAAGTCGTCGGCGGCAGCGCCGTCATCGGGGCGCTGCTGGGGCACCTTACGGTCGTCTGGCACCGCCCGACGCAGCTTATCCGCGCCGCGTTCGAACTGGTGTACCTGGTGTTCTTGGTGGCGGTGTGGAATTTCAACGCGTGGTACGTGATCTGGCCGGTGAGCCTGGTGGCGCTGCTTGGGTGGGGCTTTCCGGCGTGGCGCGCGATACCTATGCGGCCGGTATGGCGCGTGGAGCGCCCGCCAGAGCCTGGCGTACAGCTGCGGCATACGCCCGTTCGGGTAATCGCGTCATGCCGTCACATAGTCAACAGCTCCGGCGTCCGTCGTCGTGCCAGAAGCGACCAAGCAAAACGTCTTGCCCCTTTCGCCGCAAAGCGGCGCAGTCGCTCCTGCGAATGGAGATCTCACGCGCAGATACTGCAGCACCAAGCACCGATTCAGCGGTGTTGACGAAGCTTGCTATGATCAGCCGCCATGACTTACCCCGTCGATCCGCGCGTTGACGACTATATCGATGCGCTGCCCACGTGGCAGCAGGCGATCTGCCGCGACGTTCGCGACCTGGTTCACGCCGCCGATCCCGAGGTGACCGAAACCATCAAGCGCACCAATCGTCCGTACTTCGTGCTTCAGGGGAACATCTGCGCCTTGCTGGCGGCCAAGGACCACGTCAACATCTTCCTCTACGACGGCGCCATCGTCCCGGATCCCGACGGCATCATCACCGGCGGGCACACCAATACGACCGCGCGCACCGTGGCCGTGCGCCAGGGGGAACCGATCAATACGCCGGCGCTGAGCGCTATGATCAAGCAGATAATTGCTAACAACCGGGCTGGCGGTTGGCGGAAGCTGAAGCGCGAACACTGATCCAAGGAAAGGTGCACGGCGCCGATGCAAGCGAACGGGACCCCCGGCAGACCGTGGCATCGTCAGACCATTCCGATTCCCGATGAGCCTGCTGGCGGCGCTGGTCTTTGTGGTGCTGTGGCGTGGCGCAACGACCCGCCCACACCGGATCGGGATCGTCGCAGGCTACCTGGCGGCGAGCCCGGTCGCCCTGGTTGGCTCGCTCGTCGGTGGCTTGGTGCTGCCCCCCGTGTGGGGAACGATGCTGTATGGTGGGGTGCCGTTAATTTTGGGCATGGGTATCGGGGCGCTGGTGGGCAAGCACTGGCCGCGGACACGGGCGGCCTGAGGCGCCGACGAAGCGCCAAAGCAGGCAGGGAGCCGTAGCTCCTCGTTGGATAGTCGCTCGTTCGCGCTTACAGCCTACTCTACCGAGTCGCCGTCCTTTCGTACTGGAGCTCAACTATGGATTCCCTACCTACGCGTGAGCAGTTGCGCACGCTGCTGCATGCCGAGTACAACCGCACCTTCACGGGCTGGGATTTCTCCGCCCTTGCCGGTCGTCGGGTGCTGATCTTTCCACCACTTCGTGCTGACGGCACGTCGCCCGTAGCGGTGCGAGGCGTCAGCACAAAGTGACCATGTGGGTCCAACCCAACACCCGACGTCAGCGGCGCTGTCCATCCGGGGTGTCGCGCGCTTACGCCGGAACGTAGGTCAACCTGAGCACATCGTCGTCAATCCGCTCATGCGCCATCAGGCGCAGCGGCGGCCGGGGTCCGGCGAAATAGGGCGTGCCGCGACCCAGCACGACGGGGTGCAGGTAGATGCGATACTCGTCGATCAGACCAAGCTCGGTGAGGCTGTGCGCCAAGTGTGGGCCAGCCACTTCGAGCTCCCCGTCGCGCTCGGCCTTCAGCTGGCGGATCGCGCCGGCAAGATCATCCGCAACCAGGGTGGCGTTGGGGCCGACCGACGTCAACGAGCGCGAGACGACCCATTTCGGCTGCTTGCGCCACGCCGCCGCGAAGGCGCGTTCGGCTGCATCCCAGTCAGGCTGCTCGTCGTCCCAGTAGCGCATGACCTGATACATGTGGCGACCGTAGACACTGCCCACCTGCCCCTGCGCCTGCTCGATGAAGTGGCGGAAGAGCGTGGGGCTTGGCGCAAACGCCAGATGGTCGACGTAGCCGTCCAGGGATTGGTTCATTCCGAACACGAGCGTAGCCATAGCCACTTCCTTTCCTTATGCGGCACATCCGCGCGGTTCTGATTGCGGTATGCCATCGGTTGTAGGCGAGATCGACTGCTGGTATAGCGCACGTGGTTGTTGGCGTGCGCATCAACGCCCACGTTCCGGCGGAGAGCGGGACATGCCATCGAGCGGCACATGCGCCGCCAAACGGCGCAGTTTCGTTTTCGAGCTGTGGCAGATCGCCAGGCACGCTGTCTGCCTACGTGTGTCGTCCGCGCAATAGGCCAGCGTGTACGTCGCCCGTCAACGGCGACACCACGGCGCGACGCGTGTCAGGCCAACGTGCTCGCCTCGATGGCTGATCCACGCAGCCAGCATGGGTCGTCGTGAGGTGTCGTTATCGACCCTGGAACGCGTGCGTTAGTGCCGCAATATCGAATTTCTTCATCCGCAAGAACGCTTCCGTCACGCGCGCTACCTGGTCCTGATCGCCCCGTGCCAGCATCGCGTCCATTGCCGTGGGCACAATCTGCCATGAGACCCCGTATTTGTCCTTGAGCCAGCCGCATTGTTCAGCTTCTGGAACGGCTGATAAGGCGTCCCAGTAGTAGTCGATTTCCTCTTGCGTGTCACATTGGACGATAAAGGAAATCGCCTCGTTAAAGGTGAAGTCATGCGTGCGGGCGCTATCCATGGCCGCAAACCATTGTCCCGCGAGCTGAAAGTCCGTGAACATGACCGTTCCTTCCTGCTCGGGCTCCATCCCGGCAGGATAGCGCGCCATGGCCCCACGCCGTGCGTGCTGGAAGACCGAGAGATAGAACGCGGACGCCGCTTCCGCGTTGCCCCACGCGGTGCCGACAAACATCAGCGCTGGGATGATCGGCGGTCGATCTTCCCCTGCTGGGTTGGTCAGAATCAGTTGCCAGGACAAGCCGTATTTGTCCTGCACCCAGCCATATCGCTCGCTGTGGGGGTAGCTATCGAGGGGCATCAACACCGTTCCCCCGTCGATGAGCTTGGTCCATACGGCATCAATCCGCGCCTTCGCGTCCGTGTCGTGCGACGGGTCGAAATTGACCAGGAACGAGATGGACGGATTGAAGGAGAAGAGTGGACCGGCGCTGATGGCCCGAAACGCGTACCCGCACAGGTCAAACGACACCACATCGCAATCGCCCGATGGTGTGTTCTGGAGCGTGGTCACGTTGGTGATGGATGCATTTGGGAATACCGAGGTATAGAACGCAGCCGCTTGCTTGGCCTCGGTGGCATACCATAAATGAGGGGTGATGATTTGCATCGCGCGCTCCGTGGTTCCTACAATAGTACGTGACGTTCAGATGCGGGCAACTATAGGACCGGCGTGTGACAGGTACCGCCACCACCGTTGGACCAGCTGCGTTCCGGCGTGCTCATACAAGCGAGAATTCAGCTCACCTTGATGCCGTCGACAGCGCGAAGCGGCCGAGTCGCGTTCGCCCGCTGTGCCGAGCAGCGCGTGATCGTCGTCGCCGATGAACGCGGTCAGGACCAGCCCGCGGCGGGCAGGGCGTCCTGGTGGCACACGAGGAGATCCTCGCGGCCGGCGGCGCGCACGGCCTGCTCGACGTTGGCGCGCATGGCGGCGGTGTACACGATGATGGTGGCGCCCGGCGGTGCCTGGTGGAGGATGGGCTCCAGCAGCACCGCCCAGGGCAGATCCGGCAAGCTATACGTTGTCGGTCCCACACGCCTCCTGCGCCCGCATCGATGGAGGAACGGCTACACGGTAGTGTACCCCGTGCAGCGCGACCATGGACGGTTGGTGGGCGACACAACCGGACACGACCGCGATACGGCTCTGGCAGGTGGAAGCGACCGCCGACCCGTATCGCGGCCGTGCCCTGCGCGGGCTACTCACACAGGCTGGGTTTGAGCGCGTGATCGCGAGCAGCAAATACGTCTGCTATGGAACGGCGACGGCGGTCGAGGCGTTTGGGACCGCGCGCGCAGCGGAATGTCGCGACGACTGGTATGCACGCGCGTCGCAACAGCATGGGCTGGCCAGTGCGCCGAGTTGACGGCCATGGAACAGGGCTGGTTGGAATGGTCGCACTCGCCGGCGGCGTATGTAGCGTTTGCGTGGTGTCGGGCACTGGGATGGAAAGCACGCAGGTAGTGCAGACACCCGACCCAGCGTCGTCCGGTCCCATGGCAGCCCCGTCGTGCGTGCTGAGGCACCTCGGCGGTAGGCGGGATGCAGCCCGCCAGATGATGGTCGCCCTAGCTGCTCGCCCCGCTATACCTTCGTATGCCCGCGTTCCACATCTTTGCGGCGACAAGGAAGCTCAGCGCGCCGATGCCGAGGAACAGCAGCACCTGCGGCCAGCCGAGGTCGCCACGCAATGCCTGGAGCGGCACGGTGGTAGCCAGCGCAATCGGCACTACGAAGGTGATGATCGCGCGTAGCCAGGCAGGGTAGGCGGTAGCCGGGTAGCGGCCCGAGTCCATCAGCGCCTGGAGGATCGTCACATTGTTGTCGAATTTTATGAACCAGAAGGTGCAAGCGATCAGCACGATCCACAGGCTATAGATCACCGTCGCGCCCGACACCAGCAACACTAAAAACGCGGCGGTCTGGCCGGGCGTTGGGTCGCCGCCGCTCAAATTCATGCCGACGACGATCAGCGTGATCGCCAGTGCGATGTCCCACACCCGCCAGATCACAATGCGCCGGAAGCTTACCAGGAACTGGCTGGAGGCCGGTTGGAGCAGCGTATAGTCGAGCGTGCCCTGGCGAACCGCCGTATTGAACTCCTGCGTATTGGGCCACACCAGCGCGGCCATCAGCGTGTTGATCATACGCCACACACCCAGCAGCGCGAGCAGCTCGCCCGGCCCCCAGCCGCCCAGCGTTGCGGTGTTGCTGAAGATAATGCTCAGGCTCAGCAGCTCCCAGCCCAACCACATCAGGCTCAGCAGCATGTTCAGCGCCGCATCCGCCCGGTAGGCTAGCTCCTGCTGTATATTCACCTTTAGAAACGTGGATAGCAGCTTGAGTGTATGCATGTAGTTTTATCAATGAACAATCAGCGATGAAAGAAGCCCGCAGTTGTTTGTTCAATGCTCATTGTTCATTGGTATCAGGCCCCCACTGCCGAAAAGCGCCGCACGCCGTTACGCCAAATCCACAGGAACAGCACGAGCGAAAATAGCAGCCAGGCAACACCGAGCGCGAAGTTCAGCGCGATGCGCTCGGGCGACAGCTTGCCGAGGATCAACTGGATCGGGAAGTAGACCGGCAGCTGGAAGGGCAAGAATTGCGCGATCAGGCGCACCAGCGGCGGCATCAGATCCAGCGGCACGAACAGCCCGCCCAGCAGGATAAACATCGCGCTATACAGCTCGTTGAGCGCGTAGACACGCGTGGTCCAAAACGCCACGCAGGTGATCACGGCGCCCAGCAGGAAGTTAATGCCGAAGCCGATAACGATGGCCGGCACGGCGAGCAGCAGTGTCAGCGGCGTAACTCCGCTGTAGTCGGGCTGGAACAGCAGGTACAAAATAACCCAGACCGGCGCCAGCAGCATCCATGTGAGCACCTTGAAGGCGATGTTGTTTACCAGCGTGGTGGTGAAGATCGGGTGCACCGGTTTGAGCAGCTCGCCCGAGAGCGTGCCGTCCTGGATCTTGTAGGCCAGGATGTGAATCGTGATCTGGCTCACCAGATTGTCGACGATCAAGAGCGTGAGGTAGTAGGTCACGAAGTCGTTGCTCGTCAGGCCGTTCACGCTGCCCTGGTCGGAGGCGATGGTCGTCCACACCGCAAGGTAGACGATCGGCGAGACGATCCAGAACAACAGGTACATCAGCAGGTTGGCGCGGTACTGCCACTGCTCGGCCCAATTCACCTGCCACATGCGGCGATAGATATGCAGCATCCTTTTCTCCAAGCGATGCGTGATGAATTACCGCAATTCATCACGCGTCACCTATTCGTGGAACGCCCGCTCGATCACATCCTCGATCGGCGGGTCCTCGATCGTCAGGTCTTGTATGGGCAGGTCGGCCAGCAGGCGCGCGGTGACGGATGCAACATCCACGGCCGGCACCTGGATGCGCGGGGTGCCGTCGTCGCCTTCGGCGACTTCGAGCGGCGTGCCGTAAGGCGTCAGGTCGTGCGCGTGGCCGTCGGGGAAGGCGACCCGAATCAGCTTGAATGGCGCGATCCGGCGCGACAGGTCGGCGATCGCGCCGTCGTACTTGATGGCGCCGTGGTGGATGATCACGATGCGCTCGCACAGCGCTGTCACGTCGGCCATGTAGTGGCTGGTCAGCAGCACCGTGGCGCCGCTGCGGCGATTGTACTCCTGCAGGAACGAGCGGATCCGCACCTGCGCCGTGATGTCGAGGCCGATCGTCGGCTCGTCCAGGAACAGCACTCTGGGGCGGTGGAGCAGCGCGGCTGCCAGCTCGCACTTCATGCGCTCGCCGAGCGACAGGTTGCGCACCGGCTTGCGTACGATCGGTGCCAGATCCAGCAATTCGTCGAGCTCGTCGAGCGTGGCGCGGAACTCGGCCTCGGGGATGCGGTAGACGGCCTGGTTGAGCAGAAACGAGTCGGCGGCGGGGATATCCCACGAAAGGCGGTTACGCTGGCCCATCACAAGCGTCATCGAGCGCAGGTAGTCGGGGCGACGGTCCCACGGGGTGAAGCCGAGCACCTCGGCACGGCCGCCACTGGGATGCAGCAGACCCGAGAGCATCTTCAGGGTAGTGGTCTTGCCGGCGCCGTTGGGTCCAAGGAAGCCAACGATCTCGCCGGGGGCTATCGTGAACGACACCTCATGTACGGCTTGCACGTCGCGGTACGAGCGCTTGAAAAACGAGCGCACGGAGGCGCCGAAGCCGCCCTCGCGCTCGGGGACGCGGTAGGTCTTGCTCAGGCCCTCGACGATGATCGGGGCGCGGCCGGCGGATGATGCTTGCATTGTGGTGTTCGGCAATCAGGTTCGTCCCGAAAATTTAGTACCAGCACACGCATGACGATCGAGTATAGCACATCTGTGCGATGGCAGTACACACGCCCCGCGGCCGTCGCTCGCTCAACGCTCCCTTCCAACGAAGGCGCCGGCGGCACGGGTTTTCGCAATTCTCAGGTTTCCTACGGCTGGGTCAGCAGGCGGGTGAGCCGGCCGTCGACCAGCGCCTCCGCGAGGCCCGGCTCGACCCGTCCGGCGACGGAACCGGGGTGTGCCTGGAGCAGCCTGAGGATGCTCAGGGCCAGGCGCAGCGCCGCGTCGTGGATGTCCTGCATCGATTTAGCCAGCCCGCTCATGCCCAGGCAGGTCAGCATATCATCGCGGTAGCCGGCGGGTGCCCCTGCCGGGTCCAGGGCCGCGTCGAGCGCGGCGCGCGCCGTGTCCACGGGGGCGAACGGGCTGAGCAGGCCCAGTATGGCCGGGCAGCGCAGGGCCACGTCCTGTGCCGCGTGCCGTACGCCGAGTTCGTCGCCGCGCGCGCGCGCGTTGCGCACTTTTGCCGCACACTCGAGCAAGTCCTGTAGCTGTGGCGAGGCGCTGAGCGCCAGGGTTACGCGGTCCTCCAGCCGCAGGCGCGCTTCGGGCGTGGCCCACAGCAGCCGGGCCACCTGCCGCGCCGGCAGGAAGAACGCCCACGCCTCCAACTCCTGCGGCGCCGCGAACTGGGCCAGCCAGTTCTCGATCGACCAGCCGGCGATCGTCGCATGCAGCAGCCTGCCGTCGGGCAACTCCTCGAACGCGCTGCGGTACTCCGCCAGCGGCGCGCCGTCGACTAACACATCCAGGTCGAGGTCGCTGTGGGGCTCAGCCGCCTCACGGGCGTAGCTGCCGTGGCACAGGATTGCGACGGCGTGCGGCTCGTCCCGGCGGAGCCGCTCGATCCAGGCGGCGAGGCGGTGCGCGTCCAGCATGCGTTATCCTGACGCGAAGTAATCAGATAGCGGAGCGTTTCCTGCATGCCGGGATGGAGCACGATGGTCACGCGATAGTACACCGCTGCGTGCATGTGTCGGCCTGCCGGCGCCTGTGCCCCGGGCTTAGTTTGCAGGCGCGGCAAGCAGCGCTTGAACTACCCGGTTTGCGGCCCAGTTCTGGGCGTTCACTTCGACGACAAAATAGCCCACCGACTGCGGATCGCCGTTTTCGTTGAAGCGATAATTGCCGCTGATGCCGCGGAACGCCGGAAAGCGACGCATGGCTTCCAGCACTTCCAACCGTGTCGGGATGCGGCCCTGCTCGCGGGCCGCCCTGGCGATCGCCTGGATGCAGACGGTCGTGGCATCGTAGCCCTCGGGTGAGAACGGAGGAGCAGCTTCGCCAAACGCGGCCAGGTAGTCTTGAGCGAACTTCGCGGCTTGCCGGAATTCGCTGACCGGCGCGGCCACGGTTGTAAAATGCATGCCATTAACCGCGTCGCCGCCGAGCTGCGCCAGCTGGGGATTGTCGAGGCTGTCGGACCCCAGAAATTGTGCCCCGATGCCGCGCTCGCGCGCCTGTTTGAAGAACACACCGGCACGGCTGAAGGCGCCGGCAAAGTAGATCACGTCGGCGTTGGCGGCCTGGATCTCGTCAAGAATCGGGTTAAAATCGATTTCGTCCTGGCTATCGTCATACGCCCGAAACCCCGCCACGGCCAGCCCGTTTTGCTCGATGTCGCGTCGAAAGAACGTGGCGATGCCGCGACCATAGGCGGTATCGTCGTGGATCACATACGGCCGCTGGGTTCGCAGCGCTTCACGAGCATAGCGCGCGGCTACCGCTCCCTGAACATCGTCGCGGCCTACAACGCGCCAGACATTGTCGTTGCCGTCGGTGACCTGCGGATTCGTGCTGCCCGGCGAAACCTGCACCAGGTTATCTTCGGCATACACCGGCTGCGTGGCCAGCGTCACGCCCGAGTTGAAGCTGCCGACCACGCAGCGCACCGCCGGGTCGGCGACGATCGCCTGGGCATTTGATTTGCCCTGCTCGGGATTGCCGCGGTCGTCGTACGGCACGAACTCCACGCGATAGCCAAGGTCGGTCAGCGGCCGGTTTTGTTGCAGGATCGACAGCTCGGAGCCGTGCTTGATTCCGACGCCCAGGGCGCCCCATTCGCCGGTGTTGGGGCTCTGGAGAGCGATTCGAATCTCGTTCTGCGCCGCCGGTGCCAGTGGTGCCGGCAGGTCGAGCGCCGGTGCGGGCGTTGGCGCGATCAGCTCGGCGGTCGGCTCGGCGGTCGGCTCGCTCGGCGGCGGCTCGCTCGGCGGCGATTCTTGCGCTGGAGCAACCGGCTCACTCGGCGGCGGCGATTCTTGCGGTGACTCAGCCGGCGGCTCGCTCGGCGCGACCACTTCATCCGTAGGTGTGGAACTCGCATCGGCGGGCGTAGCATCGACGGTTGCCTCGACAGCCGGCTCGCTCGAAGCTATCGCGCCGGCTGATCCGGCCGCGCCACTACTCGCGACAGCCGCGGCGGCGGATGCCGCAGCAGCATCGCTGGCGCCGATAGCCCCGACGATCGCTTCGCCACTCGCGGATGGACGCGCACTTGTCGCGGCCGAGGCGCGCGCCTGCTGCCCCTGCCGCCACAGCAGCAGCGCCACGCACGAGAACAACAGCAGGACGCCCAGCAACAGCGGCAGCGCCCATGCCATCCTGGCCGGCCGCTGCGGCTCGCCGATTGCCGGCGGCGGTTGCGTGTCCGCTGCAACCGGCTGGGTCCGGTTCCACCACAGGCGTCCGGTTTTGGCGTCGGCCGGCGTTGGCGCCGCCACTGCCGGCTCGACCGTGGCAAGCTCGAATGCCTCGCGCATCTGGGCCGCCGTCCGGTAGCGCTCCTCGGGGTCGAGGCTGAGGCCTTTGCCGAGCACCTCGCCGACGGCAGCGCCGACCTCGGGCTCGACGACGTGCGCCGGAACCAGCGGATCATTGCGGCCCTTGATGCGCACTTCATTCAACCGGATATCGGCTGCCGGAACCGGCCGCCCGGTGAGCAGGTGATACACGGTCGCCGAGAAGCTGTACAGATCGCTCTCCGGCGTGGTCGGCCCGGCAGCGTGTTCGGGCGAGGCATACTGGCGTGTGCCGGACCCCGAAAGCCATGTGCGCACAGTATCCTTGGAGATACCGAAATCCACCAGAAACATCATGCCGTTGGACAGGATCAGGTTGCTGGGCTTGATGTCGCGGTGAATAACCGGCTGCTCGCGCGTATGCAGGTAATCGAGCGCATCGAGGATCTGGGGCACCCAGCGCCTGACCTCGTCGACCGAAAATCGCTTGCGCTCGCTCAGCAGCTGGTCGAGGTCGGGACCTTCGATGTATTCCATGACGAAGAACTGCTGATTGTTCTCCTCGAACACATCGATCGCCGCGGGCAGGTGCGGATGGCGCAGCCTGGCGAGCAGCTTCGCTTCCCTGAGGAACAGGACACCAGGCAGCATGTCGCCGTTTTGCTTGATCGCCACGACGCGCTCGAGATCTTCGTCGAACGCTTCGTAGACGCTGCTCATGCCGCCGCTGGAAATGACCCGCTTGATGCGGTACCGGCCGTGCACCAATGTATCTGGTGCGAGCTCCCCCATGTGCCTTCTCTCCTGTCACCTCAAGAACGTTCGGCGTAAACAGAGATCCCCGGCTGACCGGCGGCGCGCCGCACTTTCATGTGCTGTGCCCGGTGCGCAGCAGCATTGGTATGGCTTCGTCCGGCTGCGGCGTCTGGACCGAAAAACCTGCCGTCTCCATTATGCGGGTAAACGGAGGGCACACGCAAACGATGTTGCTATTGTAGACATCGTGTTGATAGCGACCGGCTAGCATCAGCCAAAGGAGAAACAGCATGAAACAGTTCGTCTGGGCCGCGGCCGGGCTTGTGCTGATGCCGATCGCCGGCGCTTGCGTTCTGTCGCAAGGTGCGGCAGTTAGCAGCGACGAAACGAGCTTCGAGGCGTTTCTGCCGCGCTTTGAAGCAGCTACCAGCCACTTCGTCAACGCCGATCCCACGCCGTTAATGGCGTACGCTTCGCAGCGCGACGATGCAACGATCATGGGCGGATGGGGCGCGTACGAGCAGGGCTGGAACCAGGTCGGCGCGCGCTACGAGTGGGCGGCGGCGCGTTTTCGCGAAAGCGGTGCCACAGTGCAGGTCGAATACCTTTCGTCGGCTGTCGGCGGCGATCTGGCCTACACCGTCGCGATCGAGCGCAGCGAGGCGCTGGTAGCCGGCCAGGACAAACCGGTGCCGATGGCACTGCGTGTGACGCACGTCTTTCGCAAAGAAGACGGTGAATGGAAGCTGGTCCACCGGCACGCCGATCCGCTGATCAATAAAACCGCTCCCGACGCGGTGCTTGATCAATGAAACGCTACCTTGAACGCGACCGCCATCAGGCCGATCAGCAGCAGCAAAATGCCGCCGACGATGCGTTTGAGCGGGGTCTGATGCTGGAACAGTATCGCGCGCACGCCGTAAGCGGCCAGCAGCACAAACACCACCGCTTGATCGATATCGATCGCCGTGTCGACCGAGTAAAAGCCGAGCGCCGACAGAAGCAGGATAATTGTGGGCAGTTGAGCGCCGATCAGTACCGGCCGAACCGTGTCCCAGATATGTAGCTGTTCAACCCGACTGAGCGCCCGCTGATGTCCGATCGTCTCGCCGACCAGCTCGGCATACATCTCGACAAACGCGATTGCGAGGGTTGCTCCAAACAGCGTCGCAGCTCCCTGGAGCGCACCGGGAGGATGGTCCTCCATGATCAGCAGGATGACCAGCACATTGACCAGGCCGTAGATCGCTTTCGTGATAAAACTGGTGTTGAGACTCTTCAGCATTGCTTACAGCTCCTGGCGGCGGACCTATGTCAATTATCAACGAGCAATGGACAACCAACAAATACTTGGGCTCTGTTCATTGAAGCGAAGCGTGTTGTTCATTGTTCATTGATAATCGATAATTGAGTGCATGAGTGCCATACTGCTGATCCATTGCCCCGACCGCAAAGGCCTGGTCGCCTCGGTGGCCGACTTTTTGTACCGCCACAATGCGAATATTTTGCACGCCGACCAGCACCAGGACGCCGAGAGCGGGCTTTTTTTCATGCGTGTCGAATGGGATCTGAGCGATTTCGAGCTTGACGACGCACAGTTTCGCATCCGGTTCGAGCCGCTTGCCGAGCGCATGCAGCTGCTCTGGCGGCTCGAGCAGACCACCAATCGACCGCGAATGGCGATCCTGGTTTCCCAGTACGACCATTGTCTGGCCGATCTACTGTATCGTTATCAGAGCGGCGAGCTTCCCTGCGTGATACCTTGTATCATCAGCAACCACACCAGGGCACGCCCGCTGGCCGAGTTTTACGGCATCCCGTTCACGCATATTCCGGTCGCCGCCGGCGACAAGGCCGAAGCGGAGCGCCGGCAGCTTGAGCTGCTCGAGGCGCACGACGTCGACGTTGTCGTTCTGGCGCGCTATATGCAGATTCTGTCGCCGTCGTTTGTAGCGCGCTATCCACAGCGCATTATCAACGTGCATCACTCGTTCTTGCCGGCATTCAGCGGGGCACGGCCATACCACCGCGCCTTTGAGCGTGGCGTGAAGCTGATCGGCGCCACCAGCCACTATGTCACCGATGTGCTCGACGACGGGCCGATCATCGAGCAGGACGTCGTGCGCATCTCGCACCGCGATCAGCTGCCCGATCTGGTTCAAAAAGGCCGTGATCTCGAAAAGCTGGTGCTGTCGCGTGCCGTGCGCTGGCATCTCGACCATCGCGTGCTGGTGTATGCCAACAAGACCGTTGTTTTTGATTAAGCGATCCGTGAAGACTGGGTACCCGTCGGCGCAGGTACCCGGCCATCGCGGATCGTTACTTTTGCTCGAGAATCGCCCGCACCTCGGCTTCTTCCTCGGGGGTCAGCTGCCACTCGGCTGCTCGGACGTTGGCGTCAACCTGCTCGGTGCTGGTGACGCCTGCGATCACCGACGAAAGCCGCGGCTGGGCCAGCAGCCAGGCGATCGCCAGCTCGGCCATCGAATGGTCGCGCTGCTCGGCCCAGGCGCTCAGCCGCTCGACGACGGTGTAGTTCTCGTCGTTCATATAGCGCTGCACGTAAGGGCTGGAACTCGCCGCGGCTGCCGCCCGGCGCCGACTCGCCCCGGCGGTATTTGCCGGTCAAGAAACCGCCCGCCAGCGGAAAGTACGGCAGAATGCCGACGCCGAACTCGCGGCAGTACGGCAGCAGCTCGGCTTCGACGCTGCGCTCGAGCATATGATAGTGCGGCTGCACCGATACGAACTGCGCTCGAGCATGCCGTTCGGCGACATCGTTGGAGCGGCACAGCTGCCAGGCGGCATAGTTTGATGCGCCGATATAGCGCACCTTGCCGCCAGTCACCAGGTCGTCGAGCGCGCGCATCGTTTCCTCGATCGGCGTATCGCCGTCCCAACGATGGATCTGCAGCAGGTCGATATGGTCGCTGCGCAGACGGCGCAACGAGGCGTGTACGCCCTCCATGATGTGGTAGCGCGAGGCCCCGCTATCGTTCGGGCCGTCGCCCATCGGGCTGCGGACCTTGGTAGCCAGTACGACGCGGTCCCAGCGGCCTTCCAGCGCCGCGCCCAGCACTTCCTCGGAACGGCCTCGGCCGTACACGTCGGCGGTGTCGATAAAATTGACGCCCTGCTCCAGCGCGTGATGGATGATCCGTGTGGTGGCGGCCTGGTCGACCTTTGCGCCGAACTGGTTGCCGCCCAATCCCACGGCCGATACGTTGACCCCCGAGCGACCTAGCTTGCGATACTGCATCGTGGTTTCCTTTTGTTGTTGGCTCCAGGACGGAGGCGCCCTGTGCAGCGAAGGCGATCGCGGTGGCCGCGCCGATGCCATGATTGGCGCCCGTGACGAGCACAACTCTGCCCTGGAGTCCGGTATCGATCTTCGGGCGATCGTAGCACAGCATCCAACTGGAGCGCCGGCGGTGCCGCAGCTTCCGCCACGCCTGGCTGGATCGTCGCTGGTAACGCGGGCCGGCCCGAACGCGGTCGGCTGCATCGGCCTCAGGTATCCCGCAATTACGTACGTGGATACGTAGTCTCTACGATGACGGCGCATCGAATGGCCTGTACAGTCGAGACATCACACAGGGGATATTCAGCGTGGAAGCAGCATTTCGGCAACAAATGTGGGGGGCCGTGATGGTGGAAGCAGCTCGCCGGTCGGTAGGTGCGGTGGCGGCCGGCTCGGATGCAGCGGCGGCCGAAGAGTTTACCGCGGCACTATTTGCGCGCGCATTGGAGAAGGACTCGAGCCGTGAGCTGGACTGGCTCTTGATGTACTGCCGCGTCGGAAGTGCGAGCCGGCGCCGCTATTGCCTGGAACGGGCGTTGGCGATCAATCCGCGCAGCCACGTTGCGCTGGCGGCGCTGCGGGGCATGCCGCTGGCGGATTGACTCATCTGCGCCTTTGCGCTAGAACGCTAAAGCATACGTGTGGCGCTGGCGCGCATCGCTGTACAACGGGCTAAAGCCCGTGAATAACCATGGGCGTATTTCCGCCTGACGGTACTAGATACTCGGGTTGCGAGCTTCCCATTCGGGGCGCAGAATACCGTAGCACACAAGATCGAGCGGCGTGTCGTCGCGGCGCACATGCTCGCGCAGCGTGCCTTCGTAGCGCATGCCCAGCTTCTCCATCACGCGCCCCGAAGCCGGATTGAAGGTGAAATGGCTGGCAAAAACCCGGTGCAGGCCGCGCCGGGTAAATCCGTAGTGGAGCACCGCCGCGCCGGCCTCGGCGGCGAACCCCTGGCCCCAGTAGTCCACGCCCAGCCAGTAGCCGATTTCAGCACGCGCGTGCCGCTCGTAGAAATGCAATCCGATCCCGCCGAGCAACCGGCCATCCTCACGTAGCGCAATCGCCCACGCAGCGCCCTCGCCGGAGGCGAAGTATTCGTCTCGGCCGGCGATGAATTGTGCCGCCAGGCCGTCGGGATACGGATGCGGGATATTGAGCGTGCCCTCGGCGACCTCGCGAGCACCGGCGAGCCGCTGAAGGTCCGCCGCATCGTCGGGCTGCCACGTCCGGAGCAGCAGACGTTGGGTTGTCAGGGTAGGTTGCGGATCCACGGTAGTAATCGCAGCGATGAGTAGCTGGTGGGGTCAATTATACATCCGTGTTCGGTGGACCTGGCGTTACCTGACAGGGTGACAGGGTGAGGGGGTGACAAGGTGACTCGAAAATCTCAGTTCGTGGGTTTGTTTCAATAGCATGTTCGAGCATCGAATAACCGAATCGAACATCGCCAGTAGGTTCACCATGTCACTCCCTCACCCTGTCACCCTGTCACCCTGTCACCTTGTCATCTTATGCCACCATCTCAGAACAACGCCTCCAGAACCACTATTGCCACCTCACCTGTCTTCGACCCTGATCACGCCTGCCATGCCCACGCCGCCCGGGCCGCCATGGAACTCGCAATAGTAGGCAAACACGCCGGGAGCGTCGAACGTTCGCTCGAAGGTTCCGCCGTTCTGCAGCGTTTCGCTGTTGTACGAGCCGTCGTCGGCGGTGACGGTATGGGGGCGCTGTCCGTCCTGGCTCCAGCTGATCGTGGTGCCCAGTGGAACGCTGATCTCCTTTTCGGTGAATGTATTGTCGCCGATCGATACGTCGACGTTTCCGGCAGCGGGTTGAGGCGCCGGCGCCTGAGACGCTGCCGCGCTCGCCGCGGGCGGCTCCGACGGCTGAGCCGCGGCCGAGGCGACTGCCGGGGCGGCCGGCTGTGCCGCGGGTTGAGGCGCCGCGTCGACAACCACGATCGTCGCCGACATGCCCTGTCCGCCCGCCCCGCCGTGGAAGGTGCAGTAATACTGGTACGTGCCGGGCGCAGCAAAGGTGTGCGCAAAGGTCGCGCCGCCGGCCAATTCGCCGCTGTCGAACGAGCCGTCGTCGGCGGTAACGGTGTGCTTCTTTTGCCCGGTGTTGGCCCAGACCACCGCTGCTCCCACCGGAACCGTAATCTTCGCGGCGGTGAAGCTATTGTCGACCATGTCGATCGCTACCTGCTGCGCGGCGGCTGCCTGGGGCGCAACTGCCGCCGGCGGCGCGGCGACTTGCGTGGCGGCTTCGGCCGAGAGGCCGATACCGGCCATCAGCTGGGCGTGCTGGTATGCGGTCAACACACCACCTTCGCCCGGTACCGGAGCGACCTGCTCGTCGTTGTCGAGGTCGATGCCCTGGATCGCTTGCTGCGACAGCGCCAGGATATTCAACACATCGGCCTGGCTCTCGGCCACGCCGGGCGCCTGCAGCACGCGGCGGGCGGCATCCTGAACCTGCTGGATGCGAGCGGTGGTGTTTTCGCCGGCGATCTGCACATGGCCGGCGTGCAGCTTGATGTTGTCGGTCGCGTCAGGCGACTCGGCCGCCAGCCGTGCATGATCGATCATGCCCTTGATATAGCCTTCCTGTTGTCCATTGGGCAGCAAGCCGTACCCGTCGCCCGGATTTTGCGCCTTGCCGTCGCCGTTGAGATCGCCGAAGCCCTCGGCCTGGGCTCCGGAAATGATGTTGATGATATGCTCGGCATGCACCTTTTCCAGTGCCAGGTCGCCGTTGTCGTAGGCCTCCTGCAGGAACTGGGCGTGGCGCAGCAGCTCGTCGGTTTCCTGGCGCAGGCCGAGCGCGAAGCCCAGCTTGGCCGGCGTGATCCCGATGCTGAACAGCACATGGCGTACATGTACCAGCGCCTGCTGCGGCAGCTCGCCGGCCAGCACAACCTCGCCGAGCTTGGCGGTGGCGTCGGCGGCCGCGCCCTTGCCGACGTACACACGATCGTAGGCGCCGAGCAAGTTCTCGTGTCCCGGCGACACATACGTGAGCGTGGCGGGGCCGTTGCCCGCCGGAGCAAGCGTGCCCAGCGGCAGACTGCTGTCGCCGCCGGCCAGCCACGCGCTGTAGACCTCGCCGTTCGCGGGCGCGGGAAGGTTCTCGACTGCTACCAGCAGCGCGTCGCTGCGCAGCACCTGGTCGCGCCAGGCCGAGTTGCCCGTCGCGCCGGCTACCGCTGCCGGTGCCGCCGATGCCTCTGCCGCTGCCGATGCCGCCGGCGCTGCCGATGCCTCTGCCGCCGAGGGTTCGGCGTCGACGACGACTTCAAACGTCGGCGTCGGCGCCGCGTTCACGGCTGCGCCGGCCGATGCGTCGGCGGCCGCGGGGGCGCTCGCCTGCTGTGCCGGGGCGGAGTCCGCCGCCGGGCTGGCCGGGGCGGTGGGAGCTGTGCCGCAGGCGCTGAGTGCCAGCGCCAGCAACACGGTGACACACGTGATCCGTAGTTTCATACCCTCTGTTCCTTGCTTGGCTTGCTATGACATGCGGCGCGACGACAACCGTCCCGCCGTCGCTGCGCTATTGCACCGCCGGCAGCAGGCCGAAACCCGCCATGTAGATCGCGTGCTCGTACGCCACGAGCCCGCCTCCTTCGCCCGCGACCGGCACCAGCAAGCCGTCGCCGTCGACGTCCTGGCCGCGCTGGATCCAACGGCCTAACGTCTGGAGCCGCTCCACGTCCTGTCCGGCCTCGGATGCGCCGCTCGCCGCGCTGATCTTCAGCGCCAGTCCGCGCGCTTCCTCGGCCCAGGTCTGCAGGTTGTCGGCGCATACCGCCACGTGGCGCCCGTGCGTCGCGATCGCCGGTGAGGCATCCGCGGCCTCTGCCGCCGCGAGTGCCGCTTCTCGCGTCGCGGCGATATAGCCCGACTGATCGCCGTTGAGCAGCAGCCCGAAACCGTCGCCGGGATTCTGGGAGCGGCCGTCGCCGTCCAGGTCGCCGAAGCGCGCATCACGTGAGCCGGCGATCAGGTTGTAGACATGCTCGGCGTGGCGCCGCGTGCCGGGCAGGTCGCCGGCTGCCTGCGACTCGGCCAATAGTCCGATATGCCGGGCCAGCTCGTCGACCTGCTGGCGCAGCAGCACCGCATATCCCGGGCTTCCGGTGCCGTCGCCCAGCAGCCTGCCCAGCTCCGCGAACGCCTGTGGCGGCAGCGTTGCCTCGAACACAGTCTGGCCGCCGGGCTGCACAGCTGACGCGCCATCGGTGGTGATCACCAGGCGCGCATAGCGGCCGGCGAGCTGTTCGCCGTTCTGGGCGCTAAAGGCCAGCCGGGCCTGCTCGCCGTCGCGCTGCAGCTCGCCAAGCGGAAGGATTTGGTCGCTTTCGGCGCTGAGCAGAAACGCCGCCAACGGTCCTTCTGGCGTGCCGCTCGCCTGCAGCTCGATCTCGATCGCGTCGCCGTACGACTGCTTGTCGCGAAACGCAGCGGTTCCGGCAGGCTGCTCAAACAGAGCTTGCGGCAAGGGTAGCGGAGTCGGCGCCTCGCCGCCTGCCGGCGTGGCAGGGGCAGCCGGAGCCGCGGCAGCCTGTTGTGGGGCCTCACCGGGCGCAACCACCCGGATTGTGCCGGCCATGCCGATACCGCCGGGCGAGCCGTGGAGCTCGCAATAGTAGGCGTATTCGCCCGGAGTATCAAATCGAAAACTGAAGCGCTCGCCGTTGCCCAGGGTGGCCGACTTGAACTGCGTGCCGTCGTCGGCGGTCGCCGTGTGAGGCGCGTTGTCCTGGTTGGTCCATTCGACTGTCGTACCGGCGGCGATCGCCAGGTCGACCGGGCTGAACTCGAAATTGACCATCGGTACGGCCTGCGTCGCCGTCTGCGCCACGGCCTGCGCGTCTGCCGGCGACGCCTGCGGCTGCTCGGCGGCGAGCGACGGCGCGGCAGCGTACCAGGTGAAATAAACCCAGATGCCCAACGCGGTGGCCAGCATGTACATGCCGTAGGCGCTGCGCATCCACAGCTTGTAGTTATTAACCTGAGTATCCGCGGTACCAATCCATTTGCACGCAGCGCCACGAATGCGCCCAACAGCAGCGCGAAGCTTCCGATCGCGGCATGCACCGTCGCGATCATGTAATACGGCTGGCCGAGCCGTGCCGGAATGCCGGGCTCGGCCGAGCGCAGGAACGAGCCGACCATGACCAGCAGGACCTGAACGATGTTGAGCGTGACGGCAGTTGACTGGATCCAGCGGTGGACGGTGTAGCGCTGTCGCAGCGCCATCGCCACGCCGAGCGTCAGCAGCAGGGCGACAAGAATGCCAACCAGCAGCGACAGGTCCGCTGTTAGCGATGCGTTCGTTCCGAAAAATCCGCGTCGGTCCACGTCGATCCTCCAGCCGGTCTGGCAATGAGCAATGAGCAATGAGCAATGAGCAATTATGGAAGGCCCCGTTCATTACTCATTGTACATTGCTCATTGGCACACACCAGGCGCCTCGTTCTGTTATCGCCTAAAACCGGCATCCTCGCATGGGGACAGGGCCAAGATTCCGGCATGCGATTAGGAGGGTTATTAATAGGACGAAAGTGAGCGTCGCCGGCCAACGCGAGACAGGGAGGATAGTTCTATAATGCGTCGTCGTCCACGAAAAATGGAGCAACCATGCCCCTCTCACAACTTGCCGTCTCCACGAATGATCGCTTCCTTGTCGCCGGCGACCGGCCGTTTTTCTGGCTTGGCGACACCGCCTGGGAGCTGTTTCATCGCCTCAGCCGTGAAGATGCGGCGCACTACTTTGCCGAGCGTCGCCGCCAGGGATTTACGCTCGTGCAGGCCGTGGCGCTGGCTGAGTTCGACGGGCTCGACACGCCAAACCGCTATGGCGTGACGCCCTTCGAGGACCGCGACCCGGATCGGCCCGTCGAAGCCTACTGGTCGTTTGTCGACGAGCTGGTCGATATGGCGGGCGCTCATGACCTGTACATGGGCCTGCTGCCGACCTGGGGCGACAAAGTCACTTCGATGTGGGGTATTGGCCCGGCGATCTTTGATGTCGAGAACGCTCGTCGCTACGGCGCCTGGCTTGGCCGGCGCTATCGCGACCGTCGCCATATGGTCTGGATCCTCGGCGGCGACCGCCCGGCCGTCCGCGAAGGCAATGACTTCCGGCCGATCTGGCGCGCCATGGCGGCGGGCATCCGCGCGGGCGTGGATGGTCCTGCGCTCTTAACCTATCACCCCAACGGCGGCCTATCGTCGACCGAATGGCTGCACGACGAGCCCTGGCTCGACGTCAACATGATGCAGTCGGGGCATGGCGGCGGCCACGACGTGCCGGTATGGGACATGATCGAGCACGACTATCGTCTCGATCCCGCCAAGCCGGTATTGGACGGCGAGCCCAATTACGAGGACCATCCGGTCAAGCCGTGGCCGACGTGGGACCCGTCGACCGGCTATTATCGCGACGACGACGTGCGGCGCCAGCTGTACCGCTCGGTGTTCGCCGGCGCCTGCGGCGTTACCTACGGCCACCATTCGATCTGGCAGTTCTGGACGCCCGAGCGCGATCCAATCAACCATCCCGATCGTGCGTGGCAGGCGGCGCTGATCCGGCCGGGCGCCGAGCAGGTAGGCCGGCTACGACGGCTGATCGAATCGCGCCCGATGTTGAGCCGCGTGCCGGACCAGTCGCTGCTGGCCGAGGACACCGGCTCCGGCGGCGCGCACGCGCAGGCAACACGCGACACGAACGGCAGCTATGCGTTTGTGTTCGTGCCGGATGGGCGTCCGATCGCTGTTGCAGTCGACGCGCTAAGCGGGTCGCGGCTGAGGGCCACCTGGTACGATCCGCGCACGGGCTCGACCAGCGAAGCCGGTATGCACGAGCGGCGCGGAACGCTGCGCCTGGCGCCGCCACTTGCCGGCACGGATTGGGTACTGGTGCTGGACGATGCCTCGGCCGGCTACGGCCAACCCGGACGAGGAACGATTTAAACGCGAAGGCGCAAGGACGCAAAAGCAATCATAGTCACCAGTGGTTGTTGGTGAGTTTTTTGGTTAGCGTGGCGTTTTTGCCTGTGCGCTATCGTGGTAAGCTATGCCCGCAAATGATGGAGGACGTTCGTGGAGAATAGAACCACAGCCGGCCCCGTAGCCGGAGCTGGCGCCGAAGGCGGCGTACGACCGGTCAAGGTGGGGGTGATCGGTGTCGGGAAGATCAGCGACATTTACCTGCAAAACTGCGGCCGCTTCCCGATCCTGGAGCTGGCGGCCTGCGCGGACCTGAATATGGAGCGCGCGGCAGCCCAGGCCGCGGCCTACAACGTGCCGCGCGTGCTCAGCGTCGACGAGCTGCTGGCCGATCCGGAGATCGAGCTGGTGCTGAACCTGACGGTGCCGCTCGCGCATGCTGAAGTCGCGCTTGCCGCCGTGCGGGCAGGCAAATCGGTGTACAACGAAAAGCCGCTGACGGTCGCCCGCGAAGACGGCGCCTTGCTGCTAAAAGAGGCACGCACGCGCGGCGTGCTGGTCGGCTGCGCGCCCGACACGTTCCTGGGCAGCGGTTTGCAGACCTGTCGCGCGCTGATCGACGAAGGCGCGATCGGCAAGCCGGTTGCCGCCAGCGCCAGCTTTTTGTCGCGCGGGCCGGAAAGCTGGCACCCCAATCCGGCCTTTTATTATCAGTACGGCGGCGGCCCGATGTTCGATATGGGCCCGTACTATCTCACGGCGCTGGTATCGATCCTGGGCCCGGCCCAGACGGCCGTCGGCGAGGCGACTAAGTTTCGCGAAGAGCGCTTGATCACCAGCCAGCCGTTTAACGGTACGGTGATCAAGGTCGAGGTGCCGACACATGTCACCGGCATCCTGCAGTTCGGCAACGGTATCGTCGGCACGATTACCACCAGTTTTGATGTTGCCGAGCCATACGGGGTACACCTCACGATCTACGGCACCGAGGGCACGCTGGTATTGCCCGACCCGAACGGCTTCGGCGGGCCGGTGCAGATGCGCCGCGACGGCGGCGAGCTTCAGGACGTGCCGCTGCGGTTCCCGTATGCCGAGAACAGCCGCGGCGTCGGAGTAGCCGATATCGCGTATGCGATCCGCAGCGGCCGGCCGGCGCGGGCGAACGGCGAGCTGGCATTCCATGTGCTGGACATTATGCACACGATCCACGAGGCAGCTGCCCAGGGATGTCGCCTGCCGCTTGAAAGCCGCTGCGAGCGCCCGGCGCTGATGCCCGCCGACCTGCCGGAATTTACGCTTGATCAGTAGGGGAGCTCTCAATGAACCGAGACAACATCGCAGTGCAGCTTTACACCGTTCGCTCGCTCACCGAGGGTGACATGCTCGGCACCCTGCGCAACCTTGCCGGCGTCGGCTACCGCGCCGTCGAGCTGGCAGGCTACGGCAACAGCGACGCATCGACCATCGCGGCGACGTTGGAGGAGCTCGGCATGCGCGCTCCAGCGGCGCATGTCGGCCTTCACCTGTGGGCGAAGGACTTCGACGGCACGCTGGGCGATCTGAAGCGCCTCGGCTGTGAATATGCGGTCGTGCCGTATGCCGGCGACGAATACCGTACCGCCGAAGGTGCGCGCCGCCTGGTCGACGAGCTGAACCGGCTGGGCGAGCGGCTGCGCGGCAGTGGTATCCGGGCGGCCTATCACAATCACGACTTTGAGTTCAAGCCGCTCGACGGCAGCACGATGTATGAGCAGATCGCGTCGGGCACCGACCCTGAGCTGGTCGACCTCGAGCTTGACCTGTTCTGGGTCGACGTCGCCGGCGCCGATACTCGCGCGCTGCTCGAGCAGTACGCCGGCCGCTTTCCGCTGGTTCATGTCAAGGACCGCAAGCCGGACCAGCAGCCCCAGTTTGCGCCCGCCGGCGAGGGTACGATCGACTGGCGAGAGGTGCTGCCGGCAGCCGAGCGCGCCGGCGCGAAATGGTACATCGTCGAGCAGGATATTTCCACTGATCCGATGCGCGATGTGACGACCGGCTTCCGGTATCTTGAGCAGTTTTGAGTGTGATCGGAACGTGACACAGGGACGGGTTTGATTTTGTGCGTAGGAACACGCCAGAGGCGCCTTCAGGTGTTTGTTGTCGCATCCATCCGCGTGTGCCGGCGGCGTGTCCGCACACGACGATCGAGACGCGGTTCCTTCGCGTATCGATTGTGGACACGCCGCCGGCGCATGGACGGTCGTTTCGGCCACATCGGTCGTGGACACGCCGCCGGCGCATACGGTTTAGTTCGACCATAAGACCCATACGGGCGCCTCTGGCGTGTCCCTACGGATTCTTCTATGCGTGTTGCGACTAATACGGATTCGACACTATGAAATTTGGATGCTGTGTCGCTGACGCCGATGCGATCGCCGTGATCGCGGCCGCCGGATTCGACTTTGCCGAGCTGCCGGCCGCCGCGGTTCGGCCGTTCGACGACGATCGAGAAGCTACACCGGCGCTCGCCGCGCTGGAGCGGGCCGCCCTGCCGGTCGAGGCATTTAACGTGCTGATCCCGGCGTCGCTGCCGCTGGTCGGTCCCACCGCCGACCACGCGGCGCTGCGGACGTACCTGCGGCGTGCATTCGGACGCATGGCGTCGCTCGGCGGATCGGTGGCCGTGCTGGGCAGCGGCGCGGCGCGGCGCATCCCGGAAGACATGGATCGCGCGGCGGCGCTCGAACAGCTGGCTGCCGCGGTGAGCATTGCCGGCGACGAGTCCGCGCGCGCCGGCGTCGAGCTGGCGCTCGAGCCGCTAAATCGCAACGAGTGCAATGTGCTGAACACCCTTGAAGAGGCCGCAGGGTTTGTCGAGCACTATGAGCTGCGCGATGTTCGCCTGCTGGCCGACCTGTATCATATTGCCCTGGAAGAAGAGCCGCTGGACCAGGTAACGGCAGCGCGGCCGTTGCTGGCACATGTACACGTTGCCGGCGGCGAGCGACGTGCTCCCGGTACACCGGGCTATCCGTATGCCGGCTTTATGGCGACGTTGCGAGCCGCAGGCTACGACCGCCGTATTTCGGCCGAGTGCCGCTGGAGCGACCTCGAAGCCGAGGCCGGGCCGGCGCTAACGTACATGCGCCGGGCGTGGGATCAGACGGCGCCGGAAGCACGCATGGAGGCTTCATGAGTGCAACGTTCACGCTATCCGCGTTCGGCGACGAGATCGCCGCGGACCTGCAGACCCAGCTGGATGTGTTGGCCGCCGACGGCGTGCGCTACCTGGAGCTGCGCGGCGCCTGGGACACTAATGTGATCGAGCTCGGTCCCGGCCGCCTGCGCGAAGCAAAGCAGCTGCTCGACGCGTCGGGGTTCGGCGTGTCGGCGATCGGCAGTCCGATCGGCAAATCCGAGCTGGAGCGGCCGGAATCCTACGAGCTCGATCGCCTCGACCGCGCGATCGAAGCTGCCGGCGTGCTCGAGACATCAATGATCCGCGTTTTTTCGTACTGGGTGCCGGCCGGCGAAGCAGCCGCTTTCCGCGACAGTGTACTGCGCCGCATGGCACTGCTGGCCGAGCGCGCAGCAGCTGCGGGTGTAACGCTGGTGCTCGAAAACGAGCGTGGTATCTACGGCGACACGCCCGAGCGCTGCCTTGACCTGTTGCAGTCGATCGAATTGCCGGCCCTACGTATGGCGTTCGACCCGGCCAACTTCGTGCAATGCGGTTTTCGGCCGATGTCCGATGCCTGGCCGCTGCTGGCCGGCTATGTCACGCATGTGCATATCAAGGACGCCGTATTTGCCGACGGCAGCGTGCGGCCGGCCGGCGCCGGGGACGGGCAGGTAGCGCATCTGCTAACGGCTCTGGAGCAGAGCGGATACGCGGGCTTCTTGACGCTCGAGCCGCATCTCAAAGTCGCCGGGACGTCCGGCGGACACAGCGGTGCGGACGGAATGCACATGGCGATCGTCGCGCTGCGCAGCCTGCTTGCGGATATTCCGGGGATCGAGGCCATCCACGAATGATCGACAAATAAACGAATGACACGTCGTTTTCCGGCGCACTCGTTCGTGTATCCGTGTCGCATTCGTGGACGGCCGCCTCGCGCGGCGACGCACAACGCCGTGAGCGCCCGCTCCGTGCGCCTCTTACGCAGCGGACCGTTGCGAGTAATGCCGCCAACCTGCAGGCCGTCGACGCGCTCACTATAGCAGGTGCGGCGCTTGCTCTAGCGCCGGCACAGCCACGGCTTGCTCACGACTCGATTGTGCCCCGCCTCCGAATAGAGCATCAGCGTGATGTAAATGCGATCCGGCCGATCGGTGACCGCCTGTGCGCTGCTTGTCGTTTTTTCGAAAGTTGCCGCTTCCGGCCATGTACTAGCGCGCCGCGTAGTTAGTAGAATGTGACACACGCGGGTGGAGCAACTTTGTATGCTCCGCCCATTGCGGCTGCCGGCGCCGTTTGTTACGCTAGAGCTACGTCCGGCACAGCGACGCTGCGTGGCGAAGCGGAAAACCTTCGTCGCCATGTCCTCTTGCAGCGACTTGCCGGGTACGTGGACGGCAACTCGGTCCACGAGCATATACCCCCTAACATTTCGACCACGCAACGGTTGCGACCCAGGCGACGCTGCACCAAACGCTGTAACGATATCCGCTGACGGATGGCCGCGATCGAAAGATCGCGGTGGCATCCGATCATGTTTGGAGCAAGGCGGCCATGGATCAGATCAACCGTGCGGTTCTGGGCGATACTGTCGCAGACTTTACTGAGGAGCAGAAGAGCTATTTACAGGGCTTCGTATCGGGCGCCGACGTGGCGCGCTCGCGGCAAGGCCTGCCAACGTTTGCCGCGACGCTGGCCGGCCTCGGCATCGCGGCTACGCCCGCCGCGTCGCAAACGCCGACCGCCGGCGCTCAGCCCGCCGCTGCACTGCCGCCCGAAGCAATCCATCACGCGGCACAAAATCGTGTCCTCGACGAAAGCAAAGCTCTGGTGCCCGAGGAGCAGGCTAAACGGCGCAAGCATCCGCTGGATATGTGGGACGAGCTCGAACAGCACGCCGCCGAAAACCGTGCTCCCAAGGGTACCGACATTTTCGCCTTCAAGTTTCAGGGCTTATTCTATGTCGCGCCGGCACAGGATTCGTTCATGTGTCGCCTGCGTTTTCCAGGCGGTATCGTTCCGTCCTATCAGCTGCGGCAGGTTGCAGACATCGCCGAAACTCTGGCCGGCGGCTACGCCGACGTCACCACGCGCGCCAATCTTCAGCTGCGTCAGATCACACCCGCAAATACCGTCGCCGTGCTGACCGCGCTGCACGAGTGTGGGGTGGTCAATCGCGGCGCGGGCGCCGACAATATTCGCAATATTACCGGCTCGCCGACAGCCGGCATCGACCCGCAAGAGCTGATCGATACTCGATCCCTCACCAGGCAGCTGCACCAGTACATTCTCAATCACCGCGAGCTGTACGGGCTGCCGCGCAAGTTCAACATCGCATTCGACGGCGGCGGGCGGATCGCCGTGTTGGAAGATACTAACGACATCGGGTTCGCGGCTGTGCGCGTCGCCGAGGGGAAGGCAGCTGCGGCGGGCGTCTATTTTCGGCTGCAGCTCGGCGGCATCACCGGCCACGGCGATTTCGCGCGCGACGCCGGCTGGCTGCTCACGCCCGAGCAATGCGTTCCGGTCGCTGCCGCGGTGGTGCGCGTATTTATCGAGCACGGCGACCGCACCGACCGCAAAAAGGCTCGCCTGAAGTACGTGCTCGATCGTCTCGGCCTCGAGCGCCTGCTTGAAGAAACACGCAAGCTGCTCGCGTTCGAGCCGCTGCGCTTGCCGCTCGAGGAGTGCGAGCCGCGACCGCCGGCCAGTAAGCACGCGCATATCGGGTTTCATCGCCAGCGCCAGACCGGCCTGTTCTATGCTGGAGTTGTGCTGCCGGTGGGGCGGATCACGGTGCAGCAGCTGCGCGGTATCGCCGCCATCGCCGAGCGCTACGGCAGCGGGACGATTCGCCTGACGGTGTGGCAAAACCTGTTGATCTCCGACATACCCGAGCAGCACATCGAAGCCGTGAAAGCCGAGCTTGAAGCGCTCGGATTGCAGTGGTTGGCCGGCCACCTGCGCGGTGGGGTAGTTGCCTGTACCGGCAACGTCGGCTGCCGCTTTTCGGCGACCGACACCAAGCGCCACGCCCTCGAGATCGCCGAGCATGTCGATCGGCGCATCCAGCTCGACCAGCCGATCAACCTGCACCTGACCGGCTGCGCCCATTCCTGCGCCCAGCACTATATCGGCGATATCGGCCTGCTGGGCACACAGGTCGAAGCCGGCGACGATGTGGTCGAGGGATATCACGTTTTCGTCGGCGGCGGCTATGGAGAGCAGCAGGAGCTTGGACGCGAGCTGTACCGCGGTGTTCCGGCGGCCGAGCTGCCCGAGCTGACCGAGCGCATGCTGGCGGCGTACCTCGAGCATCGCTCCGGAGAAGGCGAGTTGTTTTTGGATTGGACGCGGCGCTACCCGGCCGAGCAGCTCATGGCGTTGATCGAAAAGCCCTCGATGGCTACTCGCGAAACGCTGTAAGCCTGTCATTCCGCTTCGGGCGCACAGCGCTTCGAAGGTAGCGAACTGGAGACGAGGAGAAGTATGGCGATTCCCGTGTTGCCTTCGAGCGCGCCCTTCACCCAGGCGCAGCGTGCGTGGCTCAACGGCTTCTTTGCCGGGGTGCTCAGCTTCGACACCCCGGCCGCGAGCGATGCGCTCCTGCCTGTAAGCGGCGCTCCGGCTGAACCGCCTGAAGCTGCCGCCACGGAGGCCGAGACCTACGCCTGGCACGACGCGACACTGCCGCTGCAGCAGCGCCTGCAGCTGGCCGAGGATAAGCCGCTCGCGTCGCGCCTGATGGCCGCGATGGCCCAGCTGGACTGCGGCAGCTGCGGCTATGACTGCAAAACATACGCCGAGGCGCTCGCCCGTGGCGACGACCGCGATGTGACCAAGTGTACGCCCGGTGGCCGGGAAACGTCCCGCGCTCTCAAACAGATGCTTAGCGAAACTGCCGCTACATAAGCCGGCGGCAGCACCAGGAGCACAGGCAACGATCATGACCTTTGTTATGCCCCTTCACAACAGTCCGTTTACGACGGCCCAGCGCTCGTGGCTCAACGGGTTTCTGAACGAAACGCTGGGTCTCGCCTCGGCCGGCGCGGCACATGCCACGCGGGTTAGGTACGATCGGCGCAGCCCGTACGCGGCCCCGGTCCTTCAGGTGCAGACCCTGACCGGGGCAGGCTCGGCCAAAGACGTGCGCCTGGTCGCCTTCGATCTGCGCGGTAGCGGGCTCGCCTACCGCGCCGGCGACGCGCTCGGCGTGTACCCGGAGAACTGCCCTGAGCTGGTCGCGGCGATCCTGCAATGGCTTGGCGCCTCCGGAGCCGAGACGGTGGTCACCGCCGACGGAAAACCGTTGCCTGCGCGCGCGGCGCTCCAGAGCTCCTGCTCGCTGCGCGGCGTCAACGACAGCGTGCTCGAGCTGCTCGAAGGCGCGGCCAGCGCGCCGGACGAAGCGCGACAGCTGCGGGCGCTGCGTGATGCCGACGGCGACGGCTGGCCGGAGGACCATGATCTGCTCGACCTGCTGCAGCGCTTTCCGTCGGCTCGTCCGTCGATCGGCGCGCTGGCAGGAGTGTTGCCGCCGCTGCAGCCGCGGCTGTACTCGATCTCGTCGTCGCCGGCGGCGTACCCCGAGCAGGTCCACTTGACGGTCGGGGTCGTGCGCTATCGCCGCGACGGCTGCCGGCGAGCGCGCAAGGGCGTGGCTTCGACCTTTCTGGCAGAGCGCATTGATCCGGGGCAGCGCGTGCGCATTTTCGTGCAGCCGGCGCACAATTTCAGCCTGCCCGAGCGGCACGACACACCGCTGATCATGATCGGTCCCGGTACGGGTATCGCGCCGTTTCGCGCCTTCTTGCAGGAGCGCCAGGCGGTGCGCGCGCGCGGCTCGAGCTGGCTCTTTTTCGGCGACCAGCGCCAGGAGTCGGACTTTTTGTACCGCGATGAGCTGCTGGCGTTTCAACGTGCCGGAGCGCTGACCAACCTCGACACGGCCTTTTCACGCGACCAGGCCGCCAAAGTCTATGTTCAACATCGTTTGCTCGAACACGCCGGTAGGGTCTGGGAATGGCTCGAGCGCGGCGCGCATGTCTATGTGTGTGGTGACGCGCGGCGTATGGCACGCGATGTCGACGACGCGCTGCACCGTATCGCCGCCGAAGCAGGTGGCCTTGGATCGGCCGGCGCCCGGGAGTTCGTGAAGGGGCTTGTACGGGCGAAGCGCTATCAGCGTGATGTGTACTGACACGGAGGAAGACATGGCATACAACACACCGGATATCGTCGTCGATCAAATGATCGCTGCCGGCGCGCGCAAAGCACAGTTACCGGTGCGCGACCTGCTGATCCGCGGCGTGCTGAGCGGAGCGCTGCTCGGCTTTGCTACCACGCTCGCCTTTTCCGCCGCGGGACAAACCGGCCTGCCGATCGTGGGCGCCCTGCTGTTTCCGGCCGGCTTCGTGATGATCGTACTGCTCGGCCTCGAGCTCGTGACCGGCAACTTCGCACTGCTGCCGGTCGCCGTGCTGGACGGCAAAGCCGGCTGGACACGCATGCTGGCAAACTGGGGCTGGGTGTTCGCCGGTAACCTGCTCGGCAGCCTGCTCTATATGCTGCTCTTTGTGCCGACACTGCCCGAAGCGTCGCCCATCGCGCAGCAGCTGGTCAAGCTGGCCGAAGCAAAAACCGTGGCCAACGCGGCGCTCGGCTGGGAAGGTATGCAGCTGCTGCTGCTGAAAGCCGTGCTGTGCAACTGGATGGTCACACTCGGCGTGGTGATGGCCCTGACTTCGCAGTCGACTTTCGGCAAAATCGCCGCCATGTGGCTGCCGATTATGACCTTTTTCGCGCAGGGCTTTGAGCATTCGGTGGTCAATATGTTCGTTATCCCGGCCGGGATGATGTTGGGCGCCAGGGTATCGATCGCGGACTGGTGGCTTTGGAATCAGATTCCGGTGACGCTCGGCAATCTGGTTGGCGGCGCAGTATTCACCGGCCTGGCGCTATATATTACGCATCGCAAACGAGCCGCACAGCCCGCGACCAGCGCGCCGTCGACGCTGGCGCGCGAAAGCGAGCCGGTGGCGGGGTAAAAATGACGATCCGCGAAGGCCGTGTATCCACGCTAGTGGGTGCGGACGCAAGTCACGCGAAGATAGCACAAATAGCACTTTGCGTGACTTCGCGGATCGATGAATTGAAGGAGCAACGAGATCGCCTATGGCCGGATTTTTGAGCGAAGGGCAGCCGGTGCTGCTGCAAACGATCACGACCTTTGAAGGGCAGGGCCTGACCAGGCCGATGCCCTTAGGTCTTTGTTACACCGTCCCCGACGGCCGGACCGCCGGCATGTTTTACTTTCGCGCCGGCAGCACCGTCGGCGGGATGGTTAACGTCTCGGTCTTGCGCGACGGCAAGTTGATGCGCTACTTTCCGATCGCCGCCAACAGTGCGATACATATTCCGCTGGCGATCGTCGAAGAGCTGCCCGCCGGCAGCCGCATCGAGATCGTCGCAGCGGGCGAGGGATCCGGGACCTTGATCCTGGACATCGGGTATATCGAGATCTAGGCGGTACGTGGCGCGCTTTCGCGACAACGAGCACTTGCTGGCGGTCGAGCCGATCTATGAGCGCGGCGGCCTCGCGATCGAGCGCGTGCAGCGCTTCGACGAAACCGTGCTGCTGGCCGATACCGAGCAATGGAGCAGCTGGTCGTTCCGGATCATGCTCGGCGGCACGCGCTACGTGCGGTACGCGGAGCAGAGCTATGTCCTGGCGCCCAGCACCGTCCTGATGAGCAGCCCGCTGGTCGAGCCGGTGCATTCCTCAACGCTTGCGGGTACCGGCTCGGATCTGGTGGTGCTCCACTTTTCCGGCCAGCGCTGGCGTCGTTTCGTCGAACTGCATCCGGGCTTTCGCGCGCACAATGCAGATGCGCTCGAAGGCAGCCCACCACGGCCCTTTCTTGGGCTGCGCATAGCGCCGCCGCAGCTGGTACACATTGTGCGCCGCATGATCGTCGCACGCGAAGCATTGCATCCGTTGCCACTGGAGCTGGATAACCATTGCCGGTTGCTGCTGCAGCTGCTCGGCGAGCTGCAGTTCCGCGGCGGAGCTCGGCGTACCGACCGCGAGCTGAGCCGGCGGATCCAGGCGGCCCAGTCCGAGATTATCCGCACGCTGGCGGAGCGGCCCAGCCTGCACAACGTTGCCGACGGCTTGAATGTCAGCCTGCGACAGCTGCAGCGCGATTTTGTCGCCGTGACGGGCCTGACGCCGCTGCGCTACCGCAACCTGATCCGTTTGAGCGAGGCGAACATGCTGCTGGCGGAAACAGCGCTGCCGATCGCCGAGATCGCCCAGCAGCTAGGCTACCCGAGCCTGGCCAATTTCAGCGCCGCGTTTCGCCAGACGTACCAGTGCAGCCCACGGCAAATGCGCGATAGCGCGGGAACAGGGGTCGGGCCCTCACCCCTAGCCCCTCTCCCGCAGCTTGCCGCGGGAGAGGAGAATCATGCCCCCCTTCTCCCGGCGCTTGCGCCGGGAGAAGGGGCTGGGGGATGAGGGCCCGGTCGGGTTGAAGGCCCACTTGCCGTGCCGTGCCGTTTTGCTGCAAACTACGCCCATACGACGGCGCCGCGCCGATCTGCCGGTTCGGCGCCTGAGCTCGGCAATGGAGCACCGTTATGCAGCGTACGCGTACAGCCGCCGCCAGGATCGGCGTTTTCGGAATCGGTCTTGCCGCCTACTGGCCACAGTTCGAAGGCCTGCGCGAGCGATTGTCCGGTTACCAGAGCCATGTTGAAGCTCGCCTGCGCGAGGCCGGAGCCGATGTAGTTTCGGCAGGCCTGGTCGACACCGCGCCGGCAGCTGTTGCCGCGGGCGACATGTTTGCATCCTCCGGGGTTGATCTGCTGGTCTGCTACGTCGGCACCTACGCGACGTCGTCGCAAGTGCTGCCGGCGGTGCAGCGGGCGCGCGCGCCGGTGCTGGTGCTCAATCTTCAGCCTGTCGCCGCGCTGGATTACGCCAATACCGATACCGGAGAATGGCTGGCCAACTGCTGCGCGTGCTGTGTGCCCGAGCTGGCCGGCGCCTTCGCCCGCGCCCGGCTCACCTTTAACGTCGTCTCGGGCCGGCTGTACGACGACGATCGGGCCTGGGCCGAGATCCGAGACTGGGTGCTGGCGGCCGGTGTTCGCCGCAGCCTGCGCGATGCGCGCATCGGCTTTCTGGGGCATACATATCCCGGCATGCTGGATATGTACAGCGATTTTACGATGGTGCAGGCCCAGACCGGCGCGCACGTCGAGGTGCTCGAGATCGACGACCTTCAGGCCAGGGTCGAAGCCGCGACCGAGGCGCAGCTGGCGGCCAAGGGCGATGAGATCCGCTCGGTGTTTGATATCGCCGCCCCCGGACGCGATCGCATCTCGCAGCCGGTGACCGACGAGTCGTTTGGTTGGTCGGCGCGTGTCGCATGCGGGCTGGATGCGCTGGCGGCCGACTTCAACCTAGACGGCCTGACGTACTATTATCGCGGCCTCGACGGCAACAGCAACGAGCAAATCGGCGCCGGCCTGATCGTCGGTAACTCGCTGCTGACGGCGCGCGGGATCCCGGCAGCCGGCGAGGGCGACCTGAAGACCTGCCTGGCGATGCTGATCATGGATCGACTTGGCGCCGGCGGCTCGTACACCGAGTTTTACGCCATGGATTTTGCCGAGGATTTCGTGCTGATGGGCCACGACGGTCCGGGCCACGTCGCCATCAGCGATGAGCGTCCGGTGCTGCGCGGGCTCGGACTTTACCACGGCAAGCGCGGCTACGGTATCTCGGTCGAGTTCAGCGTGCGCCCCGGCCCTGTGACGATCGTGTGCATGACCCAAACGGCTGACGGGCAGCTCAAAATGATCGCGGCCGAAGGCGAGGTGATCCCCGGCCCGCGCCTGCAGATCGGCAACACCAATTCGCGCATCCGCTTCGCGCTCGACCCGGCCGAGTTCATGGATCGCTGGTGCGCCGAGGGGCCGACCCATCACGTGGCGCTCGGAATTGGCCGGCAGCTCGGCCGCCTGCGCAAGCTGGCCCGGCTCACCGGCATCGAGTTGGCGGTGGTGTAGAGCTACCGCGCCACGTCGTGCCGCTCCTGGGACAGCACGGCGTCGAGCTCGGGCCGCGAGGTCAGCACGCGGTCGCCGTGCTGCGACAGCGCGATCGCGGCCAGCGCAATGCCGCGTCGCAGACCTTCGCGCGCGTCGCCGTCCAGCATACCGTCCAGCACGCCCGCCGCGAACGCGTCTCCGCTGCCGATACGGTCGACGATCGTCACGGGCAGCGCTGGCTGCTGCGCAAACGTGTCGCCTTCGAGCAATGCCGCGCCTTCGGCGCCGTAGGTGCAAAATACTGCCCGAGCGCGCGACAGCGCCGCAAGTGCTTTCATCTGCTCACGCGGCTCGCCGCGACAGCCGAACAGCGCGGCGGCGTCGGCGCTTTTGCACAGCAATACGTCGGCGTCGGCGATCAACGGTCGCAGGCGCCGTCCGGCGTCGTCCGCGCTCCACAGCTTGGCGCGATAGTTGACGTCGAAGCTGACCGTGACGCCATGCTCGCGGGCCCGGCGGATCGCTTCGCGCACCGTATCGTAGCAGCTATCGCTCAGCGCCGCCGTGATGCCGGTGAGGTGCAGCACCCGTGTGTCGAGCAGGTACTCCCAGTCGATATCCTCAGGCGTCATCGCCGCGGCCGCCGAGCCGGCCCGGTCGTAGATCACCTGGATCGCACGCGGTTGGGTTGCAAACTCCAGAAAATAGGTGCCCAGGCGCTCGCCGGCGACTCGACGCACCGCCGCGCCGTCGACGCCGTCGGCGCGAATGGCGCGCAGCACTGTATCGCCCAGCGCGTGGTCCGGCAGGCGGCTGATCCAGGCGCAGCGGCGGCCGAGCCGCGACAGCGCAGTCAGCACGTTGGTTTCGGCGCCTCCGATTTCGACATCCAGAGTCTGCGCGTCGGCCAGCCGCCTGCCGGACGGGACACTCAGGCGCAGCATAGACTCGCCGATGCTGGAAACGTCCCACCGCCGCTGCTCAGGCATGTTGATCCTCGAAGATGACGCACGACGCGCCGGGCACGGCGACGCGCCCGATCGGCTCGCCGACCGGAGCGGGGCCGTCGTTCAGCGGCAGTATAACGACTTCGCCGCTGTCTTGGTTGGCCACCAGCACGTGGCTATTGCCGGGCGCGACGGCAAAGTTGCGCGGCCAGTTGCCGCCGCACGACGCCACGGCAACGCGCGGCAATCCGCCGTCAGGCCGTACGTCGAATACCGCCAGGCTGTTGTGGCCGCGGTTGGAAACCAGCAGCCGCGAGCCGGCGAGATGAATATCCGCCACATAATTCTCCGGTGCGTCCGGCGGCAAGGTCGAAACCGTTTCAAGCGGGCTCAGGTGGCCGTTGCCGGCATCGTATTCGAACGCGCTGACCGTGCTGCTGAGCTCGTTGGCGACGAACAGGTGCCGGCCGCTGGCATCGAAGACGACGTGGCGCGGGCCGGAGCCCGGAGGCGTCGCGGCCTCCATGATGTGGCGCAGTGTGCCGTCGCTCTGGTCGAGCGTGTACACCACCAGGCGGTCGATGCCGAGATCGGCGACGATCACATAGCGGCCGTCGGGCGTCCAGGTTGCCGAATGCGCATGCGGACCTTCCTGCCGCTCGGCGTGTGGACCGCTGCCCTGGTGCTGCCCATGATGGCTGCGCTCGCCCAGCGAACCGTCGTCAAGCACCGGAAATACCGCGACGCTGCCGCTGCTGTAGTTTGACGCGATCAGCCAGCGGCCCGACGGATCGAGCGAAAGGTGGCACGGGGAGTTGCCGCCCGACAACCGGCGGTTGAGCGCTTCGATCCGGCCGGTTTCATCGACGCGCAGCGCCCATACCGCCCCGTTCGCGGTTTCCTCGACCGCGAACAGCAGCGACCGGCCGGGATGGCGAATCAAAAACGTCGGATTCGGGATGCCGCTGCAGGCGGCGATCGGGCTGAGCGAGGCGCTGCTCGAATCCCAGCTCCAGCTGCGGATGCCGGGATCGCCGGCCTCGGCGTAACTGCCGGTGTAGACGATGGATTGGGTTGTCATAATGCTCCGCGGGGATTAATCCCCACGCCAGAACACGAAGCCTCTGCGGAGGCTAGCCTCCGCAGAGGCTTCGTGTTCTGGCGCATAGCTTTAGCTTTGCGTTCGCCACATCACCAGTTCGTGACCGATCCGTCGCGCCGGCGCCAGTGCGGCGCTTCCCAGAACTTCCAGCTCTGCGCCTCGGCTAGCTCCATATTAAGCTCCACGCCGAGCCCCGGCGCATCGGGCACGGGAAAGCCGGTGCCGTCCAGGACGGGCTGGATAGGAAACAGTGCCTCGGCCTCGTTGGTGCCGGATTTGCCGTAGTACAGGTTCTCGGTTTGCGTCACGCGCACTTCGAGCCAGGCGAAATTGGCGACGGCGGCGGCCAGCTGGATCGTCGCCGCGGTGCAGATCGGCCCGAGCGGATTGTGCGGCATCAGGTCGATGTAGTGTGTCTCGGCCCAGCCTGCCACCTTCATCGCTTCGGTAAAGCCGCCGATGTTGCAGATGTCGACGCGTGCGAAATCGGTGAGATGGCGCTCGATAAACGGCGCGAACTGCCACTTGCTGCTGAACTCTTCGCCAACCGCGAACGGCACGTCTACCATCTTGCGCAGCGCTTCGTACGCCTCGGGCGCTTCGTCGCGGATCGGCTCTTCCAGAAAATCGAGCGTGCCGCGCGGCATGCGCTGGCAGAACGAGGCGGTCTCCGCCGGCGACAAACGATGGTGGTAGTCGACACCCAGCGTCAGCTCGGCGCCGAACTCTTCTCTCGCGCGCGTAAGCCAGCGCGCGGTGGCCGGGATGCTTTCGCGCGGCTCCCACACGTTGCCTTCCTGGGGCGCGGCCAGCAGGGGCATCGCGCGGATCACGCGCCAGCCGTTTTGCCACAGCACGCCGACGTTTTCGAGCATCGCTTCGCCGGTTGCGCCGGATGCCGTCGCGAAGCACGGAATCGTGTCGCGCTGCTTGCCGCCAAGCAGCTGATACACCGGCACGCCCAGCGCCTTGCCGGCGATGTCGTACAGCGCGATATCGATCGCGCTCTGGGCCGCCAGCAGCACGCGGCCGCCCTCGAAATACTGGCTGCGATACAGCTCCTGCCAGATCCGCCCGCGCTGCAGCGGATCCGCGCCGATCAGAAACTCTCGATAATGTTTGAGCGCGCCGATCACGGCCAGCTCACGCCCGCTCAGACCGGATTCGCCCAGCCCGTAGATACCCTCATCGGTTTCCACACGCACAACCAGCTGGTTGCGGTTGCCGACCCATATCGGCAGCGGCTTGATGTCGGTGATACGCACGGGTGTTACTCTCCATGACGCCAGCCGAGCAGTCGCTCGGCTTTGCTGCAATCAAAGAATCCATCGTGATCGGCCAGTTCGCCGCGTATCGGCGTGTCCGGATAATGGCGCCGGGCCAGCTCACGGGACGGCTCGGCTTCCGAGGTGCGCGGGGCGACGATATAAAACGCTTCGTGGCCCCGGAAGTCCGCCTCCAGTGCCAGCAGCGTCGCCCGGCAGGCGTCTTCGATCAGCGTGTAGCCCCACAGGTGCCGGTCGCCCATCGGGCCGAAGCGGCGGTTCATCGCCCTGGCGCCGTCGAGGTCGTGCATCAGACCATGGAAGCGCAGGCTGGCGATGCGAATATCCGGATTGCGCCGCGCGAACGCGTCGGCCTGCTGCTCGAGCACCCACTTCGAAAGGCTGTAGGCGTCCTCGGCGTAGCTCGGGTGCTGCTCGTCGACCGGAAAGTAGTCGTAGCGCGGCCGGCGGCTGAACGCGCCGCCGATGGCGTTGATCGACGATGCCAGGCATACCCGCTCGATGCCGAGCAGCGCGGCGGCCGCCAGCGCATTGTAGCTGCCGGTCGTATTGTCGTGATAGACCACGAACTCGGGATGTATGCGCGGCGAGCGATGGGCGGCCAGATGCACCAGCGCGTCCGAGCCGTGGATCGCCGCGGCGAACTGGCCAAAATCCAGCGTATCGGCGACCACGTATCGCGCTCGCTGTGGCGGCGGCGTCGCCTCCGGGGAACCGGGCGACGCTGAAGGTAGGCCGGCTCCCGGCCGGCCGCCGGGCCCGGCGGCCGGCATTACCCGGTCGATGCTTACGACGGTATGGCCGCTGCGCAGCAAAAACGGAACCAGCGCGCGGCCGAACTCTCCACTGCCCCCGGTAACGGCGATCTGCATAATGACTTCCTGGCTACGATGTGGTTAAGGATGTTGTGTTAAAGGCGCCTGTTTGTGCGTTACGGGCCGGGCTTGAAAGCTGAGCAGGCTGCTGAGTGTGTCGTTCATGTGGGCCAGCATCAACAATCGGGCCTGTGGCGCATTGCGGACGAGTAGCGCGTCGCCGATCAGCAAGTGATAGCGGACGGATCGCTCGGTCATGCCAGGCTCCCTGGCCGTCAGGTTGCGGCTTTCCAGAAACAGATCGTTGACGCTGTCCAGCATTCGATACAACACTGGATTATGGGCCGCGAACGCGATCAGTCTATGAAAAGCTACATCCGGTTCGACAAAATCGTGCCCGCTCGCTGCTTCATGTTCCATGCGCTTGGCCAGCCGGTCGATCTCGAGCAGCTCGCTGTCCGTGCCGCGCGCCGCGGCCAGCGCCGTCGTTTCAGGCTCAAGGATCGAGCGTGTTTCGGCCAGGCAGATCAGCATCTCGATCGGCACCGATACGGCGTCGTGGGTCAGCTCCTTGATACCGGCGGCCAGGCCGTCGATCGGGCCGGCGCTGGCTACGAATACGCCGCGGCCGTGCTCGATCGTGACACAGCCGATGCCCTGCAGCGCACGCAGCGCTTCGCGCACCGAGCCGGTGCTGACGTTGTATTGCGCGGCCAGCCGCGCAATACTGGGCAGTCGCTTTCCCGGCGACCACTCGCCGTTGCGGATACGTTCGTTCAGCTCGTCGAACAGCGTCTGATACACCGCATTGGACGCCGCATCGCGATGCGGCGGGACCAGGTCGCCGGCCCCATCCGCCGAATATGCTGTGTAATCCATACGAGCTCCCGGCTGTTGCGCAACCTGTATGTATCAAAACGCCTAGCCGTTCGCTTCTCCGAACGTCAGCTCCCAGATCGTGCCGTCTTCGCCATAGTCGAGCACATACAGCCGGTTCTCGACCAGAACAGCATCGATCGGATTGGTGAACTCGCTCGCTAGCTGGGTCGTCACGCTTTCGTAGTTTTCACCCTTCTTGCGCAGCGCCAGATGCAGCAGGTCCTGCCCTTTATCGCTCAGATCCCCTCCCGCCGCGCCCCAGCTCGCCACAAACGCGCTCATGGTCGCGTCATCGCTGCGCAGGTCTGCCGGCATGGCGTCGCCGGTAACAAAGACCAACCCGAGCGGCGAGCGGTGCGGCGTGAACGTCGGCAACGATTCGCTGTCCTCGACCACACTGCCGTCGTCGCCGCGCGTTTGATTGGCGTCCGGGCCGAGGTTGGCGATCGGATCTAGAAAGTCGCCCGGCGCTTCAGGAAACTCGGGGTCGTTGGCATAGGTGCCGCGCTGTACCGCTACGAAATCCTCGTTCAACAGCTTGTCCGTGCTGGGATCGTAGTCGGGGAATTGCTGCGGGTTGTCCTGTGCTCCAAAGCGCCATGGAAAGCCATAATGGCCGCCCTCGCGAATCCAGTTGAGCTCGTCCGGATAATCGGCATCCGGGCCGTTGTCGATCGCCAGCAGGTCGCCGTTGGGCGCAAAGGCCATGTCGTAGGCGTTGCGCGTGCCGCGGGCGAACACCAGCTTCTCGGCGTCGAGCTTGGCCTCGTCGTTGGGCAGCACCAGATCCTCGGAATCGGCCGGCACGCGGAAGATGCGCGCCGTAAGCGCAATCTCGCGCGCGTCGGGGTAGGCGCCCTCGTTGTCCTCTACTTCGCCGTGGTCGGTACGCGAGCCGCTGGAGATATACACCCATTTGTTGTCGGGGCTGACCGCGATGCCGTTGAACAGATGGTCGAAGTTGGTGCCGCCGAGCTGGTACGGCTCGCTGCTGACGAGCTTGCTCCAGCTCCACGCGCCGTCGGAAGCAGTGCCACGCACTACCAGACCTTGATTCTCAGTTTCGCTGGCCCTGCGGTTGGCTACCAGGTAAATACTGCCGTCGGGGCCGATCGTCATACCCGAGGGCACGCCGTCGTCAAACAGCTCGGATACCGATGCGACGTCCTCGACCGACGACTTGTCGCCCAGAGGGATGCGTTGCAATCCGTTTTCGACGTGTAAGACGTATAGAGCATTATCTGCTGCGCTGTGGACCAGTTTTACCGCGTTGAAGCCGACGTCGACCAGCTTGCGAACGCCGATATCGGCGCGCAATACCGTCGGGCCGCCTGGCACCGGCTTGCTCTCGACCCGTGGTGGGGCCGACGGCCGGTCGGGTGAATCGGAGGCGCCCGGCATACCGCAGGCTGCAAGCAGCAAAAACAGAAGCATGCCGGCGAGCGGCAGACGGCGGCGCGTGCCCGGCTTTGGGCGATGAAAGGTCATTGAGCAGCTCCATGTCGGGCGCGGGCAGCGATGCGGCGCCGCTAGAATCGAGGGACAAGAAATTCGATGAATTCGAGAGCCGACTGCAAGTTGACAGTCGTGACAAGGCCGACTACAATCCTAGCACTCCCGTCACCAAAACGCAAAGTACACCCAGTCCAGGAGGTGCCACACCCCATAAAACTCATCGGATCTCCTTTCCGCGATGGTGCAGATTGTTCCTGAGATCCTAGTCGTCACTGGAGACACATATTTATGGCCAGGCTCAGGTTCTTGAGCGCGCTTGTCCTTTTGACCTTAATTCTGGCTGCTTGCGGTGCCACACCTGCGGCACCGGGTGCTGCGACGTCAGCTGCTCCTGACTCGGCTGCCTCCGCTGAGGCGGCTCCGTCTGAAGCCGCTCCGTCCGAAGCTGCTCCGTCCGAAGCTGCTGCCTCTACAGAAACGACCGCATCCGAACCCGCTGCATCTGAAGCAGCCGCATCCGAAGCCGCTGCATCCGGGGCCGCTGCCTCGGCAGGCGCATCGCCAACTCCTGAGCCGCTGATCGCCGGCCCCTTGAAGGATGTGCCGCGCGAGCAGACGCTGGTTCTCGGTTGGAGCGCCGGACCGCTCGGCATCACCAATCCCTGGGCCGCGCCCGGCTATACTCACCAGGACGCTAACGCGCTGCTGTGGGAGCCGCTGGCGTATTATGCGATCTATGCCGACGAAGAGATCCCCTGGCTGGCCGAGAGCATGACCTACAACGACGACTTCACCGAGCTGACCATTACAATGCGTGACGGTGCCAAGTGGAGCGACGGCACGCCGGTCAGCGCCGCCGACGTGGTATACACGTTTGAAGGGCAGCTCAGCAACAACAAGCTGGCGTATCATGCCCAGTTCGACCAGTTCGTCGACACGATCGAATCGCCCGACGACAAGACCGTGGTCGTTGGGTTTAAGACACCGGCGCCGCGCTTTGCGTTCGAGGTGCTGACGCTCAAGTTCGATACGGGTATTTCGATCGTTCCTAAGCATGTGCTGGAGCAGCAGGAAGACGTCAACGCCTACACCGGCGGCATCGATATGCCGCACTCCGGTCCGTACAGCGTCGTCAGCTGGGACCAGAACCAGAAGTACCTCGACCTGCGCGAGGACTGGTGGGCGGTCGAAGCCGGCCTGATCGAAACGCCGGCCGTCAAGCGCGTGATCATGGTCAACATCGGCGGCCAGGTCGGCCAGAATATGGATATTGTCGCCCAGCGCGTCGTCAACAACGAATTCGACGCGGCCCTGGGCATGACCGCGGCGGTGATCGGCAACATTCTGGAGCAGAACGACAAGATCACCACGCATTCGGGCAGCGAGCCGCCCTACGGCTACCTGGACTGGTGGCCCAACTCGCTGTGGGTCAATACCCAGCAGGCACCGTTCGACGACGTCAACGTTCGCCGCGCGCTCAGCATGGCGATCGACCGCGACACGCTCAACTCGGTCGTGTTCGAAGATGCCAAGATCGCCACGATCTATCCCTTCCCGCTGTACCCCGGCCTGCAGGAGTTCGCCGACAGCCCCGAGGTCAAGGCGCTGGAGGAGAAGTATCAGCCGCAACTGTTCGACACCGAGCAGAGCGCCGCGCTGATGACCGAGGCCGGCTTCACGCTCAACGGCGACAATATGTGGGAAAAAGACGGCGCGACGGTGCCGGCGGTGATCAACGGCTTCGAAGGTATCCACAGCGACGTCGTGCCGATCCTGGTGGAGATGCTGCGCAACGCGGGCTTCGACGCCTCGGTTAACTTCGGTACCGACGCCGGCCAGAACATGGCCGACGGCAAGCCGGGCCTGTATATGTTCGGCCACGGCGCCAGCCTGCTGGATCCGTACGCCGTGTTCGAGCTGTACCACAGTCGCTTTTCCGCTCCGGCCGGCACGCCTGCCCCCGGCGGCCGCTGGTCGCGCTACGAGAACCCCGAATACGACGCGATCGTCGACGCGATGGCGCCGCTGCCGTCCGACGATCCCAAGTTTAAGGAACTGGCCGTCCAGGCGATGGAAATCTACTGGCGCGACCAGATCGACATTCCGGTGATCCAGTTTTTGCACCGGATCCCGTACAATCAGACCTACTGGACTAACTGGCCGACGACTGATAACCCGGGCCTGGGCATCAACGGCGCGTTCTGGCACCACACCGGAATGCTGGTCGTTACAGGCCTGAAGCCGGCACAGTAATCTGGGTCTTCACGGGAGCGGCATGCGCCGCTCCCGCCAAGGAGGTGCTGCCAGCATAGTATTCGGATATCCTGTTCGCGATGGTGCAGATTGTAATTTAGATCCTAGTCGTCACTGGAGACACACGTTTATGGCCAGGCTCAGGTTCTTGAGCGCCTTTATCCTCTTGGCGCTAATTCTAGCTGCTTGTGGCTCTACACCGGCTACGCCCGGTGCCGCCACGTCCGCCGCTGCCGAATCAGAAGCGGCAGCTTCCGTAGAAGCCGCCCCATCAGAAGCCGCAGCCTCTGAAGCTGCCGCGTCCGAAGCTGCCGCGTCCGAACCCGCAGCCTCCGAAGCTGCCGCGTCCGAACCCGCAGCTTCTGAAGCCGCCGCCTCGGCAGGCGCATCGCCGACTCCTGAGCCGCTGATCGCCGGCCCCTTGAAGGATGTGCCGCGCGAGCAGACGCTGGTTCTCGGTTGGAGCGCCGGCGCGCTTGGCATCACCAATCCCTGGGCCGTGCCCGGCTATACCCACCAGGACGGCAACGCGTTTATGTGGGAGCCGCTGTCCTACTTCGGCATTTTCTCCGACAAGGAAATTCCGTGGCTGGCCGAGAGCATGAACTACAACGACCGACTTCACCGAGCTCGAGATCAAGCTGCGCGACGGCGCGGCGTGGAGCGACGGCACACCCGTGACGGCCAAGGACGTGGTCTTCACGTTCGAGGGCCAGCTCAACAACGATAAGCTGCCCTATCACGGCCAGTTCGAGCAGTTCGTCAAGAACGATCAAGTCGCCCGACGATATGACGATCAACCGTGACTTTCAAGATGCCGGCGCCGCGCTTCGCGTTCGAAGTGCTGACGCTGAAGTTCGACACCGGCATTCCGATCGTCCCCGAGCATGTGCTGTCGCAGCAGGAAGATGTCAACGCCTACACCGGCGGCATCGAGATGGCGCACTCCGGCCCCTACAGCATCGTCAGCTGGGATCAGAACCAGAAGATCTTGGACCTGCGCGAGGACTGGTGGGCGATCGAAGCCGGCCTGATGGAAACGCCGGCCGTCAAGCGCATGATCATGGTCAACATCGGCGGCCAGGTCGGCCAGAACATGGATATCGTCGCGCAGCGCGTCGTCAACAACGAGTTCGACGCGACGCTCGACATGCGCTCGTCGGTGATCGGCAACATTCTGGCGCAGAACCCGAAAGATCACCACGCCACACCGGCAACGAGCCGCCCTACGGCTACCTGGACTGGTGGCCCAACTCGCTGTGGGTCAACACCCAGCTTGCGCCGTTCGACGACGTCAATGTCCGCCGCGCGCATCAGCCTGGCGGTCGACCGCGACACGATCGACGAGATCCTCTACGAGGGCGCCAAGATCGCCACGATCTATCCCTTCCCGCTGTACCCCGGCCTGCAGGAGTTCGCCGACAGCCCCGAGGTCAAGGCGCTGGAGGAGAAGTACCAGCCGCGCTAGTTCGACCTCGAGCAGAGCGCCGCGCTGATGACCGAGGCCGGCTTCACCAAGAACGGCGATGGCCTGTGGGAGAAGGACGGCGCGACCGTCCGGCGGTGATCCAGGGCTTCGAAGGCATCCACAGCGATATCGTGCCGATCCTGGTGGAGATGCTGCGCAACGCGCGGCTTCGACGCCTCGGTCAACTTCGGCACCGACGCCTACCAGAACATGGCCGACGGCAAGCCGGGCGTGTACATGTTCGGCCACGGCGCCAGCTTGATGGATCCGTACGCCGCGTTCGAGCTGTTCCACAGCCGCTATTCAGCGCGCCGATTGGTACCTCCGCCGGCAACAACCGCTTCTCGCGCTACAACAACCCGGAGTACGACGCGATCATCGACGCGATGGCGCCGCTGTCTGCCGACGACCCCGAGTTCCAGAAGCTGGCGGCCCAGGCGATGGAGATCTACTGGCGCGACCAGATCGACATCCCGATCATCCAGTGGCTGCACCGCATCCCGTACAACCAGACCTACTGGACCAACTGGCCGACGGCCGACAACCCGGCGATGGGCACCAACGGCGCCTTCTGGGCCCACACCGGCCTGCTGGTCATTACGCAGCCTGAAGGCGGCACAGTAAGCACATCTTCAGTTGGGGAGCGGTGCGCGCCGACTCCTGCCGGTGGCCGGTGCGTCGCTTCGGCGGCGCGCCGGCCTCACGCAAAGGAATTGGGGCTGGCCATGAGCATCCGACTTGTTATCCGGCGTATCCTGTTTCTTGATCCTGGTGATCTGGGCCGCTTCGACGATCACCTTTTTCATCCCGCGTATCTCATCGCGCAACCCGATCCGCGAGCGCTTCGCCGCGTTAGCGCGCACAGGGCGGCTTTTCGCCCGGCGATCTCGAAACGATCGTCGCCTCGTACAATACGAAATTCGGCCTCGACAAGCCGCTGCTGGAGCAATACTGCGACTATATCAGCGCCGTGGCGCGCTTCGACCTCGGCGTGTCGCTCAACCAGTACCCCAAAACGGTCTGGCAGCTGATCTCCGAGTCGCTGCCGTGGACGATCGGGCTGATCTGTTACGACGATGGTCATTTCGTTTGTTATCGGCAACCTGCTTGGCGCGGTCGCCGCCTGGCCGCGAGCGCCGGGCTGGGCTGCGCACCATCGCCACGCCGTTTGTGCTGCTGCAGGGCATGCCGCCGGTGATGCATGGGCGTGCTGCTGTTGTTTTTTATCGCTTTCGCCTGAAGCTGGCTGCCGCTGGGCGGCGCGTATTCGATCGGCATGGTGGCCGACGGGTCGTTGGAGTTTTATCTCGACCGGTTCAGGCACCAGATTCTGCCGGCGCTGGCGCTGATGCTGGTCTGGACGGGCGGCTGGGTGCTCGGCGATGCGCGGCATGGGCATCACGATCCAGGGTGAAGACTATGTGAACTTCGCCGAGCATAAGGGTCTCAGCGGCCGTGACTATTTTCCGCGACTACTATCTGCGCAACGCGCTGCTGCCGCAGGTCACCGGCTTCGCGCTGGCGCTGGGCGGCCTGATCACCGCGGGCGCTGTCGTCGAGGGCATTTTCGGCCTGCCGGGCCTCGGCTCGGTGCTGAGCGCGGCGATCACGTCGAACGACTTTCTGGTGATCTACGGCATCGTGCTGTTCATCACCATCAGCGTCGCGACGCTTGATGGTGCTGGTAGAGTTGCTGTACCCGCTGCTCGACCCGCGCATCCGCAATTCCTAAGGAGCGAAGCGTCAATGAGCGACTATTGCAATTCCCACAGCCAGAAGTGCGGCAGCCCAGCCGGCTCACGGCTCATCCTGCGCTATCTGCGCCGCAACCGCAGCCTGGCGATCGGCATGCTGATCATCTGCTCGGGCTGGTGGCTGTTTACGGTCGATCGGCCTGCTGACCACCGACGCCAAAGCAGCCTACCCGCTGGCGGTGAAGCCCAAGCAGCCGCCGAGCCTGCAGTATCCGTTCGGCACCGACTTCTTCGGGCGCGACCTGCTGGCCGCGATGGTGCGTGGGCATGTGGCAGACGGCGCTGATCGGCGTGCTCGCCGGCGCGATCGGCACCCTGATCGGGGTCGTCCTCGGCTTTACCTCGGCCTACTTTGGCGGTCCGATCGACGGCGGCATCAAGGGCATCTGCCAGATCCTGACGCCGATCCCGGTATTCTTGATCCAGGTCGTTATCGCCGGCTCGATCGATAAGCGCTATGTCACGATCTATACCATGGCCTTTATCGTCGTGCTGCTGGCGCTGGATGGGCCCGACGCTGGTGATCCGCTCGCAGGTGCTGACGATGAAGGAGCGCCAGTTCGTTTCGGTCGCCAAGCTTTCCGGCGTCGGCGATCTGGGCATCATCTTTGGCGAGATCCTGCCCAATCTGCTGCCGTTTATCGGGGCCGCCGTTCGTCGGTGCGGTGTTCGTCGGCGATGTTCGCATCGTTCTATCTGGCGGTGCTCGGCCTGGGCCCGCTGCGCGAGCCGCTGCTGGGCAATATGATCTGGGCCGCACAAGGGCAGGGCGCGTTCTTCAACGGCTGGTGGTGGTGGCCGATCATGCCCGTCGCTGGCGCTGGTGCTGATCCTGGGCTCGCTGGCGCTGATCAATATGGGCCTCGACGAGTTCGCCAATCCGCGCGTGCGGAGGATCGGAGTAAAGCGCCATGACCACCCCTGTCCTGCGTGTTCAAAACCTGCAGGTCTCCTACTACACCGACGCCGGGCGCGCCAAGGCGCTCGATGGTGTCAACTTCACGCTGAATGCCGGCGAAAAGCTGGGCCTGGTCGGCGAATCGGGCTCGGGCAAGAGCACGATGGCGCTGGCGATGATGCGCATGATCAAGCCGCCCGGGCGCATCGAAGGCGGCAAGGTCATGGTCGGCGACACCGACCTGACCGCGCTTTCCGAAGAGGAGATGCTCAAAGCGCGCCTGAGCAAGATCGCCTATATTCCGCAGGGCGCGATGAACTCGCTCAACCCGGTGCTGCGCATCGGGCGCGCAGATGGTCGATGCGATCAAGGCGCATGAGCCGCGCGCGCGCCAGGCAGATGTCGAAGAGCGCTGCATGGACGCGCTGGAGTCGGTCGATCTCAAGCGCAGCGTGTTCAAGATGTATGCGCACGAGCTGTCGGGCGGTATGAAGCAGCGCGTGTGCATCGCGATCGGCATCCTGCTCAGCCCCGAGGTGATCATCGCCGACGAGCCGACCAGCGCGCTCGACGTGGTGACGCAGCGCCAGGTGATGGAAACGATCGACCGCGTGCAGAAGCAGATCGGCGCGGCCGTGATCCTGATCGGCCACGATATGGGCCTGATGGCGCAGTTTGTCGACAAGGTGGCGGTGATGTACGCCGGCCGGCTGATGGAGGTCAGCTCGGTGCGCGAGATGTTCACCGAGCCCAAGCATCCGTACGCCCAGGCGCTGATCAGCAGCTTGCCGAGCCTGCGAAAACAAGGGCGTGTTTCAAGGGCATCCCCGGCCTTGCCCCCTCGCTGCTGCGGCTGCCGAGCGGCTGCACGTTCCATCCGCGCTGCCCGCATGTGATGGAGCATTGCAAAACAGTACGCCCGGATCTGATGACGCTTGAAGGCGGCGGCAAGGTCGCGTGCCATCTGTACACCGAGAAAGCCGTCGCACACGAAGAGGCAGTCGTATGAGCTCGCTGCTCGAGTTTCAAAATGTTACCAAGGTCTACTCGCGCGGCGTGATCAACGTGACGTCGAACACCGCGCTGAACGATGTATCGATCACGCTCGAAGAAGACGAGCCGACGATCATGACAGTCGCCGGCGAAAGCGGCAGCGGGAAAACCACGCTGGCCATGCTGCTGCTCGGCTTTATCGCGCCGACATCCGGGCAAGATCCTGTACAGCGGCAAGGATATCAGCAAGCTGCGCGGCGAGGAGCGGATGACGTTCCGGCGCGAGGTGCAGGCGGTGTTCCAGGATCCGTTCGCGGTGTTCAATCCGTTTTACACGGTCGACCATCTGCTGGCGGTGCCGATCAAGACAATTCAAGCTGGCCAAGAACAAGATCGAAGCCCGCGACCGCATGGAAGAGGCGCTGACGGCGGTCGGGCTTGCGCCCGGATGAAATCCTGGGCCGCTTTCCGCACCAGCTGTCGGGCGGCCAGCGCCAGCGCATCAACGTGGCCCGCGCGCTGCTGCTCAAGCCGCGCCTGCTGGTGGCCGACGAGCCGGTGTCGATGGTCGACGCCTCGCCTGCGCGCAAATATTCTGGAAACGCTGCGCACGCTGCAGCGCAACTACGGCGTCTCGATCATCTATATCACGCACGACCTGACCACGGCCTACCATATCGCCAAGTCGATCGTCGTGCTGTATCGCGGCTCGGTGATGGAGGCCGGCGACGTGGACACGGTGATCAACAGCCCGCAGCATCCTTACACCAAGCTGCTGATCGACTCGATCCCGTGGCCCGATCTCGACCGCCGCTGGGGCGAGACCGAGATCAAAGCCAGGGAGGCCGAGGGCGGCATCATCGCCACCGGCTGCCAGTTCATGCCGCGCTGCCCGTTCGCCATGGAGAAGTGCGCGGCGCCGCCGCCGCTGTTCCGCCTGAGCGAGACGCAGGCGACGTCGTGCTATCTCCACGAGTTGTATCCGCAGATCGCTAACGACAGGCTCAGCGAGCTGCTGCCGGCGTAAACGAACGGGACTTAACCACAAAGCACACAAAGGACACAAAGTATCCGAATTAATTCGATTCTTCGTTATCTTTGTGTTCTTTGTGTGCTTTGTGGTGGATTACTTATGAAAATTACTGAAATATCGACCTTTATCGTCGGCAATCCCGTGGAAAAACTGGGTCTTTGTGCGCGTGGACACCGATGAAGGCATCCACGGCATCGGCGAGGCGACGCTCAACGGCTTCGCTCGCACCGTCGAGGCCGCGATCCACGAGCTTAAGCGCTACGTCATCGGCCACGATCCGTTCGATCTGGAATCGCATACGCTCCGCTTGTTTCGTGAAGTGTACTCCGACGGCGGGCAGATCCAGGGCGCCGCGCTGGCCGGGATCGAGTTCGCGTGCTGGGATATCGTCGGCAAAGCGCTGAACCAGCCGGTTTTCCGGCTGATCGGCGGGCGCTGCCATGAGCGGCTGCGCGCCTACGCTAACGGCTGGTATCGCGGCGCGCGCGAGCCGGGGGCGTTTGCCGAAAAAGCCGCCGAGGTGGTAGCCCGCGGCTACACCGCGCTCAAGTTCGATCCGTTCGGCGCGGCGTGGCGGGTGGTCGATCGTGCGGATTTCGCCCTGGCGATCAGTATCATCGCCGCCGTGCGTGAGACGGTCGGCGCGGACGTCGACATCCTGATCGAAGGCCACAACCGGTTTTCCGTCCACACCGCGCTGCAGTTCGCCGAGGCCATGGCGCCGTATCAGCCGACCTGGTTCGAGGCGCCGGTGCCGCCGCAGCGTATCTCGGACATGGTGGCGGTCGCGCGACGCAGCCCGGTGCCGATCGCGTGCGGCGAAGACTATTACTCTGCCCAGCAGTTCGCCGAGTTGCTGTCGCACAACGCGGTGCATATCATCCAGCTCGAGCCGCAGTATCTGGGCATGACGGCGTCCAAGCAGGTGTGCGGCATGGTCAACGCCGCCAACGGCGTTACCGCGCCGCACAGTGCCCAGGGTCCGTTGTGTTCGCTGGTGTGCGCGCACCTGAATACGGCGACGCCGAACTTTCTGCTGCACGAGATCTTCGACGAGTTCAACGACGACTGGAGCCGCCTGATACTGAACCATCCGGTAGCGGTCGAAGACGGCTGGATCGAGCTCGACGATTCGCGGCCCGGTTGGGGCGCCGACCTCAACTACGAAGAGATCGCCAAACACCCCTACCACCCCGGCAACATGCTGCCGCTGTTCCGTCCCGGCTGGGAGCGGCGCACCAACACCGGGGCTTAGCGTAGTATGAAGAACGAAATTCGGCACAAAGGACACAAAGTATCCGGAATATTATTCGATTCTTTGTGTCCTTTGTGGTGAATAATGCAGGAAACTAATCATGATCGAGATCGCCGAAATGGTGCCGCCGACCAAGAGCGGCCTGTGGACGCTCGTCAAACAGGCCGGTGTCGATATCGCTGTTGGAGGCCTGCCTACTCCCGCCGATCTGGACGGCGGCGCGCCGTGGGACTACGAGCCGCTGCGGCGGATGAAGCAGCGCTATGAGGATGGCGGCTTTCGCCTGGCCGTGATCGAGGCGCGTCCACCGCTCAATCGCGCCAAGCGCGGCCAGCCGGGCCGCGATGAAGAGATCGATTCGGTGTGTTCTCTGCTGGAGAACATGGGCCGGCTCGGCATCCCGGTGTGGTGTTACGAGTGGATGACCGATTTCAACTGGATGCGCACGGAGACCGGCCGCCCCTCGCGCGGCGGCTCACTGGTCACCAGCTTCGACCGTGAGCAGCTGCGCGATGCTCCGCCGACCGAGCTTGGCCCGATCGGCGAGGATGAGCTGTGGCGTAATCTTGAATACTTTCTGCGCCGCGTGGTGCCGGTCGCCGAGCGCGCCGGCGTGAAGCTGGCGATGCATCCCGACGATCCGCCGCTGTCGCCGATCCGGGGCGTCGGCCGCATCATGCGCAGCATCGAGAACTATCAACGACTGCTCGATCTGGTGCCCAGCCCGGCCAACGGCATTACGCTGTGCCAGGGCAACTTTACGCTCATGACCGACGACCTTCCCGGCGTCATTCGCGAGTTCGGACGGCAGGGCAAAATCTTCTTTGTACACTTCCGCGATGTGCGCGGCACGCCCGAGCGGTTCGAAGAGACCTGGCAGGACGCCGGCCAGACCGATATGCTGGCCTGTATGCAGGCCTATCGCGATATCGGCTTCGACGGCGTGCTGCGGCCCGATCATGTACCAACCGTGGAGGGCGACAGCAACGCCGACGCGGGCTATTCGTCGTTCGGTCGCCTCTTCGCGATCGGCTATATTCGTGGGCTGCAACGCGCAGTGTACGCGGGATAAGTATGAACATTCTAGTCACCGGCGGCAGCGGCCGGATCGGTCGCGCCGTCGTCGATTTAGCCCTGCAACGAGACCATCAGGTTACCAGCCTCGACCGTGTCGCCTGGGACGATGCGCCCGGCGGCGTCAGGCATATCACGGCCGATATGGCCGATTACGCGGCGGTTGAAGCCGCCATCGACGGATGCGACGCGGTGGTTCACCTGGCCGCGATCCCCAGCCCGCACGGCTTCCCGGACCACGTGGTCCACAACAACAACGTCGTCGGCAGCTATAACATTCTGTCGGCGGCGGCAAAACATGGCATCAATCGCGTGTGTCAGGCGTCAAGCGTCAATGCTACCGGCGCATCCTACAGCCGCCGGCCGCGCTACGATTATTTCCCGCTCGACGAGGATCATCCCACCTACAACGAGGACCCGTATAGTCTGTCCAAGTGGGTGCTCGAACAGCAGGGCGACTCGTTCGCGCGGCGCTACGAAGACATGACCATCGCCAGCCTGCGCTTTCACTGGGTCACGCCGGTACGCCCTTCAGGGTACGTCGACGATCCGCGTCGGGAACAGGCCTGGTCGCGCCACCTGTGGGGGTACACCTGCCTGGAAGCGGCAGCGCGCGCGTGCCTGGACTCGCTCGACGCCGGCTTCCGCGGCCACGAAGCGTTCTATATCGTCGCGCCAGATACGATGATGGACGAGCCGACCCTGGAGCTGCTGCTGCGGCATTATCCGGAAGCCGTGCTGCGCGCCGAGTTTGCGGGCACCGCCGGGTTGTACGATTGCAGCAAGGCCGAGCGGCTGCTGGGCTGGCGACATAATTAACGCGAATGATCGCGTTCGCGGCAGTCCCCAGGCTCAAGCCTGGGGCTGAGGAAACGAAGCCCGCTGAAGCGGGCTAGCCACCTTCAGGTGGCTTCGTTTCTTCAGCTCCGGGATTTATATCCCGGAGACCTAGCGTCAATTACGAGGCACATATGCGTGTTCAACCCTCGCGCGAGGATCTGATCGAGCTCACCTCGCTCAACCCGTTTGAGCGCTTCCCCGATGGCCGCCCGCGCGTACCCGACGACCTGCTCGAGCGGATGAAGCTGGTCACGACCGAGGAAGCCTGGGGCGTGCTGCGCGGGCACGGCTACGCTCGCCAGTTCGAAGGCAGTTGGATGGAAACCCACCCCGGCACGATCACCGTCGGTCGCGCCGTCACGGCGCAGTTTGTGCCGCATCGCCCGGATTTTCACGAGGCTGTGCAGCGTGCCGGCCTGGCCGAAGGCCGCGGCGCAAGCGGCGGCCAGAACTCGTGGATCATCGAGACGCTCGAGCACAACGACGTGATGGTCGTCGACATCTTCGGCAAGATCAAGGACGGCACGGTGGTCGGCGACAACCTGGGCACGGCGGTGCGCGACGCGCACCAGCGCCGGCGCGGTGATCGACGGCGGCATCCGCGATTACACCGGGCCTGATGCAGCTTTCGGACGTGAACTTCTACGTGCGCGGCGTTGACCCGACGGCGATCGCCGATGTGACGCTGGCCGGGCTTAATATCCCGATCCGCATCGGCGGCGTCACCGTGCTGCCGGGCGATATCGTGCTCGGCACACCCACCGGCGTGATCTTTATTCCGCCGCATCTGGTCGAAGAGGTGGTCGAGCGCAGCGAAGACATACGCGTGCGCGACGAGTTCGGCAAGCTGCGCCTCGGCGAGGAAACCTACACCAGCGGCGAGATCGACACGGCCTGGCGTGAAGATATCGAGGCCGACTTCCAGAGCTGGAAGCAGGCGAAAGGAAACGCGTAATGCAACAACCAGCCGACGGCGCGCAGCCGCGCCCGGAAGACCATCTCAACACGGCGGGACGCCCGAGCGATCTGCGCATCACCGACTTGCGCACGGCGACGGTTGGGTGGAACCGCTGGCGCTTTACGATCGTGCGCATCGACACCAACCAGGGCCTGAGCGGCTATGGCGAAGTGCGCGATTTCGCCAGCAAGAATTACGCGCTGATGCTGCAGAGCCGCCTGCTCGGCGAAAATCCGTGCAATGTCGACCAGCTGTTCCGCAAGATCAAGCAGTTCGGCTACCACGGCCGCCAGGGCGGCGGCGTGTGCGGCGTCGAGATGGCGCTGATGGACCTGGCCGGCAAGGCGTACGGCGTGCCCGCGTATGTGCTGGCCGGCGGCAAGTTCCGCGACCGCGTGCGTATGTATTGTGATACGCCCAACGAGCCGGACGGCGTGGAAATGGGCCACAGGCTCAAGGAGCGCATCGAGCGCGGCTTCACGATGCTGAAGATGGACCTCGGCGTCGACCAGTTGATCGGCGTGCCGGGCGCGCTTTCGTGGCCGCGCGGCATGTTGCGCGGCGATACCGGCGACGAGCTCGAAGTGTTTCGCCATAGCCGTGAGGTGATGCACCCGTTTACGCACGTGCGACTGACGCCGCAGGGTATCGACACCATCTGTGAGTATGTCGACCAGGTGCGCTCGGTGGTCGGCTACGAGGTGCCGATCGCCGCCGACCATTTCGGGCATATCGGCGTCGACGATTGTATCCGCCTCGGCCAGGCGCTCGAGCCCTACAACCTGGCCTGGCTGGAAGACCTGGTGCCCTGGCAGTTCACCGACCAGTGGGTACAGCTCGAGCGCACGCTCAACACTCCCGTGTGCACCGGCGAGGATATCTACCTCAAAGACGGCTTCAAGCCGCTGGTCGAGGCCCGCGGCGTCAACATCGTTCACCCCGATCTCGCGACCAGCGGCGGCATTCTGGAAACCAAAAAGATCGGCGACTATGCCCAGGAGTACGGCATCAGTATGGCGATGCACATGGCCGGCACGCCGATCAGCACGATGGCCAGCGTGCATTGCGCCGCGGCTACCGAAAACTTTATCGCGCTGGAGCACCATTTCACGCATATCCCGTACTGGGACGACTTCGTGGACGGCGTGCCCAAGCCGATCATCCAGAACGGCTACATCCCCGTGCCCGATGCGCCCGGACTGGGCTTCGAGCTCAATCTGGATGCCGTGCGCGAGCACCTCAGCCCGGAGGACAGCAGCTTCTTCGAGCCGGCGCCACACTGGGAAAGCGACCTGAGTCATGATCGGTTGTGGTCGTAAAAAAAGGAGCTGCAATGAAAATCACAAAGATCCGCTCGATACTGACTGCCCCCGACGGTATCGGGCTGGTGATCGTCAAAGTCGAGACTGACCAGGACGGCCTGTATGGCCTTGGCTGTGCTACATTCACGCAGCGCCCGACACTCGTGGCGCGTGCCGTGGAAGAATATCTCGACCCGCTGCTGCAAGGACGCGACCCGGCCAATATCGAAGACCTGTGGCGCGTGATGATGGTCAACTCGTACTGGCGCAACGGCCCCGTGCTCAACAATGCGATCAGCGGCGTCGACATGGCGCTGTGGGACATTAAGGGCAAGGTCGCCGGCATGCCGGTCTACGATCTGTTCGGCGGGCGCTGCCGCGAAGCCGCGATGGTGTATCGACACGCCGACGGCCGCGAGCCCCAGGAAGTGCTGGAAAACGTCCAGCGCTACTGGGAGGAAGGCTATCTGGCGATCCGCTGCCAGATGGGCGGCTACGGCGGGCGAGTGCAGGATATGCGCAAGGCGACGGCCGTACCCGAAGCGAGTACCTCGCTGCCTGACCGGCCCGACCCCGTGCCGCAGGCGACACACCGCATGAAATCGATGGATCGTCTCGATTCGGCGTTTCCCGGCGCTTATTATGATCCGCATGCCTACGCGCGCTCGATCCCCAAACTGTTCGACTATGTGCGCTCGCATATCGGCGACGAGCCTCTGCTGCTGCACGATATTCACGAGCGCCTGGTGCCGATCGACGCCGTCAACCTGGCCAAGCAGCTCGAGCCGTACAAGCTGTTTTTCCTGGAGGATCCGCTCGCTCCCGACCAGTTGCCGTGGTTCCGGCGCATCCGCGAGCAGTGCGCGACGCCGATCGCGATGGGCGAGCTGCATACCAATCCTGTCGAATGGCGCCAGCTGGTCGCCGAGCAATTGATCGACTTCGTGCGGGCGCACATCTCGGCTATCGGCGGCATTACGCCGGCGCGCAAAATGGCGGCGCTGTGCGAGTCGTTCGGCGTGCGTACAGCCTGGCACGGGCCCGGCGATACGTCGCCGGTCGGTCACGCGGCGAATTTGCACCTCGATCTGTCCAGCCCCAACTTCGGCGTGCAGGAAGTAATCAACTTCGGCGAAGCGATCTACGAGGTATTTCCGGGCACGCCCGAGCTGCGCAACGGCTACCTGTGGGCTAACGATCGCCCGGGTCTGGGTATCGACATCGACGAGCAGGCGGCCGCCAAATACCCGCTGACCGTCAAAACGATCGAGTGGACCCAGAGCCGCTGGCCCGACGGCACGCTGTGGACGCCATAGTCGCCTTTGCGTTAAAAAACAACCAGGCTGTACGCGGCGAATGAGATAACGTAGGTAGAAAAGAACGCGGCGACCAGGCCCGGCACGCGCTCGCCTGGCGCTCGTGGGGCCAGCGCCTGCAGGCCCAGCGCCATCAGCACCGCGATCGGGATCAGCAGCGGGAACAGGAAGCGTCCCTGGCCCTGGTTGTAGAGATATCCGAAGCGCGCCGTCAGCACAAAGTTCAGTGCTATCGCCGCCGCCATCGCCGTGAGATATTGCTTGCAGCACGGCGAAAGGGCGACCTCCTGGGGCTGCGCTGCAAATGCGCGCCATACCAGCCCGGCGGCGGCGATGGCTCCAAACGCGATGCCGAGCTGCGGTAAGTATTCAACATTATTGTAGATGCCCGAAACCGACCAGAACGACTTGCTCAGGTACGTCGCGATCGTGCGCACGGCATAGGGCGGCGAGCTCCATCGAAACGGAATATTTGCGCGCTGCTCTCCCGTCAGCTCGCCGTACAGCCGCAGGTTGCGTAAGCCCCATGGCAGCCACATGGCGCCGGCGATGGCGTAGCTCAGGCTGCCTAACGCCAACGCGCGTCCGAAGGCCAGGCCGCGGTTGAAATAGGCAACGGCCAGCAGCGCGGCTAACGCGAAAGCGTACACCACCGCGGTGAGCTTGGTCAGCAACGCAAGGCCGAGCACGAAGCCGAGCACGACCGGCTTCCACCGCAGCGGCGAGGCGGCCAGCAAAAACAGCAACACGGCTCCGATGGCGGTGACCAGGTTGTCGTTGTTGATCGAGGAGCTGAGAAACGCATAGCTCGGCAAACAGGCCAGTACGGCAACGACCATGCATGTGACCGCATCGTCGAGCTGCAGGCGCCGCAGCAATCGCAGCGCAAAGGCCAGCGTTACCGCCCAGCAGCCGATCGAGACGCAGCGCAGCACATACATTGCGACCTCGGGCGGCGCTCGAAACAGGACCTGGGTTACTGCATACAGCGGCAGGCACAGCAAGTAATACAGCGGCGGCTGGTAATATTCCCAGTCGTTGCTCGGCGCATCCGTGCGGCTCACCTGCACCGGAAACGAGCGCTGCTCGTACAGGTACTTGACATAGTTGAAGTGCGCTTGCTCGTCGGGAGCATAAAACGGCGGTGTGGCGAACACAAAGACCAGCCGTACCGTGGCTCCGACCACGATGAGAATCGTCGTTAGTCGTCGTATCGGCGTGCGCCGGCGCAGCAGCAAGATCCAAAAAATCAGCGCCGGTGCTGCCACCGACGCTGCGACGATGAAAGGGACGGTGTAGTTCATGGGGCAACGATCTACACCAACCTGACGTCGACGTCGCGCGCCCTGACGGCGTCGGCGATGTCCTCCGGCACGGCGGTATCCGAAATCAGCACATCGATCTCGTCGGGCAGCGCAAAGGCGCTGACATGCACCAGACCCCATTTGCTCGAGTTGGCGATGCCGATCACGCGCGCGCTCGCGCGCACCATCTGGTGCTTGAGCTGTGCCTCGTTGACGTCGATCTCGGTGAGCCCGTCGGCGGCGCTGACGCCGGCAGCACCGAAAAAGCCGAGGTCCACCCGCAAGCGCTGCAGCAGCTCACCGTTCAATCCGCCGACCAACGAGCTCGAGCGGCGACGAACGATGCCGCCGACGACGATCACCGACACGCCGGTTGCAAAGGTCAGCTCCTGCGCCGTGTACAGCCCATTGGTGACGACCGTCAGATCCTCGCGATCCTTGATCAAGCGAGCGACCTGCAGCGCTGTTGTGCTGGCGTCCAGGAAGATGCTCTGGCGCGACTCGACCATCGCGGCCGCGGCGGCGGCAATGCGACGTTTTTCTTCGAGGTTTGTTTGCGCTCGCGCGGCGAAGAACACCTCCAGCCGGCCGCGCCCTGAGACAATAGCTCCGCCGTGAACGCGAGTCAGCAGTCCCTGCATCTCGAGCAAATCCAGGTCCTTGCGCACCGTCACTTCGGAAACACTAAACAGCTGGCTCAGCTCGCCCACCGAAGGGCCTTCGGCCCTGCCTGACCGGCCGGAGGTCGAGTCGCGCTCGACAAACTGAGCCAGCATCAGGACACGGCGCCGCTCCGGAGAGCTCTCGCGCACTGAGTTGCTCATAAGCGCCTGCCGTTCCTAGCCTTTAATGCCGGTGAGCGTGATGCCCTGGATGAACGTGCGTTGGGTGAAGAAGAACGCCAGGACCACCGGAACGGTCATCACCACTGTCACCGCCATCATCGGTCCCCACAAGGAGGTGAACTGTCCGCGGAACTGTGCCGAGCCCGAGCGAGAGCGTGTAGTTCTCCTGCGAGCTCAAGTACACCAGCGGTCCGAGGAAGTCGTTCCAGGTTTTCAGGAACGTAAACAGGCCTACAGTCGCGAGCACCGGCTTGGCCAGCGGCAGCACCACCCCGCTGAAGATCTGCCACTCCGAAGCGCCGTCGATGCGGGCTGCCTCGTCCAGTTCCTTTGGGATCGTCATGAAGAACTGGCGCAGCAGAAAGATAAAGAACGGCTGCAGAAAGAAGTGGGGCACGATCAGCGGCAGGAGTGTGTCGAGCCAGCCCAGTGTTTTGAAGACCAGAAACAGTGGGATCATCGTGACCTGGCCAGGCACCATCAGCGTTGCGATGATCATCAGCAAACAGCACCGTCCGGCCACGCCAAGGAATACGCGCCAGGCTATACGCCACCAGGCTCGACGATAAGATCGTGCCAAACATCGACAACCCGCTGTACAGCAGCGAGTTCTTGAGATAGGTCAGCAGAACGGGATGAAGTTCAGCCCGATCAACATAGTTTTCGAACGTCACCGGATGGGAATCCAGATCGGCGGAAAGGCGAAGATCTGGCTGTCCGGCTTGAGCGACGTCGCTCACCAGCCACAAAAACGGCATGATGAACACCGGCTCAGCATGATCAAGGCCGCGTGCGACAGAACCGTCTGTATGCGTCTTGCGGTTGAACCGGCGCCCTTGCGGTGCGGCGGCCGGCAGTGATCGGACGCGCTTCGCTTAGATTTGCCATCGCTAGTCCTCCTACTGCCCGCCGTAGTAAACACGTCGTGCCGAGCTGCTTGAAGATCACGATCGTCAGGATCACGACAAAGATAAACAGCAACCAGGCCATCGCGCTGGCATAGCCCATCTTAAAGTACGTAAACGCGTTCTGGTACAGATAGTAGGCATACATGCGCGTCGAGTTGGCCGGCCCGCCCTGCGTCATCACCGCGACTTGCGTGAAGTACTGGAAAATTCCGATCAGCATCTGGATCACGCTGAACAGAATGTATGGACTCATAAAAGGCAGCGTCAGATGCCAGGTCTTGGACCACCAGCGCGCGCCGTCAAGCTCGGCCGCCTCGTACAGCTCCTGCGGCACGTCCTGCAGGCCGGCAAGATAAATAACCATCCAGTTGCCGACGCCCCACACGCTCATGATCACCAGCGCGGGCTTGGCCCATACCGGGTCGCTCAGCCAGCCCGGCCCCTGGATGCCGACATACCACAACAGCGTGTTGAAGTGCCGTACTGCGGGTTGTAGATCCACAGCCACAGGACGCTGGAGGCCACGAACGGCACGATCGTCGGCAGATAAAAAATCGTGCGGTAAAACGCCTGGCCGCGCACCTTCATGTTCAGCAGCATCGCCAGACCCAGCGCGCGATCACGCTCAGCGGGATCGTGAACAGCGCCATGTACAGGGTGTTGTACAGCGTGGTGTAGAACACCGGATCGTCGAACAGCAGCGTGCGATAATTTTCGAGCCCGATCCAGATCGGCGGCTGCAGCACGCTGTACGAGGTAAAGCTGTAGTAGATCGAAGCGACGACCGGATAGGCCACAAAAACGAGCAGTCCGATAATCGCCGGCGAAGCGAACAGCAGGCCGTTGCTCAGATTGTGTCGTTCCCGGCGCGAGGATGCGTTGCGAGGTCGAGCGAGTGTTTGTGCGGCCATAAGCTTGAGGCCTCCTTCCCGGAAAAGCTTGGAGAGCGGGCGATCGCCCGCTCTCCCCCGGCACTACGCTACTGGACTCCCTCTTTCAGGATACGGTCGAGCTCCTTCTGAGTGGTGGTCGTCACTTCCGCCAGTGCCTCCTCGGGCGTCGACTTTCCGAAAATGGCGTTGTCGACGGCCGTGGCCAGCGCGCCCATGTAAAACGCCTGCGCCGGCATCACCGGCCGCTGGTGGCGCGTCTCTACCAGGATATCGTAGAACGGCTTGAGCAGCGGATCGGTTTGCACCTTCTCGTAGTACGGCGAGTTCTTGTAGCCGGGGAACTGCGTAAAGTTCGACCCCATGATGTTGGTCGCCTCGTCGCTGGTGCTGATCCACTTGACGAACTCGAAGGCTGCATCCTTGTTCTTGGCGCCCTTCGGGATGCCGATCGTCCAGCCGCCGACCCATGATGAGTGCGGCTCGGCGCCGTCGGGGCCCTGCGGCAAGAAGGTGATGCCGTACTTGAGGTCGGGCGCATACTTGTTGATATTGGACAGCTCCCATGGGCCCAGCGGCGCCATGGCCAGCTTGCCGGTCAGGAACGGATGCTGCTCGCCGGTACCGAAGCCGGCGACGAAGCCGGAGATCTGGGTCGGATCGTACTTCTCGGCATAGTCCACCATCCACTCCAGCGCCTTGACGTTGTTGGGATTGTCGGCGGTTACCTTCTGCGCCTCCGGATCATAAAAATCGCCGCCGAAGGCCCAGCCCCAGGTAACCATCGAGTTGGCCGACCCGTACACATTCCACGGAATAAAGCCCAGCCGGTCGATGCGCCCACCGTCGACCTTGGCGATCTTTTCGGCCATGGCGCCCATTTCTTCGATCGTCAGGGGCGGCTTCTCCGGGTCGAGCCCGACTTCCTCGAAGATGTCTTTGTTCCAGAAGAAGCCGAAGTTGGGGTCCGAGCCGTAGGTTAGCGCCCACACCTTGCCGTTGTAAACGGTCTGAATCCAGCTCGGTGTCCAGTAATCCTCCTCGGTGATGCCGGCTGCCGCGAGCTGTTCGTCCAGCGGCTCGAGCGCGCCACGCGCGGCCCACTCCGACACCTGCGGCCCGTCGATCCAGGTTACGTCGGGCGGATTGCCGGCCGCGATCGCCGTGAAAAGCTTGGCGTTGGTGGAAAGGTCATTTGCAGCGTACACGGCTTTGATGCCGATGTCGGGGTGCGAGTCTTCAAAAGCCTTCCAGTATGCTTCCAGCTGCGTCGCCGTATCGCCGCCGTAGGGATACCACACTTCGAGGATCGTTGAGCGGCCCGATGTCGCTTCGCGGGTAACCGGAGTCGGCGGGTCGGGCGGTTGTGTGCTCAGCGTAGGCTCGGCATCGGGTTCGCCCGAGGTGGCGGCGGCCGTGCCTCCGCCCGGCGGCGGTGTATTGCCGCAAGCGGCGATCAGGAGTACTAACACCAACGGCAGAACAAGTCGTACGAATAGACCCCGTGGATTCTCCGGTCATGGAACTGGTCCTCCCCGTGAAACATCCGCGTCACATCGTTCGGAGCGCCCTGGCTGGGCGCGTGGCCGGGTCGATCGCCGTTATTTCGATAGGCGGCTCCTCCAACGCTAGGCACACATGCATGGCAGGAATCTGCAATGGCCTTCAACGGTGCCGGATCGGCGAGGAACGGATTCTGAAGCGCTGGATCGTGTGAAGGCTGGCGCCGATTATATCAGCAACACAAAATCGTGTCAAGCAGTTCGAAATCGAAACAAAGGCTCAAAATTGCTTTTCGATTTCGTTTTGCCGAATACTCACCGCCCGCGCCCGTGTACCGCGTCGCCGCGCGAGATCTCGGTGCCGGCCTGCCGGTAACTCGCGTGCCGGCTCGCCTTCCAGCTCGACCAGCACCGGCACCGGTAAGTCGACGGTGACGCTGCCGGGCGTTACTTCAACTGATATTAGCCCGTGCGGCGTCGGCGCGCTGCCCGTCGCCGACTTCAACCGGCCCAGCCGTGGCGCGACGCGGGCGCGGGTGTAGCCGGGCTCGGCCGGCGTGACGCCAAGCGTGTAAAAGACCATATCGCGCGTGGGCGTGCAGCTCCAGCCATGCACATGCGTGCCCCAGCCCCAGCACTCGCCGATCGTGTCGTAGCCGCCTTCAAAAAACTCGCTCCAGCGCGGGTACAGATCCGGCAGGCGCCCCGCCTCACCGGCCAGCGCAACCGCGTCGTGAACGGCGTAGCTCATAAACGGCTCGGCCAGCACGATCTGCTGCTCGGCGTCCCAGTCGATCTCGTAGTGTCCGCGGAACTGCTGCTCCATTTTCTCGGCCATATATTCCCCGCCGCCGCCGGTCCATGAGCGCACCACCAGCCGCTCGGGGTCGGTGATCGTCTGGACGATCCGCTTGTGGCGCTCCGCGGGCGCCAGGCCGGAAATGATCGCCGCTGCGCCGGCCAGCTGGCTCATCTCCGGCTGCTGCCGGCCGTCGACCAGATGATCGACATACGAGCCGCGGGATTCGTCCCAGAATACCTCGAAGCCCGCACGGATCTTCTCATATAACCCTTCGGCCCAGCGGCGGCTGCCGTTTTCGTCGAGCCAGGCCGCCATTTCGGCGTACTCGCGCAGCCCGCGCGCCCACAGCGCCGTCAACACCGCGCTGGTATCGGCGTTCGACACGCTCGACCAATCCACCAGGTTCCATTCGACGACATCTTTGAGCACGCCGCCCGTGGTCTGGTAGGGTGCGTACCAGCGCAAAATTCGCTCCACTGTCGGCAGCAGTTCTTTGATCAGCTCGTGATCGCCGCTCCAGTGGTACCAGTTGTACACGCCGTGGATCCAGTTGAGCGCCCAATCGGGGATCGTGACGCCGCCGCTGGCCTCGATCTCGCCGACTACGCTCATCGGCAGCATACCATCCGAGCGCGGCGAGTTGCCCAACGTCAGGTAGCGCCCGGCGAGACGCCAGTCGCGGTTGGTAGCCAGATGCACCATCTGGTGTACCACGCCATCGCCAACCCAGGCACGCTGCTCGCGGGTCGGGCAATCCAGAAAGCTGTCGTGCGAGTTGAGCTGAACCGTTCGAATTCCGGCCCGGTAGATGCGGTTCAGCTCGGCGTCGTCGCAGTTGAACTCGGCGCCTGTTTCCCAGGGATAGACCAGCTCGCGCACGGCGAATGAGCGCAGCGTCACCGGACCCGCGGCGCCATGCAGCAGGATATAGGCAAAGCGCAGGCCGTTCGAGTCGAACACCTCGAAGCTGTCGTGCTCACCCCTGGCCACGTAGCGCGTGCCGGCATGCTGGCCGAGCATGCCGATCGGCCCGCTCAGCGGCTGCTCCATGTACGCCAGATCGAGCACCGTGCCGGCCGGCGCGTCGAGCTCAAAGGTGACCAGGCCCGAAACAATCACGCCCATATCGATCAGTAGCCGCGCAGAATCGCCGGTCGTTAGATCGATCGTCAACGGCAGCTGTGCGCCAGCCGAGGTGCCGGATACCGGCAGCTCCATCGACGCCTCGACCCTGCGGACCGGGCTGCCGATCGAGGCGTCGATCGGGCCGCTGAGCGTTTCGACCTCGATGCTGCGCGGTGTTTTGCGCTCGCCGCCAAGCTGGGCGATCGAGCGGGGGAACAGCGGACCATACGGGTCGGTCGGCGGCTGGGTCCGTGCGAAGCCGCCGATATGCACGGCCGGAACTAGCTGTGCCGAGCCCCATGTGCCGTCGTCGAATTCGGGTGCCTGCCAGCCTGCCGCGAACAGGCGCGCGTCGAACACTTCTACGGGAACGCCGCCGCCGATCAGTCCCTGTGTGCCGCTGCGCCAGTCGTCGGACCAGCCCTCGGCCAGGCGGGCCTTCCACGAAGCGTCGCTAACCAGCCAGCCTGCGGCGCCGAGGTCGGCCTCAAAAACCAGAACGCCGCTCTTGCCGAGCGTCATATTCGGCACCGCCGGCATCCAGGCCGAGGTCGCTTTGCCGTAGTACTTGACATACACCGCGATGGTGTTCTGTCCGGCCTGCAGAAACGGCGCCAGGTCGAGCAAGTCATACGACATTCGACGCGGCTGGCTCCGCATCGGGCCGCGTGAAACCTCGCGGCCGTTGACAAACAAAGCATAGCGCGAGTCGGCGGTGATGCGTGCGGGCGCCCGCTCGGGCGGTTGCTCGAGGTTGAACGTTTTGCGGAACAGAGCGTGTGCTTCGCTGCCGGCGCTTGCGGCCTCGAACGAAACAAACGCCCCAACCTCGATAGGCTGCTCGGGAACCCAGACCCAATGACCCCGCCAGCGAATCTCGCTGAAATCCTGCGGACCGATCGGTGTGGCCATGCGACGCCCCCTTTAGCAGATTAGCTTCATTCGCCCGCTTCGCCGATCGCAACGGTGTCCGGATATTGTAATATAAAAGTCTCACCCTGGTTTCGATTGTGTTTCGAAGGAAGCTCTGCGATGACAACAAGCTTGATCGTGGTCTGGGACAGCGTCGGAAATGTGACCACCGGCGTGCGTCCATGGGCCGAATGGCCGCCGCGGATCCAGGCTCAGCTGCTGGCTGAGGACGCCGAAGCGATCGCTCACGCGCCCGATCTGGCCCAGCTGCTGGCCGGCTTCGACACGCGCATCGTGCATGTCGCGAGCGCAGATGAGCTCGACGCGCACATCGGCGCGGCCGAGTTTTTGATCGCCCACAAGGTGACGATACCGCCGGAGGTGCTGCGTAAGGGCCGGCGGCTGCGCCTGGTACAACACCTTGGCCTGGACTACCGCGGCGTGCCGATCGAAGCGGCGCGCGAGCTGCAGGTGCCGGTCGCCGCGACCCCGTTGGTCAATTATCTGGCGGTTGCCGAGCACGTCTGGGCGCTGATCATGAACCATCTCAGGCGCCTGCCGGCCCAGCGGGCGCACATGCACGAGCGTGGCTATCTCGACAGCTGGGGAACCTTTCCCGACCTGCGCCTGGCTCGCGATTCGACGCTCGGCCTGCTTGGCTTCGGCGAGATCGGGCGTCCGGTGGCGCGTGTCGCTCGCGCGTTCGACATGCCGGTGATCTATTGGGACGCGCGGCGCTTTGTGGAGCTGGAAGAGCGCTATGCGGTGAGCTACGCGCCGTGGGACGATGTGTTCCGCAGCGCCGATGTGATCAGCGTGCAGCTGGCGCTCAACCCGCAGACCGAAGGTATCATCGGCGCGCGCGAATTTGGCCTGATGAAGCCCACTGCTCTGTTCGTCAACACCGCGCGCGGCAAGCTGGTCGACCAGCACGCTCTCACGTCGGCGCTGCGCGACAGGCGTATCGGCGGCGCGGCGCTGGATGTGTTCGCCGAAGAGCCGCTGCCGCCCGGAGATGCGCTGCACGAGCTGCACGAGCACCCCGAAGCGCGCGTCACGCTCACACCGCACACGGCCTGGCAAAGCCCATGGACCTGGGTGCGCGATTCGCTCGAAATCTGGAACAATGTCGTGCGCGTGCTGCGAGGACAGCCGGCCGAGCATCTTGTCTACCACGGAACACGCTAAGCACAGCTATCCGCAACCGGCCAGAGGAGGCCAACATGAAGATCACCGACGTTCGCGCAGTACGCCTCGAAGTGCCGGCCGGCGAAACACCGCCACAGGGTTCGCGCCGCGCGGGCTGGCCCAAACACGCCGAAGTCGCCAATCCGATGTCGCGCTATGCCAGGTTCAAGCGTCACCGCGAGCTCTGGACGCCCAAGTGGGGCGACGTGTGGTGCAAAGTAACGCTGGAGGACGGCACCTGGGGCTTAGGACATACCGGCAACGGCGTCGCCGGGGCCGTGATCGAGCAGCACCTCGGCCCGCTGCTGGTGGGCGAAGATGGTCTGGCGGGCGAGAAGCTCGCCGATATGTTGTTCCGTATGACCAAGCCGTACGGCTCGACCGGCCTGGCTTCGTACGCGGTCAGCGCGATCGACCTGGCGCTGTGGGACGCACGCGGCAAGCTATTGGAGAAGCCGGTCTACGAGCTGCTCGGCGGACCACAAAAGGAGCGTATGTTTTGCTATGCCACCGGCAACGACGTCGACTGGTATCTCGAGCTCGGATTCCAGGCATTTAAGCTGGCCTGCCCGTACGGCCCGGCCGACGGCCTGGACGGCATCAAGCGTAACGAGGAGTTCGTGGCACAGGCGCGCGAGCAGATCGGCGACGACCGCGAGCTGATGCTGGATTGCTGGATGGCGTTCGACGTCGAATATACCGTGCGGCTTGCGGAAGTGCTGCGCCCCTACCGGCTGAAATGGATCGAGGAATGCCTGATCCCCGAGGACTTCGACGCGCATATTGCCTTACGCGAGCGCTTGCCGTGGCAGACGCTGGCGACCGGCGAACACTGGTACACCCACGTGCCGTTTCAATGGGCCGCCGGTCACAGGGCGGTCGACATTTTGCAGCCGGATATCGAATGGTGTGGCGGCGTTTCCACCTGCCGCAAGATCGCCGCGAGCGCCGATGCCGCCGGGATGTCGGTGATTCTACACGCGGGCGGCAATACAGTCTTCGGGCAGCATTTCAGCTTTGCTACGCCCGGCGTGCCGTGGTGTGAGTTTTTCGTGGGCTCCGATCCGGGCATCACGCTCCAAAGCGGCTGGCGCCTGCCGGGCCAGGCCGTGCCCAGCGACGGCTGGCTGGTGCCGAGCGACAGTCCCGGCTTCGGTCTTGAGATTCAAGAAGAATGGCTGGTGCCGTTTTAACCCTGCGAACCCGACGAACCCAGAATATATGCCCAGGTTCGCCGGCATTTATGCCGGCGAACCTGGGGGTAAATCCGCTCGATCCCCGGCATAAATGCCGGGGCTGAAGAAACAAAGCCAGCTGAAGCTGGCTGGACCTCGTCCAGCCAGCTTCAGCTGGCTTTGTTTCTTCAGCCCCAGGCTTTAGCCTGGGGGCGGGGACGGGGACGGGGACGTGTACAGCTCAGCAACACCCACCGGCGCACCGCCGCGCAGGGCCGAGCGATAGGCCGCGTCGAGCAGCTCGACCGTGCGCCAGCCGGCTATCGGCGAGGCGCCCTGGCCGCGTCCGAGGATCACGTCAACCAGATCGTAGAGCGGAGCAAAGCGCCGGTACTCCCCATGCTCGCCGGATGTGTGCTGCTCCTCGACCGCGCCGCGCACCGTGAGTGTCTCGCCCACCATGTCCAGGGCGATACCGCCGTGCTCACAATGAATGAGCAAGTCGTGCCGGGGCCCGAAGGTATTGCCGGTGCTGCCGATGGTGCCGAGCGCCCCGCCCTCGAACTCGACCACCATCGCGTCGACCAGATCCACGGCCAGGCCATGGTTGTGCATACGCGCCTGCACCGTTTGCGCGGTGAGGCCGCTTATAGAAAACAGCAGCCCGCCCGCGTGGGTTACCTGCAAATGGCCCTGCCCGCCCCCCGACAGGCTCGGCTGGCTGTAGACGGTGCCTGGACCGTGGACCGGAAACACAGATGTGTCGACCTGGCTTTTGTCGCCGCGCAAGAGGCTAATCACACGCGTGGCATAGGCGCAGGTGAGCAGCTGGATCGCGCCAAGCCGGCCGGATACCAGGATCTCGCGCGCCCGCAGCGCGAGTGGCGTGTAGTTGAATGGGTAGCCGATGATCAGGGCGCGGTCGTGCTGCTCGGCCAGCTGCACCAGGTGGCGTGCATCGGCGGCGTGCAGCGTCATCGGCTTTTCCAGCATCACATGCATGCCATGCTCCAGGCAGTAGCGTGTGATCGGATAATGGCTGGCATGATTGGTCGCGACAACGGCGCCGTCGAGCGCTTCGTGCTCGAGCATGGCGCGGTAATCGCCGTACGCGCGCGGATTGCCGAACGCCCGGGCGGCAGCGTCGAGCTTGACGGCGTCGTTATCACACAGCGCGACCAGCTCGACGTCGGGGTGCTCGAGCAGGCCAGGAATATGCGTGTACGTCGACCACCAACCGGTTCCGATCACGGCAATACGGGCTTTATTGACCATACCTCACCTGTAACGAGCTCGCCCTACGGGATCAGCAAAACTTTTGAAACATCGCCCGGCGCGTCGATCAGCCGGTCGAACCACTGCCCGCCTTCGGCCAGCGGCGCCTCGACGATCCACGGATCGAGCCGCATCGCGCCGGTAGCCAGCAGGCGTAGTGCCTCGGCAAAATCGGCCGGCGTGTACGCGAAGCTGCCACGCAATACCAGCTCGCGCCGGATGATGTCGGCCGCCGGCATGACGCTGCTTTCCTCGTGCAGACCGCTCAACACCAGCGTGCCGGCCGAGCGCAGGGCGGACACACACTGCTTGCGGGTTGTTGCCGTGCCGACCGCGTCGACCGCCACGGTGACGCCGCCGGTCGCATCCCGCACCGCCTCGGCGGTGTCAACTTCGCGTGCGTCGATTGCCGCGCCGCCGAGGGCAGCGCCCATCGCCAGCCGCTCGGCGTCGCGGTCGGCAATAAACACGCGTGCCGCGCCGCGCGCCAGGATCGCCTGCAGCGCCAGCAGCCCGATCGGCCCGGCGCCGATGATCAACACGTCTTTGCCCGCGACCTCGCCCGCCATCTCGCCGATGCGCACGCCGACGGCGACCGGCTCGGTCAGCGCGCCGATGCGCAGCGAAACGCCCTCCGGCAGCGGCATAATCAGCTCTGCCGGCACGCTCACAAATTCGGCGTAAGCCCCCGGCAGATGCGCGCCAAGCAGCTTGCGGTTGCTGCAAAGATGGTTCAATCCGCTATTGCAGTAGGAGCAAGTTCCGCAGCTGGCCAGCGGATTAACTGTGACAGGCTGCCCTTCGGCCAGCTTCGTCTGCTCCACCTGTACATTGCTGCCCAGCGCGGCGATGGTGCCCGAGAACTCGTGGCCCATCACCAGCGGCGGCACGCGCAGGCTGTTGTGCCCGAGGTAGCCGCTCAGCTCGGAGCCGCAGATGCCGGCGTACGCCACCTTGACGACAACGTCCTTCGGCCCTGGCCGCGGCTGGTTCTGCTCCCGCATCTGCATGATGCGCGGGCCTTCCCATACCAGTGCATGCATGGCTATTCCTTGATCCATACCGTCTTGATGTTGACGAATTCGCGAATCCCGTGGGCGGCCAGCTCGCGTCCATAGCCCGAGTGTTTGACCCCACCGAAGGGCAGCCGTGGATCGGACGCGACCATGCCGTTAACAAACACCTGCCCGGCATCGATCTCGTCGACGAACCTGTCCCGTTCGGCTTCGTCGCTGGTCCAAACGCTGCAGCCGAGGCCGAAGGGTGTATCGTTGGCCAGCTCTATCGCCGTGTCCGTATCGCGCACGCGGAACAGCGCGGCAACCGGGCCGAACAGCTCCTCGGAATAAGCCGGCGCGTGGCGCGGAATATCCGCCAGCACCGTCGGGGCGTAATAGTTGCCCGCGCCGGGTAGCGCCCGCCCGCCGGTGAGCAGTCGCGCTCCCGCCTCCAACGAGAGCCGCACCTGTTTGTCGAGGTCGCGCAGCGTGGCCGGCGTCGCCAGTGGCCCGACCTGCGTGCGCGCGTCGGCCGGATCGCCGACGATCAACGCCTGCATACGGGCCGTAAACTCGTGCTCAAAGCGCTCGGCGACTGCTTCATGAACGATGAAACGCTTGGCGGCGATACACGACTGGCCGTTGTTGATCACGCGCGCCTTGACGGCAGTTTCGATCGCCGCCGCGATATCGGCGCTCGGCATGACGATGAACGGGTCGCTGCCGCCCAGCTCGAGCACGGTTTTCTTGAGCTGCTTGCCGGCGGCGGCTGCCACGGCGCGTCCGGCGCCTTCGCTGCCGGTCAACGATACGCCGGCGATGCGCGGGTCGTCGATCACCTGCTCGACCTGCTCCGAGCCGATCAGCAGCGTGGTAAACGCGCCCTCGGGGAAACCGGCGCGCCGGAAGATCGCTTCGATCAACAGCGCGCACTGCGGCACGTTCGAGGCATGCTTGAGCAGCACCACGTTGCCGGCCATCAGCGCGGGCGCGGCCAGGCGCAGCGCCTGCCAGAACGGAAAGTTCCACGGCATCACCGCCAGCACCGGCCCGAGCGGCTGGTAGCGCACAAAGCTGCGCGTCGCGGCGCTCGGCGCCTGCTCGTCGGCCAGAAACTGTTGGGCGTGCTCGGCGTAGTAGCGGCAGCCCCACGCGCACTTGACGGCTTCTTCACGCGCCGCCTGCAGCAGCTTGCCCATTTCGGCCGTCATCAGCCGGCCGATCTGCTCCTGCTCGCTTTCCAGTATCTCCGCCACGCGCAGAAGCAGACGCGCGCGCTCGTCGATCGGTGTGCGGCGGTAGCTGCGAAACGTCTGGGCGGCGCGCTCGAGCCTGGCGTCGATCTGCGCATCGCTCAGCGACGCGAAGGTCTTGAGCGTTTCGCCGCTATGGGGATTGATCGATGCTATCGGCACGATGGATAACCTCGTTTCTGTTCGAGCCCTGGCTAAACGATCCGGTTGCGCAGCGTGCCAAGGTATTCTACTTCAAGCTCCACCACGTCGCCGCGATTGAGCAAGGTGCCGCGCTCGGCGCCCGAGCCGTCGCCGACAGTGCCCGACCCCAGGATTTCGCCAGGGTGCAGGTACTCGTCGGTCGATGCGTGCGCGATCATGTCTTCGAGCTTCCAGTGGATCGTGCCCGAGCTGGTATCGCACCACTGCTCGCCGTTGACGCGCGCGACCATCCGCAGATCGTAAATATCCGGGATCTCGTCGGCGGTGACCAGATACGGGCCCAGCACGTGCGCGCCGGCGAAGTCCTTGCCCTTGGCCGGGCCGAGCCCGACCGTCATTTCGCGCGCCTGGATTGTGCGCTCGCTGAAATCGTTGTAGATCATGTAGCCGAACACATGCTCGAGCGCCTGCTCGCGCGGGATATTGATCCCGCCGCGCCCGATCACCAGCGCCAGCTCGAACTCGATGTCGAGCTGCTCGGCGTAGCTCGGGATCGCGATCGGGTCGTCGTGCGTCGCCAGGCTGCCGGGATTGCCCTTGTAATATACCGGCAGCCTGTACCACTCCGGCGGGATCTCGCGGCCAAGCTTTGGAAAAATGTTTAGCAGGTGCTGCTCGAAGCCCATGAAATCGCGCAGCAGCGGCGGCCGGGGAACGGGTGGCAGCATGTTCAACGATCCGCGCCGGTACACCGCCGGCGCGCTGTCGATCGCCTGCTCGCCTTCGCCCGTCCATGTGTTGTGCGCAGCTGCCCAATCCAGCGCGTCGCGCGCTGCGTCGAGCGAGCGCGGGCCGCCCTCGATCAGCGCGACCATATCGCCGGGCAGCAGTGCCGCGCTGATCCGCGCGGCGGCCGTGCCCGTAAGCCCATCTTCCAGCAGCAGCAGCCGGTACGCGGCGGCCAGATCGACGACCTGCCCGCGCCCGTTGAGCGCGCCGGTGCGCTGCTGCGGCCCCATCGGCGAGGCCAGACTGAATGAAACGAGCTTCATATTTCAGCCGACGACCTGCTCGTAAAACCGGCGCTCGCGCTTGTCCAACAGCGGCACAACCGTACCCTCGATCAGCTGACGGAAATGCGCCGTGTTGCGATGCGCCTCGAGCGCGGCCTGGTCGGCGTACAGCTCGTACAACAAGAATGCGTCAGGGTCATCCGTCGAGCGATTGGCGTGATACATCAAACAGCCGGGCTCGCCGGCCTTAACCAGTGGAGCCATGCGCTGCAGCGCCGCCGCTACTTCGTCACCCTTGCCCGGCTTTACCTGATACATCGCTACTAACACAACCATTGGAAAACTCCTTAGCTCGTAGCTACATGTTGCCACGCCTCGGCAAACACGCGTTTGCCGTTTTCCAGAATCGACGCGCTCGTGTCGCCGTCCGACGGCCGCAGCTCCATCGATAGAATCGGCGTGCCGCCCAGCCGCCGCCGCGCCTGCTGCCAGAAGCCCGCGTCGTGGAGGGCCTGAAGATACTCGACCACCTCGGGCACGTCGTTTGCGCCGTCGGGGTGCCCGAAGCGCGGATGAAAATCGCCGTACAGCGGGCTGTCGCGGTTGGCGACGACACAGCTGCCGATATGCGCGTGCACCAGATGTGGTCCCGCCGCCGCGACCGCCTCGGCCGCCGTCTCGCCCAGCAGCGGCAGGTGGCTCAGATCAAGTGTCAGGCCGAAGTTGGGCCGATCGATCGCCTCGGCCAGGGCGGCCGCCTCGACCGTCGGGCCGATCAGGCGGCGCTTTTCGATCTCGCGATCGAAGTTTTCAAGCGTCAGTATCAGCCGCCGGCCCTGTGATCGCGCGTCGGCGTAATCACACAGCGCGGCGATGTCTTCGGCCAGCCGCGCCGCCATCGCCGATCGTCCGGCCGGACCGGGGTCCGGCGGCGGGCCGATCATCGCCAGGCTGGCGTCGAACGAGATCGCTTCGTCGAGCAGCCCGCGCATTTGTTCCAGCGCCGCCGCGCGACGTTCGGGATCGGCGTGGCCCAGATTAACCTCGCCCAGGATATTCGGCAAGATCGGCAGATAGACTACCTGCAGGCCGGCTTCGCCGAGCAGCGCTTGCGCCGCCCTGCGCACCCCGGGCTGCTTTACCGGCGCGATCTCGACCGCGCCGAAAGCGCCGTCGGCGATAATCGTGTCGAGTGTTTCGAGCACCGGCCCTTCGCCGAGCCGGCACTCCAGAAATACCAGCGGATGGACCACGCCGAAGTCGAGAGTTCCGTCCCAGGCGTTCATGTACCTGCCTCCGCTACCGCGTGCAGCGCCTGCTGATATGGAAAGTGCTGTTCGCTCAGGAGCTCATCCATGCCGATAAATCGCCCTAGCGCGTCCGATTCGAGCCAGCCGTAGACGGCAGCCAGCGAGCGCAGGCCGTCCTGCCCGCTCACCTCGGCAGGTCGCCCTTCGCGAATTGCCGCCGCGAAGTCGTCCATTTCGATCGCCAGCAAATTGGCGTCGATATCGCCGAACGGCATCTCGTAGGTCGCCGCGCGCGGCCCGCCGAACAGCGCGGCCGTGGTGGCGTCGAGCGTCCAATCCGGCAGCAGCTCCAGCAGCTCGGCCGGCTCGAGCTCGATGTCGTGCCCGCTGCTGCGCTGCACCAGCTTGAGCGGGCGGCCGCTGCGGTCGGGCGGGATGGCCAGGGAGCCGCCGGTACCGTAGATCGTGCGGTTCCACAACGACTCGCCGCGGCCGGCCAGCGAAAGAATCAGATTGCCCATAGCGCCGCTGCGGAAGCGCGCTAACCCGAGGCACAGATCCTCAGCGTCGGCCGGGTGCCGCACGTCGTTCTCGTCGACGCGCTGCCGATCGACTACCGCGCCCATGCCGGCCAGGGCGTCGATCGGGCCGAGGAAATATTCGAGCAAGTCGGCGTAGTGGATGCCCATGTCGACAACGATCCCGCCGCTGCGCTTGAGGTGGCGCCAGGGCGTGATGATCACACGCTCGCCGCTGCCCGACGAAGCCTGCAGCATCAAGAACGGCTGCCCGATCGCGCCGGCGTCGAGCAGCGCCCTGGCGAAACGGTTGACCGGGTCGCGGCGGTAGTTCTCGGCCACCGCCAGGCAGCGCCCGGTCTCCTCGGCGGCGCGCACCAGCTGCAAACCTTCGCGTACCGTGAGCGCGATCGGCTTTTCGACCAGTACATGCACTCCCGAGCGCAGCGCCTGGATGCCCAGCGGTACGTGATAGTCGGGCGCGGTGGTGATCAACACGGCGTCGAGCTCGGGTAGCGCCTCGTGTATGGCAGCGAACGATGTGAACATGCCCGGCGAGCAGTCGAGCGTCGCCTCGGCAAGCTCGCGCGCCAGCTGCGCGTTCGGCTCGAACGGATCGCACAGCGCCACCAGATCAAACGTTGCGATTCCCGCGGCGCGCAGCTTCTCGATCCCGCGAATATGGCGCCGGCCCATGCCGCCACAGCCACAAATGGCCAGCTGTGGGCGGCTACCGTCAGAGGGCATAACCGTGCTCCAGCATATAGCGCGCGTTGTTGCGGGCGCTTTCGAGCGGCGAAACATCGCTGCGGCTTTGTTCCACGATCACCCAGCCGCCGAACTGCTGCGAACTCGAGCTCGCGCAGAATCGCCACGAAGTCGATGCCGAGCGTTCCGCGGCCCAGCTCGGCGAACGCGCCGCGGCCCCAGTCTTTGAGGTGAATATATCCGATGCGCTCACGATAGCGTCGCAGGTGGCCCACCGGGTCCTCGCCGACCAGCGCGATATGTGACGGGTCGAGGCACAGCCTGATATTGGGAGCGACGTCAAGCAGCCGGTCGATCTCCACGGCCGTCTCGATCGTGCAGCCGGTATGCGGATGGTACGACACCGCGATGCCGCGCTCGGCGCCATACACCGCCAGCTCGTCGCAGCAGCGCGCCAGGTCGGCATACTCAGCCGCCGTTGGCGCGCGCGCGCGCAGGCGCGTTCCGCCCAGCAGGCCGTACGCCGTGGCGCCGAGCGCGGCCGCGTAATCGATGCGGCGCTGGTTGAGCGTGCGCTGTGCCGCGTCGGTCGGCAGCTCCAGCGAAGAGCCGAAGAACGTCGCGACACGCAGGCCGGCGCGGCCGAGCTGCTGTTCGAAGCCGGCCGGCGTACCCAGCCAGTTCAGCGATTGGGCAAAGACCTCCACGGCGCTCCAGCCGGCCAGGCGGATCTCACCCAGCATCGCATCGACGTCGTAGTCGGCAGGCCAGTTGAGCGTGCTATATCCGAAACGTAGTGCCATGTCGTTTCCTGCCTTGCCGGCCACCGTACCCGATTATGTTGACATTAGTTATTTTGGCCACACCATACCGTTTTCCAGCAACGCGCCCAATGTGCCACCCAGGATCGCCTGCTTATCCACCTCAGAAACAAAATCGCAATGCGTACGAAAGGCTTCGAGCGATTGCTGGTAGGTCATCCAGAAGCGCACCACCGGATAATCGGAGCCCCAGCACATGCGAGTTCCGAAGTGTTCGTACAACGCGCTGATAATCGGACGCGTATCGGCATAGGGATATTCCCAGCCGGTACGCGAGCAGTAGGCAAAGCCCGAAAGCTTGATCAACACGTTAGGAAACTGCGCCGAAGGCAGCACCTGCGCCAGGCTTTGAGCGCCGCCGTCCACACGCAAGCCGGCCAGATGGTGGCACAGGATCGGCAGCGCCGGAAACTGCGCGGCAACGCGCCGGATGGCGGCCTGCTGGCCTGGATGGCCGGCGATACTGGCGATCAGCTTTCGCTCGGCCGCCACGCCGAAGAAATCGCGCCCTTCAGCGCCATACAGCCAGGCGCCGTCGTCGTCTTCGCGCAGGTAATGGGTAAAGCCGCTGATCGGCCAGCGCTGCGCCGCTTGCTCGAGCCGCCGCGCCGCGCCGGGACGATGATAGGTCGGCGACCATGAGCAGTCCACGTCGGCCAGCTGGTACAGGCGCTGACCATAGCGCTGCACCTGCTCGGCGATATAGTCGTTGTTGTCGGGATTGTGCTCGATCTGCGCGCACACCACCGCGGCCCGATCGACGCCGTGCAGGTCCATCTCGTGCAGCAACTGTTCGATCCGCCCGCGCTGGCTCTCGTCGGGTACCGGCGGCTGGTATGGCCAGCGCGTCCAGGCATGGCAGTGGCTGTCGATGATCATGAAACATCCCCGCGTCAGGCGAAACGAAACATTATCGTAAGTCGGCGCCAGGGCATGCTAGCATGGGAGGGCCGGAGGCGCAATAGGCGCAACGGGATGAAGAACACCCCAGGATAAATCCTGGGGCTGAAGCAACAAAGCCACCTGAAGGTGGCTAGGCCGCTTCAGCGGTCTTTGTTTCTTCAGCCCGACGCTTTAGCGTCGGGTCGGGGGATGAGGGCCTCACCCCTAACCCCTCACACAAGATCAACCGTAATGCCGAGCGCGCGCAGCTGTTCAACGATCGCATCGGGCGCCGCGCTATCGCTGATGATGCGATCGATTTCGGCGGGCAAGGCGAAGGTGCTCAGGTGCGACTCGCCGAACTTGGTCGAGTCCATGATCCCGACCACCGTACCGGACGCTTCGACCATATGCTGCTTGAGCTGCGCTTCGTCCAGATCGGCTTCGGTCAGGCCGGTGTGGGCCGTGACGCCCCGTGCGCCGAAGAAGCCGATATCCACGTGCAGCCGGCGCAGCAGATCGTAGCTCAGCCCGCCGACCAGCGACGACGAGCGCCGTCGCACGACGCCGCCGACGACGATCACACGAATGTCGGGAACAAACGTCAGCTCCAGCGCCGTGTACAGGCCGTTGGTGACGACCGCGAGATTATGGCGGTCCTTGATCAGCCGCGCCAGCTGAAACGCCGTCGTGCTGGCGTCAAGAAAGATCGTCTGGCCCGAAGCGACCAGGCTCGCGGCCGCGACGGCGATACGGCGCTTTTCTTCGTGCCTGATCTGCTCGCGGGCGTTGAAGTACAGCTCGAGGCGACCACGACCCGAGAACACAGCTCCGCCGTGAACCCGCGTGATCATGCCCTGCGTTTCGAGCTGGTCAAGATCCTTGCGAACCGTCACCTCGGAAACGCCGAGTGCCTGGCTGAGCTCGCTGACCGAGGTGCGATCTTGCTCGCTCAAGCGCGCCAGAATCTGCTCGCGGCGTGCCTCGGGTGAGCCCCAACGGTCGTGCTCACTCATGCTCTCGCTCCAGCTGCAGTGCGAATTGTCGGATCCATGCTATCGTAGCAGCTTCCGATCCGCCTGTCGTATGCTATGCTTGGCTCAGCTCCCGGGAAGCACGCACGATGCCACAGCGGCCACGCTCCAGACATCCGACCATCATCGACGTAGCGCGGCGTGCGGGTGTTTCGCATACCACGGTTTCGTTTGTCATCAACAACGTGGTCCAGGCGGGCATTACCGATGAGACGCGTGAGCGCGTGCTGGCCGCGATCGCCGAGCTGGATTACCACCCGCACGCCGGCGCGCGCAGCATGGGCCGGCGCTCGTCGCTGACGATCGGCGTGGCGATCCCCGATAACGAAAACACCCACTACCACGAAATCGCCGCCGGAGTGGAAACCTACGCCGCGTTACAAGGATACAGCACGCTGCTGACCAGCACCAATTTCCAGGTCGAGCGCGAGCAGCGCTGCTTCGACTGGCTCAAAGAGCAGCGTATCGACGGCCTGATCCTGATCCCCGGCAGCGGTCGAACCTATGCGGCCGAATTCGACGCGGCGCGCAGGCGCGGCTACCCGCTTGTGATGTTCAGCCCACAGCATGGCGCCGTCGACACGGTTTCGCCACAGGCGATCAGCGGCGAGCAGCAGCTGATCGAGCATCTGGCCGGGCTGGGCCACCGCGATATCGGCTATATCTATGGTGTGGCGGACCAGACAGTCTACGGCGAACGTCTGCGGATCTGCCTGCAGCTGGCGGCGGAGCTCTCGCTGCCGCCGGTCGAGCGCTGGATCCGCCGCTGTGGCCCGACGGTAGAGCACGGCTACCGGGCGACCAAGCAGCTGCTGGCCGAATGTGACGCCGGCGACCGCCCGACGGCGCTGGTTGTAGTCAACGATCTGCTGGCCGCGGCTGTGATCGCCGCGCTGCATGACGCCGGTGTCCGCGTGCCCGAACACATCAGCGTGGCCGGCTTCGACAACACGCTGCATGCGCGCTATACGGTCGTGCCCGGACTCACATCCGTCGACTATGACGCGCACAACCTCGGCACAGTGGCCGCGCGAATGCTGCTGGAGCGGCTGGCAGATCCCGAGCGGCCGCTGGTGCACCTTGAGACACCCGCCCGGCTGGTAGTGCGAGCATCGACCGGCCCGCCGCCCCGGAGCCGAGCGATTTGAAAGCCGAACGCGCGGGGTTGGTTGCTTTTCCATTTTGAATAGCTTGACATCCGGCGGCATTGCAAATATGATGCGCCGCTAACCCGTCCATCCAGCACTTCCACCCAGCATACTCTTGCCGGATGTTCGGCCTTTCTAACACGTGTTAGTAATCTAATTTACGGGATCTTGTCGGGCGCGGCAGGCCGTTCGTGGCGTGCGCGGCAGGCCGACCGACGATTCTGAACAGGGGGATGTTTTTCACGTCGGTGCCTGAAACGCCAAGCTCTATTTACAGATTATCTTGGTCTGGCTCCCAGGAGGAACCCCATGAGTTCAATGGTGTCTCGACGCGGATTCCTGAAGGCCACGGCTATGGCCGGCGCAGGCCTTACGCTCGCGGCATGCGGCGGCGCAGCCGAAACTCCGGCTACAACAGATACCACGGCATCGACGGCCGCGGCTGCTTCCACTCCGGCCGGCGCGTCGGCGGCGGCGGGCGGCGAAACGATCAATATCCGCTTTGCGGTGTTGCCCGATCAGGCCGAGCAAAAGAACGTCGAAAACCTGGTCGCGGCATACAACAAGCAGTACCCCAATGTCAAAGTCGCGGTCGAGCAGCTGAGCGGCGACTACTTTCAGAAACTGCAGCTGGATGCATCATCCGGTACTCTGGCCGACGTGTTCTGGATCCACGACCAGGGCACCAAGCAGTATGCCGAGAAGGGCTTGATGCTGGAGCTCGACACATTCATGCCGGAGAACCCGGACTTCAAGAAGGACGACGTGTATCCTTCCATGCTCGCGCTCGGGCAGCTCGACGGCAAGCAGTTCATGATGCCGCGCGACTATAACCATCTGGTGACCTTCTACAACACGGATATGTTCGAAGCAGCCGGCGTTCCGCTGCCCGAGGACGGCTGGACGTGGGAACAGATGGTCGAGGCCGCCCGCAAGCTTACCATCAAGGAAGGCGATGTCACCACGCAGTACGGCATCGACGGCAGCAACTTCAACTGGTGGGCCATGGCGGTGCCCGCGATCCGTGGTCACGGCGGCGAGGTGGTCGACGAGAGCGGTAAGGTGGTGGTCGACTCCGACGAAGCCGCCGCCGGCATCGACGCGCTGTACCAGCTGGCCAAAGAAGGCGTCGCGACCAACTACTCCGAGGCGCCCAGCGATACCTTCAATACCGGCAAGTGCGCCATGTTTTTCCATGTGCGGCCGATCCTGTCGGGCGTGATGGAGGCTTCCAAGGACAAGTGGGTGCCGGGTGTTGCAACCTTCCCCAAGTTTCCGGTTGCCGGCGCGGTGGGCACCGGCACCAGCGGCTACGCGGCGTCGGCAAAGACGCAGTACTCTAAAGAGGCCGCCGCGCTGGTGCTGTTCATTGCCAGCCCCGAAGGACAGAAGGTGTTCAACGCCACCGGCAACGCCATTCCGGTGCTGCAGTCGCTCAGCGACGACAATTCGTGGCGCTCGGTGCCCAACACGACGATCAACCAGGACGCCTTCGTCAAGTTCCCCGAGTGGGATAGCCTGCCGGTCGAGACCCGTATCCCCGCGGGCGCTGCCGGTGCGTACGAATCATCGCGCAACGAGTTGATGGAGCAGGTATTCTTGGGTAAGCTCTCACCGCGCGATATGGTCGCCGAGTGGGCCAAGCGGATCCAGACCGGCATCGACGAAGCGTGACAGCCCGTGCCGGCCACGTGTGCGGCGCCGATCCCGCGGCGCCGCACACGTGGCCGGCGATCGTGAGGCTCGCATGTCCAATCTTTCCCAATCGGGCGCCCAGCAGGAAGCGACGGTTCAGGCGCCGGGTGGCGCGGCGCAGGCCGGCCGGGCTCGCGCTCGCCCTGCGCGACCAAACCGGCGCCAGGTCAATCAATGGCTGTGGGGATACCTGTTTGTATCGCCGGTGGTGCTCGGCCTGCTGATCTTTACGCTGTGGCCGATGCTGATGTCGCTGTACTACAGCTTTACCAAATACGACCTGCTTTCGCCCCCGCGCTGGATCGGTCTGGATAACTATGTCTGGCTGTTTGCCGACCGGCCCGACGCGAAGTTTCTCGCCTCGCTGTGGGTGACGGTTAAGTATTCGCTGATCTCGGTTCCGTTGAACCTGCTGGTATCGCTGCTGCTCGCGCTGGTGCTGAACCAGGAATTGCGTGGCGTTTCGTTCTACCGGGCCGTATTCTATGTTCCCGTGATGGTGCCGATCGTCGCGGCAGGTATCCTGTTCGCCGATCTTTACAACGTCAAATACGGCATCATCAACAACACTCTGCGCGCCGTCGGGCTGCCGCCTTCCACCTGGGCCACGCGCTCGGAAACCGCGCTGCAGGCGCTGATCATTATGAATCTGTGGGGCGTCGGCGCGGGCACAGTCATCTGGCTGGCCGGGCTCAAAAGCGTTCCACGCGAGCTGTACGAGGCAGCCTCGATCGACGGGGCCAACCTGTTGCAGCGGCTTCGCTCGATCACGATCCCGATGATTACCCCGGTGATCTTTTTTAACCTGATCATGGGCATCATCGGCGCGCTGCAATCGTTCGCCAACGCATATGTGCTGACCTCGGGCGGTCCCGAGAACGCAACGCTGTTTTCGGTGCTGTACATCTTCAACCTGGCCTTTAAAGAGTTTGCCATGGGCCGCGCCGCTGCCGTGGCCTGGGTGCTGTTTGCGTTGATCGGGCTGCTCACCCTGCTGGTGTTCAGGACCAGCGGCTGGGTCTATTACGACGGGGAGGCACGCGAATGACCTCACTGCAGCGCGTCGCCGGCACAGGAGCCGGACAGCGCAGGAACAGGCTTGCCGGTCGCGTGCTGTCGCATGCCTTCTTGCTCACCACGACGCTGATCTTGCTGTTTCCATTGTTCTACATGCTTTCGCGCTCGCTGATGGATCCGTCCGAGATCAACACCTTGCCGCCCAGGCTATGGCCCGGCACGCCGCGCTTCGAAAACTATATCGTGGCGCTCAGCCGCGCGCCGTTCGCGCTGTTTCTGCTCAACACGCTCAAGATACTGGTGCTGTCGGTGATCGGCGTCACCTTCTCGTCCGCGCTGTGCGGCTATGCCTTCGCGCGGCTGCCGTTTCCGGGCCGTAATGTGCTTTTCGGCATGGTGCTGGCAACGCTGATGCTACCTGGCGCCGTGACGATGATCCCGCTGTACGTGATTTTTCGCGACTTCGGCTGGCTCAACACGCATTATCCGCTGTGGCTGCCGGGCTGGTTCGGCGGCGGCGCGATCAATATCTTCTTGTTCCGCCAGTTCTTTCGCACTATCCCGCGCGAGCTTGACGAAGCGGCGCTCATCGACGGCGCCAACGTATGGCAGATCTTCAGCCGGGTGGCGCTGCCGCTGTGCCGCCCGGTGATCGCCGTCGTGGCGACGTTTGCGGCGCTGGGGGCGTGGACCGATATCCTTGGCCCGTCGATCTATCTCAATACGCAGTCGCAGTTCACGCTGGCGCAGGGACTGTTCAACGTGTTTCGAACCTCGTTTTACGGCACCACCCAGGTGCATTATGTGATGGCCGTGGGCATCCTGTTTGTGATCCCGCCGCTGCTGCTGTTTGTGTTTATGCAGCGCTACCTGATCGAGGGCATCGCAACCACTGGCATTAAGTAGCCGAATCGATCCGCGGAGTCACGCGAAGACACGCGAAGAATTCATGTCGATGCCCAGTGTTTGCCGCAGTGCCTTCGAGGATGTATTTCATCGATGGACGGCAAAACACAATCCGCCGAGGGAATGAACGAATACTATGCACTCGCATATCACCTTTGCGTTCCTTCGCGTGACTTCGCGGATCGATTACTTACGAAAGTGTTTCGTTTTGTTTGCCCGACGATTGACAGCCTGAGAGCGGTTTGCTATGCTGGGCCCGAACGGGATTGTTCAGGAGCGCTGTATGACGACCTCCTCTCCGCGCGGAATCGATCAAGCCTACGACTATGCCCGCGAGCGTTACGGCGCGCTCGGCGTCGACACCGAAGCGGCGCTCGAGCGCTTACGGCAGGTTTCGATCAGCTTGCATTGCTGGCAGGGCGACGATGTCGGCGGCTTTGAAGCTCCCGGCGGACCGCTGGGCGGCGGAATCGCAGCCACCGGCAACTATCCCGGCAAAGCGCGCTCGGCCGGCGAGCTGCGCGCCGATCTGGACGAAGCGTATCGGCTGATTCCGGGCCGGCATCGCCTCAGTTTGCACGCGATCTACGCCGAGCCGGGCGACCGGGCGGTGCCGCGCGACAAGCTGGCGCCCGAGCATTTCGCCGCGTGGGTCGACTGGGCCAGGGAAGGCGGCCACGGCCTGGATTTTAATCCGACCCTGTTCAGCCATCCGCTGGCCGACGACGGTTTTACGCTTTCGAGTGCCGACGACGCGATCCGCCGATTCTGGATCGAGCACTGCATTGCCAGCCGCCGCATCGGCGAGTACTTCGGCCGCGAGCTGGGCACGCCGTGCGTCACCAATATCTGGATCCCCGACGGATACAAGGATTCGCCGGCCGACCGCAAGGCGCCGCGCGAGCGCTTACAGGCCAGCCTCGACGAGATCCTGGCCGCGCCGATCGACCGCCAGCACAATTATGACGCCGTCGAGTGCAAGCTGTTTGGCCTGGGCTCCGAAAGCTATGTCGTCGGCTCGCACGAGTTTTATCTCGGCTATGCCATCACGCGGCGGACTTTGCTTTGTCTCGACAGCGGCCACTTCCATCCCACCGAGGTTGTTTCGGACAAACTCTCGTCGGTGCTGCTGTATGTCGACCGCGTGTTGCTGCATGTCAGCCGCGGCGTACGCTGGGACAGCGACCACGTGATCACGCTCAGCGACGAGCTGCAGGCAGTAATGCAGGAGCTTGTGCGCGGCGACTATCTCGGCCGCGTGCATATCGGCCTCGACTTCTTCGATGCAAGTATCAATCGCGTCGGCGCCTGGGTGATCGGCACGCGCAATGCTCTGCGCGCGCTATTGCTCGCGCTGCTGGAGCCACGCGCGATGCTGCTCGAGGCCGAGGCAAACGGCGACTATACCGCGCGGCTAACGCTGCTCGAGGAAGCCAAGGGCTTGCCGTTCGGCGCCGTGTGGGACGCGTATTGCCAGCGCGAAGAGGTGCCGGTCGGGCATGCCTACCTCGACGAGTTGCGGTCGTATGAGTCGTCGGTGCTTTCGCTGAGAGGGTAGTTTCGAGATATTCACAACACGGTTGGCTGCGGAAAATGCTGGGGGACACCCCCAGATCCCCGGCCTGCCGGCGGCTCGTTTCCTTGGTTCTTGGTTCTTGGTTCTTGGTTCTTCCTATGCCAACCACAGTACTCGCCGTCGACCTTGGCGCCGAATCCGGGCGCGTAATGGCAGTTCGTGCCGCGGACGAGCTGCGGATCCAGGAGCTGGCGCGCTTTCCGAACCGCGTTGTCGAGCTGCGCGGAACACTGTACTGGGATGTGCTGCGGCTGTGGGACGACGTGCGCGCCGGGATCGGGCAAGGGCTCAGCCTGGCGCCGGCCGGCATCGGCGTCGACGCCTGGGGTGTCGACTTCGGCCTGCTTGATGCGCACGGCGAGCTGCTCGGCAATCCGGTGTGCTACCGCGACCGCCGTACCGAGGGGATGCCCGAGCGCGCCTGGGAGCTGGTCGAGCCGCGAGCACATCTTCGAGCGCAGCGGCATCCAGTTCTTGACCTTTAATACGCTATACCAGCTGCTGAGCCTGGTGGAGCGCGAAGCAAGCCAGCTGCAATTGGCGCGCACATTTTTGACGATCCCCGATCTGCTGAACTTCTGGCTGACCGGCGAGCGCGTGTGTGAGTTCAGTAACGCGACGACGACGCAGCTGCTCGACCCACGCACGCGAGACTGGGCCGGCGACCTGATCGAGGCGCTGGGGATTCCGCGGGCAATCTTTCCGCCGGTGGTGCAGCCGGGTACCCGGCTCGGCATGTATCAGGGCGTGCCGGTGATCGCTCCGGCATGCCATGATACGGGTAGCGCGGTCGCGGCGGTGCCGGCCCAGGGACCGAATTTCGCCTACATCAGCAGCGGCACCTGGAGCCTGGTCGGGCTGGAAACCACCGCGCCGTTGATCACACCCGCGGCGCGCGAAGCGAATCTGACCAACGAGGGCGGTGTGGCCGGCACGTACCGCTTGCTCAAGAACGTAATGGGCCTGTGGATTGTGCAGCAGTGCCGCGCGACATGGCGCGAAGCCGGCGACGAGTACGACTACGAGCAGCTGGGACGGATGGCCGAGGCCGCTCCCGCACTGCGCTCGATAATCGACCCCGACGACGCGCGCTTTCTTGCCCCCGGCGACCATCCACACCTGATCGCGCAGATCTGCCGTGCCGCCGGACAGCCGGTACCCGATGATCCCGGCGCCGTGGTGCGCTGCGTGCTGGAAAGCCTGGCCCTGGCGTACCGCGACGTGCTCGAGGCGCTGCGGCGTGTGACGAATCGCAGCGTCGAGGTGATCCATGTTGTCGGCGGCGGCAGCCGCAACCGGTTGTTGTGCCAGCTCACCGCCGACGCCACCGGATTGCCGGTGGTGGCCGGCCCGGTCGAAGCGACCGTGCTGGGCAACGCGCTGGTGCAGCTGATCGCCCTCGGCGAGCTGCCCGACCTTCAGGCCGGACGCGAGCTGGTGGCCGCCGGCGCAGAGCTGCGGCGCTACGAGCCGCGCGGCGGCGCCGAGTGGGATGCGGCATATGAGGTGTATAAAGGTTTGAACACCGAACCTCCGTCGAAAGGACCCTAAAACATGGCGCCACCTGTTCTAAAGCACGTCCGCTACGCATGGGACGATGCCCACGCATCCACGCTCGATCCCGTCGAGCGGCTGGTGTACCGCTCCAATCTGCTCGGCGGCGACCAGCGCATCACCAACACCGGCGGCGGCAATACGTCGGCCAAGCTCGAGCAGCGCGACCCGCTGACCGACGCACCGGTGAAGGTGCTGTGGGTCAAGGGCTCCGGCGGCGACTTGCGCACGGCCAAACGCGACAGCTTTGCCTCGTTTTATCATGGACAAGCTGCTCGGCTTGCGGGCGATCTACGACCGGGCGGAAGAGCGTCGGGCCCAAAACCCCGATCGAGGACGCAGATGGTGGCGCTCTACCCGCACGCGGTGTACGGGCTCAACCCGCGCCCAGGCTCGATCGATACGCCGCTGCACGCCTTTGTGCCGGCAGCGCACGTCGACCACACCCACCCGAATGCGGTGATCGCGGTGGCGGCAGCCGCCGGCGGCGAGCGGCTGACGCGCGAAATCTACGGCGACGACGTGGTCTGGGTGCCCTGGCAGCGCCCGGGGTTCGACCTCGGCCTGGTGATGGGCGAGCTGGCACGCAGCAATCCCCGGCTCAAGGGTCTGGTCATGGGCCAGCACGGCCTGATCAACTGGGCCGACGACGACAAAGCGTGCTACGAGCTGACGCTCGAGCTGATCGAGCGCGCCGCGCAGACTATATCGACGAGCGTGACCGGGGCGACCAGACATTCGGCGGCGCAAAATATCAGGCGCTGTCGGACGCGGCGCGCGACGAGCTGCTGCGGCGAGCTGCTGCCGCTGGCTGCGCGGCATGGCCGGCACACAGCGCTTGATCGCCACGGTGCAGGCCGACGAGCGCATGCTGCGGTTCGTCAATAGCGTCGACGCGCCGCGGCTGGCCGAGCTCGGCACGTCCTGCCCCGACCACTTCCTGCGCACCAAGATCAAGCCGCTCTACGTGGACTGGGATCCGCAAGCCGGCGATTTTGATTCGCTAGTCGCAGGCTCTCGAAACCGGGCTGGAAGCCTATCGGCAGGACTACGCGGCGTACTACGAGGCCTGTCGTCGGCCGGATTCGCCGCCGATGCGCGACCCAAACCCGACCGTGATCCTGATCCCGGGCGTGGGCCTGATCGCCTGGGGCAAGAACAAGAGCGAATCGCGCGTGACGGCCGAGTTCTACGCCTGCGCGGTCGAAGTGATGCGCGGCGCCGAGGCGATCGAGCGAGTACATCGCCCTGCCGCGGCAGGAAGCGTTCGATATCGAATACTGGCTGCTTGAAGAGGCCAAGCTGCAGCGCATGCCGCCCGAGAAGGAGCTGGCGCGGCACGTTGTCGTGGTGATCGGCGCGGGCAGCGGGATCGGCAAGATCGACGGCGCACCGCGTTGCCCGCGAAGGAGCGCACGTGGTGTGTGCCGATCTGGACGTCGCGGCAGCCGAAGCGACGGCGGCCGAGCTCACCGGGCGCTACGGCGTCGGCATCGGCGTGGCCGGCACGCGGCATCTCGGGCTGCGGCCCGGCGATCGCGACCGGCGTCGACATCACCGAGCCGCGACAGCGTGCGCGCGCTGCTGCGCCAGGCGGTACTGGCCTACGGCGGGGTCGACGACATCATCGTCACGGCCGGAATCTATGTGCCGCCCGACCGCGACGGGCGCATGCCGGATGAGCGCTGGGCCACGACGTTTGCGGTCAATGTAACCGGCGGCTTATCTGGTGGCCGACGAAGCGGCCGAGGTCTGGCAGTTCGCAGGGCCTAACCGGCAGCCTGGTGCTGACCACCAGCGTCAACGGAGCCGTCGCCAAGCGCGGTTCGCTGGCCTATGATACCAGCAAAGCCGCGGCGAACCATCTGGTGCGCGAGCTGGCGATCGAGCTGGCGCCGCTGGTGCGCGTCAACGGGCTGGCGCCGGCAACGGTGGTAGCCGGCTCGAGCATGTTCGGGCGCGAGCGCGTGATGGCTTCGCTCACCAAGTACGAGATCTCCTTCGCCGACGACGAGACCGATGAGCAGCTGCGCTCCAAGCTGGCCGAGTTTTATGCCCGCCGCACGCTGACGCGGGTGCCGGTGCTGCCCGAGGACCAGGCCGAGGTGGCGTATTTGCTGGTCAGCTCGGCGTTCTCCAAAACCACCGGGCAGATCTTTTCGGTTGACGGTGGCCTGGCGGAGGCATTTTTGCGGTAACGATTCAAACGCAAAGAGGGTCTGTGGTCTGACGGACACTTAGGAGAAACGAATGGCCCTGTTCGACATGCCGCTGGAGCAGCTGCGCGGCTACTTGCCCGAGCGCGACGAGCCCGACGATTTCGACGCTTTCTGGAGCGAAACACTGGAGCAAACGCGAGCTCACCCACTCGATGCGCGCTGGGAGGCGGTCGATACGGGCCTGCGCAGCGTTGAGGCGCTCGACGGCACGTTCCGCGGCTGGGACGGTCAGCCGGTCAAGGCGTGGCTGCTGCTGCCGCGCCAGCGCTCCGGACGGTTGCCGTGCGTGGTCGAGTTTATCGGCTACGGCGGCGGCCGCGGCTTTGCGACGGACTGGCTGCTGTGGAGCGCCTGCGGCTACGCCCATCTGGTGATGGACACTCGCGGCCAGGGCGCAAGCTGGTCACGCGGCGACACGTCCGACCCCGACCCTTCCGGCGCGAATCAGCATCCCGGCTTCATGACGCGCGGCATCGACGCTCCGCGCCACTATTATTACCGGCGCGTCTTCGCCGACGGCGTTCGTGCCGTCGAGGCCGCGCGCGCGCATCAAGACGTCGACCGGGAGCGCGTGGCGGTGGCCGGTGGCAGCCAGGGCGGCGGCATCACCATCGCCGTGGCCGGCCTGCTGCCCGATGTCGCCGCGGCGCTGCCGGATGTGCCGTTTTTGTGCCACTTTCGGCGTGCCACCGAGATCAGCGACGCGTATCCCTTCCAGGAGATCTCGCGCTATCTGACGATCTTCCGCGACCGCGTCGACAGCGTGTTTCAGACGCTGTCGTATTTCGACGGCGTGAACTTCGCCGCGCGCGCCGCGTCGCCGGCACTGTTCTCGGCGGGCCTGATGGACATGACCTGCCCGCCGTCCACGGTGTTCGCCGCTTACAACCACTGGCAGGGCGAAAAAGACATCCGCGTGTATCGCTACAACCAGCACGAAGGCGGCGGCTCGTACCATACCCAGGCCAAGATTCGGTTCTTGCAGGAGTTGTGGGGATAAGCTACATCCTTCGCCCCTTGCCGCGGGCGCTACAATACAACTTGAAGCAGGAACCTGGTCCGATCCGTAGCGGAGCGCTCCATGGCCGTGGAAGTAGCCGGCGTCGCGCTGCGCCGGCAACTGGCCGACGCGACGCGACGCGCCGAAACGTTGCGCCGTGTCATCGAAGACATCAGCGGCGAGCTTGCTCTTGAGCCGTTGCTGACGCGAATCGTCGCCAGCGCCGTCGATCTGATCGGCGCGATGTACGGCAGCATCGGCCTGGTGATCGAGCGGCCGGAGCAGCCCGTTGTGCGCATCGCGGCGGTGCACAACATGCCGCCGGACGAGCTCGGCGCCGAGATGGCTTCGGGCCAGGGCCTGGCGGGCGCGGTGTTGCGCGACGGGCGCTCGATGGTCTTCGACCGCTACGGTGAGCTTGAGCGCCCCACCTTGCCCGAGCTGGCCGACCACGCGGTGATCGGTGTGCCGATCGTATGGGGCGGCCGCATGGTGGGCTTCTTCGGTATCGGCTCGGAGCCGCCACGCCGCTTCGACGACGAGGACGTCGCGACGCTGGCGCTGTTTGCGCGTCACGCCGCGATCGCTATCGAAAATGCCCGTCGCTATGCCGCCGAGCGTCGTCGCACCGAGCGCTTCGAGCTGATCGCCCGCATCGGCCGCATCGCCACCAGCGATCTGCAGCTCGACGACGCGCTACGCAGCGCCGGCGGCGCGATCCACGAGCTGCTCGGCTACCCGCATGTTGCGATCGCGCTGGCCGAACCCGAGGACGAAGGCTTCTTGATGCTCCGAACGGTGGGCGGCGCCGCCGGCTCGGACGCGCCGGTTGTCTACCGCCTGCCGCTCGATACCGGCCTGATCGGCGCCGCAGCACGCGAGCGGCGCGCGCAGCTGGTTAACGATGTCGCCTCCGATAGGCGCTACGTTCCGACGCCCGGCGCACGTGGTATTCGTGCCGAGCTGGCGGTACCGATTCTGCACGGCGAGCAGCTGCTTGGCGTGCTCAATGTCGAGAGCGGCGAGTCCTTCGGCGCCGACGATGCCGCGAGCCTGCAGATCATCGCCGACCAGCTGGCCATCGCGATCGTAAACGCCAGATTGTTCGAATCGGAGCGCCGCCGCTCGCTGCGCGCTACGATCATCAATCGCATCGGGCGGCTGATCAGCAGCAGCCTCAGCCTGCAAGAAGTGTTTAAGCGAGCCGTGGACGCGATCTGTAGCGAGCTGAACTATAGCTATGTCGCGGCCGGGTTGTTCGATCCCGACGATCCCGAGATGCTGGTCTTGCACGCGCAAGCCGGTGGCGAGCGTGTTCCCGACGGGTATCGCCAGAGCATTTATGAAGGCATCGTTGGCGCGGCAGCTCGCGAGCGGCGTCCGATTCTGGTCAACGATGTTGCCAGCGATCCGCGCTACCTCAAGCTGCCGGAGGTGACCGGCTCCGCCGCCGAGCTTGCAGTGCCGATCGTGATCGGCGAGCAGGTGCTGGGCGTGCTCAACATCGAGTCGCAGCAGCGCATTACGCCGCGTGATGTCGCCGGCGTGGCGATCATCGCCGACCAGCTCGGCGCTGCCGTGGTCAACGCGAGGCGCTTCGAGGAGCAGACCGAGCGCAACGAAGGGCTGAGCCTGATCGCTCGCGTCGGGCAGCGAATCGCCGCCAGGCTCGACCCGCCCGAGCTGTTCGCGACGACAGTGGAGGAGCTGCATGGGCGGCTCGGCTACGACCACGCGGCTGTGTTTTTGCTCGACCAGCGCGACCCGCGCTGGCTGGTCAAGCGCGCTACCGCCAGCCGCTGGCCGGGAAGCCCGCCCGGCTACCGGCAATCGATCGATCGAGGATTGATGGGCGAAGCTGCGCGCACACGCCAGACGGTGAGCAGCAACAACGTCGCCAGCGACGAGCGGTTTGTTGCGATGCCGGGCGGCAGCGATATTCGCGCCGAGATCGCGACGCCGATCGTGCTCGGCGAGCGAATCGTCGGTGTGCTGGATCTGGCCAGCCGTCGCCCGTTCAACGAGCTGGACGCCACCGCCGCGCGCATCGTGGCCGACCAGCTTGCCGTGGCTGTCGACAATGCGCGGCTGTTCGGCGATACCCAGCAGGTGCTCGGCGAAACGCGCTGGTTGTACGAGACGGCGCGGCGCTTCAACAATGCAGCCGAGGTGCGGGATGTCGTCGCGGTGTATCTTGAGCAGGTTGCCGCGCGCGGGCGCTATGTGTGTACCGTGACGCGCTATGAGCACGATGCCGATGGACGGCGCTCGGCTGTAACGGTGCTCGGCCGCTGGACGCCCGAGCGTGGCATCGATCTGCGCGGCGGCCGGCTGCCCTACGCGCATGATGCGCTGGATGCGCCGCTGGACCGCGGCCAGACGGTGGCAATTAAGGATGTTCACTCCGATTCGCGTGTCTCCGCCTCGCTGCGGCGGATCCAGCGTCGCTCGCGACGGCCGTCGCTGGCGATGATCCCGCTGATGGCGCGCGGGCAGCGTATCGGCCTGGTGGTGCTCAGCCGCTCCGAAGCGCAGGACTGGAGCGAGGACGACCTGCGTATTTACGAGACTACCGCCGCGCAGCTGGCGACGATGATCGAGAACCGGCGCCAGCAGGCACTGCTGTTCGAGCGCGGCCAGGAGCTGGCCGTGCTGGAGGAACGCCGCCGCCTGGCGCGCGACCTCCACGATTCGGTCACCCAGCTTTTATTCAGCATGACGCTGATCGCCCAATCGATCGCTCCGGCCTGGCAGCGCGATCGCGCCGAGGGTGAGCATCGAGTCAATCGCCTGCTGGAGCTGAGCACGTCCGCGCTGGCTGAAATGCGCGCGCTGCTGGTGGAATTGCAGCCGCCGGCCGGCGGAGCCGACGGAGCAGAGCCGGCGCCGGGCGACAGCGAGCTTGCGCGCCTGCGCCGGGACGGGCTGGTTGCCGCGCTCGAGCGTCACGCGGCCGGCCTCGAGCGCGACGGCCTGCAGGTCAAGCTCGACGCCGGCGGCTATGTCGCCCAGGCGGCAGACACCGAGGAAGCGCTTTTTCGCATCACCCAGGAGGCGCTCAATAACGTGACCAAGCACGCCAGGGCCAGGCGCGTCGATCTCATGCTGACGGCTGACGAACGGGTACGGCTTCGCATTAAGGACGATGGGATCGGCTACCGGCCGGGCACCGCCGGCGCTGCCGCGCCCGGAACAGGCGGCTTTGGCTTGCGTTCGATGCGTGACCGCGCTGCAGCGCTGGAAGGAAGTGTTGTCATCGAGGCAGGCGCGCGGCGCGGCACAACCGTGGTCGTCGAGGTGCCTTGCACTAGTGGGGGAAACGATGAGCGGAACCATTCGAGTGCTGATCGTGGACGACCATACGATCGTTCGCGAGGGTCTTCAAACACTGCTGGGCGAGGAGCCGGACGTGATGGTGGTCGGTCAGGCGACCAACGGCGCCGAGGCGGTCGAACAGGCACGCAGCACGCAGCCGGACGTGATCCTGATGGATCTGGTCATGCCGGTACTTGACGGCGTCGGAGCGACGCGTCGCTTGCGCGAGCTGGGCCACCCGGCGCGCGTGCTGGTGTTAACCAGTTTCGCCGACGACGGGCATGTGCGGGCGGCGATCCAGGCCGGCGCGATCGGCTACATGATGAAAGATGTGCTCAAGCCCGAGCTGTTGTCGGCGATTCGCACCGCCGCCAGAGGGCTGCCGACGCTGCACCCCGAAGCACAGCGCCGTTTGATGCAGGAGGTCGTCACTCCTACGCCGGCATCGCCGTTCGAGGCGCTTACCGGTCGCGAGACCGATGTGCTGCGCCTGATCGCGCGCGGCCACAGTAACAAAGAGATCGCCGCCGCCCTGCATCTGACCGAGGGAACCGTCAAGGGCTACGTCAGCGCAGTGCTGGCCAAGCTCGGCGTCGCGGATCGGACACAGGCCGCCCTGTTCGCCGTGAAACATGGTCTGGTGGCCGAGCCCGCCTAGAACGATGAATGACCATACGGGAACGCCGAGACGCAAAGCGGGTGCCCTATGAGCGAAGGGAAGATGTAAGGACACGCCGGAAGCGCTACGCTTCAATGAGCAATGAGCAATGAGCAATCACCATTAATTGCTCATTGCTCATTGCTCATTGGCAATGAGTTGGCTGAGCGTCCGGCGACTGAGTACCATGAGCTCGCGCCCGCGTTGCTCGACAGCGATGTATACCAGCACGTATGCTGGCGACGTTGCTGCCGGGCCGGCGGACGCCGAGGGCCTCGCCGTGCTGCGTCTGATGGTCAGCCGCGCCGCCGATTTGCGGGCGCAGGAGATGCCGGCTGCGCGACGATCCTCACGTCGAGCAGACAAACCGCCTCGCCGCTCGCTTCCTCGCCGATTTAGCCCCTACAGCACCGTATATCCTGCCGAAAGATAGGCTGGCAACGTATCGGCCGGCGTGATAATACTCATACAAACGCGCTGCGAAAGTACCTCCGCCGGTCAGAGGCGAAACATATCGCCAACCGTTAGGTTGGTAGTATGGCGCCGGTACTCCGGCGAGTGCACGCCGATAGAGCACCATACAAATGGTCTATGACGATCCTACACCGGTTCGGCAAAGTATCTTGCTGGTCGACGACATTGGCTCCGTCCGTGAGGCCCTGCGCTGGGTATTAGAGCTGGAGCCAGGCATGGTCGTCGTCGGCGAAGCTTCCGACGGCATGGCTGCCTTAGTCGAAGCGCACCGCCTGCAACCGGACGTGGTGATCCTCGACCTGATGTTGCCTGCACTTGACGGTATCGCGGTAGCCCGGCGCATAAAAATGATGCCGGTGCCGCCGCTTGTCGTGGTGCTGTCGGTGCATGGCGGTGCCGCCGCCCGCAGGCGCGCCAAAGCCGCCGGCGCCGACGGCTTCGTCGAAAAATCCGGCGGCTGGATACCGCTGCTCGAGCTGCTGCGCACGCTACCGAATCGATCCGGGCCACGAATAGAACACGAATAAACGAATGAAGTCACGAATATTCGTGGCTCACTTCGACGCCCTCGGACGCCGTGCAGACATAGATTTCGGGCTCATAGCCGACCGCGTCGCGATAGGCACCGGCAACCTGCTCACGAAACTGCTCCACGGCGCCGCTACGCAGCAGGGTTACCGTACAGCCGCCCCAGCCGCCGCCGGTGAGTCGCGAGCCATACACGCCCGGCACTTGCTGCGCCGCCGATACCAGCACCTCGATCGGCGGCAAGCTGGCTTCAAAATCGTCACGGTATGAGCGGTGTGCCTCGTTCATCAACTCGCCAAAGCGCGCAAGATCGCCCTGGCGCAACGCCGCGGCGCTGTCCAACACGCGCGTGTTTTCGCCGACGACATGGCGTGCCCGTTTGAGAACATTCGGCGGCAATAGCTCGCCCCAACGCTCGAGATCTGCACGCGTCACATCGCGTAAGGTCCGGACATCCGGACGCTGCTGCTGAATGATCGTTACAGCTTGATCACACTCGGCACGCCGCTGATTGTAGCCCGACTGGGCCAGTTCACGTTGCACCTTGCTGTCGCACACAACGATCTGCACATCGCCGCGCAACGGAATCGCCTGCGTGCTGTAATCGCGACAGTCGATCAATAGTGCATGCTCGGCCTGGCCAAGCGCCGAGATCATCTGGTCCATGATGCCGGTCATCGCGTTGATATATTCATGCTCGGTACGCTGCCCGGCTTGCGCCAGGCCCAGTTTGTCGATCGGCAAGCCGCTCAGGCTCAACAGCGTCGCGCCGGTCGCTACTTCAAACGAAGCCGACGACGAGAGGCCCGCGCCCTGCGGCACATCGCCGTCGACCAGCAGGTCGGCGCCGGAAAGGCGATGGCCGGCGCGCTGCAGAAAGTCGGCCATGCCGGCCACGTAGGCGGCCCATCCACGAACGACTCCGGGCCGCAGGCTATCGAGTGACAGCTCGGCGGCCTCGTCGCGCTGCGCGTTATATACCCGCAGCGTTCGGTCGGAGCGCGGAGCGGCAGCCACATAAGCCGAACGGTCGATCGCCACCGGCAGCACAAAGCCTTCGTTGTAGTCGGTGTGCTCGCCGATCAGATTGACCCGGCCGGGGCTACGGGTAATGCTTACCGGCGGCGCGCCGTAGAGCTCGGAAAACTGCCGCACAAGAGCGTCGCGGCGAGCGGTGGGCAAGGAGGCAGGCATATGCGATTCCCTTCAAACAACGTCCGGACAATAACGCAAAGGCGCAAAGAACGCAAAGGGGCCACGATTAAACACGATCCACATCGTGGCCCGCCACGTGCCGTGACGTTTCGAGGAGGCAAGCTACCAACATGATGCTGCTCGACCACGCCGGCATCAAACAGCGGACGGCTACTACTTTCCACGTCCGCACAAACCAGAACGATAATGAGCAAGCCCTATGTCTGCTGAAAACAGCCAGCCACCTGACTTCGAAACGCTGTTGGCCCGAAGCATAGAAGAGCTGCGTCTGAAAACCGAGGCGCATGACGGCATGTGGCATATCGGCAAATCCAGCTGGGCTGTCGACCAGGACGCGGGTACGATCGTCTTTACCAACCAGGTATTCACCGTGACTGCGCCGGTGCAAATTATCGGCACCTACAACACGAACGACGGAACCTGGCTGTGGGGCTGGAACCATCCTTCGGTGCTGCCGCCGCTGCAGGAGCATGCGCGCCAGGTCTACGAGTATGGCCGCGCCAACGGCATCGAGCGGTTGACGACGCAGAAGCTGGCCTGCTCCGAAAACGAGGCCTGGGAGCTCGCGGCGCTGGCGTGCACGCTGTGCGACGCGCAAGGTGCGTATCGCGGCCCGTCCGGTCCGACGCTGGTGTATATGACCTTCGGCACGCTGCAGATTACGAAACCGTCATAGAATAGTGTTTTAACAATAGGAGTACACGATGAGCGACATGTTGATCGGCTGCGGGCAGATCACGTGGGTCAGGTATGGCCCGAACGGCCCCGTGTGGCAAGCTTCCGAAACGCAGGTACTGGCCGAGATCGCCCAGGCCGGCTACGACGGCGCTCCGGCAGGGCCGGGCAATGACCGCACGCCCGAGCAGCTGCTCGAGCTGTACCGGAGCAATGGGCTGCGTCCGGCGCCGGGGTATATCGGGACGGCGTTCTGGGATCGGCAGCGTCGCGCCGAGATCCTCGAGCGCATCCGCGAGCACGCCCGCTTCGCGCAAGCTCTCGGCTGCACCGAGCTGTACGTTGCGCCAGGCGGCTTCGACTATCGCACGCGCGGCGGGCAGACACGCCGTGAAACGGCCGGGCATGTGCGCCCTGAAGACAGCCTAACCGACGACGAGTACGCTGTGTTCGCCGCGACGCTGGATGCCGCCGGCGCGATCGCGCTCGAGTATGGCGTGCGGGCATGCTTTCATAATCATGTCGGCACGGTGATCGAAACGCGCGACGAGGTCGACCACCTGCTGTCGCTGACCGATCCGGAGCTGGTGTTCCTCGGCCCCGACACCGGACATCTCGCCTGGGCGGGTGCCGACCCGGTCGCCTTTTGCCGCGACTATCTGCCGCGTATCAAAACGCTGCACATTAAGGATATCGACGCCGCCGTTCGCGATCGCGGGCGCGAAGCAGGCTGGGATTACGGTACGTTTTCGGACAATGGCGTGTTTGTCGAGCTGGGCGAAGGGATGGTCGATATTCCTGCTATCCTCGGCCTGTTGCGCGACGTGGACTGGAGTGGCTGGCTGATCGTCGAGACCGATGTCACGCAAAAACCGACCGCGCTCGAAAGTATCACCGTCAGCCGCCGGTATTTGCGCAGTTTGGACCTTTAACAATTCAGCAAATAGCAATTAGCAGGTATTGTAGGCTTTACAAATTGCCAATTGCTCATTACTCATTGCTACGGAGTAGAAAATGGCTCAGTTTCGTGTCGGCATCATCGGCTGCGGGCGGCCCTGGAAAAGCGAGGGCGCATCGGGTTTCGGCATGGGCCACGCCCATGCCCATGGCTACGAAGCGTCGCCCGATACCAGCATCGTCGCGCTTGCCGATATCAACCTCGACAATGCACGCGCGTTCCAGGCCGAGCACGGCGGCGAGAATGTGTACGCCGACTATCAAGACATGCTGGCCCACGAACAGCTCGATATGGTCAGCGTATGCACCTGGCCGCACCACCACGCGCCGATGGTCGTGGCAGCCGCCGAGGCCGGCGTCAAGGCAATTCACTGCGAAAAACCGATGGCTCCGTCATATGCCGAAGCCGTGCGTATGGTCGACGTGTGCGAGGCGCAGGGTGTGCAATTGACCTTCAACCACCAGCGGCGCTTCGGCGCTCCATTTCTTGCAGCGCGTGAGGAGCTGCGTTCGGGCAGCATCGGAACCTTGCAGCGCATCGAAGGCAGCTGCGACAACCTGTTCGATTGGGGCACTCACTGGTTCGATATGTTCGCGTTTTATAACGACGAAACGCCGGCGGCGTGGGTGATGGGTCAGGTTGATTGGCGTGACGGCGCCACCGTTTTTGGCGTGCCGGTCGAGGGCCAGGCGCTGGCGCTGATCGGGTATCGTAATGAGATCAATGGTCTCCTGCTGGCCGGCCGTGAGCTTGGCCGACCGATCACCAACCGCCTGGTCGGCAGCGACGGTCTGATCGAGCTGCAGCTCGGTACGAACACGCTGCGCGTCCTTGGCCCGCAGCAGCCTCGCTGGCGCGAGGTTGAGGTTGCCGGTGATGAGGGTGCGAGCCTTGCCGATGTCGTCGGTCGTGGCGTCATCGACGCTATCGATGCGCTCAAGGCCGGACGCGAGCCGGAGCTATCGGCGCGCCGTGCGCTCCGCGCGACCGAAGTGTTGTTCGGCGCGTACGAGTCGAGCCGGCGCGGCGGCCGCGTCGATCTGCCGCTCGAGGCGCTCGAATCGCCGTTTCCAGGACTAGCGCCCGCGCCGGCGTAACGATCCGCGAAGATACGCGAAGGTTAAGCATTTTGTTAACCTTCGCGTGTCCTTCGCGGAATCGCTTTGCGTATCACGAGGTTTTCATCGGATCGCAGCGCGATTAGGTGTACAGTAGCACGACATCAGTCTGTTATGAAGGCACCAAGATGGGTACGCAACTTCGATCCGCCAGGTCGCTCATCGTCCTGGCACTGCTGCTCGGCATCTTCGCCGACAGATTATTCACCGGTCGCTCGCCCGGGATCTCGGCGATTGTGTGGGTCGCCGCGAGCCTGGCGGCGCTCGGGTGGCTCAGCGCTCGCGAGCGCCGTCCGCCTACCCGCGCGAACGTATGGTTGGCAGGCGCGGCGCTGCTGCTGGCCGGCTGCCTTGCCTTGCGCGTCACGCCGGTATTGGTGCTGCTCAACGGCGTTGCCGTCGCGGGCCTGCTGGTGCTGCTGGTAGCGCATTATCGTGGTCCGGCAGTCTTTGAATTTTCAGTGTTCCACCTGGTCGGCACCTGGTTCCAGGCGCTCTTGCGCATTGCCGGCGCGGCCCCGCTGCCGGCCGCTCAAGCGTTGCGCAGCTTGCCGCTGCGACGAGCCGGGGTAACGACGGCGCTGCCGGTGGCGCGCGGCTTCGTGCTGGCGGTTCCGGTCGTGCTGGGCTTCGGCGGTCTGTTGATGTCGGCCGACCAGGTATTTGCCTCATATGTTTCGGATACGTTCACCTTTCGCCTGCCGTTCGACACCGGCTCGTTAATCAATCACACCTTCGTCGCGCTCGTGGTTGCGTGGGTCAGCGCCGGCGGCATGCTTGTCGCCATCAGCGGGCCGCCGGCTTCCACGGTACGGGAAATACTTCCGGCGGAAGGCGATACGCAGCGCTTGTATCCGCGCTATGTGTCGGGGCCGCTGCTTGGCTTCACCGAGGCGGTGACGGTGCTCGTGCTGGTTGATCTCCTGTTCGGCACGTTTATGCTGGTGCAGGGCGCATATTTCTTCGGCGGCCTGGATAGCCTGGATCGCACCGGAATGACGTATGCCGATTATGCGCGCCGCGGCTTTTTCGAGCTCGTCACCGTCGCGTGTCTCGCACTGGCGCTGCTCGGCTCGCTGGCGCTGGCGACCCGGCGCGCGACCGCGGTGCGGCGGCATGGATTTAATGGGCTCAGCCTGGCGATGGTGGCGCTGGTGCTGGGCATGCTGGTGTCGGCTTTTCAGCGCATGCTGTTGTACGAGGAAGCCTACGGCTTTACGCGGCTGCGCGTGTACACCCACAGCTTCATGATCTGGCTGGCGGCAGTGCTCGTGCTCTACGGCGTGGCGCTGCTGCTCGATCGGGCAAAGGTGTTTGTGTGGGGTGCCATCATCGCCGCGCTGCTGTATCTGGCCGGGCTGAACGTCGCCAATCCGGACGCCTTGATCGCGCGCGCTAACATTGAGCGCTACCAGGTGAGCGGCGCGCTCGACGACGAGTATCTTGCATCGCTTTCGGCCGATGCTACGCCGGTGGTGAGAGACTCGCTCGTGCACTTGGGGCCTGATCCGCGGGCGAATATACTTCATGCACTGCGGCTGCAACGCGAAGCGCTGCTCGAGCAGGCGGCTGCCGAGGGCTGGCCGGCCTGGAATCTGGCACGCGCTCGTGCTCTCGCGGCACTGGAGACAGTTCCACCACAATAGCCGTAGTGCGGGATCCGTGATCCTTAGGAAACGCATCGATGCTGCTGGCGATCGATATCGGCAATACGAATATTAAGCTCGGGCTCTACGAAGGCGAGGAGCGCGTGTTCGTCTGGCGCATGCGCACCGAGCGCGACAAGCTGACCGACGAGTATGCCGTGACGGTGCATAACCTGTTTGAGCTGAACGGCCTCGAGATGGATCAAGTCGACGGCTGCGCGATCTCGTGTGTCGTCCCACAGCTGACGAGCGTATGGACCCAGCTGGCGCAGCGCTATCTCAAAATCGAGCCGGTGGTCGTCGGCCCGGGCATCAAGGTCGGTATGCGCTTGCTGATCGATACGCCGCGCGAGCTCGGCGCCGACCGGGTGGCGCACGCGGTCGCGGCGCTCAAGCACTTCGGCGCGCCGGTGATCGTCGTTGAGTTCGGGACGGCAACCGTGTTCGACGTGGTCGGGCGCGACGGCGACTACATCGGCGGCGTGATCGCGCCAAATATTGTGGTTTCGATGGAGGCGCTGGCATCGTCGGCGGCACGGCTCTATCAGGTCGAGGTGGTTCGCCCGGCGCGGGTGATCGGCAAGAACACGGTGCAGTACATGCAGTCCGGCATCGTGTACGGCTACAGCAGCCTGGTCGTCGGGCTGATCGAGCGTATCTGGGCCGAGCTCGGCGAGCGGGCGCCGGTGGTCGCGACGGGTGGCCTGGCCAATATCGTGATCGACGCCATGCCGCACGACCGCAGGGTGATCGACCATGTGGTGGACCATCTAGTGTTGGAAGGGCTCAGGATCATTTACGAGATGAACCGGACATAACTGGATAGATATGATCCTTTGCGTCTTTGTGTCTTTGCGTTACATCACCTGCGTTCTTTGCGTTTCGGCTCCGGCGCTGCTACAATTCCGGGCGGATCTAGGACGTGCCTGTGGGCATTTTGAACGGTAAACGCGTTGTCCTGGGCGTCGCCGGTAGCATCGCCAACTACAAGATCGTCGAGCTGGCCCGCCAGCTAACGGTCGCGGGCGCAATAGTCGACGTCGTAATGACGGACGAGGCGACGCGCTTTGTGACGCCGCTTACGTTTGAAAGCCTCACCTATCGTCCGGTCTACACCGAGATGTGGTCGACGGTTGAAAACGCCGCCGCCCACGTCAAGCTCGGCGAGGAAGCACACGTGGTGCTGATCGCGCCCGCAACGGCGCACACGATCGCCGCGATTGCCGCCGGACTTGCCGATTTGATGATCCTGACGACGGTGCTGGCCACACGCGCTCCGGTGATGCTGGCTCCGGCGATGAACGTCAATATGTGGCACAACGTCGCCACCCAGGATAATGTCGCGCTGCTGCGGCGGCGCGGCATTATTGTGCTCGAGCCGGACGAAGGCATGCTGGCGTCCGGGCTGGTCGGGCGTGGGCGGCTGCCGGAAATTGAACGAATTCAGGGCGAGCTCAGCGCGCTGCTCGGCCGCACCTACGGCCGCATGGCCGGGCGCAGAGTCGTGGTAACCGCCGGTGGAACGCACGAGCCGATCGACCCGGTGCGCTTCATCGGCAACCGGGCGTCGGGCCAGATGGGCTATGCCCTGGCGGCGGTGGCGCGCGACGAGGGCGCCCGGGTTGTGCTGATCAGCGGGCCGGCGACGGCGCAGCCGCCGGCGGCGGTGGAGCTCAGGCGGGTTGAAACCGCTGCCGAGATGGGCGAGGCGGTGCGGGCGGCGATCGACGGCGCGGACCTGCTGCTGATGAACGCCGCGGTCGCCGATTTCCGGCCCATCAGCGCCGCCGAGCATAAAATCAAGAAGACCGACGCCGGCCTTGAGCTCGAGCTTGAGCCGACGACCGATATTCTGCGCTCGCTGAGCGATGTGCGCGGTCCGTTGAAAGTCGGGTTCGCCGCCGAGACCGACGATTTGATCGCTTATGCGCGCGGCAAGCTGAGCAGCAAGAATTTAGATATGATAGTAGCAAACGATGCTGCCGGCAGTATCGGGCAGCCGGACATCGAGCTGACGCTGATCAGCGCCGACGGCGAGCCCGAAGTGTTAGGGCGCCGGCCAAAGGTGGAAGCCGCAACTGCGCTTGTGGAAAGGCTGCTCCAGCATTGGCCGGATCGGCTTGGTCGTTGCTCGACGCAGGAACGTGGGCCCAGGAGGACAAATTTCGCAGATGAGTTCACAAACGCGTGAAGCGGCCGGGCAACCGGACGAGGAGCCACGGCGCGATACAGCGCGCGAGGAAACACAGCAGCTCAAGCGCGAACAGCAAGAGCGTATTCGTGAGCTGGTGGATGCACTTGGCGATCCCAATCATCCAATGCACAGCCAGGCGATCAACGATCTGGTCGATATCGGCCCGCCCGCGGTTAACGCGCTCACCGCGGCGCTGGCGCCGAGCTATCCCTGGTTGACATCGTATCGCTCCGCTGAAGCGTTGGCCCAGATCGGCGACGGTCGCGCCGGAAGCGCCTTGATCGGAGCGCTGCGTCACCCGAACAGCAATGTCCGCTGGAGTGCGGTGCGCGCGCTGTCCGAGATCGGTGATACGCGCGCCTTGATCGCCCTGCGGCGAGTTGGCAGCGAGGACCACGGCAAAACCAGCTGGGGCGAGTCGGTCTCCGATACCGCGCAGATGGCGCTCGATCGCCTGCAGTCGCGCTCGGCGCTGCTACGCTTTACCGAGCCGATCAAAACAGCCTTTGTGTTCGCTATTATGCTGGCGGTGCTTGCGTTTGCCACCAATCGCGTGCAGGCGCTGCGCAGCCAGCTCCAGGATACAGAAACCCCGCCGGCCATCATCGCGGCCGAAGAAACCGAAACACCTGTCGCCGAGGAAGCGGCCGCGTCCGCTGCGCCCGAGCCGACACCAGAGCCGACGCTCGAGCCGACGCCCGAGCCGATCACGACAGAAGTGATTACCAACGCCAATATTCGCTCCGGGCCCGGCACAACGTTTGCGGTGGTCGGCAACGTTCAGCCCGGCGACCAGCTGGTGGTGATCGCCCAGAGCAATGACGGCAACTGGTACCGGATCCGTCTGGCCGACGACAGCGATTTGGAGATACAGGGCGGCGAAGGCTTTATCGCCAAAAGCCTGGTCGAGGAGCCGTCGGCGAGCATTCCGACGGATGAGAGCGATTGAGAATGATGCGAACCGGCGTCCCGACGCTCAAGCGTCTTGGACCCGACGCTCAAGCGTCGGGCTGAAGAAACAAAGCCACCTGAAGGTGGCTGGAACCCTATTCAGCCACCTTCAGGTGGCTTTGTTTCTTCAGCCCCAGGATTTATCCTGGGGACGGGGACGGGACAGGGACGCGCGACGGGCATGAGGGCCACCTCACGCATCAACCGGCTGCAGATTCGCGAACGAAGCCAGCAGCTTTTTTACCCCCTGGCCGACAAAAGCAACCGTGACTTCCTCGTCGTCGCCTTTGACTGCCGACGAAACGACGATCCCTTCGCCGAACTGTGCGTGGCGCACTTTGGTGCCCGGCGTGAAGCGGGCGCTGGCGGCAGGCTTGATCGGCGTTGTGTTCTTGCGCGCGCTCTGGCCCCAGCTCGAGGTTGTGCCGCGCCGGCCGGTGCCGCTGCTGCTCGGCCAGCCGCCGACCTGCGAGCGCCCCGTGAACAGGGAGCTCTGAGTGAACGAGCGGTCTTCGCGGTCGCGCTGCTCGCGGCGCTTCATATACTCGTGCGGAATATCGGCCAAAAAGCGCGACGGCATGGCCATGTTTTCGCGGCCATACAGCCGGCGCTTGAACGCATAGTACAGGTACAGCCGCTGCTCGGCGCGCGTGGCGGCGACGTACATCAGCCGCCGCTCTTCTTCGAGCTGCTCGGCGTCTTCCAGCGAGCGAGCGTGAGGCATCAGGCCTTCTTCGAGCCCGACGATAAACACGGCCGGATACTCCAGACCCTTGGCCTGGTGCATCGTGATCAGCGTGACGGCGTCCTGCTCGGCGATCAGGTCGTCGGTGGCGGCAACCAGCGCCACTTCTTCCAAAAACGTGGGCAGCTGCGCCTCGCGCGGAAAGTTGCCGTACTGCGCCGCGACGGTGCGCAGCTCGAGCACGTTTTCCCAGCGCGTCTCGCCTTCTTCATCGCCGTGCTCGCGCTGCAGCGCGTCGTGAAAGCGGGTGCGCTCGAGCGTCAGGTCAAGTAGCTCGATCAGATTGTGCTCATCGCGCGCGGCGATCAGCTCGTCCATCATGTGCAGGAACGTGAGCAGACTGGTGCGTGCCCGGTTCGAAAACGGCGGCGCGATCTCGTTTTCTTCGCTGTCCATAAGCTGCAAGGCGGAATACGCAGGTATCTCCAGCTCATCGGCCCACTGCAGCAGGCCGGCGATAGTCTGGCGGCCGATGCCCGGCGTGGCTTCGATGATCCGCTCCAGGCTTACGCTGTCGAACGGGTTTCCGATCACGCGCAGATACGCCAGGATATCCTTGATCTCCTTGCGCTCATAAAAGCGCACGCCGCCGACCAGGCGGTAGCGCAGCCCACGCGTCAAGAATGCTTCTTCGAGCGCCCGCGATTGGGCGTTGGTGCGATACAGCACGGCACAATCGCGTAGCTCAAGCCCTTCCGAGTTGCGCAGGCGATCGATCTCGTCGCATACCAGGCGCGCTTCTTCTTCCTCGTTGTACGCCTCGCGAAGATGTACCAGCACGCCGCGGTCGTTCTGGGTCCACAGTTTCTTAGCCCGCTGCCGGCGGTCGCCGGCATTGATCAGCGACGATGCCACGTCCAGGATCGCCTGTGTCGAGCGATAGTTCTGTTCGAGCAAGATCAACCTGGCGTCGGGAAAGTCTTCCTCGAATTGCAGCACATAGCGCATATTGGCGCCGCGAAAGGCATACACGCTCTGGTCTTCGTCGCCCACGGCGAACAGATTGCGATAGTGGCCTGAGATCAGCTTGGCGAACTCGTACTGCGCGGTATTAACGTCCTGGTACTCGTCGATCAGCGAGTGGACGTAGCGCTTCTGCAGCGTTTCGAGAACGAACGGCTTCTGGTTCAGCAGCCGCACCGTCTGCACCAGCAAATCGTCAAAATCGAGCGCATTGGCTGCCTGTAGCCGCTTCTGGTACAACTCGTAGCAGCGCGCGACGATCTCGTCCCAATACGAGCGCCCCAGCGCGGCAAACTCGGCCGGGCCGACCAGCTCGTTCTTGGCGCGCGAAATCGCACTGTGGATCGCGCGCGGCGAATACTGTTTCTCGTCCAGGTTCAGCTCTTTGAGCACCTGGCGCGTAAGCCGCATCTGGTCGTCGTCGTCGTAGACCGTAAAGTCAGAGCGATAGGTGATGATTCCGCGCCGTACGGCTTCGTCGCGTATGCCGGCCGGCAGCCATTGCTTGGGATCGTCACTCAGCGCCACATCATCGCGCTGGAGGCCGGCCAGGGCCTGCTCCATTGCCTCGGATGCGCGATACGCGACGGCAGCCCGGCGCCGGTCGCCGTCGCCTTCGATAAAGTCGACCAGCACGCTGGCGCGCTCGCCGAGCCGCGCCAGCGCATCATAAGTCTGAGCGTCGTCGCGGGCGAACTCGACAATTGTTTTGTTCCAGCCCAATTTTTCGATATCGCGTCGCAGCAGGCGCACATTCACCGAATGAAACGTGCCGACCGTCAGGCGTCTGGTCAGCTCATCGCCGATCAGCGCCGTCAGCCGCTCGCGCATCTCGCGCGCGGCTTTGTTGGTGAAGGTAACTGCCAGAATGGCGTGCGGATCGATGCCCAGGGCCGATATCAGGTACGCAATGCGGTGGGTAAGCACTTTGGTTTTGCCGGACCCTGGCCCGGCCAGCACCAGCACCGGCCCGCCGAGCGCCTGAACGGCGACTTGCTGGGGTTCGTTGAGCGATTCGAGGATCCGTGCTGCGGGCGTCGAGGCAGGTGTCATCTGTGCTCCTTAAGACCGGACACCCGGTAGTTTAGCACGGGCGTGGGCGAGGGGAAAGTTGGATCAAGGCCCTCATCCCCCGGCCCCTTCTCCCGTGCGTCAGCACGGGAGAAGGGGCCGGGGGATGAGGGCCTAACACCACACGAGCTGCTTCTGTATCCTGGCAAACGCGAGGCCGACGCATACGCGGGGCAGCGATCGATACTTACCGTTCAACAAAATTGACCACCGCTGCTTGCTCGCGGCTGCCGTTGACATATACCGTCGCAACTGCCTCCTGCGCCAGCGGCGGCTCGCCGGGCACGAAGCGCAGCAGAATGCTCCAGGTCGAGTCGCCCAGGCCGCAGATCTGGTACTCGCCCGCGCCGTTGGTCAGCTTGCCGACTTCGGCGTTTCCGTTGTTGGCGGCTATAGCCGCCGCGGCGACGCCGGAACCTGCTCGATCGCGGACGACGCCCTGGACGCAGGAGCTCTTGCCACCGCTGCTGCCGCTGCCGGGATAGCTGACGATCACTTCGGCGACAAAGGAGCGCAGCGGCGGCGCAGTTGGGGCCGGACTGGCGGTCGGCTGTGGACGTTGTGCCGGCGTCGCCGACGGCTGTGGCGTGGGGCTGGGGCGCGGTGTTGCCGTGGCGCGCGGCGTGGGAATCGCGGTAGGCTCCGGTTCGTCAGGCACGCCTGCAGCGTCAACCAGCCAGCGCTCGATCCAGCCGCTCTTGCCCGTCTGGGCCGGGTCGTTCGCAACACGGATGCGCACACGATACCAGCCTTCGACATCGTCCTGCAGCAGCTCGACCTGCTCGCCGTTGCGCAGCGGAGCAACCATGGCGCCGGAGGTGCCGGCGGAGTCGAGCATCGTCGCGAATGGGCCGCCGCCGTCCGACAAAATGCGGCCGGTGTAGCTATACTCTTGTCGCACACCGGCAATGGTACGAACCTCCTTAAAGTCACGCAGCACGATCGACGGAATCTCCGCCCCCACGCCGTCGAGGACGAGGGCTACTTCGACCGCGCCCACGACCGGCTCGGGCAGTAAGTCAAGACGGAGCAGCAGCTCGCCCGCCCTACTCTCGACAAGCACGAGCGGAATCGGTTGTTTGTCCGGCGCCAGCAGCTGCGCGGCTGCGACGCGTTCCAGGTCTGCTCCGCGGAGCCGTAGCTCAGCCGGCAGCGCGCCGACAAACAGCTCGGCCGGCTCGATCGCTTCGATGCGCGGCGCCGGCGTGCTCGTCGCCGGCGTCGTCGGCCGCGTGGTCGCCGTCGGGCGCGCGGGCGCGGTTGGAAGCTGCGTGGGTTCGGCAGACGGTGTCGCTACCGGAACGACGGTCTCCCCAACCACGGCGAGGGTCCGAGGTGTCGACACCACGAAGGTAGAAGGTGAAGCTACACCGCCTGTCCGGCGCATGGCGCCGGGTAACGTCCATATGATCAGGGCAAGCAGCACGACCCCAAGTGCGGCAAGCGCGATGATCAGCGGAACGCGGCGCGGCGATCGCGATAGCGGCGTGGTCTGGGGCTGGCGTGCGCGCTGGGAGCCACAGGTGTAGCCGGCGCGGGCGTCGACGCGGCTGCGTGGCCGGCGCAGCCGCACCCGGCGCAAGCAGCAGATCGAGGGCAGTGCTAAGTTGGCCGGCCCGATCGCGCTGCAATTCGGTGCCGACACGCCGCGCCGGATCGAGATAATCGGCCCGCAGCACCGCACGCAGCTCAGCCCGCTCGGCGTCGCCGGCAAGCGTTGCTGCTTGCGCGACGTGGGACGCCGCTTGCTGCAGCAGTTGTTGGGCGAACGGCTCGCGGCGCGATCGAATCTCGGCCGCGACAGCAGCAACATCACCACTGCTGCTCCACACATACAGGGCGCCTTCCAGATCTGCCGCGGCCAGCGCCTGCAGTCCCGCTTCGATCGGGTCTTTCGATAGCTCCGGCGCCGTCTGTAGCGTTCGCCCAAGCCGCGCTTCAATCTGGTTGAGCAGCGCGCCGAGCGGCAGTACATCGGCCAGCGCGGAGTCGAAGATCGACGCTTCGCGCGCGAAACGTTGCTCCGGCCGGCCGAAAGGCTCTTCACTCGGCGTCTCCGCTGCCTCGGAGTTGGCGTTGCGCTCCACGATCAGGCGCCGCTGCCACTCCCACAATACCTGTCGGCGTACGCTCTCGAGCGCCGGCTCGCCCTCCGTAATTCGAGCAGCAGCCTCCGGATGGGCGAGCAGCTGCTGTAACGTGCGCTCGATCGCAGGCACATCCCACGCGTCGCCGGCCTCGGACATCACCACAATCCCCCCGCTTTTCCAGGTAAAACGCTCTGCCGGTCAGTCGACGGCTAGCGCCATCTCCCTACGCAGCATGGCTCAGTGAGCCGCGCCAAGCAGGTGCCTGTACACATCTAGCAAGCCGCCTGCCAGCTGATCGTATCCGAAGTTGGCGACAACACGCCGGCGGGCGCTTCGGCCGAGCCTGGCTCGTAGCTCGGCGTTTTCGCCAAGCTGCTGCACCGCGGCGGCGAAGGCGTCGACATCGTTCATCGGGCACAGCAGGCCCGTATCGCCGTCGACCACCACCTCGGCCACGGCGGTTCCAGCCGTCGTCACCACCGGCCGCCCGCACGCGCCCGCCTCGGCGGCGACGATGCCGAAGCCTTCGACGCGCGCCGGGAACAGCAGGATATCGCAGCTCTGGTAGGCCGCCACCAGGCCGTCGCGGTCGGGCGTGCCGATCGGCGTCATGCGTGGATGGGGCGCTGCTGCCTGCGTGGATTGGAACGAGGATGTGTAAAACAGGTGGTAATCTGCCGGCAGGCGGTCCATAATCGCCGGGAGCAGGTCGAAGCCTTTGCGACGCGTCCGGTTGCCTGCAAACAACAATCGCACCCGCGCATTGCCGGGTGGAAGCGCGTCACGGCGCGCTTCGTCCGCGGCAGGCACAAACACATCGGTGTCGATCCCGTCGAACACGACCACCGTATCGAGCTTGCGATACGTCGTGGCTACCTGCTGCTGGGTATAGCGGCTGACGCAAACCACCGCGCCGGCCAGATGCACCGACAGCCCGTCGTAGGTATACTCGACCAGGCGGTAGAACAGGCGCTGCTGCGGCGAGGCATACGGCTGCAGCTGCGGATCGGTCGTCAGGTGATGCACCGTCGTCACCAGCGGCGCTTCGCGGCGCTTGAGCGCCCAGGCCACTCGTGAGCGAGCCTGGATCACATCGTGCCCTTGCCACCAGCCGCGCCCAAGGGCGGGCGGCGCAAACATCGGCAGGAAGTTGTAGGCATACGGCAGCCTGCGCAGCACCGGATCATGGCCGGCCGCGCGTACGCTGCGGGTGATGTTATTGATCCCGATATCGACGCCGCCTTTGCCGATCGGGGCTATGTATAGCGGGCGAAGCATACCTAAATGATCCACGAAATCATAATGCACTTCCATCGCCGCTCCGACGATCGTGAATACTTCATCTCGATACAGTAACTGATCTTGGTTCATTTCTTTTCGTGTGTCTTCGTGTGTCTTCGTGGATCACTCCGAAACCCTTGCGCGCCAGTACTCGAGGATGCGCTTGAGCGACTCGGCAAGCGGGACTTCGGGCTGCCAGCCGGTGTCGCGGCGCAACTTGCTGTTGTCGCCGAGCAGGATCGGCTCGTCGGCGGGCCGCAGCCGTGCCGGATCGACTTCGACCTCCAGCGGCACGCGCGCGAGCCCGAGGTAGATGTCGAGCAGCTCGCGGATCCGCGGCGCCTGGCCCGAGCACAGGTTGTAGACCTCGCCCGGCTTGCCGCGCTCCAGCAGCGCCCACAGGCCGCGCACCGCGTCGGCGACGTCGAGGTAGTCGCGCCGCGGCTCGAGGTTGCCGACATGCACAACCGGCGGTCGCGTGCCGTGCTCCGCCTCGGCCACCTGGCGCGCGAAGGTTTGTGCCGAGGTGCGGCTGTCCTGTCGCGCGCCGATGTGAATAAATGAGCGTGTCAAATAGATCGGCATGCCATAGTTGTGGGCATACTGATAGCCGAGCATTTCCTGGCCGGCCTTGGAAACGCCGTACGGCGATAGCGGGCGCAAGGGACGGTCCTCGACGATCGGCACCTCGTCGGGACGGATCAACCCATAGGCCGCCGCGGAGCCGGCGATATGCAGCCTGGCCGTTGGAGCATGGCGCCGAACCGCCTCGAGCACGTGCAGCGTGCCCATTAGATTGACCTGCATGGTTGTGGCCGGAGCCGCCCACGAACTCGCTGGGATAACTCTGAGCCGCGAGGTGAAAGACGCGATCCGGCCGCGCGCGTTCGACGATCGCCGCGACCGAGTAGGCATCCTCGACATCGCCCTCGACGATCTCGATCCGCGATTGTAGATGCCGGATCGTCCGGTCGTCCGAGCGCCAGCGCTTTAGGCCGACGACGTCGACATCGGGGAGGGTGAGCAGGTAGTCGGCCAAATGGGAGCCGATCAGGCCGGTAATGCCGGTAATGAGCACGCGCATAGCGCTAAACTTTCTCGGCAAGCACAAAATACGGCCCCGTGCGCAGCCGGCCGAGCAGGCGAACATCCAGCTCCATCAGCGTCGTAAGCGCCGATAGCGCCCAGTACACCGGGCTGCTCGGCGTAAGCCGGCCGCGAATCTTGCGCCGCGCAACGATCTCGCGCTGCGTTCCATCACCTGTGTCGTGAGCGCCGTGTTCGATCGTCGACGTTTGATCTTGACGCTCACCCACTTTGTGGGTACCCGACTTTGACCTTCGACCGGCAAGCGCCGCTTCGCCCAGTTTCATCAGCACGTGCTCGACAAAACTCGTAACCACGGTATTCCAGAAATGCACTTCCACCACGCGCATACCGGCGCGCTCGAGCGCTGCCTCGACGTCTTCAAACGCCGGCAGCGCCTTGATATGATCGGATTTGCGTCGCGCCTCGCGCTCGAAATCGTAAACCCCCTGGCTCACGAACCAGCGCCCCAGTCGCTTTGAGGCATCGATCAACGGCTGAACGCGTGACATCTCTCTGGTATTCGAAAAAATGGCGAAGCGGCCGCCGCTTCGCAGCACGCGCGAAGTTTCGTTCAGATAGGCGTCGATCACGTCGAGCGGAAAGTGTTCGAGCACGTCGACCGAAAGCGCTTTGTCGAAGCTGCCCTCGGCAAACGGAAGCGTGCGCGAATCGGCCTGCGCCAGCGCGATCGTTTCGACGGCGCTATCGGCGTACAATGTCGCCGGGTCGGAGCCGACCATCAGGCCGGCCGCGCCGGCGTTCCAGACAGCAAAACGCCCGTTGCCGCAGCCGTTGTCGAGCACGTGGTCGCGCGGGCTTAGGCGCAGCATGCGCCGCAGAACGCGCTGTCGCACGCCCGCCGCGAGCAGCGGCGGCGCGATATCCCGGTAATCCAGCTCCTCGGCCATATCCGCCTCTTCGGCGACATACTTCGACACATACTCGAAGCTGGTATCACGCGGCATCAGGTCGAGATAGCCGTCGCGGCGGGGATAGTCCGTCGCGCACGCGGCACAATGGACGCCGCTGTCGGTGACAAACAAATGCCGGCTACGGCAGGTCGGGCACTGCAGCAGCCGGTACAGTTCGCGGGCAATCATGTAGCTTCCTAAACGAATAGCGGGGAGCATGCGTGGCCCCCCACCCTCCACATGGCCCGCGGGCGCGGCGAACCGCCGCACATTCTACCACATAATGCGCACTGCTTTGCAAACGCAGAAACGCGTTTCCGCGTGCTTACTTTTCACCCACGAAGCGCTCAGTCAAATCTGCAACCTGGACATACTTTTGTTTTAGTTCCTCCAGGCCTGCGTTGTCGACAGACGCCATGTTGCGGTAGATCTGCTTATCAAGCATGCGGCTTTTATCACCGCCCGGCCAGATGCGCCACGAATCGTTGTCGATCATATCGGCCACCAGCAAACGCCCGTCCCCGTCGCGACCGAATTCGATCTTAAGGTCGATCAAAGCCACATCCAGCGCGGCCCAGGCCTCTTCCAACAGCCCAAAGACGCGCCTGGCCTGCTCGATCATCTCGGCAACTTCCTCGGCGCCGGCCACATCGCGCTCGACCATCTCTGCTTCGCTGATCTGCGGATCATGGTTCGCGTCGTCTTTGATAAAGAATTCGACCAGCACCGGGTCGAAGCGGCTACCCTCGGACGTATCGGCGTGGCGCTTGAGATACGAGCCGGTCGCGCGACGGCGCATCACAACCTCAACCGGAATCATCGAGCAGCGCCGGGCGATCATCTCGGTCGGCGACGGCGCGGCGACGAAATGGGTCGGCACGCCCGCGCCGTTGAGCATCGTAAACACATTCGCCGCGGTGCGCCCGCTTAGCGCGCCCTTGCCTTCGATCACATTGCGCCGGGCGCCGTCGCCGGCGCTGATCGAGTCTTTGTGCCGCAAAATCACCAGCGTCGGGTCGTCCGGATGGACGTAGATGATTTTGGTCTTGCCCTCGGCCAGTTTCTGTGTGGTCTGTTGCATCACGTGTTACCTCCTTGCTGGGCGTATGCATGACAAGGTGAGGGGTGACGTACACGAGTATGACCTGTGCGTTTCAACCATGCTCGGACTGTGCATGACAAGGTGAGGGGGTGACGGGGTGATCGTTGTCCATGCCGATACTCCTCCTACATGGTTGCACAACACGATCGTGACAGGTAATCAAGCATCAGGGTCCAATTCACCCTGTCACCCTGTCACCCCCTCACCTTGTCATGGGCCTGTGCAAGCTTACACTTGGTCGACTAACCTCACACCTTCCCCATCCCCCTTCTCGACAACCTGCCCGACGGCACACAGCTCGGGCACGGCCTGCATCGCGGCATCGGCGCCGGCAGGGTCGAGCATCAGCAGCATGCCGAGGCCCATATTGAGCGTGCGAAACGCCTCATGCTCGCTCAAGCCGGCCTGCCGGACCAGAAACGAGCAGATCGGCGGCACCGGCCAGCTGCCGCGCCGGATCTCGAGCGCAACGCCCGGCGGCAGCACACGCGGCGCGTTTTCCCACAACCCGCCGCCGGTAATATGCGCCATGCCCTTGATCGTGACGCCGGCCTTCCATACCGCTTCCACCTGTGGCAGGTATGAGCGATGGACGGCCAGCAGCGCTTCGCCGAGCGATATCCCGCCCAGCTCTTCCGGCCGCGATGTGTAGCCCAGCGGTTCGGCGATGCGCCTGGCAAGCGTGTAGCCGTTGGTGTGCAGGCCGGAGGAGGGCAGTGCAAGCACGCTGTCGCCGGGCTCGATCGAAGCGCCGCTGATCAGCCGCTCGCGCGCGACGATGCCGACCATCGTTCCGGCAAGGTCGAACGCATCCGCGCTGTACACATCGGGCATCTCAGCGGTTTCACCCCCCAGCAGCGCGCAGCCGGCCTCGCGACACGCAGCCGCGACGCCGCCCACGATTTCGGCGACGACCTCGGCGTCGAGACGCGCCGCGGCCAGGTAGTCCATGAAAAACAGCGGCCGTGCCCCCTGGACCAGCACGTCGTTGATACAATGGTTGACCAGATCCTGACCGACCGTGTCGTGCCGGCCGAGCGCGGCGGCAATCAACGTCTTGGTGCCGACGCCGTCGGTCGACGCGACCAGCACCGGGTCGGGCGCCTGTGCCAGTGCCTGGCCCAACGCGATCGCTCCGCCGAACGATCCCATGCCTGCCAACACCGCGGCGCTGTGCGTCGATCGCACTGCCGCGGACATCATGTCTTTGGCGCGGTTGGCGACGTCGATGTCAACGCCGGCTGCGCGGTAATCTAGGCTCATGCGATTATTCCAAAAGCGACGATGGAAACGCAGCCGTTGCGACATGTCGGAGGCGCGGCAATAACCGGCATACGATCATCGCCTTAGCCTATCGTTTGCTTTTATTGGCCGATCACCGATCAAATGAAAATGAACCTGCCCGACATCCTGAAAACGCCCGCCGTTGACGATCAGCCGGTAGCCGCCCTGGAGATTGAGCTCGCGCACAAGACGCTGCGCCAGTATGACGATGTCCGCCACGATGCCGGGCTCGTCGGCCGGTAAGTCCAGCAAGCTCTTAATCGCGCGCTTGGGAACGATCAACACATGCACCGGATACGACGGCCGTGGGTGATAAAACGCCAGCACACGTTCTGTTTCAGCCAGGCGATGAACCGGCAAGCTGCCGGGTAGCCGCGCGAAGCCGAAGCGTGCGATCGTTCCGCCGATCGGGCTACGCGCAACTGAGAATAGGAAGTCGGCAATTCGACGTCGCATCTTTCTATTCGTCACTCCGCTCATCGTACGTACTGCACCATATTGCGGAAGATGCTCAACCCATCGCCTTCCGTGCGTCCTGACCCGCGCAGCCAGTCGGGGTGCAGCTGCGGCAAGAAGGCACGGTCGGGATGCGGCATTAATCCAAACACATTGCCGGCACGGTTACAGATCCCGGCGATCGCGCGTGCCGAGCCGTTGGGATTGTCGGGATAGGTATCAGTTGGGGAGCCGTCGGCGCCGGCATAGCGCAGCACCACCTGGAGCCGTTCCTCGATCACATCGAGCGTCTCGTCGGGCGCCACAAAGCGGCCCTCGCCATGACCTACGGGTAGCGAAATCGGCTCATTGACGCCGCGACTGAAGATACATGGGCTGTTTGCTTCGGGCAGCAGCCGCACCCAGCGACATTCGTAGCGGCCGGCGGCATTATGGGCCAGCGTCACGGATTGGCGCCCGTTGTCTCCGGGCAGCAAGCCGGCTTTAGCCAGCACCTGGAAGCCGTTGCAGATACCCAGCACCGGCCTGCCGTCGTCAACAAAGCGGCGCAGCGCATCACCCAGCCGGTGGACCAGATCGACCGCCAGCAGCTTGCCGGCTCCGAGGTGGTCGCCATATGAAAAGCCGCCGGGGATGATCAGCCCGGCGAAGTCGTCCAGCAGCGGCCTACCTTCGACCAGCCGGTTGACGTGAAAGCGCTCGGCACGACCGCCGGCTAATTCGATCGCCGCGGCGGTTTCTTCGTCGCAGTTGATCCCCGCGGCCCTAAGAACCAGGATGCTTGGCTTGTTCATTTCTCTATTCTCAATACTCAATTCTCCATTCCGCTGTCAAGCCGGTGCCGCACCGCCGCTTCGTGCGCCGTCAGTCCCTCGGCAGCCGCGAGTCGAGCGGCTGCCGGGCCGATCCGCTCGAGCGCCGCGTTGTTGAGGCCGACCAGCGAGATCACTTTGCGAAAGTCGTCGACGTTGACGGGCGAGGCATAGCGCGCCGTGCCGCCGGTCGGCATGATATGGCTGGGACCGGCAACGTAGTCGCCCAGCACCTCGAACGAGCGCTCGCCAAGGAAGATACCGCCGGCATTGCGCACACGGCCGACCAGCCGCCACGGGTCGCGCACCAGCAGGCACAGGTGCTCGGGCGCGTATTCGTTGGCAACACGCACAGCTTCGTCGATCGAGGGCAGCACAACGATGCCGCCCTGGCGCCGCAGCGCTTCGGCGGCGATCTCGGCCCGGCTGAGCTGCTCCAGCTGGCGGCCCACTTCGACCTGCACCGCCTGCGCCAGCGCCGGCGAGTCGGTCAGCAGGATCGCGCTAGCCAGAGTGTCGTGCTCGGCCTGGGCCAGCAGATCGGCTGCCACCAGGCGCGCGTCGGCTTCCCCATCGGCGATCACCAGCGTCTCGGTCGGCCCGGGCAGCGCTTCGATGTCGACGGCGCCGTAGACGGCGCGTTTGGCGAGCACAACAAAAATGTTGCCCGGCCCGACGATTTTGTCGACCCGCCTGACGCTTTCGCTGCCGTATGCCAGCGCCGCGATTGCCTGGGCGCCGCCCAGCCTGTAAATGGTGTCGACGCCGGCAATATCGGCCGCCGCGAGCACCACGGCGGCGACACGTCCGCTGCCGCGCTGCGGCGGCGAACACACGCTGATATGATCGACACCGGCGACGCGTGCCGGCACCGCTGCCATCAGCAGTGACGACGGAAGCGGCGCACTCCCGCCCGGCGCATAAATACCCACGCGCTCGAGTGGCACAACGATCTGGCCGAGCGCCCCCTCGGGAGTCCAATCGACCCAGCTCTGGCGTGTCTGGCGCCGGTGAAAGCGCTCGATCTCGCCCGCCGCGACGCGTAACGCATCTACCAGCGCATCGTCAAGCTCTTCGTACGCGGTGTCGATCTCATCGCGTGACACCTCGATCTCGTCAAGCTCGACGCCTTCCAGGGCCTGGCTGTAGCGCCTCAGCGCGGCGTCGCCGTCGACGCGAACGTCGGCGATGATGCGCTCGACCGCCTGCGCCGGAGTGGTGCCGGCGCCCCATAGCGCGTCCGACAGCTGCTGCACGCGCGGCGAAACGCTGATGTCCTCGAACGCTCGCCGCCGAAGTATGCCCTGCCGCGCCTCGTCGATATCGGTGAAAATCGTGATCATGCTTGCTCCGCGGGCTATTGTAAACGATAGACGTGACGCTTGCGGCACGGCGAACGCAGGCCCTCACCCCCGGCCCCTCTCCCGTCGTGGCCCTCACCCCCGGCCCCTCTCCCGTCGCAAGCGACGGGAGAGGGGAGCTATGCTCCCCTTCTGCTGTGCGTCAGCACGGGAGAAGGGGCCGGGGGTGAGGGCCTTTGCGTCAAAAGGTTGTATCAGCAACCGGCAGGAAATTGAAACGCACCGACGACGGCCTGCCGTCCGAGCCGGTGTCGTTCGCGCTGGCAGCAAGCCCCGCCACCCAACCGTCGCGGCCGTCGGGAAGCGCAAGGCGATACCACAGCGAGTAGCTCTCCGCGCTCGTGGTGGGTGGTCGTTGTGGCCCCGCTCGGGATTCGAGCATTGTATATCGCGAGCCTGCTTCGAGGGCGAGCGTGCCTGATGGCTCTGACGGCACGCCGTTTTCGTCGACGGCAGCATACAGATCGAGCGTGGGTGACACTGGTGCGGTCGCTACCACGACTTCGCCGGGTGTGCCCGGCTCCGGCCAGGCGTTGCGGGCGATCTGGTGGGTCGGATTAAACCAGCCCACCGCGCCGGGCAGCTCGGGCGCCGAGATCGGCCAGTAGCCGGGGCCGGGAGCGCACTGTGGGCCGCAGCGATATGCGTAGCGCGGGGCCGGACCGTTGACCGGGTCGGCGGTGAAAAAGCTGCGTAGCTCGAAATGCAGGTGGTTGGGTGTGTCGTCGCCGCGGCGCAGCACGGTTCCCAGCAGCTGCCCGCGCTCGACCGTCTGTCCCTCGGCGACGGATAACGCGTTGTCGAGATGCCCATACATCGAGTACACATGGTCTGCATGGCGCACGATCACGACGCGGCCGGGGTAATTTCCGTCCGCGTAGTCGACCACACCGGGCGCGACGGCAACGATTTCGGCGCCGGCGGTATCATCCTCCAGTGCATACCAGTCCTCGCCGGTGTGCCAGTCGCCGGGGTTGTACCAGGTGTTTTCGGTCTGGAAGCCGTGGCGGATCAGGAAGCCGTCGCCTGGCGGTCGTCCGGGGTAGCGGATCGGGTAGATCCAGGCGGGCGGCCGCGGGCTCACGGCAGCAGAGCTGGTCTGCGCGGGTGCGCTCGCCGCGGGCAAGGCGCTGGGAGTAGGTGTGCTCGCCGCCGGCGCTTCTGTTGCCGCCGGCGAAGGCGTAGTGGCCGGCGCTGTCGCGGCGGTAGCCGAGATCCGTGGCAGCCACGGTAGCGGGCGTGGGAGCTGCGCTCGCTCGAATTGCGCTCTCGGGAGACGCTCTCGCGGACGCGACCGGGACATCGGATGGTGCTGCCTGCCCGATACCCTGTTGCGGCGCAGGCTGCCGGGAAGCGCCACACGCGATCAACAGCGCCAGGCAAATCAACATGGCGGTCGTTCGGATCGCCGTCATGCGGCCAAGCGAGCAATAAACATGCACTCGACAACATGCCGGCCGCTCGATCTTTGCGGGCCGGGAATTGCTACAACGCCGGCAACGGCCAGGCTGCGATATGGTGGAGGTACTGGATGACCGATCGCGACACGAATTTACCCCCGGAAGAAGCCGACCTGCCTCCCGAACCCGTACACAGCACGGAAACGGAAAGCAAGGATAGCGGCAATTACCGGGAGCAGGACTACGGCGGCGAGCCGGCGCACCCGCCGGTTGAGCCGCAGGAAGAAGCTCACAATGAGGCCGGCGCGTAGCAGCGCCGGCCTACAGCTTCGCTTCTTCCTGGCTGATCGGTTGTACCTGGGCTTCGGCTAAGGCGGCGGCCGGCAGCGTATTGATCGGGACTGCAAAATGCCGCGCCGCGTGGGATACTTCCTGGCCGAGCGCACGGAGCTGGTCCTCGGTTCGCTGATCCAGAATGTCGCCGTCGTCGTCGATAACTTTCCATGCCTGGCCGATCGGCACGACCAGCGGCACGGCCCATCCACGCAGTGCGCGGACGATAAACTCCATGGTGTTCACCGCCTGGAGGCCCTGCATACCTCCGGCGGTGCTGATCAGTCCGATCACTTTGTCGGTCAGATATGGCGGATCGCGTTGGCCGAGCAGGTGCAGCCAGTCCAGGCAGTTCTTGAATGCACCGCTGATCGTTCCATGGTAGAGCGGGCTGCTCCAGATCATTCCGTCGCAGTTGTAGACCTCATCACAGAATTGCTCGACCGTGGGTGGAAGATCCGATCCCGGATGGTACAGTGGAAAATTGAGCTCGCGCACATCAAACAGGCTGGTCGCGGCGCCGTCCGCCGCGGCGCCTTCAAGCGCGGCCTTGAGTGCCGCCAGACTGCGCGACGGCTGCACGAGCGAGCCACCTAATCCGACTACCGTTACCTGCGCCATACTGCCTCCTTCGACGCGGCGAATCGTAGGCACATCCCGGCCGCGCATTTTCGGCAAGCCGGCTGGTCCATAACGCGCCTTGTACGACCGGCGAGCTTGCCTGGAAACCGATTGGCGCCCTCAATGCGCTGAGCCGCTGGTAGCATCTCCCGTACCGCGGGATCGTGGCCGGCAGTTATACCCCCTCAAGCAGCTATAGTAGCCGGACGATTCCCTGCGCGCCGTCGACCTCGATCGGTTGCCCGTTCACGATCGCTGCTGTCGCCTTGCGCGTTCCGACTACCGCCGGCAAACGATACTCGCGCGCTACCACGGCTGCGTGGCTGAGCGAGCCGCCGATATCGGTTACCAGCCCTGCCGCAACTCCGAACAAAGGTGTCCAGTTCGGCTCGGTCGCGATGCATACCAGGATCTCACCTTTGCGTAGCGCCTGCGCTTCGTCGAGCGTGCGCACCACCCTGGCTGTTCCTCGCACAACTCCGGCCGAAGCGCCGACACCGCGCACTTCGTCCGGACCGGACTCCTGCGCCGTCGCTGGACCTCCGTAGCGGTCGATCCAGCCGGCGGGCTCCGGCGGCTGCCCTAGAAAGTCCGGCGGCGCAAGCTGTCGCTGGGCGGCATGCACGGCGCGGCGCTCCGCTACCAGCGGGCGCAGCGGCTGCGCCATCCCGAAGCCCCACAGCAAGAGCTCGTCGAGGGTCAGGTAGGCGATATCGGCCGCGTGATCCAGGCTTCCGGTTTCGACCATGCGACGGCCGAATTCGGCGCACACCCGCCGAAGCGCGGCCATGCCCTGCTGGTCGAGCCAGAACGCGTGGTCCTCGGTCAGTGGATGAGCCGCGAGCGCCGTGGCCAGCAGCCGCTCGAACTCGTCGCGCTCGCCGGGCGCCAGCTCATCACGCACGCTCGAGATAGCCGCCTCGCGCTCGACAGCCAAACGCTGTACTTCGATACGCGGATCGGCCACATCGTTTTCGGCATAGCTCAAGATCATGGCGACCACGGGCGCCGGGTCTTCGTACCAGGTCGGGCTGGCCGGGTCGGAGCTGAGGTGCGGCCGGTGGCCGTACTGGTCGAGGTAGGCCTCCAACTCGGAGCGGAACGGCTCGGGCAGATCGGCGCGCTCTCCCCGGCGCAAATGCTGTTCGAGGTCGGGCGTCAGCATGCGGCTGAGCCGCCACAGGCGGTGCCCGCTTTCAACGCTGGTGTTGGACTGTCCCTGCACCAGACGGTACGCATCGGTCTCGCTCGAGCCGGCAAAGCGCGCAAGATACCAGTCCACCAGGCGCTCCACGGCCCCGGCCGGCGACGACGCCAGATGGGCATGGATCTCGCCCTGGCGCGTGCGCACAATCAGTACGTCTTGCAGCGCCCGCGACAGATCGTCGCCGGCTAAGCCAGGCAGATCGATCGCTCGCAGACGCGCCAGATCCGCCTGTACCTCGGGCAGCCATTCCTCGGCCCAGCGGGTCGCCACGGCCTCCTCGGCGGCGCGCCACGCGTCGATGGCCGCATCCCAGGTCGTCAGCCCAACCGGCTGCCAGTTGGTGTAAAAGTACCCGTCGACGAAGCGGATCCGGGTAGCTCCCGGCGTGCCCAGCGAGCGGTTTGCCCTGGCCCAGCCCTGCGTCGCATATGCCATCGACGATTGAACAAGCGGCGAAAGCGGATCCGGAAACGTGATTTTGACCCACGACCACGTCAGCTGATCATCGCCCGGTCGTTCCCATTCCATCCGGCACGCTCCTCGCTATTGGGACAGCACGCGGCCCGAACGAGCCCACGACGAATGTCCCTGTCGCCAGTAGACCATACGGGCGTGGCGCAGCGCTAGCGTGCCGGGATACAATGAGCGATACAACAGCGATACACGCATGAGCGAGCAAGAATCGTTTGGCCGGTGGGTCAAGCGCCGCCGCAATAGACTCGATCTGACCCAACGTGCTCTGGCCGCGCAGGTCGGGTGTGCGGCGATCACCATTCGCAAAATCGAAGCAGACCAGCTGCGGCCGTCGCGGCAGGTGGCCCTGCGACTATCCGATGTGCTCGAGCTGCAGCCGGCTGAGCGAGCAGCCTTCGTGGCCGCCGCTCGCGGCGAGTACATCGACCACGCGCCGTTACCGCCCCTGCTGACGCCGTTAGTTGGACGCGAAGAAGCCACGGCGCAGGTGTGCGACCGCCTGCTGCGCGACGATGTGCGCCTCCTGACGCTGATTGGACCGCCCGGAATCGGCAAGACCAGCCTTGCTTTGCAGGTCGCTGCCCTGTTGCAGCCACACTTTTCCGATGGTGCAGTGTGGGTCGCGCTCGCAGATATCCGCGCTCCCGAGCTCTTGGTCGGGTCCATCGCCGAGGCGTTGGGGCTCCACGAGTCCGGCGACCGCCCGATACGGCAACGACTTCACGCGATGCTGCGCGACAGGCAGCTGCTGGTCGTGCTCGACAACTTCGAGCAGGTCCTGAGTGCCGCGGCCGAGCTGGCGTCGCTGCTGGGTGCGGCTGCGCAGGTAAAGCTATTGGTCACCAGCCGTGCCGTGCTACGGATCAACGGCGAGCACGCGCAGCCGGTGCCGCCGCTTGCGCTGCCCGATACCGCCGCGCCACTTGCTCCAGCCGAAGCCGGCCGGTCGGCGGCGGTCCAGCTATTTGTACAGCGTGCCGTGGCGGTCGACCCGAGCTTTGAGCTGACTGTCGACAATGCCGCGGCTGTTGTCGCGATCTGTACCAGAATGGATGGCTTGCCCCTGGCGATCGAGCTGGCCGCGGCGCGGACTCGCCTGTGGACCGCTCAGGAGTTGCTGGCGCGGCTTGATCGCCCGCCGGCGGAACAGGCGCAGCAGCTGCTGACCGGTGGGCGACGCGATCAACCGGCGCGCCAGCAATCGCTGCACAATGCGATCGACTGGAGCTACCGGCTGCTGAACGAAAACGAGCGGCGACTGTTTCGGCGGCTCAGCGCGTTCGCCGGCGGCTTTACGCTCGACGCAGCCGAGCAAGTAGCAGTCGCAGACACCCTCGCGCCGGCTGCGCCGGCTGTGAGCGACCTGCTGCAATCGCTGCTCGATAACAGCCTGGTCCAGCGCCGGCCTGATGAAGCGATCGCAGGCACGCAGCGGTATGGGATGCTGGAAACGCTGCGCGAGTTTGCGACGGCACAGCTCGATGCAAGCCCTGAAGCGGACGCGGTCCGGGAGCGCCACGCCGGCTATGTGCTTGAAATGGCGCAGTCGGCCGAGCGGGCATGTTACGCGGGAGACTGGCTGCAGATTCTGGAGCGCGAGCATGGCAATGTGCGGGCAGCACTTGCATGGCTCAGCCACCCGGCCATGCCCGCCGATATCGCGCGCTTGGAGCGTGGCTTGCGACTTGCCGGCGCACTCGACCGGTTCTGGTTTGCGCGCGGTCATGTGACTGAGGGCCGGCAGTGGCTGGCACAGCTGCTCGTGCAGGCCGGCGAAGCTGCCTCCGCGCCGCTGCGCGCGCAGGCGCTGATCAATGCCGGCTTTCTGGCCTGGTTTCAAAGCGATTGCCCGCAAGCCGCATGGTATCTACTGGCCGGTCAGGCCCTGTTTGAATCGCTCGGCGACCGGCTGGGACAGGCCTGGACTCTGCTTGGACGGGCGCGTGTCGCGCGCTATCTTCGCGACTACGCTGCCGGTGAGTTGTACTGCCGGACCGCCTACGCGCTATTCTCCGCCGCGAACGACGCGGTAGGCCGCGGTTGGGTCGCCAACGAGCGTGGCCAGATCGCGCTGATGCGAGAACAGAACGAGCACGCCGCGGAGCAATTCAGCCATAGCCGGGCGCTGTTCGAGGCAGTCGATCAAGTCGACGGCATTGCCGACGCCCTGTGGGGTCTGGGCAGCGCGGCGCTGGCACAGGAAAAGTACGCTGAGGCAGCGGCAGCGTACGGGGAAAGTCTGGTACTGTGGCGCGCGAGCGGAGAAAAACTGGGCTGCGCCGGAGCGCTCGCGGGCCTCGGCAGTGTCGCGCTGGGTCAGCGCCAGTATAAACAGGCCCAAGCACTATTGCAGGAAGGCCTGGCGATTCACTGGGAGCTTGGCAACACCTGGGGCCTGGCGCAGGATCTGGCGGCCCTGGCGGCAGCCGAAAGCGCACACCATGTCCGGGGCGTCCATCCCGGCCTGCAGCTCGAGCGCGCTCTGCGGATACTGGCAGCGGTGCATGTGCTGCAGCATCGTACCGGCGTGCCTCTGTGGCCGGTGTACCAGACCCTGGCCGCGCGGACCGAAGCGCATGCACGCGTGCGGCTGAGCGCCGCGTCCGCCGCCGCTGCCTGGGCTGAAGGCAGCCGCATGCCGCTGGCCGACCTGATCGCCATGGTCCAGTCGTAGTTCTTTTTCCTGCCGAGCAGTGCGGATCGGAAGGTGCCGCTGCTCGCTTCCCCCTATTTTCCAGGTAGCAGCCGATACTCATGGGCGGTCTGCCGGCAGCGGCGACCGGCCTGGCCTCGATCGCTCCGGCGAGCGCTCAACTGCCGCTGCCCGCTACGCCGCAAGTCCCGGTTCGCGTGAGCGGGCGATTGCTTGTGTACGGCTCGCGCCGGTACAAACGATCCGCGAAGGCCGGGTACCTACGGCAGCCGGTGCGGACGCACGTCACGCCAAGGATGGATCACTCTTAATTTCGCGTGTCCTCGCGGATCGTTGATTATGGTGTTCCCGCGACCCGACGAAGTGTTCGCTCGCCGATCACTGCATGTCGAGGAGTATCGACAAGCCCCGTCTCGAGCAGCAACAGACCAAAGCGCACGGCCCAGCCCTTGGCGCGCTGAAGCGTGGCTTCCGAACAATCGTAGGCTTCAAGTGCAGCATAGCGAGCCTGTGGATCAGCAAATAACATCCAGGTCGCTGCGAGGTCGGTAGCGCGATCGCCCGACGTGATATCGCCCCAGTCGATCACGCCGCTGATAACGCCGTTATCAACTAGAATGTTGCGCGGGTGCAAGTCACCGTGCAGCCAGGTCGCGGGCACATCCAGCTTCGCGTGGAGCGCCGCGTCCCAGATCTGTTCGATGGATGGCGTGATCAGGCCGGTTTGTGACGCAAGCCGTTGCATACGCTCGTTAGTCACCGCTGCATATTGGCTCAGTGGGCCGCCGCGGAAGGGATTGGCGGGCGCATCAACCGGCGCGGATACGTGCAGCGCCCGCAAGAACATGCCAAACGGGCCGGCCTGTGAGGCCGCGGGCTCGTGCTGGTCGGCTCCCGTCCCCGCCAGCCATGGGACGATGCTCCAGTGCCACGGGTAGCCGCGGCCGGGCGAGCCGATGCGTAGCGGTGCCGGTATCGGCAACGGAAGCCGGGACGCCAGGCGAGGCAGCCAGGTTTGCTCGTTGATCACCAGCGACGCGGCGGCAGCGCGGCGCGGCATGCGCACCAGCAGGTGCTCGCCCAGCCGAAACATGACATTGTCCCAGCCGGACTCGAACACCTGCAGCGGCAGGTGTGCCAGATCGGGGTGCTGGTCGGCTATCAAACCGGCGACCAGCTCCGGCTCGAGCGTAACCTCGGCGGCCGGCGTACCGAGCGGTGCTGTGTTGCCGGAATTCATGTGTGCTCTCGAGTTGCTCATTCATTCACGAATCAATACATCCGGGCTGGCGCGATAGCCGAGCCTGTGCGCACGAAACCAGATTTTCCGACCCTCTGGTGCGGCAACCGGTTCGCTGTACAGCTTCCAGGAACGTCCTTCTGTCTGGGGCTCTCCAGTGGTCGAACTCAAACGCTGAGCCAGGTGCTGCTTCGCCGGCCGGCGGATCGCTGGTCCAGCCGATCGAAGCGCCGGCGGTTGCGCAAGAGGCGAAGATCTGTCCATCCACGAGCTCCAGTTGCGGCGGCTCGGTTACCGGCATCACTCCTCCCGGTCGCCAGCGCTCGATCAGCTCAGCTTCGGGGATCAGGCCGAGGTCGCCATACTCCTGCTGCCAGCGCTCGAGCTCGCCGCGCAGGCGCTACAGATCCTCAGCATAGCGCGGGTCGGCCGCAAGGTTTTCGATCTCATACGGATCGGCTGGCGTGATCATACAGCTCCTCCTGGGGCTTGCTTGCTCGCCACCACGTTGCGCTGCGCGGGCGTCAGCAGGTTCGGCATTTCGCCGCGGGCCTGTATGACTGCTTCTTCGAAGCGCAGCCGGCGCAGTTCTTTCCAGGTGGCGAACTGATCGGCATACTCATGGTGCTGCATCCATGGGCGGTCGGGGTGATAGTTGCGGATGTAGCGCAAACGACCGTCACACACCGTGCGGATCGTGTCTTCCTGCTCGTCCATCCGGTCGCGGTGGCCGAAGATGTAGCGGCGTGGGCTCGCGGTCGCTCTGCCCTGCGCGTCGAACAGCGGCCGGGCATGCATATGCTCGGGGACCGCCACTCCGCCGACGGCCAGCATCGTGGCGGCCAGATCCATCAGCGCTACCGGCTCGGAAACTGTCGTTCCAGGGGCGATGTGGCCCGGCCAGCGCAGCAGCAACGGCTCGCGCAGGCCGGTATCATAAGGCCAGCGCTTGGCGCGCGGCATGCCGGCTCCATGATCGCTCCAGAACACCACCAGGGTATTGCCGGCCAGGCCGTCGTCTTCCAGCTCTTGCAGCAGATCGCCGGCCCAGTAGTCCATCGCCGTGATGTTGTCGCTGTAACGTGCCCAGGCCTGGCGAAACACGGGAGTGTCGGGAAAATACGGCGGCAGCGGCGCGTCTGCCGGATCGTGCCGCTGCTGCGCCTGAAGCCGCTGCGTATTCTGCCGGAACTGGGCCTCATCCGCGTAGATCTGCAACTCGTGCGTCAGCATGCCGTGGAACACGGCGAAAAACGGCTGCGCCGGGTCCGGTCGATTGCGCCAGTGCGCCTGCCGGCTGCTCTCGTCCCACACCGTCACCGGCACCTGAAACTGCAGATCTGAGAACGCGTTGTTGGTGCAGTAGTAACCGGCCGCGCGCAGGTACTCCGGAAAGCAGCGCACCTCGGGTGGCGGCACGGCGCTCGAGCGCATGTGCATCGTGCCGGCGGCCGTAGGATACATGCCGGTGAAGATCGACGAGCGCGAAGGAGCGCACACCGGCGTGCTGGCAAAGGCCTGGTCGTAGCGAACACCTTCGCTCGCCAGTTGATCGAGCCGCGGCGTTTGTGCGTATTCGGCGCCGGGCCACACCCCTGCGTAGCAGCCAAGGTCGGGGCTGATATCATGCGTCGTGATCCATAGGATATTCGGTCGCGCTGGCTCGGTCATGATCAGCCTCCATCAAACGTCGGCTCGAAATCGCCGCTACGCCGGATTATACGATCCGCGAAGGAACACGAAGACACGCGAAGGTTAAGCAAATCGTTAACCTTCGCGTGTCTTCGTGTTCCTTCGCGGATCGGATTACTTTTGCGCCGACGGCACAAACAGCTTATGTGTGCCTGGCGGCGGAGACGGCGAACTGGGCGGCGGAGACGGCTCTTCGGCCACGCGCGTAAAACTGTTTGGCCGCAGCTCGGTCCAGGCTACATTGGTACCCGTCGACAACGGTGTCGGCGTAGCATCCAGCACGAAGCCGTCGAACATCCCCGCAGCGATCGCGATCTCGATCCGCTCGATGCGCTGCCACGGTGCCGAGGTGCTTGCCCGATACAGCAGCGGCACGTTGATCGAACCGTCGCCGTTGACGGTGAGCACGCTGCCGGGCAGCGGCGTGGTGGAGCCTTCCAGGTACACTGCCAGCATGTCGACGCCCAGCTCCAGGGTGCGGTCGACGATATTCATCAGCGCCGTCGAGAATACGCCAAGCAGTAGTGTCGAAAGCTTAAGCGTCGGGATGCGCCCGCCGGCCGCGGGGGCAATGATGCCGTGGCGCGGCTCGATCGCAAGTGTTGCTATCTCCAGGCGCGATGTATTGTGCGCATAGGCAGCGCCGAGGTCGACCGGCACGGTGATATTGGTCGGGCCGCTCGCGATGCGGCTGCGCCCGGCGCGGAAGCGCTGCCCATCTGTGGCGCTGAGATACAGCGCCAGGCGCAGATCGCGGGTGAAGGGCAGATTGAGCATGCTGAGACCCTGCAGTCCGGCGCGGGTCAGCGTGAACGGCGGCGCAGCCGTGGCCTGACGCGATGCAGCCTGCGCCTGCTGCGTCTCGACCACCGCGCACGCCGCGCCGCGCAGCCCGCTGTTGTTCGCCGCGACGGCGTAGATCGCATAGCGGCTCGCGGCCGCATATGTGTAGGCCAGCTCCAGGGTCGACTGGCCGGCCGGCAGCTCGTGACGCGTAACGCGGCCGTCGCCCCAATCCACGCTCAACGGTCGCGCAGGCCCCTGCGAGCCGGTCGGGTCGTCGAGCGTGACGCCGAGCGTGACGTCAAGCCCGTTAGCCGACGCAGCCAGGCGCAGCGTGGGCGGCGTTCCAAGCACGATGCCTCCATATTGGCCCGTGGCAGCGCTCTCTCCCGGCAGCGGGGCGGCGAGCAGCTGATAATCCTGCAGCATCGGCACGCGCTTGAGAATGGCGACGATGTGCGGGTCGAGGGTTTGCTGCAGCGCCCGGTCAGGATCGGGGATCGTCGCCAGGTAACCGGCTTTGCCGGCGGCGTTCCACACGCGCGACTCGACATATTCAAGTCGCTTTTCCAGATTCGGCAGGCCGGCCAGCACACGCAGCATGCCAAATAATCGTCCGATGTTGGCGCGTGACAAGCTTTCAATCAGATTTCCGGCGCTGTCGACGGCGCGCCACAGGGGATCGTTGAGGTCAAACGTCAGCGTCGCCATGTCCTGGCGCCAGGTCGGCCAGCCGCGGCCGAGCACCGCGTCGGTCAGCGATTGCAGCGGCAGCGCATCGGGGCTGTCGGTCGCGTATTCGTCGATGTAGTGGCGCGACTGCGTCAGCGCGTAGTCCGCAAAGACCCGCGCGCGCTGCTGGATAGCGCGTGGATCGGTCAGGTAGTTGTCGGGCTCCGCGGCGGCTGATCGGGTGATGCCGGCGCCAAAAGCCGACCCTTGCAGGCACATGCCGACATGCGTGCAGACCTGCGGCGTGAACAGGCAGGTAGCATCCGGCGGCGGATCCTGCAGCAACAGCGTAAGCCCGACGCCGCGGGTGCCCGCGCCATATAATTGTGGCCTGCAATTGATCACATTCTCGCCGATATACGAGGAATGGCAGGCGTTCTGGCTCGGGACATAACAACATTGTAAGCAGTCGGGCCCGCCGCAGTCGTTGAGAAACGGCGTGATCTCAATCAGACCGATAAGATTGCCGAACGCGCGGCTGGCGATAAACGACCGCAGGTCGCACCACGGAAAGCCTTTGTCGCAATCCTCGGGCGTGTTTCCGGCTGCAATACAGTCGACGTAATCGTCGATCACCTCGCCCGGATTGTCGACCGGATTGTCCGGCGGCCAGAAGGGGGGCGGCTCGGGCTCGGAAGGATCTTGCGCCAGGCTACGCGCTGCTACGACTCCGCCGAGCGGCGCGAGTGCGTGTGCCGCCGTGGTTGCCATCAGCGCCGCTATGCCGCGCAGCACATCGCGTCGTGTCGCGTCGCGCGCCAGCCATAGCGCAAAGCTATCAAACGGGTGCCCACTCATGGCGTACCTCCTCGATGCTATGTTGTTCGAGCATGGCACGGACAGGCGACGTTCCATGAACAGCCGTCTGTGCCACAGCTCCTCCGGCGTCGACCAGCACCGCCGCGGGTGTGCCGCGCACGCCAAACAGCCCGGCGCTTGTGCGGCCAGGGTCGACAAGCAGCGTAAGCTGGTCCGGCAGCTTGTGCTGCAGCACTGCGCTTTCGCTGACCACAACCAGGGCGATATCGATCGGCCGTCGCTGCTGCAGGTCGACCAGCAGCGGCCGGCAATGCGAGCACGCAGAATTTAGAAACAGCAGCAGCACCGGCGATCCGCGCAAGCCGGACAGCTCGAACGGCCGGCCGCGCGCGTCGCTCAAGCCGAGCGGCGGAACGGGCGAGCCGGGTTGCAGCGGCCCTGAGTTCGCCGCGGACGTTCCAGCTGCGCCGGCGGCAGGACGGCCTTGCTCGAGCTGCTCGATCCGCAGCAGCAAGCGTCCGTTCTGGCGCGTCAAGAGCAACAGCCATGTTGTTCCGGCCGCCGCCCACAGCAGCAGCAACAGCGTGGGTAGCGGCAGCATCGCTAGCGGCGCGGCTGCTGCGATGCCCGCGGGGAACACGGCTACAACGCCGGCCAACGCCAGCAATATCAGGTTGCGTGCGATGCTCTGCCAGCCGATCGGGGACCGGCTCAGCCCGCCGAAACACGCGCACGCCGGCCGCCGGCCGCGCAGCAGCTGCCGGACGATCGCGGCGCTAAACATGGTCAGCGCGATCAGCGCGCCCCAGGCGCCGGCGGCCCGTGTCGTGGGGAACGCCAGCAGCACGGCGAGCAACAGCTCCACGGCTACCAGCGTGCCAAGCAGCGCGCGCGACCAGCGCTCGGGAACGCCGAACTGGACCAGCTCGTCGCGGGCGCGCTGCATGTCGCGCAGCTTGGCCACGGCGGCCACGGCGAACACGGCGAGCAGACAGATGGTGGCGCATAAGGTCACGATATCGACCCACCCGTGTGAAAACAGCATGTCAAAGCTCCTTTTGCCTATCACCATGTACGGTTGTGTTGCGCACCACCCGCCGGCAAGCCGGCCGCGGTAGGGCTTCGCACCGGTCTACGCTAGCGTGCTGCCGTCGCGGTTATATCGGTCGCCTCGAGGCGGCCGGCAGTATTGTGACAATCCAGGCAACGGCCGGAACGGCGGGAGACCGCGCATGACGAACTATGGTGACAAATGTCGCGGCTTCACTCGATCCAGCGCGCCTGCAGCGTCTTTCGCCGGCAGTACCAGGCCGGCCGTGCTCCGTCATATGGCGGCAGGATAGAGCTTGTCGGGGCACCGTACATCGGGAGCCGCTCCCGATATTAGGGCGCTGCGCTCCCTATATTTGCCAACATCAATGCCAAGCTCGGCGCTGCCAACCGTACTGAAGCCGCAGCCAGAGCAAGGCAGCTCGATTTGCTTTAGCATTTCCCGCAAACGTTGATCCGAAAGCAATCACCACACAGGCACACAGGACACGAAGAATCCAGAGAATCTTCGTGTCCTGTGTGCCTGTGTGGTGCAATCGTTCCGGTTATTGCTTAGCTTGCGAGTGCCGCCGTCCGCGCCATATTGCCGGCGTCCCGGCGTGAGCGAACATCCAGCTTGGCCAGCACCGCCGACACATGGTGGTCGACCGTTTTGGCCGACAGATGCAGCTGCGCGGCGATCTCAGCGTTGGTCATATTTTCGCCGAGCAGGGCCAGAATCTCGGTTTGCCGGGCAGTGAGACCGTAGCGGTTGCCGCGTGTCAGCGGCCGGGGGCCGCGTGGTATCGCCGGCATGCCTGAGGAGCGCAGTCCTGCTCGCAATGCCGCGGCGGCCGGCTGGGCTCCGAGCCGGTCCCATATGCCGAGTGCCGCGAGGCGGGCGGCAGGATCGCCTGCAGCCAGCGCTCGCGCCTGTTCATACAAACAACCCATGTGCTGCCACTCGTCCGCCGCGCCACGCCAGTCGCCCTGCAGCTCCAGCTTGAACGGGACGGCCACCCAGTCGGGGATCGCAACGTTATGACCGGCGCGCGTGCGCCAGAGCAGCAGCTCGCCGGCGATCCATGGCTCGCGCTTGTGAAGTGCCAGATCGTAGGCGGCACAGGCCTCGGCGGCTGCACGTTGCACATCGCCGTCCAGCCAGGCGGCTTCGGCGCGCGCGGCGCGCACAGGTCCGATGCGCAAGATACTGCCTGTCTCCATCGCGAGCACCAGCGCTTCGTCGAGGGCGGCCTCGACGCCCGGCTTACCTTGCCGCGACCGCAAACGGCCGAGCGTTTCCAGGGCAGGCAGGCGGATAATTGTCGATGAACCTTGCCGGGCCAGGACCTGACTGGCCAGCTCTTCCGCGTGGCGCCAATCGCCAAGATAAAGCTCGGTCAGCGCCTGTGTCGCCAGCATCAGATTGTGCAGCGTGAACAGATCGCGCTCGGCTGTGTACGCCAGGCCCTCGGCAAGGTAGCGCTGGGCGCGCCGAAAGCGGTACATCCAGGCAGAGCGCAAGCTCAAATTGCTGAGCTGGTTGGCCACCTCGATCTCGCGCCCGGCATCGGTCTGGGCGGCGGCGCGCGCCTCGCTCACCAGTTCTTCAAGCCGCGCAGTTGCTCTCTCGTAGTCGAAGTACATTCCTGCGATCGCCAGGCGCATCTGCAACCGGCGCCACACGGCAGTCTGGCAGGTCAGACCTTCGAGCGCGAGCGCTCGTTCACACCAGACTATTGCATCAGCAAAGTCGCTATCGAACATACGCACCGTTGCCTGGGCCTCGTACGCCTTGGCGCGGTGTTCGACGCATAGCTGGCTCTCCGCGAGAGCAAGCGCCGCCCTGCTCGCCTGCTCGGCTTCAGGGTTTTTCCCGGCCTGGATCAACATCACGACGAGCAAGACAAAGTTGTCGCATTCGCGCAGCGCATCGCCCATCTTGCGGCTAAGCACGAGCAACTCGCGCACCGCGGCGATCGCCTCACTGCGGCGGTCGATGCGGGTGGCGTGGCGAGCGAACTGTTCCCACAATGGCGCCTGTCGCTCCGGGGGTAGCTCGCCTGCATAGCTAAGAGCAAGTTTGAGCAGCTCCGCTGCTTCACGATGAGCGCAACGCAGCCCGGCCAGACGCGCCGCGTCCGGTGCGTACCGCAGCACAGCATCTCCGTCGTTCACCGCGTCGGCGTGCAGGGCAAGCCGCGCCGGATCGCTGCGCGCCAGCGGCGATGACGCCAGCCCGCACAGCACCGCCCGGTTCAGCTCAACGCGCCGGTGCGGCGGAACGGCTTCCCAGATCGTTTGCCGGGCCAGCTCGTGGCGAAAGGCGATCAACTCGCCCTGCACCTTGAGCACGCCGCTGGCCAGACATTCCTCGGCCGCGTGCATCTGCGTGGCTATGGATGCCAGCAACCACGGCTCGACCCGCACACCGATCGCGGCAGCGATATCGAGGATCTCGCGTGCCGGCTGTGACAGGCGCGCCGCGCGAGCCAGCACCGCGTCGCGCACAGTTGGCGAAATACTGCCGTCGCTGGCCAACACTTCGGTAACGAAGAACGGGTTGCCGCCCGTGCTCCGGTGCAGCAGCCTGGCGTCCACGGAGCGCTCGCCGACGATACGACGCACGGCGTCGACGCTGAGCGGCGCCAGTGAAATGCGGCTTGTAGCGGACGAGGTGGCGAACGTGCCCAGCAATGAGCGTAGCGGGTGCTGCGGGCCAAGCTCGTCGTCGCGGTAGGTCACCACCAGCAGCGCTGCCGTGTGGTGGATCCTGCGGCCAAGGAACTTGAGCAAATCCAGCGTCGCTTCGTCGGCCCAATGTACGTCCTCAAACACCGCCACGGTCGGCGTGTGGCCGAGCTCGCTCAAGGCAGCATAAAAGACAGCCTGGCGGTCGGCATCGCTGTCGAGCAATGTCGCGAGCCCGCCGCCCGTCTGGCGGGCGATATCGTACAGCGGGCCGAGCGGTCGCGGCGAGAAGAGCGCGTCGCACGCCCCCAACAACATGCGCGCTTCACGGCCGCAGTCGGCGCGAAAGTGTTCAACCAGCGACGATTTGCCGATGCCGGCTTCGCCGGCGATCAACACGACTCGCCCGGTCCCCCGGATTGCCTGGCCAAGCAAAGCACGCATGGACTTCAGGATGTGCTCACGTTCGAGCAGCTGCATACCTATTCCTTGTGGAACGGACAATCCGGTACCCCATTTCGCTCGTGCTGCTCTATTGTAGGCGTTGCAGATGCTGAATGTGACTATCCAAAGTCGGATTGCTGCGCGCCATTGGTGGTGATCCGCAGGCTAGGATGGCTCAAATGTCGGTGTCGGATCGGTTGACGGCGGCGGGCGCGTCGGAATCGGGAGCGGCCATAAGGTCGGCAGCGGCGTCGGCACGGCTGTCGGCTCCCCCGTCGGCGCGGGAGTGGCTGTCGGGCCTGGAACGACCGTGCCGGGTGTAGCGGTAGGCTCTTCGGGAGTGACGGTCGCCGTTTCCACGGGCGTTGGAGCCGGAGTGTCCAGCGACAGAGTCAGCAGGCCGGCTTCGTTGTCCGCCACGTAGACGACCCCGCCTGCAACCCACAGGTCGGACGCCAGGCCTGGTGTGTCGATAAATCCAAGCTCACGCGGCGATTGTGGATTGCCGACATCGACGATCCGCACCCCGGCAGCATCGTCGGCGACGAAGGCCAGGTTGCCCGCGAGCGCCACTGCGACCGCCAGCCCGGGTGTGTCAAGCACGCCTGCCGTGGCCGGGCCGCCCGCCGCCTGAAGGTCGATGATCCGCAGGCCTGCATCCGAGGCTGCCACGTAGGCATACCGGCCGTCGCTCGCCACGCCGAGCGCCTCGCCCGGCGTTTGTACGCCGCCCAGCAGTCGCGGTACACGTGGATCGGCGAGGTCGACCAGCAGCACCCCGGCCCGACGAGCGGCGATCACGGCGGATTGCCCTGTAACGTCAACATCCGCCGCGACACCGGGCAGCGGCAGCCGCGCGACGTCCACGGGAGCGAACGGGTCCTGCAGATCCACCACCAGCAACCCGGCCGGCCCGTCGGCGACCGCCGCGTAGCGCTCGCCGGCCGCTACCGCGTTGGAAAGGCCGGCGCTGCCGACTGCTCCGATCGCGAACGGGCCGGCCGGCTCGGACACGTCGAAAACGCGCAGGCCGGCCGCGCTGTCGGCCACCAGCGCAAAGCCGCTTGCGACGTCAACTCCGGCGGCCAGGTCGGGCGTATCGGCGCGTCCGAGCAGGCGTGGCTCCGCGGGCTGTGCTATATCCACCGTCAGCAGCCCACGTGATGACGCGGCAATGTAGGCCGTAGTGCCGGATACGATCACATCGCCGGCAAACGAAAGTGGCTCGTATGAGCCGAGCCGGCCCGGCCGTGGCACGGCGCCGGCCACTTCGAGCCCGTCGATGCCTTCGGCCGCCAGCAGCGGCCCGCCGGCAGCCACGCGATACGTCTGGCCGGCAGTTTCGAAGAAACCAAGCGAAATGGATGGCGCGGCGAGGTCGACAACGCTGACGCCGTTTTCTTGTTCGGCCACAAACACCAGGCCGCCGGCGCCGGCGACGTCGATGGCATATCCGAGCGGGTCGAATGCACCAGTTTCGACCGGCGCGGCCGGGTTCGAAACATCCAGCACGCGCAGGCCGGCCGATCCTGCCGCCGCCAGCAAGTTTGTGCCGTCAACGCTGAGCCGCTGCACGGAGCCGAGTGTGTCTATCGCGCCGACCGGTGCGGGAGCGCCGGGATCGGCGGCGTCGAAGATGCGCACGCCGTCGGTACCCGCCGCCATGTACAGCAGCCCGTCCTGCAACGCGACATCGCGGGCGACGCCAGGTACCATGCCGACCTCTCGCGGCGCGGCGGGATCGGCGATGTCGATCAGGCGCACGCCTTGCGACACTGTTGCAACGCCAAGCAGCCCGCCTCCAGCGTCGACGCCGCGCGCAACGCCCGGCACCTCGAGGTTGCTCACCGGCCGCAGCGCGGCCGGGTCTGAAACGTCGAGTATGGCGATGCCGTGGATGCCGAGCGCCACATATGCCAGGTTTCCGAACCAGGCGATATCGACGACCGGCGCCGGCAACACCGGCGAGCGGCCGGCGACGACGAGCTGTGCCGGATCACGGAGGTCGAGCGCCAGCACGCGCGGGCCGACCCCGACGAGCGCGCCGTCGCCGCGCACGGCCACCGCCTTGACTGTTCCGCCAAGCTGCCCGAGCGGCGTAAGCAACGCCGGCTCAGGGTCTTGCGCCGAAGGGTACGCTCGAACCAACAGCGCCTGATGGGTCGCGATGACCAGGCTTAGCAGCAGAACATTCCGGAGCATCAACACTCCCGCGATATTCTCCGTCCGGCGATCTCAATCGCCGGACGGGGAACTAATGGTAGCCGCCCAGTCAAGACCTTCACATGATCGATGAAATATCTAAACAACTTCCTAACATCTCAACGGTATGCTTCGAGCAACACAACAGGCGCGAGGCGCCAAACACAAAGGGGAAAATGATGAACCTGCGAAGAATAATCGCCGTAGCGGCGCTCGTAATCGTTGTTCTGGTCGGATACGTCGGATATAGCTTTTTCCGAACGCCGGCAACCGCCAGCGAGCCGATCGAGGCGATCCCGCTCGCCTCTACCACCGCCAGTGTCGATGCTGAAGCGTCGGCGACCACCGCCACCGCCGCCAGCGTCGAGGCTGAAGCGTCGGCGACCACAGCAAGCGCGGCCGGCGCCGAGGCGTCAACAGCCGCCGGACAGACTGAAGCGTCGGCAGCTGCAGAGCAGAGCGAAGCGGCAGGCACAACCGCCGACATGAGCACCATCCTGGCGCAGATCGTTCCCGAAGAGTCCGAAGCGCGCTTTGTGCTCGGCGAAGTGTTGAACAATGAGGACGTTACCGTCGTCGGAACCACTAACCAGGTAGCCGGCGAACTGTCGGTGGATGCCGACGAACCGTCGGCGACGCAGATCGGTACGATTCAGGTAAATGCGCGAACGTTGGCTACCGATAACGACTTCCGCAACCGGGCGATCCAGAACCGGATCCTGCAAACCGAAACCTATGAGTACATCACCTTCGTGCCGACCGAAATCGTCGGGCTGCCCGAGAGCGGCGATGTCGGCCAGAGCTATACCTTTCAGATCGTCGGCGACCTGACGATCCGCGATGTAACCAAGCAGGTCACGTTTGATGTGACGGCAACGCCGGAGTCGGAAAGCCGCCTCGCAGGCAGCGCCAGCACCACGATCAACTATGCCGACTGGGGCATCAGCATCCCGCAGGTACGGCAGGTCGCCAGCGTCGACGAGGAAGTGCGGCTGGAGATCGACTTCGTCGCCGCGCCGGTATAACATGATCCATGAGCGATTGAGCGCAGCCGGGCCGGATCAACACCGGCCCGGCACGCACGGACACGACGAGGGTGTTATGGCCAAGACAATTCTTGTAGTTGACGATACCGCCAGCCTGCGGCGCATGGTACAAAGCTATCTGACTCAGGAAGGCTTTCGGGTGGTGACGGCGTCGGATGGCCTTGACGCGCTGCATGTCGCGCGCCAGGAGCAGCCCGATCTGATCCTGCTCGACCTGATGATGCCGAATATGGGCGGCTATGAGTTTATTCGCAAGTACGGCAAAGACGGCCGCGCGCCGATCATCGTGCTGACGGCACGGCTCGAGGAAAACGACAAGGTGCTCGGACTCGAGCTCGGCGCCGACGATTACATTACTAAGCCGTTCAGCCCACGCGAGCTGGCGGCACGCGTGCGCGCCGTGCTGCGGCGCGCTACTCAACAACCGGCCGAGCCGGATCAGCTGCGCGTCGCGGACGTGACGCTCGACCGCAACGGACGCACGGTTACCGTTGCCGAGCGCCCGGTATCGCTCACGCCGTCCGAGTTCGACCTGCTGGCCGCCTTGATGGCGTCGCCCGGCTGGGCGTTTTCGCGGCTCGAGCTGCTGGATCGTCTGCAAGGCATGGCCCATGAAGGCTACGAGCGCACCATCGACGTGCATATCCGCAACCTGCGCTCCAAGATCGAACCCGACGCGCGCAACCCGCGCTATATCGAGACTGTGTTCGGCATCGGCTACCGCTTCGCGGCGCCGTAAGGCCGAAGCATCTGCCGCTCATGGCGAGTGCCTTAACCGCACCATCTCACGGCAAATGCTTCGGCCCTACTTGTTCATCGTTCATCGTTGATTGCCTATGATGCGCTCGATTACATGGAAAATGACGGCTGCCTTTGTTGCGGTCGGCCTGGCCGGCGTATTGCTGGTTTCGATTTTCACCGGGCAGAGCTTCAGGCGTGGGCTCGACCAGTTCATGGTCGATCGCAGCCGAACCGAGCTGCTGCCGGTGCTCGAAGAACACTACCGCGCCAACGGCAGCTGGGAAGGTGTCGAAACCACGCTTCAAGACGCCAGGCCCGACAATGCCGACCTCGACGGACCACCGCCGCCGATTGTGCTGTGCGCCTACGACGGACAAGTCGTGGCCGGCAACGGTCGCTATCCGATCGGGTCGACGGTATCGCCCGGCGAGCGGTCGCGCGGCTATCCGATCACCGTCGACGGCGCCACGGTGGGCTACTTAATCGGCGATGACAGGCCGCCCGGACCCGGCCCGCGCGGTCCCGAAGCCGCTTTTCGCGCGACTGTCAGCCGCGCGATCCTGCTGAGTGCGGCCGGCGCTACCGCGCTGGCGGTGTTGCTCGGCTTCCTGCTGGCCCGGCGACTGACACAGCCCATCCGTGAGCTAACCAGCGCGACACAGGCTGTGGCACAGGGCGCGCTCGGCAACCAGGTGACGGTGCGCTCACGCGACGAGCTGGGCAATCTGGCCGCCTCGTTCAACCGCATGAGCTCGGATCTCGCGCGATCCAGCTCGCTACGGCGCCAGATGACCGCCGATATCGCACATGATCTGCGCACACCACTGAGCGTGCTGCTCGGCTATACCGAAGCGCTGCGCGACGGAAAGCTGCCGGCCGACCAGGAGATATTCGACACCATGCATGTCGAAGCCCAGCACCTGCAGCGCCTGATCGACGATCTGCGCACCTTATCACTCGCCGATGCGGGTGAGCTGCCGCTGGCGCGCCAACCTGCCTCACCCGCCGCGCTGCTGGAGCGCTCGGCCGCGGCGTACCGCACCCTGGCCGACGAGCACGGTGTTCGCATCGATGTGCGCGCAGAGCCAAAGCTGCCATCGGTCGACGTCGACAGCGAGCGTATCGCTCAGGTGCTGGGCAACCTGATCAGCAATGCCGTGCGCTACACACCGGCGGGCGGTTCGATCAGGCTGCGAGCGGCCGCCGGCGATGGGCAGGCAGTCCTCGAGGTCGCGGATACCGGCAGCGGCATCGACGCCCAGGACCTGCCGCATGTCTTCGATCGCTTTTACCGAGCCGATTCGTCGCGCCAGCACGACGGCTCGTCCGGCCTTGGCCTGGCGATCGCCAAGGGTATCGTGGAAGCGCACGGCGGAACGATCGAGGCGCAAAGTGTCCTGCGGCAGGGTACGACGTTCACGATCCGCTTGCCTGTCTGAATCGATCCGCGAAGCCACGCGAAGAAACGCGAAGTATGAATCATTCTAGCTTCGCGTTTCTTGCGTCCGCAACCTCTAGAGCGTCTGCCGCAAACCTTGATCCGTCATTCCGAGCGCAGCGAGGAATGACATGACTCAATGGAAATGGAACGTGCTCTATCGTAGGTACCCGGCATTCGCCTTTCGTTACTCCGGATCACGCAGCCGGGCTTCGAGTCCGGAGAAAGCCTCGGAGCGGTCGGCGAAAACGTACTGCAGCGGCAACACCACGATGCCGGTGCTGCCGATCGCACGCAGTCGGTCGACTGCTTGCAGCGTGCGCTCGCTGCTGACGACGATTGAGACACTGTACCAATCAGTGTCGCTGCTCCTGGAGTACACCGGTGCGATCGTCGGGCCCTGCAAGCCTGCTATCTCGGGCGAAGCGAGGATCGCGCTGCCGACGTGTTCGGCGCTCCTGCCGGGTACGTTGGCGATCACCTGCGCGAAACCTCGCGCCCGGCGCCGTGCCTCGATCAGCTCGAGCATCCGGCGCACAGTATCGAGCTTGCCGGGGTCGTCCAGCAGCGCGCGACGGCCCGCGACCAGGCATGCCTGTGAGCGTAGCACGTTGGTGCCGGCCACAATCTTGAGCCGGTTCTCCCGGAACGTCGTACCGGTTTCGGTGATATCGGCGATCAGGTCGGCGTAGCCCAGCGCGGGCGCGGCCTCGGTTGCACCCTGCGAGTCGACCAGCGTGAACACGTTGATGCCCTGGCGGTGGCAAAACGCGCGCACCAGGTTGTGATACTTTGTCGCGATACGCAGCTGGCGACCTTCCGCGGCCCATTCGGCGGCCAGGTCGGCCAGGTCGCGCCAGCTTTGCACGTCGACCCACGCTTCAGGCACCGCCAGCACGAGGTCCGCACGGCTGAAGCCGAGGTCTTCGTCGGCGACGATCAGCTCCGGATCGTCGGGCGCCAGCTCGGCGACCAGGTCGTATCCTGTGATTCCGACGTCGACATCGCCGGAAGCCGTTTTTTCCACGATGTCGGCAGGCCGGTGCAGCAGTACCTCGACGCCGGGCAGCGCCGGAATACGCGCGGTGTACTGGCGTGGATTGGGTCGCGAGACGCGCAGGCCGCTGCTTTCGAGAAACGCAAGCGTCGCGTCGTACAGGCGTCCTTTGGATGAAATTGCGAATCTCAGCATGTTTGTTTGTCGTGATTCTTCGGGCTCGAACTATGCATGACAAGGTGACAAGGTGACGGGGTGACAGGGTGATGAATATCTTCGCTCGACTTTCGATCCTAATGCTTATTGAGATAATCTTGAAACGCATTGAGCAAAAGCCGCTATTTCACCCCGTCACCCCGTCACCCGTCCCCCGTCACCTTGTCAGCAGGGCCACGTTCTCCGCCCATGATATTTTTACGAGCCATGCCACCTAATCCCGAGCTACACGGTCGGACCACCAGGCCTGGGCGGCATCTTCATACGAGCCGTGAAAATAACGCTCTACAAAGCCGCGGTACTCGGCGCGGCGCTGTTTGTGAAACTGGCGCAGTGCGTCGACCTCGCCGGCCAGCAGGCGGGCGGCCCACGCGTCGATCGCGTCGATCGCCCGTTCGATCGCGATCTCGCCGCCGGCGGCGGTGGCCGAGGTCGGAAGCTCGCCCAGTATGCCGAGGTCGGCGACATGGCCGGCAGGATGTTCGCGCATCGCGCGCAGCAGGGCGCGAGACTCCACCAGGTCGGGCCGCAAGGCCAGCAGCTGCGACGTTTCCCAGCGGCCGGCGTGGTCGAGGTACTCCTCGCCGACCAGCGCCAGCGGTGGTGCCGCCAGCACCAGCAGCCCATGTTGCTCGATCGCGCGCTCGGCGGCGTCGATCAGCACCAGCTCATGGCCCTGCGCGTAATGGCCGCTGAGCACGAAGACTGCCTTAATCCGATTCGCGCCAGCTCGGCAAACAGGTCGTCGAGCACGGCGCGCACGGTGCCGGCGCGAAACGAGATCGAAAAGCGATGCGGCAGCGTGGTGATCGGCAGGTACATCGCCGGCAGCACGACGCCGCCGGTTCGTTCGACCGCGCGCTCGGCGATATGCTCTACGACAATGCCGTCAAGGCCAACCGGCAAATGGACGCTATGCCACTCCAGCGCGCCCCACGGCACAAACGCGACCGGCGCGGCCTGGACGCGTTCGGCCAGCTGCTCGGGCCGTAGCTCGGCGTATCGTGCGCCTTTCATTGGCTGGCTCCTATCGGAAGATCGGTTACCGGGATCGTGTGTTCGCGCCGGTCGGCGAGAGCATACCAGCGCACCGCATCTGGAGTACTGCCGGCGCAGATCACCACCGCCGCCGCACCACGGCGCTGCGCGTCCTTGATATTGCTTTGCAGGCTGCGGCCGCGGACATCGCTGACGGCAACCCAGCCGCGCTCGCGCAGCTGCTCGGCAACCTCGAGCATGGCCGGAGTGTCGGCAGGCTGTTCGGCCATGACCAGCACACTCTGAGCCGGCGGCGGCTCGCGCAGCCCGGCCGCGTGCGTTACCCGCTCGAGGCCGTAGGCGAAACCGGTTGCCGGAACGGGCGACCGCCCGCCAAGCGCCGAGATCAGGTCGTCGTAGCGCCCGCCGCCACACAGCTGGATGCCGTCGGGCGACAGGATCTCGAACACCAGTCCGGTATAGTAGTGCAGACCACGACCAAGGCCGCCGTCGACGATCATGCGGGCTCCGGCCGGGAGGCGCGTCTCCAGCAGCTCGCCGATCGCGCGCAGCTCGGCGATCGGCCGAACGTCGATCGCTTCGGCCGCGAACAACTGCTCCAGCCGCGACAGCGCATCGTCGAGCGGGCCGCGCGTTTCGGCCAGCAAACGCAGCAGCTCGAGCGCGCGCTCCACCCGCGGTTGCGGGTCCTCGCGCCGCAGCTTGCGCACCAGCCGCGCCGCGATCGCCTCGGGCGGCCTGGTCGAGTTATCGAGCTGCACGCCGACGGCGCGCAGCATTGTCAGCAACAGGCCCTCGAGCTGCTCGTCGGGCAGCGCGGCAAGCGGCCCGAGGTCGAACAGCTCGTCGCCGTGGATCTCGGCCAGCCGCCGGCGGACCGCGTCGGGGTCGCCGCTGCGCAGCCGCTCGAGGTTCCACAGCAGCACATTGGCGGTGCGGTCGGCCAGGCCGAGGCCGCTAAGCAGCGCGCGCACAACGCCGATGTGGCCGAGACGCAGCTCGAACTCGCAGGCGCCGGCGCGCTCGAGGCCGCGACACGCCAGCGAGACAACCTCCGCGTCGGCATAGGGCGCCGGCGCGCCGATCAACTCGACACCGACCTGGGTAAATTGGCGGTACGTCAGGCGCTGCGGGCGCTCGTAGCGGAAAACCGGCCCGCTGTAGGACAGGCGCAGCGGCAGCGGCTCGGATTGCATGTCGTGGAGGTAGGCCCGCAGCACCGAAGCCGTCCACTCCGGACGCAGCGTCAGATGGCGGCCCTGGAAGACGAAATCGTAGAGTTTGCCGACCAGCTCCTCGCCGGCTTTCTTGAGGTATAACGCGCGGTGCTCAAGCAGCGGCACGTCGAGCGCCTGAAATCCCCAGCGCTCGAGCTCCGCCTCCAATACTGCACGTGTCTGCGCCAGCAGCCGCTGCTGCGGCGGCGAAACGTCGCGCATCCCGCGCACCGGCTCGTGCATGCTGTTTCCCTGTCTGTTTGAGCCGGCATTGTAGCACGCGCGGCGCGACACGGTACAACCGGGCGTGTCGTCCACGAGCAGGGCCGTCCACGAATGGCACACTCGTGTATTCGTGCGAATTCGTGGACGGCAACTCCGGTACAATAAACCTGTCTATGATCGTAGCCAATCAACCCCAATCCGAACGCTTCGTCACGCTCACGCTGCGCGACGGCGCAACCGTGCGGGCGCGTGTAGCCGGCCATGGCCCGCCGTTGCTGCTGCTCGGCAACATGGTGTCGTGGCCGTTCTGGAGCGAGCAGATCGACGAGTTCAGCAAGCAGTATCGGGTGATCGCCCCCGAATACCGCGATCAGGTGCTGCCCGGCAGCGATGCGCTCGATACGCTGGCCGGCGACGTTCCAGATATGTTACGGGCGCTCGGATACCAGAGCGCGGCGCTGGTGGGCCATTCGATCGGTGCGATGGTGCTGGCACGCATGCTTGAGCGGCAGCCCGAGGTTGCCACGGCGGTCGTTTTAGCCAACGGTTTCTGGCGCATGCGTGTGTTCCCCACGCTGCTCCAGAAGGTGCAGCCTTCGCTGCGGCGGCCGCTGGGCTCGATTTATCCGCGCCTGCCGTGGGTGGCGCGGCAAATCGGCTCGGTCGCGTTTTTGTGGTGGGACCAGCATATTTTCTGTCACGACGAGCCTCGCAGCGCCAAGCAGCGCATGTTCTACGGCTACACCATGACGCCCGACACGTCGATGGTCCTGCGTGTGTCGGCCGCGCTTGAATATAACCGTCCGCCGGACCTCAGCCGCGCCACGATGCCGGTGCTGCTGGTATCGAGCGGCCGTGATTACTGGGTAACCGCGAGCGACGCCGAGCGCCTTGCCGCGGCGCTGCCGCGCGGCGAGCATGTGATCTTTGCCGAGTGTGGCCATATGCTCCCGATGGTCGCCGCCGAGCGCTTCAACGCCACGGTACTGGATTTTCTCGCACGAGCCGGTGCCGGCGGCGGCGTGCTATAATCGGAGCTATGGAGCTGCCCCTGGCGATCGAAGTTGTATTGTATGCCCGGCCGGGCTGCCACCTGTGCGAAGACGTCGCCGATCAGCTGGAGCAGCTCGGCGAGCGCCGCCCGCTGCGGGTGACTACCGTCGACATTACCTCCGACCTTGAGCTGCATCGCCGGCTGTGGGATCGTATTCCGGTGGTGCAGATCGGCGATCGAACCCTGATGGCGCCGATCGAGCCCCTGGCACTGGTCGAGGCGCTCGAAGGGCCGGCCGACCGGCCGGAGCAGGCCGCGTGATGCAGCTCGAGCAGGCGAGCACCGGCGGAGGCGCGGCGCTTGCACGCCTGACTACGCGCGGCTGGGCCTGGCTTCTGGCGTTGTTGTTCGGCATCTATGCGCTGGTGCCCTGGCTCTCGCCGCTGCTGCGCCAGCTTGGCTTCGAGCGCGCCGGGCGCGCCTTGCTGCTGGCTTACGCTTCTTTTTGCCACCAGCTGCCCGAACGCTCGTTTAGCTGGTACGGCTATCAGGTGTGCTATTGCCATCGCTGCACCGCCCTGTACACTTCGTTGGCCGTGTTCAGCGCGCTGTATGCCCTGGGTCGCTGGCGCGTCGCGCTCCCGACGTTCGCCATGCTGGCGCTGGTGCTGCCGATGGCAGTGGACGCTCTATGGCACGGCATCGACGACGTCGTGGCGGCAACGCTGCGCTCGCCGGATGCGTCGGTAGGCTCGCTCAATTTCTGGCTGCGCATCGTCACGGGTATCCTGTGCGCGGCGGGGGTGGTGCTGTGGGCGTACCCACGGCTGCAGAGCAGGATCATGGATGATTGATCAACGATGATCACAATATCCAACGCGACTCGGATAACCCCGTAGGGCCGATCGCTTGCGTCGGCCTGATGCGTTGATGATGCAGCGTGGCGGTTGGTCGTCGCATACCGTATCGGTTCCGGCGATCATCAAACGGCCAACGCAAGCGATCGGCCCTACATATCGGCATTGCGCCTTTGCGTCGATAAATCCAAATGGTTGATAATCTCGAACCTCGAACCTCGAACCTCGAACCCCGCGGCGAACGCCCATGGCGCTACGCGTTTGTCGGGCTGGGCGTGGCGCTGGCGCTGGGCACGTTGCTGCTGCCGATCTCGACGTTCGATCGGCGGTTGCAGCTGATCGTCAGCGGGGTTTGCTCGCAGGCGCACTACTTGTATATCGGCCCGTTCACCATGCCGCTGTGCGCACGCAACACCGGCATCTACGCCGGGTTCGCGGCAACGCTGGCATACCTGGTGGCGACCGGGCGCGGGCGCGCCGCGGGGCTACCTGCCTGGCCGATCGTCGGCCTGCTGGTGCTTAGTGTGCTGGCGATGGGCGTCGACGGGCTCAACTCGTTGGCGCTGGATATCGGCGGCTACAATCTGTACACGCCGGACAATCGTCTGCGCGTGATCACCGGCATCGGCATGGGCGCGGCGGTCGGCGTATTCATGCTGGCTGTGTTCAACGTCAGCCTGCGTGCCGATCCGCGCCTGAACCAGCCGATCCTCGGCGGGGCGGATCTGCCGGGCATCCTGGTGGTAGGGACAGTGCTGTATGTACTGCTGTTTTTCGCACCGGTCGCGCTATTTTACCCGCTGGCGATCTTCAGCGTCGTGGGCATCGGCGCAGTGCTGTTCGCGATGAACACATTTGTCGCCGCGATGGTCGGCGGCTTCGAGGCACGCGTGCGCTCACTCGGCCAGCTGGCGCGCCCTGCTACCTATGGCCTGCTGCTGACGGTGCTGGAGCTGGCTATGCTGGCCGGTCTTCGGCTCGCGCTCGAGCGCTCGCTCGGAATTTAGCGATCGGGATACTCGCCGCGGATCGCTCGAACATAACGCTCGGCCGAGCGCTGCACCACAGCGTTGCCGTCTGCCGGCATGACGCGGCCCCACCAGGCGCCGTAAATCGTTTCAAACGGATACGGCTCGACGGCGGCGGCCACGCGGCGAACCTCGCGCTCGGGCAGCGGGATCAGATTTGGATACGAATACATGAAACTCACGTAGCGGCGATGGGGCAGCACATTGATCAGATCGCCGCTCAGCAGCGCGCCGCGCCCCTCGGCTCCCGCGGGCCAGTGCAGCACCGTGCCGCCGTCGAAGTGCCCGCCCGTTCGGATCAGCGAGATGCCGTCGTGCAGCGCCATTGTCTCGCCTTCCCAGAAGCTGATCGCTCGATCCGGCCGCATCACGTGCTGGCGGTCGTCGGCGTGCAGCAGGATTGGAGCCCCAAAGGCGCGGCTCCATTCCACCATCGAAGAATAATAGTGCGGGTGCGAGATGGCGATAACGGCAACGCCGCCGAGCTCGCGCAGCTGCGATACGGTCGCGTCGTCGATCAGCGTAATGCAGTCCCACAATATGTTGCCGCCCGGCGTCCGCAACAGCAGCGCTCGCTGTCCGATCGCGAACGACGGCTCGGTGCCGGCTCCGGTCAGGTCGGGCGCTTCGTCGCGCACCACGTTATGGTGGTCCGCCTGCAGCGCCTGGAGTGTCGTCCAGCGCTGGCCCGCGGCGCCGACATACTGGCGGTCGTCGTCGCAGATCGGGCAATTGGGCGGCGGCTGCTCGGAGGGTGTAAATTGCGAGCCGCACGTCATGCAAATGTAGGCATCCATCGAATTCGCACTCCTGAAAACCTGGCCGTTGATCGGTTGATGCGCCGGTGAAGGCGGCAAAACTCGGCTAGTCGCCGGCGAGCTGGCGCAGTGCCGATTCGGCAGTTGGATAGCGAAAGCGGTAGCCGGCTGCCTGGGCTTTGGCCGGCACTACGCGCTGGCCCTGGACCAGCATATCGGCAACCTCGCCGAGCAGCAGCTTCAGTCCGAAGCCGGGCAGCGGGAACCACGCCGGGCGGCCAAGCACCAGCCCGAGCGCGTGGCTGAAATCGCGGTTGGTCAGCGGCTCGGGCGCCGTCGCGTTGAACGGGCCGCTCAGCTGCTCGTCTTCCAGCGCCAGAATAAGCAGCTCCACCTCGTCGTCCAGGTGGATCCACGGAAACCATTGCTTGCCCGAGCCGATCGGCCCGCCGATAAAAAAGCGGTACGGCAGCGCCATCAGCGGCAGCGCGCCGTTCTTAAAGTCCAGCACAAAGCCAGGCCGCGACGGCGAAAGCCCGCGGAAGTCGAACGGCCACGGTAGCCCTGGCTGCTCGCCGCCGAGCACCACACCGCTGCGGAACAGCACCGTGCGTATGCCGAGCTCTTCGGCTTTAATGGCTTCGGCTTCCCAATCTTTGACTACGTTCGCCAAAAAATCGTCCCCATATGAGGCTGTTTCGTCAAGCGGGGTATCGTCGCGAAAGCCGTAGATACCGACCGCCGAGCCGCTGACGAAGACCCTGGGCTTCTCCGCGGCGGCGCGCATGGCGTTGACCAGGCCGCGCGTTCCGACCACACGGCTGTCGTGGATCTCGCGCTTGTAGGCCTCGCTCCAGCGACGGCCGAAATTGTTGGCGCCGGCAAGGTTGATCACGCCGAACGCCCCGTCGATCGCCGAGTACCATGCGCCGCTTTCGCTGGCTGAATACTTGACATATTCGGCCGCCAGCGGTATGGAGCGACGCGCGGCTGCGACGTCGCGAGCAAATACAACGACGGCGTACCCCTTTTCCGCCAGTCGCGCGCATACACGCTTTCCGATCAAGCCGGTCGCCCCGGTAACTACGACGCGTTTCGCATCTGGCATGGAGGATCGTTTCCTTTCGAGCTTCGAGGATGCGGGGACCGCCTCGCACGCTTGAATGACATGATAGGCGCTGCGCGACATTGTGGCAAGAATATCGGCCAGGCCGGCTACTGGCCCGCAACCTGCTGCGCAGCGCTGTATTCTAACGGAGGGTCTATGCCGAGCTTCGAGTTGAGTGGCGGCCTGTCGCTGTTTTACCGGGACGAAGGCCAGGGCGAGCCGCTATTGCTGATCCATGGCTTTCCGCTGTCGGGCGAGCTTTTTCGGCCACAGCGCGCCGGCCTGAGCCATCGCTTTCGCATCATCACCCCCGACCTTCGCGGAATGGGACGCAGCGACTCGCTGCCCGCGGAGGATGACTATTCGATGAGCGTGTACGCCGACGATATGGCTGCGCTGCTGGATTCGCTCGGCATCGGGCAGGCGATCGTCGGCGGCATGTCGATGGGTGGCTACGTCGCGTTTGCCATGCTCAGGCGCCATCCCGAGCGCGTCAAGGCGCTCATTCTGTTGGATACCAAAGCATCGGCCGATACTGCCGAGGGGCGCCAGGGCCGTTTTCAAATGATGCAGCAAGCGCGTGACGAGGGCGCGATAGCGATCGCCGAGGCGATGCTGCCTAAGATGCTGAGCGAGCGCGCGCGCACGGAGCAGCCCGAGCTGGCGAGCTGGCTGCGCGAGCTGATGGCCGCGAATCCGGTCGACGGTATTGTTGGAGCGCTACATGCACTGGCCGAGCGGCCCGATTCGACGCCGCTGCTCGCATCGATACGCTTTCCGACGCTGGTGATCGTCGGCGGTGACGACCCGATCACGCCGCCGGCGGTAGCCGAAGATATGGCCGGCGCGATCGACGGCGCCGAGCTGCTGGTGGTCGAAGGCGCGGCGCACGCTTCCAATCTCGAGCGGCCCGGCGAGGTGAATGACGCTATCGAGCGTTGGGCCGATGGTTTTGTCTAGAACCGTCCTCATAGCTCCATCGACCAGGCGCCGGAAAAGGAGCGCCAGAACGAGCAGCAGATACACGCACCGGGTAGGAGTTAAGCCGTGAGTCAATCTCCGCTCGGAGGCGTCCCGTTCAGCCACCCGTCTTCGAGCACTGTTCGAATATGCTGCGGCCCATTCGATCGGTTCGTCAACACCCAGGCGTGCGCGGCTACGGGATTGGGCGAGAAATGAGACCAGGTATGCACATGCGCCGCATCCCAAGGTATCAAGCTGCTGTGTAAACGATTCTTGTCGGCCGGCGCCACGAGCCACGCCCCATCCGGTAGACAATCACGTGCCTCGATCGGCGGCTCACAGGGCCACCACGGCACAATCATATCCTGCAGGTTCGTCAGCGTATGCAGGTGCGTACCCTGGCCGGCGTACAGCAGCGCTGCACTCTGCCGGTTGTTGGCGAGCAATATCTCCTGATTCGCACTCAGGCCGGCAAAGTCGTTGAAGATCGGGAGCTCGTCAGTTAAAAGGCTCGGATCGGATGCCGCGCAGCCACCGATGCCCACAACCGTCTGGCGCACTGTCGACCGATTCAACAGGTCGTATGCTACACCCTGTAACGGGCTGTCGATGGTGATCACCTTGCGAACGCGGGGACCTGACTGATTCCCAACGAGCGACTTCGTGTATTCCCATGCGATCAAGCCCCCCAGGCTGTACCCGATCAGGTCAAACTGCGTGCCGGGATACGCGGCACTATAGTGCTCCAACAGCGTTCGCAGAAACGTGACATCTGTGGCGAGACTTTGTCGAAACGTCGCCCCACACGCGTATTCGTTCGGCGCAAATGCGTCGGCGGGCCCCTGGTGCCCGGCGTAGCTGTAAAGCAATATGTCGTCGTAAGGCACGCCGTACGGATCGCCGTGCGGCTTCAGGTTCGGGATTCCAAGCGTGTGGGCTAGGTCGCCGAAGGTGCCGGAAGAACTGTGAAACTCGACGCTGCTGCTGCCGAGACCCTGGAGCAGGACAAGCACACGCCGGTCGCCGGCCTGAGCCAATTGGTCCGGCGATGCAGACCGCGCCGTGGCGGCGCGAACCGACGCGGAACCACTTATCAGGAGGGCGACGAGCAGCACGAGAACTGGTCGCATCAAATGCCTTTCGCGATGCGCTCGGCGCATCGCAGCGAGTTGCTCACCGGCTGTCCAGCCGGCGACGATCGTTTGTGCAGCAGAGGACCAAGCTCCTACGCGACCTCGCTATTAATAGCACGGACGGGTCGTCGCTGCATCGGGCGCCAGGAGCCCTGGTGGCGCTACGAGCAGACGAGCGAAGGCCCGTCCGTTGAGACGAGGCAAAGTACGGACCTGATTGGCCCTTCGACGTGCAAGACAATGCGTTCAACCTAGTAGCGGTCAAGGCGGTCCACAGCGGACCGTCAGGCCTCGCTGGTTGCGGCGGCCGCCTGCGGCGTGTCGCTCCTGGCGCGCTTGCCCAGCTCCGCGGCGATCGGGAACAGCACCACCAGACCCAGCGTCGACACCACCATGATCATCACCAGCACGTTGGGGTCGCTGAAGTTCGACGTCGCCACCAGCATCGAAGCCGAGATGTTGCGCTGCCCCGTGCCCAGCCCCATCACCCCCATCACGTCCGGCCCCCCGGCAAACCGTCCCGCCAGGAAGCCGATCGCCACGGCCAGCACCAGGAACAGCAGGCCGGCGATGATCCCGCCGGTGCCGATCACACCGATCAGGTCCTGGAAGTTGGCCAGCACCGTCGTCACCAGCACCAGCATCAGCGCGACATTCGAGGTCTGGCCCATCACCCCATTGAGATGCGCCGCCGGCTCCACGTAGCGCGCGCGGATAAACAACCCGATGCCCAGCGGCAACAGCATCGTCACGATCAGCGACGAGGCGATATCCAGCGGGTCGACCGTCACGCCGGTGAGCATAAGCGGCATCACCAGCGGCATGTAGATAATCGTGACGAGCATCAGCAAGACCATCAGGCCGACGCTGAAGGGGATATTGCCCTTGGCGAACTGGGCCAGCTTGGGTAGAAACGGCGCGCCGGCGGCGCAGCCCAGCACGATCACCGCCGATTTCTGGCTGTCCTCGAGTGGGATGATGAACGTGATCAGGAGCGCGGCCAGCGGCACGAGCACGAAGTTGGCGAGCAGCGCCAGCGCCACGAGCTTGCCGTTCTTGAGTGTCGCGGTAATCTGGGGCACGGTCAGGGCCGTACCCATGGCCAGCATGCTCGAGACGACGAACAAGAGCACGGCGACGTTGGACAATGCGGTCAGAATCTCATCCATGCGTGCGTCTCCTAGCCGGCGTGATACATGGTCGTGCAGCGCGATCCGGTACGAGCAGGCTCCTGCCCCGGCCGCGCGTCGCGCCGGCTGCACCGGCCCCCGATGTGCAGCCCGTAGTGTAGCAAGCATCGCGCGCCGGCGCTACGCGGGTTGGTACGGGGATCAAGCACTGGAAACTACGGGGATCGTGCGATTGCGATAACTTGCTTGCACGTGGTTCAATGGAAACGAGGAGCGCTGGCAATAATGCGGCCAAGTTTCACAGCGACCTATCCCGACCGGGCGATGGCAGCATGTACTCGTGCTGAGGCCGCCGCCCTGCTGCCGTGGGACCACCATCGTGTACAAGCCGGCGGCCGGCCGGGTGTGCTGCTCACGCTCGATTTGATGCAGCGCCCGTTGGACGAGCTACCAGAGCCGCTCGAGTTGCTGGTGGTGTTTCACTACGCCGGTGCCCATCCCGCAGCACCGCCCGATGTGCAAGCCATAGTCGACACGCTCAACTGGCAGCCGGCCGCGCCGGGCGAGGACCGTTGATGAAACCTGCGCCTGACTGGACGCCGCCGCCGTGGCAGCTTTCGGGGTACGGCATTGTGCTGCTGTATCGCTTCCCCGGCTGGTTTGTCGAGCAGCATGCCGCTCTGGTGGCGGAGCTCAGCTCGCGTTTTGCAGGTGGTATCGGCGCGGTGATGTGCCTGGATTACCTGCGCTCCAACATCGGGCCGTACCGTGAGCTGCTGTTCATTCCGGGCCAGGTGCGCGTGGGCGGCAGGCTGCGCTGGACGATCAGCCGGATCTATGTTTCATCCGCGGCCAGCGTCCGCAACGGTATCCGCAACTGGGCCATTCCCAAGCAGCCGGCCACGTTCAACATCGCGGCCAAGGCTACCCGGTTTCGCGCCGGAGACCGTGGCGCGCTCGGCTTCGATCTGCATGTCACGCCGTTCGGCCCGTTTCTGCCGGCCGACACGCGCTGGCTGCCGCTGGCCGCCGAGCTGGCTCAGGCCGATGGAAACCGCATGCTGGTTACACGGCCGGGCGGACGTGGAGCGATCCGGTTTGCCCGCGTCGAGCGCCTGCTGGTCGATCCGGCGTTCTTTCCCGACGTCAGCCTCTTGCGTCCATTAGCGGTTGCGCACGTCGCGCAGCTCGAGCTGCGCTTTCCGGCGGCTTATTCGGAACCGATCCGCGACCACCGGGTACCTTCGCTAGAGCAGTCGTAGAGACTGCACCACAAACTTCGCGTCCCTTCGCGGATCGTCAATCGTCCGAGTAGCGCTCTTCGAGCCACGGATCGGCGTGATTGTTATAGCCGTAGCGCTCCCAGAAGCCGAGCCGGTCGGATTCGAGGAACTCGATCCCGCGCAGCCATTTGGCCGACTTCCAGAAGTACTTCTTGGGCACCAGCGCGCGCAACGGATAGCCGTGCTCGGGGTCGAGCTCGTTGCCGTCAAACAGATAAGCCAGCATGGCTCCGTCTTCCAGCATAATCTCCAGCGGCACGTTGGCGGTGAAGCCGTGTTCGCAGTGCCATAAGATATGCGTTGCGGTGGGCTTGAGCGGCGGGATGTGTTTGAGAAACTCGGTAAACGCTACGCCGGTCCACTCGGTATCCAGCTTGCTCCAGCGCGTCACACAGTGGATATCGGTCGTGACGGTCTGGGCCGGCAGCGCACGGAATTCCTCGAACGAGAGCCGCGTGGGTGCTTCGATCGCACCCCACACGCGCAGATCCCAGTCTTGCTCGAGGTTGTCGTAGGTTGCCACCGAGCCGTAGTGCAGCACGGGGAACTTTTCGGTGACGTACTGGCCCGGTGGGACCCGATTCTGCGCGCCTTCCGGCGTGCGGTCAAACTGTTTTTTGAAGCGGTCGAACATGGTTGTACCTCGCGATGTAACACCGTCGCGTAATGTATGTGTAGTACGGCATCGCCGCGGCATGTTACATGCCCGTGACCGAGCTTGTATCGACTGGGATGCTGCGATGCGCCGCGCGGCTGAACCGCAGCCACACGCCCCACGGATAGCCTGCCATCTTGGCCAGGTCGCCCAGCAGCCGCTGTACAGGCAGCAGCGCGAGTGCCGCGGCCCGCACCGTCAGGGGTAAGCCTTTACCGCGGCGCCACAAACGACGATACGGCCGCTGCAGGTACGCGATCGCCCCCGGCAGCAGCAACAGCGGAGCCCAGCGAATTCGCGGTGCCAGGGCTGCGATGACCAGTAAACCGGCATAGGCAGTATAGCGTAACGCGTGCCGGCGGCGGAACAAATCGCCCACCCCGTCGCCACGAGCGTAGCTGAAGTACTGGCGCCAGTATGCGCGCGGCGTCGACCGCGGCCGAAAATGTACCGCGGCGGCGGGTTCGAATGCAAAGCGAAAGCCCTGCCGTTTCAGCTGAAGGTCGAACAGCAGGTCCTCGCAGGTGGCTGCCCATTCGGGAAAGCCGCCGGCAGCCTGCCACGCGGCTTTGGTGAACGCAACCGATTGGCCGGCCGGTAAAAAGCTATCCTGGTCGACCTCCTCGGCGTCGGGATAGTTTGTAGCTCCCAACGCAAGCTCCCAGGTTGAGCGCGCGTCGGGGACATAAAAGCCACCCACCACGTCGGCCTGCCCGCGTTCCAGCGGCCGGACGATCGTGGCAAGCCAATCGGGCGGCAGCGTCAGGCCGGCGTCGCACGAGGCGATCAGCGGGCCGCGCGCGTGCGCGATCGCGTTGTTGCGCCCGGATGGAATATTTTGCCCGCCGCGAAGCAGCCGGATCGGGTGCCCGGCGGCCAGATAGCGCTCGACGATCGCCTCGGTGCCGTCGGTGCTCCAGTTGTCGTTGATCACGATCTCGTCAGGCGGTCGCGTCTGCGCCAGCATCGAATTGAGCAGCGCCGCGATGTTGCCGGCTTCGTTTTTGACGGTTGCTATCAGGCTGACGTGTTGCCTGCCGCCGTCCTCGGCCGGCACAGCCGGCGAACACAACGCCGCGTGGCCGGTCACTCGGCTCCCCCTGTGCGTGGCGGGGCATGCGGGCGCGACGCCGCTTCAGCTACGAGGGACTGGCAAAATGGGCAAACGTGCGTGCCGCGCTGCCCGACCACGATACGCTCGATCGGCGTGCCGCAGCGCGGGCAGGGCCGGCCGGCGCGATCGTACACATTCAAGAACTGCTGGTTGTCGCCGCGGTAACCCCACCCGTCACGGAAATCCGAAAACGTCGTGCCGCGGTTGTCGACGGCGCGCGCCAGCACCGTTCTGATCGCACCATACAATGTGTCGACTTGCTCGTCCTCAAGCGACACCACGGTACGCAGTGGGTGCAGCCTGGCCAGCCATAGTGCTTCGTCGACATAAATATTACCCAGCCCGGCGATCACCGATTGGTCGAGCAGCAGCGGCTTGAGCCGTCCGCGGCGCCGGCGTAGCAGCGTGCGGAACTCCTCGGCGGTCAGCGCATCGTCAAGCGGCTCGGGGCCGAGCTTGCCTTCGAGCGAGGCGAGGCCTTCGCCGTCGAGCAGCCAGATACGGCCGAACTTGCGCGTGTCGCGGAACATCAGCTGGCGGCCGTCGTCAAGGCGCAGCACAATATGCGTGTGCGCATCCGGCTCGTCGCCGGCAGGCGCCACCGTCAGCCGGCCGGTCATGCGCAGGTGGACCACCAGCGTCTCGTCGTGGTCCAGCCGCAACAAGACATATTTGCCGCGCCGGTCGACGTCGAGCACGGCGCGATCGCGCAGCAGCTCACGAAACGTTTCGGGCGGCGGCTCCGCGATCGTGCGCGGCCAGGCAATCCGCGTAACCTCGACGATACGGCGGCCGCGCAGCGCTTCGCGCAGCGAGCGGCGCACAGTTTCTACTTCGGGCAACTCAGGCATGCCTGGGATTGTGCCACGCGGCACGAGTGGCTGTCAATAACTCGACATAGTGTAAAGCAGGCGCCGGACGTTATGCTATACTGCGGTCAGGAGGCCCAGCCTGCACGTCGTCCAAATTTACAAAGACTTCGATCCGGTCGTGGGTGGGATCGAAAATCACGTCAAGATACTGGCCGCCGGGCTTGTCCAACGTGGCCACGATGTGACGGTGCTGGTGACCAACACCAGCCATACAACCGTCCGCGAGCGCCGCGAAGGCGTCGAGGTGATCAAAGTCGGTCGCCTGATTGCCGTCGCTTCGACACCGCTCAGCGCCGGTTTGCTGCGCGAAGCACGCTCGCTCAAGGCCGACGTCGTCAACCTGCATATGCCGTATCCGCCGGGCGACCTCGCCGCGCGGGCGGTGGGCGGCAAGCCTCCGCTGGTAGTGACGTATCATAGCGATATCGTGCGCCAGCAGCGCCTGCTCACGTTGTACCGGCCGCTGCTGCAGGCGACACTACGCCGGGCGAGCCGGATCATTGCCACCAGCGGGCCGTACTGCGAGTCTTCACCCTTTTTGAGACCGTTGACCAACAAGTGCCGTGTTGTCCCGCTATCCGTCGACGCCGCGCGTTTCGAAACCGCGGCACCGGAGCGGGTGGCGGCACTGAAGCAACGCCTGACGCGCGGGTCCGGCGATTGCATCGTCCTGTCAGTCGGAGTGCTACGCTACTACAAGGGCCTGCACTTTTTAATGGACGCCATGGCGCAGGTCGACGCGACCCTGGTGGTCGCGGGCGCCGGGCCGGAGGAGCGGCGGCTCAAGGATCTTGCCCAGGCGTTTGGGATAGCGCGACGGGTACACTTCGTTGGCCATGTTCCCGACAGCCAGCTGGCGACCTACTATCGTGCCGCCGATGTGTTCGTGCTGCCGTCGCACCTGCGCTCCGAAGCGTTCGGCGTGGTACAGCTCGAAGCGATGGCTTCCGGCTTGCCGGTGATCTCAACCGCGCTCGGCACGGGTACCAGCGTGGTCAACCAGCACGGCGTAACCGGCTTCGTCGTTCCGCCGGGGGATGGTCAGGCACTCGCTCGCTCGATCGAAGTGCTGCTCGAAAATCCCGAGCTACGGCGCAGCTTTGGCGACAACGGCCGGAAGCGGGTCGAGCAAGAATATACGCATCAGCGCATGATCGAGAGTACCGAAGCCGTATATCGTGAGGCGCTCGGGGCGGCACGCCGGCCGGCCGGAATACATGATGGGCAAGATGCTAAGGAGCTTCGGCGAGCCTGAGCTCGTGGAGTGTATATGATCGCCGGGCAGTGGCTATGTGAAATGGTCGAGCAAGCGACGTGGGGAGCCGGCGGTGCTGCCCAGTCGTAGAGCCGTGTTTCTCGACCGCGACGGAACGCTCAACGTCGAGGTCAACCACCTCCGGCGAGCCGAAGATCTTGTGCTGGTCCCAGGTGTCGGGCAAGCGTTGGTGTCGCTGAAACGGCAGGGGTTCCTGCTTGTCGCGGTGACCAACCAGGCAGCTATCGCGCGTGGCTTGCTGGACGAAACCGAGCTGGACGCGATCCACGAGCGACTCCAGGCGCTGCTGATCGAAGCGAGTACCTCGCTGCCTGACCGGCCGGGAGCGAGTACCTCGCCGCCTGACCGGCCGGGAGAGCTTGCCGCTCTGCTTGACCTGCGGGAGAGCTTGCCGCTCTCCTGACCGGCCGGTGCAGGACGCCCGGCTTGACGCGATCTATTTCTGCCCGCACCATCCAGAGTTTACCGGTCCATGCGCATGCCGCAAGCCGCTCCCCGGCATGTTGCTGCGAGCCGCCGCCGAGCACGGCATCGACCTTGCGCGCAGCTGGATGGTCGGCGATACGGCCGCGGATGTCGCGGCCGGTCGCGCGGCGGGATGCCGCGGCATCCTGGTGCGCACGGGCTACGGCGCATCATATGTGCAATCAGGCGACGGCGACGGTCCCGAGGTAGTCGTCGACGATATTGAGGCGGCGGCGCGGTATATTCTTGGGATCTCAACTGTTGAACCATAAGACGGCACCACAAAGAACACAAAGGACACAGAGACCCTACAATTAGGTCTTTGTGTCCTTTGTGCTCTTTGTGGTGCTACGTTCTTGTTCCATACGTATGCGACGAACGATTGAATTGACCACCAGCGCACGCCCATTGTTGGCGCCCGCCCTGCGCGAGATGCTGCTATGGGCTGCTTTGGGCATCCTGGCGATCGCGGTGGTTTACCAGCTGCCGGCCGGGCACGACGTCGCCGTGGGTTACAACGACTCGGCCTACGTCCAGGGCTTCGCCGATCCGCTTAATCGCTGGGGCGTGGTCGATACCGCCTTCGGCACCGCTGAACCGTTCCGTCGCAGCACTGCCGATGCTGCGCTGCTGTTTCCGCAGATCGGCTTACCGGCCGAGGCGACGCTCCGCTGGCGCTCGGCGTCGGACGGCCCGGTACGGGTGCGCGTGCTGCAGGGCAACCAGGAGCTGGCGAGCGTGGAGCTCGGCCCCGAGTGGACCGAGCAACATTTGTCGATCCGCGGCGGCTTGCTCAAGCCCAACGACGTCGTGCTGCGTTTGCTGGCCGAGCCGCCCGATGGCGTGCTGCTTCAACATGCCGCGCTGCGCACGACCGGCTGGCCGATCGTACCGTATCCGGCCCAGCTGGCGTATGGCGGCATCGCGGTGGCGCTCGGCACACTGCTGTTGCGAGGCCGCGCTTCGCGTGGCCTGTTTGTTGGCAGCCTGGCCGTCCTGTTTCTGCTGCTGTACCGCTTGCAGCTGTCGCCGTTTCCATTGCGCAACCTGCTGCCCGGCACGGCCCTGTTGCTGGCGGCGGTGGCCGGCGTGCGGGCGCTGCCGCGCCTGCGCAGTTTGGATGCGTTGGCTACTGCTGCCACCGCGGCGCTTATTCTGGCCTGGCTCGGCTGGGTTGTCTTGCAGTCCCAGTCACACCTGGTACTCTCGCTGCCGGGCGTCGAGCGCGACTTTCCTGTGTTCGCCTCACGCGCCGCGGCCCTGATGTGCCCCGGCGGCGCCGAGCAGATGTCCGCTCCATGTGTGCTGCGCGCCGACGGCTTTTATCAGGTCGGGTACCCATTTTTACTATGGGCGGCCAGGCTTTCGGGCGCGAGCGCGTTTGTCGCCGCGCGCTCGCTCGCCATGGCAGCCGGGCTGGTGCTCCTGCTGGCGACCTGGGCGCTTGGCCGGCGGCTATACAGCCCATCTGGGGCGCTGCTGGCCGTTGCTATGACAGCGCTGAGTCCAATCGTGGTGCAGTACAGCATTTCGTTGGGAACAGATATGCCTTTTGCCGCGCTGTGGATCGCCGCGCTCGCCGCGCTGCTGGTTCCGCGCCGGCACACCGCGGCCACCGCGTCGCTCGCCGGAGCGCTTTGCGGCCTGGCGTTTGTGCTGCGCCATCCTGGCCTGGTGCTGTTGCCGTTTGGTATCGTTGCACTGGGCTTCGGGCAGAACGGGGGTTTGGGGGTGTCCCTCAAATCATTCATTTCCAGATTCTCAGTTCTATTTGTTCTGGGTTGGCTCGTGGCGGCCTCGCCGCAGCTGATCGTCAACGTCACCGATACCGGCAACCCGTTGTATAACCGGCAGGCCAAAAATATCTGGCTGGCGGTATACGCCGACATCGACTACAGCCGCTGGAATGAGGCCGGCGACGATATCCGACTTTCCGATCTGGTGCTGGCCGACCCGGCGCGCTTTTTCGGTAACTGGGGGCGCAATCTGAAGGCATTTGTCGCCACCGGCGGCGAGGATACGTCTGAGTTCGGTCGCGCGATAGGGTTACGCCTGCTTGGCTTTCCCGCGAACGTGCTGGCCGTCGCCGGTGTGTTGTGGTGGCTGTGGCGCGGCGGCCCGCGCGAGCGGCTGCTGGTGCTGGCCGGCGCGCTGTATGTTGCCGGCGTCGCCGTCGGCTTCGCGCTGCCGCGCTTTTTCTTGCCGGTGGCGCCGATTCTGGCGCTGGCGGCAGTTGCTCCGATCATGGAATTGGGTGCGGCATTTGCGCGGCGCTGGACGTCGCTGAGCCAGGTGCAATGGCGAGCAGTGCTGGCGCTCGGGTTGCTTGTGTGCCTGGCGGCCGGGCCGCGTATCGGCGCGCGATATGTCCTGGAGCGCCAGGATGCCGCGGCGGCGGAGATCGCGCGTGCCGTGCTTGCGCGGAACGCGGCCGGTACCGGTGTGTCCTTTGAGCTGCCCGCCGGCGATATGCTTGACGATGCCTCGGCCATCTCCGGGCTCGGGGAAGTTGAGCCGGCCGCGATCCTTGTGCTTGGCGGCGACCTCACGCTGCCGTCGCTGGCCGGTCGCGAGCCGTTCGCCGCCGCGGGGCAATACCGCGCCTACGAGATACGATGACCGTCCTACGCTTTATTGGTCGCCACAAAGCTGTGCTCTTGCTGATCCTGCTGGCGCTCGGGCTGCGATTCTGGTATTTGAGCATCAATCCGCTGTGGCCGCAGTTTTCCAACGCCGACGACGGCGACTACTACCGCCGCGCGCTGCGGCTGGCTGTTACGGGACAGTATGTCGACGACAACTGGCTGATCAGGCCGCCGTTTCATGTATGGATTTTCACCGGCTGGCTCAAGCTGGCGCTGGCGCTCGGCCGTCCACCTGCCTATGGTGTGCAGCTGATCCAGGCGTTTCAGGCCGTGCTCGGCGCCGTTATGGTTCCGCTGTGCTACGACATCGCGCGCCGGCTGTTCGAGCCGTCTCCACGTGCTCGACGCGCCGGAGTGTGGTTTGCAGCGTTTTGGGCGGTCTGGTTTCCGTTTGTCGAGCTGCCGGCCACGCTGTTCTCCGAGCCGGTCTACCTGTTCTTGTTCGCGCTGCATATCTGGCTGCTGCTGCGCTACGACGAGCGCGGCAGGATCGTCGACCTGGTGCTGGCCGGCCTGACCCTGGGCATCGCCGCGCTCACGCGCTCGCCGGCGCTGTATGCGCTGGCCTTTGTCGTGCCGTGGCTGCTGCTGCGCGGGCTGCAGCGCACCGGCGCCGGCTCGCTCCGGTCACGGTTGGTACAGGCGACCCGGTCGATCGTAGCTCCGGTTGCGCTGCTGGCGGTATGCGCGCTCGCCGTCGTGCTGCCGTGGACGGCGCGCAACTGGATCGAGTATCGCCGCTTCATTCCGGTCGATACGTTGGGGCCGATCAATCTATGGCTCGACCTCGGCGAGTCCGGCGATCGCGACCGCAAGATCAACGAGCTGCGTGCATTGCCGCAGGCCGACCGGCAGGCGTACGCAACAGGGCGCGTGCGCGAGATCCTGGCCGAAGACCCGCTGCGTCCGCTACGCAACGTATGGCCCAGCTTTCGGCACGTATGGAAGGCCCAATACGTCGAGGACTATTGGGTCAAGCGATCGTTTTTTACGCGGCCGCTGCGCGAGGCGGCGCCGCTCGGCCTGCCCGGCGATCTCATCTGGCTGGTCGTCGCCGTCGGCGGTGTCGCGGGTCTTTTGCATCCGGCGACCGACCGGCCGTTCAAGGTTCTGCTGCTGCTCTGGCTAGGCTACACCTTTGCGACGGTGCTGGTATTCCATGTCGAGCCGCGCTACCTGGTGCCGATCTGGTGGCTGCTCGGCCTGTACGCGGCGTGGTGTCTGGCCGAGGGCCGGCGCATCGTCGAGCTGTTGCAGGGCAATCGCGCCCGTGCGGCGCTGGTTGTTGCCGGAGCAGCTAGTGTCGTGCTGCTGACGCTGAGCTACCGCGATTACGCGACCATCGTGGCGCGCGGGACGCAGCGCGAGCTGGCGATGGTCCGCGGCGACAGGGCCTACGCCACCGGTGACTTTCAGGCCGCCGAGCAGCAGTATCGCGAGGCGCTGGCGGTCGATCCCGTCTTTGCCGACGGCTCGGTATCGCTCGCGCTGGCGCTGGGCGCGCAGAATCGAACCGCTGAAGCCCTGGCCGAGCTGCCGCTTGAGCGTACGCGGCGCGCCGAGCTGGCGGAAGGCATGCTCAAGCGCCGCGCCAACGATTGGGACGGCGCGCGCACGGCACTCGAAACGATCGAGGAGCGCATGGGCGAGGACGGTCAGCGCTGGGCGATCAAACAAAATGCCGAGCCGCGCAGCAGCATACTGCTCGGCGACGGCGGCACCGACCTCGGTTACGTGGCCGGCTTTGCCGAGGGCGAGCTCAACGGAGAGCGTTCGTTCCGCTGGCTGCTGGGCGACGGTACCGTAGTGCTGCCGCTGGCTGCGCCATTTTCCGAGGGCGATGAGGTGGTGCTCGACCTCGCTGCGCCGCTCGAGCTGGGCGGGCCGCTTGAGCTGTGGATCAACGGGTACCGCGGCGCTCGCTTCGTGCCCCAGGCCGGCTGGCGCACATATCGCTTCGCTGTGCCGCCGGCGCTGGCGGGCGCCGCCGAATTGCGACTCGAGCTGCATGCGCCGACGCGCCTGCCCCTGTCCGGCGACCCGCAGAGCCAGGATGCCCGTGCGCTCAGCGTGATGGTGCATCGCGTTGCGGTCGAATAAGCCCTCTCCCAGACCCCAGGATTTATCCTGGGGCTGAAGAAACAAAGCCACCTGAAGGTGGCTGGGCGATCCCAGCCACCTTCAGGTGGCTTTGTTTCTTCAGCCCGGCGCTTTAGCGCCGGGTGTTCACGCCGGTCGAATATTCTGGTTGCCGTGGAAGACGTTGCCGGCGTCGTAGCGCCCTTTGATCGCGGTAAGCCGTTCGAAGTTCGCCTGGTACGAGTCACGGATGGCGCTTTCGCCGTCGTCGCCCAGGAAGTTTACATACAGGCCGCGCTGTGCGTAAGGCGCCATGCGGTCGCGAGCGCTCAGGGTCCAGTCCGTTTCCGCCGCACCGGCTCCTGCCATCCACATGCCGATATTGACCACGGCGTAGTGGGGCGTGCGCAGCGCGAAGGCAGTGGCGTCCGGCGCCACGCGGGTGGCTGCGCCGTGTACCTGGTGGATATTGATCAGCGTCGTGGGTGTCGGCCGCTCGGCCGCGCAGGCGATCAGCGTGTCGAGCGCGTCGTCTGACGGCTGCTGCATCGTGTAGGCCGCGTCGTGCCAGCTTGCGCCCGGCCGGATCGGCGGCGAATACATCATGTACAGCTCGGCGTAGCTGCGCGGCGCGACAAGGTCGATCGCCGGCTGTACGCTGCGGCGCAGCGGCGCGAGGACGCGCTCACCCTCGCTCAGATCCTCACCCGAGTACACCGGCTGCACGATCAGGGCCGGTCCGAAGTCGGGCACCGTGGCAAGCACCGCGTGGGTCAGCAGCTCGTCGGGCGCGGCGCCCGAGACGTCGCGGTAGACGCGCAGGGCCTGGGGCGCGGCGGCGATGGGAAAGATCAGCGGCCCGCCGAGCACCGGCCCGAGCCGGTGGAGCCGGTACGAAATCCTGGTGACCACGCCGAAGTTGCCGCCGCCGCCGCGCAGCGCCCAGAACAGGTCGGCGTGCTCGTCGGCGCTGGCGGTGCGGATCCGGCCGTCGGCGGTAACGAGCTCGAACGCAAGCACATTATCGATCGTCGCGCCGAAGCGACCCATCAACCAGCCGATGCCGCCGCCCAGCGTCGAGCCGCCCATGCCGACCGTCGCGCAGGTTCCGGTGGTCGTGGCCAGGCCGTGTGCCTGCGTAGCGAGCACCACGTCGCCGTTGGTGGCGCCGGGCTGCGCATGTGCGACGAGCTGCAGCGGGTCGATGTCGATCCGGCGCATCTGCGAAAGGTCGATCATCATGCCCCCGTTGTTGGCGCTGTGTCCCGGCACGCTATGGCCGCCGCTGCGCACCGCGATCTCGAGGTCGTGCTCGCGCGCAAATGTCACGGCGTGCGCGACATCCTCGGTGCTGCGGCAGCGGGCGATCAGGGCCGGCCGGCGGTCGTACAGGCTATTGACCAGGCGGCGGGCGGTGTCGTAGCCGGTATCGCCGAGCTGCAGCAGCTCGCCGGACATCTGGCGCTGCAAGATGGTGATGGCGAGCGAGTCGAGCATCGGAACGCCGAACGTGGATGCAGTGGTCATCGCTGAGCTCCAATAATCAGGTAGGTGGCCACGAGCAAGCGGCTAAGGCGAATGCTGTGTTGTTGCTTGCTCGTGGCTTGTGTGCGATGCACGTATTACATCATTTGGCTGAGGCGTTCGGAAGCTACTGATAGCTACAGGAGTGCTACAAACGGTGCTACAACCGGCGCACGCTGCTGACGAGCACGAGCCGGAAATGTATCACCACAAAGACACAAAGGACACAAAGAATCCATAGAATCTTTGTGTCCTTTGTGGTGATACCGGTCGACGCAGATGCCGGGCTTTCGCGGGCCGTGCTACTCGAGATTGGTGAGCGCGCTGCGCAGATCCTCGGCCAGCGTCGGATGAATCTGCAGGCCGTCAAGAATAACCGTGACGGGCGCATCCGCCTGTATCAGCGCGCTGTACACCTGCACGAGCTCGGCTCCATCGCTCGCCAGCACCGCCGCGCCCAGCAAGCGGTCGCGTTGGTCGACGACGACTTTGATCTGGCCGCGTGTTTCGCCGATCTCGATCGCCTTGCTGCTGTCGCGCATCGCGAAACGGCCGACCCGAATCTGCTCGTGGGTTGTGCGCGCTTCGCGCTCGGTGACGCCGACCCGGCCCAGCTGCGGATCGGTGAACATTGCGTACGGCACGATGCGCCTGGTCGTGCGCTTGCCGTCGCGGGCAAGCTGCAATTCGAGCACCCGGTGATCGTCCCAGGCGGTGTGTGTAAACATCGCCCCGCCACGGGCATCCCCCGCCACCCAGACCCCGGGCACGTTGGTAGCCAGCCGCTCGTCGACTTCTACTTCGCCGTTGTCGTTCAGCTGAACGCCGATCGTATCGAGGCCTAGCCGGTCCGTATTTGGCCGGCGGCCTGTCGCGACGAACACATGACTTGCTTCAAACTGCTGTATCTCGCCCGCCACCTCAATTGCGATCGTAAGCCCGTTGTTGGCGCCGTGTATCTTGCTCACCGAGGTACCGGTGTGCACCGCGATGTCCTCGTCGCGCAGCAGCTGTTCGAGCGTCGCGGCGATGTCGTCGTCTTCGTTTGCCGCGACGCTGCCTGCTGCTTCGATCAAGGTGACGCGGCTACCCATGCGCCGGTAGAACTGGCTCATCTCCAGCCCGATGTATCCGCCGCCCAAAATGACGAGGTGTGCGGGCAGCTCGTCGCGCTCAATCCAGTTTTCGGCGGTCAGGAAGTCGACGTCGTCAAGGCCCGGGATGGTTGGCACACTGCTGCGCGCGCCGGTGTTGAGCACCAGCCGCTCACACAGCAGTGTCCGGGCATCGACCTCGACGCGAAACAGCTTGCCCTCGCGTCCGGCGCAGCGGGCGTGGCCGTGGATCAGCAGCGGATTTGAGGAGTCGCCGATACTGTCTTGCAGCTCACTGCGCGAGTCGGCGACAATGCGCCGCGCACGCGCCATTACTGCGGGGAAATCGATCTCGACCGTGGGGACGCGCAATCCGTAGTCGGCGGCTCGGCGTGCCTGATACGCGACTTTTGCGGATTGGAGCACTGCCTTGGTCGGCGTGCAGCCGAAATTGACACATGAGCCGCCGAGCTGAGCTCGCTCCACGAGTGCGACGCGCTGCCCGGCTTGCGCAAGCGCGAGTGCCAGCGGCACGCCGGCCTGACCACCTCCGATGATGAGCGTGTCATACTTCGAATCGGCCACGGTTGCCCCTTATTGCGCCGAATTTCGGCGCTGATATAGTAAAACCTGCTAAAGCAGGTTCTTTGTGCCAACCGCGCGTTCATTCGCGGGCCATCCCGCGCCATCGCGGCCCCTCTCGCTCTTCACGGCTATTCACGCCTACTTCGCGTGCATTCACATGTATGGGCGGATCGCATGGGCCCGAGCTCGAGAACGAAGCTACGTATCGGCTGAGCCCGGCTCGGCCATCTTACGGTGTTGCTCGGCGTTGACCGTCTCGGGCAGCACTTTAGAAACAGCGGCCTGGGCCTTGGTTTTGAGCGATCCGGCGATCACATGGTCTTTTCCGGCCATCAGGGCCTCGAAACCCTGCCTGGCCACGTCGGCCGGGTCGTCCTTCTTGCTGGCGCCGACTTTGGTATCGTCGAGACCGGCGCGATGGAAAAAGTTGGTCTCGGTCGCTCCAGGCTGCAGCGCCGTGACGATGACTCCGGTGTCCTTCAGTTCATTGCGCAGCGCTTCCGAAAACGACTGCACAAAAGCCTTGGAGGCGTTGTACACCGCTTGAAACGAGCCGGGCATCAGTGCAGCAATCGACGAGGTAAATAAGACGCGCCCCTCGCCACGCTCGGCCATATCGCGCACCACCAGCTTGGCCAGATGGACGGTGCCGACGATATTCAGATTGATCAGATTGATCTCGTCGTCGAGGTCGTTTTCGATGAACGGGCCGCCGGCGCCGACGCCTGCGTTAAGTGCGATGGCGTCCACTTCGCGTCCGGTGCCTTCGATCGCTGCGTACAGGGCGTCGACGCCCTCCGAGGTGGCCAGGTCGACCTGTACCGGTGTCACGCCTGCGCCGAGTGTTTCGAAATCGTGCGCGGCGTCGTTAATGCCCGTGTCCTCTGCCGCGATCAGAAGATCGAAGCCGTGCTCGGCGAACTGTTTAGCCAGCTCACGGCCGATGCCGCTCGATGCGCCCGTTACGACGGCCAGCGGTCTGAGTTGTTGCTCCACGTAAGCCTCCTGTGCGAGGATGCTCGTCCGTAGCAGGAGTGGTGCCGCGACCACCTATACGGGCCGCAGCACGAATACGCCCCAGCCGAGGTAGCGCCGCGTATGCCGAAGCGTGCCGACCACTGGCACAATATCTCGCCTTTGCCGCAGCACAGATTATTGCATGGTCTATGGCTGGAAGTTCGACGCTGCCGGAGTAGTACAATGGGCCTGGCTGATCGGCTGACTGGGGCATGGAGCTTGCTCGCACAGTCGAGCCGAAGGCAGCTTCCACGCAAGCCATCCGGGTAGCATGCCCGGCGCCATTCCATCAGCGGAGGACATAATGCCGTACATCAAGACCCGCGACGAAACGCTGCTGTACGTGAAAGACTGGGGTTCCGGCAAACCCGTGATTCTCATACACGGCTGGCCGCTCTCGTCGGATACCTGGGACGACACGGCCCTGGTGCTGGCCAACTCCGGCTTTCGAACCATCGCGTACGACCGTCGCGGCTTCGGCCGTTCCGGGCAGCCGTGGGACGGCTACGAATACGATACCTTTGCCGACGACCTGGCCGATGTGATCGACGCGACCGGAGCTGAAGATGCCGCGATCGTCGGCTTCTCGATGGGCGGCGGTGAAGTCGCGCGCTATCTGTCGCGCCACAACGGAAAACATGTCTCCAGGGCAGCGTTGATCGGTGCCGTCACGCCGTTCATGCTCAAAACCGACGATAACTCCGACGGCGTCGACCAGGCGGTGTTCGATCAGATCAAAGACAATATCACACAGGATCGCGCGCACTTTTTCGGCGGGTTCTTCCGGAATTTCTTCGGAGTGGGGATGGTTTCGCACCCGGTGAGCAACGAGGTGCTGGAATGGGCACGTAACCTGGCGATGCAGGCCGGCCTCAAGCCGACGCTGGATTGTGTCGACGCTTTTGGAACTACCGATTTTCGCGGCGACATGGCGGCGTTCAAACTGCCGACGCTGATTATTCACGGCACCGACGACGCTATCGTGCCGATCGATACGTCGGGCCGGGCGGCCGCGCGAAGCGTGCCGGGTGCGCAATTCATCGAGTACGAAGGTGGTGCGCACGGATTGTTTGCGACCCACAAAGAGCGGTTGACGGAGGACCTGCTTGCGTTCTTGCGCTCATAGCCCGGCTTGCAGCTTCGGAGCCACGAATAGGACACGAATAAACGAATGGAGCCACGAATATTCGTGACTCCATTCGTTTATTCGTGTCCTATTCGTGGCCGTGGAGCTACTTGACCTCGACCAACGCGCCGGCATCGGCCAGCTTGGCGCGTGCAGCCTCGGCCTCGTCCTTGGACACGGCTTCCTTGATCGGCTTCGGCGCGCCGTCGACCAGGTCCTTGGCTTCCTTGAGGCCAAGGCCGGGGACCAGCTCGCGCACAACCTTGATCACCGAGATCTTGTTGGGGCCGGCGCCGGTCAGGATCACGTCGAACTCGTCCTTCTCAACGACCGGGGCAGCTGCCGCCGCGCCGTCGCCGCCCGCCGCCGCCATGCCCGCCACCGCTACCGGTGCCGCGGCGCTGACGCCGAACGCTTCCTCCATCGCCTTCGAGAGCTCCGCCGCTTCGAGCAGCGTCAGGCCCTTGATCTCTTCCAGAATTGACGAAACTTTGTCGCTAGCCATTGTGGTTGTTTCCTTTTGAGCTACAAATATAGGTGGGGACACCCCCACACCCCCGTTTTCCTACGCTTCTGCTGCGCCGCCCGCGGTGCCCTGGCCCGCCGCAACCTGGCCCAGAATATAGGCGATGTTGCGCATAACGCCCGTGAGCGCGCCGGCGATGCGGCCGGCAGGAGTATTCAGGCCACCCATGATTTTGGCGATACTCTGCTCGCGGCTCGGCGTGCTGGCCACGCGCTCCAGGTCGGCCGCGTCGAGGCGCGTCTCGCCCAGCAAACCGCCGCGAAGCGCGAGCGACCGCTTGGAGCCCTTGAGAAAGTCGTTGAGCGCTTTGGCCGTGGCTACCGGATCGTCGTAGCCGAGCGTGAGCGCCACCGGCCCGCCCAGGAACTCGTCGAGCCCGCTGATACCCAGCTCGCCGGCGGCGATCCTGGTCAGCGTGTTCTTGGCGATAATCACCTCGGCATCCGTTCCGCGGACCGCGTTGCGCAGCGCTGCCATATCGGCAACCGTCAAACCGCGATACTCGCCAACCAGCATCACCTGCGCGCGGCCAAGCTTTTCCTTAAGCTGCTCGACTGCTGCGACATTCTGCTTGTTCGGCACTGTTTCTCACCCCCTTTAACAACAAAATAGTCTCGTGTGCCAGACAGCGAGACTATCGCACGCACGAATCCTGAACGGGTCGTTACGTTGCAAAAATGCCTCGGCGGGCGGCAAATGCCATTAAGCCTGGAAGCGCCTGCTGTCTGGGGCGTATTAACTTTTCGGTTGAAAGGTTGGAAGGTGCGAAGGTTTTGTAGCTATACAGTTGACTGTCAAACTACAAAACCCTCCAACCTTCCAACCTTAGCACCTTCCATCCGTTTTACTCGGCGGCAACCGCCATGCTCTGCGCGGCCGATACATCCACCGGAATGCCGGGGCCCATCGTGCTCGTCAGCGTGACGGACTTGATATACACGCCCTTGGAACCGGTCGGCTTGGACGTCTTGACGGCATCCATCAGCGCGCCGAAGTTATCCTGGATCTGCTCGGGCGTAAACGACGCCTTGCCGATCGCAACATGCAGCAGGCCGGTCTTGTCGTTACGAAACTCGACCTTGCCGCGGCGCAGCTCGGCGATGGTGCGGCCTATATCCTGCGGCTGCACAACCGTTCCGCTTTTCGGGTTCGGCATCAGGCCGCGGCGGCCGAGAATACGGCCGAGGCGCCCCACCTTACCCATCAAGTCGGGCGTGGCGACAGCCACGTCGAAATCGAGAAAGCTCTCCTTCTCGACGCGCTGGATCAGCTCATCCGCGCCGACAAAATCCGCTCCCGCCTGTTCCGCCGCGCGAGCGGCATCGCCCTGCGCAAAAACCAGCACGCGAACCTGCTTGCCGGTGCCGTGCGGCAGCGACACTGTCGAGCGCACCTGCTGGTCGGCATGGCGTGGATCGATGCCCAGGCGCAAATGCGCCTCGATCGTCGAGTTCGAACGTGGTGATCGACGTTTCCTTCACCAGCGTGGCGGCTTCGTCCGGCGAATACTGGCGATCGTGATCGATCTTGGCGGCGGCTTCGATGTACTTCTTGCCGTGCTTCTTGGCCATACTTGATAATTCCTCGTGGTATTGGCGAGCCCGTGGCTCTCCCACCCAACAAATGAGTTGCGCCCGGATTCCTCAGGCGCAACCGCTGTATTGTAGCAGACGGGTGCGAAATGGCAAGTTAGGGGTTGGGGGATGAAGGCCTAACCCTAAACCCCTATCCCCTAATTCACCTGAATCCCCATCGAGCGCGCGGTGCCGGCGATGATCTTCTCAGCCGCCTCGACGTTGTTGGCGTTGAGATCGGCCATCTTGGTCTGGGCGATCTCGCGCAGCTGGGCCTTGGTGATCGAGCCGGCTGTGGCGCGGCCCGCCGTACCTGAGCCTTTCTCGATCTTGGCCGCCTTGCGCAGCAGATCCGCCGCGGGCGGCGTGCGAGTAATGAAGGTAAACGAGCGGTCCGAAAACACTGTGATCTCGACCGGGATAATCATCCCGACTTGCGACGCGGTGCGCTCGTTATACTCTTTACAAAAGCCCATGATGTTGATGCCGGTCGCGCCCAGCGCCGGGCCGACTGGCGGCGCCGGGTTGGCTTTGCCGGCCGGAAGCTGCAGCCGCACGACGGCGGCGACTTTCTTAGCCACGAATTCCTCCGCTAGCGAAACAACAAACGTACAACGATCGAGCCGGTGCGTAAGGCGCCGGCCCGAGTTCTAATCTACCAGCCGTACAACCTGCAAAAAGTCCAGCTCCACGGGCATGTCGCGCCCAAAAAACGACACAGTCACTTTCACTCGCTCGTTCTTCTCGTCGATCGCTTCAACTGTGCCCTCGAAATCGGTGAACGGGCCGTCGGTGATCTTGACCGCGTTGCCGACCGAGTAATTGACGCGCACTTTCTTGTCCGGGCTGGGCTCCATCTGCTTGAGGATCGCCCTGACTTCGGCGTCTTCGAGCGGTGTCGGCTTGTTGCCCATACCGACGAAGCCGGTAACGCCGGGCGTGTTGCGCACCACGTACCACGAGTTGTCGGTCAGCTTCATCTGCACCAGGACATAGCCCGGAAAGACCTTTTTCTTAACCGTGCGCCGCTCGCCCTTTTTGAGTTCGATCTCTTCTTCGGTCGGCACAACTACGAGAAAGATCTGGTCCTGCATCTCCATCGAGTCGATGCGATGCCTGAGATTTTGTTCGACCTTGTTTTCGTAGCCCGAGTATGTGTGAATCACATACCAGCGCCTATCGTCGTCCAGCGCGACGGTGCCGACAGGTTCATTTGTTTCGGCCACGTGCTGTGCCTCCTCTTTACGCCCGTTTAGCGAACGAGCAGGCCGTAGAGCGAATTAAGCACGAAGTCGATCGCGCCGAGCAAAGCGCCCATTACCAGCGAAATTGCGATCACGACATAGGTAAGCCGGAGCGCTTCTTCGCGCGTCGGCCACACAACTTTTCGTAGCTCGCCGCGTGTCTCGCGGAACCAACGCACGATCGCGTTGTCCGTCTTTGTATCTTTTACCACAGCCATGTCGGCTCCCGAGCGGCCGGTGCACTATCTCGCGCTGCCGGCCGTGTATGTTACTTCGTCTCGCGGTGCTGGCGGTGTACGCGGCAGCGCGGGCAGTATTTTTGGAGCTCCAAACGACCCTGGTCGTTCCTGCGGTTCTTTTCGGTGGTGTAATTGCGCTCGCGGCATTCGACGCACGCCAGCGTCACGATGATGCGATTGCCTTTTTTGGAAGCCATTGTTAGTTTCTCCGCGGCCGGCGAGCCGCGCGTGGATCAGACACGCGCGGCTCGTGGCGCTAGGTTATTCTTCGATGGAGGTGACGACGCCGGCGCCGACGGTGCGGCCGCCTTCGCGGATCGCAAAGCGCAGCCCTTCCTCGATCGCCACCGGCACGATCAGCTCGATCCCCATCTGCACGTTGTCCCCCGGCATCACCATCTCCATCCCCTCCGGCAGCGTGATACTCCCCGTCACGTCCGTCGTCCGGATGTAGAACTGCGGCCGGTAGCCCGGGAAGAACGGCGTGTGCCGCCCGCCCTCTTCCTTCTTCAGCACGTACACTTCCGCCTTCACCTTCTTGTGCGGCTTGATCGAGCCCGGCTTGGCCATCACCTGCCCCCGCTCCACCTCGTCCCGCTCCACCCCCCGGATCAGGCAGCCCACGTTGTCGCCCGCGATCCCTTCATCCAGCTGCTTCTTGAACATCTCCACGCCCGTCACTACCGTCTGGCGCGGTGCCCCTTCCTGCATCCCGATGATCTCGATCGTCTCGCCGACCTTGACCTTGCCCCGCTCGATTCTCCCCGTCACCACCGTGCCGCGGCCTTTGATGCCGAACACGTCCTCGACCGGCATCAAGAACGCCTTGTCGATGTCGCGCGCCGGCGTCGGGATGTAGCTGTCGACGGCGTCCATCAGCGCCAGGATCGGCTGATACTCGGGCGCGGCGATGTCCTTACTGGTGCTCTCCAGCGCGGCCAGCCCCGAGCCGCGGATGATCGGAATGTCGTCGCCGGGGAAGTTGTAGCGCGAGAGCAACTCGCGCAGCTCGAGCTCGACGAGCTCGAGCAGCTCCTCGTCGTCCATCATGTCGACCTTGTTGAGGAAGACGACCATGGCGGGCACCTCGACCTGACGCGCAAGCAGGATGTGCTCGCGGGTCTGGGGCATCGGGCCGTCGGGGGCGGAGACGACGAGGATAGCGCCGTCCATCTGGGCCGCGCCGGTGATCATGTTCTTGATATAGTCGGCATGGCCGGGGCAGTCGACGTGCGCGTAATGGCGGGCGTCGGTCTGATACTCGACGTGGCGGATGGCGATGGTGATGCCGCGAGCGCGCTCCTCGGGCGCGTTATCGATGGCGGCATAGTCCATGAAATCGGCCTGGCCCTTGAGGGCGAGGGTCTTGGTAATGGCGGCGGTGAGGGTGGTCTTGCCGTGGTCGACATGCCCGATCGTGCCGATGTTGACGTGCGGTTTCGTCCGCTCGAACTTAGCCTTGGCCATGCAACAGACTCCTTGCTGTTCCAATGAAAACGATCCGGCTCGTGACGGATCGTTCGCTACATACCGTGTTGTGCCGATTGGAGCCTTCGACGGGACTTGAACCCGTGACCTCCTCTTTACCAAAGAGGTGCTCTACCGACTGAGCTACGAAGGCGTTTTATCGAGTGATGAGTGGTGAATGATGAGTGGTGATGTGCCGGGCATTCATCACTCATCATTCCGCATTCATCACTCAGTCTTGGTGGGCCGGGCTGGATTCGAACCAGCGAAGGCTTACGCCAACGGAGTTACAGTCCGTCCCATTTGGCCACTCTGGTACCGACCCACGCTATTATTTGGAGCCGACGGTCGGACTTGAACCGACAACCTGCTGTTTACAAAACAGCTGCTCTGCCAATTGAGCTACATCGGCACCTTGTATACACTGCCCGCGCAGCGACGGTTACTATACCACGGCCCGTAGGCGGAGTGAATCAAGATGAGGGGGTAACCAGTCACCTTGTCACCCTCTCACCGCATGGGGTATTATACGGCCCATAAAGCTGAGTTAACCCGTCGCAAAATGGAGGTGGCACACAGGCTTGTCTTAAAAAGTGAATATCGAAAAAGCAACAAGAAACATATGACCGCACGAGTACTTTGTATGTTTTTGTAGAGGTTTTTACAAATGTCGTTGCCGTCGCGAGACCAGAAACGTTGGATACGAGTAGATTTACATATTCATTCACCTGCGTCGGAAGATTATGCTGAGCCGGATGTTTCATTTATCAGGATCCTGGAGGAAGCCGATAATCGAGAGCTGGAGCTGATCGCGATCACCGACCACAATACGGTTGCCGGCTACGAACGGCTCAAACGGGATGTCGAATTTCTCGAGCAATTGGACCGCACCCAGCGCGCGACGCCCGAAGATCGGCAGCTGCTGAGCGACTATCAGCGCTTGTTGTCCAAAATCACGGTTCTGCCCGGCTTTGAGTTTACGTCGCACTATGGCGCTCATGTGCTCGGGGTGTTCGCGCCCTCCACGCCGATCAGCCTGATCGAAGCCACGCTGCTGCAGCTTGGCGTGCCGGCTGCGAAGCTCAAGGCCGGTGCGACAGGTGTGCCTGATACCGAGCATGTTACTGATGCGTACGAGCTGATCGCCCGTGCCGGAGGGTTGGTGATCGCTGCCCATGCCAATGGTCCGGCGGGTGTGATCAGCGAAACGCTGCGCCTCGGTACCAGCGGGCAGGCGCGTATCGCCGCTACGCAGAGCCTGGCGTTGCACGCGATCGAGTTCGTAAACTATTATAGCGACCACGGGACTTTCACCAGCCCGGCGTTTTATAACGGCAGGACCGAGCATTACGAGCGCCCGATGTTCTGTATCCAGGGCTCGGATGCTCATCGCGTCCGTCGTGCCCCGGCCGGCACCGATGCAACCCACAAGCACGGCATCGGCGACCGGTATTTTGAAGCGCTGCTGCCGGAAGCTTCGTTCGATGCGCTGCGCGCGCTGTTTGCGAGCCGCGACTTCGACCATGTGCGTGTGCCCAAGCGCGATCAAAAGCAATGGGAAATCGATCAGCTGCGCTTCGGCTACGGTTCGGAGCGCCATGTGCTGCGTGCGGAAACCGACGATCTTGAGCTTGTCGTGCGCGACATCGCCGCCATGAGCAACGCCGGCGGCGGCACGTTGATCGTAGGGGCCGGCGAGCAGGCCGGCGCCCTCAATCGCGCCGCGCCGCGGCCCCAGGAATGGACGGCCCAGCTCCGCGCCACGGTCGAGCAGCGCCTCGATCCGGCGCCGATGTTATCACTCGAGCTGCTCAATTATGAGGGTCGCGACGTGGTTCGTGTCGAGATTACCGCCACGCAGCTACCGCCCTACGTGATGCGTGACGGCATCATCTATGTGCGCCGCGACGCTGAAACGGTGCCCGCGACACGCGGCGAGATCGTGCAGCTGGCGCGCCGGGCCCTGGCCGCCGGCGGTACCTCGCCGCTCGACAACGGGCAGGACCTCGAAATGCCGCGATCCGGCGTCGAGATCGTCGATGCGCAGCGCAAAAACGGCGAGTGGATCTATGAGATCAGAGATCTGCGCACGACGCCCGGAGTCGGGCGCGACCGGGCCCAGGGCCTGTGGCAGTACGCCATTGCGCGCCACGAGGACCTGCGCGACGGCCGGCTCGACGTGTACGGGCAGGTCAAGTGGGCCGGACGGCTCGGCCTGCTGCGTGTGTACCAGCAGGGCGGGCGCACCAAGTACGACCTGGTGCATCGCGACGCGAACGGCGTGATCGACCATATCTTTTACGGCGTCAGCGACTGGGGCCTGAGCGACTCGTGGTCGCTGCTGATGGCCGATCTCAGAACCAAGGCCGGCCTGCCGCCGATCGACGACTCCGCCGGCCCGCGCGCCAACGGCACAAATTCCGATACGTCCGAATCCGTCGAGGCCGATCAGGCCGCGCGCGCCAACGGTGATGCCGGCGATGGGACGACGTCCCTGCCTGGCCGGCCGGAGACACACCGGCTTTTGCCGGCTGCCGGCGGCGAGGCAGGCGAGGCGAGCAACCGCCGCTGGCGCTGGCGCGGCCGGGGTGGCCTGCTGCGAATCTTTGCAGACAGCGACGGCCTGCCGCGCTTCGATCTTGCGATGAAGCGCCTCGACGGCGAAGGCGCCGACCAGTTCCGCGCCGTGCCGCGCGAAAAGCTCTCGGAGGCCTGGCTGCGCTTGATCCGCGTGCAGCGTCCACGTACCGGTATCGAAGTTGTTTTTGATGCCGTGGGCGAAGACGGTGTGCGTCGCATCGCGTTTCGCGACCTGCGCAACGGCGAAGTCAGCACGCCGTGGCGCGTGGACGAGCTCAAGGATGGCTCGGTCCGCGAATACGCTGCCCGAATGAACGTCGCCGACCGCACGCTCGACGAAGGCGCCGTTCGATGGTGGGGCAACCTCGGCTATTTGCGGCCGATGCGCTCGCAGGTCGATCTTGTGTTTCGCGACGAGGACGGCGTCGACCATATCTTTTACGCGGCGCGTCGTGAGGAGCTGCGCGACGATTGGGCGCAGCTGCTGGCACATTGGCCCGACGAACACCCCACCGGCGAAGGTCGCGCGCGGCCGGCCCAGCGGGCAGAGCCCGAGGCCGGCGAAGCAACGCAAGCGGACGTTGCCGTCGCCCGGCACGAAGGGACCGCGGCTTTGCCGGGCCAGCCGGGAGCGGCCTAGATGGTTTCATCGTTGCCCCAGGAAGAAAAAGCTGCCTACGTCGAAACGATGTTCGGCGCGATCGCCGAGCGCTACGATGCGGTCAATCGTTTGATGACCTTTGGCCTGGATTCCGGCTGGCGGCGCTTTGCCGTCGCCCAGGGCGTCGTCGAGGCCGGGAACAACCGGCGGCGCGCGCTAGACGTCGCAACCGGCACCGGCGACTTCTTGCCGATCCTGCACGCCGCTATGCCCGAGGCGCTGGTGGTCGGCGCCGACTTCAGCCTGCCGATGATGCGGGCCGGTATCGGCAAGCTTGAATCTACCGGCGAGCATGGCGCGTACGTCGGCGGCGACGCGCTGCAGCTGCCGTTTCCCGACGCGACCTTTGATGTTGTGACCACCGGTTTTGCGCTGCGCAACGTGGCCGACCTGCTGGGAGCGCTGCGTGAGATGCATCGGATTACCCGCCCGGGCGGGCGTCTGGCGTGCCTAGAAGTGTCGCGTCCGCGCTCCCCGCTGCTACGCCTGGGCCACCGCTTCTATTTTACCCGTGTGGTGCCGCTGATCGGCGCGCTGGTCGGCCGCAATCTGGAAGCGTACACCTATTTGCCGCAGTCGGCCGAGGCGTTTCCGCCACCAGAACACTTGCGCGACCTGCTTGCCGTGGCGGGATGGCGCCGGGTGCGCTTTCGCCTGCTCGGCCTCGGCGCAGTTGCGGTCCACGTTGCTGAACGGTAGGACGGCCTGTTCATCGTTCGGTCAGCGCTTCGTACACCGACCGATGCACCGCCGCTCGAAAGCGGCCCCAATCGCGCCAGCGGCCGTGAATCTCGGGATCGTACACCTGCCCTAGTTGCTCCAGACGCTCGGCCATTTGCGGCAGGTCCTCCACGGCAATAGTCTGATACGACTCGACGCGCTCGTGCGGATCGCGTGGAGCCAGCACGCCGCCGATTTCGTCAAGCAAGAACGCAAACGTTCGGAAGCGCTCGCCGTCATCCGGCACCGGCCGGTCGGGCAGGGCCGCGGATCCTTCGACGTGCGTGCCGTCCGGCCGCGTCAGGCGGTAATCCAGCATGGCAAGAAAGCGACGCACGCGCACCTCGAGGCCGGTTTCCTCGTCAGTTTCGCGCAGCAGCGCATCGTAGATGCGCTCGCCGTAATCGATGCCGCCGGTGAGCAGCCGGTACGCCGATGGCGGATAGAACGTTTTGCGTGCCGTCAGAAGCCGGCCGTCCAGGCGGCGAATGACCATGCAAACTTCGCCGTAGCGATCGGTTTTGGAGAGCGGCTCAAACAGTCCTTCGTTGACCAGTGTAATGCTATGCCTGAGTGGGGCGCCGAAACGCTCGCTCAGCGAGGCAACCTCGGCGGTGATAGATTCTTCGAGCATGCGACTACCTTTGTTTGCTGCGCCAGCTGTTGAACCGTCGCGAAACGATCAGCGCAAGCGCGACCAGCCAGCCGAGCCAGCCCAGCGCCGTCCAACCGTCGCGAGCGCACCACAATACAAAGCCGATTGCGCCTCGCACAATCGCCATCTGGGCTGCATAGCGCATAGGAATATCGACCGGCCGATCCCAGTCGACGCTGCGCAGCTCGGGTAGCCACTCGCGCTCGACGCAGCCTTCGAGCGAAAAAATATGCACCTCGTCGGTGTACTGCGCGGCGATACGCAGATCGCGCCTGAACTGCTCCAGCGTCATACGGGGCGACTGCAATCCGGACAGCGGATCGATCACGACCCCGCCGCCCGTGACGCCGACGGCGATGCCGTCGGCCAGCTCGGCGTACGACTTGACAAATGCGCTGGCTAAGTCGGGCATCCGATTACCGAAAACGGTGCTGGAATACAGCATCAGCACTTCCTGGTCGGCCGGCATATCGACAATATCGAACGTGCGCTGCAGCAGTGTCGTTCCGGCGCGCCGGTCGTCGATGATCAGCGGATACTGGTAGGTATGCAGCTCATATCCGTCGTGGCGGATCTGGGCGGCCAGATCCAGGTACGCCTGGCGCGCGGCGGGATAGAGCACGTTGTTTTGGGCCAACATAGCGCGATCGAACAGGCTCAGCGGCCCGCGCTGGCGCGCCGCGTGCAGCTCGGACAGCGATGGCTCGAAGTCGAGGCCGACGGCGTAGAACGTGAGATCCTCACGCACCGCCCAGTCGTGAAAATCGCCGTAGCGCGCGATCGCCTGCGGGTAGTTTTGCAAATTGAACCAGTAACCGGCTTCAATCGGTAACAGCAACCATGCCACCACGCGAATGCCCCGGCCCATGAGCCGGCGCGCAACGGCCGCCCGCTGCGGGCTGAAATCCATAATTGCCAGCGATACACCGTACTGTTGTGTCGCCAGCTCGTCGATCAGGCCGGGCGTATCGAACAACTCTGTAAGCGCCAATGGGCCCAGCTCGGTGAAAAATGCGATGTTGGGTCGTGGCATGCCGGCAAGGATACGGGATTCCCGGTTGTGGGGCAAACGGGAGAGGTGTACCATACTCCAAAGGATAAACCATGGAGTCCCTGCTGATCATCGTGCTGACTGTCTTGCCGCTGGTGCTGCAGCTGATGGCGATCAGTGTGTTCAGCGAGCGCATGGCGCGCGCGCTCAGGCGCGCGGCGGACCAGCCGCCTTTTACGACGGCAGTGTTAATCGCGGAGCTGGGGCCGGAGCCCAAAGCCGTGGCACGGCTGCTCGATCGGGCGACCAGGCTGGACCTCGACGAGGTCGACGCTGTGATCGACATGCGCGGAGGTCGCTTGCCGCTGCGTATGTCGCCGCCGGCGGCACAACGTCTGGTACGTGAGCTCCGCACGCTGGGAGCGACAGCCGAAACAGAGTATGCGGGCCGATAGCGTGGTGCTGTTACAGGACGAGCTGGGCCGCCCGCTGCGTTTACACGTATGAACGAAGCTTTGCGCTATGCGTCTTTGCGTCAGAATCGCTTGCGTGGAGAAAACCGAGCGTGTAAACTGTGCGTATAATATATCGGAGGTTATCAATGCATTATCGGGTAGCGATCATCGGTTCCGGCCCCGCCGGCCTTACTGCAGCGCTGTATGCCGCGCGAGCAAATCTGGAGCCGGTGGTGATACGCGGCTTGCAGCCGGGTGGCCTGATTGCAACCACCGACGAAGTTGAAAATTACCCTGGATTTCCCGACGCGATCAACGGCTTTGATCTGGCGCAAAAAATGGAGCAGCAGGCCGGGCGCTTCGGCACCAGTTTTATCGACGGCATCGTCGAGCAGGTTGAGCTCGGCCAACGGCCGTTTACCCTGCATATGGACAACGGGAACGAGCACACCGCCGATACGCTGATCGTTTCGACCGGCGCTTCGCCGCGCAAGTTGAATGTGCCGGGCGAGCTCGAGCTCGCCAATCGCGGTGTATCGTACTGTGCTGTGTGCGACGGGTTCTTTTTCCGCAACAAGCGCATCGTGGTGGTCGGCGGCGGCAACAGCGCAGTGGAAGAAGGCCTGTTCCTGACGCGCTTTGCGAGCGAAGTCGTGGTGGTGCATCGCCGCGACGAGCTGCGCGCCGACCCGATCATTCAGCAGCGGGCGTTCAATAATCCAAAAATGCGCTTTGTGTGGGATACCGTCGCTACCGAAGTGCTCGGCAACGGCAAAGTCAGCGGCATCCGGCTGAGCAACCTTAAGACCGGCGATCAGCAGGTGCTGGAAACCGACGCTGTGTTTCCATACATCGGTCATATTCCGAACACGTCGCTGTTCGCGGGGCAGATCGATATGGACGAAGGCGGCTTTATCCTCACCGACGGCCGCACACGCACGAATATTCCAGGCGTTTTTGCCGCCGGTGACGTGGTCGACCATATTTACCGCCAGGCGGTCACCGCGGCCGGCGAAGGTTGTATGGCGGCGATGGAAGCTTCATGGTATCTGGACAACCTCGACGCCCAGGCCCAGCACGCCGAAACCGCCGGCGAAGGGTTGGGCCGCTGGTAGTTTGAGCGGTGGAGCGGGCTGTCGAACGGGGATGAGCAGTGCTCATCCCCACATTTGTGCAATATCGGATAATGGAGTACATCAAAAGTCTTAATCGATTCTGGCTGTCCGCATGCTATAATCACGTCGCTCCAAACTGGCCTTTGTGGAGGAACCATGGAGATCTCGCACCGGCGCTTAAATCGAGTGGACGTACTGGCGGTCAGCGGCAGATTGACGGCTGCTGAAGCGCCGCAACTACACGAGCGAATCGACGAGCTCTTCAACCAGGGACGCTACCGATTATTGCTGGACTTCGCAGGGCTCGAGTATATCGCCAGCCCTGGGCTTCGCGTACTGATTGAAGCGCGAAAGCGGGCCCGCGAGTGGAAGTTGACGGACCTCGACCGTGGAGATGTCCGCATCGTCAACTTACCGCCGCGCATCAAAGAAGTGTTTGATCTTACCGGCTTTACGGCGCTGTTTCAGATCTATGACGACGTTGTGGACGCAGTCGGCAGTTTCTAGCAAACCCTCGCGAAAGACGAGCGCCCAAGCGGCGCTCGTCGGTTTGTGCAACCATGGCGGCTAACTCGCTTACGCTCGATGCCAATCTCGAGGCGCTGTCCTCGATCAGTGATTTTGTCGTCGAGCAAGCACGCGCCGCCGGTCTTGACGAACACGCGGTCTGGGAAGTCCAGCTGGCGGTCGACGAAGCTGCCACCAACGTGATCCAGCATTCGTATGCCGAGCATATCGGCACGCTTTCGGTACGCGCCGAAACGGTCGCGGGCGAGCTACGCATCTCTATTTCCGATCGCGGTGTGCCGTTCAACCCGCTTGACGTGCCCGAGCCTGATCTTGAGTCGCCGCTCGAGGAGCGCAAAACCGGCGGGCTCGGCCTGTATCTGATGCGCAAGCTGATGGACCGAGTTGAGTGGCACTTCGGCGACGGCGAGAATGTGCTTCTGATGACCAAGCTGATCCGGGAGCGTGAACACCGCACGCTCGAGCTCAAAGGTCGCATCGACGCCGGCGCTTCACCGGCCGTCAACAGTATGATCCGCACCGCTATGGGCGAAGGTACCAAGCACCTGATCGTCGGCCTGCGCGAGGTTACCTTCATGTCTTCCAGCGGACTGCGCACCTTGCTGCTGCTGACGCGCGAGTTGCGTCGTGCCGGCGGCAATCTGGTGTTATGTGAGCCGCAGCCGCAAGTCGCCGAAGTGTTTCATCTCACCGGCTTCGACCAGATCTTCCAATTACACCATACACGTGAAGAAGCTGCTGCCGCGCTCGGCAAGGGGTCATGAGCGCTAACGACGGCAGTTTCAAATTACCGCGCTCGATCACCACAGCGCTGCGCATGCGCCAGCGCACGATCCGCGAGCTCGAGCTGTTGAACGAGGTCTCGCGCGCGATCATCCGCTCGGCGTTGGACGTCGACGCCTTGTGCGAGCTGGTGTACAGCGAGTGCTCAAAGATCCTGGATACGCGCTGGTTTCACCTGGCCTTGTTCGAAGGCACCCGCTATGTGCTCAAGGTGCAGGTGATCGACGGCGAGCGCCAGCCGCCCCTGGCGGTCGACCTTTCCGAAAACGAAGGCTTGATGGGCTGGGTGCGCCGTACCGGCCGCGCGCTGCTGGTTGAGGACTTTACCCGCGAGCTGCCGCAGCTCCCGGCGCGCCCGCGCTATCAGGCCGAGCATCCTCCGCGCTCGGGCATTTATGTGCCGCTGCTGGCAGGTGAAACCGTGCTCGGCACGATCTCGGTCCAGAGCCCGCGCCCGAATATGTTCGAGCAGAACGACCTGCGCCTGCTGTCGTTGATCGCCGACAGCGCCGCATCGGCGATCGCCAAGGCGCGCGCCTACGATGCGCTGCAGGAGCGGATCGGCCAGCTCGAGCTGATCGGCAAAGTCGGCCGCAAAGCTGCTCTGGTGCTCGACCTCGACGAGCTGTTGCCGGTGGTGGTGCGGCTGATCCGCGATGAGTTCGACTGCTTCGCGGTGCATTTATTCACCCTCGATACCGCCAGTGGCGATCTGTTATTCCGTGCAACAACCTACGACGATACATCGTATTGGGATAAGCGCAACCGGCGCCTGGCACTGGGCGAGGGCATCATCGGCTATGTCGCCGACACGCGCCATCCACGGTTGGTCAACGACGTCAGCCACGAGCCGCGCTATCTACCCGATATTCCCGGCACCAGGGCCGAGTTGGCTGTGCCGCTGCTGGTGGGCGATGTATTGATCGGCGTGCTCGATGTACAGAGCAACCACGTCGGCGCGTTCTCGGATAACGACCTGTTCGTCTTTCTGACGCTGGCCGATCAAGTCGCCGTGGCGATTCAGGCAGCCAACGCGTATACCGAACAGCAAGACGAGGCCTGGACGTTGGCCGCGCTGTTCCAAACCGCGCAGAATATCTCGCGCGCCACCGACCTCGACACCCTGCTGGCGACGATCGTGCGCCTGCCGCCGCTGCTGGTGGGCTGCGCGCGCTGTGCGGTGTTCCTGCTGCAGCGCGACACCAATACCTTTGTGCCGGCCGGCTCGTATGGCTGGGATGAGCAGACCTGCGACGCGCTGTTGAACCGCCCGATCGCCGCCCTCGAAGCGCCGCTGCTGAACGAAGTGCGCGAGTTGGGTCAGCTGATGATAATCGACGACGCCGCGGCTTCGGCCAAGCTGCCGCAGGTGACCGACCGCTGCTCTTCCGGTTCGCTGCTGGCGCTGCCGCTTACCACGCGCGCCACGGTGCTGGGTGTGCTGCTGCTCGATCGCGATTTGGGCAGCGAGCCGTGGTCGATGCGCCAGACCATGATCGCCTCGGGCATCGCGAGTCAGGCCGCGGCAGCCATCGAGAGTGCGTTGCTGGACCAGCGAGCCGTCGAGCAGGAGCGCCTTGCCCAGCAGGTTCGCGTCGCCCGCGATATCCAGACCTCATTGTTGCCGGATACCGATCCCGAGGTCGGCGGCTGGGACGTCGCGGCGGCCTGGCGCTCGGCTCACGCCGTCGGCGGCGATTTTTATGATTACTGGCATGTCGATTTGCGAATCGACGAGCAGTCGCCGCAGCATGAGCAGTCCTCCGAGCCGTTGTTCGGCTTTGTAATCGCCGACGTTTCGGACAAAGGCGTGCCGGCTGCTTTGTTCATGGCACTGGCACGCTCGTTGATCCGGGCCAGCGCGCTCGACGGCTCGGCCCCATCGGCCGCCGTCACACGCGCGAATCGCTGGATCGCGCGCGATTCGCAGTCGGGTATGTTTGTGACTCTGTTTTATGGGCTGCTCGACCGTGAGCGCGGCAGCTTGCGCTACACCAACGCGGGGCACAATTCACCGCTGCTGCTGCGGTCGGGTGGGCATTTCGACGTGCTCGGCCCGACCGGCATCGCATCCGGTGTCCTGGAAGATGCGCGCTATCGAGACGGGCAGGTGGTGATCGACCCCGGCGATTGTCTGGTCTGCTATACCGACGGAATCACCGAGGCGATCAACAATGCTGAAGAAGAATACGGTGTGCAACGCCTGCAGGATGTGGTGCGCAGGTTCCGCGATCGACCCTCGGCAGTGATCGTGCAGTCGATCCTCAGCGACGTCGCGGCACACACCGGCGACCGCATCGCGTTCGACGATGTGACGCTGCTGGTATTAAAGCGACGAGAAGTCTGACTCGCGCGTATCTTTTTGGTCACGCACTGCGTTTCGTTAAGTGACCCGTGTCTCAACATGGGTAAGGCGGGGTGAGTGGCCGGCCATGAGTGGAGGGGTACCGCTGTTTGGCCGGCCCTGACCCGCGCGTAACGCTCAAGCATGCTTGCGTTATAGGGCAAGCAACTGTTCCAGCTCGCGCATCTTGGCCTTATCGTTGTTATACCAGGCAGGATGATACTCGCTTTGCCAACGAGCTAAGGCTCCCTGAAATTCGCTGAACGCCAACGGTCGAGTAGCTGCTTCACTTGCCTCAAAGCGCGCCAGATAGTCTTGATACTCCTGCCAGACATCAATGGCGCTCTGGGTTGTTGGTTGCTGCAAGTGGGACATACGCTTGCTCTCGGCCTCGTCGACATTGCTGGGACGCAGCGCCGGTGTTCAAGCAATCGTAACGCAATTCTTACTGTACCGCAAATTGCTGCTTGTCTATACAAGGCGGGTTGCGTGCCACGAGTCATTCCAGCACGATATTAACCACCCGGTCGGGCACTACCACGATCCGCGACAGCTGCCGCCCCTGCATGGCCGCCTGGACGCGCTCGCTGGCCAGAGCAAGCTGTTCCAGAGCCGCTCGATCCATGCCGGCCCGCACCTGTAAGCGCTCGCGCAGCTTGCCTGCTACCTGCACCGGAATCTCGATTTCCTGCTCAGCTGCCAGCGCCGGATCGAAGCCCGGCCATGGCTGGCGATGAACGCTGAACGGCCGGCCGAGCCGGGCCCACAGCTCTTCGCACAGATGCGGCGCAAACGGAGCCAGCGCCAGCACAAACGTGGCCTTAGCTCGCGTCAGTTCGTGCTCTTCGATCGCTGCACTGTTCTCGCGCAGCCAGTTTAGCTGTTCCATCAGCGCGGCGATAGCGACATGAAAGCGCTGCTCACCGATCGCGGTCTCGACCCGCTCAATCGTGCGGTGGCGCCGGCGCTCGGCTTCCATATTGGCGGATGCCTGACCGTTCGGTGTGGGCCGCGCGCCAAGCACCCAATCCCAAACGCGGCCGGCGAAGCGTGCCACACCGGCGATGCCGGAATCGGTGAAATCGCCGCCTTCTTCCCACGGCCCCAGAAACAACATATACATGCGGAACACGTCGCTGCCCCAGGTGCGGATATACCCGTCGGGTGAGACAACGTTGCCGCGGCTTTTGCTCATTTTGGCGCCGTCTTTGGTGATCATGCCGTGCAGCCGCAGCCTGGCGAACGGCTCATCGAACGGTAGCAGGCCCATGTCGAACAGCGCTTTGCATACGAAGCGCGCGTACAAATGGTGCATCGTTGTGTGCTCGGGCCCGCCGGCGTACTGGTCTACCGGCAGCCAACGCCGCACGCGCTCGGCATCCCATGCCCGGTCGTCGTACTCGGTCGACGTGTAGCGCAGGTAGTACCACGACGAATCCAGGAAATTATCCGACACATCAGCTTCGCGCCGGCCGGGACCACCACAGCGCGGGCAGGTCGTGTTGATCCAGTCGACCGCCGCTGCAAGTGGCGAAACGCCGCGCGGCCGGAATTCTTCAACATACGGCAGCAGCACCGGCAATTGCTCCTCGGGGACCGGAACGGTGCCACATTCGGCGCAATACACGATCGGAATCGGCGGTCCCCAGTATCGCTGGCGTGAGATCAGCCAGTCGTGCAGGCGATAGGTGGTTTTCGTCTCGCCCGCGTTTTGCTGCAGCAGCAGCGCGATAGCTTCGTTTCGGTCGATGGTGCCGTCCTCGGACAGGGTGACAGGCTGACGGGGTGACGGGGTGACGGGGTGATGGATGCCGCTGCGATCCTCCTCTTGCGCTCTTTGCGTCTTTGCGTCTTTGCGTTCCTGTACGGATAAGCCGTGCAGCTGCGCAAACTCGCGGTCACGCTCGTCGTGCGCGGGAACGCCCATAATCGCGCCGCTGCCGTAACGGGCCAGCACATAATCTGCTACCCAGACCGGTATGCGTCGGCCGTCCAGCGGGTGGATCACAAAAGCGCCTGTCGACACGCCGCTCTTAGGCTGTTCCGTTATGCGCTCGCGCTCCAGGCGGCGCTGCGTCTCGGCGATATAGCGCTCGACGTGCGCGCGCTGCTCTGCGCCGGCCAGCGTCGCGACCAGTGGATGTTCGGGCGCCAGTGCCACGAAGGTGGCTCCGAAGATCGTGTCGGGGCGAGTGGTAAACGTCGTGATAACCTGCTCAGTGCCGTCCACACGCCAGCGAATATCGGCGCCGTCGCTGCGCCCGATCCAGGCAGTCATGCGCTTGATCGACGCTTCGGGAAAATCTACTCCGCTGAAGTCCAGCAGCCGCTCGGCATATTCGGTGATGCGCAAAAACCACTGGCGCATGACGCGCTGTACGATAGGCGTGCTGCAGCGCTCGCAGCGGCCGTCGATCACCTGCTCGTTGGCCAGCACGGTTTGATCCTGGGGACACCAGTTGACCGGCGACTCGGCCTGGTAGGCCAGTCCGGCTTCGTACAGTTTTAAGAACAGCCACTGCGTCCAGCGATAATACGCAGGGCTACTGGTGTCGACCGTGCGCGACCAATCGAAGGCACACCCCAGCCGTATCAGCTGCTCGTCACGAAAGCGGCGGATATTGGCCGGCGTCAGCTCGGCCGGATGCACGTTCAGCTTAAGCGCGTAGTTCTCGGAATGAATGCCGAACGCATCAAAGCCGAACGGCTGGAAAACGTCCCAACCTTGCATGCGTCGCAGGCGGCCGTACGCGTCGGCGCCGCAATAAGTGTACACATGCCCGACGTGCAGGCCCTCGCCCGAAGGATACGGGAACTCGACCAGATTGTAGAACGGGCGCTCGGCGCGGTCCAGGTCGGGCGCATCGATGCCGGTTTGCTGCCAGCGCTCGCGCCAGCGCGCTTCGATCTCGTGAACGGGATAGCGTTCCGCCATGGTGTCAGCTCCAATTACGATGTTTTTGGCGCGGCGGTCTATCCCGCGGCGCGTTATAGGGACGGTCGAACCGGTGTGGTGGGGGCAAACCCCGCGGCGTGAGTAAGCAACGCCGCTACCGGGCGGCGGACGGCAACGAGAAGATAGGACATGCTGTGCCTCCAGAATGAAAAACGCCTCCCCTTGCGGGGAGGCGTTGGAACACCGAGCTGCGCTACGCTACGCTCCCCACGGCAGATGGCCCCTCACGAGGAGGAGCTGCCGGAGCACGAGGCTGTAGCGGGATAGGTTCATTGTGCGTACAAGAGTACCATACGAAAGGGGCACGAGGCAAGGGCCATCCCCTACTCGTTCGCGTCGCGGTAGATCTGCTGGATATAGGTGATCACCTGCCAGATCTGCTCCTGACTAAGCTTCTCGCCAAACGCCGGCATCGCCGTATTGGGCTTGCCGCCACGGATCCAGGAGTACAGCTCACCTTCATTGTGTGTCGCGAAGTGCGGCGCGGTAAAGTCGCCCGGAAGCCCGGGCAGCGTGCGAGCCGCCGGGCCGTCGCCGGTGCCGCTGACGCCATGGCACGGAACGCAGTTTTCCTGGTACACCGTCTTTCCGGCGGCCAGCACCTCGGCTGTCGGCTCGAACGGATTGCTCGGCTCGGTAGCGCGGGCGACGTAGTACGGCACCACGGCGGCCACAAATGCGCCAAATACCAGCACCAGGCTGCCGGTCTGCAAGCGCCACTGCCAGCGCCGCCCATCCGACATCTGGCTCAAGCCGGCCAGCACCAGCGCGACGATCAGCAACACGGCCCACAGAGCCGTCGGGCTCTGGGGCTGGGTTGCAGTATTAAGCAAGGTGGGAACGACAAAGGTGTGGCGCAGGTCGTTCATGCCGGGTGCGCGCACGATCGTTTCGACATTCCACTCGCCAGGCATATTCAGCATCGGCGCTCGCGCGGCCCAGCGCCCCGGCTCAACCGGCTCCAGCTGCAGCTCTAGAACGCCCATATCATGCGAAGCCATCGATGCGCGTAAGACTGCTTCGGGCTCGAACCCTTCCGGCAGGCCGAAGGTATTCACCACAAAAGTATCGCCGGCGATGTTCCCGCGGGCGACCTGCAGCGTCAGCGAGCGGCCGTCCTGGGTGATTGTTTCGGCAAAATCGCCGCTACGTCCGGCCACGTCGCGCCCGGGTGGAGTGGCGGTCAGGGCGCCGACGGCAAGCAGCAGCGCCGCGGAAAGGGCAATCTCGGCGATCACGCTGCGCTGCAGGCGGCGGTTCGCAGTTTCCGACGACGCCCTGCGCTCGAGCAGCGGCGCGATGCGCCAGCGGTTGAGCGCGCCGAGCGCCAGTAACACAGCGAAAATCCCAAGCTTCAGGCTGAGCGCCCGGCCGTAGGTGGTACTCCACAGCTCGCTGAGCGAGCCGATCTGGCGTAGCGCGGCAAACAGGCCGGTGGAAACCAGCACCATGATCGCGGCGGTTGCCAGTCCAGTGTAGCGCGCAACCAGCACCGGAAGCACGCGGCGGCGTGTTTCCGGCGTCTCACGATTGAGCGCAAGCAGTCCGAGCAGCAAGGCCGGCAGGCTTCCGATCCAGGCGGCCGTTGCCAGCAGGTGTACATAATCGAAGGCTACGGCGGAAACAGTCGCCAGGGTGCCGGATGCGCCGCCACCCTGCGGCACCGCGCTATGGCTGAGCAAGCTGATCGTGGCGATCGCTCCGAGCGCGATCAGCGCGGTTGTCAGGCCGGCGTAGGCGCTGGGGATGAGTATTGCCAGCAGCACACCCGCGCACAACACCGCGCGCAAGGCAAGGATGGTGCCGACGCGCGAGCCGGCGGCAAACGATACGATATCGCTTTCGGAGGCCGAGGCTCCGCTCCATAGCGTGCCGAACGAGGCACACAGCGCAACAACCGCGGCCACGAGCAGCAAGCGATGCGTCCGGCGCTCGAATGCGTCGTCCGAGGCACCGGGGATATCGACCGCGCGCCAGACCCACCAGCGCATGATTAAAGTGCCGAGGATCAGCGCGAGAGCGCCGAAGGTGAGCCAGCGCAGGAGTACGTTCTCCAGCGGCGGCAGCGCCAGCGGATTCGGCGGCGGCGGCGGCAGCACCAGCGGCGCTTCGGCGCTTGCCGGGTCGCCGACCGCGAAGGCAACTACGCCCTGGCTGGTGTGGCCGTCCGCCTGCGACAGGGCGCGCCACTGCAGCACGTACTGGCCGTCGGGCAGCTCGGGCAGATCGAGCAGCATCGTATAGGGATCGTCTGGCGCGACACGGCTCGGCGATGTGCCGATCGGGCCGCTGTCCGCGCTGGCCAGCACGGCGCGGCTGTACTCGGGTTCTAGCGGCTCGCTAAAGCGCAGCCGTGCAGTCGGAGGCGGTGCTTCGACAACACTGTTGGCGACCGGATCGCTTTCGAGCAGGTTGGCGTGCGCCTCGGCGCCGCGCGGCAAAAGCAGCGCGGCGCACAGGGCGACCAGGACAAGCAGGTATTTGCGCATGATATGCCGTTGGCCGGACGGTGACCCGCCCGGCGCGCGTACCTAGGCCTCGCGCAGTGTCTGCGTGGCGGCCGCGGGACCTGAGCGGCGGCTGCGCAGCGCCCACGCCGCGAGCAGCAGCCCGGCGACGCCGACGACCAGCCCGGCCGCTCCAAGCATCTGTGCGGTGCGGATCTGGCTCTGCAGCTGCGCGTTGGTGCTGACCTGCGCCGGGAACTGCAGCTCGCTTACCGAACCGACAGCATTGAAGCCTTCGGGGCTGGAGGTAAAGCTCTCGTCAACCGGCGTGCCGTTGATGTCGCCGAAGAAGCGGAAGGTATAATCGCCGGCAGCGGTCGGATAAAAGTTCGAGGTGTAGACCCCTTCTTCGCCCCAGGCCGGCGCGAGCTCCATATCCCGCGTCGAGGCGCCGTAGATCACCTGCGCCTTGAGCGTTCCTTCAAGTCCCTCGACGGGAGCGCCGGTCTCGTGGTTCTTGACGCTGACCCAGATCCCGTTTTGCTCGTTCTCATAGGCCGGCTCGTTGGCAAAGCCGACGACGAATTCGTATTCACCGACTTCGCGGTGCTCGTGCGCGGAAGCGATACCGGGGACGACAACGGCGGCAAGTACGGCAAACAGGACGAAAAAGCGTGTAATGCGCGACATAATGTACGCTCCATGAGCTTTAACTAAACACAGACAGACCGCGGGCGGATCGTTCCCGCAACCCGGCTAGGCTGCGAGGGTGGCAAGGCTCATGGAGAAACGCGGCGGTCGTTGAGGTGGTGGTATCGCTAGCGAGCTCAGCAGCAGGCGCGCCCGAAGCGGTGGCCGGCGGGCCGGGATTCTGGCCAGCAGCAGCGTGATCGTCAGCAGAACCCCGATCGTCAATGCGCTCGGCGCGTTCTCGTCGCTGCTGCTGCCATGCTGCTTGTGCTCAGCGCCGGACGTGTCCACACGCTGAGCTGTACCGTCGTCGGTTACCCCGTGGTGGTGATGCAGACCCTGTGGATCGAGTTGCGCCGCACGCAGATCTTGCAGCCAACAATCCAGCAGGCACACCGCCGGCCCGCCGACCGCCATCAGCGCAACGATCAGCAAAGCGAAGCCGGCAAGCGGCCGCTTACTCCAGTGCGCGAGCAGTTTTTGGGTCGGGCGTATCAGTCGTCGGTACATGATCGCAAGGGTTGTTATACCAAAAAGCGGCTCGGCGTGCCATCCGTCATTTGGAGTAGCGTCCGCGGTGCCTATAGCCCGTGTTCGTCTGCCCAAAGATACGTGGTGGGAACGTACTTTGAATCTCTTTTCGGCGGCGCGCAGGTAGGCATCGGCAGCGCATCGTGGTAGGATGGGCGCGATCCGTCTTCTTGCAGCGCGAGCGATAAGGTGCCTATGAACGAGCTCGATCGAGCTTAGCAGGGATGCCGAGCATGTGATTCTGAACGAAGGCGAGGTCGCCGTTATCAAATATTTTCTGATCGAGCCTGAAACTACCTAGAGGAGCACGAACGATGGACCAGGCCGCGACAGCTGAAACGCTGCTGCCGTTCCAGGAATCGAAGCCCGATGCCGGGTCAGCTGAGCTGCGTTCACGAATGGACGAGCAGGGTTATCTATTCTTCCGCGGGATTGTGCCGCTCGACACCGTAATGACCGTGCGCCGGGAGGTGTTGGAGCAGTGTGCCGCTGCCGGCTGGCTCGATCCTGCGTACGACATTATGGAAGCGGTGGTGGCGCCCGATATGCAGCCGACTTCTGAAGGAAAACCGGAATACTCGGCGGTATATCGCAAAGTGTTGCGCCTGCCGAGCTTTCATGGGCTTCCTGCGCATCCGGGGCTGATGGCGATAGCGGCCAAGCTGCTGGGAGGTACGGTGCTGGTTCATCCGCGGCGCATCGGCCGCATGACGTTCCCGAACAATGTCGTGGCTACCACGCCGCCGCACCAGGACTATTACTATATCCGAGGCTCGGTGAACACGTATTCGTGCTGGACGCCGCTCGGCAGCTGCCCGATCAGCTTAGGCGGTCTGGCAGTCTGGCCCGGCTCACAGCGCGGCGGATTTATCGACCATAACGTCGAAAGCCCCGGTGCGGTGGGCGGCTGCGGCGTAGCAGTCGATCCCGCGACGGTAGCGTGGCACACAACCGATTTCGAGCCGGGGGATGCGATCTTTTTTCACTCGTACACGATCCATAAAGCCTTGCCGAATCTATCGCGCAACCGGCTGCGCATCTCGACCGACAATCGCTACCAGCGTGCTGACGACGACATCGACAGCGGGGCGCTCAAGCCGCATTTCGGGTTGTGAATTAAGTAACCCGGCGCTAAAGCGCCGGGCTGAAGAAACGAAGACCGCTGAAGCGGCCTGAACTCGGCAGGCCGCTTCAGCGGTCTTCGTTTCTTCAGCCCCAGGATCTATCCTGTGGGCTGGGGCTCCTGGGGACTGGAGATCCAGGAAAATCGAGTTATTCTGACGCCGTCTGGCGGCGGTAGACGTAGGCCACACCCGCGCCGATCAGCAGCAGCGGAAGCCACAGCGAGGCAGCTGCCGCGAGCGGACCGCCGAGCTGCGCCATGCCGACGATAGCGCCTACCGCGAACAGCGGCACGGCGGGAAAGATCGGCCACGGGTGGCGCTCGCCGAAGAAGTCGCGGCCCAGCCTGTAGATCGCGGCGAAGCCAAGCGCGAGCCCCCACAGCACCGCGGTGCCGCCGAAGATCGGCGCTAGCGGAACGCCGAGACTCAGTCCCGCCAGAATACAGCCGGGTATCAGCAGCGGATACCAGCGCTGCCAGAATGCGAAGAACAGGAAGCAGGCGGCAATTGTGCCAAGGATCAGTCCCGGCATGATGGCGATACCCGCTCCGCCGATCAAGTCGAAGCGCCCGCCGAGCAGCAGCAGCCCCGCCGCAAGCAGCGCATAGGCAAGCAGCGTGTTGCGCTGCTCCACCGGCAACCAATTCGCAAAGTTCAATGCCGATGTGCGCGCCGGTTCCCCGTGCTCGGCTTCCTTGATAACGCCGGATCGTTCTTGAAGCTTCATATGGCCTCCTGGGGAGTGTTTGAAAGCCGCGTTGTGAAGCTAGGACGCCGGAGATTTAGTTACAGTTGCACCCGTTCGTGCGCGCCATAGCGCGTAGAGCGCGATCGAGCCGGCGACCGAGGCATTGAGCGAGGCAATCTGGCCGGCCATCGGCAGCCGCAGCAAGAAATCGCAGCGCTCGCGTACCAGGCGGCCGAGGCCGGGACCTTCAGCGCCGACAGCCAGCGCCAGCGGCATGTCGGAGCGCTGCGTGTCGAACGGCACGGCGCGCGGGTCGTCTTCCAGACCGGCGACCCACACTCCGCGCTGCTTGAGCTCCTCGATCGTTTGAACCAGGTTGGTTGTCTGGCTGATCAAAAGATGCTCAACGGCACCCGACGACGCATTAACTACTGCCGGCGTCACGGAAGCTGCGCGACGGTCGGGCAGTACCACCCCATGAACCGCGACCACCTCGGCGGTTCGCAGCAGCGTGCCGACGTTCTGCGGGTCTTGCAGGTGGTCGAGCAGCAGCAGCAGCGGCTGCTCGTCGCGCTGTGCCGCCAGCGCCAGGATCGCATCGAGATCGGAGTACGGGTAGGGTCCGGCTTCGAGCGCCACGCCCTGGTGGTTGGCGCCGCCGCTAAGGTCGTCAAGCGCCGCGCGTGGCAGGGTCGTTACACGCAAGCCGGCATCTTCAGCCAGCGCCAGCAGCTCGGCCACGCCGGTTTCGCGCACGCCCTCGGCCAGCAGCAGCCGGCGCAGTTTGCGCCTGCCGGCCCGCAGCGCCTCGCGAACCGCGTTGCGGCCGTAAAGCACCGACGGGCCGGAGTTCAGGCAACGGTGCTCTGCGCTGATCCCTGGGTTTGTTGTCGCGGTGATATTTCACATCCCAAACGCATCCTTCAGCCTTGAGAAAAACCCACCGTCGCGCTTTTCGAATGGCTGATCGCCCCACTCGGTCGCCAGCTCGCGCAGCAGCTCGCGCTCGCGCTCGCCGAGCTTGGTCGGCACCACGATACGCGTTACGATCAATTGGTCGCCGCGCGGGCCGCCGCGCAGGGAGGGCGCGCCCTTGCCGCGCAGTCGAAACACGGCATCGTGCTGGGTTCCGGCCGGAATGTTGAGCACGTCTTCGCCGCCGACGGTCGGCACCTTGATCTCGGCTCCCAGCGCCGCTTGCGCCACGTTGAGCGGCAGCTCCAGGATGATATCGCTGCCGTCGCGTTTGAACAGCTGGTGCTCCTGCACATCGATCGCCACCAGCAGGTCGCCCGACGGGCCGCCGCGCAGGCCGGCCTCGCCCTCGCCGCGCAGGCGCAGCTGCAGCCCGCTGTCGACGCCGGGCGGTACGTTGACTTTAACGCGGCGTGTGGCGCGCACGCGCGCTTCGCCGTGACAGGTATGGCAGGGCACGGCGAGAATCTTGCCGGTGCCGTTGCACTGGTCGCAGGTCACCACGGTCAACATATTGAAGATCGGGGCGCGGGTGCGGAGCTCGCCCTGGCCGTTGCATTTCGGGCACGCTCGAGGTCGCTGCCGGGCTCGGCGCCGCTTCCGCTGCACGTGCCGCACGCGTCCATGCGCTGATACGAGATCTCCTTGTCGATGCCGAACACCGCCTCTTCGAAGCTGATCTGCATGTGGTAGCGCAGGTCGGCGCCGCGCAGGGCCGACGGAGCCTGTGCCCCGCGCATGCCCTGGCCGATAAACGCATCGAAGATCGTCGAAAAGATATCGCCGCCGCCGTAGCCGCCGAAGGGATCGTATCCGGCCGCGCCGCTGACGCCCTGGTGACCGAAGCGGTCGTACATTGCGCGCTTGTCGGTGTCCGACAGCACTTCGTAGGCTTCGCTGATCTCTTTGAACTTCGTTTCGGCGTCCGGCTCTTTGTTCAGATCCGGATGGTACTGCCGGGCCAGCTTACGGTACGAGCGCTTGATCTCGTCGGCGCTCGCTGCGCGCGCCACACCCAGAACGTCGTAATAATCGCGTTTCGATGCCATTTGTGTTTCCTTGAGAGCCGGATGCGGTAAAGTCAATTCGAGTTTCAGGTTTCAAGATTGGAACATGAAACTACGCTCCGACCTGCTCCTCACCGACGCCGGGCTCGTCCGACGGCGGTGTCAACTCGTCGTCTCCGCGTCGTCTCCGGTGTCTTTGTCTCCGGCGGCGCTGGTCTCGGCGCCGGTGTCGCCGTCGTCTTCAGCCGCGCTGGTCTCGGCGCCGGCGCCCGCGTTGTCATTGGAAGGTGCAGGCTCGAGTGACGCGCGCAGGCGATCCATGGCCGCTGCGAGCTCGCCGATGCGGTCGCGGGCGGCACTCATGTCCTCGTCGTCCAGCACACGGCGCAGGTCGACGATGCCCTGCTCTACCTCGCCGCGCAGCGCCGGATCGGCGCCGTCAGGCGGGTCAGACGTGGCCGCCGGCGCTTCACTTTCGCGCAGCAGCCGCTCGGCGCTATAGATCAGGCCGTCGGCCTGGTTGCGGATCGCGATGCGCTCGCGGCGCTGCTCGTCTTCGGCCCGATTCTGTTCTGCCGCGTCGATCATGGCGGCGATCTCGTCGTCGCCCAGGCCTGACGACGGCCGGATCGCGATGCCGGTCTGCTGGCCGGTGCCTTTGTCTACAGCCGCAACGTTCAGCAGGCCGTCGGCGTCGATGTCGAAGGTTACCTCGATCTGCGGCACGGCGCGCGGCGCGGGGCGGATGCCGGTCAGCTCGAAGGTGCCGAGCAGCTTGTTATCGGTCGCCAGTGGGCGCTCGCCCTGGAACACCTTGATCTCGACGGTCGACTGGTTGTCGCTGGCGGTCGAGAAGACCTGCGAGCGCTTGGTCGGGATGGTTGTGTTGCGCTCGATCAGCGGCGCCATCACGCCGCCGCGGGTGGCGATGCCCAGCGTCAGCGGCGTGACGTCGAGCAGCAGCACATCCTTGACCTCGCCGCTCAGCACGGCGCCCTGGATCGCCGCGCCGACGGCGACGACTTCATCCGGATTGACGCCCTTATGCGGCTCGCGGCCGAAGAAGCTGCGCACCGCCTCCTGTACCGCCGGCATGCGCGTCTGGCCGCCTACCAGGATCACCTGCTGCACATCCGAAGCGCGCAACCCGGCGTCTTTGAGCGCCTGGCGGCACGGCTCGAGCGTGCGCTCGACCAGGTCGGCGCACAGCTGCTCCAGCTTGGCGCGCGACAGCGTCATCTGCAGATGCTTTGGCCCTTCCGAGGTCAGCCGTGATGAACGGCAGATTGATCTCGGTTTGCAGCACCGTGGACAGCTCCTGCTTGGCTTTTTCGGCGGCTTCTTTAAGCCGCTGCAGCGCGACGCGGTCGAGCCGCAGGTCGATGCCTTCGGCGCGCTTGAACTCCTCGACCAGCCACTCGATGATGCGCTGGTCGAAGTCGTCGCCACCGAGATGCGTGTCGCCGTTGGTGGCCTTTACTTCGAACACACCGTCGCCGAGCTCAAGGATCGAGATGTCGAACGTGCCGCCGCCGAGGTCGAACACGGCGATCGTTTCGTTGGCGCCGCCTTCGCCGAAGCCGTACGCCAGCGCCGACGCCGTCGGCTCGTTGATGATGCGCAGTACGTCGAGGCCGGCGATCTTGCCGGCATCTTTGGTGGCCTGACGCTGCGATTCGTTAAAATAGGCCGGCACCGTCACCACGGCCTGCGTCACCGGCTGGCCCAAAAACGCCTCGGCGTCGCTCTTGAGCTTGCCCAGGATCATCGCCGAGATCTCCTGGGGCGCCCACTCGCGCCCACCCATAAAGACGCGCACATCGCCGTTAGGGGCCGACGTCAGCTTATACGGCACCAGCGGCAGATCACGCTGCACGTGCTCGTCGTCCAGCTTGCGGCCCATGAAACGCTTGACCGAGAAGATGGTATTTTCCGCGTTGGTGATCGCCTGGCGCTTGGCCACCTGCCCCACTGTACGCTCGCCGTTCTTGGCGACGGCGACGACAGAGGGCGTGGTGCGGCTGCCCTCGGCGTTGGCGATCACCTGCGGATCGCCGCCCTCGACGACCGCGACGACCGAATTGGTAGTGCCGAGGTCGATTCCGATTACCTTAGCCATGTATATAACTATTCCTGCCCGACCTTCACCATCGAGGGCCGGATAACTTTATCGTGCAGCGTGTAGCCGCGCCGCAAATCTGCCGTTACCTTGCCGGCGTTTTCGGGACCTCCGTCCTCGTGCATCACGGCATCATGTACGTTGGGATCGAAAGGCTTGCCGAGCGCATCGATCGGCCGTACCCCCTCGCCCTCCATCATCGTCTGCAGCTTGCGCTGCACGCTCTGCAGCCCGTTGAACCACTGCGTGCCTGCGATTTCGTCAGGCACGTGCTGCATCGCCAGATCAAAATCGTCGAGCACCGGCAGCAGCTTCATGATCAGGCCGGCCGAGGCGTTGCGGATCAGATTGCGTCCGCTCGTCTTCGACGCGGCGCTTGTAATTGCGCAGGTCGGCTGTTGCGCGCAGGAGTTGGTCCCTGGCGCTTGCCGCCTCGGCTTCCAGCTGTTGCACGCGGTTTTCCAGTTCATCTGACGACGGCTGCTGCTCCACAGTTGCTGCTTCGCTTTCGACAGGCTCAGCGTTTTGTACTTCGTTAGGCTCTTGCATGTGTAGCGTATCGCTCCTTAATCCTGTAATCTTGATCGGTGCCTCAGGCGCTCGGCCGGTCGCCGTAAAGGTCGGCCAGCAGCTCGCTCATCAAGGCCGAAACATAGCGCACGCTCGAGATCGAGCGCGGATACGGCATGCGCGTCGGGCCGACGATGCCGATCACCCCGGCGACCTGCCCGCTGCGCCCGTAGCGTGACAAAATAACGCTGTATTCACGCATCGCGTCCTGGCGATGCTCGCCCCCGATCACCACCTGCACGCCTTCGCTGTTGAGTGCCTGCGGTATCAAGGCGCCGATGCCCTTGCCCTGCTCCAGGATCTCGAGCACCTGGCGCACGCGGTCCACCTGGGTAAACTCGGGCTGGCCGAGCATTTCCAGCAGGCCGTCGTGGTGCAGGCCTTCGCCGGCGTGCTGCTCGAGGTGCTCAAGCGCGGTGACGATCAGATACAGCACCTGACGCTCAAATACCGACGGCGGCGGCTCCAGTGAATCGACCGCTACTTGCTGCACGCGATCGAGTGTGGCATTGTGCAATAGCTCATTGACCCGTTGGGCCACGGCGCCGAGCTCTTCCTGGGAAAACGACTGCTCGGCCGTCAACGACTGCTGCTTAATTGTTCCGTCGTGCAGCACCAGCACCATCAACACGACCGATTCGTAGATCGCGATCAGCTCAAGGTGCTTGAAGCGCGCCTGATACGCCCGCGGCGGCGTAACCACCGCGGCGTTATGCGACGGTGCGCGCCAGCACCGCGGCGGCGAGGTGGATCCATTGGTCCAGCTCGCCGCGCACCTGGTGAAACTGGTGCTGGATCGTGCGCTGCTCCTGTGGCGACAAGGCCTGGCGATCCATCAGGTTTGTTACGAAGTAGCGATAGCCGGCGTCGGTTGGGACACGGCCGGCAGATGTGTGCAGGTGCGTCAGCAGGCCAAGCTCCTCCAGCGCCGCCAGCTCGTTGCGGATCGTAGCCGAGCTATAGTGTAGCTTGTATTTGCGCTGCAACGTTTCCGACGCGACCGGCTTGGCGGGCAATTCGATAAACTCTTGAATCACCAGCTTCAAGATCAGCTGACGCCGTTCTGTCATGTCAGGTGCCATCGCGCGTCCTCGCTTCCCGCCATGGATCTGTCGCTAGCACTCACGCCACTAGAGTGCTAAAGTCGTACTGTATCAAAAAGCGTGCGCCACGTCGAGGCGTGGGGCACGCCTGAGGTATTTTACCATAGCAGCAAGGAGCGTCAACGATGCTTTCTATTGTCGATCTGCACGCCGCCGAGCCGGCCTTGCACGAACAGGCAGCCGAGCTGCTGGTCGAGGGCTTTCGCGACATGTGGCCTGAGGCATGGCCTGATCTCCAATCCGCACGCGCAGAGATCGCCGAGGCGCTGGTGCCCGAGCGCATCGCTCTCGGCGCCGTCGAGAACAGCAGCGTCGTGGGCTGGGTCGGCGGGATCGAAACGTATGACGGCATGGTCTGGGAGCTGCACCCGCTGGTCGTGCGGCAGGATCGGCGCGGGCGCGGCATCGGCAGCGCGCTGGTTCGGGCGCTCGAGCAGGAGGTCGCGGCGCGCGGTGGGCTCACGCTTTGGCTCGGCACCGACGATGAAACCGGCCAGACTTCGCTCTACGGAGCGGACCTGTATCCGGATCCGCTGCTTCACCTGCAAGCGATCCGTAATCTCGGCGGCCACCCGTTTACGTTTTACCTTCGCCTCGGCTTCACCATCACCGGCGTTGTTCCGGATGCCAATGGTTTCGGCAAGCCGGATATTTTGATGTCCAAGCGCGTGGCGCCGGTTTAACGCAAAGGCGCAAAGGCGGACCTATCGTCAGACCACCAGTGGCGCATCTGGCATGTCCCTACAGCGGAAACGAACCTTTTTACCCCGTCACCTGCGTCACCTGTGTTTCAGTAACCGGGCGGCTGTGGGCATCGACACCATGCACCAGGGCACGCGAGCCGCGGTCGTACGTAAAATAATTCCAGGCCCAATTGACCAGCACCAGCAGCCGGTTGCGGAAGCCGATCAGATAATATAGATGCACCGCCAGCCAGAGCAGCCACGCCAGCGGCCCGCTCCAGTTGGCGCCCCAGACGCGTGCCACGGCGTAGCTCCTGCCGACGGTAGCCATTGTTCCTTTGTCGGTATACCGAAACGCTTGCAGTGGCCGGCCGTTGAGTGCGGCGAGCACGTTGCGGGCGACAAGCCGGCCCTGTTGCATGGCTGCCGTCGCCAGCTGGGGATACGGCTTTCCGTCCGGGCCTTCAAGATACGCAAGGTCGCCGGCGATCCAGACCCTGGGATCGTCCGGCAGACGCAGCTGGGGTGTTACGCCGACACGCCCGCCGCGCTGCAAGGGGACGCCGAGCGCTGTGCCGACGGGCGAAGCCTGGACGCCGGCGGCCCAGATCAGCGTGCCGGTTTCCAGGCTTGTGCCGCTCTTGAGGCGCAGCTCGCGTCCGTCGTAGTCCGCGACCGCGGCGTTTAGCCGTACCTCGATGCCCATGCGCTCGAGCCGCAAGAGTGCGCGCCGTCCCAGCGCCTGCGGGAACGTCGGCAAGAGCCGGCCGGCTGCCTCGAGCAAAACGACGCGCACCTTGTCGAACGGTAGCCGGCGAAAGTCTTTGTGCAGCACATGCCGGATCAGCTCGGCGATAGCCCCGGCCATCTCGACGCCGGTCGGACCGCCGCCGACGACCACAAAGGTCAGCAGCCGGCGCAACGTAGCCTCGTCGCCGGCGGTGGCTGCTCGCTCGAAACTGGTAATGATGTGGTTGCGGATAGCCAGCGCATCCGGCAAATCCTTGAGCTCAAGGCCGTGGTCGCGCACGCCGTCGATGCCATAAAAATTCGTGGTGCTGCCGGCCGCGACGATCAGATGGTCGTAGGGAAACTCGCCCGCATCCGTCAATACCCGCCGCCGGACGCGGTCGATCCCGGTTACGCCGGCTAAACGCACATCGCTATTTTGGGCGTTGCGCAGCACAGTGCGTACCGGCTGTGCGATCAACTCGGCTTCGAGACCGCCGGTCGCTACCTGATAGAGCAACGGCCAAAAACCATGGTAATTGTTGCGGTCGAGGATCGTTACCGCCACCGGCGCTCGCGCCAGCGTGCGTGCCGCTTCGAGTCCGGCAAAGCCGGCGCCGATAATCACAATCCGCGGCCGATCGGGTGTACTCATTTGCTCGTTCATTTCGGCACCTCACTAATTGTGAATTGTATCACAGATTGAAGGGCGCTATAATCGCGCCATGCCGATCAAAACCAACGCGATGCGCTGGCTCGAGCAGCGCGACATTCAGTACACGGCATTTGAATACGACGCCGGCAGGCACAGCGGAGTTGAGGTAGCCGCGTTGCTGGGAGCGCCGGCGGGGCAAGTGTTCAAAACCCTGGTGCTGCTGCGCGAGCGCGGGCGGCCGATCCTGGCGGTGCTGCCAAGCGACCGCGAGCTCGATCTCAAGCGTACCGCCGCCGCGGCCGGCGAGAAGCGGCTGCGCATGGCAAGCCAGCGCGAAGCCGAGGCGAAAACCGGCCTGCTGGTTGGCGGTATCTCCGCGCTGGCCTTACTTGATCGAGGGTTTGATGTGCTGCTGGACACGGCAGCGTTGGAGTGGGATGAGCTGTATATCAGCGCCGGGCAGCGCGGCGCGAATATATTGCTACGCGTGACAGACTACATAACGGTGACCGGCGCTCGAACAGCTGCGTTGTCGGTGCCGGCTAGCGCGGCAACTGCTCCATAAAACCGCGCACCGCGAAATCCCAATCGTACGTCTCGATCTCCAGCGTGGTCGGCATCCGGCTCATTATGCGCACCGTTACATGCCCGCCGCCGCCCGAGTACGCCAGCTCGTGCTCGTCGTGGTGCTCGGGCTGGCAGGCAAATTCCTTGCCGAAGTAGTGCTCGGCCGCCGCGATCGCGCGATCCGGCGGCAGAGATGTTTGTGTCTCATAGCGCATTGGCTGACTCCTTTCCTGCGGACCACATTTTAGCATGCATTTTGCCTCCCGATCCCTCGTCTCGCGGTTCCTGTTTTCCTAGTTTGTACCTTTCGTGGTCCTTGATCGTTCACATAGGCGCCGCGAAGCCCTGTGCCGCGCTCAACGATTCAGGCGGAATCACCACACAGGCACACAGGACACGAAAATTCTATGGATTCTTCGTGTCCTGTGTGCCTGTGTGGTGAAACTTCTCCGGCCGTGTCGAAATCCCGGTCTTCCGCACGTTGATTGAGGCAAACGAACGCGTCGCAGCAGTTGAGCGTTTTCACTACAGCACGTTTAACACACAGGGCGGCGCCGGATGGTCAGCGATCAGGAGGCAACCATGTTGCGCACGCTGTCGGTTCTGCTGATAATCTCAGCTATGCTTGTGCTGCCCGGCCGGCATGCCGGCGCGGCCCAATCCGCCGTTAATGAATGGGACGAGACCACACCGACCGGCTGGTACTGGTATTACAACCAGACGGCCGATAACGTCACAGCTACAATCAGTTCACTTAATCAGCGCATCGTCGACCTCGAAGTTCAACAGGTGAACCCACTCCGCTTCGCTGCCGCCTATGTCCAGAATACAGGCGCCCATGAGAGCGGCTGGTGGTGGTATTACGGTCTCGACGAGGACGGTGTGAACGATTATCTCAGCCAGAACAACGCGCGGCTGCTCGATCTAGAAGCCTACGAAACCAACGGCGTCCTGCGCTTTGCCGTGGTAATGGTCCCCAACACCGGCGCGGATGCCAAGGCCTGGTGGTGGTACTTCGGCATGTCGCCGCAAGAAATCCTTGACAAAGCTTCGCAAAACAACGCCCGGGCTATCGACGTCGAACCGTATGAGTTCGGCGGGCAGACCTTCTACGCCGCGGTGTATATCCGCAACAGCGGCGCCGACCAGAACGGCTGGTGGGTGTATATCAACCAAACTCCCACCGAAATCGGTCAGAAGATCACCCAGAACGAGGCACGCTTGATCGACATCTGGCAGCAGCCCGACGGCGACTTCGGCGTGGTGATGCAGGCCTGCCCGTGCCCGGCCTGGTGGTGGTATGTCGGCGTGACGGAGGCGCAGCTCAACCAGGTAGTCAACCAGAACGCGGCCCGCATCATCGACCTGGATACGTATGAGGTCAACAACGTGCGACTGTTCGCTGCGGTGCTGATCAATAATGCCGATCCGATCACCACCCGCGTCGGAGAGCTCCTGCGCGCCCAGATCGTGCAGCCTAACGGTTTATATGGCGACGCCTCGGCCGGACTGTACCTCCGGCTGGATCGGCGGATCAACACTGGCGGGCCTCTATCAGTCGCGCAGTTTCGAGCCGGCCAGCACGATCAAGGTGCTGCCGCACCTGTACGCGTTCAGCCGCATCGCCGGCGGTTTTGCCGCGCCCGAGGACGATGTAGTGCGCTACAACTATGCGCCGAACAGCTGTCCGGGCATCAATACCAGTGGAACCGAGGTATTGTCGACGGCACTGACCGAGATGATGCAGGACTCGGATAACGCTCGCACGCGCGCAATTGTCGATACGTTCGGTCGGGCAAACATCAACGCTTTCGCCGGCACTGCCGGCTTGAGCAACACCAGTATCAACCACACCATGGGCTGCGCCGCCGACGCGATCGCCAACCCCAACACGCTGACGCTGGTCGACGCCGGCAAGCTGTATGAAGGCGTCGCCAACGGCTCGCTGCTCGACGGCGCGCATCACGAGGCGTTTTATGCCGCCATGGCCGGCAAGGCTTACGATTTCAGCGGCACCTGGGAAGCGCTATCGCAGATCATCGACCAGGAAGCGCCGCCGGCGATGACGGCTGCGCAAAAGCAAGCCTTCCGCGATCGGATCCGGCTGTCGTACAAAGCCGGCGGGTATACCTTCTGCCTGGGCGGCGGCTGCAATCCACGCCAGGAGTACCGCTCGATCGCCGGAATCGCGACGATTCCGTTCTGCTCGAGCGCCAAGCTGCTCGCGCCGCGGCAGTATGTGTTCGGCATCTTTATCGACAAAGCCGGCAGCGCGGCGGCTGCCGACACGGCATTCAACACCACCAGGGCCGAGCTGCTGCGCGAGCAGGTCGCGGAGGCGCTGGCTACCTGGAGCCCCTGCGCGTTCCAGCAACAGCTGCCGATGATGTTCCGCTAACGCTAGCCGAAACGAATCCGCGAATAGACGCGAATGAACGCGAATAAGGAATCTGATTCGCGTTCATTCGCGTCTATTCGCGGATCGCGTATGCCGGGAAACGTCCATCGCGCTGAAGCAACGTTTCGAGGTAAGGCGTGACGTTCCAGAACCGCTTGAGCGCCTGGTATTCCTCGACCATGCGTGGCTCGGGCGCGGCATCGCGGCGGACGGCACGCAGCAGCAGGTTGCGGTCGGTGTGCTCGGACGATACGAACTCGACCGCGTCGGTGCGGTAGCCGCACAGGCGCATGATCTGGGCGCGAAACGAGTCGGTGAGAATATCCGCGAAGCGTTTGCGCAGGATGCCATGCTGCAGCACCGGTCCAAACGGCTCCACCGAGCCGAGCTGGGCATGCAGGTGATGGTGGCAGCACGGCACCGCCATGATCAAGCTGGTCCGCTGCCGGATTCCCAGCGCCAGCGCATCGTCGGTCGCCGTGTCGCAGGCGTGCAGTGCCAGCACGATGTCGGGCGCAACCTCGGGCTGATGCCCGGCGATCGGCGCTGTCTGAAAATGTATGTCGCTATAGCCTAGCTCGGCGGCCAGGTGGTTGCTCTTGTCGATCAGCTTCTGGTTGTGGTCGACGCCGGTGAGCACCGCCGTGATGCCACGCACGTGATTGAGGTAGTGGTACACGGCGAAGCTGAGATAGGACGATCCGCAGCCGGCATCCAGAATTCTGATCGGACGTGCTTCGATCGTTTCGAGCGTGCCGGTATGCTCCAGCAGTTTCAAAAACTCGTTGATCTGGGCGAACTTGTCGGCCATGCTCGGATTGACGGCGCCCTGCGGATTCATAATTCCGAGGCCAGTCAAGAACTGGTCGGGCCGCTCGGCGGGCAGCGGCAACTCTTTGCGCACGTCGTGGCGCAGCTCGATCATGGCACCGTTAGCGACGCGCGAGCGATGGACGATCGGCCGGCCCTTCTTTGTCAGCTGCACCTGATAACTTTCGCCGGTCGTTTCAACCGCCAGCGAAGCCCACGCTATCGCCAGCAGCTCGTCTAGCCGCTCGCTTGCCTCGTCCCCACGAAAGTTCTTGGTGGTATCCTGCCGCTCGTCGAAATACGAAAACTGCAGGTGCCGCCCGAGCTTGATCTCAACCGGCCGCACAATCACACGCCGCCACGGCGCCTGGCCTCCGCGCACCGGTCCCCTGGCGGTCAGCCGCACAAAGCTGGCTTCGTCGAGCACGGCGTCTTTTATTTGTTGCCTGTAATCGATCACGATTAATGATCCGCGATGGCTCGCTCTCCCCGGCCCGCAGTCCCCAGGATAAATCCTGGGGCTGAAGAAACGAAGCCCGCTTCAGCGGGCTGCCACGGCCGGCCCGACGCTTGAGCGCCGGGGGCAGCATTGGATCATATTTTACCGCAGCCGGCCAGGCATCCGTTGCGCCGCTCAAAATGGTCTCGTCCGGACCGTGGATGATTTCCGCGGCCACGATGCCGGCGAACAGTTGAGGTGCTACATGCTCAGCCCTTCCTGATCTTAAGGTAGCTCTGGTAGCGCCGCTCGCTGATCTCGCCGTCGGCCACCGCTTCCTTGATCGCGCAGCCCGGCTCGTGCGAATGGCTGCAGCCGAGGCCGAAGCGACACTCGCCGACATACGGCCGGAACTCGCGGAACAGCTCGGCAACCTCACGCTCGCCGACGCCCCATAGTGCGAATTCGCGCATGCCCGGTGTGTCGGCGATGCGGCCGCCGTTGTCGAGGCCGAACATCTCCAGGTGCGTCGTGGTGTGCTTGCCCTTGCCGGTCTTGCCGGATACCTCGTTGACGCGCAGGCCAAGGCCGGGCTGCAGCTCATTCAGCAGCGAGGTCTTGCCGACGCCGGATTTACCCGCAAACACCGACGTCCGACCGGCGAGCTGCTCTCCCAGCTCGTGGATACCTTCGCCGGTTGCCGCGCTGGTAGTGAGCGCAGCATAGCCGATACCACGGTACACCTCGAGCTCAGCCTCGATCGCAGCGCGGTTGGCGACGTCCATCTTGGTGATGCAGATCAGCGCCGGCAGCTCGTTGGCTTCACACGCCGCCAGGTAGCGGTCGAGCAGCTCCCAGCTCGGCGCCGGCAGCGCAGCCGCGACCACGCAGACCACCTGGTCGACGTTGGCGACGATCACCTGCTGCAGCGGCTTGGCTCCGGCGGCGCGCCGTACCAGGGCGCTGCTGCGCTCATGGATCTCGAGGATCACACCGCTGCCGTCGCCGGCGTCGTGAAAGTTGACCAGATCGCCAACCGCGACCGGGTCGACCATGCGAATATCGGCGACCTCCTGCACGCGCGCGTGCAGCGACGAAACATCGGCGACCGGGTAGATCAGTACCTTGCGCAGCCGGCTCGAATCGAGCACGGCACACGCAGGCCGTCCACGTCGACCCAGTAGGTGCCCTGTAGCTTCTTGAAAACGGTCCCGGTGACGAGCGCATCGGCGCTCAGGCGCGCGGCGTGCTGCCGCGCGGCTTGTTCGGATCCACGCACTGTTAAGCTCCATCACAAACAGCGAAACCACGGAAGCTTCCGTGGCCTTAAAATCCACGTCGCGGACAGAGTTCAGGTGAATAATCTGGCCTGGCACGCCCGCTGACGCAATACTGTCGCCGTCGCGATGGATCAGCTGACTGGTTAGGGAGAGGTGCAGCGTTGGGCTACACGATGCTCTCGACAGGCGTGCCGTATGAACCACCCACCGCGAGCGCGGCACGGGTGGCGGAGTTGTAGGTTGTGAAACTCACCGGCACACCTCCTTGAACGAGACGAAGGATAGCATGCCGGGTAGTGTGCGTCAATGGTCTTTTGGCGGAGTTGCAAGGACGCGTGTAGGTGGACGCGTTTGGGAGCGCGAGTGGCGGGTCCGCGAGGGTCGCTAAGTCCGCGAGGGGGACCGCGGGTGTCCGCGGGTGTCCGCGAGGGTCCGCGAGGGTCCGCGAGGGCCCGCGAATGAATTCGCGGTTGATACGATGAAACCTGCTGAAGCAGGTTGTAAGGCTATCGATCATGGTGGTTCTCCAGCGCACCAACGATTCGATAATATGATCATGTATAGTTAAGCAAATATATCCTCTCAATCGGTCGATAGGCGAACCAACGATAAATCATGAACCTGCTTCAGCAGGTTTTCCATATCATCCGCGAATTCATTCGCGGCGGCAGCTGTTTCACGAATGGGCGGCCGTGTGTGAGGCGGTCGCCGCCACGAGCAAAAAGCTCGAAAAAGCTGCCCTGCTAAGGGACCTCTTCGAGCGCCTCGACGACGGCGACCTGCTGCTGGCTGCCCGGTTCTTCGCCGGCACGCCCTTTCCGCTGGCCGACCAGCGTGTGCTCAACCTCGGCTACGCGGTGGTACGCGACGCCGTGGAGCAGCTTACCGGTGTATCGCGAGACGAATGGCAGCGGCTGGTGGTATCCGAGGGCGAGGCCGGCCGCGCGGCGCAGCGGGTGCTGCCCGGGCACGTCGCCGTCGAGGCGGAGCTCACTCTGGCCCAGGTGATGGAGATCGTCGAACAGCTGCAGACCGCCCGCGGCCCGACGCGCAAGCTGCCGATCGTCGTCGCAGCGCTGCGCCGCATGACGGCGTTGGAAGGAACGTATTTCATCAAGCTGATGCTGGGCGGCGATTTGCGTATCGGCCTGCAAGAGGGCCTGGTCGAAGACAGCCTCGCCCGCGCGTTCTCTCTCCCGATCGCCGAGGTTCAGCGCGCCAACATGCTGCTTGGCGATATCGGCGAGACTGCCCTGCTGGCCCGCCGCGGCACTCCTGGCCTGGCGACAATGCGCCTGTTTCACCCGCTGAAGTTCATGCTCGCTTCGCCGATCGAGCAGCCGGCCGAGATCCGCAAGAGTATCGCGGGCACGTTTTTCGTCGAAGATAAGTATGATGGCATCCGGGCGCAGATCCATAAGGCCGGCGACCGCAGCGCGATATACTCGCGCACACTGGACGACATCGGACACCGCTTTCCTGAGCTGCAAGCGCCGCTGCTGGCCCTGCCCGGCGAGTGGATCCTGGACGGCGAGGTGCTCGCGGCCGCGAGCGGACGCATTTTGCCGTTCAAGGCGCTCCAGACTCGCCTCGGTCGCAAAGTCGTATCGTCCGAGCTGCTCAAGTCGACACCGGTTGTTCTGGTTGTGTATGACCTGCTGTATCAGGACGGCGAGGTGTTGCTCGATACGCCGCTGTCCGAACGGCGCGAGCGCCTCGAGCGTTTGATGAGCGCGTATGGGATGGCGGCGGCCGATGGAACGGTTCCGGTCGCTGTGTGCACCTCTTATGCCAGGTTATCCGACGACATCGCCGCGATCGATGCACAGTTCGATGCGGCGCGAGCGCGCGGCAACGAAGGATTGATGGTCAAAGATCCGCAATCGCGCTACAAACCCGGACGGCGCGGCCGCGAGTGGCTCAAAGTCAAAAAGGCGCTCGCCACGTTGGATGTGGTGGTCACCGCCGCCGAGGTGGGTAACGGCAACCGGCGACGCTTCTTGAGCGACTACACCTTCGCGGTGCGCCGCTCGGCCGACGACGGCGAGCTGCTCAACGTCGGAAAAGCTTACAGTGGCCTCACCGACGCTGAAATCGCCGAGCTGACCGAGTGGTTTCGGGCACACACGCTGCGTGACTTCGGCCGCGTGCGCCTGGTTGAGCCCCGTATCGTGCTCGAGGTCGCCTTTGACGTGGTGCAGCCTTCCGCGCGCCACAAAAGCGGCTATGCGCTGCGCTTCCCGCGAATTGTGCGCTGGCGCAAGGATAAGCCGGCTGCTGAGATCGATACACTCGATACCGTTCGTCGCCTGGCAGGGGAACAAAAATAGACCATACTCGACACCCGGCCGGAACTCGGCTATAATCCCGTCATGCCCAATCCTCCATTGGGCGTTTAGCTCAATTTGTGCAACGGAACCCGGATCGTCACCACAGGATGACGGCGTTCCAACATATGCGGCAAAGATGCCGCAGAGTCATATGGGCGATTTTAGGTCATCTGGGCGCTCTGGACGGCAAACAACGGTGTACTTCATGCTGCGGATCCCTTCGCGTACCTGGAAATTGATCGGCACAATTGTCACGCTCTTCAGCGTCGTTGCCCTCCTGCTGGCTGCCTGTGGGGCGCCGACAGCGCCTCGGGCCGGCTCGGCCGTACTCGACGATTGGGTCATGGAGGGCTACAATCCGGCCCGCACCCGTGCCCGTAGTTCCGCGCTAGCCATGCCGATTTCGCTGCAGCGCGAGCTACGCATCCCCGAAGACCGAGGCGTCGGCTCGCCGCTGGTAATAACCAAGAACACCATGCTCGTCGAAGCTGAATATCACCTGCGAGCGATCGACCTCACAACCGGCAACGAGCGCTGGTCCTTCCCCGAGGCCGGTCGCTACATTTCCCCCGCTATCGCCGGCGAGATGGTGTATATCAGGGTTGAGTCGGACAACCAGGGCAAGGTTTTTGGGATCGACCTCGACACCGGCGAGCAGCGCTGGGAATTCAAGCCACGCCGCATCAGCGGCGCGGATACCAGCTATTGGGGCGGCCACCTGACCTCGCCGGTGGTCAGCGACAACACCGTCTACATCGGCGCCGGCAAGGAGCTGTACGCGCTAAACGCCGCAACCGGCGAGCTGCGCTGGGAGTACGGCGCGGGCGACTATGTCTTCTCGTCGGCCAGCGTCGACGACGGCCGGGTATTTATCTCGGACGCCGGGCACCTGTACGCGCTCGATCAGCAAAGCGGTACGCTGCTATGGAAGGTTCCCCACGATCTGTCGGTGTACTTTTCTCCGATCGTCGCCGGCGGCTCAGTGTTTATCACCAACGGCGCGAAGCTGCTGGCGCTGGATGCCAAGACGGGCGGCAAGCGCTGGGAAACCGGCTTCGAGGGCGAGCGCCTGCTGCCGGGCGCGGTGCAGGGCGATCTGCTGATCGCGAAATCTACCGCGGCGCTATTCGGCCTGGATCTCGCAAGCGGAAAGGAGCTGTGGCGCTCAGACTTCTCCAACTATGTTTCGTTTCCGGTGGTTGCCGGCGAGCACTTGTTTCTGGTGACGGGCGCGACCGGCGTTACCGCCGTATCCGCGCTCGAGATCGCTACCGGCAAGCAAATCTGGACCCAGTCGGTTCCGGCGCTCAGCAATGCTTCGCCGGTGATCGCCGGCCAGACCGTCTATCTGCGCACCACCGACGGACGAGTGCTCGGCTTGCATAACTAGGAGGATGTATGGCTGCTCAAACTGCGCCGCGGGCCCGACCAAGGTTCTCCTTAATTCCCAGGGGGAGGATTGAGCGCCGGGAAGCATTGTGGTTTTACTTCTTTATCTCACCCTGGATCATCGGCTATCTGATCTTCACGCTCGGCCCGATCATCTACTCCGGCTACCTCAGCTTCACGCGCTACAACCTGGCCACGCCCCCGGTATGGGTCGGCATTGACAATTACCGGACGCTGATGAACGATTCGATCTTCTGGAAGTCGCTGCAGGTATCGGCCTACTATACCTTGCTGGCCGTCCCGCTGGGCATCACCTTTTCCTTGATGCTGGCGCTGCTGCTGAACCAGAAAGTTCCGGCGATGGGCGTGTTCCGAACGCTGTTTTACCTGCCGGCGATCATGCCGGCCGTCGCGGCGACGCTGCTGTGGCTATGGCTGCTCAACCCGCAGTTCGGCATCCTGAACTTCTTTATCCGTAGCCTGTTCGGCCCCGACGGCCTGATTCCGCTCGGCTGGTTGGGCCCGCGCTGGCTGCAGGATCCGAAATGGGTTATTCCCTCGTTCACCATGATGTCGCTATGGGGCATCGGCGGCAGCATGCTGATCTACCTTTCGGCGCTGCAGGGCGTGCCGACGACGTTGTATGAAGCGGCGACCATCGACGGCGCGGGCCGCTTCGGCCGCTTCTGGAATGTCACGCTGCCGATGATCTCGCCGGTGATCCTGTTTACGTTTATCACCGGTGTGATCGGCTCGTTCCAGGTCTTTACGCAGGCCTGGGTGGTCAACGGCGGTACCGGCGCTCCGGCCTACCAATCGATGTTCTACGTGCTGTATCTCTTCGTGAACGCCTTCCGGCGCTTCCGAATGGGCCTTGCCGCGGCACAGGCCTGGCTGCTGTTCCTGGTGATCTTACTGCTGACGATCTTCTTCCTGTGGGCGTCCAGGCGCTTCGTCTATTACGAGACCGAAGAAGGCGGGGCGTATCTAGGTCGATCTCGGTTCGCAAGCTGGCACGAGGATCACGAACGCGACAGGCCTCATGGATTAGCAAGGTAGGAAGCAATGGCACAAGCGACACAAACCCAGGTCGCACGGCAATCGGCCGCCGGTCGCGTCTGGGCCAGCAGGGCGTTTCAGGATCGGCTGCTGACGCGTTACCTGCACTATTCTATGCATCATTGGCGTGCTTATCATTCTGTTTCCGCTGGGCTGGATGATCTCGACCTCGCTCAAAACGCGCGCCGAGGCGGTGCGATTTCCGCCGTCGCTGCTGCCGGCCGACCCGCAGTGGCAGAACTACCCCGAGGCGCTGACGGCCAAGCCGTTCGGGCGCTACTTTATCAATACGCTGTTCTATGCCTGTTCGGTGATGATCGCCGAGGCGTTTCGTGCGCCTTTATCGCCTATGGCTTCGCGCGGCTGCGCGCACCGGGCAAGGACTTGCTGTTCTTGCTGGTGCTGGGGACGATGATGCTGCCGGCGCAGGCCACGCTGATCCCGCAGTATCATCCTGTTCAGCAAGCTCGGCTGGCTCAACAGCTACAAGCCGCTGATCGTGCCGCCATTTCTTCGGCAGCTCGTACCTGATCTTTCTGCTGCGCCAGTTCTATCGCGGCCTGCCCAAGGATTACGAGGAGGCAGCCATCCTGGACGGCGCCAATTACTGCGGCATCTGGTGGCGCATCATCCTGCCGCTGTCGCAAGCCCGCGCTCGGCGCCGTGGCGATCTTGAGCTTCATGTTCCACTACAACGATTTCCTCGGCCCGTTGCTCTATCTGAGCGAAGAGCTCAAGTACCCGCTCTCGCTCGGCTTGCAGCAGTTCCAGGCGCCGTTCGGCGGCACGGTGTGGACCTGGCTGATGGCGGCGTCGGTGGCGACGATCATCCCGCCGGTGCTGGTGTTCTTCTTCACCCAGCGCTTCTTTATCCAGGGCATCGTCGTCAGCGGCGTCAAGGGCTAATTGACCAGCGGCCGGAGCCGGCAACCGTGTGCGCCGGCTCCTGGACCTTGCTATATTCTAGCGACTTGAAAGGGGGTGGATGCCCGCGGAGCAGTGGCTACCGCATTGTTTCATTTTCGCGTACAGATTGTTGGACACGCTCATAGGAGAAAGCGACATGACCCACAAACGTCGCAAACCCACTCGCTTGCCTTTGGCCATCATGTCCGTCTTGTTGATGATCGCGTTTTTGGCCGCCTGTAGCGGCAGCACCACGGCGGGCGGTGGCGACCAGGCTGCAGGGGCGGCGAAGCTGCCGCGAGTGACGCTGCCGGGGGCGAAGCCGCCCCGAGTGCCGAAGCCTCGGTCGACCTGAACGCAGCGCCGGTGCCGACGCCGGAGCCGACACCGCTGCCGGACGTCAGATGTACGGCTGAACAGAAAGAGCTGATCTGGATGGTGCGCAACAACCCCACGGAGAATCCGTGGGAAGTCAACACCGTCCGCCCGGCTTTTGCCAAGTTCGAACCCCGAGATCTGCCTCAAGATCACCAGCGTTCGACCAGGACGACATCGCCGTCAAGCGCCAGGCGATGATCGCCGCGGGCGAGCCGCTGCATGTCTGGTCGCCCAACTGGGGCGGCGACGGCTTCCAGAGCGACCGCGTGCGCGGCCTGCTGCAGGACCTGACGCCGCTGATCGAGCAGGATAGCTTCGATACCAGCGCGTTTATTCCCGAAGTGCTCAAGATCTACCAGTCAGAGGGCAAGACCTGGGCGCTGCCGTTCCTGACCACCGGCTCGTATATCTTCTACAACAAGAAGATCTTCGACGAGGCCGGCGTTGAATACCCGCCGCAGGACTGGAACGACCCGAACTGGACCTGGGAAGCGTTCGTCGAGCTAGGCAAGAAGCTGACCAAGAACGTCGATCCGACTGGATCTCAACACGGCCGTCTTCGGTATCAGCGAGGCCTGTTGGCCCAAGCCCGACTGCTTGCCGATGATGTGGGGCTACAAGGTCTACACCGACGAGGCGCACGTAGACGGGCTTCGCCGACTCGGCCAACGTGCTCGATCCGGCGGTGATCAGCTCGTTCCAGGCGCGCCACGACCTGATCTACAAGGAAAAGGTCTCGCCCGACACTGCCTCGGTGGCGGCGCTCGATCAGCTCGGCGGCGCCTTCCAGTCGGGCCGCATCGCGATGGAGATCAACGGCGGCTGGGGCTGGTGGACGTACAAGCCGCTGATCGACGATGAAGCCAACGGCTTCTGCTGGGGCGCCGCTCCGCTGCCCAAGGGAGCGCCGGAAGCCGAACAGCGCGCGGTGATCTTCACCGACCCGTGGGCAATCACGGGTAACATGTCGGCCGAAGACCAGGCAGCCTCCTGGACCTTCGTCAAGTTCCTGGTTTCGCCGGAGCAGGCGCGCGAATACGCGCTGGTCGGCGGCGCACCGCCGACTCAGGGCGCCTTGCTGGACGAGTACTTCAAGCAGTTCGAGAAGTGCCAGGACCCGGCGGAAGCTCGGGCGATCTGGGAAGGCGGTATCACCAACGGGCGCGAGTCGTCCAACCACCTGATGGTACGGTTCGACGAGCTGAACCAGCTGTGGGACAACACTCTGCCCACATTGTGGGATGATCCGAGCGCCACGGCGGAGGCGGTACTCAACGTCATTCAGCCGCAGCTCAACGAGACGCTGGCACGGATCAAGGCGGAAGGCTCGAATTAGCTCGCAAGATTTATCCTGGGGCATGCACTCCCAGCCCCAGGATAAATCCTGGGGCTGAAGAAACAAAGCCAGCTGAAGCTGGCTGGACGAACTCCAGCCAGCTTCAGCTGGCTTTGTTTCTTCAGCCCGGCGTTGAGCGCCGGGTTCCGAGGCGCTTGAGCGCCGGGAACGCCGGGTCCGGCGGAAATCACGCGTCGATGCGCAAGTGCTGTCCCAGCAGCTGGTTGCCCGTGTCAACCTGACACGTTTGGGGCATGCTTCAAAACACGTTGAACAAGAACCAGGCTTCCATGATTGCCGACATGCGCGTGCGATGGCGTGTGATGTGCGGGCTGCGGCACTCCGGACAGCACGGGTCGCCCCATTGATCGCGCAGCAGCGCCGATGCCGGCGCGAGTGCCGAACATGCCTCGCAACGAAACTGTGGTGTTGTAGCTTCCATCATGTACTCTTTCCCGGCGAACCTGAAGAACCCCGCGTTCGCCCCATGCGCCGGCGTAGCGCGGCAAGCCATTCTCGCGAGGTGCTCAGCCGCCAACCGGCACGCCGCGTTGCCTTTTGTTCGAGCAGTTCCTGCCCGTGTTCCATAACCCAGATATACAGGTCGGTCTCGGTACGGTCTGAAAACGAGCGTAGCAGCGCGCCGGCGCGGATCGTCTCGACCAGCGGCAGATAGACGGTATCGTACCAGTCCAGCACCGCTTCCTGGGCCGTTACTTCGGTATCGCGCTGTACGGCGAGACAGGAGCGCTGCCAGTTGATATGTCGTATCAGCTCCAGGTAGCCGCCAAGCTCGGTCACCTCGATTGCGCAACCGGGACGCAACTGGGCCAGGTTGGTCCACTCGAAAAAGTCACCTTGCTCTTCCTTGAGTACCAGGTCGCTTAGCTCGAGGTCGGGCGTGAGCGGAACATCGATCGAAATCTCGGTGACCCGCGCTGTAATGTCGATCTGGCCCGCGTAGCGTGCTACCGAGATGCGGTGGTTGCCGTCGGCAACAAAGTAAATGCCGCCCAGCTTGTAGAGCTCGACCGGTGGTAGCTCCACATTGCGGTGATGCGCGCGACTCACACTTTTCCAGCGCTCCGCGGTATGGGTCGAGCGCGGCAGGAAGTGACGATCGAAATCGGCGTAGCGCCCCTGGCTGCCGACGATTTTTGCCAGCGGCACGGTTTGCAGGCCGAGATCGTGCTGGCCGCGAATCAGAAAATGTGAGGCAACCTCGGTGTACGGCAGGAGCTCGCGCCGCTGCCGGCGCAGAATATTCAGTGCGATGCCCAGCACGGCGTGCCAGCGGGCTGAGGCGTAATCCGCGTCGGCGGAACTGTTGGCATGCGGGCGATACATGTAGTGAACCAGCCTGTTAAGCAGCGCTACCACTATACGGTGGAGCCGTGCGCCTGTCAACGCGACGTTCGCCCGTTGGTGGACGGCTAAAACGGGTATGGTGTACACTGCGCCGAGCCTCGATCTATCCGGACTGTGGCCGGGACAATTGGGGTAGCCAAGCTGTTGTTAAGCCATACCAACCGGAGCGCCTCCTATGAACGACTTACCACCTATACTGCTCCCGGCGCCGTCCGCCTATGAGCAGCTGCCTGGATGTTTCTATATCGACGACGCCGTTGTTGTTTCACTCGAAGCAGGTGCTTCACAAGCAACGCTCAACACCGCGCGCAACCTGCAACAGGCACTTGCAGAGCAGGCCGGCGTGCGGATACTGATTGGGGCGGCAACCTCTGCCACGCGCCCGATTACGCTACGTGTCGTAGACCAGCCCGCGACACCGCAGAGCTACCGTCTGGAGGTCGGCGACAACCGGATCGAGATCGTCGCAGCCGATGAAGCTGGTCTGTTCTATGGTTCCCAGACGCTGATCCAGCTGGCACGCGGCGGAGGCCGCGGTATCCGTGCGTGCCGCTGTGAAGATCGGCCCGCGCTGCCGAACCGCGGCATCATGCTCGACGTATCGCGTGGTAAGGTGCCGACGCTGCGCACGCTGGAGCGGCTGGTCGACGTGATGGCGCACTACAAGCTCAACCAGCTGCAGCTATACACCGAGCACACGTTCGATTTTGCATCTCATCCCTCCGTCGGCGCCGATTGCGATCCGTTGACGCCCAGCGATATGTATTCGCTGGATGCCTATTGCTCACAGCGGCACGTCGAGCTGGTGGCGAACTTGCAGTCGACCGGCCACATGCGGCATATCCTCGACCTGCCCGAATACGCGCACCTGGCCGAGACGCCCTGGCACTGGAGCATCGCAACGTCCGAGGACGCGTATAATTTCCTCGAGCAGCTGTACGGCGACATGCTGCCGGCGTTCAGCAGCTCGACGCTTAACGTCAACTCGGACGAGGCGTGGGATTTCGGACGCGGCCAGTCGGCCGCGACGGCGGGCGAAGCGGGTGTCGGCCGCCAGTACCTCGATCATATTTTGCTGCTGCGTCAGCTCGCGCAGCGCCATGATCGGAACATCATGGTGTGGGCCGATGTGATCCATCATTACCCCGACCTGATCCCCGACGTGCCCGACGATATCACGCTGCTGGACTGGAGCTACGAGGCCGCCGATCGCTACCCGACGCTCGACGCGCTCGCCGCTGCCGGCAGGCCGTTTTATGTGTGTCCCGGCACTTCTACCTGGAACACGTTGTTTCCGCGCCTTGACAACGCGCGTGGCAATATCCGCACTTATGTGACCCAGGGCCTGCAGGCCGGCGCCAGGGGCATGCTGCTGACCGATTGGGGCGATATGGGTCATTACCAGCCGTACGCCAACTCGTGGTACCCGTATCTGTTCGGGGCGGCCATGGCCTGGACGGGTGGAACGACGAGTGATGAGGAGTTCGACGAGGCATTCGGACGCCTGTTCCTGCGCGAAGCGAGCGGCGCGGCGGTCGCTGCGATGCGCCGGCTGGGCAGCGTGGTCCAGGCTCCCGGCATCGGCGTCGGCAACGGCTCGATGGTCGCCTACGCGTTGTGGGAAGACCCGCTCGCGGGCAAAACGCGCGATGCTCCGGCTGCATCGCTCGCCGAACTGCGCGATGCAGCCGCCCAGGCACTCGAGGCATTTGCATTGCTGCCCGACTCGGAGCTACGCCATGCCCTGCAGTTTGATGCGCTATTGATCAGCTTCGTTGCCAGGAAAGTGCAGCTTGGCGCCGAAATCGTCGCCGCGCTGGGGGGTAAGCCGGATGCGCTGGACGCCGCGATCGCTTCACTGGAGGCGCTTGGCGAGCGGCTGCCGGCTTTGATTGCCGAGTGGGAGCGGCTGTGGCTTGCGGAAGCCAGACGCGCCGAAATCGCGATCACGCTCGACCGCTACGCCGGGCTGCAGCAGCGCTGGACGGCGGCGCTTGGTTGGTTGGGCGAACAGCAGCAGCGCCGGCTGGCTGGCCAGGCAGTCGACGCCGAGCTGAGCAGCTATGATACCGGTGAGTATGCCGTGTTGTGGGAACAGGGCGCCCGCGATCTGCGTAATCTGGTGGATAGCGTCGGGCGCGACGCGGTGCCGCCCGAGATTTTAGGGTGGCTGGGGATGTAGCAATTTGCTGGTTCGTTCAGTCCAATACCTCGTGCAGCGCCTGCTCTGCCAGCTGCGGATTGGCCTGGCCGCGGCTCAGGCGCATCACCTGACCGACCAGAAACTTGATCGCCTGGGTTTTGCCGGCGCGGTAATCGCCGACTACCTTGGGATTGGCGTCGACCGCTTGTTTTGCCAGCTCGCGCACGGCGCCGGTATCGCTGATCTGGCGCAGGCCTTTGGCATCGACGATCGCGGATGGGCCGGCGCCGCTGCGAAAGCTTTCTTCAAATACCTGCTTGGCCGTCGGGCCGTTGATCGCGCCGTCTTTCAGCAGATCGAGCAGCTCGCCGATATACGCCGGCCGCAATCGCTCAGCGGCCGTGCCGATCGGCTCGCCGGCGTCGTTGAGCAGCCTGAATAGCTCGCCCGCGACCCAGTTGGCGACCAGCTTGGGCGAATGTCCTGCCGCCGCCGCGACAGCCTCCTCGAAATAATCGGCTACCGCTCGCTCGCCGGTGAGCAGCGTGGCGTCCTGTGCAGATAGCGCATAAGCTTCGACAAGCCGCCCGCGGCGAGCGTCGGGCAGCTCGGGCAGCGCAGCGCGCCGCTCGGCGACCCACTGCTCGTCCAGCGCCAACGGAGGCAGATCCGGCTCAGGGAAATAGCGGTAGTCGTTGGCCATCTCCTTGGTGCGCTGCAGAAACGTCATGCCGCGGTCTTCGTCCCAGCCGCGTGTTTCCTGCTCTACCTCGCCGCCGCCCTGTACCAGCGTGATCTGTCGCTCGACCTCGTATTGCACCGAGCGCTCCACGGCGCGGATCGAGTTGATGTTCTTAATCTCGGTGCGCGTACTGTACTCCGAGCTGCCGCGCGGCCGGATCGACACGTTGACGTCGAAGCGCATCGCGCCAAGATCAAGGTTGCCGCTGTTGACGCCGATCCAGACCAGCAATTGGCGCATCGAAGCCGCGAACAGCCTGGCTTGCTCCGCCGAGTGGATGTCCGGCGCGCTGACGATCTCCAGTAAGGGCACGCCGGAGCGGTTGTAGTCCACCAGCGAAGCCGGGCCGGAATGCATATTCTTGCCGGTATCTTCTTCCATGTGCGCGCGGATGATGCCGATGCGCTTGCGCTCGCCGCCGGATGGGCCTTCGATCTCGACCCATCCGTTCGTCGCCAGCGGGTGATCGTACTGGCTGCGCTGGTACGACGACGGCAGATCGACATAAAAATAGTTCTTACGGTCGAAGAAGGTATCGTGATTAATCGCTGCAATTGAGCGCCAGGCCGGTCAGCGCCATTAATTCGAGCGCGCGCTGATTAAGCACCGGCAACGAGCCCGGTAGTCCGCCGCACACCGGGCAAACATGGCTGTTCGGCGCCGCGCCGGCGTAGTCCGCGCTGCAGCCGCAAAACATCTTTGATTCCGTCAGAATCTGGGCGTGGACTTCGATGCCGACGACCGGCTCGTACTCCATGGTTTCCTCCATCGGCCAAAGTATAGCAAATTAGGGGTCAGGGGTTAGAGCACCTGGAATCCAGGATTTGGTGCCGCAAATCGTAGGGACACGCCGGTTGTGGACATGCCGCCGACGCGCACAGATGGATTTGTCCACACAATACCGACGGCGCGCCTCTGGCATGTCCCTTCGCAAGCCCTATCCCCTCTATTGGGGTACAATCAGGCACATACAAGGAGACATCGATGCGCGAGCGCACACTATATCTTGATCACGCGGCCACGACGCCGGTCGATCCGGCCGTTCTTGAAGCAATGTTGCCGTATTTCAGCGAGTGTTTCGGCAACCCTTCGAGCATCTACCGCCTGGGACGCACGGCGCTGCAGGCGCTGGACGATGCACGCTCGCTGACAGCCGGCGTGCTTGGCTGCTCGCCCAAAGAGCTGATCTTCCTTGGCGGCGGCTCGGAAGCCGACAATCTGGCGATCAAGGGCGCCGCGTTCGCCGCGCGTGACGCGGGCAAAGGCAGTCATGTCATCACCTCGGCTGTCGAGCACCATGCTGTGTTACACGCCATGGACTATCTCGCGGCGTTCGGTTTCGAGATCACCGTGTTGCCGGTGGACGAACACGGCCTGGTGTCGCCCGACGATCTGCGCGCTACGCTGCGGCCGGAGACAGTACTTACCTCGATCATGTACGCCAACAACGAGATCGGCACGCTGCAGCCGATCGCCGAGCTTGGCGCGATCTGTCGCGAGCGCGGCGTGCTGTTCCATACCGACGCCGTGCAGGCGCCGGGCACCCTATCGCTCAATGTCAATGAGCTCAATGTCGACCTGTTGTCGCTCACTGCGCACAAATTTTACGGCCCGAAAGGCGTCGGCGCGCTGTATGTTCGTCGCGGAACGCCGCTGATGGCCCAGATCAACGGCGGCGGCCAGGAACGGCGCCGGCGCGCCGGCACCGAGAATGTAGCCGGCATCGTCGGGTTTGCCGAGGCACTGAGCCTGGCCGAAGGGCGTCGCCATTCGTATGCCGCCGCTTGCTTATCGCTGCGCGAGCAATTGATCGACGGCATCATCGATCGCATACCTGGTGTGCGCCTCAACGGCAGTCGCGAGCAGCGCTTGGCCAACAACGTCAATCTGAGCTTCACCGCGGCCGAAGGCGAGAGCATCCTGTTGTTGCTGGATCAAGCGGGTATTTGCGCTTCGTCGGGTTCGGCGTGCTCGAGCGGCTCGCTCGAGCCGTCGCACGTGCTGACGGCGATCGGCCTGGATACCGATGCCGCGAACGGTAGCGTCCGGTTTACCGTCGGGCGCTCCACCACTGCTGAAGATATCGATTATGTGCTCGACGCCTTGCCGGCGATGATCGAACGACTGCGCAGCGTTTCGCCGGATTGGGAAGTTTCAAGTTCCGGGTTTCAAGTTCCAAGTTGACGTGATTATCAACTTGGAACTTGAAACCTGGAACTTGAAACTATGGAGATATGGCTGAGGTTCGAATACTCTACATCGCGACGTCTGCCGGATTGGTTCAGCTTGCCAATCCCGGCAAAAGCGATCGCTGGCGTGAGATCGGTCGCGCTCTCGACGAACAAGACGTGCGCGCAGTCGTCGCGTCGCCGGAAGATCCATTGCTGGCCTACGCTGGAGGATCGGCAGGCGTCGAGCGCAGCGCGAACGGCGGAGCCGGCTGGGATCAGGTGCTGGATCGGGCGGTGTCTGCGCTTGCGCTTGTCGAAGGCGGGCGCGTCGTGGCCGGCACACAGCAAGGCGAGATCCTGGCGAGCATGGATGGGCAGTCCTGGAGCGCGATCGGCGATGCCGGATCGCCGATCGCACAGTTCCTGACGCTGGCGAGCTCGCGTCTTGTAACTGTTGCCTCGGACGGGACCGTCGGCGAATTTGATGGGGCTGGCTGGCGCGCTCGCGATGTTGGCATATCTGGTGCGCGTGGCGTTGCCGCCTACCCTCACGCGTCGGAGACTTTATTCGTTGCCGGCGCGTCGTCGCTCACCACGCCCGGCGGCACAACGGACCTTCCGAATCAGGCTACTGGCGCGCTGCTGAACTTGAACGGCACGCCGCCGGCTCTGCTGCTCGGCACCGACGAGCTGCTGCTGCGCTCCGAAGACAACGGCGCAACCCTGGCGCCGATCGTGGGTCCGCGCGACGTCACGGCGCTGGTATCGCCGCAGCGTGCGGTCGACCAGGTGTTTGCCGGCACCTCCTCCGGAGAGCTCTGGTACAGCGCCGACCGCGGGCGCAGCTGGACGATGGTCGCTTCGGGCTTCGCTGCCGTACACGGCCTCGCGTTCGCCAGGGCGCTATAACAGGCGTGGCCCGTTTCTGGCTTACCTACGCATTGTGATAGTATTATCGTTCGGGCCGCTGCAGCGCGGCTGCTCAAGGAGGGCCGCCCATGGCTAGGCAGCCGTTTCGGCGTGTACCGGTGTCGCTTGCACTTGTGTGGGCGCGCAGCAACGTCATTAGCCTTGTACTGGCTATCTTTATCGTGGTTTCGCTCGCGCTACAGGCTGCAACGATCATCGGGCTATTGCGCATCCGCAACACAACAGCTCGCCAGCTTGACGTCAGCGCCAACGATATCGCACGCCTGCGGCAACAATCGGTAACCTATAACTTTCCGGTCGACCAGACGGTGAGTTTGGATACGACTATAGCGATCAATCGCACCATCGACATCCCGATAAATCTTACCGTGCCGATCAGCGAAACGCTGAGCGTGCCGATCGAGACCCCGCTCGGGGCGTTTAATATCGACGTGCCGCTCAACCTCGAAGTCCCGATCAGCGAAACCGTTTCGGTCACCATCGATGAGGATATTCCTGTATCGGCGGATGTGCCGATCAAGACCGAAATACCGGTCGCGATCAAACTCGGCGATCCGCCGTTGGGCGACATCTTCCGCCAGTTCGAAGAAGCGCTGCGCACGCTGCGTGAAGGGCTATAGGCTCGGCCGGATCAATGGTGCTTCATCGCCAGGCACTGAAACAAACGGTGCTTGGCGGTCGTCTTCTCTATCGCAACATGCGCAGGCAGTATGCTGCGATTCTATATTCACAATCTGGTAGCGAAATGCCAATCGTGCAACAATCAATCGCGCTTGCGGAGCCGCCGGAGCAGGTCTGGAAGGTGCTGACGACGATCGAGTTGCTGCCGCTGTGGCTGGAGGGCGCGCAACGAGTTGACTCGCTTACCGGTCCGGCAAAACCGGGCACGCGGTTCACGCTGCGACGCGCGGGCTCGTTGCATCCGGAGCAATGGATCGTCGCCGACTGGGATCCGCCACACCGGCTGCGCTACACCGAGTACCAGCGCAACCTGCAGCTGCGCCTGACCCTGATACCGGCTGCATCGGGTACGCAGCTGACCGCGGCCTGGGAGACACCCCGCAGCCGCGGGATGCTCGAACACCTGCTTCAGAAAACCGACCGGCGCATGCTTGAAAGCTCGCTGGATCGTCTGCGCGCATTATTGGTTACGGCCACGAATGGGACACGAATACACGAATAGCGCAGACTATTCGTGATCGTGGACGGCATATTACTGCGTTCCCCGATCAGGTACGGCGGAGCGCTGTTGATCGGCATAGCCGGTCATTTCGATGTAGCCGGTTCCCGCGACAGGCACGCCGTCGACGGTGCCGCTCACGCGAACTGCGCCTTCCCAGTAGACCACTGTCAGCGGAAGCTCCTGATCCGCCAAGAAGGGCTCGATCTCGAGCTCGATCTTGCGCGTGGGGATGCTGAGCCGCCAGCGCGCCGGATATTCGCCGCCGCTGCGCGCGCTGCGCCAGGTATCGAGCACGTCAATGTGTATCTCGTCGCGTCCGAGCCCGGTTTTGGCGCCATCACGCGCCACCAGGATACCGGCTGAGTACGGATCAACGGTGCCGTCCGAGCGTCGCAGCTGGTAGTACATCAGATCGATTCCGTCGTCCAGCTGTAGAGCAAACCAGTCCCAGCCCACCTGGCCCTCGCCGAGCGCGCTGGTGCCCCACTCGCGGTCGATCCACGATAAGCCGCTGACCTCGAACTGCTCGCCGGCGATGCTGATCGTGCCGCTTGTTTTCATCCGGGTCAGCGAGTAATAGTATGTCGCCCTGCCCGATTGTTCGCCCTTTTTCGCCAGGCCATCGTCGCCTTGCAGCACCGGCGGCTTGGCGCCGCGCGCTACAAGATCGATGGCTATATCATCCTGCGCCGCGCGCAGTCGCGTGCCGCTCTCAGGAGCGCCCGTTGCCTCCCAGCTTTCGGTCCATACCCGAAACGGCTCGGCCTGCGCTCCGGCGAGGCCCGCCCCGTCGCGGCTGTAGCGGTCGAACGCATAGAAACGCTCGCCGCTGGGATCGGAAAGCGCGAAATGCGCCATGTACACGTTGCGCGTCGCCCAGGCCGAGTCGCGCTGCGCGGGCTCGGGCGTGAGCGCGTTGCGGAAAAACGTCAGCTGAAAGCCGAAATGCCGCCCATCGGCCGTGTCGAGGTTGCCGGTGTAGTACCACCACTCGGTTCGAAAGCCTTCGTGCGGGCCGTGGTCGGCCGGAAAGCTGAACTGGCGCGGCTGCTCGGCGCGCAAGTAGCCCTCGGCGGGCGCGCCGAGGGCTTCGGCGACGGTGAGGCCTGCTTCCAGCGGCGCGGACTGTGCCGGCCGCAGCAGCCAGGCTCCCGCGAGCAGCAGCGCAGCGACCAACAGACTGATGAGTGCTGTTCGACGGTTCATATGGAACTATTATTCTTCCCGGATTGCCAGCGCCGGTGCCGTGCGTGCCATGCGTATCGCCGGATAGATTCCGGCCAGCAACGCCGCCAGCAGTGCCAGCAGCAGCGCCTGGATAAAGATCTGCGGCGGAAACTCGATGCGTAGCGTCCAGCCAAACGAGCGTCGATTGATCACATAGACCAGCACCAGCGCTACCAGCACGCCGACCGGTAGCGCCAGCAGGCCGGCCGTAAAACCCATCAGGCCGGTCTGTCCGAGCACCACGCCCCATAGCTGGCGCGGCGTCAGGCCGTTGGCGCGCATTACGCCAAGCTCGCGCGCCCGCTCGAGCTGCAACGCCATCAGCGCGCTCAACACGCCGACGAACGCGATGACCGTCGCCAGCAGCTGCAGCACCGAGGTAATGGCGAAGGTGCGGTCGAAGATCTCGAGCGTTCCTTCGCGCAGCCCGCGATTACTCTGTACCACAACCTCCTGCCGATCGCTCACCCGCGCGCGTATCGCTTGAATGACGCTGTCGACATCGCTGCCGCCAGCGACAGTGAGCGACATGGACGATACACTGTCGTCGCTCCACAGCTCGCGGAAGCGCTCGCGTGGCATGATCACAACGCCCTGGTCGGAGGAATAGTCGTAATAGATGCCGGCCACCGGAAAGCTTTGTGCTCCGGCGCCGGTTTCGAGCTCGAGCCTGCCGCCGCTCGCAGGGATGGCGAAGCGATACGCCAGCGGCTCCGAAACCAGCACGCCGCCGTCCTGCAGCGCGCGCCACGATTCCTCTTGCGAGCCCGATACCAGCGTGTAGGCCTCGCGTCCGCTCTCGTCGATCTCGACGCCGATCACGTTCACGATCTGCTCGCCGCTGCGCGCCTGTGTGTTGCTCAACCGTACTGCGCGCTGCACTCCCGGTGTTGTCGCGATCAGCTCGACGACCGACGGGTCGAGCGCGGCGTCGGAGCGGTTGGCAATCAAGCCGGGCGGCGAAACGTAAATGTCGTCCCGCAAGCTGGAGTCCAGCCAGGCCACCACGGTATTGCGAAAAGAGCCGACCATGATCCCGACGCCGACCGTGACCGACATGGCGATCATCAGCGCCGCGATCGCCACCGAGGTACGGCTCAGCGCCGCGACGACGTCGCGCGCGGCCATGCGGCCCAGCAGCCCGAACAGGCGCCCGCCGAGCGGGCGCAGCGCAGTCATCAGCACCAGCGTGACGCCTGGAGTGAGCAGCGCGCAGCCGAAGATCAGGCAAAACAGCCCTGCAAAGCTCACCCACAGCGAGCGCGTCGGCAGCCACAGGATTCCGCCTCCGGCCGCGAGCAACGCGACGCCCAGGCCGGTAACGGGCGGCAGCGCGCGCCGGATCCGCTCTTCGACCGACGAGCGTCGCAGCACGGTACGCGGTGGCGTGAAGCTCGCTTCGAGCGCCGGAACCGCCGCCGCCACTAGCGTCGCGCCAAGGCCAAGCAGCAGCCCCTTGGCCAGTGTTGCGCCGGTGATAAACATACCGCGCACGGAAACGGTAAAGTACAGGTCGTTGATCGTTTGCGTTACCAGCACCACCAGGCCGCGACCGAGCACGATGCCCAGCAGCAGGCCCGCGGCTGAGCCGATCGCGCCCAGCAGCAGCGCCTCACCCAGCACCAGGCCGAAGATCTCGCGCCGTGTAACACCCATGCAACGCAGCGTGCCGAGCAGGCCGCGTCGCTGCACCACCGAGAAGGTGACGGTGTTGTAGATCAAAAACATGCCGACGACCAGCGCCAGCAGGCTCAGCGCCACCAGATTTGTTTCAAACGCCCGCGACAGTTGCTCGATCGCCGCAGTGCGCTGGGCGGGGCGCACAAGCTCAACGCCGTCCGGCAGCTGCGCCGCGATGCGCTCGGCTTCGACTACGCCGGCCTCGCCTTCGGGCAGCAGCAAATCGATCCGGCTCAGCCGCCCCAGCCGGCCCAGCAGCTCCTGGGCGGTTGCGATATCAGTCAGCAGCAAGCCGTCGAGCGCGCGTCGCCCGGCTTCATCCTCGGGCTCGAGCAGGCCAATTATCCGTACCCGGCGCGGCTGCCCGTTAACCACGATGCCCAGCTCCTCGCCCAGGGCGGTTCCGCTGCGCTCCGCCGTCTGGCGCGAAATCAGCCCCGAGCCCGGCTCGCTCAGCAGCGGCAACAGGTCTCCATCCTGGATCGACCGTGGCGCCAGAAACGATCGAAAGCCGTTTTCGGCAAACGCATCGATACCCAGTATCAACAGCGGGCCGACCTCGGCCTGCTGCGGACTGACATAGCCTTCTACGATCGGAGCGGCGCGGTCGACCACGCCGCCGGTTATCAGATCGCGGTACAACGCTTCGTCGAGGCCGTCGGCTCCGCCGACGATCTGGTGAGTTGTACGCCCGGTAACCGCCTCGGTCGACAGCGTAAACGCGCGCGATGCCGAGGTGTTGGCCAGATCGATCGCTACGACCACGGCGACGCCGAGCGCAACACCCAGGATCGAAAGGCCGATCTGCCAAGGATGGCGCAGCAGGTAGCGCAGGCTGGTTTTGGTCAATAGGGTCACGCCGGCACCTGTGTCACGGACGTATCTTCTTCAACCAGACGCGCGTCCTTGATCGAAAACACGCGGTCGGCCATCCCGATCACATCGGTGCTATGCGTCACCATCAGCAAATTCTTGCCGGCCTGCCGCGTCAGCGAGTCGAGCAATTCGAGCACCTGCCGCCCGGTATCGACATCCAGGTTGCCGGTCGGCTCGTCCGCCAGAATCAGCAGCGGATCGTGTACCAGCGCTCGGGCGATAGCGATGCGCTGCTGTTCGCCGCCCGACAATTTATCGGGATAGGTCGCGGCGCGATCCGCGAGCCCAACCTGCGCGAGCAAATCCATCGCGTGCTGCTTGCCCGCGGCGTTGGCCCGATTATTGAGCTCCAGCGGCAACAAAACATTCTCCAACACCGTAAGCGTGGGCAGCAAATTGTAGAACTGGAAGATGAAGCCGATATTACGCCGGCGGAACAACGTGCGCGCGCGCTCGTCGAGCCCGGTAATATCCTGCCGATCCACTTCGATCGTTCCGGCCGACGGCGTGTCGATGCCGCCGACCAGGTTCAGCAGTGTCGACTTGCCGGAACCGCTTTTGCCAAGCAGGACCACGAATTCGCCGCGGCCGAACCGGGCGCTGACGCTGTCGAGCACGACGCGTCGCTTGCCGGCCTCATCGAACCATTTCGACAGCCGGTCGAGCACAATGATCGCGCCGGGATCAGCCTGTTGTATCATCGCTGTATATCAACCAGGGTACGTGAGAGTATTCACAAACAGTATACCCTTTTTAGCGGAGATAGGTGTCCATGTCCGTCGTCAACGTGATCGTTATTCACGGCATCGGCAACCTGCGCGTTGCGAGCGCGACGTATTCGCAGCCGCTGCAGGAGCGCATCCGCAAGTATTTCGGCAGCGCCGACCCCGACGCGATCGCGTTTCATGAAGTGAACTGGTCGGATATCGGCGGCGCCGAAGAGATGGACCTGATCAACAACAAGCATGTGTTGCCGGATGCCTCGCTGCCCGGCGCCGGATCGTTATGGCCGCCGAACCACGCGATCGGCGAAGTGCTCGACAGTTTCACAAATATATCCGAGCAGGCGCGCCGCTACTTGCTGTTGAGTGTCGGCGACGCGCTGATTTATTTGACTAAACCCGGCGGCGAGCAGATCAGGCAGCGCCTGATCGACAAAGTTATCGCCGTGCGCGAGCAGCTGATACGCGAGCGGCCAGGGCGCCAGCAGTATGTGAGTATTGTTGCGCACTCGCTCGGCTCGGTGGTGGCGTATGACGTGTGCGCCCTGTTCGGCACGCGCTACCGCGATGCCGTCAAAGGGTTGGGGTTATCCAACTTTTTTACGATGGGTTCGCCGCTGGCCCTGTTTACCCTGATGCAGTACGGCGGCGCGGCGCCGCACTACGCCGATCGTGGTGTGTTCCTGGATCGGCCCGACGGCTCGGGGCGCTGGATCAATTTTTACGATCAACAGGATCCGATCGCGTTTCCCCTGCGCGATGTTTATCCACCGCTGATCGGCGTACCCGGACGCGATTATGTGATCCGCGACCGCAGGGTGCAAACCGGGACGTTCCATGCCCACGTCAACTATTTCACCAACGACGTCGTCGCCCGCGAAATTGCCTACTGCCTGCGCGTTGATTACGAGAAAGACCGGAGCCACGAATAGACACGAATAAACGAATGTGCCGAGCATTCGTTTATTCGTGTCTATTCGTGGCTCGGATCGTTACCGTATAATAATAGAAACAACCATCGGAGCTATATGCCGTCTCAGCGGGTAGAGCAGGCGTTGGAGCGCCTGGCCGAAGACGAGAGCTTGCTCGCGGACCTTGACGACGCGGGAGCGCGCGCCCTGCTCGACTGGATCGAGCGCGAGATAACGGCGGCCGACGAAGCTCCGGCCTTTGAACGCCGGGTGAGCGAGATACGGAGTGCCGCCCGCGTGGCTGCCCGAGCAGGCGGCGATCCGGTCGCGGCAGCGAAAGCAGCGCTGGCTGAAGGCTCCCAGCCGGCCAGGCAGGCGCCCTCGAGTGACGATGCCCGCCGGGCGGCGGCGGCGGCGCGTCTGCTGGCGCCGGCGAAAGATGCGCCGGCGTCCCCGGCCGCGGCGCTTCTTCCGCCGTCGGGCAATGAGCCCGCAGCCAAGCCTGGCCGGCCGGAAACGCCGCCCGCGCGGGCCGCTGCTCAGCTCGCACCCGCCACGGAACAGCCGGCGGACATTGCCGGGCAATCTGATCGGACGAAGCCCACGCGAGCATCGTGTGTCAGGCGCCGCCGTTCGTGCTGGCGCTATCGAAAGGCACAGCGATGAGCCGCCGGCGCCGTACGAATTCCACGACCGGAAGGCGGCGAAAAGCTGCGCCGCTGGATCCCAAAATCCTGCTGGCGCTGCTGCTTATACTTGGCGGTATCTGGCTGTACCAGGAAGGTTATATTCAGCGCTGGCTCGAAAGCTTGAGGCCCGACCCGGTTGAGCAAGCCGTCGCTTCGGCCCCGCCAGAGCTGATCGAGGGCGACCAGGCACAGCAGGCAGACGCGCCCGATCCTACGATCGCGCAGCCGTCTGCGCAGCTGGCTGCGACGCCTGCCGCGCAAAAAACCGTCGAGACGCAGGCGTTGCGCGGCGCTGAAGGGCCGTGGTATCAGGTATATTTCACCGTGCCTGCGTATCCTGAAGGCCCCGCCGACCGCACGCAAGGCATCGACGAAACGATCGCCGCCGATATCGCCCGGGCGCAGCGCAGCGTTGAGGTCGCCGTGTTCGATTTTGACCTCGTTTCGATCGCTCGTGCCCTGGCGCAGGCGCAGCAGCGCGGCGTTGAGGTCCGCGTTTCGATCGATGGAGAAAACCTCGAAGATCCTGAAGTCGCCAGCCTGGCCGGCGATCTCGAAGCGCTGGGCGTGCCGGTGTTTTACGACGAGCGCTCGGCGTTCATGCACGACAAGATCGTTGTGATCGACGAAAATATCGTCTGGATGGGCTCGATGAATTTTACGGCCAACGACGCGTATCGCAACAACAACAACATGCTGCGCATCGTCAGCCCGGAGCTCGCGGCGAACTACCTCGCCAAGACCGACGATATATTTACCGGCAACGGCGGCACGAAAGGCGACAGCGTGCTGGTAAACCCGCAGCTTCGCTTCGGCTCGGCGACGGTCGAGAATATGTTTGCGCCCGACGATCCGATAACCGACGCGATCATCGAGTTGTTGGACGGTGCGCGTGAACGGGTGGACATGATGGCCTTTGCGTATACGTCGGACCCGATCGGCGACGCGCTGCTGGCGTCGGCTGATCGTGGAGTGGCCGTGCGGGCGGTAATGGAAAGCCGCAACACCAAGGGGACCGGCTCGGAGTACGAGCGTATGCGCGACGCCGGGATCGACATGCATGCCGATGGAAACTGCTACATTATGCATCACAAGGTGATCGTGATCGACGGGCGGACCGTGATTACCGGCTCGTTCAACTTTACACGCGGCGCGCAGGAGCAAAACGACGAAAACGTCCTGATCATCGATGATCCCGAGCTGGCTGCCCGTTACCTTGAAGAGTTCGAGCGGGTTTACGATCAGGCTCTCGATCCGACACGCTGCGGTTGAGCTATGCAGATCACACGACCGGCACCGCGTTTTACTACTCTGGCCGATGTTCCCCTGTTCGCCGAGCTCGGCCGGCCGGCCCTGGCGGCGCTCGCCCGGAACGTATCCGAGCGCCGCTATCGCTCGGGCCAGTTTCTGGCGTACGAAGGGCAGCCCGCCGAGGCGCTGTTTGTAGTTGGCGAGGGGCGCGTTCGGCTGGCGCGCACCGCGCCGGATGGCCGCGAGCAGGTGCTCGCCGTGATCGGTCATGGCGAGGTGTTCAACATGGAGCCGCTGCTCGACGGTGGCCCAACCGCGGTAACCGCGCGTGCGATGAGCCCGGTGACGTGCCTGCTGCTGCCGGGCAAAGCGCTGCAGCCTTTGATCCGTGAGTTTCCCGACCTGGCCCTGCTATTGATGCGCCAGATGGCCGAGCAGCTGCGCGAGCAAACGGCGCTGATCGAAGACCTTGGTTTTCGTTCGGTGCGCGCACGTCTGGCGCGCCTGCTGGTGAACGAAGCAGCCAGCGGCAGCGCGATGCTGACACAGGCCGAGTTGGCGGCTCGCGCCGGCACCGTGCGCGAAATCGTCGGCCGCACCTTGCGCCAGATGGCTGAGGAGCATCTGGTGGAGTTGAAACGTGGACAGGTCATCGTTTTGGACGCGGATGGGCTGAAAAAGGCAGCCGAGATTTAGCGGTCGAAGGTCAAAGGTCGCAGGTCGCAGGTCACCGGACAGATATTTACCCACGCGTCCACGAGGTGGCATGTTGCGTATAGCCGTGTTAGGTAAGGACTTTGGACCTTGGACTTTCGACCTTCGACCTTCAACCGCGAAGCGTTTGATTTTGAGAAACATTCTCAGAAGTGGGACTAAGGTCGCAGACGGTGGAGATACGGCGTGCTAAGGTAGGGCAGAAGCTGCGTAAGGAGTAGCCACTCATGCCGTATATTATCGCCGAGCCGTGTATCGGTACCAAAGACGCGTCGTGCGTCAAAGTCTGCCCGGTCGACTGTATCTACGAAGGGGAAGACATGTACTATATCAACCCCGACGAGTGCATCGACTGCGGCGCCTGCGAGCCGGAGTGCCCGGTGACGGCAATCTTTGCTGAGGATGCCACGCCCGAGCAGTGGCAGAGCTATATCGCCAAGAACGCCAATTTCTTCATGTGAGCTACGCTTGATCGCGGGGCGCCGGCATGCCGGCGCCCCGCTTTTTTGTATTCGTTGTTTGTTGCCGTTCGATCCACTATAATATATGCGTACCGGCAAGGAAGCGTCGGCGCAGCACGTGGCGGCGCTTACTGCGCCTAGAAAATGGGTGGCCGATGGGCCTGCTTGAACAGCTGCAGAGTGACCAGAAAGACGCGATGCGCGCCCGTGATATGACGCGCCTGACCACAATCCGCACCTTGCGTGCCGCGATCACCAACGAAGAAGTCAACCGGCGCTCACGAATCCGCTCGCAGGCATTACAACGGCTTGCACAGGAGCGTGGTGTTAAGCTGGAAGCGATCGGCGCGGACGAGCTGCCCACGGTCGAACCGATGGGAGAGTCGGACCTGCTGCAAATCGTGCGTAGCGAGATCAAAAAGCGCCAGGAGTTGGCCGAGGCATACCGTGGCGGCGGGCGTGTCGACGCGGCGGAGCAGGAAGAGGCGGAGATCGCGGTGCTGCAGCACTATCTGCCGCGCCAGATGAGCGCCGATGAGCTGCGCCCGTTGGTTAGCGAGATCATCGGCGAGGTCGGCGCCTCGGGCAAGGGCGACATGAAGAAGGTCATGCCTGTAGTCATGAGTTGCTACCGTGATGTCGCCGACGGGCGGACGCTCAATCAGCTGGTACAAGAACTGCTAGGCTGACGAGAAGCAAAGGTCGTATCGTGGCGCGTCCATTTTCGCGAACAGCCAGTAGTACCGCTCGTGGGGAGCTTTGGTCTTACCTGCTCGGCCGCGTGCCGCCCGGTGCCAGCCGCAACAGCCATCCCAGCCAGCATGCCGCCCTGCAGCGCCGCGCGTTGTTAACGTTCCTGGTGTTCGGTCTGGCGCTTGGCGCCGCCACCGGCGTTATTCTGGCCGTGCCTTTGTCTTCCACCGCGGCCATCACTAAGGGCCTGCCGAGCCCGATCGACCAGACTGCTCCGCGAACGATCACCTACCAGAGCGATGTTCTGACCCGCCGCCAGCGCGACGCCGCGGCCAACGATCCGGCGAATATCGTTTACGATACCGACGATAGCGTGGAGCGTACGCAGCGCGAATCGCTGCTTAGCACACTCGAGAATATCGGCTTGTTGCGCGCCAACCAGGCGTTGGACGAAACCGAGCGCGTCGATTTGATCACTGGCCTGCCGTCGTTTTCGATTACCGATACGCTGGCGCTGCAGATCGTACAGCTGCCCGCGGAGCGCTGGCAGCTGGTGGTGGATGAGTCGCGCCGACAGTACGATCGGATCTGGCAGAGCGATCCGGACGGCCTGCAGGACGATGAGATTACCTATTATAAGCAACAGGTGCTGCCGTATATCCTGCCGTCGACACTCAACGAGGTAGAGCGCGGGCTGGTGACCAACTTTGTCGGCGGCTTTCTGCGCCCGTCCCGTACGATCAACGAAGCTGCCACCGCGCTGCGGCGCGAGGCGGCCCGAGCTGCCGTCAATCCGATCCCGGTGACAGTACAGCGTGGCGACACGGTTGTGCGCGAAGGACAGATCGTCGACGACGTGATCTGGGAGCAGCTGATCGAGCTGGGGCTCGTGTTCGGCGCCGGCGGTTGGCTCGCCGCCGTACAAATGTTTGGGCTCGGCCTGTTGTCGGCCTGGTTCTATACAGCCTATTTGCAGCGCTTCCACTATCAGTTGTGGCGTAATCCGCGCGGTCTGGCCGTGATCGGCGCGACGATGGTGTTCACCTTGCTCGCGGCGCGCTTGATGCTGCCGCTCCTATGGGCCGACGTGCCCTACGCGTTTCCGCTCGCGACACTGGCGGTGCTGCTGACTGTGTTGTTCGATCCACGCGTCGGCCTGTTGGCCGCGCTAACGCTCGCGCCGTTGATCGGTATGCAAAGCGAGCAGCCGATCGGCTTAGCGATTACGCTGGCGCTCGGTAGTCTGGCGGGCGTGCTGATTGCCCAGCGCGCCGTACGTAGCGTCGCCTTTGTTTACGTGGGCCTAGGTGTCGCGGCCATTACCGCTCTTGGAGCGTTTTGTTTCTGGCTCTTTCCGCTCGGGGAAGCGACACGCTGGTATGATATTCCGCTGTTCAGCCTCCTAAACGGCGTCCAGGCCACGGTGCTGACAGTCGGCACGTACAATTTGCTGGGGCGCCTGGGCAACACCGTCACGCCGCTGCAATTGATGGAGCTGGCGCACCCCAATCAGCCGCTGCTGCATCGCCTGATGCGCGAGGCGCCCGGAACGTACCACCACAGCATGGTGGTTTCGAACCTGGCCGAAATGGCCGCCGAAAACATCGGCGCCGACCCGTTGCTGGCGCGAGTCGGGGCCTACTATCACGATATCGGTAAGATTCTGCGTCCCTACTTTTTTACCGACAATCAGCACGAGCGGTCCAACGTGCATGATGTACTCGACGCTAAGACCAGCGCGGCGATTATCATTGACCACGTGCGCGAAGGTGTGAAGCTGGCGCAGCAGCATGGCTTGCCGCAGCAGGTGATCGATTTTATCCCGCAGCACCACGGGACGAACCTGGTGTCGTACTTTTACCAGCGGGCGCTACAGGAAGACGGCGACGTCGATATCGACGATTTTCGTTATCCTGGTCCCAGGCCGCAAACCTGCGAGGCCGGCATTATGATGCTGGCCGACGGCGTCGAAGCGACAGTTCGGGCGCGCTCCCAGACCGGCAAGCTGCGGCCGATGCGGCCCGACGACGAGCAGACGCCCGGCGCAGCGGGCCTGCAAAGTATCCCCGATGTAGTCGAGCAGATCGTTACCGAGCGCGTCCGCTCCGGCCAGCTCGACGAGTGCCCGCTGACGCTGCGCGACATCGCGATTATCAAGGAATCGTTCGCCAAGACGCTGCAGGGCATTTATCACCCACGTGTCGACTATCCGCAGCCGGTCGCGGATCAAACGCCCGCGGCGTCGCCGGTGCCGTAATTTTGGGTTTCGAGTTCCAAGTTTCGAGTTTCGAGTTTCGAGTTCTGCTACCACACAGGTGGATCAGAAAGAGAACTGGGGGACGCCCCCAGACCCCCGGCCTGCCGGCGGCTTGCCTGGTTTGCCTGATTTGCTTGGTTCTTGGTTCTTTCCTATGCCTTACACCGTCAGCATCGAGATCGACGAGCCGTACGCGAATGAGGTCGATGCCGACAGTATCGAGCGATTGGTCGAGCATGTTCTGCGCGGCGAGGGCATCGCGGAGCCGGCCGAGCTCAGCATCTGGATCACTGATCAAGCGCAGCTACATGAGCTGAACCGGAGCTACCGCAACGTGGACCGGTCGACCGATGTGCTTTCCTTCGGCGCTGAAGGAGCCGGATCGTTCGTCGCCGCTCCGGGCCAGCCGCGCTACCTTGGCGACCTCGCGGTTTCGTTTCCCCATGTGGTACGGCAGGCCGAGGAGTACGGCCACGCGCGACAGCGCGAGCTGGGCTACCTGGTAACGCACGGCATTTTGCACCTGCTGGGCTACGATCACGAGCAGCCCGACGATGCAGCGTCGATGCGCAAGCGTGAAGAGGCACTGCTGGGTGCACTCGGCATGACGCGCGATGGTCAACATGGAACCTAGGCAGCGCGAACCGGCCGGCGCTCAGCCGGCTACGCTAGGCGGCATCACCACTGAAGGGCCGCGTGGCCAGAGTGCGCGGCTATGGCTGCTCGGGCTGCTGCGATCCTTCGGCTATGCATTTGCCGGAATTGCGCATATGCTGCGCACGCAGCGCAACGCGCAGATCCACCTGCTGATCACACTGCTGGTGGTCGCCGCCGGCGTTTTTTTTCGTATCACGATCGGCGAATGGTTGGCACTGGTCCTGGCCATAGCGCTGGTGCTTGCGCTGGAAGCGCTGAATACCGCGGTTGAAGCGGTCGTCGATCTGGCCACTCCACGTTTTGATCCGCTCGCCAAACGAGCCAAAGACGCCGCTGCGGGCGCCGTGCTGGTCGGCGCGATCGGGGCTGCAATCGCCGGCCTGCTGGTATTTGTGCCTCGGCTTATTAGCTGGCTGAGCTGGCTGCTGCGGTGAAGCTGCTCTTTCTGGCTCCGTATCCGCCGTATCCACCACGCGGCGGCGGCCAACAGCGCATGTGGCAATTCTTGCGCCTGCTGGCGGCACAACACGAAACATGGCTGTTGATGTTCAGCTCGACGCCCGGCGCGACCGAGGCCTTTGCGCCGCTGCGCGAGCTATGTCATGTCGAGGCGGTTGCGCTGCCGCGACATGCTATGTCGCGCCGGCTGCGCACGCTGGTCGGATCAGCGCTGCCCGACATGGCCCTGCGCGGTCGCTCGGACATGTATGCTGCCGCCTTGAGCCGGTTGCTGGCGCAGATCCCTTTCGATGTCGTCCAGGCCGAAAGCATCGAAACAGCGCAGTACGGCGCGCAAACAGCTGCGCCGCCGCTGTGGGTCTACGACGCCTGGAACGCCGAGCATTTGCTGCAGCGACGCGCGTTCCTGACGGATGCTCGCAAGCCCAAAGCGCTGCACGCCGCGGCCTATTCGTTGGTGCAGTGGCAGAAATTGCGCTCCTACGAAGCGCGTCTCAGCCGGCAATTCGGCGGCGCATTCGCGGTTTCCGAGGGCGACGCCGCGATCCTTGGGCGGCTGGATCGGCGGCTGAACATTCGCGTGATCCCCAACGGCGTCGACACAGAATATTACCGCTCACAGCCTGGGCCCGCCGGCATTTCCGATAATCATAGCTATGTCCTGTTCACCGGCTCGCTGAGCTTCCGGCCGAATATCGACGCCGTGACCTGGTTTGCGCACGAGGTGCTGCCGCGGTTACGTTTAGAAATACCCGACCTCAGGTTCATGGTGGTCGGTCGCGATCCACAGCCGGCCGTGGAGCAGCTCGGTGCGCTGCCCGGCGTTTCGGTTATCGCAGACGTGCCCGATGTGCGGCCGTACTTTGCCGGCGCCGGCGCCTATGTGGTGCCGATGCGGATCGGCGGCGGCGTGCGCCTGAAGCTGCTCGAAGCGCTGTCGATGGAGCAGGCGGTAGTCAGCACCACGCTCGGCGCCGAGGGCGTGGAAGGGCTGCGCGACGGGGAACACCTGCTGCTTGCCGCCGACGGCGCCCAGTTCGCAGGACAGCTCGTGCGCCTGCTGCGCGACCCACAGCTCGCCTCACGCCTCGCATCGAACGGTCGCCGGCTCGTTCGGGAGCGCTACGACTGGCGCTCGATCGTGCCGCGTATGGTAGACGCCTGGGATGAATGGAGCCACGGCCACGAATAAACGAATGGAGCCACGAATAGCTATTCGTGGCCGTGGACGGCCAGCGTTTCCTCGGCTGCTGAAGTCGCTCGCAGTGGAATGTTGATGCGTACCTCGGTGCCGATACCCGGCGCGCTGTCGATCTGCAGGTCGCCACCGACAAGATTTGCGCGCTCGCGCATCCCGAAAATGCCGACGCCTTGCCCTGGCCTTGATTCGACCTCGTCTGCGGGATCGAACCCGCGCCCGTCATCCTCCACGCGTGCTGTGACGGCATCGCGAGCGCTTAAATCGAGGTCGACCTCGACGTACTGTGCGTCGGCATATTTCAGTATGTTGGTGATCGCTTCCTGCATGATACGGTACAGGGCGGTCTCCAACGCCGGCGGCAGGCGCCGGCCCTCGCCGCGAACCTGAAGGTCGACGCGGATGCCCGCTGCTTCCAGGCGGTGTTGCACCTGCCAGCGTAGCGCCGCGGCAAGACCGAGGTCGTCCAGCAGCGAAGGCCGCAGGTCGGCGATGATCGTGCGCACACCCTCGAGCGTACGGTCGACAATTTCACGCACGCGCTGTAGCCCTGAGCGGAGCGACGGCGACATCGCTTCGCGGTGCTCGCCGAGTGTTGTGTCGATATAGATGCCGAGCGTGGCCAACGATTGTGCGGTTTCGTCGTGCAGCTCGCGTGCAATACGGCGGCGCTCTTCTTCCTGGGCCGAGATTACCTGTTGGGTCAGCTGTTCGGTAAGCTCACGCGAGCGCTCGAGCACGTGCGTATCCTCTTCGAGGCTGTCCAGCATCGTGTTGAATGTGCGTGCCAATCGCGTGAGGTTGGGCTCGCCTTTGGGCTGCACCTCGGCGCGAACGCGGAGATCGCCGTCGGATACCAGCTCGGCTACGGTTTGCAGCAGCAACAGGGGCCGTAGAGCGTAGCGCAGCAGAGCATAGTTGGCCGCAACACTCAGCAGCAGGCCAAGCAATGCGAATAATACCGTCAAGGCGGCACTCGATTGCGATGCAAGCGAGCGCGTGATCCAGGTGCCCGCAACCGCGCCCAGCACCACGATCAGCGAGTTCACGACAAGTATTTGTATCAGCAGCGGCCATCTGCGCATGGCTAAAGTTTATCACCGTTCAGAAATAGAGCTACGGGAAACTCCACCACCGCCGTCCAGATCCGCCGCCAACGGCGCGGCTGGCGCACGAGCCGGTACAACCATTCGAGGCCGAGGCGTCGCATCGCCAGGGGAGCACGCGGAACACGGCCGGATAGAAAGTCGAACGTGCCGCCTACGCCGACCGCAACCGGAACGTGCAGCTGCGGCTGAAGCCTGGCGATCCATTGATCCTGAGCCGGATGGCCGAACGCGACCAGCAACACATCCGGTCGTGCCGCTGCGACGCGCTTAGCGATCTCCGGCGTATCTTCTGCTCGCGGCGATCCGGCAAAACAGCCGGCGATAACGAGTCCGGGATGCCGTTCAGCCAGGTGCTGTGCGGCCGCTTCCGCAACTCCCGGCGCGGCGCCAAGGAAAAACACGCGCCAGCCGCGCGCGGCGCCGTCGGCCGCGATGCGCTCGACCAGCTCGACACCTGGGACACGTGCGCGGAGCGGGTGCTTACGCCAGCGAGCACCAAACAGCAGGCCGGCGCCGTCCGGAACCGCCAGGTCGGCGTGCTCAAGCGTGGCGCGGAACGAAGCGTTTCGTTGCGCCTCCATGACGAATTCGGGGTTGACGGTAACCAGGTGGTGCGGTCCACCTTCATCGATCCAGCGGCCGATCCGTGCCGCGGCTTCGTCGATGGTGACGTCGTCGACACGCACGCCGAGCAGCCGAATAGATGAAACCTGCGCCATGCCCGACATAGTACCTTTTTGACGCAAAGGCGCAAAGAATTAAAGCAAGGTCTTCGATGAAAATTCATCAAAGACCTTCTTACATTTCGTTCATGTACGGTCGATCGTACCGGTACTATATTAGTCCATTGCGCCTTTGCGTCAGAAAGTTATGGCACAACCACCGGGATCGGCACCGACTGCACCGAGCCGTCGTCGAACGTCAGCGCCAGGTCGACCTGGTACTCGCCGGAAGCCGGAAAGTATTCGGCGTAGTCGGCCGGCTCGATCGTCAGCTTGCCGTTCGAGTTCTCGCTGATCACATTACCCTCGACGCTTTCAGCGCCAGCTGGCGCCTGCGCGATGGTCCATTTATAGTTGGTGACGCCGGCGATTTCCTGGGTAGTGTCCAACACCAGTGGCTGGTCGGTTTGCAGCCGCAGCGGCTCGTTGAACTGGTCGGCCAGCACTTCGAGCTCGGCGGCGGCTCCTTCGATCGCGCTCGCCGCGGCCTCCAGATCTTCGGAGCCGGCGAGAGCTTCGATACCGCTGGCCAGAGCTTCGGCTTCCTCGGCAAGCGCTTCGGCCGAAGCAGCGAGCTCGGCCGGTACAGAGGGCAGCGCTGACGCAGCTTCGTTGGCGGCGGTCTCCACATCGGCAGGACCGCACGCCGCGAGCGTCAGCGCGCAGGCGACGGCGATTACAATACGTTGCATGTTTCGCTCCTTGCTACTCTTCGCGGCTGCGAAGGTGCAAGAAGCGGGCCAATACCTAAGCGGCAATCGACGTAGGGCGCTTTTTGCGTGCGTCGGAGCGATACGGGGCGTACGCTTCCAGCTCGCGGAGCAAGGCATGCAGCTCGTCGCGACTCATGGGATGCGTATAGGTATCGCGCAGAAGTGCCAGCCGCGCCGATACATCGGGCGACGCACTGAGCGCGAAGCGCAGCTCCCGCCGCACCAGAACACCGGAGGCGGCGAGCTCGTCCAGCGCCGCCTCGACGCTCCAGATATCACGGCACACGCGCACTGCCATTTCGGACGGCGTTGCATTCAGACCGCGATGGTCCAAAAACTTCAGTGCCACCACCAGCTTACACGATGTGTCGATTGTCGATTTGAGTAGACCAATCACCTGGGGGTCCAACACCGTGGGCCTCCTAACTACTGATCAACGTTGACCAGCCAGCAATTACGCATGGGCAATTACGGCGAGGACGCTCGTGAAGAAGCAAGTATAATTGCGGAACGGGCACAGTGTACCATGCTTCGGCATGGCTTGGAAGGGGTTTGTGGACGAATCTATCAATTTCCTGTCAAATTGGGTCGCCGGCATGCTTTCGCGGCCCGAATTTCGTGAGCGAATCGTCCACGTCGAGCAGCTCGGGCCGCAGATGGCACAGCATGCGACGCCCGATCGTCCCCTGCCCCAGGCACTGGCTGCAGCGCTCCAGGCCGGCGGCGTGGCGCAGCTGTACGACCATCAGGCGCAGGCGCTGGACCTTGCGCGCGAAGGGCGCCATTTTGGTGTTGTCACGGCGACTGCCTCGGGCAAATCGTTATGCTACAACCTGCCGGTGCTCGAAGCGATCGGCAGCGATCCGAAGGCGCGCGCGCTGTACCTGTTTCCGACCAAAGCGCTGGCGCAGGATCAGCTACGCGCGCTGCGGGCCCTGGCCGACGGCCGCCTGCCCCACGTCCGCGCCGCGATCTACGACGGCGATACGCCGCCAGGCGAGCGGGCTGCTATCCGCGCCTCCAGCAATATCCTGCTGACCAACCCGGACATGCTGCATCTCGGTATTTTGCCCAATCACGGCGCCTGGAGCCGCTTTCTGGCGCGCCTCAAGGTTGTGGTGGTCGACGAAGCACATGTGTACCGCGGCGTGTTCGGCTCGCACGTCGCGCTGGTGCTGCGCCGCCTGCGCCGGCTATGTCGTGCCGCCGGCAGCGATCCGCGGTTTATTTTCGCGTCGGCCACGATCGGCAATCCCGCGCAGCATCTCGAGGCGCTGCTGGGCGAGCCGGTGTCCGTCGTCGAGGCGAATGGCGCGCCGCGCGGCATGCGTACCGTGTTGTTCTGGAACCCGCCGCTGCAAAGTGTCGCCGCCGGCAAGCGTGGGTCGACCAATATCGAAACGACGACCCTGTTTACCGAGCTGGTCGGCGCGCAGATTCAAACGATCGCGTTCACCAAAGCGCGCAAGATCGCCGAGCTGCTGCTGCGCTATGCCCGCGACCGGCTGTCGTCCGAGCCCGAGCTGGCCGCGCGCATCCGCTCGTATCGCGCCGGCTACCGGCCGGAAGACCGCCGCGCGATCGAGCGCGCCGTCGCCGACGGCGAGGTGGTCGGCCTGATCTCGACCAACGCGATGGAGCTTGGCGTCGACATCGGTGGTCTTGACGCTTCGATTTTGAACGGCTATCCCGGCACCATCGCCAGCGCCTGGCAGCAGTTCGGCCGTGCCGGCCGCGGCCTGCGTCCGAGCCTGGGCGTGCTGGTGGCGCTCGACGATCCGATCGATCAGTATTGGATGCGCCATCCCGAGGAGTTTTTCGCCCGGCCGCACGAGCAGGCGCGCATCGCGCTCGATAATCCATACATTCTGTCCGACCACCTGCGCTGCGCTGCCTATGAGCAGCCGCTCGAGATCGACGAAACGGCTGAATGGTTTGGCGACAGCGCGCCCGCGCTCGTCGGCGATCTGATCGGCGAAAACAAGCTCAGGGAGCACAACGGCCGCGTCATCGCACCGACCGGCAGCTACCCGGCGCAGGACGTTTCGATTCGATCAACCGGCGGTGATACGATCGAGCTGCGCCTGGAAGACGGCCGCCTGCTCGAGCGCGTGCCGCAGGAGCGGGCGGCGTTTGAAGTGCATACGGGCGCCGTGTATCTGCATCAGGCCGAGAGTTATCTGGTGCTGGAGCTGGATCTCCAGGCGCGAATCGCGACGGCGCGCCAGGCCGACGTTAGTTACTACACCCAGCCGCGCGACATCACCGATATTCAGGTGGCCGAGCAGCTCGCTATCCGCCCGGCGGGCGCTACGACGGCCTGTTTCGGCGACGTTGAAGTCAAACGCTCGGTGGTCGGCTACCGCCGCAAAGCGATGTACGGCGAAGAGATGCTCGGCGACTTCGAGCTCGAGCTGCCGCCGCAGCAGTTCATGACGCGGGCGATCTGGTTTACGCTGCCACACGTTCACGCCGAGCGCATCAAGCTGGAACAGCGCGACCTGCGCGGCGGTCTCCACGCCGCCGAGCACGCCATGATTTCGCTGTTGCCGCTGCTGGCCATGTGCGACCGCTGGGATATCGGCGGTGTCTCGACCGCCTGGCATTCGGATACCGATGCCGCCACCATATTCATTTATGACGGTGTGCCCGGCGGCGTCGGCATCTCCGAGCTGGGCTATAAGGAGCTCGAAGAATGGTGGCGCATGACGCGCGATCTTGCTGCGCGAGTGCCCCTGCGCCGACGGCTGTCCCAGCTGCGTGCAGAGCCCGAAGTGCGGCAGCGGCAACCAGCCGCTGGATAAGCAAGTGGCGTTGGATATACTGGAGTTGTTGTTAAGTGAGGAAGTCGATTAGGTGGTCGAAGATCACAGGTCGAAGGTCGAAGGTCACCGAACCGACCTTTTGGACGCAGGGCCGAAGCCCCGCAAGAACCGTGTATCCGAAAGACTTTCGACCTTCGACCTGTGACCTTCGACCCTACGCCTGTGGCAGCACGAACACCGCCGTCGTGCGGCCCGGCACCCGAAACTCACCGCTGGCAGCGTCGAAGCTGGAATCGCGCACCAGCCCGTCGGCCGAGTGCTTTTAAATCGGGTGCAGCTCGAGCGCGCGGCCCGCGAGCACCGCAATAGTGTAATTCGCTTCCCACGGATTGGCGTTGAACAGCACGACGATCAGGTCGTTCCGCCCGTCGAGATTGTGCTCGCCCTGGCCGTCGGCAATGCTCATGATCACCAGGCCGGGCTGCTGACCGGGGCCGGTGTTGTGCATCTCGACGCGTGCCAGTATCTCGTCGGCTGTGCGCAGCCGAAACAGCGGCGAGCTCTTGCGGATCGCCAGCATTTCGCGAAAATGCTCGGCCGCGGCGTCGATATGTTCGCGCCGTGGCCTGAATGCTTCGTTACCGAGCACGTGAGACATCAAGGGCCAGTTGGAGCGATTTTCTCCCGGCGGTAAGCCGACGCCCCAGTTGTTCGAACTCACGGCTCCAGTCCAACCGGTTGAACCAGTCGCCCGAGTTGTAGCTGTTGCGATCGAGCGATTTGGAGCGCAGCAGATCCTGGCCGGCCTGGAAAAAAGGTATGCCCTGGCCGAGCATCACCACGCTGTTGCCGAGATTATGCATCCGAACGCGCTGCTCGATCGAGGTGCTCCAGGCAGCTTTAAGCTCCACCACGTCCCAGAACGTTTCGTTGTCGTGGGCCTCGATATACGTAATAAGCTCTTGCGGGTCGCGCGTATAGCCGGCCGGCGAGCCGTTGTAATTGATTTCGGCGCCGCTGACGACCTGCCCCCAGCGGTTCTCCATGCGGTAGTTCTCCAGGTTGCCGGCCAGCCCCACGCGGATCCAGTCCATATACTCAAGCAAGCGGTTGCGCCGCTCGTCTGGCCAGCCGCCGGTGACGCCGTTGTGATCGCTCCACAGGCCGGTGGCGAAACCTTGCTCCTGCAGCCCGCTGAACGCGCCGCCGCCGCGAACAGCGTCACGGGTGCGGTCGCTGAACGTACCGATGCCGGTGCCCGCCATATTGTATTGCGTTGCCTGCTCAAATCGCGCGTTGTTGGCGACTTCGCCGAAGTTCCAGCCTTCGCCGTACAGGTAGATCGCTTTGCCGTCGACGCCGTCGCGCTCCAGCGTCAGCGCGTCCAGCGCCGCCCGCACCGACAGTAGATTGGCTTTGGAATGATGACCCATCAGGTCGAAGCGAAAACCGTCGACTTTGTATTCGCGCGCCCAGATCAGCAGCGAGTCAATCATCAGCCTTTCCATCATCGCGTGCTCGGTAGCGGTATTGGAGCAGCAGCTGCTGGTCTCGATCTGCCCGATCGCATTGAGGCGGTGATAATACCCCGGCACGACCCGGTCGAGCACCGACTTGGCCTCCTGCCCCCCGGCCGCCGTGTGGTTGTACACCACGTCCATCACGACGCGCAGCCCCACTTTGTTGAGCGACTGCACCATTTCGCGAAACTCGAGAATCCGTTGGCTGCCCTCGGGATCGGTTGAGTAGCTGCCCTCGGGCGCAGAGTAGTGAAACGGATCGTAGCCCCAGGCATAGCCGTCATGGTCCTTGGTCGCCGCCACGGCCGCCTGTTGCAGCTCGCTGTTGGGCCCATAGCTCGCCAACAGCGCGGCATCGGGCTCCCTGCGCAGAGCCTTGTCTTCCTCAACCGAAGTAATGTCGAAAACCGGCAGCAGGTGGATGTGGGTCAGGCCTGCCTGTGCCAGGCCCTTGAGGTGTCGCACTCCGCTGCTTTCGAGCTGCGTAAAAGCCTTGAACGTACCGCGCTGCCACTCCGGCACGGATGTGTCGGAGATGCTGAAATCACGCACGTGCAGCTCGTAGAGCACGATGTCTTCGGGCGCGGCCAGAGGCGGCTTGGTCAGCGCCGTCCAACCGACCGGCTGTAGCTCCTGGCCGGCGAGATCGACGATCTGGCTGCGCAGGCTGTTTGTCGAAAGGCTCACCGAGTACGGGTCGGTCACCAGATTGCGCTCGAACGCGCCGCTTGAACGGACCCAGACTTCGACCTCGTAAAGGTAAAATCTGTCGCGCCAATCCGGCTGCCCTGTGATATTCCACACACCGCTGGCGGAGTCGAAGGTCATTTCGTGGCGCGTCGACTCGGTCTCCGGCTTGCCGTCGACGTACACATGCAGCGCTACCGAGCGAGCCGTCGGCGCCCATACCGCCAGCGATGGAAGTGCGCCGGCGGGGTCACTGCCGTGCCAGCTGACGCCGAGTGTACCCGTGTACTTAAAAAGCTCGTCGAGCACACCGGGCAGTTGCAGGCTGCTGGCGTCGGCGAGCCTGCCGTGCTCGACCGCCGAAACCACGACTTCGGCTCGCAGCAGCTCGGGCACTATCTCGAGGTCGGCGGACGCGAGCCGAAAGCCCGAGTAGTGGGCAAGATGCGGAAAGCGCTGTTTGAGCTCGATGTCCAGGCCGGCGGGCTCGAAGCGAAGCTGGATTGTTTGGCCGCCGCTGATTCCGTCCGAACCGAGCTGCAGCTCGCCGCTGCTGTCCCAGTGTAGCCGGAACGTAGCCGAGCCGGTTGCCTCCGGCTGCCAGGCGATGATATCGCGACTGACCCAGTGCGCCTTGGCCAGGCCAAGGTTGCCCTTAGGAACGCCGTCCAGGATGCGTAGGCTATGTGTCATGCCAGCCACCCGATCGCGAGCATAGATGTCTCCAAATGCGAACGCAGGCCGCGCACGGCGGAACGGGAAGTGTACGCAGCCGACCGGGAGTTTGTCAACGCTCGGCGGATTCGGAACATGCTGTCCCGGCATTCCCGGCGCTAAAGCGCCGGGCTGAAGAAACGAAGACCGCTGAAGCGGCCTGAACTCGAGTTCAGGCCGCTTCAGCGGTCTTCGTTTCTTCAGCCCCAGGATTTATCCTGGGGTTCATGGGGTTCGCCGGTTCCTGGGGGCCATGAACCCGAATTTCAACCAAAGCCGAACCTCGCATATAATGATGTGCATCAGCGGCGCCGAATGCGGCGCCGCCGGTGTGCGCGAAAGGATAGCTTGTGAATATTCTAGGCCGCGTATCCGTGTTTCCAACACTGCCGAAGCGGATCGACCGGCTCTACGATCTGGCATATAACCTCTGGTGGTCGTGGACGCCCGAGGCACAGGCGCTGTACAGCGTGCTCGACCCGGAACTGTGGAGCCGGGTCAATCACAATCCGGTTCGCATGCTTTCCGAGGTCGAGCCACGACGGCTCGAAGCGGTTGCCGCGGACGAGGAGTACCTGGAACGCTTCGACCAGATCGTGCGCCAGTTCGACACCTATATGAGCCGCGAGGATACCTGGTTCCGGCGTACTTTTCCACAGTTGGGCGGCAAAACGATCGCCTATTTTTCGGCCGAGTTCGGGCTACACGAATCGCTGCCGATCTATTCGGGCGGCCTGGGCATCCTGGCCGGCGACCATATCAAGGAGTCGAGCGATCTCGGGCTTCCCTTTGTCGGGATCGGCTTCTTGTATCCGCAAGGCTATTTTACCCAGCGCATCGGACGCGACGGAATGCAGGAAGCCAACTACGATAAGCTGACCTTCGGCACCGTTGCCGCGACGCACGCGTTCGGTCAGGACGGCAAAGAGATCGAGATCGCCGTGGAGCTGCCGGGACGCACGATCTACGCCAAGGTGTGGAAGGTCCAGATCGGGCGTGTAGCGCTCTACCTGATGGACACCGACGTGCCCGGCAACGCTCCGGCCGACCGCGAGCTGTCGGCCAGGCTATATGGCGGCGATCAGGAAATACGGATTTCGCAGGAGCTGGTGCTGGGAATCGGCGGGCTACGCGTGGTGCGTGCCCTCGGGCTCGACCCGTCGGTGTTTCACATGAACGATTCGCATCCGGTTTTCATGGTGCTGGAGCGCGCGCGCGAGCTGGTGGAGCAGGGCCTGCCGTTCGACGTGGCGCGCGAAATGGTGCGCGCCTCGACGGTGTTTACCACCCATACGCCGGTGCCGGCGGGCAACGAAACCTTCGGCTACGACCTGATCGACAAGTATTTCAGCACCTTCTGGCCGCGGCTCGGCCTGGCGCGGGAGCAATTCCACGATCTCGCTCGCCAGCAGATGTCGTGGGGCAGCGTGTTCTCGCTGACGATCCTGGCGCTGCGCTTCTCGTCGCTGCATAACGGCGTAAGCCGCCTGCACGGCGCGGTGGCGCGTGGCATGTGGCATTTCCTGTGGCCCGGTATCACCGAGGACCAAGTGCCGATCACCTCGATCACCAACGGAGTCCACACCTCGACCTGGCTTTCGCGCGATATGCGGGCAGTGTATGACCGCTACCTGCGCCACGACTGGGACGACTACCGCGCGGACCCCAAAACCTGGCAGCCGATCCGCGAGGTGCCCGACGACGAGCTATGGGTGGCGCACCAGATCCGCAAAGACAAGCTGCTCACGTACTTGCGCAACCATCTGCGCGGGCACCGCGGGCGGCTTGGCGAAGGGCCGAACCAGCTCTCGGAAACGCAAACACTCGGCAACCCGCAGGCACTGTCGATCGGCTTTGCTCGCCGGTTCGCAACCTACAAGCGCGCCACGCTGATTTTCCGCGACCGTGAGCGGCTCTTGCGCATTCTTAACAATCCGGAACGGCCGGTGCAGATCGTGTTTGCCGGCAAGGCACATCCCAAAGACGACCCCGGCAAGGACTTGATCCGCCAGGTTTATCAGCTGTCGCGTGCGCCGGAGTTCGCGGGCAAGATCTTCTTTCTCGAGAACTACGATATTCACATGGCGCGCTATATTCTGTCCGGCGTCGACCTGTGGCTCAACAACCCGATCAGGCCGCACGAAGCCAGCGGCACCAGCGGCATGAAGGCAGCGCTCAACGGCGTGCCCAACTGTTCGATCCTGGACGGCTGGTGGGCCGAAGGATTTAACGGCAAGAACGGCTGGGCGATCGGCGAAGAGCGCGCGTATCAGGACCAGGAAACCCAGAATCAGGCCGACGCGGACGACCTGTACGATACGCTGGAGCACGAAATCATTCCGACGTTTTTCGATCGCGGCCAGGACAATGTGCCGCACGGGTGGGTCGCGGTGATGAAAGAAGCGATCGCTTCGTGCGCGCCGCTGTTCTCGATGGCACGGCAGGTCCAGGAATACGCCGAGCGATTTTACGTGCCGACCGAGCTGCGCAACGCCTCGTTCTCAACCGACGGCTACGAAAAGGCCCGCGCGCTGGCCGAGTGGAAACAACAGGTGCGCGCCTCGTGGAACGAGCTCTCGGTCGCGGTGCAGGGGCCGCGCGATGCCCGCTTCGGCGTCGGCGACAAGCTCGAAGTGGTGGCCGAGATCTATCTCGGCAAACTGCGGCCTGAGGATCTCGAGGTTGAGCTGGTGCTCGGACGCGACAATGATTGGGAGGTTGAGGAAACCGGGCATGTCCGGCTGCAGCGCGTCGAGCGCGATGTATCGGGCAGCTACGACAACATCGTTTCGTTTGGCGGCAGCTGGACTGTCGATCACGGCGGCAGTATGGTGTATGGCGTGCGCGTGGTGCCGCACCATCCCAATCTGGCTACCAAGTACGAGCTCGGCCTCGTCCGCTGGGCCTAAGGATGCGCGAAGTCACGCGAAACGATCCGCAACCTTCGCGTGACTTCGCGGACCGAATTCTACGTGGATCGTTTAGTCGACGCCGCTGCGCAGCGTGAGCATGTACGCGATCAGGTCGTTGACCTGTTGTGCTGAGAGCGCCGCGTCGTACTCGCGGTAGTGGATGCCTTCCTGATAGCCGCCGGCCAGATACGCATCCGGCTCGAGGATCGCCAGGCGCAGGTATTCTTCAGGCGCCTGGCCGGGCACCTCCGTCGACGCCCGACTGCCGATGTTGCTGAGATTCTGGCCGATATTGCCCGGCGTGCCGGCCTCGACCGGATGGCATGAGATGCAGGTCGGCAGGTTATCGCCGAAGGGCTCGACCTCGCCCGCAAACAGCTGCTGTCCGCGCGCGGCGTCGCCCGGCCCTGCCGTTTCACCACAGGCTGCCAGCAGTGTTACCGCCAGTGCAATGCTCGAAAGAAATACACCGCAGAAGCGCAGAGAACGCACAGAGTCTTGGTTATCTGTGCGACCTCCGCGCCTCCGCGCTGTACCCTTGCGCCGGATCAAGAGCCTGCCTTGTTGACGTCGTAGGTGATGCGATAGATCGCGCTGGTGCCGAAGTCGGCGATATACAAATTCCCGTCCGGACCGGTGACCACGTCGATCGGGTACAAAAAGCCGCGCGCGAATTCGCTGGTACGGCTGAGATAATTGCCGGTTGCCGTGCGCGCCACTTCGATACGCTGGATCTCGCCGCGCTGCCACAGCGTAATAAACGCGCTGTCGGTGAACTCGGGCGGATACGCGTTGCCGGTATAAAACGTTACGCCGGTCGGCACCGAGTGGGGTGGAAAGCTGACCAGCGCGCCGCGTGTACCGCCGTCGGAGGGCGGGTCGCCAAAGAAATAAGGGAAGCCGTAGTGCTCGTCCTTGATGATATGGTTGAACTCGTCGGGCGGCTCGACGCCGTCGACCGCACTCGGCCCGTTGTCGCCGGCAAACAGCTCGCCGTCGCGATTAAACGCCACGTCGAAGCTGTTGCCGAGCCCGCGCGCGTACACCTGCAGGTCGCTGCCGTCGGGCTTGACCGAAAGGATCGCAGCCGCGAGCGGATTCTGCTCAACCTGCCCGTTGGTGGTGCTGCCGACGCCGAAATACAGCCGCCCGTCGCGACCAAAGGCCAGACCATTGTTGGAGTGTGGGCGGAAAACCAGCGACGGCAAACCGTCGACCACCAGGCGGCGCTCGTCGGCGACGCCGTCGCCGTCGGTATCGCGCAGCGCTTCGATTTTGCCGGAGCTGGCAGCGTACAGCTCGCCTTCGTGCCAGACCAGCCCGACCAACAGATCGAAGCCGTCGGCCCAGCGCGAGATCGACTCGATCGCGTTGTTTGCGTCGCCGTCGCTGGCTACCCAGAGGGTTCCGGCGATATCCGCGATATACAGCTTGCCGTCGTCGCCGAAAGCGATGGTGGTCGGATTGTCGATCGTGCCCTGCGCGTAGATCGTCCACTCGAAGCCGGATTGCAGCTCGATCTGGCGCTTGTTCGGATCGCGCTCGCGCTCGCGCTCCGGCACACCGGCGCGGGCCATACCATACATCGCGCCGCCGGCGGCAAGCGGCAGCAGGAGCAACAAGCCTGCCGTTGCCAGGCCGGGCCGGCGCGAGCGCGCCACGCGCGGCGCCAGCCAGCGCGCCGAGGCGGCGACCAGCCCGGCCGCCACGGCCAGCGCAGCAAGGATCAGGCCGGTCTGTTGGAGCAGCTGCCAGAAGTCTACCCGGATCAGCGGTTCGCCGATGCCGAAAGGAACGGTGCTCAGCACGATTTGTAGTGCCAGCAATGCCACTGCCAGCAGCACTAATGCGCCGCCGGCGAGGCGCTGCCGTGGCCGGCGCAGCAATACCATTCCGTAAACGGCGAGGCAAAGTTGTAGCGCCAGTAGCGCCAACGAGCCGAAGTTTAGAGCCATGCCCAAGGTTCTGCGTCCCTATCCAGCTTAGTCGGGCACTGCTGTGCCCACTTGATTAAACGCGATTCCGCACGCCAGGTTACTCCCGGCGCACCAAGGTCCATTATACCAACCGGCGATCGCACCCGCCGAGGCCGGCGAACAAAGTCGTGTCCGGAGGGCGTTGGCGACAAGCTTCAATTTGGCGCCAACGCCCTCCAGACGCGAGTAAATCGATTTGCTCGCCGCGCGGCCTTGGCTTTATACTTGCGGCATTCGTAAGCGTTACAGGATTTAGAATTTATGCAAGCTTCCCCGCTCGGTGTTGCAATCGTTGGGTGCGGCAATATCGCAGGTGCGTATGCGCGCGACCTGCGAAGTTACGACCATGTCCGGCTTCTCGGCGCGTTTGATGTCGACACGGCAAAAGCCGAGGCATTCGGCGTCGAGCATGATCTCCCGATCTATGGCAGCCTTGACGAAGCTTATGCCGATCCGGCAGTTGATATCGCCGCCAACCTGACGATCCACCACGCGCATTACGAGGTCAGCAAGCGCGCCCTCGAAGCAGGCAAACACGTTTACAGCGAAAAGCCGATGGCGATGACCTTTGCCGAGGCCAACGAGCTGGTCGGTCTTGCTCGCTCGCTGAACCTGCGGCTGGGCTGCTCACCGTTCACCTATATGGGCGAGGCGCAGCAAACCGCGTGGAAGGCGATCCGCGACGGGCGGCTTGGGCGGGTACGGCTCGTTTATGCCGAGGTCAACTGGGGCCGCATCGAGAGCTGGCACCCGGCGCCTGCAGCATTCTACGATGTCGGCCCGCTGTTCGACGTCGGTGTGTATCCGTTAACCATGCTGACCGCTATATTTGGCCCGGTGCGCCGCGTATGGTCGTACGGCACTACGCTGTATCCCGAGCGATTTAACATGGCCGGCGAGCCGTTCAGTGTCGGCGCTCCCGATTTCGGTGTCGCGATGCTCGAGCACGCCGACGGTACTGTAACGCGCCTGACGTTCAACTTTTACGTCGGGCACCACAGCAAGCAGAAGGGTATCGAGTTTCACGGCGACGTCGGCTCACTTCATATCGACAGCTGGCAGGCGTTCGACGCGCCGGTGTCGTTCGCCCTGTTCGGCAAAGAGTATGAGCCGGTCGAGCCGCTGCGCGAGCCGCCCAAGGGCACGCCATGGGGTCGTGGTATCGCCGAGATGGCCGAGGCGATGCAGGCCGGCCGCCCACACCGCGCCAAAGGCGAGCATGCCGCCCACGTGGTTGAGATCCTGGGTGCCACGACTGAAGCAATGCGCAGCGGCGGCTCGATCGCCGTCGAGTTCGAGCTTCGAGCCGCCGGCGCCGATGGACTGGGCGGAGCAGTAGGAACGAAGAGTGATGAGTGATGAATTGCCGAACATTCATCACTCATCATTTTCTTAGCAGCGCAGCTTATTACCCGTTCACAAACGTGTTTCCGGCGCGATCCTCGCCGCGCGCCAGCCAGATCTTGTGACCGGCGTTTTTTTCAGGGTACACCAGCGCCTCGGTCGAGAAATAGCGCATTGTGTACCCGCAGCGACGATGCGGGCTGGTATTGGCTCGCGCGCCGTGCATGATGCGCGAGTTGTGCAGCGACGAACTCGCCGCGCTCGAGCTCGAAATACACCGCCCGCGACTCGTCGACCCCATCCGCGATCCCGCGTTGAAACGTATTGTTGGCCGGGTCGACCTGCGCATACTCCGAAAAGCCGTTTCGATGCGTGCCGGGGATCACGCGCATACAGCCGTTTTCACGCGTGCTGCGGTCGATCGCCAGCCACACCGTGACAAGCCCGTCGAAGCGGCTCAGGCGGCCGTTCCAGAAGGCCGAATCTTCATGCCATGGCGTCGCGCGGCCGGTATGCGGATCTTTCGAGATGAAATGGCTTGACCATAGGCCGATATTCGGACCGATGATCGGCTCAACCAGATCAAGCACTTCGTCGCTCAGCAGGAACTCGAGTAAGCGCGGATCGCGAAAGTGTGGTGTGTCCAGTTCGTCCGATAGCTTGCTGCCTTTGTCCGCCAGATGTTCCTCAAAGATACCGGTCAGCTTATCCAGTTTGGCGTTCGAGAATAGCTGATGATGGTAGAGCAAATACCCGTTGCGGCGGTAGTAATCGATATCCTGGGATGATAAATTCGGTGCGGATGCGTTTGTGGCCTGCTGTTCTGTCATACATGCTCCTTTTGAACGCTGCTGCCGTTTGGCGATTGCGCGAGTAAACCGCCTCGTGTTCGCACGATCGCGCGCCTATTATGAGCTAAATAACCTGCATCACAACGTGATCGACAACCATCGCGCAAAATATCAAAGCGAGATACAAGAGCGAAAACTTATACAGGCGCCAGGCGCTAGAAAGCCCGGGATCGCGGAACAGGACATAAGCGTCGCGCAAAAAGATCGCGCCGAGGCCGAGCGCCAGCACGAAATACACCGGGCCGGCCATGCCGAGCGGCACCAACACCACGGTGATCGCGATCATCAGGATGCTGTATAACAGAATCTGCCATTTGGTTTCGCTCTCGCCCGCCACCACCGGCAGCATCGGGATACCTGCTCGTGCGTAGTCGGTACGCCGCAGCAGCGCCAGCGCCCAGAAATGCGGCGGCGTCCAGTAGAACACGATCGCGAACATCAGCAGCGCCTCGACGCCGATCTGGTTGGTCACTGCCGCCCAGCCCACCAGCGGCGGAATCGCGCCGGCGGCTCCGCCGATCACGATATTCTGGGTCGACGTGCGCTTGAGCCAGCGGGTATAGACCAGTACGTAATACAACGTTCCAATCATCGCCAGCACTGCGGTCAGCAGATTAGTGCCCAGCACGAGCACCACGAACGCCAGCACGTTGAGCGCCAGGCCGAACACCAGGGCCCGGCGCGGCGCGACGCGGCTGCTTGGTACGGGACGTAGCCTGGTGCGCGACATCAGCGCATCGATATCGCGATCGAGATACATGTTGATCGCGCCGGCGCCGCCCGAGGCAAGAGCGCCGCCGAGCAGGGTCCAGCAGATCGTAGACAGCAAGGCGAGCGTCGGTACCCCCTTATACGCCAGCAGCATCGGAACAAGCGTGGTCAGCAGCAGCAGGACAATGATGCGCGGCTTGGTGAGTGTCAGGTAGTCGTTGAATAGCCCGCGCCAGCCGCGGGCCGTCGTGCCCGGCGGGAGCGAGCCTGGAGCGGATGCTGAGCTCATCGAAGCGCTGATCCCTTTTCTAGCCAGATCGAAAAACGGTCGCCAAGTATAACGCAGCACAGCCGCCCAGGCCAGCATGCCACCCGGATCTGTTTTCTACAGAGCTTCTTGAAGGGTACCCAGAGCGAAAGGCTGCGTCAACCGGTCGGTGACATGAGCGGTCGTCGGGTGTGGGACCGAGCCGGGTGCGGGATGATGCTTCCGACGGTTGTTGCGGCCTCCGACCGGGTTGTTGCGGCCACATACCCCAGGCTAAAGCCTGGGGCTGAAGAAACAAAGCCCGCTGAAGCGGGCTACGCGGATAACCGGTGTATGTATAGGAATTCAGCGTAAAAGCTATGAACCATAACTATGTGCTCCCTGAGCCACCTTCAGGTGGCTTTGTTTCTCGCCCCAGGCTTTAGCTGGGACCGGGACACGGACCACGGGTACGCCGGGGAACCGGGTTATTCGTCCGCCGGCGGCGCCTCATCCTCAACCGGCCGCAGCAGGCTCACCGCGCTGTCGACCTCGATCTCGCCGTAGTCCGGAAAGTCGATCAGCACCAGCTCGCGCTCATCCGACCTGCGGGTGCTACGAACAATGCCGGTTCCGTAGGGCAGGCATTGCACGCGCTGGCCGATATGAAAGCGCGGCTCGCCGTCGTCGGGCTCGACGGGCGGCAAGAGCCGCGCCCCGAGCTCGGCCTGCAGTGCCAGTGCATCACGCTGCTGGGCTTCCCGCTCTTCACGCAAGCGGCGCATACGCTCGATCAGCGCCTGCACATCCGGCTTAAGCTGCTCACCGGCGGCGGGCTCCTTCGCCTCCGGACGGTCAGGCCGGGCCGCGGGCCCTTCAGCCGGCGCGGCTGCTTCAACCGGCTGCCGCTCTCGCGGGCGCTGCGGCGACGGCGCGCCGTCGCGGGCAAGCTCAGCAGGCGGCTCCGCGGCTGCTGCCTGATCATTCGGCGCTGCTTCGGCAGGTTGGTCCGCGATCTCCTCAAATACACCCTGTGTGGGCTCAGCTTCGCCGGCAGGTTGCGCAGGCGCGGCGGGTGCTTCGGGCGCGTCAGGTAGGGTTGAGGCGCCTGCGGCGCTGCCTGCCCGGCTGGGAGGACCTTCGAGCTGCCCGGTTAGCTCTGCGACGGCACGCGGCGCCTCGTACACAGCCGGCCGCCGTGATTGAGCAATGGCCGCAGCGCGATCTCCGGCCTGTGCTTCCGGCTGCGCGCGCGTAGGGAAGCGCAGAATACGGGGCTGCGTCTGGCCGGCGTCGCCAGCATGCGGCGGCGCCGTCTCGGCGGGAGCGTTGGTCTGCCCACCGGCCGTTACGATCCCTTCCGAACGGCCGGGAGAGTAGACCCGAGCCCGTCCCGGCGACGGAGCTCCGGCGTCACGCGCGCCGCCGAGCACCGCGAACATTTCAGCCTCGCTCGCAGCCAGGCGCTCCCAGGCCGGGCGGCGCGAGCACGCGGAGATCAGGCTCTTGGCGCACTCAACCAGCTGCTCGAAACGCTCGTACAGTGCCGCTGCTACACCCGTGCCGCCGGGCTCGCTTTCAACAATATACAGCGTGCGACGCTCTTCGTCATACGCCGCGGTCAGCGCTCCGGGCGTCGTAAGCATCAGCAGCGGAGCGGCATAGGCCAGCGACCAACCGGCGGTCGCCGGGTCCGCCAGGCGGTCGCCCTCAGCGAGCGGCAGCTTGATCCAGCACGCGGCGGCCGACCACTGCATGTCATGTGGAGGCTGGATCGATACGCGATGCTGGGTCCCGTCGACAAGCAAATCGCGCAGCCCAAGCGCCCGCTGGCTGATCGTCACGCGCCCGCGCGTAAGCTCGACGCCGAGCTGCTTGATCGGGCGAGCGGCCAGCTCGTCGCGGATAACCACCTCGGAGCTGCAGGCGATCAGCGTGGCGACCGCGGTGGCATCGGCGGCGGTCGCCACGCTGCGCTTGTCGTCGTCGACTGCGGTCACGCGCACGCCCGGGGCAACGACCGTGCCCACGCGGCCCGCGCGCTCGATCAGCAACGGCGGCACGATGCCGCGGGCGCTACCGTCGGGCCAGACGATACTGTAGGGTTCACCACCGATCGCCCGTGGATCCAGCTCTTCATACGGATCCGGCGGGTCGGATCGGGCGTACCAGGCGTGTTCGCCCGGCAGCGACAGCAGCGCGCCGCGCTTTGCAAGCCGATCGCGCAGCTCCACCGAGCCCCAGCTGTCGAGCTCGCCGTCGATCAGTGGCAGCTCGGCAGCGGCGCAGCACAGCTGTGGCGCCGCGATGTACGGATTTTCGCTGCCGTCGGGGAAGACAACCTCATCGCCGGCCAGCCGGTCGGGGTGCTCGGCAAAAAACAGCTCATGCGGCTCGTCGCCGGCGAGCATAACCAGCAAGCGGTAGCCGCAGCGCAGCAAGGTATTACGTTCGGCTGCCGAGCGTGGAACACGGGGCGCGACGGCTACGTGTGCATACGGCGCGTCGGGTCCGCGCACGACGGTCGGGGCAGCGTCGCCGAGCACTTCGGCCGACAGCTTGTGTGCTGCCAGCTCAGCCACGAGCCGTTGCAGCTCTGCTGCGCGGTCGGGACCACAGCGCCACAGGGCTACCAGCGTCGCATGAGGTGGCCGGTCGTCAAGTCGCATGAGCCGAACGCGTCCCTGCACCAGCTTGCCGTGGTCGCTGAACAAAGCCAGTGTTGCGTCGGCGTTGGCGACCGGTGCCATCGACGCGGCAAGCACCGGCGAGTCCGTTGCGCGGGCCTCCTCGCGCAGGCGTGCCACGCGGCGCAGCAACCAGCGCAGGTGCGCTGCCGGCGCGCCGGCGTACAGGTGCAGCTCCGGCAGCGCGAGGTGTTCGATCCGCGGCCACAACCAGCGCCAGGCGCGATCATGCGCGTACAACAGGTGCCGGTGGAGTTGCCCCGGTGTCGCGAGCACGAGCTGTGCCGGCCCTATGCGGGCCGCGCCGCCGGCCTCCAGCACCTCGATACCGGCTTCGAGTGCCGCGGAGCGAATTGCTGCCGTGCTCGCGAAACCTTCGGTGCCTTCGGGCACGATCCACAGCGCAGTCGCTCCAGGTTGCGCCCGCAGCCGGGATACCACCGTCGCCGCCAGAAACGCCTGCACCTGCGCGCCGTGGCCGAGTAGGGCAAGCGAGCTGCGGGCACCAGTCTGGGCCAGATTGGCTGCATCGGCGGCGGCGGCGCCCGGTGGTGCGCCGGCAAGGACGATCGGACCGGCGAGGGCGTTGGGCTCGCCGGACGCACGCTTGCCTAGCTTGCGCAGCAGGTCGACGACAGTCGCCATATACAACTACCGGTCCTCGTCCGATGCAAGCACGAATCACCCTGATACGGAATGAGGATACGCTATACGACGGTATGTCGCAAGTTGGAGGGGCCTACACCCTGATTGCTGCCGCTGCTTCGAGCGCACGAGCCTCGGCCTCGGCGAGCGTCGCACCCAGCGCCGTCAGGTGGCCCATTTTTCGGCCGCGGCGCACGTCGCGTTTGCCGTACATTTGCACATGCGTATCCGGCAGGGCCAGAGCTGTATCGAAACCGCCGGGCTCGGCCGTGCCGTCGCGGCTGCCGAGCAGATTAACCATCACCGCCGGGGCGCGCAGCTCGCTCGCCCCGAGTGGTAGCCCGAGCACGGCTCGCACATGGTTCTCGAATTGCGATGTGATACACGCGTCGATCGAATAGTGGCCCGAGTTATGCGGCCTTGGCGCGAGCTCGTTGATCAGTACCTCGCCGCCGGCAACTTCGAACAGCTCGACGGCGGTGATTCCGATACCGTCGACGGCAGCAACGGCAGCCAGCGCGATACGTTGGGCCGCGCCGCTGGTGTCCCGGCTGATGGGCGCCGGCGCTCGTACAAGATGGCAGATGTGGTTGCGTTGCACCGTTTCGACTACCGGATAGCACACGACTTCGTCGCTGCTGCGCGCAACCAGTACCGCCAATTCGCGCACAAACCGAACGTTTCGCTCCGCCATAATTTCACGCTCCGGCCAGCCCAGGCGGTCCAGAGCGGTTTCAATCTTTGCCGCTTCCGTCACGGTCGCGTTGCCGTAGCCGTCATATCCGTTGCGACGTGCTTTGAGGATTACCGGCCAGCCCCAGCTGCCGGCGGCGTGCGCTACGTCCTCCGGGCCGCGTACGGCAACGAAGTCCGCTACCGGTAAGCCCGCAGCGGCCAGCGTCTGCTTCTGCACTAGCTTGTCTTGAATCGCTCGCAGCGTCGCGGCTCCAGGTAGTGCCCGCACGCCGAGTTGCTCGAGCAGCTCCAATACCTCGGCCGGAACGAACTCGTTTTCAAGTGTTACAACATCGACCGCCGCGGCGAAGGATCGCAGCGCCTCGGTGTCGTCCCACCCGCCGACAAATTCGTGCACCGTCAACCTGCCGGCCGGGCTGTCGCGAGTATCGGCGAAAATCGCCGTGTCGATCCCAAAATTGACGGCTGCCTGCAGTGTCATGCGGGCGAGCTGCCCGCCGCCGAGAATCCCAAGTCGGGCCAGACGAGTATCGCGCATCATCGAATCCCTGAGTGCTTCGCGTATGGCGCAGTGTACCGGCGCAACGCCCGTTTGTCGAAAGGCAATCGCTGGGCGTATGCTAAAGGGGAGATGAACGATGAAGGTCATGGTCCTCACCCTGGCCCCTCGCCCGTCGCTTGCGACGGGCGAGGGGCCAGGGGTGAGGACCATACAACTCGAAACTGGAAACGGTTAAGGAGCAATACATGTCCGATCACTACGATGTGCTGGTAGTCGGCGCCGGGCCGGCCGGCACAGCTGCCGCGCTGCATGCATGTGAGCTGGGCGCTCGCACGGCGGTGGTCGACCGGCGTCGTACCGGCGGCACCTGCACCAATACCGGCTGTGTGCCGACGCGCGTTCTGGCGATCACGGCACGCTTGCTGCGCGATATCCGTGGCGCGAGCGTGTACGGCATCGAGATCGGCGAGCCGCAGGTGATCTGGCCTCGCACCCGGGCCCGCGTACGCCAGGTGATCGGCGAAGTCCACGCCAACAAGCGCACGCCCGACAAGATTTGCCGCGCCGGTGGCCAACTGTTTCTCGAGGGTACGGCGACTTTTACATCGCCGCATACGGTACGGCTTGAAGACACGGGTCGTGAAATCAGCGCAGATAAGATTATTCTGTGTGTCGGCGGCAAATCGCGCCGCCTGCCGCTGCAGGGCATCGAGCACGCGATGTTTCCCGAGAATGTGCTCGATCTGGAGCAGCTGCCGCGCTCGCTCGTCATTGTCGGCAGCGGGTACACCGGCGTGCAGGTGACGACGATCATGAATGCGTTCGGAGTGCATGTTACCCTGCTGGAAATGCTGCCCACCGTGCTGCCGACGGCGGACAAGGACGTCGGCCGCCTGCTGCGCGACAGTTTTGAACAGCAGGGCGTGCGTGTCGTCACCGGCATCAAGGGACTCGAAGGCATTGAGCTGCTGGACAATGGGATGCGGCGGGTTAGCTATACGCACGCGGACCGGCAGTACAGCCTCGACGTCGACGCCGTGATGGTTGCCGCCGGGTGGCCGGCTTCGGTTGAAAGCCTCGGCCTCGAAGCGGCGGGAGTCACGGTTGAGCGCGGATTTGTGCGCACCGACAAATTCCTGCGCACCAATGTCGAGCATATTTTCGCAGCGGGCGACGTCAACGGCGAGGCGATGCTGGTGCAGGGGGCACACTTCGAAGCGTTCGCCGCCGCCGAGAACGCCGTACGTGGCCCGACGCTCGAGTTCGAGCATCGCCTGCTGCCCAACGGCGGCTTCACCGACCCTGACCATGCCGGCGTCGGCCTGACCGAAGACGAGGCACGCAAAGAGGGGCGCGAGTATGTCGCAGCGGTTGCTCACTATGCCGACCTCGACCGCGCGATCATCGACAATCGCAAAGCCGGGTTTCTGAAGTTGCTGGTGGACAAACAGTCCGAGCAGATCATCGGCGCGCATGCCGCCGGCGAAAACGCTGTCGAAGTGATCCAGGCGGTTGCCACGGCAATGGCCGCTAAGGCTACCATCGCGGCGCTCGCCGGTATCGAGCTGGCCTACCCGAGCTACGCGGCGATCCTTGGCGCTGCCGCCAGCCAGCTGGTTCCCAATATCGGATATGCCGCCATGCGGCACACGCCCCCATTGCGAGGCGATGATGGCGCAGATTGACCTCAACTGCGACTGCGGCGAAAGCTTCGGACCGTGGAACATGGGCGACGACGCGGCGGTGCTGCGGTGGGTCAGCTCGGCTAATATCGCATGCGGAGCGCACGCCGGCGACCCGGCCACGATGCGCAGGACGCTGCGGCTAACCCGCGAGCTGGGCGTGGCAGCCGGCGCCCATCCCGGCTATCCCGACCTGCAGGGCTTTGGGCGGCGAACGATCGCGATGTTACCGGACGAGGTGTTTGAGTCGGTGCTGGCCCAGCTCGGCGCGCTCGACGCGCTGGCACGAGCGGAAAATGTCGCGCTGCGGCATGTCAAACCGCATGGTGCGCTGTACAACGTCGCCGCGCGAACGCCGGCGTTGGCCCAGGCGATCGCGTCGGCGATAGCTGTTTTCAATCCGAATCTGGTATTGGTCGGCCTGGCCGGCTCGGCGCTGATCGCGGCCGGCGAAGCTGCCGCGCTGCGCGTGGTGGGCGAGGCCTTTGCCGACCGGCGCTACGAAGCGGACGGCTCCTTGCGCGACCGCCGCTTGCCGGATGCCGTGATCGTCGACGATGATGAGGCGGTAACCCAGGCACTTTCGATCGCACAGCACCATCATGTCATCGACGTTAACGGCGCATCGATCGCTGTCGCCGCCGGCACGATCTGCCTGCATGGCGACACAATTGGCGCGGCGGCCAAAGCACAGCGGCTGCGCCGGGCGCTGGAGCAAGCAGGGGTGGAGGTACGGGCGATGGGGCACGATGAACGATGAACTGGCGATTTCACACTATGGGCGAGAACGCCCTGCTGGCCGAGCCGCGGGCTGATGCTGAAGCGGCCAACGCCGCCGTACATGCCGTTGCCGCCGAGCTTGCGCGCAACGCGATACACGGCCTGGCGCAGCCCGTGCCGGGCGCGACGTCGTTGCTGGTGCCGTTCGATTCGCTGGCCGTCGAGCGTGCGCTGGTCGAGCGTGCGGTGCTGGACGCCGCATCGAGCATGGGACAGCAGCCACAGCGCTCCCAACGATTGCATACGATCGGCGTGCGCTATGGCGGCGAGGACGGTCCTGATCTGGCCGAGGTTGCCGCGGCCCTCGGAATCAGCGAGGCCGAAGTCGTAGCCCTGCACTGCGCACCGGTCTACCGCGTGCTGCTGCTTGGCTTCGCGCCGGGCTTCCCGTATCTCGGCCCGCTGCCGGAGGTCCTGCGCCTGCCGCGCCGTTCTACTCCGCGCGTGGCAGTGCCGGGCGGCTCGGTTGCGATCGCCGCCGAATACAGCGGAATATATCCTGACGGTTCTACCGGGCGGCTGGCATCTGTTGGGTCGTTGCGCAACCAGCCTGTTTGATCCACATGCCGATCCGCCGGCCATGTTGTCGCCGGGCGATGGGGTGCGCTTCGAGCCGCTGCCCGGTGGTGTAGTGCCGTGAGTCGTACACTGCGTGTCATCGCCGGCGGGGCGCCCGCAACGGTGCAGGACGCCGGCCGGCGTGGCTACGAACGCTTCGGTGTGCCACGCTCCGGCGCGATGGATCCATTCGCGCTGGCAGCCGCGAATATGCTGGTCGGCAACGACGAGGGCGCTGCAGCGATCGAAATCACTGCCGGCGGCGCCGCGTTCGAGGCGTTGGGCACGATCGCGGTGGCGATAACAGGCGGCGACCTGCGTCCACTGCTCGACGACGATGAAGTAGCGCTATGGACGTCGCTGGTGATGGCGCCGGGCACGGTGCTGCGATTTGCCGGCCGCGCAGGAGGTGCTGGCGCACGCGCGTATCTCGCGCTGGCCGGCGGAGTCGACGTGCCCGTGCTGCTCGGCTCGCGCGCGACCTATTTGCCGGGCGGCTGGGGCGGATTGTTTGGTCGCTCGCTACGTGTGGGCGATGAGCTGAATGCCGGGATGTCGCCGATCGATCCGTACAGTCTGGCCGGCCGCCAATGGAGCGCTTCACGACCGGCATACCAGATCCAGCCTGTTTTACGCCTGGTGCCGGGGCCGCACGATACGCTGCTTGGCGGCCTGGAATGGCTGACGGCCGCGCCCTTTATGGTCGACCAGGCCTCCAATCGCATCGGCTACCGGCTGTATGGGCCGAGTTGCCCGCATCGCCTGACACTGCCGTCGTTCGGCGTTCTGCCCGGCGCGCTGCAGCTCCCTCCCGACGGAGGGCCGATCCTGCTGATGGCTGATGCCCAACCGACCGGCGGATATCCGGTGCTTGGAGTTGTCGCTTCGGCCGATCTGCCGCTCGCCGCGCAGCTATTGCCCGGCGACAGAGTATCGTTCGTAATAGTCTCGCCGGCCGCGGCGCAAGCGGCGCTGGCTGAGCAGCAACACATGCTTGCAAAGCGGCCTGGAAGACGACCCGGTGCGCGAGCTGCTCGGCTGGGCCGGCGGGTGAAATGAAGCGTTCGGTAAGCCTTTGATGGTGTAGACTAGCATTGATCCGGTGGTTGAAGCAGGCGCCGCGGCCTTGACGCGTCACGATCAGAAATCGCGAGGAGAAGTCAGATGCAGCTCGGAATGGTCGGCCTCGGCCGAATGGGAGCCAACATGGTACGGCGCCTGCTGCGCGCCGGCCATACGTGTGTAGCGTTCGACGTTCATCCCGAGGCCGCGCAAGCGCTGACCGGCGAGGGCGCCGTCGCGGCCACCTCGCTGGCCGATTTTGTTTCCAGGCTTCAACCACCTCGCGTTGTCTGGCTGATGCTGCCGGCGGCGGTCGTCGATCAATCCCTCGGCGAGCTGCTGCCTTTGCTGTCGCCCGGTGATATCGTGATAGATGGTGGAAATTCATACTACCGCGACGACATCCGGCGCTCGGCCGAGCTGGCATCGAAGCAGGTCCATTACGTTGACGTTGGTGTCAGCGGCGGCGTATGGGGACTGGAGCGCGGCTACTGCTTGATGATCGGTGGCGATGCTGAAGCGGTGAACCGCCTCGACCCGCTGTTCGCCGCGCTCGCGCCCGGACAGGCCGCAGCGCCGCCAACGTCGGGGCGAAGCAGCGGAGGTACGGCCGACCAGGGCTACTTACACTGCGGCCCGAGCGGCGCGGGGCATTTCGTTAAAATGGTGCATAACGGCATCGAGTACGGCATCATGGCTGCCTACGCCGAGGGCTTCAACATACTGCGCAGCGCCGATGCCGGCTCCACAGAGCGACTTGCGGATGCCGAAACCGCTCCGCTGCGCGATCCCGAGGCGTATCAGTATGATTTCGACGTCGCCAATGTCGCCGAATTATGGCGGCGCGGCAGCGTGATCGGCTCGTGGCTGCTGGATCTGACCGCGGCTGTGCTGGTTGACGATGCCGACCTGACGCAGTTTGCCGGTCATGTTGCCGACTCGGGCGAAGGTCGTTGGACGCTGACGGCGGCGGTCGACGAAGGCGTGCCGGCGCCGGTGCTGGCCGCGGCGCTGTTTGCGCGCTTTTCATCGCGCGGCAACGACGACTATGCCGATAAACTGCTGTCGGCGATGCGGCAAGAATTCGGCGGGCACGTCGAGCGCGCTCCGACGCATCCCGGATAGCCGTTGCTCAAGCTGCCGCCTCGACGCTGACCGTGTAGTTGACGCCCTCCCAGCGCGCCTCGCCGGGCCAGAAAAAGGTAAAGACGACCGTCGCGCCGGGCCCAAATTCTGGAAGGTCCACATACCAGGTGCCGAGACCTGATGGCGTAGCTCGAGCGTTGGAGGCGGTGTGCCAGTTGTCGGCGCTCCAGTGGAGCGAGACGTCGGCAAGCACGTCGATGCGCAGCGTGTTGCCGGCGGGTATCGAGCGCAGCCGGTGGTTGAAGCGCCAGATCGAGAGCCGCGATGCGGTGCTATCGTGAGACTGTGTGGACGGACGGTCGAACACAGCGCCGTCGCGTAACGAGCGCGCCAGTTTGACGAACTCGGCATGTGCCCACACCAGCGGCATCGCCGAGCCGGCCGGCCGGCCGCTCCGCAGGCCAAGCTCGGGCAGGTCGTCGGAGTCCCAGACCTGTTCGGGGAGCATGCCGCCGTCGCCGGCCTGCCGGGCCATCGTATGCAGCAGAGCTCGCGCATGTTCCGGTCGTCCGGCCGCCAGCTCGTAGTGGCCGCGCTCGCCGGCAAAGAGTGGCCAGCCGCGCCCGATACCCGTCCCGTCGAACGGCCGTCCATCCTCGTGCTCACCGTATCCGTCGCCGGTGTAGCGATGCCATACCGGGCCGCACGCGGTTTGCGTCAGCAGCGTCGCGTCGACAGCTTTCACCGTATTAACGATCCGCGGATCGTCCGGAGCGCGCAAACCGAAGCGTACCAGCGCCAGCGCGTCGGGGCTGAGGATGTTCGCTGCCTGCATCTGGGCATCCTGCGGAGGCCGGTTTTTGATCGGCACCCAGCCCAGGTTCGGCGAGCCGGCCTCGGCGACATCCGGCGGCGCGATGCGCACGTAGTAGCCGTCCACGCCAAGCCGGCGCGCCAGATCGGTGTGCTCCACATATGTCCAGCGCTCGATCGCCGCGTCCCACGCTGCCGGCGGTTTCCTGGAGATAGCGCGACACCTCGGGCTGCCCGATCCGCTCGGCCAGGCCGGCGGCTGCGCGCAGCGCGGCAACCTCGACGGCCAGCGTGAACGGCGAGTAGCCGGCGTCTTCTTCCCAGCGGTCTTCCTGCGTAACCGGACCGTTGCGCACAATGTATCCGGCCGCCAGGCGCACCATGTTGATCAGATGGGACTCCTGGTCAAGGTCGATCGCGCCTTCGCGTAGCGCGAGCTCGACCAGCAGAATCGGAAAGGCGGTTTCGTCGATCTGCATGCCGTCCCAATATGGAGTGCCGTCGAGCCACATGTTTTGCGGCCACGAACCGTCGGCGTTCTGTGTCGTATGCAGATATGCGATCACGCGCACAGCATCGTCGCGCAAGCCGAGCGCCAGCAACCCGCCGGCGGCTTCCACAAGATCGCGCGGCCAGACAAGGTGGTATCCGCCGAGGTCGTCGTCGCCTTTCGAGTTGCCCCATGGAATCGAGAGGCTGGCGACAATGCCGCCGGGTGCGCCCTTTTCTTCGTGTGTTCGTAACACCGCGGCGCTGGTCGCGATGATCGAGTCGATAGCCTGGTCGCCGGTGTCGATCGACGCGACACCTTTGTGCCAGTCCAACCAGGCCGAAACATAGCGGTCGCGAGCTGATTCGTAGCTGCGCAACAGGCTTTCGCGCGCTCGAAATCCCGACAGCGACGCGGTGCGTGAGAACGCGAGCGCGAGCGTGAATGCGCCATTGCAGGACTGCAGGTCGATCTCGCCAAGCAGCGCTACATTGCCGTTCTCGGCGCGACGATAGGCATGTATTAGCGCGCCGGTATGCTTGATCTCGGTCCAGCCGTCCGAGATGCCCGCGAAGCCGGCCGAGCGCAGCAGCCATGGCGCGCTCGACGCCAGCGCAAGCGCCACGCCCGGTCGCTCGGCGAAAAGCATCGGCACGCCTTTGTAGTCGTCGATCCGGCCGGTGTTGCCGCTGCCGTGGTTGTCGAGATGGGGTGCCAGCAGCACGAAGAGGCGGTAATCGGCTAATGCCCCTACCAGTGGCTCGAAGCTGATATGTTGCAGCACAACATCGCGCTCGGTATCGGCTACGACTTCGCTCTGCGTACGATAGCGGCGCTGGTTGCACGTATTGGTCAGCCGGTATGCCGGCACGCCGCTGTGCAGGTAGGCTACCTCATGCTGCGTATCGCGCTTGACTTCGGAGAAAAAGCCGTCCGGCCCGACGATCAGCAGTCCGAGGTCCCGAATACATGCCTGGTCGATGCGCGGGAAGTACACCTCGTTGAGGATACCGTGGCTCAGCGTGAACCAGGTGCGACATCCGTTTCCAAGCGCGGTTCCAACGCCCACCTTCGCGCTTGACGTCCAGCGCGGCGGAATACCCGGCCACCCTGGCGCGAAATCCTCGTACTGCGGCGGTTGTCCGAACGTCGGCATAGGCACCTACCAGATTGTTGCTGCGGGCAAGCCCGCGGCAAGGTTCGTTGCCAGGATATCTGGAAGCAAGGGTACACTACGTCACAAGATGTCAGGAGACATGGTCCATGCATCGGCTTCCGCGCGAGTGGTTTCAACGCTATGACGAGTCGGACGACGACCGTTTTTATGAGTTTCCGCGCCTGGTTACGCATATTGACGACGCGGCGATCGCCGCGGTAATGCAGCTATACCGCGAGCTGTTTCCGCAAGACGGCGCCGTGTTGGACTTGATGAGCTCGTGGGTCAGCCACCTGCCGCCGGATGTCGCCTACAGCCGCGTCGCCGGGCTTGGGATGAATCCGGCCGAGCTGGAGGCGAATCCGCGCCTGACCGAGTGGCGCGTCCAGAATCTCAACCGCGAGCCGCGACTGCCGTACGGCGATCAAGAGTTTGACGGCGTGGCGATCTGCGTTTCGGTGCAGTATCTGATACTCCCCGAGGAAGTGTTCCGTGAGGTTGGGCGCGTAGCAAGGCCGGGCGCGCCGCTGGTGGTCACGTTCTCAAATCGTTGTTTTCCCAGCAAAGCCGTCGCGGCCTGGCAGGCACTCGACGACGCCGGCCACATCGAGCTGGTACGGCGCTATTTCGAGGCCGCCGGCAACTGGCAACTCGTCGAGGCGCTGGATCGTAGCCCGCCGCGCGGCGATCCGTTGTACGCGGTCGTCGGCCGAAGTATTTAAGGCAAAGGCGCAAAGACGCAAAGTGTTTGTTTCTCGCCTTGGTGTACTGTATGTATTCTTTGCATCTTTGCGCCTTTGCGTTAGATTGTGTGTCCTTGTGTTAAAATCTTCCGGCGGCAGCTCGGGCTCAACGTTCGCCGGCTGCTCTTCCTGCGGGTTGCCGAGCCGCACATACGCAAACCCCTCGGCGAACTCGCACTCGACACCCTGTTCACGCGCCTGCTTGGCGGTTTCGGCCGCCCATTCGCGTACCATTTTGCCGACGTCCCACTCGCCGAGCTGGCTGTGGTGGTGCCGTAGTGCGGCGCCTTTTCGCTCGAGATCCGCCTCGGTCAGCGGCACAAACACCTTCGTTTCGGTAGCATGGCCGAGATAAATGTCATGGACATCATGCGGCTCGAGGCCCTCGTCGAGCAGCTCGAGCGCCGATAATCGTGTATTTGCAACCGGCATGATCGCCGCAAGCGTAGCGTTGGCTACCGCGATATGGTCGGGATGGTTGATATAGTTTGAGCTGTAGCGAAACAGCGGGTCCTGTACCACCATCGTATCCGGGCGAACACGACGGATCACGCGCGCGATCTCCATGCGCAGCTCGAGGCTGGCTTCGACGCGGCCGTCGATGTGACCCAGAAACGTCACATCGTCGGAGCCAAGCTCGCGAGCGGCACCGCGCTGCTCCTCGCGGCGAATGCGGGCCAGCTCGGCGGGTGTCATGTCAGGGTCGCGGCTGCCGCCGGTCCCGTCGGTCACCAGGCAAAAATGAATGCTGGCTCCCTGACGGTGCCAGGCGGCAAGTGAGCCGCCGGCCATGAACTCGGCGTCGTCGGGATGGGCGGCTACGATCAGAACGCGTTGGGGCACACCGCTGGGCTTTACATCGGGAAACATGGGACTCTCCGGGCTAATCGATGGTGCTGTTAGCTATAGTTTAGAGTATGCATGACAAGGTGACCGGGTGACAAGGTGACGGGGAGATGCTTTGGGCGATGTGTTGTGTTTTTCTTCATGCGCAACCTATGCATGACAGGGTGACAAGGTGACGGGGTGACGGGGTGATCGGTCGTCATGTGCGGTTTCGAGTATGCAGCTTTTGCGAACCTTGCTTGAAATGCACTGTACAACAACCCAGTTTCACCTTGTCACCCCGTCACCTTGGCACCTTGGCACCTTGTCCGACAACCGCCTACCGAGACCACTCAGGACCCTGCTCCTCACAGACGGTCACCCGCGCCACAGCGCCAGCAGCGCCGGCAAATCGTCGACGATCATGTCGGGCGGCGGGCGGCCCGCTTCGCCCTCGGCGCGCGTCGAGATTCCCGTCAGCACCATCGCCGTATGCAGACCGGCCTGCGCGGCGCCGAAGATATCGGTATCGTATCGATCGCCAACCATCAAAGTCGTAGCCGGATCGGCGTTGAGCAGCTTCAGCGTCAATTCGAACATCGCACGGCCCGGCTTGCCGATAATCAAAGGTTGCTGATCCGTAGCCGCCGTGAGCGCAGCCTGCAGCGCTCCCGCGCCGGGTACGATCCCATCGTCGGCCGGAAAGGTTCGATCCGGATTGGTTCCGACAAACGTGGCTCCTGCGCGGATCGCCAGGCAGGCCGCGCGCAGCTTCGCGTAGGTAACTTCGGTATCCAGACCGACGACCACGAAGCGCGGAGCACGCTCGTCCAACACAAAGTACCCGTCGCCGAACAGCGGATCGAGCAGGCCGGCCATGCCGACGGCGTAAACGGCGGTTCCGCGCGGTGCAATCGAGCGCAAATACGTGTTGGTGGCGACCGACGACGTAACGATCTTTTCGGCCGGAACGACGATATTCAGCGCCTGCAGCGCTGCCGCTACTTGAGCCGCCGTGCGCGCCGCGTTGTTGGTCACACATGCAAACGGGATACCGCGCTGCTCAAGAAATCCAAACATGCGGTTTACACCCGGCAATGCCACCGGGCCGCGATACAGCACGCCGTCCATGTCGAACATCACGGCGCGTATAGCTCGGAGATCAAGCATGGGCTTACATGCGCTCGGGCGCGCGGATGCCGAGCAGCGCCAGACCGTTACGGATGCCGCGCGCCGTCGTGGCGGTGAGGTGCAGCCGCGCGGCGCGTAGCTCGGGCGTAGCTGCTTTGAGCACGCTCAGGTCGCGGTAAAAGCGTGCATACTCGCGCGCCAGCGAATAGACCCAATCGGCGACCATGTAGGGCGCATAGTTGTCGCCGGCCCGCCGTACAGCGTCGGGAAAGCGCGCCAGTTGCTTGATCACCGCCTGCTCCTGTTCCTCCACCAGCACGGCGGCGTCGTACACGGCCTCGATCTCGCCTGCATCGCGCAAAATCGAGCAGCAGCGCGCGTGGGTATACTGGATGTAGGGCGCGCTGTTGCCTTCGAACGACAACATACGCTCCCAGTCCAGCGTCAGGTTGCGCCTGGGATCCTGGAACAGATCGTTGTAGATCACCGCGCCAACGCCCACCGCCTCGGCCACGTCGTCGATCTGCTCGAGGGTGAGATCCGCTTTGCCTTCGGTGATCTTGGCGTCGATCACCGCGCGCGCTCGAGATCGAGCATCGTCAAGCAGGGCTTCGAGATACACCATGTTGCCGGTGCGCGTCGACAGCGGCTGCCCGTTGGCGCCGAAGATCGTGCCGAAGGTGACATGCACCAGCTCGATATCTTGTGCATAGCCGAGGGCGCGCACCAGCGCAAAGGTCTGGCGGAAATGCAGCTCCTGGCGCTGCTCCACCACATAGATGATCTTGCTGGGATGGTACGTGGCTTCGCGGTAAATCACCGTCGCCAGGTCACGCGTCAGATACAGCGTGGCGCCGTCCGAACGCTGCACCAGAAACGACGGCAGCTCTTTCTTGCCCTCGTAGAGCCCCTTGACGGCGAGAGCTCCGCCTGTGTCGCGCTCGGCGACGTCGAGCTCCTCAACTTTGCTGATCACCGTCGGCAGCTCGCCGGCATAAAAGCTTTCGCCGTGCTGCGTATCGAAGCGCACGCCGAGCCGCTCATAGTTGCGCGCGTTGGCGGCCATGGTGGCGGATACCATCCATTGCCATAGCTCGCGGGCGTGCGGATCGTTGCGCTCGAGCCGCAGCGACCAGGCGCGCGCTTCGTCGTCGAGCTTGGTGGGGTCGGCCCACTCGTCGTCGCCGCTTTCGACGCCCTTGAGCCGGTTGTAGTCGGCATAGATCTGCTCGAGGCGGGTCAAGATCTCCTCGCCCTCACCGGCCGGCCGGCCATAGCGCTCGATCGCCGCGATCATCGTGCCGAACTGCTTGCCGTAGTCGCCGAGATGGTTGTCGGAGATAGTGGTATAGCCGCCGAACGCGAACAGATTATTGAGGGCCTGGCCGATAATCGTCGATCGAATATGGCCGACGTGCATGCGCTTGGCGACGTTGGGCGACGAATACTCGACCACCACGATCCGGTCCTGGCCGCGGTCGTCGCTGCCGTAGCGCTCGCCGGCGGCCTCGACTTCGGCCAGCACCAGCTGCGCGAAGCGCTCGGGCTGCACGTCAAAGTTCAAGAACGGCCCGGCGGCGCTGACCGCACCGACCAGCGAATCGCCGTCGAAGCTTAGCGCTTCGGCGAGCTGTAGCGCCAGCTGCTGGGGCGGCACACCGGCTGCCTTGGCGGCTCGGAAACACGGCAGCGCCAGGTCGGCCGCAATGTTTGCCTTTGGCTCGGACAGCTCGATGTGCTCGGCCCGCACCAGGCCGGTAGCCACGATTGCTTCGCGTATCTGGTCGGCGAAACGGTCGAGCGCATACTGCATCTAAGGAAGCTCCCTCGGTTAGCCGCAATTGTACCATCGGCAGGGCCGGGTGAGCCGAAAGTTGGTTGACGCCGCCAGGGCGCCGCTGTACGCTTGTTTGCGATAGACCCGACGAGGAAGCTATGGCCAGGATCGACCCGCGCTACGAGCATCTGTTGGAAGACGATTGGGACGAACAGCAAACGCCGGAGCAGGAGCGCAAACCGGCGCCCAGTGCCGCCAAGCAACAGCGCCGCCAGACCGAAAAGGAGCGCGGCAAGGCGATCTCCGGCTTTTTAAAGGACCTCAAGCGCGACCGACGCAACGGCAAGCCATAGAGCACCGGCCGGAAAGGGTTCACCACAAAGGACACAAAGGACAAAGACCTTTTTAGTGTCTTTGTGCCTTTGTGGTGTTTCCTAAAGTATCTTCCTGTGTATTGGACCCTACTGCCCGGGCCGGCCGCGTCCGTCGGCATACACGCGTGCGGGAGACTGGCGCAGGCTTCCCACGTCCACGCTGAAGGATTGCTCGGCGTTCGCCGCCAGCAGCGCCGTTTTGGGCAAGTTGACCAGACTGGCCTGCAGTACCGCTCCTTCGTCGTCGAACAGGATGACCTCCACCGCCGGATAGTGCGCATCCTGTGCAGCGCCGAGTAAGGTTCCGGTAACCGCATAGCGAGCGCCGCGCCGCTCGACCGCGACGTCTTTAGCCTGCAGCGGTACGCGCCCCGGATCAAAACTCGTGGGCTCGCCGCGCGCCTGGAACTCGATCTTGCCGGTATCATCCGGGACTTGCGCTCCGTCTTCGACCAGGATCGAGAATGGAGTGACCGCGCCCGGCTCAAGCTCGTCACCATACGACCGTATTTGCGCCGCTCCAAACTTCCTTACCGCTTGCATCGCGTCCGATCGCGATAACCTCGATATTCGATTGCAGCTCGGCCATATCGTTACGCAGCAGGCCGCTGATAAAGGCTGAGTCGCCCGAGCGGCGGACGCCGAAATTGGAAAGCGTGAAGCGGTCCTGGCCCAGCTCGCTCGAGCGCGGCCCGATCAACGTGAGATCGCCGGTGACTTCGACCGGCACTGGCGTCGCGGGGCGATTGTCGAGCCAGTAGTCGAGTACATACACACCGGCACACAGCACAAGCATCAACGCAAATACGCCCAGGATCACGTTGCGTACCGGTCTGAAGCGCTCATATTGCGCGTCGACATGGTGCAGCACCGGCCGGGTAGCGGGCTGTGCGACAGGTACCGGAATACGAATGTAATCCGGCAGCGGTTCCGCGCCGTTGGCGGCCTGCTCGAGAATGCTGCTCAGCGAGCGCACCACGCTGCCCATATCCGGAGGTCGTTGCGACGGATCCTTGGCCAGCATGGCCGCGACGAGGTTATCCAGTGCCGGCGGCACCCGCTCGTCGAGCGAGCGCAGCCGAGGTGCTGGCGTGTTTAGATTGCCGTACGAGGCGCTGCGCGGCGCATAACCGAAAGGCGCCGTGCCGGTCAACATCTCGAACAACATCACGCCCAGAGCATATACGTCGGTGCGCCGGTCGGTGCTGCGCCCTTGCAGCTGCTCGGGAGCCATGTAGGCCGGCGTGCCCATGATACTTCCCGGACGCGTAATGCGCGCGTCGTCGTCGAGCAGCGGTTGCGCCAGCCCGAAATCGGCGATCACATGCCGCCCGTCGCGCAGCAGGATATTCTCCGGCTTCAGATCGCGATGTAGCACGCCCTGCGCGTGGGCATACGCCAGCGCGCCGGCCAGATCGCGGACCAATCCAAGTGCCTGCGCTGTCGACGGTCGCGCCTGCTCGAGCTGTGCACGCAGGTTCTGGGAATGCAGCAGCTCCATCACCAGGTACAGCCGCTCACCGTCCTCGCCGACGTCGAACATATGGACGATGCCGGGATGGCGCAGCCGCAGTGTTAGCCTCGCCTCCTGGAGCATCCGCTCGCGAGTGGTGGGCAGCGCGGCAACATCGGCGTGCAGCAGCTTAATTGCTACCGGCACGCCAAGCACCGGATGCGTCGAACGGTAGACCTCGGCGAAGCCGCCGGCGCCGATCTGCGCTTCGAGCTCGTATGGACCGATCGTAGTCATGTTGTGCGGGCGTGGCGTGCGCTACTCCTGAAGATACTCACGGCCCTGGCTCAATAGCAGAACACGCGCCGGCTGCTTCTCCATATAGACCGCGGTGCCGTCGAAATCCGCTACAGTGTCGGGCGCCATGGTGGATGCGTAATCCGCGAGCCCGCCGTATCCGATGCCGACCACGTTGCCGCCGTTGTCCAAAAAGACGGCTGTCGCATTCGGACTTTCGATCGTGCGCTCGCCTGCTGTAAAGCGGCCTTCAAATGCCCAGTCATTATCGCGGCGGCCGACAGCAACATCGGACATAACGACCGGGCGCCGGCCCGCGATATCGTGCTCGTCCGCCGGCTCGGCGCGCACCTCGTAGTCGATGCTATAGCTGCCCTCGGAAGGCAGGTTGGGTTCATCGAATGCGATCCGAAATGGTGCGACCTCGCCTGGGCCAAGCATGTAGGGGCGTACCTGCTCCTGGTTGGAAAACAGTTCGGCGCCGTTGCTGTCGCGCAGGGTCACGCGCACGTCGACGTTGCGTCGCGCGTCAGGCGAATCGTTGCGCACCAGCCCGTAGACCCGGATCTCGACGCCGTCCTGGTACACGCCGGTGCTGCCGACGCTCCAGCGCCCGTCGCCAAGCGTCACCGACTGCGGATCGACCAGTTCCGTCAACTCGACGATCGGTATACTGACCGGTATCAACGGCACCTCGGTAGCTCGCGGTCTGGCGGTGCCGCCGGCGGCAGGCGAGGAAAGTGCCGTGGCGACCAGCTCCACCGACGAGAGGGTCGCGGTCGGCACCGGAGCCGCGCTGGCCGAAGCACGCTGGCGCCGATCGAGCTGCACCGCGAAGCTGGCGGTCAGGCTGGCAATTGCTAAAACTGCGCAAGCGATGACGAAGCCGATCGCAATCCGGTTGGCGCGCGTCAGCGGCCGGCGGGCAGGAGCTTCGGCCGGCCGCGCGGGCTCGGCCACGAACGGTGCAGGGCTGCGCGGCTCGGCGGATGGGGCATAGCTGGGCGCCTCGGGGAGACGCACCGTCCCACGGCGGCCCAGCTCTGCATCCAGCGCCGCTACAACTGCGCCCATATCGTGTGGTCGCCGGTCAGGATCCTTGGCCAGCATCGCCGCTACCAGGGCATCGACGGATGGCGGCACAAGGGTGTCGAACGAGCGTAGCTGTGGCGGCCGTTCGTTTATGTGCCCTTCGATGGCGGCGTCGACCCGCGTGCCGAACGGCGGGCCGCCGGCGATCATCTCGTACAGCATTACGCCCAGCGCATACACATCAGTTCGCCCATCCAGCGGGCGCGCCAGGAGCTGCTCGGGCGCCATGTACGCCGGGCTGCCGGCGATCTTGCCGGTCTGGGCTGTGCCGAGCAGGCCGAAATCGGCGACCACAGGAGAGCCGTCGTCCCGCAGCAGCACATTTTCGGGCTTGAGGTCGCCGTGGAGCACGCCATGGTCGTGAGCATAGGCCAGCGTCGCGGCAACAGCTCGTGCCACGCGCAGCGCGTACACAGCGCCGAGCGGCCCATTTTGCAGCTCGGCGCGCAGGCTGCCCGACAACAGCTCCATCACCAGGTACAGCTGTCCGTCCTGTTCGCCGACATCATAAAGGTGCACGATACCGGGGTGGCGCAGCCGCATGATCGAGCGTGCTTCATCCAGCAGTCGCTCGCGCGCTTGATCGGCGCGCGGGTGGCTGTCGTGAAAGACTTTAATCGCCAGCGGTGTATGGAGCACCGGATGCTGCGAGCGATAGATAACGCCGTGCGCGCCGGCTCCGATCTGCGCTTCGATCCGATAGATGCCGATTGTGGCTTGCTCTTCCATATGCTTGTACCGCGCGTAGTGTACCGAATAACCGGACATCGCAGGCGACACGACGGCGACAAGAGCCCGACAGTCGGCGATGGTGATCGGCGGCATAGAGGTTGCTCGCAGTTCGTATCGTTCGCGCCGCCAGGCGCCGTTTCCAGGAGGACGAAGATGTCGAATAATCAGCTCGGTTACGATCGTATGCGCGAGCGCAAAGAGCTAAATACCCCCGACGAAGCGCAAGAAGCGAAGGAAGCCTTTCAGCAGGAACAGGCCGACGAGGAACAGCCCAGCGGCGACCAGGCCCGACCCACCGGCGAGCAGCGCGCACGCGGCAGCAACGAGAAATAGCACCTGTCTGAATACCGGAAGGGAGCCATATGTCCACCAATCTGATACCGCTGATGGAGGAGCTATCGGCCCTGCCGAGCACCGCTCATCCATTCTTGAGCATATACCTGGACCTTAAGCCCGACGGCAGCGGTCGCCGTCCGGCGCTCCAGCTGATGGAGCAGGAGCTGGACCGCATTTCCGAGCGGCTGCCGGCGCACGGCGCCGAGCGCGAAAGCTTCGACGCCGACCGCGAGCGCATCGTGCAGTATGCCGGCGCCGACGCCCCGACGGACACGTCCAGCGTGGCGATCTTCGCCTGCCATGGTGAAGACGTCTGGCATAGCGTGCCGCTGTACGCGCCGGTTGAAACATATGTGGTTGCCGATAGCTATCCGCACCTGTTTCAGCTCGCGCGCATGCAAGACGATTACGAGCCGTATGCCGTGGTGATGGCCGACAGCCAGGAAATCACGGATTTTCGTCGTCGCACTCAACCGCGCGCTCAAGGCCGGCGATCCGGAGGCCTCCGAAACCGTCAACCGTACCAAGATCGGCGGCTGGTCGCAAGTCGCGCTACCAGCGCCACATCGACAATATCGTCAAGCTGCAAACCAAAGATATCGCCGAGCAGCTAAGCAAAACCGTACGCCACTACGACATCGAACATATCATCCTGGCCGGTAACGACGCGATCCGTGGCACAGTGCGCGAGGTTCTGCCCAAAGAGCTGGAGGAGAAAGTGCTTGATTGGGTCAACCTCGATATGACGGCCAGTGTGGACGAGATGCTCGCCGCGGTCGAGCCGCTGATCACACAGGCCGAGCGCGACCAGGAAGCCGGCGACGTCGACACGCTTGAAGCGCAGGTTAACACCATCGGCGGCCTTGGCGTCGCCGGCGTCGAAGCAACCGCCGAGGCGCTATCCAAAGGCCAGGTCCGGCTGCTGATCATGCTCGAAGGCTTCCAGGCCCCGGGCAGCCGCAATCCGCAGAGCGGCTTTTTGTACAGCGGCATGCAGACGGTTGATCCCATACGACGGTACGCGGCTCGAAGCTGTGGATCTCAAGGAGGCTTTCACCGCCAGGGCGATGCAGCAGGGATCGACGATCCAGATCGTTGAAACGAACCAGTATCTCGAAGACCACGACGGCGTCGGCGCCTTACTGTGGTATCGGGACGACCAGGCGCGGGCGAACGAAGTCGCCGGATGACGGGTGACAGGTGACGGGGTGACGGGTGACGAATTGGCCGCCTCGTGCCGGGAACAACCCCGTAGGGCCGATTGCACAGGCCGGCGCAAGCGATCGGCCCTACGGGGTTGTTATCACCCCATCACCCTGCGGCGCCGATGTTGCGCAGCTGCGCCTCGATACACCGAACGATGAGCGGGTGCACAGCGATCTGTCATGCAGCCATCGTAGGGACGCGCCGGAGGCACACAGCCGGCCGAAAGGCAGACAGACGTGTCGCGCCGGTGGCGCGTCCACAACCACGGCAAAAGATCGCCCCTGATCGGACACAAACCGCGCGATCAGGGGTGACTTCGTTTTCGACGCAGGACGCGCCACCGGCGCGTCCCTACGAGCGACCATCATCGTGATACAGCGTCGCCTATGTTCCCCGCGTCTCGTCGTGCTATTATCAGATCTATGACAGAATAGGTCATCAGGCGAGTTGCCCCGCGGAGGGACCAATGATCGAAGCCGCCGACCGCGCGCCGGAGTCGACACCCGACGACACCGGAGCCATTAAGGCATATCTGCTGCCGGCCGATGACGTCGTACGTGTGCTGGGCAGCGATGCTCAGCGCGGGCTGAGTGCCGGCGAGGCGCGCCAACGGCTGCAGCGCTACGGCCCCAACGAGCTTGAAGCCGAAAAGCCGATCCCGGCCTGGCGCAAGTTTCTGGACCAGTTTACGGATGTGCTGGTTATCCTGCTGTTGATAGCGACGGCGATATCCTTCGCCCTGTGGCTGTACGAGCGTGATTCTGCGTTGCCCTACGAAAGCATCGTTATCTTCAGCATCGTCCTGCTGAATGGGATCCTCGGCTATGTGCAGGAAGCTCGCGCCGAGCAGGCCGTGGCTGCCCTGCGCGCGATGTCGGCGGCCGAGGCGACGGTCATACGCGACGGCAATCGGGTGCGTTCGCCGTCGACAGAGCTGGTGCCCGGCGATATCGTGCTGATCGAAGAAGGCGATACCATCCCGGCCGATGCTCGTATTCTGATATCCACCGCCTTGCAGACCAGCGAAGCATCGTTGACCGGCGAAAGCCTGCCGGTTTCCAAGGAAACGGCGCCGTTGACCGAAGACGCCGGCATCGGCGACCGTGACAATATGCTGTTCAGCGGTACGGCGGCGAGCTACGGTCGCGGTCGCGCGATCGTGACTGCTACCGGGATGCGCACCGAAATGGGCCACATCGCCGGTCTGCTGCACCGCACGGAGAACGAGGACACACCACTGCAACAGGAGCTCGACCGAACCGGCAAACTGCTGGGTATCGTTGTGCTGCTGATCGCGGCGATCGTGGTGGTGACGATTCTGGTGGTTGAAGGTATCAGCGACTTCTCAGGCGTTGTAGAAGTCCTGATCTTCGGCGTTGCCCTGGCCGTGGCCGCTGTGCCGGAAGGCCTGCCTGCCGTGGTGACCGCCGTGCTCGCGCTCGGAGTGCAGCGCATGGCGCGGCGCCACGCCATCGTGCGCAATCTGCCGGCCGTCGAAACGCTCGGCTCGGCCAATATCATCGCCTCGGATAAGACCGGCACGCTTACGCGCAACGAAATGACGGTGCGTACCGTCGCCACCACCAGCGGGCGGGTCGACCTTACCGGTACCGGTTACGAGCCCGCGGGTGAGCTGCGCCAGGACGGCGCAATCGTAGAAGACCCGGCGCTGCGAAACGAGATCGAGCGCGCTCTGCGCGCCGCCGATCTGGCCAACAACGCGGCGCTGCAAGAGCGCGACGGCCGCTGGCTTATCCAGGGCGACCCGACCGAGGGCGCGCTGATCGTGGCGGCACGCAAAGCCGGCCTGGGTCCGGATCAGCTGGAAGAGCGGTTTGAGCGCGTCGGCGAGGTTCCGTTTTCGTCCGAGCGCAAGCTGATGTCGACGATCAACCGCGACAACTCGCGCGAGGAGCGCCTGATCGTGTTTACCAAAGGCGCGGCGGACATCCTGTTGAACCGCTGCACGCACGAGCTGGCCGGCGACGCTGCACGCGAGCTTGACGATGCGCGCCGGGAAACGTGGCGCCAGATCAACGAGCAGCTGGCGTCCGAGGCGCTGCGCACGCTGGGGGTGGCGTTTCGCTCACTGCCCGCCGACGCACTTGAAGGTGCCAACAGCAGTGATCCAAGCATCGAGCAAGAGCTGGTGTTTCTCGGCCTGGTCGGGATGATCGATCCGCCGCGCGAGGAGGTCAAACAGGCGGTTGTCGTGGCCAAGCGCGCCGGCATCCGGCCGATCATGATCACCGGCGACCATCCGGCGACGGCGTCCGCTATCGCCGGCGAGCTGGATATCGAGCACGGCGGCCATGCCGTTACCGGCGCGCAGCTCGAAAGCCAGACCGACGACCAGTTGCTGGATACGGTGCGCCAGCACTCGGTGTATGCGCGCGTCAATCCCGAGCACAAGCTGCGCATCGTCAAGGCGCTGCAGCGCGACGGCGCGGTGGTAGCCATGACGGGGGACGGCGTCAACGACGCGCCGGCGCTGAAAACCGCGGATATCGGCGTGGCGATGGGTATCACCGGTACTGATGTCAGCAAGGAAGCCGCCGACATGGTGTTGACCGACGACAACTTCGCGTCGATCGTTTCGGCGGTCGAGGAAGGACGCTCGATCTTCACCAATATCCAGAAGTTCTTGCGCTACCTGTTGTCGTCGAATATCGGCGAAGTGCTGACCATGTTTTTCGGGGTACTGCTTTCGGGCGTGATCGGCCTGCGCGGCGACGAAGAAGGCGGCGGGGTGGTGCTGCCGCTGCTGGCCACCCAGATTTTGTGGATTAACCTCGTGACCGACGGCCCGCCGGCCCTGGCGCTGGGCGTTGATCCGCCGGATCCCGATGTGATGCAGCAGCGGCCGCGGCCGCGCAGCCAGGGTGTGATCACACGCCGCATGTGGACCGGTATCTTTTTCGTCGGCACGATCATGGCGATCGGCACGCTCGGCGTACTCGACGCCTCACTGCCGGGCGGCCTGATCGCGGGAAGCGGCGACCTGACCTATGCGCGAACGATGGCGTTCACGACGCTGATGCTGTTCCAGCTGTTTAATGTGTTCAATGCACGCTCCGACGAAGCCAGCGCGTTCCGCGACCTGTTCACGAACCGGTCTTGCTGGGCGCAGTCGCCCTTTCGCTCGGGCTGCACGTTTTGGTGGTGTACCTGCCGCTGTTGCAGCGCGCGTTCAGCACGGTGGGTCTGTCGGCAAGCGATTGGCTATTGTGTACGGCGGTGGCAAGCTCTGTGCTGATTATCCGCGAGGTGGAAAAGCTGGTGCTGCGGGCGTTTCGTCCGCGCCGAGCCGGTGTGGCCACCGCATAGCGCCCGCTCGGTGGGACGTTTCGCGGCCGGCTGCATTGATCGTGGTATGGCATGACCGCCCGCTCCTTTTGACAGCAATCAGCTGGCGCCTGAGCGCCGCCTGGCCTGAAAGTTACTACTATGACCAGAGCCCATCGACCACGCACACCACAACACACCGACGCGACGCTCAACCGCGCCGCGCGCCGCAACCAGCCGACCGAAGACGAACAGCTGCTCGAGCCGGCAACGACCGAGGAAGTCCTGTTTATCCACACCGATCCGTGGCGGGTGATGCGCATCCAGAGCGAGTTCGTCGAGGGTTTCGATGCGCTTGCCGAAGTTGGGCCGGCGGTAACTATCTTCGGCTCGGCGCGCGTGCCGGACGGCACACCACACTATCAGGCGGCGGTGGACGTCGCCCGCTTGCTCGGCCAGGCCGGTTTTGCGATCATTACCGGCGGCGGTCCCGGCATTATGGAGGCGGCCAACCGCGGCGCCCAGGAAGCCGGCGTTCAGTCGATCGGCCTTAATATCGAGCTACCCTTCGAGCAAGGGGTCAACCGCTTCGTCGAGCTGGGCGTCGAGTTCCGCTACTTCTTCGTGCGCAAAACCATGTTCATGAAGTATGCCCAGGCCTTCGTCATTTTCCCTGGCGGATTTGGCACGATGGACGAGCTGTTCGAAGCGCTGACCCTGATTTCAAACCGGAAAAGTCAAGAACTTCCCTGTGATATTGTTCGAACTCGAGCTACTGGCGCGGACTGCTGGAGTGGCTGCGTGGAACGATGCTGGCGCAGCGCAAAATCGCCGAGGCCGACCTCGACCTGCTGATGATGTCCGACTCGCCGTCGGAGGTGCGCGATCTGATCCTGCGCAGCGGCGGCGACCGGCAGCGCGCCGCCCAGGAAGCCGACGCCCGCGAAGTTACCCGCGAGTACCTCGGGCGGAAGTGACAAGGAGACAAGGTGACAAGGTCAATTGTACAACGTCACCTTGTCACCCTGTCATGCATAGAACGAGCAACAACGAAGCAGTAAACTCAACAACATGGAAATAGACCTGATCGGCGTGCCGCTGGATTTCGGCGCCGGACGGCGCGGCGTAGATATGGGGCCGTCGGCGATCCGCTATGCCGGCCTGCGCCAGGGGCTCGAAAGCCTGGGCTACGTGGTCAACGATCGCGGCAACCTGGCGGTGCCGTTGCTTGAAACATGCGAGCAGGGCAATCCCAGGCTCAAATACCTCGATCCGATCGTCAGCGTTGCCGCGCGGGTTGCGGACTGCGTCGCCGACTCGGTACGCAACAAGCGCTTGCCGCTGGTGCTGGGTGGAGACCACAGCGTGGCGCTCGGTTCGGTGATCGGCGCCGCGCGGGAGCGCACGCTCGGCATGGTCTGGCTCGACGCGCACGGCGACTTTAATACCGACGACACCACGCCTTCAGGGAATATTCACGGTATGCCGCTGGCTGCCCTGTGCGGCTACGGCGCCGAGGCGCTGGTAACACTGGGTGGTGCGGTGCCGGCGGGGTACAAGGTGGCGCCCGAAAACGTCGTGATCATCGGCGTGCGTGACCTCGATGCGACCGAGAAAATGCTGCTGCGCGAATCGCGGGTGTCGGTATACTCGATGGAAGCTGTCGATCGGCTGGGTATGAACGAGGTGATGAACCGCGCGCTCGAAGCCGCCGGCCGCGGTGCCGATGGGTTGTATGTGAGCTTCGACCTCGACGGCATCGATCCCAATTATGCGCCCGGTGTCGGAACGCCCGTCAGCGGCGGCCTGACCTATCGCGAGGCGCATGTAGCCCTCGAGCGCATCGCCGAAACCGGCCGGCTGGTCGGTATGGATGTTGTGGAGGTCAATCCGATCCTGGATCGAGTTAATATCACCGCCGAGCTGGCGGTGCAGCTGACGCTGTCGGCGTTCGGTAAGCGGATCTGGGAAGTTTAATTGTCGAAGGTCACAGTCGGGTACCCACGGAGTGGGTACCCGACTGTGACCTTCGACCAAACTGGTTGACATTCCCCACGTATCTGTTACAATATCGGGTCGCGGCTCAGCCGCACTTTATCCGGGCCCGTTCGGCGCAGCGGTCGCCGGCGAGGATCAACCTTCGCCAGGCGGCGCGTGCCCGTGATGATCAGTAAATATGAGTCCGCATTCGCGGCACTGGTCCATTCCGAGTTGGGCGTTCACTTTGGTGTTATGGACGTTTGCAGTACAACGAACCGCTTTGCATATCATTGCAGCGTTGTGTGCGTTCGCCAGCGCCGGGGCATGATCGCCTGGGATACAGGGCCGCGTTTGTAGCCGCCTGCTTTCTCCAAGGATTATCGCTCCGAGCCTCCTGGCTACGGGGCTTTTTTACGCTCATACGAACACTACACTCCTGCCGGTGCAGCGGTTCAACCGATGGATCGTTTCGTTCACTTCCCGATCTTTCGCTTGAATTGTTTCCTTGGAGGATTGTGCCCAATTGGAGCAGACATTTCGTGATCACCTTCAGACGCGCTACGGTGCCGGCGACGAAGGGGTTCTCAATGAGTTCATCAGCCGCCGCGATGGGCGGTTGCACTTCGCCGGCCTCGATCTGGAGGCGTTGGCGGCCGAGCACGGCGCGCCGCTCGAAATCGCATATACCCCGCTGATCGCGGAACAGATCGCCAGGATGCAGGCTGCAGCAGCGGCCGCCCGCTCGGATGCGTGCTATGCCGGCGGCTTTGTGTACGCCTACGCTACCAAAGCCAATTTTAGTGAGGAGGTCGTACGAACCGCACTCGACGCCGGCGCGCATTACGAAACGTCGTCCGCCGCCGACGTGCGCATCGCGCTCGACCTATGGCGTCGCGGAACGCTACCGGCCGGCCGCTGGGTGTTTTGCAACGGCTCCAAAGAGGACGACTACCTTCAGGCGATTTTGAAGTTGCGCCTGGCCGGCAACCATCGAGTCGTGCCTGTGGTCGACGACCTTGACGAAATGGACGAGTACCGCCGCTTTCCCGCGCCGCTGATGCTCGGTGTGCGGGCGCGCGAGTACGCCCAGTGCTCCGGCGGCGACCGCTTCGGGCTGCTGCCTGACGAGATCGCCGAGCTGGTGCAGGCCCTGGATGGAACGCCCCACCGGCTGGTGCTGTACCATGCGATGGTCGGCTCGCAGATCGAGGACCAGGAGGCCTGGCTGGCCGGCCTCGAGCACGCCGTGGCGGCATATTGTGAGCTGCGGCGCAGCGTGCCGACGCTGCAGATGTTCTCTTTCGGCGGCGGCATGCCGACATCGGCCTATAGCCTCGGATTTCGCTTCGACTATCAGCAGTTCATGCGCCGGTTGTTCGAGACGATCGCGGCTACCTGTGCGCGCTTCGGAGTGCCGCAGCCCGACGTGGTAGGCGAGTTTGGTCGCTATACCGTGGCTTCGCATAGCGTGTACCTGTTCGAAGTCGGCCGGGTCAAGCCGGGACGCAACGGCGACGCGCCCTGGTACTTGCTCAACGGCTCGCTGATGGTGTCGGTGCCGGACACGCTGATCGTGGAGGACCAGCAGTTCATCATCCTGCCGCTTGGCGATTGGAATGTCCCGGCACAGGCGGTGCGGCTGGGCGGCCGCCGCACCTGCGACTCGGACGACCAGTATCCGCGCCCCGGCGGCGAAGCGCTACTGCTGCCCAGGAGCGACGGCGGCTTGCTTATCGCCGTGTTCGGAGTCGGAGCGTATCAGTCCATGATCGCCGGCAAAGGCGGAGCGCACCACTGTCTCAACCCTGAGATGAAGCGCGTGATCGTGGAGCGCCGTGGTGGGCGGCTTGTGACGCGCGTGGTGGAGCAGCAAAGCCTGAGCCAGATCATGACCGTGCTGGGCTACGGCTCGGAGACTACGCCGGCCCGCGCCCGCCGCTCGCCGGCGCCGCGCGTGCGCCGCGAGCGTATGCGGCCTGCGCTACGTTCTGCACGACGGCTGCTGCAAACGGCATAGTCGATCCGCGAAGGCCACGGCCACGAATGGGCCACGAATATTCGTGACTCCATTCGTGGCCGTGGCCGTGGCCCATTCGTGGCTCAATAGCCGACAGCCGCACCATCGGCGCGGCAGTCGCTGCCGGCGACGAACGCGCCGTTTGCCAGTTGCCAGATGATCTGTCCCCGGCCGAACGGACCCGTTCCCTGCGACACAGACACGGCATGCCCGCGCCGGCGCAGCGCGTCGACAATCGGGGCGGCCACGCCGCGCTCGACCTGCACCTCGCGTCCGCTGGTCCAGTACCAGCGCGGCGCGTCGAGCGACGACTGCGGGTTGAGTCCCCAGTCGATCGTGTTGAGCACCATCTGGACGTGGCCCTGCGGCTGCATATGCCCGCCCATCACGCCGAACGGCCCGATCGGCGTATCGCCCTGCGTCAAAAAGGCCGGAATAATCGTGTGGAACGGGCGCTTGCCGGGCGCCAGCTCGTTCGGGTGCCCTGCTTGCAGAGAAAAGCCCGCGCCGCGGTTCTGCAGCGCGATTCCGGTGCCGGGCACTACGACGCCGCTGCCGAAGCCAGTGTAGTTGGACTGGATAAAGCTGACCATCATGCCGTCTTCGTCGGCAGCACACAGGTACACCGTGCCGCCGCGCAGCGGGTCGCCCGGCGCGGGCTCAGCCGCGCGCTCGCCGATCAGTTTACGCCGCTCGTCTGCGTAAGCCCTGCTTAGCAGGGCCTCGGTAGGCACCGCCGCGCGCTCCGGATCGGCGACGTAGCGCTGGGCGTCGGCAAACGCCAGCTTGATCGCTTCAATTTGTAGATGGTAGGCCAGCTCGGACTCGCGCCGCATCGTATGCAGCTCGAACGGCTCGAGCAGGTTGAGCGCCATCAGCGCTACGATACCCTGTCCGTTCGGCGGAATCTCCCATACCTCATAGCCGTGATACGCGGTGCTGATCGGATCGACCCAGCTGCTGGCGTGGCTCGCCAGGTCGTCGGCGCTCAACGTGCCCCCGGTTCGCGCGGCAAAATCAGTTATCGCACGCGCGATCTCGCCGCGATAAAAGTCTTCGGCCTCGGTCTCGGCGATCTGGCTCAACGTGCGCGCATGCCCGAGGCTGCGCCAGATCTCGCCCGCGCGCGGCGCGGCGCCGCCGGCGGCAAACGTTTCGGCCCAGCCGCTGAACTCGGCGCCCGCGGAGCTGCCATGGAGTTCAAAACCGCGCTGCCAGCCGATTGCCAGCACCGGCGAAACGGGAAAGCCGCGTTCAGCGTAGGTCATGGCCGGCTCAAACAATACCGCGAAGCGCAGCCGACCAAAGCGACGATGCAGATCGCGCCAGGCTGCCGGAGCACCCGGAACGGTGACCGATGGCCAGCCGCGAGCCGGCATGGTTGCATGCCCCCTGGATCGCAGCAGCTCGGCCGATAAGCCGGACGGCGCCCTGCCCGAGCCGTTGAGCCCGTGCAGGCGGGCACCGTCCCAAACCAGCGCAAACGCGTCCGAGCCGATGCCGTTGCTGGTCGGCTCGACAACCGTGAGCGCGGCGGCAACCGCGATCGCCGCGTCGACGGCGTTGCCGCCGCGCTGCAGGATCTCGAGGCCCGCCTGCGCGGCGAGCGGCTGGCTGGTGGCGACAACGGCTCGCGGCGCAAAAATCGCGCTGCGCGCCGCCTGGTACGGTTGAGAAGTGTAATCCAGTTCCAAGGTCATAGTTTCGAGTTCCAATCCATTGTATGCGATCCAGCCGAACGGCTAGGCGCACCAACCCGTACGCCGGATGCGCCCGCCGGCCTCGCATGGTACGCTTGCGGCTCAAGGAGAGCTTGCATGTACATGTACCTGATCCGGCACGCCGAAGCCGATTATGCAACCGGCGTGCCATACCATGTCGCGCCCGGTCCTAGTCTGACCGAGGCAGGCATAAAGCAAGCCGCGCAGCTCGGCCCGCTGCTTGCTTCCGCGTCGATCGAGCGGGTTGTTTCATCGCCGTTTCGCCGCTGCGTGCTGACTGCCGAGTTGCTCGCGGCGACGTTGGGTCTTGATATCGTCGTCGACGACGATCTGCGCGAAGCGGCGCCCGGCGATCCCGAGGCGAACGTGCTGGCGCGCAGCCTGCGCGGGCTGCTCAACCATGTCGACGCGCGGGTCGTCGCGTTCGTCGGGCACTCCGCGCCGCTAACCTGGATGTTACGTTCGCTGACGCATGATGAGATCGTTTTGCCCCCCAAAGACCAGCGCGGCAATTTCCTTGCCCCCGCTATGGTATGGGCGGTATATCGCCGTGGTGGACGCTGGAATACGCGGCATATCAAGCCGGGCGGTGTGGCCAGCTGACGCAGCGCTCACGCTGGAACCGATGGCGTAGCCTCGCGTCGGGCCTCGCGTGATGTTATTCTGGAAGCCGGAGAAGGTCGCGTGCAAGCAGGAAAGTAGATGCGCCCGATCTGGAAAGCTCAAGCCGGTATCCTGTTACTGTTGCTGGCCGCGTGCAGCACATCGCCGCGGCCTGCCGCCCGCTCCGCTCCCGGCGTGGCGGTCGCGTCAGGTTCGCTCACGGTGCCTGCGACGGCTGCCGGACAAACGTCACTGCCGGCCGCCACGCCGTGGCCAACGGCAACCGTCGAGCCGCAAGCAACCGCGACAGCCACGCCGGAAGCAACGCTTACGCCCGCTGCAACGCCGTCGGCGACGGTCGCTCCATCCGCAACGCCGCCCCCGACGGCGATACCGGCAACGCCAACACCGGACCCGGTCGCCGGGCTGACGATTGCCGACCTGCGCCGGCGAAGCTGGGGTGATGGCACGATCGAGGTCGGCGAGCTGTGGAACCGCGGCCCAGGCTACACCAGCTATCGCATGAGCTACCCGGTCGACGGCCTGCGGCTGACCGGCCTGCTGCATGTGCCCGACGGCGACGGACCATTTCCCGTGATCATCGCCAATCGCGGCCATATCGATCCGCAGCGCTACCAGCCCGGTATGGACAGCCGCGCGTTCTCGGACCTGATGGCGCGTAACGGCTACCTGGTCGTCGCACCGGATTTTCGCGGGTATGGTGGAGGCGACGACGGGCCCAATCTGTTCTACACCGGATACTATGCCGACGTTCTGGCACTGATTCCGCTCGCGCAAGCGTTGCCGCAGGCGCGGCCCGGCAAGGTCGGCATGTGGGGACACAGCCGGGGCGCATCGGCAACTATCGCGGCGCTGACTGTCAGCGATGCGATCGCCGCCGCCGTGGTGTATGCTCCGGCGCCGGCCGATCTGGCGCTGGATTACGCGCGGCGCGTGCGGCAAAGCGACGGCAACCCCGGCGCCGATACATGGCCGTTTCCGCCCGAGCAGGACCCGCAGGCGTACCGGCGCGTGTCCCCGATCAACTACCTGGACGCGGTGGCTGCTCCCGTACTGCTGCACCACGGTAGCGCGGATTCTACGGTTGATGTATCTGCGAGTGTAGCGATTGCCGATGCGCTAGGGGCAGCCGGCAAGGATGTGACGCTGCATGTGTACGAAGGCAGCGGCCATGCACTGCAAGGCGCTGCGTACGACACGTATGCCGCTCGCACGCTGGAGTTTTTCCGCAGCCATCTGCCCTGAACGACACTAACCATTTCGAGACGGCGCGCTCAAGCCACGCGCTTCCTTCCCCCAGGCTCAAGCCTGGGGCTGAAGAAACGAAGCCCGCTGAAGCGGGCTAGCCAATGAGATAGGCCGAACACTATATGAGCGAAGCTACGAATCAACCAGTCCCTCGATGGCGCAGCTCGATCGCCGCGATCATTCGCCATGCGCGCCGTCCACAGGTGCTGCTGCTGCGCGACGCGTTGCCGCTGCTGGATTTCGAGCCGCTGGTATATGTCTCGGATGCGGATCGTCTGGCCGGCGAGCTGCGCGGCACCCTCGGCTGTGAGGCGATTCTGCTTGGCAGTGCGTGGGGCAAGTACGAGCCGGCAGCTCGCCTATTGCGCGCCGCATCGGTGTTCGTGCTGCCCGATGAAGGCTGGACACCGCCGCCCGGTGCGCGCTGGACCACCGAGCTCACTTCCCTGGCCTTGCCCTGGCCGGACCAGTCGCTGCGAGAGGCGGTCGACACGCTGTTGGCGCTGCCGGTGGACGCGCTCGTGCCGCGACGGTCGCCCTGGGCCAGGCCCGGCTTCTTCGAGCAGGCCGGCGCCTGGGTCACCTCCAGCCTGGCCGGGACGCCATGGCAGCCGGTGGCGCCGGTGCAGCAGTTCCGCTGCTGGGGCATCTCGTGTGTGCTGCGCGCAGCGACAGCCATGGGAGATGTGTATTTCAAGGCCGCCGGCGGCTCGGACCTGTTCGCCGACGAGCCCGCCGTAATGGCCGCGCTCGGGCAACACTACGCTGCGCTGGTGCCTATGCCGCTGGCTCGTGAAGCCGAACGACGATGGATGTTGCTGCCCGACCTGGGAACCACACTACGCCAGAGCGGTGACGTCGAGCTACGCGTACCGGCGATGACGGCGTATGGTCGCATGCAGGTCGCGCTGGCAGGGCAGGTCGAGCAGCTGCTTGCGGCCGGGCTGCATGATCGGCGCCTGCACGCGCTGCCGGCCCAGTTGCAGGCGCTGCTCGATGATGCGTATGCGCGGGCTATACTCGGCGACGAGCTGTATGCGCGACTGGCTGCCGCCGCGCCGTCGCTGCTGCGGGTCTGTGAGCAGCTTTCCGAGTACAACATTCCTGCCAGCGTCGTACATGGCGACCTGCACGCCGGCAACGTCGCGGTGCTCGACGGCAAGTTTCAGGTCTTCGACTGGACCGATGCGTCGGTGGCCCATCCATTTCTCGACCTGGTCACCTTCTCCCTGATTTCAAGCGAAGTGCCCGAAGGCGCGGCTTTGGTCGAGCGCATGGTGACCGAGTATCTGCGCTTGTGGGAACCGTATGAACCCGCCGCACGGCTGCGCGAGGCCTGGCGGCTGGCCGGCGTCGCCGGTGCGCTCCATCAGGTGATCAGCTATCGCCACATCCTCGCGGGCCTCGAGCCGGCATCGCGCTGGGAAAACGCCGACGGGCTGACCGAGTTCGCCGTGGAGCTGCTTGAAAAGCTCGAAGGTCTCTCGGCCGCCGGCGATCGATCCGCGACGGAACGCGAAGGTTAACGTAGTGCGTTAGGCTTCGCGTTCCGTCGCGGATTCCGGCTCGCTTGTCTGTTGCTTACTTCGGGTGGTCACGACGGCCGCATACCCGATCAGCAGGATCACCATAAACGAAAACCATTGCATCGCGTAGCCAAGGTGCGGACCCTCGTCGGCGGCACTCGTCGACGGCTGCGCGTACGGTAGCTCGGGCGCGCCCTGGTCCGGCACGAGCTCGACATAAAACGGAAGCACGGGATACGGCAGCTGGCCGGCGATTTTAGCAACATCCGGCCGCAACCATTGATCAAGCCGGCCGCCGGATGGCTGCACATCCGCCGGCGTCAACGGGCTGGTATGGGCTTGCGGCCGGCGCACGATACCCTCGATACGTACGTCGCCGTCCACGTCGAAGCGCTGTCGTGCTTCATGGCCGCCCTCCGTTATCGGCAGCCAGCCGCGATCGACGATCACCGCGCTGTCGCTGCCGTCGATAAGCAACGGCGTAAGCACATGGACCCCCGGCAGTCCCGCGCGGCTGCGGTTGCGCAGCGCCACCTCGCCGTCTATGTCGTACGCACCTGAGACGACGACCCTGCGATATTCGTATTCCTCGGGATCGAGCGCCTGGCCGGTAAGCTCGATCGGAGGCATCGACACGCGCTGCTCAAGCAGGGCGTTACGGGCACGTCGTTGCGCCAGCCGATCCAGCTGCCAGAATCCCAGTCGCGCCAGGACCACGGCAAGCAGGATGACCGCCAGCGTCAGCCAGCGCCAGCGCGGACTGACCAACAGCCGCGGCAACGCCAGCCACACGGCGCGCGTCTCCGGCGGCGCCGCTGTGACGTCGGTCTCCCGGACTGTACTCATTGGTGGCCTTTCAACATAGCAGCATTGTACCCTTGTCACCTCGCCGCGGCGTTGGTAGGATTGTATTCAACAACGACGCCGCGCTAAGAGGAACCGTATGTTGATCGCGTTACAGGACACAGCCGCGCTTGTACTTCATGATCACGACGATGTCGCAATCGCGCTCCGGCCGCTTCCGCCCGGCGGCTCAGTCGAGCTGCCCGGCCGGACGGTCCGCACAACCGGCGCGATCGGGGCGGGGCACAAGCTCGCGCTGCACGCCATCGACACCGGCCGCCCTGTGCATCGCTATGGCCAGGTTATCGGCTTTGCAACACAGCCGATCAGTGCGGGGGAGCACGTTCACACACAAAATCTGGCCGTCGGCGATATGCAGCTCGACTACCGCTACGGCGCAGATCGCAAGCCGGTCGAGATGGTGCCTCAGGAGCAGCGGCGCACGTTTATGGGCTACCGCCGCGACGGCAGGTCCGGTACGCGCAACACGATCGCCGTGATCGGCACGGTGAATTGTTCGGCGCATACCGTTCGCGCGATCGCAGCGCGGGCACGCGCCGAGCTGCTGCCGCTATTCCCAAACGTTACCGATATCGTCGGCCTGGCGCACAAGAGCGGCTGCGCGACGCGCGACGAGAGCCCCGAGCTGAATGTGCTGCAGCGGACGCTGGCCGGCTTTGCGTGCCATCCGAACGTCGCGGCGTGCGTGTTCGTCGGCCTGGGCTGCGAGGTCAATCAGTTCGAATCGATGCTGCGCTCCGAGCTGTTCGGCGCCCTGCGCCCGCCCTACATCGGTATTCAGGACACCGGAGGCGTGGCGGCGACGATCGAAGCCGGGCTCACCGCGGTGGCCGAGCTGCTGCCACGGGCGGATACGTTTCGTCGCGAGCCGCTGCCGGTAAGCGAGCTGGCGCTGGCGCTACAGTGCGGCGGCAGCGACGGTTTCAGCGGCGTCACGGCCAACCCGGCGCTCGGGCACGCCGTCGACCTGCTGGTGGCGCAGGGCGGTACCGCGGTGCTGAGCGAAACGCCCGAGGTTTACGGCGCCGAGCATCTGTTGACGCGCCGGGCGGTCAGCCGGGCGGTCGGCGAGCAGCTGGTCGAGCGGATCCATTGGTGGGAAGCATACACCGAGCGCGAAGGCTTCGTGATCGACAACAATCCGGCGCCCGGCAACAAGGCCGGCGGCCTGACCACGATCTACGAAAAGTCGCTCGGCGCGGTAGCCAAGGGCGGCAGCACGCCGCTTACGGCTGTGTATGAGTACGGCGTGCCGATCCGCGAGTTGGGCCTGGTATTCATGGATACTCCGGGCTACGATCCGGTTTCGGCGACCGGCCAGGTGGCGGGCGGCTGCAACATCGTCGCCTTTACCACCGGGCGCGGCTCGTGTTTCGGCTTTAAGCCGGCACCCAGCATCAAGATCGCGACCAATAGCTCGATGTATCGCCGGATGCGCGGTGACATGGACGTCAACGCCGGACGCATCCTGGAGGGCGCGACTGTCGAGGAGGTCGGCCGCGAGATTTTTGAACGAATCGTCGCCGTTGCGTCCGGTGAGGCGAGCCTCAGCGAGGCGCAGGGCATCGGCGAAGAAGAGTTCAACCCATGGATCCTGGGCGCGACGTTGTAGGAGCGGCTCCGGCCGCCCGGGCAACACCACTCCAGCTACAACGATCGCTACCCGCAGACTCGCCCAAGGAGTTGCCGAATGTCGCGACCTGCGGCTCGTCCGTCACGGCGCAGCTTCGCGCTGTTATTCCTGCCGCTGGCCGCGCTGTGTTACGGACTGATCGCCGGCTTCTACTTGCTGCCGATGACCGGCAACCCCGGTCAGGCGATCGGTGGCTGGATCGATGCCCGCGAGAACTATTGGAATCTCTGGTGGGCGCGTCAGGCGCTATTGCAGGAGCACGCCAATCCGTTCCAGGCCACCAACATGCAGTATCCGTTCGGGATTTCGCTGCTGTTTCACACGTTCAACCTGGCCAACGGTATTCTTTCATTGCCGTTTCAGCTGTTTGGCGGCGTCGCGTTTGCCTACAACATGCTCAACTTGCTGGCCCTGGTGCTGGCGGGCAGCGGCATGTGTGCGCTGGTCTGGTATGTCGTCCGTAGCCGCTCCGCCGCGTTTGTTGCCGGGCTGATCTATGCCTTCAGCCCGTATGTCGCGTTTCATGTCGACGCCGGCCAGACGAATCTGATCGCGATCCAATGGATGCCGTGGTATTTCCTTGCTCTGCTGCTTGGCCTGCGGCGACATTGGATCTGGCTGCCGGTCGCCTCGATACTGCTGCTGGTCAACGCGCTCACCGATTGGCACTATGTCGTGTTTCTGGCGATCATCACGGCGATCACAGTCCTGTACGAGGCCATGCGGCTGCCTCGAGCGCGCTACATAACCTTGCTGGCGAAGCTCGGCTTGCTGGGCGGCTGTTTTGTGATCCTTGCTGCGCCGGTGCTGTTCCCGATGCTGCGCGAGCTGAGCAGCGACCTGGCGGTGACGCGTGATCTGGACGATAGCCTGAACCACTCGGCGGACCTGTTGGCTTTTGGGCTGCCCAGCCCGTTCCATCCGCTGTGGGGCGCATGGGCCGGCAAAATATTCTACGAGCGACTGGTGCCGCCGAATATGGTCGGCGGGTTGGCCAGCCTGGGCTATGCTACGGTGCTGCTGGCGCTCGCCGGCGTCGTGTCGCGGCGCCGGGACTGGGCGTTGTTCGCGTTGATCGCCGCGGCGGGTGCGGTGTTGGCGTTGGGTCCGTATTTGCGCGTCGACGGTGCCGTGGTCGAGCTCGCCGCGGGACGGCCGGTACCGCTACCGTATCTGCTGTTTCACCGGCTGCCGCTGATGAGCACGGTGCGCGTTCCGAGCCGCTTCGTGCTGGTGACCATGTTCGGTCTGTCGGTGCTGGCGGGTATGGGAGTTGCCGCGATATGGTCGTGGTTCGGAAGCACTCGCCGCGCGCGGTTCGTGGCGGGCCTGGCACTGCTCCCGATCAGCGCTGTGTTGCTGTTCGAGTACTGGCCGGCTCCATTCAAAACGACGCCCGTCACGCCGGACCAGGTCTCGCCGTTTTATCTTCAGCTTGGCCAGGATGCAAGCCGGTACGCCATAGCCGACGTGCCGTACCTCGAAGCGCGCTCAATGTTTTTCCAGACCTTCCACAACAAAGCCACGCTGGGCGCACGTATCGCGCGACCGAAGCTGCATCCGTGGGCCGCTGCGCGCTTTTTCGGACCATTGCTGCAGGGAGCGCCGCCCAGGCTCGAGATCGGCGAAGACGACAGTGTCTCGGCCTGGCATGCCGCCCTGGCGTGCCAGAACGTGCGCTATGTCGTGTTCTACAAAGACATGAACGACGCCAGATACAAGGAGTACGCGGCGCGGCTCGAAGCACTGTTGTTCGCCGGGCAGACGCCGGTTTACGAAGATGCTTCCTTGCGCGCGTACCGTCCGCCAGCCGAAACCGCCAGAGAAGCGTACTGGACGCCGGCAAACGACGAATGGTACGACGGCGAGCGCAACGACCAGAACCGGCCTATCCGCTGGCTGAAGGGCGACCGTGGCAGCCTGCTGGCCTATCCGTGCGGCGCGCGCACCATCGTGCTGCGCTTCATCGCTTATAGCTATGCAATCCCGCGCACGATCGAGATCGGGCTCAACGGCACGCCGCTGCAAACGATCGAGCTGCCGGCTCAAACCGAGCGCTCGTATGAAATACCGCTCGAGCTGCGCGACGGCGAAAACCGCATTACGTTCCATAGCGTCCAGCCGGCGACGTCACCCGTCACGCGCGGTGTGGCCAACGATACGCGCTCCCTTTCGATCATGCTCGCAGATGTGTCTATGCGGCCTCAGTAGCGTAGATCGATCCGTTCGGGCCACACGCCATAGGCGAAGAAGTAGCCGGGGAGCCGGTTGAGCAGCGGCACGTTGCCCAGCCGGCGCAGCGCGTCCGGTGGGCGAAAGTGTCCATCAGGGTCGAGCGCCGGCGCGGCGATACGCACCTGGATGAACGACTGCAGCGCCTGGATCAGCCGCACCTGCCAGGCCCGGCGGCGCTGGACGGCGGCGAGGTCGCCAAGCGTAACTCGTCCGCGACGCAGCGGCTCGGTGAGCGCATTCGCCGCCGCCACCGCGTCGCCGATCGCCACGTTGATGCCGACGCCGCCGACCGGCGACATAACATGCGCCGCGTCGCCGATCAGCAGCAGTCCGGGACGGTACCAGCGCCGCAGACGGTCCGAGGCGACGGTCAGCAGCGAAGCGTCCTTCCAGGAGCGCAGCACGTCGACGCGGTCGGCGAAGTCCGGTGCGGTTTCAGCGACGGCCCGGCGCAACCCTTCGATGCCACCCGCGCGCAGCTTGCCGAACGTGCCTTTCACGATCAGGTAGGCGCACTGCCATTGGTCGCCACGGTTGAGCATGATCATGAAGTGCCCGTTCCTGAACTTGCCCTGCGCTTCCTCGGTGTCGGACGGGCGACGTGGCAGGCGAAACCACAACACGTCGATCGGTGGCGAGGTGGTGACGGCGCCAAAGTCGGCCAGCTTGCGGATCCTGGAGAAGCGGCCGTCGGCGGCGACTGTCAGCAGCGCGCGCAGCTCGTGGATACCGTCGTGGCCTTGATACCGAACACCACGCACGACGCCGCGCTCGGTGAGCAATTGCTCGACCCGCGCGCCCATAACCAGGCGAAAGTTTGGATATTTGGCGGCCTCGTCGGTAATAAACTTCAGAAACGCCGGCTGCGGCAGCATGGCGATAAACGGAAAGCGCGTACGCAGGTGCCGGAACGGAGCAACCGAGATCACGCCGTCGCCCAGCGGCAGTGTGACGGAACTCACTTCGGTGTGCTGCAGCTCGAGCAAGCGGCCGGCAAGGCCAAGCTGGTCCATCAGCTCCATCGTCGACGGATGGAGCGTATCGCCGCGGAACTGGCGGTCGAAGTCGCCGTGTGCTTCCAGCAGCGTCACGGCTATCCCGGCGCGCGCCAGCAACAGCGCCAGCACCGCTCCGGCCGGTCCCGCGCCGGCCACGCAGCAGGTTGTCGTTTGTATATCGATTGTCGTGCGTTCCGCGCCGCGGTGCGCGGATGTAGCGGGTGTGGCAGCGCTCATGGTAGCCTCTTTGGGCGGCCCCTGGTCAATCTCGAGGCTCAGCCTGGTGGTGACGGCGGTTGCAGACCGTTCAAAAACACGTCGATCGTCGTTGCGACCATCGTTTCGGGGGGCAGATCGAGGGCGTCCGGTTGGGCAAACACTTCACGGGTAACCATATACACCAGCAGCGGTCCGACGAAGGCGCGTGCCGCGGCGCGTGCATCGGCGCGTCGCAGATTGCCGAGCGCCATCTGGTGCTCCAGGTAGCGCGTCAGAAACCCGATCGCCGGCCCCGGCCCGATCGAGTTTACCAACGCGGCCAGCGCGGGGCGGCGCAGCGCTTCGCCGAACATCACTTTGATCAGCGGGACCGTGCCGGGAGCCGCGGCCGTCCGCACAAATGCATCGCCGATAATCTGTAATACCTCACGCGGCGGCCGCTCGAGCAGCGCATCGGCATGCGTCAATAACCGGATCGCCTCGGCACGGCTCTCGACCACCTCGCGCAGCAGGTCGGCTTTGTCTTTGAAGTAGTGGTAGATCAGGCCCGGCGAGCCGATGTTGGCTGCATCAGCGATATCTTTGTTGGTCGCCTTCTCGAAGCCTTTGTGGGCGAAAACCTGCAGCGCGCCTTCGATGATCTGCTGGCGACGGCCTTCGTATTCGTCCGGATCGCGTGGCGGCATCTGAAACCTGTGTTGATTGATTGGTCAATCAATATTATAGTCCAATTCAGGCGGCAGGTCAAGCGCGAAAGCCGCCAGTAGGTGTCGCATCCACTGTGACGCCGGGCTGAAGCCCGCCGCTCAAACACGAAGCCTCCGCGGAGGCTTCGTGTTTGAGCGCAGAGCTTCAGCTTAGCGCCCCTGATGCCGAGCTTCAACGCACCGGCCGCCGCCACCCGGTATAACACAAACCGGCGCCGGCAAGAATCATTACGATTCCGACAATCGCCCAGAACGGCTGGCCGGTCATCGGGCTCCCGAGCAGTATGTTGAGCCCCTGCAGGGCCCATACGGCGCCGATTAATACCAGGACGACACCGAGCACCAGCAAGACCCAGCGCATGTGTTTACCTTTCGCAAAGCGGATCGATCCTCATTATCGCATGTGCCGCATTCGTGGACGGCCGCCGTAACATGTTACACTGTGGTGCAGTACAGGAGATCGGTAGATGATTCCACAAACCAGCGGCGTATGCTGAGCAATCGCGAGTTCAGCGTTGCCAATGAGCACGCCTACGACCGCAGTTCGCCCGTACGCTGGATCGCTGCGCACATCGTGCGCTATCCGCTGCTGCCGATAATCTTTGTGCTCACCGCCATCGCGATGGCCGGCATGCAGAGCCTGGCAGCTGTTCTGGTCGGCCGCGCGTTTGATACCGCCGTCGGCGGAGCGGGCAGGCAAGCGCTGGCACTGGCGGCAGGATCGGTCGCGCTGGCATATCTGGCCTACAGCGCTTCAGATATCGTCAACACGATCGCTGCACGCATGTTGTCGCAGCGCGTCGAGCGCGATACGCGCGACGAAGTGTATCTCAACCTGCTTGGTAAATCGCAGACCTTTCATGGTCGCCAGCGCGTCGGCGAGCTGATGGCGCGCGTCACCAACGACGTGCAGCAGACCAGCCAGCTGATCAGCCCCGGCCTTGGCCTGGTGATCGAGTCGGTGCTTACGCTGCTGCTGCCCTTAATTGCGATCGCCTGGCTGCAGGTCGAGCTGCTGGTAGTTCCGCTGGTTTTCCTGGTTGCCGTCACCTTTGCGCTGCGACGCTACAACCGCCAGCTTCGGCCGGTGGCCGGCGCGCTGCGCGAGCGCTTTGGCGTGATGAACGCCGAGATGGCCGAGGCTGTCGCCGGCATCGAGCTGGTCAAGGGCTTTGCTCAAGAGGATCAAGAGCAGCGGCGTTTCGGGCGCGCGGCGCGCTCGTATCGCGACGCGTTTGTGCGCGAAGGCGAGGTCCAGGCGCGCTCGCTGCCGCTGCTGATCTACGGCATCGCGGTCGGACTGGCGTTTGGCAACGCGCTGCTGCTGTTCCTGAACGGTCGCGTCAGCGTCGGCGATGTAATCGCGTATATGGCGCTCCTGGCGAACCTGCGCATGCCGCTTAATTTCCTGCTGCACATGTTTTCGGTGATGCAGCAAAGTATGGCCAGTGTGCGACGCGTGCTCGTGCTGCTCAAGACCGAAACGGAGCTTGACGAGAATGCGTCCGGTGTCAGCAAAACGATCGACGGCGACATCGTGTTCGAGCATGTGAGCTTCGGCTATAGCGGCGAAGCGCTGGCCTCTGCTGCCGGCAACGGCGCCGAGCAGCCGTCGAGCAGCCCGGTGCTCAAAGATATCTCGTTTCATGCGCGGCCGGGGGAAACAATCGCGATTGTCGGCCAGACCGGCGCCGGCAAAACGACCCTCACACGGCTGGTCAACCGTATTTTTGATGCCACCGGCGGGAAGGTGCGCGTCGACGGAGTCGACGTGCGCGACTGGAGCCTGGAAAGCCTGCGCTCGCAGATCGGCACGATCGAGCAAGATATCGTCTTGTTCTCGCGCACTATCGCCGAAAACATCGCTTTCGGCACGTCGGGCGAAGTGAGCCGGGAACAGATCGAAGCGGCTGCGCGGCTGGCGCAGGCGCACGAGTTTATCAGCGGGTTTCCCGAAGGCTACGAAACGATGGTCGGCGAGCGCGGCGTCACGCTCTCCGGCGGCCAGCGCCAGCGCATTGCGATCGCCCGAGCGTTTCTCACCAACCCGCGAATTCTCATCCTTGACGATTCGACCAGCGCCATCGACAGCAATACCGAGGACCAGATCCAGCGCGCGATCCGGCGCATCCTGCAGGGCCGCACCACGCTGCTGATCACGCATCGCCTGGCCCAGATCAGCCGTGCCGACCGTATTCTGGTATTGCGCAACGGCGAGTTGCTGGCGCACGGCAGCCACGCCGAGCTGCTGGGCACGAGCGCGGACTATCGCAGCATCTTTGGATTGGACGCGGCTTCGGCGCACGATAGCCTTGCGGCCGGCGCAACCTCCAATCCAGCGGGGGCAAGCCCCGCGGCCCCGTAGCAGCGAGACGTTTCGATATATTTGATTGACCGAGAGGTACTGCCTTGAACATAACGGCTGGTCTGGCCGCCGAAGAATATGATCGAGAGTACGGCGATGGCGAGCTCATACGGCGCAGTGCCGCGTATTTCCGGCCGCATACACGGTCGGTTGCGATAGTCGCGCTGGTCGTGTCGCTGGCATCGCTCGCGGCGGCGGGGATTCCGATACTGATTTCGCGCGGGCTCGATGTGCTTGCGCAGGATCGGCAGCTCGCCATCGCGCTCGCCTTAGGCGCGATGGTGACGGTGCTGGGTGTGCTGAACTGGGTCTTTACGTTTGTGCGCCAATGGTTGTCCGCACGCGCCGTCGGCGACGTTGTGATGCAGCTGAGAACCGATGCGTTCAGCGCGGTGATGCGCCACGACCTCTCGTTTTTCGATCGCTACGCCGCCGGGCGCATCGTTTCACGCGTCACCTCCGATACGCAAGACTTCGCTACGGTTGTCACGCTGGTGATCGACCTGCTGAGCCAGCTGATGCTGCTGCTGGTGATCTCATGCGTGATGCTGGTGGTCGACTGGCAGCTCGCGCTGATCACGCTGTCGGTCGGGCCGCTGGTGATACTGGTGGCGCTCGTGTTTCGCCGCATCGCGCGCGGGGTGATGCAGCAGGCACAGCGCGGCGTGGCCGGCCTGAACGCGACGATCCATGAAACGATCGGCGGCATCGCCGTGGCCAAGAATTTCAGGCAGGAAGCGTCGATCTATGCCGATTTTCGTGCCAGCAACGAGATGGCCTACCGGGTACAGCTGGCCCGCGCCAATGTATTCGGCAGCATCCATCCGATCCTGCACGCGATCCGCGGTATCGCTACCGGTATCGTGATATTTGCCGGCGGCACGCTGGTGCTCAACAACAGCGTCTCGGTCGGCGATTGGTACCTGTATGTGCAGTGCCTGGCGCTGTTTTTCTACCCGGTCGTGATGATCGCCTCGTTCTGGGGACAATTTCAGCAAGGCCTGGCTGCCAGTGAGCGCGTGTTCGCCTTGATCGACGCCGACCCGCATGTTACGCAGCAGGCAAACGAGGATCCGGGGCGGCTGGCCGGCAAGATTTCGTTTGAGCATGTGCGGTTTGCGTATGGGGAAGAGGTAGACGAAACTCGAAACTGGGTCCTGCCCGACTTCTCACTGGACATCCCGGCGGGTGAAACGCTGGCGGTGGTGGGCCATACCGGCGCGGGCAAGTCCAGCCTGGTGAAGCTGATCATGCGCTTCTACGAGTTTCAGGGCGGGCAGCTATTGATCGACGACCGCGATATCCGCCGGCTGGATCTGGCGGCCTACCGGCGCCAGATCGGCCTGGTGCCGCAGGTGCCGTTTCTGTTTGGCGGCAGCGTGGCCGATAATATCCGCTATGGTCGCCCCGACGCGAGCGATCTGGAAGTTGCCGCGGCCGCGCAGCGGCTTGGCGACGGTAGCTGGATCGACGCGCTTCCGTCCGGACTGGCCACCGACGTCGGCGAGCGCGGGGCACAGCTCTCGTTCGGCCAGCGGCAGCTGGTTGCCCTGGCGCGCGTGCTGCTGCAAGATCCGGCGATCCTGCTGCTGGACGAGGCAACGGCGAGTATCGACCCGTTTACCGAGCGTGAGATACAGACCGGCCTGGCGTCCGCGATGGCGGGCCGGACCAGCATCGTGATCGCACACCGGCTTTCCACGGTTCGTACCGCCGACCGGATCATCGTGCTCGACCGCGGTCGCATCATCGAGCAGGGCGACCACGATACGCTGCTGGCGCGAGGTGGACACTACGCCGAGCTGTACACGACCTATTTTCGGCATCAGGCGGTCGAATACCAGCCTCGAGACGACGACGGCGATGGTGTCCTGGTGGCGTAATAGGTGTCGGCACGCCAGTTGCTCTTTGCCTCGGTCCGCCGTATCTTACCGAGGAAGGCCCGTACTGGATGACCGCGCTGATCTGGTTTCTGATCGTTGGCCTGCTGCTGGTTAGCTTAGCATTTCTCACTCCGCTCCTGGAGCGTCTGCCCCTGTCGGTTGCAACGGTTTACCTCGGCGCCGGCCTGCTACTGGGACCCGGCGTTCTGGGCCTGTTAAGCTGGGATATCGTACGCGACGCCGGCCTGTTCGAGCGTGTAAGCGAGATCGCGGTGATCGTGTCGCTGTTCACCGTCGGACTGACCATGCGCCGCGCACCGCGCGACAGGGCATGGCTGATCCCGCTGCGGCTGGCGAGCGTCACAATGGTTCTGACGATCATCTCGCTCGCGACGGTGGGCGTTTTCGGCCTCGGCCTGCCGCTCGGCGCGGCAGTGCTGCTGGGCGCGATCCTTGCCCCGACCGATCCGGTTCTGGCCTCGGACGTTCAACTGCAGCACCCGTCCGACCGCGACACGCTTCGCCATGCGATCAGCGGGGAAGCCGGGCTCAACGACGGCACAGCTTTCCCGTTCGTAATGCTGGGGCTTGGGTTGCTCGGCCTGCACCCGAGCGATGCGGCCGGCCTGTTCAACCCGTGGGCGGAAGGCAGTTTTTCGATCTGGGCCTGGTTGGGTTGGGATGTGCTGTGGGCGATCAGCGTCGGAGTACTTTTCGGCTATGCCACGGGCTGGCTGGTCGGAAAGGCGGCGCTGTGGATGCAGCACCACCTTTCGACGGCTTTTAGCCTGCACGAGTTCCTGGTGCTCGGCGTGATTGCGCTGACCTACGGCGTCACCGAGCTAATGTACGGCTACGGCTTTCTGGCGGTGTTTATGGCCGGCTATGCGCTGCGGCATATCGAGCTCCACAGCACCGGCTATGCCGATGAGCCGGCCGAGCTTCCGGCAGTCGAGATCGGCAACGTGGCCGAATCGGTTGGCCAGGCGACGCGCGAGCCGGAGCAGGCGGCCAACTTCCTGGCCGCGTCGCTGCTGGATTTCAACGACAAGCTGGAGCATTTGCTGTCCGCTGCCGTAGTTATTCTGGTCGGCGGCGTGATCAGCGGCGCCAACTGGGCGCCGTCGGTGTTCTGGCTTGCTCCGCTGTTGTTTCTGCTGCTGCGTCCGGCCGCCGTGTGGCTCGGCCTGCTGGGAAGCGGCGTCGCAGGCGTGCAGCAGGCGCTGGTCGGATGGTTCGGTATCCGCGGAATCGGCTCGGTGTACTATCTGACCTACGCGATCGAACACGGTGTCGAAGGACCGCTGGCCGAGCAAATATCTTCTATCGTGCTGTCGATCATCGCCGTGTCGATCGTCGTCCACGGCGTAACTGTGACGCCGCTGATGGGCTGGTATGAGCGTGTGAAGGTAGAACATCGCGTCGAAGATACGGCGACGTGATACGATCCGCGAAGGAACGCGAGGGGACGGAAGGTTAACTATTTACTTAACCTTCGCGTCCTCTCGCGTTCCTTCGCGGATCGTGCTATCCGGCCGGCGTGGGCGTGGGGGAAGGTGTGGCCGGCGAGCCTGGGCGGCCATGCTTGCCCGGACCACGGCCACGCCCGTTGAACAGATCGGCGCCGCGCTGCTGCAGGCCGGCATAGATCTCGTCGGCACGCGCCTGCGTCAGCGTTCCCGCCGCGACGGCCTGATCGAGCCGTGTTTTTGCAGCCGCCAGCGCCGCGTCGATCACTGCTTGCTCGGTTGTGTTGTTGGCCTGGGCGAGCTGAGCCAGGGTCTGGCCGCCGCGCAGCTGCGCGCGAAACTCGTCCACGCTGAGGCCTAGCTGCTGGGCCGCGGCCTCCCACATCGCCTGCTGCACACCAATGGATGAGCGATTGCCTTTCGAGCCGCCGCCGCGCCCGAACGCGCCGAGGTCGCCGGATTGCAGGCGTGCTTTGATCGCATCAGCCCTGGCCTGCGTCAGCGTGCCCTGCTGCACGGCGGCGTCGAGCGTGCTGGCGCCGGCGGCTGTGATCGCGCTGTCGAGCGCGCTGCGATCGATATTAAGCTCGTCGGCCAGCTGGTCCAGGAACTGGTTGCGTAGGCCGCTCGACTTCGAGGAAGCCGCGGCAGTGGGACTTGCCGATGCCTGTGCGGACGTGGGCTGCGTCTGGGCGCTGGCGCTGGCGCCTCGTAGCGCGGGGACGACGACGCCGCCGAGCACGAAGCTTAAGCCGAGGGCAGCCATCGCGCCGATCAATGGTCGTTTCACGTACATGCGCTCCTTCAAATTTAACAGCGTCGCGGTACTGCAACGTCGCAGCCGCGCGAAGCAGGGTGCATCCGGATAGAGAGCAGGGTACACAATCGCGCGCGCGAACATGTTCAGGCGCGCTAAGAGAATGCTGTGAAAGTTGTGAAGACGCCGGGCTAGACGCGCGTCATCCAGGTTTCTGAAAAGGCCAGCACGGCGGAGCTGGCGAACACATCGTCATGGGGACGGACCTCGCCGATCGCCGGCTGTCCATCAACGACAATGCTTGCTCGTTTACACGGCACGATCACAGCGGTCGTTCGGTACTCGTACGGAAAGGTCTCGGTCCAGATCGCTGCTTGCGCGTCCTGCCACAGCAGCTCGATCGCCGTCGTACCGGCCAGGCACGTCACGCGGTGCTGCCGGCTGCCGCTCGCCTGCTGTGAAAAGCGCGCCGGCTGGGGCTCGGCCTGTTCGAGGCCATGGTTGAGCAGCGGATCCCAGCGCCGGTTGAAGGTGGCCCACAGCATGCGGGCGAGGGGCAAACTGTCGGTATAAATGCCGGCCGGCGCGCGCTCGCCGAGCCCGGTCGCAGCGGGGTCGGCCCAGATCAGCAGTGAATAGCCGGCGCCCTGCTCGGTGTAGCGCGCGTGCCACAGGCTGGCCACGGCGATCAGCTCGTCGCCGCCGGGCCGGTAGAGCAGGATCAACGGATTTTCGCCTGCGAACAGGACACGTGGCTGTGACTCTGCCATAGGATCTTCGCGTCCTTTGTGTCTTTGTGGTGCAACCTTTCCAGTCTCTGCTCCAGTGTAGACCCGGCCATAGAACAAGGCAAGCTGAACAGAATGCTCATACGACCTTCACATCTCCCCAACATCTGTCGTCTACAGTTGAACGAAGCAACAGCTCAAGCGACGCAAGCCCGGCTCGCGACGGCCTAGCTCGCGTGATGCCGGACTGAGTTGGAACACAACTTGCTCGCTGTGAGCGATACCGGGTGGCACAGAAGAGGTAGAACGATGGACAACGACGATCGCCAGATTGGACGGATCTTGAGTCGCCGCGAGGTGCTGGCGCTGTTTGGTGCCGCCGGCGCCACGCTTCTGGTCGGGTGCGGAGCCGCAGAAACGGGAGCCTCGGCACCGGCAAGCGTGGCCGGTGCAAGCGCGGCGCCGGCAAGTGCGGCCGGAGCAAGCGCGGCCGAAAGCGCCGCGGCATCGCCCAGCCTCAACGCCGAAGCCCGGAGCGCCGAGGCGCTGGCGAGCGATCCGGCCGCCAGCGCGGCGCAGGAAGCTGAAGTCGCGACGGCCGAGGCCGCCGGCAGCGCGGTGGCGACACCTGACTGTGTCGTACGCCCCGAGGTCACCGAAGGTCCATACTATGTTGACGTCGACCTGCTGCGATCCGATGTCCGCGAGGATCGCGAAGGCAGGCCGTTTGTGCTGACGTTTAATGTGCTGCAGGTGGCCGACAGCGGCTGCACGCCGCTTGAGGGAGCTACCGTCGAGATCTGGCACTGCGACGCGGCCGGCAGCTACTCCGGCGTGTCCGACCCGGGCTTCGACACCGAGGGCCAGACCTATCTGCGCGGTGCGCAGACGACGGACGCCAACGGCGTTGCGACGTTTACAACGATTTATCCGGGCTGGTATTCCGGCCGTGCCGTACACATCCACTTTAAGGTCTTACCTACCGCGGAGCTCGAGTTCACCTCGCAGCTGTTTTTCGACGACGTGCTGTCGGATACGGTGTTTACCACGGCGCCGTATGCCGACAAAGGGGAGCGCAACACCTTCAACAGCAACGACAATATCTACCAGGAGACGCTGCTGATGACGGTCGCGGAAGACGGCGACGGCTACGCTGCGACATTCCCGATCGGTATCGATCTTTCCACGGTCGGAACCGGCGAATTGCAGGATGGCGGCGGGCCGGGAGGTCCAGGCGGCCCACCGCCCAGTGGGCCGGGCGGGCCGGGTGGTCCACCGCCCGGTGCCAGCGCCAGCGCCGGCGCGGCTCCATAGAGTGCGGGCCAGCAAGGTTGCATCACGAAGACACGCAGGACACAAAGAATCTGCCGATTTTTTGTGTCCTGCGTGTCTTCGTGATGCTGTCGAGCGAAGATTCAGATATTCGTCTATTCGTGTCTATTCGAGGCTCAGGCCGAGAAAGCGCTCGAATAATCGCGCCCGCCACACCGCGCGAATCAGGAAGAACCACAGCACTACAACCAGAAAGATCAGTAGCTGGATCATCAGCGGCTTCTCAAGTATGCCGAAGTAATAGCCGAGCGGCTGGAACGACCAGATCAACCAGAACAGCAGAAACAGGCCGAGCGCCAACCAGGCGGGCCGTTTGTCGGGGCTGACCTCGCTGCGCCAGCCAAGAAAAAATCGGCTGGGCGGCTCGAGGAACACGATCAACAGGCAGGCGGTCCACGATATAAAGATCGAAACGCTGCCCTGCGCCAACACCGTTGCCACGGCATTTGCGTATGCAGCGCTGCCGAATGAAACGCCGGTATAGCTTTCGAACAATTCGCTCGCGAACAGCGCGTCGTCCTGGGTCAACGGGCTGGTCAATAAGAACCGGTAGTCGATCACATAGATCGCGACCGCCAGCAGCATGCTAACGATCGCTACCGGAAACACGAAGCGCGCCAGCGAAGGTAGTAACCGCTGGTGCAGCCGCTGCGGCCGTGCCCACAACGTCAGAAAAAACGCCGGTATGCCGACAGTAAACGTTGTCAGCGCCACCTGGGCCGGATCGAAAGGAAAATCGAGGCCGACCATCGTGACGGCAATGATGATCAGCGTGGTGGTGGCAACGCGGGTAAGAAACAGGTACAGCGCGCTGGTCATGCCGCCGATGATGCGCCGGCCTTCGTTAAATGCCGGTCGCAGGGCGGCAAACGAGTTGTCGAGCAGAATCATGTCGGCAACGTTGCGCGCCGCGCTGCTGCCGCTCTGCATCGCGATGCCCAGCGATGCCTTCTTGAGCGCCAGTACGTCGTTGACGCCGTCGCCCATCATGGCGACGCGTTTGCCTTGCCGCAGCAGTGCGTCGACCAGCTGCTCTTTTTGTTCGGGCGCGATACGGCCGAAGATCGTCGCATCGTCGGCAGCCTGATCGAACTCGCCCGGCTGCATGGCCGCGAGCTGCGGACCCGACACAAGCCGGATCGTATCGCCGAAGCCGGCCTGCCTGGCAAGCGCCGCTACCGTCGCCGGGTCGTCGCCGGAGATCACTTTGAGCTCGATCCCGAGGCGCTGAAACGCGGCGATCGTTTCGCGTGCCTGGGGTCGCAGCTCGTCGCTCAGGCTGAGCAGCGCCAGCGGACGCAGCCGAGGCAGGCTTGGCTCACCATTCGCGTCGTGCAGCGTTGTTGTATCCGGATTGTACGCGAACAGTAGCACACGCAAGCCCTGTTCCGACCAGCGGCGCAGCTGAATTGTCAGCCTGGATTCGGGCGCCAGTTCCTCAGTGGGTAGGTACGGCTCGAGCATCTCCAGCGCGCCAAGGACGAATACGCCACGCCGCTCCGCATCATCAAAGGCTACGGCGCTCCATTTGCGAGCCGAGGCGAACGGCACCTCATCCTCCAGATCGCGTTGCGTGCCGGGCAGTCCGGCGCGGATCGCGTCGCCGGTCTTGTTGCTGACCGTCGTGCTGCAGACGACATCTCCCAGCCATGTCGCCGCCTCGGTTTCGATATGCTCTGCAAGTGGAAACAGCTCATTGAATACAAGCCGGCCGGCGGTGAGGGTGCCGGTCTTGTCCATGCACAATACGTCGATACTGCTGAGTGATTCGACGGCATTCGTCTGCTGGACCAGCGCGCCATGTTTTGCGATCGTCGACGCGCCGAGAGCGTACGCAACCACGATCATCAAGAACAGACCATACGGCACCTGCCCGCTCAGCACGGCGGCGAGCTGTATCAGGCGCACCGTCGACAAACCTTCCAGCAAGCCGGCCACCAGAATGATGATGCTCATTACCGCCACCACCAGCATCACCAGCCGGACAACATAATCAATGCTCCGCTGCAACGGCGTCTGGGTCACCTGAAACTGTCGCGCCGTGGCCGTCAGCTGATAGGCCATACTTTCGGCGCCGACCTTTTGCGCTTCGAGGTACCCGCTGCCGGTAACACAAAAACTGCCGGAGAATAGCTGATCTCCGGCCTGCTTGCGGATCAAATGTGCTTCGCCCGTTAGCAGCAATTCGTCGATCTCGAGCACGCCATCGCCCACCATTGTGCCGTCGACAACGACCTGATCGCCCGCCGTGAGCCGGATGACATCGCCTTTGACGATCTCGGACGGCGCCACGGTACGCGGACGCCCGTTGCGCACAACGGTGATTTCAGGACGCGTCACGATGGCGATGCGGTCGAGCTGGCGTTTGGCACGGATCTCCTGTGCCGTGCCGATCAGGGCATTGATCAGGCCGAGTCCGACGCTGGTGATCGCATCGTTGACCCGGCCGACGGCAATCAGCGCCACGCCGATCGTGAACAAAACGTTATTGAACAGGGTGAACAGGTTGGTACGAGCGATGTCCCAGTACGAGCGGCCTGAGCTGATGCCGGCGTCGTTCCCCTCGCCGCGCCGGCGCCGGTTTTCGGCCTCGTCCTCGGTGAGTCCCTGCACGGGCAATTCTAGCTGTACCGCCATCGCCGAGCCTTTGCTTCATGCGCCCCATAGTTGCGTCGAAAACAGTATCGTCAGGTGCGCCGCGAGCTCAACTCTCCAGTGGAGGATGCGTGTACGGCACGGGACAAAGTACAGTATAAAACAATCCAGGACTGCCGGTCAGATATTGCTTGAATGCAAGCATAGGCTGCCGAGATGATGAAGCTGTGAAGAACGTATTTAGAACGTGCGTGAAGGTTGCAGGAACGGCACGCCACCTATGCTATGCTGCGCGGCATGCATCGTATTGAAGAGCAGGTAGCGCTTGTCACCGGCGCTTCACGAGGCGTCGGTGCCGCCGTGGCGCTGCTGCTGGCGCGGCGCGGCAGCGCCATCGTGCTCAACTATCGCAGCAAGCTGTCGCGGGCTGAAGGCGTCGCCGCCGGGATCCGCGAGGCCGGCCGGCGCGTGCTGCTGGCGCAGGCCGATATCACGAGTGAGCAGGACGTCCAGGGCATGGCTGCCCGGATCGCGCGCGAGTTCGGGCGCCTCGACCTGCTGGTGCTCAATGCCAGCGGCGGACTCGAGCGCGACAAAGCCGCGAGCTACGCCATGCAGCTCAACCTCACGGCCCAGCTGCGCGTGGTCGACGCCGTGCTGGGGCTGATGCCTCACGGCAGCACGATCGTGTTCGTCACCAGCCACCTGGCGCACTTTCATGGCCGCATGCCGGTGTATGAACACTACGAGCCGGTCGCCGCCAGCAAGCATGCCGGCGAGCAGGCCCTGCGCGACCGGATCGGCGCGCTGGATGCGCTTGGCGTGCGCCTGCTGGTAGTCAGCGGCGATGTGATCGACGGCACGATCACGCCGCGGCTGATGGAGCGTTTCGAGCCCGGCATCATCGACAAACGACGCGCCGAGGCAGGTGCGCTACCCACGGTCGACGAGTTTGCGCGGGCGATCGTCGATGCGTCGGCCGATATCGGGCTCGCTTCCGGTGCGACTGTGTATGTTGGAGCGGTGGAATAGGGGATAGGGGATCAGGCCCTCATCCCCCTATCCCTAACCCTTTTCCTACGCGTCTTCGGCGCGCAGCCAGACCTGCATGCGACCGGCGTCGCGGTTGGCCCAGGCGTAATACGGGATCGCCGTCAGCTGTACCGGCCTGCCGGGCGCCAGGTTCGAGCCGCCGGTAAACACGCGATACAGCGGCTCCGACCATTCCGCCACCGGCTCGCGCACCGTCGCCGGGCCGCGCAGCACCGTCACGCCGCCCAGCAGGTCGGCGCGGTGCTCAATGCTCCAGCCGGCGCCGGCCGGCAACACGATGTCGCGCGGGTCGATATCGGGATGGTCGGCCTGCTCGACGCAGTACAGCAGCGGACCGCGCAGCAGCGCGACGCGGCCGCGGTTCTCGGCGACATACGGGTGGCAGGTCACCGCGCGCACCGGCATCGGCAAGCTCAGCCGTACCTGATCGCCCGGCCGCCAGTCGCGCTGAATTTCGGCATAGGTTCCGGGTGTGAGCTCGGCGCCGAAGGCCGCGCCGTTTACCGACAGGGTTGCGGCTTCGCACCAGGCCGGAATTCGCAGGTACAGGCTCCAGCTCCCTTCGCCGTTGACCTCGATCGTGACGTTGCCGTCCCACGGATACTCGGTCTGCTGCTTGAGGCGCACCAGGTTGCCGTCGGGTAGCTCGAGCTCGGCGTCGCCCGCAGCGTACAGATGCGTCCAGATACCCTCGTCGGAGACGCTGTACACATACCCCGGCAGCGATGCCAGCGTGCGCGCGACGTTGGGCGGGCAGCAGGCGCAGCCGAACCACGGCGTGCGGCGATGGGTGCCGTCGTCTTCAAGCGGATTCTGATAAAAATACTCTTTGCCGTCCAGCGACAGGCCGGGCAGTACGCCGTTGTACAGCGCCAGCTCCAGCAGGTCGGCGTAGCGCGCATCGCCTTCGAGCGCCAGCATGCGCCAGTTCCACATCATGCTGCCGATCGCGGCGCAGGTTTCGGTGTAGGCGCGCTCGTTGGGTAGCTCGAAGTCCTTGCCGAACGCCTCGCCTTCATAGCGCGCGCCGATGCCGCCGCTGACATACATCCGCCGCGTCGTCATGTTGTGCCACAGGCGGTCGAGCGCGTCACGCAGCGCCGCTTCGCCGGTTTCGAGCAGCACATCGGCGGCGCCCGAGGTGTAGTACACCGCGCGCACGGCATGCCCGACGATCGCATCCAGCTCGCGGAACGGCTGGTGGTCCTGATGATATGCGCCGCCCGCCGACCGCGCCGCGGCCGCGCACGTCGATAAAAAACTGCGCCTGGCGCAGATACTTCTGCTCGCCGGTTGCTCGCGCGAGCTCCACCAGCGCCAGCTCGACCTCCTCGTGGCCGTCGGCCTCGGCGCGCTTACCCTCGCTCTCCGGGCCGAACGTCATCGCAGATGTGGTCGGCGAAGCGACGCGCGACGTCGAGCAGCCGGGTCGAGCCGGTGGCGCGATAGTGGGCTACCGCGGCCTGGATCAGGTGACCGGCGTTGTACATTTCGTGCAGGTCGCGCAGGTTGGTCCAGCGCTCGGCTTCTTTTTCGCCCCAGAAATAGGAGTGCAGGTAGCCGTTGGGCTGCTGGGCGTCTTCGAGCTCGGTGATCGCGATATCGACGAGGCGCTCGAGCTCGGCGTCGCGCTCGGTCGCCAGCGTCCAGGCGGCGGCCTCAAGCCATTTATACACATCGGTATCGTTGAAAATCGGACCTTCAAAAGGCCGGTCGACCTTGCCCGAGACGCGGCGGAAATTGTCGAGGCGATATGACGATTCGAGCTGCTCGAATTGCTGGAACAGCGTGGCCTCGTGGTTGACGCGGCGCCGCGGCGCCCAAAACGCATCGGTAAACCTGACAGCGGAGGTCGGCACCGGGCGCAGGCGGGCGTGCGGGCTGTGCGATGTATCGACGACTACTGGAACTGGCGATCGTGTTTCGTGCATCGAATTTCATCCTTTTGCTGTGCGCGAACGGAAGCAACCGATTTCACCACAGAGACACAGAGGACACAGAGATTCATATGTCCGGACTCTGTGTCCTCTGTGTCTCTGTGGTAAATCCTTATCGGGCTTTCGGCTAACCTTTGACGCCGGTCATGACGATGCCCTGCACGAAATAGCGCTGCGCCAGAAAGAACAGCACGATGATCGGAACGATCATGACCGTCGACGCGGCCATCAGATATTGCCATTGAGTGGCGTACATACCCTTGAACGTTGCCAGGCCGAGCGCGATGGTGTAGTTAGTCTTGCGAGGACAGATAGATCAGCGGCCCCAGAAAGTCGTTCCAGGTATTGATAAAGGTGAAGATCGCGACGACAGCCAGCGCCGGACCGGCGAGCGGCAGCATGATTTGCCAGTAGATCCGCAGCTCGCGCGGCGCCGTCGATGCGCGCCGCTTCGGACAGGTCGACCGGGATGGTGCGAAAAAACTGCCGAGCAGAAAGATGTTGAAGATCCCGCCGCCGAACCACATGCGGGACGATCAGCGGCAGGTAGGTATCGATCCAGCCCAGGTACTTGAACATGATGTACTGCGGGATCATGATCACGGCATACGGCAGCATCAGCGTGCTCAGCAGCACCATGAAGATCAGGTCGCGGCCGGGGAAGCGCAAGCGAGCGAAGCCATACGCCGCCAGCGACGAGGTCAGCAGCACGCCGACCATGCTGAACAGCGTGATGAACAGCGTGTTCAATGTGTAGCGGCCGAACGGCAGCGCCGTTAACGCCTCGGGGTAATTCTGACCAGCGCAACCGGGTCCGGGATCCACTGCGGCGGGTACAAAAAGATCTGGCGCTGCTCCTTGAGCGAGGTGCTGACCAGCCACAAAAACGGCAACAACATGATCGCGCGCCGATCAGCAGCATGGCCCAGACCGCGACACGCCCGGGCTGAACCGCACGCCGGTTCCGACCTGCCTGGTAGCTGCTGTCGATCGGGCGCTGGCGCTGCCGGACCGACGTTGTTAATGTTCGCGGACATAGGTGCCTGCCTCGGGCACTAGCGGCTCTTCGTCCTCGTAGTAGACCTGGCGCCGAGGTAGCGAAACACAAGTATCGACAGCAACAGGACGATCGTGAACAGCACCCACGCCAGCGCCGCGGCATAGCCCATCTTGAAGTTGGTGAACGCCTGGCGATACAGATACAGCGCGTAAAACAGCGTCGAGTTCTGCGGCCCGCCGTTGGTGATGATGTAGCCCTGCGTGAACGTCTGCAGCGCGCCGATCAGCCCCAACAGCAGATTGAAGAAGATCACCGGCGACATCATCGGGATCGGTGACGTGCCGGAAGCGATGCCAGTAGTTGGCGCCGTCGATCTCGGCCGCCTCGTACAGCTGCTGCGGCACGCCCTGCAGCCCGGCCAGATAGATCAGCATCGCGCCGCCGATGCCCCACAGGCTCATGATGATCAGCGCGGGCATCGCCCAGTGTCGGATTTTGCAGCCACAGCACCTTGGGCAGGCCGAAGCAGCGCAGCACCGCGTTGAGCAGGCCGAAATCGGAGTTGAAGATCCAGGCGAACAGCAGCGCGTTGGCGACGACCGGCACGATGCTGGGCAGGTAATAGATCGTGCGAAAGAGCGAGATGCCCGCGCACCTTGACGTTCATCAGCAGCGCCACGGCGAAGCGCCAGCGCCTGAAACAGGGGTACCGAGACGAGCGTAAAGTAGAAGGTTACCCGCAGCGACTGCCAGAAGAGTGGATCCTGCACCATCGTCCGGTAGTTGCTGAGCCCGACGAACTCGGGCGGGCTCAGCAGATCCCATTCCGTCAGGCTGAGCCAGGCCGAAAACAGCATCGGCCCGGCGACCCAGATCGACGAAGCCAAGCACGGCCGGAGCGATGAACAGATAGCCGTTGATCGCTTCGCGCCTGGCCATCGTGGTACGCGCCGTTCGCTGCTTGGTCGGGACAACGCAGTCGCCATATCGAGCGACTCCTCCTGCTTTCGTAGTGAGCTTCGTCCAGCAGTGGCTATGCCTTCAGCTTTTCGGAGGTCTTCGCGACTACGTCGTCGATCTGCTTGATCAGCTCGGGCGTCAGCACATCGGCGGCCGTTTGCCTGGCCGATCCAGACCGGATCGAGCGCGGACAGTGAGCAGCGGTTGGCTTCTGCGTAAGCCGGCCGGCTGGAGCTGGTATCTTGGTATTCTTGGTGAGGTACTCGGTGGCGATCTTGTCGTAGCCGGTCGGGTGGACGCCCGTCGGTGATCCAGGTGCCAGCCCATCTCGGGGTCAGCAGGCTGGTATGGCTCGGCAGCCACAGGCCGACCTTACACAGCCCGCGCTGGTAGTCGTCGGACGACAAGATACGCCAGCAGCTTCCACGAGGCGTCGGCGCTCTTGGTTTCCTTGCTGATCACATGCAGATGCGCCGTGCCGGCGGTCGTGGCGGTCTTCATCTTGGGCAGCACGCCGGCGCCATACTTGAAGCCCAGCTTGGCGATATCCTGCAGCGCCCACGAGCCGTCGGCCAGGATCGCCAGCTTGTTCGAGGCCAGCATCTGCATGCTGCTCATACCGAGCTGCTCGGTCTGCGCGGTCAGCGGCGCAACCTGGTGACGTTGGCCGAGGTCGGCCAGCGCCTGGATCGCCTCCACCGCCGCCGGCTCGCCCAGCTTGGAGGTAAAGTCTTCGGTAAAGGCGTCGCCGCCGTTGGAATAAACCAGCGCTTCGCGCGGCAGCGACCAGGTCGGCCAGCTCACGCCCCACTGCTGGATGTTCTTGGCGTCGAAATCCGCGTCGCCGGGATGCTTGCCGTTGGCGTCCAGCGTCAGCTTGCTTGGCGGCCTCGACAAACTGGTCCCAGGTCCATGCCTGGGCGGCATCGGTAGATGGCGGCTCGACCCCGGCCGTCTCCAGCATCGCCGTGTTGTAGTACAGATGCGGCACCACCCAGCACGAGCCGATGCCGTACCACTTGCCGTCAAGCGTCGCGCGGCTGCTTTCCTGCGGCTGTAAGAAGTAATCGCTCTTGCTGAGCTCGGGGTCGGCGTTGACCTTATCGGTCACGTCCAGGATTGTACCGCGAGCGACATAGTCGAGCATATTGTTGGCCCAGAACACGTCGGGCGGTGTGCCGCCGGCCAGCATAGTCTTGAGCTTGGTCGGGTAGTCTTGCGGGGTATGCAGCCACTCGACAGTGATGCCGGGATTCTGCTCCTCGAATTGCTTGAGGCCGGCCTCGACGTTTTCTTTTTCGAGCGGGCTGCCCCAGCCCAGCATGCTGATGGAGCCGGCGCCGCCCTCCGGGGCAACCGCCGCGGCTGAAGGTGCCGCGTCGGCGGCTACCGAAGCCGCGGCATCGCTGGCGGCGGTGCTGGCGGTGGTGCCGGTATCACCACCGGCCGGGGCAGCCGCGCTGCCACAGGCCGCCAGGAAGGCCATGCCGGCCAGCCCGGCTCCGGCTTGCGCCGCTTTCTCCAGAAAATCGCGCCGGGATAGATGGGTCTTGGTCAGGAACGCGCGCTTTGACATCTGAGGTTCCTCCTCGAACGCCGTGTGTTGTGCGGCAAGCAGATCTGCTCTGTCCAACGGGTCGGAAAGCGTGGATCGGCTCAAAAACCTCCTTGGTTTCGGCGAGCAAAGGCGGGCGGGAACGGATCAGGCGTTACAAAGCGGCGATTTGGGTACGCAAAACCGGCGTCGATCGCCGCGGCTGCAAGGATTCTATTAACCAAATCTAATCGATTTGTCTAATCGAATAGAGGATATAATGGTTGTGTTGGCTTGTCAAGCGCCGCCGGCCCGGCGCAACCGGCTATCACAAGGCAACTGCGCCGATCGTCAGGGTGTCTTTGCGATATGCAAGATCGTGGCTGCCGTGTGAAAGGCAAGGATCCGGGTGTATGTCCAACGGTCGAAAAAAACGGGTAACCCATCGCGACGTAGCGCGTCTGGCCAACGTCTCCACGGCAGTCGTTTCGTATGTGATCAACAACGGGCCGCGGCCGACGTCACCCGAAGCGCGTGAGCGTGTGCTGAGCGCGATCCGCGAGCTCGACTACCATCCCAACGCCTTTGCGCGTAGCCTGCGCGCGCAGCGGAGCCACACGGTCGGGTTTGTCGCCTACGATGTCGATCCGCTCGAGATGTTCGTCTCGCCCTACAGCGCCGGCATCCTGACCGGCCTGACCGCCGAGCTGCAGCAGCGCGACCACTACATGCTGATCTATCCGCAGGTGCTCGGCGAGCAGACTGCTCCGCTCGAGCGGCTGCTGCGCAGCGCCCGGCTAGACGGCGTGGTCGTACGCCTGATCCAGGATCCGCCCGCGACTGATGCGCTGATGGAAACGATCGCCGCGACGGGTGTTCCGTGCGTGTGTATCGAGCGTGCATGCGCCGAACAATTCGGTATCGCGGCGGTGACCTACGACGACGCGCACGGTGCAATGCTCGCGACGCGCTATCTGATCGACAAGGGACACCGCAGGATCGCCCACCTGTCGGGCGATATGCATTTTGCGACGGCCAAAGCGCGGCTGCAAGGCTACCGCCAGGCGCTGAGCGAGGCCGGGATCGAGCCGGATGAGCAGCTGATCCGCGGCGCGACATGGGAAACAGCACACGTCGGCGGCATCGTCGCCGAGCTGCTGGCTCTCGCCGAGCCGCCGACTGCGATCTTTGCCGCTAACGATAATCTGGCGCTGGTCGCCCTGGAAATGCTCAAGCGTCGCGGGCTCGAAGTTCCGCGCGACATGGCGATCATCGGAGTCGACGATATCGAAGGCGCCGCCCAGAGCTTACCGCCGCTCACGACGGTGCGTATCCCGCTGGTCGAGCTTGGCCGGCGCGCGGCGGAGCTGGTGCTCAACGCGGCCGACGGCGAGAACCCCGCCTCGATATCGCTCCCGCTCGAGCTGATCCACCGCGGCACGGCGTAACCCCGGCATTTATCCTGGGGAACCTGGGGAATGCATGGAATCGCCAAATCGCCGCCGGTATTCGGTCGGGCTGCAGCCGGCATGCCGGCGGAAAACGCGGCCGAAGAAGCTGAGGTCGCCGTAGCCCATGTTGAGCGCCAGCTCGCTGATCGGCCGGTCGGTGCGCAGTAGGTCGTCGCAAATGCGGCCGATGCGATATTCGTGCAGATAGTGCAGGATGCTGCGGCGGGTATGTTCTTTAAAAATGTGCGCCAGGCGGCTCGGGCTGATCGCGGCATGGCGCGCGATGCGGTCGAGCGACAGCGTCTCGGTATGGTGCAGCTCGATGTAGCGCAGCGCCGCTTCCACGACTTCGTGGCGCTGCGACCAGCCGGGCGGCGATTTCTCGGCCAGCTGCTCGTATGAGCGGCTCAGCAGTACGAGCAAGGTGCAAAACAGGTTGCGCAGCACCAGCTCGTAGCCCGGCGCGGCGGCGCGCTGCTCGGCTTCCATCTCACGCAGCAGCGCTTCGACGCGGTACGCCGCGGCGCCCTGGAGGTTCAGCCGGTGGGCCCACTGTGCTTCTTCACGCAGCAGCGGCTCGATATACAGCAGCCGGTCCAGGCCGCCCAGCGCGGGGCGCTTAAGCAGTGCGTCCGGCACAATCTCGGGCAGAAACAGTAGATTGACGATCCGCAGCACGCCGTCGTCCTCGGGATGGTACGCGTGCGGCTCGTGCGGGCTGATGACGTACACATCGCCGCTGCGGATCGGATACGCTGCCGTTGCGATACGATGTACGCCGCGGCCTTCCAGCACATATACCAGCTCGAAAAACTCGTGCTGGTGCGGCGTTACCGCGCCGTGGCGCGTTTCTCGACGACATGCAGCGGCAGCTCTGCCGTGAAAAACTCAGCGCTGAGCAGGTGCCTCATCCGGGCCTCTCCATACCGCTATTCACCACAAAGAACACAAAGGACACAAAGAAAATTTGGTTTCTTTGTGTCCTTTGTGTTCTTTGTGGTGAATCGTTTGCGCATTTTCAGCTATTTTAGCACCGCGCGCAGCAGCATCGCCAATTGCCGCGGCTGATGCTTTGGATATGATGCTTGTGGAGGACCTATTGCTATGCGTCTTGGATGCAACACAATCCTGTTCGGCAGAGCCGATTTGCCCACGGCGCTGCAGCACATCGCCTGGGCCGGCTACAGTTTCGTGGAGCTGGCGGCGGTGGCCGGTATGTGCGAGCATATCCGGATCGACATGACGCCCGACGAGCGCGCGACCGTGCGCCGCTTGCTGGCCGACCACGAACTGACGGCGACGGCGATCGAAGCGGCAACCACCGACCGCGGCCGGCTCGAAGCTGTGTTCGCACTGGCCGCCGACCTGGGCGTGCCGATCGTCAACATCGGCTCGGGCGGCAAGACCGGCGACGAGCAATCGACGATCGCGGCGATCGACAACATCGGCGTGCTGGCGCGCCTGGCCGGCGAAAACGGCATCAAGCTGGCCGTCAAGCCGCACGTCGGCCAGGCGATCTACAACGGCGCGACGGCGCTGCGGCTGATTGGCGAAGTGTCTGACCCGGCGCTCGGCCTGAACTTCGATCCGAGCCACCTGTACCGCGCGGATGAGCAGCCCGAGGATGTCGCCCTCCGCTGGGCCGGGCACATTGTCACGTCGCATTTCCGGGATTGCGCCGGCCGCGAGCAGCGCGTCGGGCCGCCGCCGACGCAGATACCCGGTCGCGGCAGCGTCGACCTCAAGGCAACGCTGCTGGCTCTCGGCGAGACCGGCTACAGCGGGCCGCTCAATCTCGAGGTCATCGGCGCCGGCGACTACCCGCTTTCGCGTGCCATGGGCATCGCCGCCGAAAGCCGGGGCTATCTGCACCGCCTCTTCCAAGAGCTCGGGCAAGGAGCATAATATGCTTAAAGTAGCAATCATCGGACTCGGCAATATCGGCAAAACGCATACCCGTTGCTACACCGCAATAGACGGCGTCGAGATCGTCGCGTTGTGCGACCTGCTGCCCGAACGCGTCGACCCGGTCGCCCAACAGTACGGGCTGCCGGCGTATCATGATCTCGGCGAGCTGCTGGCCAACGCCGAGATCGACGCAGTCAGCGTGTGTACCGCCGGACCCGAAAACGGCGGGCATCATTACGCGCCGGTGATGCAGTGCCTGGACGCCGGCAAACACGTGCTGGTCGAAAAGCCGATCTCCAACAATATCGAGCAGGCGCGCGAAATGGTGCAGCGCGCCAGGGAGCGTGGCCTGCTGCTGGGCGTTAACCTCAATCATCGCTTCACCAGCGCCGCCGACCGCGCCAAAGAGCTGATGGACCAGGGCGCGCTGGGCGAGGTGCTGTGGGTGCAAATGGCGCTGTGGATCAATAACCCGAACGAGAGCTCGCCCTGGTTCCACATGCGCGCGCTGCATCCGCACTCGATCGACGTGATGCGCACCTTCGGCGGGCCGATCCGGCGCGTGCAGGCGTTTATGCACAAAGCACCGGGCCGCCAGATCTGGTCGAATGCCTCGGTCAACGTGCAGTTCGCCAGCGGCGCGATCGGCCACCTGATGGGCAGCTACGACGCCGCGAATTTTCACCCGATCGAGCGCTGCGAGGTAGCCGGCTCCAAGGGCCGCTTCGTGATCGAAAACGTGTTTCAGCGGCTCGAGTTCTTTCCGCGCGACAGCCGCGAGAAGCTGGTGGTCGAAAACCCGATCATGGGCGGCATGGCCGGCTTCGACGATACGTTTCGCAACCGGATCGCCGCCTTTGTGAAGCAGGTACAGGCGGGAGGCCCGCTCGACGCCTCGGGCGACGACGGGTTGGCGGCGCAGGAAGTGATCGAAGCGGCGATCCGCTCGTGGGAAAACGGGACCATCGAAGAGGTGGCCGGATGAACGTGGTGCTGATCGCGCTCGACACGCAGCGCGCCGACCATCTGGGCTGCTACGGATACTCAAAACGCACCAGCCCGTTCCTCGACAGCGTCGCGCGCCGCGGCGTGCTGTTCGAGCGCTGCTACGCGCCGAATATCCCGACCCACCCTTCGTTTACCACCATGCTGAGCGGCAAGGAAGCCGTCACGCACGATATCGTCAACATCGGCGGCGGCGTGCCGATCGCCGATGGCGTGCGGCTGCTGCCCGAGATTCTCGGCGAGCACGGCTATGCCACGGCCGCGGTGGACAGCATGGGGCGGCACTTCGATCGCGGGTTTGACGAGTACATCACGTATGAATGGGACCGCTCCGATCCCACCGTGCTGCGTAAAGCCGAAACCGTCACCGAAAAAGCGCTGCCGGTGATCGAGCGGCTGCGCGGGGGCGACCAGCCGTTCTTCTTGTTTCTGCACTACTGGGATCCGCACACGCCGTATCTTCCGCCGCCGCAATACCGGAGCAAGTTCTACCCCGCCGGCCGCGATCCGTACGACGTGTCAAACCACAGCATGGACGAAGCCTGGAGCTGGGAGCCGTTTAAATGGTACTTCCACTCCTGGATGCCTGGTGTGACCGACTCCGAGTACGTGGTCAATCTATATGACGGCGAAACCGCGTATATGGACCGCCAGTTGCGGCGGATCTGGCAGGCGCTCAAGCCGGTGGCGCAGGATACGCTGATCATCGTAACGGCCGACCACGGCGAGATTCTGGACGAGCAGCTGGGTTACTTCGACCACCATGGCCTGTACGAAGGCAACGTCCATGTGCCGCTGATCATGGACTGGCCCGGCAAGCTGCCGCGCGGCCGGCGCGTACCGGGCTGGGTTCAAAACGTCGACCTGGCGCCGACGATCCTCGATCTGGCCGGTATCCCCGACCGCGACCGGATGGAAGGTTTGAGCCTGCTACCGACGCTGTTCGGCGTACGCGACGCCAACTATGATCAGATCGTCTTTTCCGAGGCGACCTGGGAGCTCAAGCGCGCGATCCGCAGCGGCCGCTGGAAGCTGATACACTCGCTGGAGCCCGACCGCCACGGCCGCCCGATGCAGGAACTGTTCGACCTGGAGGCCGATCCGCTGGAGCAACATAATCTTGCCGCTGCTGAGCTGGAGACGGTAGCCCGGCTGCATGGGCAGCTCGACGCGTGGCTCGAGCGGCGGCTGGGCGAAACGGGCCGTGCAGAAGATCCGCTGCGCGTTCAAGGCACCTGTGCCACGCAGATCGGCGACGCCGATCGAAGGCGAAACAATCGGAGCCGGCGCAACGCCGCTGCTCAAGCGCAAGCAGGGCCGCGCGGCCGGCATTCCCGCGCCCGGCGAGCTCAATGCGGCGCGTCCCGTAGCCAACGAGGCGCCCGACGAGGCGAAGGGGGTGGCGCTGCATGGCTACGTCAAACAGAACGGTTAAGCTGGTCGAAGGTCGAAGGTCGAAAGTCCATCTGCTCAGACGCTGAAATCGAAGCTTGGAACGTACGCGCTATCTCTGGGTATCGATTCCGGTGACCTTCGACCTTCGACCTTCGACCTTCGACCAGGGACCAAATGAGCATGGCACAATTCAGACAACAGGTGCGCCTGGGCGTCGTCAGCTTCGCGCACAGCCACGTCAATATGTATATCGAGACCATCGCCGGCTTCGCCGACGCGACGGTCGTAGCCGCCTGGGACGACGATGCGGAGCGCGGGCAGGCGCAGTGCGCGAAGTACGCGCTGGAATGGGAGCCCGATCTCGATCATCTGTTGCGGCGCGACGACCTGGACGCCGTGTTCGTCACCAGCCCTACAAATCGGCACGCCGAGCACGCCGTGGCCGCGGCCGCGGCCGGCAAAGGCGTGCTGCTGCAAAAGCCGATGGCGCTGACACTCGAAGACTGCGACGCGATCATCGCGGCGATCGATCGAACCGGCGTGCCGTTCAGCATGTGCTACCAGATGCGCGCCGATCCGGTCAACCGCCGGATCAAGGCGCTGCTGGACGAACAGGCGGTGGGCAACGTCGCCATCGTACGCCGGCGCCATGCGATCGGAGCGCTGCTGCAGCCGAGCTTTGCCCGGCCCGGCAACTGGCATATCGACCCCGATCAAAACCTGGGCATGTTCATGGACGACGCGTCGCACGCGGCCGATTGGTTTCTGTGGATGCTCGGCCCTCCGCGCAGCGTCATGGCCGAGATCGACAACATCGTCACCGACGTCGCCCCCGACGATAACGGCGTCGCGGTGTACCGTTTCGCCCACGGCGAGATCGGCATTCTGCTCAACAGCTCGACCATGCTGGCGGCCGAGGCGACGACCGAGATCTACGGCGACGGGGGAACCATCGTGCAGAACTACGGCGACGCTCCCTCGTCGTCGCTGCCGCGTCCGGCCGGCGCGGCCGCGCTGCGGATCTACCGCGCCGGGGCGGCGGACTGGGAAGCGTTCCCATTCTCCGCCGACACCCCGCACGGCGAGCGCATCAGGGCCGTGCCGCGGCCGTTGATCGACTACCTGCGCGGCGAGGCAGCGCCGCTGGCAACGGCTGAGCAAGGACGCATCGTCGTCGAGATGATCCTTGGCGCCTACCGCAGCGCGCGCGAAGGGCGGCGCATCATGTTCGGCGCGCCATGAGCTCCTCACACGCTGCGCCGGCACGTGCCGGCGGCCGGCCGCCCGATATCGTGATGGTGGTGGTCGACAGCCTGCGGCCCGACCATCTCGGCTGCTACGGCTACGTGCTGCCGACGTCGCCGCGCATCGACGAGCTGGCCGCCGAAAGCCTGGTTTTTGATCAGGCGATCGCGGCCGGCATTCCGACCATGCCGTCGTTCACCACACTGCTGAGCGGCACGCACCCGTACCGTCACCGCATCGTTTCGCATTCGGGAACGCAGCTCTTGTCCCACGACATTGAGCTGCTGCCCGAGCTGCTGAAACGGCAGGGCTACGTCACCGTCGCGATCGACAATCTGGTGATCCAGGGCGAAGGTCGCGGCAGCTGGTTCGCCCGCGGCTACGACCATTATTCCGGCTTTGTGTACCGGCCGTTCGGCGACCAGAGCGCGCAGCTGACCGAGCGGGCGCTGGGTTATCTGGATGCGTTGGGTGGACCTGGCGAGCGAGCGCCGTTCTTTTTGTTGCTCCACTACTGGGATCCGCACACCCCATACGGGCCGCGCCCGCCCTATGATACGCTGCACTACCGTCCCGGTTCGGGTCCGGTCGATCTGGCGGCGGTGCGCGAGATCGCGCCGGAGTATTACGAGCTGTTCCTGGGCGACATGCGGCTCGAGCATCGTGACGACTACGCGTACGTGCTGGCCCAATACGACGGCGAGATCAGCCAGGTCGACCGCGAAATGGGGCGGCTACTTGACGGGCTGCGCGAGCGCGGGCTGTGGAACGAGGCGATCTTCGCGCTGCTCTCCGACCACGGCGAGTGTTTCGGCGAGGGGGACTTCTACTTCGACCACCACGGACTGTACGACGCGGTGATACGTGTTGCGCTGATGCTGCACGGTCCGGGCATAACGCCGGGGCGCAACGAAGCACTGGCATCCAGCGAGGATCTGCTGCCGACGCTGCTGGAGCTCGCCGGGGTGGATACCGCGCCGCCGTATTGCACCGGCACGAGCCTGCTGCCGCTGATCGAGCGAAGCCGGCCCGCGGTTCGTTCCTTTGTCGTGGCTGCCGAGAGCAGCCGGCAGGCGTCGCTTGCGCTGCGCACCGACGAGTGGAAGCTGATCGTGCCGATCGTCGCCGACGCTGCCAGTAACCCGCTTCCGGACGTGTACGGCAGGCCACGATCGCCGCAACCGCTGTTGTTTTACCTGCCGGACGATCCCCACGAGCGCCGCGATCTGTCGAGCGAGCGCCCCGAGGTGCTGGCCCAGCGCAGCGCTATGCTCGAGCAATGGCGTGAAGGCATGCTCGCGGCGAGCGGAAGCTGCGATCCGATCCTCGACCAGGGCCTCAGCATGCCGTACGAGCGCTTCATGGAGCGCCTGTTCGGACGTAAACGATCAGTCCACGAATAGCGGCCGTCCACGAAATACGACACGCATACACAAATGGCACGTTCGTGTATGCGTGTCGTTTTCGTGGACGGCCCACCGCGCTTACCGCCCCACGATCGGTGTACATACTACCTGATGGGTGTGCTACGGAGAACGCGAACTATGCATTCGATCATCGCGCAGCGACTGGTCAATCAGCAGCTCGAACAACCGCGCTTCCAGACACCGGGTGAGGTGGTTAACTGGCTGGGCGCGGTGCAAGCTCAAGAATACGCCGGCGCGGTATGGTCGCTCGGCCTGCGTCTACCCGGCGCACGCGAATCAGTAATAAACCAGGCTTTCGACGACGGCGAGCTTTTACGCACTCACGCCTTGCGACCGACCTGGCATTTCGTGATGCCCGCCGATATCCGCTGGATCCTGGATCTCACAGCGCCGCGCGTTCATGCCGCCAACGGCTACTGGTACCGCAAGTTCGAGCTGGACGACACGCTGTTCAGTCGCAGCGCCGAGGTGCTGCGGACCGAGCTACAGGGCCGGCCACGCACTCGCGCCGAGCTGGCGGCTGCGCTCGCGCGTGTGGGCATCCAGGCCGGCGGCCTGCGGCTTGGATACCTGATGATGCACGCCGAGCTGGAGCAGCTGATCTGCAGCGGGCCGCGCCGCGGCAAGCAATTCACCTACATGCTGCTTGACGAGCGCGTGCCGCCCGGCAACCCGGTCGAGCGCGATGCGGCGCTGGCCGAGCTCACCAGGCGTTTCTTTACCAGCCATGGTCCGGCGCTGATCCAAGACTTCGTGGGCTGGTCGGGCCTGACCATCGCCGACGCACGCGCCGGGCTTCATCTGGCCGGGTCGCAGCTGTCCGAACAGCACGTCGACGGCAAACACTACTGGAACGGCGTGGCAACTGCGGCGCCTGGCGCGACATCAAACGCGTACCTGCTGCCGCAGTACGACGAGCTGTTCAGCGGGTACAAGGATTACTCTGCCTTCATGGACTCGCGCCATGCCGAACAAGCGCGCACGGCGGCGTTCTTCAATGTCGTGATGGTCGACGGCCGGCTGGTGGGCAACTGGCGGCGAACGATCAAAGGGCGAACGATATTGGTCGAGACGGCGCCGTGGCGGGCATGGAGCGCCGCAGAGCAGGATGCGTGTGCCGCGGCGGGCGACCGCCTGGGCGCGTTCGTCGGCCTGCCGGTCAAGTGGAACTAGGATGCCGCTGCGATCGCGACTGACGCGCCGCTGGCGTCCATATACATCATCACAACCAGATACCAAACGTCCAGCAGCCGTCGTCGCTCTCCGCTGTGGCGAGCGAGCCCCACATGCTCCGAAACTGCAGGCCGGCAATAACTTGATCGCCGGCGCGCAGTTCATAACGCATCTGCCCCGCGCTCGGCTGCGTCCACTCCAATTCGTGCTGTGCGTACTCGGCGATCGTGGGCATCCTTCTACCTCCCTGGTGCTGTCTGTAAGTGTACTCCAGCCTTGTGTAGACATTCTGTCGATCAGCCCGGCCTAAATTGTCCTCACAAGGAGGTCGAAAATGACCCGTTTATTCGAGGACAAGGTAACGCTCGTCACGGGCGGCAACGCGGGCATCGGAGCAGCGATCGCGCTGGCGTTTGCACGCGAAGGCGCAAAGGTCGTCATCGCGGCGCGGCGAGAAGCCGAGGGCCAGGCGGTCGTCGCGCGTATCAGGCAGCACGGCGGCGACGCCACGTTTATACGAACCGATGTCACCCAGTCTATTGAAGTGCAGTCGCTGGTCGAGCGCACGATCGCGACCTACGGCCGGCTCGATATCGCCTGTAATAACGCCGGCATCAACGGCCCGTTCGCTGCCACGGCCGAGCAGGGCGAAGCCGACTGGGATCAGGTGGTCGATACGAATCTCAAGGGTGTATGGCTGAGCATGAAGCACGAAATTCCGTATCTGCTGCGACAGCGTGGTGTGATCGTCAACGTCGCCTCCGGACTGGGACTGGTCGGGGCAGGTGCCGGCATGGCACCGTATATCGCAAGCAAGCACGGTGTTGTGGGGCTGACAAAAGCGACGGCACTGGAGTACGCGGCCCAGGGCCTGCGTGTCAACGCCGTCTGCCCGTTTAATATTCGCACTTCGATCATCGAGGCATATACCGGCGGCACGCCCGAAGGAGAAGCCGTGCTCGCGCAAATGCATCCGCTTGGCCGCATCGGCACGCCCGACGAGGTCGCCGAAGCTGTGCTCTGGTTGTGCTCGGATCGCGCGGCCTATTGCACGGGTCTGGCGCTGCCGCTGGACGGAGGCGCGTTGGCACAGTAGGCCACGACCGGCGCGACCGGAGCACCACAAGGGCACAAAGGACACGAAGATTCCATGAATTCTTTGTGCCTTTGTGGTGATTCCTCAGGGCGAATCGTCAGAGGTAGCCACGTCGGACTTTGGAATGCTCTCGTCCCCCCAATAGATAGGTATTTTGTCCATTAAGCTCCGGCGGCCGCATGCTGTACTGTTGCTGCGTCGGACTGCCCGCACCTTCCACATTGAATACGACTGGAGGCCCTTATAAGCGGTCTTTAACCTGCACCGTTCACATCAACGTGTCCATTATTTCATCCTTGCTACGTCCAAAAAGGGCACATTCAATGAAGTTGCATCACATCTCCCTCGTACGCTTCTGTTCCCTGATGCTCGCCTTCGCGTTCGCGTTCGGCGTGTTCGCTACACCGGATCAAGCCGCCGCGGCCGGCACTGTCGGCACGGGTACGCCGGCAAGCTGTACCGAAGCCGCTTTCCGGGCCGCGCTGGCCGGCGGCGGCAACGTCAGCTTCAATTGTGGCGCCGCACCGCATACGATTGCTCTTACTCAGTCCAACAATATCACCACCGTCGGCAGTACGACGAGTATCGACGGCGGCGGCCTGATCAGCCTCAGTGGCGGCACAACGCCGCGCGTCTTTTACATCGACGACGCGACACTCAATCTTTCGAACATCACGATCCGCGACACCGGCACCGCCGAGTTTCAGATCGGCCTCACGGTGGAGAACCGTGGCACACTCAACTTGTCCGGCGTTACGTTCATCAACAACGACAAGCGAGCGATTCTGAATGCCGGCACGCTCAACGTTGCAGGCAGCCGCTTTGAGGACAACACTTCGAGCGCTTCCGGCAGCGCGATCAGTAGCGAAAGCGGCGGTACGCTGACGGTCGCCAACTCGGTGTTTGTCAACAACCGTGCGCCCAACAGCTATGCGGGAGGAGCGATCTACAGTAGCAACACCGCCGGAGTGGTCACGATCAGCCGCAGCGTGTTCAGCGCCAACTCGGCCGGTGGCGGCGGCGCGCTGGTCAATTTCGGCAGCATGACGATCAGCCAAAGCCTGTTTACCGGCAACAGCGCAACCAGCGACGGCGGCGGCGCGATCGAAGCACACAGCGGTCCAACTCCGACTACGACGCTGAACATCTCCAACACCACGATCAGCGGCAACACCGCGCGGCGCGGCGGCGGCATCTATGGCGTCGGTCCCAACCCGAGCAATGCGGCAACGCTCACCAATGTCACGCTTACCGGCAACACCGCACCGGCAGACGCAGCCAACATGGGCGGCGGAAATATCACGGTCGGCGGCGAAGTTTCGATCACCTTGATCAACACACTCGTCGCCAACCCTGGCGGCACCGCCTCGAACTGCAAGAAAGACTCGACCGGCGCGGCGGCGATCGTCAACGACGGCGGTAACACTCAGTCGGTCGGTGTCACCTGCGGTGCAGCTATTCCGGTAGCCGACCCCAAGCTCGGCCCGCTGGAAGACAACGGCGGAGCTACGGCGACGCACGCACTCGCAGCAGATAGCCCCGCGCGCGACGCCGGCAATAACGCTAAATGCGCGGCAACCGACCAGCGCGGCGTGGTACGGCCGCAGAACGGGAGCTGCGACATCGGCGCGTTCGAGTACGGTGCGCTGCCCGTCTTGAGCACCTATGCGCCGGCCTGTGCGCCGAGCGGACGCTCGTTCACACTGACGGTCAACGGTTCGAACTTCATCGCCGGCGCCAAGGGTAGCCGAATCGTGCTCAACGGAACGGCGCTTCCGACGACGCTGGTCAGCCCGACGCAGCTGAGCGCCGTGGTACCGGCCGGCGCGGTCACCGGTGCACCCGGAAGCTCGCTGCCGATGTCGGTGCAGACGCCGGTTGTCGACGGCGGCTCTTCGGCTACGGTGGACCTCGCCATCTGCAGCCTGTATCAGACGTACATTCCCGGCGCGCTGAAGTAGCACGCGCAGGCCGGTGTCGTTAAGAATCGCGGCGGGGCAAACCCCGCCGCTACCCTATTTTTTAGGCGGCGGCGGGGCTTGCTCCGCCGCGAGAACCCCGTCGGCGACACCAAAAACATCGCGTATCAGGCGTTCGGCCTGCTCCACCTTGCGCGCGTACGCCTCGGGGGTTGTGTAGCCCAACGCGCGATGCAGCGCGCGCAGCTCGTCCGCGTACACCGGTTTCTCTGCTTCGGGAGCATCGTTGGCGAGCGCAATATAGGATTCTCCGGCGGTTGCCATGATCCAGAACATAGCTTCGCGGTGCTGCCCCTGTTCGATCATCGCTTGAGCCGCCTCGACATAATACGGCCGTAGAAATGGGCGCAGCGTGAAGCCAAACGGAAATGGTGTGCGGTAAACCTCGACGGCCCGGTCAAACGCTGCCGCGGTGCGGGCCAGGATCGCTTCAACCTCGGCGCGATCCATCGCCGCCGAGCCCCATAGTGTGAGCGCCGCTTCCCGCAGATCGGGTCGTCCCTGTTCGAGCAGCAGCTCGCCCAACAGGCTCAGGCTGCGCCTGGTTGTCGGCCGCCTGAGCAGCGCGACGGCCAGCAGGCCGCTGAGCGCGTAGAGCACCAACCAGACACTGTTGACGCGATCGTATGGCGTGGACGCCGTGCGCATAGCGCTCAGATGCTCCAGCGCATCCGCCTTCTCGCGCTCGCAGCGAGCACGGATCCAGCGCGGCTCGGCGTACTCGGCCCGTACTCTAGCCTGCAGCGGCGCCAGCATTCCGGTCGGATCGGCCAGTATCTGCGTCGCGGCGATGTTTGGAGCCATGCTTGGATTGGCCAGCACGGCTTCGGCATCGCGGTGAGCGTCAAGCGAGTGGGTTATTACCTCCAGCATGAGCCCGTGGAAAAAGACTTCCTCTTCGGAATCGTCGCCGGCCTCACGTTGTACGACAACTATGTCCACGTCGCGGTACAGCGCGAACGGCGCATCCGGCGGCAACGCGGTGATGCCGCCCCATAGATACGCGCCGGCGAATCCGGGCCTATGTCGCGCATCGAGCTCGACCCATTCGCGCAGCAGCTCCACGACCGCGGAAACCGGCAGGACGCCGGCTGGTTCAGCCCCAGGTTGGTCAGTCATCGTTTATCCTCGCTCAGAAGCACTTCGTCTTTACACGCCGCCAATTAACTGCTATACACGAGGCCGACTTGTCAAGGAAGGGAACGTATGACACAAGCAAGCCTAAACGGTCAGGTCGCGCTGGTCACCGGTTCCGGCCGCGGGCTGGGACGCGCGATCGCCGAGCGTCTGGCCGAGCTCGGCGCCGCGGTCGCGATTCATGATCAAACTTCGGATGCTCCCGCCACGTTCGGCGAGGCGCCCAACCTCGACGCGGTCGTGGCAGGCATCGCCCGCAACGGTGTCGAGGTGGTGGCGGTAACCGGCGATATCACCGACGAAGCAGCCGTTCAGTCGCTGGCTGCGCAGGCCGAGGCGGCGCTGGGGCCGATCACGATACTGGTCAATTGTGCCGGCGGCGACATCGGCGCTCACGGCGGCAAACCCGTACCCAATGACGCGCTCAACATCCCGCTCGACGATGTGCGCGCGATGCTCGACCGAAACATCCTCGGCACCATGCTGGTCTGCCGCGCCGTATGTCCCGGCATGCGCGAGCGGCGTCGCGGCGCAATTGTGAATATCGCTTCGGACGCAGCCCACGTCGGCCTCGGCGACGGCGTGATCTACGCCGTGGCCAAAGCGGCGGTTGTGCAGTGGACGCGCTGCCTGGCCTACGAGCTGCGCCCACACGGCGTGCGCGCCAACGCGGTAAGCCCCGGCCCGACGATGACGGCACGCTTTTTCGCCACGCGCGAGACCGACCCGCGCATGAGCGACGAAACGGTGCCGCTGCAACGCTACGGCTTGCCCGGCGAAGTCGCGGACGGGGTGGCGTTCTTGTGCAGCGATGCGGCGCGCTTTGTCAACGGCCAGGTTCTGCGGGTCGACGGCGGGCTGCAGCTGTTCCCCGCCTAAGCCAGGCTATCTTCCCAGGCAATGCGCGTGCCGATCTGCTCGCCGCGGCAGAGTTTAAGCATCGCCCCGGGTGCGTCGAAGTCGAAAACATGGATCGGCAACTTGTGATCGCGCGCCAGCAGGACCGCGGATTGGTCGAGTGCCTGAAGATTGTCGCGGAGCACCGTATCGTAGCTGATGGTATGGTAGCGCCGCGCCGCCGGATCGCGCCGCGGATCGCCGGTGTAGATACCATCGGTCCCGTTTTTCGCGGCCAGCAAGGCGTCGGCGCGCAGCTCGAGCGCGCGCTGCACGGCCGGATAATCGGTCGTCACATACGGGTTGCCGGTGCCGGCTGCCAGCAGCACGATCACGCCGCGCTCGAGATGTCCCAATGCGCGCAGGCGCAAATACGGCTCGGCCACGGTATTGATCGGCAAGGCAGTCATCACGCGCACCTCGCTGCCGCCGCGCGCTTCCAGCACACCGCGCAGCAGCAGGCTGTTGATCACAGTGGCCATCATACCGATATTGTCGGCCTCGGCCCGCTCAATGCCCCAGGTCGAGCCGAGCTCGCCTTTAAAGATGTTGCCGCCGCCGACCATCACGCCGATCTGCACGCCGGTTTCGTGCAGCTGCAACACTTCGTCGGCGATATGGTTGAGTGCCGCCGGATCGAAGCCCCAGGCCGAGTCGCCGGCGATCGCGCCGCCGCTCAGCTTCATCAGGATGCGCCGGTACTGCATCTGCCCTCCTTCGATTTGCGCCGTCAGGCATACTGTACCATCATCCGCGAGGAGTAGCCGGAGGGAAAACCCAAACGGATTCACCACAAAGAACACAAAGGACACAAAGAATCTAATAGTTCTTTGTGTCCTTTGTGTTCTTTGTGGTGAATCCGTTCCGACCTGTGTTCTTTGTGGTGAATCCGTTCCGATCTGTACTCTATGCGCGCTCGACTGAAGGTTCTGAGGGATATCGGTCTATCCGAGTTGCTCGAGATCCCACATCCAGGCTGCGAGCTCGGCAAGCGATGCCAGGTTACGGGCGGACGGGTGATCGGCAAAGACCTGTTCAAGCACGTTGAACTCGAACAGCAGTGTAGCGCTCATGGCGCGCTGCGCAAACTCAGGTTGTCGCTCCAGACCGGTTCCCGATGCTTCGAGAAAGAAGCGCAGCAGTTGCTTATCGCAATGGGTCAGCCCGACGTGCAGCGCGACCAGATCGTAAATCGGGTCGCCTACGACAACATCGCCGAAGTCGATGATACCGCCGGGCTTCCAGTGCGGGCCGTCGAAGGTGCCGAGGATATGGTCTTCATTCAGATCGCTATGCAACAGCCGTGGCGCAGCCGAGCGGTCGATCAGCCGGTCGGCCGGCAGCACGTAGCTGTCGATCTGCTCGAGCAACGGCCGTGGAAGTGTTGCCCAGCTGCGATGTTGTTCGGCACATGTCGAACGTCGCCGGTTCAAAAACGTGTCGAAATGATCCCATGTGGCTGCCAGCACGCCGCTCTCCGGAAGCCGGAGCTCGTAGAGTGCGCGCACCTGCCGTCCCACCCAGCGCGCAACCGCCCGCTGATCAGCCGTCGACACCGAGGCGCGAACCTCGCCCAGACTGGTCCCTGGGATCGCGCTGCTCACCAGGTAGGGCCACGACCACTGCGCCGCGTCCGGAAACAAACGCCCTGCCGTGATCAGCGACGGAACAGCAAGCTCGGGCGCGCTATCCAGCAGCTTGTACACCGCGTGTTCCACCTCGAAGCGGTGCAACCCATCGAACTGCTCGCCGAACAGCTTGACCACATAGCGCCCGTCGACGATAAATGTGGGAAAGGTTCCCGCCAGCCCGGCTTCAACCTGTAGCGGGGGCGTAAACGCGTGGCGGCGGCAGATCTCCTCAACATACGTCCGCCAGTACGCGGCATCGTTGAAGCAGCCGGCGTAGCTGGTGATGGTATCGAAGTGCGGATGATCCATGCTTGTCCGGAAGGCACAAATCTGCTATGCTCGCTTAGAGGATACGTGCTGCGAGGAGTTCGGACGGGTGCAGAACCATCGCTCATGCGGTGCCATCGGCATCGCTGCTACTATCCTTGGGCTCATTCTCCTCACACAGCAGCAACTCGGTCAACAACCGCCACGATTGATGCTCGCCTTTACCCTTTTGACGGCTGCGGCCGCTTTACTGGTACTGCCGCGTACTCGCTGGTTTAACGCCTTGAGTCGCCGTTTTGGATTTACGGCTCGATCGCTTGGCCTGAAGCGATACCATCCTATAGTATTTCAGCCATTCGTGGTGAGCGGCACAGCTCTCATTGTAGCACTGTACCTTCATTCGCCCGCGGCAGCCAATATCCCGATTATCACCGTGGCGTGGCTCGTGGCTATGGGTAGCTTTTTGCTCGGCTGTTGGGCCTGGGATCGCCGGCGGGCTCTGGTCCGGCCGCTCGAGCTTGGCTGGACGCGCGCCGACAGCTGGCTGCTCTGCGGGGCTGTTGTGTTGGCCTTGGTGCTGCGCGTGGCCGGCCTCACGGTAGCACCGCGGACCATGACCGGCGATGAAGGTGCCATGGCTAGGGAAGCAGTGCGCGTCCTACAGGGGCAAATTGCTGATCCATTTATCACCGGCTGGCTGTCGCATCCCACCCTCTGGTTTTTTCTAAAATCATTCAGCCTGCGTGTTTTCGGAGATAACCTGCTTGGAATACGCATGCTCCCTGCAATGATCGGCACGCTGACCGTTGCCTGCACCTATGTTTTGGCCCGGCTGTTGTTCACGCGACGCATTGCCGCTGCCGCGGCAGTGCTCCTAGCTACCTACCATTTTCATATCCATTTTAGCCGGCTGGCGCTGAACAATATTGCAGATCCGCTATTTGGGACCTTGATCCTGTCGGGCCTTGTTCTGGCACAACGCACACAACGGCTGGTGCTGTTTGCACTTACTGGAATCTGGCTCGGCATGGCGCTGTATTTCTATCATGGCGCGCGGCTGTTTATTCCACTGCTGCTCGTCCTTGCCGGCCTGCGGGTGATTCAGCTAGGTTACTGGTGGCGGCATGGCACAGCTATCAGGCGCATGCTGGTCGCAGGCAGCGTAACGGCAGCAGGAGCACTCATCGCAGCCGGGCCGCTGCTGCAAAAGTTTGCGCGCGATCCCGAGGATTTTACAGCGCGGCTTGTTATCGAAGGTGTTACACCGCGCTGGCTGGCTCAGGAAGCCGAATTGCGCGGTGTAAGCATCGCGGCGGTTGCCTGGGATCAATTGCAGCTGGCGGCGCTGGCCTTTACGACATACCCGGATCGCAGCCCGTTTTATGATACGGAGCGCCCGCTGCTGTGGGGGCTGGCAGCCGCGCTGTTGCTGCTCGGATTGGTATTGGCGCTGACGCGCCTGCGGAGCTGGGGCTACCAGATCGTCGTGATGTGGTTTGCCCTTGCGATCATTTTTGGTGGGGCAATGATGCAGGTTCCGCCGCGAAGCCCGCGCTACATAACGCTTGCCCCCGTGGTATGCCTGTTCATAGCGTTTGCGGTCGACTGGATCGCCCAAAACGTTCAACTTATAAGTCCATGCACTCGCGCCCTGTCATGGTTGTCGGCCGCGGCGCTGCTGTTGTACCTTGCTGTGGTAAGTGCCAACGGTTATTTTCGCGAATACCTGCCACGAGAAATCATGGGTGGCGTAAACACGGGAGCCGCCAACGCGCTGGCGTATTATCTTGATCATCAGTTGGCGGGCACGAACGTCTGGTTCCTTGGTGCACCGCGCATGTATTACCACGGCAACGAGCAACTGGATTTTCTGGTCCGAGACGTTACGGCGCAGGATGTTCTGGATCCGATCGGCGACGTCGCCGGTGTGCCGCCCGCGAGTGCAACCGAGCCTACGGTTTACGCCGTACTACCGGAACGTAAATCCGAGTTGCGGTTTATCGAGCAGCGCTATCCCGGCGGCGAGCTGCAAGCACTCAACTGGGCTCCGTATGAAGGGCCTGTCATGCTGGTGTATAAAATCGGGCAGCAGAATAACGCCGGCCGGGCCAACGGAGCGTTTTATTTGCTCCGCTCGAATTCCCGGCGGCCGAGCTGGTCGAGCGTTCGGAAATCGTCGTCGCTCAGCACCAGGGCAGCGGCCGCGGTATTCTCCTCGAGGTGCGCTACGCTGCCGGTTCCAGGGATCGGCAGCATCGCCGGGCTGCGTTTGAGCACCCACGCCAGGGCGACCTGTGCCGGCGTTGCGCCCAATCGCTTGCTGATGTCGTCGAGCACGCCGCCCGCACGTCCCAGCGCTCCGGCAGCCAGCGGATGCCACGGGATGAACGCGATACCTTCGCGCTCGCAGAAGTCGAGCACCGCCTCGCTGTTGCGATCGGTCAGATTGTACTGGTTCTGAACGCTGACAACCGGGAAGTACTGCCTGGCCGCTTCGATCTCCTCGACACTCACTTCGCTGAGCCCGACATGCCGGATCAGCCCTTCGTGCAGCATATCGGCGATCACCTGAAATTGCTCGTCGCGGTCGGTCTCCGGGTCGATACGATGCAGCTGCCACAAATCGATGCGCTCTACATCCAGGCGCCGCAGGCTCATCAGCACGCATTGGCGCAGGTACGGGGCACGGCCAAGCGGCGTCCACTGGCCGGGACCCTGGCGCGTATGGCCGCCTTTGGTGGCGATCAGCAGGCCGTCGTATGGATGCAGCGCCTCGCGGATCAGGTCCTCGCTGACCGCGGGGCCGTACGCGTCGGCGGTATCGATAAAGTTCACGTCCAGCTCCGGTACCCGCCGCAACACGCGCAGCGCTTCGTTTCGGTCGGCGGGCTCGCCCCAGATGCCGTTGCCCGTGATGCGCATGGCGCCAAATCCAAGACGGTTGACCTCGATCTCGCCGCCAATTCGAAAGGTGCCGCTGCCCGCTGCTGATGTAAGTGCCATATGTGTCGTTTCGCTCCTTCGGTTTCGTCAGACGGCCAATTTGCCGATAATCATTGCTTCTCAATCCTACCAGTCAAGACTTCACCAGTATACAAAGCCGGATGCGTGCCATCGGCTGCGTGAACGCCGGCTTTGACAAATGCCGCCCGGCTGGACGGGCTGATGCCGGCCTGTGAATCGAGCACGTACGCGGCCAGATGACGTGCCAATCCGGGCCACAGCCAGCCCATCCCGCACTGGATTGTCACCTTACGCAGGTTTTGTTCCCGCCGTAGCTGCTCCGCCAGCTCGAAACCAAAGCCCGTGTTGGTAAATCGGCGAGGTGATGCGCCTGCCTGGCGCTGGATCAACGTCCATATCGACGGATTCGGCCAGTTCTCTGTATGCCCGAGCGCCACGAGCCGGCGCAGGTCGACCAGTCCCTGCCGGCCCAGGAACTCGCTTACGCTGATCAGCGGCCCGTCGACGGCGACACGGTTGCGCCCAATCGCCACATTGGCGAACGAGGGTTGTGGAAGCACTGCAATAGGGACGACAAGCAGCGCTGGATGGATCATGATCGCGGCCACAATGCCAAGCGCGCATACTGCCAGGGTGAGCCACCAGAAAAAGGCCGGCAGGTAGTTGCGCGCGACGACGGCATTGGGAAGCAGCGCCGGCGGCTGCAAACCTACCGGCAGCGGCGCGCCGGCATCACGAAGTGTCCGCATCACGTCGAAGTAGCCGTGCCGCATCGCCAGCCGGTACGGCGTATGATCGGGTCGCAGCGGGGTCGGGATCAATGCTCCCCGCGCCAGCAAGTCCCGCACGACGTCGTCGCGTCCTTCGTTCGCAGCCACTTGCAGCGACGTCCAGCGCCGGGGCCATGCATTCGGCGCCGCCGGCGCGATCGTGACGTCGACGCCCGGATGTGTGAGCTGCTCGATCGCCGCGCGTCCCAGCGGTGACTCGACGTCGCCGGTGATGTGTATCGGCTCACCGCGAGCGGCAGCGGCGGCGACCTGCGCGCGCACCTCCGTAGCGGAAACCAGTATGTCCGTACGGCCGTGCGCCCTGGGCCGGATGCCGGCGTCAGCTAAGAGTTCGATCACCATTGCCGATAACCATTTATTTTCACAAACCACCCCCTGACTTAGCACAATCACACGGCTGGAGCATGGCGTGCTTAAACCGATGCCGTCAGCACCAGCCCACTGGGCAGCGATTCTCCCACCATCCACGATTCTTCGGCGCGCTCGAGGTGGCGCTCGGGGTCGCTAAGCCATTCGACCAACCGCCCGGCGTTGGGCAGCTCGCGCAGTGCCCGTGCCACTTGCTCGCGCAGCGCTTCGGGCACATCGCGCGCGCGGTCGCCGGTGTATTGCGCCAGCAGCACCATGCAGTAGCCCAGGTTTTCCGTCGGCGGCAGCTGCATCGCAAGTATGGCTTCCAGCCAGGCAGCGGCTTCATCGGCCGGGATCAGCCGGTCCAGCGAGCCATATAGCGCAGTTCGATTGCCCAGCCGCCCAAGGGCCCACAACTCACGCGCGCTCGGCGGCTTTTTGGCTGCCCTGGCGAGCAACCGGCGGCCGATCTCGGTCTTGGATTCAGCCTGCAGCCACTCAAAGCTCGCCAGCATCATCCAGATCTCCAGATCTTCGCCCGGCCGCAAGCTTTTTGGGAACATCGGGTTCGGCTTCTGCTTGCCCGGCTTACCGCCTTCAAGATACGGCCAGACCTGCGCAAACATGTGCTGCTGCCTGCCGTTGGATAGCCCGCCGGCGATACGGCGCCACAGCACCCACCATTCGCTGCGATTCTGCGGCTCTTTGGGAAACTGCAGTCCCTGCAGGTACAGCTTCCAGAGCTGTCCGATCTGAACTTCGTCGCCGATGTCGCCATAGCCCGGCCGCAAGCAAAAGCCCAGCAGATTGAGCCAGCGGGTTTCGTGCTCGGGCGAGCGCGCACGGCCGGCCTGGCACTCCAGCAGCGTCTGAGCCAGCCGGCGTATCGTCCGGGTCGGCCATTTGTCGCGCGCCAGACCCAGGATCTGCTCGAGCGAAGAACGCAGTGCCGCGGGCGTGTGCTCCGGCGGCGCATTCCTGTCCACAAAGGTCGACCTGATGCGTGCCTGTGCCTGCTCGATGTCGGCATCATCGATCGTGGCTTGCGGCGCCACGGCTGCCTGCCCGGTTACGGCTTCGCGCCTGAGGTCGAACTGCAGCTGCCAGCGATGGTCGCTATCTTGCGCGCGGCACCATAGCTCGAGCGTGCCGACCTCGGTCAATCGCACTTCGAGGCGCACCGGAATGCTGTTGACCACGCCGCGGCCGTAGCGCAGCACGCTACGGATCGGCGGTAAGGCGGTCACTTCGTCGGGCTCGAGCTGCACCACATCGCCCAGCCGGTCGCCCAGCCGCGTGCTCGAGGTAAACAGTCGAAACGTCACCGCCTGATTGGTCAGCGCCACGAACGACGGCTGATCCAGCTGGATGTGAAACCCTTCTTCCGTGCCGCGCGGCACCAGGCAGAGCGCGGTTTCGACGTCCCTGCTTTCGGTATCTGCCGTGTCGACAGCCACGTAGAATGCGCGGGGGCTGCCGCTGCCGACGCGCACGCCCTGTCCCAGACGCACCACGCCGTAATATGCGGCGCCGAGCGCGACCGCCAGCTCCGGCTGCGGGTTCGGAAGCTCGCGTGGCTGCCACTGTGCGCCGGCGAGCGGCTCGAACCATAACCGCACCACCTGCGTCAGCCGGTCTCGGATCGGCCGCGGGATCAGCGTTCCTCCGTTAAACAGGAGCCAGTCGGGATAGGGCGCGTCGCGGCCGGTTTCCTGGCGCAGCAGAGTTTCGAAGCGCCGCCAGAAGGCCGCCAGGTGGTGCGTTATCGCCGGGTCGGCCACAAACGGCAGGCCCAGCTCGGTCAGGCCCGATCGACGGGCCGCCGGCGTCAGTGTCGAGCTGTGCAGCGGGAAAGAAGCCGTCGACCAGCAGGTTGAGCGCCTCGTCGCGCGTCAGCTTGCCGCTGAGTGTCCCGCCGATCACCCGGCCGCTGCTGCCCAGCACCGTGACGTCGACGTCGATCGGGCTGTCGTCGCCGAGCAGCGTTTCTTTGGCCCGGCGACAGGCGTACACCAGCTGCTGCCAGCGCTGGGTGTCGAGCTTGCCCGGCTGCCCCAACAGCCGGGCTTCGACAAAGCGCCCCAGCGCCATATCCATGTTATCGCCGCCTAACATCAGGTGCTCGCCGACAGCAAGCCGGTCGAAGCGCAGCCCGGCCTCGCCGCGCCGCACGCCGACGATCGTGAAATCGGTGGTACCGCCGCCGACGTCGCAAACCAGGATCAGCTGCCCCTCGCGCAGCTGCGACTGCCAGTCGGCTTCGTGGCCGGCAAGCCAGGCATAAAACGCCGCCAGCGGCTCTTCCAACAACACGGCGTGCGGCAGTCCGGCCTCCTCGGCGGCGCGCATCGTCAATTCGCGGGCGACTTCGTCGAACGACGCCGGCACCGTCAGCACGATCGATTGCCGGGCGAACATATCCTCTGCGCGCCCGTGCGCCATCGTGGCGTCCCACGCTTCGCGAATATGCTCCAGATAGCGCCGGCTGGCTTCGACGGGCGATACTCTGGCGACCTCGGCCGGTGCACCCCACGGCAGAATCGGCGCCGTGCGATCGACGGCGGCGTGCGAGAGCCACGACTTGGCCGATGCCACCAGCCGTCCCGGAACACGCGCGCCCTGCTCCAGCGCCAGCTGGCCGACCAGATACCGGCGTGCGCCATCCCACGGCAGCGCGGAGCTGCCGGGCGGGAGCTCGTGCGTTCCCGGCAGGTACAAAAAGGACGGCAGCATCGGCCGCGACGCGACTTCGCCGGGCGCGACCAGCTGCGGCACGGGAAACACGCGCGCCGGCGGCCGGCTACCGCCGGCACCCACCTCCAGGTCGACATAAGCAACGGCAGAGTTGGTGGTGCCCAGATCGATGCCGATCACATAGCGCGGCGGCGTCTCGGCTTCGTCGAGCAGATCTTCAGGTTGGTTCATTTATTTGAAGGCGCACTTTCGAACGCAAAGGTATTGTTGTAGGGACACGCCGGAGGCGCGGCACCTGGCACGGTATGTGTGCCGGTCCACATGCGCCGGTGGCGTGTCCGCCAGTGCCGAGACGCATCGCCGCCTTGACACGCCGAGACACCCTGCATACCGACACATGTGCCGGCCCAATTGCGCCGGTGGCGTGTCCGCATCCGACATGACGGATCGCCCCGCCTACATACGCCGGTGGCAACGATATCCATCGACTGTAGCGCACCCGCGACCGGGCCGGCGGATGCTTGCAGCGCCATCGGATGTGGACACGCCACCGGCACATTCGCCTGACCGCAATACCGCCGGTACGCCCGTGCCTCCGGCGTGTCCCTACAAGCGTATGTAAACCCGTTCATCGTTCATCATTCATCGTTCCTGCGTCCCCTGCGTTCCCTGCGTCCCGCACATTGAACTCGAGCTTCCAGCGGCGCTCACTGTCGCGCGCGACACACCACAGCTCGACCGTGCCGACGGCAGTAACGCGGCTACGCAGCCACACCGGCATGATCGTGCCCTCGGCGTCGTCGCCGGCTTCGAGCTGTGTTTCCAGTGTGGCTACTTCGGCCAGGTCGCCGCTCCAATCCTCGATCTGCTCGCCCGGCTGATCCGTTTTGCGGACGGTCGAGCCCAGAAAATGGAACACCGCGGGTTCGCCGACTACCAGGCCGAACTCTTTATCGCGCAGGTCGGCTTCGGTTCCTTCTTCCATTCCGAACGGCACGACACACAGCGCCGACATCGGGGTTGGAATACCGGGCACCGCCGGCATCGCGCTTTCGATACCGACATAGTACGAGCGGGCGGCGCCGGCCCTGATGCGAATGCCGCGTCCGCGGCGGGCCAGCCCGTAGTACGCGGCGCCGAGCGCGACTGCCAGGTCGGGCTGCGCGGCGGGCAGCTCACGCACCTCGACCTCGCTCCACGAGCGCAGCGCGTCGAGCACCTGGGCGCGTAGCGGTAGCGCATTCATCACGCCGCCGTTGAACAGCACTGCCGACGGAAACGCCACCGGCCGGTCCTCGGAATTCGCGGTGAGCTGGCGTCCCAGAAACGCCGCCAGGTGCCTGGTGATCGCCGGGTCGGCGGCATACGGCAGGCCCATCTCGCGCAGGCCAACCTGCTGGCGCTGCTGCGGATAGTCGCTCGCCGCGCCGATCGGAAAGAACCCTTGCAGCAGGATCGTCTCGATCTCCGTGCGCTCGAGCTCGGTTCTGATCGTTCCGCCGATCAGGGAGCTGCCGCGGCCCAGGATCACTACCGGCTCGGCCGGGAGGTTCGGATCATTGAGCAAGCGCTCCTTGGCTTTACGACAGCTGTGGATCAGGCCGCGGAACTGCCAGGTATCCAGCTGCGTGCCGCGCTGGGCCAGCTTGGCGCGCACCGCGTATGCCAGCGTCAGGTCCATGTTGTCGCCGCCGAGCAGGATATGGTCGCCGACGGCTACGCGCTGCAGCTCGAGGCTACCTTCGGTTTCGGTGGCCTGGATCAGGCTGAAATCGCTGGTACCGCCGCCGATATCGCAGACCAGGATCGTTTCGCCGACGTTGACCAGCTCACGCCAGTTGTCGCGCTGCGCTTCGAGCCAGGCATAAAAGGCCGCCTGCGGCTCTTCCAGCAGAGTCAGATTGCCCAGTCCTGCCATCTGGGCCGCCTGCACCGTCAGCTCACGTGCAACCGCGTCGAACGATGCGGGTACCGTCAGATACAGCTCCTGCTGCTCCAGTCGCGCGTCGGGGTCGTCGCCGGCGATAGCGCTGTTCCAGGAGTTCCGAATATGCTCGAGGTAGCGCGCGCTGGCTTCCAGCGGCGAAACGCGCTGCACATCGGCGGGAGCGTCCCACGGCAGGATCGGCTGCGTGCGGTCGACGCCGCGGTGGGTCAACCAGGATTTGGCCGACGCCACCAGCCGTGCCGGAAGCTCGGCGCCGCGGTTGCGCGCGAACTCGCCGACGGCGAAACCGATCTCGGGGCTCCATGGCAGGGCCAGGGCTCCGGGAGCAACATCGTGCGGCCCCGGTAAGAATAAGAACGAGGGCAGCAAAGTCTGCGCGCTCAGCTCACCGGGCGCCACCAGCTGCGCGATCGGCAGCATCTGCACATCAGGCGCCTGGTCCGCGGCGGTATCGGCGCGTGTATATGCTACAACGCAGTGCGTCGTGCCGAGGTCGATCCCGACAATATAGTGTGGTGTTGCCAGCACAGTCCTCCATGTAACATGTATGGTCGAAGGTCACAGGTCGAAGGTCCAAGGTTATGCGGCACGGTTATTCGAGTTGGACAGTGAGGTCCGGTGCTCAACTATTGAGATACAGGACTTTCGACCTGTGACCTGCGACCTGCGACCTGCTTAACCCTGCACCTCGACCTCGGCCGAGGCAAGGATCTGCTGCTGGTCGCGGCTGAAGGCCGGCTTCGGCAGCTCGATTTCGGTTACTCGCCAGCCACGGTGTCGCAGCTCGCCACGGAAGGGCGGCTCGCCGGCGACAATTCCGGTCAGGCGGATGGCACGTGCATCGAAGCCCGGCTCCACGCTGACCGTGCTGCCCTCGGTTTCCGAAAAGATCGGCTCGAGCTTGATGTGCTCGTCGAGCGCCTGGCGGCAGCCTTCGTGGATCGGGCGCACCGCCGCGCCGATCTGGGCGTCGTCGTAGGCGCGCAGGTCCTCGCGCAGAAAGTCGATCAGCCGTCCTTCGCGCTGCATGATCGCCAGCAACTGCAGCGCGCCACCTTCCGCGGTGGTACCCGGCTCCAGGCGCATCGCAGGCGTCGTCGCGGAAGTTGCCGGCGCGGCGGGCGGTGCGGGCCTGACGCGCTCTTTCGCCGGCAGCGGCGCGGTTGTCACCGGCTCGGGGATACGGTCGACCATGCGGCTGCCGATCCAGTAGATCACGCCCCACAGCACCAGCGTGAACACCGCGCCAAGCACCCACAACAGCACCATCTGGCCCGACGCGGCCAGTGCATCGCCGAGCAGCAGCGTGATCGCCACCAACAGCGCGCCGTTGAGCAGCACTGTTGCCAGCAAGGTTTGAACAACAAAGCTTCGTTTATCAGGCATCGTAGCTCCAATTCAGGTAAGCCAAAGGCACACCGTAGTATACCGAACGCACTCCAATCGGGCGAGGGCAAGCCGCGCCGCTACCCTGGAAACGAGGAGGTAGCGGCGCGGCTTGCCCTTCCCGAACAACGCGGCTTGCCCTCCGCGAACAAGCCAGGCTTAGCCCAAGGTTAACAGCCGGCTAACATAGACTTCACACGGCTGTGCGAAGGTGTTCCCGAGGGCAATCGGGGGCACAGCGAACGGGCAGCAATGGCGCTGCCCGTTCGCTGTGCCCGGCTGTTTACCGGCAATACAAAACTCTTTGCTCCAAACCACTATACTACGCATTATCCGGCCGTGGTGCCGGTTCGGTAGGCTCGTTCGGCTCAGCTAGGTCGGAGGCCGGCGTCCGCTTATTCATGTTGCGGAGACCACGGACCATGGACGTTCACTGGATCTCGACCAACGGCATCGAGCGGCATGACAGCGCCGAGCTACCGGACTTGCTTTCTCGTACCGATGGATTTGTATGGGTCGACCTTCCGGAGTGCGATGAGCACACAGCCAAAGCTCTGTCTGAGATCTTCGGCTTTCATCCGCTCGCCGTGCGCGACTGCCTGGAGCGGACGCATGTGCCCAAGGTTCACGCCTACAGCGACCACCTGTTCGTGATTTTGCATGCCGCGGAGCTTGGAAACTCGGGACACGTCCATCTGCTGGAGCTCGATCAGTTCGTCGGCCGGCACTTTCTGGTAACGGTCCATGGCCCACTGGGGATCGGCGTCCCACTCGAGGTTTCGCTACGCGAGACACGGGCGGTGCAGCAACGCATCGCCTCGGGCCGTTACCGGCCCAAATTGCCGGCCGAGCTGTCCTACGCCGTCGTCACGGGTGTGGTGCGCCATCTCGAGACACTGGTCGCCATGCTGGCAACCAGGATCGCGGCACTGGAGCGGCGGGTGATCCAGGGCACGATCGACAATCCCGACGCGCTGCTTGAAGCGATGTTTCATTTGCGCCACGAGCTGCTCACCGTGCGCACGATCGCCGCGCATAGCCGCGAAGTCTATGCGCGCATCGTGAGCCTTGCCCCGCGCTTTATGCCGGCCGAGGAGCGGCCGTTCATGGAAGACCTGGTCGACCAGTTCGACCGTATTCGTAGCATCTGCGACAGCGAGCATGCATTTTTGCAGGGCGTGATCGATTTTTTCCAGACCCGCACGATCACCAGGCTGAATGTGACGATGGAGCGCCTGGCGCTGCTGAGCGCCTTGTTGCTGCCGGTGACGGCGGTGGCGTCGATCTATGGCATGAATATAATCGTGTTCGAGCGCACCAACATGGCGCAGGTCATCGGCGTGCTCACGGTACTGGGCCTGATGATCGCGGCGATGTTCTGGTGGGCGCGGCGCCACGGCTGGTGGTAATGAAATATTCCATCCAAAATATTACATAGTTATTGCGGCCTCGGCGACATAAGCTGCGCGCGAGCCGCTCGGAGAACCCCTATGGCACGACCGAAGGTGTATCTGACGCGCCGCCTGCCCGATCAAGCGCGCGCGATCGTAGCGGCGGAGTGCGACATGACGGAGTGGGGCGACGAGCATCAGCCGGTTCCACGCGACGAGCTGTTGCGCAGCGTAGCCGACGTGGACGGCGTGCTGGCGCTGCTGACCGAGCGAATCGATCAGCAGTTCCTGGAATCCGCTCCGCGCTGCCGGGTGGTGGCCAATATGGCCGTCGGCTACGACAATGCCGACGTACCCGCGCTTACCAGTCGCGGCGTGCTGCTGACCAACACGCCGGATGTGCTGACCGAAACCACGGCCGATCTGGTGTGGGCACTGATGCTGGCCACGGCGCGGCGGATCGTCGAGGGCGCGGAGACGATCAAAGCCGGCGGCTGGACCACCTGGTCGCCGATGTTCATGACCGGCTACGATGTATATGGCGCTACGCTCGGCATTGTCGGCGCCGGCCGCATAGGATCGGCAGTGGCGCGGCGGGCACAGGGCTTTCACATGCCGCTGCTGTATCACAACCGGCGACCGTCGGCCGCGCTGGAGCAGGAGACCGGCGCGCTGTATCGCGGGCTCGACGACCTGTTGCGCGAGGCCGATTTTGTCGTCTCGCTTGTGCCGCTCGGCGACGAGAGCCGCGGGATGTTCGGCGCACGCGAGTTTGCCCTGATGAAGCCGACTGCGATCTTCGTCAACGCGTCGCGCGGCGCGGTGGTGAACGAAGCGGAGCTGGTCGAGGCGCTCAAACGCGGGCGGCCGTGGGCAGCAGGGCTCGACGTGTTCGAGCGCGAGCCGATCGGCGCCGACCACCCGCTTGCCCGGGTGCCCAACGCGACGATCGTGCCGCATATCGGTAGCGCAACCGTGCGAACGAGGACAGCGATGGCCACCACGGCCGCGCGCAATCTGGTTGCCGCGCTGACGGGCGCGGTGGCCCCCAATCCGGTCAATCCCGAAGCGCTGAAATAATACACAGGGGGCAAGCCCGGTCCCTATGTCGTCAGACAAATTCGAATCGTACGTGAGTGGAGTATCATGCTACACGAACCAATCTACGCCGACGCAGTGTATTCCCGTGAGGAAGCAGCAGAGTTGCTCGGCGTCAGTCTCAGTACTGTCAAGCGCTTGATCGCAACCGGCACGCTCGAAGCCAGCCGGCCGGGCGGGCTGCGGCGCGTGTTTGTCAAGGGATCGGCAATCCTGCGCATGCTGGATGAAACACGTATCCATGCGCGGCCTTTTGCGGTCGCGCGCTGAGGTAGCCCACATGAACGGTACGGTTCACCTGCCATCTCTACCGGCACCGCTAAGCTGGTCGGTCGCACCCGCGGCCTGGGAGCTACGCGACGACGCGCTTTCGGCGACGGCAGCCCCGCAGACCGACCTGTTTTGTAATCCCGACGGCAGCAGCCCCTCGCTCGGCGCCGCGCGGCTGGTGTGCCCGATTGACGGCGACTTTCAGCTCAGCGCTCGCGTCGGCGTCGAATTCGGCGCCACGTTTGATGCCGGCGCGCTGCTGGTGTGGCGCGATGCCGCCAATTGGGCCAAACTGTGCTTCGAGTACAGTCCCCAGCGTGAGCCGATGGTGGTTTCAGTGGTGACGCGTGGCCGCTCGGACGACGCCAACGGGTTTACGCACCATGCCGGCACGATATTCTTGCGTATTACCCGCTCGGGCGAAGCCATCGCCTTCCATGCGTCGGTAGACGGGCTGGTCTGGAAGTTCGTGCGCCATTTTGCGCTCGATCTCGGGTCGCGACCCGAGGTCGGCTTTGTTGCTCAGTCGCCGAGCGGGCCGGGCGTACGTGTCGAGTTCGACCAGATCGCGTTCGGGAGGCAGCCGCTCGCCGACCTGCGCAGCGGCGCGTAGCGCGGCGACCGGAGCACCACAAAGGCACAAAGGACACGAAGACCTAATGGAAGCTTCGTGTCCTTTGTGCCTTTGTGGTGCAATCTCTCCAGCCCGTGTAGCTAGCGCGCAAAGGCCCTGAACGGGTTGTGGTGCGTCAGGCGGCGGATGGTGCTTTCGTCCACACCGGCCTGGCGCAGGTACGGCAAAAAGGTCTCGCTCAGATAGGTGAACGGTTTCGGCATGCCGCCGCCGGGCTGGGCCGGATCGTACCAGCCGCGGTCGTGGCTGAGCAAGAGCTGCTCGCCGTGGCCGGCGTCGATCAGGCGCACGATGCGGTCGACAAACATCGCATCGCTGTTGTCGCTGCCGATCCAGTCATACTCGATATGGGCTCCGCGCGCGGCAACTTCGCGGTTGAGCTCCCAATCGGGCTCGGCGCTGGCGTGGATCCAGATAAAGCGCTCGGCGGTGTAGCCTGCTGCTTCCAGGATCGCCAGCTGGTCGAGCACCACCGAGCCGCGGATGGTATGGCTGCCGATCACGGCGCCGGTCGCCGCGCCGGCTCGCGCTGCCGCGCGCAGGATTTTGGCTTCGACGCCGGTGATGCCGTCGTCGCCGGCGCTCAGCTTGATCCATGCCGCGCGCACGCCGGTTGTTTCGATCTGATCCTCGAGCTCGCCCAGCATCCACTCGAACAGCTCGTCCTCGCTTGCCTTGTGCGCCCATGGCGTTACCCACGGCTCGCGGTAGATGCCCGTCGGCACCACCAGCGGCAAGCCGGCCGCTTCGGATACGGCCTTGAGGATATCGACGCGCCGCCCGACCCCCACCGGCGTGCACTCCACCAGCGCCGTGACGCCGGCTGCCTGCGCTTTTTCGAGCTCCGGCGCCATCAGGCGGATCACATCGTCAGTGTCGGCCTCGGCATAGCCGGGCTGGTCCCAGGTACGCAGGTCGACGAACACGTGCTCGTGCGGCAGGATCATGCCGAGTTCGTCCTCGCTTAGTGGTCCTAACGTTGTTATGAGCCGTGCCATGCGTTTGTCCTTATTTGCGATCCGAAAGATGCGTTTCCAGAAACCTCAGAATCACCGGCTGCGCGATCTGCGAGCCCCAGCCGTTGTAATTGTAATCGAAGCCGTGTTGCCCGTAGGGAACGTACAGCGCTTCGTGCGGCACGTTGGCGGCTGCGAGCGCGGCAGCCAGGCGCTCTGTATGCGGCACACCAACGACCTGATCGCGCCCGCCATGCAGCAGCAAGCTCGGCGGCAGGCCGGGCCGGGCATAGCTGATCGGCGCCGCCGAGCGATAGGCGTCGGGCACCGTGCGCGGCGTGCCGTCCAGGAAGCGCTGCAATGCCGGCGAGCCGTTGTTGCCCTGCGCATCCGCCGTTATGTTATAGCCCCATACCAGATCGGTCGGTCCGTAAAAATCGATCACCGCGCGAATATCCACCGCCGGAGCGTCGCAGCTCGCCGGCAGCTCGGCCACGCCCTGAGAATAGGCCGCCAGCAGCGCCAGGTGGCCCCCGGCGGAGCGTCCCAGCAGGGCAATGCGCGTGGGGTCGACGCCATAGTCGGCGGCGTGCTGCGCGACCCAACCGACGGCACACTTCAGGTCGCCGGTCGCCGTCTGCCAGTTGGGCTGCGGTGCGAGCCGGTAGTCGACGTCGAACACCACGTAGTCGTGTTGGTTGAGCCACGCGTTCCACTGTGGAAAGTCGCTGCGTCCGCCGCTGCTCCAGGAACCGCCATGGACCACCACGACAGCCGGTCGCAGCCCGGTTACGTCAGTCGCTGGCTGATATATGTCAAGCTGAAGCGCCTGGCCGCTCACGGTTGCGTAGGTTACGCTCTGGATTGTGCCGGCCTGGAGCGGTCGTGTCCAGCCGAACAAATAGCGGCCCAGTGATAGCCGTACCCCCGCGGCACGCGCAACCGGTAGCGATTGCAGCGGCGGAATCAGCGAAAGCACCATTGCCACGACGCCGAGCATTACCGCGACGCTGCCGATGATGCCGAAAACGCCGCCCGGCCGCAGTGCAAACAGGCCAAGACCAGCGCCAACAGCGCCCAGCAGGCCGAACCACAGGCTCCATTCGCCGGCGCCTAACGCAATCGCCCACAACGAATAGTACGGCACAACGATTAGCAGCGTCAGGAACGCTGTGCCGCCACTGAGAACGAGTGCAAGTCCGCCGATACCCCAGCGTAGCATCGAGTGCCTCGGCTATCTGAAATCGTTGTGCTACAGCGTACCACGACGCGCCTGCCTGACCCTGAGCCAGCACATTTTAGCGCGCCGCGGCTATCGCTGTAGCCTAAGCACTTTAGCTATGTTGCAAAGTTATCAGAATCCTTGATTATCGGTAATTTTGAACACATGACCGCACGAACGCATCCAACACGACAGCGGTGGGCCATGCTCTACCGCTGTCGTGTTGGATGCCTTCGTGTGTAGAGCAAAGATTATCGGCAACAACGCCGTCGTACGCAAAGCTTCTCCTTGTCGACGAAATCGCAGATCGGTCGACCGGCGCGGTCAACACGATTTGCGCCGCGTGGCAAAATAACGCAATATTGCTACGACGATTTGTAGGAGTGCATGGGCCTCAACGCTGTCGACTGGTTCCTGCTGCTGATCGTGCTGCTGGCTATAATCCGTGGCTGCATGCGCGGGCTGCGCGCTGTGCTGGTCGAGTTCGTTGCCCTGATGGGCGGCCTGTTCGCCGCAGCGCGGCTCGGTCCTGCCGTTGCCGAGCAACTGGCCGTCGCGTTGCCGCTTCCGGCCACGTCGCTACGCTGGCTTGCTTTCGTGGCCACCTTCGGCATCGCCTGCGCCGGGCTGCTGCTGATCGGGCGGCTTTTGCTCGCGCCACGACTGCGGCTGCCGGTTCCGTCGCTGCCGGGCGCACTCGCCGGTTTGCTGGCCGGACTGGCCGTGGCATCACTGGCGGCTGCGCTGCTGCTGGCACTCCCGCTGCCGCCGCCTGTTACGCGCGCGGTTGCCGACAGCCGCTTCGGCCCGCTCCTGGCCGCGCCGGCGCTACAACTGGCATCCACGCTCGAGCCGCGCTAACGCGGACGTCACCTGTTGAATCAACCTGTGCGAGAATGGCAATGAATGTGATCGGCGCTCACCAGCCGACCGACATGCCCGCCCCGGCCGGAGCTCCTGAGCCGAATTAGCTTCGCGCCAGCTGGCGCCTGGTAAGCAGCACCACCAGCACAAACGTCACAGCACTGATGATACCCAGCCCGAGCCAGGCGGACCACGGCGGTGCGATGCCGCGCAGCATGATCGCCTGAAAGCCCATCAGGCCATGCGTCATCGGAACACAGTAGCTGACCAGCAAGGCAAACCACGCGAAGCTGCTGAGCGCGATAAAGAAGCCGCTGAAAAAGATCGATACCAGCAACGTGATCATCGCCAGCTGGATCGCCTGGCTGTCGGACTGTGATACTGCCGAGATCAGAAAGCCGACGCCGAGCGAGGCCAGCGTCAGCATCAAGAGCATCAGAACAAACAGCACCCAGCTGCCGCGCTGCGGAACACCAAGCAGCTCCATGGCGCCGATCAGCACGGCGGCTGTCAGCAGAATGAACAGGGTATATCCGAGATACTTGCCTGCCAGCAGCTGCGTAATATTGACGGGCGCGACGCGAAAAACCTCGAACGCGCCCATCAGTCGCTCGCGTACCAGCGCCAGGGCACCGAGTGTGATCGCAGTATGCTGCACCAGGAGCGCCAGCACACCCGGCGCGTAATACACCACCGACGTGTACGCGCCGCCACGCAGATTCACATAGCGCTGCTGGATCGGCGCCACCACAGTGTCGGGCGAGAGCGCTTCGAATACCTTGAGCAGCGACTGCAGATCGTTCAGCTCGGTCTCGGTGCCGGACACCCGCTCGCGTGCCTGCTCTACCCGGCCCGAGCTAAGCGCGCTGTTGATCGCATCAAGCGACGATTTCGAGCCGCCCGAGCGTATCGCGCAGCTGCGTGAACTGGACATTTTCGCTCAACAGCACCGAGCCCGGCAGCTGGTCTTTTAGCGCGGTAAGTGCCGCCCTAAACGCTCGAATGTTGGTCTGCACCTGCACGAGCCGCTCCGGCGACAGGGCTTCGTTCAGTGCTGTGAGGTCGACGAGTACCGATTCGATCTGCGATTGCATGCCTGACGCTTCGCGCTGGGCGTTGACGGTTTGCTCGCGCAGCAGTGCCTTGTTGAGCTCGTTTGCCTCGGCGTAGGCCAGATACTGCACCCAGCCCTCGGTCAGCGGGTCGATCGAGTTGGACAGCACCTCGATCGTCGGGCTCCGGCCGTTCTCCACGGTTTCGATGATCTGCGGCGGAATGACCTGCACCACGTCCAGCTCGTTGTTGCGCAGCTTTTCCTCAGCTGCCGCGCGGTCGGTGGTGATCTCGTCGATCCTGAAATTTAGGCCGACCTGGCTGCGGATCTGCTGCTCGGAGATACCGCTGACGCCGCCTTCGGGCAGCACAATCGCGGTTCGCAGCAACGGATTGCTGTTGACATAGCCCGCGCCGAACAGCAGCAATACCAGCAGCGGCCCGCCGATCAAGCTGAGGATCAGCAGCGGTTGGCGCCGCAGCTCATAGACCTCTTTGAGGTAATAGGCGCGCGCCCGGATCAACCAGCGCTCGATGGGCGAGGCAGCTGCCATCGATGCGCCGCGCGACGCCGGCCCGGCCGGAGGCGAAGCCGACGCCAGGTCCGGCCGGCCAGGCAGAGCCCTGGGCTCTTCGGGTTCAGCCATGCGCCGCCTCCGATTGCTCCATCAACTTGATGAACACTTCGTCGTAACTGACTTCCACCGCCTCGGCGCGTGTGACACAGATATTCGGACCGGCCGGGTTCTCGAGCAGATTGAGCACCTCGGGCATCCATTCGCCGGCGTCGTCGACTGTGGCCATCAGCTGGTCGCCGGTGTTGGGGACCGTGTGCGCCTGACGCACGGGCTCATAGCGCTGCAGCAACATCAGCGCCTCGCCGAGCCGCGCGGGATCTTCGAGCGTGATATGGATCGTCTCGCCGTCCAGCGCCCGGCGCCGGAGATTGAGCGGCGTATCGATGGCCAGCAGGCGGCCTTTCCGCATCACCGCCACGTAATCGCAATACACCGCCTCGCTTACGATCTGCGTCGTCACCACCATGGTACGCCCTTGATCGCGCAGGTGGCGAAAAAACTCCCAGAAGCGACCGCGCAGCACAGGATCGATGCCCGCGGTCGGCTCATCGGCGAACAAGAGCGCGGGGTCGTGCATCAGCGCGCCGGCCAGCATCAAGCGGCGCTGCATGCCGCCCGAAAGCTGCTTGCCCAGCCGGTTGCGGGCGTCTTCCATGTCGACAAAGCGCAGCAGCTCGGACAGCCGCTGCCTAAGCCGCGCCCGCGGCATGCCATACAGCGAGGCAACGAATTCGGCATTTTCGGCGACCGTAAGGTTTGGATACAGCACGAACTGCTGGGGGATATAGCCGATCTGCTCGCGGTCGTCGGGCCGGAACGCCGCCGGATCCTTATTCAATACCCGAATCGTACCCTTCTGCGGCCGCAGTAAGCCCAGGGCGAGGCGTACCGTCGTCGTTTTACCGCAGCCGCTGGGCCCGATCATGCCGAAGATACTGCCGTCGCGGACGGTGTAGCTCTGGTCGAAGATGCCGGCGTCCTTATTGAAGATCAGGCTGACGTCGCGCGATTCGATGGCATTGGCCGCGGCGCTCATGGTACCTCATTAAATTGACACAAGTCAATGCAGTACGGTATAATATAGCCGTGCTATTCTCTCACGAAGGGCAAAGGCAACTCCAATGATCTTTGAGAATCTCGACGGAACGTTGGAAATATGCCGGCAGCGCCCGCAACTTTTACGATTGCTGGCGCTGCTGCGGAAGGCGCTGGTTGCGCGCGGCAGCCGCAGGCTCTTCCGGCTGGTCACGCAGCGCCTGCGGCGCTGCGGCCCTGCCTATGCGGCCGGCGCAGTCTGCGCCCGCGGCTGCTGAAGGACTGACTACGTGCGTCTGGCGGTCCAGCGCCGCATGCCCAGGCCGGCCGCCCACAAACAAGCTGTCGCCGCCAGAATCAGCGCCAGGTTACTGCTTGCCGCGCCGGTTGCCGGCAGCGGAGCCGCCACCGGGCGAATATACCTGAGCACGGTATTGCCATCCGCCGACTGCAGTGCCAGGCGGTTCGGGCCGTCGAGGGCATAGCTTGCCACGTTCTCGAGCGCGGCCAGATACCTTGCCTCCAGGTCGTTGACCGCCGGCTCGCAGAACATACGCGTCGTAGCGAGCGGCCCGAATGAAATGGCGTTATTGGCTCCGGCCGTATAGCCGCCGTTGAAATTATTGCACCCTGCCAGGCCATTGGCGGTGCCGTCGGCGTTGAACACGATCGTGACACCGGTTCCCTGTGTATCCTCATTGTTGCCGGGCGCGGTCTGCAGCGCCGTCAACTCCCAGGTTGCCCCCAGCATATCCGCCGGGAGTCCGTTTTGGGCGAGCGGCGCCGCCACGACGCTGTGCAGCGATACGATAAGTAGTGCAAGTGCCGCGATGAAAACGACCGATCGTTGGATGGGCATGTCGTGTGCTCCTGTGATTTTCCCATGCTCAAACATGCCTGACGACGCGCGTCGGGCCACTTCGATTCATTGTGCTGCATGTTGATCGCATTTGCAACGTGAGGGGATAGGGGTCGTTCCGCCGAGCGTCCGTCGACGCGGACGCAGCGGCGCCAGGCTGAAGCCATGCGCCCACATACCAAGCCTCGCGGCCGCGAGGCTGAACCTGCCAGCCTCGGTAGAGGCTTCGTGTATCGGCGCATGGCTTTAGCCTGGCGTCACGGCGCGTATAGGTTCAGCCTGGCGTCCGGTCGGCACAGGTGGGCCTGTCTCAACTTGCCCATAATGCAATAATCAAGTTGTGTTGAATATGCTCCTAACCACTATCCCCTACAGGAGGACCACTTGGCAAGCGAGCCCCTGCGTTATGACAATATCGACCCTGCCGTCGAGGCGCGCGCCGCCGAGCTGCTCGCACGCATGACGCTTGCCGAAAAGATCGGCCAGCTGGTGCAGGTAGCTCCCCTGGTGCCGGTTCCAGCCCAGTCACCGTCTGGACAAGGCGATCACCCGGCTGCGATGCAGTGGCAGCCGCTGCCGAACCTGGACCAGCTGATCCGCTCCGGAGCCGCCGGCTCGCTGCTCAATCTTGCCTCCGCCGAGCTGGTCAACCGCTACCAGCGCGTCGCAGTTGAAGAAACGCGTCTCGGGATCCCCTTGCTGATCGGCGCCGACGTGATCCATGGCTTTCGAACCGTGTTTCCGATCCCGCTGGCCGAGTCATGTACCTGGAACCCTGAACTGCTGGAGCGCGCATCGCGCGCGGCAGCTGAAGAAGCCTCGACCGCGGGCATCGACTGGATCTTCGCGCCGATGGTCGACGTGGCGCGCGACCCGCGCTGGGGCCGTGTCGCCGAGGGCGCCGGCGAGGACACCTACCTGGGCTCGGCGATGGCCCGGGCGCGTGTGCGCGGCTTTCAGGCCGCCGATCTGGCCGGCGGCCGGAGGATCGTCGCGTGTCCCAAGCACTATGCTGCCTACGGCGCGGCGGAGGCCGGCCGCGACTACAACACCGTCAACCTCGGCGAGCGCCTGCTACGCGACGTGTATCTGCCGCCCTTCAAAGCGGCGTTTGATGCCGGCGCCGGCAGTGTGATGAGCGCGTTCAACGAGATCGACGGCGTTCCGGCGACTGCCAGCTCGTTCTTGATGCGCCAGGTGTTGCGCGACGAATGGGGCTGGGCCGGCGTGGTGCTCAGCGACTATGAAGCTGTGCGCGAGCTGATCCCGCATGGCGTGGCCGCCGACCTCAAAGACGCTGCCCGGCTGAGCCTGCTCGCCGGACTGGACGTCGACATGGTGAGCCAGGCGTACTCGAAGCACCTGGCCGAGCTCGTGGAAGACGGCGCGCTGGACCAGCAGCTGATCGACGAAGCGACGCACCGCGTGCTGCGCCTCAAGCTGCGCCTCGGGCTGTTCGAGCGGCCGTATGTCGACGAAAGCCTGGCCGGCCGCGTCGTGCTGAGCGACGAAAAGCGCGCGCTGGCGCTCGACGTCGCGCGGCAGTCGGCGGTGCTGCTACAAAACCGGGACGTGTTGCTGCCTTTGCGCTCCGCGGGCCGCATCGCCGTACTCGGCCCGCTGGCCGACGCGCGCCGCGATCTGCTCGGCACCTGGTCGATATTCGGCAACCCCGACGATGTTGAAACCGTGCTCGACGGCATCCGCGCGGCGGTCGACGGCAAAGCCGACGTCGTGCATGTCGCCGGCTGTACCGTCAGCTCCGCCGAGCCTGCCGATCTCGAAGCCGCGACCGCGGCGGCACAGTCGGCCGATGTCGCGGTGATGGTGCTGGGCGAAAGCGCGGACATGAGCGGCGAAGCACATTCGCGCACCCACCTGGGCCTGCCCGGACGCCAGGCCGAGCTGGTGGATGCCGTCGCCGCGACCGGCACGCCGATCGTGGCGGTCTTGCTGTGCGGCCGCCCGCTGGTGATCCCACGGCTGGCCGAGCAGGCCGCGGCGGTGCTGGTGGCGTGGCACGGCGGAATCCGCGCAGGTCGCGCAGTTGCCGATCTGTTGTTCGGCGTTGCCGTTCCCTCGGGCAAGCTTACCGCCGGCTGGCCGCGCACCGAGGGCCAGATCCCGGTGTACTACAATCAAAAGAACACCGGACGGCCCAAGGAAAGCGAGGGGACGACCCAGTTTTTCGAGGCATTCAAGACCGGCTTCATCGACGAGCCGAACGAGCCGCTGTATGCCTTCGGCCACGGGCTGAGCTATACAACCTTCGAGTATCGCGAGCTCGCCCTCGAACGGACGAGCCTGGGCCTGGACGACACGATCGAGGCCGGCGTCGTGGTACGCAACAGCGGGACGCGTTCCGGCGTCGAGGTGGTGCAGCTGTATATACGCGACCTGGTCGGCAGCGTCACCCGGCCGGTGCGGGAGCTCAAGGGCTTCCAGCGCGTCGAGCTGCAGCCGGGAACAGAGCGGCGCGTGAGCTTTCAGGTAGCAGTACGCGAGCTTGGCTACACCGGCGCCGCGGGCAGCTATATCGTCGAGCCGGGCGACTTCCGGCTCTGGATCGGCTCGAATTCGAGCTCCGGTCTCGAGGCCGGCTTCGAGGTGCGCTGAGCGCGTGCGCTTCCCCGATAAACCCTTGGTTCGGCGCCGATCTTTCCACCTCAGGAATCACCACGGAGAACACAGAGGACACAGAGAATTTTCAAATTCTCTGTGTCCTCTGTGTTCTCCGTGGTGATTCCGTTCTATGCTTGACACGCTGTAAGAACCAGCTTATAATCCGGATTAGTAATCCCCATTAGTATGATTGGTCTCCAGCACCGCGTGGGCGGTATGAGGCGCAAGGGCAGGGATGGCGGCACCCGGCAAAGCGGCGAAGCGAAAGCGTCCATCGATGTACGATGTCGCGCGCGCGGCCGGCGTTTCGCAAACGACGGTCTCGTTCGTCGTCAACAACGCCCCCAATACCAATATTGCACCCGAAACGCGCGAGCGTGTCTGGGCCGCCGTGGAAGAGCTCGGCTGGCGTCCCAATGCGATGGCGCGTAGCCTGAGCCTGCAGCGCTCGCAAACGATCGGACTGATCTCGGACGAAGTCGCTACCTCGCCTCACGCGGGCAAGATCATCCAGGGCGCCCAGGATGCAGCCTGGGACGACTCCAAAATGCTGCTGGTGATCAATACCGGCGGCAAGCCGGCGATCGAAAGCGCTGCGCTGGAGATGATGCTTGAGCGGCGGGTCGAGGGCATCATCTACGCGACGATGTATCACCACGCGGTTACGCCACCGCCGGAGCTGGCTCATGTGCCCACGGTATTGCTGGATTGCTTCGTGGACGACCGCTCGCTGCCGTCGGTGGTACCCGACGAAGTCCAGGGCGGGCGAACGGCCGCCGAGTTGCTGCTCGCCAGAGGCCACCGCCGGATCGGATTTATCAATGATGTCGGACCGATTCCGGCATCGTTCGGACGGCTCGAAGGCTATCGGCAGGCACTGACATCGTTTGGCGTGCCTTTCGACGAGACATTGATACGCAGTGGAGCAAGTATCGCTTCGGAAGGCTACCGCTGTGCGGTAGATCTGCTGCAGCTGCCCCGGCGCCCGACGGCCCTGTTCTGCTTCAACGACTCGATGGCGATGGGCGTGTATGAGGCTGCCAGGAAGCTTGGACTGCGTATTCCCGCCGATATCGCGATCGTCGGTTTTGATAACCAGGAGTTGATCGCGACACAGCTGGACCCGCCGCTGACTACTGTTGCGCTGCCGCACTATGAGCTCGGCCGCTGGGCAGTGCAATACCTGTTGAGCTCCGGCGACGTGCCCCGGCCGCCGTTGCAGATGCTGATCGCCTGCCCGCTCATCGAACGCCTTTCGGTTTAGAGCACGGACCGGAAAGGTTACACCGCGGAGGCGCAGACGACGCAGCGATCTTGTGATTCTCTGCGTCCTCTGCGCCTCCGCGGTGATTGCGGTCGACTCTATTTGCGGATCGCCTGGCGGACAGCGGGAGCGACCTCGGTGCCAAGTAGCTCGATCGCGCGCATGACCTTGTTATGTGGCAGCGGGCCGATGCTGATCTGAGCCAGGAAGCGCTGATTCCCGAACAGCTCGTGCTGTAGCAGGATCTTTTCGATTACCTGCTGCGGGCTGCCCACGGCGAACGCGCCGCGTGACGAGCGCAGCTGCTCGAACTGCGCGCGGCTCATCGGTCCCCAACCTCGCTCGCGCCCGATGCGGTCCATCATCGCGGCAAACGCCGGATAGCTTTCGTCGCCCGCTTGCTGCGAGGTTGGAGCGACATAGGCCGGTGTATTAATCCCGACCGCCAGCCGGCCTACGTCATGACCGGCACGGGTGGCCACCTCACGATACAGCTCGACCAACGGCTGGAACCGATCCAGGGTGCCGCCGATGATCGCAAGCGCCAGCGGCAGTCCGAGCTGCGCGGCGCGGACAACCGACGGCGGGCTGCCGCCCACGGCGATCCACACCGGCAGAGGATCCTGTACCGGACGCGGGTACACACCGGCGTCGTCGAGCGGCGGGCGCAGCGAGCCCTGCCACGTCACACGCTCACGCTCGCGCAGTTTTAGCAACAGATCCAGCTTTGAGCTGAACAGCTCATCGTAATCCTCGAGGTCGTAGCCGAACAAGGGAAACGATTCGATGAACGAGCCGCGGCCGGCCATGATCTCTGCCCGGCCGCCCGAAAGCAGGTCGAGCGTAGCAAAGTTCTGAAACACACGCACCGGGTCGTCCGAGCTGAGCACCGTGACGGCGCTGGTCAGTCGGATACGGCGCGTCCGCTCGGCGGCTGCGGCGAGCACCACCGCCGGCGCGGAAACCGAAAAATCCGGTCGGTGATGTTCGCCGACGCCGAACACATCTAGCCCGACCTGGTCGGCCAGCTCGATCTCTTCGACCAGATCACGCAATCGTTGAGCCGCGCTGCCGGCGCTGCCGTCCGGAACTTCGCCGAAGCTGTAGACCCCTAGTTCCATGGTTGTTTCCTTAGTCCACCATGTGAAACCGACAGTCGCTCTAGTGTAGCAGCCTTGTGACACGTCCGCAGCCGCCCGGCTTCATTTGGCCCGGAAAGGTTACACCACAAAGGCACACAGGACACGAAGAATTCATAGAATCTTCGTGTCCTGTGTGCCTTTGTGGTTATTCTGGTGTACCGACGCTAATTGCCGTCCGGTTCATGCTCCTCCGCCCACAGCCGCCGGAACTCCTCGCTTGATACCAGCAGCTCGTCGACAGTACCCTCGGCTGTTACCCGGCCGTGCTGCATTACGATGATATGGTCGGCGCGCCGCAGCGCTGCCCGGCGGTGGGAAACGGCCAATATGGTCGAAGGTCGAAAGTCGAAGGTCGAAGGTCGGTCATCTTCAGATTCGTGCTCGCTTGGTTTCGCTTCGCTACCAACCAAAGCGCCTTGATCGTCCGAAGCGAATGGTTCGAACTCGGACCTTCGACTTTCGACTTTCGACCTTCGACCTTTCACCTTCAACCGCCGTAAGCCGCTCCCAAAGCTGTCGCTCGGTCTCCACGTCGAGCGCGCTGGAGATATCGTCGAGCACAAGCAGCTCCGGCGCACGCACCAGCATCCGCGCGGCCGCGACACGCTGGACCTGCCCACCCGATAGTCGCACACCACGCGGGCCGATCGTCGTATCGAGGCCGTGCTCCAGCCCGGGGAGGTCCTGCTCCAGCACTGCCGCGTGGATCGCCGCCGCCAACGCGTCCGCGCCGGCCATTTCGCCCAACAACACGTTCTCGCGGACCGTGGCGCTGAAAAGCCGTGGTGTTTGCGGCGTGTAGGCACTGCGTGGAGGCCTGAAGCAACCCTGTTCGACGAGCTCGCCGTTCCAGCGCACCTCGCCGGCCTCGCGTGGCAACAATCCCAGCAATACCTCGACCAGCGTCGACTTGCCCGAGCCGACACGCCCGGTGACCACCGTGATGCTCCCACGCCGCAGCGTGAGATTGACGTCCTCAATGCCGCGGCCCGTACCGGGATGGTGATAGCACAGGCCGGTTGCCTCGAGGGTGTCGAGCCTGGCGCCAGACTCGCGCTCAGGCTGCGCGCTGCGCTCCTGATGCGCGATTGTGCCGGCTTGACCGAGCGGCGCGGCCATCGTCAGCTCGGACTCCGGCATCCGCGTCAGTGTCGCTGCCTCCACCAGCGCCTGCATTCGCTCGATCGAAACGCCGGACTGCCGGTAGCCGGTTATCCAATCCGCGACCTCCAGCGGAAACCAGATCATCGATCCAAGGTAGGTCACGAACAGCGCGAAGTCGCCGACTGAGAACGCTCCGGCACGCATCGAGCTCGCCGCGAGCAGCAGGATGACGCCGGTACCCACATTGGCGATGTTATAGTTAAATGCCCAGATCAGCTCATGGAACGTGCGGTCGCGCAGCGCCGTCGTGCGCCGGACTTGATTGAGCCCGTGCAAGCGGGCGACGGCATGTGGCGTGGCGCCGGCGATTTTCACCACCTGCACCGCCCCCAGTAGATCGCCGAGAAAGCCGGTTGCGTGTCCGTTCGCGGCTCGGCTTGCCGTGCGGTAGGCGACAATACGGCTTTGAAGCAAGTTGACCAGCGTGATCACAAGCGCCAGCGGAACCAGCACCACCAGGGTGATCCGCGCGTCGATACGGGCCATCACGAACACGGCAGCCGTTACGAACACGCCGCGCCCGATCAGGTCGGTCCAGCGATCGATAAACTCGACTACTTCCTCGGCATCGTCGCGGAAGCGATCGAGCGCCTGGCCGGACGAGCCCAGCACCCCGAGCGCGCCGTATCCATACAGCACCAGTCGCAGCAGATTACGCCGCACAAGCGCCAGGCTTTTGAACAACAGGGTACACCAGGAGAACACGAGGCCGAAGTCGACAAAAATCTCGACCACCCGGACGGCCACGAACAACCCGATGATCGTCCAGATCTGCGATGCTGCAGCCGCCCCGCCGGTCAGCGCGTCGAAGTAGCGGCGCGTAACCAGCCCTATCAGCAGTGGAATACCAAAGGTTCCCACCGCGCATACAACACAGCACGCGAAGAGCAGCGGGCTGTGGCGTAGAATTCTCAGGATCACCAGCAGCGTCGCCGCGCGCGGCCGGCGAGCGCGCGGAACGGTTGCGGCGGCCTCAGGCAAAGCGAACGACATGTGGATCCTCCTTCACGCTATCGCCGGCGGCGTGCTGCCCCGGCCGGCCAGGCAGGGCCGTCGGCCCTTCACTCGCGCGCAGCAGCTCATGAAAGCGTGACTGTGTATCATTGGCCAGCTGCTCACGCGGGCCAAACTCGGCGATGCGTCCTTCCTGCATCACCAGAATATCGTCGACGCGCGCCAGCGTTTCAAGCCGGTGGGCGATAACGATTCCGGTGCGTCCTGCAAACAACCGCCCGATCGCGCGCTCGATCAGCCGCTCGGTGGCCGGATCGAGACGTGACGACGCTTCGTCCAGGATCACCACGTCGGGCTCGCGCAGCAGCACTCGCGCAAACGCGAGCAGCTGCGCCTCGCCGGCGGACAACCCGCCCGACCCGGGCGCCAGCTCGGTGTCAAGGCCGGCCGGCAACCCGCGGTACCAGGCCGTCAGCCCGATCTCGTCGATCAGCGCCAGGATCTGCTCGTCGCCGATGGCCGGGTCGAACAGGGCAAGGTTTTCGCGCACCGAGGCGTGAAACAGCTGCACCTCCTGTGTAACGATCGCCAGGCGCCGGTGCAGCTCGGCCAGACGGACATCGCGCACGTCGACGCCGGATAGACGGACGCTGCCGGCGTCGGGATCGTATAACCGGAACAGCAGCCGCGTCAGCGTAGTTTTCCCGCTGCCGGTCCGCCCCAGCATGCCCAGCACTGTTCCCGGCCGTACCGTGAAGCCGATCCCCTCGACCGCAGGCAGGCCAACCCGGCCATAGCCGAAGCTGACGCCCTCGAACTGTACAGCCAGTGGACCGGCCGGGAGCGGCGTGCCCGGCCCGTCGATCACGCGTGTTGTGGTTGCCAGCAGCTCATTGATACGCGCAACGCTCGCGCTGGCGCGCTGAAAATCCCGCGCTTGTTCGGTCAGCTCGCCGAGCGGCTGGCCCAGCATGGCCGTGTATTGGAACAGCAAATAGACCGTCCCGATAGTCAGTGCTCCCGCGCTATAGTACGCCGCGCCAAGCGCGAACACCACGACCCAGCCGAACATGAATACGAGGCCGGCGAGGACGCCGATCAGGTTGCCGACCGACCAGGTAGCGCGCGTTCTCAGCAGCAGGTCGCGCTGCAAAGGCTGCAGCTGCTCGAGCGTGTACGGCTGCGCGCCGTTGGCCTGAATATCGGCAACGCCAGCCAGGCGCTCCTCAAGAAAACCGAACAGCTCCGCCTTGGCCTGGCGCGAGCGGCGAGCGGCGCGTGAGCCCAGCGGATGGAGCCGGCTCAGAACGACCAGCGCCAGTATGCTCATCCCGAGCAGCGCCAGGCCGATGCGCCACTCCTCGTAGAGCAGCAGGCCCAGCACTCCGATCAGCAGGACGGTACTGCCCAATACCTGCAGCACAAAGCGCGAAAAGAAATTCGCGAGCTCGGTAACGTCGCCGTCGACGCGCTCGAGCAGCTCGCCAGGTGTATGCGCGTTATGAAACGATAAGTCGAGCTCGAGCACGTGCTCGGCCAGGTCGGCCCGTAGTGTATTGGTGGCGGCCCATCCCAGGCTCTCGGCCAGGTACGTTTCGACAACCGTCACGGCCTGGCTCAGCAGCGCCACCAGTAAAAACAGGCCGGCGGCCAGTACCAGCGTGCCCATGGCGCCGCCGAGCTGCGCGGTGTCGATGAAATAGCGCGCGATCTGCGGCGTAAGCAGCTGCAGGAAGCTTCCCGCGAGCAGCAACACGCCGACCGCGACCGCGCGCGGCCAGTGCGGCACGAAATAGCGTCGTAAAAGTCGAGAATGCAGTGAATGATGCATCGTGTGCGAAATCCTTCGTCGAATTAAAACGACCACGGCGTGCGAGCGCACCCGTGGTCGGAATATAGAAGCAGCGTTCGGCGAGCAGCCGGCCGCCGGCAGGCAACGCCGCTACTGCTTGCCGGAGCGAGGGATCGCGAGATCCCGGCTCGACAACACAGAGCTACGCGCCGGCAGCCGAGAGCTACCTGCCGAAAACTACTGGCGAATTGCTACATGGAGGCACACTCAGTTGGGGTGAACCGAGCCGCGAGCGGCAAGGTGCAGCCCGGACAGGTTGTACACTTCCATTGTCATTGCTGCACCTCCTTTCGATTTAGCTCGCTGCCAGCCAGCGTAGCGTAGCGGAGCCAGGAAGTCAAGCACGAGTTTTGAAACAGATATGGATCTGGAATTTGCTCTACGTCACACGCGCGCAGAATTTGGTGGCGCGTGCAATCAGGCCGGCGACGTGGCCGTGCCAAGCTCCAATACTGTTACCGAGCGCGCCGGGAGCGTCACAGTAACGCGGGGGCCATCGGCCGTCGCGCCGCGGAATACCTCCGGCCGCACCGTGTCCGGCGCGTCAAACGTATTGTGCGCCGTCATGTGATCGGCCGTCAGCACGCGACCACGCACGCCTTCGACCTGCATGCCGCGTACGTCGAGCTGCACCTCAGCCGGCTGCCCTGGGTTCACATTGCACAGCGAAAGATGCACGACTCCCGCGCTGTTACGCGATGCCGACGCGCTGATGCCCGGCATGCTCAGCTCATCGAAGCTGTAGGGCTCGCAGCGCAAATCAAGCGGCAGCAACGTCGCGTCCTGATGTACCTGGTACAGGTCGAATACGTGATAGGTCGGCGTCAGCACCATACGCTCGCTATCGGGTTCGGTCAAAATCAGGGCCTGCAGCACGTTCACGGTTTGCGCGATATTGGCCATTGTCACCCGCGCGCAGTGCTGATTGAAGATATTCAGCGTCAGCGCCGCGACCAGCGCATCGCGCATGCTGTTCTGCTGATACAGGAAGCGCGGGTTAGTGCCCGGCTCGACCGCGAACCAGGTGCCCCACTCGTCGACGATCAGGCCGACATTCTGCTCGGGATCGTACTGATCCATGATCGCCGAATGGTTGGTAATCAGCTCATCCATCCGGGTGGAGGTGCGCAAAATGTCGATCCACTCGCGCTCACCGAACTGCGTGGCGGAGTGCTGCCGGCGAAATGGTCCATCCGGCGTGTAATAGTGCAGGCTCAGGCCGTCCATCACAAACCTGTCGCGCAGATTGCGCCCGCGCTCCATCAGCACCCCGGTCCAGTGGTAATCGTCGTTGCGCGGGCCGCAGGCGATCTTGTAGAGCGGCGACGCGCCGAAGTTGCGCACATAGGTCTGGTAGCGGCGATATTCATCGGCATAATATTCGGCGCGCATTGTCCCGCCGCAGCCCCAGTTTTCATTGCCGACGCCCCAGTAGGTGAGCGGCCACGGCTCCGCGCGGCCGTTGCTCCGGCGCAGGTCCGCCATCGGGCTGGTGCCGTCAAAGGTCAGGTATTCCACCCATTGCTGCATCTCCTGCACCGTGCCGCTGCCGACGTTACCGCAGATGTAAGGCTCACAGCCGAGCTGGGCACACAGGTCCAGAAACTCGTGCGTGCCGAAGTGATTGTTTTCGGTGACGCCGCCCCAGTGCGTGTTGATCATGGTCGGACGCTGCTCGCGGGGGCCGATTCCGTCCATCCAGTGATACTCGTCGGCAAAGCAGCCGCCCGGCCAGCGCAGATTCGGGATCTGCACGGCCCGCAAGGCGGCGACGACGTCGGAGCGAATACCGCGCGTGTTGGGAATGGGGCTGTCTTCGCCAACCCAGAGGCCGCCGTAGATACAGCGCCCCAGATGCTCGGCAAAGTGCCCGTAGATGTGCCGGCTGATCGAGCGGGTGCCGAGATCGGCGTTGATGATGATCTGATTCATAAAGAGTATTGTAACGGGCACCACAACCGGCGGCGAACAGTAGTAGAATTGCTCTGGTAGTTCCTGATGCACCAAATCCGGCGGAGGTAGCCACCATGTCGAGCGCAAAACGTCGCCATCTGAACATCGGCTTTGTTGCGACACGCCTGGCGGGAACCGACGGCGTCTCGCTGGAAACCGCCAAGTGGGCTGCCGTGCTCGAACGGATGGGCCACACGTGCTATTTCTATGCCGGGCAGCTCGACACGCCGCCCGAGCGCAGTATGCTGGTGGAAGAGGCGTTTTTCGGGCAGCCGGACGTTCTGGCCTTGCACGCGGTAGTGTTTAGCAAGACAGTACGCCCGCCGGATATCACCCAACGTATTCATGAGCTGCGCGCGCGGCTAAAGACATCGCTCGACGAGTTTGTCAGGCGCTTCGACCTCGACCTGCTGATCCCCGAAAACGCGCTGGCTATTCCGATGAACATTCCGCTCGGCATCGCGCTGACCGAGCTGATCGCCGAAACGCGCATGCCGACGATCGCGCACCACCATGACTTTTTCTGGGAGCGGCAGCGCTTTCTGAGCAATTGTGTATGGGACTATCTCAATATGAGCTTTCCGCCCCAGCTGCCGTCGATCCGCCATATCGTGATCAATTCGTCGGGCGCCCACCAGCTTTCGCTGCGCTCGGGTGTTTCGTCCGAGCTGATCCCCAACATCATGGATTTCGACGTTCCACCGGCGCCACCGGATAACTACCTCGACAGCTTTCGCGCCGACCTTGGCATCGCACCCGACGAAAAGCTGATCTTGCAGCCGACGCGGGTAGTAGCGCGCAAAGGCATCGAACATGCGATCGAGCTGGTCAGCCGTATGCCGATGAAGTCGCGGCTGGTGATTTCGCACGCCAGCGGCGACGAAGGTGATACGTATGAGCAGCGCGTGCGTCACTATGCCGAGATGATGGAGGTGCCGACGATCTTTGTTTCGGACCAGATCGGCGACGAGCGCGCAACCACGTCCGACGGGCGCAAGATCTACTCGTTGGGCGATGCCTACCAGATGTGCGATCTGGTGACCTATCCATCGACGATCGAAGGCTTCGGCAACGCATTCCTGGAAGCGCTGTACTACCGCCGGCCGATCGTGGTCAACAATTATTCGATTTTCTCGTACGACATCAAGCCGAAGGGATTTCAGGTCATCGAGTTCGACGGCTTCATCACCGACCGCACCGTTGAGCAGGTCGTGGAGTTGCTGGAACACCCCGAGCAGGTTGAGCAAATCGTCGAGCGCAACTATCTGCTTGGCCGGCGCTACTATTCGTACACCGTGCTGGCACACCATCTCAGCGTGCTGCTGGATGAGTTCTTCGGTGTTTAGTGGAAAAGTAAGCCTAAAGAACGGACGGAGGGAAACGTAGGGACACGCCGGAGGCACAATCCCGACCATAGGTCGCGTCGATGCGTATGCCGGTGGCGTGTCCGCAACCGGCATGCCCCACACATAGTCCAGTTGAGGGCGTCAGGTTTGTCGGCCACGGACGCGCCACCGGCGCAAGCAGCCAGTACCACATATTCGGGCGATTTCTGCGCCTCCGGCGTGTCCCTACAATTCCTTTGCGCCTTTGCGTTCTTGGCGTCTTTGCGTTGGCCCAGAGGGCACCCCTCCGGCCGTCCCTTACGACCTGCGCTCGCCCAGCCGGCCGTAGCTCACCAGCTCGGACAGCGGCTTGCGCCCACCGCCGGCCGCGCCGGGCCGTGGATCCCGAGAGCTGATAGCCTCGCCGATAACGACCACCGAGCGAGCGGTGCGCTCCGCCGGCACGCCGAGAATATCCTTGGCCTGTCGCCGCTGCTCCTCGTCGCCGAACCAGGCCGTGCCGCTGCCCAGTCCCAGCAAGTGCGCGGCGATCATCAGCCGCTCGGTGACCCGCCCCTCATCGTAGGCCTCGCTGATCTCGCTGGCGCCGTCGAGCACGATCGCGATCGCAAGCGGCGCCGTGGCTACCCAGTTGATCGCCTGCCGTAACCGGCTGATCTGCTGCAGCTCGTCCGGATCCGTGATTACGATAAACTGCCATGGCTGCGAGTTGCGCGAGCTTCCGGTCCAGCGTGCCACTTCGAGCAACTCGCGCAGTTGCTCGTCGGACACGCCTGCCTGCCTGTATTGCCGCACCTGGCGAACCCGTCGTAGTTCGCCCACGACCTCGTGCGCGTTTGCAAGCCTTGCCATTGGTGGTTCCTCCATCTGCCGTGCGCGGATCAGATCCGCAATCTCCAGTTGGAGCTATCATAACCGCCCTGGCGAGTTCGCAAACGCGCTACGCACTCATGAACATGGACCGCCGCCATGCTATAGCGATTTTTATGGCGTGGCGTTGCCGCCACCAAAGCCATCGAGGAAGGCATTGGGTGCGTTGGCTACCCACAGGCCGATGTAGCCGCTGCTGCTCGCGAACGGCCAGGCCGCTATGTTTCGCGTGCCCAGCAACGCGCCGTTACGGTACACCTGTAGTTGCCCGTCCGCCGTCGCCCGTGCGCCCAGCACATCGCCGTTGACCAGCGTCACCGGCAGGTCCGCGCCGTATTGTACCCACCCCTGTACCGGTGCGAACGTCCAGACCTGGATGCTGCGGCGCGCCGGCTCGTACCAGACCTCGATCACGCCGCTGCCCCAGCCGGTCGCACTTTGCGACTTGAGCAACAGGTCGAGCTCGGCGGCATTCGGGTCGATCGTCGTCAGCGTGACGTATGCCTCCTGGCTCGCACCGAAGCTCGTGGTACGCCAGTAGATATCGCCGCCATCGACAACATCCAGCTGGTTACTCGCGATGCGGTAGCCGTTAGTAGCTCCGCCCCAGTTCGTGCCGATAACGCCGTTGGCGCGATTGAAGCTATCGATCACGCCGGTCGATGGGAATGCACCAGCCGCCGGCGCTGTCGCCGTCGGCGTTGTGCCGACCGGCGCCGTCGCCGTAGGCGTCGGAGTGTTGGCCGCTTGATAATTCGCGCGGTACGTTTGGTTACCCGATGGAGCCGTGATCACATGGCCTGCCGCACCGCCGTCCGACCACGAGTTGAACGTGTAGGTAACGCCGCCGTTTACTTGCTGCGCCGCGGCGCCGATAGTGTGCTGAAACCCCGTCAGCGTGTCGAGCACAAACGGTGCTGTCACATTCGTATTTTGATCAACACTGACCGTCAGACCTGCAGGGGCCGTGTCAAACGTTAGGTCAACTTTACGCGGGTAAATCGCCGTCGACGTTGTGCCGACCAGGCCATCCGCGTCGGTAACATGCAGCACAATTTCGAACCACGTCTCGCCCGAAAAATCATGCCCGGTCGTCGGTATCTCAAGTGTTCCGGAAGTTGCCCCGCTGGTTGGCCCCTGGGCAGGATGAACATGGTTGTCGTGATGGAACAGAACAGTCCACGAATAATTTGCCGCGGTGAGCGTGCCATCGGGATCGGTGGCCGATCCGCTATAGGCGATTGTATCGCCGGCCTGGAACACGAGGCCATTGTTGGGCGTATCGATCCGAGGAACCGGTGGACTGCCGACTGTAATAATCAGTGCCTCTGAGATCGTCTGATTGGTTCCGTCGCCGACAGTCACTCTGGCAGAGTACGTTCCTTGCTGCGTATAGGTATGCGACGTGGTCGCGCCAGTACCCGAGGCACCGTCGCCGAAGTTCCAGCTGTAGGTCAAAGCATCGTTTTCCGGGTCGCTTGCGGATGCGGTAAACGTCGTCGTCAGACTCTGCCCGGTTCCGCTGGTTGGATTAGCAGAGGTCTGATTAATCACCGGCGCCTGGTTGCCTGCCGTGAAGCTGATGCGTCGAACCGAGCCCGGCCCTAGCCGATTTCCGTTGTTGTCGAGTGCGATGTCGACGTAGTACAACGACCCCTCAGGGCCGACTTTGAGATCGACGATGTTACCGTACGGGCCGTACAGCGCACCGTCCGCGGGCTGGAAGTTTGAACCGCCGGAAACGTTGCCGTTGGCGTCGAAGGTGAGGCGCCGGATCCAGTGCTGTGCGTAATCCGCGTAGAACAAGCTACCCCGGTAGCCCTGCGGGAACTGGGTAGCTCGGTACACGGGACCGACGATGATCGCGGCGTCACGATTGTTATGTGGATACGAAAAGATCGGGTTGGTCATCCCTGGTGTATCGCACCCGCCTTCACAAAAGGGCCAGCCGTAGTTCGCGCCTGCACTGCCGCGGTTCAATTCTTCGACCGAGTTACCCAGATTTCCGCCCACATCGGAGATATACATATCGCCGCTGGTCGAATCGACAGAGAAGCGGAACGGATTTCGTAATCCGCGCGCCCAGATAGCTTCCAGATTCGGTCCCGCGCCGTCGTTGAATGGATTATCCGCGGGTACGCTGCCATCAGCGTTGAGGCGAAGCATTTTGCCGCGGTAGCTATTCAATCGCTGTGAAACATGGTTCGCACCGGCACTCGTATCCGTCTGGTCACCGGTTGCGATATACAGCTTGCCGTCCGGCCCGAAGCCCACGGCACCACCATGATGAAAGAAGTCGGCGTCGAGATTGTCTTGCCAGATGACGACCTCGCTGCCGGCGACAGTGGTATTGCCGGCGGCCGTGAATCGAGAAACGCGATCGCGCAGCGGCGAATTCGCGGTGTAAAACAAGTAATAGTAGTTGTTATTTGCGTAGTTCGGATCGAGTGCGATCCCGACGAGGCCGCGTTCGCCTTGCGATGTATTGATATTGCTCAGCTGGTGAAACGGGGTTGCATCATATTCGCTGGCACCCTGTTGCACGACGCGGATCGTCCCCCCGCGTTCGATGATTAACATGCGACCATCTGGTGTAAAGGCGATACCGGATGGCTCGGTCAGCGCGAGAATAAGCGTGGTATCTTGAAACCCTTGCGGAGGTGCTGCCACCGCGGACGGCAGAGCGAAAAACGACAATACTATCGCGAGCCCAAGCAGCACGGCAAGAGGAACGATTCGTTGTGCATCCGCGACATCTGCGCTCCCTCCGATTGGTGGGATGACGTCGACCAGACGCGGCAGCGCGGCCTCTGGCTTCGTCCACGCTAACGGCCACAAGGATTGGTAGTGGCCGCGCACTTATCCGCACCAGGAATCGTGCTCAGCCGTTCACGTTTACATCGTGAACGGCACAGCAAAGTAACGGACTCGCGATTAGCGCCGGAGCGAGCGATGTAGGTGATGTTGAAGGCGCCGCAAGTCCTAGATCGACTGCAGACTTCAAACCGGGGCGGTAGAAGGGTCCCCCCATAGGCGCGTGGTCTTGCGCTGTCTATTGCTTGTATGCGCTGCCGACGCTGCCTCAACCGGTAGACCGCCGATATTCGAGCTTAGCACAGCCAGGCGACGCGCATTCCTTTCAATCGTCTTGCAATTCCCAGAAACTATTTACAAATGCTAAGCCAAACTCAGCATTGCTTCCTGCTCTTGTCGAAATACGCTAACATTGATTATCGGTACTCGCGTGCTTGTAGCGCAAACGGTGGCGCTTTTGTATCTCTGTGTACCTGTTATTCAACAGGATTCTGCGATGTACTTGGTTAAGCGGCGCTCGGCCGCGCGACAACCGGTCAAGAATTCGACGGAGGTCGATGTGTACCAAATCAAGCATCATCGAGCAGCGGGCAAAGCCGGGAGCACGCTCGGCCTGGCTCTGCTTGTCGCCCTGCTGATCTCGGCTGTTGCGAGCACCGGCGGGGCGGCTCATGCCGCGACGGTGAAGCCTGCGGCTGCGCCGGATCAGGAGCCGTTGCAGGCATCCGCCGTTATGTCGATGTATATTCCGCTGGTCGCCACCGGCGGGACGCGCCAGACGCCGCCTGCCTCGCCCGCGCCGCAGCCCGCTCCCCCGTCGCCGGCTTCGGGCGCGCTGTATCTCAACCGCGGCGTCAAGACAGCCAGCGCCAGCGCGGCAGTCGACGCCTCGGGCGGCATGCACGCCGCGTATGTCCATTTTGTTCCAGGCGCCGAGCATCCGCCCGCGGTGTACACCTCGTGTAGCGGCGGGGCCGCGCGCTGCGCCGATGCAGCTAATTGGCGCTCGGTACAGCTGGCCGATCTGGCGCGCGAAGTACAGCTGCAGCTTACGCCCGCCGGGCAGCCGCGACTGTTGATCGTCACCGACTCGGCCGTGTATGCCAACGGCAAGGATTACTGGTACGCCGCGTGTGACGCCGGCTGCGAAAACCGGGCGCAGTGGAGCCTGACGCGCGTCGCCGCGAGCCACGGTACCGCCGTCACCGATTTCGACGAAGAGGCCCGGCCGCAGCGCTACTTTGCCCTGGATCCGCAGGGCCGCCCGCGCTTCCTGTATCGCGACCGCAACTATTTCTATCGCGAGCCGGACCACCTTGGGACCTATTATGTCGCCTGCGACGCCAATTGCACCGACGCGGCGAATTGGACCGAAACGCGGCTCAACTTCATGATCCAGGAAGACTTCCGCTTTGTCGAAGAATCCTGGTGGCACCCTGCGTTAGCGTTCACCTCCACCGGCCAGCCGCGTGTGATCGCCGAGCTGTACGCCAAGAACGAAGACGGCAGCGAAGCGCCTTCCGGGCTGTACTACTTCGAATGTAACGGCGGCTGCGACAGCCGCGCCGGCTGGAGTCGCTTCTGGGTACTCGAGCTCGGCAGCGGACCGTCGCCGTACTCCGGCTGGGATCTTGAGCTCGACGCGGCCAACCGCCCGCATATCGCGCTGTTCACCGCCGACGGCGCGCAGCACCAGATCGACCATGAGCTGATCTACCTGCGCTGCGACGGCGATTGTCTGGCCGACAGCGGCTGGAAAGGGACGACCCTCGGTCTGCCGGTCACGGACGGCCAGGCGCCCGATCTGGAGCTGGATAAGCAAGCACGACCGCGTATCGCCTACGGCGCAGGCCGCGGCGACCTGGGCTACGCGTGGTGCGATAGCGCCTGTGAAACCAGCGACACGCAGTGGAAGAGCAAAGTCGTCGAAACCGCCGAGGCCATGGAAGCGGCAAATCCGCAGGCGCTGCCCCTCCATTGCGACAACGATCTGTGGCACGGCGCGAGGCCGGTGCTCGCGCTGGACGCCGCCGGCAGCCCGCGCATTGCCTATGATGTGACGGTCGACGCGCGCTGCCACTACAAGGACCCGACCAACCCGAACAAGCCGCCCGGCATCTATTTTGAGCGCGCCTGGAACGCCGCGCGCTGGGTGTTCTTCCCATAATTTTCGACGCACAGGCGCAAAGAATCTATGTAGCACTGATCCGATCGCGCGTACAGTATGCTCAAAGTAAGAAGGTCTTCGATGCACATCCATCGAAGACCTTCCATTGATCTTTGCGCCTGTGCGCCTGTGCGTCGAAAACGTTACTTGGACCGTTTGCCGCTCACCGAAGCACGCAGCAGGTCGCGGTTCAACATGGCAATGAAGTCCATGCTGATCTCCTTGGGGCAGGCGGTGGCGCACTCGCCGATATTGGTGCACCCGCCGAAGCCTTCGTCGTCCATCGTGCGCACCATTTCCAATACCCGGCTATGGCGCTCGGGCTGGCCCTGCGGCAGCAGCGCCAGATGCGATACTTTGGCCGCCGTGAACAGCATCGCCGACGCGTTGGGGCAGGCCGCGACGCAGGCGCCGCAGCCGATGCAGGCCGCCGCGTCCATCGCCAGATCGGCGTTTTCCTTCGGCACCAGCACCGCATTGGCCTCGGGCGCGCTGCCGGTCGGGGCCGACACAAAGCCGCCGGCCTGGATCACCCGATCGAAGGCCGAGCGGTCGACCATCAGATCGCGCAGCACCGGAAACGCGCGCGCCCGCCAGGGCTCGATATAGATCGTATCGCCGTCCTTGAAATGCCGCATATGCAGCTGGCAGGTCGTCGTCGCCCGCTCGGGTCCGTGAGCGACACCGTTGATCATCATGCCGCAGGTGCCGCAGATACCCTCGCGACAGTCATGGTCGAACGCGATCGGCTCTTCGCCGCGCCCGGTCAGTTCCTCGTTGACGACGTCAAGCATCTCCAGGAACGACATATCGGGGCTGATATCGCGCGCGTCATACTTGATCATCGCGCCCTGTGCTTGTGCGTTTCGCTGGCGCCAGACGTGAAGTGTTAGGTTCATTATTTGTAGCTCCGCTGCGACGGATGGGCATACTCGAACACCAGCGACTCGCGGTGCAGCGTCGGGGGGCCGCCGTTGCCCCACTGCCAGGCCGCCACATACGAGAAATGCTCGTCGTCGCGCAGCGCCTCGCCGTCGGGGGTCTGGCTTTCTTCCCGAAAATGCCCGCCGCACGATTTGGTGCGGTGCAGCGCGTCGATACACATCAGCTCGGCCAACTCGAGAAAATCGGCGACCCGGCCGGCTTTTTCCAGCGCCTGATTTATTTCGTCGGCGCTGCCCGGCACGTTTACGTTTTCCCAGAACTCGGCGCGGATCTCAGGGATGCGGTCGAGCGCTTCGTTCAGCCCCGCGTCGTTGCGGCCCATGCCGCATTTATCCCACATCAAGCGGCCGAGCTCACGATGGAACGAGTTCGACGGTGCGCTTGCCTTTGATACTCAACAGGCGCTGAGTTTGCGCCTGGACATCCGCCAGCGCTTCACGGAACGGCGCGTCCTCAACCGAGGCAATGCTGGGCTTCTGGCCGGCCAGGTAGTCGCCGATGGTGTACGGGATCACGAAATAGCCGTCGGCCAGGCCCTGCATCAGCGCGCTCGCACCAAGGCGGTTCGCGCCGTGGTCGGAGAAGTTGGCTTCGCCGATCGCATACAGTCCCGGAATCGTGGTTTGCAGGTTATAGTCGACCCACAGGCCGCCCATGGTGTAGTGAATTGCCGGATATATTCGCATCGGCACGCGATACGGATTCTCGCCGGTGATGCGCTCGTACATATCGAACAGGTTGCCGTAGCGCTCGCGGATCCGGTCCTCACCCAGGCGCTCGATCGCGTCGCGGAAGTCGAGATAGACACCCAATCCGCCCGGACCAACCCCGCGGCCTTCGTCGCACACGGCTTTCGCGGCGCGCGAGGCCACATCGCGCGGCACCAGGTTGCCGAAGCTCGGGTAGCGCTGCTCGAGATAATAATCGCGCTCGGCTTCGGGAATATCGCCGGGCGCCCGCGCATCGCCGGCCTGTTTGGGCACCCAGATGCGCCCGTCGTTGCGCAGCGATTTGCTCATCAGCGTCAGCTTCGATTGGTGGTCGCCGCTGACCGGGATGCAGGTCGGGTGGATCTGGGTAAAGCACGGATTGGCGAACAGGGCGCCCTTGCGATGCGCGCGCCAGATCGCCGATGTATTACAACCCTTGGCGTTGGTGGAAAGAAAGAACACGTTGCCGTAGCCGCCGGTTGCCAGCACTACCGCATCGCCGGCGTGGGCTTCGATCTTTCCGCTTACCATGTCGCGCGTGATAATGCCCCTGGCATGGCCGTCCGAAACCACCAGGTCCAGCATCTCCGTGCGCGGATACATACGCACGCCGCCGGAAGCGATACTGCGGCTGAGCGCCTGGTACGCGCCGAGCAACAATTGCTGGCCGGTCTGCCCGCGCGCGTAAAACGTCCGTGAAACCTGCGCGCCGCCGAACGAGCGGTTGTCGAGCAAGCCCCCGTACTCGCGCGCAAACGGCACACCCTGGGCGACACACTGGTCGATGATGTTGACGCTGAGCTGCGCGAGGCGATACACGTTCCCCTCACGCGCGCGGTAGTCTCCCCCCTTGACGGTATCATAGAACAGCCGGTAGATGCTGTCGCCGTCGTTGCGATAATTCTTGGCCGCGTTGATGCCGCCCTGGGCCGCGATGCTGTGGGCGCGCCGCGGACTATCCTGATAGCAAAAGCATTTGACGTTGTAGCCAAGCTCGGCAAACGATGCCGCCGCAGACGCTCCAGCCAGCCCGGAGCCGACCACAATAATCGAATAGCGTCGCTTGTTGGCCGGGTTGACCAGCTTCATCCGGAATCGCTGTGTATCCCACTTTTGCTCGAGCGGCCCGTCCGGAATCCCGGCATCCAGCGTTGGCTCAAAGCGCGCAGTGCTGCGCGTAGCGGTCTCGGGTCGTTCGGTCGTGGTATCTGTTGCCATGGTGTTGTCATTCACTTGTATTCGCGGATCGCCCTTTGCGTCAAACGGTCAAAATGCCGGCCAGCACCGCGATCGGGATCGAGATATTACCGATGAATACCGTCACCGCCACCACCAGGGCCACGATGCGCCAGAAATTGTTCCAGCGCCCGCTGTTGAGGCCAAGCGTCTGAAACATGCTCCAGGTACCGTGGAACAGGTGCAGCGCGAGCGCGCACATCGCCAGAATATAAAACAATGATACCGGCCAGAAAGCGAAGCCGTTGATCAGGTTAGCGTAGGTCTGGAAGCCGCTGTTCGGGTCTTCTGGCCGGTAGGCGCCAGGTGCAAAGCCTACGACACCGAACGTCAGGTGCAGGACATGGTATATGACGAACAACAAAACGATCACGCCGCCCCAGCGCATCGTGCGCGCGGCGTACGATGTGGTTACCTTTTTCACGGCATAGCGCTGCGGGCGGCTGGCACGATCCAGCAGCGTCAGCTGTGTGGCGGCGGTGATATGCAGGACGACCGAGGCGAGCAACACAATCCGGACGATCCACAGCAGCGTCTCGCGCGGCAACAGGGGCTCGCCGACATCGCGCAAGAAGGCGGCGTATGTATTGATCGCCTCCGGCCCGAGGTAGATCTTCAGATTCCCCACCATGTGGACAACGACGAAGCCGATCAGGATCAGGCCGGTGACGGCCATGACGACCTTCTTGCCGATCGTCGTTCGATACAAGGATAAAGCCGCGGCCATCGACGCTTCCTTTCTGTCTACAGCGGAACGTGACGCCGGAAACGTGCGGGGTGAGCAGCCCGGCGCAGCGCCCGTATTTTACCAGATCACGTCCTCAGCGCTGCGAACGCGCCCCGACCGTGTACGGATAAGCACCCTGCTCGCCGGCGCTCTGCGGTAGCCCAAGCGGCGCGTGGCTAAGCGCGGCCGCCGCCAGCAGCACCAGGGCGATCCATACCCCGTTGGCAAGCAGCAGGTGCAGCAGCTGCATCCACACCGGCGCCAGCAACACCACATTCGCGACGCCGGCCACCAGTTGCAGCGCAAACAGGCCGGCCAGCCAGCGCGCAGCCCGCCTGGTGAACTGATCAGGCCGCGCCCGCGCCACGATCCAGCCGCTGAGCGCCAGATACGCCCCGACCAGCACAGCGATCAGCGGATGGAAAACGCGCAGCCGCAACAGCAGGCTGGAAGCCGGCGAAAGGTCGGCGGCCAGGCCGGCACTGAGCGTAGTAACCGGCCACAGCAGGTTGCCCAACGCCGCGACAGCGCCGCTCGCGCCGAGCAACAGCATGCCGGCAAAGCCGCCGGCGAGCAGCGCGGCGGTTATGCCACGCCCGCGCAGGCTGAGCCGGCCACCGCCAAGCGACCACCAGAGTGTCAGCGTCAACGCAGCGGTCAGCAGAAATGTGTTGGCCAGGTGCGCTGCCTGCCACGCCCCGCGCGCGAGCGCCGGATTATCGGCCACCAGCTCCAGCCGCACCTGTGCAGCACCGATCAGGCCTTCCAGGACAGTAAAGAACAATGCCGCAACGGCGCCCGCACGGGCCGGGTGGCCGCGACCGAACGCACGGTGGGCCCAGACGACCAGGCCGATTACCAGCAGGCCAAGCGCCGAGCTGGATACGCGGTGGCTATACTCGATCAGCGTCTCGATCGCCGGCGTGGGCGGTACTACCTCGCCGTTACACAGCGGCCAATGGCTGCCGCAGCCGGCGCCGGAGCCCGTCGCGCGCACAAAGGCGCCCCACAGGATCACCAGAAGCGTGTAGCCGAGGACAGCGAGGTTGTATCGGGCAAAGCTAGTGTTTTTGGGCATCGATGCACATGTTTCCGGCGTTTCAGTTCGCTAAAATCATAACACGCCCGTGGCGCTGCGCTATCGGGCGCACAACCGACCTCGGCATAAATGCCGGGGCGCTGGCCAACCTATGGTAATGTGTGCTCGCTGTATCGAGGAGGAAGCGTAATGCGTTTGCTCGCGTCACTTCTGCTGATCATCACACTTGTACTGGCGTTTCAGGCGGTCCCGGTATCGGCGCACGCCGAAATCGTCAGCTCAACACCTAAGGCCGGCACGACGCTCGACGCGGCACCCGATGCCGTAACGGCCACGTTCAGCCAGAAGCTTGCGCCCGACGAAAGCTCGCTGACTGTACTGGATGCACAAGGAGCACGTGTCGACGCGGACGATCTGGCCGTCGATCCCGCCGATACGGAAGGCAAGTCACTGCGTGTGTCTTTGAAGGACGATCTGCCCGCCGGTACGTTTACCGTGGAGTGGAAAACCATGTCGGCCGAAGACGGCGAAGCGACCGACGGGCAATTCCAGTTTACGATCAGCGCCGCCGCATCAGCCAGTGCTGTTGCCAGCGCCTCGGCCAGACCGTCGGCCGGCGCATCAGCCAGTGCCTCGGCAAGTGCGGCGGCCGGCGCCGGCCCTTCGGCGAGTGCGGCGGCCGGCCCTTCACCGGCTGCTCCAGCCGCGGGGAGCGCACAGCCCGAAGCGCTACCCGAGACGGGCGCTACCGGGCTGCCGTTCGGCGTTTTCGCGCTGCTGGCAGGCGTGCTGCTCGTGCTTGGCCTGTTGCTGCGGCGCGGCCTCAAGCGCTGAGCATCGCGGGAAGCCGGCCGGCAGTATCAAAAGGAGTGGGTGCGTGACTTAACCGCCAGTCGAAACGCTCGTCGTGAATGGCCGCCGGGTAGCAGTACACCGTATGGCAGAAGGCGTGCCGGGACGCGTTATTGCATTATGTCACGCTGCGCCCGGTTCTGGAATGTTTGACCCAGACCCTGAGCAGACAGCAGCTCGCCGGGTAACGCTATTGGGGATCGACCGGCCGGGGTACGGCGCATCCGACCCGGTCGCGCCGGGCCAGTGGAGCACCGTCGGCGCCGCGGCGGACGAGCTCGCAGCGGTGCTCGATCGGGCAGGCGGCGGGCCGTTTGGCATAGCAGGATGGTCGGCCGGCGGGCGCGTAGCGCTGGCCATCGCGGCGCGCCGGCCTGATCTGGTCGAGCGCGTGGTCGTGCTCGCAACGCCGGCGCCGAATGAACATGTACCGTGGATTCCGCCTGAACACAACGAGGCGCTTGAAGCGATGAGGGGCTTGCCGCCCGACGAAGTACATGCCATGCTGAACCAGCAACTGGGGCCGACGGTTCCTGCTGAGCTCGATGGAGCTGATGCGCTGCAGCTGCTTGGCGGCAACGCCGCCGACGAGCCGGCGCTGGCACAGCCGGGCGCTCGTGACCGGCTACGTGGTATGTTGCAGGCCGCGTTCGCCCAGGGCGCCGCCGGGATGGCCGCGGATATCGCTGGCTATACGCTTCAGCCGTGGGGCTTCGAGCCCAAAGATGTGCTGGCCAGGACGCTGCTGTTGTACGGCGCGCAGGACCCGGTTGCCGGAACACGGCACGGCAGTTGGTGGCAGAAGCAGCTTCCCAACGCGCGACTGGAGGTCGTTCCCCACGCCGGCCATCTGCTGATTTATCGATGTGGGGACGCGCGCTGTCGCATCTGGCGCCCGGCGCGACGAAGCAAGCGTAAACGCTGGAAAACGATTTGCGAATGAACGCGAATATGGATTTTAGATGTGATGCGACGCCGCGCCGCTGGCTATAACAGCTGCTTAGCGAGAACAGTGATTATCGGCAACCAACTATTCGCTCAGCGTCGTCGCGGCTGCCTGTGCATAGGCGATCGCCCGGCTGAGTGACATAGCCCGACCGCCGGCCCACGCCGAGGAGAACCGCTGCGGCAACGTTTTCCGCGCAGCGTTGAAGCTGCCGTGCAGCGCGATGCTGTCGGGCGCGGCGAGAAGCGAAGCAAAGGTGGCGTTGTCGAGGCCGAGACCTTCGAGGCCGCCGAACAGGCAGGCTGCCGTTTCGCCCTGGCCGGCCCGCTCGGCAGCCATAGCAACGCCGCCCAGAGCCATAATATAGTCTGCTGGCCTGACCTCGGGGCGCAATAACGGCAGCAGGTCGAGACCTTGCGTAAACAGTGTTACAGCATTGGCGTATTCTCCGCCCGCCAGCGCGAGATGTCCCTGGATCAGATAGCAGCGCGCCACGCCGCGCGTATCGTTCATCTCGCCAAACAGGTCCAGACTGCGCTTGTACCGGCTCGCCGCGCCCTGCAGATCGTTCTGCCAGCGAGCGATATCGCCGAGATGACTTAACAGCTGGGCGATGCCGCTCTGATTTTGCACTTGCTGGTGAGCCAGCAAGCTGCTCTCGAAGAGTGCTTTCGCGCGCCGAAAATTGCCGCTGTTTTCCGCGACCAAGCCCAGGCCGGCCAGCGGTAAGGCGCGCAGCCAGAGGTCGCCAAGCTCCTGGCCGAGTTCCAGGCATTCGCCGTACAGGAGCTCGGCACGCTGATAGTCGCGCGACTGGAGCGCAAGCGTGCCAAGCTCGTTGAGGGCGGCGAACGTAGTGCGCTTGTAGCCGCCTGCGCGCGCCAGATCGAGGCTTTGCTCCAACAACGCAACCTTGCGCGTGAGCTCGGGCTCCAGCAATGCCAGGTGGTACAGCATCCAGGCGATACCCCAGCGGTCGTCGATCTGCGTAAAGATGCGCAGCGCTTCGTCGCACATATGTTTGGCACGTTCTTCTTCGCCCAGCACAACTACTGAAGTCGCCAGACCACGCAGCACACGTGCGATACCGGCAGGGTCGTTGAGCGCGCGATATCGGCCCAGGCTTTCTTCGAGCAGCTCGACCGATTGGACGTAGTCGCCGTAGGCGTAGGCCAGCTCGCCGGCCCGGTACAACGCTTTTGCTCGTGCTGCGCTGGAGCTGTCCCCGGCAGTTCCAGCGCCCCCTCCAGCCAGCGGCGGCCCTCGCTGATAAAGCCGCGTGGCCACCAGAATTCACCCAGCGCAGCGGAAAGCCGCAGCGCCATGTCGGCTTCGCCGCTGCCGAGCGTCCACTGGAGAGCAGCGCGCAGGTTATCGTGGTCGAGCTCCAGGCGATCCAACCAGCTGCGCTGCTCGGCGCCCTGCAAATGCGGCTCGGCAACCTCGGCCATGGCCAGGAAGTAGGCCGCATGGCGTCGACGAACGGCCTCCGCTTCACCACTCGCTTCAAGCTGCTCGGCGGCATACTCGTGGATCGTTTCCAGCATATCGAAGCGCTGCTCGCCGTCCCGGCTGCCGGCCATGCGCAGCAAGCTCCGGTCGAGCAGGGTCTCAAATGCATCAATTATCCATTCAGCGCCGCGAACGTCGAGATTGCATACGGCTTGTGCGTCCTCCAGGCCATAGCTACCGACACACACCGCCAGTCTTCTGAACAGGGCCTGGTCGGCGGGTGCGAGCAGGTCGTAGCTCCACTGGATCGTTTTGCGCAGAGTTTGCTGGCGCGTTGGCAAGTCAATTGCGCCGCCCGTGAGCAGCGCCAGGCGGTTGCCCAGCCGCGCCTTGATCCCCTGCGGCGACAGCAGCTTGATGCGGGCAGCCGCCAGCTCGAGCGCCAGGGGCAGGCCGTCGAGGCGGCAGCAGATCTCGGCTACCGCGGCAGCATTCTCGTGGGTGAGCGCGAAGCCGGGCCATACGCTCGCGGCATGGCGCACAAATAGCGCAATCGCGGCGTAGCCTACTATGCTGGCGGGCGACACGTCCTTGCCGGCGAGCGGAGCCGCCAGGTCGGGCACTGCTAAAGGTGAGACATGGAACTCATGCTCGCCGCGCACTCGCAGCGCCGCCCGGCTGGTCACCAGTATCTTCAGGTCGCGGCACCCCGCGAGCAGCTCGCCGACAGCCGGCGCTGCGTGTAACAGATGTTCGAAATTATCGAGCAGCAGCAGCGTGTGCCTGTCGCGCAGCTGGACAATAATCCTTTCAAGCAGCGACTGCCTGCCGCTTTCGCGAAGCTCCAATACCTGCGCTATCGCGGTGCTTAGCATATCCGGCCGGCGCACCGGGGCAAGCTCGACCAGCCACACACCTTCAAAATCCGGGACGAGCTGCGTGGCAACCTCCAGCGCCAGGCGCGTCTTGCCCACTCCACCGGGACCCAGTAAGGTCAATAAGCGGCAGTTCGGCTGCTGCAGCAGCCCGGCGATCGCGTCGATATCGCCCTCGCGCCCGAGCAACGTCGTCGGGGGAACCGTCAGATTGCTGCTTGGCCTGAGTGGTAGCCGGGGCACGATCTCGCCGACCTTGATGCGCTCGTGCAGGACAATGGTTTCCTCGTCCGGCTCGACGCCCAGCTCATCCTGGAGAATGCGACGGCATGTCTCATACTGCGCCAGCGCTGCGCCCGGTTGCCCACTTTCGGCCAGCAGCAGCATCACCTGCCTGTGGGCTTCTTCACGCCACGGATCGAGCTGCAACAGGCGCGTTGCATAGTCCAGAGCCGCGCCGATCTCGGCGCGCTCACTATGGTGTGTGACCAGCCCATGCAGTGCAAACAACGCCAGCTGTCGCAGACGCTCGCGCTGCGATATTACCCACTCGTCCCAAACGGGCGCATCACGCACGGAAAAGCCGTTCAAAAAATCGCCGGCATACAGGGAGACCGCCGCGCGTAAACGCTCGACGTCTCCGGGCGCGGCGCCACGCAACGCAGACTCGAAGACGTCCACGTCCACAACCACGCTCGATGCATCCAGCGCCACGCTCTCGCGCGTGATCAGCAGGTGCTCGCCGGTGATCTGGCGCAAATTGGCCAGCACGTGACGCAGATTCATGCGCGCGGCAGCTTCAGGTAGCTCGCTCCATAGCAGAGCGGCAAGCGCGCCGCGAAACTGGGGACGTCCGGTCACGCCGAGATAGCACATCAGCGCCAGTGCTTTACCCGAGACAAAACCGGTTACAATCTGCTCGCCCCGCCTGATCCGCAGACCGCCCAATAGCTCCAGATGCAGGTGCTCGGCCATGCAACAGCTCCAGCTGCTTAGTGTTCGCCAGTCGTGCGGGGAGCGACATGGCTATGTAATTAGCGATACCGGGCCGGTCACGATCTCGTCACGCTCCGGTGCTAGCATACAGCATCAGCACAATTACGTTCCGGCTAACTGCAAGGAGGCCGTATGCATGGGTCAGACCCGTCGATGCGCTACTGCGCTTACCTACTACGTTGTTGGACCGAGCATAGCGGTCAAGCAGATCATCATGTCGTCTGGCGCTTCAGCATCGAGGACCCTCACACCGGCGAGCGGCAGGGTTTTGCTACCTTCGAGCAGCTGCTTGTATTTCTACGACAGGAAATGGACGGCGCGCCACCTGCCATGGTGCACGGTACGGATCATATGTCGGTCCCTGAATAAATCGAACCAACAAGGAGCACCACAAAGTACACCAAGGACACAGAGCCGTTCATGTAGGGCTCTGTGTCCTTGGTGGTGCTCTTTCTTGCGCTGCTATAGCAGCGAGGCGAGCATGGCTGCGCAGCGTCAGGACAGATACCTGAAATCCTGAAGTCGCCACCGCGTGCTCGAAACGCTGCTCGTCGAGGCCAATGCCCCAGCCCGGCGCGTCCGGTATCGTCACCCAGCCGTCTTCGATGCGGTACGCCGACGTATCGAGCACCGGCGTTTGTGCCTCATCCCATTCGGCGAACGCAAAATTGCGGATCGCCGGGCCAAGATGGCACGCGACGTAGTTGCCGAATTGCGTGCCGTAGTGGTGCGGCGCGGAGCGAACACCACCGGCATCCAGGTTTCGACCGAGCGCCAGCCAGTTCGTAAAGCCATAGCTCCAGATATCATATTGAATGACGTCGACCAGGCCTTCGCCCGCCCAGCGCAGCAACAGCGGATGCGCATCGCCTTCGCCGTCGGCGATCAGCACCGGCAGCCCGTGCTCGCGCCGCCAGCGCTGCAGCTCAGCATACAGCTCGCCGTCCTCGTGAAACGCTTCTTCGAGCCAGAAGATCTCGCAGCCGGCCGTTTCGTCCAGAACGTGCCGCGCCAGATTGAGCGTATACCCGTTATTGGCATCGATCATCAGCGGTAGGCCGGGCCCGACCGCCTCGCGCACAGCACGGATTACGGCGATATCGCGAGCCGTACCCGGCTCGACATCCATGTAGCGCGCACCGCGACCAACCTTCAGCTTCCAGGCGCGGTGCCCACGCGCGTAGCCGTCTCGCGCTTCCTGCGCGATCAGCTCGGCCGCCTCGGCATGCGAGGCGAGATGGAGATCGTCGAAATAAAGCGAGGTGTCGTAACAGCGAACGCGTTGCGGCGTTGCCACATCGGTTCCCGCGACCTGTGCCGCCAGCGCGTACACCGGCCTGCCGTCCCGCCGCGCCACCAGATCCCAAAGCGCGGCTTCCCATCGTCGGGCGTGCTCCAGCACACCGGCTCGCGGGTCAAACAGCTCAGCGATGCTGCGTCCGAGTACCGCTGCAACGTCGTCGCGGCCGGCGAAGCACAGTCCCCAGCCCGCGGCGCCGTCGCCGGTCGTCAGGCGCGCGAGCGGCACATGAATGTCGCGACCGTGGACTCCACGTCGCGCGTTGGCGCCGGCCACACGTGGTCGTTGGGCCACAAACGGCGCCCACTCGACCGATACGATTCGCGCGTTATCTGCAAGAAGAGCGCTCATGGTGCAGCCTGGCGTTCGAGCATGTCGACCAGGCTTGTCACCGCCGCGCCGGCAAACTCGGGATCGTTAATATTGTAAGCAAGCTCGATCAGCTGAACGTCCGGCCGCAGCCTGGCCTTGATAGCGTCGTAGCAGGCGCGATCGGCATGCGGATCCCAGAACCTGCCTCCCTCGCTGTCGAGCATAGAGACTCCTCCCAGCGGCAGCAGCACGGCCACCGGACCCACGGCGGCGTTCGCGGCATCGGCCAGCAATTCGCCGATGCGCCGGTTTTCTTCGACGTCGGTGCGCAGCAAGGTTACGTTAGGATTCCACTGATAAAGTGTGCGGTCGCGATAGCGCTCGGGAACTGTGTCGAGAGCGCCGAAGTTCGCCATGTCGACACAGCCCGGCACCAGCACAGCCGGAACACCCGCGCGCGCGGCGGCCAGGCAGCGCTCGGGGCCGGCGCTGAACACGCCGCCGCACACATAGTCGGCCAGCTCGGTGGTAGTGATATCCAAACAGCCGGCGATGTAGCCGTCGGCGATCAAGCTTTCCATGCTGTGGCCGCCGGCTCCAGTGGCATGAAACACCAGCACCTCGTAGCCGCGCTGTTCGAGCAGGCCACGCGCGTAGTCGACGGCGGCGGTAGTGTTGCCGAACATCGACGCCGTGAGCAGCGGCTTATCGCCGGCGGAGGCGGGTGCGGGCGTTTGAACCATGCCGGCGATCGCGCCCGCTGCGTTGGCATAGATCGCCCGGCTGATGCGGTTGAGGCCGGCCACGTCCACGACCGACGGCATGATGGTGATGTCTTTGTTTTCAACGTACGCGCTAACATCGCCGCTGCCGACGGTCGACACGATAAGCTTAGGCACGCCGACCGGCAGTGTACGCATCGCGGCAGCCGCGATCGAAGTGCCGCCGCTGCCGCCCATGCCGAGGATACCCTGCAGCCGCCCTTGATCGTACAGCCGCCGAACAACTACGGCCAGGCCGTCGGACATCACCTGCATGGCCTGGTCCTTGTGTTCGCCAGTCTGGAACGTCGCCAGATCACCTCCGCCGGCCGCTGCCACTTCTGAACGCGTGATAGCCGGTGGAAAGGCCGGCTCGCCCAGAACGCCGAAATCCACAACCAACGTAGCGAGCCCGTGCTGCTCGATCAGCTGCCTGACGAATGCGAAATCCGCTCCTTTAGTGTCGAGTGCCCCGACGATGACGACTTGCTGTGCCATGTTGCATGCGCCTTCGCTGACTGCCGAACACGATGTAGATAATTTGTAGAGCCGTGACCGTTATTGTCGCTCATGCCGCAAGTATGGCAGCGGCGACAGCTTATGGATCAAGGAGCAACGCATCCATGAACACCAAACCCGAGTACCGGCAGGTACACGAGGTGACCGGCCTGCGCGTCGAACGATTGCACACCTTTCCGCCGAGCTTACAGGTAGCCGTGGCCGGAACGGTACAATCGAGCGGCTGGACCAATCCGCAACTGATTCCGTTCACCTATGTGCAGCCGCCGCCGGACGGCGTCTACGACTATTACTTCGTAGCCACTCCGCCCGACGGCGGCATCGTGTCCAAGGTGATCTCACCGATCAGGCTGCGTACCGAGCTGCCGGCCGGTGGCGTGAACGGAATCCGAATTCATTCGGCCACCAACTCGCTGGAAGAGATCTTCAATCCTCAACCTGCTCCGGCTGCCCAGGTATAAGAGCGTGGCCATCCACGAATAGAGCACGCATACATCAATGCTTCGGGTATTGGTGGTTGCGTGCTCTATTCGTGGATGGCCACTGCAACCGTCCGCCTAAGCAAAGCCCGCCACCGCGTGTGGAACATACGGCTCTTCAAGACGCCGTAGCTCATCCGCCGTCAGTTCCAGCGACAGGGCCGCCACGGCATCCTCCAGATGCTGCGGCTTGGATGCGCCGACGATCGGCGCGCTTATGGCCGGCTGCTGCAGCACCCACGCCAGCGCAACCTGTGCCCGTGAAACACCGCGCTGGGCGGCGACCTCGCCGACTCGATCGACGACCCGTTTATCGGCATCCGCGGTTTCGCCATACAGGCGTATGCCGACGTCGTCGGTTTCCATTCGCTCGGTGCTGGCGTCCCAGGCGCGCGCCAGGCGGCCGCGCGCAAGGGGACTCCACGGCAGCACGCCGACGCCCTCCGCCAGACATAGCGGCAGCATCTCGCGCTCTTCCTCGCGGTTCAACAGATTGTAATGGTTCTGCATCGTGGCAAAGCGCGTCCAACCGTGCCGGTCGGCCAGATATTGCGCTTTGCAGAATTGCCAGGCGAACATCGACGATGCGCCGATATAGCGCGCCTTACCGGCCTTAACGACATCGTGCAGCGCCTCCAGGCTTTCGGTGATCGGCGTGGCGTAATCCCAACGATGGATCTGATATAGGTCGACGTAGTCGGTTTGCAGCCGCTCAAGGCTGGCGTCGATGGCGGTCATAATCGCCTTGCGCGAGAGGCCGCCGCCGTTTGGGCCTGCCCGCCAGGGGAAGAAGACCTTGGTGGCGATGACGACCTCGTCGCGCCGCGCAAATTCGCCGAGCGCGCGTCCGACGATCTCCTCACTGGTGCCGTCCGAGTAGCTGTTGGATGTATCGAGGAAGTTGATCCCCAGCTCCAGCGCCTGGCGAAGCAGCGGCCGGCTCTGCGCTTCGTCCAACGTCCAGGGGTGTGAGCCGCGATCAGGTACGCCATAGGTCATACATCCCAGGCAAATACGCGAAACGTCAAGTCCGGTGTTGCCGAGCTTACGGTACTCCATTGTGTTCCTGCCTTCGTAACGTGCCCAATTATGGCCGCAGCAGGCAAGTCCCACTCTATAGCCTCGCCGGCTGCCCGGCCTGCGCTCGAGCTCCCGGCTGGTTCCGATAAAGCTCTACCACCCGTGTAGCAGCCTGTAGAGCCGCCGAATATCGCGCGCTCCAGTTTATTTTTTACATATCTCCGACACCGATTTTAAGTTATCCACAGCTTGTCGACAATTATGCGGGTCGGTCGATTGAGTGTCGAAATTAATCCTTTACAATCATATGAGCGTCTTGGAGCGGCGGCGGCGCGTGTTGAGAATAACGCTTTACACGCATGTTCAGCACTCTGAAACAGGTGTGCACGATCAATCAAACTCGCGCGCATTCAATCAGGCAAGGAGGCGGCAGAATTGAGGCTATAATTTAGAGGTCATGCGAGCGTACGCAGCAGCTGGAAGACACTACTTACAATAGGAGCCACTCCATGCCACCTTTCGGTATTGTTCTGCTTGGCTTGTTCATGTTGTTGGGTGGAATCTTCAGTATCCTGTGGGGGTTGGGCCTCAGCGGCATAGGCGGCATGAGCTGGCTGACCGGCCTGATTTTTTCGGATAGCGTGCAGGCATGGGGCAGCACCGCTTTCGGCGCCGGGCTGTGGACCCTGCTGGTCGGCATTGTGGAGGTCGCCACTGCCTTCGGGCTCTGGATGCGTCAGCGATGGGCCTGGCTGGTGGCGCTGATCAGCGCGGGGCTTTCGTTGATCGGGCCGCTGATCGGGCTGATCAACGGCAGCTTCTGGAGTCTTTTTAGGCCTGATCATTCCGGGGATCATTATCTTCTACCTGCTGGCTGACGACGATGTGCAGCGCGCCTTCAGACCGAAGGCCAGGATTTAGGCACGCCGGAAACTACGAGCCAGGCTCGTCGTCGAAGTTCGTTCAGCATACATAGGAGGCAACGACGTGGCAAAACAGCTGGGCGGGATCGTTTTCCTTGGGATACTGATGCTCGCGGCCAATCAAGCCTCGGCCTCTCAGGACTTACCGGCCAGCGTCACCGGCACAGTAACCTACCGGCAGCGGATTGCGCTGCCGCCCAACGCCGAAATAACCGTCAAACTGGTCGACGTATCACGTCAGGATGTCGCGGCTACCGAGCTGGCGACACAAACAATCGTCAGCGGCGGGAACCAGGTACCGTTTGCTTTCACGCTACCCTACGATCCGGCGACTATTGATCAGCGCAACACCTATGCTGTGCAGGCGCAGATCCGCGTCGACGGCCAGCTAACCTTCATATCCATGCAACAGTATCCGGTCATCACGCGGGGCAATCCCACCACCGTTGAGGTAGTGGTCGAGCCGGTCAGTGGCGGCACACCCTCACAGCTGCCCGACACCGGCGCCGGCTTTGCCGGGTTGCTGCTCGCGCTGGCACTGGCGATAACGTCGCTGCTGGCGGGCGTATCGCTGCGGCGGCGCGGCCATGAGTCGTAAGCCTCGATTGTAGGCCGGCAGGAGAACACCACAAAGAACACAGAGGACACAAAGACTCTTCTGATTCTTTGTGTCCTCTGTGTTCTTTGTGGTGTTCTCGTTCGGAGCGATCGGGGAGCACACATTTCGGCGGGCTACACCGGGATGGCTCCGGATCTGGCGCGCGAGGCGCCCGGCAGCGTCAACGCCAGCAGCGCGGCAGGCAACCCCAGCAGCGTCACGATCTGCAGGGTGGCAGCGAGGCCGATCTGGTCGGCTGCCACACCGGCCAGCCAGGTACCGACTCCCCCTGAGGCGAAGGTAAAGCCCAGGATCAGCCCCGCTGCCAGACCCTGGCCGGTCGGCAGCAGGTGCTGGGCATGCACCACCAGAATGCTGTGCTGGCCGCCGATCAGCAGGCCGGCCAGCGCCGAGGCGACAAACGCGGTAAGCGGAGTCGGCGCCCATAAGCACACAAGCCCGGCCGGCACGCTGAGCAGCAGCGGCAGTACAGTCGCCATGCGCATTCCGCGGCGGTCAGCCAGCTCGCCGGTGAAAACATTACCGATCGCCGCGGCCAGCATAAACGCTCCCGCCAACAGGCCGTAGGCTGCCGAATCCCAGCCACGCTCGGCAAACAGCGCCGGCAAAAACGCCTGGTACGTCGCCTGGATCGACGAGCGCACCGCCACCAGTACCACGAACGCGGTCACGGCCCAGAACCCCGCTCGCACGACGCGGCCGGCCGCGTGCGCCGCTGAGCGAACCCGCGGATCGATCGAGGGTGAGATCAGGATCGCCAGGCCGCCGAGCATGGCGACCACCGTCAGCGGCAGCACGCCGAGGCTGCCGTTATCCCGGTACAACAGCCCGCCCAGCACCGGACCAAGCGCCAGACCGACCTGACCGCAGAAGAAAAACACCGCCGTCGAGGTCGCGGCACGCTCGGGGTGCGATGCCGCGGCGGCCGCGGTACCGATCGGATGAAACAGGCCCGAGCCCAGCGCGGCCAGCAGAAACGCCGTCACGAGCAACGTCCAGTTTGGCGCGAACGCGAGTACCGCGAACCAGGTACCTGTCCACAGCACGCCGACACCGGCCAGCGCTACCGGGCGCCGTCGTACACGGTCGGCCATCCACCCGAACACCGGTTGTGAAAGCGACGCTGCGAATGTGTACAGCGTGAGCGCAACGCCGATCTCGGTGTAGCTCAGCGCCAGCGGCACCGCCAGCACCGCCAGCAGTACAGGCCCGGTGCTGTTGAGGATGTCGATACCGAAATGGCCAAATACAACGGCGCCATAGGTGCGATTACGCAATAGAGTCAGCATCTATAGCTCAACCATCTGCAATACATCTCCATGCGGCTCGCGGCGGCGCACGGGCCGGTCGGGCGGCGACACTACCACGGCCAATCCGTTGCGCGGCATAAGGGCAAAGCGTACGGAACGATCGATCCGCGCGCCGGGGGCCAGGCCGAATACGAAGCGACGCAGCAAGACAGCCAGCACGATCCGGATCTCGAGCTCGGCCAGCTCGGCGCCGAGCATGGCACGCGGCGCGCCGCCGAACGGCAGAAATTCGCCTGGCGCCGGCTCCACGTGCAGCCAGCGCTCGGGACGAAACCGGTGCGGCCAGAAAAAGCGGTCCGGCAGCCGGTGCGTGAGGTATGGGCTGTACACCACCATCGCGCCCTCCGGCAGCACGTAATCGCCGAGCAGCGCCGTCTGGGTCAGGGAGCGCATTCCGAAAGCGCACGGCGGGAACAGGCGCAGACTTTCGCAAACCACGAAGCTGAGCTGCTGAAGCCGGGAGAGAACGGCTTCGTCAGCGTATTCGTCGACGCCGGCTGCGCGTGCCTCGAAATGCAGCTCGGCCTGCAGGGCGATGTGCTGTGTCAGTAAAAACAAGGTCCAGGCCAACGCCGCCGCTACGGTGGGAAATCCCGCCGCAAACAGATGCGCCAGCAGCGCGATCACTTCCTCCTCGGAGGCCGTGTCCACCAGCTGCGCAAGCAGCGAATCGCTCGCATACGGCGCCTCGCCGCGTGACCGCGCGGCGGCGTAGGAGGCAGTAACCGATTGCTCCACGCGGCGGGCAAGCGCGGCCACACTTTGGAACGGTGTGCCCGGCACATCGATCGACGCGCCGATCACCATTCGGGCCGGGCTTGCCGCGCGCCAGTGTCCGGTGGTCTCAAGCAGCATGGCGACGTCCTCGCCGCGCTCGAGGCCCCACAGCGCTCGTGCCGCGATGCGGACCGACAGGCGCTGCATTGCCCACGCCGCGTCGAGCTGCTGCCCGATACCCCAACGGTCGCACGCACGGCGCGACGTTTCGGCGACAATTCGACAATAGTTGCGCGCCCACGGCCCGCCGACCGGCTCGGCGACGGCGCGCAGCGCCGCCTTGAGCACGGCACTGCCGGGCGCGGCTGCCGGGCCGATGGCGCTACGAAACACCGCCGGCCGCGCCAGCAGTGCCCGGTTATACTCGGCGCCGAGGACGAAGATCAGCTCGTTGTCGCCGTAGCCAAGCGCTGCAAGATCGCCGAAACGCTCGAACAGCCGGGTTGCGTACGCGATCGGGTCGCGCACAAAGGGGAGCAAGTTGCCGCGCCATCCAAGCAGCGGCACCGGCCGCGGGCCGGGCAGCACGTATTGTGACGCCGGCCGTCGCGCCGTCATGGTGTGCCGGTCGGGAACTCGATGGCCGGCGACGGCTCCGGCTGCTGTGCAGCAGCTCGCGACGGGACTACCAGCGCGTCAAACAGCTGTTCGAGCTGCCCAGCCGGTTCCCGACACATGCCGCAATGTACAGCCGACAATTGCACGATCGTGCTGCGCGGCGCTGTGATCCAGCGAAAACGCTCAGCCTGGGGCAGCACACCCAGCTCGCCGGCGCCGGCATCGCCGCGACAGATCAGTGTCCAGTGATCGAGCAGAGCCGCCACCGCCGGCATATCGATCTCCACGCCGAAGGCAAGCAGCCGTCCGGCGTCGACAGCTGTGCGCATATCCAGGAAGCGCCGTGTGCGGCAAAACAGCACAACTCCGGCGTTGACGAATTCGCCACGCTCGACACGTGGAACGATCCGTATGACCGCATACTCAAATACGTGACGCGCGGGCACGAAGCGCCTCCTCCACAAACAGTCGCGGCTGCTCAAGCCGCTCACGCAAGTACGTCGCATACGCCGTGCGCGCATCGGACGGCTGAGCAAACGAGGACAAATCTTCCAACCACTGATCCGGTAGCGCGCGGACGATATCGTCGACAAGCTCGGGCGTGATACGCGGCGCCAGTCGCTCATCGGCAGCTTCGATCCCGGCTGCCACGGACAGCAGAATGTGGTCTTTAATCGGCGCGAAGGGGCTCCGCGCGCGAGCCCGAAAGTCTCCCGGCACATGGTGTACATACAGCGCCGCGCCATGGTCGATCATCCACAACTCATGCTGCCACCAGAGCAGGTTCGGGTTGCGCGCGGTGCGGTCGACATTGCTGGTGTAGGCGTCAAACCAGACGATGGCCGAGGCAAGCTCCGGCGCCAAAGCAGGCACCATCATTGGCTCAAACCCGAGCGCGCCCGGCAAGAAGCGCAGGCCAAGGTTCAGGCCGGCGCTTGCCATGAGCAAGTCCTGGATCTCCTCGTCGGGCTCATTGCGACCGAATGCCGGATCCAGCTCGCACAGCACAACCTGAGGCGCCGGCAGGCCGAGCGCGACAGCCAGTGCACCACAGATCAACTCTGCTACCAGCACCTTTGGACCCTGCCCGGCGCCGCGGAATTTTACGACGTATAGCTCACCGTCGTCGGCCTCGATGATCGCCGGCAGCGAGCCGCCCTCACGTAACGGCGCGACATAGCGTGTCGCGTTCACGGTCTCAATCATGCGTGCTTTCCATACACGCATGGCATTGTACCATCAGCATCATTCGACCATGCAGCCGCCAGACTACCGCTATCGCCGTTGCCGGACTGTCCTGGCCGGAAAGTGCACGGCCGGCGTCCGGCGTGGTACTCACTTTGCTGAAGCTTCTTTGTATCATGTGACTCGACTATTACCCACCTGCTATACTAGAATAGCTGGTGGATACCAATCAATACGAACCAGGCCACGATCGAAAGGTAACGATCGGACAAAGGAATTGAACGCACATGAGTTCAGCGCATGACGCGGCGCCGCTGCCGGCACAGGGCGGTGTGGTCGAGCGTGTAGGCGGGGCGCTATGTCTCGATTTCGCAAATACCGTGCAGCCGCGTGTTGCGGTCAACGACGCACGGCCACCGAACGACTATCTTACCGATTACGGCGAGCTCGTTGCGTGGAGCCTTCAGGCCGGGGCCATTACTCCCCAACAGGCCGAGCAATTGACTACGCGCGGCACTCGGCGCCCGGCAGCGGCAAAGCTCGCACTTGCACAGGCGATCGAGCTACGCGAAGCGATCTACAGGGTGTTTTACGCCATCGCTTCGCACAACAAGCCGCCGGCCGCCGACTTGCAGCTACTCAGTACGGCGTACGCAGCGGCCGGCGAGAACCAGCAGCTGGTGATGCAGGGCGAGCGCTTTGCGATCACCTGGGCGGGTGACCCGGACGATCTGGCGCGACCGCTGTGGCCGATCGCTCGCTCGGCTATCGATCTGCTGCTGGATGCTGAGCCGGCCAGAATTAAGGATTGCCAGACCGGCGGTGCCGGCTGCGGGTGGCTCTTTTACGACACCAGCAAGAATAACAGCCGGCGCTGGTGTAGCATGCGCACGTGCGGCGGAACGGATAAGGAGCGCCGCAGGGCGCAACGGAGGCGGGCGACATAGGGGTCGAAGGTCGAAGGTCGAAGGTCACCGGAAACATTATCGGAATGGTGCATTTGACCGTCCGCAAGTCAATCTCAACGATCAAGCCAAAGGATCTTCGACTTTCGACCTTCGACTTTCGACCCTCGGCCCTCGACCCTAATTCGCTGCAACTCGATACAGCGTGCCGCCGTATTCGACCAGATATAGCTCGCCGGCCTCGTCCAGCCCGAAGCTCGATATGCTGGCTGTCGAATTCGAGCAGCAGCCCACGTACCCAGACGCCGGCCGCATTGCGTCGCAGACCCCAGATCCGCCCGCTGCTGAAGTCGCCGAACACATAGGTACCTGACAACGCGGGCGTGCGGGTGCCGCGATACACATACCCACCCGTTACCGACGCGCCTTCGCCACGGCCGTACGACGTCACCGGGCCGCTATGGGCACCTTTATTGCAGCTTGCGCCAATCGCTGCGTTGCAGTCCGGGCCTTCGACAGCCGGCCAGCCATAGTTGACACCGCCGCTGCTGCCTGCCGGCTCCAAATCTACTTCTTCCCACGTACCCTGGCCGACATCTGCGATATACAGCTCGCCGGTGTTTCGGTCGAACGAGAAGCGCCATGGGTTACGCAACCCAAGTGCCCAGATCTCGGCGCGGTAGCCGGCCCGGTTAAAGAAAGGATTGCTTGCCGGGATCGCGTAGGGCAGCTGGGCGGGCACAACCTGATCGCCGTTGCCTGCCGTGCGTACTCGTTGCGCGAGCGGCAAGTAGCGCCGTGTAAGCGGAGCCTGGGGGGTTTGACGTGCAACGACGTCGATACGCAGCAACTTGCCGAGCAACGAGGAAGGATTCTGGGCGTTCCGGTCCGGGTCGTTGCCGCCGCCGCCGTCGCCGGTCGCGATGTACAAAAAGCCGTCGCTCGGGCCGAATGCGATCATTCCACCGTTATGGTTGCCCTGCGAGCTATGTTCGATCGTCAGCAGCGGAAGCTCGCTGGCGGGATTGGCCTGGTCGGCGGTCGCGCCGCGGCTGAAGCGACTGATGGTTATGTCGCCTGGCCCATCGCCGTCGTCGACGCTCGAGGTGTAGTATAGATAAAAATACCCGCTCGTGGCGTAGTCCGGCGCAAATGCGAGGCCAAGCAGGCCACGCTCACTCCCCAACAGGACCCGATCGCTTATGTCAATGAAAGGCGCAGGCACGAGCTGGCCGTTCTTGACGATCCGCACGCGCCCTTTCTGCTCGACGACGAACAGGCGCCCGCTACCGTCTCCCGCGTGCCCGACGAACAGCGGCTGCTCGAAGCCGGACAGCCCATTCTGCAAAACCGCTGTCGGAAACCCGGATTGTGCCTGCAAGGGCGTCGACAGCAGGGCTAGCGCGGCAAGGGTGGAGCACAGCGCCAGGGCGGCACGGCCCAGCCATGCTCGAATAGTATGCTGCTTCATCCTCTCCTCCTCGCATGCAGCATACTATACCCGACGCTGGCGCGACCTGTGCTAGATAAGTCCTGTTGACGCCAACTAAGTTTAATGGGGGAAAACGTATGGCGGACATCGAACGCAGATCGAGCGCGGTCTGGAACGGAGACCTGCGCGGCGGAAACGGCACCTTCAGCAGCCATAGCGGCGTGCTGGCCGACATACCCTACAGCTATGCGACGCGCTTTGAACAGGCAGCGGGCGCGAATCCCGAGGAGTTGATCGCCGCGGCACACGCCGCGTGCTTCAGCATGGCTTTGAGCGGCCAGATCGTGCGGGCAGGCGGCAAGCCGGAGCGTATTCAGACCGAAGCAACGTGCGTTTTGACGCCGCAGCAGCCGAGCGGCTTCAAGATCACCAGGATCCGTCTGCGCACACAGGCCCGCGTTCCAGGCATGGAGGACGCGGCATTTCAAGAAGCGCTGAGCACGGCAAAAAAGAATTGCCCGGTCTCGCAAGCGCTGGCAGCGATCGAGATCGAGGCCGAGGGAACGCTGGACTGAAGCTGAAACCAACCCAGCACAACAGCCGCCCGGCCGGGCGGCTGTTGTGTTTTTTAAAGCGTCGTATCCGGTATGCATCCAGTTCAATCGAGCACGACGTATATTGGCCGACAGCGCGAAAAATTGGCGAAAACCGGCAACTACAACATGATGTTGGAAATGCTGGTACCAAAATCCGGCATATCGACGTGCCGAACTATGCAGGAGACACAAAAAAGTGCAAGATCGCAACACTAATGGGCCGACACGACGCGATGTACTGAAACGGGGCGGAATCTTTGCCGCGGCGAGTGTAATCGGATTTGGCGGCCTGTTCGCCGGCGCTGAGAGCGCTCTGGCCCAGCCGCGCGGGACGTACGCCCACGATAAGATGGACGATGCCGCAACGATCGCCAACCTGGCCGCGACTGCCGAGACGCTGGCGGCGACGAGCTATTACGGCACGCTGACGCAGGCCGGCTTCAGCCTGAGCGACGCGGCACGCCGCTACCTCAAGTACGCCCTGAGCTCGGAGCTGTACCATCTGGCGGTGCTGCAGTCGCTGGGCGGCGCTTCGTTGGCCAATGAGTTCTATATCCCCGAGAAATTTCTATCGGATTCCAACGTCAACACCCAGACCTTTATCGCCGCCGAGACCGCCTTTACCGGCGCGTACCTGGCAGCCACGCGGCGCTTTGCCGAGCTTGGCGAGCCGCGTATCGCCGCCACCACCGCGCAGCACGCGGCGACCGAAGCCGAGCACCTGGCGCTGACTCGCCTCCTCGGCGGCGTGCTGGCGAATCCGAACGCGCTTCCGGCGCCGATCTACTACAACGTTTCGGACGCGGTTCCGACGCTGACGCCGTTCTTGACGGGCGGGCCGGGCTTTATCGGACCGGTGGCCTTCCCTGGTGTGGACACGATCAACGCCTACCTGGGCGACGAGCAGGCAGCCAGGATTCCCACCTTCACGATGGTGTTCTAGAGCGCAGGCCGAAGGTTACACCACAAAGGCACAAAGGACACGAAGAATTTTAAGGTTCTTCGTGTCCTTTGTGCCTTTGTGGTGAATCCTTTCCGGTCGACTCAATCTTTGCGAGCAACGCTCATGGTTTCGGTCTGCGCCTCGAGATACTCCGCATAGCCGCCGTCATACGGATGGAGCGCGCCGCCGGCAACCTCGACCACCCGGTCCGTGACACGCTCCAAAAAGTAGCGGTCGTGTGAAATCACGAGCACGGTACCGTCGAACTCGGCCAGTGCAGCTTCAAGCACCTCGGCCGAGGCGATGTCGAGATGGTTGGTCGGCTCGTCCAATACCAGGCAGTTCGCGCCACCCAGCATCAGGAGCGCCAGCCTGAGGCGCGACCGCTCACCGCCGCTCAGCTCGCCGACGCGCTGCCAGGCCATGCGATAGCTGAACAGGAAGCGGCCAAGAAACGCTACCGCCTGCTCTTCATACATCGGCCGCGCACTGCGCACCGTCTCGACCAGCGTGCGGCCAAGGTCGAGCGTATCGCTGTCCTGGGCGTAATAGCCGACATCGATGCTCGGCCCGCGCCATATTTCCCCCCACGACGGCTCCAGGTTGCCCGCCAGCAGCCGTCCGAGCACCGTTTTACCGGCGCCGTTGGCACCAACGATCCCGACGCGCTCGCCGCGCCAGAACGTATGAGTATTGCCGAGCAGCACCAGCTCGTCGCCGAATGCCATGCCGGCGTCGCGCAACTCGAGTGCTTTCTGGCCGCCTCGACGGTGCCCGCTCAGCTCGAGCGCCATGCGCCGCCGCTCGAGCACCGGTCGCTCCACCTTATCCATACGGTCGATCTGGCGCTGCTTGTTGCGCGCTTGCTTGATGTGGCGCTCGCTGACCACGATACTGGCCCACAGCTTGAAGCGCGCTATCGCCGCTTCCAGTCGGGCGATCTCTTTTTGTTGAGCGACATACAGCTCCTTCTGGCGCAGCAGGGCTACCTCGCGGGCCACGGCGTACGCGCTGTAGTTGCCGTCCCACATGCGCAGGCGGCCATCTTCAAGCTCGCCGATACTCAACACGGTTTCGTCGAGCAGGTAGCGGTCGTGTGAAACAATGACGACCGCGCCGTCGAATTCACGGATGGTTTGTTCCAGCTGCACTTTGCGCGCCGGGTCGAGATGTGTATCGGGCTCGTCGAGCAGCAGCAGCTCGGGCCGGCACAGTAAGCAGCCGGCCAGCGCGACTAACTTGCGCTGGCCACCGCTCAGCACGCGAGTCGGCAGGCACCATTCGCTGTCGTCGAAGCCGAGCGAGCGCAAATAGCCGGTGGCTTCGTTGCGCACGCGCGGGCCGCCGGCCTGCTCCCAACGCCCCACCAACCGATCCTGCTGTTCAAGCACGGCCGCCAGGCGGCGCTCGTCGGTCGCCACATCGGGCGTGGCCAGCTCGGCCTCGACGGCGGCCAGCTCTCGTTCGAGCTCCGCGATATCGGCGCGCTGGGCAAGCACCGTGTCCAGGGCAGGGCGGTCGTCGCCGGCCACTTCCTGCGGCAGCAGGGCAACTCGCAGGCCGCGCCGCCGAGTGAGCTCGCCCGCGTCCGGCCGGTCGACACCGGCCAGCAAGCGCAGCAGGGTTGTTTTGCCCGCGCCGTTCGGCCCGACCAGGCCGATACGGTCCTCGAAACGAATTAACAGGTCGAGTCCGTCAAAAATGGGATGGCCGCCGTGCGTTTTAGCGACACCGCGCGCGCTGAGAATAGACATACTTCGCTCCTTGCCGCACGCCGTTCCGGTCCGGCATATCACGCAGGATACGAAAAAGCCGTGGACCGGAATGGCCCACGACCGAATTGCTCAAAACGCTAATACGCGCTAACAGGCTCCGATTTAGGGCGCAACTCTCCTATGGTCCACGGCCAGCATGGAGCCACGGCGCCCACCAATCTCGTAAAAATAGCCGGCTGCGATCGTCATGGCGCTACTGTACCAGTCGCTGCCGGCCGCGTCAATCCGACTTTGGACCCGAAGGACGCCCGGAGGGGTGCCCTCTGGGCCAACGCAAAGACGCAAAGGCGCAAAGAACGTGTTGTATCCCCCTATTCCCACTCGATGCGCTCCTCGCCAGTGTAGACTCGCAGCCGCGGCGCGCGCGCGTAGCCGACAAGCGTGATGTTCCAGGCGCGCGCCAGGCGCACCGACGCCGACGTGGGTGAAGTACGCGAGCAGACGATCGGCGTTTCCATTTTGCGCGCCTTGCTGATCATTTCGGTCGAGATGCGGCCCGAGGTCAGCAACATGCGCCCGCGCGTGGTGATGCCTTCCAGCGCTGCCGCTCCACGGATCTTGTCAACGGTGTTGTGGCGGCCGACGTCTTCTTCGACCAGCAGCAAACGCTCACCATCGCTTAGTGCCGAGGTATGTACTCCCCGACTCTGTGCGGTAGAGCTCGGCCCGATAGTTCAGCTCGCGCATCAGTGCAACCAGCTGCGATGCCGCAACGCGCAGATCGCAGTCCAGCGCGGGATAAGGACGCTGTAGATCGTCGAACGTAATGCCTCCGCCGCAGCCGGAGGTAATGGTGCGCCGTTCGGGCAGCGGAGCCGGCCGCGCCAGCCGGGCGACGATTGTGCCGCCGGCGTCAGGGCAGGTATGCATATGATAGAGCTGGTCGATACCGGCTGCCGGAAGAACCACGTGAACGCGGTGCTCGTCCAGATATACGCGCAGCTCGCGCAGCTCGGCGGCCGAGCCGATGATACCTTCGTTGAGCAGGAAGCCGAGCGCCAGGCAGTGCAGCCGCACTGGCGAGCACATCCACCGCAGCGCCTCGCGTCCGTCGATCACGAAGACCCACGGCGTTTCGGCGATCACCGGCCGCCGGACGTGCTCGGCATGCGAGCCGCTCCATTCGATGTAGTCGAGCTCGGAAGTTGGATGCTCCATTTTTGCATTTTATAGGCAGAAGGCAAGAGACAAGCGGCGAGGCGAGAGGCAAAAAGCTGAGGCGAAAGGGGTTATATCCTTTCGCCTCACGCCTCGTGCCAATTGCCTCTCGCCGCTTGCCTATTGTCTCTCGCTTTGCGCCTCTTGCCACCTGGCTTCCCACGGCATCGTGAAACGGTCGCGCACCTTATGCTCGCCGGTAGGCGCGAGTACCAGCAGTTTGCTGCCGTAGCTGAGCCACATGCCATGCTCGGCACAGCGATAGCCGGCGCCTTCGGCGCACAACTCGCGGCCGCAGGTCGGGCACGCATGGATCCTCATCGTCGCCTCCATTATCGAGCTCCTATGATCAAAAAGCGCCCACCTCAGCTGAGGTGAGCGTTCATCGCCCGCTACGGCGCCGCGGCGCCGGAAAAGTTGTAGGGCCAGTATAGCGCATTGGCATGCATCACGCAACCCGCGGGCCGTGTGCATTTCGCATGCTGCCGTTTGGAACGTCGATCTACACTGTGACAACCGACAAGCGCAGCGAACGCCCCTGCGCCGAGCAACAGGATGACAAGCGATGCACTTTGGAGCAGCGATCTGGCCTTTTCAATGGCAGCCACCCTACGAAGACGCGATCCGCCGTGTCGCACGGCTCGGCTTTCGCGGCGTCGAGCTGATCGCCTGGGACCGTGAGGCGCTGGAGACGTACTACACGCCCGGCCGTATCGCCGCCTTGCGCAGCGTGCTGTCCGACGAAGGGCTCGTCCTGTCCGAATTCGTCACCACGCCCGGCGGGATCGCCAGCCCCGATCGTCAGCGTCGGGCCGCCTCCGTCGACCATTTCCGCCGCGCGGCCGAGGTGGCCCGGGAGCTGGGTAGCCCTATCATCAACTCGGTGGTGGCAACGCCGTTCGATCTCGACGTGCCGCGCCTGCTCGAGCTGCCGCAGACGCAGGAGGTCTCGCTCGAGCTGCCCGCCGGTCTGGATTGGCGCGAGGGCTACAGAATCTATGTCGAGTCGCTGCGGGCGTGTACTGAGATCTGTGAGCAGTACGGCCTGCGCTATGCGTTGGAAACGCACCCGCACCGCTGGGCAACCACGGCGCAAAGCCTGCTGCGCCTGCTCGACCATGTCGACTCGCCGGTTCTGGGGGTCAACCTCGATCCGAGCCACTTGTTCCCCTGCGGCGAACTGCCGCAGATGGCGGTGTATCAGCTGGGCGACCGCGTCTTTCACACCCACTTTTCGGACAACGACGGCCAGACCAATGCACATTGGCGTCCGGGCAAGGGCAAGATCGACTGGGCCGCGACGCTGACAGCGCTGCGAGATGTCGGCTACGACGGCGTGATTTCGATCGAGCTCGAAGATGTGCCCGGCCGGGCCAGCTCGCAGCACCCGATCGCGGGCGCTGAGTTCGACCGGGAAAATCTGCTGACGCTGGTATATCTGGCCGAGCTCGCCCAACCGCTGGACATCGGCCTTGCCTAGAGCAATAACCGTAGAGGTTGCACCACAAAGGCACAAAGGACACGAAGAATTTTATGGATTCTTCGTGTCCCTTGTGCCTTTGTGGTGTATTTGGTTAGCCTCAACCGTTACGATAGCGATCCGCGACTTGTTACTCAAACACGTACAGCTCGTGGATCGCCCACCAGTTGCCGGCGCTCTGCGTCTGGACCACGCGGAGATAGCGCGCGGTAACCGGCGCAAAGCGCGCGGCGACGACACGGCCGCCGCCAATGCCCGTGGCGACCGGCGTGCCCCAGCTCGTGCCGTCAGACGAGATATAAACTTCGTAGCCGCGTGGATAGTCGCCGGCACTGGCGCCGGCATCCAGGACGACTTCGCCGAAGCGTTGCGGCGCCCCCATATCCACCTCGAACCACTGGCCCGGCTCCTGCGCCGCCCCGGTGCTCCAGCGCGTGGCAAGGTCGCCGTCGAGGGCGTTGCCCGGCGCGTCGCCAGGCTGGCTGCTGGATGCCCGGGCGCTCCAACCGGCTCGCGGCAGCGCATCCGCCGGGCTGACGACCGTGAAGCGGCGGGCATTACCGGCGCGCCCGTTGACCACCACGTTAACCTGCAGATCGCCTGCCGGCAGCTCGTCGGGCACCAGCACTATAATCGCGGTATCGCTCCATGAGATGATCGGCGCCATCAGCCCGCCGAACATGACCGCCGATGCGCCCTGGAACTCGCCGAAGTTGGCGCCGCGCAATTCGACCTGCGTGCCCGGAATACCACTGCCGGGCGCTATGCTGCTGATGGACGGCGCCGGCGGCAACCCCAGGCCCGGGCCGGTCCAGGTGAAGATCGCCGCCGCGCGGGCAGGCAGAACATAGTTGTAGACCTCGCGCAGGTTCTGTGGCACACGGAAACGGACGGGCCTGGCCTGCTCGTTATACACGGCGACGCCGAGCGCTCCGCCCGGAACGGCGAACGGCCGCAGCTGCAGCCCGGCCCGCTCGGCTTCCGGCTCGGCGCGTCCCCCGGCGCGCGTGCTGAATGCATCGAGTTCCGCGATCGACCACCAGTTGCCGGAGCCGACCGTGATCACCACCCGCACATAGCGCGCGGTGACCGGGGGAAACACGATCCGCAGCTGCTGCCCGCTGCCGGGTCCGGCCGCGATCGCGCTGCCCCAGTTGACACCGTCGTTCGACACGTACACCTGATATCCACGCGCGAAGTCGCCGACACTTTCGCCGGCGTCGATCGCGAGGCCGTCGAAGGTCTGCCGCGTTCCCATGTCAACCTGGAACCAGTCGCCGTTCGTCTGGCCATGGCCTCCACTCCAGCGGGTTGCTCGATCGCCGTCGAGCGCTCTGGCGGGTGGGTCTTCGGGCGCCGACGACGATGCCGAGGCGGTCCAACCTGTCCGCGGCAAGCGTGTTTCCGCGCCCGCGAGCCCGATCGACGCGCCGGCCGGAAGCGTATAGGTAAAGACGCGGCCGCCGTTGCCGGGCAGCAAATGCTGAAAGGGCGCCAGAGCGGGGTTGTAGGTCAGCATCACGCGAGAGCCGTCGCGGTTGCGGAACGGCAGGTCGACCGTGTGGTCCAGTTTCCGGAAACCCTCGGTCTCACCCGCCTGCTCGCCGGTCCAGGTGAAGGTAGCCGCGGCGCCGGGATTCAGGGTGTAATGGAACGACTGCCCGCCCCACACCACACGAAATCTGATGCGCGTCTCGCCGGTGTTATGCGCGAGAAGCGCTTTGGAGCCATCCGGATTACGAAACGCAACGCTCTGGATACCACCGTCATCCTGCGAGCTGGAGCCGATACGCACGGCGCCGTGGCGCACAAATTTGCCGGCGTGGCCGAGCGCGTAGTAGTCGAGGTTTTTGGTGTAGCTGCCGTCCGCGTTGACCGTCACGACGCCACGGCAGGTAAAGCAGCCGCCGTTGGTAGGGCCGTTGTCCTCGTCGAGCGCCATATTCCAGAGCACAACGCTCCTGGCCCAATGGCGCGGCGCATTGATCAGCAGACCGATCACCCCGTCGAACGCTTCGCGCCGCGTGCCCTGCCATTCGCCGCCCGAGCATTCGGTGTGATGGGCTTCCTCGTTGGGATACGCGTTGTGAACCGCGGTCTGCGCCGAAACCACCCCGCCGTAGCAGTGCCACGCGGTGCCGGCGGTATAGGATGCGGCCTGTGGATCGCTATACACCGTTTCCGGATACATCGGCACGTCCCAGTTGTGGTCGTACGACAGCACGCCGGGGCTAAGCCCGGCCCGGGCAAGCGCAGGGCCGAGGTGCTCGCGGATCCAGAGCTGCTGTTGCTCGGGCGTCATCAACATGCCGGGGTAGCCGGCCGGCTGGTATAGCGGCTCGTTCTGCGGCGTAATATAGTGGATCGGCACTCCTCGGGCCGCGTATTCTTGAATAAAGCGCACGAAATACTGCGCGAACGGAGCGTAGGCCGCCGGCTCGAGGCTACCGCCGATCATCGAATCGCTGGTTTTCATCCAGGCCGGCGGGCTCCATGGCGAAGCGGTGATCCGGAGATCAGGGTTAAGCGCCAGAGCCTGCTTCAGTAGCGGGATGATATATGGATCGTCGTGCGCGACCGAGAACTCCGAAAGATCGGGGTCGGACTGGCCGGGCGGCACATCGTCGTATGAATAATTGCCGGTCACCGAGAAATCCGAAGCGCCCATCGGCTGGCGGATCATGCCGAGCCCGATGCCACCCTGGCTGAACAGCTCGCGCATCAACGCGTCGCGCACCGCCGCGGCGAGCTGCGTGCCCACCAGCCAGGCCGACGAGTCGGTGAACGATGCGCCGAAACCCACCATCGATTGGTAGCGCCGGGCTTCGTCAACCGCGATGCTGCCGCGGTCGGCGGCAGCTCCGCGAGCAAAGGCGAGGTCGGGCTGCCGCGACAGCATCACGCCGCGGTCCAGATCGGTGAGCCAGACCTGTACTGAAGGCGCTGCGCTCTGGGCATGCACAGCGCCGGACATGGGCAGCCAGGGAAGTACAAGAAGCAAGCCGAGCAGGTGGACCAGCCTACGAACGCCATCGTTCTTCATGCCGTTCATCTCCTTGCGCAGTGCCGCACCGGCCGCAACGTTGGAGCCACACGGATGCCGGTAGTTTCGTTGGCGCCTGGCCCAGCAATGCTCGCGCCATGGCCCGCAGCGACCGCGTGCTGCAGCTCGCCGGCAGCGCAATTGCGGCGCTGGCCGCCATGCCGGCGGGACACCGGCGACAGCTCCGGTATAATGCGAGCACGAGGATGCGAAATGAGTACGTTTCAGTTCTGGACCAAGCTGTGCCGTCCCGGCGACGCCCCACGCATCGCTCCCTTGATCCATGCGCTGGCGTTGGAAGAGGGCGCCGACGCGGCCGAGGTAGACGAGATCGAGACCGTGGTCGACGCGCTGCTGCAAACCGGCGCCAGCGACTTCGTGATCGCCGAAGTCGAGGGCGAGCCGGTCGGTTGCTTGCAGATCAGCTATCGCCTGTCGACCTGGCACGCGCTGCCGTACGCGTATATCGAAGACTTTTATCTGGCGCCCGAAGTACGCGGACGGGGCGTCGGCACCAAGTTGCTGGACTATGCCCTGCAGCGCGCCGAAGGTCAGAAGGCCGACCGGATCCTGCTCGACGTGCGCGCCTCCAACAGCGCCGCGCAACGTTTGTACACGCGCCTCGGTTTTACGGCGACGGGTAGCGGATTGTGGAGCCGTGGGCTACCGCTTGGCGATACTTATTGCGATACGGACGCCACGCTGGCTGCGATCGAGGAGCGACGCGGTACGGCCGGCGCGGAGGATCGATGAAACGTGGAGCGACAGCGTTGCTGGCCGTGCTGCTCCTCGCGGCGTGCAGCAGTACCGCGCCGCCGGCGGCACGGGTGGCGCAGCCACGCATGTTGCCCACGGTCACTCCGGAGACGGCGCGTCCGGCCGGCGTGAATACGGCAAGCGAGGCCGTCGAGCCGAGCGAGCCTGGCGTCGTGCCGAACACGACGCCCACACCCATCGGCGAGGGACCACAAACAGCCAGTATGGCCATGCTGCGCGTCGGCGGAGAGCGCTACGCCGCGCTCGGTAACCCCGAGGCCGCCGTCACGATGGTCGAGTTTTCGGATTACGGCTGCCCGTATTGCCGGCTATATAGCGCGTCCGGCTTGCCTGAGATCAAGCGCCGCTTCGTGGACACCGGCCAGGTGTACTACGTCTTCAAGGACTTTCCGGTGGTCGAGCTGCATCCGCAGGCGATGCTCGCCGCACAGGCTGCCGAGTGTGCCGGCGAGCAGGGCGGCTACTGGGAATACCACAATCAGCTGTTTGCCGATCCAGGTGAATGGGAAGCCGGGCAACAGGCTGCGCTCGATACCTTCGGGCGCTACGCGGAGGTGCTGGGAATGGATGGCGCTGCACTGCAGTCGTGTGTCGGCGACGGGCGCTACGCGAACGAAGTGGGCCTTGACTTCGCCGAGGCACGAGCGCTCGGTCTGACCGGGACACCTGCCTTTTTGATCAACGGCAAGCTGCTGAGCGGCGCCCGGGCGCCCGAGCAATTCGTGTCGCTGCTTGAGCGAGAAGTCGAAAAGGCTGCACAATAATTGGAGCTACCATGACCCGAATTATCGTTTTGCGCCGGCCAGTACGGGCATTCGCGCTCCAGCGCGAGCTGGAGGAATTGGTTCGCCGCCAATGGGGCCGCCCGCAGCCAGTCTCGCTGCGCCACCACAGCGACGTCTGGCAGCCCGACGCCGATATGTACGAAACCGAATCCGCGTATGTCGTGCTGCTCGAACTGGCCGGCATGGCCGGCGCGGAGATCGAGGTTACGCTTACCGAGGGCGCCCTGTTTGTAAGTGGCCGCCGGCGCGAGCTGCACCATGACGGCGCGATTCACTTTCACCAGCTGGCGATCAACGAGGGGCCGTTTCAGTGTGCGGTGTATATTCCGGGCCCCGTTGCCGACGCCGACGTGACGGCCGCATACGAGGACGGCCTGTTGACGATTACGCTGCCGAAGCGACAGCCTGTCCAGCGCAGGATCGAAATCAACGAATAGACGAACCACGCCGACCGGCTGTCGCGGAACAAAACGTGCGGCACAATATAAGTACCGCCAAGATTTCTGAAGCGGAGCGAACATGGCCGAAAACGGAGCAACCAATCAGGAAAACGCCGAGTTGCCTGTCGTGCCCGAGGAACTCGCGCTGCTGCCGATCTTTAACAATATTGTCTACCCGTTGACGATGATCCCACTGGCGATCGGGCAGGAAGCCAGCATCCAGCTGATCGACGACGCCTTGCGCGACGGGCGGATGATCGGCCTGGTTGCACTCAAGGCGACCGAAGAGCGGCCGGCGGACGTACAGCGCGAAGATTTTTACGATGTCGGCTGCGCCGCGACGGTCCATCGTTTGCTGAAAATGCCCGACGGCACCCTACGTGTCGCGGTGCAGGGCGTTGAGCGGATCGTGATCGAGGAGATCACGGCAACTGAGCCGTATTTCCGCGCCCGTGTGCGCGTCGAGCCCGACGAGGTCGAGAGCGGCATCGAGATCGAAGCGCTGATGCGCAACCTGCAGAACCTGGTCGGCGAGATGGCCCAGCTGCTGCCGCAGTTCCCCGAAGAGCTGCAAACAGCCGTGATCAACGAGGATGATCCGCGGCGTCTGGCATACCTGCTCGCGCTCTACACGCGCATGGACCTGCCCGATCGCCAGGCGCTGCTTGAAGAGCGCAGCGTGCGCAGTAAGCTGGAGCAGCTGTCCGAGGTGATGCGCCGTGAGCTGCAGGTGCTTCAGATCGGCCAGCAAATTCAAGGCCAGGTTAACGAGGAAGTCAGCCGCTCGCAGCGCGAGTATATCCTGCGCCAGCAGATGCAGGCGATCCAGCGCGAGCTTGGCGAAGACGACGCCAACCAGGCCGAGATCGAGCGCTTCCGCGAGCTGATCGAGCAGGCCGAGATGCCGTCCGAGGCGCGTGAAACCGCCGAGCGCGAGCTGAATCGACTCAGCCGCATGAACCCGGCCTCGCCCGACTACGGTATCACGCGCACGTATCTGGAAATATTGACGTCACTGCCGTGGAACACACATACCGACGACCAGCTCGACGTGACTCTCGCACGCGAAGTGCTCGACGAAGACCACTACGATCTTGAAGAGATCAAGGACCGGATACTCGAGTTCTTAGCCGTGCGCGAGCTGCGCAAGGAGCGTTTCGGCGACAGCACGACCGACCGGCCGAATGAAGGCGCGATCTTGTGCTTTGCCGGGCCGCCGGGTGTCGGCAAAACCAGCCTGGGACGCTCGATCGCGCGCGCGATGAACCGCAAATTCCTGCGAATCTCACTGGGCGGCCTGCGCGACGAGGCAGAGATTCGGGGCCACCGGCGCACGTATATCGGAGCGCTGCCGGGCACGGTGATCCAGTCGTTGCGGCGGGTCAACGTCAACAATCCGGTGTTCATGCTTGACGAGATCGATAAGCTCGGCCAGGATTTTCGCGGCGACCCCGCCTCGGCGCTGCTCGAGGTGCTCGACCCCGAGCAGAACAACAGCTTTCGCGACCATTACCTTGACGTCGCGTTTGACCTGTCGAACGTGATGTTTATCGCGACGGCCAACTCGCTGCAGCCGATCCCGGCGCCGCTGCGCGACCGGATGGAGATCATCCAGCTTAGCGGCTACACGATGCAGCAAAAAATGGAGATCGCCAAGCGCTACCTGCTGCCGGAACAGCTGCGCAAGCATGCCCTGACGCCCGAGGAGGTTGAGGTTACCGACGGCGCGCTGCGGGTAGCGATCGAGGAATATACGCGCGAAGCCGGCGTACGCAATCTCGAGCGCGAGATCGCCACGATCTGCCGCAAGGTGGCGACGGAGATCGTGGGGCGGAGGAGCAAGAACCAAGCAAACCAGCAAACCAACAAACCAGCAAACCAGCAGCCTGAAGATGGTGAGGTTTCGTCGGGAGCAGATGAGCCACCGGAAAAACGGGGGTCTGGGGATGTCCCCCATCCTGCCTCCTCACTCACCCCTGTTGAAGGGGAATCCGCAACGCCACAATCGAACCACGAGACGAAGATCGTGGTCGACGAAGACACCGCCCGCCGCTACCTGGGCCGGCAATCTTATTTCGCCGAGGTCGCGGAGCGCACCGACAGGCCAGGTGTCGTCACCGGGCTGGTGTGGACGCCGGTCGGCGGCGACATTATCTTCATCGAGGCTACCAAGATGCCGGGCGGCAAGGGCTTTATGCTGACCGGGCAGCTGGGCGAGGTGATGCGCGAGTTGGCGCGTGCGGCGCTGTCGTACGTGCGCTCCGAGGCGGCAGCGCTGGGCATCGCGCCCAACTTTTTTAACGGCATCGATCTCCATCTGCATGTGCCGGCCGGCGCGATCCCCAAGGATGGTCCTTCGGCGGGCATCGCAATGGCTACCGCTCTTGCGTCCCTGCTTACCGGCCGGCCGGTCAGGGACGACGTGGCGATGACCGGCGAGATCACGCTGCGCGGGCGAGTGCTTCCGATCGGTGGGCTGAAAGAAAAGGTGCTGGCGGCACATCGCGCCGGTATCCGAACCGTGATCATGCCTCAGCGAAACGAGGCCGACCTCGACGAAGTGCCGGCAGAGCTACGCTCGGAAATGACGTTCGTCCCGGTAGAGCGGATCGAGCAGGTGCTGGACGCCGCGCTGCGTCCAGAGCCGGTCGAGCCGCCGGTGCAAGCCGTCGACGGCCGCGCAGCACCGGTTCGCGAGGGCATGGAGGAAGGCGTGCATATCATCGACGCATCGACGGATGTGCCGGAAGAGGATCCGGCCGACGCACCGCCGGTGCCGGCGCGGGAGAATTAGGGTCGAAGGTCGAAGGTCCTCATTTACAGCGCCGAACAGCCGCAGCCCTTTGAGGTTCCGCCGGGGAAGCTCTGCAGATTGAGGCTGCTGAGGAACTGCGGCGCGCGGCGCACCTGCGCGGCTTGCTCGAAGGCGTACGCCAGCTTGATCAGCGTCGGCTCACTCCATTGCCGTCCCATAAACGTCATGCCGACCGGCAAGCCGAAGACATAGCCGGCCGGTACGCTCACCAGCGGGTAGCCGGCTACCGCAGCATGGCCCGAGGTGCCGAACAGAAACGCGTCGCCGTCGATCTGGTTGCTGGGCCAGGCCGGGCTGCCCGTAGGTGCCACCAGCGCGTCCAGGCCGTACTGGTCCATCACCGCGTCGATGCCCTGCTCGCGGCCAAGGCTGCGCGCCTCGGCTTTGGCTTCCAGGTAGATCGGGTCGTCCAGCCCGGCGGTAGCCTCGGCAAGCTCGAAAATCTCCTGACCGAAATACGGCATTTCGACGTCGCGCACCGCCTCGTTAAAGGCGATCAGCTCGGCCAGCGAGCCTGGGCGCGGCCCGGCGGGATAAGCGTCGTTAGCGATGCGCGTTTGAAGATACGCGTTGATCTCGGCCTTAAACTCATACAGCAACACGGTGAACTCGGCCGACGACTGATTGTAGGCCTCGGTCGAAGGAATCTCCGCCGGATCGATAATGATCGCGCCCGCGGCCTGCAAAATGCCGATCGCGGTGTCGATCACCGCGTCGGCTTCGGGGCTGGACCCAAACTGGCCACGCGGCACACCGATACGAGCGCCGGCCAGGCCGCCCGCATCAAGAAATAGCGTGTAGTCGGCGTAAAATTTGCCTGCGCTCTCGCTCGTCGCGGCGTCGCGGAAGTCGACGCCGACCAGGGCGCCGAGCACCGCGGCGGCGTCGGCAACGCTTCGGCCGTGCGGCCCGACCGTGTCCTGGCTGCTGGCGATCGGAATCACCCCTGCCCGGCTGGTGAGCCCGACGGTTGGCTTGATGCCGACCACACCGCACGCCGACGACGGGCAGACGATTGAGCCATCGGTTTCGGTGCCCAGCGAAGCCGCCGCGAAGCTGGCAGCAACTGCCGCGGCCGAGCCGGCGCTGGAGCCACACGGGTTGCGGTCAAGCGCATACGGGTTGCCGCACTGTCGGCCGCGACCACTCCATCCGCTGCTCGAGCCGAAGCCGCGAAAGTTGGCCCATTCGCTCAGATTTGCCTTGCCCAGGATGATAGCGCCGGCCGCACGAAGCCGTGCTGCTACCGTCGCATCCTGAGCCGGCCTGGATCCGACCAGCCCCAGCGAGCCGGCGGTTGTCAGCATTTTGTCGGCGGTGTCGACATTGTCTTTTACCAGAATCGGGATCCCGTGCAGCGGGCCGCGCGCACCAAGGGCGGCGCGTTCGGCATCCAGTACCCCGGCGATGGCTAAAGCGTCCGGATTGAGCTCGATCACCGAGCGCAGAGTTGGCCCGGACTGGTCCAGCGCCTCGATGCGCTCGATGTACTTTTGCACAAGGTCCCGCGCGGTCAGCGTACCGGCGGCCATGCGTGCCTGCAGCTCGACGATCCCCACTTCGATGATGTCGGGCGCGACGCTGTTGGCCAGGTCGGTGAAGTCGGACATGTTCCGGAGCGACGATCGTGCGGTTGCAGCTGCGCCGGGCGACATGAGCGCCGCGGCGGCGAGCGCGCCGGCATGCAGGAAGGAGCGGCGGCTCAAATGAGGGCGTGCGACCAGATCGAACTTGGACATGGCGCGGACTCCCTTTCACTAAGGGGTGCAACGGATCACGAAATAGTGGATCAAATGCGGGAAATATGCAATAGTCAAAGCAGAACAATGAACAATGAGCAATGAACAATGAACAAAGCCTACAACCATTGTTCATTGCTCATTGCTCATTGTTCATAGTTACGCCATTCCCACCGCTGCGACACGGCGCTCGACGTGTCGCGGGATCAATTGTTCGGCCAGGGTTTCGATCGAAATGTGCCGGGCGCGTTCAACAAGCTCGGCTAATTGTTGGTCGCCGTCACCCACATCGAGCATCGCGACGACCTGCTGAGCATTGCTGCGCGCCAGCGCTCCGGCTGATGGATGCTGTATCACATACGCCGCCAGCTCGAGCGCGCGATCGGTTTCGCCGGCGCTCGCAGCGCGTTCCGCCAGGCCGGCCAGGGCGTTCATCGCTTCGGGCAATGCGCGCGCTTGCAGCGCGGTTGCCAGGGCGCCCGTGTAGCGCTCGCGAGCTTCCTCGCTGCGTCCCAGCCGCGCCGCGACGCTGCCGAGCAGGTTGAGCGCACGGGCTACATTCCAGCGGCTGCCGACTTCGTGATACATACTCAGGCTCTCGCCAAGCGCATAGCGGGCTTCGTCGACATCGCCCCGTGCAAGCGCAACGGCGCTCAGATGCTCCAGCGCGATGCCGAACGAAAGCCGGTCGTCCGACGACGCGCATAGCTCAAGGCTTTCGTGCAAGTAGGCTTCGGCTTCGTCGGGCGCGCCACTACGCAGCAGGTCGAGACTCATGAAATCCAGACACATGCTCAGGCCACGTGGATGCCCGAGCCGGCGCCACAGGACGAGCGCTTCACGCAGCTGAGGGCGTCCCGCGTCGAACTCGCCGACCGTTTGCAACAGGTTGCCCAGCAGCATCAGGCCGAACGCGGCGTTCCAATCGTCACCGGCCGCGCGCGCCAGGTCGATGCCTTCGCGTAGGGCAATACGTGCGTCGTCGAAGTCACCCTTCTGTAAACACGCGATACCGAAGCCGATCAGCGCATCGACCAGCCCGGAAGCGTCGCCACTCCAGCGCAGATCGTTAATAGCGCGCTCGCTCATCTCCCGCGCGTGGTCGAACCGCCCGTAACGAGCGGTAAAATAGCCTTGCTGGGCCAGCATAGTGGCTGCCGCGCCGCGCAGTTCAGCGGCGCGCTCAGGCTGTTCCTGCGCGAGCCGCTCGAGACCGGCAACGCCGCGGCCGAATACCATCTCGCCCTCGGAAAACATGTTGCGCGTTTCGTAAAACAGCGCCAGCGACCGACGACCGGCGGCGAGCACGTCGAGCATGCCGCGCTCGACCGCCCATTCGGCCGCCAGGCGGATATTGTCGAGCTCGATGCGCAGCTCCTCGGCCGTGGAAATCGCATGGTAGCTTTTGAGAGCCTGTTCGCGTCCCTGCAACACCATTGCGAAGTGTTGCGCATGCCGGTCGCGCACATTGGCTCGCTCGCGGGCATCCAAATCAAGCCTGACCGCCGCATACTGGCGCACAGCTTCGTGCAAATCGAAGCGCATAGCGCCGCCCGCCGCAGCGGCCCGGCGCAGCAGGGATTTATCTACCAGCGCCGCCAGAATATGCAGCGGCGCCTCGGCGACCATCGCGGCCGCCTGGCGATCGAACCCGCCGCGAAACACCGAAAGGCGCCGCAGCGCGCGCTGCTCGTCCGGCGACAGCAGCTTCCAGGAATGTTCAAACACGGCGCGCAGCGAGCGGTGCCGATCGGGCACGCCGCGTACCGAGGCTTCCAGGAAGTCGAGACCGGACGCGATCTGCTCGGTAAGCTCGGCTATCGACAGCAAGCGTAGCCAGCTGGCGGCCAGCTCGATGCCGAGCGGGCTGCCGTCCAGCATGCGAACCACGCGCTCTATATGGCCCTGCTCATCGCGATTGGGCGCCCAATCGTGGCGCACGCGGCGAGCGCGCTCGTTGAACAGCGCGACTGCATCCGGCATTGTGCTTCCGCCGGAGACGGCCAGACCATCCAGCTCGACAACCCATTCGTCGGACAGATGCAACCGCTCGCGCGAGGTGACCAGCAGGCTGACGCCGGGAGCGCGGGTGGTAAACAGCTCGAGCAGGCTCGCGCGGGCCGACAGCTGCTCGAAATTGTCGAGCACCAGCAGCAGCTCTTTGTCCTGCAGCTGGGCGAGTACCTGCTCGGCAGCGTCGTCGGCGCCGCCGATCTTATACCCGAGTGCGTCGGCGATCGCGGCAAGTGCCAGGGTCTCGCTTTCCAGTGCCGCGAGGGGAACAAACACCGCGCCATCCGCAAAGCTGGTATTGCGACCGGCAGCTTCGACGGCGAGCCGCGTTTTGCCCATCCCCCCGGGACCGACGATCGTCACCAGCCGGCATTCGCGTGCTTCCAGCAATTGCTGCAGCGCCTGCAGCTCGGTGCTTCGGCCGACAAAACCGGTTGCATAGACCGGCAGCTGCAGTCGCGCTGTGCGCGGCGGAGCCGCTTCAGGCTCGGTATTGGGTTCAGAAACCGCTCGCGTGACCGGCGTTCTGGCCGCCTTCAGAAACTCTGCGCGCTGCGCCGGATCAACCTCCAGAATCTGAGCCAGGCGCTCCGCCATAAAGGCCGAAGGCCGACGCTCACCGGACTCGAGTTTGCGGATTGTTTGTGTCGCGCAGCCGACCTGCTCGGCAAGCGCGTCCTGTGTCAGATCGAGGCCGTTGCGAAGTTGGCGCAGCCAGCGTCCGAAGGGGGGTAGGTCGGTCATGTTGTGTCCTGTACTGTTCCTGCAGCCCCTGCACGAACCACGTTGCGGGGCGTATTACTGAATTGTAGCGGTTCGTGTGGCAGTTAGTGTAACAGTTGGCGCTGTTAGCAGCATCAGCCTTGTGGTCTACTTGGCACATCGCAACCATATCACTTCGTCGCAACCACATATAGGTCCTAAGGAGCACGTCGCAATGTTATCCACTACTCGCCAGCAGATCGCTACGCGCCAATATGCAGAGCTCTCGATCGTCTCCCGCGTCCGTGACATCGTCGCCCTGCCGTTCACCCATCGCTACGCCGCGCCGCTGTGGCTGGTAGTCCGCCTGTACCTCGCCTATATGTGGATGCAGATGGGCGTGGCCAAAATCGGCGCCGGCTTCCTGACCAGCGACCCGATCCACGGCATTCTCAAGCTCGTCGCCGACGGCACGCTCAACGTACCCTTCGAATGGTTCCGCCCCGTCGCCGGCATGCTCGTCGGCCTCGGCCTGACGCCGATGATCTCGTTCTCGATGCCGTTTCTGGAGCTGGCGATCGCGCTGTCGTTCCTGACCGGCGTGCTGGTGGTACCGGCGGCGTTGGGCGCGACGCTGCTGAACGTGATCTTCGTGCTGAGCGGCATCGGGCAGATCGCGCTGGACGGACGCTTCATCGCGCTGCAGCTGCTGATGGTGCTGGCCTTCCGGGTCGTCGCGTCGATCGGGCTGGAGCCGCTGGCAGTGCGCCTGAGCAGCCCGCTGCTGGGTAAGGTCCGCCGCCCGCGCGTCGCGACCGCCTGACCCAAACCAAACAGTCCGCATCAATAAAGCACGGACCGGACGAGAACACCACAAAGCACAAAGGACACGAAGAATATTTATGTCTTCGTGTCCTTTGTGCTTTGTGGTGTTCTCCGGTTGAATCAAGCTCTATGGGAATCGCTCTAACGTAGCTAGCCGCTTTTCGCGGATCGTTCCATTATGCGCTGCAGCTCGTCGTGCGGCAACGCGTACACCGTGCGGCCACGGAAACCGGTCATCGTTTCGGCAGCCACCAGCGCGTTGCCGATAGCTTCTTCGACTGCCTCCGCGACGGCGACAAACATGGGATCGATCAGCTCGTGCGGCAGCATCTCCAGCGCCAGTGGTTGCTCGGTTCGCGCCGGCAGGTGGTTGCCGGTAGCAAAGGCCAGGAAGATGTCGCCGCTGCCGTTGTAGCCCATACCGCCGGCACGAGCCAGCCCGACCGTCGCCCGGCGCGCCAGGCGCCGGCACTGGATCGGCAGCAGCGGGGCATCGGTAGCGATCACGACGATGATCGATCCGGCATTTGCGGGCGGCTCCGCGGGTGTCGGCGTGTGCTCGTTGGATATCAGCCTGCCAACCGGCACGCCGTCGATGCGCAGGTCGCGCCGCGCGCCGTAGTTGGCCTGCACCAGTGCCCCGACGGTGTAGCTGCCGCAGCGGAGCTGGGCAAGCCGTGACGCTGTGCCGATCCCGCCTTTGAAGCCGTGGCAGATCATGCCGGTGCCACCGCCGACATTCCCTTCAGCCACCGGCCCGCCGGCGGACACATCGACTGCCTCCCAAACATGCTCGTGCCGTACCGCAAACGCATCGATATCGCTGAGCCAGCCGTCATAGGTTTCCGCGGCGATCGGCAGCGCCCATCCGTCGATCCGATCGTGGTCAACAGCATAGCCAACCAGCGCATCGCGCGCCGTACCGACGGCATGCGTGTTCGTGATCGCGATCGGCGAGCTGATGATGCCGGCCTCGTCCAGCCAGCTCAAGCCGGTCATCTCACCGTTGCCGTTAAACGTGTGCGCACCGCCGAAAACGTTATTGCGCCATTCATCCCCGCCGCGCGGCACCACCACTGTAACACCGGTTCGCACGATGCGCGGCTCGTCGGCGACGATAGTGGTGTGGCCGACGGAAACGCCGGACACATCGGTGATCGCATTGTGTGGTCCGGGCGGCAAGTTACCGATCGTGATCCCCAGGTCGCGCAGGCGCGGCATCGATAACTCCTGTGCTGTGAGCGACCCATAGTGTAGCAGGTGCTACTTCGGCCCGGTGGCGGTGTCTGTGCCGCCGCCCGTAGCGCTGTGGGTAGCGATCGGCGCTGTTTGGCGCGCCTGCAAAATGGTTTACTGACCCCACACAAGGAAACAAGCGTCATGATCACCATCTTTCGAACCGGCAGCGAGTGGGAAGCGGCAGCGGAGCGCAACATCGAGATTTCGGCGGACTATGCGCGGATGTACCTGCGGGCACCCCAGCTGTATCGCTGGGCCGGCATGGCCGCACTGACCTCGGCCAGCGTCGGCCGGGCAATGATGATGCTGCGCGCTGCGCGCTTGACCGGCGCCGGCCTGGCGATCGGCTTGTGGGGTGGCGAGGTCGAGCACACGCTCCGGTTGTTGGGGCGAGGCAACGCCGCCGTGTACGACGATATCTTCTGGCAGCACACCTCGTACGATGCCGGCGGCATAGCGGCGATCGAGGCGGCGCATCGCCAAGGCCGCATCGACGAGCAGACCCGCGACGGCTGGCGCAGCATCGACCTGGGCCGGCGCAGCGGCGACGCCGAGGCGGTCTGGCAAGGCAATCGCGGCCTGCTGGAGTTCGAGCAGCGCGTGGTGCTGCAGAACGCGGTGTATAACCAGGATCAGTCGCTGTGGCGCCGCCTGTCCGGCTGGATGCCTTCGCCGCTTCCGCTGCACGCGGAAACGTTCGAGACCTGGAACCGCCGCGGTAATCCGGCGCGCTTCGAAGACCGCTGGGCGTGGATCGAGCACAGCCTCCTGCCGCGCTACCGTGCGCTGGCCGAGAACAACGCAGCGCGGCTGCGCTGGTCGATCGACGCGCTTGCCGCCGGCCGCTCTGCACTGCTGCCGCTGCCGGTGTACGGTCGCCCCACTGTTGCAGCAGCGTAACGGACCACTTTTGTCGAGCTCCGCTCACAGCTATATCGCCTGATTTCGCTGCTCAAGGTACGCGACAGCGCCTACGAGCCTTCCGTGCGCGAGTTCAAGATCGACTCCAACGGGATCGAAGTGTCGGCGACCTTCGAAAGCGCCGAGCAGATATTGACTGGCCGTGCTCGTCCGGGGCAAGAACAAGCCAAACAGGCGCGGCGCAGGAGCTGAGACGGGGTGATTCCGGTCGACTCAATCTGTGCGAGAATTTGCTTCAGGGCAGGTTCAGGCCTAGCGATTGAAAAAGGCCGGCGCTGAGCGCGAAGCAGGCCCAGAAGGTGAACAGCGCTGCCGCCGCGGTGAGTGAGGCCAGAAAAACGACCCCGACGCGCCGTGCGCCGCGCTCACGATTATATCGATCGAGCAGCCGATCGAAGCCCCATGCACATACCGCGAGCACCACGATACACAACACCACCAGGACCAGCAGCGGCAGCGTCAGGCTCATGGCACTACCCCGGCCGATCCTGGCCCTAAAGCAATGCTCACATCCATTGGGTCATGTCATTCCGAGCGGGGGCGCCCTCTGGGCCTAGGAATCTCAAGGCTGCTGGCCGGCCAGAAACCTTGAGATTCCTAGGCCCAGAGGGCGCCCCCGCTCGGAATGACAGATCAACGTTTCCGGCCCGTGCTCTAAATTACGAGGCCGATCTAGGGCGGCGATTGGGCTCAAACTCGTATTCCTCAACCTGCTTCAGCAGGTTTCGGCTTATCAGCCGCGAAATTCGCGGCATTCTCGGCCGCGGCCTCACGACGTATTTCATCCAGCGGATAGCGCAGCGAGAGCAAGAAGCCGATCAGAATGTTCTCGAGATTCAGCAGCAGCAGCAGGGCCGAGATCGCGATCGCCAGCGCGCCGGCCCGCTCGGTGCCGACGTTGAGCACCGCGTTGAGGACAATAATCAGCGTGATGTCGCGCGTGCCGACACCGCCGGGCGACGCCGCGCTGACAATCGACAAAATAGCGACAAGCGCTACATATGGTCCGATCGGCATGCGAACGTCGAGCGCCAGGAACAGCAGGTAGATGCGCACATAAGTAAACGCCAGACCGACCAGCGTCACCAGAAAGATCAGCACGATCTGCCCCGGCGTAAGATGCAAGGAGGCCAGCTTTTCGCCGCTGATTTGCCCGCGCAGCGCCCGCGGCGTGATGCGCGGCAAGACTCCGGTGAACAGCCACTCGCGTAGCCGGCGATTGCTGATCACCACCAGCCCGGCGACGACCGCCAGCAGCAGGCAGGTTACCACTACCACATTGAGTGTCTTGCTCCCAGGCAGGACACTCCAGAAGAAGTAGATGCCCGTCGCGGCCAGCACGGCCGACACACCAAGGTCGAACAGGCGATCGACCACACAGCTGGCGAGGCCGGTCGCCAGCGGAACATCCCGCCCGCGCAGGTACCACGCCTTGACGACATCTCCGGCCTGCCCGGGAGTGACGACGCCCATGAATATGCCGACCGAATAGAGCTCGGTGGCGATCCGCAGCGGAAGCGGGATATGCCAGGCCTTGAGGATCATCTGCCAGCGCGCGCCCTTGAGGATCAACCACGGCACCACCAGCACGATCGCCAGCAGCAGCAGCCACGGATCCGTGTCCAGCAGCGTTTGCCATACCTGCTCCAGATCGTTGGTGGCCAGCACCCAGATCAGCAGGGCCGGGCCGAGCAGGCGCAGCGTTATGCGCAAGACGCGGCGCCGAAACGAGCGAGCAGGCGAGGCTCCCGAATTGGCGGCAGATGGTGTCACGGCTGCGTACCTTTATCCCTGCGTAAAGCGCGACGACACTCTGTTGATCGGGCCGCTCAATCACGCCGCCCGAGGCCGAGCGCGACGATTTGCTCGGCCAGCAGACCGAACATGAATACAATGATCGCGCCGGTAAACAGAGCAACCGTGGAGCCAGGGATTTTGAGCCATACGCCATTGACGAACACACTTGCAGCGTAGGCGACCAGGCTGAGCACGAACATCAGCAGGCTGATCGGAACAAACACGCGCAGCGGGCTGAACAGCATCACGATGCGCAGAATAATCGTCATGAACTTGAAGCCGTTGCGGAACAGCTTCTGCCCGCTGCGACCACCGGCACGCCGGCGCGCTTCGATCGGCACAAACGCCACCGAATAGCCGGCCTTGGCAAAACAGAGCAGGCTGGTCGTCGGCCAGGAATAGCGGTTCGGGAGCAGATGCACGAACTCGCGTATCACTTCGAGCCGCATAGCGCGAAAGCCCGACGTCAGATCGGCGATGTCCATTTGCGCAACATACGAAGCAAAGCGCGCCAGCAACCAGTTGCCGGCGCCGCGAGTTGCGGAAGCGTGCGAGCGCTGCGAGCGCTGGCTGACCACCATGTCATAGCAGTGCATCAGATCGAGCAGCCGTGGAATATCGTGCGGATCGTGCTGCCCGTCGGCGTCGATGATCAAGAGCACCTCGCCGGTTGCGTGACGCACCGCCGTTTTGATCGACGCGCCGTTGCCCTTGTTGTAAGGATGGCGAATCACCCGTGCTCCGGCAGCCTGCGCCGCATCCGCGGTGCCGTCGGTCGAGCAGTCGTCAACGACCAAGACTTCTGCCTGGGGAGCTTGTTCGCGCACGGCAGCGATGACGCCGGCGATCGCAGAGCCCTCGTTAAATGCGGGCAGCGCGATGGTCAGCGTAAACGGCCAGCGCGGAGTTTCGAGCTCCGAGTTTTGAGTTTCGAGTTCTTCGATCATAAGCCTGAATAGGAACGGACCGGCCAGAAACGCAAAGGCGCATCGGTTCTGCAGCACTGCTGCCAGGGTGCCGGCCAACTACACGCCTGCGATTATACCGGCGAGCTCAACTTGCCGCCAATGGCGCGCTTGCACGCGGACGATAGGGCCTGCTATGCTGCCGCCTATGCCCGAAGCACCTGTCGGCGCTGTCAGTTTCGACGCCGGCTATACGCTGGTAGAGCCGCTACGCGAGGCACCGGCCATCGTGGGCGAGCTGCTGAACGAGCGCGGCATCGATCCCGATCCCGTGGCATTCGAGTTTGCATTTCGGCGCGCCGAGCAGCTATTCGTGCAGGATTATCTTCGCCCGTTGGGCGATACCTGGACCGCCGACCAGACGATTGAGGCGTTTTACGTCAAGTACTATGCCCAGCTACTCGCAGATCTCGACGTGCCGGACGTCGACGGCAGCGACGGGGTCGAGATCATTCGCCTCTACCTCGATCCCGGCAACTGGAAACTCTACGAGGATGTACTGCCGGCACTAGACCGGTTGCGTGCGTCCGGTCTGCGCCTCGGCGTCGCGTCCGATTGGGGCAGCAGCCTGTTCCCGATCCTGCATCGTCTTGGCCTCTCACGCTACTTCGACTGGGCGGTCGTTTCCGGCGCGGTCGGCTTCGCCAAGCCTTCGCCGCAGTTTTACCGTATCGTGGTGCAGCGAGCGGAACTACCGGCCGAGCGGATTGTGCACGTAGGCGATAATTACTACGCCGACGTCCGCGGGGCCCGGACGGTCGGCATGCAGGCGCTGCTGGTCGAGCGTCGCGGACGCGAATTACCACCGCTGGATGTGAAGGTGATTCGGAGCCTGGAGGAATTGATAGTTGAGAGTTGAGAATTGAGAAATGCCTCTCAGTTCCCAATTCTCAATTACCTCCGGCACCACGGTTGCTGTTGCTGGCGCAACGGCAACCCTAAGGAGAAGGTTACGATGACAGACCATCGAAACCCGCTGGAGCGCACGCCGGACCAAGCCGGCACGGCGCCCGAACTCGGCAACGTCCGGTACATCGAGCATCGGCGACGATGCGGGCATGTGGGCAGACGACGTCGACGAAGCTGCGCGCGATCTGGCGGACGACGCCGAGAGTGGCCGCGACACGGCCCGCGCGGCGGCGATCGAGCAGTCGTCATCAGACAGCCGTCGCGACGCACCGCCGGCTTCGTACCGCCCCGACTCGGTCGTACGCGCGGTCAGCCCCGACGCGCGCGTCGAGATGGAACGTGGCGACAGCCATCACAACGAGGCCAACTTTACAAAAGGCCGCAACGCGCCGACCGCGGACCAGATGCAAGGATCGTCAAAGTCCGTCGACGCAACCGATGAATATTTGTACAGCGCGCCGCGTGGCATCTTTCCCGATACGCCCGGCGGCGCCGGTGCAACCCCGCTCGCAGCGGCACGTCGCTCATTCGTAAATGATGTCGCCTCGATCGGGCACTTTCCCTCCGTGGGCGAGGCCGAGCGGTGGGCACGGGCGGTTTTTAATACGCTGCGCCATCGAGCGGTCGAGGTCGACGACGATCTGTCGGCCGAGCTGGCGTCGATGGTGCGCGTCGGTGAAGCGCCGGAGGTGCAGGTCGAGGAGATGATGTGGGGCGGCGATTGGTTGGCGCGCTTTTCGCAGCTGGTCTGCTTGCTGCAAGACTGGAAACGCGACGAGTTTTATCAGCAGCTCGCCGAACAGGCCGGCGAAACGGCCGACGATCCGTGGGTCGACGCCGCGGTGTACAGCTTCTTTGGAGCGCTCAAACGCGCCATGGACGACGATGCGGATCGCATCAGCGTTGGAGAGCTTCAGGATGCCTGGAACAAAGCATAAAGGAGTGTAAGCATGTCACAGAATCGGCACGAGGGCGAGCCGACCGAGGGGCTTGGCGAATATGTCGAGGAGCAGCTGAATTACGCCAGCGACACGGGTGCATACGCCGCGGAAAACGTCGAGCTGCAACGCGCCATGGACGAAGTCGCGGCGCTGGAGCACGAGCGCTCCGGATCCTCACCGCGCGCCGATATCGACCGCGCGCTGGACGACGCCCGCTCACGCGTGGACGATCTGCGCCAGGCGAGCGGTGCCTCGTCCGACGCGGCTGCGCAGGGCTTGCCGATGGACTACGACCGTGTCGCACCCCAGAACGAGGCCCGCGAACGGGTGATGGAGGACCTTGACCAGAACAGCTCCCAGACCGAGCCGTAGAAGGACGACTAAACGCAAAGACGCAAAGACGCAAAGGGAAAAACCTATCGATTTTGCTGGCTGGAATGCGATCGTGGTTGTGCCGGGCCTTGATGTTATGTACTACTCGCCAGCCTAAACACACACTCTTTGCGTCTTTGCGTCTTGCTGTCCGGTCGTCCGTTACCTCAGCTCTCAACAGCATCAGTGAGCTGGCCTGAATCGGCCAGCACAGCCGCAGTGTCGGGATCTGAGAATACCGTTGCCAGGCCGCTGGCGACCGAGGTAAAGATCGCCTCGCCGTCATCGTATAAACGGTCGGCGCCGAACTTGCTTTCCAACAGGCGCACAAAGCGGGGCACGCGCGACGAGCCTCCGGTACGCAGGACCACGTCGATGTCGGCGGCGTCGAGTCCGGCCGCTTGCATGGCGCGGTCGAGGCACGCATCAACCGCGCGCGCATCGGGCCCGATCAGCCGATCGAAGTCCCAACGCTCGAGCGGCTCGTCGAACTCGATCGCCGACACATGCATGCCAAGTGTGACCGCCTGAGCCTCCGACAGCTCACGCTTGCCGCGCTCGACCATCTCGTACAGCGGCAGTCCATAGTTTTCGCGCACCAGGGCACGCAGGGCACGCAGCTGCGTGGGCCGGTTGCCTGTGCGGATCGCATCGTCGATAATATCGAGCGTACGCGGCGTGTGCATTTCCACGATGCTTTGCCAGCCGTCCAGGTGTTCAAGCAAAAAGGCAGGCAGCGGCAGCCGGCGCGCTCCAAGCTCGGCGCCGGAGCCGAAGTGGTTCAGCAGCTTGCCCATCACGATGCGCCGATCAAGTAGGTCGCCGCCGACGGGCACGCCGTCGCTCGCCAGAACGGCGCGCCGGCCGCTTTCTTCGACGCGCATGATCGTCACGTCAAGCGTACCGCCGCCGAAATCGAACACCAGCAAGTGAGTTGTTCCACGCGACGGGCGTCCCCATGTAAGGGCAGCCGCCGTCGGCTCCGGCAAAAAGCGCACGCTACGCAGGCCGGCCAGCTCGGCAGCATGCGACATGCGCGTGATCGCCAGCTCATCGCGGCGCGGGTCGTCGCTGTAGTGGACCGGACGTCCGATCACGATCTGATCGACCGGCTTGCCGCTCAGCTGCTCGACGCGTTGTGCGATGCGGCGCAGCATCAGCGCCACCAGCTCCTCGACCGTCCAGCGACTTCCGAAGACCATCGTCCCGGTGTAGCTCGGATCGGCCAGTGCCAGCTTGATCGAAACAAACAGTCGTCCAGGCGCGTTGGCGTCGATATCCGCGAACAGCGCCTGTGTCACCGTGCCGACGTCGGCCAGCGTCAGCTCGGTCGAGCCGATGTAGGTGCGCTGATACTCGATCTCGCGCCCGACGTTGCCTTGGGTGTACGCATCGATCGCGCCACGGCCCAACGAAACGTCGCCCTCGCGCGAGATAAACAGAGCAGTGCGCAGCACCTCGGCCGACGCATTGAGCGGATCCAGCGGCAGCAGCCGCACCGCGTTGCCGTCCCAGATCGCCGCGCTGCTGTTGGTGGTTCCCCAATCTAGACCTACCAGCATCCCAACCTCCATCGCGCAAGGCAACACAAAAGGACCAGTGTCGTGCCGACACCGGTCTCAAGATTCGCTATGTCACCTTACCGGAGCGCGCCGTCTATGTCAACCCCCACCGCGAATTTCGCGGCTGGCAGGATAAAACCTGCTTCAGCAGGTTTGTGCATATCAGCGCCGACTTTATTCGGCGCGCTAACCGAAGTCAAAAATCGAGTTGCCGTCATAGAACTGCAGCACATGCCGGCAGCGCGTGCAGATCATCAAGATCAGGATATGGTTGGACCAGCCCCACATGCTGTCGAGCCGCCCTTCCTCGCGCTGGAACTCGGTGTTGGCGCACAGTGGGCAGGTTAGTTGCGGCACTTCATTGTAGTCGAGCCGCTCGGTCGCCATTCCTTCGCTTGACATTGGATTCCTTGTCGATTTCAATCGACGTTGTTCGGCGCTAATAATGAACAACTACCTTTGTGCCGACCGGCGCCCACTGGTACAGCCAGGCGGCCGAGGCAAGCGGTAGATTGATGCAGCCATGGCTCAGCCGGACGCCGGAGCCGAAGTAGTTGTGCCAGTAGGCGCCGTGGAGCGCAACGCCGCCGTTGATATACATCACATTCGGAACTTTCGGCACGACCCAGGTTTCGCCGTTCGCTTCGCCGCGCATGGTTTGCGACGGCGTTTTGGCATAGATCGGATATGTTCCCGTCGGCGTGTTGAAGCCATCTTTGCCGGTCGCGACCGGCGCATCGAACACCACCACGCCATTCTCCATCGCTACCAGCCATTGGCGTGACAGATCCACATCGATCACTTTGCCGCGACCACCGGCTGCGGCCGGCTTGGGAGTTGGCTTGGGAAGCGCAGCGGTGGTAGGCTTGACTTTTTGCGGTGCCGCTGTCGGCTCGGGCGTAGCTGTCGGCGGGATCGGCGTGGCCGTAGGCGGGATCGGCGTCGGCGTCGGGTTTAAGAACCCGAAGGCGGCGACAGGCTCGTCGACGCTTAACACGGCGGCGACGTTGACGGCAGGATTTTGATCCGGCGTGATCAGCGACTTGACGAGCGCCACCTCATGGCCGAGGCGACTGATCACGATATCGCGACCCGAGCCCAGCGAAGGATAGTGCTCCAGCCGTGCACGCTCGAAATACTGCACCCGCACAGTCGCGTTATCTACCTGCTCCCACATAGCTTCCGAAATCGGCTGGCCGAACATCAGCGCGCCGTCGTGCTCCTGCCAGAACGTGCGAAACGCTCCGCTCATCGCGTAACCCGTAGTAGCCGAGATCGTCTCACCGGCGCGCGGGTCCAGTTTGCTCGGCGCCGCGAACGTGCGCCAGCGGGCACGCTCGAGGCCCAGCGCGCCGGGCAGCACGATGCCGTTGCGCTGCTCGAGCCGGGCACGCTCAAAATACTGGACCGGAACGTTGGCCTCGAACGAAACGCCGGTCAGAGGAGCGCCCAGCAGCCTGGGGCCGTCGTGCTGATTCCAAAATTCAAGGAAGCCGTACCGGTTGTCCACGACAACGCCGTTGGCGAAGGTCTGGCTGCCTTCCTGGCCGCGAATCGTCGTGACCAGCAATCCGAAAAGAGCGACAACACATAGCGTCGCGACCAGCGTTCCGTTGCGCCGCATGCGAGCAGCTCCCCATGCTAAAACGTTCGGTTGCCGATGGCGCTGCTGCGCCCAGGCATGCCCAATCTAGCAGAAGGCGCACGGCACGTCAATTAAAGATAGCTGATAGTACTACAGAGTGCTGAGTGATGATTTTCCGGATCTTCATCACCCATTACTAAAACAGGCTTCCCTGTTGCCAGTTTCGCAGCTCGCTCTCCTGCAACATCCTGGCTCGATCGACATAGCGCAGCATCACGTCGTCACGATCATGGCCGAGCTGAATCTTGAGATGCTCGGGGTCGGCGCCGTCGACCAGCTGCCAGACGGCGCAGGTATGGCGCAACAGCGAGGGCGTGACCTGCCGCGGAATACCGGCGATGGTACGGTACTTCTCGCACAAAATGCGCACCATGCGCTGTTTGATCGGAAACACAAGTGCAGCGCGCTCTTGCCGCATCTGTTGTTCCAACGACGGCAACACGCCCTCGGGGATTGGAACGACACGTCCGGCCACATACATCAGACGATTGGGGAGATCGATCTGGGTGCGAGCCAGCGCGCACAGCTCGCTGACGCGCAGGCCACAGCCGAGCAAGACCTGCAAAATCGCGTGATCGCGCTCATTCGACTCGGCGGCGCGCAGCAGTGCCGCCACTTCCTGGCGGCTCAACGTTTGCGGCAACACATATTCGTGCGACGGCAGCTCAAGATTGTCGGTCGGCGCGCGCTGAACCAGGCGCAGCTGCTCGATAAACACAAAAAACTGCTGCAACGTCGAGCGCTTGCGCGCCAGGGTGGCGCCCGTCGCCGATGCCTCCTGCATCTCGGCCAGCCAGCGCCGCAGGTCGTCGGTCGACGGAACCTCATCGCCTCGATCCTGGCCGAGCATCCACCCACGCAGCTGCTCGAGATCCTTGAGGTACCCGTGTATCGTCAATGGCCTGCGGTTTTGCGCGCGCAAATGCCTTTCGAACTCGCGGGTAGCGTGGCTCCACCACGATTCGTTCATCGTCAGTTCCTTGGGCTAGAAGGGCTGATCAACCTCTCGATTGGGCACATCTTTCGAGTCGCACATACATTCTACACACCATAGCAAACGAAGTGATGAGTAATGAAGGTCCGGCAATTCATCACTCAGCACTCATCACTTCGGAAAGCGCAGCCTCGGATTCCTCGCGCACCCAGCCGTCGTCCTCGACCGCCAGGCGGCGTACGAGTGCTGCGTGGGCGCGCGTCCCGCCGATGCGGCCGAGCGCCCACGCCGCGTGGCCGCGGATCAACGGCTCGTGGTCGTTGAGTGCAGCGGCCAGCGCGTCGACTGCCTCCGGAGCGCCCCAATTACCAAGTGCGACGGCGACATTGCGTAGCAAGCCGCGCCGCTTAATGCGCTTGATCGGGCTGCCGCGAAAGCGGCTGCGAAAGGCCTGGTCGTCAAGCGCGATCAGCTCGAGCAGCGAAGGCCCGGCCAGCCCGGGACGCGGCTCGAAGGCCGGCTCGCCGGTGTAGGCTCCCCAGCGCCGGTTCCACGGGCAGACCTCCTGGCACACATCGCAGCCATAGATATGGTTACCCATCAACGGGCGCAGCTCGCGCGGTATCGGCCCCTTGAGCTCGATCGTGAGGTACGAAATGCAGCGCCGCGCGTCGAGCACGTACGGCCCAACGAAAGCGCGGGTCGGACATGCCTCGAGGCAGCGAGTACAACCCCCGCACGTGCCGAGCTGCCGCGGCTGGTCGACATCGAGCTCGGCGTCGACCAGGATCTCGCCCAAAAAGAACCACGAGCCCTGGCGCGGGTGGATCAGCAGCGTATTCTTACCCTGAAAGCCCAGTCCCGCCATTTCTCCCACCGGCCGCTCGAGTACCGGGCCGGTGTCTACATACGAGCGGCCGATTTCTGCACGCCCGACGCGTGCTTCCAGCCACTCCTGCAGCGCACGCAGCCGCGGCAACAACACGTCGTGATAATCGTCGCCCCACGCATAGCGCGAGATGCGGCCGTTGGCAGGGTTGTTCCAGGCTGCCGGATCGGGCTCGGCGGCGCGATAATGGACGCCGCATACAATGATCGATCGCGCGCCCGGCACCGCGACGCGCGGGTCGGCCCGGCGCACGGCGTTACGCGCCAGGTATGCCATTTCTCCGGCGTATCCTGCCTCCAGCCAGCGATCTAGCTCCTCGGCGTGAGGTGGGGGCTCGGCCGATGTGATACCGACAAGGTCGAAGCCGAGGCGCATGGCCTCGGCCTTGAGATCTTGGGTCAGGCTCATTATGTCGAATATTCTACCAAGTCATTAGGTTGAAACGCAAAGACGCAAAGGCACAAAGAGATTATAGAATGTCTTCGATGACTCTACATCGAAGACATTCTTGCTACGAGATCATGTACGAGCGCCCGTACTTGACTTTTTCAGATCCTTTGCGTCGTTGCGCCTTTGCGTTGGCCTAGAGGGCACCCCTCCGGGCGTTCATTGCGCTATAGAGCAGCGAAGAGGTCGACCGTATTGCCGGCAGGGTCGACCACCTGCGCATAGCGCTGGCCCCAGAAGGCATCCCACGGCGCTTTATGGCCGGTGTGCCCGGCGTCGACGACCCGCCGGTACAGCGCATCGACCTCGGCCGGGCTGTCACACTTGAACGCCAGCGAGACGCGCTGCCCGACCGGCTCGACCCAGTCCGGATCGATACCTTTGATCATTTCGAGAGCGTCCCACGCCAGGCGATAGCCGTTGGGCGTAATCACCTCGACGTGCTGCTCGTCCGCGCCGGCGTCGGGGATATCGAGGCCGAGCAGCCGGTAGAAATCGAGCGTCGCCGCCATGTCGCTCGTCACCATACCGACCATATCCGGAAGCGCCATGTGTTCCTCCTTAACTGTACAAGCCAGTGTAGCGCAGTAACGGTGACACAGGCATGTCACCGTTAGTAGCTGCTTGTCAGCTGCCGAGCCAGCACCGCGAGACGCTCGCACAGCTCGGGCGGCGCATGCACAAGTGCATCGGCACCCATGCCGCCGAACAAGCGGGCAAAATAATCAAGCTCCGAAGGCGGGCAACGAAAGCGCAACACTTTGCCGGCGTTATCCTCGCGCTCGATACAGTCGCCAAGGTGCGGCTCGCTTTCGAGCATCGCGGCGCCGCGCGCCGTCAACTGCACCACGACCTCGGGGTGCGACGGATCGTCGTACGGCATCTGGGGCGGCGCCGCGATGCGCTGGAACGAGCCGCCCGCCGGCTCGAGCCGGCGAATGCGGTCGACGCGAAAGGTGCGCTCGGCGCCGCGCTCGAAGGAATATGCGCGGCAATACCACAGTCCGTTTTCGGCGGAGAGGCTGCGCGGGAAAATATGGTGCTCGACGTCGTGATGGGCCGATCGATAGCCAATGCACAGCCAGCGGCGCGCCTGAACCGCCGCAAGCAAGGCCTGCAGCTGCGGCGCTCGCTGTCGTCTGCCCGGCACCTCGATGCGCACGGCGTCGAGCAGGCGATCGGCGCCCGGAACATGCTCACGCGGCAGTGCCGCGCGCAGGCGTTCGGCAAGTGCAGCCCGCGCCTCGCCGAACGGCGTATCGGCCATGCGCCCGAGTGCGTCAAGCGCCAGCAGCAGCAGAAACGTTTGCGCGGCATCCAGCGCCAGCGGCGCGGGCGCGTAGCCATCCGGCAGCCGGTAGCCACCTCCGGCACCGTCGCGCAACTCGACCGGCATACCCATCGAATACAGCGACTGCATATCGCGCAGTACCGTACGCCGCGAAACTTCAAAGCGCCGCGCAATCTCGCCGGCGGTATGCGGCCCATCCTGCAGCATCAGCAGCGTCGCCGTGAGGCGTTCGACTCGGTTCATCGGGCTTCCTTACCCCGGCATAACCTTACCCCGATATAGATGCCTCCGACCCCGGCATACATGCCGGGGCTGAAGAAACAAAGCCGGCTGAAGCTGGCTGGACAACCTCGCAGCCAGCTTCAGCTGGCTTCGTTTCTTCAGCCCCAGGATTTATCCTGAGGAGACTGGGGAAACTCACGCGAGCGCGGCAATATGCTCCCAGAACGTGGGATACGAGACCACCGCGCAGTCGGGATCGGCGATCGTGGTTTCGCCTTCGGCTACCAGCGAAGCGATGCCCAGTGCCATCGCCATGCGGTGGTCGCCATGGCTGGCAACTTCGGCACCGCACAGGGCCCACTCGCCTTCGACCGTGAAGCCGTCTTCGGCCGGGGTGACGCGCACGCCCAGACGGCCGAGCTCGCCGGCAACAGTAGCGATGCGGTCGGTTTCCTTGGCACGCAGCTCGGCGGCGTCGCGGACATGCGTTGTTCCCCTGGCCACCGCGGCAGCGACGGCCAACACCGGCAGCTCGTCGATCAGGCGCGGAATCAGCTCGCCGCCGATTTCTGTAGCGCGCAGCTCGGACGAGCGGACCGTCACATCGCCGACCGGCTCCTGGCCCTCGTTGCGCCGGTTCGTTACCGATATATCGGCGCCCATCGCCTCGAGCACGTCGAGCGCGCCGGTGCGGGTCGGGTTCAGGCACACGCCGGTGGTGGTAATTTCGGCGTCGGGATGGATCGCCGCGGCTACCCACCAGAACGCGGCCGACGAGGGATCGCCCGGCACGCGCAACGACAGTGGATACGGAAATACCGGATGCACCGGCGGATAGAGCGTGATGCGTCCGGGCTCGACCCGCAGATCGATGCCCATGGCCGCCAGCATTCGCTCGGTATGGTCGCGCGACGCGGTTTTGCCGGTAACCGTCACCGGGCCGGCAGCCAGCAAGCCGGCCAGCAAAAGCGCGCTCTTGACTTGCGCCGACGCGACATGAAGCTCGACCGACGCGCCATACAGCTGCCGTCCGTGGATCGTCAAGGGCGCGAATCTGCCGTTGTCCACGCCGCTGATCTCGGCTCCCAGCCGGCGCAGTGGCTCGACCACGCGCAGCATCGGCCGCGAGCGCAGCGAATCGTCGCCGGTCAACGTCGTCTCGAAGTTCTGGCCGGCCAGCAATCCCGAGAGCAAGCGGATCGTGGTGCCCGAGTTGCCGCAGTCGAGAATGCCCTCGGGCTCGCCAAGGCCGCGCAGCCCACGTCCGCGTACGTGTGCCCGATCGCCCTGCATGTTGATCTCGACGCCGAGCGAGCGCATGCACGCGGCGGTCGAGAGGCAATCCGCCCCGGCCAGGAAATTTGTGATCGTGGCGTTACCCTCGGCGACGGAGTTGAACATCAATGCGCGATGCGAGATCGATTTATCGCCCGGAACGGCGATCGTGCCGCGGAGGGTCTTCGGGGAACGGAGTTGTATCGACTTCATAGGTTCGTTGTGCTAAGGAGATTTGGTCGAAGGGCAATCGCTTCGCGGTCGAAGGTCACAGGTCGAAGGTCGAAGGTCGCGCAACGATTTTGGACGAACTGAACAGCGGTTGATTGTTACCGTTGAGTTGAAGGACTTTCGACTTTCGACCTTCGACCCTTATTATTCCGGCCCATATGTCAGAAGCTTGTAGCCGAAGCCACGCACCGTGACCAGATATCGTGGGTTCGAAGGATCGGCTTCGATGCGATGGCGTAAACGATACACCAGCGCATCGATCGCGTTATAGTCGTAGACCTCATAGTCCCACACGCCCTTGGCGATCTGTTCCTTACTCAGCACTTCGCCGCGGTACTGATACAGCAGATCGAGCAGCTGAAACTCTTTGGCGGTAAGCGGCGGATCCAGCGGCTGCGCGCGCAAGTAGACTTCCTTGGCTCGGGTATCGACACGCAGCTCTTCCTGCTGGTCACGCACGGCAAGTCGCGCAACAGTGGGCGGCGCACCTTTGATCGTCGCCTCCGGATCGCGAAACACGATCGCCGTGTCGCCGATCCATACTTCATCGTTGTTGCGCAGCAGGTGACGGCCCTGCACACGCTCGCCGTTGACGAACGTACCGTTAGTGCTGTCCAGATCGTTAATAAAAAATCCGACGTCGTCTTTTTCAAAGCGGGCATGGCGGCGTGATGCCAGGCGATGCTCAATCACCAGATCGTTGGAAGCGTCGCGTCCGACGGTCAGCGCATCTTGCTCCCAAAGCACTTCGGCCTCGTTGCCGTCGCCGCGTTGTACAAAGAGCATCGGGATAGGGCTTAACATCTGTATGCCTCCGGCGTCACAACACTACTACCTAGCCTAGCGAGGACGCGGTATGGTACAATCTCGCGGCGAAATTGTAGCATATGGCGCAACCGGGCGGCAGTGTTGCGCAGGCTGCCGCACGAAGCGGGGCCGGGAGAATACGCTGTGTCGGACCCGTTGATCGGCCGCACGCTCGGCAAGTATCTGGTACAGCAAGCGATCGGGCGCGGCGGCATGGCAAGGGTATACCGCGCGTCCGATATGGTGTTGCAGCGCTCGGTCGCGCTCAAGGTGCTTACTCCGGCGCTGAGCGCCGATCCCGATTTTGCTAAGCGCTTCGAGCGCGAGGCGATCACTGCCGCGAACCTGCGCCATCCCGCGATCGTCACGATTTTCGATGTCGGCGAGGCCGATGGGTTGCGCTACATCGCGATGGAGTATATCAGCGGTCGCACGCTTGAAGACGTGCTGCGCGAGCAGCGCCGCCTCGACCTTCCGCTGAGTACCGCCATTCTGGACCCGGTAGCCGACGCGCTGGATTTCGCCCATGCCGCCGGCATGGTACACCGCGACATCAAGCCGCATAATATTCTGCTCGACACCGATGGCCGTGTGGTGCTGACCGATTTCGGTATCGCGATCGATCCGTCGGAAGCCGGCGATCGCCTGACGCGCACGGGCACCTTCATGGGTACGCCGGAGTACATCTCGCCGGAGCAGGCCCAGGCCCAGCCGCTGACCGGCAGCAGCGACCTGTATTCGCTCGGTATCGTCGCCTACGAGATGCTGGCGGGCCGCGTACCGTTCGAGGGCGGTACACCCCAGCAAATCATGGCGCATGTGTATCAAACGCCGCCGCTGGTTAGCAGCGTCGACCCGTCCCAGCCGAGCGAGCTTGATCCCATTTTCGCTCGTATGTTGTCCAAGGATCCGGTGCAGCGCTTCGATAAGGCCGGCAGCTTCGTGGCCGCGCTGCGCTCGGTTCTGCAGCAGGGCAATATGCCGCCCGCGACGCGCGAAGATATCGCCAGGCTCGCCGTGGCTGCCGATTCGTCGGCCGGACAGGCGACCATCGCGGCCACCGGCGTGCCCCTGCCGCCTGCCGACGCGAATGCTGCATCTCCGCCGGGCTCCGCTGCGCCTGGCATGGCCGGAGCGGCAGCCGCTGCCGGCCTGGCCGGCCAGGGCAGCGCAGCGGCGAATCAAGCGTATGCAGCGACCCCGCCGGGCGGCGTGCAGCCTCCCACCGGCCAGAATATACGACAGCCGACCGGGCAAGGATACAGCTATGCCGGTGGCGGCGACCAGTTCGTGCCGCCGCCGCGGGTGCCGCGCCGCCGCTTTTACGAAGACGAAGGCGGCAGTGTGCCGTGGATGCTGCTCGCCGCCGGCGCGGTTGGGCTGGTAGCGATCACGCTGGTTGTGCTGCTTTCGCGACCCTCGGGTGGCTCCGGCGGCAACCCGTTTGTTGCAACGTCGACTGCGACCGTGACGGCGACCGAAACCGTATTACCCTCGCCCAGTCCAGAGCCCAGCCCATCGTCCGGCCCATCACCTTCCGCGGTCCCGTTCCCGACGCTGACCCTGGTACCGCTGACGCCCGATCCGAGCGAGGTTCCACCGCCGCCGACGCCGAGCCGCCGACAGCCGAGCCGCCGACAGCCGAGCCGCCGACAGCCGAGCCGCCGACGGCAGAGCCGACCACGGCGCCTACTACGGCTCCGACGGAAACCGCTCAACCGTCACTCGAAGCTACCGCCGAACCGACGCTCGAGCCGAGCCCGGAACCGGCAACCCCGACCGCCACCGAAGCTCCACCTGCAACCGCGACGCCGACGGCGCCGCCTACCGAGATCCCCGCGCCGACCGCGGAAGCGTCCCTGCCGCCGTCGCCGCCCGCCAGCCTCCAGCCGAGTCCGGAGCCCCCTCCGAGCACGCCGCTGCCGCCACCGGTCGAAACGGAGGCTCCGCCGGGTGTTCCGACGCCGGTCGGCGGTGGCGGCATCCTCGCCTTTTTTGAAGGCAACACGCTGCTCCTGCGCGATATTAATAACAACACCGCCGAGCCGGTCGACATCGGCCGGCTGGAGCCGGCCGGTCCGCCGGCTGTGTCGCCGGACGGCAAGACTGTGCTTGTAGATGTGCGCGATCCCAACACCAACAGCCGCCAGATTCTGGCGCTCAGCCGCAATCTGTTGCGACCGCTGACCCAGGGACCGGGCGATAACTTCAACCCGAGCTGGCGCGCCGACGGCGCCGCGATCGTGTTCGCCTCGACGCGCAACGGTAGTGCCGACCTGTTTGTAATGGATTCCGGCGGGCTAAATCAGCGCGCGATAACTTCGGGTCCGGGCGACGATGTGTCACCTACCTGGCGGCCGGACGGAACGCGTATCGCGTTTCAGTCGACACGCGACGGAGCTGAAGCGATCTACACCGTCGACGCGCGGGGCGGGCCGGTGACGCGGGTCTCGCCGGCCGGCAACGCCAGCTACCGCTCGCCGCGCTGGTCGCCGGACGGCAGAGCGCTGGCGTTTGTTTCAAACCGTGAGCGTCCCGACGGCGGCTTCGAGGTGTATGTTCAGCAGCTTGAAGCGAGCCAGGCACAGCGAGTTACGAACTTTCCGACCGGCTCGACCGACGATCCGGCCTGGTCGCCCGACGGCACGATCCTGGCTTTTTCGGGAGATGCCGCAGGTAGCCAGGATATCTATGTGATCGACCTGTTGAACGACCAGCTGCTGCCGTCGCCGGCCGAGGATGCCGAGGTTGATGAGCGCTATCCGATGTGGGAGTAGCGTATGAACCCTTTAGTCGGTATTGTCATGGGCAGCGACTCGGACTGGGGCGTGATGCAAGCCGCGGCCGAGGCGTGCCGAGAATTCGGCGTCGAACACGAAGTGCGCGTTGTTTCGGCGCATCGAACGCCGGAGGACATGGCCGAATACGGCCGTATAGCGCATCAGCGCGGCCTGCGCGTGCTCGTCGCCGGTGCGGGCGGAGCAGCACATTTGCCCGGAATGCTGGCGGCGCATACGCCGCTACCGGTGATCGGCGTTCCGGTACCGATCGGGCACTTGCAGGGCGTCGACGCCCTGCTCTCGATCGTGCAGATGCCGGCGGGTGTGCCGGTAGCCACGGTGGCGATTGGCCAGGCACGCAACGCCGGGCTGCTGGCGGTACAGATTCTGGCAGCCTCCGACCCGGCTCTACTTGATCGGGTGATCGCCTACAAACTGCAGCTCGCCGCCGCCTCGCGCGCCAAGAATGCGAAGTTGCAGGGCAACTTCTGACGCAGGGTACACGATGAGGTGATGCTTCCGGTTGGATTGTCATCCCGAGCGCCAACTATGTGCCCTTGGGCGACAATTACATATGCGCGAGGGATCTCTACCTGCCTGGCAACAACGGCTGGAGATTCCTCGCTCGTACCTGTCCGTTGGACGCAATCCAAAGCAGGTCGTACGGCTCGCTCGGAATGACCTGCCACGCAGTCGCTACGGAACACCATAGCGGCTTAGTTTTTCCTTCCCCTGGGTCCCCCGCGTCCGCTTGTGCTGATCGTACAAAGCCAATAGTCAAACATTGGTTAAACTGACCGTAGCGACGTCTTTGCTCTTTAGTTACAGTTCCGCCAAACCTCGGCACGACATTCATCACAAGGATGGAAGGCGAACGTATGGCCCCCACAGATGCACGAGGCGTCCTCGACTTGATTAAAGAGAAGGGTATCAAGATCGTCGACGTCAAGTTCACCGATTTGCCGGGCACATGGCAACACTTCTCGCTGCCGGCAGAAAAACTAACCGAGGACGAATTCAAGGAAGGCCTCGGTTTCGATGGCTCGTCGATCCGCGGTTTTCAGGCGATCAACGAAAGCGACATGCTGGTGTTCCCCGATCCGACGACCGCGATCGTCGATCCGGGCTGCAGTGTGCCGACGCTTAGCCTGGTTTGCGATATTCGCGACCCGCTGACCGGCAAAGAGTACACCCGCGACCCGCGCTATGTCGCACGCAAGGCCGAGAAGCACCTCAAGGACAGCGGCATCGCCGACACCGCGTACTTCGGGCCCGAAGCCGAGTTCTTCCTGTTCCACAGCGCGCGCTTCGACCAGACCGTGAACAGCGGCTACTATTTCCTCGACAGCGACGAAGGCTCGTGGAACAGCGGTAAAGACGGCCCTGGCGGCGGGTATCGCCCGCGACCGAAAGAAGGCTATTTCCCGGTTCCGCCACTCGACTCGCTGCAGGATGTGCGCTCGCAGATCACGCTCAAGATGATCGAAGCCGGCATCGACGTTGAAGTGCATCACCACGAGGTCGCCCAGGGCGGCCAATGTGAGATCGATATGCGCTTCCAGCCGCTGGTGCAGATGGCCGACCAGGTGATGCTGTACAAGTACATCGTCAAGACCACGGCGGCCCAGCTCGGCTTAACGGCGACGTTTATGCCGAAGCCGCTGTTCGGCGACAACGGCTCGGGCATGCACGTACACCAGAGCCTGTGGAAGGGCGGGCAGCCGCTGTTCTTCGACGAGAGCAAGTACGCGCTGCTGAGCGATACGGCGCGCTACTATATCGGCGGCATCCTGACACACGCGCCGGCGCTGCTGGCGATCTGTGCGCCGACGACCAACTCGTACCGCCGCCTGGTGCCGGGCTTCGAGGCGCCGATCAACCTGGTGTACTCGCAGCGCAACCGCTCGGCGGCCGTGCGCATCCCGACCTACTCGTCATCGCCCAAGGCGCGGCGTATCGAGTTCCGGGCGCCCGACCCGACAGCCAACCCGTACCTCGCCTTTGCGGCGTGCTTGATGGCCGGTCTCGACGGCATCAAGAACCAGATCGAGCCGCCTCAGCCGATCGACGAGGACATCTACGAGCTGTCGCCTGAAGAAAAAACGCACGTGCGCGGCACGCCGGCCAATCTTGGCGAAGCGCTTGACGCGCTCGAGCAAGATAACGCCTTCTTGCTGGCGGGCGATGTGTTCACCGAAGACCTGATCGCAGCGTATGTTGAATACAAACGCGCGAAGGAGATCGTGCAGGTCGCACTGCGACCGCATCCGTATGAGTTCTTCCTGTATTTCGACGCCTAAGGTCACCTCGTTACAATCGAAGACAGGCAATGCAGCCTTCGCAATGCGAGCGAAGGCTGCGTTTTAATTACTCAAGGGGAGCAAACCATGGATGCACTCAACGGCGCCGACATCGCGTGGGTTCTCGTTTCGGCAGCACTTGTTATGCTGATGACGCCGGGTCTGGCATTATTCTACGGCGGGCTGGTTCGGCAGAAAAACGTGCTCTCGACGATCATGCACAGCTTCTTCATGCTGGCGCTGATCAGCATCATGTGGGTCCTGTGGGGCTACTAGCCTGGCTTTCGGCCCCGACATCGGCGGCATCATCGGCAGCCTTGATTTGTGGGGCTGCGAGACGTCGGCGCCGAGCCAAACTCGATACGCCGCGACCATCCCGGCCCTGGAGTTCATGGTCTACCAGATGATGTTCGCCATCATCACGCCAGCGCTGATCTCGGGCGCATTTGCCGAGCGCAAGCGCTTCAAGTCGTTCGCGATGTTTTCGCTGCTGTGGGCGACGTTGGTGTATGCGCCGGTGGCGCACTGGGTCTGGGGCGATGGGCGGCTGGATCCGCGATCTCGGCGCGCTGGATTTCGCCGGCGGCACGGTGGTACACATCACCTCGGGCGTTTCGGCGCTGGTATGCGCGCTGGTGCTCGGCAAGCGCCTTGGCTACGGCACGGAGCGATGGAGCCGCATAACGTCGACGATGACCGTGCTTGGCGCCGGGCTGCTGTGGTTCGGCTGGTTCGGCTTCAACGCCGGCAGCGCGCTGGGCGCGAATGGCCTGGCGGTCAGCGCCTTCGTCACCACCAACACGGCCGCGGCGATGGCGACGCTGACCTGGATGACCGCGAGCTGGATCCGCCACGGGCGGCCGAGCGTGGTCGGCGCAGCGGCGGGCGCGGTAGCAGGACTGGTCGGCATCACCCCGGCCGCCGGCTTTGTCACACCGATGGCCGCGATCATCATCGGCTTCCTGGCCGGCCTCGGCTGCTTCCTCGCGGTCGAGATTCATCGTGCGGCGCCGTGTCGACGATGCGCTGGATGTGTTCGGCGTGCATGGCGTGGGCGGCATCATCGGCGCGCTGCCGACCGGTGTCTTCGCCACCACGACGGTCAATTCGGCTGGCCGAATGGGCTGCTGTACGGCAACCCCGGCCCTGCTCGGCATCCAGGCCATGGCCGTGGTTTCCGTCGCGGTATATGCCGCCGCCGTCACCTGGGGGCTGTTCAAGCTGATCAATATGGTATGGGGCATTCGAGTTTCGGAAGAAGAAGAGCTCGCCGGCCTCGACACCACGCAGCACGGCGAATCCGCGTACCAAATGTAGGGCCGATAGTTCAAGCATCACCAAGGAGCACCACCCATGGAACTCATCATCGCGCTGGTTCTGTTTATCGGCTTGATCGGTTGCTGGGCCATTTTGCCGGGTACCTCGTCCAGCGCCGCCATGGTAGGCGAGCAGGAGGCCGCGTCGGAGAATACGGCAAGCGCACGCGTGAGCGTCTAGAGCACACAGCTCAGGCCTCACCTCGCAGGCGGCGCCGCCTTCAGCATAATTGCTGAGGGCGGCGCTTTGAATGTCTGACCATCGGTTGAATGTTTGTCGCGAGCAGTCGGGCCGCTGCTCCCCCAGCACGGCCGTTGTACGGCGCTGCAAGCCGCCGGAGCTTAAATTGTCGCTTGCACAATCCGGCAGCCTATGCTATGCTGGCCCGCAGTCATGAACGTCGACATACGCAACAGCAAAAAAGGCGCGCTGAAACCGAGCCGGACCATACGGTCTGGTTAGAGCGCCTGCGCGAATTTTTGCGAAGCTAGTCGCCTGACCGGATCCGGTCAGGCGCTTTTTGTTGGCCTGGACACACAGCGCCGCAGACGCGGCACACAACATGAGGAAAACGATGAGCCATATTTCGAAACGCAAACACCTGCCCACGGTAACACTGTCCGTCGTCCGTGAAAGAATTGAATGGAGCAGGTGTCATGCAGCGGAATTCGACCAACGTTCAGATCGTAGATTCGACCCTACGCGAGGGTGAGCAGTTCGCCAGCGCGCATTTCACGCATGGACAAAAGCTGGCGATCGCCCATGCGCTTGACGCTTTCGGTGTTGAGTATATCGAGCTAACCTCGCCCGTCGCCTCGCCCAACTCCGAAGCCGACCTGCGCGCCGTCGTCAATCTGGGCTTGCAGGCGACGATCCTGACGCATACACGCTGTAACCTCAACGATGTTCGCCGCGCAATCGACTGCGGCGTCCACGGCGTCAACCTCCTGTTCGGCACTTCCTCGTACTTGCGCCGTGCCAGCCATGGCCGGACGCTTGACGAGATATTGGACGAGGCGACGCGCTGTGTGCGCGAGCTACAGGCAGCCGGCGTCGAAGTCCGCTTTTCGTGTGAAGATGCGTTCCGCTCCGAGCGTGCCGATCTGTTTCGCATCTACACCGCGATCGATGCGCTCGGCGTCGATCGCGTCGGGATCGCCGATACGGTCGGCATTGCCACCCCGCGCGATGTCGAGCGGCTGGTGGGCCATGTGCGCGCCGCGGTGCGCTGCGATATCGAGTTTCACGGGCACAACGACGGCGGCTGCGCCGTCGCCAACGCGTTCGCGGCCGTCGAAGCCGGCGCTACCCACATCGATACCACCGTGCTTGGCATCGGCGAGCGCAACGGCATCACGCCGTTGTCGGGCCTGGTCGCTCGGCTGTACCTTTCCGACCCGCGCCTGGTAGAGCATTACGATTTGCCTCTACTACATGAGCTGGATACCCTGGTCGCCGGCGCGGTCGGGATCGAGATCCCGTTCAACTCCTGCATTACGAGCGGTACCGCATTCACCCACAAGGCCGGCCTGCATACGAACGCGGTGCTGCGCGAGCCGAACGCCTATGAAGCGCTCGACCCCGAGACGTTCGGGCGGAGCCGCGAGTTGTTGCTCGGCCATCGCCTGACCGGCCGTAACGCGCTCGCCCACCGTGCCCATTGGCTCGGCCTGACGCTCGACGACGAGGCTCTGCTGCGCGCCACGCGCGATATCAAGGCCCGCGCCGACGTGCGGCCGCTGTCGGATGAGGAAGTGGATGAGGTGTTGTTGGCCAGTGGAGAGCCAAGAACCGAGAACCCGGAACTAACGAGTGCGTTCCCGACGCGCGGTGGCTATTGATCGGTTGTGGTTCTCGGTTCTTGGTTCTTGGTTCTTATCTGATGTAACACTCGAGGAAAACTATGGCCCAAACATTCAGCGAACAGATCTTGAGCCACGCCGCCGGTCATGAGGTACACGCCGGCGATGTGGTCACGGTCCGCATCGACTTCGCGATGGTCCACGACAGCATCGCGCCGAGCATCATCCGGGTGCTGCACGAGGAGCTCGGAGCCGAGCGCGTATGGGACCCCAATCGCATCGCCGTGGTGGTAGACCACGTCGCGCCGGCGGCGACGGTCGCAGACCGCGGAGGCACAGCGCAAGCTGCGCATCTGGGCTCGCGAGCAGGGCATCCGCCATCGCTTCGACGTCGGTCGCGGTATCTCGCATCAGGTGCTGGTCGAAGAGCGCCTGGCGCGGCCGGGCATGCTGATCGTCGGCTCGGACTCGCACTCGACGGCGTACGGCGCGGTCGGCGCGTTCGGCACCGGCATGGGCTCTACCGATATCGCGCTGGCCCTGGCGACCGGCCAGACCTGGCTGCGGGTGCCCGAGACGATCCGCGTGCTGGGCCAGGGCCGGTTCCGGCCGGGCGTGAGGGCCAAGGACGTCGCGCTGCTTATCGCGCGCGAGCTACGCGCCGACGGCGCGACCTATCAGACGATCGAATACCACGGCTTCGATGCTCTGGAGCTCGCCGACCGCATGACGCTGACGACGATGGCGATCGAAGTCGGCGGCAAGGCCGGCATAGTTCCACCCACCGGCGCGGCGGCAGCCGATCGTGATGCACCGGCCTGGCTGCGGGTCGAGCCCGACGCGCGTTACAGCCGGACGCTGACGATCGATCTTGATCTGCTCGAGCCGCAGATCGCAGCTCCCAGCACCGTCGACAATGTCATCGATCTGCGCGACGTGGGGCGCATCAACGTCGACGTGGTCTATCTCGGCACCTGCACCAACGGCCGCTACGACGACATGGCCGCCGCCGCGCGTATCCTGCGCGGCCGGCATGTTCATCCGAACGTGCGTATGATGGTAGTTCCGGCGTCCAGCGAGGCGCTGCAACAGGCCGTCGCCGACGGCACGCTGACGACGCTGCTCCAGGCGGGCGCTACCATCGGCGTCCCCGGCTGCGGCGCGTGCATCGGCCGCCACATGGGCGTGCTGGCACCCGGCGAAGTATGCCTGTTCACCGGTAATCGCAACTTCCGTGGCCGCATGGGCAGCCCGGATGCCCAGATCTACCTCGGCTCGCCCGAGGTGGCGGCGGCAACCGCGCTGACCGGCTATATCGCCGATCCGCGCGAGTTCTGCCGGCCAACAGTTCACTGGACTTCGCTTCGACGACCAGTTTGCCGGCGAGCGTATCGCCGTTCACGTTTCATAAGGAGGAGACTAATCATGGCACGCATCTGGCGCTTCGGCGCAGACGTCAATACCGACCAGATCGTACCCGGGCGCTACGCGCCGTATATGACCAGCGAGGACGAGCTGCGCAAGTATCCCTTTATCGAGGCGCGGCCGGAGTTCGCCGCAACAGTGCAGCCGGGTGATATCATTGTCGCAGGTTCGAACTTCGGCTGCGGCTCGTCGCGCGAGTACGCGCCGCTGGCGCTCGCATGGTGGGCATCGGCGCGATCATAGCTCCATCGTTCGCCAGAATCTTTTTCCGCAACGCGCTCAACCTCGGTATTCCGCTGTGGGAAGCCGACCTGCGTTGGCTCGAAGACGGCGCCGAGGTGCAGCTGGATGTTGAAAACGGCGTGCTGCGTACCGCGCAGCGCTCGGTGCAGCTGCCGCAGCCGCCGGCGTGGATGCAGGATGTCTGGCGTGCCGGCGGGATCGTTCCGTATTACCGCGAGCACGGGCACTTTCCGGGCGAGGCGGCACGATGAGCTACCGCATCGCGCTGCTACCCGGCGACGGCATCGGCCGCGAGGTTATTCCGGCCGCGCAGCTCGCTCTCGAGGCCGTAGGCCTTCGCGCGCACTACGAAACGCTGCCGATCGGCTGGGAGTGTTTTCAGCAGCACGGCAGCGCCCTACCGGAGCATACACTCGCCGCGGTGCGCCACTCGGACGCGGCGCTGCTCGGCGCTGTCGGCTCGCCCTCACAGCGCGTGCCGGGCTACCGCAGCCCGGTCGTCGCGCTGCGCCGCGAGCTGGAGCTGTTTGCCTGCATCCGGCCGGTACGGACGCCGCCGCTGCCCGGGGCACGCCCGGATGTCGACATGGTCGTGGTGCGCGAGAACAGCGAAGGGCTGTATTCCGGTCGCGAACGGCGCGACGGCGACACCGCAATCACGGAGCGGGTGATCACCGCCGGCGCGAGCGGACGCATCGCGCGCTGGGCGCTCGACTACGCGCGCCGGCACGGCCGCCGGCGCATCACGCTGGTACACAAGGCGAATGTGCTGCGCGAAACGTGCGGCCTGTTTCGCGAGGCCGCGCTCGCGGCGCTGGCAGATGCCGGCGACATCGAAGTCGACGAGCTGCTGGTCGACACTGCCGCTTATCATCTGGTGCGCCGGCCCGAGCGCTTCGACATGCTGGTAACCACCAATCTGTTCGGCGATATACTGTCGGACGCGGCCAGCGCCTGGGGCGGCGGCCTCGGCCTGGCGGCTTCGGCGAACCTTGGCCTGCACGGCGCCGTCTTCGAGCCGGTGCACGGCTCGGCCCCCGATATCGCCGGTCGCGGCGTGGCCAATCCGCTCGCCGCGATCGGCGCGGCCGCGATGATGCTGGACCATCTCGGCGAGGTGGAGCGAGCACGGCAGCTTCGCTACGCCGTCGAGGCGACTCTGCGAGCCGGCGTGTTGACGCCGGACCTCGACGGCTCAGCCACGACCGCACAGGTCGTCGAACGGGTGGTCCGCGAATTGACGAATCAGGTTCAACAAGACACGCCCGATGGGCGATCCCGAGAGGAGCTGGAGCATGAACACGCAATGTCCTGAGTGCGGCGCCGAGCTGGCACTCAATGCCGATCTGATCGAGGGCGAAATCATTCCCTGCCCCGATTGTGGCGCCGAGCTGGAAGTTATCGCACTGGAGCCGCTTGAGCTTGCGCCCGCGCCTACCGTCGAAGAAGATTGGGGCGAATAGGTTGAAGATCCCAGCCATGAGGTATCAATCGTGAGACTCGCAATACTAACATCACGCGTGCGGATCGAAGAGAAGCTGATCCTGTCGGAGCTTGACCGGCGTGGCGTAGCGTATCAGCGGCTTGACGACGGAGAGCTGGTGTTCGACCTCGAGCAGCAGACCTTCGCGTTCGACACGGTGCTGGAGCGTTCGGTTTCCTTCGGACGCTCGCTGTACGCGCTGCAGGCGATGGAAGCGCGCGGCGTGCGCTGCATCAACCGGCCGGGCGTCGTCGAAACCTGCGGCGACAAGTTTCGGACGACCGAAGCGCTGCTGCGCGCAAACGTGCCGACTCCGCGCACGTTGCTGGCCTTTACGCCGGAATCGGCACTCGAAGCGATCGAGAGGCTGGGCTATCCGGCGGTGATCAAGCCGGTAGTCGGCTCGTGGGGCCGCATGGTATCGCGAGTCAACGATCGCGACGCGGCCGAGGCGCTGCTGGAACACCTGGAGGTGCTCGGCTCGTGGCAGCAGCATATCTTCTATGTGCAGGAATATGTGCGCAAGCCCGGCCGTGATATTCGTGCCTTTGTGGTGGGCGACGAGCCGATCTGCGCGATCTACCGCAGACAGCCGGCACTGGATCACCAATACGGCGCGCGGCGGGCGGGCCAGCAACTGCCCGGTCGAAGGCGCCGTCGGCGAGCTGGCGCTGGCGGCGGCGTACGCCGTCGGCGGCGGAATCCTGGCAGTCGATCTGCTCGAAACCGCACGACGGCCGGCTGCTGGTGAATGAAGTCAACCATACGATGGAGTTTCGCAACTCGATCGATACGACCGGCGTGAATATTCCGGCGCGGATCGTGGATTATGTCCTTGAAGAACCAAGGACCAAGAACCAAGAACCATTAGGCGAATCCCGCCTCATGCGTCAATCAGAGTTTCTGGCTGTCGGCTCGTAGCTGATTGCCCTCGGTTCTTGGTTCTCGGTTCTCGGTTCTTGGTTCTTTAGGATAGACGATGTTACGTGTTTCGATCGTGGGCGCATCCGGCTATGTCGGCGGCGAGCTGTTACGCCTGCTGCTGCGTCATCCGCAGGTAGAAATCGCGCAGGTGACCTCCGAGCGCAAGGCCGGGCAATTCGTTCATACCACACACCCGAACCTGCGGGGCCATACCGCGCTGCGCTTTTCGCCGGCGGACTCGCTCGAACGCTGCGATGCCCTGTTCCTGGCGCTGCCGCACGGCCGCGCCGCCCACGAGATCGAGCGCTTCGCCACGCTTGCGCCGCGTATCGTCGACAGCTCGGCCGATTTCCGGCTGCGCGACCCGGATATGTACGCCCGCTGGTACGGCGCGGAGCATCCCAACCCCGAGTGGCTCGGGCGCTTTGCGTATGGCCTGCCGGAGCTCGAGCGTGAGGCGATCGCCGCTGCGCATTATGTTTCGGGCGTCGGCTGCAATGCGACCGCGACCAATCTGGCCTTGCTCGCGCTGGCGCGGGCCGATCTGCTCGATCGCTCGCGGCCGATCATTGTCGACCTCAAGGTAGGCTCGTCGGAGGCCGGTAACGAGCCGAGCGAAGGCAGCCACCATCCCGAGCGCTCGCACGCGGTGCGCTCGTTCGCCCCGGTCGGGCACCGCCACACCGCCGAGGTCGAGCAAGCGCTTGGGCTGGACGTACACCTTTCGGTCACGTCGGTCGAGCTGGTGCGCGGAGCGCTTGCCACCTGCCACGCATGGTTACGCGAGCCGATCGGCGATCGCGAGCTATGGCCGGCGTATCGTACGGCGCTCAACGGCGAGCCGTTCGTACGCATCGTACACGAGCGCGGCGGAATCTACCGCCATCCCGAGCCCAAGTTGCTGGCCGGAACCAATTATGCCGACGTGGGCTGGAGCGTCGACGAACACTCCGGCCGCGTCGTGGCACTCGCTGCGATCGATAATCTCGGCAAGGGCGCAGCCGGGACGGCCGTACAATGTTTTAATCTGATGCATGGACTGCCCGAAACGCTCGGCCTGGATGCGATCGGGTTGCACCCGATTTAGGCGGGACAAGGTGACGGGGTGACGGGTGACAGGGTGACAAGGCACACATGTAGGGACATGCCAGAGGCGCTGTGAGTACCTCAACGATGCGATCAACCGTGAGCGCCGGCGGCGTGTCCATTGCCAAGATGCGATCAACGATATGTTGGTAATCAAGATCGGCGGCGCCGCGGGTGTCGACTACCAGGCCCTATGTGCCGACCTCGCCGCCGTCGCGGCGGGCGGCGAGCAGGTCGTGCTGGTGCATGGCGGCTCGGCCGAAACCGACGCACTCGCCGAACGGTTAGGTCGTCCGGCTCGTTTTATCACATCGCCATCGGGCAATGTGAGCCGCTCCACAGATCGAGAAACGCTCGAGATCTATGCGATGGCGACCGCTCGGCTCAACCGGCTGCTGGTCGAACGCCTGCGCGGCGCCGGCGTCAACGCGTTCGGCCTGTCGGGTATCGACGGCGGATTGTTGCGCGCCAGGCGGCATACTGCGATCCGCAGTGTCGAGAACGGCCGCGTGCGTATCGTGCGCGACGATTGGAGCGGCCGCGTCCAGTCGGCCGACGGCGGGCTGCTGCGCTTGCTGCTGGATAACGGCTATCTGCCGGTGATCGCTCCCCTGGCGCTCGGCGAAGGCGGTGAGATGCTCAACATCGACGGCGATCTGGCGGCCGCGGCAGTGGCCGGCGCGGTCGAGGCCAATGCGCTGCTGCTGTTGACCAATGTTGCCGGGCTGCTGCAGTCGTTTCCGGACGAGAGCTCGTTGATCCAACGCATCGATCGCGATCACATGGCAGCAGCGACCGAGCTGGCACAGGGGCGCATGAAAAAGAAACTGCTCGGCGCGGCCGAGGCACTGCAACACAACGTTTCGACCGTGATCATCGGCGACGGACGCCGCCCAACGCCGATCCGCGACGCACTGGCCGGAGCCGGAACACACATTTCGTAGGGACGCGCCGGCGGCGCGTCCGAACACGAGCACAAACAATATGGATCATATCGCTTCGACGTTGGATTACCGGGCGCTGGAAGAGCGACACGCGACCGGCGTATACAGCAAGCGGCCGCTGACGATCGTGCGTGGCGCGGGCGCTACACTATGGGACGACGCGGGCCGCGCCTATATCGACTGCGCATCCGGGCAGGGCGTCGCCAATCTCGGCCACTGCCATCCGCGCGTCGTCGAGGCGATCCAGGCACAGGCCGCCACCCTGATCACCTGCCAGGAAGCGCTGTATAACGACCAGCGCGCCCTGTTGTCGGCCGAGCTGGCCGCGGCGCTTCCGGCCGGGCTGGAGCGTATATACCTGTGCAACTCCGGCGCGGAAGCAGTGGAAGCGGCGCTCAAGTTTGCGCGCGCTTCGAGCGGCCGGCCCGGCGTCGTGGCGGCGATGCGAGGTTTTCATGGCCGCACGTTCGGCGCGCTGTCGGCAACCTGGGAGCCGCATTATCGCGCGCCGTTCGAGCCGCTGCTGCCCGGGTTCACCCATGTTGCATACAACAATCTGGCGGCGCTCGACGCGGCCGTAACCGAGCAAACAGCAGCGGTGCTGCTTGAAGTCGTGCAAGGCGAAAGCGGAGTGCGGCTGGGGACAGGCGAATTTCTGCGCGGCGCCCAGGAGCTGTGCCGGAGCCGTGGCGCGCTGCTGTTGCTGGACGAAGTGCAGACCGGTTTCGGGCGCACCGGCCGCATGTGGGCGCTTGAGCATCACAACCTGGAGCCCGATATCTTGATCCTGGCCAAGTCGATCGCCGGAGGGGTGCCGATGGGCGCGGTGGCCGTCGGGCCGCGCGTCGCGCTGCCGGGACCCGGCACCCACGGCAGTACCTTCGGCGGTAATCCACTTGCCTGCGCTGCCGCCAGGGCGGCCCTGGCCGCCATCGTGGACGAGCAACTGCCCGAGCGTTCGGCAGCCAAAGGCGCCTGGCTGCTGGATCAACTGGGCAAGCTGAACAACCGCCGCGTGCGCGAGCTACGCGGGCTGGGCCTGATGATCGGCGTCGAGCTGCGCGAGCGCGTGGCGCCGGTGCTGCAAACATTGCAGCAGCGCGGCATCATCGCCTTGCCGGGAGGGCCGAGTGTGCTGCGGCTCCTGCCGCCACTGGTGATCGAGCAGGCCCAGCTCGAGCACGTGGCGGAAACGTTGGCCGAGGTTCTGGCGTAGTAGTAGCCGTTTTTTACACAGGGAGACAAGGTTTGGTGCCACCGTAGGGACACGCCGGAGGCGCGCAAAATGGATCATGGTTGCGATTAACTTGATGCGCCGGTGGCGTGTCCCTACGTACGGCGGCCCCACGCCTTTTTCCTGTGTCTCCTGTGCCCGGAATGCACCTAACATGATCGAAGCACAATCGGCGATCGACCTACTCGAAGGTCTCATCCGCATCCCGAGTGTGTCCGGTGACGAAGCCGCGGCTTCGCGCTGGCTGGTCGGACGCATGACGGAACTTGGCTTCAACGCCCACGTCGACGACGCCGGCAACGCAGCCGGCGCGATCGGCGAGGGACGCCCGCAAACAGTGCTGCTCGGGCATATCGATACGGTGCCCGGCGACATCCCCGTACGGATCGACGACGGACGCCTGAGGGGCCGTGGAGCAGTCGACGCCAAGGGACCGCTGGCAGCCTTTGTAGCGGCTGCCGCTCGGCTCGCTCGTGCGGGCCAATTGCGCGGCCAGGTGGTTGTGATCGGCTGCGTGGAAGAAGAAGCGCCGTCGTCGCGTGGAGCGCACCACGCCGTGCATCAGTATCGGCCCGACTACTGCATCGTCGGCGAGCCGAGCGGCTGGGATCGCGTGACGCTGGGCTACAAAGGTGCGCTGCGGCTGATTGTGCGCGCCGAAACCGCGTGTGGCCACTCGGCTCATGAGCGCACAACGGCCGCCGAGAACATCACGGCGTTCTGGCAGTCACTACAAACGCGAGCGCAAGCCTTCAATCTGGGCCGCGAGCGTTTGTTCGACCGCCTGCTGCCCTCGCTGCTGCGGCTGGGGGGCGATAGCGACGGGCTACGTGAATGGGCCGGCGCTGAGCTCAACATTCGGTTGCCGCTCGACATCGCACCCCGGGATCTGCTCGTGCAGCTGCGTGCCGAACATCCCGGGCTGGCAATCGACGCGCCGGGTGCAACACCGGCCTACGCCGCTCCACGCTCTACACCGTTGGTGCGAGCCCTCACCGGAGCGATCAGATCCCACGGCGCGCAGCCGGGGCTGCTGCTCAAAACCGGCACCGCCGACCTCAATGTCGTCGCGCCTGTCTGGGGCTGTCCGGCCGTCGCTTACGGTCCCGGCGACGCCGCGCTGGACCACACGCCGGACGAGCATATCGTGCTCGACGAGTACCTGCGCTCGATCGAGGTGCTCGAAGCTGCGCTGCTCAAACTGCATCGAACTCTTTGACGCAAAGGCGCTCACCCCGACAGTCTTCGTCCCCAGGCTCAAGCCTGGGGCTGAAGAAACAAAGCCCGCTGAAGCGGGCTGGACACGGTTCCAGCCCGCTTCAGCGGGCTTTGTTTCTTCAGCCCGACATTTATGCCGCGGGTTCGAGACGCTTGAGCGTCGGGTTACCCGTTGACATGCCCTTAAGCTCTCTGGTACACTGCCCGCTAGTGAATACTCACGTACAAGGAGCAGCCGGCGACATGAGCCCCAAGGCAACAACATTTGTTTTGCTGCCCGTTAACGGGACAGGTGCGCCCAGACGCAGGTAGAAGCTCCTTCCACGAGAGTCTACGGCCGCGGGCACATATAGCCCACGGCCGATTTTTTTGGTTGAGCCTCGAACAGGCAAACCGAAGCGACGGCCGCGGATAAACGCCACGGCCGTCTTTATTTTGACGTCGAATTGAACAAGGCCTACACCAATGAACATCGCGCTCGGACGGTACCGCGAGCTGCTGACAACCTATCTGGCGCCGCAAAGGGCTCGCATGGCGCTGCTCACCGTGCTGCTGCTCGCGGTAACCGGCCTGCAGCTGTGGAGCCCGCTGCTGCTGCGCCAGTTTATCGATAGCGTCACCGCCGGTGGTGCCGCCGCGCCGATGAGCACCTTGTTGATGCTGGCCGGCTTGTTTATCCTGGCCGCGCTGGGAACGCAGGTAGTTCAGGTAGCCGCGACCTACCTGAGCGAGCTGGTCGGCTGGACGGCCACCAACCGGCTGCGCAGCGACCTCGCGCTTCATTGCTTGCGGCTCGACCTGCCGTTTCACAACCGTCGAACACCCGGTGAGATGATCGAGCGCGTAGACGGCGACCTCACCGCGCTTTCGACCTTTTTCTCCCAGCTTGTGCTGCAGGTATTCGGCAGCCTGTTGCTGCTGGTGGGCGTGCTGGTCGTGCTGTTCATTGAAAATACGCTGGCCGGCACGGTGTTGACAGTGTTCGCTCTGCTTTCGCTGCTGGCGCTCAGCTCGATCCGTAACGTCGCCGTGCAGGCTCTGGCGGACGAGCGCGAGGCACGCGCGGCCATGTACGGCGTGATCGAGGAGCGTTTGAGCGGGCTTGACGATGTACGCGCAAACGGCGCCGGCGAGTACGCGATGCAGCGGCTCGACGGTACGATGCGCGACGTGAACAACACCACTGTGCATGCCGCCCTCAAAAGCTCGTCGATCTGGATGCTGACGATGGGCACCTTCGCGATCGGCTACACGCTCTCGCTCGGGCTTGGCACCTACCTTTACCTGCGCGGCGCGGCTACTATCGGCACGGTGTATCTCTTTTTTCAGTACACCGACCTGCTCAGGCGGCCGCTGGAGCAGCTGGCCGAGCAGCTCAAACAATTCCAGGCTGCCACGGCCGGTATCGGCCGCATCGACGAGCTGCGCGCCGAACGCAGCACCGTGCTCGACGGACCCGGCCGTACGCTGGCTCCCGGCGCCCAGGGCGTCGAATTCGACGGCGTCAGCTTCGCGTACGAGAGCGTCACTACGATCGACGAGCTGTCGTTCCGGCTCGCGCCCGGACAGGTGCTGGGCATGCTCGGCCGCACCGGCAGCGGCAAGACGACGCTGACGCGCCTGCTGTTCCGCCTGTACGACGTCGATACGGGCTCGATCCGTATTGGCGATACAGATATTCGTGAGCTAAAGCTGGAGCAGCTGCGCGGCCATATCGGCATCGTGACACAGGACGTGCAGCTGTTTGAGGCAAGCGTGCGCGACAATTTGACGCTGTTTGATTCAAGCATCAGCGACGCTCGGGTGCACGCGGCGCTCGATCAGCTCGGCCTCGGCCGCTGGCTGGCCGGCTTGCCGGATGGGCTGGATAGCGTGCTGCAAGGCGGCTCGGGCTCGCTTTCGGCGGGCGAAGCGCAGCTGATCGCCTTCGCCCGCGTGTTTTTGCGCGACCCGGCGATCGTGATCCTGGACGAAGCTTCGTCACGGCTCGATCCCGCCACCGAGCAGATGATCGAGCGGGCGGTCGACCGGCTGCTGGAAGGTCGTACCGGGATCGTGATCGCGCACCGGCTGGGCACGGTTCGGCGCGCCGACAAGATTCTGCTGCTCGAGCGCGGCCGGCTCGTGGAATACGGCAGCCGGGCCGAGCTTGCCGCTGACGAAAACTCGCGCTTCGCACAGCTGCTGCGCGTTGGGTTGGAGGAGGTACTCGCGTGAGCCCGCTGTACGTGATCAGAAAATTGGCGACCGCGCGGCCGCTGCTGTTCTGGACCAGCTGCAGTCTATGGTTTCTTTGGTACTGCGTGCCGGTAGTTACCGGCCTGTTGACGCGCGCCGTCTTCGATACGCTCGAAAGCAACACGCCGGCACCCACGGGTGCCTATGGATTGCTGGTCGGGTTGTTGTTTGCCGAAGCATTCCGCATCGGGGTCTTCTTCTTCGCAGCATGGTCGTACAACACATATATGGTGAGCATGGAAGCGCTGCTGCGCGGCAATATGATGCAGTGGATCGTCCGCGGGGCCGGTTCGCGCGTTCTGCCGGACACGCCGGGCGAACTGGTCAATCGCTTTCGCGACGATGTCGATGAAGTGTTGTATTACCTCGACAATTATATCGACATCACCGGCCAGTTGCTGTTCGGCGCCTTCGCGCTGACGATTATGGCGCGTATCGATCCGTGGATCACCGCCGTCGCTGTGCTGCCGCTGATCGCTATCGTCATCGTAACGCAGGTGCTCAGCACGCATATCAGGCGCTACCGCGGCGAGGCGCGCAAGACGACCGGGCGGGTCAGCGGTTTTATCGGCGAGATCTTCGGCGGCGTCCAGGCGATCAAGGTCGCGTCGGCCGAAGAGCGCGTGATCCATCATCTGGACGGGCTGAGCGAAGCCAGGCAGCGCGCGGCGCTATGGGATCGGCTGCTGACCGAGGGGCTGCAATCGTTCAACATGAACGCCGCCAATCTGGCGATCGGCGTGATGCTGCTGTTGGCGGCCGGCGCGATGCGCGGCGGCCAGTTCACCATCGGCGACTTCGCGCTGTTCGCCGGCTATATCGGCTGGTTTACCGGCTTACCGCGGCTGATCGGGCGCGTGCTGTCGCGCCACCGCCAGGTAGGCGTTTCGCTCGACCGCATGACCGAGCTGCTGTATGGCGGCGACAAACGCGAGCTGGTCGCACACAACCTGCACGCGCTGGGTCCGGTTCCGGTGGTACAAGAGCCCCGGCGCGGCGACGAGGCGCTGGAGCTGATGACGGTGCGCGGGCTTAGCTACCGCCATGCTTCCGGACGCGGGGTGTTTGACGTCGACCTCGATATCCCGCGCGGCAGCCGGGTGGTGATTACCGGTCGCGTCGGCGCCGGCAAGACCACGCTGCTGCGGGCGCTGCTCGGCCTGCTGCCGAGAGAAGCGGGCGAGATCCGCTGGAACGGTGCGTTAGTCGACGACCCGGCATCGTTCCTGGTGCCGCCGCTCTGCGCCTACACGGCGCAGGTACCGCGCCTGTTCAGCGAATCGCTGCGCGCCAATATTATGCAGGGTACCACCGGCGACGAACGGTTGTCGGTGGCGCTGCACCGGGCCGTCATGGAAGCTGACGTCGCCGGTTTTGAAGCCGGCGTAGAGGCGCGTGTCGGCAGCAAGGGCGTGCGCCTGTCGGGCGGCCAGATCCAGCGCGCCGCGGCTGCGCGGATGTTCGCGCGCGAGCCGGAGCTGCTGGTGGTCGACGATCTTTCGAGCGCGCTGGATGTTGAGACCGAACGGACGCTGTGGGAGCGGCTGGCGGCGGTCGAAGAGAACGGGTCGAAGGTCGAAGGTCGAAGTCGGGTACCCACGGAGTGGGTGAGTGTCAAGGTCCAAGATGAACTTCTCGGTTCAGCCGATCAAGTAGCCTTGATTGACGTCGAAACCACAACCGATTGGCACGAATCCGGCAGTAACCGACCTTCGACCTTGACACTCACCCACTCCGTGGGTACCCGACTTCGACCTTCGACTATATTGGCCGTTTCCCACCGCCGCGCTGCGCTCAAGAGCGCCGATCTGATCGTGGTGCTCAAGGACGGGCGCGTCGAAGCCCAGGGAAGCCTGGAGGACCTGCTGGCTACTTCCCCGGAGATGCGCCGGCTATGGGCCGGCGAGGACGCAGAAGGCGGCGTTGACGAGCCCGCGACGGTAGCCGCGATAGTTTGATCGAAGGCTTAACGGCACATCTGCAAAGGAGCAACAACTATGAGTACCGTTCGAAGTGAGCATATCACGCTGGCGGACGCGCCGGAGATCGCCGGCCTCGCCTTCCGCCACTTCCGTGGTGTAGAAGACTATCCGGTGATCGCTGCGATCTTCAATGCCTCCCATCGGGCCGATGATATCGATTGGCTGACCGATGCGGAAGACATCGCCAACGATTATGCACACCTGACTAACTGCGACCCATTCTCCGACGTGCTGTTTGCCGAGGTGAACGGGCAGCCGGTAGCCTTTAACCGCGTTGCCTGGTTCCAGGAAGAGAACGGGCCGCGCGTGTACGGTTCCGGCGGCCACGTAATGCCCGAATGGCGCCGGCAGGGTATTGGCCGGGCCATGCTGCGCTACGCCGAGCGCCGTCTGCGCGAGATCGCCGCCCAACACGATATCATGAGCGAGCGTGTGTTCCAGATGTGGGTTGCCGACGCCAAGGTGGGCCTTAAAATTCTGGCCGCGGACGAAGGATATGAGCCGGTACGATACGGCTACGAAATGGTGCGGCCGGACCTTGAGCGGCTACCGGATTTCCCGTTGCCGGATGGTCTTGAGATCCGACCTGTAACACCCGACCAGTATCGAGCGATCTGGGAAGCCGATCAGGAGGCGTTTCGCGATCATTGGGGCTACGCGCCGGCTACCGAAACCGATTACCAGGGTTGGCTGGGCTGGCCGCTGTTCGAGCCCGGCGTGTGGAAAATCGCCTGGGACGGCGACCAGATCGCGGGACAGGTGCGCAACTTCATCAACGTCAGGGAGAATACGGAGTTCAACCGTAAGCGCGGCTACACCGAGTTCATCAGCGTCCGCCGGCCGTGGCGTCGCCGTGGCCTGGCGCGCGCGCTGATTGTAGAAAGCTTCAACGAGCTCAAGCGGCGCGGGATGAGCGAGGCCGCGCTCGGCGTGGATGCCGAAAATCCCAATGGCGCGCTGCAGGTGTATCAGGATTGCGGCTTCCAGGTGGTTAAGACAGCGTACACCTATCGCAAGGCGATGGACCTGTCGAAGCAGTAGTTCAGGGCAAAATCGGATTACCGATCCGCTTACTGAAATGTCAACCAGAGGGGACGTCATACTTGCCGTCGCTCGTGCTATCACACTACCAGATCGGGCCGCTGCTTGCCGCGCGGCGCAGCGGCCTCGCATTTGTCGAGACCTCAGGCGACCTCGGGCTCAGCGCCGTCAACGTCGAGCTGACCACCGCCGGCGCCGTGTGGCCGGACGGCCTGCGCACCGAGTGGCCGGCGCTGGAAGAGATGTCGGATAATCAAAACGCCTGCTATGTGGTCGACGAGCAAGGCTGGGAGCCGGTCCAGATGTTTTCGGAGCTGACCGGCCGGTTCTACAGCCTGTTTCCCACCACCAGTGCTCCGACGATGCTGGTCGGCGGCTTTACCATGCATCGCATCAAAGGCACCGACCCGCTGCGCGACACGCTGGCCAAGATCAGAGCGGCCACACCGCTGCGCGGGAGCGTGCTGGATACGACGACCGGCCTGGGGTATACGGCGATCGAAGCAGCAAAAACCGCCGACCGCGTCGTCAGCGTCGAGCTCGACCCGGCCGCACAAGTGATCGCGAGTCACAATCCGTGGTCGCACTCGTTGTTCGAGCGACCGAACATCGAGCAGCTGATCGGCGACAGCGGCGACGTGATCGAAACGTTTGACGACGAGGCATTTTCCGCGATAATCCACGACCCACCGGTGTTCAGCCTGGCCGGCGAGCTGTATTCAGGAGCGTTTTACCGGCAAGCGTTCAGGGTTCTCAGGCGCAACGGCCACATGTTTCATTATCTGGGCAACCCCGAAAGTAAGTCCGGCGCCGGGCTGATCAAAGGCGTGACGCGCCGCTTGCTCGAGGCCGGCTTCGCGCGCGTGGTTCCGCGACCCGAGGCGTTCGGCGTGGTGGCTTACAAGCGAGGGAAAAGACAATGAGCTACGAATGCGCAAGCGGATGGAACTCGACACCCGCGGCGTGCCGGTCGAGCTGATGGTGTTTGACGACGAGGGCCACGGCATCGTTAAGCTGCGCAACAAGCTGGCCGCCTATCCCGCGATCGTGAGCTTTTGGACCGGCACCTCCGCCGGGTACCTCGCGAAAGCCGCGAATGAGCCGCGAAACCCGCGAATTTCGCGGATGATATGATCAAACCTGCTGAAGCAGGTTGGGACAACCGATCAACGCGCGTAGTCTGCTATCCCTGGTTTTACATGGCAATGTAGCGTTTCGACGTGTGCTGAAACAGGATAGCCACAGGCTGTGCTCCGTAACCTGCTTCAGCAGGTTTCATCTTTTCAGCGCCGAATTCGCGCATTCGGCGCATTCGGCGCATTCGCGCAATGAACACGAGTACCGGCTCAGGTGTCTGCTTAGCATGACCGAACAGGGGCATGCATGACCCAATCCGACAGCGGGCTGCTCACCGCGATAGCGGCGTCCGATGTCGCGGCGTTCGAAGCATTGTGCGAGCGCTACCGCGAGCCGCTGCGCCGGCATCTGAGCGCCATGCTGCGCGACGCCGATGCCGCCGAAGATGTGCTGCAAGACGTCCTGTTGCGCGTGTGGACGCACGCGCGCCAGTGGGACGGCCGCGGCGCGCCACGCAACTGGTTGTTTCGCATCGCCACCAATCTAGGGCTCAACTTTCTGCGTGCGACCAGGCGACGGCGCCAGCAGCCGTTGGAACTACCCGGCGACGAGGACGAAAACGACGGCTCGCGCGTGCCGGCCTGGATGATCGACAACGCCGCGGTCGATCCCCAGGTCGCCGCTGAGCGTGCCGAGCGCCGGGCACAGGTGCGCTACCTGTTGCGCAAGCTGCCCGACGATAAGCGCGAAGTGCTCCGGTTGATCTACGACGCCGAGCTGGAGACACGCGACGTGGCACGCACGCTCAGTATCCCCGAGGGCACCGTCCGCTCGCGCCTGTTTTATGCAACCAGACGTCTCGCGCGCGAGCTGGAAGCGCTCGACCATCCGCAGGAGAATCCATGAGCTACGAAACACCCTGGCATCGCGAGTCGTACGACCGCCTTATCTTTCAAACCCTGCCGTTGCTGCTGGCCGACCGCCTGCCGCTGGCGGGATATAATGCCGAGCCGGCCGGCAACGGCAGCTGCCGCGTCCAGATATCGTTCGCGGCACAGCGCGGATATGTCGACGCCGGGTTCGACCTGCCTTACCCCGACACGGACGGCCTGTTTGTCGTCGACGGCGCAAAGCTCGTCGTGGTCCCGGTCGCCGACCGGGCCGAGCTCGAGCAGGCGACCATACGCTGCGCCGGCGAGCTGCTGCACGACTATCTGTCCGAGCGAGTGGGCGACGCCCCCGCTACCTTGCAACTCGACCGGACGCTGCTGCAAGCCTGGCTACCGCTGGACGAATGGATCGCCGCGTGGCTAGCCGATCGTCACAATGCGGCACTACTCGACACGACCGATTGGCTGGCGCGCATAACACACCTGCGGCGCATCAGAATTGCCGGCGATCCGCCGCCGGCCGCGCCGGGCCAGATCGGCCGCGCGTGTCCGTTTGAAACGCCCGAAGGTCCGAACATCGGACGTATCTTGCACCTTGCCGTTGGCGCCACGATCAGGGAAAGCCGGATCGTGGTAGCCGACGAGTCGCCCGCGGCCGCGCTGGGCGCATCGGCTTCGATGGTCCCGTTTATTGAGCATAGCGAGCCGGCGCGGCTGTTGATGGGCACCAACATGATGCGCCAGTGGCTGCTGCCGCCCGATCCCGAGCCGGCGCTGGTGCGCAGCGGAGCCGAGCCGGATGCGCCCGATTTCTGGGCCGGACGCAATCTGCTGACGGCGTGGATCCCGTGGGCAGATGGCGCGACGTTCGAAGACGGCATCGTGGTGTCGGAAAGCGCCGCGCGCCGGCTGGATTACCCCGAGGCCGCCGTCCCCGGCGATAAGCTCAGCACGCGCCACGGCGTCAAGGGCGTGATCAGCCGCATCCTGCCCGACGCCGAGATGCCGCGGCTGGCGGATGGCACGCCGGTTGAGCTTGTGTACAGCTCGCTCGGCCTGATCAGCCGCCTCAACTTCGGCCAGCTGCGCGAAACCGTAATGGGCCGCATCGCCGCTGCCGAAGGCAGGCCGGCAATTGTGCGACCTTTCGAAGCGCCGGGCGACGATATGCTGCGCGAGCGGCTGCTGGCGGCGGGACTTGCCGAAGACGGCATGGAGCGTTTGCAGACGCCCGACGGCTCGCCGCTGGCGCGGCGCTCAACGGTTGGGCCGGTGTACTGGGGCAAGCTTTACCATCGCGCCGTGCCCAAGTTGCAGGCCTGGATCAACTCCGGCGGCACCGGGCAGGATGAAGCCGATCGGGCGGCACTCCACGCGGCCGGCGCCGATGCAACTGTCGACGAACACTTTAATACGCTCGCGCTGGGCCGCGATCCGGACCTGGTGCAGCATGCCGCCGAGGTGCCGATCGAGCCGGCAGGCCCGCCCGCGCCGAAGTTCGCGGCGCTGACTCGCAAGCTGTCGGCGGGCGGAATCGAAACGCGCCTTGACGGCAACCGGATTAGCTGGGCGTTTCGCGACCCCGACGGCGACAGCCTGACGCTGGCCGAGTCGCTGCCGCATCCCTGGCTGCGCGATCGGCAGCTGGTGGCGGTCGGTGCGGCGCCTGACGACGCAACCCTGACCGCGGTCGACTCCGCCAACGAGCGGCTGCGTCGTATGCGCAGTAGCGCGGCGCCGGCGAGCCTGCTACAGCGTACTCGTGATGAGCTGCGCGCGCGTGTGTCGGCATATTTTGATGCGCTGTTGCGGCCCGAGGACCTGCGCTTCGCGGCACGCACGCTGTTCAGCGGCCGCGGCGTGGCGGCACCCGGCCCGGACCTGGCGATCGACGAAGTCGCGCTGCCCGAGGAACTCGCCTGGCAGCTGTTTGGCCCGCTGGCAGTGCGCGAAGTTGGAGCGACAGCCGTCGCCGCCCGCGACGAGCGCGCGACGGCTGCCCTGGATGCAGTGCTGGCCCGCTCATGGGTCGTGGTCCATCGCGGGCCGGCGCTGACGCCGACGGCCTTTGTAAGCCTTCGTCCGCGGCGTACGACGGAACCGGCGATCGGGCTACCGCTGCCTGCTTTGCAGCTGCTGGACGTTGACTTCGACGGCGACCTGGTGGCTGTGTTCTTGCCGCTCACCGAGGCCGGCATGCGCGATGCCGCCGAGCGACTTTCCATCGCGGGGCACCTGCGGCGCGACCCCGAGCTCGCTGCGGCGATCGCGCCGCGCATCGAAGCGCTGTGGGGGCTGGCCTGGCTCAGCCTCGACCCGGCCGGAGCCGCCTGGCTCGAAGAGACACTCGGCATGCCGGTGTTGAACGACGCCGGTTTTACCGACAAGCTACAACTCGGCACAGCACTCCGTGCATCGCTTGCGAGCGACGGCATCGGGACCACGCTCGAACGGGTAGCGCAGCTGTGGCGGCGCGGGCTGGCCGAAGCATCTCGCTCCGGCGTATCGATCAGCCCGTTCTTCGGCGCGGGGTTTCCGCCACTGCCCGCCCCCGAAGATGACGATGCGCGCCGTTGGAGCGCGTACACCGAAGAGCGGCTCGAACAGCTGCGAGCGATCCGTACATTGGACGACGACCTCGGCGTGATGCTGCTTTCCTCCCGCAGTGGCGCTCGCGGCAACGGGCGGCAGATATTACGCTATCTGGGGCCGCGCGGGCTCGTCACCGGCGCCGACGACGACGGCACGTACATCAGCGATCGCAGCCCGATCGTCGTGCGGCACGGCTACCGCGAAGGGCTGCCGCCAGGCGAATTGTTCGCCCTGGCCGAGGCGACACGCTTCGGCATCGCCGAGATCCATCGCGAAATAGTAGATCTCGAGCGCCAGGTGGCCGCCGGTGAGCGCGGCAACCCCGCAGGCGTGCTGGCGCGAGCGCGCGCGGCGCGCCATCCGGGCATCGTGTTTGCGCGGGCCGCCGAATCGGGGGAGGTTGATCGGTTGGTGGATCAGGCCAGCCGGGCGTTTGTGGGTCTGTTGGGGTGAACTACTCCTGTGTTCCCTCCCACCACTCCTCGCGCGCCCGCCGCGCTTCTTCGAAAAAGCGCAACAGATACGCGGGATCGTCCAGCTTCGCGGCCAGCTCGTCGAGCCGGCGCGCCAGGCCATTCAGCAGCGGGCGAATGGCGTCCGCGTTGGCCAGGCAGATATCGCGGTGCATCAGCGGGTCGCCCGACGCCGTACGCGTGGTATCGCGGAACCCACCGGCGGCCAGGCGTTGCCGTTCAGGCTGCTGCTCGCGCAGCGCGGAGTTGACCAGCGCGGCAGCGACAACGAACGGCAGGTGGCTGACGGCGGCAACCGCGGCGTCGTGTGCAGCTGCATCCATGCGCACCGGAGTTGCGCCGAGTGCCGCGACCATCGCATCGACTACGTCCAGGTCAGCTTCCGTCGTCAAGCTATCCGGCGTCAGGCAATACACCGCTTCGCGAAACAGATCGGCGCGCGCGCTCTCGATCCCGTGCCGCTCGGAACCCGCCATCGGGTGGCCGCCGACGAAACCGGCGCTTTCGGGTAGCAGCTCACGTGCCCATTGGAGCGCGTGCCGCTTGGTGCTGGCGGTATCGGTGACGATTGTGCCGCTGTCGAGCGCGGGAGCCAGCTCGATCATCGCGTCGCGCAGCGCAAGCGGAGGCGTTGCCAGCACCACCAGCGCAGCGCCGCCGGCCGCGTGTGCCACCGAGGTCGCTGCCCGATCGATAGCGCCTCGTTCGAGTGCCCGATCGACTACCTCCGGCCGCCGGTCGTAGCCGGCGACGGTGCCGAAGGCTGCCTCGCGTAGCGCAAGCCCGATCGAGCCGCCGATCAGGCCGAGACCGATGATTGCGACGTTCAAAGTACCCCCGCCACGAAGTAATCCACGAAGACCGGGTACCTACGCTAGTGGGTGCGGACACAAGACACACGAAAATAATACATCTTCGTGTGTCTTCGTGTGTCTTCGTGGATGATTTTGCGGTTTTACGCGGCGGTTTCGGCCAGCGACGGAGCGACGCCACGGCCGATCGCCGTCGCGACGGCTGCAACCTGCTCCATCAGGCGGGCGAAGTTCTCGAGCGTGAGCGACTGGGCGCCGTCCGACAGCGCGCGGTCGGGATCGGGGTGCGCCTCCACGATCAGCCCGTCGGCGCCACACGCCGTGGCCGCCAGCGCCAGCGGCGTCACCAGCTGCCATTTCCCGGTCGCATGGCTCGGGTCGGCGATCACCGGCAGGTGCGATACGCGCTTGGCATACGCCACGGCGTTGAGGTCGAAGGTGTTGCGGGTAGCAGTTTCAAACGTTCGGATCCCGCGCTCGCACAGGATCACCTGGCGGTTGCCCTGCGCCATGACATATTCGGCCGCCAGCAGCCACTCCTCGATCGTCGCCGACAGTCCACGCTTGATCAGCACCGGCGTGTCGGTGCGGCCGACTTCTTCGAGCAGCAGGTAGTTCTGCATGTTGCGCGCGCCGATCTGGAACACATCGGTATACCGGCCGACCAGCGCGACATCGCTCGGGGTCATCACTTCGGTCACGATACCGAGGCCGGTTTCTTCGCGCGCCCGCGCCAGCAGCTCAAGACCGTGCTCGCCCAGGCCGCGGAACGCATAGGGCGAGGTACGCGGCTTGTACGCGCCGCCGCGCAACAGCCGGGCGCCGGATTCGCGCACCGCCCACGCCGTGCGCAGCAGCGTATCTTCATTTTCCACCGAGCAGGGTCCGGCGATCACCACCACGTCGCGGCCGCCGATCTCCACATCGCGCACGCGCACAATAGTCGGATGCGGGTTGAACTCGCGGCTGGCCAGCTTGTAGGGTTTGGTGACGCGCAGTGTTTGTTCGACACCCGGCAGGGCTTCCAGTGCGCGGCCGAGCCCTTCCACGATCGGCGATCCCAGCACGCCGATGACGGTGCGCTCTTCGCCGCGCGAGAGCTCACCGCTGAGCTGCAGCTCATCGAGCCTGCTCAGCACCTCGTTGATCTGCATCTCGCTTGCTCCTGGCTTCATGACGACGATCATAATAGAAACTCCTGTTAGGCTTCGACCGACACAAAACTGATCGACCGATCGGGGCGCAGGTTCTTTGCGCCTCTGATGTAAATGTTTCGGATCTCGGCCTGCGTTTTAGTAGTGTTCCAATGCAGCAGAATGCGGATGCAGCCTTGCAGCGCACCCGACACAGCCATTTCGTGGCCGCACATCAAAGCGACATCGTGCCAGCCGAGCTGCCGCGCCGCCAGGGCTGGAAAATCGGCGTTGAGGTCGGGCGTGGTCGTAAAGATCGCGCTGCACACATCGGCGCTGTCGATCTCGTTAGCCTGGATCATCTGCTCGAGCAGCTCACGCGTCGCATCGAGAATGGCTTCCGTCGTGTTTGCGTCCGCGGTCGTGGCGCCGCGGATCCCGCGGCAGTAGACGGTCATGCTGTTTCTCCGATCGAAACCCGATTGCTCGTGCGTTTCGGCGAAACGGTCAGCCAGCTTCATCGATGGCGCGGCCTGTCACAAAAAATACGCCGGACAAACAAAAGGAGCGTGGGCTGCTGCCTCACGCTCCGTACTTGCAGTGTTTAGAACACGCGCTAGTTAGCGATCAGCAGCTGGCTTCGCTCCGGTAAAGTAAAAGTAATAGAATTTGCTGCTTGCGCGTAGCTTCACAATCGTGTCCTCGGATGCGACTATAGCATAGGCAGCGTGGCGCGTCAAGATACAAGTTTGTGCTACACTACGCGACCGAAAAAGCAATGCTCACGGGTTGGAGAAATACATGGCTGAACAAACGGTAATGGTGACCGGTGGCGCCGGGTTTTTGGGCATCAACTTGCTGCGTTACCTGGATGCGCGCGGTTACCGGCTCGTGTCGCTCGATATGGCGGCCTTCGACTACCCCGACCTGCGCGACAAGATTCGGATCGTAAAAGGCGACATCCGTAATCGCCGCGATGTCGAGCGCGCCATGGACGGTGTCGATCTGGTAGTTCATACTGCTGCCGCCCTGCCGTTGTACTCGGCGCGCGACATATACACTACCGATGTCGAGGGCACACGCACTGTGCTCGACGTCGCCAGGCAGCGAAGCGTCGAGCGCGCAGTGATGATTTCTTCCACCGCGGTGTATGGCATTCCCGACCATCACCCGTTGTTGGAGGACGACCGCCTGGAAGGCGTCGGACCGTACGGTCAGGCCAAGATCCAGGCCGAGATGGTTTGCCTCGAGTATCGCGCCAAGGGGCTGGTCGTACCGATCATCCGGCCCAAATCATTTGTCGGGCCCGAGCGTCTCGGCGTGTTCGACCTGCTGTTCGATTGGGCGCTCGACGGGCGCAACTTCCCGATGATCGGCAGCGGCAACAATCGCTACCAACTGCTGGATGTGGAAGACCTGTGCGAAGCGATCTATCTCGCGCTGACACTCCCGGTCGAGCTGACCAACGATACGTTTAACATCGGCGCCAAGGAGTTCTCGACCATGCGCGAGGACTACCAGGCGGTGCTGGATTACGCCGGCTTCAACAAAAAGATCGTCGGCTTTCCGGCCACGCCCGCGATCCTGGGCCTGCGTGTGCTTGAAGCGATGCGCGTGTCTCCCATTTATAAGTGGGTCTACGAAACGGCGTCCAAGGACTCGTTTGTATCGATCGAAAAGGCCGAGCGCCAGCTTGGTTACAGGCCGAAATTCTCAAACAAAGACGCGCTGCTGCGCAATTTTAAGTGGTACATCGAGCATCGCTCTGAGTTTCAGAATACCTCGGGCGTATCGCACCGCGTGCCGTGGAAGCAAGGCGCGATCGGCGTGCTGAAAAAGGCGTTTTGAGCCACGGCCACGAATGGGACACGAATAAACGAATGAAGCCACGAATATTCGTGGCTTCATTCGTTTATTCGTGTCCCATTCGTGGCTTCATTCGTGGCCCGACATCACGATATACAGATCGATATCCAGATGCTGTTCGAGGATCATGCGCTGGATACGGTTGACCACCGAGCCGCGCGTCACCTCGCGCCAGCGGCTGACATCCGACTGGCCAAGCACAATATGCGTTACATGTCGGGCACGGGCAAAGCGCAGCATCGCCGCGGCCACATCGCCGCCTTCTATGATCTCCACCTGAGCTCCGAGCTGTTGCGCTCGCTTGAGGTGCCAGGAAAGGTTGGCGGCGTAGAGGCTGGTAGATTGCCCGGGCGGCGTGATGTGCACCGCCAGCAGCGCGCCGCCGAGCGCGGTGGCCAGGCGCGCCGCCCGCTTCAGCAGCGGCTCGCCCATCGGATTGATACCGACCGCTACCAGCACCCGGACGGCACCGGCCGCGTCGGTTCCCGGCCGCTCCGGCAAGGCCGTAGGCCTTTCGGCCTCGGTGGCTTCATCCGATGGAAATGCCCCTTCTGCCATACTCCACACGTTGCAAGCCGGTCTGGGCTGCGCGCTATTTCCGTAAGTCGTTGGTAAACGCCTGCTCGACATCCACGTCTGACTGGAGGATACCACTCTCGCGCAAGAACTGATGCGTGGCAGCCCAGGTGGCGGGATCGGAGTAGCCCAGACCGTTGGCTTCGCTGCCGGGAGAGCTCCACAATGCAAGCGTCTCTTTCAGCTTGCGCAGCTCGGCCGGACGGCGCTCTTCGGGCAGCTCGGGAATATACTTCAGCGCGAGCTCAAATGCCGCGTCAGGGTCGTCCAGGGTATCCTGCAGCCCACGCGCCGTCGCTCGTGCGAAGCGCTTGACCGTATCCGGATTCTTTGCGGCGAAGTCGTCCGACGTCACGATCCCGTTGCTCACCAGCGTGATCCAGTCCGACACGTGAATCGTGTTCACCGGCACCCCGTCGTCCTGCAGCACGAACGGCTCGTTATTGGCATAGCCGACCGCGGCGTCGACTTTGTCCTCACGGACGGCAGCGGCCTGTGTAAACCCGACTTCCTGAATATTGACGTCGCTTTCTTGCATCCCGGCCGCGTACATCAATCCGCGCAGGCCGATATAGGTAGCGCCGAAGCGGCCCGGAATGCCGATCGTTTTGCCGCGCAGATCTTCGGGCGTTGCGATTCCGGTGCTCTGCTTCGCAAATACTGCAACCGGCAGCGCCTGATAGGTTTGAAATACCATCTCGATCGGCACATCCTGGCTGCGCGCCGTGAGCACCTCGTCGCCGGCGGCGTTGGCGAAGGTCAGGCGTCCCTGCGCCACCTGCACCAGGGCATCGCGGATATCGCTGTGGTCGATCTTGACCTTCAGGCCCTCGTCGGCGTAGTAGCCCTTGGCATCTGCAACATAAAACGGCGCGAACTGGACGTCGGGGATGTAGCCCATTGCGATCGACACTTCCTCGGACGACGCCTGTGGCGCTCCACAGGCGACGAGCAGGAGCGTGAGGATGAGCAGTGTGTACCGGCGCATAGAGAACCAACCTTTCATTCATACCACGGGAGCAGTACCCGCTCGAAGCCACGCAACACCAGCGCAAATACGAGCGTTATGCCAATCAGGCACATCAGCGCGACAAAAATCATCGGCGTATCAAAAAAGCCCCGCGCGATATTGATCAGCGCGCCGAGGCCGTAGCGCGAGCCGATGAACTCGCCGACGACCGCGCCGGTGGTGGCAAATGCCAGGCTGGTGCGGACACCGCTCAGCATTACAGGCAGCGCCAGCGGCAGCTCGACCATCCGCAAGCGCTGCAGGCGCCCGGCACCTTCGACCATGGATACTTCGCGCAGCTCGCGTGGAATGCCGCGCACGCCGGCGATGGTGCTGCTGAAGATCGGGAATACCACCACGATCGCCGCGACAACCATGTTGCGCGTGATATCCGAGCTATACCCGAGCCAGATAATGATCAGCGGCGCGATCGCGATCACCGGGATCGCCTGGATCGCGGCGACGTATGGTGCGATCCATTGGTCGAGCGTGGGCGAGTGGGCAACAATATAGCCGAGCGTCGAGCCGGCGAGCAGCGCCAGCACAAAACCACCCAGCGATTCCACCAGCGTCGGAACCACGTGCTGTCGCAGTGTGCCGTCGGCCAGCGCCTCGCCGAAGCGCCGTGCGACGTCGGCCGGGCTCGGCAGCAGCCAGGCCGGCAGGCCGGTGACCCGGACCAGCAGCGCCCACGCGGCGATCAGCACTGTCGCCGAAAGCAGCAGCGTCCACAGCTGATGTACAAGTGAGCTGCGCCGGCGGCGCTCAGACCTGTCCGGCACGACAGTCGCGCCACTGTAGGCCCGGCGCCTGGCGCGGCGCCAACCTGTCCAGGGTGTCGATTTCATCATCCCAGATACACAAAGCCCCGAAGGTCCGAGACCTTCGGGGCGGCTAGGCATAATCGAACTGCCGCACGGCCGAGGGCGGATACAACCAGCCCTCCGCTATGCAGCGGCACGTTACGCGATCTTCTACCATCCGGACTGTAACCGTCGGCCCTGGCATCACACCAGATCCACCGCTCACACAGTGAGACGGGTCGCGGGCTCGGCGCTGTGCGCCATACCGCCGGTCGGGAATTGCACCCTGCCCCGAAAATCGCTACCTTGTAGCGTACCACAGCTCCCCGCCATTGACAATCGCATAACTTGACCCTATACTTTGCGTCCAGAGCTATGCAGCGCAACACCTACAATTTGCCTCGTTCGCGTCGTACAAAGCCGGACCCCGTGTCTGGTTAGGTGCGTCTGCGTTGATCGAATGCCAGCAGCCCTGCCAGACGGCAGGGCTGTATCGTTTGAAGCAGCTCAACGAAGAGCATCCGCCGCGCGACGCCGCGCCAAATCAGCTAGCGATGGAGAGCTTTGAGTTATGCCTACGCGCGATGTCGAAAAAGTAGTGCTGGCCTACTCGGGCGGCCTTGATACGTCGGTGATCGTTCCCTGGCTGCGCGAGAACTACGGCTGCGAGGTGATCTGCTATTGCTCGGATCTCGGGCAGGAAGAAGAGCTCGGCGGGCTCGAGGAAAAAGCGCTCGCCAGCGGCGCGTCCAAACTGATCGTTGAGGACCTGCGCGAAACGTTTATTCGCGACTATATTCTGCCGACGGTGCAGGCCGGCGCGGTGTACGAGCGTAAATATTTGCTCGGCACCTCGATGGCACGGCCGTTGATCGCCAGGCGCCAGGTCGAGGTCGCCGAAGCTGAGGGCGCCGATGCCGTGGCGCATGGTTGCACCGGCAAAGGCAACGACCAGGTTCGTTTCGAGCTGACGTTCATGGCGCTCAACCCGCGCCTCAAGGTGATCGCGCCGTGGCGTGAGTGGGATATTCGATCCCGTGAAGACGCGATCGCATATGCGCGCAGGCACAATATACCGATCGCGCAGACCGAAGCCAAAATATATAGCCGCGACCGCAATATCTGGCATATTTCGCACGAAGGCGGCGTGCTGGAAGACCCCTGGAACGAGCCCAAAGAAGACATGTTTACCCTGACGGCGTCGCCCGAGCAGGCGCCCAATGAGCCCGAGTATGTCGTTCTGAGTTTCGAGCGCGGCGTTCCCGTCGCGTTGAACGAGCAGCGCCTCGGGCTGCTCGAGCTGCTGACCACGCTGAACACTCTGGGCGGAAAGCACGGCATCGGGCGCATCGATCTGGTCGAGAACCGCCTGGTCGGCATGAAATCGCACGGCGTGTACGAAACGCCGGGCGGCACGATACTGCAGATCGCCCACCGCGAGCTCGAGCTGCTGACGCTGGATCGCGAAACGCTGCACTACAAAGACCGTGTCGCGCTTGAATACGCCGATCTGGTATACAACGGTCGCTGGTTCACACCGCTCAAGCGACACCTGGATCAGTTCGTGCAGTCGACCCAGGCGAATGTTACCGGCGACGTGCGGCTGAAGCTGTACAAAGGCCAGCCCATTGTTGTCGGACGCCGCTCACCTGTGTCGCTGTATCGTGAAGACTTCGCGACGTTCGGCGAAGAAGATGTGTACGATCAGCGCGACGCCGAGGGCTTTATCCATCTGTACGGGCTGCCGCTGAAGGTCGAAGCGCTGGTGAATTCCGACAACAGCGCAGCAAAGCTGTCGACGTTTAAGCGGGATTAGGCGTTACAGGAGAATTCCAGGGTGGCAACCAATCTGTATATCATCCGTCACGGCGAAGCGGTATGCAACGTTTCGACGGTCTACCACGGCGTCGGCTCATGCGAAGGGCTGACCGATCGTGGCCGCGCGCAGGTCGAGCGGCTGGCGACCCGGCTGGAGAACGGCAAACCCGGCGGCAGTCTGGGCGCCGATGTGCTGTATTCCAGCACGATCGCTCGCGCCAGACAAACCGCCGAGCCGGTGGCCGAGTTCGCTGCGGCTGCCGATCCACTGGGAAGACGACCTGCAGGAGTTCCGGCATTCCGATGAAGTCGAGGGCCTGAGCTGGGAAGAGATCGAGCAGCGCTTCGGACCGTTTATCCACGACGACCCGTACACCAGCCTGGTTCCGGGCGGCGAGAGCTGGGCGAGTTTCAGTTTTCGCGTCGGGTCGGTACTGTCCAGGATTATTCGAGCCAATCAAAATAAAACGATCGTGGTTGTCGCCCACGGCGGTGTGATCGACGCGGCCTTCGCACGCTTCATGAACTTCGGCACGCGCACGCCGGTCCGCTTCTGGTCCGAAAATACCTCGCTGACCTACTGGCGGCACAGCGAGCGCGTATCTGCGGAAAACTGGTATTTGATGCGCTACAATGACATCACTCATCTGGCCGATATGATGCCGACGGAGCTGCCATGAGCGAGCAATTTGAGGGAGCGCTCCAGACGATCGAGGGCGGATCGATCACCAGCGTGCCCGGCTTTCGGGCCGCGGGCGTGGCTGCCGGTGTTAAGAAGCGCGGCGGTCTTGATCTGGCACTGATTGTGTCGGACGCGCCATGCGCCGCGGCAGCCGTGTTCACCACCAACCAGCTGCAGGCTGCTTCGGTGGTATTCAACCGCGCGCTGCTCGAACGCGACCCGCTCGGCGTCTACGCCGTGGCGATCAACAGCGGCTGCGCCAACGCGGTCACCGGCGAGCGGGGCATGAATAACGTATACCGGACAGTCGGCAAAGTTGGCCAGGCGCTCAACCTGCCGGACGATGCAGTCTGTGTTATGTCCACCGGCGTGATCGGCCAGCAGCTGCCGATGGAGCGCCTGCTGCCGGGGATCGATATCGCCGTGCCGGCGCTGTCTACGGCACGTACCGCCGGCGTGGACGCGGCACGTGCGATCATGACCACCGACACCTATCCCAAACATGTCGCGCTGCGCTTCGAGCTGGAAGATACGACCGTTACGCTTGGTGGTATGGCCAAGGGCTCCGGCATGATCCATCCCAATATGGCGACCATGCTGGCGCTGGTGTGTTCCGACGCCGCCGTCGAGCCGTCCGTGCTGCGCGAAGCCGTGCGCTACGCCGCCGATCGCTCGTTCAACTGCATTTCGGTCGACGGCGACAACAGCACCAACGATACGCTGCTGGTGCTGGCAAACGGCCATTCGGGGGCAACTATCACAAGCACGGCAAGCCCGGCCTTTGAACACTTTCGCGACGCGCTGACTGCCGTCTGCATCGCGTTAGCCAGGGATATAGCGCGCGACGGCGAAGGCGCCACCAAGCTCGTAACGATCGACGTGACCGGCGCTCGCAGCTGGGACGAAGCACACCAGATCGGCCGTACGATCGCCACCTCGGCGCTGACCAAAACGGCGATCTACGGCACCGATGCCAACTGGGGACGGGTCCTGGCCGCCGCCGGCCGCGCCGGTGTTCCGCTCGACGCTCACAGCCTGGCGCTGTGGTTCGGCGATGTGCAGTTGGTGGGCGGCGGCGAGCCGCTGGACTACTCCGAAGACGATGCACACGCCACGCTGCTCGGCAAGGACGTCGCTATCCGGCTCGACCTGGGCCTGGGCGATGCGTCTGCGACGGTGTGGACCTGCGATTTTTCGCCGGAGTATGTTGCGATCAACGCGGATTATCGTACCTAATGGATTAGTTTCAAGTTTCAGGTTTCAAGTTCTGAGGCTTAAAACTTGAAACCTGAAACTTGAAACTTGATAACGAGAAGAGTCGCGGAGTGACGAGATGAAGCTATGGGGCGGTCGTTTCGACGGCCAGACCAGCGAGTTGATGGAGCAGTTCAACGCGTCGATCGGGTTCGATTGGCGGTTGTACGAAGCCGACATCGAAGCGTCGGTCGCCTGGGCCGAAGCGCTCGCCGACGCCGGCGTGCTGACGACCGACGAGCGCGACAGTATTCAGAGCGGGCTTGGCCAGGTGCTCGAAGAGTTCGCCAGCGGCGAGTTCGAGCTGCGCCGCTCCGACGAGGATATCCATACCGCCGTCGAGCGCCGCCTGACCGAGCTGATCGGGACGCACGCCGGCAAGCTGCACACCGGCCGCTCGCGCAACGACCAGGTGGCGACCGATCTGCGCATCTACGTGCGTATGGCGATCCACCGCATCGACGAGGTGCTGTGCGAGCTGCAGCGGATGCTGATCATCCAGGCGAACACCGCTCGCGATATGGTGATGCCGGGCTATACCCACCTGCAGCGCGCGCAGCCGGTGCCGGCCGCCCACTGGTTGCTTGCGCATTTCTGGCCGCTGCAGCGCGACCGCGAGCGCCTGCAGAATTGCCGCCGCGGCCTCAACGTGCTGCCGCTGGGCTCCGCCGCGCTGGCCGGGAGCGGCATGCCGATCGATCGTGCCCTGCTGGCGCGCACGCTCGGCTTCGACGACATTTCGGCCAACAGCATGGACGCCGTTTCCGACCGCGATTTCGTGGCCGAGTTTCTGTTCGCCGGCGCGCTGCTGGGTGTTCATGTTTCGCGGCTGGCCGAAGATCTGGTGGTCTATAGCTCGGCCGAGTTCGGTTTCGTGACGCTTGACGACGCGTACGCCACCGGCTCGTCGCTGATGCCTCAGAAGAAGAACCCCAATTCGATGGAGCTTGCGCGCGGCAAGTGCGGCCGTCTGGTCGGCAATCTGGTCGCGCTGCTGACGGTGCTCAAGGGCCTGCCGACGACCTACAACAAAGACTTGCAGGAAGATAAGGAAGCCCTGTTCGATACCGTCGACACACTGCTGCTGACGCTGCCCGTCGCGGCCGGCGCGGTCGGCACGCTCGCTCTGCGTGCCGACCGCATGAGCGCCGCACTTGACGATAGTATGCTGGCCACCGATGTCGCCGACGAGCTGGTGCGCCTGGGCGTGCCGTTCCGCGACGCACACGCGACGGTGGGCAAGCTGGTTCGCAGCGCTGAAACCGCGGGCGTTGCGCTGCGTGATCTGCCGCAGGCCGATGTTCGCGCCGCGCACGCCGGCCTGGTCGACCATTGGGCCGAGCTGTTCGATATACACCGCTCGTTGGAGCATCGCCGCATCGCCGGCGCTACCGCCGCGGACGCAATCGATGCTCAGATCGCGGCGGCAGAAAAGCTGGTAGCGGCATGCCTGTAATCGCCCTGCATATGCCGCCGGCCCGCGCGGACGTCGGCGACGCGATCGTGCGGCGTGCCTATGTTGGGGACGTCGACGCGATGCTCGAGCTGATCAATGGTTTCGCCGAGCAAGGCCTGATGCTGCCCAAGTCGGCCGCGCAGCTGTACAACAATCTGCGCGACTTTATCGTGGTCGATATCGACGGCCAGATCGTCGGCTGCGCCGGACTCAAAATAACCTGGCGCGATCTGGCCGAGATCGTTTCGCTGGCCGTCGCTCCGCAATTCCAGGGTCGCGGTCTCGGCAGGCGCCTGGTTGAGCCATTGATCAACGACGCGCGCGCGCTGGGAATCCCGACCGTGTTTACGCTCACGTATCAAATACCGTTTTTTGCTAAGTTCGGCTTTGAAATCGTGCCAAAAACCGTGTTGTCGCAAAAGGTATGGCAGGATTGCCAGTTCTGTCCCAAGCAGGCCTGTTGTGATGAGACTGCTATGGTGCTAAACCTGCATAAAAAGGTGACGGAGTAACAAATGCGCATCGGAATATATGGAGCCACCGGTTATACCGGCCTCGAGCTGATTACCTGGCTGCGCCGGCACGCGCAAGCCGAGATCGTGTTCGCCACGTCGCGTACCTATGCCGGCAAGCGCCTCAGCGACGCCTTCGCGACGACCGACAACCTGCGCTTGCAGGACGCGTCCGAGGTAGACGCCGGCAGCGCGGATGTCGTGTTCCTGTGCCTGCCGCACGGAGAAACGACGATCGCCACCGCGCGCGAAGCGCTGGCTACGGGCACCCGCGTGATCGACCTGTCCAACGATTTCCGGTTGCGCGACGCGGCGGTTTATGAGAGCTGGTTCAAGCACCCACACGGCGCTCCTGAGCTGCTCGAACAGGCCGTGTATGGCCTGCCGGAGCTGTACCGCGAGCAGCTGCGCCATACCCGCCTGGTTGCCAATCCCGGCTGTTACCCCACCAGCGTGCTGCTGGCACTGCTACCGCTCGCCGAAGCCGGGCTGCTCGACGGCCAGGTGATCGTGGACGCAAAATCGGGTACCAGCGGTGCCGGACGCTCGCTCTCGCTCAAGACACACTTTGTCGAGGTCTACGAAAACTTTGCGCCCTACAATATCGGCCACAAGCACCGGCACATCGCCGAAATGGAGCAGGAGCTGTCGGCCGCGGCGGGCGGTCAGGTGCATGTGATCTTCTCGCCACACCTGCTGCCGGTCAACCGCGGCATTCTGTCGACGATCTACCTCCAGCTGCCACGCGACCTCGAACCTGCCGCCGCGCGACAGCTGTATGAGCAGCGCTACGGCGATGAGCCATTCGTACACCTGTTGCCCGAGGATACGCTTCCGACGCTGAGACATACGGCCAACACCAATGCGTGCGTCGTCAATCTGCAGCGTGTCGACGATCGCGGCAACTGGATTGTTATGTCCAGCATTGATAACCTTGCCAAAGGCGCTTCGAGCCAGGCAGTGCAGTGCATGAACGTGATGTTGGGTCTGGATGAGACGGAAGGATTGAGGGGGTGACATGTACCTCCTAAAAATCGGCGGCAACGAAATCGATCAACCCGCGTTTCTGGATGGCCTCGCCGGCGCATTACGCACGTTGGACGGGCCCGGCGCGATCGTTCATGGCGGCGGTAAAGAGATCGCGGCGGCGCTTGAGCGGCACGCGATCAGCTTCGAGGTCGTGGACGGAGTGCGCATCACCACGCCCGAAGCAATGGTGGTCGTGGAAAGTGTGCTCAGCGGCGCGGTCAACAAACGGCTGGTCGGCCGGCTGAACGCCGCGGCCGTGCCGGCGATCGGGATCAGCGGCGTAGATCTACAGCTTCTGCGCACGATCCCGCTGCGTCCCAACGGCCGCGACATCGGCCGCGTCGGAAAGGTCGTCGCCGTGCGCGACGATGTGCTGCGCGTGCTGCTTGATCAGGGCTGGCTGCCGGTGATCTCGCCGGTTTCGGTGGACCAAACCGACGGACGGCCGACCAACGTCAACGCCGACCATGCCGCGCTTGCCGTCGCCGCCGCCCTCGAAGTCGACGAGCTGATCTTTGTATCAAACGTTCCGGGCGTGCTGGTCGACGGCGCTGTCGTGCCGCGGCTGATGCCTGACGAGGTCGACGCTTTGATCGGCGCCGGGGTGATCAGCGGCGGTATGGTTCCCAAAGCTCGGTCGGCGGTCGAAGCACTCGACCATGTTCGCGCCGTGCGGATCACCGATCTCGAAGGCCTGCGCTCGGGCGGCGGCACGGTTTTTCGCCGCGAATTTCGCGGTTGATACGATAAAACCTGCTGAAGCAGGTTAAGCCTGGATGATGTTCGGCAACGTGCATTAGCGCGTTTTATCATACCAGCCGCGAATTCATTCGCGGTATTCGCGGTTCGCGGTGCGGCTGGAGGGCGCTACAATGAACACCAAGCAACTGATCAGCGACGGCGAGCGCTACATGGTTCGCGCCTATGGGCGCCCGCCGTTTGTGCTCGAGTACGGCAGCGGAGTCGAGGTGTGGGACTCCGAAGGCAACCGCTATCTCGATTTTACTGCCGGTATCGCCGTCAACGCACTCGGCCATGCCGATCCGCAGATCAGCGCGGTGATCGCCGAACAGGCCGCGCGCCTGACCCACGTTTCCAATCTGTACTGGAGCGAGCCCGGCATCGAGCTGGCCAAGCTGCTGGTCGAAACCAGCTTCGCCGACAGGGTATTCCTGTGCAACTCGGGCACCGAGGCCGTCGAAGGCGCGATCAAGTTCGCCCGCAAGGTAGCACGAGAGCGCCACGGTGACGATAAAACGGCGATCGTCGCGTTCGAGCACGGCTTTCACGGGCGTACCACCGGCGCCCTGGCGATCACGCACAAAGCAAAATATCGCGAGCCGTTCGAGCCGCTGCTGCCGGATGTGCGCTTCGCGCCCTTTAACGACCTCGCCGCCGCCGAGGCCGTGATCGATCACCATGTGTGCGCGGTGGTGGTCGAGCCGATCCAGGGCGAGGGGGGCATTACGCCGGCAACTCAGGAATTCCTGTACCGGCTGCGTGAGCTGTGCGACCGGCACGCAGCATTGCTGGTGTTTGATGAGATCCAATGCGGGCTCGGCCGCACCGGAACGCTGTGGGCGCACCAGGGCATGGGCGTGACGCCCGATATCATGGTCCTGGCCAAGCCGCTGGCAAACGGCCTGCCGATCGGCGCGATCCTGGTGACTGAAGCCGTCGCCGAGCATATACAGCCGGGCGACCATGGCTCAACCTTCGCGGGCGGTCCGTTGATCTGCGCAGTTGCCCTGGCGGTGCTACGCCGGCTGGCCGACACAGCGATGCTGGAGCATGTGAGCGATGTCGGCAAATACCTGCGCGAATCCCTGGTTCAGCTTGGTGCCGGCAACCATCGCATCCTCGACGTTCGCGGCCGCGGACTGATGCAGGGAATACAGCTCGACGGCAGCGCCGTGGCTGTCAAGAACGCCGCCCAGGAGGCAGGCCTGCTGCTGGTTCCCGCCGGCGACGACGTGATACGCTTCGTTCCGCCGTTGATCGTTTCGCGCGAGCAGGTGGACGAGGCGATCGGGATCTTGAGGCATGCTTTGGAGGCGTTGGAGTGACGGGGTGACGGGGTGACAAGGTGACAGGGTGACCATTCTGGTCATGTTATGTATATTTCACGAACGTGTGAACAAGCTGAGTGTTCACGCAAATGTATTGGTACCGTTCACCTTGTCACCCCATCACTTTGTAATGATTGGCACAAGGCATTCGTGGAAAGCACGATCCAAATTCCTGATCATCACCCCGTCATCAAAAAGAGCACGCCGCACCTCAACATTCAACAAAACCTGGTAGAGTCCTGCACAACAAGGAGTACGAGTGGAAGCGCTGCTGGTACTGGAAGATGGAAAAGTATTTCACGGGCGCTCGTTCGGCGCCGATGGCGAAACAACAGGCGAGGTCGTTTTCGCAACGGGGATGACCGGCTACCAGGAAGTTTTGACCGATCCTTCCGTATGCCGGCCAGATCGTGACGATGACCGCCTCACATATCGGCAATACCGGTGTCAACGAGGCCGATCCCGAAGCCGACCGCCCTTACGTGGCCGGCTTTTTAGTGCGCGCATACTCCGAAAACTATTCGTCGTGGCGGGCACGGACGGGCTTAGGACAGTACCTGCGTGAGCACAATATCGTCGCGCTGGCCGATATCGATACGCGCGCCCTGACACGGCATATTCGCGAGCGCGGCGCGCTGCGGGCGGCGATTTCGACCGAAACGGACGATGCTGAGCTGCTGCTCGAGCGAGCCCGCAATGCTCCACGGATGGAGGGCCTCGACCTCGCCAGCGGTGTCGGCACCCGCGAGATCTATAGCTGGTCGGAGGGCAGCGGCGATTGGCGACTCGATCAGGGATCTGGGATCGGGGGTCAGGGGTCAGGTACCGACAACCAGCGATCGGCGGGAGGCCTCGACAAACTCGAAACTTTCATGTGGTGGCCTACGACTTCGGCCTCAAGCGCAACATCCTGCGCAAGCTGGTCGACCACGGCGCCCATGTCACGGTCGTGCCGGCGACAACACCGGCCGAAGCGGTGCTGAAATTGAACCCTGACGGCGTGTTCCTTTCCAACGGACCCGGCGACCCGGCGACGCTCGATTACGCGGTCCATAACATACGGCAGCTGCTTGGCAAAAAGCCTGTCTTCGGCATCTGCCTGGGCCACCAGCTGATGGGCCTGGCCGTGGGCGGCACGACGTTCAAGCTGCCGTATGGACACCACGGCTGTAATCATCCGGTCAAGGTGCTGGATAACGGGCATGTGCAGATTACATCGCAAAACCACGGCTTCGCCGTCGACGCGTCAAGCTTGCCTGAGGACGTCGAGGTGACGCACCGCAACCTGAATGACGGCACGGTGGAAGGTTTGCGTCATAGCCGCTACCCCGCGTTCTCGGTGCAGTATCATCCCGAGGCCGCGCCAGGCCCGCATGATGCCGATCCGCTGTTCACCGAGTTCGTGCAGATGATGGAAAACGATCCGCGAAGGCACGCGAAGGCACGCGAAGATTAGCAACACTATTATCTTCGCGTTTCTTGCGTCCGCACCTACTGGCGTAGGTACCCGACCTTCGCGGACCGTACATTACCGGAGCGACATGACGCAGAATATCTCGGATCCTGAATTCGTCCGGTGCCAGTACAGCGACGGAGCCAACCTGCCGGCGCGGATCGAGCTGCATCGGCGCTTCAGCACCAATCGTTACGATTTTCCGCGCTGGCTGTGGGAACAGTTCGAGCTGCCCGGCAACGCGCGGGGCATGACTGTGCGTTACCGGCATTTTAGCGATTGAATGACTTCAATCGCAAAGAATGCCTTTCATTCGCGGATCGAAACATACAATGCCTAAGCGCACCGACATACAATCCATCCTGATCCTGGGCGCCGGTCCGATCGTGATCGGCCAGGCCTGCGAGTTCGACTATAGCGGCGTGCAGGCGTGCAAGGCGCTGCGCGAGGAGGGCTATCGCGTCCTGCTGGTGAACTCGAATCCGGCCACGATTATGACCGATCCCGAGTTCGCCGACGCGACGTATATCGAGCCGCTGACCGTGGACAGCGTGCGGCGGATCATCGAGCACGAGCGGCCGGACGCGGTGCTGCCGACGGTGGGCGGCCAGACCGCGCTGAATCTGGCGGTCGATCTGCATAAAGCCGGCGTGCTCGCCGAGTATGGCGTCGAGCTGATCGGCGCGTCGGTCGAGGCTGTCGAGATCGCCGAAGACCGCCAGATGTTCAAGGACGCCATGACACGCGTCGGGCTACCGGTCGCCCAAAGCGGCGCCGCCCATTCGCTCGACGAAGCGCTGGCGATCGTCAAAGATACCGGCTTTCCCGCGATCATCCGGCCCTCGTTTACGCTCGGCGGCACCGGCGGCGGCATCGCCTATAACATCGAGGAGTTTCGCTCGATCGTCGAAAACGGGCTCGACCTTTCGCCGGTTCACCAGGTACTGGTCGAAGAGAGCGTGATCGGCTGGAAAGAGTTCGAGCTCGAAGTCATGCGCGACCGTAACGACAACGTGGTGATCATCTGCTCGATCGAGAACCTCGACCCGATGGGCGTTCACACCGGCGACAGCATCACGGTGGCTCCGGCGCAGACGCTGACCGACCGCGAGTACCAGCGCCTGCGCGACATGGCTACCAAGGTGATGAATGCTGTGGGCGTCGAGACCGGCGGCTCGAACGTGCAGTTCGCAGTTAATCCACGCGACGGGCGCACGCTGGTGATCGAGATGAACCCGCGTGTGTCGCGCTCGTCGGCGCTGGCCTCCAAGGCGACCGGCTTTCCGATCGCCAAGATCGCGGCCAAGCTGGCCGCCGGATACACCCTCGACGAGCTGCCCAACGATATCACGCGCGAAACGCCGGCCTCGTTCGAGCCGACGCTCGACTACGTGGTGGTCAAGGTGCCCCGCTTTGCCTTTGAAAAGTTTCCCGGCGCCGAGTCCAATCTCGGCACGCAGATGAAATCGGTCGGCGAAGCGATGGCGATCGGACGGACGTTCGCCGAGGCCTGGCAAAAAGCGCTGCGTAGCCTGGAAACCGGCCGCGCCGGCTGGGGCGCCGACGGCAAAGAGAAGATCGACCCCGAGCGGCTGCGCGAGTTTCTGATCACGCCGCGTCCCGAGCGACCCTGGTATGTGCGCTATGCGCTGCAAAGCGGCATGGACGAGGGCCAGGTCGCGCGGCTGACGGGCTGGGACCCGTGGTTCGTCGCGCAGCTGGCATCGATCCTGAACCTTGAAGGGCGGCTGCGGGCGTTCGATCTGGCCAGCGTTCCACCGCGCCTGTTGCGCGAAGCAAAGCGCATGGGCTTCAGCGATGAGCAGCTGGCACATATCCTGGGGGTCAGGGGTCAGGGGTCGGAGGCCGATCTCCCCCTCTCCCGTTCTGACGAACGGGAGAGGGGGCCGGGGGGTGAGGGCCAGGGTTCCGATCCTGACCCCCGACCCCTGACCCCTGACCCCTCGCTCGCCGTGCGCGCGCGCCGCAAAGTGCTCGGCATCATTCCGACATATCATCGCGTGGATACCTGCGCCGCCGAGTTTCCCGCCTTTACGCCGTATCTGTACTCGTCATATGAGACCGAGAGCGAAGCCGAGCCGACCGACCGGCCCAAGGTGATCATTCTCGGCAGCGGTCCAAATCGTATCGGGCAAGGACTGGAGTTCGATTATTGCTGCGTCCATGCCGTGTTCGCGCTGCGCGAGCTCGGCTACGAGACGATCATGGTCAACTGCAATCCGGAAACCGTTTCGACCGACTACGATACGTCCGATCGGCTGTATTTCGAGCCGCTGACGCTGGAAGATGTGTTGAATATTGTCGAGGAGGAGGCAAGAGGCACGGGGCGAGAGGCAAGAGACTACAGCCACGACGTTGAAAGTACTTCGCTGGGACCGGAAAGCGAAACAAGACCTCCTCTCGCCTCTCGCCTCTCGCCTCTTGCCTCCCGCTCGCCGCTCGCCGCTCGCCTTCCCCCTGTAATCGTTCAATTCGGCGGCCAGACCCCGCTCAAGCTGGCGCATGCGCTGGAGGCGGCCGGCGTTCCGATTATGGGAACCACACCCGAGGCGATCGACCTGGCGGAAGACCGCGAACGCTTTGGGGCGCTGCTGGCCGAGCTAAACATCCCGCAGCCGGCCAACGGCGCGGCGACGACGATCGCCGGAGCCATCGACGTCGCAGGGCGGATCGGCTACCCGGTGGTGGTGCGACCGTCATACGTGCTCGGCGGGCGCGGCATGGCGATCGTGTTCAACGACGAGTTGCTCGGGCGCTACATGCTCGAAGCAGCCGATATCTCGCCCGACCATCCGGTGCTGATCGACAAGTTCCTGGAAGACGCCTGGGAATTCGATGTCGACGCGGTATCGGATGGAACCGATGTGGTGATCGCCGGCATTATGCACCAGATCGAGCTGGCCGGCATTCACTCGGGCGACTCGGCAGCTGTGCTGCCGGCGGCGATGGTCGACGAGCAGCACCTCGAGACTATGCGGCGCTATACCGTGGCGCTGGCCAGGGGGCTGGGCGTCGTCGGCCTGATGAACGTGCAGTTCGCCATGAAAGACGACGTCGTGTATGTGCTGGAGGTCAATCCGCGCGCCTCGCGAACGGTGCCCTTCGTCTCCAAGGCTACCGGTATCGCCTGGGCCAAAATCGCGGCCAAGGTGATGGCCGGCCGCAGCCTGCGCGAGCTTGGTGTTACCGAGGAGCCGCATGTGCCGGGCTACCATGTCAAGGAAGTCGTCCTGCCATGGAGCAAATTCCCAGGCGTCGACATCGTGCTCGGTCCGGAGATGCGCTCGACCGGCGAGGGTATGGGCTCGGGCGAAACGTTCGGCGAGGCGTTCGCCAAGGCGCAGCTCGGCTGCAACCGTGAGCTGCCTACGTCGGGCTCGGTCTTTTTGAGCGTCAACGACCGCGACAAGCCCGGGCTGCTGCCGATCGCCCGCGCTTTTGCCGCGTTCGGCTTTCGGATCGTGGCGACCGGCGGCACGGCCGACTATCTGGAGCGCCATGGCGTGCAGACCGAGATCGTCTACAAGGTCAACGAAGGCCGGCCCAACGTGGTCGACAAGATCAAGAACGGCGAGATCGCGATCATCGTCAATACGCCGCTCGGGCGAGGCCAGTATGTATGACGAGCTTGCCATGCGTCGCGCCGGCATTCACTACGGGGTCGTCTCGATCACGACACTGGCAGGCGCCGAAGCTGCTGTCGAGGCGATCGCGGCGCTGCGTGGCGGCGTGTGGACGGTGCGCTCGCTGCAGCAGTGGCATGCCGGCGCTGGCGTCTAGCGCACGCCGAACGCCGAATGAATTCGGCGTTGATATGATAAAACCTGCGGAAGCAGGTTGGGAACACGCCGCTCTCCGTGTGTAACCTGCTTCAGCAGGTTTCATCTTGTCAACCGCGAATTCATTCGCGGGCGGTCGCACACCTGCGCGGGCGGTCGCACACCTGCGCGGGCTCCGCGGCGGCGGTCCGTGGCGATTGACAGGCCACCCTAGCCGACGTATGCTTGGCCGCGCCGGCCAGGCCGGTTTGCCGCGGCCGGCGGCAACACATAGGAACGCGATCATGAGCTTGCTGTCTCACGCCGCGCTGGTCTGGATCGTGATCCTGCTCGGCAGCGTGCTGCTTACGCCCGTCGCAGAAGCGGCATCAACCTACCGCACGGCGCACTATCGCTGGCAGTCCGGCGATGGTTTCGCCGCCTGGCAGCTCAGCGGCGTCGTAGCGCAGGACGGCGCGCTGCGTCTGGATCCCGCCACGGCCAGGCCCGGCAGCGATCCATATCCCGCCGGCGGCTACCACGGGCGCAACTATTACAACGGTGGCTCGTTTCTAATCGGCGAGGCGCTCGGGCCTGAAACCGCGGCAGCGTTTCCGTTCTACGAGGCGATCGCGTCATGGAACGCCGAAACGCCGCCGGGCACGTGGATCGACGTCGAGGTGCGCGCGCGCGTCGGCCGGCGCTGGTCGCGCTGGTACAGTATGGGCGTCTGGGCCAGCGATGGCGGCAGCGTGCAGCGTCACTCGGTCGACGGGCAAGTGGGCGACAAGATCCGCGTCGACGTCGACACACTCAAGCTCAGCACGCGCCGCACCGGCGCCAGCGCGCTGCAGCTGAGGCTAAAACTGTTCAGCGCCGACGGCTCAGCCGTGCCGGCGGTGCGCTCGGCCGGCGTGACGATCTCGACGGTACCGAGCATGCCCGGCGAGCTGCGGCCCGGCAACGCTGCACTCTGGAATCGAGCGCTTGACGTGCCCGAGTGCTCGCAAATGGTGTATCCCGACGGCGGCGAAGTATGGTGCAGCCCGACTTCGACCTCGATGGTGCTAGGCTACTGGCGGCGCGACGGCAGCGCCTGCGAGCCGCGCGTGCGTCACGCGGTAAGCGGCGTCTTCGATTGGATGTACGACGGCCACGGCAACTGGTCGTTTAATACGGCCTATGCCGCCGCACAGGGCTTCGAAACAACCGTCACGCGCTTCCAGAGCCTGGCCGACGCCGAGCCGTGGATCGCCGCCGGTGTACCGGTGATCTATAGCATTTCCTGGGCAAGGGGCGAGCTGGACGGCGCACCTGGCGCCAGCAACGGCCATCTTTCGGTGCTGGCCGGCTTCGATGGAGCCGGCAATCCCGTTGTTAACGACCCGGCAGCGCCCGATAACCCGAGCGTGCGGCGCACCTACAACCGCGCGCAGTTCGAGCGACTGTGGCTTGGCCACTCCGGTGGAACTGTGTACCTGATCTATCCGCCGGGTCACGCGGTGCCGGATTTATGACAAGGTGACTACGAGTATCCTGGTGACCACCCTGCTGCTCAAAAACTGCGCCCTGGTGGCTACGATGGACGACGCCGGCAGCGTTGCCGTCGGCGGCAGCGTGTTTGTGATCGACAACGTGATCGAGCAGATCGGGCCTGCCGGCGCGCTGCCGCACGCGGCAGACGTGGTGATCGACGGCTCCAGGCTGATTGTGCTGCCGGGACTGGTCAATACGCACCATCATTTCACCCAGACGCTCACGCGCGCAGTGCCGGGCGCCCAGGACGCGGTGCTGTTCGACTGGCTGCGCACGCTGTACCCGATCTGGGCGCGCCTGACGCCCGAAGCAGTCTTCCATAGCACCAGGCTGGCGATGGCCGAGCTGATGCTGTCGGGCTGTACCACCAGCAGCGACCATAGCTATATCTGGCCCAACGGCGCCCGGTTGGACGACCAGATCGCTGCCGCGGCTGAGATGGGCATGCGCTTCCATGCCGCGCGCGGCTCGATGTCGGTAGGCGAATCGAAGGGCGGGCTGCCGCCCGATAACATCGTCGAAGACGAAGACGCGGTTCTGCGCGACTCGCGACGATTGATCGAGCAATACCACGATGCAAATCGTTTCGCGATGTTACGCATCGTGCTCGCGCCGTGCTCGCCGTTTTCGGTGTCGGCAGCCTTGATGCGCGAGAGCGTGGCCCTGGCTCGCGCGTATGGAGTGCATAGCCACACCCATCTGGCCGAAACCCGCGACGAGCACGAGTATTGTCTGGCTCACTTCGGCAAAACACCCGTCGAGCTTGCCGCCGAGCTCGGCTGGCTCGGCTCAGACGTATGGCACGCTCATATGGTGCATCCATCGGCGGCGGAGCTGCTGCGGCTCGGCGACACGCATACCGGCGTGGCGCATTGTCCCAGCTCAAACATGCGCCTGGCCTCGGGTGTTGCCCCGATCCGTGGCTTGCAGCGCGCCGGCGCACGGGTCGGTCTCGGCGTAGACGGCTCGGCCTCCAACGACGGCCAGCACCTGCTGGAAGAGGCGCGCATGGCAATGCTACTGCAGCGCGTCGGCGGCGACCCGGCCGCGATGACTGCACGCGAGGCGCTGCGGCTCGCCACGCGTGGCGGCGCCGACGTGCTCGGCCGCGACGATATCGGCTATCTCGCGCCCGGCATGGCCGCCGACATCGTGGCATACCGGGCCGACTCGCTCGCTCTGGCCGGAGGCGCGGTACACGATCCGCTGGCCGCGCTGGTGTTTTGCCGGCCGCCCAACGTCGACCTGAGCATCATCAACGGCCGCGTCCGCATCCGCGACGGCGAATTCGTCGACCTCGACGTGCCGGCGCTGGTGGCAACCCACAATCAGCTTGCGCGGGCGTTGGTGCAGGGCGAATAAACGACCCGAGCCACGGCCACGAATAGAGCACGCATAAACGAATGCTCCGAACATTCGTTTATGCGTGCTCTATTCGTGGCCGTGTTCTATTCTTGGCCGTGGCTCGGATACAGGCTTGCGTCGCGCTGGACCAGCGGCACATATGCCAGCCCGCGCGCAATCGGCTCGCCGTAAATGAAATCGTCCATCACCGCGATGTCGTACGCACCGCCGTCGCTGATGTCCAGGACACCGGCTCCAGGCGCTACGCTTCCGCTGACGATACGCACGCGCGTGACGACATTTTCTCCGAAATCGACGCCCAGAAATGAAAGGCCGCCATTGGCCGAAGCAGGCACTTTATACACACCCAGGCTGCCGGCTGCGCTGTAGTATTCGATCGTCGTGCTGCCGTCGGTTTCGACATCGGTGAAGATCGAGCCGAAGCCGCGCACGGCGGCAGGCGCTTTGGTACCGGGAACGAAGAAGTGTACATCCTGAACATTGCTGCCGATGGCGCTGAATAGGCGCTGAGGCGAAAAGGTCTGGAAGTTCGCCGCGTAGCTCGGATCGAGGCTGGCAAACTCGACAGGTGTGTTGGTCGGATTGCTGGTGTCGGCGCTCACCTGAAAGCCGCTGCCGGGAGTTGTCGAAACCACGCCACGCGGCACGGTCGCGTTGAAGAAATCGCCAGGCAGGTCGTTCGGCGCCGCTCTGGTATCGGGAGCGCCATCCCAGTTGACCTCGCGCCGGCCCGACGTGGTCGGCGGGCCGCTGGCGTTATTGGCGCCAAGCAGGGCACGGTAGCTGTCTACGCCGGCTTGAATGTCCGCCGGTGCCGCTCCGGCAACCGAGACTACCGTCGGCGCGGCAGCCGGGGTAGTAGATGCAGTTGCGCCGGCTGTGCCCGCCAGAGCAAGCGCGGTGAGCAAAGCGAAACCTCGCATACGAGCTGTACGCTGCATGAAGACGTCCTTTCATCAGGTGGAGAGCTTCATGCAGCATACGCAGGCCGACTCGCGACGGCGACCATCGGAGGTCTCGGGCACGGGCGTGGTATAAGTTAGTAGCGCGGGCTTACGTTTGAAGGGTAACAGGCTAAGCGCGACGCTCGCGCTCGTAGGCGTTGCCCAGCGCTGCCGGAGCGGCGACGGCGCGACGACCGCTGCCCGGCGCCGCGGGCCGCGAGGCCAGTACCAGCACCAGCACCGTCAGCAGGTAGGGCAGCATGCTCAACACCGGCGCGGGCACGGGGGTACCGGCGATCTGCAGCCTGAACAGCAGCGCTTCAACGCCGCCGAACAGGTATGCGCCGGCGGCTGCCCAGCGCGGATCCCAGCGCGCGAAGATCACCAGCGCCACGGCGATCCAGCCGCGACCGGCGGTAATGTTATCGCTCCAACCCGGATTGGTGGCTAACGAAATCGCGGCGCCGCCGAGGCCGGCCAGCATGCCGCCGGCAAACACAGCAGCATAGCGTGTGCGCACGACACCAACACCCATCGCGTCGGCTGTCGCCGGGTTCTCGCCGACTGCGCGCAGGTTGAGGCCGGGCCTGGTACGGAAGATCCATAACCACAGCAGCGGCACCACCGCATACGACAGATAGGCCAGCGCATCCTGGCGAAACAGGATCGGCCCGAGCACGGGTATGCTGCTCAAGAGCGGCACCGGCAGCCTGGAAAACGCCGGCGGCGGCACCTGCCCGACAAACGGCTGGCCCAGGAACGACGATAATCCAGCGCCGAAGATCGTCAGCGCCAGACCGCTGACCACCTGATTGCCGCGCAGTGAAATAGTCAGCAATCCATGGATCAAGCTAAGCCCGCCGCCAACCAGCATCGCGCCCAGCGCCCCGAGCCACGCGCTGCCGGTCCAGTATGCCGTCGCCACGCCGCCGAGCGCGCCCAACAGCATCATGCCTTCGACGCCAAGGTTGAGCACGCCGGCACGCTCGCACACGATCTCACCCAGACACGCAAACAATAGCGCGGTGCCGAAGGCGATGGCGGCGGCGAGTATGGAAATCAGCATTTTACCCCCACCTGATGCGATACTTGCCCAACACCTCGCCGCCGAGCACAAAGAACAAGATCGTTCCCTGCAGCATCGGGGCGATCGCCGCCGGCAGACCGGTGCTGATCTGGAGCTGGTCGCCGCCGACGAGCAATCCGGCAAACAAGAAGGCGACGAGCACGATCGCGGCGGGGTTGAGCCGCGCAAGCCATGCCACGATGATCGCGGTATAGCCGTAGCCTGGTGATAGATTGCGCTGCAGCGCGTGCGACAGGCCCGCCACTTCGCTCATACCGGCCATACCGGCCAGCGCGCCGCTGAGCGCCATCACCAGCAAGATGTTGCGATTGATCGGGATACCGGCATAGCGCGCGGCACGCTCGTTTTCGCCGACGACCCGGATCTCATAGCCCCACCAGGTGCGGCGCAGCAGCACCCAGATCGCCACCGCGGCACCTAAGCCCAGCACGATGCCGAGATGGACGCGCGTAGTTCCCCAACGCGGCAGCCAGGCGGCATCGGGAAAGGTCGCCGTGCCGGGAAAGCCCATTCCCTGAGGGTTGCGCCATGGGCCGTACACCAGATACTCGGCCAGCAGGATCGCAACATAGTTCAGCATCAGGCTGGTGATGATCTCACTGGTTTTGAGATACGCCCGCAGGGCGCCAGGGATCAGTGCCCAAAGTGCGCCGCCCGCCGCACCGGCCAGTATCATCGCCGGAATGAGAATCCATGCCGGCGCGCCCGGCAACACCCATAGTGTGACGCCGGTCGCCGCTATCGCGCCGAGGTAGAGCTGCCCTTCGGCGCCGATATTCCACAGCAGCATCCGGAACGCGATACTGACGCCGAGCGCCGCCAGCAGCAATGGGATTGTTTTGACCAGCGTTTCCGCCAGGCCGTTCACGCTACCGAAAGCGCCGCGCGCCATCGCGCCGTACACCACAAGCGGGTCGCGGCCGGCGATCGCCAGCAGCAGCGCCCCCACGAGCAGTGCCAGCACAATCGAAACCAGCGGCACTACCAGCTTGGCCCACGGCGCCGGGCTGAGCCGGCGCTCGATGTGCCAGCGCGGAACGGCGCTTTCGAGTTTCAAGCTCCCGCCATCATTAAACCGATGTGTTCCACATCGGCGTTTGCGGCGGGAAGCGTGCCCATGATGCGCCCCTCGAATAGAACAGCCACACGATCCGCCAGAGTCAGCAGCTCGTCGAGGTCTTCGGAGATCAGCAGGATCGCGGCGCCGCGCCGGCGCTGGGCCAGCAGCAAGCGCTGGATCGCGACACTGGCGCCCACGTCCACACCGCGCGTGGGATGGACCGCCACGATGACGCGCGGATCGCCGGACAGCTCGCGCGCCAGCAGCAGCTTCTGCTGATTGCCGCCGGAAAGCAGTCCGACCCGCGTACCGAGCACGGGCGGCATGACATCGTAGCTTTGCACCAGCTGCCTGGCAAAGGCGTCGATCGCGCGCCCGTCCAGGAACAGCCCGCGCGCCAGCGGCGTCGAGCGATAGCGCTTCAAAATCAGGTTGTCGTCAAGACCGAGCGATGCGATCAGTCCAGTGCCCAGGCGGTCTTCGGGGATATGTGCCACGCCCGCGGCGACTATCTCGTCGGCCGCGCGATTGGTGCGATCGATGCCCGCGACGCGCACGCTTCCGCCCGTGGCAGGCCGCAACCCGGCAATCGTTTCGGCAAGCTCGCGCTGTCCGTTGCCGGCGACGCCGGCGATGCCGAAAATCTCGCCGATCGCACGTCGAGGTCAACGCCGCGCAGCGCCGGAAGGCCTTTATCGCCACGGGCTTGCAGGCCTCGTACTTCGAGCGCTGTCGCGCCTGCAGCCGGCGCACGAGGATCGTGATCAAACACGATGTCGCGGCCGATCATCATGCGCGCGAGCGAGCGACGGTCGCTGTCCGCGGCCGCGGTCGAAGCGACAACCTTGCCTCGCCGCAGCACGGTGATGCGGTCGGCCACGGCCAGCACTTCATCCAGCTTGTGGGAGATGAAAATAATGCAAAATCCGGACGCCGCCATATGCCGCAGCGTCCCCACAAGCTCAGCCGACTCCTGCGGCGTCAACACGGCCGTCGGCTCGTCAAAAATCAGCACTCTGGCGCCGCGGTACAGCAGGCGCAGGATCTCGACACGTTGTTGCTCGCCGACCGACAGCTGCCAGATCCGGGCGCCGACGTCGACCTGCAGCCGATAGCGCTGCGCAAGCTCGCCGATCTCACGCTCGACCCGGCGCGTATCCAGGCCGGTGCCTCGGCCGCGCTGGCCGAGCATCATGTTCTCGGCTACCGTAAGCGTATCGACCAGCATGAAATGCTGGTACACCATGCCGATGCCGTGGTCGATCGCGTCGCGCGGCGAGCCGAAACGCACGTCACGGCCTTCAATACGCAACGTGCCGGCATCCGGCTGGTACAGGCCGGCCAGCACGCTCATCAGCGTCGACTTGCCGGCGCCGTTCTCGCCCAGCAGCGCGTGAACCTCACCGGCCAGCGCGGTGAAGCTGATATTGTCGTTCGCGATCACGCCGGCGAAGCGTTTGGTGATGCCGGATAGCTCTATCATTGGGGTTAGGGAGCCGGATTTCCTTCGACGCCCTCGACAAACCAGTTCATGTTGGACAACAAGTCTTCGGCGCTGAGTGCCGTGCCGGACGGCACCTTTTCAGCGCCGCTTTGATCGTTGATCGGGCCGGTGAAAATGGTGAAGATATCCTGCTCGCCGCTTTTGAACCTGGCGATCTCGTCGTCGGCCAGCTGCTTGACGTCATCAGGAACCATTGTGCCAAACGGCGCGAGGTCGACCACGCCGTCCTTCCAGCCGCCCCAATACTGTCCGCTCTCCCAGGTGCCTTGCTGCACCTGCTTGACGACGTCGGTGTAGAACACACCCCAGTTCCAGATCGGGCTGGTAAGCACGGCGTTGGGCGCAAACTTGCTCATATCGGCGTTGTAGCCGACGCCAAACTTGCCGCGCGCTTCGGCTGCCTGCATCGGGCCGGTGGTGTCCTGATGCTGTGCCACGACGTCGACGCCGTCGTCAAGCAGCGCTTCGGCTGCCTGGCGCTCTTTTTGCGGGTCAAACCAGGTGTTGGTCCACACAACCTTGACCGTTGCTTCGGGGTTTACTTTTCGCACTCCCAATGTAAACGCGTTGATGCCGCGGATCACTTCGGGGATCGGGAAGGCGGCAACATAGCCGAGCTTGTTGGCCGTCGTCGTTTTACCGGCGATCATGCCCGAAACATAGCGCGGCTCTTCGATTTTGCCGAAGCCGGTTCCCACGTTGTCGGCCGTCTTGTAGCCGGAGATATGGACAAACACGGTGTCGGGGAAATCTTTGGCGACGTTGATCGTCGGGTCCATATAGCCGAATGACGTGGTAAACACGACTTTAGCGCCGCCCTGTGCAAACTCGCGGATCACGCGCTCGGCGTCGGCCGCGGCTTCGGGGACGCTTTCCTGGTACACCGTTTCGACGTTCGGAAGGTTCTGCTCGAGCGCCAGACGGCCCTGGTCGTGTGCCCAGGTCCACCCTGCATCGCCGATGGGACCGACATACACAAACGCAACTCTCGTCTTTTCGCCTGCCGCATCACTGGCCGCCGCACCACTGGCCGCGGCTTCACTCGCATCTGCAGCCACACTTGCTTCCGGCGCCGCACTGGCCGCGGCAACGCTCGCTTCCGGCGCTGCACTTGGCGCGCTTTCGCTCGCCGCAGCAGCCTCCGACGCCGTGGTATCGGTCGTCGTGCCGCCTTCAGGCGCTGCCCCACAGGCAGCCAGCAACATCAGTAACACCAGCAGGGCCGCCAACGATCTGAACCTTCCCATGCATGACCTTCCTTGTTCATCGTTCATCATTTCCTGTCACCCTGCCTCCTCGAACACGATGTCCTGTGCACCCTCCCACAGCACAAGCCGGCCCATAGCGGCAAGCTGCGCGTGCCCGTCGATCAGCGTGCAGAAATGGTTTCCCGCGAGCTGGCCCATTTTGCTGGCAAAACAGGCACTGCCGTACGGGAAAAGTATTTCCGTCTCGCTTATCCCGCCGGGGTAGAACAATATGTCTCCGCGTGACGGATGGCTGGTATGGTTTTCATACTCCACACCGAGGTCGAAGTCGCCAAGGGGAATCCAGCACGCCTCGCCACTCCAGCGGGCGTGAATGATCTTTTGCCGGTACGGCAGCAGGCGTTCGAAGGCAGCACAGGTGCGGGGCGCAGCATCTTGTTCCAGTCGCGCGGTATACGAATACGAGCCGACTGTAATGCGTAAAATGCTGGCCATGCACCACCTTTAATGAGCATGAACAAACACCTGCAGGCTTTGTTCATTGTTCATTGCTCAATGATAAAAGTCAGGGGAGCGGCAGCGGCGCGATGCTCCGGGGCGATGACCAGCGTATTATAGCGCAGAATCACCAGGCTGCCGCCGGGCAACGATCGCGTCCAGCACGCGTTCCGGCGTGATCGGCAGATCGGAGAGCCAGGCGCCCGTCGCGTCATAGATTGCCGCGGCGACAGCCGGCGCAAACGGCACCAGCGGCATTTCGGCCACACCACGCGCGCCGAACGGGCCGTTCGGGTCGGCGAGCTCAAGGATCACCGGCACGATTTCCAGGGGCATGTCGAGGGTTGTCGGCAGCAAGTACGTGCTCAAATGAGGCGTCAATACATAGCCGTCGCGCATCTGAAAATGCTCAAGCAGTGTAAAGCCAAGCGCCTGCGCCAGACATCCTTCGATCTGGCCCTCAACCTGCCGGCGATTAATCGCGCGCCCTACGTCGTGGACGCTGATCACCCGTAGCACCTGGACCAGCCCCGTGACAGTGTCTACCTCGACCTCGACCGCCTGTGCCGCGTAGCCGTACGAGTAGTTGGGCCGTCCGGCGGAAGTCACCGGATCGAGCGGGGTGGTCGCCGGCGGCCGGTATTGCGCCGTCGCAATCGCGGGCCGCTCCTCGTCTTCCCACGTTTTGAGCGCCGCGGCCGTCGCTTCGTACACCGCGCGGCCGGCCATCAGGGTCAGGCGCGAAGCCGAGGCGCTGCCGGCGTTTGGCGCTTCACTGCTGTCGTCGGCGATGATGACGATCTTGTCGATCGGCACGCCGGCCTGCTCGGATACGATCTGCCGCAGAATCAGGTGCGCTCCCTGCCCGACGTCTGCCGCACCTATACGCAGGTGAATATGCTCGATCGATGCGGCCCCGTGCAGCTCAACCGTCGCGGTCGCCTGCTCGGGAAAGCCGAACGAGTAGCCGACGTTTTTGATGCCGCAGGCAATTCCTACTCCTCGGCGCTTACGGCCAGTTAATAGTTTCAAGTTCCAAGTTTCGGGTTTCAAGTTGCCGGAATCAGGTTTCGAGTTTCGAGTTTCGAGTTTCGAGTTTTCGGCAGCCTGTTCTCTGTTCTCGGTTCTCCGTTCCGCCTGATTGCCTGGTTCTTGGTCCTCGGTCCTCGGTTCCTGGTTTGCTGGTTTGCTGGTTTGCTGGTTCGTTGGTAGCATCCCCCGCGCTCGTGCTTCCTCAATACAGCGCTCCAGCACCTCGGGCGCGCCAACTCCAGGCGGCAGCGTTTGCTGTGTCGGCTCGATGCTGCCCTCACGATAGATGTTGCGCCGCCGGAGCTCGAGCGGATCCATTTCCAGAGCCAGGGCCAGGCGTGTCACCATCGACTCGGCGGCGAACTGTGCCTGGGGCGCGCCGAAGCCGCGAAAAGCGCCGCTCGGCACGTTGTTGGTATAGGCGACATATGCGTCGACGGCGATATTGGGCACTTCGTAGCAGCCGCTCGCAAACAGCGCGGCACATTTGATGACTTCGAGGCTGGTCGACGCGTAGGCGCCGCCGTCCGCCAGCAATTCGGCTTCCACGGCAACGATCCGGCCGTCGCGGTTGGCACCCCAGCGGCAGCGGATCGACATGGGATGGCGTTTATGGTGGCCGACCATCGATTCTGCGCGGCTCCACACGATCGCAACACGCCGGCGCAGCTTCCAGGCCGCCAGGGCCAGCACGTGCTGAATTGAAAGATCCTCGCGGCCGCCGAACGCACCACCGATCGCCGCGTAGCGGATCACGACCTCGCTTTCGGGCAGCTTCAGCATGGCGGCGATCTGGCGCCGGTCTTCGTGCAGCCATTGGCCGGCGGTTTCAACCACCAGGCGACCCTGCGCGTCGATCCAGGCCACGCCGGCTTCAGGCTGCAAAAACGCGTGCTCCTGCCAGCCGGTCGAGAACGCTCCTTCGACAACAACATCCGCGCCGGCAAGCGCGGCCCCGGCATCGCCTTTACGGATCGGCACATGTGCAAGCAGATTGCCGCCCAAAGCCGGATGAACCAGTGGCGCGTCGCTCGCCAGCGCCGCACGCGCGTCTGTGACGGCCGGCAGATCGCTGTACGCGACGTGTACCAGGCGCGCGGCGGCGGCGGCGGCGGCCTTAGTTTCCGCGACGACCAGCGCCACTTTGTCGCCTTCGAACCGAATTCGCTCGCCGCACAATACCGGCTGGTCGGCTTCGATCAGTCCAAACGCGTTGTACGGCACGTCCTGGGCCGTCATCACCGCAACAACGCCGTGGTGCGCCAGCGCCGCGCCGGTATCGATATGTTCGATCAATGCGTGCGGCCGGTGTGCGAAAACTACCTTGAGATACAGCATGTCGCCGGCGACGAGGTCGCCGGGGTAGCGTGTGTCACCGGTCACTTTGCCGGGCGCGTCGGGGCGTGGCAGCGAGGCGCCGATGCCCTGATCTGGTGGTGCGCCATGGCTGCGACCAGGCCCGGGTGCTCGGTGTGGAGCGTGTGGAGCATGTGGCCCGCCAGCGCTGCCAGGGTCGCGGAGCCCGTCGCGTGCTCCGCCAGGTCCGCGTGGCCCGCCAGGTCCGTGAGGGCCGCCAGGGCCGCGCAGGGCCGCGCAGGGCCGCCAGGGCCGTGCAGGGCCGCCAGGGCCGCCAGGGCCGCGAATGAATTCGCGGTTGATAAGATGAAACCTGCTGAAGCAGGTTGTGGCAAGGGTTGCGATTGGACAGTCGTGGTCAGAAAGGAAATTCATCTTGATCGTAAGGTTGCTGAGCTTCGCGAACCTGTTGAGTATCGCCTGGTCTGGTCGGGCCGTCGTCGGCTTCGGCGACATATTCGAGCCAGCTGTTGGTGGTTTGCCTGGCATGATGTTCCTTCTGGCGTTCAACATACCGCTCGGCGACCGGCCGCTGGCGCTCGCCGACCGATAGCGCGCCATAGCCGCGCTGCCAGGTGAATTGCGCCGGCAAGCCCGCTTCGGTGTGCAAAAACCGCGAACTGGCACCCTTCAACTGCTTTACAAGCTCGGACACGGCAAGCAGTGGCGGGACAGCAACAACCATGTGCACATGGTCGAACCAACCGTTGACCGCGTATGTGTACACACCCTGTTCCCCCGCCCTCGATACCAGATAGCCGTACAATCGATCTTCGATCTCCGGCCGGATCCACGGTTCGCGATGGTGGGTCGGCCAGACAAGGTGGTAGTACAGCCGCCAGAAGGGCATGCTCGGCTCCCGTTCGTCGAATGACGTCGAATTTCGACGTTGATAAGGCAAACCTGCTGAAGCAGGTTACGAATGCATGTTGTTGGCAACCTGCTTCAGCAGGTTTGTGCTTATCATCCGCGAATTCATTCGCGGCGGTCACTCGCGTTCCGCGTCCAGTACCGCGTCCAGGATCTTGCGATAACCTGTACAACGGCAGATGTTGCCGCTCAGCGCTACCTGCGCTTCCTCGATCGTCGGCTGTGGTCGTTCGTCGAGCAGCTTGGCACCGGCCATCAGCATACCGGGAATACAATAGCCGCACTGCACCGCGCCATGCCGGACGAACGACTGCTGCAGCGGATGCAACCCCGCGTCGCCGGCCAATCCCTCGATCGTGGTCAGCTCGGCACCGTAGGCCTGCGGCGCCGGCGTGAGGCAGGCCATCACCGCCTGGCCGTCCAGCCAGACCGCACATGCGCCGCATTCGCCCTCGGCGCAGCCCTCCTTGACCCCGACCAGCCCGGCGTCATCGCGCAGCGCGTCGAGCAAGGTCTTGCCGGGTAAAGCGTCGAGGCGGTACTGGCGCCGATTGATCGTAGTGTCGATTTGCCTGACATCGCCGCCCGCGGCCGGCGACCGGCCGCCGGTATCGAGCAGCACCGGCGCCGGCATGAAGGCGGCAGCGAAGGGCGCAGTCGCCAGCGTCGCCAGCGCCTCGCCCACCATCCCCGCGGTGACACGCAGCCGGTAGCGCGCCGAGCCACGCACATCGCTGATCGGAGCAATATCGGCGGCTGCCAGCCGCCCCGCCTCGGCGCAGGCCGCTTCGTCCAGCACGCGCCCGTCCAGGTACGCTTCGGCGCTCGGCGCGCGCACGATCGTCGGCGCAACACAGCCAAGCGCGATCAGAACATCCTTGATCCGGTGGCCGTCAAAGGTCGCAACAATCGCCACGTTGACGACCGAGATCGCCTGCGCACGGCGCAAGCCAAGCTTGCGAAACACACCGCGGCGCGAGTCCGACAGCACCGGAAAGCGCAGCTCACTGATCAGCTCGTCCGGACGCAACACCGTTTGCCGGAAACCGGCATAAAAATCGGGCAGCGCGACGACACGCTCGCCGGCTGCGCTGAGCAGGGTCAATTCGGCGCCAAGCGCAAACAGCGGCGTGATCGTATCGTTGGCCGGCGAGGCTGTCACCAGGTTGCCGGAGATAGTAGCGCGCGTCCTGATCGGCGGCGCGCCGACCTCGGCGCAGGCTTGTGCCAGCGGCAGCCCATAGGTCCTGCAATCGGGCGAGGCAAGCACATCGTTGTGGGTTACCAGGCCTCCCAGCTTCAGCACGCCGCCTTCAAGGCGCGTGTACTTTAGCTCGCGCAATCGCGAAACATCGATCAAGGTGCCTGTCGGCTTGATGCCGCGCTGCAACTCGACCATCACATCAGTGCCGCCGGCCACGATGCGCGCAGACGCGCCGTGATCGCGCAGCAGCGCCAGGGCTTGCTCAAGTGTGGCGGGTTGGAAATAGCGCTCCCACATACGCTAAACACTTTCTTTCGCACTGCGCGGACGGATCAAGCGGCCGGCCGGCGGCGAGGCAAATGTGCCATGCTGCCACACCGGCGTGCCGCGGACAACCGTTTGAAGGATCTTGCCGCGCAGCTGCATCCCGGTGTACGGGCTATGTGGATGGCGATAGTGCAGCTCTTCCGCGCGCAGCTCGGCGCTCGATTCGAGGTCGACGACGACGAGGTCGGCATCCGCGCCGGGCATGATCGCACCTTTGCCGTCGAGACCGAACCGGCGAGCGGGAAATCCCGCGGTACAGCCGGCAATTGCGGTGAGCGACAGTGTACGCGCTGCCCAGCCGGCGGTCAATAAGCTGCGCAACAGCGTCTGGCAGCCCGAGATACCGCCCCATGCGCCGCTGAACGGCCCCTGTTTCAGCGCCGGCGGCGACGGCGAATGGTCCGAGGCGACCATCGGCAGGCTTCCATCGGCGACGGCTTGCCACAACGCTTCGCGATCTTCATTGCTGCGCAGTGGAGGGGCACATTTGGCCGGCGCTCCCAGGCGTTCTACATCCTCGGCGGTGAACAGCAGGTAATGCGGGCAGGTCTCGCAGCTGACGTCCACCCCGCGCTCGCGCCCCGCGACAACGGCGGCCACGCCCGCGGCCGAGCTGACATGCACGATATGCAGCATGCAGCCGGCCGCCTCGGCCAGTACGATCGCGCGCTGGATGGCCTCGACTTCGGCGACGATCGGCCGCGTAGCGAGCCAATCGCGCGCATCCTGACGGCCTTCGCGCGCCGCGCGCCGCGCCAGCTGCCTGGTAATCGTATCGTTCTCGGCATGTACCGCTACCGGCAAGCCCAGCCGCGCCGCGCAGACCATACCCTCGTACAGCGTCAGATCGTCGGCTGCTGTGAAATCGGCGATGCCCGAGTCGGACATAAACGCCTTGAAACCGACGACGCCGCGCTCGGCAAGCTCGGGCAGCCGGTCGAGATTGCCCGGTACGATGCCGCCCCAGAATGCGAAGTCGACCAACGACGACTGCAACGCTGCAGCCAGCTTCAGGTCAAAGCTCGGACCGTCGATCGTCGGCGGGTGAGCGTTGAGCGGCATATCGACGAAGCAGGTAGTACCGCCCGCGGCGAGCGCACGCGTTCCGCTGCGAAAGCCTTCCCACTCGGCGCGGCCAGGCTCGTTGAAGTGAACATGCGCGTCGACGACGCCTGGAAACACGTGCCTGTCGCGCACGTCGAGCTCGAGGTCCGCGCCGCCGAGCAGCTCGGGTCCGACCTCGACCACCCGGCCGTCCGCGACAGCCAGATCGGCGCGTACGACAGCGCCGGGAGTTACCAGGCTGCCACCGCGCAGCAAGACATCATAGCGCCTCACGCTGCTGCGCTTTCGCCCTCGTCCGCCCGCTGCTCCGGCACGTCAGGCGGGACGGTAGGCTTTACCGGCCGGTCAGGCAGCGCCGTAAAACCTTCGGCCACGAGCAGTACGAAGCGATCGAGCACGTCGAGGGCGACGGCGACATCGTCCGGTTCCACCGATTTGCCCGGATTATGGCTGATGCCGCCGGCACAGCGCACAAACAGCATCGCCACGGGCGCGAGGCGCGACAGAACCATAGCATCATGGCCGGCGCCGCTGGGCAGCAGGCGTACCGGCAGACCGGCCTGGCCTACCGCGGCGGACAGGGCGTCCACCATGCGCCCGTCACATATGACACTGCGGCTCTCGCGCCAGGTATCCCAGCTGAGCCCGATAGCCCGCGAAGCGGCAATACTGTTGGCGGCGGCTTCCAGGCGCCGGAACACCACGCGGCGCAGATTGTCGTCGGGATGGCGCACGTCGAGTGTCAGGCGCGCTGTTCCAGGAATAACATTCGGCGCGCCCGGCTCGATCGCCAGCTCGCCGACCGTCGCGACCATCCCGTCGGTCGCGCGGGCGGCTGCCTCGACGCCTACCGTAAACTCGGCAGCCGCACACAACGCATCCGCTCGCAGAGCCATCGGTACGGTACCGGCGTGGCCGGCGAGGCCGGCGAACCTCAGCTCGGCCCGCGACTGGCCCTGGATCGCGCTGACGACGCCGACCGGCAGCTCTTCATATTCCAGCAGCGGTCCCTGTTCGATATGCACCTCGCAGTAGCCGAGCACCTGCCCGGGCGGGTAGGCGGCCTGCTCGAGCCGCCCGGGGTCACCTCCCATCGCCGTGATCGCCTCGCGCAGCGTGACGCCGTCCGCCGCGACATGGGCAAGCTGATCCTGCAGCGATATGCCGGCAAGGGCGCTGCTGCCAAGATAGGCCGTTCCGAAGCGTACCCCTTCTTCTTCGACGACCGAGACAACCTCGACAGCGAACGGCAGCTCGGTGCGGTCTGTATGCAGCTGCGCGACGCAGGCGATCGCCGTCAATACGCCGAGCGGCCCGTCGTAGCGTCCGGCATCGCATACGGTGTCGACGTGCGAGCCGAGCAACAGGACAGGCTGCTGCTGATCGGCGCCCGGCAACCTGCCGATGACGTTTCCGATCGGATCGTGGCGCACTTCGAGGCCGGCCTCGCCCATCCACCTGGCGATCAGCTGTTGGGCATCGCGCAGCGCTGGCGTGCCGTAGCGGCGTGTCAGTCGAGCGGGATCTTCACTGATCGTAGCAAGTTCATCGCAGCGGCGCATGATCTGCGCCGCTCGCTGTTCGATTGTGTTACTTACGCTTTCCACAGCGGGTCGGAGACGAAGGCCACCGCTAACAGCGCCGGCCTGTCGGATAAGGCCTCACCTGGACCTAAGCAAGCACGCGGCCATCATGTCTCAACTGCCTCGATAGGTCGAGTACGACCATGGCGATGCCAGCAGCGGCACATGGTAATGTGCCTCGACGTCGGCGATGCCGAAGCGCACCGGCACACGGTCCAGGAACGGCGGCTTCGGCAGCGCCGCATCGCGCGCAAAATACGCTCCGATGTCGAACAGCAACTCGAACACGCCGGCCTGCAGCGCCGCGCCTTCCAGTAAGGGCTCGTCGGTGCGACCGTCGTGGTTGGTGCGCGTGCGAACCAGCAGTTCCCGGCTTCCGTCGCGGCCGACACGCCACAGCTCGACGCCGACTCCCGCAGCGGCGCGTCCGCTCACGGTATCAAGCACATGGGTTGTCAGTTTGCCGGCCATTGTCTGTGCAGGCCCTCACCACCCAAACAGAAACGCAAAGACGCAACATAGGGCCGTAGCATGCGTCGCACGGCGCATTCCACCAGGTGAACAGTACAGGCGGCGCATGCTAGGGCCGGTCAGGCAGGGCCGTCTAGGCCCTTCGGCCTTACAAATATCCGCCGCCGATCACCATCACCTTGTCACCCCGTCTCCCACCCAGGGTTCGCATTCTAAATCGTTCGTCAAGCAACGGCGTCGTCGAGACGCAGCGCGGCGATCTTGCCCACTTCGGCGACGGCGGTGCTCAGCTCGTCCGCGGGCCGATTGTGTAGCCGCTCGCGAAACGCGCGCAGGATACCCGCTTTGTCGTGCTCGCGTACGCAAATCACAAACGGAAAGCCGAAGCGCTGCACGTAGTCGTGGTTGAGGCGCATGAACTCGGCGTACTCGTCGGGAGTCAGCTGGTCCAGGCCGGCCGAGGCCTGCTCACGCGTCAACTCGCGGGTCAGTTCGCCGGCCAGCGCCGCCCGTCCGGCCAGGTCAGGATGGGCGCGTATCACGGCGAGCCGGACGTCTTCCGGCGCGGAGCGTAAGGCGTCGAGCATTGCCCGATGCAGCGCGGCGCGATCGGCGAACGGCCGCGCATTGCACGCCGCTTCGGCGACCCATGGCGAGTTTTCGACGATGCCTCCCAGAGCGACGACAAAGGCGTCGCAGTCGAGCACGTTGAGCTGATCGATGGTAAGCGGTGTGTTCACCCGGTTCCTCCACTGCTTCAGCTGAAATCGCATGCGTTTGATCCACACCCGGCCGGCACGCAAGGCGGGACACCCGCCGTAGACCATATGTGCCACCAGCAACAGCCGGTTCTGCCGCTTCCGGCATCGCCCGCTGCCCCGATTATAATGAGCAGCATCGACCCGCGCGAGGAGCACTTAATGTCGACACCACGGGAGCCGGAGGTGGCCTATGTACCGTTTGAGCCATTGGTGCGCCGCATCGTCGCCGAGGCCACCGTCGAGAACGACCGCATCCTGATAATCGACCACTTCTTGAACCACCGTATCGAGCCGGCCTTCATGGTCGAGCTTGGCCGCGCGCTCGCGGAGCGTTTGAGACCATTCGAGCCCGAGCTGCTGCTGACCGCGGAAGCCAGCGGGATCGCTCCGGCCCTAGCCACCGCTATCGCACTCGGCACACCGCTGGTGTACGCCAAAAAATACTCAACGGCAGTCGAAACGCCGGCGCTATCTCGCATCGTGCCGTCGCCGACCAAGGGCGGCGACACGCGCCTCGTAGTCGCGGCGCGCTACCTTCCCGCCGGCACGCGTGTCGCGATAGTCGACGATTTTCTGGCCAACGGCAGGACTGCACTGGCGCTGGCCGATATCGTTGCCGACGCCGGCGCCGAAACCGTCGCGATGGCTTTTCTGGTTGAGAAAGTGTTTCAGGATGGTCGCCGGCCGCTCGAGCAGCGCGGCCTTCCGGTGCTGGCGCTGGCGCGCGTCGCGCGGCTGGAGCGCGGCAGCGTGGTGATGGACCACACGGATATCGGGTAACAGACGAAAGAGAATTGAAAGCCGGCCTTACTTCGTACCAATAAGCGTAGCCGTGTAACCTCTCAAGGAGGAGCCCATGCGAAAGTTGCGCTACGCTGTCGTCCCCGTCCTGATCGCAATGCTCGCTACTGCAACAGTTGTCGTCGGCACTGGCGCTCGCTTTGGAGCGGTCCTTTCCGGACGTGAGGAAGTGCCGCCGGTTCAGACGGCCGGCCGGGGCCTGGCCGTATTCAGGCTCACCGACGACGGCAAAGCACTGCGGTTCAACCTGTACGTCTTTAACCTGAATGCTGCAATCACTCAGGCGCACATCCATGTCAAGCCCTCCGGTCAGCCCTCCGGTGGAGTTGTGGCCGACCTTGCTATCTTCGGTCCGACCGACGGCAGCGGCGGCAGCGTCGCCTTCGACGGCCGGCTCGCAAGCGGCTTTATCACTGCATTTAACCTCAAAGGCTCGCTCCTAAACCAGCCGATCGACGCCCTGCTCGATGAAATCCGGGCCGGAAACGCCTACGTCAACGTCCATACGGTCGGTCACCCGTCCGGAGAGATTCGCGGTCAACTCCGCTTCCAGGCGATCGAGGGCGGCGACGACGAGTAAGCCAGCCCTTTGTACCAGGCTGAATACAATCGCTTGACAGGTTATGCAAAGGCGTGGTAAGGTAGCGGGCGAGCAGGAACAGCAATGAAATCGTTCGCGCGCAATATCCTAGTCGTAGTCCTTCTAGTCCTCGTAGTAATTATCGAGGACAATTCAGTGTGCGGAAGGACATAGGCGCAGCGAGCTAAACTACACCGAGAGCCCTTCCGCAGAGCGGAAGGGCTCTTTTGTTACATCAGCATATCGGTCCCCGTAGCGACGACGCTTCGGAGCGGCAGGCGAGCTACGAACGCAGCATGTGTTCGGTCCCGGATCGGGCGGCTCGCCGCCACGGCGCAACGTCCAGCGTCGGTTCCCACACAGCCGATCTATTCAGGTTTCGGCGATGCTCCACGAGGAGCGGCGGACTGCGCGCGAGCGCTACGGAGGGATCATGCGGTCGGACACGATCAAGCGGGGATTTGAGCGCGCGCCACATCGCTCTTTGCTGCGGGCGACGGGCGCGATTCGCGACGAGCACGACTGGGACAAGCCGTTTATCGCGGTGTGCAATTCGTATATCGACATCATCCCCGGGCACGTCCACCTGCAGGAGTTCGGCGCGATCGTAAAAGACGCGATCAGGGAAGCCGGCGGCATTCCCTTCGAGTTTAATACCATCGGCGTCGACGACGGTATCGTGATGGGTCATGACGGCATGCGCTACTCGCTGCCGTCACGCGAGCTGATCGCCGATTCGGTCGAGACCGTAGTCGGCGCTCATTGCTTCGACGCGCATGATCTGCATACCCAACTGCGACAAGATCGTGCCGGGCATGTTGATGGGCGCCGCGCGGGTCAACATCCCGACCATTTTCGTTTCGGGCGGCCCGATGAAGGCGGGCGTCGATTCCACCGGCACCAAGGTCGACCTGATCAGCGTCTTCGAAGGCGTGGGCGCGTATGCCGCCGGCAAGATCGACGCCGAGCGGCTGCAGGACCTGGAGACGCGCGGGCTGCCCGACCTGCGGCTCGTGTTCGGGCATGTTCACGGCCAACTAGATGAACTGCCTGTGCGAAGCCCTGGGCGTGGCGATGCCCGGCAACGGCACTATCCTGGCGATCTCCCCGGAGCGGCGCGATCTTGCACGACGCGCCGCGTTTCAGCTTAATCGAGCTGATCCGCGACGGCGTGCGCTTCCGCGATATCGTCACGCCCGGGCGATCGACAACGCGATGGCGCTGGACGTCGCGATGGGCGGCTAGTACCAACACGGTGCTGCATGTACTGGCCCTGGCCCGCGAAGCCGACGTCGAATATCCGGTGGCGCGCTTCAACGAGGTAGCCGAGCGGGTGCCCCATCTGGCCAAGGTCAGCCCCGCCTGGGACGGCAATCGGCAGTGGCATATCGCAGGATGTGCACAACGCCGGGCGGCATCTACGCGATCCTGAAGGAGCTGTCGGGCAAACCGGGCGCACTGGACCTCGACGGCGCAGACGGTGACGGGGCGTACGCTGGGCGAAAACATCGCCTCGGCGCGCAACGAAAATCCCGAGTGTATCCGGCCGATCGATCGCCCGCACTCACAGCGTGGCGGTCTGGCCGCCCTGTTCGGCAATCTGGCGCCGGAAGGCGCCGTGATCAAAGTCGGCGCCGTCGACCAGCACGAGATGCAGTTTCGCGGCCCGGCGCGCTGTTTCGACAGCGAAGAAGCGGCTACCGATGCCGCGCATCAGCGGAGGAATTCATCCCGGCGACGTCGTCGTGGTACGCCAGGAAGGCCCGCGCGGCGGGCCAGGTATGCGCGAGATGCTGGCGCTGACTCAGCATGATCAAGGGCATGCCCCGCTGGGCTCCACGGTCGCCCTGATCACCGATGGCCGCTTCTCAGGCGGCACGCGCGGCCTGTGCATCGGGCATGTCTCGCCCGAGGCCGCCGAGGGCGGCCCGATCGGCCTGATGCAGGACGGCGACATCGATCGTGATCGATCTGCAGGCCCGCCGGCTCGACGTCGAGCTGACCGACGAGGAGCTGAAGGCACGGCGTGCACGTTGGCGCGCTCCCGAGCCGAAGTATCGGCGAGGCTGGCTGGCGCGCTATACAAAGCTGGTTACGAACGCGAGCAACGGGTGCTGTATTGGAATAGTGTCGATAATCAGAGACTGCGGAGGAACTCATGCAGTGAAACCACGAACCGGCGCGCGAGATCATGTGCGAGGCGCTGATGCGCGAAGGCGTTGATGTGATGTTCGGCTATCCCGGCGGCGCGATCATGCCGTTTTACCACGCCCTGCCGGAGTATCCCGAGCTGCGCCATGTGCTGGTGCGCCACGAGCAGGGCGCCGGCCACGCCGCCGAAGGCTACGCCCGCGCGTCCGGCAAGGTCGGCGTGTGCGTCGCCACCAGCGGCCCCGGCGCAACCAACCTGGTGACGCCGCTGGCCGACGCGATGATGGACAGCGATGCCGATCGTCGCGATCACCGGCCAGGTGGCGGCGCAGTTCATCGGCAAGGATGCCTTCCAGGAAACCGACGTTACCGGCATCACCCAGCCGATCACCAAGCACAACTACCTGGTCACCGAGATCGACGATCTGCCGTACGTGTTCAAGGAGGCGTTTCATATCGCCCGCACCGGCCGGCCCGGCCCGGTGCTGATCGACGTCGCCAAGGACGCGCAGCAGGCGCGCATGGCTCCGAACTGGCCCGATCAAGCTCAATCTGCCGGGCTACAAGCCGACGTTCGAGCGGCAACCGCGCGCCAGATCCGCGAGGCGATCAAGCCTGATCGGCGAGGCCCAGAAGCCGCTGATCATGGCCGGCCGCGGCGTGCAGCTGGTCCGGCGCCTTCGCCGAGCTGCGCGAGCTGGCCGAGCGCACGGGCATTCCGGTGATCACCACGCTGCATGGCATCGGCGCGTTTCCCGAAGATCACCCGCTGGCGCTCGGCATGCCGGGCATGCACGGCTGGGTGCACAACAACCGCGCGATCCAGGAGTGCGACGTGCTGATCAATATCGGCAGCCGCTTCGACGACCGCGTGACCGGCAAGACCTCGACGTTTGCGCCCAACGCCAAGAGTCATCCATGTCGACCTCGATCCATCCGAGATCGGCAAGAACATCCGCGTCGACGTGCCGATCGTCGGCGACGCCCAGAGCGTGCTGCAGGCGATGCTGCGAGGAGCTGCAGCCGCGCGACACATCCGAATGGCTGGCGCATATCCATCGACATCCGCGACGGAGCACATTCACCGCAAGCAGCAGTACACGCGGCCGGATACCGATATGTTCATGCCGCACGACGTCTACGCGGCCTTCAGCCGCATCGTCAACGAGCGCGGCGACTATCGCATCTGCACCGACGTCGGCCAGCACCAGATGTGGGCGGCCCAGCTGATCGAGTGGCTACCGGCCGCACTACGCATATCACCAGCGGCGGCCTCGGCACGATGGGCTTTGCGCTGCCGGCGGCGATGGGCGTGCAGGTCGCCCAGCCCAACGAAACGGTCTGGGCGATCGCGGGCGACGGCGGCTTCCAGATGACGATACCAGGAGCTGGCGACGATCGTCCAGGAGCAGCTGCCGGTCAAGATCGCGATCATCAACAACGGCTACCTGGGCATGGTGCGCCAGTGGCAGGAGCTGTTCCATGACCGGCGCTACTCGGCCACGCCGATGCTGAGCCCCGATTTTGTCAAAGTCGCCGAAGCCTACGGCATCCCCGGCATCTGCGTGCGGCACCAGTCGCAGGTCGAGGACGCGATCGACGCGGCGTATGCCACCGACGGGCCGATGCTGCTTGAGTTCCAGGTCGAGCGCGAGGTGAATGTGTATCCCGATGGTCGCGCCGGGCGCCTCGATCAGCGAATGATCACGATTCGGAAGCAGCGTCAGAGCAGGGCGGTTTCCCGATCGAGAGACGAGGGAATGAACATGAAACATACACTCGTCGCCTTGATGCAAGACCAACCCGGCGTGCTGAACCGGGTCGCCAGCCTGTTCCGGCGGCGCGGCTTCAACATCGACAGCCTGACCGTCGGCCACACCGAAACGCCCGGCATTTCGCGCATGACGATCGTCGTCGACGCGACCAGACCAGCGTCGAGCAGGTGAGCAAGCAGCTGTACCGGCTGATCGAAGTGCTCAAGGTCAGCGACGTCACGACCGATCCGAACGTCGCGCGCGAGCTGGTGCTGATCAAGGTGCATGCGCCGTCGGCCCGTCGCGCCGAGATCGCCAGCCTGGCGGATGTGTTCGAGGCCAAGATCGTCGATGTAGGCTCAGAACTCGATGATCCTCGAGCTGACCGCCGGCGCCCGACAAGGTCGAGAACTTTGTCGAGCTTGTGCGGCCGTTCGGCATCAGCGAGATGGTGCGCACCGGCCGCGTCGCGATGGTGCGCGGCTCGAATACGCATACCGGCGAGACGTATGTGAGAGCGGCGTAGCAAACCAAACAGACCAACAAACCAGATCGAATGCAGATGGTTTGCCGGTTGACGGTTAGCTGGTTCGATCGTTTGGTAGGAACCAACCTTCATGAAACCGGACATCCCCAACACCGACGAGCGCGACGACAAGCAAGAAACACGCGACGAAGAGCAGTACTGGGCCGCCTGGTGGCGCGAGTACGCACAAACATGGAAGTGAGCTGATGGCAACGATCTTCTACGATAACGACGCCGACCTGTCGCAGATTAAGCGACAAGCCGATCGCGATCATCGGCTTCGGCAGCCAGGGCCATGCCCATGCGCTCAACCTGCACGACAGCGGCTGCGATGTGCGCGGTCGGACTTTACGACGGCTCGAAGAGCTGCGGCCAAGGCCGAGGCGCCGGGCTGCAGGTGCGCACGCGTCGCCGAGGCCGCCGACGAAGCACAGATCATCATGATCGTTGACGCCCGACATCGGCCAGGCGCAGATCTACAACGAGCAGATCGCGCCACACCTGAGCGCCGGCAAGACGCTGATGTTCGCGCACGGCTTCAACATCCGCTTCGGCCAGATCGTCGCCGCCCGCCAGACGTCGACGTGACGATGATCGCGCCCAAAGCGCCCGGCCATCGGGTGCGCGAGGTCTTTGAGCACGGCGGCGGCACGCCCGCGCTGGTGGCTGTCGCACCAGGATGCCACCGGCAACGCCATGGCGGACGCCCTGGCCTATGCCAAGGGGATGGGCTGCACGCGAGCCGGCGTGATCGAAACCACCTTCACCGAAGAAACCGAGACCGACCTGTTCGGCGAGCAGGCCGTGCTGTGCGGCGGCGTGTCGGCGCTGGTCAAGGCCGGCTTTGAGACGCTGGTCGAGGCCGGCTATCAGCCCGAGGTCGCCTACTTCGAATGCATGCACGAGCTCAAGCTGATCGTCGACCTGTTCTATCAGGGCGGCCTGAACTATATGCGCTACTCGGTCAGCGATACGGCCGAGTACGGCGACTACGTCGCCGGGCCGCGGATCATCACCGAGCAGACCAGGCAGGCGATGCGCGAGCTGCTTGACCGAGATCCAGAACGGCGCGTTTGCCGAGGAATGGATCGAAGAAAACTACAAGGGCCGTCCGAACTTCAACCAGCATGCGCAGCGCCGACAGCCAGCATCAGATCGAGCAGGTCGGGCTCAAGCTGCGCCGGATGATGCCGTTCGTCAACCCGAAGGAAGTTATGCCGGGGGCAGGGAGGGGCATAAGAGAACCAGTTGCTCAAGGAGACAAACATGGACCCTGATGTCAGCAACCCCCGACCGCGTCCGTATCTTCGATACCACCTTGCGCGACGGCGAGCAGTCGCCCGGCTGCACGATGACGCGGACGAGAAGCTCGAGGTCGCCAGCAGCTGGCGCGGCTGGGTGTCGATATCATCGAGGCGGGCTTTCCGGCAGCCTCGCCGGGCGATTGGGAGGCCGTCAACGAGATCGCCAAACAGGTCGGCACGGCCGATGGGCCGGTGATCTGCCGGCCTGGCGCGCGCCAATCGTAACGATATCGAGCGCTGCCTGGAGCGCGGTTCAGCATGCCGCCAAGCCGCGCATCCATACGTTTATGTCGACCTCGGATATCCACCTCGAGCACCAGTTCCGCAAGAGCCGCGGCGAGGCGATCGAGCTGATCGGCGAGATGGTGACGCTGCGCCACGAGCCTGTGCGACGATGTCGAGTTTTCGCCGATGGATGCCGGCCGCTCCGACCCCGAGTTTTTACACGAGGTGCTCAAGGTTGCCGATTGAGTGCGGCGCGACCACGCTCAATATCCCCGATACGGTCGGCTATATCACGCCCGACGAGTACGGCGCGATGATCCGCGGCATCCGCGAGCACGTGCCGGGCGCCGATGAGGTGATTATCTCGACCCACTGCCACGACGATCTGGGCTTGGCGGTGGCCAACAGCCTGGCCGGCGTGCTCAACGGCGCGCGGCAGGTCGAGTGTACGATCAACGGCATCGGCGAGCGGGCCGGCAACGCCTCGCTCGAAGAAGTGGTCATGGCGCTGCATACGCGCGGGCAGTTCTATCGGCGTCGGGACGCGATATCGATACGACGCAGCTCGCTCGTACCAGCCGCATGGTCAGCGCGATCACCGGCATGCCAGCCGCAGCCCAACAAGGCGATCGTCGGAGCCAACGCGTTTTCGCACGAATCCGGCATTCACCAGGACGGCATCCTCAAGAATCCGCTGACCTACGAGATTATGCGGCCCGAAACGATCGGCAAAGATGTCGTCGCTGGTGCTCGGCAAACATTCGGGCCGGCACGCGTTCCGCAACGCATCTCAAGCATCTGGGCTACGAGCTGAGCGACGAGGAGCTGCAGGTCGCGTTCGGGCGCTTCAAGGATCTGGCCGACGTCAAACGCCTGATCGACGACCGCGATATCGTGGCCTTGATCGATGACCAGCTGCATCAGCCCGCGCCGATCTGGACGCTCGAGCAGGTGCAGGTGCAGTGCGGCACCGCGGCGATCCCGACCGCTACCGTGCGACTGCGCGGCCCGGAAGGCCAGGTGCTCACCGATTCGTCGCAGGGCACCGGTCCCGTCGATGCGGTCTACAAGGCGATCAACCGGGTTGTCGGCCAGCCCAATGTGCTGACCGAGTTCTCGGTCAAGGCGATCACCGAGGGTATCGATGCCGTCGGCGAGGTGACGATCCGGATCGAAGACGAGAGCGAAGCCGCTGCCGGCGAAAGCGAGGCCACGCCGGATGTGCGCCGCCGCACCTACACCGGACACGGCGTGCATGTGGATATCATCGTCGCGGCCGCGTACGCCTATATGGGCGCGCTCAACAAGCTGATCGCAGCCCGTAACGAGCGCACGCGCCATCGCGCGGCCAGCTATGTCGAGGCCAATGCCCCGAACGTGGCGCTTGATTTGTTCGGCAATTCGTCGTTCGGACGGACTGTTGAATAACACCATAGCTTACCTCGGCCCGGCCGGCACATGGAGCGAACAGGCTGCCATGCGCTACGGAGGCGCCGACGCCACGTTGCTGCCGTTGAGCAGTTTCCCGGCCGTGGTGTCGGCAGTTGAAACGGGCCTGGCCGGTGCGGGCGTGCTGGCGATCGAAAACTCGCTCGAAGGCGCGGTTGGCACCACGCTCGATCTGCTGATCCACGAAACCGAGCTCAGCATCGTCGCCGAGGTGGTGCTCCCGATCCGCCACATGCTGCTGGCACGCCCCGAAACGAGCCTCGGCGAGATCAAGGTGCTGCGCTCGCATCCGCAGACGCTGGGCCAGTGCCGCCGCTTTATCGAGCGCGTGCTGCCCAGGGCACAAACGGCGGCGTCGCTCAGCAACACAGCCGCCGTCGAGGAGATGCTGGAGGAGCAAAACAGCGCCGCGATCAGCACGCCGCGCGCGGCCGAGCTGTATCCGGTGCAGATACTGGCGCGCGATATCCAGGATCGGCAGATCAACGAAACACGCTTCGTGGTGCTCGCGCCGAGCGACTCGCCCCCGACCGGCGACGACAAAACGTCGCTCGCATTTTCGACCAGCAAGGCGGAGCGGCCTGGCGCGCTGGTGGCACTGTTGAATGAGTTCGCCAAGCGCTCGATCAATCTTACCAAGCTCGAATCGCGTCCGGCGCGCGAGCGGCTCGGCCATTACATTTTCTTGTGCGATCTGGACGGCCACCGCGAGGATGCCCATGTTGCCGAGGCGCTGCGCGGTATGGCGGAGCAGGCCGATTGGCTTAAAGATCTTTGGTTCGTACCCGCTTATCGGGAATCAGAACTGAAATAATTGGGGGACACCCCCAATCCCCGGCCTGCCGGCGGCCCGGTTTGCTTGGTTTGCTTGAAGAGGACACGAATGACTATCGAAGTTTACGATACAACCCTACGCGACGGGACGCAGCGCGAGGGCATGTCGCTCTCGGTTGAGGACAAGCTGCGCATCGCCCGCGAGCTCGACTCGTTCGGCGTTCCGTACGTCGAGGGCGGCTGGCCGGGATCGAATCCCAAGGACGCCGAGTTTTTCAGACGCGCCAGGAGCGAGCCCTGGCGTCAAACGGCGATCTGTGCCTTCGGCTCAACCCGACACGCCGGATCCGGCGTCGAGGACGATCCGAACATCGCGGCCCTGCTGGAGGCCGAAACGCCGGTCTGCACGCTGGTCGGCAAGTCGTGGACGCTGCACGTGACACATGTGCTCGAAACCACGCTCGACGAAAATCTGCGCATGATCGCCGACAGCGTCGCGTACCTGCGCCAGCAGGGCCGGCGTGTTTTTTATGATGCCGAGCACTTTTTCGACGGCTATCGCGCCGATCCGCAGTACGCGCTGGCGACGATCATGGCCGCCGCCGATGCCGGTGCCGAGTGCATCATCCTGTGCGATACCAACGGCGGCGCGCTGCCGGCGTGGATTACGCACGTGGTGGGGGAGGTGGTGGCAGCCCTTGCCGAGCGCAGCGAGGACGGGGGTGCGGGGGTGTCACCCGCAAATCCACGTATCGGCATCCACACTCATAACGACGGCGGGCTTGGCGTGGCGAACTCACTCGCGGGTATCGAAGCCGGCGCCACACATGTACAGGGCACGATCAACGGCTATGGTGAGCGCTGCGGCAACGCCGACCTTGTGCCGATCATCGCCAATCTACAGCTCAAGCTCGGCCGGCGGGTCGTGAGCGACGAGCAGCTGGCCCGGCTCGGCGAGCTTTCGAGGTTTGTAGCCGCTGTCGCGAACCTCAATCCCGACGATCACGCTGCCTTTGTCGGCCGTAGCGCCTTTGCGCACAAGGGCGGTATCCATGTCGCCGCGGTCGCCAAGGTCGAGCACAGCTATCAGCATATCGACCCGACCCTGGTGGGCAACCAGCGCAGAGTCGTCGTGTCCGAGCTGGCCGGGCGCGGCAATGTGCGTATGCGCGCCGAGGAGCTCGGCCTCAAGCTCAACGGAAACGAGCGCACGCTGCTGCAAACGATCAAACAGATGGAAAGTCGTGGCTTCCAGTATGAAGCCGCCGAAGGCTCGTTTGAATTGCTGGTGCGCCGTTCCGACCCGGGCTACGAAGCGCCGTTCGATATGCTCGACGCGATGGTGGTGGTCGAGCAGCGTAATCACCAGCCGATGCTGGCCGAGGCGACAGTCAAGCTACGAGTCGCGGGGCAGCTGATGCATACCGCTGCCGAGGGCAACGGTCCGGTCAACGCGCTGGACCAGGCGATGCGCAAAGCACTGCTGCCGCACTATCCCGACCTGGCCGAGGTCCACCTGACCGATTACAAAGTGCGCATCGTGGACGAGCAGTCGGCGACCGGGGCGACGACCCGCGTGCTGCTGGAAGCCGCGCGCGGCGACGAGCGTTGGTCGACGATCGGCTGTTCGGCCAATATAATCGAGGCCAGCTGGCAGGCACTGGTGGACTCGTTCGAGCTGCCGCTGCTGCGCTGGGCAGAGCGCGCTGAGCTACGGACTTGAACAGTCGAAGGTCGAAGGTCAAAGGTCGAAAGTCCTTTTACTTCATGGTTTAGAGCGAAGCATGGAGCTCGATGACGCCCAATTCGCCGCATGACCTTCGACCTTCGACCTTCGACTTTTGACCATACAGCGAGGAGAAGGCAATATGCCGATGAACACAACACGCCTGATCTGGTTCAACGGCGAGATCGTGCCATGGGAACAGGCGACGGTCCATGTGATGGCCCACGCGCTGCACTACGGCTCGAGCATTTTCGAGGGCATCCGCTGCTATGATACGCCGCGCGGTCCGGCGATCTTTCGCCTTGCGCCACATATCGAGCGCATGCTGGACTCGGCGCGCATCTATCGCATGGCGCTGCCATATACTGCCGAGCAGCTCGCGGCCGCGTGTCATGAGGTGGTGCGAGTTAACGAGCTGCGCAGCGCATACCTGCGCCCGCTGGCCTATCGCGCCTTCGGCGAGATCACGCCCCATCCGGGCGACACGCCGGTCGAGGTCGCCGTCGCGGCCGTTCCATGGGGCAAGTTCCTGAGCGACGACGAGGAGCGTGGCATCGACGTTTGCGTGTCGAGCTGGCAGCGACCCGCCCCGAATACGTTACCCACGCTGGCAAAAGCCGGCGGCAACTACCTGTCATCGCAGCTGATCGTCATGCGAGGCACAGCGCCACGGATATGTCGAAGGCATCGCGCTGGATTACTCGGGCAATCTCAGCGAAGGCTCGGGCGAGAACCTGTTCGTCGTGCGCGGTGGTGTCATCTATACCCCGCCGTCGACGGCGGCGATCCTGACCGGTGTAACGCGCGATAGCGTGATGACGATCGCCCGCGAGCTCGGATACGAGGTGCGCGAGCAAAATCTGCCGCGCGAGGCTACTCTATGTCGCCGACGAAATGTTTTTCACCGGCACCGCCGCCGAGGTCACGCCGATTCGCTCGGTCGACGGCATTGTCGTAAAGGCGGGCGGCCGCGGCCCGATCACTGCCGCGATCGCAGCCACGTTTTTTGGCCTGTTTACAGGTGAGGTTGAGGATACTCACGGTTGGCTGGAGTATGTCACATCATAGTATGCAGTCTGATGTCTGCGTGCTTGACCTGTGCGTGACAAGGAAGAAACCAAACAATGTCAGGAAAAACTCTCTTCGAAAAAGTCTGGAGCGACCATATCGTCAGGCCGCAAACGGACGACACGCCGGCGATTCTGTATATCGACCTGCACCTGATCCACGAGGTGACGTCGCCGCAGGCGTTTACCCAGCTGCGCGAGCGCGGGCTCAGCGTGCGCCGGCCGTCGCAGACGATTGCGACGATGGACCACTCGACGCCGACGACGCCACGCGGAGCCGACGGCATCATTCCAGTTAGCGACCCGCAGGCGGCCGACCAGATCGCGCAGCTCGAGCGTAACTGCGCGGATTTCGGCATCCCGCTGTACGAGCTCGGCAGCGACAAACAGGGCATCGTGCATGTTATCGGGCCCGAGCAAGGCCTGACCCAGCCGGGCATGACGATCGTGTGCGGCGACTCGCATACCTGCACCCACGGCGCCTTCGGCGCGCTGGCCTTCGGCATCGGCACCAGCGAGGTTGCGCACGTGCTGGCGACGCAATGCCTGCTGCAGAGCAAGCCGAAAACCATGGCCGTACGCGTCGACGGGCAGCTGGCCCCGGGCGTGACCGCCAAAGACATTATTCTGGCGCTGATCGCCAAGATCGGCGTCGGCGGCGGCACCGGCTATGTGTTCGAGTACATGGGCCAGACGATCCGGGCGCTGTCGATGGAAGAGCGCATGACGATCTGCAACATGAGTATCGAAGGCGGCGCGCGAGCCGGCATGATCGCGCCGGACGAGACGACGTTCGAATATGTCGCCGGCCGGCCGTTCGCACCCACGGGAGAAGCCTGGGACCAGGCCGTGCGGCGCTGGCGCGAGCTGCCGAGCGACGACGATGCCGCGTTCGACGCCGAGGTGCGCCTGGACGCTTCAGCGCTCACGCCGATGATCACCTACGGCACCAATCCCGGCATGGGCATGCCGATCGGCGACACCGTGCCCGACCCCGACGCCGCCAGCGATCCCGGCGAGCGCATGGCGCTCGACAAAGCGCTGCGCTACATGGCGCTGCAGCCGGGCCAGCGCCTGCTTGGCCACCCGGTCGATATGGTATTCCTTGGCAGCTGCACCAACTCGCGCATCAGCGACCTGCGCCAGGCCGCGCGTTTGCTGCAGGGACACAAAGTCGCGCCCAACGTCGAATGATGGTGGTACCGGGCTCACAGGTAGTCAAGCGCCAGGCCGAAGCCGAGGGGCTGCACGAGATCTTCACCGCCGCCGGCGCCGAGTGGCGTGAAGCAGGCTGCTCGGCCTGTCTGGCGATGAACGGCGACCGGGTGCCGCCCGGCAAGTATGCAGTCAGCACAAGCAATCGAAACTTCCAGGGACGTCAGGGACCGGGAGCACGAACCTTCCTGGCCAGCCCGTTGACGGCCGTCGCTACGGCGATCAATGGGGTCATCTCCGATGTGCGCGAAATGCTTTAGTACTCTGTGTTCTTTCGCCGAGGGACTTACATGGACCCAATCGACACATTCTCCGGCACAGCCGTCAGCGTCCCGATCGATAATATCGATACAGATCAAATCATTCCGGCTCGCTATCTTAAGGCCACCGACAAGAACGGCATGGGCGACGCGCTGTTTGCCGATTGGCGCTACGACGCCGACGGCAATCCCAAAGAGGATTTTCCGCTCAACCAGCCCGAGGCACAGGGCGCTACTGTGCTGATCGCCGGCCACAACTTCGGCTGCGGCTCATCGCGCGAGCATGCGCCATGGGCGCTGCAGGGCTACGGTATTAAGGCCGTGGTTTCCACCTATTTCGCCGACATTTTCCGCAACAACGCGCTCAAAGTCGGGCTGCTGCCGGTGCAGGTCGACGAAGAAACCCAGCACCAGCTGTTCAGCATGGTCGAGGAAGACCCGACTACCGCGATCACCATCGATCTGGCCGCGCAGCAATTGCGCCTGCCGGACGGCCAGGCGATCGAGTTCCCGATCGATCCGTTCGCCAAGTACTGCCTGCTCAACGGCGTCGACCAGCTCGGTTTTTTGCAGAGCGAAGAGGACGACATCGCGGCGTATGAGGCCGCGCATGGAGCGCGGGTGTCGACCACATGAAAGCCAAAATAACCCTGCTCCCCGGCGACGGCATCGGACCCGAAGTTGTCGCCGAAGGCGTCAAGCTGCTACGCGCCGTCGCTGCGCGCTGGGACCACGCGTTCGAGTTTCACGAAGCGCTGATCGGCGGCATCGCGATCGACACGGCAGGCAGCTCGCTGCCTGAAGCAACGGTGGCGGCGTGCCGCCGGGCCGACGCCGTGCTGCTCGGAGCGGTCGGCGGCCCCAAATGGGATGATCCAAACGCGGTCGATCGGCCGGAGCGCGGGCTGCTTGGTATCCGTAAGGCGCTCGGCCTGTATGCAAATCTAAGGCCGGTAGCGGTGTTGCCGGCGCTGGCAGGAGCTTCCCCACTGCGTCCCGAACTGCTCGACGGCGTCGACCTGCTGGTGGTGCGCGAGCTGACCGGCGGTATCTACTTCGGCGAGAAGCGCCGCTGGAGCGAAGACGGCGACGAGCGCGCCAGCGACCTGTGCATCTACAGCAGCAGCGAGATCGAGCGCATCGCACGCACTGCGTTCGAGCTGGCGCGAGGCCGCCGCGGCAAGCTCACAAGTGTCGACAAGGCGAATGTGCTCGAAACGTCGCGCCTGTGGCGCCGTGTCGTCAGCCGTATCGGGGCGGAAGAGTTCCCCGACGTGCAGCTGGAACACATGCTGGTCGACGCGGCGGCAATGCACTTGATGCGCCGGCCTGCCGATTTTGATGTGCTGGTGACCGAGAATATGTTCGGCGATATTCTGTCGGACGAAGCCTCGATGCTGGCGGGCTCGATGGGGATGTTGCCTTCCGCATCGCTCGGCGGGGGGACCGGGGGGCATCCCCCCGGTCTTTACGAGCCGATCCACGGCTCGGCGCCCGATATCGCCGGCAAAGGTATAGCCAATCCGCTGGCGACGATGTTGAGCGTTGCTATGATGTTGCGGCTATCGCTGGGCCTGGAGCGCGAAGCACAGGCGGTGGAGTCCGCGGTGCGACGGGTGGTCGACGACGGCAGTGTGACGCCAGACATCGCGGAACGCGGCGCGCGAACCATGCTCGACCAGTGAGGTCGGCGACGCGGTTGTGGCGGCTCTGAGCGAAGCACGCTGACAGCTATCCGCGAAGACACGCGAAGTTATTTGACCTTCGCGTGTCTTTGCGGATCGTTAATTCTTGGGGCTTCACCAAGATAGGGATAGCATCACGCCAACCTGGGGTGTGCTTCCCGATGCGCCGATGCCCGGCAGGTTTCATCATGTCTGGCATGATGCATACTTCTATCCTCCGGCGCACGCTTGCGCCCTTCACACTGATTGGGCTCCTGGCGCTCGTCGCAGTGCTGCCGGCCGGCCGCGCCAGCGGCAACACGAGTGCGGCACAGGGCAGCGTAACCGCGGCCGCGGTCGCACCGATGGCGCGGCTCGACGCCGCCGGCGGATTGAGCGGCGAGTTCTTCGGCTCGGCCCTCGCGCTCGACGGCGACCTGCTGGCCGTCGGGGCCCACTACGCCGACGTCAACGGCGTCCGCGACGCCGGCACCGTCTACCTCTACGCGCGCGACACGGCAGTCCCTGTCGGGCTGGATCGAGATCAAGAAGCTGAACGCCGACAAGCTCGAGGTCGGCGCCGGCTTCGGCGAAAGCGTGGCGTTGCATGGCGATGTACTGGCCGTCGGCGCGCCTAACGAGAATAACTTCGGCAGCTCCGAGAACGGCGTGGCCTACGTGTTCGAGCGCGACCTGGGCGGCGCCAACGCCTGGGGGCTGGCCAAAAAGCTCCCCGGCACCGCCGGCTCGTTCGGCCGCTTTGGCAGCGCCGTGGCGCTCGGCGGCGACACGCTGGTGGTCGGCGCGCAGAACGCGAAGGGCACCACCGTCAAAGGCGGCGCGGCCTACCTGTTCAGCCGTGCCGCCGGCTGGAGCGAGATCCAGCGCGTGTCGAACGTCGACGGCGCAATCGGCGATCTGTTCGGCACGTCGGTCGCGCTCGACGGCGACACGCTGGTGGTCGGCGCGGAGCAGGCCGATTTCACCTTCGTCGACGGCAACCAGGGCGCCGCGTTCGTCTACCAGCGCAACGCGGGCGGCATCTGGGTGCTGTTCGGGCGTCTGGTGGCCGACGCGCCCGCAAAGGACAGCGATTTCGGCGCCGACGTGGCGATCGACGGCGATACCATCGTCGTCGGCGCGCCGGAATCGCCTACCGGAGGAACCAGCCCGATCAACAACGTCGGCGCGGCCTTTGTGTTCGAGCGCAATCAGGGCGGCGCCAATGCCTGGGGGCTGTCCAGGCGCCTTGACCCTGGCGGCGGCGCCCTTGGCGATAACTTCGGCGTGGCCGTGGCGGTGCAGGGCGACCAGGTCCTGGCCGGCGCGGACTTCGCCGGCGAAAGCGGCTATATCTTCCGCTTCGAGCGTGACGTGGGCGGCGCCAACAACTGGGGGCCGGCGGAGCGCCTGGAGCAGCCCGGCCTGCTGTGGAACGAGGGCTTCGGCAGCGACGTGGCACTCAGTGGTGCGTCCATGGCCGTCGGCGCGCCGAATCGTGATGCCTCGCACGGCGCGGTCTACTTTCCCGGCCAGGCCGTACCGTCCGCCGGTTCGAGTGACCAGATCTTCTTGCCGTTCTCCGCCGATGCGCCGCTGGCGCCGACCGGCGTGCTCAGTCCCGGCGGTGTCGTCAAGGCGGCGAGCGGCGCGATCATCGGCGCGGTGGCAGGCGCGATCACCACACCTGTAGAAGTCACCATCGCCGCGACTACGGCGCCGACGCAGACGCTCGGCACGATCGTCAAGCGCGTCGGCGATTATTACCTCGCCGGCGCCGCGGAGCTCGTAACGCCGCCGCTCGACAAGCCGCTGCTGATCGGGCTGCCGGTGCCGGCCGGCGTCGATCCGAATCACCTCGCGATGGCAGCTTTGACGCCGGCAGGGCTGGTTGGCGAAGCTCCCGTTAGCGCCGGAGCCTTGTGGGGCACGCTGCAGGGCCGCTACGACGCCGACAGCAACCTGTACGTGGCGACGGTCGGCGTCTTGCTGCCGCAGGGCGCGACGCTGGTGCTGATCGAGCACCCGTCGTTAGCGCCGCTCTCGCAGTCCGCGACCGGGCGTGGGGCAGCGCCGGCACAGGCAACACCAGGCTTCTTCATAGGCTGTGATGTCCTCTGGTCGCTGGCTGCCTGCACGGATAGAAACAAAGCAATCCTCGCCGGCGAGCTGGGGCTGGCCTATGCCGACTTCGTGGGTACGCACAACTTCCGCGAGCCGCGCCTGTCGCGCACGATCGGCTTCTTCGACGGCAGCGCGCTCAAGCCCGTCCTTTCGCCGGTCGACGCATACTACAACATCTTCATTGACACGGCGCCCTGCGCACTCAACTTCGGCTTCGGAACGCCGGTTGGGGGTTTCTACCGCGCCTTCCCGACGTCGCTGACGGTGTGTATGACGTCGACCACTACGGAGGTGGGGATCAGGCCGGTCGTGCGCCACGAGTTCTTCCACGCCATCCAATACGCCTACGACCAGGTATACCAGGATAGTATCAATGATGCCGGCGGGCTGCTGACACATTGGACGATCGAAGGCACCGCCACGGCCGCGGCACGCTCGTCCTCGGCGATGCTGACATGGGACGAGTTCAAGGTGCATAAGGTTACCGATAAGCTGACCGACAACTCTGATACAACCGAGTACCGCGCACAGGACTTCTGGGTCTATACCGGTCTGCGCAACGCGATACCGATATCGTATTTGCGCCCGATCTTCGAGCGCGGCGCCACGCCCGACCACGTCGCCGCGGCGCGCCCGCTGGCCGACGACTACTGGAACTGGGCAAAAAACCAGGCCTTTGAAAAGGTGCACAACCTCGATGGCAGGCTTTTAACCGGGGCCTGTACGCCCGAGACGCCGGTGTTCGACACGCCGTTCACGCTGACCTACGACAATACCGACAACGTGCAGGCCACACTGCCGCCGCTGACCTCGGAGATCGTCGAGATCACGATCAACGCGCAGGTGGAGGAGGGAGTGATTCGCGCCGACAACGACGGCGACAGCGACGACCTGCGCTACAAGGTATACGCCGACCCGGCCGAGCTGAACTGCAAGGATATCCCGGACGGCGAGCGCGCGATTTGCGTGATACAGCCGGGTAAGAAATTCTACGTGCTGCTCTCGAATATCAGCACCACCGACAGCTATACCTTTGTGGTACAGATAACTCCTGGTCGTTCATCAACTGTGCCACCATCTTAGGCCTGCTATAGCACGGCCTGCAGGAGCTGCGATAACAGTTGCCGCAGCTCCTGCAGGCCGTGCTCGCCTAGCGCCGCGGCGTACTCGGCTTCGATTTCACGCTTCACGACGTATGCGTCCTGCAGAAACGCGCGACCTGCCGCGGAGTACGTGATCACCGCATGGCCGGCGCTTGTCCGCCGTGATAGCTTGGAGGATAACGAAATATAAAGGCGAGGTCTTGATGAATGAGCTCCTGCGCACAGCCGCCGAGCGCGCGATCGACTATCTGAACGGTCTCGATAAGCGCGGCGTGAACCCGGCACGCGAGGCACTTGCCGGGCTGACCGAGCTTGGCGGGCCGCTACCGGATGCGCCGTCCGACCCGGCCGACGTGCTGGCGCTGCTGGATCGGGCCGGCTCACCTGCTACCGTCGCCTCGGCCGGCGGGCGCTACTTCGGCTTCGTGATCGGCGGCGCGTTGCCGGCGACCCTGGCGGCCAACTGGCTGGCCGGCGCCTGGGACCAGAACGCCGGGATGGCCGTTATGTCGCCCGTCGCCGCGGAGCTCGAGGCGATCGCCCAGTGCTGGCTGCTCGACTTGCTCGATCTACCTTCGGGCGCCGGGATCGGATTCGTCACCGGAGCAACCATGGCGAACCTCAGCGCGCTGGCCGCGGCACGGCACGCCTTGCTGGAACGCGCCGGCTGGGATGTCGAAGCCGACGGGTTGTTCGGGGCGCCGCCGATCACGGTTATCGTCGGCGACGAAGTGCATGTCAGCTTGCTTAAAGCACTGAGCCTGCTGGGATTGGGGCGCGAACGTGTCGTGCGGGTGGCGGTCGACGAGCAGGGTCGCATGCGTCCCGCGGCCATGCCGGAGCTGCACGGCCCGACGATCGTGTGTCTGCAGGCCGGCAACGTCAACAGCGGCGCCTGCGATCCGGCTGAGGAGCTATGCGCGATGGCGCATGACGCCGGGGCGTGGGTGCATGTGGACGGCGCGTTCGGGTTGTGGCTGGCCGCGGCTCCCGAGCGGGCACATCTGCTGCGTGGGTTCGCCGGCGCCGACTCATGGGCCACCGACTGCCATAAATGGCTCAACGTGCCGTACGACAGCGGCCTGGTGATCTGCCGGCGGCCGGAACAGCTGCGCGCGGCGATGTCGACCAGCGCGGCGTATCTCGAGCAGCAGGATCAGCGCGGCGAGCCGTACCACTATTCGCCGGAGATGTCGCGGCGCGCGCGGGGCGTGGAAGTCTGGGCGGCGCTGCGCTCGCTCGGGCGCGCGGGCCTGGCCGAGCAGATCGAGCGTACATGCGTTTTGGCGGCGCGCTTCGCAGCGGGGCTGCGCGCGGCGGGCTACCAGGTACTGAATGATGTGGTCGCCAATCAAGTGCTCGTAGCATTCGGCGACGACGACATCACGCGGCGCGTCGTTGCCGCGGTGCAGGACGACGGGACGTGCTGGTGCGGGGGCACCGTGTGGCAGGGGCGAGCGGCGATGCGCATCAGCGTCTCCTCGTGGGCCACCACCGAGCAGGATGTCGAACGCAGCCTGGCCGCCATATTGCGCTGCGCCGCTTCACGGTAGAGCAATCCCATAGGCCTCGATCCAACCGAAGAACACCACAAAGAGCACAAAGGACACGAAGAATTGTTGAACCTTTGTGTCCTTTTGTGTTCTTTGTGGTGAATGGTTCGGTTTGCCGCCTGTCCTGCCGGAACCAATAAGGCAAACTGCATAACTGACGCTGCGAAATGAAGCAGATTTTTTGTGCGGAACTGCCAAGACAATATCGCCAGATAAGTTGACAGAAGCGGTCAAATCGCCGATATTAACCTGACTTAACCAATTGAAGAGCAATGTTTGCACGCCTACCTCGTCTCGTTGCAGAGACTGGTAGGCGTTTCGCGTACCCGACACGGTATCGGGGCCGCATGCGAAGAGCCAGAGCGTCCGACGATGGATCGACACCGCGATGGTGAACGGCTTCGAGCGCGCAACCGAATGATTTCCAGCCAGCTGCACGGGGCCAGATTGGCCCAATCGTGGCAAGAAGGACGCTATGACCCAGAACAACCTGGACCGGCACGCGACCGGCCTGTATGACCCGCGCTTCGAGCACGATGCCTGCGGCATCGGCTTTGTAACGCGTCTCGACGCGATCCCGCGCCATGAAACGGTTGCCATGGCACTTGAAGCGCTGAGCAATCTGGAGCATCGCGGCGCGCTGGACGCCGACGGGCGAACCGGCGACGGCGCCGGTATCCTGACGCAGATCCCCTACCGTTTTTTCGCCGAATATCTAAGCGCCGCTCGGATCGAGGCTCCCAAGCAGAGCGATCTGGCGGTCGCGATGTGCTTTTTACCGCTGGATCAGGTCAGCGAGTGCCGTGCGCTGATCGAGCGCCACCTCGAAAACGCCGGCATCTCCGTGCTGGCCTGGCGCCAGGTGCCCACCAACGACGGACGCCTCGGCTTCCAGGCGATGCGCCTGAAGCCGATGATCCTGCAGGCCCTGCTGCGGCGCCCACCGAGCTGCTCGCCCGACGAATGGGAGCGCACCCTGTTCTTGACGCGCCGCACGATCGGGATCGAGGCCCACGGCCACGGGCTGGGCGATCTCTACATCGCTTCGATGTCTTCGCGCACGATCGTGTACAAAGGGCTGATGCAGGCGTCGCAGCTGGGTAACTTTTATCCCGACCTGCGCGACGAAGCGTTCGAGTCGGCGCTCGCCGTCTATCATCAGCGCTACTCGACGAATACCTTCCCGTCGTGGCCGCTGGCGCAGCCGTTCCGCATGTTATGCCACAACGGCGAGATCAACACCAAGGACGGCAATATCGCCGCGATCAAATCGCGCGAGCCGGATTTCGAGTTGCCGTTGTGGGGCGACGATGTGTGGCGCCTGCGGCCGGTGGTGGACACGCGCGGCAGCGATTCGGCGATCATGGACAATGTGCTCGAAACGCTGGTCGAGAGCGGGCGCGATATCCGGCATGCCCTGACGATGCTGGCGCCGCCGGCCTGGGAGCACGACGACAGCATGGACCGTGACCTGCGCGCGTTCTTTGAATACCATAGCTGTCTGGTCGCGCCGTGGGACGGACCAGCCGCGCTGTGCTTCTCTGACGGGCGCGTGGTAGGTATGGCGCTCGACCGGAACGGGCTGCGGCCGGCACGCTATCTGCGTACCGACGACGGCCTGGTGATCGCCGGCTCAGAGGTCGGCGCGGTCAAGATCGATCCCGAGCGTATCGTGCTCAAGGGCCGGCTCGGCCCCGGCCAGATGATGGCGGTCGACCTGATCCGCGGCGAGTTTCTACTGGACGCCGATATCAAGCACGAGCTCGCCGCGCGCCGGCCGTACCACGCATGGGTCACACAACACCTGCAGCGATTGGTGCCGGAAGAGCCCCAGGCTCAGACTGTTCACTCCAACGGCAACGGCAACGGCAACGGCAACGCCGGGCGAATGGACACGGCCCAGCTCAAGCGGCTGCAGGCGGCGTTCGGCTACGATGCCGAATTGCTGCAGGTGGTGCTCAAGCCGATGTCGCGCGACGGTCACGAGCCGGTCGGCTCGATGGGCGACGATACGCCGGTCGCGCCCCTGAGCGCCGTCGGCCGCCCGCTGTACGGCTATTTCCGCCAGCGCTTTGCGCAGGTGACCAACCCGCCGATCGATCCGCTGCGCGAAAAGCTGGTCATGTCGCTCGGCATGTCGCTCGGGCGCGTGCATAATTTGCTCGACGAAACGCCCGAGCACGCGCATATGCTGCGCATCGAGCGCCCGATCCTGCGCGCGGCCGAGCTCGAAGCGCTGCGCGGGCATGCCGATCCGGCGTTCGGCTCGTGTACCATTCCGGCGGTCTGGCGTATCGCCGATGGAGCCGCCGGTCTCAAGCTAGCCGTGGATGAGCTGCAGCACGCGGTGGAGCATGCCGTGCTGGACGGGCAAGTGATTATCGTGCTGTCCGACCGCTCGGTAGATCCCGAGTACGCTCCGATCCCGCCCATGATCGCGGTTGGAGCGGCGCACCACCACCTGCTACGCTGCGGCCTGCGCGCTCGCGCCAGCCTGGTGCTCGACACCGGCGAGCCACGTGAGGTACATCACATGGCCTGCCTGGTCGGCTACGGCGCCGAGGCGATTCACCCCTACCTGGCGCTGAACTCGGTACGCCACATGGCCGAGGAAGAGCGCCAGCGCGAGCCGCTCGACCCGGAGCAGGCCGAGCTGAACTATATCGCCGCGCTGGATGAGGGGTTGCGCAAGATTCTCTCCAAAATGGGCATCGCCACACTGGATAGCTACCACGGCGCGCAGCTGTTCGAGGCGCTCGGCATCGGCGAAGAGCTGGTCGACACCTGCTTCGCCGGCACGCCGTCGCGAATCTGCGGCATCGGTTGGGAAGATGTGGCGAGCGATCTGCTGGCCTGGCACGGCCGCGCGTACGCCGATGCCGGCGCTTCGCTGCCGACACCTGGGGCGTATAAGTTCAAGAAGGACGGCGAGTACCACGCCTACAGTCCGGCGGTGGTTCACGCGATGCAGCAGGCCACCGGCCTAAAGCCGTTCGACGGCCAGCTGAGCGACGCGTACCGCAAATATGCCGCGCTGGTGTACAGCCGCCCGGCGATGGCGCCGCGTGACGTGCTGCGTCCTAAGAACGGCGAGGCCGTGCCGCTTGACGAGGTCGAGCCCGCCGAGAATATCCTGCGCCGCTTCACGATCGGCGGCGATGTCGATCGGCTCGACCAGCCCCGAAGCGCACTGAGACGATCGCTATCGCCATGAAGCGCCTCGGCGGCATGAGCAACAGCGGCGAGGGCGGCGAAGACCCCGAGCGCTTTAACGGCGAGCGCAACAGCGATATCAAGCAGGTGGCATCCGGCCGCTTCGGCGTTACGCCGGCCTACCTGATGAGCGCACGCGAGCTGCAGATCAAGATGGCGCAGGGCTCAAAGCCGGGCGAGGGCGGCCAGCTGCCGGGCCACAAGGTCACCGACTACATCGCGCGCATCCGGCACACCACGCCCGGCGTTACGCTGATCTCGCCGCCGCCGCACCACGATATCTACTCGATCGAGGATCTGGCCGCAGCTGATCTACGACCTCAAGCAGATCAACCCGCGCGCGGATGTATCGGTCAAGCTGGTGGCTGAAGCGGGCGTCGGCACGGTCGCGGCCGGCGTGGTTAAGGCCGGCGCGGACGTCGTGCTGATCAGCGGGCACTCGGGCGGCACCGGCGCGTCGCCGCTATCGTCGATCAAAAACGCCGGCGTATCGTGGGAGCTCGGCCTGGCCGAAACCCAGCAAACACTGCTGTTGAACGGCCTGCGCGAGCGCGTGCGTGTGCGCGTGGACGGCGGCTTCCAGACCGGCCGCGATGTGCTGCTGGCCGCCCTGCTCGGCGCCGACGAGTATTCGTTCGGCACGGCGGCGGTGGTGGCCGAGGGCTGCTTGATGGCCCGCGCCTGCCACAACAATACCTGCCCGGTCGGCATCGCGACGCAGCGGCCCGAGCTGCGCGCCAAGTTCCCCGGCACGCCCGAAACACGTCATGCATTTCTTCGTGCACCTGTGCGCGAGGAAGTGCGCGAGATGCTGGCGGCCCTCGGCGCGCGCTCGATCGACGAGATCATCGGCCGCGCCGACCTGCTGGAGCAGGTGCCGACCGGCGAGCAGCGTGCCGATGAGCTGGATCTTCGGCGTGTTGCTGGTTTCGCCCGGCGGCCGCGACGCAAGTCAAGCATTGGGAAGGCCAGCACACAGCTACCGAGGTTTCGTTCCTCAACTCGCGTATCCTGGAAGACGCCTCCCAGGCGCTCGAACAAGGGCACGCGGTGCAGTGCGAGTACCCGATCAACAACACCGATCGTACGGTAGGCGCCACGCTTGCCGGCGCGCATCGCCGAGCATTGGGCGTCGAGCCGTCCGAGGGCGCGATCGACGCTGCGCTTCGTGGGCAGCGCCGGGCAGAGCTTCGGCGCGTTTGCCACTCAGCGGAACGCGACTGCTGCTCACCGGCGAGGCTAACGATTATGTCGGCAAAGGCCTTGGCGGCGGCGAGATCGTCGTGCGTCCGCCGGAAGGCGGCTCCGACGGTCCAAAGAGCACGATCATGGGCAACACCGTGCTGTACGGCGCCACCGGCGGAGCACTTTGGGCGGCAGGCCAGGCCGGCGAGCGCTTCGCCGTGCGCAACAGCGGCGCGCTGGCGGTGGTCGAGGGTGTCGGCGACCATGGCTGCGAATACATGACCGGCGGGCTGGTGCTGGTGCTCGGCCCGACCGGCCGCAACTTCGGGGCGGGCATGTCGGGCGGGCGCGCCTATGTGCTGGACGAGCGCGGCGACTTCCGCAAGCGCATCAATCCCGACATGGTACGTGCCGAGCGGTTGGGCGAACGCTGGCAGCTCGAGGAGCTACGCTTCCTGATCGAGCAGCATGTCGAGCTGACCGGCTCCGCGCGCGGCCGCGATCTGCTCGACCGCTGGGATCAGGTTCAGGATAGCTTCTGGCACGTGGTGCCAAAGACTGTCGAAGCCGCGCCGCTGCGCATCGCGATCCCACGCATCGCCGAGGGCATTCCGGTAGCGTAACGCGAAACGGAATTCACCACAAAGACACAAAGGACACAAAAATTTGCAGAATTCTTTGTGTCCTTTGTGTCTTTGTGGTGAACTTGCCGGCTGATCTCTTGAGTTGCAGGATCCGATCGTTTTCAGGAAAGTGAGCTTCATGGAGAGCGTACAGCAGCTGCTGGCCAATAACCGCGCCTGGGCCGAAGGCATTGTAGCCGACGACCCCGACTTTTTTATTGAGCTGTCCAAGCATCAGGCGCCGGAGTATCTGTGGATCGGCTGCGCGGATAGCCGTGTGCCGGATAACTACATCGTCGGGCTGCGGCCGGGCCAGCTCTTTGTTCACCGCAACGTCGCCAACCTGGTGGTGCATACCGATCTGAATTGCCTGTCGGTGATCCAGTACGCGGTCGATGTGCTCAGCGTGCGGCATATTATCGTTACCGGCCACTACGGCTGCGGCGGAGTGCAGGCCGCGCTGCGCAACAGCAGGCTGGGCTTGATCGATAACTGGCTGCGGCACGTGCAAGATGTGATGCAAGAGCACCGCGATCGGCTCGCGGCGATCGACGACGCGTCCCGACGGGCCAACCGCCTGTGCGAGCTGAATGTGATCGAACAGGTGGTGAATGTGTGCCAGACGACGATCGTACAGCAGGCATGGGAGCGCGGGCAGCCGCTGACGGTGCATGGCTGGATCTACGGCCTGCACAATGGGCTGCTGCACGACCTCGATATCAGCGTAACAAACGAGCACGAGCTCGCCCGCCGATACCGTAGCGCGATCGATGCCGTGGCTGAGCTCTGATAGTAGCAAGGACAATGAATTCACCACAAAGGCACAAAGGACACAAAAATTTCAAGATCTTTGTGTCCTTTGTGTGCCTTTGTCGTGATCCCTTTTACGGGCCTATGGGCTGCGCTAAAGCGGGCCGGCTCAGCCGACCAGCCACTCTACGATCGTCGCGCAGCGTGCCGGGTCATAGGTCAACCCGATGCTCAGGCCCCACAACCAGAAGTCGATACAACGTACCAGCGTCCACGAGCGCGCGAGCATGGGGTCCAGCTCGGCCGCTTCGACCAGGAGATTAAAATACCGCTCGAGGCCGCCGCGGGCCTGAATGTCCTCCAGGCGATTAAACAGCAGCTGCGCAATTCCGTACTCGGGGTCTCCGACGACGAGCTTAGGATCTACCGCAAGCCATGGCTCGCGCTCACCGGCAAGTATATCGGCGTAATGCAGGTCGTAATTGACCAGCCGTCGCTCGCTGGATGGTCCAAGCCGGGTCGCCAGATCGCAGGCCTGCTCGAGCACCCGGCGCGGCATCGGGCGCCCGTAACGATCCCAGCGCCGCGGCAGGTCCCGGGCAAGCTCGCGCGCCACGTCGCCTAACGACGGCAGACCACCCGGATCGGGTATTGCCAGGCGGCGCAGCAAGCGGCCGGCCACGATAATCGCCGATTCGATATCAACGTCGAGCAACGAGCGGCTGGAATCCAGCCGCTCGAGCAGCATCGCGCCGAGCGACGGATCTGCCTTGAGCAGCAGCACCGCCCCCTGTCCATTCCAGGCTGTGAGGGCAACGACTTCGTGCCGGGCGGATTGGTCGGGCCATGCAACTTTGAGGACGCACCGCTCGGCTGCTCAACTCACCGGCACAACCAGGCCGAGGTAGCCGTGCATGGGCGACCCGTCGACAACCAGGCCCCATTGTTCGCACAATGCCGCCACGCGCCGAGGCAGCCCGGCGATCCATGTACGACCGGCATCGCCTTCGCGCGCCAGCGTTGCTACGGCAAACTGCTCGGGCACACTGATCATTATGTAGCGGCCCCGATCGTTTACTTCGTAAATGCCTTGCCGATGCTGGGGTGCAGCAGGTACAGCGCCATGCCAAGCGGCGCGACGCTGCGAGTGAGGATCAGCGAAAACGCTGTCGAGAGGCTGTCTCCGAATCCATAGCGCGCCAGGGCGTCGACGGTGATCACGACGACGGCGGCGACCAGGCTAGCAACGGATAACCATTTAGCCCAGCGCTTGAGCCGCCACAGTCCAACCGCGATCGCTATCAGCAGCGCCACCAGCGCGGCGCCGAGGATCAGCTGCATCAGCACCGCGGTGGTATCAATGTTCGTCGCCCCACTTGCAAACGCATACAACCCACCCAGCGCGTAATAGGCGACCAGCAACGCGCTGATTAAGCTGAGTACCGCGATGATCGCGACCCCGACCGGCCGCCCCGGCCGGCTCTCCGTCGCCGCCCCTTCGTATAACCTGCGCAACATGCGGTGAACCTCATCGTTTTGGCTTTAGTTTACCGCAGCCATGGTCAGAACCGGAATATTTCAACGCAAAGTCGCAAAGGATAAAAGAAAATCTATGCTGGATGCTGGTACATCAAATACACAACAAGCATACCTTCGATCGGTATTTATCGAAGGTATGCTTAATTCTTAGCGTCTTTGCGTTGAAATTCTTCGTCCTACTTGTCGCGGCGAGCCTCACCCAGCGCCGCCTGCGCGGCGGCGAGGCGGGCGATCGGCACGCGGTACGGGCTGCACGACACGTAGTTCAGGCCGGTGCTGGGCAAAGAACTCGACGCGAGCTCGGCTCGCCGCCGTGCTCGCCGCAGATGCCGACCTTCAGGTCGGCGCGCGTCTTGCGGCCGCGCTCGGTGCCGATCTGCACCAGCTGGCCGACGCCCTCCTGGTCGAGCACCTGGAACGGGTCGTCGGGCAGGATCTTGTCCTCGACGTAGCGCGGCAGGAAGCGCGCGCTGTCGTCGCGGCGAAATGCCCATCGTCGTCTGGGTCAGGTCGTTGGTGCCGAACGAGAAGAACTCGGCCTCCTCGGCGATCTTGTCGGCGACCAGCGCCGCGCGCGGCAGCTCGATCATGGTGCCGACCAGGTACTCGCTCGAAGCCGACTTCGCCGGCCACGCGGCCGGACGATCTCGGCCTGGCGGCGCAGCTCTTCAACCGTGTTGACCAGCGGGATCATCACTTCGGGCATGAACCTCGATGCCCGCCTCGCTTGCACTCCTTGGCGGCCGTGAAGATCGCGCGCGCCTGCATCTCGGTGATCTCGGGATACACGATGCCGAGGCGGCAGCCGCGGAAGCCGAGCATCGGGTTGGCCTCGCGCAGGCTCTCGACCTTGCCCTTGAGCTTGCTCGAACTCGATGCCCATCTTGCTCGGCCAGCTCATCGGATCTCCTCGTCCTCGTGCGGCAGGAACTCGTGCAGCGGCGGGTCGAGCGTGCGGATCGTCACCGGCAGGCCGTCCATCGCCCGGAAGATGCCGACGAAGTCTTCCTGCTGATAGCGGCTCGACCTTGGCCAGCGCCGCGCGGCGCTCCTCGACCGTATCGGCGACGATCATCTCGCGCACGGCGTCGATGCGGTCGCCTTCGAAGAACATGTGCTCGGTGCGGCACAGGCCGATGCCCTCGGCGCCGAAGCCGCGCGCCACCTCGGCGTCGTGCGGCGTATCGGCGTTGGTGCGCACGCCGATCTTGCGGTACTCGTCGGCCCAGCGCCATCAGCGTCTGGAAGTCGCTCGCCCAGCTCGGGGTCCTGCGTTTCGAGCTGCCCGGCGAACACCTCGCCGGTCGAGCCGTCGAGCGTGATCCAGTCGCCCTTGCTCGACCGTCGGTGCCGTTGACGCGTGAACGGTCCCGCGCCGTAGTCGATACGCAGCTCGCCCGCGCCGGCGACACAGGGCTTGCCCATGCCGCGCGCCACGACGGCGGCGTGCGAGGTCATGCCGCCGCGCGCAGTCAGCACCGCCTGGGCCGCGACCATGCCGTGGAAGTCTTCGGGCGCGGTCTCGACGCGCACCAGGATCACCTTCTCGCCGGCCTTGGCCAGCTCCTCGGCCTCGTCGGGGTCGAAGACGACCTTGCCGCTGGCCGCGCCGGGCGAGGCCGGCAGGCCACGCGGTCAGCGCCTGCGCCCTGGCCTTGGCCGCGGGAGTGATCATCGGGTGCAGCAACTGGTCGAGCTGGGCCGGCTCGACGCGCTGCACGGCGGTGGCTCGTCGATCACGCCCTTCGTTGACCAGATCGACGGCGATCTTAACGGCCGCGGCGCCGGTGCGCTTGCCGGTGCGGGTCTGGAGCATGTACAGCTTGCCGCGCTCGACGGTAAACTCCATGTCCTGCACATCTTTGTAGTGCTGCTCGAGCTGGCGCGCGATGTCGGCGAACTGGCTGATAGACCTCGGGCATATCGCGCTCCATCTCGGAGATCGGTCGCGGCGTGCGCACGCCGGCGACCACGTCTTCGCCCTGGGCGTTGACCAGGTACTCGCCGTACAGCTGGTTCTCGCCGGTCGACGGGTTGCGGCGTGAAGGCAACGCCGGTGGCGCTAGTCGTTGCCCATGTTGCCGAAGACCATCGTCTGGACGTTCACGCCGGTGCCGAGGTCGTCGGCGATCTTGTTGAGGCGGCGATAGTCGACGCGCGCGGCGGCCGTTCCACGAGCGGAACACCGCGGCGATCGCTTCACGCAGCTGCTCCATCGGGTCGTCGGGGAAATCGACGCCCTTGTCCTCGCTTGATGATCTGCTTGAAGCGCTCGGCGATATCGGCCAGCTCCTGCGCGCTGCAGGTCGGTATCCTGGCGCTGGCCGTGGCCCTTGGCCTCGTCCATCACATGCTCGAGCTTCTCGCCGTCGACGCCCAGCACGATCTTGCCGAACAGCTGCACGAAGCGGCGATAGGCATCGGCGGCAAAGCGCGGGTTGTCGGTCAGCTTGGCCAGGCCCTCGCGGGTTTCGCTTGTTCAGGCCAAGGTTGAGCACGGTGTCCATCATGCCGGGCATCGAGAACTTCGCGCCCGAGCGCACCGACACCAGCAGCGGATTGGCGGGATCGCCGAACTTCTTGCCGGTCTGCTGCTCGACGTCCTTCAGCGCCGTCGAGCACCTGCTCCCACATGCCGTCGGGGAACTGCTGCCGCTGTCGGAATAGGCGTTGCACGCCTCGGTCGTGATCGTAAAGCCCGGCGGCACCGGCGCGCCCGAGCGGGTCATCTCGGCTAGGCCGGCGCCCTTGCCGCCCAGCAGATCGCGCATCGAGGCGTCGCCTTCGCGGAAAAGGTAGACGTACTTGGTCGCCATATCTGCTCCTTACCAAAACTCTCACACAAAAAGGCGCAGCAACCGTGCCGGCCGCGCGTCGTCGTGCGGAAAACGGTGGCGTGCGCTCCTGAGGTGCGATTGTAGCGCACCGTAAGGGGCGTGTCAAAACCGAGCGCTGAACAGGCCACAACTACAAACGTACGACAAGTCAGGAAGACACCACGGTCACTCCATCACCCCGCCCGCATGTTATTATTCGCCCGCGCACAATGGAAGGTACCGTTCCACAATCAGGCACACGGCGCGTCCGGCGGGGCGGTGCTTTCAGTCAGATGATCGGTCGCTTCGCGCTGCTATGGGATAATCCATGGTTCGCGGCGCTGGCTGCCCTCGTGGTCTACACGGCGATCGCGCTGCGCCACGGCGGTTTCTGGCAGGCCTCGAACTACGCCTACTTCAACTATCTCGCCGACGCGCTCTTGCGCGGGCAGGTTTTTCTGAGCGAGCTACCACGCAGCACGCACGACCTCAGCTACTTCGAGGGGCGCTACTATCTGTACTGGCCCCCATTTCCGGCGCTTGTGCTGCTCCCGCTCGTTGCCGTGGCCGGCACGCGCTTCAGCGATATATTGTTCACGGTGCTGCTCGGCGGCGCCAACGTCGCCCTGGCGGCTGTGTTGCTGCGCATGGCGACTTCGCGCGGTGTGATCAAGCTGGACGGCCAACGGCGCGGGCTGCTGATACTGTGCTTTGCGCTTGGCTCGGTACATCTGACGCTCGCGCCATATGGCCGCGTATGGTTTACCGCCCAGCTGATCGGCTTCGCATGTGTGGCGCTGATGTACCTGGCGGCGATCGGGCTGCGCGGCAGATGGGCATTCGTGGCGGCCGGGCTGGCGCTCGGCTGCGCACTGCTTACGCGCAACCACCTGGCCTTCGCCGGACTATGGCCCGCCGTCTGGCTGCTGTATCGCAACTGGGACCGCCGCTGGGCCAGGCTGGCCGGCGATGTCGTCGCCGGGCTGCTGCCGGTCGTCGCGGCTGTCGCGCTGCTCGGCGTGTACAACTACCTGCGCTTTGGCGACCTGTTCGACAACGGCATTCCATATCATCGGATGTCCGAGTTTTTTAGGCGCGACTACGAGCGCTACGGGACGTTCAATCTGCACTATATACCGACCAATTTCTGGTACCAGTATGTGTTCTATCCGTTTCCGCTGAGCGGGGAAAGCCTGCAGGGCGGCAGCCTGTTTCTGCTGACGCCGATGTTCGTCGGCGCGCTCGGCGGCACCTTCTTGGCGCGGCCGCGCTGGTCGGGCTGGGTATTGGCGGCGACGGTCGTGCTGGTAGCCCTGCCGATCCTGCTGCTGATGGGCACCGGCTGGCACCAGTTCGGGCCGCGCTATACGCTCGACTTCGGCGTGCCGCTGCTGCTGCTGACGGCGCTCGGCATCCGGCGCTGGCCGCTGCCCCTGCTGGCGCTGTGCACGCTGGTGGCGGTCGTGCAGTATCTGATCGGCACGCTGTGGCTTGGACCGGTTATCTGAACTCTATGTTCCGGTCCTTTGCGCCAGGTCGTCTCCGGCGCAAAGGACGATACATTGTAATCAGTTCCCTTCTCCGATTGGCGGAAAGAAGCTAAGAATGAGGGGGTGCCCCTTTACAATCTCCGCATCGGTACGCTATAGTACGACAATATGTCGTACTAGTGGGCGCCGTGCCTTTGCGCCGCGGGCGCCTGGACGAGGCAAGCGATGCGACCCGACCGACGCTCGAGACGCGACGGAGGCAATCCGCCGGGCAGCCGGCCGTCGCTGTCGCGCCGGCAAGAACCGTCGATGTTCGGCGTCGAACCGCTCGATCTGGGAGCCGACCCCTGGCGGCCCGAAGCCGAGGTCTCGCACAAGCCTGACGAGCCGGAGGACACGGAAGAGCAAAGCCTGTGGAACCTGGCCTATCCCTCGCCGGTGCGCGCGGCATGGGAGCACGCCCGGCGCCCACCCGAGCCGACCCGCGCCGAGAAGATCCGCAAGTTTGTCCCCGGCATCCCCCGCCGCGGCCGGCAGGTGCTGCTCGGCGTCATGCTGTTGAGCTGTGCCTTGCTGGCGCTGCTGTTGGGGCAAACACTGGTGGCATGGTGGCAAGCTTCAGCCGACCCGATCCGCGCGACGCGCGAACAGCTTGACGATACCACGATGCAGGCCTTCGCGACGATCTGGCAGCGGGTCGATTTTCCGGTTCGCTCCGGCGAAGCGAAGCGCAGCTGGGTGTGGGGGCCGGAACCGCTGGCCGCGGGGCGTGAGCGTTATGTCGATGGCGTCGACGGCATGCGCTGGGTGCAATACTACGACAAAGGCCGCCTGGAGCTGACGGATGGTGTTGCCGTCACATCGGGACTGCTGGTACGCGAGATGGTCGGCGGTCTCGTGTCGATCGGCGATGATTTGCTTGACGTTGAACGCCGCAAACCGGCCAACATCCCGGTTGCCGGCGATGCGGACGCCGACACGCCGACCTATGCCTCGTTCCACGACGTGGCATCGCTCGACGAGGACAACATCGCCCAGGCGCGTCCGGGCGCGCCCGTCACCGCGACCTTGGACCTCCACGGCGATATCGGCGAGCTGCCGCCCACGGCCGCGTCGCTGGCAAGTCTGGCGCGCATCGCGGAGTACGATCCACGCCTGGGCCACAATATTCCGGATGTTTTTTCGCGCTTTCTGAACCAGCGGGCTCTGGTGTATGATAACGGCGCACAACCCGATCAACCGCTGTTCGCACCGTGGGAAACCGTGGTTGGCCTGCCGTTGACCGAGCCGTACTGGATCTCGGCCCAGGTCGGCGGCCAGCGTCGCTGGGTGCTCGCACAGCTGTTTGAGCGGCGCGTGCTGACGTTTACGCCCGATAACGCGCCCGAGTTCCGTGTCGAGATGGGCAATGTCGGCCGCCACTACTGGCAGTGGCGCTATGGCTTCGATATCGCCGACATCGCCACTCCGGCTGAATAATCGGGCGGTATGTTGGAGCGCATATGCGGTCCGATCGCCCTTCTTCCGGCCAGGGTAGTGAAAAACGAAGCAAGGGGCGCGCCGGCGTTTCGCGCCGCAGCCGGCCGGGCGCCCGCCCGGAACATCCACCTTCCAACACAGCCCCAACGTCACACGATCAAGCCACGAGCAGCACGCAAGAACTGCCCGCCGACGAGCCGCCGTACTGGAGCATGTTGTACGGCAGTGTAGCAACAGCGGCCGACACGCAACCTGCTCGAGCACCCCGACGGACCGAACTGCAGCCCGTCGTTGCCGGTCGCCGCTCGTGGCGAAGACGGCTCTTCCTCGTTAGCATGGCCGCGCTGGCACTGGTAGCCGCTGCGCTGCTCGCACCTACCCTGTACCGCCGCTGGGGACCGCCGCGTGATCCGATAGCTCTCGTCGCGCCGGGAACGATCGACCTCCAGGCACAGCAGGCCTTCGACGCCGCCTGGGAGCGCGCCGATCTGCTGGTCCAGCTCGGTGATGTCCGCCGCGCCTGGATGTGGGGACCGGCGCCGTTTATGAGCGGCCGGGAGCGCTACGCCGGGACGCCGGACGGCATGCGCAGCGTGCAGTATTTCGACAAGGGCCGCCTTGAACTTAACGATCCGCAACAGCCGGGATCGATTTCTTCGGGCCTGCTGGTACGCGAGATGGTTACGGGCGCGCTCGCGCTGGGCGGCGACTCCGGCGCCGTCGAGCGACGACGCCCTGCCGGCATCCCTGTTGCCGGCGACGACGCGCCCGGCAATCCCGCGCCGACGTATGCAGATTTTCGCACGCTTGTTACACCCGGCCGGAACGCTGCCGCTTCGAACGCCGGCTCCACGGTAGCCGAGCTGCTCGAGCGCGGCGGCGCGGTTGGTTCGCTTCCTCCAGAAGCCCGGGATCTGGCCGCGCAGGCGACAATCGCGACGTTTGACGGGCGTACCGGACACAATATCCCGCAGGTCTTTTGGACCTATTTCGAACAGCACGGGCCGGTTTTTGAAGCCGGTCGCGTTCGGCGCGGCCAGCCGCTGTTCGCGCCGTGGGAAACCGTGGTTGGCCTGCCGTTGACCGAGCCGTACTGGATCTCGGCCCAGGTCGGCGGCCAGCGTCGCTGGGTGCTCGCACAGCTGTTTGAGCGGCGCGTGCTGACGTTTACGCCCGATAACGCGCCCGAGTTCCGTGTCGAGATGGGCAATGCCGGCCGCCACTACTGGCAGTGGCGCTACGGTGGGACGGTTGACACGCCTGAGCAGATACGCACCACCGAAGCGCCGGGCGAATTGACGGAAACCCGGGCCGCCGTCAACTGGAGCTCCGATCGTCCGATAGTCGTCGAGGTTCAGTATCGCGGAGCGGGCGACACCAGCATCAGACGCATCGCCGGTGGATTGGCGTCGGCCGGCGGCGCGGTTGCGCTCGACGATTTACAGCCCGGCACGCGCTATGTGTGGCGCGCGGTCGGCACCGCCGCCGACGGCAGCACGGTGCGCTCGGCAGCACGAAGCTTTCGGACGCCGGGCGCGCCGCCACCAGGCATCGCCGGAAAACCGGTATGTCTGACCTTCGACGATGGACCGTCGTCGGGAACCCAGGACGTACTCGACGCGCTCGCCGGCACACCGGCCACCTTTTTTCTGGTCGGCAACAGTATGGGCGGCGCGCCCGAGCGGCAGCGTGCGCTGGTCGAGCGAATGCTGCGTGAAGGGCATCAGATCGCCAACCATACACTTACGCACATGCCGATGGCCGAAAGTGCGTATCGCGCCGCCTACGGAACGTTGGGCGATGCAACGAGTATTGGCCGCTTTCGCCAGCATCTGGCCGACAACGAGGCACACTTTCAACGCGTGCTCGGCACGACGGCGCGGCTGTTTTATCACGCGCGGCTGCCCGGAGACGGCGGCATCGTGAAGCACAACGGCGCCTACATCTTTGCCGACGCGGTACGCGAGCTCGATATGGCGTATGTGCATTGGAACGTCGAGCTTGCGCCCGGCGGACGTATGTCCCAGCTGTGGGCAGGCAACTGGCAGGGCATCACCGGCCTGGCCGCCAATACGGCGGACCTGCCGCCGCCGGGCGCGGTGGTCCTAATGCACGATGCGCACTTCGCCGGTCGCGGCGATCTGCTGCGCGCGATTATCGACCGGCTTGCCGCCAACGGCTACAGCTTCGGACGGCTGGACTCGGCGGGAGGATGCACGGATTTGTAGCCGGCCCTCACCCCTAACCCCCTCTCCCGTTGCTTGCAATGGGAGAGGGGGTTAGGGGTGAGGGCCGCTAGTCCGCTTCCTCGTTGTCGCCCGTCAAGAAGAGCACCGCCGCCCAGATGCCGCGCGACGGACGGTACAGCACGATCGGCAGCAGCACGGTCACCAGCACCAGGAGCAACAACAGCGGCCCGAGTGGAACGTCGGTGAACCAGCCAAGCGCCGCGCCAAGCACGAATACGATCGTTTGCGTCACAAACGCGTTGATGCCCATGCCGCCGGTGATCTCGCCGGACGAGCGCTCGAACGGCAGGCCACACGCCGGACACAGGCTACGCATTCCAAACGCCGTCGCAAACATGTGGCCGCGCCGGCAGCGCGGGCAGCGCAGGAGAAGGCCAAGCCACAACGCCCCGAAAACTCGCTTCATCGTACGCGGGTGAGGTCACCTGGTGGTGAACGACGTATATGCCGTCAGCGTTTGCCCACGGTACGTGACGACCGCCTCAACCGGGACCAGCAGGTTGCGCGGCAGCTCGCCGATATAGAAAATAAAGCTCGCGACGCCGTCGAGGCCGGTCGACTGTGGGATCGATTGGATCCGCCCTTCGCCGATAAAGCGGAACGTAACCGCGCTGGCGCCGTTGACGGGCGCATTATCGGCCAGCAGGCGCACGCACGCCACGGCGTCGTTGCTGCGCGGCGGCGCGGGGTCGGCCATCCAGATCTGCAGGCCATTGGCAGGGTCGGGCACATTTCGGTCGCAGGGAATCTGTGGAAACGGCGCGCTGGGCACCGGCGGAGGCAGTACCGGCACACCGGTTGGAGGCGGCCCCGGCGTAGTTGTCGGCGGAGGTGGGGTGGCTGTCGGGGGCTCCGGCGTGGCGGTAATAACATTCGGCGTGGCCGTTACCACAATCGGCGTCGCGGTTGCCGCTTCGGGAGTGCCGAGCGGCGTCGGCGTCCGGATCGGCGTGGGCACGGGCGGGCTGCCGGTATTGCGCGGGACAGGGACGCCGGTCAGGAAATCGTTTTGGTTGTCGTTGGTGTCGACCGAGCCTTCGCCGCGACGAGTAGCCGCGGTAAGATTTGTCTGCTGCGGCGCCGGCCCCGCGCCTTCGAAACAGTTCGCCGTGCCGTAGCCGACAAAGTCCACCACGCTGGGATCGTCTTTGGGACACTGCCCGCCCAGCCGCGCCGTCGAGCGCGATAGCGCGACCTTGCCACTGGCCTGGTTGATCGAAAAGCTACCGGTGGCATCCGGCGTCGGCAGGCTCTCAGTGCCGCCGCCGCCCGAGCCGAGCTGGATCAGATAATGCTGCCCTGGAAACAGGAAGCCGCCGATCGGCACCACCAGCCAGCCGACGCCTTCGGCGTCTGCATATTGCACGCTCCAGCCGCTCATTACGACCTCAGAGGCACCACGGTTGTACAGCTCGATAAAATCGTTGCGCAGCCGGGCATCAGAGTTACCGCCGCCGCCATAGATCTGGCTGATCACGACGCCGGTTGAAGGCGCCGGCGTAGGTACCTGGGCCGGGACAGTATCAGGGGGGGCCATCTCGCTTCCCAGCAACCCGAAACTGACGGTGCCCGCGCGCAGCTCGAAGCGCGCACGCTCGAACCACTGCACCGTGGTGTCGCCTGCCGTGAGCACAGGCGTCAGCGGAAAGCCCCACAACGCCAGGCTTTCGGCCTCGCTGCTGCCGCGACGGCGATCCATTTCCAGGCCGGAAGCGCGCCAGGCCCGCAGAAACGCGCCGCACACGCGATGGCTGGTTTCGGGCCAGCTAACACAGCTGCCGGTTTGTTCGGCTCCGGCGCCCTCTGCGCCGCCGACAGCCTGGAGCCGCTCGGCACCGACTCGTCCGAGCAACACATCGTACGGTGCTTTGTTCTCCGGATGCAGCTCGAAGCGCGCACGCTCAAAGTACTGGGTCGTAAATGTGCCCTCGGGGGTGTCTCGCGGCTCGGCGTTGCCCAGCGGATAACCGAACACAGGCAGGCCGCCGTTGGCTTCCCAGAACTCCAGCAGGCGCCCGCTGATGCAGGCCGATGTGCCGGCCCGTACAGCGTCAAAACAGCGCTCGCGGGCAAACACGCCGTGCGGCGGCCGGGCGGCCAGCACGGCCAGCGGGATCAGGATAGCGAAGGTCAGGCGCAAAAGGCTGCTCAGGGAGCGCTGCGGACGCTCAGCGAACGCGGCTGGCGACTGGAATGTCACGGCGTGATCTCCCGCACTGGATCGGGTGCTGCAATTCGAGTATAACAGGTGCCGGGCGCGCCGCTCAAACCCTCAGCGCTTGACCGGCCCAACGCCGACAATTATACTCGCCTTGCGTGTTCTGGGCTGTGCCGGCGCCGGAGTTCTGGAGGTTGCGTGCCTATAACCGAGACGATGGTGGCAGCCGCGGCGCGGCAGGCCGGCCTGGGCGAGCACGTCGAGGTACAGCTTCTCAAATATACATGTTACGGCGAATATAGCCGGCCCGGGACGCGGGCCGAGCTTCTTTGACGCGTGCTCGACGCCGGGCATTGGAGCTCGTTATTCATAAACCCTTGCTGCGTCTGAATGCGTAGATATAAACAACAGAAAAAGGAACTTGGGCATGCACTTGTACAGAACTCTTCGTTTGATTCGCTTTGCGCCGCCGGCGCTGCTGATCACGCTGCTGGTCGGCTGCGTGGTGGTGCAGCCGATGCGTGGAGGCACCCAGCCGTCGCCTGCGACCGCTTCCGCGGGCGCCGCGACAACCGGCGGCCAGGCTTCGGCTGCTGCTGCCGCGTCGAGCGTGCCTGCCGCCTCGCTCAGCGTCCAACCGGGCAGCGGAGCGCCGGCCCCGGCCGCGCTGACGGCGCTGAAGGGTACCTTCGAGTACACCAACGACGTGATCAACGCGTATTATGTTGAGCACGCGGTTGCGCTGACCGATATGTACGGCTTTGTGACCCGCGACCAGAAGTGGGAGATCCCCGTCGCCGGGCAGACGCTCGGCAATCTCGACCTCGACGAAGACGAAATGCGCGGTAGCTATACGCTGCGGCTGCCGGCTCAGCCGCGCGGCACGCCGGTCGACGTCGACAATGACGGGCAGAGCGACGCGGGCGTGCAGGTGTTCGCGGTAGCCTATTCGCCGAACCTGACCGGCGGGCCGTTTGCGACAGGCGACGACCGCAGCGAGGGTTGGCCGTCGTATCTTTCCTCCACCGTCAACGACCCCGAGAATAAGGACGAGGTAACCGGCGGCAAGCTGGTTGTCTGGGCGCCCGACGCCGAGCAGCAGTTCCCCACCGGCTTCGGCGCGGATGGATTGCTGTTTACCGGCGACGACCCGGTCGGATCGATCCCGGCGGGCTACTCGCTGGTGGATCTGGGCAAGCAGCCGTTTGCGGTCTCGCAGCAGGACGAGTCCGAGGTGACACTGTACGAGCCCGCCGACGCCGGCGTCAAGGACTTTACTGACCTGTCGTTCACCGAAGCGTGGGACCGCATGTTCGAGCAGATCCGGCGCGAGTACGCGTTTAACGGGATCGAAGGCAAAGAGCCCGCCTGGGACGAGCTGTCCGCCACGCTGCGGCCGCGCGTCGAGGAAGCCGAGCGCCAGAACGACCCGCGCGCGTACTATGCTGCGATGGTCGATTTCGTGCGCGGCTTTCACGACGGGCACGTCGGCCTGGTGCAGGAAGAGTTCGGCATCGACGAGGTACGTGCGCGGGCACTCGGCGGCTACGGCATGACTGTTCAGGAGCTCGACGACAAGCGCGTGCTGGTCGACCTGATCGTGCCGGATGGGCCGGCCGAGCGCGCGGGCATCGAGCGCGGCGCCGAGATCAAGCGCTGGAACAACCAGCCGATCGACCAGGCGATCAGCGCGATCGATGCGACGATCGGGCCCGGCGGAGTAGCTACGTCGTTTTCGACCGATTTCGGCTTGCGCACCCAGCAGCTGGCATACCTGGCGCGCGCGCCGATCGACACGCAGGTCAACGTCGTGTACGCCAACGACGGCCAGTCCGATAAAACCGCTACTCTGCGTGCAAGCGATGAGCTTGACAGCCTGTATGCCGCGTTCGACGCCGGGGGCAGCGACCCGACTGCCTTACCGGTCGAAAGCAGCATCCTTAAGTCGGGAACCGGCTATATTCGGCTCAACAGCAACTACGACGATCTTGGCCTGATCATACGCCTGTTCGAGCGCGCGCTGGATACCTTCGAAGGGAATGGCGTGGAAGGAGTGATCCTTGATCTGCGCAGCAATGGCGGCGGCGCACCGCTCGGCCTGGCCGGCTATTTCAGCGACGAGGAGATCCCGTTATCGCAGCTGCAGTATTTCAGCAACCGCACCGGTGGTTTTGAGCCGGAGGGCCCACCGGACACGGTTCGGCCCAATCAGCGGCAATTCCGCTTCGCGAAGCTTGCTCTTTTGGTCGACAAAGACTGCGCCAGCGCGTGCGAGATCGAGGCCTACGGCTTCAGCCAGGTGCCCGGCGCCATCGTGCTCGGCCAGTTCCCGACCGCGGGCGTAGAAGCCGAGGTTTCACGCGGGCAGTACGAGCTGCCCGCCGACATGACGCTGCAGGTGCCGACCGGCCGCTTTGTGTTGCCCGACGGCAGTATCTTTTTGGAAGGCACAGGCGTCGAGCCGACCCAGCGCGTACCGATCGACGAGGAGACCGTCATGTCAGACGATGATGTTGTGCTGCAGGCTGCCGAAGAAGCGATCGCCGATTGACAAGGAGGAACAATGCAAGAAAAGCTACAGCAACTTCGCGAGCGGCTGCTCGAAGTCAACGATATCCAGTCGGCGGTCAGCGTATTGGCTTGGGACATGAATACCTATATGCCCGCGGGAGGCGCCGATGCCAGGGCGCGCCAGCTGGCGACGCTGGAGCAGCTCGCGCATGCCAGGGCCACCGACCCGACGGTCGGGCAGCTGCTGGAGCAGCTGCGGCCGTATGAAGAGCAACACGGCGCCGATAGCGACGACGCAGCACTGATCCGTGTCGCGCGGCGCGACTATGAGCGCGACAGCAAGGTGCCGGGCGATCTGGTCGCCGAGATCAGTAAGCACGGGGCGCTGGCCTATGATGCGTGGACCAGGGCTCGCCCCGCCAACGACTGGCCGGCGATGCAGCCGCTTCTGGAGCGCGGCGTCGAGCTGAGCCGCCGCTATGCCGAGTGCTTCCCGGGCTATGAGCATATCGCCGACCCGCTGATCGACGCTTCGGATTATGGTATGAAAGCGTCGAGCGTGCGCGAGATCTTCGCGCAGCTGCGTCGCGAGCTGGTGCCGCTGGTCGAGGCGGTAACGTCACAACCGCCCGCCGACAACAGCTGCCTGCACCGCAGCTTCCCCGCCGCGGAGCAGCTGCGCTTTACCGAAGATACGATCCGCACGGTCGGGTACGACTTCGAGCGCGGGCGGCAGGACCTCACGGCGCACCCGTTTATGACGGCCTTTTCGACCGGCGATGTGCGCATCACGACGCGCGTGCAGGAGAACGACTGGAGCGACGCGTTCTTCGGCTCGATGCACGAGATGGGCCATGCCTTCTATGGGCAGGGCATCGACCGCGGCTACGAGGGCACCCCGCTGGCGGAGGGTACGTCTGCCGGCGTACACGAGTCGCAGTCACGGCTCTGGGAAAATATCGTCGGCCGGTCGCGGCCGTTTTGGAGCTTTTTGTATCCCCGATTGCAGGCGGCGTTTCCCCGGCAATTCGGCGATGTCGACGTCGATACGTTCTACCGCGCGATCAACAAGGTACAGCGCTCGCTGATCCGCACCGACGCCGACGAGCTGACCTATAACTTGCACGTAATTTTGCGCTTCGACCTCGAGCTCGAGCTGCTCGAGGGCAAACTGGCCGTGCACGACCTGCCCGAAGCATGGAATGCGCGCTACCGCTCCGACCTCGGCATCCAGGCGCCCGACGATCGTGACGGGGTATTGCAGGATGTGCACTGGTACGCCGGGCTGGTCGGCGGTTCGTTCCAGGGCTATACGCTCGGCAATATCATGAGCGCACAGATCTACAACGCCGCGCTGCGCGCCCACCCCGACGTTCCCGAGCAGATCGCAGCGGGCTCGTTCGACACGCTGCATGGCTGGCTACGGGATGAGATCTATCGCTATGGCCGCAAGTACACCGCGCCCGAGATCGTCGAGCGCGCCACCGGCAGCCCCTTGCGCATCGAGCCGTATATCACGTATCTGAAAACGAAGTACGGTGAATTGTACAGGCTGTAGGTCGAAGGTCGAAGGTCCTTTTACTCAAAGGTTGAGCACGATACTTCTATGCTCCGTACGAACATTTACGTCTCGTGACCTTTGACTTTCGACCTTCGACCTTCGACCCTAAACCCTATGGCCTGACGATCACCGTCGGGCCGGCGCCGGTGACGGCCAGGCCTTCCAGCGGCTGCAGATCGGCCTCGGCACGGCTGTACGGCACCGACGGCGGCGAAACACGCGTGGCGCGCTCGGCACTCCAGGCCGGCTGGGACCAGTGCCACAGCCATTCGGCCTTGTCGAGTGGAAGGTTTACGCAGCCGTGCGAGCGACGAACTCCGGTGCCGAAGTCGTCGTGCCAGTAGGTGCCGTGGATCGCGTAGCCGAGATAGAAGTACATCACGTACGGCACTTTACGCACGTCGTACTCTTCGCCTTCGGCGGTACCGGTCATATCGTCGTAGAGCAGCTTGGTGCCGGCGCGATATGTGCCGGTAACCGTGTTGAACTCGTCGCGGCCCGTCGAAACGCCGCTGAACATGACGGCAACATCGCCTTCGTATGCCGTCAGCGTTTGTGCACTGATATCAACTTCGATGCGCTGCGGCCACAGCGCCGGCGACCAATCGGGCACGCCTTCGGGGCGCGCGCCGGGAGACAGGTTGATTCCGCGGGCGATGGCGACCTGTTTGCCGATCTGGCCGAGCTGCATTTCGTGCAGCGTCAACATCGCGGTACCGTTGGCCTGGCGCCGCTCGTCGTAGTACGGAATGACATTCGCCGGATGATATTCGATGCGCGCCCGCTCGAAATACTGCGCCGCCACGATCGAGCCGTCTTCGCGCATCAGCTCGAAGCTTTCGCTGATCGGATAGCCGAATACCGGCAATCCGCCCCACTGGCGCCAGTATTGCAGGAATTTGCCGTACACGGTGTAGCCGGTCTCCGGAAACAAACGCCCCGGCACCGGCGAGCCTACCGGAAACGCCTGGTAGCCTGTCGCTTCGCGGCCCAGCAGCCCGAGCAGGACGCCGATATCTGCATGATACTCAAAGCGAGCGCGCTCGAAGTATTGGACCGGCCGGCCATCTTCTTCGAACACATCGGTGATCGGGTAGCCGAAACGCAGCAACTGCCCGTTGGCACGCCAGTAGTTCAGGAATCCGTATTGGTTGTGCAGGGTGTGATTCGTGGCACTAAAGAAAACGGCCTGCGGGCCGCTGCTCACTTGCGCCGAGACGCGGGGTGTCCAAACGACAGTCGCCAGAACACAGACAACACCTACCATGGCAAGGCGCTGTACGCGCCGCCCCCAAGCCCGTTTCACGCGGTTCTCCCTTTTGGATGTAAACTACAATGCCTTCAGGTAAACGGACGGAACCCGCGACCAACCATGAGGTAGGGTGCAGCAGCGCTACGGGGCGCGTCGCGTCTCGTATATTCTACCTTACAATACGGGCGTCATGTATTCCATGAGAGGTGGCTTATGCCAGACTGTGATATCGGCCTGATCGGACTTGCGGTGATGGGCCAGAACCTTGCCCGCAACATTGCCAGTCGCGGCTTCACCGTCGCCGTGTTCAACCGGACTACCGAGCGCACGCTCGAGTTCGCCGCCGCGCATCCCGACCCGGGCTTGCAGCCGTACACCGAGCTAACGGCGTTTGTCGCGGCGCTCAAGCCTCCGCGGCGGATCTTGTTGATGGTCAAAGCCGGCCAGGCCGTCGACGCGACCGTCGAGCAGTTGATTCCATTGCTCGATCAAGGCGACATCGTGTTGGACGGCGGGAACTCGCTGTTCCGCGATACCGAACGACGTATCGCTCAGCTCGACCAGCATGGCCTGCATTTTCTGGGTGTCGGCGTGTCGGGCGGCGAGGAAGGCGCGCTGCATGGGCCAAGCATCATGCCGGGCGGGCCGCGCGAAGCGTATGACGCCGTGGCGCCTATCCTTGAAGCGATCGCCGCCCGGGCGCCCGATGGTACGCCGTGCGTCAGCTATCTGGGGGCAGGTGGCGCCGGACATTATGTCAAAATGGTACACAACGGGATCGAGTACGGCGACATGCAGCTGATCGCCGAGGTCTATGACCTCCTTTCGCGCGGGCTCGGCCTGGACGCGCCGACGCTGGCCGAGGTGTTCGCCGAGTGGAACCGTGGTGAGCTGCAATCGTTCCTGATCGAGATCACCTCACGCATCATGACGGTCAACGATCCCGAAACCGGCACACCGCTGGTCGACGCGATCCTGGACACGGCGCAGCAAAAAGGCACCGGCAAATGGACCTCACAGGACGCGCTGGACCTGGGCGTGCCGACGCCGACGATCAACGCGGCCGTTGAAGCGCGCATGTTGTCGGCGCTGAAGTCTGAGCGCGTGGCGGCAGCCGAGGTGCTGCGCGGTCCTGAGGCCGGCGATATCGATGAGCAGCGCCGGGCCGAGCTGGTCGAGGCGGCACGCGCTGCTCTGTACGCGTCCAAGATCGGCGCGTACGCCCAGGGTATGGCGCTGCTGCGCGCCGCGTCCGACGAATACGGCTACCAGCTCGACCTCGGCGCGTCGGCGGCGCTGTGGCGCGCCGGCTGCATCATCCGGGCGCGCTTTCTGGACGACGTCACTGCCGCGTTCCGGCGCGATGGCGCGTTGCCTAATCTGCTGCTCGACGACTTCTTTGCATCGGCCGTTCGCGAGCGCGATACGCAGTGGCGCACGGCACTGCAGGCCGCGGTCGAGCTTGGTATCCCGACCCCGGCGCTGTCGTCGGCGCTGGCCTATTTCGACAGCTACCGCAGCGAGCGGTTGCCGGCTAACCTCACCCAGGCGCAGCGCGATTTTTTCGGCGCGCATACCTACCAGCGTATCGACCGCGATGGAACGTTTCATACCGAGTGGGAGCAGGCCTAACGGAGGAACGCCCGACTTCTAGCCAGGAATGGCCGGACAAAGACGCAAAGACGCGAAAGACTCAAATGGATCTATGTTCCGATCGCCGTGCATTAGACATTACTCAAATGTCTGTTCGTGATCGTTTGCGCATCAGTTGACGGCCACATAAAATGCTTTGCGCTTTGCCCTTTGTGTTAATTCGTTCCCCTGCGTCCTTGCGTTAACAGTCTTCTACGACGGCGAACGCCCGACCCATATGCCGCCAGGCCGCGAGATCCAGCTCAAAGCGCGCCCGGACAAGCTCGGACACCTGTGTGTCACGATCTACAGGCGGCACCAGCGCGACCATAAATCCGTCGGGACGGCCCGCGTGCAGCAGCTGGGTCGCCCAGCCGTGTCGCAGCGGCTCGACCAGCGTCACCGGCCTGGCGGTGTTCCACTGCAGGGTCGAGCGTATCCGGTTCAGCCTGGCGACGCTGCGGGTACTTGCCGCGCAGTAGGAAACCAGCGCCAGCCAGCGCACATCGGCAGGCATGTTGTTGGGCCTGGTCGCCTCCGCGAGCGAAACAGGAGTGACATTTACCGGCCGGCCGCCGGTCCCACGCTGCTGCAGGCGCTGCTCGAATGCGATAGTGTCGGGCTCGTCGAACGGGTTGACCCCGATTAAGACGGCAGCGACGGCAACGGCGATCTGCCACGTGGCGACCAATGCGCCGGCGTCGCCGTCACCTGCGAGCCGGAACTCGATATGTGGTAGGCGCGATTCTAGCACCGCGGCTCCCGGCGGCCGCAGCACGATGCGCGCGGCATTGGGGCTGAGCGGTACCGCCTGGCCCTGGCGAAGCATGATCGGCACGAAACCGCGCCGGTGCTTGCTCAGAGCGCCGGCCAGCAATCCGGCGATCCACTCGGCGACGCGCCACTCGGACGGCTCTGCGCACAGCAGCAGCAGGTCGAAATTGTGCTGTGCCAGCGCTGCCAGTGCCGCTCCAAGGCGCAGGCCCGGATTCTGGACCGGCGCGCCGCGGCAGGCATCGAGCGCGGCGCGCGCGCCGCCAACGATTGCGTCGAGGTCGCGGCCTGCCAGTGCCGCCGCGACCAGCCCGTAGCTACCCAGCGCGCCAAAGCGCGCGCGGGCGTTCGATGCGGCGACAAGCTTGCGTGAGGGAGAACCCAATCGCTGCTGCAGCGCCTGCGGAGCCAGCGCGGCGACGGGAGCACATGAGCGGATGCCATCGGTTGCGGCCAGCAGCAGGTCGAGGGCCGGAGATGAGCGATCGGCGGCGACGAGCACATCGCCCCAGCGGCGAAGGCGTACCTGACGTACCTCCGCGGGAGCCCATGTATCGAGCAGCCGCGGCGGGCCGCTGCGATCGATCCACAACCGCGCGGCGGCACCGGCGTCGTCGGGGGCGATCAGCAACGCCGGCGCCTGTATGGCCGCAGCCATCGTTCGGGCCTGAGCGAGCTGTGCCTCCGGCGTGTCGAGCCAGCCAAGGCGCCCCGTGATGCCGACCTGTGTTTCAGCCGACGGATGCCACAGACTGGCATCGCGCTCCCACAGACGCTCGATTACGCGCTGCCGCGCCAGGGCCTGCTCCAGCCGTAACATCGTCGCTTCGACGGCGGCGGGGAGTTGTATGTTCCAGGCTTCGGGTTGCATGTTACGTTGCCCTCGGCCGATGAGACGGATCGACACACCGTAGGGACACACCGGAGGCACGCTGCCACCCGGCGGCGATGTGTCGGCCCGTATGCCGGTGGCGTGTCCGCAGCCGACGATTGGCATCGACTTGCCCGGACACGCCGGAGGTACCTGATCGCCATCCTGGGACGCACGGGTCGATCCATCCCATTAGCCACGGCGCCTCCGGCACATCCCCCAAATGGCGTGTGCCCGCTTGGGCTGCGGACACGCCACCGGCGACAAGAGATCGGCACAACATAGAGTTGGATTGGTGCCTCCGGCGTGTCCCTACGCCGTTCATCGTTCATCGTTCATCGCTCACCACACCCTATGCTACAATACCCGCAGCCAAAGCTGTGCAGCGCCGCGCGGCCACCTGGACGCGATCGCAGATACCCCCCGCCACCACCGCCCATCACCTCGGCTGCGACACCCTCCTGGCCCGTGGTCGCGCTAAATCGTATGGCATACGGCCCGCGCCCGGGCGAGGTGCAGGCAGTGCAAGCGCTGGGCCTCAACGCCTACGTCGAGCAACAGTTGAACTCCGCCGCGCTCGATGATTCCATCTGCGACCAGCGGCTGGCCGCGGCTCGGGTGCGGATTACCTATGCAGCCCACCCGCAAGGCCTGTATCCAGCCGTCGACGAAGCGCGCCCGCTGAGCACGCTCGCCAGGCCGGTCCCCGAGCTGTGGGCGCTGCGCGGCGGCACGATGGATTACGCCGAGCGCGTCCGCCCTTTTGTAGAGGTGCGCGTAGCTACCTGGATTCGGGCCGTCTACAGCACGCGGCAGCTGCTCGAGGTGTTGGTCGACTTCTGGCACAACCATTTTAATGTTCATGCCACCGCCGCAACCGAGTCGATGGTTACATGGCCGGCATACGACCGCGATGTGATTCGGGCTAACTGCCTGGGCAACTTTCGGACCTTCTTGCAGTCGGTCGCTACCAGCGCGTCGATGTTGTACTACCTCGACAACCTCAGCAACCGCGCCGGCGGCGGTGAGGGCGGAAACGAAAACTATGCCCGCGAATTGCTCGAGCTACACACGCTCGGCTCGCAAAACTATCTCAAGTTTTACGACGACCGCCGCAACATCGGTACGATCATCTATAACGGCAAGCAATATGCCCGCGGCTATATCGACGACGATGTATACGAGGCCGCGCGCTGCTTTACCGGTTGGACGCTCAAGAACGGCCAGTACCCGCGCATCACGCTCAACGACGGCACCTTCCACTACGAGGGGGCCTGGCACGATACGTACAGCAAAACCGTGCTCAGCGTCGACGGCTTTCCCAACATTCCGCGTAACCAGCCGGATACCAAAGACGGCCTCGACGTGCTCGCCATTCTGGCCGGGCACCCGGGCACGGCACGGCACGTGTGTACCAAGCTGGTCCAGCGTCTGGTTTCAGATTACGCACCGGCCGCGGTTGTCGACGCCGCGGTAGCCGCGTGGATGGCTAATGTCGACGCTCCGGATCAGCTCAAACATGTCGTGCGGGCAATTTTGCTGGCCCCGGAGTCGATGCAGATCTGGGGCCAGAAGCTCAAGCGGCCATTCGACCTGATCGTGTCGTATATGCGTGCCACCAACGCCGTACTGCTGGACGATGATCTCACCGCCGAAGGCAACCGCTGGACGCGCGTCACCGATTGGTTTTTTAACGAGGCCGGACACCGGTTGTTCGAGTGGCCGACGCCGGCCGGACACCCCGACGATGCCGGCTATTGGACCAGTACCAACGGCCTGCTGCGCCGCTGGAACATGCCGTTTACGCTGAGCCAATCCTACGGCGGCGCCGTCAACTTCAACCTCGTCGCACAAACCGATTTTAATGCGTCGTGTACGGCGATCGTGGATGCCTGGATCGCCCGCCTGTGCGGCTGGAGCATCAGCGCCGAAACACGGGCCGCGTTGATCGAGTTCATGGCGCAGGGCGGTGATCCGAACCAGCCCCCGAAGCTGCTCGCCAGGGCCCCCGACTGGAACGACCCCGCTGCGCTCAGCGATCGTTTAGGCGCAATGGTGCAGCTGCTCGCGATGTCGCCGGAATTTAGTGTGAAGTAGGCAGATCTGTCATGACGGTAACCCGACGACAATTCATGGTCGGCTGCAGCGCCGCGGTTGCCGCCATGGCGGGCGGGCGTATCGGCGCGCTGGCGTTTGAAGAAGACGGCGTCGCAGCAGCCGGCAACGACGAAATCTTGATCACCGTCTTTCTACGCGGCGGTTGCGACGGACTCAACCTTGTCGCGCCCATCGCCGACGGGGTTTATGCGACCAAACGCGGCGCGTTGGCCGTGCCGGACGGCGCCGGGCTCGTGCTCGACCCGCGCAACAGCACCTATGGCGGGATGGCGCTCCACCCGGCTACGGCCGCGCTGCTCGAGCTGTACCAGGCCGGCAAGCTGGCGATCGTACACGCCTGCGGCCTGACCAACTCGACGCGCAGCCACTTCGACGCGATGGATTATATGGAGCGCGGTACTCCGGGCGTGAAAACTACCAGCAGCGGCTGGCTGGCGCGCCATATGCGCACGGCAGGCGCCGGAAGCGGCCTGATTCCCGCCCTGGCGGCGGCTTCGTCGCCGCCCAGGTCGCTGCTGGGCGAACCAGGCGCCGTCGCGCTGACCAACCCCGGCAGCTTCAGGCCCGAGATTTCGTATCGCTACCGGACGCCCGGGAGCGACCGCAACGCCGACCCGAAATACACACCGCTGATGCAGTCGCTCAACAAAATGTACGCCGGCAACAGCGCGTTCCAGACCGTCGGCCGCCGCACGCTGCAAACGATCGAGACACTCAGCAGCGAGGAACTGGCCTACACCCCTGGACCGGGCATTACGTACCCCGCCAACTCGTTCGGCAACGCCCTCAAGCTGGTGGCCCAGATGATCAAGCTCGACCTCGGCCTGCGCATCGCTACGGTCGACTTCGGCGGTTGGGATACCCACGAGGGGCAGGGCGACGGCGCCAATCCGAACACCTATTTCGGCAACCTGGCCGGATCTCTCGCGCGCGGCCTGCACGCGTTCTATAACGACCTGCCGTCGTTCGCGAACCGGCTCACCGTCGTGGTGATGAGCGAGTTCGGCCGGCGCCTTGGCGCCAACGCCAGCGCCGGCACCGACCATGGACATGGCGGCGTCATGCTGGTGCTGGGCGGCAACGTCAACGGTGGGCAGATGTACGGCGCCTGGCCGGGCTTGCAGGATCTCGACGAAAACCAGGACCTCAAGATCACCACCGACTTCCGCCGTGTGCTGAGCGAGATACTGGTACGCCGTCTCGATAACCCCAGGCTCGGCACGGTGTTTCCGGGCTACCGCGATTATGTGCCGCTCGGCATCACCGGCAGCGCAGCCGACGACCTGCCGATCGATTACACCGGCGGCGCCGGTGATCGCAGCTTCATTCCGTTGGTCTCGAAACAAGCCGCGAAATAACCGATCCGCGAAGGCCGGGTACCTACGCTAGTGGGTGCGAATGCGAGGGCACAGAGATTCTTTAATTCTCTGTGCCCTCTGTGTTCTCTGTGGTGAATTTCTGTTCGGTCCGACCGGAACGACTTGTATAATCGGCTCATGCGAACGCCGACTATTCAGCTGCCGCTGAGCTTGCGCAAGCCGCTCGGTGAGGGCCATCCGTGGGTCTATCGCGATAACCTCGCGTCCGGGCTTCACTTCGCGACGGGCGCCTGGGTACACCTCGAATGTGGCGATTGGAGCGGCTGGGGGCTGTGGGACGACACGAGCCCGATCGCAATACGCGTATTCAGCAGCGAGGGCCTGCCGGACCATGCGTGGATCGCAGCCCGTGTTCGCGACGCATGGGAGCTTCGCGCGCCGCTCCGTCAAACGGCTACCACGGCCTACCGCGTCGTGTTCGGTGAAGGCGATGGTCTGCCGGGTATCGTCGCCGATCTCTACGGCTCGTATGCAGTTGTGGCCGCTTACACGCCGAGCGTGCGCGGGCTGCTCGGGCCACTCGTCGATGTGCTGCGCGAGACGATCGAGCTGGACGGCGTTGTGGAGCGCTTGCCGCGCGATGAGCGCGCAGGCGAGGTTAAGACCCGCCCGCTGTGGGGCGCCGCTCCCCCACCGGACCTGGTTATCGAAGAGCACGGCCTTCGCTTTCGCGCCGACCTCAACGCCGGCCAGAAGACCGGCCTGTTTCTGGACCAGCGCGAGAACCGCAAATTCCTTGAAGGTCACAGTTTCGGCCGGCGCGTGCTCAATTGTTTTTCGTACACCGGCGCCTTCGGAGTGTACGCCGCCTGGGGCGGCGCGAGCGAGGTCGTGGACTGCGATATTGCGCCGCCTGCCGCCGAGGATGCACGGGCGAATTTCGCGCTCAACGGCTTTAATCCCAACGACTACGAGTTCGTGGTAGATGATTGCTTCGCGCTACTCGAGCGCTATGCCAGTGAGCAGCGTCGCTTTGACCTTATCATTCTCGATCCGCCGTCGTTCGCGACGTCGCGCCGCCAGCAACACGCCGCGATACGCGCGTATACCCGCCTGAACCGCCTGGCGCTGGCTTGTGTCGAGCCCGGCGGGCTGCTCGCTTCGGCCAGCTGCACCAGCCAGGTCGGGCCGGAGCAGTTCCGCGCGGTGCTCGCCGACGCCGCGCGCCAGGCCGGGCGCCGGCTGCAGATCGTACACGACGTCGGCCAGCCGCTCGATCATCCGGTCCCGGCGCAGTTCCCCGAGGGTCGCTATTTGAAGTTCGTCGTGGCGCGCGTGTTGCCGGTTTCCTGATCAGCATTTCACCACAAAGAACACAAAGAACACAAAGAATTAACGGATTCATTGTGTCCTTTGTGTTCTTTGTGGTGAAAAAATGAGCCGGCCTATAACAGTACGACGACAGCTTCACGCGGCGGCAGCTCGAAAACCACCGAAGCGGGCTGCACCTCGCCCAGCGTTCCGCCACCAAACACGACGCGCGGATCAGTGCCCGGCTGCAGCGGACCGAGCGGCACGCGCACCGAGCGCGCAGCAGTCGACGTGTTGACTGCGATCAACAGCTGCTCGCCGCCGTCAACGCGGCCGAATGTAAATGTTTCGTCGTCCGCGTGCAGGCGATGGTAGCTGCCCACGCGCAGCGCGACGAAGGTGTGCCGCAGCGCGACAATCTCACGGTGGAAGCGCAGCAGCTCACGGTTCCACTCGGCGGGACGATCCCATGGCATACTGCGGCGGGCCAGCGCGTCGCTGCCGCCGCCCGTGAGGCCGATCTCGTCTCCGTAGTAGATGCTGGGCGCGCCGGGCAACGTGAACAGCAGCAGCGTCGCCAGGCGCACGCCGGACACGTCGCCGCCGGCAATCGAGATAAAGCGGGCCGTATCGTGACTATCCAGCAGGTTGAGCTGCGTCAGGGTCACCGGCCAGGGATACAGGCCAAGCAGGTAGTCGACCCTTTCAGCGAACTGCCGGGCAGGGATACCGGCGACCGGACGATAGCCTTTGCCCTCGACGTATTCCGGGCGCAGGTACTTGCCTGCGACGAATGAGATCAGCGCTTCGGTAAGTGGTAGTTCATCACCGCGTCGAACTGGTCGCCCCGAAGCCACTGTGGGCTTTCGTCCCAGATCTCGGCCACGATGTACGCGTCGGGATTGATCGCTTTGATGCGCCGGCGGAACTCTTGCCAGAAGCCGGGCGTCCTGATCTCGTTGGCCACGTCGAGGCGCCAGCCGTCGACGCCTTTGCGGATCCAGTATTCGCCGACGCGCATCAGATATTCGCGCACCTGCGGATTGTCGGTGTTGAACTTGGGTAGCGCGTGCAGGCCCCACCAGGCACGATACCCCGGCGCGCGCTTGATATCGTAGGCGTTGATCGGATGCTCGCCCGACGGCTGGTCCACGTAAAACCAATCCAGCCACGGCGAAGCGCCGCCGTTCTCCAGGATATCGTTGAACTGGAAAAATCCGCGGCTCGAATGGTTGAATACACCGTCGAGCACCACGCGCAGCCCGCGCCGCTTGCACTCGGCCAGCAGCTCGTCGAACGCGGCGTCGCCGCCCAGCAGCGGGTCGACCTGGTAGTAGTCGTGGGTATGGTAGCGGTGGTTGGACGCGGATTGAAAAATCGGGTTGAAGTACAGCGCCGTCGCGCCGAGCTGCTGAATATGGTCGAGATGCTCGAGCACGCCGAGCAGGTCGCCGCCTTTGTAGCCGAACGTGGTTGGCTCGCTGTCCCAGGCTTCGAGGTTGTTGGGCTTGTCCACCCGCGCGCTTCTGGCGAAGCGGTCGGGGAAGATCTGGTAGAACACCGCGTGCTTGACCCACTCGGGCGTGACGACCTCGTTCATTGCTCATTGCTCATTGCTACTGCACCGGCTCACGCTGTTCGACCGCGCGCAGCACCTCGTCGATTTCGGCGTGGCGCTTCAGCTCGGCCTTGGAGAACACCAGCAAGTCGTCGACAGTAACTTCGAAGCGGCCACCACCCGACGGCAAGATAGTCAGCTCGGCGATGTCGTTCTCGAAGCGTTCCAGCAGTTGCTCCGTCAACCTGACGGCACGTGGAGTGTAGTGTCAAGCACGGCAGTATTCGATCGTTATGCGCATGATTGTGCTCCCTGGCTCGCTACAAGTATATAGCAGGTAGCAATGCCGTTCGATCTATGTGAAACACACCAAACAACACTCCTGGTCTCACCTCGTCACCCGGTCTCCTTGGCGCCCCTTGCGGCGCCCCGCATGAACCCTCTATAATCCCCGAATGAGCGTCCGCGCAGGCACTGCTGGATCATGAGCCGGCCGGCAGCTAAACAACGGCTCGACGTTCTACTGGTCGAGCGCGAGCTGGCAGACACGCGCTCCAAGGCGCAGGCATTGATCATGGCCGGCAGCGTATATGTCGACGGCCAGAAGCGAACCAAGGCCGGCGAGGCAGTCGGAGCAAATGCCGAAATCGAGGTACGCCGGCCGCAGCCGTACGCCAGCCGTGGAGGCTTTAAGCTCGCCGCTGCGCTCGACGCGTTCGGCCTGGATGTAGGCGGTCGCATCGCGCTGGATGCCGGCGCCAGTACCGGCGGCTTTACGGATGTGCTGCTGCAGCGCGGCGCCGCGCGGGTGTATGCTGTAGACGTCGGCTACGGCCAGCTTGACTACCGGCTGCGGATGGACCAGCGGGTCGTGCCGATCGAGCGCACCAACATCCGGCAGCTCGAAGCGCTGCCGGACGGCGTGCTTGCCGATTGCGGGGTCGTCGACGTTTCATTTATCTCGCTCAAGCTGGTGCTACCCGCGATGCTGCGCTTGTTGATACCACAAAGCTGGATCGTGGCGTTGATCAAGCCGCAGTTCGAAGCCGGGCCGCGGGATGTCGGCCGCGGCGGGGTCGTGCGGGATGCGAAGGTACACCGCCGCGTTCTTCGTGAGGTGCTGCACTTTGCGGCCGAGCAGGGCTTGCAGCCGCGTGGACTGGTCGCATCGCCGCTGACCGGCCCGGCAGGCAATCGGGAGTTCCTGGCGTGGCTCGGCGGCGACGGGCCGGAGATCGATGTGGCAGCTACGATCGAGCACGCGCTCGCCGTCGCCGCAAATACCGGAGCAGCTTACCCAAGCGATGAATGACAAAAGGAACGAGGTCGTCCTGCGCGACGATACAACCGACCGCACGCGCGAGCTGATGGTGCTCAACGCCATCGCCGCCGCGGTGGCCGAATCGCTCGAGCCCGAGCCGCTGCTCGCCTCGGCGCTGGATCATGTGCTCGACCTGCTCGAGTTCGACGCCGGCGGAATCTACACACGCGAGGACGATCAGCTGCACCTGATCGTCCACCGCGGCATTCCTTCACAGCTGGCCGCGGAGTTTGCCACGCTACGACCGGAAATGCCCTATGTCGGCCGCATGGTCGACGAGCACCAATCGCTGGCGCTGCCCGATCTCGCCGATATCCCCAGTCTGCGCTCGATCCCCAGGCAATCGGGGCTGCGCTCGCTGCTGGGGCTACCGCTATTTGCACGCGGCGAGCATGCCGGATTGCTGATCGTGTTTCGCGTGTCGCCTGACGGCGTCACGCTGCGCGAGCGGCGACTGCTGGAGGCCAGCGCCGACCATATCGCGCTGGCGCTGGACAACGCCCGTTTGTTTGTTGCCGAACAGCGGCGCCGCAAGCAATCCGAGGCGTTGCGTGAGGGCGCCCTGGCGCTGACCGCGGCGTTGGGCCCCGACGAAGTATTGCGCAGGATCGTGGAGCAGGCCGGCGCGTTAATGGAAGCGCCGCTCTGCGCGATCTATGAGTACGACGCCGCCGGCGGCGCACTGGCACTGCGCGCAGCGGTACCCGGTCCTGCTACGGCGCTCGGCCGAGTTGTCGCCGAAGCTGCCATCGCAGCCGGGCAGGCTACCTGCGTTTCCGATCTCCAGGCGCCGGACGCGCCACATATCGACGGCCTGGATGCGCAGACGGCTTCACAGGCGGGCGTATGCAGCGTGCTGGCGGCGCCGCTATTGGTCAAAGGACGCGCGTATGGCGGCATCGTCCTGTTTTATCCGGCGCCGCGCACGTTCCGGGCAGATGAGCTGCAGCTGATCGATATTTTCGCCGATCAGGCGGCGCTGGCGCTGGAGCACGCGCGGCTGATTCACCAATCGCGGCAGCTCGCGGCGCTTGAAGAACGGCAGCGTATTGCCCGCGATCTGCACGACTCGGTATCGCAAACGCTGTTTTCGCTGACGCTGGCTGCCCAGGCGGCGCGCACTACCATCGATGCCGATCCGCAAACGGCGACCGGCATGCTGGAAACGGTACAGGAGCTGGCGACCGGCGCGCTGGCCGAGATGCGGGCGCTGATCTTCGAGCTGCGCCCCGGCGCATTGCACGAGGCGGGGCTGGCGGCTGCGCTTGAGCGGTTCGTGGGAGCGTTTCGCTCGCGAACCGGCATCCAGGTGCAGCTCGAGCTGGACGAGCGCCGCCTGCCGGTCGCCGTCGAGGAAGCGCTGTATCGAATCGCCGGCGAGGCACTCAATAATGTCAGCAAGCATGCCGCCGCCGGCCGCGTCGAGATCCGGCTGGCGCGCAGCACGCAAGCCGTGCGTATGACGGTGCGCGATGACGGCGTCGGCTTCCCGGTCGACGAGCCGATCACCGGCGACCACATGGGCCGCCAGACCATGCAGGAGCGAGCCTCCGCGCTGGGCGGTAGCTGTCGCATCACAAGCGTTCAAGGCCAGGGCACGATGGTCGAGGTCGACGTGCCGTTCGAAGAAAGGGACTAATCGATGGAGCGCATCAAGGTCATGCTGGTCGACGACCACAACGTCGTGCGACAGGGTCTCAAAATGTTCCTGGCGACACAACCCGATATCGAGGTGGTCGCCGAGGCCGACAACGGCCAATCCGCTCTGACGGCGGTGGCACAGCACCATCCGGATGTCGTGCTGATGGATCTGGTCATGCCGCAGATGGACGGTATCGCCACGACGCAGCAGATCAAGAGCCGCTATCCGGAGGTCGAGGTGATCGCGCTGACGTCGTTTGTTGAAGACTCGCAGGTGGCGTCGGTGATCAAGGCCGGCGCGATCGGCTACCTGCTCAAAGACGTACAGCCGACCGAGCTGGCGGCGGCGATCCGCTCGGCCCAGCGCGGCGAGGTACACCTGCACCCCGAGGCCGCGCGACGGCTGATGCAGGCGATCGGTCCTAAAGAAGTGCCCCCGATCGCCGAGCCGCTGACCGAGCGCGAAATCGAGGTGCTGCGCGCGCTGGCGCGCGGTGAAAGCAACAAGCAGATCGCCGACGCCCTGGTGGTCAGCGAAAAAACCGTCAAAGCACACGTTTCGAATATTCTCGGCAAGCTTGGCCTGCAGAGCCGTACGCAGGCGGTGCTGTACTCGCTGCGCCATGGTATGGTGTCGCTGAGCGATATACCACTCTGATCTCCCAACGCAAAGACGCAAAGAATTCACAGCACGTTTGTTGTGCGTGACATACGTCATAGTTTGGCTTCCGTATGGGCACGAACAATGGCGTAGCAGTACACGAATCCTGTGCGTCTTTGCGTCTTTGCGTTAAAGGTTCTTCGAGAAGGTGTGCTATGATGGCGGCGGTGCAGCAAAGCAGAAGGGACGGCGATGCTAGAGTTGCAGGCGGCAGCGGCAAAAGTCGGCAAATATGCTTCGCCCGAAAGCGGCGACACTGTCGAAATGATCGAGCGGCCGCAGGGCGGCTTCTCGTTTGTGATGGTCGACGGCCAGGGTAGCGGCCGCGGCGCCAAAACGTTAAGTAATCTGGTGACTGCCCGTGCGATCGGGATGCTCAAAGATGGGGCGCGCGACGGGACCGTGGCGCGCGCCGTGCATGACTACCTCTACGGGTATCGCAACGGGCAAGTGTCGGCCTCGCTCAATATCGTTTCAGTCGACTTCGTCTCACGCACGATCGTTATGTCGCGGAACAATCCGCTCCCATTCTACGTGCTGACGCCCGACGGTATGGCGTCGTTCAACGAGCCGTCGTCGCCGATCGGCCTGTATCCGAACACCAAGCCGGTGATAACCCAGCACGACATCCGCGACAACGCGTATACCATCTGTTTCACCGACGGTATCGCTCATGCCGGGATGCGCTACGGGCAGGACATGAATCTGGCGAACTTCCTGGCCTCACTCCGCTGCGACGGAACGTGCTCGGCGCAAGATATGGCCGAGAAGGTCCTGATGCGCGCCATCGAGATGGATCGAGGCCAACCCAACGACGATATGAGCGTTATGGTGATCTCAGCTCAGCCGCGCGCCAAGGAAATGCTCACGATTCGTCGCCAGACCATGAGTTTCCCCATGGAGCGAGTTCATCAATGAACAATGAACAATGAGCAATGAACAATTGCCTACGGGCTTTGTTCATTGCTCATTGTTCATTGAAGCTTAGCGCCCTAGTTGACCTTTTCGCGCAGGCTGGATGCCGGGCGAAACCCGACCGCTTTGGAAGCCGGGATCTGAACCTTTGCGCGGGTGCGCGGATTGGTGCCTGTGCGGGCTGCTCGGGTGCGAACCTCGAAGCTGCCGAAGCCGCTGAGCTGGATGCGATCACCGGCAGCCAGGCGCTCTGTCATCGTGTCGAAGATGGCAGAAACTGCGCGTTTGGAGTCCGCCTTGGTCATTCCGGTCTTTTTTGCGACTTGCTCCACGAGTTGCGACGTGCTGATCGAGCTCGCCATCGTCTTCCTCCTTGAATAGGCGTCGATCCCTTTCAGCAAGGGTGCCACTCGCCATATACACTATTCTGGACGGCATGTCAACATTTTCCTAGCTGCCAGGCCGTTTTTTCGCAATTGTGGTCCGTTGGGGACCGTTGGGAACTAGCCGAAATTATGAATGATCAGTGATGAATGCAGATAATGCAGCACTGATCACTGATCACTTGTTCTAGGGCAGTATCAAATGCAGATCCCCGAACTCGTGCCACAGGTAGCGCTCGGCGAGCGCTTCGGCATACGCGATACGCAGGTGCTCGCGGCCCGCGATTGCTTCCAGCATCCCAAGATGGGTTGCCCGTGGCTCGTGCAGGCCGGTCAGTAATGCGTCGACGGCGCGCACGCCACGCTGGGGAGTAATCACCTCACGGGTCCAGCCTTCGCCGGGATGCGCCTCGCCGTCCCGGTCGGTGACGGTTTCCAGCGCCCGCACCACCGTAGTTCCGACGGCGATCACGCGACGGCGGGCGAGTTTGGCGCCGTTGACTATGCGCGCCGTGTCGAGCGGCACGCGGTAATACTCGTCGTAGGGTGGCTCGCCCTGCTCCACGCTGGCGACCCCGGTATGCAGTAGCAGCGGCACTACCAGAATGCCAGCGGCTACCAGACGCGTAATCAGCCGCGGGGTGAACGCGCGGCCTGCCGACGGCATTTCGGCGCTGCCGGGCTCGGTCGCATACACCGTTTGATAGTATTCGCCCGGCCAGGGTTGGGACACATAACCATAGCGGATCGGCGCGCCATAGCGCGACAGATACGGTGCCACCTGATCCGGAAGCTGCAGTGATGCGAGCCACAGTCGCGGCCGGGCCGGATCCTGGCCGGGCAGCGGCGTATGCAGCGTGGCCGTGCCGCCGGCCGGAAGATCGAGTGTTTCACCCGACTGGATGTCCCAGAACGGCAGACTGCCTGCTGCTCCGTCGCTGGACGGACGGCGCGCTTCAACCGCCCACACCCCGCCCTGCATGGCGGTCGACAGGTGCAGCTCCAGAGCAGCACCATTCGCGCGGCGCGCCTGGAGTGATGCCATCAGCGTGCCGCTGGTGTTGATCACAAGTACGTCACCGGGTTCCAGGAAGCGCGGCAGGTCGTAGAAGCGGGCATGTTCGATACGGCCACTGCCGTACGAAACCAGCAGGCGCACCCCATCGCGCTCGAGACCTCGCGCTTCGGGCGGCGCGGACGCTTCAAGCTCCGGCGGCAGCTCGAAGTCCAGACCGTCGATCGGGTCCGGCCACGCGCGCCGAACGTATTTGGTTGTGCGTTCAACTTCGATCATAGTTGTTCTCGTTCCCGGTGACGGCGCGGTCCAGTGCCGCCAGCAGCAGGAGGCGCCGGCCGTTGGCCAGCCGTTCAGCCTCGGCAAGCCCGGCTTCGACGGCGAGCGCCGCTCGCGATGAGCCGGACGCAACCGCACGGCGCGCCAGCTCATGTGGTTGAACCGCGCGCAATCGATTGGGCGCGCGATCGCAGATCGGCAACCCGGCCACCAGCTGTTCCGCCAGCGCTCGCGGCCCCACCCAGCCACCGGTCAGCTCCGTGCCGCGATTCCCGGCGTGCAGCACCAGCAAATTGTCGACAAAAGTAGTTCGTCCGATCGCGCGGCTGAGCAGCGCGCGGCTGAGCAGCTCGATAGGTTCGTCGTTCGGCTTCGGAAGGTCAGGCCGATCCGGCGGCACCGCGCTCATGGACGTAAACGGCCCCTCAGGCAGGTCCGTAGGACCTGCGAGCGGGAGCAACAGGCCGAGGCGTAGTGCCACGGGCAGCGCCGGACGATCCAGCAGCTCGGCGATTTCGCAGGCATGTTGCGCCAGCAGCACGTGCGCGGCAGTGCCGCCGGCGATCGCGCGGCGCCAGATTCTCAGATACAGTTCGCTGCGATCGGCATTCCAAAACGCCAGGCTGCTCGAAGGCTGCGCGGGAACGCCGGACGGCTCGCCCCAGGACGCAGCCTCCGCACGCGCCCGCTGGTACGCGGCGCTCATCGCTGCCCGGTGTTCGGAGGCAGTCAGGTACGGTCGCAAGTATAGTGTTGCCGTCACGCCCAGCAGCTCCAACGGCGGAGCGGCGAGCGCACGCGGTAGCGCAGCCAATAGCGCGGGCGTCGCGATAACGTAGGTCTCACTGCCTGCCGGCGCCGCCGCGAGCATGCCTAGGCCTCCGCTTCCGCCGCGGCAGCCTGAGCGCTCAGCTGCCGGCCGTTGAGCGCAGCCGACTCGTCCGCGGCCAGGTAGACGAACGTCTCCGCCACGCTGTCGGGATCGGCAAACCGGGTTCGGTCTTCGTCCGGATAGGCCAGGAAATGCATTTCGGTATTCATCTCGCCAGGATCGACCGAATTGATCCGTACGCCGCTGCCTTCGAGCTCAGCCGCCCAGATCTGCGTCAGGAGCTCGAGCGCGGCCTTTGAAGCGCCATAGGCGCCCCATTCGGCGTATCCGGTCAACCCGGCTTCAGAGATAACGTTGATAATCGAGCCGCTGCCCTGCTCGAGCATCCGCGGCAGAAGTGCCCGGGTCAACAGAAACGGGCCGACAGTGTTGATGTGCAGCGTTTCGATCAGGTCGTGCCCGCTGTGCTCGAGCAGCGTTCGCCGCGGCACGGGGCCCAGCGTTCCAGCGTTATTGACCAGCACGTCGACGCGACCGAAGTGGCGCAGCGTGGCTTCGACCAGCGCTGCGATACCGTCCTCGGTCGCCGCATCCGCCACCGACGCCAGCAACTGCGCGTCGGGCGTCGCGCGACGCAGCTCGTCTAGCACCTGCTGCAGCTCATCGGCATGGCGCGCGTTGAGCACGACGGCGGCGCCTTCGCGAGCGTAGGCTTTGGCGATCGCCAGACCCAGCCCGCGCGACGATCCGGTCACCAGCGCTACTTTGTTGTTGAGACGCATTGTGGCTTCCCCTTTGTGTCCAGCATAAGCGTACCGTGCAGGTTCGCCGGCGGGATCGGACATAGGGGAAGGCGCGACCTATGCGAAAGGACAGGATGAGGGGGTGTGAGCAAACAGGTGGCGTATTCGAAGATCAGGTATAGGTTGTAGTGGTAGCTGAAGTGACAAGGTGACGGGGTGACGGAGTGACGGGGAGATCGTTATCGATGCACGCGCTCACCATTGATGCTCGTCCAACGCTAGATTGAATTGCACAAGCATTCGGTGCAGATTCATCAGGTCATCTCGTCATGCACAGTGCGCGTATGCAGCAATCAAGGTGCTCAACGAGATCCATCACCGTCACCCTGTCACCCCGTCACCCTGTCATCACCACTACGTCGACATCACATCATCCGATCGTCGAATACGCTAACCGACCGCTCATTCCCCGTTCAGCGGCCGACGTGCTATAATATCGCCACAGTATGCGGCAAAGCGAGAGTTTCGGGTTCAATATCACACATCGCGACCCCATGACGGGCGCACGGGCGGGCACGCTTTCCACCCCGCACGGTGAGCTTTCGACCCCCATTTTTATGCCGGTCGGCACCCAGGCCACCGTCAAGACACTATCGTCGCACGAGCTGATCGACCTCGAAGCGGCGATCATTCTAGGCAACACATACCATCTGTTTTTGCGGCCGGGCAGCGACATTATCGCCGAGCTAGGCGGGCTGCATCGCTTTATGAACTGGCCACGCACAATTTTGACCGATTCGGGCGGCTTTCAGGTGTTCAGCTTAGGCGCGACCAATCGCATCGACGACGATGGGGTCACGTTTCGCTCGCATCTTGACGGCAGCAGCCACCGCTTTACCGCCGAGCGGGCGATCGCGATCCAGGAGCAGCTGGGCGCCGATATCATCATGGCGTTCGACGAATGCGCGCCGTACCCGGCCGGCCCAGAATACACGCGCGCGGCGATGGAGCGTACCCACCGCTGGCTCGAGCGCTGCGTCGCCGCCAAAACCCGCCCCGATCAGGCGCTGTTCGGCATCGTGCAGGGCGGCATGCTGCCCGAGCTGCGCCGCGAAAGCGCAGCGTTTGTGGCCGGGCAGCCGGTGGATGGCTTCGGGATCGGCGGGCTCGGCGTTGGCGAGCCGAAACCGACCATGTACCAGACGCTTTCCGAGACCACGGCGGCGCTGCCTGCGGATAAGCCGCGCTATATGATGGGCATCGGCTCGCCTGAAGATCTGGTCGAGTGCGTCGGGCTGGGCGTCGATATGTTCGACTGTGTGCAGCCGACACGTCTGGGGCGGCATGGATCGGTGTGGACGCCGGACGGACGGATAAATCTGCAAGCAGCACGCTGGGCGCGCGATGAGCAGGCGATCGACCCCGATTGCGACTGCTACAGCTGCCGCAATCATTCACGTGCCTATATCCGGCACCTGCTGCACTCCGAGGAGACGCTGGGCGCGCGGCTGGCAACGATCCATAATCTGCGCTTTCTGATCCGGCTGATGCAAGACGCGCGATCTGCTGTTGTTGAAGGCAGCTATGCGCGCTTCCACGACGAGTTCATGGCCCGCTTCACTCCTGTCTCCGATGCGGTGCGCGCCGAACAGCGCGCGGCGTACGGCCGGCGCAAGGAGCGTGTCTAGGCTATGTTGAAGACCGAACGACCGGTTCCACATACTACGACGGCCAATCAGCGCGTCGAGCGCATCGCGTGGGCGACCATGCTGATGGGCTTCGCGCTGTTCTGCCTGATCGTTCTGGGCTCCGGCGTGCTCGTCTCGCGCTATGCACTCCGGCCGGCCGTGGGCGAAGTCGAAGAGGTGGTGGTCGAACAAAACCTGGCCGTGCTGGTACAGCGCTCCGGAATCGTACGCCAGGAAGTGTACAACGGCGAGCCGCTGGAAAGCGGCGACCGCATCATCGTGATCGACGAGGCGGTGCCGGGACACGCCGCGACGCTAAAATTCGGCTCGGCTATGCTCCAGCTGTGGGCCGGAACCGATCTACTGGTCGGCAGCTTTGGGCAGCAGTGGAACGACCCGGCCGGCGCGACGGCACGCTTCACGTTGCGGCGCGGCCAGATCGCGGTGGATATCGCCGAGGACGGTGAAACGGTCGAGGTCGGGCTCGGTTCGGGCGCCAAGCCGGTGGTGCTCACGCAGGGCCGCTACCGGCTACGAATTCTAGACCCCAACAGTAAGACCACGGCTGCCGCCGAGCGCAGCGATGTGCTCAGCTACGAGGTAGCTGTCGAGCGCGGGCGGGCTACCGTCAACGACCTGCAGGTCGAGCCGGGCGTCAAGCTGGTAGAGTTGGCCAACCGCCAGACGCGCGGCCTGTTGCAGTGGAATCTGTTGCGTGACGGTGATTTCCAGCAGCTGTTCAACGACTCGACGGCGCTGGCCCAGCCGCTCGCCGCTCCGTCGCCATGGAAGCGTAACGTGGAAGGAACCGTAGAAGGCGCCCGCCCAAGCGGCCAGGTTCAGACGACACAGGATTGTGTCGACCCGATCGCGCGTCTGGAGTGCCAGTTACCCTATGTTAGCCTGGTGCGCATGGGCGGTAACGACAAAGGCTTCAGCACCGCGATCGAACAAGCGGTCGACGCCGACGTCTCGTCGTACCGCCGCGTTGTGTTGCACGCCGACGCCAAAATCGTCTACCAATCGCTCAGCAAAGCCGGGGATACCGGTACCGAGTGCCCGCTGCTGGTGCGTGTTCGCTATACCAGTGACGCCGGCCAGGGTCTGCAGCAGGACTATTGCTACTGGGCGTTCGAGTACCCCGACCGTAGCGGCACCGTTTCGTCGTTGCCGTATATCAAATCCGAGCAGCTGCGCCCGAACGAATGGGTCGCGCTCGAGATCGATCTTTCGCGCGATCTGCCGGGTCTCCTAAAGGTCGAGGACATTTCGTTCCAGGCCAACGGGCACGATTACGAGTCGCAGGTGGCGGAAGTCCGCCTGACCGCCGAAGGTCTCGCCGATCCTGGGCCAAATTAGCAACAGGCCGTAGCGAAACAGCATTTTTCGCGTTTACTCTAATAGAGCAAACTAGCGGTTGGCTATAGGAGGTCGTGTCTGTGAAAAAAATCGCCGTCGTCGGTACGGGCTACGTCGGTCAGGTTACCGGCGTATTGTTCTCGGATCTTGGCAACGACGTTACATGCATTGAGATCGACGAGCGCAAGCTGGCCACGCTGCGCAGCGGTCGCTCGACAATTTACGAGCCGGGACTGGAAGAGCTGCTGCGGCGTAACCTGGAAGCAGGCCGCCTGCGCTTCACCGATAACTACGACGAAGCGGTGCCCGAACGCCGACTTTGTGTTTATTACCGTCGGAACGCCGATGAACTACGACGGCTCGGCCGACTTAAAATATGTCGAGGCAGGCCGCCACTTCGATCGGCAAGTCGCTGCGTAAGCCGACGATCATTATCGATAAATCGACGGTACCGGTCGGCACCGGCGATTGGGTCACCGATATTATCAGCCGCAATGCCAAAGGCGTCAGCTTCTCGGTGGTGAGCAACCCCGAGTTCCTGCGCGAAGGCTCGGCGGTCAACGATTTCGGCCACCCCGACCGCATCGTGCTCGGCTCGCTGGATCGCGAAGCTGCCGAGAGAGTTGCCGAGCTGCACGCTCCGTTGGGCGCTCCGATCCAGATCACCGATCTGCGCACGGCCGAGATGATCAAGTACGCGTCGAACGCCTTTCTGGCCACGCGCATCAGCTTCATCAACGAGATCGCCGCGATCTGCGAGCAGCTGGGCGCCGATGTGAGCGAAGTTGCGCGCGGCATGGGCTCGGACAAGCGTATCGGCCCGCACTTTCTCAACGCCGGCATCGGCTATGGCGGCTCGTGCTTCCCCAAAGACGTGCTGGCGCTGCACCACATGGCCGGAACCGCCGGCCTGCATCCCGCAGCTGCTGCAGGCGGTGATGGATATCAACCGCGACGCGCGACGGGCGTTTTTGCATAAGCTGGATGAGCTGCTCGGCGACCTCGCCGGCAAAACGATCGGCGTGCTGGGCCTGGCGTTCAAGCCCAATACCGACGATATGCGCGAAGCCGCGTCGGTGGACATCGTCACGAGCCTGCGCGAGCGCGGCGCCCGCGTCCACGCCTACGACCCGGTGGCGATGGAAAACGCCGAGGCGCTGATGCCGGATGTACTGTACTGCGCCACGCCTTATGACGTCGCCAAGAGCGCCGACGCGCTGCTGCTGGTAACTGAGTGGAACGAGTTCAAGCAGCTGGATTTCGAGAAGATCCGCCGCTCGATGCGCCAGCCGATCCTGCTCGACGGCCGCAACGTGTACGACCCTGATACGATGGCCGAGCGCGGCTTTATCTATCGCGGCGTCGGTCGTGGCGTGCCGCGGCCGGAGCATAGCCCCGTCGGCGAAGGTTTTGTGAGTCACGAGGAACTCGAGCAGACCGAGGCCGAAGCTGCGTCGTAGCTTGGACCACACATAGCACCGTCGCTCGCGTCCCGGCGCGCACAACCCGGCGTCCACGACCCGGCGCTAAAGCGCCGGGCTGAAGAAACAAAGCCACCTGAAGGTGGCTGGGCGATGTCCCAGCCACCTTCAGGTGGCTTTGTTTCTTCAGCCCCAGGATTTATCCTGGGGAACGGGGAACGCGAACGGGGAACGCGACGACGGGGGAACGCGAACGGGAATGGGGAACGAGAACGGGCAGGGCGGTAGACCCTTCGCTCAAGGCAGCATGGTAAAATGGCGTATATCCAGCGAGCCTGAGTCGAGCATGTCCGATCAAGCAGCATTTGTAGCAACCGCGGCCGAAACCCGCCGGCTCGAAGAGCTGGCCGTGGCAACCGGCGCGAGCTGGCCGGAGTTAATGGAGCGCGCGGGCACAGGTGTCGCGGACGTAGTCTCCGACCGGATGCAGCAGCGTGGCGGTACCGCGGTCGTACTGGTATTGGTCGGTCCGGGCAATAACGGCGGCGATGGTCTGGTCGCGGCGCGGCTGCTGCATGATCGTGGGGCCGGCGTTACACTGTATGTGTGGAAGCGGCGACAGAACGGCGACCCAAACTGGCTTGCGTGTCGCGAGCGTGGCATCGCCGAGCTGCGAGCCGAAGACGACGAGGCGCAGCGAGAACTGTACGCGGCGGCGCAGGATGCCGGCGTGGTAATCGACGCGCTACTCGGCACGGGCGTCAGCCGGCCGCTTGAGCCGCTGGTGGCCCGGATCGTGGAAACAATTAACGACGTACGTGTCGCGCGGCGCCGCGCGACACCGCTGGTGGTGGCGGTCGACGTGCCGACCGGCATCAACGCCGATAGCGGGGCGCTGATGGGTTCGGCAATCGAGGCCGATCTCACCGTCGCCACCGGCATCCGAAAACGCGGCCATGTGCTCAGTCCCGGCAGGCAGTACGCCGGAACGATCGCTGTCGCGTCGATCGGACTCGACCTCGAAACAGAGGAGTTCAACATGCCAGAATCCTTGTCCGGGCAAGCAATGCGCAGGCTGTTGCCGGCGCGTCCCGCCGATTCAAACAAAGGAACCTTCGGCAAAGTACTGGTGATCGCCGGCGCGGGGCGCTACCCCGGCGCTGCCTTTCTGTCGGCCTCGGGCGCGATGCGCGCCGGCGCGGGCCTGACAACGCTCGCCTGTGGACGCTCGATCTTCGGCGCACTGGCTGCCTCGCTGCACGAAGCGACGTTTCTTCCGCTGCCGGAGGCGGATTGGGGCGTGCTCGGCCTGGACGCCGCCCGCGAAATCGCCGAAAACACCACGGGTTATCACGCCTGGATTGTCGGTCCCGGCCTGGGCCGCGAGGACGAAACACTCAAGTTTTTACAGCGGTTGCTGCGCATGGAAACGCCCGAGGAGGGCGGCGGGATCGGTTTCTTCCGCTCGGCGGCGAGTGCCCAGCATGTTGATCGCAAGGCAGGCGGGCGGCCCGTAGGCTTCGGACGCGTCACCGAGCCTGCAGCTGAAGCGAAAGATACAACATCCGGACCGGACGACCCGGACGAGGCTCTTCCACCGGTGGTGCTCGACGCCGATGCGCTGTTCCTGCTCAGCCAGGTCGACGATTGGTGGATGCGCGTTCCGGAGAGCCAGCTGATCTTGACGCCGCATCCCGGCGAAATGGCCCGCCTGCTCAAGCTCGACGACGCCAAGGAAGTCAACGGTGACCGGATCGGCGCCGCGCTTCGTGCGGCCGAAGAGTGGAAGCAGTATGTGGTGCTGAAGGGCGCCGAAACGATTATCGCAGCCCCCGACGGCAAGGCCAGCATCGGCCCTGCCGGCAATCCGGCGCTCGCGACTGCCGGCACCGGCGACGTGCTGGCCGGCGTGATCGGCGGCTTGCTGGCGCAAGGACTTGAGCCGTTCGACGCGGCGCGGCTTGGCGTGTGGTTGCACGCGGGCGCGGGCCTGCTGGTACGCGATGAAGTGGGCGAGGCCGGGGCTGTCGCCGGCGATCTGCTGCCGCGCTTGCCGCGGGCGATCGCGGAGCTGCGGGGGTGATCGGGTCGAAGGTCGAAGGTCGAAAGTCGTGCAGCCACGGGGTAGGTCACTGAACAACAAAGGTTACATTTGCTTAATCGCCTTCGATCGTTGACCTTCGACCTTCGACCCGTAACCTTCGACCAAAGAAATTATGCGCGCAGTCGATATTATCCTCAAAAAACGCGCGGGCGAAGCACTCTCGACCGGCGAGATCGATTGGCTGATCGCCGGCTACAGCGACGGCACAATCGCCGACTACCAGATGGCCGCGTGGGCCATGGCGGTCGTCTGGCGCGGCATGGACGAGCGCGAAACCGCCGACCTGACGCTGGCGATGGCGCGTTCGGGCGAACAGCTCGACCTCAAGGACATCGCGCCCATCACCGTCGACAAGCACTCGACCGGCGGCGTCGGGGACAAGACGAGCCTCTTGTTGGGTCCGTTGGTAGCCGCCGCCGGCCTGTGCGTTGCAAAAATGTCAGGCCGCGGGCTAGGCTTCAGCGGCGGCACACTTGACAAGCTCGAAGTCGATCCCCGGATTTCGCGCCGACCTGCCGGCCGCCGAGTTCCGGCGTATTGCGCGTGAGGTCGGCCTGGTGATCGCCGGGCAAAGCGCCGAGCTGGCGCCGGCCGATAAGCAGCTGTACGCGCTGCGCGACGTGACCGGCACGGTCGACAGTATTCCGCTGATCGCCGCCAGTGTGATGAGCAAGAAACTGGCGGCGGGGGCAGACTGTATCGTGCTCGATGTTAAGACCGGCCACGGCGCGTTTATCGAGACGCTCGACGACGCGCGCGAGCTGGCGCGCCGGATGGTCGCGATCGGCACCCACGCCAACCGGCGCGTCGCGGCGCTGATCACTTCGATGGAGCAGCCGCTCGGCCACGCGATCGGCAACGCGCTTGAGGTCAAAGAAGCGATCGCCGCGCTGCACGGGCACGGCCCGCCGGATTTTCAAGAGCTATGCCTGGCGCTGGGCGCCGAGCTGCTGCTGCTGGCCGGGCACGACGGCGACGCTCGCTCCGCCCGCGCGGTATTACAGGACGCGCTCGCTTCCGGGGCAGCCTGGCAAAAATTCCGTGCCTTCGTCGCCGCCCAGGGCGGCGATGTGGCGACGCTGGACGATCCCATGCTGCTGCCGGAGGCAACGGTGGTCGAGCCGGTTACCTCAGAGCACAGCGGTGTGATCGGCGCGATCGACGCACGCGAGCTGGGCCTGGTCGTCGGCGAGCTCGGCGGCGGGCGGCAGCGCAAGGACGACGCGATCGACCCGAGTGTAGGTATCGTGCTGGAAGTCAAGGCCGGCGATCGTATCACCACCGGCGCGCCGCTGGCTACCGTGCATGCCGGTCACCAGGCCGACTTCCAGCGCGTGCATGACCGTGTGCGTAACGCCTTTAAGCTGTCGGACACCGCGACCGTTGTGCCGCCGTTGATCCTGGAGACGATCCGCGAATAACGATCCGCGAAGGGCGGGTACCTGCGCCGGCGGGTGCTGACGCAAGGAACGCCAATAGGCCGCAACCCTTTTTATTTGACGCTTTTCAAGCATTAGTTTTAACGGATTACGATGCCGATCTACGAATACATTTGCTCCAACTGCAACGGACGCTTCCAGAAACTGGTGAGCGGCTTCGGGCAGCAGCCGTCTATCGCGTGTCCTCGCTGTCATGGTACGGACGTCAACAAAGCGGTGTCGCGCTTCGCCGTGATGCAGTCGGAAGAGTCGCGCCTCGAAGCGATGGCCGACCCGGCGAGTATGTCGGGGCTCGACGAAAACGACCCGCGCTCCGTCGCCCGCTGGGCCAAAAAAATGGGCCAGGAGATGGGTGAGGACCTTGGCGAAGACTGGGACCAGATGGTCGACGAGATGATGGAAGACGAAATGGGCGGCGGCTCCAAAGAGGACGGCGCGAGCGACGATCTCGGCTGGGGGTAATTAGATACAATGTTTCGACGATTATTTGGTAAAGATGAGCCCGAGGACAACGCGGACCAATCACCCGCAGCTGAGGAAAAGGCGGCTGAAGAGCGCCTGTTCTCGCGCGTCGACGAGCTGGATACCGAGGCACAACGTCTGGCACGCGCTTCGGGCGAAGCGGAGCAACGGCGCGCGGCGGGCGGGTTGCGCCGCTTTTTCGGAGGCGAAGAACGACCGGACGACGAAATCCAGCGCGAGGTGGTGAAAACCACCGTGGCGGTACAAAAAACGCGCAATACCGGCATGTTCGGGCGTATTTCCGAGCTGTTTCGCGGCGACGAGCCGGTGACACCGGCGCTGTGGGACGAGCTGGAAGAGCTGCTGATCGCCTCGGACGTCGGCGTCGATACGACACTGAAGCTGATCGAGCGCGTGCAGCGCACGGTACAGCACAACAACGTGCGCCGCGCATCGGAAGCACGAACGCTGCTCAAAGAAGAAATGGTTAAGCTCCTGACCGTCGATACGCCTCAGTATTCTGAGCGCTCGACCAAACCGTACGTCGTGCTGGTCGTCGGCGTCAACGGCGCCGGCAAGACAACCCTGATCGCAAAGGTCGCCAACCGCTACAAAACCGAAATGAACAAGCGGGTGCTGCTGGGCGCTGCCGACACGTTCCGTGCCGCGGCGGTGGAGCAGCTCCAGACGTGGGCCGAGCGGATCGATGTTCCGGTGATTTCACAGGGCCAGGGCGCCGACCCCGGCGCTGTCGCCTACGATGCCGTTCAGGCGACCTATGCGCGCAACGCCGACGTGTTGATCATCGATACCGCCGGTCGCCTGCAGTCCAAGTACAACCTGATGCAGGAGCTGCAAAAGATCCGTAATATCGTGAGCAAGCGAGTACAATGGGCACCGCACGAGGTATTGCTGGTGATCGATGCCACGACCGGGCAGAACGGCATCTCGCAGGCCCGCGCGTTTATGGAGGCGGCCGAGGTAACGCACCTGGCGCTGACCAAACTCGACAGCAGTGCGAAGGGCGGTGTCGCCTTCGCAATGGTCACGGAGATCGATCGGCCGATCAAATATATCGGCACCGGTGAAAAGCTCGGCGACATCGCCATCTTCGATCCGCAAGCGTTTGTGGATGCCTTGTTCGCCGACGAAACGGTCGAGGCATAGGACGCCGGATCCCCGGAGGGGTGCCCTCTGGGCCAACGCAAAGACGCAAAGGCGCAAAGGACTATCTATGATCGCGTGTCCTGTCTGCAAGCAAAAGCTGATGCTCACCTACACGATGCTGGTCGGTTCGCTGGTCGTGTGTCCCAAGTGCGATACCGACCTGCGGATCACCAGTCGCAACCCCGACGGTTTCGAGGTGGTGCCCGAGGAAGACACGCTAAACGCAGAGGGCAAGCCCGAAAGTTATGCGTAACGGAAGAACCGAGAACCAAGAACCGAGAACCAAGAATCGAGAGCCAGGAACCGAGAACCGAGGACCGAGGCACGGGCTGGAATTCGGCCTCGAACAGGCCGTAGCTCGACGATTCCGCATTGTCGCTCGGCTGTTTTCCCGTTTGGTTCTTGGTTCCTGGTTCCTGGTTCTCCTCACTGCCTGCCTCTTAATCTCCGGCCCTACCGAATCGGCCGACAGCACAACCGACGGGGGCAATGTCTATGTCGGCTTTGTCAGTGCTGAAGGCAGCGAAACGCGCGTAGTGGCCACCAATTTCGCTTCCCAGGCGATCGAGGTGACGGTGCTGGCGCGCGCAGACAGCGGGCAAATGCGCGTCGATGTGCTGGACGAAAGCAACGCGAGTGTGATTGCCGTCGAAGCGACAGCCGAAGAGCGCGGCAGCAGCGGTACCGTGCAGACAAACGCGCAGGGCGAGTTCCGCTACCGCATCCAGGCGGCAGGCGCGGAAAACGGGACGCTTCAGATCCTGTACCTGCCGGCCGACGAATAGGCCGATCCGAGACTCCCATTTTGTCGAGTATGCGGGTATAATGCCGGCGGGCCACGGTGCCCTTGTTATGTAATGTAGTAGCTTGCACAGCCGAGTCGCTGAACAAGCAGGAGGTCCCCCGATGCCCTCATCCGACCGCATGCCCGGAAGCATGGCACAGCGCCACGACGATGCGCACATTCGAGATTTTGCTCAACCCCGGCCTTCCGTCGCTCGTCCATCATCACACCGCCTACGCTTAAGCAGTTGGTTGGTACTGGGAATCCTACTTTGCACGCTGCTGCCCGGCTATGCCGCCGCGGCACCGCTCGCCGGCAGCGCCGCGGCACCGCTTTCCGAAGACGCCGCGGCGATCGCTCGCAAGTATGTCGGCGCGCCCTACCGCTACGGCGGTGCCGGCCCGCGCAGCTTCGATTGCTCCGGCCTGACGATGTTTGTCTTCGGGCAGGTAGGCGTTAAGCTGCCGCACAATGCCGCGGGCCAGTACAACACCGCCGGCGAGCGAATCGGCTCGATGGCAGCACTCGCGCCCGGCGACCTGGTATTTTTTGTGCGCACCACCGGCAGGCGCGGGATAACCCACGCTGCGATCTATGTCGGCGATGGCCATATGGTGTCGGCAAATACGCCGCGCACCGGCGTGCAGCTCAATAGTATCCATAGCGCCTACTGGAGCGGCCGGTTCGCCGGCGGCCTGCGCGTGTATCGGTAGTTGAGCGGCGCCGCAGGATAGGCGAGGAATCGATTCGACGCCGCTGCTAAAGTGGTGCCGAGTGGAGCACCTCAGTAATGCAAACACCACGTCGCGTATTGATCCTGTCCGCCAGCGTCGGCTCGGGCCATATTTCGGCTGCTAAGGCGCTTGAGGAAGCGTCGCGCAGTTTTTCGGGCGTCGACGTTCGGAATGAAGATGCCTTGAAGCATTCGAGCGAGGCGCTGCGTGGCGCATACGATCGACTCTACAGTGGGCTGGTCAAACATGCGCCGTTGGTGGTCGGCTGGTGGTACGATGTGCAGGATACGCCGTTTCGCGGCGACCGTATGCGCTCGCGGCTGGACCGCATCAACTCCGAGCCGTTGGTACGGATGATCGCCGGCTACCGGCCCGACATCGTGGTCTGCACACATTTTATGCCGGCCGGCATCGTGTCCGATCTCATCTCCGGCGGCGTGCTCAACACGATGCTCGGCATTGTGACGACGGATTACGATTTCCAGGGTATGTGGCTGTGCCGGACGTTTCACCAGATGTTCGTGGCATTGCCCGAGTTCGCGTGCGTATCTGGAAACACTGGGGGTGCCGGCCCGGAGTGTCTGCATCAGCGGTATTCCGGTCAGCAGCGTGTTTCAGTCACCACTGCAAAGCGAAGCGGTGATGAAGCGCACCGGCCTGCGCGGCGACCGGCCGGTGCTGCTGGTATCCGCCGGGTCGGCCGGCAATCCGATTGCCGCCACGATCGTGCAGCAAATGATGTTGCTGACCCAGGATGTGGATGTTGTGGTGGTGTGCGGCCGCAACTACGAGCTGCGAAGCAATGTCGAGCGGCTGGTCGAGCCGCAACGCGAGCGCTTTCACGTGCTCGGCTATACGTCGCACATGCCCGACCTGATGCGCATCGCGGCGTTGTTCGTCGGCAAGCCCGGCGGGCTCACCTCCGCCGAATGCATGGCTGCAGGCTTACCGATGGTGATCGTGGACCCGATCCCCGGCCAGGAAGAGCGCAACGCCGATTACTTGCTGGAGGCCGGCGCCGCGATCCGCTGCCGTGAGCTTGCGATCCTGGCGTTCAAGATCGATACGCTGCTCGAGGACTCCCAACGCCTGGCAGAGATGCGCCGCAATACAGCGCGTCTGGCACACCCCAACGCCGCGCATACGGTGCTCGACACGATGCTGCACAACCCGTTGCCTCCGGTCGTGATCGAGACGGCCGGGCGGAAGTGACAAGGTGACCTTAGTGGTGACTGCCTGACTCGGCTGTTCGAGTCACCTTGTCACCCCTTCACCTTGTCAGGTTCAGCACGAATTATCCTTGGAACGCACAGTTCAAATCTCTGATCGTCACCCCGTCATTCACCTTGTCACCAGAGGCAGCGCCTCACTGGCGGCGTCGAGCGTACTGTCGATTACGGCGTCGTCGTGGTGGATGGACAAGAAACCGGCTTCATATTGAGACGGCGCGAAATACACCCCGCGCTCGAGCATCGCATGAAAAAAACGGCCGTAGCGCCGGGTATCACACAGTTGCCTGGCCGCGGCGTAGTTGGTGACCGGCTCAGGCGCGAAAAAGAAGCCGATCATCGTGCCGGCCACGGCAGTTTGCAAGGGAATATCGTTGTCAGCCGCCAGGTCACGCAGCCCGTCGAGCAGGCGGGCGCCGCGGAGCTCAGCCTGAAGGTACAGCTCGGGCGTCAGGCGGCGCAGCGTGGCCAGGCCGGCAACCATCGCCAATGGGTTGCCCGACAGCGTCCCCGCCTGGTACATCGGGCCGAGCGGCGCCACCTGCTGCATGATATCGCGCCGGCCGCCGTACGCCGCGCATGGCAGCCCACCGCCGATCACCTTGCCCAGACAGGTCAGGTCGGGCGTAATGCCGAAGCGCTCCTGCGCGCCGCCCCGCGCGACGCGGAAGCCGGTCATGACTTCGTCGAAAATCAGCAGCGCGCCGTGGCGTGAGCTGATCTCGCGCAGGGCGGGTAGAAACTCGGCCGCGGGCGGCACCAGGCCCATGTTGCCGGCTACCGGCTCCACGATGATCGCGGCGATGCTTTCGCCGCTGTGCTGGAAAGCGTTGCTCGACGGCCGTCACGTCGTTGTATTGCACCGTGATCGTGTCGGCAGTCTGGCCGGCGGTCACCCCCGCGCTGGCAGGCAAGCCCAGCGTCGCTACGCCCGAGCCCGCTTCCGACAGCAGAAAGTCGGCGTGGCCGTGATAGCCGCCGGCGAACTTCATGATCTTGTCGCGGCCGGTGAACGCCCGCGCCAGGCGTAGCGCGCTCATCGTCGCCTCTGTGCCTGAGCTGACGAAGCGCAGCATTTCGACGCCCGGCACCAGCTCACACACCAGCCTGGCCAGCTCGGTCTCCAGCTCGGTCGGCGCGCCATAGCTCGTGCCGCGCGCAGCCTGCTCGGCCACCGCCGCTACGATTTCGGGGTCGGCGTGGCCGAGGATCATCGGCCCCCAGGAAAGCACATAATCGATATAGCGGTTGCCGTCGACGTCTTCGATGTGCGCGCCCTCGGCCCGAGCGATAAAGCGCGGCGTCCCGCCTACCGAGCGGAACGCGCGCACCGGGCTGTTGACGCCGCCGGGGATCAGCCGCTGCGCGTCTTCAAATAGGGCCTGTGATCGTGCTGTATTCATACCTGTTCGACCTCGGTGTCCCAATCCACGAAGTAGCGCACCCGGTCCTTCTTGAATTCCTTGGTCGAGAACAAAATCACATACTCCGTCACACCCAGCGGGCGCAGCTCCTCGGCCATCTGGCGCGCGATCTCTTCGGCGTTCTCGCGCGAGCGCGCGTGGACCATCGAGAACATGTTGTACTGCCAGTCGGGATAGATCGGCCGGCGATAGCAGTGCGACACCGTGGCATACGAGGCCGCGATACGGCCGGCCTCGTCGACCCGCTCCTCGGGAACTTTCCAGGTGATCATGCCGTTGTCGGTGAATCCGGCCTTCTGGTGGCGCAGGATGCCCGCGACACGGCGCAGATAATTCATGCGCCGCATGTCGTCGAACCATTCGAACAGCTCGTCTTCGCTGATGCCGGCGCTCTCTGCCAGTAGAGCAAACGGCTGCTCGACCAGCGGCAAGTCGTCCTGTGTGGCCCTGATCAGCTCGCGGTCGCGCTCATTCAGATCACGCACTCCACTTGCTTTGATATATGTCGCCGTTTCGCGGCCCAGGCTGGTTTCATCCTTTTCCATATCCAGCTTGACGGCGATCTTGTACATTTTCAGCGTCGGCAGCAGGCGCACTTTTTCGACGTCGGCGCGCCGGGTCAGCCGCGTCACTTCGCTTTCCAGGTCGCCCTCGGGCGGCACGGCGATGGTGAACCACATGTTGAAGTAGTGGTCGCGGCGATAATTGTGCGATACTCCCGGGTGCGAGCTGACTACCGCGGCTGCTTCTTCCAGGCGCTCAGGCGCAACGCGCACGGCAACCAGGCTGGATTTGTAGCCCAGCTTGCGCGTATCGAAGATCGGGCTGATCTGGCGCACCACGCCAAGCTCACGCAGCCTGGCAATCCGCTGCATCACGCCGGCTTCGCTGTCGCCCACCTCTTCGCCCAGTGCTTCCCACGGCCGGTTGACCACCGGAAACGCGTATTGCAGGAGATTTACCAGCTTGCGGTCGATCGGATCAAGCTGCTCGTCCACCCGCTCGGGCAATTCCCGCGCCTGTGCCTCCACGGCAGGGGCCTCCGGCCGGTCAGGCAGGGTTGTAGTTGCTTCGTCCGGCCGCTCCGGCAGCGCGGTACTCGCTGCGGCGGCAGCCACCAGCAGCGCGCCGTTGTGTTCGCGTACCTGGTATGCCGGCACAGAGCCACGAGCGGGCGCGCACAGGGCGGCGCCGGTACGCAGATCATACTGTGCTCCGTGCCACGGGCAGGTAACAATACCGTCTTTAAGGATGCCGTCCACCAGCGGGCCGCGCGCGTGCGAGCATCGATTGCTGAGCGCCGAAAACATGCCGTTGTCGTTGAACACGGCGATCTGCTCGCCCTCGACGATCACCAGCTTGGAGCCACCGGGCGGAACATCCGCCGCCAGGGCAACCTCGGTCCAGCCTCGGTTTGCCGGGGCCAGCTCGGGCTCCTGTACAGTGCGCTCGACAACTGCCGGTGCATCCGCCGGCATTTCATGCGAGCCGCCGTCGAGCGAATCGAGCATTTCGCGCGCGGACACCGCGATACATGAGATCAGCGGCGTGTCGCGCTGGGTATAGCGGCTGGCTTCGGTAAAGCGCAGCTCCTCGACCAGATCCAGGAAGCGCGACGGCACGTCGGTCTCGAAGGCGACGACGAACTCCTGGTCGTCGAGGCCGAACGAATAGGTCGTGTTGAGCTTCACATCCGGATACTTGCGCCCGACTTTGATATGCTCGTCCATCAGCCGCTGGCGCTCCTCCTGGGGCAGCCCATACCAGGCGCGCGTCTTGACGAACGGGTACACGAACAGATATTTACTCTGTCCGGGCACGATGATGTCTCGCCGTTTAGCTTCTTCCTCGGTGGCGTAGCGGTCGACATACATCGAGCGCTTGGTCATGGCCAGAAACGAATGTGCCAGGCTCAGATATGGGCCCATCGGCGTGCCCGAAAGCGCCGCGTGCAGCTCTTGAAAATCCTCAAGCCGCTCAGATACCAGCCACAGGCCGATCTCGGCGTCGCCGCGCAAGCCGACCATGGTGTACGGGCGCAGCACAATCCGCGACGCCCAGGCCGCCGTGACCGCCTCGAACGCTCGTTTGCCGCGCTCGCGCTCGCCGGCCGGCAGCCCACGCCAGGCCGGATCGATCCGGAAGAACGACCAGCGTACGTATTGGCGGCGCGCAGGTGTTTCCATGCTGTTGTTGCTCCTATCGGGTATTACGCCACCGCCTGCTCCAGCCCAAACCCATGCTTATACAGATCCGTGATACGATCCATATCCTCGGTCGACAGGTCCGGCTTGTCCGAAGCCGCGGCGAATTCTTCCAGCTGCTCGAGATTGTAGATATTCGGCAGCGCCGCGACGCACTGCGGCGTTTGCCAGACGAATTTGAGCGCCGCCTGGCCGATCGTCAGGTCGCGGTTTTCGGTCAGAAAGGCGAGCTTTTCGAGCTTCTGCAGGCCGGTGGTGAGCCACTCTTTCGAGCGATGCTGGCGATGGTCGTTCTTGGCAAACGTGGTATCGGAGGTGTACTTGCCTTCCAGCAACCCCGACGAGTGCGGCACGCGCACAATCAGGGCGACACGTTCCTCCTGCGCCACGCGCGACAGCTCGAGGCCGGGGTCCTGTTCCAACAGGTTATAGATCATTTGCAGCCCGTCGATGCGTCGCGTGCGCATCGCGCGCACGCCTTCCTCGAGCCAGCCGATCTTCGGCCCGAGCGCGGCCCCGTAGCTCCGGATCTTGCCCTCGTTCTTGAGCTGCTCCAGCGTTTCCCACAGCGCATCGCTGTCGACGGCATCCATTTTGGGATTGTGCGCCTGCCAGAAGTCGATATAGTCGGTGTTCAGGCGACGCAGGCTTTCCTCGACATCACGGCGAATAAACGCCGGGCTCCAGTCCTGCGGCCGCTCCTGCTGACCGCGCCGCTCCCCGTGCTCATACCAGTTATAGCCGCCCTTGGTAGCGAGCACGATCCGGTCGCGGACATCGCCCAGCGCTTCGGCCACGATCGCTTCGCCAAAGCCGTCGCCATAGGTACTGGCCGTATCAAAGAACGTCACGCCCAGGTCGTAGGCACGGCGCAAAAGCTCGACGCCGACCTGTTTGTCTTCGATGCCCCACCAGGTCGTCCCGACGGTCCAAACGCCGAAGCCGAGCTGCGAGACTTCGAAACCGGTGGTGCCAAAAGGCACATATTTCATTCAGGCTCTCCTTTACCGCACATTGATCAACCGTTCATCGTCCACGATCTCGCGTATCGCCGCCACCTGCGCGGCATATTCGTTATCGCTCAGCGCGGGCGTCATGCCTGCGAGCGACACGGGCTCGGCCAGATCGATCCACGAGCGACACCCGCCGTACTCGGCGCGATACGCGATCGTGGCCGGCTCGGCCAGGCGGTAGGCGCGCAGCAACAGCACCCAAAGAGGAAAGCGCGGCTTCCAGCCAAAGCGCTCGGCCGCGAAGCGCTCGTTCCAGATATGATGCTCGAGCAACCCTTCAACGGACTCACGCGCGCTGACCTGGAAGATATCGGTGATTCGCGCCCAGGCGCCGATGCGCACAGTTTCGGAATGCCAGCCCGTTTCAACCGGCTGCACCGCGGCGCTATAGCGAGGCTTCAGCAGCTCCGGCAGCTGGTGCTCATAGGTCGGGTACAGCAGCACCTCCTCGTGCGCAACACGAAAATGCTTGCCTTCCTCCCGAATACCGCCCTTGCGCAAGAGGACGATCGTTTCGCCACGCTCCAGCGCATCGACGGCGACGGCCCATTCTTTGAGTGCGTGCTGTGTCTGGTTCACTAACTTATATCCTTTGCGCCTTTGCGTTAAGAATCTGCGGATCCATTTGACCGCGTCTTTGGCGTAATACGTCAGGATCAGATCGGCACCGGCGCGCTTGATCGCGGTCAGGCTCTCCAGCGCTACCGTGCGCTCGTCGATCCAGCCGTTGGCCGCGGCGGCCTTGATCATCGCGTATTCACCTGAAACATGGTAGGCGGCTGCCGGACGATCGAAACGCTCGCGTAGCCTGGCCAGGATATCGAGGTAGGGCAGCGCCGGCTTGACCATCAGGATATCGGCGCCTTCCGCGACGTCCAGCTCAACTTCCAACAGCGCCTCGCGCGCGTTGGCCGGATCCATCTGATACTGCTTGCGGTCGCCGAACCGCGGCGGCGACTCGGCCGCCTCGCGAAACGGTCCATAAAATCCCGAGGCGTATTTTGCCGCGTACGCCATGATCGCAACGTCCTGGGCGCCGCCGCGATCGAGCTCGTCGCGAATCGCGCCCACGGCGCCGTCGATCATGCCGCTGGGAGCGACAATGTCCGCGCCGGCTTCGGCATGCGCGGCGACGACCTGCCGCAACACGTCCAGCGTCTCGTCGTTGGCCACGTAGCCGTGCTCATCCAGGATGCCGCAGTGCCCATGGTCGGTGTACTCACACATGCATACGTCGGTGATCACAACCAGCTCGGGCACCGCCTGCTTGAGCGTACGAATGGCGCGCTGCACGACTCCATCCGGCGCGTAATTCTGGCTGCCGGCGGCGTCTTTGTGGGCCGGGATGCCGAACAAGATCACCGCCGGGATACCCAGCGTAGCCAGCTCCTCGGCTTCGCGCGGCAGCATGTCTACCGAAACCTGGAACTGCCCCGGCATCGAGCCGATCGGCTTGCGCAGACCGCTGCCGTCCGCCACAAACAATGGAAAAATGAAATCGTCGGCTGTGAGCCGAGTTTCACGTACCATGCGGCGCAGAGCCGGCGTGCGTCGTAGCCGGCGCGGACGAATAGCCGGGAAGGTTGGGCTTACAGTTTCGAGCTTTGCTTTCATAGCCTCCCTGTCTCCCCATCGCTCCACACACTCACAAGAGCTTCCATCAGCCCGTCGATCGTGTAGCGCTCGGCTTCGACAGTTATGTCCAACCCGTGCTCGCGCGCTGTGGCCGAGGTGATCGGGCCGATCGATGCGACAACTACTGGTTCTAATAGTCTCAGCGCTTCGTCGCGTGCGACGCCTGACTGCTCGAGCCGGGCAAAAAAGTTACTGACCGTGGACGACGAGGTGAACGTCATGGCGTCGATCGAACCCTGACGCAATTGTGCTACGACGGGGTCGTCGAGGTCGTCGGGACGCGCCGCTGGCGCGCTCGAATCGGTCGACGTATGCTGGGGGACACCCCCAAACCCCCGACCTGCCGGCAGCCATTCAGTCCCTGATCCCTGGTCCTCGGTTCTCGGTTCTCGGTTTGCCGGTTTGCTGGTTTGCTGGTTTGTTTCAACCGCCAACACCGTCCGATACGCCACGACGTTGTCGACCCTGGCACCCCTGGCGCGCAGCCCATCGGCGAGCGCTTCACGCGCGATGTCGGCGCGCGGCAGCAAAATCCGTTGGCCTTGAACTTCACCGATCTGCTCGACCACCGCCTCGGCGACGAACTCAGTCGGCGTAAATGTGGAGCGTAAGCCATGCCGCTCCAGCTCGGCAGCGGTGGCCGGGCCGATCGCGGCCAGGCTGGCATGCCTGAGCTCGGCGGTGTCGCGCCCCAGCTGGCTCAACCGCTGCGCCACGAAGCGTACGCCGTTGGCGCTGGTGAATACGATCCAGTTGTAACTGCCCAGCTCGTCCAGTGCAGCATCCAGCGGCGCCAGGTCGGCGGGCGGTGCGAAGGCGATCGCTGGATACTCGATCGGGACGGCTCCCGCGGCGCGCAGCTGCTCGGCAAGCGCGCTGGCCTGCTCACGCGCACGGGTCACGACGATCCGGCGGCGCCACAACGGCCCTTTGTCGAACCAGCGCAGCCGCTCGCGCAGCGCGGCAACCCCCCCGACCACAGTGATCGCGGGTGGCTTCAGCCCGGTTCGCTCGACCTCGCCGGCGATGGTGCTGAGCGTTCCGGACACGACCTGCTGCTCCGGCATCGTTCCCCAACGCACCACGGCGACCGGCGTTTCGGGCGCGCGGCCGTGCTCGATCAGGCGCGCGGCGATCTCGGGCAGATTGCCGACGCCCATATAAAATACCAGCGTGTCGACACCCTGGGCCAGCCGCGGCCAGTCGACGGCAGTCTCCGGCTTGGCGGGATCTTCATGCCCGGTGATCAGAGCGACCGACGACGCCAGCTCGCGGTGGGTAACCGGAATGCCGGCATATGCCGGCGCCGCGACGCCGGCCGTCACACCCGGAACGACCTCCCAGCCGATCCCGGCGGCTTCGAGCGCCTCGGCTTCTTCGCCGCCGCGCCCAAAAATGAACGGATCGCCGCCTTTGAGCCGCACCACGCGTCGCTCGCGGCCATGCTCGAGCAACAAGGCGTTGATCTCGTCCTGCGACAGCGTGTGCCGTCCGGCCTGCTTGCCGACGTAAATACGCTCTGCCTCGGGACGGCAATGTTCGAGCAGCAGCGGATTGGCGAGGTAGTCGTAGATCACGACATCCGCTTCGCGCAGCCGCTGCGCCCCTTTGAGCGTGATCAGCTCCGGATCGCCGGGCCCCGCTCCAACCAGTGATACAAAACCTGTGCTCATAATTTTCGTATCGATCCGCGAAGGCCGGGTACCCACCGGCGTAGGTACCCGGCCTTCGCGGATCGTTTTATTCAAGGCGCAGTACCAAAAACTCGGCCGGCTCGAATCCGGCCTGATCGTACAACTTACGGCCCATCGTGCTCGTCCGCAGCTCGAGCCGCTGCAGGCCATGCTCGCGTGCCCAGTCGATCAATGTATCCATCAGCCGGCGGCCGATACCATGGTAGCGTGCATCGGGAACGACGTACACACTGGTGACGTAGCCGCGTACCAGGGACTCGTTGCCGGGGCGCCCCGGATGTTCGTGCAGCAACAACATCGCGCTACCCACGATGTGCCGATCAGTTTCCGCCACCCAGCCGGTTGCCAGCTGAGCGCTCAGCATGCGCCGCCAGTACGCCGACAGGCGTTCGACGTAGCCTGGGCCGGCGCGCCTGGATGGGTTCATCTCTTCCCACATCGCCTGACGCAGCAGCGCGATAACCGGCGCATCGTCGACGCGAGCCTGGCGTATTTCTATTTCCAACGGTCAGGCCCTCACCCAAGGCCCTCACCCAAGGCCCCTCTCCCGTCGCAAGCGACGGGAGAGGGGCCTTGGGTGAGGGCCTGATGTCGCAATTCCTCGAACACCCGCGTGCCGCCACGCGCCAGCAGCTCCTCCGCCAGCGCCAGCCCCGCCCGCTCGGGATCATCAACCGGGGCGCGCAGCTCGGCGCGCACCACCAGACTGCCGTCGGGCAAGCCAAGGAAACCGGCCATCTCGAGCATAGCGCCGTCGACGGTAGCGTAGGCGCCGATCGGAACCTGGCAGCCGCCTTCCAGCCGCCGCAGCAGCGCTCGCTCGGCGCGCACCGCGACAGCTGTCGCCGGATCATCGAGCGGCGCCAGCAGGCTGCCGGTGGCCCGATCGCCGGCGCGGCATTCGAGTGCCAGGGCGCCCTGGGCAACCATCGGCACCAGAGCGCGCGGTTCGAATATTTCGGTTATCTGCGCCGCGAGGCCGAGGCGCTGAAGGCCGGCCGCGGCCAGCACGATCGCGTCGTAGTCCTCGCCGGCGGCTTTGCGCAAGCGTGTATCGACGTTGCCGCGCAGCTCGACGACTTCGAGATCCGGACGTAGCGAGCGCAGCTGGCTGGCGCGACGCAGGCTCGAGGTACCGACGCGCGCGCCGCTCGGCAACTGCGCCAACGGCAATCCATGACGCGAGACCAGGACATCGCGAGCGTCGGCACGGCGTGGAAACGCCGCCAGCTTAAGCCCATCCGGCTGCAGCGACGGCAGATCTTTGCACGAGTGCACGGCCAGATCCGCCTCGCCCGCCAGCAGCGCCTCTTCGAGCTCTTTGACAAACAAGCCTTTGTCGCCGATCGCCGAAAGCGCGCGGTCGAGCACGCGGTCGCCCCTGGTCTGAATTGTACGCAGCTCGACTTCGAGATCGGCATGCGCAGCCCGCAGCGCAGCGGCCACCAGCTCGGCCTGGGCCAGGGCGAGCGCGCTGCCGCGCGTGGCAAGCACCAGCCTAGACATTACCCTGTTCCAGGCCGAACAGCTCGCGCAGCGCCGAGGCGAACTCAACGCCCGACCCGTTCTCGGATTGTTGCTTGAGCCGTACTGTCGGCTGGTGCAGCAGCTTGTTGATGATACCCATACTCAGCGCCTCGACGATGTCGCGCTCACGCTCGCCCAGCGGCCCGATACGGCGCAGCGCCTTGGCGACTTCGTCCTGCCGGATCCGCTCGGCATGCGCGCGCAGGCCGGTAAGCGTGGGCACCACGGCTCGCGCGCCCAGCCAGCGCGAGAATTCGGCTGCCTCGGCCGCGACGATCACGCGCACCGCTTCGACCTCGGCATGGCGGCGGCGAAGATTATCGGCCGCGACACTCTGGAGGTCGTCGACGTTGTACAGGTAAACACCCGGCAGCGCGCCCACTTCAACGTCCACGTCGCGCGGCACAGCCAGATCGATCAGGATCAGTGGGCGACCCTGGCGCCCGGCAAGCGCAAGCTGAGCATGATGCAGATGCACCACCGTATGCGGCGCCGACGTCGAGGTGATCACAATGTCGGCTCCATTTAGCGCCGACTGCAGCTCCTCAAACGGCAGCGCGCTGCCGCCCCAGCTCTGGGCCAGCTGGCAGGCGTGCTCCAGAGTGCGGTTCACCAGGGTAATAGTACGCGCGCCGTTGTCGAGCAGGTTTTTGGCCGCCAGCTCGCTGACTTTGCCGCTTCCCACCAGCAGCACACTGGCCGCGCCGAGCCCGCCGAATACCTGTCGGGCCAGCTCGACGCCGGCCTGGCTGACCGAGGCGGCGTGGCGGTCGATCATGGTTTCGCTGCGCGCGCGTTTGCCGACTTCGAGCGCGCGACGAAACAGCGTATTGAGCACCGGCCCAAGCGAGTGATGCGCGCCGGCCAGCGCCGCCGCTTCGCGTACCTGGCGCTGGATCTGGCTTTCGCCGATCACCAGCGAGTTGATGCCGCTGGTGACTGCGAACAGGTGCTCGGCGGCGGCCAGATTGGTGTGTAAAGTAAGCTGCTCGTCGAGTGCGCCCGGCGCCAGGCCGTGAAATGCATGTAGCCATTCGCTCACCGCATGCGCCGCATCGAGCCGCGGCCCGCCAGGCTGGTCCGTAGGCCCTTCAGCGGCAACACCGTAGATCTCGACACGATTGCAGGTGGAGAGCAGGGCCGCTTCCGCGAGCCCGAGCTGCCCCACCAACATGCCAAGCGCTTCGCCGTATTGGGAAGGACGGAACGCGACCCGTTCGCGCACTTCGACGGGCGCGCTGCGATGATCGATGCCTAAGACAAATAAATACATCCGTGCTTACCGTGAATTTAGTGCTTGGACGGAGGGTGTCGCCACAGTGTTGCCGATCGCTCCCGGCCGGTCAGGCAGGGTTGTAGTCCCTTCCGGCCGATCAGGCAGCGAGGTACCCGCTCTTAGCCGGTCAGGCAGCGAGGTACTCGCCTGGCCGGTAGGCAGCGAGGTACTCGCCTGGCCGGTAGGCAGCGAGGTACTCGCTTCGGCAACCAGGGCGTCGACGTGTTGCTCGAATCCGAGCCGGTCGCCGTCGCGCAACAGCTGCAGCGTTTCCGGCGATGCCAGGCTGCGCCATAGCTTCGTGCGAGCCCCTGGTTCGAGCAGGGGGCCGAGCTGCCGTCGCAGCAGCGACATGCGCTCTGCCAGCACTGCGTACTCGGGGCCAAGCAGCTCGTCGATCGAGCGACGCACCAGCGCCGCGAGCGCGGGGCTGGCTCCGCCGGTGCCGACGGCAACCTGGATCTCGCCGCGCTGCACGATGCCGAGCGTATGAAACGTGCCCGCGTCGGGACCGTCGGCCACGTTGTGCAAAATGCCGCGCGCTCGTGCCTCGGCGGCAACCGCGGCGTTGACGTCGCGGTTGCCGGTGCAGGCAAACGCCAGCACTGCGCCCGCGCAGTCACCATCGCGCCATGGGCGTGCCACGTGTTCGAGCCGGCCGGCGACGCGCCACGCCTGTAGCTGCGGATGCAGCTCCGGGCTGACCACCCGAACATGGGCACCCGAGTTCGAGCAAGGCGCCGACTTTGCGCGCAGCGACCTCGCCGCCGCCGGCAAAAACGCATAAAGCGCCGGCAAGGCCGGTCAGCGCTATCGGAAACGGACGGACTGTGCTCACTCATCCTCCGGTCGAACGGCGTCCACGGCGTGAGCCGACATCATCTCGCGCAGCACTTCGCTGAGCAAATCGTTGATCCGCCGCACGATAGCAAGCGTTTCATCGCGATTGAGTCCCGGTGGTCTCCGGCAGGCTAAATACCGTTTCAATCACCGAGTCACGGAAATAGATAAAGGCCATCACCGCGTCGGGCAGCTCGTGCCCGGCACGCTCCATCATCTGGCCGTAGTCGGCTCCCAGGCGGCGCGCCTCGGCACGCTGCTCGTCCGACGGATCGCGATTGGCGATCATCCGGCTGGCCAGGGTGATCAGCCGGCGGCCTGTTTCGCGCCGGCGCTGGCGCTCGACGTCGTCGATACCCTGGGCCCAGTCCTGCTGCATCGCCTCCGGCAGGCCCTCGCGCGTGTGCTGCAGCACCGCGCTGAATACATACGACGATAGGCCGGCGCCACGCAGCGGATTAATCTGCAGCATGCGCTCGATATCGGCGCGCGAAAAGCGCCGGTGGCCGCCCGGCGTCCGAAAAATGCGCACCTTGCCTTCGTCGCTCCACTGGCGCAGCGTCGCCGGGTGTACACCCAGCAACTTACTGGCGTCGCCAAGCGTTAACCATTCATGCTCCGGCCGGTTTGGCGCTTCAGCTGACGATTCGGCCATTCAAAACCTATAGAAATCTATAGCCAGCTACACTTTTCTAAGCCAACGCGAGTATAACACGAGTGAGAATCGCTATCAATACACCGGACGCCCTAGTTGGCGTGCTTACTTTGTGCATATTCCGCTAAGGCGTACTAATTTACGCTACCTTACGGTTCGATGAGGAATAATATTGGGGGACACCCCCAAACCCCCGGCCTACCGGCGGTTTGTGATATCCGCAACAAAGTCCGGCGCGGGGTGTATAATGCCCGCCGTAATTGCAAACGAGTGGAGCGTGCATGCGACCTTTAAATCTTCGTATTCCCGGCCCGACACCGCTGCCGCCTGAAGTGCGCGAGGCGCTGTCGCGGCCGATGATCAACCACCGCGGCTCGGAATTCAAGGCGATCCTCAAGGACGTGACGTCCAAGGTCCAGCATTTTTACGGCACGGCGAACGAAGTATTGTTTTATACCTGTTCGGGCAGCGGCGGGCTCGAAGCGGCGGTGGTGAACACGCTGTCGCCCGGCGACAAAGCCGTCATGGTCGATATCGGCGTATTCGGAAAGCGCGCGATCACGATCGCCAAGGCCTATGGCGTGGACGTGGTGCCGTACAAGCTGCCGTCGGGCCAGGCGGCCGATCCACAGGCGCTGCGCGACCTGCTGAAAGAGAACCCCGACGCCAGAGCGGTCTGGCTGACACATAACGAAACGTCAACCGGCGTCACCAATCCGATGCCCGAGCTGGTCGAGGCGATCCGTTCCGCGAGCGAAGCGCTGATCCTGGTCGACTCGGTGAGCGGCATGGCCGCCCTGCCGTTGCCGGTGGACGAGCTCGGACTTGACGTGGTCGTTTCCGGCTCGCAAAAAGCCTGGATGATCCCGCCCGGCCTGGCCACGCTGTCGGTCAGCGAGCGCGCCTGGGCTGCCTACGAACAGGCGACGATCCCGCGCTTCTACTGGGATTTCGGCGCGATGCGCAAGGCCGCCAGGGAAGGCTCAACCGCGTTTACGCCGGCGGTGTCGCTGTTTTACGCGCTGCAAGTCGCGCTCGACCTGATGCTGGCCGAGGGGCGCGAAGCGATCCAGGAGCGCCATCGCCAGGCCGGCGAATGGGTGCGCGGCCAGGTACGCGAGCTGGGACTGCGCCTGTTCGCCGACGAGCGCTACGCCTCAAACGTGGTGACCGCGGTACTGCCGCCCGACACTATTGCCGCCGACGATCTGCGCACCACGCTGCGCGAGCGCTACAACATCGTGCTGGCCGGCGGCCAGGGCGAGCTCAAGGGCAAGATACTGCGCATCGGGCATCTTGGCCTGTTCAGCGACGCCGATCTGGAGGCCGTGATCGAGGCGCTGAGCGAGGTGATCGGCGAAAGGGTAGCTCAATGACCCGCATTCTGGTCACCGAGAAGCTCGGCGTCGAGGGCATTGAAGCGCTGCGCGAGCGCTTCGAGGTGGATGTGCGCCTCGACCTGACGCCCGAGCAGCTCGAGCAAGCGTTGCCCGGCTACGAGGCGCTGGTGGTGCGCTCGCAGACCAAAGTAACCGCCGATCTGCTGGCACACGGCGAGCGGCTGCGGGTCGTAGGGCGCGCCGGCACGGGCGTCGACAATATCGACGTCGACGCCGCCACGCGCGCCGGTATCATGGTCGTCAACGCGCCCGGCGCCAACAGCGTCGCCGCCGCGGAGCTGGCGATCGGCATGTTGCTCGCGCTCGCGCGCAATATCCCGCAGGCGTACAGCTCGCTGGCCGCGGGGCGCTGGGAGCGCAACAAATACATGGGCTGGGAAGTGCGCGGCAAAACCCTCGGCCTGCTCGGGTTTGGCCGTATCGGCGCCGAGGTGGCCCGCCGGGCGCGCGCGCTCGAAATGACGGTGCTCTCATACGATCCGTTCATCTCGCAGGAACGCGCCCAGCAGCTCGGCGTGCAGGCGGTAACGCTGGAAACCTTGCTGCGCGATCTGGATGCCATTTCGATCCATACGCCGTTGATCGAATCGACCCGCAATATGATTAACGCCGAGCGGCTGGCGATGATGAAGCGCGGCGCCGTGCTCGTGAACGGCGCGCGCGGCGGCATCGTGGACGAGCAGGCGCTGTACGAAGCGCTCGAAAGCGGCCATATCGCGGCGGCGGCGCTGGATGTGTGGGCCGAGGAGCCGCCGGCCAACAACCCGCTGGTCGGCCACCCACGCGTGATCGGCCTGCCGCATCTTGGCGCTTCGACGCTCGAAGCGCAGGCGCTGGCATCCACCGATGTGGCCGACAGCGTGATCGACGCGCTGGAAGACCGCACGCCGCGCTATGTGGTCAACGCGCCGTTTGTGGCCCCCGAAGCCTGGCAGATCGTGGCGCCGTACATCGAGCTCGGTCGCAATCTGGCGCGCATGTCGGCACAGCTGCTGCGGTCACCCGCGCGCTCGTACGAGATCGTGTACAGCGGCGACCTGGCCGAAACCAGCACCGAGCCGATCCGGCTCTCGATCCTGGCCGGTTTGCTACAGGGCTCGACCGAACAGCGCGTCACGCCGGTCAACGCCGCGCTGCTGGCACGCGAGCGCGGTATCCACGTCGGCGAGCGCAAGCAGCCCGACTCGGAGCGCTATGCCTCGCTGCTGGAGCTGCGCGTCACCAGCAGCGACGGTTCGGTCACTCCGTTTGCCGGTACCGCCGTGCAGGACGAGCCGCACATCGTCAACATTCTGGGCTACTGGCTCGACCTGGTGCCCTCGGAAGCAATGCTGTTCACCTTGCATCGCGACCGGCCCGGCCTGATCGGCCACGTGGGCACGATTCTGGGCGCCAACGACATCAACATCTCGTCGATGCACGTCGGGCGTCTCACGCCGCGCGGCCAGGCGATCATGGTGCTGACGGTCGACGAGCCCGTGCCGCCGGCGGTCCTGGCCAAAATCGCCGCCGAAACCGGCATCGACGCCGCGTTCGGCGTGGAGCTGTGAATTGCCATTGTTGGCCGCAAGGCGTATAATCCGCATGCGTTTGGCCACGCGCCACGATGCATCGGGAAGACCTGCTCCTTCAGCGTTCGAGGCTCCTGGTTAGGTCGCCGCGGCCGTTCGCGCCGCTGGGCTCGCCTATCCCCGCATCGGGCGACGCCTGCTTGGATTATAGTCGATTATGGCGCTCGAGCCAGAGCCACAACCAGGAACCAAACCGCGGCCGGTTCTCCGCCGCGGTCGCTGGCCCATGGGCGTTACGCTGCGGCCGCAGCGTAGTATTCGCGCGCGGCTGCAGTTGTCGCATCTGGTTACATCGCTGCTGCCCCTTTTAGTGCTGGGCACCGCGCTGCTGTACGCGGGCGCCCAGAGCGAGCGCCGGATCGTCGAACGTACCCAGGAGTTGCTCGCGGCGGCCATAGCGCTTGATGTCGCCCGCATGTTCGGCCAGATCGACCGTGAGCTGCTCGAGTTCGGGCGCGAGCTGCCGGCCAGCGACGGTAGTGCAGCCGAGCTGCAGCAATCCGTCGACCAGGTGTTTCCGCGCTACCCCAACATCCTGGAAATGGCGTTTATCGATGTCGACGGAAACGAGCGCGCGCGCGCATCGCGCCTGCAATCCTTCCGCGCGGTCGAAGGCCGTGATCGCTCCGCCGAGCCGTTCTTTTCCGTGGCCAATGGGGGGCGCATCCACCATAGCGTGGTGCGCGGCGTAGACGGCAACCCCGCGCTGCAGGTCGCCGTGCCGGCGCGCGACAGCGTTGGAAACGTAGTCGGGGTGGTGGTTGCACAGTTCGGCACCCAATCGTTTGAAGGCCGGCTGCTGTCGATCCCGCCCGAAACGGCGCGCAGTGCGTTTGTTATCGACGATGGCGGCACCATCGTCCTGGGCCAGCCTTCAGACGCGCTGGCCGGCTCGTCGTCGCTAAAAGCGTTTGGCGCGTCCGATAAAACAACCGAAACGCTCACCGCCACGGATGGCCGCCGCATTGCCGCGGCGCGCGCGCCGATCGACCAGCAGCCGGGGCGCTGGTCGCTGGTGGTCGAGCAGCCGTGGGATCTGGCGCTGTACTCACAGGGACGCGATACAACCGTGCTGCTGGTGCTGTCGCTACTGGCCACCGCGGCGGTTGTGATCGTGTGGGGCCTGGCTGTCGCGCGCGAGATGACGCTGCCGGTGGTGCAGCTGCGCGACGGCGTGCGTACGCTCGGCTCCGGGCGGCTGGGCGAGACGATCGCCGTCGATCGCGAAGACGAGCTCGGCGAGCTGGCACACGAGTTCAATCGCATGTCGGAGCGGCTGGCAGCCTCGCAGCTGGAGATCGAGCAGCGTAATCGCAAGCTTAACGAAGGCTTGCAGCTGGCGCACATGGTGCAGCGCGACCAGCTGCCCCAACCGCTGCCGTCGGACGCGCCGATCGGCGCGTACGCCGTGTGCGAGCCGGCTTACGAGATCGGCGGCGATTTTTATACCTTTGTGCATTTACCGGACGGCCGGATCCGTCTGGTGATCGGCGATGCTTCGGGCCAGGGCGTCGCGGCGGCCCTGGTTATGGCGCTGACCAGCTCGCTGGTCGATGCGCATGTGCGCGACGCCGCCACCCCGGCCCAGGCGCTCGAGCAGCTAAACGCCGAGCTGTTTCCGCGGCTCAACCCGAGCCATATGAGCGTCGCGCTGCTGGTCGCCGAGTTCGATACCCGCCGCGGCACGCTGACCACGGCCAACGCCGGCATGATCGCGCCGTTGATCGTTGACGTCGCCTCGTGCTTCTATATCCCATGCTGGGGACCGCCGCTCGGCATCGTGGATCGGATCTCGTTTGCGGAGATCACGCACGAGCTCAAGCCGGAGCAGCTGGCGATTTTTATCAGCGACGGGATCGTAGAAGCGCGCGACAGCAACGATGCGATGTGGGGCTTTCGCAACTTCGAAGCCGCGGTGTGCATGCAGGCACGCGAAAACGCCGAACGGCTGGTGGAGCGCGTGCTGACGCTGGTGCGAGCGCATATACATAGCACTCCGGTTGGCGACGACATGACAATCATTGCAACCTATCTCAACTCCAATAAGGAGCAGAATTCGTCCTATGCGCTGCTTCCGATCGCTGAGCGTAGTGATCCTGCTGAGCAGCCTGCTGCTGGCAGCCTGTGACAGTCTAGTCGTCCCGCGTGATGCCTGGCCGGCCAACGTGCCGCCGCGCAACCCGGCGATAGCCGAGCAACCGATCACGCTGCGGGTCTGGCTTGCCAAAGACTATATCGATACCGAGCCGATCCAGGCGCTGATCGCCGATTTCGAGCGCGCGTATCCCAATATCACCATCGAAACGCGTAACGACCTGGTGTGGGAAGATATGCGCCGCTCGGTCGATCTTGCGATCAGCCAGGGCAACCCGCCGGATGTCGCCCATGGCCATGCGTTCGCTTTCGGCGCACAGGGCCTGGCAGAGCCGGTGGACGACCTGTGGGCCCACTGGAATGCCGAGAACGAGTTCATGCCGGGCGCGATGGAGGATGTGATCTGGAAGGATCACTACTACGGCGTGCCGCTTGATATCAACGCCCTGTTCACGATCTACAACAAGCGCCTGTTCGAAGCAGCCGGCGTCGCCGCTCCGGACGCCGAATGGACGTTCGAGGATTTCGAGGACGCCGCGCGCAAGCTGACCACCGGCGATGGATCGCAGTTCGCCACGGCGCTGTCGACGAGCGGATGGGTGATGGCCGGTTTGATCTTTGCCAACGGCGGCAAGCTGCTCGAGGAGCAGGACGGCAAGATCGTAGCAATGGTCGACGAGTTGGTCGTGGCCGATATGCTGGCGCTGCACCGCCGACTGGGCATTGAAGAACAATTCGCCACTCTGCCGCCGCCGATCGAGCGACAAAGCGATCATCCGGTCGCGCTGTTCGGCACGGGCCGCATCGCCATGTTCTTCTCCGGTCCGTGGGATCTGGCCCGCCTGCGCGCCGAAGCGCCGGCGATGATGGAGGACGTCGGAACGGCGCCGTTGCCGCGCGGCCCAGGCGCCGACGCGGGCGGCAGCGTGCAGGGCGGCGGGAGCCTGTTTGTTCCACGCGGCGCCCAGCATCGCGAGGCCGCGTTCGAGTTCATGAAGTGGGCGGTTGCCGAGCCGTATGCGCTGCGCCTCGCGCTGGAGCTGGGACGCTACCCGGTGAAATCAGAATACTATTCGCGCCCCGAGCTGCAGGCCGATCCGCTGCTGGCGCCGTTCTACGAGCAGCTCAAAACCGCGCGGCCCTATAAGCTCGAAGCATACCTGCGCGCTAACGATACCTGGGAAGCCACGGTGCGCGATGCGCTGGCTCCACAGGCCGATCTGGCCGCCTTGCTGCGCGATGCCCAGGCCAAGATTCAGCGCGAGATCGACGAAACTGAAGCCGCTGCTACGAATGATGAATGACAACCGGAACGATGAACGATGGATATTCCGGCGTTCATCGTTCGCCACTCATTAATTTGGAACCCCTATGTCCGCGATCATCGCACAAGTTACCCCGAGCCCGGCTTCGGACCCGACCATGCGACAGGTCGGCGTTGTGGCTTTTGTACAGATCCAGGAGCGGTCGCTCAAGGTCGAGGAGCACGGCAGGAAGCGCTACGACCCGGCACCTCTACGGCGGGTCGACAGCTTGCGGCTTTCGGCTGACGGCATTATCGGCGTGCTGGGCGACAGCACAATCATGGATACGCACAATCGCCTGCACCCGCATTCAAAATCATGGGGCGAGGCAGCGGGGATATCGCTTGGCTTTACCTCGCACTACGAGCACATGCGACAGCGTTTCGGCGAGCACCTGCAAACCGGCGTCGCCGGCGAGAATATCATGGTCGAGACCGAGCAAATGTTCACGGCAGCCGATCTCGGGCCGGCAGTCGAGCTGCGCCGGGCCGGCGGCAGCTCTGTGGTGAAGCTGGCCAAAATAGCGGTTGCCGCGCCGTGCGAGCCGTTCTCACGCTTTGCCGGCGGACCTACCCAGGCGCCCGAAGAGCTCAAGGCGACGCTACAGTTTTTGCATCACGGAATGCGCGGCTACTATGCGGTTTTAGTCGGCGAAACCGGCGATGTGCGGCCGGGCGACCTGGTATTTGCAACGATCAATGCGCCTGAGTAAGGGATCACCACAAAGGCACAAAGGACAAGAAGATCCTTAAAATCTTTGTGTCCTTTGTGGTGATCCGCTCTGGATCAACATTACCGGGAATCGCGCTGCAACTTTGCAGGCCTTCGCTACGTCCTATATGTTAGTGATGAGCACGAGACGCACACGGCGTCCTTAGGAGGCATCTGATGCATCGCCGGAACAACCGCTTCGGCTGGTTGCCGATCATCGTGGTCGCTATCGCTTTGATTGCGATCTTCGGCGGCCGGGGCCGGAACGAGTTTGGTGGGCGCAACGGTCCGTGGAACGAGCGGCTCCGCGTGGAGCGGATCGAAAGGGCCGAGCGCTTTCGAGCCGAGCAACTCGAGCGCGCCGAGCGCTTTCGGGCTGAGCACGATCAATGGCAGTACCGCGGAGATGGCCGCTACGAGTTTTCGCAGCATTGGCACGGCCCGATGGTTTTTGCTCCGTTCTTCTTTTTCGGCAAGCTGCTTAAGCTGCTGCTGGCGCTCGGCCTGATCGCCGGCGGCCTGTATCTGCTGCGCCGCGACCGGCGGCCACGCTGGCGAGAGCCCAAAGACCCCAACGACGGCCCCGGCACTCCGCTTGGTCCCATATTCCACGCATAAACGATCCGGGCAACAAATGGGCCACGCATAGGCACGAATAAACGAATGGAGTTACGAATAGTAATTCGTGACTCCATTCGTTTATTCGTGCCTATGCGTGGCTCGGATCGATTAAGTTGTAATCCGGGCGGTGGACCAGCGCCAGCGCCGGTGTGCCGTCCGGGCCGCGCACCGGCTCCGAAAACAGGTAGGCGTCTTTGTTGGCGTATAGATCGAAGTCGGTGCGCCAGCGCGGATCGAAGGCAAACTTCACCACGCCCAGCCGCTGCCAGCGCAGCGCATCGTCGGACACCGCCAGCGCGACGCGCGGGCCAAGCGGGCCGTAGCCGGCATACGCCATCACGAACCTGTCGATCGCGGGCACAAACGTGACGCGCGGGTCTTCGCAGCCGGCGGTGCGCTCGTTGCGCTCGTAGCCCTCGCTGGGCTCGAGGGCATAACCCAGCCGCTCGACGCCGGCGGGCTCGCCGTTCTCGAACAGTACACGGGCGATGCCGATGCGCGAATAGTTGCCCTCGGCCACGACGCGCGGATACAGCAGCAGCGTGCCGTCACGCGTACGGGCAGCGCCGGGGTTCAGCACACCCCATGCCTCGTCGATGTTGCCGGGCTCGGGCGCCATAATTGTGCCGATCCGCTCGAGCGCGAACGGCTGTACATTGCTCATCTTCATGCCCGTCTTGCTCCTGGCCGAACGAAAAGATCACCACAAAGAACACAAAGGACACAAAGAATCACATGATTCTTTGTGTCCTTTGTGTTCTTTGTGGTGAATTCTGTTGATCCAACATTATGCTTGCAGGGTCAAGGCCCCGGTCAGGGCATTATACTCTCGGGCGTAGCGGCACGACGGAAGCGCTCTCAGGTATTTCTTAGCCTGCGCTTAGCTCCGGCTCAGGGGCCGGATTTAGCCTGAAATGGTGCATCCGTGAACAGCGACGCGCTACCGCGAGCCGGACAAGGGGGAGAGCCGGCGGTGGTAGCGCGTCGCTGTGTTCGCTTAAAATCTGGTCATACACACCGGCTTGGGAGCCTCGAACAGCCGTTTCAGCAGCGCAATATAGCTCGGTTGCGACACCTCGGCCAGCCCGTATTCATACAAGGCGCCGAACGGCACCGCGCCAACCAGCAGTGACGAAAGGTCGCCCACCTCGAGCGCCAGCTCCACGTCGGCCCGACCGTGCTCGATCACCGTCGCTCGCCCGGCATCAAACTCGACGAGCGTGCTGCCGTGGTTGAGCGGGTAAAAGCTGTCGGCGACGTTGAATTGCACGCGCGCGCTCTGGCCGCCGAAGTCGCGCCCGGCCCATGCGCGAAATGCCGCCGGCAGATCCACCACGCGGTACATCAGGCCCAGCCCCTGTGCATTGGACTCGTGGTGCAGCAGCACCAGATTTTCCGAGCCGTTGCGTGGATCGAACAACAGGTGGTGCAGGTAGTCGTCGTGACTGTTAAAGATCGCATCGCCGAACTGGTCGGACTGCCGGTTGAGCCAGCCCAACAGCTGTCGCAGCGCGGTGGTGTCCACATAGATCAGCTCGTGGATCACCAGGTCGTTGACCAGAAAGTTATCCGGCTGCCTGGGCTGAAATCCGAACACCAGGTAGCCCGTAATCGCGCCGTCGCGGCGCACGCCGACGGCGCGGTTTTTCCCGTCGAGCATGCCTTCGATCTGGGACTGTGAGCGCGTGATCATGCCGTGTGTTCGCTCAGCGTAGCGTCCGTAGCAGACCGCGACAGCTTCGCTATCGGCGGCGCTCAAGGCAACAACATCGGAAGCTCCGTCTATGCGTGGGAACGAAGCGGGTTTGATGCGGTACATATTCAGCTTCGCGCCGTAACCGAAACCCATGCGGCGATAAAAATCCAGCCGGAACGGATACAGCATCGTCCACGCCGCACCGCGCTCGTGATAATGGCGGATAAAATACTCAAGCAGCTCTTTGGCGACGTGCTTGCGTTTGTGCAGCAGGTCGACGGCAACCATGCCGACGCCGCCTGCCGGCTGCAGGCTGCCGTGCAGGTTGACGGTCCAGTCGAAGAGTTTCATGCCGCCCACCAGCGTATCGTCGCGGAAACAGCCGTACAGGTGGGCGATGCTGGACGTTTCGATATCTTGCTGCAGCCGCTCGCGGTAGCGCTGCCGCTCCTCTGTGCTGTTGAGGTTGAGCACCGGATATGCGTTGCCGGCTATTTCGGCGAACGCGGCGTACTCGCCGGGGCTCAACTCATGTACATCAGACATTCATTTCCTCCTTTAAGCCGAATCATAAAACGGGCTTGCCGTCAATGCCTTCGATTCGGTATGATGTTCTATCCCTTCTTGCTCGTTTGGAGAACCGTCCGATGCAACGAATATCAACGTCGTCAGCCAACCAGGTCGGCGCCGCGGCCGTCCATGTCTACACCGCCAGCGGTGTGGTGGTTGCGTTCCTCATCGTGCTGGCCGCGTTTGCGGGCCAGACCGAGCGCGCTCTCTGGCTCGGGCTGCTGGCCTTGATCGTCGACAGCACGGACGGGACGCTGGCACGACGCTTTCGCGTCAGCGAAGCGTTACCGATGTTCGATGGCCGGCGGCTTGACGATATCGTCGATTATTTGACCTATGTGTTTGCTCCGGTAGTGCTGCTGTGGTACGGCGGGTTTCTCCCCGAGGGCACCGCCGGCCTGCTGGTTGCCGCGGCACCGCTGCTGGCGTCGAGCTACCAGTTCTGCCGTGTCGACGCTAAGACTGACGATCATTTTTTCCTCGGCTTCCCCAGCTACTGGAATGTCGTCGCATTTTACGTGATCGTCTTCGGCGTGTCGCCGGCGATCGTCAGCGGCATGTTGATCGTGTTTTCTTTGCTGGTCTTTGTACCGATCCGCTACCTGTATCCCTCGCGCACCGTGGTGCTTCGCAAGCTCACCCTCGCCCTGACCACCGGATGGATGCTTGCCTACGCCTTGATCCTGCTGCAAATGCCTGAGCCCAACGGCCTGCTGACCGGTTTCTCGCTGCTCTATCTGGTTTATTATGTCGCCCTGAGTGTGTATCTGACGATAAAGAAATGATGAACGATGAGCGATGAGCGATGAACGCCGGTCTGTTCATCGTTCATCGTTCAGGAGAGCAGAATGTCTTCACTCAGGCCGGCCACCCAGCCCGGCGTACTGCCGGTTCGCAGCAGGTTGTTCGGTATATTGGCCGCCGTCGTAGCGGTCCTGTATATGGCTGCGTTCGCGATCGGCGGCGAGCTCAGCTCGTTCATGACGGCCGGCGCGCAATCGCTACCGTTTGCGCTACTCGCGATCCTGGCGTACCTGGGCGTGGTGCGGTTCTGGTCGCGCGTGGCGACGCTGTTGTGGCTGGCGGTATTGGTCTCGCTTACCGGCCTGGTGTCGTTTGGGATGACCTTCGCCGTGCTGGCCAACATCCCACTCGGCGGGCAGCCGGGCAGCCTGGACTTCGCGCCCGGAGCTGCGTCGTCGATGCTGTTTCTGGTAATCGGGAGCATCGTTGCCGTGACGCTGGGCGGATTGTGCTTTGTGCCTGCCGTGCGTCGCGCGCTTGCGCGCGTGCTGCCGCTGGATCCCGATTCGTTTGTGCATACCATTGCGTTGGCGACGGTGCTGTCGCTGACGCTGCTGTCGTTCATGCCGCTGCTGGTGCTGGGCGAGCCGCCGCTGCTGTCGCTCATTGCCGATGCCGAGCTTCCGAGCGATGATGCCTCGAGCCTTCGCACCACCGTCTACGGGTTGCTGTGGACGATCCCATGCTCGATCCTGGCCGTCGGCTATGGCGTGCAGCGCGATCTGGGGGCTGCGCTCAGGCGGCTGGGCCTGGTGCGTCCCACGCCTGTACAGGTGTTGATCGGCGTTGGCGCCGCGGTTGCGCTGGTGCTGCTGGTACAGCTGCTCGGCCGTGGGATCAGCTGGTTTTGGACGCAGATGGGCTGGCCAGAAACCGACGGCGAAGCATTCGGCGAGCTGATGCGCTTCGCGTTCAGCCCGCTCGGCGCCCTCGTGGTCGGCATAACCGCCGGGCTGGGCGAGGAGCTGGCCGTGCGCGGCGTGCTTCAGCCACGCCTGGGCATTGTGTTGTCCAACCTGTTCTTTACCGCGCTACACGCATTTCAATATGGCTGGGATGCCCTGCTGGTGGTGTTCGTTATCGGCCTGGCGCTCGGCTTGTTGCGTCGCCGTACCAACACGACGACCAGCGCGATCGCGCATGGGCTTTACGATTTTATCCTGATCATGGCCAGTGTGTACGCCGTACCAATTATCGGCGAATGACGCTGAATACTGAATGCTGAATGCTGAGGGATGAATATTCGGCAATACATCCCTCAGCATTCAGTAGCACTAATTTTGTAACAAATCGTTTACACGAACGTTTACACAACTGTTACATACGGCACTTGCTATCCCTCTCTCTCACGTCTATCATAGCTTCAACGGCTAACCCCATTGTCAAGACTTAGCGACCAGCAATCCAGGGCCGGTCGCATTAGTTATGCCTCTCGTTGCCGGAACGGGGATGTGCGATGTCGAAGCAGCAGAACCAGGTAGCGACATGTGCATGGCACAGCGATAGCGGCAGCTCCGTCGTACAAGCTGCGGCGATTGCATTATTGGCCGCCGCGCTGATCGCCGCGCTTTCCATCGGCGCCGTCAACCTGGGACCGGCGGTCGACCGAGCATTCGACTGCCTTGTCGCGGTGCTCAGCGGGGGAGATGCCGGCTGTGCCGGCGGCGGTGCGGCGGCCGGCAACGGCGGCGATGCCGGGCAACCGGCAGCTGAGGGCGAAGACAAGCCGTGGTGGGAAGACGCATGGGGCGGGATCACGGACGGCTGGAACTGGTTCTCCGACAACGTGCTGCAGCCGATCGGCGATGCCGCGTCGAGCGTGTGGGACTGGCTATGGCAGGAGCATGAAGCCACATGGTGGAAGGACTTCCTGGGCTGGCTCAAGGACAAGGGGCCGCTTGGTTTGGTCGTCGCGGGCATTCTTGGCTTCGCCGCCGACCTGTTGTTCGGGCTGGGCATGGACGGCAAGTTCAGCTGGGGCATGGTGATCTTCGCCACGGCGACCACGATCCTCTCGTTCTTCGGCGTCGGCCTGCTGGCCAAGATACCGGTGCTCGGCAAACTCTTCGCCGGCGGCGGTGCTCTCAGCCGGCTGGGTTCGTGGCTGCTGAGCCGCCCGTTGGTGCAGCGGCTGATTAATTCGCGCTTCGGGCAATGGGCGATCAGGTTCGGCACCGAGGGCCTGAACGACCTGCTGCACGGCAGATTCGGGACGATCCTCACAAATCTCGGGCATCTACTCGGGCGCGTTCCGATCATAGGACCACTGTTGCTGAAGCTCAAGGACAGCAAGATCGTCAAAACCGCCGGCAACTATCTGTGGACCCTGCTGAACCGCGGTCCGATCGGGCTGGTCGGCGATGTGATCAAGACGATCATCAAGGATATTTTGCGCCCCGCACCGGGCACACCGCTCGAAAAGATCGTCGAAATCAGCAAGCGCCTGTTCATCTGGAAAGCCTTGCGCGACATCATCAAATGGCTGCAGAATCCATGGCTGCCGTTCTAGGCCTGCTGAGCAACGCGACATCGAAGCTTTAAACGACAAAGCACTGATGATAGACTTGGAGGCACGCGATGGATCGGCGATTCGGGCAGACACACGGGAGCACCAGGATCAACGGCAGCGAAGATCTGCTCAGCAAGTGGGGTCCGGCACTGGCGAGCTGGCCGGTGCCGCTGGCGGCCTACCTTGGCGTCGCCGCGCTGTTTCCCGGCGTGCTGAGCTCGGCAGCCGGCTTTCTGTCCGGCCTGGCAATCGCGACGCTGGCGGCTTCGCTTGCCTTAGGGCTGGTTTCGCGAGCGCTGGGCCTGTATGTACGCGACCCGCACGGCGAGCCGCGGACGGACCCGCAGCGGCAGGGTATTTTCGCGGCTGAAACCGCGCTACTCATAAGCTACTTCGTGTTTCCGCGTTTCGGGGTAGTGCAGCCGCTTTGGCTGTATATCGTAGCTTTCTTTCTTGCCGGCGCTGTAGGCATGGCCGCTATCGGCGCTGTGGCCGGCGGCAAAGCCAGGCTCCGCATGCGCGACACCACACTACCCCCTGCACCGCCGCCGCGCCGCACCGGCCCCGATGACGCCAAGGTTGCACCGAAATGGGCGCAGCAGGTGGCCGCGGCCTGCCTGATCTTCGGCGTGGTGTCGCTCGTGCGCTTGGTGCTGGGCGGCGAGCAATACTTCCTGTGGGGTGGCCTCGCCCTGCTGGCGGTGGGAGCACTCTTGCCCTCGCTGGTCGTCGCCGCCGGCGGCGGGGTCAAACCCGATAAAATGTAACAATCTGTTTACAAAAATGTTTACAGAATTGTTGCACTTTCGCGTTGATATCTTAGCTTTCTCCGTGTAAACTGATCGTAGCAGCCGGAAGGCTTTGTAAAGATATCAGCCAGCACCGGCAGCCAGCACATCGCCGGCGAGGGGCAGCTATGCATACAGTACGCAAACGGTATCAGCGCGGCAGCTCGGTCGTCGAATTCACGGCGGCAATGATGATGTTCGCGCTGGTGTTTATGTTCATTTTGCAGGGCGGCATGCTGGCCTGGACGGCCGTGGTAGCAACCAACGCGGCGCGCGAAGGCGCGCGGGCGGCTGTAGCCTGGCCGCCCGATCCTTCGCGCTGCCCGGCCGAGGCACAGGAAGCAACGCCGGCGTCGGTCGACCTGGACGTCTGGCCTGAAGGCGGCGGCGACAGCATCACCTGCAACGTCAATGCCGACGTGCCGGTCCTGTTCAGCATGTTTGCTTCGGGCTGGCCGATGACGGTTTCGGTCGATTCGACGATGCGGATCGAGCGCTAACCATGGAACCAAGGATGCCGGGCAGGTGGATACGGCATTGGCTTCGGCGCTGCCTGGAGCCGGCGCTACGCGAAGAAGACGGCAACGTGGTGGTGCTGGCCACCGCGTCGATCATCATGTTCATGCTGGTCGTGATGCCGATCGCGGTCAACTTCGGCGTCGCGGGCACCTGGCGCCGCTTCAGCCAGAACGGCTCGGATGCCGCGGCACTTGCGGCAGCCGAACAAGCAGCCCGAGACCTGTGGACGCCGGACTGGCGCGGCTGCCAGCCGCCCGAGACATCACAGATGCTGGTGGAGCGCTACAACCTGCAGCGCGTCACTCGGGTTGCCTACAGCCAGAGCGGCATGGGGCCGGCGGCAGCATTCGCAGGCGACAACAAGAGCGATCTGGTCGAGTACCTGCAGTTCCTTGGGCCGCGCGCAGTGCTGGGTGGGCGGGCCAACAACGTCGTCCACGGCGTCATCGTGCCGCCGGTACGGGTGATGGTCAAATCCGAAGCCACGGTCGCCGGCATGTTCGCCAACGGCGAAGCCGGCGTTGACGGCGAGCGCGTACCATCGTACGCCCAGGCCGAAGCCTATCTGCACAAATGGCGGCACTGGGTAACGCCCTGCCCCTACAACAAGTACGCGATCGAGAACCACTTTTACTTCGAATGGAAGGTCCGCCTGCTGGACGACCCGCGCAGCTGATCGCGCAGCGGCCGGACGATGACTTCCGCAGCGACGAGCTTAGCCGGATCACAACGCACCAAGGAGCGACCAACGTGCGGCGAGTACTGACCATCATATTACGCGAGCGACAGGGCAGTGCCGTGGTCCAGGCGGCGGCCGTCGCGCTGTTTGTGGCCGTGCTGGTGCTGGCGATGCTCGGCATGCTCGACCGCCTGCAAGCCGGCGTCACCGACAGCTTGCGCTGCTACATCGGCGGCTTCGACACCGGCGGGTGTAACGCCGGCTCCACCACGTACGACAGCGACACGCCGTTGATGGGCTACACACAGCCGCCCGCGATGCCGGCTGATCGGCCGCTGTGGTCAGGCGCCACCGACACACTCAGCGGCGTATGGTCGCTTAGCCAGGATCCGTACTACCCCGTCATCGGCGACGAGGCAACCTAAAGCGTTTCTCACAACGGTTGATACGAGCAGCAGCGACGCTTAATCGCGGGCAACCGGCTCCGGCACCGAAGGCAATTCGGCGGCCCGCGGCGCCTCGGCCGCGGACTCGGCCGTCCGAGCGCGACGTTCCGGCAGCGCCGCCGTCAGGCATGCCGCGACGAGCAACAAACCAAGCATGACCGTGAAGGTGTCGCTGAATGCGATAGCCGGCCCGTTGTACAACGGGTTGAAGGCGCTCTCGGCAGAGTCGCGCGCCGTCAGCATAGCGGCTACCAGCGCGGAGCCGAATGCCCCGCCCAGAAAAAACAGCATGCTGTTCATGCTCAAGCCTGAGGCCAGGCGCGCCGGCGGCACCAGTAGCGAGACAGTGGTGGTCAGCGGACTGTTGACAAACGCGAAGCCCGCGCTGAGCAGCGCCGCAAGCAGGCTTACTATCAGCGCGGAGCCTCCGGCGCCGAACGAGGACAGCGCAGCCACGGCAATGAACATGACCCCCAGGCCGGCGCGAATCGGCACCCGCGACCCGATACGATCGACGACCCGGCCTGCCAGCGGGCCGAGCAGGGTGAATACTACCGCTTCCGGCACCAGCACCAGGCCGATCTGCACCGGCACCAGGCCGTTGAACTCCGTCAGCATCAAGGGCAGAGCTATCAGAACCGGCAAGTTGACGCCCATCACCACGAAGCTGAGGCTCGTCAGGGCCACAAAGCGCCGGTTGCGCAGCAGGTCGCGCGGCACAAACGGCGCGGCGGCCGTGCGCTGGCGCAACACCAGCCCGGCACCGCTTACCAGGGCCGTGGCAGCAGCGGCGAGCACCAGCGGCGCGCCCCAATCGCCGCGCGAAGCTTCGGTGGCCGCCAGCAGCGCCCCGGCCACGGTCAACGCCAGCAGCAGGCCGCCCAGAATATCGATCGGCTCGCGGCTGCGAGGACCGCCGGCCGGAATGACCCGCAAGGCCAGTGGCGCCAGCAGGCCGGACAGCACCGACACGCCATAGATGGCCTGCCAGCCGAAGGCGCCGGCGATCAAGCCGCCCAGCGTCGGCCCGATCGCTGCGCCGCACCCTACGCCCGCGCTGAGGATGCCGAACGCGCCGCCGCGCCGCTCCGGCGGATAGGTGCGGCTGACCAGCGCGCCGCCCAGCCCGGGGATCGCGCCCGCCCCCGCAGCCTGGACCACACGGCCCGCCAGCAACATGCCATACGATGAAGCAAGTGCGCACAGCAGCGAGCCGGCCGCGAACACGCCGAGACCAAACGCAAACAGCCGCCGCGCTCCCCAGCGGTCGGCAAGGCGGCCGTAAACCGGCGTCGAAATGCCGAACACCAGCAAATAGCCGGTCACCAGCCAGCCCAGGCGCGCCGGCTCAATGCCGAGGCTTGTGCCGATCAGCGGCAGCGCGACATTGGTCATCGTGCCGGCCAGCACGGTTAAAACGATCGCCGCCACGACCAGCAGCAGCGTCCGCCGCGCGGCACGCTCGTCGAAGGTTTCTAGGCTTGCCTGCATGCGGCGCCTGCTTTCATAAGCATTTAACGACCACGCCGCAAACTGCTAGAGCACAACCGCGATCGCCAGGCCGTCGTAGCCTTTGCTGCCCACGGTCTGGATCGCGGTGACAGAAACACGCGGATCGGAGGCTACGGCTTCAAAGAAGCGCTGCACGCCCTGCACGCTTGTATCGTCGGCATTTTGATCGGCCACGGCGCCGCCGCGCACGACATTGTCGACGATGATCAGGCTGCCGCGCCGCGTGAGCTTGAGCGCCCATTCAAAATACGCTGTGATGTTCTGCTTGTCGGCGTCGATGAATACAAGGTCGAACGGCTCGCGTGCTTCGGTTGCCAGGCGCGGCAGCGTATCCAGGGCCGGCCCCAGACGCAGCTCAACACGCTCCCCCAGACCGGCGCGTGCGAGGTTACCACGCGACACCTCGGCGTGTTTCGGGTCGGCCTCGAGGGTGATCAGCGAGCCGCCTTCGGGGAGCGCCTTGGCCATCCAGATCGTGCTGTATGCTCCCAGCGTGCCGATTTCGAGGATCCGGCGTGCGCCGATCGCCTGCGCCAGTATCGCCAGCAGCTTGCCCTGATTTGGCGCTACCTGGATCGACGGCAAGCCCGCCTCCGCTGATGCGTGCAGCGCGGCTTCCAGAGCAGGATCGGGTGTGATCAGCAGGCCGGTCATGTAATCGTCGACGGCGGTCCATTGTTGGTTGCTCATAGGTTCCCTTTCGGAACCATGGTACAACCACCGGCAAACTCCGCGACCTCCGGCCTCCCCTGCCTTGCCGATGCTTAACCGCGCGTCCGTGTGTAGGTGCGCGCGCCCGCCGCGGCGCGCTTGACGGGCAGCGTTTTTGCGGCATCCCAATCGCGCACCACCAGACGCCCGCGTGATAGCTGCTCCTCGTACAACGGCGCGGCGCCCGCGCCGCGCCGCGACGCCGGATACGCACCGCGCGCCAGCATGGCGATCGGCACCGCGTGCAAGCGACGCTCGGTCGGTCGGGCCGGCAGCCCCTGCAACAGCGCGCTCGGTCCGATCAGCAGTAGATCGACCGGCAACAATGTGAACAGGATGCGGCCGGCGTTGATCAGCCCGGTGGCCTCGATGTCTGCCGCGCGCTCGGGCGCCAGGCGGCGCCAGGCCGTTTCCGCGAAGTCCAGGCTGAACACCAGCACGCCCGGCTCGTCGTACACGCGCCCGCACACTTCGGTCGAGCCATGCGGCGCATGGAACGACAATCCGATGCTGTGGTTGTAGTACGGCGCCAGCGCCGCCAGCCGCTCCCTGGCCTGCTCGAAGCGCAGCAGCGTACCGGCGGGCACGTGTGTTGTTTCGACATACTGCTCGCCCGCCAGGTCGTGCGAATACACGATGTGACCGGGTAGATCAAGGCCGAAGGCAAACCCGGCGTGGAGCAGTGAAGCTATCGCAGTCCGAAAAGTCTCGCTGCGCGAGGGCTTTATCGGCAGCACGAAGCTGACGCTGATCGCGGCGTGGGCAGGCTTTAAGATTGGGGGTTGAGGTGACATAGGTTCGAACGAAATGTCCTCATGCATGGACGGCGAACGCCCTTACTGGCCGAGCAGGATCCGCCCGCCCTCGCTGTCCATAAAATTCAGTACCAGCGTCGCAAGGATGATGAAGACCAGCGATAGCAACAAAATCGTCGCCAGGACCAGCGAGATCTTGTTGCTGGCTTTGTTGCCCTTGCGGCGGGCGAGCTGGATGCGCTGATGGCGTAGCGTGGCCGCCTGCCATTCGAGAATCTCGGCGATCGGCGTGCCAAGCTCGTCGGCCTGCACCAGCGCACTAAAGTACGCGCGCAGCGCGTCCGACTCGTTGCGCCAGATCACCTTGCGGTACGCGTTGCGGCGAGGTATGCCAAGCCGCAGCTGCTGCAGCATTCGGTCCAGTTCTTCCGCCAGCGGGCCTCTCATGCGGCCGACGACATGGTTCATCGCCAGGTCGAAACCGACGCCCGCCGTGATCGTGATACCCAGCAGATCCATGAAGTCGGGCAGCGCGACGGTGATCTGCTCCTGGCGTTTTTCGGCCATCTCGCCCAGGATGATATCGGGCAAAAAGAACAGCGGCACGGTCGCCGAAAAGATGATCAAGATCGTCGAGGTTAGCCCAAGCCCATAGGTCGAGCCGAAGTAGTACCCGATCGGCACCGCCAGCAGCAAGCAGAACATCTTGAGCTGCACAACGTCGTTGACGGTGAGCCCGGCCGGATCGCCGGCCGAGGCCAGCCGTTGCCTGAGCTTGCGGCGGTCGGAAAAGGGTATTGCTACCCGATACATCGGCAGCAGTTTGCGCACGAGCGGCATAACGATCCGCTCGAATATCGGCTTCTTGGGCGCCGCCGTCGGGCGCGCCGCGTCGGCCAGCTGAACGCCGACACTGGGCATCGTCGCGAAGCGCCAGGCCGTCAACACCAGGCTGGCCGTAAGGATCGTCAGTAGCGGAAATATCCAGCTCATGCCGCCACGCTCCTAGATCTTGATCCGTGAGAAGCGGAAGATCAGCAATAAACCGATGACCTGCAGCAGAATAAAGATTCCCAGACAGATCAACCCCGGCAGCGTCCAGAACAGCACGTCGAGAAAGCCGGGTACTGTACGGTTGAACATCGCCAGCGCGACGATCGACAGGATCGGCATCGTATAGGCCACATACGTCGCCTGCGAAATCAGGGTCTTGATCTCTTCCTGTGTGCGCCGGCGCTCGATCAGCGTTTGCGAAAGCTCGGACATGCTCTTGATCAGGTTACCGCCCGCGATACGCTGCACCTTGATCGCGGTGACCATCACGCCAAGATCGGTGCTCGGCATACGCTGCTCGAGCGCCTCCAGCGAGTCGTCGAGGCTGCCGCCGAGGCGTACTTCGCTCACCACGATGACGAACTCTTCGTTTGCCGGCGCGCTGATCTCGCGGGTCATCAGATCGATGGCGCTTTGCAGCGACAACCCGGCCCGCAGCGAGTTGGCCAGCAGCTCGGCGACGGTCGGCAGCTGGCGCGTAAAGTTGTAAAGCCGGCGGTCGCGACGGCTGCGCAGCACCAGCCACGGCAGCACGATCGCCACGATGACGGCGATGCTGCCGCTGACGATCGGCCCCTGGGTAAAGGCTACTTCGGCCGCGATGTAGCTGAGCATCCCGGTGATCAGCACTACACCAAGCGACTCTGGAAGGCTTAATCCGCACATCGGCGTTGCGCAGGATCGCCCCGAGCTGCTTGCCGCGCTCGCTGTCGTCGAACATGTCGCCAACGAACAGCACCAGCGAGCGCCGCTCGGGCAGCTCGATCGTCGGGTCGAGCAGCAGCTCGTCGTCGTCAACCTCGAAGGCATCGTCCCAGCGGCTGCGTATGCCCATGCTGCGCTTGATCTGCCGCGACTCGACGCGCGCTAAGGCGTATGAGCGCATGCCCAGCAGCAACGCATAGACCGCCGCCGCAGCCGTCAGAAACAGGATCAGCGTCCCCATGAGCGGCCTCCATAGCGCAGCAGCTCAATGTTGCGTGCTATCCAGTCGAACACCGACGCACGGACGCGCCGGATCGCAAACAGCGCCGCGAGCACGATCAACCCGATCAGCGACATCCGGTTACGCTCCAGCCAGGTTGTGACCCGAAAGTTGATCGGCAGCTCGGTGGTGTTGAGCACAATCGCAGCGTCGGCGTCGATCAGCAAACGCGCCTCGTGTTCGCCGCTGTCGAGCTGTTCCGGGCTGGTGATGGTTACAGTACGCCTGACCTGCTCGCCCGGCTGCACCACGATCGTGTCGGGAAATATGGTCGCCTTCGGCAGGCCGCCCACCGACAGGCGCAGCGTTGTCGGTTCATCGCCCTGCGAGGAAACCGTTACTGTGCGCTGCACGCCGGTTTGCAGCCCGTCGACCCGTTCGGCTTCGGGCGCGCTTACTTCCACCTGCACCGCGGTTTGCTGTTCGGCAGCGTAGCCGACGTCGACATAGTCGGTATAGCGGCGCAGCCCGCGGTCCGGCGATTGCCACTCGGCGTGCGCCGTCAGACCGAAGGAGTATTCGCCCGTCGAGGTCGGCTCGTAGGCGGCTTCCCAGACCCCATCACCCTGGTTGGCCAGCTCGATCTGGGCGATCGTGCGGTCGTCGCGCCGCACGGCCGCCGTGATCAACGCGCTGCTGATCGTCTGTGGCTGCCCATCCAGCATCCAGCGCACGCGTAAACGGGCTGGCTCGCCGGCGGCAAGCTCGCCCTTCGGCTCGACGTCGACCTCCATCGTCGGCAGGGGTTCGACGACGATATCATAGGCTTTTTGTAGCCGCAGGTGGTTTTCGGACGGCGTGATATGCATGCGCAGGCTGTATTGCCCCGGCTGCAGCGGGTCCGTCAACATGGCGGCGTATTCGCCGTCAACCGGCATCACATCGGCGGCGATACCCTCATCCTGCAGCGCCAGGCCCTCGACGGGCGCAAGCTGCTCCGGCTGAACGAACAGACCGATGCGCTTTTCGTAGTCGTCGGCGGGGTTGCGCACCCCGGCCCGCAGTATCAGCCTGCGTCCGGCCGGGAAAAAGCGCGCCGCGGCGTCGTCGCCTTCCACCGAGCTGATCGGCTCGTTGAGCTGCGTTCGCAGGTCGGACTTGATCACCGCGATCAGCGGCACCTGCGTACGCTGGCTACCAAGCACCGTGCGCCACTCGCCCTCGAAACCGCGCGTGTACTCCGGATTGGCGGTCCATAACGACCATTGCGGGTCCATGATGCGCGCGAACTCGCTTGTGCGCGTGCGCACCTGGCGCGGCAGCCGCAGCTCCTGGATCTGGGGTACATCTCCGCCGGCAGCAGGAAACACAAAGTTAATCTGTTCGATCTGCTGGCGCGGATTTACATTGGCCAAAAACGTGTCGACATTGCCGAGGATCTCGTACCGATCGACATAGCGTCCCTGCTGCAACCGCTCGAGGATCTCGATAAATACGCCTACCAGCTGCTCGGCGGATTCTGCCCTCCACACCAGGCCGCCGGTCGGCGCCGCGACGTGCTGCTGCAGAAAGTTGACGTCGGCGGCGCCGCCGAGCGCAATCGGAAAGACTTTGATGCGCTCGGCCTGGAACCGCGCGATCGCCGCGGCGAATTTGGCTTCCTGGTCGGCGCGATGCTCGTCCAGGTAGGTAGGCAGGCCGTCGGTCAACAGGATCACCGCGCGCTGAGGATTGTAGTGTGCCGCGTTTTCCATGAGCTGCGCGGTCAGGTCAAACGCCTCGCCCATGTAAGTGTAATCCGCGTAGTCGTCGGGCGTTTTAAACGCCTCGCGAGCGAGCGACGTGTACTGGCCGACCTCGGACAGGCCGAGCTTGGTCTTGGTTGTCGCGCCTTCGCCCATCGAGACGACCCCTACCTGGTCGCCCACCGCCAGCAGGTTGATGAACAGCTTGGCGGCCGAATAGCGCATGTCGTTCGGGTCGTTGTCCTTCATCGAGCCGGAGCTGTCGATGATCAGGCTGATATCGATCGACGTATTGACCTGCTGGGCGCGCGCCGGAGCGACGCCGGCAGGCCACACACTCAGCCCGACGATCAGCATCAGTATGGCTAACCATAACTTGCGCATGCTACTCCTCACCACTGCACGCGACGCTCGAGCGCGCCTGCCATGCCGTTGCCGCGGAACACGTGTCCCACGTCATAGCCCCGCTCCGCCAGCCGCTGCTCGCACTGCGGGCGCACGCCGCTCCAGCGCAGCTCGCCCTCGCGGCGCACAAACAGCTCGTGCCCGCTGAACACCCCGCCCTGCACGCCGGTTACCTCGTAGATCGTGTCGATCCAGCGCGACTCGCCGTCGCGGCCGCGCCGGCACAGCAACACAAGCTGCACAGCCCGCGCGATCATGTCGGTCAGTGCGTCGCTTTCCAGGCCTTCGGCGCTCATCATGGCGTAGGTGCGCAGCTTGAACAGCGCTTCGCGCGGATTGTCGGCGTGCAGCGTACACATCGAGCCCTCGTGGCCGCTGGTCATTGCCGTCAGCATGTCGAGTGCTTCGGCGCCGCGCACCTCGCCGACGATGATGCGATGCGGCCGCATGCGCAGCGCGTTCTTGACCAGATCGCGGATTCCGATCCGCCCGCCCGGCACGATCTGCGATTCGAGCGGGCACACATCCTCCAGCACATGGTCAAGATACAGCTCGCGGGTTTCCTCGATCGTCACCACGCGCTCGCCCGGATCGATGCACGAGCACAGCCCGGACAGCAGCGTGGTCTTGCCGGTACTGGTGCCGCCCGAGATCAACAAGTTGACCCCCGAGCGCACGGCCGCGCGCAAGAAGCTCGCCGGGCCCTCGCCGACCATATGCAGCTTGACCAGGTCATCCAGTGTGCGCTCGCGCAATACAAAGCGACGGATCGTCACCGTGGTGGCCGGTGCCAGCGGCGGCAGCACCGCGTTGAGTCGCGAGCCGTCGGGCAGGCGGCAGTCCACCAGCGGCGAGCTGTCGTCCAGCTGGCGCCCGGCGTGCCGCACCAGCCGCGCGACGACCTCACGCAGCTCGGCGTCGCTGGTGAAGCCAAGCTCGAACCGCTCCTTGCGGCCTCCGGCGATCACAAACGCCTTGGCCGGTCCGTTGATCATGATCTCTTCGACGCGCGTATCGGCGATCAGTTCGGCCAGCGTCTGGGCGCCCGATTGAGTTGCGGCTTCCACCATCATGTTTGTGCCTTTTCAAAGATCGCCCCATCGACACGCATACCGTTGCTCTCGATCGCTGCGAGGCAGCGCGGCCGGTAGCCGGTGGCTTGCCAGCTACCTTCTGCGCGCCCGTTTGCCATGCCGGTCTGGCGCCAGCAAAAGATCGGCTGCGCCTCGACCGTGCCGTCGCCCGATGAAACCTCGGCGATCTCCAGTACGCGACGGCGGTCGCCCAGGCGGCCGATCTGCACCACGATATTGAGCGCCGACGACATTTGCTGGCGCAACGCCGACTCGCTGAGCCCGGATTCGGCGAACAGCGCCATGGTTTCCAGCCGGCTGAATGCGTCGCGCGGCGAGTTGGCATGCACGGTGGTCATCGAGCCTTCGTGGCCGGTGTTCATCGCCTGCAGCATGTCCAGCGCCTCGGCGCCGCGGACCTCGCCCACGATGATGCGGTCGGGCCGCATGCGTAGCGCGTTGATCACCAGGTCGCGAATGCGTACTTCTCCGTCGCCGTACTGGTCGGCCGTGACGCGCTTCGAGCCGACGATATGCGACTTTTGCAGGCGCAGCTCGGCGGCATCCTCGATCGTCACCAGGCGCTCGTGGTCGGGGATGAAGCCGGACAGCACGTTGAGCAGCGTGGTCTTGCCCGAGCCGGTGCCGCCCGAGATCAGGATGTTTTGCCTGGCCAGCACGCACGCGCGCAGGAAGTCCAGCATCGGCTTGGCCAGCGTGGCGCCTTCGAGCAGATCGGCTGCCGACATGCCGGCGGGGCGGAAGCGGCGAATAGTGAGTGTCGGGCCTTCCAGCGAGAGCGGGTCGATCACCACGTTGACGCGCGAGCCGTCGGGCAGGCGCGCGTCCACCATCGGCGAGCTTTCGTCGAGGCGGCGGCCTAGCGGCGCGACGATCGTCTTGATCACGCTCATCAGGTGCGCGTCGTCGCGGAACTGCAGGTCTTTTCGGCGCGTCAGACGGCCGGCCTGCTCGATCCACACCTCGTGCGGTCCGTTGACCATGATTTCGCTGATCTCGGGGTTCGAAAACAGCTCGGCTCCCAATGCCGTCTCGATGTAGCGCGGCGTAAAGGCGGCCCGCTCCAGCGACGGCAGCGCGCGGCGCAGCTCGGAGAGCCGGCGCGGCAGCACGCCGGTCGGCGTGAACTCGCCGACCACATCGCCGGCCTCGTCGACACCTTGCTGCTCGTACACAAACACGTCCTTGACCAGCAGCTCGCCGCGGCGCATGCCCTGAACTTCGCTGATGGCAGTGATTTTGCGCTTGCCGCCGGGCAGGCGGCCGATCTGCACCACGACATTGATCGCGCCGGCGAGCTGCTCGCGGATCGCCGTCAGCGGCAGCTCGGCGGCACCCTCGGCCCACATGACCATCGTTTCCAGCCGCCTGAAGGCATCAACGGTGGTATTGGCATGCACGGTGGTCATCGAGCCTTCGTGGCCGGTGTTCATCGCCTGCAGCATGTCCAGCGCCTCGGCGCCGCGGACCTCGCCCACGATGATGCGGTCGGGCCGCATGCGTAGCGCGTTGATCACCAGGTCGCGAATGCGTACTTCTCCGTCGCCGTATTCGTCGGGCATGCGGGCTTCGAGGCGCACGACGTGCGACTTCTGCAGGCGCAGCTCGGCGGCATCCTCGATCGTCACCAGGCGCTCGTGGTCGGGGATGAAGCCGGACAGCACGTTGAGCAGCGTGGTCTTGCCCGAGCCGGTGCCGCCCGAGATCAGGATGTTTTGCTTGGCCAGCACACACGCGCGCAGGTATTCGAGCATTGCATCGGTCATCGCGCCGAGGTCGCGCAGCTCCTGGCCGCTATATGCCGCCGGGCGGAAGCGGCGGATCGTCATCGTCGGGCCTTCCAGCGAGAGCGGATCGGTAACCACGTTGACACGCGAGCCGTCGGGCAGGCGTGCGTCGACCTGTGGATGCTCGTCGTCGAGGCGGCGGCCTAGCGGCGCGACGATCGTCTTGATCACGCTCATCAGGTGCGCGTCGTCGCGGAACTTGACGTGCGGCAGCCGTTCGATGCGACCGTTACGCTCGACATATACAGTTTCGGGCCCGTTGACCATGATCTCGCTGATCTCGGGGTTCGAAAACAGCTCAACACCGAGCTGGCTTTCCAGATAGTGTGGCGTAAACCTGGCCCGATCGATGCCCACGTTGAAGCGGCGCAAGCGCGACAGCGCCTTGGGCACCACGCCCGTGGGTGTGAAGTCGCCGAATACGCGCCCGACTTCGTCGATGCCCTGCTGTTCGAAAACGAAGATATCCTTGAGCAGGATATCGCCGCGCTTCATGCCCTGCACTTCGCCGATCGAAACTGCCTTGCGCCCGCCGCCGGGCACGCGATTTTGCTGCACCACGATATCGATCGCGCCGGCAAGCTGCTCGCGGATCGCCGTCAGCGGCAGCTCGGCGGCACCCTCGGCCCACATGACCATCGTTTCCAGCCGCTTGAAGGCATCAACGGTGGTATTGGCATGCACGGTGGTCATCGAGCCTTCGTGGCCGGTGTTCATCGCCTGCAGCATGTCCAGCGCTTCGCTGCCACGCACTTCGCCGACCACGATCCGGTTGGGGCGCATGCGCAATGCATTGCGCACCAACTGCCTGATCGTCACCTCACCTTTGCCTTCCAGGTTGGCCGGGCGCGCCTCCATGCGCAGCACATGCGGATGCACCTTATAGAACTGCAGCTCGGCGGCGTCCTCTACGGTGATGATGCGCTCGTCGCCGGGAATGAAGCCGGACAGCACGTTGAGCAGCGTGGTTTTGCCCGAGCCGGTGCCGCCCGAGATCAGGATGCTGAGCTTGGAAACAACGCATGCGCGCAGAAATTCGGCCATCTCTTCGGTCAGGGTGCCGTTGCGCAGCAGATCGTCGATCGTAAACGGATTTTTGCGGAAGCGGCGGATCGTCATCGTCGGGCCGTTGAGCGACAGCGGCGGAACCACGGCGTTGACGCGCGAGCCGTCGGGCAAGCGCGCGTCGACCATCGGCGATGCTTCGTCGATGCGGCGGCCAAGCGGCGCAACTACACGGTCGATGATGTGGCGAACATGGTCTTCATTCATGAACACCACGTTGGGCTCGAGATGCACCAGCCCGTTGCGCTCGACATAGATCTGGCGCGGCCCGTTGACCATGATTTCGGTGATATACGGGTCGCCCAGCAATTGCTCAAGCGGACCGAAGCCGATCGTTTCGTCGAGGATCGATTTGATGATCGATGCGCGCTCGGTGCCGGTGATCAGGCGGCCTTCTTCGTTGATCATCTGCCCGACGTGCGCTTCAACGCGCGTGCGCAGCTGTTCGGGCGGCAGCGCCAGCAGGCTGGCCAGGTTAGCCTCGCGCAGCAAGCGGTCGTGGTAATGACGAACCAGCTGGTTTTGGACTATCGTTCGCTCTTGAACCATGTGCTCGCGCCATTCGCTAAGCTTCGAAAGCTGCCGGGGCGTTGATACGATTTCCACTCGGGTGAGCGGCCACCAACAGCGTAGCATCGCGGCGTGTCGTTGTCAGGACGGTGCTGCTCAGCGGAATGCTCATCCGTGTTACACTGCAGCCGATGCGTTCCGCCTACCCCCCGCGATAGCGCATACCAACGCCAAATAGGGCTGCCCGTCGATCGGGTTTTGCGTTGCGTGTGCGCCCTCGATCAAGTGTTGCGTGTGCCAGATTTGTTTGGTAGCTGTCGAGGCTCCATCGGAGCGGGATAGATCGACGATTATGGTGAACCAAAGCCCACTGTTTGCCTGCGCCTCACCCCACCAGCGTGCCGGCTTTTGGCCGTCACCGTGCTGTCGGGCTGGGTCATGCCCGTGTCGGCGTCGTGTCAGGCGCCGGCTGCGTGGCGATGGTTAAACTTGAGTCGAAATCGACGTTTAAGCGCGGGCCGCAACGGTTGCGGCCGTCACACGTATGTAACAGAGCTGTTACCGTTTTGCGCAGCAGCAGCACGGATGCGGTACGGGCAAGCACAAGGCTCGTTTGCCGCGGGATGGGGAGAGGCAGAAACCCGTGGAACCACAAGCATCATCGACAGACCTTCCACTGCTGAACGAGGCGGAGCTGCGCGCAATCTTTCGCGACGACGAGCGCGCGATCTGGCGCTACCGGATCCTGGAGGCCATGCTGCACCGGGGGCAGTCGCCACACGAGGCGGCCGAGCAGTTCGGCACCACCCCCGAAACCGTGCGCAACCTGCGCGCATCGTTTGCCGAAACCGGCAGCCTCGACGGCCTGCGCAGCAAACGCCGCGGCGCCGTGGGCCATCTGGGTCGGCAAACTCCGCTGGCCCAGGCGGTGGCGCGCGAGCTGGCCGCCGCTCCGGAAGCCAGCGCTAACGAGATCTGGCGACGTGTACATGCACGGCTTGATCACCGAGGGATCAGCGTGCCGCGCCGGACGATCTATCGTCTGGTCGAGCGGCTACGCCCGCAGGCAAGCGAGCAACAACCCGCCGCGGATGAGCTCTGGCCGCCGGCGCTGGTGCCCGCGCTACGCCAGGCGCTTGCCCGGCTGCCGATCGAGCCGCCGGCCGAGCTTGGCCGCAGCGCACTGGCCGAAGTGCTGCTGCCCGGCGAAGCGGATCCGGAGGCGCGCGGGCAGATCGTTTCGACGCTGCTCGAAGCCGCGCTTCACGCAATCGGCCCCGGCCCGTTTGACGACCCACGTGACGCCGGCTTTCGGCCGTATCGCATCCTGATCGGTGAAACGCGAGAAGGATTGACGCGTGAAGAGCTACAGCTTGAGCTGGCGATCGCTCCCGCGACGTACACGCGTGCCAAGCGTACCGGCCTCGAACGTATCGCCGAGCTGATAGTACGCGAAGTGCGCGCGCTACAGCGGGCCCGGCGTTCGTTGCCTCCCACGCCAACTGCATTGTTCGGGCGTGACCAGCAGCTGGCCTACTACCGCCGGCGGCTGCACGACGAGGGGATCGCGCTGATCTGGGGGCTGCCGTATTGCGGAAAAAGCGCTCTAGGAGCGGCGCTGGCAGGGCAGGAGCGCGCGGCGGGCGTGGAAGTGACGTGGCACGAATGCGCCGGCGCGGGTGGGGCGATCATCACCCGGCTGCTGGCGAGCTTTGGGGCAAGCGCCCCGCTCGCCGGCGCCGACATACCCGAGCTGCTGGCGCAGGCGCGCTCGTGCTTTCGTCTTGGCGGATTGCTGGTGTTGGATAACTTCGAGCGCATCGCGCGCGACCCGCTTACCGATCTGCTGATGGCCGCGATCAGGGCGAGTATCGAACCACACGGCCTGCGCTTGATCATCATCGGGCGCGAGCTGCCGTCGTGGGCCGAGGACGCCGGCTGGCTTCCGCTCGGCGGCCTCGCCGACGAGCTGCTCAGCCCGCTGTGGGCCTGCTTCGGCAGCTCGCCGTTGGAGCCCGAAGCGTGGCCCGCGGTAGCTCGTCGCACGCTGGGGTACCCCGGCCTGTTGCAGCTCCTGGCGGCCAACCCGGACGCGCCGCTGGAGGCCATGTTGCTCGACGAGACAGCCGCGGACTTGTCACCCGATGGACGCAACCTGCTGGTCGATGTGATCGCCGGCGCAACAGCTTTCGATTTCGGCGAGCCGGCGCCCACGCCGCTGCGTGAGCTGCTGCTGCGCGGGGTTGTCACCTTCGGAAGCGGCAGCCCGCGGCCACACCTGCACGCGCTGTTTGTCGCCAATCGCGCCCGCTTGCTGCACCTGTTGGCGGGCGATGAAGCAGCACAACATCGGCTGACGCAGCGTGCGCTGACCCAAGGGGATTGGCTGCTTGCCGCGCGCCAGCTGTCGCAGGCCGGCGCCGTCGTCGACGCGCTGGACACGCTGGCCCAGGGCGGCGAAGCCCTGGTGGCGCGGCGACAGGGCCAGCAAGCGATCGAGCTATTGCAACAGCTACTGTTGCGCCTCGCGCCGGGGCCCGACCTGGCGACTGCGAACGGCACACTTGGACAGTTGTGGTATCTGCTGGGCGACGATCGTAATGCGATCGCCGCGCTGCGCACTGCGCTTGAGCTCGGGCGGGTCTTTGTCGCCGAGCTGCAGCCGGGAATGTTGCGCGACTGGCAGCGCTGGACCGCCGAAAGCTATGTGCGGCTCGGCGACTGGCGCCATGCACTGTCATACGCGCAGGAAAGCATGGGTAGCGAGCAGCACGTCGGCGCCGAGGTCGGGCCGCAAGAACGGCTGGCCCTGACGCTGCTGCAGCAACGGATCTGGCTGTTGGCCGGCGAACCGAACCGCGCGCGGTTCTGGCTCGCCGATGCCCAGATGCTGCTGCAGATCGCGCCTTCGCCGCTGGCGCACGGACTGGTGGCGCTCGGCGAAGGCCTGCAACTGGCGCATGGCGGTAGCCACAAACAGGCTGCTCTGCGTCTGCGCGCGGCGCTAGAGCCGTTGCCGCCGGATCGCTTCTGGAACGAGCGTTTCGTGGCCGGAGCCGCCCTGGCGCGGGCGCTTACGGAGCTTGGCGAGTATGCAGCAGCGCGCACGGTGCTGGATCAATTGACGCCCGAGGCACGCTCGCGCGAACACCGCGCCGGATATGTCGAGCTGCACATCGCGCGCGCCAACCTTGCGCTGGCCCAGGAAGCGGCGGCCGAAGCCCACGGCGCTCTCGCGACGGCACGCACATGGCACGACGAGCTGAACCGGCTGCTCGGCGCCGGCCTGGAGCTGATGTCGGGACGCCTGGCGATGCTCGAGCAGCCGCACGATGCGGCCTACGATCATCTGGTGGCAGTGCTCGACCTTGCCGGCGAGCCGTCGCTCGACGAGCTGCGCGCCGGCGCCAATGTGCAGCTGGCGCTGTGGTGCTTGCAGCGCGGCGACCCAACCAGTGCCGTGCAGCATGCCGCGACGGCGATGCGGCTCGCTGAGGCCGCCGGGCTTGAGCGATTGGTGGCGCTGGCGTCGCTGTGTTTCGCCCAGGAAGCCGTGCTGCGCCGCGCGTCCGACGAAGCCGACCTGGCACTCAAGGCGATCAGCACGGCCGACGAAGACCCTCTGCTGCGAGTCGAACGCCGGCGGCTACAGGCCGAAGTGCTGGTCGTCCGCGGCGACGCCGGCGCCGCGCAGGCCTACAGCGAAAGCATGGAAGCGCTGCGCCGTGGTCCTGCCCTGCACCGGCGCTGGGCTGAGCAGCGCTACGCCTCGTTTTTGCGCTCCTCGGGAGCACATTTGTAACAGGTTTGTTGCAGTTTTGTGGCGCTTGCCGGCACATGCGAAGGTAAAAGCCAAGTAAAAATGGCACACCGGCCCCGCTGCAGTCCGGCGGCAGAAACAAGCCGATTACCTGCAATAGCCCATTGCAAAGCAATAAAAGCTCACTTTGCAATTGTAAACATTCCGGCGCTCCCCTTTCATAAGCAGCAGGATGAGCACGCAGGCATACCCCGGCGATAGCAGAAATGCTACCGTAACAGCGTCACGCAGTATGCCGGGACGCGGGGGCGCCGAAGCTGCTGCTGAGGGCACAACCTTTTGGGTCGTGACGTCACCCTCGCGGGCGACGGCGATAGACAAACGTATGACCAGGTTAAGCGGAATGGTCGTCACCGACGGCCGAGTGCTGTTGGCAAGCGAGCTTGAAGAACGACCATCGCTCGCGGTGCTGCCGCGTGAAGTGCGGATCGAAGGCACAGTCCATCGCAGCGACGACCGCATCAATATGCTGCGCTCGCTGGCCCGCGAAGCTACCGGACGCCGCCGGCCGGTTACCGTGCTGCCGCCGCAGCGCGAGCATTTTCTGCCGGTGTACCAGGCGATCGCCGAGCGCCATTCCGACGTTGTGTCGCTGCACCTGATGGAAGCATTCGATCCGGCGGCCAGGGCAGCCCGCATCTGCCGCAGCTTGATGCAGCCGTTTCATCAGATCCATGTCTACGAAGCCAAGACACTCGAAGGCGGGTTGGAGTTTCTGCTCTCGACAGCGCTCGGCCTGATCGACGACGGCGCCACGGCGCCGCAGCTGCTGACGTTGCTGCGCTATCTGGAAACGCACATGCTCACGTTCTTGCTGGCTTCCGGCGCCTGCCCGAACCAGCCGTGGGCGAACATCAGTGGCTTTCAGCGCCTGCGAAGTCTGGTGCCGTTTACCGAAACACTACTGTACTTCGAGCCCAAACAGGGCCGGCTGGATGCGATCTCACAGGGTACACAGCTTCATTCGCAGCTCGGGCCGCTGCTGGCCCAACGCTGGGCGCCGCTGCGCTACCGCGTTCGTGGTCGCTATCGTGGCTACACCGCGCCACAGCTCGAGCGGCTGCAAACCAGCCTGCTCGCCGCCGGGGTGCCCGAGACGCCCGAATGGGAGCCCGTGGCCGCCAGCTACTTGCCGGGGCTGCCGCAACAGTTCGTTGAGCTTTTGTTTTTGCCCACCGAGGAAGATCTGCGCCGCCTGTTCGGCCTGGTGCAGGACCTCGTGTGGTGGAAAGGGGCGGCTTAGATGCGTCACCAGAAACGTCGTGGACTGCTCTTCGGCGCGCTAGCGGTTGCGCTTGCCGTAATAACCGGCCTGTTGTTCACCTCGCAGATCACGGCGCTCGAGCGCAAAATCGGAGATCTGCAGCGCGTGGTCGTCGTAAAGCAGGACATCCCGGCGCGCACGCTGCTCACGCCGGAGCTGCTTGAAGTGACCGAGCTGCCGCGCCAATGGGCGCACCCGGCCTATGTTCAAAGTATCGAAGACGTCGTCAACCAGCGCGTCACGGTGGTATCGCTGATGAAGGGCGCGATCATCCGCCAAAGCGACGTTGCTCCGATAAACGGCCTGGAGGGCGGCTGGCGCGCGGTGTCGATCGGCGTCAACCCCGTGGCGGTGCTGGCCGACCGCGTGCAGCCGGGCAGCCGCGTCGACGTGGTTGTTTCGTACGAGTTGACCTATCTTGACGAGCAGGGCGGTCAGGTCAGCGAAAAGCGCACCACGACCCTGATCAACGATGTCGAGGTACTGGCGGTGGCCGGCGGTCCCGAGCCCGAAATCAATCGCCCGCTCCCGACCGGCGAAGAGGAAGAAGAGCCTGAAGGTTTGAGCGAGCAAGACCGCAAGCGCCTGTTACGGCTCAGCAACGACGTGATCGCCACGCTAAAAGTACAGCCCGGCGATGCACAGCAGCTGGCCTATATGGATACCTATGCAACCGATATCAGGCTGGCGATGCGCCGCGCGGACGACCGCGCTATCGAGCCGCTGCCGCCGGTGTCCGAGGAGGATTTCCGCTGATGAGCGAGCAGACCGTACTCGATATCAAGGTAATGATCGCGTCCAGCCAACCCGACCTGGTGCGCGAGCTCGAACTCTTGCTGGCCGAGAGTTATCCGATCCAGGTGGTCGGCGTCGTGCCCGACGGCCGCACCACCATCGACCGGGCGGTGACCTATCGGCCGGATATCCTGCTGGTCGACGAAGCGATCGGCGTGGTTCCCGCGCTCGACGTGGTGCGGCAGATCGCCCTGGCCGCGCCCGGCACGGCCGCGCTGGTGGTGTCGACCAAGCCTGACGCGGTGCTGCTGCAGCAGGCGCTGGTTGCCGGCGCTCGCGATGTGCTGAGCCGGCCGCTGATGCTTGATGCCCTGCGCTCGAGCCTGCTGCGAGCCCACGAACTGGAGCAGGCACGCACGCGCCAGCTCACGCATTTCCAGGCCGAGTTGATGCTTACGGCGCGCTCCAGCGTAATCGCGCTGTACAGCCCGCGTGGCGGCGCCGGCGCCAGCCTACTGGCTACAAATCTTGCGGTGGTGCTGGCGCGCGAAGTGCCGCAGGCCCGTACGGTACTGGTAGATTTGAACCAGCAGTTCGCTACCACAGCGGCTATGTTGAGCCTGAGGCCGGAGCATTCGCTGCTCGACCTGGCGCCCTTTATCGACGACCTGAATACGTCGTCGGCGATCATCAGCAATGTGCTGACCTCGCACAGCTCGGGCTTGCGCCTGCTGGCGGCGCCCGCGATGCACATCGGCCCATACCTTTCGGCCGACGCGGCCGCGGCGATCCTGCTGGCGCTGCGGCGCGCCTTCAGCTTTGTCGTGGTCGATCTGCCGTCCGAGATCAATGATGCCTCGCTGGCTGTGCTCGAGCGAGCCGACCATGTGCTCACCGTGATCACACCGGATGTTCTGTCGGTGCAGGGTGTACGCCAGGCCTTCAAGGTGTTCGAGCAGCGCGGCATCAACCCTGACGTGATCAGCCTGGTGGTCAACCGGGTTAATAAGCGGCTTGAGATTCAGGTGCGCGACCTCAAAATGCTGTTCAACCACCCGGTACGCGCCGAAATCCCTGCTGCGTTCTATACGATCGAAGGTCCGGTCAGTCTTGGACAGACTGTTGTTGAGGCGGATCCCAGGAGCCCGCTCGCCAAGGCGATTTACAAACTCGCCGAAGGTATCGTCAACGCGAAGCCGCGGCCGGAAGCGAGCCAGCAAGGCGCGCAGCCCATGCTCGCGCCGCTGGCGTCACGCTAAGCAACGAGGAGTAGGTCGATGCACATTCTGGTATCCAACCACAACGCCGAGGTCAGCACCTTTCGATCGGGCATCGGACGCGCCGCGCACGATTTGCACATCGTCGAAAATAATCTCAGCGCCCTGTCGCTGATCGGCAGCCATTCCAATGAAGTCGCGTCACTTGTGATCACCGAACACCAGGACCAGGCGGTCAACGTCGACACCGAAGTGTTTGTGCAGAATATTGTTCCGCGCTTGCTCAGCAGCACTGATGTGATCGTGGTAGGCGACTTGATCGCGGTGCCGGACAGTGTGCAGCTGGTCGAGACGATCAGCGACGCCGCCGCAATCGTTGGACGCGAACCCAAACTGCCTACGGCCGTGCCGAGCCCTCCGGAGCCGGTCACAGCGCCGGTCGAGCAAGCCAACACCGAGGTCAAGCGCAACGGGCGCCACAAATCGCCGCGGCTGGCCGAGCTGGTAACGGTCGCCGAAGCGCCCGCTGCGCGGCCGGGCCTGTCCGAAGGAACAACAGTCCTGCCTGATCCGGCTGCAACCGTGCTGCTGATAGAAGAACCGCTCCCGGAAGCGCCCACGGCACCGGCCGGCCGGCCGGAGCACAGCACGTCTGAGCCTCCGACCGAGCGGACGGCTGAGCCACCGGTCGAGCGGGCGGTAACCGCGGCAGCACGTCCCGCGTCTCCAGTGCCGGACCATCCATCCGCGGCGCTGCCTGGCCGGCCGGAGCGAGCAGCATCCGCGGTAAGATTCGCAAGCGCCGCTCCCGGTAGCGGCGGCGAAAAGTGTCGTGACCGCGCCCGTCGGGCTACCCGATCCGCAGGTGATGGCCGAGATCCCGGAAACCACCCGCTCGCTGGCCGACGATATCCGCGATTGGAACGAGCGGCAGCGCGACGAGCGAGGCGAACCGCGCAGCAACGAGCGCCGGCCTGCCAGCTTCGGCGAGCTGCTGCGTAGCTGGATGCCGGGGCAGCGCCGCTTGCGCGAGCAGGAAGACAAGCTCGACACGGCGATCCGCGCGCCGCGACTTACACGCTGCAACAGCATCGCCGTGATCAGCCCCAAGGGCGGCGTAGGCAAGAGCTTCTTGACCTATCTGGTCGGCAACTTTCTGGCCGAGGTGCGCGGCGACAAGGTGATCGCGATCGACACCAATCCCGACTTCGGCACCCTGGCCGACCAGGTGCGCGGTCGTGAAGAGCAGACCGTCAGCTCGCTGCTCGAGCAGATCCAGACGATCCGCCACTACAGCGACCTGCGCCGCTTCACCAGCAAAGTAGAGAGCCGCCTTGAAGTGCTGGCCGCGCCGGCCGACCCGGACGTCATGGCGACGATCACATCGCACGAATACAGCCAGGTGTTCGAGCAATTGCATCACTACTACGATACGGTGATGTTCGACTGCGGCACCGGCTTTCGCGACGATATCACTCGTTTCGCCTTGCAAACGGCCGACCAGATCGTGCTGGTGTCGGCGCCGCTGTTTATCACCACCGGCATTGTGATCCGGGCGCTCGGCTACCTTGACCAGATCGGCTGCGACCTCGGCCGCGTCACCCTGGCGATCAACCAGGTACGCCAGGAAAAGCCGCTTGATATCGACTACATGCGTTCGCGCTTCGGCAGCCGCCTGAACGCGATCGTCGAAGTCCCATTCGATATGCAGTTGTATCACCGCATGGACCGTGGCGAGTTCTCGGTCGAGCAAACCCAACCCGGCACGCGCATCGCCGTTAAGCAGTTGGCGGGCGAGCTGGTACGGCACTTTGAATAAGTCGAAGGTCGAAGGTCCAACGTCTTTCAGCTACGCCGCTATTGAGCCTTGGGTGCGCTGACCTTCGACTTTTGACCTTTGAGCTTTGACCAATAAGGGGGCGTGCTGTGGCCATGGATGCCAAGAATACTCTGGTTATGGTTGTCGAAGACAACCCGTTGATCGCCGAATTTACCTCAGCACATCTCGCGACCGCCGGCTACGAAACCGCCGTCGCCGAGTTGGGCGAGCAGGGGTTACAGATGCTGCAGCATCTCGAGCCGAAGCTGATCGTGCTGGACGTTGTGCTGGGCGGCATGGACGGCTACGAGTTTTGCCGAACGTTGCGCTCCGGCAGCGACATACAGCTGCAGCGCCACGCCGACGTCCCCGTGTTGATGCTCACGGCACGCGCCGAGGAAGCCGACCGGATCGACGGCTTCGCGGCAGGGGTTGACGACTACGTGGTAAAGCCTTTCAACCCCGAGGAGCTGTGTCACCGCGTCGGCGCTATTCTCAGGCGCGCGAACGGCACCGGGTTTTTGTCGCTCAAGGTCGGCGAGATCACGATCGACTTGATGCAGCGCACGGCATGGGTCGGCGATCAAGCGTTGGATCTGTCGCCGAAAGAGTTTGACCTGCTGCACGTCCTGGCCAGCAACCACGGCAAGGTGCTGCCGCGTTCGACGCTGCTGCAGCGCGTATGGGGCTACATCTACGACGGCAATACCCGAACCGTCGATGTGCATGTGCAGCGCCTGCGCGAGAAGCTGGCTCCCTACGCCGCGGCCGCCGGATCGATCGAAACCGAATGGGGTGTCGGCTACAAATTGGTGGCATGATGGGCGCGAAGCGCTGGTGGGACCGACTGCAATATCGAATTATGCTGGGTGTGATCGTGGTCCTGCTCAGCAATTTGTGGTACGTCGAGCAGGCGATGCGCCGGACGCTCAACACCGAGCTGCCGCGCGTCGAGCTGCAGACACTTCAGGCGCTGACCGACCAGGTACGAGTTGACGTCACGACCACGTATGCCCGCAGTGGACGCCTGACGACGGCCGGAGCGCTGCCGCCGGGGCCGGTGCCGCTGCGGGCGTACGATCGGCAAGGCGCGCTGATCGAAGGCAACAGCCCGATCCCGGCCGGCGACACCAGCGAGGTAGTTCGGCGGGTACTCAGCAGCCGGAACAGCACCGCGTTAGTCACCAACGTTGGCGACGCGCGCTACGGAGTGGTCGTCACACCGATAGTCCACCAGGGACGGGTGGTCGGCGCTGTCGAAGCCGCCCAGTCGTTGCCGCCGATCGACCAGATTCAACTAAGCATCCAGAGCGAACTGGCGGCCATCTCGATCGTTGCGCTCGCCTCGCTGGTGGCCTTCGGCGTGTTCTTGGGCCATCGCTTCCGGGCCTGGCTCGCGGATGTGCGCCGCCAGACCGAGGCGATCGCGCGCGGCGAGTTCGAGCGCCGCATCCCCGTCACATCACACGACGAAATGGGCGAAGTCGGCATGTGCCTCAACCAGATGGCCGAAGACCTCGACCATCTGGCCAAGGCGCGCAACGAGTTTCTAAGCAAGGTTTCGCACGAGCTGCGCACGCCGCTGACGATCGCAAAGGGCTTCACGTCGCTGCTGGCGCACGGCAAGCTGCTGCCGGAACAGGAACGCACGGTGCAGGTGATCGACAGCCAGATCGACGACCTCACACGTCTGGTCAACGACCTGTTGGATCTGTCGCGCCGCCAGTCCACCGAACTCTCGCTGGCTGCCGAGCCGGTGGACATGTCGGCCTTTGTCGCGCGCGTCGAAGAGCAGCAGCGCCCCGTCCTGCGCCAGCAGCACATCACGCTGCACCTCGAAAACAAAGCGGGCTCGACGTGGGTCCACGGCGATCGACAGCGTCTTGATCAGGTTGTCACCAATCTGCTGGGCAACGCGGCGCGCTATTGTCGCGGTACGATCTGGCTGCGTTACGAGGCCGACGAGCGCTACGCACGCATCGCGATACGCGACAACGGCCCGGGCATCGCGATCGAAGACCGCGCGCGCATTTTCGAGCCCTTTTTTCAGGCGCGGCACGGGCCGGCCGGACGAGCAGGCCTCGGCTTGACGGTAGCCCGCGAGCTGGTGTCGGCACACGGCGGCACCCTCGAAGTAGACAGCGAGCTTGGCGTCGGAACGACCTTTACAATCCAGCTTCCGCGCAGCTTCGAGATACCCAAAGCTGCCGCGCGTTACGCTGCTCTGCGGAGCTTCGGGCAGCGGCGTACGCCGGCATCCCCGCGATTGGCACCCGAGCCGTTGCCGGTTCCGGCAACCATACATCATCCAAGGAGCGAAGGATGATCGATATATTGCGAGTAGTATTCTACGCCGGCGTTGCCGCGGTGCTGTTGTATGTTGCGATGACGGACCTGCGCACCCGCCGCATCCCGAACGTAGTGATGTTCCCCGCCATCGTTGCCGCCTTAGTCGCCCTGCCTGTGACAGTCGGCTTTTCGTCCGGCTTGTTGGGAGCCGTGATAGCGCCGCTGCCCCTGATACTGGCGCGGGTGATGCTCGGCGGCGGCAAAATGGGCATGGGCGATATCAAGCTCGCGCTGTTTGTGGGCCTGGCGCTTGGAGCGCAACTGGCGGTCGTGGGCTTGCTGGCCGGGCTGGCGCTGTCGTTGCTGGGCGCCGCTGCCGGCGTGATGATGCGCAAGCGCACCTGGCATACCAAGCAGCCGTTCGCGCCGTACTTCGCCGCCGGCGTGCTCCCGCTGCTTCTGGTGCTGCCGTTTACATTGTAGCGCGATGCATACATCTCTAACCACTTTGCGGGCCGGGATACGGGCCGGGGCAAGCCCGGCCCCTACGGTATTATCACTGTAGGGGCCGGGCTTGCCCCGGCCCCTACCGCGAACCGATTGTACGGTATGCTATTGACGATACGCCTTGCGGGTGGCTGCCGCGGCAGCCGCACTCGTCAGGGCTGGCAATACATGGAGGAGAAGGATGATCCGCGTGAACCGAATCTTGCTGCTAAGCTTGCTCCTGTTGGTAGCACTGATCAGCGCGTGCGCCGGGCCGGTAGCGTCTTCCGACAGCGCAAGCGAAGCTCCGGTTGCCTCCGACCCCGTCGCCGAAGCGTCGACCGCGCCGACCGAGGCACCGACCGACGAGCCGACCGACGAGCCGACTGACGAGCCAACCGAAGCGGCTACCGAGGCACCGACCGACGAGCCGACCGAGGCACCGACCGAAGCGGCTACCGAGCAGGCCGGCGACGATGAGCTCGAGCAGACCGGTTCGGTTACCGCGACCTTGCCGGTAGAGTATCAGCAGGATAGCGACGGCAATCTGATTCCCGACTTTATCGAGACCGAGCTCGGCTACGACCCGTTGACCGCGGACTGCGGCAAGGAATGCGGCGAAGCCGCGACCGGCGCGGAGCTGAGCCTGGATACGAACGTCCTGCTGCTGTTCGACTCTTCGGGCTCAATGGCCGGCGCAGTCGGCTCCGAGCGCAAGATCGATATCGCCAAGCAAGCTGTCGAGCGCTTTCTACGCATCGGCAGCAAAGGTGCCAGTGTCGGCTTGCTGGTGTACGGGCACAAGGGCAATAACACCGAAGCGGGCAAAGCCGAGAGCTGCCCCGGCGTGGAATTGCTCGCGCCGATCGGTCAGGCCAGCGAAGCCAACGCGCAGGAGTTGATCGGCAGCTTTGAGCCGACCGGCTGGACGCCCATCGGCGGCGCGCTCGAAGCGGCCGGGCAAGCCTTCGCCGGCAAGGAGGGCCAGAGCAATCGCATTATCGTCATCTCCGACGGTGAGGAAACCTGCGACGGCGATCCGGTTGCGGTAGCTCAGCGGCTCAACCAGGAAGGCTTCAACGTGCAGATCGACGTTGTCGGGTTCGACCTTGAAAACCAGGCGGTGGTCGAGCAGATGCAGGCGATCGCGGCGGCCGGCGGCGGCATTTATTACGACGCTCGCAGTCGCGACCAGTTGCGGGACTATCTCGACCAGCAGCTCGAGGCGCTGTACCAGACGCGCGAGGCGTTTGTTTGCAACATCAGCCTAGGCTCGTCGGTCCTGAACTGCGACCAGGCACAGGTCACGGCTGCCGCCAATTGGCTGCGCAACAAGGCCAACGAGGTAGAGGACAGCGACGCGCAGCTGGCCGAGAGCCTGCGCGCATTGCGCAGCGCCGTACGCGACCAGTACGACATACGGCTCGAGCAGTACAAGGAAGCCGGTAGAAAGTCCGGCGAATTAGCCGAGCTGGTTCGAAAGATGCGCGACGAGCTCAACAGCTCACGCTGATGCACAAGCGCAACCTGCTCACGCTTCTCGCCAAGGTTGGTTCAAGCGGAAAATTACCACAAAGGACACGAAGATCCGATGGGATCTTCGTGTCCTTTGTGCCTTTGTGGTGCAACCTCTACGATTACTCTGGGGGCGCCGTGGTGGCCGGAGAACTATCCGCCGATCGCGCTGACCAGGTTCTCGAACGCGGTCGTCACGGCGTCGGAAAGGTCGCCGCTCAGGGCCAGCATGGCGCCGATAAGGGCCGTCGCCAGGATCGCAACACCAGCAGCCTGTGTAACTTCCGAGCCCTCTTCTTCGCGAACCAATGCCAATACGTTCTCGCGGATCTCGACGTACTTGCGAAGCATACCCTTCCTCCAATTACTTTACATCTCACTGTTGCTTATGTGCATATCTTACATTTCCCGCTGCGCGTTTGCAATAGTCTTGTGTAACAGTTGTGTAAACATTTTTGTAAACGTCCTGTTACAAATCGGCACCCGCTGCAGCCCGCGAAGCGATCGGGTATCATGGTGGAGCTCATGAGGAGATCGACGCTTGGACGACGCGAACCTGAGCCCTGACGAATTTGCGCATCATCCGATCGTGCCTGCTTTGCTGGGCTTAGTAGAGCCGCGAGCCGTGGAGCTGCGGCCCAACGGTGCCGTCGCGGTGCGTGGCCGGCTACTGGTCGCTCCCGAGACGGTGTACCGCCCGCTGCGCGAGCGCTGCGAACGGCTGGGCTACACGCCCTTTTTGCTGGAGCGCGACGACGGCGTCGAAGTACTGGCTGTGCCGGGCGTTTCCGAGCGCCGGCCGCTGCGCTGGGGACTTAATCTTGCGCTCTTTTTAGCAACGGTGCTTACGGTGCTGCTGACCGGCGCCTCCTCGGCGGTAGCCAGCCAGCTGGTGGCCGCGGGGCTGTCACCCGAGCAAGCGGCCGCGCAGCTATACGGGCGCATCTTCGCGCAGCCAAGCTTACTGCTGGCGGGGCTGCCCTTCGCCGCGACGCTGCTGGGGATTCTGGTGGCGCACGAGATGGGCCATTTTGTGGTCGGCCGCTGGCGTGGCGCTCCGGCCAGCCTGCCGTATTTCATTCCCTTGCCCCCGGGCTTCAGCTTTACCGGCACTCTGGGCGCCGTGATCGTGCAGCGCGAGCCGTTCGAGGACCGGCGCGTACTGCTCGAGGTGGCGATCGCGGGGCCGATTGCCGGGCTGGTGGTCGCGCTGCCGTTACTGTTTTATGGCCTGGCGACGTCGCCGGTCGGGCCTCCGCCGTCGGGGGGCTATATCCAGGAGGGCAACTCGCTGCTGTACGGGGCGATCAAATATCTGATCTTCGGCGAGTTGCTGCCGGCAGGCGGGCGCGATGTGCAGCTCAACGATATCGCCTTCGGGGCATGGATCGGCCTGCTGGTGACGATGCTCAATCTACTGCCGGTCGGCCAGCTCGACGGCGGGCACGTCGCGTATGCGCTGCTGGGACGCCGGGCCGAGTACCTGGCCTACGCCACGCTGCTGCTGTTCCTGGTACTCGGGCTACTTGGCGCGTTCGGCATTTTCGGCTCGTCCAGCTGGCTGGTGTGGGTGATCCTGATCGGCTTGATGGGCCCGCGCCATCCACCGCCGCTCAACGACGTGCTACGCCTCAAGCCCATTCACATCGCTTTAGGTATTCTGGGGCTGCTGCTGTTCGTCGTGCTGTTCATGCCCAGCCCGTTAGTAGCGGTCGGGGGCTAATGGTTGGAAGGTTGGAAGGTTTGGCTCCGCAGCGGCCGATAAGCTCGCAACAACCGTTCAACTTTCTAACTTTCCAACCTTCGCACCTTTCAACCCATCGCACAGGTTTCGGCGACGAGCAGATCGAGCGCCGCTTCGGGGTCGATCCTGCCGGTTTTGGAGCGGTGGTCGAGCTCGACCAGCCGGTCGTGCAGCGCGAGCAAGCTTTCGGACGTGAAGCGTTGCGCCTGCTCATAGGCTTTGCGCACGGCAAACGGATTTTGCTTGAGCTGAGCGACTGCCTGGTCGGGGCGCACCCGCTGCTCGATCAGCTCGCGAGCCTGCAGCAGCAGCCGTACCTGGCGCGCCACCATGAACAGCAGGTATGGCGCCGCCTCTCCACCGTCCAGCAGCTCGCGCAGCAGCCCGAGCGCCCGGCCCAGCTTGCGCGAGGCCAGCGCGTCGACAAACGCGAACACCGACGTCGCGGCGCCGTCTGCTACCAGCAGCCGAACCATGTCGGCCGTGACCGTGGCGCCGGAGCCGGCGTAGGTTGCCAGCTTGCGTAGCTCGTTGTCGAGCGCGCGGGTATCACTCCCGATGAACTCGGCCAGCAGCGTGCCCGCTTGCGGCTGCAGGCTCGCATCGTAGCCGCGGGCGCGAGCGGCGAGCCAGCGCTGCAGCTCGGCGCCCTCGCGCGGCTTGAACTCGCGCAATGTCGCACGTTTTTTCAGCGCGGCAAACAGGGTGGTGCGCTTGTCAGGCTCGTCGCGCTCAAAAAAAACCAGGTCGGTAGTTTCCGGCACGCGCGTAAGGTAATCGCGCACGGCGTCGCGCGTGTCGGTGGAGCGCAGCTGTTTGAGCGCATCTTCGACGACCACGACGCGCCGCTCGGCCAGAAATGGGATCGCTTCACACGCCGAAACCAGCGCATCGGCTTTGAGGCGCCGGCCTTCCAGCGTCACGATGTTGAGGTCGGCGAAATCCGGCGCGACGCCGGCTTTGATCTCGACGAGCGCTTCGCTGCGTGCAAGCTCGTCCGCGCCGTAGAGCAGGTAAATCATACGAAAGATGCCCGTGCCGTGCGAGCGAGCGCGATTTGAAGCCTACCAAAATGGTAGGTGGGTGCGATCCATCGGGTGCAGTGGGCGAACCACGTTCCCCTCCGAGCTACCGCTCCCCTTCAAATCCAATGTAGACTTCAAATTACATGGCCCGCCCGCGCGGCTCGCGGCTCGAGTATTGTACTCAACTCTGTTCCAGCAGGCAAATGCGATCCGCGAAGGAACTCGAAGGATAGAACAATTCATCCTTCACGTTGCCTGCCCTGAATTGTATTATGGCCGTGGCAAGGGCGCGCAGGTCGTTTGGCTCACTTCGCCGTTTGGCCTATTGACCGGGTAGCAGCGGCGTGATATCCTGTTTATGCAAATATTTGCATAAACAGGAGAAAGGCTATGGCTGGCGCACCGTTTGTGATCGCGCCGCGCACTCAGGTCAGCGCCGAGGCAGCACTGGCGCCGGCGCACAATATTCTCACCAGCATGGCGGCGCTCAATGTTGTCGACCGGCTCGACGACGCCGATCCCTGGCTGGCTGCTACCGCTGCGGCGCTCGATCTGATCCGTCGCCGCAACAACCGGCTCCTTTTTGAGGTGCTCGGCGACGCGCTGGTTCCGGAAAAGGAGGCCGACGATCTCGAAATGTATTTAACGCGCCTCCAGCAGACCAGGCCCGAACGGCTGCGCGACCGGGTGCTCGAGCGGCTGCGGCCGGCGCCGGGCAGCCCCGCCGCCGAATTGGCATCCGCCGAAGCGTTGCTCGATGACTTCGACACCTTTCAAGACCGTCTCGGGCAAACCTATCCCGATGTCGAGTTCGACCGCCAGTTGCTGCGGCAGGCGCACCGCTTGCTCAACGATCCGTTGCGACTGCGCGATACCGCGGTCGGCCACCTCCGGTCGTTGTGGGACGCGTATTTCAGCGCCGAGTGGCAGCGCTCCGTGATGGTCCTACGCCACATGGTCGACTTGCTCGACCAGCGCGGATTTGCGGTGAGCACGCCGGCCGAAACGATCCGGGAGTTCACCAGCCGCGAGGTTCCGCCGGCGACGGCAGCACAGCTCAAGGGTATCCGCAAGATCGTATTTGTGTTATCGCCGCACGTGGGCTCGATTGCTTCGCGCTTCGGGAGCGAGGACACAATATGGGTGTTTGTTCGCGCCCTGGACGCGGTAGAGGGCAAGAATGCCCGCCAGATTGCTATCTCGCGGCTGCCGATCCGCCAGGCGCCGATCAAAGCGGTCGAGCTGGTCAATCCGTTTGCCGCGTTGGCCGACGAAACACGCCTGCAGATTTTGCAGCTGCTGGCCGAAGGCGAGATGCTGGCGCAGGATATCATCGCCCGCATGGATCTGAGCCAGTCGAGCATTTCGCGGCATCTCAAAATGCTGGTTTCGACCGGCCTGGTGCTCGAGCGCCGAGCCGAGGGCGCCAACAAACGCTACCGGCTCGATCCTACCCGCGTCGAGTGGATCTGGACTGCGCTGCGTCGCTTGCTGGCCGGGCAGCCGGCAGCCGAAGCGACGGTACGCGACGAGCAGGCGCTGGAGCTGCGCCGGTTTTTGGACGCCGAGGGACGCGTGGTTATCTGGCCCGCTCGCCAGCGCGATCGTGATCTGGTGCTTGACTACCTGGCCTCGCATTTCGCGCGCGGAGCTACACCCACCGAGCGCGGCCGCGAATACGAGGAGCGCGAGATCAACCATATTTTGAGCCGTTGGGACCGCTCGCTCGATCCGGCAACCTTACGACGCATTCTGTTCGAAACGCGCCGCCTGGCTCGGACCACCGACGGGCGGAGCTACTGGGTGCCGGAAGCGTAGCGCCTTGGCACGCGCATTGCGGCGCATACTCCGCCAAGATCGAGTATCATCGCCGTAGCTAGTCTGGAGGATCGTATGCGGTCAGCCGAAGGGTCGGGAACGATGGAGTTTCATGTTGCGCGCCGCATCCGTGAGCGCTACGGCTTTGACGACCGCCTGTTTTCGACGCGCGGCAGCGTGGTGTTCGCCGATTTTCATGCCGCGCGCGTGTTCGCCGAGCGCATGAACGAGCAGCGCGACACGGCTCGCCATCCGGAGTTGACCGTCGCGCCGGCCCAGATTAACGCGATGGGGCTGATCGACGAGATTTTGCACATCGTGATCGACCGCTACCGCGAGCAACATCCCGATGTTGGGCAGCGCGCGCTCGCGACGCTGGATGCCGAGCTCGGCAGCGACGAGGTGGATGCGACGTTGATCTCCTTCGCCGAGGCGTTTCCCAACACCGCGCTGTTTCGCGGCGAGGTCGAGCCGGCCGAATATCTTGCCGGCAGCACCGACGGCATCCCCAATCGCGAAGTGCTGCTGGAAGAGATGCTGCTGCTGTGGCTGTCCAACAACAATCCGGCATACCAGCCGTTCGTCGAGCTTTTCGACGACGCCGAGCTCGAACATACAGTCTACGACGACATGATCGCCGGCCTCGAGACGTTTTTTGAGGGCGAGCCCGGCTTCGGCGGGGAACAAGAGAGTTTGCTGTTGACGCTGCGCAGCCCGGCGCTCAAAACGCCGCACTCGTTAGCTGCGCAGCTTGAATATTTGATGCAGCGTATCGGCGGGGTGCTCGGTGCGCTGGTGTTCCGGCTGCTGACTTCCCTGGATCTGATCAAGGAAGAAGATAAGTTCTTCGCGATGGGCGGAGCGGGAGGCGGTATCGGCGGCGGACCAGGCACAGCGGAGGTCGCCGATTTCCGCGGGCAGGAGCACGAGATCGAGGCGTTTACCGCCGACCGCGACTGGATGCCGCGTACCGTGCTGATCGCCCGCAACGCGTTTGTGTGGCTCGACCAGCTCGCCAAGCGCTACAAGCGGCCGATCACGACGCTGGACCAGATCCCCGACGAGGAGCTGGATTTTTTGCAGCGCGCCGGCATCACCGGCTTGTGGCTGATCGGGCTATGGGAGCGCTCGACGGCGTCCAAAACGATCAAGCAGCTAATGGGCAACCAGGACGCGGTCGCATCGGCGTATTCACTGTACGACTATGTGATCGCCAACGACCTGGGTGGCGAGGCGGCGGTGGAACATCTGCGCCGGCGTGCCTGGCAGCGCGGCATCCGGCTGGCCAGCGATATGGTGCCGAACCATGTCGGCATCGACGGGCGCTGGGTGATCGAGCAGCCCGACTGGTTTTTGTCGCTGCCCTACCCGCCCTACCCGGCTTATAGCTTTAGCGGCCCCGACCTTTCGCCGGATGGGCGGGTCGGGATCTATATCGAGGACCATTACTACACCAAGAGCGACGCGTCGGTAGTGTTCAAGCGCGTCGGTCGCGAAGGCGGCGACGAGCGCTATATCTACCACGGCAACGACGGCACCAGCATGCCGTGGAACGATACCGCCCAGCTCGATTACCTCAATCCCGAGGCCCGTGAGGCGGTGATCCAGACGATCTTGCATGTCGCGCGACAGTTTCCGATCATTCGCTTCGACGCGGCCATGACGCTGGCCAAGAAGCACATCGAGCGGCTGTGGTTTCCCGAGCCCGGCAGTGGCGGCGCGATCCCGTCGCGCGCCGAACACGGCATGACCCGCGCGCAGTTCGACGCACTGATGCCGCACGAGTTCTGGCGCGAAGTGGTGGACCGCTGCGCCGTCGAGGCGCCCGATACGCTGCTGCTGGCCGAGGCCTTCTGGCTGATGGAAGGCTATTTCGTACGCACCCTGGGTATGCACCGCGTGTACAACAGCGCGTTCATGCATATGCTGCGCGACGAAGACAACGCCAAGTACCGGCTGGCGATCCGCAACACGCTCGAGTTCGATCCGCAGATTCTGCAACGTTACGTCAATTTCATGAACAATCCGGACGAAAAGACCGCGGTCGAGCAGTTTGGTAAGGACGACAAGTATTTCGGCGTGTGTACCGTGTTGGCCACACTACCGGGATTGCCGATGTTCGGTCACGGGCAGTTCGAAGGCTTCGCCGAAAAGTACGGCATGGAATATCGACGCGCGTACTGGGATGAGCAGCCCGACAGCTGGCTGATCACCCGCCACGAGCGGCAGATCTTCCCATTGCTGCACAAGCGCTACCTGTTTGCCGGCGCCGAGAACTTCCTGCTCTATGATTGCATCGCGCCCGACGGGCAGGTGCTCGAGGATGTGTTTGCCTACAGCAACCAGCACGGCGACGAGCGCGGCCTGGTGTTGTACAACAACCGCTACGGCTCGGCGCACGGCACGATCAACACCGGCTTCACCACCATCCGTGACGGCGAAGGGCGACGAGGGGTACATCGCTCGCTCGGCGATGCGTTAGGCCTGAGCGGAGACGAGCGCCACTTTCTACTGTTTCGCGATGTCGCCAGCGGCCTCGAATATATACGCAACAGCCGCGACATCGCCGAGCGCGGATTGCCGGTAACGCTGGGAGCATACGGGCTCAACGTTTTGCTCGATCTGCGCGAAGTGCAGGACACACCGTGGGGGCAGTGGTCGCAGCTGAACAGCTATCTCGACGGGCGCGGCGTGCCCAGCCTGGACCAGGCCGGACGCGAGCTGCTGCTACGGCCGATCCATGAGCCGTTCCGCGCGCTGGCGAATGCGTATGTGGTCCGCGAAGTGATGGCAGTGCGCGCCCCCGGCGACGCCGAGCCGAGCACGAATGCGCCGGCTGCCCGCGACGCTGGTCCGGACGCCGACGCGCCGGCTTCCGTCGGCTCAACCGCCACAACCGACGAGCCCGTCGCTACCGGCGCCGGAGCTGATACGGAGCCTGTGCCCGCGGCGAGTGGTCCAGCGGCGCGCGCACTGGTGCTCGACGACGTGCAACAACGGCTCGAAGCGTTTTTCGCGGGCGCGCGACAGGTAAACGGCGGGGACGGCGACGCAACTGCGCTGGCGAAGCAGCTGCGCGGCGAGCTCGAGGCCCTGCTGGAGCTGCCGGCGCTGGTGCAACGCTCGCGGCGCGAACGAACCGAAGCCTCACCGCTTGATGCCGCAGCGAGTACCTCGCTGCCTGACCGGCCGGAAGAGCCTGCGGCCCGCAGTAGCCGGCCGGAGCTCGTCACGGCGGTGGCGTTCGTTACCTCACATCTGGGCGACGATCCGGATACGTGGGGCGCGCTGCTGAACTGGCTGTTTACCCACCGGCTCGACCGGCTGAGCGGCCGGGACGACCCCGGACTGAGCCGCAGTTTAATCGACGAATGGTTGTTGGGCACCCAGATGGCGGCGGCGATGCGCGAGCTGGGCCAGGACGAGGGCCGCGCATGGCGCACGGTCGGGCTGGTCAAGCTGCTGATCGGCTACGGCCACGCGTTGCGCCGGCAAGACGGTAACGGAAAGGAAGCTGCCCAGATCCTGGCCGTATGGCTGCGCGACGGCGACATGCAACGCTTCCTGCAAGTCAACCGTCACCGAGATGTGCTGTGGTTCAACCAGGAATTGCTCGACCAGCTGCTGGCCTGGCTGCTCGCGATCGAGGTTGCCGAGCAGGTCGCCGGCGGGGCCGGCGGAAACGTTGTCGCGGATGCAATTGTCGAGCGCTATGCGTATGTGCGGCAGCTGCAAAGCATCGCCGAGCGGGCCGGCTATCAGGTTGAGAGAGTGGTGGCGCAGGCGGTGTAGCGTAACCGGCCCTCAGCCCCTACCCCTCGCCCGTCGCAAGCGACGGGCGAGGGGTAGGGGCTGAGGGCTCAATCCTCTACGGCATGCGCCCACGGTTGCTCCAGCCGCCGTCCACCATCAGCGTGTGGCCGGTAACCATCTCGGCCCCCGGCGAAACAAGGTACAGCAGCGCCGAGGCGATATCTGCGGGCATGCCGACGCGACCGATAGGCGCGACACCGGCCCAGTGCTCGGCGTAATCAGGGTCAGACGCGAGGTTGCGCTGGTTGAGCGTGGCGCCGATGCCGATGGCGTTGGCCGTGATATGGTGCCCGCCCAGCTCCTCGGCAAATACTACCGCCATGTGGCGCAGCGCGGCTTTGGTGATGCTGTAGATCGGCGCTTCGGGCACCGCGCGCACACCGGTTACCGACGACGAAAACACGATCCGGCCGCCCTGACCCTGCCGCACCATCCGGCGGGCGGCAGCCTGCGCGCCGAAAAACGAGCCTTTGAGGTTGAGATCAACCAGCTCGTCCCACATCGCCTCGCCGGCGTCAAGCAGCGGCGACCAGCGGGTCAGGCCGGCATTGGCGACATATATATCCAGCCGCCCGAACTGTTCGACCGCCTGCTCGACCAGGGCGATGTTGGCTGCGACGCTCGACAGATCGGCATCAACGGCGGAAGCGACGCCATGGAGCTCGCCGATGCGCTGCACTACCTGACGGGCGCGCTCGGCTTCGCCATGGTGCGCTACGATCACCGAAGCACCCTCGGCGGAAAGTGCTTCGGCCATCGTGGCGCCGATCTCGCGGCTGGCGCCGGTTACGATGGCGACCTTGCCGCTAAGCATCATCGTCCGACGCCTTCCACGATCGAGTTTACATCGTAGACACAGCCGCCCCACACGCCGCCGCTCACCTGCTGCAGCGCTGCCCAGAGCCGGGTATCGTCGGGCAGCAGCGGATGTGGCGAAAGGTCGGGCCGCGATGTTCTGCGCGCCAGCTCGGCCGTGCCCCACTCGGCGCCATGTTCGGCCGCGACATCGCCGACCAGATCAACGCTGCCGGTCAGCACGCGCGCGTCGATCACGATGCGCACGCGGTCGCCGTCGCGTAGCTTGCCGATTGGCCCGCCGGCCAGCGCCTCGGGACTGATATGCCCGACACATGAGCCGGTGCTCACGCCCGAAAAGCGTGCGTCGGTCAGCACGGCTACCTGCCTGCCCCAGCGCAGAAACTTAAGCGCCGACGTCACCTGGTAGATCTCTTCCATGCCGGTGCCGAGGGGCCCGCCGCAGATCACCACCACTACATCACCGGCCTGCACCCGGTCAGGGCCATCGCTCTTTATTGCATGCACCGCGTCGCGCTCGCGCACAAATACCCGCGCCCGTCCGGTGAAGCGATACACGCCGTCCTCGTCGAGCAGCGACGGGTCGATCGCCGTGCTCTTAACCACCGCGCCGTCGGGAGCGAGGTTGCCGCGCGGAAAGGTGACCGTACCGGTCATTCCGCGCTCGGCGGCGCGGGCCGGAGACAGGATCACTTCGTCGGGGTCGACGCCGTCGCGCTCGCGCAGCAGCGCGCGCACGCGCTGCCGGCGCTCGGAGCCCTCCCACCAGTCCAACGTTTCGCCCAGCGTGGTGCCGGCGGCCGTACGAACCGTATCGTCGAGCAGGCCAAGCCGGCGCAGGTGGAGCATCACCTCGGGCACGCCGCCTGCCAGATACACCTGCACGGTTACCCAGTTGCGCGGGCCGTTGGGTAGCACATCCACCAGCCGCGGCACGGCCCGGTTGATTGCTATCCAGTCGTCCACGCTCGGCCGCGCGAGGCCGGCGGCATGGGCGATGGCCGGCACGTGCAGCAGCAGGTTGGTCGAGCCGCCGAAGGCGGCATGGACAGCCATCGCATTATGGATCGCCGCGGGCGTCAAGATGTCCGTGGTGCCGATCCCACGCTCGCGCAGCGCCAGCAGCGCCCGCGCGGAAGACCTGGCCAGCTCGAGCCACACCGGCTGGCCGGACGGAGCGAGCGCCGAGTGTGGCAGCGCCAGGCCCAGCGCCTCGGCCACCACTTGCGAGCTCGCGGCAGTGCCCAAAAACTGGCAGCCGCCGCCGGGCGAAGCGCAGGCGCGGCAGCCGAGCTCGGCGGCCTCCTGCAGCGTGATCTCTCCGTGCGCAAAGCGCGCGCCGATCGTCTGCACCTTGCCGGCATCCTCGCCGTGCTCGGGCGGCAACGTCACGCCGCCAGGTACCAGTACGGCAGGCAGCTCACCGCTGCTGGCTAACGCCATCAGCATCGCGGGCAGGCCCTTATCGCAGGTAGCAACCCCAAGCACACCGCGACGGGTCGGCAGCGAGCGCATCAAACGGCGTAGCACCAGCGCGGCGTCGTTGCGATAGGGCAGGCTATCGAACATAGCCGGCGTGCCCTGCGAGCGGCCGTCGCACGGGTCGGTGACAAAGCCTGCAAACGGCGTCGCGCCATGCGCGCGCAGCTCATGGGCGGCAGCCTGCATCAGCAGGCCGACCTCCCAGTGCCCGGTATGGTATCCGAGCGCGACGGGAGTGCCGTCGGGGGCACGAATACCGCCCTGAGTACTCAAGATCAGCACCTGGGCACGGTGCAAATCGGACGGATCCCAGCCCATGCCGGCGTTCTGGCTCAGGCCGAACAAGTCGCCACTCGGCGCCTCGCGCAGCTGCTCTTCGGTGAGCGGCAGGCTGCCCGACGGCCCCGGTGCTTTGGTTTGTACGTCGAGCAGAGGCCCGGCTCCGCCGAGCAACTGGTCGAGCAGGTGCTTGTTATCGGACATGTAATGCTCCCATTTTCATGTGTCGCCGGGCTCCCGGTATTATTTTCGCATACGCGGCAACGTCCGCCCGCCGGAGCAGTTGCGAGCGATGCTATAATGCGCGCGTTATCTCGGCAACACGATCGACGGCGATCGATGGGCAGCAACACCGTTCGCGCTATCGATCCCGTGCGTGCGCGGCGTTTTTATTTGGAAAGCCATGCAGGATCAGCATCTGCTATTCGAGCGCGACGGTTCCATCGTCGTGCTGACTCTGAACCGGCCGCAGCAGCTCAATGCGCTCAACCAGGCGCTGATCGGCGAGCTGGCGGCGGCGTTTGATCAACTGGAGGGAGACGACTCGGTGCGCGCCGTTGTATTGACCGGCGCGGGCGAGCGTGCGTTTGCAGCCGGCGCCGACATCAACGAGATCGGCACAATTGCCAGCGTAACACACGGACGGCGGCTGGCCCTGCGCTCGCACGAGCTGGCACGCAGGATGGCCGAGCTACGCGCGCCGATCATCGCAGCGATCAACGGCTTCGCACTCGGGGGCGGGCTCGAGCTGGCGCTGGCCTGCGATATCAGGTTCGCGGCCGAACAGGCCCAGCTTGGCTTGCCGGAAGTCACGCTAGGAATTATGCCCGGCTGGGGCGGCTCACAACGTCTGGCGCGCTTGATCGGTCCCGGTATGGCCAAGCTGTTGATGATGACGGGCGAGCGCATCGCGGCCGGCGAAGCCTTGCGGCTCGGCCTGGTCGAGCGCGTGTACCCGGCTACCGAATTGATGGTCGCTTCTCGCGAGCTTGCCGGGCGTATCGCAGCCCAGCCCCCGCTGGCCGTCGCGGCGATCAAACAGGCAGTCGTTCGCGGTCTCGAGCTGCCGCTTGACGACGCCGTGCGCTACGAAGCCGGTCTGTTCGCCGAGCTGGCAACCACCGAAGACGCACGCGAGGGCACACAGGCGTTTTTGCAGAAGCGCAAGGCCGAGTGGAAAGGACGATGAATGAAGTGTTGAGAGTTGAGAGTTGGAAACGATGACCGAATTCTCAAGTCTCAATGCTCAATGCTCAGTTCAGCTGCCCCTGGGCAGCGGCGGCAGTATCACGGATGCCACGTTTGTGGAGCGTCCAAACCGCTTCGTCGTCGTGGCCCGCCTGAGCAACGGCGAGGTCGCGGCCGCGCACTGTGCAGATCGCGGGCGCCTGTTGTGGCTGCGCTCGGGCATGCCGCTGCTGCTGGCGGCTCGGGACGGCGCCGGCCGCAAAACACGCTTTCAGGCCGTGGCGGCACAGATCGAGGGCACATGGGCATCGCTGGATACTCACTTACCCAATCGTCTGGTGGCGCTGGCGCTGCGGCAGGGCGCGCTGCAACAGTTCGTCGCCTACGATCTGATCAGGCGCGAGGTCGCCCATGGCGCCAGCCGTTTCGATTTCCGGCTGGATTCCGGCGCGCGGCGCTGCTGGCTGGAAGTCAAAAGCGTCGGCGTTGCTCACGACGGCATCGCCTGGTTTCCCGACGCGCCGACCGAGCGAGGAGCGCGTCATGTGAACGAGCTGGCGTCGCTCGCTCGTTCGGGCGCGCGAGCCGCTCTGGTGTTCGTGGCGCAGCACGCCGCTGCTCGGGCGGTCCGTCCTGACGAAACGATCGATCCGGGCTTCGCCGTCGCGCTGCGCTCGGCGCTCGCAGAAGGCGTCGAGGTTTACGCCTACCGTTGCCCGATCGAGCGCGACGGGATCCGGCTCGGAGAGCAGATCCCGGTGACGGGGTGACGCTCTAGTGCCCGGACAAAGCGCAAAATGGAGCACTTTATGCACGCAGTCGTGTTTATCAAGCAAGTACCGCAGCAAAACAGCGTCAAAATCACAGCCGGCAAGCAGATCGACGCGTCGGGGATCGAGCCGATCATCAGCCTGTTTGATGAGTACGCGCTGGAAGAAGCGTTGCTGCAAGTCGAGCGCAGCGGCGGCAGCGTGACGGCGGTAACCATCGGACGCGAAGACAGCCTCGACGCGCTGCGCAAGGCGCTGGCGATGGGCGCCGACGATGCTGTTCTGATCGACGACGCGGCGTTCGGCGAGATCGACGCGCTTGGCGCCGCGCGCGTGGCGGCTGCCGCGGTACGCAAACTTGGCGATGTCGACGTCATCTTTTGCGGTAAGCAATCCACCGACGACGAGACCGCCGTGTTTGGCCCGGCGCTGGCTCGCTACCTCGACGTTCCGGTGCTGAGCTATGTTTTCAAGGTGCACGAGCTGGACGCCGGCGCCAGGCGGGTTGTCGCCGATCGCGCGCTGGAGTTCGACCCTGGAAACGGTGGAGGCAACCCTTCCAGCCGTGCTTACAACGGTCAAAGATATCAACCAGCCGCGCTATCCGTCGCTGCTCAAGATCAAGAAGGCACAGCGGGCCGAAGTACCGCGCTGGAGCGCCGCCGACCTCGGCGTCGACACCGCCGCGCTGGCCCCGAAAACCACGCTGGTCGACCGCGTGCCGCCTCCGCCACGTCCGATCGGCACCGTGATCGACGGGGCGTCGGCGAGCGAAAAGGCACAGCGCCTGGTTGATGAGTTGGTGAAGCTACAGGTGATCTGAGGGAAGGAACGATACGCTATGGCTAACGAAATCTGGTTCGTTACCGAGCCGTCGAGCGATGAACTGTCGCCGGCTACTGTCGAGCTGATCGCCAAGGCATCCGAGCTGGCCGCGGGGCTCGACGGATCGGTGGCGGCATTGGTGCTTGGAGCGAACGCGAGCGCGCTCGCCGAGCGCGTGTTCGCGTACGGCGTGCCAAGGGCCTACATCGTCGAGGACGCGGCGCTCGAGCGCTACACTACCGATGCCTGGGTGGCAGCGGCGGCAGCCCTGGTGCAGCAATACCAACCACGCGCCGTGCTGACCGGCGTCGCGCTGCAGATGCGCGACTTCAGCGCCGCGCTGGCGGCCGAGCTGGACGCCGCGCTGGCTCCGGATTGCACCGAGCTGGTAGTCGAGGATGGCCGGCTGATCGCGACACGTCCCTCACACGGAGCGAACGTGATCAACCGGTTGCGACTCGGCGGCGAGGTCGCGGTTGTTTCGCTGCGGCGGCAGTCGGCGCCGCAAGCCACAGCGTCGGGCGGCGCGGGTGAAATCGTGCGCGGCCGGATGCCGGCGCTTGCCGGTCGCAGCCGGGTACTAACCATCCAGCCCAAAACCAACGCGGTGAACCTGGCCGACTTACAGATCATCGTGTCGGGCGGTCGCGGGCTTGGTTCCCCGGAGAACTACGAGAAGCTCATTCCTCCGCTGGCGCAGGCGTTCGGCGGGGCATACGGCGCGTCGCGGGCGATCGTGGACGCCGGTTGGGTGCCGTATGAGCGGCAGGTCGGCCAGACCGGCAAGACCGTTTCGCCCAAGCTGTACGTGGCGTGCGGCATCTCCGGCGCGATCCAGCATCTGGCCGGCATGCGCAACTCCGGCACGATCGTGGCGATCAACAAAGACCCCGACGCGCCGATCTTTCGTGTCGCAACCTTCGGCCTGGTTGGCGACGTCAACGAGCTGCTGCCGGCGCTGACGGAGGCGGTGAAACAGACGAAATAGGCTCGCATGTCAGTTCAACTTTTCCAGTTCTCCACAATCGACAGCTTTTACGAAACCACTCGATTAACAGACTGTATCAACTGCATGGCAGCAGAACTCGAAACGCGAAACTCGGAACGTGAAACGCGACATGGATAGCTCACCCCACCCTCCCAACTACCCGACGGTTCCAATCAGGCTACCGTCGAGCATGTGTATTTGCGGCCGGCGAGCAGGTACAGCGCGGGCAGGCACTGGCGCTGGTGCGTACCGAGCGCTTCGTGTATGACATTCCCGCGGCGGCCGGCGGCCTGCTGCTCGAGCTGCACGCCGCGCCGGGGATCGGCTGGACAGCGGACACCTGCTGGCCGTGCTGGCCGAAAACGAGCATGTGACCGAGCGGCCTACGGCGCTACCGAGCCGGCCGGAGGCTCCTGTTGGTTCCAGCGCGCCGCTCGAGCTGGAACGGCCGCGAGCAGCATCTTTTGCCGGCGCATCCCCCGGCCAACCGGCGCCGCGGGCTACCCCGCTGGCCAGGCGCATAGCGACCGCCCATGCGATCGACCTGGCGCGTGTGATTGTCGAAATGCCTCGTCTGCTGCGCCGCGACGATGTACTGCGCTTGCTTCAGGCTGCCGCGCCCGAGCACGATACTCCGGCGCCTGTACATCCGGCTCCGCCGGGCGAGGAGCCTGACGCGGCTGTTCTATGCGCCATGACGGCCATGGAAGTCGATTGGAGCGCGGTCGACGCGTACCTTGCCCGGCTCGGACGCACCCGGCGAAACGGAACGCCGGACCGGCGCGCGTGCCTGATCAGCGCGGCGGCTGGCGCGCTGCTAGGCCATCACCTGGTGCATGCCGCCTGGAGCGAGCAGGGCATCCTGCTCGGGCGCGGCGTTACTATTCGAATCGGCGACGATGTGGTGGAGGGCGCTGCCGATCTGAGCCCCACCGGCGTGGCACGGGCGCTCGGCGAGCCGAAGGCGCTTCCGGCCGGCGGCGACAGCCGGCCGTTTACGATCGTCGAACACGAGGCGGCGCTTTGGAGCGAAGTAGCGCTGCCGGACGGCAGCGCCGCCGTACTATGCGTCGGGCAAGCCCGGACGCAGCTGCGTGTCGTGGGCCGGGATGGCATCGTGGCCCGGCCGGTCAGCCTGCTGGCGCTGGTATACGACGTGCGGATTCTCGACCAACGCCTGGCCGATGCATTTCTGGACGACGTGCGATCGCGATTGGAGCGAATGGGCAGCCTGTGCTACTATTGAGCGGCCGACCGACGGGGGTTCGCGCGAGCGAAGCCCCGTTTTTGCAGCGTGCTTTATGATAAGCAGCGCAGCGGGGCCGATACACAGGCACCTAGGCAGGAGGGTACCGCTATGCCAACAGTTATTCGCCGCATCGGCATGTTAACCAGCGGCGGAGACGCGCCCGGCCTAAACGCGGTGCTTCGCGCCGTCGTCAAGACGGCGGAGGTTGAGTATGGGTGGAAAGTCGTCGGCATCGAAGACGGCTTTGAAGGATTGCTGACCCCGCCGCGTATTCGCAACCTTGGCTTGGACGACGTACGTGGTATTTTGTCGCGCGGCGGCACGATCCTTGGCACCACCAACAAGGGCCATTTTCGGCAGATCGAGGTCGACGGCAAAAAGCAGCGCGACCCGGCGCCATATCGCGAGCTGGCGCAAAATATGCGCCGCCTTGGGCTGGATGCGCTGGTTGTGATCGGCGGCGAGGGCAGCCAGGGCATCGCGAGCGAGCTGTCAAAGTACGGCGTTCGGGCGGTCGGCGTCCCAAAAACGATCGACAACGACCTGTACGGCAGCGACCGTACCTTCGGCTTCGACACCGCGCTGACCGTCGCCACCGAGGCGATCGATCGGCTGCATACCACCGCGGCCAGCCACGATCGCGTCATGGTGCTGGAAGTGATGGGCCGCGACGCCGGCTGGATCGCGCTGCACTCCGGCCTCGGCGGCGGTGCCGATATTATTCTGATTCCCGAGATCCCGTTTTCGATCGATGCGGTGGCCCAGAAGGTTCTGACGCGCGATTTTCAGGGATCGAACTTCTCGATCGTAGTATGCTCCGAAGGCGCGCGTGAAGCGGGCGGTGAGCAGCTGTATCAGTCCAGCACCGGCTCGCTGGGCGGCATCGGGCAATATGTTGCCCAGGGGGTCGCCGAGCGCACCGGCAAAGATACCAGAGTAGTGGTGCTCGGCCATCTGCAGCGCGGCGGCGAGCCGACGCCATATGATCGGATTCTTGGCAACCCGCTTCGGCGCCGCGGCGGTGCGTTTACTGGCCGAGGGGCGCTACGGCGAGGTAGTGGTGCTCCGTGGGGGAATTATCTCAACTATCTCGATGGCCGAGTGTGCCGACCGTGTCAAGACCGTGCCGCCCGACGACGAGATGGTGGTGGCATCGCGCGGCCTGGGTATCGCATTCGGCGATGAAGATGTGAACGAACCGCTGCCCGAGCCGCTGGACGACCTTGAGCCCAACCACAGGGATGCCGATGGGCCGCCGGATACCGCGGAGGACTGAGGTGGAGCCGGACACGCGGCGTGACGACACGCTGTGGCTTGGAGTAGACGGTCTATTTGCACCGCTGGATGAGATCGAAGCGCTGCTGGTGTATCGTCCGGCGTGGGATCGGCGCATCGTGGCGACGTATGGACGCGTTCCCGACGGCGTTCGCGCGGTGGTGCTGTTGCGCGACGGCAGCGCGCTGCCGTCGCGACGCGCACTTGACGACCTCGATGCACGCTGGGCCGCCTGGCGTGCCGGCGATGAGGATGCCTGGCAGGATGATCAGCTCACGCCGTAGAGCAGCATGATACGACAATTGTTTGCCGGCCGATCCATAGTACGACGCGCCCTGGCGGCGGCGCTCCTGCCGGTGCTGGTTGCCTGCGGCGACGCCGCGACGGTGGGCGAGCGTCCGACGCCTCAGCCGGTGCTCAATATTACGCCGGCGGCCACACAGGATGTCCCCGCCACGCAAACGGCGTTTGCGCAGCGTATTGTTCCGACGGCTACGCCCGTGGGCCTGTATATCGTCAAACCGGGTGACACACTCAACTCGATCGCCGACTCGTTTACCACAACCGTCGACGAGATCATTGCCTTTAACAATATTGCCGACCCGAATGCGCTCGAGGTCGGCCAGGAGTTGATCATCCCGATCCTGCTGACGCCGACCGAGTCAACCGACCAAAGTCCATCTGCTGGCCCTTGACTCTCGATCGGGGCGCTGGTACAATGCCTCTCGTGCTCATCGCTCCCAAGGTGGCACATCGACCGTCCAGGGATGAAGGAGGTGATGCTTATGAGTGACAAGCGCATGGGCATCGCCGCCGGGGCTGCTAAGTAGCTCCACGGAGATGCCCTCCTTTTGAGAAGTAGCCCGCGCCGATAAGGCGCGGGCTTTCTTATGCCGCGCACCGCGTCCCGCGAATGAATTCGCGGTTGGTATGCACAAACCTGCTGAAGCAGGTTACAGCGCGGAGCATCATCGTGCTTAGCCTGCTTCAGCAGGTTTTATCGTATCAGCGTCGATTTAGATCGACGTCAATCGACGCAATCGACGTCACCGCGCCGTCCAGCCAAGGTCGATATTAAGCGCGGCACCGGTGATCGACGCGGCGTTTTCGGATGCCAGGTACAGCGCCAGCTCGGCTACCTCGACGGGCTCGATCAGGCGCTTGATCGCGGCCGGCGCCAGCATCACGCGGTCGACAACTTCGTCTTCGCTAATATCCGTGGTGCGCGCCTGATCGGCGATCTGCCGCTCCACCAGCGGCGTGCGCACATACGCCGGACAGATCGCGTTTGCGGTGATGCCGTCGCCGCCAAGCTCGAGGGCGATGGTTTTGGTCAGGCCCAGCAAGCCGTGCTTGGCGCTGATATAGGCGGCTTTGTACGGGCTGGCCACCTGCCCATGAATGCTGGCAATGTTGATCACCCGCCCCCACTTCTGCTGCTTCATTCCAGGAACCAGGTATTTGATCAGCTGAAACGGCGCAGTCAGCATCACCTGAAGCATGCGGTTCCAGGCAGCCTCGGGAAAATCCTCGACCGGATCGATATGTTGAAAGCCGGCATTGTTGACCAGTATATCGACACGCCCGGCGCTCGCCAGCGCATCTTGCGCCAGGCGCTGGACGGCCTGTTGGTCGGCCAGGTCGGCCTGCAAAAACTGCGCGCCGATCTCGGCCGCCGCCGCGCTCGCGTCGACGATATCGTGGAGCAGCACTGTCGCGCCTGCCGCGGCAAAGCGCGTAGCGATCGCGTGGCCGATGCCGCTGCCGGCGCCGGTGATCAGAGTGGTTTTGCCTTGCATGGCCGGATTGTAGCACTACGCCGCGAGGGCCCACACAGCCCGCGTACCCCGCGAATGTGCTCGCGCACCGCGAGGTCCGCGCACCGCGTCCCGCGCACTCCGCGCACCCCGCACCGCACCCCGCGAATGAATTCGCGGTTGATACGAAAAACCTGCTGAAGCAGGTTGCACGCTGCCCGTCGTGTTTGAACCTGTACCTTCGAACTTAGGTTACATTCAAGAGCAGATTCATTGTCGTATTGCTTCGGCGGGTTACAATAAGTCGCGGCATGGCTTGAACCTGCTTCAGCAGGTTTGCCTTATCAACCGCGAATTCATTCGCGGGCCTCGCGGAGCACGCGGAGCACGCGGACCAGGAGCATACGATGGAAACGCTGACCGATATTCGGCTGACCGAACTGGCGTCGTGCGCGGGCTGCGCCGCCAAGATGGGCCCTGGCGCACTTGCGGGCGTACTCCAAACGCTACGGCTGCCGTCGCACCCCGACCTGCTGATCGGCCTTGACGTCGCGGACGATGCGGCGGTATATCGTATCGGTCCCGGCCAGGCGCTGGTGCAAACTGTCGATTTCTTTCCACCGATCGTCGACGATCCGTACACATTCGGCGCGATCGCGGCCGCCAATGCGCTGAGCGATATCTACGCCATGGGCGGCACGCCGCTGCTCGCACTGGCGATCGCCGCGTTTCCCGAAGATCTGCCGCGCGAGGTGATCGGAGCGATTCTACAGGGCGGCGCCGACAAAATAGCCGAGGCCGGCGCAGTGGTCGCCGGAGGGCATACCGTGCTGGATCGCGAGCCCAAATATGGCCTGTGTGTCACCGGCATAGTCGACCCCGAGCGCGTAACGCCAAAAGCAAACGCCCGGCCGGGCGACGTTTTGCTGCTGACCAAGGCGCTCGGCACGGGGATCATCACCACGGCCGCCAAGCAGCGCCTGGTGCAGCAAGCACACTTCGAGGCCGCCGTGGCCAGTATGCTGCGGCTCAATCGGCAGGCTGCCGAGCTGGCGAGCAGCGTGGAAATTCACGCCGCCTCCGACATCACGGGGTTCGGCTTGCTGGGCCACGCGGCCGAGATCGCTCGCAACAGCGGGGTGGGGCTGCACTTCGAAGCTTCGGCGCTGCCCTTGCTGCCCGGCGCGCTTTCATACGCGGCTCAGGGTATCGCCCCCGGCGGGCTCGCGCGCAACCGCACGTTCGTCGAGCGCGACGGCTATGTCCGCATTGCCGGTGAACTGGAGCCCGGGCTCGACTTGCTCTTGTTCGACCCGCAAACCTCGGGCGGCCTTTTGTTTGCCCTGCCGCCCGCTGCCGCCGCCGATCTCCAGGCGCGCTTCGCCGCGGCCGGCGCAATCTGCTATCGCGTCGGAGATGTGGTGGAAGGCGCCGGGATTACCGTCTAAAACATGCAAGCCAAGTGCAAGACGATGCAAGATCTGAAACGATATACTACGCAGTGGGGCGCACATCGGCAAGCGCTTGGTAACTCTACCCCTAGCCCAGCACCTGTCGATTGGGCGCCCCACTCATGATAACGCGCTAACATCGCGAAAAGTAGCGGCGCGCCGGCCACAGAATCAGAGATCGGATGCGGATCGCTAGCTTCGCTGCCCGGCACCCGACGTAAAGCACGGGCCGGAAAGGAATCACCACAAAGAACACAAAGGACACAAAGAATTAAATCTTTGTGTCCTTTGTGTTCTTTGTGGTGATTCCGCTCGGATCAACTTTCTCGCGAATTGCTTCAGGAAGTAAACGGCGCCAGGTGGCGCACGAAATGCTGCTGCAGCCCCATGCGGTAGTCGGCTTCATGGCGCGCGAGCGTCGCTCGTATCGGCGCTCCGTAGCTCGTCAGCAGCGTGCCGAATGCGACATGCAGCACCTGGCGGGCGTCGAATTGGTCGAGTAGCTCGGGCAGCTCGGCGGCGTCGAGCTGCTCGCCGGCGGGAACCTTTTCCAGCTGCGCGTCAAGAAAGTAACTCTTGCGGTCGTGCTCGAAATGTGCGCGCGCATCGTCGAGCATGCGCCGGAACAGGTCGGGCTCGAAGGCGGCAACCACGCGCAATGCCTCGAGATAGCTCGTACCGGCTGTTTTGACGTGGACGCGCGCGCCGGTGGCGGCGACGATCGGATAGATACTGAATTTGTCCGAGCCGGTATGCACGCTCAGCTTGTAGTGGTCGAAATGCCGCATTATCGCGACGTGGCGCTGCAGTTCGCTCTGGAACTCTTCGCGGTCGCCCATGTAGTCGACACCTTTTTGAAACTTGCCGACAAAGCGCGGCGCCAGGCTGACGACCGGCAGCTCACGTGCCAGCAGCTCGTTGGCGACAAGAAAGTGTTCCCATACCGACGTCGGCGTGTCGGTTTCGTCGACCGACATCTCGAGGTCGAAGGTGCCGCCGATCCTTGCCGCGAGCGCAGCGGCAACCGCGTGAGTGTGCGCGATAGCGCGGCCATATTTGGCCAGCGCCCGCTGCAACGTTGGCTCGTCGAACGCCAGCTCGATGCCGTCGAGCACAAACGGGCGGCTGCAATAGCGATGGTACATCGCGGCGTAGCCGGTGCCGAGCTCGTTCCAGGGCAGCTGCTCCATTTTATCGCGCAGTTCGGGCGGCGAATCGGATTCGGCAGCCGCGACATGGTCGCTCGGATCGATCGTGTAAAAGGTGTATCCTGCCGCTACGAACGCGTCGAGGTCGGCGATCTCCTTGACATGGTCCGCGTCTGCCCCCCACGGCTCGCGCCAGCCGGCTTCGAACACGCCCCACATGGCGTCGTCCATCACCTGTTGCGGCGTGCGGCCGGTGCGGGTGTTCTCGCGCACGGACTGTTGGGCATAGATCGGCGCGATCCGGCCAACGGCTCCGGCGGCGCGCATGGCGTCGACATGGCCCGGCGTGGCGTTACCCAGCCGATCGCCGAAACCGAACGATGTTTGTTGGCCGAGCGGAACGGGCCTGAGCCACGCCAGGCGACGCCGAAGCTCCCGGGCATTGGAATCCGACAACGGGCACACCAGCCTGCCCTGTCGATCGACAGCGCCCTGAAAACCGTCGCCGGTGCCGTCAATCGCCAACCGTCGCTCGCCGCCATTGGCGATGAGCAGGCAATACGTGGTGCCGTCCGCCTGGACGACCGAACGCTCCACCACCTGGTCCTGATCGTCAGCCATGATGTTATCGCTCCTAACGTCCGCGCAGCAGCCCGACCGTTTTTTGCACCCAGGCATGCGCCGGGTCGAATACAACCGCCTGGGTTCGCTGCTCGCCGGCCAGCATCCACAGGAAATAATTGGTGTACCCCGGCGCGCTGCAGGTGGTATGGAAGCCGTGTGGAATCATCAGAATAGTCGAAATCGCTAATCGTGAAGGTCGTATCGTAGCCGCGCTCGGGGCTGTAGTGCCGCGTGTGCCCGAATCCGTCCGGCTGCTCCATGCGGAAGTAATATAGCTCCTCGTGGAACGCCTCGCGCGGCAGATCGTCGCGCTCGTGCTTATGCGGCGGGTAGGTGCTCCAATTGCCGCTCGGCACGAGCGTTTCGCCGACGATCAAGCGACGCGCGGGCAGCTCGGGCTGATCGCTGCCGGTGAGGATATTGCGCAGCTCGCGGCTAAAGCTGGCCGCACCCATCGTGTTGGCGGTTACCTGTTCCGGCCCGATCGCGTACGGCTCGACGGCCAGATCGGATGGAGCGGAACACAAACCGGCATCCAGGCTACCGCGCGCTCGCACGGTGTACGCCGTGTTGCACGGCAGGTACACCGCGTGGGGCTTGCCCATGAACGGATTGGCGCGCTTGCCGACATCCGAAAACGTCTGGCCGCCGGCTTCTACCGTGCAGCGCCCGCCGAACACCACCAGCAGCACTTCGCGCTCGCCGGTCCGGCCTTCATACGTCGCTCCGTCCGGCAGTACCAGGCGAGCGAAATCGATCAGCCGGCAAGGATTGTCGGGAGTCGGGTTGAGGCCGTGTTCGCCCGCGACGTCGGTGAAGTACGTTGCCATGATCCCGTTGCTCCTCGATAAAATCACCACAAAGACACAAAGGACACGAAAAACCCTGGGATTCTTCGTGTCCTTTGTGTCTTTGTGGTGCAATATTCTTACGCATCGCTTTAGTTTTCAGCGCCGCCGGCCGGCTTGAGCCGGACAGCCACGATTGTGCGGCTATCGGACGAGCTATCCGGCGCCGCATAACGGCGAATCGCCCCGCGTACCTGTTCGACCAGCGTCTGCGGGCTGCAATCCACGGCTGCGGCGACGGTCTGTTCAAGGCGCGCAAAGCTCCACATTTCATTGTTCGCATCGCGCGCTTCGATGATACCATCGGATACAAAGATCGCCGTCTGGCCTTCCATAAGCGGCACCGAAACCGCCTCATAGCGGGCAGCTTCGACGACGCCGAGCGGCGGACCGAAACATTCGACGTATTCCTGGCCGTCCTGCTCGACGACCAGCGGAGCGATCATACCAGCGTTGGCGACACTCAGGCGAGCGCTGGCCTGGTCGAACTCCGCCACCAGCAATCCGACACTGGTTCCATGTTGCGCGAAGTGTGGAAATAGAATGCTGTTCAGCTGCTCGAGCAGCTCGGCCGGTCCGGTGGCGTCGCGCGCATGCACCTCAAGCAGCGAGGCAGTGAGCGCCATCACCAGCGCCGCCGCCATACCCGAGGGCGCTTCCGGCCGGCCGGAGACCGCGGCATCGCCGAGTATCACGCGCGCCCGCCTATCCGGCAGGCTCACGCACACGAAAAAGTCATAACCGTCCTGTCCGGTAGGTTCACTGCTTGCCGCGACCTCGATCGGAGCATCCGGCGGCAGGGCGTGCGCCAACAGATCGTGCTGCACAACGCGGGCCAGCTGCAAACTTTCGCGCAGCTCCGCGTTGCGTAGCTCGAGCTCGTGGCGTGCCGCGCTCAGCTCACGGCTGCGCTGCTCGTTTTCGGCCCGCGAGGCAGACAGGAGCTCCAGCATGCGGTTGAATTCGAGCGCCAGGTCGCCCACTTCGTCGGGGCGCTCCACCGGCACGCCGGCCACCATGCCGCCGGCGCCTGCGCTGCGAGCGGCTTCGCGCAATCGCAGCAGCGGGCCCGATATCTCACGCGCCAGCACCACCGCCCACGCGGCGACCAGTAACCCGGTACATACCAGCAGCACCGTCATCAGCGTGGTGCTGCTCTGGTCGGTCGCAACCTCAGCTTCGGGCTGCTCCACCACCACAAACCAGCCCTCACCCAGCGGCGCGCGCGCCAGAACAATGTCTCCGCCAGCAGCCGGCAAGCTCGCAAGCGTCGCATCTGCTTCCCAGGCTCGTTCGAGCTGCTCGCGCTCAAACTTGCGCGACGGCTGCCCGACCAGCAGGGCGCCGGTTTGATCGACCACGAACGCGCTGCGTCCGGTGCTGGGAGGAATTGACGCCAGGCGTTGGGCCAGCAGCTGGGTATCGACTTCGGCCACCACCGCGCCGTTCACGCCCTCCGGTCCGGCCATGATCGGAACACCGATCTGGATCGACGGATGTCCACGGCTGGGCCGCACGACGCCCCAGTGCCGATCGCCGTCCAGGGCGACGCGCGCGACGAGCTCGGCCACGCGCTGCCGCAGCCGCAGTTGTTCGTCCGGGGCTTCCTGCGACCGGCGCAGCACCTCGGCGCCGGCGGCATCCAACACATCGAGCTCGAGGATCAAGCCGGCGTGCCGCGCCAGCAGCGCATCCGCGGCGTCCGGCAGCGTTTCCAGCGCATCCGGCTGCCCGGCGCGCTTGCCGAAATCGTCAAGGTCGTCGGCTAGCCCATTGAGCAGGCCACTCAGGTCCGACGCGATCGAGCGCGCGACCGACTCCTGCACCTGCTCGGTGGTGCGCTGCTCCGAGCGAATACTCGAATAAATCAGCAGCGACCCAAGCGCAAGCACTGGGAGCAGCGACATCAACAAATGCGAAAGCTGCAGCCGGGTCTGAATACCGTCGAGCAACACCCCGACACGTCCCCGCCGTGCGCGTGTGGAGACGGCGGGAGCGTCGTCGCGCGGTGCCGCGCGCGGCGGAAGCAGTTCTGAATCGTGCTCCATGCCGCCAGGCATTATAGAACCGGCGTGCCGGCGTGGCAATCGCAATTAGGCCACCAAAGATTACGAGTGTCTAGCAGAATTTGCCTCAATTCGTTTCGAAGCTGTTTCGAACTCCATGATGCTTCAATAATCGGGCCGCGACACTGGTACAATGAAATGGTGGCATGGGGTCGAGCTTGCCCCGATACAGAAACACATGAGCCAGGCGTCCCAGGGCGACAGCAAGGCAGGTGGACAGATGGAGCTTGCAAGCGCCATGTTCGGATTCGGCACACTCGCCGCGTTAATTCTGCTCGAGCGGCCGCGTTTGCCGCTGCGTTGGTACAACCTTTCGATGATCCTGACGAATGTCGCACTCCTGTTGGCGACATGCGGCGATGTGCTGTTGACGATTAACATCGCCGCCGTCAGCACCGAGCTCGGGCTATTCGGACTCGTGCTGGTGACGATCGCGGCGTTCGTGCTGCTATCGTTGGCTGCGCTGCGCTGGTCGGCGCGGCCACGGCGCGGCCGCCGATGAGCGATGCCGATACGCGCGGTCGCCCGTTTGACGGTGCGGTTCGAGATGTTCAACGCCTGCTCACCGGCTTCCATACGCTGCTGTACCGCCTGAGCGGCGGACGGCTGGGTTGGCGGGTGGGAGACATATCGATGCTGCTGCTGAGCACGGTCGGGCGCCGCAGCGGCCGGCTACGCATTACACCGCTCACCTATTATCTGGATAATGGGCGCTATGTGCTGGTCGCGTCCAACGGCGGCACCGTCGGCAGCCCTGGCTGGTACCACAATCTTATGGCGTCTCCGCACGCGCTGGTGCAGGTCGGCCCGCGTGTGTTTTCAGCCCGCGCCGAGCAGCTTCCTTCGGTGGAACGAGCGCGTCTGTGGCCACCAATTACGCAGATGTATCCCGGCTACCTCGAATATCAGAAGCTGACCGACCGTGAGATTCCGCTGGTAGCCCTTGAGGAAAGGCACGAGGCTATAGGCACGAGGCCATAGGGGAATCGGACTCATGCCTCTTGCCTCTCGCCCCTTGCCTTTAGCCTGGTTTTCCGATCAACATAAACGGCGCCCAATAAAACGGATCCGACAGCGGCCGGGCATCCGGCTCGGCGAGGGCCGCCGGCAGCAAATCCGCAAACAGCGACGCTCGCCCCGGCCGGCCGGGCAGCGCCGCTAGCGCGTCAGGATCATCGTCGCGCCAGCGCTCGAGCGTCCGGGCCAGCTCGCGGCCGCTCAGCTCGCGCAGCGCGACCTGCGCATCGCGCAGCGCGGCGGCGGCAGGGACGCCCCGGTTGAGCGCGTCATAAAAGTACTCCATCATCAACATAGCGGCGATATCGGTGGCTTCCCAGAGCGTGCATAGCACCGCCCGCGCTCCGGCGTACAAAAATGCCCGCTGCAGGCCCAGCAGCTCGTCGCCGGGCACCACGTGGCTCAGGCCCGATGTGCAAGCGCTGAGCGTCACCAGATCGGCGTCCAGCTCGAGGCCGGCGATGATCTGGCGCGCGGTCAGGACATCGCCCTCGCCCAGGCGCAGCTCGGAGCCGAGCGGATCGTCGGGGCGATACACCGCGTGGCCGGCAAAGTGCAGCCGCCTGAGCTCGCGGTCAAACGCCAGCAGCTTCTCACCCTTCGGCTCGGCGCCTGCCCATACCTCACCGCCCAGCTGCCGGGCAACGGCGCGCGCCTCGGCCTCGGCTGCCACCAGCTCGCGCTCGTCGGAATCGTTGTAGCCCAGGGCCAGGAATTCGCCTGCGTCCGAGCGGCGTGGACGCAGGCATGCCCGCAGCAGCACCGTCGCCGACGGAGCCATCGCCAGCGCCGGTCCACCGGCTTGTACCAGAAAGCGCCCCTCGGCGTCCGGTAGTGCGGCCCAGGGAATATAGTGCAGCGGGCCGTGCGGCAGCAAAAACAGCGTATCGCGCCCGGCCAGCAGGTGCTCGACCGGCCCGAGCAGCTGTTGCCTGAGCATCACGAGCAGACGCCGGTTGAGCAGTAGCCGCCGTCCTGGGCCGGGGTCGCCGGGCAGCGGCCTGAGCGTGTTGGGATCGAGATCGATGCGCCGCACCTCGAAGGCATCGCGCGCAATAGCGAAGACCCACACCGCGGGCGGCTGCACCAGGTGCTCACGCAGACGCCGGTTCTCGAGCGGCAGGCGGTTGATCAAGTGCTCGCCGCGCGGCACTACGCCGGCGGTATAGTACTCGAGCAGCAGCGCGCCCGCGGGCAGCTTGCGCTGCAGCTCCTCCAGCGTCACCACCGGCTGCTCGACGCTGGCGGCCAGCTCAGGCGATTTAGCAACCAGGGTATCCAGAAACGCGCGCGAGCGGGCTCGCTCGGCATACTCGAACGCTTCGCGCTCGCGACCGTGCTCGACACACAGCCGCACCATCGCCTCGTACACCTGCTGCGTGGTGCCAAGCAGACCGATCTTGATCTCTTCGGTTTCGGTCGAACCACGCAAGGATTCGATACTCGTGATCGCGCGCTCGTACTCGGCGAACGTCTCGTCGAGACGATCGAGTGCGAGCAGCACGTTGCCGCGCTGGTAGTGCAGCAGGCTCAGCCAGTGTACTCGACCCAGCTGCTCGGCCAGGTCGATCGCGCGGTCGTAGAGCTCCAGCGCCTCGGCGAAGCGATCCTGGGTGTAATATAAGAAGCCGAGCTGCCACAGGCTGTCGCTTTCAACCGCCTGGTTTGCGTGCTCAGGAGCTGTAACGATGGCGAGCGCCTTGAGATACGACTCTTCGCTGGCCGCTTCGTCGCCGAGGAGGTGGTACAGCAGGCCCTGTCCCCAATATACATATGCCTGGCGACCGATGAGACCGATGCGATCCATCAGATTGACAGCGGCTTCAAAATGATCGGCGGCAAGCTTCCAGCGGCCGAGGCGCAGGGCAGTGTTTCCCAGCTCATACAGCACGATCGCCTCGCGGTGCTGGTCGCCGAGCTCGCGAAAGGCGATCAGACTCTGGGAGGTCATATCGAGAGCAACATCATAGGCTTCGAGCTCATTAAAAATCATGCCCATATTGGCCAGAGCGATGCCCCGGTAGCTTGCACTACCGAGCTCCGCGGCCAACTCGGCCACCTGCCGGTAGAGTTCCAATGCGCGGTCGTACTGTGTTTGATGAAAATATGCGTTGGCCCACGAATTAAGCGCCCTGCAGCGGGCTAGAGATCCAGGTCCGGCGCGCTCAACAGCGCTGTAAACTGCTCATCGGCCAGGCTGAACTGCTGCAGATTTGCCGCCACGCATGCGGAATAGTAGGTCAAATAATGCAGATTACGCGGAAGTCTCGGCGCTGCGTGGCGCACAGTATCGACCTGCTGCAGCAGGATGCGCCACTCGTCGCGCGCGGCGTGCAGGCCAAAGAGCGTATCGAGATGATAGAAGCATTCGGTCTCCGCGACGTCGTCAGGTTGCGAAATTGAGAAGCGCTGCGCATAGTAATGCAGCGCGCGGGTATGGAGGGCGATCTCATCCGCCGGCTCCCTGTTGCGCAGCTCTTCGAGCACGGTCGCCCGCAGCGGTTCGCGCAACACCAGCCGGTTCGTCGCGTCGGCTTCGATGATTTCGTCCGACAAAAACGCACTGAGCTGCTCGCCGGATGCCGGAACCAGCGCACCTAGGACGTCGAGTTCAAAACCGCGCAGCACCGCACTCATGCGCAAGAGCAGCCTGTGTGCAGCAGGCGACCCATCACGCTCGTCGTTTTTCAGATCGATCTGTTCAGACGTCACTGGCCTGTCACTTTCGTTGGGGTAACCATGGGGGGAACACATGAACTTAGGGCCGATCGTCTTCGAACGTGTATTACGGCCTGGAGCCGCAGCCCAAGGCGTTTATATCGCCGACAATCCGGTAATCGAGCTCGCGCCCGGAGAGCACGTCATCGAGCGGCATGCCGCACAGCGTTCAGAGCTGCGTGAGCGCAACCTGAGCCTCGCCGGCAACTCCGCGCTGTTTGGGCCATCCCTTGAATGGGCATGTAGCGCGTTCATTGTACACCGGCACACGTCCAAACACGCAGACGACAGCACCTTCGGCAGTAGCCCACCCCAGCCGGTGCAGCCGGAACAGCCGGCACAGGCCGATCCAGGCCGGCCGCGCTCGCGACGCGGCGGCGTGCTGTACCTGTTTAATGTGCTGGTGGCGCTTGAGTGGATCCCTGATAGCGCGTATATGACCCGCCTGGAGTGGAGCTTCCGCCGCGCTTCGGATTTTCTGTTCGACATCACCGACGGCTGCATGGCTTTTGGGCAGGTGACGTTCGGCGGTCGCGAGCTGATGGATTGCGCCGACGTGCAAATTCTGGCATCCAACCGGCTTCATCCACGCAGCTGGGTGTCGGGCTTCCACGAGCCCGAGAAGTACACTCCCGTACGGCTGGGGCGTGGAATGTGGAGCCGGCGCAATCAAACTACCATCGGCTGGGACGAGCCCGAGGGTTACCGCGCGTTGATTCACGAGTGGGCGCATTACGCGCTTTGCCTGCGCGACCGGTATCTTCGTCCGGAAGAACGCGCTCTCGAGGGGCGTGCGATGGTGCTGCCCGATTGTGCGATCGCCAGCTCGACGATTATGGCAACACTTGAAGGAACCAGCGAGCTGGTACCACATCGCGGCGACGGCGGCGATCGGAAGAGCGATTGGAAACGGATGCGCCTTCGTTTTCGCAGCCTGCCGGTACAGCCGCTCGGTATTGCCGGCCCTGGAGCACTGCCGCTTCCATTGCCGGTATTTCATCGCGCCGGCTCGCTCGAAGACGACGCGCCGGCCAGCATAACGGTTGATCGATCGTTTCTTGACGACAAGGCGCTGCGGCAGGAGCCGGATCGCTGCTGGATCTATTGCCTGCGCATGGGGGAGAGCGCCCCGCAGCAACTCCTGGCGCTGGGCACGCTCGAAGCACGCGCCGGCAATGATATTCCGTTATACGGCGCGTTTCCCGACGACCAGGTGATTGCGATTTTTCAGAGCGAAGCAGGTAGGCTGCAGCAGCTCAGGGGCATCGTTGAAAAAAACGGAACAGTTGACCTTCGTGTCGCGGAGCCGGCTTCGGCGCTGGTCGACGTCGTGCCGCACATTGTTGATGGCGGAGCGGGAAACCCGAACAGCATGTATGTTGCCGTGCGTATCAAAAGTGATACGCCGCCCGAGTCGGTCTGGGTTTTCCCTCTCGGAGGCAATTGCGACGCTCTCGATTTTGGGCGCCCGGATAGCAGCGATTGGCTCAGCGAAACACAACTCATTCCGACACTCGACGGCCATGTCTTGCTGCGCTGGGCAGGCGGTCGGGTGCAGGTAGCAACGTTCTCCCAGGGCGGCGGTCCCCCAACCCACGGACCGATTGGGTTCAGCCCGGTGACGGCCGGCTCATCCAACGGCAACCTGATGATCTTTTTTCGCGACGAAGATTGGCACGATCCGGAAGATCCGCCGAACGGGCGCGCGAAGAAAAAAGCGAATACGGACTACAGCGAGGTCAAGGTCGTCACCACCTTGCTGCCGGGCGTCGACCCACGGCTGCCCGGGCGCTTTACCGATGCGACACGCGGCTACGTGTACAGCCTGGCGGCCAGCACGGCGCTGCCGCTTGAGCTCACGCCGACGCTGGTTATGTATTACGACGCCCAACGACGTGCCGAAAACGTAACCCCGCGCATCTATCACGAAGTCGACGGGCATTGGGAAGAACTGGCCTGTTATCCCTCGCCGCGCTGCGGCTACGTGGCAGTGCCGCTCGACGAGGTCAGCGCGCCACGGCTGGTCGTCAAAGATCCCGACGGCCCGCGCGTCGAGCGCTACCGCATCGTGTGGGCCTAGCGGGCCGGAAACGGTGCACCGCAAAGACGCAGAGGACGCAGATACTCTTGTTATTCTCTGCGTCCTTTGTATCTTTGTGGTGATTCCGGTCGACTTACCCTGTACGACAAACGCTTTAGTCTGCCGAAAGCGCCGCGATATCCTGGCGCAGCACCACGAGCTGGTGCCTGGTCCAGCGGTCCAGCGGGCGTTTGCGCAGGCTGCGCGCCAGGGCACGGACGTTGATCAGCAGCGCCTCGAACCGTACGCGCTGCTCGATATCCGGCGGCAGCGTCACCATATCGCCGTAGCCGCGCAGCAGCGCGGGCTCAAGCGGCAACGGCAGGCGCTCGCCGTCGCGCACGTGGAAATGGCCCGCGTCGTACCAGCGGCCGGCGCCGCGGATCTCGCCGAAGTCGATCATGCCTGTGTAGCGCCCCTCCTGGTGAAATATGTGTGTGGCGTCTAAATCACCGTGTGCCAGGCACGAGCGCTGCGGATCGAGCCACGCGTCGTAGCCGGCGAGCAGCTGCTCGAGCGCGCGTGCCTCGGCAGCGGTGATCGCGCCGGCGGCCAGAAAGGCAAGGTCGCTTTCCCAGTACTCGAAAACAACATCGCGCCAGCTCGCGTGCTCCGCCGCCAGGCCTGCAACGTGTGACCCTCGATCGATCCAGCCCCAGCCCTCGACCGGCAGGCTGTTGATACGCGCCAGGTCGCGGCCTGCTTCGCGGACGATCTGCTCCAGCGTCGCCGGCGCCAGCTCAGGCGATTCGCCGATCGGCTGACCCGCTATCTCGGCTATTATCATCACCGAGAGGCCCAGCACCGCATCGCACGGGTCGACGAAGAGCACCTCCGGCACGCTGGCGCCGAGCTCGCGCAGCCGCGTATGGACCACGGCTTCGGGAGCGAAACTGGCGCCCGCTTCAGGCAGGATACGCAAATAAAACGTTTCGCTGCCGGCCCGAATCCGGTACACGGTTGTCGACACGCCATGCTCGACGCGCTCCAGCTGCACCACGCGGCCCAGGGCGCGTCGGGCGACAGCGGCGATGTGCTGCTCTGAGTTCATCTCCCAGGCCGCACTATTGCCTTGATGCTGCCCGGATCGCGCATACCGGCCTGCAGCGCTGCTTCGGCCTGCTCGAGCCCATAGTAGCCCGTGATAATGCCTTCAAGGTCGACGCGTCCGGACGCCGCGAGCTCGATCGCGGCCGGATAGGTATTCGCATAGCGAAACGTTCCGGTCAGCCAGATCTCACGATTCTGAATCACCGACATGGGAATGCTGACCTCTTCGGTCGGGCTCATGCCGACTATCACGGCCCGTCCGGCCGCGCGCAGCGACCGAATGCCGTCGCGTAGGGCATGTTGATTGCCGGTACATTCGATCAGCACGTCGGCCTCGACTCCGGCATCCGCCAGCGATGTTTCGCCGGCGTTGAGCACCGCGGTAGCTCCCAATCGCCTTGCGACTTCCAGGCGTCGCGGATTGATGTCGCTGATCGTCGCCGCGGTGGCGCCGCTGGCTAGCGCGACCTGCATGGCCAGGATGCCGATCGGCCCGGCGCCGGTCACCAGCACATGATCACCGCTCTGCACATTGGCTTTGCGGCAGGCCCACACGCCTACCGATAGCGGCTCGATCAGCGCCCCGGCTTCGTCCGACATCGACGCCGGCAGCGGGAAGGCGAAGTCTTCGTGGATCGTGACAAAACGAGCAAACGCACCGTCGATCGGCGGCGTTGCAAAAAAGCGCACGTCGGCGCACAGATTGTAGCGCCCGGCCCGGCACTCGCGACACGCGCCGCACGGCACGCCGGGCTCCAGGGTCACGCGCTCACCGACAAGCCGGGAGCGAACATCGGACCCCAGCGCGACGATCTCGCCCGCGGCCTCGTGACCCAGCACCAGCGGCGCGCGCACCACAAACGAGCCGATGCGTCCGTGTTCGTAATAATGCACGTCCGAGCCGCACACACCGACGGCCGCTACCCGTACCAATACCTCTTTCGGCCCCGGCTCGGGCATCGGGCGCTGTTCGATGCGGATACTGTGCGGCGCATCCAGCACCGCTGCCAGGTTGGTCATGCTGTGTCTCCTTCTTGGCGCGTGGTGCGGCCGCGTGCCGCGTGCCGCGTGCCGCGAGTGCCGCGTGCCGCGTGCTGCCGCGTGCCGCGTGCTGCCGCGAATGAATTCGCGGTTGATATGATGAAACCTGCTGAAGCAGGTTGAGAACGATCTGCATGCCCAACCTGCTTCAGCGAACGTCGATTGAAATCGACGTTGATAAGATGAAACCTGCTGAAGCAGGTTGCCACGGCCACTGGTTTTTGCGCGCCATGAATTGATCTCGTTACCCGATTACTTTAAGCTATCGTGTCAACGGCGACACACACGATCTAGCTTAACCTGCTTCAGCAGGTTTTTCATATCATCCGCGAATTTATTCGCGGTTCGCGGTTCGCGGCTTCGCGGCTTCGCGGTCCGCGGCGCGGTTCGCGGCACGGCAGGGAGCACCATGGCACCACGACGTTTTCCGCCCGGCTTTTTATGGGGCACGGCAACCAGCGCACATCAGGTGGAGGGCGGCAACACCAATCAGTGGAGTGAGTGGGAGCGCCAGCCGGGCCACATCTGGCACGAGCAGCGCTCCGGCGACGCCTGCAACTGGTGGCACGACGCCGAGCAAGACTTCGACCGTGCCGCCGCACTCGGCCAGAATGCCCACCGCTTGTCGATCGAGTGGAGCCGCATTGAGCCCGTCGAGGGCCGGTTCGACGACCGCGCAATTCAGCGCTATCGCCAGATGCTCTCCGCGTTGCACGCGCGCGGCATCGAGCCGATGGTCACGCTGCACCATTTTACCGACCCGCTATGGCTTACCGCCGACGGCGCCTGGCTCGACGACCGCACGCCGGAGCGCTTTGCGCGCTTTGCGGAGTACGCCGTGCAGGCGCTGGGCGACCTGTGCTCGCTGTGGTGCACCATCAACGAACCGGTGATCTTTGCAACGATGGGGTATTTGAACGGTGAGTTTCCGCCCGGAATGCGCGATATCGGCGCAACGCTGCGGGTGGCGCGCAACACGTTGCTGGGGCACGCCGCCGCCGCCGCCGCGATCCGCCGCGTATCACCACGACATCGCGTCGGGCTGGCTCACCACGTGCGCCCGCTGGACGCGGACAGCCGGTCGCCGCTCGATCTTGCCGTCAGCGCGCTGTACGATTATCTGTTCAACGGCGTCGTGCTTGAAGCGTTGCGCACCGGCCGTATTCCGCCACCGCTCGGCGCGGGGCTGCGCAGTGTGCCTGATCTGGCAGGCTCATGCGATTTTTTCGGCCTCAACTATTACACCCGCGCGCACGTGGCGTTCGACTATCGTGCGTCATCTACGATGTTCGGCCGGTATTTTACGCGCCAGAACGTGCTGCAAAGCGATGCCGGCAAGGCCGGAGCCACCTATGGCGAGATCTATCCGGCCGGCCTGTACCGCGCGCTCAAGCGCGTGAGTAAGCTTGGCGTGCCGATCTATATCACCGAGACCGGCTTGCCCGACGCTGATGACGACGTGCGGCCGCAGTTTCTGCTCGACCATCTCGCCGCCGTGCATCGTGCAATCGCGGATGGCGTCGACGTGCGTGGGGTTTTCGTCTGGAGTCTGGTCGATAATTTCGAGTGGGGCGAGGGCTGGGGCCTGCGCTTCGGCCTGTATGCGCTGGACGAAACAACCCAGCAGCGAACGCTGCGCCCGTCGGGGGCGCTGTACGCCGCTATCGCGCGGGCGAACGCGATCCCCGGCTCGGATGCGCTAAGCCTACGGCCACTTGACGAAGGCGATATGATCTCCGTACTTTAGAATATATGTTCTAGAATGTACGCACAAAGGGAGGAGCATATGTCCGAAGCACGCTCAACCCAACGGCTCGACCTCGACCATGGCAACGTAACGACCGCCTTTGAGCTACCGGGATACCGGGTGGTTCAAAGCCTGGGGGTCGTGCGCGGGATCGTGGTTCGCTCGCGCAGCATCATCGGCAGCATCGGGGCCGGTTTGCAAACCCTACGCGGCGGCAACATCAGAGGCTGGACCGAGATGTGCGAGCTGGCGCGCCACGAAGCGTTCGAGCTGATGATTCAGCACGCGGCAGCACTTGGAGCCAACGCCTTAATCGGCGTGCGCTACGATGCCAACGAAATCGCGGACGGTGTAACCGAAGTGCTGGCCTACGGCACCGCGGTGGTCGCCGAGCGCTACGCTTCAATGAACTATGAGCAATGAACAAATTCTGCAGGTGTATGCTGTTTGCTGATTGTTCATTGCTCATTACTCATTAAAACGGAGGCCACAGCCATGACAACCCAAGAACCAGGTGGATCTGGCGTTCAGGGCGAGCAAACACAGCGCGTCTTAGTCGAGCTGCGCGTGCAGCGTACCCGTGGCGGCGAGATACAGCTGGGGTCGCCGGCGGCAATGCAGGATGCCGGTTTCGAGATCAACTCCGACTACGAGCCAGTGCCGGTTGCCGGATCTCAGGAGGAAGGCACGCGTGGAGACGACGAAGACGTCGTCGTTGTGCGCGGCTCGATCGAGCCACAGCGCATCGCCGAGCTCGAAGCGCGCCCCGACGTGGTTCGCGTCTGGCGCGACACGCCGATCGCGCCGTTCGCCGTCGAGGCCAGAGGCGAGCGCAGCATGGCCCTGGCGGCGTTCGGGCCATGCCCGACAGGCGAGTGCGATTGCTCGCCGACCGTTGCGCGCGGCGGCATCCCCGACGTGGCACGATTCCTCGGCGTGGACCGCATGTGGAGCGAAGGCATTCGCGGCCAGGGCGTCGTGATCGGCGTGGTGGACGGCGGCATCACCGCGCGCGGGCGCACCGTGCGGGCCGGCGAAACCGCCGATGTACCGCGCGTTATCGGCGGCTGGCCGACCGCCAGCTGGGGCACCACCGCGAGCGTGTGGGGTCGTCACGGCAACATGAGCGCCACCGACGTGCTCGGCATGGCGCCCGAAGCACAGCTCTACGATATCCGTATCTCGGACGGCGAATCGATATCCGCGGCGCTGGCAGGCTTCCAGTGGGCGATCGAGCAACATCGCCGCGACGGCACTCCACACATATTGACCAACAGCTGGGGTATTTACCAGGAAAGCTGGGACCCGCAGTACGCGCGTGACCCGCAGCACCCGTTTACTCGCAAGGTCGTCGAGGCGATCACGGAAGGCATTCTGGTGTTGTTCGCCGCCGGCAACTGCGGCGCCGCGTGTCCATCCGATCGCTGCGGCGCCGACAACGGGCCGGGCCGCAGCATCTGGGGCGCCAATGGCCATCCCCAGGTAATGACGGTCGGTGCGGCCAACCTGGACGGGCAGTTCGTCGGCTACAGCAGCCAGGGACCGGCCGCCCTCGACGAGCACAAGCCCGACTTTTGCTCGATCACGCACTTCCGCGGCTACTTCGCCAGCGACAACGGCACCTCAGCGGCGTGTCCGGTTGCCGCCGGTGTCACGGCGTTGTTAAAACAGGCCGCGCCCGAGCTGACGCAGCAGGCAGCCAAGCAGGCGCTGATCGATACCGCCGACGACCTGGAACCTGCCGGCTGGGATCCGCATAGCGGCGCCGGCATTATCCAGGCTGCCGCGGCCTGGGAGCATGTTCTCGCGGGAGAGACGCCCGCGCCGACCGGCCAGGGACAGCGCATAGCCGGCGCAGGGGTTCTGGCACCGGTAGCATCGGCGCTCGACGACGGAGCAATCGCTCTCATTGTGACGGGAGCCGACTACGCGCTATACCGTAGCACTCGCAGCGGCGAGGCGTGGGGCGAAGCCGTGGGGCTGGGCGGCACATCGGTGTACCCGCCGGCCGCCGTCCAAAACAACGGCCAAACTGAGATCTTCACTATTGGGCCGTCGGGCGACCTGTACCACGGCACGGGGAGCGACACGCTCGATTGGCAATTGCTGGGCGGCACATGTACCCGTGGCCTGGCGGCCGTTTCGCCCGCTGCGGGACGGATCGAGGTATTTACCACCGGCGCCAACGGCAAGCTGTACCACAAAACGCTGGACGGCAGCACCGCGAGCCGCTGGCGCAATCACGGCGGCGCGTGGGTATCGCCGCCGGCAGTCGTTAGCCGTTCGGGAAATCGGATCGACGTGTTTGCGCTGGGTGTCGACAGCGCGGTGTGGCACCGGCAATGGGACGGACGGCGCTGGAGCGAAGCCCAAAGTCTTGGCGGCACATGCTTATGGGGCGTGGCTGCCGCGGCGGCAGGCGAAACTATCGACCTGTTCGCCATCTTCACCGACCATGCGCTGTACCGCAAGCGCTGGGACGGCGCGGCGTGGAGCGAGTGGCACAGCAGCGGAGGAAGCTGGACCAGCGCGCCCGGCGCCGTGGCGGCGAGCGGTTCGGTGTATGCCTTTGTCGCCGCGGCAGACGGAGGAATCTACCAGTTAACGTTCGACGCACCGCCGGGCGGTGCGTGACGAGTGGGTGGTGGGCCGGCAGGGGCTCGAACCCTGAACCATCGGCTTAAAAGGCCGTTGCTCTACCATTGAGCTACCGGCCCACATCCCGGTTATTATACAGATCCGGAGCGGCACCCGCAAGCCAGGGTGTTACGCCCGGCCGAGCGAGAGCAGCAGGCCCGTGGTGGCAGGCATCTTTTCGCCGACCAGATAGAGCACAAGCACGACGACGATCACGATCAGCACAAGCACCAGAGCGTATTCAACCAGACCCTGGCCTGCGCGGCGCTGTTTCAGATAACGCGGCATAGCGAACGACTCCGGGTAATACTACACATAACCTCTGTTTGCTAGAACGACACAGCGACGAAAACGTAACGCTCAGAAACTCGTCTGTTTGACGCAGGGACAGGCGAACCGTATAATCGCGCGCAATTCTGCCGAGGAGCGTGCTATGAAGCTTGCCGTTTTTGTCGTCGAAGATTCCAAAGCAGATACCTCTGTCGACTCACTTGTCGCACAGGGCTTTCGGGTCACCCGCCTGGCAAGCACAGGTGGCTTTCTACGCCGCGGCAACACAACGCTGCTGGTGGGAATCGAAGAGCATGATATACCTCGCGCGCGGAGCATTATGCACGAGATGGCTCCAGGGTCGCTCATGATCGCGCTCGAGCTGGACCGCTACGAGCGCCTGTGAGGATCGTGTACGTTGCGAGCGGCATCACGGTTCCTGGCTCCTACGGCGGCGCAACCCACACGCTCGAAGTCGCCCGCGGCCTGGTCGCCCGTGGCCACGATGTTCATGTTGTCGCGCGCGCGCCACGATCCGGGTTCCAGCTTCAGCTACGGCCGCGCCGGGTGACGATCGACGGCGTAGAGTTTCATTATATCGACCTTCCCAAGGCGCTCGGCCTGCTCAGCTACTCCTACGTCGAGCGACTGGTGCGCGGGCTGCGGCCACACGCCCTGTTGGAGCGCTACTACAATCTTGCCGGAGCAGGCATGCTCGCGGCGCATCGTCGCGGCATTCCCAGCCTGCTGGAGGTCAACGCCTTGATCGTTGACCCGCCGGCGGTGCCGAAACGCCGCATCGACGATCGACTGGGCGGTCCGCTGCGGCGCTGGGCAATCAAGCAGTGCCGCATGGCCGCTCGTATCGTCACACCGCTGGCGAGCACTGTGCCGCCGGAGATCGCGCGCCAGAAAATCGTGGAGCTGCCGTGGGGCGCCAACGTCGACCGCTTCGATCGCGACGCGCCCGGGCTCGAGCCGGAAGCGCTGCGCGCCTCGCTCGGCATACCACCCGGGCGGCCGGTGGTCGCGTTCGTAGGCTCGTTTCGCGCCTGGCATGGCGTGCTGGATTTTGTACACGCCGGGCTACGCCTGCTTGAGGCGGGCGACGACGTACATTTGATGTTGATCGGCGATGGTCCCGAGCGCCGGCGAGCCGAGCTCGCGGCGCGTCCATGGGCCGGGCGTTTCGTGTTCGCCGGCAGCGTGCCGAACGAAACGGTGCCGCGCTACCTTGCGCTGGCCCAGCTCGGCGTCGCCCCGTTTAATACCGCGCCGCACCCCGCCTTGCGCGCGGCGGGCTTTTTCTGGTCGCCGCTCAAGATCTATGAGTACATGGCTATGCGTCTGCCGGTGGTGACGGCAGATATTCCACCGCTCGACCGGGCGATCCGCGACGGGCAGGAGGGCGCGTTGTTTCGCGAGGGCGATGTCGACGACCTGGCCGGCGCGATCCGGCGCGTGCTCAACGCCCCCGATCGCGAGGCGATGGGCCGCCGCGCCCGGCTGCGCGTGGAACAGTGCTACTCCTGGCGCCGGCACTGCGAGGCGCTCGAGCAGGTGCTGGAAACGATGGTGGCCACCGCGTGACGCGCTTTCATGTGTTGCTGCCCACTGATGTGTTTCCACCCATCGCCGGTGGCGCCGGCTGGAGCTCGTTCGCGCTCGCGCGCGCCCTGCTGCGCCGCGGCCATCGTGTCACGGCCATCGTTCCCGTGAGCGGGCGGCCCGGCCTGCGCCGGCGTGAGCAGGATGGCGTGCCGGTGGTGGAGCTGGGTTACCGCGCACCTAACGTGCCGTTTGTTCAGAATTATTACCGTTTCGAGCATTTGTGGCCGCTGCTGCGCGACACGATCGTGGCCGAAGCGAGTACCTCGCTGCCTGACCGGCCAGAAGGAAGCACCACCCTGCCTGACCGGCCTGGATACCAGCTGCCGCTGATCGTTCACGGCCAGCACGCGCAGACTATTCCGGCGGCGGTGCTGGCCGGTCGCGTGCTGCGCGCACCTGTCGTGGCTACCGTACGGGATGCCTGGCCGTGGCACTATTTCGCCACCGGTTTGCTGGGCGACCGGCTGCCGTTCCGGCCGGGCGGCCCGCTGGTCGACTGGCTCGATCTGGTCGGGCGGCTGCCGCCGCTGCGCAGCGCGCTGGCAGCGCTGGCGATCCCCTACATGCGCGCGCACGTCCGGCGTCGCGCGGCGCTGCTGGCGCAGGCCGACGCCGTGATCGCGTGCAGCAATTATATGCGGCGGCAGCTCGAAGCACTCGTCCCCGCCGAACGCCTGCACATGATCCCACACCTGATCGACGTCGACGCGACGAGGATGATCGCCGAGCGCAGCGAGGACGAGGGTCAAGCGGCGGGGCTTGCCTCCGCCGGTACGGTCGATGTAGCGGCGGGGCTTGCCCCCGCTGTGAAGATGGGGGTGTCCCCCACGATTTATTCTGGACGCGCCGGCGGCACGTCCCTACCCGAACGTTTTCTCTTATTTGTTGGCAAATTAGAGCACAACAAAGGCGCGCATCTGCTCCCGGCGGCGCTGGCCGCGGCGCGCGATGCCGGCGCGGAGCTTCCGCCGCTGCTGATCGCCGGCAACGGCGAGCTCGAGGCCGAACTGCGGCGCGAGCTCGAGCAGCTTGCCATAGACTACCGCTTTGCAGGCGGCTGGATCGACCACGATGAGGTGCTGCGCCTGATGCGGCGCGCGGACGTGCTCGTGTTTCCCTCGGCCTGGGGCGAGCCCTTGAGCCGTGTGCTGCTCGAGGCATGCGCGGTTGGCGCCTGCATCGCGGCGATCGAGACCGGAGGCACCGGCGACGCGATCGTGGACGGCGTCAGCGGGCTGCTGGCACGCGATGAGCGGCAGCTGGGCAGGCATATCGCCCGGCTGCTGGCCGATCCGGCACTGCAAGCTTTACTACGCGAGGGCGCCGAGCGCATCGCACGAGAGCGGTTTGCTGAAGATGTGGTGATTGGTCAGGTTGAGGCACTTTATGACCGGGTGACAAGGTGAAAACCTTATAACCACTCCCGCCACCACGCCCCTACTCCACAGGCGTAAGCCAGCCCCAGCGGTCGGGCCGCTCGCCGTTGATCACATCAAAAAAGGCGCGCTGCAGCTGCTCGGTGACAGGGCCGCGCTTGCCGGCGCCGACAGTGATGCGATCCACCGAGCGGATCGGCGTGATCTCGGCTGCGGTACCGGTAAAAAACACCTCGTCGGCAAGATACAGCGCCTCGCGCGGGATCCGCTGCTCGACGATCGGGATACCCAGCTCGCGCGCCAGCGTCGCCACCGAGTCGCGCGTGATGCCGGGCAGAATCGACGCGGCCAGCGGCGGCGTAACCAGCGCGCCGTCGTTGACCAGGAAGATATTCTCGCCCGATCCCTCGCTCACATAGCCGTCGGTATCCAGCGCGATGCCCTCGCTATAGCCGTGCTGCAGTGCCTCAAGCTTGATCAGCTGCGAGTTCATATAGTTGGCGGCGGCTTTGGCCATCGCCGGCAGCGTGTTCGGCGCGAAGCGCGACCAGCTCGATACGCCGACGTCGACGCCCTGGTCGTGAGCGTCGTCGCCCAGATATTTGCCCCAGCTCATCGCCGCGACTGCAAACTCCACCGGGCACGGCCGCGGGTCGACGCCAAGAGTTGCGAAGCCGCGGTACGCGATCGGCCGCAGATAGGCGCTGCGCAGCTCGTTGGCGCGTACCACCTCGCGACAGGCAGCGTTGATCTGCTCGGCCGAATACGGCAGCTCCATGCGGTAGATCTTGGCCGAGTTCAGCAGGCGCCGCGTATGGTCGCGCAAGCGAAAGATAGCGGGGCCGCCCGGCGTTTCGTAGCAGCGAATGCCTTCGAAGACGCTCGATCCGTAATGGACGACGTGTGAAAGAACATGGATCGTGGCATTGTCCCACTCAACCAGTTCGCCATTGAACCAGATGTATTTCAGTTTCGCCATCGCTGACATGCGCACACCCCTTATACACATCGACGCACTGCTTCGTCGCGGCGCGTTCAGATCGGTAGAAACGATAGTTTAGCACAAACGCATGGCTCGAAAGGGGACATGTACGCGGACAAATACGCAAACGCAAAGGCGCAAAGAGCGTAAGGGAAATCTTGTAGGGACATACCGGTGGCGTGTCCGCATCCGGCGATTGGCACTGCCGCGCCTGGCTCAGGATGTGCCGCCGCGAGTTTGGGTATCATGCCAAGCTCGCGGAACATGGCCTCACTTTCGATACACAGCGTTTGCGCTTCGGGATACCGGCACAGCCAGCGTAGCGTATCGGCGAGCTGATTGATCGTCCATGCTACTCGTGCCCGGTCGCCCTGTTTCGTAGCCAGCGTCAAACACTCACGAAGAATTCTTTCCTCAGCTTCGCTGTCGCCAGTCTCCCAGGCGATCATCGAAAGGTCACATAACACAAAATCCATACAGGCACCCGGATGCGCTACATCGAACGGACCGCGGTGCTGCTGGCAGCCTGCCTGCTTATCGGCGTGCTGGTGATCAGCCGCCAGGAGGTTCCGCTGATTGAGGCCGAAGCGTTCGCCACACCGTCAGCTTGCTCAGGCCAGGATCGACTCAACCTGGCTACGGCTGTTACGCCGGCTGCGCTGCTCCACCCGGCTGAGCTCGTCACGCTGCCGCGGCTGATCCAGGACCAGGCCGGCGCGGCGACGTTAACCACAATCATGCACACTGGCGAAGCCACGGCTGCCGGGGGCGATTTTGAACACTACGTGCTGACGCTTCCCCGGCAAATCCAGGATCAGGTGCGCTCGCGACCGGCCATTGCCGCGGCAGTGTGTTGATCGGGCCGTCCACGAATGCGGCACGAATACACGGACCATTCGCCGCGACGCCGTGCCTACGCCTACTCATGGCGTGTGTTTACGCCGGTTGCGGACACGCCACCGGCAACTACGCCTCGCTGCAATAACAGCAGCCGTCTGTGCGCCTCCGGCGTGTCCCTACGGACGGCGGAACCAAACCTTGTCACCTTGTCACTCCGGCCGTCCGCCCTGATTTAATTCGGCCGACGCATCGTCCGACAGCGCGGTAAGCGGCGAAGGCGCGATCGCCGACTGGCTCTCCCACCCGGTTTTTGCTTCGTCGCCCCGCGGCCCGGTCGAGGCGGGCAGCAGGCGCGCTCCGAGTGAGGTCGCCGCGGCCGTCAGGCCGGGAAATACGGTGTTGGCCAGCTCCAGCAGCCGCGCCTGGAACGAGATCGTCAGCGCGGGAGCGCCGTAGCGCACCGCGTCGACTACCTGCTCGGCCGCGCGGTCGGCGCTGATCGACACAAGCGGATTGGCGTCGGAGATAGTGAACCAGGCGTACTCTTTTTCTTGCTGGCCCTTAAACTCGGCGTTGGGCGGCGAGCCGGTGCGCATCAGTCCGGGCGCGACGGTCGTGATCTGGATATTGTCCTTGGCCAGCTCGGCACGCATGCCGTCCGATAAGCCGATCAGCGCAAATTTGCCGGTAGAATACGGCAACAGATGCGGCACCGAGATCTTGCCTCCGATCGACGAGATATTGGCGATGCGGCCTTCGCCCTGCCGGCGCATGTGTTCGGCAGCCGCGCGCATCGTAAACAGCGGGCCCCACACATGGACCGCCAGCGAGCGCTCCCAGTCTTCGCGCTCCTGGTGCTGCTCCGGACCCACGGCGATGATGCCGGCGTTGTTGATCAGCACGTCGATGCGGCCGAAGCGCTCGACGGCACGATCGATTGCTCGCCTGGCGTCGGCTTCGTCGGTGACGTCGGCCGTAAATGCTTCGACCTCGGCGCCGCGGCCGCGCAGGTCGACGGCCGCGCGCTCGACCTCATCCCGGTCGCGCGCAAAGATCGTCAGCTTAGCGCCTTCGGCGGCGAAGCAACGAGCGATCGCCAGGCCGAGGCCGCGCGACCCGCCGGTGACAACCACCGAGCGGCCGTGAAAATCCCAGATATGTCGCCGCCGCAGGATGCGCGAGGCCACCATAACGCCTGCGCCGGCAGCGGCGAGGGGGATAAGCTTGTTCATAAATAGTAATTTCCTCTTTCTGCGTGCTCGACGCATGTATGACAAGGTGACAGGGGTGACGATGACCAAGACGCTCGATCTGTTTGCTTCATGGGCGAACTATGCATGATCGGGTGACAGGGTGACAAGGTGACGGGGTGATCGATAGACGGGCTCATACACTTCCCGATCGATGGAGCGAGACTTTCTTGAAATGCACAAACAAGCGGCTCAGATTTACCTTGTCACCCCGTCACCCCGTCACCCCGTCACCTTGTCACCTTGTCAACATCGCCAGATACACCGGACGCGACGCGTTTTCAGCTCAAGCCGTTTAGCTTGAACACACACTTAATACACTCGTCCCCTTTACGCTTGAACAGCTCATACGCCGAAGGCGCATCTTCTAGCGACATGCGGTGCGTAATGACGAACGACGGATCGATCTCGCCGCGCTCGATGCGCTCGAGCAGCGGGCGCAAATAGCGGTGCTCGTGGGTCTGGCCCATCTTAAAGGTCAGCCCTTTGCCGAACGCGGCGCCGAACGGGATCTTATCAAGAAAGCCGCCATACACGCCGGGTATGGATACCACACCGCCTTTGCGGCAGGCGATGATCGCTTCACGCAGCACATGCGGCCGGTCGGTCGCCAGAAACGTCGCGGCTTTGACGCGGTCGAGCAGCGCGTCGACGCTGGCTCCGTGCGCCTCCAGACCGACGGCATCGATACACGCATCCGGCCCACGTCCGCCGGTCATCTCGCGTAGCCGCTCAAGCACGTGCTCGTCGTCGAAATTGATCGTTTCGGCGCCACACTGTTCGGCCATGCGCAGTCGCGCCGGAATGCGGTCGATCGCGATCACACGCTCGGCGCCGAGCAAGAACGCGCTCCTGATCGCCATCTGGCCGACCGGACCGGCGCCCCAGATAGCGATCGTGTCGCCGGGCTTGATCTCGCAGTTTTCGGCCGCCATATAGCCGGTGGGAAAGATATCGCTCAAGAACAATACCTGTTCGTCGCTGAGGCCGTCCGGCACGACGATCGGCCCGGTATCGGCGAACGGCACGCGCACATACTCCGCCTGCCCGCCGGCATAGCCGCCCAGCATATGCGAGTAGCCGAATAGGCCCGAGGGCGAGTAGCCGTACAGCGCCTCGGCGATCGCCGGATCTGGATTCGAGTTGTCGCACAACGACCATAGCCGGTTCTTGCAGAAGTAGCAGCGTCCGCAGGCGATCGTAAACGGCACAACCACTCGATCGCCTGGCTTGAGGTTGTCGACGTCGCGTCCGATGGCGACGATCTCGCCCATGAACTCGTGGCCGAGGATGTCGCCGGCCTCCATGGTCGGGATATAGCCGTTATACAGGTGCAGATCGGAGCCGCAAAGCGCCGTGGTCGTCACGCGCACGATCGCGTCTCGAGGATTGATGATCGTCGGCTCGGGGACATCCTCGATTCGCACGTCGTTTTTGCCGTGCCAGGTAAGTGCTTTCATCGAGCATTCCTTAATTGTTCGGCGACAGCAGCTTGCCGATCGCGGAGCGTGTGCCGTGGGGCTGCCCTTCGGTCGTGGCGATCTCGCCGGCCTCGAACAGGATTTTAAAGCGGCGCAGGTCTTCGCCGATCTGCTGCGCCGGCTCCTCGCCGAACAGCCTGGCGACGACGCGCCCTGCAGCGCCGGCCGGTGGCCCGTACTCGATTTCGCAGCTTGACCACCGTACCGCGGCCGCCGGTAGCCGGCCGGAACTCGATCGAGCCGCTGTTTTCGACGTCCGCGCCTTCCAACGAGCGCCAGCTGATCAGCTCGTCGGGCTGGTCGGCGACGATCTCGGCATCCCATTCGACCGTGCTGCCGGCGGAGCTTTGGCCACCCAATGCGAGTGCCGCTCGTCCTGCACCGTTACCGATTCGAGATGTCGCATGAAGCGGGGTAGGTTTTCGAATGAGCGCCAGAAACGATACAGCTCGCCCGGCTCGGCCTCCAGGGTGAGCGTACGCTCGACCTGCACGCTCGCCGGCGAGCCGATCAAGGGCGCCGCGCGGATCACCGGCTCAGCCGCACGCATAACCGGCTCAGCTGCACGCATAACCGGTTCGCCGAGGGCGGGGCCGGCGCCGCTGATCCCACGTATCACCAGGCCGCCGCCCAGCAGAGCCAGAGCTGTGCCGGCCCATCCGCCACGGCGCACGCCGAGCACGGTGAGGGCGCCACCGCCGACCGCAGCGATCCAGCGCTCCACATCGCCTGCAGCGGGGCTGTTGGCGAGCGATGCCTCTTTTTCCGGCCAATCATCCGAACCGGGGGGTGGTTGGTAGTTCATGCCTACGGTAACCTCCTTGCCCGCGCCACGGGCGCCGAGCAAGGCGTGGAACGAGGCAATAAACGTACCAAAACAAAGAGCGGCAAGCGAAATCGCTTGCCGCCGTGCCCGCTGCCGCGCAATGCGCGGCACCGTCCGCTACGCTTCTGTGCTGTCGCTGCGCCTGCTGGAGACCAGCACAAGCACCGCCGCACCAAGCATCACGAGGGCGCCTGCACCAAGAATTAGCAGACTCAGGCTCCCTTCCCCGCCTGTTTCCGGAAGCTGGCCGGGGGTTGCGGTCCGGGTTGTCTGGAGCGCCGCTTCGCCGAGGTCGCTCAGGCTAATTGGTGCTGCCTGCACACTCCCGGCGCCAATTACTGTTACCAGCAACTGGCCAAGCAGCAGTACCGAGGCGATCGTCAGTCCGACAACGATGGTTCGACGCATGAAACTCCTCCCTTAGCCGCACGCCCTACGTGGGAGCCGTACGACTACGTTCGGCCTTGTGACAGCATAATACGTGCCAAACATACCTGTTTTATATGGGTACATTGGGCTATTTTTTGTTTGAATGTCCATCGTTTCCGTTAATTCCGGTCGGCTCGACTTCGGAACCGGCCAGTCTGGGCTGCTCTTCATCCCCGATACGATACGCCCCTCGCTTCGCGGAGTCAAGTGTTTCGATGATCACGCGCAGCAACACGTCGACATCAAACGGCTTGATCACGATCCCCACGCCCATCGCTTTGAGGTGCCCCTCCAGCTCTTCGATCTCGCGTTTGGCCGCGGTACATACCACGACCGGGATTTGCGCCGTGGAGCGGAGCATCTTGAGCTTTTGCAGCGTTTGCCATCCGGCGCGCTCGTTGCCGAAGATATAGTCGAGAATGATCAGATCGGGCGAGCTGCGCTCGATATATTCGATATCGTTGATCGCAAAACCGGCGATCACCACATCATAGCCTTCGGAGCTCAGAATGTCTTTGAACAGCTCGAGGATCTCGGCCGTATCGTTGATCACCAGAATTCGTGTCGCCATCATGGTCCCCCCATCATGCATCGCTCGTTTGTTGAGCATGCGCATCAAGCAATTTCAGCACGGCACGCTCGTCGCGATCGAGCGCCTGGCCGTCGCGCTGTAGCTCGTGCTTAAGCTGCTGTGTCAGGTTGGCCAACGTGCAGCCATCCATATATGCGGCCACGACAGCAGGGTGTACATACGCTTTTCGACAAACCGCCGGCGTGTTGCCCAACCGTTCGGCGACAAGCTTGATCGCTTGCACGATATTCTTTTTGGCCCGCCGCCGGCCTGCAACCGGCCCGAGGTCGTTGAGTGCGACGGCGCACAGCACCGTGCCGGCCCAGGTTCGAAAGTCCTTGGCTGTAAAATCCTGGCCGCTGATCTCGCGCAGATACGTGTTGACGTCGTCGGCTTTGACGTCCTGGCGCACGCCGTTGTCATCAATATACTGGAAAAGTTCCTGGCCTGGAAGATCCTGGCAGCGCTTCACCACTTTCGCGAGGCGTCGATCCTTGAGATCGACGGCGTGCTGCTTGCCGTGTTTGCCACGAAACCGAACCCTGATCCGATCGCCCTTAACGCGAGCGTGCCGGTCTCGCAGTGTCGTCAGACCGTACGATTTATTGGTGCGGGCGTACTCGTCGTTTCCGATCCGTATCGCCGTCATTTCCAGCAGGCGCACCACGGTGGCCAGCACCTTTTCTCGCGGCAAACCCGGTTTGTTGAGATCGTCCGCGGCGCGCTTTCGGATCCCCGGCAGCGCCGCGGCGAACGCCTGCATCCGGTCGTACTTCGCTTCGTCGCGCGTTGCTTGCCATCGCGCATGATAGCGGTACTGCTTACGGCCGCGCGAGTCGCGGCCGGTAGCCTGGATATGCCCGCGTGGATCGGGGCAGATCCAGACATCGGTGTACGCCGGCGGGATCGCCAGAGCGCGAATACGCCGGCGTGTATCGTCGTCGGTGATCGGCGCGCCATCCGGCCCGATATAGCGGAAGCCTTTGCCGGCACGGATGCGGCGGATACCGGGTTGTTCGTCCGAAACATAGCGAAGCCTGGCCGCGCGCGCCGTGGCGACCGAAGCTTCCACCTTTGCCTGGGTCATAGCGTTGATGGCAAAGCAATACAAGTGCCACGAGCCACGCAGACGATTTAACGCAAAGGCGCAAAGGATTAATGTACGTGTAGTACGAGGTACGGCGCAAAATTCATACCTCCTCATAGACCTGTACCACGCGCCGCGCTGTCTCGGTCCAGCTGAACTGCGCGGCACGGCGTAGCCCGGCATCTGCGAGGCGCTCGCGCAGGGCAGCGTCGTCGAGCAGTCGCTGAAGGGCTTGCGCCAGCGCCGCAGCGCTGGGCGGAACGAGCAGGCCGGCGTCGCCTACCACCTCCGGCAACGACGAGGTCGCCGCTGCGATCACCGGAGTACCACACTGCATTGCTTCCAGCGGTGGCAGGCCGAAGCCTTCATAGCGCGAGGGGAACACGAATGCGAGCGCACCGGTCAGCAGCGCCGGAAGCACCGCATCGTCGACGTCGGGCAGCCAGCGCACGCGGTCGGCAAGGCCGAGTGTGCCTGCAACGTCGCGCGACTCGGGATAGCGCGGATCCCAGCGACCCGCGATCACCAGCGCCGCGTCGCCGTCCACACGCGCGAACGCGCGCAGCAGGGCAGGCAGATTCTTGTGCGGCTTGTTGCTGCCGACATATATGACGTAACGACCAGGCAAGCCATAGCGCTGACGGACGGCGGCTACTTCCGCGGAGGAGCGTGGCCTGAACTCCGGGCCGGCCGCCAGCGGTATCACACGCATGCGCGACGCCGGCACGCCGTAGGCGGCAGCCAGATCCGCGCTCGTCGCCGCGGAGCTGCTGATCACCATCGCGGCGGAACGCAGCGACAGGCGCATCAAGGCTTCGAAGCCGAAGCGCGCCCGCAGCGTCAACGCGCCGGGCACAACCCGCCCGATGATGTCGTACACCGTCACCACCGCCGGCGGCACGCCCCACAACGGCCGGACATAGTATGGCGCGTGCCAGAGCTCTGCGCCGCGCCGCGCCGCCAGCGCCGGCAGGCGCCAGATCTGGGAAACGCCAAGCGCAGGCGAGCCGGCGTCGATGCGCCGCAGGCGCCGGCCGGCGAACGCGGGCAGCCCGGCCGGTGGAGCGCCGGACGCAGCAAGCACCGCGATATGATGCGGCTGCTCGATCGCGGACAGCCCGTCCAGCAGGCCCAGCGTGGCCCGCGCGACGCCGGGGAAGTGCGTCGTGGTGGCACGCCCATCCAGGATAATGTTGAGAGCACGGCTCATTGAATCATGCGAAACAGCCGCAGAGCCCAGTAGGCTGCGCCGGCCGCCAGGCCACCGTGATATTTGCCCATATAGCGTACCAGGGATCGATCGTAGTGCTGCGAGGCCGCCGCCCCGATGCTGGTGCCGCCGATGTGTACAACGCTTATCGAAGGTACCAACCAGATCGGGTGCCCGGCGGCTCGAAAGCGCACTCCCCAATCGACGTCCTCCCAGTACAGGAAAAACTGCTCGTCGAGCGGGCCTACCCGCCGCGCTATCGGAAGCCGCACGACAAGGCATGTCGCCGCTGCCCAGGCAACCGGCCGTGGCTCGCCGCCCACCCATTCATGCAACTGCTTGCCGCGCATGCCCTGGAATAATCGGCGTAGCACATAAGCCGGCGATGGGGCGTCGCCATAGCTGTACGGCTGTGCGGAGCCGTCCGGGCGCAGCAACACCGGCGCGGCACCACCGGCCTCGGGATGCTCGTCCAGCCACTGGCTTAGGGCCCCCAGCACGTCGCCGGACAGAACGACATCCGGATTGAGCAGGCAGGCATAGCGGCCGCGCGCAGCGTGCAACCCGAGGTTGCAGCCGCCGGCGAAGCCCAGATTGCGCGCCGGCCGGAGCACACGTGCGCCGGCTGAGCGAGCGACAGTAACGACGCGGTCGACGCCTGCGTTGTCGACCACGAGCAGCTCGTACCCGACAGCCCGCGCATAGCGCACGATGCCCTGCAATGTTGCGTGCAGCTGGTCGGCGCCGCCATAGGTGACCAGTACAATCGAGAGATCAGGCATGTGCCGGCTCGGTAGCGCTCGTCGCTGAGACGCGGTCCAACACCGTCGCGAGCTGGCGTGTCAGCTCGCTGCGCTCCCAGCGAGCCAGGCCGCCGTTCGCCGGCGCCGGCCGTGGTTCCAGTTCAGAGGAAGCGATCAGCTGCCTCAAGGCGCCGGCGATCGCGTCGACGTCGCCCGGCGACACGGCGCTTCCGGAGCCGGATTCGCGAACTAGCCGTGCTACATCGCCGTCGTCGGGCGTTAACGCCAAGACCGGCCGCCCCGCCGCCCAGTACTCGAACAGCTTGTTGGGATGGCTCAAGCGACCTTCGCGGTCGTCCGACGATAACAGCAGCAGCGCGCCGGCCGACCGCATCTCATCCCACGCCTCGCGGTACGGCACCGGCGGTAACAGCCGCACGATGCCCGTCGATTCGAGCGGTGCCGCGAGTGTGTAAATCAGCGGATCGTGCGTCCCTAATAGCCGTACTTCCAGCTGCTGCCCGGTTACGCCGTGTGCGGCGAGCCTGCTTAGCGCGTCGAACAGGCCACGTGAAGCGGTGGCACGATTGCCGACGATCGAGCCGGCGTGCGTCACGCGCAGCGGGCCGCTCGACGGCAGCGGTCTGGCCGGTGGAACGTCTGCCGGATCGAAACCGTTGGTGATGGTGCTGATTTTGGTTGTCACCAGCGGAAAACGTTCTTCCAGCAAGCGACGCTGCCCGTCTGTCGCTGTGACGACGTGGTCCGCCGCGGATAAACATCGTCGCTCCAGAGCGCGCTGCATGCGGTACACCAGGGGGCTCGTGATAGCGGGATTCTCGCTCCAGATATCGCGCAGATCCATCACCCACGGCAGCTCAGGGTGGCGGCGCTTCAGCAGCAGCGCGGTGAGGTGAGTGGAAAATGGTGGCGCCGTCGAAAATACTGCCGTGATACCGCCACGGCTGATACGCGCGGAAGCGGCTTCCAGCGCCGGCGGCGTCCAAAGGACCTGCGCGTCGGGAACAAATAGCTGCCGCAGGGCAGAGCGCAAGCGCGCGCGTGAGGTGGGGCTTGCGCTATGCGGGCTTGCCGCGCCTTCGCGAGGCGCGAACGCATTCGGTACGCGAACCACCTCCAGCCCCGGCGGCAGCTGCTCCATGAGGCTATTGTCGCGAAGACCACCGCGTACCGCGGCAGTCACGACCACCGGATGCCAGCCATTTGCCGGTAAATAGCGCACAAACTTGGCGACCCGCAGCACGCTGGTGGTGCCGCGCGGCGGAAAGTCGTAGGTTAGGATCAGGACGGTGCGGGGCATTTGAAAAATCTTACCACGTCACCGCACAACGCCCCGATACACCTCGATCATCCGGTCGAGGCTGCGCTGCCATGGATAGTGCTGCACCACCCATTCTCGCGCCGCGATGCCGTACTCGCGACGGCGTAGCGGATCGGTCAGCAGCGCCTGCAGCGCCGCGGCAAGCGCGGCGGGGTCGTCGGGCGGCACCAACAGGCCGGTCGCGTGATCAACCACGACTTCCGCCAGGCCGCCGGTACGCGAGGCCACCACCGGAACGCCACAGGCCTGTGCTTCCAGGGCGGCAACGCCGAACGACTCGGCACGCGAGGGAACGGCAAACACCTGCAGCGTTTGCAGCAGCCGGGGAACCTGATCATGCGGCACCCGGCCGAGCAGCCGCACGTGACGCTCGATGTCGAGCCGGCGCACCTGTGCCAGCAGCGCGTCGCGGCGGCTTCCCGTTCCGCCGACCAGCACGTCTAGCTCCGGCAGGCCGGCCAGGAGCCGCGGTACTGCGTCCAGCAGCACATCGATGCCGTACTGCTGCTCCAGATGCCGCAGTGTGCCGATGCGCTGCCCCTTCGCCGGCGATGCCGCGGGACGAAACACCTCGACGTCGACACCGAACGAAACGACGTCGATCGCGCGCCGATGTCGCAGATATTGCTCTACCACGCCGGCAAGGTAGTGCGATGTCGCCGTTACGGCCGCCGCGCGTGCCAATAACAGGGGATACATGCGTGCCTTACGCGCGTCGCGCTGTACAACATCCGAGCCCCAGGCCGAGACAACCAGCCGCGGGATTCGCAGCACGAAGGGAACGGCCGCCGGCGTAGGCAACGCGTGTAGATGCACCAGATCGGGCTGTAGCGCGCTGTACAGGGCTGGGACGCGCGCCCAGCCGTGCAGCAGGGTCCGGACGCGCTGAGCCCGGCTCATGCCGGCTGCGGCCACCGGAAGGGCCAGCAGCGGCAGGCCGTGCAGGGCCGGCGGCAGCGGTTGGGGCAGGGGCGACGTCGACAGCATGCTGAGCTCGAGGCCACGCTCGCGCAGCCCGCCGGCCCAGCGCTGCAGGTGTACATTGCCGGCCGCACCGATCAGCAATACGCGCCCCTGCATCACGAGCGCGCTCCGGATCCACGGCCGAACCGGCGTAACACCAGCTCGGCGTCGGCGCGACGTGGCAGAAGCTCATGCCAGCCGCCGCCCTGTCGTACCCAGAACAGCGTCAGCACGGTAGTTTGCGTCAGGTATGCGAGCGTCGAAGCCAGCGCAGCGCCCAGGATGCCGAGCCGCGGAATCAACACCAGGTCGGCGGCCAGGGTGATGCCGAGCGCGACTGTCGAGGAGAGTGAGGGATACTGCGGCAAGCCACGGCCCGATAGGTCGCTGGCCAACACTTTGTGCAGGCTTAGCGCCACGACGCCGACCAGCAGCACAGCCATCGGCGGGACCGCCGGCAAATAAGCCGGGCGCAGCAGGGCAAACGCCGGCCAGGCCACGGCCAGCAACCCGAGCGCGCACACTATCGTCGCCGGCAGTGTGATGCGCGCGACGCGTCCGGTCAATGTGCGGTCGTCCGAGGCGGCAACTTCCGGCAGCAGCGCCGACGCGACCGCGTTGGGCAGATACCACACCAGCTCGGCCAGCGCGACAGCCGTGAAGTACAGGCCGACGGAGGCCTGGCCCAGGAAGCCCTGCACCAGCAGCAGGTCGAGCCGGTAGTTAAAGGTCTGGACGACATTGCCGACGTGCCCGCGCAGGCCGAGATCGAGCAGCGGACGCAGCACCGAGCGCTGCAGTCGCGGCACGAGGCTGCCCAGCGGCATAACTGCAACCAGCGTCCAGGCCAGGCCGGCAAACGCCGCCAGCACCGTCGCCCACACGGCTCCGATGGCTCCCAACCCCAGGAACAGCACCAGCAGCAGCGCAAAGCCGAGCTGCGCGGCGGATTGAATACCATGCGAAATAGCGACGGTACGCAGATCGCGTCGCGCGGCGAGCAGCGCGCGCAGATAATCGGCCAACAGCTGTGGCGGAAGCAGCAACAGGCCGAGCAACACATCTCCGGGCCGCACGGTGTACTCGCCGCTCAGAAACGCCGCCAGCAGCGGCAACAGCGGTATGGCCAGCAGCATCAGCAGGCCGGATACCGCCAGGCCCAGGCCGAGCAAGTTCGGCAGCAGGCGCGACTCGGTGAAGCCACGGCGCAGCAGCACCGGCGTGGCCGACGATACGCCCAGCATCGCCAGACTTGCTGCCAATGTCGGCACCAGCACCAGCAGGCTTTGCACACCGCGCGCGGCCGGATCCAGCAGCGCGATCAGCAGCAGCGCCGTCGCCAGCCGTACCAGCTGCCCACCCAGCGACCAGGCTGTGTTACGAAGCATCACTCATCACTCAATTGATACATCCCATACTCGCGCGGCCCGACCCGCAAGCGCTCGACCAGTCGTGAGCGGGCGAGCAGCTCGGGATAGAAACGGCGCAGGTAGTCGTCGGTGCCGCCAAGCTCGACGAGGGCATAGCGCGCGCCCAGGCGCTCGACCGGTTGATCGTCGTTGGCCAGCCCGGCCATCGGCGGCGCGCACGGCAGTGTGTTGTCGAGGCTGACTCCGCACGCGGCAACGCCGAGCACCAGGTCGCCGTGTGGAACGATCTGCTCGAGGCGCCGCGCTGCGCCGGTAAGCGTCGATTTGCGGCGCAGCGCCCAGCGCGCATACCACCAGCCGTCCCAGACCAGCGTGGCGAGCAGCAACGCAAGAACTGTGCGATGGAGCAGCGGTTTCGAACGAGTAGCCGCCCATCCGTAGCCGGCCAGGCCACACAACGCCGGCACAAGCGCAACCCAGTAGCGCGAAGGGCTGTAGGGCAGCAGCAGCAGGCCACACGAACAGGCGGTCCATGTCAAACACAGCGCCGGTGCAGGCGCCAGGCGGCGATGAAACGCGTCGGCAAGCGCGATTAATCCGCCCGGCAGCGCCGCCAGCACCAGGACCGGCGCCATGGCGGCGATCTCGCGCCCAAACAGATTGTTGGAAAGTATTCGCAGCACGGCACCGGCTTCGGGGATCCTGCCGGCTGCATAAAACGTGTTGTATGCAGCGAGCGCATCACGATGTGGAAGATACCACCCCAGCGCGTACAGCATGAGGGCAAGCCCGAGCCCGCAGCCGTAGCCAAGCGTTACCTGGCGCCGCGGCAAGCGCCGGTCGAGCAGCAGCAGGGCAAGCAGCGGAGCCGGCACCCATAGGAGCGCCAACGACTTCCATACGATCGCCGCGCCGGCCAGCACCCCGGCCGCCGGCGCCCACCAACGGCCGCCGGCAAGCGCGTTTCGCCAGCACCAGGCGGACGCGACCAACACTACCACCATGCCCGGCTCAAGCAGGCCAAGGCGGCTATACTGAAACCATGTGTAGTTGGTCGCCCAGAGCAGCGCGGCAAGCCCGGCAGCGCCGCTGCCGATATCTCGCCGCAACAGGCTCCACAGCAGCGGCAACGCCGCCGTCGCGAGCACGACGTTGATCGCGCGCAGCTGCACGAAGCCCGTGCCGAACACGGCAAACACCGCGTACGCCAGCCGGTCCCACAGCGGGCTGACCAGCCGGTTGTCCCAGCCGCCCATGGGCGCCGCGCCGGTAAGCGCCTGCCAGCGCGCGACATGGCTGTACAACCCTTCGTCGGTAAACGGCGCGCCGCTCCAGGATAGATCGACGGCCGGATCGGCGCCCAGCCAGATCAGACGCAGGCCGAGCGCAAAGGCGATCAGGGCGAAGAGGGAAAGCCTGACGCGGCGCAAAGCGTTGCGCGGCGTGGCGTTAATCCCCGGTTGGATAAAGAATCGCTCATCCTGAGCCGGCTTACGTGCGGGCAGAATTTTTTCAGCCGGAGTTCGTTGAACATTCACGAGGTGTACTTTTGAATCGCCTCAGCCTGCTTCAGCAGGCTTTGTTTCTTCAGCCCCAGGCTTTAGCCTGGGGAGGGAAATCGTGCCGCCGGGTGGCCTGCCAGCAGTCCTTCGATACGCGCGACAACCATATCGATCGCGATCGAGTTGAGGCCGCCGCGTGGGATGATTACGTCGGCGTAGCGCTTGGAGGGCTCGACAAACTCGAGGTGCATCGGCCGTACCGTGCGCATATATTGCTCGATCACCGACTCGGGCGTGCGGCCGCGCTCTTGAATATCGCGCTGCAAGCGCCGGATGAACCGCAGATCGGCGTCGGCATCGACATAGATCTTCACATCCATCCGCTCGCGCAGCGCTTTATCGGCAAAGATCAGGATGCCTTCGACCATGATCACCGGCTGGGGCTGCACGGTGCGCGTCTCGGGCCGCCGGTTATCAGTCGTGAAATCGTAGATCGGCACCTGCACATCGCGTCCGGCTGCCAGCGCGTCAAGCTGCTCGAGCAACAGCGTGTTGTCAAGTGAATCGGGATGGTCGAAATTCACCCGCCCGCGCTCTTCGAGAGAAAGATGCGAGAGCTCGCGGTAGTACGAATCGTGTTCGATATATGCGATGCGCGGCTCGCCCACACGCTGCAAAATGGCGCGCGAAACTGTGGTTTTACCTGAGCCGGTGCCGCCGGCTACGCCAATCACGATCGGGGTCTGCATGTGCTACTCTGGCGCCACGGGAATGGGGCATATTGTAGCATAGCGTGCGCTCCGTGCCGGCGCCGGCGGCCGCCTGAGAATCCGGGTCGCGGCAAGCCGGCCTCATAGACGGCTGGATTTACACTCGCCTTGAAATATCGCTTACAATATACGGCGGGCTGAACGCGGCCCGTGGCCTTCATATCCCATCGAAAGGATCGTGTATGCGGCTACTTTTGCGCTGGCTGATTACCGCCGTTGCTCTGGCCGTCGCCGTGTGGTTGGTGCCGGGGATCACGATTACCAATCAAAGCGGATGGATCGCCGTGCTGATCATGGCCGTCATGCTGGGCCTGGTCAACGCGATCATTCGCCCGCTGCTTGCGCTGTTGTCGTGCGGCCTGATCGTGGTGACACTCGGCCTGTTTATCTTTGTGATCAACGCTCTGTGCTTCTGGCTCGCAGCATGGGTAGCCAACCTTTTTGGCGCAGGCATTACCGTCGACAGCTTCTGGTCCGCGTTGTGGGCGTCGATCATTGTCAGCATCGTATCCTTCGTGCTGTCGATCTTCTTGCCCGACGACGAGCGCAGCACCGCGCAGGCGTAACGCATTTGGCACTTCTCGTAACGGATGTTCCAACGAGAATCACCACAAAGACACGAAGGACACAAAGAATCGTATGGACCTTTGTGTCCTTCGTGTCCTTGTGGTGATTTTTCCGGCCTGTGCTCGAGGGGCCGAGTTCGCTTGCCGCGGCCCGCTCGAATAGTTAGCCCTTGATTTCCCACCGAGGCGATGCCGCCGATAAGCTTGTCCTGGGCCAAAAAGTACACCAGCAGCACCGGGACGATCGCGACCAGGTTAGCGGCCATCATTTCGTTCCAGCGCACTCCCACACGCCGCACAAACGTCGCCAGGGCCAGCGCCACGGTAAACTGGTCCTGGTTGTCAAGGTACAGCAGCGGCCCGAAAAAGTCGTTCCAGGTAGCCAGGAACGTGAACACTGCCACCACTGTAAGCGCAGGCGCGGCCAGCGGCACGATGATACGCCAGAAGACGCGCCAGTATCCCGCCCCGTCGATCCGCGCCGCCTCATCGAGGTCGAGCGGAATGGTGCGCATGTACTGGCGCAGCAGAAAAACATAAAACGCGTTGCCGGTGAACCATGGCACGATCAGCGGAAGGTACGTGCCGTACCAGCCGATGCGGAAGAAGATCAGAAACTGGGGGATCAGCAGCACCGGACCCGGCAGCAGCATCGTCGCCACCACCAGGCTGAACAGTACGTCTTTGCCGCGAAAGCGCAGCCGTGCGAACGGGTACGCGATCATGGCACACGATCCAACCGCGCCGAGAATACTGAGGCTGCTGATCAGGGCGCTGTTGAGCGCATAGCGCAGAAACGGCCGGTCGGGGTTGAGCAGCGCATCGGCGAACGTTTCCCAGTGCCAGTAGGTCGTCGGATACCACTCGGGCGGGAAGGTAAAGATCGGCGCGGTATCAGGCTTCAACGCCGCCGTCAGCATCCAGCCGATCGGCATCATAATAAACAGGCTCAGCAGCAGGAGCATGGCGTACAGCAGCCCGGCGCGGAGGACGCGCACGGCGATCGGCGCGCTGGCCGGCCGGCTGGCCGAGCCTCTTTTTTGAGCCAGCGTTACGCGTGCCATGCTGCTCCCTATTGCGTTTCGTAAAAGACATAGCGCTTTTCAAGCCGGAACAGAATCAGCACCACCACGAAGCTAAGCAGCGTCAGCACCCAGCCCAGCGCCGCGGCATAGCCCATCAGACCACGGCCGCCGAAGCCCTGGCGATACATATACAGCATATAAAACAAGAGCGCGTTGTCGGGCCCGCCGCGCGAGCCATCGCCGGCGACAAAAGCCGGGCCGAAGATCTGCAGTGCCTCGATCACGCCGGTGACCGCTAAAAAGAAGATCGTCGGCGATAGCAGCGGCAGCGTGACGTGCCGGAACTTCGCGATCGGACCCGCGCCGTCGATCGATGCGGCTTCGTACAGGTGCGGCGGGATATTTTGCAGCCCGGCCAGGTAGATCACCGCGCTACCGCCGATGCCCCACAGTCCGACCAGCACCAGACCCGGCATGGCCCAGGTGGGGCTCGCAAACCACAGCGGCGGATTGTCGACGCCCAGGCGGCGCAGCAGGTAATTGATCGCGCCGAGCTCAGGATTCAGTAAGTTGATCCACAGCACCGTCACCGCGACGCCCGACAGCACGGCCGGAATATACAGAATCGTGCGGAACACATTCATGCCGCGCAGCTTCTGGTTCAGCAGCAGCGCCAGCGCGATACCGATCACCAGATACAGCGGCGTGGTCAGCACCAGCCATTGCAGCGTGACGCTCAGCGCCTTCCAGAAGAACGCATCCTGCGTGAACATGTAGACGTAGTTTGCCAGGCCGATAAAGCGACCGCGCCGCAGCAGCAGCTCATCGGTCAGGCTGATGTACACCGACCACAGCAGCGGTATCAGCAGAAAGCACAACAGCCCGGCAAACCAGGGGATCAGAAACAGGTAGGCTACCCGCTCCTCGTGCCGCGCCAGCCGGCCCATCTTCATTACTGCCCCGCCAGCTTTTCCCACTCCTGCCATGCTGTATCGAGCGCGGCCTGCGCTTTTTCGGCTTCCGCGTCGAGCAGCGCCTTGACATCAGTTTCGCCGCCGGTGGTCAGCTTACGATAGATCTCCTCTTTGTCCCAGATACCGTCGGGGAACAGATCGCCGGGAACGAAGACCTGCGGCCTGGCCTGCTGCAGCACCTGAAAATACTGCTGCTTGATCGGATCATCCTTGCCGTATTCGAGCTCTTTGGCGACCGATGTCGCCAGCGGAGGATCGGACGACGTTTCAACGCGGATGCGCTGCGCATCGGTGGCGATGAACTGCAGGAACTTGAGCGCCTGTTCCTTGCGCTTGCTCTGGGTAAACGTGCCCCACGGAGCGGTCCAGGTATCGACAAACAATTCCGAGCCTTCGTGCACCATGAACGGCGCCAGGCCGAAGTTGATACCCTGTTCCTCGTACTTGGCCGACTCGGTAAAGTCGCTCCAGGTGATGCCCAGCTTGCCCTGCGCGAACATATCGGATTCACCCGCGGGGAAGGTCTGCAGCATGCTGGCGCTGGGCGCGAGGCCGTCGCGCACCAGCTTGGTGCCGATCTCCCAGGCCTCGACCATCTCGGGCGAGTTCATATTGCCGGTAGCCTGGCGCCCGTCTTCGCCCCAGGCCCAGATCGACCAGATATCGAAGGCCCAGAACGGCACCGAGCAGCCGTACACAGTCTTCGTGGGGTCGGGATCGGGCTTGCCGAGCGCCCGGCAGATCTGGTCGTACTCTTTCCAGGTCAGCGACTTGTCGGCGCTGGGATACGGCAGCCCGGCCTGGTCGAACAGAGCTTTGTTGTAGAACAGCACGTTGCCGCCCAGAAAATCGCCGATGGCGTACACTCCGGCGTCGATCTTGCCCTCGGGGGCAGTGCGCGCCATGCCGCCGGGGTTGTAATCGGCGACGTCGACGCCCCACGCTTTGAGCTCATCGCTCAGCTCTTCCACGGCGCCGGCCTTCATCCAGCCACGGTTCTCAATGATCGCGACGTCGGGCGGGCTCTGGGCCGCCAGCGCGGCGTTGACCTTGTCCTGGTAGTCGTCCTCGGGATAGGCCGTGTATTTGATCGTTACGCCGGGATTCTGCTCCTGAAAGCGCTCGATATAGGCTTTGACCGAAGGATCGGCCGGGTCGAGGTAGCTCCAGATCGAGATAACGTTCGGATCGCCGGTATCACCGCTGACAACCTCGGTCGGCTCGGCCGCCGGCTCGCCCGACGCGCCGGGCGCTGTATCTTCGGCTCCTGGAGGGCCGGCGTCTTGCGAGCCGGGAGGGCCACCCGTAGTGCTGCCGCACGCGGCTAGGAGCAGGCTCAAACACAACAAGGGCAGCCAGCGGCGCCTACCCGTCGTCATCGTCCTCGACATGGACACTCTCCTTTATGCCTCTCGAAAATCTAGCACCACCTGCAGCGTCGCGGCCGGCTCGCGATCCAGCAGCCGGAATGCCTCGCCGGCATCCTCGTAGGGCAACACATGCGAGATCAGCGGCTCGAGGTTGAGCAGCCCTTCCGCCTGCAGCCGCATCGCGGTTTGCGCCATCCTGAGCCCGTTCCAGCGATAGCTCAGATCGGGGTCAACGCCGCTGATCTGGGAGCACACGACGTTGATGCGGTTGTGATGAAACTCTTCGCCAAGGAACAGGCCGGCCGCCTGGCCCTGAAAAAAGCCCATCGCCACCACGCGCGCCGAGTACGCCGCCGAGCGGATCGCCTCGTGCAGGGCGGGCGCGGCGCCCGAAACCTCGATACACACATCGGCGCCGCGGCCCTCGGTCAGCGCTTTGATCTGCTCGGCCGGTGTTTCCCGGCCGTCGATCGCCATGTCAACCGCGCCGAGCTGCTTCGCTTTATTGCGCCGCTCGGGAAACAGGTCCACGCCGATCACCGTTGCGCCCGAGCGTTTGGCCAGCTGCGCGACGATCTGGCCGGGCACGCCCAGACCAAACACCGCGACAGTTTCGCCGATCCGGATGCGGGCATCGTGCACGCCGTTGAGCGCGATGGCGCCGATCTGCGAAAAAACGCCGGCGATCGGCTCGGCGCCCGGCGGCAGCACGCGCCTGGCGGCATAATCCTCGGCGACTACGTGCCGCGAGCGATGGCCCCACGTGCCGTACACGATATCGCCGGCGCGCACGGACTTCACACCCTCGCCGACCTCCTCGACCTCGCCGACCTCCTCGTAGCCCCAGCCGTGCAGCGGGTAGCGCTGGCTGGTTTCTTCGCCGGGCACGAACAGCCGGCGCTCGCCGTCCCAGCGCTTGTTCAGATACGGATTGCTGCCGCGGTAGGCCGTCAGCTCGGTGCCGGCCGAAATTCCCGAATACAGCGTGCGCAGGCGCACTTCGCCGGCTTTGAGTGGAGGGTCGGGCGTTTCTTCCAGCTCGATGTGATGTGGCTCAGTGATGACAACGCCGATGGACATACTGTGCTCCGTTATTCGCGGATCGTTTTAGATGCTCCGTCGATCGTGCGCGCCTTGGCCGGACCGTGCGAAGGCTTGACGTCGGACGAGCCTGCGCGGCGCTGCACAGGTGTCGCACCGTCCTGGCGCCGCTGTTTGGCTGTCGCGGCGAGCTCGTCGTCTTGCGCATAATAAAATGACAGCTCCTCGCCGAACTGGTCGCTGCCGTTAAATGCGACAAGCACACGGCTGCCCTGCGGGATACCGCCCGACGCCACCAGGTCGGCCAGCGGCGCGTCGATATCCTTCAGCAGCCGTGCGCGCAGCGGCCGCGCGCCGAAGGTCGGGTTATAGCCTTTGCGCAAGATATGGTCTTTGGCGCCGTCGCTGATCTCGACACGGATACCGTGGGCGAGGTACTGCTCGTTGGCCTCGTCGATCATACGGTCGAAGATCCGGCTCATCGTCGAGCTGGACAGCGGGCGAAACGCGATAATCTCGTCGATACGGTTGATCCATTCGGGGCGAAAATGTCGCTGCAGCGCTTCGAATCCGATCTGGTAGATCTGCTGGCCGGTGGCCTCCATATCCTGGCGCGTCGAGCGAAAACCGATGTTGCGCTTGTCGAGATAGTCGACCATCTCCTTGGCGCCGACATTGGTCGTCAGCACCACGATCGTATTGCGGAACGACACGCTGCGCCCGCTGTTGAGCAGCGTCACCTCGCCGTCCTCCATCACCTGCAGCAGCAAGTTCCACAGCTCGGCGGTACCTTTTTCAATTTCGTCGAACAGCACGACGCTGTTTTCGACCTCGATCACGTCGGGGTCGAGCAGCGGCTTCTGGTCGCGACCGACATAGCTCGGCGGCGCGCCAACCAGCGCCGATACCTCGTGGCCCTGGCTGAACAAAGAGCAATCGATCTTGAGAAACCCGCCGCCTTCGGGATGCAGCCGCTGCGCAAGCCGCTTGGCGCACTCGCTCTTGCCGACGCCGGTGGGACCTAAAAACATGAGGTTTACCAGCGGCCGGTTGCTGTTGCCGGCGCTGAAGCCGAAGCGTGCCCGGTTCAGCGCGCGGACGACACTTTCGATCGCCCGATTCTGGCCGAAAATAGCGTTGCGCAAATCGTGTTCGACGGCGTCGAGTGGATTCTCATTGCCGCGCGTGGCGAGCTTCATGCCTTCCGGGGCTGCGTCGCTCTCGATCGGCTCGAGTTCTTGACCTTGGCTCATAGCTGAACCTCCGTGCGCATAATACTTTTTTCGACGCAAAGGCGCAAAGGCCACGCATAGAACACGAATAAGCGAATGCTCGGTACATTCGTTTATTCGTGGCCTTTGCGCCTTTGCAACAGAATCGGTACGCTTGAAGCATGAAGCGCGTTTGGGATGTATTGTCCGTGCTTGTGCTGCTGGCATACGCGGGCGTGGTGCTCTACACCTCGCGCGGCGCGGCGGATCCGATCTGGACGGCCGCGCGCGAGCGCGGCGTGCTGCGCATAGGCACCGACCCTGGCTTCCGGCCGTTCGCCTACACGTCCGGCGCCGGCCTGCAGGGCTATGACGTCGATATCGCCAATGAAGTGGCCCGCCGGCTCGGGCTCAGGGTCGAGTGGGTGCCCGTCGGCTACGACGCGCTGTACGACGCGCTCAGCACCCGCCGCGTCGACTTGCTCGCCGCCGCGCTGCCGCTGGCACCCGAGCAAGGCTGGCGGGCGCGCTTTTCGATACCATATCTCAACGCCGGGCAGGTGGCCGTCGTCCGGCGCGGAGCGCGCATCGTCGAGCAGGCCGATCTGGACGGTCGCACCGTCGGCGCAGCCCTTGGCTCGGACGCCGACACACTGCTGCGCTCGCTCGGACGCACCCGTCCGACCGTGACGCTGCGCACCGATTATGAAACCCCCGAGGCAGTGATCGACGACCTTGCCGCGGGCCGGCTCGACGCGGCGATCGTGGACGCGGTTTCGGGCATCGCCGCCGTCAACAGCCGGCCGGCGCTGCGGGTCGGCTTCGCGCTCAGTTTCGACCCATACGTGCTCGCGGTGCCGGTGGAAGCCTATCGCCTGCAGGCCGAGGTCGACGCCGCGCTCGACGCGATGCGTGAGGAAGGGTTTTTCGACCGGCTCAACCGGCGCTGGTTCAGGGCCGAGAATATGTAACGCAAAGACGCAAAGATTGACGAAATCCTGAAAGCAATGGCTTGTATAATCGTTGCCGGCGTGTACGCCTGACGGGATTTTCAGTTATTATTCCTTTGCGTCTTTGCGCCTTTGGGTTAAGCGTTGCAGAAATAGGTGAGCGCATGAGCGCGGTAACACTTCCTCAACCAACACACACACTCGCCGCTCGCTCGGTGGCCGTCCGGCGCTGGGCCCTGCTGGCGCTGACGGCGATCGCGACGCTGATGCGCACCGGCGCGTACTGGGACGTCCAATGGCACTCGACGGTCGGGCGCGAACTCGTTCTGGATCCCGCCGCACGACCTGCTGTACAGCGGCGTCGCGATCGTCGGGTTGCTCGGGCTGTGGTTTACCTGGCGCGACGGCATCGGGCGCGCGCCGGGTGCGGCCTGGCCGTGGGGCTGGACACTCAGCATGCTCGGCGCCGGGATGCTGGTTTCAGCCGCGCCGTTCGACGATCTGTGGCACCGCCTGTACGGAATCGACGTCACGATCTGGAGCCCGCCGCACATGGCCGGCGTTTTCGGCGCGCTGGTGATCGGATGGGGCCTGGTGCTGCTGTGGAACACCGAGTTCCAGGGCGGGATGGAGCGTTGGAACCGGCGCGCGCTGTGGGGCCTGCTGTGGGCCGGAACGCTGGTCGTATCGTTCAGCAACTTTGCGCTCGTGCCGGCAGTGCGCTGGAGCGTTACGCAGCCGGCGATGCCGACACTGTACGCCGCGCTGGGCAGCCTCTTGATTCCGCTGCCGCTGCTGGTCGTCGGGCTGCTGACACGCCGCTGGTGGACTCCGCTGGCGATCGTCGGCGGCATTCTGCTGCTGCGCCTGCTTGACCAACCGCTGCACCAGTTTTCAACCGCTTATATCGCGCCGTTGTTCCGGCAGTTTCCGCGCAACGACGGCCGTTGGGTGTATCTCCACCTATGGTTTCACGTGCTGCTCAACCTCGCCCCGGCGCTCGGTGTGACGGCCGCGCTGCTGCTGCGTGGGCGCGTTCGGCTTGTGGTGCTTGGGCTTGCCGGCGGCGCCTTGAGCGGCTTATTGATATTTGGAGCGATGCTGGTGCTGCGGAGCGGCGCGCTGCTGCCGGTAAATCCGTACTCCGGCACCGGCGGAGCGGCGCGCGATTTCGCGGCCGAAGCGCTGCCGTTTGTGCCGCTGCTTGGCTCGAGTACCGGCCGGGCGCTGCTGTGGTCGCTGGTGTTCGGCGCGCTGAGTGGAATTATCGCGGTGGGGATAGTTAAGGCCCTCACGCCCGCCCCACCCCCAGGATAATTCCTGGGGCTGAGTCAACAAAGCCACCTGAAGGTGGCTGGATGTTCCTCCAGCCACCTTCAGGTGGCTTTGTTGATTCAGCCCCAGGCTTGAGCCTGGGGTTTCGGGCCAGGACAGCCAACATCACCAGGCGTATGCCTTGGGTGCTTCGCCGCCCGGCCCCGGCCAGATCTCGTCGAGCTTGCGCAGCGTTTCATCACTCAACTGGATCTCGGGCACGCGCAGGCTGCCGTTGAGCTGCTCGAGCGTGCGCGGGCCGATGATCGGCGCCGTCACTACCGGGTTGCTCAGCAGCCAGGCCAGGCCGACGTCGGCCGGTGTTTCGCCAAGCTCGCGACACAATTGCTCGTACTGTTCGAGCTGCGGGCGAAGGTTGTTGATGTCGTCTTGCCGACGCGGTTCGGCGCGCCGCCCCTCGGTTGCCTTTTCAAGCGCACCCCCCAGCAAGCCGCCCGCCAGCGGGCTCCATGGGATCAGGCCGAGGCCATAATGACGGCAGGCCGGGATCACCTCGAGCTCGATCGTGCGGGCATTGAGGTTGTACAGGCTCTGCTCCGATACCAGGCCCATGAAATGCCGCGAGCTCGCGGCGGCCTGGGCGGTGGCGATATCCCAACCCGCGAAGTTGCTGCTGCCGGCATAGATGATTTTGCCCTGCTGCACCAGCGTTTCCATCGCCTGCCAGATCTCCTCCCACGGCGTCGTGCGCTCGATATGGTGAAACTGATACAGGTCGATATGGTCCGTTTGCAGCCGCCTCAGGCTTTCATCGCAGGCACGGCGGATATGATACGCCGACAGGCCGCGGTCGTTCGGGCCGTCGCCCATCGTGTTGTACACTTTGGTAGCCAGCACGACATTCTCGCGGCGTCCGTCGCCCTGCGCCAGCCAGCGCCCGATGATCTGCTCGGTAACGCCTTCGCCCCTTTTCTGGCCGTAAACATTGGCGGTATCGAAGAAATTGATCCCACCTTCGAGCGCCTGGTCCATGATCTTGAAGCTGTCCGCTTCGCTGGTCTGCGGGCCGAAATTCATCGTGCCCAGACACAGCCTGCTGACCTGCAGGCCGGTGCGTCCAAGACTGGTGTACTGCATTTGCTCCCCATTCCTTTTTGAACCAATAGCTATTCGCGCACAAGTCAACTCAGCCGGAATCACCACACAGACACACAGGACACGAAGATGCTATGGATTCTTCGTGTCCTGTGTGTCTGTGTGGTGAAATCCTTCCGGTCATTACACCACGTATCCATCAATATTCGCGCCGCCGGCCGGAGCTAAGCTCGCTACTCGCCCGACGGCGGGTCGATCGGCGTATCCAGCGCCAATGGCTCGCCGAAATCGGGCGTGCCGTCGGCGTTCCAGCCGAAGCGCTGCACGCGCGTGGTTCGGGTACCGGTGCAGCCCTCACTTTCCTTGCTGTTGGCGTGATACACGATCCAGTTTTCGCTCCCATCGGGCGAAACGAAGAAGCCGTTGTGCCCGGGGCCGTACACGCCGTTGGCGTCCGAGCGCTGGAACACCGGCTCGGGGCTTTTGATCCACGAGTCGTGGCTCAGAACGTCGCCGCCGTTATAGGTCAGCAGCCCGAGCTTGTAGTCCGGTCCCCAGCACGCGCTGGCCGAGTACACGACAAAGATCTTGCCGTCGTGCTGCAGCGCAACCGGGCCCTCGTTGACGTTGGCGAGCGACTTTTCCCACTCGTGCTCCGACTGCGAAAGCAGCACGCGGCTGCCGCTGACGGTCCACGGGTCGCTCATCGGCGCGATAAAGTTCTTCTGGAAATCGCCGTCCCAGGATGACCACAGGAAGTACAGCTTGCCGTCCGGCATAGTCAGCACGCTGCCGTCGATCGCCCAGCCATCATGTGAAACGTCGAACAGGCGCCCTTTGTAGCTGTACGGCCCGAGCGGATCGGTGCCGCTGCTTTCGAGCACATGCGTGCGCTGCCAGTCGGTTGCTTCCCGATCCGGGCCGGCGCTGTAGTAGAGGTACCAGCGCTTGCCGTTCGGACCGTCGAGCAGGTGAAACTCGGGCGCCCACAGATGGCAGCAACGGTCGGGTGTCGCATCCTGCCAGATCGTCTGGGGCTCGGCCGTCGCCAGGCCGGCGATCGTCGAGGCTTTGCGCATCCTGATCGCGTCAGGCCAGGTCGCCGTGAGATAGTAATTGCCGTCGTGATACTGCAGCCATGGATCGGCGCCCTCGACCTCGATCAGCGGATTGCGGAACGGCCCGGAAGCCTGTCCCGGCAACGAGCAGGCGGCGAGCAACAGACACAAGGCCAGCAGCACGATCGAACCAAAATCACCACACAGGCACACAGGACACGAAGATCCATAGCATTCTTCGTGTCCTGTGTGCCTGTGTGGTGCAACCTTTCCGGCCCGCGTCCGGTGCATCACAACCCGCGCGCCAGCGCGTAGTACATATCGTTCCAGCGCAGCTCGCGTTTGAACTCGCGCAGCCGCGTGTCGCTGTCGATCACCAGGAACTCGATGCCGGCCATCTCGGCGAAGTCTTCAAGGTGCTCGACCGTCAGCTCCAGGCTGTAGCCGGTATGGTGCGCGCCGCCGGCCAGGATCCAGGCCGCCGCCGCGGTAGGCAGATCCGGCTGGGGCAGCCACAGCGCGCGGGCCACCGGCAGCTTCGGCAGCGGCTGCGTCGGTCGGCACCGACGTCGACCTGGTTGACGATCATGCGGAAGCGGTTGCCCATGTCGACGATCGACGCGTTGATCGCGGGGCCGGTGCGCGAGTTGAACACCAGGCGCACCGGGTCGGCCTTGCCGCCGATGCCCAGCGGGTGGATCTCGAGCGTGGGGCTGTTCGCCGGCGATCGATAGGACAGATTTCCAGCATGTGCGCGCCGAGCACCTGCATGCCGTCGGGTCGCAGGTGGTAGGTGTAATCTTCCATGAACGACGTGCCGTTGGGCAGCCCGGCGGCCATCACCTTCATCGCGCGCACCAGCGCGGAGGTTTTCCAGTCGCCCTCGCCGCCGAAGCCGTAGCCTTCCGCCATCAGGCGCTGAACGGCCAGGCCGGGCAACTGCGGCAGGCCGTGCAGATCCTCAAAGGTATCGGTGAAGCCCTTGAAGTCGCCATCCTGCAGGAATGCGCGCAGGCCGGCCTCGATGCGCGCGCCGTCGCGCAGCGAGTCGGTGCCGCTCGCCGCCGGGCCGCAGCGCTGCCGCACATCGTACTGGTCGCCGTACTCCTCGATCAGGCGGTCGACTTCGGCATCGGCAACTTGCGTTCGATCACGGCGACCAGATCGCCGACGCCGTAGCCGTTGACGCGTAGCCCAGGCGCATCTGGGCCTCGACCTTGTCGCCCTCGGTGACGGCCACCTGGCGCATGTTGTCGCCGAAGCGGGCAACCCTGCGCGCCCTGCGCATCGTGCCAGGCGCACGCGGCGCGCGCCCAGGCGCCGAGCGCTTGCCTGCACCTCCTGGTCTTCCCAGTGGCCGACGACCACCTTGCGGTCGCAGGCGCATGCGGCTGCCGATGAAAGCCGAACTCGCGGTCGCCGTGGGCCGACTGGTTCAGGTTCATGAAGTCCATGTCGATATCGGCCCACGGGATTTCGCGGTTGAACTGGGTATGCAGATGGGCGAACGGCTTCTGCAGCGCTGCGCAGGCCGGCGATCCACATCTTGGCCGGCGAGAAGGTGTGCATCCAGGCGACCAGCCCGACGCAGTGCTCGTCCGCGTTGGCTTCCAGGCAGAGCGTCCGGATCGCTTCGGGCGTCGTCAGCACCGGCTTGAATACGACGTCGACCGGAATGCATCCGCAGCCGGCCAGCGCGCCGGCGATCGCTGCGTGAGTGCTCGGCAACCTGCTCGAGCGTTTCCGGGCCGTACAGGTGCTGGCTGCCGGTGACGAACCAGATCTCGAGCTGTTTGAGATCGATCATGATGCTCCCTATTTTTGCCCGTACACATTGGTATAGCGGTAGTGCAGCTTGGCGACATCCTCGGCCGGGATCTCGTCGGGCACGCCCAGCTGCAGCGCCAGCCATACCGCCTTGGCCACATCTTCCACCATCACCGCGGCCTTGACGGCGTCGCGCACCGTCTTGCCCACCGTGAACACGCCGTGGTTCTTGAGCAGCACCGCGGCGAGTCGCCGATATGCTCGACCACCTGCTTGCCGATCTCCTCGCCGCCGATCAGCGCAAAGCCGGCGCACGGGATCGGCCCGCCGAACTCGTCGGCGATAGCGGTGAGCTACACCGGGATGGGCCGTGCCCAGGGCGGCGAACGCGGTGGCATAGGGCGAGTGGGTATGCACGATGCCGTTGATATCGGGCGCTGGCGATAGATATACAGGTGGCTGGCGGTGTCCGACGACGGCTTGAGCGTGCCCTCGACGATATCGCCTTCAAGGTCGACTACCACGTGGTCTTCGGGGCGCAATTCCTCGTACATCACGCCGGAAGGCTTGATCACCACCAGGCCGCTCTCGGGGTCGCGCGCGCTGATGTTGCCGCCGGTCCAGGTAACCAGATTGTTTTTGGGCAGCTCCAGATGCAGCTTCCAGACCTGCTGCTTTGAGCTGTTCGAGCATCGTCTTATCTCCTTCTGCGCATGTTCAGAACGTCGCAAGATCGAGTTCGATCGGCACGCCGCCGGATACTTTGTGCGCGTCCGATACCGTCGTCTCGCGCAGCTGCTTGAGGCGCTTCATCACGTCGTTGGCGCCGCGGCCGAAGTAATCGTGCAGCGTCACATACTCGCGATACAGCTGCTCGTACACTGCCTGCTGCTCGGGGATCGGCTCGCAGCTCTGCTCGCGCAGGCGCGCCATCTGCGCGGCGGCGTCGAGGATCGTATCATAGCCGCCGGCCGCCTTGCCGGCCGCAACAGCGCCGTGCATCGCCGAGCCGAACGCGCCGCCCTGCCCGGTCGCGCTGACGCGAATCGGCCGGTTGCTCACGTCGGCGTAGATCTGCATCAGCAGCTTGTTGCGCTCGGGCAGGCCGCCGGTGGCCACGATCTTGCTTGATCGGGATGCCGTTGGCCTCGAAGTTGTCGATGATCAGTGCGCGTGCCGTAGGCGGTCGACTCGATCAGCGCGCGGTAGATTCCTCGGGCCTGGTCGCCAGCGTCACGCCCAGCAGCACGCCGGACAGGTCGGCGTCCACCAGGATCGTGCGGTTGCCGTTCCACCAATCCAGCGCCAGCAGGCCGCTTTGACCCGGCTTGAGCTGCGCGGCTTTGGCTTCCAGGTAGCTGTGAATATTCTGGCCGGCTGCTTCGGCCGCTCGCGTCGTACTCGGCCGGCACGCAGTTTTCCACGAACCAGGCGAAGCTGTCGCCCACGCACGACTGGCCGGCCTCGTAGCCCGGCAAGCCGGGGATAATGCCGTCCTCCACCCAGCCGCAGATGCCCGGCACGTCGCGTCTCCTCGCTGCCGAGCACCATGTGGCAGTTCGAGGTGCCCATGATGATCACCATTGCGCCCGGCTCGAGCACCGTGGCAGCGGGCACGGCCACGTGCGCATCGACATTGGCAACGGCGACGGGCGTGCCCGGTTTGAGGCCGGTCCATTCGGCTGCCTGCGCGGCTCAGCCCGCCGGCTTTCGCGCCCAGCGGCAGCAGCGTCGCGCGACATCTTCTCGTCGACGATATGCTCCATCCGTGGATCGAGCGCGGCGAAGAACGCATCAGGCGGAAAGCCGTCGCGTTTGGACCACATCGCTTTGTAGCCGGCGGTACACTCGTTGCGCGTTTCGACGCCGGTGAGCTGCCAGACGACCCAGTCGGCCGCTTCCAGCAGCCGGTCGGCGGCGGCATACACGTCCGGCGCCTCGTCCAGGATCTGCCAGGCCTTGGGAAAGAACCACTCCGAAGTTGATCTTGCCGCCGTAGCGCTCCAGGAACATATACCCGTTTTCGCGCGGCGATCTGGTTGAGCTGATTGGCTTCGGGCTGAGCGGCATGGTGCTTCCACAGCTTGACCCAGGCGTGCGGCTGGCCGGCGCCAATCGGGCAGAAAGCACAGCGGCGTGCCGTCGGCGTTGGTCGGCAGCATGGTACAGGCGGTAAAGTCGATGCCCGATGCCGATCACATCCGCCGGTTCGACGCCGCTGTCGCGCAGCACCGCCGGGACGGCGTGCTTGAAGACCTCGAGATAATCGTTGGGGTCCTGCAGCGCCCAATCCGGCTCCAGCCGGATACCCGGTGCCCGGCAGCTTCTCGTCGATCACGCCGTTGGCGTACACATGCACGGCGGCGGCGATCTCGCGGCCGTCGGCGACGTCGACAATGATCGCTCGCCCCAACTCGGTGCCGAAATCGACGCCGATTGCGAATTTTGCCACCTTGATCTCCTGATTTCGTTAGCAACGGGCTGAAGCCATGCGTCCCTGTCGCCGGGCTGAAGCCATGCGCCCAAACACAAAGCCTCTTCGAGGCTGAGAATCTTAGCCTCGAAGAGGCTTTGTGTTTGGGCGCATAGCTTTAGCTTAGCGCCGGCATAGCTTCAGCCCCAGGCTTTAGCCTGGGGTTTCCTGGGCCGATCCGATATTCCCGGCGCATCGGGCGTCCGCGTTATACCGCCCCGAACACGATCGTCGCGACCGAGTGCGGCGGCAATTCAACCCGGTAGCTATCGCCGTCACGCGCTACGTCCAATGGCGCCGGCGCTACTCGATCGGGCTGCGCGGCACTGTTGACGGCGGCCGGGCTGTCTGGCGCCAGGATCTGCCCGCCGCTATCGCTCGCGGCGCCGATGCCCGCGATACGCACGCTGGCCGGCTGGTCCCAGTGCCGGTTGGTGACGGTTACCGCCGTGTGCCGGCCGTTGCGCGACGCCGTGGCCGACACCGCGCTCGAGCCGCCCGGCAGCGAGCTGCTGCCGTCAACGGCGACCGGCAGCGCCGTGGCGCCGATATGCGGGCGGTGCAGCCTCAACACATGGTACGTCGGCGTCAGCCACATTTCCTGGCCTTCGGTCATCACCACCGACTGCAGCACGTTCACGATCTGGGCCAGATTAGCCAGCGACAGCACGTTGCACTGCCGGTGAAAGCCTTCCAGCGCGATCGCGGCGGCGATCGCGTCGCGCAGCGTATTGGCCTGCTCGTAGGTGACCGGGTCGCGCGCGAGATCGCGATGTGGTCCCCACGGCCGCGCTTCGGGATGCCACACGCCCCACTCGTCGAGCGCGATGCCGATGCGCCGCCTGCCGTCACGCGGCGTTTCGATAATGATCTCGGTCGCGCTCTCACCTTCGCTCAGCTCGACATCAGGCGCCGTCTTGCCGCCGACGGCGGAGCGAACGATCGCCGCGGTTCGCGTGATAAAGGCTTCGGTGGCGTGCGCCTCGGCCAGCAGGTTGTAGTACGCCTGCTCGTCGAACGCTGTTTCCGGCCCGCCGTTGATCCAGTAGCGGTGGATCGACAGGTGATCGACCAGATCTAACGTGCTTGCCGAGTGATGCGAGCAGCTGGGCATTCCAGTCGTCTTCGAAGCCGCAGATCACCAGCTCGGCGGACGGATCGACGTGGCGCAGCATGGTGGCATAGCGCCGGTATTCGCAGGCATAGGTTTCGGCGTCGTAGTTGCCGCCGCAGCCCCAGTTCTCGTTGCCCACGCCCCATAGCCTGACGCCCAACGGCTGCGGGCGCGCCGTTGGCCGCGCGCTCGCGCGCCAGGGTGGTGCGCACGGCGCTGTTGCAGTATTCGAGCCAGTCGCACAGCTCCTGCGGCGTGCCGCTGCCGACGTTGCCGGCCAGGTACGGCTCGGCGCCGATCAGCTTGCAGAAGTCCAGAAACTCATGCGTGCCCAGGCTATTGTCGTCTTCAACCTGCAGCCCGCACGACATGCCCAGGCGCACCGGCCGCTCGGCCGGCGGGCCGATCCCGTCGCGCCAGTGATAATGGTCGGCGTAGCAGCCGCCGGGCCAGCGCAGCATCGGCACCGGCAGCTCGCGCAGCGCGGCGAGCACATCGCTGCGAAACCCGTCGACGTGCTCGATCTCCGCTTCGCCGGTACCTACCCACAGCCCATCGTAGCAGCAGCGCCCGAGATGCTCGGCAAAATGCCCATACAGGCGCGGCGAGATCGTTCCGATCGGAGCATCCGGCCGGACCGTAAGCGTCGCTTCCAACATTCCCTCTCCCATCTCGAGCGGGACAAGCCCCGCCCCTGACGCTTCGAACGTATGGCGGGGCATGCCGCCGCCCGATCCTTCAACGTCGTAGATCGCACTTATCGTCCGCCCATGCCGGTCATCGAAATGCCGGCGATGATACGACGCTGGAAGATCGCATACAGGATCAGCGGCGGCGTACGACGCCAGGGCCGCGGCGGCCATCGTCAGGCCACGCTGCACATAGTTGCCGCCGCCCAGCACCTGCAAGCCCGACCGGCAGCGTCAGCTGATTGCGGTCGCTCATGATCACCAGCGGCCAGAACAGGTCGTTCCAGTTGCCCAGGAAGGTAAAGATGCCCAGCGCCACCATCGCCGAAGTAACCAGCGGCAGGCAGACCTGCCAGTAGATGCGGAAGCGATTCGCGCCGTCCACGACCGCCGCCTCTTCGAGCTCCTTCGGGATGCTCTGAAAGTGCTGGCGCAACAGGAAAACGCCGAAGACGTTCGCGCCGTGCAGCCAGATCAGGCCGTTGTAGCTGTCCAGCCAGCCCAGGTTGCGCATCAGCAGGAAGTTCGGGATAAACGTGACCGCGCCGGGGATCATCAGGCTGGTCAGCAGCAGGAAAAAGATCGCGTCGCGGCCGGGAAACTCCAGCCGCGCATAGGCGTAGCCCGTCAGCGAGCAGATGAACAGCGTCAGCGCCGTCACCGATATTGCCACCACCAGGCTGTTGATCAACCAGCGGAACACCGGCAGCGTAGGATCGGTCAGGATGCGCCTGAAAGTTGTCGAGCGTCGGATTCTCGGGGATCCAGCGGATCGGCCAGACCATTTGCTCGGCCTCGGGCATGAATCGCGCGCGTGTACATATACACGATCGGCATCAGCGTGAGCACCGCGCCGATCAAGAGCGCCTATGTACAGCAACACCGTGCCCATAGTGAAACGGCGCGGATCGCGCAGGCCGCGAGTTGCAGTAGTCATGACGACCTCCTAGTACTCAGCCTGCGTACGCAGCATCCGGAATTGAATCAGCGTCACAACGATCATGATCAACCCCAGCACCACCGCCATCGCCGAGGCATAGCCCATCCGGAAAAACGCCCACGCTGTTTGATACAGGTACACCATCACCGTGCGCGACGCGTGCCCCGGACCGCCGCCGGTCATGATCAGCGACTGGCCGAACATCTGCATCTGGGCGATAAACTGGGTCACGCCCACAAACAGCAGCGTCGGCCGCAGCAGCGGCAGCGTGATGCGCCAGAACGCATTCCAGGTGTTGGCGCCGTCGAGCTTGGCGGCTTCGTACAGCGACTCGGGGATGCTCTGCAGTCCGGCCAGGAACACCAGCATCGAGCGCGCCGAAGGTCCACCATACCGTCGCCAGCGAGATCGCCGGGATCACGATATTGGCGTCGCCCAGCCAGACGATACGCGGGCCGCCGAGCACATCGGTGATGTAATAATTGAGCAGGCCGCGAGTTCGGATCGAACACGCGCTGCAGCACCAGCGCCATCGCCGACACCGACAGGATCACCGGCGCGTAAAACAGCGTGCGGAAACAGATTGCGGCCGAGAATCTCTTGCTTCACCGCCGCCGCCGCCGCCAGCGAAACCACCGTCATGAGCACCATCGTCAGCAGCGGCGAAATACACCGTGTTGCCGAGGGTGGTCCACCAGATCGGGTCGCTCCACAACGTCGTATAGTTTTCGAAGCCGATGAACGTCTGCGTCTTGGCCATGATCTTCCAGTCGTAGAAGCTCATGCGCAGGCCGAAAAAGATCGGGCCGACCAGGAAAACGCCGAAAAAGATCAAGTGAGGCAAGATGAACAGGTAATTTGGCAGCTGCTTGCGCAGCCGGCGGTTGCGCAACTCGCGTTCGTGCTTGTAGTGCTGCCGCCGGTTGTGCCTGTGTCGTGGTGGCCATCGTCCACCTCCCATTTCATCGAGGGGTGCGGGGCGCCGTGCCCCGCACCCACGACTGCCGGTTATCCGCGGTCCAGGATCGCCTGAACCTGCGTGTGGGCTTCGTTCATCGCTTCTTCAGCCGGCGTTGTGCCCGCCAGCGCGGCGCTGAACGCTGCTTCGTAGGCCACCACGATCTCGTTGATCGCGGTGTGCGTCTGGCCGGGCCTGCCGAACTCGGCAAACTCGCTGGACGCGACGACTTCACCGACGGAATCTCCTGCACCGACGGCTTGTCTGACCACCGACGCGCGCGCCGGCACCTGGCCCGAGGTGGCCCAGGTCTCGCCGTTGTCCGACAGCCACACGATCAGATCCTTGGCGTCCTGGAGCGCTTCGCCCTCCACGCCGGTCGGGATCACCATCATGTGCGAGTCGAAGCGCACGGCCTGCTTGCCGTCCGGCGCCAGCGAGTTGATGTTCATCGGCTTCATCACCTCGGCGGCGTCCGGATTGTCCTTGAAGAAGTTCAAGATCCAGGTGCCGTCCCACATCAGGGCGATCGAGTTGCTCTTGAACAGATCCGGGGGCGAGGTCTGGCCCGGCGTCGCCGGCGGCGCCACATGGTGCGTGAAGATCAGGTCGGTCCAGTACTGCACGGCCGCGATCGTCTTGGGATCGTTCAACAGCGATGTTTTGCCGTCGTCGGAGAAGATGCCGCCGCCGAACTGCCAGATCGTCGACGGCAGCGTGAAGCGCTGCCACGAGCTGTGCGTGGCCAAGACCTTAATCGCATCCGGATTGAAGCCATCTTCGTCAGGGTGCTTGCCGGCCTCGTCGACGGTGATCTTCTTGGCCCACTCGATGAACTCGGTGCCGTTCGCGGGCAGCGCTTCCGGATCAAGTCCGGCGTCCTCGATCACCTTGGTGTTGACCCAGTTGATCCAGCCGTGACTATCGAACGGCACCGCCTGCGTCTTGCCGTCAACCGAAATCGCCTCGATCATCGCGGGGTTGAAATCGTCCTTGGGCACCAGGCCTTCGGAGAAGAACAGCGTGTCGGCGTCCTGGATGAATGCCCTGCGCGGCGAACTGCTCGATGCCCCAGCTGTGCATGATGCCCAGGTTCGGCGGCGTGCCGGCGGCGGTGGCGGTCGGCAGCTTCTGGTAGAACACGTCCCAGTCGTAGGTTTCCGAGCTGAGCTGAGATGTCGGGATGGTCGGCCGAATATTGCTGCAGCATCTGCACCATCGTGGCGCCGTCGGCGCCGCCGAGGCCGTGCCAGAACTGGACTTTCTGGCCGCCGGTGCCGAGCACGAGCGGCGTCGGCGTCGGGGCCATCGAGGCTTCGGCGGCAACCGAGGCTTCGCCCTCGGCGGCGGCCGAGGCTTCGCCGGCTGCCGAAGCGCCGCCTTCGGCCGGAGGAGCGGTGGTGGACGAGCGCCGCAGGCGACCAGGGCAAGAGTGCCGAAGCCGGCCGCGGTTGCCGACAGAAATCTTCGCCGGCTGACGAGTTTCGGATCGCGTTCGAGTGTCATTGCAGTACTCCTGTGTCTGCGTTACCGATAGTGGCAGGTTCGATCCCAACCCCGGGATCCGGTACATCTGTAGATTTCCGACGGGCGAGCCATACCTGGATATCTCGATCATCGATCAAGCGAATAAGGTGCCCCCTTTGAATGTGCGCCTGCTACGTGCGGCGTGCTGCGCGATCGCATGCCGCGGCGCGGACGCCCGTCGATGACGCGGCGTTACGCTGTCTATGTCGACGCGAACGTTGCCCGGGTGGTCCACGCGGCTCAAGGAGCCTGCGTTTCCCACACCGTCACATACGTATCGCCGTTGTCGCTGGTTTGGGGCCATACTTCGACCGTGGTTCCCGCGAACGTAGTATCGCCAACCTTGCGATACACGTCAACTTCCGCGCCTAAATCTTCGTTCGGATTGACCAGGTTGGTGCAGTTCTCGGTCGCCTGGGTTCCACACTGGCTCCAACCCTGGCCGGCCAGGCTTTCGCGATAAAACGCGCGCACCTCGTCGACCGAACCCGCGTACCGGAACGTGGTCATTCGCATACCCTGTCATCAGCGACGTGGTGACGTCGACCGCGCCCGGCGGTGTACGCGGATGGCGCTGGTTTTGCCAGATCAGCCCGCCAACCACCGCCACGATCGCCAGCACCAGCAGCGCCAGGCGCGACCAGCCACCCAACCATCTCGCCAGTCCCCCGGCGGCGCTGCCTGCCGCCTTCACCATGCCCCTCCTGCCGTCATAGCCGTGCTACACCACCTTCGACCGTGCCGACCAGTAGCGGCGCACCATGCTCGAGGCCCGCCGGAGCGACGATCGAAGCGGCGCCGCCTGCCGGCTCGAAGCCGGGCTGCCACGGCGCCCAGCTTGCTCCCGCATCGCGCGACACCATCACCGCGTCGCTCATCAGCACCAGCACGTCTGCCGGCGCCGGAAATGTCGCGCCCAGCAGTACCGCGTTTACCGATCCCACCAGCACATCCTGCCCGACCGCGCTCCAGCTCAGGCCGCCGTCATCCGTACGCCACAGCCCGTAGTCTTCGGTGCCCGCAAACACCACCGCGCTCGACGCAACATCGGGCGCCACGGCAAGGCTCAACACCGGAGCGTGCTCGGACGCGAACGCGACCTCGCGCCAGGCGAGGCCGCCGTTGGTGCTGCGAAACAGGCCGCTTTCGGTGCCCACGTACAGCGTTTCGTCCACGGCGAAGTTCGGCGAGACGGCGATGCACAGGGCGCTCAGATCCAGCAGGCCGAAGTTCCAGGCAGTCCACGAGCTGCCGCGGTCGGCCGAGCGAAAGACGCCGTCTTCCATCGTAGCGGCGAACACGAGGCCATCCTCGCTGTAGTTCGGCGACAAAACGATTGCGGTTACCAGCGGAGCCGGATCGGGTAGCAGCGCCACCTGCCAGGATTCGCCGCCGTCCCACGAGCGCAGCACGCCGCCGTTGGCGCCGGCGAACAGGGTATGATCGGCGTCCCAGCCCGGCGACACGGCGACTGACGTGGTGGCCAGCGGCTCCTCCAGCGTGAGCGAGCCGTAAAGCGACCTCCAGCTCGCGCCGCCGTCGTCCGAACGGTACAGTCCCGAGTTGCGCGCGGCGACGACCACGCCATCCGTCGCAAAGCGCGGCGACGACGCTAATGCGGAAACCACATCCGGCAGCGCGGCCGGCTCCGTGGAGTACGTTTCTAATATCTTGCATACGTTCGGAGTTGCTCATGGTTTGGCTATCGCCGACTCGGGCTTGCGTTTGTGAACCAGCGTATCGACGGTGAGGGTAGTTGCCGCAGCACTTACCGCGCCACGCACGGCGGCCTTAGTCGCGCCGGCGATATCGCAGATGCCCGCGGCGGACATATCAACAAGCTCGCCGCTGCGCACATCAAAGCCGCGCGCGGCTGCGTCATGATCGATCCGCGACAGCAGCGCGCCGGCATCGAAGCCCGCGTTACACGCGATCGTGCGGAACGGCTCTTCCAGCGCCTCGAGCAACATGCCGTAGGCGGCACGCTCATCGGTGTCGACACTGCCGGCCAGCAGCTCGCGCAGGCGCGGGCGGCACTGCAGCAGCGCCAGCCCGCCGCCCGGCAACACGCCCTCGCGCATGGCCAGACGCAGCTGCGCTACGGTTCGCTTGGCCAGCTCATCCCGCGCCGTGATCTCGGGCTCGGTGCTGCCGCCGACCAGCAAGGTGGCCGAGCCGCCGATCAGCTTGCCGACGCGCCCGCTCAACCGGTTTCGCTGCTCGCTATCCTTGGCCAGGTCGGCGGCCGAGCGCAGGTCGGCGATATGCCGTCTGAGCCGGCGCGCGTCGCCTTTGCCGCCGATGATGCCGAGATACGTGCGATCGCACCAGGCGCGCCGCGCGCGGCCAAGATCGTCAAAGCTGACGCCGCGCAGCGTATCTCCGGCGGCCTTGATCACCGCGCGGCCGCCGGTCAGGATCGCCAGATCTTCAAGCGCCGCTGCCTGCTCGACCAGGCCGAGTCCCGGCGTTTTGACGGCCACGACCCTGAACTTCTCGGGCTCACGATTGGCCGCCAGCAGCAGGGCCAGCACTGTGTCGCTCAGCTTGGCGGCGATTATGACCATCGAGCGCACACCATCGGCCATCGCTCGTTCCAGTATCGGAAACAGCTCACGCGGTTCGTCCAGCTCGAGGTCGCTGATTAAGACACGCACATCGGCCAGGTCGGTGCGCAGCTTGACCTGATCGGCGAACATGCGTGGCGAAAAGATGCTGCTCTTCCAGTACATACCTTCGACATAGTGCCGCTCCAGATCGCGCCGGTTGCCGTTGCGCACGTCGATCTGGCCGTCCGAGCCGACGATGTCGACGATCTCGCCCAGCATCTTTGCCAGCGCCGGGTCGCAAGACAGCGATTCGGCGAGCTGCGTGAGCCGCTCCTTGCCTTCGACGGGGCGTGTCAGCTTGTCGAGCTGCTCGAGGATTTCCCGCATTCCATGTTCGAGATGGCGCCGCAGCTGAATTGGGTTGCCGCCCGCGCTCAGGTAGCGCACGCCGCGGTTGTAGATAACCTGGAACAGCACGGCCGCTGTAGCTGTCGCGTCCCCGACTTCCTCGTGCAACCGCCACAGCAGATGACGTACCACCATCGCGCCCATATCGGCGTCGCGATCAGGCAGCTGAATGATCCGCCGGCTGATCACGCCGGCATTGTCGAGCAGCTCGGGTAGTTTTTGACGAAACGTATTCTCGACGGCAACCAGATGCGGCCGCGGCCCGAGCGTCGGGCGTACGGTGTTTACCATCTGGTTGATGCCCCGTTGCATGCCCTGGCGGGAACGTGGTTGAAAGACGACACCAGGGACTCGTTGATCTGCCATGATCGATGAACCTATAATTGCTTGCTGCACAGCGATGAAGCTGTCTCGAAGTGTGTCGCCGCACGGCGACGCACATAGTATAACCGAGCAAAGCACTCAGCGGGGCGCATGTTGCGGCAATAGGACTGGAAACCCATTTATTCTTTGCGTCTTTGCGCCTTTGCGTCGATAGCTGTGACTTTAAGCACCGTAGTAGCCGTAGCCATCCCCGCCCTTTACATCCGTCAGCACCACGCCGACGATATTGGCATTGACCTTGTCGAGCAGGCGCCGCGCCTCGCGCGCCCGGTCGCGGCGGGTGGTGCCGGAGCGGAAGATCAGCAGCACGCCGTCCACCTTGGTCGCAAGCACCGCGGCGTCGGTCACGGCGTTGACCGGCGGCGTATCGAACAACACGATATCGGCCTGCTCGCGCAGCGCGGCGATCACGGCTTCCATGCGCTTGGAGCCCAGAATATCCGCGGGTCGAGGCGGCGGCGGGCCGGAGGGCAGCAGCAGCAGGCCCGGAACTTCGGTCGGCTGTAACGGGATGTTCTCGCTTTCCTGCAGCATCATGCTGGTCAGGCCGTGCTCGTTAGGTACGCCAAATACCGAGTGCAGCGACGGGCGGCGCAGGTCGCAATCCACCAGGATCACGCGCTGCTCAGCCTGCGCCATCGTCACCGCAAGGTTGGCGATGGTGGTGCTCTTGCCTTCGTCGGGCGCCGTGCTGGTCGCCAGCAGCGTGTGCAGCGTGCGGTCCAGGCTTGAAAACTGTATATTCGTTCGCAGCGCGCGATACGCCTCCGCGGCGGGCGAGCGCGGGTCGCGTATCGCGATCAGCTGCGATATGGTGTTTTTAGAGGCCATCGTTGTCTCGCGTAGGTGAAGCCTGGTTGATCATGCCAGGGCCGGCGACCGGCCGCAGCCGCAAACGCGTGCGGCCGCCCTGGGCCGCGCCGCTGGGGATAGCTCCGATGGTTACCAGCTCGGTGTAGCGCTCGATATCCGCTGCGCTTTTGAGCGTATCGTCCATATATTCGAGACCAAACACCAGCAAAATACCGACGACCAGGCCCAGAATGCCGCCGGCCAGCGTGTTGATACGCTTGTTGGGAGTGTAACCGACAAATCGAGGGCTCAGCGTTTGCGACAGGCTGACCCGATCTTCGCCGGTCAGATTGCGATTTTGCTCGACGACCACCTGGTTCAATCGCTCGCCGACGGCATTCGCGATACGGTTTGCCTCTTCGACGGTATAGTACTCAACCTCGATCACAAACTTGGATTGTGTCGGCTGCGGCTGAACGGCGACCAGCTCCATCAGCTGGTCGCCGGTTTTGTCGAGCTGCAGCTGATCGGCCACCAGCTGTAGCGAGTCCGGGTTGTACACGCGGTTGCGGTAGTTATTGAAGATCTGCTCGCCGTTGATCGAAGCCGCGCCGGTGTCGAGGCGGTTGAACGTGGCGCTGTGTTCGGTATGCGAGCGAAAGAGCGGTGTTTGCAGCCACGAGATGAAGAACGCCGCCGCCGCTGCCGTCACGGCAACCAGCGCGATGATCAACCAGCGTTTACGAATGACACGAATGTAATCTTCTATACGCATGGTTTATTTCGGAATCGCCCCCACGATATCAAGGCCCAGCGCTTCCACATCATCGCGGCGGCGCACAGTCATGTCGAGATAATGCCGCAAGAACGCGATCCCGACGGCCAGCAGCAGGGCCAACAGCGTGCGCACGGACAGATCGAGCGCCAGACCCGTGGTACCCGGCACGCGCCCGGCCTGGGGCGGCATATCGAGCGGCACCACGTTGAGCTGCGCCGTATCGCCGCGATTCCAGTACGCGAGCCCTTTGCTCTGTAGATTGGCGACCGCGGCGTCGGCCAGCCACTTGGCAGCGTCGCGCCCGCCGGCCTCGACCGAAAGGTACACCGTCCGGTGCGTGCGCTCGGCCTCGATGCCGGCGGTGATAGCGCCCGGGTCGAGGTCGAGATTGTGTTCCTGCTTGACGATCGCGGCAACATCCTCGGCGAAGCGCCGCGTCTCCACGATCTGCAGCAAATCGTCGACGATAAACTCGGACGCCGCCCAGCTGTTCCAGTTGTCGTAGTCCGGCAGTGACGTGTCGTCGGTAGTGCGCGCGATCTGCGCCTGTGTAACCAGCATCGCGACCCGCATGCCGTAGCGCGCGGGTCGCGACACGTATAGCCCGACACTCAGCAGGAGCACAACCAGCGGCAGCCCGAGCACCAGCGGCCACGAGCGCCTGAGAATCTCCCCGTAGTGGCGCAGCTCCATCGCGTTTTCCTTATGTAATGTGCGTCAAAGCGGACGGACGCGAGGCCAGGGGCCGGCTGCCGGAGCCGGTATGCTCGTCGATCAACGCTCTGATTCGCTCCCGAAACCGCTCGCGGCCGTACTGCTCGGCGTGACGCCGGATCGCCGCGGCATCCCAGCGCACAGCGCGGCTTTCGGCGACGGCCACAGCCAGCGCCGCGGGGGTTTGCTGATGAAAAAACCAGCCGCTCTCGCCTTCGACCACCGTTTCGCGCACACCGCCCGCGGCAAAGGCGATCACCGGACGCCCGGCGGCCATTGCCTCCACCGGCTGAATCCCGGCGTCCTCCTCGAAAGCTGTTACATACGCGCGGCAGCGACGGTACAGCCGCTGCAGCTCGTCGTCGCTCACCCGGCCGGCGAAACGGACGTTCGGACCGGCCAGGCTTTCGAGCCGCCGGCGATCGCGCCCATCGCCGAACACGATCAGCGGCAGCTTGAGCGCGGTAAACGCCTGAACGATCAGGTCGAGGCGCCGGTACGGAACGAAGCGGCCGCCCGCCAGATACACATCCTCGGGCTGCGCTTTCACAAAGGGCGGCAAATCCACCGGCGGCGGGATCACGGCGGCATCGCGGCCATAGTAGCGCCGGATACGCTCGGCCACACCCTGCGAGTTGGCCACGAACGCATCAACCCGTTGCGACGAAACCACATCCCAGGTACGCAGCCAGGTCAGCAGCAGCGCTAAGGCCCAGCCGGTGCCTGAGCCGATTTCTTCGCGCCCGACATATGAGCCGGTACGCCAGCCGAAGCGCATCGGCGTGTGGCAATAACAGATGTGCAGTGCGCCGGGCCGCGGAATGGCGCCTTTGGCGTACGCGCTGGAGGAGCTGAGCAGCACATCGTACGCGCCGAGGTCAAACGACTCAAACGCGCTCGGATACAGCATAAAATACGAGCGAAACCAGCGCCGCCAACCGGGCAGTCGCTGCATCCATGAGGTGCGGATGTCCCAGCTTCGATAGCGTTCCGGCATCGCCCGAGCATCGTAAATCGACGTGTACACCGGCGCATCCGGGAACAACTCATGCAACGCTTCGAGCACCCGCTCGGCTCCGCCGTACTGGTTCAAATAATCGTGGATCAGGGCGACGCGCCCGAAGCCGTTCACGGCGCAGGATCATAGCATGCTGGGATGGCAATGACAAGGTGACGTCGATTGTAGCGAGTAACCTGTTTTCTGCGTACGCGAACTTTGCATGACAAGGTGACGGGGTGACAAGGTGATCGATAGTCATGCTCGTTGTCGAACATGCAAGCTTGTACAGTATCGTTTGAAACGTATCGCGAAGCGAAATCATTTGCACCTTGTCACCCCCTCACCCGGTCACCCCCTCACCTTGTCATCGAGACGCCTTTGCGTTTATGCTGCCCGCAAAACAAAGGACCAGCTATGCAAGCTTTTTACGACCACATCGACAGCAGCCGCGAGCGCTATCTCGGCGAGCTGTACGAGTTCGTCAGCCGGCCGTCGATCGCCGCGCAGGGCATCGGGATCGAGCCGACCGCCATGTGGGTAGCACAGCGGCTCGAGCGTCTTGGCGCCGAGGTACGGATCATCCGGCTGCCGGACGCGGCGCCCGTCGTGTGGGCCTCGCTCGGCACGGGGCAGCGCACACTGTTGGTCTACGATCACTACGACGTGCAGCCGCCCGAGCCGCTGGAAGGCTGGACTTCGCCGCCGTTTGAGCCGGCAGAGCGCGACGGCAAGCTGTACGCTCGCGGTGTGGCCGACAACAAAAGCAACTTGCTGCTGCGGATCCAGGCGCTCGAATTCGTGGCAGGCCAGCATGGGCCGGCTGCCGCTGCGGGTGAACTTTCTGGTGGAGGGCGAAGAAGAGATCGGCTCGGTGCACCTCGACGAGTTTTGTCGCCAGAACGCCCAGCTGCTGCAGGCCGACGGATGTTTGTGGGAGACCGGCGGCGTATCGGCCACCGAGCAGCCTTCGATCCACTGCGGCGCCAAGGGTATCTGTTATGTCGAGCTTGTAGCGCGAACGGCCAGTGACGATTTACATTCGGCCAACGCCACAATCGTGCCCAACGCCGCCTGGCGCCTGACCTGGGCACTGGCGACGCTGAAAGACCGCGACGAGCGCGTGCTGATCCCCGGCTTTTACGACGCCGTACGCCCGCCGTCAGCAGCCGACATCGCGGCGCTTGAAACCATTCCCGACGACGACGATGTGCTGCTCAAAAGCTTCGGCATCCCCCGTTTCTTGAACAATCTGAGCGGCATCGAGGGCAAAAAGGCCCACCTGTTCAACCCGACCTGCACGATCTGCGGGATCGTTTCGGGCTACACCGGGCCGGGCTCCAAGACCGTGCTGCCTTCGGAAGCGCGCGCCAAGATCGACTTTCGGCTGGTTCCCGACATGGACCCGGCCGAGATCGTGCGGCTGCTGCGCGCGCACCTTGACGCCAACGAATTTCAGGATATCGAGATCATCGAGCTAGGCCACGAGCGCGCGGCGCGCTCGGACCTCGATTTCGGCCGTGGTGCGCGCCATGCGCACGGCGCTCGAAGAAACCTACGGCCGCCCGCCGATCGTTCACCCGACCATGGCCGGCACCGGGCCGATGTATCCGGTGTGCGCCGCCTTCGGCACGCCGGTGACCAGCGGCTGCGGCACCGGCTACATGGGCACGCGGATCCATGCGCCCGACGAGAACATTCGCCTCGACGACTACTGGCTGGCGATGCGCAACATGGGAGCGTTCGTGCGGGCGTTTGCCGAGGAATAATGAACAACGTCAAAGGCCAAAGGTCAAATGTCGAGGGCTAGAACCGTCGACCTTTCACCTTTGACCTTGACCGGCAGCAGATGTAACCACCCAGGCTCTACGCAACGCTGAGGGGTGTACGGGCGAGACGTCTCAGCCTTTGTGTCATGCTAGGCCCGACCGAGCAGTGGGGGTCTGCTCGGTCGGGCATGCACAGTGTACAAAGCGGACCTTACCAACAACCTTACCTTGTGCAGGCAACACGGTAAGAGTGCGTAAAAGTTTAGCACAACCTGAGCCCAGGCCGAAGATTACACCACAAGGAACACAAAGGACACCAAGAATCCATAAATTCTTGGTGTCCTTTGTGTTCCTTGTGGTGCATTCCGCAGGTGATTTCCAGGCTTGACGGGTAAGCGGGTCTATGTTAACCTGCACGTTACTTAAACGTTTCAACGGTATGCCGACGATCAAGGAAGTCGCGCGACGCGCCAACGTCTCGATCGCCACCGTATCGTACGTGCTGAACGGAACAGGCTCTGTTTCTCCGGGCACGCGCGACGCGGTGCTGCAAGCGGCGACGGCGCTTGGCTACCGGCCGTCATACCGTGGACGTGCGCTGCAAGCGCAGCGCAGCATGACGCTCGGGCTGGTGTTGCCGAGCGTCGGCCGCGCGGCCGAGCCGTCGTTCGGCCAGCTACTGGCGGGGCTGACTGCCGGTGCTGCCGGCCGGGGCTACGGGTTGTTGCTGGCGGCGGGCGACGGCGACGGAGCAGACGGGGGGCTGTACGGGCAACTGGTGCGCTCCGGTCGCGTCGACGGCGTGGTGATCCCGGATGTCGGCAGCGGCGATGGGCGCGTCGCGGCGGCACGGGCGGAAGGCATCGCCTATATCTGCGCCGGACGCCCCGACGGAGATAGCCCGTTCGTTGCCGTTGACGGAGCGGCGGGCATGCTGGAGGCGATGGCCCACCTGGTGGTCCGCGGGCACGAGCGCATCGCGCTGCTACAGCCACCGCTGGAGCACGCGCTTGCCGACGAGATGGACGCCGCCTTTCGCGAGGCGCTGGGCGAAGCGGGGATCCCCTTCGACCCGCAGCTGGTCGTCGAGGGCGGGCGGAGCGAGGCGGACGGCCACACGGCAGCTGCCGAGCTGTTGAGCTTACCCGAGCCGCCGACTGCTCTGGTGGCCGGGACCGCGGCGCTCACCTGGGGCGCGCTGCACGCGATCCACGACGCGGGCCTGCGCGCCGGCGCCGAGGTCGCACTCGTTTCGTTCGAGGACACGCCTGCCGCGGCGCACACCGCGCCGCCGCTGACCGCCGTGCGGCAGCCGTTTGAGGCGTGGGGCCACGCGCTCGCGCGCGGGCTGGTCGACATCATCGAAGGGACGGACATGCCGCGGATCGTGCTCGAGCCGCAGCTGATCGTTCGCAGATCGTGCGGAGAATAGAACGCTCCACCAGTCGGATCGTAACCAAGGAGTAGCACATGGCCGGTATCAAGTTCGAACACGTCGACAAGTACTTCGGCAACGTCCACGTCCTGAAAGACCTCAACATCGACATTGCCGACCAGGAGTTCCTGGTGCTGGTCGGCCCGTCGGGCTGCGGCAAGACCACCGCGCTGCGCTGCTTGGCCGGGCCTGGAAGAGATCACCGACGGCAAGATCTATCATCGGCGACCGCGTCGTCAACGATGTGGCGCCCAAGGATCGCGACATCGCGATGGTGTTCCAGAGCTACGCGCTGTACCCGCACATGTCGGTGTACGACAACATGGCCTTCGGCCTCAAGCTGCGCAAGACGCCCAAGGCCGAGATCGACAAGCGCGTGAAGGAAGCGGCCGAGCTGCTGGGCATCGCCCACCTGCTCGACCGCAAGCCCAAGGCGCTCTCGGGCGGCCAGCGCCAGCGTGTCGCGCTCGGCCGCGCGATCGTGCGCGACCCGGCGGTGTTCTTGATGGACGAGCCGCTGTCCAACCTCGACGCCAAGCTGCGCGTCCAGACGCGCGCCGAGATCTCGCAAGCTGCACCAGCGCCTGAAGACCACCTTTATCTATGTGACGCACGACCAGGTCGAGGCGATGACGATGGGCACGCGCATCGCCGTGATGCGCGACGGCATCCTGCAGCAGCTCGACGCGCCGCAGGTGCTGTACGACACGCCCGCCAACATGTTCGTCGCCGGCTTCATCGGCTCGCCGGCGATGAACTTCTTCGAAGCCACGCTGCGACCGCGGCGACGGCGGCCTGACGGTCGATACCGGCACGTCTTCCAGCTGCCGGTGCCGCGCCCAAGCAAGAAAACCTCGGCAAGTATATCGACCGCCCGGTCTTCTTCGGCATCCGCCCCGAGGATATTCACGACGCCACTATGTGCCGCCCGGCATGGAGGCCGCCGCCAACCTCGAACGCGAATGTCATCGGTGGTCGAGCCGCATGGGCGCCGAGGTGTACGCCTATGCCAGCACGGGCAGCAAAGAATTCGTCGGCCGGCTCGACCCGCGCACCGAGGCGACGCGCCGGGCAGCGGCATTAGCCTAGTGCTGGACCTCGGCACGATGCATATCTTCGACCGCGAAACCGAGATCGCGCTGGTCTAGTTGTCAGGGATCAGGGATCAGGGGTCGGGGGTCAGGCCGGACAAACAATCGGTCTGACCCCCCGATCGTTTGGTCGAGGATGACTGTCAGGGTAAGGGGCGTTTTTGTCTTCCTGACCCCTGATCCCTGACCCCTGATCCCTGAATCAGGGCTAGTCGGCGGCGGCGATCTGAGGTATAATAACGGTACAAACGTTTTACTCTGCGATACGTTTTTCCCGAGCCGCTCCCTTGTTCGGAGCCTGGACCGGCCCCGACAACGAGGCGGCTCGCTGCATAAACTACCAAGCATAGGAATCACATGGCCCAGTTTCGAGTTCATGCACCCTACCAGCCGACCGGCGACCAACCCAACGCGATCGCGCAGCTCGTAGCCGGCATCAACGCCGGCGCGCGCCATCTAGACGCTGCTCGGGGCAACGGCCACCGGGAAAACGGCAGTGATGGCCTGGATCGTCGAGCAGGTCCAGCGCCCGACGCTGGTGATGGCGCATAACAAAACGCTGGCCGCCCAGCTGTACGCCGAGTTCCGCGAGCTGTTCCCCGACAACGCGGTGGGCTATTTCGTCTCCTACTACGATATGTACACGCCCGAGGCATACGTGCCGAGCAAGGACCTGTACATCGAGAAAGAAGCGCAGATCAACGAAGAGATCGACCGGCTGCGCCACGAGGCGACCCAGGCGCTGCTTTCGCGCCCCGACGTGCTGATCGTCGCGTCGGTTTCCGCGATCTACGGCCTCGGCTCGCCGCAGCACTACGGCCAGGTCAGGCGCTGGCGCTGCGCGCCGGCGAGGTGCGCAACCGCGACAAGGTGCTGCGCCAGCTGATCGACCTGCAGTTCGAGCGCAACGATTATCGACTTCCATCGCGGCACGTTCCGCGTGCGCGGCGATACGCTCGATATCTTCCCGGCCAACGCCGAGACGGCCTAGCGGGTCGAGTTCTGGGGCGACGAGATCGAGCGCATGGTCGAGGTCGATCCGCTGACCGGCGAGCTGATCACCGATAAGAAAGCGATCGACGTCTACCCGGCCAAGCACTTCGTCGACACCACGCGAAACGCTGCAGCTGGCGATCGCCGATATCGAGGCCGAGCTGGCCGAGCGCCTCGCCGTGCTGGATGCCGAGGGCAAGCAGCTCGAAGCGCAGCGCCTCAAACAGCGCACGATGTACGATCTCGAGATGCTGCGCGAGATGGGCTACTGCTCGGGCATCGAGAACTACAGCCGGCATATGGACCGGCGCCAGGTCGGCCAGACGCCCTGGACGCTGCTCGACTACTTTCCACGACGACTTCCTGATGTTCGTGGACGAGTCGCATATCTCGCTGCCGCAGATCCGCGGCATGTTCAACGGCGACCGCAGCCGCAAGCAAACACTGGTCGATTTCGGCTTTCGCCTGCCCAGCGCGCTGGATAACCGCCCGCTGCGCTTCGACGAGTGGGAGCAGGCGTTTCGCCAGGCGCTGTTTGTGTCGGCGACGCCCGGGCCATTCGAGCAAGAGCACTCCGAGCAGATCGTCGACCAGATCATCCGGCCGACCGGCCTGCTGGATCCGGTAGATCGACGTGCGACCGACGCACGGGCAGATCGACGACCTGCTCGGCGAGATCAAGAAGCGCGTCGACGTCGGGCAGCGCGCACTGGTGACGACGCTGACCAAGCGCATGGCCGAGGATCTGGCCGATTACCTCAAAGAGATGGGTATCCGGACGCAGTATCTGCACGCCGATATCGATACGCTCGAGCGTATCGATATCCTGCGCGACCTGCGGCTGGGCGTGTACGACGTGGTGGTCGGCATCAACCTGCTGCGCGAAGGGCTCGACCTGCCCGAGGTGTCGCTGGTGGCGATCCTTGACGCCGACAAAGAAGGCTATCTGCGCTCGTGGTCGGCGCTGGTCCAGACGATCGGCCGCGCGGCGCGCCATGTCGACGGCACCGTGATCATGTACGCCGACAAAGTCACGGCCTCGATGCAGCTCGCGATGGACGATGACCGAGGACGCCGCAAGAAACAGGAAGCGCACAATCTCGAACACGGCATCGAGCCGCGCACCGTTTATAAAGAGATCAGGGACCTGACCAGCCAGCTGCAGCGCGTTGCCGAAGAGCAGGCAGCGTACGCGGTGGAGACGGGCGGCGAGGTGCCGCTGCCCAAGGATGAGCTGATGAAGCTGATTCAGCGAGGCTGAAAAGCAGATGAAGGCCGCTTCCAAGAACCTTGAGTTCGAGAAAGCTGCTATGCTGCGCGATCAGGTGATCGAGCTGCGGCGCACCCTGGCGCTTGAAGATACCGACGCGTTGTTCGAAATTGCTGGCCGCGCCGGGGACACGCCGCGCAACCGCGGCCGTCGCACAAACGTCCAATGGTAACCCAGCACCGCGCGGCAGGCGAAGGCGATAAACGCCGATGAACATTGAGCAATGAGCAAAGATTATCAGGCTTCGGTCATTGATCATTGTTCATTGTTCGTTGATAATTGAAGCGGAGCGCACTGTGGCAGTCCAGGTCTGGATCGGCGAAAAGCCGGACAATCCAAACGAGCGCAAGGCGATCATCGGCCTGGCCAACGGCCTCGACCGGCTGGAGGGCCTATATGTGATGCTCGCCAATTTCAGCGTTGGCGGGCGTGCTGTCGATCTGGTGATCCTGAAGTCGGACGCGATCTTTATTCTGGAGCTGAAACATTGCGACGGCCGGGTATACGGCTCGGTCAACGGCACCTGGAAAGTCGTCAGCCGCAACGGCTCGACCAAGCTGCTCAACCCCGGACGCAAGAACCCATACGGCCAGGTGGTTTCGTACTTTTATAACTTCACCAATTTCCTGAACGACCACAAGACCGAAATCGTTTCGCCGCAAAAAGCTAGCGACGTGGATTTCCGCGCCGCCAAGCGTGTGATCGTGATCGTGCCTACGCTCGAGACCGGCTCCGAGATCGAGCTGGACTGGAAGGTGCAGGCCAAAGGGCTCGACGAGCTACCCACCTATCTGGTTACCGAGCGCAGTAACGGCATCGAGCTGAGCGACGAAGAATTACTCCGCATTCCGAAGCTGCTGCGCTGCGAGCCGTGGCGTGAAGTCAACGATCTGATCGCCGGCGTGCTGCCGGCGTGGGAAGAAACGCCGTCCGAGCCGGTACCGCCGCGGCCCGAGGTGGCGCCGGCTCCCCCGACGCCACCGGCGCCTGACCCGGCCCCCGCGGCGCCGAGGCCCGAGGTGGCGCCGTGGCTTCGCAATGTCTGGCAGCAAGTTAATACCTGGCCGGGCCGCGTGCTGACCGTGTTCGCCGCTGTTGCGCTGTTTTCGGTGCTGGCGGCGCTGCCCGGCTTCTTCGCCGAGCGTGGGCAGCCCGCTGTCCCGAGCTTGCAGCCGCTGCCGATGATCCCCGAAGCCGGCCTGCCTGAAAATGTCAGCAACGGCGTTGCCGAAGTGCATCAGCCCGCACACCGGCGCTGGGATTTTGTGACGCGCAAGTGGATTCGCACCGACCCCGAAAGCGCCGATGTGCTGGTAACCCTGGAAACCGTCGACTTCAACAACAGCCGGATCACGCTGGATTGGACGGTAGAGAACCGGCGCAAGGTGCCGATCCGCATGGCGCTGGTGGCCGAAAATATTGCCATCACCGACAGCGCCCAGACCCAGTATTTGATCGAGGCCGGCCGCTCCGTGCCTCCCGGCCAGCTGGTTGTCGATCCGGGCGAGCGAGCCGTCGCCTCGGTGATGGTGCCGCAGGCCGTGCGATCCAATGCGATCACGCTGCAGATCACGCTGCGCCAGCAGCCGTTCGGCGAAACTACCTGGATCGTCAACGTTCCGCAGATGACAAGATGACGGGGTGACAAGTATCGTGTAGCCTTGTGCGTTTCAACGCTGCACAGTGCCGAACATGACGGGGTGACGGGGGCACAGGTCCTTGCTGGTCGGTAGAACTGGCGTTGCTGATTCAGGAACAGCAGAGCGTGTCATTCTCAGCGCGGATCGGTGTGTGCCAGCGGTGCGGTATACGCCACGACGCAGCGCGAGGAATTTAGACGCTGCGGTGCCGCTCGCAACCGGTGAGATTCCTCGCTCGCCGGCGGATACAAGGGTAGAAATAGCCACACGGTTGGCTCGCTCGGAATAACACGGAACGCGTTGGATCCGTCACCCCGTCACCCTGTCACCCCGTCACCTTGTCATACATAGTTCGAGCTCATAAGAAACTGTTTGCTCGACTACCTGGAGCTTCCCCATGCCCGAGCAGGTTCAACTCGACGTACGTGACCGGCGACTGCTCGACCTGATCGATATGGAAGCCGGGCTACAGCGCCTGGAAACAGGTTTCGGTTTCACCGAAGGTCCGGTCTGGGATAAGGCCGGCAACAGCCTGGTATTCAGCGATATCGTGGGCAATACCCAGTATCGCTGGACGCCCGGCGGCACGACCGTTCTGCGCCGGCCGAGTAACATGGCCAACGGCAACACGCTCGACCGGCAGGGACGGCTGCTGAGCTGCGAGCATGCCACCAGCCGCGTTGTGCGTGCCGAGCGTGACGGCAGCTTACGTATGCTGGCCTCGCATTACGACGGCCGCGAGCTCAACAGCCCGAACGATATCGTGGTGCGCTCCGACGATACGATCTGGTTCACCGATCCGACGTCCGGACGCTCGGCTCGCTGGGGCGTCGAGCGCGAGCCCGAGCTCCCGTTCCGTGGAGTGTACCGGCTTGATCGCGACGGCGGCGAGCCGGTGTTGCTGATCGACGACTTCGCCAAGCCGAACGGCTTGTGTTTCAGTCTGCACGAGCGACGCTTATTCGTCAACGATACCGACCGCGCGCATATCCGCGTGTTTAATGTACAGGACGACGGAGCGCTCGCCGGCGGCGAGGTGTGGGCCGAGCTCGACGGCAGCGGCGAGGGCGTCGCCGACGGCATGAAGATCGATGCCGGCGGCAATCTGTTCTGCACCGGGCCGGGCGGCATCCATGTGTTCGACCTTAATGCCCGCTGCCTCGGCGTGATCCGCATGCCTGAGAAAACCGCCAATCTGGCCTGGGGCGGCCCCGATTTTCTTACCCTGTTCGTCACCGCTTCGACATCGCTGTACGCGCTGCGCACCCACATTCCAGGGCATTAAGGACGTTTTGACGCAAAGGCGCAAAGAATTGAGATTGACCTAAATTCCTTGGTTCGCGAAAAGCATGCGGCTTGTCTCCAAACCATAGATATAGGGTACATTAATCCTTTGCGTCTTTGCGCCTTTGCGTAAGAATCGTCTCCGGGCAGGCCAAGGATCTCCATCAAGGCCAGCGCATTGCGCGAGGTGGCCGGGCCGGGGCGCAGTAGATAGTCGAAGCGCATCACCGGACCGTCCGGTCCGCGGCTGAACTGTTCACGAAAGTGAACCAGCCGGGCGTGCTGCGCGATGGCCGGCTCCTCCACCAGCGCCACGTCGTGTGTGGTGATGGCGCCGATGGCGCGGTGGCCCAGCAAGAAGTGCATGATCTGGCGCACCGCGACACGCCGCTCGTCGGAGTTGGTGCCGTGCAAAATCTCGTCCAGCAGGTATAGCAGGGTCCGGCCTTCGCCTTCCGCCTGCTGCGCCAGGTCTACTACCAGCTTGATGCGGCGTAGCTCGGCCATGAAATGCGAGACGCCGGCCTCTAGCGAATCCTGGATCCGCATGCTGGTAGCGAGCTGCAGCGCCGGAAGCCGTAGGCGCGCAGCGCACACCGGCCCGCCTGCCTGGGCCAACACAACGTTGACGCCGATCGCACGCAGCAGGGTGCTCTTGCCCGACATGTTGGAGCCGGTGACCAGCAGCAGGGTGCCGGGCGGCCCGACCCTGACATCATTGTCAACTCTGGATCCGGGTGGCAGCAGCGGGTGGCCCAGCCGCTCGCCGTCGACGACCGGCTCGTCGTCAAACTCGGGAAACTCCCACTGTGGATTGTCGAAACGCAGCGCGGCGAGGGCGGCTAACGCTTCCCACTCGCCCAGCACACGCAGCCAGGCCCCCGTATGCCCTCCGGCGTCGCGCCGCCAGTGCTCCAGCATGCCCAGTGCATGGACGTTCCACAGCGTAAATAGATTAATCACGAAGAAGAACAAAAAGCGCCTGAAATCAACAAACGCCATAATGCGGCCAAGCCGCCGCATTTGCTGATCCGCTCGGCGACCCCCGGCGCTGAGCTCGGTCTGCAGCGTACGCAGCGCCTGGGCCTGTGAGCGCTGGCCCAGCAGGTCGCCGAACATCGCGGCATACGCTTCGAACACCGGCTGCCGTTCGGATACACGCTCGACTTGCTGATCCACTTCCCGGCCGATCGTCAGGATCAGCGCCAGATTAATCGCTACTCCGATGATCCAGAGCGGTGCAGCCAGCCAGCCGGCCAGCCACGCGATCAGCGCAGCGATCGAGGCGGGCGCAAGGATACGCGCCAGCCAGAGCAGCCACCTCCGTCGTGCCAGCCAGGGCTCGTCCTCGGCCCACGCAACAAACGCTTCCCAGCCGGCCTGGGTCTGTCTGGCGTCGAGCAGACGGCCACGCAGCGAGAAGTCTTCCCTGAGCTCGAGCTGCGGTGCAAGCTCGCGCACGGCTTGCTGGCGTAGCACGACGGTGTCGAGCTCGGCCGGCGCCAGCAGCCAGTTCATGAGGGCCGACTGACCGGCCGGCGTCGCGGGCGTGCCAAGTAAGTGCTCAAGCGACGCATGGCCGCGCAAGTCGAGGTCGGCGGCATTCGGGTGGCTCGGCGGCACCTCGACGGGCGCCGGACGCAGCGGCAGCACGGCCCAGTCACGGTCAAGGCGGGCTAGACCTTCGGTTGCGAGCGCGCGCAGCTCGCGGGCACGGCGCACCGCGACATCGATGCGGTAGTGCAGCGCCAGGCTGGCGAAAAAGCCAACGCCCATGGCGAGCGCGGCGACAATCAGCAGTACGTTGCCCAGTACCACGGCCGCGACGATTGCGACGAGGCCCAGCGCGAAAAGCGCTACGCTGATGTTTGCCTGCCGCCCGCTGCGCTGCTCCAGGCCGGCCTGCTCAGCCGCGAAGCGCTCGCCGCGGGCTTCGTACGCCGCACGGGGATCCAAAACGGTCATATGGTTACAGATGCTACCACATACCCGGTTTCGCGTTTCGAGTTACGCGTTTCGAGTTCTCCAGCCACACGCTTTCACACGGCACCAAGCCTTGTCACCTTGTCACCTTGTCACTCACCCCGCCCCTCGGGCGTCCAGCTGCTCCATAGCGTCGACGCGGCAGCTCCAGGGTCCGGACCACGGTGCAGCTCGACACGCTCGACCCACTTGATCCATTGGAAGCCGCGATATCCGGGCGCCACCAATCGCAGCGGAGCGCCGTGCCCATGCGACAGCACCTCGCCGCCGACGTGTGTCGCCAGCAGCAGCTCGCGCGCCTGGTCCAATGGAAAGCTCCAGCGATATCCGGTCCGCGAAATCACACGCATGTGTGTAGCGCCGGGCTGCGGCTGCGCGACGTCCAGCAGGCGGCTGATGCTGATGCCGCGCCACAGCTGGGTCGAATAAAAGCCACCGGTGCAATCCAACGTTGCTTCAAGCTCGTCGCCGGCGTCGAGTGCCGTCGATGCCAACGAGAGTGGTCGTTGTACCAGGCCCGAGACCTGCAAGCCGTAGGCGGCTGCATCGATCGGCCGCGGCCGATCCGCGACCCACGACGTGGAGGGAAAGGCATTGCCGGCAAAGGAGCCGCTCTCGTACGAGCCGGTCCAACGTCGCCCGGCGCCGCGCCAGCCCAACGCGCGCGCCGCCGGACGTTGGGCTAGCGTGGCCGCGACGGCAGCAACTCCGATCGCGCCGGCACGCAGCGCCTGGCGTCGATCGGAGATGTGCCGCCAGCGCAGCGCACGGGCACGCAAAAGCGCGTGCAGCCCGACCCCAAGCCCGAGCGCGACGCCAAGCGCGATATGCCAGTTCAGCAGGTTGAAGCCCAGCAAATACAGATCGCCCCCGGCGGACCACACAGCGCCCGATACCAGTGCCAGGAGCACCAGCGCCGTCGCAAGCATCCCCGCCCAGCTGCGCCGGTCCCAGCGCCGCGGGTTGAGCCTGGGCCAGACGCGGCGCAGCTTGAAGAACGCCAGCAGGCCGAGCGCCGCGCCGCCCCAGCCATGCAGCCACCAGATCCAGGCGCCGCGGGCGTCGCCGCTGAGCATGCTCAGCACGCCGGTTGCGACTCCAAGCGCAACCAGCAGCGCCAGCCCCCAATCGGTTGCACGCGCGTTCATACCCGTAGTGTACTACGCAACCAGGTGGCGCGGCGCCAACCGACGGGCCATAAGCAGGAACGCTCCATGCTATACTTAGGGACTGGCAATGACCTGACGCTCGAACCTCCCGCACTCGGTGGACAGCGAAAGGAGAGCTACGGTGCCCGGACATGATATCATCGTGCTCGGAGCATCCGCCGGCGGCGTGGAAGCCCTGACTGCGCTGGTCGGCGCGCTGCCCCGTGGTCTGCCGGCGACAATCTTTATCGTGTTACATATCCCGGCCCAGAGCCCGAGCGCACTGCCGAATATCTTGAACCGTGTCTCGCCTTTCGAGGTGTTTCCTGCCGTCGACCGCGCGGCGATCCAGCATGGCCGCATCTATGTAGCCGTGCCGGATCGCCATCGCCCAGTCGCCCGACGACGCGCTGTACCCCGGAATGCCGCAAAGCGCTATCAACAACGTTGCGGTCGATACAGATGAGCACCACAAAGCGTTCGCAATCACCTCAAGATCTGGTCGTCATCGGCTCGTCGGCGGGCGGGATCGAAGCGTTGTCGATCTTGCTCGGCACACTTTCCGAATCCTTTCCCGCGCCGATCGTGATCGCGCAGCATCTTGATCCGAGCCGTCCAAGCGGCCTGGGGCCGATTCTGCAGCGCGCCACCAAGCTGACCATCGAAGTCGTAGCCGACCCGGTCCATCTCGAGCAGGGCAAGGTGTATATCGTGCCCTCCAATCAGCACGTGGCGATTCACGACAGCACCGTCAGCCTTGAAGGCGACCACCAGGGCCGGCCGCGCCCCTCGGTCGACCTGCTGCTTTCATCCGCCGCGGTGGCATATGGCGAGCGACTGACTGCGGTGATTTTGACCGGCTCCGGATCCGACGGCACCGCCGGCGCGGTCGATGTCAAGAACGCCGGCGGCACGGTGGTGATCCAGAATCCTGCCACCGCACGCTACCCGTCGATGCCGATGGCGCTGCCGCCGACGGCCGTCGACCACGTGGTGGACCTCGAACAGATCGGACCCCTGTTGTACGAGCTGGTATCCGGAGTGCCCGCCGAAACAGGCGATCAAGGCGATAACGCACTGCAAGCGATTCTGGGAACCGTAAGCCGGCAGGCGAATATCGATTTCCGTCCCTACAAAGCATCCACGATTATCCGGCGTATCGGGCGGCGCATGGTGGCCACCCAGACGCGAACGATCCGTGACTACGCGGATTACATGCAGGGCAATCCGCAAGAGATCGGCGAGCTGGTCGCGGCGTTCCTGATCAACGTCACGCAGTTCTTTCGCGATCCTGATGCGTTCGCGTTTTTGCGGAGCGAGATTTTGCCGTCGCTGATCGAAACGGCTCGCGAACGGGACCATGTGCTGCGCATGTGGTCGGCCGGCTGCGCGACGGGAGAAGAAGCGTACTCGACCGCGATGCTGATCACCGAGCTGCTCGGCGACGAGCTGCCCGAATGGAGCGTCAAAATATTCGCGACCGACCTCGACGAATCCGCGATTACCTTCGCGCGTAACGGCGTGTACCCCGAAACGTTGCTCAAAAACCTGCCCGACGATTATAGCGAGCGTTTTTTCGAGCGGCTCGGCGGCAACCAGGGCTACCGGATCGAGAAAGCGCTGCGCCAGATGGTGATCTTCGGTCAGCAAGACCTCAGCCGCAGCGCGCCGTTTCCGCGCATCGACCTGGTAATGTGTCGCAATGTGCTGATCTATTTCACACCCGAGCTGCAGGATTACGTGCTCAACCGGTTCGCGTTTTCACTCAGATCGAACACCGGCTACCTGTTTCTAGGCAAGGCCGAATCGGTGCGCCCGTCGCTGGATTACTTCCAGCTGATCAGTAAACAATGGAAGATGTATCGCTGCGTCGGTCAAAACCCCTCGTTGGCACGACCGAAAAACGTGAGCAGCGTACAGCACCAGTCGCACCCGGCCCGCCTTGCGGAAGCGAGCGCCGATCAGCAAGCTGCGAGCACGATCGCCGAGCCCGGCCAGCTGCGACGGCTGAACGAGCTGCTGCTGCGCTTTCTGCCGATCGGCCTGGTGATCGTCGATCGCAACTACCACATCGTCACCGCCAATGCGACGGCGCGACGGCTGCTGGGCGTGCGAGATACTACCAACGAGCGGGACTTTCTGCACGCCGTTCGTGGCATCCCGTATAGCGAGGTGCGATCGGCTATCGATACCGTGTTCCGCGAGCGCAATACCCTGATGCTGTCCGAGGTCGCTTTGAGCGAAGCAGCCGGCGGCACCGGTCTATACCTCGACCTTGCGCTCGTGATCATGCAGACCGACGCCGATGGACCCGACCTGGTGGTCATCAGTATCACCGATGTCACCCAGCAGATCCAGACCCGACGGCGTCTGGAAGCGGCACAGATCGAACAGACCAAGCTGCTCGGCGAGCTGGAAATCGCCAACCGGCGGCTGAACGAAACCAACAAGGAGCTTACCGACGCCAACGAGGAGTTTCAGGTCGCCAATGAAGAGCTGATGCTGACGCATGAAGAGCTGCAAGCCACGGTCGAGGAGTTCGAAACCACGAACGAGGAGCTGCAGGCGACCAACGAAGAGCTGGAGACCAACAACGAAGAATTGCAGGCGACCAACGAGGAGCTGGAAACCACCAACGACGAGCTGCGCTCGAGCTTTACCGAGCTGCAAACATTATCCGATCTGCTCGAATCGGAGCGCGCGGGGCTGACGAACCTGCTCGAGATGGCACCGCTGTATGTTGTTGTGCTGCGCGGGCCCGAGCTGATCGTCGAATCGATCGACAGGCATTACCGCCGCCAGTTGCCCAACGAAGTGGTCGAGGGACAGCTGCTGGCGAACGTGGCGCATCGATTGTGGGGCGACACGCCGGTGATCGAGCTCGCGCGCGAGGCGTATGCGCGTAACATACCGCAGATCAGCCCGCGCATCGCGATTCCCGTCCCCGACGACGGAGGAGCGACACCCAATTACTTCGTTTTCACGATGGTTCCCAGGCGCGACACGGAGGGCAAAGTCGCCGGTGTGGTGGTGTACGTGGCGGACGAAACATTGCAGTACGCGCGGGAGGCTCAAGAAGAGCGCGAACGCCTGCAATTGATCTTCAACCGCGCCACCCAGAGCGCGCTCGCGCTGTTCGACGCGCAGACGGCGGAGCTGGTGCTCGGTAACGCGCGCTACCTGGAGCTGAGCAGCGGCATGCACGGCTTTGAGCCGGATCAACTCGCCGGGCGGCGCTGGCACGACATCACGATTCTGGCCGGCGAGGAACCTGCAGCGCTGTGGGATGATGTGCTGCGGACCCAGTCCAGCCGGCGCATCCCTGAGCTGCGCATCCGGCTCGGGCCGGATGAAACGGAAAGTGTGTGGGATTGGAGCATGACGCTGATTAGCCAGCACGGGCAGCCCGGTATGCCGCGCTATATGCTCGTATCGGCGGTCGATGTCACCGACCAGATCCGCGCGCGCGATGAGCTGCGGCATCTCGACCAGCTGAAAAACGTGTTTCTGTCTTCGGCCAGCCATGAGCTGCGCACGCCGCTGACGTCCACGATCGGGTATTTGCACGTCATGCAGCGGCTGCTGGCTGTGCCGTCCGATCAGCGCAGCCCGGAACAGGAAGCTCGTATTCGGACGATCGCCGAAACGCTCAGCGTCCAGACCGGGCGACTGCGCCGGCTGGTCAACGACCTTGTCGACGTCAGCCGCTTGCAGAGCGGCCGGATCGTGTTCGAGCGCAGCACGATCGATCTGGCCGAGGTCGCGCGCGAAGCGGTAGCCGAGGCAAACGGCCTGATCGCGGACCAGACGGTCACAATCGAGCTGACGACAGACGGCGCGCCGTTCCCGCTGCTGGCCGATCAGCAGCGGCTGGTTCAAGTTGTGAGCAATATCCTCAGCAACGCCCTGACCTACGCTGCGCAGAGCAAGCGGATAGCGGTGCGCGTCGAGCGTGTCAACGGCGCCGGCAACGGGGCCGTGCTGGCTTGTCTGTCGGTTGCCGATAGTGGACCTGGTATCGCTCCGGAGCAGCAGGTCGCCATCTTCGAACGCTTTTATCAGGTCGGGGGCGACGAGGGTAGCCGGCATGGGATGGGCCTCGGCCTGTATCTCGCGCGGCAGATCGTCGAACAGCATGGCGGCAGCATCCAGGTCGAGTTCGACCCCCGGCGCGGGCAGCACGTTTCGGGTGCTGTTGCCGCTTGCGATCGATCAGGAGGTTACGCAAGAGGCTCACTCGTGAACGTATTCATGTACACGCTGCCGCTTTTTGCGTCGGCTCTGTTTGCAGCCTGGATCGGGCTGCTCGGCGCGCGCCGCAGTCATGTCGCCGGCGCGTTGCCGTTTTCCATCCTCATGGCTTTCGGCGCCTGGTGGCAGTTGACGTACGCGATCGAGCTCGCCAGCCCGGACGTCGCCTCCAAGCTGCTGTGGGTCGACCTTGAATATCTTGGTATCGTGACCGTGCCCGTCGCATGGCTGATCTGTGCACTGCAGATCAGCGGCCGGCGCATCCGGCACAGCGGCCTGTGGATCGCGATGTTGCTCACGATTCCGCTTGCCACTGTGCTGCTGAAATGGACCAACAAATGGCACGGACTGCTGTGGAGCGACTTCGTCGAGCAGCAGGTCGGCGCGCTTTATATTTTGCTGCCGACATACGGACCCTGGTTCACCGTGCATACGGTGTATTCGTTCTCCGTCATCATCGCGGGTACAGTGCTGCTGCTGCACTATGCCTTACGGGCGCCGCGCCTGTATCGCATGCAAGCGTTCGCGCTGGTAGCAGGCACCATTGCGCCCTGGCTCGGCATCTTATTGTATTTGTCGCGCGTATTTCCGCTCGACCTCACGCCCTACGCGTTTACGATCACCGGCGCGCTGTTTATGTACAGCCTGTTTCGTTATCGCCTGTTCGACCTGGTGCCGGTCGCCCGCGACACGCTGATTGAAAACATGCATGACGGCGTGTTCGTGCTGGACGAGCAGCAGCGGGTTGTCGACCTCAACCGGGCGGCGCGCGCGATGTTGGGAGCCGGCGATGCCGATGCGGTCGGTCGTGAGGCCGGCATGCTGCCGGAGCTGGCCGGCCTGAGCTACGACGAGCGCGAAACCGAGCAGCGCTTGCTGGTCGGCGAGGGAGCCGGCGCGCGCTACATCGACGTGACGATAACGCCGCTGCGGCGTGGGCGGGCGCAGCCTTCCGGGCATCTTTTAATCATGCGCGATGTGACGCGTCGCGTGGAGATGGAGCGCGCCGTGCGCGAGAGCGAAGGTCGCTATCGGGCTGTGTCGGAGCTGACCTCGGATTACACCTTCGCGTTTTCGGCCGACGAACAAGGCATGCTGCAATTTGACTGGGTGACCAACTCGTTTACCTCGATCACCGGCTATCTTCCGCACGAGCTCGCGCCGCTTGGCGGATGGATCGGACTGTTCCATTCCGACGACCGGGCCGGCGCGCTCGAGTTTGCCAAGCGGCTGGTTAAGGGCGAGGATGGCATCGCGGATTTCCGAATTGTGACCAAGGCCGGCGAGGTGCGCTGGCTACGCAACTACGCGCGCCCCGAAATCGTCGACGCCGGCGGCAGGGTGACCCGCGTCGTCGGCGCGAGCCGGGATATTACGGCCACCCGCGAAGCGACGGCGGCGCTCCAGGATTCGGAGCAGCGCTACCGGCTATTGTTCGAGAACTGCCCTTACCCGATGTGGGTGTACGATGTCGAAACGCTGCGTTTTCTCGCGGTCAACCGGGCCGCCGTGCATCACTACGGATGGTCGCGTGAGGAATTTCTGGGCATGACGATCCGGGATATCCGGCCGTCCGACGAGATCGCCTTGTTGGATGCGTTTCTCGCCGCACCGGATTCGCAGGTCGCCCATTCGAGCACCTGGCACCATGTTCTGCGGGATGGAACACGCATCGACGTCGACGTATCGGCCCATCCGATCGTGTTTTCCGGGCGGTGCGCGCGGGTTGTCCTGGCGACCGATGTGACCGAGCGCCTGCGTGCCGAAAGCGAGCTGGCGCTGGCGCGCGACCAGGCGCTCGAGGCCGCACGCCTCAAGAGCGAGTTTTTCGCTATCATGAGCCACGAGCTGCGCACGCCGCTGAATGCAATCATCGGATTTACTGAACTGACGCTCAACGCGAGTATCGGCCCGCTCAACGACCAGCAAGCCAGCGCGCTCCATCGCGTCAGCCGCAATGCCCATCAATTATTGGACCTGATCAACGGCATTCTGGATATCAGCAAACTGGACGCGGACGGCATGCGCCTGGCCAGCGAAGAGGTGCGTATCGCCGACGTCGTGCAGGCAGCGGTATACAATGTTGAACCCCTGGCGGTAGCCAAGCGGCTGCGTATGCTGGTGGAAAGGCTGTCGCCCGAGATGCCGCTGCTGGTCGGCGATGCCGGAAGACTGCATCAGATCGTACTTAACCTGCTGAGCAACGCGATCAAGTTTTCGCCGGAGGACGGTACGATCGAAGTGACGAGCGAGTTCGGGCCGGCCGAGCTGCTGCGCGCGCCGCATCCGGTAGGCGGCGCTCCGGACGGCGATTGGTTTGTGATCAGCGTACGCGACACCGGCATCGGCATTCCGGCCGAGGAGCACGAGCGGATCTGGACTGAGTTCTATCAGGTGGATGCCTCGCCGACCAGACGTTTCGGCGGTACCGGCCTCGGGCTGGCTATCGTACGGCGGCTTGCTCTGCGCATGGGCGGGCACGTCGCGCTGCGCTCGGATGTCGGCCAGGGCTCGACGTTCAGTGTGTGGCTGCCCTCCACGCCGGTTGAAGTCCCGACAACCGTTTGACGCAAAGGCGCAAAGACGCAAAGGATCTATTGGTGTCTACTTCGATTGTTCGAACACATTCTCCAAGCAATGATGGCTACGAGGCACCTTAGGAAACGCCTACATTAATTCCTTGGCCCAGAGGGCACCCCCTCTGCGCCTTTGCGTCAAAGATTGATGATGCACCAACCAACAATTGAGCAAGCAGCGGAATTGCTGCGGCGCGGCGAGCTGGTCGCCTTCCCCACCGAGACGGTATACGGGCTGGGCGCCGACGCCGGCAATCCGGATGCCGTGCGGCGCATCTTTGCCGCCAAGGGACGTCCGGCCGGCCATCCGGTGATCGTGCATCTCGCCACGGCCGGCTGGCTCGAACGCTGGGCCGCTCCGGTGACGCCGGCAGCGTACCGCCTGGCGCAGCATTTCTGGCCCGGCCCGCTGACGATCATTCTACCCCGCGCCCCGACGGTGCTGGATCTGGTCACCGGCGGGCAGCCGACCGTCGGGCTACGGGTGCCCGACCATCCGGTTGCACAGGCGCTGCTCGAAGCGTTCGGCGACGGAATCGCGGCGCCGTCGGCCAACCGTTTCGGCCGCATCAGCCCGACGCGTGCCGAGCACGTGCGTGCCGAGCTGGGTGCTTCAATTTCGCTTGTGCTGGACGGCGGTGCGACCAGGGTCGGGCTCGAAATCGACGATCGTAGATTTGTCGGGTGCTGAGCCTGTCTTGCTGCGCCCCGGCTTTGTCGGAGTAGCCGAGCTGGAGGCAGTTCTACAGCGCGCGATCCAGTTCCCGGACGCGCAGCGCCACGCCACTCGCGCACCCGGTACGCTGGCGAGCCACTACGCGCCGTCGACGCCGCTCGCCATCGTCGAAGCGGATCAGCTCGACGCGGCCGTGTCCCGCTTGAGCCACGCCGGGCTGCGGGTCGCGGTGCTGGCGCGCCTGGCGGCGCAGCAGCCCTATGACGGCGTTGCGTGGCGCTGCGCACCGCGCGATGTCGCCGGCTACGGGCAGCAGTTGTATGGCACACTGCGCGAGCTCGATGCGCTTGGCGTCGAGCGCATTCTGGTCGAAGCCGTACCCGCGGACGACAGCTGGCTGGCAGTGCGCGATCGATTGCGGCGCGCGGCACACGCAGCCGATAATACGATGCCATGAACATAGCCGATCTACGCAAGGAATATACGCGGCGCGGGCTGGACGAGGCCGGCGCCGCCGCCGACCCGTTCGAGCAGTTCCAGATCTGGTTCGACCAGGCGCTGGGCGCCGGCGTGCCCGAGCCGAACGCGATGACCCTGGCGACCGTGGGCGCCGGCGGGCGTCCTTCGGCGCGTGTGGTGCTGCTGAAAGGCTTCGACCGGCGTGGCCTGGCCTTTTACACCAACTATTCCAGCCGCAAAGCATCCGAGCTTAACGCTACCGACCAGACAGCGCTGGTGTTCTTCTGGCCGGAGCTGGAGCGACAGATCCGCGTTGAAGGACGCGCGGAGCAGGTCGCCGAGGCGGAATCGGACGCGTACTTCGCGAGCCGACCGGCCGGCAGCCGCCTGGGAGCGTGGGCCTCGCCGCAGAGCCAGGTCATCGATGGACGCTCAACGTTGGAGCGACGGCTCGCCGAGGCGGTGGAGCGCTGGGGCGACGATGCGCCACGCCCGCCGCATTGGGGCGGCTATCGTGTCGTTCCCGATATGTTCGAATTCTGGCAGGGCCGGCCAAGCCGGCTGCACGACCGCTTGCGCTATCGCCTCGACGGCGACAGCTGGATTTGCGAGCGCCTGGCGCCGTAGAGTTTGAAGCAGCCGCATGGCAAGGAGTATGCTATTTCTTGAGCGATACGCGAGGGCGGCAATCTCTTAAGTTTCCCTTAACCAAAGGAATACGACATGGCGCAACAGCAGATCCGGCTGGCACTGGTGGGCCTCGGCGATATCGGCATACGTATCGCACGTGTCGCGCTCGGGAACTCACAGATCGTGCTGGTGGGGGCGGCCGATGTTGATCCGGCGAAGTCAGGGCGCGACCTGGGCGAAGCGCTGGCGCTCGACCGGCAGCTCGGCGTTTCGATCGAGCAGAACGCCGAGGCCATGCTGCGGCGCACCCGTCCCAATGTCGCGGTCGTCGCCACTGCATCGTTTCTTGATCAGGTTGCCGATGAGATCGAAGCCGCGCTCGACACGGGCACCAACGTTGTCTCAACCTGTGAGGAGCTAGTCTACCCGTTTGCGACACATCCCGTGATCGCGCGCGATCTGGACGAAGCAGCCAGACGGGCGGGCGTGGCCGTGCTGGGCGCCGGCGTCAACCCCGGTTTTGTGATGGATCTATTGCCGATCGTATTGACCGCTACCAGCACTTCGATTCGCCACATTACCGTGCGACGGGTCGTCGATGCCAGTGCCCGCCGGGCCACGCTGCAACAGCGCATCGGCGCCGGGCTCGATCCGCTCGCCTTCCGCGACTGGCTGCGCCAGCGCACGACACCGCATGTCGGGCTCGACCAATCGCTGCGCATGATCGCCGATGCGCTGGGGACCGAGCTCGACCGTGTCAGCAATGCCGCCGAGCCGATCATCGCCGAAGAGTGGGTGCGCACGCCGTTTGTTACCGTCGCACCGGGGCAGGTCGCCGGCATTCATCAGACGGCACGCGGATATGCCGGCCGCCATGAAGTGCTGCTGCTGGATTGGCGTACCGCGCTTGGTATGACGGACACCCATGACGCGGTGTTGATCGACGGCACGCCGCCGATCGACGTGCTGATCCGTGGTGGTATTCATGGCGATGAGGCCACGGCAGCGCTGGTGGTACGCGCGGTCATGGCGGTGCAGCGCGCAGCTCCCGGCCTGCGCACCATGCTCGACCTGCCCCCGCTGCACTATCACTCACCCTGGCTGCACGCGTCCGAGCTGCGCGGCGCGCGGCGCTAATACGCCTCCTAAAGGTTGATCAGCTGGAATCAGCACACAGGCACAAAGGGCACGAGAAATCGTAAGGTTCTTCGTGTCCTTTGTGCCTGTGTGGTGATTTCTTTCCGGGATGCGCTCCAAAGTTGCCAACAAGCGCGTCGTCTGCTACGCTTTGCGCGTCCACAAGTGCATGAACGGGTTCGGCGAACGTCACGATGCAGCATGCCCCTCCACTTGCTCCCACCCTGGCACAGCCGGGAGCGTTTCGAGTAACGATCCTGCCCGTCGTCGCCGTGTTGCTGTGTACGCTTGTCGCGCTGCTGCTGCTACGGCAACGTCCTGTCGCGCTGCGGATCCCGATCGGCGACCCGAGCGACGCCGTCTACGTGGCGGGCATGTATGCGCCCGAACGCGGCGAGCTCGGCGACGCGTTCCGCTGGACCACGCCGCTGGCACAGCTCCGCGCGCCCGGCATGGCTTTCTACCCCGCCGGTTTGCTGCTTCGCGCTTATGGCGACCGCGACCCACAGGCGCCGCGCCGGCCTGTGGCTGTGCGTCGCGGCGAGCGCCCGCTCGCGGTGTTACCGCTCGAGCCGGGCTGGCGCGATTATCATGTCCTGGCGCCGGGCGCCGGTTGGGATGCATGGGACGATCCACCATTTATGCTGGCGGCCGATCCGCTGCCACGAACGCCTGACGATGGGCGTGACAAAGGCTTTCCGCTGGCCCGCTTCGGCTTGCTTCCCTTCGAGCGAACACAGTTCCCGTGGTCCATGTTGTCGCCGGTTGCCTTGCTCGCCGTGGCCGCGGCGGGCCTGTGGCGGATCGATCGAGCCGTCGGAGGGCATCCCAACTGGCGCGGCCGGCGGATTGCCGTGCTGATCTGCGTGCCGGCGCTCGCACTGCTTGTATTGGCCGTCCGTGGCCCGCAGCTGCTGGCGCGCACGTTGCCACCGCTACCGTGGACGATCGGGCTGGCGGTACTGGTGCTGCTCGTCGCGCGGCCGGTCCGTCCGCACGGTACTGCTACCCGCATCACGGCTGCCGTCTCGGTGCTGATCATGCTTGGTGGGCTGGCCCTGCTGAGCTGGCCTCGTATGCTACCGCTCGGCGGAGGCATCACAGCGCTTGGCTTGCTGCTCTTTCCTACATTTGAGGACCGGCCGGCTGCCTGGGAAGCACGCCTGGACCGGCGCTGGTGTAGCGCGGCGCTCGGGCTGATCTTCTTGCTGGCGCTCGGCCTGCGCGTATTCCGCATTGATGAGCTGCCGTATGGGCTATGGCGCGACGAAGGGCGTCATGGATTGGAAGCGCTGCGCATGTTGAACGAGGCGGCGTACCGTCCGGCGTACATCGAAAGCGTCGATCTGCCCGGCCTGGGGCTGCTGCCGTTTAGCTGGTCGCTCGGCGTATGGGGCATTCAACCGTGGGCGATGCGATCAATCACCGCGCTCGCCGGTGCGCTCACGGTTGTGCCGCTGTACGGGCTGGTAACGCAGCTCAGCGGCAGCAGGCCGGTCGCCCTGCTGGCGGCCTTGCTGCTCGCCGCCTCGCACTGGAGCATCGCCCTCAGCCGCTTCAGCTTTCCTACCGTCTTTGATCCGCTGCTGCAGCTGACGGCGCTGTGGCTGCTGCTCTACGCCCTCGGCAACCAACGAGCTCTGCTGTGGCGTTGTCTGGCGCTGCTGGGAGCCGGTGCGTGCCTCGGCGTAGCCGCGCAAACATACCATACCGGCCGGATCGGCCTGCTCGTCGCCGGCGCGTTTGCGCTCAGCTACTGGGCCGGCAACCGCGAGGCGCGGCGCAGCTGGCCTCTGGTGCTCGGCCTGCTCGGCATCGGCTTCTTGCTGACTGTCTTTCCGCTGCTTGGATACGCGCTGGAACATCCTGCGCGTTTCAGCAGCCGGCTGGGCACAGTATCGCTGCTCGGCGTGCAAGAGGACTGGCATGCGCCGCTCGGCATGCTCGACCGCTCGCTGGGAGCGCACCTCATGATGTGGTGGGCACGTGGCGATTTGAACGGGCGGCACGTCGCGCCCGGCCGCCCGATGATCGACCCGCTCACCGGTCTCGGCCTGCTGATCGGCCTTGCGCTGCTGGTGCGTGGTCTGGGCGACTGGCGCAAGCGCTGTTTGCTGCTCGGCCTGTTGCTCGGCCTGTTGCCTAGCGCCCTGGCGGTTGAATATCCGCACGCCATGCGCAGCGTCGACGCGCTCGGTTTTGCCTGCGCCATCGCGGCGCTTGGTCTCGTCGCAGCCGGCCGCGCGCTCACCGATCCGGCATCCCGGCACGGCTGGTCGCCGGCGCTGCCCTTTCGTCGCCCACTTCGTGCGCTGCCGTGGTTGATCGTCGGCTGCATCGTGGTTTCGTTCAACGCCTGGGTGTACTTCGGGGCGATGCCCTCCGATCGCGCAGTGTGGACAGCAGTGTATCCCTACCACACCCGGGTCGGCGCATACCTCAGGCAACGGGCCGGCGAAGGGGGCGCGGCCGCGCTGCGCGATCTGTACGTTCCGGCCGGCCTGCTGGACAATGCGGTATTCGAATACCTGGCGTACGGGCTCGAGCCGCGAACCTATCAGTCGGAGACGCCGTCAAACGCCGCACCCGGCTCGCAGTTCATCGTGCTTGGTACACTCTCACAGGCTGACGTCGAGCGCCTTGTGCGCCTGCACCGTCTCGACCCTGCTTCGGCCGTAGCCGGTCCGATGCTACCCGACGGCAGCCGGCCGGCGTTTATGGTGTATCGGGTTGGGGAGTAATACGCGATGAGTGATGAACTGAATTGGCGTTACGGCGCTGGTGAAGCCGCGGGCGCAAACGCGGGATCTTCGCAATGCGCCAGCGGCTCGAGGTGGATCTTCCAGCGCCCGCTGGCGGTGATATGGAAGGTGTGCTCGCCATAGCCTGAAACCAGGTGCTGACCGCTGTATGGGCCGCCACCACTGGTGAGCACCTCGCCTTCGCCGGTCGGCTCAACCCAGGTGACGCTGAAAGGCTCAGTTCCTTCATACGAAATCAAGGCAAGGTTAATCACCGACGGGAACGTGATCGGGCCGGTGACGGTGGTGCCTTCGCCTTCGATGATCAGCGGCGGCGGCAGAGTGGGGACCGGCGCAGGGGTTGGCTCCAGGGTCGCCGTAGGTTCGGGCGTTGCAGTGGGTTCGGGCGTTACCGTCGGCTCTGAGGTCGCAGTTGGCTCAGGCGTCACGGTCGGCTCAGGTGTCGCGGTCGGTGCCTGGGTAGCCACGGGCGACGGCTCAGCCGACGTTTCGGCGACCAGCGCCTGCGCATCGCCGCCCGCTTGGCCACCGGCCGCGCCGGCAGCCTGCCCGCCGTCAGGCGCCCCGGCAGCCGCGTTCGGGGCAGCAGGCGCGGCTCCGGCGAGCACAAGCAGAACTAACCACGAAGCACTTAGCGCGGCGATGGCGCCACCAAGTACCCAGATCCACCGACGAAATGTGCCGTTGACGGAGTGGGAACCTTGGGTTTGCCGAGTTTGGCGCAATACAGACATAAGTGTCCCGGCATTACGGCTTACGTTGAAGCCCCTGACCAATCTAACGGATAGAATGCAGCCGGCGAATCTATCTCACGGCGCTTTGCCACCGCGTGCATCATAACATCTACGCCGCCCCGGCCTGATCGGATGCATTATAACCGCTTGTAATGTCTCAGGTTGCAGCAAGGCCGAGCCGGCCCGGCGCAACGTCCTCCTTCCAGACGGCGGCCTCGATAGCAGCCAGGGACTGATGCCGAAAGTAGGTGTTGTAGAGCTCGGCATAGTGGCCACCTTGCCCCAGCAGGCCGCGATGATCACCCTGTTCGATGATCCGGCCGCCTTTGAGCACGATGATACGGTCGGCATGCTTAACCGTCGACAGGCGATGTGCGATCACGATGCTGGTCCGCCCGTGCATCACCAGGTCGAGCCCCTGTTGGATCTGCACTTCGGTAAACGGATCGACACTGGCTGTCGCCTCATCCAGGATCAGAATGCCGGGATCGTGAAGCAACACGCGCGCCAACGCTACCAGCTGACGCTGGCCCATCGACAGCTGACCACCGCGTTCGCCGACCTGGGTTTGCAGCCCGTTTTCCAGCAGATCGACCCACTCGCCGCCGCCGATCTTGTGGGCGACCCGGTCGACTTCCTCATCGCTGGCATCTGGACGTCCATACCGAATATTGTCGGCCACGGTCCCGTCGAACAAAAACGGCACCTGCGGCACCAGCCCGATCTGGCGCCGGTACTGCTGCAGATCGAGGGTGCGAATGTCGCGCCCGTCGATCAGGATGCGCCCACCTTGAAACTCGTAGAACCGCGCAATCAGCCGCGCCAGGCTCGATTTGCCGGCGCCCGTATGCCCCACGACGGCCAGCGTCTCACCCGCCGAAATCGAAAGCGAGAAATCGGGAAGCACCCAGGTTGAGGGTACAGGGGTCAGGGGTCGGGGGTCAGGATCGGCGTTCTCGTCCATCCTCCCTCGTTCATGCTCTTTGTTAGTCAGTTCAAGATTCCGGTTTCCTTCTTCCTGACCTCTGACCCCTGATCCCTGATCCCCGACCCCTGACCCCTGCTCTGCATACGCAAATTGCACATGCTCGAAGTCGATACGGCCCTCGAGTTTACCGACCGGCTCTTCGGCGCTTTGCACCACCTTGGGCTCGGCGTCGATGAGCGCAAACACTCGCTCGGCGGCCGACATGCCCTGTTGGAACTGTGACCAGAACGAGGCGATGCTGGTTATCGGAAAGTAGAAGATCAGGATACTCTGGACGAACAGGTACCACTCGCCGACCGACACCGTGCCGCTGAGCACCTGGCGGCCACCGAAATAGACGACTACCGCGGTACCGAGTCCGGCGATCACATCAAGGATCGGAAAGATCGAGCTGAATACGAAGCCGGTGCGAAGCGTCACCGCGTATGCCTGGTCGTTGATGCGACGGAAGTCTTGATACAGCGACGCTTCGCGCCTGAAGCTCTTGGCCACGCCGATACCGCTGACCGACTCCTGGATCAGTGCGTTGACGTTGCCGGTCGAGCGCTGCATGCGGGTCATCATCGTGCGTGCGATGTGCCGGAACGATAACGCGGCGAGCACGATCAACGGCGCGATCAGCATCGCCAGCAGGGCGAGCCGCCAGTTGACCCACAGCAACACGCCGGCGATGATCACAACCAGCAGCAGCTGGCTGAGCAGATCCATCACCAGGGTAACCACGGTCGAAAAGTCTTGCGTATCCGATGTGACACGGCTGACGATTTTGCCCGACGAGAACTCATCGTAGAACGACATATCGCGCCGCGTAACCGAATCGAAGGCATCACGCCGCAGCTCCAGCACCACATCGCCGACCGCGCGTGCGGAGGTTCGCTGGCGCACATAGTTCAGGACCCAAGACAGCGAGGCCAGAACCGTTATCAGCACCGCAAAACTGAGCAGCAACGCATTCGTTGTGGTATTGGCCAGCGCATCCAGCCCGAGCGATATAAGGATCGGAATGGCGGTTTCCATCAGCGATCCGAGCACGACCATCAACGCAACCAGCACGATCGCGCGACGGTGGGGCCGAAAATATCGCCAGATACGCCCTACCAGGTCACGGTCGCTATATTCGCGGTCATACGCCTCGGCGTCCAGACCGTCCATGAAAAAGCCCATAGTGTCTCCACGCTAGGTGAGTCGCTTGTAATCTGTTTGCTCGACCTGTGCATGACAAGGTGACATGCAGTGAAACAGCCATATTTTGAGTAGTCTCGATTCCAGCGGAATCGAGTAGCGTGTTCCGATCTTCGGACAAGGTGACGACCCAAAGATTCCCATCGAGACCAGCAGCGGCATTAACCTTGTCACCTTGTCACCTTGTCACCTTGTCACCTTGTCACCTTGTCACCTTGTCACCAACGGCAGCTGCACCGGCTGCCAGCGGTACACCAAGCTCGCCACCAGCAGGCTGTTCGTCGACATACTGTGCAAAGATACGCCGGTACGCCTCGCTGCTCTGCAACAGCTCTTCATGCGAGCCCTGAGCCACCAGCTCGCCTTGCCGCAGCACCAGGATGCGATCGGCCCAGCGGATCTGAGACAGGCGGTGAGTGATCAGCAGCGTGGTGCGGCCCTGCAGAATGCGCCGCATGGCACGTTGAATCTCATCCTCGGTCGCGCTGTCGATCGCGCTGGTCGAGTTGTCCAGGATCAGAATGCGCGGGTCGGTCAAAAAGGCGCGCGCGATCGCCAGGCGCTGGCGTTGGCCGCCCGAAAGTGTCACACCGCGCTCGCCGATCACCGTATCATAGCCGTCGGGCAGCTGCATGATGAAGTCGTGGGCCTGAGCCTCTTTGGCGGCGCGCTCGATGTCCTCGCGGGTCATACTTTCCTGGGCGCCAAACACGATGTTATCGGCGATCGAGCGTGAGAACAGGAACACATCCTGCTCGATCGTCGAAATCTGGGAGCGCAAGCCGGCCAGGCTCCACTCGCGCACATCGGCGCCGTCCACCAGCACGCGGCCGGCTGTCGGATCGTAGATCCGGTTGACCAGCTTGGTCAGAGTCGACTTGCCGGCACCGGTCTGGCCCACGATCGCCACCGTGTCGCCCGGCTGTGCCGAGAAGCTGATATCGCGCAGGATCGGGCTGTCGCCATAGCCGAAAGATACATTCTCGAACTCGATCGCGCCCTGGATCGGGTGGACCACACCGGCAGCATTTTCGTCGAACTCGGTTTCGGCCAGCATCAGCTCAAGGATACGCCCGGCGCCGGCGATGCCGAGCTGCAGCAGCACGAACGCCCAGATCGAGATAAAGGTCGGGAAGCGCAGTATGCCGAGCAGGCCCATATAGGCCACGATCGTGCCGATCGAGATCTCACCCAGGCGATACATTATCAGCGCCTGCCCGAAGGCCGCCCCGTACATAAAGCCGAAGAACAGCAGCGGCAGGTAGCGCGCCCTGATATCACCCTCTTTGACGAACAGGTCACGCACGGCGCTGGCGTCGCGATTGAACTTTTCGCGCTCGGCGCCTTCTTGCGCGTACGCTTTGACCACCTCGATGCCCGAGACCGCCTCGGCCAGGTGTGCGTTCATCGTGCCGTACTGCATCCGCGACGCAATCGCGACCGGATTGAGCTGTGCCGTATAGCGCCTGAGCGCGAAATAAAACGCGATCGTAAAGACTGCCGGAGCAAACAGCAGGCGATAGTCGAGCCAGCCCATCGCGACCACCGGCGCGACCAGCGTCAGCATCGCCGTCACGATCAGATACAGGCCGGGCGAGACCATACTGCTCAATTGGCGAACGTCGCCGGTAGCACGAGCCATGATATCGCCCACCTGCTGCCGGTTGTGAAAGGTCTGCGACTTGCCGAGCAGCGAGCGAACCAGCTCGTCTCGCGCGTCGCGCTCAAAGCGCTTGGCGACTATCTCAAAGGCATAGGCGTTGATCAGCGACGCCACGCCATGCACAATCCGCACGCCGGCGATCAGCAGCGCCGTTGTCGCGAGAGCGGCCAGGATGACCTCCGTCGCCCCCAGATCGCCGCTGAGCAGGTTGAATGCGCGCCCGACCAGCACGGGCGTCAGCGAATACAGTACGGCATCGCCGATTGCAAAGACCACGATCACCGCGGGCAAAACGGGGTACGCCAGCAGGTGCGAGATGATCCAGCGCGCGGGCGAAGTAATGGTATAGCGGCGCACGCCGGCAACCGTGAACTCGCTGTTGCTCAAGCGAACCTCCTTGACGGGTCGAAGGTCGAAGGTCGAAAGTCTGGGGCCTTCGACTTTCGACCTTCGACTTTCGACCTTCGACTTCAACTTCAATGATACCTGATTCGGGGTATTGTGCCACGCCCATCCAGCCAGGTTGCCAGTGTACGATCGCCGTGTGACTCCTACCGCCACACCAAGAAGCGCCGCCACTTGTGGTGGCGGCGCTCATACTCAAGGCCCGGCGGAAGCTTATTCCTCGTTCGTCGTATCGCGGTATGGCCGCGGCCTCAACAGTGTATAAAACAGGCCAAGGCAAAGACCGAAGACGATGTTCTGAGCGATCACAGCGCCAACATAATTATCGTCGACGGCCGACCCGGTCAGCGGCAGGATCACAAAGTAGGCAACAAAGAAGATGATCAGGCCGTAACACAGGCCAGCATACAGCGGCATGCCGAAGTCGGTCGTCAGGTGCAACACCCGGTTCATGACGATGCCGAAGATCGCTCCCAGCACAGTCGAGGTGACCATGTGGAGCACAAAGCCCACCGCAACCGGCGCGAATTCGAAGCCCGTCCCGCTCAGCGCTGCCGATCCCATCACCGTCGAGGCGATCAGGCGCGGCGGCTCCCAGATGCTGATCCCGTTCAGCGCCGAAAGGATCGGCGAAAGCGCTACCATCACCAGCCCGGCCATGAAGCCGGCTACTGCGCCGGCCAGCCCGACAACATCCGGCACAAAACGGGTTGTGGCTCTTGCCCGGTCCGCTACGTCTTGCATCTCGCCGTACTCCTAAACGCGAAAATCCGCGTCAGGGTCGCACCAGTTCTGTATTGACGCTGTGCAATGAATGTGCAGATCCTGTCAAAATTAAAGTAGCATTTGTTGTGCTGCTATGTCAAGTTTGGAATATATTTCACACACTCGGCTGCTTTGTCCCGCGAGGCAGCGAGGGAGCGCCGGGCGCCCGGCGGTGCTGAACGCGCTCGGCCAGCACATAGCTGCCGATCACGAAGGTAGCCGCGGCAAGCTGCAGCCCGAGGCCTTCCCAGGTCGGGAATACGCCGAACCACAGGCCGGCCCAGTATGGAAAGCTCACTCCACGGATCGGATGGATCGGCATCCAGCCGACCAGCTGCAGCACATGGACGGTGTTGCCGACCATCACCAGCAGCACGCCGCCGATCATGATACCGGTGACGATCAGCATCCGCTTGTGTGGCAGGCGCGCCTGGAGCACGAACACCAGAAAGCCGATCAGAAACGTTGCGGCCAGGCCGAGCGCAACTCCGCCGAGCACCACCGGCGTGCCTGCCTCCAGCACGAGCGCCTGCAGAAACAGCACGGTTTCAAAGCCCTCGCGGTAGATGCTGGTAAAACCAAGCGCCGCCAGGCCGAGCATCATGCCGGCCGAGCCCCCCAGAATCCGCTTCTTCTGGGCGTGGAAATTCGCCATCCAGCCGGTCCAGTACACTTTGTGAAAGAACCAGTTGGTAATCAACAGCAGCACGCCGATAGCGATCAGCGATACGACGGCCTCCAGGCGCTCGCCGTAGCGCGCGAACTGCTGCAGCACGCCGCGCATCAAGATCCAGGTAAGCACTGTCGCGCCGAACGCGGCTGCCGCGCCGACCCATAGCGGCTTGCGGAAGCGCCGGTTGGTGCCGAGCTTGAGGCTACCCAGCAGCGATGCAAGGATCAGCACCGCTTCGAGGCCTTCGCGGAACACAATGATCGCCGCGTTGGTCGCCACTGCCTCGGGAGCGCCGCTCGAGCTGAGCGATGCCTTGGCCGCCGCGAGCTGCACGTCCAGCGCCTTGCGGCTCGCTTCGATCTCGCGCGCCGTAGCTTTTCGTTCGATCAGGTGGGCCAGGCCGAAGTGGTCGCCCTGCCCGTACCAGAACAGCTCTTCAAGCGGCGGAATGGTCTGCGGCGCAAAGGCGATCAGGCGCGCCTCGGGGCCGGTTTCGAGCACCGCGTAGGCCTCCAGACGCGACGAGTCGGCCGCCGCGTAATCGCCCGCCGCGGCGCTGGCCTGCATCTCGTCGAGCAGCGTCGCGATCACGTCGAAGTCGCCGGCGCTGTTACGCTGCTGCCACTCGGCCGGCATCAGCTCGCCGAGCAGGTCGTTTAGCGCGTCGACGTTGGCCTGTATCTCCTCGGGCGCAGGCACCGGCGGCGCGCCGGAAGCGGCCTGCAGCTGCTGATCGAGCGTGCGCAGCAGCTCCGCGGCCTGTGTGCTCTTGACTTTGTCGCGCGCGTCGAGCAGGCTTTGCAGGTCGGCGAAGGCTGCGGCGGCTCCGTTGCGGAACGTGACAGCCTCACGGATCTCGAGATCCAGTGTAACCCGCCCATTGCGCACGCCCCGGCCATACTCGACCGGCACCAGCGAAAGAAAGCGCAGCAGCTGTCCGGCGCGCCGGACCTGCTCGTCGGCGCTCAGCGGCGCGGCGCGAAATCCGCGCAGCTGCTCTTCCAGCGCGGCGACCGTGGCCGGAACATCGCCGGAGCCGAGGCTCGCCGCGCTGAGCTGCTCCCATTTGGCCTCGGCAGCCGCCAGTGCGTCTGCACCACGCTGCTCGGCGAAGGTGGGCGCCAGCAGCGCCCAATACCCGCGCGCCAGCGCGGCGTGTTCGGCGCGCCGGGACGTAAACTCGCGCCCATCGGCATCTACGGCATCGTGCAGCGACTGGGTCAGGCGCGCCTGGTAGGTGTCGTACACGTCGGCGCGCACCGCCTCCAGGGCAGCGGCCGGCGCCAGCTGGCCGGCGACTGCCCGATCGACAGCCAGTGTTGCATCGGCGTCGGGGCGGGAAAAGCGCGTCGCCGGACGGTACTCGCGCAGCTGCAGCCAGCGCTGGGCCAGCGGCGCGTCACCTCGCTCGAGCGCCTGCTCAACCACATGATAGCTGCCCGCCAGCAGCGCCGTCCAGACCTGCGCGCGCGCGGCAGCGAAGGCGGCAGCATCCGCGGCGTCCGCGGCCCGAGCAGCGCGATCGAGCCCATCGCGGATCCGCTCGGCGGCATCGGCATCGGCGGCGGCTATCGTGGCGGCGAAGTCCGCGTCGTACGCTGCCGCTGCCCGCTCGACGGCCTCACGCGCCGCTTCCGGTTGCCCCGGCAGCGCGAACTGTGCTTCGGCGAGGGCAGCCCGCACGCGCTCGCCGATCTGGGCGGGCGCTGGCTCAGCAGCCCCCGCGGCGGGAGCCAGCAGCACGAGCAGTGCGAGGGCAGCCAGACAGCGTTTCACTCATCGATCTCCACATTCAGGCGCGCGGCGACCTGCGAAACCTGGCCGGCGATCGACGTCGCGCGCGACTGGGCCTCGCCGCCGAGCGTGTCGGCTTCCTCGGGTGTGAACGTTTTGCCGTCCTGCTCCTGCTTGTACACATCGGCCACAAACGACTTCAGGTCGCTGATGCCGGTGCTGATTTGCTGGTCCTGCGCCTCGTCGATCGCCTTGACCGAAGGACTGACATTGCCGTACACCACCTCGAGGCCGCCGAGGATGTCGCCGATGTCCGACAGGCGCGAGATCACCACGAAGTCCGGCTGGGTCGACTGTTCGCCCAGCACGAAGCGCGACTGCTTCCACGACTCGAAATACTCGCTCATGGTCGGGATCATCACCACCAGCGCGGTAAAGGCGTCGGACTCGTTAGGTTGCCAGGCCTCGCCGGCGGTTTGCAGCTCGCCGGCATACTGATCCATTGCGTCGGCCGTGGCCTTGAGCACGTTGGCCTCGGGCAGCACCTCGCCGAAATCGACAGTGCCGTTACCGTCAAGGTCGGCGTCGGCACCCTTCCATTCGGGCCGCGTGCCCCACAGCGTGCTTTCGGCGATGCCGAACAGATTGCCGGGCTTGGCCAGCACGGTTCCATCGGGCAGCGTAAGGTCGAACGGAACGGCGCTCTCGGGGTCGTCTTCGGCGGAAGAGCCGGCGTCCAGGATCACGTCGAACTCGGCCAGCGACGGCACACCCGCCACGATGCCTTCCATGCGCTCATACGCCGGGCTGGCGGCGATCCACGCATTCTTGGCATCGTTTACCGCGGTAATCGCTTCCTGATTATCGGCCAGCGCCGCATAATCGAAGTTGGCGCCTTCGGCGGCTGCATAATAGCGATCTGCGGCATCCTTGAGCGCAGCAGTCTGTGTTTTGAGCGACGACGTGCCTTCCGTCAGATAGGTCTTGATACCGTCAAGATTTGCCGCCGCCGAAGGATCTGCATCGGACGAAGGCTGCGCTGCTGTCGACGCTTCAGCGGCGCTGGACGGCTCGGCTGCTGTCGACGCAGCCGCACTCGGCTCTGCCGCTGTCGACGCTTCGTCCAGCGGCGTCCCCGCCGTAGCTACGGACGGCTGGGCTTCCGGTGGAGTGGCGGCGGTTCCACCACAAGCGGTTAGTGCCAGCGCCAGCAAGCAGGCCGGCGCGAACTTCGAGCGATTTGAGCGAAGCATGAATGTCTTCCTTATCAGCAGAAAATGCCGCTGAAAGCATACTCCTCCTCGCAGCAAGTGTCAAATGTTTTGGCGATGATAATCATTCTCATATAGCCGTATATCGGCATGAGAATCGTTCTCATCATTTTACAAACGAGCCTGCCCCGGAGTAAGCTCCGGGGGGACACGAGTTCATTCCAACAGCCGCCCGGCAACCTCCAATTCGGCGGCGTCGATCGCGGCCGCCACGTCGGGCGAGGGCTCGGGTAGCGCGGCAGTAGTTAGTTCAAAGCCGGGCTGCTCGGTGCTTGGGTGGGACGGCTGTACCACAATCGTGCGCTGCCAGTCCGGATCGGTATCAGGAAAGTCTGCGCGCTGGTGAGCGCCGCGGCTTTCGGTGCGCAGCAGTGCCGCGCGAAGCGTCGCCTCGGCCGTCAGCAGCATCGAGCGCAGGTCCAGAGCAGCAGCGAGATCGCCGGCTCCACGCCAATGCTCGCCGGCACGCTCGCGGATGTCTGCGATGCCGAACAGCGCCTGTTCGAGGCCCGGCCCCGTGCGCACGACGCCGGCGTGTAACCACATGGTCTGCTGCAGCTCTTCGATCAGGGCGCGCTGCGTCGCGCCGTCGAGCGTGCCGAGGCGTGCCAGCCGGCCACGCCGCTCGCGCAGCATACGCTCGTCCACGCCAAGCGCTCCGTTCGCATCGAGCCAGTGGTGCGCACTGGCGGCTGCGATCCGGCCGAAGACCAGAATCTCGGCCAGGCTGTTGCCGCCGAGCCGGTTCGCGCCATGAACGCCGGCGGCAACCTCGCCCGCGGCAAACAGGCCCGGCACGCCGGTAGCGTGACTGTACGGCTCGACGCGCACGCCGCCCATCGAATAGTGAGCCGTCGGCGCGATCTCCATCGGCTCGCGCGTTATGTCGACACCAACGTCCCAAAACTGCTGGTACATGCGCGGCAATCGCTCGTGGATCGAAGCCGCCGGCAAGTGGCTGACATCGAGCCAGACACCGCCGTGCCGGGTGCCGCGGCCGGCAGCGATCTCTGAATAGCCGGCCAGAGCAACCCGGTCACGCGTGCTCAGCTCCATGCGCTCGGCGTCGTAACGCCGCATGAAGCGCTCGCCGTCGCTGTTGAATAAGCGCCCGCCTTCGCCGCGCACAGCCTCAGTTACCAGTGTGCCCTCCAATTGTGAGGGCCATATCATGCCGGATGGATGAAACTGCACCAGCTCCATATCGGCCAGCGCCGCGCCTGCGCCAAACGCGAGCGCCATGCCGTCGCCGGTATTTTCACGCCGCCGCGACGACGAGCGGCGATAGATATGGATATGCCCGCCGGCAGCCAGCACGATCGCTCCGGCCTCGATGAGCACTTCTCGGCCGTCGTCCAGGCTAAACCCAAGCGCACCGGACATCCGTCCCCGATTGGTCAGCAGGTCGCTGATGTACACGCGCTCGAGGATCGGCAGACGCCGCCGGTCCACTTCGCCGACCAGCGCCGCGATGATCGCCTGGCCGGTATAGTCGCCGACAAAGGCGGTGCGCCGGTAGCGGTGCGCTCCGAAGAAGCGCTGCGAGATGCGCCCATCGGCTTCGCGGTGAAACGGTACGCCCCAGGCAAGCAGCTCATCGAGCGCGCCGGGCGCCTCACGGCAGAGAATTTCAACCGCCCGGGCGTCGCCCAGATAGCGCCCTTCTTTGAGCGTATCGGCCGCGTGGATCAGCCATGTATCCTCATGGTCCATCGTCGCCAGGGCGGCATTGATGCCGCCGGCGGCAAGCACAGTGTGCGCGTCGGCTTTCGGCCGCTTGCCGACCAGCAGCACCCGCCGGCCGAGCCGGTCGAGCTCGATGGCGGCACGCAGCCCGGCGCCGCCCGTTCCGATCACCAGAATATCGGTTGTGTAGCGTTGCATGACATTCATCGTACTCCTGGCGCATTCATGCGTCCAAGATATAATTTGCATCAGATTGAGATCGAAGAGGCATAAATGGAGCTACGTCAGCTACACTCCTTCGAGGCCGTCGCCCGCCACGCTCATGTGACCCGCGCGGCGCGTGAGCTGCACATCGCCCAGCCTGCGCTGAGCAAACAGATCCGCTCGCTTGAAGCCGAGCTCGGCGTGCAGCTATTCGACCGGGTCGGAAGGCGGGTGGAGCTGTCCGATGCAGGCAGGCTGCTCCTTCCATACGCTCGCCGCGTGCTGCGCGAAACCGAGCTTGCCCGCGACGCAATTCGCCAGCGGGCCGACCTATCGGCCGGCCAGGTTTCAATCGGCGCGCCGCCGACGGTAGGAACGCAGCTACTGCCACGCGTATTGGCCGAATGGAACGCGCGCTACGGCAATATTTCCCTCGAGCTGCACGAGCAGGGCGCCGGACGCTTACTCACGCTGCTGGCCGAAGGCACTGTTGATCTGGCCGTGGTGCCGTCGAGCGCGGGACAGACAGCAGGTATCGAGCTGTTTCGCGAGGAAATAGTTATCGCCGTCGCCGAGGGCGAGCCGCTGGCAAAGCGCGACGAAGTCGAAGCAGCGGAGCTGGCCGGTGAAGCGTTTATACTGTACCCGGCGGGTTATGATTTGCGCGACCGAACGCTGCAGTTTTGCCGTGACGCCGGTTTCGAGCCGCGCGTTGTGCTTGACGGCGGCGAGATGGACACCGTGTTGCGCCTTGCTGCCGCCGGCCTTGGTATCGCGCTCGTACCACGGCTGGCGCTCGCAGGCACGACGGACCTGGCGGCCGTGCGTGTGCGCGACGCGAGTTTGGTTCGCACGCTGTATCTGCTGTGGTCCTCGCAGCGCGATCTGTCACCTGCAGCGGCGGCGCTGCGTGATTTTCTGGTCGATCAGATTCGACGACCGGATAGAACGCCCGGACAGCAACGCAAAGGCGCAAAGACGCAAAGATAAACAGCGCAAAGCCCCATGAACCTCGCTCAAGACTCCGATGCCGTATACAAAGCACGGGAACGCTCCTTATTCGATTCCTTTGCGTCTTTGCGCCTTTGCGTTCAATTATGGAGTTGGCATGCCTGAACAATCACCTCCCCAGAGTCCACAACGGCCTGTAAGCAACAGCTACCACGGAGTTAAGATCGACGATCCGTTTCGCTGGCTCGAAGCGGGAGACGACCCCGAGGTACGGGCCTGGACCGCAGAACAAAATCGCTACACTCGCTCGCTGCTGGATCACATCGCCGTACGCGAAGCGATCTATAAGCGGCTGCATACGCTCTACACCGGCGCCTCGGCCGATCATTTCGGCCTGATCGAGCGCGCCGGCCGCTTGTGGGCCCTGAAACAACAGCCGCCGCTCAATCAGCCCTTGCTGGTAACGCTCGCGCCGGACGGCGATCCCGCCTCTGAACAGGTGATCCTGGATCCCAATCTGCTTGATCCGGACGGCACCACCACGATCGATTTTTATGTACCGTCGTTGGACGGACGCCGCGTGGCGGTGTCGTTGTCCGAGAAGGGCAGTGAAGTAGGCACGCTGCACGTATATGAGGTCGCAAGCGGGCGCGAGCTCGGCGATACGATTCCGCGCGTCACCTATCCGACCGGTGGCGGCAGCGTGGCCTGGAACGCCGACGGCAGCGGGTTTCATTACACGCGCTATCCGCAGCCGGGTGAGCGAGAGGAAGCCGATCTTGCATTTTACCAGCAGGTCTGGTTTCACCGGCTCGGCACGTCCAACGCCGCCGACGAGTATGCGATCGGCCAGGACTTTCCACGTATCGCCGAAATCGAGCTCGAGCGCAGCGATGACGGACAATGGCTGCTCGCGATGGTGGCCAACGGCGACGGCGGTGAGTACGCGCACTACCTGTTGGGGCCGGACGGAAGCTGGACACAGGTGACGCATTTTGAAGACCAGTGCTCCGACGCCGCCTTAACCGGCGATGCACTGTTCTTGCTGTCGCGCCGCGATGCGCCGCGCGGCAAGCTGCTGCACATAGCGCTCGACGATCCCGCGCTCGAACGCGCCGAAACGGTTGTCGGCCAGGGCGAGGCGGCGATCCAGCGCTTCCTGCCCACCGACACACAGCTCTACGTGGTCGAGCTGCTCGGCGGGCCGTCGCAGATCAAAGCCTACCGCCTCGGCAGCAGCGATAGCGCGGTTGTGCCGATGGAGCCGGTATCGTCGATCGGCCAGCTGTTGCGCCTCGGCGGTGATACGATCATGTTCCGCTCCAACAGCTATATCCGGCCGCCGGCGTGGTACCGTTTTGATCCTGCCGAAGAAGAGCCCCGGCGCACACCGCTGTACGTCACATCGCCGGCCGATTTCGAAGACGCCGAAGTGGTGCGCGAGCTGGCCGTTTCGCGCGACGGGACGCGCGTGCCGATCAATATCATCCGGCGCAAGGACACCCCGCTGGACGGCAACAATCCTACGATTCTGTACGGCTACGGCGGCTACGGCATCAGCCTGTCGCCGGCACTGCGCGTAAGTAACCGGCTGTGGCTCGACGCCGGCGGGATATTCGCGATCGCCAATCTGCGCGGCGGCGGTGAGTTTGGCGACGATTGGCATCTGGCCGGCAATTTGCTCAACAAACAGAATGTGTTCGACGATTTTGCCGCCTGCGCGCAATATCTGGTCGACGCGGGCTACACCAATCCCCAACGGCTGGCGATCGAGGGCGGCAGCAACGGCGGGCTGTTGATGGGCGCGGCGCTGACCCAGCACCCCGAGCTGTTTCGGGCAGTGCTCGCGTTTGTCGGAATCTACGATATGCTGCGCGTCGAGCTCGACCCCAACGGCGCGTTCAATGTCACCGAGTTCGGCACGGTCGAGGATGCGGCGCAGTTTCGTGCACTCTACGATTACTCGCCATACCATCATGTCGAGGATGGTGTGGCCTATCCGGCGGTACTGATCGTGACGGGCGAGAACGATGGGCGGGTCAACCCGGCCCACTCGCGCAAAATGACTGCCCGCCTGCAGGCGGCGACATCTTCCGATCGGCCGGTACTGCTGCGTACCAGCGCCAGCGCCGGCCACGGCATCGGCACCAGCCTCGAAGAGCGCATCACAGAGGGCGCCGATGTGTTCGCGTTTGTGTTCGATCAGCTCGGCGTTGATCTTTAAGGCGAGCACGCAAGGAATGATTTAACACAAAGGCGCAAAGACGCGAAGGATTAAAGATCGATTCGCTCGCGCAGGCCGCTGTAGATCAGCTCAACCAGGTGGGGCTGGCGTAAAAAAGTATGCGGAAAGCCCAGGTCGATCGGGCTGGCGGCTTCGAGGCCGGCAAGCTGCTCGGGCGCGAGGACGACATCAAGGCAGCCGAGATTGTCGCGCAGTTGCTCGGCACGACGCGCGCCGACGATCGGAATAATCGCCGGATCTTGCTGGCGGGCCCAGGCGATCGCTACCTGTGACGGCGTGCGGCCGAGCTGCTGGGCGACCTCGATCAGCACGCCGGCCAGCGCGTGGCCGGCCGCGCTCGCCTCGCGGCTTCGGCGTGGCTCCTGCGACGGCCGGTTGTATTTGCCGGTTAATTCGCCGCCCTCCAGCACGCCCCACGCCAGCGCCGACATGCCGGAATCGCGTGCCAGGGGCAGCAAGTCGCGCTCGGCGCTGCGGCTGAGCAGGCTGTACTCGAACTGCACAGCGGCCGGTCGCGCCCAGCCGCGTAGCTCGGCAACGGCGTCGGCGCGGGAGATAATCCAGGCCGGTGTGTCGGAAAAGCCGATATGCAGCACCTTGCCGCTGCGCACCAGATCGTCCATCGCGCGGACGATCTCGTCCACTGGCGTGGTCGTATCCCACATATGCAGGTACAACAGGTCGAGGTAATCGGTCTGGAGGCGCCGCAGGCTCGCTTCCACGGTGCGGACCATGTTCTTGCGGTGGTTGCCGGCAGCGTTCGGGTCGCCCATCCGTTCGGCGAGCGTGTATTTGGAAGCCAGCACCCAGCGGTCGCGGTCGTCGCTAACGAACTCGCCGATGAAGCGCTCGCTGTTGCCGTCGGTATAGTTGTTGGAGGTATCGATGAAGTTGCCGCCGGCGCCGGCAAATGCCTGCCAGATGGCGCGGCTCTCGTCACGCGACGCGCCCCAGCCCCAGTTCTCGCCGAAGGTCATCGTTCCCAGACACAGCTCGGACACACGCAGGCCGCTACGGCCAAGTAGTTTGTAGCGCATTCGTTTCTCCACCGAGTTTCATGTTCCATGTTTCAAGTTTCAAGTCTTCGGCCCTCACCGGCCCCTCTCCCGCGGCAAGCCGCGGGAGAGGGGAACTCTCCTCTCCTGTCGCTTGCCGACGGGAGAGGGGTCAGGGGTGAGGGCCTGTAATTCATCGTTCATCGTTTGTTCGTCACCGGCAGCTGCAGCTCGGTTACGAACTCGGCGTCGAGGTCGGTGAGGAAGGCCTGCGGCACACGCACATCGGTGCCGGCAGCGCCGAAGCGAAGATATCGCTCGCGCAGCGGCCCCGCCGCGACCAGATCGTGCGCCTCGCACCATCGATACAGCGATTCGAGAGCATAGACCAGCGTGCCATAGCTCCCGGTATGGACGACGCAGGCCATCGTCTCGACCTCCGGCAGCACGCGTACGGTCACAGATCCCGCCGAAGGCGGCCGGCCGAGGACCGGCACAGCCACTTCAACTTCCGGCTCGTCGTTGCGCTCGTCGTGATACAACAGCAGCGGCGGTTGCGGCGCGCGGCAGCCACGCCGGGTCGTCCAGGTTTCTACTTCGTCAAATATGCGCTCAACCCGATCGGGGGCATCGAGCACGGCGCGGATCGACGCCACGGTTTCCGGCGCAACTGCGCGAACGACGACTTCGTACGAGGGCGGGCCTCCATCGCGCTCCAAAAACAACAGGCGTTGCTCAACACTCACCAGGCGCGCACGGGCAGCCTGCAAATGCTGCTCCAGCTCCGAGCGCCTCCCGAGCAGGAGCGAGCGCAGCTGCTCGGTCGACAGCTCGGCGTCCAGCAGTCGCGCGACCTGCGCCAGCGAGAATCCGAGCTCTTTGAGCGCCAGAATTCGATGCAGTCGTAGCAGCTGATCGGCGCAGTAGTAGCGGTAGTCGGTCAATGGATCGACCCACGCGGCAGGCAGCAGGCCAAGCTCGGCATAGTGACGCAACATTTTTACCGACACGCGGCTGAGTCGGGCGAAGTCGCCGATGCGAAACATGCTGTCGCTCCTTGGAATCGATCGTACACTCTCCCACGGTGGGAGAGTCAAGCACCAGAAAGGCGCCGTCGATCCAGCGAAGGCCATGGCGCGAAACTTGAATTGACGCTGCACGAAAGCGGCTTGCCGGATCCTGGGCCGGAGCCCGAGCGGCAGATCACCCCTGAACCGGTATGGACGACGCGGCCCGAGTGAGCTGCCGGATCATCCACCTATCGCGCCGGAACAACAGCCGCCGGACGGCGAAGTACATCAGGCGATATCCGAAGCTGCGGCGGACGATGTCGTAATCTACCAGTACCACACGATGCTCCGGCGCACCGGTGAGCAGCAGATTATGCGAGCGCAGCAGATTTCGCTCGATCAAAAAGCTCCACATACGGCGCGGCAGCTCACCAGGAGAATTGTTGCGCCGGCGCTGCTGCTGGTCGTCGCTGGACCGGCCATACAGATCCGGCATACGACCCGTGTCACGATAAAATCGCAGCGCCAGATCGATAAACTCACGTAGCTGTTGCGCCACGACACGACGTTCCTCGATATCCAGCGCGTTCCAATCCACCCTGAACAGCGGCCTGGCGTGCTCCAGAAACGGCTGCACCGCCAGCACCTGCGCGTGCCCATCACGGTCGCGCGACACCAGAAACCAGCTGGGAATACTGCGCCAGGGGCCGAGAAACTGCTCAAAGCGCTCAGCCGCTGCGCGCATAGCGACGGCACAGTGCAGGGCGGCCTGTACATCTCCACCCAGGTCGCTCTTGAGCTTGACCACAAAGCGCCGGTCATCGGTTATGTAAACTTCAGTCTCGTTGCCCCCGGCTACACGCTCGAGCTGGTGGTCGAGGTCCACCGGCGCGAAAACAGGGTCGATCACATATATAGGAGCCGTGGTCATTTCGTGATTAAGACGAGATGGCCGGGCTTCAGGTTGCAGCCCTCGTACTTCGCGGTGGCTCTCAGCGTTCGCTCAGCGTCGGCTCAACCAACGCTCAGCATTGGCTTGGCGAGTTCTCAGCCGATCTCAGTATCGTTTCAACAGCGAGATTGAATACCCGGAGGGTTCTGAATGTATCCGTATCGCCTGGATGAAACACCGCAGGCTGCCCAGCAGCCTCATACAATGCCGGCACCGACCCCGGCCCCGACTCCCACGCCTACACCCGCTCCTACACCTGCTCCCGCGCGACGCGGCCGGCGCGCCGGAACCGCCGCGCTGCTGGCGCTTATGCTTGCCGGCGGCGTTGCCGGCGGCGGAGCGGCCGGAGCTTACGCCGCTGTAAACTGGCTTGAGCCGCGGCAGGCGGCTGTCGCCCAACCGGCGGCAACTCCTAACCAGCCGGTAAGCACCAACCAGGCACCGGCGTCGAATGTCGCCGGACAGGTTTATGCCAAGGTCAGCGAGGCGGTGGTACAGATAACCGTCGCGGGCCAGTCTGCCGGTGGCCTGACGCCGAGCGGCAGCGGCAGTGGCTTTGTAGTCGATGCCAGCGGCCTGATCCTGACCAACTACCACGTCGTTCAGGACGCGCGTGCCATTAGTGTTTCGTTCAACAACGGCGAAGACCGCGAGGCCGAGGTACTGGGCTTCGACCGCGGCAATGACCTGGCGCTGCTCAAGGTCGATCTGCCGGCCAAAACGCCGGTCGCTGCCATGGGCGACTCGGACGCCGCGCAGGTCGGCGAGACCGTCATAGCTATCGGCAGCCCGTTCGGCCTCAATCAGACCGTGACTCAGGGCATCGTCAGCGCCGTCGACCGCGACTGGGCGCCGGACAACGGCCGCGTGCGCCATGGCCTGATCCAGACCGACGCGCCGATCAATCCCGGCAACTCGGGCGGCCCGCTGCTCAACGACCGCGGCGAGGTGATCGGCATCAACACCATGATCGAAAGCCCGGTGCGTGGCTCGGTCGGCGTCGGCTTCGCGATCCCGATCAACACCGCCAAGCAGCTGATCCCGCAGCTCGAGACCGGAGCTGAGCTCGAGCCGGTCTGGCTGGGCATCCAGGGCACCGCGCTCGACCCGGCGATCGCCGCCGATCAGGGCATCACGGTCGAGGAAGGCGTGCTGGTCACGAGTGTGGTCCCCGACGGACCGGCCGACCAGGCCGGCATCCAGGGTGGCCAGGGCGAGAACGAGCGCATCGCGCGCGGCGGCGACGTGATCACTGCCGTTGACGGTCAGGCTGTCACCGAGGTAGCTCAGATCAGCGATAAGCTCAACGGCAAGAACCCCGGCGATCAGGTGACGCTGACTGTGCTGCGCGACGGCCAGCAGCAGGAGATCCAGGTGACGCTGCAGGGTTGGCCCGCACAGGCGGAGTAGCCTGGTGGCGTGTCTGGCACTGTACCGGGTCCGGTGAAGGTAGGTTTGATGACAGGGTGACAGGGTGACAGGGTGACGGGGTGACGGGGTGAATCGTTTGTCGATAGTCTTACGAATTCATCGAAGGGCGATCTAGCCCTGCATGAACCGCAGCGCGCTTCGACCGTAATTTCACCCCGTCACCTTGTCACCTTGTTTTGCATACGACTAACAACGAGGAATAGGGACTCATGACCGCACTAGAAAAGCAGCAGCACTCGCTCAACCTGATGGAGCACGTGCTGTTCGAAGTCAAACGGCTGATCGTCGGCCAGGACGTGTTGCTTGAGCGGCTGCTGGTAGCGCTGCTGGCGCGCGGCCACGTACTGCTCGAGGGCGTGCCGGGGCTTGCTAAAACCGCCGCCGTAAAATCGCTGGCGCGCGTCGTCGGCGGCAGCTTTGGCCGTGTGCAGTTCACGCCTGATCTGGTGCCGGCCGATCTGGTCGGCACGCGCATCTACAATATGCGCACCGGTGAGTTCACTACCGAGCTTGGCCCGGTGTTTACCAATCTGCTGCTGGCGGACGAAATCAATCGCGCGCCGGCCAAGGTGCAGTCTGCGCTGCTGGAAGTGATGCAGGAGCGCCAGGTAACGATCGGCAAATCGACCTACAGCGTGCCCGAGCCGTTCCTGGTGCTGGCGACGCAGAACCCGATCGAGTCCGACGGCACCTATCCGCTGCCCGAAGCACAGCTCGACCGCTTCATGTTCAAGGTGCTGGTCGACTACCCTTCGTATGGGGACGAGATCGTAGTGATCGAGCGCATGTTGGGCGCTGCGATCGAGCTGCGGCCGCTGCTGACGGCCGAGCGGCTGATCGAGCTACAGCGCGCCGTCGAGAAGGTGTATGTCGACCCGCGGGTGATGGCGTATGCGGCGGCGCTGGTGCATGCGACGCGCAAGCCGGCCGCGAACGGCCTGGCGGAGCACGCGCACGCGATCGCCTTCGGCGGCAGCCCGCGCGCCTCGATCAATCTGGTAGTCGGCGCTCGCGCGCTTGCATTTATCCGCGGCCGCGGCTATGTGCTGCCGCAGGATGTCGCGGATCTTTTGCCGGACGTGCTGCGCCACCGTCTGGTGCTCAGCTACGACGGCATCGCCGGCGGCGTCACGCCCGAGGCGATTATCGCCACGCTGCTCGAGCGATTCCCGCCGCCGCGGCTGGACCTCGGTGACCGCAATGTGGCGTAGGCTGCTGGGCTGGAATCGCTCCGACGAGCCCACGCAGGAAGCCCAGCGCGAGCATCCCGAGGCGTTGTTGCGACGAGTGGAGTGGCACGTCTTGCGCCCGCTGGCGCAACAGCTCGGCGGCGACGAGCGCTCGCGCTATCGTGGCCCCGGCGTTCAGCTCGACGAGCTACGCGAGTATCAGCCCGGCGACGATGTGCGGCGCATCGACTGGAACGTGACGGCGCGCGCCCAGCAACCGTATGTGCGCGAGTCGTACGTCGAGCGCGCGCTTGACGTGTGGCTGCTGGTCGACGTGAGTGCTTCGGTCGACTGGGGCACCGCCGAGTGCCTCAAGCGCGACCGCGCGCTCGAGCTGGCGGCGGTTGCCGGCCGGCTGCTCGGCCGCAACGGCAACCGCGTCGGCGCGGTGTGGTTTGCCGAGCGACCACTGGCCTTCGTTGCGCCGGCGGCCGGCCGGCCGCACTTGCTGCGGCTGCTGGACGCGCTTGGTAGCGAGAAGCAGCGTGAGGGCGCCGGAAGCACCGACCTTGCCGCCGCGTTACGCACGCTCGAAGGCCTGGCCAAGCGCCGCTCTACTATTCTGGTAATCTCGGACTTTCTGGATGCCGGCGAGTGGCAGCCGGCGCTGCGACGACTGGCACTGCGTCACGAAGTGATCGCCGTGCGTCTCGGTGATCCGCGCGAGCGCGAGCTGCCCGACGTTGGAATTCTCACGCTGCAGGATCCCGAAAGCGGCGAGCAGCTGGTCATCGACACCGGCGACCGCGCGCTGCGTGAGCGTTTCGACGCCGCCGCCGCCGAGCAAAGCACACGCCTGGACACCGAGCTGCGCAGCTGCGGCGTCGAGCAGCTGGTGCTCGACACCGGCTCCCCGACGCTGCCGGCGCTGGTGAGATTTTTACGTGGACGCCGGCGTCGCGGAGGCGTCGCAGAGCGACGCCGGTGACAGGGTGATGGGGTGACAAGGTGAACCGGGTGTTGGTGCGCGTTGCGTTTCAGGAAAGTTTCGCACACGCATGCGCGTTCAACAACGAGCTTGACTACCGAATCACCCCGTCACCCCATCACCCCGTCACCTTGTCACTAAGCTGGAGCAAATCATGACCTTCACCTGGCCAATAGTCCTATGGGGCCTGACACTGGTACCGATCCTCGCCGTGCTCTACGTGCTGGCACAGCGAAGGCGGCGGAAATACGCTGTGCGCTTCACCAATCTGGCGCTGCTCAAGCACGTGGCAGCGCGTGGGCCGGGCATGCGGCGCCATCTTCCGCCGCTGCTGTATCTGGTCGGCCTTGGCGCGCTGCTGTTCAGCCTGGCGCGGCCGATGGCAGTGATCGCAGTGCCGCGCGAGCAAACGTCGGTGATGCTGGTGATGGACGTGTCGGGCTCGATGACTGCCGACGACCTGCAGCCCAATCGTATGGCGGCTGCACGCCAGGCTGCACGTACCTTTGTTGAAGAGCTGCCGCAAACGATCGAGGTCGGGCTGGTAACGTTCAACAACCGGGCCTCGCTGCAGGCAGCGCCCAGCGCAGACCGTAACGCGGTGCTGCGGTCGATCGACAATCTGGAGGCCCAGGGCGGAACCGCGATCGGCGACGGCCTGGACCTGGCGCTGGACCAGCTTGCCCAGCGACCCAGCGACGAGGAAGGCCAGCGCGCGCCGGGCGTGGTGGTACTGCTTTCCGACGGGCAACCGACCGACGGCATGCCGTGGGAGACAGCTGCCGAACGCGCAGCCACCGAGGACGTCAAGGTATATACCGTGGGCATCGGGCAGCGCGACGAGGTTGTGATGATCGACGGGCGGATCCCGGTGCAGCTCGACGAGCGTACGCTGCAGCAGATCGCGCAGCAAACCGAGGCGCAATACTTTTACGCGGCCGAATCGACGCAGCTGGAGGAAGTCTACAGCGAGCTGGGCTCGCAGCTCAGCTGGGTCGAGGAGCAGACCGAAATCACCGCGCTGGTTACCGCCGCGGGCGCAGTATTGCTGCTGGCAGCCGGCGGGCTGAGCATGTTGTGGATGCAGCGGCTGCCGTAGGCAGGCGGCACGAGGCAAGGGGCACGAGGAGAAAGCTCTCGTGCCCCTTGCCTCTCGCCTCTCGCCCCTCACTTGCAACATTTCCACGTGTTCGATCGTCAAATAGCTCGTGTGGACAGCGCAGCGAACCAATTATTCTGCGCCCCATAAAGGAAAATAAAAACATGGCTCATACTGAAACCAGCATTCGCAACCCCGGCACGGCCGCGATCCTGAGCTTGATCGTACCCGGCGCCGGCCAGATCTATAACGGCAATTTCCTGCGTGGCATTTTCTGGCTGATCGTCACGCCCGGCTTCTGGATCGGCACCGCCGGTTTGCTCGGATGGCCGTTCCACATTATCGCGGCGATCACGGCCTACAACGTCGCCCGGCGTAATCCGTACCGGTAATCAAGCGCACGGGTCGGAGATCAGGGGTCGGGAGGGAAACCTCCTGACCCCGTTTCACATTCTGGCCATCACCCCTATCTCCTCCTCATGGTACACAACTTGCATCACGACGCGCCCGAATGAAGTGAGCGAGAAGGGCGCGTGGGCGAGCCGAAATCGGCACGCCCACGCGTTTTTGTAATGCGCCAAACTTGCGCTCGAGCCTTCCGCGCGGTATCATTAGTGCGTTAACCTGGTTTGGCACGGTGTTGCCCCGGATCGAAAGCCTCGCTTCTTTCCCTCTGCGCTCGTTGATTCCAAGCCGTTGACACAACCGAACGCTTGATTTTTTAGGAGTGCCGAGGATGACATCCCAAGACACGACCTTGTTGTGCCGTGTGCATGACAGGAACAATATACTGACGGCCGGCGCCTGCCGGTCGCGCGGCGGGTGGTGAGCCATGACCGCATTTACCGATTTTGCGCTTGACGCGCGACTGCAGCAGGCGCTAAAACGCGCCAGCTTCGAAACCCCGACGCCGATCCAGGTCCGCGCTTTACCGCTGGCCCTGGAAGGACGCGACCTGATCGGCACTGCCCAGACCGGTACCGGCAAGACGGCGGTGTTTGTGCTGCCGATCCTGCAGCGCCTGTTGACCGATACCAGCAAACTGGGCCGGACGCGTGCGCTTATCGTGACGCCGACGCGCGAACTGGCCGAGCAAATTCTTGAAATGATCCGCCGCTTCAGCCAGGGCACGCCGATCCGCTCGGCGGCCGTGTATGGCGGCGTAGGTATGGAGCCGCAGCTGCGAGCGCTGCGTGCCGGCGTCGAGATCGTGGTCGCCTGCCCCGGCCGGTTGCTCGACCACATCGGCCGCGGCACGGCGCTGCTGTCCGGCGTCGAGGTGCTGGTGCTGGACGAGGCCGACCGGATGCTGGATATGGGCTTTTTGCCGGCAGTGAAACGGATTCTGCAGCACGTGCCGGCCTCGCGCCAGACGATGCTGTTCTCGGCGACATTTGCGCCCGAGCTCGAGCAGCTTGCAGCGCGTACACTGCGTAACCCCACACGGATCGACGCCGGCAGCGGCACGCCGGTAAAAACCATCGCCCACGCGCTGTATCCGGTAGCCGGCCATCTCAAATCGGCGCTGCTGATCCACGTGCTGCGTGAGAGCGATACCCGCTCGGTGCTGGTGTTTACCCGCACCAAGCATCGTGCCAATCGCGTAGCCGAGCACCTGCAGCGCGCCGGATTCGCCACTGCGGCGCTACACGCGAACAAGTCGCAGAGCCAGCGCCAGCGGGCGCTCGACGACTTCCGCCGCGGCCGGGTGCAGGTACTGGTGGCAACCGATATCGCCGCGCGCGGCCTCGACGTGGAGAGCGTATCGCACGTGATCAATTACGATATTCCTGATACGTCGGATACGTACATCCACCGCATCGGGCGGACCGGCCGCGCCGAGCGCGACGGCGACGCGTTGACGCTTGTATCGCCTGAGGACGCCGCGACGGTGCGTGATATCGAGCGCGCGCTGCGAGCGCCGATCGAGCGCCGCACCATGACCGGGTTCGACTATGCCAAACCGGCGCCCGAGCCTGGCGCGCAGCCGTTCCGGCACGAGCGTCGCGGGCCGCGGCAGCAAAGCGGCCGGCCACCGGTGGGCAGGGGGCAGGCATCCGGCGAGCGTGCTCCGCGTGGCCGCGACCGGTTCGCGGGCTCGCGGGGGTAACCGCCGGTTTCTCGTTCCCCGTTCCCCCGTTCCGTGTTCCCCAGGATAAATCCTGGGGCTGAAGAAACAAAGCCGGCTTAAGCCGGCTGGAACCCTATCCAGCCGGCTTCAGCCGGCTTTGTTTCTTCAGCCCCGGCATTTATGCCGGGGTATGCCGGGGACGCCCTCGGGACGCCGGGGTATGCCGGCATTCAAGCCGGGGTCAGGTGGTCACAGCATGCGCGCCGGGTCCTGTCGGTTTAGGCTCGTTCGCTTACACGAACTCTTCCATCACGGTGGCGAAGCGATCGGCCGACGAGCGCAGCTGCGACTCCGCCAGCGCCGCGAGCGGCGTTTCGGGCAGCTTGTTGATGTCGGAGAACGTCGGGCGCGACTCGTCGATATAGATCAGGCCGGTGATAAACTCTTGCTTTGCGCGCGCCTCCACCAGCAGGCTCATCGCGGCGGCCTTGTCGGTCGGGTCGTGGCCGCGTCCGATCTTGCGCAGCAGGATCGACGGCCCGTCGTGCAGCTTCACTTCCTGCACCGTGCCTTCTTCCTGCTCGATTTCGATCTCCTCGTAGGCCTGCACAAAGCTGATGTCCTGCAACACTTCTTCGTGCTCTTTGCCGAACGCGTAGCTCTTGGTCGAGTCGGCGTGGTTATTGAACGTCACACACGGGCTGATAATATCCAGCACCGCCGTGCCGTTGTAGTTCATCGCCGCCATCAACAGCGCACGCACCTGTTTGGCGTCGCCGGCGAACGAGCGGGCTACAAAGCCGCACTCGGCGACCAGCGCTTCGAGGCACAGGTCGATCGGCATCAACTCGTTGGTGCCGGCGTACTTCAGGCTCTGGCCCTTGTCGGCGGTCGCCGAAAACTGGCCCTTGGTCAGGCCGTACACGCCGTTGTTCTCGATGATATACACCAGCGGCACATTCCGGCGCACCATGTGCTTGTACTGCCCGAGGCCGATCGAGCCGGTATCGCCGTCGCCCGAAACGCCGACGGCGAGCATGGTGTGGTTGGCCAGCGTCGCGCCTGTGGCGATCGACGGCATGCGGCCGTGGACGACGTTGATGCCGTGCGAGCGGCTCAGGAAGTACGCCGGCGACTTCGACGAGCAGCCGATACCGCTGAGCTTGATGATCTGGTTCGGCTTGAGCGACAACTCAAAGGCCGACTGGATGATCTGGCTGGCGATCGAGTTGTGGCCGCAGCCGGCGCACAGCGTCGACGGCAGGCCACGATAATCAGGTCTGGTCAAGCCGGCCTTGTTGGTCGTCGGCTTGGGAGCGGCCGCGCCGCCCGGCTTGGCTGCAGTAGCCATCGTTATTGCTCCATGTCGTAGATCCGCTCGGCCACGAAGCGTGCCGTCAGCGGCAGGCCGTCGTTGTAGGCCAGCGAGATCAGATTGGCTGCCTGTTCGGGCGCGTGCAGCTGCAGCAGCGAGTGCATCTGGCCGTCGCTATTCATCTCGACCACATAGATGCGCTTGTGCTGCTCGACGAACGCGCTCACTTCCTCGCCCAGCGGCAGCGCCCGCAGCCGCATATAGCTGGTCTCGATGTTGAACTGCTTGCGCAACCGGTCGCGCGCTTCCTCGACCGCCGGGTCGCTCGTGCCGTAGGCGATGATGCCGATTTCGGCCTCGCGCTGATCGACCACCGGTTTTGGAACGACGCCGCGCGCGGTATCGTGCTTGCGCCGCAGGCGCTCCATATTCTTGAGCCAGTCGTCGGGCCGCTCGCTGTAGCCGGCGTTTTCATTGTGGCCGGAGCCGCGCGTAAAGAACGCCGCGGCCGGGTGGTCGGTGCCCGGCAGGGTGCGATACGGAATGCCGTCGCCGTCGAGGTCCCGATAGCGGCCCCAATCGGCGTTTTCTTTGAGCTGCTCCGCGGTCAGCACCTTGCCGCGGTCGAGCGGCGTGGCAGGGTACGCGAACGGCTCGGTCATCCACTGGTTCATGCCGAGGTCGAGGTCGCTGAGCACGATCACCGGCTGCTGGAAGCGCTCGGCCAGGTCGAACGCCGTCTGGCCGAACTCGAAGCACTCGGCAACGCTGCCCGGCAGCAGGCAGATATTGCGCACATCGCCATGGCCAAGGTAATAGGCCTTGAGCACGTCGCCCTGCGAGGTGCGCGTCGGCAGGCCGGTACTCGGCCCCATACGCATGATATCCCAGATCACGCCCGGCAACTCGGCAAAATAGCCGTAGCCGACGAATTCGGTCATCAGCGATACACCCGGCCCCGACGTCGAGGTCATCGCGCGCGCGCCCATCCAGCCGGCGCCGAGCACCATGCCGATCGCGGCGATCTCGTCCTCGGCCTGTACAATCGCGTAGGTCGGCCGGTCGGTCGCGGGGTCGGTGCGCAGCTTGGGCGCGTACTCGTTGAGCGCGTCGGCCAGGCTGGTCGCCGGCGTGATCGGATACCAGGCGGTGACGGTCATGCCGCCGACCAGCGCTCCCAGCGCCCCGGCCGTGTTGCCGTCGATCAGGATCAGGCCGTCGGTCTTGTCCAGCCGCTCGACGCGGTACGAGTCGCTCTTTTGGAGGTTGTTGACGACCCACTCGGCGGCGCCCTTGACCACGTTGAAGTTGAGCTCGACGGCTTTTTGCTTGCCGGCCAGATTGTAGCGCAGCGCCTCGTGGATCGCGTCCAGCTCGATGCCGATCAGCTGAGCCAGGGCGCCCACATACACCATGTTGGCGACACGATCGCGCAGCTTGGCGTCGACGCCGAGGTCGGCGATCATCTGCTTGGTTGGTATCGCGTAGTAGGTGACGTCGTCGCGCTCGCGTTCGAACTTCGACTCGGCCGGGAAAATACACACGCCGCCCGGCGGCAGCGCGGCCAGGTCGGCGGCAGCGGTTTGCTGGTTGAAGGCGACCAGCACCTCGGTGCCTTCACGCCGCGCGACGTAGCCGTCCTTGCTGACGCGGATGGTGTACCAGGTGGGCAAGCCGGCGATATTGGACGGAAACAGGTTTTTACCGTTGACCGGCACGCCCATTTTGAAGATTGCCCGGATCAGCGTCGAGTTGGCCGTCTGGCTACCCGAGCCGTTGACCGTGGCAACGACGATCGAGAAATCGTTGATCGGGTCGCGGTCAGGATCAGAGATTCATTGTGTGCGGCGCTGGTTCTGCAGCGGTGCTCATATTTTGCTCCTTTGCGGACGCAGAACACAGAACATAGAACACAGAACAGACAGTTCGAATTGTATTGTTCTGTGTTCTATGTTCTGTGTTCTACCCTCCCGGAATCTCCTGCTGCGGATCGACATCCAGGCTAGTATCATCGCTGCCGCCGGTGACGTTACTGGGACCTTCCATGGGAGGAGTGACGGTTTTTTGGTCCGACTCACCGGTGGTGGGATCTTCCACAGCGCCAAAGTGGCTGTCGGGCTCGGGGCCGGCGTCCGCGGCCGTGCGAGGTTTGCCCGTTTTGTCAATGTTTTCCTGATTTAGCTCTTCACGGACATCCGCCGGCTGCGTCGGGGGCGACGCAGGCGGATCCGCTGGCTGTCGTTCGTGCATCGTTGCTCCCCTTGATGTCAACATCGCTGTTTACCGTCAAAGTATATGCCATCAACGGCCTAACTTCCAATTACAATGCCGTATGGCTGTGATGTTAGTAGGGCATCGAGGAAACAGGCTGAATCGGGCTTTCCTGATCTCCCTGCGCCTTATCTGCGCCGGCTATGTCCACCTGACGATAAGCGAATCAAGCGGAAGCTTCTCGCGACGCTTCGGGTCGGCCGCGGCATAGCCGAGCGTGATCAGCGCGTGCGGAATCAGGCGCCGGTCGAGGTCGAGCGCCTCGACGACAACATCGGGGCAAAACAGCGGCGCGCACATCCAGCCGGCGTCCAGGCCGAGCTGGTACGCTTTGAGCAGCAGATTTTGTACCGCCGCGCCCAGGCTCTGGATCGCCATGGTCGTTTCCGACGCTTGCCGTCCGGCGTCGGGGTAGCGGTCCAGATCCTCGAGAAACAAACAGGCCAGGATCAGCGCCGGGGCAGCCAGGCGCTGGCGCGATTTGACGAGCCTGGTGGCGACGATCTCGGGCGATTGCCCATCCATTTCCAGGTTGTGACTCCACGCGCCGGCCATTGCATCGGCCAGACGCATCTTGATGGTGTGCTCGGTAAGCACAGCAAAGCGCCACGGCATGCGGCCGTGCGGCGAGGGCGCCCAGCGCGCGGCTTCGAGCACATCGCGAACAAGCTCATCCGGCACCGGCTGCTCGAGATACTGGCGCACCGATCGCCGGCCGGAGATGATTTGGTCGAATGGATCTGTTGGAGCTCGCATCGCAGTTCACAGAACAGAGAATAGAGAACAGAGAACAGAGTGATTGACTTGCTGTTCTATGTTCTCTGTTCTCTGTTCTCCTCCAGATCGACCGCCATGGGTAGCGCTTCCCAGGTCCAGCCGGTGCGCGTGCGTCCGGGACGCCACTCGCCGTACTTGGTTCCCACCAATACTCGGGCGCGCTCTTCTTCCCGGCTGCCGATCTCTACGCGACGACCATGTCCCTGCATGATCCGGCCGGCGATGCGAACCGTTACTCGCGGCGTATGGTCGATATTGCGCACCCAATCGGAGCGATGATTGCCGGCCAGCATATAGAGCTTCGAGCCGTCCAGGGCGAACCAGATCTCGATCTCATGCGGGCGGCCCGAGGCACGCCCGGCGGTTGTCAGATAACAAAATTGCTCGCGGGACAGTGACTCCCGATCGTTCATCGCTTGCGCCACTTCAGCCTGGGAGCTACCTCGTGCCCGTAGGCGTTGATAAAGGCTTCCTGGTTGCGTCCCACATTATGGACATAGATCTCGTCGAAGCCGAGGTCGATGAAATGCTGCAGCTTTTCGCGATGCTCTTCAAGATCGGGCGACATCAGCACACGATTTTTGAAGTTTTCGATGCGCACATACTTGGCCATCGCCTCGAAATCCTCGGGGTTGCGGATATCGCTCTTGGGAAAGGGCATGCCGCCATTGGGCCACTCGTTCAGCGCGTTCTGCTCGGCTTCCGCCTGTGATGGCGCCCATGATACGTGCAGCTGCAAAATTCGAGGCATCCGCGCAGGTTCCTTACCGGCTTCGCGCGCGCCCTTTTCAAAGCGCTCGAGCAGCATGCGGATCTTGTCGTCGGCGGCGCCGACGGTGATAATTCCATCGCAGGTGCGGCCGGTACGCTCGGCCTGGATCGGTCCGGAGGTCGCGACATAGACCGGCGGCGGCGTTTCCGGCCGCGTATACAGCCTGGCGCTTTCGAGCTTGATATGCTTGCCGCTGTATTTGACGACCTTACCGCTGAACAACCTGCTGATCACTTCGATCGATTCGGTCAGCCGCTCGAGCCTGGCCGGGGCCTCGGGCCAGTAATCGCCGACGATATGCTCGTTCAATGCTTCGCCCGCGCCGAGCCCGAGCCAGAAGCGGCCGGGATACATTGCCTCGAGCGTAGCCGCAGCCTGGGCGATGATCGCCGGATGGTAGCGAAACCCCGGCGGCGTGACACCGGTACCGAAGCGCTGCGTGGTCCGCTCACCCAATGCGCCCATCCAGGCCCATACAAACGCGCTTTGCCCTTGCTGCGGCGTCCACGGATGAAAATGGTCGCTGGCCATGACGGTATCAAATCCGTTGGCCTCGGCCTGCTCGCAGTATGTCAATAAATCGCGTGGTGTAAACTGCTCAAACATCGCGGCATATCCGAGTGTCATCTTTGAACTCCTACCTAAACAAGTCCCGCTCCGGCCGCATCACCAGCTGCCGCGCGGAGGCAATCGCGGGCTCATACGGGTAGCCGCGCACAATCGCTACCGGCCGCTGGTCGATCTTGCCCATCGCAAGCTCGGCTGCCGCGGCGAGCTCGTCGGCCACGGCCATGACGCTGGCGAACAGCTGGTAGCCGTATGGGTCGTTCTGGCCGCGGTAATCCACCAACGGCTGCAAGCCTGCGACGCCGATCGCGACGTTGACGATCCCGTCGCGCCAGGCACGCCCGAACGAATCGGTGATGATCACCGGCACGCGAAAGCCGAGCGCTGTTTCGAAGGCAGCGGCGATCCAGGCCGCCGATGCATCGGGGTCGAGCGGTAGCAGACATACGACGTCGGTCCCGGCGATGTTGGAAGCATCTACGCCGGCGTTGGCACACACGAACCCGTGGCGCGTTTCGGCGACGATAAGGCCGCGATCCATGCGCACGATTCGCACCGCCTCGCGCAGCACAACCTCGACATGGCGCGCGTCTTTGTCGAAGCGCTCGGCCCATTGACGGGCAAACGGCGACGCCTCGACCGTGCTGAGGTCGACCAGCCGGCCCTCGGCTTTGCTCACGATTTTGTGCGTCACCACCAGAATGTCGCCGCGCTCGAGCGCTATGCCGCTGCTGTCGAGGCCGCGCCGGATCGCCGCGACGACGTCGTCGCCCGGTGAGAGCTCTCCGACGCCGTCGACGCCGATGATGTGTAGATGAGAAGTCATTTTATTATGCGTCTTTGCGTTTCCATCTCTTGCCGCATGATCTCCAGATCCTCCGGCGTGTCGACATCGAACTGCAAGCCCGGCGCACGGTACTCACGAACGTCGAGCCCACGGCCGCGAGCCAGCCCGGCATGACGAGCGAAGCTGTCGGGGCCGAAGCCAAACGGCAGTACATCGGCGGGCTGCTGCACCAGCGCATTGGTACCGCGCTCGTGCCGGTCGGGTGCGAGCAGCACCGTGTGAGGAGCCGCGAGCGCAAGCAGTCCGTACAGCTCCGCCGGCTCCAGCAGCGCCAGATCGGGCAGCATCACCAGCAACGACGTCTGCTCAGGGCTGCTGCCGCTCAAACGCAGCAGCTCGGATCGACCGTGCTCGAGGCCACGGTTGAGGCCACGGTCGTGCTGTGCGATACCCAACACACCGTGCAACGCCGCCAGATCGGGCAGCTCGCTATCGGGGCTGACGATCGCGATCGCATCCACCGCGCCCGACTCGCGCAGCGCCCGGATAGCACGCTCGAGCAACCGGCGCACCAGCACACGTCGCTCGACGATCGGCAGCGCGCCAGCGAGGCGACGTTTGCCGTCGTCGAGCGACCTAAGTGGAAGCAGCGCCAGTGTCGCCATCGCCGCGCGGCTCGAGTTTGAGATAGGCGTCGAAAGCCACCTTGAGTACTCCTGATCAGATAAGTGTTCGTTCTGCCAGGTTTTAGCCTAGCGCACGATGCAAGCTACCCGCAAAGGCAAGCACTTCCTGGGCCAGACGCAGCCGGTCGTGCTCGTCGTGCATCACCGTATCGGTAACGCATACCGCCATACCCAGCTGCTCGATTGCCGCGCGCTCGGCGTCGTCGGCATGGTCGATCACGAAGCCGTCGACGATACCGTCGTACAGCCGTGCCACGCCGAGCGCGGATGACTCGTAGCCCAGCCCATGGAGCATCCGATCGGCCGGACCGCGCAGCGCTTTGCCCCCGACGATCGGGCTGACCGCCACGACAGGTGCGCGGGCCGACGCCAGCCGCCTTCGCATGTCGCCGACGTCAAGGATCGGGCCGATGCTGACGATCGGGTTGGAAGGACAAAAGACTATCGCCTCGGCATCGTCGAGCGCGGCGGCAACGTGGGGCGTCACACGAGCGTTTTCGATGCCGTCGAACACCACGCCGCTCACCGGGTCGCGGTGCCCGCGCCGGACGAAATAGTCCTGGAAATGCAGCCGGCCGTCGGGCGTATCCACCAGCGTCGCCACCGGCTCGTCGCACATCGGCAACAGGGCGGCGCGCACGCCGAGCGCCGACGTGAGCGACGCGGCGACCTCGCTGTAGCTGTGCCCGGCGCGCAGCTGCTCCGTACGCGCAATATGCGTGGCGAAGTCACGGTCGCCCAGGCCGAACCAGGTCGCATATCCGTAGCGCTCGAGCATCGCCAGTGCCTGCCACGAATCGTCGACGACGCCCCAGCCGGTCTGCGGGTTGGCTAAGCCGGCCAGGGTGTACATCACCGTATCGGCGTCGGGGCAGATCCGCAGGCCGAACAAATCGAGGTCATCGGCCGTGTTCACAATCACCGTAAGTGTATCGGGCGGCAGGCTACGATACAGGCCATGCGCCAGCTTGGCGCCGCCCACACCACCCGCAAGTGCGACGATCATCAGTAGTTGTCCCTCAGGAGCATCCTTCACCTCAACCGCGGCCCGGCAGCCGGGCCGAGACGCTTACATTATGATAGCATGGTCCCGTCGAAACGCAGGCGGCGCGCCTATACAACCCCCAACGCCTGTGGTACGATGCCTGCAGTCGGTGCCGGCGCTGTGAGCCGGGGGCGAAGTGTGTCCCTTGCTGCTCAAAAGTCTGTCGGAGGTGGTTCTGGCATGCGCACTCGACAACGAGCCGTCCAAACACCTTCCGAAACTGGAGCGTTGTTAGTTACGCAGCGCCCCGGGCTGGGTTAACTATGGCGCGTGCTCCGCTGCGACCCGTTCGCCGAAGAATGTCTGCTCATCGCGTCGCTGTGCTTTACGCCGCGATCATGGGGGCGTGGATTATTGTTTCCACGCTGCTCGCGGGCTGGTTAACCAGCGAAACCCTGCGTTTGACCCAGCTGCTGATGCTGAACGGAATGCTGGTCGTCGGCACCAGCAGCCTGTTCGTTTACACACTGCTGCGACTCGAAGCACGCGAGCGCCGGCGGCTGCGCGATGAGCTCTCGGGCGCCGACGAGCGTATTCGAATGCTGGTCGACAATGCGCCGGTTGGGATCGCCACCGTCCACAACGGCAGCATCAGCTATGCCAACCACCGCTACGCTGCGATTTACGGCTATTCCGCCGCCCAACTCCTGGGACGACCGCTGGTCGAGCAGCTTGCCCCGCGAGCACGCGCTGAGCTGGCCGAAGCGCCTGCGGCGCTGCCTGGCCGGTCGGAGCACAGCCGGCGCTCCAGACAGCCCACCAGCGCAATCGAAACGATCGGCCTGCGTGCCGACGGCAGCGAATTTCCCCTGCGCATCGAAGTAGCGCGGCTCGAATTGCCCAATGGCCTGGAAACGATCGTTTTCGCCGAGGATATTGCCGCGCGCCGCGAGGCGGAAGCCGCACTGCGCCTTACTCAATTCGCCGTCGATAACGCCTGGGACGCGATCCTCACCGTGCGCGCCGACGGCAGCATCCAGGACGCGAACGACGCCGCGTGCCGGCGCCTCGGCTTCAGCCGCGACGAGCTGCGCCAGATGTCGCTGTGGGACGTCGACCCCGGCTGCCCGCGCATCGGCTGGGCAGTGCACTGGAGTGAGGTCAAGCGCCGTGGCGACCTTACCCGCGAAACGGTGCTGCGTGCGCGCACCGGCCGGTCCGTGCCGGTCGAATTTGCCGTCACCTTTCTTTCGTTCGAAGGCGCTGAATATTATGTAGCCTCAGCGCGCGATATCACCGAGCACAAGCGGCTGCATCGCCAGCTGACTGCTGCCCGTGACGCGTATATGACGCTGGTCGAAGAAGCGCGCATTCTGGTCTGGCGCACCGATGGGCACGGCCGCTGCGATTTTGTAAACAAACACTGGACCCAGCTGACGAGTCTTTCAACCAGCACGGCGCTGGGTATGGGCTGGGTCGACCAGGTACACCACGACGACCGGCAGGCGACGGTAGGTGCGATGCAGCGCGCATTCACGGCGCAGGAGCCGTTCGACGTTGAGTTCCGGCTGCAGCATCCCCATGGCGGGCTGCACTGGATGACGATGCGCGCCGCGCCGTTTTACAACGATCGCGGCAAATTCGCCGGTTTTGTCGGTACCTGTGTCGACATTACCGAGCGCAAGCTGCAGGAGCTGGTCAAGGACGATTTTCTGGCGCTTGCCTCCCACGAGCTCAAAACCCCATTGGCCGCGCTGCTCGGCTATGCGGATTTGCTGCAGCGCTGGTCGACACAGCAGCAGTTCGATGAGCGCGTCGAGACCGCGCTGCACAGCATCATCGCCGAAGGCGCGCACCTGGACCGGCTGGTCAACGATTTGCTCGACGTCAACCGCATCACCAGCGGCGAGCTCAGCCTCAGGTGCAGCGAGTTCGAACTTGCCGAACTTGTGGAACAAGCCGCCGCCGTGGGTCGCGAGTCGGCGCCCGAACACCGCTGGGAGGTGACGATCGAAGCCCGCGAGCCGGTACTGGTGTGCGCCGACCGCCGTCGCATCGAGCAGGTGCTCGAAAATCTGGTGGCTAACGCCGCGAAATATTCGCTGCCCGGCGAACCGATCGGGATCAAGCTGCGCGCGGATGACACCCACGCCTCGATCGCCGTGGTCGACCATGGCGTCGGCATTCCGGCTACCGACCTGCCCTTTATCTTCGATCGCTTTTATCAGGTCCGGCGCCCGGCACGCGAATCGCGCCCCGGCCTTGGCCTCGGCCTGTTCATCAGCCACGAGATCGTACTTCGCCACGGCGGCACAATTGTGGTATCGTCCAACGAACAAAACGGCAGCAGCTTTACTGTCGTATTGCCTCGAGTCGACAAGCAGCGGGAGGAAAGCAGCCTCGATGAAACGTACGCCGTCCGATCAGCAACATAGCACCAACTCCCTCGACGGCGAATCGAACCGAAACCAGCTGGTACTTATCGTCGAGGATGACGCGGGCATGAGCGCGATGCTGGCGATCGCGCTCGAGGACGCCCGGTTCGAGGTACAGATCGCGACCAATGGGGCCGAGGCGCTCGAAATGCTCGAAATGCTCCGCCCCGCGGTCATCCTACTCGACGTCCGGATGCCTGTGATGGACGGCCCCACCTTTTTGCAGGCCCTGGCCGAGCGGCCGGATTATCAGTCCCCGCCGATCATTGTGATGACGGCCTACCGTGATATCAGCCCCGAGATTACCGGCCTCGGCCACCCGACGATCAATAAGCCGATGAAAATCGACGCCCTGCTGGAGATGGTGCGGCACTACGCGGGATAGGCACAGTAGCCTAAGCGTCACCCGGCGGCGTCGCCGCATCTAGCAAGCGACACGCGGTGACGCTTGTTGATGCCGCCAACTTCGGCGTGCTCCCGGAGAGCCTTCGGCCCTGCCTGACCGGCCGGACGCGCGGCGGCTAACGAACTGATTAAAGGCACTAACGAGAAATATGACCACACAGACCGAAGGCGCGCGTGTCTGGGACGAGCTCCAGACCGAACTTGTAAAGCTGCGACAGATTCCGACCGCAACCTACCGCGTGCAGTTTAATCGGCATTTTACCTTCGACGATGCCCGCCGGCTGATTCCATACTGGAAGGCGCTCGGCATCAGCCACCTGTACGCTTCACCATACTTCCGTGCCCGGCCGGAAAGTATGCACGGCTACGATATTACCGATCACAACTCGCTCAACCCGTCGATCGGCTCGCGCGACGATTACGACCGCATGGTCGACGAGCTGCACCGCCACCAGATGGGCCAGCTCGTCGACATCGTGCCCAACCATATGGGCATCGGCGAGCCGGACAATCAGTGGTGGACCGATGTGCTTGAAAATGGGCCGTCCTCGCCGTATGCCGGCTTTTTCGACATCGACTGGAACCCGATAAAAATCGAGATGGCCAACCAGGTGCTGCTGCCGATCCTGGGCGCCCAGTACGGCCAGGTGCTGGAAAACCAGGAGCTGCGCCTGCACTACGAGAGCGGCGCGTTTGAGCTGCGCTACTGGGAAACACGCCTGCCCGTCGCACCGATCTCGTATATCTCGATTCTGGAGCCGGTGCTGGAACAGCTGCTGGCAGAGCTGGCGCCGGACGAACCCGAGCTGATCGAGCTCCAGAGCATCATCACGGCGGTCACGTACTTGCCGGGCCGCACCGAAACCGACCCCGAGCGCATAGCAGAGCGCCAGCGCGAAAAGGAAGTGGTCAAGCGTCGCCTCAACGCGCTGACCGAAAGCAGCGACCGGGTGTACGCCGCGATCGAGCAGACGGTCGCCCTGTTCAACGGTAAGCAGGGCGAGCCGGCATCGTTCGATCGCCTCGACCAGCTGGTGCGCGACCAGGCGTACCGGCTGGCGTACTGGCGTGTCGCGACCGATGAAATCAACTATCGCCGCTTTTTCGACATCAACGAGCTCGCTGCGATCAGGATGGAGCAGCCCAAGGTGTTCGAGGCGACCCACGGCCTGCTGCTCGAGCTGCTGTCCTCCGGCGCAGTTAACGGCTTGCGGATCGATCACCCGGATGGCCTGTGGGATCCGGCGGGCTATTTCCGCAACCTGCAGCGCCACACGATCCTGGCGCTCGCCCGTCGACGGATCGAGGACGATGAGCACTGGGAAGAACTGCGCGACGAGCTGCTCGAGCGCTACGACCAGGCCTTGCGCGACGATCCGCATAGTTTGCAGGCACGCTCGCTATATGTCGTGGTCGAAAAAATCCTGGGCCACGGCGAGCCGCTCCCGAGCGGCTGGACCGTCGACGGCACCAGCGGCTATGAGTTCTTGAACCTGGTCAACGGCCTGTGGGTCGACGGCGCCAACGCCCGCGAGTTCGAGAAGCTGTACCGCACGTTCACCAGGCTGAGCTGGAAGTATAACGACCTGGTGATGGCCAAGAAGCGCCAGGTGATGCTGGTTTCACTGGTCAGCGAGCTTAATGTGCTGGCCAATCAGCTCGACCGCATCTCCGAGCGCAACCGCTATGTGCGCGATTTTACGCTCAACAGCCTGACGTTCGCGCTGCGCGAGGTGATCGCATGTTTCCCGGTGTATCGCACCTATATCGCCGGGGCGGAGCTGCCGGAAGGCGAAGCAACGTATATCGAGGAGGCGGTGCGCTGCGCACGCAGCCGCTCGGCCGCCACTGATCCGTCGGTATTCGATTTTATTCGCGACCTGCTGCTGCTGCGCTCACCCCACAATGCCGACGACGAATATCGCCTGGCGCAGGCCGACTGGGTACAGCGCTTCCAGCAGCTGACCGGTCCGGTGATGGCCAAAGGCCTCGAAGATACGACCTTTTATCTGTACAACCGGCTGGTTTCGCTCAACGAAGTCGGCGGCGAGCCGCAACGATTTGGAACCTCGGTGCGCGAGTTTCATCGTGCCAACGCCGAGCGGCTGCGCAGCTGGCCGCATAATATGCTGGCGACCTCAACGCACGACACCAAGCGCTCGGAGGACGTGCGCGCCCGGATCGATGTGCTCAGCGAGATGCCGCGCGAATGGCGCCAGGCGCTGACGCGCTGGCACCGTGCCAACCGGCGGCACATTTCGAGAGTCGAAGGCCGCAACGCGCCCGACCGCAACGAGGAATACCTGTTCTACCAGACGGTGCTCGGCACGTGGCCGTTTGAGCCGATGAGCGCCGATGAACACAGCGCGTATGTCGCCCGGATCCGTGACTATGTGCTCAAGGCGATCAAGGAAGCCAAAGAAAACTCCTCGTGGATCGCACCAAATGAGCCATGGGAAAGCGCCGTTTCCAATTTCGTTACCCGAACGATTGAAAATCGTCGCGGCAATCAATTCCTGGTCGACCTCCAGGCGTTCGCCGAACGCATCGCGCGGCTGGGGGCGCTCAACTCGCTCTCGCAGACGGTGCTCAAGCTGACGGCGCCGGGCGTCCCGGATGTCTATCAGGGCAACGAGCTGTGGGACTTCAGCCTGGTCGACCCCGACAATCGCCGCCCCGTGGACTACGCGCGCCGCCTTGACTCGCTGCGGCGGCTGGGAGAGCCACGCGACAACGCAAAGGATTTTGTGCGCGAGATGCTGGAACACATCGGCAGCGGCGAGATCAAGCTGTGGGTCACAGCGCGTGTGCTGCATCTGCGCAACAAGCACCCACAGCTGTTTGCCGTCGGCGCATATACGCCGCTGGAAGCCGACGGCGCGCGCGCCCAGCATATTGTGGCGTTTGCGCGCAGCAACGGCGAAAGCGAAATCATCGTCGTGGTGCCGCGGCTTGTGTATGGTCTGTCGGGCAATGCCGGCATGCCGCTGGGTGAGCTCTGGGGCGACGACATGCTCCAGTTGCCGTCGAAAGCGGCCGGCGCGCGCTACTGCAATACGTTGAGCGGCGCTGAGCTGCTTGCCGGCGAGCGCGACGGCGGCGCCGGACTGCGTCTGGCCGAGGTATTCGCCGACGCGCCCGTCGCGGTGCTGGTCAGGGAATGAAGGGTTAGGGGGTAGGTCGATATTCTGGCCCTCACCCCTAACCCCTCTCCCGCGGCTTGCCGCGGGAGAGGGGAACTTTACTCCCCTTCTCCTGTCGCTTGCGACGGGAGAAGGGGTTGGGGGATGAGGGCCTGACCCCCGACCCCTACGATACGGAGTATATATGGAACACATCTGGCCGGGCCGGCCGTACCCTTTAGGCGCGGCCTGGGACGGCTTTGGCGTCAACTTTGCCCTGTTCTCCGAAAACGCCACAGCTGTCGAGCTCTGCCTGTTCGACGCCGACGACCCCGGCACAGAAACCGCTCGCATCCGCATGCCCGAGCAGACCGACCATGTCTGGCATGTGTATTTGCCGTACCTGCTACCCGGGCAGCTCTACGGCTATCGCGTCTATGGCCCCTATGAGCCCGAGCAAGGCCACCGCTTCAATCCCAACAAGCTGCTGATCGACCCGTACGCCAAGGCGATCGACGGCGTTATCGATTGGAGCGATGCCATGTTCGGCTATCGCGTCGGCGACGATGCAACCGACCTGTCGTTTAGCGACGCAGACAGCGGCTCGGGCATGCCGAAGTCCGTCGTGGTCGACAGCGCATTCGACTGGGGCGACGACCGCCACCCCAACGTGCCGCTGCATCGCTCGGTGATCTATGAGATGCATGTCAAGGGCTTTACCGAGCTGCTCAGCGAGGTGCCTGAAAACTTGCGCGGCACCTATGCCGGACTGGTCAGCCCGCCGGCGCTGGACTATCTCAAATCGCTCGGCGTCACCGCCGTCGAGCTGCTGCCGATCCACCAGCACGTCGACGACCGCCACCTGATCGAGCGGGACCTGAGCAATTATTGGGGCTACAACACGATCGGCTTCTTCGCCCCCGATATACGTTATGCATCCACGGGGCAGCGCGGGGAACAGGTACGCGAATTCAAGGCGATGGTCAAGACGCTGCATGCCAACGGCATCGAGGTGATCTTGGACGTGGTCTACAACCATACCGCCGAGGGCAACGAGCTCGGCCCGACGCTGTCGTTCCGTGGCGTCGACAACGCCGCCTACTATCGGCTGGTGCCCGACGACTGGCGCCATTATATGGATTACACCGGCACCGGCAACACACTTAACGTGATCCATCCGCGCGCCCTTCAGCTGATCATGGATAGCCTGCGCTACTGGGTGCTCGAGATGCACGTCGACGGCTTTCGCTTCGACCTGGCCTCGGCCCTCGCCCGCGAGCTACACGCGGTCGACCGTCTCGGCTCGTTCTTCGACATCATCCATCAGGACCCGGTTATTTCGCAGGTTAAGCTGATCGCCGAGCCGTGGGATGTCGGCGAAGGCGGCTATCAGGTCGGCAACTTTCCGGTGCTGTGGGCCGAGTGGAACGGCAAATATCGCGACGCGGTGCGCTCGTTCTGGCGGGGCGACGATGTAGGGGTGAGCGAGCTGGCGTTCCGGCTGTCGGGCTCGTCCGACCTGTACCAGGGCAACGGGCGGCGGCCATACGCCTCGATCAATTTCGTCACCGCCCACGACGGCTTCACGCTCAACGACCTGGTCTCGTATAACGACAAGCACAACGAGGCCAACGGCGAGGGCAACCTCGACGGCGAGAACCACAACCTGAGCTGGAACTGCGGCATCGAGGGCCCGACCGACGAGCGGAACATCCTGGCGCTGCGCGCGAAGCAGCAGCGCAATTTCCTGGCGACGCTGTTCTTATCGCAAGGCGTGCCGATGCTGCTGGGCGGCGATGAGTGGGGGCGCACGCAGGGCGGCAACAATAACGCCTACTGCCAGGATAACGAGATCTCCTGGCTGAGCTGGGAGCTTTCCGCGCGCGAAGAGCGGCTGCTCGAGTTCACCAGGCAGCTGATCGCGCTGCGCAAGCAGCATCCGGTGCTGATGCGACGCCGCTTCTTTCAGGGCCGCAGAATCCACGGCGGCGGCATCCGCGACATCGCGTGGTTCCAGCCCGACGGCAGCGATATGACCGACGAGCAGTGGCAAAACGGCAAGGTGCGCACGCTGGGGATGCGACTGAACGGGCTGGCGATCGAGGAAACCGACGAGCGGGGCCAGCGCATCGTCGACGACATTTTGCTGCTGCTGATCAACGGCGACGACGAGGTCGAGCGCTTCAAGCTGCCCGGACCGCCCGATACGCCGCGCTGGGAAGTGATCCTTGACACCACCTATGCCGAGCTCGAGCCCGGCCGGAGCACCAGACCCGGCGAAGTCTTCGAGCTGCAACCACGCACGCTGGTGCTGCTGCGCCAGCCCAAGGAGGAGCTCGAGTGAGCCGGCAACTGTCGATCGGCGCGCAGGTAACTCCAGACGGGACGCGCTTTCGTGTATGGGCACCCGATGCGCGCAGCGTCGACGTTGTGCTGTTCCAGGCCGGTCAGGCAGCGGCCAGGCATGCCCTGCGCGCCGAAGACGGCGGCTACTGGCAGGCCGAGGTCGCGGGCGTAGGCGCCGGCGACCGCTACGCCTTCAGCGTGGATGGCGCTGATCCACGGCCCGATCCGGTTTCGCGCTCGCAGCCCGACGGCGTGCATGCACCGTCGGAGGTGGTCGATCCACACGCATTTCGCTGGTCGGACGATGCCTGGAGCGGCGTTGCGCTCGAAGCGCTGGTGATCTACGAAGTCCATGTCGGGACCGCCACACCCGACGGCACGTTCGAAGCGCTGATCCCGAAGCTGCCGTACCTGCGCTCGCTCGGCGTCACGGCGCTCGAGCTGATGCCGGTTGCCGATTTTCCGGGCGCGCGCAACTGGGGCTATGATGGGGTCGATCTGTACGCCCCGGCGGCAGCTTACGGCGGTCCGCACGGCCTGCGCCGGCTGGTCAACGCCGCGCACACGTATGGCCTGGCGGTACTGCTCGACGTGGTGTACAACCACTTCGGACCCGACGGCAACTACCTGCGCGTTTTCAGCGCGCAGTATTTTACCGGCCGCCACCACACGCCGTGGGGTGAGGCGCTCAATCTGGACGGGCCGGGCGCCGCGCCGGTGCGCGAATATCTGATCGGCAACGCACTGCATTGGGCCCACGAATATCACATGGACGGCTTGCGGCTCGACGCGACGCACGCGCTGATCGACGAGAGCGACGAGCACCTGTTGCGGGAGCTGGCGACGACGGTGCGGGCTTCGCTGCCGGCCGGGCGCAAGTTCGTGATCTTCGCCGAGGACGAGCGCAACGAAGCACAGCTGGCGCGGCTGGTGGAGCGCGGCGGCTATGGGCTCGACGGCATCTGGGCCGACGATTTTCACCATGCCGCGCGCATCGCGCTCACCGCCGAGCGCGGCGGCTACTACGACAGCTACAGCGGCTCGATCGACGAGCTGGCGCGCACCATCGCCGACGGCTGGCTGTTCCAGGGGCAGCTCACAGCTGCCGGCCACGCACGCGGCAGCGACCCGCACGACCTCGAATATCCGCAGTTCGTGTTTTGTATCCAGAACCACGATCAGATCGGCAACCGGCCAACCGGCGACCGCCTCAACCACGCCGTCGCTCCAGCGCTGTATCGTGCGGTGTCTGCCCTGCTGCTGCTGGCACCCGAAACGCCGCTGCTGTTCCAGGGCCAGGAGTGGGCGGCCTCGACGCCGTTTCAGTTTTTCTCCGACCACAACGCCGAGCTCGGGCGGCTGGTCACCGAGGGGCGGCGGCGTGAATTCGCCTACTGGCACGCGCGCACGGGCACCAAGGTGCCCGATCCGCAGTCGCCGGCCACGTTTGAGGCCTCGAAGCTGCGCTGGGATGAGCTCGAGCAGCCGCCGCACGCCACGGTGCTGGCGCTGTATTGTGAGCTGCTGCGGCTGCGGCGCGAGCATCCGGCGCTGCTGCGGCGCGACCGCGCTTCGGTGACGGTTGCGAAAGCGAGTACCTCGCTGCCTGACCGGCCTGGGCTGCCGCCTCGCGCGCTTTTGCTGCGGCGCGAAGGCCCGGCGCCGGCCGATGCGCTGGCCGTTGTAGTCAATCTCGGCCAGGCCGCCGAACTACCGCTGCCGCCGGGCAACTGGCGCGTACTGCTGGATACCGAAGACACGCGCTACGGGGGTGATTCACCGGCGGAGCTGGATGGTACCACGGTGCGATTCGCCGGGCCGGGAGCAGTGGTATTGGCCGGTATTGAATAACTCGTAGGGACGCGCCAATGGCGCGTCCACAACCGACGCAACGAATTGCGCCGGTGGCGCGTCCACAACCGACGCAACGAATTGCCCCGTTGTCGACGACACATGGCAATCCGGTGTGTCGGTCGCGGACACGCGATTAGCCAGCAGCTCGTCGTGGTGTGGCGGCAGTCATGTGCCTCCGGCGTGTCCCTACGGGGTTATATGCATAACGACGGACATCCAGTTCGTATTCAATGTTCATCATTCACCGTTCCGTTCCCATCATCTTGTCATGGTAGAATCCCACCCATCTCCCCCATACCGAAGCACCGGAGGAGTTGTTGCGCCGAATCCTACTCGTCGCCGTCGTGCTGCTCGCGGCCGGCACCATCCTGATCAATGTCCCGGCCGTTCGAAGCCGGGTACGAGCGATTGTGCTGCCCGAGCCGCCGCCACGCATCACGCCGCTGGCCCTGTCGTTGCCGGTAGCTTCCGCGCCGCCGGTTCCGACGCCGACCGCTGTACCGGCGGCGACGGCAGTGCCGAGCGACACCCCGCTGCCTACACTTGAGCAGGCGACGGCCGAACCGACAGGCACGCCGACCCAGGCGCCGCCCACCGCCACGCCGGAACCGCCCACCGCTACACTCGAGCCGACGGCAATCGTGGTCAACGGCGTGAAGTTCGACGCCCTTATCCCGGCCGCGACCAAAGAGGGCCAGTTTTTCCAGTACTCCTGCGAATTCGACGCCGCGTGGGTGATCCTGGCCACCTACGGCATCCAGGCGACGGGCGAAGAGCTGATCGGCGCCGTCGACCACGACACCAGCGTCGAGCCGTATATTGAGGAAACAGCGCAAGGCATTCAGATCGTCGGCGGTGATATCGAAAACGCCTTCTCCGGCGATTACCGTAAGAACTTTCTGGCGCGCTCGACGGCGAGCGCGATGCGCAAGCTGTTCAGCCGCTACAATCTCGAATCCGAGCCCGTGCGCGACCGACCGGCGCTCGAGGCCGCGCTGCGCGCCGGCCGTCTGGTGTGGATCAAAACAACCGTCGACTTCAAGCCGTGGCGCCCGGCAACCTGGGTGACTCCGAACGGCAAGACCTACCAGACCGTGCTCGGCAACGACCACGCCGTGGTGGTGATGGGCTTCAGCGAGCGTGGCGTCTTGATCCGCGACGTGCTGGGGCCTACCAGCAGCAATCGGAACCGGCCGTATGAGTATGAAGTCGACTGGGACAGCTTCATGGCCGCCTGGGGCGCGCAGTCGTTCGACGGCCTGGCCGTCGCCCCTCCCCGGCCATGAGCCAGGGTCGCGACACGCAACAACGGCCGAGCTATCTTCAGCGCTGGCACGATCTGAGCCCCACGGCACGATTGTATCTGCTTCACGCCGCGCTGCTGACGGGCAGTCTGGCCGTCTCCGGCCTGTTTTTTAATCTCTTGATCCTGGCGCTGGGCTACCCGATCACCTTTATCGGCACTCTGGATACCACCGCGATCGCCGTGGCCGCGTGCTCGAGCGTACCGCTGTGGTGGCTGGTAACGCGCATCGGCTACCGTCGCGCATTGGTCGCCAACGCGCTGCTGCAAACCGCCGCCATCAGCACGGCCGCGCTGCTGCCGCGTACCGGCACCTTGCTGCTGACCGTCGCCATGACCGGCGCCGCCGCGGTGCTGTTTCAGGTCAGCTCGCCGCCGTTTATGATGCAGCACAGCGATGACCGCACGCGCGACCACCTGTTCAGCGCCAACTGGGGCATCAACATCGGCGTGGCAGGCATCGCCAGCCTGATCGCAGGCGGACTACCGGCGCGCTTCGCCGCTGAGCTCGGCGTGGGAGCCGAAAGCGCCCTGGCCTATCGCGCTACCTTCGGCGTCGCGGCGGCCGGGCTGCTGCTGTCGCTGGTGCCGCTGGCGATGATAAAGAACCAACAAACCAACAAACCAACGAACCAGGAACAGAGAGCGCAGAACACAGAACACAGAACACAGAACACAGAACACACGTCCCCAGTGTCCCCTGTGTCGCCCCGTCACCCCGTCACCCCGCCACCCCGTCACTTACTCCCGCCACCACTACGCGCGATGCTGGCGAACCCATGGCCATTGCTGTCGCTGCTGGTCTCACCGCTGCTGATCTCGTTCGGCGCGGCGCTAACGATACGCTATCTCAATCTGTATTTTAAGCAGCGCTTTGGGATCAGCGACACGGTGCTGGGCAGTATTTTCGCCCTGTTCGGCATCGCCACCGGCGTAGCGACGCTGCTGGCACCGCTGATCAGCAACCGTATCGGCAAGATCCGGACAGTCGCGCTGGCGCAGCTGCTGTCGATGCCGTTCTTGCTGATCGCAGGCTTTGTGCCGTACCTGTTCGTCGCGGTCGGCGCCGAGCTGCTGCGGCGCGCGCTGTTCAACATGGGCGCGCCGCTGTACGATGCGTTTGCGATGGAGCGCAGCGCCGAGGACGCGCGGCCGTACGTGATCGGCATCATCAACGGCGCCTACACGGTGGGCTACCTGATCGCGCCGATCATCAGCACGCGGATCCAGCTAGCGTACGGCTTCGAGCCGCTGTTTGTGGCTACCGCCGTAAGCTATGCGCTGGCCGTGACGGCCAATTACCTGCTGTTTATTCGCCCGCGTGCCGCCCGGCTTGAGGTTGTAGGAGATGCACAAAACCTTACGTGATCTGCAGCCCAAAGACATCGAGGCAATACGGGACTGAGCGTCCCACTCGTAGTTCGGCGCGGACAAGCCCCGCCGCTACGTCGACCCCGCCGCGTACCTCAATCAGGGGTCACGACTCAACACCCTGGCGCCCTTTCCCTTTACGGGAGGGGCGTCGGGAGTGAGAGCGATCAGGAACGCCGGCTCCGGCGAACACGTAGCGAGCGCCGGCGGTGAGCCGGGCCTGTGATTCGCGCAGATACCCGGCGAGGTAGCGCGGCAGCCCCGGATCCATGTCGCCCCTGGCGCAGGAGATTTTGATCGCCAGCAGCGTCGGGTCTTGCTTCATCTGCTCCACCAGCTCGTGGTCGATGCCCCTGTCGAGCGACGGGCGGTACGGGAAGCCGGCCTCGCGCTGGACCAGCTGCCAATCCGATGGATAGCGCGGCGACAGCGTGCGGGTGTAGCCGATCGCAATGAGCCGGCGCAGGTCGATCGGACCTTGCCAGCGCAGAAACTGGCAGTAGCTGAGATATGGCCCGTCGACGGCGATGCGAGCAAGCCCGACCATCGCATTGGCGATAAGTGTGAACAACGAGCTACACGCGGCGATGATCAGCGCTACAGAGCCAAGCAGAATCGCCTCATCGATGCCGAACACGAGGCCGACGACCACGACCACGATGCCGAACACGGCGGGCGCGACGGCGAATAACCGCCAGGCTCTGCCCGGCACGTACGCGCGTGCGACGACGGCATTCGGCAGCTCGGCGGGCGGCGACAAGCCGAAGGGAAGGGGCGCTCCCCCATCGCGCAGCGTGCGCATGACGTCGAAGTACCCGCGCTGCATCGCCAGGCGGTACGGTGTTTGATCGCGCCGCCACGCCGGCGCAGGCGACCCCGCCGGCACACCCCGCGCCAGCAGGTCTTTGACCACGTCGTCGAGCCCCTGCGCCGATGCTGCCTGCAGCGAGGTCCAGCCGTCGGGCCACGGCGCGGGCGTGGATGGTGCGATTGTGACGCCGGCGTCCGGCGGGGCGAGCAGCTCGAGGGCCGCCCGCGCCGGCGGCGACTCGACATCGCCCGTGATGCGGACCGGCCGGCCGCCACGGGCGGCTGAGTTGATCACTTGGCGTGCACGCGCCGCGGTAGCGAGGCCCTGGGCTCGCTCAGGCGCCGCGAGCCGAATGCCCCCGTCGCCCAGCAGCTCGATCACCAGTTCTGTCTCGGTATTGCTCATTTGACGTAGCGGGGAGCGCCGGCTACAGCGCCACCGCTGGTGCCTGCTAGGTCTCGGGATTCACGAAGTCTTCCGGCCGTGGCCGAAGCTGCTCGGCGATGTGCTGCGACACCGGCGAGCTGGTTGTTCTTTGACGTGTCCTTTGAGCCTGTGTGGTGATTCCCGTCCGGCCATTGCACTAAGGCGTGAACCCGTCGATTATAGCATCCGTGCGCCGGGGCGTTGCCGATGGAGGCCATCCGCGACCGGCAAACCGGCGACATCCTTCAGAATGTGTATGGCGGTTTCGGCACGTGGTACGTAGCATGCTGTTAATGTATGCTGCGCGGCTTTACCGGCACGCCTGACCGGCAAATTCGCAGCCAGTTGTACAATCGAGGCCGAGCATCCGCGAAGCCGAAGGAGGCTGAGGCGTGGCCGAGCTACACAAAGTCGTCTTTTGCACCAACGAGTATCCACCCAATGTGTACGGCGGCGCGGGCGTGCATGTCGAGTACCTGAGCCGCGAGCTGTCCAGGCTGGTGCCGGTCGAAGTGCGCTGCTTCGGCGATCAGCACGTCGACGAGCCGAACCTGCAGGTGCGCGGCTACGGGAGCTGGGACGAGCTCAAGCGCAACACCGACAAGCGTTTCACCGGCGCGCTGGACGCGTTTGGGCGCAGCCTGGCGATGGCCAAAGACACCTTCGACGGCGATATCGTCCACTGCCATACCTGGTACACCGATATGGCCGGCTTTCTGGCCGCGATGCTGTGGAACGTTCCGTCGGTGCTGACGATCCACTCGCTCGAGCCGCTGCGGCCGTGGAAGGTAGAGCAGCTCGGCGCGGGCTACCATATGAGCAGCTGGATGGAGCGCACCGCGATCCAATCCGCCGACGCCGTGATCGCCGTTTCCGAGGAAACGCGCAACGACGTGCTGCGCCTGTTCGATGTGCCGCCCGAGCGCGTGCATGTGATCCACAACGGCATCGACCTCGACCAATACCGCCGCGACACCGCGGTCGATGCGCTCGAGGCGCGCGGCGTAGACCCCGAGCGGCCGTTTGTGTTGTTCGTCGGGCGCATCACACGCCAGAAAGGCATCATCCATCTGGTCAACGCCATACCGCAGCTCGACCCCGAGCTGCAAGTTGTGCTGCTGGCCGGCGCGCCCGACACGCCGGAGATCGGGCGCGAGATGACCGAGCGCGTGGCCGAAGTCAGCGCCAATCGCGACGGCGTGATCTGGGTACAGGAAATGCTGCCGCGAGAGCAGGTGATCCAGTTTTACTCAAACGCCGCGGTGTTCTGCTGCCCCTCGGTGTACGAGCCGTTCGGGATCATCAATCTGGAGGCCATGGCCTGCGAGACGGCCGTCGTCGCCTCGGCCGTCGGCGGCATCCCCGAGGTGGTTGTGCCGGGCGAAACAGGTGAGCTGGTCGAGCTCGAGCTAAAGCCAGGCACCTTCGATCCGGTCGACCCCGAGCGCTATGTCCGGGGCCTGGCCGAATCGATCAACCGTGTCGCGCTCGACCCGGCGCTGCGCGAGCGCTACGGCCGCAACGGTCGCCGGCGCGTCGAAGATCATTTCAGCTGGACGGCGATCGCCGAGCGGACGCTCGCGTTGTATCAGGATCTTTTGGCGCAAAGGCGCAAAGGCGCAATGGAGCAATCATGAACGTCCTGACCCTGATCCTGGCCGGCGGCGAGGGCAGCCGCCTCAGCATCCTCGGCGAGAAGCGCGCCAAGCCGGCGATGCCGTTCGGCGGAAAATACCGCATCATCGATTTTCCGCTTTCCAACGCCGTCAACTCCAACCTGTATCGCGTCGCCGTGTTGACGCAGTACCGGCCGCACTCGTTGATGGACCATATCGGCATCGGCGACCCATGGGACCTCGACCGGCGGCGGCCCGATGGGGTGCAGATCTGGCAGCCATACCGCGGCCGCAGCGACCAGGACTGGTATCGCGGCACCGCCGACGCGCTGTATCAAAATCGCGCGTTTATTCGCAGCGACGGCGGCGACCTGACGCTGGTGCTGTCGGGCGACCATATCTACAAGCAGGATTATCGCGATCTACTGCGCTACCATCAGGAGACCGGCGCGGACCTGACGGTGGCGGTGATGCACGTGCGGCCCGACGAGGTGCATCGCTTCGGCATCATGAGCGTCGACGACCAGTATCGCATCACCAAATTCGCCGAAAAGCCCAAGCAATCCGACAGCACGCTGGCCTCGATGGGTATCTACGTCTTCAACACCGAGTTCCTGCTACGCCGGCTGGAAGAGGACGCCGGCAACAAAGCATCGGCTCACGATTTCGGCAAGAACATCATTCCGCAGATGGTCGAGCGCGACCGGGTATTTGCCTATCCGTTCGAAGGCTACTGGGTCGACGTCGGCACGATCGACGCCTACTGGTCGACCAGCCTGGAACTGCTTGACGCCAATCCGGCGCTGGATCTGTACGACGAATTGTGGGTCATCCACACACGCTCGGAGGAACGCCCGCCGGTGCGCTTCGGCGCCGGGAGCGATGTGTACAACAGTTTGATCAGCAACGGTTGCGTGATCGAAGGTGTGGTGATCAACAGCGTGCTGTCGCCCGGTGTCATTGTGGAGGCCGGATCGGTGGTGCGCGATTTGGTGATCATGAACGACACCGTGATTCGCGCGGGCGCGGAAGTCGATCGCTGCGTGATGGACAAAGGCGTGATCGTCGGCGCCGGAGCGCACGTGGGAACCGGCGACGATAATGCGCCTAACGCGAGCGAGCCCGACCGGATCTACACCGGCATCACCATCGTCGGCAAAGGCGCGCATATCGCCGCCAACGCCGTGCTCGGCCGCAATTGCCGCGTCGACGCCGGCGTGCGGCCCGAAGACTTCACGAAGCTTGAACTGCCGAGCGGAACGACGATTTTGCCGCGCAAATTGGTGGAGGCGGAATAAGGTCGAAGGTAACAGGTTGGAAGGATGGAAGGTCTTGTTGCTACGCAGTCGACTGCGTAGCAACAAGACCTTCCAACCTTCCAACGCAAGCGCCCTAGCGCTTGCTTAGAAACTGCTTGGCCAGAAAGGCCGCCGCGCCGGCCAGCGCAAGCTTGGCGCCGGTGGAAGCCAGCGGCGAGTTCGGGCCAACCAGGCTCTCCAGCAGGTCGGGGTCGTCCTTGGCCGCCTGCTGGGCCATCTGGCCGAGCTGCTGCGGCTGGGCCGCCTGCTGCAGTGTGTACTGCTGCGGATAGCCCTGATAAGGCCGGTTGGGATCCTGCGTCGCCTGCTGGAACTGCTGTGCCAGCGCCTCGCGATCTTGCTCCGACATCTGGCTGAACGCCTGCTGGTTGGCCTGCTGCACAGCCGGGCTGTTGGGATCGGCCTGCGCCATCAGCTCGCGGTAGCGCCGGGCAGCCTCTTCGTCCGAGATCTGGCTCGGATCGTTGTCGTACTGATCGGCGAACTGCTGGTACTGCTGCTGCGCCTGCGGATTCTGGTTCAGGAACTGGCCCAGCTGGTCGAAGATTCCACGATCATCGTTACTCACTTTACGCCTCCTTTGGCGGAAACTTGCTCACTTCGACACCCCTTCTGCAAGCGCCGCGCCACGGGCCTGATAATTGCACCACAAAGGCACAAAGGACACGAAGATCCAAACGATTCTTTGTGTCCTTTGTGCCTTTGAGGTTATTTCCTTCCGACCTACGTTTCGATAGCAAACGGATTGAAGTTGGTCTGGCGGTCGTAGTAGTCTTCGTTTTCGACGCGCTTGAGCCAGTTGACCACAACATACGTCAGCGGCAGCAGCACAACTTCGACCAGCAGCTTGAACACGTAATTCGAAACGAACAGGGTAAGCAGCGGCGGTGCGTCCGGCACAAAGGCGAACGCGACAACCACGAACAGCACGGTATCGACAGCCTGGCCGATCAGCGTCGAGCCCAGCGCACGCGCCCATAACCAGCGGCCGCCGCTCGCGACCTTCAGCTTGGCCAGAGTGAACGAGTTGGCGAACTCGCCGGCCAGATACGCGATCAGGCTGGCGATCACGATGCGCGGCACCAGGCCCAGCAGCAGGCCAAACGCGTCGGCGTACGCTTCGGTGCCGCCGCTGGCGGGCAAGAGCGCCACCAGACCGAACGTCAACGCCATCAGCAGTGAGGCGGCGAAGCCGGTCCAGATCACTTTGCGCGAGCGCGCATAGCCGTACACCTCGGTCAGGATATCGCCGAAAATATACGAGAGCGGAAACAAAAGCGTGCCGCCGTCGAACGAAAACGGCCCAAACTGCACGAATTTGGTGGACGCGATATTGCTGATCAGGAGCACCGCCACGAACAGGCCGGTGATCACTTCAAGGTATCGATAGGGCGTCGAGCGGCCCACGAGCTCCTCCAAACGTATAAACTGGTTCCCGGGCGCTTAGACGTCCGGGCTGTGTTGATTGGCTCAGGTGTTATACCATAGCGGCGGCGCAACACGCATTTCGGGCGCAACGTCACATTCCGACAATATAGGAGAACCAAGCGTGGAAACGAAACGACTGCATCGCTCGCGTACTAATCGCTTCATCGCCGGAGTTTGTGGCGGCCTGGGCGAATATTTCGGGATCAACCCGCTGTTTTTTCGAATCTTCTTCGTGCTGATCGCCCTGCCCGGCGGCATACCGGGCATCCTGCTGTACCTGCTGGCCTGGCTGGTGATGCCCGAAGCCTAAACGATGAACGATGAACGATGAACTGCCGGACATTCGTCGTTCATCGTTCATCGTTCATCATTTATAATCGCTATATGGCCGCATCGCTCCCAGCTACACTTTCACTGGCGGACGTCATCCGGGCGTGCGGCGAAGAAGCGCGCGTGGAGCGTAGGGCCGAGAGCGGGTATTGCCGCGAGTTGTTCCGGCGCGCGCTTGACGAGCACGACTCCGAGGCATGGGCTGCCGTCGACCAGCAGTATCGTCGCCTGGTGCTACGCTGGATCTACGCCGGCAACCGGGCGGAGCTGGCACAAGACGAGGCCGACGACGCGGCGTCGGACGCCCTTGCGCGTTTCTGGAAAAGCCTGAGCGCGCAGCGTAACCCCGTTGCCGAGCGCTTTGCACACGTCGGCGCGCTGCTTGGCTATTTACAGCGCTGCGCCATTTGTGAGATGCAAACGCGGCAGCGCCAGGCACAGCGAGTGGCGCTGCTGGGCGAGAAGCTGCAGGCGGGGCAGCTGGCCGCGCCGGCCGCGCTATCGCCCGAGACTCTTGCGCTGGACGCACTGACGCAGCGGGAGCGGATCGCGGATGTGCGGGCCTGGATCCGCGAGCACGTCGACGACCCGGCAGAGCGCTTGCTGCTCGACCTGGTGTATCGCCAGGGCCTGGCGCCGGCCGAGATCGCGCAGCAGCATCCCGATATGTTCGCCGACGTCAAGCAGGTGTATCGTATTCACGAGCGGCTGCTCAAGCGCGCCAGACGTGCTTTGGCCGAGCAAACGCCGCCGTCAAGCACGGAAAAACCCGCCGTCCGGCGTTGAGTAGCTGACGCCGCGGGAGAAGCAACATGGATCACAACGAGCACGCCGTTCATCCGATCGAAGGCGGTGACCTGCTCGCGTTCGTCGACGGCGCCGCGTCGCCCGAGGCGGCCGCGCATATCGCGAGCTGCCCGGAGTGCCTGGCCGAGGCTCGCGCCCTCGGCGGCATGGCGGCACTGTTCGGCGCCGCGCTCGATCGCGACGATTGCCCGGCGCCGGGCGAGCTGCTGGACTACAGCATGGGCTTCGCCGAGCCCCTGGAGCGCGACCGCATCGAGCAGCACGTCGCGGGCTGCGAGCGCTGCGCGGCGGAGCTGGCCGAGCTGAACCGGATCGACGATGCGCGAGCGCCTGCGCAGAAGATACCGCAGCTATGGGGGCCGATCGGCATCGCGCCGGTGCCGGACGTACGACGCCTGCTGGCGCGTCCGGTAGCGGCACCGTCACGCGGCGTTGCCGTGCGCGGCGAGGAGCGGCGCCGGCTGGTCTGGGAAGCCGGCGACTATCGTATCGTGCTGTCGCTGCTGGCGCCGGGCATACCGGAACAGGGCTGGCGCGTCGAAGGCCAGATCTCGCTCAGCGCAGACGGCGACGCGGCGCTGGTCGGCGCGCCGGTTTCACTGCTGGCCGGCGAGACACAGGCCGCGTCCGACGCGATCGACGATCTGGGCTACTTCGCGCTCGAGCCGGTGCCGGCGGGGCAGTACGCGCTCGAGATCGCAGCCGGCGACGGAATAATCACCATCCAAGACCTCGATCTCCAATGACCTCTGAGGAAGTTGCGCAGCACATCCTGGCTTCGATCGGCCGGCCCGACTTCCATGCGCGCCTGGAAGCGTTACGCCCCGAGCTTTCGCTCGAGGTGGTCCTGCTATTGCATCGCCGGGCAAATGGCCAGACCTTACGCAATGCCCAGCACGCGCTTCGGATTGCCGAGGCAGCCGGCGAAGCGGCTGTATTCGTTGCCGAGCCCGAAGCGCAGGCACTCGCCGACTGGGCCAAAGGCAACGCGCTGTTTCACCACTCGGAGTATGCTACGTCGCTGGCAGCTTTCCGGCGTGCCGAGTCGGTCTATCAGCAACTCGATCGCCAGCCGCTGGTGGCCAAGCTGCAGATCAATCAGGTTGCGGCGTTGCGCGGCACGGGCGACCACCGCGCAGCGATCGAGGTTGCAAATCGAGCCCGGTCTGCGTATTTGTCTACGGGCGAAGCCGGACGCCGTGACCTGGCCTTACTTGACATGAATCTGGGCGCGATTTATATTCAGATCGGCGAGCTGGAAACAGCACTCGCGGTACTTGAGCGGGGCCGGGCGATATTCGTTTCGCTCAACGATGAAGTCGAAACTGCGCGTATCGACATCAATCGCGCCAATGTCTTGCAAGAGCTCGGACGATTTACTGAAGCCGATAACTTGCTCAGCGCATCGAGGTTGCTGCTTGACCATGGCGGCTATGAGCAGGAGGCGGCCCGAGCAGATTACAATCTGGGAACCCTGGCCTACCGCCGCGGGCAGTATCAGATGGCGCTGCGGTATTTTGAACGCGCACGCTCCGAGTTTGGCGCCGTGGAAAACGAGGGCGATGTGGCGATGGTGGATCTGTTTCGCTCGCTGGTCTACCGCGACCTCAACTTGCTTCGTGAGACCATCACCTTAGCCGCCGGCGCGGAGCTCACGATGAAACGAGATGCCGCCGGCTGGCTGCGGGCGCTGGCACAGATCAATCAGGGTATTGCATATCGCCGTCTCGGACTGCAGCCGGCTGCAGAACAGAACCTGCTGCGCGCGCGCCGCAATCTGCAGCGTCAGGGCGCCTCGAATCGGGTGCTGACCCTGGATCTGGAGCTGGCAAACCTCGCGCTGGAGGCGAGCCAGACAGCACGGGCACAACGTATCGCGCTGCGTGTGGCGCGTAGATTGAAGCAGCAAGCCTGGCCCGAACTGGAGGTCGAGATTGAGCTATTGCTGGCGCGCTGTGACCTAACACGAACGCCGTCAAATCCGGCGAATGCGCGGCGGCGCGCCGAGCGCGCGCTGACGGTGGCTCAGGACTACGACCTGCCGTCTCGTATGGCAGCGCTTTGGATACTGGGGCGTAGCCGTGCCGCGGAAGGCAACCTCCTCGACGCCTGGTATGCCCTTTCGGCCTCCATGGACGCCGTAGAGCAGGCGCGCGCTCTGCTTCCGATCGACGAGTTCAGTATCGGCTTCATGGAAGACAAGCTCCCGATCTACTCCGATGCCGTACGCATCAGCCGGCGGCTTGGCGACCCGGCACGCGTGCTGCATACATTGGACCGCGCCGCGACTGCGCCATTACCACGCTTGCGTGCGGCAACTCCTGATGCCGGCGACCTTGAGCTTGACACGGATGCGATAGACCGGCTGCGCGAGCTGCGCGAGCAGTGGCACTGGCAGCAAAGCCGGGTCGAGACCGCTGATATCGTCAAAGGGCGCGACAGCGGACCCGAGGACGAACTGCGCCGGAACATGCGCACGCTGGAGTACGAGATCGCCGAGCTGGCACGCCGGGTGCAAATACGCGCACGGCAGCCCGAACAGGAAAGCACCGGCACAGAAGCCACCTCTGATGAGACCCACTTTGTAGCAGCACTACAGGAGCACCTGCTTCCAGATGAAGCATTAATTCAGTATTTTGAGGACGACGGTGAGATCGGTGCATTGCTGGTTACCCGCTCGCTGATCCATCTCCAGCCGGGTCTGGTTCCGGTGGCAACGCTTCAGCGGCTTCTGGGCGCCTGGAGGCTGACGATCGAAACGCAGCAATTGGCCGTCGCTAACATGGGCAAAGCTGGTGCGTATCCACATCTGCGTCGAATGTATGATCTTCTGGTGCGTCCGCTCGCGGAACGGCTCGCCCGCGTCGAGCTCCTGCGGTTAGTGCTGGCACCAGGCTTTCATGATCTGCCGTTCGCGGCCTTTTTCGACGGCAGTGCGTATCTGGTCGAACAGTTTGTGATTACCTATCTTTCGGCAGCCAGAGCGCTGCTCGGCGCAAGCGAACAATTGGACACGACGCTGAGCTCGGCGGCAAGCGCCCTGATCGTCGGCTACTCGGACGGCGGCCGCTTGCAGCATGCGCTCGTCGAAGCCCGAGCCGTGCAGGTGGAGCTCGAACCGTATATGCGCACCACCTGTCTGATCGAAGGTGATGCGACCGGCGAGCGATTGCGTGCGACTGCCCAGCAGCACCGGTTGCTTCACCTTGCGACGCACGCGATCTTTCGGCCCGACAATCCGATGTTCTCGTGGATCCGGCTGGCAGATACGCGGCTTACCGTTGCCGATCTGTATGAGCTAACCTTACCCGAGCGGCCGCTGGTGGTTCTGAGCGCCTGCGAGACTGGTCGCGGCAAGCCGCGTGGCGGCGGCCTGCTGGGCATGGGACGCGGATTCCTCGCCGCCGGCGCGTCGGGGTTAGTGCTAAGCCTGTGGCCGGTCGTCGATACCGACGCGGCGACGTTGATGGTCGACTTTTATCGTGAATTGCGATCTGGAACCGGCAGCAACTATGCCGAGGCACTGGCTCGTGCCCAACGTACAGCGATCCACAACGCCGCGCGACCCGGCGCGTGGGCTGCTTTTCTGTATCTCGCGGCCTGATGTCGGAGGCGCCGATCGGCAGCGTTGAGTGTTTGAGGGACCTACGAAGGGGGCCGTTTATGCAACCACGTGCGTCGAAGTGGCGAAGCCATACCCTCCTGGTTATCTTGTTTGCCTTGATCGCCGGCTATTCATTTTCCGGCCGGGGCACCGTGCGCTCGGTTCAGGCGGGTGGCCGCACCTGCGGCGGCACGACGGGCGCCTCGCTTCCTCGAAACCTGACCGCGACTTCCAAACATCTCACTACGCAAGGTATATTCTCGTTAGCAGCGCCGGCGCAGTCCGGCGAGAGCAAGACCTGGGCAGGCCAGACCGATTTTTTACCCGGCACCTTCGAGCGCACCGAGATCCTCACCACCACTCAAAATATCGTGCTCGACCGCGTCTGGACGCCCAATGCCGCGATCGGTGCCGTTGGTGGCCCGGTAACGCAGGATCAGCCGAGCCTATCAGCGCTTGGCAACACTATGTACGGCGCGTGGCGGCTGACCCGCAGCGGTAACGCGGATATCCGTGCCGGCAACATAACGACGACTTCGGGCGGCACGGTTGTGAACGATGTCGGCACCGGGCAGCGTGGTCAGCCGAGTATCGTTGCCCAGGGAACGTCGACATTGATGGTGGTCTGGCAGGACGAGCGCGACGGCGATCCCGACATCTACGCTGCCCGCTCGCTCGACGGCGGATTGACCTGGTCGCCTGATGTGCAGGTCAACAACGAAAGAGTCGGTGCATCACAAAGCTATCCGATGGTGATCGCCGGTGGTATCGCCGGTTTTTGCTCCTGCTGGCTCAATTCGCGCAGCGGCAAGCCTGAAATCTATTTCGCGCGGTCGCAAGATGGTGTAGCGTGGGGAGCCAACGTGCGCGTCAACATCGACACCGGCTCGCAGGCTCAGGGCGCACCGCGCATCGCCTCGGGCAATAACGGCGAGCTGTACGCCGTGTGGGAAGACACGCGCAACGGCAACTCCGACATCTTCATCGCGCAATCTCCCGACGGCACGAATTGGACACCTGGTGTACGCGTTAACGACGACGCCGGTACGTCGACACAGGCTGCGCCGGACCTGATCGTGACCACCACCGGTGAGGTGATCGTCGTCTGGCGCGACGAGCGCAATGGCGTGCCTGAGATCTGGGCCGCCGGCTCGGTCGACCGCGCCGCGAGCTGGAAGCCCAATCGCCGTATCGCCACGGGCGTGCTGGGCACAACCTTGCCGAGTGTTTCCGTCGCCAGCGACGGTCTGCTGTTCGCATCCTGGCAAACTTCCTCGGGAAGCGGCGCGAACCTGCAATCCGCGCACTCGATCGACAACGGAGCGAATTGGTTCCTCGACGGGCCGATCAACGATACGCCAGGCTCGGCGCTGGTGGGTACCCGTGCCGGCCTGGCGCCGACGGGTAGTGGGCTGATCCGCGCGGCCTGGGACGACGGCAGAAACGTATCTCCGACTGGAGTTAGCATCCCAAGCGTCTGGAGCGCCGAATGGCCCGCTGCAGGGCAATATGCGCCGTCAGGCATCTACACCGCACCGGTGCTCGATACGCGCGGACAGGCAGCCTGGGGCACGCTGGCTTGGGCACCGCCGACACCGGCACCGGCTACGTCACTCGCGTTCGAGGCGCGCGTCGGCGACACGTTACTTCCCGGCGCCGGCTGGAGCGCATGGCTACCGGTCGGCTCATCCGGAGCAAGCCTCGCCGGCGTGCCGCGCGGGCGCTTCTTCCAGTGGCGCGCCACGTTCACCGGCCCCGGCGGCGCCACACCGCGGCTCACCAGCGTCACACTGACCTGGGGCACTCCGATCGGTGCTTTACGCGCGCGATCCTTCCTGCCGTGGGCCGCGCGCTAAGGCCCTCACCCCGGGTACCCAGATCCCGTCGCGGCCCTCACCCCCGGCCCCTCTCCCGTCGCAAGCGACGGGAGAGGGGAGATCCAGTTCCCCCTCGCCTGTGCGTCAGCACGGGAGAGGGGGTTAGGGGGTGAGGGCCAAACCCCCGTGTCGAAACCGTGTCGCCTCCTGCGTTGAGTGTGCAAACACCCACAGGAGTACGACCATGAACATGCTGCTTCGTCCATCGCTGCTGCTGCTCGCGCTGACCATGATCCACGTCGGCGGTATCGAACGCGCCTACGCCGCGCCACCGTTGTGCAACGGCCTGGCCCCGACGATCGTCGGCACGGCTCTCAACGATATCATCCATGGAACCAACGCACCGGATGTGATCGTCGGCCTGGCCGGCGACGACACGATCTATGGGCTTGGCCGCGACGATACCATCTGCGGCAACGAAGGCGACGACCGGCTGCTCGGCGACCAGGGCAACGATAGCCTGTTCGGCGACATCGGCAACGACAAGCTCGCCGGCGACATCGGGCAAGATACGCTCAGCGGCGGGCGCAACGACGACCTGATCTTCGGCGGCGGCGACAACGACCGAATTCTTGGCGACGGCGGCCTCGACACGCTGTACGGCGGCGATGGCGGCGATATGATCTATGGCGGCTTCGACGGCGATCAGCTGTTCGGCGAGGCGGGTATCGATGGGCTGCTCGGCGAGGACGGCAACGATGTGCTGCGCGGCGGCCTGGATCCTGACCGCATGAGCGGAGGCAACGGCGACGACCGATTGTTCGGCGAAGAGGCAAAAGACCACATGGACGGCGGGGCGCAGGTCGACGGCTGTGACGGCGGCCTGCCCAATCCGGACGACACCGCGATCAATTGCGAGGTAGTAGCCAACCTGTAACAATGAACTATGAGCGATGCGCAATGAACAAAGCCGACAGGTATTTGTTCATTGCGCATTGTTCATTGCTTAATGGTGACGACGTCCGTCAGTTCTTCGTCGTCGGTATCGTATTCCAGCCAGCGGAAGAAGCGGATCGTAATATAGAAGAGCGTGATCGCCGCGCCGCCCAGCCACATGATCAGACCGGCCGCCTGCTGGTCGTCCAGCGCCGAAACGTTGAAAATGCGGAACGCGGCACCGTAATATGGGTAGATCGGCTCATCGGCGAAGGTGATGATCGCGCCCAGTAACGTCGGCACGATCGACTGCAGCAACAAATACAGGATCGATGCCGGATCGCTGAGGCGCGGTAGGCGCTCGGACGTGCTGAAGACCGGCCACCACATGATGATCGCGCTGCCCATAAATAGCTGGTGCTCGAGTGCGTGCACCAGCTCGTTGCCCAGCGCCATCTGGTAAAATTGCGGCGCGTGCCAGACTACAAACACCGCGGTAAACAGGCCAAGCGCTACCAGCGGCGAGGTCAACCGCCGCATGATCGGGTACACCAGCGGCAGGTCGAGCAGCTTGTCCACCAGCCAGGCGGGCAGGCCCTTAAGCAACAGCGGCGGCATGACCATCGTCACCAGCAGGTGCTGCACCATGTGCGCGCTGAGCAGGTAATAGTCGCCCAGCTCGTGCAGCGGGCCCTGCAGCGAGACGAACGCGACCGCCATCGCCGACAGGAAATATGCTGTTTGCCGCCCGTCGACCGAATCGGCCCAGCCGTAGCGGCGCCGTAGCGGGCCGACCACCCACAGGTAGAGGGCCGTGGCAGCGATAATGCCGAGCGCCACCGGGGGCTCCGGCGCCAGCCAGCTGCCTTCATGCGGTGCGAAGGGATGTGGTAGTGGTGCTAGCAGTGCTGCGTGGTTCACGTGTGTGTCAGCCACGGACGCCTGTGAGTCGCTGAGGTCCATGTGCTACGCGCTGGTCCGCGGTGCGCCGCGTGCGCCGTGTGCGCCGTGTGCGCCGTGTGCGCCGCGAATGAATTCGCGGTTGCTAAGGCGAAACCTGCTAAAGCAGGTTGGGTAAAAATCATGCTTGTCCTAACCTGCTTCAGCAGGTTTTATCATATCAGCCGCGAATTCATTCGCGGCGGTCCACCCCCGGCACGTCGCCCGGATCGGAGGCTTCGTCCATGTACGAGTTGATTTCGCTCGCCCCGTAGCCGGTGAGCAACTCTTCGTAGCGTTTGGCCTCGTCGCCGTCATGGGCCGTGACGCACACCAGAGACTGGCCCGTCTTGAGCGCCATGCCGTACTGTTCGACGACCTGACTGGCAACGTTTTCCGAGGCGAACGCGCCCGACAGCGCGCCTACAAACGTACCGGCGCCGCCGAACAGCGCCAGCAGGATACCGGAGCCGAGCACCGGACCGATGCCCGGTATTGCCATCGCGGCCAGGCCGGCCAACACGCCGGCCGTACCCCCGACAGCGCCGCCGATCGCGGCATCTTTGGCGACAATGGCTGCCCCCTTGCCGGTCTGGTCGTCGGCATTCTGAAGCTGCTGCTCGTCGTCGGCAGCGGCTACCTCGGAATTAACCACCAGTATAGAGATATCTTCCTGCGGCACGCCTTCCAGTCGTAGATTGCCGACGATCTGGTTGGCCAGCGCGTCGTCTTCGGCGATGCCGAGTACCTCGATATTAGGCATCAGGCTACCTGCCCTGCGCGATAGGCGAACAGCACCACCATGCTGATCACCATAAATACGGCGATGATCAGGCCGGCTACAAACAAGAAGCTGAACCAGCGGCTGTCGAACTTGAGGTGCATAAAAAACAGCACAACAAGCGTGCCTTTAAGCGACGCGAGCGAGACAAGTACGATCACCTGTACCCATTCCGGAAAACCGAACTGCGTCAGAAAGCTCGCGCTCAGCTCCAGCAGCGTAATCACCGCCAGGATAGCGCCGATCATCACATACGTGCGCGGTGTCGCGCCGACGTGTTGCTCCGGATGCCCGCCCGGAACGTCGCTCGCGGTATGAACATCGCTAGCCACAGCGGCTCCTTTCGGCTAGATCAGATAAATCAGGACGAAAATCGCAACCCATACCAGGTCGACAAAATGCCAGTACATGCCGGCCATCTCGAGCGTCAGCGAGTTGGTCGAGCGGATCTTACCCAATACCGACATCGCAAACACGACAAGCAACCAGATCACGCCGATACCGACATGCGTGCCGTGGAAGCCCGTCAGCGTAAAAAACGTTGAGCCAAACAGGCTCGTGCCCCAGGTCGTCGGCTTGCGCGCCTCTTCCTCGTTGGGATACGGCTCGATCGTAGCGCCGGGATGCTCCTCCTGGAGCAGCGGCAGCTCCTCTTCAATATGGTGCTCAACGATACCGACCAGCTCGGTTTCGCCATCGGGCGACGTGACTTGAAAGGTCACGAAGTACTCGTTGAACATCTTGTTGAACTCGTACACCTGACCGCCGAGGAAACAAAGCCCCAGCACGATCGTTGCCCCGAGCCAGATGCGCTCCCACTTGCGGTCGTCGCGCTCGGTAGCCGACAGGGCCAGCACCATCGTCACCGACGACATGAGCAGAAACGACGCAAGCAGTGAGACCAGCAGCAGGTTGAAGTACGGGTGCGCCGGCGGCCCACCCGCCTCCAGGTTACGATGCTGCATCGTGAGATAGCCGGTGATCAGCGACGCGAAGAAGATCGTCTCCGAGCCGATAAACGCCCACAGCCCGACCTTGCGGCTGTTGAGCCCGAGCGACGTCGGCGGATGATGGGTTTCGTGTGGGACAGCTGCCATTTATACCTCTGGTCGAAGGTCGAAGGTCGACTAATCCTTGGCCGCCTGCGACGCCAGGCCGGCGATCGCCGTAAACCCGATCGAGATACCAAGAACGATCGCGATGATGCTCGGCACAAACGCGCTGCCCGAGAACAGCAACCCGTAGGCCGCCATGACCAGACCGAATGCAAACGTGATCGGCCAGAATGACGGCGGCGGCAGATGGATGCCGTGGCCGCCTGCTTCGTCCTCATGCGTGCTGCCGGCAGCTTTCACATCGCGCGGCTCGGTCGCCGGCACGGCTGTGCCGTACTTAAGATCCCAGACCGGGCGGCGGCTGCGAATCACCGGCAGCTTATCGAAGTTGTGAGCGGGCGGCGGCGAGGTGGTGGCCCACTCCAGCGTGTGGCCGTCCCATGGATCGTCGCCCGGGATTTCGCCGTAGTTACGCGACAGGAACGCGTTGATCATAAATACAAGCATCGAAAACGCGATAATGATCGCGCCGAAGGTCGACACCTGGTTCCACAGCTCGAAACCCTGGCCCGCGGCGTACGTCCAGGTACGTCGCGGCTGGCCGATCAGGCCGAGATAGTGCTGCGGAAAGAACGTCATATTAAAGCCGACAAACAGCATCCAGAAATGGATCTTGCCCAGCCGCTCGGACAGCATGCGACCGAACATCTTGGGCCACCAATAGTAGAATGCCGCGAACAGGCCGAACAGCGCGCCGCCGACCAGCACATAGTGGAAATGCGCCACCACGAAGTACGTATCGGTCATCTGCAGGTCGAGCGGCGGCGAGCCGAGCATCACGCCCGAAATGCCGCCGATGATAAACAGGAAGATGAACCCGACTGCGAAGTACAACGGCGTTTTCATGTTCAGCGAGCCGGCCCACAACGTGGCGATCCAGTTGAAGATCTTGACGCCGGTGGGCACCGCGATCAGCATCGAGGTAGCCGAAAAAGCCGCGTTGGCCAGCGGGCCCATTCCGACGGCGAACATATGGTGCGCCCACACGGTAAAGCCCAGAAAGCCGATCGCAACACTGGAATAGGCGATAAACGCGTAGCCGAAGATCGGCTTGCGCGAAAACACCGGCAGCACTTCTGAGATCACGCCGAACAGCGGCAAGATCATGATATACACTTCGGGGTGGCCGAAGAACCAGAACAGATGTTGCCACAACAACGGGTCGCCGCCTTGCGACGGCACAAAGAAGTGGGTACCGAAGTTGCGGTCGAAGTACAGCATCACCGACGCGACAGTAACGGCCGGTAGGGCGAAGATCAGCAGAAACGACGTCACCAGCTGGGCCCATACGAACAAGGGCATGCGGTTAAATCTCATGCCCGGCGCGCGCAGGTTAAAAATGGTAACGATAAAATTGAGTGCGCCCATGATCGAAGCGATACCGGTGATGTTAACGCCAAGGATCCAGAAATCCATGCCGTTGGTCGTCGAGGCGTACGGCTGGCTGCTGGAAACCGGCGGATAAGCGAACCAACCGGCATCGGGAGCGCCGCCAAGCACCCACGAGGACGTCAGGAAGATGCCGCCGCCGACGAACAGCCACAGGCTGAGCGCGTTGAGGCGCGGGTAGGCCATATCGTTGGCGCCGACCATCAACGGCACGATGTAGTTACCCAGCCCGGTGTTGAGCGGCATGATCGCCAAAAACACCATCGTGGTGCCGTGCATCGTGAACAGCTCGTTGTAGAATTGCGGGCTGATCAGCATAGCTCTCGGCCGAGGCCAGCTGCAGCCGGATGATCAGTGCGTCGAGGCCGCCAAGGATAAAAAAGACCATCGCCGCGCACGATATACATGATACCGATCTTTTTGTGGTCGACGGTGGTGACCCACTCCCACATCACCTCCCACCATCGACGCTCGCCAACGCGTGGTGCCGGTACGGCAGTGGTTGCCATAAGATCTCCCTTAGGTCCCTACTGCAGCGAAGCCAGATATGCCGTCAGCGCTTCGATCTCCTGGTCGTTCAGCGTGCCGAGCTTGATCACGGACCCCATACGGTTGCCCGGCTTGACTTCGTCGGGGTTGCGCAGCCAGCGGTCCATATTCACGGTTGTATTTTCCAGCCAGCCCGAAACGATAGTCTCGCGGCTGCCGACGTGCGTGAGGTTGGGCCCAACGTCCGAAACAGCGCCCGGATAGCCGCCAATGGCATGACAGCCGACGCAGCCCTTGGTCGCGAACAGCTGGTAGCCCTGCGCTTCAAGTGAGCCCGGCTGCGCCTGCCCACCGCCCTGCGCCGCGCCGGCGGGCGCCGGCACACCGGGCGGCACGGCGGCCGCTTGCCGCTGCTGCGTAACCCAGGCGTCGAAGTCGGCCTGCGGCTCGACGATCGTCCACAGTGCCATCATCGCGTGTGTGCCGCCGCAGAATTCGGCGCACTGCCCGCGGATCGGCGTGGTCGACGGGCCATACGTGGTGAAGCTCATCACGTTGGTGTGTCCAGGCACTACGTCGGTCTTTCCCGACAAACGCGGGATCCAGAAGCTATGGATCACGTCGTCCGACGTCAGGTGGAACACGACGCCGCGCTCGGCCGGCAGGTGCAGCTCGTTGGCGGTCGTGAAGCCGTACTCGGGATACTCGAACTCCCACCACCATTGGTGCCCGATCACGTTGACGCGGATCGGATCGGCCGGCAGGGTAACGATCTGGCCCTGGGTACGGAACGTCAACGTGGCGATGCCGACGACAATGATCGCCGGCAGGATCGTCCAGGCGATCTCGATCGGTGTGTTGCCGTGGATCTGCAGCGGGATACCGTCGTCGGGGCGCCGCCGGTATCGGATGATCGACCAGATCAACAGGCCTTCGACGATAATGAACACCGCTACCGCGAGCCAGAAGATCGGCTTAAACAGGTCGTAGATCGCGTCGGCGTTGCTCGCCTGCGGCACAAACGTCGTTTGCGGTGCGGTGTACATTTCGCAGGCCGCCAGCAACAGGCCACCAACAACGACGCAACCGGCTCTCCAATAGCGACCTTTACGCTGGGGGACGAACGGCATTCTGGCTCCTATCGTTCCTTCGACCGCCGGCGAGGGTAGGCACACACACAGCCGCCGGCCGCGCATGCAGCCGCCCGAAGTCGATCGGCGTAACCTCGCGATGCACGCATTATAACCGAGGGCTCCGCTCCACACAATGCGTCGCAGCGGCCCTCCGGCTACCCGCTTAGCCCGATATCCGGCCTACCGCCCGGACCCGATAGATGGCCGTTCAGGTTGACAATGCGCCATGAACAAACTATAATTCGGCCAGCTAAGGGCAGCTATGGAGGGTGGGCTCCACTCTCCTTTCTTGTTGCCCTCTAAATGGACCATCCAAAGGAGCATCAGCGTGTACGCAGTGGTTCGCGACCGCGGCGCGCAATATCGCGTGGAAGAAGGGCAGACGCTGGACGTCGCCCTGATGGACGCCGAGCCCGGCGCCGAAGTATCCTTCGACGAGGTGCTGCTGGTCGGCGGCACGGACGACCCGAAGGTCGGTGCGCCGCTGGTCAGCAACGCCAGCGTCGTGGCCGAGGTTGTCGGCGAGACGAACGGCGAGAAGATTATTGTGTTTAAGTATCGCAATAAAAAGCGCTATCGACGCCGCACCGGCCATCGCCAGCACTATACGCGGCTGTCGATCAAAGAAATCCGGGCATAAGGAAAAACGTATGGCACATAAAAAGGGCGTCGGCAGCTCGCGCAACGGCCGCGACAGCAATCCCAAAATGCGTGGTGTCAAGCTCTTCGGCGGGCAGGTCGTCAGGCCGGGCGGGATCATCGTGCGCCAATGCGGCACCAAAATCCGCCCCGGCACCAATGTCGGCGTCGGCCGCGACTGGACCCTGTACTCGCTGATCGACGGTGTGGTGACGTTTGAGCGCCATTCGTCGACCCAGAAGAAAGTAAGCGTGTATCCGGCGGCCGAAACTGCGACGGCCGAGGTCGAAACGGCTTAAGGAATTTGGTCGAAGGTCGAAAGTCAAAGGTCGTGTTGTTCATCGGTTCAGCCGTATGGCAGCAGGACTTTCGACCTTCGACCTTCGACTGATGTGTGGTCGAGCATACCCGTCATAAAGAGATCCAGCCCTCAATTAAATTCGTACACTCTTATGTAAACAGGGCGCGAGGAGGCAAACGATGAAGGCCGGAATTCACCCACAATATATGGAATCAACCGTGACGTGCGCGTGTGGCAACACGTTCACGACGCGCTCGACGCGCGAGATCATGCGCGTCGATATTTGCTCGCAGTGCCATCCGTTCTACACCGGCGAGCAGCGCATCATCGACACCGCCGGACAGGTCGACCGCTTCATGCGGCGGCTGCAGACGGCGCAGCAGAAGCAGGCCGTCGCGGCGGAGCGGCGCCAGCCCAAGCCTGAAGCGCCCAAGCCGCGCTCGCTGTATCAGGAAGTATTCGGCGAGGACGAGCAGCAGCCGGCCGCCGAAGAATAATCTGTAACGTTTCCGGGAAAGGCAACGCATAGCGTTGCCTTTTTTGCTGCGCGGCGGTCTGGCCCTCACCCTAACCCCTCTCCCGTGCTGACGCACGGGAGAGGGGGAATGCTGCCGGCAGGCCGGGGGGTCTGGGGGTGTCCCCCACGTATCTTTTTGATCGACCTGTGTGGTAGCACGGCGTGACACCGGTATGGCGAAAAACATTATGCTTGAAGGATCAAACGGCACAATCGAAGTCATCTGCGGCTCCATGTTCAGCGGCAAAACCGAGGAGCTGATCCGGCGCGTCAAACGGGCAACTATCGCTCGAAAGCGGGTACAGGTATTCAAGCCGGCGATCGACCTTCGATATGGCGATGAGGAAGTCGCCTCGCACGACGGCATACGCGCCCAGGCGGTACCGGTTTCGGCAGCCGCCGAGATCGCCGAGCACATCGCCGTGGATTCCCAGGTAGTGGCGATCGACGAAGCTCAGTTTTTCGACCTCGGGCTGGTTGCGTTATGCGAGCAGCTGGCCGGCGAAGGCCGTCGCGTGATCGTCGCCGGGCTGGATCAAGACTTCCGCGGCGAGCCGTTCGGCCCGATTCCGGCGCTGATGGCCAAGGCCGAGGCCGTCGACAAACTTCACGCGATTTGTATGGTGTGCGGCGGCGCGGCCAGCCGGACCCAACGCTTGATCGACGGCCGCCCGGCTTTGTATGACGACCCGGTAATCCTGGTTGGAGCTCAGGAAGCGTACGAAGCGCGCTGCCGGCTGCATCACGTCGTCCCACGCGCCTGATTTTAAGGCAAAGGCGCAAAGGAATATGACCAACCCTGGTTATGTGCAGTACAAGAAATCGCTGACGTATTGCACAATGCAAGAGTGTTGAATACCGAACCACAGGGTCTTGTTAATAACTCTTTGCGTCTTTGCGTTAAGCTTGCTATTTTTGGGCCGCATCCGAATACATGTGCTATACTGGCGCCATGCCAGACTCGCGCACGCACGACCGGATTACCGTCTACACCGGCTTCGCGCTGCTGCCGATCACCTACCTGTTATCGGCCGACCACTCGCTGCTCACCGCGCTCACCGTCGCTTCAGGTTGCCTGGTTTCCGGCCTGTTGTTTTCATGCGACCTTGATATCAACTCGATCGAGTACCGGCGCTGGGGCTGGCTGCGCTTCCTGTGGTGGCCGTACAAACAGGCGGTTCCGCATCGCTCCTGGCTCAGCCACGGCCTGGTGATCGGTCCGTTGCTCCGGCTGGCGTACTTCGCCGCGCTGGTGTACGGTAGCTTATTTGCCGGCACAATGCTGACCGGCAACGGCGCTGTGCTGCGCGCAGTGGAGCGCTCGGTCGTCGTTGTGCTACGCGACTATGCCACGCTGGTGTATGCATTTCTGATCGGTTTCGTTCTGGGCGGCGCCGCGCATTCGATCCCGGATTGGTTCTCGACCGGCGCAAAGCGGGCGTACCGGCAGTGGACACGATTGTAAACCTCCATTCCTTGCTCGCCGAAGGCGAAAGCGAGCGCGCGGCCTTTGTGCGCGAGCGCATCCGGCCCGACGAGCTGGCTGAAACGCTGGCAGCCTTCGCTAATGCGCGCGGCGGCACCGTGGTGCTCGGCGCCGGCGGCCGGGCGCGCCCGAAGCCGGAGGGCTTGTTCGACGTGGAACGCGCCCTGGAGCTGTCGCTTGACGCGGCCCTGCTCTGCACGCCGCCGCTGGTGCTTCCGCTGCCTGCACGTGTGACATATGAGGAACAAACGCTGTTGCTGGTACAGGTACCCGCGGGTCTGGGCCATGTGTACGCGGTGAGCGGGCGATACCTGTGGCGTGCAGCTGCTGCGAATGTCCCGATCCCGGCCCACGAGCTGCATCGCCTGCTGCGGGAGCGCGGGCCGAGCGGCTGGGAGCGCAGTCCGTCCGAGGCGCCGCTCGAAGCGCTGGATACCCGCAAGATCGAGCGCTACCTCGAGCGGGTCGGACCCACGGCCGGCGAGGATCCGCACGCCTGGCTGCTGCGGCGTGGCTGCCTGGCAGCGCCTGACGAAAGCCGCGCCGGGCAAGCGCCGGTACCGACGAACGCCGGGACGCTGCTGTTCGCCCGCGACGTCGAGCGCTGGCTGCCGCAGTGCGAGGTGACGCTGCTGCGCTACCATGGCCTGGAGATGAGCGACGAGTTCGAGCGGCTCGACCTGCGCGATACCTTACCCGAGCAGGCACATCGCGCCGAGCGCTGGCTGGTCGACCGGATGCGGCGCGGCTCGCGCTTGCATGGCCTGGAGCGCGAAGACTGGATCGAGTACCCGGCGGCGGTGGTGCGCGAAGCAATGATCAACGCGATCGCCCACCGCGACTACGCGGCGCGCGGCGACGGCATCCGCATCGCCCTGTTCGGCGACCGGTTGGAGATCTACTCTCCCGGCCGGCTGCCGGGGCACGTCACGGTCGATAATATCCGCGACGAGCGCTACTCGCGCAACGAATTGCTGGTGCAGGTGCTTGGCGATCTCGGCCTGATCGAGCGGCTCGGCTACGGCGTCGACCGCATGATCAAGCTGATGGCCGCCGAAAATCTTCCGCCGCCGAGCTTTCGCGAAACGGCCGCCGGCTTTCTGGTAACCCTGCGTGGCCGAGTCACCACCGACGCGCTACCCGGCGGCGTCGACACCACGGCATGGCTGCGCCTTGGCCTCAACGACCGCCAGATCGGCGCGCTGCTGCACCTGGCCGAGCATCGCCGCATCACCAACCGCGAGTTTCGCGATCTGGGCGCCGATATCTCGGACGAAACGGCGCGCCGCGACCTCGCCGATCTGGTGGCTCGCGGGCTGCTGATCAGGATCGGAGACCGTCGCGGGACATACTATATTTTGCGAGGATAACGAAAGCATGGCTAGAGCAATACGCGGACGCGCCGGACGCGAAAACCGGCGTTCAGAACTACTGGCTGAATACGGCGCGACCCTGGCGCCGATGATTTTGAGCCAGGCCAGGCCCGATCCGGATGCCAGGGTACTGGTGCTTGGCAGCCCCGGCGCGGTTGAGCTGGCTACTGCGCTCGCGCTGCGCCTCAGCAGCGGCGAGGTCGTTGTCTGCGTGTACACCTTTGACGAAGTCGAGGAAGCGCGCGCCGGCCTGGCCGGTCTTGGTAACGTCAACGTGATCGACGAGCTGTCCGAGCTTGACGAAGACGAGCCGCCGTTCGACCTGATTACCTGCATCGCGCCATATTACCTCGGCAGAGACGCCGTGATATCGTTGATCGAAGAAGGGGTACAGCGCATGCAGCCCGGCGGGCTGTTCTTGCTGGCCGGCGACAAGCAGCAGGAGCTGGCACGCTATAGCGAAGCATTGTCCGCACTGGCAACCGAAACGCGCCAGGTGGGCGAGCGCGGCCAGTACCGCGTGCTCGCGCTGCGCGGCGAGCACATACGGCGCGCGGGGCGGCTGAGGACGAAGTAGCTGGATGAGCTACAGCGCTTTCAGAACCTCGGCCGCCACTTCCCAGCGGCTGAACGACGGCATGATGTACACACCGTTGACCAGACCCTTGACCTCGAGCAGCAGCTCCTGAGCGATGGCGATACCTTCCTGTCGCCCGTCGGCGCCGGCGGCCTTCATGCGGCGCAGCACCTCGTCGGGTGGGTCGATGCCGGGCACCTCGTTTTTGAGAAATTCGGCGTGCCGGAAGCTTTGCACCGGCAAGATGCCGAGCAACAATGGAATCGGCGGCGTGCCGAGCCGTTCGAGAAACGCTTTGACAAGCTCGGGGTCGTAGGCGATTTGAGTCATCGCGAACTGTGCTCCGCCGGCCACCTTCTTGTGCAGCCGGGCGATCTCGTGTTCGGGGTCGGCTGCGTTGATATCCAGCGCCACGCCGATATTAAAGGTGGTCGGCTGTCCGATATCATTGCCCGCGGTATCCACGCCGCTATTCATGCCGCCGATCACCTTGACCAGCCCGATCGTATCGACGTCGAACACGCCGCGCGTGCCGGGGTAATTCGCCAGCGATGGCGGGTCGCCCTTGAGCGCGAGAATATTGCGCACGTCGAGCGCATGGGCGCCCAGCAGGTCGCTCTGGATGCCCATCAACGAGCGGTCGCGCGTGGTGAAATGCAGGATCGTTTCCAGGCCGCTGTCCTGCTGGATCATCGAACACATCGCCAGGGCGCTCATACGCACCCGCGACATCGGCGAGTCCGCGACGTTGATGAAATGAACGCCGGCTTCGCGCAGCAGCCGCGCGCCGTCCAGACAGCGCTTCGGATTATGGCCCTTGGGCGGGTCGATCTCAACACTCACGACGAACTCGCCCGCGGCCAGCATTCGCGCCAGCCGCGTCGGTTGGGCTGCAGCCCTAGTTGGTCGCGGTGTATCGACAACAACCAGGGTCTCATTTTTGGCCGGCGCCTCGGACGACAGATCGATCAGCGCGCGGCGCATGGCAGCGGTGTGCTCGGGCGTCGTGCCGCAGCAGCCGCCGACGATGCTCACCCCCAGCTCCTCGACCATACGACGGGCATAGCGCGCCATGTACTCGGGCGACGAGGGATAGAACACCCGGTTGTTGCGCTCGGTGGGGAAGCCGGCGTTGGGCATGGCGCTGAGGCGCAGCTCGGGCGCGGCCGCGCGCATCTCGCCCAGGAAGCCGAAGACGCGCTGCGGGCCGACCGAACAATTGATGCCGGCGACGTCGACCTTGAGCTCGGCCAGGCGACGCGCGACCTCGGCAGCCGTGTGGCCGAGGGCTGTGCGGCCATCGTCGGCAAACGACATCTGGGCGACGATCGGCAAGTCGCCGACTGCCCGGGCCGCCTCGACGGCGATCGCGATCTCGCGCAGGTCGCTGAACGTTTCAAGGATCAGCAGGTCGGCGCCTTGCTCCAGTAACGCAGCGATTTGCTCGGCCAGGGCGCTGCGAGCTTCCTCGACCGTCAGTGGGCCATACGGATCGAGCAGCCGGCCCAGCGGCCCGACCGCGCCGGCGATCAGTGTTGTGCTGCCGGCGACCTCGCGCACCTCGCGCGCGATCTTCATAGCCCGCAGGCAAACTTCGCGCACACGATCCTGCAGCCCGTAGCGCTCGAGCTTCCAGCGGTTGGCGCCATAGGTGTTGGTTTCGATGATTTCGGCGCCGGCGTCGATATACGCACGATGGATATCGGATACCAGGCGTGGATCGCTGAGGTTGACGGCGTCGAAGCACTGATCGAAATCGATGCCGGCGTTATTGAGCTGCGTCCCCAGCGCGCCATCGGCCAGAATCGGCCCGCGCGCCACGCGTTCGATAAAAGGATGCGCCATAAATCAAGCTTCCTGCTCTGCTCCTGCCGGCGCGAAGTATAGGTTGCGGCATCGGCGGAGTCAAGGATACACGAAGAAGCGCCGGCTGGCAGCCGGCGCTCATCGTTCCCAACCGAGCTTATTTTTTTTCGGCGGGCTGCTTCTTGCCCTGCTTCTTCTGTTCCTGCACTTTCTTCTGCTTATTCACGTTCTTCGGGCTTTTGTCACCCACAGCAGGCCTCCTTTGGAAAGCATGGGGAGTTCGATACAGCGATGATAGCATGAATGTCAAGCACTTCGCAGTCGAAGGTCACAGGTCATTCGCTTCGCGGTCGAAGGTCACAGGTCGAAGGTCGAAGGTCACGAAACCTACTCGAGTGAACTGACAATTTAAGCACCGTGATCAACCGTTGAGATGAAGGACTTTCGACCTTCGACCTTCGACCCTATCTCTGCGGCCTATTGTTCTTGAATGGTTATTCCGGTGATGTACACCTTCTCGGTCGGCACTGATGCCTCACCGGTCGGCGATTGCGTCACCGGGGTGTTGCCGAGCGCGTCGAGCGCTTCCAGGCCGCCGGTTAGCTTGCCGAAAATAGTGTAATCCGGCGGCAAGCCCGAGTCCTTCAACACGATAAAAAACTGTGATCCGTTGGTATTGGGGCCGGCGTTGGCCATCGCCAGCGTGCCTCGCTCATACGGCCGCGTTACCGGCTCGTCCTCGAAACGATAGCCCGGACCACCGGTGCCGGTGCCGGTCGGGTCGCCGGTCTGCACCATAAAGTCCTTGATGATCCGGTGGAACGGCACGTTGTCGTAGAACTTTTCGCGCGCCAGAAACACGAAATTATTGACTGTCTTGGGCGCTTCAGAGGCATACAGCTCGGCGGTCATCGGGCCCTTGTTTGTTTCGATCGTCGCGACGTAGGTCTTGTTCGGATCGATCGCCATCGGCGGCTCGCCGCTGGAGCTGTATTTGTCGTTGCGCGACGCGGGGTCATCGCCGGCAGCCGCTTGCGAGCCGGCCGCGGTATCGTCGCCGGTTTCCGCCGCCGCGCTACCACCTCTCAGCCGCCGTACTTGCTGCGCTCTCCGCCGCCGCGCTGTATGCCTCAGTCGCGGCTCCATCGTCCGGGGAATTTGTCGGCGTGCCACAGCCTGCCAGCGCCAGCAGGAGTGCCGGCAGCAGCCATATCAAACGACGCATGAGTTGGTCCTTTCTGTAGCCGCGATTTTCGCGGTCGCTATGTTGAAACCTGCAGAAGCAGGTTAACAGCCGAAAGGGTTGTGCGCAACCTGCTTCAGCACACGTCGAATGAATTCGACGTTGGTATGACAAACCGGCTAAAGCAGGTTACACACGGATGGCGTTCGTTCTCAACCTGCTTCAGCAGGTTTTATCGTAACATCCGCGAATTCATTCGCGGCATTCGGCACGGCGGATTTGCGCTGGACACCCGTACGTGGGATGATACACGCACGCGACGATGCGGAAACGCGGCGAAGAAGGCGCCTATGGAATGGGATCTGAAAATGCCCAACGCCAACGGACGCGAGCCGCTGTCCGAAACGATCCACCTGCTCGGGGATCTGCTCGGCGACGTGATACGCGAGCAGGCCGGAGACGATGCGTTTGCGCTTGAAGAGCGCGTCCGCGAGCTATCCAAGGCCGCCCGCGAGGACAGGCCGGGCGCCGACGACGAGCTCGCCCAGCTGATCGCCACCCTGGATGTCCGCGCGCTCGAAACACTGATCAAATGCTTCACCGCCTACTTCGGGCTCGTTAATATCGCGGAGCAGCACGAGCGGCTGCGCAAGCTGCGCGAGCGCGAGGCGCGCGATGCGATCGTGCCCGAATCGCTGCTTGACGCGATCACGCGACTGAGCAAGGCGGGCGTCGAGGCAGGCGAGCTGCAGGCGATCCTGGACCAGATGCTGGTGCGGCCGGTGTTCACAGCGCATCCCACCGAATCCAAGCGCCGCACACTGCTGGAAAAGCTCAGCAACATATCTCAACTGCTCGGCGAGCTGGAGCGGCCGACCTTGCTGCCGCGCGAGCGCCGGCATGCTACCGTCGGGCTGCGTGGCGAGATCACCGGCATGTGGCAGGCCCATGAGCTGCGCGACCTGCGCCCGACCGTGCTGGACGAGGTCAAAAAAGGGATCTACTTCTGCGAGCACACGCTGCTGCCGATCGTGCCGCGCCTGTATCGCGATCTCGAAGACGCGCTGGCGGAGGTGTACCCGGGCCGGCAGTGGCGCGTGCCGCCGGTGCTGCGCTTCGGCACCTGGATCGGCGGCGACCGCGACGGCAATCCGTATGTCACGCCGGCCGTGACGCTTGAAACGTTCAAGCTGCTGCGTATCAAGGCGCTGGAAGAGTATGTTCACAAGGTCGAGCTGCTGTCGACCAATCTGCCGACCTCCGATCACATCGCCCCCGCCAGCGACGAGCTGCACGCCGTGCTCAACACCTACGCCGCGGTGTTTCCCGACGTCGCCGAGCTGCTCGAGCGCCGCAACCCCCGCGAGCCGTACCGCCAGATGTGTACCTATGTGCGCCAGAAGCTGATCAATAGCCTGGCCTGGACGCGCTCGTTCGAGCCGGTGTGGGGTGCTCCGCGGATTGAAAGCAATGGCCGTCGCTATGCAACCGGCAGCCAATTGCTATACGATCTCAAGCTGATGGATCGCAGCCTGCGTGCAAACAAGGGCGCCGCGATCGCCGGCAGCATGCTGGCCGACCTGCTGCAGCAGGTGGAGGTATTCGGCCTGCATTTGCTGGCGCTGGATATCCGGCAGCACGCCGAGCGCCATGCAAGTGCGCTGGCCGCTGTTTTCCGTGCCGCCGATGTGTGCGACGATTATCTGAAACGTTCAGAAGCCGAACGCGTCGAGCTGCTCAGCCGCGAGCTGGCTACCGGACGGCCGCTGATCGGGACGCGCCTTGAATACGACGAAGAAACCAATGAAACGATCGCCACGTTTCGTCTGATCCAGGCAGTGCTGGCGCAGCTGAGCCCCAACGCCACCAATACATATATCATCAGCATGACCACCGGCGCCAGCGATATGCTGGCCGTATTGCTGCTGGCCAAAGAAGCCGGCCTGTACCGTCGCGACGAGTATAGCCTGCTCGACGTCGTGCCGCTGTTTGAAACCATCGAAGACCTGCAGTCCGCGCCGCGGATCATGGCCGAGATGTTTTCCACGCCGGCCTATCGCGAGCACCTGCGCCTGCGCGACGAGCACCAGGAGGTGATGGTCGGCTACTCGGATTCCACCAAGCTGGCCGGCTTTTTACCGGCTACCTGGGCGCTTTACGGCGCCCAAAGCGCGATCCTGGCCGCCGCCGACGAGGCGGGCGTGCGCCTCGAGCTGTTTCACGGCCGTGGCGGCGCGATCGGCCGCGGCGGCGGGCCGGCCCACACAGCGATTCTGGCGCAACCGGCCGGAACGGTACGCGGACGTCTTAAGCTCACCGAGCAGGGCGAAGTGATCTCGGACCGCTACGGCGATCCGCAGATCGCCGAACGGCATCTGCAGCAGGTGCTCAACGCGGTACTGCTGGCCAGCGCTCCGCGCATCACCGCAACGTCCTGCGAAGCCTGGGAGGCGGCCGTCGCCGAGCTGGCCGAGTACGCGCTCCACGAATACCGCGGTCTGGTCGACGATCCCGCCTTTTTGGAATTTTTCCATGGCGCGACGCCGATCGACGAGCTCAGCAGCCTGAAAATCGGCTCGCGGCCGGCGCGACGCCGCCAGAGCAATAAGCTGGAAGACCTGCGCGCGATTCCGTGGGTGTTCGGCTGGATGCAGAGCCGGATCACCCTCCCAGGATGGTATGGTCTCGGCTCGGCGGTCGATGCCTACCTGGAGCACGACCGCGACGAGCGTTTGCGCCAGTTGCAGGAAATGTATCGCGAGTGGCCGTTCTGGCGCTCGACGCTCGACAACGCCCAGATGGTGCTGGCCAAGGCCGATCTGCTTATCGCCGCGCGCTACGCATCGCTGGTGCCGGACAAGGCTGTGCGCGAGCAGATGTGGCACCGCATCTCCGACGAGTTCCGCCGTACCGAGCGCGCGGTCTGCGCGATCGTCGGCGTGGAGCGCGTGCTGGATACGTCGCCGATCCTGCAGAACTCGATCCGCCGGCGCAATCCGTATGTCGATCCGCTGAGCTATATTCAGGTTGAGCTGCTGCGCAGGTATCGCAGCTCTGAGCATAGCGACGAGCTCGAGCAGGCAGTGCTGCTGACGGTCAACGGCATCGCGGCAGGGTTAAGGAACACGGGGTAGCCGGGTCGAAGGCCACAGGTCGAAGGTCGAAAGTCCTTCGCCTCGACGGTTGATCGCAAAACTCCAGGAGTTACACCCGGCGAAATGGTTGCGTGACCTTCGACCTGTGACCTTCGACTATTGTTCGCCCCGTGGCGTCAGCACCGCGACAGCCAGCGAATCGAACTGGCGCGCTTCAAGCAACGCGCCGACATCATCGCCGCTTACTTCCAGCAGCCGGTCGACGACATCGGACACCGGATCGACCCGCCGGCGATATTGCCAGTCCATTCCGACCGGCACCAGACGTCCCATCGGCGTTTCGGCGCGCAGCACCAGTGCCGACGCCAGCTTGCGCCTGGCGCGGGCGATCTCGTCGTCGCTCAGCCCTTCGGCCTGTGCTTGCGACAGCGTTGCTTTGAGCAGATCGAGCACGTCACCGATACGCTCCGGATCACAGGTTGCGAACACGAAAAACGCGCCTGCGCCGTCGTTTTCGTCGAAGCTCAGATCGGCACTGTCGGCGATACCGGGGTGTACCAGCGCCCAATGCAGCCGGGAGCCTTCGCCGCCGCCGACTGCCTGCGCAAACACCTCGGCCGCGTAACGCGCATCGTCCTGCGCGCTGGGCGCGGGCGCGACACAGCAAATGTACGCCCGGTCGCGCTTGGGGTCGGCCTGCATGTGCTCGACCGTCGCCGGCTCGGGTTCGGACAAGGCACGCGACGAGTCGCCGGTTTCCCAGGCGCCGCATAGCCGCGCGAACTGGGCGACGGCGGCATCCCAATCGTACTTGCCGGTCAACACGACCACCATGTTGTTGGGAGCGTAGCGGCGGCGAAAATAATCGAGCATCAGGTCGCGCTCGAGCGCGGTGATGCTTTCGGTCGAGCCCAGCACGCTGTTGCCGAGCGGATGGCCGTGGTAGTACGTTTCGCGCGCGATGCGATAGACCTCGAAATGCGGCCGATCCTTGTACATCGCGATCTCTTCAAGGATCACGTTTTTCTCGACGTCGAAGTCGCTCTGGCGCAGGCTCGGCCGCAGCATATCGGCCAGCAGATCGATGACACGCTCCTGGAACTCGGGCAGGACCTGGGCGTAATAGACCGTATTTTCTTCGGAGGTAAACGCATTATTACGCGCGCCCAGCTCCATGAACTCGCGGTTGACGTCGTGCGCGGAGCGGCGCTCGCTGCCCTTGAACATCATGTGCTCGAGAAAGTGGCTGACGCCGGAGATCTCGGGCGTCTCGTCGCGCGCACCGGTGCGGGTAAAGAAGCCGGTAGCCAGCGACTGCGCCGCCTCGTTGTACTCGCCGATGATCGTCAGCCCGTTGGCCAGCTCGTGGTGATCGTTGCGCATAGTGGTCCTTGTTGATCAGCTTGTTTTCTTCGTGTTCGAACTATGCATGACAAGGTGACGGGGTGACAGGGTGATCGATATTCATGCGCATGCTGTCCATTGTTGTTTTTACCAGGCAAGCATGAAACGCACGGGTTCACGACCGTGGTTTCACCCCGTCACCTTGTCACCCCGTCATCAGTGCCACGTCCACAGCAATCGGGTAACAACCGCACACGCCACCAGATTGTCACCCCGTCACCTCGACCGCCGCCGGCCCAAGCGTCAATACCGTAAACTGCGGCTCGGACATGCCGGCAAGGTATTCGTTCAGGCCATCGAGTGTGATGCCGTCAACGGCGGAGCGGATTTCGTCAAGTGAACGCGGGCGCCCGAGCAGCCATAGGTCGCTCGCGATGGCGCCGGCGCGCGCTCCGGTCGACTCGCCCTGCATCACCAGCGCCGACAGCAGGCCGGTACGCGCCATGGACAGCTCGTCGTCCGACACGCCGTCACGAATGCGGCGCAGCTCGTTCAACAGCACGTCGACGCACTCCTGGGCGCGCTCGGGCTGTGTCCCCGCATAGCCGAGCGTCAAACCCATGCCGCGATACACGCGCGGCACCGCGGCGACGTTGTACACCAGGCCACGCTTTTCGCGTACCTCGGTGAACAGACGAGCCCCCATGCCGCCGGACAGCACGTTCAGCGCCAGGCGCTCGTCGTAATAGTGCTCATCGCCGATCGGCCGCCCGCCATATGCTACGCCGATCTGCGTCTGGTTGGTATCTTTAGGTAGATGCTGGTAATACGGCTCGTCGCGCTGCTTCGGCTTGGGCGTCGCGGGCGGCGCGCCACGCCAATCGCCGAACAGTCGCTCGGCCGCTGCGCGCACGCGCTCCGGCTCGACACCGCCCGCCACGGCCAGGATACTGCCGTCGGGGCAGTAGCGCGCCGCGTGGTCGTCGACCAGATCGGTGTGGTCGATGCGGCGCACATCTTCGACCTCGCCGAGCGCCGGACGGCCGAACGGGCCGGGAAAATACACTTTGCCGAGCTCCATGAACAGCTGCTGCGCCGGGTTGTCGTTGACGCTCTGCAGGGCCTGTAGCGCAAGCCCGCGCTCCGCCTCCAGCTCCTCTGCGGGCAGCAGCGGCCGGCGCGCGATATCGGCATAGATCGCCAGCGCATCCTCGAAGTCGTCGGCCAGTAAAGCACCGCCAAGCGTGGTGTACTCGGTGCTGACTCCACCGCCGCGCAGCACGCCGAGCGAGTTCGAGCGCGTCCGACAACTGCCTGGCATCGCGCTCGCCGGCGCCGCGGTAAAGCATCCCGTTCAGCAGCGTCGCGGACCCACTGCGCTTTTCGGGGTCGGTCGCGGAACCACTGGGCAACAGTAGCGTCCAGGCGGCCGAGCGCAAGTGCGGCATGGGCTCGACGGCGACGGTCATGCCGTTGTCGAGCTTATAGGTTTCGATCTGTTGGGGCACAGGACCTCCTTGTTGGATCACGCTAGTATGACTCGATCAACGGAACTGTTTCAAGTTCCATGTTTGAAATCGAAAAATTCTGTCATTTATACTACCCCCATGTCCAACGGCGAGGTTCCATTCGAATCGGGCGGCGTTTCGATACGACCGATCATGTGCCGGCGCTGCGGGACGCCGTTGGCGTTGGTCGCAAACAGCGACGAATGGTCGGTCGAGCACCACTCCGACGCGCTGAGCTCTGCCGCGCGCCTGCTCAGCTCACGGCTGCAGCTGTACCGCTCCGGCGAGTCGGTGCCGGGATATCTGGTAGTGCAGGAAAAACCGTCAGGGCCGCCGGAGCGTGTATTACTGGTATGGCCGCCCGAGCACCGCAGCATCCTTAGCGCTGAAGATTTCCGCAACGTCCGTCCCTTGCTGCAGCGGCTCCACCGCTGCCTTACGCTGCCGAGGATATATTAGGATGACCAGGGTTTTCGTGATCGACACCGACACCGCCTCCGACGACGCCGTTGCGCTGATGATGGCGCTGCGAGCGACCGATGTCGAGGTGGCGGCAATTACAACCGTGGCCGGCAATGTTCCGCTCGCACAGGCTACCCGCAACGCGCTTACCGTGGTTGAGCGCACGGGCGCCGTCGTTCCGGTCTATGCCGGGCTCGACCGCCCGCTGCTGCGCGAGCCGTCGCCGGCGACGTTTTTTCATGGCGCAGACGGCATGGGCGACCTCGATCTGCCGCCGCCGACACGTGTCGCGGCGGCAGACCACGCCGTCGACGCGCTGCTGCGCGTGATCGATCGGCACGCCGGCGCGGTTACGCTTGTGACGCTCGGCCCGCTCAGTAACATCGCGGCCGCGCTGTTGCGGGCGCCCGAGCTGGCCGGCAACGTGTCCAGATGCTATATCATGGGCGGCGCCGCCAATACGATCGGCAATATCACGCCGGCCGCCGAGTACAATATCTGGTGCGACCCCGAGGCGGCCGAGGTCGTGTTTCGTTCGGGCCTGCCGATCGTGATGGTCGGGCACGAGCACTCGCTCGGCGGCGCGGTGCTGACGCGAGCGGAGCTTGATCGGCTGCGCGAGCAGGGAGAGCTGGCACAACTGGCTGTCGACTGCAATGCCGCCGCGTTGCGGGGCAGCACCGAGTGGCTGCGCGAAGCCGGACTGACACAGCCCGACCCTGTGACCATGGCGGTGGCGATCGATCCGTCGATCTGCACCTCGCGCGAGCGCTGCTGGGTCGGCGTAGAAACGCAGGGCGAGCTGACGCGGGGTATGACGGTGGTGGACCGTTGGGGCGTGCTCAAGCGCGAGCCTAACGCCGAGGTGTGCTATGCGATCGACGTCGCCCGATGGAAAGCCTTGTTGTTCGAGCTACTGGCCGGCCACGGCCACGAATAGCTATTCGTGGCTTCATTCGTTTATTCGTGTCCTATTCGTGGCTCGGTTCGTTGATGCTCCGCGTGCTTCGAGCTGGCGCACGAGCTGCTCGTAGGTGATCCCGTGCTGCTGCGCGATCGTCGCAGCATGCGAGCGTGCCAGCGGCGGCCCCGGCCGGATATGATAGGTGCGCCTGGCCTCGTCGTCGACGCCGGCGACCCAGCTGACGACACTGGCGCCCGGCCCCGCGTTGATGCTTTCGAGCGCCTCGGCCAGTGCGTGCAAATGGGTTACCCAGACTGCCCGCGCGCCGAGCAAGCGCAGCGCACGCAGTACGTCCTCGGCCAGCAGCAGCGCTTCGTTCTCGCCGGTGCTGGTCAGCGGCTCGTTAAACAGCAGTAGACTTTCGGACGTAGCCCGGCCGAACATTTCACGCAGCCGTCGCGCCTCGTCGTCGAGACGGCCCGCGCCGGGAGCCTGCTCCTCCAGCGCCGGAAAATGGGTGATGATCGCGTCGGCCGGAGCCATCTCGGCGTCCGCCGCGGCCACGAAGATGCCGGCCTGAAACATCGCCTGCGCCAGACCACCCGCGCGCAGATACGTGGTCTTACCGCCACGGTTCGGCCCGGTGACAAACATGATCGCGCCAGGCTCGAAGTCGATCGGATTGGGCACCACCGGCGCGCCGTTGCCCGAAGCATCTGCCAGCTGCAGCGCCAGCACCGGATTGTAGGCATCGCGCAGGCGTGTGGTCGTCGACGGCCGGGGCAGGCACACCGGCAGCCCGAGCCCCTCGAGCCGCTCCGCCAGCCGCAGCGCGCCGAGCACAAAGCCGAACTCGGGCGCCAGCGATGCCAGCGGCTGCGCATGGATCCTCGCATAGCGCTCCAGCGCCTGGGCAACCGGCTGCACCACCTCGACCAGTGTTTTCTGGAGGTCGCGCGCCAGCGGATCGCTTTCGCCTTCGCGGTCGGCCAGCCGGTGCAAGGCGGAGCGGCTACTGGGACCCGCGGCTTCGGCGCGGCCCAGCAGGCGATGCAGCAGCGTGCGCGGACCGCTGACCCGCTGATCGCTTATGTCGAGTAGCGCGGCAGCGGCCGGGCGCAGATCGCGATCCAGATTAACGCCGATGGTGACGCTCTGGATCGTGTCCAGCCGCGCTCGTAGTGCCGGCAGCTCGGCGGCCAGCGCCCGAAACTCGTCCGAACGCCTGGTTGCCGCCGTCCAATCGGCCAGGGTACGCCAGGCATCCGAGCGGAGCCGGGCATCGGCGAGCAGCGTGTCGAGGTCTGCGACGCAGCCGACATACGCCTCCAGATCCGAGACCCGCGGCGGCACCAGCAGCAGCGGGGATTCCTGGGCCCAGGCCGCGCTGCGCGGCTGCCCCAGGTCGTCCAGGCGCGGCAGAATCCCGGCGAGCGCTTCGCGCAGCGCGCCGTTGTCACGCAGCTCGGCGACTGCCGATTGGCGATAGGCGATTACGGCGCGATCTGCAACCAGCGCCATCAGCGTCGAGCGCACAAAGCGGCCCTGGCTGCCGTCGGTTGCGATAGCGCGCACCAGAACTTCCAGCCGCAGGTCGCGCGCCTGCCCTTCCGAGAGGCCCTGGCTGCGCGTGGCGCGGTCGTGCCCGGCCGGCCATAACAGGCTGGGCGGTATTCCGTTCATCATTCATCATTCATCATTCATCGCTCATCGTTCAGCCCCCTGATCACCACCGCATGGACTTCGCGTGGCCCGTGGACGCCCAACGTCAGGCTAAGCTCGATGTCGGCGGTGCGTGACGGGCCGGTGATCATGGTGAGATTGGAACGGTCGCGAAACAGGCCCTCGCCGAACTCTTCGCCCAGGCGGTCGAGAGCATCGGGCAAGCTACGGACAATGCTTTGCTCGGGCAGCAATGCGATATGCATCGGCGGCAGCAACGAGGCGAGCCGGCCGCGGCCCTGCCCGCTGACAAGCAGCATCGTCGCGCTTTCGGAGATCGCGACGTCCACGCCGCTGATGCCGACCACCACCGGCTCGAGCTCGGCATACAATTCAGCTCGTTGCGCGCCCATAACCTGCCCGGCTATCAGCTCCACCCCGGCTACCGCGAGCGCCTCGACCAATCCCGGCAGCGGCAACTGCTCGGGCTCCCAGGCCAGGGCGCTACGCGCGCCGGCCTGTTCGAGCAGCTCCAGCACCTGCTCGACGGCATCGGCAGGCGTATCGCACACATGAACATAGGCGCGCAGCGCTTCGAGCTCGCTGCGAAACTGCTCGACCCGCTCGAGGTCGGAAGGCACAAACGGCCCTCTCGGATGCGGCGGCGCGAACTCCGCCGCCTGCTGCTCGAGCAGCGGCCGCGTGCGCTCGAGCGAGTCGCGGATGGCGGCCAGTATGGATGTGCGGGAGTCTCGGGTTCATCGTTATTTCCGTCGCTCCTTCCAGCGCCGGCGAAACGATTTTGGCGCGAAGGCAGGAAAATCCCGGCCGTGCGTCCAGGCCGAGAGCGGCGGCGGCAAGCGCCGTATGCGTCGACGTCGTGACAACAGGCGCAGGCCGGCGCCGGCCAGCGTGCCGCCCGAGCGGTACAGGCCGCTCGAGCTCATCGCCACGCGCCACGCCCCGATCGCCGCCCGCTCCGGCAGCGGGGTGCCCAGCTCGCGTACCGCGTCGCGCCGTAGTTTCAACAGGTAGTCCGGCAGCGGGATACGCACCGGACACACCTCCTGGCACGCACCGCACAGGCTGCTGGCGTACGGCAGCCAACGATTATCTTCGTTTAGACCCTCGAGCAGCGGGGTCAGCACCGCGCCGATCGGTCCCGGATACGTTGCGCCGTAGGCATGCCCGCCGATCTCGCCGTACACCGGGCAGATATTGAGGCACGCTCCGCAGCGAATACAGTACAGCACCTCGTGATATTCCGAGCCCAGTATGCGCGAGCGGCCGTTGTCGAGCAGCACCAGATGAAACTCGTCGGGGCCGTCAACTTCCCCCGGCCGCGCGGGCCCGGTGACGAGATTGGTATACACGCTCAGTTTCTGGCCGGTGGCCGAGCGCGCCAGCACCTGCAGCAGCGGCGACAGATCCTCCATCGTCGCCACTGTGCGCTCGATGCCCATCAGGGCAACATGGATGCGTGGAGCAGTGGACGTCAGGCGGCCGTTGCCTTCGTTTTCCACCAGCACGATCGTGCCGGTCTCGGCGACGCCGAAGTTGACGCCGGTGATACCCATGTCGGCACGCAGGTACTCCTGGCGCAACGTTTCGCGCGCGGTGCGGGCCAGCTCCGGGATTTCGTCGGTGCGGGGCGTGCCCAGCTTCTCGTGGAACAGCTCCGACACTTGCTCTTTGGTCCAATGGATCGCCGGCGCGATGATATGCGACGGCGTCTGGCCGGCCAGCTGGATGATGTACTCGCCCAGATCGGTTTCCACGACCCGAAAGCCGGCCTCCTCAAGCGCATGGTTGAGGTGAATCTCCTCGGACGCCATGCTCTTGCCCTTGACGATCGAGCGCACGCCGCGAGTGCGGCACAGGTCGACAATGATGCGCCGCGCGTCCTCGGCGTCGGCCGCCCAGTGTACCTGCCCGCCCGCCGCGACGATCTTTTCTTCGAGCTGCTCAAGGTAGCGATCGAGGTGAGCGAGCGCTCGCGCCCGCGCGGCGCGCGCCCGGTTGCGCACGTCGTCGGCGTCGATCAGGCTGTCGAGCGCCGTCGTGCGCTGTGCTGTAAAGCGGCTGGTGGCACGGTCGAGCGCGGTCTTGAGCTGCACGTCGTTTAATGCAGCTTCGGCGCGATCATAGAAAGTGAGCTCGTGAACTGGCATAGTTATTCCTGAAGCGCGCCGCGCTCGCCGGACGCCAGCACCTGCGCGATATGCAGCGCGCGGCAACTTGCACCTTCGCGGCTCAGGCGGCCGTTGATCTGTGTCATACAGCTGGCGTCGCAAGTCACGGCAAAGTCGGCCTTGGTACTGGCGATAGCAGCCGTTTTGTCGGCCACCATCGCCTCCGAGATCGGGCCGAGCTTAACCGCAAACAGGCCGCCGAAGCCACAGCAGCGGTCGGCGTCCGGCAATTCGACCAGCTGCGCATCCGCGACGTGCTCCAGCAAGGCGCGCGGCTGGCGCTTGATGCCGAGACCGCGCAACCCGTGGCAGGCGTCATGGATCGTCAGCGTCGCGGGGAAACGCGCGCCAACATCCTCGACGCCGAGTACATCAACCAGATATTCGGTGAACTCGTAGGTGCGCCCGGCCAGCTCGAGCGCCGCGGCGTGTAGTTGGGGATGGCCGGCGAACAACTCGGGATAAAAGTGCCGCAACATCGAAGCGCACGAGCCCGACGGCGTCACAACATCGCCGGCGTCACGCAGCACCTCGAGATTGCGTCCCGCCACAACACGCGCGTCATCCTGATATCCGGCGTTGAACGCGAGCTGCCCGCAGCACGTTTGATCGTCCGAAAAACGCACCTCGACGCCGAGGCGCTCGAGCACGTCGACGACGGACTCGGCGATCTCCGGATAGATCTGGTCGATAATGCAGGTAACAAACAACGTCGCACGACGGGGCTGTTCAGACATTTGGGCTCCGGTGTTGATCGTGGAACGGAAACGACGCCCTGATTTGGTCATTCCGAAGCGTGCCGACCCTTCACAAGCACACCTCTATCCATCGGCACGCGAGATCTCGCAGCATCGATGCGGCCAGGCAGCCCGAGATCCCTCGCGCGCCTACACTGTACTCAGCTCCACCACAACCGGCACGCGCTCGGGATGACATCATCCGATGCGCCGAGCTGCGTACTGAACACTGCTCGTGACCTTCAGCCTTCCAACCTTCCAACTTTCCAACCCTATTTACCGCGCCGCCACGATCCTGTTTCGCAGCACCCCGATCTCACTGATCTCGGCCTCCACCACATCGCCGGGCTTGAGCCACTCCTGCGGCGTACGGCCCATGCCGACCCCACTGGGCGTGCCGGTGGCAACGATATCGCCGGGCTCGATCGTCTGGCCCAAAGACAGCACTTCGATGATCGTCGGAATATCGAAGATCAGGTCGGCGGCGGTGCTGTCCTGCTTCAACTCGCCGTTGACGCGCAGCTGCAGCCGCAGCGCCGCGGGTTCGCTGATCTCATCGGCCGTAACGATCCAGGGCCCGATCGGGCATGTGCCGTCGAGGCTCTTACCTTTGAAAAACTGCTGATGGCGGTTTTGCAGATCACGCGCCGACAGATCGTTGACGATGGTATATCCCCACACATGGCCCATAGCGTCACCCCTGGCGATATTAACGCCGCCGGCGCCGATCACAAACGCAAGCTCAACTTCCCAATCGAGCTGCGCGGTGATCTGTGAATCGAGAGGCACCTCGGCGTCCGGGGCGTTGACGCTGGTGACGGCTTTGGTGAAAATCACGGGATACTCGGGCAGCGTTTCGGGCAAGCCCTTGGCGCGCATCGACTCGCGCGCGTGCTCGGCGTAGTTCATGCCGAGGCAGAAAATATTCTTGGTCGGGCGCGGGATCGGAGCCAGCAAGCGCACCTGGCTCAGCGGCCGCGCATTGCGTCCGGCTTCGGCTGCCCGGCGCGACCGTTCAAGCCCTTCGTTCCCCATCCGGATTAACGTCAGCATATCCGGCGCCACATCGTCCAACGGAACAACGTTGTCGCCAACTACCGCGCCGATCGTGCCTCGGTCGAACGTTACCAGACGCATTGTATGCTCCTCCTTGAGGTGCAGCCGATGGTAAACGATAATCGCCGGCGGGACAAGGCCACGATCACGGCATGCCGGTGATAAAAATCGCGCCTGGAGGGCGTTTCATCGATCGTCAGCCGACGCGGACGCCCTCCAACCGCAAATCACCTCTGCGCGACATCGTGAATCTTCTGTACGGCCGTGACGATATCCTCCATATCCGAGCTGCTCCCCAGCAACATATTCGGCATCAACCAGACCGTCTCGGCGCAGGCGCGCAAGCAGGCCGGCAGCTCCAGCCGCTCGAATTGGGTCGGGGCATAGTTGGGATCGTAGTTGGTAGCCCGCGTGTCGAACGCCCGATTTGTGAATACCGGCTGGCAGTTGAGCGGGATCGGGTAGCCGGTACTGGCGGGTATCCCCTCAGCGCGCATCGCGGCTACAAAATCGTCACGCGATATCGCGCCGAAGTCGTCCTCGATAAAGCGGAACACATACAGGTGATACGCGTGTGCCGTGACCCGCGGATCGCGCGGAAGCGGCCGGATGCCGTCGAACCTGGACAGCTCACGGTCGAGGTAGGCGGCAGATTGTTCGCGCCGCTCGATATGCTCCGGCAGCCGGGCCAGCTGCGCCAGCAGCAGAACGCTTTGAAACTCGGTCAGCCGGTAGTTGCCGCCGAGGATGGCGTGCTCGTACCACTTGCCGCCGGCCACCCTGCCGCAATCATGGAACGAGCGCGCTCGTTCGGCCAGCTCGGGATCGTTGGTGGTAAGCATGCCGCCTTCGCCGGCGGTCATATTCTTGGAAGCCTGGAACGACCACGCGCCGAAGTCGCCGATCGCGCCCACCTTGCGCCCGTTCCAGCTGGATCCGTGGGCATGGGCCGCGTCTTCGATAATCGCGATGCCATACTTGCGCTTGATCTCGAGCAGACGGTCCATATCCGCCGGATGGCCGCCCAGATGCACCGGTATAACAGCCCTGGTACGTGGAGTAATCGCCGCCTCGACCGCGTCAGGATCGATGCAGTAGGAATCGAGGCTGATATCCACAAAAATCGGCAAAGCGTTCATCTTCAGCACCGCCGAGGCGCTGGCATAGAAGGTGTACGGCGGTACGATCACCTCGTCGCCGGAGCCGATGCCCAGCGCGGCCATCGCGATCTCGAGGCTGATCGTGCCGTTGGGTGCCGCTATTCCAAAGGCAGCATCGTGGAACGCCGCGAAAGTTGCCTCCAGCTCGCTGACCTTTGGCCCGGCGCCATTCGACCAGATACCCTGATCGAGCACCTCCAACAATCCGTTACGCTCGTGCTCGTCCCAAACCGGCCAGCTCGGAAACGGCTCACGCCGCACCGGTGTGCCCCCTTCGACAGCCAGTGTGCTCATCTTTGTTCGCTCCCCTTTGAACGGCAAGACGTAGATGCGGAGCCGTTATGATACTCCATCCGCCACACGTAGCGCGAGAAAAGTCACCACAAAGGCACAAAGGACACAAAGAATCATTAGAATCTTTGTGTCCTTTGTGCCTTTGTGGTGATCTCGACGGGCAAGCAAAAGCCCTGATGGTTCCGCCGGTGGCCTCCTCGATCGGGTCTAATAGCCTGTTCGACAGTATCTTGCACGGAGCCCGGGACTATTGGCGATCTGCCACCCAGCTTTTCCGCTCAAGCCTCGCTCGTATCGGCGACAATCACTTGGTCTTTGTGTCTGCCGTTGGAGCTTTGCTGTCAATACGTTTGTTCAGCTTGTACAGCAACTCCGCTATCCGGTGCCGCATCCGCGACTTTTCGTTCCGGAACGCTGTCGAGCGCTTACGTGTAACAATTCCCGCTTTGCCTCCAGGCTTCACGTTTCACGTCACTCGCGGTCGGGCCCGATAAAAACATTTTACACGTTCAGGCTACCGCCGCTTGCTTCCCAAACTTGTCGCTATCGACCCCGATTACGGTCCGTATCCGCCGATGTATCAGGGCTATGCCGCGGTTATACCATACTATTAGCGGACGATCAATAGGTATATCGTTACTTTACGATAATGAAGCCGATCCGGCGCGCACCGCGCTGTTCGCTAGCAGCTCCAGACGGCGAAGTGTAAAAATCGCCCGGCATCCCGAGCGATATATAAAAGGGCCCTGATACCGTTTGCCGGAACAAGTAACAGGCTATCGACAACAATTCTCCACGAACTCATCGACATCGAAAAGAACCGAAGTCCCTAACGATACCCACGTTCTCGCAAAGTTGCTGGTCGTCACTCATCGAGCAACCGGTCAACACAATCTTGATTACTCGCGCAATCGCAATGTGATATTGACGTGGCGCCGATTCGCGGCTTTTCCCGTGCTGCGTATTGCTTCACGTTTCGGGCCGCTTACGGTCATAACCTATTGCTTGTTTTCACAAACGCAGCTATCACCGCTTGCATCGACCGCTTTCTTGTTGCCAACCTTCCTATTACTATTTCGTCCGGCTGGTATCAGGGCGTGCAGACTTTATATCACATTCTGTCGTAAGGATCAACACTTTTATCGTGATCTTACGATATTGCACCAAATCTGCTCAGCCGGCCGTACGTACTGCCGTCGTAGTATTAAGCGGGTGTAAAGTGTCGTTGTGAGGCAGCTCGGCGGCCACCGCCGAGGCTACCGCTTTGCCGGACAGCAGCACCAGTGGAATGCCGCCGCCCGGGTGGGTCGCGCCGCCGGTAAAGTACAGGCCGCGCACGTCCGGCGACACCAGCGGCGGCCGCAAAAACGCTCCCAGCCGCGCGTTGCTCGACGGCCCGTAGAGTGAGCCGCGCCAGGCACGATAGCGCTCGGCGAAGTCGAGGGGTGTAATCTTTTGCCGGAAGCGAATATGCCGGCCGAGGTCGGGCAGCCCACGCCGCTCCAGCAGGCGCAGCACCAGGTCGCCGTACGGCTCGCCCTCGCGCTCCCAGCTGAAGCGCGGCCCGATCGCCGGCGCGTTGACCAGCACAAACAAATTCATGCAGCCCGGCGGGGCGTGCGCGGGATCGCTGCGGCAGGTGGCCGCGACATAGATCGTCGGGTCGGGCGCAGGCACCTGTAGGTCGAACATGGCCCTGAACTCGGCGGGGTAGTCGGACGAGAAGAAGATATTATGATGCGCCAGCTCGGGATAATCGCGGTCGACGCCGAGCAACAGCACGAAGCCCGAGCTCGACGGCTCCAGCGAGTCGACGCGACGGTTGCTCCACACGCGGCGGTGCTCGGGCGCTATCAAGTGCCGCAGCCCATGCAGCGCATCGGCATTGACGATCACGCGCGCGCCATCGAGCCGGCGCCCATCGGCCAGCCGTACACCAACGGCACGACCACGCTCGACACATACCTCGCTCACCTCGGCGTTCAGCTCGATCGCAACCCCGAGCTGCTCGGCCAGGCGCTGCAGCGCCGTTGCCAGCTGGTACATGCCACCGCGCAGGTACCAGCCGCCTTCGGCGAATTCGATATACGGGATGATGCAAAACGTCGCCGGCGCGCGGTACGGCGACGAGCCGTTATAGGTCGCGTAGCGATTGAATACCTGGCGCAAATACGGCGAGCGAAAGTAGCGCCGCACAGCCTGGTCCATGGTATGCAGCGGGTCGAGCGCCGGCGCATCGCGCAGCAGGCGCGGCGTCACAAAATCGCGCCAGCCGCGAAACGGCGCCGACAGGAACGGCCCGGCGGTCGCTTCATAGATCCGTCCGGCCCAGGCCATGAAGCGGAAAAAGCCGCGCGCGTCGGCGGGCGACAGGCGCGCGATCTCGTCGATCAGCTCGGGCAGCGAGGCGCGGTGCTCCCAGCGCGTGCCGTCCGGCCAGCGGTAGCGGCACACCGGGTCGATGGGTAGAATGCCCAGATCGTCGTCGGCGTCGCGCCCGGCGTCGCGCCACAGCTCGCGCACTACCCACGGCATGGTAAACAGCGAAGGGCCGGTGTCGAAGCGGTAACCCTCGGCTTCCACCAGGTTCATCTTGCCGCCGACGCGCTCGTTCTTCTCGAGCATGCGTACGCGGTAGCCGGCCTTTTGGAGCCGGATCGCGGCGGCGAGCCCACCCAGCCCGGCTCCGACTATGATGACGTCATCTTGCATAAGTCTACTTCCGCCGGACGAGCGCAAGCACCTGGCGCAGCTCGGGCGCGCCAAACAGGAAGCCGACCAGCATATACGCGCCGAGGGCCACCGCGCCGGTACAGCCGACCCACAGCAGCAGCGGCAGCCAGTCGGCGCCGGCATCATACGGCAGCGACAGCGTGATGCCGGGCAGGCTGCCGCCAAACAGCGCGCTCGACACGATCAGCACAGCCAATAGCGCTACACTGCCCAGCACGACTGCCGCTATGCTGCGCCAGTGGGCCGCGCCGCGGCCGCGCACGCAGGCGCCGGCGCAGCAGCAGCCACAGCAGCACGAACTCGAGCAGAACGGTGAAGCTGTAGCTCAGCGCTACCCAGCGGAGATCGTGCGTCAGCTCGACCGCCTGGCGGGCCAGTAACCCGTTGAGCACGATGGTCGCGATGCCGACCACTACCGGCGTGCGTGTATCCTCGGTGGCATAAAAGGTCCTGATCACGATCTCGGCGCCTGCCAGGCCGATCGCTCCCGGCGCGTAATACAGCAGCGCGCCGGCCGTCAGCTGTAGCGCGCTTTCGTCGAAGCTGCCGCCCTGAAACAGAAGGCGCAGGATCGGAATATGCAGCCCGGCCAGCAATATCGACGCCGGCACCGTCAGCCACAACACCAGCCGCAGCGCATCTCCCGACGCGAACTCGCAGCTCGTCAAGCTTGCCGGCAGCATACAGCCGCGACAACCGGGGAAACATCACCGTGCCGACGCTCACGGCCAGCAGGCCGTGCGGCAGCATCAACAGCAACATCGCATAGCGATTGGCGGCCTGGGCATCCGGCCCGATCAGCGAGATCAGCGTCGCCATCACGATCAGGTTGAGCTGCAGCGCCGACTGCCCGATCAGCCGTGGCGCCAGCAGAACCGCGACACGACGCACCTCGGGCATGTGCCAGTTCCAACTTGGCTTAAACCGCAGGCCGGCCTGCCACACGGCCGGAGCCTGCACCGCCGCGTACAATAGTGCGCCGGCCACCACGCCCCAGGCCAGCGCTTCCACGCGCACATCGGCGGTCGCAAAGCGCGGCACCACCCAAAGCGCCGTGGCGATGATCGCCAGGTTGTACACATTAAACGCGATCGCCGGCCAGGTGAAGCGCTCGAAGGTTTGCAGCAGCGCCATCATGACACCGCCGATCCCAAGCAACAGGGGCTGCAGCAGCATGATGCGCAGTAGGCGCACCGCCAGATCCAACAGCGAGGGCTGGTAGCCTTGCGCTACCGTCAGGGCCAGCAGCGGCCGCGCAAAGAGCCAGACCGCCGCCGCGGCGAGCACAAATGCCGCGAACGCCAGCGTCAGCACCGTATTGGCAAGCTGCCAGGCGCGTTCGTCGTCGCCCTCCTGCACCAGGCGCCCGAATACCGGGATCAGGGCCGAGCCGAGCGCGCCGCCGATGATCACCAGATACAACATATCGATGATCGTGAAGGTGGCGGCAAAAGCGCCGAAGGTGTCGCTCGCTCCGAACTGGCGCGCAAACACCGCCTCGCGCAACACTCCAAGCACGCGGCTGAGCAGCGTGCCGGCCATGACAATCGCAGCGTTGAGCACCAGGCGCCAGCGCGCGGCCTGCTGAGCGGCTGGAGATGCCTGCGACATGCGGTTGCCAGCCCTTTCCGGTTTTGCTATAATCATCGGTTAGCAGATCAGCACGCGCCATTATACCGGCGTTTATATTGTTTGTTTTGGAGGCATCCGTTGGCCAATACCAAGTCCGCGCAGAAGCGCATCCGGTCGGACGCGCGAAAGCATCAGAGCAATACTATGGTGCGCTCGCGAGTCAAAACGTATATCAAGAAAGCTGAGTCGTCGGTTTTTGCCGGCGCGACTGACACCGTCGAGGCCGTGCGCGAGGCCTGCGCCGAGCTGGATAAAGCAGCCAGCAAGGGCGTCATTCACAAGAATAACGCCGCGCGCCGCAAGAGCCGCTTGATGGCCAAGTTCAACAAGCAGCAGGCGTCGGCTTAGGGCGCCGCGAGGCAACGCGAGCGTTTAAGCTCCCGAAGCACGCCCGAGCTCGAGCGTACGCGCCGAACCTCGCCGAACCTCGCCGACCTCGCCGAATGAATTCGGCGTTGCTATGATGAAACCTGCTGAAGCAGGTTGGGCACGGGTTTATGCCCATGCGCAACCTGCTTCAGCAGGTTTTATCGTATCAACCGCGAATTCATTCGCGGATCTTCGGGCCAGCACGGACATTGCCACACCACGGCGCACCTTCAGGCCAGCACGGGCCAGCACGGACCGCGCCACACCAGGGCGGAGCCTCGAGCCAGGGCGGACCTCGGGCTACGGCTGAGCCGTCACCCGCTGCGGCACGCTGGTACGACCCTGCCCGTCGCGGAAGCGCACCCACACTTCGCGCTCGCCTTCGGCAGGCCAGTTCCATATGCGCATCTCGGTAAACGGCTCCCATACGCCGTCACGGAAGTCCTCATAGTTCGACAGCTGCATCTTGACCGCCGCAGCGTCGCCGCCGGGCGCCGCTTCCTCCGGCGCCTCAGGCAAGGTCGTAGGCGCGTCCGACAACTCAGGCACGATCGTAGGCTGTTCGAGCAATCCGACGACTTCAAGGCCCAGCACGGCCCGGTCGCCGGACGCCGAGCGCAGCGTGGCCCCGCCTACCAGCGGCTGCGCCAGCGTCAACGTCGTCGTGACGATCGTTTCGTTGTCGGCGCGGTCGCGATACTTGATCGCAAACGTATGCTCGCCGTCGGAACCGTTGATCATCCAGCGGAACGAGTCGTAGTATGGTTGCGGCCCGGACCACGGCTCGTCGTTGCGACGCAGCTGCACCGATACAATGCCGCCCTGAGCGTCGATCGCATTGCTGTCGAGCGTGATGTTGCGGTCGGTGACGACGCTCGCCGCGCGGATCGGGCCTGCCTGGCCGGTGTACGGATCGTTCCTGGCGGCCAGCTGCGCGACCTCGGCTTCGCCGAGCGCACGCCGGAATACCGCCAATTCGTCGAACACGGCGTTGCTGGCGCCAAAGGAGGCGATAAAGCGTCCCAGCTGCAGCCGCTCGCCGAGCGTAGCGGGCAGCTCGACGTTGCCGGCGACCGCCGCCGGTTTGCCGTCGATATACAGCGCCTTGCTTTTCGCTTCACGATCCCAGGTAACTGCGAAATGATGCCAGCTGCTGCTCAGTTTGTCGGGCACGGCAAGGTCGTGCGGCTTTCCGGCGCTGTCGACGGTCCAGAAATTCCACTGCGTGCCCCCCGCTGCCGGCTCGCGCCGCAGCGCCAGGGTATCCGTGTATACCTGGCCGTCCTCCGGGTTGGAGCTGGCGGCAAACAGGTAGTGCCGCCGGGTGACACTCGACGGATATTGCTGCGGCAGCTTCGCCCACATGGAGATCGTGCCGCGCTCCAGCTCAAGATTGCCGCTGATCGGATACGAAATCTGCACCGGATTTGGCGTCTGGATCGCCTGTTCGAACACGCCAGCTTCCCACTTCGGCTTCGCGCCACGCTCGGTATTGACCATCGGGGCACCTTTGCCGATCAAGGGGACGATCGAATCGTCGAACGGCACCAGCAGGCCCAGATCGGTGTCGGGAGCCACGGCCAGGCTGCCGATAGGCGGCTGTGTATCGCGGGGCGCCGGCGAGCCGGGACGTGTCAGGTCCAGCACACCGCGCGTGCTGTCGTGCCACAGCCACACACTGGCCTCGCAGCCGGCGGTCCACTTGGCACACGGATCGGAGCCGGGACCGTACCAGCCGTACGGGTCGACCTGCCGGCCGTTGTGGCGCACCTCGAAATGCAGGTGCGCGCCGCCGACGGTAAAGCCGCTCTTGCCGCTGCTGCCGAGCACGGTACCGGCCTGCACCGGCACGCCCACGCCGTTGTCGATCTTGCCCTTGAACATGGCGGCAAACTGGTCGAGGTGCCAGTACACGGTTTCGTAGCCGGCGTGCTCACCGGCGTGCCGGATCACAACCCCGTTGCCGCGCGCCGTGTACGCGTAGGCGGTACCTGGCGCGGCTGCCAACATGGGCGTGCCGATCGGCTTGTCGGGAAAGTAAAAATCGTGCCCGTCGTGCGTGTTATAACTGAGGTTGCCGCGGCCGAGGTAATCGACGATAAAGCTGTTGTCGTCTTCTCCGCGATCCACGGTCGGATACACATGGTCGAAGTACGACGAGTGGATTACCTCGGTTCCCGCCGGCCAGGGCAGACGCAAGAACGGCCGGCCGGCGGCCGGTGTCGGCGTCGGCGCTTTGGGCGCTTCGTTCCACAACTTGCGAAACAGCGGCAAGTAGCCGTCGACCAGCGTGCGCCAGTCGGCGCGCGTGCGGCCGATCGCCAGAAAGCGCTGCACCGCTACCGTCGACGGCTCCTGAGCAAGATCCAGTGTTTCGGTGCCGCCGTCGACAAAGCTAACTTCCGGCGGCTTCTCATATGGGCCAAAGCCGGCCCTGATCTCGCGCACCGACGACTCGACCTGCTCGGCAAAACCTTCGGGGCCGGCCGGTGCTAATGGCTTGCGCAGCGCTTCCGGCGCCGGATTAGGTTCGCTAAGTAAGCGCTTGTCCAGCTCCATCAGCGCGAGCACAATCCGTGGATCAAGATTGTAGTACGACGTATAGCTCTGGATGATCTCCGCGGCCGTGTGCTCGCCCTCGCTCCAGCGCTTCAGCACGCCGGGCTGGCGATCGAGAAACTGCTGAACGTTCAGCGGTGCTGTTTCGGATGCCGGCGCGGCCGCGGCAAAGCGCGGTACAGGCAGCATCAACAGCAGAGCTAGTAATAGCGCACGGCGCGAGGTTGCGGAAAAACGCATGGCGTGGTTAATCTTGGTTCCGGATGGCCCGGTGATCCTATCATGGGCGGCAGCTGCCGTCAATTAATAGAACGTCACAAGCAGCGATTCGTCACGCATGTGCGAGATTAGGGGTTAGGTAGGCGCCTCCGGCGTGTCCCTACGGCTCGCTGCTATCCTGACCCCCGGCACCTGACCCCTGACCCCCGACGCCCAGCTCGCCATCTTCCAACCTTACCGTCGCCCCCGTCTGAGCAATGCCGCGCGCGTCGAGCTCGCTCCGCAGCTGCTCGGCCTCGCGAATCGGACCGATCGATGCTTTGACCTGCTCCTGCACACCGCGGTAGCGTCCGGCGAGCGCTTCAATATCGGCGGTGATGGTTGGAGCGTTGGTTGCGCGCTGTTCCTCGGCCTCATCGAACGCTGCCTGGGCATCGCGAAACGATCCGATGCCGCGGCTTTGGAGCTCGTTCAGGCGCTCGATATCGGCGGCCGAATAGCTGACCCGGTCGAATTGGGCTTTGTCCTCGGCGGCCTGAACCAGCTGGCCCAGGTCGGCCAGGGCAGCGCCCGCCTCGCGGCGCGCCTGCTCGAGTCGCCGGTTGGCGCCGGCGACGGCCGTGGCTGCTTCGCGCCGCCGGCGGATCAAGGGAAACGTCGCGAATAAGATCGCGGCGACCAGCAGTGTTGCGCCCAACACATACAGCGGGGTGCGGTTTGGCGGCGGTGGGCTGATGGTTGTCCGCAGCTCGTCGATGCCGGCCACCAGGCCACCGGGGATATCACCACGCGAAAAGGCGGGATTCATCTGCTCGTTCATGATGTTCCGCCAGACCGGATCGAGCGTTTCCCTCCAGCGCGTGCCGAACAGAATCCCGGTTATCTGCGCATCCCGAGCAACATACAGCAGGATCTGATTAGGCTGCAGCTCGTCAACCGATGGGGCGATACCGTTGTTGACCAGCAACTGGTTCAAAAACTGGCGCGCCGCCTGTTCATCCGTGCCGGCCGACGGTCCGCCGGCGAGAACGATCACATCCGCGCCCGTGGCAGCAAGCCGCTGGGCCGCCTCGTTGACGCTTGCCGCCTCCGAACCGAGCAGGCCGTCCGGGTCCAGAATGCTGACCGTGCCCGCCTGTGCTGCTGCCGGCGCCGCGATCGACAACCAGATACCGAGCAGGACCGCCGCCAATATGCCAAAGGATCGCATAGCGCCTCGTTAACTTCGTTCTGCCGGCCGCGCGGTGTCCACCTCAGCCACGGCCAGCAGCGCGGTTTGCAGATCGTCGATCAGATCGTCGACGTCCTCGATACCGACCGACAGACGCACCAGGCCGGCCGGCACCTCCAGCAGTGATCCGGCCACGCTGCATTGCGTCATCGCCGCGGGCAGCTCGATCAGGCTTTCCACCCCGCCCAGGCTTTCGGCCAGCGTAAACAGCCGTGTGCGACGCACCAGCTCGCGCGCCGCCGGCTCGCCGCCGTGCAGCATCAGCGAGATCATCCCGCCGAAGCAGCTGCATTTGCCGCCTGCGCCAGCTCGTGCTGCGGATGGCTAGGCAGGCCGGGGTAGATCACGCGCTCGACCGGCGGGTGCGTTCCGAGCATTCGGGCGACGGCCAGGCGCATTGCGCTCGTGCTCGCGCATCCGCATCGCCAGCGTCTTTGCGCCACGCAGCACCAGCCACGAGTTCCAACGGCGCCGGGCACCGCGCCGGCGGCGTTCTGCAGGAACTTGAGTCGCTCGTACACTGCATCGTTCGACGTAACCACCGCGCCGCCGACCACATCGGAGTGGCCGCCGATATATTTGGTCGTCGAGTGCAGCACAATGTCGGCGCCAAGCGCCAATGGCTGCTGCCCATAGGGCGACGCGAACGTATTGTCGACCACGGTGAGCACGCCGCGGCGCGAGCCAGGGCGCCGATCGCGGCGATATCGGCCAGCTTCAGCAGCGGATTGGTCGGCGTTTCCAGCCAGACCATGCGCGTCTCGGGCCGCAGCGCGGCCTCGACAGCGGCCGTATCCGAGCGTGTCGACGTAATCTGAAATCGAGGCCGTGGTCGGTCATCACGCGCTGAAACAAACGATAGGTACCGCCATAGACATCGTCGCCGCAGATAACATGGTCGCCCGCGCTGCAGCATCAGCATCAGGGTAGTCGTCGCGCCCAGGCCGGAGGCAAAGGCAAGCGCGTGTGTGCCACCCTCCAACGCCGCCAGGCAACTCTGCAGCGCGGTGCGGGTCGGGTTATCGGTGCGCGAATACTCATAGCCACTATGCACGCCGACCTCGTCCTGCGCGTAGGTCGACGTTTGATAGATCGGCAACAATCACGCTGCCGGTTCCCGCTTCGGGCTCCTGGCCGGCGTGGATCGCCAAGGTGGAAAATTTATAGGGCATCATTTCTCCACTGGCACTCGCGGCAAATACCGAAAGCCTCAAGCCAATGGCCTTCGATACGAAAGTTGAGGCGCTCGGCCAGGCCGCCGAGCAGCGAATTGATCTCACATCCCTCAAACGCAACTACGCTGCCGCACGAGCGACAAACGAGATGGTGCTGGTGGCCCGGCTCGGCGACAACATAGCCGTGTTCGCCCTCGGGGCGATGAACCAGGCTGAGCCACTGCTGGCTATGTAGCAGCTCGAGGGTGCGGTACACCGTTGCGCGTCCGATCTGCGCATGTTCGCGCTGCAGGTCCGCGATCAGCTCCTCGGCGGTAAAGGGCGCGTTGTAGCGGAGGACGTGCTCCAGAATGGCTCGCCTCGGCCCGGTGAGACGATGTCCCTCGTCGGCAAGATTGGAAACAACCCGTTCGGTCCAGCCCACACTCAGCTCCGATCTCAATTTCGTGGATTGTACCACGGGGCTATTTGACCTTCCGCATGGCGTTCCTTATACTAGCTGAGACATCATATCAAAAATGAACAACGGGCATCCAAGACATAGCTGTGGCCCCGCGCCGCAAACCGACGGGGTCGCGATCCGGCTGGAGAACATCAGCGTCGCGTACGGCAACAACACCGTGCTCGAGGACGTTACGCTTGACGTACCCGCCGCCGAGATCGTCGGCCTGATCGGGCCGAACGGCGCCGGCAAGACGACGCTGCTGCGCACGATCGTGGGGGCAATCCGGCCGCGACGCGGCTCGGTACACGTGCTCGACTCCCAGATAGCCAACGTCCGGCAGCGTGTCGCGTACGTGCCGCAGCGCGGCGACGTAGATTGGAGCTTTCCACTATCGGTGCTGGACGTAGTGCTGATGGGCCGCTACGGGCGGCTGGGCATCTGGCGCCGACCCAGCAAACTCGACCGCGAGCGTGCCCTGCATGCGCTTGAGCAAGTGGGCCTGGCCAGGCGGCGCGACTGCCGGATCAACGAGCTTTCAGGCGGCCAGCAACAGCGCGTTTTTCTCGCGCGGGCGCTGGCGCAGGAAGCGGAACTATTACTGCTGGACGAGCCGTTCAACGGTATTGATACTACGACCCAAAACGATATCTTTGATCTGTTGTGCGAACAGCGCCAGCGTGGCCGCACCATCCTGCTGTCGACCCACGACCTCCATTCCGTCGAACAAAACTGCGATCTGTTGATCGCGCTCAACCGGCGCATCGTCGCGTTCGGCCCGGTCGACTCGGTATTTACCGCGCCGGTGCTCCATTCGACGTTCGGGTCGCAGCTCACGGTTGTCGGAAGCGGCGAGCAGGCGGTGATGATTCGGAAGTGACAGGGTGACGGTGTGGCAAGGTGACAGGGTTTAGTTCCGCAGTCGAGCGCGTGGTCGACGAACTCGAAACGCGAAACTCCAATCCCGTTAGCGAACCCAGGCGTTTACCGCGATGGATTTCTCTTTTCTGATCGAGCCTATGGCCCTGCGGCTTGTACAGCGCGGCATCGCAGCCGCGGTTATTGTGGCGATCCTGTGCGGCGTCCTGGGCGCCTTTGTCGTGGTACGCGGGCTGGAGTTCCTGGGCGATGCGCTGGGACACGCGGTGTTTCCCGGTGTCGTGGTTGCGTATCTTATCGGCTGGAATCTGGCCCTCGGCGGTCTGGTCGCCGCCATCCTGACCACCTCAGGCATCAGCCTGGCAGCCCAGAGCCGGCAGGTACGGGAAAGTACGGCGATCGGCATTTTCTACACCGTTGCCTTCGCGCTTGGAGCACTGCTGCTGACCGGCAGCACCTCCGCTTCGCGCGGCCTCAGCGAGCTGCTGCTCGGCAACGTGCTGGCGGTGCGCCCGAGCGACCTGCTTGTGACGTGCTTTGCCGGTGCTGTGGTGCTGCTGCTGGTCCTCGCGCTGTACAAAGAGCTGGTGCTGGTGGCCTTCGACCGATCGCTGGCAGCCGCCCTGGGCCGTAACGTCGCCCTGCTCGACGCGATGTTGTACAGCTTGCTCGCCCTGACGATCGTGACCGCGCTGCAAACCGTGGGCAATGTCATGGTCGCAGCGCTGTTGATCGTGCCCGCCGCGACAGCCCGGCTGCTGGTACGCTCACTTCCCGCGATGATGGCGCTTGGTTCGCTTGTAGGCGCTGCCTGTGCGGTGGCCGGAGTGTACATCGCGTACTACGCCGATATCGCTTCGGGTGGTGCTATTGTGCTGTGCGCCTGCGCAGTCTTTATGGTGGTGTTGCTTTCTAAACGTATTGTTTCGAGTTTCGCGGCCTGAGTTTCGAGCTCTGCCACCACACAGTCAGAAACACAACTGGGGGCACCCCAGACCCCCGGCCTACCGGCGACTTGCCTGGTTTGCTTGGTTCTCGGTTCTTGGTTCTTGGTTCTATGTTCTCTATCCTTCTCGAGCCACTGCAATATCCATTTATGCTGCGCGGCCTGGCGGCGGTCGTACTGGTGGCGCTGTTATGTGCGGTAGTCGGCAGCTTTGTGGTACTGCGCGGCATCGCGTTTGTGGGCGAAGCGATGCGGCATGCCATGTTCGCCGGTGTCGCCATCGCCTTCTTGCTCGGCAGCAGCCTGGTAGCCGGCGGCTTGATCTGCGCGGTAGTCGTGGCGTACATGATCAGCGTGCTCGGACGGCAGGAGGGCGTCGGAGAGGACACGGCCATCGGCGTGCTGTTCTCGGGGGCGTTTGCGCTCGGCATTGTGTTGCTGGGTTGGGCACGCGCGGGCGTGCGAGATCTGGCGTCGATCCTGCTCGGCAATGTGCTCGGCGTTTCCAACTCCGACCTGCTGCTCACGGCAGGGGTTACACTGTTTGCGATCACGATCGTCGTTATATTCTTCAAGGAGCTGGTGCTGGTATCGTTCGACCCGGCGCTGGCGCGCTCGCTGGGCCGCTCGGTGGCATTGTGGGACGGCGTGCTGCTGCTGCTGTTGGCGCTGGCCCTGGCTGTAGCGTTTCAAACTGTAGGCAACCTGCTTGTGTTATCGCTGCTGCTGGCACCCGCGGCAACGGCGCAGCTCCTCACACGGCGGCTGCTGCCGATGCTGTTGCTGGCTGTCGCGTTGGCGGTGGTTGCGAGCGTCACGGGCCTGTTTCTGTCGTACTGGCAAGGGGTACCGTCCGGACCGGCCATCGTGCTCCTGTGCGGCGCCATGTTCGGTCTGGCGCTGCTGTTCGCTCCCGGCTCCGGGTTACTGGCGGGGCTGAGAAGGTGACAGGGTGACAGGGTGACGGGGTGACGGGGTGACGGGGTGAACCTACGGTTGATGCTCAGTGGGTTTCAATGTAGCTCATACCCCATCATGGTACACTGCCTCCATCGACAGGAGCCAGGTCGGGATGAACGAGCCTGCGCCGCTGATCGCGGCGCGCAGTTTGCGCAAAGAATTCAGTACCAGGGTTGCGGTTGACAGCGTGGACCTCGACGTGGGTGGAGGCCAGGTGTTCGGCTTTCTCGGGCCGAACGGAGCCGGCAAAACCACAACAATCAAAATGCTGATCGGCCTGCTGCGGCCGACCTCGGGCGCGGCATACATCGGCGGCCACGATGTGCAGCGCGAGGCGATCCGGGCCAAGGCGCTGCTGGGCTATGTACCGGACGAGCCCTATCTGCCCGAAAAGCTGACGGCGCGCGAGTTTTTCCAGTTTATCGGCGGCCTGTATCGCATGCCGGGCACGCAGATCCGCCAGCGCGGCGAAGATCTGCTGCGGTTGTTCGACCTCGCCGAGCACAGCGACGAGCTGATCGGCGGATTCAGCCACGGCATGAAGCAAAAGACGGCGCTGGCCGGAGCGCTGCTCCATGATCCCAAAGTGCTGTTTTTGGATGAGCCTACAGTCGGACTCGATCCGCGCAGCGCACGGCTGATCAAAGATATTTTGCGCCAGCTTGCTGCGCGCGGTACGGCGGTGTTCTTGACGACGCACATTTTGGAGATCGCCGAGCGGCTATGCGACCGAGTCGCGATCATCGAGCGTGGCCGCGTGATCGCCTCCGGCACGCTCGACGAGCTGCGGCAGGGCAGCACCGGGCAGTCGCTCGAAGACATTTTCCTGGCGCTCACGGGCGGGGCGGAGTACGCCGAGATCGCGGATGTTTTGGCGTAATATAGTCGAAGGTCGAAGGTCGAAGGTCGAAGGTCACCGGACGTGTACCACATCGTGCGTTCACGATCCGACGTGCTACGACCAGCCGTGTGAGCAAAGGACTTTCGACCTTCGACCTTCGACCTCCGACCCTGCTCATGAATAGCTCGTCACCTCAAATCACTACACCTTCCATCCCCGGTGGAGTCAACACCATCTTACGCGCGCGCTGGCGCGTGGCAGTCAACAGCTGGTGGCGTGGTAACGCGCTCCGCAAGGTAGTTACGATCGCCGCCGTCGCCGGCGTGCTGGCTGTTTCGTATGGGCTGTATGTGTTCAGCCGCTTTATCGTACGCGCACTGCGCGACGCCATAACGATGGAGCAGCTGCAGGAGCTGGCTCCCGGCGTCGAAGCTGCGTTTACGGCGCTGCCGGGGCTGGCTCTGCTGGCCTTCGCCGTGCCGTTTCTCTTGTCAAGTATATCGTTCGCGCTGTCGACGCTCTATTTCTCGCGCGATCTGGACATGCTGCTGGTGACGCCGGTGCCGGTGCGCTCAGTCTTTATCGCGCGCTTCATCGAGGGGCTCGTCCCGAGCTACCTGCTGCTGTTTGTGCTGGCGGCGCCGGCGCTGATCGGATACGGGCAAGGCCTCGATTTTGGGCTGGCGTTTTCACTCGCCGTGTGCGTAACGCTGTTGCTGCTGCCGCTGTTGCCGTTCGGGATCGGCGCGCTGCTGACGATGTTGTTGGTAAAGGTGATCCCGCCGCGCCGGCTTCGCGAGGCGCTTGCCGTGGCCGGCGGCCTGCTCGGCATCGGGTTCTATATCGGCTCGCAGCTGCTGGCCGCGCCGGGGCGTCGTGTTCGTATCGACGGCGAAGAGGTAGCCGGCCTGATTGGCCGCTGGGATCTGCCGTGGCTGCCGACAGCCTGGGCCGCCCGGGCGCTGCTGGCGGTCGGCGTCGGCGATTGGAGCCGCGCGCTGGTGTGGGCCACGCCGTATCTGCTCGTGACGCTTGGCGCGTTCGGAATATGTGTTGTGCTGGCCGAGCGGCTGTACGGCAGCGGCTGGCTGAGCATCAGCGACACCGCCGGTGGCCGCGTGCGGCGCCGAGCACAGCCTGGCAGCGCGGCTGGAACGGCGGCCGGCGGCCCGATCGCCGCGATCCTGCGTAAAGATCTGCTGACGCTGCGGCGCGATCCGCAACAACTGACACAGCTGCTGTTTCCGTTAGCCATCGCGGCATTCTGGGTCTGGCGCGTCGCATCCGACGCGCGTTTGAACGATCTGGGTGATATGCCGGGAGCCAGCGCTTTTGGCCTGGTCAGCGTCGCCGTGTTTGTCGGTCTGCTGGTCTCGTCGACACTCGGCCTGACGGCATTGAGCCGTGAGGGGCGTGGTTACTGGCTGCTGCGGCTTGCGCCGATCGACGTGTGGGCGACACTCAGCGCCAAGTGGCTGCTCGCCTGGCTGCCGTTTCCGGTCATCGCGCTGGTATATGCCGTGTTGACGGCGGCGCTGGGTGGTGCAGAGCCGCTAGCGCTGGTGCGAGACGTGCTAGTAGTGCTGCTTACGGGAACGGGGATAGCCGGAATCACGGTCGGCATAGGGGCGATCTTTCCGCGATTTGACTGGCAACAGCCAAATCGCATGACGTCCGCTCAGGCAGGCTGTCTTGGCTCTACGTTCTATTTCATTTATACTGGCGCAATGCTGGCGCTTACACTTGGCCCCGCATGGATCGGGGACCAGCTCGGGGGCTGGGTGTGGGCGGCCGGATGGAGCGGCGCGCTGGTTATCACGGCTGTCGCCCTGTTTCTTCCGATGCTTGTCGGCGCCTCACGCTTACGGGCACAACAACTTTAGCCGCCCGGTGCGGCCCTTTCATAGCAATAGATGAAACAACAGCGAGCGCTCGTCCCCCATGAACTGCCCGTGCCTATTTCGGATGATGCCGCCCTGATCGAACAGCTGCGCGCGAGGTCGACCGTCGCCCTCGCCGAGCTGTATGATCGCTTCGGCGGATTAGTCTACAGCACGGCGCAGCGAGTCGTGGAAGACCGCGGCGCCGCTGAAGAAATAACGCAGGATGTGTTTCTGCGCTGCTGGAACAACATCGACCGGTACAACACGTCGCAAGGCACCCTGGCGGCGTGGCTGCTGGCGATCGCCCAACACCGAGCCATCGACGAGCTGCGCAGCCGGCGTGGGCGTGCACGCAAGCGCGAGATGCCGGTTGATGCCTTCCCGGGCCTGGCCGATGCCGACCCTGCCTTCGACGAGGCGCTGCTGCGCGATGAGGTGCGTGCTTCCCTCGGCGTGCTGCCTGCGCCACAGCGCGAGGCGATCGAGCTGATCTATTGGCGTGGCCTGACTCGCCGCGAGGCCGCCGACGAGCTCAAGATTCCGCTGGGCACGCTGCATACACGGCTGCGGCTGGCGATGGAGAAACTGCGCTCGTCGTTTGGTGGGCTTTACCGCGAGGATGCTCCATGACCGAACACACCAACCGGCTGATCGACGAAACCAGCCCTTATCTGCTGCAGCACGCGCACAACCCGGTCGACTGGTACCCGTGGGGTGAGGCAGCGTTCGGCAAAGCGCGCGCCGAAGACAGGCCGATCCTGCTCAGTGTGGGCTACAGCGCGTGTCATTGGTGCCATGTGATGGCGCACGAGTTGTTCGAGGATCAGGCGACGGCAGAGTATATGAATGCGCACTTCGTCAACATCAAGGTTGACCGCGAAGAGCGGCCCGACGTCGACGCGGTGTATATGCAGGCGGTTCAGGCGCTGACGCAGCACGGCGGCTGGCCGCTGACGGCGTTTTTGACGCCCGAGGGCGAGCCGTTCTACGGCGGAACGTATTACCCACCCGAGCCGCGACACGGCATGCCCGGGTTTCGCCAGGTACTCGAAGCCATGTCCGATGTGTGGCGCACCCGGCGCGACGAAGCAGCCGGCAGCGCCGCCGAGCTGACGCGCCATCTGCAGCAGGCGGCGCGCATCGCTCCGGGCGAGGGCGAGCCGCAGCCCGAACTGCTGGCCGAGGCCGCGACGGCGATCGAACGCCGCTTCGAGGAGCGCCACGGCGGTTGGGGCGGCGCGCCAAAGTTTCCGGCGCCGCAGACGATCGAGTTCTTGCTCAGGCGCTCGCGCGACGGCGACACGGTCGCGCTCGCGCAGGCCGAGGCAACGCTTGATCATATGGCCAATGGCGGGATCTACGACCAGCTGGGCGGCGGCTTTCATCGCTACAGCACCGATGCCGAGTGGCTGGTGCCGCATTTCGAGAAAATGCTGTACGACAACGCCCAGCTCGCGCGGGCGTATCTGAGCGCGTTTCAGGTTACCGCGAAGCCACGCTATCGCGGCATCGTCGAAGAAACGCTGGCCTATGTGCTGCGCGAGATGACGTCGCCGGAGGGCGGGTTTTATAGCGCACAGGACGCCGACAGCGAAGGCGAGGAAGGGAAATTCTTCGTCTGGAGCCGCGACGAAATTCGCCAGGCGCTCGGCCGCGATGCGATGGCGTTCGAGGCGCTCTACGACGTCAGTGAGCGCGGCAACTGGGAGGGCGTGAACGTGCTGCGCCGGGTTCGCTCGCCCGAGCAGGTGGCCCGCGTGCTGGGCCGGCCGGTCGAGGACATCCGTGAAGCCGAGGGGCGCGGGCGAGCAACGCTGTGGCAGCTGCGCGAGCAGCGCGTCAAGCCCGGCCTTGACGATAAGGTGCTGGCCAACTGGAACGGCCTGCAGCTGGCCGCCCTGGCCGACGCCGGCCGGGTGCTCGAGCGTGCCGAGTGGATCGCTGCCGCTCGGCACAACGCCGAGTTCGTGCTCGGCAATATGCGTAAGGACGGGCGGCTACGCCATAGCTACAAACAGGGCCAGGCCCGCGTGGAGGGCTTCGCCAGCGACTATGCGCTGTATGCGTACGGCCTGCTGGCGCTGTACCGGGCAACCTGGGAAACGCGCTGGGTCGCCGCGGCGCGCGAGCTGATCGATACGCTGCTGGCCGAGTTCTGGGATGCCGAACAGGGCGGATTTTTCCAGACCGGCGTGCGTCACGAGGCGCTGGTCGCCCGGCCCAAAGAGCTGTTCGACGAGGCGGTTCCGTCGGCCAACGGCATCGCGGCCTCGGTGCTGCTGCGTCTGGCCGCCCTGACCGGCGAAGGAGAGTACGAGCGGCGCGCGCGGACGACGATCGCGCTGGTTTCACGCGCGATCACCCAGTATCCCAGCGGCTTTGGCTCGTGGCTCAACGCGCTTGACCAGCTGCTTGCCTCGCCGCGTGAGGTGGCTATCGCCGGCGACCCTGGCCTGCCCGATACCGCGCGGCTGCTGCGGGAGCTCGATCGGCGCTGGCTGCCGAATGTAACGGTCGCCGTCGCGGCGCCAGGCGACGCCGACGCCGCGCAGCTGGTGCCGCTGCTGCGCGACCGCCCGCAGCGCGACGAGCTGGCGACGGCGTATGTGTGCCGCGATTGGGTGTGCAATTTGCCGACGACCGATGCCGCCGAGATGCTGCGGCAGGTGGAGGAGCGAGGGGAAAGGGGTTAGGCCCTCATCCCCCAACCCCTTCTCCCGTCGCAAGCGACGGGAGAAGGGGAGTTTTATTCCCCTACTCCTCGACCTTGGCCCGCTCCAACGCCTCCTCGAGCAGATCGAGCTGCGCCGAAAAAGAACCCGACTCGGCCTTCGGCCTGCTATAGCTGCCGTCGGTGTGCAGCAGGTGGCTATCGGCGGTGTCGCGCAAATACACGCCCATGATCTCGTCGCGAATGCATAAAGCTAATTGCGGCGCGGCGACCGGGAACATCGTTTCGACGCGCCGGTCGAGGTTGCGGCTCATCAGGTCGGCCGAGCTGAGATACACCTCGGGGTTGCCGCCGTTGCCGAAGCAGAAAATGCGGCTGTGCTCCAAAAAACGCCCGACCAACGAGCGCACGCTGATCGTCTTCGATAGGCCGGGTACCCCTGGCCGCAGGCAACACACGCCGCGCACGATCAGGTCGATCTTGACGCCGGCGGCGGCGGCGGCATACAGCGCGTCGATCATCTGCGGATCGGTGAGCGTGTTCATCTTGAAGGCCAGGTAGCCGTCGCCACGCTCGCGCTGGCTCTTGATCTCGCGATCGATCAGCTCGCGCATCGAGCTGCGCAGGTTCACCGGCGCCAAAAAAAACTTGCGGTAGGTGCGCTGCGCGGAGTAGCCGGTAAGATAATTGAACAGGTCCGAAGCATCGGCGCCCAGGTCGTGGTCGGCCGTGAGCAGGCCTATATCGGTGTAGAGATGCGCTGTCGTGACGTTGTAGTTGCCGGTGCTGAGGTGCACATACCTGCGGATGCCTTCGCGCTCGCGGCGTACGATCAGCGCTACTTTGCAGTGCGTCTTAAGGCCCATCAGGCCGTACACGACGTGAACGCCGGCGCGCTCGAGCTGCTTGGCCCATTCGATATTGTTCTCCTCGTCGAAGCGCGCCTTGAGCTCGACCAGCACCGTAACCTGCTTGCCGTTTTCGCGTGCACGCATCAGCGCCGTTACCAGCGGCGTGTTGCGGCCGACCCGGTACAGCGTTTGCTTGATCGCCAGCACCTGCGCGTCTTCGGCGGCCTGCTCGATCAGCTCGACGACCGGCATAAACGAATCGTACGGGTGGTGCAGCAGGATATCACCTGCCTGGATCGCCGCGAACATGTCCTGGCCTTTGGCCAGCGGCGGCGGAATATGCGGTACAAACGGAGCATCTTTGAGGTCGGGCCGGTCGACGGCGCCGTACAGCTCCATCAGTGCGCGCATGCCTAGCGGCCCGGCGATGTGGTACACGTCGTCGGGCTTGAGCTCCATGTTTTCGACCAGGATATCTTCGATACGCCGCGGCATCGACTGGTCGAGCGATAAGCGCACCACCCGGCCGAACTGGCGCTGGCGAATGCCGCGCTCGATCGTGCGCAGCAGATCGGCGGCTTCTTCCTCCTGCAGGTCGACGTCGCCGTCGCGCGTGACACGAAAGGTATACGCTTCAACAACCTGCATGCCCGGAAACAGGGTATCAACATGTGCCGCGATCGCCTGCTCGATCCAGGTAAACACCAGCTTGCCGTCGGCGGGTACCCGCAACAGGCGCGGCAGCACCTCCGGCACCTTGACCCGCGCGAAACGCTCACCGCCGTGCTGGTCGCGCACCACGATCGCCAGGCTGAGGCTGAGACTCGAAATATGCGGAAACGGATGCCCAGGGTCGAACGCCAGCGGCGTCAGCACCGGAAAGATCTCTTCCATGAAGCGCTGCCGCACGTATTTGCGCTGCGCATCGTCCAGCTCGCCGTATTCGAGGACATGAATGCCCTGCTCCTTCAGCCGCGGCAGCACGTCCTCGAACCAGCACTGGCGCTTTACTGTAGTGAAGTGCTCAACCTCGGGCTTGATCAGCGCCAGCTGCTCCTGCGGCAGCAAGCCGTCGGGCGAGCGCTCGACCACCCCGGCGTCGATCTGCTGCCGGATGCCGGCCACGCGTACCATATAAAATTCGTCGAGGTTGCTCGAACAGATCGCCAGAAACTTGACGCGCTCCAGCAAGGGATGGCGCATATCCAGCGCTTCGCCGAGCACGCGCTGATTAAATCGTAGCCAGCTGAGCTCGCGGTTGATATAGCGCTCCGGCCCCGGCGCGTGTGCCTGGGCATGCGTGCTCTCGGCGTTTGGTTTTGGCTTAGGGCTTGGTTTTGACGTGACGCGCTTACGCTTGGAGCCGTTCAGGCGGGATTTCTGCCGAGCAAACTCGTAGTTCATAGGGGGCGCTTCCTGGCTATGCCGCATCACCTACAGGTTTGCGGCGACCTACGGGTGCATACCATGATCATATCATACGATTGTGCGACCAAACCCGCCGCAGTTGCGTCATACATTCGACACACAAGCGGGGTATGCTTAGTTCAGGATAGCAACCGGTGAGGAAGGTTATGCAACCAATGGTTGACGTCCGCAACGTGGTCAAACAGTTCGGAGCAACACGCGCGGTCGACGACGTGTCGTTTGAGATCCGCGGTGGCGAGATCTTCGGCCTGCTCGGGCCGAACGGCGCCGGCAAAACGACCATGATTCGAATGATACTGGATATCTTTAAACCCGACAGCGGCCGGATCGAGGTGTTCGGCCGCCCGATCGGCGAAGTCAGCAAGCGCCGGATCGGGTATTTGCCCGAGGAGCGCGGCCTGTATCGCAATGTCAGCGTGCTGGAATGCCTGGCCTACCTGGCGACACTCAAAGGGCTCAGCCGGGCCGACGCCCGGCGCCGCGCGTCCGAGTACCTCGAGCGCGTCGGGCTCGGCGACGTGGCCAAAAAGCAGGTCAAAGATCTGTCCAAGGGCATGCAGCAAAAGGTGCAGCTCGGCGTGGCGCTGCTGCACGACCCCGATCTGCTTATCGTCGACGAGCCGTTCTATGGCCTTGACCCGGTCAACACCAGGCTGGTTAAGGACCTGCTGCACGCGGCGCGCGAGCGCGGGGCGGCGATCGTGATGAGCACACACCAGATGGACCGCGTCGAAGAGCTGTGCGAGCGCATGAGCATGTTCGAGCACGGCCGGCTGGTGCTGTACGGCGGCGTGGCGGATGTTCGCCGCCGCTGGGCGCCAAACGCGGTTGTGGTGCGCGGCAGCGGGCCGTTCGCAAGCCTGCCGGGCGTGGAGCGGGTCGAGCAGGTCGACGGCCAGCAGGAGCTGTGGCTGCATGACGGCGTTGATCCGCAGCAGGTGCTGCGGGCACTGGCGCTGCGCTCCGATATTGTGCTCGAGCGCTGGGAGATCGCGGCGCCGTCGTTGGACGATATCTTTATCGCGGTCGTGGAAGGCCGCGATCGGGTCGAGCGCCGCGCCGCGCCCCGGCCGCTGGACGAGCTGGTGGAAGCCTGAACGCGGAGCATGTTATGCGCAGCATATTCGACGTGGCGCGTTACGAATATACCCGCCATGTGCGGCGGCGCGGTTTTCTGGTAACGGCATTCGGCGTGCCGCTGGGCATCGTGGCGCTGCTCGCGCTGCTGGTACTGGTGATCGCCAACAGCGGCATCAACAGCCTTGGCCTGGTCGATCAGTCCGGCATCACCGGCAACGTGGATCTCGCGGCACTGCAGCGGAGCGAGCCGGTGGCGCTGCAGCGTTTTGCCGACGAAGCCGCCGCGCGAGCAGCGCTTGAGCGCGGCGATGTCGAGGTGGTGGCGGTGATACCCGCCGATTACCTCGACAGCGGCACCGTGCGCTCGATCGGCCCGCGCGGGCTGGGCGACCGCGGCGAAGATCTGCTGGCCGATATTCTGCGTGCCGGGCTGCTCGAGCAGGCGCCGGCCGCGGCCCGCGAGCGGCTCGACGAGCCGTCGGTCGTGACCTTGCGCACGCTTGACGGCCGCGAGATCGACGCCGACAGCGTGCTGCTGTTCGCGGTGCCGTACCTGTTCGCCGTTTTATTCATGCTGGTGACGTTTACCACGAGCGGCTATCTGCTGCAGGCGGTGGCCGAGGAAAAAGAAAGCCGCGTGATCGAGATCCTGGCCACCACGCTCTCGCCGCCGCAAATGATGGCCGGCAAGATCCTTGGATTGAGCGGCGTGGCGATGACGCAGCTGGCAGCCTGGCTGCTGCTGGCCGCCGCCGCGATCGCGATCTGGGCGCCCGACCTGGGCTGGCTGCGTGGGGCGCAGTTTCCCATCTCGCTGCTCGGGTGGTCGCTGTTGTTTTTCGTGCTCGGCTATTTTCTGTTCGCGGGCTGTTACCTTGCCATCGGCGCCGCGGTGACCAATCCTCAGGAGGCGCAGCCGTTGGCGGCGCCGATCAGCCTGCTGGCCGCCGCGCCGTTCTGGCTGCTGCTGCCGATCCTGGCACAGCCGAACGGCCCGATCGCGGTAATCCTGAGCCTGATCCCATTTTCGGCGTCGATCACCATGCTGATGCGGCTGCCGCTGGCCGAGATCCCGCCCTGGCAGCTGGCGCTCAGCCTGGTGCTGCTGGCCGCGACGGCTGTAGGCTCGGTCTGGCTATCCGCGCGGGTACTGCGTCGCGGCATGCTGCGCTACGGCAAGCGGCTTAGCCTGCGCGAGATCTTTTCCTGATTATGAATCAAATCCTCAATATCGCGCGGCGCGAGCTGCTGGTCAACCTCAGACGACCTACATTCTGGTTGGCGACGATCCTGGTGCCTTTAGTGGCCGGAGCGCTGTTTTTGGGCTCGACGCTCCTGACTGAGATGTTCGTCGAAGACGACGCGGCCGATCCGTTGGCCGCGGCGGCCAAACCGTCGGGCTTCGTCGACCATGCCGGCATCGTGCGCGAGATCCCGCCGGAGCTGCATAGCATGCTGCTTCCATACTCGAACGAAGCGGCCGCCGAAGCAGCGCTGCGCGACAACGCGATCAACGGCTACTTTGTGATCGAGCCCGACTACCTCGCAACCGGCCGTGTGACGAGTGTCAGCCGCCAGACCTCGGTGCTGGGTGGCGGCGGCACCCAGCGTATCGACGCGCTGCTGCGCGCCAATCTGGTCGCGGACGAGCGGCTGGTGCGGCGGCTGGCGCAGCCGCTGGTGGTGGAGCGTGAGGCTGCGCCGGGAGTGGATGCCGACGACAACTCGCCGCTGGGCGACACTCTGGCGCTGGCGCTCGCCATGCTGCTGGCGTTTTCGATCCTGAACGGCGGCGGCAGCCTGGTACAGGCGATCGGGGAAGAGAAAGAAAACCGTACCATCGAAGTCGTGCTGACCAGTGTCCGGCCGCTGCAGCTCATGGCCGGAAAGCTGGCCGGTCTCGGCAGCATGGCCCTGGTGCAGCTGGGCGTGTGGATGTTGCTCGGAGGTAGCGTTCTCGCGACAGGTGGTTCGGTGCTCAGCGGAGGCGCCGGCGCCGTGCAGCCCGGTATGTGGGTCTGGCTACTGGTGTTTTTTGTGCTGGGCTACCTGTTCTACGGTGGCCTGCTGGCAGCAGTAGGCGCACTGGGCGCGACAACGCGTGAAAGCGGGCAGATCACCGGCCTGCTGGTGATCCCGCTGTTGCTTCCGCTGATGTTCGGCCGGGCGCTCGACGAGGGCGCACTTGGCATTGTGTTCAGTGTGATTCCATTCACTGCGCCGGTGGCCGCGATCTTACAGCTCGGTCGGGGCGAGATGCCGGCCTGGCTGCTTGCGCTCAGCCTGCTGGCGATGCTCGCCGGCGTGGCGTTCTCGTTGTGGCTCGCGGCGCGCCTGTTCCGAGCCACCACGCTGCTTGGCGGCACGCGACCGACGCCGCGGGCGTTATGGCAGGCGGTGCGGGGATGACCTTCATGCCGCGCGAAGCGAACTTGCCCGAGCTCGGCCTGCGCTACCTGGAAGCCGGCTCGGGGCCGCCGGTGCTGTTTTTGCACGGCTGGGCCGCGTTTGCCGAGATCTGGTGGGGCACCATGCGCGCGCTCGCGTCGTGCTACCACGTGATCGCGCTCGAATGGCCGGGGCATGGCTCGACGCCGGCGGTCGCCGAAAGCATCAGTCTGGCCGAGCTGGCATCGCGCTCGGCGGGCGCTGTCGAAGCGCTGGGTATCGGACCGGTAACGCTGGTCGGTCACTCGTTGGGCGGTCGAGTTCGCGGCGTTGCAGGCGCTGGACTTCACTGCGACCGTCAGCCGCCTGGTGCTGGTCGACGCGGCGCTCAATCCGGTGTACATTTCACCGGTCGGCAGGCGCCTGTTGACACCGCGCGAGCTGCGGCTGACACAATGGCTCAGCCGCCTGCTCGGCCACGGCTTCGGCCCGTTGCGGCCGTCGACCCACGACCACACCGGCGGCCTGATACGGCCGTACCTTCGCCGCTCTCTCTATGCTGCCCTGGCGGATCCGCGCTCGCTGCAGGTGTACCTGAATGATTTACTTACCGGTGACGTCGAACAGCGTTTGCACGAGCTGAAGCTGCCGACGCTGGTGGTTACAGGCGCCCGCGATCCGCTGGTGTCGCCGCGCCAGGCGCGCCGCGCCGCCGAGCTGATCCCCGACGCCAGGCTCGCCGTATTGCCGCGCGCGCTGCATAATCCGATGGACGATAGCCCGGCCGCGTTTTATCGTGTGCTGCTCGAGTTTCTGGATGACACCGAGTGAAGGGCCTCACCCCCTAATCCCCTCTCTCGTGCTGACGCACGGGAGAGGGGGAAGCCAACCCCTTGAATCTTGAAGCTGCGCATGGTACAGTAACGCGGCCAGGACCTCGTAGCTCAGTGGATTAGAGCGCTTCCCTGCGGAGGAAGAGGTCGCGCGTTCGAGTTCGCGCCGAGGTCGCCAGGAGGGGTGTCAGAGTGGTCGAATGTGCCGCCCTCGAAATGCGGTAGGGCCTTGAAACCCTCGGGGGTTCGAATCCCCCCCCCTCCTCCACTGCCGTCTCACTTCAGCGAGGCGGCTTTTTGTTGCTCGGACGAAATGAAAAGCTTAGCACAAGCTTAACAGAGCAATAACCTGTTCTTGATATGGGTATGGCACACTGCGTTCAAGGGCAAACGGGGGCAAGACGAGCGGGCGGCCGAAAGGTCGCCCGCTCGTCATATTGTGGATTGGAATGCTACACAGAGCGCACCGAACATGTTAGGCGCTTAACCTGCGCTTAACGATTCGATAAACCGAGCATAACCCGCGAACGGTACAGTTCGTTCGGTCGTGTTCCACGTGGAGCGCGGCATTTAGGAGGACAAATGACTAAGCTGAAATCGTTGCATGCCATCGTCGTCGTATTGCTGTTGATGTGTATGTTGGCTGCCTGTGGCGGCACAGCGGGAACCGGTACGGCTTCGGAGGCGGCCGGCGAGGTATCCGCAGCGGCCTCGGCAGCCGAGGCCGAAGTTTCAGCGGAAGCCAGCGAGGAGGCAGTCGAAGAGTTGGCCGAGGCATCCGTAGAAGCCAGCGAAGAAGCCGCCGAAGAGTTGGCCGAAGCGTCGATGGCAGCCAGCGAAGAGGCTGAAGCGTCGATGGAGGCCAGTGAAGCAGCCTCGGCCGAAGGGTCGGCCGAAGCCAGTGAAGCAGCCGGCGCGTCGGCTGCAGCCAGCGGAACGACGGAAGAAGTGACGCTGCCGGAAGTCGATCCCGCGACGGTTGAAGGCGATGTTGTGACTTCGGGCTCGTCGACGGTGTTCCCGCTGGCGCAGCGCATGGCCGAGCGTTTTCAGGAAGAAGGCTACGGCGGCACGGTCTCGGTCGACGAGGTCGGCACCGGCGCCGGATTTGAACGCTTCTGCCAATCCGGCGAGACCGATATCTCCAACGCCAGCCGCGCGATCGAAGAAGACGAGGTCGCTGCCTGCGCCGCGCTCAGCCCGCCGCGCACGCCGATCGAGTTCCGCATCGGCACCGACGCCCTCACCGTGGTCGTCAGCAACGCCAACGAGTTCCTGACGGATATCTCCAAGGAGGATCTGCAGGCGATCTTTACCGGCGAGATCACGACCTGGGACCAGCTCGACCCGAGCTACCCGGCCGAGGCGATCCAGATCTACGCGCCCGGCACCGACAGCGGCACCTACGACTTCTTCATCGAAGTGATCCTGGACGACGACGAAGCCATGATCGCGGCGTTTCAGGGCCTCAACCCGTCGCAGTCGGAAAACGACAACGTGCTGGTGCAGGGTATCGAGGCCAGCCCGAACGCGATCGGCTACTTCGGCTTCGCCTACTACAACGAGAACCAGGAGCGGCTGAAAGCTGTGTCGATCGACGGCGTCACGCCGGACGTGGATACGGCTGAGAGCGGCGAGTACATCCTGTCACGGCCGCTGTTTATGTACAGCGACGCGGGGATCATGACTGATAAGCCGCAGGTTGCGGCCTTCCTGAACTTCTACCTGACATACGTCAACGACGAAATCGAGGATGTCGGCTACTTCCCGGCCAGCGAAGAATCGTTGAACGAGGCGCGCCAGATGTGGCTGGACGCAAGCGGAGAGTAACTTCCGCCATTGGCGGCGTCGGCGAGGATGTGTGGTTCTACCATACATCCTCGTCCTGTACTTACAATGATATACTGACGTAGCCCCGATGGACTAAGGAGTTCCGTATGGCGCAAGAGCTTGACGCCAAGACAGGTGCGGGGAGTGTAGCCGCGGCCACGCGCACCGCGACAGGGGAGATCAACCTCAAGAAGCGACCACGTATCGGCGAAAGTATTATTCAGGCTTTGCTGTTTACCTGTGGCGCAGTTTCGATTCTTACAACCGTCGGCATTGTGCTTGTTTTGGTACGCGAGGCGTGGGCTTTTTTCGCCGACGATCGAGTAAATATCTTCGAGTTTTTCACTACCACTACCTGGCAACCACAGGTCGCCCAGTTCGGCATTCTGCCGCTGGTAAGTGCGACGCTGATAACCTCGCTGATCGCGATGCTGGTCGCACTGCCGCTCGGTCTCGCGGCGGCGATCTACCTGAGCGAGTATGCCTCGCCGAAACTAAAGGGCTGGCTCAAGCCGATCCTGGAAATTCTGGCCGGCGTGCCGACGGTGGTGTACGGCTTTTTCGCGCTCACCTTTATGACGCCAATCCTGCAGCGCACCTTGGTATCGGCCGCGTCGAGTTCCAGAACATGGCGGCGGCCGGCATCGTGATGGGCATCATGATCATTCCGATCATCGCCTCGATGAGCGAAGACGCACTGTCGGCGGTGCCGAGCGCGCTGCGTGAAGGCGCGTATGGGCTAGGCTCGACCAGGCTCGAAGTGGCCATCAAAATCGTGCTGCCGGCCGCGATATCGGGCATCGTCGCCGCCGTGATCGTCGGCGTGTCGCGCGCGATCGGCGAAACCATGATCGTGGCCATCGCCGCGGGCAGCCGGCCGCTGTTTACCTTCAACCCGTTCCGCGCCGCCGAAACCATGACCGGCAACATCGCGCGTATCTGGGGCGGCGATATCAGCTACGGCTCGATCGACTACACCAGCGTGTACGCGATCGGGCTGACGCTGTTCACGATCACAATAGTGCTCAACCTGATCGCCGAGCGCATCGTGCGGCGCTACCGCGAGGTGTACGAATGAGCGCCACATCGCCCGACGTACGCCGCGGCCTGCCGACCGGCGAGGCGCTGCAGCAAAACATTCGCTCGCGACGCAGGACCGGCACGATCTGGCGCCGGCTGTTTCTGGCGTCGCTGGTGATCGCACTGCTGGCGCTGGGGGCGTTGCTGTATAAGGTGATCGACGACGCGTTCGGCTATGTCGCGCTCGAATACCGCACGCCGCCGGCCGAGATCCTTGGCGGGCGCGAGCTGGAAGCAGGTGACGGAAGCCGAGCTGATCGCGATCCTCGAGCAAAATCTATCGGCCGGCCGCTTCCGCAACTTGAACCGCGAGCTGCCCTTTGAACAGCGCAGCAAGGAAGAGCTGTGGACCGTGGTGCTGGATGATGTCGCCCGCCAGCGCGTCGAGCACAGCTGGTCGCTGACGGACTCGCTGCTGCGCAAAAGTTGATCGACCAGCAGATGGCCGAGGACTATCCGGATGCCACGCTCGAGTTCCGCTCGTGGATCAATTACGCATTTTTGACGACGCCGATGTCCAGCAAGCCCGAGCTCACCGGCATTCGGACAGCGATGCTCGGCTCGCTCTGCATGATCTTGATCACGATCATCGTGGCGTTGCCGCTCGGCATCGGCGCGGCGATCTATCTGGAAGAATACGCCGGGGATAATCGCCTCAACCGGATGATCAAGACGAATATCAACAATCTGGCCGGCGTGCCGTCGATCATCTACGGTATGCTGGGCCTGTCGATCTTTGTCCGCGCGCTCGAACCTGCTGACCAGCGGCCAGGCCTTTGGCGTCAACAACCAGAACGGGCGCACGATTCTGGCGGCCGCGCTCACGATGGCGCTGCTGGTTTTGCCGCTGATCATTATCAACGCCGGGGAGGCGATCCGCGCGGTGCCAAGCTCGCTGCGCCAGGCTTCCTACGGCGTCGGCGCCACCAAATGGCAGACGACCTGGCATCATGTGCTGCCGATGGCCATGCCCGGCATCCTGACCGGCAATATCCTGGCCATATCGCGCGCCATGGGTGAAACGGCGCCGCTGATCGTGGTCGGCGCGTCGACCTATATCGTCACCGACCCGGACGGCATTTTCAGCCGCTTCACGGCGCTGCCGATCCTGATCTACAACTGGACCCAACAGCCGCAGGCAGAGTTTCGACACGCGGCGTCGGCGGCGATCATCGTGCTGCTGGTGCTGCTGCTGACGCTGAACTCGGTGGCGATTATTCTGCGCAATCGCTATCGAGGAAAACGATCTGAGCATTATGGAACAGGCAGTGACAACAGCGCCGGCCGAGGCTTCCGGCAACGGCGCGGTAGCGATCGAAGCGCGCGATATGAGCGTTTATTACGGCTCGTTCCGCGCCGTCAAAGATATCAACCTGGCGATGCGGCCACAAAAGATCACCGCGCTGATCGGCCCGTCGGGCTGCGGCAAGAGCACCGTGCTACGCGCGTTCAACCGGATGAACGATCTGATCCCCTCGGCCAGGGTCGAGGGCAAAGTCCTATTTCACGATAAAAACCTGTATGCGCCCGATGTGGATGCCGTGCGAGGTGCGCCGCTATATCGGCATGGTTTTTCAGAAAGCCAACCCGTTTCCCAAATCGATCTACGACAATATCGCCTTCGGCCCGCGGATCAACGGCTGGAAAGGCTCGACGCTCGGATATGGACGATCTGGTCGAGCACTCGCTGCGCCAGGCTGCGTTGTGGGACGACGTCAAGGACAAGCTCAAACAATCGGCGCTGGGCTTGTCGGGCGGGCAGCAGCAGCGCCTGTGCATCGCGCGCGCGCTGGCGACACAGCCCGAAGTGATCTTGATGGACGAGCCGTGCTCGGCGCTGGATCCGATCTCGACGCTCAAGATCGAAGAGCTGATGTTCGAGCTGCGCCGGCAGTACACTATCGTGATCGTGACCCACAACATGCAGCAGGCTGCGCGCGCCTCGGACTATACGGCGTTTTTCATGATCGACGAGGACCGGGCCGGCGTGCTGGCCGAATTCGGCGACACCAACCAGCTGTTCACCAAGCCCACCGACAAGCGCACCGAAGACTATATCACCGGCCGGTTCGGCTGAACATGCGCGTCCGGACGCAGTATCGCTACAAGCTGGACGAGCTGCAGCGCGCACTGCTCCAACTTAGCGACGAAGTCGAGCGCGCGCTCAGCCGCGCGATCGGTGTGCTGCAGCGCAACGACATCCCTGGGGCGCAGCGCGCGATCCGCGACGGACAGGAGATCGATCGCCGTCAGGCCGACGTCGAGGGTCAGGTGCTCAAGCTGATCGCCACCGAGCAACCGACGTCGACCGACCTGCGCTTTTTGCTGGCCACGCTGCACATCTCCCAGGAGCTCGAGCGCATGGGAGACTATGCCAGGGGCATCGCGGTGCTGGTGGAGCGCGACCAGGACCAACCCTCGATGGAACTGCCGGCGGAGCTGCGCGAGCTCGACGCCCACGTGCGCCACATGCTCAAGCAAAGCGTCAAGGCGTTTGTTGAGCGCGAAGCCGGCGCCGGCGATCGGCTGCACCGCGAAGACGACCACGCCGACGAGCTGTACCGCAAGCTGTATGACGCGATGATCGCCCGCGTTCAGGATATACCGTGCCAGGCACAGCGCGCGCTGCATTTGCTGTTTGTCGGCCACAACCTCGAGCGTATCGCCGACCGCGCCGTCAACATCGCCGAGCGTGCCTCGTTTATCGCCACCGGGACGGGGAAGGAGGTCAGGGCATGAACTCGAGGATTTCTTTGTTGGGCGAACTGTGCATGACCGGGTGACAAGGTGAGGGGGTGACCGGGTAGCGCAGGTCCTTGCTGGTCGGTAGAACTGGCGTTGCTGATTCAGGAACAGCAGAGCGTGTCATTCCGAGCGCGGATCGGTGTGTGCCAGCGGCGGTTTACGCCACGACGCGCGCGAGGAATCTAGACGCTGCGGTGCCGCTCGCAACCGGTGAGATTCCTGGCTCGCCGACGGATACAAGGGTAGAAATAGCCACACGGTTGGCTCGCTCGGAATGACACGTAACGCGTTGGATCCATCACCCCCTCACCCCCTCACCCCCTCACCTTGTCATCACCGCCACCTCCACCACGCCGTACCCTACAACAAACACTGCCAGCAAATCGATCGTGGTATTCTGTCAGCGATGCGCGTGATCACCGGAATCGCCAAGGGCCATAAGCTCAAAGGGCCGCCCGACAGCGGCACCCGACCGATGCTGGATCGGGTTAAGGAATCGCTGTTTGCGATTTCTGAGCGGCTATGAAGTAATCCATGGCCGCGCGCTCGACCTGTTCGCCGGAACCGGGTCGCTGGGCATCGAGTTCTTGTCGCGCGGCGCCGAGTGGTGCGATTTTGTCGAGCAGCGCGCGGTGGTCTGCAACGTGATCCGCGAGAATCTGGCGCATACAAAATTCACCGCGCAGGCACGGCTGCACCAGACGAGCGTGGAGGCCTTTATCGCCGCTGCCCGCGGCGAGGCCTATGATATAATCATGCTGGACCCGCCGTATCGCAGCCCCTCGATCGAAGCGACGATCGAAGCGCTCGAGTTGTCGGCGCTGGTGTACGACGGAACGGTAGTGGTGGTCGGGCATTGGCCGCAATTGACGCTACGCGGAAGCTACGGCCGTCTGGAACAACTCACGACACGCCGGATCGGCGATAGCTGTTTCAGCATCTACGAATTGATAGAGCCAAGAACCAAGCACCAAGAACCATGACGCAAAATTCAGATCCGTAACCTGTATGACCATAGCGATCTATCCCGCCAGCTTCGACCCGATCACCTACGGCCACATGGACGTCGCGACGCGTGCGGCAGCGATTTTCGATACGGTTATCCTGGCTGTGTACGACAGGCCGATGAAAAACCTCATGTTCTCGACGGCCGAGCGGGTTGCCCTGGCGGCCGAGGCCGTTGGGAACATACCCAACGTACACGTAGAAACCTACAACGAGCTGACGATAGCGTTCGCGCGGCGGGTAGGGGCCACGGTAATGATCCGCGGGCTGCGCGCCGTCACCGACTTCGAAAACGAGCTGAAGATGGCGCATATCAACTACCGTCTCGACCCCGAGATCGATACGGTTTGTATGATGGCCAGCCAGGAATATAGCTTTCTATCGTCCAGCGCGGTCAAGGAGATCGCCGAACTGGGCGGCAGCGTGGATTTTATGGTCGCGCCCCATGTTGCGCGGGCATTACGCCAAGCGTTTGAGCGGAGGAAGCACTCATGAGCGAAACGCCCTCCGAGCCGGAAAACGTGCTCACATCCTTGCTGGCCACTCCAAATTCGTCCGAAACTCCGGCCGCCCCCAACGAACCCGGAGCGCCGGTAGACCAGGACGTCGACTCGCTGATCGATAGCCTCGAAGCGCTGCTGGCCGAGAGCCGGCGCATGCCGTTTCGCAAGCTGCTGGTCGACGAAGAGCAGCTGGTTGCATTGGTGGACCGGCTGCGCACCGCGATCCCCGAGGAAGTGCGTCAGGCGCATCAGGTGCTCGACCAGCGCGATGAAATCCTGAACGCGGCACAGACCAAGGCACGCAGGCTGATGGACGAGCGCGGGCTGATGGAGGCCGTGGAAAACGAGCGGCGGCGCATGTTGGACGACGCGGACCGCGAAGTGCAGCGCGTGCGCGGCGAGGCCGACCGCTATGCGCGCAACGTGCTGCTGGACCTCGAAGATCGCATCACCAAAATCCAGACCAGCGTGCGCAATGGCATAGAAACGCTTAATGAGTGAAGCATGACGAAGTGATGAGTGGTGATTATGTACCACTCATCACTCGTCATTCACCACTCAAAATTTGACATCCGGCCGCCTGGCAGCTATACTTTCCGTTTCGGGAGCCGTCTTCGGACGGCTTGATTTGTGAAGGCGTATCGATCATGTCCGAGTTCCGCTTCAGCGTGTCGCAGCTCCTGAAGGAGCCGGTGGGCTCGACGCGGCGGCACGAACTGGACGACGCCGAACTGGCGGTGGACCGGGACGTAGCGATGCGACCGGTGCGCGGGACCGTCCGCATGGTTCGCACGCTTCACGGCGTGCTTTCGCAAGTACATGCCACCGGCGACGTCGCGTTCGAATGTACACGGTGTCTTACGAGCTTCGAGCAGCCGCTCGAGCTCGATTTTGAAGAAGAGTTTTACCAGACGGTCGACGTGTATAGCGGCATGCGGCTGCCCGCACCGGATGAGGCCGACACGTTTCGGATCGACGAAACACACCGGCTGGATCTGGAAGACGCGATGCGCGAGTATGCGCTGCTTGGGCTGCCGGCCGCGCCGCGCTGCCGCGCAGACTGCAAGGGCCTGTGCCCGGAGTGCGGCAAGAATTTGAACGAGGGTGACTGTGATTGCGAGCGCGAGTTGGTTGACGAGCGCTTCGCGGCGCTCGCCAAGCTGCTGAGAGGCTCCGCCGAAGGGACGACGTCCCTGCCAAACCGGCCGGAGCCCCCGGCAACATCATAAAACAGACAAGGAGCAACACCAACCATGGGTGCCGTACCGAAGCGCAAAGTATCGCGCCACCGACGAGGCAATCGTCGCCGCCATCAGTACCTGACCGCCCCTGAACTGGTCAAGTGCCCGAACTGTAGCACCATGACGCGCGCGCATCGCGCCTGTGTCGAGTGTGGCCAGTATCGTGGCCGTCAGGTCGTTACCGTCGCCACCGAAGACGAAGAATAGATAGCCGACCGAACAGCCCAGGGGCGCGCCGCATGTCGGTGCGCCCCTGGGCTGTTCGTGTATAATAAGCTGCCGCCGTGCCCGTACCGGCCTAGGAGAAGGAACATGCCGTTTGCTGCACTCACCGGTTGGGGCATGTTTGTCCCGAACCGGGTGCTGACCAACGCCGACCTCGAACAGATCATCGATACCTCGGATGAATGGATCGCAACGCGCACCGGTATCCGCGAGCGTCGAATTGCCGGACCCGGCGAAGGCAGCACGTCGATGGGCGCAGCCGCGGCCTGCGCAGCACTCGAGCGCGCCGGCCTTGCCGCCCGCGATGTCGAGCTGCTCGTGGTAGCCACGACGACACCCGACCAGTTGATGCCCTCGGCAGCCTGCGAGATCCAGACCGCGATCGGCGCCGAGCGCGCCGGCCCGCTGGACCTCAACGCGGCCTGCTCGGGCTTTGTATTCGCCCTGACGGTCGCCACCCAGTGCGTGCGCAGCGGCGCGTACCGTAACGCGCTGATCGTTGGCGTCGACACACTCAGCCGCTTTCTCGACTATAGCGACCGCAACACCTGCATCCTGTTCGGCGACGGCGCGGGCGCCGTGGTGATCGAGGCCTCGGATGTGCCGGGCGGCGTGCTGGCCGCCGACCTCGGCGCGGTGCCCGGTACCGGCGAGCTGCTGCAGATTCCTGCCGGCGGCGCGGCGCGGCCTGCTTCCGCCGATACCGTGGCAGCCGGCCTGCACTATATGACGATGCAGGGTCGCGAGGTGTTCAAGCTCGCGGTACGCGCCATGGGCGACTCTTCGGCCAAGGTGATCGCCGACGCCGGGCTGGACGTTGATGATATCGCGTTGTTGATCCCACACCAGGCGAATCTCCGTATTATCGATGCAACGGCTAAACGACTCGACCTGCCGATGGAGCGGGTGTTTGTAAATATCGAGCGCTACGGCAATACGTCGGCGGCCACGATCCCGATCGCGATTTGCGAAGCATGGGATGCCGGCCGCCTCAAACACGGCGACCTGGCAGTGCTGACGGCGTTCGGCGGCGGGTTGACGTGGGGCTCCGCTGTTGTCAAGTTTTGACGAGTTGGGTAGGCTCGGCTTCAGGTTGGTGTTGTAATGGCTCAAAATAACCACACAGCCTGGGTCTTCCCCGGCCAGGGCGCGCAAGCGGTGGGAATGGGCGCGGATATCGCCGCGCGCTCCGCGGCGGCGCGTGCCGTGTTCGATCAGGCCGACGCCCGGCTGGGGTTTGGGCTGTCCGAGCTATGCTTCAACGGGCCCGCCGATAAACTGACGGCGACCGAAAATGTGCAGCCCGCGCTGCTGACTGTAAGCACGGCGCTGCTGGCTGCCGCGCGTGAGCTTGCCGCGGGAGAGCTGGCACAGCCGGCGTTCGTGGCCGGGCATTCCTTAGGCGAGTATTCGGCGCTGGTGGCGGCCGGCGTGCTGAGCTTCGACGATGCGCTGCGGCTGGTGCGCCGGCGCGGCGAGCTGATGGCTGCCGCCTCCGAGGGCACCATGGCAGCGATCATCGGCCTTGAGCTCGATGTGCTGCGACAGATCTGCCGCTCCGCGAGCGAGGACGGCGTCGTGGTGGTGGCCAACGAGAACTCTCCCGGCCAGCTGGTGATCAGCGGCAGCAGCGCGGCCGTGCAGCACGCGATGGCGCTGGCCAGAGAGCACGGCGCCAGGCGGGCGATCCTGCTCAACGTGGCCGCGGCATTTCACTCGCCGCTGATGGAGCAGGCCGCGCGCGGCCTGCGGCAGGCACTGGGCCAGGTCGAGGCCTTCAGCGCGGCCCGATCGCTGGTCGTTTCGAATGTCACTGCCGAGCCGCTGGGCGAGGCACACGCCGTTTCCGACGAGCTCGTGGCGCAGGTGACGGCGCCGGTGCGCTGGATCGCCTCGGTGCAGTATATGGCCGACGCCGGCGTTACGCGCTTTGTCGAGATCGGGCCAGGCAACGTGCTCGCCGGCCTGATCAAACGCATCACACCGGGCGTCGAGGTGGTGGGTGTCTCCGATTGGAGTTCAGTCGACGCCTGGGTTGAGACGGACATATGATCCACGAAGACACACGAAGGAAAGTTCATATTTGATTCTTCGTGTGCCTTCGTGTGTCTTCGTGTGTCTTCGTGGATTATTAATGCAGGTCGCAAACGATGAAGCTTGAGCTCGACGGCAAAGTAGCGCTGGTGACGGGGGCGTCGCGCGGGATCGGCCGCGCGGTGGCGCTTGCGCTGGCGGACAGCGGCGCGACGGTGGTGGTCAACTACCGTGGCCAGCAGGCGGCGGCGGCGGCGGTCGTGGCGCAGATCGAGGCGGGCGGCGGCAAAGCGCTGGCCGTGCAGGCCGATGTAAGCAGCGCCGGCGACGTCGAGCGGCTGGTCAAAGCAGCGCTCGATGCGTACGGCCGGATCGATATCCTGGTCAACAACGCCGGCGTCACGCGCGATAATCTGCTGCTGCGTATGAAGGACGACGAGTGGGACACCGTGCTTGACACCAACCTGCGCGGCGCGTATTTGCTGACCAAAGCCGTGATGCGGCCGATGATGAAAGCGCGCGCCGGACGCATCGTCAACATCTCGTCGGTCGTCGGGCTGAGCGGCAACGCCGGCCAGGCCAACTACGCCGCGGCCAAAGCCGGCTTGCTCGGCTTCAGCCGCTCGGTGGCGCGCGAGATGGCCTCGCGCGGGATCACCTGTAACGTCGTCGCGCCCGGCTATATCGAGACTGATATCACCGCCGGGTTGGGTGACGAGATCAAAACCACTGTGCTTGGCGCGATCCCGCTCGGGCGCTTCGGACAGCCCGAAGATGTCGCGGCCGTGGTTGCCTTCCTGGCGTCGGACGCGGCCGCGTATATTACCGGACAAACGCTGGCCGTCGACGGTGGGATGACGATGCAGTAAATGTTAGAAAAAGTACTGATTGCAAATCGCGGCGAGATCGCCGTGCGTATCGTGCGGGCGTGCCGTGAGCTCGGCATCCGCAGCGTGGTTGCGTATTCGGAGGCCGACCGCGACTCGCTGGCGGTGCGGCTGGCCGACGAGTTGGTGTGTATCGGCCCGTCGCCGGCGAGCAAAAGTTATCTCCACGCGCCGTCGCTGATCAGCGCCGCGCTGATCTCCGGCTGCGACTCGGTGCATCCGGGCTACGGCTTTTTGAGCGAGAACTCGTACTTTGCCGAGATCGTGATGCAATGCGGGCTCGTTTTCATCGGCCCACGACCGGATGTGATCGCCTGTATGGGCGACAAAGCAGCCGCGCGCGCGGCGATGCGCGATGCCGGTCTGCCGGTGATTCCGGGCTCCGAGGAAACGTTGACCACAGTCGACGAAGCCCGTGAGCTGGCCGCCGAGATGGGCTACCCTGTCCTGCTCAAAGCCGCGGCGGGCGGCGGCGGTCGCGGCATGCGCGTTGTGAACGACGAATCCGAGCTGGCGCGCGCATTTGCTACCGCCAAAGCCGAGGCCGAATCGGCGTTCGCCAATGGCGCGCTGTACCTTGAGAAATTCTTGCCGGTCGCCAGGCACATCGAGATCCAGGTGCTCGCCGACGGCAGGGGTCACACGATCCACCTCGGCGAGCGCGAATGCTCGATCCAACGGCGGCATCAAAAGCTGGTCGAAGAATCGCCTTCGGTGGCGGTGGACGCCGATTTGCGGCAGCGCATGGGCGAGGCCGCCGTCGCCGGAGCACGCACGATCGGCTACAGCAGCGCCGGCACGATGGAGTTCTTGCTGGACCCCCGCGGCAACTATTACTTTATCGAAATGAACACGCGCATCCAGGTCGAGCACCCGGTCACCGAATGGGTCACCGGGATCGATCTGGTGAAATGGCAGCTGCGAATCGCCGGCGGCGAGCGTTTGACGATCGAGCAGGCTGACGTTAGAATGTGCGGGCACGCGCTGGAATGCCGAGTTAACGCCGAAGATCCGGCCCGCGACTTCATGCCGCAGGCAGGGGAGGTGGATCTATTCTTGCCGCCGGGCGGGCCGGGCGTACGCATCGATTCGCATTTGTATTCGAGCTATGTGGTGCCGCCGAACTATGACTCGCTGCTTGCAAAAATGATCGTATGGGGCTCAAACCGCGCCGAGGCGATCAGCCGCATGCAGCGCGCACTCGACGAGTGTATCATCACCGGTATCAACACCACCATTCCGTTTCAACAGGCGCTGCTGGACGACGAGCGGTTTCGCAGCGGCGACGTTTCGACACGTTATTTGAACGAGTTCATTGAGAAGTACAGGTAGGTCGAAGGTCAAAGGTCGAAGGCCAAGGGTCACGAAGCCGAATGGGCGTAACGATTTATTGCGATACTCGTTCAACGCCTTAGCAGAAGGACGTTCGAGCTTGGACCTTCGACCGCGAAGCATTTGACCTTGGACCTTCGACCGCGAAGCTTATGCCAGCACCAAACGGAACAGTAACGATGTCGCCGATCGCCCTGATCGGCATTATCAGCCGCACCGCACAGGACGTCGACGGCGTCGTGCGCATGGGCGCAGTGCCGCCCACGCGGGTCGCTCATTTGCTGACCGGCAGCCAGACGCGTGACGGCGTGCTGGTGCGCGTGGACAGAGCCGTCAGCACCGACGTGTATCTGATCGCCCGCAGCGGCGCCAATCTGCTTGACGTCGGACAGGGCGTCCAGGCAGCCATCGCACATGCGATCCGTGAGATGGTCGGCATGGACGTCCGGGAGGTCAATGTGTACATCCAGGACGTGGAGGCGGTGCATGGCTAATGTGCGCCACCGGGCGCGCATTGTGGCGATGCAGGTGTTGTACGAGCTGGACGTTACCAACCACGACTTCGAGGCGGTGCTCGAGCGCCGGCTGGAAGATGAAGCGCTGCCGCACGACGCGACGGAGTTTACGCGACGGCTGGTGCAGGGTTCGTGGGAGCGGCGCAATTATCTTGACGAAGTGATCGCGCAGGCCGCGCCGAACTGGCCGCTGCACCAGATGCCGGCGATCGAAAAAGCGATTTTGCGTATCGCACTGTGGGAGCTGCTGCTCAATCAATCCGAGCCGGCGCCTTCCAAAGCCGTGATCAACGAAGCCGTCGAGCTGGCAAAGCATTTCGGCAGTGACAATTCGGGCCGTTTCGTCAACGGTGTGCTCGGCACCGTCGTAAAACAATGAGTAATGAGCAACGAGCAATGTCTGCAGGCAATTGCGATTGCCAACGGTAACTGTCCAAAAGGAGAAACCCACAATGGAAGAACGCCTTCGTAAACTGATCGCAGACCAGCTCGGCGTCGAGCCCGAGCGGGTTGTGCCTGAAGCCTCGTTCACCGACGATCTCGAGGCCGATTTGTTGGACCTGGTAGAGCTGATTATGTCGATCGAAGAAGAGTTCAAAGTCGAAATCCCGGATGAGGATGCCGACAAGATCGCGACGGTCGGCGATGCGCTTTCGTATCTGCGCCAGCGCGTCGAAGCCACCAGCGCGGAATAGGGCTGGGATCCTGGCGCCTGGGCGGCGCTCAAACCCCAGGATAAATCCTGAAGCTGAAGAAACGAAGCCCGATAAATCGGGCTGGCACCCTGTCCAGCCACCTTCAGGTGGCTTCGTTTCTTCAGCCCCAGGATTATTTATCCTGAGGCGCCGGGCGTTTGCCGGCTCCAAACGCTACTTGTTCGGGCGCCAATGTGGTAGCATTTACGCATGTTCGGAATTGGCTTTACCGAGCTCATCATTATTGTCGTGCTTACGCTCATGGTTCTGGGGCCGGAGCGCCTGCCTGAACTTGCGGGCAAGCTCGGCTCAACCGTGCGCGATCTTCGGCGTATGTACGCAAATCTGCGCGCAGAGCTGGGCAGCGACTTCGACGAGATCGAACAGAGCATTCGCGACCTGCGCTCCCTCGATCCGCGCCAGCAGCTGCGCGACTACGGCCGCGACCTGCTCAACGAGGTAACCACCGAGGCGCCCGAGCTCAAGCAGCTCGCCGCCGCGCCCAAGCTGGACGTCGAGCGCCTGGGACGGCAGGTTTTGCGCGATGAGCTGCTTGACAAGCCGCTGGCCGAACGAGCTGCCGCCAAAGCGGCTGCTGCGACCAGCACGCAAGCCGCCGGCAGCGAGGACGAGCTGCTCGAAGCGCTGCTGACGACCAACGAAGCAGCGCCGGCCGCGCAGTCCGTGCCTTCCAACGGCAAACATCCGGTCCTGGCGCCGTCGGGCACAACCCATGCCGCCAACAGTCCGAACGGCGCAGTCGAGCACGCACCCACGGCAAGTGCGCCGGTGCGGCGCGCGCGCACATACAGCCAGCCGGTCGGCTCCACAGAAATAAGCGACCCGGCACCCACGGCAACTGCGCCGGCGCGGCGTGCGCGCGCGTACAGCCAGCCGCCCGGCCCCGACCACACGGAAGTGATAAAGCAGCAACCCGTGGCCGGCAACAACGGCCATGCCGGCACTGTTGTGGACAAATACGCTACCAGACCACTGAAGCTGCCGGAGTGAGCGAAGATGAGTACTCAGCTTAATACCGGCGCTGCCCCGCCGGAAACAAAGGTAGAAGACCCGGGTTCGATGTCGTGGATCGATCACCTGCGCGAGCTGCGCAATCGGTTGATCGTCGCATCGATCGCGGTGGTGATCGGCATGGTGATCGGCTTTGTGGCGGTGACGTGGGATAATTACGCGCTGATCGAAATTATCTTCAACCACGTCGTACGCGCCACCGGCGCCGACGCGATCGAAGGCTTATCGGCGACCGGAACCGCCGAGGTGTTTACGAGTGCGATCCGGGTGGCCTTAGTTATCGGTTTGTCGCTGGCCATGCCGGTCGTGGTATACGAGCTGCTGGCGTTTATCGTGCCGGGGCTTACCACGCGCGAAAAGCGCATTATCTTTGTGGTACTGCCGTTTATTACGATCTGCTTCGCTGCCGGGCTGGCGTTCGGCTGGTATATCACCGTGCCGGCCGCGATTACGTTTTTGCAGACGCAAGGCGTCGAGCGGTTTCTGATTATTCCAAGTATCAGCAATTTTATCGGCCTGTTTACACGTCTGATATTGATCAACGGCGTGCTGTTCGAGATGCCGGTGATTGTGTATTCGGCGATCTGGCTCGGCGCCGTGCAGCGCGGCACATTGGTGCGCTACCGGCGCTACGCGATCCTGATCATTGTGATCATCGCCTCGATCGTCACCCCCACGAGCGACCCGATCAATCTGGCGCTGGTGGCCGTGCCGATGTACCTGCTGTACGAATTGGGCCTGCTGCTGGCGCTGCTCGCCCCGCGGCGGACGGCGACCTAGAGCAGTCGTAGAGAATTCACCACACAGGCACACAGGACACGAAGAATCCATAGAATCTTCGTGTCCTGTGTGCCTGTGTGGTGAATTCTTTCGGCTCAAACCTCCAATTCTCCACCTGCCCCACAGGTCGAGCAGGGTCATGGCCCAAATCCTGCAGACACCTGCTCCGACTAAATTTAAACCTGCTCTTAACCATTGAATCGCCGCACGCTGCGTGGCTTCCTGTGCGCCGGCCATGTGGCTATGCGCAATCTAACCTACCAAAAAGGAGGTGCTCCCCGGCCAGCTCGACCCGACCACAATGTACTTGTATGAGCCCAAACGGTGTGTTCCAAAGGAGGAACCCATGGCAGAATCCGCCGTCAGCCGGCGGGGAGCTGACGCAGGTGGCGCGTTCGGTTTCGGGTTGGAATGCGGTGCAGGTGGGGTTGATGACCGGGTGACGGGGTGACGGGGTGATCGTGTAATCCGTGAGCGGTGCGGTACAAACGTGCGCGCACTGTGCATGACAGGGTGACGGGGTGACGGGGTGATCGTTGTCCACATACATTCTCAATCACGCAGGTGAATCAGATACGATTTTGGAACACATGTCGCATCAGAAATGGATCTCACCCCATCACCCCGTCACCCGTGTCACCCCGTCACCCGGTTATGCACAAGCTGAACATCGAGAACACACATGACCCAAAGCACACACAGCCCCTATGGCGGCGACGCGGCCGTTGCGCCGCCGAACGCCGAGCTGGCGGCAAGCGCGCAGGTGGGCGACTACCGCTCGCTGTACCGCCGCTCGATCGACGACCCTGAAAGCTTCTGGCGCGAGCAGGCTTCCGCGATCGACTGGCACCGGCCCTTCGACCGCGTGCTGGACGACAGCGAAGCGCCGTTTTTCCGCTGGTTCGTAGGCGGGCAAACCAATGTCGTCACCAACGCGCTCGAGCGCCACCTGGCCCGCCGCGGCGACCGTGTAGCGCTGGTGTGGGAAGGCGAGGGCGGCGCCACGCGCTCGTACACCTACGCCGAGCTGCATCGCGAGGTCAATCGCTGCGCCAATGTGCTAACGCGTCTCGGTATCGGCAGGGGCGATCGGGTGGCGATCTATATGCCGCGGATCCCTGAGCAGGCCGTCGCGATGCTGGCGAGCGCCAAAATCGGCGCGGTGCATACCGTTGTCTACGGCGGCCTCAGCACCGAAGCGCTGCGTGCGCGCATCGCCGACGCCGAGGCAAAGCTGCTCATCACTGCCGACGGCGGCAACCTCAACGGCAAGCTGGTCGCGCTGAAGCACATCGCCGACCTGGCGGTGGCCGATGCGCCGAGCGTCGAAACGGTGATCTGCGTGCGCCACGCTGGAAACCCGCTGCAGCAGCAGCCGCGCGACCGCGATTGGGCCGAGCTGATGGCGCAGGACGGGCTGGACGAGCCGTGCCCGACCGCCAGTATGGACGCCGAGGATCCCTTCTTTATTATTTACACCAGCGGCTCGACCGGCGCGCCAAAGGGCGTGGTCCATACCGTCGGCGGCTACCTGGTGGACGTGTACGCCGCGCTGCGCTGGACGCTGGATTTCCGCGACGGCGATGTGCTGTTTTGCACCTCCGACGCCGGCTGGATCGTCGGGCACTCGATCGTGCTGTACGGCCCGCTGATGCACGGCGTGACGACCGTGATGTACGAAGGCGCGCCGGGGTTCCCCGATCCCGGCCGCTGGTGGAGCATCGTCGAGCGGCACCGGGTCTCGATCTTTTACACCGCGCCGACAGGAGTGCGCGGCCTGATGCGTTTTGGCGACGAGTGGCCCGCCAGATATGACCTGACGTCGCTCAGGCTGCTGAGCATCGCGGGCGAGCCGCTCAACCCCGAGGCCTGGCGCTGGTTCTTCGAGGTGATCGGGCAGCGGCGCTGCCCGGTGATCGATTCGTGGTGGCAGACCGAAACGGCCAGGCCGATGATCAGCAACCTCGCCACGCTGCCGATGAAGCCGGGCTCGTGCGGCGTGCCGATGCCGGGCGTCGCGACGGCGATCGTGGACGACGAGGGCAACGAGGCGCCCGCCGGCAGCGAAGGGCGGCTGATCCTGCGCCGGCCCTGGCCGGGCATGCTGCGCACGGTGTACCGTGATCCGCAGCGCTATGTCGACCAGTACTGGAGCGCGGTGCCGGGCGCCTATGTGACGGGCGACGCGGCGCGCATCGACCAGGACGGCTACACCTGGGTGATCGGCCGCGTCGACGACGTGATCAAGGTGTCGGGCTACCGCCTGGGCACCGCCGAGGTCGAGTTGGCGCTGGTGGGACATCCCGCGGTGGCGGAAGCGGCTGTGATCGGGCTGCCGCACCCGATCAAGGGCAACGCGATCCACGCCTTTGTGATTTTGCGCCAGGGCTTCGAGGGCGGCGCGGCGCTGGCAGAAGAGCTACGTTTGCACGTCGGGCGCACGATGGGCCCGATAGCCAGGCCCGAGCAGGTTACGATCGTCGCGCGGCTGCCCAAAACCCGCTCAGGCAAAATCATGCGCCGTGTGCTGCGCGCCGAGGCGTTGGGCCAGCCGCTGGGAGACACCAGCACGATCGAAGAGTAAGGCCCATTTTTGACATGCCCACACGCAGCGCACTATAATCGGCGCCCAGACAAGCACATCTGCCTCGCACACCCCGGCAGAGCGAAGGAGCAATGCCCAAATGGAAGGCAACCAGCGCGCCGCGACCGTTTCTGAGCTTTCGGCGCAGGAAGGCAACCGGCAGAAGTTTTACAATCCGCCGCCAGAGCTGGCCGCCGGCTCGAACATCATGGCCTACGCCAGCGAAAAAGGCTTCAGCATCGGTCGACGAGCTCTACGCCTGGACGATCAACGAACCCCGAGCAGTTCTGGACCGAGATGGCGACCCGCTTCCTGGACTGGTTCGAGCCCTGGCAGACCAGGTGCTCGACAGAGTCGAAGCGCCGTTCTACAAATGGTTCACCGGCGGCAAGATCAATATCGTCCACAACGCGATCGACCGCCACGCCAACGGCCCCAACCGCGACAAGGTCGCGATCATCTGGGAGATCCGAGCAGGGCGAGACGCAAGACCTACACCTACGCCCAGCTGGCGGCCGAGGTCAACCGCTTCGCCAACGTGCTCAAGGCACAGGGCGTCCAGCAGCGGCGACCGCGTGACGATCTATCTGTCGCGCGTGCCCGAGCTGGTGATCGCCATGCTGGCCGTCGCCAAGATCGGCGCGATGCACTCGGTGGTCTACGGCGGCTTCTCGACCGAGGCGCTGCACTCGCGCATCGAGGACGCCCAGAGCAAGGTGCTGATCACCGGCGACGGCGGCTGGATGAACGGCAAGATCGTCGAGCTGAAGAAGATCACCGACGAGGCCGTCGACCGCGCCGCAGGACATCGTCGAAGCGCGTGATCGTGCTGCGGCGCACCGGCCACGACATCGCCGATGCAGCGAGGGCCGCGACGTCTGGTGGCACGAGCTGGCCGCGCAGCCGGGCATGGACGATCCCTGCCCGACCGAGCCGATGGACGCCGAAGACCCGCTGTTCATGCTGTACACCTCGGGCACCACCGGCACGCCCAAGGGCCTGGTGCATACCGCCGGCGGCTACCAGGTGCAGGTCGCCACGACGCTGTCAGCTTCGTCTTCGACATCAAGCCCGACGACGTGTACTGGTGCGCGGCCGACCCGGGCTGGATCACCGGCCACTCCTATATCGTCTACGGCGCCGCTGATCCTGGGCGCGACCGAGGTGATCTACGAAGGCGCGCCGACCTTTCCCAACCCCGGCCGCTGGTGGGAGATCTGCCGAGAAGTACGGCGTGACGATCCTGTACACCGCGCCGACCGCGATCCGCGGCCTGATGCGCTTCGGCGACGATTGGCCCGCAGAAGCACGACCTCGGCAAGCTGCGGCTGCTCGGCTCGGTCGGCGAGCCGATCAACCCCGAGGCGTGGCGCTGGTACCACCGCGTCGTCGGCGGCGGCCGCTGCCCGATCATGGATACCTGGTGGCAGACCGAGACCGGCGCGCTTTATGATCACGCCCAACCCGACCACGCCGCTCAAGCCCGGCTCGGGCACCAAGCCGTTCCTGGGCATCGAGGCCGACGTGCTGACCGAGGAGGGCGAGCCGGCGAGCCGGCGACGACGACGGGCTGCTGGTGATCAAGCGCCCGTGGCCGTCGATGCTGCGCACGATCTACGGCGACCCGCAGCGCTATGTCGAGCAGTACTGGACGCGCCTGCCGGGCTTCTATACCGCCGGCGACGCGGCGCGCAAGGACGAGGACGGCTACTTCTGGGTGATCGGCCGCATCGACGACGTGATCAAGGTGTCGGGCTACCGGCTGGGCACCGCCGAGGTCGAGTCGGCGCTGGTATCGCACCCGGCCGTGGCCGAGGCGGCGGCGATCGGCCTGCCGCACGAGCTCAAGGGCAACGCGATCCACACCTTTGTGATCCTGCGCCAGGGCTACGAGCCCAGCGACGAGCTGGCGGAAGAGCTGCGCCAGCATGTCGGCAAGGAGATGGGCCCGATCGCGCGGCCGGAGGCGATCACCTTCGTGCCCGGGCTGCCCAAGACGCGCTCGGGCAAGATCATGCGCCGCGTGCTCAAGGCGCGCGCGCTGGGCCTGCCCGAGGGCGACTTGAGCACGCTGGAGCAATAAGAGTTGTAACGCAAAGACGCTAAGAATGTGTACTGCTCTTTTGCTCGTGCCAGAAATCACGGCTCGGCTTATGGCTTGGCATTGAGCATTGATGAAGCAGTACCCGATTCCTTTGCGTCTTTGCGTTAAGAAAATGTGTCATTGCGTTTCTGTCCGGGCATCTTCGTGTTGAGGCGAGTGGTTGAGGAACTCGAAACTCGAAACTCGAAACTCGAAACTCAGCGTCCTGCATGTCGTCGGAGCGCGGCCCAACTTCCCCAAAGTAGCCCCGATCATGGCCGCCATGGCGCGGCAAGCAGAGCGCTGGTCGCAGCGACTGGTACACACCGGGCAGCACTACGACGAGCGCATGTCGGCGATCTTTTTCCGCGACCTCGGCCTGCCGCGGCCCGACGAATACCTTGGCGTCGGCCCCGGCAGCCACGCCGAGCAGACCGCGCGCGTGATGCTGGCGTTTGAAGGCGTCGTGCAGCGCGAGCGGCCGGACTGGGTGATCGTCGTCGGCGACGTCAACTCCACCGTGGCCTGCGCGCTGGTGTGCGCCAAGCTGGGAGTACGGCTGGCGCACGTCGAGGCCGGGCTGCGCTCATGGGACCGCACGATGCCGGAGGAGATCAACCGGCTGGTGACGGACCAGCTGGCCGACCTGCTGTTCACCCACTCGCCCGACGCCGACCGCAACCTGCTGCGCGAAGGCTTACCTCCCGAGCGCATCGTGCGCGCCGGCAACGTGATGATCGACAGCCTCATAGCCGCCCTGCCGGCGGCCGAGCGCAGCGACGTGCTCGAGCGGCTGGGTCTGCGCGCGCGTGAGTACGGCGTGGTCACGCTGCACCGGCCCGCCAACGTCGACGACGAGGCGACGCTGGCGGGCATCGTGGGCGCGCTCGGGCAGATCGCATCGCAGCTGCCGCTGGTCTGGCCGGTACACCCGCGCGCGGCCGGGAGCGTGCGCCGGCTCGGCGGCGCGATTGCGGGCCTTCACTTGATCGAGCCGGAGGGCTACGTCGACTTCCTGCGCCTCACGCGCGACGCCCGCCTGGTGCTGACCGATTCGGGCGGCCTGCAGGAAGAAACCAGCTACTGGGGCGTGCCGTGCCTCACCCTGCGGCCCAACACCGAGCGACCGGTCACGATCGAGCTGGGCAGCAACGTGCTGGTAGGCAACGATCCCGACGCGATCGTGCACATGGCGCGGGCGACGCTGGGCCGCCCGATGCCGGAGCCGGCGCGCATCGAGGGCTGGGACGGACACGCGGCGGAGCGGATCGTGGAGGCGCTCAACCAAAATCACCACAAAGGCACAAAGAAAACCTGGACATAGGCCGGAACGGATTCACCACAAAGGACACAAAGGACACAAAGATCTTTGATCTTTGTGTCCTTTGTGTTCTTTGTGGTGAAATCCTTTTCGTTTCAGGACTCGGGCCGTGTCTGCCGCCAGGCGGAAGTTTCGTCAAGCTGCGCGCCGGCACGCCACCCTGTGCGTTTGATCACGGCGCCGATCAGCCATTGGACGCATACCGTGGCGCCCAGCGCAACCAGCAGGCACCTGCACCGACGCCAGTCTGGGCACCAGTGGCTACGGCCTCCGCGCGAGCGGCGTGTGGCAGCCTCAGTGTGTGCGACAAATGCTGCTTGACACTCCTGGGGCGAACGATCTCATTCCAGCCTATCCCAGCGGGGCGCCACGGTCGAGCCTGTTGACAGAAAATGGATAAATTCCAGTTCTTAAGGACGAGGACTTTGGTCTCGATACCAATCGATGGTCCGTCTGAGGCCATCTCGGAAGTCGGTGCTGGCCGTAAATCCGAACAATGCGCGGGCGCGATTCGTGTCCAGGCAGCGCCGCGGCTGGCCGTCCGGCTTGCTTGCGTCCCAGCGCAGTTCGCCACGAAAAGCGGTAAGCTCGGCAAGCAATTCGACCAGTTCGCGAATCGTTATTTCGCGATGCGCTCCTAAGTTGACCGGCTCGGGACCATCGTAGAGCTCTGCCGCGCGTACGATGCCGCGCGCGGCGTCCTCGACGTACAAGAACTCGCGTGATGCCTTACCAGTGCCCCACACATCGATATATGCTGCTCCGCTGTCGACGGCGTCCACGCATTTCTTGATCAGCGCCGGAATAACGTGCGACGCCGCCGGGTCGAAGCTATCGCCCGGTCCATACAGATTTACCAGCAGCAGGTAAATGCCATTAGTGCCAAACTGATCGCGGTATGCCTGCAGCTGTACCAGCAGCACCTTTTTAGCGATTCCATACGGCGCGTTGGTTTCTTCGGGGTACCCGTTCCATAGGTCGTCTTCGTGGAACGGAACCGGCGTATGCTTGGGGTAGGCGCAAACGGTTCCGATACAAACAAATTTGCCAAGCCCGACCTGCCTGCCGGCTTCGATCATTTGCGCGCCCATCATCAGGTTGTCGTAAAAAAAGGTTCCGGGGCTCTCACGATTCGCGCCAATTCCTCCAACACGCGCGGCAAGATGGATTACCAGATCGGGCCGTGCGTCGGCGTAAAGCTGCTGCACGGCTTCCATCTGTGTCAAATCGTAGTCGCGGCTGCGCGGCACAAAAACACCCTTACAACCCGACCGATGTAGCTCTGCAACAACATACGAGCCCAGAAACCCCGAGCCACCCGTAACAGTGACGCGCTTGCCATCCCAAAAGGTCATGGTGGTCATTCCTATCGCTCCTCAGCTACGTTGGGACCGCTGGGGAGCCGTACGCAACATGCGCGGTTGGAGCTGCGCTGGGTGATTGTGCGCGACGTAGCGGGCACGTTCGCGCCGCAGTTTTTGTTTGCCACGGACGTGTTTGCCACGGCGGCGCAGATCGTTGAGTGGTTTGTGCTGCGCTGGAGCGAAGAGGTGACGTTCCAGGAAGTGCGGACGCACCTGGGGGTAGAAACGCAACGGCAGTGGTCGGCCAAGGCGATTGGACGGACGACACCGGTATTGTTGGGGCTGTTCTCAGTTGTGACGCTGCTGGCGGAGCAGTTGCGCGCGGGACAGCCGCACCCGGTGCGCACGGCAGCGTGGTACACCAAGCGGGAAGCGACCTTCGCCGACAAGATCGCGTTCGTGCGCCAATACCTCTGGCGCACCGTGAAGTTCCCCGAGTCCCTAGCGCGAAGGGGACAGGTGACACTTTCGGCGGCCGTGCTGGAAGGACTCATGGATTCGCTCTGTTACACAGCCTAAAAATGGATAAAGGCCAGACTAAGTATCTATGATCTCTTTGTGTCCTCTGCACCTCCGCGGTAATTCCTTTCGTTTCAGGACTCGGGCCGTGTCTGCCGCCAAGGGGACGTTTCGTCAAGCTGCGCGCCGGCACGCCACCCTGTGCGTTTGATCACGGCCGCCGATCAGCCATTGGACGCATACCGTGGCGCCCAGCGCAACCAGCAGTGCGCTGAACCAGACCGGCAAGAACATATAGCGGTCCCACCTGAGCGGCGTCGTCAGCATCGGGCCGGCGGCGGAAAGTCGCGACAAGCAGCGCGGCGCCGGCCGGGTCGAGCATTCCTTGCCGGAAAGATTGGTACACCCGGCGCACGATAGAGCCGAACCCGACCAGCCACAAGGCGAGGCTCGCGGCGCCGGCCACCGGATGATGCACCATCACCGCTTGCTCAAACACATAGCCGAAGATGAACTGCAGCCGGTCACCGGTACCCTTGATCGGCCACCATGAACGGAGCAGTAATTGAGCGTTCATCTCTACCGCGCGATGCTGGACCATCTTGATGAATCGCCCGAGCGGATCCGGGTCGAGAAAGGGGTTGAGCAGCAGCAGCATCGCAGCAGCCAGCCCGACGGTGAGGGCGAGGCCCAGCACCGCGATCGCGATGGCTGTCAGTGGCGGCCCGCGGCGATGCCCGATCGCGACGACACAGATCCAGACCACGGCGACACCAGCCAGGACGGTCAGCCCGCTGAGCTTGAAGCTGCCGGCCAGGCCGGCTCCAAATCCCGCGAACTCAACCACAGCAGCTGCGTGGGCAGGGTGCTGCCGCGATTTGCAGCGACGACGAGCCGCGTCGCAGCCGCGGCTACCAGGAGCAGCGAGCACACCAGCGGCGCTTCGGCCATCGCGCGCACCACATTTGTTCCGATCCACGGGCTACAGGCGAGCAACGCCAGCCCCACGTATGCAGCACCAGCACCGAAAAGTCTGCGCATCAGGAGAAAGCTGCCCAGACACGCCGTAACCGCCAGCACAACCATCGGGAGGCGCGCCCACCAAAGCATATCGCCCTGCGGCATCGCGCCGGCCGCCATGTTTTGCTCGGGGCTCTGGTCAAACACCCATTCCGTGGGCAGATCTTCCGGGCCATAACCACCCAAGTGCACGGCCGATACCGGCAACGTAACGCGTTGAGGGAGGAGCAGTGAGCGTCAGGTACGACTCGGCCCAGGCAGCATTCGTGCGGTCGCCGGCGAGGAACAGCTCGAGTACATTCGACGTCGCAATAAAGTGGTTCTCGTCGATATGCATCATGGCTTTTTCGGCGTGGGCGAGGTACACCGCCAGCAATACCGCCGCGAGGACCAGTAATTCGACTATGAGCCACGGACGCCGGCTTAACCTGAAATCAGGCGAACGTGTCTGCGCCGTCATGCATGCCTCCGCTTCAGCGATGGTTAGCATATCACACAGCTCGGGCGACGAAAATGGCCGGCAGCTGAGCGGGAACACAAGGAACGCTTAAGCAACCGGACATGACCTGGCTCGCATGGCGTCAAGCGGTTTGTGTATGAAAGTATGTACAGATCTTGACGTCCCGCCGCACAGCGCCTATACTTTGCCGGGCGTTATGCATGTGCCGATGGCAAAGAAAACTTTACGTACGTCCACAGGTACCAGCCACTTTTGCGCCGTCTCCGGCGTGATCCTACCAGTTGCGCCCGGCCAGGAAGCCAGGCATGTATCCGGAGTTGCACCATGACTCGTGCCCGTCACCGTCGACTATTTCCCGTCATTTTTCTCCTGCTTGCGCTCTGTATATTCGGCAGCACCTCATCAATTGTTTCGGGGCAGGACAGCGCCCAGGCACCCGGCCGCTGTATTCATGCCGCTCACTATCGGCAACACGATCCGCCAATCGAACTTAGGGATCGATATCTCACAGGCCAGCCCGCAACGCAACCTGGCTGGTGCGCGTATCATGGGCGCCGGCTTCGTTCGGCGCGGGAACCTGATCTGGAGCGACATCGAGCCGGTCGCGGGCGGCGGCTACAACTGGGCAGCTCCCAGCATGGCGTTCCTGGAAGCGGAGATGCAAAACATCAGCGCCGCGGGCATGCAAGCGATCGTGGTTGTTCGCAGCAGCCCGCGCTGGGCAACGGCTCCGTATCAGAGCAATTGCGCGCCGATCAATCCCGCCAATATGGCCGCTTCGCAGCTTTCCTGTCCGAAGTCGTCAAGCGCTACAGCCAGCCGCCGTACAACGTTAGGTACTGGGAAATCGGCAACGAGCCGGATACGCCGATCGGGCCGGACAGCGGCTTCGGCTGCTGGGGTGTCAACGGCGATCCGTACTTCGGCGGCGGCGCGTACGGCAACATGCTCAAGGCGGTGTATCCGGCGATCAAGGCAGCCAACCCCCAGGTGCAGGTGCTCAACGGCTCGCTGCTGCTGGACAGGCCAAACACGCCGCCGGCGCAAATTCCTGGAAGGCATACTGCGCTCCGGCGCCGGCGGCTCGTTCGACGTGCTGGGGTATCACTCGTACTGCTACTATCAGAACGCGAACAATCCTGACGGCGTCGACGCCCGCAGCCAGCTATGTACCAGCGATTGGAAAGTTTCGTTTATTCGGGGCGTCTTCAGCACCGTCGGCGTAGCCGCCAAACCGTTGTTCAATACCGAATTTGCGCTGCTGTGCGCGGGCGGCGCCGATTGCCGCCAGGCACAGGCCGACTGGGCCGGACGCGGCTTCGCTCGCTCGCTGCGCGACGGTCTGGCGGCCAACATCTGGTATTTGTTTGATACCGACAGCTTCCGCAGCACCGCCCTGGTCGAGCCCGGCAATCCGTTCGTAACTCGACCGGCATATGCGGCGTTTAAGCAAGCGTCGCTGATGCTCGGCAAATCGCAGTATCTTGGTGCGCTTAGAGGGCAGCCGGCGGCGTCGAAGGACACCGCTTCGGGCGCAACGGCGAGGTGACGACGATCGTCTGGTCGAATACGCCGCGTAGCGCCAGTATTCCGATTGCCGCCGGCGTTGTGCCGACCTGCTTTGGCCGCGATGGTCAGGTATTGACCTGCTGGCCGCGGTAGGCGGCAAGTGACCTTCCGGTCGGGCGCAGCCCGATATATGTAATCGGCCGATAACGACTGCGCCAGGCGCCAGCAGCGATGGTTCAACGTAGCGAGGACACGCGCCTAATCGGTCAGCGTCTTTGATGCCAGGCGAAACAGTCCGCGTACGAGTTGAGAAGGAGTTTGTGTCAGTGCAACGGAACGTGTTTAGTTTCTGAAGCTGATACGTGTCTTGTGCTGTTTGGCCTCTGCTAGGGGCTGGTTCGTTAGGTGCCAGCCCGCCACACCCGGCGAGCCGGACGCCCGGTGCCCGGCAACGCCCATAGAGGCCGCGCCGAGCAGCGCGGAACTCCGGTCCAGGCCGCGCAAATCTACGCGCGTTATGTACCGATGACTGCCAACGGGATTCCACGCCAGCACCGTGTTCGGCGTCGAGATGACGGCAGCGCGGCCCGAGCGCAACCTTGACGGCGTCGCACCGCTCGGTCCGGCCTGGGTCGCCGCAACGGCCTGTTGTGGAAAGATGTCGAGTCGATCGAAGGCCGCGGCTACGTCTGGACCGCCCCAACATCGTGGCGCTCGAACGCGAGATGATCGCCGCCTGCGAGCGCGGACTGCAGCTGATCCTGGTCGTGCGCGGCAGCCCGCGCTGGGCTACCACGCCCTATACTAGCGACTGCGCGCCGATCGACCCGGCCAAGTATGCACAGTTCGCCGCCTTTTGGTCGCAGCCGTCAAGCGCTACAGCCGCCCGCCGTACAACGTGCGCTACTGGGAGCTCGGCAACGAGCCGGACGCGGCCGTCAGCGCCGACAGCGTGTACGGCTGCTGGGGCATAGCCGGCCGACCCGTATTTCGGCGGGCGCGCGCTACGGCAAATGCTGAAGGCCGTGTACCCGGCGATTAAGGCCGCCAATCCGCAGTGCAATTATCTCAACGGCGGCTGTTCTGTTGGAACAGCCGCATCCCGATGGCGAAGTTTACTGAGGGCATGTTGGTCGCGGGCGCCGGCAACTCGTTCGATATCCTCGGCTTCCACTCCTACTGTATGTTCGATCCCGAAGAATCCGGACGGGCACGACGTGTATTTCAGGAGCTGCGCGAACGACTGGAAACTGGATTTCCTGCGCAGCCTGACCCGCAGGTACGGTATTCCAAACAAACCGATGATGCGCACCGAAGCCGGCCTGCTATGTTCGGTTGCCGGTCCCGCATGCCGCGAGGCGCAGGCCAACTATGCCGCCAGGCACTACGCCCGGACGGCTCGTGACGGCATACTCAGCGGCGATCTGGTATGTTTCGACAGCGATAGCTTTCAGAACTCGGCGCTGGTCGAGCCCACAATCCGGGCGCTGGCGCGGCCGGCATTTCAGGCGATGCGACACGCTGCCGCGATGTACGGCGGCGCGGACTATCTCGGACCGCTGGCCGGCCAACCGGCAGGGGTTGAGGGATATCAATTTGAGCGCGGCGGAGAATACGTCACGATCGTTTGGAGCAGGAGCAACACGCCGCAGACCGCGAGTGTTCCGGTGAGAACAGCGCGGTCAGCTGCTCAATCGCAGCGGGCAACCGTCGGCCTGCGCGAATGCGGGCGGTGTGGTAAACCTGCAGGTCGGTGCAAGCCCGGTGTACGTTGTCGGTCGATAGGGATCGCTCAATTCGGCGTCTTTCGTAGCGCGAGCAGCGCGGCAGTTGCGCTAACGGCCCACCCCCAGGTTCTTAGTAGGAGGGTCGCCTGTGCGGACCATGGTGTCCGGCCGTCAACGATTGTGTTGCTGGCTGCTGCTCGCATTACTCATGGCCGGCTCCGGCCTTCCGGCAGGGACACAGCCCCCGCGGCAGGCGCCGAGCCGCCGGCACCCCGACCGGAGCTGCAACACACAAGCTTTGTCCCGATCACCGCAAACGGCACCGTTCCCAGCACGGTATTCGGGGTCGAGATGACGGCGGCGCTGCCCGAGCGCGGCCTCGACGGCGTCGCCACGCTCGGCCCGGCCTGGGTGCGCCGCAACGGCCTGCTGTGGAAGGATGTCGAAGTCGATCGAGGGCCGCGGCTACGTCTGGACCCGCCCCAACACCGCCGCGCTCGAGCGCGAGATGATCGCCGCCTCCGAGCGCGGGCTGCAGTTGATCCTGGTCGTGCGCGGCAGCCCGCGCTGGGCTACCACCCGCCTACACCGCCGACTGCGGCCCGATCAACCCGGCCAAGTACGCCCGCTTCGCCGCCTTTCTGGTCGCCGCCGTCGAGCGCTACAGCCGCCCGCCCTTTAACGTGCGCTACTGGGAGCTCGGCAACGAGCCGGACGCACCTGTCGGCGCCGACAGTGTGTATGGTTGCTGGGGCATCCCGAGCGACCCGTATTACGGCGGGCGCGCCTACGGCAACATGCTCAAAGCCGTGTATCCCGAGATCAAAGCCGCAAACTCGCAGATCCAGCTGCTGCACGGCTCGCTGCTGCTGGACAAGCCGAGCGCTCCGCTGCGCCAGGTTCTTCGAAGGCGTGCTCGCGGCCGGCGCGGGCCACTCGTTCGACATACTTGGCTTTCACTCGTACTGCATGTTTGATTCGCAAAATCCCGACGGCCACGATTCCCTCTTCCGCAGCTGCGCGACCGATTGGAAGGTAAGTTTTCTACGCAGCCTGACCCGTAAGTACGGCATAGCGAGTAAGCCGCTGATCAGAACCGAAGGCGCGTTGCTGTGCTCGACGCCGCATCAAGCCTGTCGCCGTCAGCAGACCGATTTCATCGCACGAATGTATGCGCGGGCTGCTCACGATGGGTTGCTAGGCTCGCTCTGGTATCTGTACGACAGCGACAGTTTCCGGCATTCTGCGCTGGTCGAGCCCGATGATCCGGATGTCGCGCGACCGGCGTTTGTAGCGATGAATCAAGCTGCTGCGATGATCGGCGGAACCAGATATGTTGGCCGCCTGACCGGGCAGTCGCCGGGGATCGAGGGCTATCGCTTCAGGCGCAACAACGAAACAATCACGATTGTCTGGTCCAACACGCCGCAGACCGCCAGCATTCCAGTTTCGGGCAGTGCTACCGTTGCCGGATACGGCCGCGACGGACACACGATCAGATTACACCATCAGCGACGGCATGATCGAACTGCCAGTCGGACCGAGCCCATCATACGTTGTTTCACGCTGATTTTTTGACAGCGCCACATACGCTGCCTATACTGACCCCAGCATGGACCGATCAGCCGTGCAAACCCGGCTTTCGCGCGCATATAGCATGCTTTGATGGATAGCATGGACAACATGTAAAGGACCAGATTTTGGGAGCGTCTCGCGCTGGAGCAACCAGTCAGGGCATGAGCCTCGGCACGCTCGCGCTTAAGCTCACAGAACGCCGGCAACTTCTAGCCATTTTAGTTATCGCACTGCTGCAGGGGCTGCTGTTCGTCTGGATCGTTCCGCCCTGGCAACATTATGACGAGCCGACGCACTTCGAATACGCCTGGCTGATAGCACAGCACCGGCGCCAGCCACAACCGGGCGACGAAAGCGCCGCGATGCGCCGCGAGGTCCAGGCCTCGATGGCTACCAACGGCTACTTTGCAGCGAATCCTTCGCTGATCGAAGACGACGCCAGCAGCATCAGCATCGGCTATACCGAGCTCGGGCATCCGCCCGGCTATTATATGCTGGCCGCGATACCGATTGCGCTGTTTCCACAGCTTGACGTCACAACCCAGCTGTATCTGGCCCGGCTGGTCTCGGTGGGCCTGTTTTTGTTGACGGTGGCGATCAGCTGGGGCGTCGCACGCGAAGTAGTGCCACCGGGCAACCCGCTGCGCTGGGCGGTTCCACTCGTGGCTGCCTTGCTGCCGACCTTTGCCGACGTGATGAGCTCGGTAAACAACGACGTCGGCGCCGTTTTCGCGGTGTCGCTGTTTATCTGGGGAGCACTGCGCCTGATCGTGCGCGGCTTCAGCTGGCGCCGCCTCGGCTGGGTCGTCGGCGCGGCGCTGCTGGGCGCTGTGATGAAAAACACGGCTATGGTCGCCGTGGCGCTGACGCCGGCAGTATTTTTGTTTGCGTTCTGGGCGTGGCGCGGCTGGCGGCTGCGCTGGCTGTGGGCCGGCTTGCTCGGACTGACGTTTGCGACGTTAGTGGCTTTGTTCAGTTGGGGCGACGCGGCTCGCTGGTATCGCGCCGACACGGCTACGACTCAGGTCGGGCCGACGCGTGAAGCGCGGAAAGAAGCGCCGCACGGCACGCATGTGTATGCTTTGCATGCCGATTCTTCCGCGCCGGGGCAGGGCTTGCTGTATCCGCTGCGCGCCGACGATGTTCGTCGCATCGCGGGGCGAACGGTGACGCTCGGCGCCTGGGTCTGGGCCAACCGCGATGTGCAAAGCTTGCCGCTGGCGCTGGATGTTCGCGTCGCCGGTAGACCCGAGTTTCAACGCCTGGGCCAGCCTGTAACGCTGTCGACATCGCCCACGTTTGTTACTCAAACGTTTACCCTGCCGATCAATGTAGAGCGGGTCCACGTCGTGCTGAACACGGCGATTACTTCCGGCCAGGAGCCGGCCCTCGACGTGTACTTTGATGAAGTGCTACTTGCCGAGGGTACGTTCGATCCGTCGTCGGCACGCGAAGTATGACGCGGATGATGAGCGCTTTGGGCACTGGGGCGGTTACCCGTTTGTAAACCTGGTGGCGAATGCCTCGGCCGAACATGCCTGGCCGCGCCCTCGCGCATCGATCGACGATCGTTTTCGTGCATTGGCCCGCCACCGGCCGAGCGAAATCTTCCTGTCGCTGATCGATCTGGAACGCAACGGCAAGCTGCTGGCTACCTGGGCTGCTCCGCTCGCCGTCGACGAAATCGTCGATCGTATGGCCTGGGGGCAGGTGCGCCTCGGGCACCCGATCGCGGTCTGGGTACTACGTGGCTTTATTGGCGTGGCACTTGTGGGTTACATCATCTGGATGTCCGGTTCGGCCGGACGTATGCCGGCAAGGTTACGTGCCGCGCTGATGTTCAGCGCCCTGGCCGCTATGCTTATCTGGGGGGCGACGATCTTGCGACCGCTGCCCGCCCTGGCTCCCGTGATCAACATTCCCGCGACACGCTATGCGTTTCCGGCGATTGTTCCAACCATCCTTGTGCTGCTCGGCGGCTGGCTGGCAGTTGCCCGGCGGCCCGAAGCTGTCGCAGTCGTGGTTGGCGCGGCCCTGGTGCTGAACGTCATCTCTATTTTAACGCTGCGGGCTTTTTTCGGTGCCGGCTAATTCCGGCCGGCCCAGGGGCGGCACGGTTGACGCAACAGGATCGCGCGTATATACTCCTGCCGATTGTGCTATCTTTCACGCGGTACGCGCAAAGCGCTTCTGTCCGCGAAGATCGCGTCTGTGATCGGTAAACGCATGGCCCGTCAAACAGGTATGCTGTCGAGCAAACCCAAGGTTGTGGATGCTCCGGCGTCCGGCCGCCGGCGAATACGGCCTGCCGGCGCCGCGATACCGCTTGCCATATTGCTGTGCGTTGCCGTGGCAGCCGTCATCCTGGGTCCGGCTGTGCTCTGGCCGTATCATCTTGTGCGCGGCGCCGGCATCATGGAGCGCGCAATCGAGTGGCCCGAGCCGCGTACGGCGGATGCGCTGCCGGCGTTGCGCGACGCCGGCGCGGCCCGCATGGCGCTGCAGCATTTTCAGGCGGCGAGCGACGTGGCAACCCCGGGCCCCAACACCTTGCGCCGCATGGCACATCTGCACGCCGCGCTGGCGAATTGGAGCGCCGCCGCCGCCGCGCTGGAGCGCGCCCGCGCCGCGCAGCCAAAAGATCCGCTGCTCGCATGGGAGCTTGCGCTGATGTATGAGCAGCAACTGCGCGAGCTGAAGCAGGCGCCACGTGAAAACATTGTTCCCGATTTGCTGAGTGCCCCGATCGAAGCTCCCGCCGATTTCATAACAACCAGCTTTTGTGAAGCGGGACGTCCCGAAACGTGCTACGTGGCGTCGCAGCACTACACGCAGGCTTTCGCCGGCGACGCCGGCGGCGAACAGGTAACGCTCGACGGCCTTTTTATGTACCCTCCGGCGGCGGTCAGCCTCACGCGACAGATATATGCCGGGCATGCGGTGCTCAGCTTCGCGATGGGGCTGGACCCTAACATGCACAACGCAAACAGCGATGGAGCGGGCTTTGAGGTATGGATAACACCGCAAAACGGCGATCGCCGGCGCGTGTTTGATCACCTGCTCGATCGGGAAACCGCGGCGCAGGGCTGGGTTCCGGGCCAGGTTGATCTGTCTGCCTGGGCCGGGCAGCAAGTAACGCTCGAGCTGCGCACAACAGGCGGGCCCGCCGGCGATACCACCGACGACTGGTACGCCTGGGGCGATGTTTCGCTTACCACACCGCAGGCAGCCGGCACCAGCTGGCGAGTGCTGGAGCGCCGCATCGAGCGGCTGTGGAATATAGCCGGCCTGGATGCCGGCGTGCTTATCGGCCGTGCCGATCGGCTCATGCGGGCCGGCGATTTCGCTCGCGCGGCGGCCTGGTATGCGCGCGCAGCCGTCGCCGAGCCGAAGATGGATCCGGCGACCTATGTTCGCGCCGCGGTGGCATCCGTTGTCGCAAACGGCAAGTTGCCGGCGGGTATGCACGGCGAAAATGTCGGCGCGCTGCCGCTGGAAACCGAAGTGCAGATCCCTGCGCCCGAGCTGCGTCTGGCATATGTCGATGCCGCGGGTGCGCCACGCTACGACGAGCTGGTAAACGCGTATCCGACAAACGAGCCGAATGTCGGTACACTTTGGTGGGACGGCGCGGCCTTTGCAATGGTCGACGTCGCGGCATGGCGGAACGTATCGCGTCACGGTGCGCGCCCGGCATAGCGTGCCGGCACCCGTGGAGCTGAACGTCGAGCACAATTTTGAGTACGATCGGAACGATCATGCTTGACCGTGCGGATGGGAGCTGGCAGGAATTAGCTTCGACCTGAAGCTGGAGCCCGCGCTGCACACCATCGGCGTGCGCTATGTTGAACGACGGCTTCGATTGCGGGGATCGATCGCAACGCCGAGCTTGAATGGATCAGGCTGGTCCGGCAACCATAGAGCGGAACCGGATGGCCGTGTATTGTGCAAACCTCAGCAAGGAGCAACTGCATGAGCACCTGGAGTAACAAACGCGTGACGGTGACGGGAGGGTGCGGGCTTTCTCGGCTCCAAAGTCGTCGACGAGCTGCGGCGCGCCGGTTGCCGCGAGATCTTCGTGCCGCGTAGCCGGGAATACGATCTGACTGAAATGGACGCTGTGCGCCGGCTGTACGCCGATGCGCGGCCGGATGTTGTGATCCACCTGGCGGCCCGCGTCGGCGGTATCGGCGCCAACCGCGAGAATCCCGGCAAGTTTTTTTATGACAACCTGATGATGGGCGTGCAGATGATCGAAGCCGGCCGCCAGGCGGGCCTCGAAAAGTTCGTCTGCATCGGCACCGTGTGCGCCTATCCCAAGCATCACGCCGGTGCCGTTTCACGAGGACGACCTGTGGAACGGCTATCCCGAGGAAACCAACGCGCCCTACGGTATCGCCAAGAAGGCGCTGCTGGTGCAGCTGCAGTCGTACCGCCAGCAGTACGGCTTCAACGGCATCTATCTGCTGCCGGTCAACCTGTACGGCCCCGGCGACAACTTCGACCCGGCGTCGTCGCATGTGATCCCGGCGCTGATCAAGAAGTGCGTCGACGCCGTCGACAGCGGCGCCGCGTACATCGACGTGTGGGGCACCGGCAACGCCTCGCGCGAGTTTTTGTACGTCGCCGACGCCGCGCGAGGGCATCGTGCAGGCCGCCGAGCGCTACGACGGCGCCGAGCCGGTCAACCTCGGCGCGCATCGCGAGATCACGATCCGCGAGCTGGTCGAGCTGATCGCCGAGCTGACCGGCTTTCGCGGCGAATTGCGCTGGGACGCGACCAAGCCCGACGGGCAGCCGCGCCGCTGCCTGGACACCTCGCGCGCGCGCGAGCTGTTCGATTTCACGGCCAGCACCGATTTTCGTGAAGGTCTGCAGCAGACGATCGAGTGGTATCGCGAAACCGTGCCTACGCTCGCACATTGAGGCTCTTGGAGCTGTGCCGCGCGGCCTGAACACCTTCCGAGAGCCAGGTGAGACAACATGCATTCTTCGCCAGACGCGCGTATCTACGGGCTCGCGACGGCTTTCGCTTCCCGACGAGATAACGCAAGCTGAAAATAGTATGGGATGGATTGCAGCGCTCTGTTGGGCGCCTTGAGCTATCGGTAGACCAAGTAAACTCATCTTCCAATATCAAGGACCACGAATTCCAGGTGTACTCTCAATGGGGAGAGGATGGAATCATCCAGTACCTAATTCGGTCGATCGATATCGACAGGCCGATCTTTGTCGAGTTCGGCGTGGGAAACTACCTGAAGAATTGAACACGCGCTTTCTCTTTTGCAGCACAGTAACTGGTCCGGCCTGGTGATCGATTCTCGCGAAGATATCGATGCAATTCAGCTCGATCCGATTTATTGGAGACACAACCTGAAGACCGAATGCCAGTTCATTACCCGCGATAATATCAATACCCTGATTTCGAAGCACGGCATCAAGGGTGACATAGGACTGCTGTCGATCGATATAGATGGGAATGATTATTGGGTCTGGGAAGCTATAACGGTGATCCATCCGCGCATCGTCATCTGCGAATATAACAGCCTGTTCGGCGATCGAAGTCCGATCGCTATTCCTTACGCTAGCTCGTTCGTGCGAGCTGAGGCTCATCATTCCGGCGGATATTTCGGAGCATCGGTTGCCGCGTTTGACCACTTGGCGTCGCAGAAAGGGTATTCGCTGATCGGTGCCAACAGCAGTGGCATCAACCTGTTTTTTGTTCGCAACGACTGCCTCGGAGCTCTGCAGGTCCTTTCGCCCGCTGACGCCTATGTGCAGACTAGCGTACGCGACTTGAAGATTATGCTGGGATGCTCAATTTCCTGGACTTTCAAGAGCGTCGTGAGCAGATTGCCGATTTACCAGTTGTCGATGTCGAAAGAAATGTTACGCTGCTGGTCAAAGACGCATTATCTGCTGCAGTGGCGGACACTCCGCAACTTAGCTACACCTAGATGTCCAGCCCAACCATACTAGGCGGAGATCTGCGCCGGAGGATCGAGTACGACCACAAGATGCAGTCCGTACTCGCTACATGAGAGCCTCGCGTACATATGTGCGCCAATGGGTACGACTTGCGCCGCAGCCAGCCGGTGGACGACGGCCAGCGACGGTATGTACGAATCATACAGGCCGGCGTCGCCGCGCTGGCGGGACGAGGAATAGCACTTGCCGTCAGTATCATCACCGTACCGTTGACGCTCAACTATCTGGGCAGCGAGCGTTACGGCATGTGGATCACGATGAGCACCTTGCTGATCTGGTTCCAGCTGGCTGATATCGGTCTTGGCAACGGGCTGACGAATACGGTCTCCGAAGCGTATGGTAACGGGCAAAAAGAGCTTGCACAGCGTCACGTTAGCAACGCGTTCTGGCTGCTTTGCGCGATCGCAGCCGGCCTGGGCATCGTGGCGTATGCGGTGTGGCTGACTGTCGATGGGCTGCCCTTAACGTTTCGTCGCCCCTTGCACAGTCCGAGGCAGCGCCTATGGTCGGCGCCGCGCTCCTGATTACACTGCTCGGGTTGCCCTTCTCGATCTCGTCGAGAAAGTGTACGGTGCGTACCAGGAAGGCTTTGTGGTAGGCATCTGGCAAGTGGCCGGCAGTCTGGCGAGCCTGTTTGCAATTCTGCTGGTGACGTATCTGCAAGCTGGACTGGTCTGGCTCGTCGTCGCGTATTCCGGGACGCTGCTTGCAGTCAAAATCGTCAGTGCCGTCGCGTTGTTTGGATTTCACAAGCCATGGCCTGCGCCGCTCAGGCGCGCGCTTGACTTTAATTATATGCGCCGCTTGTCGGCGATCGGCGGGGCATTCTTTGTTGTCCAGATCGCGGCGCTGCTGAATTGACAGACCGATAACGTTATTATCGCCCATTACCTCGGCGCGGCAGCGGTAACGCCCTACAGCGTTACCTGGCGATTGTTCTCGTATGCGATTTTGCTGCAAACACTGCTGTTTCCCGCGCTCTGGCCCGCCTACTCCGAAGCCTTCACCCGCGGCGATGGAGCCTGGATCAGGCGTGCCTTCCGGCGCAATCTGGTCGGAGGTACGTTGATCACTGCCCTGTTTGCACTGTTACTGGTTGCATTTGGGGCCCAGATCATTGAAGCATGGGCCGGGCCGGCTGCCGTTCCCGCGCCGGATGTCTTGATGTGGATGGGGTTGTGGAGTATTCTGCTGTCTTCGCTGAGCGCTATTTCCTGCGTGCTCAACGGAGCCGGACAGATCAAAGGGCAGATGATTTATGGCCTGGCAACAGCTGTAGCAAATATCGCACTATCAATTGTGCTGGTCGGTCCATTGGGGATCAGCGGTGTGATCATCGCAACGGTTCTTTCTTTCGCTGTTTTTAATACAGTACCGAGCTCGTTAGAAACATACTATCTCCTATCGCGACGTACATAGGCTTACGGACCATGCAATGCCATATTTGTCATGAGTTGAGGCCTTTTGAAAAGGCGACGGTGCTCCAAAAATACGAAGTCCAGTATTTGCGCTGCAGCAGGTGCGGATTTATACAAACTGAAGCGCCGTTCTGGCTTGACGAAGCGTATTCATCTGCAATTACGCGCAGCGATATCGGCTTAGTCAGCCGAAATATAACCTGGAGCGCGACAACCCGAGCGGTCATACTCAGCTTCTTCGATCCAGGGGCAAATTCGTCGACTATGGCGGCGGCTACGGAGTGTTCGCACGCCTCATGCGTGACAACGGCTTTGACTATTTTCGAATGGATAAGTATTGCGAGAATCTGTTTGCACAGGGGTTGATGCAAGCGACCAGGAGAACGAGCAGTTCGAATTGCTTACCGCGTTCGAGGTATTTGAACATCTGGTAGACCCGCTCGCCGAAGTCGAACAGATGCTCAGGCTGTCGCCCAACATCCTTTTCAGCACGTTTCTGGTGCCGCAGGCGACGCCCACAATCGACGAATGGTGGTATTACGGCCCGGAGCACGGCCAGCATGTATCGCTTTACACCAGGGAAGCTCTGCGGCGACTGGGCGAGCATTTCGGCCTACGCTTGATCTCTAACGGCAGGTTCATGCATCTGCTAACCGCCAGGCCGATCTCGCCGCTGCGTTTCCGGATCGCTACGCGAAACCGGGGTGCACAGGCTATCTATATGCTTAAAGCGCCGTCTCAGAAGCGCACGCTGCAGCCTGACGATTATTTTGAGCTGACTGGAAGACATCTTGGCTAGCATGAAATCCGACAACCACGATATTCGTGTACGACAATATTACAAACATTACGCCTCGCGGAGGGATCGCGCGCTATTTTCGCCAGATCGTGCCCGCGCTCGGCACGGCTGCCGCCGGCGCGGGCTATGTAACCGTATACTCGACTGTGCGATACGAAGGGTCAGTGGCCAGGTACATCCGTGCCATACCGTCACGCTTTCGCGGCAGCCGGTTGCTGAAGATCCGTGATATCAACGATTGGCGCGCGAGTAGGTTGGTCGAGCGCCTGCGTCCCGAGCTCACATTCAACGCGTATTATGGACCGGTGCTCGGGCGCGGGCTGCATGTGTTCACCATTTACGATATGATCCACGAGCTGTTTCCGCAGTACTTTCGCGCGGCGACAGCCACGTTGCACGCTTAACTGAAGAGAAGCGGCGTTGTATCGAACAGGCCGCGCTGCTGCTGGCAATCAGCGAAAGCACCGCCCGCGATATCTGCACTGCCTTTCCCGATATCGACCACAACAAGATCGTTGTGACTCCGCTTGGCGTGGATGAGTTTGTAATGCTCCACAGCAGGCGCCCGCGGCAGACGAAAATCCATACATCCTTTTCGTCGGCAATCGGAATTTGTATAAGAATTTCGGCCGCCTGCTGCAGGCGTTCAGCCGGTCCGGTCTGGTGACGAGCTACGAGCTGCGCGTGATCTCGCCATACGGCACGAGCTTTACACCCGCCGAGACCGAGCACATACACCGGCTCAAGCTGGCCGATCGCGTGAAACTGATCCCGTCGGCAAGCGAGGACGAGCTTCGCGCCAGCTACGCCAGGGCGACTGCGTTTGTGTATCCCTCGGAATACGAGGGCTTTGGTCTGCCGATTTGGGAGGCGTTCGCGAGCGGAACTATCGTCGCGGCGTCCTCGACCTCGTCGCTGCGTGAAGTGGGCGGCGATGCGGCGATCTATTTTGATCCGTTCGACGTCGACGATATGGCGACCGCGTTATGTTCAGCTACCGGCCTTTCGCCGCACGAGCGGCACGCTCGCATCGAGCGCGGTCTAGCACACGCGCGCCTGTTCAGCTGGCACAGTTGCCAGCAAAAAACCTTAGCTGCAATCGATAACCTCCTGGCAAACCAGACGGTGCATAGTTGAGCAATTATGAATGCCCTGACAAAACTGGCCCATCGCTCTAACTCGCTCGCGAGCTACTTCGAGCAGCCGGTGCTGCTGTCGCTGAAGCGTCGTGGGGGGCTTCGCAGCACCTACCATGCGCTGAACCAGCCCTGGTTTCATGCGTTAGGCATCGCTACGGTACTGGATATCGGCGCGAATACAGGGCAGTTCACAACAACTATGTTTGCACTGCTTCCGCAGGCCCGGATCTACGCTTTCGAGCCCTTGCCGGACTGCTACGAACAGCTGGTACGCCGGATCGGAGCTGCAAGCCGTTTTCGGGCACTCAATATCGGAATAGGCGATCGCTCGGGCGAGCTAAGCTTCGAACGAAGCGACTATTCGCCGTCTTCCTCGTTCTTGAGCACGTCGGCCAACCATCGCGAAGCGTTTCCTTATACCGCGACAACCACGCAAGTATCGGTCAATGTCGCGCGGCTTGACGAAGGTCGCCAGAGAATTGACGCTGCGTGGACCATTGATGATCAAGGTCGACGTTCAAGGCTATGAGATGCACGTCTTGCGTGGTGGCGAGAACACGATCAGGCAAGCGCGGCTGGTGGTTATTGAAAACTCCCTTCGAAACACTGTATGAAGGTCAACGGTTGTTCGACGAGATCGCGGAATTGATGACCGCATGGGGCTTTCGCTATGCCGGAGCGCTCGACCAGCTCACACATCCGGCGGACGGGCGCATTTTGCAGGCGGATAGTATCTTTCTAAAAGTGATGACCACCGCGCAGCTCAATCGAGAATGGCAATCCTATGCCCGGCCGGAAGCGCTGCCGGCGGTCGAACTGGCCGACCCGACGCTCCCGCTGGTCAGCGTCGTCACGCCGTCGTTAATCAGGGCGCTTTATCGGCGAAACGATCGACAGTCGTGCTGAGCCAGGATTATCCGAATATCGAATACTGGGTTGTCGACGGCGGCAGCACGGATGAAACGCTCGACGTGCTGCGCGGATACGAGCACGATCCGCGCTTTCACTGGCTCAGCGAGCGCGACCGCGGCCAGGCCGACGCCGTCAACAAAGGCTGGCGGCGCTGCCGCGGCGAGATTATCGGCTGGCTCAACAGCGACGACGTGTATCTTCCGCCGGCCGCTGCCCCGGCTTGATCGCCGCTGCTGGACGATCCGGCTGATCGATATCGTCTACGGCGACGCGCTGCGCGTACAGCACGACGGCACGCCGATCGAGCGGATGTATGGGCGGCCGCTCGATCTGGCGGCCTGCTGCCGTGAAAACTATATCAACCAGCCGGCGGTGCTGCAGCGGCGCAAGCGTGATCGAAGCGCTCGGCCCGCTGGGCATCGACCTGCACTACGCGCTGGACTACGATTTTTACCTGCGCGCCGCGCTGCATTTCGGCATGCGCTATGTACCGTTTCTGGTCGCGACCTATCGCATGCACGAGGTTTCCAAGACCACCACCGGCGGCAGCGCGTTTGCCGCCGAGCTGGCCGCCGCGGCCGAACGCTGCTTGGACGATCCGCCGTTGCCGGCCGGTTCGCCGCCGGCGCCGCGCGATCCGGGCCGACTGGCGGCTGCAGATCGCGTGGAATAGCTGAAAGAGCGCGATACGCCGGCGCCGGGCGAGTTGATGCCGGCGCTGCGCCGGATCCGCTGCGCGCCCGACTGGTGTTTCGTGCCCTGCATGCCCTCGACAGCGTGCTTCGACACCACCTTTCTATGACCGGCAGTCGGCGTCCGCCTAGCGCGAAAGCGGCGCGCGCGAAAGCCGCGCGCTATGAACGTAATTCGCCCTATGGTCTGGATCGTGATCCTGAACTGGAACGGGCTCGACGATACGATTGCGTGCCTCAATCGCTGAGCAAGTGGATACGACGGGCCTGGATGTCACGATCCTGTGATCGACAACGGCTCCGGGTCGATCCGCGGCCAGGCTGCGCAGCCGATTTCCGCCTCGCTGAGCCGATGCGCCTCGACGTCAACATCGGCTTCGTCAGCGGCAGCAATCGGGGCATGCATGCGCGCGCTCGAAGCGGGCGCGGACTATGTCTTGCTCTTAACAACGATACGCTGGCCGACGCCGATTTTTGCGGCCACTGGTGCGCTTTGCCGCGGTCGCATCCCGGAGGCGGGCGTCGTCGCGCCGCTGATTTGCTACGCCGACGACCCGAGCAGGTCTGGTTCGCCGGCGCACCGCCATGCTCGCGCTGGGCTACTTCGAGCACCGGCATTTGAACCGGCCGCGCAGCAGCGTGAGCGCTGCGGTGCTCGCAGTGATTATGCGTCGGGCTGCTGTATGTTGCTGCCGCGAACGGCTGCTCGAGCAGGCCGGCCTGTTCGACGAGCGTTATTTTGCGTATTTTGAGGACGCCGAGCTGTGCTTACGCGTGCGCAAACTCGGTTTCGGATCGTTTGCCTTCCGGAAGCGTGATCTGGCACAAAGAGTCGGCCAGCACACGGCGTGATCTGGCCGAAGGCAATACCAGCCCGCTCAAACACTACCTGATGGCGCGCAATCGCATCCTTACCGTCGGGAGCCACGCAGACCCGCTGGAATTGGCGCTGTTCCTGCTGATCGGCAATGTTGCGCGCACCGCTTTCTTTCTTGGCGCGTTTGCGGTGCGCGGCGCTGGAAAAAAATGGTGTTCCTTGCGCGTGGCGTGGCCGACGGCGTGCGCAAGAGCCCGGTTCAGCTCGTATGAAGCTGCAATGAAGATTATTCTGCCATTTTAAGTTTACGCTTTCGATACCCTACCTTTGCTGGCGTGCGGCCTGGCTGCTTTGCTGTTTCCATGGCCGCTGCAGATCGGCGAGGCTCAAGTCACCTCAACCGACCTGGCCGCCGTGTTCTTTGGCGTTGTCATCGCCTTGCTCGCGCTGCAAAACCCGGTTTTCAAGGTGCCGCCGCGGGTGCTGGCCGTGGTTGGCCTGATCGTCGCGTGGCAGCTCTGGCTCGTGGCGGCGTGGGTCGTACATCCCTACGATAAGGGTCCCAGCCAGCTGGTATGGCACATCTTCAAGAACGGGCTGTTCATGCTGCCGCTGCCGATCGTGGCCTGTCTGGTTGCGTATGGATCACCGCGCCTGCAGCGCGCATTTTACCGGGTGATCCTCGGGGTATCCGTGCTGGCGGCATCCCTCGGCATTATTCAAACCATCAGCGGCGGGCGCGTGCTCAGCGGGCTGCTCACCAACCAGCGCTTTCTGGGCTTTCTGACGCCGCTGCCGTCGAACCTGTACGACACGTTTATCCGCGACCTTAACGTGGCACGACTGACCGGCGGCGATGGGTATTTCGTCGGCTCGATCTTCCGCGCACACGGCCCGTTCCTGCATCCGAATCCGTACGCCTCGATGGTGGGAGCAGCCGCGTGCCTGGCGCTTGGCTTCTGGCTGACCAGCACCACGCCGCGGGAGTATCGCGCACGTCTGGCCGCGCTGGTAGTCATGGTTCTTGGCGTGGTAGCCTCGCTCGGCATCACCGGCCTGGCCGCGCTGGCCTGTGTCGCCGTTTACGCGCTGCTGCTTCGGTCGCGGCCGATCCTGTCGATGTTATTGAAGCCGGCAGTCGTGTTGGCTTTGAGCTGCATCCTGTTAGCCGGCACCATATGGGTGCTGGTGGATCCTACGGGCCTGCTCGAGGCGCTGCCTGCGCCGGTAGCCCAACCGGCTCTACCGGCTGGTGCGGCCCGATCAATCCAACGGCTTCAACGGCCGCTTCGCGTTGTGGAGCCAGATCGTAGAGCGCGTGCGTGAGGATCCGGTGTTCGGCGGCGACCGCCCGGTGACGGCCCGCGAAGCCGGCTGGTTCGACGACGACACTATTATCGGAGGCCATAATTCATATATGGTCATGGCGTTGTACGGGGGTATTCCCGGCGTATTGATGTTTCTGCTGCTGATGCTGGTGTTTCTGCGATCCTCCTGGCTGCTGTACCGTCGCGCGCAGAGCGATCAGCAGCGCAGCTTCGGCCTGGCGTGCCATCTGATGATGGTCGGGCTGGCGATCATGGGCATTGGAGTTGATTGGGTCAGCGATCAGGTGGTTGTGAGCATCGCGATTTTGTCCGGGGTGTACTGCACCGCGGCCGTGGCACGCCTGCCGGCAAGGCGACGAGCGCCGTCTCCGGCGATGCCGGCTTCGAGCGTAACGGCCTAAGCTATGCCGGATGCTGTGCTGCGGGTGGGGCTCGAAACATCGATCACCCGTTTTATCAACACCGGGCTGGCGGTCTATACACGCAATCTGGCGCGCGCATTAAACGACGTCCCCGGCGTCGAGGTCGTTCCGCTCGCGGTGCCGCGGCTATTCGCGCGTGTGCGGCGGCCCGCGCCGCGCAAAGTGCTGGCCGCGTACTGGCAGCTGGTCCACGCCCGGCTGCTGCCGCTGCGTCTCAAGCAGCTCGGCTGCGACCTGATCCACTATACCGTGCCGATGCCGGTATCGTCGCGGCTGCCGTGCCCGGCGGTGGCGACGGTACACGACATCATTCCGTTTGTGCATCCCGAATGGGTGCCGGCGCTGCGCGGCGAGCGCATGCGCAGCGGCTATCGCTCGGTCGTCGCGCGGTGCCGGCATTTGATCGCCAACTCGGAAGCGACGCGCCAGGACGTCTCGCGGCATCTCGGAGCCGGGCTCGACCGCATTACGACGGTCCATCTCGGCGGAGACAAGCAGCTTCCCAACGTCGAAACCGCGGAGGCCGAGCAGCTGATCGCCGGCCTCGGCTTGCGACCGGGCTATGTGCTGTGCGTCGGCTCGTTGGAACCGCGCAAGAACCTGTTGCGCGTGGTGGAGGCGTACAGCGGCCTGCATGCTCCAAGGCCGGCGCTGGTGATCGCCGGTGGAGCGACCTTCGGTCAGGGGCAGCTACATCAGCTTGTTCAGCAGCAGCAGCTCGAGCAGGATGTTCGATTTACCGGCCACATACCGTCGCTGACGCTTGCAGCACTGTATCGCTGCGCGGCGGTTTTCGTGTATCCGTCGCTTTACGAAGGCTTCGGCCTGCCGCCGCTGGAGGCGATGCAGCTCGGCTGTCCGGTCATCACGTCGAACGTATCGTCGCTGCCCGAGGTGGTCGGCGACGCGGCCCTGCAGATCGACCCGCTCGACACGGGCGCGATCGCCGATGCGATGGAGCAGCTGCTCGTCGATACGCGGCTTGCCCGGCAACTACGGACCCGCGGCGTCGAGCGGGTCGGGCGCTTCACGTGGGATCATTGCGCCCGCGCTACTGTAGACGTGTATCGGCAGGTCGCCGGCACATGAACCTGCTGTATGCATTAACATCGTATCCGCCGGCCACCGGAGGCGCGCAGCTGTTGCAGCACCAGACAGCGCTGCAGCTTGCGCCGCGCCACAGCATCAATGTGGTCAGCCTGTGGGACCATAATCGCACCGATTGGCTGCTCGGAACGACGGTACGGGCGCCAGGCTCGGCCCGCGATTACGTGATCGATGGTATTCCGGTCCATCGCATCGGCCTTTCGCCTGCCGAAAAGCTCAGCCTGCTTCCGTGGGTGGCCGCGTATTATCCGCTGATGAGCCGCTCGCTGCCGCCGATCGCCGCCGCGCTGGAGCGGCATCTGCTGCAGTATGCCGCCGATATCGAACTGGTTCACAATGTGCGTATCGGCCGCGAAGGCATCAGCTATGCAGCGCTGAGCGTGGCGCGCCGGCGCGACGTGCCGTTTGTGCTGACGCCGGTGCACCATCCACGCTGGAGCGGCTGGCGCTATCGGGCATACGACGAGCTGTACCGCATGGCCGACGCCGTGCTGGCGCTTACCGAGGCGGAGCGGCAGACGTTGCAGCGCATCGGCGTGGCCGAGGAGCGTATCACTATCTGCGGCATGGGCCCGGTGCTGGCTGATGCAGCCGACGCCGGCGCGTTTCGCGAGCGCTTCGGGCTGCACGGCCCGCTGGTCCTGTTTTTGGGCCAGCATTACGACTATAAGGGCTATCGCCAGGTACTTGAGGCGGCCGAGCTGGTCTGGCGGCGCGTGCCGGAGGCTCAGTTCGTGTTCGTCGGACCGGCCGTCGGCAGCTCGGAGCGTGCCTTTGCCGGAGCCGACAAGCGGATCCATCGTCTGGGCGCAGTCGACCTGCAGACGAAGACCGATGCGCTGGCCGCGTGCAGCCTGTTGTGCGTGCCTTCGGTACAGGAAAGCTTCGGCGGGATATACACCGAAGCGTGGAGTTTTGCCAAACCGGTGATCGGCGGCGCGATTCCCGCGATTGCCGACGTGATCGATGAAGGCGAGAACGGCTTCCTGGTACCACAACAGGCGCCGTTGATCGCCGAACGGATTACAGAATTGTTACTAAATCCCGGCCTTGCCGAACGGCTCGGCGCGGCGGGCCGCGCCAAGGTCGAGCAGCGCTTCACCTGGCAGTGCATCGCGGAGCGCGTCGAGCGATGCTACCAAACCGTAATGGCCGGCGCCTAGCGAATTGTGCCGCTACGTGGTATACCTAGCGCCATTGGAACGCGACATGAACATACAACCGCCGGCGGAAGCACAGGACGGCAGGCAGGCGCAGCGCTCCGGCGTGGAGCGCTTTCGGGTGCTGGACGTCGGCATCAGCGCGCTGACCTTCGATCGAGCGGTCGACACACTGCTGGGCTGGATCGCACGGCGCGAGCGGCACTGGGTCAACGTTTGCACCGTGCATACGATACTGGAATGCCGCGACTCGCCGGCGATGCGCGAGATCGTCAATCGCTCGGGCCTGGCAACACCGGACGGCATGCCGCTGGTGTGGCTGGAAAGCTGTCGGGCCGGCAGGTTGAGCGCGTGTACGGCCCCGACCTGATGCTGGCGCTGTGCGACCGCGGGCGCGCCAATAGTGTGCGGCACTTTTTCTACGGCGGCGCGGAGGGCGTGCCCGAGCAGCTGGCGGCCCGGCTGCTGGCTCGCTTTCCGGGGCTCGAGGTTGCAGGCACCTATTCGCCGCCGTTCAGGGCGCTGTCACTTGAAGAACAGCGAGAGACTGCTACAATGCTCAACCGTAGCGGCGCGGATATCGTGTGGGTCGGTCTGGGGACACCGAAACAAGATTACTGGGTGGCGCGTTATCGCGCGCTGCTGGATGCACCGGTACTGATTGCGGTGGGCGCGGCGTTCGATTTTCACTGGGCCGGGTTCGGCAAGCGCCGGCCTGGATGCAGCGGAGCGGGACGGAATGGCTGTACCGTCTGACGCAGGACCCGCGCCGGCTGTGGAAACGATACGTTATCGGCAATCCGCGATTTGTATCGCTCGTTGCGCGCGATGTGCTTGGCGGTCGGCGTTGACTCCCTGGCAGCGCAGTTCGAAGATCCGATAAGCAAAGGCTACCCTATGTTCGATCGTCTGGTTTCTCGACTGGCACGCAGCGTCCTGTTCTGGGACCTGCTGATAACGCTGCTCACGCTGCAGCTGGCGTCCACGATCCGCATTCGCTTCGAGCTGGGCAACGAGCTTCCCAACACCAGTGTGCAGCTCCCATGGCAGCTGTACGCGGCCGTAACCGCGATCTGGTTCATCGTGTTTATGCTGCTGGTTCCGCAGCGCGCGATCTTTACCGATGGCTTGATCGCCGCGATCGGTCGCCTGGTGGCCGCCGTGTCGCTTTCATCGCTGAGCTTTGCCGGCATGCTGTACCTGTCGGTGCGCAACGTTTCGCGCCTGCAGTTCATCTACTTTGCGCTGCTCGACCTTGCGCTGCTGGTAGTTTTTCACCTGATCGTGCGAGCCTACATTTTGCTGCGCCACCAGCGCAGCGTCGAGCGGCGCGTGCTGATCGTCGGCGGCGGTGAGCACGGTGTGCAGCTGGCGCAGGAGTTCGCGCGGCGCCCGTGGGCCGGCATCAACGTCGTCGGCTACGCCAGCGACGAAGCGCTCGACGAGCGCTTCGGCACGCCACTCGGCACGGTAGAGGATACTGAAGAGCTGGTCAGCCGGCACGCGATCGACGAAGTGATTTTTGCGCTTCCATCGCAGCGCCACGACGAGATCGCCGCGATCACGCTGCGGCTCAGCCAGTACCCGGTGATGGTGCATATGGTACCGCAGCGTGCTCGACCTTTCGTTCGCCCGCACAACCGTCGAGAGCCTGGGCGGAGTTCCGCTGATCAGCCTGCGCGAATCGGCGCTGACCGAGGCACAGCGGCTGCTCAAGCGCGTGTTCGACATGAGCGCCAGCGCGGCGCTGCTGCTACTGCTCAGCCCGCTGCTGCTGCTGATCGCCATCGGCGATCAAGCTCGAATCGCCGGGCCCGGTTTTTTTCCGGCAGGAGCGCATCGGCGAGCACGGGCGGCGCTTCAAGATGATCAAGTTTCGCAGCATGTATCGCGACGCCGAGCAGCGCTGGCAGGAAGTCGCGCAGCGTGACGAAGCGGGCCAGCTGCTGCACAAACACGAGCGACGATCCACGGATCACGCGCGTCGGCGGCAAGCTGCGACGCACCAGCCTGGATGAGCTGCCGCAGCTGTTCAATGTGCTGCTCGGCGAAATGAGCCTGGTCGGGCCGCGGCCCGAGATGCCGTATATCGCCATGGAGTACGAGCCCTGGCAGTGGCAGCGTTTCCGGGTTCCGCCGGGCATGACCGGCTGGTGGCAGATCAACGGCCGCGGATACAAGCCGATGCACCTGCATACCGAAGACGACCTATATTATATCCAGAACTATTCGTTCTGGCTCGACTTGCGCATCCTGTGGCGTACACTCGGCGCGGTTTTGAAGCGTGAAGGTGCATATTAGGAGCAAGCGCCCGGCGGTTGAGTCTTTGATCTCAAACGGCCATCTGCAGGAAACAATGAGCTCAATCAAGCGCATGATTGCAACTCGCTGGTCTGGCCGCCGATCAACGGCACGCTGAAACGCACCCTGGCCCGTTCGCTCAGCATATTCCGCACCACATTATCCAGGATCCGGTCGTCGGCCCGATTTCGGTGGAGCTACCCAACGGGCGGCGGCTGCGTCTGGAATTGGATGGGCGCCAGATACGTATGCCAGCTTGCTGTACTGGATGGGACCATAGGCGTCGAGACGCAGACAACCAGGATTTTGCCGCAGCTGCTGCGCCAGGCGCGAACCTTTTTTGATATCGGCGCCAACACCGGAACGTATGCCCTGTTCGTGCTGTGTACGACCCGCAGTGCCAGGTATTCGCGTTCGAGCCCGTACCCGAGGTCTTTGCGTTCCTGCAAGAAAACGTCAGAGCGAACGGGACTCCACAACGTGCAGACTGAAGGCTACGCACTGGGAGCAGCCGAAGGAGAAGTGACGTTGTATGTCAACTCTTCATTGGTCTACCCGCCGGAGCGTCGCTGCGCGACGACGTCGACGGCAGTTTTCGGATCTCGGTTCCCCTCAAGACGCTCGACGCATTCGTGAATGAGCGCAAGATCGAGCATGTCGACGTGCTAAAAATCGATACCGAAACCACCGAGCCCGACGTGCTCAAGGGAGCCCGCGATGTGCTGAGCGCCACGCGCCGATCATTATTTGCGAGGTTCTTCACGGCAAGACCGAGCAGGCGCTGCACAATGTGCTGGATCCGCAACAGTACCGCTACTTTCTGATCACGATGGATGGACTAGTCGAGAGACAGCGTATCATCGGCGATGAGCTCAACGGCAATATCAACTATCTGTTTGTGCATGAAACGAAGCTGCACAACGTCGCCGATTTGCTTGCTCCTGCGTCGTAGCATGGGCGAGCGCAGCGATCGACTTTGACGATGCGTACGGCAGTTCGTATAATGCGCCAGCAGTTCGGACATGTAGAGCTGAGGCTTACCAAAAGGCAATATTGTGGAATACGAGATCGATTTGCGCCGCTACTTCGTTGCGGTCGTTAGGCGCTGGCCCCTTATCGTGACAGCGGCCATTATCGCGGCACTTCTGGCAGGTGCATGGGCCGCAACTCGAGCGACCGAGTACACCGCAACCGCCTCACTGCTGATGACCATCGTCGAAACCGGATCGCAATTGGGGACGAACGAGCCTATGCTGAGTATCGATACAATCGATGCCAATGCGCGCCGGCAAACGATTGCTGCTCTGGCACAGAGCACGGCTGTCGAAACGCAGCTCGCGCCGGAACTTATCGCGCGCGTTGCGCCTGCTGATTATAAGCCTGGCATGTTGGTGCACGGTGGCGACATAACGGTCATTCCGGTCGGCGATCTACTCAATATCGTTGCACGTGGCGAGACACCCGAGCAGGCCAAATTGCTGGCGGATGCCTGGACCGAGACCGCTGTGGCGTATATCAAGTCGCTGTTTACCGACGAACATTCAGATGTTCAAATGGCCTCGACGGCTGTGCTTCCATTTGAAGCGGCGAGCCGCGACATTGCTCGCAACGCAGTGTTGGCGGGCGTCGCGGGTGCGCTGCTCGGTATCATGATCGCCCTGGCACTAGAATTCTTCCGCCGGCCGGCAGCAGCGCCGCGCCGGGTAGAAAGCGAGCGAGCTGTCGGCGGAGCTGCGCACTCGCGTTAGCGCATCCGGGCTCGCAGCAGTGAGAGGTTGAGTTGACCGGAATCACCACAAACTGGACTTTGTCCATTTGCGTGCTGGAAGGGTCACAAAAGGTCAGGATGGTCCACCATACTGAACCTGTTGACCCGTTCTGAGCCTTTCAGAGCCCTTGGGAGCGAAAATGGACAAAGTCCAGACAAAGACACACAGGACACAAAGAAACTAAGATTTTTGTGTTCTGTGTGTCTTTGTGGTGAAATCCTTCCGGCCAGTGCCTTGAGGTTGCTGCCTACTGTGAGCTCAAGGGCCCGGCAACCTTTGGCCGGCCCAGGTTCCCAGTTCACTGGCGGTGTTCCGTTTTGTTCCCGACATCCGGTCACCGTCGACCGTGCCGGTGAAATGCGTTTTGTCTTCACCGTAACCGCCGAAGACCCATTCGATAGCATCATCACGCTGGGTCCAACGGCCGGTGCTGGTGCCGTACCAGACCTCAAACGAAAAGGTGCCGTCGGCTTTGAAGTTGTAGGTTGCGTACGCACAGTTGTCGTTCTGCGGCGAGCATAGTGCGGTAATCGACCAACGGCCGATCGCCGTCGCGTCGGGCGCCGGCTGCGTAAAATCGCTCGGCGGGGCGATACGTCCGGCGGTCCAGGTGCCCAACGGGTCGGAGCCCGACGGCATTACGCCCGACATCTGATTGCCTTCCACCCTGCCGAGGTACCGGTGCTCCTCCGTATTCGCGGCGTCGACTATCCATTCGATAGCGTCGCCGTTCTGCGTCCACCAACCGCGTTCGATACCGGACGCGCTGTCGGAGGTATACGTGCCGTCCGCTTTGAAAGTAAAGGCATGATTATAGCAGCGATAGCGGTCGCCTTGAGGGCAAATTGGATCGCCCAGCGCCCGATCGCGCTCGCGTTCGCCGGCGGGACCGGTAGCACACCCGGAGCGGGCAGACGTCCGCCGTTCCAGGCTCCCTGTTGGCCGGAAGTCGTCCGTGCCTGTCCGGCCATCTCGTCGTCGCGAAGGATGCCGCTATACCGCACCTTGACCGGATTCGTCGTCGTGAAGGTCCACTCGATCGCCTCGCCGTTCTGAACCCAGCTTCCGCTGCCTCCGACATTCCCATTCTGGTCTGCGTAGCTAAAGGTTCCGTCGGCGTTGAAGGTTTGAATCCAATCGAAACAATCCGGATTCGACGGCCAGCAATCTTCGACCTCCCAGCGTCCGACAACGCTGGTTTCGGGCAATGCACCCTGCGGCCGGCCGGCCAGCGGCACATACACGCGATTGCCGGGCGGCCCCTGCTGCGCATCGACCATAGCGTCGACCCGTTCGACGGAAGGCATAACCAATAGCGCAAGAGCCAACACGAAGGTTTTAACAAATCGGAGCACAGCGAAGTATCCCTGGAGGTGATGTAGTGTAGGAATAGAAATTATAACGCAAAACAATGCTCGATGGTTACGACTGTCTATACCGATCCGAACGCCTTGAGAGCGGCTCCGATCAATCCTCCGCCCAGCACCAGCCAGGCGGAGTTGATCTTTGTGCGCAGCAACAGAAACAGCGCAGCCAGCGCCAGCACGGCGGTCGGGATATCGACGACCGCGGCGCGGCCGAGCTCCCAGCTAACGGCCGCCATCAGCGCCAGCGACGCGACGACCACGCCGTCCAGCACGGCGCCTGTGACCCACGAGCGGCGCAGGCGCGGCACAAAAGGGTTGGATAGCGCGACGAAGATGAACGAGGGCAGAAAGATGGCGATAGTCGACACGATCGCGCCGGCCCAGCCGCCCAGCAGGTAGCCGATAAAGGTGGCGGTGGTGAACACCGGCCCCGGCGTAAACTGGCCGATCGCCACGGCGTCGAGCAGCTGCTGGTCGGTCAGCCAGCCGGTGCGGGTAACAAAATCGGAGCGCAAAAATGCCAGCAGCACGTAGCCGCTGCCGTAGAGCAGCGAGCCGATCTTGAGGAAGGTGAGGAACAGCTGCCACAGCGTCGGGGCGGCCTCGCCTGTAGAAGCATAGAACGATCCGCGAAGGAGACGCGAAGACACGCGAAGAATAATCGTCCTTCGTGTGTCTTCGCGTGACTTCGTGGATCGACGTTTCCGAGGCGCCGAAGAAGACGGCAGCCCGTTGCGCGTGGCGAGGCGCGCCAGCAGCACGGCCGCGCCGCCGAGCAGGAGAATGATGATTTCGTTGAAGCCTATCAGCCAGTAGAGCGCCAGCGATCCAAGACCCACCAGCGCGGTGACAGTGTCCTTGACGGCTGTGCGGCCCAATCCCCATAGCGCCACGACGACCACGGCCAGGATCACCGGTTTGACGCCGTACAACAGCCACTGCGCCTGGGGCAGGCTGCCATACTCGACATAGACCCACGCCAGCGCCATCACGATCGTCATCGCCGGAACGATGAAGCAGATGCCGGCCGCGAGCAGCCCGCGCCAGCCGGCGCGCACATAGCCCAGGTGGATCGCCATTTCGGTAGAGTTCGGGCCGGGGATCAAATTAGTCGCGCCCAGCAGATCCAGAAACTGCTGCTCGTCGATCCAGTGCCTGCGCCGCACTACCTCGTCGCGCATCATAGCTATGTGCGCGGCAGGGCCGCCAAAGGCGATCGTGCCGAGCTTGAGGAACAGCGCTACGACTTCACGCAGCCGCTCGCCGGCGCCGGCCGGCGTGTGCTGCTCGGATGGTATGGCGTGAGGCGAGGGACGCGCCTCGCTCATAGCACGATCTTGCGCTCGTTGATCAACCGCTGCTTGGCGCGCCGGAACAGCTCGTCGTAATTCATGCGCCCCATAGCGATGTCGCTTTTGTACTGGTCGAGCAGCTTGCGCACCTCGAGGTCCAGCCGCTCCTCGACTGTCAGCTCGTCGATCATGGTCATGCGGATCTGGTTGAGCAGCTTACCGTCGTCGGCCTGCAGCCGCACGTCGTCGCGGTCGGCAAGCGCGTCCAGGATCTGCTCGGCCAGTTTGTCGACGCGTTCTTCGCCCAGCTTCATCCTGAACCTCCTTCTGTCGATCGGGCGCTGTTCGCGCCGGCAATATGGTAGCCCTGCAATAGTATAGCGTGTGGCCGGACGTGCGGCGCTGCGATTTGCCCGATTCGCCCATCATCCGTACGTACGACCTGGTAGCGCATATACGTAGCACGAACCGTAAAATCGCGGATGCGGCCCTGGGTTGCAACACGCTACGCTGCCGGACACACCGTGTTCGGGTTACCAGGGAGTTCAACGCATGAAAAAGCACATCCGGTTCGGTTTACGTCCTGTCTTTATGTCGCTGCTGTTCGCGCTGGCTGTGTCGCTGCCCGGCGCGGCCTTCGCGCAGTCGGGCGAAGGCGGCCGCGGGGGCGGCACGGAAGCGCCGGCCGTAGCCGGCGAGCTGATGATCAAGTTCCGCGGCGGTACCACCGACGGGCAGCGCGACGCCATGTTGCGCGCCCACGGCGGACGTCGCCTGCAGCGCCTTGAAAAGCTGGAAATCGACGCTGTCGAGTTTCCGCAGCTGCGCAAGGCCAGGGGCGCGGCCGTCGAAAAGTTGATCAACGCCCTCAAGAGCCAGGCGCAGGTCGAGTTCGTCGAGCCCAACTATGTGTACACGACCGAGCTTGCGCCCAACGATCCGGGCACCGCCCAGCAGTATGCCTGGAATACGATCGACGCCAACGAGGCGTGGGATGTCCACTCCGGTAACAGCAGCACGGTGATCGCGATCGTGGACACCGGCATCCAGCGCAATCATCCCGACCTCGACGCCAAAATCGTCTCCGGCTACGATTTCGTGAACAACGATAACGCGGCCGACGACGGCAACGGGCATGGTACGCATGTCGCGGGTACCGCGGCGGCGGAGACCGGCAACAGCACCGGCGGCGCGGGCACATGTCCCGGCTGCAAATTGATGCCGGTACGCGTGCTTGACAACAGCGGCAGCGGTTCGTTGGCCAACGTGGCGAACGGCATCCGCTGGGCGGCCGACAACGGCGCCAGGGTGATCAACCTCAGCCTCGGCGGTCCCGGCTCGTCGACCGTACAGAGCGCCGTCGATTACGCCTGGAGCAAGGGTGTGTTTCTGGCGTGCGCCGCCGGTAACAGCAACACCAGCAGCACGAGCAGCGCGTATCCCGCGGCCTACGCCAACTGTTTCGCGGTCGCGTCGACCACCAACACTGATGCACGCTCGTCGTTCTCCAATTATGGCGGCTGGGTAGAGGTCGCCGCGCCTGGCTCAAACATCTACTCGACCTGGATCAACAGCGGCTACAACACGATCAGCGGCACCTCGATGGCCACGCCGCATGTCGCGGGCCTGGCCGGCCTGCTGGCTTCCAGCGGGCTGTCCAACGCGCAGATCCGGTCGCGGATCTGCTCGACCAGCGACGCTATTGCGGGGACCGGTACGCAGTGGAGCTGTGGCCGCATCAACGCGTATCGCGCCGTGTCGAGCGGTACGCCGGCGCCGACGCCGACCCCAGTGCCGCCACCGGCCGGCGGTGAGGCTATCGTGAACGGCGGGTTCGAGAGCGGCTCCACATCGTGGACGCAGTCGTCCTCGGGCGGCTATCAGCTGATCACCAGCACGCGCCCCCGAACCGGTGCCTACAGCGCCTACCTGGGCGACTATAATAACGCCACCGAAACGATCGACCAGCTGATCACCGTCCCGGCCAACGGCACCCTGAGCTACGCCTGGTATATGACCACCACCGAGTCCGGATCAATCGCTTACGACCGCCTGCGGGTACGTTTGCTCAGCTCCGGCGGCACGGTCATTACCGAGCTGCGAGCCTGGAGCAATGCCAGCGGTGCCGGCCAATGGCGCCAGGACAGCATCAGCCTGGCCGGCTACGCCGGACAGACCGTGCGCGTCCAATTCCTCGGCACTACCGACTTCTCGCTGACGAGCAGCTTCTTCGTCGACGACGTCAGCGTGCGGTGACGCGGGATACAGGGAAAAGCGGCGCAGCAATCCAATAGAAGCTTTGCCCACGCAATAGGCCGAAGATCCTACGGATCTTCGGCCTGATTGCGTGGGCGAACAGAATCGATGGTCGTTTGCGTCCGGCAGTTGGGGCAATCTGTCCCATTGGTTACGGACACGCCACCGGCATACAGGTCGGCTACAACTATCAACGTTGGTATCGCGCCTCCGGCGTGTCCAGACATGGCGATCCCAATCGTCGGTTACGGACACGCCACCGGCGCAGACGGATCACAACGAGTATGTCGCTTGGTTTCGCGCCTCCGGCGTGTCCCTACACATTCTTCTTTGCGTTCTTTGCGCCTTTGCCTATATTCCGACTCGCTCCAAAAATGCCGCGCAATCCGCTACCGGACGCCCGACCAGCCCCTGCGCCGGATGGTGTGAATCCGAGCCGGCGGTGACCAGCAGATCGTAGCGCCGGGCCAGCTCGCCATAAAAGGCCTGCTGCTCGGGGCTATGCTGCGCATACAGCGCCTCGATGCCGTCGAGGCCCCGCTCGGCCATTGATCGGATATCGGATTCATCGGCCGGGATAGCGTACACGCCCTTGGAGCGACCGGGATGCGCCAGCACCGCCAGGCCGCCGTGGGCGTGCGCCACGTCGATGATCTCGTCCACGCCCAACGGCCGGTACATGCCCGCCATGTGCCGCAGGATAAACGCCATCCCCGCCGACTCGTCGTCGACGCCTTCGACCTCAGGAACGATGCCGTCGCGCACCAGCGCCAGACCTACGGCGGCGACGGTAGGGTGCTCCACGCCTGCCGCCGTCTGCAGCGCGTGGCCGCCGGCTCGCAGCGCGGCGATGATGTTCTGAGCGTCAGCTGCGTTGCGCTCGGCGACCGAGGCGGCCAACTCGACAATCGCGGGCGTATCGGGGGCGACGCCGTAGATCAGCGTGTGCCACAGCTTGCCGCCGTAGGCCGAATCCAGCTCGACGCCGGCGATCACGCGCACGCCGTATCGCGAGCCCGCATCCTGTACGGGCGCGACCTGCGCGACGGTGTTGTGGTCGGTGACGGCGACTATTCCGAAGCCATGGCCGGCCGCATACCGGGCCAGTGTTTCAGCATCCCAGCTGGCGTGGCCGGGCGTGGCGATGGTGTGGATCTGGAGGTCGAGTAACATAGTGGTAAGTGATGAGTAATGGGTGATGAATGATGAATATTCATCACTCATCACTCATTACTCATCACTCAGATCGCTTCCTGCTTCTCTCTGACCAACTCCAGGTGTCCCAGGTGGCACGCCTCCGACAGCGAGACCAGAAAAGGCAGGTCGTCGGTATATTCGACCACGCTGATCGAGGCGTTGGTGATCCACAGGCGGTTGATGCGGTCCATATGCATCCCCAGCGCGTCGGCGATCAGGATCTTGACCACGACGTCGTGGGTCGAGACGGCGATCGACGCGTCGGGCGGGAACTCGCGCCACAAACGCTCACGAAAGTTAAGCGTTCGCTTAAGAATATTGCTGAACGATTCGCCTTCCGGCATCTGGCTACGCGTCGGGTACACGCGCCACTCGTCCAATAGCTCACCATACTGCTCGCGCACATCGGACGCGAACAGGCCCTGCCAGGTGCCGTGGTGGATCTCCATCAGGGCCGGGTCTTCCTGCAGCTCCAGCCTGGGGTGAAAGCGCGCGATAGCTTCGGCGGTGCGCTTTGCTCGCTGCAGCGGGCTGGTGAAAATAGCATCAAGCTTTTCATTTTGCAGCCGCTCCGCCAACGCATCGGCCTGTTTGAGGCCAAGCTCCGAAAGGGGCGCATCCAGCTGCCCCTGATAGCGGCCGATTCGATTCCATTCGCTTTCGCCGTGTCGAACCAGGATAAAACGCATGCTAAACCTCAGATTAACGATCCGCGAAGGACGGGTACCTACGATCGTGGGTGCGGACGCAAGGAACGCGAAGAATTAGTGTCTTTCAGCCTGCGTGCTTCTTCTCGTATCCACTTCTATTCTCACAAAAAAGCGCGCGGGAAACCGGCATAGCTCCCGCGCGTGTTGCCGGGCATATTGTAGCGCCATCGCCCATGTTGTCAAAGAGCCTTGCACAGCGCCGGACAACAAGCTTCGAAGTCAGCCGGCGGACCATCAGCCTGCGATTTTGTCTTCGCGTGACTTGCGTCCGCACCCGCTGCCGCAGGTACCCGTCCTTCGCGGCTCGCTATTCAGGCTGATCGAAGCGCGCCAGCTCTTCGTCCATCACCAGCAGCGCGAAATGCACCTGCGACGACGGAGCGAGGATATTGTGGCTCAGCATCTTGCTGTTGATCGCCTGGACGCGCTCCTCGTATTCCTTGCGCCGGTGATGCAGCTCAACCGCGCTGATCACATGATGCCGGCTGTGCACCCAGGCACGGAAATGTTCGAGACGCTCGAGGTCGGCCCGGATCTCCTTGTTGAGGTCGATCCATAGCGGCGTCAGGCCCGTAGAGCGCAGCATGCGGAACGCCATCTTGTACTCGTCCGGAACAAAGCGGTCGTCGTCGAGGTTGAGCGGCTTGCCCATGCCCGCCAGATTGTCGAACATGCCCCGCTCGATGCCTTCCAGGATGCGCTGCTCGACCAGCCCCTGCCAATCTCCCGCGCGCCGAGCCACCGCTCCACCACGCTTCGGCTTTGCCGAGTTTGAATCGCGTTCGCCTGCCGCGCCCTCGCCGGCCATGGCAGCTTCCAGGCGCGCCAGCTCCTCGCGAGCCAGCATCTCCTCGATCTCCATTTCGGCGCGGCGGTCAAGATAGCGACGCGGCATATGCAGGCTCCTTTCTTTGTGTGAAATGTATCACATGTTTGAAGGGGACGCTAGAGGGCCAGCACGGGAGAGGGCGGGATGAGGGCCATCGAATCTATATCGTTGCTCTTCGATGTAAAACGTCGTACACTTCTTGCTGTTGTTACAAATGTATAAGGGGAAGGACATGCACATCACACGCGAACGTTTTGAACAAGGGATGACGTATGAACAGTACCGTGAGCAGATGACGCGCAATCGCGAGCGCTTTGATACGACCGAGCGCGGCGTCGAGCTGAGCGCCGATGATGTGGCGTTTTTCAGCCGGCTGCCGCGGCCGCTCAACGTGCTGGTGCTGGCCGAGGATTGGTGCGGCGATGTGATCGCCAACCTGCCGGTGCTGGGACGTCTGGCGCAGGAAAGCGACAAGCTCGAGCTGCGCGTATTCTTGCGCGATCAGAACCCTGAGATCATGGACCTGTATCTGAACGACGGCAACCGCTCGATTCCGGTTTTCGCGTTCTTTGACCAGGACTTCCGGCCGATCGGCCATTGGATCGAGCGTCCACGACGTATGACCGAGCTGCAGCGACAGTATCGCCGCGATGTGTTCGCCGCCGAGCCGGCACTGGCCGGATTCGATTCCACTATCTCGATCGGCGAGTTGCCCGAGGAAGCGCGCAACGCATTGATGGGCGCGATGGGCGCGTTCCGTGAGCAGAACCGCGCGCTGAGCGACCGCGAAGTCGTGCGCGAGCTGCGCGAGGTGGTCGGCGGCCGGGAGCGCACCGCCGGCGAACCCCGGTTGAGCCCTGCAAGCAACCAGGTTGCGCCAGCGGGCGGCACACTATACGCGCCGCGCCGCGCGGCTGCAGTGCGCGAGCGCGCGACGCAGCCGGTCAAAGTGCGCATTACCTACTGCGCCGAGTGCGGCTACCAGCCACAGACGCTGGCGCTCGCATCCGCCTTGATGGAGGAGTTTCTGCACGGGGTATCGTCGATCGAGCTGATTCCATGGCAGGACGGCGCGTTCGACGTGCTGGTCGACGGCGAGCTGGTGCATTCGATGTCGCGCGACGGCGGCTTCCCCGACCCGGCGGATATCGTGGGCGTCGTGCGCGAGCTGGTGGGGTAAGTTATGGCCCTCACCCCCTAACCCCCTCTCCCGTGCGTCAGCACGGGAGAAGGGGCCGGGGATGAGGGCCAGGAATTTAGCGCCGCGCTCGTTTGCGCCGCTGGTTGTTCTGCTGGGCATTCGAGCGCTGCTGCTGCGTTTGCGGACGCTGCGCCTGCTGTTTTCCATTTCCCGGCAGTGCCGCGACGCCGTTGGCCGCGACCGCGATTACCGCGCTGCTGCCGGCCTGCACGTTGGCGCGCTCCGGCGCGCCGTGACACTTCTTGAACTTCTTGCCGCTGCCGCATGGGCACGGCTCGTTCGGGCCGACTTTGAGCTCGCGCGGCCGGGCTGTGCCCAGGGCTTGCTGCTGCTGGACATTGGCGGTAAAGCGCGGCAGGTTCGGGAAAAACGTGCGCACCGTCGTCCGGTCGATCGTATCCAGCAGCTCCTCGAACATCTTAAACGCCTGCGTCTTGTACGCCACCAGCGGGTCGCGCTGGGCGATGCCTTGCAGGCCGATGCCCTGGCGCAAATCCTCCATCGCCGTCAGATATTCGGCCCACTCGCGGTCGATCGCCGACAGCATCAGCTCGCGGCTGTAGCGATTGAGCAGATCGACGCCGATCAGCATGCGCCAGCGCTCGAACGAGCGGTCGACCAGCGCTTCCAGTCCCAGCGCGCGGTCGCCGTCGTCCATTTGCGCCAGACGGTCGAGCGCCTCGATCCAGGCTTCGTTGACGGCGCCGATAAACACGCGCGCTTCCGCCTCCTCGAGCGAGCGGCCACCGTACACCGGCGCCAGCGAGGTACGCACCGGCGCCAGCATGTGCTCGATCGCCGTGGCGCGCTCGTCCGCGGGCAGCACGGTCAACAATCCTTCCAGCGCGTCGGCGAACTGCTGCATGTAGCCGTCGGGCGGCGAGCCCGGCACAAACGGCAGCATGTGCTGCAGCTCGCCGGCGAACAGGCGCAGGTGGTTACCTTCCCTGTAGCTGACTCTTGATCAGCCCTTCCAGCTCGCGCTGCACCAGCTCCGGCGTGCCCTGCAGCTGCTCGATCGGCAGCTGCTCGGCCTGTGGCAACGTCGGGCGAATGCGCCTGAGCGCGCCCTCGACATTGATCGCGTTGGTGGCGTGCGTCGTGGCGGCGTCGACGGCGCGCCCGATCTCGCCGGTCATCCAGCCTTCGTAGTCGTCAAGGAAGCGGTCGACCATCAGGTCGAGCTCGGTGGTAAACAGCTGCTTGATGCGCTGCTCCAGGTCTCCCTCGGTGCCGGCGCGCCACTGCTCGTCAAGGTAGCGCTCGACGGTCGGCCGGTCTGCGTCGCGTAGCTCGCCCCAGGCCTCCTCGGGGTCGATATCGACGAACTCGGCCACGTCGTCGAGCAGCAGCCGCAGCGGGTGGCGTGCGCCTTCGGCGGCTTCGATCAGCGGCTGCAGCATTACGGCGCGACCGGTGTCGTCAGCTGCCCGTAGCGCCTGCAGGTCGAGCGTTTCCGAGCCCGGCAGCAGATTTGCCAGCTGCGTCTGGACCTCGGGCAGATTGGCGTCGTTGGCGTCGGCGGCAAGCTCTTCGGCCTGTCCCGACGCCCAGTCGGCGTAGTTGCCGAGGTAGCGCTGCACCAGCAGCTGCAACCTTCGCTGCTCCTCGCCCTGCTCCAGGATCGAGCGCCGGCGGGCATAGATCACTTCGCGCTGCTTGTTCATCACGTCGTCGTAGTCGACGACGCGCTTGCGCACGTCGAAGTTGTAGCCCTCGACTTTGGTCTGGGCGTTCTCGATCTGCTTGGAGATCACGCCGAACTCGATCGGGATATCGTCTTCGAAGCCGGCGCGCGCCATCAGGCCTTTGACCCGGTCGATGCTCGGGCCGAAGCGCTTCATCAGCTCGTCTTCAAGCGAAATATAAAAGCGCGACACGCCGGGGTCGCCCTGGCGGCCGGCACGACCGCGCAGCTGGTTGTCGATGCGCCGCGCTTCGTGACGCTCGGTGCCGATGATCAGCAGGCCGCCGCGCTCGCGTACCGCGTTGTAGTCGGCATCCACCTGAGCTTGAATGCTACGAATCCCGTCGATCAGTCCGGCATCCATCGTCGGCGTCGCGGCGACAAGCTCGTTCGCCTCGGCCTCATTATTGTGCAGCACGGCCTGGATCAAACGCGCGCGGGCAGCGTAGATCCGGTCGAACAGCTGGCCGGCCAGAAAATCGGCGCGGTCGTTGCGGAACGCGTCCAGGTCCGAGCGAGCGGTCTGGATCAGCACGATCTGCTCTTCGCGCAGGCCGGTCGTATTGGCAGCCAGCTGTCGCGCCATGCCGACCTCGCCCTGCAGCACGTCGTTCACAAATGCCCAGCGCGCGGCAAAGCTTTCGCCCGGCCCTTCCACGAAGCGGTGCAGGAAAAACAGCGCCGGATTGGCTTCAAACTGCGCCAGCGCCGCTTCGTAGTCGGCGCGCGAGCGACGCAGCTCGCTGAGCACCTCCTCGGGCAGCCGGTGCTTGTCCAGCGCCTGCTGCGCTGCCGTGTCGTTGCCCTCGACGATAGCCTTGGCGACCGCCTTGATCTGCTCGCGGCGCACGCCGTTTTCTTCAAGATACTGCGCGGCCAGCGCGTCGGGATTGCCGCCCAGCACGATATCGGTGCCGCGGCCGGCCATGTTGGTCGCGATCGTCACCGTGCCCGGCCTGCCGGCCTGGGCCACCACGCGCGCCTCCTGCTCGTGCAGCTTGGCATTCAACACCTGGTGCTGCAACCCGTTGCGCAGCAGCTGCTCAAGCGCCGGGATATCGTCTGCGCCGAGGCCCAGCATGTCGACGAAACTACCGAGCACCTCCGGCGCCGTCGCCTCGGCCGGCTGGTTGAGCGCCATGGCCGTCTGGCGCAGCACGCTGGGCTGAGCAGCCGAGATGGGCTGCTCGAGCGATTCGGCGAACGCCCGTTTGGTGTCTTCCGGCACATTCTTTGCGTTGCGCATGCCGACCATCAGCACCGACGAGAGCGCCAGGTTCTTGAGCGCGCCCGGCTTCAGATAGGCCGACAGGCGCTCCGAGTTTTCGATCGACGCCGTGCCGACCAGCACCGGCTCGCCGCGGATCGTCGCGCCCAGCATCTCGCGCACCACGGCGCGATATTTGGCCTCTTCCGAGCGAAAGATCTGGTCGTTGCGGTCCTGGCGCACCATATCGCGGTTGGTCGGGATCGGCACCACGTCCAGCTTGTAGATCTTGGCGAACTCCTCGGACTCGGTCAATGCGGTGCCGGTCATGCCGGCTAGTTTCTGGTACATGCGGAAATAGTTCTGGATCGTGACGGTAGCATAGACCGCCGTTTCGTCCTGTACCTTGACGCCCTCTTTGGCCTCGACCGCCTCGTGCAGGCCGTCCGACCAGCGCCGTCCGGGCATGGTGCGGCCGGTCTGCTCGTCGACGATCACCACCTCGCCGTCGGCGACGATATAGTCTTTGTCGCGCTTGAAGACGTACTCGGCCTTGACCGCGTTATCCAGATAGTGGGTCAGCTCGAAGAACTCGGGCTCGTAGATGCTGGCATCCTCGGGAATGCGCGCGGCGTCTTTGAGGCGCCGCTCGACTTTGAGGATACCGCCGTCGCTCAGCGCGATCGAGCGATGCTTGAGGTCGAGCACATAGTCGCTGCCGTCGAGGATGCGCTGAACTTCCGCGCGGCGGCGTCCGTCGCCCATTTCCAGCTCGCGCTTATAGGCGGTGTACTCGCGCTCTTCGATGCCGCGCAGGCCTTTGACGATGCCCGCGAAATAGCGATTATTGTCGCTGGCCGCCGCGGGCCGGCCCGGAAATGATCAGCGGCGTGCGCGCTTCGTCGACCAGGATATTGTCGACCTCGTCCACGATGGCGTAGTTGAGCGGCCGCTGCACCGTGCGCTCGAGCGAGGTAGCGATATTGTCGCGCAGGTAATCGAAGCCGAACTCGTTGTTGGTACCGTAGGTAATATCGGCCTGATACGCCTCGCGCCGCGAAACGGGCCGCCAATGCACCAGCCGCTCGTCTTCAAGATTGGACTTGGGGTCAAGATACTCAGGGTCGTAGATCGCTGAAAAATCGTGCGAGATCGCCGACAGCGACACACCCAGCAGGTGATAGATCGGGCCATTCCATCCGGCGTCGCGACGAACAAGATAGTCGTTGACCGTTACCAGATGCGCCCCTTCACCGGTCAGCGCATTCAGGTACAGCGGCAGCGTCGCGACCAGCGTCTTGCCCTCGCCGGTTTTCATCTCGGCGATTTTGCCCTGATGCAGCACGATACCGCCGACCAGCTGCACATCATAATGGCGCTTTTCGATCGTTCGCCGGGCGGCCTCGCGCACGGCGGCAAACGCCGCCGGCAGGATCGCATCAAGCTCCTCGCCGTCGCGCAGACGGCGCCGGAATTCGTCGGTCTTCGCGCGTAGCTGGTCATTCGTCAGCGCCTCGAACTCCGCCTCGAGCGCGTTGACCTGATCAACGATCCGGTACAGGTCCTCCAACACTCGCTCGTTTGAGTCGCCGCTGAACAGCCGGCCAAGCCATTTAAACATAACCACCTCAAACCGCGCCGGCTGGGCGCGGTCAGCTCTATTTCATATTATAGGTGCGGCATGCGGGGGGAGTGTGAAGCGCAGCGCGCTGGACAGCCCCAACCCGTGGTTTGAGCCGCCCCGGTATTATACCAGAGGGTGCGCAGGTAGGATTGCGTGTACAACAGGAATGTTGGGTGCTGGTGGGGATGATGACAAGGTGACGGGGTGACGGGGTGACGGGGTGAATCCGATCCGAATGCTGGTGCGTTTCAACCTGGCCTTGGGCAAGCACTAATGGAGAGCACATGCATCCATAGCGATCACCTTGTCACCCCGTCACCTTGTCATGCATCGGCCGAGCATGGTTGGAACGCACAGTTCAAAACTCTGATCGTCACCCTCGTCACCTTGTCACCTTGTCACCAACGCCACCTCTGCCTCACATCGGTTCACCTTCTATCATTCCCACCAGCACCGCACTTGTAACTTTCGCCCCGTTCGCCCGTCTAACCTATGAAGCCAGGGAGTACCTGATGCCGCACCAGGCTCATGCTGAAACGCTCGGAAGCGCTACCGCGGGCGCGTTCGAGCAACTGTACAACGACTACCGTCCGGCGGTAACGCGCTACCTGCTGGGCATGGGCGGCGATCCGCTGCTGGCCGAGGAGCTGGCGCAGGAAACGTTTGTGCGCGCCGCGGCCAGCCTGTTGCTGTTTCGCGGCGAGTTCGACGGTCGGCACCTGGCTGTTTCGCATCGCACGCAACACCTATTTGTCGTGGGTCGAGCGCCAGCGCGACGCCGAGATCGATACCGATGAGTTCCAGGCTCTGCCCGACGAGCGCGCCGACGGCGACCCCGAAGCACAGCTGCTGGCCAGCGAGCAGCGCGCCACCATCCGGCGCGCCCTGGCGATGTTGCCCGAGCGGCGGCGCACGATCGTGCTGCTGCGCGATGTGCAGGGCCTGACCTACGCCGAGATCGCCCTGGTGCTCGGCATCAGCATCGCCGCCGTCAAGGTCAACCTGCACCGCGCGCGGCTGGCGTTCCGCACCATTTATGAACAGATCGAGGGCAACACACCATGAGCGATGAACCATTTACCGGCGACACCTCCTATAACCTGCCGCGCGGTGAAGAGCCTGCGGCCCAGCCTGGCCGGCCTAAGATCGCCGGATGTGCCCTGGTGCAAGACCTGCTGCCGCTCTACATCGACAACGAGGTTTCGCCCGAAAGCCATGTACTGATCGCCGATCACCTGCAGCACTGCGAGCGCTGCAGCGGCTTTCTGGCCGGCGCACGCTCGGTGCGCGCGCAGATCCTGGACGAAGAAACCAAAGTGCGCGCCGCGTTCGCCTACGCGCCAGCCGTCGCGGCGGTGCAGCAGCCGGTATGGAGCTCGCCGCTGGCCACGCTGTGGCGCTTTGTGATGCTGCTGGTCTGGCTGGGATCCCTGGCGCTGATATTGGTCGGAGTCGCCGAGGGCCATCCTGAAGGCATGCTGATCGGCGGCATCGGGACGCTGGCCGCGATCGGTGGTCTGTTGATCGCCGGAGGTGAGCAGCGGCTGGAGTGGCGCCTCGGCATGCTGCTGACCGGCCTGCTGGGCATGTTCTGCGTCGCCGGTGGGCTGGTTGACGCCTTCGGGTATGGCATGTCGGGGCCGATCGTCGTTGGCGGCCTGATGCAGCTCACCATCGCGGCATGGGGCCTGTGGCCACGCCGTCCGCGCGCGACGGTAGCGGTAGCTTCGGGAGCCGGCCGGCCAGGCACTCCGGTTGGCGCTCCGGACAGCACCCAGCCGATGCTCAGCGCGCTGCTGAGCCTGGCCGGCGCGGCAATTTCGGCCGGGCTGCTGCTGGCCGGTATCTTGATGCTGGGCGGTGCGCGGGCCACTACGAGCAGTGCGCCGGCCATCGCCGAAGCGCAGGTGTTCGCGGTGGCCGGCGACGAAGCGATGCCGCCTTTCGAGGCGGCCCACGTACCGCCCGTGATGGCCGGCAAGATAGAAGCTTTCCCGGCTCAGCCGATGGCGCCTATGGCACCTGCTGTCCCGGCTCAGCCGATGGCGCCCATGGCGCCCGTGATGGCGGCGCAAACCTTCGACGTCATGGTTCATAGCGAGCCTAGCTGGGAGCCACTGGTGTTCGGACTGGTGTTGATCGGCGCCGGACTTGCCGGCCTGCTGGTGATCGCCGGACGGCGCGGCTGGCTGCCGCGTGAGCTGCAGGGCCTCACGCCGCGGCGCTGGCTGGGCTACGGGCTGGTCGGGGCGGGACTGCTCTGGCTGAGCATAGCGCTGCGCGCATTGCTGGAGGGCATGCTGCCTGCTTTGCCGTCTGCCGGCATCGCCGCCGCCCTGGTGCTGCTCGGCTGGGCGCTCGCGCGCCGGCCGCCTCCGCCCGAAGGGCCTCGAGTCGTTTAGTAGTAATGCTAATTTCCTCCATGTTCAAACTATGCATGACAAGGTGAGGGGGTGACGGGGTGACGGGGTGAAGCAAGGTCATATGTCTTGTGTGTTTCAACCGTGCTTTGTACACACCTCCGTGCTGAGCACCAGCGCGGATAACGATCACCCCGTCACCCCCTCACCCCCTCACCTTTTGGTATCCTTCGGCCCATGACGTTTCTCCGTCGCGCTGCGATCGGCCTGGCGCTGATCTATCCCGTGCTGCTGCTGGTACTGTCGACGTGGCAATTCGTGGCGCCCAGGCGCGAGGGATGGCTGGCCCTGTCTGAGGTGCTGGCGCCGTATCTGTTTGTGCCGGCGCTGCTGGCGGCGCCGTTTGCGTTACTGCGCGGCGCCGCGCCCTTGCGCCTGGCGCTCGCCGCCTGCAGCCTGATCGCGCTGCTGCGTTTCAGCCCCGAGCTGCGAACCCCGTCGCCGGAATTTACGCCCGACCGGCCGTATGTCGAAGTCCTCAGTTGGAACGTCGGGCAGTGCTGCGGCGCCGAATCCCAGGCCGCGCGCGTGCGCTCGCTGCTGGCCTCAACCGAAGCTACGATCGTCGTTTTGCCCGAGGCCGGCTGGACGTGGATCGACCGGGACGACGAGATCGCGGCCAAGTTCCCGACCCGGCTGTGGAATATCGGTCCGTCCGAAGGGGGACCGTTGCTGCTGAGCGCATATCCGGTCGTCGAGAACGGTGCCGGTGAAAATCCTACCGGCGTGTACGGCGGCGAGCGGGTGATCTGGGCGCAGCTCGACGTACACGGCCGGCAGCTGCTGGTTGTTGCCGCCCATCCGCTGCCGCCCAGACCGCTGATCCCCGATTGCACGCTCGAACACTGCTTCAAAACGTCAGCCCGCGATGCTCTTATCGCCGGCGTGCGCGACGTAGTAGACCCTGCTTGGCGCGGGTGAGAATGTGCTGGTGCTGGGCGACTTTAATCTGACGGAGCGCGAGCAGGTGTACGGTGAGCTGGCGCGCGGTCTGCAGGATGCCCAGCGCGTGGCGGGCTCGGGCTGGGGAGCTACCTGGGCGCCGCAGCAGGCCGGCGGTTCAGACCGGCCGCTGTTGCGGATCGACTACCAGCTGGCCGGTCCTGGGCTGCGGCCGGTTGTGTTCGGAGTTGATTGCGCGCCGCGCGGCAGCGATCATTGTCTATTACGCGGGAAGTATATTTTTACGCGTTGAGCCGCTTTTGATTTACGCACACCTGTTGCATGACGGGGTGACGGGGTGACAGGGTGAATCGTAGATCGATGTTTAGTGCAATTCAATCGGGCTTTGATTTACTATCGTTGAATTCTTCAGACTTCTGGTTATCGAGTTACCTTGTCACCCCGTCACCCCGTCACCCCGTCACCCCGTCACCTTGTCATCTTCGCTACGAGCACTGTCCAACAACCGTAAGCCCATCACGCCACATCATCACTCCTTGCCCCAATAGATAATTTGCTTCCACACAGCAGTTACCTGGTCGGCGAAGATGACGACCAGATCGTTCGGCTGCGCCAGCCCCAGCGCATAGTCCACGGCTTCCATCTCGGGCCCGAGCAGGTGGATGTAACCGGCCTGCAGGCCACCGCTCAGCGCCCCGCCGCGCACCAGGGCAGGCGCTTCGCCTGGCCGGCGCCCGCGCAGCGCGCGGTCTTCTTTGATCACCAGCTCGTCGAACATGCGGCTGGCCAGCTCGCCCAGCTGCGTAATATCCTGGTCGCGCCGGTCGCCCGGTCCCGACAGCACACCGATGACGCGTTGGTGCGCCGGCCTGAGCTTACCGACCAGGTCGGCCATGTGTTCGAGCGCGGCCGGATTATGGCCGTAGTCCATGATCACGCGGAAGGGGTGCTCGTCGAACACATTCAGGCGGCCCGGTGTTTGGTAGAACGACGTGGTAAAGGTGCGCAGCGCCTGCCTGATCGTTTCGACCGGCACCTGCAGCGCGTAGCCGATCGCCGTCGCCGCCAGCGCGTTGGCGACGTTGACGCGCGCCTTGCCCTCCAATGTGGCCGGGATCAGGTGCGTCCAGAGCAGCGGTATGTATTGCTCGTCATCGATAGATCGCGATCATGTCGCCGCGCACGCCGCGCTGGAGCAACCACGGCGACGCCGCCCTCGGCGATATGCTCGCGCAGATGTGCCGGACCTTCGTCGCCGCCGTGCATCGAGAAGAAAACGATCCGCCCCCCGGCGCGCTCGCGCATCCCGACCACCAGCGGGTCGTCGGCGTTGAGCACGCTGGTGCCGTTGCGGGCGACGATCTCGACTACCAGCGACTTGATGCGCGCCAGATCCTCAAGCGTTTCGACCCCACGCAGGCCAAGATGGTCGGCCTGCACGTTGAGCACCGCGCCGACATCGCAGCGGTCGAAGCCGAGCCCTTCGCGCAAAATACCGCCACGCGCCGTTTCCAGCACCGCCGCGTCGACGCTGGGGTCTTTGAGCACCATCCGCGCGCTCCACGGGCCGGTCATATCGCCACGCATGTACAGCTCGCCGTCGATATAGATGCCGTCGGTGGTGGTCAGTCCGACGCGCTGGCCGTGCAGCTTCAGGATATGCGCCACCATGCGCGCGGTGGTGGTTTTGCCGTTGGTGCCGGTGATGGCGATGATCGGGATGCGCGCTTGGCGTGTTGGGCGGAAAGAGCATGTCGATCACCGGCCGGGCGACGTTGCGCGGCGTGCCCTCGGATGGCTGCAGGTGCATCCGGAAATCCTGGGCCGGCATTGACTTCGACGATGCCGCCGCCGATTTCGCGCAGCGATTGAGCAATATCCGGCGTGATGATGTCGATGCCGGCGATATCGAGGCCGATCACGCGCGCCGCGCGCCGCGCGATCTCCAGATTGTCCTAGTGGATCTCGTTGGTGCGGTCGATCGCGGTGCCGCCGGTCGAGATATTGGCCGTCGAGCGCAGGAAAAACTGCTCACCTTGCGCCGGCACCGTTTCCAGCGTATATCCGGCCTGCTCCAGCAGCCGCTCGGCCTGCTCGTTGATCGTGATACGCGTGAGCACTTTTTCGTGGCCGATGCCGCGGCGCGGATCGCGGTTGGCGATCTCGACCAGCTCGGCGATCGTATGCTCGCCGTCGCCGATCACATGCGCCGGAACGCGCTCGGCCACGGCGACCACCTGGTCGTTGATCACCAGAACGCGATAGTCCTTGCCCGTCAAGAACTGCTCGACCAGCACCGACGAGCGGTACTCGGCAGCCTGCTGCATAGCCCCAGCGCACCTGCTCGGGCGTCTGGAGGTTGCATCGAAACGCCGCGACCGTGGCTGACAGTCGAGCGGCTTGGTAACTACCGGATAGCCCATCCGCTCAGCCGCGGCCACGGCATCCTCGGCGCGAGCGTACCAGCACGTTGCGCGGCACCGGTAGGCCGACATCGCCGCAGCAAGCGGTTGGTCAGCTCTTTGTCGCTGGCGGTTTCGACGGCGATATTCGACGTGCGGCCGGTGACACTGGCCCGAATGCGCTGCTGGTACTTGCCGAAGCCGAGCTGCACCAGGCTTTGATCGTCCAGCCGGATCGCGGGAATACCGCGGCGGCGCGCCTCGTCGACCAGCGATTGGGTGGTCGGGCCGAGCGCGAGACGCTGAGCCAGGCGAATCAGCTCGTCCAGCTCGGCGCGGAAGTTGAAGGGAGTGCCGGCCTCGAGCTCACCGCCGTCGCCGTCCGGCGTCAGGAGCTCGAGGCCCTGGATGCCTTCCAGCTCCGCGGGCAGCAGCGAGCTCGATCAGCCGCAGCGCCATGCGCGCCGCGAGGAGCCCGACGCGCTCTTCGGCATACGAATACACAACATAGTACACACCGGCGCCGTCGCTCGCGCTCCTGGTTTTGCCATACGTCACCGGCGTTCCGGCCAGACCCTGTATTTCGAGTGCGATATGCTCGGAAACATGCCCCAGCCAGGTACCCTCGCGCATGCGACGCACAAAGCCGCCCGGCTCACCGTACGAGCAGCCATGGTCGTGCAGCGTCGGCATCAGCGCCAGCAAGCGATCGACAAAGCCGTCCAGGGCACTGGTGGGATAATCCTCCAGCCGCTCCAGGTCCAGCTTGTAGCGAATTACCGGCCGGTAGCCGTACGGATTAGGACCGCGGTACACGCGAGTTTCCAGCACACGCATAACAGCACCTTCGCGATGCTAAAGACCTGAGTGGTCGAAGGTCGAAGGTCGAAGGTCATGAAACGATATTGCTCGAACCGGCCCTCAGAGCGGCGTGGTCAACCGACGAGACAACGGACTTTCGACCTTCGACCTTCGACCTTCGACTTTATATCCCTTCACCCTCGAAGTAGGATTCGACCTCAAACGGCTGCGGAGGCGACGCCGGGACAAGCGGCCGGCGGCGATGGATATCGAACTGATATCCATGCGTCAGCAGGTGGTAGCGCATATCATGGATCGCCAGCGGGGCATTTTCAGGGATACGATAAATATCGTTGTAGGAGATCTCGGCGCCGTCGACTACGGTAACCGACCCGCGGCCGAGCACGGTCATCAGGCGGTCGGGCGCCACTTCGATCGCGGTATCTTCGTCGAGCCCGACGCCCAACAGGTAGGGGTTGTGGGCCAGGGCGGTCACCAGGCGGCCGGTGCGACCGCGGGCACCGAAGTGCTGATCGACCAGCAGGCGGTTGATCAGGCCCAGGCCCGGCGCGAAGTGCATCATCGACTTGCGCGGCGTGATGCCGCTCAGCCCATAGGCCATCATGTGCTGGCACACGGCAGACGCGCCGGCGCTGGTGCCGGCGACGACGCATCCGGCCCGATAGGCGCGCCGGATACGCGTTGCCGCGGGCGTGCCGCCCAGCAGCGTCATCAGCTTGAGCTGGTTGCCGCCGGTAATAAAGATGCCGCTGGCCTCGGCGATCGGCGCCAGGATCTCCTCATCCGTGCACTGCTCGCGCGAGTACAGGGTGAGGCTATGCACGCAGCGAGCGCCGAGCTCGGCAAAGATACGCTCGTAGGTAGCAGAGACCAGCTCGTAGATCTCGGAGGCGCTGGCAATAATGGCGATGCACGCGTTGTCGCCGCCTGCCAGCTGGATGAAGCGCCGCAGAATCGTTCGATTACCGACTTTGTCCTCGGCGCCGCCGATCATGACCAGTGTGCCGGTAGCGGCTGCCGGTGCGTCTTCCGGGCGTTGCATCAGGCGTATTGTAGCAGATCATTTGTCGGGACATGCTGTAGGGGCGCGCCGGAGGCACACAACCGGCCGTCACGCGGGCAGACCTGTTTCGCCGTTGGCGCGTCCACATCCGCCACGGCCAATCTCGCCGCGTTGCGATGACCCATGCGGTCCAACGGTTAACGCGATTTCATCGGCCCAGGACGCGCCGTTGGCGCGTCCCTACGATGAATTCATCATCTGTCCATTTGTCATGATTCATCGTTCCCGCAAGCGCAGCATGCGTTGCGCCATGCGCAGCGACGCCGCGTCGATCAGCTCGCCGTCGAGGGCGACGGCGCCGCGGCCCTCGGCGCCGCTGGCACGCTCATAGCGCTCGACGATCGCGCGGGCACGCTCGAGCTCGGCCGCTGTCGGCGCAAAGGCAGCGTTAATCTGTGCGAGCTGGCCGGGATGGATCGCCCACTTGCCGTCGCAGCCAAGCGCGCGTGCCAGGCCGGCGCTGCGCTCGAGCCCGGCGGCGTCGCGGAAGGCGCCGTACGGCCCATCGATCGCCTGCAGGGCATTGGCGCGGGCGGCGACCACGATCCGGCTGAGCGCGGCGTGCCACAGATGGCCGGGATAGCCCGCTACTTCACCGCCGATCTCGAGCACCGGCGCGCCGATCGAAGCGGCATAATCGCCCGGCCCGAAGCACAGCGCGTCCAGCCTGCGGCTGGAGGCTGCGATCGCTTCCACCTGCGCCATGCCGCGCGCTGTTTCGATCTGCGCCTCGATCGCGATCGGCCGGGCAAAGCCGTGGCGCGCCTCGATCTGCTCCAGCAGCCGCGCAGTCATGTAAACGTCGCCCGGCTGCTCAACTTTGGGCACGATCACCAGGTCCAGCCGCGAGCCGGCCGCCTCGACGACCGTGATGATGTCTTCGTAATACCACGGGCTGCTGGTAGCGTTGACGCGCACCGCGCGCAGCCGCGAGCCCCAGTCGTCGCGCAGCAGCGCCGCGACGGCCGCCCGACGCGCGTCCGGACGCGCGTCGGGCGCCACGCCGTCTTCCAGATCCAGAAACACCAGGTCCGCTTCCGAGGCCAGCGCCTTGGCGACAAAGCGCGAATTGCCGGCCGGCACCGCCAGCTCGGAGCGACGCGGACGGGCGGCGAGCTCAACCGATGCGTTCATACGGGATATTATACAAAGCGTCATCCTACGTGACTTTCCCTCACCCCAGCCCCAGGCTCAAGCCTGGGGCTGGGAGGCAAGGACACCGATCCATGCTATAATCGCGCGGCTTTCCCCCCACTACCCGTGGACTGTCGGCTACACACAAGGGCCTGGCCTATGCGAGCACTGTTGCGCGTATCACGGGTGATCGACGCCATCACCGACCGGCTCGGCGCCATCATCGGTGTGCTCGTCGGGCTGCTGATCCTGGTCGGCGTCTACAACGTCGTCACCCGCTACATCGGCTACTTCTTTCGCCGCGCGTTCGCATCCAACGCGGTGCTCGACCTGCAGTGGCAGCTGTTTTCGCTGATCTTTTTTCTTGGGTTTTCGTACATCCTCAAGCGCAACGAAAACGTGCGCGTCGACTTTTTGTACAGCACATGGAGCCCCAAGCGACAGGCGCTGGTGAACCTGCTCGGCCATATCCTTTTCCTGATCCCGTTCTGCATCCTCGGCCTGGTTGTCACCTGGGAGCCGGTTCGCTTCGCCTGGATGATCCGCGAGACCTCACCCGACTTCGGCGGCCTGCCGCGCTACCCGATCAAGACGATGATCCTGATCGGATTCGGCTGGCTGCTGATCCAGGCAATCTCCGAGTGCATCAAGCACGCGGCTGTGCTACTCGATGCGATGCCCAAAGCGGTCGAACAGGCCATCGAAACGTATAACCCTGGAGCGCTCGAATAACATCCACGCCCGCGCGTCCCCTTCGCCTTCCCCGGAGGAGCTCGATGCAGTACCAGTGGCTCTCCATCCTGATGTTCGCCGGATTTTTCTTGCTGCTGCTGACGGGCTATCCGGTGGCGTTCTCGTTTGCCGGTACTGCCATCGTGTTCGGTACAATCGGCCTTGCCCTTGGCGCGTTCGACCTCAACCTGCTGACTGCGCTACCGTTTCGCTGGTTCGGCACCATGACCGACCTGACGCTGCTGGCGATCCCGTTCTTTATTTATCTTGGCGCCGTGCTCGAACGATCCGGCATGGCCGAGGATCTGCTGGAAACCGTCGGTATGTTGTTCGGCTCGCTGCGCGGCGGCCTTGCGCTCGCGGTGGTAGCGGTGGGAACGATCCTGGCGGCGACCACCGGCGTTGTGGCGGCCAGCGTGATCGCGATGGGCTTGATCTCGCTGCCGGTGATGCTGCGCTATGGCTACAGTAAGCAGCTGGCGACCGGCGTGATCGCTTCGGCGGGCACGCTGGCGCAGATGATACCGCCCAGCCTGGTGCTGGTGGTGCTGGCCGACCAGATCGGCGTGTCGGTGGGCGATCTGTTCGCCGGCGCGCTGACGCCGGGGCTGCTGCTGGCGGGCAGCTACGCCGCGTATTGCGTTGTTATCGCCTACGTTCGGCCAGGCACGGCGCCGGCGCTGCCGCCCGAGGCGCGCACGTTTCCGCCCGGTACCATGGCGCGCCGGATCCTGGGAGCGATCGTGCCGCCGCTGGTGCTGATTTTTCTGGTGCTGGGCAGTATCTTTTTCGGCATCGCCACGGCCTCCGAAGCCGGCTCGCTCGGAGCGCTCGGCGCGGTGGTGCTGGCCGGCTTCAAGGGGCGCCTGAGCTGGAACCTGCTGCGCAGCGCGTCGGACACCACGGCGCGCACCACCAGCCTGGTGATTCAGATCCTGTTTTGCTCGACCTTTTTCGCCCTTGTGTTCGAGGGACTCGGCGGCAGCGAGCTGATGCGCCGCCTGCTGACCAATCTGCCGGGCGGTGCGCTCGGCTTCGTCATCGTCGCCAATATCGTGGTGTTTTTGCTGGGGATTCCGCTCGAGTTTATCGAGATCTCGTTTATCGTGTTTCCGTTGTTCGTGCCGGCGATGGTTGCGCTGGGGATCGACCCGGTATGGTTCGGCGTGATCATGTGCATCAACCTGCAAACCGCGTTCGTCTCACCGCCGGTAGGCTTTTCGCTGTTCTATCTCAGCAGCGTCAAGCCGCCTGAAGTGTCAACCCTGGATATCAACCGCGGCGTGCTGCCGTTCATGGCGATCCAGCTGTTGGTGCTGGTTGCCTGTATCACCTTCCCCGAAACCATCACCTGGCTGGTGCAGCGGACGCCGGGACAATAGGGCTGTGGTTGCCGTTGAGCAGTTTGTTTGCTGGATGCTCGAACTATGCATGACAAGGTGACAAGGTGACGGGGTGACGGGGTGACGGGGTGAAGCGTAGGTCGATGTTTAGTGCAATTCAATCGGGCTTTGTTTCACTATCGTTGAATTCTTCAGACTACTGGTTATCGAGTCACCCTGTCACCCCGTCACCTTGTCGACCTATCGATACACAAACGAGCTGTACACGAACGCATTCGCCTTATCCCAACCGAACACCGAATCGCGGAACGGCTTCCACTCGTCGTAGATCGCTTTGAACGTGGCGTCCTGGGCCGCGAAGCCGTCGTACAAAGCCAACGACTCGCGCTCGGCGGCCTCCATAACGTCCTGTGGATAGGTACGCAGCTGTGTTCCGCCGTCCACCAGCTGCTGCAGCGCCTCGCGGTTTTTGGCGTCATACGAAGCCAGCATGTCGATATTAGCCTGATAGGCGGCCGACTTGACGAACTCCTGATACAGCGGTGGCAGCTCGTTCCACTTCTGCAAGTTGACCTGCACCTCCAGCGAGGGGCCGGGCTCCCACCAGCCGGGCGCGTAATATAGCTGCGCAACCTTGTTCAAGCCGAGCTTCTGGTCGTCGTACGGGCCAACCCACTCGGTGGCGTCGATGGCTCCGGTTTCGAGCGCCTGATAGATCTCGCCGCCGGCAAGCGTTTGCACCGATACGCCCAGCTTGGCCATCACCTGCCCACCCAGGCCCGGGATGCGCATCTTCAGGCCCTGTAGATCGGCGAGCGAGTTGATCTCGCGCCGAAACCAGCCGCCCATCTGCACGCCGGTGTTGCCGGCCGGGAACTGAATCATGTTGTACTGCGTGTAGAACTCCTGCAGTTTTTCCAGCCCGCCGCCGTAATATAGCCACGAGTTCTGCTGCTGGGCGTTGAGACCGAACGGCAGTGAGGTGCCGAAAGCGAACACCGGGCTCTTGCCGACATAGTAATACGAGGCCGTGTGGCCCATCTCGGCCGTCCCGGCCTGTACGGCGTCCAACACCTGAAGCGCCGGAACCAGCTCGCCGCCGGCGAAGGGCCGGATCGTGAAACGGCCTTCGCTCATGGCAGACACGCGGTCGGCGACGGTCTGGGCGCCGCCGAAGATCGTATCGAGCGCAACCGGCCATGAAGTTGCCATGCGCCATTCCAGCGTCGGCATGTCGGTGTTCTGCATCGGAGCCTGGGCACCCGCCGCCTCGGAAGCCGCGGCACTCGCACTCGCGGCGGTGGTTGCCGCCGGCGCGCTGGCTGCTTCGCTCGCAACGGCCGCGGTACTTGCAGGAGCGCTCACGGCTGCGGCGCTGGCGGCGGTGGTTGCGGCGGCTATGCTCGCCTGGCCGCCGGTGGTGGGAACGCCCGTCGTGCAGGCCCCCAGGGTCGCCGTGGCAGTACCGCCAACCACGCCGAAGGTCGTCTTGCGCAGAAACTCACGCCGTTTCATCTGCAGCTCCTTGCGAGGGGTGGGATGATCTTCGATCGATGATACACCAGTGGCTACCGGCATCGCAACACACCCATTCGCAGGCGAAAAGCACGCCGTATGCGGCTTGCCGCTGCGTTGTTGATGCAGTATCCTGACAACATGCGAAACCCGCGTAAACCGGCGTGGACAGCGCGATCCAGTCTACGCGTCCGCCCGATGCAGCAGCTCCCGTATTTTCCGGCGGCATGAACCGAGGCCTGGAGCACGCCGACGCGGCGCTGGCGTACCTGCTACGTGATCCGCTCGCCAACCGCGAACTGCTGCTGGCACTGCAGTATGAGCTTCCGATGGAGCTGCACATCGCGCAGCGCGATGGAGCGACAAGCGGCGTGCTCATGCGCGGCCCAGGCCCGCTGGCACCGGATCCGCAGTGGACACGCATCGAGGCCGACGACACGGCGGCTCTGGAACAGCTGCTGGAGCTCGCCCAGCCGCGCCGCGGCCGGGCGTATGCGCTGCACCGCGACTGGATCGCGCAGATCCTCGGCGAGCGCTACGGCGCGGTGCGCACCACGCAAGGTGTGCTCGGCTATGCGCTCGGGCGCGAGCAAACGCCACCCGCGCCGGCCGATCCGCGCATCCGGCTGCTGACGGCCCACGACATACCGCTCGTGGAGCGCAGCGCGTGCGGCTGGTCGCGCCGCTACTTCGCGCAGCTGCTGGCCGACGACCGGCGACCGTGGGTGCTCGTACTCAACGATATGATTGTTTCGCGTGCCTCGACCGGCTATCTCAGCGGCGGCTGCGAAGAAGTGGTGGGTGTATGGACGCAACCGCGCGTTCGCGGGAACGGCCTGGCACGCCGGCTGGTCGCGGCCGTCGCCGCCGATATTCTGACGCGCCATCCCCACGCAACCTATTCGACCACCATCGACAATGTTGCGTCGCAGCGTGTTGCGCTGGCTGTCGGGTTCCGGCCCGCCTACGAAGCGCGCATTTATACGATCCGTGACTAGCGCATTCGAACAAATGTGTCTATGGTACAATGGGTCGTAAGCGGAGCCCGCGATGGACGAGCAGCGCATAGTAAATCCCCGCAGCCGTGAAGAAGACGCACTGGCCGAAACGAGCCTGCGCCCGAAGCGGCTGGCCGAATATGTGGGACAGGAAAAGGTTGTCGACAACCTCAAAATCAGCATCGCCGCGGCCAAAGCCCGCGGCGAGCCGCTTGACCATATCTTGTTTTATGGCCCGCCGGGGCTTGGCAAGACGACGCTGTGCCAGATCGTCGCCAATGAGATGGGCGTCAATGTGCGCATCACCTCGGGGCCGGCGATTGAGCGCGCCGGCGATCTGGCCGCGATCCTGACTAATCTCAAAAAAGACGACATTCTATTCATCGACGAGGTTCACCGGCTCAACCGTGCGGTGGAGGAGGTGCTCTATCCGGCGATGGAAGATTTCGCGCTCGACATCGTCGTCGGCAAGGGGCCGAGCGCCCGCTCGCTGCGCCTCAAGCTGCCGAAGTTTACCATCGTCGGCGCAACTACCCGCGTTGCGCTGCTGACCTCACCGCTGCGCGACAGGTTCGGCTCGGTACACCGGCTCGACTTTTACTCGCCCGAGGCGATGGAGCAGATCGTCAGGCGTACCGGGCGCATCTTGAACACCGAGCTTGACGACGAAGCGGCAAGCGAGCTGTCCCGCCGCTCACGTGGAACGCCGCGCATCGCCAACCGTATTCTGAAGCGAGTGCGCGATTTCGCCCAGGTGACGGCCGACAACCATATCACGCTGGATGTCGCGCGCGAAGCGCTGCAGCGGCTCGAAGTCGATCAATTGGGGCTCGACCCGAACGACCGCCGCGTGCTACGCGCGCTGGTCGAGCTGTTCGGCGGCGGGCCGGTGGGCCTTTCCACGCTCGCCGCGGCGACGGCAGAGGAAGTTGATGCGATCGAGGACGTGTACGAGCCGTACCTGATCCAGCTCGGATTTTTGCAGCGCACGCCCCGCGGCCGCATCGCCACACGCCGCGCGTATGAGCACCTCGGCCTGCCCTTCCCCGAGCGCGTTACGCCCGACGATATGCAGGCACGGCTTTTTTGATCGATCAGTGATCAATAGCCGAACCTTCATCGTTGATCGTTCATCGTTCATCGTTTGCTTTGGCCATCATCCAGGCGCCAACCACGATCTGCGACAAGCCAAGCGCGCGGGTCGCCCACGGCCGTGCGATGCACGCCCGCGTCAGCTCGTGCCACCAGGCCCACGGCAGCGCACTTTGCCACAGCCGCATATGCTCCACAGGCGCCAACATCGTTGCCAATCCATCACCGGCCAGCAGGTCGGCGGTAACTTCCAGCGCGCGTCGCTTCCACATTTTTTTGCCTTTGCTGTGCTAGAATGCGGGTCCAGGCTGACAGGGTGACAGGGTCACTCCGTCACCCGCATACTTTAGCAATGCTCCTGCCAGGAACCACAAACCATGGGTGTTCTCGAACGCTACAAAGACCTGCTTCCCGTCACGAATAAAACGCCGCTGATCTCGTTGAGCGAGGGCGATACACCGCTGATCCCGGCGCCGCGGCTGGCGCGGGCGATCGGCGTGCGCGAGCTGCATTTGAAGTTCGAGGGCATGAACCCGACCGGCTCGTTCAAAGACCGTGGCATGGTGGTGGCGATCGCCAAGGCAGCCGAAGCAGGCGCTCGTAGCGTGGTCTGCGCTTCGACCGGCAATACCTCGGCCAGCGCGGCGGCTTACGCGGCGCGAGCCGGCCTGGAAGCCGTGGTGATCGTGCCGGCCGGCAAGATCGCGCTCGGCAAGCTGGCCCAGGCGCTGATGTACGGCGCCAGGCTGATCGCCGTCGACGGAAATTTCGACGCGGCGCTGGATATTGTGCGCGCGATGGGCCAAAGCTTCCCGGTCACGATCGTCAATTCGATCAACCCGTATCGCATCGAGGGCCAGACCACCGCGGCCTACGAGATCGTCGACACGCTGGGCGACGCGCCCGACACGCTGTGCCTACCGGTCGGCAACGCCGGCAATATTAGCGCGTACTGGCTCGGCTTCAAGCGCTACTACGAGCTGGGCAAAATCAGCAGGCTACCACGCATGCTCGGCTTCCAGGCCGAAGGAGCCGCGCCGATCGTACACGACGCGCCGGTTGCGCATCCACATACACTCGCAAGCGCGATCAACATCGGCAACCCGGCGAGCTGGCGCACGGCCGTCGCCGCGCGCGACGAATCGGGCGGCCTGATCGATTGCGTTTCCGACGACGAGATCGTCGCCGCCTGGCGCGACCTGGCCTCGTGTGAGGGTTTGTTCTGCGAGCCCGCCTCGGCCGCCGGCGTGGCAGGCCTGCGCCGCGCGGTGCGTGACGGTCGCGCCGAGCCCGATGCGCGCTTTGTCGCCGTGCTTACCGGCCACGGGCTCAAAGACCCCGGTCTTGCCGTCGAGCAGTTCGCCGTGCCCGAGCCGGTAGCGCCGACACTTGAGGCAATTGCTGGCATCCTGCACTGGTACCCGAATTCACCACAAAGCACACAAAGGACACAAAAATTTATTTTTTCTTTGTGTCCTTTGTGTGCTTTGTGGTGAATTGTCGTTGCTACAACTTTAGTCCAAAATCTAAGGAAATATCATGCGTCTTCTTATACTGTTGCTGTTCCTGCTCCTGGCGGCCTGCGGCATGCCGACCAACGCGACACCCGGCGAGGCGTCAGCAGACGCAGGCAGCACGGTGGTGTTGCCGTCCGGGCCGGCCACGATCATCGGCCAGATAACCAGCCTCGAAAACGGCAGCATGCAGGTTGAGGAAAATCCCGGCCAGCCCAATAACGGGCGCAAGATCGTATTCAGGCTGAGCGACACTACGGTGATCGGCGAGCGGGTAGGAGACAATATCGAAGCGCGCACCCAAACCGATCTCCAGTCCGGCCAGCGCGTTGCTGCCTGGGTCGACGGGCCGCTGGCCGAATCGTTTCCCGAGCAGGGCAGCGCGGCGGCTGTGGTGATCTCAATTCCTGCGCCTTCGGGAATGAAGCGTGATGCGTGATGAATGCAAGGCAATGTTTTACTCACCACGCATCACGTTTCATTCCTAATGCTTGACAACATGCCTTTGATACGCTATATTCCGTCGGACAAGTAAATAGCGGCAACGCTCTTATCCAGAGGGGTGGAGGGACCGGCCCTGTGAAACCCCGGCAACCGACCCGGCAAAGATGCCGGCCTGCGGTGCCAATTCCGGCAGAGATACTCTGGAAGATGAGAGGTTGTGCCAGTGCAGCCTCTCGGCTGCCCTTCGAGCACTGCTACCCTCATCGCCATCGATGAGGGATTTTTTATGTCTCGTGGAATACCGCCAATCAGGAGCTCGGCGATGCCAGGCCGTTTCAGACTTTCTTGAGACTCATGTTCTAACCTTCTACCGAACACAGCCCATAAGGAGTTCAGTAATGGCGGACCAGCAGTTCACCGGCTTCGATACGCTCGCCCTGCACGGCGGCCAGGTAGCCGACCCGACCACCGGCGCACGCGCCGTGCCGATCTACCAGACGACATCGTATGTGTTCCGCGACACCGACCACGCGCAGGCGCTGTTTGCGCTCGCAGGAAGTTCGGCAATATCTACACGCGCATCATGAACCCGACCAGCGATGTGCTCGAGCAGCGCATCGCCCTGCTCGAGGGCGGCGTCGGGGCCCTGGCTGTGGCATCGGGGCAGGCCGCCGAGACGCTGGCGATCATGAACCTGGCCGAGCGCGGCGACAACATCGTGTCGGCCACCAGCCTGTACGGCGGCACCTACAACCTGTTTCACTACACGCTGCCCAAGTACGGCATCGACGTACAAGTTTCGATGCGCCCGACGATCCCGAAGAGTTCATCGCCAACGATCGACGACAATACCAAGGCGGTGTTCCTGGAAACGGTCGGCAATCCGCGGCTCAACATGCCGGACCTCGAGGCGATCGCCAAACTGGCGCACGAGCAGCGGCGTGCCGGTGATCGTCGACAACACCGTGCCGACGCCATATCTGCTGCGGCCCTTCGACTGGGGCGCCGACATCGTCGGTCCACTCGGCCACCAAGTTCATCGGCGGCCACGGCACCAGCATCGGCGGCCTGATCGTCGACAGCGGCAAGTTCGACTGGGCAGCCAGCGGGCGCTTCAAGAACTTTACCAACGCCCGATCCGAGCTACCATGGCCTGCGCTTCGCCGACCTTGGCGCGCCGGCGTTTATCCTCAAGGCGCGCGTGCAGCTGCTGCGCGACTTCGGTCCGGCGCTGTCGCCGTTCAACGCGTTCCTGTTCTTGCAGGGTATCGAGACGCTCAGCCTGCGCCTGGACCGCCACTGCCAGAACGCGCTCGGCGTCGCCAAATACCTCAGCGAGCACTCCAAAGTCGAGTGGGTCAACTATCCCGGCCTGCCGTCGCACCCGTCGTACGAGCTGGCGCAGCAAGTACATGCCCAAGGGCCAGGGCGCGCTGATCGGCTTCGGCATCAAGGGCGGCCGCGCGGCGGGACGCACGTTCATCGATATCGCTGCAGCTGTTCTCGCACCTGGCGAACATCGGCGACGCGAAATCGCTGGCGATCCACCCGGCTTCCACCACACACTCGCAGCTGACGCCCGATGAGCAGGTGACCACCGGCGTCACCGACGATTTCGTGCGTCTGTCGGTGGGCCTCGAAACACTTGACGATTTGATTGCGGATCTGGACCAGGCATTGGCTAAGGTATAGCTGGTCGAAGGTCCAAGGTCGAAGGTCTTTCACCTCGACAGTTGATCTCAATGCTTTCGTATTCAGTTAGCTCGAACAAGCTCATGACCTTTGACCTTCGACCTTGGACCTTCGACATATCATGGTAGCAATAGTGCGAGAAGAGACGGCTACGAGCGGCGTTGGCCTGGTGAGAACCATGTTTGAAGCATGGGACGAGCCGTTGGCGCTTGACAGCGGCGCCGAGCTCGCGCCGCTGACGCTGGCGTACGAAACCTACGGCACGCTCAACGCCCGTCGCGACAACGCGGTTCTGGTGATGCATGCGCTGTCCGGCGACGCGCACGCTGCCGGCCGCCACGCGACCGGCGAGCGCAAGCCGGGCTGGTGGGATGGCCTGATCGGGCCAGGGCGCGGGCTGGACACCGAGCATTGCTTCGTGATCTGCGCCAACGTGCTCGGCGGCTGTCAGGGCTCTTCAGGTCCTGCATCGATCGATCCTGCAACCGGCAAGCCATATGGGCTGCGCTTTCCGGTCGCTGACGATCGGCGATATGGTTCGCGCACAGGTGCGGCTGCTGGACCGGCTCGGTATCGGGACGCTGCGCGCCGCGATCGGCGGCTCGATGGGCGGCATGCAGGTGCTGGATCTGGCGATCAACTATCCCGAGCGCGTGCAATTGGCCATTCCGCTCGCTACGTCGACGCGACACAACGCGCAGCAGATCGCCTGGAACCATATCGGTCGCCGGGCGATCATGGGCGACCCGAACTGGCGCGACGGCGACTACTACGGCCACGCGACGCCCGACGCCGGCCTGGCGACGGCGCGCATGGTCGGCCATATCACCTATCTGAGCGAAGAGCGGCTCGATTGGCGCTTCGGTCGCCGCGAGCAGCCAGGCGCCGCCGTCGACTGGATTCGCGAGCTGCCCGATTTCGCCGTCGAGAGCTATCTGGATTATCAGGGCCGCAGTTTCATCGACCGCTTCGACGCCAACTCGTACCTGTATATCACCGCGGCGCTCGACGCGTATGATGCCGCTGCCGGTCACCTTTCGCTGGTGGATGCGCTACGCCGGGCACGCGCGCGCTTCCTGGTCGCTTCGTTCAGCTCCGACTGGCTGTACCCGCCGCGCGACTCGCAGGGCCTTGTTGAAGCGCTGCACGCTGCCGGCCGCGAGGTTGAGTATCTGGCGCTGTCTTCGCCGCTCGGGCACGACGCGTTTTTGTTGGAATACAATCTGTTGAATCCGATCGTCGCGGAAGCCGTGGATCGGTGACGCCCTACAGTTAATCTCGACCATGACCTTACATATCTTCAAATTTGGCGGAACATCGGTAGGCAGCCCGGACGCGATCCGGGCGGTGGGCGGGATTGTGCAGCGCGCGACGCGTGAGCACCGGCTCGTGCTGGTAGTATCGGCGCAGGCCGGTGTGACGGACGCGCTGGTGCGTGGCGCCGAATCGGCGGCCGCCGGCGACGGCGAAAGCTTCGGCGCGATCGCACAGCAGCTGCACGAGCGGCACGCGGCGACCGCGGAAGCGCTGGTGCCGTCGGCTCGCGAGCGCAGCGCTCTGGACACCGAAACAGCGCGCCTGCTGGGCGAATTTAGAACCCTGTGCCACGGCATCAACGTGCTGGCCGAGCTGACGCCGCGCGCGCTCGACGCGATCAAAAGTATCGGCGAGCGGCTCAACGCGCCGTTGGTAGCCGCCGCGCTGCGCGTCATGGGCGTGGCGGCACAGTCGATCGACGCGGCCGGGCTGATCGTTACCGACAACCGGCACGGCGACGCGTCGCCGCTGATGGAGCCGACCACCGCCCAGACGCGGGAGCGGCTGCTGCCGTTGCTCGAAGCAGGAACCATCCCGGTGGTGACCGGCTTTATCGGCGCAACGACCGACGGCGCCGTCACCACGCTCGGCCGCGGCAGCAGCGATTACAGCGCCGCGATCCTTGGCGCGGCGCTGGATGCCGACGAGGTGGTTTTCTACAAGGAAGTCGACGGTGTGATGACCGCCGACCCGCGCGTGGTGCCCGAAGCGCGCGTGCTGCGCCGGATCGGCTATGACGAGATCGGCGAGCTGGCGTACTTCGGCGCCAAAGTGCTGCACCCGAAAACGATCCAGCCGCTGGTCGATAAGAGCATTCCGGTGCATTTCCGCAATACCTTCAATCCCGAGCACCGCGGCACGGTGGTGCTGCCGCGCGGCGAGCTGCACCAGAATGCGATCAAGGCGGTGACTGCGATCCGCGAGCTCAGCCTGCTCACCGTCGCCGGGCGCGGTATGCTGGGCGTGCCGGGCATCGCGGCGCGCACCTTCACCGCTGTTGCGCGCGTCCACGCCAGCGTGCTGATGATCTCGCAGGCATCTTCGGAGCAAAGCATCTGCTTCGTGATCCCGACCCGCTATGCGGGCGAGGTTCAACGCTCGCTGGAGGCCGAGCTGGCCGCCGAGATCGAGCGCCGCGACATCGACGGCGTCGCAGTGCAGGGCCGGGCCGTGATCGTCAGCGTGGTAGGCGCCGGCATCCGTGCAACTCCCGGCGTCGCAGGACGCATCTTTGCCGCGCTTGGCGAGCGCCACATTAATATCCATGCGATCGCCCTCGGCTCGTCCGAGTGCTCGATCAGCCTGGTGGTGGACGCGCAAGATGCCGACGACGCGGTGCGGGCGATCCATCCGCTGACGGCGCCCGTGGATGGGTGAATCAACGGAACAGCTCACCGCCAACCCACCCACGCTCCAGGGCGACACCGTCCGCCTCGAGCCGCTCGAGCCGCGCCATGTGCAGGATTTGCTCGAGGCCGCCGATCCGAGCGTGTTCCGCTATCATGGCCTCGCACCGCAGGCATGGACGCCACAAGCGTTCGGCGAGTATATCGAGGCTTCATGTGCGATGCCGGATCGTGTCCCCTTCGCTATCGTGCTGCGCGGCGAGAATCGAGCCGTCGGCACCAGCAGCTTTCTGGAGCTGCGTCCGGTACACCGTGGGATCGAGATAGGCTATACCTGGATCGGCCCATACTATCAAGGCACGCCGGTCAATCCTGAAAGCAAGCTCTTGATGCTAACGTATGCGTTTGAAACACTCGGCGCAATGCGCGTACAGCTCAAGTGTGACGCGCGCAATCTCCAGAGTCAGGCTGCGATCAGCAAGCTCGGCGCGCAGCGCGAGGCTTTGCTGCGCAAGCACATGCTCTATACCGACGGCCGTGTGCGTGATACAGTGATCTTCAGCATCCTCGACGACGAATGGCCGGGCGTGAAAGCAGGGCTTGAGCGACGGCTACAGGCATTTCCTTAAAGGGGCCATACATGTCATCAAACCGGAAACTCCCCGTCGCCGTGCTGGGCGCGACGGGCGCTGTGGGACAGCGCTTTGTGCAGCTGCTGGCGACGCATCCATGGTTTGAGATAGCGGTGGTCACCGGCTCCGAGCGCTCGATCGGCCGCCGCTACGGCGACGTTGCGCGCTGGATCCTTGGCGATCCGATCCCCGAGGCCGTCGCGGATCTCGTGGTACAGCCGACGGACGAGATAGCCGACGTACCGATCGCGTTCGGAGCGCTACCCACCGAACATGCTCGTGAAGCCGAGCCACGCTGGGCAGCAAGCGGCGTGTATGTCTGCTCCAACGCGTCGGCGTTCCGGATGGACCCGCTGGTGCCGCTGCTGATCCCCGAGGTCAATCTCGAGCATCTTGGCTTGCTGGAACGCCAGCGCCGGGTGCATGGATGGGCCGGCGGCATCATAACCAATCCGAACTGCGGGGCGATCACGCTGGTGGTGCCGCTAAAGCCGTTGCACGATGCCTTCGGCATCCGGCGCGTGTTCGTGACGACGCTGCAGGCGGTATCGGGCGCCGGGTATCCCGGTGTGGCATCGCTGGATATCGTCGACAATATTATCCCCAACATCGGCGACGGGGGCGAGGAAAGCAAGCTCGAAGCCGAGCCGCGCAAACTGCTGGGCACCTTACGCGACGGCACGATCGAGGAGGCGCCGATCGGCATCAGCGCACAGGTAACGCGCGTCCCGGTGATCGACGGGCATACTGTCGCCGTGTCGCTCGAGCTGGACCATAAAGCTTCGCCGGATCAAGCGGCCGCGGTGCTGGCGGACTGGCAGGCCGCGCCGATCGTGCGCGAGCTGCCGTCCGCGCCTCCCTATCCGGTTGTGGTACGTCGCGAGCCCGACCGGCCGCAGCCGCGCAAAGACCGCGACCTGTACGGCGGTATGGGCACCAGTGTCGGTCGTCTGCGAGCCTGTAGCCTGCTGGACCTGCGCTTCGTCGCGCTTTCGCACAATACGATCCGCGGCGCTGCCGGTGGAGCGATCCTGAACGCGGAGCTGCTGGTGGCGGAGGGCATCGTCGAAAAATCCCCTTGACACAAATCTCCCAATCCGGTATTTTTAAGCTAACTGAAATTTAGGCTTCAAATGACCGGCGAAAAGTTCAGCAACACAGTTGAAAATTATGTGAAGGCGATCTGGTCGCTGCAAGTCACGGAGCGGCCGGTATCGAACAGCGCGCTCAAGGCGCGGCTGAATACTTCGGCGCCGGCGGTATCGGAGATGATCCAGACGCTGGTCAAGCTCAACCTGGTGCGCTACGAGCCGTACCAGGGCGTTGAGCTAACCACGGCAGGCGAGCGCGTCGCGCTCGAGGTGATCCGGCACCATCGTTTGATCGAGCTATACCTGCACGAAGCATTGGGTGTTCCATGGGACGAGGTACACGAAGAAGCCGAGCAGCTGGAGCACGCCATCTCACCAAAGATCGCCGAGCGGATCGCCGAGCGGCTGGGCCAGCCGGAATATGATCCGCACGGCGCGCCGATCCCGGGCGCCGATCTGAGCGTTCCTGAGCAGCCGGGCGGGCCATTGCTGTACGCCTCGATTGGAGTTCCGCTACGCATCGTCGAGGTGGACGATGCGTCGCCCGACCTGCTGCGTTACCTGGCGTCGCTCGGCCTGCTGCCGGGGCAATGCGTCGTGCTGCGCGAGCGTGCGCCGTTCGACGGGCCGCTTCACATTGTCGCGGGAGGTACTTCTCACGCGATCGGGCAGCAAGCAGCGGCAGCGGTGCGGGTGTTGGAGCTGAACGACTGAGGCTTTTTTTTGCGCGGCCGAGTTAAGCAGTACTTTAAATCACGAATTCGACAGACTTTCAAGAGAGACGAATGAGACATAGATTGAAAATCCTGCACATAGCGGCGGCGACAATTGTGCTGCTGGCATTGGCTGCCTGTGGTGTTCCGCTCGCCACGCCGGGTGGAGCCGGCATCGACTTCAGCAGCCGCACGATCCAGGTCGTCGCCACCACCGGTCACGTCGCCGAAGCGGTGCGCAACGTCGGCGGGCAGCGCGTGGCGGTCGAAGCGTTGATGGGCCCGGGCGTCGACCCGCATTTGTACAAAGCCAGCGCCGGCGATGTGATCAAAATCCAGAACGCCGACGTGGTGATGTACAACGGACTCGCGCTCGAAGGGCGCATGATCGATATCTTCGAGCGCCTGGGCCGCACCAAGCCCACCTACGCGATTGCCGATGCGATCCCGGCCGAGCTGCTGCGCGCGCCGCCCGAGTTCCAGGGCGCGTACGACCCGCACGTCTGGTTCGATCCGATCCGCTGGAGCTATGCCGTCGACGAAACAGCGCGCCGGCTGTCGGAGCTGGACCCGCACAGCGCGGCGACCTATGCCGCCAACGCCGCGGCCTACCGCGCCGAGCTGTACGACCTCGACCAATACACGCGCCACAAGATCGAGTCGATCCCGGAATTGTCGCGCGTGCTGATCACCGCGCACGACGCCTTCGGCTACTTCGGCGACCAGTACGGCATGGAGGTTCGCGGCCTGCAGGGCATCAGCACGGCCAGCGAGGCCGGCGCCGCCGATGTACAGGGGCTGGCACGCTATATCGCCGAGCGCGACATTCGTGCCATTTTCGTCGAGTCGAGCGTGCCGCAAGCCACGATCGAAGCGGTGCAGGCGGCAGTCCAGGCGCGTGGCAAGCAGGTTGTGATCGGCGGCCAGCTGTACTCCGACGCGCTGGGTGAGCCCGGAACGCCGGAAGGGACGTATGTGGGCATGTTTCGTTACAACGTCGATACGATTACCAGAGGGCTGGGCGGCGATGGGTGAGGGCCGCAGGCAGGCAGGGTCTGGGGGTGTCCCTTGGAAATGATGAACGATGAATGATGAATGCCGCCGGCAGGCCGGGGGTCTGGGGGTGTCCCCCAGTATACCCAGTATCGAACCGTGTGGTAGCGACATCCAAAGGTAGAAAGAGAACCAAATGGAAAAAGCAATCAATCCGCATCCTGCGGTAGAAATCCACGATCTGACGGTCGCCTACCGTGAGGCGCCGGTGCTGTGGGATATCGACCTGACCATTCCCGCCGGCAGCCTCACCGCGATCATCGGTCCGAACGGCGCGGGCAAGTCGACGCTGATGAAGTCGATGCTCAACCTGGTACCCACGGCAGCCGGCACAATTCTGGTCGACGGCCGGCCCTACGATCCACGGCTACGCATCGTAGGCTATGTTCCACAGCGCGGCAGCGTTGATTGGGATTTTCCGACCGACGCGCTTGACGTTGTGACGATGGGACTGTACGGCAAGATCGGCTGGCTGCGCCGGCCGGGCCGGCGCGAGCGCGAAACGGCGCTGGCGTGTCTGGATCAGGTCGGCATGGCCGATTTCGCCCACCGCCAGATCAGCCAGTTGTCGGGCGGGCAGCAGCAGCGAGTGTTCCTGGCGCGCGCCTTAGCACAGGACGCCAAGGTCTATTTCCTTGACGAGCCCTTCGCCGGCGTCGACGCCACGACCGAGCGCGCGACGATCGAACTGCTGCGCCAGCTGCGTAATGCCGGCAAGACCGTGGTGGTGGTGCATCACGACCTGGAAAGCGCTCCGACCTACTTCGATCATCTCGTGCTGCTGAACGTGCGATTGATCGCCAGCGGCCCGTTTGCCGCAACGTTCACGGCGGACAATCTACAGCGCACCTATGGCGGGCGGATCGCGCTTCTGGACGGTGGGGTGACAGGGTGACAGGGTGAAACAATACTCGGTGTACGGTGCATTTCAAGGAAGCGTCACCGATACCTGTGTATTAAGTACAAACACGGGTAACGATCACCCCGTCACCCTGTCACCTTGTCATGCATAGAACGGAATATGGAATTGAGTGATCTACTATTAGGCCTAATAACGGACTATACGCTGCGCAATATCGCGCTCGGCTCGGCGATCCTGGGCATTGTCGGCGGAGTACTCGGCTCGTTTGCGCTGCTGAGGCGCCAATCGCTGCTGGGCGACGCCCTCGCCCATGCTGCGCTGCCCGGTATCTGCATCGCCTACCTGCTCACCGGCACCAAAACGCCGATCGTGCTGCTGATCGGCGCCGGTCTGGCCGGCTGGCTGGCGACGCTGATCATTCTGCGCCTGGTACGCGAAACGCGCATCGGCGAAGACGCGGCACTCGGCATTGTGCTGACTGTCTTCTTCGGCTTCGGAATCGTATTGCTGACCTATATCCAACACCACGGCCATGCCAGCCAGTCCGGGCTGGACAAATACCTGTTTGGTCAGGCGGCGACGCTGGTGCAGGACCAGGTCTTGACCATGGCGGCGCTGGGCGGCGTCGCGCTGCTGGTGGTTGTGCTGTTCTATAAAGAGTTCAAGCTGCTGACGTTCGACCCGGCGTTCGGCGCTACGCTCGGGCTGCCGATGCAGCATCTGGGCGTTCTGCTGACCTGCCTGATCGTCGTGGCGGTGCTGATCGGCCTGCAAACCGTCGGGGTGGTGTTGATGGCAGCCATGCTGATCGCGCCGGCCGCGGCGGCACGGCAATGGACCAACCATCTCGGCAGGATGCTGGTGCTGGCCGCGCTGTTTGGCGCGCTGGCCGGCGTCAGCGGCGCCGTGATCAGCATCAGCGATACGCGGCTGCCGACCGGCCCGATGGTTATCTTGAGCGCCACGGCGATCGTGATCGTTTCGCTGCTGTTCGGCCCGGCACGCGGGCTGGTCTGGGAATGGATCCGCGCACGCCGGCGCCGGCACTCGCTGGCGGCACCCGCGGCGAGTACCTCGCTGCCTGACCGGCCGGGAGCGCTTGCTGCCCTGCCTGGCCGGCCGGACGCGGGTCGCGTGGCCGGGGAGGTGCAGCGATGAACCCGATTCTAGTCGTCGTGCTCACCGGCGTTTTCACAGCCGCCGCCTGCGCGCTGGTCGGCTCGTTCCTGCTGCTGCGCCGGATGGCGATGCTGGCCGATGCGATCAGCCACTCGATCTTGCCCGGCCTGGTAGCCGGCTATTTTCTGGCGCGCGGTCCGAATCTGCTGCTGGGCACACTCGGCGCCGCCGCTGCCGGGCTGTTGACGGTGGTGCTGGTCGAGCTGCTGCTCAAAAGCAGGCGCGTCAAGCAGGACGCGGCGATCGGCCTGGTGTTTCCGGCGCTGTTCGCGTTCGGCACGTTTCTGGTCTCCAAGTACTTTACCAATGTCCACCTGGACGCCGACGCGATCCTGTTCGGCGAAATCGCGTTTGCGCCGTTTGACCTGCTGGTGATCGACGGCTATAGCATTGGCCCGCAGCCGTTGTACATCCTGGGTGGCCTGGCGCTGCTGAACCTGTTGTTCGTGCTGCTGTTCTACAAAGAGCTGAAGCTGACGACCTTCGACCCCGGGTTCGCCGCGACGGTCGGCTTTGCGCCGGCGCTGCTGCACTACGGACTGATGGGGATGGTGTCGCTGACGACTGTCGGGGCATTCACCGCCGTCGGAGCGGTGCTGGTGGTGGCGTTCTTGATCGTGCCGCCGGCGACCGCCTACCTGCTGACCGACCGGCTGCCGGTGATGATCGCACTGGCGGTGCTGGTGGGCGTGGTAGCGGCCGTCGCCGGCTACGCGGTAGCCATTCCGCTTGACGTATCGATCGCCGGCGCGATGGCGACGATGGCCGGCGTGTGCTTCGCCGCAGCGGCGTTGTTCGGCCCGCAGCACGGTATCGTCGCCAAAGCCGCACAGCGAAGGCGGCAGCGGCGCCGTTTCGCGGCCGAGATGCTGGTGGTGCACCTGGCCAACCACGAAGGAACACCCGAGCAGCAAGCCGAAAGCACGCCGGCACATCTTCAGGCCGAGCTACGCTGGACGCGCGATTTCGCGGCCCAGGTGGTGCGCCGCGCCGCCAACGGAGGCCTGGTCAATCGCGTCAACGGCCATCTGGAGCTCACCGGCGACGGCCGCGCCCTGGCCCAGCACGTCACGGCGCGCTGAAGCCCTCACCCCTCTGCCGTGGCAAGCCTCGGCAGAGGGGTGAGGGCCGATTACTTTTCCAGGGCGGCCAGCAGCCGATCGAGGCCCACGGCGAGCTGTACCCGCTCGGTGAGGCACGACAGCATCAGGTGCGCGCCGTGCTCGTAGCCGTAAAAATAGCCGGGATGCACCAGCACGCCATGGCGCAGGCAGTGTAGCACCAGCTCTTCCTCATCGTCCCAGCCGAGCACTTTGGGAAACAGGTAGTAGCCGCCGTCGGGCTGCTGCACCCGCAGCGCCGCGCAGCCGGCGAGCCTTTCGAGCGCGTAATCAAGGTTATCACGCACACGCTCGCGCATCGTTTGAATGAAATCCCGACCACCGTCGAACAGCGCCGGCAGCATAAACTGGGTCAGCGAGTTGCTGCTCAGGAAGGTGTCGTTCAACAGCTCCAGCCGATCGGCAAACTGCCGGGCGCGAGTGTTGAGCGCGATCCAGCCCAGCTTGAGGTCGGGCAGCGCGAACATTTTCGAGATGCCGTTGAGCTGAAACACCGGCAGCTCCGGGTGCAGCGCAGCCAACGGCGGCGTATGGGCAGCGCGATACGGGAACTCGGCGAAGACTTCGTCACAGATCAGCGGCAGGCCGAGAGCTGACAGCGCCGGCAGCGGCTCGCCGATGATCATACCGGTGGGATTATGCGGCGACACGATCAGCACCGCGCGTGTACGGGCGTCAACCTGCGCGTGCAAGCTGGCCGGATCGATGCGCCAGCTGCGATGCTCGTCCAGCGCATATGGACGTAGCTCGAGGTGGTGGATCTCGGCCAAAAACTCGAACAGCGGGTAGCTGACCACGGGGGCGAGCAGGTTATCACCCGGCTCGGTCAGCAGCGCGAACAACAAGGAATACGCTTCGCTGGTGCTGGCGGTAACGAACACATCGTCGGAATCGAACGTTACCGGCGGCGAACGCCCGGCATAATAGTCGCGGATCGCATCGCGGGCGGCGCTCGCCCCGCGCGGTGACGGCTCGTAGCGTCTCCCCGACCAGTAGCCGTCTGCCGCGGCTGCCAGCACATCGGCGGGAAACAATAGGCCCTGCTGCGTCGGATTGCTGCCGGTAAGGTCGACATACCGGCCCTGCAATGTAATGCGCAGCTGCTCGATGCGGTTAGGAGTAAGGTCTCCGCCGGCGAAGAAACCCGTCATGGCGCTCAAGCTATAAAGGCGCGAGTATAACACGGCGGCTCATGGATTCGATTGCCGGTGTTCTGCGCCACGTGTTCCCCGGCACGTTCCCGCCTCGTGCTCCCCGGCATAAATGCCGGGGCTGAAGAAACAAAGCCAGCTGATGCCGGCTGGACACGGATTCAGCCAGCTTCAGCTGGCTTTGTTTCTTCAGCCCCAGGCTTGAGCCTGGGGTAACCGGGTAACCGGGGGTAACCGGGGGTAACCTGGAGTTCGCCGGGAGCGAGGAGGAATACGATCATCCGCTTGACGTGGCAATCCTAGCTATGGTAGTTTTGGTCACGATGGTGCGTCGTACTCGAACCGTACCGGAGCGTCGCTTCCGGCGCTCAAAGATGGCTACGCTCGCTCGCGCCGCCGGCTACACGGGCCTGCTGGCGCTCTGGCTGATCATCGCCTACGACACGCTCGGCATCTGGCAGCGGCGTCAGGGCTTGATCTACCGCTCGGCGCTCGCGGCGTGGACGCCGCCTCAGCCCACGGCGCCGGCCACTGCGCCCCAGCCCACGCTCGCACCGCCCCCGGCAACGGCGACGGCGCTCCCTGTACCGACAACGGTGCCGCCACGCGCGCCCGCGATCGCCGCCGTCGACCCACGCCCGGCGCCGGCACAGGGTCCGAAAACCGGCCGCTCGATCGCGGCCTGGGTGCCGGCGCAGTTCGACGCGCTTAACGCCCGGCCCTCGTTTGAAGCAAATAAAGATGTGCTGGACGAGATCAGCCCGTTCTGGTACACCGCCGCCGCCGACGGCAGCCTGCTCGGCGACGAGGGAGCGCGCGATGCCGCGCTGGTGCAAGCGGCCCATGCTGCCGGTGTGCTGGTGCTGCCGACGATCCACAATGTCAACGGGCCCGAGCGGCTCCTACCGTTGCTGCGCGACGAAGCGCTCCGCGCACGCCATGTCCAGGCGATCGTGGACGAGGTGCGCCAGCACGATTACGACGGCATCGACATCGACTATGAAACGCTGGCGCCCGAGCTTCGCGCACCCTACAGCGCGTTCATGCAGCAGCTTGGGGACGCCCTGCACGCCGACGGCAAAATGCTGACGGTCGCGGTGCATGCCAAAACGGCCGACTTCGGCGGCCTTGGCGGGTTTCAAGATTGGGCATTACTCGGCCAGGTGTGCGACCGGGTGCGCATCATGACCTACGATTATCACTGGCGCGGCGGCGGGCCCGGCCCGATCGCACCGCTGAGCTGGGTGCGCTCCGTCGCGGAATATGGTCGCAGCGTCGTGCCGGCGCAAAAGCTACAGCTCGGAATCGCTTTTTACGGCTACAACTGGGGTCCCGGTGAGGACGCGATCAGCATGACCTGGAACGATATCCAGGCGCTGATCGAGCAGCACAAGCCGGAGGTGAACCTGGCCGCCCGTAGCGCCGATGGGCCGATCGAGGAGTCGTGGTTCCGCTACGGCAACCGGACTGTGTGGTACTCCGACCATCGCTCGCTGGAGCCGAAGCTGCGCCTGGTCGACGAATTCGACCTGGCCGGCATCGCGATCTGGCGTCTGGGCGATGAAGATCCGGGTAACTGGGAGGTTGTGCGTAATCAGCTGGTCAGGAACGCGTCGGTGATCCAGCGTACCGTCGATACACATCTGCCGGAACATTGACGCTATGCCGGTCAGCGCTTACATACAGCAGCAGGTCGCCGAGCTGGTTCGGCGCGGCATGGACGAAGCCCGCCACGGCAATCGCGCCGCGGCGGCCGCGTTGCTACGGCGAGCGGTACAGCTCGATCCGCAGCACGAAACGGCCTGGCTGTGGCTTGGCGGCGTGGCCGCGGAGCCGGCGGAAGCGGCGTTCGCCTTGCGCGCCGCGCTGCAATTGAACCCGGCCAACGACGCCGCCCGGCATGGCCTGCGCGAGCTCGAGGCCAGGGGCCGTGCGGGCACGCCCGCCGCGGCACAGCCGGCGAGCCCTCCGCCCGACGGCCGCTGGCATCGCTGGCGCGAATCGCGCAGCGCCGCCCGGTCGTTTGGGGCGCTGCTATGGGCGCTACCGGTTGTGCTGCTGGCAGCGACGATCGGCCTGCGGCTCACGCTTAATCTGCAAGCTCCGTTGGTAGCGACGCCACCGCCGGCGCCGCGACTGGTGGCTAAGAGTGCGCCGACGGCAACAGCGCTGCCCACGCCGACCGCGACGCCGGTGCCTGAAGCAACGCGCGTTCCATCCCCGACCACTACGCCGCGCAGCGCCATGATGGCCTATCTCATGACCTTGGAGGAAGCACGGCAGCCGCTGCGTGAGGCGACCGAAGGGTATCTACAGGGGACCGATCGCCGTATTACTTCTGAGCGAGCCGCCGCCACGCGCACGCTTCGCGACGCGGTTCAGCGCGCCCGCGAGCAGCTCGCCGCCGTTGTGCCGCCAGGCGAGGCGCGCGATGCACACCAGCTGTATCTTGACGGCCTCGCTCGTGAGACCGAAGCGCTCGACGATGTATTGTCGTTTTATGTCGAGTACAACCTTGCGCGCTCCAACAGCGCCGCGCTGCGCATGCAAGAAGCGCGGGCTGCGATCGACGCGGCAGCCAAACAATGGAACGCGCTGGCAGAACGTTACGGGCTTAGGATGAGTGACGAATGATCAATGATGAGCGATGAACTGACCGGCATTCATCGCTCATCGCTCATCGCTCATCGTCCCGGTTATCGTTCATCATTCATCGTTAAATCTTCGGGCTTGACCGAATTGACGGCTTTATCGTACACTACGATCCTGGAACCGGCGGTCAATGACGACCGCCGATTGATTTCATTTATGGGGGAGGGAAGGCAATGGCGCCTGTCTACATCATCCTGCTTGGGCCGCCCGGTGTCGGCAAGAGCACCCAGGGTGCGCTCCTCAGCCGGCGCTATCCGCTCGTCGCGTTGTCGACGGGCAATCTCTTACGCGCCGAGGTACAGGCCGGCACGCCACTGGGGCGTGAGGCCAGGGCGGCAATCGAGAGCGGGCAACTGGTCAGCGATGATGTGATCGACACGATGGTACGTACGCATCTGAATGCACTTCCTGCATCCCACGGCTTTTTGTTGGACGGTTTTCCGCGCACGGCTGCCCAGGCCGCGGCGCTGGACACGATGTTACACGAGCTGCACATGCCCCTTACCGTCGTGGTTGAGCCGCTGCTCGAGCGCGACGAAGTGGTTCGGCGCATGTCGAGTTGCCGCGAATGTCGCTCGTGCAACGCCCCATACACCTCATCCGCTTCCGATCTGGTGCGTTGCCCTGCCTGTGGCGGCGAGCTGTTTCAGCGGCTCGACGACAGGTCGGATGTGATCAGGCGACGGCTTGACATTTACGAGCAGCAAACCGCACCGCTTACCGATTACTACAGGCGCGCCGGCCTGATTGCTCCGGTGGATGCGCATGGTACTGCCGAGCAGGTCGCCGAACGGATCTGCACAGTGATCGAGCTGCACCGCCTGCATCGCCGTGTCGAACACGCCGAGCGCGTTCGCGTGACCGGCGGATGGCGCGCCCGCGGCGCGCAAGAATAGCCAACACGTACGAGGGGCCTTGCACAAGCAAAGCCCCTCGTACCGTGATTGGACCTCGCGTTATCGCTAAGACGACGGCGCTGCCGATTCCTCGGGCGACGCCATGGGCGACTCTTCGAGCGCCGGGCTCGCGGCCGGGTCAACGGTTGTGTCGTCGGTCGTGGCTGTGTTGCCACAACCGCTCAACGCTCCCAGCGCCAGCGTAGCGCCAAGTAGCAGGGCGAAAATCCTTCTTCGCATCACTACTCTTCTCCTTTGCTATGCGTGCGTTCACGGCACGCGGCGCTTTGGGCTGCAATCTGCGTGCCAGCATCTCAGAAGGCCCAATATATGGCGTTTCGCGCAACGGTTAAGTCGACCGAAAGCACCACACAGGCACAAAGGACACAAAAAATCACAGTGATTCTTTGTGTCCTTTGTGCCTGTGTGGTGCTTCCTTTCCGGCCCGTGCGCGAGGGAGCGTGTCGCTTGCCCGTGCCCGCGCTATTGCGGTATGATCGACGCTGAGCGAAGGAGCAACCAATGCAGCTTCCGCCGCTGACGCTCGAGCGCAAGCTGGACAGCCGGATCTGGGGCGGTAACACGCTTGGCGCCTGGTTGGGTCTACCGGATGCACCGCCGCAACTGGCCGAGTTGTGGCAGGTGTACGAGCAAAACCGGGTGCTCGACGGTCCGTTCGCCGGGCGAACCCTGGCCGAGCTCGCGGGTGAGCACGGCGCCGATCTGCTGGGCAACGCGGTGTTCCAGCGCTGGGGCGCGAGCTTTCCCCTGCTGGCCAAGTTCCTCGACGCTGCCGACGAGCTGTCGGTGCAGGTACATCCGGACGACGAATATGCGCACGCGCAGGAAGCCGCCAGCGGGTTTCACGGCAAGACCGAGGCGTGGTATATCCTGCATGCCGATCCCGGCGCCGCGGTGATCCATGGCTTTCGCCAGCCAACCAACCGCCGGAGCTTCGAGCAGGCCGTCCATGACGGCACGCTGCTGGACCTGTTGCGCTACGTTCCCGTCGCCGCGGGCGATACTATTTTTGTGCCCGCCGGAACGGTGCATGCGATCAACCGCGGGATCATGCTGTTTGAGATTCAGGAAACGTCCGATCTCACCTACCGCGTCTACGATTACGATCGCCGCGACGCTAGCGGCAAGCCACGCGAGCTTCACCTCGACCGGGCGCTCGACGTTTCGGATTACGGCGCGGCGTCGTCGCCAAAGGAAACCCCGCGCCGGCTGGGCGATGGCCGGGTACTGCTGGTCAGCTGCCAGTACTTCGCCATGGAGCGCTGGCAGCTCGACAACGCCGGCGAAGCCGCCACCAACGGCGAGAGCTTCGAGATCCTTACATCCATCGACGGCAGCGCCACACTTGGCTGGACCGGCGGCGAAGTCGCGCTGCCGCGAGGCGCGTCGGTGGTGTTGCCTGCCTCGCTGGGAGACTATCGGCTTGATCCGCAACCACGGGCGACGTTGCTGCGCTGTTATGTTCCGTAACCATCTCCGTCAGGGCATTTAAGTGTCAATCAGGATACGGGACCTTCGAGGCCTGGAAGGGCCAAATATCTATTACCTCCAGCCGGCGGTAAAGCTTGAAATATGGTCGGATCGCGATCTACGCCGCCCGATCAGCGACGCGATCAAGAACTGGTCGCAGCAGGTCGGGGTAGTGATCGGGGCACTGCGCCAGAACGCCGAACCTGACAATGGCGGCTGGACGATCTTGACGACATGGATCACCCCGCTGCCGCTGGTCGGCGAGCGCATCGCCGAGGCGGTGGTGGCCGATCTCCAGGCTGCCGAGCGCGACGATGGGGACTATAGCCACGACGAAGCACTGTTCGCGGCGATCGACGAGCGCAAGCGCGAGGAGCCGCCGCTCGCGCTGCTGCAGCTGTACGCCGAGGCACAGGTGCGTGGTCTGCCGTTTTTGCCCCACGGCGACGGCAAGATCACCATCGGCAGCGGTGCGCGCGGCTGGACCTTCGACGCCGCCGAGACAGCGCTCGGCCTGCCGGTTCAGCCGCCGTGGGAGCGTATCGGCGCCGTGCCGATCATTGCCGTCAGCGGCACCAACGGCAAAACTACCACCACCCGGCTGATAGCGCATGTGCTGGCCGGCCTGGGATTGCGCGTTGGACGCACCGACACCGACGGCATCTGGATCGGAAACCAACAGGTCGAGGAAGGCGATTGGGCCGGCTTCGGCGGCGCGCGACGCGTCCTTACCGATCCCGGCGTCGATATCGCGGTGCTGGAATTGTCGCGCGGAGGGATTTTGCGGCGCGGACTCGGCTTCGCCGCCTGCGACGTCGGTGTGGTCACCAATATCGCCGCCGATCACCTGGGCGAGCTCGGCGTGGAGAGCCTGGAACAGATGGCGCTGGTCAAGGGCGTAGTGATCCGTGCTACCACAGGGCTGGCTGTGCTCAACGCCGACGATCCGCTGGTGCTCGACCTGGGCGAGCTGGCGACGGCACCGGTGTGCATGTTCAGCGCGGATCCCGGCAACCAGGCGGTGCACGAGTATCTGGCTGCCGGCGGCGCGGCCGTCACAGCCGGCGACGACGGCATCGAGATCATGTTCGATACGCAGCGCGGCCGGATACCATTCGACGACATTCCGCTTACGTTCGGCGGCGCGGCGCGGCACAACACCAGCAACGTCGCGGCGGCGATCGCGGCCTGCCTGGGTGTCGGCGTCGGCGTCGACGCAGTCTCCGCGGCGCTGCGCACGTTTACGCCGGATGCGGCGCACAATGTTAACCGGCTCAACTATTTCGCGCGCGACGGCATCGCCGTGGTCTTCGACTACGCACACAACGTCGCGGGGCTGGCAACTCTGATCCAGTTCGGGCGCCGCTTGCTCGAGCGCGCCGGCGGCAAGGGCCGGCTGCTGCTCGTACTGGGCGGCCCGGGCGACCGCCCCGACGAGCAGATCCGCGCCCAGGGCCAACTGGCCGGAGCGGCCGCCGACCGGTTGCTGCTGCATGAAGAAGAGCGCTACCTGCGCGGGCGCGAGCTCGGCGAAACCACGGCGCTCTACCGGGCGGGAGCACTGGCGGCCGGACTGGACGAAACCAAGCTGGTGGTTCACGCGGACGAGCTGGCCGCCCTGGGCGACGTGCTTGGCGATGCCCGATCCGGCGATGTCGTGCTGGTCGCGGCGCATGCCCGGCGCGCCGACATGCTCGAGCGGCTGGAGGCATGGCGGGCGCGGGGTTAGGGACATTTCTGCTACAATACTGCAGCGCCGTAACGACGGCCGGCGCACGTTTCAGGAGGACGACCCTTGCGTGTGTTGATGCTGTCGTGGGAATATCCGCCCCATAGCGTCGGCGGCCTCGGCACGCATGTGGCCCAACTGGCGCCACGGCTGGCCGCGCAGGGCATCGAGGTGCATGTTATTACGCCGGGAACGGATAACTCAGCACCGATTGAGGTTCCGCAACGGGGATTAACTGTTCATCGTGTCGTCGGCAGCGGTGCTCAAACGCCTCACGATATTGTCGCGGCGAGCGAAGCCGGAAACGGTAGCCTGGAGCGTGCGGCACGCGAGCTGGCCGCGCAGGTGGGCGGTTTCGATATTGTGCATGGCCACGATTGGTTGGTTGGACATTGTGGCGTGGCGCTGAAATACGCCTGGGGAGTGCCGCTGGTCGCTACTGTACACTCGATGGAGCTGGGGCGCTCGCAGGGCCATCTCGGCAGCGGTTATGCGCGGGCCATCGACGGCACCGAACGCTGGCTCAGCATCGAAGCCACGCGTGTGATCACGGCCAGCAACTACATGTCCGATCAGGTGCGCAGGTTCTTCAATATCCCGGCCGACAAAATCCAGGTGATTTATAACGGCGTGAATGTGTCGGAGCAACCGGCGCTGAACAACGGCGAGCGGGTGGAGTTTCGAGCGCGTTACGCCGAAGCCGGTCAGCCGATCATCGTTTATGTCGGACGCATCGTGGCTGAAAAAGGCGTGCAGGTGCTGGTCGATGCCGCGCCGGACGTTTCGCGCGATCTGGGCGGAGCGCGATTTGTCGTAGCCGGCACCGGCTCATATGCAAGCGAGGTCCGTTATCGAGCTGAAGAGCGCGGTATCGCAGAAAATTTCATCTTTACCGGTTACGTGTCCGACGACGAGCGTGATCGGCTGTACGAAGTAGCCGATGTCGCAGTAATTCCAAGTTTGTACGAGCCGTTTGGTATCGTCGCCCTTGAAGCGATGGCTCGCGGCTGTCCGGTTGTCGCATCCGATACCGGCGGGCTCAGCGAAGTCATTCAGCCACACGAAACAGGAATTCTGACACGGCCAGGCGATGCCGGCTCGCTGTCGTGGGGCCTGGTACATACGCTGCAGCATCCCGATTGGGCCTCCGAGCGGGCTCGCAACGCACGACTGCAGGTCGAGCGGGTTTATAATTGGCGAAGCATCGCGACGCAGACGATCGCTGCCTACCATACGGCGCTCGCCGCGGGGTTGGACGGCGACGAGCGCGCCCGCGAGACCAATCCTTAGCCGAAGTCGGTCCGGCAGGCTGTTCGCCGGCAAACGCACAGAAAAGGTGTTTTCATGAGCAACATGCCCTCAAAGGAGCTCAACGACGCGATCGCAGCCGCCCGAGCCGGTCGTCGTGACGATGCCGCTCGAATGCTGCGCGATATTGTCGACGACGAGCCAAACAACGCCGACGCCTTGATCTGGCTCGCCGGCGTGACACCCGACCTCGACGAGCAGCGCGAGTTGCTCGAGCGCGCGCTCGAGATCGCACCCGGCAACCGGCGCGCGCAACAGGGCATGGCCTGGTTGCGCGACAATCATCCCGAATTATGGAGCTCGTCAGGCGGCGCACGATCGATCACTGAGCGATCGACGCCGCCCTACGAGCAAACCGCGGTGCCCTCGACGGCGGCGAGCGACGCGCCGACCGAGATGATGCCGGTAGTCGATCCGCAACGCCCGCCGCAGAGCGACGCGTTTGTGGTGCCGCCCGAGCAAACCGATCAGATGCCGGCCTACACGCCTCCGGGCTCCGCGCCGACCGGCGGCTACACCGACCGCATGGCAGTGCCGCCCGCGGCTCCGGCAGCTATTCGTGACAGTCGCGGCAACCTGTCTCGCTGGCTGCTGGTGATTGTCTGGCTGTTCGGCTTCGGCGCCGTCGCCACGATCGCCGCGCTTACTATTTTGAGTCCGCTGCTGACTGCCACCAATATCAAAGCGACCGTCGATCCCGTGCTGCGGCCGTACGAGCTGCAGATCGCGGACGGGGAGATCCAGCGCAATATGCTGTGGTACACCATCGGCCTGATCGCACTGGCCGTGGCCGACTTCATGATCATCCTCGGCCTGATGTTTCGAGCGCGTTGGGCGTGGATCGTGAACCTGCTGGTGGCGCTGCTGGTCGTCGCCGGGACGGTCGGGCTGATGACGCTGGCCGCGACAACGGTGCCGTCCGTGCCGCGCAGCTTGATCGGCACGATCGTGGCCTGGTTGCCGCTGGTCGGACTGGGGCTGTTTGCCTTGATATACTTGATTTTGTCGGTGACCAGCCGGCGCCCGTTTTTCCGCCCCAAGCTACATCCACGTTCCCAACCGGTGCAAGCATATGGGCGGTAGCAGCTTCGGCACGCTGTTTCGGCTGTCGACGTTCGGCGAGTTGCACGGCACCGGCGTCGGCGTGATCGTTGACGGGTGCCCCGCCGGTCTCGCGCTGGACGAAGGCGATATCCAGCGCGATCTCGATCGCAGGCGCGTCGGGCAGAGCCGTATGTCGTCGGCGCGCAACGAGGCCGATCTGGTGCGCGTGTTGTCGGGCGTGTTCGAGGGGCGCACCACCGGCACGCCGATCGCGATGGTCGTCGAAAACACCAACGCGCGTCCGCAAGATTACGACACGATCCGCGAGCTGTACCGGCCCGGCCATGCCGACTTTACATGGGACAGCAAGTTCGGCTTTCGTGACTACCGCGGCGGCGGGCGGTCGTCGGCCCGGGAAACCATCGGCCGCGTGGCTGCCGGCGCCGTCGCTCGCAAACTGCTGGCGACCAGCGGAATCCAGGTGCTCGCCTGGACGCAGCAGCTGGCGCATTTGCGCGCTCAAACATTCGACGAAAGCGAGATCGAGCGCAATCCGATGCGCTGCCCCGACCCCGAGGTGGCGCTGCAAATGGTCGAAATGGTGGAGCAGGCCAAACGCGATCTCGATTTGCTCGGCGGCATCGTCGAGATACGGGCGCGCAGCGTGCCGGCCGGGCTGGGCGAGCCCGTGTTCGATAAGCTCGACGCTGATATCGGCAAAGCGATGCTCAGCATCCCGGCGGTCAAAGGTGTCGAAATCGGCGACGGCTTCGCCGCGACCCTGGCGCGCGGCTCCGAGAACAACGACCCGTTCGTGCGTCGCGCCGACGGCAGTGTCGGCACGCAGAGCAATCACGCCGGCGGCATCCTTGGCGGCATCTCGAACGGCGAAGAGATCGTTGTGCGCGTCGCGGCTAAACCGCCGGCTTCGATCGCGCGCGAACAGAGCACCGTCAATCGCACCGGCGAGGCCGACGTGATTTCGGTCAAAGGTCGCCACGACCCGACGGTGCTGCCGCGGCTGGTGCCCGTCGCCGAGGCGATGCTGCTGCTGGTGCTGGCCGACCATTGGCTGCGCCAGCGTGCGGCGGCGATTTAAGCTCATGAGCGGCAGGAAACGTCGCAGCCAGCCGGACAATGCACCCTGGCCGGACGACGCTCCGGTGCCGTTGGATGCCGTCTGGGACGACGAAGCTACCCCGGACGAGCGCCCGGTTCCCGATTTGCGTGACCACAGCGCCGCTGAGCACGTGATTGCTCCCTGGCTCAGTCTGGCGCCCGGAGAATCCGAGCCGACCGGCCCGGCGACCGCGGTTCCGGCGCCCGAAGAGCCTGGCCCACCGGACGCCACCGAGATCCGGCCGGACCCGGCAGCCGCGGCGCGATCGTCCCGTCGCCAGGTCGGGCCACAGCCGGCTCCTCCTCGCCCGCCACGTGGGCGGCGCAGCGCGCATGATCTGCCGGATCCCTCATCGTCGACGCCTGCCGGCGATAGTGCCATACGTGGCCCATGGCGTACGGGCCCGGTATGGGCGCTGATAGCCGCGCTGGCGTGGGTCGGCGCGGTAGCCCTGCTGGTGCTCGGTCCGGCGCGGCTCCAGGCCTGGGATCTCTCGCCCCGGCTTATCATTCCGGGCGGCTGGGCACTGGCCGCGCTGATCACGTTCTTGCCGCTGCAGCTACGCATGTCGCTGCCGGGCGTCACCTGGCAGGGCGTGCTTGGTTATGGCCTGCTGGCCTACCTGCTGGCCTTTGTGCCCGCACCGAACAGCTGGCTGCTGGAGCTGCCCGAAGTTCCGGTCTACCTGCTCTTTTTTCTGGCGCTGTTTTATGCCGTTGGCGCCACCGCGCTTCCGATCACTTACACATTGGGCCAGCGCTTCTATAATTTGCGCCTGCATCGCCACGATATCGGTCGCGCTCGACGCCAGGCGTACGAAGTCGCGCTGCTGGCCGTGGCAGCGTTTGTTTTGGCCGGGCTGCGTGTGCTGACGCCGATCAGCTTCGGACTGCTGGCGCTGGTCGTGGTGTTGACGGAGGCGCTGCTGCTGTCGCAGGTGCAGCCTGAAGGATAGTTTCAATCCTAAACCAACGAGAAACACATATGCCTGTAAATATCACCATCCTCGGATTAAACGCGATCGGCGCAGGGCTCGGCATGGCGTTCGGCACGCTGGACCAGCAAGCGCTGCAGGCCGGCCGGCCACGGATCACCGGCTGGGACGCCAACCATAACGTCGCGAAAGACGCTCGCGGGCTGCTGATGATAGACCGCGAAGCACGCGACGTTGCAGACGCGGTGCGCGAGGCCGATGTGGTCATTGTATGCGTGCCGCCGTCGGAGATCGAGGCGACCTTTATCGCGATCGCGCCTCACCTTAAAGCCGGCGCGATCGTCAGCGATACCGCGCCTGTAAAAGCGTTTGTGCTGCGTCTCGCCGCCGAACACTTGCCCGAACAGGCAGATTTCATAGGCGGGCATCCGCTGGTCAGTGGAGCGGATCAGTCGCATAAAAAAGCCGCGCACGACATGTTTCGCGGCGCGCTGTACTGCCTGATTCCGACAGTGCAGACGAGCGCCAGGGCAACCAACGCCCTTGACACGCTTGTAACGGTGATCGGCGCCAAGCCGTACTATCTGGAGCCGGCCGAGCACGACTCGTATATCGCCGCGACGCGCCAGCTGCCTCTGGTAACGGCGGCAACGCTGATGCTCAGCCTGTCGAGCAGCGGCGCATGGCGCGAATTCCAGGCGCTCGCCAGCACGGAGCTGCGTGATGCGACCAGGCTGGCCGCCGCGGATCCGCAGGATAGCGTGGCGCTGCTGCAGCAGAATCACGCGGCCGTCGCCCGCTGGATCGACGAGTTGATTCGCGCGCTGGTCGAGCTGCGCGATAGTCTCGACGACCGTCAGCAGCTGGAAGGATTGCTGCGTGCGGCGCATGAGGAATACGGGCGTATGGCGGCGGCCCAGCCCAACATGCGCCCCGGCGAGGCGGATTTTGTTGGTCAACCAGCGGATCCGCCGCGCGGCTTCACCAGCCTCCTGTTCGGGCAACGACCCAAAAAGGACAAGAAATAGCCAGGGCACCTTGACTCCGCGTGCTACAATACCCGTCCCTAGGAAAGGCTCCCGAGGTACGCGATGGAGCGAAAAATTTGGGTACTTGTCGCCAAACCAGGCCTCGACGGCCACGACCGCGGCGCGAAAGTGATCGCCCGCGCGCTGCGTGACGCCGGCATGGAAGTGGTGTACACCGGCCTTCAGCAATCCCCGCAAATGATCGTGGACGCCGCGCTGCAGGAAGATGTCGATGTGATCGGCCTTTCGATCCTGTCCGGCGCGCATATGACTCTGCTGCCCAGGGTGACGCAGCTGCTGCGCGACGCCGGCGCCGACGATGTGCTTGTGGTTGCCGGCGGCATTATCTCGGACAGCGACGCCTTAAAGCTCAAACAGGAGCACGGTATCGCGGCGGTGTACGGCCCTGGCGCATCAACACACGACATCGCCGGCTTTATTCGCGACAACGTCAGCCCGGAACGCTTTTCGGGCGCGGAAGTGTAGCGCTGCCGTGGGGCTGGTCGATCGAACGCTTGCAGGCGACCGTCGGGCGCTGTCGCGCGTCGTGTCGATCGTGGAAAACGGCGGCGCCGATGCCCGCCGAGCGGTTTCGGCGCTGTACCCCTTTACCGGTCGCGCCCACATTCTTGGCGTCACAGGCCCGCCTGGCGCCGGCAAGAGCACGCTGGTGAACGAGCTGGCGCTTGAGCTGCGGCGGCGCGGAACCCGCCTCGCCGTCCTGGCCGTCGACCCGACCTCGCCGTTTTCGGGTGGCGCGATCCTGGGCGACCGGATCAGGATGGCCGAGTTGACTGCAGATCCCGACGTTTTTGTGCGCTCGATGGCCAGCCGCGGCCAGCTCGGCGGCATCGCGCGTGCCACCGGCGACGTCGTAAAGGTGCTCGACGCGGCCGGATTCGCGCTGGTGATCGTGGAAACCGTCGGCGCCGGGCAGGCCGAGGTGGAGATCGCCGGCGAGGCGCATACCACGCTGGTCGTCGAGGTGCCGGGGCTGGGCGACGATGTGCAGGCGATCAAAGCCGGCATCCTGGAGATCGCCGACCTTTTCGCCGTCAACAAAGCCGACCGCCAGGGCGCTGATGAAACACGGCGACACCTCCAGACCATGCTGCAGCTGGGCGGGCCGCCACGCGACGGCTGGCAGATCCCGATTCTTATGACGGTTGCAACCAGCGGCCAGGGGGTGGACGAGCTCGCGGACGCCATAGCCGCGCATTGGCAGCATTTGCGCAGCACCGGCGGACTGGCTGCCCGCGAGCACCGGCGGATCGAGCGCGAGCTTGAAGGACTGCTGCAGGGCATGGCGCTCGATCTGGTGCGCGAGCGAATCACGGATCGGCAGTTTGAAATCGTGCTGGCGCAGGTACAAGCGCGTGACATCGACCCGTACTCAGCCGCCGAAAGGATGCTTGGCGACGCTCTCGCTGTCGTACAATCGAACTGACGTCGTTGGCTGCGCTGCTGCGCAGCCTTTTTTTGGCCCTGATGGCTCGGCATAGACGAGACAGGGTGACAGCGTGACAGGGTGACAGGGTTTGGTTCTGCGAGAAAGCGTGTGGATGAAGAACTTGAAACTTGAAACCGGGAACTTGAAACTTACGTGAGGAGGAATTGAGCGATAAGCTGACGGATTGGTTGACGCTAACGATCAAATAAGGAGTACAGCATGAAGCCCTACGGTCCCGAATTGATCCACAACGTCGGCGTTTTCGGCCACGGACAAAGCGGTAAGACATCGCTGGTCGAAGCGTTGTTGTACACAGCCAAGGCGAGCACACGGCTCGGACGCGTCGAGGACGGCAACACCGTGTCCGACTTCGACGCTGAAGAGCGCGAGCGCAAGCATTCGATCAACCTGACGATCGCTCCGCTCGAGTGGAAAGACAACAAGATCAACCTGATCGACGTGCCGGGCACGGCGGACTACGCATCTGAGGTGGCGGCCGCCATGCGCGTGATCGACGGCGCAATCATCGTGATGGACGCATCGGCCGGCGTCGAGGTCGGCACCGAGCTGGTCTGGCAGCAGGCCAAAGCAGCTAACGTGCCGGTGATCGTCTTCGTCAACAAGATGGAGCGCGAGAACGCGGACTTCGACGCGGCCGTGCAGCAGGCTCAGGAGGTGCTCAGCGAGGCGGTGGTGCCGCTGCAGCTGCCGATCGGCAGCCAGCGTGATTTCCGAGGTCTTGTGTCGCTGCGCCGCCAGAGGGCCTGGCTGATCTCGCCCAAGCATGACGGCTCGTTCGAAGAGGCCGACATTCCCGCCGAGCTGCAGGCACGCGAAGCCGAGCTCCGCGAAGCGCTGATCGACAAGGTCGCCGTCACCAATGATAACCTGATCGAAAAATACCTCGAGGGCGGCGCCGACGCCCTGTCGCTCGACGAGATCCGCGATGGGCTGCGCGCCGGCATCACCGATAACACGATCGTACCGGTGTTCGCGGGCTCGGCTACCGCGCTCGCCGGCGTCGCGCAGCTGCTTGACGGTATCCTCGATTGTATTCCTTCCGCGGCCCGCAAAGTGTCAAACGCGACCGACCTCGTCCGGGGCCAGGCGATCCAGATCAAGGCCGAGCCGGGCGAGCCGCTGGCGGTGCTGGTCTTCAAAACCATGGTCGATCCGCACGTCGGAAAGGTATCGCTCGCGCGAGTTTACGGCGGTATCTTGCACTCAAACGCGACCGTGCTCAACGCGCGTACCCGCAAAGACGAGCGCATCGGCCCGTTGTACTCGGTCAAAGGTAAAGAGCAAACCTCGGCGCCGGAAATCGGGCCGGGCGACCTGTGCGCGATCGTCAAACTGACCGAGACGACGACCGGCGACACGCTATGCGCCCCGGACCGGCCGGTGGAGCTGCGCGGCATTAGCTTCCCCGAACCGGCGTTTACCGGCGCCGTCAAACCGCACTCGCGCGCCGACCAGGACAAGATGGGCGTGGCGCTGCAGCGCGTGATGGAAGAAGACCCGGCGCTGCAAGTCGCGCGTGACCCGATCACCGCCGATACGTTGCTCAGCGGCTTGAGCGAAACGCACCTGCACAATATCGCCGACCGCATGCGCCGCAAATTCGGCGTGGCGATCGACGTCGAGCTGCCGCGGGTGCCGTATCGCGAAACGATCCGCAGCCGGGCCGAAGCGACCTACATTCATAAAAAGCAGACCGGCGGCGCGGGGCAGTATGCCAACGTTTCGATGCGTGTCGAGCCCCTGCCGCCCGATCCCGAGCGTGCCGACCCGCTCGAGTTCGCCTGGGCGATCGTCGGCGGTGTGATCTCACGCGGCTTCATGCCGGCGATCGAAAAGGGCGTGCGCGAGGCGATGCACGAAGGTATCTTGTCGGGAAGCCCGGTGGTCGACGTCAAAGTTGCCGTGTTCGACGGAAAAGAGCATCCGGTCGACAGCAAAGAGATCGCGTTCAAGACCGCCGGCATGATGGCGTTCCGTCAGGCGGCGGCAAAGGCACAGCCGGCGCTGATGGAGCCGATCTATATGCTCAAGATCAACGTGCCCGACCAGTTTACCGGCGATATCATGAGTGACCTCAATACCCGGCGTGGCCGAATCATGGGCGTCAACAGCAATGGCAAGCGCACAACCATCGAGGCACAGGTGCCACTGGCCGAGATCCAGCGTTATTCCACCGACCTGCGCTCGATCACCCAGGGCCGCGGCACGTTTTCGATGACCTTCGACCGTTATGACGACGTACCGGCACACCTGGCCGAGCAGATCAAGGAGCAGGTGCAGCACGAGCATGCGGCGGGGTGAGGTGCTGGCATGTTCGGTGATAACGAGTATTCGGCGGAGGTGGCGTTGATGACAAGGTGACGGGGTGACGGGGTGACGGGGTGAATCGTTGATGCCAGGATGTTCTGCCGCAAGTATTGACGGTATTATCGAGAACAGCGACGGTTGGACCCATCGATTGTAGTATCGCGAATGAGAATGTCGACCGACCGTCACCCCGTCACCCCGTCACCCCGTCACCCTGTCAGGTTTAGCACCGATCATTCGTAACAATCACAACACACGGAGGTCATGAAAGCATGGCAACTCGAGAAACGTTCACAGCGGAGGAATGGGCCACCATCTTTCAGGCGCCGCTGTCGGCCGGAATGGCGATTGTGTTTACGGCACATAGCGGTCCGCTGCAGGCTGTGATCGAGGTAAGCGCGGTAGCAAAAGCGATGGCCTCGGACGACGGTCAGACCAGCAATGGTCTGATCGAGGCGCTGCGCGCCGCGGTCAAGAACGGAGAAAAGCCGCCCAAGATGGAAACCAAGCCCGAGAGCGTCGAGCAAGCGCGCAGCCAGGCGCTCGAGCAGCTGCAGCAAGCGGCAGCGCTGGTGGATGCCAAAGCGCCCGAGGACGCGGCCGGGTTCAAGTCCTGGCTGAGCGGCATCTCGGTCAAAGTGGCAGAAGCAGCCAAGGAAGGCAGCTTCCTCGGCATCGGCGGCACGCACGTCACCGACGACGAGCGAGCCGCTGTCGCTGATGTCGCGCGGGCACTGGGCACAAGCCCGGCCCAGATGGATGCCCCGCCCCCGGCCAAAGCGCCCGAGGCACCCGACGCGCCGGACTTCGGCGGGACGGTTGCGACGTAAACCGGCTCCCGCGCCGTCCCCAGGCTTAAGCCTGGGGCCCAAACACAAAGCCACCTGAAGGTGGCTTTGTGTTTGGGCCCCGGCATAAATGCCGGGGTTCGAGATGCCCGTGGTAAGATACGCATGCTTTATGGCCGAACCCAAGGAAGAGTACGTGCGTCGCGTCCGTCCCATCGTCCTGCTGCTTGTCGTTATGTTGGTGTCCTGCACGATCGAGAGCGTGCCGGAAGCTCGTGCGCCGGATCCAACCCCGGCCGCCACCCCTTCGATTGAGGTAGTGGAGCCGACGATAGAGCCGACCCCGACCGCGTTGCCGCCTACCGCCACCCCCACCCCCGAGCCGATCGAGACGGTTGAGCCTGTCGAAGTGGCACGCGGCCTGACGCTGTGGCATCCGTACACCGAAAACAGCCCCGAAGAGGCGATCGTCGCGGCACAGGTGGAGCAGCTGCGCCGGCAGCGCCCTGAGCTTCCGCTCAACATCCTGCGCGTCGACGGCGCAGAGCTCGCCTACCGCTTCGAGGCCGAGGCAGCCGCCGGCGGCGGCCCCGACGTCGTGATCATCGCCAATGAAGTGCTTGGCCGCGAGGCGCGAGCAGGACTGCTGCTTTCTCCCGACGATGTTCCGCTCGACGGGGCAGCCCAGAACCAGGCGCCAAGCTTCGAGCCGGTGGACGGCAAGGGCTACGGTGTGCGGCTGACCCGCACGACGGTAGCACAGTATTTCAATCGTGAGCGCGTGCCGGAGGCGCCGCAAACCACCCAGGCGCTGCTCGACGCCGCGCGCGCCGGCACGAAAATCGTGCTCCCGCGCAGCGCCTTTCACAATTTTGGTTTCTTTGGCGCTTTCGGCGGCCGGTTGTTCGACGATACAGGGTTCTGTGTCGCCGACCAGGGCGGTTTCGCCGAGGCCCTGGCGTACCTTGACGAGCTCAAAGCCGCCGGCGTCGTGTTCGCCACGAGCGGAGCTGAAGCTGCTGAGCTGTTCCGCGGCGGCCAGGCCGATATCGTGGTCGACGGGTCGTGGATGCTGGCGGATTTCGCAGGCGCGCTTGGCGAGCGTCTCGGCGTTGCCGCCCTGCCCGCGGGTCCCGCCGGCCCGGCTACCCCGCTGATCGGTGGCAGCAGCATTGTCATCAACGCTGCCAGCGAGCAGCCGGCCGAGGCCGTGTTGCTGGCTGTCGCGCTCGCCGCGCCGGAGGCCCAACAACAACTGGCCGAGCAAACCCGCGTGCTACCGGGCGATCCTACGATTGCCGTCGCCGATCCCGCGCTCGGCAGCCTCGCCGCGGCTGCGCTCGCCGGCGTCTCGCGCCCCCAACGCAGCGAGCTTGACGCGTTTTGGAGGCCTTTCGATCGAGCGCTCGCCGAAGTTCTCGACAGCGATGTTGCTCCGCCCGATGCCGTCTCGCACGCCTGCGCCACGATGAACGCTAATAACGGACGGTAAATAATCATGAATTCCGAAACGATTCCCGCATCTCAAGGGGCGCCGCCTCGCGCACCGGTCAATGTGCGCTGGACGGTGGGCGATCTGCTACTGGTAGTAGCGGTAGCGGCACTCCTCAGCGTCGGGGTCTTGCTGTTTTACAGGCTGCTCGCAGCATTGGGGCTCACCGCTCTGCGGGACCTGGCAACTGAGCAGCCCCTGGCCGGAGCGATGGTCGCCGGCGGGTTGCTCTACGGGTTGTTTGCCCTGGCGGTGTACCTGGTGGTGGTACGGCGCGGTCGCGGAAGCTGGCACGAGCTTGGCTTCCGCGCGCCTTCATTGCCGGTGCTGCTGCTGACGCCGCTGATTTTTCCGATTCAACTGATGCTGGCCGGGCTCGCTAACTTCGTTGTGCAAACTATTACCGGCACGTTCGAAAACCCACAGATCGCCGCCCTGATCGATCCTGACGGCTTTTCGTGGCTCAACTTCGCGCTGGTGTTTGTGGTTGCCGCGGTAGTCGCGCCGATCGTAGAGGAGCTGATTTTCCGGGGACTGTTGTATCAGTGGCTGCGCGCGCGGCACGGCATCGCCGTCGCGGTGGTGCTTTCCGCGGCGATCTTTTCCGTGGTGCACGTCATTCCGCTGCTGTTTCCGGCGCTCTTTCTGATCGGTATCGTACTGGCGCTGGCTTTCGAGTACGGCCGCTCGCTATGGGTCTGCATCACGCTCCATTTTTTCCAGAACGCGCTGTCGGTCTGCGTAATTTTCTTCATTCAGGCCAATCCGCAACTTATGCCGACGTAAGTAATGATCTTTTGCTTTGGCTCACTGCTTCTGGATCGCGTGCTGCGCATAGCGCATCTGCCGCTGCCCGGCGAAGGGATGCACGCCTCCGAGGAGCGCTGGTTTGCCGGCGGCGAAGCGTGTCATGTCGGCGGGCACCTGGCGGCCTGGGGCGAGCAGGTGACCATCGCCGGCAACGACCTTGGCGCCGACGAAGCCGGCGCTTTCGTGCGCCACGAGCTCGAGCGGCGGCCACGCACCACGCTGCTCACGCGCGACGATCCTGCCGTGCGAACGCCGAGCTGCACCGTGCTGCTCACGCCGGATGCCGAGCGCACGATGATCGTGTCCTGGCCGACAAAGGCAGGCTGGTCGCTGCCCGAGCCGGGGGCGCTGCGCACCACACGGCTGGTCAGCGCATCGATCTATGGGCCGGGCATGGCCGAAATGCTGGCCCTGGCGCGCGGTCACAACATACCGATCGCCATCGCCGACGTCACGGGTCCGGATGACGAGCGTTTGCCGGGCGCCTGTATCGTCACCACCTCGCGCTCACAGCTGGCGCGACACGGTGTCCGGAACGTGGAGCAGTGGATCGGCGCGGTTCACAAGGCCGGCGGAGCGTTTGTCGCCGTCAGCGACGGGCCGCTGGCGGTGCTGGCCGTCGACGAGCAGGGGCGGCGACTGAGCGCCGAACCGTTGCCGATCGTGCCCGTCGACAGCACCGGCGCCGGCGATGCACTCAAAGCCGGGCTGATCTACGGCAGGCTCGCCGGTTGGCAGGCCGAACGGTCGCTGCGTTACGCCGTCGCGACGGCCGGCCTGCAATGCCTCGAAGTCGGCGCGTTCACAACCGGGCTGACCCGCGACAGGATCGAGCGCGCGGCCGCCGGAGTCGAGGTGCGGCCAGTATGAGCCGGACGCCGCTGCGCACCGACGACTTCGACTACCAGCTGCCCGCCGAGCTGATCGCGCAAACGCCGCTCGAGCCGCGCGACGCCTCGCGGCTGCTGGTATTGCCGCGCAATGGGCCGATCGAGCACCGAACGTTCGGCGACCTGCCGAGCTATTTGCGGCCGGGCGACGTGCTGGTCGCCAACGAGAGCCGCGTGCTTCCGGCGCGGCTGCAGGGCCGCAAGCCTACCGGCGGTCGAGTCGAAGTACTGCTGCTGCGCCGCCGCGACGAGCACACCTGGGAGGCGCTCATCGGCGGGCGCGGCGTGCGTCCGGGCAGCAGCGTGACGATCGTCGACACGAACGGCGCACCGGCGCTCAAAGCAGAGGTGCTGGAGCAGCTGCCGCACGGCGGGCGGTTGCTGCGCTTCGACGTGGCGGTGGACTCTCGACTCGCCGAGCTTGGCTCGATGCCGCTTCCGCCGTATATTACCGCCCCGCTGGCCGACCAGGAGCGCTATCAGACGGTGTACAGCCGTGCGCAGGGCTCGGCGGCGGCGCCCACGGCCGGCCTGCATTTCACTCCCGGGCTGCTCGACCGGCTGCGTAGCCTGGGCGTAGAATGGCACAACGTGGTGCTGCACGTCGGCCTGGATACGTTCCGGCCCGTACAGGTCGACGATCCTGAGCAGCACATTATGCATAGCGAATGGATCGAGCTACCGCCCGCCACGGCGGAAGCGATCAATCGTGCCCGCAGCGAAGATCGACGCGTGATCGCCGTCGGCACGACCACCGTGCGCGTGCTCGAGACCGCCGGCCGGCTGGCGGAGCAGCGCGGCGACGATCGCCTCGAGCGGTTTACCGGCGACACTTCGATTTTTATCTATCCGCCATATCGCTTTCGTGTCGTCGACGGGCTGATCACCAACTTCCACCTGCCGCGCTCAACGCTGCTGATGCTGGTGAGCGCGCTCGCCGGGCGAGAGCGCGTCCTGGACGCGTATCGCGAGGCGGTGCGCGAGCGCTACCGATTCTTCAGCTTCGGCGATGCGATGCTTATTTTGTAGGGTATAGGGGTTAGTCCGAAGCAGCGGCTTGCCGAGTTAGCCCGAGCGCGCCACGATCAGGCTGTAGAGATATGTGCGTCACGGCGCGCGAGGGATCTCTGGCCGCCTGATCGTATCAAGGCTTGCAGATCTCTCGCGTACTCCATAGTGCCACGCAAACGCGAGGGTTAGCTGCAGCACACTCGGAATGACAATCTCGGCGGTTTCCTGCATTGCTCGAGAGCTTCTACCTCGCCAAACAGTATTCGCCAATCTCCTCATCAAACATTAACACCTTCTGAACATGGTTGTTCTAGGATCGATCCGTATAACAAAGGAACGATCATGGGCAGCAGAAAATACGTGCACAAGCGAGGTATGACTCGCACATTGGCCTGGTTCGTCGCCGCGGCGATGCTGGCAGCCTGCGGCTGGATACCGGCTCCGCTTTCGTCGACAAATGAAACGACCGCCGGCAGCACAGACGCCGCAGCAAGCGCGAGCAGTATTGAGCCCGCTGCAACGGCGGTCCCGGCAGTCACGGCAGCAACCGCGGTTGCCGAGAACAACCAGAGCCATGAAGCAGCGGCGGATTACATCTGGGACACATCCGAAGTGACGCAGATCGTATTGGACGGCGACTCGATCAGCGCGAACGGCGGGGGCGTTACGGTCGACGGCAGCACTGCGACCATCACGTCCGCCGGCGCCTACACCCTCAGCGGCACGCTGAATGACGGACAGCTGATCGTGGATACGCAGGATAGCGGCGCCGTCCAGCTGGTGCTGAGCGGAGTTGATCTCCACAGCTCGACCAGCGCGCCGGTGTACATTGTCGACGCGGAGAAGACGATCATTGTCCTCGCCGACGATACGGAGAACATCATCTCGGACGCGACATCGTATGTTCAAGCCGTGCCCGAGGAGGACGAGCCGAACGCCGCGATCTACAGCAAGATCGACCTGACCATCAGCGGTAGCGGCGCGCTCAGCGTTACCGGCAACTACAACGACGCGATCGCCAGCCAGGACGGGCTGATCATCGCCGGCGGAACGATCGATGCAAGCGCGGTTGACGACGGCATCCGCGGTAAGGACTATCTGATCGTCAAGGACGGCAATATCACCGTCGAAGCCACGGGCGACGGCCTGAAATCGGACAATCAAGAAGAAGCCGGCAGCGGATATATCTCGATCGAGGCAGGCGTCATCGACGTGACGGCCGGAGCTGACGCTCTTCAAGCAGCCACCGATATCGTGATCACGAGCGGCGACTTTACCCTCACAACAGCTGGAGGCAGCAGCAGCCGGATCGACGAGAGCGCATCCGCCAAAGCAATCAAAGCTGCTGCGCTGGTGACGATCGACGGCGGCAGCTTCAACATCGATGCCGCGGACGACGCGATCCACTCCAACACCGGCATCGTCATCAACGGCGGCAGCTTCAACATAGCCACCGCCGACGACGGCATGCATGCCGATACGAGTCTGGTTATCAATAGCGGCGATATTCGGATCACCGAATCCTACGAGGGCATTGAAAGCGCAGTGATCACACTCAACGGTGGAGCGATCAACCTTGTTTCCTCCGATGACGGCCTCAACGTAGCCGGAGGCAATGATACTGCCGGCATGGGCGGCAGGACGGGCGGAAGGTCCGGCCAGGATACGTTTACCGCGTCGGGAGACCAATGGCTGTATATCAACGGCGGCACGCTGGCGATCGATTCCGGCGGCGACGGTATCGACGTCAACGGCTCGATCGCGATGACCGACGGACAGGTTATCGTCAACGGCCCGACTGAAAATATGAACGGCGCGCTGGACCACGACGGAGCGTTCACCATCAGCGGCGGCTTCCTGGTAGCCGCGGGCAGCGCCGGCATGGCTCAGGCGCCCGGCGCAACGTCGACCCAGCCTTCAGTATTGATCAACGCAGACTCGGCCCAGGCCGCCGGCACGCTGGTGCATATCCAGAGCGACAGCGGCGAGACGATCCTGACCTTCGCGCCAAGCAAACAATACCAGTCGATCGCGTTCTCGTCGCCGCTGCTGCAGAGCGGTGCAACCTATGAAGTCTCCTATGGGGGTACTGCCGGCGGCACCGTGCAGAACGGGCTCTATCTCGACGGCGCCTATGAGCCCGGCAGCTACGATACCAGTTTCACGGTCACGGAAATGTTGACCACGCTCGGAAACACCGGCCGGCGCTTCAGGTGAGCTAAACTAATCCTGAAAGCACACGCGTGCTATAATCGGCGCGATCAAAGGCGCAGGCCGGAGGCGCGGGTGAACCAGGACACGCTTGTTCGACGCCACTACATCACGATCGCGGGCAACATCGGCGCGGGCAAGTCGACGCTGGTGGGAATATTGGCCGATGCCTTCGGACTGCAACCGTACTATGAAGTGGTCGCCGACCATCCCTACCTCGACGATTATTACGCCGACCGGCTGCGCTGGGGATTTCATTCCCAGATCTGGTTTCTTTCGCAGCGCTTCGAGCAGCAGCAGGAGATCGCCGACACGCCGATCTCGGTGGTGCAAGACCGCTCGATGTACGAGGATTACGAAGTCTTCGTCAAGGGGTTATTGGAGCAAGGCATCCTGTCGCACCGCGATTTCCGAACCTACCGTCGACTGTACCAGGCGCTGATGCACTCGGTGCAGCCGCCGACTCTGTTGATCTATCTCAGGGCCGGCGTGCCGACGCTGCGACAGCGTATCGACAGACGAGCACGGCCGTCTGAACAACGAATACCAGACGGCTACCTCGAGCAGCTCAACCGGCGCTACGACGAGTGGCTGCGCCGTTTCGAGGTTTGCCCCGTATTGATCGTCGACACCGATGAGCTGGACCTGGTGAGCGACGAACAGCACCGCCTGGAGGTGATCGAACTCATACGCCAGGCGCTCAGTTACCACAGCGACGCGCTGCTGCAGCCCAACCTGCCCGGTATCGACCGCACGGCGCTGATCGAGTAGCGATTCAACGCAAAGACGCTTCTCCTAAACGCAAAGACGCAAAGACGCGTGTCCAGGCGTGACCATCCAAATTGGCGGTTGCGGACACGCCACCGGCGCATTCCGATCGGCACAACCTCGCCAGTTGGCACCGCGCCTCCGGCGTGTCCCTACGGTTCGTCCTTTGCGTCTTTGCGCCTTTGCGTCAAATTTCACCTCCGTTCGATGCCGAACTCGATCGGCACGCCGCCGATCTCGAGCTTGACCACGTGGGCTGCCCGCGGGATCGCCCCCTGATGCAGCTCCACTGCCAGCGTTTCGTTGCGGATATACGACCCGAAATGCTCGACCAGCTGGTCCAGCGAAACGCCCTCGTGATGCGCGCCGATGCCGCTCAGGAACAGCGTGATCCGGTCCGCGATCTCGAAGCCGGCTTCTTTGCGCGCATCCTGGATCTCGCGCACCAGATCGCGCGCCGCGCCCTCCAGCCGCAGCTCGGCGGTGAGTGTGATATCCAGCGCCACCAGCACGCCACCGTCTTCGGCGACCGCGTAGCCCTCGGGCGACGACGTTTCGACCAGCAGCTCCTCGGGCAGCAGCTCAACGATCTGGCCATCCAGCTCGAGGGCCACCGGTTGCCCGGCTTCGACGCGCCGCCCGGCCTCGGCGGCTGCCGCACCGGCCAACAATTCCAGCGCTGCCCGCAGCGCCGGCACCTGTTTGCCGTACTTCTTACCGACCAGCCGCAGATTGGGCTTGAAGCGATACTCGACCAGCCCGGCACCCGCGTCGAGATAACGCACCTGCTTGACGTTCAGCTCGTCGCGCAGCTCTTCCTCGAAGCGACGCAATCCCTCGGTTTGCGCCGGCGACGGCGCGCGTACCAGCAGCGCCTGGAGCGGCTGGCGTACCTTCACGCCGCTCGATTTACGCGCGGCGCGTCCGGCCGTCACCGCGTGCAGCAGCGTCTCGGTATCGGCGAGCAGCTGCTCGTCGAGCAGCGATTGGTCGACCCGCGGCCAATGTGCGAAGTGCACGCTCTGCAGCGCGTTGGGATCCTGCTCCGCTACCAGATTGCGATACATCGCCTCGGCCATGAACGGCGTGAACGGCGCCAGCAGCCGCGCCAGCGTCGTCAAACAGGTATACAGCGTCAGTAGGCGGCCTGCTTGTCGGCGTCGCTCTCGCTCTTCCAAAAGCGCCGCCGGTTGCGCCGCACATACCAGTTCGACAGCTCCTCGACAAAGCGCTCGATGCGCTTGGTCGGCGGGTAGATATCGTAATCCTCAAGGTCGGCCGTCACCTCGCGCACCAGCGCGTTGAGCCGCGCCAGCGCCCACCGATCGATAGGGGTCAGGCCGGCATCGCCCGCCTCTGATCCCTGATCCCCGACCCCTGACCCCTGAGGAGTCCAGCCGTCCAGATTCGCGTACGTCACGAAGAAGCCGTAGGTATTCCACAGCGTCAGCATGAACTGGCGCAGCATCTCGCCGACGTGCTCGGGCGCGAAGCGGCGCGGGTTGTAGGGTGGCGCGCTGGCGTACATGATACCAGCGAGTGGCGTCGGCGCCGTATTTGTCGAGCAGCTCAGAACGGGTCGACGATATTGCCGCGCGACTTCGACATCTTCTCGCCGTTGACGTCAAGGATGTGGCCGAGGCAGATCACGTTCTTGAACGCCGGCCGGTCGAACAGCAAGGTCGACAGCGCGTGCAGCGTGTAGAACCAGCCGCGGGTCTGGTCGATCGCCTCGGAGATATAGTCGGCCTGTTGAGCAACCTCAAACAGCTCCTGGTTCTCGAACGGGTAATGCCACTGCGCGATCGGCATCGCGCCGCTATCGAACCAGGCGTCGGCGACATCGGCGATGCGCCGCATCGGCGCCGCCGCCACACGACGGGCAATCCCAGGTCGGCGCGTCCACAAAGGGCCGGTGCAGGTCGAGCTTGAGCCGAGGTCTTCACCGGCTCGTTCGCTCAGCTCGGCCACCGAGCCGATCACTTCGACATGCCGCACAGCCGTCACAGGTCCAGATCGGCAGCGGCGTGCCCCAGTAGCGCTCGCGGCTAGCGCCCAGTCGACGTTGTTTTCCAGCCAGTTGCCGAAGCGCCCGTTCTTGATATGCTCGGGCACCCAATGGATCTGCTGGTTGTGCGCGACCAGCCGCTCCTTCACTGGCCGTCGTGCGGATGTACCACGAGCGCTTGGCGTAGTACAGCAGCGGCGTTTTGCAGCGCCAGCAGAACGGATAGGCGTGCCTGCACCCGCCCGCTTTTGAACAGCAGGCCGCGGCTTTCGAGCTCGCGCGTGATCAGCGGGTCGGCGTCCTTGAAGAACAGGCCGCCGAAGCCCAGCGCGTCGAACTCGCGGCAGCACTTTCGCCGCTCAGATCGACCGAGAACAGCGTCGGCAGGCCGTACTTGCGGCCGATCTCAAGGTCGCCGTAGGCCGGCGCGATATGCACGATCCCTGTTCCGTCTTCCAGCGACACGAAATCGTCGGCCACCACGCGATACGCGGTTTGCAAATCGACAGTATCGCCCGCTCCCGGACACGCCCGCGTACAGGCTCTCATAATGCACGCCGACCAGCTCGCGGCCGGTGAAGCTATCAAGAACCTCGGCGCGTTCGCCCAGCACCGGCTCAAGCAGCGCGCCAGCCAGCACATAGCGCTCGTCGTCGAGCTCGGCCAGCACATATTCGGCCTCCGGCTTGACCGCGAGCGCCACATTGGCCGGCAGCGTCCACGGCGTCGTGGTCCATGCCACAAACGCCGCGCCGGACAGGCGCTCGGCCAGCGGATGCCGGGTTGGCTGAAGCCGAAACTTGACCCACACCGAAGGATCGTCGACATCGTCCTCGAAGCCCAGCGCCACCTCGGCATCAGCCAGCGTTGTGCCGCAGCGCGGGCAGTGCATCGTCACTTTATAGTCGCGAAACAGCAGGTCGCGCTCCCACAACTGCTTGCATGATCCACCACAACAATTCGATATAGCTGTTGTCGTAGGTGCGATATGGATCCTCGAGGTCGAGCCAGTAGCGCGATCCGCTCGGTCATCTCGCTCGAACGCGTCGACATAGCGCTTGACGCTTTCCTTACAGGCACGATTGAACGCCTCGATACCATACTTTTCGATATCGGGCTTGCCCTGAAAGCCAAGCTCCTTTTCGACCTCTACCTCGACCGGCAGGCCGTGCGTATCCCAGCCACCGCGCGCGCCGATCACCAGGTGGCCGCACATGCGTTGGAAGCGATTGATGATATCCTTCGAGACCCGCGCCTCGACATGATGCACGCCCGGCCGGCCGTTGGCCGTGGGTGGCCCTTCGAAAAAAATGAACGGACGGTCGCGGTCGCCGCCTTCGAGCGAGCGGCGAACGACGTCGTTCTGTTTCCACCACTCCGCGACCTCCGCTTCGAGCGCGGGAAACGATACGCGCGTGTCGACCGGTTTATACGCCATGCTGCGCTCCTTAAAACAAAAACCCCCGTCCCACTCAGGGACGAGGTTCATAATCACCCCGCGGTACCACCCCGCTTGGCGCACGAATGCGCCCGCTCGGCGAGCTGCGATCACAGCTCCGTCGCTGATAACGGGTGACGAACCCGGGCCGGTCTACTACGCTAAAGCGGTTCGGCGGCCGGCTCAGGGGTGATCTTCGGCTGGTGTGTCGTACCCGCTTGCACCACCCGCGGGCTCTCTGTAACGACGCGCCGGCCTACTCTTCCCCATCAATGCCGTTGGGGAAGTATAGGGGATTGAAGGGCGGGAGTCAACCGCCTACCGATCCACCACCTTCACATACACCACCGCTTGATGCCCGCTCTGGCTACCCGTCATCGCAAAGGCATACAGATCGGCAGGAAACTCGGCAGCGCCGGCCGCGGTGATAGTGCCCTGGGCGTCGACGCGGTCGGTGAACTGGTCGATCGTTTCGCCCTGCGCCACCACCGTAAAGGTTACTTCCTCAGACGGCAGGAAGCCGGTGAAGTTGAGCGAAATGATGGTGCTGGTCAGCACGCAGGTTGACGGATACGCCGTGGCGCTTACCGGGCCGGGCACTTCGCCGCAGCGGTCGGGCGGCGTTTGCCCGCTTTCGGGCGTAGTGCTGCCACCGGGCGCGCTGGTTTCGTTGCCCAGCAGGCCCTGCAATACTTGAAACTGCGGAGCATTGGCGGGATGGTACTCGAAACGCGCGCGCTCGAACCACTGGGTCAGCACGGTCTGGCCCAATTCATTGGTTTCTTCGGCCGGCTCCGAGAGCGGCAGGCCGAACAGCGCCAGGGAGCGGCCGTACGCATCGAGCTGCGGATCAAGCAGGCCATTGCTTTGCCAGTAGCTCAGAAACGGGCCACAGACCGAGTGTTCGGTTTCGGGGAAGAACTGGCAGCCCTCCTGCGGCTGGCCTTTGGGGAAGAAAAACCAGTCGCGGCCCTGCTGTTTAAGCTGCACGTCGCTGAGGCGGCCGAGCAGCACGTTGTAGGGCGCCTGCTTTTCCGGATGCAGCTCGAACCGATTGCGCTCGAAATACTGCACCGTAAACGTGCCCTCGGGCGAGGTCTGGCTGAACTCTTCAGTGATCGGGAAGCCGAATACCCGCAGGCCGCCGTTCTGTTCCCAGAACTGCCTGAACGTACCGCGCAGGGTATGCTGGGTTTCGCCGAACCACAAAACGTCGGGCTGGTTCGGGTTAACCGCCGGCTCGAACGCCGGCGATTTGACGCTGGCCACGGCACGCTGAGCGTTGATGCGGCCTGCGCCGAACGACCAGTCGACGCCCGGCTCGCCGACATCGTCGGCAGTGGCGGTAATCGTATTTCGCAGCGCGTTGACGTCGAGATTCGGATTGAGCGACAGCAGCAGGCCGGCCAGGCCGGCGACATACGGCGACGACATCGAGGTGCCCGGCAGCACCAGGTACGGTACCGGCGGAAAGGCTATGTCGGCCCAGGTGCTGGCGATGTTCCAGCCCGGCGCGGCGATGTCGACATACGGATGCACGTTGGAGAACGGCGCGTGCTGGTCGTTTTCGTCGGTGGCCGCGACGGCGAGCACTTCGTCGTAGGCGGCGGGAAAGGCGATCGGGTTGCCTTCGTCGTACTCATTTCCGGCAGCAGCGACCACGAGCACATTATGGTCTACGGCATAGCGCACCGCTTCCCGCAGCAGCGGCGCCGCCCGGGAGCCGCCCAGGCTCAAATTGATGATCCGGGCGCCGTTGTCGACGGCAAAGCGGATGCCGTCGGCAACTTCTACGTCCGAACCGCTGCCGCTACGGCCGATTACCTTGACCGGCATGATGCTGCACTGCCAGCACATTCCGGCGATACCCTCGCCGTTGTCCCCCGCCGCCGCCGCGATGCCCGCGACATGCGTTCCATGCCCGTTGTCGTCGGACGGATCGGCGTCGTCGTTGGCGAAGTCGTAACCCGGCACGATACGGCCGGCGAACTCGGGATGGTCGAAGCTGATGCCGGAATCGACGATCGCGATCACGATATCGGAGCTGCCGGTGGTGATGTCCCATGCGCCGACCGCGCTGATCTTGTCGATCGCGTATTGGAACGTCGAAAGCGGATCGTTGACGCTGCGCGTCACGCTGCGCAGATAATTCGGCTGCGCCCACAGCACTTCGGGATCGCGCGCCATAGTCCGGGCGAGCGCTTCCATATCGTCGCCGGTAACCGCCAGGCGATACGTGCCCGGCGCAATGCTGCCGGCGGCGCTGATGCCATAGCTGCTCCAGCGTCCCGCGAACGTTGCGAGCGCATCCCCCGCGCCCCACAGGCGAGAGTTATCACGTATGCGGACGATCAGCTGCCCGGGCACATACGCGCCATCGGCGATAGGCGATACGGATGGCGTCCGCTGATCAAAAAACTCTGCAAAGTCCGGCTCGAACGGGCGTGGTGACTGGGCGTAGGTTGCGGGAACCAGCAGCGCGGACACAAGAAGTGCCAGAGCCGACATCGATGCCAACCGGCGAAAGAGGTGCATGCGAATCCTGTTCCTTGGTGCGGATATTATACCTGATGATTAAGCTGGGTAGCGCGCTTGGTGTAGCTCTAGGCGCGGTGATGGTGGCATTGATGACAAGGTGACAAGGGTGACGGGGTGACAAGGTGATCGTTATGCATGCCTATACTCCATATGGATGCTTGCACAACACGATCTTGGAATGCAACAAGACATCAAGGCCACATTCACCCCGTCACCTTGTCACCCCGTCACCTTGTCACCCTGTCCAACGATCAGCATACGCCTGTCCGACAACCGCCTACCGAGACCACCCGGAACACTGCTCCTTCACAGACGCGTCACCCCGACGGGCTCGCCACCGGCGTCAAGGCCGGATCCACTGTCGGCTGCGGCGTATCCGTCGGACGCGGTGTTTCGGTCGGCGTAGCCGTCGGCGTGCTGGTAGCGGTCGGCGTGGGCGTGCTGGTAGGCGTCACCGTGGGCGGCACAGTTGGAGTCGGAGTTGGCGTGACGGTAGGCGGATCGATCATCAGGCGCACGTTGTCGTTTAGCGCCGCCACCTGGTTCGGCGCAAACAGCCAGAAGCCGCCGACGCCGATCACCAGGGCCAGCAGCGCCGCTATCAGTATAATCAACGGCTGCGGTATCTCGCGCGGCTGCGGAGCGGCGCCAAGATTTGTGATTTGTTGCGTGGGTTGTCCGGCATACGCGCTGCGAAAATCGCGCACCGCATGCTCGACGTCGGCACCAAGGTAGCGGGCATAGTTGCGCACCATGGTTTCGGCAGCGTTGCCGCGTGGCAGCAAGCCGAAGCGTGCCTCCTCCATCGCCTGGATGTACCAGATGCGCAGCCTGGTATCGAGCTCAACCTGTACCAGCGACAATCCGGCGCGATGGCGGGCCACACGCAGTCGCTCGCCAAGAGGCAACTCTTCGATATCGCCTTCGAAGTCCGTTGTGGCCGCACGTTCCTCCAGCAGCAATTGCTCTTCCGCGGCGTCCATAAAGATCGGCGTATCATCCGGCGCCGGGCGCACCGGCATCGCGTACACAGGTGGCGGCTCCAGCCTACCCGCTGCTTCGACCGGTGGTGGTGCGACGTCACGCAGCGGCACGGCGTCACGGCTTGCCGGCGGCTCCGTGCGCAGGCGTGCCCGCACACGAGCCAGCAGCTCGCCCATGCGAAACGGCTTAGGCACGAAGTCGACGGCGCCGATATCAAAGGCGGCAACAACATCGTCCTCGATCGCGTGGCCGCTGACGACAATTACCGGCACGTCGCGAAACTCCACGATTTCGCGTAAAAGATCCCAGCCGCGCCCATGGTCGGTTGCGACGTCCATCAGCACCAGATCGAGCTCGTCGGTTGCGACGATCCGTCCGGCCTGATCGAGGCGGTTGGCCCGCTGAACGTGATAGCCGGCCTCTTCAAGCGGGATCGCCATTGCCGAAAGAAGGTTGATGTCGTCGTCGACAAGCAGGATCGTGGGCACGAGTTCTCCTGAAGCACAGCACGCGAAGCGCCGCGCATTATAACATAGCAGCCGGCGACCGGTCCGGCTCACACGTCTGTTATAATCGTCTCTTCATTGGAACAAGAAAGTCGAGCCGTACATGAGCAATGCACAATTCCGTTGGCTGTTGATAGCACTGGCGGGCGTTCTGGTGGGCTATGTCGTCGTGCGCCGGCGCCGGCAGCTTGTTGAAGCGCTGCCGCAGCCACTGGTTGAGCAGGCCGAGCGCTTTGTGATCCCGTGGACCTCAATGGATCGTTCGAGCGAAGCAGCGCCCGCGCAAGAAACGCCGGAAGTCGACGCCTCGGACCAGGTTGATGGCGCCGAGGACGCTGAGGAAACCGAAGGATCAGATCCAAGCCGCCGCAAAGTCAGCGCCACTTACCGTATCAGCTACGCCGGCCGGCGCTATGGCCCGCTACCCGCTTCGCTGGTGGGCCAGTATGTCGAAATCGAAAACAGCAACGGCAAGCTGTTTGTGCTGCACGAAGGCACACCGGTCGCTACCTTCGATCTGCTGCCTGACTGATGCTCCTGCTGCCGGGCTGGAGAAGTTCTTGCTCCTCCTGCGCTCGCGTGTAGCGCCGCGTGCGAAGCGGCACCTCCGCCGCGATCACGCCGGCAAGCATCAGACCGCCGCCGATCAGCACCGATGCGGTCAGCATCTCACCCGTCCATAGCCACGAAAACATTGCCGCGAAGACCGGCTCGAGCGCGAAGATCAGCGCCGTATGCGTGGCCGACGTATGCCGCTGTAACACCAGCTGCAGCCAGAAAACCAGCGCCGTCGCCGGAAGTCCCAAAAACAACGCCGCTGCGAGGACCCCGAGCGTCGGCACCGGTAACGGCCACTCGGTCGCCAGCACCGCTGCGCCGGCCAGTACCGTCACCGTCAGCAGCTGTATCGCGTTAACCGGAACTACCGGCAGCTGTATCCCCCAGCGGCTGACGGACACGATATGCAGCGCGAAAGCAAAGGCACACAACAGGATCAGCAGGTCGCCCAGGCGCTGTTCGGGTGCGCCGTTTAGTCCGGCGCAGATCAGGCGCCCCGACGCCTGATCCAACGTGCAGTTGGCCGAAAGAACCACCAGCCCCGCCGTCGCCAGCGCCACGCCCACCAGCGCCCGCGCCGGCGCCCGCTGGCCGAACAACAAACCCAGGACCGGCACCAGCACGACGTTAAGCCCGGTGATGAATCCGGCCCGCGCCGGGGTGGTATAGCGCAGGCCGAACGTCTGGCTGGCAAAGCCGGCAAACAGCACAACGCCCAACATGGCGCCGACGATCGCGCCGTGAACGCCAACCTCGCGCCGGCGACGCCGCAGCGCCGGCATAAACACTGCCGCGGCTATCGCAAAACGCATCGCGATCAAGGCCAGCGGCGGAAACGTAGCGACGGTCTGGCCGACGATCGTAAAGGTTGTGCCCCATATAAAAGCGATGCCGACCAGCAACAGATCGGCGCGACGTTGTGTCACGTCTGGCTCCCTTCAACCATGGCATTATACTGTCTTGGGAACTGAGCAACATGGCCCTCACCCCCGGCCCCTCTCCCGTGCTGACGCACGGGAGAGGGGAGAATCGACCTCAACTCCCCTCTCCTGTTCGTAAGAACGGGAGAGGGGCCGGGGGTGAGGGCCTGAATCTTCAAACTTGGAACGTGAAGCTATGAAAACGAACTCGAAACTCGAAACTCGAAACCCCCTCCCACGCGGCGTGCTGTGGGATGTCGACGGCACCTTGATCGACTCGAGCGATTATCATTTCCAATCCTGGCGCGACACACTGGTGCTCGAATTCGTTCGCGCTCAGCCATGAGCAGTTCCTAAAGGACTTTGGTCGCCGCAACGACGAGATCGTGCCGCTGTACCTCGGCCCCGCTACCGCGGCGGCCGATATTCAGCGTATCGCCGACGCGAAGGAGCTGCTATATCGCCGGATGCTGAGCGAACGTGGCGGCCAGGCGCTGCCCGGCGTGCTCCGCTGGCTTGAGCGCCTGCGCCGGAGCAGCTGGCTTCAAGCGGTGGCATCGTCCGCGCCGCCGGCCAACCTGGAGGCGATCCTGGCGACGCTCGGCATCGCCGGCTATTTTGATGCCGTCGTGTCGGCGGCCGACGTCAGCCGCGGCAAGCCCGACCCGCAGGTTTTCCTGGTGGCCGCGCAGCGGCTACAGGTGCCGCCGGAGCGCTGCGTGGTGGTCGAAGACGCGCCGGCAGGCGTCGAAGGCGCTCGCCGCGCCGGCATGCGTGTGATCGGCGTATTGTCGTCACAGGTTGCGCTGGATGCAGATATCGTCGTGTCGACGCTCGAGGATCTGACTGAGGATGCGTTTGAGGGGCTGATACCAGAGTAGATGAACATCGAAGCACTCCTTCCAACGTTCATCGACATCCCGGCGGGCACATTTCAGATGGGCACGCCCGACGGCGAGCGATCGGCGCTTAGCGCGCGCTATGGCGGAACGCGCGAAAGCTACGCCGAGGAATTGCCGCGTCACCAAGTCTTTGTCGGTGGGTTTCGCATCGCCCGTACTCCCGTCAGCAACGCGCTGTGGCGGGCGTATTTGGAAGATACCGGCACCTGGCGGACGGGCAGTGGCGGCGAGCTCGCGCCTGGCCTCGACGAGCATCCGGTGGTGGATGCCAGCTGGGATGAGGCACAGCTGTTTTGTGATTGGCTTTGCCAACAAACGGGCCTCGCCCTGCGGCTGCCCAGCGAGGCGGAATGGGAAAAAGCTGCTCGCGGCGGCGATGGACGCACCTTTCCATGGGGCGACGAATTTAGTACGACGCGCTGCAATGTGCGCGAAAGCGCGCTTGGCGGCACGACGCCGGTCGGGGCATTCCCGAGTGGCGCTTCGCCCTTCGGCGTGCTGGACATGGCCGGCAACATATGGGAATGGACCCAATCGTTGCAGGCGTCCTACCCCTACCGCTCGGACGACGGACGCAACAACATGCAGGGCTACGTCGCGCGGCGCATACCGCGCATCCTGCGGCGGCTGGCGCGGCAGGCGCCCGAGCATGTGCCGCCCGCGGTCGAGCTGCGTCGCGTGCTGCGGGGCGGCTGCTGGGCCAATCCAGCCGGGTTTGCGCGCTGCGCCTGCCGCCTACGCCTGCTGCCCGACCGTCGCACGCCGTTTGCGGGTTTGAGGCTGGCGTGTGATTAGGTTCCCGGCGCTAAAACGCCGGGCTGAGGAAACAAAGCCCGCTAAAGCGGGCTGGACAGGGTTCCAGGCCGCTTCAGCGGGCTTTGTTTCCTCAGCCCCAGGCTTCAGCCTGGGGGGCTGCGCCGGGCCCTTAGCGCGACCTTCGACCCTTAGCGTGACCTCCGTCCACGTTTACCTCGTGGTCCCGCCAGCCTGAGCCAGCGCGTGAACATCGCGCCGATCAGCGGCCAGCGCAGCCGCGACCAGGCCTGCACTACCGTGTCGGGTGCTGCCGGCGGCGCGGTGCTGTAGCGCTCGCGCGTGTAGGCGGTTGCGATCTCGGCCAGCGGTTGCCGCCGCGACGGCACATATTCGCCTAGCTGGCGTGCCACTTCACGCGGCGTCGCCGATTCCTTTGGGCCAAGTCCGGACCAGCGCGCCACTCGCAGGGCACGACCATATGCCACCGCGCCAGGCGTGGCGCCGCCCGGACGGCGCAGGAATAAGTAGGCCAACAACAGCAGAACGAGCACGGCGGCTGCCCCGATCCCGCCGCGTAGCCATGCCGTGCGTCGCTGGGCAGCTTCGAATTCGGCGATCTGGCGACGCACTGCATCAAGATCGACGGCGTCGCCTTCCATCTCGGCCAGCCTGCGCTCCAGCTCGAGCAGGTCCATCGGGAGCGGAGCAAACGTGTCGCCCGCGCCGCCTTCGGTCTGGAATTCCTCACCCTCGGCAAGCGGCACTTCGGACCGTATGGGCGGCGTGGCATACGCCGCCGGAGTTGGCTCGAAGCGCTGCCAGCCGTAGCCGGGGAAATACGCCTCGACCCAGGTATGCGCGACGTTTTGCCGTACCTCGTACACGCCTTTCTCGAGGTTGTACACGCCGCCGGCGTAGCCCGAGACCAGCCGGGACGGCACGCCCTGCGAGCGCAGCATCACGACCATCGCCGAGGCAAAATAATCGCAATAGCCGCGCTTAAGGTCGAACAAAAACCAGTCGACCCGATCGCGGTCTTCCGGCGGAAAAGGGATCCGCTCGTCGTAAGTAAGCGTTCGCAGGTAGTTCTGGATCGCCTCGGCCTTGTCGTACGGATTGGTTTGTTCGGCAGCGACGCGCTGCGCCTCGGCGCGGATTCGATCCAGAGCGTTGCCCTGGGGCAGCTGCAAATAGCGATTGACCCACTCGGAGTAGTCGGTGGGCGCCGCGCGCAGGCTTTGCTTATCCGCCACCGCCACCGACGAAACCACTACATAGCTCTGGCCGCTGCGCAGCCCGTTGGACTGGGCGGCCAGCACCGACATATCGCCGTAGTTGGGCTGCAATTCCCCGTCGACCTGGATAAAGGTGTGCTTGGCGCGCGCCGGCAGGCTGGTGGAGATCGGCTGTGTGGCGGCAAACAACGTCGGCTGCGACAAGTTCTGGCGTAGCGTCACCGTCTGCGTCACCAGCTGCCGTTGCACGGTATCGAGCAGGTGGAGCTGCTGGCCGGCCTCTATCAGCGTGCGGGCCTGCTCCTCCTGGGCCAGTCCGAGCGTCGCGGCGGCGATCTGGCCGGTGGTATCGCTCCAGGTACGACCGTCAACGCCGTCGCCGATGCTGTTGTACCGGTCGTAGGCGGTAGCACGCCAGTAATCGAACACTGTCTCGCCGTTGGCGCCGACGGCGTCAACTTCCATCACCAGGGCGTCGCCCAGCGAGCGAGCGCCGCTGAGGTTGAGCGAGCGCCCGGCGAAGGTCGTACCGACGGCGTTGGCCGGCGCGTTGATCGTGGAAAATGCTTTGTCCCAGTTGCTCTGGACGCTCAGCCACGGCTGGCGGACCCGATCCCACACCGCCGCCACCTGCGAAGAGGTGATGCGGGTCGGCAACATGGCGCTGCCGATCAGCAACACCAGCACGACCAGCGCGCCGGATGCCACGAAGCGCCAGCCGAGCAGCTCAGGGAAATCGATCATCGACGCGTTCCAGGTGCTCGAGCGCGACTGGAAGTTCTGGTGGACCAGCAGCAGCAGCGCGGCGCCGGCGAACACGTAAAACAGGATCGCCGGCGGCTTGGGCGACGCATAGGTCAGATTTACCAGCAGCACGGTGCCGTTGAGCAGGATCGGCCGCCACGCCCAGCCACGCCGCAGCAGCATCCACAGGGTGGCGTAGCCAAGCGCCCACATCAGCAGCGCCAGCACTGCGATAAACAAATACAGGTCTTCGCCGGAGCCGCCGGCGCGCAGTATGCGGCCAAGCACGATCAGGCTGATCAGCAGCTCGGTGGCCTGATCGCGCCAGGTCGGCAGCACCGGGCCAAACAATTGCCCGACCCGGTTGACCGTCCACGCCACCCCGAGTATGGCGCTCAGGATGTGCGCGAGCCCGGCAGGGAGTGCTCGAAATTGCGCGAACACAGCTCCGGCCAGCAGGCCGCCCATCGCGACGGGCAGCAACACCTGCAGGCCGCGCGCCCAGTTGGCGGAGACGATACTTTGGGTCGTGGCCAGCGTCATCAGCGCGCCGAGCACGATCGCGAATCCGGCCGGCCCGATGCGCTCAGTCCACGGCGCCGCGCGCCGCCCGGTAAACGATCTGGTTGCAACAGCCATCAGTTTGCCAATCTAGCCGCCGGCCGCGGTGGCGGTCGCCAGCTTAGGAAAGACGCGGTGTGCGTTGGCCCAAACTGCCTCGGCGACGCTGTCGACGGATTTACCGCGCAATTCGGCGATCCGTTGAGTGACAAGCGCCACGCGGGCGGGCTCGTTTCGCTTTCCGCGATACGGTTCGGGGGAAAGATATGGGCAATCGGTTTCGGTCAGCATCCGGTCCAGCGGCACTCGCCTGGCCACGTCGTGCAGCTCGACAGCTTTGGGAAAGGTCACCGGCCCGGCGAACGAAAGAAATGCACCCAGCTCCAAACAGGCCACGGCGTAATCCCAGTCGCCGCCGAACGCGTGCATCACGATCCGCAGGCCGCGCGCCGCCCTGGTTAATACGTCTACGGTATCGTCGTGCGCCTCGCGCGAATGGATCACCACCGGCAAATCGAGCTCAGCAGCAATGGCAAGTTGCTGCTTGAACAGGCGGATCTGCTCGTCGCGCGGCGCGCGGTTATGATAATAGTCCAGGCCGATCTCGCCCAGCGCCACCACCGGCGGCGCCGCCAGCAGCTCGCGCAGTGCCAGGAGCTCGGCGGCGCCGGTCTCGGAGGCGTAATGCGGCTGGATACCGGCCGTGGCGGCCAGCATCGGCTGCTCGTGCGCCAGGGCGATCGCGGCGCGGCTGGATGCAAGATCGTATCCGATCTCCACGATGCGCTCAACCCCGGCTTCGCGCGCACGCTCGAGCACGGCGGCGCGGTCGGCCTCGAATCGGGCGGTGTGAACGTGAGCGTGCGTGTCGATCAGGCGCATCAGTCGATTCTACCATGTGATCGAAGCCTGAGGCCAATTCGGACATTCATGCTATCATCGTTACCCACAAGACTGCCTTCGTAAAAGGAATACCTGCCTTGGCCACGGCTACATCCCAACGCGCAACCTTCGGCGTCGCCGCTTACAGCTTTCCTTGTTCGTGCGGGCTTGCGTTGCGTGACCACCGGCCGGCTATCGAGCAGCCGATGGACGCCTGGGGCTTGATCGATCTGGCGGCACAGCATCGCCTCAGCGGCGTCGAGATGCCGCTCAATTTGCTGCCGGATCGCTCGCCGTCCATGCTCGAGCGGCTGCGCACGACGCTTGGTGAACACGATCTTGGGCTGGTGGTTGATACCGGGATCGTTCAAACCGAAACCCTGGCGCCGTTGCTGCCGCTTGCAGCCGCCGCCGGCACCCGTACCGTGCGGGCGATGCTGAGCTCGACGCTGGAAGGCGCCCGCGGCGATCTTCTCGCCTGGCAGGAGCGCCTCGACGCCATCGGGCGCAGCATCGCCGAGCTGCTCCCGGCACTCGAAGCGCACGACCTGCTGCTGGCGCTGGAAAACCACCAGGACGCCTCGTCGGACGATCTGCTGGCGCTATGTGAAAACGGCGCCGGGCGCGTGGGCGTCACGTTCGACGTGGTCAATGCCCTGGCTGTCGGCGAAGAGCCGTTCGCTTTTGCCCGCAAGCTCGGCGGACATATCCGCAACGTCCACCTCAAAGATTACAAGATTTACCCGACGCCGTCAGGATACCGCCTGGTACGCTGTGCGCTCGGCGAGGGCGTGATCGATTGGCCCGCCATGTTCGTGCTGCTGCGCGAGATCGCGCCGTCGGCGACGCAGCATATCGAGCTCGCGGCACTGTACGGCCGCCATATCAGGCTGTTCGAGCGCGAATGGTGGAACGGCTTTCCGCCGCGCGACGTGCGCGAGGTGGTGCCGGCGCTGCAGCTGATGGCCGGCCACGCGCAGCCAGCCGATGCAGCATGGCAAACCCCGTGGGAACGTGAACAACCCGGCGACGTGGTTGCCCGCTGGGAGCACGAGCAGTTCGAAGCGAGCGTCAGCTACCTGCGCTCGATCGCCAGGCTCGACGAGCGAAAGGTAACGCTGCCACAATGAGCGATGTGTTCGACCAATTTCGGCTCGGCGGACGAGTTGCGTTGATCACCGGCGGCAGCGGCGGGCTGGGCCAGGTGTTCGCCGCGACGCTGGCACAGGCCGGCGCCGATGTCGCGCTGCTCGGACGGCGCCTCGACGTGGCACAGGCCACAGCTGACGCGGTAGCCGAGCAAAGCGGGCGGCGCGTTATCGCCGTCCAGGCTGACGTTACCGATCCCGAGCAGGTGCGGGCAGCTGTCGCGCAGGTCCACCAGCAGCTCGGGCGGCTGGATATTCTGGTTAACAGCGCCGGTGTCAACCATCGCAGACCGACGCTGGAGTTCGGCATCGACGACTGGCACCGTGTGCTCGAGATCAACCTGACCGGCACCTTTGTGTGCAGCCAGGCCGCGGCGCCTGCCATGATCGAAGCCGGTTGGGGGCGCGTCATCAACATAAGCTCGATGCTGGGTACGGTCGGGCTGGCAGAGCGCCCGGCCTACACCGCGGCCAAGGGCGGCGTGATCCAGCTGACGCGAACTCTGGCGCTGGAATGGGCGCCGCACGGCATCAACGTCAATGCACTGGCGCCCGGCCCCTTCGGTACCGAGATGAACCGGCCGCTGCTCGAAAACCCGGTGGCGTATCGCGCCTTTGCCGACCGTATCCCGCTCAATCGCTGGGGCGAGCCCGAGGAGCTGGCCGGGCCGCTCTTGTTTCTGGCTTCCCAGGCTTCCAGCTTTATGACCGGCGCCGTGCTCACCGTCGACGGCGGCTGGACGGCACAGTAGGCTGGCCCTCACCCCCGGCCCCTCTCCCGCGGCAAGCCGCGGGAGAGGGGAGCCAAGCTCCCCTTCGCCTGTGCGTCAGCACGGGAGAAGGGGCCGGGGGTGAGGGCCGATAACACGGAAACTCGAAACTATGCATGGCACACGCCTCAAAGATAAAGTCGCCGTTGTTACCGGAAGCGGATCGGGGATCGGCGCTGCAACAGCCGAGCTGTTCGCGGCCGAGGGCGCGGCTGTGCTGGTCGCAGATCGCAACGCAGAGGGCGGCTCGGAGGTGGCCCGACGAATTGCCGGCGCCGGGAGCACGGCTCTGTTTGTGCATACCGACGTCGCCGACGAGGCCGCGGTCGCCGCGATGGTCGCCGCAGCCGTCGACGCCTGGGGCCGCATCGATATCCTGGTCAACAACGCCGGGCTGGGCGGCGGCGGCGGGGTGCTCGATTACCAGGGCGATATGTTCGACCGGATCGTCGGCACCAATCTGCGCGGGCCGCTGCTGTGCTGCAAATACGCGCTGCCGCGAATGCTGGAGCGCGGGCAGGGAGCGATCGTGAACGTCGCCTCGATTTCGTCGAGCAACGGCATCCCCGGCCAGGCGATCTACGCGCCGTCCAAGGCTGCGATTCTGCAGCTGACTCGCCAGCTCGCGATCGAGTTTGCCGGCCGCGGCATTCGCGTCAACGCCGTGGCGCCGGGCACGATCGACACGCCCATGCTCGGCGGTGCCGCGCCGGACAAGCTGGCATGGCTGCTGGAGCGGCACCCGATCGGCCGCTTCGGCAAGCCCGCCGAAGTAGCCGCCGCGATCCTGTTCTTAGCGTCGGACGAAGCCTCGTTCATCACCGGCGCCGAGCTCGCCGTCGACGGCGGGTACGCGGCGCAATAAGAGTGAAGAGTTCTGCTCAATTCTCCAACAGGTTGGGCGGAACGTAGGGCCAGCGTACCCGTCCGCGCGACCATTCGGCGTCCGCGCTGAACGAGAACGAGCCGCCGAGGTCGGCCGAGGCCAGCGTTTCCAGGATCGAAAGGCCGAGCCCGGAGCCCGGTTTGGGCAGCGCCGACGGCCGGGTCGGGCCATCGTCGCGCACCTCGATCACCGCTTCGCCGTCGTCGCGGCGAGCATCAACCTGCACGGTACCGCCCTGGGTCGCCACGCCGTGCGATAACGCGTTGTTGACCAGCTCGTTGATCAGCAGCGCCACGATCGTCGCCTCACGCGACGAGATCGGCAGCGCTGTACCGTCGATCTCGAAGCGAACGTCAACTTCGCCCACCAGGCCGGCCTGGGCGTTGTCGACAACCTGGCGCGCCACCTCCTGCACGGTTGTCACGCCGATGTCCTCGCGGCACAGCAAATTGTGTACTGCGGCGATCGCCTGAATGCGGGTTGCGGATTTAAACAGCGCCTCCGCGCCGCGCGAGCCGGCTTCGAGCCGCCGGTGCTGCATCATCAACAGCGCCGAGATCGTCTGCAGATTGTTGCGCACACGATGGTGCATCTCCTGCAACAAGGTCGATTTGATGCGCAAATTTCGCTGCGCTTCTTTGAACAATCGCGCGTTCTGGATCGCGATCGCCGCTTCGTCGGCGAACGAGGAAAGCATCTGCACCTGCTCGTAGTCGAAGTAGCGCTGCTGGCGCGTGTACAGCACGATCGCGCCGATGATGCGCGCGCCGATGCGCAGCGGTATCCCGAACAGCGAATGAAAGCCCTCGTTGTAGGCCAACGCCGAAAGCTCGGGGAAGCGCAGGTCGTCGTAGGCATTCACGATCGCCAGCGGATGGCCGTCGCTGATCGTGCGCCTGATCATGCGGCGCAGCCGCTCGTCCCACTTGCCGCCCCACGAAGCTACCAGCTCGATTTCGTCGGTATCTTCCGAGCATTCGAAAATGTCGGCACGATCCGAAGACGACAGCTGCACCGCTTGCTCAGCGATCATCCCGAGCACCGTACCGAGGTCGAGCGTCGCGGCGATCGCCGCCGACACGCGCTGCAATGTGCTCAGCTCGCGTAGCTTCTGATGCAGCCGCTCGTCGGTCTCCTGATAGCGCTGCGCATTGGCGATCGAAAACGCCAGCTCGCCGGCGACGACTTCAAGAAAATGCAGTTCGTCGTCGCTGAACGCGCGCGGATTCGTCGCCTGCAAGCTGATCACACCCTGCAGCTGGTCGCCGACAAAATCGGACTGTGCGCTGGCGAACAAAATGATCGGCACGCAGGCGATCGAGCGATAGCGCGCTTCGTCCAGGCGCGGATTAACCTTGAAGCGCTCGTCTTCCATAACGTCGCCGATGACCAGCGGCCGGCCTTCCTGGGCTGCCCAACCGGTAGCGCCTTCGCCCAGCCGCGTCACCACGTTGCCGATCGCGCCTCCGTCCAGGCCGTGTGTGGCGCGCAGCATCAGGTTGCCCGTGTTGCGGTCGAACAGGTAGATCGAGCACACTTCGGTGCGCGTGACGTTGGCTACCGTATCGGCAACCGTCTGCAGCGAGGTCTCCAGATCGAGCGACGAGTTGGCAGCGCTGACGACATGGTGCAAACCGTCAAGCTCGGCTACGCGCCGCACCAGGCGGTGCTCCCACTCGCGCGAGCGATTATCCTCGCGCGAGGCGGCATAACCCAGCAGCAGCTCGCTGACGAAGGCTGCCGAATCGTGGCCCAGCAGCGGCGCAACCGCAAGCCCGAGCCGCGCCAGATCGTCAGGCACCCTTTGCTCGTCGTGCCACATATAGCCGATGCAGAAACAGCGCGCGCGCCAGGCGCCCGATTCGGGATCTCGAAACAGCTCGGCGATCAGCTCGATTGTTTGGGAGTCACTGTCAACCAGCTGCTGATTCAGCCCGGGGAGGACAGCTTCTAGGGATGTATCTATCATTTCGGTTTGGAGAATTCTTACTCAACAGGTATCCATACAACTGCATCGTACCACACATTATTTCCCACGCTCGTGTCACTGGCGGCGAGGCCGACAAACGGCTTGCGCGCGGGATCGAACTCGTAGACGCCGAGGTCGGCCCAGCCGTTGGCGACCAGCACCTGGTTGACTTCGACCTCGCGCGAGTCGCCGGAGCCGTCGGCGTGCCCGACAACATAGCGCGCAGCTTCCGCGTCGAGCAGGCCGGTCCATACATACGGCACCCACGCCAGCACGCGGTAGCGGCCGACGCGCGGCAGCTCGGGCCGCCACACGCCAAGCGCAAGCCGGCTGCTGTCGGACGGCAGGCTGAGCACACCCAGCGAGCCGCCGCCGACGCCTTGATCGCCTTCCTGCCAGCCCTCGCCGATCCGCCGGAAGCCGCTGTCGCCGGTATCCACTACCACCGCGTTCGCCGGCAGCCCGCACGGTGAGGGCGTGTCCTGCCACAGCCAGGAGCTGGTCTGGCCGGCAGGGTGAGCGGCCCATGGATCGCTGCCTTCCGGCCCGCACCATCCGGCCGGGTCGGTATCCCGCCCAAGGTACTGCACCTGAAAGTGCAGGTGTGAACCGACGGCGCAGCCCGACTCGCCCGCGACGCCGATCAACTGCCCGCGGCTGACCGGCCCGGGCTCGATCTCGGGCCGCGCGAGATGCCAGTACAGCGTGCGGTAGCCGTTGCCGTGGTCGATGATCACCACCTGTGCGACGCCGCAGCCGTCGTCGGAGTTGCCGGCAAACACCACGGTGCCGTCGGCGGCCGCCAGCACCGGCTCGGGCGTGAGCATGCCGTAATCCCAGCCGTCATGCCCGTCGTAGGCCGGGTACTCGCCCTGGTCACCGCGATAGGTGACGATCGAGCCGTTGGGCTGCAAAAAGGGCGTGTCGTGGTCGAAAAACGATTCGGTCTCGTGTACCGATTCCATCGGCAGCGACAAGAACGGCGCCGCGGGCCCGGGCCATCCGCTGGGTGGCTCGCGCGGATCGCCGAACAGGCGGGTGTACACCGCGACAAACGATCCGGAGCCGCCGTCCAGCTTGGCAGCCAGCTCGGGCGCCGTGGTCGTCGCCGCCAGAACGCGCGCGATAGCATAGTCGGGCAGCTGCATTCCCTGCGGCAGCGGCGAGCGAGTTTGGTCGGCATAGCTCAGCTCGGGCGTGCCGGGGAAATCGCGCTGTGCATGGTGCAACTGGCGGATCGCCCAGCGTAGCTGCCCGTTCCAGCCGGCGATACGCCCATCCTCGCCACGATAGCCCAGCATGAACTTCGCTGCATCGTCCGATGGCGAGCCATTGGAGATCAACCCGCTCTGCTGCTCGATCAACGCCAGCACGATGCGCGGATTGATACTGTACAGGCTGGACTGGCTGCTGAGAATTTCGGCGAAGCTGTGCTCACGGTTCCAGATCTTGAGGCGGTATCCTTTGAGCGGGCCGGGCTGCGCATCCAGAAACGCCTGGATCTGCGGCGCATACCAATCCGGCTCGTAAAAAAAGCGCTGCCGGTCGATCAGGCCGCTGCGGGGCGGATCGGGCGGCGCGACGGGCACACCGCTTTCCGGCGTCGGATCGGGCTGCTGAGCGTGCGTCTCGCCCTGACTCTCGCCCGACGGTACCGGCGGCTGAGTTGGATCTACGGTCCGGGGCAACAGCGACGCCGCCGCGCTCGGCTCGGGGCTCGCGAGGACGTCGACGATGGGCTCGCCGGCCCCGGCGGCCAGCAGCGGCGCCGCCGTTTGCCGTCGCACCAGCAGCGCGACAAGCAGGGTTACGATTACAAGGGCCAGCAGCGTATAGCTCGAGCGATTGAAACGCGGCATCGGGAATTGAGAGCTGAGAATTGAGAATTGAGAATTGAGAAGTAAGCTACCAAAGAACGGGGATTGTAGCAAGCCGGAAGTATTAGTCCGATCGTTTCGGACGCGCCGGCACGACCTTCGACCTTCGACCTTCGACCCAAAACTGCTTGACAAGCCGCTGCTAGCTGCTATAATTCCGGCGTTCGTGCCGAAGTGGCGAAATTGGCAGACGCGCCACGTTCAGGGCGTGGTGAGCGCAAGCTCATGTGGGTTCGAGTCCCTCCTTCGGCACCATACCCGACCCCGTAGCTCAGTGGATTAGAGCGCTTCCCTGCGGAGGAAGAGGTCGCGCGTTCGAGTCGCGCCGGGGTCGCCACTTGCCAATGAGCAATGAACAATTACTTGTTCATTGCTCATTGTTCATTGTTCATTGCTTTTGGCATATGGTTTGCTGCATAGCACAGGGGAGAGGGAGGCTACACATGCAGCAGACGTCTACAGCACCCGACAACGCGACATACCCCACGATCCTTGCCGTGGAGGACGACCTTTCGATTCAAGAGCTACTCAACGATGTGTTGCAGGCCGCCGGCTACCGCGTTGTACTGGCGTCGACCGGCGAAGAAGGGCTCGAAGCGCTGGACGCCGACGCGGTCGATCTGATGCTGCTGGACGTGATGTTGCCCGACATCAGCGGGTACGAAGTAGCTAAGCGCGCCCGCAAAGCCACGTCCGCCGAGCTGCCGATCATTATGTTGACCGCACACTCGCAGCCGCAACAGATTGTGCGCGGCCTGAACAGCGCCGACGACTACGTCACCAAGCCGTTCTTCCCCAACGAGCTTTTGCAGCGCATCCGCAATCTGCTGCGTCGTCAGCACAACACGCGTGAGCTGGCCAACGAGAACGCCGCGCTCAATAATATGCTGGATCTGACACGCCGCGAGCTCGCGGCGAGCAAGGAAGAATCGCGCTCCGAAGGCCTGTTGCGCCAGGAACTGCTGCACAACGTGACAGTGCATATGCGCTCGCTCACCAATATCGTTGACGCCGAGCTGCGTAAGCTGCCGCCCGGTCCCGAACGCGAGCCGGTGCAGCGCATCCGTGGGCGAGTGCGCGGCGCGGCGCTGGTGTATGAGGTTTCCGAAATTCTGCGCGAAGATCCGGTCGCGTTCGACGAAGTGCTCCGCACAACCGCGGCAGCATTAAAAAGCATTTACCGGCCATGGAAGCGCATCGTGGTAACGGTGGAGGGCGGCCCCGCGCCGTTGCCGCCGGCGATCGCCGCGCCGCTGGCGATGGTAGCCAACGAGCTGATCACCAACTGCTTTAAACATGCCTTCCCCGACAATCGCTTTGGTGCGATTGATGTGACGTATGGATTGGACGACACGTCGTTCGCGCTCGCAGTACGCGACGACGGCGTGGGCGCGTCCGGCGACCCCGGCGCAGGTCGTGCAGTTGTACGCCAGCTGATCGAGGGCCTGGGCGGTACGATCGAGTGGCATACGGATACCGGCACCCGCATACAGGTGATCGTTCCGGTTCCGGCGAACAATGAGCATCCGGCAAACGCGAGGGTCGTGGCCGGATAACAAACCGCTAACGCCCGGGAGCTACAGCCATGGCAACGATCAACGACGTCGCGGAGCGTGCCGGCGTAGCTCGTAGCACCGTATCCAAGGTCTTGCTGGGCAACTATTATGTCAGCGCGCGGACACGCGAAAAGGTGCTGAGCGCGGCTACAGAACTGGGATACCGGCCCAACCTCGCGGCACGCGCGCTCAGCAAAGGGCGAACGTTTGTCCTGGGGCTGCTGATTCCGTATGATCCGAACCAGGTGTTCGCCGACCCGCACCTGCTCGGCATAATTCGCGGCGTGGAAGAGGCCGCCAACCGGCGCGACTACAACGTTCTGCTTTCAACTGCGCGCCGCGGCGACGATCCCACAAGCGCATACAGTCGCGTGCTGCGTTCGAACTACGTCGACGGCATGATCGTCCATGAAGGCGCGTCGATGCAGCCGCTGGCCACGCAGCTGCTCGAGCAGTCGGCCGTCTGGGTGATCAGCGGGTACGACAGCACCGGCGCGGGAGTTCCGTGCATCCATGCCGACGATTCCGGTATCACCGCCGAGCTGGCCGGCCACCTGCTGGAGCTGGGCCACCGCCGCTTCGGCGCGATCTCGGCCGCGCGACGCCCGCTTGGCTTCGACCAGCGGCTGCTTGGTTTTCGACGCAGGCTGGCCGAAGACGGAATTGAATTGCCGGACACAGCCGTAGCAGACGGCGATATGAGCGTTGCCAGCGGCTACCATGCCGCCACGCAACTGCTGAACCGCGAAGACCGCCCGACAGCGATCTTTGCGCTCAACGATCGCATGGCGCTGGGAGCGCTCCAATGCGCACGTGAGTTCGGCCTGCGCGTGCCTCAGGATATATCGATCGCCGGCTTCGACGACAACGACGCGGCGTCGCATAGTAACCCGCCGCTGACAACGGTTCGCCTGCCCAGCTATCGCGAGGGCCAGGAAGCTGCCGCGCTGTTGTTTCGTCTGCTGGAGCGCCAGCCGGTGCCTGATGAAACGATCGTTAGGACCGAAGTGGTGGTGCGCTCGTCGACCGGGCACGTGCCACGCTGATCGCTCGCGGATGGCGGACGGCTCTTAACGCAACGGCGCAGAAGCCTAAACGCAAAGACGCAAAGGTAGTAGTAACGTCATTTTTCTAGTGCATACTCGTTTTATTTGATTCACGGAAAACCAGGATTGGCAATGAAATACCATAATACTTTGCGCCTTTGCGCCTTTGCGTTCAAGAATCGGTGGCTCGTGCGGGCAGCCGCTTTAGTCGCGGCATTGCTGCTCATCTGCGCCACCTGGAGCTACACTGCAAACGCACAGTCGTTCAGGGTGCTGGTTTTTCACCGAACGGTGGCTCCCGCGTTCCGACACAACTCGATCGATGAGGGTATCGCGGCAATCCAGACACTCGGAGCGGATCATGGCTTCGCCGTCGACGTCACCCAGGATGCCGGCGCATTTACAGCATCCAACCTTGCTAACTACCGGGTGCTTATTTTTCTGAGCACGACCGGCGACATACTCAATTCGAACTCAACAGGCAGTGCTTGAGCAATACATCGGAAACGGAGGCGGTTGGGTCGGCATCCATGCCGCCAGCGATGCGGAATACGACTGGCCGTGGTATGGCGGATTGGTGGGCGCCTACTTCGATCAACATCCCGCCGTGCAGCCGGCGACAATAAAGCTGGAGCAGCGCTCGCATCCGTCAACCGCCCACCTGGGTACGACATTGACACGAACTGACGAGTGGTACAACTTTCGTGAAACCGGACCCGATATTCGCAGCCGAGTGAGCGTGCTGATGGCGCTCGACGAGAGCAGCTACACTGGCGGCACGATGCAAGGCGACCATCCGATCGCCTGGTATCACCTGTACGACGGCGGCCGGGCCTGGTACACGGCGCTGGGCCATACCGAAGCCAGTTTCGCCGAAGACGCATTTCTCAAACACATCCTGGGCGGAATTCAATGGGCCGCCGAGCGGCCGGCGCAGCCCTCGGTTGCGCCTTCACCCGCGCCGTCTGCCTCACCCGTGCCGTCTGGTCACCCGTGCCGTCTGCCTCACCCGCGCCTCAGCCGCATAGGCGCTGCTTTCTTCCAATGACTCATTTCTAGGCCCGCATCCCCAACCCCTTCTCCCGCGCTTACGCGCAGGAGAAGGGGCGATCGGTTTCCCCGCTCCCGTCGCAAGCGACGGGAGCGGGGGCCAGGGGGTGAGGGCCCTATTTGTTCTCGAAGACCAGCTTGATCTCGTCGTAGCGCTGCGGGTCGAAATCAGGCAACGGATAATGCCCGGTGAAACACGCGCCGCAGAACGACTGAGGATCGCGGCCCGAGGCCCGCAGCAAACCCTCATAACTCAGGTAGGCCAGCGAGTCGGCGCCGATATGCTCGCGGATCTCTTCAACAGTCATGCGGTGCGCGATCAGCTCGGGGTAGGTTGCCATATCCACGCCCATGAAGCATGGATGGCGGATCGGCGGCGACGAAACCCGGACATGCACTTCCTTGGCGCCGCTATCGCGCAGCAGCTTAACGATCGGCCCGCTGGTGGTGCCGCGCACGATCGAATCGTCCACCAGAACAACGCGCTGCCCCTGCAGCGCGGACCGCAAGGGATTGTACTTGAGCCGCACGCCCTGCTGGCGCAGACGCTCGTCGGGCTGGATAAAGGTACGCCCGATATAGCGATTCTTGATCAGGCCCTCGGTGTAAGGCAGCTCGGCCTCCTGCGCGTATCCGATCGCGGCCGGCGTGGCCGAATCGGGAACGCCCATCACCACATCGGCCGCGACCGGCGTTTCGCGCGCCAGCTCGCGCCCCAGCTCCATGCGCACCGAGTGGATCAGCTGCCCCTGCAGCATGCTGTCGGGACGGGCAAAATAGATATACTCGAACAGGCACAGGGCCGAGCGCGGCGCCGGGTGCAGCCCGATCGTCCGTGGCCCGGCTTCGTCGATCATCAGCGCTTCGCCCGGCTTGATCTCGCGCACAAACTCCGCGCCGATCGTCGACAGCGCGCACGACTCGGAGGCAACGATCCAGCCGGTGTCGCCCAGCTTGCCCAGGCACAATGGTCGCAGCCCGAGCGGATCGCGGATCGCATACAGCGCATCTCTGGTCAGCACCGTCAGGCAGTAGGCGCCCTCGGCACAGTTCATGAAATGTTCGATCCGGTCGGCCCAGTGTGGCCCCTCGCCGCCCAGTAGCACCATCGCCGCCACTTCGCTGTCCGAAGTAGACATCAAGCCGACGCCGCGGCGCAACACGTCCATGCGCAGCTCGGCGGCGTTCGTCAGGTTCCCGTTGTGCGCCAGCGCCAGCGGGCCGAGGTACGACTCCATCGAATACGGCTGGGCGTTCGACATGCGGCTGGAGCCGGTAGTGGAATAGCGCGTATGACCGATAGCGAGGTGGCCCTTCAGCGGCTCGAGCGCCTGCTCGTCGAAAACCTGCGACACCAGACCCATCGCCTTGTGTGCATTGATCGTTCGCCCGTCGGAAACAGCGATGCCCGCGCTCTCTTGCCCGCGATGTTGTAGTGCATACAAGCCAAAAAAAGTGAGGCGTGCAACGTCTTCATCGGGTGCATAGATCCCGAAAACGCCGCACTCCTCGTGTGGGTGATCACCGAGCATTGTGCCCTCACCATCTGATTACTACGTTCTATTATACCAGGGCTATTGCAGGTGCCGTGCGTAGAGGATTGCCGAATGTGGCGAACGTGGCATTGATGACCGGGTGACAAGGTGACAGGGTGACGGGGTGACGGGGTGACGGGGTGACGCAACGGCCGATGTTCGGTGCACTTCAAGCGAGACGAGATTACAATCGATGAAGGTCCAAATCCGTCGCTGTTCTCGTCACCTTGTCACCCCGTCATCCTGTCGTGGGCGGCACGATACATCCTTGGAACGCACAGCTCAATCCCCTGATCGTCACCCCGTCACCCCGTCACCCCGTCACCTTGTCATGCATACGTCGAGCACGAAGGAAACAGAACGCTCCAGACTTTCGACCACCCCAAATGAGCATCATTCGACCAGCATGCGGCCAACAAATGGCATTGACACACCTGCCCGCGCGCCATACACTCTTGTTGCGATCAGTCGCAATAACCATCAATGCTCAAAATCGACACAATCGACGCACTGCGCTCGCGCGGCTTTCGGATGACACGCCAGCGCCGCGCGATTATGGACACCGTACAGCGCGAGCAGCGCCATCTGACGGCCGAGGAGATCGCCTGCGAAGTTGGGCGGCGCGAGCCACAGATCAACCGGGCAACGCTGTATCGCACGCTGCGCTGGCTGTGTGATGTCGGCTTGCTGCGCAGCATCGACATGGGCGACGGGCGGCGCCGCTACGAAGCTCCGGCCGAACACGAGCACCACCACCTGATCTGTCGCGAGTGCGGCGCCGAGCTGGAGATTGAAGAGCACGTCGTGCAAGTGTTTCAGGCACATATTCGCGAACATTACGATTTCGACGCCGACGGGGTGCATCTGGCGCTATGGGGGCGCTGCTCGGCCTGCCGGCACGCATCATCACAGTAAGGAGCTCGGCCATGCTCGGGTTGCTCGAACGATTCGTGGCGCTTGCGCTGCATATTCCGGATGGTTTCTTGTCGGTTCCGGTTGCGGTCCTGTTCTGGGTCGCCACGATCGCAGTTGTCGCCATCGCGGTACGTCAGTGCCGTTCGCTTGACGAGAGACAGGTGCCGCTGATCGGCGTCATGGCGGCGTGTATTTTCGCGGCTCAGATGCTCAACTTTCCGATCGCCGGCGGAACATCCGGTCACCTGCTCGGCGGAGCGCTTGCGGCGATCGTGCTCGGCGTCTGGCCCGCGATCCTGGTGATGACCTGCGTCGTGGCGCTGCAGGCACTGTTGTTCCAGGACGGCGGCTTGCTGGCGATGGGCGCCAACATCTTCAATATGGGCGTGCTGACGACGTTTGTGGGCTGGGCTTGCTATCGCGGCCTGATCAGCATGCTGCGATCGCAGCGCTGGGCGATCGTCACAACCGGCTTCGTCGCCGCCTGGCTCAGTGTTATGGCCGCCGCGCTGCTGACATCACTGCAGCTGATCGCTTCGGGCACCTCGGCAACCGTGGTATTACCGGCGATGCTGGGCGTGCATGCGTTTATCGGAATCGGCGAGGGCTTGATCACCGCGGCGGCGCTCAGCTTCTTGCTGGCGACACGGCCGGATCTGCTGGCGGGCAGCGCTGCCGGCGCACCGGGCACGCGTCGAGCCGGTGCCGGTATCCTGGTCGGCGGGGTGCTTATCGCAGCCCTGCTGGCGCTGCTCTCGCCGCTGGCATCGTCATTTCCGGACGGCCTGGAGCGCGTCGCCGAGGATCTTGGCTTTCTGGATCGTGGATTGGATCCCGCCTACAGCGTGCTGCCAGACTACACCATCCCCGGGCTGGATGGCGGTATCTCCACCATCCTGGCCGGGTTGGTCGGCGTCCTGATCATCGTGATGCTCGGCATCGGTATCGCGACGACGGTGCGGCGCGGGGACGCAGGAGGCAAAGTGGGGTAGGTGGCATGGTCGGCAAAAGACCATGCATAGTACAGGTGGTAATGATGACGGGGTGACGGGGTGACGGGGTGACGCAACGGCCGATGTTCGGTGCACTTCAAGCGAGACGAGATTACAATCGATGAAGGTCCAAATCCGTCGCTGTTCTCGTCACCTTGTCACCCCGTCATCCTGTCGTGGGCGGCACGATACATCCTTGGAACGCACAGCTCAATCCCCTGATCGTCACCCCGTCACCTTGTCACCGTCATCATCCTCATTGGCACGAAACACCCAGCTATGCCGACCAAGAACAGGTAAATGAATCTACACCTCCTCGACCGCTACATCGGTGGTAGCAGCCCGATCCATCGTTTGAACGCGCGAGTCAAGCTCCTGCTGGCTCTCGGCTTCGTACTGTGTGCGTCTTTGTTGCCGGCGGGATCGTGGCTGGCTCTCGCGGCGCTGACGTCGATGCTATGGGCGACGATCGCGATTTCGGGTGTCGGGTTACGCACGATCCTGCGGCGCTCGTTGCTGGCCCTGCCGTTTCTACTGGTGACGCTGACCTTGGTGTTCAGCGTGCCCGGTCGCCCGGTCTGGCAGCTGCCGCTCGGCTTCGTCACGCTCAGCGCCACCGACGCCGGCCTGCTCCGGTTTTGTGCTGTTGTATGGCGCGCATGGATCTCGGTTCAGGCGACGCTGTTGCTGACGGCGACAACGCCGTTTCCACAGCTGCTTCGCGCACTGCGGGCACTGCAGCTCCCGGCGGTCCTGGTGGCTACGCTGGCGCTGGCATATCGCTACATTTTCGTGCTGGCCGACGAGGTGGAACGTCTGCTGCGGGCGCGCGACAGCCGCTCGGCACACGGCGAGGCCGGCTCCGGTGGAACGCTGCTGTGGCGCGCACGGGTAACGGGACGCATGGCCGGCACGCTGCTGCTGCGTGCCTTCGAGCGCTCGGAGCGAACGTACATCGCCATGCTTTCGCGCGGGTATGACGGCGAGCTGCGTGCCCTGGACGAGCCGGCTCCGGAGCGGCGCGATCTGCTCGTCGGCGTGCTGGGTGCGGCGCTGCTGCTGCTGATCGTGGCGCAGGCGTACACTTGACTACTACCCCTGCCGTGACGCTGCGTGACCTGCGCTTTAGCTATCCCGACGGACGCCTGGCGCTCGACGGTATCTCGCTGAACATCGAAGCCGGCGAAAAGCTGGCGCTGGTCGGCCCGAACGGAGCCGGTAAGTCGACGTTGCTGCTGCATCTCAACGGCGCGCTCGGCGGACTGGACGGCGCGGTAAGTATCGCGGGAACGGCGCTCACACGCCGGACACTGAAGCGCGTGCGAGCCTGCGTCGGTCTGGTCTTCCAGGATCCCAACGACCAGCTGTTTTCGCCCACGGTGTTCGACGACGTCGCGTTCGGGCCGCTGTATATGAACCTGCCGCCCGACCAGGTGCATGAGCGGGTCCGAACAGCCCTCGCACAGGTCGGCATGAGCGGCTTCGAAGAGCGCATGCCGCACCGGCTCAGCATCGGCCAGCGTAAGCGGATCGCCCTGGCCACCGTGCTTTCGATGCGCCCGCAAATCCTGGCCCTGGACGAACCGTCGGCAGGACTCGATCCGCGCGCCCGTCGCGAGCTCGTACACCTGCTGAGCGGGCTCGAGCAAGCCCTAATCGTTTCGACGCACGATATGCGGCTGGTTCACGACGTATGCTCACGCCTCGTGATTCTGGATCAGGGGCGCGTCGCCTGGGATGGCCCGGCGGACGTGGCGCTGAACGATGTGGAGCTGCTGGAGGGGCACGGCCTCGAATAGGACACGAATAAATATTCGTGGCTCCATTCGTTTCTATTCGTGTCCTATTCGAGGCCGTGTCCTATTCGAGGCCGAGGCTCTAACGTAACGCTAACACATATCCAACACCGCTCTATTGTAGGATGGGTATACTTATGTGCAGACGCCCCGTCAAGCAACGTGGGCAGGTTAAGAGGAGCATTCAATGCCGAAAATTGTAGGTATCGACCTTGGCACGACCAACTCTGTCGTTGCGGTGATGGAAGGCGGCGACCCCGTCGTCATCCCCAACGCGGAGGGTGGCCGTACGACCCCTTCGGTGGTCGCGTTCACCAAGAACGGCGAGCGGCTGGTGGGTCAGACGGCCAAGCGCCAGGCGACGATTAATCCTGAAAATACACTGTTTTCGATCAAGCGCTTTATCGGCCATGGCTACGACGAGACCGACATCGAGCGCAAAATGGTCCCGTTTCCCGTGGTTCGCGGCTCGCGCGGCGATACGCGCATCAAAATTCCTGTGATGAACAAGGAATACACGCCGCAAGAGATCTCGGCGATGGTGCTGGGCAAGCTCAAAGCCGACGCCGAGGCATACCTGGGCGAAAAAGTCACCCAGGCTGTAATCACGGTGCCGGCATACTTCAACGACTCGCAGCGCCAGGCGACCAAGGACGCCGGGCAGGTCGCGGGTCTGGAAGTGCTGCGCATCATCAACGAGCCCACCGCGGCCGCGCTGGCCTATGGGCTCGACAAGAAGGCCGATGAGACGATCCTGGTGTTCGACCTCGGCGGCGGCACGTTCGACGTATCGGTGCTGGAAGTGGGCGAAGGTGTGGTCGAAGTCAAATCGACGGCCGGCGACGTTCACCTCGGCGGCGACGACTACGACCAGCGCATCGTCGACTGGATCGTATCCGACTTCAAGCGCGACCAGGGCATCGATCTGAGCTCGGATCGCCAGGCGCTGCAGCGGCTCAAGGAAGCTGCCGAAAAGGCCAAGATCGAGCTGTCGAGCACGCCGCAGACCGAGATCAACCTGCCGTTCATCACAGCCGATGCGTCTGGCCCCAAGCATCTGCAGATGAACCTGACGCGCGCCAAGTTCGAGCAGCTGACCAACGACCTGACCGAGCGCCTCAAAGGCCCGTTCAACCAGGCGTTGCGCGACTGCCGGCCTTAAGGCCTCCGAGGTCGACGAAGTGGTGCTGGTGGGCGGCTCGACCCGTATGCCGGTGGTGCAGGAGCTGGTGCGCAAGCTGACCGGCAAGGAACCCAACCGTGGCGTGAACCCGGACGAAGTCGTCGCCATCGGCGCGGCGATCCAGGCCGGCGTGCTGGGCGGCGAGGTCAAGGATGTGCTGCTGCTGGACGTGACCCCGCTGTCGCTGGGCGTCGAAACGCTGGGCGGCATTATGACCAAGTTGATCGAGCGCAACACCACGATCCCCACGCGCAAGAGCGAGATCTTCTCGACGGCCGAGAGCGGCCAGACCGCGGTGGACATCAAGGTGTACCAGGGCGAGCGCGAGCTGGCCAACGACAACATGGCGCTCGGGCAGTTCCGGCTGGAAGGCATTCCGGCGGCGCCGCGCGGCGTGCCGCAGATCGAGGTCACCTTCGACATCGACGCCAACGGCATTTTGAACGTGTCGGCGCGCGACAAAGCCACCAATCAGCGAGCAGAAGGTCACCATCTCGGCCAGCACCAACCTCAACAAGAGCGATATCGAGCGCATGGTGCACGAGGCCGAGCAGCACGCTTCGGAGGACCAGGCACGGCGTGAGCGGATCGAGCTCAAGAACAGCGCCGACAACCTGGCGTATCAGGCCGAGAAGACACTTACAGACCTGGGTGACCAGGTTCCGGCCGACAGCAAGAGCAACATCGAAGGCCTGGTTGCCTCGCTGCGCGACGCGGTGCAGCGCGACGACGAGAGCGCGATGCGCTCGGGCATGGAGCAGCTGCAGCAGGCGCTGATGCAGGTGGGCCAGGCGGCCTACGCGCAGGGCGACGGCCAGCAGCAGGCCGACGGTAACGGCAAGGACGAGGGCGTGGTCGAGGGCGAGTATACCGTCGACGAGTAAAATAGCACCACAAAGGCACAAAGAACGCAAAGAGCCCGCAATTGCAGGCTCTTTGCGTTCTTTGTGCCTTTGTGGTGCTATTTTACTGCCGCAGCGCCTCGCGCAGCTTATCCATGCCCAGGCGTAGCCGGCCCTTGATCGTGCCGATCGGCACATTGAGGTACTGCGCGATCTCGCTCGACGAAAAACCGCCGAAGTAGGCCAGCTCGATCGCCTGGCGCTGCAGCTGGGGCAGCGCCGACATAGCGTGCAGCAAGTCGGCGCGGATCACCGCCAGATGCTCCAGGCCGCGCTCGACGGCGCCCTGCAGGTCGGGAAGATGGTCGAGCGGCAGCTCGCGATCGCGGGCGCGATGCCAGCGCGAGCGCACCTCGTCGATCGAGCGGTTGCGCGCGATGCCCGACAACCAGCTGGAAACCGAGCCCGCCGCCGGCCGGAACGTTTGCGCGCGCTGCCATACGTTATGGAACACGTCCTGCAACACTTCTTCGGCCGCCGAGCCGTCGTTGGTGATACGCAGCGCAATTGTGTACAGCAAGCGCGCGTAGCGCTGGTACAGCGATGTGAGCGCCGACTGGTCGCGGCTGCCGATTAAGGTCAGCAGCTCCTCGTCGTCCAGCTCGTCGATCGCGGATTGTTCGGTTGCGTCGTGCATCGTTTGGTACTTGTTGCTTACACGTATTCTAACGCATTTTTGACATTACGCTACAGATCTCAGCCGCCAATGATCCGAGCGTACTGCAAGTCTCGTACCGTATACGTACGACGTCGGAAAATCGGTGCCGAGTGCAGCCTGAGCACCATTTGTGGGAGACAGATCGATGGCTATCGTTAATAGCACAATTGAACATCCGCACCAGATCATCGGCCCCTGGACTCGCGACGCGCGTGTTCGCGCCGTGCAGCAAGAGGTGCGTGCAGCATATATTGAATACTTTCGCAAAGCGGTTAAGAGCCGCAACTGGTTCCCCTGGGACGACCTGCCGCTCGACGAAATGCGCGAGCATGGCCATAAACTTTCGCCGGATACGATCACCCTGATCGAGAGCTTCCTGGGGATCGAAGACTTCGTCGGCGATTATGTCGAGGACGCGATCAATATCGTGCGCGGCGACCGCGAGCGGCGCAATATTTCGCTGGTCTGGGGTATGGAGGAGGCCAAGCACGCCGAATCGTGGCACCTGGTGCTGCTCCATTCGGGCGTGCGTACCGAAGAGCAGATCATGGAGTACCGCGACAAGGTCGGCCTGCATAGCTGGGAAATGGCCGACAACCATCCCGGGCTCGATACACCGCTCGGCACGGCGGTGTACGCCATGTTCCAGGAGCGCGCGACGTTTTTCAACTACGACGAATTGAGAAAGCGCATTCGCGCCGACTACGGCCTGCCCGAAAAGACGACCGAGGAAGAGCGCCGCCGCGGCAAGCAGCTCGGCGCTGCCGCCGCTTTCAGCATCGTTTCCAAGGACGAAATCGCGCACCACGCCATGTTTTTGCGGCTGGTCGATATTTATAAGAAGTACCTGCCGACTGAAACGCTGGATATGATCTTTCGCGTGCTGCGCTCGTTTACCATGCCGGCGCTTTACCTGCTGCCGAACGAGGACGAATTGAAGGCCGCCCTGGAGCGCACCCGCATGTATACCCCGCTCAAGCATGGCCGCTCGGTGGCCAATCCGGTGCTGGAAGCGCTGGGCTTCGAGAACAAGCGCGCGCTCGAGCGCGCCATTCAGGCATCCAAGCTGCTGCCCGAGGGATGCGGCCCGGAGCATGTTGCTGTCGGCCGCGCGGGCGAGTTTGTGATCTCGACAACGCCCGATACCACGGTGTAGCAGGGGCGAACTAAACGCACAGACGCAAAGAAAATGTCTTCGATGCACATACATCGAAGACATTTTTGCTTGTTGAGGAAATCGAGCATCGGATTGGAACCAGATTAATCCTTGGCCCAGCGGGCGCCCCCTTTGCGTCTTTGCGTAAAGAATCGTCTTTGCATTAAGATTCCGGCGACCAGAGCGATCAGTGCCGTGCAGCTGATCGCCGCTCCCCACAGCAGCGACGCCGGCCGGTACAGCATGCGGACCTCGTGCGTGCCCGCCGGCACGACGAGCCCCCGAAACAGATAGTTGGTGCGCAGGATCGGCACAGGCCGGCCGTCCACCTCGGCATGCCAGCCGGGCGCCCACGTCTCGCTCAGCACCAGCAGCTGCTCGCTATCGGTCGTGGTTGTCAGCCGCAGCTCGTTCGGGCCGATCCGGCGTAGCTCGACGCTACCGGGCGTGGCGGCGAGGCTTGCCGCGCGCTCGGCGGAGATGCCCTCGACGATCGACGTCTGGCGCGGATCGTACTCCCAGGCCCTGACGGTATCGAGGATCGTCCGCGGGTCGTTTTCCGCCCGTACGCCGGCAGCAAAATAGGCCCGCGGCAGCGGATCACGGTTGCGGTAGATCGTCACGTGCTCGTCGTTGTAGGCGCGTACCCAGCGCGGCTGAGTGTCCGGATCGTTGCGCGCTGTCAGCTCGTCGGGCAGCTGCTCGCCGAACTGGCGCTGCACCAGCGCATATTTGACGCCGAATAGATTGAGGATCGGATTGCCGGATTCGAGCATATCGGTGTTGCGCAGCTTACCGTACGAAACGTCTTCGTCCTCGGGGCCGAGCAGCAGATCCAGGTTGCGGCGTGTTTGTAGCGAATTGAAGCCGTTGACGTCCTCGACCCCATAGGCCAACGCCCAGCTGACCGCCAGCTGCGACTGCGCTGCCTCGAGCGGCAGACGGTCGTCGGTGAGAAACATCGCAGCCCGGAACATCTCGGGATCCGAGCGCAGGAATTGTACACTCTCCGGCACGCGCTGAAATGCCGTGGCTTCGATCGTCGGGTTGAACGCACGCGCGAACAGGAGCATGTCGACCAGCGTGAGCAGCAGCAGCGGCGCAACCAGGGCACGCGGCCGGAACGCGGCCATCACGAGCAGCACGCCCGTGGCCGTCGCCAGCAGCAGCGGCATGTACGCATTGGCCTCGCGCAGCTGCAGGCCGTGTTCGAACATGATCTTCCAGATCTGCTCGACTTCGAGGCCGGGCCACCAGGCTACCAGCTGCTCGATCGGCACGGCATTTGCCAGCAATAGCGTCAGCTCAACCAGGCCGAACACGAGCAAGCCGCCCACTACGGCCGAGCGCACCGCGCGGGGGCGGGCGCTTGAGGTAGCCAGGCGGTGTGTACCGTAGCCGGCCAGAACAGCGATCGCGAATACGGCAACCGCGGCGGCGCGCGCGTAGGCGCGCAGCTTGCCCAGCGCCGGCACCAGGTACACCAGATATCCGGCCGGCGTGCTTGAGCCCGCCGCGATCAGCAGCATGCCCACCATGACGACTACCAGCGCCAGCCAGCGCTCCTGCCGCTCTGCCAGGGTCAGCGGCCCCGCCGGCGAGGCCGTGCTCCGATCACGCTCGACGAGCTCGTCCTGCTTGCGCTCCGCCGCCGCTTGTTCGCTTTCTTCCAGGGTAGGGCGACCGCGACCGGCCAGCCCGACGACGGCCAGGCCGAGCGGCACCAGCCCGACATAGGGCAGGCGCTCCCACAGGTACACCGGCAGGTTCCACACCGGACGCGACTGCATCACGTTGTCCTGCAGGCCGCCCATGCTGTAAGGAAACAAAAACAGCAGCCAATCGAATTTGTGCAGCGAATGATAGGAAACGAATTCGAACGAGGCGTTGGCGGCACGTACCGAGAAGGTAGCCCACTCGATCCACGGCAGCAGCTGCACGGCGGCCAGGGCATAGCCCACCAGGTACACGCCAATCAGCAGCGCGAGCGGCGTCAGCGCCCGCCAGCGCTGCCTCCAGCGCTGCGCGCCGATAGCGAGGCAGTACAGTCCAAGCCCGACAGCCGTATATATCGGGATCTGCGGATGCCCCGCAACACCCTGCAGGCATACTGCCCCCGCGGCTACGGCAAAGCGCACGCGCCCCGGACGCTGCACCAGGCGATCGAGCGCCAGAAACAGCAGCGGCACCAGCGCCACGCCGGCCAGGATCGAATAATGCACGACGCGCGATACCAGAAAGCCGTTGAACATGAACGCCAGCGCCGCGAGCGCGGCGGCGGAGCGCACCAGCCCGAGATGCCTGACGTAGGCGTAGGTTCCGACGCCGGCAATTCCGTAATGCAGCAGCACCACCAGCGACAACGCATGTTCGGCGGGCAGCACATAAAAGAGCCAGTTGGGCGGATAAAACAGCGCGGTCTGCCCATCGCCGATCAGCGGCATTCCACCCAACGCATATGGGTTCCACAGCGGCAGATTGCCCGTCGCGACGATATCTGCGACTACCTTGTGGTATGGGTAAAAGTAGTACTGCAGATCGTGATGGAAATACGCGCGCAGGCCGAGTGTTTCGGGCCAAAAGAAGACCAGCGGCAGCAGAAACAGCGCGCCGCAGATCAGCCAATCGCCCCACCGCCGATTGAAATCGGCGGCTGGTATGATGAAACCTGCTGAAGCAGGTTGGGAATTACGCGCCATGTTATGTGTCAGCCCAGGCTATCGAGAAGCAATCATAGTTCACCCGACCTTGCTTCAGCACCGCGAATATCGAGGTTGCTACGGCCAAACGTGCTAAAGCACGTTACACCGCCCTTGGCGCCAACCTGCTTCAGCACCGCGAATGAATTCGCGGTTGCTACGGCCAAACGTGCTGAAGCACGTTACACAACCTTGCGCGCCAACCTGCTTCAGCAGGTTTTATCATATCAACCGCGAATTCATTCGCGGACCCACACGGCCCCACACGGCCCCACGCGGACCCGCGCGGCCCCACAGGCCCCACGACACCCCCATGCGGCCCCACGCACCACCACGCGGCGCCACGCGGCCCCTCGGCAGCTCCTCGCGGCCCCACGGCGGCACCTGCGCGGCCCTCGCGGCCAACACATCCCCGCTCGCCTCACGCCACTACGCTCCGTCGCGCCACGATCACCCACTGATAGCCGAACAGCCGCGGAGCCAGCAGCAGCAGCAGATGCTGCAGGCGCATCAGAGCAGTATACAGCAGCGAGCCCTCACCCGCGGCCCAAAGCTCGTCCAACGGCACGCCGGTAGGCCTGGCGCGCACCACCTCGAGGCCAGCCTGCCTTAGCATATCGGTCGCCGAGCTCAGCGTCCAAAAATGCAGGTGCGTGCGATCGAGTATACCGCGCTCCATCGGTGGGAACAGCCCGGCCAGCAGCAGCAGCCGCACGGCGATATGTGCCACATTCGGCAGCGAGATGATGAACATGGCGTCAGGCGACGCCGCGTCGCATAGCCGGCGGACCGCTCCGGCCGGATCGACCAGATGCTCCAACACGTCGGCGCATACGATCACGCGATAGCGCTGTTCCAGCGCAGCATCTTCAACCGTTGTCGGAAACACCGAGCGGTAATACGGTGCGGCACGCTCGGCCCAGTAGGCGTTCGGCTCGATCGCGTCGATAACGAATTCGCTGCCCTCCAGCTGCCGGCCCAGAAACCCTTGCGCCGCCCCGACGTCCAGGATCGGGTAACGATTGAGGCGGCGAATCAGCGCTACGATCTGTTGATGACTACTTTTTGGGTCGTGATGCAAGCGGTAATGCAGCATTCATTCTCCAACGATGGCGCAGCGCAAACGACAAGGTTTCACGGATGCAATTGAGGGCGTACGGAATACCGTTGACATGACAGATCTCATCACCGTAATACGTCGGGATCGGCACTTCGGCGATACGCAGGCCATGCTTCAGGAACTGGAGAATAATCTGGGTGTCGAAGTGCCAGTTGTACGTCAGAGAGTCGAGCGGAATTTGCTTGAGCGCCTGCACCGAATAGGCCCGGTAGCCCGAGTGAAACTCCGATAGTCTGGTGCCGGCCAGGAAATTCTCCGTCCAGGTAAGGATCTTGTTGCCAAGATACTTGTATAGCGGCATATTACCGCGCAGCGCGGCGCCGGGCACCATCATACGTGAGCCCATGACCATATCGGCGCGACCGGTTTCGAGCGGTGTAAGCAGATCTTGCATCACCTCGGGCGCATACTGGCCGTCGCCGTGGAGCAGCACTACAATGTCGAGGTCGCGCTCGATGGCATACTGGTAGCCAACCCGCTGGTTGCCGCCGTACATCAGGTTGACCGGATTGCGATAGATCTTCAGCTTGGGAATGGTAACCTCATTCTGCAGCTCACGGCCGACTTCGTAGGTCCGGTCGCGACTGGCATCGTCGAAAACAAAGATCTCGTCGACTTTGTCCATGATCGGGGACGGAATACGCTCGATCACGCTGCGCAACGTCAACTCGGCGTTGTAAGCCACTACCAGAATGCCGATCCGCGACATAGCAAGAATTCCTCTTTCAGTAGGCGGGCGCTGCCCGGCCGTCAACTTGGACGTTCCTGTTTTGCATACATGCCGGCCAGCACCAGCAAAATCGCCGCCGGCCGAACCAGCGCAGCCAGCGAGCGCAAGCCGAGCGACCGAAGCGCCAGCGGACCGGCAATCGCCGCCAATATCGCATAGCCGTAGACTTGCGCCGGCAGGGCGCGCAGCTCGGCTAGTATGTCGTCGATCATCATGCTTCGGCTCCTTCAGGCAGCTGCAAATCCTTTTCTACACACTGCAAGCTGTGTGCCGCACTTCTTCACGCCTTTGTACGCTTTACAAGTAACTTACTTTGCGTTAGAATGTATCGTAAAACGATTGACACTTGCACAAATTCTGTTCGCCCACTATTCAGCAGGAAAAGCATATGAGCGATGAGATTGTAACGCTTTGTCCGAAATATGAAAAGGCGATCGAGATCCTCGGCAAGAAGTGGACGGGTAAGATCGTACGTGTGTTATGCAGCGGGCCGAGCAGCTTCAGCAAAATCGCGCGCTCGGTCAGCGATTTGAGCGACCGGGTTCTGTCCGAGCGTTTGAAGGACCTTGAAGCACACGGCATCGTCGAGCGGCGCGTCACGCCGTCCATGCCGGTCAAGATCGAATACAGCCTCACGGTTAAAGGACGCGACCTCCAGGAAGTGCTTGATGCACTGCAGCGCTGGGCCGATCGCTGGGAAGGCTGTGGCGAAGCGACGTCCAGCGACAAGCAGCAGGCAGAGGAAGCCCTGCTGGCGTCCTGATTCCGCCGGTTTGCACCTCTCACCATTGCCGGCAGCCCCGTTTGCAGATCCGGAATTCGACGATATTCAGCATGTTGGCAGCCATGTCTTGTGGCCCATCTCTTGCCTTATGTAGAGCGCTTGATGGGAGTTGATATGGAGCCAATCGATGCACGCATCACGATATATTACCCGCCTCGCCGCCGTGTCGGCGGTAATGTCGGTGCTGGCGAGCTGCACATGGGAGCCCGGGCTACTGGCCGGCACCCCTGCGCAAGCAGGTGCGTCCGACAGCGCAGCCGGCGCGGTGCCGACGCCGACGTTTGTGCCGGTGCAGGGCCTGCAGCCGCCCCGTTTCGAGAGTATCAGCCCGCCTGCTTCGGCGAGTGAAGGCAACGCGGCGCCATCCACAGCAGCCGCTCCACCCACGCCCGCTGAACCCGCCGCCAGCGTCCCACCTGCCACCGGCGAGCCGGTCGTCGCTCCACCCGCTACCGACGAGCCGGTGTCGCCGCCCACCGAGGTTTCGGTTGTCGCAGGCGCGGAAAGCATTCGTTTGGACGACGAGGCATGGATCGGCGGCTGGAAGCAGAGCAAAACGTACGGCGGACGTAGTGCAACCTGGATCTACGGCACCGGCACCGACTACAGCGCCATGGAAGCATCGTTCACGCTCGCTGCGCAGCCTGCCGGCAGCGCGCTGCTGAGCATCGAGGGCATGGACGGCGAACACGCGCCCAAAATGCAGATCAGTATTCTGGTGAACGGCATCTTGCTGTGGACCGGCCCAAACCCGCTGCCCGACGACGACTTCGATCTGGCGTCCGGCACGTGGGATTCGTTCGGCTGGACCATACCGGCATGGCTGCTGCAACCGGGAAGCAACACGATCACGATCGTGGCGCTGTCTGAAGGCAGCTTCGGCCAGCCGCCGTTTATGATGCTGGATTACGCCGACCTTAGCCTGAGCGGGTAACGATCCGCGAAGACACGCCGAAGGTTAAGCAATATGTTAACCTTCGCGTGTCTTCGCGGATCGTACTATTTCTAGCCCGCAGTTGGAACTGTCTCGTCGGCAACATGCTCGTGGGCGTGATACGACGAGCGCACCAGTGGGCCGGATTCGACGTGTTTGAAGCCGCGACGCAACCCTTCCGCCTTGAGCATCGCAAACTCATCCGGAGTGTAGTAGCGGTCCAGCGGCCAGTACGAGCTGTCGGGCGGCAGATACTGGCCGATGGTGAACACGTCGACGTCGACGGAGCGCAGGTCGTCCATCACTTGCAGCACCTCGTCGATCGTCTCGCCCGCGCCGACCATCATGCCGCTCTTGGTTCGCAGGCCCGCGTCAAAGCGCCGCGCCCGGTGCAGCAGCATCAGCGACTGCTCGTAGGTTGCCTTGGGCCTGAAGCGCGGAAAAATGCGCTTGGTAGTTTCGATATTATGGTTGAGCACATCGGGCCGCGCCTCGAGCACCAGCTTGAGCGCGGCGGCATCGCCCTGAAAATCCGGGATCAACACTTCGACGCTACAACCGGGCAGATATTCGCGGATCAAGCGGATCAACTCGGAAAAAATATGCGCGCCGCCATCCGGCAGGTCGTCTCGATTGACCGAGGTCAACACAGCATGCCGTAACCTGAGGTGCTCGACCGCCCGTGCCACGCGCTCGGGCTCGTGCTCGTCAAGCCCCTGCGGCTTACCTTTGCCGATCGCGCAGTATCGGCAGCCGCGTGTACACGTATCGCCAAGCAGCAGAAACGTCGCGGTGCGGAAGTTCCAGCACTCGCCGATGTTGGGACAGCGGGCTTCCTCGCACACGGTATGCAGGTTGAGCTCGCGCATCAGGCCATACACATCCTCGTAATTCTCTCCGGCCGGCATGCGCGCTTTGATCCAGGGCGGCCGCTGTGTACGGGTCTTCGGCTTTTCGGTCAGCTGTATGTCGAGCATGGAATCCTCGCTTCATCATCGGTCAAAACGTCGAAAGTCATCAGGTCGGAAGGTTGGAAGGTGCGTATGCAATTTGGTCGTGCGTTGAACCGCAACGTAGAAAACCTTCACACCTTCCGACCTTCACACCTTCCAACCCTCTAGCCTTCAACCCGAAACACCCGCCCAAACGCGGCAACCACGTGTGGCACCACCTCGTCGATCGACACCGGCCGATCCAGCAGCTCGGCGATTGAGGCAACGCCTCGATCACGGATACCGCACGGAACAATATTAGCAAAGTAGCGCATATCGGTAGCGACGTTGAGCGCAAAGCCGTGCTGCGAGATGCCGTTGATATCGACCCTGGTGCCGATAGCCGCCACTTTGCGATCGCCGGCCCATACGCCGGTCAGGTGCCGCACGCGGCCCGCGCCGAGGCCGAAGCCGGCCAGCACGTCGATCAACACGTCTTCCAGCGCGCGCACATACTGTATGGCGTCCAGGCCATAGCCTGCCAGGCGCAAGATCGGATAGCCTACCAATTGGCCGGGGCCGTGATATGTGACATCCCCGCCGCGGTCGACGTCAAGCACGGCGATACCGGCGGCTTCGAGCTCTGCGCGCGGTACAAGCAGGTGCTGGTGGGCGCGCCGCCCGCGACTGCCGAAGGTATAGGTGTGCGGGTGTTCCAGCAGCAACAGAGTGTCGTGGCAACCCCCATCCGCGCGCTGCGCTGCGAGCTGCTTTTGCAGCGCCCACGCGTCGGCGTAAGCCATGCAGCCGAGCCATTGGGTGTCAAGCTGGTGCTGTGCTGGTGGTGATTCTACAATCATGGTGTGGTTGCAGGCGACACAAGGGACGCAAGAGCAATCGTGAACTGTGCTGTGCTCTGGCCGTGGTCGGTGGCGCCGGCGTTGCTGATCCAGGAGTTGCGGATCCTGTCATTCCGAGCGCGAATCATTTTGCACCCGCGATGTATGCTCCGACACTTCGCCGCGCGAGGAATCTCGACGCCGTGGTGCTGCACGGAACCGGTGAGATTCCTCGCTCGCCGACGGGCATATGGTGGAACATGGTCATACGGTTGGCTCGCTCGGAATGACAGGCTCTAGAGCTTGATCCATCGCCCGCGTCTCCTGTATCTCTTCTCCCCTGTGTCACTGCCCGTCGCTCAACTCCAGCGGAATAACGTCTGCTCCGCGTCCGAACACCGTATGCGGAATCACTGCCGGACGCACAAAGGTCGGAACAAGCTCGCCGGCGCTGCGCGGGATACTCTCGGACCATGCCAGGTAGTCGTCATCCAGCAAGCCGTTGAAATACACATGCACTACCTGGTTGGCGGTGACACGGTTGATCGCATCCCACACCTCGTTGTCGTCGTGCGAGTGAACTACCAGCATTCCACGATCCGGGTCGAATTCATCTTCACCGGGCGGAATCACGAAACCGAGCCACTCGTCCGGAAAGCGCTGCTCGACATCGGCGAGCAGCTCGACTTTGCCGTGTTCTTCCATGCCGGTATAGGGGCAGCCGCAGTCGCAGTCGACGCCACAGGTGCCGGCGCTGCAGGAAGCTCCGCCACAGGCTTTGTTGCCGCCATGTTCGGCGCTGGTCAGCTTTATCATCACGGGCATAATGTGTGCCTTTCCCGGTGAATCATACCCCGACATGCTCGCTTTCTCAAATGTATCTGCGCCGGCCCAAAATGGGAAAGCAAGCCGGCCGCCAAAAGAGCGACATCGCGCCGCCGTATCGCCTCGTTTAGCCTGGTAACCACTACGGCAGCGTCGGAGCTCATGTCGATTGTTTCCCCGCGATGTATCACACGATCCATGCTTACGCCGGATGGGCGCGCTACCGGCACAGCATTTCGTATGCCGGGCCAGTTGGCACCAATGTTGCTACCGTTCGGGGATTGCGTATGCCGCAAAACGTGTCAGGAAATCGTTGATGCCTTCTGTGCTGGTGGTAGACGATGAAGACGTGCTGCTCGAGATCATCGCCCTGCTGGTCGAAAGTCTCGGCTATCGTGCGGTGGCCGCCACAAACGGGCAGGAAGCGCTCGAGGCGCTGCGCGACGAAGCTACGGCCCCGATGCTGGTGATATCGGACGTGATGATGCCGCTGATGAACGGCATTGCGCTTGCGCGGGCGATCCGGGCGGACCCGCTGCTGCACGATGTGCCGATCATCCTGATGAGCGCCGCCGGCCGTGCTCCGCACGATGATCTGGCCGATCACTTTATTCATAAGCCGTTCGATCTCGAACGCATCGAGCAACTGGTCAGGCAGTACGCACGATCTTTCGACGCAAAGTCGCAACGAGCGAATTAGCTAACGCAAAGTCGCAAAGACGCGAAGGATATAAATCCAGGTTGGAGAACAAACGATTACTTTATTGCATCAATGCCTACGATAGCGCATACGAGAACGGGCAATGAATTCCTTTGCGTCTTTGCGTCTTTGCATTAAAGATCCGTCGCCAGGAACTCGAGCACCAGCCGGTTGAACTGCGCGGGCTGCTCCATATTCGGCAGGTGCGCCGCGCCGGCGATCGTCCGGCTTTGCAGGCCTGGAATTCGTCGCTTCATCTCAGCGGCGGCAAGCACGAAATACGGGTCGTCGTACTCGCCAAGCAGGGCCAGCACCGGAGCCGTGACGACATCGAGGCGCTCGAGCGCCGGTGGTTGCTGTTGTTCCTCGCTGCCCAGGCCGCGCTTATCGTTGCGCAGTACAATCGCATTCATTTCACGAACCTGCTCACGAAGCGCCGGATCGACCTGCTCAGGCGTGCGGCCGCGACCGTCGACCCAGATCTGCAGCTCCAGCTCGTTGCTGCGCTCCAGATCGCCGGCCTTGAACGCTGCGACCAGCTCCTCCCACTGCGGCGGCTCCGCGGGCGCCGGATCCGGATCAAAGCCCGGCGGATCGGAGCACACCATCACCAGGGCCGACACCAGCTCCGGCCGGTCGACGGCCAGACTGGCACACACGCCACCACCCTTGGAGCAGCCGATCAATGCCGCGCTGCTGATATTCAGATAGCTCAGCAGCGCTTCGAGATCGCGGTGATGCATAAACGCGGCATCGACCGGCTCCGAGCGGCCGTACCCGCGCAGATCGTAGCGCAGCACGCGGTGGCGCTCGGTGAACGCCGCCCATTGCGGCTCCCACATGCGGCTATCGCAGATACCGGCGTGGACAAATACAACATCAGGCCCGCTGCCGTCATGTTCGTAGTACAGGCGCGCGCCGTTGATCTCGGCGTATCCCGATCCAGCCATCAGCCCACCTCCTGAACAACGCCGCGAGCAGCATAGCACGGGCGTGCCAGGCTTCGATCCGAATGTGACGGCCGGCGCGCTATTTTGTTATGATTGGGCAGTATTAGGAGAGCACACCTATGAGCGAACAGGCGCACGCATACTCGTTCCGAGCCGAGGTGCAGCAGCTGCTGCAGATTTTGTCTCATGCGCTATACACCGACCGCGAGATTTTTCTGCGCGAGCTGATCTCCAACAGCTCCGACGCGCTGCATCGCATGCGCGTCGAGGCGCTTACCAACTCGGAGATTGTCGACCGCGACGCCGAGCTCGTCATTCGCATCGCCAGCGACGAAACAGCGGGCACGATCACGATCGAAGACACCGGCATCGGCATGAGCGAAGCGGAGCTGGTCGAGAACCTGGGGACGATCGCCCATTCGGGCGCCAAAGCGATCATGGAGCAGCTCGAAAAAGAACAGCGCTCCGGCATGATCGGGCAGTTTGGCGTCGGCTTTTACTCGGTTTTCGCCGTCGCCGATCGAGTGGTGGTAACAACACGCTCGTTCCGGTCCGAGGATCAGGCGATGCGCTGGGAGTCGAGCGGCGGAGAAAGCTACACGATCGAGCCCTCCGATCGCAGCGCCCGCGGCACGACGATCGAAGTATTTTTGCGCGATGACGCCAAGGAGTTCGCCCAGCCCTGGAAGATCAAGCAGATCGTCAAACGGCATTCCGACTTCGTCGCGTTTCCGATCATGCTGGGCGACGAGCAGATCAACCAGACCAAACCGCTATGGCGGCGTGCTCCGCGCGAGCTGAACAACGAAGCGTACGAAGAGTTTTACCGCCAGCTGACGATGGAGTGGCAGCCGCCGCTGCACACGCTGCACCTCTCGACCGACGCGCCGATCGACCTGCATGCGATCCTGTTCGTTCCGGCCACCCGCGAGCGCGGCATCATCGAGCGACGGATCGAGGGCCGCATTAAGCTGTATTCGCGCAGCGTCTTAATCCAGGAAGACGCCAAAGAGCTGTTGCCGAACTGGTTCCGCTTCGTGGACGGCGTGGTCGACAGCGAGGATCTGCCGCTCAATGTTTCGCGTGAAAGTGTGCAGCGTGCACCCGAGATTCAGCGCATTCGCAAAACGCTCACCGGCCGCCTGACCCGCGAGCTGGCGACGCTGGCCGAAAACGATGCCGAAAAATACCGCACCTTCTGGACCGAATTCGGCCCCTTCCTGAAAGAAGGCATCGCCGCCGAGGGGCCCGCGGCCATGCCGGGCCGGTCGGAGCCGTCAGCCAAAGAAGACCTGGTCAAGCTGCTGCGCTTCGCGAGCAGCGCGGGCGACGACCTCGTCTCGCTGCAGCAATACCGCGAGCGGATGATTGAAGGCCAGAATGCGATCTACTATGTGCTGGCGGCCGACGCCGAAAGCGCCCGGCGCAGCCCGCATCTGGACGCGCTCAAAGCCCGCGGCGTCGAGGCACTGCTGCTGTCCGACCTGATCGACGGCTTTATGCTGCAGTCGCTCACCGAGTACGACGGCCTCAAGCTGGTCAGCGCCGGCGACGCGGAGCTCGAGCTGCCGGGGCAGCCGGACGAGCCGCAAGCGGAAACGGCACTTGACGACGAAGTGTTCGAGCGGCTGGCCACCAGGATCAAGCAGCAGCTGGGCGAGCGGGTTACCGAGGTGCGCGCTTCAAAGCTGCTGACCAGCAGCCCCGCGCGCTTGCTGCCGGGTGAGGGCGGCGCGGCGCGTGAAATGCAACGTGTACAACGGATACTGGGCCGTGAATATGATATCCCGCCGGCGATCTTCGAGCTCAATCCGGGCCACCCGCTGGTAACCGGCCTGTCCGGCCTGTCCGACGAGCGGCCCGACAACCCGATGTTCGGCCTGATCGTGGAGCAGCTCTACGACAGCGCCCTGTTGCTGGACGGCCTGCATCCTAATCCGGCCGGTATGGTGCCGCGGATCCAGCAGCTGATGGAAGGGGCGCTTCGCAGCGGAAATGAAGAGTGATGAACAAGCCGTGAGCGCGGCGGGGGCAAGCCCCGCCGCTACGTCGAAAAATGAGGTAGCGGCGGGGCTTGCCCCCGCCGCCGATTGACGTTCGGCGCCTGCACCACGTACAATCCGAAGCGCGATGGGGAAAGCTATGCCGCGCCGAGATACCCGGCCGAGCCATGGGCCGTTCGCTTATCTCGATATCGAGACGGCGTACAACAACAGCATCACTGTAATCGGCATTTACCGGCCGGATGGCGGCACGTTCCAGCTCGTCGGCGGCGGCGTTACGGACGTGAACCTGTATCGGGCGCTGGAAGGCGTCGGAACTATTTTCACGTACAATGGCGGTCGCTTCGATCTGCCGGTGATCCGGCGCTGCCTCCAGGCCGACCTGGTGCAAGAATATCGTCACCACGACCTGATGTTCGACTGCTGGAAACACGGGCTCAAAGGCGGGCTCAAAAAGGTCGAGCTGCAGATAGGCATCGCCCGCGGCACGCAGGGGCTGACGGGGTGGGACGCGCCGCGGCTGTGGCACCGCTGGGATGTCTACGGCGATGCCGCGGCCTTGAAGCTGCTGCTGCGCTACAACCGGGACGATATCATCAACTTACCGCGCTTGCGCGCATATCTTCACACGCTGCCGGACGAGCCGGTGCATGAGGCGGTATCGGTTTGGAGCTAGGGGGGATCGTCTGCCCCGTTTGGATCATATGCAACCACGCATCCTGAACGATCGTTACGAATTGCTGACCCCCCTGGGCACCGGTGGAATGGCGACGGTCTTCCGAGGACGGGACATCCGTCTTGGGCGCCCGGTAGCCATAAAGCTGCTGCATAGCTTTTATGCCGCCGACGCGGATTTTTTGGCTCGTTTCCAACACGAGGCGATGTCGGCCGCCAATCTGTCGTCGCACCCGAACATCGTCGACGTGTATGACGTCGGCAAAGACGGCGACAACAACTATATCGTGATGGAGCTGGTAGAGGGCACTGATCTCAAGGCAGTGATCGACCACCAGGCGCCGCTTGACCCGCAGCGCGCGCTGACCATCGTAGCCCAGGTGGCGGACGGGCTGGAATACGCCCACAAACGCGGGATGGTGCATCGCGACGTCAAGCCGCAAAATATACTGATCGACCCGGAAGGCAATGTGCGCATCGCGGATTTCGGCATCGCCAAGTCGCATCTTTCGACGGCGGTAACGCAAACCGGCATGACGTTCGGCACGGCCGATTATATCTCTCCGGAACAGGCGCAGGGCCGCCCGGCAACGCCGCAGTCCGACGTTTACAGTCTCGGCGTGGTGCTGTTCGAGCTGCTGACCGGCCAGCTACCGTTTCGCGGCGACACGCCGATGGCCGTAGCGCTGCAGCATATTCAGCACCCGCCGCCGCCGCTGCGCGCATTAAACCCGAAGGTGCCGCCCGCGCTTGAAGCGCTGGTGCTGCGCAGCATGAGTAAGGAGCCGGCCCGGCGGCCGTCCAGCGCGGCGGCATTTGCCCGCGAGCTGCGCGATTATCTTGCCGGCGGCAAGAGCGCCACGCAAGTGGCTGCTCCGCCCGGGCAGTATCAGCCGGCGCCGGCTCAGGGCGCCTACGGTCAGACCGCCGGCCCCGACGATCGAACGATGGTGTACCAGCAGGCGCCGGCGCGGCCTGCTCCCCAGCGTCGCGCGCCGCCTAATGCTCCGCCACCGCAGTATGTCCCACAGCAGCCACGCGAGCGCGGTGGAAGTTTTGGCACGCTGTTGCTCGGCGTCTTGCTGCTGGCCGGCGTGCTGGCCTTGATCTGGTTCGGCCTGACCACTGATTGGGGCAATCTGTTCGGCGGAGGCACGAGCCCCACGGCGCCTTCTCCCGGTGCCGAGGTTTCGGCCGCGCCGTCGCTCGAGCCGACGACACAGTCGACGACGACGCCCGAACCCTCGGCGTCCGCCGTGCCGCTGGTGACGCTGCCGAACTTTGTCGGGCAGAGCGAGCGCGATGTCGTCGAAAATCAGCTGCCGGCGCTGGGCCTGACACGCAAGCCCAACCCGAACAACGACCCGCAGCTCGCTCCGCGTTACGACGACGCGCCGGCCGGAACCGTGATCGAACAGATCCCCGAAGCCGGCGCGCAGGTTCCAGAAGGCTCGGAAGTCGCGATCATCGTCAGCCTTGGCCCCGAGCTGCTGGCGGTGCCCAACGTCGTCAACCAGCCGTTTGAAGCGGCTACCAACATTCTGCAGCAGGCAGGCTTCCAGGTACAGCGCCAGGACACCGCCAGCGTCACCGTGGCCCAGGACCGCGTGATCTCGCAGTCGCCGGGCAGTGGCTCGCAGCTGCCCAGGGGGCAAACTGTGACCTTGACGGTCAGCCTCGGCGATGTCGTCCCGTTCCCTGACGTCATCGGTGTCGGCGTGCTGCAAGACGCCGCGATCCAGCAGCTCGAAGCAGCCGGATTCCAGGTCGTCGCGATCGACGAACAGGGGCCCGATGAGCTCGGCGATCGCTTCAACGAGTTCGCGCCGGGCGAGGTGGTCAGCGCGACGGCCAACGGCATCGCGATCGACGAGCGTGGCAAACTGGTGCCGCGGGGGGCGGAGGTAGTCTTAGGGGTGAGGGCCGAAGAGGAATAGTCAAAGGTCACAGGTCGAACATTTTTCATTGACAGGCTTATGGTCTACTAAACGGATCGTCGTCACGCGATTTGTTCGGCGACCTTCGACCTTCGACCTTCGACCTTCGACCTTCAGACCGATCGTTCTCTTCGCGCTTCGATCACATCCGGGATACGATTGAGCTTATCCAGGATCGACGTCAGCTGAGCCAGGCTATCCACCATCAGCGTCGCCACGAGTGTCGCGCGGCCGGCGTGGCGATTTTCTACCTGCTGCACCGCCTGGATATTGATACCGGCGTCGGCGACGGTGCTGCTGATATCGCGCCACAGCCCGACCCGATCCCAGGCTTCCATGCGGATCAGCACCGGGTACGACCTGGTTGGCGGGCGCTGGCCCCACGTCACGTCGAGCAGCCGCTCGCGGTCGCGCTCGTGCAGAATATTGTGGCAATCGGCGCGATGGATCGTCAGGCCTTTGCCGCGCGTCACAAAGCCGATGATCGGATCGCCCTCCACCGGGTTGCAGCAGCGTGGCCAGGCGCGTGAGCAGGCCGTTGGTGCCGCGCACCTGAATGCCCGACGTGGTCGTCGCCGGCGCCGGCGGCGCGACATCCGGCAGCTTGGACAGCGGGTCTACTTCGGTTTGCGCCGTTTTGGTGCTGGCAATGACCTTGCGCACCAGCTCGCGCGCGCTGTGATCGCCGATGCCGATCGAAACGAACATTTCCTCGACGTTGCGCAGGCCGTTCGTCTCGGCGATCTCGTCGAACGCCAGCGATATGCCCGAGACGCTTGAGCTCACGCTCCAGCATGTCGCGGCCGGCGGCGATGTTGAGGCCGCGCTCCTGCCGCCGGAACCAGCGCCGGATATGGTTGCGCGCGTTGGCGGTTTTGACGAACTCGAGCCAATCGCGGCTCGGCCCGCGCGGCTGCTTGGCGGTAGTGATCGCCACCACGTCGCCGTTTTCGAGCTGATAATCCAGCGGCACCTGGCGATTGTTGACGCGCGCGCCGATACAGTTGTTGCCGACTTCGGAGTGGATGCGGTAGGCGAAATCCACCGGCGTCGAGCCGAGCGGCAGATCGATGATCTTGCCCTTGGGCGTGAAGACGTAGACCTGCTCTTCCAGCACCTCGGTCTTGAGCGGTCTCGACGAAATCGCTGGTCTTCGTCCAGCTCGCGCCGCCAGGCGATCAGGTTGCGCAGCCACTGCAGCTTGGCGTCGAACGACTGCTCGGCCCGGCGACCGAGCGAGCCTTCTTTGTAGCGCCAGTGCGCGGCGATGCCGTGCTCGGCCACCTCGTGCATCTCCTAGGTGCGGATCTGGATCTCGCACGGCTGGCCGCCCGGGATCAGGATCGTGGTATGCAGCGACTGGTACATGCTTTCCTTGGGCATGGCGATATAGTCGTCGAACTCGTTCGGGATCGGCGTGCCAGCGCGCGTGCACGATGCCCAGCACGTGGTAGCACTCGGCCTTGTTGTTGACGATCACGCGCACGGCCAGCTGATCGTAGATCTGGTCCAGCGGCACGCCTTTGCGCTCCATCTTGCGCCAGATCGAATAGATATGCTTGGGCCGGCCGGTGATCTCGGCCTGGATGCCCTCGTTGTCCAGCTCCTGGCGCAGCCTGCCGATCACGCGCTGGATGATTTTTTCGCGCGCATCGCGGCGCAGCGCAGCTGGCGGCTGATCTGCCTCGTATTTCTCGGGATCGCAGGTAGCGGAAGGCCAGATCTTCCAGCTCCCACTTCATCTGCCAGATGCCGAGACGGTGCGCCAGCGGCGCGTAGATCTCCAGCGTTTCGCGCGCGATGCGCTGCTGCTTCTCGGGCGGCACGTGGTCCAGCGTGCGCATGTTGTGCAGCCGGTCGGCCAGCTTGATCAGCACCACCCGCGGATCGTCGGCCATCGCGATGAACATCTTGCGGTACGAGCCGGCCTGCGCGTCTTCTTTGGTCGGCCCTCGATCGCCGTTCAGCTTGGTCAGGCCATCGACGATCGCGGCGATCTCCGCCCCGAAGCTGCGCGCTGATATCGGTCGAGCGTGACACTGGTGTCTTCGACCACGTCATGCAACAACCCAGCCGCGATGCAGGCTGGGTCGAGCTTGAGATCGATCAGGATGTGGGCGACGGCGATCGGGTGAAGAATATACGGCTCGCCCGATTGCCGGCGTTGGGTCTCGTGGGCCTGACACGCGAACTCAAACGCGTTTCGAATCAGCTGCTCGTCGAAATCGGGATAATATGCACGCAAACGGTCGACCAGCCGCTCCAGCTCCGCCACTACCGCGTCCTGATCGGGACGCTCGGTCTGCGGCGGTGCGGAGGCCGGGCGAAATTCGGTACTTGGTTGCGGTACTGCCATGCGTTCCACCGGCTGCGCCTCGATCCCGTCCCTGAGCCGCTCGTCGCGCTTCAAAAAACGAGGGTAGCGAGAAGCATAGCACGCGCTCGGAACGGCTGTCAAGCTACGTTATGTACAGTTAACTACGTGCCGCGGGCCGATCCGGATTGCCGGATGGCGGCTCCTCGCGCGCCCTGGCGAGCGCACCGAGCGTGCGCTGGGCACGCCACACAAGCAGCCCGATCGCCGTTCCCGCCAGCACCCAGAGCGCCAGCAGCACATACGCCACGACACCCGGCTGCTGCGAGCCTACTGCCAGCGCCAGGCCGCCGAAGACGCAAAACGCCGGCACCAGCAGCGAAAGCACGATCAACAAACCGCGTAGCCGGCGCTGCAACAGCATTTGTTCGGAGGTTTGCATGCGGTTCATTGTACCGAGGAGCGCGCACGGAGAACACCACAAAGCACACAAAGGACACGAAAAATCCTTAATTCTTCGTGTCCTTTGTGTGCTTTGTGGTGTACTTCAGGCGCTCAGGAACTGCGCTCGTGCTGCAGCAGCCAGGCTTTACGTTCGAGCCCCCCGGCGTAGCCGGTCAGGGAGTGGTTCGCGCCGACCACGCGATGGCACGGCACCACGATCGCGACCGGGTTGAGCGAATTGGTCATACCGACGGCGCGCGCCGCGCTCGGCCGGCCCAGCCTCGCGGCGAGCTCGCCGTAGCTTACGACACAACCGGCCGGAATCTCGCGCAGCGCGCGCCATACCTGCTGCTGAAACGGCGTGCCGCCCGTGCTGACCGGGATCGACTCGAGCGCGGCCATGTCGCCGGCCAGATACGCCTGCACGCGGCTGCTGTAGCCATGCGGATCGCTCGCCGGCTCGAGCTCAAACGCGCCATAGCGGCGGGTGAGCAGCTTGAGCATCCGCCCTTCGTAGCCGGCGTAGTCGAGCGCGACCAGCTCCACACCGTCGACTACCAGCAAGATCTCGCCGAGCGGCGAAGAAACACGATCGATCAGTAGGTTTTTCATAGTGCTGCTCCTTTATGTGCTGTGCCACAGATGTAGCGCGCCATAGGCGCGCCATGGGCGCCAGGCCTCGGCCGCGGCCGCGAGCGGCGCGCTGCCGCCCAGCCGCTCCCAGGCACGGCGCAGGCCAAGGTCGGTCTCGGGAAAGGCGTTGGGCTCGCGCAAAGCGCGCATCGCGATGTACTGGGCGGTCCATGGCCCGATACCCGGCAGCGCGGTCAGGCGCTGAACAACCTCGTCAAGGTCGCGGCCGGCGCTGAGCAATTGTGGCTCGTGGGCAACAGCCGCGGCCAGGGCGCTGATCGCCTGTGCCCGCGCGCGCGGCAGCCCGATCGTCGTCAGGTCGGCTTCGGCCAGCGCTTCCGGCGAGGGAAACACATGCGTCAGGCCCTCGGCGGCCGTCTCGGCGGGCTCGAGCGGCACGCCAAGAGCGGCGACCAGCCTGCCGGACAGCGTTGTCGCCGCGGCGACGCTGATCTGCTGGCCCAGGATAGCGCGCACCGCCAGCTCGAAGTCATCCCAGGCGCCGGGAACGCGCAGGCCGGGCCTGGCGCTGATCAGCGGCCCCAGAATCCGATCGCTCTCAAGCTGGGCTGCGATGATCGGCATACTGGCGTGCAGGTCGAACAGCCAGCGCAGACGCTCGACGATCCGGCCCAGCGCCGCGATCTCTGGAAAACTGATCGTCGCGGCCAGCGCCTGCTGGCCGCTGAGCGGGCGAACGTCAACCGTGCCGTGCGCGCCGTCAAGGGCGATCGTGCGGCTGTAGTGCCGCGACGTGACGTACTCGACGCCGGGGATCGCCCGCGTGGCCAGGAAGGACGCCAGCGCCGGCCAATCGTATGGCGGGCTATAGGCCAGGCGTAAGGTGATCGCGGCGGCCGGATCGCGCGCGGGCGTGTCCTCCTCGCCGCGCCGCAGCCGGCGAGGGCTGCGGGCATACGTGGACTGCATCACCGTGTTGAAGCGGCGGATGCTGCCGAAGCCGGCGGCGAGAGCGATATCGGCGAACGAAAGGTCGGTCTCGCCGATCAGCTGCTTGGCGAACAGGATACGGCGGTTCTGGGCGATGGCTACCGGCGAAGCGCCGAGCTGCTCGACGCACAGGCGCCGTAGATGGCGATCGGTAACGCCAAGCCGGCGCGCCAGATCCTCGACCGAGCCCTCGTCCAGCGCGCCGTCGGCGATCAGCCGTAGCGCCCGCTCGACCACGCCGCTAGGCCCGAGCGCGGCGAACAGATTGGGCGCCAGCTCCGGCCGGCAGCGCAGGCAGGGCCGGAAACCCGCCGCCTGAGCCGCGGCGGCGTGGCGGAAGAAGCGCACATTTTCGCGCTTTGGCGTCGGCGCCGGGCAGGTCGAGCGGCAGTACACACCGGTAGTCACGACCCCGGTGAAAAACTGGCCGTCGAAGCGTGCGTCATGTGTCTGCAGGGCACGGTAGCAGCTTTGAGTGTCGAGTTCCATAGCGACAGTATACGTCGCTCGAACCCTAAAATCTCGCCGTTTTCGGACATGGCTATTGGGCACAAGCCGGAAAGGATTCACCACAAAGAACACAAAGGACACAAAGAATTAACGACTTCTTTGTGTCCTTTGTGTTCTTTGTGGTGAATCCGGTTGCTCCGCAAACGACGTTTACAGCGCGCAGTTGTTACAACACGATCAGGCCCCGGCGTGCACCCGAGCGCACCGCCTCGGTGCGGCTGGCGACGTTGAGCTTGGCGTAGATCGCCGAAACATGAAACTTTACGGTGTGCTCGCTGATATGCAGACGGTCGGCGATCTGCTTGTTGGCCAGGCCCTGACCGATCAACTGCAGCACCTCCAGCTCGCGCACAGTCAGCGGCTCGACCGGCGGCTCGGAATCCGATTCGATCGTCGACGGGCTTACCAGCAAGCGCGGCGCGAGCGTGGGATGAATCACCAGCAGGCCGCTGTGCAGCGCACGAACCGCCGCGACCAGCTCCTCCGGCGTCGAATCGGACGGCAGCGCACCCCAGGCTGTCGCGAGCTGCGGCACGGCTTCGGCCGAGTTGTCAAGCAGCCACAAAATGCCGCGCAAACGCGCGGGTAGCGCAGGCGGCCGTGGCGCGTTTGACCCCTGCACCACGGCCACGTCGGCTTCGGAAAGCGGCGCATGCCGCAGCTCGTCGACCGTCGCTGCTTCGCCCACCACCTCGATGTCTTCGCTCGTCAGCAGCACGCGCAAACCGACGCGCGAAGCTACCGAAGCGGCGACGACCGAGACCCGTATCATGCGGCCTGCGCCGCCGGCACTGCGCCGAGCTGCGCTTCAGCCGTCCTGATATCGCCCGCACGCAGGTAGCGCAGCGCCACCGATGTGCCGGCGCTGTGCCGCGCCAGCGTGTAGGTCAGGCTGTGCGCGTCGTGGACCGGACGGCCGTCCACGTCCAGTAATACATCGCCGATATACATGCCTGCCTGCTCGGCGCCCCCGCCGGCCTGCAGCTCGACCACCAGCAGGCCGTGCTCGCGCTGCGACGCCGCGCGGTACATCGGCGGCAAGTCGACCGTCTGCACGCCAACGCCAAGCACCGGGCGCTGACCTTCGGCCACCGACAGAAACTGGCTAACGATATGGCTCGGAATCGCGACACCCAGATCGCCACCGAAGATCATGGCATTGATGCCGATCACCTTGCCATGCGCATCGAGCATCGGGCCGCCCGAGTTACCGGGAGCCAGCCGCACGTCGGAGCGAATGTACTCGGCTTTGCCGCGCCGCCACGGCGTTTCCACTTCGCCGATCGCGCTGACCACGCCGGCAGTTACCACGCCGCGCTGGCCCCACGGATTGCCGACAGCCACCACCAGCTCGCCGACGCGAACGTTCTCCGATTGGCCGATATCCACCGGCCGCAGGCTGTCGAGCTCCACGCGCAGCGCCGCGAGGTCGAGCGCCGGCTCGCGGGCGATCACCCGCGCGGCCACCTGGCGGTCATCGCTAAAAACAACAGCGGTTTCATCGCGACGGGCAACCACATGATGGTTGGTGATCACGATGCCGTCGCTGCGCCACACAACGCCCGATCCCGCACCCTGGCGGCCGCTGCGCACCATCACAACGCCGCCTTTCACCTGCTCGATCATATCGGCCAGCGCCTCGCCGGCTGCCGCCGCGACGAATGGTATGGTTTCTAATGCTGGCATACTTCGTTCCTGGTCGTTTCAAGTTCGATAACACGGTTCGGCGAGGAATGATGCTGGGGGACACCCCCAGACCCCCGGCCTGCCGGCAGCACCAAACCCTTGTCACCCCATCAGCTCCGCGCCCCTACCGTTACCGTCAATTCGCGCAGCTCGCCGCCGCGGATCACAGTCGCCTGCTGCGGCTGGCCGACTTTGTCGGGGGTTAAGAATGCCTGCAGATCGTCGGCGTCTTCCACCAGCTGGCTGCCGAACGCCACCAGAACGTCGCCGAGCAGAAAGCCGCCACTAGCCGCCGGGCTGTTGGGCTCGACGTGTACCAGCAACAGGCCGACCTTGGGCTGCTGTCCGGCAACTTCGGGAGCGCTATCCGGCAAGCGAACCGGCTGCGAGCTGATGCCGAGGTAGCCGCGCTTGAGCGAGCCGTGCTGGCCGATCGTTTCAGCTGTACGCCATGCGATCTCGGCCGGGATAGCCAGCGCCGGGCCGTTGGTCAGGCCGGTCGTCGTCATGCCGACGATCGCGCCGCCGGCGGTGATCAGCGGGCCGCCCGAAAAGCCGGGGTACGGCGTGGCGTCGGTGCGGATCACCCGCTCGATCATGCCGCCGCGCCCGCCGCGCCACGGGCCCTGGACCGAGCCGACAATGCCCAGGCTGGCCATCGGCCCGCCTTTGGTTGGCCGGCCGATCGCCAGAACCAGCTGGCCTACCCGGGCCGGCGTCGACGACGCATCGGCTGCTTCGAGGCCGCCGGGCACACGCAGCACCGCGATATCGGTTGCCGGGTCGCGCCCGACAAGCTGGGCTTTATGCTCGGTATTGTCGGCGGTGATAACGGTGATGTCCTCATCGCGCTCGACCACGTGGTCCGCCGTCAGCACCAGATCCGCGGCGATGGCGATGCCGCTGGCCGGGAAGCGCTGTCGCCCGTTGACCAGCACGGTCGAACGCGCCGCACGCTCGACTGCGTCGGCCATCTGCGTCGATAGCTCGGACAATACACTGCTGGCGTTTCCGTTACTCATGATGTGCCTCCACCTATGCTCAGGTTACCAGACACAGTCTAGCCCGCCGCGACTATCGCGGCATCACTTGTTCGAACGGGCCGCCCCTGGACGTTTGGGTAGGGGCAGGATCGCGTCGGCTTCGATCTCGACCAGCATGCGCGGATCGATCAGCCGCCGCACCTCGACCATCGTCGTCGCGGGGCGTATATCGCGGAAAAACTCGCCGTGCGCGCGGCCGATGTCCTCCCAGCCCTGGATATCCACGACAAAGATGCGCGTGCGTACCACGTTCTGCAGGCCGGCGCCCGCTTTGAGGAGCGCGGCCTCGATATTGTGCAAGGTCTGGATCGTTTGAACGTACGCGTCGCCCGCGCCGACAAGGTTTCCGGCGGCGTCGAGAGCGGTGGTGCCGGCCACATACACGAATTGGCCGATGCGCACGGCGCGCGAGTAGCCGACGACCGCTTCCCACGGCGCGCCGGATGAGATATTCTGGCGCTGCATTACCTCACCTCAGAACGAGGGGTTAGGGGTTAGGGGTTGAGGATAATTCCTAACCCCTAACCCCTACTTCCCGCGCATACAACGCCGCTTGCCGCTCCATCGCCGCTTCATGCCGCTCGTGCCTGGCGGCGTCGGGCTCGAACGTGCGGCCCAGGCGCGACCCGGCCGCGGCGATATCGGCGAGCAGGCCAAGCGTGCGCAGCGTGAGCAGCGCGACGCCGCGACCGGTCAACTCTGTCTCGTCGCTGATCGCGACCGGCATACCCAGCGTGTCGGCGATCACCTGCGCCCAGTTGGGTACGTATTTGAGGCCGCCGCCGCTGGCAACCACCAGCTCCGCATCCGGTACCGCCGTGCGCAGCAGGCCGGCGATAATGGCCCAGCGGTACGCTACGGCTTCCAGCGAAGCGCGCGCCAGGTCGAGCGGAGTGGTTGCAAGGCTGATGCCGGAGATCAGCATCGAGCTATCGCCGCTCCAGCCGGGGCTGCGCTCGCCGGCGATAAACGGCAGCACCGCCAGATCGTGGTCGTCGCCGCGCGGATCGAGCAGGTAGCTGTCCAGCGCTTCAGTGCTGATCTGCAGCGTCCGGCGCGCCCAATCCAGCACACTGCCGCCCTCGCTGGTAGCTCCGCCCAACAGCGGCGAGTTGCGGTCAACCCGATAGCACCACAGGCCGCGCGGCACAACGGGCGTACCGCCGGTGATCACCCTCAGCGCGCCGGTGGTACCGACGCTGAGCGCGATGCGCTCCCGGCTAACGCAGCCGCTTCCGACGTTGGCCGCCGCGCCGTCGCCGATAGCGGCAAACCATGGAACACGCGCGAGCGACGGCCAGCGCTGCGCCCAGACCTGGCGTAACGACCCGACCGGCTGGTCGACGTCCACCAACGTTCCGAGCTGCTGCTCGCTGATGCCGAGCGCCGCGAGCAGCTCGCCGTCCCATACCAGCCGCCGCCGATCGAGCAGCCCGGTCCAGGCCGCGGCCGAGTACGAGATCGCCGGCTGCCCGAGCAGCTGGCTATACAGCCACTCACCGGCGCCGGCCCAGCGACGCACGCCGCGAAACGTCTGGGGCTCCGTCTCGGCCAGCCAGGCTAATAGCGCCGGCAAATAACTCGTGCGTAGCGGGCACCCGGTACGCTGCAGCACCGCCTGCTCGTCGAAGCGCCCGCGCAGCACGGCAGCCATAGCGGCGCTGCGGGTATCGGCATACGTATAGATCGGCGTCACCGGCCGTCCGGCGGCATCCAGGCCGACCACATTCGAGACATAGGTCGCACAGCCGACGGCGACGATCTCGGATGCCAGCGCTCCCGCCGCTTCAAGGCAGCCGTCAACGCAGCGCAGCACGCGCTCCAATAGCGCCGGTGCATCGTCGAGCGCCGCGCCGTCGACCGGCACGCGCAGCGTGTTTTTTTCGCGCGCCATGGTGTGTTCAAGCAGCTCGCCGGCCGGGGTGTACAGCGACGCGCGCGTTGATGAGCTGCCGATGTCGAGAACAAGAATCATAGTTAGTCTATTTGAAATCGATAGCCAATACCGCGCTCGGTCACGATACGGCGCGGGGAATCGGGCTGCGGCTCTAATTTTGAGCGCAGCTGGCGGATGCGTACCCACAAGGACTCGGGCTCGCCTTCCTCACCGCTGCCCCAGGCGTTGCGCAGCAGCGTCGACGACGAAACAACCGTGTTGGGCCGCTGCAACAGGAGAAACAGAATCCGTGCCTCGATCGGCGTCAGCGACACCGTCTGCTGATCGACATAGACGATGCGCCGGCCAAAATCGACCGCCAGTCGCTCGTCCACCACGGTTCGCTCGCCGGGATGCAGCCCGCCTTCATAGTATTGCGCCAGCAGGCGGTTGAGTCGCGCGCGAAGAACGCCATAGCTGAACGGCTTGACCACATAGTCGTCGGCGTAGCGTTCCAGGCCCTCGATCGTCGTGCTCTCATCACTGATCGAGGTCAGGATAATGATCGGGATAGCGATGTTCTGCCGCAGTCGCTCGGCGATCTCGAAGCCGGACATGTCGGGAAGCATCAAATCCAGGATCGCGGCATCCGGCCAGCGCTGCTCGGCGCGTTGCATTGCTGTTGCACCGTCGGGGGCTGCCGACACATCAAAGCCGTCGGCGACAAGGCTGGCCTCGAGCGTCCGCCGCACGATCATATCGTCATCTGCGATCAGCAACCGCCATCTGCTCATGAACGCTACCTACGACCGGAACGGTAAACCGAATCTCAGTTCCGACGCCCGGCTCGCTCGCGGCCCAGATCCGGCCGCCATGTGCCTCGATCACTTCGCGACAAAAGGCCAGCCCGAGGCCGGTGCCGCGACGAACTCCATGTTGCTGTGCGTGAAAAAACCGGTCGAAGATGTGTGGCACATCCTCCGGCGCGATGCCGATACCGGTGTCGCGCACGATAAGCTCAAGCATTCCGTCGCGTGTCTCGCAACGAACCGTGATACCGCCGTAGCGCGTGACCTTGATTGCATTGCTGACCAGATTGCTCAAGACGCGCACCATCTTGCCGCGGTCCACGTCGATCGCCGGCTCGTCGGGCAGGTCGACAACCAGCTCGAGACCGTGTTCCGCTACCGCGCCGGCCAGCTGGTCGATCACAGCTGTGCCGAGCTGCGACGGCGGCAGCGGCGCCCGAACCAGATCGAGCATGCCCGCGCCGGCACGATAGATATCCAGCATCTCGTCGATCAGCTCTTCCTGGGCCTGCGCAGCCTTTTGCGCCATATCCAGGTACAGCCGATCCGCGTCGCTGCGCGCGCCGAGGCCCAGCAGATGCAGACAGCCGACGATACCGGCGAGCGGGCCGCGCAGATCGTGCGTCAGCATATGCACAAAATACTCGTGCGCGGCCTCGGCCTGCTTGACCTGCGTATACAGGCTGGCATTGTGCAAGGCAGTCAGCACCTGCGCGGCGATGGCCAGCACAAGCGGCAGCTGATCGGGTCGAAAGCGTCGCGGCTCGGGATGTGTCAGCGTCAGCACGCCGAAATCTTCATCGTCGCGCACCAGCGGAATAGCCAGCGCCGAGCGCACCTGCTCGCCGATATCGAGCGGCAGCCAGCGCTCGTCCGCGGCGACGTCGTCAACCAGCTGCGGCTGCCGGGTGCTCAGCGCCAGGCCGGCCAGGCCGCGCTGCATAATCTGGCCGAATTCGTCGCTATCGAGCGACCCTTTGTCTTCGGGCGCCATGATTCGCCGCCAGGTTCGGCGCTGCCGATCAAGTGCGATCACGCTGCCGTACGCGGCGCCTACCAGGCCGACCATCAAGGTGAGTGTTTGCCGGATCAGCTGGTCGACGTCGAGCGTGCCGGCCAGCTGTTGCCCGACCTGATACAGCAATTCGTTCTTGTTTCGCTCGCGTACCAGGGCATCCTGCACCTGCTTCAGGCGCAGCAGGGCACGCACTTTCGCGATCAGCTCGCTGCTGTGGACCGGCTTGGCAAGAAAATCGTCGGCGCCGTATTCGAGGCCACGGACTTTGTCGCTCAGCTCCTGTTTGGCGGTGATCAGCATCACCGGGATGTAGCCTGCCGTGCTGTCGCTGCGCAGGTGCTGCACTACCTGAAAGCCGCTCAGTCCCGGCATCATCACGTCAAGCAGCAGCAGATCGGGCGGATCGCTGCGCACGGCTTCCAGCGCGGCAACGCCGTCGTGAGCCGTGTTGATGCGATACCCTTGCGGCGCCAGCATCAGCCGTAGCAGCTCGACGTTGTCCTCGTGGTCGTCGACGATCAGGATCGCCGGGCGAGCGGGATCGAGGCCCTCGCCGCGCGGGCGAGCATATGGGGCGCGCGGCCCGACCGCGTCAAAAGTCATGGGGAAACAGCGAATCCTGGCGCATCGCCAGGTCGCTGCTCCATGAAACACTCGGCCGGTCGCGCAGGGCGACGCCGAGGTCGAGCGGGGCGCCGCCAAGCATGTTGAGATAATTGCGCATAAACTGGATCACACCCTTCGGCCGGTCGTTGGCGCGCTCCGAGAGGTGCGCCAGCCACGCATGGCGTCGCTTGCCGTCCGAGGCTACCGCGTGCAGCAGCTCGGCGGCCTGGAAATTCGAGAGATGCCCAAGCGCGCTCATAATGCGATGTTTGGTGCTCCACGGATACGCCGTCGCCAGCAGGCGCTCGCGGTCGTGATTGGCCTCCACGACCAGCAGATCAGCTTCGCGCAGCGCGCCGGCCATATGCGGCTGGACGTGCCCGCAATCCAGCGCCAGCCCTACCGTGTGCCCGTCGTGGCGCAGCAGCACTCCTACCGGCGCCGCCGCGTCGTGCGGCACCGCAAAGCTCCACAGCTCGACGTCTCCGACAGCTGATGCCATCCTCGTGCAGGTTGCGGACGTCGACCCCCGCGAGCACCTGGCCGAGCGCCGCGGCGGTGGGGGCGTTGCACACCACCGGCGCCCCAAAGCGCCGTGCGAGGGGCCCGGCGCCGCGCGCGTGGTCGTGGTGCTCGTGGGTCACCACGATCGCTTCGAGGCCGCCGGGATCGACGCCGTGTCCGCGCAACAGGCGCTCGAGCTGTGCGCGCCGAAAGACCGGCTTCGAGCAACACAGCGCCGGACGAGGTGCGCACCAGAAACGCGTTGCCGCTGCTGCCGCTGGCGAGGGCTCGGACATGCAGGCTCATGCGGCGGATTATAGCACCACGGCGCGGCAAGCAGCGTCACACATTGGTCCAAAGTCGAACCCGAGCGCGTCTGAAGGTTAGGCAACAGTCGCATGACACCCGTATGCAACAAACCTACACTTAGCGTATTCAAAACGTTGGTGCCCCGTTCCAATCAACATTCATGTCACGTTTCTGTTAGGAGCACAGCCCGTGGAAACCACACTTACGCAGACTCGTCCGCGTGCCCGTCGAACAGTCTCAACCCTCAGCAAGACGACCGCCGTTTGTACCTTGATCGTATCCGCGCTGCTGGTGTACCTGCAGGTCGCGATCATCGGCATGTTTATTCCGCCCCTGGCGGTGTTCGCGGCGCTCGGCGTCGTCTTCGCCGGCCTGATGTGGCTTGGTTTTCGCTGGACGCCGATCCTGGGAGCGCTGCTCAGCGGCCTGATTTTGGCAATGGATAGCTCGTTCCTGATCACCGCGATCGCCAGCCCGCAGAATTCGTTCCCCGCGTTTGTGATGGCGGCGATCGGGCTGCCCGCCCTGGTGCTTTCGGTCATCGTCGGCATCGCGGCAACGGTACAGAATTATGCTGTTCCGGCCGAGCGCCGGCGCGGGCCGAACGGCATGGCCTACATGCTGACGGCGCTGGCCGCGCTCGTAGGCGGCGCGCTGCTGATCGGCGCGATCCCGGCCAAGGGTGTCGCCGCTGAAGTGAGCCCCGAGGTCATGGCCGGTCTGCCGGTGCTGGATACCGCCAACTTCGAGTTTGCCCAGAGCGAGCTGCGCGTCAAAGCCGGCGAAACCGTGGCTGTACGCCTGACCAACGCCGACGCCGAAGCGCACTATCTCGACATCGACGATCTGAACGTGCATGCGCCGATCCCGGCCGGTAAAGAAGGGCTGGCGATTTTCATACCGGCGACGCCCGGCGAGTACGTATTCTACTGTAGCCCGCACTACAACAAGGAAACCGGCGAAGGGATGGCCGGCAAGCTGATCGTCGAATAAGCGACACTTCGTAAAGAGCAGCCAGGTACGAGGCTCAGGCCCTCACGCTATCGGTCACGCGCCTGGCTGATCTCAGAACATACATCAATGAAAACGCTCACACAATCAAAACCGGCGGGCATCGCGCTCGTGCTAGGCAGCGCGTTATGGCTGCTGAGCGGGATCCGAATTCCGGCCGCGGCGGCAGTGGCCTCCTACACTGCGCTCTCGCTTGATATAGGACCTTACCTGCTGGCGCCCGCGGCGCTGCTGCTCCTGGCCGGCCTGGCCGGCCTTATAACTGGACCCGACGCGACGCCCGGCATGGCGGATCTGCTCGGACTTGGAATCGCCGCCACCGGGTGTATCGCCGTCGCCGGAGCCGGCCTGTCGGGCAGCGGTCGCGGCGATCTCGCGCTCGCACCGGGGCTCAGCTTGCTCAGCGCGGGTTTGCTGGTCGTCGGGAGCCGGCTGATGATGGCGCGGGCACGGCGCGGCTGGCAGGCGCTGCCGTTGCTGCTCGGGCTGCTGGGCCTGCTGCTGCCGATGGGCGCGGGGGTTGACGGCGCACCCGGCCTGGCGACCTGGCTTGTGTTCGGCATCGGATGGTTATGGATGGGCGGTATCGCGCTGTGTGAAAACCCCGCACCTTCCGCGGTTCGATCGCCGTAGGTTCCCGCTTGTAGTTCTGCCGCGCCCCGTGCTAGAGTCAGGCGACTCGGCGGGCGTATCCTCGGTCACGTTGATACGCGCCGTGCTGCTCGGTGGCGTCGCCACGTAGTGGTTGCCCTAGCGCTGCCGATCAGGCCTAGCGTCCTGCAGCAGATCGTGCGCGGCATCGTGCTGGTGCGCGCCGAATTAATGGGAGGCACCAATTTGGCAACTACGGACGGCAAGCCAAACATCCTGGTCATCTGGGGCGACGACATCGGCATTTCCAACCTGAGCTGCTACAGCGACGGCTTGATGGGGTATCGCACGCCCAACATCGACCGTATCGCCAACGAGGGCATGCGCTTCACCGACTCCTACGGCGAGCAAAGCTGTACCGCCGGACGCTCGTCGTTTATCACCGGGCAGAGCGCGTTCCGCACCGGCCTCTCCAAAGTCGGCATTCCCGCGTCGCCGATCGGCCTGCGCGCCGAAGATCCCACCATCGCCGAGCTGCTCAAACCGCTCGGCTACGCGACCGCCCAGTTCGGCAAGAACCATCTCGGCGACCGCAATGAGTTTCTGCCGACCGTGCACGGCTTTGACGAATTCTTCGGCAACCTGTATCACCTCAACGCCGAGGAGGAGCCTGAGCGGCCGAACTATCCGCCGGCCGCGGACTTCCCCCACTTCCGCGAGCGCTACGGGCCGCGCGGCGTGCTGCACACCTGGGCCACCGACACCGACGATCCGACCGAGCAGCCGCGCTGGGGGCGTGTCGGCAAGCAGCGCATCGAGGATACCGGCCCGCTGACCGCCAAGCGGATGGAAACCTGCGACGACGAGTTCGTCGCCGCCGCGAAGGACTGGATCACGCGCCGGCACGAGGCAGGAGGACCGTTCTTCTGCTGGCTCAACACCACCCACATGCACGCGTTCACCCATCCCAAGCCGGAGAGCATCGGCCAGGCCGGGCGCTGGCAGTCGACCTATCACGACACGATGATCGACCACGACAAGCAAGTGGGCATCATGCTGGACCTGCTCGACGAGCTCGGCATCGCCGAAAACACGATCGTGATGTACTCGACCGACAACGGGCCGCATATGAACTCCTGGCCCGACGCCGGGATGACGCCCTTCCGCAACGAGAAAAACTCGAACTGGGAAGGTGCGTTCCGGGTGCCCTGCGTGTTGCGCTGGCCAGGAACGATCCCGGCAGGCGTCGTCTCGAACGAGATCGTGCAGCACCACGACTGGCTGCCGACGTTCCTGGCCGCCGCGGGTGAGCCTGAGATCGTAGAAAAACTCAAAGGCGGCCACCAGGCAGGCGACAAAACCTACAAAGTCCACATCGACGGATTCAACCTGCTGCCATACCTGAGCGGCCAGGTCGACGAGAGCCCCAGGAAGGGCTTCATCTACTTCTCGGACGACGGCGACCTGGTGGGGCTGCGCTTCGACAACTGGAAGATCGTCTTCATGGAGCAGCGCGCCCCGGGCACGTTGCAGGTCTGGCTCGAGCCGTTCGTACCCTTGCGGGTCCCGAAGCTGTTCAACCTGCGCCTCGACCCGTACGAGCGCGCGGACATCACGTCGAACACCTACTTCCAGTGGTTCTTCGAGAACGCCTACCTCGTCCTGGCGTCGCAGGTCATCGTCACCCAGTTTCTCCAAACCTTCGCCGAATTTCCGCCACGCCAGAAGGCAGCCAGTTTCACGATCGACCAGGCGCTTGAAAAGATGGAGGACGTCGCCAGCGGCGCGATGCACTAATCGATCACACAACTCCGGCCTAATTCACGAGCAATGGCCGGAACGGAATCACCACAGAGGCACCGAGGACACTGAGATTTTAAGAAATCTCAGTGTCCTCGGTGCCTCTGTGGTGATTCCGAAATGCCCGGTTTATTCCGCCACGGCAGCTTCGGCCAGCGATGTGTCGTCGGCGCTGGAGCGGGCATCCAGGAACAGGATATCGTCGGCGCGCACTTGGATGCGCTTGCGGCGGTTGCCGTCGCGGTCTTCCCAGGTGTCGGCCCTGAGGCTGCCGCCGACGCGTACGCGGCTGCCTTTGTGCAGTGATGTGGCGACCGTTTCGGCCAGCTGGTCCCAGGCGACGATGTCGATCCAGTCGGTTTCGTAGCTCCACGACCCATCTTCGTTGCGGCTACCCAGCCGCTTGACGCCGACTTTGAACTCGACCAGCGCCACGCCCGACGGGGTATAGCGCTGCTCCGGGTCGTCGCCCAACCAGCCGATCAGCTCGACGTAGTTGACGGTGCCTTTGATCGGTTTCATGCTCGTGCCTCCAGTTGTGCTCGTTCATTCGCTCGCCGCGTGTAGTGTCTCACGAAGCGAGGTAATACTCTATCCCTCGGCGGTACCGTCGTCGGGCAGCCGTTCGGCGCGCCTGTACCAGGCGCGCCGACCAGAAACGCTGTATCAGGCGGCGCGCCGCATGTTCTGCGCGCGCACCTGGCGCGGCCGCTGCTGCCACTCGCTGAGCAGCTGGCCGGCTTCGTCCATCGACAGCTCGTCCAGCGGGCGGCCGCCGAAGCGAGTATGCAGCTCACCTTCGAGGTCGATGCCGCGCTCGTCGGCCAGACGCTCCAGCGCGCGCAGCTGGCGCTGGGTCGCCCGCTCGCCGATCGGCAGGATCGCCTGGCGCTGCTGGGCTGCCGGCTGTGTCTGCTGCGGCTCCGGCCGGGCCGAAGGCGCTTCGGGCTCGCCGGCGGCTTCCGTGCCGCCCGATTGAATCTGCTTGAGCTGGTCGATCAGCTCGGATGCCTCGCGCTTGGTGAGCGTTTCGAGGTTCATCCCACGCTCGGCGGCAAAGGCTTCCAGCTGGCCGCTGTCCCAGTTCAGCTCGCGCAGCAGGTAATCCATATAGGTGCGCTGCTTGTCGCTGGCCGGGGCATCCGGCTCGCGGATCTGCACCGGCAGCGGCTGAGCAACGACCTGATCGCGTAATTCGCGTACCTGCTGCTCCACCGCCGTGCGCTGTGCTTCGTAGATCCGCAGTCCGGTATCAACGGCTTCGCGAATATCGTCGTCACTCGCCGATGTGGGCAGCGTAACGCTTTCTTCAATTGTGTAATAATCGTCGCCGATTTTGACCGCCGCACGCATGACGCGTGTCACAACCGACTGCTCGATCTTAGCCATCGTGGCATCTCCTGTTTGTATTGTGTACTCCGGCTCGTGCTGCCTGTGCAACAGGTGAAGTATAGCACATCCGTTCGCCCGACGCAAGGTTTAGGCGATCTCGATGCATAATTTCAGATCCTGCACTTCCACGTTATGCCACACTATACCAGCCCGTTGTGACACCTACTGTCACATTTTGTCGAGGTGTGTACAATCGTTGACTGAAACGATGCCCGGTCCGGCGACAAACTCGACGATCGAAAGGGCACAGTTGTCGGAAATGTAGTCGCGCCAGCCATAGCCGGTACCGGTCGCGAAATATGCCAGCGCCGTCGCGATCACGCCGCCGTGGCTGACGGCGACGACCGTGCTGCCGGCGTGCGCCGCGCCGATACCGTACAGGGTGCCGGCGATGCGCTCGACAAACTCGCGTGCCGACTCACCACCGGGGTACGGCTCGTCGACGTCGGTGGGCGTTGCGGCAGCCAGCTCTTCGGCTGAAACATTCTCGAGCGCGCCAAGGTTGAACTCCTGTAACCCATCGCGCAGGCGCACCGCCAGGCCAAGCTGTGCCGCGATCGCGTCGGCGGTATGGCGCGCACGCAGCAGCGGGCTGCAATAGATCGCCGCGATAGGGGTATTTTCGCGCAACAGCCGCCCCGCAATCGCGCTCGTCTGGCGCAGGCCGCGCTCGGTCAATGGATCATCGCCGCGTCCCTGCATGCGCCCGGCGACGTTGGCGGCGGTTTCGCCGTGTCGCACCAGCAGGAGCCGTGTGGTGGGATATTTCATGCCGGCGCCTCGTTGTCGCGCTCGACAGCGGCTCGAAATGTGTCCGGCACGGGCTGCGAGCGACCAGCAGCGTAGTCGTACCATACCTGGACCGTGCGGCCACGCGCCAGCAACTCACCATCGCTCCGGCGCCACAAGCTATATTCCATCACAAAGCTCTTGGTGCCGATATTTGCGATCCGCACGCCGGCCTCGAGCTCTTCGCCGAAGAACGCCGGCTTGAGATACGTCGCCGTCGCTTCGGCCACGATAAACGGCAGATTGGTCAGCGTTTTAGTTCCCAACAGCCGCAGGCCGTACCCGATCCGCGCCTGCTCAAAATACGAAAGGTACACCGCGTTGTTGACATGCCCGAGCGCGTCCAGATCGCGGAACATCACCGTAATGGGCGCTGTAAATGGAAAGCGCGCGCCTGCGCGCGCAGATGGATCGAGGTTATTCATAATTCAACGCACCTGCGTCACCTTGTCTCCCTATCACCCTGCATCTTCGCCGAGACTGACCACCACCCGCGGCTCCTCGATCGGCGCGTCCATATCCGGCGTCATCCACACATACGTGCGGCCGGGCACGGTAGTCATACCCATCGGACGACCATCATGGTTGATTGCGACCAGGTTCATGATCGCGGCGGCCAGGTCGGAAGTCGCGGCGGCGAGGTCGCGCATCGCCTGGCGGCAAGCCTGCTCGAGGCCGAAGCCGAGGCGCTGGTACAGCACCACCGAATGGGCGGTGCTGCAGCGGATCGCCAGCTCGCCCCAACCGGTGCAGGCGCAGGCCCCATAGCGATTGTCGGCATAATTGCCGGCCCCGATCACGGGTGAGTCGCCCAGGCGGCCCGGGTACTTCCAGGCCCAGCCGCTGGTGCTGACTGCACACGCGATGTTGCCGTCGCCGTCTTGAGCGATAAAGTTCACCGTGCCGGCCGCGCGCTCCGGGTCGGCAGTGAGGTACACCAGCCGCGCCAGGTTGGCGTCGATGCCGTGGCTCATCCAATCCTGCTTGTCGGGAGGCAGCGCGCCGCTGATGCCCTGGCGGTACACCTGGGCCGCCGCCTCGGTCAACAGCTCTTCCTTCTCAAAACCAAGCTCGGCCGCGAAGCGCGCGGCGCCTTCTCCCACCAGCATCACATGCGGCAGCTGCTCCATTACTGCTCGCGCTACCGAGATCGGATGTATATACTGTTTGAGCGCGCCGACAGCTCCGGCTTTCAGCGTGCGCCCATCCATGATCGACGCATCCAGCTCGACCTCGCCGAGCAGGTTGGGGTACCCGCCATAGCCGACGGTATGGTCCTCCGGATTGGCTTCGACCAGCCGCGTCGCCTGCTCGACAGCATCGAGTGCACTGCCGCCAGCGCGCAGGATCTCGATTGCGTGTTCGATGCCAACAGCTCCGTTAGCGCTTGCAACAACAATCATGGTGCTTCGGCTCCTTCGCCCGATTATAGCAATTTCCAAATTTCTAGGTCTGTTACCAAACAGTTCGATCAGAAAGGTATTTAGGGGGACACCCCCAAACCCCGGCCTGCCGGCAGCGTTCATCATTCGTCCTTCATTGTAGCTTCCGATCACTATGGTATAATCTTGTGACGGGCCACAAAGGAGTACGGCTATGCCCTTCGGAAGCATCGGAGTTCCTGAGCTTTTGCTCATTCTGGTAATTGTGATCGCGATCTTTGGGGTCGGCAAGCTGGCCGGCATCGGCGGTGCGCTCGGCGGCAGCATTAAAGAGTTCCGCAAATCAGTCCGCGAAGAGGACAAAAAGCCGGAGCTGGTCGACGAGCAGAACGGCACCACCCGCGTTTACGACGAACAGCGCGATTCGACGCGCGTTTGACGTCGCGGCTGCCGACGTTGCTATGCACGTGCCGGCGCCTGGGCTGATCGGCCGGCGGCGGATCCGGCCAGATTCAGGCGCCGCATATGATCGTGTCTGCCGCCGCTTCGGCCGGCCTGGCAGGGCCGTAGGCCCTGAGGCCGGCCAGGCGGCACGGACGTAGTCCTTGCGGCACGGTCATAATAGCTTGCTCGGTAGGCGGCGCGAAGGCTCGCGCCCTTTATTTTGTACGGAGCCGGCAACACATACGCATGGCAGCAGAGCTGATCGATCAAGCGACCATCGAAGTCAAAGCCGGCAACGGCGGCGATGGTTTGGCGACCTTTCGGCGCGAGAAGTATGTTCCGCGAGGCGGCCCGGACGGCGGCGATGGCGGGCGTGGCGGAAGCGTCGTGCTGCAGGTCGATCCGCAGCTCAATACGCTGCTCAAGTTTCAGTACGAGCGCCGCTTCGAGGCTGAGCGCGGGCATTCCGGCGGCAAGCAGCGCAAGAAAGGCCGCAGTGGCCGCGATCTTGTGATCACCGTACCGCCCGGCACGCTGGTGCGTACCGTGATCGACGGACTGCCGTACGAGGTCGACCTGCTTGCGCCCGGGCAGCGCCTGCTGGCCGCGCAGGGCGGCAAGGGCGGCCTCGGCAACGTTCATTTCACTACCTCGGTGCAACAGGCGCCGCGCCTGGCCGAGCTGGGCCAGCCCGGGGAGGAGTTCGAGCTCGAGCTCGAGCTCAAGCTGATCGCCGATGTCGGGCTGGTCGGCTTTCCGAACGCCGGCAAGTCGACGCTGCTCAGCGCGATCTCGGCGGCCCGCCCCAAGATCGCCGCCTATCCTTTCACAACGCTGATCCCTAACCTCGGGGTCGTTGAAGTCGGCACCCAGACCTTCGTGGTGGCCGATATCCCCGGACTGATCGAGGGCGCGCACGCAGGCGTCGGGCTCGGCTACGACTTTTTGCGCCATGTCGAGCGCACGCATCTATTACTCCATCTGCTCGATACCGCGGGAACCGAGGGTCGCGATCCGCTCGACGACTGGCGCCAGATCGAGGAAGAGCTGCGCCTGTACCAGCCCCGTCTCGCCGAGCGCCGTCGTATCGCCGCGCTCAACAAGATCGACCTGCCGGAAGGCCGCGACAATGCCGAGCGCATCAAACATGAGCTTGGCCTGCCCGAAGCGGACGTGTTCGCGATCTCGGCCGCCACCGGCGAGGGCGTCCCCGAGCTGCTGCGGCACGTCGCCGAGCTGTTACGCGAGATGCCCAATCCGCTGGCAGAGCTGCCGCCCAGCACCGAGCTGCTGCACTGGCCGATGGAAGAGGTGGATCCCAACGCCTTTAAGGTCGTGCCCGAAGAGGGCGGCTACCGCGTGCGCGGCAAGCGCATCGAGCAGCTCGTTTCGATGCTGAACTTCGCGCAGCCCGAGTTGTTGGACCGGCTGCAGCGAGTGCTGGACGCGTCGGGCATTTCGCGTGCCCTGCGCGCCGCGGGGGTCGAAGAAGGCGATACCGTCTATATCGAAAAGGCGGAGCTGGAATGGACCGAGGAGTTAGGCGGGTGAGCGGCGCCGAAGGGCCTACGGCCCTGCCTGGCCGGCCGGTGCAGCCGGAGCACGTCGAACTGCCGATACCGGGCATGCGCTCGAACGCGCTGCCGGTTAGCGTGCGACGCAAGCGGCGCCGGCGCTGGGAGGCGCAAGTTACGTTCGCGCTCGACGCCGCAGCGATCCTGCTCGGCTTTTACCTGGCTTACCTCGTGCGCTATGTGCTGCGTATCAGCTTCGGACGCGAAACCAGCTTCGCGGAAGTTGAGCGCTTCGGCTCGCTGGCGATGGTACTGCTGGTGGGGACGCTGCTGCTGCTGTGGCTGCGCGGCTCCTACACCCAGCCGCGCACCGTCACCTGGCTCGGACAGCTCGGCACGCTCGGAAGCAGCGTCACCACCGCCGTCGGCATCGCGATCATCTATACCTTCTTCACCAGCCCCTCCACCTGGTTCTCGCGGCTGATCTATTTCTATGCCTGGGTGCTGATGTTCATGATGCTGGCGCTCGGCAGATTCCTGGTCGGGCGCTGGCGACGCTATCAATGGCACCACGGCAGCGATCTCGAGCGTGTTGTGGTCGTCGGCGGCTCGGGCCTCGGCCGCGAGGTGATGGTCAACCTGGCCGACTCGCCACGCACCGGCTTTGCGCTGATCGGCTATGTCGCCGGCCCGAAGCAAGTCGAGGAGTCGCCGCCGCGCTTCACCAGCCGCGTCGTCGCTCCGCTGCTCGGCAGCGTGGAGCAACTGCCGCAGGTGGTCGCGCGCCATCAGATCGACCATGTGGTCGTCGCGCTGCCGGACGGGCAGTTCGGCGCGCTGCCCAAGATCGAGCTGATGTGCCGCCAGCTTGGTATCGAGTTTCAGCTGGTGCCCGATTTTTCCGAGCTGTCGTTCGACCGTGTGACGATCCAGGAGCTGCGCGGCATGCCGCTGATCGGCCTGCGCGAAAACCAGATCAAGGGCTTTAATTTCCTGTTGAAGCGCGTCCTGGACGTCACGCTCACGCTGCTCGGAATGCCGATCTGGGGCTCGATCTCGATTTTCATCGCGCTGCTGGTAAAGTTTACGTCGCCCGGCCCTGTGCTGCTGCGCCAGACACGCATCGGGCGCAACGGCAGGCCGTTTGAGTTTCTCAAATTCAGAAGCATGGTGGCCAACGCCGAAGAGCTCAAGGCGCAGCTGATGGCCCAGAACGAGGCCGACGGCCCGCTGTTTAAGCTCAAGAACGACCCACGTATCACGCCGGTCGGGCGTGTGCTGCGCAAAACCAGCCTGGACGAGTTCCCGAACTTCTGGAATGTGCTGCGCGGCGAGATGAGCCTGGTGGGGCCGCGTCCGGCGATCCCCGAAGAAGTGTTGCAGTATAAGCCCGAGCACCACCTGCGGCTCGAAGTGATGCCCGGCATCACCGGGCTGTGGCAGGTCACCGGGCGCTCGGACAGCAGCTTCGACGAGTATGTGCGGCTCGACGTGTATTATGCGGAGCATTGGTCGGTCTGGCTTGATATCCGTATCTTGCTGGCGACGATCCCGGCCTGGCTTTGGGGACGGGGAGCGTATTGACGATAGGGGTCAGGGGTCGGGGATCAGGGGTCGGGGAGATTGGGATACCCAGGTGACACAGGAGAGAACAAAGCTGCAAGCGTGTGGCCGGACAACTTGAATCGCGAAGACAACAACTAGAAACCTAAACCTTCCCGATCCCTGACCCCGACCCCTAAACATATAGCCATCTGCTAGTATCTCCATCGCAATTGCCGGAGTTTATTGAGAGTGAGAAGGTACGCTACGTTCAAATTTGGAGAGACCAGGTATGCGTGTGCTCATTACCGGCGGCGCCGGATTTATCGGTTCACATCTATGTGAGCGGTTTTTGGCCGAGGGCCACGATGTTATCGCGATGGATAACCTGCTGACCGGCACGACCGACAACATCGCCCACCTGAGCGGCAACGATCACTTCAGCTACATCAAGCACGATGTCACCAACTACATTTATGTAGCCGGTCCGCTTGACGCGATCCTGCATTTTGCATCGCCGGCCAGCCCGATCGATTATCTGGAACTGCCGATACAAACGCTCAAGGTAGGCTCGATCGGCACACACCGAGCGCTTGGCCTGGCCAAGGAAAAGGGCGCGCGTTTCCTGCTGGCGTCTACGTCTGAAGTGTACGGCGACCCGCTGGTACATCCGCAGCCGGAAAACTACTGGGGCAATGTCAATCCGGTCGGCCCGCGCGGCGTGTACGACGAGGCCAAACGCTTCGCCGAGGCGATCACGATGGCATATCATCGATTTCATGGCCTCGAAACGCGCATCGTGCGAATCTTCAATACGTACGGCCCGCGCATGCGCCTGGCCGACGGTCGCGTGGTGCCCAATTTTATCCAGCAGGCGCTGCGGCATGAGCCGCTGACGGTGTACGGCGACGGCCGGCAAACGCGCTCGTTCCAGTATGTGAGCGACCTGGTGGAAGGCATTTACCGGCTGCTGCAATCCGATGAAGTCGATCCGGTCAACATCGGCAACCCGCACGAGTTCACGATTCGCGCATTCGCCGAGCTGGTCAACCGCATCGCCGAAAATCCGGGCGGGATCATTGTCAAGCCCGAGCTGCGCATCACCGACGATCCGCAGACGCGCCAGCCGGAGATTCAAAAAGCGCAGCGCGTGCTCGGTTGGCAACCGCGCGTGCTGTTGGAAGAAGGTATTCAGCTGACGATCCCGTATTTCCGTGAGCAGCTGCGCAAGCTCGGCCAGCTTCCAGAAAGCGTCGGAGAGCGCTAGAGATGGCGACGCTGGGCCGGGCGGATCGGCTGGTAGGGCAAGCACTTCCCGGCGCGCCACGATCGGTCCTGCTGGCCGGCGCCGGCATCGCCTTAGCTGGAATAGTCACGGCGATCGCCGGTTTGCCGCTCGTATTCGCCGCGGTGCTGGTCGCCGTCCTGCTTGGGCTGGTTTTGATTATTGTCGAGCCGGCGCTTGGCCTATACCTGGCTGTGCTGTCGGTTCCGGTGCAGGAGCTGGTGGTTCTGCCCGCCGGCCTGACGATCACGCAGGTGGTCGTGGTGCTGGCGTTCGGCGCGTGGCTGCTGCGCGTATTGGCTCACCCGGAGCGCGCGATCAGGCTGCACCTGCTGGCGCCGTGGCTTATTTTCCTGGCCGTACAGCTGCTTTCGATCGCGTTCACGACGTATTCGCCGATCGAAGGCGTATTGCAGTTCGCGCGCTGGGTCGCGTCGTTTCTGGCCTTTATCCTGGCGCTCGGTACGATCAACGGCCCCAGGCACGCGTGGGGCCTGGTAGCTGCGCTGCTGCTCGGCCCGGCATTTGCCGCCGCGATCGGCGTGCTGCAGTTCGCGATACCGTCGCTGGCTCCCGACAGCTTTTTGATTCTAGGAGGCGATTTCGCGCGCGCCTCCGGCACCTTCGGCAAGCCGAACTCCTATGCCGGCTACCTCAATATGGCCTGGCCGCTTGCCCTGGCGCTGGCGGGGTATTGGGCGGGAAGAGCCAGAACCAAGCACCAAGAACCTCGGTTCTTGGTGCTTGGTTCCTGGCTCTCCTCTTCGGCGCCATCACCGCCCTGTTGCTGGCCGGCCTGTTCGCCTCGTACTCGCGCGGCGGGTGGATCGGCGCCATCTGCGGCTTCGGAGCGCTGGCGCTGCTGGCCGGGCGGCGCACGGCCCTGATGACCGGCATAGCGGTGCTGGCACTGCTGCTGGTTGGATTGCTTGGCGCATTCAGCCTGTTGCCCGAGGCGCTGACGGACCGGCTCGGCACCATCACCGACAACCTGCGCATCTTCGACGCCGGCAAGATAGCGATCACCGACGACAATTTTGCCGTCGTCGAGCGCATGGCCCACTGGCAGGCCGGCTGGAATATGTTTCAAGCTTCGCCGCTGGTGGGCATCGGAGCCGGCAGCTTCAATACGGCCTATCGTTACTTTTTCGTCGCACCGTGGGCGACTTCACAGGGCCACGCACACAATTATTACATCCACACGCTGGCCGAAAGCGGTATTTTCGGCCTGGCCGCCTATTTGTTGTTGATCGGAGCTATGGCGCGCGAAGCGCTGACGGCTCGGCGCGAGCTGCATGGAAGTGCCTGGGGGGCCGCAGCACTCGGTGTGTGTGGTATTATTGCCGCCGTCGCCGGCCATAGCCTGTTCGAGAATTTACATGTGCTGAATTTGGGTATTCAGCTCAGCGGCGTCTGGGCTATACCGATCCTGGCGCGGCGATGGAGAGAGTGAGCAAGGATGGCGACGTATCTGGTGACCGGCGGGGCCGGCTTCATCGGTTCACATGTGTGCGATGCACTGTTGGCCCGCGGCGAGCAGGTCGTGTGTCTCGACAATTTCAACGATTACTACAGTCCGGCTCGCAAGAGGCGCAATATCGCCCATGCATTGGAGCAGCCGGGCTTCAAGCTTGTCGAGGGCGACTTCCGCAACCAGGAGGCGATGGAGCAGCTGTTTGCGGCCTACCGCCCGGCGCGTATCGCCCATATCGGCGGGATGGCCGGACCGCGCTCGTCGGTCGAGCGGCCGCTGCTGTACGAAGAGGTCAACATTCGCGGCACGCTGGTGCTGCTCGAAATGGCGCGCCGCTTCGAGGTAGACAGTTTTGTGCTCGCATCGACATCGTCGGTGTACGGGCGCTCGCCTACACCGTGGAGCGAAGAGTCCTCCACCGAGCGCCCGTTGTCGCCGTACGCGGCCACCAAAAAAGCGGCCGAGGTGCTGGCTTCAACCTACAATTCGCTGCATGGGGTACCCACTCGGGTGGTACGTTTCTTCACAGTGTACGGGCCGCGAGGGCGGCCCGACATGACGCCGTATTTATTTGTCGAGCCGATGCTTGCGCGCCACCCGATCACTCTATTTAACGGCGGCGTCGGCGTGTATCGCGACTGGACGTATATCGACGACATTGTTGCCGGGGTGATCGCGGCGCTGGATCGCGATTTGCCGTTTGAAATCGTTAATCTCGGCAATAGCAGCCCGGTCGAGCTGTGCGACTTTATGGACCGGCTGGAGCAAATCACCGGTCTGGAAGCGCTGATCGAAGAGCGGCCACTCAGCAGCGCCGAGCCGCCCGTAACTTTTGCCGATATCGGCAAGGCCAGGAGATTGCTGGATTTTAGCCCGAGCACAACGCTCGACGACGGCCTGGAGCACTTTTGGGAGTGGTACCGCCGCGAAGTTCGAACCTGAAGCGGCACAGGATAGCACGATGAGCTCACGACCGGTGTACCCTAAAGACAAGCCCGTTCCCCCCGCGGAGCAGATAAATATTGGCGGCGCTGCTGAGCACGACAGCGCCGAGGAAGTCGCCGAGCGCGGCTTTTCGCTGCGCGATCGACTGTTCAATGTACGTTCGCTGATCAGCCTCGGCATCGCTGTCGCGATCATCGTCTTCTTATTTCGCGGCCTTGATATCGACCCGGCAGCGACGTGGCAGGAGATGCGCCGCGTCAACCCGTGGCTGTACACGCTTGCCTTCGCGGTGTTTTACCTGACGTTCCCTCTGCGCGCACTGCGCTGGCGCACGTTGATGGTGAATGCCGGCATCCCGATTCACGAAGGGCGCCATACCTGGGCGTCGATGCCGGCGCTGACCGAGTATATCGGTCTGTCGTGGTGGGCCAACTGCGTCGTGCCGGCCAAACTGGGCGACGCCTACCGCGCCTATCTGGTCAAGCACAACGGCGGCGTGTCGTTTTCGCGTACCTTCGGCACAATCTTTACCGAGCGACTGCTCGATATGATCATGCTGTTCGCGCTGCTGCTGGTGTCGGCCGGCAGCGTATTCGGCACGCGTATCCCGGCACAGTTTCGCTGGATCTTTGCCTTTGGGCTGCTGCTGGTTGTGCTGATCGTTGCCGGGCTGGCGGTGATGCGTTTTCTGAGCCCCTATATCCGGCGCATCGTGCCCACCCGTATCAAGCCGATGTACACCTCGTTCGAGGGCGGCGTGCTCGGCTCGCTCAAGCCGCGCAGCCTGCCGGTATTGCTGCTGCTGACTGCCTCGGTGTGGCTGTGCGAGTTGATGCGGCTGTTTCTGGTGATCGAAGCGCTGGGCGGCCTGAACATGCCGCCGGCGTCGGTGGTATTTGTTGCGCTGATGGGCTCGCTGTTGACAACTGTCCCCGCCACACCCGGCGGCCTCGGCGTCGTCGAAGGCGGTACCACCGCCGTACTGACGGCGCTGTTCGGCGTCCTCGCGCCGACCGCCGCCGCCGTCGCGCTGCTCGACCGGATCATCAATTACTGGTCGATCGTGGTGTTTGGATTTCTTCTGTATCTGGTTTCGAAGCGTAAATGATCGCCGGGTGGACGGGGGCAAGCCCCGCCCCTACGTTTAAAACGTAGGGGCGGGGCTTGCCCCCGTCCACGGATTATGAAGATCGCAATAGACTACAACTCAGCTCTCCGACAATCCGCCGGCATCGGCCGCCTTACCCGCGAGCTGATGCTGGCGTTTTTGCATCTGGGCACCGGCGACGAGCTGTTGCTGCTGTACGCTGCACGCGACCTTGCACCTGATCATGCCGGGCTTGCGGCCATGCGCGCGCTGGCCGCCGCATATCCCAACGTGCGTCTGGTGCCGATCCCGCTGGCCGAGCGCTGGCTGACGGTGCTGTGGCAGCGTGCACGTCTGCCGCTGCCCGTGGAGCGCTGGACCGGCACGGTCGATCTGGTACACGGGCCGGATTTCGTTTTGCCGCCGGTGCGTCGAACTCCAACGCTGCTGACGGTCCATGATCTGACCTTCCGGGTCCATCCCGAGACCGCCCACGCCGATCTGCGCCGCTACCTCGAAGCCGCCGTGCCGCGCTCGCTGCGCCGTGCGACACATATTGTGGCCGACTCGGCCAGCACCCGCAACGACCTGCAGCGCCTGATGGATGTCGACGGCGAGCGGGTTTCAGTTCTGTATCCGGGCGTCGATCCCCGTTTTCGGCGCGTGACCGACCCGCTTGAGCTCGAGCGAGTACGTCGGCGGCACAGCCTGCCCGAGCGCTACTTCCTTTTCGTCAGCACGCTGGAGCCGCGTAAAAACCTGCAGCGGCTGTTCGAGGCCCATACGCAGGCGCTGCGCGAGCTGGGCGCGTCGCCGGAGGAGCTCCCGCTGCTGCTCGGTGGCCGGCCGGGCTGGCTGGCCGAGCCGATTCTGCAGGCGGCAGCCCGCACACCCGGCGTGCGCCGGCTCGGCCCGGTTGACGACGCCGATCTGCCCGCGCTGTACACGTTAGCGACAGGCACCGTGTATCCATCGCTGTATGAAGGGTTCGGTTTCCCGCCGCTGGAATCGCTGGCCTGTGGAACGCCGGTGTTGGCCGCCAATACATCTTCGCTGCCGGAAGTCGTCGGCGATGTCGGGTTGCTGGTCGACCCCGCCGATACACAGTCGATCGCCGCGGGGCTGCTTCGGCTGGCCGGCGACCCCGCCGTGGCCGGCGATGCCCGTGAACGCGGACCGCGGCGCGCGGCGCAGTTTACCTGGCCGCGCGCCGCCGAGCAGCTGCGCGATGTGTATCGGCGGGTGGCAGGTTCCTGAGGTAAGGAACGTCCGGAGGAGTGCCCTCTTGGCCAACACAAAGGCGCAAAGAACGTGCTGTAGGGACACGCCAGAGGCGCCGTGAATAACAATGTAAGTGTTTCGACCCGTATGCGCCGGCGGCGTGTCCGCAACCGACAATGTAATCCGATCCGTTTGCTGCGTCGGCGTGTTCGATCTCTTACAGAATCCCGATCTGGGCAAGCAAAACGAATACCCCGACCGCCCCCACCAACAGCGCGAGGCCCCAACGATGCAGGAACGGGATCGGCGACTTACCGATATACGCCTCGGCCTCGGCGGGCTTGAGCTGCGTTCCCCGGCCGCATACAGTGCAGGACAATGTGTAGACTTTCGTGGTAACCAGCGCGAACAAGAACCACACGTGCCAGTAGCGGTACTGCAGCACGATATGGAACGGCCGCTCGCGCTCGCAGACCGGGCAGTGGTGGGTTTGAACTTCGCCAAGATCGATGACGTTGCCGCGAGAGCCGAAGATAAGCATGACAGGCCTCCTTATGCTTGCGTTGCTTGTTCACTCAACCATGGAGGCCGGTCATTACGCCATCGTTCCCGTGCGTAACATTCGGTGCTGTTATACTATCTTTGGCACGCCAAGGGAGCAGTAGATGCCGGCGATCGACCAGTTCGGCAATCCGGTCGAACAAGACACAAGTTACCGGATCGGACGGTGGCTTTCCAACATCTTTCATCCGATCGTCAACGGTATATTGTCGTTTTTGATGGTCGGCGCCCTGTCGGACGAGTTCCGCGATCAACGGCTGCGCGGCATCGGCTGGGCGCTGGCGACGATGGCGCTGCTGCTGCTGCCCACCACGCTGTATTTCTATTTCCGGCTCTTTCGCGGCCACTACAGCGACGACGACATATCGAATCGCGGCCAGCGTCATGGGCTCTACATTTTTGCGCTCGGCTCAGGGCTGCTAGGCACGCTGGCGCTATACGCGCTCAACACCCCGGCGATCTATCTGCGCTTGATCGGCGCCTCGATCGGCATTCTGGTGGTGTGCATGCTGCTCAATTTTGTCTGGAAAGTCAGCGTGCATTCGGCATCGATCGCTACGCTTGCCACGCTCGGCACGCTGCTGCGCCCGTGGCTGGGCCTGCTGCTGTGGCTCGCAGCCATTGCATTGGGGTGGGCACGCATCAGAACCGGCAACCACACGATCGGGCAGGTCGTCACCGGCTGGCTGATCGCGATCGCCAGTATTTTGATGGCCCTGGGGACGTTGAATATCTGGCCCTGGTAGCCTATTGCGTCAGCCGCACCCGCGTCGCTTCCGTCACCGCGTCGTCAATCCCAAGAGCGATCACCTGCATCTGAGTAGCCTCGGGCACATTCGGCAATAGCGCGGAATAATCACACGGCAGGCCCGGCTGATACCAGGCCAGCTGTGCCTCGGTTTCGGCCAGCACATTTTCCCCTGCGTCAAGCAAGCGGACGAGCACCTTGGCCGGAGGGCCGGTCGCTACGCCACGCACCTCGATTTCGGGGCTGTCGGGCCGCTCCAATGGTCTGGGCTGCTCGACTACCAGCCGGTCGATATGCCCGTAGCGGCCCTGGACATTGATCGCCTGGCCGGCCTCGACGACCGACCATGCCGGGTCGTCCGGCTCATAGCGCGCGATCAGCACGACCTGGCGCGGCGTGGGCGGCGGATCGAGCGCTACCTGTCCGAGAAAGCGATAGCCGTCTCCCGACGATTTCATGTCGGCATTGATCGCCGGCGGGCCGATCACGGCACCGTCCAGGGTGCGGATGCTGAGCAGCATGCCGCCGCTCGGCGCATTCGCGACCGTACCGGCCGCCGAAACGATCGCCGCCACGAACTCGTCTGCTACGGGATGCTCGATCGTCACCACCGCACCCGGCGGCGGCGTGTTGGTCGGCGCCGGCGTATTGGTCGGCTGTGGCGTAAGCGTGATCGTGGGTGAGGCCAGCGGCGTCGGAGTGGGCAGCAAGACCGGCGGCGTGGGCGTTTCCGGCGTGGGCGTGGGAAGACCTGGTGCAGGCGATGCCGGTGAGCCGACCGGCGTGACGGCCGCCTGCACATCCGCGGTCGGCGTCGCCGTCGACAACGACCGCCACGCGAGCGCGCTAGGCGAAATTACCGCTTCGTCCGGCTGGGTCGCGCGGCAGGCAACCAGCAACAACACGGTTAGTAGTACTAGTAGGCGAAGACGATACATGATAGTAGCTTACCAACAACAATCGCCGATCGCACAGCACCATGACCGCCGACCGACCAGGAACGTTCAGGTTTCGATATTCCGCAAACGGCGTTGCAGCGCAGTATAACGGCGCATGACACGGTCGTTGGCGACGGCCATCTCGATCGCGCCCTGCTCGCCCACCATCACGACCAGCTCGCGTGCTCGGGTAATCGCCGTGTACAGCAGATTTCGCTGCAGCAGCATGCGATGCTGGCGTAGCATCGGGAGGACGACAACCGGATACTCACCGCCCTGCGATTTGTGAACGCTGAGTGCATACGCCAGCTGAAGCTCATCCAGATTGGCAAAATCGTAGCCTACTTCACGCACACCGCGCGCTTCCTCGAAGCGTACCACGAGCCGCTGATTGGCCCGGTCGATCGCCGCGATCTCGCCGACATCGCCGTTATACACGTCGAGGTCATAGTTGTTGCGCGTTTGCATCACGCGGTCGCCCGTCCGAAAGATCAATTCGCCCCATTGTTTCTCGGGGCGATTTGGGCCACCGGGATTCAGCGCGGCCTGCAGCAGCTTGTTGAGCGCCTGCACGCCGGCCGGGCCACGATGAGTGGGTGACAGTACCTGGATCGCGCGACGTGCGTCGACGTTGAAGCGGCGCGGAATGCGGTTACAAACCAGATCGACCACCAGCTCGGCGCAGGCCTCGGGACGCGGCTTGGGAAAAAAGAAAAAGTCCTCCAGGTCGCGCAGCTGCGGTACCTCGCCGGCGTTGACGCGGTGAGCGTTCAGGATAATGCCGGAGCCTTCGGCCTGGCGGAAGATACGGTTGAGGCGCACTTCCTCAACTGCCCAGCTGTCGATCAGATCGCGCAGCACGTTGCCGGGCCCCACTGAAGGCAGCTGATCGGTATCGCCGACAAACAACACATGCGCTTCGGGCGGCACAGCCTTCAGCAGGCTGTTGCATAGTACCACGTCGAGCATCGACGTTTCATCGATGACCAACATATCACAGGCGATCGGATTGTCGCGGTCGCGCCGGAACTGGCGCTCGCCCTGTGGCGCGTACTCCAGCAGGCGATGGATCGTGCGCGCCTCGACGCCGGTAGCCTCGCTGAGCCGCTTGGCGGCCCGGCCGGTGGGCGAAGCCAGCACATAGCGCATCCCAAGGCGTTGGAGCAGCCTGATCAGCGCCCGCAGCGTGGACGTCTTGCCGGTACCGGGACCACCCGTCAGCACCACCAGCTTGGTAGTAAGCGCCGCCTTGACGGCGTGCTGCTGCTCGTCGGTGAGGCGCACGCCCATCTCGCGCTCTTCTTCGCGCCAGGCGATCTCCCAGTTAAGCCCGCGGGTTTCGGCCAGCAGCTCGGAGCGGGTGCGCTGGATCGTTTTGATCGCGTTGGCCACGCCGGTTTCGGCATGCGCCAATGGTCGTAAAAACACCTGCTCGACGCCGTCGGCGTGCTCGACTTTGAGCGGATTGCTCTCGGCATCCGGCAGCTCGTCCAGCACCTCGCCCACCAGCTGCAGGTCTACCTCGAGCAGCTCGGCGGTGCGCTGGAGCAGCTCGTCGCGAGGCAAAAAACAGTGTCCATCGCCGGCGGCGAGCGTCAGCGCGTGACGCATGCCCGCAGCGACACGAAAGCGGTCGTCGTGGCGTACCCCCTGAGCCCGCGCCACCTGGTCGGCGGTGACGAAGCCGATGCCGAACACCTCGTCGGCCATGCGATAGGGCTGCACGGAAACGACCTCGACAGCCTGCTCTCCGTAATGCCGGTACACCTTGATCGCCAACGTGGGCGTAATGCCGTGCTTCTGCAGCAGCCGCATCAGCTCCTTGATACCTTGCTGCTCGCGCCAGGCGCCGATGATCGACTCAACCTGCGCGTCGGTAAGTCCGCGCGGGCCTGGGCGCCCATTTTTGCGCGGCGGTCCCGGCACCTCGGCCAGGCGGGCCGGTTGCTCGTCGATAACGCGCAGGGTATCGGCACCGAAATGGTCCACGATCCGCTCGGCCAGCTTTGGCCCGATGCCTTTGATCAGGCCCGAGCCGAGATACTTGCGGATTCCCTCGACCTCAGTCGGCAATACCGCCTGCCAGGCGCTGACGTTGAACTGGCGGCCATGGTCGGGATGGTTGCCCCACTCGCCCTCCAGACGCAGCGCTTCGCCGACCTGCACGCCAAGCATCGCGCCGACAACCGGAACCAGCAGCCGCTTGCCGGCCGGCAGCAGTTTGGCGACGGTGTACCCCGTTTCGGCGTTATGGTAGGTGATGCGCTCCAGCGAGCCTTCAAGCGTCGGCATACCGATGGCATTGTACCACCGGGCCGGGCCATATCAGCACACGTCCGACGATGCAACCACGCTGTGTCGTACGCTGCAACCAACCATGGGCAGGCCGACGCAAGCGTCGGCGGGCGGTATGGTCGCCGGAACCGATGACGCTTGCGTCTGGGTTTACCTGATTTGCTTGTTTCCATGGCCTGTCCAGCTTGGATACGCGAATCAATTACCGGAAACATGTATACTGAGGATGGGCCTCGTATACTTCAGTACCTCCCGATGCAGCAGTCTGAGGCACGTATGGTGCTGAAAGTAGCCGATCGGAGGATATCTTGAAAACGTTTCGCCGCGCGAGCGCCGCGCTTGGCAGCCTGCTCATGGTGCTGCCAGGGCTGGTTGCGTGCTCCGCGCCCAAGCCTCCGGCGGCGATCGTGCCCCACGTACGCGCCGCCGAGCAGTCTGCCTCGGCCAATGATGCGGCTCAGGTGGTACAGCTGAAAAGCGCGGTCGTGGTGCTTCCAACGCCGACGTACGTGCCGACCGCGCTGGCCTGGGACGGCCGTGGCATGCCGCCGGACCTGCCTGCGACGCCCGCATCGCAGCCCGGCGCAACGACCATACCCACCGAAATACCTCCCGGCAGGCCAGATCGCGCCGAAGCGCCTTCGGCGCGTCCGGAGCCGGCTACGGTCGAGCCCACACGGGTGCCGGAGCCGGCACGAGCAACTCCAGTGCAGCCCGGTGCTATGCCGAAGCCGACGGTCGCGCAGCCGGTGGTCGATCCGCAGCCGCCGTCACCGACAACCGTACCGACACAGGCGGCTCCACAGGTCGCCGTTCCGGAGCCACCGGCTGCCGATCCTGAAGCCCCGGCTCCAGATCCCGCCCCGCCTGCTCCAGAGCCGGATCCGCCCGTTGCTGACCCTGCACCACCCGTTGCTGATCCTGCACCGCCGGCGTCGCCAACACCCGCACCACCAGCGGTCGAGCCCACGCAACCGCCGCCACCGCCGCCGACTGCTGCGCCTCCGCCTCTACCGGCACCCACTTCCGAGCCCGACGACAAGGGCAAAGACGACGATGACGACGACGACAACAAGGACGAGGACGACAACGAGGGCAATGACGACAACAAGGACGAGGACGACGACGAGGACGATGATGACGAAGACGACGATGATGACGAAGACAAGGACAAGGGAGGCGGCAACGATAATTGCGATGACGGCAATAGGGGCCAAGAAGATTGCGATGACTGACCGAACCGCCGGCGGCTAACGCCTAGGTACTTACTGTCCTCGCCGCATGATGAACAAGGCAGCCGCCGAGCCGACGGCCAGCACCAGCACACCGATGCCAAGCCACAGCAGCGGGTTCCGCGCGCCGACATCGGGCAGTGTGCTGGGGGTTGCCGGCTGGTCCGTCCGGATCTGGCCGTCGGCGACAGGACCGGTAACGCCGGCGGGAAGCTCGGCGCTCGCGTCGCCAAGCGCGGCCAGGTCTTCATCGGCGTCCGCAAGCGGCCGCGTGCGGCTGCACAGGCTGGCGTTCAAATATCCTTCCGAGTCGTTGGTGTACACGACGTACTCGCCGCCCTGGGTGAACGTGACGCCGCAGCTGGCGCTGCTTTCGCTGGTCAGGACCTCGATCGATGCGGCGGCCGGGCCTTTCCAGGATTGCGAAACGTCGAATGCAACCTGTAGCTGCGGCGCCACGCCGCCACGATTGACGGTCGTGATCGAGGCAACCCGGCCGGCGAACACGGCAGTTGAGTTGTCGCGCTCTACATCCGGCGCGCCGGGCGCCATACACGAGCACGCAAAGACAGTGCACGGCCGCAGCGTCATGAACCCGGCTACCAACAGCCCGATCACGGGCAACACAACGATCAATCGCGAGCGCATAACTGGTCCCCGTCGGGCGAAGGCAAGCTGCGCCCCTGTATTTTGAAGTTTTAGGGACGGAGCTTGCCTCCGCCCACGACCCTACGAATTGACGATCCACATTGCACGGAAGTTCCCGTGCCGCGCGCCGCGTTCGGGAGCATGTGACGCCGGCGCGTCGACTGCATTTATCAGTATATTGTGCATGCATGTCAACCGGGCGCCGGCCCTGACATCCGGCAGTGGCGGCGTCTATCGTCCGCCGGTTTGTACACGCCTCGGCCTTGTGCTACACTTGAACGAATGAATCCTAACGTGCCGTCAATGACGATGGGCGCGGTTGCGCGTGGCCATGCCGGCGACGTCGCTGCGCTGTATGATCTGTTTGTCACGCGCCTCGGCTATGCCGCAGGCGCGTCGTCGCTTTGGAGGCGGTGATAGATGGCAATTATGCAGCCGGGCAGCGTATCGACCGGACTCGAGCGGGCCGATCTGCTGCGCATTTTTGAGCTGATGCTGCTGGCCCGTTCATTGGACGAGCGGCAGTGGATCCTTAATCGCCAGGGTAAAGTGCCGTTCGTAATCTCGTGTCAGGGTCATGAAGCGGCGCAGGTCGGCAGCGCGTATGCACTTCGCCCCGGGCAGGATTGGGTCTTGCCGTATTACCGCGATCTGGGCGTGGTGCTTGCCCTGGGCTTTACGCCGACGGATGTGATGATGGGCTTGTTCGGCCGCGCCGCCGACCCTAACAGCGGCGGGCGACAGATGCCGGCCCATTATAGCCATCGCCGGCTGCACATCATCTCGCAATCATCGCCGACCGGCACACAGGTGCCGCACGCCGCCGGCGTCGGCCTGGCGATCAAGATCCGCAACGAGGTAGCCGGCAAGGTCGTTGACGACTCGGTCGCCTGGGTTTCGTTCGGTGAAGGCACCAGCAGCCAGGGCGAGGTACACGAGGCGATGAACCTGGCCGGCGTACATAAGCTGCCGGTGATCTTTGTGTGCGAAAACAACGGCTATGCCATCTCGGTGCCGCAGCGCCAGCAGATGGGTGTTGAAGACGTCGCCGACCGCGCGGCAGGCTACGGCTTTCCTGGCGTGGTCGTCGATGGCGCGGACCCGGTGGCGGCGTTCGAAGCAACGCAGGTCGCCGTCGAGCGCGCGCGACGTGGCGAAGGCCCGACGCTGATCGAGTTCAAATGCGTTCGCCTTACCGCGCACTCCTCCGACGACAACGACCGCACTTATCGCCCGCCGGCAGAGCTCAAGGCGCTCAAGCAAAACGACCCGATCATCGCCTTTGCCACCCAGCTGCGCGCCGACGACGTGCTGACCGACGAAGGCGAGCACGAGATCCGCGAGCGCATCAAGAGTGCTGTCAACCAGGCGACTACCGTGGCGGAAGCGGCGGCGCCGCCAGAGCCGGGGACGTTGGGGAGGTTTGTGTATCATGACTGAACTTTCCTTAATCGAGGCACTCCGAGCCGGCATAGACGAAGTGATGGCCGCCGACGAGCGGGTCTTTGTGTTCGGCGAAGACGTCGGCAAGCGCGGCGGCGTGTTTCGGGTAACCGAAGGGCTGCAGGAAAAATACGGGCCCTGGCGGATCATGGATTTGCCGCTGGCCGAGGGCATTATTGTCGGCGCGTGCGTCGGGGCGGCGGTTTATGGTATGCGCCCGATCGCCGAGATCCAGTTCGCCGACTTCATCTGGCCGGCGATGAACCAGATCGTCAGCGAAGCGGCCCGCATCGGGTATCGCTCAAACGGCGAATGGAACGTGCCGCTGGTGATACGGGCGCCCTACGGCGGCGGCATCCACGGCGCGATGTATCACTCACAATCGGTCGAGGCATTTTTCGCACATATCCCCGGCATTAAAGTGGTCGTGCCGTCCACACCTTATGATGTCAAAGGCATGATCAAGAGCGCCGTGCTCGACCCCGACCCGGTGCTGTTTCTGGAGCACAAGAAAACCTACCGCCTGATCAAGGGCGAGGTGCCCGACCGCGATTACAGCGTGCCGATCGGCGTGGCCGACACGAAGCGCTCCGGCGACGACGTCACGGTGATCACCTATGGCTTGATGCTGCATTACGCACTGGAGGCGGCCGAGCGACTCGCGCGAGACGACGGCGTCGAGACCGAAGTGCTCGACCTGCGCACCGTACGGCCGCTTGACGTCGAAGCTATTTTGGCCGCCGCGCGCAAAACCGGCAAAGTGCTGATCGTACACGAAGACAACCTTACCGGCGGTATCGGCGCCGAGGTGGCGGCATTGATCGCCGAGCGTGCGTTCGAGCATCTGGACGGGCCGGTGATGCGGCTGTGTGGACCGGATGTGCCGGCCATGCCGTTTGCACCAACCCTGGAAGATGCGTTCATGATCTCTACCGACTCGATCGTCGCGCGGCTGCGCGAGCTGGTGGCGTATTAGCCATGACCCTCGAGTTCCGCATGCCCAAGCTGGGCGAAAGCGTCACCGAAGGCACGATCGGCCGCTGGCTCAAGCGTCCCGGCGATCGCGTCGAGCAGTATGAGCCGATGTTGGAAGTGACGACCGACAAGGTAGACACCGAGGTCTCTGCACCCGTCGACGGCGTGCTTGCCGCGATCCTGGTCGGCGAAGGCGAGACCGTCGGCGTCGGCACGGTGATCGCGCAGCTCGAGCCGGCCGGCAGCGGCAACCACGCGGTGACGAACGCTGTTGAAGAGCCGGCAGCAGAAGCTGTCGCTGCTGCGGGGGAAGCCGCCGAAGGCAGGTTTGTTTCGCCGGTCGTCGCGCGCCTGGTAGCCCGGCATGGCCTGGAAATCAATGCGATCCCCGGCACAGGTGCCGGCGGGCGCGTCACCAGACGAGACGTCGAAGCGTTCGTGGCGCACCGCGACGAGCAGACGGCAGCCGCGACCACGCCAGCCGAACCAACGCTACCGGACGCCGCGCCGGCCGGTGGGCCGGAGCAGGCGTCGCGCGCCGAACAAACCCAGCTGCAACAGGCCTTCGAAGTCGGTACACACGGTGATACGGAGCCGGCGGTTCCTCCGCCCGCCGTCCTCCGCCCGCCGTCCTCCGCCCTGGAAGCCGACGCCGAGATCGTGCCGCTGTCGCCGATGCGCCGCGCGATTGCCGAACACATGCTGCGCTCAAAGCAAACGGCACCGCACGTGACGACGGTTATGGAGGCCGACCTGAGCCGGGTCGTGGCGCACCGCGACCGCAACCGCGCCGATTGGGAGCGCCAGGGCGTTAAGCTGTCGTTCACGCCGTATTTCGTCCAGGCTACCGTCGCGGCGCTCGAAGCAGTGCCGCAGCTCAACGCGAGCTGGAGCGACAACGGCATTGTGCTTCACCGGCGCATCAACATCGGCGTCGCCGTGGCACTCGACGATGGCCTGCTGGTGCCGGTGATCAGGGACGCCGGCGACAAAAGCCTGCTCGGCATCGCGCGCAGCATCGCCGACCTGGCCGAGCGCGCACGGTCGCGGCGGCTAAGCCCCGACGACACCCGCGGAGGCACGTTTACCGTCACCAATCACGGCGTATGGGGCTCGCTGTTCGCCACGCCGGTGCTTAACCAACCCGAGGCGGGCATCCTGGGCGTTGGTGCGATCCAGAAGCGCGTCGTGGTGATCAGCGAAAACGGCCTGGACTCGTTTGCGATCCGGCCGATGTGTTACCTCAGCCTCACCTTCGACCACCGCGTCGTCGACGGCGCCACGGCTGATCGCTTCCTGGCCGGCGTCAAGCGCGCGCTCGAAACGTACGAGCTATAGCACCCGGACGAATATCCTCAGTCCAGCGTAGCGAACAGGTTATTCAGCGCCTCGGCCAGCGTTGGATGCGCAAAGATCGCGTCGCGCAGCGCGGTGTAGGGCAGCTTGCCCAGCATCGCGATTTCCAGTAGCGACATGAGCTCGCCGCCCTCGATACCCAGTATGGCCACGCCCAGGATCTGCCCGCTGCCGGCGTCGACGACGGCCTTCATCAGGCCGCGGGTTTCGTCAAGCTCCAGGGCACGCGCGACATAGCTCATCGGCATGCTGGCGACTTTGATAGCCCGGCCGGAATCACGCGCTTCGCGCTCGGTGAGGCCGACACGGCCGAGCTGTGGATCGATAAATACGGTGTACGGCACCAGGCGTCCGGCGGTCGAAGCGGAGCCGCCGTCGATCAGATTGGTCTTGAGAATGCGGTAGTCGTCGTACGAGATGTGCGTAAAGGCAGGGCCACCGGTCACATCGCCGATCGCATACACACCCGGCACGCTGGTGCGCAGCTGCTCATCGACCACGATATGTCCACGCTTGTCGGTGTCGACACCGGCGTTGGCGAGCTGCAACGCCTCGGTGTTGGGTGTTCGACCGGCGGCCGCCAGCAGGTGCGTGCCGGTAAGCTCGCGCTGCTCGCCGCCGATGCCGACAGCGAGCGCGATCTTGCCGTCACGCCGCGTCAGGGCGCGCCTGGCGTCGGCTTCGAGCAGCACCTCGATACCGTCCTCGCGCAGGATCTTAGCCACTTCGTCGGCGATGTCGTCGTCCTCGCGCGCCAGCAGCTTGGTTCCGCGCTGCACAATCGTCACGCTCGAGCCGAAACGACGGAACATCTGGCCGAATTCGAGGCCGACATAGCCGCCACCAAGCACCAACAAATGCTCGGGAACCTGATCCAGCTCCATGATCGAGGTTGAGTTGAGCACATGCACCGCGTCGAGACCATCGACCGGCGGCCGCGCGGGCCGCGCGCCGGTGTTGATCACAAGCAGATCGGCCTCCAGCTCGGCGGTGCCGCCGGCCAGCCGCACGCTGATCGTGCGCGGGCCGGAGAAGCTTGCCTCGCCCTCGAGCAAATCCAGCCCCGGTGTGTCGCGCAGCCGGCGCTCGCTGCCGCTACGAAAACTTTCAACAATGTCGCGCTTGCGCTGCCGCACCCTGGACAGATCGACGCGCACATCGCCGGAATGGACACCATAGTCGGCGGCGCGCCGGGCAAGGTAGGCCACCCGAGCGCTGGCGACCATGGTTTTGGTGGGTGTGCAGCCCTCGTTGATGCAGGTTCCGCCGACGTGCTCGCGCTCGACGATCGCCGTTTTGCGCCCCGCTCGGGCCAGCGCGCTGGCCAACGGCCCGCCACCTTGACCGGCGCCGATCACGATCGCATCATAGTGTTGTCTGCTCATGCGACCTCCCGCTTACCGTCACTCCCGCTCGCCTTCACGAGGTACATCCGGCGGAAATACCGGCTCGGCATGCTCAGTTTCGCGCACCTCGGTATTGCCCAGCCGGCTGCTCTCATACGGCGGCGAGTCGAAGCCGGTATCGTCGGCACCGGCGCCGGTTTCGAACGAGGCATCCGGCGCCGTCGACGGCTGCCGGTCTCCGGTCGCTGGACGTTGTGCGCCGGATGTTCGCTGATTGCGCTCCATACATGCTCCTTGGATCGGGACGTTCAAGCTAGCACAAGCCGCGCCGCGGGCGAGGATTCTGACGCAAAGGCGCAAAGGCGCAAAGAATTGATGTCTTACCGGTTCGATGGCTCGTTCATGTTCACAAAGTAAGCCTAGCTTCGATGCGCAATCATCAAAGATATCCTCTTAGTCCTTTGCGCCTTTGCGTCAAAAAGCGTCGGCATAGCTCTTGCAGCCCGGAGACTGCGCAAAAGGAGGAGACTATGGAGCTCAAGGACATCATGACAACCGACGTCGAAGTCATCCGGCCGGACGCTACAGTCGAGGAAGCGGCGGCCAGGCTGCGAGACCTCAACGTCGGCTCGCTGCCGGTGTGCGACGGCAAGCGGTTGTACGGCATGCTGACCGACCGCGACATCACGATCAGGGCGACGGCGGTGGGCGGCTCGCCGGCCGACACGCGCGTCAGCGACGTGATGACGCCCGATGTAGTGTTCGCGTACAACGATCAGTCGGTCGAAGAAGTGACGCAGCTGATGTCGCAGCACCAGATCCGGCGCCTGCCGGTGGTGGACCGCGACAAGAACCTTGTCGGCATCGTTGCGCTCGGCGATATCGCGGTAGAGGGCCAGGATCGGCTCTCGGGCGATGCGCTGGAAGACATTTCGCAGCCGTCCGACATCAATTTATAGCCTGCCGGGCAAACGCAGCTGACTGATTCACCTACCGGCAGCAACAAGGACCCGGCCGCCCGGACGGACAGTAAATCCGCAAGGACGAACGGCGAAGGCATATGCTTCGCCGTTCGTCCTTGTTTACTGTAGCGCGTCCGGTGCATGTATCATTGGTTGAACGGTGAAAAAGGACGAGCACGCGGAGGTGCAAATGACCCAGCGTTATACTGCCGCGGTTGTCGGCGGTGGCACAGGCGGAAAGCTAAGCCTGGCCGCCCTTGAGGCATCGACCAATTTCGAGCTGCGCGCCGTCGCCGACCTGCGCGCTGATGTGCTTGCCGAGCTTCAGGCGTTGTATCCACATATTCAGACGTTTCCAACCTATGGCGAGATGTTTGCGGCATGCCCGACCGATGTCGTTTGTATCGCCACCTACCCACCTTCTCACCTCGAAATAACACAGGCAGCGCTTCACCTGTCGCTCCAGGGGATACTTGTCGAAAAACCGCTCGGCGATACTTATGCGGCCGGCAAGCAGATCGTGCGCGCGATCAAGGCACAGCAGCTGCCGGCGGTCGTGCCTCACGGATTGCTGGTAGCGCCACATGTCGACGAGATTTGTGCGCTGGTGCATGGCGGTGCGATCGGCGAGCTTGAGCTTGTCGAGATCGAGTCGCACAGATGGGACATTATCAATGCGGGCATTCACTGGCTGAATCTGTTTGTGGCACTGACACCGGACGACCCTGTCGATTACGTGCTGGCAACCTGCGACTCTTCGACACGCACGTATCGCGACGGCATGCAGGTTGAGACACTTGCTGTTACATATGCGCAAACCAGGCGCGGCGTGCGCGTGGTGATGCAAACGGGCGATCATGTGCCGATCATGCGCCGGAACAAGCCGTTCTTGTTTCGATTAATCGGTACGGCGGGCATGATCGAAATGTACGCCTGGGAATCCGCATACCATTTGCTCAACGCGCAGCACCCCAATGGACAATCGTTCGAGGTTACGCACGACGGGCGAAGCGGTCACCAACGCCACCTGGATCAGCTTGCGCTGCAGATAGAACAGGGAGCCGCCGATTACCAGGTTCTCGACAGCTCGCTCGTCGCGCTTGAGCTATGTGAAGCGGCGTATCGATCGAGTGCTGAACATTGCTGTGTTCGGCTACCGCTCGATACCTTCGAAGCACCAGCTTCCGGCGATTGGATGCCCGGCACGCCGTACAGCGGCCATGGCGGCGGGCGCGATGGCCGTGAGCTCTAGCGCAGGATCAATAACAGAGGAGCAACAACCATGACCGAACCTATTCGCGTCGCCCTGCTTGGCGGCTCCAGGCGCTCGCTTGGCGTGTATACGCCGATATTACGGGCGCTTCCCGGCGTCGAGCTCGTCGCGGCGTGGAGCCGGAGCGAGGAATCGGCGCACAAGTTGGGCGCGCGGCTCGGCGTTCCGGCGTACAGTGAGCTTGACCGGATGGTTCGTGAAACCGGGGCGCAGGTTGGCATAGTATCAGTTTCGTACGGCGCAAACGGGCAGGTCGGGCTCGCGGCGATCGAGGCGGGACTTCACGTCCTATTGGAAACGCCGATCGCCCACGAGCTCGCCGAGGCCGACGCGATCATTGCGGCAGCCGAGCAACGCAATCTATGGATCGAGGTGGCCGAGCAGTTCCATCGCCGCCCGTTCGAGCAGCTCAAGCTGGCCCTGATCGCGTCGGGGATCTTCGGGAAGGTGTACACCTCGTTCAACGATTTCGCCGGCCACGGCTACCACGGCGTCAGCGTCATGCGCAGCTATCTTGGGTTCGATGCGCGCCCGGCATCAGTGGTCGGCGCAGTGCAGAACTACCGGCTTGCGCCCTATTATTCACGCCTCGCGGACAACACTGATGCCCGCGACGAGACGCAGGAGCATGGCATCATCACCTTCGACGACGGGCGGCTCGGAATATATCACTGGACCAACGTCGGCTATGATTCACCGATCCGCTGGTGGCGCAGCAGCCGCTTTCTGGCCGAGCGCGGCATGGGCGTCTCAATCGGCGAGCATGACCATGACGAGCGTCTGAGCTTGATCGCGCCCGGCGGCGAAGCGGCACACTTTATCACCGTGGAACGGCGCTACGAGCGAAACGACGGCGGCGTGCTCACGGCGATGGTCGCGCACACCGGCCTGCCCGAGCTGCCGATCGTTCGCTGGGATAATCCGTTCGCGAATCGGGAGCGCGGCACATCGCCGCAATGGCACGACGACGAAATCGCCGTGGCAGGCTGCGTCAAAAGCCTGATTGACGCCGTACAAACGAACCGGCCGCCCAGCTACGGCCCGCAGCAAGCGCGGCTGGATCAGGAGCTGATCCTCGCCATCCGTCGCTCCGCTGAAAACGGCGGGCAGCCGGTTCAGCTGCCGCTGTAAATCGCGGGCGGAGAACAAAACAACGGGACGAGCCTGGTGCTCGTCCCGTCTCTGTTGGAGCGGGAAACGGGACTCGAACCCGCAACCCTCTGCTTGGGAAGCAGATGCGCTACCATTGCGCCATTCCCGCGCGGTCAGGCGATTATAGCAGCGGGGCACGGGCTTGTCAATAAAAATCCAGGCGCGTCGCCTGCGATTTGCGGCATTCTGATGCTGTGTTTTGTCTTGACATGCCGTATTCCGCGCTTATAATGACGTTTGCGCCCAGGCGCTATATCGCGGAAGCGAAGGAGACGTTCGATGCAAAAGACCGAGTTCATCGCCGAGGTCGCCGAGCGCGCCGGCGTTCCCAAGAAGCAGGCCAGGCAGATCATCGATACCGCGCTCGACCTGATCGCCGAGCAACTGCAGTCCGGCGAACGTGTGGTGTTGACGGGCTTCGGCACCTTCGAGGTGCGCGAGCGGCGCGAGCGGCGCGGTGTTAACCCGCAGACCAAGACCCCGATGACGATCGGCGCGACGCGCACGCCTGGATTTTCTGCCAGCAACAGTTTTAAGAGTACGATTCGCAACAGCGGCAAAAAGAGCTAAGTTCGGAGCACTGTTTCATGCCTTCCAAACGCTACGACCGGCAGCCGGAGATGACGATCGATCCGGCCAACGAGTATTACGCGACGTTCAACACCGAAAAAGGGCCGATCAAGATCCGGTTATTCGCGAGTGAATCGCCGACGACGGTCAATAACTTCGTGTTTCTGGCCCGCGAGGGCTATTTCGACGGCACGACGTTCCATCGCGTGATCCCCAATTTTATGGTCCAGGGCGGCGACCCGACCGCCACTGGCAGCGGCGGGCCGGGCTACACGATCAAGGACGAGTTCCACCCCAAGCTGCGCCACGACCGGCCGGGTATCCTGTCGATGGCCAACGCCGGCGCCAATACCGGCGGCTCGCAGTTCTTTATCACGCACACGGCCACGCCCTGGCTCGACGGCAAGCACGCGATCTTCGGCGAGGTAGTCGAGGGCATCGACGTGGTCAATGCGATCCGTGTCCGCGATCCGCAGCGCGATTCGAAGCCCGGCGACCGGCTTGAGAGCGTCGAGATCGAGGAGCGCACGCGAGCATAGGGGTCAGGGTCGAGGTCGGTCAGGAACACGGTTCGGGACGGACATTCGTAGGGACACGCCGGAGGCGCCGCAATCCACCTGTATGGTCCGTATTGAGCCGTGGCGCCGCTGGCGTGTCCGCATCCGGCGATGCCGATACGTCACACCTGGACACGCCGAATACCCGGCACCGGTGACATGTTAAGACGGATGCGTTTCGGCGCATCACCTGCGGACACGCCACCGGCACACAATTCGTCGCGGCCTTGCAGCGGCAGGGTGCCTCCGGCGTGTCCCTACGCGCGGTAAACCCCTAACCGTCAGCCGCTAACCCTTTCTCAACCGCCTCAAAGGTCAGCTCGCCGCGCTCGTCGTCGATCAGGATCGTATCGCCGGGCACGAAGCGCCGCTCGATCAGATCCAGCGCCAGGGAATCGAGCACCATGCGCTGGATCACGCGCTTAAGCGGGCGCGCTCCATAGCGCGGATCCCAGCCCAGCGCCAGCAGCCGCGCGATAGCACCATCGGTCAGCTCGATACACACATTCTGGGCGCTCAGCCGCTCGGTGACGCGCACGACCTGCAGGCGTACGATCGCTGCGATCTGCTCGCGTGTCAGCGGCCGGAAGATGATCGTATCGTCGACGCGGTTGAGGAATTCCGGCGGGAAGTGCTGCTCCAGCGCCTCGAGCGCTTCTTCTTCCAACGCCTCCGGATCATCCATCAGCGACTGGAACGCGTGCGAGCCGAGATTACTGGTCATGACGATCACGGCGTTGCGGAAGTTGACCACGCGGCCCTGGCCATCCGTCAGGCGACCGTCTTCCAGCACCTGCAGCAGCACGTTGAAGACCTCGGGGTGCGCTTTCTCGACTTCGTCCAGCAGTACCACCGAAAACGGACGCCGCCTTACCGCTTCGGTGAGCTGGCCGCCCTCGTTGTAGCCGACGTATCCCGGGGGAGCTCCGATCAGCCGGGCCACGGTGTGCGGCTCCATGTACTCAGACATGTCGAAGCGCAGTAGGGAGCGCTCGTCGTCGAACAAGAACTCGGCCAGAGCGCGTGCCAGCTCTGTTTTGCCCACGCCGGTCGGCCCCAAAAACAGGAACGAGCCCAGCGGACGGCCTTCTTCGTGCAGCCCGGCGCGCGCGCGGCGCACCGCGTTGCTTACGGCGCGCACAGCCGGTTCCTGCCCGATCACCCGCCGGTGCAGCGCGTCTTCCATGTCGCGTAAGCGGTCGGCCTCGTCCTGCAGCATGCGCGCGACGGGCACGCGGGTCCACAGCGCGACGACCTCGGCGATGTCCTGGTCGGTCACTTCTTCGCGCAGCAGCGCGCCGCGAGCTTGCTGGCGCTCCAGCGCCCCGAGCTCGGTGTCCAGCTCGGACTGCAGCCGCGGCAGCGTACCGTACTGCAGCTCGGCCAGCCGGTTGTAGTCGAACTCGCGCTCGGCCTGCTCGACCTCGCCGCGGGCACGCTCGAGCTGCTCCTTGATGCCGCTGATGCGCTCGATCGCCGCGCGCTCTTCGGCCAGCCGATGCTCCATTTCCGTGCGCTGCTGGGCCAGCTCGGCCAGCAACTCGTGGATTTTCTCGAGCCGCGTGCGCGCGGCACGGTCGACTTCGCGCTTCAGCGCTTCGCGCTCGATCTCGAGCTGCAAAATGTGGCGCTTCAGATCGTCAAGCGCCGGCGGGTCGCTGCTGATGGTTATTCTGAGCCGGGCCGCGGCCTCGTCGATCAGGTCGATCGCCTTGTCGGGCAGACGGCGGTCGTTGATGTAGCGCTGGCCGAGGCTGGCCGCGGCGACGATCGCGCCGTCTGTAATTCGCACGCCGTGGTGGGTCTCGTAGCGCTCTTTGAGCCCGCGCAGGATCGAGATCGTATCCTCCCACGAAGGCTCCTCGACCATCACCGGCTGGAAGCGCCGCTCCAGGGCCGGGTCGCGCTCGATATGCTTGCGATATTCTTCAAGCGTGGTGGCACCGATCGCGTGCAGCTCGCCGCGAGCCAGCGCCGGCTTGAGCATGTTGGAAGCATCCATCACGCTGCCCTCGGCGGCCCCGGCGCCGACGACGGTATGCAGCTCGTCGATAAACAGGATCGTGCCGTCCGAGCCGCGCGCCTCGGCCAGGATCGTTTTCAGACGCTCTTCGAACTCGCCGCGGTATTTCGTGCCGGCCACCAGCGCGCCGATATCCAGGGCGATAATACGCTTGTGCTTGAGCGAGTCGGGCACGTCGCCGCGCGCGATGCGCAGCGCCAGCCCTTCAACAATCGCAGTCTTGCCCACGCCGGGGTCGCCCAGCAGCACGGGATTATTCTTGCCGCGCCGGCTGAGCACCTGCACGGTGCGCCTGATCTCTTCGTCGCGGCCGATCACCGGATCGAGCTTGCCGAGGATCGCATACGCGGTAAGGTCGCGCCCGAAACGGTCCAGCGCGCCGGTCGGCGCGTCGCTGGTGAGGCCGGAGGCGCGCAGGTTGCCGCGCAGCGCGTTGAGCACCTGGCCGATCCGCTCGCGCGCCATGTTGAGCGTCATCCACAGCGAGCCGTTCGGCCCTCGCGTTTCTACCAGCGCCAGCAAGAGATGCTCGCTGGCAACCAGCCGCTCTCCCGTGCGCCGCGCCTCGCTCTCGGCATACTCCAGCACCTGCTTGAGGCGCAGGCTGAACGGCGGCTCGACGTTGGAACCGGTGACTTTGGGCAAACGCTCGAGCTCGGCTTCGACCTGCTGGCGCAGCTGGTCGACACTGGTGCCGGCGCGGCGCAGCACCTCGGGCACCAGCCCTTCGCTCTGACGTAAACAGGCCAGCAACAGGTGCTCGGGTAAGATCTGCGTATGCCCATATTCGAGCGCAACCTGCCCGGCTGTCGCCAGTGTTTCGCGCGCCTTTTCCGTATAGTTGCTCAGATTCACCGCGGTTCCTTGCTTATTATGTTAACGATTGTACGCCTACATGAACGCGGTTGTTGCGCCAAAGAAGGTTAACGGTCGAAGGTCGAAGGTCACAGGTCGCCGAACCAGTTAATCGAGAGCAGTGCCGAAGTACCGTAAGAGCCGTGTGCCCGAAAGACCTTCGACCTTCGACCTGTGACCTTCGACCAATTCCCTTATCAGCCGCCTATAAGCGCCCTGCGGGATTAGAAAGCGCCGAAAATGGTAGAATGGTATTTGATGTTCGCTACAAATCTCAGATACAAATAGAGCTATGGCTTCCAACGGAAATCGCAGCAACGGCCGCCACATCACCCAAAGCACTGCCCCACGTTCACGCATACGCCGCCGTTTGCGCGTTCCACCGCACATGCTGCGCGAAAACGCTGCGCCACGACGCTATGGCTTCGCCTATGTGCTGCTGGCGCTGATCGGATTGCTGGCGCTGATCCCGGCCGGTGTTGCCGCCGGCGGCGGAGCATACTATGCCCGGACGGCTGCCGAGCTGCAGCCGCGGCTTGAAACGTTGCGTGCCTACAAGCCGTTTCAAACCAGCCGCATTCTGGACCGCAACGGCGAGCTGTTGTACGAGCTTGTTTCCAACGGCCGGCGCGATCCGGTCAAGCTCGACCAGATCTCGCAGTATGTGATCGATGCGACCGTGGCCGTCGAAGACAGCGAGTTCTGGACCAATCCAGGCGTCGACTACCTTGGTATGGTGCGCGCGGTGTTGTCCAATCTGCGCGCCGGCGAAACGGTATCGGGCGCGTCGACGATCACCCAGCAACTGATCAAGCTGGTGGTGCTGACCGAGGAAGAGCAGCAGGAGCGCGTATCGCGCAAGATCAAAGAGGCGGTGCTGGCCCAGCAGCTGACTGACGATTACACCAAAGAGCAGATCCTGGAGCTGTATCTCAACGAGATTTTCTACGGCAACCTGTCGTACGGCATCGAGGCCGCGGCGCAGAACTTTTTCGGCATCAGCGCCAAAGACCTCGACCTCAATCAAGGCTCGCTGCTGGCCGGCCTGGGGCAGCTGCCAGATGTTTATAATCCGATCCAGTTCTTACAGGACGGACAGATCCTGCCCGGCGTCGCGCTCAAACGCAACAGCTGGTTGAACGCGGAAACCGCGCTACCGGAAGGCACCTCGCTGCCGCGGCAGCGCCAGGTGACCGTGCTGCGCGAGATGGTCAAGAACGGCTATGTCGACGAGGCCGAGGCGCGCGAGGCGATCAGGGCCGACCTGCAGTTCGTCGACAAAACCGTCAGCCTCAAAGCTCCCCATTTCATGTTTCATGTCCAGGAAGTGCTGGGCAACGATCCGGTGATCGGGCCGATCCTGGCCAACGAGGGCGGCCTGACGATCACCACCACGATCGACCTGCGAGTGCAGGAGATCGCGCAGCGCGAAGCGAAAGAGCGCATCGAGGAGCTGGAGCGCGAAAACCGTAATATCCATAATGCGGCTGTCGTGGTGATGCAGCCGAATACCGGCCAGATCCTGGGCATGGTCGGCTCGATCGATTACAACGCGGTCAAGACTACCGATACGCCCGACGAGACCGGCAACGTGCTCGACGGCAACGTGAACGTGACCACCCGCGAGCGGCAGCCGGGCTCGGCACTCAAGCCGTTTACCTACCTGTCGGCGATGAACCAGGGCGCGCTCAATCCAGGCTCGGTGCTGTGGGATGTGGAAACCAAGTTTCCGGTGCAGCTCGGCGCCACCGACGATACGCTGACACAGTGCCTGCCGCAGGGAGCATACTGGTTCTGCCCCAAGAACTACGATGGGCGCTGGCACGGCCCGCTGCGCATGCGCGAGGCGATGGCCAACTCGCTAAATATGCCGGCTGTGCTGGCGCTCAAGCGTGCCGGTATCGGTCCGACGCGCGAGATGCTGCACCGCATGGGCATCAGCGGGCTGCAGCGCGAAGACAGCTACTACGGCCTGTCGATGACGCTCGGCGGCGGCGAAGTCACCGCGCTCGATCTGACCACCGCCTATAATACACTCGCCAGCGACGGCCGGCCGTATAAAGCCGAGCCGGTGCTGTCGATCACCGACCGCGACGGCAACGTGCTGCGCCAGTTCACTCCGAGCCAGCCCGAGCCGGCGGTCGATCCGGCGCTGGTGGCGATCGTGCGCGACTGGATGGGCGACAACCAGGCCCGCACTCCCGTATTCGGAGCCAACAATCCGCTCAAGCTGTCGCGGCCGTTCCACGCCAAGACCGGCACGACCGACGATTTCCGCGATGCCTGGGCTCTCGGCTACACGCCCTATGTTACGGTCGGGGTATGGACCGGCAACAACAACAATGAAGCCACCGAGCGCGTCGAGAGCACCCAGGGCGGCGGCATCATTCTGAACCGGGTCATGGAAGCGTTTTTTCAGGACCCTGAGATCGAGCGACTGCTGCGCGGAGAGAATCTCGATAAGCCGCTTGAATTCCCATCTCCGTCATCCTTCGGCGCCGTGGAAGGCAAAGTCTGCCAGATCGGCGGCAGCTTCGGGCAGCGCAGCAGCGAGTGGTTCACGCCGCAGATGCTGGAAGGCAAGCAGGACGGGTGCGACCTGTACCGTACGATCAACGTCGTTCGAACCGCATCAGGCGGCGCCTGCCTCCCGGCAGACGGAGGCAACTACGGCGACCGGCTGACGTCACTGCGGGTCTGGAACCTGCCGAAATCGTCCGACGAGGAGCGGATCATCGATACCTCGTTCACCTTCTCGGACGAAGGATACTCGGGCGGTGTGCCCAGCGCAGTGCTGTACATCGGCCGATTTGCAGCCGCCAACGCCAACTCCGGGACCGACGGGCACTCCCGAAGCATCGCCGGATGCCAGCCTACGGCCAGCCTGGCGATCCCCAGAATCCGAACGATCCCGGTCCGGGGCCACAGCCGCAGCCGGCGGCAACTATTCCGAACCTGATCGGCCTGGGCGAGAACCAGGCCAAGGAAGTGCTGGCCAGCCTGGGCATCTTCAACGTGGTGGTGGACTACCAGGGCCGTGACCGGCTCGGCGACCTGTACGATGCCTTCCCTCCGTACGCCGTGGTCAGCCATTCGCCCGGCGCGGGCACGCCTGTATCGGCAGGGACGACGGTTGTGCTCGGGGTAAGGGAGCCGTAGGCGCTTTAGTCACAGGTCGAATGGTCGAAGGTCTTTCTGCTTCTCGGTTCAATTCGAAACATCGGGACCTAGGGGTAAAAAACGGGTTTGGCGTCCGGTGACCTTCGACCTTCGACTTTCGACCAGATCCTTATCGCACACCCGTGCGTATACGCTTGACAGTGGTAGATCCAGGCAGTATAGTCAAGCCCAGGCGGGGCCGGTTGAGCCGCTGACGGTTCCCGGTCTCGTTTCTTTCTCCACGGGGAGCATGCTACGCATGGCAGACAAACTCTTAATCGTCGAATTGCCGGCCAAGGCGAAGACGATTTAAAAATATCTTGGTCCGGGCTACAAAGTTGCAGCGTCGATGGGCCACGTGCGCGACTTGCCGAAAAGCAAGCTCGGCGTCGACGTCGAGCACGACTTTGCGCCGGACTACGAAGTAAGCGGCGATAAGTCAAAAATAGTCTCGGAGCTGCGCAGCGCGGCTCGCAAAGCAGACGCGATCTATCTCGCGACCGACCCCGACCGCGAGGGCGAGGCGATCGCCTGGCACGTGCGGGAAGCGATAAGCCCCAAGAAAAGCAAGCCGGTGTACCGGGTAACCTTCCACGAGATCACGCGCAACGCGGTGCAGCAGGCGATGGCCCATCCGCGCCAGATCGATATGCGCATGGTCGACGCGCAGCAGGCCCGGCGCGTGCTCGACCGGCTGGTGGGCTACCGGTTGTCGCCGCTGCTGTGGGATAAAGTCAAGCGCGGCCTATCGGCCGGGCGGGTGCAATCGGTGGCGGTGCGGCTGGTGGTCGAGCGCGAGCGCGAGATCGAGGACTTCAAGCCGCAGGAATACTGGACGATCGAGGCCGATCTGCAGCAAGCAGGCCGGCGACGACACGTGTGTTTCGCGCGGTGCTGGTCGAGCGAGCCGGCAAGAAGCTCGGCAAGTTCGATATCGCCAACCGGGAAGCGGCCGAAGCGATCAAGGCCGATCTGGACGGCGCCGGCTGTGCAGGTCACTAAGATCACGCGCAAAGACAAGCGCCGCACGCCCGCGCCGCCGTTCACCACGTCGACGCTGCAGCAAGAGGCCAGCCGCAAGCTCGGCTTCGGCGCCAAGAAAACCATGAGCGTGGCGCAGCAGCTGTACGAGGGCGTCGATCTCGGCGGTCGCGAGGGCACGGTCGGCCTGATCACCTATATGCGTACCGACTCGCGTCAACGTGTCGCAGGGAGGCGCAGGATGAGGCGCGCGCGCTGATAGCGGAGATCTACGGCGCGCGAGTACGTGCCCGAGCGGCCCAACGCGTACCGCACCAAAGCCAAGGGCGCCCAGGAAGCGCACGAGGCGATCCGGCCGACCAGCTCGCGCCGACGCCAGATCGCGTGCGCCAGGCGCTCAATCGCGACCAGCAGCGGCTGTACGACCTGATCTGGAAGCGCTTTGTAGCATCGCAGATGGCAGCTGCGATATTCGACAGCACCACGGTGGATATCGCAGCTATGCTGCGGGGAACGATGAATGGGAGCAAATCCGGCACTCATCACTATGTGTTCCGTGCCACCGGCTCGGTGCTCAAGTTTCCCGGCTTCCTGCGTGTGTACAATGTCGACCTCGACGAAGGCGAGGAAGACGAGGACCAGCGAGGCTGTGCTGCCGCCGCTGACCGAGCGCGAGCTGCTCAGGCTGCTCGACCTGCTGGCACTACAGCACTGCACACAGCCGCCGCCGCGCTACACCGAGGCCGTCGCTGGTCAAGGAGCTGGAGAGTCTGGGTATCGGCCGGCCCGTCGACCTATGCGCCGACGATCTCGACGATCGTCAGGCGCGCAAGTATGTCGAGATCGTCGAGAAAAAGCTGCTGCCGACCGACCTCGGGCGCGTGGTGACCGATCTGCTGGTCGAGCATTTCGCCAACATGGTCGACTACAATTTTACCTCGGAGATGGAGCAAAAGCTCGACGATATTGCCGAAGGCGAGCGCGAGTGGGTGCCGGTGATCCGCGACTTTTACGGGCCGTTCGACGAGACGCTGCGCAAAGCAGAGCGCGACATGCGCAGCGTTAAGGGCGAGGCGCGCGTGATCGACGAAGCCTGCCCGACCTGTGGATCGCCGCTGGCGATCAGGCTCGGGCGCAACGGCGAGTTCCTGGCCTGCACCAACGGCGAGTGCCAGTTTACCGGCGATCTGGAGCGTAGCACGGAAGGCGGTGTGCGGCTGGCCCGGCAGCCCGAGCTGGCCGAGGGCGCGCAGAGCTGCGACAAGTGCGGCCGGCCGATGATGGTAAAGCAAGGGCGCTATGGGCCGTTTCTGGCCTGCACCGGCTATCCCGAATGCAAGAATATCCGCAATCTGACCAAAACGCGTGAGGGCACGCTGGCGGTCGCCGAGCAGGCAACCGAGTGGAATTGCCCCAAGTGCGCCAAGCCGATGATCCGCAAGCAAGGCCGCTGGGGACCGTACCTGGCGTGTACCGATTACCCGGACTGCCGCACGATCCAGAAGCTGGACCGCGAAGGCCGGCCCAAACCGCCGACCAGAGTCACGGAGCGGGTCTGCCCGGAGTGCAACCAGCACCAGCTGGCGCTCAAGGAAGGGCGCTATGGGCCGTTCTTGAGCTGCACCGGCTATCCACGCTGCCGGTATATCGAAAAGCTGCCCGCCGACGGCTCGACGCCGCGGATCTTGAGCGACGAGGAAGTCGAGGCGCTGCGCCCGGCCAAACCGAAGCGCGCGGCCGCCGGCTCCAAAGCCACGGGCGCAGCCACGCATCGAGGCACGTCCAAGACGGCCGCCAAGAGCAGCGCCAAAGCTACGGCGCGCCGCTCGAACGGCACGTCCAATGGTAGGACAACCGGGAAAAGCTCGTCTCGCAGCAAGTCTACGCGACGCGTGACGCGCGATACGGTGCCGGGGTAATGGGACGTTTACCGGACATGAGTGGCCCGGCGCTGAAGCGCCGGGCTGAAGAAACAACGCCGGCTAAAGCTGGCTGGAACCATGTCCAGCCAGCTTTAGCCGGCGTTGTTTCTTCAGCCCGCGGATTGATCCTGGGGCTGAGCGTGGGCAAGCCCACGCTCGTTTGTCGTATGGAGGCTGTATGGACATCGACCGGCTGCTGACACGCGGTGTGGCCGAGGTGATCGTGGAAGCCGAGCTGCGTGACAAGCTAGCCTCCGGCAAAAAACTTCGGCTCAAAATGGGCTTCGACCCGTCGAGTCCCAATTTGCATGTCGGGCACGCGGTTGGGCTACGCAAGCTGCGCCAGTTTCAGGAGCTGGGCCATATTGTCGTGCTGATCGTGGGCGATTACACCGCGCGCGTCGGCGACCCCAGCGGGCGTGACCAATCGCGTGTGATGCTCAGCGAGCAGGTCGTGGCGGCCAACGCCGAAACGTATATGCAGCAGTTCTTTAAGGTCGTCGACCGCGACCGTACCGAGGTGCGCTGGCAGACCGAGTGGTTCGGCTCGTTTTCGCTCAAAGACGTGTTCGACCTGACGTCGCGCTTCACCATGCAGCAGATGCTGGCGCACGATACGTTTCGCAAGCGCATGGACAGCGAAAGCCCATTGTCGATGATGGAGCTGATGTATCCGCTGCTGCAGGCGTATGATTCGGTGGCCATCATGGCCGACGTCGAGTTCGGCGGCACCGACCAGAAATTCAATATTCTGGCCGGACGAGAGCTGATGCGCTCGCGCGGCCTACCAGCGCAGCAGGTGCTGCTGACGCCGCTGCTGATCGGTACCGACAGCCGCAAGATGAGCAAGTCGTTCGGCAATACGATCGATCTGACGACACCGCCCGCCGAGATGTACGGCCGTATTATGTCGATGAGCGACGAGCAGATTCTGCCGTACCTGATCAATGCAACCGACGTGCCGATGGCCGAGATCGACGAGATGGCGGCCGCCTTGCACGACGGCGCCAACCCACGCGATCTGAAAATGCGGCTGGCCCGGGCGCTGATCGAACAATTCCACAGCGCCGATGCGGCTCAGGCAGCCGAAGCCGATTTCGTGGCGCGCTTCCAGCGGCGTGAAGTTCCTGACGATATACCGGAGCACCATATCGACGCTGCAGTGTCGATCGTGGACTTGCTGGCCGATAGTGGGCTTGTCTCCAGCCGCGGTGAGGCGCGGCGACTGATCGATGGCGGCGGTGTTCGCGTCGACGGCGAAAAAGTAAGCAGTAGCGAGCTGCGCATCGAGCCGGGGGCAGAGCACGTGGTGCAGGTCGGCAGGCGTAAATGGGTGAAGGTTAAATGATGAGTGATGAATATTCATCACTCATCACTCATCATTTACGATCGCGTCGCCTCGTCCTCGCGCTCGGGCTTGAGCGTCTGTACCGTGCTGTCGTATTCGAGCACCGGCGTCTCGTCGGGCGTAATGTCGACCGGCTCGGGCGGTGCGACGCCTTCGCGCTCGACGACGACTTGCACGCGCGCGACAAGGCCGGCCAGAGCGCCCAGCGCGGCCAGTAGCGGCGCCATGTACAGCGTCGCCACGCCGGCGATCGCAGCGATCGTCACCGGCACTTCGAGCACCGTGTTGCCTTCGTGCTTGATGATCAAGCGCCGCACGTTGCCCTCGCGCACCAGGCCCTGAACGCGCTCGATCACCTGGTTGGCGGCTATTTCGATTTCTTCAGACCACGAACGCTGATTAGGCGTCTGATTTTCTTCGCTCATGGTGCTTCCTTTCTGCGCATCAAATGCGCACGGGGATTGGACGGCCAGGCAGCGGAGGATGTTGCAGGTCAATCAAACCAGCAAACCAACAAACCGCTTCGCCATTTCGCATGGTTTGTTGGTTCTACAAAATAAACCCCCGCTTCCGCGCGACCTCATCCTTGTGCTTGCGGCGCAAGACATCCTGCTCCACCGGCTTCAGTGTACGCGAGTACGTGCTCAGGATACGGTCGACTTCCGCGTCGATCTCCTCTTCTTCGCGCAGGTCGGCAACGATGACATCGTACACTGCCTTGACACGCGACGCGCGGCCGGCCGGCGTAGCGTCGGTATAGCTGGCAAACCCTTCGAGAGCAAACGTGTCGACGATGCGCTCGGCGATGCGGCGGACTTTGTCTTCGCTTAGTCGCATAGCTACCTCGCTTAGAACGAACCAACAAACCAGCAAACCATCGGAACATCGAAGCGGTTCATTGGTTTGCTGGTTTGTTGGTTCGCCTACTCCAGATACCCCCGCAAGCCCGAGCCGGTCTGAGAGACACGCAATCGGCGCAGCGCTTCGCCCTCGATCTGGCGGGCTCGTTCGCGCGTGATGCCGAGCGAGCGGCCAACTTCCTCGAGCGTGCGGCGCTGCCCGTCGCTGAGCCCGTAGCGCAGCTCGAGCACGGTGCGCTCGCGCTCGGGCAGCTCATCCAGCGCCCGAAAAATATCGCGCTCCAGCAGCGTGCGGCTGGCTTGCTCCTCTGGCGCCGCGATACGGTCGTCCTCGATGAAATCTCCGAACTGCGACTCACCCGACTCGCCGACCGGTGTGGACAGCGAGATCGGCTGGCGCACAGCCTCCAACATACGCTTGATCTGCTCTTCGGGCAGGCCAAGCGCGGTGCCGAGCTCGGCGTGAGTTGGCTCGCGCTGCAGCGCAATCGCCAGCCGCTCCGCCGTGCGGCGCATCTGGCCGAGCGACTCGCCAAGGTGTACCGGCAGGCGGATCAAACGGCTCTGCTCCGCGAGCGCACGCGTCACCGCCTGGCGGATCCACCAGGTTGCATATGTCGAAAACCGGTTGCCCTTGCGCCAGTCGAACTTTTCGACCGCGCGCATCAAACCGATGTTGCCCTCCTGGATCAGATCCAGCAGCGGCATACCGCGGCCCATGTATTTTTTTGCAACGCTGACCACCAACCGTAAGTTGGCCTGGATCAGCCGCTGGCGTGCTTCGTCGCCGCGCTCGCGTAACCGCAGCAGATCTCTTCGCTCGGACGGACCGAGCTGCCCGTCGAGCTCGCCGAGCTGCGCGCGCGCCGCCTTTCCCCCCTCGATCGCCTGAGCGAGGTCGACTTCCTCCTGTGCGTTGAGCAACGGCGTGCGGCCGATCTCGCGCAGGTAGCGCGTAATTGCATCGGTGGCTGCAACCATTTCCTGCAGCTCGTCGACGTCATACGCGTCGTCGTCGGCCTCCTCCTGAAGCTGCTGTACCGACGGCTCTTCGAGGTCGTCAAGCGGCCCGCTTCGAAGCTCGGCAGTGCCGGAAGCCGGGATCGCGGGCTGGGTAACGGCGTCGCCCGCCGGCGGCGTCCCGTTCACCGGCTCGCGCTCCGGCTCACGCTCTCCTGATTGCTTCTTAGGTGCCATATGTTCCTATCGTAGCGCCGGATCGCACGGCGATTCGACGCGCTTATGCATTCCAAAAAAAAGGCGAGCGTCCCAACGCCTCGCTTCATTGCTGCAAGATCAAGGCCGCCTCGAGGCATAGCCTGGTCCGCCTATCTGGAAGCCAGCATAGACCAATCGAATAGCGGTTGTCAAGACAACCGCCGGCGGCGACGCGCAAGGCTTTAAACGCTGTGAACGCCAGGAAGGTACGGGGCGTCGCTCATTAGCTAGTACGCATGCGGGGCGCGAATAGTTTAAGTCTGGATCGCCTTCACCACCAGTATCGGGATAGGACTTTGGCCCAACAGATCGCGGGTCACATCCTCCAACAGCAGCCGCTCGACCACCGATTGCGAGCGATGCGCCCCGACCACCAGCAGATCATAGCTACCCTGCACGACCTCGGCCACGATTTGCTCGATCACCAGGCCGATGCGAACCTTGATCTCGCCGGCGACGCCGCCGGCGCGCAGCACTTCGAGCGCCGCTTCCATGTTGGCGAGCTCGGGAGATCCCGTCGCGGCAAATGCCTCGGTGACACGATCACGCGCGGCACGGGCTCCAAACAGCAGCGGAACCTGCGACAGCACGTGCAGGATCGTAGCCGAGGCGCCGACACGTCGGGCCAGCCGCGCCGCGAGACGTGCGTCTTCGATCACGGTTTTGTCTCCGCCGGTACACAGCAACACACGCTCGATCAATTCCGCCGCGCCGCGCACCAGCAGCGAAGAGATCGCCAGCTGCGCGCTCAGCGGCTTACGCGACATTGGCAGCCAGCGCGACCAGCGCTCGTCCAGCGGCCCAAACACGGCCAGGTCGTAGTCCCCCGCGCGTGCCTCGGCCAGCAGCGCGTCGTCTCCGGCACCCGGAAAGTGAACATATCGCGTGCCGGCCACGCCGATCCGTTCATCCGCGCGGCGCGCACGAGCGGCGCCTTCATCGGGGGACGGGCCGGCGGTCAGCAGCGACAGCTGGACCTGCTCTTCGCGGGCGATCGGTGCGATAAAGTCGACCACGCGGTCGCCGTGCTTTGCATCGATGTATAGCAGCAGCTTGAGCATCTTTGGCCTGCGCGACGTCTACACCAGGCGAGCCGTGTTATGTGTCACGGCCAGAACAACAGCAGCAGCGGCAGTACCAGCATCACCACGACAAAGCCGCCCAACGTTCGATTGTCGCGCATGATCAGATCCAGCGAGCCGACGATCATGCGCTGATACTGCCGGTAGGCAGTCAACAGCACGACAAGCGAGATAATGGCTACGGATACCATTTCGACCAGCACGATCGTAAACGCGGCCGGGCCACTCATGACCAGCGCCGCGACGAGCGTATCGATAAAGGTCGTGATATTGGCGCCCATGATATACGGCAGCATGTTCTCGCGCCGAATAAAGCCTTTGGCCGACAGCGGCACCAGGATCGACAGCGATACCGACACCGATAATGTTACCGAGGTAACAGCCATGCCGAGCAGAAACATCGCGCCCGGGCGATACACACGGCGCTCGATCTGCTGGAAGGCCGAGTTCTCGGCGCTCATCTCGGGCAGCGCGCGATCCAGCAGGCTAAACGAGACCAGCAGCGTCGCGATGCCCAACATAAAGATCAGCCACGGCATCTGCCCGAACCACCCCGCGATCGTGTTGACAATCGGATCATAGATCACATCAAGAATGCCGGTCAACGAGCTTCCACCGGCCGGCCGCAGCTGATCGAGCCAGCCGCCATCGAGCATCCAGTAGCCCAGCACCATCGCCGGCAGATAGATCGATGCCGTCACCGTCAGGCAAAGAACGCCGATCGCGATACTGGCACTGCGCCGGTGGCCGCGCAGGTGGTACAAGAAGCCCACAAACAACACAACAAACGACGCGCCGAGCCGCGAGCCGGTGATCATGGTAAAGGTTTGAACGTCGTTGATCACCTGTTGATCAAAGAACGACAACGCGATCACCGCCACCGGCGAGCCGCTGAGGACGCAGTAGGCTACCAGCCAGCCGAAGCCCAGCGTATTGACGGCATTCGAAACGCCGAGCGTCTCCGTCAAGAATGGACCCAACGGCCGCGCGCCACGCTTGAGTAGCTCAAGCGCAAGGATGAACAGGGCGATCGCCAGGATTGCGAGGGCCAACCTGCCGGCCCAGAATAGCGCGGCGTTGCGGCGCATAGGCATATTTGCGTTTAATCGCTCCTGATTCTCCTGCCGGAGCCAGGTCGGCGTCCTGATAGCGCAGGTGGCCCGGCACCGGGAACGCGGAGCACAGCTCACGGACTTCACCCGCGATGCTCGCTTTGAGCTCCTCACCATCCGGCTGCCGCAACACAGCAGCGATCCACTCGGCCACCTGCTCCAATTCGGCCGGGCCAAAGCCACGGCTGGTGACGGCAGGAGAGCCCAGCCGCAGGCCGCTGGCGATCATCGGCTTGCGCGGATCGTAGGGGATCGTGTTCTTGTTGGTGGTGATCGCCGCTTCGTCAAGCACGCGCTCGGCCTTCTTGCCGCTTACCGCTTCGGTCCCTTCCGAGCGGCTAAGGTCGACCAGCATGAGATGATTATCGGTTCCGCCACCCACCAGGCGCATTCCGTGACTCTGCAGGCCATCGGCAAGTGCCCTGGCGTTCTCGACAATGCGGCGCTGGTAGTCGTTCCAATCGGGGCGCAGCGCTTCGCCGAACGCGACAGCCTTGGCGGCGACGATGTGCATCAGCGGCCCACCCTGCACGCCCGGAAACACCGCGCGGTCGAAGTTGTAGCGCTCGGCTGCTTCCGCCGAGCTCAAAATCAGTCCGCCGCGCGGGCCACGCAGCGTTTTGTGGGTTGTGGTGCTGGTAACATGGGCGTGGGGGATCGGCGAAGGATGCAGGCCCGCGGCCACCAGGCCGGCGATGTGCGCGATATCAGCCCACAGCAGCGCGCCGACTTCGTCGGCGATCGCCCGCATGCGCTCGAAGTCGATCACGCGCGGGTAGGCCGACGCGCCCGATGTGATCAGCTTGGGCCGGACCTTCTTGGCTTCTTCAAGCAAGTTTTCGTAATCCAACTGCTCGGTGTCGCGGTCGACGCCGTAGTACGAAACATCAAAATACAGACCCGAAAAATTCAGCGGGTGGCCGTGTGTCAGGTGCCCGCCCTGGTCGAGCTTGAGGCCGAGGATCCGGTCGCCCGGCTTGAGCATCGCCAGGTAGATCGCCATGTTGGCCTGCGCGCCCGAATGCGGCTGCACATTGGCATACTCGGCCCCGAACAGCTGCTTAGCGCGGTCGATCGCCAGGTTTTCGACCACATCCATGTAGTGGCAGCCGCCGTAATAGCGCCGGCCAGGGTAGCCCTCGGAATATTTGTTGGTCATGATCGAGCCCTGCGCTTCCAGTACGGCTTCGCTGACATAATTTTCGGACGCGATCAGCTCGATCCCTTCGCGCTGGCGTCGCGCCTCGCCGGCGATCGTCGCGGCAACGTCGGGATCCTGGTGTTGAAGCGCTGTAAGGGCATAGGTCATTGTAGATCTCCTGGTAGTTGGGCCTAGTGTACCACTGTAGGACACGCCGGAGACGCGGGTTCGGCACCCGGGTTGTCGAGACCTGACATGCCGGTGGCGTGTCCGCCGCGGACGGCTTCGCCCAATCACCATATTGCGTCCCCCCTTGCGTCAACCCGTCTCCCTGTCTCCCCGCAGCGCCGCGTAACTCACCAGCTGCACGCCGGCTTCGTCGATCAGGCGGCGGAACTGGGGGTTCAACAGCGCGGCCAGCTCGCCTGCGCGCAGCTCGTTCGGCATATCGTCGGCGGGCTCAGACAAATCGTCGATGCCCGGATGCACCATCAGCTCGCTCACACCGTCGGGCAACGTGTGGAGCAGCGTGGCGAGGTGCTGGGGCGTGGTAGCGTGCCCAAAGCCGGCCACAAAGCGCACGGGAGTGACGATCGCAGCCTGATCCAGCTGGCCCTGCTCGCGACCGTAGATCAGCGTCAGCGCATGTTGCGCCATTTCGAGGGCGTGTCGCGGGCTGCGCCCGAGCGGCAGATATTCGGCAACCCGCGATGCAGCTTGCCTGAGATCGACGCCCGCGCTGGCGCCGGGCATTCGCGTTGGCCGCGGCCGGCGCATCGGCACGCTGTAGGCGCGTGCGAGATCGCAGGCGATGGCGAAAAACGGCGCATAAAACACCGGCAAATGATGATGAAAGTCGATGTGATCAAAACGCACGCCGCAGCTTTCCAACAGTTGGGCCTGCGCCCATAGCTCGTCGTGCACATGCTCGGGATCGATAGCCGGCAGACGTGGCAGGATCGCTGCCAACCGATGGAAGCGTCCGGCGGCATCTACCAGCGTCGGAACACGCGCGGGCGGCAACACGGGGCGTCCGATTGTCAGATTGAGGTGCAGGCCGATCGGCAACCCGGTGGCTATGCGTTGGGCGGCCGTGACACGCTCCACCGCGCCTTCGATGCTGATCAACGCCGAGGCAGACGTGACCACGCCGGCGCGCCAGGCCTGCAGGATACCGTCGCACACGCCGTCGCTCATACCCCAATCGTCCGCGTTGATGATCAATTGTCGCACGTACCTGGCCCCTTATGCGCGCCCTGGCTCATGTGGGTTGACCCGGCGCGGTGTGCGCCGGGCGGCATTGGCGCCCCCCTGTTCTATAATACGACTCAAACCGGATGGCCGAGGAATGCGTATATGCCAGGACCACAGCACGAAGCCCGTGAACATGTCGACGAATTGGGACGACGATCGCGTCAGGCGGCGATGTTTTTGGCCGCCGGATGTGTTCCACGCAGCCTGCAGCCGTCGTTGATGCCGCGCAGCAGTCGCGACCAGGGCCTGATTACCGGCGTCGCGGTGATGGGCAATTACATGATCGGCAACGCGCTGCACGATGCGCTTGAATCGCTCGGCAGGCAGGCGGCACGAAACCTGGAGCGCAATAATCCGCGTCGCCGGCGCATGGCCGGTGCCGTCGATGCGGCAGCTATCGTGCTCGGCCTGGGGCTGAAGCTGGCTGTGCCGCGCCGCGAGCACGAGCAGCTCGGCCGTGGCGCGCTGCGGGTGGCCGGCTGGTACACGGCGTGGACCGGCTTTGCCGGCCTTTCGGTCGTTGCATTGCAGGAAACGCTGGCCCAGATCGACGCTCGTACGGGCAACCGGTACAACCTCAAAGCCTTGCCGGTTGCGATCCCCGCCGGCGCGGCACTGTCGGTTGCGATCGAGTATCGGCGCCGGCGCCGGGCCGTGGCGCAAGCGCCTTCCGGCCAGGTGGAGCACCCGCGACAGATCAACGAGGGACAATCGATCACAATCGGGCGCTCACTGGCCGTCGGCGCGGGCGTCACCGGTATCCTTGCGATAGTTGCTTCGGCCGAACGCGCCGCTGCGCTGGCAACGGAGCGCGTGATCGCGAGCCGCTTGCCGGCGTACCGTCGCTTCGCCCGCCCGCTCGGGCACGCACTTGCCTTCGGCAGTCTGACGGCGGCGGGTTACGCCGGGAGCCAGTATATCTACAACAAAATCGAGCGGGGAGCGGGACGCGTCGAGGCAGGATTCAGTCGCGCGCCGAAGTCGCCGCTGATGAGCGGAGGCCTCGGCAGCCGCGTGGCGTTCGAAACGCTGACCCAGTATCCCCGGCGCCATGTGCTGACGTATCTGCGGCCGGAGCGGATCCGTGAGGTGATGGGCGAGCCGCCGCGCGCTGAGCCGATCCGAATCTATGTCGGCCTCGACAGCGCGGGCACGGTCAACGATCGCGTGCGGCTGGCGCTCGACGAGCTCGAGCGTACGGGCGCGCTGGACCGCGCGCTGCTGCTGTTGATCTCGCCGACCGGAACCGGCTGGATCGACCCGAATGTAATCGAGGCGGCCGAGTTTTTTACCCGCGGCAATATCGCATCGGTGGCAATGCAATATTCGAAGCGTCCGTCGCCGCTATCCCTGGACCGGGTCTCGCTTGGGCACGCCCAAAACAGTATGCTGTGGAGCGCGATCCACGAGCGCCTGACCCGGCGTTCGCCCGAGCAGCGACCGAAGGTGGCGATCTTCGGCGAAAGCCTGGGTGCTCATACCAGCCAGGACGTATTTATTCACCAGGGTACCGATGGACTGCGCGCACTCGGCATCGACGCCGCCCTGTGGTTCGGCACGCCGTTTGCCAGTGAATGGAAATCCGAAGTACTTGACGGTCGGCGGGCCGACGTCGATTCATCGCTGGTCGGCGTGTTCGACCATTGGGAGCAGCTACAGCAACTCGACGCCGAGCAGCGCGACCGGCTGCGCTACATTATGGTGACGCACGAAAACGACGCGGTGGCAGACTTTGGAGTCGATCTGTTGCTGCGCTGCCCGGACTGGATGGCCGAGCGCCGGCCGGCAGCGCTACCGCCCCAAACCCGCTGGTACCCGATCACTACGTTCCTGCAAACCGCGATCGACATGAAAAACGCGATGCACGTAGTACCCGGGCAGTTCGAGGCGCGCGGGCACGATTATCGGGCCGACACCGCGCGCTTCGTGCTGGCCGCGTTGCGGCTCCAGGCCAGCGACGAGCAGCTGGCGCGCGTGGAGCAGGCGCTGCGACGGATAGAGGAAGTCGAAGGCCGCTGGACGGAAAGGCACTTATCCCCCTCCCGTCAACCTTAACCGGCTCGTGACGCCGGCAAGAAACAGCGCTGCCAGCGCGTAGATCAACGACTCATAGCGCCCGGAACGGCCCCGCGTAAACGCGAACGCGGCCGGGATCGAGATCACGGCAACTACCCCGTACAGAATATGCAGCCAGCCGCGGGCGGGTAGATTGCCGAGCAGCGAGAGCGCAAACCCGACCAGACCCTCAACCACGATCAGGCCCTCGCCGATCGCCAGCGTACCCCAATACGAGCCGGTCACTCCCGGGCCGCGCAGGTAATTCAGGAAGCCCCACGCGGCAAGCGCCAGCAGGAACAACAAGATCGTGGTACTCAGGCCTTCGTGTAAACGCATCAATAATTGCATGTAGCCGTTCTCGTTGTGGTTGTACGAACGGAGATCACCACAAAGGACACAAAGAACACAAAGAACCATTAATTCTTTGTGTTCTTTGTGTTCTTTGTGGTGATTTCTTTTCGCACATTGCTCGATATGAGTTGCTCCGTAGCGGAAAGCGAGGCGGCGTAATAGTCGCACAGATCGCTGAGCGGGCATTGCTCACAGGCCGGGCGCAGTGCGCGGCACACCCGGCGGCCGTGCAGGATCATGTTGACATGAAACGCGTACACGTCGGCGGCCGGCACAGCCTGCTCCAGCAGATCGTGCGCCGCATCGGCCGACACCTTGGGCCCGATCAGGCCAAGGCGCCGCGACACGCGGTGGACGTGCGTGTCTACCGGCAAGGCCGGCTGCCGGCAGGCGAACAGCAAGACACAGGCGGCAGTTTTCGGCCCAACGCCGGGTAGCGAGCGCAGCCAGGCGCGCGCATCGGCCAGCGGCATCGCGGCTAAAAACCCGAGCTCGAAGCTACCGTTGCGCTCGAGCACCTCGTGCAGCACCGCCTGAATGCGCGGCGCCTTGATATTGCCAAGGCCGGCCGGCTTGATCGTTTCGTACAGCTCGCGGGTATCGGCTTCCAGTACATCGTGCCAGCCGGCGTAGCGCGCGCGTAGAGCACGATAGGCGCGCCCGCTATTTATGTCCGATGTGTTCTGCGACAGAATCGTCAACACCAGCTCGTCCAGCGGATCACGGTTACTGTACGGCCGGCGCGGGCCATACACCTCGTCCAGCCGCGCGTTGACGAGCAACGTCTTTTCTAAGATCGACGTTCGACATGCCTTGAATTATAACGATGAACGATGAACGATGAACGATGAATTGTCCGGCATTCATCGTTCATCGCTTCGGTTATCACTCATCACTCATCACTTTCCGTTATACTTCTCCCCCGTGAGCCACCTCCGTTCCACGGCACTGCGTATCACCCTGTTCGCCCTGGCGTTGATCATGTTCGCCGCTGCGATCTGGTGGGACAACGCAGCCAACCGCGGCGTTAACGCGCCTCTCGGCGAGCCGATCCCATATGCGGGTGTTCAGGGTGGCGTTAACACCTACCTGTTGCAGGCCGAGGCCGATCAGGCAACGATCGAGCGCACGTTCCAGATGATCGCCGACGGCGGCTTCCGCTGGGTACGCGTGCACTTCCCCTGGGAAGATATCGAGGTCTGTGGTAAAGGCCAGTTCACCGATACCTGCCGCTCCGGCAACCCGGCGAGTACCTGGCAAAAATACGATTTCATCGTCGAGCAGGCTGCCAGGCACGGTCTCGAGCTGATCGTGCGCCTCGACCGCCCGCCGGCCTGGGCACGGGAGGCCGCGACGGCAAGTCCCGAAGTGCAGCAGGCGCTCGCCGCCGGCCGCGAGGTGACCGGCCCACCCGACGATCCTGCAGATTACGCCGACTTCGCGGCGACGGTGGCCGAACGCTATCGCGGCAAGCTACGCTTCTTCCAGCTCTGGAACGAGCCGAATCTACCGGGCGAGTGGAACTACCGCCGCCAGGATCCGGCCGAGTTTGTAGCGCTGCTGCGCCAGGCGCGCGAGCGCATTCTGCAGGCCAACCCCGACGCGGTGATCGTGTTTCCGGCGCTCTCGCCGACCGACGGTCGCGGCGACGGCGTCAACGACCTCGAATATCTGCAAGGGGTTTACGACGCCGGCGGCGGCGAGCTTTTCGATATCATGTCGGCTCAGCTGTATGGCCTGGGACAGCCGCCGAGCGAGCACCGTTATATCCGCCCCGGCCCATCGCTGCTGCAGCCGGTCGACCTGCGCGCCGACGTCGGGCGCGTGGTGTTGCTGCACGAGGTGATGCAGCGCAACGGCGACGACCGCAAAGCTGTGTGGGTCAGCGAGCTGGGTTGGAACAGCGCGCCGGAAAGCGTTCCCGAACCGGCTCGCTCTACCTGGGGACCGCCGGTATCCGAGGAAACAAAAGGCGAGTACCTGGTGCAGGCAATGGAGCGAGCGCGGCGCGAGTGGCCGTGGATGGGCGTGATGAACGTGTGGATGTTCCGCTTCGGCGGCGAGCGCCCGTTGCCCGAAAATCCGACGCCGTTCTTCGAGCTGGTCGACTTCGATTTCCGGCCGCTGCCGGCGTACGAGCGCGTGCGCAGCTATCTGGAAAACCTCCCCGCCCTGACGCCCGCGCAGCGCAACCCGCTCGCGACGGCGGCGACGCTGATCAGCGGCCTGGCGCTGATCGCGGCCACCGGCTGGCTGTTCGCTGGGCTGGCCCCGGCGCTTGGGCGGACCGGCGCGCAGCTGCGACGCGCCGGCGCCTCGCTCGGCCGTGGCTACGCCGCCTCACCGCTCGCGCGATTGGCTCGCCGCGACGATGCGATGCTGCTGCTGCTCGGCCTGGCTCTCGCGATCTTCTACTTCGCCTCATACCAGCTGCCGATCACCGCCGCCGCCGCGATCCTCTTTTTCGTTTTCGCGCTGATGCGGCCCGATCTGGCACTGGTGTTCGTGCCGATCGCAGTACCACTGTACCTGGCGCCCAAAGGCGTGTGGGATCAACGCTTCGGGCTCAGCCGGCCGTCGGGCTATTTTGTGCCGCTGCACGAGTTTGTGTTGGTGTGTGTAGTTGTCGCCACGGCAGCTCACGCGGTAGTTTCGCGGTTGGCGGCCGGCATCCCCCGCCCCAGGCTGAAGCCTGGGGCTGAAGAAACGAAGCCCGGGGTTTCAACGCCGGGTCGGGGTGAGGGCCGTTTCTCAATTCTCAATTCTCAATTCTCAATTCTTCCCGCCCTGCTCCTGCTGGCCGCCGGAACCCTTGGCGTGGTGGTTGCTCAATCACGGGGTGCGGCGCTGCGCGAGTGGCGTTGGCTGATCGCGGAGCCGCTGTTGTTTTATGGGCTGGTGTGCCTGTGGGGCCGCGCAAGGACGGTGCGACGCCTGCTGATCATGGCCTGGCTCGGCACGGCGACGGCGACGGCGATAGTCGGACTGTTGCAGCTCGGCGGGCTCGATCCGGCGGCGCTGATACCGCAGAGCGGCTGCTTCAGCGAGCGCGTGGTGGTGGCCGAGGGTGGCCTGCGGCGGATCAGCTCGGTGTACTGCCACCCCAACAATCTTGCCCTGGCCATGGGACGTGCCTGGCCGGTATTGTTGGCCCTGGCGCTCGGCCCGACGCCGGCTGACGGCGTAAGCTGGTTCGAGCGGCGGCGCTGGACCCTGGCGGCGGCAGCTGGCGTTTGTCTGCTGGCGCTTGGGGCGACGCTGTCCAAGGGCGCGCTCGCCGGTGCCGCGGTGGCCGTGGCCGTGCTGGCATACGGCCTATGGCGCCGGCGGCACCCCCTGGCGCGCCTGGCCGCCGGCATCGGCGCGGTGGGTGTGCTCGGCGTGCTCGCGCTCAGCTTAATGTTCGGCTGGCAGCGGCTCAACCCGCTCGGCGGCTCGACCGGAGCGCGTATCGAGCTATGGCGGGCAGCCGTCACCATGATCGGTGATTTCCCCCTGGCCGGCGCCGGGCTCGACCAGTTTTATTTCCTGCGCAACGAGCCCGCCTTTGGCGCTCGCTATATCACCGCCGCCGAACTGGCGACCAGCGAGCGTTTCGCTTCTCACCCCCACAACATGCTGCTGGACGCGCTGGTGCGGTTCGGGCCGTTGGGCCTCGTGGCGCTGGTCTGGCTGGTGTGGCGGCTGTGGTCGCGCTGCCGCGCGTTATCGGCCTCGCGCGGCAGGCCGCCCTGGCTGGCGCTGGGGATCCAGGCGGCCCTCGCAGCGGCGCTGGTGCATGGATTGGTCGACAATTTCTATTTCGTTCCCGACCTGGCGATGTGGTTCTGGTTGATGCTTGGCGTGGTGGAACGAATAGAATCCACGAAGGCACACGAAGGCACACGAAGCATGCTCGGTGATCCTTCGCATGACTTCGTGTGACTTCGTGGTTCATTGAATGCCGATCAGGTGTATTTTCGCATGGTGCCAACTTCTCAGTCCGACGCTTCACTGGCTTCAGAGACGACAAAACGAACGCCGCTGGCGCCGTTTCGCTCACGCGACTTCAGTTTGCTTTGGTTTGGCAGCTTCGTCTCCCAGGCCGGCTCGCAAATGCACGTCGTGGCCGTTTCGTGGCAGATTTACGAGCTGACCAAGAACCCACTCGCACTTGGCGGCATCGGCGTTGCGCGCATCGTGCCGCTGGTACTGTTAGCGCTTGGGAGTGGGGTGCTGGCCGACGCGCTCGACCGGCGCAAGCTGATGCTCTGGTCGCAGTTTGCGATGATGCTTTGCTCGGTGGCTCTTGCCGTGGTCAGCTCGCTCGGTATTGTCTCGATCTGGTGGATCCTGACAATCACCGCGCTCTCATCGGCTGCCGCAACGCTTGGTATGCCGGCGCGTCAGGCGATTGTGCCGAGTCTCGTGCCCCGCCACCTCCTGCCCTCGGCACTCAGCCTCAACATTATCTCGTTTCAGGCCGCAACGATCATGGGACCAACCCTTGGTGGTTTCGTCATCGCGGGCTTAGGCGTCGCTGCAGTTTACTGGATTGACAGCTTCTCGTTCATCGCCGTCATCATCGCTCTCTTACTGATGCGGGTTGGCGCGGTTATCGGAGAGCGCCGGCCGGTCAGCCTGCGGGCGGCAGCTGAGGGCTTCATTTTCGTTCGCCGCAATACCCTGATCTGGAGCACGATGCTGCTCGACTTCGTGGCGACGCTGCTTGGCTCGGCAACCGTGCTGCTGCCGCTCTTTGCCACCGATATTTTGCAGGTAGGCTCGATCGGAGTGGGAATACTGTACGCGGCACCGTCGGTGGGAGCAGTTGTGACCAGCGGTTTCCTTTCGGTATGGGGTGGAACGCTGCGCCACCAGGGACGCATCCTACTGATTGCCGTCGCGCTCTATGGGCTGTGTACGGCGATCTTCGGCCTTTCGACAAGCTTCTGGCTATCTGTCCTGATGCTCGTCGGCGTCGGTGCTTCCGATACGGTCAGCATGGTTATTCGTCAGACGATTCGGCAGGTGACAACGCCGGATGAAATGCGAGGACGCATGACTTCCGTCGGCATGCTGTTCTTTGCCGGAGGGCCGCAGCTCGGCGAAGTCGAGGCAGGCGTTGCAGCGCGCCTGATGGGAGGCCCGCTTTCAGTCGCCGCGGGCGGCCTGGCGTGCCTGGTAATGGTTGGAGTGATCTCAGCCACGACACCGGAGCTGCGCACGTACGACCAGGTATAGGCACAGCACGGCGAGCGACACCACAAACATCACGAGGAACAACGTATGCCCGATCCCCAAAAGAAGCGTCCCGGCACACGCAAGCGCGGCGCCGAGCCTGTTTCGCTCGAACCTGAGCAAATCGGCTCGCTCAATTTCGTGCCCAATCCGGACTACCCCTATCCATTCGACGTGGAAAACCCGCCGCGCTTCTGGATGGAAGAAACGACCGGCGTGCTGGCCGAAGCTGTCGACGCGTACATGGGCGGCGAAAGGCTCTCCGCCGCGCAGCTCGACGCGCTCAAGCTCTACCTGCACCAGTTTATCGAGCGCGCCGTTCTCGCCGGCGACGCCAACCGCAAGCTGTTGCTGCAGCAGATCGCCAGGCTGCGTGGCGTGGCCGACGTCGAGCGCTTCGCGGATCAGGCTTCGGAGTACGGGGCGGAAGTCTTTTAGCGCAAACGTATTTTTTGACGCAAAGACGCAAAGGCGCAAAGAATTAAGGACGCACATTGTTGTGCGTCCTTAATTCTTTGCGCCTTTGCGTTAGCTTCGAACTCTTATGCCGAAGGCGAAGTTGCCCGCCGCGCTTTGCCGGTCTTGGGCGCAAGCGGCGGCGTGTGCTCGACATTGAAGGCGCGGGTGAGCGCGATCTTGAGCACCTCGTCCATGTGCTCCACCGGCTGCACCTGCAGCTCGTCCTTGACCTTTTGCGGCAGCTCGATCAGATCCTTGACGTTTTCCTTGGGCAGGATAAACGTCTTGATCCCGGCGCGGTGCGCGGCCATCATCTTTTCCTTCAGGCCGCCGATCGGCAGCACCTTGCCGCGCAGCGTGACTTCGCCGGTCATGGCGACGTCGCGCCGTACCGGGATGCCGGTCATCGCCGATACCAGCGCCGTGGTAAGCGTAATGCCGGCGGACGGGCCGTCCTTGGGCATCGCGCCTTCGGGCACGTGGATATGGATCGCGTGCTCGTCGAAGTACGTCGAGGCGATACCGAACTCGTCGGCGCGGAAGCGCGCGTACGACATGGCCGCCTGGGCCGACTCCTTCATCACGTCGCCAAGCTGCCCGGTGAGCCTGAGCTCGCCCTTGCCGCGCAGCGGCAGCACTTCGATCGACAGCGTATCGCCGCCGGCGACCGACCAGGAGACCCCGGTCGCCACGCCGATTTCGTCACGCGTCTCGGCCAGGCCGAAGCTGAATTTCTCAGGGCCGAGATAGTCGGCGATCGCCGCCGGCTCGAGCGCGATGCGCACCGGCTCGCCTTCGGCGTCGGCTACCTTGCGCGCGATCTTGCGACAAACCGCGGCGATCTCGCGCTCCAGATTACGCACGCCGGCCTCGCGCGTGTACTCGCGAATGATCTTGAGCAGCGCCTCGTCGGAAACAACAAGCATTTCCTCGCCCAGGCCATGGAACTCGCGCTGCTTGGGCACCAGGAAGCCCTTGGCGATCTCCAGCTTCTCGTCCTCGGTATAGCCGCTCAGCTCGATGATCTCCATCCGGTCGCGCAGCGGGCTGGGGATCGGCTCCAGCTGGTTGGCGGTGGCGACAAAGATCACCTGCGACAGATCGAACGCGATCTCGAGATAGTGGTCGCTGAAGGTGCGAGTTCTGCTCAGGGTCGAGCACTTCGAGCAATGCCGAAGTCGGGTCGCCGCGGTAGTCCGCGCCAAGCTTATCGATCTCGTCGAGCACAAACACCGGCTGATTGCTCTTGGCCGTTTTGATGCTCTGGACCACGCGGCCGGGCAGCGCGCCGATGTACGTGCGCCGATGGCCGCGGATCTCGGCTTCGTCGCGCACGCCGCCGAGCGATGCGCGCACGAACTGGCGGTCCAAAGCGCGCGCGATCGAGCGTCCCAGGCTGGTTTTACCCACGCCTGGAGGGCCGACCAGACACAAAATCGGCGAGCGCATCTTGGTACCGGCCAGCTTGCGCACGGCCAGATACTCAAGCAGCCGCTCCTTGACCTTCTCCAGCCCGTAGTGGTCTTCGTCGAGCACCTTGCGCGCTTCGGTCAGCGAGATCGGACCCTGCTCCTCGCGCGCCCACGGCAGCGCCAGCAGCCAATCGATATACGTGCGGATCACGCCGGCCTCGGGCGAGTTCACGCCCTGCTGCACCAGCCGCTTGAGCTCGTGCGTGGCGGCTTCTTTGACGTAGTCGGGCGCCTGAAGCTCGCTGATCTTGCGCTTGAGCTCGTCGATCGGGTCTTCGTCGAGATCGTCCTCGCCCAGCTCGCGACGGATCGCCTTCATCTGCTCGCGCAGGAAGTATTCCTTCTGCGACTGGTCCAGCGCGTCTTTGGTATCGCTCTGGATCTTGGCGCGCAGCCTCAGCAGCTCGAGCTGCCGCGACAGCTCGACCTGGATCTTTTCAAGGCGCTCAACCGGGTCCAACGTGTTCAAGAGATCGAGCTTGTCCTCGAACTCAAAGGCCGGGCCGTAAACCACGACGTCGGCCAGGTGGCCGGGCTCGGCGATGCGCTGCACAAAGGCGACCGCCTCCTGCGACACCTCGGGCATGAAGCTGATGATTTCCTCGACCTGCGACTTGACCTCGACCATCAGCGCTTCGGTGCTCGGGCCATCCTGCTCCGGGTCCGGGTGCGCGATGCAGCGCACCATGTAAAACGGATCGTTCTGCACCAGCTCGCCGATCAGCGCCCGCGCCTCACCCTCCAGGATAATGCGCACGCTGTCGTCGGGCAGCTTGAGGAATTCCTCCACCTTGGCGATCACGCCGATCGGCGGAAGCTGCTGCGGATTCCCGCTCTTATATGCTTCTGATCTCGGACTCCGGGACAGCGATCAACAGCACTTCGCGATCGCCCTCCATCGCCCGTTCCAATGCGCGAAACGACTTGCCCTGCCCGATCTGCAGCGGCACGGGGATTCGCGGCATGATAATCACTTCGCCAAGCACAACCAGCGGCAGGACGCGCTCTGCTTCAAGGTCAGCGTCTGTGGTTGCGGTGTCGTGCGTTGTCTGCTCGCTCATGTAAAAAAGGCCTCTTTCCGGGTGTGGCCCGTCGGTATCAACGTATTGTACACCCGCAACTCGCGTTCTCCGTCTTCCAACTATCCGGCAGTTCGGCGAGTTTGTACCTCGGCGCCGGCCGGATAGTGAATTATACCGCGCCAGGGAGGCGATTGGGGAGCACACGGACGCAGAGTCAGTACGTTCGTAGGGACATGCCAGAGGCGCGGCGATACGCGTGTCGATTACCTGCACCGTGCGCCGGCGGCATGTCCACAACTGCCATGCCGGATCGAATTGTGCGATTCGCCGCCATCATGCCCAGCGCACATATCGACGTTTCGAGCCATGCGCCAGATGCGGATCGAATATATGCGTCGGGTGTGGACACGCCGCCGGCTGCGCCGTTGGCGTTGGACACGCCGCCGGCTGCGCCTCTGGCGTGTCCCTACATTGTTCAACATTCGCAGATCGTTTTTGCGTTTACGCCCCCGATTCCGTATCATCCTCCACCGTGCACGTGCTTCACGTAATCCAGCGCTACTACCCGTTCGTGGGCGGTTCGGAGCAATATTTCGGCGAGATCGGCGAGCAGCTGGTGCGCGAAGGGCATCGGGTGACGGTGCTGACCACCGATGCCTGGGATCTCGACCATTTCTGGCAAGCCGGCCGCCGCAGCATACCCGAATGGGAGAGCACGGTAAACGGTGTTCGCGTGCTGCGCTTTCCGGTGCGCCGGCTTCCCGGCCCTCCAATTGTGTACCCCGTGCTGCGACGCGGGATGCTCGAGCTCGGCCGCGTGCCGGGCACAACGCCGCTGCTGAACCGCCTGGCAAGGTTGACGCCGCGCGCACCCGGCCTGGAGCGCTTTTTCCACTCGACGCGCGAGCGCTTCGACCTGGTGCATAGCACCAATATCACGCTCGACTTCACCATTTTGCCTGCGCTGCGCTTTGCCGAGCAACGCGGCATTCCGCACCTGTGCACGCCGTTTGTGCATCTTGGCGAGCCGGGCAGCAATTATATCGTGCGCTACTACAGCAACCGGCACCAGATCGCCCTGTTGAATTGCTCGCGGCTGGTTGTGACGCAGACCGGCCTGGAAAGCGCCTTTTTGGCCGGACGGGGCGTCGAGGCGGCGCGGCTACGGCTGGTGGGCTGCTGGGTACGGCCCGAAACGCTGGCCGGCGGCGACGGCGCGCGCTTTCGCCAGGCATACGGCATCCAGGCACCGATCGTGTTGTGCCTGGCGGGCGCGGCCGCGTACGACAAAGGCACCATGCATACGATCGCCGCGATGCAGCAGCTCTGGCGTTCGGGATCGGACGCCGTGCTGGTGCTGATGGCTTCAACTACCCTCGGGCAGTTCGACCGCTTCTGGCAAGCGCTATCGGAAGCGGATCGCCGGCGCATCGTGCTGATCCGGGCAGCGCCGCACGGCGTCAAGCTGGACGCCCTGGCCGCCGCCGAGCTGCTGGTGATGCCGTCGCGCACGGATACCTTCGGCATCGTATATCTGGAAGCGTGGACCTACGGCCTGCCGGTGATCGGCGCCCGCGCCGGCGGCGTGCCGGATGTGATCGCCGACGGCCAGGACGGCCTGCTGGTGCGCTTTGGAGACGTGGAGGCGTTGTGTGCAGCGATCGCGCGCCTGCTCGACGACCGCGACCTTGCGCGCTCGCTCGGCGCCGCCGGACGCGCCAAAATGCTCGAGCGCTTTACCTTCGAGCAGCGCTTCGCGGCTATGCGGGCGGTGTATCAGGAGGCGCTTCAGGGGTCAGGGGTCAGGGATCAGGGGTCAGGCGGGAATGCCTGAGTTTCATACTCGTTGGATTGATCGCCGTAACCGTGTATAGCCGGGCTGGACATATCGATCGTTCTGACCCCTGATCCCTGACCCCTGACCCCTCGGTCAATCGTTCATCGACAAGAGAGTTGGGCCGTCGATCAGCGCGATCGGCTTATCTTTGGCCCAGCGTTGCGCGCCGTCCTGGAAATCCATCGACGTGATCACGACGCCCTTGGTGACTTCCTCGGCCCGCATGCGCTGCGTCAGCTCCTGCGCGACGCCGGGCTTCACCTTTTCGGCGGTGACGACACGTAACAGCCAGGGCTCGCCTTCATAGCTCACCTGAAAATCGAGCCGATCTTTTTCGAAACGGTAATCGTTGATCAAAAAGCCGTGCTTGCGAAACAGGTCCGACACGTAGCCGCCGAGCTGTGGCAGCGACAGCGAGCGTAGCTCGTCCACGCTGCGTACCCGGCCGGGCCGGTCGAGCTTGCCGCCGCGCTTGGACTGCACCTCGACAACCTCGCGGCGGCGCTGCTCGCTGCGCGAAGCGGTGATCACGCCAAACGCGGGGAACGGCAGCAGCGTAACGATCCCGACCGCCAGGACAGCCAGATATTCGGCCGGTAGCGGCCGGAACAGGCTGATGACGCCCATCATCACAATAGCGGCAAGCGTGGTAAGCAAGCCGAGCAAGATCGCGTGCCAGTAGATATGCTGCTTTACGCGGCGCCCGAGTATGATACCGGCAGTTACCGGCAGCAGGCCTGCCAGTATCTGCGTCAGCCCACCCGGCAGTAACATAACTGCCCACAAAGCGCCCATGCCGATGCCCAGCAGTAGCAGCCATGTCCAGTCGAGCTCGCTTAACACCTGCCTGATCGGTGGGCGTTGCGCGCCCGTCGCAGGCGCTTGCGCCGGCGATGTCGCGGATTGGCGAGCCTGGTCCTCAGCCGGCTCGCCTATGATTGGCGGTTGAGATGCCATTAGTTCCTCAATTAGTAATTAGCAATGAGCAATTAGCAAATAATACCGGATTTGTCCTCCACCTTTGCTCAGTGTTCATTGCAAATTGCTAATTGGAGCGAAGCGAGGATTCATTGGGTCTGTCTGAGCGCGTCCACAGCTTCGCGCAACGTGCCCACATCGTCGAACGCGCGGTACACCGACGCGAAGCGAATATAGGCAACTTCATCGACATCGCGCAGGTGATTCATCACCAGATCGCCGATCACGCTGCTGGGCACTTCCGCTTCGTCGCGCACCATCAGCTCGGCTTCGATCTCGTTGACAATGCGCTCCGCCACATCCGGCGCGAGCGGGCGCCGGTACAATGCCGTGTTGATGCCGCCCAGCAGCTTTTCGCGGTCGTACGCTTCGCGGCTGCCGCCTTTTTTTGCCACCAGCAACGACGGCGGCTCGACGCGCTCGAGCGTCGTGAAACGCCGGCCACACGACTCACAGCGCCGGCGGCGGCGGATCGTCGCGCCATTGTCCGGCTTACGGGTATCCAGCACCTGTGTATCGTAGGCCTGGCAGTACGGGCAGCGCATGGCCGAAGTATAGCACACCCGCCTCCCTTGACGCCGGTTCCGGCAGCCGCTATACTCCCCCAATCGGGGTGTGGCGCAGTTGGTAGCGCACAGCGTTTGGGACGCTGGGGTCGTAGGTTCGAATCCTATCACCCCGACCAGTTTTTTTGATAGTGCGGGCGTGGCGTAATGGTAGCGCGAGACTCTTCCAAAGTCTAAGCGCGAGTTCGATTCTCGCCGCCCGCACCAGCTTTCAAGACACTCACCTCAAGGTGGGTGTCTTTCTATCCGCGAATAAATTCGCGGTTGATACGCACAAACCTGCTGAAGCAGGTTACAAGCTTGGCGCGTTGTATGCTTGTAACCTGCTTCAGCAGGTTTTATCATGCCAACGTCGATTTCAATCGACGTCATTCAAGGAGCAAGCATGCGACTCTACTTTCTCCGCCACGGCATCGCCGAAGACGCCGGCGCGGGTATGAGCGACGCCGAGCGCGCCCTGACCGAGCAAGGACGCGCGCAGCTGGCCAACACCAGCCTGGCGCTTGAGCGGCTTGGCCTCAAGCCGGGCATCATCCTGACCAGCCCGCTGGTGCGGGCGGCGCAGACGGCCGAGCTGGTCGCCCCGGCGCTCGGAGCTCCCGTCGAGCAGGCGACTGAGCTACAGCCCGGCTGCAGCCTGAGTGACCTGCAGCTCCTGGTGCAGCGCTACGAGCACGATATCATCGTGTTGGTCGGCCACGAACCCGATTTCTCATCGCTCGCCGCACAGTTGATCAATGCCGACGAGCGCGGGATTGCGCTCAAGAAGGGAGGCATCATCAGGATCGATGTTCAAGGCAAGCTCCAGGCCGGCCGCGGCCGGCTCGCGGCTTTGTTTACACCCAAGATGCTGCGACTCATGGCCGGCGCCACGGCGGGGGACTGACCGGCCGGAGTAGCTGAGGAGTTGTGAAGGTATGGCTAGCGTCACTGTGCGCACGATCGACGCCTATCGCCAGGAGATCATCGCCGGAGACCACGTCGTGTGGGCCGACGAGCCGGTAAACATCGGCGGCGACGATACGGCGCCGTCCCCATACGAGTTGCTGCTCGGCGCGTTGGGAGCCTGCACGTCGATCACGCTTTCGATGTACGCCCAGCGCAAAAAGTGGGACCTGCGCAAAGTCAGCGTCGACCTCGAACATTCCAACGATTATCGTCAGGATTGCGAGCACTGTGCCGACGGCGAAGTTCGCCTCGACCATATCACTGTCCGGCTATCGCTGGAGGGCGACCTCGACGACGCGCAGCGCAAGCGGCTGATGGAGATCGCCGAGCGTTGCCCGGTCAATCAGACTCTACGCCGCGGGATGCATATTGTGCACGAAAGGAATGATGAGTGATGAGTGCTGACTGCCGGCAAGTCATCACTCATCACTCATCACTCATCATTTCAACTTGCCGCCCCTGGTAAACTGTCGCCAGGTGCCCTATGAAGCTCGCGGCGCTGCGACATCGGCTCGGCCGTTTACTCCGCTCGTTCGGCTCCCGGCCCACGCGCGAGGAGCCAGATGCAGACCTGCCTGCCGTCACCCCGATGGTGTACCGGCTGGCGATCGTCGCCGTCGGCGACGGCGACTTGGCCGCGCTCCTCGCGGCGGATACGCTGGCACACGTCGGGCAGCGCCATACGCTCGACGCGCCGAGCGTGGAGGTCGCCGCCGTACGCGAGCTCAAAAACCTGCTGCCGAAGGGTTGGTTGAGCTGGCCCGGCGCTGCCGGACCCGCCGAGTGGTTGCGCCTCGGGCTGCGGCGCGAACAGGCCGACCGTGTGCTTTCGGTACTTGGCGAGCGCGACCCGCTCGAGCGCATCGCACTCGCCCTGCATCTCCTGTACGACGTCCGGCGCGACGATCTGGATACCTGGCTCGGCACTCGAGGCATGGGCGAGCAGATCGCGATGCTGGCGTCATATGTCGGCCGTAGCCTGGAACTGGTGCCCACGCAGCCGGAGCGTGAGCAATGTGCTGCTGTTGCTCCCGATTTGCTTGACGTTGACGAGCCGCAGCTCGGCCGGCGCGCGCGCCTGCATATCGTCGGCTGCGATGTATGCCGCCAGCATGCCCGCGGCATGCGCGAAACCTTTGATATATTACGCGAGGCGCTGCTGGCCTTTTTCCGGACACCACTCCCATCACGCTTCCCCACCCTGTTGCGCCAGTGCGAGCACCAGCTACGCTATCCGCGCGTCGCCTGGCGTCCGGTTGTGGGCTTCGCCGTCGCTGTTGTGCTGCTGCTGTTCGCGCAGCGCGCCGCTCGCGGCGAGCCGGCCGCCTTTATTAGGGTGCCCGCGGCTCCGGCGGATGCTGTCGAGCTGATCGACCGCGCGCTCTACCGGTTTGACGCCCGCCGGCCGGCCGGCGAGGTCTGGCATGAAACGATCCGCTTCGCAAACCAGGGCCAGATGCTGCTGCTCGAGCGCTGGTTCGAGTTTTCGCAGCTTGCCCGCACGCGCGTAACCGTCAGGCCGGATCAGGATGGCGCGCCGCTGCTCGACGTCGTCAGTAACGCGCGCTCGGTGACATATAGCGCGCGTCAGCGGGGAGATGCGCCGCGCAGCGTGGAACTGCGCGATGCGGACCTTGCCGCTATTGTGCCGTTGCTGCGCCAGCTACCGTTTACCGGCAGCCTGGGCGATCAGGTGGTCGACCAGCGCACGCTCGACGTGACGCTGCTGGCCCAGGCGCGCGCAAGCAGCCCGCGCTTGCTGGGTAGCATCATGCATAACGGCCGGCCGGCGTGGATGGTGGCTGCCGAATCGGAAGCGGCCGGCAAGATGACCCTGACGATCGATCGTGACACGTCGAGCTTAGTGGAGGTACGTATCGGCGACGGCGGGCCGGGTACACGCACCCGCCTGGTGTGGGATACGCAGCTTCTCGAGGTGATCAACAACAACAATCTGCCGGCTCACGTTTTTGATCCGGCCGGCGCAGCAGGTACCGTCGCGACGCTCAACCCACGACAGCTCGCATCTCGCCCGACAATCCCGATGGGAGTCGACAATGCCAGGGCGCTGGAGCTGCTGCCGTTGCCGGACGAGGTGCCGGATGAGGTGTTGTTCAGCTATGTCCGGCCACAGGGGCGCGGCGGTAACAGCCTCGTAGCGGTGTATGAAAGCCGCTGGAGCACGCTGCAGATTGTGTACCCCATGTCGGCGCGACGTAGCCTCCCACCGTCCTCGGCCCCGGCCTGGCTACCGGAACCAATCGGGCTGGGTGAGCGTTTTGAAGGCGGAACCTATACGGTGATCAAGAATGATTTGCCGGGTCTGACGCTGGTCGAATTTGCCCTGCATAGCGCGCCCGAAACACGGCTCGGCCTGTTCTACTGGCACGCGTTCGCCGACGAGGCTGCACGCGAGGCCGTTGTACGGCGCACGCTCGATTTGTTGGCGCAGGCCAGCCCCGGAGCGCTTCAGCGCAGCGACTGGTCGAGCGCCGTGCAAACCACGCCGATACTTCTGACCGTGCGCGTCGACCACGCGACGGTGTTGCGCTAGCAGTCTGAGGCATCGGCCGGAACGGAAATACCACAAAGAACACAACGGACACAAAGAATTCCATATTTCTTTGTGTCCGTTGTGTTCTTTGTGGTATTTCCGCTTAAATCAACCTTCGTCGAGCAGGGGACGAACATGCTGGTCGAAATCGCGCTCGGTCAGCTCGCCCAGCTTGATGAAGCGCACAATTCCGTCCGGATCGATCACAAACGAGCGCGGCAGCTGTGTGGCCTGCCACTGCCGCGACACGTCGCTTTCGTCGTCGAGCAGGATCGGATAGCTGACCTGCTTTTCGTCGACGAAGGCCGCCACCTCACCACGCGAGTCCTGATAGAGTGTATCGACCCCGAGGATCGTTAGCCCGTCGGCGGCATAGCGCTCGCTCCAGTCCACCAGGCGCGGCGTTTCTGCCTCGCAGGGCGCGCACCAGGTTGCCCAAAAGTTGACGATCACCGTTTTTCCGCGGTAGTCGTCCAGATTCGCCTGCTCGCCGTCAATGGTCGGAAGCTGCAGACGCGGCGCGGCTTGACCCAGAGTAGGCGTAGCCGCCGCGGGCGCCCCACAGGCAACCAGAAAGAGCAACAACACCCCCAGACGGATAGTCGGTAGAATACGCATATAGACTGCTGATTTAAGTATTTTACACACGTATGCTGGGGCATCGTACCACAGGAGCACTATCTTGAGGCTCGTCGCTATTACCGCCGTGTTCTTCGCCGCGCTGCTGAGCGCGTGCGGAGCGCCAACAACACAACCGTCCTCCAGCAGTGCGGCATCACCTGCTGCCGGAGCTGAAGATACGCTGCAACCAGTGCTGGCCACATCGGAAATCGTTGTCGGGCCAAATCGCATCGCGATCGGTCTGCTCGAAAACAACGTGCCGCTCAAGGACATGGCCGGTACCACTATGGGCGTGCGCTATTTCCAGCTCGACGGCAACACTGCGACGCCGATCGGAGAGGAGCAGGCCCATTACTATGGTGAAGGCCTCGGCGAGCGCGGAACCTTTGTGCTGCGGCCGACGTTTGAGCGTGCCGGCGCGTATGGCCTCGAGCTCGACATCCGGCGTCCGGGCCATGAGCCGGTGCAGCGCCGGATGAGCATCGAAGTGACCGACGAAGGTGCAGCGCCGCGCATCGGTACGCCCGCGCCGCGCAGCGACACACCCACGACTGCCGGCGTTGCCGATCTGGGCTTGCTGTCGTCGGCAGCCGAGCCCGATCCGCAGCTGTACGAGCTATCGGTGGCGGATGCGGTCAGTAGCGGCAAGCCGAGTCTGATCTTGTTCGCGACGCCCGGCTACTGCCGCACGCAGGTGTGCGGTCCCGGCGTAGACGTTTTGCAGCAGCTGGTCGATCGGTTTGGCGATGCCGTCGCGCCGGTCCACGTCGAAGTGTATAAGCTGCCCTACGAGAACGGACTGATGGTACCGGCGATGCGCGAGTGGAACCTGCAAACCGAGCCGTGGCTCTTTTTGGTCGACCGCGACGGCAATATCGTCGACCGTTTCGAGGGCGGCATCACGTTCCAGGAATTGGAGCCGGAGGTGGAGAAGCTTGTAGCGCAGTAAACGTCCGCATCAACCCGTACTCCTGAAACCCGAGCCGCCGGTAGCCTTTCCGCGCCGCACCGCACCGCGAATGAATTCGCGGCTGATATGTACAAACCTGCTGAAGCAGGTTAAGGACGAACGAAATCCGTGCGTAACCTGCTTCAGCAGGTTTCATCATTTCAACGTCGAATTCATTCGACGGTCATCGACGGTCATTCGACGGCGCCGCCGATCTGCGACCGAACCAGCGCGGCGTAAACCGCGGCGCCTTCAGGTCGTAGATGGATGCCGTCATCCCAGAAGAACTCGGGATGGTCGACACTGGCGGCGTGCCAGTCGATCAGTCGCGTGTTGGGATAGCGCGCGATCCCCTCGACGATTACAGCATTGTTCGGCGCTTCCCACGGCCGCGGCACCTTGACGGTCAACACGAATACACGCGGCACTCCGGCCAATGCCTGCATCAGTGCATCGAACTGCTCGGAGGTGAAAACGCCGTTATTGCCGATATGCACCACCACGGCGTCGCCCAACTGCCCTCCCGCTTGCCAGCTTTGCAGCACCCATAGCGCGACACCAACCTGACGGCTGACTTCGGCGTCGATCTGTACGCCTGGAACAGCGCCCTGCAGCGCGGTAGCCGCCGATAGCATCACCGAATCTCCAACCGCGCCGACACGACCGAAATCGGCCGGAGAGGCGGGCAGTGAAGGTGGAGGTGGTTCCGGCGCAGGCGGCTCAGGTGGAGGTGGCTCAGCTGTGGGTGGTTCCGGCGTGGGTAGAGCAGGCGTCGGCGGCTCCGCGGAAGCAGTAGGCGGCTCCGGTGGTGCCGAGGTGGGCGCTTGCGGCGTGGGAGGCGCGGACGTTGGCGGCAATGCAGTGACGGGCGCTCCTTTCGGCACTGTCGCGCCGCCCCGCGACGTCTTGATCGATCTGGCGGCAAGATACAAAGGTGGCGCAGGCGTTTCGGCCGAAGCGACGGCGCGAAGGATTGCGAAGCATAGCAATGCCGCGCAGCCTGCATTGATAGCCCAGACCGTGCCGGCAAGGCGACGCTCGGCCGGAGAAGCACCGCGCAGCGCCGCGCCAAATGCCGCCCATGCGCGCCGCAGTTTCGCGGTGTAGATGCGGCGGAAGCCACCATGTCGCATCGGCCCTTCAACCAGACGGAACGAGAGCTCGGCCACGATCAGCGTTACAACCAGGCGCAGGAGCACCAGCGACACGCCGGAGATCGGCAAATCGAGCTGTGGCCGGGTAACCATAAACACGGGCCAGTGCCACAGGTAGATGCTGTACGAGCGCTTGCCGATCCAGCGCATCACCGGCCGGCCGAGCACATGGGTTCCGAGCAGCGCCCGCGGGTGAACGACAACGGCAATTAAGGTCGCGCTGGCCAGAGCGACGAGCGCAAAGCCGCCGCGGTACAAAGCGGGCTCATACGCGTGCAGATGCGTAAAGCACCATAGCAGGATCAGCAGCGCAGCGATACCCGACGCATCAGCCAGCAGGCCGGAGCCGCCACGAGGCGCCGCCGGCTGCCGAGGAGGCCATACGAAGGCCAGCGCAGTACCCAGCAACAGGCCGGCGGCGCGGGTATCGAGGCCGTAATACACCCGTGATGGGTCGAGCTCAGGCCGGTACAGCAGCGCCATCCCGAGTGAAGCAGCCACGGCTGCGAGCAACAGCATACCCAATGCGAAAGCTGGACGGCGGTAGCGCAGGAGCAGGCCGAGCACAAGCGGCAGCAGCAAATAAAACTGTTCTTCTACCGCCAGCGACCAGAGATGCTGCAGCAGAGAAGGGCGCGCAACCGCTTCAAAATACGATTGCTGGTTGTAAATCAGGTACCAGTTGGTAACAAAGGTGAGCGCGGCGAGCGTATCCGATCGCATCCGCGCCAGCTCGCCGGGCAGCAGTATCGCCGCTGTACAAAGTGTCACGGCGAGCAGCACATACAGCGCCGGAAGTAAACGACGTGCGCGGCGCCACCAGAACGCGCGGCTATCGATACGCCCGGTAGCTCGCCACTCGGCCAGCAGCAGCGAGGCAAGCAGGTAGCCGCTGAGGACTAAAAAGACCTCGACGCCCAAAAAGCCGCCCTGCACCCAGGGCAGACCGGCGTGGTACAACAGCACGGCCACGATCGCAATCGCGCGCAGCCCGTCCAGCCCTGCCAGATACGGCAGGGCCGGGCGCACATCGCCTGGCAGCGTTCCCGCACCGCGTGACGCCGCTCGGGTGGTTTTTCCACCCGCCGGCGTGCCGCGAACCTTGTCGCGTTGCATCGACCAACCCGTGGCGCCGACAATCTCGCGTTTCAGAAATGATACTACTACACTACATCATACTACAATCCACCTTGGAGCTTGCTGTTATACCGCACTCATTGACACCGGCTCGATTATTTGCTATAGCATGTAGTACTATGGCGTGTCCGGTGAACGCTGCTCGGCATGTGCAGCCGCGCAGAAGGCCGGCGAGCCTCGAGGCACGCAATGCGCAGAACCGACCGCAAGGTCTCCAGCTCGAGCCGCCGCGCAACCGATGAGCTACTCCTGGCACGCCTGCTCGGCCTTGCCGAGCAGCTCTCGGCGTCGTCCGACGCACAAGCTGACGAGCAGTTGCTGCGCGCCTTATTGCTGGCACCGCAGTCGCCGGCTGCGCCACACCGGCGCTCGCTGCGTATGCTGTTGCTGGTCCTTACAGCCATGCTTGCGCTGTTCAGTTGTGTGCCCCTCGCATCCGCGGCCGGCTCGCTGCTGGCGATCCGCAACAACGTCGCTGCGATGCGGCTAACCGAAGTCGAAAGTCAAAGGTCGCAGGTCGCGGGTCGAACGCTGGAAGTTGCAAACGGTGCGCCACTTCAGCCGAAGGGAGCACGTGAGCCGGAGTACCCGACCGCGACGGCCGCAATCGAACCGCCGGCCGTCGCGGATACGGCACCGATCGATGCACATGGCGGCGGCGATACCCCACCATCGACGCTTGACCATCAAGCCCCTGCACGTACGCAACCTGTCGCAGCCAGCGTGGCACCGGCAGTCGCTGCTCCGCAACAGATTGACGCCAATCTTGTAAGCTCCGATGCTGAACCTGCTGCGTCTCCGGCAGAACAGCCCGCCGCTGCAAGCGAGCAGGTGCCCGTTGCAGTCGACAACTCCCTCCGTCGTTCGCGACCTGCGACCTTCGACCTGCGACCTGCGACTATCGCCGTTGAGCCGGCGCCGGAAGCCGCGGTCACGGTCTTGCTGCTGGGCGTCGACCGCCGGCCGGAGCAAACCGGCCCGGCGCGCGCCGACTCGGTCATCGTGGCGCGCATCGACCCGCAGGGCGGCCGGGTAGCGCTTGTATCGTTCCCGCGCGACCTGCTGGTCGAGATCCCCGGTGTGGGCTGGGATCGCATCAACTCGATGACGGTCTACGGCGACATGTATCCTGAGCTCGGCGGAAGCCTGGATCTGTCGCGCCGGACGGTCGAAACGCTGCTGGGCATCCCGATCGACCACGCCGTCAGCGTCGATTTTGGAGGCTTTATCAGCGCCGTGGACGCGCTCGGAGGCATTACCGTCAACGTGGAACGCGAAGTGTACGACTCGTTCACCGAGAATCACTTCGCCGCCGGCCCGCAGCATATGGACGGTCGAACCGCGCTGTGGTACAGCCGGATCCGCTTTCTTGACAACGATTTCGAGCGCATGCGACGGCAGCAGTCGGTGCTGCTCGGCCTGTTGAGCCGCATCCGCGATCAAAACGCGCTCCAGCAGCTCCACAGTATCGCCGCCGTAACCGGTGCGCTGCGCGGGTACATCCAGACCGACCTTCCCGAAGACCGCATGGTGCGCCTGGCATGGGGCTTGCGCAACGTCGCTCCCGATTTTGTCGAGCAGTATCGCCTGGAAGTCGACCAGGTGGATATTTTTGTCAACGCCGCCGACCCCTATGCCCAATATATCCGTGCCGGAGCCGCCGAAAGCCTGGTGCGCAAGCTGATGGGCAACTAAGTTTCAAGTTCCAAGTTTCAGGTTTCTAGTTTCTAAGTAACCTCCTTGAAGGCTTTGTCGTGTGGTGCTAGAGTGCAACCTAAAGAAACAGAACTTGGAACTTGAAACTTGGAACTTGAAAATCCCATCTCTATCGGCGTGCTTACCAGCGGTGGCGACGCACAAGGGATGAACGCGGCGCTGCGCGCCGTTGTGCGCACCGGCCTCGCGCGTGGCGCTGCCGTACATGCTATCGCCGAAGGCTATGCCGGCATGGTCGAGGGCGGCACGCAAATTCGCCGGCTGGACTGGCGCGACGTCGGCGGCATCATCCATCGTGGAGGCACTGCTATCGGCACCGCGCGCAGCGCCACGTTCAGGACCCGTGAAGGGCGCCTCGAAGCCGCGCGCAACCTGCTGGAGCGCGGCATCGACCGGCTGGTAGTGATCGGCGGCGACGGCAGCCTCACCGGCGCCGACCTGTTCCGCCGCGAGTGGAGCTCGCTGCTGGCCGAGCTCGTCGAAAGCGGCCGGCTGACGCCCGAGCTGGCGGCGCGCCATCCACAGCTCGGCATTGTCGGGCTGGTCGGCTCGATCGACAACGACTTCTGGGGCACCGATATGACGATCGGCGCCGACAGCGCGCTGCACCGCATCACCGAAGCGATCGATGCCCTCAGCAGCACGGCCGCCAGCCACCAGCGTAGCTTTGTCGTCGAGGTGATGGGCCGGCACTGCGGCTATCTGGCCCTGATGGGCGCGGTCGCCGGCGGGGCTGACTATGTGCTGATCCCCGAGAGTCCACCCGACAGTGAAGACTGGGAAAGCGATCTGTGCGAGCTGGTACGGGCAGGACGGGCCGCCGGCCGCCGCGATTCGATCGTCGTGGTGGCCGAAGGTGCGCGCGACCGGATAGGCAATCCGATCACCGGGGAACACGTGCGCGCGCTGCTCGAACAACGGCTTGGCGAAGATACCCGCGTGACGATCCTGGGGCATGTGCAGCGCGGCGGCGCACCCGGTGCGTTTGATCGTTGGATGAGCTCGCTGCTCGGTTATCACGCGGTCGAGCAGCTGCTGGCTTCCGATCCGGCCGTTGAGCCGCGACTGATCGGCCTGCGCAACAATCGCATTGTGCATCAGCCGCTGATGACGTGTGTAGCCAATACCCGCGCGGTGGCCGAAGCGATCAAGGCGCACGACTATCGCCGCGCGATGGAGCTGCGCGGCGGCAGCTTCGGCGAAATGTTCGACACCTTCAAGGCGTTGTCCGAGGCCTTGCCGACAGTGGCTCGTACCGACCGCTCGCGTCGCATCGCCGTGCTCACCGCCGGCGTGACGGCGCCCGGAATGAACACAGCCGTGCGCGCGGCGATTCGCCTCGGCCTGGACCGCGGCTACCGCATGCTGGCCGTGCGCAACGGATTCGACGGCTTGATCGGCGGCATGCTCGAAGAGTTCAACTGGGGCAGTGTCGACGGTTGGGGACCGCTCGGCGGCGCGGAGCTGGGCGCCGGCCGGCGCGTTCCCCAGGCCGGTGAGCTGGCCGCGATCGAGCAAACGCTCCGGGCACACGAGGTGGACGCGCTGCTGGTGATCGGCGGCATTTCGAGCTATCAGGCGGCCCATACGCTGCATCAGAACCGCTCCGAGTTCACGGCGTTCGATATCCCGATCGTGTGCCTGCCGGCCTCGATCGACAACAACCTGCCGGGCTCGGAGCTGAGCATCGGCGCCGACACCGCGCTCAACACGATCGTCGACGCCCTTGACAAGATCAAGCAGTCGGCGGTGTCGGCGCGGCGCTGCTTTGTAGTCGAAGTTATGGGCTACAATTCGGGCTACCTGGCGCTGATGAGCGCGCTTGCGGGCGGCGCCGAGCGAGTATATCTGCCCGAAGAAGGAATGACGCTGCGCGATCTCGAGGCCGATCTGGAGCACATCGAACGGCTGTTTGCGCGCGGGCAGCGCGTCGCCCTGCTGATACGCAGCGAGCACGCCAATCCCTTATACACCGCCGAATTCATCCGCGCACTGTTCGAGCAAGAAGGCGGCGACCGCTTTGACGCCCGGCAGGCGATTCTGGGCCACATCCAGCAGGGCGGCAGCCCCTCGCCATATGATCGGGTCCAGGCGACACGACTGGCCGCGCGCTGCATCGCCTTTCTCGACGAGCAGCTCGGCGCCGCCGGCCGGCCAGGCAGCGCCGCAGGCTCTTCGGCGCAGGGCGCGTTCATCGGTTATCGCAGCGGCAAAGTCGAGCTCACTGATCTCGCCGCTATGCCCGGCATGCTCGACGAGCGCCAGCGGCCTAAGGAGCAATGGTGGCTTTCGCTGCGGCCGATCGAGCGGTTGCTTGCCCGCGCGGCGGTCGATTAGAGGGCCACTCGAGTGTCAATCTATGGCGGCGTCTCTTACGCATAACAAACGGACCGGCAACGATGCCGATCCGTTTGTGTTAGTGGCTCCCCGACTAGGGCTCGAACCTAGAACCTACTGATTAACAGTCAGTCGCTCTACCATTGAGCTATCGGGGATCAGTACGCGCGGTGGATTATAGCGTCGCGCACCGCGACTGTCAAGGACAAGTGAACGATGAGCGATGAGCGATGAATACGCAAATTCATCGCTCACTGTGTATCACTCATCATTCAGGTTCGCGTTAGAAAGCGCTTGCTACTTGTGGTATGATGTGTTGGCTATATCACCAACCATTGAGGGATCGAGGTGCAACAGACCGGACTGCGCTTTTTGCTACCCTACATGCGGCCGTATCGCGGCATGCTGATTGTGGGTACCTTCTACGCGGCGCTTGGCGCGGGGGCCGCCGCGTTTAGCCCGACACTGCTTGGTTGGGCTGTCGACGAGCTGCAGCAGGGCATCCGGCCGCAGGTGCTGCTCGCCTACTCCGCCGGCCTGGTTGTGCTGGCCTGTATCCTCGCATTTTTCCGCTTCCTGCTGCGCATGCTCACCGGCGAGATCGCCGTCGGAGTGAGCTATCGGATGGGCAACGATTTCTTCGCACGCTTGCTGGAGCTCGATCAGCAGGCGCTACGCGAGTTCGGTACCGGCGACCTGCTTTCGCGAGCGACGAGCGACTTCATCTATATCTGGCGCTTCTACAGCGCCGGCTTTCAGATGTCGATGCACGCGCTGTTCCTGCTGCTGATCGGCTGCGCCCTGATGGCGCTTACCAATCCGCTGCTGGCCGGCCTGGTCGTGGTGATGCTGCTGTGCAGTGTGGGCGTGCAGGTCGGTCTGGGGCGCGTGGTTGAGCACTCGTTCGACCTGGTCCAGCGTCGCCTGGGGCGATGTCGGGCTTCGCGCAGGAGCACCTGAGCGCCGCCCGTATGCTGGCCGCCTATAGCCAGGAGCAGCAGGCTGTCGGAGCGTTCAAGCAGCTGAACGAGGACTACGCCGCTCAGTATCTCGACTTTGTGCTGCGCTCCAGCGCGATCACGCCGCTGCCGGCCTGGTGGTGCGCATCGCCGCGACGCTGGTACTGGCGATCGGCGGCGTGCTGATCATCCAGGGGCAGCTGACGGTCGGCGAGTATGTGCAGTTCATCGTCTACCTGGGCCTGCTCAGCAACGCCGCCAAGCAGCTCAGCCGGGCGCTGGAGCGCTTGCAGCAGGGCAGCGCGGCGGCGGGCCGCATCGGCGAAGTGCTGCTGCGCCGGCCGAATATCGCCGACCGTCCCGCTGCGATCGCACCCCATATCGAGGGCCATCTGCACTTCGAGAACGTCGGCGTGCGATCCGAGGGACGCTGGATGCTGCGCAATATCGACCTGGATATTCCCGACGGCGCGACGCTCGGCATCGTCGGCGCGACCGGCGCGGGCAAATCCAGCCTGCTCAGCCTGATCGGGCGCATGCGCGACCCCGACGAGGGCCGCGTGGTGTTGGACGGGCATGATGTCCGTGATCTCAAGCTCTCAGCCTTGCGCAAGGCGATCGGCTATGTGCCGCAGGAAACGCTGCTGTTCGGCATGTCGCTGCGCGACAACATCACGTTCGGGCTCGAAAATACGCCCGACGAGCACGTCGAGGCAGCGATGCGCACGGCGCGGCTGACCAACGACCTGGCGCAGCTGCCGCAAGGGCTGGGCACGACCGTGGGCGAGCGCGGCACCACGCTGTCGGGCGGCCAGAAGCAGCGCACCGCGATCGCCCGCGCCCTCGTGCGCGACCCGCAGATCCTGCTGCTCGACGACTCGCTGGCCAGCGTCGATACGCACACCGCGGCCGAGATCCTGGCCGAGCTCAAATCGGCGCGGCGTGACCGCACCACGCTCATCGTCAGCCAGCGCCTGGCCTCCGTGCGTGACGCCGACCAGATCGTCGTGCTGGACGCCGGACGGATCATCGAGCGCGGCACGCACGGCGAGCTGTTGCAGCAAAACGGCCGGTACGCGGCGATGTACCGGCGCGAGCTGCGTGAAGCCGAAGATGAAGATGAGGTGGCGGCGTGATCGTCGATTATTGGTGTCGATCACGTGCGTCTTTGCGTTAATCCGTTCGTTCATGCGACAACATGGTAAAAGTCGAAACACAAAACTCGAAACCCGCAACTGAGCAGGACACCCAGGACGCGGCGCTGCTGTGGCTGATCGCGACCACGCTCGCGCCGCACTGGCGCCCGCTGTTGCTGGCGCTGGTGGTGCTGCTGGCCACAGCCGGGCTGAACGTCCTGCCGCCGTACCTGCTCGCCGGGCGATCGACGGCCCGATCGCCGCGGGCGATACGGCGGGTCTGTGGCCGCTGGCGCTGCTGTACGGTGGTGCAGCGGTGCTGGTGTTCGTGCTGCAGTATGTGCAGACCTATTTCCTGCAACAGGCCGGCCAGCGCGCGCTGGCCGATCTGCGCACGCGGCTGTTGACCAATATTCTGCGCCAGGATCAGGATTTTTTCGGCCGCATGCCGATCGGCGACCTGGTCACGCGTCTGATCGGCGATATCGACTCGCTGAACGCGCTGCTGTCGACCAGCGTGGTGACTGATCTTGACCGAAAGCGTCACGCTGACTGGCGATCGTGGGCGTGATGCTGTGCGGTCAACTGGCAGCTGGCGCTGCTGGCGTTGGCGGTGCTGCCGATCCTGCTGCTGGTAACGCGCTATTTCCGCCGGCGTATCCGCGGCTCGTCAAACAGGGGAGCGCACCGCGCTGGCGCGCATCAGCGGCTTTTTGAACGAGCAGCTCCACGGCATGCTGCTGGTGCAGCTGTTCAACCGGCAGGCGGCCAGCGCGGCTGAGTACGACGAACTGAACGCTGCGCTATCGCCAGGCGCTGATGCAGTTGCGGCGCAACAGCGCGCTGTTTCTGGCGGTGCAAGAGATGCTGGCGGCGCTCGGCGTCGCGGCCGTGCTGTATGGGGGCGGCCAGGGCGTGCTGGCCGGCTGGGCAACACTGGGCATGCTGGTAGCGTTTGTTCAGTATACCGATCGCGCGTTCCAGCCGGTGCTGCGGCTTTCGGAAGCAATACAACTCGGTGCAGATCGGCCTCGGCGCGGCCGAGCGCGTGCAGCGCATGTTGCTGACCGTGCCGACGATCGTCGATGCGCCCGATGCGAGGGTATTGCCGCGCGATTCACGGCGCGATCGAGCTGCGCGATGTTTCGTTTTCGTACAAGCCCGACGAGCCGGTGCTGCGCGATGTTTCGCTCAAGATCCCGGCCGGGCAAACAATTGCCATCGTCGGCGCGACCGGCGCCGGCAAATCCAGCCTGGTCAGCCTGCTGGCGCGGCTGTACGATCCGCAGCAGGGCCAGGTGCTGCTCGACGGCATCGATATCCGCCGGTTGCGGCTCGACGCGCTCAGGAGCGCTGTTGCGGTGGTTCCGCAAGACCCGGTCTGCCTGGCCGGGACGATCGCGCTCAATATCCGGCTGTACCGCGACGACATCAGCGACGCCGAGGTGCAACGCGCCGCCAAGCTGACCAACGCGGCGCAAGTTTATCGAGCAGCTGCCGGACGGCTACGACTATGAGGTGCAGCCGGGGGCGCCAATCTCTCAGTCGGGCAGCGCCAGCTGTTGGCGCTGGCGCGGGCGATGGCGCTCAGTCCCGAGGGCGTGCTGGTGCTCGACGAGGCAACCTCGAGCATCGATACCGCCACCGAAACGCTGATCCAGGACGCCCTGGCGCGCATTCTTCACACGCGCACCAGCGTCGTGATCGCGCACCGGCTCAGCACGATCCGCGACGCCGACCGTATCATCGTCATGCACCGCGGCAAGATCGTCGAGGACGGCACACACGATACACTGCTGGCTAAAGGCGGCTACTATGCGCGCCTGCATCGCCATCAATTCGCCTCGGCGGCCGGGTAACTGTGGATTGCGGATTGAATCGTGCCGTTTTGCGCGGTTCCTTGCAGGGCGAGTGTGTACTGGTAACGGGACAAGATGACAAGATGACGGGGTGACAAGGTGATCGGGTGTTTCTGGCCTTGATGTCCTGTTGCAATCCAAGATCGTGTTGTGCAAACATTCACATGGAGCATTGGCAACTAAACCGATCACCTTGTCACCCCGTCACCTTGTCACCAACGCTACCTCGACCGGACACCGAGCCGGTACCGCACAAACCACCTTCCCGCTCCCCGGTATAATGCCCACATGATCGAAGATACCAGCCAGCCCGCGCCGCCGGTGCCGCGGCAAACGAATGCTGCCAAATACTGGCGCATCGGGCTGCTGGTGGTGGCCGCGCTCGGGCTCAACCTGCTGGTGCTCGCCATTCCACGCGAGTGGCTGGAAGCCGTGGGGCGCCTCGGTCCGGCCGGTTATCTGGCCGCGTTCGTGGTTACCGCGGTAGCCAATGCATCGGTGGTCGTGCCGGTGCCGTATCCGGGGATTATTGCGATCCTCAACTGTGCGCTGGGCAGTACGCTAGGTGTCGCGCTCGCCGGCGCTGCGGGATCGACGCTCGGCGAGACGACCGCGTTTCTGGTTGGTCGTGCCGGCAAAAGCGCCGTCGACGACACGCGCTTTTATCGTTGGCTCAAACGCCAGCTGAGCACACCGCTGCGCGCGTTTCTGGCGCTGCTGCTGCTCAGCGCGCCCCCGAATCCGTTCTTTGACGTCGCCGGGCTCACCGCCGGCTCGCTTGGCGTATCCTACTGGATCTTTTTGACGGCGACCTTCCTCGGCCGCGTCGTCAAAATGCTGTTCTTTATCGGACTGGGCCAGGCGATCTGTTGAGCTCTATCTAGCGTAGCCAGGTGATGTACGTGTCTGACGTAGTATGGACTAGCGAGCGCCTGCTGCTGCGACGCTGGACGCTCGACGATCTGGACGCGCTGCACGCGATCCTGAGCGATCCGACGACGATGCGCTTTTGGCCGGCGCCGCTTGACCGCAACGCGACGGGCGGGTGGATCGAGCGCAATCTGCAGCGCTATCGCGAGGACGGCTTCGGACGGTGGGCGTTGCTGCTGCGCCAATCGGGCGAGCTGATCGGCGACTGTGGCCTGATGCGCCTGCCGGTAGACGGCCGGATCGAAAACGACCTCGGCTACATCGTGCATCATCCGTTTCAAGGCCACGGCTTCGCTACCGAGGTAGCGGCTGCCTGTCTACGCTACGCAATCGACACGCTGCAGCTTACGCGCGTCGTCGCCAATATGCCGGCCGATCACCACGCATCGGCGCGTGTGGCCGAGAAAATCGGTATGCACCTGGAGCGCAGCTTTCGTAATCCGCGTAACCGCGACCTGCCGACGCTGCTGTACGCGTTCGACATCGATTCTGACGCAAAGACGCAGAGGCGCAAAGAATTATTGGATTCCAGGTTCGATCGGTCGTAGGTGATCTTCATGCAAGAAGGTCTTCGACGCACAATCATCGAAGATCTTCCTTAATTCCTTTGCGCCTTTGCGTCAAGAGTTTTCAAGCAGCAGCTGCCGCAGCAGCGCGTCGTCGTCGTGAACGGGCTGCCGGGTAGTCCTGGGTTGGTCAGTGGTTGGACTGAATATCGGCGGCGCTGGACCACGATCCGCTACGGAAGAACCCGTCACGGCCAGCCTGCGGCGACGGACAAGAATTCACATATGCAAGCGCCAGCGCGCCGGCAACGGCGATGGCAAGCAGCGACCAGTTTCTCAGCATAGAGCTCTCAAGTTGGTGACCTGTTGCGCGCATCGACGATTGACGCATCGGATCTGAAGTGCCGGCGGCTCTGCCTGGCCGGCCGGAGGGTACTTCCGCCTTTCCCGGCCGGCCGGAGCCGGCTGCCGGACGGCTCGTAGGCGCCGCACGTGGCGCGGATTTCGGACACAGCCGCCGCCTGCCGGCCGCACTGCGCGGCGATACCGCTGTACTCGCGCCCCAGCAGCCCCAGGCGGACGCGCTCGGTAAGCGGCGCGTCCGCGGCGACACCCGGAACCAGCTCAAAGCGTGCGCGCTCAAAATACTGTACCTTGATCGGCAGACCGGTCTCAGCGTCGGATTCCTCGATCAATCCCGAAATCGGATAGCCGAACACCTCCAACCCGCCGTAACTGTACCAGAACACCCCGAACTCAGGGTCGGCAATCGCAGTGCCACCAAGATCCGTGCGCGGCTTCGGCTCGCGCCCGGGATAGGTTTGACGAAACACGGCTGTGCCGAGCGGCGAGCCGACCACCCGGCCGGGCCACATCGCGTCCGGCTGCCACTCCAGCCGCTGGCGCTCGGTCAACAGCACCAGGGTCGTCGAGCTGCAATCGCCGGCAAGCTCGCGGCTCACCGGCGCGAGCGGATAGCCGAACACGGCAACGGTGTCGGCCGACGATCTATGCGCGCCGCCGAAGGTCGTGGCGTAGCGGGCGAAATCTCCGCCGATCGCCAGGGCCGGTTGTTCGGCGAAGCGCAGCGACGGGCATATCTCCACGCCGGGCTGCGCCGGCTCGGGTGCCACCTGTCGCTCGCCGGCGGGATCGCGCATTATCGTTCGCACATGCTCGATCACCTCGGGCAGCTTGCCGGTGGCGATCGGCGCGGGCCGCGTATCGTAGTCGACATGAATCGTCGGCAGATAGCGATAGCCAGTGACGCGCACGCGACCGCTCGAATCGCGCACGAAACCGACGTAAAAGACCGTCGAGGTTGCGCTATAGTGGGCAGCCTGCAAGGGACCTTGCGAAGCCAGAAAATTAGCCAGCGAGTAGACCACCAGCGTCGTGCGCCCGCCCGTATCGATCAGATCCACCGGCTGCAGCGTATGCGATTGCGCACCCAGGATCACGTCAGCGCCGGCGGCGGCCAGCTGACGCGCGCCTTCGACCTGCCAGCCGGCGGGATACGACTTGTACTCCAGGCCCCAATGCGCGGCGACAACCACGAAATCCGCCTCGCGGCGCGCCCGAGCAACAGCGTCGAGCGCGCTCTGGCGCACTGTGCCCTGCTGGCCGTAGCTATCCGACTCCCACAGCAGATTGACCTGAGCATGCGGATCGGGGATCCCGTTGGTGCCCCAGGTGAACGACAAAAAGGCAAGCCTGATGCTGACGCCGTCGCGCGTGAGCGGGATCAATAGGTACGGCGGTCGCTCCCCGGCCGCGTCGCTGCGAACCGCTCCGTGCTGCAGGATACCGTTTTGCTCCAACACGCCCAGCGTCGCGTCCAGGCCCTGTGGACCACGGTCGAGAATATGATTGTTCGCGGTGGAGACGACGTCGATACCGGCGCTGTGCAGCGCCGTCGCCAGTCGCGGGCTGAAATTGAAGGTGGGATAACCGCTCAGCGGGCTACCGTCCAGCATCGCGCCGTCGAAGTTAGTGTAGGCCAGATCGGCGGATTCGAGGTACGGGCGCACATGCTCGAACAGCCAATCGTAGCCCTTCGCTTCAGCGGCAGCCTGGATGTTCTCGTGCGGAAACGTGTCGCCGGTCGCGGCGAGCGTGAAGTGTGTTTCGCCTATCGCCCCGCTGCCGCAGTTATCGGTCGTGGGCAGCGGGACGTCCAGCCCGTCGGAGCGCTGCGATTGCGGTGCGGCGTGTGCCGTGGAGAACAGCAGGACCAGACAGCTAATCACGGTCCAACCCAGCTGCTGCAACGTCGTCATATGAGTAACCCGGGTACGCCGTGAGTGCAAATCTCGGCCGGTTCATCATAGCCAACTTGCCGCTGAAAATCAACTACCGTTGCTAGTACGTCGAATGACGTCGACGTTGGCATGAAAAACCTGCTGAAGCAGGTTACGCAAGAGCACTCGCTTGCGTAACCTGCTTCAGCAGGTTTTTCGTATCATCCGCCAAATTCGCGGTTCGCGCCGCCTACCGCCCCGGCGCGCCGAGGCTGGTTTCGGCACCGCCCCCGTTTGCCCCGCTGACAAAGATCGAGCGCTCGGCGACGATCGGCCGGCTGGAGGTAACAACGGTCGTAACGATCGGCTGTTCGGCGACATCGCCGTTCACATAAATCGTCAGCCGCGACATCGCGGGGACGGTATAGGCACGATTTTCCTCGACACCTTGCGCCATTTTGTAGTCGACCCTGACGTTCGCCGAATCGCGATTCGGGTTGGCCAGCAACAAATACTGCTCGGTAGGCGCCGCCGTCGAGCCTTCAACAAAAGTCCAGCGTGGCGCAAGCGACGGAGCGCCGACCGAGGCAGTGGCGATCGAGCCGTCGTCGAACAGCATCACGCGCTCGGCCGCCAGCGGGCGCTCGGCTTCTACCTGCATCGCCACCGCAAGCGCCGGCACCACACTGTCCAGCGCCAGCACAAAGCGCGATTCGGCGGGCACAGCGTAAAGCCGGCTGAGCGAGGTGCCGTCTTCGCTCATCACCCGCAGCGTGATGCCCACCTGTTGCTTCCATGGATTGAGCAGGTGCAGCGTCGTATTGAGGCCATCGGTGGTCGAACCCTCGGCAAAGGTCCAGTTGCGGCTCAGCCTGGTGGAACCGACCACCAGATGCGCCGCGCCCGACTCGAGCGTCGTGGTACGTTCGGCCACCACCGGCTGCACGGTTGCCAGCTTGAAGCCGAACTCCATATCGGGAAGCAGATCGTTGAGCCGCAGCGTCGTGCGGCTGCGCGGTGGAAACGAAGCCGGCTGGGCGACCGGAGCGCCGCCGTCGGGAAAAAACGTCAGCGTTCCGGCGACTTCCTGGCGCTGCGGATTGAGCACCTGCAGCAGCGTTTCGGTGTTATTGACGGTGGAGCCCTCGGCAAAGTACCACGAGCGTGACGGTGCCGAGGCACCCCTGCTGCCCAGCAACTCACGGCCCACCACCAACGTCCGTTCGGCCAGCAACTCCTCATCGGCCAGTAGCTCGAGGCCGAGCGTAGACGTCGGCGGCAGCGCCGAGTTGAGCGTCAGGTCGACGCGCTTCCCGGCCGGCACCACCACCGTGCGTCGCTCCTCGCCGGCCGGCACAAACGCCGAAAGCGTAGCCGACGCATCGCGCGATGTCGGGTTGTACAAGGCCAACCGCTCGACAGCATCCTGGGTACGGCCCTCGGCAAAGATCGACCGCGAACGCACCACCCCGCGGTCGACCGACGCACGCAAGTCCTCGACCACCGAGCGCAGCCGCTCCGGAGCAGCGGGAGCGGCGGCCATCTGCGCCGTATTTACTTTCCAACTGCCCGCGATCCAGCCAAGAACTTCGATCAGCTTTGCCTGCGCCGCCTCGCTGATACCCTCGGCATCCGCGTCCGCCAGCAGCGCGATGCGCGCTACACCGGCGTCAGCACCCGGCGCGCGGCGCGCAAAGCCGCTGCTGCCTTCGTACACACGGCCCTGGCCGTCGATCAGCAGGTGATAGGGCAGGTCGGACAGGCCGTCAAGATTTCTGGCTGATCCAGCGCAGCGCACGCAGCGTCGCCAACGGGTTTGCGTCGTCCACCGGTGCCAGAATCTGGCCTACCTCGACCCGATTGGGCTGCTGTCGCGCCGCGGCCGGGTCGGGCAGCTCGCCGGACCACTCGATGCGCGAAACAACCTCCGGCGCGGGCGTGAGCGACACCGGCCCCACCAGCGGCACGCGCCCCACGATCTCGTTGAGACTGGGCCCGGCCGTCGACGCGATATAGGTGAGCGTGATCGCATCAAGCGTCGGCGATCCGTCCGGAACTTCGGCCGGTTGCCCGAAGCGCACCCGATACTGCAGCCAGCTGGTGAACGGAGCAAAGACCCACAGCTGTGAGCGTAGCTCGCCAGGTCGAGCCTGGGAGACGCGCGCCGGGCGCCACTCGTCCCAGGTTACGCCGTCCACACTGGGGCGCACGTCGAGCTCGAGCGTCTGGCCGGGCACTACACCGGCTTGCCATGACGCGATCGCGCCATTAAAGCCGAACGGCGCCTGTAAGGGGGCCGAAACGAACTCACCGCTCGTCTGCCCGCCCTGCAAGCGCAGAACGCTGCCTTCGACATAGGAATTGGTGAATGTACCGGGCAACCAATCGGCGACTTCCCCGTGCGTCCACGAGCCGGTCTGCACCGCCGGCGCCTGAGCGACGGGCGCGGCGACAAGCGGCAAGGGCAGCACGAGGGTCAACAACGCCGCGAGCTCAGCGCGGAACCTGGCGATCGATCGGTGCATAGGCGTCCTGGATGGTCGAAGGTCAAATTACTCCGCCGGCTTGAGCGCGTCCCCCTCGTAGTCGTTGTCGGGGTCCCATAGCGACCACCCGACGACTCCGTTGGGCATGTTCTTTTCAGCCGCGTCGATCTGGGCACGCACTTCGGCGGCACCGTACTCGACTATGTACTGGTCGGGCACCCATATCAGCGTAAAGTCTTGTAGCCAGGGTTTCACCTTGGCGCGGCTGGCCTCGCCGTCCAGCTGGGACTGAACCTTCTGCATCGACTCGTCGACGATCTCGAACGGGTGGGCGCCGGGGTTCTCGAAGCCGAGCTCGCCGAACAGGAAATGCGATGGGTAGACCATGGGGTAAACATAGTCGATATATTTGCCCATGACATGCAGATTCTGGCCGATGTTGTCCTGCGGTCGCCAGGCGGCATAGCCGAACACGTCGACCGAGAAGTATGCGCCGGCTCCGTTGATCGCGCGCTGCGCCTGCTGAGTAAACCGCCCGAGCGTATCAAACATCGGCTGCGGATCGTTGCGCCAGTCGCGCGGGCCTTTAAACACCGTGCCGGTCAGGTCGCCGTCCGAGGGGAAGCGAATATAATCGAACTGGATCTCGTCGAAGCCCATCTGCGCCGCTTCAACGGCCAGCTTGATATTGTAGTCCCACACCCGCTCGTCATACGTGTCCAGCCAGGCGATGCCGAAATCGGCGAACCACGGTTTGCCGTCTTTTTGAACGTACCAGTCGGGGTGCTTTTCGATCAGCGCGTTATCGTGGGCGAAGATATGGACCCGCGCGACGGTATAAATGCCGCGCTGCTTGGCTTCGGCCAGCATCTCGCGGATCGGCATATAATCGGCCGAGGTTTCGGCCTCGACGACCTCGGGAACCTGCGACTGGTAGTAGATGAAGCCGACGTCTTCGAGGTTATCCGACTTGAGATCGATCACGATCGAGTTCAGCTCGGTCTGGTCGATCACATCGTAATACTCGCGCACGGTTTCCATGCCGAACGAGGCGACGTTGGCTTTTAGGTACAGCGATCTGGCGAACCACGGCTCGAGTTTGAGCTCGGCGCTCAGCTCGCCTTCTTTGACCTGCGTCTCGCCGCGCAGGTAGCCCGGCAGCAGCGCTTTGATATAGGCGCCTTCGGGAACGTTTTCCAGGGTATAGCTGCCGTCACTGCCGGTGCGCGTGTAGGCTACGTCGGTTCCGCTGATCGTGGTGGTGGCGATTACCGTCACCTCCTTGAGCGGCTGGCCGGTTTCGGCGTCCACCACCGTACCGCTGAGCGTCGTCGGCGTCAGCGTCGCATCCAGCGACGTTGCCTGGCTGCCTTCCAGCTCGACCGGCGCGTAGCCGCTGCCCGCAAAGACAACCTTGGCGTTTTCCGGCATGCCGCGCAGCTCGTAGGTGCCGTCCTCGGCGGTGGCAACCTTGACGTCGCCGGCGCTTACGTCGATACCTGCCACGCCCTGGCCGGTGTATTTGTTGATAACTTTGCCGCGCAGCACGTTCGGCCGCAGCGTCGTCTCATGGGCGGTCGAGCGGCTGATATCCGCCTTGACCTCGGCATAATCGGGGGCGCTGAGCGAAATCTGGAACTGCTCGGGAACGCCTTCGAGCATATACTTGCCGCTGGCATCGGTGGTCGCCGAGATCGTCGGGCTGACGGAGACCTGCGCGCTCTCGATCGGCGCGCCGGTGTAGGCGTCGGTCACGACACCGCTAAGTGTGTTGGGCCGGATCTGCGTATCCAGCGTCACCGTCTGCGCTTTGGTTTCTGCCAGCTCGGGCTTTTCTGCAAGATTGATCGTCGCTGCTTCGTAGCCTGCCGCGGCGACTTTTACACTATCCTGTGCGCTCCAGTCGGTGGTGGCAAAGCTACCGTCGGCGCCGGTCGTCAGCGGCTGGCGCTCGGCGATCGTCAGGCTTGCGCCGTCTACCGGCTGCTGGGTGTAGGCATCGATCACGCGGCCGGAAAGGGTAACCTTAGGAGTGCCGCACGCCGCGAGCACGAGGGCTATTGCCGCCAGCAGCGCAGTGCGCCGCACTTTGGAACGGAACATGAAAGCGTAAGCTCCTATGGGGACACCAAATCGCGCTAAGTGTAGTAGGTCGATGAATTGATGTCAAGCCGGGAACGAAGGGCGCCGGAAACAAGGAGACAGGAAGACAGGCTTGAGCGCCGCCGTAGGGACACGCCGGAGGCACGATGCCAACCCTAATTGCAGGGCAACGTGTCGTGGCCGGTGGCGTGTCCACCGCCACAACGGAATGACTCCGCAGCCCTTGACCGACGAATACCGCGCGCTATTGGGTGCATTGGCGTAGCGGAGTATTAACCCAATTCATCGCCAGCAGCACGCCGTCGCCGACGAACCGTTCGGCTGCTTCGGCGACGCGGGCGTAGATCTCGGGCAGCTCCTCGGCCTCATCGCGGCCCCAGTTGTTGAGCACCCAGTTTTTGGATTCTCCGCCGTGGGGCGGGCGCCCGATGCCGACGCGCAGGCGCGCAAAATCCTGGGTTCCCAGCTGCTGGATGATCGATTTCATGCCGTTGTGCCCGCCCGCACTGCCGCCGGGCCGCATGCGCAGGGTGCCGAAGGGCAGATCAAGCTCGTCGTAAATGACCAGCAGCTCGCGCGACGGATCGATCTTATGCCAGCGCACCAGCGCCGCGACAGACTGGCCGCTGTCGTTCATAAAGGTGAACGGCTTTGCGAGCACCACACGCTGCCCGGCGAGCGTGCCCGAGGCGACGCGTGCCCTGTGCTGCTTGTCGAGGAAGCGCATGCCGTGCCGGTCGGCCAGGTATTTGACGCACTGAAACCCGACGTTATGCCGGTGGCGCGCATATGTTTCGCCGGGATTACCCAGGCCGACGATCAAAACCATACGATGCTCATTGGTTGGTGGAGGGTATTGTAACAGTTTCAGTGCATAAACCAACAAACCGGCACACCAGCAAACCAACGGAACAGCGACAGCACAGTTCGGGCTTTTTGCAAACTGAGTATCGAAACCAGTAAACCAACCCACTAGCCAGATTGGTGGATTGCCGGTTTGTTGGTTTGCTTGGTTTGCCTACTCCGCCTCTCTCACCCTCGGCGCAAAGAAATACACCACTACCGCCATCAGCAGCACAACGATCTGCCCGCAGCGCACCGCCATCGGCGCGCTGCCGAAGCGCTCGGCCAGAAAACCGGCCAGCAGGTGGCCCAGCGGCATCAGGCCGACCAGCGCCAGCGTGTACAGGCTCATCACCCGGCCGCGCAATGCGTCTGGTGTGCTTGTTTGCAGCAGCGTGTTGATCGTCGCCACCAGGGTGATCAGCGCCCAACCGCCGAGCACCAGCAGCGGCAGCGCCTGCCACAGGCTGCTGGCGTATGAAAACAGGATGAACGCGATCGGAAAGCCGAACAGGCCGGCCACGATCCGCGTTCCGGCCCGCGTACGACCGCCAAGAGTAGCCAGCGAAAGTGAAGCGATTAAAGCGCCTAAACCGAAGCAGGCCAGCAGCACGCCCAGACGCATTTCACCGCTCGCCAGCGCTCCGGTTTCGATGAATACTTCACGCGCGAACACCGGCATCAGCGTGATGTGCAGCGTGCCGAAAACCGTTTGGGCGGCCAGGATCGCGATCAATATGCGCTTCAGCGGATCGCGCCACACGTAGCGCAGCCCTTCCAGCAGATCGGTGAGCGGCGCCCGATTCGACGACGCCGCTGCCGCGGGGAGAAAACGCATCGCCAGCAACGCGGCAATCGCGGCGATATACGACGCGCCGTTGAGCGTAAAGGCCATCGCTTCGCCGACGGCGGCTACCAGGAATCCGGCAACCGCCGGGCCGATGACGCGCGCTCCGTTGAAGATAGAAGAGTTGAGCGCGATCGCGTTGGCCAGATCGGCGCGGTTTTCGCCGACCATCTCGGGCACGAACGACTGCCGCGCGGGCATGTCGATCGCGTTGACACAGCCGAGCAGAAACGCCAGCACCACAACATGCCAGAACTGCACCGCGCCGGTAAATGCCAGCGCTGCAAGCACAAAGGCCAGCGTCATCGACGCGCCCTGGGTAAACAGCAGCACGTTGCGCTTGGGCAGGCGATCGGCGAAAACGCCGGCCCAAAGCGAGAACACAAGCACCGGGATCGAAGCGGCTGCCGCCACGATGCCGAGTTTGGTGGCCGAGTTGGTCAGCCGGTATACCAGCCACTGCTGCGCCACCTGCTGCATCCAGGTGCCGATCAATGAAATCAGTTGCCCGGTGAAAAACAATCGAAAGTTGCGGTGGCGCAGCGCCGGAAACGCGCCCGTTGCCGGCACTGTCGTCGCTGTCGCGCGTATTGAGCTCTTTGTCGCCGCCGAATGTTGCATACCTGAATTTGGTTCCTACATTTCTATATGACGATATAATTGTATCACGATATGCGCAAAAGTTGGCGCCGAATGCCCTGCTCAATGCTCGAGCGGGTATGCGGCTTCAGCCTGAGCGACAGCCACATATCGTTTGCGAAGGCTGTAAGTTGTATGTCATGCGTAATATATTGACGCCGATCCATGCGCTGCCTATACTTCGTGCGAGGCACCATGGTAAACAGCGACACGGCTCCGAAACGGGCGCTATGGATCTGGATCGCCGCGGCGGCGGTGATCGATATCGCCGGCGCACAGCATGTTTATACGCAACCCAGCATCGCCGCAGCTATCCTCGCCGCTCTCGCCGTCCTTTCGTTAGCGCCTGTTCGCCGATCGGGGGACAACACGCGCCGGATTCTTGCGCTGCTGCCCGTCGCCGCGCTGGTCGCCTCGGTGGTCGATATTGCAACCTGGGTGCCACCGGACGGCGGCTATAACGCGGCGCGCCTGCTGATCCTTTTCGGTGGCGGCGCCGTGCTGCTGCTGCTGAACCGGGCATCGGCGGTAGCGATCGTCGCGGCGGCGTTTGTGCTCGGTACGGCGCTGCGCTACATACACATGCGCCATATCCCGATCGAGCCCACCTACGGCGATATGTTGCCGCTGGTGCAGGGAGCAGCGCAGAACCTGCTCGCCGGCGCCGGCCCGTATCGCATGTACGAGATGCCGTGGCAGGTGCCGCTGACGTACCTGCCGCTTACCTGGCTGGCGTATGTGCCTGCGTATCTGAGCGGCATCGACCTGCGCTGGACTAATGTGCTGGCCGAGCTCGCGATTCTAGGGGCGCTGATGTGGCTGGCGGCGCGCCGCGGCGGCCTGCGCAACAACCCGGCGCTGCTGCTGTGGTCGTGGATGTATCTCCAACCCAGCGTGATCCATTGGGATACCGGCAACACCGCGCCGATCACCTGGGCGCTACTGGCCGTCACTTTTGCCTGCGTGATCGGCAATAGCCCGCGTGCCGGCGCCGCGGCGCTCGGCCTTACCGCCGCCGGAACGCCGCTGGCAGCCGTTTTCGGCCCGTTCGTCGCGCTGCACTGGCTTCGCGAGCATGGTATCAGGCGCCTGCTCGGTCTGCTGGCCGGAGCCGCTGTTCTCGCCGCCGCGATCGTTATCCCGTTTGTGCTGTGGTCGCCCGATCAGTTTGTCTTCGGCGTGTTCCGCTGGTTCAACGACGTGGGCGGCTGGCCGCGCACGAAATGGCTGGAAACCGACCCGCCGGTGTGGTCGATCATCACCGGCTTTAGCGGCGAGTTCTGGTTGCGCGGCGCCGAGGGCTGGCTGAAACCGATCCAGGCGGCGATCGTGCTGGCCGTCGCGCTGCTGTACTGGCGGCGCGGCGCGTCCGCCGGATGGTTGTGCAGCCACGCCGCGGCGGCGTATCTCGGCTTCATGCTGTTCAACCCTGTGCTGTGGCCGTATCTGTATAATCCGGCGCTGGTCGTCGGGCTGGTCGGTATCTGCGGCTTTGTCGTGCTTGCTCCCGCCACGGTGCCGGCGCTGGAGACGACCCGTCCGCCGGCGCACGCGCCGAGGCAGGGAGCCAGGGAGACGAGGAGACTGGGAGACACGGTGCCGGTGCGTCAAGGCGACACGGTGACGGGGTGAACGATGAACAGGGGCATAAACGTGTGTAGGGACATGATAGGTTGGCATAGCGCCTCTGGCGTGTCCCTACATGTATTACCCTGCGTCTTTGCGTTAATGATCCGGAACCAATGATGCGCCATCGAACTCGTTCGCTGCTGATGCTGCTCACCGCGCTGCTGCTTGCCGCCGTCGTCACATCCGGTCGGGCGCAGCCGCGCGTGACTCTGGCTTCCAGCAACTTCGAGCCAAGCACCGAGCAGCAGCTGTTTGCAAACGGCTACGCCGCCAACGTGGTCATCATGCCCGACGGGCGCCGCGTCCTGCGCGCCAGCCAGCGTATTTATTCCACCACCACCTGGATCCGCGACCTCGACTATTCGATCAACGGCTACACCTATTTGCTCAGCGATATGAGCGTGTACGGTGAGAACGTCCAGTATTTCCTTGATGCGACCGGCGCTGATGGTATCGTGCCCGAATATATCGATGTGACGATCGGCCGCGGCGAGAACCGCCAGGCCTGGGATGCCCAGCCGAACCTGATCAGCGCGGCGTACACCTACGCCGCCAAAACCGGCGACCGCGGCTTTATTGCCGCCAATATCGGAAAGCTCGAGCGGATCGCCGCCTGGATCGAATCCCTCGACACCGACAACGACGCGCTGCCGGACCGCGATGTGTTCCCGTTCGGCTATTACGATACGGTCGAGAACGGCGTGATGCATACCTATGCGATCGCCAAGTTCTACGCTGCCTATCGCAAAATGGCCGAGCTCGAACGCTGGATCGGCCGCGACGGCAGTCGCTACGATAGCCTGGCCGAGCGCATGCGCCGCTCGTTTCACCTGCCGGAATCGCTTGGCGGTTTCTGGCGCTCCGACCTTGCCTGGCCGATCGCCTGGCGCAAAGCCGACGGTCGTGTGTTCACGATGCTGGAAACCTTCGGCGTGCTGCAAGCCACCCATGAAGGCCTGATCGGACCGCAGGACGGCTGGCGCTACCGCGATCTGTTCACCGCCCTGCACAATACTCGCGACAGCGGCATCGATAGCCAGTCGCCCAGCAAGCTAGCGATCGGCGGCTATCCGCTCAGCATCAAACGCGACGTGCAACCCGTCCCACCCGACTGGATGCTGGATGCGGCCGCGCCCTGGATCGTCAGCCTGGACGTGCCCGAGCGCGCCCGTGCCGGGTATCCCGAAGACGCGGCGCGCTTCCTGGCGGCCTACAAAGGGATGGTCGACCGCACCGGCGGAACGGTACTAGAGTTCGTTGCCGACGAGCGGGCCAGGTACGGCCCCGGCGATACCGGCGATCGCGGCCGCACCTGGGACACCGCCGCCTGGTTCCAGGCGGTCTACGGCGGGCACTACGGCATTACGATGCGGCCGGATGTGCTGCGCATCGCACCGCAGCCGATCGCTACCGTGGACGCCGACGGCATCACCAACATGTACTATCAGGGCGCCAACGTTTCGATCACGCTCGACGCGGCGAACCGCGCCTATCGTGTAGTGGCCGACCAGCCGATCGACGTCGAATTGTGGCCGGTCGGCGAGGGCGCGACCATCGCTGTCGACGGCGTTGACGCGGGCTACGTGGCGCGGGTGCGGCTCCAGCCGGACGTACCGCTACGGGTACAAAGTATCGGCGTCAGCCGGCTGCGCTCAGATGAGGCGTTTGCCGGGGTCTGGCGCCGGGCCGATCAGCCCATCGCACGCGGCGAGAGCAGCCGCTCGTGGCTGTGGGGGCCGATGCCGCTGCGCACATCAGTCGAGCCGTACGTCGAAAGCCCGGGTGGCGAGCGCTCGGTTGAATATTATGACAAGTCGCGCATGGAAATCACCCATCCGGGTGCGGACCGCACGCAGCGCTGGTTTGTTACCAACGGCCTGCTGGTCAAGGAGCTGGTCAGCGGCAGGCTGCAGCTCGGCGACAATGCGTGGGAGCAGCGCCCGCCCGCCGAGGTGCCCGTCGCCGGCGATCCGACCGCCGGCAATATCGGGCCGGTGTATCGATCGTTCGGCAGCCTGGTATCGCTGGACAACGACCGGCGCGCCGAGCCTCGTATCGGTGGCGCCGTGACGGCGACGATCGATCGCTGGGGCAGTGTCGGCGACGACCCGTCGCTGGGGCGAGCCGAAGCGCGCATCGCCGTGTTCGACGAAAACCTGGGGCACAATATCCCCGGCGTCTTCTGGAGCTATATGCAGCAGCTGCCGGACGACTGGATATTTGCGTTCGGCTATCCGATCAGCGAGCCATATTGGACCAGCGCGACGGTGGATGGCGCCGAGCGTACCATCCTGGTGCAGCTGTTCGAGCGGCGCATATTGACCTATACGCCGGGCAATCCGCGTGGCTTCGAAGTGGAAATGGGTAATGTCGGCCAGCACTATCATCGCTGGCGTTACGGCACTGCCCCGTGGGACGCGTGGGACCAATGAGCAATGAACACGAGCTTGCATTGGCACCACTGACCCCTAGCTGACCGGTTGCGTTATACAGTTATCAACGCTACGATATAAGCTAGAAGCGAGAAGGTGCTCGTTGATCGATGTGGGCAGGATCAAAATGACTGCTTTGTTGCACGTCGGATTGCTCATTGCTCATTGTTCATTGTTCATTGACGTCAGTTAGGGGATCTATGGGGACGCGATTGGTGTATGCGCTGCTGCTTGCTGTGCTTGTTGCCGCGAGCGCGTGGTTTCCGGAGTTGACGCTTGCCGGCCCGGTAGAGAGCGCCGCGGCCCGCCCGTTAGCGCAGGGCTTCGACAAGAGTGCTCCTTTCGGTGTATCGGCGACACTCGGCGATCGCGTGCGCGACGACGAGCAAGAGGCCGCCGTAGCTTTGATGCGCGAGGCCGGCGTTCAATGGGCGCGCGAAGAGATCAGCTGGGATAAGCTGCAGCGCACCAGGGGCGGGCCGTTCCTGTGGGGCGGCGACGGCAGCGGCTTTTACAATTATGACCTCTCGATCGAGCGCATGCGCAACGCCGGGATCAATGTGCTCGGCTTGCTGGCCTATAACCCGGCCTGGTTCAAGAGCAAGAACCCCACGCTCGACCAATGGATCGACGACTGGGGCAACTATGTGTACAACGTGGTTGCGCGCTACGGCGCCGAGCGCGGGCAGATCAAGCACTGGGAGATCTGGAACGAGCAGAATTTGCGCAAGTACGGCTATGAAAACACGATCTACACGGTGGCCGACTATGTAAAAGTGCTCGACGTGGCGCGCGCCGCCGCCAAGGCCGCCGACCCGGAGGCGGTGATTGTGCTCGGCGGCGTTGCGAGCATCTGGAGCGATATCCCGAGCCCTGAAGACTACGATATTCCCACCTATCTACGCCTGCTGTACGAAGCCGGAGGCTGGGGCAGCTTCGATATTCTGGCGATCCATCCCTACAATCCTGGTGCCCCGGAAGCGATCCTGCAGCGCCGCGACGAGTTCCAGGACTTCGAAGCCGAGCTGCGCGGGGTCGACGCGCTTCTGCAAGAGTTCGGCTCAAAGCCGGTGTGGATCACCGAGATGGGCTGGCATTCTTCGCGCAGCGCGTATGGCGTTTCCGACGAGGAGCAGGCGAACTTTATGGTGCGCATGTTCCTGCTGGCCATGGCGCATCCCGCGGTGGAGCGCGTGTTCTGGTACGACCTGCGCAACGATATCGCAACCGGGTCCGATTACACCAGACCTACCTATAACGAGCGCGAGCCGCAGTTCCATTACGGCCTGGTACGTCGCACCTACCCGCTAAAGGCCGACCGCAACGACCTGCGCAAAGCAGCGTTTGCCGCCTTTCGCACGATGACTTCGCTGCTCGAGGGCATGCGCTTCGAGGGCGTGCTTGCCAATGGCGACAATCCTAACTTGCCCGGTACGTTCGCCTATCGCTATAGTGGCGGCGGGCGGAGCTCGGTGGCGCTCTGGCGGGTCGGCGGCGGCGAGCCGCCGTCGATGACGATCGATTGTTCCTGCAAGGAGGCGCGCATCCGGCGTTGGGACGGCAGATTGCTCGGCATCGTGGAAACCTACGGGCCGGTCAAGGTACGGCTCGACTATATCGGAACGCCGATTTATATCGAATGGGGCACCGATCGCGACGGCAGTGGCGTGCTCTTTCCCGAGACCGGCCACCGGTTGGCTGCGCCGTTCGCCGGCTACTGGAACAGCAACGGCGGATTATCGCAATTCGGCTACCCGCTCACCGGCCAGCTTCGCGAAGCCGACCCGGCGACCAATAAGGTACGCCTGGTGCAGTACTTCGAGCGCAACCGCTTCGAGTACTTCCCCGAGAACGCCGGCACTCCCTTCGAGGTGCAGATCGGTCGCCTGGGCGACGACGTGCTGCGCCAGCAGGGGATCGACTGGTCGACCTTGCCCCGCTTCCCCGACGGCCCGCCCGAGTGTATGTACTTTGCCGGTACGGGCCATCGCCTGTGCTCGCCGTTTAAAGAGTATTGGGAGCGCAACGGCGGTCTTGCATTGTACGGCATGCCGCTCACCGAGCCGTATGAAGAGGACGGTCAGGTGGTGCAGTACTTCGAGCGCAACCGCTTCGAGTACTTCCCCGAAAACGCCGGCACTCCCTTCGAGGTGCAGCTTGGCTTGCTTGGACGCGAAGTGTATGCGACCGATCGGGAGTGGCCGAGCCTGAGATAGCAGAGAACCAAGAACCGAGAACCGAGAACCGAGAGCCTGTCCGTTGGTTCTCGGTTCTCGGTTCTGGTTCTATTTGTGTCAGTACCTGTCACAACCTCTTGATACACTTGTTCTACTAGCGACTATGTGGATCGGGGGGGATATGGCTTTATGGGGCGCGACGCGCCAAGAGCAGGGCCGTAGGCGCGGTGCACGACGCTTTTTGCGGCGCGCGCGTATGGTTCCCGAGGCGATCGCACTACTGCTTTTGTTAAGCCTGGGCGTGCTGCTCGGTATTCAACCGTTGCTGGCCGTGCTGGTCCTCTTGGTGGCGGGACTATTCGCGACGCGGCTCGGTTTGTTGCACGCCGCCGAGCGCTACCTGGCGCGCGGCGACTACCATGGCAGCCAACGTTTGTTGAACGCTGCACTGCGCCTCAATCCATGGTCAAGCGACGCTTTGCTGCTACGGGCACATAGTTTTACGCTGCAGGGCAATGACGAGCAGGCCGAGCACGAGCTACGCCGCGCGCTCGAGCTCGATCCCGACGACGATGCCGTTCGTGGCGCGCTGGCCGGCAGCCTGCTGGCCCAGGGACGCTACTGGGAAGGTCGCCAGCTGGCCACCGTAGCCGGCTTCGATAGCGGCTCGGCTTTGGGTGTGCAGCAGCGCGCCTGGCTGGCGCTGCACGTCGACGACGATCCGGAGCGCGCGCTCGGGCTGCTCGCGGCGTGTGACGGGCAACAGTTCCCGCCCCGCGTGGCGCTGCCGATGCTGGTGACGCGCTGTGAGACACTGCTGGCGCTCGAGGATCGCCCCGGCGCCGAACGCACGCTCGAGTTGTTGGAAGCCGGGCTTCACTGTTGTTCGCTTCCGCAACAGGCCGAGCTGCTCTACCACACCGGCCGGCTCAAAACCCAGCTCGGGCTTGATTCCGCCGCCGATTTTCGCCGCAGCGTTGAGCTGGATCCGGCCGGCCGCTGGGCACAGGCCGCCTGGCGCGGGGCGATCGGGTCGCCGTTATAGGGAAGCCGTGCGGCTCAGGCTCCGTATCGTCCCGCGAACATGCTATCGAGAAACGCTTGAAACAACTCGGCGACAAGGATCACGCCCTTAGAACCCGGAACGTCGAGTTCTGAAGCTACTTCGTGATCCCAGAAGTACACCCTGCCACGGTACGGTTCAACAAGACCGACACACATACAGTTCCCGAAGGGATCTGTGCCGATCGGCAGAAGACCTGGAAAGAGCCGATCGTCAATCATTTCGACAGCCTCGTCGATACGCAAGTACGATTGCCCGCTGTGCAGCCCGAAGAAACCGACTAGAACGTCGTTCCCTTGCTCAGCACTGATAGTGAAGCAGTTCGGGCTCGGCACGCCGCCGTTATGCTCGAGCAGAAATCGTCGGTAATCTTCGGGCAACCGGTAGCCGATCTGCGCCTCGAATTGCGCCAGGCGTGCCTCCGGCAGTGGGCCATACTGGTTTGAGCTAAAAACCTCCATCTCATCCGCCGAGCGTCAGCTGCGTCTCCTGCTCCTGACCGTCCCGCAAAATAGTCACCGTGATCGTGTCGCCCGGGTCGCTTTCGGTTTCCAGTATGTTGCGCAGGTCGCCGAAGCCTTCCACCGGCTTGCCGTTGATGCCGACGATAATATCGCCGTTGGTCGGGAACTGCTCGCCGTTGCCCAGGTCGATCCCTTCGGTTGCGCCACGTAAGCCCGCCTGCTCGGCCGGGCTCCCCGCGTCGACGTTGGCAATCATGACGCCGCGGGGTAAATTCAGCTCGGCGGCAACCTGCGCCCCGATCTGATCTGTCAGCGAGCGCACGCCAATGCCCAGCAGCGGCCGGCGGTACTCACCGCGCTCGATCAGCTGCGGCACCACATGCTTGATGCGATTGACCGGCACCGCGAAGCCGAGCCCGACGCTGCCTTCGTTCAGGCTGGCGATCAGCGTGTTCATGCCGATCACCGTGCCGTTCTTGTCGAACAGAGGGCCGCCCGAGTTGCCCGGATTGATCGACGCGTCGGTCTGGATCAGGCCGTACAGACTGCTGTCGGTATTGATTTCACCCAGATCCTCGACCGAGCGGTTGAGCGCGCTGACGATGCCGGAAGTGACCGTTTCCTGCAGCCGCAACGGGCTGCCGATCGCAACCACGATCTGGCCGACGCGCAGCGCGCCCGAATCGCCTAGCGCGGCCGGCCGCATACCCTCCGGCAGGGCATCTACCTGCACGACCGCGATATCGCCCTCCGGAAACGTGCCGACCAGACGTGCCTCGGCCGAGCTGCCATCGTTGAAGCTGACAAAGATTTGCTGCATCGGCTCGATCACATGATTGTTGGTCACAATATGGCCTTGCTCGTCGATCACGAAGCCCGAGCCCGAGACCTGCCCGTCCGTCAGGCTGACGACCGAGCCGATCGTGTTTTCGTACACCTGATTGACGATGCTTTCGTACTCGGACAGCGCGCCTTGCTGCTGGGCCGGCACCTGCTCGACTGCGGCTTCAGTGCCGACGCCACCAGCTGCCGAAGGCGCTGTCGAGGCTGCCGGCTGCTGTGAAGCGGGCAGCGATGCCTGAGCCTGGCTCTCGGTTTGTTGCTGAGGCTGGCTCGCGGTTGGCTGTATCTGGGTTCCTTGATCGGCAATTGCGTCACATCCGATCAGGGCCGATGCAAGAAATAATGAGACTAATACGCCCGCGAAGCGGGCCGGTCGGTAGTTCATCGCTATCTCCATTGTTCGTCTGCGCCTTCGCGGCAGGTCCTTGCTCGCCGAGGCAAGAAAAGTACCACGAAGCTGCCCGCCGCGGCTGACGGCACCCGCGTCAGCGGCGTATCATCGCAGCAACGCGCGGCCGATCGTAGAATGGAACCGCCGGACATCCTTCGACGTCTAATGTCTATGCGTTTCAGATAAGGAAACAGGTATGCTGTACCGCCGGATCGCCGCGCTTCTCGGCGCGCTGATCCTTCTTGGCGTCGCGCTCTTGCCTGCCGGAGCCGCTGCGCGGCAGGATCAGCCGGGTATCCAGCTCAGCGCGCAGCCGTTTTTCGAAGGAGCGTTCCGTCCGGGCAACTGGCTGCCGGTACGTTTGACGGTCGCCAACAGCGGCGCGGATGTTCGCGCCACCGTAGCGGTTGAGGTGGGCAGCACATTCGAGACGCAGGTCGAGCTGCCGCGCGGCGCAAACAAAGCGCTGCTGCTGTATGTGTTGCCGTCGGGCGGGTTTCGACGCACCGCCATAACGCGCGTGCTGGTCGAGGGCCGGGAAGTGGCGCGCGCCGATCTGCAGCTCACCGCGCTGTCGCAAAACGCGCGTGTAACCGGCATCCTTGCCGGGCAACCGCCCGTGCTGCCGTTGCCGCGCAGCCGGCCGCAGAATGTTGAAGAAACGATCCGCCTAACGCCGGACGACCTTCCTCCGCGTCGCGAAGGCCTGGCCGTGTTTGATGTGCTGATCCTGGATGCGCCCCCGGCCGAGCTGAGCGCCGAGCAGGCCCAGGCGCTCGCGGATTGGGTACGCACCGGCGGCCAGCTGCTCGTCGGCGGCAGCCGGCTGGCGGATACGCTCGCGCAGCTGCCCGGCGAGCTGCAGGTGGCAACAACAGCCGGACCCGCTGCTCGCGTGGAGAATTCGCTGCTACCCGAGCTTGGCGATGCCGCTCCGGAGGCGCTGACCCTGTTGCCTGCCGGCGGCGCGCGCTCGATCGCAACAGCCGGTGGAGCCACTGTCGCCGTTCAGCGCGAGTTGGGTCACGGCAACGTAACTGTGCTCGGCTGGGGGCTGAGCGCGCCGGAGCTGGCACAGCTGCCGCCGGAGCCGGTGTTCTGGAAACAGGCGCTGCATCCCATGTTCGAAACGCCGTTCATCAAAGGCATGCCGCGCTTTGAGGATCAGTTGTCGCAGCAGCTAAGCATGGCGCTGACAACCCTGCCGGTGCTGGCCAATCCACCGCTCGGGGTGTTGATCGGGCTGCTGAGCGCTTACATTCTGGTCGTCGGGCCGGGCCTGTACCTGTTGCTGCGTAAATGGGATCGGCAAGCATGGGGCTGGGTAGCGATCCCGGCTATTACGCTGCTTTTTGCGCTCGGCACATACGGCTACGGTTTGAGCATCCGCGGCAACGACATTATTCTCAATCAGGTCAGCATCGTCGAGCCGCTCGGGGAGCGCTCACGGGTGCGGGTACTGGCCGGCATTTTTTCGCCGCGTAGCGATACGTACGCGGTACGTGCCGCTGCTGAAGCGTTGTTCAGACCGGTCGGCACCACCGAATTCGGCGGCATGCCGACAGCTACAGTCGGCGGGCACTTCGAGCAAGGGGTGGGCATCAACGAGCTCGCTGTCGCCCAATGGTCGATGAACTCGTTCGCCGCCGAGCAGATGGTTGACGGCCGGCCGCTCACGGCCGACATCACCTTATCGGGCACGGTGCTGCGCGGCAGCGTCAGCAACACCGGCGATGTAGCCCTTCGCGGCGTTGCGCTGGTGCAGGGCCAGCGCGTCGCCAAGATCGGCGATCTCGAGCCGGGGCAGTCGAAGCAAGTTGAGCTCAAGCTCGACAGCAGCAGGTCGAACTGGAACAACTCGCTGTCGATGTTGCTGCTGGGAGACGATTGGGACTTTAACCAGCCGCGCACGGCGCCGGCCGAGATTCAAATCAAGCAGAGCATGATCGATGCGTTGTTTAGCATGCAGCCGCGCCGCGACGTGCGCCCAACCGTGCTGGGCTGGCTCGACCGCTCGCCGCTGCCGGTCGAGCTCGACCACGGCCGCGTGCTGCCACAGCAAACGGCGCTTGTGATGCTGCCGGTCGAGGCAGGCTACGAATCCGGCAAAACGATCGAGGTGCCGCGCGGCTGGATCGCACCGCAAACCGAAGTTTCGCAGACCAATGGAGGCGGTGGTCCATGTATGTCGCAGTTTGGCAGCGGCTGGTTCCTGGATACCGGCGTGATGACCTCGACCATGCAGCTGCCTCCGGCGCTGCGCACGCTGGTGGTCGACGAAGCAACGCTGTACGTGCAGGTCGATGGCCCCGTACCGGCCAATATGAACGTCGAATTGTTGGACTGGTCGTCGGGAGAATGGGTCGGCCAGGGCGAGGCGCGCAACTCGTTTTCGATCGAGCAGCCGCGGCGATTTTTCGATGAAGCCGGCTCGCTCAAGCTACGCGTCGACCTCGAGAACGCGCTGCAGGGCGGCGCCGGGTGCATCGCGACGGATCTCAGCCTCAAGGGAACACAGCCATGATCAGCGCTGCGATTGAAACGCGCGAGCTGACCAAGCGCTACGGCCGGACGCTGGCGCTCGACGGGCTCAATCTCGAGGTGTCGGCCGGTTCGATCTACGGGTTTATCGGGCCAAACGGCGCCGGCAAAACTACCACACTACGCCTGGTGGCCGGCTTGCTGGAGCCCACACGTGGCGATGTCGAGCTGATGGGCGAGCGTCTGGACCGTGCTGGGCGCAAAGCTCAGCGCCTGGTCGGGTATATGCCCGATTTCTTCGGCGTGTACGACGACCTGCGGGTATGGGAATATCTCGACTTCTTCGCGCGCTGCTACGGCCTGGCCGCGCCAAAGCGCCGCTCGACGGTCGACGGCTTGCTTGATCTGGTCGACCTGACACCCAAGCGCAACGCGCTGGTACAACAGCTGTCCCGTGGTATGCAGCAGCGCCTATGCCTGGCACACGCGCTGGTGCATGACCCGCCGATCTTGTTGCTGGACGAGCCGGCCTCCGGCCTCGACCCGCGAGCGCGCGTCGAGCTGCGCGAGCTGCTGCGTACGCTACGTGATATGGGAAAGACAATCCTTTTATCGTCGCATATCTTGTCCGAGCTGGCCGAAGTATGCACCGAAATCGGCATCATGCGCGCTGGTCATCTGGTGGCCAGCGGGACGTTGGAACACGTGCGCACGCTGCTGGGCGGCACGCGCCGGCTGCGCATCGACGTACTGCGCGGTCTTGAAGCCGCGCACGCTGTGCTTTCGGCGTCGCCGGATGTGGCGCAGTTCGAGCTACTCAGGCCGCCCGGCGAAGCTGCGAACGAGCACAACGCACCACCCGCCGGCGCCGAGCAACTGGCCGACCTCCATGGCCGGCCCGGTACGCTGCTGGTTGAGTGGAGCGGCAACGCGGAAGCCACTGCCGTCTTGATCTGGCAACTGGCAACCTCCGGCGTCGCGCTCTTGTCGGTGAACGAAGAAGGCAACGATCTGGAGGAGCTGTTTTTGCAGATAACGGCGGCATGAAGAATATGAACCAAATGCTGCAACCTAACCCCATAATCGTAAAAGAACTCCGCTCGCGCATGCGCGGCGGCCGGCCGTACATGATCCTCACCGGCTGCCTGCTCGCATTGAGCCTGGTGTGCTTCGGCGTGCTGCGTATTTTTCAGGGGCAGGCCGACAACGGCATGATGGTGATCAGCGCGCACGTCGGGCAAGGCCTGTTCGCGGCACTGGCGTTAGCAGAGATGCTGCTGGTGGTGTTTTTGACCCCGGCACTGACGGCCGGGGCGATCAGCGGTGAGCGCGAGCAGTTGACGTACGACCTGCTGGTCGCCACGCCGCTACGGCCGGGGCGCATCTTGTCGGGCAAGCTCGTCGCGGCGATCTGGTATGTGCTGCTGGTGATTTTCGCGGCAGTGCCGCTCGGCAGCATCGTACTGCTGTACGGCGGCATCGCACCGCTCGATCTGCTCAAAGCGCTGCTGCTGTTGCTGCTGACGGCACTGGCTACCGGCATGCTCGGTTTGCTGTGTTCGTCGATCGCCAGGCGAACGCTGCGCGCGACGATCATGGCGTATTTGCTGATCCTGCTGATCATCAGCGGTGTGTACTTTTATGTCATTTTGCGCGGAGCAACCCAGCAGCCTGGTATGCCGATCGTCACCCGCGCGGTGGCGGCGAGCCCGTTTTCCGCGATGGCCTCGGTGGTGATGCGCGGCGGGATGCAGCCGCGAGGCGGTGTCATGCTCGACTCGATGATGGGCATGCCGATCGGTGCCAATCTGCTGATGAATATGCCGCCGTTTAATACGTTCGCGTTCGGACTGGTGGACTATAACAACATGGGCGGCCCGGCGATTCTGCCTGCCTACCGCTACGCATACGTGGGCTACGCACTGTTTGCCGCCCTCTGCTACTGGCTCGCCGGCCATTTCGTGCGGCCGCGACGACGCTGGCGCCTCGGCTGGCACGACCTGGCCATGCTGGTGCTGGTTGCGCTGCTGTTTACCGGCGGCACGTATTGGCTCGACGTCTGGCCATGGCAGGCGTGGGCCAGGCCGGCAGCGAAGCCGCAGCCGGGCCAACAGTTCATGCCGAACGTCGAGCCGGCCGTTCCGGTGCCGGTGCCGCCCAAGGCTCCGGCTGAAGGGTGACGCGGGATCTGTCAAACAGCGGCACGTACGATACAATGTCATAGAGGAATTCGGATGACATCACGCCGCCGACCCGGTGATCCATATACCGGCGAAACGATACCAGTCGACGAGCGCCCGCAACCGGCGCAGCGACGCTCGGGACCGGCACGGCCAGGCGGATCGATCCGCCCACCACTGCAGCGGCCTGCTGCGCGGCGGCGCCCATCTTTCGGCGTGATTATGCGGCGGCTTGTCTTGCTGTTGGTTGTGCTGCTGGTTGCATGCCTGGCGGGCGTGCTGGTCTTCCAGCAGCGCGTAGCCGGTAAGATTCGTATGGACGATGCGCGCGCGAACCGGCCACCGCCAAGCCCGCTGCTTGCGTCCAGCAACATCCTGCTGCTGGGCGTCGATCTGCGCCGCGACAATCCCGAAGAAGGCGTGCGCTCGGATACGCTGATGTTGCTGCACCTGGACCCGATCGGGGGGTGGGCGAGTGTTCTATCGGTGCCGCGCGACACGCTGGTTGACATTCCGGGCTACGGCGAGGGCAAAATCACCACCGCGTTCCTGCGCGCCTTTGAGAGCACGCCCGACGGCAACGACGGTACCGCGTTCGGCGCCGCGCTTGCCGCCGATACGGTCGAGCAGTTTCTCGGACTGCGCGAGCGTGGTGAGCGAATCGATTATGTCGCCACTGTCGATTTTGATGGTTTCGCCAGCATGATCGACGCGGTCGGCGGGGTCGAGGTCGACGTGCCGTTTGAGATCGTGGATACCGAATACCCGACCGAAGACTTCGGCTACACCACCATAACGATCCCTGCCGGCGTGCAGCAGATGGATGGCGAGCGGGCGCTGCAGTACGTGCGCACCCGCCACGCCGACAGCGATTTCGGGCGCGCGCAGCGCCAGCAGCAGGTCGTGCGTGCGATCGTACAGCGCTTGCGCTCCCAGCCGCTGCTGCTCAGGCCGCTGAGCGCGCTGCGGCTGATCGACGCGGCCGGCGGCACGGTGCGCACATCGCTGCCGGTGGGGCGCCTGGATGCGCTGCTGATGGGTGCGCTGCTGGCGCGCGTCGACCCCGAGCAGATCGGGCAATATCGTATCTCACCCGAGAGCGTAAGCTTTCAGGAGTTCGGATCGGACCTTGTGTGGGACCCGGCCGGCGTTCAGGCTGTCGTCCAGGAGGCGCTTTCGCCGCCGGGCGAGGCGCGCGAGGCGGCCGTGGTACAGGTGCTCAACGGCACCGGCATCGGCGGCATCGCCGGGCAGGTATCCGAAAACCTGGCCACACGGAAGTTCGAGCTGGCCGCGGCGGGAAATGCCGAGCCCGTCGAGCGCTCGGTGATCTATGATTATGGCTCGCACCCGATCACGCGGCGTCGTCTGAGCAGCTCGCTCGCCGATATGCCGGTCGAGCAGCGGCCGGCCGAGGAAGCACCGGGCGCCAATCTTGTGGTTGTGCTCGGCGCCGACTATGAGCAGTTCTGGAAAGCACCATGATCTCATCGGGTTAACACCCTAGTCGAGATCGTATGCGCGCAGTATCCCGACGCTCAAGAGCTACACCCAAAGCCTAATTGTTCCACGCAGCTAGCTGTGATACTATTCACGGCTGTTGGCGTGAAGCTGCTTATCGTCGAATTGAAGGATTGAGCTTATGAACGCACGCGGCTGGTGTATGCTCGCCGGAATGGGGCTGTTAGTCGTCCTGGCCGGATGCAGCCGAGCCGACCCGTCGCTGATCGGACAATTACCCGACCAACCTCCGCCGGAGGGAAGCGCGCCACCAGCAGGCCCGACGACCGTTCAGGTCGCCGCCGACGCTAACGGCCAGCTTGCGTATCAGCAGCAAGCGCTCACTGGTCCGGCCGACGCGGAGTTTACCGTCAACTTCACCAATCCCGCCGCGATCGAACATAACTGGGTGATGGCCCAGCCCGGGCAGGAGCAGGCGATCGCCGATGCCGCGCAAGCTGCCGGGGGCAACCCTGAGGGCATCGACGGCGTCATAGCAGGGGGCCCACCGATCACCAGCTCGAGCGAAGAGATCACGGTGCCGGCGACCCCGCCGGGTGAATACCCGTACCTATGTACGGTGCCCGGTCATTACGCGGCGGGCATGCGAGGAGTCATTACGCTTGGCGGCCCGCCTCCGGGCGGCGAGCCGGGCGGATCGGAACCTGCCGCGCCGAGCGGCGAAGGCGGCGCCGCGCCGGGTGGCGCTCCTGCCGTCTCGACCGACCCGAGCGGGCAGCTCCGGTATGTGGAGACAGAGCTGCAGGCCGCGGCCGGGCAGCCGTTCAGCGTTCAGTTCGACAATCCCTCACCGCTGCCGCATAACTGGGTATTGGTGAGTCAGGGTGAGGAAGAGGCGGTCGCCGGCGCAGCACAGGCCGACGGCAGTGCGGAGGGCGTCGACGGCGTGGTTGCGGGCGGTGCAATTGTGGCCGCCGGTCAGTCTGCCGCGATCGACGTTCCGGCGGTGGAAGCCGGGGCGTACTCATACATTTGTACGGTGCCGGGGCACTACGCTGCCGGCATGCGGGGCACACTCAACGTGCGCTAGGCGCGCGGTGCCCGCAGGTGAGCATCATTCTTGTAGTCCAACTTAGGAGTAGGTACCAATGAAGGCAATTAAGTTCGCGGCGGGGATCGGCATATTTACAGCGCTGGCGCTGACGGCGTGCGGAGGCGGAGGCGGAAGTGGTGACGGCGGTGCGACGGCATCCGGCGGCGCGGCAGGCGGCGCCTCGACACTCGAGGTCGGTACCGACGCCAGTGGTAACCTGGTCTTCGTGCCAACGTCGCTCACGGCCACGGCGGACCAGCCGATCACGGTCAACTTCAAAAATCCCGCGCCAGTGCAGCATAACTTCGTTCTGGTAGAGGCCGGTCAGGAGCAGGCTGTCGCCGATGCTGCAGCCGCCAAAAACGGCGACGCGACAGGTCTTCCCGGCGTGATCGCGACCGGCGGTGTGCTGGATGCCAACGGCAGCGAGAGCTTCGAGGTTCCAGCACAGGCGGCCGGCTCGATTCCGTATATCTGCACCGTGCCGGGCCATTTTGCCGCGGGCATGAAGGGCACGTTGACGGTAGAGTAAGGCTCACGCTCCAGGATACCCCAGGATAAATCCTGGGGCTGAAGAAACAAAGCCACCTGAAGATGGCTGGGCAACGTGCCCAGCCATCTTCAGGTGGCTTTGTTTCTTCAGCCCGGGCTTATGCCCGGGTTCAAGATTTATCCCAGGATCCGATCAACCGCCGGTGCTCCACCGCGATACAGCGGTCGGTGACAACCGAGATGCCATGCTCGCGAGCCCGTGTTTCGGCTGCGGGGTCGTGGACACCCAGCTGCAGCCAGACGATCTCCACTCCACGGTCGATCGCCTCGTCGACGTGCGGGCCGACGAACTCCGAGCGGCGGAACACATCCAGCATATCGACGTCAAACGGAACCGATCGCAGGTCGGGGTATGCTTGCTGGCCCAGCACTTCGTTTAGCATCGGGTTGATCGGCACGATGTGGTAGCCCTGGCTTTGCAGGTAGCGCGCAACGGTGTAGCTGGGCCGCGTCGGGCTGGAGCTGAGGCCGACGACGGCGATGGTCTTCGCCTGGCGCAGCAGCTCGGCTATTTCTTGATCGGTCATCTCCTATCCTTCTTTCGACGCAAAGGCGCAAAGACGCAAAGAATCGATAATCCTTTGCGTCTTTGCGCCTTTGCGTCAAGAATTGTTGTCGGTAGCCGGCAGCGACTCAAGCAAGAGCTCGGCCACGTCTTTGCGCGCGAGTGTATCATCTACACCGGTATTTTTGGCAGCGTCCTCGAACATCACCATACAAAACGGGCAGCCCATCGCGAGAGTCGTCGGCTCGGCGCGCTGCATCTGCTCCAGGCGGATCACATTAACGCCGCGCTTGCCCCAGCCCTCCATCCATACATTGCCGCCGCCGCCGCCGCAGCACATCGCTTTTTCGCGGTTGCGCTCGGGCGCCTCGACCAGCTCGAGCCCAGGGATCGAGCGCAGCAGCTCGCGCGGATCGTCGTAGATATCGTTGTAGCGGCCGATGTAGCATGGATCGTGATAGGCCACGCGCTCGGTCACCTCGCGCTCCGGCGTGAGCTTGCCTTCGCGCACCAGCCGCGCAAGGTACTGCGTATGGTGCACCACCTCGTATTCGGTGCCGGAGCCGCCGCCAAACTGCGGATACTCGTTCTTGATCGTGTTGAAGCAATGCGCGCAGGTCGTCACAACCGTCTTAAAGCGATACTGCTGCATCGTTTCGATGTTGGCCTGGGCCTGCGTCTGGTACAAAAACTCCTCGCCCATGCGCCGCGCCGGATCGCCGGTACAGGTCTCTTCATCGCCCAGGATCGCGAACGACACACCGGCGCGCTTGATCAGCTGCACCATCGCGCGCGCCGTCTTGCGCGAGCGCGAATCGTAGCTGGGAGCACAGCCGACCCAATACAGCACGTCGACGCTTTCGACTTCGGCCAGCACCGGCACGTCGAGCCCTTCAGCCCACGCGCTGCGCTCGCGCTGCGGCAGCTTCCACGGATTGCCGTTACGCTCGATGCCGGTGAGCACGCTGGAAACGCCCTCGGGCACATCGCCCTCGACCAGCGCCAGCTTGCGCCGGATATTGATAATATCGTCGACGTGCTCGATCGTAGCCGGGCACTCGGTCATGCACGCGCGGCAGGTCGTGCAGCTCCACAGCTCATTTTCCGAGATCAGGCTACCGTACAGCGGGATCGTTTCACGCTCGCCGTCAAGGTGATGTACCCCGCCGCCTTTGAGGCGGTTGAGGCCGCGCAGCTCGGGCCGGCCAGGCAGGGATGTAAGCGCTTCGCCGCCGGCGTCCTCATGCACGGCTCCCTCTGGTCGTGCGCCGGCCGCTGCGACCTGGCCTGGGTCGCCGAGATGGACCGTCGTGCCGTCGCGCATCAGCACCGGCGCGCCGCGCATCAGGTCGTCGAGCTTGGTGATCAGCCATTTGGGCGAAAGATCGGAGCCCGATTCATAGGCCGGGCAATTGACCTGGCAGCGGCCACAGCGCATGCACGCGTCCAGGCTGAGCCGCTCTTTCCAGGTCAGGTCGGCCAGCCGGTTGACGCCGAGCTGCTCTTCTTCCAGGTTCTCTATGTCGTCGATCGGCACCAGGGCGCCTTTGGGCTCCGGGCGTCGAAAAAACCCGTTGAGCGGCGTCCAGAAAATATGGCGAAACTTGGTGAACGGAATCGACGCCACGAACGCGAAGGTTACCAGCATGTGCAGCACCCACAGCACACGATGCAGCACCAGGCCGGCCTGGCCTTCGAGGCCGAGGACACGATACAACCGGGCATGCAAATAGCCGACCCATGCGATCGAAGCCCAGCTCTGCTCGATCACGCGCAGGCCGCCGATCTCCTGGTTCAGCAGCCGGATGCCCTCCAGCCAGTACCCGCTGACGCCGATGTACAGCATCGCGGCAAGCACCCAGGTATCGGTGCGTCGGTTGTCAAGCCGGTCAGGACGGGTGCGATAGCGTCGATAAGTAGCCCACAGCAATCCGGCCAGAAACACCAGCCCCAGCGTGTCGAGCGTCCACTCATACACATTGTAGAAGCCGCCGCGGATGATCTTGCCGCGCTCCGGACCCAGCGTTGGTATGGTGAAATCTTCCTCCATCGCGATGATATCGGTGCCGATGAACAGCGCCAGGAAGCCATAAAAGATCATCGCGTGCATAATGCCCGGCAGCCGGTCGCGCAGGACGCGCTGCTGTCCGAACACCTGCTGCAGAAAGTCGCGCGACCGCGCCGCGAACGCCCCATCCCGCCGCACCGGCCGTCCGGCGCCCCAGCGCCGCACATCGCGCAGCATGCCCCAGAACATAGTTCCGACGGCGCCAATAGCTACCAGATACAACAGAGTCTGGGCATAAGGAAGATGCCCGTGGATGTTCCAGTAGATCTCGCGGATGGGGATGGTGTCATTCAAGGGGGAGCGCCTTCATTACGGCGCCAGCCGATATCCCACGCCCCACTCGGTCATCACAATCTTGGGGTCGTGGGGGTTTTGCTCGAGCTTGCGGCGCAGATGCCAGATGTAAACCTTGAGGTAGGCGGTGTCGCTGATGTACTCTTCGCCCCACACGCGCTGCAGCAGCGTGCGGTGGTCGAGCACCTCGCCGGAATGATTGGCCAGCAACAACAGCAGCTGGTACTCGGTGGGCGTCAGCTCGACCTTGTCGCCGCGCACGCGCACGATGCGGGTACGTGTGTCGATCTCGAGCTGGCCCTCTGCAGCGACGATCGGCTGGTCGGAAGCCGGCACCCGCCGCAGCAACGCTCGCACCCGCGCCAGCATCTCGTCGGCTTTGAACGGCTTGGTCAGATAATCGTCGGCGCCACTGTCGAGCCCGCTGATGATATCGGTGCTGCCACTGTCGGCCGGTCAGCATCAGCACCGGCATGCCGGAAAAGCGGCGTAGCTCGCGCATAACTTCGAAACCCTCCATATCGGGAAGGTTGACATCGAGGATCATCAGATCGGGTGCGTTGGCGCCGGCCTGTGCCAGCCCGTCTTTGCCGGTGCCGGCCGATTGGACGGTATATCCCTGTGCCGTCAGGACCAGCGCGATCGTTTCGCGTAAATTAGGGTCGTCGTCAACAACCAGAATGCGCCGGTCGCCCATGAAACTACTCCTAGTTTGCGGCTCCTTAGCCGCTGGAGGGGAGGCTGCGAAACAGATACTCGACGTCCGGTGCGCTCAGCGGTCCGACTTTAACATAACGCACCTTGCCGTCGCGGTCAATCATATACGAGGTTGGGATCGGCGCGATAGCATAGGCGCCGCCGACATCACCGGCTTCGTCGAGCAACACGGGATAGCTGACGCCGTAGGTCTGGGCGAAGCGGCGTACATCCTCAAGGTCGCGGCGCTGGTTACGCTCGGCGTTGAACAGGTCGACGCCCAGGACCACAAAGCCTTCGCTTTCCAGCTTGCGGTAGGCTGCTTCGAGCGCGGGCGTTTCGGCTTTACACGGCTCGCACCAGGTGGCCCAGAAGTTCAGCAGCACGACTTTGCCGCGATATTGCTCCAGGCTGACCGGCCGGCCGTCGAGATCATAGAGCGTGAACGCGGGCGCGTCATACGGTTTGACCTCGGTGACGGTCGGGCGCTGCGCACCGCCGGCGCCGGAGTAGTACCATACCGCCAGCAGCACCAGCAGGCCCACCAGCAGGCCGCCGGCGCCGAACAGCAGCTCGCGCGCGCTGATTCCGCCGCGTGGATAATTCGTTGATTCCGCTTCGCCGCGCGGATAGTTAGTTGGTTCCGCTTCTTCCATATGCCTCGATTAGCGCTCGCGCTCGCTCTGCTTCGGGCGATTGCGGTACGCCGTCGACGATGCCTTGCCACAATGTTACTGCTTCCGCCGGGCGCGGCGGCTGCGACAGCGCCAGGATCAGTCCGTAATTGAGCGCGGCGCGCGGCGCGCTTACGCCGGCTGCCGCGGACTGCTCGGCCTCGGACGTAGCAGCATCACGCTGCCCGGCGTCGGGAGCGTCCACACCATAGTTGAACAGCGCGACCGCGCGGTCCGAGCGCAGCACCGGATCGTCGCTGAATTCCAGCGCGCTTTTGTACGCGGCGGCGACGTCAAGCCACTCGCCCACCCGATTGCGATACTGCGGCGACTGCGACGCGTTCTCGCGCAACGTTTGCAGATTGTCGAAGCGCGCATTGGCGTATTCGGTCCATGCCGCTGCACTGTTTTCCGACTCGGCGGCTGCCCGCAGGCGCTCGATATCCTCGGCGCTGTAGGGCAAGGACAGCGGCTGCCCGCCGACAAGCAGCGCCGGCGTCGGCACGGCCGTTGACCCGCCGAAGGTGCGCACCCCGCTGAGCACAACCAGCAGCAGCACGCCGAGCGCGACAACGGCAACGGCGATCGGCGCGACCCAGCCGCGAAATCCTTCACGGCGGCCTGCCGGCAGGGCGCGCGGCGCTGCATCCCGCTCGACCGTCGTGGCGTCGCGCTCGGCCCGTCGTGCCGGCGGCAGCGGACGGTAGTCCAGTGTATCGACGGCCGCATCGACGACACCCGTCCGCCGATCATAGTCCGCCCGGCGGCCGGGGTCGCCCAGCTCGCGATAGGCGCTTTCAAGCTCCGAGCGCCTGGCGGCCGCCTGCTCCCGGAACTCGGGCGCGGCCTCGGCCAGCCGGTCGGCGCTGTACAGATCCTGCAGACGAAGGTAGGCGTCGGCGATCTGCTCGCTCGACGCTTCCTTCGGCACCTGCAGCAACGCGTACAGGTCAGGTTGCCGGTTACGCCGCAACATCACCGGTTGAAGCCACGCAGACCCGGCACTCGGTTGGCCAGCCCGCCAAAGCGTGGGCGCGGTGCCCGCACCGGTGCCGGCATCAGCTCCCAGCGCCGCCGAACAGCAGCCAGGCCGCCGCCGAGCGTCATCAACAGGGCGCCGAGCCAGACCAGCGCGATCGCAGGCTTGAGGCTCACCGTAAATACGGCGCGTGCCGGGCGCGTCGGCAGATTGAGGCCGTCGATGCGCAGGCGTGCCAGCCCTTCGCCGGGATTGAAGTTTTCCAGCACCAGCGTGCGGCCGTCCGGCAGCTCGACCGGCTCTTCCTGCCACACTTTGTCGGGCTCGACGCGCAGCTTGGGCGTGACGGTCTGGACGCTGTTTTCGTGGGTAATGGTGACGGTTGCGCCGATGATGGCGTAGTTGCCGGCCGCCATGTGGTCTTCGATCGCGAAATCCTCGAAGCGCAGGCTATACGGCCCGATCTCCTGCTGAACCTCGGGAGTGGCATCCACGATGTTTGGATTATAGGCCGGCAGGTATTCTTCAGGCGAGATGTAAATGTCCTGCCACAACGAGCGGCGGATCGCCGGCGTGCGCACCTGCGCGCCCATGCGCTCGTTGAAGTAAATATCGGGTGTGGCGACGAACATCCGGTTGGTGTCCTTGTCGACCTCGAGCCGCAGCACGTGCTTGCCGTCGGCGCGCTCGTCGTAGCCCCAGAAGGTGAACTCGCGGCCGAACACGGTGGCCGAGCGGCCCTGCTCGATCACGACCTTTTCGTCAGGCGTCTGGTACACATACGAGCCGATCACGCCGACCAGCAACAGCGCCATGCCGACGTGCGCCAGATAGCCGCCGATACGCAGCCATCCGGCGCGCAGCGTACGCACCAGCATCAGGCTATTGCTGCCGGCGGCGAAGCTGGCGACAAACAAAAACACCAGCGGCATGCCGCTGCGCACGCCGAGCACGATGCCGGCGCCGGTAACGAGCACCGCCGCCACAAACGGCCAGCGCAGCGAGCGCAGCAGCTTGGGCATATTGGTGCCGCGCCAGCCGAGCAGCGGGCCCACCGCCATCAAGCCTGCCAGAATCAGCGCCAGCGGCGTCGACACCGTCTCGAAAAAGTCGGGCAGCAGCGAGAAGCGGCCATCGCTAAACGGCGTGCCGCCGAAGCGCGCGCCATTGTCGAGCGCGAACGCGCGGCCGAAGAACGATTCGAAGCTGTAGCTCAGGCCGGGGATCGAGGTGATCCACGGCATCGAGGTACCGAAAGCGATCAGTAACGCCCAGGGTTACGAACGTAAGCATCATCAGCACAATGGCCGTATCGCGCGACACCAGCGAGTCCGACAGCGCGCGGCGCGGCACATCGCGCCAGCGTGCAAGGAGCAGCCCGGTGCCGAGCAGACCCAGAACTACCAGCGTGCCGATCATGATCCACTTCAGGCCTTCTTCCACAAACGAGTGGACCGAAAAGTTCGACAGCACGCCCGAGCGCGTCAGGAACGAGGCGTAAAACACGAAGCCACATAAGTCAGGATCGCCAGCGCGAAATTGGCACGGCGCAGGCCACCGTGCGTGCGCTGCACCAGCAGGCCGTGGATCAACGCGCCGCCGATCAGCCACGGCACCAGCGACGAGTTCTCGACCGGATCCCAGCCCCAGTAGCCGCCCCAGCCGAGCGACTCGTAAGCCCAGTAGCCGCCCATCGTCAGGGCCAGGCCAAGCACAGACCAGCCGGCGATCGCCCACGGCATCGCCTGGCGCGCCCAACCGTCGTAATCGCGCCGCCACAGTCCGGCCAGCGCCATGCAAAACGGCACGCCGAGCAGCCCATAGCCGGTAAACAGCGTCGGCGGGTGGATCACCATCCAGACGTTGTGCAGCTGCGGATTGAGCCCGCGGCCGTCGGGCGGAGCGCCGGCGACGCCGTCCAGCATCGTCGGCGCGAACGGGTTGCGGATCAGCATGAACACCAGCAGCAGCGCCTGCAGCAGCATCAACAGCGACAGCACATACGGCTCGAACTGCCGCGTGCGCCGCATCAGAAACGGCGCGAAAACGAGCCCGCCGAGCGCCCAGACCACCAGGCTGCCGGGCTGCCCGGCCCATACGGCGGCGACCCGATAGCGGAACTCGAGATCGGTGGACTAGTAATCGTAAACGTACTGCATATCGTAGCGCTGCGCGACGAACAGGCCGAGCAACAGCGCCGCCGAGGCGAGCGCGAAGCCAAGCGCCGCGTAGGTGCCCAGGCGTCCCCAGCGCAGCAGCGACGGCCGCCCGGTCGTCACCAGCGCGTAGCTCGCGGATGCGCCGAGCGCCGCGGCGATGGCGAGACAGACTAATGCGGTTCCGAAGTATAGAAGCATAATTGTAATCGAGGGGTCAGGGGTTGGGTGGTGACGGCCTTGACCCCCTGCTGCTTCCTGCTCTTGATACTTCGACGGGCACTTGACCAGCAACTGCTCGGCCTCGAACATATCCTTGCCGGCCACGTAGCGGCCGGTAGCGGCAACGCTGATCGCGTCGTCGAAGTTGCCTGGCTTGGTCGGGTAGACGACCGTCATCGTTTCGCCGTGGCTGTCCTGCATTCAAAGGTCCAGTTGTTCTGGGCGTCATATTCGCCCTTGGAGTGCAGGTAGCCGAAGATCTGCACCGTGCCGCCGGCCGTGCGCGCTTCGGCGATGGTGACCGAGCGCGCCAGGGAGCCGCGCAGCGAATACGCGCCGACGCCGACGGCCAGCACGACGATGGCAAGCATCAGCCACTGGACCGGTTTGAGCCCAAGCCGGCGCGCGCTCTGGGTATGTTCAACTGCAAGCGACGCCATTTATTCGGCTCCTTCCTCGATCGGCCGCGGGCGCAGTGGCTCAGCGCCACGCTGTCGTTGGAGAGCAGCCTCACGGGCCGGCGCCTGCGCTTCGCGATCGAACGCCTGCTGCAGCTCACGCATGCCCCGGTCCACACTCCACAGATAGATCAGAAATCCGGCCATCACCACGAGCGCAACGCCCGCGGCGACGTACAACGCGACGGCGGGATTGTTGATGATGTCGACCATCACACCACCTCTCGCATATCTACGCCGCCGGCGCAGGCCCAGCAACGTCCGGCGTAAATTGTACAACCACCAGAATAGACCGGTAAAGCCGAGCACCGATGCAAGCAGCGTCACCGAAGTACGGACGTTGTCGCGCTGGCTGGAGTTCCCGGGCGCCTGTATATTGAGGCGCACGGCGTCACCTTCAATTCCTTGCAGCGCCAGCATAAAGCGCGAGTCGGGAAAGTTCGGTGTGTCGCGCTGCTCGCCGGCGGCGACGTCGAAGCTCGGCCGCAGCTCGGCGACATCCTCGAAACCGGCGCCGTTGACCTGCACCACGGCGGTGACCAGATCGCCGTCGCGCTGGATATCCAGCACCTTGAGCACCCGATCGTCGCCCAGCGGCCCGACGCGGCCCGCGGCGAGGCTGACGCCGTCGCATTTCGAGCCCGGTAGAAACGCACAATTGGGATGCAGGGTGCTTTCAACCAGGCGCGGAACGACGAAAATCAGCAGCGGCGCGGTGGCGAATGCAAACAGGGCGTACACGGCGGCCAGCTGCCGCTTGCGCTCCAGGTCCTCGATCGCCGAGCGCAGGGCAAAATACGCGCCGTACACCAGCAACAGGATCAGGATCGACGTTTCGCGCGGGTCCCAGTTCCAGAACGAGCCCCACACCACCTTGGCAAACATCGAGCCGGTAACCGTAGCAAGGATCGCGAACAAAAAGCCGAGCTCGGTGGCCGCAACGGCACGGTCGTCGGACACGGGATTACGCTTGCGTAGATACTGGATGCTGTGCCACGCCGCGACCGCGAACGCCAGCATCGTCAGCCAGGCTGTCGGCACATGAACCATGACAATTCGGCCGACATTTCCTAGCCCTTCATACGGTGGCACCCACAAAAAGATCGCCGCCGTCACCACCAGCATCCAGATCGTAATGATCCACTTGCCGATCTGTGGTAGCGCGCTGCGGCCGGCTGGGGGACTTGTTATAGTTGCCATTGGGTTATGGTTTCAAGTTCCATGTTTCAGGTTTCAAGTTTCGCGTTCTACCATTGTATTTCAAGGTCCGGCCGGGCAATTAGCGCAGGCGCAAGACACAAAGAGCTAAATGATCACTGCCTGATTGGTCATTCCGAGCGCGGTCAGCGTAAAGTGACGACCGCTCCGTTAGCCGTTCACCGCGCGAGGAATCTCCACGCTTCGGCGCCGCAAGAACGGATAGAGATTCCTCGCGCCCGTCGCCAGAGTGCTGTTGATCACCGGGTTGGGGCGCTCGGAATGACAGGTTTCGACGGTTGAGTTCATCACCCCCTCTCCCTGTCTCCCCCTCTCCTTTTCACCTTATCTCCCTGTCTTCTGCGGCTCTCGGTTGCTCCGCCCTTTAACATTCATCACTCATCACTCATCATTATCCGTCATGCGTCCCACACAAACGGAAACAAAAACAACGCAGCGGCAGTTACGGCGACCAGGTACGCGGCCAGACCCTGGACCTGTGGCAGCGCCGCCTGCCACGGCGCGCCTATCAGCGCCTGTTCGGTGGCCGTCATGGCGATCACCAGCAGCGGAAACACCACCGGAAACGCCAGCACGGCAAACAACGCCGAACGGGCAGCAGCCTTAGCGACGATCGCGGCGATCAGTGTCACCGCCGAAGCCAGGCCTGCCGTTCCGAGGCCAACCGTCAGGCCGAGCAGCGGCACATTGCGAACCCGCATGTTAAGCACTAAGTATAACAGCACGGTGATTACAGCGGCTAAGAAGATCAACAGTACCAGATTCAGCAGCCATTTACCGACAAACACCGCCAGCGGCGGGGCATTGAGGCGTAGCAGCGTCGTTGTTTGCGCTTCTTCTTCGTGCACGAACGCGCGGCCGAGGCCGCTCAAGGCGGCGAAGAACAGCGCAATCCACAGCAGCGCGCTGTTCACTGCCGGCGTCAGCGGATCGCGCGGCGCAAGCCGTGGACCAAGATAAAAGCTCACCACCAGCACAACCGTAAGCGCAAACACCGCCAGCGCATTGAGCGCGTAGCGTGTGCGCAGCTCGGCGCGCAAGTCTTTGCGCAGCACAGCAATCGCGGCGCGCGTCGACTGTCGCAGCGGGCTCGCCTGGGCCCGCACAGCACCGCCGCGGTGTTCGATCTTGTGGGCCACGCTCAGGTCTCGCCGAGCGCCAGCACGAAATCGCCGTAACGCCGGTCGCGCTCGTCGTTAGTGGCCAAAACAGTAATGCCGCGGGCGCGCTGCTCCGCGATAATGCGGTCGGCCAGGGCAATCCCTGCGGCGTCCAGATTCGTCGTCGGCTCGTCTAGCAGTAGCACGGCCGGGTGATGCAGCAGCGCGAGCGCATAGCGTAACCGCTGTTGCATACCCGACGAAAACGCGCCGACCAGCTCGTCGCCGCGGCCGGCCAGCCCGACGAATTCTAATGCACCGTCGGCTGCTCCACGTGGCAGCCCGCGTACATCGACGACGAAGCTGAGGTGCTCGCTCGCGGTCAGCTCGCGGTACAAATGCACATCGGCGCCGACAAACCCGAGCACAACCCGCGCTTCGATGGGATCGTACGCCGTGCCGCCCAGCTCATAGACGATCGTGCCGGCGCTCGGCTGCTGGAGGCCGGCAAGCAGGCGCAGCAGCGTCGACTTGCCGATACCGTTCGGACCGGTCACCAACAACACGTCGCCGGCTCGAACTTCGGCGACGATATGCTGAAGCACCACCCGTCCTCCGTAGCGCTTGCTGACCCGGTCGATCACTAGCCGGTCGCTTGCCATCGTCGCCCGTATTTTAGCATACCGTCCGGAGGGATGATGGGGTGACAGTCTGTGATGCAGCAGAGTCCCGAGTGGTCTCGCTACGCGTTTGTCGAAGAAGCGTGTTCTGATCGTCAGACAGGGTGACAAGGTGATACCGGCGTTATTGATCAGTGCGTTTCAACATTGTTGAATGGTCAACCTGACGGGTGACGGGGTGACGGGGTGACAGGGTGACAAGGCGACGCGGTTCGGAAGGATCACCCCGTCACCCCGTCAGGCATACGCCGAGCAGGCGAAAACAGGCGACACAACCTGCACACGGAAACACAACTCAAACACCACTTATGCCGCCCGCTCGCCTACCTTCGGCGCTTCACTCATTTCGGCGCGCAACGACGCAAGGCTGGTTTCGCGCTCGATCACCGAGCGGCGCAGCTTCCACTGCAAGCCGGCGATATCGTCGGCAATGCCGCGCAGGCCCTGCATTTCGCTTTCCAGCGCTTCAAGCACGCGATCGGCGGCGATGGCGGGCTGCGCATGCTGCGACGAAACCGCGTGGTTGAGCTCGCCGATGCGGTCCTGCATCGTGGCCAGCAGGCCCAATAAATGGCCCCAGCTTTCGGCGTTGGCTACCTGTTCCTGACGCGCCTGCGCGCCGGTGTGAAACCATTCGCGGAGCTCTGTCTGCAGCGCGTCGATGCGACGCTCGAGCTGCGGCACGCCGCTGACAGCAGCGATCTCGTCGGCACTCAGGGCCAGCGTCGTGGTGCGGCTCGCGTGTTGGAGGTCGTTCAGTTGGTCGTTCATGAAATTGAGCGAGCTACCGATTTGAGACTGGCGCAGCGTCACCGCCTCCTGCTCGCTGAGCACATCGAGCAGCATTTCGCGCAGCCTCGCCGATTCTTCGCTGCCGCGCGATTCCTGGCGCGACAAAATACGCAAGATCCCGAAGATTGCGAGCAGCAGCAACAGCACATTGACCACGATAGCGGTGGTGATGATCAAACCGTAGTACTGTTGCATGTGGCGAACCTTTCGTGGCAGCGACCGGGCCGTGGCGTCACTGAGCGGCACGCCCCGCATTATAAAGGGTCGCAACAGACGGTCATACTTGCAGGCGATTACAGCTCCATTACAGGGGCGTATAATGCAAAAATGCAGCGGATTTTGGTCGTCGACGACGAGCGCGCAATCGTCCAAACCGTTGAGCAACGCTTTCGACGCGACGGCTTTGACGTGATCAGCGCGTCGAGCGGTCAGGCGGCGCTGGCGGCGCTACACGAGCTGACGCCGGCGGCAGTATTGCTGGATATCGGCCTTCCCGACATCGACGGTTTCGAGGTATTGCGGCGCATGCGTGCCGCGGGATCGAGCGTGCCGGTGATCGTGCTCACGGCGCGCGGCGATGAGATCGATCGGGTGGTTGGCCTGGAGCTCGGCGCCGACGACTATGTCGTTAAGCCGTTCTCGCCGCGCGAGCTGGTTGCGCGGGTGCGCGCGCTGTTGCGACGTACTGCCGAGGCCGATGCTTTACGCGCGAAGCTGGGCGGCATCGAGCAGCCCGCCGCGATGGAGCTGGATATTCCACGCCGTGCGGCGACATATCATGGGCAACGGCTCGAGCTCCGGCCGCGCGAGTTCGATCTGCTGGCGGTGCTGGTCACCCATCCCGGACAGGTCTGGACGCGCGAAGCACTGCTGCGGCATGTGTGGGGCACCGAGGATCATATCGACGCGCGCACCGTGGACGTGCATGTGCGTCGCCTGCGCGCCAAGCTCTCCGACGCCATACCGAATGCCGATCCGATTCAAACCGAATGGGGTGTTGGATACCGCTGGGCGGAATAAGCAATGAGCAATGAACAATTGCCTGCAGGCTTTGTTCATTGCTCATTGCTCATTGCTCGTCAGAGCCGTCCAAGCCGCAGCTTCACCACATTGGCCAGCGCCTCGAAAACGATATGCTTGCTCATCTTCGATTTGCCGACCCGCCGGTCGGGGAACACGATCGGCACCTCACCGACTTGCAGCCCGGCACAATGCACGCGATACGCCATCTCGATCTGGAACGAATACCCGTTGGAGCGAACCGTGTCCAGCTGCACAGCTTCCAGCGCATCGCGGCGATAACAACGGAACCCCCCGGTCATGTCGGCCAGCGGTAGCCCGAGGATCGTTCGGGCATACATGTTGCCGCCACGGCTGATCAGCTGCCGCCCGATGCCCCAATCCGTGGTGCCGCCACCCGCCACGTAGCGCGAGCCGATCACCAGATCGTAGGCTGTCTCGGCGGCGTGGAGCAGGTCGGGCAAATAGCGCGGGTCGTGCGAGAAATCGGCGTCCATTTCGAACACATATCCCGCGCCACGCTCGAGCGCGTAGCGAAAGCCGGCGACATAGGCGGTGCCGAGCCCTTGCTTGCCCGCGCGACGGATCAAATGGACGCGCGGATCATGCTCGACCTGGGCAGCAACAATATCGCCGGTTCCATCCGGCGAGCCGTCGTCCACAACCAGCACGCTGAGCTCGGGATAGCTAAGTATGCGCGGCAAGAGCAGCGGGATGTTCTCACGTTCGTTGAAGGTCGGGACGATTACCAGTGCGGGCGTCACGATAGGCCGGAGGAAGTCGACATCTATGTCTGCCGGCGAAAACGGGAGCGTTTCGATCGCCATCAAAAACATCCTGTTACGTATTCGCGTTCACAATAGCAAATTAAGTGCCGCGCGGCAGCTGCCTTGTGCCATGGCAACGAGCGAGCTAATAAATGGCGGCCAGCCCGGCGGCCAGGCGTGGCCAGCCATAGCGCGCGACGACATCACGACTGGCTGCCGCGCCAAGAGCGCGCGCGCGCACCGGATCGTCGAGCAGCGCCAGCGTCGCCCGCGCCAGCGCAGCGCCGCTGTCAGGTGGAACAAGCAAGCCGGTCTGGCCGTCGCGGACATATTCAGTCGCCTGGCCGACGGCGCTCGCCACGACCGGCACGCCGGCGTGCAGCAGCTCCAGCAACTTCGCCATGCCCTTGGCCCGGTTCATCAGCGTATCGGCAAACGGCGCCAGCGCAACGTCACATACGGCGAACGCCGCATCGATCGCACCGCGGTCGGCCCAGCCATGCTGCTGCAACAACCCGGCGACGCCCGCTCGCTGCGCCAGCCGCAGCAGCTCGCGCTCCTCGCCGCGCTCTCCGGCGCCGACCACCAATATTCGTGCGTCCGGCCGCCGGGCCCGCAAGACCAGCAGCACCTCGAGGATGTCGCGCAGATCATACTCCCAGAAGCGCGTGTATAGCAGCACCACCGGCCCGAGGCCCAGGCCGAGCTTCCGGCGTGCCGCTTCACGATCCGGCAGCCGCGCCGGTTGAGCTGGAACGCCATTGGGAAGATAATGTACCCGGCTCGCGGCGACGCCAAAGCCCCAGACCTGTGTTTGCAGCGTTCGTGAGGCGACGGTGACAGCCTGCGCCATACGCGGCAGCGCTCGCTCCTGCCAGGCGAAAAACTGCTTCATCGGCCGTGAATAGGGCAGCAGATCGTTCCAGCCGCCGGTACCCTCCCAGTCGTCGGTGTCGACAACAAGCGGCAGCGACGGCCGAACACGGCGTGCCAGCTGAGCCGCGATGCCGCCGTAGCCTTTGGGCTTGAACAGGTGCAGCACGTCGGGCTGCCAGCGCAGCGCGGCGCGCAGCAACCGAACGCCGGTTTCGATGGCGTCCGCGGGAGCGGGAGCGGCCGGCAAACGGACATGTTCGACCATGACGCCCGCAACCAGCGATGATGTTCCGGCGTCGGATGGATTAAGATACGCAGGAGCTACAATACGTGTATCGAAGCCGAGGCGACGTAGCTCGCCTGCCAGCGGAAGCATGCGCGCCGTAAGCGTGCCCTTGGGCCGCATACCGAACGGCGCAATCATCGCGATTCGCTGCGTCAAGACAGCAGCTCGCGCGCTTGCAAGTCGCGCTCCAGCTGTGCAGCGTTCCATTCCGGTTCGCTGTACAATAGTTTGTTGAATACGCCGCCGAAATCGACAATATTGCCTGTGATCATCGTTTCCTCCGGCGCCCGCAAGCCGCCGCGAGGCATAGTATAGCCAACTCCGCGCACTCGGTTGCGACGAAGCGGTTTGCACCCTGGCCCCGAAGGAGTTTGTATGGACCAGCCGCCACCGAACACACCGCGCGTGATGCAGGACGGCCAGCTCGAGATTCGTGAGGGCCAGTCTGTGCCTGTGCTGGCGCAAACCAGTAGCCATCGCCTGATCGTGCTCAACTCCGCGGCGATGAGCACGATGCAGGTTGGGCAGTCGTTCAAGCTGACTTTGGGCGATGCCGCACCACAGCCGATTACGCTTGAAGCGATCGATCGACTGGCCCTGATCGCGCGCTATGTTGATGACCAGGGGTCAGGGGTCGGTGGCCAGGGGTCAGAGGATAGGGGCGAGGGATGAGGGCGTAACCCCAACCGAAGCATAAAGACCCGGGAAGAAACAAAGCCACCTGAAGGTGGCTTTGTTTCTTCTGCCCCAGGATTTATCCTGGGGCAAACGCCGCGTAACCTGGCACGTGCCCGGGACGCGGCGTTGGCTTGCCTGCTACGGATTGCGCTGCTCGTCCTCGCCCACGTCGCCGTCCTTGTCCATATCGGTGCCGAACAGGCGCTCGGCGGCGTTGGTAAGCCGTTCGGTGATACTTGGCTTGGCATCGGGATCGGCATCGACCGCCGCCGCTTCATCGGCCGGCGCATCGGCATCCTCCGGCCAGTTCAGGGCGGGTGCGTCCACGTCGGCCGTCCCGGCCTCGCCGGCGGTACTGCTGACGTCGCCGGCGGGGCTCGTAGGAGTATCGTCGTCGGTGGCTTCCGTCGCCGCCGCGTCGCCCGCCGCGCCGATTGCGCCGCCGGCCACCGCGCCGGCCGCACCGCCGACCACCGCACCCACCGGCCCGCCCGCCGCGCCCATCGTCGCGCCCGTGGCTGCCCCGGCGACCGCGCCGCCGGCGGTGCCCACCTTGCTGCTGCGCTCGTAGTCGTCGCCGTCCACCGTCCGGTCGGCGTCGCCACCGGGTGTCAGCGAAGCCGAGGTATCGACATCAGGGTTGAGCGTCGAGTTATCGGCGCCATACCCTGTGGCCGTCGTATCAGCGTCGCCGCCGAGCATCGAGTCGCCGGAGCTCAGCGTGCTTCCGCTCGTATCGACGCCGGGCGTCGAACTGAACGACCCGGCCGTCGTATCGGCCGCCGCCGAGTCGTAGCCCGTACCCGACGCCGCGGAGGGATCATCAAACGATTCAGTAATCGTGATGTCCTCCTCGACGATCATGTCGTCGCCCGCGGATGCTGCCTGGCCAAAGGTTGTATCAGCCGCCGTCGATCCGGCCGCAGCGCCGCTGAAGGTCGTATCTTCCGCGCTTACTGCCGGCGTTTCGGGTGTGCTCGCAACGTCGTCGCCCGAGGTGCCGTACGCACCGGCGGCGGTGCTGCTGACGTCGCCGGCGGGGCTCGCAGGAGTATCGTCGTCGGTGGCTTCCGTCGCCGCCGCGTCGCCCGCCGCGCCGATTGCGCCGCCGGCCACCGCGCCGGCCGCGCCGCCGACCACCGCACCCACCGGCCCGCCCGCCGCGCCCATCGTCGCGCCCGTGGCTGCCCCGGCGACCGCGCCGCCGGCGGTGCCCACCTTGCTGCTGCGCTCGTAGTCGTCGCCGTCCACCGTCTGATCCGCGTCGCCGGCAGCCGTAGCGCCGGTCATGCCGGTGTCAGCAGCCATCGTCGTGTCATAGATCCGGTCGACCGTGGTATCGCCGGTGGTCGTATCGACGACTGCCACATCTTCCTCGAGGGAAGTTTCACTATCCGGTGTTCCGTAGCCCGGGTCGGCAGGCACAACATCGCTGTCAACCGCGCTGTAGTCGGTCGTGCCATCGGCTTCGTCGGCTGCCTGACCGGCAGTATCGCCCGCCGCGCCGATCGCGCCGCCGGCCAGCGCACCGGCCGCGCCGCCGACTACCGCGCCCACCGGCCCGCCCGCCGCGCCCATCGTCGCGCCCGTGGCCGCCCCGGCAACCGCGCCGCCGGCCGTCCCGACCTTGCTGCTGCGGTCATAAGCATCGGCGTCCACCGGTGTGGAGTTGTCGGCCGTAGGAGCTGCCACCGTTGCATAAGCCGGATCACCTTCGAAGCGCGACCAGCCCTCGTCACGATAGCTGCGGGCACGCTCGTCGATGTCGATCACATTGTGCCGTTCCATCACGTCGAGCACCGTGTCGACCTGCGCTTCGTCGACCCTGGCCATGACCAGCGCGCCGCCGCGGTGGATGCCCTCGGAATAGATATTGGCATCTTCATCGGGGATGCCGGCTCCGGCTAGAGCTCCCAGCAAGCCGCCCGATGCCGCTCCGATGCCGGCGCCAAGCGCCGTCGTACCCAGAGCCGTGGCGATCGAACCCGCCGCGATCACCGGACCGATGCCCGGAATCACCAGCGCGCCGAGGCCGACCAGCAAGCCCGCCAGGCCGCCAACAACCGTACCGGCCGTTGCTCCGAGCCCCGCGCCTTCGGCGGCTTCGCTGCCCGCATCGGTTTCGCCGACGACGGTTACCTGTTCTTCGTTGCGTGCTACGAAGCTAATGTCTTCGGAAGTAATACCTGCGTCGCGCAGGTCGCGTACGGCGTCCTGTGCATCCTGAGTGGTGTCGAACAGTCCAACGACATTCTTCACCGCCATATCTCAGACCTCCGTGCCTAACTATGCGTTCGCGCTTAGACGCAAGCGCAGCGGATCGATGGGAAAATGTGAACGAGACCACAGAGCATGTTCTATGCCAGGGTAGCACTCACGCGCAAGCCATCAGCCGAGTAAAAAACGCAAGGCGTCGCCCAACCTGGCGCGCCAGAAGCCCCATGCGTGCCCATCGTGGTATTCGGCGTAGCGCAAGGGATAGCCGCGCGACATGAGCACATCGCGCAGCAGGCGGTTTGCGCGCACGAAATCGGCCTCTGCCGCGCCGCGATCGAGCGAGCCGACTTCGGTCTCGTAGGTGCCGACGATCAGGTGCAGCCGTAGCGGAAGCCGCTCCGTGCCACGAAACAGCCGAACGATAGCGTCGCCGTCGCGCCCCACGTAGGCGGACTGGCTGCCCACCAGCCCGAAACGATCGGGACGGCCGTAAGCGATATACAGCGCGATCAACCCGCCGAATGAGGCGCCGACTATCGCTCGCGTGCGTGGATCTTCATGTAGCTGCACCCGTTCGGCCAGCCAGGGCAGCAGCTCGTCGCAGATCAAGGCGGCATAGCGGTCGTTGAGGTCGTAGTCGGCGACGCGGCCGTGCTCGCTCGAAGGGGCGACAAACACGGCTACCGTGGGCGGGATCGCGCCCTCGGCCAGCAGGTTATTCAGGATATGGGTCGCGCCGCCGAAACGCAGGTAATCGCCGCCGTCGTGAAAGACGACGCAAGCATAGCGGGCGTCCGCCGAATAGCCGGGAGGCGTATAGATCGCGACACGTCGCGTGGATGGATACAACGAACTGCTGAAATGATGTACGGAGATCGCGCCGGCAGGCACACCGGCGCGCGGCTGCCACAGCTGGGCATCGTGAAACGAAGGCATACGCAGCTCGGCGCGCGGGCCGAAGGCGCTGGGAGCACCGCGCGGGTTCCGCGGGTCGCCCATGTCCTGCCCATCCACCAGCAGGTGATAGTCGAGCCGAGCGTCGGGCTCGTAGCGGGCGCGGTGGAACCATAGATCGGTGCCTGGCAGGTGGGCAAGCGCCTCCGAGCGCTCGCCGAGCATATCGCCGCGCAGCACCACGTCGCGCGCCCGGCCGAAATACCAGATCACCGCCTCGTCCGCGGCGATCAGCGGCGAGACCGGGTGACGTAAGGTCCAGTCGTCTACGAGTTGCCGTTGCCTGCCGGGCGCTGTGCCTGCCAGTGCAGCCAACAGCGCGTCAAAGGCGGAGGGTTCGTGGTGCTGCATTGACTCTTTTGACGCAAAGGCGCCCGAACAGAAACGCAAAGGCGCAAAGGCGCAAAGAAATAGTTCTACTTATTCCTTGCTACTTTGCGACTTTGCGTTTGATCCGTTCACTGCGTCGGATCGGGCCTTGGCCAGCCACAGCGTCGCGCGGCTGCTTTGCGGGTCGTGAGACGTCGAGCCCGAGTACTCGTAGCCCCGGCCACGCCAGAAGCGTTTCCCGACGACGCTGCTATCCGAAACACCCGCCATCACAAAATCTACCTCCGGCTCCCCGAACAACGCTTGCTCGAGCAGGTCGGCGGCTTCGCTGCCATAGCCCTGATGCTGATATGGCCCGCCGATCACCAGAAACGCGATCGTCGCCGTGTCCGACATAGTCGCCTCGAGCCGCACGTCGGCAAAGCCAAGCAGCATACGGTCTGCGTGACGCTCGATCGCATATAGCGCACGATCGTCGGAATCCTGTACTTCGAAGAATTCGCTTTGAAGCTGCAGCTTGCTGCTGGTTTGCCTTCCGAAACCGGTCGTCGCGTAGTAATTGGGGGTTGAGCGGATCAGACCTACCACCGTGTCGAGGTCGTCGTCCTCGAGCGGCCGCAGCCGGATCGACGGGCCGAGGTGCTCTGCTTGCATGCGCCTCCTCTTGAGGAGATAGGGGATAGACGTTAGGGGTCAGGGGTTAGGGGTTGAGATCATCACCTAAACGCTATAGCTATGCCAACGCCGGATCATGCACCGCGACGTGGCCTATGTGCACCAGATTATATACCCCGCATCGCGCTGTGTATATGCTACGGTTCAAATCCTAACCCCTAACCCCTATCCGTTCCTTTTCAGCCGCCCCGTGCGCTTGGCATAGCGCTCGGCAGTCAAAAAGATCCACAGGCCGAGCGGCACCGAGACAATGCCGATCACCAGTAGCGGCAGCAGGTACGGCAGGGCCAGCTCTGCGATGCCGGCGCCAGGTGATTGTGCTGCCATAAATAACTCCATCTATCCAAGCTGCGCCGCGAACCCGGCGGGGTAGCGGCGGGTCCATTCGTCGCGCAGCACACCGTAGCCCATACCGTCAAAGAAGCGTCCGTCGACGATGCGGGCGTTGCGAAAGCGCGCTTCCTCGAGGTATCCCAGCTTCTCGGCCAGCCGCATCATCCGAACGTTACCCGACCAGGTACGCAGATCGAGCCGCACGATTTCGGGCATCGACGCCAGTAGATACTCACTCCATAGGCCGAGCGCCTGGTACCCGATACCCCGGCTCCAATGCTCCGGCTCATAGATCACGATTCCGATCGACAGCCATCCGGTTTCCTGGCTTTGCCAGTACCAGTTGACCGCCCCGAGCAACCCATCGCTCTCCCGATCGGCGATCACCAGGCCGTTGCGCGGCGTGCGCTCGGGGCCTTCGATCACTGTCCGCTTGTGCTCGACGATGCCCGGGATCTCGTCCTCGTCAAGGTCGTGGAGATAGGGCGCGTCCCACAGCTGCCATTGATGGCCGGGGCGCAGCCAGTAGGCATACGCCGCCAGGTCTCCCAGCTGCCAGTCGCGCAAGTGGATCGACGTGCCCTTTAGCGACAACCCGTCCACCGTGTTCACAGATCCTTGTGAAAGGCTATGCGCCGCATCACAACCTCGAAACCGGCAGCCTGGTACAGGCGCGTAGCGCCGGTCGGGCTATCGGCGTCGACGCCCAGCAGCGCGGTGTCCACGCCGTCGTGCTTGAGCTGCCGCAGCCCCACATGGAGCATGGCACGGCCGAGCCCGATATTGCGATATCCACGCCGCGTGCCAAGCAGCGAGATCCAGCCGGCGTTCCAGCCGTTGCGTGCGTTCTCGTCGCTGTCGATGTAGCACTTGCAGAACGCGGCCAATGTGCCGTCCGGCGCGACGGCTACAAGGTCCTGCTCGGCGCGATAGTGCGCCTCGGTCAGCCAGTGCAGGCGATTCGCAACCGTCAGCTCATGGTGGTTAAAATGGTCGACGAACGACAGGTTGTACAGCTCGACCCAGGCCGGCACTTCATCGGCACCCGCCAGCCGGCGCAGAACAAAGCCATCGGGCAATACCGGCTCGGGGATCGGAATATCAAGCGCGCGTCGCATGCGCACGAATTCGCGGGCGCGCTCGAAGCCCAGGCGCTCGAGCGTCGCCAGCTTAGCCGGCTGATCCTCGCGCGCACCCGACAGTAATCGCGCGCGGACGCCGCGCTCGGCGCTCAGGAAACGCATTCGCGCGGCGGCCCAGTCGACGATCCGATCTTCGATTCCCTGTTCACGATACGCGGGATGCACCGTGATCGGCACAAAGGCGTCGAGCGGATCGCCGGACGCCGGGCGCCACAGCACCGACACCCCCACCAGGCTGCCGTCGGGTGTAAACCACAGTCGCGCATCGCGTTGGGCGTCCATCTGCGGCGCGCGCAGATCGCCACGAAGCTCGTTGATCGAGGTGCCGTCGTCGGTGCCGTCGGACGCCGCCACGGCGTTGATCAGCTCGACCATCGCTGAGATGTCACTCTCGCCTTCGCACCCGCGCTCCAGTATCTCGGTCGCGACAATATCGCGGATCATTGCTCGAGCTCCTTTGAATGGGTTATCAGGGTGCGAATCATGTGAAAGCCTGCCGATTTATACAGCTGCAAGGCGCCGCTCGGATTTTCGGTGTCGACCCCTAACTTGGCGTCGTCCATACCGGCCTGCCGAAGCGCATGCAGGCCGGCCAGCAGCATCGCGCGGCCCAGACCACGCTTACGGTAGCCGCGACGGGTGCCGAGCAGGTTGATCCAGCCTTCACTTCGCTCCTGGCCCGCGTTGACGCTCGGGCTGATGCTGCAGTGGCAAAACGCCGCGAACGTGCCGTCTTCGGCCACTGCCACCAGGTCGAGCTCGGGCCGGTAATCGTCTGTGCTAAGCCGGTGGTTTACATCTTCAACCGTCTTCGGATGAAAGCTGCGGGAATCGATGAACGTCTGGTTAAGCAAATGACCCACTGCTCGACCTTGTGAGCGCCGGCGAGCGGGCGCAGCTCGAAGCCGGCAGGAAACGCGGGCGCGGGGATTGGTGCATGCAGATCGCGCTGCATGTTGAAGTCGTAGCGATCCGCCGCCAAGCCAAGCTCGGGCCACAGCCGTAGTCGCTCGGCCTGGCTATCCAGGCAAAAAACGCGCAGCACCGGCCGGAGGCCACTATGTTCCGGCCCTTCGGCGGCAGCCTCGCGCAAGCGGGCTTCACCCCAGGACAGTGCGTCGCGATGCATGAATTCGTCCTCGGTTGCGGGACGGATCTGGTAGTACAGCATGCCGTCGAGCGTTTCGTCGGAGGCATCGATCCACATATCGGCGAACATCACCAGGATGCCGCCCGCTTCCCACAACCTGAGGTTGCGGCTGATATCGAAGCCCGGCTCGTTGTATTCGTCGCGCAGAGTTTCGAACGTGAAACGGTCGATCTGCGAGTTGAGCGCGCGGGCAGCATCCTGGAGCCCAACAATCGCACGCAGATCCGCTTCGCCGGCATAGGCGCGCGTTTGAATTTCGAGGCTCATACATTCCCCACATTCATTCCGGCGAGGGCAGGCCTCGCTTTCGATTCGGCGGGGACAAGCCTCGCCGCTACGTGTGCTACCGAGGTAGTGGCGAGGCTTGCCCTGGTCGGTTCAACGATACGAAGGTACTGCAGCCAGTTCCTCACGCAGCCGCGCGTAGCTGGTGTAGCGCGCCTGATCGATCTCGCCACGGGCAACAGCCTCGCGAACGGCGCAGTCCGGCTCGTGCAGATGGCTGCACGGCTGGAAGAAACAGGCGTCGACCAGCGGCTGGAACTCGCGAAACCCACGGTCGAGCTCCGCCGGCGGCACCTGCCACAGGCCAAGCTCGCGGATGCCGGGCGTATCGACGACATAGCCGCTCGGCGCGTCGGGCGATCCGAGCGGAAGCAGCTCGGCGGCGACCGTGGTATGCCTGCCTTTGCCGGCGTTCGCTCCGGCCGCGGTTACGCTACCGGTACGCAGCGCCAGCCCTGGCTGCACCGCGTTCAACAGGCTCGATTTGCCGACACCCGAAGGTCCGCTTAACGCCGATATATTGCCCTCGAGGCCCGCTCGCAAAGTATCTACTCCGTCGCCGCGCGCGGCGCTGGTGTACAACACGTGGTAGCCGATGCGCTGGTATAGCGCGAACAGGGCATGTGCTTCGCCTGGCGAGCGCAGATCACATTTGTTGGCGACGACGATCACGTCAAGCTCGTTCAGCTCGGCGGTGACCAGGTAGCGGTCCAGCATGCGCAGGTGCGGCTCGGGATCGGCGACGGCGAACACCGCCACCAGCTGGTCGAGGTTGGCGACCAGCACATCTTCTTTCCACATCCCGCGCGAGCCGGCGGCACGCCGCGCCAGCTTCGAGCGCCGCGGCAGCACTTCCTCGATCGCTCCCTCGCCCGCGATCGTCGGCTGCAGCCGCACGCGGTCGCCGATCGTCGCGATATCACTGCCGACCCGGTTGCGCTTGAGCCGACCACGCAAGACGCAGCGCAGCACGCCCGAATCGGTTCGGACCCAGAAAAAGCCGCTCTGGGCCTTGATCACAGTTCCGAGTTTCGAGTTCCGAGTTTCGAGTTCCACGATCCGAGTTTCAGGCTTCAAGTTTCATGTTTCAGGTTCTCCGGCCGAACAGAAACGCAAAATCGACGCATGCCTCGACCTTACTCGGGTTGGATCGATCCGTTGGTTCACCCGATCCCCAATGTCACCTTGTCACCAGGTCGAGCGCCTCGCGCAGCGGCGCGGCGTCCTCCAATTGCACAGGGATCGCGCCGTTCTGCTGGCCGTGGTCACGAAACAGCACACTGTCGAGATGCAGCTCTCCGTCGCTGAACAAGATCATCAGGCGCTCGGTCGGCGCGAAGCCGCCGCGCAGATGCAGCGCCACCGGCCGGGCATAGGTCGCCTCGACCATCAGGCCATGTTCGTCGATGCGCTGCCAGGTAGGCGCGGACACGCCCGACGACGACAGGCGATAACCGCGCTCGATCGAGCCGTTAAAGGCGTCCACCAGCGGCAGAAAGCGCGCGTCGTCCGGGCCGATCGTTTCGCGCGTGCCGCCCTGCACGATCTCGAGCTTGATCGGACGTGCGTCGAAGCTGGTCGAGTACCAGAATAAGTCGCCTGAAGTGAGCGCCGGAAACAAGAAGTACGCGCCGCCAAGCAGCCCGGCCACGATCAATAGCAGCACGAACACATTCGCCCCGGAACGCGACGCGCCGGATGCACGTTTGCGTCGCTTGCTCACCTGTAGCATGGGTTATTCGTTCTCCTCGTCAAACACGAACCGCGAGCTACTTATACAAACGCGACAGCAGGCGACCGGCACGCTTCGCGTCGCCGTATCGCCTATCTGCGCTGATTGCTTGTCGAATCCTCATCATTGTCTGGCGCGTTGGTGCTCCACCGTTCAGCCGTGGGTCCGCTAATGCCGGCCCATAAGGCGGGCCAGCATCTCCCGGATTGCTCCCAGCAGCGAACGGCGAGGCCCTTGTTTGTCGGCCAGTCGTCCGTTGGGGTCCAGGATGATCATTGTGGTCCTCCGCGCGCTTTTCGTTACTTACTAGAACACCTATTTGTATTCTAGCGTTGCACTGTGACAGCTACGATCACGGCCTCCCACGGCATTAAAATCGGCCGTGGGCTCTTCGCCCGGCGGCCGATTAAAACAAATCGGCCGTGGACGCTGTTCGGGTGCCCACGGCCGGAAGCTGTGCTGAGTGACGTTTGTCCTCAGATACTATGCCTCCGACGTCTGGGCACACTGCCCCCATCAATACCGGCGAAAATGGGCCCGCGGGTGTAAACCATGTCGCGCAGGCTGCCGCTCACGGCGATACCGAGATCACCCCGGCGGACAGCCGTGCGGAACGGAGCCGCGATGCTGCCGGTATGGGAAGAGCTAGACACGTGCATAATCATCGTTTTACGTCGTTCCCTTGTGATCCTGTATCGCCTGATTGCAGGCTTACGACCCGGCCTTCGGGTCACCGGAAGCATAGCACAGCGCACGCGCGATTTCAAGTAGGCTAAAGGCCTAGATCACGCCCCGCCGCCCGTCAGGAACAACCTCCTTTGGGCGGATTCCGGATGTTTGTCGGGTCGTGTACACTGTGCCCAGCGACGTTCGTCGAGGATGAGCTATTTGCTGAAACTGCCCTGCGTCCAATTCGTCTACCGCGACGTAGATTGAGAGCGCAGGTGTCCGGTTTTTCCTGTCGCACGGTTTGCCGCCCGGGTGCGGGCTACGAACGAGGGGCCCGGAATGCAGCTCCCGTCGGACGCGGAAATTGCGTCCTTAGTACGTAGCGCTCAACAAAAAGATCCCAACGCTTTCGGTCAGCTCTACAGCCTGTTTGCTGAACCGCTGTTTCGCTATTTCTATTTTCGTACCAACGACCAGCACATTTCGGAAGAGCTGGTCAGCGAGGTATTCCTCAAGGTCGTCGAAGCGATCGGCGCCTTCAAGCTCCCTGAACGCTCACAGGCGCGTACGTTCAGCGGGTGGATTTTTCGCATCGCCTACAACAAAGTGGTCGATACCTACCGCGACCGTAAGCGCCAGTTCGTCGAGCTTGACGAATCGATCCCCGCATCGCTGACGGCCGAGGATGAAGTCGACCGCATGCTCGAAAACGAGGAGCTGCGCGCGGCGATCCAGCGCCTGACACCGGATCAGCAGCAGGTGGTGTTGCTGCGTTTTATCGAGCGCATGAGCACCGAAGAGGTAGCCCAGGTTACCGGCCAGACGGCAGGCGCCGTCAAGGCGATGCAGCATCGCGCCCTGAACGCGATCGCGAAGCTGATGAATGAGGGACGCAAAACGCCCGAGCATGGATGACGAGAAACGATGAATGATGAACGATGCATGCCGGACTATTCATCATTCGTCGGGATGGCGATCCTGATTGCCGGATGCGGACACGCCGACGGTGCCTGTCCCACACATGGCGATCCATCATGCCGGCTGCGGACACGCCGACGGCGCAATCGGTTATTTCAGTTTCATAGGTTCTCGCGGCGCCTCTGGCGAGTCCCTACATTATTTCTTCGCCCTGCGGGCACCCGCTTTGCGCCTTTGCGTCAATTGCTTCAACAACGCCGTGCCGACCGCGCCGGCGGCGAAGCCGGCCAGACCCTGCCACGCGCGCGACGGCCGAAGATCGCGCTGCACCACATGCGCCGTGTTGTATCCGGATGCCGCGAACACGCCGCCGCCGGGATGGGTTGACGCGCCGGTCAGATACAGGCCCGCGATCCCCGGCACGCGGTAGGACGACAGCTCGGGCAGCGGCCGGAACAAAAACATCTGGTCGAAGCTCATCTCGAGATGCATCACATTGCCGCGTAAGAGCCCCAGCTCGCGCTCCAGATCCAGCGGTGTCTGGATATAGCGCTGCGTGATCGCGCCGCGCATATTTGGCGCATAGCGGTACAGCACCTCCTGGATCTTGTCGGCCTCACGCTCGGCGATAGCATCCCAGTGCTCGTCCTGAAGCTCGTAAGGATGGTACTGCGCCCACAAAAAGACGGTATGCTTGCCGGCAGGCGCGACGTCGGGGTCGATCGCCGAGAAAGTCATCGCGATCACGGCCGGCTCCGCGGCCGGGCGGCCGGCCCGGAAATCCGCGTACGCGCGGTCGAGATACGCCACCGATGGGCACAACAACTGCAAGCCGTGATGCGCCGGCGACGGCCGGCCGCCCGACGGCGCGGCAAGATAATCCGGCAACCGGTCGGCGGCGCAGCGTACCGTCATTCCGAAACCGTTGCCGACCCGCACGTTGCCGAGCCGTGCGCCGAGGTCGTTCGGCAGTCGCTCGGCCCCCACCAGCTTCAGCAGCGTTGTCTGCACATGCGCGTTGGAAACGACAATGCGGGCGGCCAACAACTCGCCGCCGGCGAGGCGCACGCCGCGCACGCGACCACCTTCGACCTCGATGCGCTCGACTTCACTGTCCAGCCGGACTTCGCCGCCCCAGTGCTCGAGACAGCGCTGCATCGCCTGTGTCAGCATACCCGAGCCGCCGCGTGGGTGCTTGGCGCCGCTGCGGTGCAGCATAGCGTGCCAGCCGGCGAAATCCGCGGTACCGATCTCGTCCCGCGGCGGCCCCGATTGCGCGGCCAGCCAGACCAGCGCAGCACGCAGCGGCTCGCTCTCGAACCATTCATCGATCAGCTGCCCGTACGAGGTAAACACGCGGCGTAGCGTATCCAGCGGCCCGCCGCTGCTGCCGCTCTCGGCACGGTTGAACTGCCCGCCGGCCATGGTGGCGAGCACGTTGCCGGGCGTCGGCGGCTTCAAAAACAGCTTAAAGACTCCCTCGTTGATCGCGCCCCAAAAGTCGACGAAACGGCGATATGCCTCGGCATCGCGCTGCGAGATACGGCGGATCGACTCGACTGTACGGTCGACGTCGCGCCAGAACTCGATCGCCCCCGAACCGTCGGGCAGCGGGTACCACGCGAACGGGTCCATGTCGATGTATTCGAGACCGAAGCGCTCCAGCTCCAGCTCGCGCACCACCGGCGTAAGGTGGATCATGATATGCGCCGAGGAGCCGATATCGATGCGGTAGCCGTCCCACATGGTTTCGGTGGATACGGCGCCGCCCACGATCGACCGGCGCTCGAGCACCAGCGTCTTGTAGCCGGCCTTTTGCAGGTAACACGCGCAGGTCAGGCCATTATGCCCGCCGCCGACTACGACGACGTCATACATGGAATCGCATCGTGAACTGAATCTCCTCGCCGCCGAACCCCGTATTCCGTACCCGAACACCCAACGCTTCCAGGTCGGCGCGACACACCTCACACGCGCAATTGTTCTCACTGATCGGCTGCATCCCGCCCAGCGGCCGCGCGACGTGCTCGATAATAGCCGACCACGCGGCGTACTTTGCTGCTACCTCGCCGCTGGCGACGAACGCCTCCACCAGCTCGGCCAGCGATGGATCCCAGCCGCGCAGATCGGCGAGCAAGCGTTTGTCGCTCAGCCACCAGCGTGCCTGCAAGCGATAGTGATACTTCAGCAGGTCGTTGAAATTGCAGTGCATCGACAGCAGCGCCGACGCCGGATCGGTCTCGAGGTGGCGCGTCGCCTTGTCGTGCATGTGATACAGCATGAACTGCATATACTGGCGCCGCCGCAGGTCGAACGGCAACGGCCGCGCGTGGCGTGCCTCACTGCGCAGCGCCGTGAGCTGTCCGGTCTTGTCGAACACCACGATCAACTCGGCGACGATCGGCGGCCGCTCGCCGCGTGCGATCTCCGAGTCGGTCGTCTGGCGCAGCTGCTCGATCGTGCTGAAGCTGATATCGAGCTTCACGCCGCCGACAAACGGATGGTTGATCTCGCCGCAGCTCCGCGCACCGTCGACGACGATCTTGGCGTCGAAATCGCTGCCGGCGCCGGCTTCGCCGCGCGCGACCGAGCCAAACACCAGCGCGGCGACATAGCGCTCGTCGCGCGCCAGCCCGGCTACTGCCTCGTAGGCGGGACGGAAACGCGATGGGATTTCGTCGGGTTCGACGGTGTAGATCATTTCCACGGTGTCGTGCCGTAGCGCCACAGCCAGTAATGCTGCCCGACGTTGCCCATCTCCACCTTGAAGCCGTCGGGGTTGGACGGCGTGTACGTCAGCACGCGGCGCTCGAACACCTGCATCAGCACATCCTTCGGCTCGCCGCCGACTTGCACGGTTGCCCAGAACGGCTCGCTGATCGGGTAGCCTAAAGCGAATACCCAGTCCACCGGAAGCACGCCGAAGAAATCGTTAAACACGTTGGGAATATTATGCCCGAGCTCGTTGTTGTACTGGCCGATGGTTACCCCGTAACGTCCAAGCTCGGCGTCGAAGCCAAGCGTGCCGTCGCGCGCGATCGATTGGGCGACCGTAGCACCTACCGCAGAGTCGACCCGCCGGTCGGCGTCGAGCGAAGCATGCGGGCCGAAGGAGGCATACGTCGGGCTGTTTGAGTCATCCGGGTCGCCCGCGACCGGCACCTCGGCCGGCTGCCGCTCGACGAACGCGCTGTTGCCGACCTGTGCCCGGCCGCTGATCAGCTCCTTGGTCAACAGGCCGTTGGTGACAAACCACAATTGCGCGCGGTCGGCGTTGGGGTCGCCGATCTCCATGCGGCTCTTGTCCCAATATTGCACCAGTCGCCGTCCATCGGGCGCTTCGGCGTAGCGCTCGCTGCCGGTGGCATACGTGCTCGGACCCCAGGTCCACGAGCGGGCAGTTTCGCCGCGCGCGACAGGGCCGTCGGTGCGCTCCCACAGGCTACCGAACGCGCTGTCGCCATCGGCGCCGGCCCAATCCGCCGCCGGGTCGTCCTGCGTTAGCGGCACGGCAAAGCGCGCCACGCGGCCGGCTTCGACGCCGAAGCCGAACGCCAGGTCCGTCCCGTCGGCCGGGCTTTTCACCACGGCGGTATACGAGCCCGGCGGCACGTCGACGGCGCCGAACCAGCCGGCGGCGTCGGTGGTGGTGTTGATCGGGCAATGCTCGGCGGCACATTCGATCCGCACGCTGACGCCGTCGAGCCCGGCGCCGTCTTTGGCAACCAGGCCAAGAATATGCCCTCGCTCAGGCTGCTGTTTCCAGGCGTAGCCGGGCGCGGCGGCGCCGTCGCTCCAGGCCTCGTTGCGCAGCCGATCCAGGAATGCCGCACGGTCGCCGTCGACCGGAACAGCGTAGGAATACAGCGCCGTGCCGATGCCGGCCGCCGCGCCGCGCCGGATCTGCTGTAGATTGCCGTCGGCGTTGTTAAGCCAGGCGCCGACACCAACGGCTGCGACACGGCGGCCCTGATTCTGGGCCACGTAATCGACCCAGCCCTCATACCAGCCCTGCTGCTGGCCGCCGTCCTGTTTGTCGTAAATCATCGGAATGGCGAGGTCGATGTAGCCGGCGTCCAACCAGCCTTTCCAGTCCTGCATCACGCGGCGGTAGGGCGAGCTCTGGGTAAAATCGCCGTTGGGCGGCGCGCCGCCCCAGGCGATCGCGGCAACCGAAAGAACGGCTTCCGGCCGCACCACGTTGAGGCTGAGATAGATCCGCTTGACCAGCTTGGTGACCTGATCGCGCCGCCACTGCATCCACTGGGCGTCTTCAGGTTGGGGGACATCGCTTCGCCCCGAAGCTACCTGGAAGCGCGCCAGTGAGGCCGGATTGTAGCCGTAGCGCGGGCTGGCATAACGAATATAGTCGAGATGCAGGCCGTCGATCGCATAGCGCGACGCCAGATGAGTCACTACTCGGACCGTGTAATCGAGCACCTCGGGATGGCCGGGGTCGAGATAGTAGCCGCAATCGCCTTGCGCCGCGCACTCGCCGGCGCGGCCGTCGATATCGCGGGTGAACCAGTTCTCCCAACCAGGCTTGTCGGGGCCGTGCTGGTACCAGACGTGGCTACGGTCGGGCTGTGGATAGCCGTCCTTCCACGCCGGCAGCGCCGCGACCCAGGCGTGGACCTGTATGCCGCGCTCATGTGCCTGGGCAATCAGATCGGCCAGCGGGTCGTAGCCCTCGGCAACATCGGCGGCGATCGGCTCGATCGAGTTGCGGTAGTAGCTGTCGCCGCGGCGCCTGATCTGCACGATCACAGCGTTGGCGCCGGCGCGCTCCGCGTCGGCGATCAAGCGGCGTGTGTGCTCGGGCTTCTTGATACCTTCATGAAATGCATCGACCCAAAACGCGCGCAGCTGCGGCGTGGCAGCCCGCGCTGCCTCCGGCGCAGGCACAAGCAGCACGGCCAGGGCCACAATCACCAACAAGCGGTACAAGGGGACCTCCGGTTAGCAATGAACAATTAGCAATTGTGGAAGGCTTTGTTCATTGCTCATTGCTCATTGCTCATTGTAAATGCGCGCGCCAGGCATGCCTATGGCGGGTCGCTGACGGCACGCTGAAGCGGGCAGGCCCTGCGCGAATCGTGTTATGATATTGCTTACTACCAAGCCTTCACAGGAGCGTTCGATGACCCAGATCCTGCTGATCCGCCACGCTGTCAACGACGTGATGAAGGAAAAAAAGCTGGCGGGGCGGATGCCGGGCGTACACCTCAACGACGAGGGCAGGCAGCAGGCCGAAGCGCTGGCTGAGCGGCTGAAGCATGTGCCGATCGCTGCGATTTATGTATCACCCCTGGAGCGGACGCGCGAAACAGCAGCGCCGCTGGCGCACGAGCTCGGTCTCGAGCCGCAGCCGCGCGACGGATTGCTCGAGGTGGAATACGGTGAATGGACCGGACGCTCACTCGAAGAGCTGAACAAGCTCGATGAGTGGAAGGTCGTGGCCGCGTTCCCGAGCGGTATGCGCTTTCCAGGCGGCGAGACGATCAGAGCGATGCAGGCGCGCGTGGTCGACGAGCTACAGGAGATCGCGGCGCAGCATCCACGCGATATCGTCGCCGTGTTCGCCCACGCCGATGTGATCAAGGCGGCGCTGGCCCATTACCTGGGCGTACATCTGGATCTGTTCCAGCGCATCGCGATCGATCCGGTCGGCGTAAGCGTGGTTGGCCTCGGCAAGTACGGGCCCTACGTTACACGCCTCAACGACAACGGCCCGCTCAAGCTGGAGCCGGAAAAAGAAAAGCCCGCGACACAAGAAGTCGGTGGCTTACCCGTCGCCGAGGCGGCGACGGACAATGAACAATGAACAATGAACAATGAACAAGTACCTTCAGGCTTTGTTCATTGCTCCTTGCTAATTGCTAATATGGAACCAATGCCAGAATTTCGGTACGATTTTGACCCCGTCGATCGCGTGACAACCGGCGCCGTCGGAGCACCCGGCCAGCGCACGTTTTACCTGCAGGCCCGGCGCGGCCGCGAGCTGATCTCGCTGGTCGTCGAAAAGGTCGAGGTCAGCGCGCTCGCCGAGGCGATCGAGCAATTACTGGAGCAGTTAAGCGAGCGCAACCCATTACTCTCGACGTCGGACGACGCGCTCGGCTTCGCCAACATGGGCCTCGAAGAGCCGCTCGAAGAAACATTTCGGGTCGGCCGGCTGGGCCTCGGCTACGACGACGACCGTGATCTGTTGGTGATCATTGCGCAGTCGATCGGCGACGACGACTCCGAACGCGATATCGCGCGGCTGACGATGACGCGCGAGCAGGCGCGCGCCCTGGCCCTGGAGGGCGCCGAAGTTGTCACCAAAGGGCGCCCACGCTGCCCGCAATGCGGCGAGCCGATGGAGCCCAGCGGCCATTTCTGCCTCAAGAAAAACGGATATCCGACGGTCGTCTTCGACGACAATGAACAATGAACAATGAACCCTTGACCGGCATTTTCGTTCATTGCTCATTGTTCATTGATAATTGATCATGGACGAGCACCTCGAACTAACGCCTTCCCCCGACCCTGCCCCGACACCCGTGGCGGTCGAGCGTGTGCTGCAGCTTCTGCAGAACGGCGAGATGGATGTTCAGGGCCTGATGCCGGATTCGAGCAACTACACCTTTCTGGCACGCGTCGACGACGGCGACCTATCCGGCCTGGCGGTGTACAAACCGCGCCGCGGCGAGCGGCCGCTATGGGACTTCCCCCGCGGCACGCTCTGCCAGCGCGAAGCGGCGGCCTATCTGGTGAGCGAAACGCTCGGCTGGGGCGTGGTGCCGCCGACAGTGCTGCGCGACGGTCCTGAGTACGGCGTCGGCTCGGTACAGCTGTACATCAACTCCGATCCACGGGCACACTATTTTACGCTACGCGGCAGCGACGACGACACCTTTAGGCGAATCGCCGCGTTCGATCTGGTGATCAACAACGCCGACCGCAAAGGCGGCCATATTTTGCAGGACCGTGAGGGGCGCCTGTGGGGCATCGATCACGGGATCTGCTTCCATCAGGACGGCAAGCTGCGCACGGTAATCTGGGAGTACGCCGGGCAGCGGATCCCCGGTGAGCTGGTGCGGAATCTTCAGTCGTTGCAGGACGCGCTCGACGATGGGGATGGCGTGATACTGCCGGCGCTGCGCAACCTCCTGTCGCGCACCGAAATCGACGCATTTCGCCGTCGCGTGGAGCGCCTGCTGCGCCGCCCGCAGTTTCCCGATCCGGGCGGCAATCGTTCGGTGCCGTGGCCGCCGATTTAGGCCCTCACCCCCAGCCCCGCTCCCGTCCAGGGCATAAATGCCCGATTCAGCCCGACGCTCAAGCGTCGGGCTGAAGAAACCAAGCCCGCTGAAGCGGGCTGGACAGGGTTCCAGCCTGCTTCAGCAGGCTTGGTTTCTTCAGCCCCAGGCTTCAGCCTGGGGAACTGGGGGTTCGCAGTGAGGGCTTATTCGAGGTAATCGCGGAGCTTTTTGCCCAGCTTGGGATGGCGCAGCTTGCGTAACGCTTTGACCTCGATCTGCCGGATCCGCTCGCGCGTAACGTCGAAGATCTTGCCGACGTCTTCGAGCGTATTGTGGCGCCCGCCCTCGATCTGGAACTTGTACTTTTGCTGTGAGGGCAGCGTCAGCAGAAAATTGCGCTCTTCTTCGCTCAAATTCAAGCCATAGCGCAGCTTGATCACCAGCCGCTCGCGCTCGTTGAGCTGGTCGAGCACCTGCTCGACCGCCTCCTTACGCATCTGGTTGGTCGCGGCGTCGGACGGCGCCTCGGCCTTGGAATCTTCGATAAAGTCTCCCAGGCTGCTGTCTTCTTCCTGCCCGACCGGCGTAGCCAGCGATACCGGCTCCTGGGCAGCCTTCTGAATATCGCGAACCTTGTTGGCGGCGCGCTCCAACACCTGGCGCATGCTGGGATCATAGTAGCGTGACATGGGATTGAGCAGGCTCGAATTCGTCTGCAGCCGGATACGGATCTGCTCGGGCAAAATCTCCGGCAGCCGGCACTCGATCGCAATATCCTGCAGCGACGGCGGGCGCCTCAGCGCGCGCTGCATCAAGACCTGCACCTCCTTGAGGCGCATATACGAAGGATTGTTGACGTCGCCGGTGTCCAGCAGCGCGCGGGTGCGCTCGACAGCTTTTTCGACGGCACGCACCATCAGCGGGTCATACACACCGATACAATCGGGGTCGAGCGGCGCGGGATACAGCTGAAACCCAAGCCGCTGCTGATCGGTGAGGATACTCGGGATGCGACACTCCAGCGCCAGCTCCATCATCGTCGGCTCGCGGTCCAGCTCCTGCACCAGGTGGCGGCTTTCTTTCATCAGCCGGTTGATCGTTTCCACCATATGCACCGGGATACGAATCGTGCGCGCCTGATCGGCGATCGCGCGGGTGATCGCCTGGCGGATCCACCAGGTAGCATAGGTTGAGAACTTGAAGCCCTTGCGGTAGTCAAACTTTTCGACCGCGCGAAGCAGGCCCATGTTGCCTTCCTGCACCAGATCCATCAGCTGCAGGCCGCGGTTCATATATTTCTTGGCGACGCTGACCACCAGGCGCAAATTCGCGTTGGTAAGCGCTGCTCGCGCGTCGCGGGCGATATCGATCTGGCGCTGCAGGTCGCGTGTCTCGGGGGCAAGCCGCTCCTGCAGGCGCTCGAGGCGCGCCTTGGCTTTTTCGCCCTGCTCGATCTGGCGGGCCAGCCGCTCTTCCTGCTCGGCCGTGAGCAGGGCGACGCGCCCGATCTCATACAGGTACATGCGCACGCCGTCGGCGACGCCGGGGTCGGATTGATCGAGCGCTTCGGCGGCCACGGCGATAGGGTCGACATCCAGCGCCCCGTCGTCGGTCAGCTCGTCGATGATCGTGATGCCGGCCTTGCTCAGCGCGTCGTAGATCTCTTCGAGCCGGTCGACATTATCTTCCGGCTGCGGCACCAGCTGCATGATCTCTTCTTGCGTGACCCGACCACGCTCTTTGCCGCGCTGAATCAGGTGCTCAAGCGACTTGATCGCCTCGGCGGCCGCCACCTCCTCGAGCGCCGCGTCGGCTGTTTGTGGTGCGCTATAGGTCAGCTCTTCCGGACCGTGCATGTCGTGATCGGCCATAAAATTACGATCTCCTAGCCACGCCTCACCCAGGACCAGACGGACACTGATCGAGCAGCCACAGGGTCCATCATTTGAACTCCTCGACGCGGTCGCGCAGATCGCGATAGACCGGGCTGCGTCGTGGCGCTGTTACCACGGTCTGATAGCGATTGAGCGTGATCACCCGCGCCTCGATAGCGCGCCGCTCATCTCCGTCGTCCATCAATTCGTAGATCGCTTTGAGCTGGTTTTTTCGATTGATCACAACACCGCGACGCAGCTCGCCGGCGATCTTGACCGCCAGCTCCATGGCATGGTGCTGCCGCCCGACCACGGGCAGCGCCGGAGCATCCTCATGCGTTAACAAGCGCTGGGCTCGCCCTTTGAGATACGGGTCCAGCGTATCGAGCCAGGACGGTGTATCCTCCGTTGCCGGCGCCACATGCTGCCAGGCCTGCCAGAGCTGCCGATTCTCGACATGCATCAGCGGCTCTTCGATCGACCCCTGGATGTCGCCGGCGATCTCAGGAAACGCCGGCAGCTCCCGCTGCAGCTCCGATTCTACCGCACTTTTGCAGTTGGGGAAACGTAGCAGCAGCGAAAGCAGCTCGTCTTCACGCGACGGCGCCGCGTCCGAGACCAGGGTTTCTTCCACGCGCGGCAGTTCGACTGCCTTACCGCGCCGGCTCTGGGCCACGGCGTTGCGGATCACACCCTCGCCGAGATTGACCAGGCGTGCCAGGTGCAGCGTATAGTGCTCGCGCTCTACCGGGTTGACCAGCGCGCCGACCAGCGGCGCCAGGCGCTCGACAGCATCGCGCTTGGCGCGGCCCTGCTGGAGATCCAGATTGGCCGTCAGCGCGCCGAAATAGTAATCCATCAGCGGGCGAGCGTTTTCTACCAGCGCGCGCCAATTTTCCGGATTCTCGCGAATTACGTCGTCGGGGTCGCGCCCGGCCGGCAGATCAATGATCCGGATCGTGCCGTCAAGCTCGCGCTCCCAGCGGATATAGCCCTGCGGCGTCGGCACCGGCACGACGGTGCTGTCCATATTGTTGCGCAGCGTCTCGAGGCCTTTTAGCGTCGCGTTGGCGCCGGCGGCGTCGGCGTCGAGCGCCAGCCACACGTTGCGCGTCAGCTTACGCACGATACCGACCTGCTCGCGCGTGAGCGCGGTGCCCATCGGCGCAACGACGTTAGAAAAACCGGCCTGATGCGCCGTCAACACGTCGATATAGCCTTCTACCAGCACGACAGCGTCGACGCGGCGGATCGCATCACGCGCCAGGTCGATCCCGTACAACACGCTGCTTTTGTGGAACAGGGGCGTTTCGGGCGTATTCATGTATTTGGCGTGGTCGTCGCCCAGCGCTCGCCCCCCGAAGCCGACGATATGGCCGCGCGCGTCGCGGATCGGAAACATCAGCCGGTTACGGAAACGGTCGTAGTATCCGCCGCCTTCACGCTTGATCACCAGGCCCGCGGATTCCAATTCTTCGGGCGTGTAATTTTTGCGGTCGGTCAGGTAGCGCAGCAGGTCGCTCCAGTCTTCCGGCGCGTAGCCGAGCTGCCATGCTTCAACCGTCTGGGGCGCCAGGGCGCGTCGCTCGAGATAACCCCGGCCGCTCCCTCCGCGCTCGGTTCGCGTCAACACATGATTCCAGTAGACGGCAGCATCGGCGTTGATCTGGCGCAGCCGCGCTTCGAGCGCGTCTTCTTGATCCTGCTCGGGTGTGCGCTCTTCCAGCTGTACACCGGCACGCGCGGCAAGTTTACGCAGCGCATCGCCGAAGCCGAGCCCCTCGCGCGCCATGACCCAGTTAAACACATCGCCGGTAGCATGGCAGCCAAAACAATAATAGCTCTCGGATGCGGGAAACACGTAAAACGCGGGCGTGCGGGTATTCGAGTGAAACGGGCAAAAGCCGGTGAAGTTGCGACCGGCTTTGCGCAGCTGCACCCCGCCTTCGGCGATCAGATCGACGATGCTTAGCCGCTGCTTGATATCATCCGTGACGCTCATTGTTGTAGTTACCAGTTACCGGACCACGATCGCAACCGATCGTAATCGATACACAGCGTCTTCGCCAATGGGTGAAAGCAGACCCTGGGCTGTGGTCGAAAGTCTGAATGTATCGCCCGTATTTTCAGGAATCCGTGGTTGATACTATTGTACCACCTGGCGCCGTGGCCCGATGCGCCGCCACCAGCAGGCAGGCCAGCGTTTGCACAGCAAGCACCAGGCGAAAATACAATGCATGAAACGACGCGTCGGCCGCGTCCCTTCCGATCGCCAGCAGCTCGAGGCGCGCTCCTGCAAAGATGCCGAAGAAATAGATCATAAAACACACGCCGGCGGCCAGCCAGCGTTCCTGGCGACGAGCGATCACCCAACCCACAAAGGCACACAGCGGCACCGAGAACACCGCCCATACCAGTGCCGGCCTTGGCCCGCCCGCACCGTCGCCGCCGGCGCGCAGCAGGTTCCACATCGCCCACGCCGCGCCAAGCAGCGCGGCGCCGCCGATGATGGAGGCGGCTCGCCAGTCGATCGTTCGGGCGGGGGTCGTCATGGCGGGAGAGTGTAGCAAATCGAAACATAAAGGTCAAAGGTCAAAGGGTTGGAAGGTTGGAAGTGGAAGGCTGGAAGGTTGGAAGGTTGAAATTACCCTTTTCTGCAAGCGAGTTAAGTGTGTGACAGCAAAACCTTCACATCTTCACACCTTGGCACCCGAGAATCAATCCTCCCAGAATCGCTTAACCAGTCCCCGCCGCGCGAGCTCGGCGCGCAGCTCCAGCATCGCGGTATAGGTCGGCAGCAAGTACAGCGGAGCGCCGTCAGGGCTACGCTCGAGCAGCACATCAAGCGCGCGGTCGAGCTTCGGCTCAAGTGTTATCAGCGACTGATCGACGCCGGCGTACTTCAGGCGCACGGCCATGTCTTCAGCGCGCGTGCCGCCGACCACAACCCCGCCGACATATCCCGCCAGGCGCTCGAAGTCGGCATCCCACAGCCACGACACATCGGTTCCGTCGGCGATTTTGTCGTTGATCAGGATCAAAAGATACAACTGGTCGAAGGTCGAAGTCGGGTACCCGACTTCGTGGGTACCCGACTTCGACCTTCGACCGGCTTCTGTAATCATTCGCACCGTCTCACTGGCGCCGACCGGATTTTTGATCAGCGTCATCAACACGTCGTGGCCGTCGATCCGGATACGCTCGATCCGGCCGAAGGCGGCCGAAAAACCCTCCAACGCATCGCGCACCGTGGCACGCGGCACGCCCGCGGCGAGCGACACGGCAGTGGCGGCCAGCGCGTTGAGCGCGTTATAGATACCGGGCAGCGGCAGGCGTAGCTCAAACGCGCCGGGCCGGGTGCCGATCACCAGATCGGAACCGGCCACGCCGTCGAGTGCCAGCCGCGCCAGCCGTATCTCGGGGGCAGGCCGCACGAGGCCGCAGCGCGGGCAGCTATAGGTCCCGATATGCCCATAGTACACGGCGCCGTAGTCGTAAGGCGCACCGCAGCGGCGACAAAACTGCGAATCGGCCATATGCTGTACGGCGCCGACGCTATGGCGTGTATCGTCCATGCCCCAAAAGCACACCCGGCACTGCAATTCACCCTGGCCGAGGTATGCCACGGCCGGGTCGTCGGCGTTGAGCACAACCGTCGACGACGCCGGCAGCGTCGCCAATGCGGCGCGCCAGCGTGCTGCGATGCTATCCACCTCGCCGTAGCGGTCGAGCTGGTCGCGAAACAGATTCAGCAACAGGACGATACGCGGCCGTGTTTCGGCTATGGCGGCCGGAAGATGGGCTTCGTCGGTTTCGAACACACCGATATCGGCCCGCGGCCGGCCGAAGATATCGGCGCCGGCTACTACCGTGGCAGTCAGGCCGGTGATCAGGTTTGCGCCGGCGCGGTTGTGCAGCACGCGACGACCGTGGCGCTCCAGAATCGCGGCGATCATGCGCGCCGTGGTTGTCTTGCCGTTGGTTCCTGCCACCAGAATGACGCCGTCGGACAGCGCAGCCGAAAGCTCAGCCAGCACGGCAGGCGCGACACGGCGCGCGACAACGCCGGGCAGCTGCGTGCCGCCGCCGGTGCCGAGCCGCCGGCTGAGCTGTTGCGCCGCTTTGCCCGCGATAGTCGCCGCGGTGCTGCGCAGCGAGCGCGGCGCGAGCGCGGGCGGCTGCGCGGGCTCTGGAGCCTGCGCGGGCCGCGGAGCCCGCGACTGAAGTCGCGGTTGATATGATGAAACCTGCTGAAGCAGGTTATGGAGCGGTTGCATTATGCGAACGTGTTTCAAGCGGTACTCCTACTCTAGCCTGATATACGGGCCTTAACCGTGGTCCCTCACGCCTGCGCGGCCAGCCTTAACCCAGGCTTAAGGCGCCGGGTCTCAGGTTTCATGTATCATACCGCTTGCCGGTAACCTGCTTCAGCAGGTTTTTCATATCAACCGCGACTTCAGTCGCGGCACTCGCGGCACTCGCGCCTCCGGCGGCACTCGCGCCTCCGGCGGACCCGCACCCCCCGCGGCCCTCGCAGGACTCGCGTCCGAAAGGAACGAAAATGTATCGACGCGGAAGCTGGTTGCTCGTCTTGCCTGTTATCGCGGCCATGTTGATCCCGCTTGCCGCGGCGCCGTCCGTTCGCGCCGCATCGACCACGATCGTTATCAGCGAGTTCAGGACACGTGGTCCGGTTGGTGGCAACGACGAGTTCGTCGAGTTGTACAATCTTTCGGCCGCCGCGGTCGACATCGGCGGATGGAAGATCAACGCATCGAACGCCGGAGGCACTACCGGCACGCGCCTAACCATCGCGTCCGGCACGATACTGCAGCCCGGACAGCATTTCCTGGCCGTCAATCGCACGACCGGCACCGGCTACAGCGGCAGTGTTCCCGGCGACAATCCGACCGGATATACCACCGGCATCGGCGACGACGGGGGCCTCGCGCTGCTGGATGTCGCCGACACGGTGATCGACCAGGTGGGCCTCAGCACAGGTTCGGCGTATGGCGAAGGCACCCGCTTGCCACCCTTCGGAGGCACCAACGGTGATCGCAGCAACCGCCGGGCCGACCAATGCCTCGACTCAGACGACAACGAAGCCGATTTCGATGCCGCAAGCCCCAGCACGCCCGAGAACAGCGCCGCGACACCGGCACCCTGCGACGGGTCCGGCCCGACGCCGGAGCCGACTCAGACGCCGACCCAGACACCGATCCCGCTTCCGACCGAGACGCCCGTCCCGCTGCCCCTGACGCCGATCCACACGATCCAGGGCGCGGGCCATCTTTCGCCGCTGCGCGAAACGCAGGTGCGGACCGAGGGCATCGTTACGGCCGTGCGCAATAACGGTTTCTGGATCCAGGATCCCGCGCCCGACGCGGATGAGGCCACGTCCGAGGCGATCCTGGTCTTCACCAACACGGCGCCCATGGTTGCCATCGGCGATGCGGTGGACGTTACAGGCAACGTCGCCGAGTTCCGGCCCGGCGGCAGCACCGGCTCCACGAACCTGACGACCACCGAGCTGACGTCGCCCGCGATCAGCGTATTGTCGAGCGGCAATCCGCTGCCCGCGACGACGCTGATCGGCGTGGGTGGCCGCGTACCGCCTGCGCAGGTGATCGACGACGATGCGAGCGGCGATGTCGAAAGTAGCGGCGCATTCGAGCCGTCCAGCGACGGGATCGACTTTTACGAGAGCCTGGAAGGGATGCGCGTGCAGCTCAACGACGCGGTCGCCACCGGCCCGACCAGCGATTTCGGCGAGATTCCGGTGCTGGCGGCCGGAGGCGCGGGCGCAGACCTGCGCACGGCGCGCGGCGGCATCGTGGTGCGGCCGGGCGATTTTAACCCCGAGCGAATCTTCCTGGACGATGTGATCGTGACACTGCCGGTGCTCAAGGTCGGCGACCGGCTGCCCGGCGCAACCGTCGGGGTGCTGGATTACAGCTTCGGCAACTTCAAGCTGCTGGTGACGCAGCTGCCGGTCGCGGCAGACGGCGGGCTGAATCGCGAAGTAACCACGGCCGCCGGCGCCGAGCAGCTGGCCGTGGCCACCTTCAACGTCGAGAACCTCGACCCTGCCGACGCGGATGAGAAGTTCATGAACCTGGCAGGGGCGATCGTCGGCAACCTCAAAGCGCCGGACATCCTTGCGCTCGAAGAAGTGCAGGACAACAACGGCCCGACCAACGACACGATCGTCGCCGCCGGCGAGACGTACGCAAAGCTGGTCACGGCGATCCAGGCTGCCGGAGGCCCATTATACGATTTCCGGCAGGTCGATCCGGCCGACGACCAGGACGGCGGCGAGCCCGGCGGCAACATCAGGGTCGGCTTTTTGTTCCGCACCGACCGCGGCCTCAGCTTCGTCGATCGGCCCGGCGGCGGCTCGACCACGATGAACACAGTGGTTTCCGGCTCGACCGGTCCAGAGCTACAGTTCAGCCCGGGGCGCATCGATCCGCTCAACCCGGCGTTCAACAGCAGCCGCAAGCCGCTGGCGGGCGAGTTTGTGTACAACGGCAACCGCGTGTTCGTGATCGCCAACCACTTCAACTCCAAGGGCGGCGACCAGCCGCTGTTCGGGCGCTTCCAGCCGCCACAGCGCTCGTCGGAGGAGCAGCGCCGGCAGCAGGCCCAGAGCGTCCACGATTTTGTTGAGGATATTCTGGCCGTGGATGCCCGGGCAAACATTGTTGTGTTGGGCGACCTTAACGACTTCGAGTTCTCCGACGCGCTCGCGACTCTGACAGCAGGCGGAATTCTCAATGCCCTGATCGAGACGCTGCCGCCGAATGAGCGCTACACCTATGTTTTCGAGGGCAACTCCCAGGCGCTCGACCATATTCTGGTGAGCGACAATCTGTTCGAGAACGCGGCGATCGGCTACGACGTGGTCCATATCAACGCCGAGTTTGCCGACCAGACCAGCGACCACGATCCGCAGGTAGCGCGCCTGACCTTCGCAAGCGCGCCACGCAGGCCGGTGCGGCCGGTGCTCGAATGCGTCGCCGCCAATCCGGACGGAAGCTACACCGCGCGCTGGGGCTACCGCAACGACAATCCGTTCGCCGCGCGGGTGCCGATCGGCCGGGAGAACCACTTTTCACCGCCGCCCGACGGGCGCGGGCAGCCGGAGATCTTCCGGCCGGGCCGCGTGCGCTTTGCGTTTGAAACGCGCTTCGAGTCGCGCCAGACGCTGGTCTGGACGCTGCTGGGCCGCACGGCGACCGCCACGCGATATGGGGTCGCGTGCCGTTAATTCAACCTGATGCTCCGGACGCTCAAGCGTCGGGCTGAAGAAACAAAGCCAGCTGAAGCCGGCTGGGCACAGCTCCAGCCGGCTTCAGCTGGCTTTGTTTCTTCAGCCCCAGGATTTATCCTGGGGAACGGGGAACGGGGAACGGGGAGCGGGGAGCGCCACGTGGTATAATGCAGCCGCAGGGGCGGGCACAAGCCGCCCCTCGACGTTGCAGGTATGAAAGAGCGTATCGAAAACGTGCCCGAGAGCTACACGATCGGCCACATCGTCATACGGCCGAATATCGTGCTGGCGCCGATGGCCGGAGTCACCGACTCGGTGTTCCGGCGCTTGCTGCTGTCGCTGGGCGGACTTGGACTGGTGACGACCGAGATGACCAACGCCGCGAGTGTGACGCCCAAAGCGATGCAGCGCCACCGGCTGCTGGATTACCTGCCCGAAGAGCGCCCGATCGCGATGCAGTTGTCCGGCAGCGAGCCCGAGGCAGTCGCCGAAGCCGCGCGCCAGGTAGAAGCGCTGGGCGCCGACATTATCGACTTCAACTGTGGCTGCCCTTCGCCCAAAGTTACCGGCGGTGGCCACGGCTCGGCGCTGCTGCGCGATCTGCCCAAGCTGGAGCGCATGCTGCGCGCGATCCGCGCAGCGGTTTCGATCCCGGTTACGCTGAAATTTCGCGCCGGTTGGGACGACGAATTGCTCAATTATGTCGACACCGCCAGGCTGGCCGAAGCCGCCGGTATCAGCGCCGTGGCGCTGCATCCACGCACCAAAGTGCAGGGCTACGCCGGCAGCGCGGACTGGAGCCGTATCGCCGCGGCCAAACGCTCGGTCGGGATCCCGGTGATCGGATCGGGCGACGTGAAAAGTGCGGCGGAGGCCGTCGAACGGCTCATCGAAACCGGCGTGGACGGCGTGATGATCGGTCGCGGCGCGATGGCCAATCCATGGATCTTTCGGCAGGTCCAGCAGCTACGCCGCGGCGAGCCGGTATTCGAGCCGCAGCCGGCCGACAAGCGCTGGTTGCTGCTGCGTTATCTCGACATGCTGCTGGAAACGATGCCCGAGCACCAGGCCGTCGGCAAGCTAAAGCAGCTGATCGGGCAGTTTTATGTCGGTTACCCCGGCGCTGCCGCCTTGCGTCGCGATGTGCAGCACGCCAGATCCAGCGAAGAGCAGCGCCAGATCATCGAGCGCTACTTCGAGCCGCTCGTGTCGGGCGCCGTACCTGCTTCGACCGACGAGCAGCCGGAAGCCATGGCCGGCGCTCTGGTCGAGTCGTAACGGATGTTCAACGTAAAGGCGCAAAGAAGGTAGGGACACGCCGAAGGCGCCGACTTTCAACCGCTTATTCATGATGGACCGTCTGCGCCGGTGGCGCGTCCCTACGTTCGATTATCCCCTTGTCTCCCGCTCCCATTGTCCCCCTGAGCCTCCTTGTCCGCCGCGCGGCAATCGAGTATCATCCGGCGCACCACACGGGAGAGCTAAGCATGACTATCAAGTCCGACCGCTGGATCAAGCAGATGGCGCTGGAAAACGGCATGATCGAGCCTTTTGAGGATCGGCAGGTACGTCAAAACGTCATTTCCTATGGCGTTTCGTCATATGGCTACGATATTCGTGTCGCCGACGAGTTTAAAATCTTTACCAGCGCAACGGGCGAGCTTACAGTCATCGATCCGAAAGACTTTGATCAAAAAGGCTTCGTCGATTTTAAGGGCGCTGTATGCATTATTCCCCCCAACTCGTTTCTACTTGCTAGAACCGTCGAGTATTTTCGTATCCCAAGCGACGTTTTATGTATTTGTATGGGGAAAAGCACGTATGCACGCTGCGGCCTTGTCCTTAACGTAACGCCTTTGGAGCCATCATGGGAAGGATATGTTACTCTCGAGATCAGTAACACAACTCCTTTGCCAGCGAAAGTATACGCCAACGAAGGAATTGGTCAAGTGCTGTTCTTTCAAAGCGATGAGCAGTGCGAAATTACATACGCCGATCGTAGCGGAAAGTACCAGGGTCAGCGTGGCGTAACTCCTCCGAAGCTTTAGGATACGTAGTTGAGCCTAACCCTGCAACCCGACGCCATCGTAGCCTCGCTGGCGCGGCGGCGCGTGCTGGTCGTCGGCGATGTGTTCGTCGACGAGTATATTTTCGGGCGGGCGACGCGGCTATCGCGCGAGGCGCCGATCCCGGTGCTGGAGTTCCTGCGGCGCGAGTACATCGGCGGTGGGGCAGCCAATCCGGCCAACAACATCGCCGCCCTTGGCGCCACGGCGACGCTGGCGTCGGTTGTCGGCGACGACGCCGAGGGTGTACGCCTGCGCGAGCTACTTGGCGCGGCGGGCGTGAATGTCGCCGGTGTCTTGACTGATCTCGGACGGCCGACAACAGTTAAGACACGCATTGTTTCGGAAGGCACGCTACGCTTTTCGCAGCAGCTGGCACGCATCGACCGTATCGAGCGCAGGTCGGTGCCGCGGCCGGTCGCCGAGATACTGCTGCAATACGTGGCCGGGCAGCTGGCCGCGGTAGACGCCGTGCTGTGCTCGGATTACCTGAGCGGCCTGCTGACGCCCGATCTGGTGGCGGAGCTGCGCAGCCTGTGCGACGAACACGGCGTGCTGTTGACGGTAGACGCACAGGGTGAGCTCGGCAAATACCGCGGCGCCGGAATGCTGCGCTGCAACAACGACGAGGCAGCCGCGTTTTTGGGCCGCCCGATCGAAGGTGAAGACGCTTTTCGCACCGCCATGGACGAGCTGCTTGAACGGCTCGAGCCGCACATAATGGTGGTTACGCGCGGTCGCGACGGCCTGTCGCTGCAAGGACGCGAGCAGCCCTACCTGTTTGTGCCGGCCCACCGCGTCGAGGCGGCCGATACCACCGGCGCCGGCGACTCGTTTATTGCCGTGATGACGCTCGCGCTGGCGGCGGGCATGGATGCTGCGTTCGCCGCCCGCCTGGCCAACTACGCCGCCGGCCTGGTTGTGCGCCGCCTGGGCAACGCCACGGTGACGCCCGCCGAGCTCGTCGAAGGCCTGCAAACCGGACATATTTAACGCAAAGACGCAACTGAAGTAAGGCTATCCGGTTTTATCGTGCATACCCATACTTCATGCTTGTAGTATTTATACGCACACGGATGGTCGCGTACATTAATTCCTTGCGTCTTCGCGCCTTTGCGTTATAAATTCGTTCCGTTGCTGCTACAATGCAGCGCATGCGAAGCGTCACCACGCTCGATGAACTGCGCGACCTGCGCTGCGGCTGGCGCGCCGGCGTGAAGCTTGTCATGACCAACGGCGTGTTCGACCTGCTGCACCTGGGACACGCGCGCTACCTCGACGATGCACGCTCGCTTGGCGATATGCTGGTGGTCGGGCTGAACAGCGACCAGTCCACCCGCCGCATCAAAGGGCCGCTTCGCCCGCTGGTACCCGAGCGTGAGCGAGCCGAGCTGTTGCTGAGCCTGCGCGCCGTCGACTACGTTACCATTTTCGACGAGCCGACAGCCGAGGCGCTGGTGGCCGCGCTCGAGCCGGACGTGTACTGCAAAGGCGGCGACTATACGCTGCAGCCCGGCGACGGCAAAGCGCTGCCCGAAGCACGCATCGTTCAAGCATATGGCGGCCGCATCAAACTGATTCCGTACCTCGACGGCCACTCCACCAGCGAGCTGATCAGCACCATCGTCGAGCGCTATGGACGCTAAGCTCGGCTCCGGATGAGTAAGCCGCCCAGCCCCCAATCGCCGGCTGCGCAACCTATCGCCACCGGCACGACGGCGCAGATCGGGCGCGGGATCGCAGCCGCGGCACTACTGATCGCGGCCGGCAATATCGCCAGCCGGCTGCTCGGGCAGGTGCGCGAGTTGGTGATCGCAGCCCAGTTCGGCGTGAGCGCGGAAAGCGACGCATTCAGCATCGCGGCGCGCGTGCCGACGACGATGTACGATTTGCTGGTCGGCGGTCTGGTCAGTGCGGCGCTGGTACCGGTGTTCTCCGAGCTGGCCGAGCGCGACGAGCGCGAGCTCGGCCGCGTGGCCGGCACCATTTTTACCGTCGCGCTGCTGTTGATGGCCGGCCTGGCCGGGCTGATCTGGCTTATGGCGCCGTCCTTAAGCGCGGTGATCGACCCCCGCATCAGCGATATCACGATCGATCTGATTCGCTGGATGCTGCCGGCGACGGTGTTTATGGGCCTGGCCGGGCTGCTCACCGGACTGCTGCAGGCACGCCGTCGCTTTTTGCTTCCCGCGTTCAGCACGGCGACGTTCAATCTCGGCATCATCGCCGCTGCGCTCCTGCTGGCCGGCCTCGGCATCCGCAGCCTGGCAATCGGCATGCTCGTCGGGGCAGCCGGGCAGGTGCTGCTGCAGCTGCCCGGAACGCGCGGCGTGGCGCTGCGACCACGGCTGGAGCTGCGCGATCCCGACGTTCGGCGTATCGGAATGCTGTACCTTCCGGTGCTGCTCGGCCTCGGCTTCAGCATTGCCGGCACGCTGGTGGACAGCATACTGGTCGCACCGCTCGCCGGCGGCGCCGCGCAGCAGCGCTATGCCACGACACTGGTACAGCTCGCGCTGGGCATCGTAGCAACGGCTATCTCGATCGCCGCGCTGCCGACGCTGTCGCGCCAGGGCCTTGACGGCGACCTCGCACAGTTCCGTAGCACGCTCGCGCTAAGCATCAAGGGCTTGCTGTATCTCCTGGTACCCGCGACGGTGCTGCTTGCGGCGCTGGCGTTTCCGATCGTTTCGTTTTTATTCCAATGGGACGAGACAACCGCCGAAGATGCCGGGCTGATCTCGCTCGCGCTGCTGGTGTACCTGCCGATGCTGATCGCCGCGGGCGTGGACCAGCCGCTGATCATAGCGTTTTATGCGCGCCGAAATACCCTGCTGCCCAATCTGGTCAACGGCGGCGCTATCGCGGCATATCTGCTTGTCGCGCTGCTACTGGTGCGACCGCTCGGCGTGTACGGCCTGATCCTCGGCAACGTCGCTCAATGGTGGACGCACGCCATCTTGATGCTTTGGTTTGCGCACACCCGGCTCGACGCACTACGCGGCCAGCGGCTGGCGGAAGCTGCCGGCAAGGGGCTGCTGGCCGGAATAGCCTCGGGAGCGGCGACGTACGGCCTGTATGCCCTGCTCGGCACACCCCAGAGCAAATGGGCCACCCTGGCCCTCATCGCCGCGCTGGGCGTATGCGGCCTGGCCGTGTATGTGCTCGTCGCCCGGCTGCTACGGCTCGAGGCGCAGGAGTTTGTGGGCGGGGCAATTGTAAGAAGGTTCCGCAGGCACTCGTAGACCGGAAAGATTTCACCACAAAGAACACAAAGGACACAAAGAACATTTAGTTACTTTGTGTCCTTTGTGTTCTTTGTGGTGATTTCCGTTCGTCTCTATTCCACCTGCGGCGCCGCGATCAGACCGAATAAACGGTCGCGCATGCCGCGCAATTGTTCATCCAGGTCACGTGGATTGATGTCCAGCTCGGAGCGGATGCGTCCGATCTCGAAGCGCTCGCTGTCCAGCTGCGGCTTGAGCTCCTCGGGCAGCAGGCGCGCGGCTTCATCTAGCGACGCGCGCGCGGCGTCGAGCTCGTTGTTGGCCCGTCTGGAGTTGTTGACGCCGAGCGCCTCGGCGGCAAACTGCAGGTGCAACAGGGCAGTGAATACAAAGTCGTGGCCGGACGAACGAGACTGTTGTTGCTGCATCTGCCGCAGCATGGCCTGCTGCTCATCGGCAGGCGGCGACGACGGCTCGATCGCGGGCTCGGGCGTTTCTACCACCACGACATAGGTGCGCTCGGGCGCCGAGGGAACAGCCGAGGGCACGGGTTGTTGTCTGGCCCACAGCGCACCGGCCGCGCGATCGACAGCGATCGTAAGAATGGCAGTCAGCGCCGCTGTGGCCAGCACTAATAGCCAGATCGGCGGCCGGCGCAACACCGGTTTAGTGTTCGATCTGCGCCGCGAGCAGGATCGCCTGCGCGATTTCCTTCATCGGCTTGCGCGTGTTCATCGACAATTGCTGGATCTTGCGGAACGCATCGGCCTCATTCAGCCCCTGCTGCTCCATCAGCAACCCCTTGGCCCGCTCGACGACCTTGCGCGTCTCGATCAACTCTTTGAGGTCGCCGATCTGCTTGTCCATCGCGCGTAGCTCGGTGAATCGTGCCATCGCGATCTCGAGCGCCGGCAGCAGATCCGCTTCGCGGAACGGTTTGACCAGATAATTGACGACGCCGGCTTCTTTGGCGCGGTCCACCAGCTGGCGATCACTATACGCGGTGAGCAGCAGCACCGGCGCGATGCGCTCTTGCGTCAGCACTTCGGCAGCCTGGATGCCGTCCAGCTTGGGCATCTTAATATCCATCACTACCAGGTCGGGCCGCAGCTCGCGCGCGAGGTTGATCGCGCTCACGCCGTCCCCGGCCTCGCCTACAACGAGATAGCCGAGGCCGACCAGGGTCTCTTTGAGATTCATGCGAATCAGGGATTCGTCATCCGCGATGACGATGCGGGTCTGCGGCATATCGATCTCCTCCAGCCAGGACGCTTGTTCGTGTGCCCAGGATTGTACCGACCCGGACGTACCGCTGTCAAAGATTTACAGCGCTGATCCGCAAGTTTGTGCATCGCGCACAAGTATGCAGCCGTGTGAGGTGAAACGTTTGGGCGGATCGCACAAGCTTAAGCCCGAAAATCCACAAACTTGTAGCCCGTGCCGCGTTCGGTAAGAATATACTTCGGATTCGAAGGGTCCTGCTCGAGCTTCTGACGCAGGTAGGTGATATACAGGCGTAGATAGTGGCTCTCGTCGCGGTATTCCGGCCCCCACACTTTTGCCAGCAACACATCGTGCGGTACGACCCAGCCGGCGTTCTGAACCAGATGGTACAACAGACGATATTCGGTCGGCCGCAGGCTGACCGGCTTGCCGTCTACGGAGACTTCATGCCTGGCGAAATCGATCAGCAGCCGGTCGTCGATGCGCAGCTGTGTCTGCGGCATCGGCGGAGGCGTAGCGTGGCGTCGCAGCACCGCGCGGATGCGGCTGGTCAGCTCGCGGTGCTCGAACGGCTTGCCGATATAGTCGTCGGCTCCCAACTCCAGGCCACGGACGCGATCATCCAACTCGTCTTTAGCCGTCAGCACGATCACCGGCACGGCTGAGAACTGGCGGATACGCCGCAGCACCTCGAATCCGTCCATGCCCGGCATCATGATGTCGAGCAACACAATATCGGGCATGGCGCTGCGCACGCGCTCGATCGCGTCGCGGCCGTTGGACGCGGTGATCACACGGCAGCCTTCCAGCTCGAGGTTCATGCGAACGAAGGTGACGATCCGCTGTTCGTCGTCAACAACAAGGACCAGCTTGTCACGCAGCTCGACCCGCGGCTGGTCCGGCCGGTCAGGCAGGCCCGTAGGGCCTTCGGCAATCGACGCGTTCATTACTCTTCTTTTGTGCTGGACGAACGCGTGCGCCGTGAACGCGGCGGAGCCGGCTCATCAGCTGTGCCTTCGCTTGCTTTGGCGCGCGTGCTGCGTGCGCGCGTGCTGCCGGTAGTGCTCGTTGAGCGGCGCGCGCGCGTCGCGGGCTTGGCCGCCGGCTCCGGCTGGTCAGGTAGAGACGCAGTCCCTTCGGCCGCTGCATCAGCGGCAGGAGCACCGGCAGGCGCGGCCTGCTGTTCCGCCGGCTGCGGACGGTCAGGCGGAGCAGCAGCGCTTTCGGCGCCGGCCGACCGATCGGAAGGTGTTTCGACTATCTCGCGCTGCGCCGGTTCAGCAGCGGCAGTAGATGTCACCGGCGGCTGTGTGGCAGGAATTGCACTCGCCGGCGGCGCCGCTTCACCGGGTTCGCCCGGAAGAATGGCCGGCTGAGATGCCGGGGGCACGCTCGGAGCACCCGGTAGCTGGGCAGGCGCCTGCTGCACGCGACCGTCAGCACCTGTCCGCTCACCGCCACCACGCTCAGGATTTTGCCGGTCCGCCCCTCGCCGGTCGGGCGCACCGCGATCCTGGCCGGCGCGATCCGAGTTCGTCCGCTCAGCTTGCCTGCCGGCCTGCCGATCGCCCTGGCGTTCGGCGGGGCGATCGACAGGCCGCCCGTGGGGCCGGCTGCCCTGACGATTCTGATTGTTCGTGGGCCGGCCTCCGCCCGGCTGTCGCCCGCGTCTGAGTATACGCACGGGAACGACGTCCTCCGAACTGGTGGCTTCATTCCAGGGCCGCACATCGTAGCCGCGCGCCGAGAGTTGCTGTGCGAAAGTTTCTTCGACCATCACTTCATCGAGAACGTCGGCGTCGTAGTTGCCGTAGTCTTCACGCAGCATCTCCATGATCGGTTCGGCGAAGTTATAAACGTCGTTGATGCTCATGATGTCGCGCAGCATATGCCGAGCAGCCATTTCCTACTCCAATCTAAAGCAACGGCGTCGCCGACGCGGTCACCGTCTTCGTGATCGCTCTATTATCCTTGCGCGGCGCGGATTAGGCAAACTGATTTGTCGCAAAGGCGCAAAGAGAGCATATCGTGTGTCACTTGCCGCTTGCCTCTCGCCGCTTGCCCTTTGTCCCTCGCCGCTTGCCGCTTGCCGCTTGCCGCTTGCCTGTTCCCGGCAAACTCCGCCGCGCCGGCTCCAGCGTAAACACAAAGCGAGAGCCGCGCCCCGGCTGGCTCTCGACCAGCAGCTCGCCGCCGTGGGCTTCTATGATCGCCCGCGACAGGTACAGGCCAAGGCCGGCGCCCTGCGTCCGTCGCCCCAGGCTATTGTCGACGCGATAGAAGCGCTCAAAGATGCGCGGCTGGTCCTCAGGTGCAATACCGACCCCCTGGTCCGCGACGTACACCACGGCGCGGTCGCCTTCGACCCAGCCGCCGACGCGGATCAGGCCGCCGTCAGGGCTATATTTGACTGCGTTGCTCAGCAAATTGGACAGCACCATGCGAATGCGCTCCGCGTCGGCGTACACCGGCGGAAACGATTGCGGAAAGCGCAGCTGGAATTCGAAGCCGTCAGGCGCTGTAGCCTGGATCGCGTCGACGATACGACTCGCCAGTGCCGGCAGGTCGACCGGCCCGAACTGCAGCGGCAGGCTGCCGGCCTGGATGCGTGAAACCTCGAGCAGGTTGCCGATCAGACTGTCGAGCCGGTCGGCCTCGTCTTCGATGACCAGCAAGCCGTCGTCCAGAGTGGCTTTATCCCAGCTGGCATCGGGACGGCGCAGCGTGCCGGCGTAACCTTTAATGATCGAAACCGGCGTTTTGAGCTCGTGCGATATCACCGATATAAAGGTCGCCTGTTGCTGGTCTTCCAGCTTGCGCGCCGTCATGTCGCGCACGTTGGCGATCGCGCCAAGGAACTCGCCATCCGAGCTGACGGTCGACGAGTAGCGGCTCTGGATCCAGCGTTCACGTCCATCGCGCGTGAAGATCCGCCCTTCTACCGTCGGATGGGGCGGCGGGGGCCTGCGCTGCAGCGGGCAGTTGACCGGACAGATGTGGACGCCGGCGTCGTTCTGGATATCCAGCACCTCGGCGCACGGCCTGCCGATGGCTTCCTCGCGCGGCCAGCCGGTGAGGAGCTCCATGGCGCGGTTGAACGTCGTGATGCGCCAGCGCCGGTCCAGGATCATGACGCCGTCGGCCGACTGCTCGATAATCGCGTTGAGCCGCTCTTGCTCTTGGACCGCCGACTGGTACAGGCGTGCGTTTTGTACGGCTACCGCGGCCTGGCCGGCGAAAGCTTCGATCAGCGCTTCGTCGGCGAGCGTAAAGGCGACGTTTACCGCGGCTCGAAATACGACGATCAAGCCGAGGCTCAGGCCGCGTACCGGCAGCGGTAGCGCGACCATTTGCCGCAACGGCAAATCGAGCTGGTCGGCAACTTCGCTGAGCGCAAAGCCTTTGGCATCCCGCGAGGAGCCACGATCGGCGAGCACCCGCAGCAACGGAGCGAACGCCGGATATCGATCGGCGTCGATGTTGTGGGCCACGGCGATGCGCAGATCGCTGTCGGCGCCCTCGTACAACGCGATATAGCCGTAGTTGCCGGCCACGATCTCAACCGCGTACTCCACTACCAGGCCGAGCACGGTTGGGAGATCAAGCTGCGCCGAGATCGCCTGGTTGATGCGCAGCAGATAGTCGCGCTGCCGGAGCTGGAACGCACCGATATCGAGCATGGTGCCGAAATTGTAGCACGCGATCAGGGGTCAGGGGTCGGGGATCAGGGGTCAGGACGGACCGTCCTGACCCCTGATCCCCGACCCCTGACCCCTGCTTCCTGGTTCTAACGTTTCTCTAATCTGGCGCAAACGCCTGTTTAACACACCGGCAATACAATATGTACAGTGGATGTGGGATGGCCACTCCAACGTAACCTTCAATCGATCGAGGAGAGCACTTTATGAGCAACTTGCGACGATGGGATCCGTTTGGCGAAGTGATGAGCCTGCGTGACGCGATGAACCAGCTGTTCGAGGACAGCATGGTCAGCTCCTCGCGCAATGGCGGCAACAACACGCTTGCGATGCCGCTGAACGTGCGTGAGACCGAGGACGGGTTTCAGGTCGAAGCCGTCGTTCCCGGCCTGCAGCCCGAAGATGTCAACATTACGATTCAAGACAACGTTCTCACGATCTCCGGCGAAACGCGCCAACAGCAGAGCGAAGCCAGGAAGAGCAACTGGCACGTGATGGAGCGCCGCTATGGCCGCTTCAGCCGCTCGATCAGTCTGCCGACTGCAGTCAAGGTGGATGGAGTACACGCCACTCTTGAAAACGGCATCCTCCAGCTGGAGATCCCCAAGGCCGAGCAGGTGCGCCCACGCAAGATCACGGTCCAGACGCGGCAGCTCAACGGCCAGACGCTCGACGTCGAGCCGCAGGCTGAGCAAGCACGCGAGCAGGGAGCCTAAAACGGCCGAAGGTCGAAGGTCGAAAGTCGAAGGTCAATCATTTTCATGACCTTCGACCTTCGACTTTGGACCTTCGACCTCCTTTACACCTCTTCGCCCGACCGTTAAGCACCCTGTCAACGGTTGCCGGCAGCATACAACGCAGTACGAACTACTTTCATCGCCAGCCTACTGGCCGATATCTACACAACCGTTTACAACATGCTAGACAACTCCTCGTGAACATGATAGGATTATTTATCCAGCAGCGAGGAGCTACGGTATGCAGGTCGACGATACGAGCAAGCGTGCCCGCAAGCTGATTGCGGACCATAATTTGAGTAACGACGAGCTCCGCCAGATCATCGCAGCCGCGCGAATCAACCTTGCCACCTTCGACCCTGAATACCGCGCCAACGTCACGCAGCTCTCGCAGGAGCTGGACCGCAGCCGGCCGACGATCTATAGCTGGGCCGACCGTGCGCTGGAGGCGACCGTCACGTCGCTGCGCAACATCCGCACCGGCCGCCCACCCAAAGAGGGCGCGCGCTCGCGCAGGTCGCGCCGTATGTCGCGCACAGTGGAGTAGCCAATCCGCGCTGCCCCGGGGTATAATTGTCCCAATCGAAACCGTCCGGATGACTGGCGAAGCAACGTGGGCGACCACGGGGAAGTCCGGCTCGGTAACAGCGCCGCTCGCCTGGGCCCCTTTTCACAGTTAACAATGAACAATGAACAATTGGTTTGTTCATTGTTCATTGCTAATTGTTCATTGGAGGCCACGATGAGGGCGATCATCAGCGTTTCGGACAAGACAGGCATCGAGCAGCTCGGGCGCGAGCTCGAAACACGTGGGGTGGAACTGTTCTCAACCGGCGGCACGCTGCGGTCGCTGGAAGCAGCCGGCGTCACGGCGCGCTCGATCAGCAAGCTGACGAAGTTCCCTGAGATTCTCGACGGTCGTGTCAAGACACTGCATCCGGCCGTCCACGGCGGGATCCTGCACCGGCGCGACCGGCCCGAGCACGTCGAGCAGCTCGCCGAGCACCAGATCGAGGCGATCGATCTGGTGGTCGTCAACCTGTATCCGTTCCGCGAAACGGTGGGCCGGCCAGGCGTCAAGCTGGACGAGGCGATCGAGAATATCGATATCGGCGGGCCGGCCATGCTGCGCGCGGCGGCCAAGAATTTTCAGCACGTGCTGGTGGTGGTCGATCCGGCCGATTACCAGCGGGTTCTCGCGGTTATTGACGGTAGCGGGCGGCCGGAGGAGCTGCGGCGTGAGCTGGCGGCCAAAGCGTACGCCCACACCGCCGCCTATGATAGCGTGATCGCCGCGTATCTGCGCAACGAGCAGTTTCCGGCGACGCTGCCGCTGGCGTTCGAGCGCGTGCAGTCGCTGCGCTACGGCGAAAATCCGCACCAGGAAGCGGCGTTTTACAAGCAGGAAGGCGACCTGCGCGGAACCATCGCGGCCGCGCAACAGGTGCAGGGCAAGGAGCTCTCGTTCAACAATATCCTGGACGCCGACGCCGCCCTGCAGATCGCGCGCTCGTTCGATGTGCCGACCGTCACGATCGTGAAACACAGCAATCCCTGCGGCTTAGCCTCGGACGATGATCTGGTGGCGGCGCATGCCGCGGCGCGAGCGGGCGACCCCGTATCGGCGTTCGGCGGGATCGTCGGCATCAACCGCCCGGTTGACGGCAAGCTGGCGCGCGCGATGGAGCGCTACTTTTACGAGGTGATCGTCGCGCCCGCGTTCGATGGCGAGGCACGCGAGGTGTTCGGCGCCAAAGCCAATTTGCGCCTGCTGGAGATCCCGTTCGACCCGCATCGCGGTATCATGTGGGACTACCGGCGCGTCAGCGGAGGCCTGCTGATGCAGTCCACCGACGACGTGAGCCGCGACGATACCGCGGCCTGGCGCGTGGTGTCCGCGCGGCGCCCGACCGGCGAGCAACTGGAGGCGCTGCGCTTTGCCTGGAAGGCCTGCGCGTATGTCAAATCCAACGCGATCGTGCTGGCACATGGACGCGCGCTGGTAGGAGTCGGAGCGGGCCAGCCCTCACGGGTCGACTCTGTGCGTATCGCGGTTGAGAAGGCCGGCGAGCGTGCCAGGGGCAGCGTGCTCGCGTCGGACGCGTTCTTTCCCAAGCCGGACGGCGTCGAGCGCGCGGCAGCGGCAGGTGTGGCGGCGATCGTGCAGCCGGGCGGCTCGCAAGCCGACGACGAAATACGCGAAACCGCCGACCGTCTCGGCCTGGTGCTGGTGCTCACCGGGCGGCGGCATTTCCGGCATTAGTTACTCGCACTCACCCCGGCCCCGCTCCCGTGGCATAGCCACGGGAGCGGGGAGCAACGGTTCCCCCTCGCCTGTGCGTCAGCACGGGAGAGAGGGTGAGTGCAAAAACCGAAAATTGGATCATGAAATTCGACGAGAAGGGCCTGATCCCGGCAATCGTGCAGCACGCGCGCAGTGGCGAGGTGCTGATGCTGGGCTACATGAACGAAGAAGCGCTGCGCCACACACGCGAAAGCGGCCTGGTAACATTCTGGAGCCGCTCGCGCAACGAGCTATGGCAAAAGGGCGCTACCAGCGGCAATGTGTTGCGTCTGGTGGAGCTGCGCGAAGACTGCGACGGCGATGCGCTGCTGGTGCTGGCCGATCCGGCCGGGCCGACCTGCCATACCGGCGAACGCAGCTGTTTCCACCGCGCGGTCGACGGCGACGAAAGGCACGGCTCCGCACCGCCCAGTGCCGTCCTGGCGCGTCTGGCCGATTTAATCGAGCAGCGACGCAGCGAGCAGCCGGAGGACTCGTACACCGTAAAGCTGCTGCGCGGCGGCCCCGAGCGGATCGGCAAAAAGATCGGCGAAGAAGCTACCGAAGTAGTGATCGGCGCAATGAAAGGCGACAACGCCGAGCTGTCCTACGAAGCAGCCGACCTGATGTACCACCTGTTGGTGCTGCTGGCCGCGCAAGGCGTCGCACCCGAGCAGGTCTGGGCCGAGCTGGAACAAAGGTACGCGAAATAAGGCCCTCACCCCTAGCCCCTCTCCCGTCGCAAGCGACGGGAGAGGGAGATTCAAACTCCCCTTCTCCTGTGCGTCAGCACGGGAGAAGGGGTCGGGGGATGAGGGCCTTATTCCAGGAGTTCCGGGGATCGGCTCGATTTCGACCAGCTTGCCCGCGAGGTCGAGGCGCTTGACCACATCGCGGATCATCGGGATCAACGCATCGCCGCCCCCGGGCCGCGTCACGACCAACACCTCATTGGCGCCGGTCTCGATCACCTCGCGCACAACGCCGATATGCTCGCCGCCGACGGTGTTCACACGCAGGCCGGGCAGATCGTGCAGGAAGTACTCATCCTCGCCCAACGGCTCGGCATCGCTCTCGGCGATGAACACCTCCTGGCCGCGCAGTGCCTCGGCTGCTTCGCGCGATGCGACGCCGCCGAGCGACACGATCAAATGGCCCGGCTTCTGCTCGGCGATGCGCTGCAAGCGGTAGCGCTCTACGTTCTCGCCGATGTACACCGTTTTTACACGGCGCAGGCGCTCGGTAGCCGTAAGCGCGAACAGCTTGATCTGGCCATGCACGCCATGTGGAATAGATAATGTGCCGACCAGCAGGAGCTGGTCGGCAGAAGGGCGCACGTCCATAATTAGGGTTTGATATCCAGATGAACGCGCTTGCGGTCGCGCGCTGCTGCGACGCCGAGCACATCGCGGATCGCATTGACAACACGGCCGCCACGGCCGATCACCTTACCGGCATCGTCGGGCGCGACTGTCAGCTCGAGAGTCACCGCGAAGCGGCCCTCGCGCTCGCGGATCGATACCGCGTCCGGCTGGTCCACCAATTCATCGACGATGAATTGCAGTAGTTCTTTCATTTGCACAACCACACGAGTTAGCAAACCAGCAAACCAACAAACCGTCGACCGGAATCGATCGACGGTTACGAAACGAGCTACGCCTCGGTCGACGGCTGGGTCGCGTCCGGCTCTTCAGCCGAATACGGCGTCCCGGGCACGGCCTCGACGCCGACCTTGCCCAGCAAGTATTTTACAGTGTCCGACGGCTGTGCGCCCACGCTCAGCCAGTAGCGAGCCCGGTCTGCCTTGATGTTCAAGGTCTTGGGCTGCGCCACCGGGTTGTAGTTCCCGATGATCTCGATAAATTTCCCGTCGCGCGGCGAGCGCGAGTCGGCTACAACGACACGATAGGTCGGCATTTTATTCTTGCCGCGCCGCATAAGTCGAATACGAACCACGTGTATGCCTCCAATACCAGTTTCGAGTTACCAGTTTCGAGTTATAGTTTCAAGTTCCAAGTTTCAGGTTCCAAGTTTACCAGCCACACGCTTTGGTGCGGAACCAAACCCTGTCACCCTGTCACCCGCGTCAGCGCTCCTTGCTCCAGTCGCGCAGCCGCGCCTCGAGCTCGGCCGGATCGACGCCGCTGTTGGGCATGCCCCACGGATTTGTACCGCCGGGCCGCGGCGCCGGCTGTCCGGCACGTCCCTTTTTCTTTTTGCTCTTTTTCTTGCCGCTGCCGCCCTTGTTATTGGTTTGCTGGCGCGGAGCTCCCGGCATGCTGCCCATCATGCCCTTCATCATATGCTGCATTTCACGGAACATGCGCAGCAGCTCGTTGATATCCTCGATCGAGCGGCCCGAGCCGCGCGCGATGCGCTCCTTACGGCTCTGCTTGATAATCTCCGGATTGCGCCGCTCTTCCAGAGTCATGGACTGGATGATCGCCTCGATATATTTGAGGTCTTCCTCGTGCACATGCTCGTCCAGCTTGAGCTGGCTCATCCCCGGCAGCATGCCCAGGATCTGCTGCAGCGGGCCCATGCGGCGGATCTGGCGCATGGCGTTGAGATAATCTTCAAAGTCGAACTTGCCCTTCTGCATTTTCTTCTGCATTTTGGCAGCTTCGTCTTTGTCGATCGCTTCCTCGGCGCGCTCGATCAGGCTGAGCACATCGCCCATGCCCAGGATCCGCGACGCCAGCCGTGGCGGGTCGAACACCTGCAGGCCGTCGATCTTTTCGCTGGTGCCCAAAAACTTGATCGGCACGCCGGTGACCTGCCGGATCGACAGCGCCGCGCCACCACGGGCATCGCCGTCGATTTTGGTCATCACGAAGCCGGTCAGCGGCACGCGGCGGTTGAACTCTTCGGCCACGCGCACCGATTCCTGGCCGATCATCGCGTCGACCACCAGCAGCGTTTCGTGCGGCCCGATCGCCGCGCGCATCTCGCTCCAGCTCCTGCATCAGCGCTTCGTCGATCTGGATCCGGCCGGCGGTATCGACGATCACCACCTGGTTGCCGTTGCGTTTGGCCTCGGCGATGGCGTGCTGCGCGATCAGCTCGGGCGCGACCTCGGTGCCTTCGCTGATACACCGGCACCTGGATCTGCGCGCCCAGCGTTTGCAGCTGTTTGATCGCCGCCGGACGGTACACGTCGGCCGCCACCAGCAGCGGATTGCGGTGCTTCTTGCGCAGCATCAGGGCCAGCTTGGCGGCCATGGTGGTTTTGCCGGCACCGTTAAGGCCCACCAGCAGCAGCACCGTCGGGCCGGGCTGCGCCGTCACCAGCGGCACCACTTCGTCGCCCAGCAGGTGGACCAGCTCGTCGTTGACGATCTTGACCACCATCTGCGCCGGTGTCAGGCTCTTGGTGATATCCTGACCGACCGCTTGCTCGCGCACACGCGCAACGAAATCGCGCACGACCTTAAAGTTGACGTCGGCTTCCAGCAGCGCGCGACGCACTTCCTTGAGCGCCTCGTCGACGTCAGCCTCGCTCAGACGCCCGCGCGAGCCGAGCCGCGCAAACACATTTTGGAGCCGATCAGAAAGACTTTCAAACATTTGGTATCATCGTTCGTCGCCGCGGCACATCGCGGACAACACGAAAAAAGGCGGCAGCGCCGCGCCGTCGTATTGTAGCAAGTGGAGGCCTGATCGTCAAACGAACAGTCCCGGATAATTGTAGGGGCATGCTTTTCTGACGGGTGACGGGGTGACGGGGTGACGGGGTGACGATCAGGGGTTTGACTTGTGCGTTCCAATCATGCTCGGTGCCGAACGTGACAAGGTGAAGGGGTGACAAGGTGATCGTTATCGATGCACGCGTTCGCCATTGGTGCTCGTCCAACACTCGATTGAAACGCACACAACATGCGGAGCAGATTCACCCCGTCACCCTGTCACCCCCTCACCTTGTCCAACAATAAGCATACGCATGTCCGACATCCGCATACCGAGACCACTCAGAACACTGCTCCTTTAACAGAAGGTCACCCCGTCATATCCCGCATCCGCTCGGCGTTGTCGGCGACGGTAAGCGCGTCCATGATCCGGTCGAGATCGCCGCCGAGCACCACCGGGATATTTGAGAAGTTCTGGCCGATGCGGTGGTCGGTGATGCGGTCCTGGGGAAAGTTGTAGGTCCGGATCTTCTCGGCGCGCTCGCCCGTGCCCACCTGCGCGATGCGCGACTGGCCCAGCTCGCGCTGGCGCTTTTCCTGCTCGACGGCGAACAGGCGCGAGCGCAGCACGGCCATTGCTTTTTCGCGGTTTTTGATCTGCGAGCGCGTATCCTGGCACGTGACCACGATCTGGTCGGACGTGCCCGGCTTATAGGTGATGCGCACCGCCGAGTCGGTGGTGTTGACGCCCTGACCGCCGTGACCCTGTGCCCGGAACACGTCGACACGATAATCTTCCGGCCGGATCTCGACCGCGGTCTCCTCCACCTCCGGCAGCACCGCGACCGTCGCCGTGGAAGTATGGATCCGCCCGCGTGTTTCGGTCTGGGGAACACGCTGTACACGATGCACGCCGCCCTCGTATTTGAGGCGCCGGTACGCACCGTCGCCGTGTACCTCGAACACGATTTCCTTAAAGCCGCCGGCGGCGTTCTCGTTTGAGTTGATTAGCTCGACGCGCCAGCCGTGGTTTTCGGCGTAACGGCCGTAGGCGCGATACAGGTCGGCAGCAAACAGACCGGCCTCGTCGCCGCCCTCACCGGCGCGGATCTCGACGATCACATCTTTTTCGTCGTTCGGATCGCGCGGCAGCAGCAGCAGCTTAAGCCGCCCGTCCAGCTCTTCCAGGCGCTCGCGCTGCTCGGCGATCTCGGCCTGCACCAGCTCACGCAGCTCGGGATCGCCTTCGCGCAGCATCTCCTCGGCCTCGCTCAGCTCGCGCGCTGCCCGGGCGTACGAGCGATAGGTATCCACGACCGGCGCGATCTGGGTTTGCTCTTTGGAATACGCCTGCAGCCTGCCGATATCGGTGGCCACCTCGGGGTCGGCCATGATCTCGTTCAGCTGGTCATAGCGCGCCTCGACGGTAGCAAGCTTATCGAGCACAGCTTGGTCAAGCATGATAATAATCGTCCCTGTTTCGAATACTCTCTCAGAATGTTTAGCAAAAAACCGCGCCGGGATCTTTCTTTCAACAAAAACGGGGGCGACCACCTAAGGGTGTCGGGCCCCCGTTCACACTACGTTCGCTCAGTTAGCGAGGCGTTGCGCGCTCTCGCTTGCGGCGGTTCCGCTCAGCGCGGCGCTGCTTCTCTTTGCGCTGCTCGCTTTTGGAGACAAAATGCATCTTTTCGCGATACGTTTTGGTGATCCGCTCGGCCACGACGCCTTTATTAAAGCGCCGGATCAACTGCTCGACCGACTCACCTTCTCGACGTTCGACGTGCATAGCTGCTGCGATCGTTACCCGCCGTTCAACTTAAACGACGAGCTACGATATGCCGCGCTCACCTCCTTCGACCACGGAATTCGCCTGGGGCGGAGTGGCGCGCCAAATTATACAAGATCACATAGGCATGTGCAACACGCCGCGCTTCAATGAGTAATGTGCAATTATTGTTCATCCCTCATTGGTAATTGCTAATTGGTGCTTGCGCTAGCCTTCCCACGTCTTCGGCACGAACAGCGTCTCAAACACCTTCAGCGCGTAGCGGTCGGTCATGCCGGCGATATAATCCACGGCCGCCTGCTCCGGCCCTTCGCCGTACGCCGCCACGATCGCGCGCAGCTCTTCGGGGACGGCGCCCGGGTTCTCGACAAAGTGCCGGAACAATTGGCCGACCACAAAGCGCACCTGGCTGTCTTCGCGCGCCAGACCGCTTTGATACACATGCCGGAACATGTAGTCGCGCAGCTCGTTGGTAGCCTTCAGAATCGGTGGGCTCATGCCGATCAGCGGTGGATCGGGCGGCGTGTCCTCGCCCGTGGCCCACCAGTTGTGGTCGATCATGTCGCAGACCATCGTGTTGATGCGCGCGGCGTGGCTATCGCCGAGCGTTGTTATAGCTTCGGACGGCAGCTCGTCGGCGCGCAGGATGCCTGCGCGGATCGCGTCGTCGATATCGTGGTTGATATACGCGATGCTGTCGGCAAGCTTGATGATCTGCCCCTCCAGCGTCGAAGCAACGCCCCAGCCCGATGCGCTGATGTCGCGGCGAACTTTGGAATGGAGATAAATGCCCTCGCGCACTTCCCAGGTCAGGTTCAGGCCCTGGCCGCCTTTGGCCAGCTTTTCGACGATGCGGCGGCTTTGTTCGTTGTGCCGGAACGAGTGGCCCTGCGCATGCGAGATAGCCGTCTCTCCGGCATGGCCGAACGGCGCGTGGCCAAGGTCGTGTCCCAGACCGATCGCTTCGGTGAGGTCCTCGTTGAGCCGCAGCGATCGTGCGACGGTGCGGGCGATCTGCGTCACCTCCAGCGTGTGGGTCAGCCGGGTGCGGTAGTGGTCGCCGCGCGGAGCGATAAACACCTGGGTTTTGTGCTTGAGACGGCGAAACTCCTTGGAGTGTAAAATCCTATCGCGGTCGCGCTGGAACGAGGTGCGCACCGGCGAGGGCTCCTCCTCGTGCTCGCGCTTCGCGGCGGCGCTCTTGGCCGCGTGGGGCGACAGGCGCTGCTGCTCGTCGTGTTCCAGTCGCAGGCGAATACCGGCAGAGCGGGGCGGCGATGGGAATTGCTCGTGCATAGCGCGGCTCCCTGGCCGGCTACAACCGGCTCATAGCGATAAGTTTACTCCAGGAAGGCTCATCCGCGGGCACAACCGACAGGCGCCCCTCTCGGACCAGACCCAGCATGGCGAACCCGGGGTCGGCTTTGATCTCAGCCAGCGTCACCGTTCGGGCCAGGCGTTCGAGCGGGCGTACGTCGACCACCACCCGCTTGGGATCGTCAAGCGCGGGGTCGGCATACGGCGCGCTGGTGATCTCGGCCAGCCCGACCAGCCGGCGCTCGTCGCCCGTGTGATACACCAGCGCCAGGTCGCCCGGGCTCATGCGGCGCAGATTCATCAGCCCCGCCGGGCTGGCAACGCCGTCCCAGACGGTGCTGCCGTCGCGTTCGAGATCGTCGAACGAGTAGTTGCCGGGCTCGGTTTTGAGGATCCAGTAGGCCACGTCGGTTCGTTCCTCCTAATTATCGATCCGCTGACTTCGCGGATCGTTTTAGTCCATTTCGGTCGCGATGCCGAGCACTTCGCGCGCGGCGGCCACCGGGAACAGCGAGCCGGTGACACAGATCAGGTCGCTCGGGCGCGCCATACCGCGAGCGATCGCCAGCGCGGGCGGCACGTCGTCCGTGCGCAGCAGCGGCACGTCGGGGCGCAAAAACGGCCGCACATGCTGCTCCAGCTCTTCCAGTGGTGCCGAGCGCGGATGGCGCGAGCGCGTCAGGATCAGCGCATCGGCGGCCGGCACCAGCTCACGCGCGATGCCGTCGATATCTTTATCGCGCGAGGTGCCCAGCACCAGCAGCAGGCGACGATGCGGCAACGTGTTCAACGCTTCGCGCAGCCGGCCGGCCGATGCAGCGTTCTGGGCGCCATCCAGCACGATCAGCGGCTCACGTCCTACCAGCTCAAAGCGGCCCGGCCAGCGGGTATCGAGCAGCCCGGCGGCGACGTCCGTGGCGTCGACCACAAAGCCGTGCGGTCGAAGCAGCAGCGTTATGCCGGCGGCGACGCGCGCGTTTTCAAGCTGGTGCGCCCCGCCCAGGCCCAGGCCCTCGGCTACGATCGGCACGCCATAGTTCAGCGGATCACCGGCCACCGGCAGCACTCGGCGTAAGCCGCCAAGCTCGGCGCGGTACATCGCGGCGCCGACCTGCTCCGCTTCACGTCGAATCTCGGCTTCGGCCTCCATCCATTGCGGCGCGACGACCACCGGAACGCCGCGTTTGACGATGCCGGCTTTGTTGGCCGCGATCTCCGCCAGCGTGTTGCCCAAAATGCCGGTGTGGTCGTACGAGATCGGCGTGATCGCCGACACCAGCGGCGTCACGACATTGACCGAGTCGTAGCGGCCGCCCATGCCGATCTCCAGCACAGCTACGTCGACGCCTTGATCGGCGAAAAAGCGCAGCGCCAGCGCCGTGCTGAGCTCGAACAGCGTCGGAGGCTCGCTTGCGTCCAGCTGCGCGACGGCCGGCTTGAGCGCGTCGACATAGCGCACCACTTCGTCCTGCGTGATCAAGCGACGGTCGACCTGCACCCGCTCGCGCCAGGAATGCAAATGCGGCGAGGTGTACAGGCCGGTGCGATAGCCGGCGTGGCGCACGATCGATTCGGTGAACGCGCAGGTCGAGCCTTTGCCCTTGGTACCGGCGACCACCACGCTCGCGAAGCTTTCCTGCGGCCGGGCGAGGGTGTTCAGCAGCAGCTGCATGCGACCAAGGTTGAAGCGCGCATGCTGGGGCGTCGGCGGCATCTTCGTCTCGTAATTGACGAAGGAGTACAGATAGTCCAGCGCTGCCTGGTAGGCGGGCGGAGCGTTGCGTGCTGTCATGCTCATAATCGCCAGGGTATTATACGCGCTGGCGGACTTGCGTTGTGTTCCGGCGTGTCGCGGCGCTCAAGCGCCTCGTATACCCCGTTTCCCCGTTTCCCCGTTTCCCCGGCCTAAAGGCCGGGGCTGAGGAAACAAAGCCCGCTGAAGCGGGCTGAACAGTCTCCAGCCCGCTTCAGCGGGCTTTGTTTCCTCAGCCCCAGGATTTATCCTGGGGTCGACTGACGGGAACGACGGGAACGACGGGAACGACGAGGCCGACGGGAACGACGGGAGACGGCGGGGGTCGACGAGGTCGTCGGAGTCGTCGCGTTCGCCGCGTCCACGTCTGGTACAATCAGGCCAGGATGCTTTCTCTGCCCTACCGAGCGTTGCTGCTCCTGTTTTTTCTTCTCGCCGCCTGCACCCCTGTGCGCCAAGTGCCGACCGGTAACGGCCAGCCGGCCGTCTCGAAAGGCATCCCAGCCGCTACTCCCACGGCTGTAGCTGTCGATCTGCTCGCGCTCGCCGTCGACCAGCGCAGCTCGGGTGAGTATGAAGCTGCCCAGGCGACGCTCGAGCAATTGTTGGCCGCGCATCCGGACGGTCGGCGCGAGCGCGAGGCGCGCTACGAGCAGGCACGACTGCAGCTGGCCCTCGACCAGCCGGATGCCGCCGTGGCGACGCTCGAGCCGCTGAGCCGGGGCAACGACCTCGTGGCCGGCCGAGCGCTCTTTTTGATCGGACGCGCGCATGAGCAGGCCGGCCGGCACGACGAAGCCATCGACGCGTTTCGGCGCTATCGCCGGCTCGAGACGCCGCTTGAGCCCTACGCCGCGCTACGCGAGGCGGCCCAGCAGCTGGAGGCCGGCAGAAACGGCGAAGCGCTGGCGCTGTACGGTGCCGTGGCACAGCAACCGCCGGCACGCGGGCGACACGTCGAGGTGCTCGAACAGCTGATCGAGCTCCAGCCGGACGACCAGGGGCGTCGACTGGAAGCCTTGCGCGAGCTGATCGGCATCGTCGAGGAGCCGGCCTACCGCGCGGAGCTGCTATGGCGCGCAGCGCAAGCCGGGCAGGGCAGCGACGAGGCGCGCGGCTGGCTGGGCGAGCTGGTCCGGCAATATCCGCAAACGCCACAGGCGCTCGAAGCGGTCGCGGCGCAGGATTCGCTTCCGCCGCTGGAAGCCGCTGCCGTTTATTTCGCGCACGAGCGCTGGGGCGAGGCCGTGCCGCTGTACGACGCTGCCCTGGCGGGCGAGCTGAGCGAAGCCGAACGTTTCGAGGCGCGCCGCGAGCGTGCGCTTGCGCTGCGCGCTCAGGCGCAGTATCCCGAGGCACTGGCCGAGCTTGGTGAGCTGGCGCAGCAGCGGCCCGCCATAACGATCACCGCCACCGCACAGGCCGAGCTGGATTATGTCCAGACGGTCGGATGGCAGGGCAATACAGCCTGGGCGATCGACGGCTACCGGAGCTTCGCACAGCGCTTCGCCGACCACGAGCTGGCGGCCGAGGCACTATGGCGGGCGATCCAGCTGCAGCAAGCGGACGACGTCGAGGGCGCGATGGCGGCCGCTCTCGAGCTGGGACGCGCGCATCCCAAGAGTGTTCAGGCACACATCGCCCTGACGGACGCCGGGCTGCACTATTGGACCAGCGGCGAGCGCGAGCAGGCGATCGCGGCGTGGAAGCTGCTGGGCGACGGTGCGAGCGGCACGGACAGCGCCGAGGGCAACTTCTGGGCCGGTAACGCCATGGTCCAATCCGGCCAGGGCGGCGAGGCCGTGGCGCGCTTGCAGGCGGCAGCCCGGTCGTCGCCGCAGTCGTACTACGGCGCGCGAGCGCTCGAGCTGCTCAATCAGTTTGCCGAAGGCACCGCCGCGCTCGGTAGCGGCCCAACTGAAGCAGAGCGCGCCGACGTCGTCGCGTGGGTCGACAGCTGGGCCAAAGCGGCGCCCTCCGATGCACCCGCCACGCTTGAACTCGACCGCGCCGCCGAGCTGTGGGCGCTAGGGCTGGCGGACGAGGCACGCGACGAATGGCAGACTGCCGCGGACGCAGCCGGCGACGATAGCCACCGGCTTTGGGAGATTGCGCTGCACGCGTACAATACCGGCGAGCCGTATATCGCGCTGAAAACGGCTGAGCAACTGATCGAGCTGAGCCCCGACGCGCACATCACGGCGGCAACGCCGGTCGGTGTGCTGCGGCTGCTGTATCCTACGCCGTTCGCGCGGGTGATGCAGCGCGAGGCGCAGGCATTCGGCATCGACCCACGGCTATTGTACGCATTGCTCAGGCAGGAAAGCTTGTTCCGACCAGACGTGACATCGTGGGCAGGCGCCCGAGGGCTGGGCCAGATCATGCCCGCTACCGGCGAAGGCATCGCGCAGCGGCTCGGCGTAGCCGGCTACAGTGCCGACCTGTTGTACCGTCCGGCAGTCTCGATCCGCTTCGCGGCGCACTATATCAGCGCGCAGCTACAAACCTTCGACAACAATGTTTTGGCGGCGGCGAGCGCTTATAATGGTGGCCCCGGCAACGCGGCACGTTGGCTTGAGAATACCAGCGACCGCGATCTGTTCTCGGAAATGATCGATTATCGCGAAACCCGAGACTATGTCAAGCTTGTTTACGGCAACTGGGCGACGTATCGCCGGCTGTACCAGCGAAGCCACGCATCCGAGGGCGGCGAATGAACGTAGATCAGCTCAGACGTCCTGGTCAGGGCGCGGAGCACGGGGTGCTTCGTGGCTGAAACCGACGAAGCTCTAGTCCTGCGGTTGGCTCGCGGAGATGTGGGGGCGCTGGAGGAGCTCTACAGCCGCTACGCGCGCCCGGTATTCTCGCTCGCACTGCGTATCCTTGGCGATACGGCCGATGCGGAGGAAGCCACCCAGGACGTCTTCGAACGCGTTTGGCGACATGCTCCAAGCTTCGACGCGGAGCGTGGTCGCTTCGGCACATGGCTAATGAGCATGACTTATCATGTCGCCGTGGATCGGGTTCGCAAGCGGAACCGGCGTCCGCAAAGTGTTGACGCCGCGGTTGGAGAACGCCTGCAGGCGCTCCCCGACGCACGTCAGGATGTCAGCGAAACTACGCTGCGCAACCTTGACGCGCAAACGGTGCGAACCGCGCTTCGTTCGCTTCCCGAACCGCAAAAACAAGCAATCGAGCTCGCCTTCTTCGGGGGAATGAGCCATCTGGAAATCGCCGCGGCGCTGGGCGACCCGCTCGGCACTGTTAAAGCACGTATTCGACGAGGCATGAATTCGGCTGCGCGGAGCCCTGTCCGGGCTCGTGGCTGAGGACGAACTATGAGGGACGAACACGTCGACGAATTTGTCGATCTATATGCGCTCGGGGCGCTCGAACCGTCCGAGCTGGCCATGGTAGACGAGCACCTGGACGAGTGCGCGCGCTGCCGGTCGCTGCTCGACGATTCGAAGCGTATCGCCGCGCTATTGACGTGGACGCCCGAACAGGTCGACCCCCCGCCTGATCTACAGCGCCGCGTGATGGCGCGCGTGAACCAGCTGGCACGCACTGAACAGCGCGGCCAACAACCACAGGCGAGCAGCCCGATCAGGCGGCCGTGGTTTACCATGCCCCGAACAGCGCTGCGCCTGACGGCTGCGCTGGCGGTGCTGGAGGCGCTGCTGATCGGCGGGCTGCTGTGGCAGTCCGGTGCTGCTCGCCAGACCACCGCGCAGCTGCAGGCCGAGGTCACACAGCTGCAGAGCGAAAACGCGCAATTGACCGAAACCAACGAGCAGCTGGCCGCCGAAAACGCCCAGCTGGTCAGCGCGGCGGCCGAGCTGCAACCGCTGGCCGAGCTGCTGAGCGAGCCGGGCACGCGCCTGGTAGCAATGCTCAGCGATCCCAACGATCCACAAAGCGTACGCGGCTATGTGGTGCTGAGCCCCGAAGACACCCAGGGTTTTGTCACTACTGCGTCGCTCCAGCCGCTGCCGGACGACCAGACCTACCAGTTCTGGCTGGTGGACGGCGATACGCTTACCAGCGCCGGCACGTTCGAGACTGATGATCAAGGAATCGGACGAATCGCGATCCAGGGCCAGCAGCCGCTTGGCGAGTACGACGCCGTGGGGATCAGCGTCGAGCCGGCCGGCGGTAGCGAGCAGCCGACCGAGATCGTTCTTGTGCAACCCCTGGAAGGGTAGTGCTGGCAGGGTCGGTTTTCGGGCGATGCGGTGTGGATCGGCACGTACACGACCTATAACTGCCTGATCGTTGCCACGCTGCTCATCCCCACTCACCGAGGAACGTGCAGCACCAGATTCTCGAACGCCAGCTGCGGGTTGACATTATCGGTCAACTGTTGCTGTGCTGCGTCGATGCGGCCCAAAAACGCGGTTACCTCGCCGCTGTCGACGGCGGCCAGCTTGCCGAGCTCCGTGCGCCGATCGAGATGAGTGATGTTTTCGCCGCCGGCGAGGCTTACCAGCAGCACGTCGCGCCACCAGCTCTGCCATAGCCGCAGCCACTCTATGGCCGCTGCCTGCTCGCCGCGATACTCTTTGGCGCGATCTTCGGCCCAGCGCAGCCGCTCGACGTGTGTCGCCGCCCCCAGGCGTACCAGCTCATCCAGGCGCTGTTGTTGTTGCTCGAGCAGCTCGGGATGTTCCGCCGCCTCGAATGCCCAGCCGGCGCGGCCGGCACTCCATGCCGCCAGCAGGGCGGCGTCTTCTTCGGCGACATTGTAGCGCTCACGCAACGCAGCGGCGACAGTATCACGAGCCAGCGGCCTGAGCCGCAGCACCCGGCAGCGCGATACGATCGTCGGCAGCAGGTCGCCGGCCCCGTGGGCGATCAGGATCAGCACGGCGTAAGGCGGCGGCTCTTCAAGTGTTTTGAGCAGGGCATTGCTGGACGACTCGTTCAGTGCTTGAGCATCTTCCAGCACCAGCACGCGCCGCGCCGCCTCGAACGGACGGAGGTCGATATCGCGCTGCCACTCGCGAACGGTACCGATCTTGAGCTCGCGCGATGCACTGTCGCCGCGTCCAGGCCGGCTAGGCAGGGAGGTACTCCCTTCGGCCGTGGCCTGGGCAGCAAGCGACATCCAACGCAGGTCGGGATGGTTGCCGCGCTCCGCACGCCGGCAGCCGCGACATTCCAGGCACGGATCGGGGCCGACCTGCTCGCACAGCAGCGCCTGCGCGAGCCGCAGCGCCAGTGTTGTCTTGCCGATATTGCGCGGCCCGGCCAGCAGGTAGGCATGCGCAATACGGCCACGCGCAAGCGAGCGTCGCAAATGCTCGACCGCCCACTCGTGCCCGACGATGCCCCAGTTCGTAGCCGGCTCGATCATGCCTCAATTCCTGAACCGCGAGATTCGCGGAACAGCCCGGCGGCAACGCCGAGCTCGAGCGCGCGGCGCGCGTCGACGACCAGCGGGCCGCGGCTATCGAAGCGTACATCGACCAGCATACCCGGCCGGACCGGGAGCTCGCGCTCACCGTCCAGGGCCAGTACACAGGGCGCGCTGATGCGCTCGGCGTCGCCGTGGCAGAGCCAGCGCCGCTCGGTGATGCTTACCCGCTCCACGACACCGGGAGCAATCGGCGCGAGCACGTCGTGGCCGCCGCTGCCCAGCCGCAACGCCAGGGCCGCCGCTTGTGCCGGCTGCTCGGCACCGAGGTAGCCGGCGATCGATGCCAGGCCGATCAGATCGGGTGTTGTCCGGGTACTGATCAGTTGCCGCACCCGCTCGAGCAGCCAGATCGCCCGCGCGCCGATCATCCCGTCATAGACTGCTACGTCGATCAAGGCGAGGTCTACCACGTTGCCTTCGCGCACGATCCGCAGGCAGGGAGCTCGAGCGATAGCCGCCTCGGCCGCACCGCGCGCGACAATTGCCGCCGCGAGGCCGGCTAATGTCGGCTCGATCGACTGGGGAAATACATTGTTGGTGCCGGTGGAGAGCGGCAGCAGCGGCGTATCGCCGGCGCCTTTGGCGGCAGCGCGGGCGGTGCCGTCGCCGCCAAGCACAACGATGCAGGCAGCCCCAAGCTCGGCCAAACGCGCCGCCGCAGCGGTCGTATCATCCGGCGTGCCGTCGACGGGCATCGCCAACGCCCCTGAGCCGGCCGGCAGCTCGAGCAGCTCGGCGGAGCGCTCGACAAGATCAGCTGCCGTCGGCATCCACTGAAACGGACCGGCGCGCAGGGCCAGCGCGCCAGCCAGCACGCGACCAAGCAGGTTTATTTTTTCGTGATCGGGAACGCCAATGCCGCGTGCTACCAGGCGGCGAACGTCTTTGCCGGAGGCCGGATTGGCGATAAGGCCGATCATCTGCGCCGTTGCGTTTCTGTTCAGGTGCTCAAAACCCGTCAGCTATTTGCGCTTCAAGTGGCTGGCGCATTTCATCGGGGATGCGCATATACAGCCCGCTGGCCTCGGCCACGATCGCGCCGTCCGGCAGCTGGGCAAAGCCCTGCACTTCCAGGGCGCGGCCGCGATCGCGCAGCAGCGTAGCCACGAAGCGCAGCTGCTGACCGATCGGCGCGGGCTCGCGGTAGCGGATCTCTACGCGGCCGCTCATCGTCCAGGCGTCGATCGTGAAGCCGACGCGGCCGAGCGTCTCGTCGAGCACGGCGTACAGGATGCCGCCGTGAACGTAGCCGGGCCAGCCCTGGTGCTCGACGCCGGCCGTCCATGTCGTTTCGACCCTGCCGTCGACCTCGTGAAAGTCGAGCTTCAAACCGATCGGGTTGTTGTTGCCGCAGACGAAGCAGGCGTTGGAGTCGGGTTGTTTTAACATCATTGTTCATCTAGTCGACTGAGGAAATCCGAGTCGATTTCGGCCTCGATCGCCAGCTCGGCCGGCGAAAGGTGACGCTCATGGTACTTGCGGAACACCAACGACGCATTCTGGCCGCCGAAGCCGAACGAGTTGGAAAGCGCAATGCGCAGGTCGGCCTTGCGGGCCGTGTTCGGCACGTAATCAAGGTCGCACTGCGGGTCGGGCACCTCGTAGTTGATCGTCGGCGGAATCACGCCGTGCTTGAGCGCCAGAATCGTCGCCGCGGCTTCTACCGCGCCGGCTGCTCCGGTCAGGTGCCCGTGCATCGATTTGGTCGACGATATCGCAACCTCGTAGGCATACTCACCGAACACATTTTTGATCGCCCGCGTTTCGGAAACATCGCCGGTTGGGGTCGAGGTAGCATGCGCGCTGATGTAATCGACCTCGCGCGGCGCGATACCGGCGCGAAGCAGCGCGCGACGCATGGCCCGCGCGGCGCCGTCGCCCACCGGATCCGGCGCCGTGACATGGTAGGCGTCGCTGCTGACACCATAGCCGATCAGCTCGGCATAGATATGCGCCCCGCGACGGCGCGCATGGCCTAACGTTTCCAGCACCAGTACCGCCGCGCCTTCGCCAGGTACGAAGCCGTTGCGCGTGGCGTCGAAAGGCCGCGAAGCACGTGCCGGATCGTCGTTATGTAAGGAAAGCGCGCGCATCGCCGTAAACGCCGCCAGCGTCAGCTCGGTAAGCGGCGCTTCGGCGCCGCCTGCCAGCACAACCTCGGCGTCGCCGCGCAGCAGCACCTCGGCGCCTTCGCCGATCGCCTGGGACGAGGCGGCGCAGGCAGTCGAGATCGTAGAGTTGTAGCCGCGCAGCCCGAGCTGAATGCTGATCTGGCAGGCCGGCATGTTGGGCAGCGCAGCCGTGACATAGAACGGGCTGACTTTGGAGCCGCCCCGCTCGATCATCAGTCGCACCGTTTGTTCAGTCTCGGGATACGCCGTCGAGCCGCAGCCAAGCACAACTCCCACCTCGTCGGCGTTGTCGCGCCGCACCTCGAGGCCGGCGTCGTCCAGCGCCATGCGCGCGGCGCCGACGGCGAACTGCGTCATGCGCGACATGCGCCGGGCTTCTTTGAAATCCATGTATTCGCGCGGCTCGAACCCGCGCACGATGGCGGCGACGTGGCTTGGATAATCGCGATAGTTCGGCACCTGGTCGTTGTAGGTGATACTGGACCGGCCGGCAGCCAGCGCTTCCCAGAAGGTGTCAAGCGTGATGCCCATCGGCGTCACGACACCAAGGCCGGTGACGACGATACGGCGCGATTTGTTGCCCGCGTCGAGCAGCTCCGGCTCGGGCCGGGCCAGCGGGTCGTCGCCGAGTACTTCCTCGACGATCGATTCGAGCTGCTCTTCTAGTGGTTCGGGCAGATTGGGCTCGCGGTCTGCAAGCTGCGATGCACGACGGGGCATCTCAGACATTTCGTGCTCCACCTGGTGGAATTTCGGACGCAAACGCCGGCTAATTGGGCGATTATAGCACGAGGCGCCACGTGAGCGGCTCGTGGCGGCAGCCGGGCGGTTGCCCGCGCGTTACGCTATGGTACAATTTCTGCGCTGACCATGTGGCGTGTGTGTTGCGATGCAGCGCATCGTAATGCGTTAAATGAAGCATAGCTGGTTCGATGCTGCAAGAGCTTACGATCCGTGACTTCGCGATCATCGATCGCCTGTCGATCTCGTTCGATAACGGCTTTAACGTCCTTACCGGCGAGACCGGCGCCGGTAAGTCGATTATAATCGATGCTTTAGGTACCCTGCGCGGGGAGCGACCCGATCCGAGCTTTGTGCGGGCCGGCAGCACGCTGGCGCGGGTCGAAGGTATCTTCAGCTTCGACGACTGCCCCGATCTGGCGCCGCTGCTGGACGAGTACGGCCTGCGCGACGACGGCGACGATCAGCTGATTGTCACGCGCGAAATCAACGCCCAGAGCGGCCGCAGCGTTGCCCGTATCAACGGGCGCGCCGTCAACAACGCCGTGCTGCGCGAGATCGGCGGCCGGCTGGTGGATATCCATGGCCAGCACGAGGGCGTGTCGCTGTTCAACACACGCACGCACCTCGAAATCGTAGACCGCTTCGGCAATCTGCTGCCGCTGCGCGCGGAGGTCGCCGAGCTGGTCGAACAGCTGCGCGAGGTGCGCGGCCGGCTCGATGAGCTGCGCCGCTCCGAGCTACGCCGGCAAGACCGCATCGACGAGCTGCGCTACCAGATCGACGAGATCGAAGCTGCCAGGCTGCGCGTCGGCGAGGAAGCCGAGCTGGCCCGCGAGCGCACGCTGCTGCAAAACTCGGCCAGGGTGACCGAGCTTGTAAGCTCGGCCTACGCGGCGCTCGCAGCCGGGGACGAAGCGGGCAGCGGCGCCCAATCGGCGATCGACCTGCTCGGGCAGGCAGTGGCGGCGATCGCCGATCTGGCACGCCTTGATACCGCCGCCGACGCACTGCTGGAGCAGGCTAACGACGTGCTGTTTCGCATTGAAGATCTGGCCGCCACGCTACGCGAATACCGCGATGCGCTCGAGTTCGACCCCGGACGTATGCAGGAGATCGAGGAGCGCTTCCTGATGCTACGCTCGCTGCAGCGCAAGTACGGCGTCGAAACCGCCGCGGAGCTGCTGCGTTCGGTGGAACAGGCCGGCACGGAGCTCGAACAGCTCGAGCACTCGGCCGAGTATCTGGCCGATCTCGAGCAGCAGGAGGCGGCGCTGCTGCGCAGCCTCGGCACAAAGGCCGGTGAGCTGTCGCGCCAACGGCGCGCCACGGGCGAGCAGCTGAGTCGGCGGATCGAGCAGTCGATGGCCGATCTCGCCATGCCGCAGGTCAAGTTCGACCTGCAGATCGAGCACGCTCCCGACGCACGCGGCGTTGTCGTCGCGTCCGAGAACGGTAACGGCGCGCGGGTGGCGTGCGACAAATCGGGCGTCGACCGCGTCGAGTTCATGATCGCACCCAATCCGGGCGAGCCGCTCAAGCCGCTGGCGCGAATCGCGTCGGGTGGCGAAAGCGCGCGCCTGTTGCTGGCAATGAAATCGATCCTGTCGTCGGTGGATGACGTGCCGGCGCTGGTGTTCGATGAGGTGGACGTGGGCGTGGGCGGCCGCGCCGGCGGCGTGGTCGGCGAAAAGCTGTGGAGCATGACCGGCAACCACCAGGTGATCTGTATCACGCACCTGCCGCAGGTAGCAGCCTTTGGCGACGCGCATTTTACGATCCGCAAGCTGGTCGAACAGGGCCGTACCCGATCGACTGTCACGCCGCTCGGCTGGGACGACCGCGTCGACGAGATCGCCGAAATGCTCGACGGCACACCTATATCACCGGCCAGTCGGAGCACGGCTAAGACGATGTTGAATCGGGCAACGACGTTCAAGCGCGACAACAAAGATGGAGTTTCAAGTTCCAAAGTTCGAGTTTCAAGTTCTTCCAAACGAGAGTAGCAAGGTCTGGTACCTCATTTGACCCGAGAAACAAAAATAACCCAGGTAACAGATAAAATCATCGAGGCCGGCTGGCTGCTGGCTCTCGTTTTTACCCCCTACTATTTCAGCCTGCTCACGGCGCGCCATTTCGAGCCCGACAAGGCGATGACCTTGCGCTCGATCGTGCTGATCATGCTGGCGGCCTGGGCGATCAAAACGATCGAGCGCGTGACGGTGCTGCGCGAAACGGTCGACTGGCGTGCCTGGTATCGCACGCCCCTGGCCGTGCCTGCCCTGCTGTTCGCTGGAGTGTTTGTTGTCGCGACGCTGACTTCGGTGCGTCCCGAAGCCTCGTGGTGGGGCTCCTACCAGCGCGGCCAGGGTACCTATACCAACCTTTCGTACATGGCGCTGTTTGCGCTGATTGTGGGCAACCTGCGGCGCAGGGAACAGCTCGACCGGCTGATCACGACGGTTGTGCTGACGGCGGTATCCGTGGCGATGTACGGCGTGGTGCAGCATCTTGGTCTCGACCCGCTGCCGTGGAAGGGCGACGTGATCACGCGCGTGTCGTCCACGATGGGCAACTCGATCTTTGTGGCGGCCTATCTGATCATGGCCTTGCCCTTTGTGCTGTACCGGCTTACGATGTCGCTGACGGCGCTGCGGACGGCGCCGGAGGGCGATCGCGCAATCGACGGCGCGTGGATCGGTTTTACACTGCTGCTGCTGCTCGGGCAACAGGCGCTGCTGCTCGGGATCCTCAAGTTCATGGGGGCAGTACGGCCGCTCACCGGTGACTTTCGCTACTGGTGGGTCTTTCCGGTGGGCCTGCTGATCGTCGCCGGCAGCTTCGCTCTGGTGGGCGAGCGTGTCACGCTGCGGCCGCCGCGGCGGCTGCTCGGCGTGCTGCTCGGCGCGCTCGGCGCCTGGGCACTCGCACTGCTGCTGCTAACGCTGGCTTCGTCGTCCGAGCAAAGCATCGATACCGCCGACGCGGTGCTGCGCGACTGGTGGGTCTGGCTGCTGCTCGGCGTCGCCGGGATCACCGGCTTCGCAGCGGCCGCTTACCGCCTGCCGCGGCGCGCGATCGAATCGACGCGCATGTTCTCGGCGGCGCAGGTGGCGGGCTACGCAGTCGCGCTGCTGCTGATCCTGGCCGCGATCTTCTTTTCGCAGAGCCGCGGCCCCTGGATCGGCGGTATAGCCGGCATCGGCGTGTTCGTGCTGCTGCTGCTCGGGCGGCTGATCGCGGCTGCACGCGAGCGTAACCATCCCGCGCTCGGCCGGCTGCGGGCAACGTTTTGGGGCGTGCTGGGGCTGGGAGCGCTGCTCGCCGTGCTGCTGGTGGTGTTCAACGTTTCGGATGCGCCGGCCTTCGAGCGGCTGCGCCAGGCGCCCTATATCGGGCGCCTGGGGCGGCTGCTGGAAACCGACGACGGCACCGGCCGGGTACGAGTGTTGATCTGGTTCGGCGATGCCAGGGCCGGCGGCGCCGTGGGCCTGCTGCGCTCCGATTGGCTGCGCACGCTGACGTTCGGGCACGGCCCCGAAACGATGTTCACGGCCTACAATCCGTTTTACCCACCCGAGCTGGCCTACTACGAGCAGCGCGGCGCGTCGCCGGATCGCTCGCATCAGGCCTGGCTGGACGAGCTGGTGACGAAGGGCGCGCTTGGCCTGTTGAGCTATTTCTGGCTGTTCGGCTCCGCCGCCGTCCTGGCGCTACGCCAGACGTTTCGCTCGCGCGACTGGAACACCCGGGTGCTGTCGATCGCCGCGCTGTCGGCCATTGTGGCTCACTTCGTCGAGGTACTGGTCGGTATCCCGATCGTGTCGACCCTGACGATGCTGTGGGCAACGCTGGGCGTGCTGGTGGCCGGCGGAAAACTGGAGCAGCGCGAGGAGCTTGTTGCCGCGGACCAACAGCCGGTGGAGGCACAATCCGAGCGGCTCGCGGTCGCTGCGATCGGCACACCCGCCATGGCCGCCTCCGGCAACGTAGTACTGACGGCCCAGACAGCCCGCCGCGGCAACAAAACACGTACCGGCCGCGGCACACGTGCAGGCGCCGCGAAAACAGGCCGCGATGTCGCAATTCACTCCGGCAGCAGCCCGTATCGCTGGACCTATCCGCTGCTGATCGTGGCGACGCTGGCGCTGGTCTGGACGGCCAATCTGAGAAATTCGTACGCCGACATGTTTTTGAACCAGGCCAACAGTTTTTCACCACGTAATCTGAATGAAGAAGCGTTCGCGTACCAGAAACTGCTGCGCGCCGTCGAGGCCGATCCGCGCGAGGACTATTATTATCTGCAGCTCGGCAACGCGTTGCTGCGGATGGTGTACCCCTACAAACTATCGGCGCAGCAGGAGTTTGGCGAAAGCAGCGCGGCGCGGCCGGATCAGCAGCTGGCCGACCTGTTCGCCGACCGCGGCGGCGAGATCGAGCGCGTGGAGTGGCTGCTGCGCGACAATTCAGCCGAGCAGATGCTGCGCTACACCCAGATGGTGCTTGAACAGGCCTGGCGGCTCAACCCTTCAAACAAAGACCATCCGGCCAACCTGGGCCGCCTGATGTCGCTGTGGGCACGCCGGGCCGGCGGCGGAGCGCCCAAGCTGCAGGAAGCCGCCGAGTGGTTCGAAACGGCGCGCCGCATCGCTCCCAACGACGCCAATCTCGCCAACGAGCTGGCGACCGTGCAGGCGATGCAGGGCAACCTGGAGCAAGCCGAGGCAACGTTTCGCGAATCTCTGGCGCTCGATCCGCGGTATGCCGAAACCTACGCCCGTCTGGGTGAGCTGTATCTGAGCAACGGGCAGACGGCGCAAGCGGCCGAGCAGCTCGCGGCCGCCGTCGAGCGCAACCGCTCGGTGCTGGAAAGCGACACGCGCGGTCTCGGGCCGCTCCTGGTGCAGCTCAAGCGCGATCCGGCGGCCATAACAACGCTGCGCAGCGCATTTGAGCAGCAATTCCAGCAGCTCGAGCAGGCGCGCCAGGAAGCCGCCGCCGGTCGTGAACCGGCCGTCGACGCGCGCTTTATGTCGCAGCTGGGCCGGCTGCGCGCCGCTGCCGGCGATGCCGCCGGCACAAATGCCGCCTTCGACCGGGTGCTCGCCGCGGAGCCTGATAACCCTACCTACCACCAGCAATATACCGTCGCGCTCAGCGACACCTTGCAGTACGAAGCGGCGCTTGATCAGGCGCAGCAAGCGCTGGCCCTGGCACAGCAAGGCGGGGATGAGCGGCGGGTGGAAGAAGTACAACAGTTGATTGCTGCCATACAGCAGAACGCGGAGAATTAGGTCGAAGGTCGAAGGTCACGAAACGATTGAGATTGAACTGCTCAGCCAAGTATTGTGATCAGCCGACGAGAAAAGGGACCTGTGACCTTCGACCTTCGACCTTCGACCAGAATACAATGGAACAATTCGCACTAATTTTCTTCGTAGCACTCGTCTTCTCGATCGTCGCGACGCCGCTGGCGCGGCGCCTGGCGCTGGCCGGCAATGTCGTCGACGCGCCAAACGCACGAAAAGTACACAAAACGCCGACTCCGCTGCTCGGCGGAGTAGCGATCTATCTTGCTTTCATCGCGGCAGTGCTGCTGTTCGGCGGGCGCCAGGAAGTGCGTCAGCTGGTGGGTATTGTGCTGGGTGCGACATTTATTTCGGCGGTCGGCGTGGTGGACGACGTGCGTGGCCTGCGGCCCGCGTTCAAGCTGCTGGCCCAGCTGATCGCCGCGTGCGTGCTGCCGCTGGTGGGCATCGAAGTGCAGCTGTTCCCGATCGAATGGCTCAACTGGGCGCTGACGATCCTGTGGGTCGTCGGCATCACCAACGCGCTCAACCTGCTCGACAACATGGACGGCCTGGCGGGCGGTGTCGCCGCGATCGCCGCGGTCTTTTTTCTGCTGCTGGCGCTGCTTAACGAGCCGCGCCAGTTTCTGGTCGGCGCACTGGCCGCCGCGCTGCTGGGCGCGTGCGTCGGCTTTGTGCGCTACAACTTCAACCCGGCCTCGATCTTCATGGGCGATACCGGCGCGCTGTTTATCGGTTTTGTGCTCGCCGCGATCGGCATCAAGCTGCGCTTTCTGGGCAACAGTTACGTGGTTACCTGGATGGTACCGGTTGCTGTGCTGCTGCTGCCGATTTTTGATACCTCGCTGGTGTTCGTATCTCGCCTGCGCCGTGGCCTCAACCCGCTGACCACGCCCGGCAAAGACCATGTTTCACACCGCCTGGTGGCGCTGGGCTATACACGGCGCGAAGCTGTGTTGATCTGCTGGCTGGTGGCGGGCGCTTGCGGCGTGGTCGCCACCTTCTTGACGCAGGCCGGCATGCTGGAAGCCTACGCCGTCGGAGCGGCGCTGCTGGCCGCCATGATTAGCGGCATTGTGTGGTTCGAGCGGGTCACGGCCACGAATGGGACACGAATAAACGAATGAAGCCACGAATTGCTATTCGTGTCCCATTCGTGGTCGTGGCTTATCTTGACAAAGTCCATCAAATCACTTATAAATGCGCGATGGAGCACGCCACAGTTGCCGCGCGTGGCGCGGCTGAGCATATGAGTCGAACAGAAGCCTGGGATAGGTCGAGCACGCTGGGTGTGCATTCTGCGCGCGGCATCCTGACCAGCACGCAGGTCGAAGCAGTTGCAACCGTCGCCGACGATCTCCCCGGCACGCGGATCGAGTTGACAGCGCCTGGAGAGATCGTACTGCACGACATTCACCAGGCCGATCTAGCGCGCGCACGAGCGAAACTGGCCGAGGCCGGCCTGCAAATTGCGGAAACAGTTAGCGCCATGGCTAGCGAGCCACCGATCGCTGAGCCGGGCCTGCAACATGTCGAGCTAGCGGTTCCCGAAGGCCGAGTCACACCACGCCAGCTGCGCGATATCGCGCGCCTCGCTCGTACCTACGCCGACTGCGAGCTGCGTATTACAGCTGCACGCAGCCTTGTGATCCTCAACATGCCGCGCGCCAACCTTTCGCTGATGCTGCGCGAGCCGGTGCTGCGCGAGCTGCGGCCGGCATAAAACGATCCGCGAAGACACGCGAAGGTTAAGCAAATTGCTAACCTTCGCGTGTCGTGCGTCCGCACCCACTAGCGTAGGTACCGGCCTTCGCGGATCGTTATTTCCCAAGCTCCTGCATCAGCGCGTCGGCGTGCGCTTGCGCGATCGCTTCGCGGAAGTCGCCGTCGCGGAGCTGCGCCGCCTGCTCGGGATTCGACAAAAAGGCCGATTCGGAGAGCGTATTGCGTCCTCGTGGGAACGTCCCGCGCACAACGGCGATATCGCCGGGATGCACGCCGTCGGGGTAGCCGGGATCGCGGTAGCCGACCGCACCGCCGGTCGCCTCGAGCAAACGAGCCGCCAGGTCGCCGGCGAAATCGAACGGGCCTTCGGCTTTGGGATCGACGAACACCTCGACGCGGCGCAGGTCCGGCTTGGCGCCGTTGCTGTTGACGTGTATTGAAACAAATCGGCCGTGGGCGGCGCCGTTGTCGGGGCGAAACAACGCCGCGTTGGCAAACTGAATCCGCGCCCGTTGCGACGCGAAGCTATCGTCCTCGCGTGTCATCAACACCGTGGCGCCGGCGTCCTCCAGCCGGCGCCTGAGATGCGTCGCGATATCCAGCACAACCTCTTTTTCGACCAGTCCACTGCCGGCCGGGTCGACGCCGGCGTCGGCTCCGCCGTGGCCGGGGTCGATCACCACGACTTTGCCATCCACCGGCGACTGCAGCGGAAGAGTGGAGGAACGGGGATGCGGGACGGAGGGTGAGAAAAATATGAAAGGCGCGAATACGCATGCGCAGAGGGCGCACAGACGCGCGGCGACCGGTCGAGCGACGTTCGAGTGGCTCACATGTGCATTCCCTAAGCAGAACCAAGAACCAAGAACCAACATTGACGTACATTGGTTCTTGGTTCTTGGTTCTTGGTTCTTGCTAAAGCAGAATCAACATCGGCTGCTCAAGGATCCGCTTCAGCTCCTGCATATACTCGGCTGCCACGGCTCCGTCCGACACGCGATGATCGCACGAGATCGTCGCCTTCATCACCTTGCGAACGACGACCTGCCCATCTTTGACCAGCGGTGTCTCGGTAATCGCGCCGACCGCGATGTTGGTGGCCTGCGGCGGATTGATGATCGCCACGAAGCTGTCCACCGGGTACATGCCCAGGTTCGAGGTCGAATACGTGCCGCGCTGCAGCTCGTCAAGCGTTGCCTTGCCTTCGCGCGTGCGCCCGATCAGCTCCTTTGCCTCGCGGCTGATCGTGCCGAGCGACTTGCGGTCGACATCGGTGATCGCCGGAGCCAGCAGGCCATTGTCGGTGGCGACGGCGATGCCCACGTTGATATAGTCGTGGAACTCCAGCGCGTCCTCGCCCCACGACGCGTTCAGCGCCGGGAACTTGGTCATCGCGATCGCCGTGGCCTTGACGAACAGCTCGTTGACCGTGATCTTGACGTCACCGCCGGCGTTGAGCTGCTCGCGCAGCGCCATCGCATCGGTCATATCGATCGCCGTGGTAACGTAGAAGTGCGGCACGGGCGCCTTGCTCTGTACTAGGCGCCGCGCGATCGTCTGCCGCATGCGCGACAGCGGCTCGCGGCGGGTCCGGTCGCCGGCGGGCGATGCTTGCGGAGCGGGCTTGGGCGCCTCGGGCTGCTGCGGAGCGGGCTTCGGCGCTCCCGGCTGCGCGGGAGCCGGCCGAGTAGCCTGGCCGCCCTTGAGTGCAGCCTCGACGTCCTCGCGCACGATGCGGCCACTGGGACCACTGCCCTTGATCGTCGCGATGTCGACATTGTTCTCGCGGGCGATGCGTTTGGCGACGGGCGAAGCCGCGACACGACCCGCCTGGCCGCCGTTCGAGCCTGGCCCCTCGGCCGGCTCGACCTCACGGCCGGTTGTCTCTTCCGCGGCGGTGACATCGGTGCCGTAGCCTTCGCGGGGCTGCTCAGCGGCGGTAGCAGTACCGTCGCCTGGCGCACCCTCGGTCTGCTGCGCCGCGCCGGAGGCGGCTTCTCCGCCTTCGCCGGCTGCCTGGCTTTGGGCGCTTTCGCCGGAAGGCCGTTCCGCCGTCGCCGCGGCCCGATTGTCGTCCTGCTCGGCCGGAGCATCTTCGCTCACGGCGGCCGCCTGTTCCGGCGGTGCAGCCTGGCTCGCGCCGTCGCCCTCTTCGCCGTCCAGCACCGCGATCGTATCGCCGACAGGAACCGTCTGGCCTTCCTCGGCGACCAGCCTGGTAAGCGTGCCGGCGCTGAACGACTCGATCTCGATCGTCACCTTATCAGTTTCGATTTCGGCGATCGGCTCGCCCTTTTTCACCGTATCGCCCACCTGTTTGAGCCAGCGGACGAGCGTGCCTTCTTCCATATCGAAGCCCATCTTGGGCATTGTGATGTCGGCCATTCTCTTACTCCAGCACTTTCCGAATCGCCGCTTCGATCCGCTCGGGCGTGACGACAACCTGATTTTCCAGGTTCGTCGCGTACGGGAACGGGATTTCAACAAAGCCGACGCGCTCGATCGGCGCGTCGAGCCAATCAAAGGCGTGCTCGTACAGGCGCGCCGAGATCTCGGCCTGCACACCATGTGACTGGTACTCTTCAGACACCACCACGGCACGACCGGTTTCGCGAAAGCTTTCCAGCGCCTGGCTGAGATCCATCGGCCGGATCGTGCGCAGATCGATGACCGCGCATTCGATGCCTTCCTTGGCCAGCTTCTCGGCGACTTCAAGGCACAAATGCACCGGCCGTGAGTACGAGACAATCGTCACATCTTTGCCCTCGCGGGCAACGCGCGATTCGCCGATCTTGGCGCTGTAGTCGTCGGGCACGTCACCCTTGACGCCGTACATCAGCGTGTGCTCGATAAAGATCACCGGGTCGGGGTCTTCCATCGACGCCTTAAACAGCGCTCTCATATCGGCCGGCGAGGCCGGGGCAACCACTTTGAGGCCCGGGTTGTACGCAAACAGCGCATCGAACGACTGCGAGTGCGTGGCCGACAGATTTCGCCAGCCGTTGGTGGTGCGCAGCACGATCGGACAGTTGATCTGGCCGCCGAACATGTAGTGCACCTTGGCGGCATGGTTGATCAACTGGTCGAACGCCAGCAGCGAAAAGTTGACCGACATGATCTCGCAGATCGGGCGCATGCCAAGCATCGCGGCGCCGACACCCACGCCCACGATGCCGGCTTCGGCGATCGGAGCATCACGGATCTTTTCGGGGCCGTATTCGTCGAGGAACCCGGCCGTAACGCCATAGGTCGAGCCGTAGTAGCCGATATCCTCGCCGATGATAAACACGCGGTCGTCCTTGAGCTGCTCGCGAAGCTCCGCCCGTAGCGCCTCGCGTACCGTCATCTCTGGCATTACTTTCCTACTTTACGGATAAACTCTTCTTGACGACTGGTCGAAGGTCGAAGGTCGAAGGTCACGAAACGAAATCGCCCGAACTGAACCTTAAAGCGTTCTCCTCAACCGACATATCGAAGGACTTTCGACCTTCGACCTGTGACCTTCGACCTATGATTTAAGCGCTAATACCTGTCATAAATTGGATTCGCATACGCCGTGCCGACGTCGAGCCACTTCTCCTCGGACGGCGGGCTTTCGTCGGCGAATTTGATCGAAGCATCGACCTCTTGCTCCACCTCGCGATCGATCTGCGTCGCCTGCTCCTCGCTCATAATGCCTTCGTCGATCAGCTTCTGGCGGAAGACGAGGTTCGGATCGGTCAGGCGCGCCTTGTCGACATCTTCCTTCTTGCGGTACTTCTGCGTATCCTGCGCCGAGTGGCCGCGGAAGCGATAGGTGAGGCATTCGAGCAGCACGGGCCCTTTGCCCGAACGGGCATGCTCCACGGCGCGCTGGGCGGCCTCATAGGTGGCGATCACATCGTTGCCGTTGACGCGCTCGTTTTGCATATCAAACGCGGCGGCCTTGCGATGGATCTCCTGCACCGAAGTATGCACCGCGATCGGAGTGCCCATGGCGAACAGATTGTTTTCGCACACGAACACCACCGGTAGCTTGCCGAGCTGCGCAAAGTTCAGCGCCTCGTAAAACTCCCCGCCGTTGGTGGCGCCGTCGCCGAAGAAGACCATGATCACTTCGGGACGCTTTTGCAGCTTGAGCGCGGTGCCGATACCGCAGGCCATCAGCAGGTGGCTGCCCACGATCGCATAGCCGCCCCAGAAGTTCTTGCCGACGTCGACCAGATGCATCGAGCCGCCGAGACCTAGCGCGCTACCGGTAGCCTTGCCGAACAATTCGGCCATCAGGGCGTTGCTATCGAGCTTGCGGGCGATCGCGTGGCCGTGGTCGCGATAATGCGTAATGATATGGTCTTCCGATCGAAGCGCGGCGATGGTGCCGACGGCCGTAGCTTCCTGCCCGACGTACAAGTGCAAAAAGCCGCCGATCTTGGCGCGGGTATACATCTCCTGGCACTTTTCTTCGAAGACACGAATCAGCGCCATTTGACGGTACATGTCCACCAGCTGCTCGTCGCTCAGACCGGCGTTCTGGGGCGCAGTGTCCACCGTTGTCGCCATCGATTCTTCCTTCCCTACGGGTTTTCGTCGTCTGGTAGCCATTATCCTGCCTTTGACCCCTGCCTCACACGGCGGCAGGCAGCGGCCGATCTTGCTTTTCCCATTCGAGCAGCAGCCGGAACGGCGTGCGATGAACCTTCGCGTCGACGGCAGCCCTGCGCGCGAGCTCGAGCGCTTCGTCCGGAGTATATGCCCGCAGCACCGACAACGGGCCGTCGTTGCGGAAAAGGCCGGTTACAGGCCCACAAGCCAGCAGCCGCGCGGCCCAATATCCAATGTAGCTGCGCCGCAGATCGCTAATTACAACTGCGTAGCGTGCCACGCGCGCCAGTTCGACGAGCAGTTGTACCGCCGTATCGCTGCCGAAATGGTGCAGCGCCTGCGAACACGTAATGATATCGATCGAATTGTCGGCAAACGGCAAGCGCAAAGCATCGTATCGTAACAACCCTACCGGCGCTTTGCCTAGCTCAAGTTGTGCCACCAACAGCACATCGGCGCTGATATCGCCGGCACAGATCAGGAGCGGGCGATCGTCTCGAACGCTCCAGCGATACAGCGAATTCGGAAACATCGCGTTGCCGGTCGCAACATCCAATACGCGCGGGCGACCATCGGCCGCCAATGCGGCGATCCAGTTCGTTACGCGCGCCAGCATTGCACGCCGCCCGCCAAGCATGCGGTCGGCAAGTGCCATCTCGCGCAGATTTGCACGCAGCGCGGGCAACTCCCACTGGCCTACGTCCAGCAGCTCGGCAGCTTGTGCTCGAGCGGGCACCCAGCTCGGCATAGCATCGTTCGTCCGCCAACGCCTCGCGACGGCGACGGCGATCGGCTGGCAACCTGTCGCGCGGCACCGGCCACAGGCGGGTTTTGCCCGTTCATTATGCATCAACTCCCACGATCGCGCCAACGACCCGCCCTCACGCCCGGCATCCTTCAGCCCTCACCATTGGCCGATGCCGGCCGAATGAGAATCACCACCAGGACACAAAGGGCACAAAAAGTCGATCGATTCTTTGTGCCCTTTGTGTCCTGGTGGTGATTTCGGTTGGCCCAACCATATTACAGGGAGTCGAGCACGGCAAGCAGCTCGTCGCGTACATCGTCGGTCAGCAGCCTGCAACCGGCGCCCCAATCGCCCGAAAACGCGAGCACGCGCTCGACTCGGCCGATACGTGCTTTGGCCTCCACGAGCGATATACCCAGCGCCTGCATCAATTCGGCAGCCGACTCGTGTTCCAGGGCACCTCGAAGCGCTTCGACTCCGGCGCCGTAACGCCGGGCCGCGCGCTCAAGTGCGGCTGCGATCAGGCGATCGTCAAACACTGCTCGGCCCCTATTCCCAGAGCTCGTCTGCCGTGATCATGGTGCGAGCCATCTTCGCCCTCCAGACCTGTGTTTCCGCTCTTACCATGGCCGGCGCCCGGCAAGAGCTACGTGATATTTTAACACACGCGCCGCCGGAGTAACGGCACTGAATTTACATATGCTATGCTGCCGAGCGCAACTCGGAGAAGCAACAATGAGCCAACTGGAAGGGAAGACAGCCATCATTACCGGCGCCGGAACCGGGATCGGAAGCGGGATCGCCAGGGCCTTCGCCGCCGAGGGAGCGCAGCTGATCCTCGCGTCGCGCAACGCGCAACACCTGGATGCGACGGCACAGTCGCTACAGGAGACGGGCGCATCCGTGCTGGTGGTTCCTACCGACGTAACCGACGAGGCTGAGGTCGTCGCCTTGTTTGCCACGACGATCGAACGGTTCGGACGGCTCGATATTCTGGTCAATAATGCCGGCGTATTCGACGGAGGTCCACTCGACGAGCTTTCGCTGGCGACCTGGCAGCATGTGCTGGCCGTCAACCTCACCGGCCCCTTCTTGTGCAGCCGCGAGGCGATCAAGATCATGAAGCGCCAGCGCGCGGGACGCATCATCAACATCGGGAGCATCTCGGCACAGATGCCGCGCCTCAATTCGGCGCCGTACTCCACCTCGAAACACGGGCTGGTCGGCCTGACCAGAGCGACGGCGCTGGAAGGACGGGACTACGGGGTCGTGGCAAGCTGCTTGCATCCCGGCAATGTCGAGACCGAGCGCCGAAGTGCGAGCGACAATCCGAGCGATCAGGAGCCGATGATGACGCCCGACGAGCTCGCGACGGCGGTGGTGACCATGGCCGCGTTGCCCCCACATGTCAACATGTTGGAAGCGATCGTGCTGCCGGTGGCACAACCCTACCTCGGGCGCGGATGAGCGGCGACCCTCCCAACCATCCGCCGCTCGTCGCGATCGTCGGACCCACCGGCGTCGGCAAAACGCGCCTGGGCATCTCCCTGGCGCGTCAGCTCGGCGGCGAGATCGTCAACGCCGATTTTCGCGGCAGGTTTACCGCGAGATGAACATCGGCACGGCCAAGCCGACACCCGACGAGCAGGCGGCCGCGCGCCATCACCTGATCGATATCGTGGCGCCCGACGAGCCGTTTTCGCTCGCGCTGTACGTGCGCATGGCTGCCGCCGCCATCGCAAACATCACGGCGCGCGGCCGCCTGCCCCTGCTGGTAGGCGGCACGGGCCAGTATGTCACTGCTGTTCTCGAAGGCTGGCGGGTGCCCGAGGTGCCGCCCCAGCCCGAGCTGCGAGCACGATTGGAAGCCGAGGCGCTCGAGATCGGCGCCGCTGCGCTGCACACACGCCTGGCCGCGGTCGATCCTCAGGCGGCCGCTAATATCGACCCCAACAACCTGCGGCGCATCATCCGGGCGCTCGAGGTGTACCAGACCACCGGCACGCCGATCTCCGAGCTGCAGCGCCGCGAAACACCGCCGTACGCGATTCGAACCCTGTGGCTTGGCCTGCCCCGCGAGCGGCTCTATCCGCGCATCGACGAGCGCGTCGACGCGATGGTCGCTGCGGGCCTGGTCGACGAAGTGGCCGGACTGCTGCAGCGCGGCTATGATTGGCCGCTGCCGGCGATGTCCAGCCTGGGTTATAAAGAGTTTCGGCCACATTTCGAGCACGGCGCACCGCTCGGCGACTGTGTGCAGCGCCTCAAATGGAACACGCATGCCTTTGTGCGCAAGCAGGATATGTGGTGGCGGAGGCTGCCGAACGCGGAAAAGCTCGATGCAGAGAGCATTACGGCTTTGACTTACGAAGGATGACCGGACGGTTCGTCCTTTGCGTTCTTTGCGCCTTTGCGTTTCTGTTTCCGGAAGCTCGTCATTTCCTGAGCGCCTGCTGGTCGATCTGCTCCAGCGCGCGATATTCGGCGGCGACCAGCTGCAAGAACGTCTCGGCGTCGCCTTGCACTGGAAAACCGAGCCGCAGCTGAAGCCCGTCGACCAGCTGCTGCGACAGCTTGCGCCGCGCCTCGGCAGACAACGCAGCACGTCGCAGCAAAAACTCCTGGACGATGTCGTAATCCTCACGTTTGAGCGCGTGCAAATTGGGGATCGTTATGCTCGTCGCCGCCGGAAGCGGTGCCACGTCGACGGCGGGTGCCGCGAGCGTGTCAAGGGTGACGGGGCGGCGTTCGCGGATCGCGATACAGCCGGCGGCAAGGTCGCCCAGCCGCCGCGAGCGCCGGTCGACAAACATGACGATGATGCCAAGGCCGTACAGCACCGGCAGAAAGTCGATCAAGCGGATAAAATTGCGGATCGAGCTGCCCAAAAAGCCGATCGGCCGGCCACCGGTGCGCACCATGCGCAGCCCCACCAGGCGCTTGCCCGGCGTTTGCCCATTCCAGATCGTTTCCCAAAAAATGTAGTACGCACACAGCGCCAGATACACGCCGATCCCGAACAGCGTAAGCACGATGGATTCGTCGAATCCGAGCTGCAGCAAGTCGGCGACGAGCGCCACCAGCACGCAACCGACCGCCAGACCGAGTGCCAGCAGTATATGGTCGACCAGCGCCGCCAAAAACCGTGACCCGATACCGGCGATGTCGTACGCGACGTCGATCTGCTCGGGTGTCTCAATTGTGTAGAGGTCGTCTTCCAACATTATCTTGGTACACTAAACAGCCATGGTAGCAGAAGACTTTATCGACGCCAAACGACCCACCTGGGAGCGACTGGAAGCGTTGCTGCGCCGGTCGCAGGGTGCGCGCCTGGCGGCGCTGTCGGCGGATGAGCTGCTTGAGCTGGGGCGCCTGTACCGCCAGGCGACATCCGACCTCGCCGTGGCGCGCCGCGACTGGGGCCAGCACCGCGTCACGGAATATTTGAACGGATTGGTCGGGCGCGCGCACGGCCAGATCTACCGCAACGAGGCGACGACCTGGGGACGGCTGCGCGCTTTCGTGCTGTACGATTTTCCGCGCGCGTGGCGCGCGACTCTCCCGTTCACGATTGTTGCTTTCTTGCTGTTCATGCTCCCGGCCGTGCTGTCGTTCGTGGTAGCCTATCTTGACCCGAACGACGCCGGCCTGCTGTTCCCCGGCGCAGAGTATCTTGCCGACCAGATCCGCAACGAGCAAGAATGGTGGCTCGACATCAACAATGCTCGCGCCGGCAACGCCGCCGTGATCGCCGCCAACAATATTCGTGTGACGATTATCGCCTTTGCCGGCGGCATGACGCTGGGCCTGCTGACGATCTATGCGATGGTCAACAACGGGCTGTTGCTTGGCACCGTTTCCGGCCTCAGCTCGCACTATGGTTTTGCCGGCCGCCTGTGGGGCTTTGTCGCGGCACACGGCGCTGTCGAGCTGAGCGTGATTTTTTTCGCGGGCGGCGCCGGCCTGCAGCTGGCCTGGGCCGTGCTCCATCCAGGGCTGCTGACGCGCGGCGCGGCGCTGCGCCAGGCCGCCCGGCGCGCGGTGGTGATCATGCTCGGCTGCGTGCCCCTGCTGATGATCGCCGGCGCGATCGAGGCGTTTATCTCGCCCTCCGCGCTACCGCTGTGGGTCAAGCTGGTCGTTTCGGCCGCGACGGGCGTGGCGCTGTATGCGTATGTGTTGGGCGGCGGAATTGAGAAATGAGAAATATGCCTTCTCAGTTTTCAATTCTCATTTCCGTTTTGCAAGCCCTGTTTGAAAAACGTTGCCGTGCGCGATACATAGGTGCGTCGATCCGCGAAGTAGCCGCCGCAATGGGTGGCGCCTTCGAAGATCCACAGCTCCTTCGGCTCGGCGGCGGCCTCGAACAAACGATGGGTATGCTCGATCGGGATGACCGCGTCGGCGGTGCCGTGCAGCAGCAGCACCGGCCGCGGCGAGATATGCTTGATCACCTCCAGCGGGCGCACTGCCGCAAACGCGTAGCCATAGCGCCAGCGGGTCACCGCGTCGGTGAGCTCCAGCAGCGGCCGTGACGGCAAACGGCGCCGGCGAATTGCGTATGCGATCACATCGTGCATCGTGGCAAACGGCGAATCCGCCACGACCGCCCGGATCGCCGGCTCACGCGCGGCGAGCAGGATCGCCAGCGCCGCGCCCATGGAGTAGCCGATCACGCCGATTTGCGCGTCCGGCACGCGCTGTGCGACATACTGCACGGCGGCCTGCGCGTCCAGCAGCTCATGGTGAGCCAGCGACTGGCGGCCCGGATCGCTGTTGCCGCAGCCGCGATAATCGAACAGCAGGACGTTGTTGCCTTCGCGCCACAGGCCCGAGCCGATGCCCAGCAGCTGGGATTTGGTGCCGCGATGGCCGTGCAGGCCGATCACCACCCGCCCTGTATCGGCGCGTGGAAACCACCAGCCGCGGATCGTCACGCCGTCGGCGGTTACGAACTCAACCGCCTCGTGCTCGACGCCGGTCTCCCATGGCGAAAACGCGAACTCCTCGCCTTCGCGCCTATGGGGCCCGCTGATCGCGTGAGCGGCGTACGCGGCGACGCCGACAGCACCGGCCAACAGCGCGCCGCCAAGCGGCAGCGCATAGCGCAAGCGACGGTTGTAGGAGAGGTTACGCATCTGCTCACTCTCGCCGCAGACGGCCGGTCAGCGACTGGTAGAAATAGCTCGGCGGTCGTACCCGTACAAAGCGTGCTGTTTCAGTCGCCCGGCGTACCGCTATCGTATCGCCCGTGGACAGCGGCAGGCCGATACGCCCGTCGACCGATAGCGCCGCCGGGTAGCGCGAGGCGACCTCGAGGTCAAGGTGGGCATCCTCATGTAGCACCAGCGACGGCACATTGGTCAGGTGCGGCGCGATCGGCACCAGCACCAGCGCCCGCGAGCGCGGATCGAGCACCGGGCCGCCGGCTGCCAGCGAGTAGGCCGTAGATCCGGTGGCGGTCGCCACCAGCACGCCGTCGGCGTGATACGTCGTCATCGGTATATCGTCGACCTGCACCGCGACTATGATGACGCGCGCGATGTCGATGCGTCCGACCAAGACTTCGTTGAGCGCGACGAAGCGCTCTTCGTGCTCGCCGCGACGCACCATCGCTTCGGCCAGCGCGCGCTGCTCGATCCAGCAGTCATCCCGCAGGATCTGGTCAAGACTGTTGTACACATCCGCCGGGCTTACTTCGGCCATGAAGCTCAGGTGGCCCAGCGCCACCGGCAGCATCGGAATTCCGGCCGGTATCGCCAGGCCGGCAGCGCGCAGAACCGTTCCATCGCCGCCGAGCGCAACCAGCAAATCGACGCCTTCTACCGACCGGGCGGCGTCCGGGTCCGAAGCGATGCCGCTCCAGCAGCGCAAGCCTCGATGGTCGAGCCAGGCCTCGAGCTCGGCCGCGGCTCGCCGGGTGGCCTCAGATTGCGGGTTGTAGAGCACGCCGACATGCTGTACGTTCATGGCAGTCTCATTATACCCATTAGCAAGCGAGAGGCGAGGGGCGAGAGTCAAGCCCGGCCTCAACGTATGTATTACCTAACCGAACAGTTCATTCAGCGCTCCGGCGATATCGCGCAGCGCCCGCTCGTCGGTTTCTTCAATCCCGATCTCGGCCGCGGCTTCGGCGATGTGTTGTAGGTTAGGGGTTGTCCGGCCCTCACCCCCGGTCCCTCTCCCGTGCTGACGCATGGGAGGGGGGAGTAGGGGGTGAGGGCTGGACACCTCCCACAACACCGGGCGTGTCGCCGGCGTGTCGCCCCAGCCATTCAGCACGGCCAGAAACGAAACATAGCCCGCGGCGGCACGCTCGAGCGAGTGCTCACGCGCCACGAACTCGCGCGCATTGCGGCCGAGCTGCGCGGCCAGCTCGGGCTGCTCGAGCAACAGGCGCGCGTAAGCCAGGATCAGATCGGCTTCCGAGTCGTCGACGTCGACCGGGGCGACCACGCCGGCGTCCAGCTCGGCGAAGGCTCCGATCGACGACACCAGCGTCGCACGACCGGCGCCGAGCAGCCGCAACAGGCTGGCCGACGTTTCGCCGGCGGTCGGAAAGCGCAGGTTGAGGCACACATCGGCGGCGGCAACATAGCGCTCAAACGCCTGACGCGGAACATAGCCGGTGACCGCGACCGAATCGTCAAGCTCAAGGCGCCGTACCAGGCCTGGCAGGTCGAACGAGGGCGATACCGAGCCGACCAGCACATACAGCGCGTCGGGATGCTCGGCACGAAAGCGCCGGAACGCACGCAGCGCGCTTTCCATGCGCTTGTACGGATTGATATGCCCGAACGAAGCCCAGATCGGCGCGTCGAGTGGCAACTCCAGCGCCTCGCGCGCCGCCGTTCGATCGATCAGCGGCGGCAGCGGCACGCCCATCGGCACTATCGCCGCCGGCAGACCGGGACGCAGCGCCAGCGCCTGGTCGACGACAAAGCTGCTGTGGCCGATCAATCCTGCCGCGTGTTCGACGACATCCTCGACCAGCGGATAGCGAAACGCCGCGTCCTGCAGCTGCCCGCGCGTCATCATGCGCCCGATCCGCGCGCCCGTAGCGCCGTAGCGCTGCTCCATTTCCCGTAGATATGCTCCGACATCGCGACGACGCTCGGCGGCGTGCCACAGCTTGAGATGGTGCAACACCCACTCGTGCAGCACGACTACGCCGGGCAGCCGCAGCGAAAGGTCGTAGATCGTGCCGTGCGCCGGGCTGTTGCCGAGCTGGTATACCAGAGCGTCGAACGGCCGCCGCGCATGCAGCGCGGGGAGCTCGTCCAGCGCGCGCAGATCCATGTGCTGCGCGAGACGCGGATCGCTCGGCGCCAGCCCGCGCTCAACAAACAGGCTGATGTCGACGTAGCGACCCAGGTGCGGTAACAGCTCTTCGCTGTAGTCCGAGATACCGGATGAGACCGGATTGACCGGCGAGCAGTAGGCGATGCGACGCATAGAGAACAAACCAACAAACCAACAAACCAACAAACCAACCAGCAAACCGTGCCGCCGGCGGGCCGGGGGTCAAGCGGCGGGGGCAAGCTCCGCCGTTACGGGTTGCGGCGGGGCAAGCCCCGCCGATCTGGGCTGTCCCCCAAATATTAGTTTTCCGCCCTCTGGCGCACAACCTCATACACCAGCAAGGCCGTGGCGATCGATACATTGAGCGAATTGACGCGACCTACCATCGGGATAGCGACAACCTGCGTCGCCGCATCCAGCATCGCGGCGCCCAGGCCGTACTTTTCTTCGCCCACCGCGATGGCCACGGGCCCACGGAAATCGGCGTCGGTATAGCGCGTGCTCGCGCCGGGCGTCGCGGCTACGATGGCGATGTTGTGTCGCCGCAGCCAGTCGATCGTTTGCTCGGCCGAGCCTGACGCAATCGGCACCGAAAAAAGCGCTCCCTTGCTGGCGCGCACAACATTGGGATTACCCCAATCGGTTGCCGGCTGGGCGGCGACTACGCCGTCGACGCCGGCGGCATCGGCGGTACGCAGCATGGCGCCCAGATTGCCGGGTTTTTCCACGCCCTCGGCGACCACCACCAGAGGATTTCCGCTCAGTGGAAGATCGCTCAACCCTCGCTCGACTGTCGCGAACGTCGCCAGCCAGCCGTCGGGGTTTTCGCGATACGAAAGTTTGTTAAAAACGCGCTCGTCGACCTCGATCAGCTCCGCGCCATGCCGTAGGGCGCGCTGCAGCATCTCACGTGTATCGGACCGCTCGCTTCGCTCGGGACAGTGGAACAATGTTCGGGGCTGTGCACCGCTTTCCAGCGCGAGCGACAGCTCCTCATAGCCTTCGACGCGCAGCAGCCCCGAGCGCATCCGCTCTTTGCGATCGCGCAGCGCAAGCACCTGTTTGACGCGCGGATTCTGGACACTGGTGATTCGCAACACTCAATGCTCAATTCGTAAGTCGCGCGACCATTGTCTCGTGCGCGCGCAGCTCCACGACGTCATCCAACGGCGTCAATGCGTCCGCGCTACCGGCACGTCGCAGCAGCGCCAGACGCAGCAGATGATCCGCGAAGTGGGGATTCTTGGGCAGCAGCGAGCCGTGCATATAGCAGCCATACGCGTTGTGATACACACAACCCTCGCCGCCGTCCTCGCCGTTGTTGCCGTAGCCGCTCAGCACGCGGCCCAACGGCTGCACATCCGGGCCGAGGTACGTGCGGCCGCTGTGGTTTTCGAACCCAACCAGTCGAAGTCGGGTACCCACGGAGTGGGTGAGTGTCAAGGTCGAAGGTCGAAAGTCATCAGCATTCGCGACCTTCGACCTTCGACCTTCGACCTTCGACCAGCTACCCTTCGACCACTCAACAACAATATTGCCGATCATACGCCTGGTGCCGCCGACGGTATGCAGATCGAGCGCGCCGATACCCGGCAGCTTGTCGCCGGTATGGGTCAGAAAATAGTGGCCCAGCAGCTGGTAGCCGCCGCAGATCGACAGTACCACAACGCCGTCCTGAATGGCAGACCGCACGGCGGTGCCATGGCGCTCGACGAAATCGGAGGCAATCAAAGCCTGGCCGCTATCCTGACCGCCGCCGAAAAACAGCAGATCGTAGGCGGTCCAATCTACCTTCATGCCCGGCTTGATCGCATCAACACGCAGGTCGATACCACGCCAACGACAGCGCTGCTGGAGCGTCAGGATGTTGCCCCGATCGCCGTAGATATTCATCTGTTCGGGATACAGGTGGGCCAGCGTAAGGTTGGTCATGGGGTTCTGGGATTGTGGCCCTCACCCCCTAACCCCCTCTCCCGTCGCAAGCGACGGGAGAGGGGGTTAGGGGGTGAGGGCCTGCTTTTTCTCCTGTGCCTTTCCGTCACCCTGCCAACCATTGGCCACGTTATCCTCCTGCCGTACCGCCGGCTCCGGCCGGTCAGGCAGGGCACCAGGCTCCTCTACGACAAGCGGCAGCGCGATACCGAACAGACTGCCGTTGCCTTCCTCACTTTCCAGCCACATGCAGCCGCCGTGACGCTGGATAATCTCGCGGGTGATATACAGGCCGAGACCCATGCCACTGATGCGGCCCCTGGCGTTTGGCGCGCGAAAGAAGCGCTGAAACAACCGGTCCTGAACATCGGCCGGGATGCCGATGCCGCCATCCTTGACCGTTACCGTAACCCAGGTCGCGGCCGGATGTTCGTGAACACAGGGCGGCTCATCAAGCGACCCGACCACGATTTCGACGTCGCCGCCGTCGGGGCTGTATTTGATCGCGTTGCTGATCAGGTTGGCCAGCACCTGGGCCATGCGAAACTCATCGACGCTGGCGTGCAGCTGCGCATTGACGCTCACGTCGAGCAGCAGGCGGTGGCTGCTGGTCGTCGCCTGCATGTCGAGCGCGACACGCTGCGTCAGCTCGACCATATCGATCACCGCCGGCTCGATCTCGAAACGGTCCATGCCGATCTGGGACACATCACGCAGCTGGTCGAGCAGCAGGTTCATCCGGTTGGCCTGCTGCTCGATCACGTCGAGGCCTTTGAACGACAAGGGTGGAGCGCCGTCTTTTTTGCCTCGACGCTGCAACAACCCGGCGTAGCCTTTGATCGACGCCAGCGGGTTCTTGAGCTCGTGCGCGATGATCGAAATGAATTCATCTTTTTCAAGGTCGAGCTGCTGCAGCTGCAGCCTCTGGAGCTGTGATTCTTCGAACAGACGCGCATTTTGGACGGCCACGGCGGCCGCGTTGGCGATCGCGCCAAGAAACGCCAGCTGGTCGCCCTCAAAGGTTCGATCAGCCGTCGTGCCGAGGTGCAACACGCCGTGCGCTTCGCCGCGGTGCAGCAAGGGCAGCACCACCGTGGTCCTGGTTTCGCGAGCCATGGCGCTTTGCGGCCCGTACAGGTCGGACGTCGGCCCGAAGATCGGCTGCCGGCGCTCCATCGCCAGTACGCTGACACGGCTGGCATCCAGCGGGATACGCGCGCGATCCTCGACCGCCGCGGCGCTATAGCCGCGCTGGGCCAGGCACACCAGCGCATCGCCGTCGCGCAACCAGATTCCGCCTGCCTCGATCGCCAAAGTGGACAACGTTCGCTCGATCAGGCGCCGCCCGACCTCGGCCAGCTCAAGCGTGCTGGTGCTGGCCTGAACGATATCCAGCAGGGCGGAAAGCTGAGCGTTGCGCGTGAGCAGCTCGTCCTGCGCATGCTTGGTGCGCAGCAGCGCCTCGACACGCGCCAGCAGCTCGTTGTTGTTGATCGGCTGGGTAAGATACTCGTCCGCGCCCAGGTTGAGGCCCTGGATCTTGAGCCGCTCATCCGGCGCATTCGCCGTCAGCAGCACCACTGGAATGCCGTGTGTCGCGGCATCCTCACGGAGCCGCTGCACAACCTCGAAGCCATCCATTTCCGGCATCATCACGTCGAGCAGGATCAGGTCGGGACGCTGCCGGCCGGCTAGATCCAGCGCCTCGGCGCCGCCGGCGGCTTCGAGCACAGAATAACCTTGCCCGCGCAGCAAGCGGCGCAGGACATACAAGTTATCCGGCTGGTCGTCGACGATCAGGATCCTCGACGTAGATTTATCCCTAAACTTCATAGCTCAGATATTGTTCTACCAATTTCAACAGGTCGCGCGGGCTGATCGGCTTAGCAACATAATCGGTACAGCCGGCGGCAATCGTTTGCTCGCGATCGCCAGGCATGCTGCTGGCGGTGACGGCGATCACCGGCAGCTCCCCAAGCTCGGGCTGCTCACGAATAGCGCGCACGACAGCGTAGCCGTCCATGCCGGGCATTTGCATGTCCATCAGCACCAGGGCCGGCCGCTGCTGTTTGATGATCGCCAGTGCTTCCTCGCCACGCGCTGCCTGACGCACCACGTAGCCTTTTCGAGTCAGCAAATGGTCGAGCACATACATATTATCGGGATTGTCTTCCACCACCAGGATCATCGCACCGCTCACGCTTCCTCTCCCCGGTAAGTTAAGTGTGCCGTTCATGTATCACATCACATCGCTTCGCCTGCCGGCGGGGCAAGCGCAGCGCGCTGCCGCCGCAGCATCTCGCGCACCTCGCGCAGCAGCTCTTCACGCTGGCGCGGTCCTTTGTTGATGATCGCCGCGATCTGCCCGTTCAGCCGCCTGAGATCGTCGAGCGAAATATCCTTAGCCGTGATAATCAACACCGGAAGCTCGCGCAGGCGCTCGATCGCGCGCACCCGGTCCAGCACTTCGAAACCGTCCATCCCCGGCATCATCAGATCGAGCGTGAGCAGGTCGGGCGTGTGCTCAGATAGCCATTCGAGCGCCTGCAGACCGCTACTAAACGAATGCACCGCCAGGCCCTCATCGCTCAGCGCCGACGACAGTACGCGCAGCTCGATCGGGTCGTCGTCGACGATCGCCACGGCGCTCAGCGGCCGGCCGTCGCGCAGCTTGGCCAGCCGCTGCAGCAGATCCGTGCGCGACACCGGCTTGACCAGATAATCAGCCGCGCCAAGGCTATAGCCCAGCTGGCGATTGTCCAGCATCGACAGAATGATGATCTGGATATCGGCTGTCACCGGGTCGCTCTTGAGCGCCTGGATCACTTCCCAGCCATCGCGTCCCGGCATCATGATGTCGAGCGTGACGGCAAACGGCTGCAGCTCGCGCGCGCGCGCAATCGCCTCGTTGCCGGTCTGAGCCGAGACTATCTCGTAGCCTTCGTCGCGCAAGTATTTCTCCAGGATATAGATCACTTCGATGTCGTCGTCGACGATCAGGATCAACGGACGCTCGGCTTGCCGCGCCCGCACCGCCGCCGCCGGCTCCGGCCGGCCGGGCAGGGCCATAGTCCCTTCGGACGGGGTAGCCACGGCCTGGCCGACGCTGCGTGCCGACGGCAGACGCGCCGGAATGGACAGCCGGAACGTCGATCCCTGCCCGGCTTCGCTGTGCAGCTCGATCTCGCCGCCAAGCAGCCGCACCAGGCGCCGCACGATCGCCAGGCCCAGCCCGGTACCCTCGTACTGGCGCGCGAGTGACCCGTCGATCTGTTGAAACTCCTCCCACACGGTCGCTTGATCGTCGGGCGCGATGCCGATACCGGTATCTTGCACCTCGAGCGTCAGCCACGGCCCGTCCGGCCGATCAGGCAGGGGCGTAAGCCCGTCCGGCCGGTCAGGCAGCGAGGTATTCGCTCCCGGCCGGTCAGGCAGCGAGGTAAAACTCGCTTCGGCCGCGCCGATCTCGCGCCCTTGCCTGGCCCGCACTGTGATCGACCCTGTCACCGTAAACTTCACCGCGTTGCTCAACAGGTTGAGCAGAACCTGCTTGAGTTTGTTCTCGTCGGTGTATGCCGGCGGCAGATCGCCGTACACTTCGACATCCAGGACAAGTCCTTTATCGGCGACCAGCGGTGCGATCGTAGCCCGAACGCCGCCCAACAGATCACGCACGTTAAACGCGGTGGGCACCAGATCGATGCGCCCGGCTTCGATCTTACTTAGATCGAGGATATCATTGATCAAGCGCAGCAGGTTATGTCCGTTACGCTCGATGATCCTGACTTGCTTTTGCTGCTCGTCGTTGAGATCGCCGTCGAGTTGATCCAGCAAGATCTGGGACAGCGCCAGAATCGAGTTCAGCGGCGTGCGTAGCTCGTGGCTCATGTTGGCGACGAACTCGCTCTTGAGCCGGTTGGCGCGCTCGACTTCCCGATTCTTGACCGTCAGCTCGCCGGCTCGGTGCTCGGCCAGATCACGCTCGTACTGCAGCTCGGTAACCAGGCGCGCATTTTCGATTGCGATCGAAGCGTACGAGGCCAGCGCAGTCGCCAGCTCCACTTCGGCATCGCCGATCGGGTAGGCGGTGCGGAACGCCACGATCAGGGCGCCGACCGGTGTATCCTTTCTGAACAACGGCACGCTGAGCACCGACTTCGCGCCCTCGGCGGCATGTATCGGGAACTCGTCGACGGGAAAGTCGGGATCGCTCCCAAAGTCCTGGATCACCACCGGCGCCGCCGAGGCCATCGCGCGGCCGGCCATGCCTCGATTGGGCGGATATACCACCTGGCGCGCGTCCGGCGAGTGCGTGCCGTCCGCGGCTGCCCAGTGCGTCGAGCCGAGCGGATCGGCCAGCGTTGCGACGGCGGCATAATCGGCACGCAGCAGCTTGCGTGATTCGCGACATACCATCTCCAGCAGCTGCTGCAGATCGCTCTGCCGCACCAGCTCACGCCCGATATCCTGCAGCGTATCGCTCGACTCCAGGAGTTGCGCCTGGTACGCGTTGGCGTCGGCCAGCTGTTCGGCGCTGCGCTGGGCGTCCTCGAATGCACGCACATTACTGATCGCCGTGGCAAGCTGCGCTGCCGTCAGCTCCAGTTGCTGGACTTCATACGGGCTGAAGGGTCGAACGCCGGCCGCTACCAGCACACCGAGCTGCTGGCGACCGTAGCGCAGCGGCACGCCGGCGATCGCATGGGCCGGGGCGTCTCCAATACCGCTGTTGATGCGATATGGCGCATCGGGGGGCAGATCGCCGACGACCACGGCGCGGTTTTCACTCAGCACTCGACCGGGCAAGCCCTCGTCACGCCGCAGCGGCTTGAGACGCTCCTGATCAAGCCCGGCAGACGCCACTAGCTGCAGCCGGTCTCCGTCGGCAACATACACGGCGCCGGCGGCTGCGCCCGCGCTTTCAACGATCAGCGGCAACGACGTGCTGAGCAAGGGCTGGAGCTGCGTCGCGTCGTTGAGCGCGCTGATAGCAGAGGCATACGCCTCCTGGCGCCCTTGACGCGTTTGCAGCGCCGTCGCCAGCAGGCCGATGCGCCCGACCAGGCGCGTCCCGTATAACAGCGAGGCCAGCGCCAGCAGCGAGCCGATCGAAAGCAGCACGATGCTGCCGACAGCGGCCCGATTGTACGTGCGCTGCAGGTCAAGCCGTCGCGCGTCGAGCAGGGCGGAAAGCTCGGCGGCGCGAACCCGTATTGCATCGAAGCGCTGTTTGTCGGCCAACGGGTCGCCGCTGGCGGTGGCGGAATCGAGCTCGAGCCGGCGTTGTTCGATCAAGTCGCCGATCGAGCTGCGCCATGCCCGCGCTTCGTCTTCGAACGCCATCAATGCGGCCACGATGGCGCCATCACCTGTACCCTGCGCCAGCCCGTTGGCCGCGCCCAACACCTCGGGATACTCGGCAACGGCACGGTCGTACGGATCCAAAAAGGCAGGATTATCGGTCAAGGCATAGCCGCGATGCCCGGTCTCCATATCTCGAAGCAACCCGAACGCATCGGCGGCGCTGATCTGGATCTGATCAAGCGCCGCGAGCTGGTCGCGATTGGCGATTCGGAAACGGTCGACAATGATCGAGGCAACCAACAATACCAACACGCCGGCGGCCGCCAGCAGCAGCAGCGTAGTATTGAGGCGTGTTTGCCGATTTCGACCAGCGCGGAAGTTGGCTGGGAGTATCGATCACCATGCACGAGGCCGATCTCTAGGGAAAATGAGGCAGTATTATAACATGAGTGAGGCGCCGGCCGCTTACCAGGCGTCCAGGCGTTTGATCCCTGTGTCGTCGACAGCCGCGGCAAGCTCCGCGACCGTGCTGCCGAGCACGGGATGGCGCAGCGCGGGCGCCAGCTCGCGCAGCGGCAGCAGCACGAACGCGCGCTGATGGAGATACGAATGTGGAATGACCAGCTCGGGACTGTGCAGCTCGAGCTGGTTGTACAGCAGGATATCGATGTCGATTACCCGCGGCCCCCAGCGCCGCGTGGCGACACGGCCGAGCGCGCGCTCAAGGCGTTTGACGCGGTCGAGCAGCGCGCGCGGCGCCAGCGCGGTGCGCGCTTCGCACACGGCGTTCAAAAAGGCCGACTGCTCGAGCTCGCCCCATGGCGGCGTTTCGTATATGCTGGAGCAGCGCACAATCTCGACATCCGGCCCCAGACCGTCGCGCGCCGCCCGCAGCGCCGCCTCGCGGTCGCCCAGGTTTGCGCCCAGGCCGAGGTAGACAAGATGTGTTTCGCGTTTCGCGCTTCGCGTTTCGAGTTGATCGGCCAATTGGATTATGTGACGTAGGGACATGCCAGAGGCACCGTGCCGACTGCGTGGTTGTAGAGGCTGTGCGGCCGGCGGCATGTCCCTACGCATTCCGTCATCTCCTCTCCCGGTCTCCCTCATCTCCTGTGTCGCCCGCGTGGCCCCCGAGCCGCGCGCGGATCTCGGCCTCAAAGCCGCGCTCGGTCGGCTCATAGTAACGCCGGCCGGCGAGATTGGGCGGCAGGTGCTCCTGATCGACACGCGCATCCTTAAAATCATGCGCATACTGATAGTCTTTGCCGTAGCCCAGCCCTTTCATCAGGCCGGTGACCGCGTTGCGCAGGTGCAGCGGAACCGGATCGTTGCGCGTTTCCTCGACGTCTGCCAGAACGGCGCCATAGGCGCGATAGACCGCGTTGCTTTTGGGCGCCTGGCACAGATACACTACCGCCTGCGCCAGCGCCAGCTCGCCCTCGGGCTGGCCCATGAAGTGTACGGCCTGCTGGGCCGCCACGCACAGCGGCAGCGCGTGCGGGTCGGCCAGGCCGATATCCTCGACCGACATACGGATCACGCGCCGGGCGATGTAGAGCGGATCTTCCCCGCCGCGCAGCATACGGCCCAGCCAGTATAGCGCGCCGTCGGGATCGCTGTCGCGCACCGATTTGTGCAGCGCCGAGATGGCATCGTAGTGCAGCTCTCCCGATTTGTCGTACTGCACGTTGCGGCGCTGGTACGCTTCAAGCACGTCGTCGGGGCCGAGCACGCGCCGGCCGCCGTCGCCCTCCGGCGCCGATACCGCGGCGGCCTCGAGTGCGTTGAGCGCGGCTCGCGCATCGCCGTTGGCCAGGTTGATCAGCAGCGACCGCGCATCATCGGTCAGCGTCACCTGCAGCTCGCCGATCCCACGCTCCCGATCGAGCAGCGCACGGTCGGCGATAGTGCGGATATCGTCGTCGGACAGCGCTTCGAGCGTGATCACGCGGCAGCGCGAAAGCAGCGCGCCGTTGACCTCAAACGACGGGTTTTCGGTGGTGGCGCCGATCAGAGTCAGCGTGCCGTCTTCGACATATGGCAGCACGGCGTCCTGCTGAGCTTTGTTCCAGCGATGGATCTCGTCGACAAACAACACTGTCCGCTCGCCGTGCATGCCCAGCCGATCCTGTGCCTCTTTGACCACCTTGCGCAATTCGGCTACCCCGGCGCTGACGGCCGAAAGTTGCTCAAAATGAGCGCTGCTGGCCTGTGCGAGCAGCCGGCCCAGCGTTGTCTTGCCGCTGCCGGGCGGTCCCCACAGGATCATCGAAAACAGCGCGCCCTGGTCCAGCGCGCGCTGCAACAGCCGGCCGGAACCGGCTACGCGCTCCTGGCCGACAAATTCGTCGAGCGTGCGCGGGCGCATGCGGGCGGCCAGCGGTGCGTTGCGGGCGCGATCCGAGCGCGCGGCATGAGAAAAAAGATCCATGTCAGGATTTGGGAGTGACGACCAGGGGCAGCCCGGCTATTTCGGGAGCGTCGTCGAGCCTGGTCGGCAACATCACATAAAACGACGTTCCGTGCCCCGGCCGGTCAGGCAGCGAGGTACTCGCTTCGGGAACGCTTTCAAACCAGATACGGCCACCGTGCAGCTGCACGATCTCGCGGCTGATGTACACTCCCAGGCCCAGGCCACTCGGCGCTGCGACGGTGTTGGCACGGAAATAGCGCGCCCCCACCCGCGCCTGCACGTCGAGCTGCATGCCCACGCCCTGGTCGCGAACGGCAACCACCACACACGGCTGATCGCCGCCCACGCTCAGTGTTCCATCGTCGCCGACGGCACACAACTCGCTCCAGACATCGACGGAAATGGTAGTGCCGGCCGCGCTGTAGCGGGCCGCGTTGGTCAGCAGGTTGGTAAATACCTGCTGCAGCCGCACATTGTCGGCCATCATCAGCAGGCTAGTGGGGCCGTTGAGCTCCCATGTGTGCTCGCCGGTACCGACGCGCACGCGATCGATGCTGGCCTCAAGCAGCATGATCAGATCGACCGGCTGGCGATACAATTGCAGCCGCCCGGCGTCGAGCCGCGACACGTCGAGCAGATTGTCGACCAGTTGAACCAGATGGTCGACCTGGCGCGCCAGCAAGGTCAAGCCACGCTCGCTGGGTACAGCGCCGTCGGGATGTTCTTTGCGCTCGAGCAGCAGGTCGGCATAGCCCTTGATCGCGGCCAGCGGCGCCCTGAGCTCGTGCGCGGCGACAGCCACGAATTCGTCGCGCAGCGCGGCAGACCGCTTGGAGACGGTGAGGTCGCGAAACACCACCACCGCGCCGTCCAGCGAGCCGTCGTCGGCCAGCAGCGGCGCGCCCGAGCAGCCGATCACGATATCGTTCCCCATGCCGTCGACCACCTGAACCTCGTAATTGCGGTACACGCTGCTGAGCAGGGCCTTGGCCAGCGGTGTATCGCTCACCGGCAACGGCTCGTCGTCCAGCCCGCGGATGCGCAGTAGAGCCGCCAGATCGTCGAGCAAAAGGCCGGGCGGCAGCGCCCGGCCGAGCAGCAGCTCGGCTTCGCGATTGGACTGCACCAGGCGACCGTGGATGTCACACAGGAGCACCCCTTCGGCGATCGACTCGATCACGCCCGCCAGGCGACGGCGCTCGCGCCGGGTCAGCTCATGCATTTGCGAGCTACCGGCGGCAAGGCCGATCTGCACGCTGATCGCCTGCAATGCGCTGCGATCAAGCCGCTCGGCGGCGCCGGCCGTGAGCGCGAGCGCGAGCACGCCGATAGCCGTCCCGCTTGCCGGCAGCGGCACCAGCGCCAGCACGTCCACACCCGACGGGCGTAACGCCGTCCAGGGCTCATGTTCAGGCAGGGCGACGAGCGTGACGTCGCCGGCGTCGAGCGCGGCGAGCGGCGCAGCAGAGCGATCGAGCTGCGTGCCCGTCGCCAGCGCGTCGCCCATGCCCATACTCGCGCCCACCACGGCGCCCTGGCGGTCGAACAGCGCAACCAGGCCGCGCTCGGCATCGCTCAAGCTGAGCGCAACCGCGAGCGTCGCCGCCAGCATCTCACCAAGATCCGCCGCGGCTGCAAGCGCCCCGGCGACAGCATCCACGGCTTCAAGGCGCCGCTGGCGCGACCGTAGCGCGCCGAAGCTCCACGCGGTGCGGGCGGCGGCAGTGAAACAATCGGCGAACGCCGCGAGCAGCGCCGTTTCGCCGCTCCACGTGGCGTCGCCGTCGAGATCAAGCAGCTCAAGCACGCCCAGCGGCCCGTCGTCGTCGGCCAGCGGCAACCAGAGGCCGGCTACCGGCGGCGGGAGCAACGCGGCGCGAGCCGCGAGGTAGGCAGCATTGCCCGCACCGATACGGTGCGGGCTTTGTTCAAGACCCAGGTTGTCGAGCAGCAGCGGCGCGCCGGACGCCAGCGCTGCTCCGGGAGCAGACTCGCCGGCCTGCAAAGCGATCGCTGCACCGGGATCCAGACTTGCCGCGCCGTGGGAATCGGACGCCGCTACATGCAACCGGCCGTCGTCTTCAAGCAGCCACAGCGTGACGACCTCGGCGCCAAGGCCGGCGCCAAGCACGACACGCACGGCATTGCGGGAGAAGCCGGGCAGCTCGGCGATCCGGGTGACCTCCGCCGTCGCGCGCAACAACGCTTCAGCCGCCGCCGGCGGAGCGGCTTCAGATCGATGCAGCGGCTGGCTCATGGCAATGCCTCGAGGTAGCTTGCCGGACGCGCATTCCATTCGCGCCACCAGCCGACAGCATTACGGATGCCTTGTTGCAGCGACGTTTGGGGCCGATAGCCGAGCAGCGCGATAGCCCTGCTGAGGTCGGCGACGTAGTGAGTCACTTCGCCGGCCCGTTTGGCATCTTCTACCACGATCCGCGGCTCGACGTTCAACGCTTCGGCCACCAGCTCGGCCAAATGCACCAGCGAATTGCCCTCTCCATACGCCAGATTGATCGTCTCGTTCTGCACGTCACCGCGCAGCAGACGGTCGATGCCGCGAACGATACCGTCGACGCAATCGTCGATATAGGTGAAGTCGAGCACCTTATCACGTCCATATACGGTCACCGTTTCGCCGGCGGCCAGGCGACGGATAAACAGGGGGATCACCCGCTCCATTCGCTCGATATCCGAATCGAAGCGGCCGTACACATTACTGAAGCGGAACACCAGGTAGCGCAGGCCATAGCAGCGTGCGTAGGCATAGATCAGCGCCTCTCCGCCGATTTTGGAAGCCGAGTACGGGCTTTCGGTATAGGAAAAATCGGCGTGTGCTTCTTCGGTGATGTAGCGATGAATATCGCCATACACCTCGCGCGACGACGAAAACACGAGCGGCACACCATTCGCGCGGCAGTATTCGAGCACATTAAAGGTGAGCTGCATGTTCTCCATCGCGCGATGAGGCTGCTCGACCAGCTCGTGGACCTTGGCGTTCGCGGCGAGGTGGATTACCACGTCGCACGACGGGTATGGCGCGGAGCCGATACCACCATGAAAATCGCGGTAGGGCGCCGCAAGATCCTGCAATAGCGTCGGGAACGCGTCGGTCCAGGTGTTGGGGCGCTTGTCGACACCGAACACGGCGTGGCCTTCGCGCAGCAGGCGCAGCGCGAGATTGGTGCCGATCTGGCCGCTCGAACCAGTGATCACAACGCGCCACATAACCTGCTCGCCCCGTGCTGCCGATCAGGTTGATTATACCAGGGATGTTTGTTCTCGGACCCGGCGTTCCCGGTGTTACCCGGCGAACCCCGGCGGACCCCGGCATAAATGCCGGGGTCCGCCGGGGTTGCACCCTGACAAATTTACCGGCTGCGGCGCTTACGCTCGCGCCGCGCCTCGCGACGTGTGGTCGTAGCCGGCTGGCGCGGATCGCGAGGCGGTGCTTCGGCCGTACCGCCATTGGCCGGGTATGCGCGCGCGGTTCCCGCCGGAGGGCGGCTGCCACGCGAGATCTGCGGCCGCTGGCCCCTACCGGCGCGGCTCGCGGCGGCGATGAGCACCGGCAGGCGACTGTTATAAAACCAGACGGCGTAGCCGGTGTAGCCCAGCCAGGCCACGGCGACCAGGTACGACCACAGCCGCCATTCCAGGATCGGAACATTGAAGTATTTAAGTGCCAGCAACACCAGGCCGGCGCCGGCCAGCACGCATTCGATCAGCCCAACCTGCCGCACAAAGCGCTGACGAAGCGGATTGCGGTCGGTGTAGCTGCGCAGCAGGTATACTCCAGCGGCCAGGGTTGCCGCCCAGACCAACACCATAAAGACACTAATATTGCCAAAAGGAACATTCGAACTCGATAAAATACATACTGAACGCGTCTCCGAGCGGAACTTGTGAGGCCGTCGATTCGGAACGAGATTATACCATATTGAAAAGCCAGGTTCGACCTATGTACCCGACAAAACCGGTAGTTGGTGTGGCCGCGCTGGTGTGGCGCGAGGACCGGATCTTGCTGATCCGGCGCGCAAAAGCGCCTCGCGCCGGCGAGTGGAGCCTGCCCGGCGGCAGGCAGGAGCTTGGCGAAACTGTAGCCGAGGCGGCGCGGCGCGAAGTAAGCGAAGAAACCGGCCTCGATGTCATCGTACTCGGCGTTGTCGCCGTCGTCGACTCGATCCATCGCGATGAAGCCGGACGCATCGAGTTCCACTATACCTTGATCGATATGCTGGCCGAATGGTACGACGGTGAGGCAATCGCCGGCGACGACGCCTCGGCAGTCGCCTGGGCAACACTGGACGAGCTGAGCGGGTACGATTTGTGGAGTGAAACCGAGCGGGTGATCAGGCTCTCGGCGCAGCAGAGAGCCGAGCAAGATTGAAGTGGAATCGATGCTACAACCGAACTGGCCAACGACGATCGAAGAAGCCACCGCCGAGCAGCAGCGGCTACGCGGGTGCGTAGAGCGCGAAGACCGGCTCCCGCCCGTGCGGCGGGTGGCGGGTCTGGACTGCGGCTTTGAACAAGACGGCGCGATCACTCGTGCCGCCGTGGCGGTGCTCAGCTATCCCGATCTCGAGCTGGTGGAGCAGGCGATTGTGCGCCGCCCGACCAGCTTTCCCTATGTGCCGGGGTTTCTGTCGTTTCGCGAAGCACCCGCCGTGCTCGATGCACTGGCGCAGCTGCGCACGCCGCCGGATCTGCTGATCTGTGATGGCCAGGGTCTGGCGCACCCGCGGCGCTTCGGGCTGGCCTGCCATATCGGCGTGTTGGCCGATCTGCCATCGATCGGCGCCGCGAAATCGCTGCTGACCGGCCGGCACGGCGCGCTGGAGCCCCGGCATGGCGCCACCGCGCCGCTGCTCGATCGCGGCGAGATCGTCGGCGTCGCGCTGTGTACCCGCGCCGGCACGCGGCCGCTTTACGTTTCGCTCGGGCACCGCATCAGCCTGGCAAGCGCCGTGGAATGGGTGCTGCGCTGCACGCCGCGCTACCGCTTGCCGGAGACTACCCGGCAGGCACATCGACTGGCTTCGGGACCATCGCCGCAACAGGAAAGTTCTGATTAACTAGTGCATCCGCGTAGTCAAAGATCCTGTTGCATTCCGCATACAGATGCTCTATACTGGCTCCGGTGGTGCTCTGGTAGACCCACGTGCGATGTTTGGACTGGCTCCTGGCCCCCCAGAACTGGCCTCAACCACAGCCGCCGGCCTGCCGTAGTCCTCCACGTCTATTTCCCGGATAGCCCAACAAGGAGGAGCTCGGGTGAGCTTCACGGACAAGGTGCTGACTTGCCGCGACTGCGGCACGGAGTTTGTGTTCACGGCCGGCGAACAAGAGTTTTACCAGCAAAAGGGCTTCGACAACGCGCCCACGCGCTGCCCGAACTGCCGCCGCGCGCGCAAAGCGCAGCGCTCGGAGGGCGGCGGCTACAGCAGCAGTGGCGGTTACAGCGGCGGTGGTAGCTACAGCAGCGATGGTGGTTCGTACAGCTCGGGGGGCTACGGGGGGGAACAGCGCGAGAGAATTCAGCATGAGGTCGTGTGCTCACAATGCGGGCGGACAACTACCGTTCCGTTTGTGCCGCGCGGCGACCGTCCGGTGTACTGCAACGACTGTTTTGCCCAACAGCGTGGGGCAGGTCGCGGCGCCGGACGCGGCGGTTTCGGTCATTAGCGATTGACCCGACGCCCGGACGCTGAAGCATCGGGCCCAAAAACACAAAGCCTCGGCTAGCCTGGCGAGGCTTTGTGTTTTTGGCGTGTGGCTTGAGCCCGGCGCTAAACAATGCGGTACACTTAAGCGATGCCAACCTATAACGACCTGTCAAATGAAGCGGGAAGCCTGCGGGCGCGGTTCGACGCGCTGCGCGGGCGTCTTTGACTTCGCGGGACGCGATGTACTGATCGCCGAGTTCGAACAGCGTGCCGCCAACCCTGATTTGTGGAGCGACCCCGCGGATGCGCAGCTGGTGATGCAGCGGCTTTCCACGTTGCAGTCCGAAACCGCGCGCTATCGCGAGCTCGATCAGCAGCTCGAAACGACCATCGAGCTGATCGAGCTAGGTTCGGCCGATAACGACGAGGCCATGCTGGCCGAGCTTGATGCCGAGGTGCGCCAGCTCGCCCGCACCGTGGACCAGGCCGAGATCTCGCTGCTGCTGAGCGGGCGCTATGACGAATCGCCCGCATTTATGACGATCCAGCCGGGCGCAGGCGGCGTCGACTCGGCCGATTTCGCGGCGATGTTGCTGCGCATGTATCTGCGCTGGGGTGAGCAGCATGGCTGGAAAGTCAGCCTGGTCGACGAGATGCCCGCCGAAGAGGCCGGCATCAAAGCGGCTACGATCGAGCTGCGCGGGCCGTTTGCCTATGGCTATGCCAAAGCCGAGTCCGGGGTACACCGGCTGGTCCGGCTGTCGCCTTTTGATCAGGCCCATCGCCGGCATACATCGTTTGCCGGCGTCGAAGTGATGCCCGAGGTGGACGACGCCGTCGAAGTCACGATTGAGCCGGATGACTTGCGAATAGATGTGTTTCGCGCCGGCGGGCACGGCGGGCAGGGTGTCAATACCACCGACTCCGCAGTGCGCATCACGTACAAGCCCGGCACGCCCGAGCAGATCGTCGTCACGTGCCAGAACGAGCGCTCGCAGCTGCAAAACAAAGATACGGCCATGAAGGTGCTGCGTGGGCGTTTGTTGGAGCGCGAGCTACAGCATCAGCGCGAGGAGCGCCGCCGCCTGCGCGGTGAGCATCGCGATGCCGCCTGGGGCAACCAGATCCGCTCCTACGTGCTCCATCCATATAATCTCGTCAAGGATCATCGCACCGGCGAGGAAACCAGCAACACCCAGGCCGTGCTCGACGGCGAAATCGATGCCTTCGTCGAAGCGTTTCTGCGCAACCAGGATGCACCGGACGCCTAGACGGCGCCGGGTCGAAGGTCGAAGGTCACAGGTCGAAGGTCACGAAGCGATTTAGGTGGATTGAACATCCAAGCATGACGGTCAATCGCCGAGAAGAAGGACTTTCGACCTGTGACCTTCGACTACACTGTTTGAGACAACCGCATGGAAATAAAGTGGACCCCCTGGCGCGGGCAATACATCAAGGGCGGTGATGCGCCGGCTGAAGCGGGCTGCGTGCTGTGTTATGCGCCGAGTAGCGGCGATGATGCGGCCCGGCTGGTGCTACGGCGCGGCGAGCACGCCTATGTCTTGATGAACCTGTACCCATACAATCCGGGGCATTTAATGGTAGCTCCGTATGAGCATACCGCCGATTTCGCCGCCCTGGCGCCGGCTGCAGCGGCCGAGATCATGGCGCTGGCTCAACGCTGCACGGAGATTCTCGAGGCCGAGATGCAGCCGCACGGCTTCAATCTAGGGATGAATCTGGGGCGCACGGCGGGCGCAGGTATCGATCAACATTTGCACCTGCATATCGTGCCGCGCTGGAACGGCGACACGAACTTCATGCCGCTGATCGGGGGGGTCAAGCTCGTGCCGGAGGCAATCGACGATACCTACGCGGCGCTGAGGCCGCGCTTCGACGCGCTCGGTTGAGGCTGAAAATCCAGCGAGACTGTCCGGGTTGGCGTGGCTAGTCGTCGATCTGCATCTGGATCAATGATACGAATTTGTGGACATCGAACGGTTTTTGCAGAATGATCGCGCCTTCGTCTTCCAGCTCCGCAAACCATGGCTTGCGATTGAGCGCCGTCATAACGATCAAGGGGATATTTTCGTACTGTAGCTGCTCGTGGATCGCTCGCACAAACTGCACGCCGTCCATTTGCGGCATCATCAGGTCGGATACTACCGCGTCAGGGCGGGTCGCGGCGACCTGCGCGATGCCCTCCTCGCCGTTGCCGGCAAGCACCACGTCAAAGCCTGCCTGCTGCAGCGCGATTTCGAGCACTGTTTGCAGGCTGGCGTCGTCGTCGATGATCAAGACCTTTTTCGGCATCGGGCGTTCCTTCAATTAGCAGTTAGCAATTAGCAATAGATTTGTTCTTTGCTAATTGCTAATTGGCTCTAGCGCGGGCCATTATAGCAGAGGAACTGCCGACTTCCGGAGAGCGGGAACTGAACGGCCGGCGCGATTCTCTTTTTTCTCTGCACGTCCTAGTTTATGGAGTACGGGTGCAACTTTTGCACCGGCGAAGCGTAGAATTCACTAGACAAGGAACAACATTGCAATCGGCGAATTGTTTGTTCACGTTTCCAGATGTAATCGAGTTGTTCATCACCCATAGGTCGTTGCTAATTGCTAATTGCTAATTGCTAATTGCGGAGAATCCGATGCAGTGTTCCAGGTGCGGCGCGGCTACCGTCGCAAGTGATCGATTCTGTGTTGCCTGCGGCCAGCCGCTTAGCGGGCCCACCAACGGCGCCCTCATCCAGGCCAACGCTGCCGGCGACCTGGCGGCGAGTTTTGCCGCCAATGGCCATGCCGCGATCAAGGCACAATGGCAGCGCTGGTGGTGGAAGATTCTGCTGATCGGCATCGCGCTGTACGCCGTGGTCAGCAATGTAACGCTGGCAACCGGCAATATCCTGCTGCTGCCGAACCTGTTTGTGATCGGCACTTTCCTTGTACCGATCGTCTATGTCGCATACCTGTACGAGGACGGCACGCTGTACGACGTACCGCTCAGCCGGATCGCGCTGTTGTTCTTTTTCGGCGGCGTGATCGGTACCGTCGTCGCATCGCTGCTTCTTTCGCGGCTGCTGGTGGGCGGCAGCGAGGGCCTGTTCGGCTCGCAAACGTTATTGAACGCGCTGCTGATCGGGTTTAGCGAGGAAGGCGCCAAACTGATCGTGCTGCTGCCGTTTCTGGTGTTCGCGCGCAAGCGCTATGCAACCGTGATGCACGGTATCGTCCTGGGAGCCGCCGCCGGCATGGGCTTCGCCGCGTTCGAAAGCATGGGCTATGCGTTTCTTGCGCTGGTGGTTCCAGGCGGCGGTGTCGACACAATGGCCGAGGTGATCCGGCTACGGGCGCTGCTGGCGCCGCTTGGCCACGGCACCTGGACCGCTATCATCGCAGCGGCGATCTGGCGCGAGCATATCTCGGGCCGGCTTACCTTTGGTGTTAACGTGCTGGTCGCATATATCGTGGCGGCGCTGCTGCACGCGATGTGGGATTATCTGCCGCCGCTTACCTTGCCGATCATCAGTATCCCCCTGACGCTGCTGATCGTTGGCGGGCTCAGCCTGCTGGTGCTGCGCTTCTTTCTGCTTGTCGCCCACGGCCATGCCGGCGGTGCCTATCAGGAGCAGAACCTGGCCCGCGCGCTGCGGATCTATTTCGGCGACCTGCGCACCGCGGCCGGGCGGACGCTTAAGCGCAACTAGCCGGCGCCGGCTCAATCAATGGCCGGAATGAAATCACCACACAGGCACAAAGGACACGAAGATTCCAAAAATTCTTCGTGTCCTTTGTGCCTGTGTGGTGATTTTGATCGATAACTATCCTAGCGGGTGGTGTTCTCGGCAAAATCCGCCCCCTTGAGCGTCGCGCTTTCGCCGGCTGCCAGATTGAGCGACTGCACGCGGTTGCCGTAGCTGATCGTGCATGGGTTACCCAGCCTGGATGTCACACGCGCCTCGCTTAACGTGCCGTCACGCCAGCTGATATCGAGCTCGAAGCCGCCGCGGGCGCGCACACCAAGGACGGAGCCGGCCTGCCATGCTGGCGGCAGTGCCGGCAGCAGCCGGATGCCGTCGTGGCTTTGCAGCAGCATTTCCAGTATTCCGGCGGCGATACCGGTGTTGCCGTCCAGCTCGTAGATGCCTACTTCGGCGCCCGCGTACACCGGATGGCACACCATCAGGTTGGCATACGTCAGTTGCGCCAGCGCCGTTTGCAGCCAGTGATGCGCCTGCCGGCCGTCACCCAGCCGCGCATAGTACGTTGTCAGCATCGCCAGCGCCCAGTTGGCGATCTCATATGAGCCGGCCGGCTGCAAGCGCTGATCGAGCGCCCGTTCGGCGGCCACCGCCAGCTCGGGGGTACGCTCACGGGTGATCTGGCTGAACGGATACAGCGCCAGCAGGTGCGAAATATGCCGGTGGTGCGGGTCGGCCGGCTGATGGTCGTCGAGCCACTCCTGCAGCTGGCCCGCGCCGCCGACCCGGAACGGCGGCAACCGATCGCGCGCCTGCGCCAGCCGCTCACTGAACTGTTCATCACGGCCCAGGATACGCGCCGCGTCGATGCAATTGCCGAAAATCTCGCGGCACAGCAGCGTGTCACACGTCGGCGCCAGCGAGTTGTGGGCCCGAACGCCGTCGACGATGAAGCCGTTTTCCGGCGACAGCGACGGGCCGCTCAACAGAAAGCCGCTGTCGGGGTCCTCGACCAGATAGTCGAGCATGAATTCGGCGCAGCCGCGTAACACGTCATAGGCTGTCTGCTCGAGGAACTCGCGGTCGCCGTTGTACAGATAGTGCTGCCACAGGTGCGTTGCGATCCAGGCGCTGCCCGACGGCCAGATGCCCCAGCCTTCGTGCCAGCCGGGGGCAGAGTAGCCCCATGCATTCGCCACGGTGTGAGCGGTCCAGCCGCGGCAGTTGTACAGCTGGCGCGCGGTGCGTTGGCCGGACGGCATCAGGATATCGGTGATCCAGCTCCACAGCGGTGCGTTGCATTCGGCCAGGTTCCCGGCTTCGGAGGGCCAGTAGTTCATCTGGGTGTTGATATCCAGATGCATGTCACAGGTCCATTCCATGCGGCAGGCCAGGTTATCGTTCCAGATCCCTTGCAGATGGTTGGGCAACGGCGAGTCCGGGCGCGAGCTGGCGAGCAGCAGGTAGCGGCCGTACTGGCACAGCAGCGCATCCAGGCCCGGATCGACCGCGCCGGAGCGCACGCGCTCGAGCCGCGTATCGGTGGGCAGCGCATCGTTGCTGCCGTCGCCCAGGCTCAGCTGCAGACGTCCCATCAGGCCGGCGACGTCCTCGATGTGCGCCGTTTTGAGCACCTCGTACGGCAGCTGCGCCGCGCGGTCGATCGCGCCTGCACACGCGGCCGATGGGTCGTTGCCGCCCCAGGTGGTGCCGAGCGCTACCAGTATGACGACCTGCTCGGCTGGTTCGACCGCGATCGCGTTGCCCGCGGCCGTCACGGAAGCGCCCTGCGCCAGCACGCGAACGCGCCCGGCTAGTGTGACGCCTGCCTTGCCGTCGCTGTGGATCGTTTCGCGCGCCTGCGCCTCGATCAGGAGATCGCCGCGCTGATCCACCCTACCGGCGTCCGCGCCGTCCGCGTCGTTAAACAAGACGCGCAGGCCCGGCACCGCTCCCGTATCGGCGCTGATGCGGATCACCGCTACCTGGTGCGGATTCGAGGCGAACATTTCGCGCCTGTAGCGCCGGCCCGCACTGCTGTACTCAACGCCGGCCAGGCCGGTTTCGAGGTCAAGCCAGCGCCGGTAGCCTTGCACCTCGCCGCCGGCCTCGAAGTCGAGCTGCAGCGCGCCGAGGGGCAGGTGCGTGCCGTAGTTGCCTTTGTTGCCGGTGATGCGGCGGCATAGCTGCTCGGCGGTAGCGTAATCGCCGGCCAGCAGGCGGCTGCGGATTGCCGCAACATCGGCGGGGCCGCCGCGCACGCTGCCGAGCGGCGCTTCGCCCGACCAGAAGGTCGCTTCGTCGAGCTGCAAACGCTCGTGCTCTATACCGCCGTAGACCATCATCGCGATTCGCCCGTTGCCGAGCGGCAGCGCGTCGAGCCAGCGGCGGCCCGGCTGATGGTAAAACAGGGTTGTTGAAGCTGGTGTAGGATTCATGTGGCCTTTTTGCTGGTATGCTATCGGTAGCGGAGCACTACCAGGGATATGTGATGACCGGACGGATAAAACGACTCGATCCGATGATCTCGTCGCCGGACAGCAACGAGTACGTCAGCGCCATCAGCCACCTCATCGGCGCCATCGCGTCGATCGCAGGGCTGGCCGTGCTGGTTAGTTTCGCCGCCGTCGAGCAGAAATGGCTGCATACCGTCGGCTTCGGTATCTACGGCACAAGCCTGTTGCTGTCGCTCGTCGCGAGCTGCCTGCTGCATTTCTTCCTGCTGTTCGGTATCTACAAACGCATCTTCGGCATTCTCGACCACTGCGCAATTTATGTCCTGATCGCCGGGACCTATACGCCGTTCTGCCTTATCGTTGTGGGAGGTACCCAGGGCTGGCTGCTGCTTGGTGCGGTCTGGGCGCTCGCGGCAACGTTTATCGCGCTCAAAGCCGTATTTTTTGCCAGGATTCCACCGTTGTGGTCCAACATCAGCTATATCATGATGGGGTGGCTGTCGCTGCTGGTAGCATACCCGATCTATGTGCGTCTCGGTTGGACAGCCGTAACCTTGATGGCCGTGGGAGGGCTGCTCTACACCGCCGGCGCGGTTATTTTTGCGCGAGGCACGCCCAACCCGCGCCCGCCGTACTTCGGCAACCATGATATCTGGCATCTGGCCGTTCTGGCCGGCAACAGTATCTTTTTCATGTTGATGCTGCTGTTTGTGCTGCCGCTGCCGCGCTAAAAGGAGAACACCACAAAGAACACGAAGGACACAAAGATCCTTAGAATCTTTGTGTCCTTCGTGTTCTTTGTGGTGTTCTCCTTCGATTCAACCATACGAAGCGGAATCCAGGAACTTGCGCACGAGCCGCGCAACCTCGTGCGGCTGCTCGGCGTGGACCCAATGCCCGGCTCGCGGTACTGTTTCGATCGTGGCGCGCGGAAACAGGCGCCGGATCGCGGCCTCGTCGTCGCTTGTTATGTAATCTGAGAGCTCACCGCGCACAAACAGCGCCGGTCCGTCGTAGGTCGTGCCGGAGTCGATCGCCGCGACGATATCGTCGTAGCCGGCGCGGATAGCCGGCAGATCGATCCGCCAGTTGAAGCGCCCGTCCGCACTGCGCTGGACATTCGTAAGCAAGAACTGGCGGGTCTGTGGGTCGTCGATACGCTCGGCTAAGGCGGCGTCGAGCTCGGCGCGCGAGCTGTGCGCGGCGGGTTCGAGTACCAGCATGGCGTCAAATTCGGTCTCGTGATGCGGCTCATACGCGCGCGGAGCGATATCCAACACCACCAGAGCAGCCGTGCGCTCGGGATAGTCCAGCGCAAAGCGCATCGCGGCTTTTCCGCCCATCGAGTGGCCCAGCAGCGCGGCCGACGGCAGCGCCAGACGATCCAACAGCTCGGCGAGGTCGGCGGCCATGGTCGCGTAATCCATGCCGGCGGCGTGCGGCGAAGCGCCGTGGTTGCGCAGGTCGACGGCGATCACATCCCGGCCGTCCGCCAGGGCGCGGCCGAGCGTCTGGAGATTTGCCAGCGAGCCGAACAGGCCGTGAAGCAGGAGCAGCGGCTGTCCCGTCCCCGCGCGACGATAATTGAGTTGCATAGCCGAAGTATAGATGCTACAGCCTAGCGCGTTTCAGGTGGCAAGCCCGCTGAACCTATATAATGCCTGACGTGCTATCTACCTGGCTGCCGGTTATCGCCGCTTTGATCTGGCTTCCCGCTCTGCTGCTTGTGCTGCTGCGCTCAACACGCGGCGTGCCGGCCATCGTGCCCGCGGCGCTCACACGATACGATCTGCTCATCGCCGCGCTGATAGCGCTGGCGGCGATAACGCTGCGGCTGGGGCCGTTGTTGGGCGCGTCATGGATCAACGCCAAACCTGATGAAGGCGTGTACTTCGGCGCTGCCTGGCTGCTACGCGACGGCATCCTACCCTACCGCGATTACGTGTTTGCTCACTTGCCCGGCTCGCTGCTGCTCCTGCAACCGGCTGCTTATCTCATCGAGCTGTGGCAGAACAATGCGCAGGCGCTGCTGGTTGCCCGCTCGATTGCAGCATGCTCCGACGGCGCTACCGCCGGATTGGTCTATTTGATCGCGCGGCATCTGGTACAGCGTCCCGGCGCGATCCTGGCGGGCCTGGTGTACGCCGCGGACGGGCTGGCCGTCGAATACAGCCGCGCGGTAATGCTCGAGCCGCTGCAGGCGCCCTGGCTGGCGCTCGGCGCGCTGGCAGTTTGTGCGACCTTGCATGGCCGTCGCTTCGCGCTGCCGGCCGGCGTCTGCCTGGCGATCGGCGTAAGCGTCAAGATCAGCGGCATCGTCGTCGTCGCCGCCGCGGTGCTGACTCTGCTGCTCGAAGGGCGCCGGCGCGACCTGCTCGCGCTCCTGGCCGGTACAATCATCGGAGCCTGCGTGCTCGTCGGCTGGTCGTTCGTCGTCGCCGGCGACGAGCTGCTGCGCCAGGCCGTGCAGCTGCAGCTGCAGCGTCCGCGCGAAGCGAGTGAACAGCTACGCTTTCTGCTCGGCGATCGGCGCATGGTCTTCACCACCGTGGCGATGCTGTGTGGAACGTTGGTGCTGGCTGTGCAAGCCTGGCGCCGCCCGGTCGGCGCGCCGTGGCGCTTCGTGCTGCTGTGGTGCATCCTGGAGCTGCTGCTGTTGGCCACCGGCGCGAGCTTTTACGAGCACTACACGATCGCACTGCTGCCGTCGCTGGCGCTGCTGGCGGCGGTGCTGCCCGAGTGGCTTGGCCGCCGGTTCAGCCGCGGGGCAGGCGTGGCGGTGATGCTCGTGCTGCTGGCGCCGCTGGCCTGGCAGGCCGGTTTGTGGACACAGCTCGACCGGCGCACGACCGGACGTGAGGAAGTCGCTGTGTTGCAGTCGCTGCCGGAGGGCAAGCCGGTGCTCAGCTGGATCGCGCTGAACAATATCGTGGCCGGGCGGCCGATCTCGCAGGCACCCGGCGGGCCATATCTGCTTGATACGTATCTGGGCGACCGCTACCTCGATTCGAAGCTGAACCGGCGCTGGCTCAATGCAGAGCAGACCTACGCACGGGCGGCAGCGGCGGCCGAGTATATTCTCGGCGCGCGCTATCAGACCTCAAATCTGCCCGATATTCGTAGCCAATTCATCTGGCGGCCGGTGACCGAGCGCAACGACAGCGTGCTGTTTACGCGCGTCGACCATCCCGCTACTCGCGTCGCCGTCGGCTCCGAGCTCGAGCTGCTCGGCCGGACACCTGGCCGCGTCGAAAGCGTTGCGGGGCAGCGCTGGTTTGTGCAGCCGCTGCATTGGCGCGCTCCTCAAACGCCGCCGGCCGATCAGGCGCTGGCGCTGCATCTGGTCGACAGCACTGGAGCGCGCGTGGCCCAGCTGGATGTGCCGGTCAATGGCGGTATCGAATGGGAGCCCGATATCATCACCAGCCTGGAATACCGCGTGCCGTTGCCGGCGAGCGTGCCCGCCGGCACGTACAGCGTGCGCGTCGCGGTATACTCGTGGCAGGATGGGACAACTCTGCCCATGACAAGCCAGGAGGATGGACCGCCGGAACCCGCGCTCGAGCTCGGACCGGTGGTGCTTCGTTAGCCCCGACGGATCGGTCCTTCATCTGCGAACGTTGAACAGGATGAGCGTCAAAGCCCGTCTGCCTGACTCTCAGCCGCGCCGTATGCTAAAATAGAGCCGCAATGCACCATTCCCCCCACACGGACCTTGCAGCGGCATCGCGCCGTGCACTTCAAGGACGCCGCTACCCGCCGGAACTCCTGGCCCAGATCGACGCTCTTCCCACGGACGTTTTCGGCTCAGAGCCGTGGATCGCCCTGTTTCAGGGGCGACGGCTGTGCCGTGTCCACAGCCGCTTTGAGGAAGCAACTCCATTGATCGAAAGCGCTCTGAGCGCTTTTCGGAAGCACGGCGACGGCGACGGCGAGCTGTGGGCGCTGGCGGAGTGGGTCGTCATGCGCTACCACGACGACGATTTCGCAACCGGGCTCGAGGCTGTCGACGGTGCCATCGACCGGCCGATGCGCCCGTACCTGCGCGCCGAGCTTCTGTTCGGACGCTTCCTGTGCCTGATCGGCAGCATCCGGGTGCTCGAATCGATCGCCGCCGGTGAGGGCGCCCTGGCCGAGCTTGATCGCGAGGAAGACGAGTGGCTGCGCCGCATCGGCCGGATCCAGATGCTGCGCAACATCGCCGCCGGCTATCATTACCACGGCGAGTCGCGGCGAGCGGTGGAATCGGCAGAGCAAGCCGTCGCCCTGGTAATGCAGTGTTCCGATACCGAAGACATGCGCCCGTGGTGTTTTTACGAGCTCGGCATCGCCCACCACCGCCAGGGCAGGCTGCGCGAGGCGACTGAAACGCTGGATGTTGCCCGGCGGCAGGCCGAAAAATGGCAGCACCGCGAGCTGTGGCGCTGGGCGGTGGCCGCTCAGGCCGACGTGTTGCTGGATCAGGATCGCCTCGACGCGGCGCTGGCGGCGTACCAGCTGGCGGGCGTGTGGGGCGAGGATTTTGCCGGGCCGAGCTATTTGCAATTGCGCCAGCGGCGGCTGGCCGAGGCGCGCTGGACCTGTGAAACGCTGCTGGAGCTGGCCGAGCGCGGGCGCCTATATTTGGCCGACGCGCACATGCTGCTGGCGCTGGTGGAGCTTCAAAGCGGCCACGCCGCGCTCGCCCTCGAACAATTCGACCGTGTATGCGCGGAGTATCGCTCCGACGACTTTGTGTACCATTATGCCGGCGCGAACCTGTACCGCGCCGCGGCGGCGCTGGCGCTTGGCCGTGACGACATCGTCGACGCCGGACTGCGCGAGTTTCTGGGCTTCGCGGCGCGCGAGCGCGTCTTGACCTGCGCCTGGTGGTTTCCGGAGCTGGTCGCGCCGCTGCTGCTGTACGCGGTGCAGCACGGCATCGAGAGCGCGTGGGCACAGCGCCTGCTGGCCGAGCGCTTCACGTACAACAACACGGCCTGGTTCGCGCCGGGCTCGCCGCAGCGCGTGGCGGAGCTGGAGATCGCTCGTCGCGTGCAGATGTCGCTGATGCCGGAGCTGCCGCCGGCGATGCCCGATCTTGACGTGGCGTCGACGGTGCTGCCCGCCGTCGAGGTCGGCGGCGATTTCGTGGCCTATTTCCCGCGCGGCGCCGACCCGGAAACCGGCGAGCGGCGCCAGCTCGGGGTCGCGGTAGGTGATATTTCGGGTAAAGGGCTGAGCGCGGCCCTGATGCTCAGCGGCACCGTGGTTGCGCTCAACACCGTGGTGCAGCGCGGCTACGGCCCGGCCCAGGTGGCCGAGGCGCTACACCAGGCGATGCATCCGTACACCAACCGCAACCAGATGAATATCGCATTGGCCTATGCGACGCTCGAGCAGCACAACACGGGCTGGCAGTTGCGCGCCGTCGGCGCCGGTTCGATTCCACCGCTGGTGCGGCGCGCGTCGGGCGATACCCACTGGCTCGAAACCGCCGGCTTTCCGCTCGGCGCCGTCGCCGTGCAGCGCTACGATGAAGTGCAGGTCGAGCTGGGCCCCGGCGATGTGGTGCTGCTGCTGAGCGACGGCGTCGTGGAAGCGATGAGCGCCGAGCGCGAGCTGTTCGGCTTCGACCGTCTGGTCGAGACGGTGGCAGGCTTGCCGGTCGATACGGATGCGCACACGCTTCAAGCCAGGGTTCTTGAAGCCGTGGCGCGCCACAGCGACGGCAGCGAACACCACGACGATATCACGCTGGTGGTGGTCCGCGTGCTGGCCGGCGCGGACGGCAGTGCGGCCGCTCGCATTTGACACACGTTTGTATAGTGCCCGCAGTCGCGACGCTGCGCTCCACCGGGCGTCGCGCTTTCGTTGTGTTGCCGTTCGGCACAATATTCTCAAGAAGGGACAGATGATGAACCGCTCTACGCTCCTGCCGGCCAGGCAGGGCATTCGGCCCTTCGGGCACATCCTTCCACTCCTGCTCGTGCTCGCAATTCTGGCAGCCTGCGGCGCGCCGGCACCCGGAGCTTCGTCTCCGGCCGCCGAGGTGTCTTCCGCGGCTTCGACGGAAGCCGCCGCGTCGGCCGAGCCCGCTGCGTCAGCCGCGTCAGCCGAGCCTGCTGCGTCGAGGCCGCGTCTGCCGAGCCCGCCGCGTCTGAGGCCGCGTCTGCCGCCGGCAGTGCCGAGACAACCGCCAGTCCCGAGGAAACGCTGATCTTCGCGGCCGACCTGTCCGACCAGATCTCGATGGATCCGGCCTATGTGTATGAGTTCGGCGGCATCCAGGTGATCGGCAATATCTATGAAACACTGGTGTCGTTCGACCCCGGCGATCCCACGATCAAGCCGCTGCTGGCCAAAGAGTGGAATATCGAGCAAACCGCCGACGGCTCGACGATCACCTTCACACTCGACGAGAACGCCAGCTTTGCCAGCGGCAATCCGGTGACCGCCGAGGATGTCGTGTGGTCGTGGAGCCGCGCGCTCGACCTGAATCAGTCGCCGGCGTTCTTGTTCGTCGATATCGCGCAGCTGACCAAAGAAAACATGCGCGCCGTGGACGACCAGACGCTCGAGGTTAAGCTGCCCAACACGGCCAGCCCGCAGGTGTTCTTGTCGATCCTGAGCTTCACGCTCGCCGCCGTGCTCGACAGCAAGCTGGTGCAGGAGAACCTGGGCAGCGACAACGGGCACGCCTGGCTTGACGACAACTCGGCCGGCTCCGGGCCGTATGTGCTCGAGCGCTGGGACCGCAACGCCCAGAACACGCTGGCCGTAAACCCGAACTTCTGGCGCGAGGCGCCGGCGATCAAGCGCGTGATCATGCGCAACGTCGGCGAGCTGGCCAATCTGCAGTCGGCGATCGAAACCGGCGAAGCGGATATCGTCCAGGACCTTGGCGCCGAGCAGACCGCGGCGCTGGAAGGCAACCCGGATCTGGAGATCGTCAAAGCCAGCTCCACGCTGCTGGTGTACCTCGGCATGAACGCCAAGAAGGCGCCGCTGGACAACCCCGACGTGCGTGAGGCGATCCGCTACGCGATCAACTACGATGAGATCGTCACCAACTTGCTGGGCGGCAACGCGGAGCTGGTGCAGGAGATCATCCCCAAGGGCCTGTTCGGGCACACCGGCGAAACGCCGTTTACGCAGGATATCGCCAAGGCCAAGGAGCTGCTGGCAACAGCCGGCGTGGCCGAAGGCACCGAGATCGAGTTTACGGTCCCTACCGCGCAAGCGCCGGGCGGCATCGAATGGAGCACCATCGCAGCCAAAATCCAGGCCGATGTCGAGCAGATCGGGCTCAAGCTGAATATCCAGCAGATGCAGCAATCCGAGCTGCTCAACGCCTATCGCGCCCAAAACCTCCAGATGGTGCTGATCAACTGGGGACCTGACTTCCCGGACCCCGACGGCAACGTGACGCCGTTTACCAACTACGGCGCCGAGTCGATCGCCTGGCGCAACGGGTGGGACGCGCCCGACATCGCCGAGCTGGGCCAGCAGGCGGCGCTGGAGACCGACGAAACCAAGCGCGCCGATCTGTACAAGCAGATTACCGAGCGCGTGCTGCACGAAGGACCGTATGCGATTCTGTACCAGCCGACGCGCGCCTACGGCCTGCGCAGCAATATCGAAGGATTTGTGTACGACGCGGCCGACACGCCGGCGATCTCGTTCTGGTTGATTTCGAAGGAAGGCTAGAGGCTAAAGGCACGAGGCAAAAGGGTTGCAGCCCCCTTGCCTCGTGCCCCTTGCCTCGTGCCTCTTGCCAATGCTCTCATTCGTACTTCGACGAGCCGCCGGGCTTGTGTTTGTGCTGGCCGGCGTCTCGATCATTACCTTTGCCCTGACACAGCTGGTCCCGGTGGACCCGGCCGCGGCTGCTCTCGGCCAGAACGCCCGCGACGAGCAGATCGAGGCGTTTCGCAAACAATACGGCCTGGATCGGCCGCCGCTGGAGCAGTATTTCACCTATGTCGGGCGCCTGCTGCAGGGCGACCTCGGCCTGTCGATCCGGACCCGCCGGCCGGTCGCGGACGACCTGCGCGACTATCTGCCGGCGACGCTCGAGCTGGCCCTGGCCGCGATGCTGGTAGCACTGCTGGTAGGAGTGTCCCTGGGCATTCTGGCCGCGGTACAGCGCAACTCATCGATCGACGCGGCGGCACGGGTGTTCGCCCTGGTGGGCGGCTCGCTGCCGATATTTTTCCTTGGCCTGCTGCTGCTGGCGGTGTTTTACAGTCGCCTGCGCTGGCTGCCCGGGCCGGGCCGCATCGACCCGCTGTTGACACCACCTCCACGCGTTACGGGCATGTACACGCTGGATAGCGTCCTCGCGGGCGACTGGCCGGTGTTTCGGAGCAGCCTTGCTCACCTGGTGTTGCCGGCCGTGACGCTGGGCTACTCCTCGACGGCGGTGCTGCTGCGCATGACGCGCTCGGCGATGCTGGAGGTGCTGGGACAGGACTACGTTCGTACGGCACGCTCCAAAGGCTTGCGCGAGCGGTCCGTGTTGCTGCGGCATGCCCTGCGCAGCGCGATGATCCCGGTGTTGACGACCGTCGGCATTGTATTCGGCGGCCTGCTGAGCGGCGCCGTGCTCACCGAGACGATCTTCGCCTGGCCGGGGCTGGGGCGCTACGCAACAGCCTCGGCCGTCAGCCTGGATTTTCCTGCCGTGATGGGCGTGACGCTGGTCGCGGCCGTGGTGTACCCGACGGTGAATCTGCTGGTCGACCTCGCGTATCACGCGGTCGACCCGCGGGTGCGAGTGGAGTGATGAATTTGCCCTCACCCCCGACCCCTCTCCCGTCGCAAGCGACGGGAGAGGGGTCGGGGTGAGGGCCGGTCTTGACACACACGATACGATAGTACTAACTACTATCGTATTACATAGCTACACACGATATTGCTCGTGCGATACGGCCTCGGTTAAGGAGGTCCATGTGAATCGCCTGCGGCTTTACTCGCTGGCCAATTATCTGGCGGCGTACATCAGCGCCGGCGTCGACGATGACAACGGCTGTGATCACACCCTGCGGCGCACGCTCGTCTGGATCGGCGAGCACGACCTCGATCGCGGGCCGGTGCTGGAATGGTTGCAGCACCGCGGCGGCTGGTGCGATTGTAGTGTGGTTGGCAATATCTGCCTAACCATCCGCGACGAGCACGACGAGCTCACGCCGGCGCTGCCGGTATCCTCGCTGTTTGCTGTGAATTACGACGACTAAGCCACCACAAAAGTAGATCCGCGAATGCACGCGAATAAGGTATGCTTATTCGCGTGCATTCGCGGATCACCCTATGTCGCTTACCGAACCCCAGCTCGTCCTGGAATCATCCGAATCGATACTCCCGTCTTCCGGACGGCGCCTCGGGCGGGCGCTGCGCCGGCCTGAGATCGCCTTCGGCGGGGCGCTGCTGGGCTGCTTTTTGTTGGCGGCGCTGCTGGCCCCGCTGCTGAGCCCGGCCGATCCGCTGGCCCAGAACGTCGTCGATGGGCTGCATCCACCTTCGCGTGAGTATCTTCTGGGGACCGATAAGCTGGGCCGCGACATCTTAAGCCGGGTGCTGTACGGCGCGCGGATTTCGCTGCTGGTGGGCGTCGCGGTGGTGCTCGTCGCCGGCACGATCGGCACGCTGCTCGGCGTAGCGGCAGGCTACCTGGGTGGATGGTTCGACGAAGCGATCATGCGGGTGACCGATATTTTCTTCGCGTTTCCGGCGCTGATTCTGGCGATGGCGATCGCCGGCGCCCTTGGGCCGAGCCTGCGCAACGCGCTGATCGCGATCGTGGCCGTGAGTTGGCCGGTGTACGCCAGGCTGATGCGCGGCCAGGTGCTGGCGCTGCGCGAGCGTGAGTGGGTGCTGGCCGCGCGTGCCATCGGCGCCGGCGAGGCGGCCATCGTGCTGCAGCATATACTGCCCAATACGCTGGCGCCGCTGCTGGTACAGGCCAGCTTCGATATGGGCGCGGCGATCATCGCTGTCGCCGGGCTATCTTTTATCGGCTTCGGCGCGCAGCCGCCCACGCCCGAGTGGGGCTCGATGGTCAGCGAAGGGCGCAATTATCTGGCGACCCAGTGGTGGCTGGCGACTGTTCCGGCGCTGGCGATCTTGCTGGTAGTCGGCGCGTTTAACCTCGTCGGCGACGGTCTTCGCGACGCGCTTGATCCTCGGCTCAGAAGGTAACGATTCGCGAAGACACGCCAAGAGGTCAGTCGCGGATCGTTAATCCTCGATCCGGTAGCGCCGAGCCATATCGGCGACGGAAGCCTCGCTGACGGGGAAGCGCCAGCGTCGAAAGACGGGCAACAGATCGGCGTTGCTGGTGCGGCACAGGATCGCCGCGGCGAGGGCGATCTTGTCTTCGGGCGCGGCCGGCGGCTGCTTGCCGCGCTCCTGCAGGCGGCCATAGACGCGATACCAGCGCCGGAACGCCTCCCAGCCATAAATGCGCTGAATCCGCTGAAAAAACGCCTGCGTCTCGTCCGAGCCAAGGCTGCTCCAGTCGCGCGCTCCGTCCGCCAGATAGGCATCGCCGTTGAAGGTGAACAGGCAGTCGACGAAGGTGCGGCCGTCGACGACGCTGCCCTCGGTTGGATGCGGATACGAGGGGTTGCGCCACCCGCGCCAGTCGATGCGCCAGGGCGGGTCGGAGACATGCTCGAAGGCGTAGGCCAGCTTAAAATTGGCCTGGAACTCGGAGGCGGCGCCGTTCCAGTTATACCAGCGGCCCAGCTCGTCGAATACGTGGCCGAGCTCATGCAGCCAGCCGAAGGTCATATGGCCGTTATCGACCTCCTGCATCGACGACGGCACATAGCGCGTGTTGAGCACGATCGGCAGGCCGGCGTAGGCGAAGTATGGGTTGGGCGGCGATTCTTCAAGCCGCAGCAGTTCTCCACCATGCGGCGAAACGCCGGTGAGCTCGTGCATGGCCTGGTAGGCCTGGTCCAGCCAGCTTAGCGCCAGCCCGCCGTTGGCCCAGCTTGCCCAGCGACTTCGCATCAGCGAAAGGCCGACATATCGCCCGTGTCGCAGCTCGAGCGGCTCGGGCAGCTGCGCCGCGGGTATCGCCAGCTGGAAGGCCAGCGCTTCCTCGATGCCATCGCGCTGAGCCACGAAGCTGCCGACCATCGTGGGATGCCCGGGCAACGCCGCGTCGACGATCTCGCGCGGCAAGAAGCCGATCTCGTTGCGCTCCAACTCTGCACCGGGCGCCACAATCTGGTCCAGCTGCGCGCTCCACGGCTGCCCAACCGGCCGGCCACGAGCTTCCCAATGCGCCTCGAAGCGGATCAGCCGGACCGGAAAGGGGGACTGATTCTGGAAGCGGAAGCGGTAGCCGCCCCAACCGCCGGCCATCCAGCCGTCGGGCTGTGCTGTTTGGGCGCTGAGCTTGAGCATCACCGCCCCGGCGCCGGCCTTTCGTCGTTTCCACATGGATAAACTCTACCAGAGATCGCAGGTCCCGATCCGCGAAGTCACGCAGATGGAATTAGGCTCCGATTTCCCCGGTGTCGTAGAACCGCCGCAGCGCGGCCAGATGTGGCTCGAGATCGTACCCGTTGGCCGACAGCCAGCTGGGATTAAAGTAGGTATCAAGGTACAGGTCGCCGGCATCGCAGATCAGGGTGACGATCGAACCGCGCTCGCCACGGCGCTGCATTTCGGCGACCAGCTCAAACGTGCCGTGCAGATTGGTGCCGGTTGAGCCGCCACATTTGCGTCCGAGTAGCCCGCTCAGGAAGTGGCTCGCCGCGTAAGAAGCGGCGTTCGGCACCTGAATCATTCGATCGACGACATGGGGCAGAAACGACGGCTCGACCTGCGGCCGGCCGATGCCTTCCACGCCGGAGCCGCCGCTGCGGCTCAGGTTTTGATCGCGGGTCCGATAATACTCGCAGAACACGGAATTAGGCGGATCGACAACACAAACACTGGTATCATAGCGCTGGTAGCGCACGTAGCGCCCGATCGTGGCCGACGTACCGCCGGTACCCGCGCCGCACACGATCCAGCGCGGCACCGGATGCGGCTCGCGCTGCAGCTGCTCGAAGATCGATTCGGCAATATTGTTGTTTCCGCGCCAGTCGGTTGCCCGCTCGGCATAGGTGAACTGATCCATGAAATGCCCGCCGAGCTCACGAGCAAGCCGGCGCGCCTGCTCGCAGTCCTGGCTGGGATCGTCGACGAACACGCATTCACCGCCGAAGCGCTGGATACGTCGAATCTTCTCGGGCGACGTTGCGCGCGACATCACGGTAATAAAGCGCAGCCCAAGCAGCCGCGCGAAGTAAGCCTCCGAGATCGCCGTACTCCCGGACGACGCCTCGACCACAACCGTGTCCGGCCCGATCCAACCGTTGCTCAGCGCGTACAAAAACAGCGACCGCGCCAGCCGGTGCTTGAGGCTACCGGTCACATGCGTCGACTCGTCTTTGAGATAGACATGGATCTCGGGCGTGGACGGCAGCGGCAGGGCGATCAGGTGCGTATCCGCCGAACGGTGAAAATCGGCCTCGATCTTTTCGATCGCCGTATGAACCCAATCGCGTGCCATCGTGTGCTCCGGGGCCTAATCTGGTTGGAAGGTCGGAAGGTGTGAAGGTCAGCGATCTTGGTCATCAGTGTAAATGACGTCCTGAACTGATAAGTATAATACTTGACTCTAGGGATGAAGGACTTTCCAACCTTCCAACCTTCCAACCAAATCCGAGGAAGCGATGAAACTGCTGATTTCAGGCTTCGAGCCATTCAACGGCCAGGCAATTAATCCGTCGCGCGAGGTAGCGGCAGCGCTGGCGGGGCGAGGCATTCCCGGCGCAGAACTGCACTCGCTGGTGCTGCCGGTGGACGCCGAGCGCGCTCCACGGCAGCTGTTGGAATTTGTCGACGAGTGGAAGCCCGGCGTAGTAGTGTGTCTGGGCGAAGCCGGCGGGCGAGCGCGCATCTCGATCGAGCGCGTGGCGGTCAACCTGCTCGATTTCCGCATCCCCGACAATGCCGCGCAGCAGCCGGTGGATCAGCCGGCAGTCGACGATGCGCCGGATGCCTATTTCAGCACGCTGCCCACGCGCGCGATGTTCGAAGCCGCGCGCGATGCCGGCGTGCCTGCCGAGCTGTCGATGACGGCCGGGACGTACCTCTGCAATCTGGTGAGCTTTTGCGTGCTGCATCACATCGCGACCGGCCGGCTGCGCTGCCGCGCCGGCTTCATTCACCTGCCGTTCTTGCCCGAGCAGGCCGCCCGCGAGCATCGGGCCGTGCCCTCCATGGCGCTTGAGACAATGGTTCGGGGTGTTGAAGCGGGTTTAGGTGTTTTGGTCGGATAAGTGAACTCTTTGATGCTCGACCTATGCATGACGGGGTGACAAGGTGACGGGGTGACAAGGTGACGGGTGACAGGGTGACAGGGTGATCGATAGTCGTGCCCGTCATCGAACCTGCACGCCTGTACAAAATCTTTTGGAACGCAGCGCGAAATACAACCAACGCTCAACCCATCACCTTAACATGCATAGGTCGAGCATCAAGGCACCAGTTGGCTCAACTCGATCGCGTTCACCCCGTCACCTTGTCACCCCGTCACCTTGTCATGTACTTGCCATCAGCTCCAAACATTGCTTGTGCACCCTCAACACCACCTGTTCGCCCTACGCGTTCGCTTCGCGGGTTTGCGACAGCACACCGTCGATCCGCTCCAGCACCTCGGGCGTCAGCTTGGGCACAACGTCGAGCGCCTTCATGTTTTCGGTCACCTGCTCGGCGCGGCTGGCGCCGGTGATCACGGTGCTGACATTCGGATTTGACAGGCACCAGGCCAGCGCCAGCTGCGCCAGCTGCAGCCCAGCTCATCGGCGATCGGCACGAGCTTTTTCACGGTATCGATGCGCTCGGGCGTGATCGTCGACCTGCGCAGCCACTCGTAGCCTTCGAGCGTCGGCGCGGCTATCCTCGGGAATGCCGTCGTTGTACTTGCCGGTCAGCAGCCCCGACGCCAGCGGGCTCCAGATCGTGGTGCCGTAGCCCGAGCTCCTCGTACAGCGGCGCGTATTCCACCTCGAAGCGCTCGCGCGTGAACATGTTGTACTGCGGCTGCTCCATCGTCGGCGGCGTCAGATGGTTCTCGCGCGCGACACGCGTCGGCGCCCATGATCTGGTCGGCGCTCCACTCCGAAGTGCCCCAGTAGAAGGCCTTGCCCTGCTTGATCACGATGTCCATCGCCCGCACCGTCTCCTCGATCGGCGTGTTCGGGTCGGGGCGGTGGCAGAACACCAGATCGACATAGTCGGTCTGCAGTCGCCGCAGCGCGTTGTTGACGCCCTCGATGATATGCTTGTGCGACAAGCCGGTATCGTTCGGGCCGTCGCCGCCCCAGAAGATCTTGGTCGAAACCACCAGATCTTCGCGGCGCCAGCCGGCCTGCTTGATCACGTTGCCCATCACCGTTTCGGCGTTGCCGCCGGCATAGCCCTCGGCGTTGTCGAAGAAGTTGACGCCGGCGTCATAGGCGGCGGTCATACATTCGCGGGCAACGTTCTCGCCCACCTGTCCGCCGTAGGTTACCCATGCGCCGAGCGATAGCGCGCTCAGCTGAATGCCGTGCTTGCCTAACCGTCGATACTCCATGCAGGTGCGCTCCTTTAGCTTGCGTTTGTGAGAGTTGGAGCAACGATCGTACCGCGCGGCGCAAGCGCAAATCAGCAAAGCCTACAACAATTGTTCATGGCTCATTGCTAATTGTTAAAGCACAGCAGCCCGCGCACATGCGCGGGCTGCTTATAAAGACGAGAAACGGGAGCCTAGCTGGCGACGCCGTTCCTTCGGTTACGCAGCAGATACCAGCCGCCAAGGATAAAGGCGACAGCCATCACCGGACCGACGACGTTGAGCAAATCGGCCAGCATAAAGGCGCCCAGGCCGACCAGAATGATGCCAAGGACGTTGTTGTTGCCGCTGCCCGTGCCGCCGCCGACCTTCTCGCGCAGGTGGTCGAACGCCGAGCGGCCGCCCGCTTCCGGCATAGCGAACCATAGGGCGCCATAAAGCACCAGACCGATTCCCGAGAACAGCGTCAGCAGGATGAAGCCGATGCGGACCAGTGTCGGGTCGACGTTGTATGCCTGGCCGATGCCGCCCGCCACGCCGGCGAGCTTGCGATCGGAAACCGAGCGGACAAGTTGCGTATTCATTGTGTACTTCCTCTATCAGCGTGTTTGCTTGCTGGTGCTATGACGTATGCTCCCCGAAGAATGTTGCGGGCCACGAATAGACACCAATAAACGAATGTGCGGCACATTCGTTTATTGGTGTCTATTCGTGGCCTTCGCGGATCAAAGCGTTTTGGTTACTTTGGACAAACCGCGCGGTGTATCGGGGTGGTAGCCCTTGGCCAGGGCGAGGTGCAGCGCGAGCAACTGCCCAGGTACGATGGCGATCAGCGGGCTGAGCCACTCGGGCAGCGTACCCGGCAGCTCGAACGGCGTGTGGGCCAGATCGAGCGCCCGGCGGTCGTCGGACACCACCAGCAGCTCCGCGCCGCGCGCTTTGAGGTCGCCGGTCAGCTGGAGCATGTCGTCAAATGTGGCGCCACGCGGCATGATCAGGATCGAAGCCAGGCCATCGTCGACGGTTGCGATCGGCCCATGGCGAAAATCTGCCGACGAGTAGGCGTTTGCCATCACGTAGGTCAGCTCTTTGAGCTTGAGCGCCAGCTCGAACACGGTCGCGTAGTTGAAGCCGCGGCCGAGGATCACGCACTGTTGCATGTAGCGGTAGCGCTCGGCGCGCCGGGCGACTTCGGGCGCGACAGCCAGGGCCGCCGATACAGCCTCGGGCACCGCGCGCAGCTCGGCCAGCCGCTCGGTCGAGCCGCTCAGCGCAGCCGCCAGCAGCGCCATCACCGTCAGCTGCGCTGTGTAGGTTTTGGTTGCCGCGACGCTGCGCTCGGGTCCGGCGTGCAGCTCGATCACATGGTCGGCCGCCTGCGCCAGGGGCGACGATCCGTCGTTGGTGATCGCCAGCGTCGGACGTCCCTGGCGCGTCCCTCCTCTACCACCGATACGATGTCGGGCGACTGGCCCGATTGCGAAACGCCGACCACCAGCGCGCCATCCAGGCGCGGCGTGCTGCCATACAGTGTGTACAGCGAGGGCGTCGCCAGCGCTACCGGGTATCCTGCCAGCGCGGCCCACGCATATTTGGCATATGTCGCGGCGTGGTCGGACGTGCCGCGCGCGGCGATCAGCGCGTACTCGAACGGCGGCAGCGCAGCTACGATCTGTCGGGAATGCTCGGACTCGCGCTCCAGTAGCCGCGTGAGCACCTCGGGCTGGCTGAGGATCTCTTCTTCTAGGAGGGTTGTCATAGCAACTCCGTTGGTCGAAAGTCAAAAGTCGAAGGTCGAAGGTCGTCGACCCAGATTTCCGTGAGCAGTCTCAAAGACCTTCATGAGCCGTGTGGACGAAGGACTTTCGACCTTCGACTGCGAAGCAACTGACCTTCGACTATTCCAATAACCGCTGCGCGATCACCACCGCGCCGACGGCGGGATCGGACACGAACTGTTGCGACGTGATCAGCGCGCCAAGCTCGCGCAACATGGCCTGCTGCAACAACGATGTGCCTCCGAGAAAGCCGCCGCCGAGCGCGAGCGAGGTCCGCTGCAGGTCCAGCCGGCGTGCGACGGCCAGCACCTGTTTGGCCAGCTCGCGGCCGGCGTCTTCCAGCAGCGCCACGGCGTCGGCGTCGCCGCCCTCGGCTAAGGATGTTATGTGGCGCGCCAATCCGGCGATCATCGGGCGTGCCGACTGCGCATCATAGACCCGGCCGATCAGCTCTTCGGGCGCGTCGAGCTGCCAGGCCCGGAGCACGCCGGCGAGCAACCCGTGCGCCTCGGCGCGCCCATCGGCGGTCTGGGTCGCCAGTCGCAGCGCGCGCACAGCCACATCGTAGCCGCTGCCTTCGTCGCCCAGAATCGCGCCCCAGCCGCCGGCACGCGCCATGCGGCCATCGGGCGCGCGGCCCCAGCAGATCGAGCCCGTGCCGCAGATCAGCGCGCAACCCCAGCCGTCCGGCGTTCCGGCCGCCAACAACAGCTCGACGTCGTTGACGATCGTCCAGCGCTCGATCACGACGCGCTCCGGCCGGCCAGGCAGGGCCGTATGCCCTTCGGCGAGCCAGCGCTCCCACGGTGCGCGGTCGTCCGGTCGGTCTACGCCCGCGATGCCGAACGCTGCCGCAGTGATGGACCGGCCGGCTGCCACGCCCGCGGAGCTCAGCGCGCCGGCGATTGCCGCCTTCATCGAAGCGGTAGCAGCTTCCCAGCCGGCATGGTGAGCATTGCTGGACGCTCCGCTGCCGGTGCCGAGCAGGTTGCCGTGACTGTCGGTGAGCAGCGCGCGCGTTTTCGAGCCGCCGCCGTCGACGGCCAGCAGTAGCTCAGACATCGGTGTTCCCCAGCGCGCGCCGCACGTGGCCGTCGCTCGCCCGAAGCAGGCGTCGCGCCTCCACCGCGTCGACGCCCGCCAGCGCCATGACGATCGCCGGCTTGGCGCGGTACTCGGTTTGCGACAATAGCCGCTGTGCTTCGGCTTGATCAATGCCGGTCGCCGCGACCACGATCGCCTCGGCCCGGCGGCGCAGCTTGCCGTTGGACGGCTGTACATCAACCATCAGGTTGCCGAAGGTTTTGCCGAGCTTGATCATTGTCGTCGTTGTAAGCTGATTCAGCACCAGCTTCTGGGCTGTGCCGGCCTTGAGGCGCGTCGATCCGCTGATGACTTCAGGGCCGACTACCGGCGCGATCATGATGTCGACCGCGTCTTCCAGCAAGGACGGTCGCGTACATGCCAGGCCGGCCACGAATGCAGCGCGACGACGCGCTTCCGCCAGCCCGCCGAGCACATAGGGGGTGCGGCCGCTGGCGGCAATGCCGAGCACGACGTCGTCAGCGCCGGTATCCAGGTCTGCGATATCGCTCGCCCCGAGATCGGCATCGTCTTCCGCGGCCTCCACGGATTGGGTCAGCGCCGCGGTGCCGCCGGCGATGCACGCCAGCACCTGCTCCGGAGGCGTGCTGAACGTCGGCGGGCACTCGGAAGCGTCGAGCACGCCCAGCCGACCCGACGTGCCGGCGCCGATGTAGATCAGCCGCCCGCCGCGTCGCATCCGCTCGACTACCACATCAACCAGCCGCGCGATATTCTCACCCTCGGCCGCCACGGCCGGCGCTACTCGCGCGTCCTCCTGCGCCATGGTGGCCACGATCTCACGCGTCGACAGCAGGTCGATCCGGCGCGTCGCGGGGTTGTTGCTTTCGGTGATGCTTGTATTCATTGCTCATTGTTCATTGCTCGAAGGATTCCCCGGTACACTCCGGGCCACGAATCGTCGATTGCCAGCGCGCCGACGGCCTTGCTGTAAAAGTCGACCGGCCCGGCCGCGCCGATGATCGCGTAGCCATAGCCGTCGGCAGCCATGGCGTGCAGGCAGACCAGCAACAGCGCAAAGCCGATGCCGCGCCCACGGTACGCTTCGAGCACACCGGTGGGTCCGAAGAAGTTGCGCATCGTGGTGTCGTAACAGCCGAAGCCGACCAACGCTTCACCTTCGACTGCCACGAAGCACCCGATCGGCCGGCCGGCAAACGACGTATCTACTTCGCTGGTCCAGCCCGGACTCCAGTGACGGCGCATCCAATCCACGACGATGTGTTTCTCGGGCGCCAGGGCGCGGCGGATGTCTATGCCCGCCTCACGCTGCCGGCTCACGGCAGGCTCGAGCGGCGGGAGAGTATAGAGCTTGACGAGCATGTCGGGCATGGGATACTCCGAATGAAACTAAACCTTGATAGCGCCGGGCTCCTCCGCGGGAGCAGCCAACACGTGTTGCATCAGCCGCCGATAGTTGGCGCCCGGCGTGATGCTGCCCGAGCACGACCGGCCGCGCGGCGCCGGTCGCGGAAGGCACGTTGCCCGGCCAGCCGTGCAAAGTAGCATAACCCAGCAGCGCAAAGGCGACGGCTTCTTTGGCGTCGGCGTCGAGACCGACGTCGTCCATCGCTCGAACCGCGATGTCCGGTAGCGCTTCGGCCAGCATGCGCATCAGCGTCGGGTTGCGCGCGCCGCCGCCGCCGACCAACACTTCGTCGATCGGAGGCAGGAAGCGCCGGTACGCGTCGGCGATGCTGTGCGCCGTGAACGCGGTCAGCGTCGCCACGATATCGGCGTCGGCAAGACCACGCTCGCGCGCCTGCTGCACGTACACGCGCGCCTCGGCAGCGCCGAACAGCTCGCGGCCGGTGGATTTCGGGATCGGCAGCTGGAAATACGGCTGCCGCATCCATGTTGCCAGCAGCTCGCGGTCCAGCATGCCCGTGGCGGCGATGCGGCCGTCACGATCGAAGGTTAACGCGCCACCGGTCAGCAAGCGTACCGCCTCGTCGATCAGCACGTTGCCGGGCCCGGTGTCGAAGGCGAGCGGCATCGCCGGTGAGCGGCACATAGGTTACGTTGCCGATCCCGCCGATATTCTGAGACGCGCGACGTTTGCGCCCATCGCGCAGCAACAGCAGATCCAGGTACGGCACCAGCGGCGCTCCCTCGCCGCCGGCGGCCATGTCGCGCAGCCTGAAAGTCGGCAGCAACCGTGCAGCCGGTGCGCTCGGCGATGACCGCCGCGGCACCCAGCTGCAGCGTCGAGCGCGTCGCGCCAGGCGCCACCTGATGGTACACCGTCTGGCCGTGCGACGCGATCAGGTCGACAGCGTCGAGACCCGTGCCCGCGTCTTCGGCCAGCCGCCGTGCAGCATGCGCGAACGCCTCGCCGGCAAGCACGTTGAGCTCGCAGACCGCGGCTGTCGAGCCGATATCGGGCGGCATCAGGCCGCGCAGCCGCTCGCGCAGGGCCTCATCCCATGGCTGCATGCGGAACGCTTTGACGTCCAGGTGCAGCACATGTTCGTCACGCTTGATCTCGACCAGCGCTGCGTCGATGGCGTCGATCGATGTGCCGCTGATCAATCCTATAATTCTCATCCGGTTTCCAACGCTACGACAACACAACTGGATGAAAAACCTGGGGGACACCCCCAGACCCCCGGCCTGCCGGCGGCCTTCACCCCTTCATCGCGCCCATGCGCACACCCTCCAGGAAATAGCGCTGGAAGGCCAGAAAGAATACGATCATCGGCAGGGCAGCCAGCGCGGCGCCGGCGAATATGATGCCGTAATCGGTGCCGAACTCGCCCTGCAGGCTGGCGACGCCCACAGGCAGCGTAAAATTGCGGCTGCGCTGCAGCACAATCAGCGGCCACAAGAAATCGTTCCAATTTCGCACAAATATAAAGATCGCCAGCGCGCCCAGTGCCGGCTTGCACAGCGGCAGGATCACGTGCCAGAACAGGCCGAACTCGGACGCGCCGTCGATGCGGGCGGCATCTTCAAGCTCCCGCGGCAGCGTCTGGATGTACTGGCGCATCAGAAAGATGCCGAACACCGTCGCCGTGCCCGGCAAGAACACGGCCAGCAGATTGTCCAACAAGCCGAGCTGCCGCGCGACAATGTACTTCGGCACCAGCGTGACGTGGTCGGGGATCATCAGCGTGCTCAGGATCAGCCAGAACAGGAGATTACGCCCGGGGAAGCGCCGCTTGGCAAAGGCATATCCTGCCATCGTGTCAAACATCATATGCCACAGCGTCACGCCGATGCCGACCAGCAGACTGTTAATCGCCCAGCGCCCGTAGTCGCCGGCCTGCGAGAACAGGCGCTGGAAATTGGCCAGGCTAGCATGCACCGGGAACACGTCGGGCGGCGTTTTGATGGTGTACTGCGTCGGCGTCAGCGCGGTAACGAATAGCCAGTACATCGGCCACAGCGAGACGATCGTGGTGACGATCAACACGGTCCAGGCCACGATGCGCTGCCAGCTCCAGTTCCTAATACTCAACATCGCTCCTGAAGGCCCGGAATTGCACCACGCGCCACCGCCGCGATCATCAGGAACAGGATAAACGCCTGCGCCGCGGCGATACCGTAGCGGAACTGGACGAAGCCGTTCTGGTAGATCTGAGACACGATCGTTTGGGTTGCGTTTCCGACGCCCCTCGGCATCATCAGCAGCACCTTTTCGAACACTTCGAAGCTGGCGATGGTGTAGAGCACCACCAGATAGAGCGTCGTGGGCTTGATCAAGGGCACAGTGATATTCCACCAGCGGCGGATCGCGCCCGCGCCGTCGATCTCGGCAGCTTCATACAGGTCTGCGGGAATGCTGCCCATCGCCGCGCTGAAGAGCACGACACCCGTGGCCGGGATGGTCAGCACAGTGGAAAGCATGATGCTGTTGAGCGCGATGTTGGGGTCGGACAGCCAGCGCACCGGCGCGATCCCAACAAGCCCGAGCAGATAATTTAGAAAGCCCCACTGCCCGTTGAACATCCAGCGCCAGGTGATGGCGATGATCACGGCGCTGGTAACGGCAGGCAGGTAATAGGCGGCCCGAAAAAACGTCTTGGCCCATTTGTTGAGCGGCTGGATCAGGCTCGCCAGCACCAGGCCGATCAGGATATTGGCGCTTACCGTGATCACGGTGTAATAGATCGTGTTGCGGATCGCGCGCACAAAGACGCCGCTCTGCGTGGTGAACGCGTCGCGATAGTTTTGGAGCCCGATCCATGTCCCGCCGCGCGTCAGGCTATAGTCCTGAAACGAGATCAGCAGCGACCAAAATACCGGAATCACAATAAACATGGCGAACGTCAGCATGCTCGGCAGCACGAATGCATAGTCCCAGCCGTGACGGCGCACAAACCTGCGCACTCGTTCGCCGAACGAAAGCTGCTGCTCCCCCGTTCTGTTCAGCGCTACACCGGACATAGAAGCTCCTGCTTCAATGAGCAACGAGCAATGAGCAAATCGAACGGTCAATTGCTCATTGCTCATTGCTCATTGAATTAGTTTGTTCCCGCCAGTATGCCGTCCACCTCGGCGGCAGGTGCGCTGAGCGCCTCTTCCGGGGTGATCTGCCCGAAGATCGCGTTCTGGATCTGCGGGTGCAGGATCGTACGGATCTGCGGCCAGGTTTCGGTGATCGGCGTGATGTAGCAGTATTCCACGAACGGCGAGAACTTGTCGATCGGGTCGGCGACCTCGACCGATTTGCGCGCGCCGGGCGCCAGGTAAAAGCCCGGCACGTCCTGCTGCACCTGCGCGCTGGTCAGATAGCGCGCCAGGTCCATCGCGGCGGCTTTCTTGGCCGTGTCGTCCGATTCGGCCACCGAGATCAGGCCGATACCGCCGGCGGTGACCGGCTTGCCGCTCGCGCCGATCGGCATCGGCGCCACGTCGAAGTTGAGGCCCGACTCTTTGTAGCCGTTGACGCGCCGCTGGGCTCGCTATACATCGCAAAGACCTTCTTGTCCTTGAAGCCGGTCTGGATATCTTCCAGCGTTTGCGAGCCGAAGTCCGGCGGCGTTACCTTATGTACCTGGGCCAGATCGACCAGCTTCTGGAGGCCGCTGACGCCCTCGGGCGTGTTCCAGGTGTACTTGGTGTTGTCTTCGCTGATCGGCAGCGCGCCGTCGCCGAGGATAAACGGCCAGGCGTTGACCACGCCGGGGTCGATCAGCGACGTGTAGCCGAACACCTGCGTGCCGTCGTCGCGGGTAAAGGTGAGCTGCTTGGCGATCTCGACAAACTCCTCGTAAGTCCAATCGCCCGACGGCGGCTCGACGCCGCGCTCCTCGAAGATATCGAGGTTGAGGTACATGCCGACCGGCGGCACCCACAGCGGCCAGGCATACGCTTTGCCGTCGACCGTTACCGCTTCGAGCAGGTTGGGAAAGATATCCGCGCGGTCCTCCTCGGTCAGGTACTCGTCGATCGGCGCAACCAGCCCGTCTTTGACCAGCAGCGGCAGAATATCGGAGGGCAGGCGGAACATATCAACTGCCTGGCCGCCCTGCACCGCCTGCGTCAGCTTGGTAAAGCCTTCCTGATTGCCGGGATAGCCGGTGATCTCGACCGTGATGCCGGGATTGGCCTCGGTAAACTTGGCCACTGCTTCGTCCATCAGGCGGCTGCCGAGCCCCTGGCTTCGCCGCCGGGCTGGTAGCCGAGCACCCAATAGCTCAGTGTGCCCTGGTAGCCGCTGTCGCTGACCAGCGACTCGCCGGCGGCTCCGGATGCCGCGGCCGATGTTTCCGCGCTCTCCGACGCTGCAGCCGAAGGTTCTGCGCTCTCCGAGGCCGCGGCCGACGCCGCCTCACTTGCCTCGGCGCTGGCTGCTTCGCTCGCGGCGGCGCTCGGCGCGGTGCTGTCCTCCATGCTGGCGGCGGCTGAGCCTGCCGGGCTTGCTGCGCCGCCGTCAGCCGCGCCGCACGCGACGATGATCGGCAGCAGCAGTGCCAGGAGTAGGGTCAAAACCAAGGACTTGCGTGTCATGGGATCTCCTTCGTATTCACACAATCGATCGGCGTTCCGCGTGGATGATCGTGCCCCTCCTCAGGCATAGTCGTCGATTAGTTGGGCGGCGGCCCGCGCGCGGAAGCGAGCGAGTTGCTCGTCCCACGGGCCGATCACTTCGTCCGGCGGCGCCCCCGCGGCGATCTGCTCGCGCAGGCGCGACGAACCGGCGAGCCGGTCGAAGTGCGGCACATTCCAGCGCAGCTCCGCTCGGTAGAGCTGCCGGATCGCCAGCAGCAGCGCGACGCCGGCTGCTACCGGCCGGAGCGATCCGGCATCGACAACGTGCGGCTGCACACCGCCACACAGCACGCCGCGATACGGCTCTGCCAGCGGCCGGAATCGCAGCGCCCGCCAGCGCAAGCCGGGCATTGTAGCATCGTTGAGGATTTCGGCAAGCACCTGGCCGTCGATCCATGGAGCGCCAAGCCACTCGAACGGCCGCGCGCTGCCGCGCCCGACCGAGACGTTCACACCTTCCAGCAGGCACGTGCCTGGATACAGCAGCGCCGTTTCGGCGGTTGGAATGCCGGGCGACGGCGGCACCCACGGCAGGCCGGTCGCGCTCCACAGCATCCGGCGCGTCCAACCTACGCACGGCACCACGGTTAGGCTACAGCCCAGCTCGGATTTTCTGGTTAACCAGCCGCGCCAGCTCGCCCGGCGTTAGCCCGTGGCGAATCGGGACGTCGTGCAGCCCGACCAGCGAGCGATACGCCGGCTCGATGCCTGGCCCTTCCACCGCGCCGCCGATCGGGTTCGGCCGGTCGCATACGATCACCGCCACACCCGCCGCCGCGGCAGCGCGCAGCAGCCTGGTCATCGTCCAGGCATACGTATAGAAGCGGCAGCCCACGTCTTGCAGGTCGCACACAATCGTATCGGGCGAGCGGCCTGCCGGACGGAGCTGCTCCGGCTCCAGCGTGTCGTGCGCGCCGTACAGGCTGATGATCGGCACGCCGTCGATCATCTCGTCGCCGACTGCCTCGCCCTCGGCCGCGGCGCCCCACAACCCGTGCTCGGGCGTAAAGATCGCCTGTAACTCGGCTACCTCGATCAGCGCGCGAGCGCTGGATGTGAGATCGCGCAGCACGCCGCTCTGGTTGGTCAGCAGTGCCACGCGCTTGCCGGCGACGAGCTCGCGGCGTTCGTTAAGCAGTATTTCGATGCCTGGTCTGGTTAAAACATCTGCGTTATGTCATTCCCTTGCCACTTATGGTCTCAACCAGCGCCTGCAGCGAAACGGGCGGATCGCCGTACGTCAGCAGCGTTGCCTGGGCGTGAGGAGCCAGATCGGCATCGTACGGCCCGCGCACGGCGGCGTGCAGCAGCGCGAACGACTCGGCGGCAAAGGCACGCAGCACTCGCTCTTGCCACGGCACCATCGAGGCGTTGCGCGTGAGCAACAGGGTTGCCTCGGCACGGCGCGCGATCAGCAGAGCCTGAGCAACATCAGCATCACTCGGCTCGGGACCAAGCGCAACATAGCCGGCCGCCGGAAATGTATCGCGCAGCAATCCCTGAAGCACGCGCGCGCCCATACTGAGGTCCTCGGCCGGCGAAAAACGTGTTTGCAGACAGTCGACTACCGCGAGGCGGACATTGCGCGACAGCGGCAGCAGCTCCCGCCCGCGCGGCAGCGTCACCGAGCGACGAGCAACATGTAGCGCATCGTCGTGTAGGCCGGCGAAGAACTGCCCATCGTCGACGGCGAGATCCGGCGCCGCGCGGCCGAGGCCGTACTCCTCGCGCAGGCGATCGAGGCGGCGCGCGGTATCGGCCAGACACGACGCCGGCAGACGGCCCTGTTCGACGGCATCGCCCAAAGCACGAGCGACCGTGATCTGCTCGGCAAGTGTCCCGAGCGGCAGCACGACGTCGGCGCCGGCGGCTTTGGACAGCACGGCGGCATCGGCGGGGCCGTACATATCGGCGACGGCACGCATATCGAGCGCATCGGTGAATACTACGCCGTCGAAGCCGAGCTCGCGGCGCAACAACTCGGTCAGCACGCGGTGCGAAAGCGTGGCCGGGCGGTCGTCCAGCGTTTCGAAAATGATGTGCGCGCTCATGATCGCCGGGACGCCGCCCTCGATCGCGGCACGAAACGGCCGCAGCTCGATCTCGTCAAGCCGGTTACGATCGAACGGCAGGGACGGCAAGCCGCGATGCGAGTCGACCGTGGTATCGCCGTGACCGGGAAAATGCTTGGCCGTGGCGATCACACCCGCCTCGCGGAAGCCTTCCAGTGCTTCAAGACCGCAGCGCGCCACGATGTCGGGTTCGGCGCCGAACGAGCGCGTGCCGATCACCGGATTTTGCGGGTTGTTGTTGACGTCAAGCACCGGCGCGAAATCGAGGTTGATACCATAGCGCCGTAGCTGCAGCCCGGTGATACGGGCGCACTCGCGAGCGGCTCCCGCGCCGGCCGCGGCCTGGGCCATCGGGCTGGGCACCGTGACGAACGGAGCAGGTAGCCGCGACACGGTGCCGCCTTCCTGGTCCACGCCGATCAACAGCGGCGGCAGGCCGGCGGCGGCCGCATGACGCTGCAACGTCGCGGTCAGCTCGGCGAGCTGTGCGGGCGACTCGATATTTCTGGCGAACAGGATCACGCCGCACGCGCGGGTGACGGCAAGTGTATCCAGCAGCTCGGGCGTGGCGTGTGGACCATCAAACGAAAGCATCACGCTTTGACCGGCGTTGTGCAACGGGCTCATGGCGTTGCTCCTCTAATGGGCATATCGATCGGCGTGTCAACCGGAGTTGTCGTGGCCGGGCACAGGATCGACAAGTGACCCCGCTGGTGTATCGCGCACTTTCCATCCCAACCCGAGCAGCGCATCACGCAGCAGGTCGGCGGTTTGCCAATCGTGCCGCGCGCGCGCCCGCTGCCGCTGCTGTACCAGCGCGAGCACGTCGGCCGGCGGTCCGTCATCCTGGCTCGACGCTGTCGCGGCGGGCGCAGCGGCGGCGAGCAGAGCAGGCTGCGCTCGGATCGGCGCCACGCCCAGCTGCTCGAGGCCGAAGCGCGTGCCATGCTCGAAGCGCCGCTCGGCCTTGTCGATAACCGTCACGCCGCCACGGCCCAGCACGTCGGCCGTGCCGGAGGCAAGATCAAGCACGAGCGCGGTATGCTCGTCGATGCCGAGAGCGGTTACATCGGGCGGCAGCACGTCGAGCAGCCGTCCGAAGCGCTCGACACCCATATAGCAGCGGCTTGTATCGAGCTCCGCGCCGCCCTCACGGTTATTCCAGTGCGGCAGCAACGTCCATTTCAGGCCATAGGCTCCAAACAGGTCGAGGCCGGGCACCCAATGCAGCTCATCGCCGGCCTTGAAGATCTCGTAGACCGGCAGCGCGCATGTGCCAAGCGCGATCGTAGCGGCGCTGGCGGCGACCACTGCCGCGCCCGCGGCATGACGTTCGAGCAGCCGCTGCCACGCCAGACTGTCGCGCAGCTGACGCACGGCGTAGGTCGGGCTACCGGGGCCGAGGAAGATCAGGCCGGCGTCCAGGAGCCCGGCGGTAGCATCCGGATCGTCAGGGCTTGCGGGCGTTCCACGGCGCCGCGCCGCAACCACCGCCACCGATGGCCGGTAGTTGCGCAGCCGGGTCTCGACGAACGCGGCGACCTTCGCCGCGACGTGAGCCGAGTTCGGCTGGAAGCCGGCCGGCGTTTCCAGGATCGCCACGCGCAGCGGCGGCGCGAGACGGCGGGCGACATACTCGAATACGGCGCCGCCGGAGGAGGCGGTTTCACCCGAGCCCAACAGCGCGATCAGGCCCGGCGTTGCGGGCGGATCAGCGAGGTTCTCCATCACTATGCGACGCCTGAAATGGAACAATGAACGATGTAAGATCAGCGATCAACAGGCCGGCGTGCATCGTTCGTCGTTTCCGTTGCGTCTCCGTTGCCAGCATACACCAATGCGAGCGCGGCGGCAGGTCATAATTGAATCCCAATTGCGAGCGTAGCGCCGAAGGTTGTGAGACGTTTCACATACATATCAGCCGCACGTCACGTCCATGAGGGTACCCAAACCGTTAATGTAAGAGAACGTTGTAGACAGGAGCGTCGGCGCTTTCGCAGCCAGCGGGCTATGGATGCGCCGGCTTTTATATGAGCATTTTTGCACGCGCGCGGGCTCGCATGAGTCTGGTTCCGCGCGATATCACGATCGAGGAAAGCGCGCTCGCGCCCTCGCAAGTCCGCCACGGTCTCAAGCTCTCGATCGCCGAAGGCACGCTCGCGCAGGTGTTTATCACCGTCACGGCAGGTGCGTTCCTCACCGGCTACTTGCTGATGCTGGGCGCCGACAACACCACGCTGGGCATCGTCAGCGCGCTGCCGTTTCTGATCCAGCCGGTGCAGTTCCTTGGCGCCCACCTGATCAGCGCCCTTGGCCGTCGCAAGCCGATCGCCGTGATCGGGTCGATGGGCCGCGCGTTATGGCTGATACCGCTGTTGCTGCCGTATCTGCCGCTTTCGCCGGGCCAGCGAATGGTATTGCTGGTGCTGTCGCTGTTCGCGTCGAGCGCGCTGGTAACGATCTACGGCAACGCGTGGCTGGATTGGATGACCGACCTGGTGCCGCCGCGGCTGCGTGGTAACTTCTTCAGCACGCGCAACACGGGTATGGCCGCGATGGCAATGGTCGTCAACGCCGGCGGCGGGTGGTGGCTCGATAGCATGCGTGGCCTTGATCGCGAAGCGGACGGCTACGCCGTGTTGATCGGGCTGGGCATTTTGTGCGGCGCTGTGTGCACGCTGTTGCTCGGGCGCCAGCCGGAACCGCCGATGAGCGCGCCCAAGGTCAGGCTCAAGCCGCTCGAAGTGTTGCGGCAGCCGTGGCGCGACCCGGCGTTTCGTGGCTTTTTGCTGACGATGATCGCCTGGAACGCCGCCCTGGCCGTGCCGTCCGCGTTTTTCAGCGCGCACGCCCTCACCGTGCTCGGCCTGCCGTTCACCAGATTGGCCTCGTTCGACGTGATCACATCGGCCGTCGCGATGCTGGCCTTTCCGCTGTGGGGCCGGCTCTCGGACCGCTGGGGACAGCAGCGCGTGCTGCTGATCTGCATGGCCGGCACGATCGTGTTGCCGCTGGCCTGGGTGGTCGCCACACCAACAGCACTGTGGGTGCTGTACCTCAACTCAACGCTGGCCGGAATCTGGTGGGCCGGTATCGGCCTGACCCAGGCCAACCGCCTGATGGAGCATATGCCGCGCGAGTCGCGGGGTGCGTACCTTGCCGCCTTCGGCGCGTTCACCGGGCTGTCCTATTTCGCCGCCTCGTCGCTTGGCGGTGTGCTGGCCGATGCCCTGGCCAGCATGCCGCTGGTACTTGCCGGACGCACCCTCGGGCCATACACGCTAATCTTCGTGCTCGGCAGCCTGCTGCGCGGCGCCGTCGTGTGGTTCGGACGGCGCGCGCTGTAGCTGAATCGCCACGACCGTCATATCGTCATGCGGCGGAGCACCGTCGGTATGGCCGTACACAGCGCGCAATATCGCGTCGACGATCGAATCCGGCGAGTAGGCACCGGCGCTCGCCAGAACCTGCTCCAACCTGCCGAAGCCCCATAACTCGCGCTCGGGATTTATCGCCTCGACGATCCCGTCGCTGACCAGCAGCAGCGTATCGCCGGATTTTAACCCCTCGACACGCTCGTGGTAGCGTGTTTCGGGTAGCGCGCCGAGCGGCAGTCCTTCGCTTTTCAGAATTACCACGCGACCGTCGCGCCATAGCAGCGGCGAGATCAAGCCCGCGTTGGCGACGGACGCCGAACAGTTGCGGCCATCCACCACGACGCTCAAAAAGGCGGTTTGCATATTACTCTGGCCAAGCCGCGGAGCGAGCGCGCTATTACACGCCGTCAGCAGCGCGCCCTGATCGTCGTGGCGGTCGACCAGTAGCTCGAACGTGCGCAACGAAAACGCCATCAGCAGCGCCGCCGGGATGCCCTTGCCGCTGACATCGCCGACAACGACGCCCAGCCGGCCGTCGGCAAACTGATGGTAGGTATAAAAATCGCCGCCGACCTCCTGCGCCGGGATCGAGCGGCCCGCCACCTGCAGAAATGGTGGTCGCGGCGTGGAGCGCGGCAACAGGCTGAGCTGGATATCGCGCGCGATCGTCAGCTCGCTGCGCACGCGCTCCTGCTCGGCAACCGAGAGCGCCAGCGCCGCGGTACGGCTGGCGACTTCGGCCTCCAGGCGCTGATTGAGCTGCAGCAGCGGATTAAACAGCTGCTGGCGCACCAGCTCGTAGCTCATCAAGAGCGTCGCAATCGGCACGATATAGGTTTGCTGCGGGTTGGCTGGAAACACCAGCGCGATGATGCTGGTGAAAAAGATCAATGTTACGCCGAGCGCCAGATACCAGTGCTCGCGCCAGTTGCGCATGCGCGCAATGACGAACACGGCGAAGGCGTCATACAGATAGTGGACCGACGCCAGCGCGGCACCGATCGGCGTGATGGTAAAGTCCAGCCCGCCGTCGCTGCCGCGGCGCGGGTCGGTGATCACCTGGCCGCGCAGCAGCAGGATGATAAAAGTGCCGTACGCCGCCAGGCCAAGCAGGTTGGCGATCCGGAACCAGCGCCGCGGCAGGCGGGCGAAGCTTTCGGCGAACCAGAACAGCGTGATGCCGATCGCCGCGAATCCGAAGGTTAGCAGGTACAACGCCGGCGTGGGATTGCCCAGCTCGGGCACATTCACCATCAGGCGTGCGAACAGGCTGCCGCCCATCCACACGACGATCGAGCTCATCAGCAGCGCAAAGCTGAGGTTCGTCCAGCGGCGTGGCCCCAACCACACAGCGATTAGCAACGCGGCGAGCGCAACTGTAAGCGAGACCGTATTTGCAACGGTCAGAAACCAGAACGTAGGCGTCATTGTGTTTATGCCGCACGAGCGGCAGGCCAGGTGTCCAAGAGCCGTATTGTACAGGGTTTAGAGAGCACCGGCGCCAAAGGTCGATGCCAATGGAGAACACCAAGAGAACACCACAAAGAGCACAAAGGCCACAAAGATTCTAAAATCTTTGTGGCCTTTGTGCTCTTTGTGGTGTTCTTTGCGTCGAGTTCTACCAGCGCAGTACGGCGCGTACGCCAAGATGGTCGGACAGGTAGCCCTGCGCGCCATGCGCCAGCAGCACCGGCTCGCCGAAGCACACGTCGGCGGACAGCTCGAGCTCGATACCGGGCGGTATGCGCACCAGTACATGGTCCAGCGCCTGCACGGCACGGTTGGGCATCCCCGGCATCGGGCGGTACGTCGGCTTGGCGGAGCCGGCCAGCGGATCGTGCAACCGGGTGGCATGTAGAAATTCGCGGAACATCCAGTTGTCGCGCGGCACGTTGAAGTCGCCTGCCACGACGACGAGCGTGTCCGCCGGCAGCGCGTCGACCAGCGCCGCGATCTCACGCAGCTGGCCGCGCTCGAGCTTGGCGAATGGATTGGTAAGCGTCCAGTTGGCGAAATAATTGGCGGCCAGATGGGTATTCAGCACCACCACGGGCCGCCCTCCCAGCTCGAGCTCGACTCCGAGCACGCCCTTGGCCTGATAACGCTCGGCGGCATGCAGACCGGCGGCCACGCCGCGCACATGGAACGTCGTATAGGTTGTCGCCGCGATCGGCAGTTGCGAAAGCGTCGTCAGGCCACCGCGCGGCGCGTAGGGGTGCTCCTGAGCGACGGAATATGGCCAGCTCTCGTGAAGCAGCAGCGGCAGATAGCGCCAGCGGCCCACTTCCTGCAGGCAGGCGATGTCGGCGCCTGCTACAGCGAGCGCGCGTCCAAGCGCCTGCAGCCGCCTGCGAACCCCGGGAAGCGTCACCGGCAGCCCGAGGCAGTTGATTGTTATCACAGTTAGTTGGGGCATCGCCGCTTAACCATGCCACAGGTGCAAGGAGCCCGTGTGCGACCATCCGACCTTGCTCGATACGCGATGTGGACGGCGGTTGCCGCCACGGCCGCCCGCAACCGCCGCGAATACCGCGTACCGACTGCCTGGCTGACCCATCTGGTGGCCAACTCCGTCACGCTGTTGCTGCCCGACGTGCTGCGCATGCTGCCGGATCCGGCTTCACCACTGGTCGCTCCCTTTGTTCGAACGCTGCGGCACCGAGCGCTCGACGATCCGCGCTACGCGCTGTATGTCGCGCCGCTGGCGCTGGGTTTTGCTGCTTCATACCCGGATTACTCAATATATCACGGGGCGCTCGGCCGGCTTTCGGTGCTCGGCTTTGGTCTGGACAGCATTCCGCACGCCACCGCCGCCTACGGACTCGCGCGGCTGGTCGGGGAGACGCTGCCGACGCTGGATCAGGAGCTGCCACGCTCGCATCCGCTTGATGCGTACGCGCGCGGCGCCGCCGCCAATGTTGATGCGCTGAGCGCCGCCGCCGTCGCTCTGGTGACGCTTGTGTGGGAGACCGGCGAATGGCTGGCGTACCGGCATGAGCTGGAGGCGACGGGACGTGACGCGAGCGAGATCAATATGCAGTGGAGCCTGCCGGATGCGATCGCCGATACCGCTGCAAATTACCTGGGGCTGGTGGCGGCTATCGCGATGCGGAGACACTCTTTGACGCAAAGGCGCAAAGGCGCAAAGGCAAATTAATGGTGATGATGATGCGGATCGAGATCAAACGCCGGACGTGGAGCGCGCGGCAGGGCAAGGCGCTGTTCGACCCAGGCAACGATCTCGTCGACACCGCTGCCGTCCTTGAGATTGGAAAACACAAACGGCAGCTCGCCGCGCATTGCCCCGGCATCGCGCCGCATTACGTCGAGTGACGCGCCGACCAGCGGTGCGAGGTCGATCTTGTTGATCACCAGCAGATCGGAGCGACTGATGCCGGGGCCGCCCTTGCGCGGGATCTTATCGCCCGCTGCGACGTCGATCACATAAATCCAGCAGTCTACCAGCTCGGGACTGAACGACGCCGACAGGTTGTCGCCGCCGCTCTCCACCAGAACAAGCTCGAGGCCGGGCAACGTTTCCGCCAGCTCGGCGATCGCTTCCATGTTCATCGAGGCATCGTCGCGGATAGCCGCGTGCGGGCAACCGCCCGTCTCAACGCCGCGTACCCGCTCACCGGGCAATACGCCCTGGCGCAACAAGAACTCGGCATCCTCCCTGGTGTAGATATCGTTGGTGACGACGGCAAGATCGTGCTCGGGAAACAACCGTCGTGCCAGCGTCTCGACCAGCGCCGTTTTGCCGCTGCCGACAGGGCCGGCAATTCCGATGGCGTATGGGGTGGTGTGCGTCTCCATTAAGTTCCTCCGGCTAATCAAAATTTCAAGCAACTACGGTCCACAAACCAGCAAACCAACAGACCAACAAACCGCTGCGCCACATCGAACGATCTGTAGCGTTCCGGATTGTTAAGCGAATCGCCATCCGCTTTTCGAACAATGGGTATCGATTCCGATGGTTTGTCGGCTTGTCGGTTTGTCGGTTTGCTAAAACAGAAAATACCGCTGCGCCAGCGGCAGCTCGCGCGCCGGCTCGCAGGTGAGCAACTCGCCGTCGGCGCGCACTTCGTACGTTTCGGGATCGACTTCCAGGCGCGGTGTTGCATGGTTATGGATCATGGCGGCTTTGCCGATCGCGCGACAGCCGCGCACCGCCGCCGTGCGCTTGCGCAGGCCGAGGCGCTCGGGCACGCCCGCGGCCAGGGCTGCCTGCGAAACGAACGTGATGCCGGATGGGGCGACGGCGCCACCGAACGAGCCGAACATCGGCCGGTACATCACAGGCTGCGGCGTAGGGATCGAAGCGTTGGCGTCGCCCATCACACTCCAGGCGATAAAGCCGCCCTTGACCAGCATCTCGGGCTTGACACCGAACAGCGCCGGTTTCCATAGCACGATATCGGCCAGCTTACCGGGCTCGATCGAGCCGATCTCATGTGCCATGCCGTGCGCCAGCGCAGGGTTGATCGTGTACTTGGCGATGTAGCGCTTAACGCGGTTGTTGTCGTTGCGCTCGCTGTCTTCGGGCAGCGGGCCGCGCTGCTGCTTCATCTTGTGCGCCGTTTGCCAGGTGCGGGTCACCACTTCACCGACACGACCCATCGCCTGCGAGTTGCTCGAGATCATGCTGATCACGCCAAGGTCGTGCAAAATATCCTCGGCGGCGATCGTTTCCGGCCGGATGCGGCTTTCGGCAAACGCGACGTCCTCGGGTACATTGCTGTTCAAATGATGGCAGACCATCAGCATATCCAGGTGCTCGGCGATAGTGTTAACCGTGTACGGCCGCGTCGGGTTGGTCGACGACGGCAGCACGTACGCTTCGGCGGCGATGCGAATAATGTCGGGCGCGTGCCCACCTCCGGCGCCCTCGGTATGGTAGGTATGGATCGTGCGGCCGGCGATCGCGGCGATGGTGTCTTCCACGAAGCCACACTCGTTGATCGTATCGGTATGGATCGCCACCTGCACGTCAAGCTCGTCGGCTACCTTGAGCGCCACGTCGATGGCGACGGGCGTGGTGCCCCAATCTTCGTGCAGCTTGAGGCCGCACGCGCCCGCGGCGACCTGCTCGATGAGCGGCTCGCGCCCGGCGCTGTTGCCTTTGCCCAACAGGCCGATGTTGATCGGCCAGGCATCGGCTGCTTGCAGCATGCGCGCCAGATTCCACGCGCCCGGCGTGCAGGTCGTCGCATTCGTTCCGGTCGCCGGGCCGGTGCCGCCCCCGATCAGCGTCGCGACGCCGTTGGAAAGGGCTTCGTTGATCTGCTGGGGCGAGATAAAATGTATATGGCTGTCGATGCCGGCCGGCGTCACGATCATCCCCTCGCCGGCGATCACCTCGGTGGACGCGCCGATCACCAGCTCGGGATCGACGCCGTCCATGGTGTCGGGATTGCCGGCTTTTCCGACCTTGACGATGCGGCCGTCGCGCACGCCGATGTCGCCCTTGACGATGCCCCAGTGGTCGACGATCAACGCATTAGTGATCACCAGGTCGAGCACGCCGTCCGCGCGGCGCGCCAGGCTGCTCTGGCCCATGCCGTCGCGGATCACCTTGCCGCCCCCGAAGGTCACCTCGTCGCCGTAGGTAGTTAAGTCGCGCTCGACCTCGATCAGCAATTCGGTATCGGCCAGCCGCACACGATCGCCGGTGGTGGGGCCATACAGGTCGGTATACATCTGGCGCGACATTCGCAAGCTCACGACGCGCCTCCTTCCGACGGCGGGACAAAGCCGCGCTCTTCAAGCCGCCGCATCGCCGCATCGCGGATCGCCGGGTCGTCGAGCGCCCCTTCGACCAGGCCGTTATGCCCGTACACCGCCCGCTTGCCGCCGAAAGCCACCAGCTCCACCTCGCGCTCGTCGCCGGGCTCGAAGCGCACAGCGGTACCGGCCGGAATGTTGAAGCGCATCCCATACGCCGCCGCGCGGTCGAACTCAAGCGCACGGTTGATCTCAAACGCGTGCGCATGGCTGCCGACCTGGATCGGCCGGTCGCCGGTATGCCGCACCGTTACGATCGCCACCTCGCGGCCGGCGTTGGCTTCGATCGGCGTATCCGCGAGTAGGTATTCGCCTGGCTTCATTTAGCCTCCTTGTTTCGTATTCACTGGCCCTCACCCCCGGCCCCTCTCCCGCGCGACGCGCGGGAGAGGGGCCGGGGGTGAGGGCCATTCACCGTATCGGGTCATGCACCGTTACCAGCTTGGTGCCGTCGGGAAACGTTGCCTCGACCTGCACATCGTGGACCATCTCGGCGACGCCGTCCATCACATCGTCGCGCGTCAGCAGAGTCGCACCCCAGGTCATCAGGTCGGCTACGCTACGGCCGTCGCGGGCGCCCTCGAGCAGCTCGGCCGAAATGATCGCCACCGCCTCGGGATAGTTGAGCTTGAGCCCGCGTGCCTGCCGCTTGCGCGCCAGCTCGGCGGCGACGAAGAGCAGCAGCTTTTCTTGCTCGCGTGGTGTCAGGTGCATGCAGTCCTCTCCCGGAAGAATTAATCGCAAAGGCGCAAAGACGCAAAGAACCTATTCTGGTTTCGAGCGCAGCATATTCCGTGTCCTAAAAAAGCTTGCGTGGCGGCTCAGGATCCCGGCCATATAGCGCATGCTTGGCAATCTGCCACAGCCGCGGCAGGCCGGCGAGCAGCGGCTGAGCCGAGCGGCTGAGCGCTCTGACAACGACACCATCAGATACCAGCATCGAAACACCCCATACGCTGAGGCCGTCATGGCCGAGCGCGGCAGCATACGATCCTAACCGCTGCTCCATGATCGTCCAGGTCTCGGGCGGTAATCCTGCGCGCGCGATCCACAGCGTTGCCAGATAACAGTAGCTTCCGAGCCGAGCCGGCGACGACAACCGGCCTGTTCCCGGCTCCAACAGTGCTCGCTCGATAACAACAGGCTGCCCGCTGGCCAGGATATCAAGCGAGAATGCGAGCTGCTCATACGCGAACGCCTCGCCGCGTGCGAGCCGCCCCGGCGCGAGCACCTCCCACCAGATCAGGCCGGCGTCACGATCAAGCTCGACGCGAGTTGTCTGGCGATAGCGCGCTCCGGCGAACGGAATAGTTATGTCCGGAACATACTCCAGCAAGCCCCCGGCGCCGACATACACGCTTGTAACCTGGTGGGCCGGCTCGGCGCCGGCTCGGGCTCGATAGATCCTGCTGGCGCCGGTTGTCGTCAGCTGCGCACGAGCGCCGGCCCCGATATCGCAGTGCAGCTCCAGCCGATCGCCTCCCAGCACGCCACCGCCGACATTATGCAAATGCACGGCAGCGGCGCCGTCGGCCAGCTCGAACGCTCGTATCACACGCAGCGGCGGTGTTTGCTCAACTACGCGCATGCTGGTACGTCCGTTCGCATTATTGAATTGTAGATTCAGCCGGCCGTGCACAGAAATACGTCACGAACCATACGTCAGGTGTACCGAGCTACGCCAACCAGATAACAATTCTTTGCGCCTTTGCGTCTTTGCGTTTCCATCCGGCCTTACTAACTGATAAACAGCCGCGTTGCAAGCGCGGGATGGCGCATCGAGCCGAGCTCGACCAGCGGCGTGAACACCGACAGAGCCGGGTCGTCCCAGTCGAGCGCGGCGCTGCGCGACATCGTCTCTGCCAACGTCGCCTTGAGCCGCCAGCGGAGCTGCTGCGCTGTGCTTTGCCCGAGCGGCATCAGTCGCTGGCAGGCCGACACCAGCCCCGCTGAGGTTTGCTCCAGCAGTGCGAGCACTGCCGCGTCTTCGTTCGTGCCGAGTGCGCCGCAGGCCAGGCCGAAGGCAGCGCTATAGTGCACTTCACCAGCCACGCGTGCCGCCACCACCACCGGATAAGGCGCCAGTTCAGCTACCTGACGCAGCAAGCGCCGGCCCATCGCCGTGCTGGCCGAGCGAGTTTCACGCGCCGGCTTGAGCGCACCGAGTTCGCCGGTTCAATACCATCCAACGCTGCGACCACTCCGCGCTGTCGGGGCCGACGCCGAGGCGATACGCGTTGCGGCAGGCAAGCGCCTCGATAGTTCCCGACTTGCCCAACAGCACGCTCAATGTTTCACCCAGGTTCGCAACTGTAAGATGCTGTTCGGCTACCAGCGTTTCCAGGCCGAACGAGTGCGCCGCCGCGCCAACCGGCATCGCACTATCGGCGATCTGTAACAGTTGGAGCATTTGGAGCGCGCCTAGATCCATGGTCACATCATTGTAGTAAGCAGCCGGCGGCGGCGGTATGGCCAGCGGCGACAAAACCGCCGTGGATGGATTGGACGAAATGCACAACTTGCCGTAATGCGGCATCAACTGTATCATAGTGCGAAGATTTCGAGGCAGTGCCGCCCCGCACACGCGTGTGGGGCGATTTTCGTACGGGAGAAGCACCTGTGTCTCAGCGTGAGCCGTCGACGGACGATTTGAGCTTTGCTCATTACATGCTCGACGACGCCTACGACGAGATGTTTGCCTCCCACGATCAGCCTCGCGAACACTACGCGGCGCTGTTCCGGCGGCTGCTCAGGCTGCCTTCCGACGAGCTGCGCCGTCGCGCAAGCGCCGCAGAGCTGTCGTTTCTGCAGCAGGGCATTACGTTTGCCGTGTACGGGCGCGAGGAAGGCACCGAGCGGATCATTCCCCACGACCTGCTGCCGCGGATCATTCCTGCCGGCGAATGGGCGGTGGTGGAGCGCGGGTTGGAGCAACGGATCCTGGCGCTGAACCTGTTTCTCAAGGATATTTATCGCGACGCAAAGATCCTGGCAGACCGCGTCGTGCCGCGGGAACTGGTCTATTCTTGCCGCCACTACCGGCGTGAGATGCGCGGCGTACGCGTGCCGCGCGACATTTATGTCTCGGTGGTCGGCACCGATCTGGTGCGCACGCCCGACGGCAGGTTCGCGGTTCTGGAAGACAATCTGCGCGTGCCGAGCGGCGTGTCGTACATGCTGACCAACCGGCAAGTGCTCCGGCGCGTGTTTCCGTTGCTGTTCCGAGAATCACGGGTGCGTCCGATCGACCACTACGGCCAGTCGCTGCTGTCGACACTGCGGGCCCTGGCGCCCGGACAACGCGAGGAGCCGACGATCGTGCTGTTGACGCCCGGCGTGTTTAACTCGGCCTATTTCGAGCATACATTTCTGGCGCGACAGATGGGCGTCGAGCTGGTCGAGGGGCGCGACCTGCTGGTACACGACGACGTGGTGTATATGCGCACCACCGCCGGACTACGCCGGGTGGATGTGATCTATCGCCGTGTCGACGACGATTTTCTTGACCCGCTGGTGTTTCGGCCCGATTTGATTCTGGGCGTGCCGGGCCTGTTCAACGCGTATCGTGCCGGCAATGTTGCGCTGGCCAACGCGATCGGCACCGGCATCGCCGACGATAAAGCATTATACGCGTATGTGCCGGCGATTATTCGGTACTATTTGTCGGAGGAACCGATCCTGCCGAACGTCGAAACGTATTTGCTTACCAAGGAGCAGCAGCGACGCTACGTGCTGGAGCATCTGGATCAGCTGGTAGTCAAGGCGGTGGGCGAGTTGGGCGGCTATGGAATGTTGATCGGCCCGCACAGCACCGCCGAGCAGCGCGAAGAGTTCCGCCGCCGCATCATCGCCGAGCCGCGCAACTATATCGCGCAGCCGACGCTGGCGCTTTCGCGGGCGCCGTGCTTTATAGACGACCGGATCGAGCCGCGGCACGTCGATCTGCGGCCGTATATCTTGTTCAGCGGCAGCGCAACACTGGTTCCCGGCGGCCTCACGCGCGTTGCACTGCAGCGCGGCTCGCTGGTCGTCAATTCGTCGCAAGGCGGCGGGAGTAAAGACACCTGGGTGCTGAGCGAGGGAGACGGAGCGACGCTCGAGGTGCCGGAGACAGCGAGACAGAAAGACGAGGATTTATTGTAGGTTTTGCCGGCTAACGTCTGGCCGGGACCATGAAACCCAAGTATGGACGCTCCGACTGCGCGTTCCTACAGAGCTCGAAACTACAATGCTTTCACGTGTTGCCAGCCATCTCTATTGGATGAGTCGCTACGTCGAACGCGCCGAGCATGCCGCGCGCCTGTTGGACGTCAACCTGACGTTAATGTTGGATGAGGACGCCGAAGACACCGGCCGGCGCTGGAAACGGCTGCTGGCCGCGCTCGCAGCAGCAAATGAGTTTAAGGCTCTGGCCAGCAAGCCGGAGCCGGCCGGCACGCTGGAGCCGCGCGAGCTGCTACGCCGGCTGGTGTTCGACCGCGAATTGCAGCATTCGATCATGTGGACGCTGGGCCTGGCGCGCGACAATGCCCGCCAGGTGCGCGCCCAGCTGCCGAGCGAGATGTGGGAGCAGATCAACAGCATGCATCTCAACCTGGGAAACAACTCGATCGAGGATGCGTGGCGCGCGCAGCCACACGATTATTTTCGAGCCACCCGCGAAGGCTTGCATCTGTGGGACGGCATCACGTTCGCCACGATGCGTCGCGACGAGGGCTGGGATTGGCTGCAGGCCGGGCGGTTTATGGAACGTGCCGGGCAGACCGCCGCGCTGCTCGAAGCGTACGCCGGTGAGCTGCAGCCGGGCGAGCGACCGATCACCACGCGTGATGAGCTGGATTGGGTCGGCCTGCTGAAATCGCGCACGGCTTTTGAAGCATACTGCCAGGTATACACCGCCGATGTTCGGCCCGAGTGGGTGGTCGCCTTCTTAGTTTTCAACGAAGACTTCCCGCAATCGGCGCGTTTCGCGGCTGGCCGCGTCTTCGCTGCGCTTGAGTTGATCGCCGAGGTCGCCGGTGCGCGCGACCACGCCAAGCTCGAGCGGCTGTCCGGGCGGCTGCGCGCACGGCTGGATTACGGCACCGCCGACGAAGTACTGGCGGGCGACTTCGCCGGCTTTTTACGCGATCTTCGAAAGCAGCTCGTACAGCTGCACAACCTGATCAACCGGGTGTATTTTCAACCGCCGATCGAGGCTGTGCTGTGAAGCTCTACACCATCCGCCATATTACCCATTTCCGCTACAGCACTCCGGTGCACGAAAGCGTAAACGAAGTGTACATGCAGCCTCGGACTGACGGGCCGCAGCATTGTTTGTCGTTCGAGCTGGTGACCAATCCACGGGCACGCCCGACATCCAACCGCGATTATTACGGCAATATCTCGCACCATTTTGATATCCTGGCGTCGCATTCCGAGCTGACGATCCGCACCACCGCCGTGGTGTCCACCGAAGCCGCGCCGCCCACAGCGACGCTCGGTTCGGAGGCGTGGGACGAGCTCGATCGCATGCGCGATCAGGGCGACGAGGTCGAGATGCTGATCCCGAGCGAGTACGCGCGCTCGACTCCGCTGCTGCGCGAGCTGGCCCAGGAACTCGACGTGCGGCGGCGTGACGATCCGTTGAGCTTGCTGCGCGAAATCAACAGCGGCCTGCACGGCACGATCACGTACACCCCGCGCTCGACGCGCGTCGATTTGCCGATCGACGAAGCGCTGCAGCAGCGCCGCGGCGTGTGCCAGGATTACGCGCATATCATGATCGCAATGGTGCGCGAGCTCGGCATTCCGTGCCGCTATGTCAGCGGCTATCTGCACGTGATCGCGGAAGACACCTCGGTGCCTGAGGACGCCGCCACACATGCCTGGGTCGAGGCGCTGCTGCCTGAACTGGGCTGGGTCGCTTTCGACCCGACCAACGACTTGCTGCCGGGAGACCGGCATATCCGCGTCGCCATCGGGCGCGATTATGCCGATGTGCGGCCGGCGCGCGGTACATTTAAGGGCGAAGCCCAGAGCGAGCTTGGTGTAAACGTGCGCGTGACACAGGGCCAGGAAGAGCTGGCTGACGACGAATTGCTGCTGGTGATGCAGCAGCAACCGCCGGCGCCCGACGGCTCACAGCCCGAGCAGCAGCAGCAGCGTGGCGGTAGGAGCGGGCGAATGCGTCGAATGAATTCGACGCTGATAGGATGAAACCTGCTGAAGCAGGTTCGGTACAAACACGGATGGAACGTACGCAACAAAGCCGATTTTCCGCCTCAAACGCCAAAACGAAGTAGATTTAAGATGGACAACCAGCATATCCAACCTGCTTCAGCAGGTTTCGACGTATCAACCGCGACTTCAGTCGCGGACCAGCCCGCGGACCGAGCCCAGGCGCCGGCTGCGGACCATGCCCAGGCCGCGGACCACGCCCAGGCTACACAGCCGGCGCCACCCGCAGCCGGGCTGCGTCTTCATATCGGCTGTGACGCCACGTTCGAAACTGCAGTGCCGACGGCGATGTATTTTCTGGTACTACCGCGCGAAGGCACGCACGAGCCGGTGGAAGACACGCTCGAGTTTTTCCCCGATACACCGTACCAGCGCCAGATCGATAGCTTCGGCAATCACTTGCTGATGCTGACGGCGCCGGCCGGCACGCTGCGCATCCGCTACGACGCGCTGGTCGATCTCGATAGGGCCATAGACCCTGTGCTGCCCGAGCTGCAAACGACGCCGGTGGCCGAGCTGCCGGGCGATGTAGTTCAGTATTTATGGCCCAGCCGCTACTGCCAGTCCGATCTACTGGTCGATGAGGCGTGGCGTTTGTTCGGCCATGTGCCCGACGGCTGGGCACGGGTACAGGCTGTATGCGACTGGATCCACGAAAACATCGAGTACGGTAAGGGCAGCACGTCGGTGACCGGCAGCCAGGACGTGCTTGCGCAGCGGCGCGGTGTATGCCGCGATTTTGCGCTGCTGGGCGTGACGTTTTGCCGCGCGCTCAACATTCCGGCGCGCTATGTATGCGGCTATTTTCCCGATATCGAAGTCGAGCCGCCTGATGTCGCGATGGATTTTCACGCCTGGTTCGAGGTATATCTGGGCGGCGAGTGGCGCACGTTCGATGCCCGGCACAACATACCGCGCATCGGCCGCGTGCTGATCGCCGTCGGTCGCGACGCCGCCGACTGCGCGTGGTCGACGTCGTTCGGTAACGCGCAACTGGCTGCCTTCAGCGTCGTCGCCGACGAAGTTCCGGACAGCGAGAGCGCGTAGCCGTGGGATTACGTCTTCGATCACCGGCAACGCCGCCGCTGCTGGATTATCGTTCGCTGCCGTGGAATTGCGTGCAGCGAACGCGCTTTTTCTGTTTTCAGCGCTTCCACTATCGCTATCCCGGCCCGATCCGCCATTTGCGCCAGCAGTTGATGGTCATGCCGCCCGACCACCTGCCGGGTCAGACGCTGATCGAAAGCGACTTGATGATCGCGCCACAACCCGGCACCGCGAGCGAGAAAATCGATACGTTCGGCAACCGGGTGTGGCAGGTCGATGTGAAGTGGGCCAACCGCGAAATCGCCTTTGAAACCACGATGACGATCGAGCGCACGGCCGGCGCGCCTGAAACACTGGTGCCCGCTGCCGAGGCCGAGCGCTTCCTCAAGCCGACGCACCTGACGGCGCCCGACCAGCGTATGCTGGCCGTGGCCGGCGAGCTGAAGCGGCAGGCGACGTCCGGCGAGGATCTGGCCGGCAACATCAGCGAGTGGGTCGCCTCGGAGATGAGCTACCGCTCCGGCGTAACCGGCGTGGCAACCTCCGCCGCCGACGCGCTGGCCACCGGCGCGGGGCTATGCCAGGACTATGCTCATATCATGCTGGCGCTCTGCCGGGCTGCCGGGCTGCCGGCGCGCTATGTATCGGGGCATATGCTGGCCGAGGGCGGCTCGCACGCCTGGGTCGACGTGTTGCTGCCGGCGCACGCCAAAGCCCACCACGGCAACGGAGCGCACGCCAACGGCGCATCGCTCCGCGCGCTTGCGTTTGATCCGACCAACCGGCGCATGCCCGATATGCGCTACACCGTTATTGCCTACGGCCGCGACTACCGCGATGTCGCGCCGGCGTCGGGCAGCTATACGGCGCCGTACAATGGTACCCTGGCGTTCGGCAAGCGCGCGGGCCTGCTGCTGGCCGAGCTCGATGATGGAACAGTGGTCGCGCCCGACTCGAGGGACGATTTGGACTTTGCGATCCGGTGAATGCCGGGGAATGTCGGGTAAAATACCCGTATGCGATCGGGACGATTGGGCGCGATAACGATCCTGGCCCTGGCATTGATCGGCTACCTGCGCCGCCGGATATGGTGGAGCTATGCCGCGAGCAGTGAGCCGGTGAATCCGGCCCGGCCGGCTTTTATTGCCCGGCAGCCTGCCGAGCGTACGCCCTATGTCGCCCGTGTTACCGAGGATTGGCGGTCCGTCAGCCGGCAGGCGCTGCCGGTGATACGCGCGGGCCTGTTGCTGACCGGGCGCGAAACGCTGCTGCCGGCGGCCTGGATCGATGCCGCCGGCCGGCCTGATGTCGCCGATCTACCCCGCGTGACACATAGCGAGTCGCTTCAAGCGGTGACGCAATGGCTGTTTGACGCCGGCGAACAACGAATCGTACTGGTGGTTGCCGCTATCGAGCCGGTGACGTGCTCGTTTGCCGTTGTGTTCGATGCCCGGCACCATGCTCCAATCCTGGCCGGCGCCGCCGAGGCCGAGCAGCTGGCGCTCGTGATCGGACCACCACCCGCCGGCGCGACACAATCTGCCGTCGTTCCTGTATCGTCGGCCGGCGCGCTGCTCGTCTTGCCGCTCGACGCACCCGCGCAATTGAGGGCGATCCTGGAATATGCGCATCTTCAACGCTGAACAAACCGCCGCGCTGTTGCCGCTCGAAAAGCTGGTGGACGCCCTGCGCGACGTGCTGAGGCTGCGCGCGACGGGCGCGGCGACGGCGCCACCGCGAACGAGCATGCCGCTGCCGGACGGTGGAACGCTGCTGCTGATGCCGGCCGCGACGTCTGAGCTTGCGATCACCAAGCTTGTTACCGTCCACCCCACCAACCCGTCGCGCGGGCTGCCGAGCGTACACGCCGATGTGCTGGTGTACGAGGCGGCCACCGGGCGGCGCCTGGCGCTGCTCGACGGCGCAACCGTTACCGCGCGCCGCACGGCGGCGGTTTCGCTGCTGGCTGCCCGGATGCTCGCGCCGCGTACCGACGGCTTGCTGCTGATCGTCGGCGCCGGCACACAGGCTCGCGCACATCTCCACGCCTTTGCCGCGGGGCTGCCGCTACGTGAGGTGTGGATCGCCTCGCGCAGCCATGAGCATGCCGAACGACTGGCTGCCGAGGCGCGCACGCTTGGCCTCAAGGCGTCGTGCGGCGTTTGCTCCTGCGCCGCTGCTGCCGTATGCCGCCTTGATCGTCACCGCTACCAGCAGCGCGACTCCGGTGATCGACGATGCCGTGTTCCCACCCACCTTTATCGCGGCCGTGGGCGCCTACCGCCCCGACATGTCCGAGCTGCCGCCGTCGCTGGTACAGCGCGCGCGGCTGTTCGTCGATACGCTGGACGGAGCGCGCGACGAGGCTGGAGATCTGCTGCAGGCCGGTGTAGACTGGAGCACGGTGACGCCGCTGGCTGCCGAGCTCGAGCGGCCCGATCGCGGCCCGGTCGTGTTCAAGAGCGTAGGCCACGCGCTGTGGGATCTGGCAGCGGCGCTGGCGGCGCGGCATGCGTTTTAGCATAAAGGAACGTTATGAACGACGACACACCGGTGTATGCCCTCTTTCGCCACCCCGACAGCAGCTGGTACCGCCTTTGGGTCACGCGTACCACGCCGCGCACCGAGCGCGGGCACCCCTGGCACCTGCACGCGTCGTACGACAAGAGCGGCACCATCGCGCCGATCGCCGGCACCAAATGGTACGAGCAGCCCTACGGCATGTCCGACTGGGACTTCGACACGCTTGACGAAACGCTGGCTGCCTTTCGTCGCCGCGCCGCCGAGCGCATCGAGCATGGGTATGAGCTGCGCGAAGGGGAGATACCAGAGGTAAGCCCGGATGACAAAGCAGAGGATCGGGCTCCATAAAACAGCAACCTGCAACTTTCCGGCGGCTGTCGCGTATAGATACACGACATAAACACCACGACGGCCGCGTGGTATGCTGAATTGTAATTCTGCCCTTGTTTCCATCTTCGTGAAAAGGAGGCAGCGCGCTACACCACTTTAGTAGGTGACGCGCCCCACAATGAGCGAACGCATCAGGCAAACCCTTGCTGCTGCGAACGAGGTCGTCCAAAGCGAGGAGTTCCAGCAGTTCCGCGTCAACACGAGCGACTTTTTGTCGGCTCGTGAGCGCGGCGGCGAGGCGGCCGGCACGCGGATCGACCAGATGGTCGCTTCGCTCGACGACATCTCCGAGGTGGTCAACCGCTCCTTTGCCGCTCCGACCGCACCCGGCGAGGCCGCTTCCAATACCAACATCATCTCGCCCGTGGTGATCCCCAATGATCGACGCACGTATCGCTGGATCGCCTGGGTGGTGGTGCTGGTGCTGGTCGGCCTGGTCGGCCGGGCCGTGCTCAGCGGCGCCGCGTCGGCTACCGGCATGCTGGACGCCGGCATGGCTGTTTTTCGGGCCACAATACTGGCTGTTGGTGCTGGTGTACGCCGGTTTCAGCCTGTACCGCAACTCGTTTGCGATGGTGCCCGACGGCTGCCAGGCGTTGATCACCCGCTTCGGCAAGCTGGAGGCCGTCGCCGGCGCCGGACGTGTATGGCTGCTCAATCCGTGGACGCGGGTAAGCTATGTGATCAACACAACCAAGGAATATCCGTACAACGCGCCGATCCGCGAAGCGCCGACGGCCAGCGGCGTGAATGCGTCGGTTGACCTGTTCTTGCAGTTCAAGATCGACGACCCGGCCTCGTTCATTTTTTCGCTCGGCGGCGTCAAGGGCTTTACCGAGAAGCTCCAGAACGCGATCAGCGAGGTGACGCGCGCGCTGATCTACGAGCAAAAGGCCGAAGACATTTATGATCTGGTCGGCGAGAGCACGCAAACGCTGCTCGACAGCCTGAACCAGCAGTTCCTGCCGGCAGTGCGCTTCGTCAACGCCAATATCACGCACGCCGAGCCGGCCAGCCAGGAGTATCGCATCGACCTGGCGGCGCCCGAGATGGTGCGCGTGGCCAAGGAAGCCTACACCTACCAGTACGAGCTTAAGCTGCGCAAAGAGCAAGACGAGGGCGACCTGAACCGCGAGCTGGCGTCGCTGCGCGAGCAGTTGTCGGCGATCAAGGCCGACGTGGCGACGTTCCAGGCGCAGATCAACACGGCGCGCGAAAAAGAAACCCACCGCGCCAACGCCTATGCCCGCCAGCTGATGATCGAGGCCGAAAGCGCGGCGCGCGCGAACGCGGCGCTGGCCGAAGCACAGGCGCTGGATATTCGTGCCGTCAGCGGCGCTTCGCATCCCGAAATCTGGCAGTATCGCTACCAGCAAAACGTGCTGGACAAGCTCCAAAACATGGCCGACCATCTGCCGCAGATGGTGCAGATCGGCGACGACGGCCACAAGCTCGACTATTCCCAGATCGCGCGCGAGCTGCTGGGTATCGACGACCAGCCGCTGTACACCGAGGCCGATCTTCAAACTATCAGGAGCCAGCTCGACGATATCCGGCGCCGCATCGACGAGCGCGGCGCGCAGCTGCGCCCGATGCTTGAGGAAGTCCGCGTGACAGCCGGCGCCGACGGCGCCGAAGGAGGTGCGGCATGACCGCCACTGTTGTAACCAGGCGCGAATTCTCGCGCATCAAAGAGGCCGTCGCGCCCTGGAACCGCATCCGCCACCTGTTGCGCGGCGGCGAAGCCGGCTTTGTCGTGCCGGTGGTGATCCCAAAAGATAGCCGCCGCACCGGCTGGATCTATACGACCGGGCTGGCGATCTATTTCATCGGCATGGCTCTGTTTGTCGCCAACAACGCGGTACGCCCGCTGGCGATCGTGGCCGCCATCGGCCTGCTGGCCCTGTCGGTGCTGTGGCTGTGGCGCTCGTCGATCGTCGAGATCGAGCAGGGCACGACAGGGATTTTGTCGCGCTACGGCCAGATCACCGGCACGCTATCGCCCGGCCGGCATTATTTGTGGTTCCCGTGGGCCAAGGTCGAGGCGATCGTCGATACGTCGACCGAAATCCCATACACCGCGCCGGTGGTAGCCTGCCCGACGCACGAGAACGTGCCGCTGAAAGCGATCGAGTTCTTCTTGAAATTCGTTATCGAAGACCCGGTAGCGTTTGTCAAGAATATCGGCGCCAGCAACTTCGACCTGGTGTTGTCCAGTGCGGTGCAGGACGCGATCCGGCAGCGCTCACGCCAGGTGCAGACCGAGCGGGCTTACGATCTGCGCGGCAGCGACGTCGGCGATATGCAGGCAACGCTGAACAATCTGTTGCAGCGCTACGGCGTGCGCATCACGGGCAGCAATATCCCCGACGTGCAGCTGCCCGACCAGTACCAGCAGCACCTGGCAACGCGCGAGCGGGTGGCCAAGGAGCTGCAGGCCTACGCGCGCGAGTGGGAGCTGATCCGCAAGCAGCGCAGCGACGCGCTGTTATTTGAGATCGAGCGCTCCAAGAAAGTGCGCGACGCCAAGCTGATCGAGGTCAACGAAGCCGTCAACAAGGCGCGCGAGGACGTCGCGCAAATGCTGCAAGAGCGCGAAACCGAGGCCCAGCGCGTGCGGCTGGATATCGAGGCCGCCGGCCGCGGCGCGCTCGCCAAGGCCGAGAACGAGGCCAAGGCGCTGCAGCACCTCGGCACGTCATATCGCGACAACCGCGCCGTGCTGCAGTACGAGCTGGCCGTGCGCCGGCTCGAGGTAGCCGAAAAGCTTGCGCTCGGCGCGCCGCGGCCGCTGGTGGTACATAGCTCCGAAGGCGAGTCGTCGCCGCTGTCGACGCTGCTGCTGGCGCAGCTGCTGCCCAGGGTGCTCGAGCAAAACAACAACGGCGGCAGCCAAAACAACGGCAAAGCATAGGCCGGAATTCACCACAAAGAACTCAAAGGACACAAAGAATTTAATTTTTTGTGTCCTTTGAGTTCTTTGTGGTGAATTCTTCGTTCGCGTTGCGTAAACCTTGAAACGGCGCTACATTGGGCCGGTTGCGAAGGAGCCAAGCATGATCGTGTGCAGCCGCGCGCCCGTGCGGATCGACCTTGCCGGCGGGTGGACCGATGTGCCGCCGTTCGCCGACCGTGAAGGAGGCGCGGTGGTGAACGTGGCGCTCAGCCACTATACCTACGCAAGCGTCCAGCCGCGCGACGAGCCTGGCGTGCGGATCAAATCGGGTGATTACGACGCGGTGATCGAGGCGCCGGACACCAATGGGCTGCGCTACGACGGCACGTTGGACCTGGTCAAAGCCGCGCTGCGCGCAGCCGCGCTGCCCGGCGGGCTGCATGTGATGACCCATGCCGATACGCCGCCCGGTTCGGGGCTCGGCACGTCGGCGGCGCTTGGCGTTGCCCTGACCGGCGCGCTCAATATACTCGCAGCTGAGCGGTTGTCGGCGCACGAAGTTGCCGCCACGGCAACGCGGCTCGAAGTCGAGGAGCTGGGGATCGCCGGCGGTAAACAGGACCAGCTCGCCGCTGCGCTTGGCGGGATCAACTACATGCAGTTCGGCGCGCACCCGCCCATCGCCAGCCGGCTCGCCGTCGACAGCGCCACCCGCAACGAGCTCGAGCGGCGGCTGGTGCTGTGTTACAGCGGCATCTCGCGCCTTTCGGGCGACATTATCGAGCGTGTTCAGCGCGCCTACAACGATGGCCAGCCTGCCACCTGTGAAGCGCTGCGCACGATGCGCGATCTGGCTCGGCGCTGCAAGAGCATCCTGCTGCGCGGCGAATTAGGCGAGCTCGGTCCGCTGCTGCGCCGCAACTGGGAGTGCCAGAAGCAGCTGCATCCGAGCGTCACCAATGCCGACGTCGAACGTCTGTTTGCGGTTGCCGAGCGCAGCGGCGCACTGGGCGGCAAAGCATGCGGCGCCGGCGGCGGCGGCTGCCTCGTGTTCTGGAGCGAGCTCGGCGCCGAGCACGAGCTTCGGAGGGCGCTGGCGGCGGCGGGCGCGCTGATTCTGTCCGGAACGATCGACGGCGCCGGCCTGCAGACGTGGCACATCGATGCGCATGGCCGGGTACACTAGGCCGTGGGCACCTTGACAAGCCGCCACGGCTCGCCTATGCTCATCCGAACATTCGAGGACATTAATGGCACTGCTTGACCCCGCGAGCCCGCGACCGTTATATCTGCAGCTCGCCGACCATGTGCGGCGGCAGATCGACAGCGGCGCCTGGCCCGAGAACCACCGTCTACCGCCCGAGGTAGAGCTCGCCAACGAACTCAATGTCGCGCGCGGCACCGTGCGCCAGGCGCTCGACCTGCTGGTAAATCAGGGGCTGTTGCAGCGAATCCCAGGTAAAGGAACCTTCGTCACACTGTCGGGAAACGGCTCGCGCTCACAGCTGATCGGCGTGATTGTGCCGTTTCTGCTGGATTCTCTGACCACGGATATGCTGCGCGGCGCGGAAAGCGTGCTGCGGCGCACCGGCTACAGTATGATCTTGTGCCACTCCGAAGGCGATCTCGAGCTGGAGCGGGCGCACCTGGATCGCCTGCACCGTGAAGGCGTCAGCGGGCTGCTGCTGTTTCCGCTGGGCACGCCCGACGAAGCCGCATTGCTGACGCGCCATATGCGGCCCGAAGTGCCGCTGGTGTTGATCGACCGCCAGGTTCCCGGCATCGCCGCCGATTGTGTTGTTGCCGACAATATCGGCGGAGCGTATCGCGCGGTGGAGCATTTGTTGGCGCTGGGGCACCGGCGCATCGCCTGCGTCAGCCTGCCGGATCCGCCGTCAAGCGTCGTCGAGCGAGTACGCGGTTACGAGCAGGCGCTGCGCGAGGCCGGTGTGTTGCCGCTGGCAGCGATCACGCTCGATATCGCCGCGCACCCGACCGATGAGGCCGTGCCGCGCTACACCCCCGAAGAGCTCGTGTCGATCGATCAGCTGCTCAGGGTTGTGGATGCGCCAACGGCGCTGTTCTGCGTCAACGACTTTATCGCCCTCGGCGTGATGGAGCATGTACTGGCGCGCGACCTGCGCGTGCCGAAAGACCTCGCTATTGCCGGCTTCGACGATATTTCTCTGGCGCCGTATATGCCGGTACCTCTTACCACTGTCGCACAGCCAAAATACGAGATCGGCGTTCGGGCGGCACAGTTACTGCTTGAGCATATCGCGGGCACGCCCAAAACGAGCCGCCGTGAAGTGCTGCCGACCAGCCTGGTTGTGCGCGCCTCGACCGGCGAGCTTGCGCCGATTAGCGATGAACAATTAGCGATGAACACCGACAAGTAAGCTATCAACGGGTTTTTTCAGGCTTTGTTGATTGTTCATTGCTCATCGCTCATTGATAATGATGCCCGTCAAGGAGGACGTTCGCCCATGAGTAGGTCCCTCCCGCACGTTATTCGTTTGCTCACGACCCTGATATTGCTGTCCCTGCTGCTCGCAGCGTGCGGTGCCCCACCCGCTAGCGTCCAATCGCCGCCAGCCGACGCGGATGCTTCGCCGGCCGCGTCCGCGGCGGTTGCGACATCCGCGGCCGCCGCGTCGCCTTCGGCTGCCACGTCACCTTCGGCCGCCGCGTCGCCTTCGGCCGCCGCGTCCGCGTCGACAGTCGCCTCCGCATCCGCCGCCGCGTCCGCATCGACAGTCGCCTCCGCGTCGGCTGGTGCCTCTACGTCGGCCGCTGCTTCCGCCCTGGCCGCCGCGTCCGGCTCCGCACGGGCATCCGCCGCCGCGAGCGGCTCGGCCGCCGCGAGTGCCGCCGCAGAAATCGTGGTTACCACGACCAATGGTCCCGATGAGAACGATCCGGCTGCGATCGAGCGCCACGAGCAGCTACTTGCAGATTTTAAAGAAGTGCGGCCCGACGTCGAGATCGACGCGCGGCCGGGCGGCTTCGATAAAGAAGCGTTTGCCGCCAAGTTCGCCGCGGGCACGATGGAGGACGCCTATCTGGTGCCGTTCACCGAGCCGCAGGATCTGATCGCCAATGGCTATGCCGCCGATATCACCGAGCTGATGGGCGGCTGGGACGAGTTCCAGAGCTTCAATCCCGAGCTGCTCAAGATCGTCCAGGACGCCGACGGCAAGATCTATGGCGTGCCGGTCGGCGGCTACGCCCTGGGGCTGCTGTACAATCGCGCGATGTTTGTCGAGGCCGGGCTCGACCCCGACAAGCCGCCCACGACCTGGGAAGAGCTGCGCGAGTACTCCAAAGCGATCAAGGAGGCGACCGGCAAGGCCGGTTTCGCCGAGACCAGCAAGGGTAACCAGGGCGGCTGGCATTTCACCGCCTGGGCCTACAGCCACGGCTGCGAGCTTCAGCAGCAGGTAGGCGAGAAGTGGGCGGCCACGTTCAACAGCCCCGAGTGTGTCAAGGCGCTGCAAACGCTCAAGGACATGCGCTGGACCGATAAGACCATGACCGAGCAGCAGCTGCTCGAGGTCGGCGATATTCTGCCGCAGCTTGCGGCCGGCGAGGTGGCAATGGCGGTGATGGCCGGCGACGCGATGCGCGATGTCGTCGGTAAGTTCGGCGCCAACGCAGACGACTTCGGCATGGGCCCGCTACCGCAGGCCGGCGGCAACGCCACGCTCGCCGGCGGCGCCGCCTGGGTCTTCAATCCCCAATCCGACCCCGCGGTGACCGAGGCAGCCTTCGACTGGACGATCAACCGCGATTTTAACCTCGACGCCTACGAGGCCGACCTCAAAGGCCAGCAGGAGCGCGGCGATCTGGTCGGCTGGCCGGCGCTGCCGCTGTTTGTGGGCGAGTTCCAGGAAGAGCGCGACACGATCCTGGCGAAGTATTCCAACGCGCCGGTCGAAAACTATGCCCCGTATCTTGACGCCACGCTGCAGCTGCAGTCCGAGCCGCCGATCGAAACGCAAAAGATGTACGCCGAGCTGGACACGGCGATGCAGGCGATACTGACCGACGAAACCGCCGATCCCAAAACGGTGCTCGACGAAGCCGCCGCGCGCTTCCAGACCACGGTGTTGGATACGTTGGAATAGGCAAGAGGCCCTCACCCCCTAACCCCCTCTCCCGTTCTGACGAACAGGAGAGGGGGAATCGAACCTCCATCTCCCCTCTCCTGTTGCTTGCAACGGGAGAGGGGCCGGGGGTGAGGGCCACTTTAATATGCGCCACACTGCCCAAAGCCCAGGCATCAGCTCCGTGCCGCGGCCCGCGATCAGGTGGCGCCGGGCGCTGCGCCACAATGTTGTGGCGTACCTGTTTTTGCTGCCCGCGCTGCTGCTGTTTGCGACGTTCGCCTGGTATCCGATCGCGCGCGGGTTTGTGATCGCCTTTCAACACCTCGACCTGCGCAACCCGCCGCGCTGGGTCGGATGGGACAATTTCCGCCTCGTGCTGGCCGATCCGCTGTTCGGCATCGCCTGGCGCAATACGCTGCAGTTCGCCGTCCTCGGCTTGCTGCTCGGCTATATGCTGCCGATAGCGCTGGCGATCGCCGTCAACGAGATGCGCCACGGCCGGGCATACTTTCGTCTCGCGTTTTACTTGCCCGTGATCCTGCCGCCGATGGTGACGGTGATCCTGTGGCAGTGGTTTTATGATCCAGGCCCGGGTCTGGCCAATACCGTGCTGCGCGCGGTCGGCCTGCCGGCGCAGCCCTGGCTGCAGTCGCCGCGCACCGCGATGCTGTCGCTGGTCATTCTATCGACCTGGGCCAACGCCGGCGGTACGATGCTGATTTACCTCGCGGCGCTGCAAGGCGTGCCGGCACATTTATACGAGGCGGCCGAGATCGACGGAGCCGGCCTTGTGCGGCGACTGTTCCATATCACGCTGCCGCAGCTGCGCTTGGTGATGCTGATCATGCTGGTGTTGCAGATCATCGGCACGATGCAGGTGTTTACCGAGCCGTTCGTGATGACCGACGGCGGCCCGGTGAACGCGACGGTCACCGTGCTGATCTTGCTGTACCGCTATGCGTTCCGCTACAGCAACTTCGGCGCTGCCAGCGCGATCGGCCTGATGTTGTTTGTTGTGTTGGTTGCGTTTTCGATGGTATATCTGTGGCTAACACGGCGCTACGGACGCGAATAACAAGCGATCCGCGAAGTCACGCGAAGGAAGAATCGATTGATTCTTCGCGTGACTTCGCGGATCGCTAAACTGCTATGCTTTTCGGTAATCAAATCCTGCACGACGAGCAAAAGAGCCGACCGAGCGCTCGCTGGTGTCGCCGCTGGAGCTGCGGCGCGCCCACGGCCGGGTGCTGTACTGGCTGGTGTTCGCTGGGCTGATGCTGCTGACGGTTACCACGGTATTTCCGCTGTACTGGATGTTCAGCGGAGCACTCAAAACCACACCAGACATGTTCCGCATGCCCCCCACGCTTTGGCCGGCCGAGCCGCAATGGAGCAATTATCCGCTTGCCTGGAGCCGGCTGCGCTATGCGCTGTACTTCCGTAACACGCTGGGCCTGGCGCTGGGTGGTTGGGCACTGCAGATCTTTGTATCGTCCACCGCCGCTTACTCGCTGTCCAAGCTGCGGCCCGCCTTTGGAAATGTTGTGCTGTTCGCCTTTTTGAGCACGCTGATGGTGCCGGCGTCGGCGTATCTGATTCCGCAGTATCTGACCGTAGTCAACGTGCCGATCCTGAACCTGCGTTTGATCGATACATGGTGGGCGGTGTGGCTACCCGGAGCCGTCAGCGCGTTTAATATCTTCGTGCTCAAAAGCTTCTTCGACGAGATTCCGGCCGATCTGACCGACGCTGCGCGTATCGACGGCGCCAACGCCTGGCAGATGTTTGTGCGCATTGTGCTGCCCCTGGCCCGGCCTGCTCTGGCGGTGGTGTCGATTTTCAGCCTGATCGGCGCCTGGAAGGATTTTTTCTGGCCGTTCCTGACGCTTTCTAATGCCGATCTTCAGCCGATCATGGTGGCGCTGTACCGGCTCGCCGCGCGCTCGCAGGAGCCGCTCAACCTGATCGTCGCAGCGCTGGTGATCGCCAGTGTGCCGCCGATCGTATTGTTTCTGGTTTTTCAACGGCAGATCCTCAGGGGCATCACGTTTAGCGGGCTAAAGGGATAGTTGTTGAGCGACGAACGATGAATGCAGGATGCTGGTATTCATCGTTCGTCGTTCCGGGTATCGTTATGCTAAAATGCCGATATGCTGAACTTGCCAAGGCGCCAGGTCACGTTCATCACCATCGGTGTGATGCTGAGCCTGCTGATGTCCTCACTGGAAGCGACGGTTGTCGCGACGGCGATGCCCTCGATCGTCGCGCAACTGGGCGATCTTGCCTCATATAGCTGGGTCTTTTCAGCCTTCATGCTGGCTTCGACGACCAGCGTTCCACTGTATGGAAAACTGGCCGATCTCTACGGCCGGCGCAAGCTCTATATCGTTGCGATGACGCTGTTCCTGATCGGCTCGCTGCTGTGCGGCCTGGCACAGACGATGAACCAGCTTATCGTGTTCCGGGCGATCCAGGGGCTCGGGGCGGGCGGTCTGCTGCCGCTGGCGTTTATCATCATCGGCGATATCTACACGCTCGAGCAGCGCGCGCGGATCCAGGGACTGTTTTCGGGCGTGTGGGGCCTTTCCTCGGTGCTCGGCCCGCTGGTCGGCGGCATTCTGGTGGACCGCGTCGGCTGGCAGTGGATTTTTCTGATTAACATCGTGCCCGGCCTGGTGGCGCTGGCGGTGGTTGCCAGCGTGATGCCGGACCGTGCCCGCGCGCCGGACGCGCCGCGAGTGCCGGTGGACTTCTGGGGCGCCGCGACACTGACCGGCGGGATGGTGTTGCTGCTGCTCGGCCTGTTCGAGCTGGGCGACCGGGGGCAGACGCTGCGGGTGGGCCTGCTGCTGGGTGGCGCGCTCGGCATGCTGCTGCTGATGTTGGGCATCGAGCGCCGGGCGCGCGATCCGATCGTGCCGCTTGGCCTGTTCCGCGACCGGCTGTTTGCGATCGCCTGTATCCACGGCCTGATGGCGGGCTGGGCTGTATTCGGCACAGCGTCCTATGTACCGCTGTACGCCCGAGCGCTGCTCGGCGCCAGCGCCACTGAAGCCGGCACCACGCTCACGCCACAGCTGCTGGCGTGGGTCAGCGCCAGCATTATCGGCAGCCGGATCCTGCTGCGGGTCGGCTTCCGCTCGATGGTGATCACCGGTATGGCGCTGCTGGTGCTGGGCTCGGTGCAGCTGGCCATGCTGGACGCCCAGTCGAGCCGGATCACGGCCATGGTCGCGCTGGCCTTCACCGGAGTCGGTATGGGTTTGTCGATCCCGGCGTTTTTGATCGCCGTGCAAAACGACGTACCGCGCGAGCAGCTCGGTACTGCCACGGCGACCGTACAGTTTAGCCGCTCGATCGGCGGCACGCTCGGCGTCAGCGTGATGGGCGCGATCATGAGTGCGCAGCTGTCGGCGGCGTTGCGTGGAGCCGGACGCGAGCCGGGCAGCGTGGACGTGGCACAGCTCCTCGATCCGGTCAGCGGCGGCGCGAGCGCCGCGTTGGATACCGCCGCACTAGGTGCATTGGAAAGCGCGCTGCATTCGGTGTTTCTGGTGGCGCTCGCCGCCGCGGTGCTCGGCCTGATCGCCACCCTGTTCACGCCGCGAATCCAGCTGGCTCAGCGTACCGAGACGGACGAACAGGAACGCGAACGACCGTTCGAGGCGCAGGCGGTGAGGGAATGACACAGGGGACGGGGCGACAAGGGTGAGCGGCGGGTGGAATTGTGAGGGGCATCGCTATCGATACTGGTAGGGACACGCCGGAGGCGCACAACCCGGCAACGAAGATGTCGCGATCCGTCGGCGCCGGTGGCGTGTCCAGGCATGGCGATGTCAATCATCGGCAGCGGACACGCCACCGGCAGACGGTACGCCGCCGCCTGGGAACCGTTCCGTGCCTCCGGCGTGTCCCTACGAACGGCGGCACCAAATCTTGGCCCCTGCGTCCCCTACGTCACCCGCCCACCTCGACGATCAGCTCGATCTCGACGGCCCAGTTGTACGGCAGGATCATCCCCACCGCGCTGCGGGCATGGCGACCTGCCTCGCCGAAGACCTCGAGCAGCAGGTCGCTGCAGCCATGGATCACCCCCGGTGTATCGTCGAACTCGGGCGCGGCGTTGACCATGCCAAGCACTTTGACCACCTGCTGTACCTGATCCAGACTGCCGATCAGACTTTTCACGGCCTGCAGGCAGCTGAGTGCCGAGTAGCGCGCCGCCTCGTAGCCCTGCTCGACGGAAAGATCCCGGCCGAGCTTGCCCTTGATTTCCTTGCCGTCCCAGGCCGATACCGCGCCGGCGGTGTACACCAGATTGCCGGTGCGTACCGCGCGCATGAAGCGGCCTGTGTCCAACGTTAGCGGCTCGATCGTGTAGCCGAGCTCCCGCAGCCGTGCCTCGTATGAACCTGGCATTCGTTTGCTCCCATTGTTATCGCTACGCCCGATCATACGGCGTCGCGCAAGGCAACTTGACAGTTTGAACCATTCAGCTAAAATTGAACAAGTTCAAACCCTTTTGAAACTCAATTAGAACATCGATCATCAACGAAGATGACTAAGGCTACGCTTCGCCAGGTCGCCGAGCTCGCCGGCGTTTCAGTCGGCACCGCCTCCCAGGCGCTAAATAACCGTGCCAGCGTCGCGCCTGATACACGCGCGCGCGTGATGGATGCCGCGGTTGCGCTGGGCTATCACGTGCGTACGCCGCCACCACTGGCAGGCGCAAACCCCGTGTCGGTCGTGGGTATGCTTACCAAGCACGACGCCGGCACACCGATCGAGCTCAACGTTTTTTACTTTCATATTCAGGCCGGCATCGAGCGTGAGTGCCGTGAGCGCCAGATCAGCCTGATGTACGCCAATCTCGAGGTCGACGAATCCAACCGGCCGCTCACCTGGCCGCCGATGGTCGGCAACCGGCAGGTGGATGCGCTGATTCTGCTGGGCGCCTATCTCGACCAGACCGTCAGCGACCTGACACGCCTGATCGCCGTGCCGATTGTGCTGGTTGACGGCTACACACGCCACGAGCCGCTCGACAGCGTGCTGATCGACAACGCCGGTGGAGCGACAACCGCGATGGAGCACCTGCTCAGCTTAGGGCACCGTCGCATCGGGCTGATCGGTTCGCATCAACAGTCGTCGCCGGGGGTCAAGGGCCGGCGGCTGGCGTACCTTAACACGCTGCGCTCACGCGGCATCAACGAGGCGTTCATCGAAGATTCCGGACTGACGTATCAGCAAGGCTATAATGCAGGCCGGCGACTGCTGGAGCGCGCGCCCGAGATCACGGCGATCTTCGCCTGCAACGACCTCAGCGCGCTTGGCGCAATCGACGCCGCCGGTGAGCGCGGCCTCGACGTACCCGGCCAGTTGTCGGTGATCGGCTTCGACAACATCGACCAGGCCAAGGACCACCGGCCGCCGCTGACGACGATCCATGTGCATAAGACCTGGATGGGTACCATCGGCGTACGCAGGCTGCTCGAGCGGGTGCGCGATCCGGATATGCCTAAGACGACTACGACGATCGCGACGCAGCTGCTCGTGCGGCAGTCGACCACTGCGCCACGTAGATTGGTCAACAGATAATGAAGCAACGTAAACCCAAGATCAACCAGCAGTACATCACAAAGCCATGCAGCAACTAATTCTCAATACCTGGCAGCTCAAACAACGCGACGACGATGTCGCGCTCAACGACGATTTTGCTTCTTCCGAAGGCTGGATCGCGGCGCAGGTGCCCGGCACCGTACACGAAGCGCTGCTCGCCGCCGGCGCGATACCCGATCCGTTCGTCGGCACCAACGAAGACAAGGTGCAATGGGTCGGCGAGGCCGACTGGCTGTACCGCTGTGTCTTCGACCTGCCTGAAGGATTTGCGGGCCGGCAGGTAGCGCTATGTCTGGACGGCCTGGACACTTTCGCAACCGTGTGGCTCAACGGGCAGCAGCTGCTCAGCAGCGACAACATGTGGCTCGGGCATCGCGTGGAGGTCGCGCGGCTGCTGCGGCCGTCCGGCAATCTGCTCAGTATCCTGTTCGAATCGGCCTGGCGGCGCGGGCGCGAGATCGAGGCGCAGCACGGGAGGATGGATGTATGGAATACCGATCCCAGCCGCGTGTACGTGCGCAAAGCACAGTACCATTACAGCTGGGATTGGGGACCCAAGCTGATCGCGGCAGGTCCCTGGCTGCCGGCGCGACTGGAAGCGCACGAGGCGCGCATCACCGACCTGCGCTGCGATATCGACGTCGCCGCCGATCTCCAGAGTGCCGGCCTGACACTGATGCTCGGCGTCGAGCGCTCGCGGCCGGTCACTCTGCGCGCCGAGCTGTTCGACCCCGGCGGCATGCTGGTGGCGCAAACGTCGCTGGCGGTCAACGGCAGCGCGCCAAGAGCAACGTTGGACCTGCGCCGGCCTGAGCTGTGGTGGCCCAATGGATACGGAGAGCAGCCGCTCTACCGCCTTGCGGTGACACTCCTGGAGACACAGTTTGACGGCGCGGCGCTCGATCGGCGCGAGCTACGGCTCGGCCTGCGCCGGCTGCGCCTCGTTCGCGAGCCAGTGGCGGGCGAGGACGGCGAGAGCTTCGTGTTCGAGGTCAACAACACGCCGATCTTTGCCGGCGGCGCCAACTGGATCCCGGCCGATTTGTTCACGCCGCGCGTAGACGAGGCGCGCTACCGCGGCCTGCTGACGCTTGCGCGCGACGCGAACATGACGATGCTGCGCGTGTGGGGTGGCGGCATTTACGAGCACGACGTGTTCTACGATCTGTGCGACGAGCTGGGCCTGCTGGTGTGGCAAGATTTCATGTTCGGCTGCGCGCGCTACCCGGCGTATGAGGCGTTCCAGGCGAGCGTGCGCGCCGAGGCCGAGGCGCAGGTACGCCGTCTGCGCCACCATGCGTCGCTGGCGCTGTGGTGCGCCAACAACGAGGATTACCAGCTGGCGTACGGCCTGGGGCTGTACGACTGGCAGGCGCCGCCCGACGTAAACTCGGCCTTTCCGGCTCGCGTGATCTACGAGCAGCTGCTGCCCGAGGTGGTAGCGGAGCTGGATGGCCGTACACCGTATGTGCCGGGCAGCCCGTTCGGCGGGCCGGACGCCAACAGCACCGTCACCGGCGACCGGCATGTGTGGGGCATCTGGCACGGCGATATGGCACCCTACCAGGACTACGGGGCGCACGCCGGCCGCTTTGTCAGCGAGTTCGGCATGGCGGCACTGCCGGCACAGGAGACGATCGAGCGCTTTACCCGGCCCGATGAGCGCACGCCGCGCAGCCCGGTGCTCGCGTTTCACCACAAGGCGAGCGGCGGCGACGAGCGGCTCGAGCACTACATGGCCGCCAACACCGGCATCCCGGCCGATCTCGAAGGCTACATCTACGCCTCGCAGCTGGTGCAGGCAGAGGCGATGGCGGCGGCGTACAACGGCTGGCGCAGGCGCTGGGGCAGCCAGGGCCGGCGCGCCACGGCAGGCGCGCTGGTATGGCAGCTCGACGATTGCTGGCCGACGATTAGCTGGGCAGTGGTCGACTACTGGCTGCGGCCCAAGGCGGCACTGTACGCGATCCGTCGCGCGCTCGCGCCGCTCGCGGTCGGGCTGCAGCGCGGAGCTGACGGCGTCGCGGCGTGGGTGGTCAACGGCAAGCCGAGTTGTGTGCCGCTCGAGCTGGAGCTGCGCGTCATCACCCTCGACGGCGCCGAGGTATCGGTCGAGCGCTACGAGCTGATTCCGCAGCCCAACAGTGTTCTGGAGCTCGGCGTTCTGGCCCAGGCAACCGGCGAGCAGGTCGTCGCGGCGCGGCTGCTGATGAGCGGCGAGGTCGTGGCGCGCATGGTGAGCTGGCCGCAGCCGCTGCACGAGGTTGCGCTCCAGAATCCCGAGATCAGCGTCGAGCGGCAGGGCGATCGCCTGACGCTGCGCGCCGTACGACCGGCCAAAGGCGTCTGGCTCGACGCCGGCGACGGCGTGCGCTGGAGCGACAACAGCGTCGACCTTGTTCCGGGCGACGAGCAGCAGATCGAGGCGCAGAGGCTCGGCGAGAGGGGAATTCGGATCGCGAGTTTGGTAGACTTGCAGGCCCTCACCCCGTAACCCGGCGATCAAGCAGCATGTGCACTGGATATTTCGGGCGCAGCGTAATTGCGAACTCGGGCTCGACGAGCTGCCCGGGCGCAAGCCGCGGCCGGTAGTGCTGCGCCAGCAGCGCCAGCAGGAGCTGGCCTTCCATCAGCGCAAGCTGGTTGCCGATGCACATATGCTGGCCCGCGCCGAAGGGCATGTACGCCAGCTTGTGTCGAGCGGGGGTCGATTTCGAGGAAGCGCTGCGGCCTGAACGCGCCGGGCGCGTCCCAGATGTCCGCGCGGCGGTGGATACTATAGATGCTGACAAACAACCTGGAGCCGGCCTCCAGGTTGTAGTTGCCTATATTGGTAGCCCGCGGGACGCGCCGAAGCAGCAGCGGCGCGGAGGGATACAGCCGTAGCGTTTCCTGAAACACGGCCCTGGTGTAGCACAGCGCCGGCAGATCCTCGAGCGCCGGCCGGCGCCCCTGCAGCACGGAATCGACCTCCGACTGCAGCTCGCTGAGCGCTTGCGAATCCTGTGAGAGCAGGTACCAGGCCCAGGTGAGCGCGTGGGCAGTGGTGTCGTGGCCGGCGCAGAAAATGGTGACCATCTCATCGCGCAGCTCCCGGCGGCTCAGCCCCGCGCAGGTATCGGCGTCACGCGCCTCGATCAGCATCTGCAGCAGGTCGTCGTGGCGTTCGCCGGAGCCAAGCCGCCGGTCGAGGATCGCATAGATCACGCGATCTACCTCGCGGCGCGCGGCAAGAAACGCCAGGTGGCTCGGCGTCGGGACGGCGATGGGCAAGCGCAGCGGATTCTGGTTCCAGCGAAACAGAAACTCGGTCGCCGTGTCCATCGCGCGTCCGATGGCACGGCACTCGGCGAGCACGTCCGCGCTGAACATGGTGCGGCAGATGACGTCAAGCGTCAGCGCCATCATCTCGCCGCCAAGATCTGTGGCTGCGCCGGGCGCCATCGCCTGCCAGCGCTGTAGCATCGCCTCACCAGCCGCGACGATCTGCGTGGCCATCGACGCGATGCTGCGGCGGTGGAACATCGGCTGTATGAGGCGCCGGCGGGCAAACCACGACTCGTGGTCCGGATTGGAGAGCAGGCCGCTCCCACCGAGCGGGTACAGTCCAGGGCGCCGCAAACCGCGCTCCGTAAACGTCGGAAACACCTCGCTCCGCTTGACCAGCACTTCCTCCGCGAGCTCGGGCGAGCAGGCGGCATAGATAAGCTGCGGGCCAAGCCGGAAGCGCACCAGGTCGCCGTATCGTATACGGGCCGCGTCGATCGAGCCGATAATGTCGCGATGAAAGTCGGGCAGGCTACCCAGCGCCCAATGGCCAACCGGGCCGGGCGCCGGCGTGCGCGGCAATGTTGCTATCATTTGGTTCATGCCACCGAACGAGCTGCGCCGAACAGGCCGAGCCGCGCGCTGTAGGCGCCGAAGCGCGCGGCGAGCTGCTCGGGCGTCTGGCCGAAATCCGACGCCGCGTAGCTATGTTGTCCGTGCTTGGCGCGCGGATTTTCGCGCATGTACGCCTTCAGTTGAGCTTCGTAGACGCTGGACCACTCAAGGCCGAAGTGGTGGTAGATGCGCTGCACCGTACCGATTGGGTCGGCGACGAGCTGCTCGTACTGCACATCGAAGACTACGTTGGGGTAGGCCTCGCGCGCGGCAAGATTGCGTTCCAGATCTTGCTGAATCATGCGAAGGTTAGCCTCCACCATCCGCGGTAGGTCCAACTGGCCGCTGGCCATGCGATGCAGCGTGGAGATCAGGCTGTTCAGGCTGTTGCTGACGGTTACAGGGTCGCGGTGGGTCTGAATCAGCATGGCGTCGGGCAGCGTCTGATGCAGCACTGCCAGAGCACCTGTATGGGCGGGAGCTTTGAGCGTGAGGCGGCGTTGTGGGTCGCTCTGCTGCAGCACCTGCAGCCAGAGACGGTATTCCTCGTACGCCGGGCGCCGATCCTGCTCGTACAACCAATCAAGATAGCTGTACACCGGCGCAACCGCCCAGAACGACACGCTGGCGAAGCTGCTGTTTTGCAGCCACATACATTCTTCCGGGCTATCGGGCCGTATGAAGTGCTTACGGTCGAGGTCGGGAACCATGCCGAGGCGGCGCCTGAATTGCTTCTCGATCTCGCGGCGGCGCAGCTCACAGGCGCCCCCGATACCGCCGCGCAGCGGAAGCGGACTCAGCAGCTCCCAGAACTCAAGCGCGCGGTGCGCCGGATCGGCCGCCAGCAGCCGGTGGAGCAGCGTAGTTCCCGAGCGCGGCAGGCCCAGGACGATGATCGGCGGAAGCAGCGGCCGCTGAAACACCTCGGGCGCGCTGCGGCGGGCTTCGACCAGCAGCAGCCGATTGGCCAGATTGTTGACGATCATCTGCCACAGCGCAATGCGGCCGATAAAATGGAGCCGGGCGTCGTGCTCGGCCGACGACAGCAGCGCGCGCAGGCCTTCGCGAAAGTGTGGCTCGCCGAAGTCGGACAGCCCGGTTGCGCGCATCGCCGCCTCGCAAAGCGCCTGCTCATCCAGGGATGCGACCGGATGTATTCTGCGTAGCGCAGCGCCTACAACATTGATGCTGCGATAGCGTAGCGGTAGTGAAGTACGTGCCTCGCGCATAGTGGAACTCCTATATTTTCTCGAAGACCGCCGCCGCCGCGGTGAGTCCCGGTCCGAACGCCAGCGACAGAATCAGCGTGCCGGCGGGCACGCTATCGCGCTCGATCAGCTCACTCCACATATACGGCAGGGTAGCCGACGACATATTCCCGAAGCGATACAGGATTTCGCGGCTGACCTCGACCTGCTCGTCTTCCAGTTGGAGCTGCCGCTGAATGAAATCGATGATCTTGGGGCCGCCGGGGTGGATTGCAAAAACCATGCGCTGCTTTTCACGCGCGTAGTCCAGCCCGGCCGCGGCCGCGGCCTGCTCGACGATGGCGTGGATATTGTCGCGCAGCACAAAGGGAACCTTCTTCGACAACGTCATCTCGAAGCTGGTGGCCGAAAGATTCCAGCTCATATCTGCGAGCGAGTTCCCCAGCAGCGCTTCCTTGGTCGCCAGCAGCTTCAAGCCGCTCAGCTTGCGGCGGCGCGCTTCTGCAAACGGAACCGCGGAATATTTGATCAGTCCATCGCCGAACAGGCTGGTGAGGATATAGTTTTGTACTGTGCTCTTGCTGAGGTCGAAATGGAGCGATAGATACTCGGTGTGGACAATATCAACCTGACGCTTGGGGCCGGCGGGATCGTCGGCCGACGCGGCAAGAAAGCCGCCGGCCATACGTAGCGCAGGGATCGAGCCGTAGCAGCCCATATGGTACGAATTGGTAACCGTCGTCGCGGTCCACCGTTTGCCCGAGACGAGCTGCTCAACAGGATTTGGAGATAGATAGCCCGAGCAGGAGACATGAATAATATCGTCGGGCGGCTGAACAATCTCACCATACGCCTGATCGAGCGCCTGCCCGACGAGCCGTCCATACAGCGCCATACGCTCGTGCAGCGGAATAGCCGACGGATCGTTATAGGGGGTTATATGCTCGAGCTGCTCAATGCCATGCAGCGCAGCGAGAGGTACACTGCCGATCTGGTGCAGAATGTTGGCCTGGCGGCCGCTGATAATATCTGGCGAGACACTATAGCGCTCGAGCTGCGCGTTGATCTCGGACTGGATCGCGGCGGCCTGCGGCGAGCCGAGTGCGACGTTCTGCGCTTTGATCTGCGACAGGGCAATCATGCCGGCGACAATCTGCTGCAGCTTGGCCTGGGCGATCGGCGCCGTCGGCTGTAGCGGCTCAAATCCGGCCAGGACCGTGTGAAAGGTTTCATTCGGACGCGAAGAGGACGCCGTGGCGATAGGACGCTGAGTGGGCCGGCGGCGGAGATACTTTCGAGTATCGATCATCGTTGTACTCCACGTATCGTCGGGCATGGCGTACTCTAGGCCACCGGACGTGGAGATACATCGTCGGAATTACGGTATCGGTTACGTATTTGAAGCCACGGCCACGAATACGGACACGAATAAACGAATGGAGTCACGAATATTCGTGACTCCATTCGTTTATTCGTGTCCGTGTCCGTGGCTCAGAACTGACGCGACCACTCCTTGGGCCAGCGCTCGACCACGATCTTTTTCTCGGTATAGAACTCGATCGCGTCGCCGCCCTGGGCGTGCATATCGCCGAAGAAGCTTTCCTTCCAGCCCGAGAAGGGGAAAAACGCCATCGGCGCAGCGACGCCGACGTTGATACCGACGTTGCCGACGCGCGCCTCGTAGCGGAACTGCCGCGCCGCCGCGCCGCTGCTGGTGAACAGGCAGGCCATGTTACCGTAGGCGCCGGCGTTCACAATCTCGATCGCTTCGTCGATCGTGTTGACGTGCATCAGGCTAAGCACCGGCCCGAAGATCTCGGTGCTCGCGATATCGCTGCGCGGATCCACATTGTGGATGATCGTCGGACGCACGAAATTGCCCCGCTCGTAGCCGGCGATCCTGGGTGAGCGGCCGTCGACCAGCACGTCGGCGCCTTCGGCGCCCCTGGCGATCAGCGACTCGATCCGCGTGCGGCTGTCGCCGGTGATCACCGGCCCCATCTCGATGCCGTCTTCGATGCCGTAGCCGACTTTGCGACCGGCCGCGGCGTCGGCGATCTGCTCGGTAAACACACTGCGCGCTTCGCCGACCGTGATCGCGATCGATGCGGCCAGGCAGCGCTGGCCGGCGCAGCCGAACGCCGCATCGGTGACGATCCGCGTCGTCATATCCATATCGGCGTCGGGCAACACGATCACCGGGTTCTTGGCGCCGCCCTGGCACTGGGCGCGCTTTCCGTTGGCGGCGGCACGGCTGTAGATATAGCGCGCCACGGGCGTCGAGCCGACAAACGATACAGCCCGCACCAGCGGATGGTCGAGCAGCGCGTCGACGGTTTCTTTACCGCCGTTGACCACGGTCATGACGCCTTTGGGCAGCCCGGTTTGTTCGAGCAGCTCGACGATGCGGCTGATCGTGATCGGCGTTTTTTCCGACGGTTTGAGCACAAAGCAGTTGCCGCAGGCGATAGCGTAGGGCAAAAACCACAGCGGCACCATGCCGGGAAAGTTGAACGGCGTGATCGCCGCCACGACGCCGACCGGCTGCCGGATCATATGCTCGTCGATGCCGCGGGCGATATCTTCGACGTTGGTGCCCTGCATCAGCGAGGGAATGCCGCTGGCCACCTCCACGTTCTCGATCGCGCGGCGCAGCTCTGCTTTCGCCTCGGTCAGCGTTTTGCCGCATTCGTCGGTGGTGATGCGCGCGATCTCGTCGATATGCTCTTCCAGCAGATTCCTGAGCTTGAACATATACTGAATTCGATCGGTAGGCGGCGTGCGTCGCCAGCCGTCCCACGCGGCATGCGCCGCCTGCACGGCTCTATCGACCTCGTCGCGCGGTGTCATGGGTACGCGCACAATGCTGTCGGCCGTCGCCGGATTTTGAACATCCAACCACTCGGATGCCTGCGAGCGCTGCCAGCTCCCGTCAACATAGTTAAGCAACTGTCCGTCTTTAATCATCGGATTTCTCCTAGAAAGTAAAATGATGGGGGACACCCCCAAACCCCCGGCCGGCCGGCGGCATTCTTCATTCACCGTTCATTGTTCATATTGCTGCCTCGTCGGTGATCTCCAACGCACGGTCGATTATCGCCAGCCCCTCGCGCAGCTGCTGTTCGGTGATACACAGCGGCGGGTTGGTGAAAAACGTATTCCAGCGCACAAAGGTAAACAGCCCGTTCTCGCGCAAGAACGCGTTGAAGCGCGGCATCGGGCCAAGCTGCTCGGCCCTGGCATTGTATGGCGCTATCGGCTCGCGCGTGCCGCGGTCTTTGACCAGCTCGACGATCCCGAACAGGCCAAGCGAGCGCACATCGCCGATCGACGGATGGCGCTGTTTGAGCCGCTCCAGCTCGGCGCTCAGCACCATGCCGAGCGTGCGCGCGTTTTCGATCAGCTTATCCTCACGGTACACGTTGATACAGGCGACGGCAGCCGCACAGCCTACCGGATGCGCGTTATAGGTCAGTCCGGCGTAGAGCGGGCGATCCTCGAAATACGCGGCGATCGGCTCGCTCACGATCGCCGCGCCGAGCGGCACATACGCCGAAGTAAGCCCCTTGGCGACCGTCAGGATATCGGGGGTAACGTCCCAGTGGTTGACCGCGAACCACTCGCCGGTGCGGCCGAAGCCGCTCATCACCTCATCGCAGATCAGCATGATGCCGTGGCGCGTACACAGCTCGCGCAGCCCCTGCATGTAGCCGTCGGGCGGAATGATCACGCCGTTGGTACCGACGACCGACTCGACGATGACCGCGGCGATGGTGTGCGGCCCTTCGAACATCAGAATGTCTTCGATGTGGTTGAGGCAATCCATGGTGCAGGCCGGCTGCTCTTTGCACCAGCGGCAGCGGTAGCGATAGGGGTCCATCGCGCGCACAACCCCGGGAATGCCTGGTTCCGCTGCCCAGCGGCGCGGGTCGCCGGTCAGCGTGATCGCGCCGGCGGTACCGCCGTGGTACGAGCGATAGCGCGCGATGATCTTGTGGCGTCCCGTCGCCATGCGCGCGATCTTGATCGCGTTTTCGTTGGCCTCGGCACCGCCGTTGGTGAAGAACGCTTTCTGGAGGTTGCCGGGCGTGATCTCCTGCAGCAGGCGGCCAAGCTCGGCGCGGATCGGCGTGGTAGCCGCCGTCGGCGCGACATAGCACAGACGGTCGAGCTGGGCTTTGATCGCCTGAAGCACGCGCTCGTCGCCGTGGCCGACATTGACGCACATCAGCTGCGAGTTGAAATCCAGATAGCGCTTGCCGTCCGCGTCCCAGAAATACATGCCCTTGGCCCGGTCGACCACCAGCGGCTGCATGACGCTCTGAGCGGTCCACTCGTACAGCGTGGTATCGCGGGAAAGGTCGACGATTTCCTGTCGGCTCAGGTCGGCGCGAGTCATGAGGATCCTCGTATTCGACTTTTCACCTGGCCTCACCCCCGGTCCCGCTCCCGGCGCAAGCGCCGGGAGCGGGACCGGGGGTGAGGGCCGTCTGCGTCAACGTCCAAACTGCCTGCGCGGCACAAAGCGCCCGGCGCCCTGCTCGCCCTTCCACTCGCCGTCCTGCACCAGCACGCGGCCGCGCGAAAGCACCACGCTTGGCATGCCGGTCACTTCCATGCCCTCGTACAGATTATAGTCGGTGCGCTGATGCTGCGTGGCGGCGCTGATCGTATGCTTCGCGTCGGGATCCCAGATCACGATATCGGCGTCGCTACCGGGCGCGATCGTGCCCTTCTGCGGATACATGCCGAACAGCTTGGCCGGATTGGTGCAGCACAGCTCGACCCAGCGGTTGAGTCGAGATCTTGCCGCCGCGCACGCCGTGCGGTGTACAGCACCATCATGCGATCCTCGATGCCGGGGCAGCCGTTGGGAATCGCGGCGAAGTTTTCGCGGCCAAGCTCCTTGCCCGGCGTTCGGCCATCCTTGCCGCCCTCGAACCAGAACGGGCAGTGGTCGGTCGAGATCACCTGCAGCGAATTGTCGGCCACGCCGCGCCAGAGCGCCTCCTGGTCGCTCGACCTCGCGGAACGGCGGCGAGCAGACCCACTTGGCGCCCTCGAAGCCCGGCCGCGCCAGGTCGTCCTTGGTGAAAAAGAAATACTGGACGCAGGTCTCGGCATAGATCTGGCTTGCCGCGGGCACGCGCGCCGCCGCACCGCCTCGAGCGCGCCCTCATTGGTCAGGTGTACGACATACAGCGGCGCGCCGGCCACCTCGGCCAGCCGGATCGCGCGGTAGGTCGCCTCGGCCTCCAGCTCGGGCGGCCGGGTCAGCGCGTGGTACTTCGGCGTCGAGGTTGCCCGGCCGCGACTGCCTCGCTGCACCAGAATATCGATCGCGTCGCCGTTCTCGGCATGCACCATGATCAGCAGGTCGTTGGCGGCGGCCTGCTGCATCGCCCGAAACAGCGTCGCGTCGTCGACCATCAGCGCGCCCTTGTAGGCCATGAACAGCTTCAGGCTGGTCACGCCCTACTCGACGCAGCTGCGGGATCTCGTCCATCACGGAGTCGGGCAGATCGGTGATCGCGATGTGGAAGCCGTAGTCGACGGCAGCCTTGCCCTCGGCGCTTGCCCTGCCACATGTCGAGCGTTTCGCGCAGCGTCGCGCCCTTGGGCTGGATCGCGAAGTCGATATGCATGGTCGTGCCGCCGAAGGCCGCGGCCCGATGGCCGGTGAAGAAGTCGTCCGACGAGACCGTGCCGCCGAAGGGCATGTCGAGGTGGGTATGTACGTCGATGCCGCCGGGGATCACATACTTGCCGCTGGCGTCGATCGTCGTATCGCCCGACAGGCCGTGCCCGATCGTCGACAATCTTTTCGTCCTCGATCAGCACATCGGCCTCGTAGGTGTCGCTCGCGGTGACGATGGTGCCGCCTTTGATCAGTGTGCGCATTTAACCCCCTTACATCATGCCTACGATCTCCCGCCCGTACACCTCGAGCGTACCTTCCTCGTCGCCGCTCATCAGATATATGTTGAACTGGTCGACGCCCAGCTCGGCCAGCTCGGCCAGACGTCGCCGGTGCTCGGCCACCGGCCCGACGATGCAGAAGCGGTCGACCACGTCGTCGGCGACGAAGCTGCTGTTATCGCTGCCGACTTCGGCGTGGTGCTGGTAATCGTAGCCGGTGCGCTCGGCGACATACCCGACCAGCTCGGCGGGCAGCTCGGCAGGATCGTAGCGCCGGATCAGATCGATCACGTGGTTGGAAACCAGCGCCGGGAACCAGCGCACGTGCTCGCGCGCGGTCTCGAGATCGTCGGCCACCCACACCGGCGCCGCGGCCATCACCTTGATCGTATCCGGATCGCGACCGGCCGCCTCGGCAGCCTCGCGCACAAAGCCCATACACCAGCTGATCAGATGCGGATCGGCGAACTGCAGGATCACGCCGTCAGCCACGCGGCCGGCCAGTGCCAGCGCTTTGGGGCCGTAGGCTGCGACCCACACCGGCAGCGGGGATTCGGGCTCGGCCCAGCTGAGCCGCACCTGCTCGCCTGCGTACTCGGTAGCCTGCCCGCCGGCCAGCGCTCGGATATCGCGGATCGCCTGCTCCATATTGGCCAGGGTGGTCGGCTTTTTGCCGAGCACGCGGCGTGAGCTGTCGCCGCGGCCGATGCCGAGCAGCATGCGGCCGCCGGAAATAATGTTCAGCGTGGCGAGCAGCGAAGCGGTAACGGTCGGGTCGCGCACCGCCGGGTTGGTAACACAGGTACCCAACCGCATGCGCTGTGTGTTGAGCGCCATCATCGTCAGCAGCGGGTAGGGCTCGAGCCACAGCACGTGCGAATCGAAGACCCAGCCGTAGCCGAAGCCTGCCGCCTCCGCCTGCCGCGTCAGCGCAACGGCCCGCGCGGGCGGCATATCAAGCTTGAGTGTAATGCCGAAGTCCATAATGCTCTCAATCCTCAACGATCTCCCCATATTGATCAGGCCGCCGGTCGCGGTAGAACTGCCACACGTTGCGCACCTCGCGGTTTTTTTCGAGGTCGAGGTCGCATACCAGCACCTCTTCTTCGGTATCGCTGGCCTCGCCGACGATCTCGCCGCGCGCATTGCAAAAATAGCTGGTGCCGTAGAAATCGTTGTCGCCGAGCGGCTCCTTACCGACACGGTTGATCGTGCCGACCCAGTAGCCGTTGGCGATGGCGTGCGATACCTGCTCGATTTTCCATAGATGCATCGACAGGCCGCGCGAGGTGGCCGAGGGAATGTACACGATCTCGGCGCCGTTGAGGCCAAGGCAGCGCGCGCCTTCGGGAAAATGCCGGTCGTAGCAGATATACACGCCGATTTTGGCATACCTGGTCTGGAATACCGGGTAGCCGAGGTTGCCGGGCCGGAAATAGAACTTTTCCCAGAATCCCTTGACCTGCGGAATATGCGTTTTGCGGTATTTTCCGAGATAGGAGCCGTCGGCATCGATCACGGCGGCGGTGTTGTAGTACACGCCGGTCTGCTCGAGCTCATACACCGGCACGATCAGCACCATCTCGTGCTGCCGGGCCAGCTCCTGCATCCGCTCGATGGTCGAGCCGCCGGGCACCGGCTCGGCAAACTCATAAAACTGTGGGTCCTGCACCTGGCAAAAATACGGTCCCGTGGCCAGCTCCTGCAGGCAGGTGATCTGAGCGCCTTGCCGGGCAGCCTGACCGATCAGCTCGATCTGGTGCTCGACGTTCTCGGCCATGCTCATGCTGCCCCTGGCCTGAACTAACGCGCTGCGCACAACAGTCATCGGTGGCTCCTTTGACTTTGGTCGAAGGTCGTTGGTAATTGGTCGAAAGTCGAAGGTCGAAGGTCGAGGTCACCAACAATACATACCTTGCCTCACCAGTAACTCGCAGACTTCTCTTAATCGTTGGACTGCGATGAGATCGAGGCGACCGCGTAGCAGCAAGACATTTGACCTTCGACCTTCGACCTTCGACCCTTCACCGTTATGCTTCGACCTTCGACCATTAGTTCTCCGTCGCCAGCTCCCAGATCTCATGGGTGTAGGCCGCTTCGCTGGCGGGCTGCGTGATCACGCCGAACTGCAGTGCGGTATCGGCGCCACGCTTGAACAGGTCGGGCTCCATGTAGCCGATCTTGGTCTCGGGATTGATCGGGTCGCCCCAGATCAGCTTGTTGACCTCCTCCATCTGCCATTTTTGGGCTTCGGCGCCGCCGCCGGCGTCGTTGGCCAGCATGATCTCGACGCACGAGTCGACGTTGTCGCGGCAGTAGGCCCAGCCCTTGAAGCTCGCGCGCAGGAAGCGAGCGGCGATATCCTTGTTCTTGGGGTCGGCGTTGAGCCACTCCTCGCTGACAAAGATGCCGTCCTCCGGCATGGCGGTGCCTTCTTTGTTGTAGTCGAGAATGTTGAGCTCGTCGATGGTATGACCGGCGCTGAGCACCTGGTATAGCTCGTTATACGTCATCGCCGCGGCCGAGTCGACCTCGCGATTGAGCAGCAGGTTCATATCGAACGGCTGCTGGACCAGCTCGATATCGGTGTCTTTGTTGATGTTGTACTTGGCCAGCGTCGCCAGCAGGTTGAACTCGTTGCCGAAGAACCAGACAGCCACCTTTTTGCCGCGCAGGTCTTCCGGCGTGGTGATATTGCTGTCCTTCCACGAAAGCTGGCGCATGCCGCCGGTAGTATACACCTGGGCGATATTGACCAGCGGCGTGCCCTGCTCGCGCACCGAAAGCAGGCTGGCCAGCCAGTTAAGGCCGAACTCGGCCTGTCCGCTGGCGACCACCTGCTCCGGCGCGATGTCGGGACCGCCGGGCTTGATGGTTACGTCAAGCTTTTCTTCCACGAAGAACCCCTGGTCCAGCGCGGCGTAGTAGCCGGCGAATTGCGCCTGCGGTACCCACTTGAGCTGAACGCTGACCGGTTCGAGCTCCTGGGTCGACATCGAGTCTTCCGATGCCGCCACTGAAGCTTCTGCCTCAACCGACGCCGCCTCCGATGCTTCTGCCTCAACCGACGCGGCCGCCGACGCTGCTCCGGCGACCGATGCTTCTCCGGCGACCGACGCTGCTTCCGATACGGCCGGCGCGGCCGAGGACGAGGTATCCGTCGACGCCGCGCCACACGCGGCGAGCATGCCAAGCAGCACCACCAGAACGACGAACAGGCTGAACGATCTGTAGATCCGCATGTGAGCCCTCCTACACCAACACAACGAACGATCCGCCGGTACGCAGGCACCTCCTTTCGGATAAACAACGCTGTCGCCTGGCTGCACTGCCATGTCACGTTTTATGTTCAGGTTATCAGTGCCGCGGGCGCTGCGATACATGCCACGGCATCAGCAGGCGCTCGACCGCGGCGATGCAGCCATAGAACAGAATGCCGAGCAGGCAGGCGACCAGGATCGCCGACCAGGCTTCGCGCGTGCGCAGGATGCCGGCCTGGCTCTTGATATACACGCCGAGCGAGTTCTGCGGCCCGCCGAAGAATTCGGCCACCACCGCGCCGATCATGCTCAGCGTGGCGCAGATTTTGAGCGCATTGAACAGAAACGGCAGCGCGGCCGGCACGCGCAGCTTGAGCATGATTGCACTCGACCCTGCCGCATACGACTGCATCAATCGCAAGGCATCGGGCGTCACCGAGCGCAGGCCGCGGTACACGTTGACCAGCGTGGGAAAGAAACTCATCACCGCCACCACGCCGATCTTGGACGCCTGCGTGGTGCTGCCGAGCCAGATCGCCATGATCGGCGATAGCGCCACGATCGGAACCGCGCTCGAAGCCACCGAGAACGGCAGCAGGCCGTCGGCCAGGCTACGCCAGCGCACACACACGGCCGCCGCGAGCGAGCCGAGCGTGCAGCCGATCGCAAAGCCGAGCAGCGCCTCGCGGAACGTCCATAGCCCGATGCGTAGCAAAAACGCCGGCTGCGCGCTAAACGTGGCCAGGATGCTGCTGGGCGCGGGCAGCAGATAGATCGGGATGCCGAAGCCGCGCACGACGGCTTCCCACAGCACCAGCCCAAGCAGCAGCACAAATGCCGGGGGAATCAGCGACCAGGCAGTTTCGAGTTTCGAGTTTCGAGTTTCGAGTTGTGTTGCCATCAAGAACTCTCGCGCAGGCTTTCGCGCACTTCGGTCGCCAGCTCCAAGAAACGCGGCGACTCGCGGGTAGCGATATCGCGCGGGCGGGGCAGATCGATCGGCACGAAGTTTTCGATCCGGCCGGGGCGCGGCGACATCACCACCACCCGGTCGGACAAAAAGACCGCCTCGGGGATGCTGTGGGTCACGAAGATCACAGTCGTGGTCGCCTCGGCATTGCCCCACACGCTGAGCAGCTCGCCCTGCATCCGCTCGCGGGTGATCTCGTCAAGCGCGCCGAACGGCTCATCCATCAACAAGATCGACGGCTTGAAGGAGAGCGCGCGGGCGATCGCCACGCGCTGCTGCATCCCGCCCGACAGCTGCCAGGGATACGACTCGGCGAACTCCTGCAGCCCGACCATCTGCAGCATGGCGAGCGCGCGCTCCCTGCGACGCGAGCGATCGTAGCCCATGATTTCAAGCGGCAGCTCGATATTGCGCCTGACACTGCGCCAGTCGTACAGCACCGGCGACTGGAACACGATACCGTACTCGCGGTCGCGGCGGGCGTTGGCGGGCGGCTTGCCCTTGACCTCAATCACGCCGCTGCTGGGCTGGTCCAGATCGCCGATCAGGCGCATCAGGGTACTCTTGCCGCAGCCTGAAGGGCCGAGCAGCGAGACGAACTCGCCCGGCGCGATGCGCAAACTCACATCGTGCAGCGCGGTCACGGCGCCGCTGCCGCCGTCGTAGGTCTTGGTGACGTTCTCGATATTGATGATCGATGCTTGCATAAAACGCTCGGACAGCAACGCAAAGGCGCAAAGGAAGCAAAGGAAAAACTTTACCCGTCTTCAGATCTACGCGGGCCGAGCACCAGCCGCTCGGCGAGTGCCACGAGCCCGTAAAATGCCAGCCCGACCAAGGCGGCGACCAGCACGGTTGCATACAATTGCGGTGGATTCGAGTTGTAATACTGCGCCGCGTTGATCAGCGACACCCCGATACCGCGCTGCGAGCCGGCGGGCAGCTCGGCGACGATCGCGCCGATCACACAGGCCGTGGCGGCGACCTTGAGCGATGTAAACAGATAAGGCAGCGAAGCCGGCAAGCGCAGCTTCCAGAATACCTGCCCGGCGCTGGGTGAGTACGAGCGCAGCAGATCGAGCGCGTCGGGCGGGGTAGCGCGCAGGCCACGCAGCATACCGATCGTTACGGGAAAGAAGGTCAGATACGCCGCCACGATCGCCTTGGCCAGCCAGCTCGGCGCACCCAGCCGGCCGAAGCCGACGACGACCATCGGCGCGATCGCCAGGATCGGCACGGTCTGCGAGCCGATCACATACGGCAAGCAGCCGCGCTCGAGGAGGCCCGACGCGGCGAACACGATCGCAAGCCCGCAGCCGAGCAGGGCGCCGATCAAGAAGCCTGCCAGCGCCTCGCCGAAGGTGATCGCGGCATTGAGCGCCATCGCCACGGCCCAGACCGGCCCCCTGCCGCCGCGTGTCGGCGCGCCGAACTCGGCGAAAATGGACCACAGATGCGGCAGTTTGCTGTCGCTGATGCCCCAGATCAGCTTGGCCGCCTCCCAGACGACTGCCATCAGCGCGAGCAGCACCAGGACGGAAAGCCAGCGCCGGCCGCGCGGACGGACGGCCGTGGCGGATGCCGGGCGTCGAGCCTCGGCCGGGTTGAGAGCTAGATCTTCGCTCGCCACAAAGCTCCAGGCACGATAGCAGCGGCGCAGCTGAATGCCGTACTACCGGGAAAGCGGTGCTTCACGGGCGTCGTCGGCTGGCGTGAACGATGCAGTGCACGAAAGAATGAGCCATCATAGGTCGGGCGTGACCCTTTGTCAACGACCTACGCGATCCAGCCTCGCCACTGCTCGGTCAGCTCCTTGCCCAGGCACTTGAGATACACCGAGGCTTTGCCGTAGAAAATGAGCAGCGCTTCTTTGTACACTTCGAGCTGAAGGCGTGCCGGCATCGGCCAGCCGCGGTCGACCGGACGCTCGACATCTTCCTCGGACAAGCCCTCGATCGTCGACTGCAGCTCGGCGTCGAGCTCGTCGAACCATTCAGTCAGCCGCGCCACGCTGCCCTCGATCGACGGATCGGGATGGCGGTACGACCAATCCTGCTTGAAGGTCTTCAACGAGTCGATATACGAGCGCTGGACCTCGCCCATCACACGACACAGCTCGCCGAGAGTCGGGTTGCTGCCGCCCGGGCTGAACAACAGGTCTTCGTCGGTGAGCAGCGGCATCATTTGCTTGCGGATCGACTGGTATTCGAGATGCATCGAATAATGGTCCACGAGGCTGTTCATGATTACCTCCCGGGCGTTTCGCGGCCCGACCATGCACGTCGTTTATCTACAGTACACACGATGGACGTCGCCACGGTTCAGATCTTTGCGTCTTTGCGACTTTGGGTTGACAATTCCTCGGGTGTGTTCGAGCCGGCGAGGTAGGCCCGCAGCGCTCGCAGCCGCTTGCCGGTTTCCCAGCGGAATACACGCAGCATAATCGGCTCGATCAGCCGGCGCAGCACTTTTGGCCGGGCGGTGAAGGTAAAGGTATACGTTACGCGCGATTGGTTGTCGGGCAGATCCTGGTGCCGGATCGAGGCGGCCCAGGTATCGAAGAACGGGGGCTGATTGAGCATCTTTACGGCGGCGACTTTGGGCCGGTCGAACGAGACATACACCGTCTTGAGCGCAATGCCGCCAAGCGTGGGCCGCCCGACACATACCGAGGTCGCTCCTTTTGCGGCCTCGGTGAAGCCGTCGTCAAGATACGCGGCCTGCAGCAACGTATCCCATTCCAGGCGGCGGTCGTAATCGTGGATCGTATCGAATACCACGCTGCTCGGCGCGGGCATTATCTCGCTCACTACTCCATGTGCCATTCTCGCACGCTCCTGTTCCGCATCATCATACGTCACACGGCGGCGCCGCGGATCGATCCAAAGTTGAACGAAGTAGCCGGAACGCTAGCTCCAGGCCAAGATCGGGCACATCGCGATTGGCGAGCGCCACGGCCACCACGCGCCTGCCGCCGAGGTCGGGCGCGCACAATGCGCCGGTCGAGTAGCCGGAGCCGGGACCGCCGCCGCCGTGGCCGGCCACGGTTCCGAAATCCGAGACGGGATCGATCATCAGGCCCAGGCCATAGCAAGGCCGGCGGAACAAATGGTGTTCGCCGCCGACCGGCACGCCGGCAAGCATCCGGCTGAGCGATGACGGTTGAACCAGCCGCCCGTCAAAGATCGCGTCGACGATGCGGGCAAGCTCGGCCGCCGTCGAAATCAGCACGCCATGCGAGACCCAACCGGGATGGTAGCGCGGCGCAACATCCTCGAGGCCGCCGTCGTCGCGAAAGTATGCGCTAAACGCGGGCGTCAGACGGCGCGCATCGGCGAGCGACTCGGCGACCAGCGTGTAACGCAGCCCGAGCGGCGCGACGACGCGCTCGTCGACCAGCGCGGCGAACGAGTGGCCGGTTTGCTGTTCGAGCAGCAGCTTGAGCAGCAGGTATCCGATATTCGAGTAGCCCCAGCCTTCGCCAGGCACAAAGCGCAGGCCGAGCGGCAGCGTATGCTCAAGGTACTCGCTCGCGGTCCATGGGCGGCCGGGATCGGCACGTAGATCGGCGTTGTACGAATCGAGCGCGCCGTAGTCGGGCAGGCCGGCGGTATGCTCGAGCAGCTGCCGGATCGTAACCGGCGCATACAGCGCCGGCAACGGGAGATAGCGCTGCAGCGGCGCGTCGAGCACCACGCGGCCCTGCTCGACCAGCTGCAGCACCAGCGCGGCGATGACTGTCTTGCTAATGCTGTAGATGTAGCACGCGGCATCCGCAGGTAGCGGCACCGTCCGATCGAGGTCGCCGTAGCCCTCACCGTCCACCAGCAGCGGCTCGCCATCCACCAGCACGGCGATCGTCGCGCCGGGCGCACCCGCCTGCTCAAGCTGCTCGCGTATCATCGACTCTCCTCAACAATCTTTTGCGCCTTTGCGTCAAAAAGATCCCCTGCTATGCACGCTTTTGCGCGGCTTTCGCCGACATAATAGCCCGGTCCAGCGCTTCGTCGATGCGGTTGCCGCGCCGCTTAAAACCGAGCTCGCGCAGCATTTCGGCCGCGATTTCGGCATCCGTGCGCAGTAAGCCGTCGGACTGGATCCAGGTAACCAGCGCCACCAGCTCGAACAGCGAATAGTCGGATATCTGGCGGCCCGGCGGCACCGGAGGGCGAGGGCTGCGCCGGCGCTCGGGTTCTTGAGGCAGCGGCCGGATCTCGGCCGGCCGCGTCGAATCGGCAATGTCGGGCGCTGCCGTAGGTACCGCGGCGCTCGCCACGGCTGCCTGATAGGCCTGAACCGCGCGCTCGATCTCGCGCGCGCGATGCTCGAACCAATCGGTGGACCAGATACGATGAAAGCGCCAGCCAAGTGCTTCAAGCTGCTGCTGCCGCAGCCGGTCGCGGTCGCGTGCCGTTGGCGCGGAGTAGTACGACGCGCCGTCGCACTCGATCGCCAGCACAAACTGACCGGGCCGCTCAGGATGCCGGGCGGCGAAATCGAGACGATAGCTGGACGCCCCCCACTGCGGCACAAGCGGCACATCGCGCGCGGTGAGCGCGTCGTACACATCGGCTTCGAACGAATTGAGCGGTACCGCAACGCTGCCGTCGGTGGTAAGGCGGCGCCCGCCGCCGGCAGCATATTCGAGATAGCGGCGCAGCAGCTCGACGCCGCGTGCCTGCGAGCGCGACGGGTCCATATCCAGGTGAGTGAACGACGAGACCAGCGTCAGCCGCCGGCGAGCGCGGGTGATCGCAACGTTGAGCCGCCGCTCGCCGCCCTCGGTCAACAGAGGGCCGAAGCGATACGGCAGCTTGCCGCTGCTATCTTTGCCGTAGCCGATGCTCAAGATTATCGCGTCGCGCTCATCGCCCTGCACGCGCTCGAGATTCTTGATAAAGAACGGCTCTTCGCGATCGAGCGAGAAAAACGGCTCATGATCGGGTCGCCCGTGCAGCGCCTGATCCAGCGCCGCCTCGATGCGCTGCGCGTGCGTAATGCCCATCGCGATAACGCCGAGCGATTCTCGCGGCCGGCTGGAAACATGCTCAAGAATGAGCTCGACAACGCGGACGACCTCGGCCGGCGCGGTTTCGTAGCGGCTATCAAGCTCGGAGCGCCACGGCACCAGCACATGCGTAAGCGCGTCGCCGGCGCCGGCGCCGGGGAACGTGATCAGCCGGTCGTTATAGATATACCGGTTCGAGAATGCGATCAGTGACTCGTCGCGGCTGCGATAGTGCCAGTCGAGCGACCATGAATTGAGCTGTGCCCCGAGCAGGTCGAGCAGGCTTTCAAACCCTTCAGCCGGTGCCAGCTCGCCGGCTTCGACGTCGTCGTCATCGCCGGCGATAAAAAAGCGCGTCGGCGGCAGCTGGTGCCGGTCTCCGGCGACCACCAGCTGGCGGCCGCGCAGGATCGCCGCGACTGCATCTTCCGGGGGCACCTGGCTGGCCTCGTCGAAGACCACCACGTCGAAGTGAGCCTGCCGGGCGTCGACAAGCTGGCTCACCGACAGCGGGCTGGCCATCCAGCACGGGCACACCGCCGTCAGCACATGCGGCGCGCGGGCCAGCAGCGTGCGCAGCGGCAGGTGGCGCTTTTTCTTGGCCGCCTCGCGACGGACAAGATCGGCCTCGTCGGGGTACTGGTTCATCGCCGCGATCACCGCTTCGGCGTGGGCGCGCCGCACGCGAGCCGCGGCGATTTCGAGGCGCTGTCGATCGCTCGCGCCGAACTCACGCACAACCTGCGACTGTGCTTGGCCCGAAAACGATGCAAGCCCGGTATCCTGCGAAAACAACTGATCCAGGATCGACGACAGCCAGGCAAACTCGAAGCAGCGCGGCCACAGCTCGGCGGGCGTGGCCGTGCGCTTCAGCCCATCCAGCAGCGGGCCGAGATTCCAGGAGCGCAGCTCGCGTAAAATCTCGTTCATGCGCGCGACCCGAAACGCCGCGCGGCTATCGCTCTGCAAGGCCGCACAGCGCCCGGCCATCGTTTCCAGCGGCTGTGCGTCGTCGACAACCCCAAAAGGCCGCAGCCGCTCCAATATGGCGCGCATTTCGGCCAGCTGAGCGCGCAGCGTATCGAGCCGTCCCCACGCTCGCGGGCTGATTCCGGGCGCCACGCGCTGCCACAGCTCGCCGATATACGCCGCGTGCTCGAGCTCACGCGCGATGGTCGAGCCGCCTCCGAACGCGCTGAGGGGCGTGCGACGCAGCGCGATCGCGCGCTGCAGCGCCGCACGATAGCCCGCGCCGGTCATATATGCCAGCATGGCAGGCATAGCGCCGCTCCGGCCGCGTGACGTTTGCTGCGCCAGCGTCGCGGTATCGGCGGCAAATAACTGCTCCTCGTATTGGTCAAGCACCAGCTGCGTTTGTTCGAGCAGCCAGCACAGCTCAGCGGCGGCGGCCGGCGTGCGCGGCGGCGGCAGCCCGGTATCGCGCGCCACATCGTCAAGCGTGGCACGCACAGCGACGAGCTCTTCGCCCAGCCCGACGACCAGCGCCGTTGCATCCTGGGCGTTTTGACCGCCGGCGATATCGGCATCCAGCCACGGAGACGTATCGGTTCCGTAAAACAGGCCGGCGACAGCCGCGAGATCGGCCAGCAGGGCGTTGACGCGCGCCGTGGCGGCACTATCGAGGCGCTGCAGCTGCTCGCCCTGCCAGCGCTGCGGCACGCGCGCCTCGGGAGGCATACGCAGCAGGCGGCCCTGGACCTCGTACAGCGTCACTCCAAACGGGTCATGTCGCTGATGCAGCTTACGCACGTGCGCATTCAAACTGTCGCGCCGGTCGACATACTGCTGATGGGCCGAGGCGGCATCCACCGGCGCAGTCGTTCGCACCTGGTCGAGGTTCTGGGCGATACGGCGCACGATCGCGCTGCGCGAGATATCGGCGCCGTGCATATCCAGCGCCAGCAGGCCGAGCCCGGCGCGCTCGAGCCGGTGCAACACCACCTCGAGCGCGGCGCGCTTCTCGGCGACGAATAGCACCCGCTTGCCGCGCGCCACAAGCGATGCGATCAGATTGGCGATCGTCTGGCTCTTACCGGTACCGGGCGGGCCCTGGATCACGCCGTGCTGGCCGCCGAGCACCGCGATGATCGCCCGCTGCTGGCTCGAATCGGCGTCGAGGATAGCGAACTCATCGCCGGGCGGGATGCGGTCGAGCAGATCGAGCGCGATCTGCGTCCGATCGGCGCGCAGCGCGGCCAGCGCGTCCTCGGCGCCGGCGATCGCCGCGATCACATCGTGCTGCGCCAGCAGATCGCCGCACGAGCGTAGATCCTGAACGATCGCCAGCTTGAGATACGAGAAGTTCCCGACGACAACGCGCTGGTCGATCGCAAATTGGTCGACGCCGGCGGCCGCGGAGCGCAGCAGCTCGTACACCGTCAGCAGGTCGGTCTCGTTCTCCGCATCCTCGCCGAGCAAGCTATCCGCTTCGATGCGGCAGCCGAACGATTGCTCGAGCTCGTCCAGCAGCACGCGGTTGATGCGCGCCTCGCCCGAGCGCTCCAGCGCCAGCACCGGTCCGTGGCGGCTCAGCAGCTCGAGCGTCGCCGGAATCAGCAGCACCGGCGCCGCGGGCGGACGGCCGGTGTCGCCAATCCGCCAGCCGGCCAGGCCGAACGCCACGAACAGCGTATCGATCGCCTTCTCTTCCTTGTTTGTGCGCGCCCGCTGCGCGATCACGCGCGCCCTGGCCGACGGATTGGCGACGCCTCCGCCGGCGGGCAGCAGACGGTCGATCCGCACGGCGTAGCCGGCCAGGAAGCGCGACAAAGCATGCGGATCGGCGTCGGTCAGCTCCAGCGTGCCGGCCTTGAGCTCGCGAAAATACAGCAAATTATTGTTGCGCGAGCGATCGACCAGCCGGCGCAGCCACTGCTCGCGCGCCCGGTCGACCAGCACGGCGCGCAGATCGGCGAGCGAGAGCGGCACGGTAGCGCCGGTAGCCGGAGCGTGGGGCGGTGGTTGGAAGTCGTCGGGTGTGTTGGGCATCTGATGCAAGGGCAAGTCTAAACGCAACGGCAATTCTTAACGCAAAGACGCAAAGACGCAAAGGAAATAAGGGTGCCAACGACTCGTGTGCATGGCCAACGATACAGTAGATCGTCAACTATTGCACGTACGAGAACGCTTCACTAACCCCTTAATCTTTGCGCCTTTGCGTCAAATCATCGTCACTGCGCTACTGCAGCGCCAGGTAGCGCGTCTGGTCGCTGTCGAAGGAGAACAGCGGCTCCCAGATCGCGACGAGGTCCTGCTCGCCGGTGGCGGCAGACAGCGCCACCCAGCCTTCTGCCTCGCCGCCGGGGAACAGCAGCGCGTCGAGGCGTGGTTCGGGCGCTACAACCGTCGGCGTCTCGTACACCATGTTGTTCGCACCACTCAGCTTGAGCGCGCCGAGGGCGGCGTTCTGGGCCGTATCCGGCTGGTCGGCGCCGATCGAGCGTACACGAACGCGCAGCAGCACATATTCGTTGCCGTCGGCGGCCGGACTGTTGAACTGGTTGGCCTGTGTGATCATCGCGGCTGCTTCCTCGCCGCGCCTGGATTCGAGCAGCGTCACTTCCCAATCGTCGGTCACAACCGTTTCGCCCGGCCTGGCCGGCGCGTCACGACTGGCGCCCAGCTCGGTCGGCGCGATCGCGTCGAGCGCCGGATCGGGCGTCACGCTTGCGTTTTCGTCGACGGCCACGTAGCGAGCCGGCAAAGTAAAGCTGAGCAGCTCGCTCACTACCAGCATGAGATTGCCCTCACCGGACGGCACCTCGATCACCTGCTGGCCGGTAGCGGTGCCTTTCGGGAACAGCTCACCCTCCAGCGGCTGCGGCGGAACGGCGCCGACGGCCGGATACGACACATTGCGGTCGCCTGTCGCGCGCAGGCCGACGCCGGCCGGTACGCTCTGGGCATCCGGCTTATCCGAAACATTCTCGAGCTGCATCGTCACGAGCAGGTATTCGAAACCGTCGCGTGGCGGACTATTAAACTGGTTGGCAGCGGCGATCGCCTGGCCGGCCGCGTCGCCGCGCTGCACGTCGGTCACCGTGACGGCCCAGGTCTCGAACAAGAGTGGGGTGCCGAGCGCCAGCGGCTCGGCCCGGCTCATGCCCGCCTCGGTAGCTACAGGCGCGGCGGATGTTTCGGCAGCCGCAGACGCCTCGGCAGCCGCAGAAGCCAGGGCGCCGGCCGAGGACTCAGGAGCGACAGAAGGAACGGCGACAGGCGAGGCGAGGCTCTCCTGCATCTGAGCGATCGCTTCAGTCCTGATCTGCTGCAGGTCGTCGCTGGGGATACCGAACTCCGCGCCAAGGTCGCGCTCAGCGGTCGTCATAATCGTTTCGACGCGCGGCTTGAGCGGCTCGAGCTCGCCCGCGACATCGGCCGGCTTGATCTCCTGACCGTCCCAGCGAGCAACAATATCCTGCAGCTCGGTTGCGGCGGCGCGCGCGTCTTCCCAGATGGCGGCAACGGCGGGCATTGGCGCATCACCGGCCAGCGCCTCGGTCGACGCCTTGACGACAGCGTTGAGGCCAATAACACGGCCCATCGCCTCGAGATCGCTGATCGTGCCGTTTTGCACCAGTTGGGCTGTGTCTTCGGCGGCCACAAGCGACGCGCTGAGCAGCACCAGCGGCCCGTATGCGCCCTGGAGCAGCGTGGCCTTTTCGTCGTCCGACAGGCCGGCGGTAGCCGACGAAGCCTGAGCACCGGCGGAGGCTGCGACCGAAGCCTCAACCGACGCAGCGGCTGACGCCGCTGTCGAGGGGGCGGCCGTCGATGCGACAGGCTCAGCAGAGACCTGTGGTTCCGGTGTACCGCCACAGGCGGCGAGCATCATAACGACAAGAACGAACGCAATCCAACGACCGTAGCGCGAAAGCGACTTGCGCATGGACTAAGACCTCCATTGTGTTAGGGATTTCGGATATACCCGTCTAAATGCAATGACCGCCATTTATTCGAGCCGACAACACGCACAGCCGGCACCGCACCCTTGGCCTGGTGCCGGCCTGTCGCGCGCAGTCGCAGGCTCACAGACGGCTACTTGCGTAGCGCACTGCCGTGAGCGCCAGATGCTCCAAGTTAACATCTAGGGGCTAAAAAAGGCCTAAAAAGCGCGTTGGTAAGCAGCGTGTTGGTTTGCTTAGCGAGTGCGTGTGAACAAAATCACGTTAGGCCGGCACGTGTTCCAGCGCGTCGCGCTCGACGAGCGTGAAGCTGTTCGACGCGGTCGTCGGCTGAACGCCCGAGCATGGCGGCGGCAGGCTCGAGCTCGGACTGCAGATTGCGCAGCGACAGCGCCGCGGCGTCCATACCGAGCAACGGAGGTTTTTCACAAAGGTTACGCTGCGCTGCTACGGCGAATCGAGCGACGATCGTATTTCTGCTTACGGCGCAGCTCGCGCAGCGCATTACGATTGCGATACGCCGTCACCAGCACCGATGTCTCGCCGTCGTCACACAGCACCAGTACGGTCCCGACCAGCCGCTCGAAGCGCCGCCGCAGCCGTCGGTCGGCCGGCAAGTCGCGCCGGCCCAGGAACACATGCAGCGCGCCGGCGTTGTGGATCCGGCGCCCGAAGTGCAGCACAAACGCCACGTCCTGGTCGCTGATATTGCGCTGTGCCTGCCGGAGCTGGACGTGGTGGGTAGGTTGAATTGTGTACATCGCCGCGCTCCCTTGCTTGCTCGTTGAGAGAATTGAGGCAACGCGGGGACGAGGATTTCAGCCACGAATAGAACACGAATAAACGAATACCGGCCGGGCAACAACACAAAGGCGCAAAGAACGCATAGGTGCAAAGGGAACATATGTAGGGACATGCCGGAGGCGCCGTGACGACACCCGATGAAGATGTGCCGACCTGTGCGCGCCGGCGGCATGTCCGCCGTCAAAAGAGGATGTCACCCGTAGGGACATGCCAGGGCACCGCCCAGAATTCGTTTATTCGTGTCGTATTCGAGGCCCAATTCGTGGCTCAGATTGGGCAAATCAGGTTGAACGGACAGGTCGCGCAGTGGGATCCAGGGTTTGGCTCCCACGCGCCGGCGAGCATATCGCGCAGCCAGCCGTCGACTTTGTCGAGGTGGCGCTTGCGCATATCGTCGGTGGGACGAACCTGCACTACCCGGCCGCTACGGGTGTAGTGGATCGCCATTTCGGGCGACGCGCCGTACGCGTCCTCGTAAGCCTGGGCATACAGCATCAGCCGCGTCTCGCGACGGTCGTCATCCTTCTCGCGGCCCGAGCGCATGCGCACCCAGCGCGGTCCGTTCGGCCCATCGTCGACGCGATCAACGGTTAGCTCGATCGGTGCAGCCGGGCGGCGGAGCACAAAGCGCGGCCGGATATCACCCGCCGTGATCGTGCCGCTACGCAGATCGTTCCACACATCACGCGACTGCTCGAGCGCCTCGCGGAAGTAGTCGCCGGCGTAGACGACCTCGGCCAGCTCATGCCTGGCAAAGATGCCGAACACCAGGTCGTTGAGCGACTGTTCGTCCTGCGGCAGCCCCCCGACCTGCGACAGCTCGCCGAGCCGGCTCGCCGCGTCGCGGATCGTCTGATGCATGCGCAGGAAAGGCGATGAGTTGTCATACAGCTGGTAGCCGTACTGGTACAAAAAGCGGCGCGGGCAAGCGCCATACGTTTCGATGCTGCTCGCCGACACCGGCATCTTGAGCGCGGGCGCGACACGCAGGCGGCTCGCAGGCTGCGTCCCGGCGCAGCTGCGCTGGAGCTCCAGCTCACGCAGCGGCCACGGCGCAGGATCGCCGGCTCCGGTCAGCAGCGGCGAGCGCTCCACCGGCCTGTGCTCCGCGTCGAACAGGGCGCGGCTCAGCACCAGGCGATCCTGCGCGCGAGTCATGGCAACGTACAGCAGATAGCGCTCTTCTTGCAGCTCGTCGACCGGCCGGCCGTGGAGCATTGCCGGCAGCGCGGGGATCGGCGAGCCCTGCGCCCGCGGCGGGAAGCGGTTGGCGGCCAGGAACGGCACATACACGTAAGGAAACTCGAGGCCCTTGGCCTGATGCACCGTCATCACCCGCACGGCGTCGCCTGCGCCGCCGAACTCAGCGCGAGTGCCCTCGCCAACCTCCAACAACAGCCGCAGATACGAAATGAACGCCGGCGCGCCGCGAGCAGCGGGTGGCGCCTGGGCCACGAAATTGAGTGCGACGACGATCAAGCGGCCGATCGCCGCCAGCTCGCGTCGCGCGCTCCACTCACGGCGCGCACTTCGAGCCAGCCGCTCGCGCATGGCACGACTCAGGGCGAACACGTAGCGCGTCAGCACCTGCCAGGCATCGCCGGCGTGGGCCAGAGTTTCGAGCGTTGCCAGCAGCCGGCCGATGCGCTGCTGTACGTCCGCACCGAGCTGCGCCACAAGCTCGGGATCGCGGACTGCGCGCGCCAGCGCTTTACGATTCTCAGCCGCGAGGCGGATCAGCAGCTCCAGATCGCCGGGCGGGACGGCGTGCTCGCCGCCGGCCAGCAGTCGCAGCATCGCCGCGCTGTCGACACGACGCACCGAAGCACAAACGGCGAGCAGATCCTTGATCTCCTCGCGCTCGAATAGATCGCTGGTCGCGTCGATCGGCACGCCATGTGCCTCCAACGCCGCGGCAACCCGCGCCGCCTGCGCCTGCGTTCGGCACAGCACCGCGTGTTCGGCCCAGCGTGGACGCCGCGCACGCAACCGCCCGCTCGCCAAGCCGGAGCAGCGGCGCAGATTACGGGGCAGCCGGCGAGCGCAGGGCGTCCGGCGGAGCAAGCGGCCGCCGGTACGGCGCAGGATATCGTGCGCGATCGCCGCCACCTCGGCCGCTTCGTCGTGTACCGCCCACTCGACCACATGTGACCCGGCGCCGCTACCGCGCGCCGCCCGAAGCGGGCGACGAGCAGGCGCCGCGGGGTCGGGCGCCATCAGTGCATGGCCGGCGTCCAGGATCGCCTGGAACGAGCGATAGTTTTGCTCCAGGGGCAACGTATGAGCCCCGGGATACACCTGCTCGAACGTCGCGAGTGCTACGGGCGACGCGCCGCGGAAGCGGTAGATACTTTGCCACGGATCGCCGACCGCCCACACCCGGCCGCGGCCGCCGTCAAGCAGCCGTACCAGCTCGCTCATCCCGTAATTGATGTCCTGATACTCGTCGACAAGGATCGCGTCATAGCGCTCGCGCAGCTCGGCGGCAACGGCAGGACGGCGCAGCAGCTCGACCGAGCGCATCACCAGGTCGCCGAAATCCAGGACACCCGCGTCACGCAGCATCAACTCGTAGGCCGTGTAGATCGCGCCAAGCTCGCGCAAACGGAGCCCATCGCGACCGGCTTTTTCGCGCTGCTCCTCAGCCTTCTTGGTGGTCTTGCCGGCCGTCTCCGCCTGCGACTGCTGCACCAGGCGTTCGGCTTCCGCCCCGGCCAGCGCGCGATACTGCTCGGGAGTACACAGCTCGTCCTTGGCGCGGCTGACAAAGCCGGCCAGATCGGAGAGGTAGTACGTCGGCTGATGCGGCATCTTATACTGCTCGAGCGGCAGCTCCTCGATGCGGCGCGCCAGCAGTGTCAGTACAGCGGCTTTATCGGCCAGCTTCACGTCAAGCGGCAGGCCGATCTGCGGGCCGTAGGAGCGCAGGAAGTTCAGGCCCCAGGCGTGAAAGGTGCTGATCTCGACGCGGCCGGCCAGATCGGGATGCGTATGCAGCAGCGCTTTGACGATGCGCGCGCGCATCTCCTCGGCGGCCTTGTTGCTGAACGTCAGGGCGAGGATCGCGGCCGGATCGACGCCGGCCTCGACCAGCTGCAGATATTTTGCCACGATCGAGCGCGTCTTGCCGGTGCCGGGGCCGGCGACCACCAGCAGCGGCAGCGGCGCATCGATCGCGCGCAGCTGCTCCGGGTTGGGCTGCACCGGCGCAGCGGCGGGACGCGCAGAGCTATCGGCAGCCGTGACCGGCTCGTAGCAGCACACATTTATTAGCTGCGACAGGAGCGCGTCGGGCGAAACACCGAAGCGCCCGGCCAGCTCGTCGACGCTCCAATCGTCGCCCACGCTAACGGCAGCCCAGAGCCGCGGCGCGGGAACGAGCAGCTCGAGCGCGAACAGATTGGCCTCCTGCTCATGGCGCTCACGGGTGTTATAGGCGCGCAGCACATCGCCCTCGCGCTCCAGCTCGGCGCTGGGCCGCTCGTCGATCGTGCGCTCGTCGTCCTGCCAGAAGGCCGCCTCGGCGCCTTCGAGCGCCCAATGGCCCAGCTCATGCGCGATCACAAAGCGGCGACGCGATTGGGCCATGCCGGATCGCAGGCGGATCGAGCCGATCGCGGTATTGAGCTCGCCGTTGACGCGCGGATCGAGCGAGGGATCATCGAAGGCAGTCAGGCCGCACACCAGCTCGGCAAGATCCTCGAGCGGCGCGGCGTCGGGCACGGCTTCGCCGGTCGCGCCGGCCAGCTCATGCAGCAGCGCCAGGGCCCGATCACGAATAAAGGCAGCGCGGGCGCCCACCGGCTAGCTCCACTCGGCGCGCTGGGAATGGGTAGCGCCGCTGGCTGCGAGCGCGTCCGCGAAGCTGACCACTTCCTCGGCGGCAACACTGGTGCCCTGGTCGGCGCTCAGATACACCGGCGAAGGAGACAGCGGCGACGCTCCCAACGCGGCGCGAACATCGGCAGCGCTGCGCTCGAGCGCATCGGCCAGGCGGGCAATCAGCCGGTCGGGGATCGTTGTCGCCTGCACCGCGCCGCGCTCGATACGCGCCAGCAGATCGACCGGCAGATTGATGCTGCGGGCAAGATTGCCGAGCGTCAGCTTGCGCGCACTGCGCAGCTGGGTCAACGTTGCGGCCGCGGCGGCCGGTGCGGGCTCCGCCGCGGCGGCCAGAGCAGGTTCAGGCGGAGCCGCACGCGCGCGCCAGCGTGCGCGTGCGCGCTCCGCGGCCCGGTCGGCCATGCGCTGCTCAACCACGCTCAAGCTCGCTACCGGGCCCACATCCCCGAGCGCCAGCGTCAGCTCCAGATACTCGGCCAGCTCGTCGCGCATATCAGGATTATACGACGCGACGAACTCACTGATGCTCAGCGGGCCGCCTGACTGGATCGACGCGTGATAGCGCGCTGCAGCTTCAATAAATAATCGATCGTTATCGTGCATAAAGCTTCCCGATTTGGTAGATGTGAAGGGTTTTCAGCTTTGCTCGTTGGTCATTGTTCATTGCTCAATGGAGCGTAGCGCGTATTCATTGCTCATTGTTCATTGCTAATTGGAGCGCAGCGACAGCCCGTTGCCAGATGCGCGTCGCGGTCGGCGGTGATACACTCCAGACGCTCCGCGATAGCGGCATTCTCAACCTCGCGCATCCTCAGCTCGACTACCGTGCGCTCGGGCTCGGTCAGGCGATCGAGCGCCTGCTGCAAATCGGCGTTGTCCAGCAACCTGCCGAACTGTGCGGACGCCTTGGGATCTTCGACCAATTCGTGGCGCTCGGCGCCATCCTCGAACGCGACTTGATCCAGCCGCTCTATCAGTTCTGATGCACTGCCGCCGCGATAATTTCGCGCCGTACGCTGGAGCGCGCGGATCGGCATATGTTTGAGGTACACGCCGAAGCCGGTTTCGAGGCTCGGATAATCCAGGCTCCATATGTCCACGAACAGCCGGTCGTTCATCGCGTCCAGCGCTTCTTCCTCGGCGTACGCACCGATCCAGCGGAGCCGGCGCGCGAAACCGGCGAACGTGGGCTTTACCGCGTTCTGAAGCGCCTCGAACTCGGCGCCGGCCTCCTCGGCGTTTCCACGGCCATCGCGGATCGCGGCACGGATGCGGCCGATGCGGGCTTCGCATTCAAGAATGAAACGGATACTCGCGGGCTGGTCGTCTGCCATCAGGCCGGTCCTTTCGTGGCAGCAGGGTGGCTGGCATAGGCGCAAACGAGGCACGGATCGCTGCAAAGCAAGGCGGCGCGAAGAGATGATACCCCGGCGCCGGGTTGGCGGTCAATCGCGGCATGAAATCCTTGCTCAGCAGCTGTATCAACACCGACGAGACACGTGAAGCAACTTCAAAACGGAGTAACACATCGATGAGCACACTGCGAGCACACCCATCCAGTCCGCCACCGGCCGGCTGCAGCTCGGCGAGCTGCAGCAGTACGCCAACCTTGCCGTCGTTCCGCTGCTGGCCGCCGACAGCGGGCCGGCCTATCTGACGCTTGATCATGCCATCGAGCAGCAGCTGATCACGATCAGCGAAGTAGCCGAGCACGGCTCGGTGCCGGAGCTCAAGGCGATCAACCGCTCCGCGCTGCCGATCGTGCTGCTGGACGGCGAGGAGCTGGCCGGAGCCAAGCAGAACCGTGCCCTGAACACCACCATCCTGCTGCCGCCGCTGTCCGCGACCGTGATCCCGGTATCGTGCACCGAAGCCGGGCGCTGGTCGTACACATCGAGCACCTTCCGGGCATCCGGCAACATCACGCCGCGCGCGCTGCGCTCGACGAGTCAGGCAGCGGTCGGCCGTTCGCTGGCAGCCGGCCGCACCTTTCACAGCGACCAGGGCGCGGTCTGGAACACCATCGACACATTGCGCTCAGCCGCGGCCGCCAGCGCCCCGACGCGCGCGCTCAGCGATGTGTACACCGCGCGCCGCGCCGACCTGGCGGACTATATGCAGGCCTTTTCGGTCGTCGCCGGGCAAGTCGGGTTCGTTGCGCTGATCAACGGGCGGGTCACAGGCTGCGACTGGCTTTCGCTTTCGGCGGCATACTCTGATCTGCACGCCAAGCTGGTGGCGAGTTACGCATTGGACGCGCTGCTCATGCAGCACGCCGCGACGCGCCTGCCGGAGCGGGCGGCCGCTGAAGCTTTTCTCACGGCGGCGGCCGGTTGCAGCGCAACAACCTATCCATCGGCCGGCCTGGGCAGCGACATCCGCTATGCGGGCGCGGGCATCGCCGGCTCGGCGCTGGAATATAAAGCGGCCACGATCCACTGCGCGCTGTTCGCTGCCGCAGCGGCGCCGGGTGCGGGAGCCGGCATGGCAAGCGCGCGACGGCGGCGTGGCTTCCGGACGATGCTTTAGCTTGCCGACCTACTTCGCATGGGCTGCTGGAAAATCTCCACGCGCATCGCGGCTGTCGAGGCGTTGACGGGTTGCGGCGGCTGGCTTACATTACAGCGCCTGAGCATCGATGCGCTGGAACGCGAGGAACATCTGCTGTTTTCAGCTTTCGCCGACGACGGACGGACGCTGGATCAGGAAACGTGCGAAAAACTGAAAGGCAACGAGTACCGTGGCTACAACAAACTACGAGAAATTCGTACAACTGCTTGAGGAATTGTTCATGTTTGATCAAGCCGACCTCGACTTCGGCATTTATCGCATCATGAACGCGAAACGCGACGAAATAACGCAGTTTCTACGGAAAGATTTGCTGCCACAGGTAAAGCAAGCGCTCGGCACCCTGGAGCAAGGCAATCGCTCCGCACTCAAGGCAGAGTTGGACAGAGCTATCCGAACGGCGGAAGCGTTAGGGTACGATCCTGTTTCATCGCCAAAAGTACAAGAGCTTCGCGAGAAATACGAAGCTACGGCAGACACGGATGCAATTGAAAACGAAGTCCTTTCTGATTTGACCGGCTTTTTTCGGCGCTATTACCGCGACGGCGATTTCCTCTCGCTGCGCCGCTACAAAAAGGATGTGTACGCTCTGCCCTACGAGGGTGAAGAAGTAAAGCTGCACTGGGCCAACGCAGATCAGTACTACATCAAAAGCAGCGAGTATTTCCGCGACTATGCATTCAAGTTGCCGGACGGCCGCCGCGTGCACTTCAAGCTCATTGAAGCCGATACCGAGCAAAACAACAACAAGCCGGCTGCGGGACAGGAGCGACGCTTCATCCTGTGCGACGACCACCTGCAAGAAGACGCCGGCGAGCTGGCGATTTGCTTTGTGTATTGCGCCGATCCCGACAAACGCGCGCAGACCAGGCTGAACGAGTTAGCCGTGCAGCGTATTCTCGCCACCTCCGGTTTCGGTACCTGGATACCGGCACTAGCAGCCAAAGCGCCGACAGCCGGCAATGCTAACCGAACCTTGCTCGAAAAGCGCCTGGGCGAGTACACCTCGCGTTATACCTTCGACTATTTTATCCACAAGGATCTGGGCGGCTTTTTGCGCCGCGAGCTCGACTTCTTCATCAAGAACGAAGTGATGCATCTTGACGATATCGAGGAGCAAACAGCACCGCGCGTTGAGCAGTACCTGGCGAAAATCAAAGCAATGCGTCGTATCGGGCACAAGATCATCGACTTGCTTGCGCAGCTCGAGAACTTCCAGAAAAAGCTCTGGCTCAAGAAAAAGTTCGTGGTGGAAACTAACTACTGTGTGACGCTCGACAGGGTGCCCGAACAGCTATTTTTGGAGATTGTCGCTAACGACGCACAGCGCGCCGAGTGGGTGCGCTTATTCGCCATCGACGAGATCACAGGCGATCTAGCACGAAATGGATATTCCGTGCCATTGTCCGAGCCGTTTCTGCGGGAGAATCCGTTCCTGGTGCTGGATACAAAGTTCTTCGAGCAGCAGTTCAAGGACAAGCTCCTTTCATCCTTTGAGGACCTGGATAAGCACATTGACGGGCTACTGATATATGGGGAGAACTCCCAAGCTCTAAACCTGTTACAGGCACGATTTCACGAGGAAATAAAATGCATATATATTGATCCGCCATACAATACCGCGGCAAGTGAAATAATCTATAAGAATACGTATAAGCATTCTTCATGGCTCAGTTTATTAGCAAATGGACTTACTCTATCCTCAACATTACTTACCAACGATGGTCTGCTCGAAGCAGCAATCGATGATGAAGAATATAAGTATCTCCATTTGTTAATGGAGCAAATCTTTGGTGAAGAAAATCATGTTGGCAACATTTCAATCATGCATAATCCGAAGGGGCGGGACGCTGAGCATATCTCATCGTCGCATGAGTATATGATTTTATATGCGAAGAATTTACCTGAACTTCGGACTAACGATTTTATACATACTGACGATGAGTTAGCTCGTAAGTTCCCTAAACTAGATGATTATGGCTCATACAGGGAACTGCCGTTGAAACGAACTGGCTCAGATTTACTTGAGAAGATAGGCCATTAATGTTCTTTCCCTTCCTCTATGATGAAATTGAAGGCAAAATAACGTTGTTACCTGACGAAGAATATAACCGAATATACAACAAAAATCTGAATACGTTCGACGACCCTTATCTCAACGATCTTAAAGCAAGGTATGAGCAGCAAGGACTACAATTCATCCTACCGGTCAGCGAACTTGGTCGACCTCTTCGGTGGCGATGGGTTATTCCAGTTGCATCCAGGCAATTCATAATAATGAGCTCATAGTGAAGCTGAACGAAGGAAAGTACAGCATCTATGCCAAGGATCGCACTGACAGCGAGTACAAACCTAAGTCACTGTGGCATGGCGAAAGATACGACGCGTCCTCAAAAGGTACAAATTTGCTGAAGGACATTATTGGTCAACGAATGTTTGATTACCCCAAAAGTCTCTTTGCTGTGGAGGACGCAATTGCGCTGGGCGCAAATAATGACTCATGGGTTCTGGATTATTTCGCCGGGTCCGGCACAACAGCTCACGCGATCATCGACCTGAACAGAAGGCGAAACATTCATCGAAAGTACATCCTAGCGGAAGTGGGAAAGCATTTTGCTACCGCGCTAATGCCACGCATTCAGAAGGTTATTTATTCGCACAATTGGAAAGACGGCAAGCCGGTTTCCCGCGAAGGCTCCAGCCACCTGTTCAAGTATTTGCGCCTCGAATCATACCGAGGATACGCTCAACATCTGTACTTCGAGCGAACCGAAGCCCAGCAATCGCTGCTCGACGAGCATCCGGCACTGCGCGAGGATTATCTGCTGCGCTATATGCTCGACGTAGAAACCCGCGGCAGCGCTTCACTGCTCAACATGGAGCGCTTCGCAGAGCCATTCAAGTATGAGCTAGATATTGCAACCGGCAGCGCGGGCGAAACACGACGAACGGCCGTCGATCTGGTGGAGACATTCAACTATCTGCTCGGGCTGCGTGTTTCGCACATCGACACGATCCGCGGTATCAAAACGGTACAGGGCACCAGCCCGACCGGTGAAAAGGTGCTGGTAATCTGGCGCAGCCTCAGCCGGACGAGTAACGAAGAGCTCGACGATTGGTTTCGGAAGCAAGGCTTTACAACCCGGGATCGCGAGTTTGATCTGATCTACGTTAACTGCGACAACAACCTGGAGAATCTGCGCCGACCGGACGAGACCTGGAAGGTGCGGCTGATCGAGCACGACTTCCTGCGGCTGATGTTCGACGTGCGTGATGTGTAGGGAGTCCTTGATGGCAACAGCAATTCGTAGGACGTCTACAGGGCGAGCCAAAGCGCCGCCGGCGCCACGCTTCGACCAGCGGCTGGTACTCAACCGCTGGATGCTTCAGCTATTCGGTATCGACAGATTTGAGCAATTCACCGACGCGCTGAGCAACCCACAGCTGGAAAGCTTCGACGACGAGAATATCTCGCGCTTTCATCCCGTAGTCGCTGCAATGTATCATCTCGATCCATCGCTGACACGTGAAACGCTGCTCGAATACGATCAGAATATTGTCAGGCACTGGCATGCTATCACCGACGTGCGCAACCGGACCGGGCACCGTTGTACCCAAAATACTTCCAATATCTGGCGCTGCTGTTTGCCGAAATTTATCTCGACCGGCTGTTTCGCGATCGCCAGGCGCTGCTCGCCGAGCTCAATAAAGTTGTTGCCGGCTTCAATCTCGGAACAGCTCCGCGCCGAGAGGATCGCGCCCTACGAAGCCGAGCAGCTCAGCAAGCTTGCGTTCTGGAACGCCACCGGCTCCGGCAAAACGCTGTTGATGCACATCAACATCCTGCAATACCGCCACTACCTAAAGCGTCATGGTCGCGAGCGCGAACTCAATCGTACGATTTGCTCACGCCGAACGAAGGACTGTCTCGCCAGCACCTCGACGAATTCGAAGAATCGGCATTGATGCCGAGCTGTTCAGCAAGGACAGCCGCGGTCTGTTCGCCGGAACGGCAGTCGAGATCATCGACATCAACAAGCTCAAAGACGAGATGGGGATTAAAACCGTTGCGATCGATGCGTTTGAAGGTAACAATCTGGTGCTGGTAGATGAAGGCCACCGCGGCTCGAGCGGCGTCGACTGGAAATCTAAACGCGACAAGCTATCGGAGGCCGGCTTCTCGTTCGAGTACTCGGCGACGTTCGGGCAGGCGGTGCGGGCATCCAAGAAAGCCGATCTGGCGCAAGAATACGCCAAGTGTATTCTGTTCGACTATTCCTACAAGTTCTTCTATCGCGACGGCTACGGCAAGGATTACCATATCCTCAATCTCGAGGATGACAGCAAAGCGGCCGAGCGGCAGCTTTATCTGACCGCCTGCTTGTTGGTGTTTTATCAGCACTTGCCTGTACCACGACCAGCACAGCGCCTACCAGCAGTTTTTGATTGAAGCGCCGTTATGGGTGTTCGTAGGCGGCAGCGTCAACGCCGTTCGAATGCAGGACGGCAAGCAATTATCCGATATTTGGATATCCTGCGCTTTCTTGCCAGTTTTGTGCATCAACGATACCAATCGGAAAACGTTGCCCGCATTGAGCGCTTGCTTGGCGGCAAGGCAGGCTTGCTCGACGGCGCCGGCCGCGAAATCTTTGCCAACGCATTCGCTTATCTTACGAGCTTGCAACAATCCGGCGACGAGCTTTATACGGATATCTTGCGACTGCTGTTCGATACTCAATCGCCCGGCATGCTGCACGTCGAGCACCTCAAAGGCACCGAGGGCGAAATCGCGTTGCGTGTCGGGACGCACGATGAATTCGGCGTAATCAATGTCGGCGACGCGGCTTCCAGCTGATCAAGCTGTGCCGCGAAAATGACGACCTGTTAGTCGTGGACGAACGCGACTTCGCCGGATCATTGTTTGCCGGGATCAATGATTCCTGATTTCCCGATCAAAGTACTGATCGGCTCCAAGAAATTCACCGAGGGCTGGAACCGGCGTGTCAGCACCATGGGCCTGATGAACATCGGCCAATCCGAAGGCGCGCAGATCATCCAGCTTTTCGGGCGCGGGCGCTACATTATCAAGGGCTATGGATTCAGCCTCAAACGCAGCAGCCCGGGATCCAGGAAGAGCAGCGCGTCCGGGCGCCGGATCGTATCAAGACGCTCGAAACGCTTAGTATCTTCGGTATTCGCGCCAACTACATGCGCCAGTTCCGCGAATACCTTGAGGAGGAAGGATTGCCGGCAAGGAGGATCGGGGGGGCACCTCTGCCGGTAGTCAGGCATCTGGAAGGCATAAACAGACTTCAAACTATTCGCGTCAAACCGGGCATCGATTTCAAAACTCAGGGTCCGAAGCCGGTGCTGCAGCGGCCTGAACCAACCGATCACCTGGCACCGGTCACGCTTCCAGACTGGTATCCCAGGCTGCAATCGGCTCGCAGCAAAGGCATTCGCGTTGACGCCGATGCTGCCGTCAAGCATGAAGCGACGCTCACCGAGCAGCATATCGCGTTTATGGAACTGGACGCGATCTTCTTTGCGTTGGAGCAGCTAAAGAACGAACGCGGCTGGTACAACCTTGAACTGTCACGCGACAAGATCCGCGAGTTGCTATTGACAACCGGGTGGTACAAGCTGCTGATCCCGCCTCAGGAGCTTGAGTTCAGTGGTTTCGATCGCGTGCGGACATGGCAAGAGATTGCCATCATCCTGCTCAAGAAATACTGTAACAAATACTATAAGTACCGAAAAAACGCATACGAGCTGCCACATCTCGAATACCGTGCGCTTCAGGCCGACGACTCCAACTTCATCAAAGAACACAGGTTTGTCGTCAACGAGTTGGAAGAAACTTTGAAAAGGTAGCGTTTTGGGAGCAGTCGGGCTTGAACAAGGCTGCGTTTGAACAACGGCATGTGCTGTTTCAGAAGGACGACAAAGCCAAGTACATCGCGACCATGTTTGACATGATCCTAGGCACCTAATTGTTCGTTCATAAGTATCGGATCCGCGATAATCCATCCCATCTGCTCACGGTCTACTGGCAGGAATCCACCATCGAGCATCTCGCCGCGGTTGCCAGGCTGGGCAGGCACACAGTCTCGAGTATCAGCGCATATTCCCACCCAGAGCGACTCATTTATCCGGCGCATCGGCCGCGACAACCTCAAGCGACGCGACCGAGCCCGTTGATCGGGTCACGCCTGCATTCGTGGCTTTATTCGTTTATTCGTGTTCTATTCGTGGCCGTGGCCGGCGTCGCTCATGAGTTGATTGCCCCACACTTCGACCCCGATGCCGTTTCGCTCACCCTGCCACAACGATATCGTGCAGGTCCGCCGGAGCAGGTTTTTCCACAGCTGCGAGTGCGCAAACGTGTCCTCATCGCTGCTGAACATCTCGAACACCGAGCGCGCGGCAACCAGTACGATCTTGCGCTTGGCGCGGCTGAGCGCGACCGTCAGGCGTCGCGGGTCGAGCAGAAAATCGCCGGCCGCCAGAAGATATCCCCGGTCACTTTCGGTCGCGCTCACAAGGATCACTGATCGCTCGCCGCCTTGAAAACGCTCGACCGTGTCGACAGCCGAAACGGCGATCACACCGCTCTGCTCGTCTTTGCGCGAAAGTGCCGGCAGCGCCTCCTGCAGCGCTGCCCGCTGAGCGCGATGCGGTACAACAACTCCCAGCCCGTGCTCCGGCCCAAGGCCGTAGCCGTCCTCGTTGGCAAGCGCCTCGAGCAGCGGGCTGATCAACTCCTGCTCGAAGCGGTTACGCACCTGACTATCCGCTTCGTCATGCACAACGACCACGATTGTTTGCTCCGGCGCCAGCACGGCGCGAACGAACGGGTCGCGCTGTGCCTGGCCGTCGGGCAAATCGAGCACGCTGCGCCGGACCGAATGGTAGTCGATGCCGTCCTGAGAATAAATCTCTCGACGCAAAAACTCGGCCATGTCGGCGTGCAGGCGAAAGCTTTCCTCAAACTTGATCATCGGCGGCCGCAACGGCAGCAGCGTTTCAAACAATGACTCATATGATTGATATTGCTGGAACGTTCGCCGTGGCTCGTTGCGCCAATCGTGCTTGACGATCGGTGGCATCTGTCGATGGTCGCCCACCACGAGCAATTGGGCATCAGTCTTGAGCAGCAACGCCGCCATGACCGCCTCGGGCAGGTTCATCTGGGATGCCTCGTCCAGAACCAGGCAATCGCACAGGGCCTGCCCAAACAACGGTCCTTGCCATGCTCCTTGACCATGCCATAGACTGCGCCCGGGCGTAGCTGCGACGACGCACCAGGTCTCGCCGGCGATGCTCAGCCAGGTTTCCGGCTCATGCTCTGTCCGCTCGTCTTTCTTGCGCAGCGGAATAACCGGATCGGGCAGTTCGTTCCTGCCGCGCGCGCGAAACAAGCGAGTTTCCAGCAGCCGCCGGTCGATGAAGCGATCGAAAATCTCGGGGTGGTTGATGGCAAGCAGGCGCAGCTCTGCCTGCACGACAACGACGTTATGCAGCAAGACATCGGTGGCGGCGTGTGTTTTACATGAAACGAAGGCGCGGAACGGAGCGCGGTCGGCCATCGCGCCTTGCATACGGGCCAACAGCGCAAAGGCGGTGGAGTAGCTCTTGCCGGTGCCGGGAGGGCCCTGCACCAGCAGTACCGGCGTAGCGCCATGCGAGCCGATATACTCGCGCTTGCCCGGCTCGAAACCGTGCAGCGCTCCCGCGGCATGCAGCGCATCCAGGCCCGCCAGAAAGCGGGCCTGCGCTTCGGCCGCGCGCGGGCTCCAGGCCGCCGAGGCCGCTTCGAGATGCGTCAGGCGCTCGTAAAGCTCATTACGCACGGTTGCTTGGCTGTCTTCCGCGGCACATAATTCTTCGATGACTTTAGCACACCAGAAGCCGTAAACATTATTGGGATCGGGGTCCAGCGTGTACACGGCACCGGCGATCAGCGGTCGCGGTCATGGAGGGAAGACAGAAGCCGCGCGAGCTTCGACCGCCGAACGAAGGCCGCAGCTCGACCTCCACATAGACCGTGTACCGCACGTTGGTGTTCGTCGCGTTCGACAACGATGCTCGACACGGTCGCGCGGGTGCCGTAAAGCATCTGCTTGGGCGTCGGCGTAAAGGGTGTTTGCTCGTCAGGTGGCAGCCGCTCGTCGACCGTCCAGCGCGCGAAAAGCACAACCATGTCGCCGGGCCGCAGAGTCGAAAGTCCGAGCACCTCGTCGAGCCCGCAATCGAGTTCGGTTGTTTCCAAACGCAGCCGGACGCGCAGCCCGCCCTGAGCCCATTCGCTCGCCGTGCGTTGTTCGCTGCGGTAGCCGCACCTGCTTCGCATTCGGATGATCGCGCATATACTCGGCGCGATACTGCTCGTTGAGCAGCCGTCGCCGCTCGTTCTCGCGGTTTGCAGCGGCCACATCCGGCTCCTGATCCGCTTCGACATATCGGACGATCAGCGTCTCGCCGAGCAACGCACGCCGTTCGGGCGGCAGCAGGCGCGTCGTCTTCCATGCTCCAATTCGACGTGGCGCTCGATCGTCACGAACTCGTCGAGCGCATGCGCCAGCGTGCGCGCCTTGCCGCTGAACGTCGCAAGGTCGGGTAGGTCGAAGGCGGTCTTGACGGTCTGCCGGTTGCCCCGGAAATCGTGTGCGACGTGCTCCAGCGCCTCGAGTCGGCGCAGTGGAAGCCGCGCAGCAGCTCGGGCGTCGCGGCCGGTAGGCGGCGAACTCGTCATGACGTGCCGCCGGACGGTGGCGGCAGCTCGTCCCAGGCTGCATAGGCATACTCGAGCGGGATCTGGCTGTTGAAGCGCGCACGGCTGGTGTACCAGGGCGAGTGCTCCGGTGCCTTCCGAGCGCGTCGAGCTTGCCCCAGAAGTCGAACAGGCGCGTGCGAAACATCTCGCGGTACGCTACGGCGTGTTCCAGTCGAAGCGCAGATAGGCGGCGACGGCCTGCAACGACTGGCAGACCATCGGGTAGTTCTTCAGCTCGCGGATCTCGTGGTCGAGGAAGCGTCACCAGCGGCGAGTTGAAGGCGGCGATCTGGGTCATGAAATCGTAGAGCGGCGTGGCGGCGAGGATCGCGGCGAAGTGGCGCGCCAGGCCATCCAGCAGCAGCCGCTGCTCGAAGCTGTTCCAGAAGATCAGATGGATCGGCGCGCGTCGGCTGGCCCTGCGGCATCCGGCGCGGCCAGCTCGACAACCGCGCGCAGCGTCTCGTCGATCCACCGCAAGAAGAGCTGCTCCTCGATCTCGGGCGATGTCCGGCGGCCCTTCAGTCAGGCGACGACGCTGCGGCGCCGGCGCGAGATCTTCGACGCCTTTCTCACAGGCGACGACCAGCGCGCCAAGCATGTAGATCCGGTCGTTCAGGTAGTCGTGCTGGGCGTCGATGTAGACGCGCACGAGGTTCGGATTGTGGTCGGCGTCGCAGTAGGGCAGCGAGCCGTAGCCCTTGCTCGGAATGTAGGTCAGCGATCCGAGCTCGTCGCCCTTCCAGTCACGATAGCGCCGGGCACGATGGACGAGCTCGTCCAGGCGTGGGCCGATCGGCCAGGTGGTCGCGAGCTGTCGCGCGAGCGCCTCGTTGCCGGCGCAGGCACAAGTCCGGCGCTGCTCGTCCGCGAATCTTTGAGCTCCGCCAGTTCGCCGGTGGTCGTGACCCCGCGCGCCGCAGCGCGCGCTTGTCGTGGTCGGTCAGATGTGCGGCAGCAGCGAGAGATCGTCGTGCTCGGCGCTCCACTTCATGCAAAACTCGTTGTACAGGCAGCCGTCACACTTGTAGGTGAGGTGAAACGGCATCTTTCGAACGGGGTGCCTACGACACGATTGGCTGTCGAGGCGGCCGGGAGACCAGATCGTGCACCGCCTGCAGATAGCTCTCGGCATCGGGAACGATTTCCAGCAGTCCGTCGCGGGTGCCGAACAGGCGCTCGCAATCTGCTTCCTGCTCGACGCGCCGGGTAGTTGCAGCATCATCGCCTCGCCATTGGCTACCGGTCCGCGATACAAGATACCCAGCTCGATCGGCGCGTGCTGGATGTGTTGCTCGTCCAGCAGCGCCGCCAGCATCTCGGCGTAAAACGCGACCTGCAGCCGATGTTCGACCTTGGCCGCCGTGGAGCTCTTGATGTCGGCGATCAGGATCTGCAAGCTGCCCGACGCGGCGCGCTCGAGCCGCAGCACGTCCACATCGCCGCGTAAGAGCCAGTCGCCCAGTTCGACCTCCAGGCGCGGCTGCAGCAGCAGCACGGTTTCACCAGGCTCAATATCCCGAGCGTGGGCCACAACGTCCTCAACATTCGATTGCCGTCGCTGCCCTGTACCAAGTGCCGCGTAGTTGACGGTACGCACGTGTTCGGCGATCGCCGTCTCGACGGTTTGCTCGTACGTCGCACCCGAGCGCGTGAGCAGGGGCGGGATCGATTGCGGCACCACGCCGTAGTCGCGCATGAAACGCCCGCTGCTGCCGCGCTCGTGCAGCCGCAGGCGCAGATACCGCTCGCACTGCTCGAGGCGAAGAAACTGCGAGATATCGGTCGGCGCGATACGCCGTGCTCCGGACGAGTTGGATAGCACCGGCAGGGTGTCGTGCAGCTGCATTCGTTTATCTTTCTTGTTGTTTGCAGAACCGCCTTCCCAAAATCTGTCGGGCGGCGGACGGCGAGGCGAAACACGAAAACTACCCGGCAGCGCGAGCCAGGCACAGCCGTGGCGACTGGAACGCAGGGGAATGAGCCATGGTTAGGGCCATCTGCACACTATTGTACACATATATTCTGAATGGGCCACGTCGTAACGTTACAATACTTCGTCATTGAAATAAGTAGTATCATGGTGCTCAGACAAATCGCCGATTGCTACCGTCCGGTGCACCACAGTATTCTCCGGTCCACCAAGCCGGCCGATTCCGCCCACCTTTGCGCCCTGGCACGTCCCTATATTACGGACAGGCGCTTTCGATTGGCGTGTACCGAGAAAGAGGACGCAGCGTGAATGTCTTCAGTTTACGCCAGGCGATCGATCTCGCGGCACAAGCCAGGCATTTCGTCGTCACCACCGGTACCGGTTCGGGCAAAAGCCTGACCTATTTGATCCCGATCATCGACCATGTGCTGCGCAACCATCCACAAGACGGACAGGTCCGCGCGATCGTCGTGTATCCGATGAACGCGCTGATCAACTCGCAGCAACAGGCGCTCGAGCGCTTTCTCGCGAACATCGCCGGCGCGATGCCGGCGGTCACCTTCGCACGCTACACCGGCCAGGAATCAGCGAGCGAAAAGCGCGACATTCAGGAGCACCCGCCGCATATTCTGCTGACCAATTATGTGATGCTGGAGCTGATGCTTACCCGGCCCGACGAATTTCGCTTCGTCGACGCGTCGGCTGCCAAGCTGCAATTCGTTGTACTGGACGAGCTCCACGAGGCATGGAATTGAAATGAGTAAAAGCAAACCGTATCAATATTGATAAGTGGGATTGAGGAGCAACACCTAACACAATCCAACACGAGAGTTGTTCCTAAAGAATGTCGATTCCAATTAGTGTCAACAAAAGCAATTAGAGGATAAGAAACCAACAACATGGCAAGAATGACAGATGAACAACGGGCCGTTATCCATCATCCAAGTGGATCCCATGCCCGGGTGATGGCAGTCGCCGGGTCCGGCAAGACGACGACGATGGTTTTGCGAATCAGAGAACTCTTGAGCCAGGGCGTCGATCCAAAATCGATCCTCGTCCTCATGTTCAACCGCCTTGCGCGTGATCAATTTGCTGAGAAACTGTCGAGGTTCGGCGTTTCAGAGCATCAGAATCCACACGTCCATACGTTTCACTCCTTTGCGCACAAACTCATTCGCGAAAAGCTGAGCCGCGGACTTTTGCCGCGCACAACCGAGCTCTGGACCGGAGACAAGGAAGAGCTCTACCGTATCTACGTTCTTCGAGCAATCGACAAGGTGCGAATTGATGTCAAGAATGGTCGCCTCAACGAAAATACAGAACTAGACATCGACAATCTCGCCGATCCAGAAGTGCCTGCCATTGACCTCGACCCAGGTGAAGTTAAGGATGCGATCGGGCTGTGGAAAGGCTCGCTGATCCCGCCGTCACGTGCAGGATATCACGGCAATCCCTATATTCCGCTGGTGTACGCCGAGTTCGAGAAAATCCGCAATCAGAAAAACGCGATCACGTTTGATGATTTTGTACCGATAGCCGTCGAAGAGCTTCTCGCAGACAGTGCATTTGGTCAGCAGTTTCGCGAACGGTACGATCACTTAATCGTCGATGAATATCAGGACATCAACTACGGACAACAGCGCCTGGTTGAATTGCTGGCGAGTAAGCGCGCTGATGTAATGGTTGTAGGCGATGATGACCAGACCATATATGAGTGGCGAGGGGCCAGGCCAAGTTACATGATTCTGAGAATTCCGCACGGTATTCTCGAATAAGCCCCAAGTGGACTACAATCTTTCGCACTCCTTCCGCTTTGGACCAACAGTCGCCCAGGCTGCCCATAATGTCATCGGCTTCAATACTACAAGGCTTACGAAACAGCTGGTTGCCCATGACATGAAAAAGCAAACCGAGGTCCAGGTTATTTTGGATAGTTCCGAGCAAGCCACCGATGTCGAGAAAGAGTTAGCACAACAGGTTCAAATCTTACTGCGTGAGCACAATGTCAAGCCTACAGATATCATTGTGCTCGCACGAATGTTTGTGCAGCTTACAGGGCTGGAAATGGAGTTTATGGCCCGCGGAATTCCATACCATGTGTCTGGTCAACAACCGTTTTTTGAACGGAATGAGATTCGGACCCTTTTAGCCTATATCGAGTTTGCAAACGACCTCGAGAAACCTGTAACCAAGCAAGCTGCAGATCGTTTGCTGCAAATTGCTAATACACCAAATCGAAAACTCAGGCGAGAAACATTCCAGTCCGCTATGCAAATGGGGCGTATCAAGAAGCTTTCATCACTGGAAGTGCTCAATGCAATTCTTGATGATCCGAACAATAAATTCAATCGAGGGCAAACAGAAAATCTGCAGCAGTTAATTGATTATTTGTTGGCGATACGTGAAAAGCTCGAATTCGAATGACACTCTCGCCGGCGATCTGCTTCAATGGATGAGCCAAAACCACAATGTTCGGCAACACTACATCGACTATTACGGCGCTGGCGAAGATTCTTTCGATCGCATACGCGCCATAGACAGCTTTGCTAAATATGCAACGAGTACAGGGCTCCGTCCGCTCGATTTTGTGATGCATGTTCATGATCTCGATCCGACCCGCGGCGTACCGGTGGACGAGCAAATCTGCATGACAACCATCTTTCGCACGAAGGGGTTGGAATACGACTATGTCGTAATCCCCAAGTGCGAAGAAGGCTACATGCCTTGCTTGTATGCAACTGGTTCGCCAGCATACGACACCTCCGGCGAAGTCGCCGAGCCGGAACCCAGCGAAGCAATCGAGAACGAGCGACGGCTGTTCTATGTCGGAATTACGCGTGCCAAAAAATGTCTCTTTATCGGCGCGTCGGCGCGGCCACAGGAAGGCTTTCTTACAAAGAACCAGCTAATCTCTCGATTCCTTGAAGAAATTCAAGTTGACTCGGTATTGCCGATCATGACTGCGCTAACCGCTTTTGCCGGTGGCGACGAAACCGCACGGGACAATCTTAACTCGTCGGTCAGGCGCTACGGCGGAGTAAAGTGGGTTCGTCATGAACTGATGTCGGATTACCTGATGAACGTGGAGGATAAATCTATCCTTGGCGAGGTTGCCGAAGCCATGCGAGCGCAGCCCGAACAGCCCTTTGCATACAAACACGCATATCCATCGATTGGTCGCCGTGGACTGACCGAGGCGCTCGACGACGAAGAGGACCTGCCGTTTTAGGTCGAAGGGCGCGCTATGCCAATCCCCGACGCAACCTATGAGCAGTTGATGGATGCGATCGATACATTCGACCGTAGCCTGCGCGATTCCGCGGAGTGGCAAAACTGGGAGCAGCGCGGCAACTTCCACTGGGCGATCGAGCATAACGGACGGCGCTATCCGGTCAAACTGATTATTTCATTGGCCACGGGGCAGCCACGTAGCACACTCGAAGGCGGCGAATCGGCACGCAAATATGTTCAAGCAAGGGGTTTCAACGTGGTCGAGCTTCAGTCAGCGGCAACGCCTTTCAGCTCGCTCGTCGAGCGCTTCCGTAAACTGTATGGCTCCGTTTACCAGCCCGCACTATGTCGACGACGAGCGCAACTACAAACTGGAAGCTGCCGCGAAGCTCACTGAGCTGCTGAGCGCCGAGCAAATGCAGGACTGGATCGCGGCAGGGGAGTTTGAGGAGGCCAAAGTCGAAATCAAGCGCGCCAGCCAGGGCAGGTGCGCGAATATATTGTGTCGCTTCTGAATCAGGCACACCTGCAGCTTGCGATGCCGATCGTTTTGCGCTGCGTTGGCGTGTTTCTCGATCAGACCTCGGCCGCGTCGCAAGCGGGGCTTGTCGACCGCTACGGTCGTAACCTATCCGATTTATCCGAGCTCCTGCTGTGTCCAAAACCGCATATCGGCCCCTGGCGCGTCGACCTGGTCGACCGCAGCCTTCACTGCTGCAAAGATCGCATGCTTTGCCAGATCGTCGGGCGGCCGGGCGCCACGGTGCCGCTACGGCCTCCACGCACACCCGAGCAGTTCCTGACTGAGCTACAGCATCTGCTGTCCGACCGTCAGCTCGACGACGATGCGGTCGAAATTGTGGCCAGGCGCGTTGAGGCGCTGACGCGTCGCTTCGCAGAGCTGTCGGGCGACTTCCGCTCGATCGACGTGTACGAGCACCGTTTGCGTGACATGGGCATGGAGCGCACAGTCAACAGGCTGGGCGGCGAGCAGCGCGAGTTGCTGGCGCTGGCGATCTTTCTGGTCGAGCAGCTCGACTCGATCAAGGCGAGCGATTACTCGGCACCCGTGATTCACATCACATCTGTGCTTGAAGTCGAAACGAAGCGGCGCATCTTCGCGTGCCCCGGCCTCGAGTTCGAGGTACGCGATCCAAAGAAACAGACGCTCGGCAAGCTGCGGTACATGCACATAAGACCTGAGCAGTTTCTTGGCGATTGGGAGCGCATCAGTGCTTTTGTCTACCGGCACTGGCATGGTCGGTTCGAGGCCGACGATCTCAGCTTCGAGGCACATTTCGAAGACTTCGTATTAGAGCTCGATACGATCTCGAAGATCCGCAACCGGGCCGCGCATTCCACCAATATATCGCGCGATGAGTACATCGGGTTGTTCAAGAGCGCCTGTCGCGGAGGGCACCTTCGGGTCGGTGCGCTCAACGCGCTGATCCTGGCCTGGCAGCTGTACAACTGTTCTAGAGGAACATCGCAGTGAGCACTCCATCTAACCTCGTCGTCGAAATCAAGGCCATTGCCCACCAACTGACCAATAGCGACGCGATCGAGCCCGTTGATCGGAAGACGCCTGCATTCGTGGCTCTATTCGTGGCCGTGGCCGGCATCGCTCAAGTACGGATTGTCGCGCACGAACACATTATTGACCTGCAGCCAGTGGTACGCGACGTCGTCCGAGCTTTTCTTGAAGGCACGCGTTAGGCCGACGGCGAGAATGGTTGGCCGGCCCTGATTGAGGTGACGCGCCAGCTCGGCGACGCGCCTGGTATGCGGAGCGTACGAGGAATCGTACATACGCAGGTCGGTCAGCGACAGATCGAGCCGGCACCCGTCCACCTCAAAGCGCGCCCGCACATGATTGGAGCGCGTCGCCAGCTCGAGCGGCCCGTCGAAACGCAGGCAGCCCAGCGAAGCAGAGCCATGCTGCAGATCGACTACGGCGCTGTGCCCCTCGAAGCGCAGCTCGGGGCCGAAGATTTCGCACAACGACGGCTGCGCGACGGACTCGAGCGCCTGCCAGAATTTGTCGGGCTGCATCTGGTCGACCACCACACGCCACTGCCACGGATCGACAAGGTGGTCCTCCAGCTGGGGCGGGGTACCGACCGGGTAGGCCTCGCCGAGGTCGAGCAGGCCGCCGATCGTGAGCAGGCCGCCGTTGCTACGGGCCAGATCCGCCACGATCCGGCCGCTGCTCAGCACCGGACGCACATGCCGGCCACTGCGCACGTCGATGCCGGCAGCGCAGACGAAGCCAGGCTGCATGCGCGTCAGATGATTGACGATGATTCGCATCGACCCATCCATTACAAATGTACAATGCCGACCGCCGGCCAGTGTGCGGCGAGATACAATATACCCCAACTCGTGGTCGACGCAACCGGCAATGACCTGACCTAACACGCGACAAACAGGCGAAGGATTCCGGCCTCCGAGGCGTTATCATTAGCTGCATGAAGCAGATGACACACACCGATCAGGTCGATTACGAGCGCGCGCTGGCGCTGCTCCGGCAGGCGCTCGGCAATTCCCAGGCCGAGTTCAGGGACGGCCAGTGGCAGGCGATCGAGCAACTGGTCAACGATCGGGCGCGCCTGCTGGTTGTAGAGCGCACCGGCTGGGGCAAGAGCCTTGTGTATTTCCTGGCCACCCGCCTCTTGCGCGACCGCGGCGCCGGCCCGACGATCCTGGTTTCGCCACTGCTGGCGCTGATGCGCAACCAGCTGCAGGCCGCCGACCGGCTCGGCTTACGCGCCGCGACGATCAATTCCAGCAACACGGCAGAGTGGGCGGCGGTGCGCGACGAGCTGCGCGCCGGCACTGTCGATCTGCTGCTGATCTCGCCCGAGAGGCTGGCTAACGACGAGTTCCGCGAGCGCGATCTGCTGCCGATCGCTTCGCGCGTCGGGCTGTTCGTGGTCGACGAGGCACACTGTATCTCGGATTGGGGCCACGATTTCCGGCCCGATTATCGCCGCATCGTGCGCGTGCTGCAGGCGCTGCCGCCCGGTGTGCCGGCGCTGGCGGTGACGGCTACCGCCAATAACCGGGTGGTTGACGACGTGGTGGCCCAGCTCGGCAACCTGAGTGTGATCCGCGGCCCGCTCGCCCGCGCCAGCCTCGGCCTGCAGAATATCGAGCTGCCGACCCAATCCGCGCGTATGGCCTGGCTGGCCGAGCAGCTGCCCCAATTGCCCGGCAGCGGTATCGTGTACACGCTTACGGTGCGCGACGCCGACCGCGTGGCCGGCTGGCTGCAGGAGCAGGGCATCGACGCGCAGGCCTATTACGGTGATGTCGACAACGACCGGCGCCAGCAGCTCGAGCAGGACCTGCTCAATAACCGGATCAAGGCGCTGATTGCGACGCCGGCGCTGGGTATGGGCTTCGATAAGCCCGACCTCGGCTTTGTGGTCCATTTTCAGCGCCCCGGCTCGGCCGTGCATTACTACCAGCAGGTCGGTCGCGCCGGCCGCGCGATCGAGCGGGCCTACGGTATCCTGCTCGGCGGCCGCGAGGACTCCGAGATCGTCGATTATTTTATCCGTACCGCGATGCCGCCCCAGGCGCACGTGGCCGAGGTGCTCGCGGCGCTGGAGGCCGTCCCCGATGGGCTGTCGGTCGCCCAGATCGAGGCGCGGATCAACCTCGGGCGCATGCAGATCGAAAAGGTGCTCAAGACGCTGGCGGTCGAAACGCCGCCGCCGATCGTCAAGCAGGGTACGCGCTGGAGCCGCACGCCGCTGCCGTACGAGGCCGACGACGCGCGGGCCGAGCATTTGCTAAGAATCCGGCGTCACGAGCAGGAGCGCATGCAGGCGTACTTCGAGAGCGATAGCTGCCTGATGGTGTTCCTCGGCCGCGAGCTGGACGACCCCGACCCGCAGCCGTGCGGCCGCTGCGCTCCCTGCAACGGCGGCCCGCTGGTGCCGACCGAGTATTCGATCGCGCTGGCGAACGCGGCGACGGCGTTTCTGCGCGGTACCGAGATCCAGATCCAGCCGCGCGCGCAGTGGCCGGGCGATGCTTTAGCCGAGCAGGGCTTTCGCGGGCGTATCCCCGCTGAGCTGCGCGCCGAGACCGGTCGCGCGCTTTCGATCTGGGGCGACGCCGGCTGGGGTGAGCTGGTCAAACAGGGGCGCCAGTTCGATGGGCACTTCGACGAGCAGCTGCTCGGCGGCGCCGTAGAGCTGCTCGAGCGCTGGCGGCCCGAGCCGGCCCCAACCTGGGTCACCTGCGTGCCGTCGCCCGAGCGCCCCGACCTGGTGCCTCCGTTCGCCGAGCAGCTTGCCGCCGAGCTGGGCCTGCCGTTTGTGCCGTGCGTGCGCAAAATCCGCCGTACCGAGCCGCAGCGCTATATGAATAACAGCAACCAGCAGGCGCGTAATCTCGCCGGCGCGTTCGAGGTGGATGCGGAGCTGATCGAGCCGGGGCCGGTGCTGCTCATAGACGATCTGGTCGATTCGGGCTGGACGCTCACCGTGGTATCGGCGCTGCTGCGCCAGGCCGGCGCCGAGGCGGTGCTGCCGCTGGTCCTGGCGCAGCTACTGGGTGGTTAACGATCCGCGAAGTCACGCGAAGTCACGCGAAGTAAAACAATAACCGACAAGCTGGTTTGTATTGTTCCTTGCTTATCGCCGGTTATCGTTCGCTGATTTTCGCTAATCTATGATGGAGATTAACAACTCCAAACGGCGACCATTAATACTTCGCGTGACTTCGCGGATCGTTTTATCCAGGCCCGATCGGCCGCTGCACTGTCGCGCTGTTGATCGCACGTCCGTCGGCGCCGAAGTCGAGCTTGGGGATCGCCTCGAGCAGCAATCGCGTGTACTCATCCTTCGGCTGGGTGATGATGCGCTTGGCCGGGCCCTGCTCCACCACCTGGCCCTTGTTGAGCACCAGGATCTCGTCGCTGAGCAGCCGCGCGCTGAGCAGGTCGTGCGTGATGTACAGCATCGCGATGCGGTGGTCGCGCACCAGCTTGTCCAGCAGCTGCAGGATCTCGGCGCGGATCGAAACGTCGAGCGACGAGATCGGCTCGTCGGCGATCACCATCTCCGGCTCGGGCGCCAGTGCTCGCGCGATCACCACGCGCTGGCGCTGCCCGCCCGACAGCTGGTGCGGGTTCTTGCTGGCGAACTGCTCGGGCGGCGAAAGGCCGACCGTTTCCAGTAGCTCGAGCACCTTCTTTTGCGCATCGCGCTCCGACATGCCCTTAAAATTGACCAGCGGCCGCGAGAGCAGGTACCCGATCGTATGCACCGGATTGAGCGCCGAGTACGGGTCCTGAAACACGTACTGCACGTCCGAAAGGTAGGTGCGTATCGCGCTCGAGCTGCGCAGCTTGTCGACCCGCGTCTTGCCGAACCAGATCTCGCCCTTATCGGGCCGCTCGATCGCGGTGATCATCCGCGCGATGGTGGATTTGCCGCTGCCGCTCTGGCCCACCAGGCCGGTCACTCGCCCGGCGCGTAGCGTGAACGATACATCGTCGACGGCGGTCAGCGTTTCCTTGCTGAACCAGCCACGCCGGCGATGGTACATCTTGCTCACGTTGACCAGCCGCAGTACTTCGTCGCCTTCCATCGGGGTGGCCTTGTGTGATTTCGCCTCGGAGAATGAGGCCTCCACAAAGCTTGGTCCCGCGTCGATGCTGCGCCGGTCGCCGAAGTTCTTGCTGCGGGCCCACTCCATCTCGGCGACATGGCAGGCAGCTTTGCCGTCCCACATTTTCACCAGCTCGGGCTTCTGTTCAACACAGATCTGGATCCGCTCGGGGCAGCGCGGCGCGTAGGGACACGCCATCGGCGGCCGGGTCAGATCCGGCGGCCGGCCCGGGATATACGTGATCTCGACGGTATCGGCGGCCGGGTCGGCATACGAGCCGAGCAGCCCGTCGGTGTACGGGTGCAGCGCGTGCTGCAACATGCAGTCGGCCGGCTGGTCTTCCACCAGCTCGCCGGCGTACATCACCAGCACCCGGTCCGACACTTCGAGCACGGTGCCGAGGTCGTGCGTGATCAGCAGCACGGCGAAGCCCTGCTCGCGCTGCAGCGTGCGCAGGTTCTCCATGATGCTCTTTTTGCACCAGCACGTCAAGGCCGGTGGTCGGCTCGTCGAGCAGCACGAACTGCGGCTTAAGCGCCAGCGCCAGCGCCAGATTAACGCGCTGGCGCATGCCGCCGGAAAGCTCGTGCGGGAAAAACTGCATGAACGACGGATCGATCTTGACCATCTCGAGCAGCTGGGCAATCCGGTCGTGGATCTGCTGCTTGCTCATATCGGTCTTGTGCTCCATCACGTCGCGCGAACTGCGCCTCGATGCGCATCACAGGATTGAGCGCGTTCATGCTGCTCTGGAACACGCTTGAGAAGTCGCTCCAGCGCATCTTGCGCAGCTGCTCCTCCGGCATGGTCGTGATATCCTGGTCCATGAAGCGCACGCTGCCGCCGGTAATGCGGCCGGGCGGCTGCAGCAGGCGCAAAATACCGCTGCCCAGCGTCGACTTGCCGCTGCCGGACTCGCCGACCAGCCCGATGAACTCGCCGGGCTTGAGTGAAAACGTCACGTTGCGCACAGCTTGCAATGGCGTGCGTTTTTTAGTTTCGTAGGTAATATCGAGATTTTCTACTTCAAGCAGCGCCATGGAATTACTCCTCCCGCAGGTGCGGATTGCTGAGCGCGTCGACGCCGAAGTTGATCATCGTCAGCGCCAGCGTAAGCAGCGACAGCGCCAGCGTAGGCGCCAGCAGCCAGGCCCACTGGCCGGTCAGCAGCGCGCCGCCGTTGTTGGCCCAGAACAGCATCGTGCCCCACGAAATCGAGGTCGGGTCGCCCAGGCCAAGAAACGCCAGGCCGGCTTCTGCGCCGATCGCGCCCATCGCGGCGCCGATAAAGCCGATCACCACGAACGACATCATGTTGGGCATCACTTCGCGGAAGATGATGCGCATCGGCCGCTCGCCGGCGAAGCGCGCCGAGGTGATATACTCGCGCGCCCGCAGCGAGATCACCTGGGAGCGATTCATGCGCGCGGCCCAGGCCCAGCCGGTGATGCCGATCACGATGATCGTCAGCGAAAGGCCGCGCACCGGAGCATAAGCCGCCAGCGCGATCATCAGCGGCAGGGTAGGAATGACCAGCGCCAGGTTGATCAAAAAGCTGAGCGTATCGTCGACCATGCCATGCATATAGCCGGCGACCATGCCGATCAGCAGGCCGATCATCGTGGCGAGCCCGCCGGCCAAAATACCTACCAGCAGCGAGGTCCTGGCGCCCCAGATCAGCTGCGAAAGCACATCCTGCCCGGCCTGGGTCGTCCCCAGCCAGTGCTCGCGACTGGGCGGCATCGACGACATGAAGCTGCTGTCGCGCGGATCATAGGGCGCAAGTATGGGCGCAAAGATCGCCATCAGGAAAAACCCCGTCAGCAGGATCATACCCAGCCGCGATTTGTTGTTGTCCCACAGCACGTTGAACCAGTTGGGCAGCCGCCGGCGCCAATTGGTGGAAGCCGTGCCGGTGTCGTCGCGCACGGTCTCGGGCGTAGCAGTTATGTCGACCGCCGCCGTGCCGCTTCCGAGCGGCTGCACTTCGTCGTTGGCGCTGATCGAGCCGGGTACCGAGGTGATACCCGCTGTGCCGCTCGAAGTAGCCCCGATATCGGCCAGCTGGTCTTGTTTGGCCGCTTCCGCGGAGGAAAGCTTGTGACCCTGGGTAGCCATTATTACGACGCTCCTTTCCGCACGCGCGGGTCGAGCCAGCCATACATCATGTCGGCGAAGAGGTTCGCCACCAGCACGCCGATGGTGATAAACAGGAAGATCGTTTGCGATCAGCGCGTAGTCGCGGTTGCCGATCGCTTCATTCAACAGCCGGCCCATACCAGGATAGTTGAATATGCCTTCGATGAACACCATGCCGCCCAGAATTCCGCCCAGTGAGATGGCGAAGCCGGTGATGTTGGGCATGATCGCGTTGCGGGCGCTATAGCGCAGTGCCACGTTGCGCGGCGGCAGACCCTTGGCCAGCGCAAGCCGCGTGTAATCCTCGCCCAACGTCTGGATCATATTGTTGCGCATGCCCATCACCCAGCCGATCGGCGCAAAGATCAGGATCGCCAGCGCCGGCAGCATGGCGTGCCTGAGGATATCCTGAAAATACTCCCAGCTGAATTCACGGGTCGCGGTTTCGCTGAAGCCGCCGCCCATCGGCAGCCAGGCCAGCTTGAAGGCGAAAATGTAGATCAGCAGCATCGCAATGCCGAAAGACGGCAGCGTGCCCAGAAACGTCATGCCCAGGCTGACGGTCGAGTCGAAGGCGGTGTTGCGCTTCCAGGCGGCCCAGGCGCCCAGCAGCGTGCCGATGACAAAGCCGAGGATCTGGGTAACGCCGACCAGCGCGATCGTCCACGGCAGCGCCTGCCAGATCATATGCGTGACGGTATAGGGAAAGTACGTAGCAGAAACGCCGAACTCACCGCGCACCAGATTGCCCAGATATGCGATGTACTGCTCAAAGATGTTACCGTCCGGCGTGCCCAGCATCGCCCGCATCGCCTCGACCTGCGCCGGATCGATCGGCTTGTTCTGGCCGACGATCTTGCGCACGATCGTCTCGGCCGGGTCGCCGGGCACCATTCGTGGGATCATAAAGTTTAGCGTGATCGCAGCCCATAAGGTCAGAAAGAAAAACACAAGCCGCCGAGCGAAGTAGCGCATAATTTTGCTCCTTTACTCCCACGGGCTGAAGCCCGTGGCCAGTACACGAAGCCTCCACGGAGGCTTTGTGTACTGGCCCGGCGCTTTAGCACCGGGATGACTTACTCCGACGCCGGTTCCAGACTCGTGATGATCAGGTACATGTCGCCCGGCTTGGCGTACGGGTTTTCCGCGTTCGGCCAACCCTCGGCTCGCCTGGTGGTGTACTCGAACCAGTTCGCGCCGTACCACAGCGGCACCGTCGGGAACTGCTCGTAGGAGTACTTGCCAGCTCGCCGACGGCCTCCTTTTGCTCCTCGACGTCGACCTTGGTGCGCAGCTGGCCGATCAGCTCGTCGACCTCAGGGTTCTTGTGGAAGATATAGTTCGACGCCGGCGGCGATGTGCTGTCGAGATGGTAGAAGTAGTTGTCGTACATGCTGCACGAGCCGCCATGCACCACGAACAGCATGTCGTATTCGCCGGCCTGGCGCTGGGCTTCGACCGTTTCCGGCGTCGGCGTCTGCACGTTCACCGTAATGCCCATCGCGTTCCAGGTTCTGCTGGATGATCTGCGCCGCCTGGATCCAGTCGGTCCAGCCGCTCTGCACCAGGAAGGTGAACTCCATCGGCTGGCCGTCCTTGTTCAGGAACTTGCCGTCGGCGCCCTTGGTATAGCCGGCGGCTTCGAGGATCTTGGCCGCCTTGGCCTGGTCGAACGGGAACATGCCGTCGTTCTCGATCCCGCTCAGGCATCCAGTCCTTCTGCCCCGGCAGCACCAGGCCGGTCTGGCTGGCCTGCGTCACGTAACCGAACTGGGCCTTGTTGATGATCTCTTCGCGGTTGATCGCGTAGGCCATCGCCCGCCGGAACTCGACGTCGTTGAACGGCGCTTTTTGCAGGTTCATGCCCAGGCCGATCGCGCCGCCGGCCGGGAACCAGTACTGGTTATGCTCGGGGTCGCGCGCGACATAGGCCTGCTCGATATTCGGCACGAACATCGCGTTCATGTCGTACTCGCCTTGCGCCAGCTTGAGGTTTTCGACCTGGTTGCCGCCCTCGGCTTTGGTGAACACGAGCTTCTCGACCTTGATCTTGTCGGCCTGCCAGTAGTCGGGGTTGCGCTTGAGCGTCAGCTGGCGCTGGTTGAAGGCCTCGGGCACGAACGGCCCGGTGCCGACCGGATTTTCGTTGACAAAGGTAACCGGATCGGATTGGCCTTTCCCAGATATGCTTGGGCACGATGCGCTGATTGGCGACGCGCTCGAGCAACGCCGCCGCCGGCTCGGTGAACTTGATCAGCACGTTGTTGCCGTCGGCGGTGACGCTGTCGATCGACTTGGCCAGGCCGCGCAGGTCGAGCGCCTCGTTCTCCTTGATCAGGTTGAACGTGTAGACGACGTCTTCGGCGCGTGAACGGCTGGCCGTCGTTCCAGTTGATGCCTTCGCGGATCGTCAGCTGCAGGTTCTGCGGGTCCTGCCACTCGTACGACTCGGCCAGCCACGGCACGTACTCACAGGAATACGTGTTGAGCGCCATCAGGGGCTCGTAGATATACATGCCGTCGCCCAGCAGCACGTTGGGCGAGAACGGATTGTAGTTTACCTGTGGGTTGGAGCCGCCTCCGAAGCTGCCGAGGCTCAGCTCCTCGATCATGCCTGCCGCGGCAGCCTGCTCGCCGCCCGCGGCGGCCGCTGCGTCACTCGCCGCCGGCTCGGCAGCCGCGTCGCCGCTCGCCGCCGGCTCGGCAGCGCCGGCCTGCGATTCTGCCGGCTGCGCACCGGTCGCTATATCGCCCCTGCTCGATCCGCAGGCGGCCAGTACCATCATCAACAACACCAGTGGTGTTACACGAGCCATGCTCCAACGTCGGTCCATTTTTTCGTCTCCTTCTTTCTGCCTTCCAATCGGCGGCACCAAACCCTGTCACCCTGTCACCCTGTCTCCTTATCTCCTCTCGTGGCACAGCCACACGATTCGCGCACCACCAGCTCGGTCGGCATGATCGTGCATCGCGGCGCGACTTGCTTTTCGAGCGACTTGATCACGGCTTCAGTCGCCAGGCGGCCCATGTCGCGCAGCGGCTGGCGTACCGTGGTAAGCCGGGGGCTGATATAGCGCGACAGATCGGTATCGTCGAAGCCGACGACGGCGAGCTGCTCGGGAATTCGCATACCGCGGTCGCGGGCGGCTTCGATCGCCCCGACCGCCATCTGGTCGTTGGCGGCAAAGATCGCGTCAGGCGGCCGCGGCAGGTCGAGCAGCTGTGTCGCGGCGCGATAGCCGCTGGCGTGCCCGAAATCGCCGCGCATCAGCAGCACGTCGTCAAGCGTCTGGCCGCTCGCTTGCAATACGTCGCTCAATCCACGCAAGCGGTCGGCGCTGTCGGGGGTATCGTCGCTGCCGGCGATGAACGCGATGCGCCGGAAGCCGTGGCCTACCAGGTGCTCGCCCATCGCCCGCGCGCCGTTGTAGTTGTCCGAAATAAAGGTCGGCGCGTCCATGCCGAGGTCTTGCTGGATCACGGCGAACGGCAGGTGCTCTTCCACCAGGCGATCCAGGTAGCGCCGCCGCACGCCGATCGCCACCAGCACCACGCCATCCACACAGCTGTTGGTGAACAGGCTCAGATACTGCTGCTCTTCGGTCGGATGGAGCTGGCGCGCGATCAACAGGCCGTAGCCGGCGTCGGCGGCTGCCTGCTCGACGCCGCGTACCATCTCGACGAAAAACGGATCGGTGATGTTGGGAGCCAGCAGGCCGATCGTCTGGCAGCGCCTGAGCGCCAGGCCGCGGGCAAGCGCGCTGGGCCGGTAGCGTAGCGCGTGCATTGCCGCTTCGACACGCGCGCGGGTGCCGGGATGCACCCGATCGCGCCGGTTCAGCACGCGTGAGACCGTGCTGATCGATACGCCCGCCCGGGCGGCTACATCGTCGATTGTCGCTTTGCGGCCCCGCATTTCCATCCCGGCTGCCTCGCCATTTTGCCTGCCGGCTAGATGCTATACTGTGCGCCTGAAACTGTGAAAGCGCTTTTACATCCCGGATTATGTATTTCAAGAACTGTGCCGCGGGGCAAAAGGAACAACCATGAACATCATCGCCAACGTCGCGCAAACACCGGCGGTGCTGACGCCCGAAGGAGCCGAGCGACGTGTGTTGAGCTACGGCGGCGGCCTGATGCTGGTGCAGTTTCGCTTCGAGGCGGGCGTGACGGCTCCGCTGCATAGCCATCCGCATGAGCAGATCGGCTACGTGGTATCCGGCGCGATCGATCTGCTGATGGACGGCCATGCGACGGTGCGGCTCGAAGCGGGCGCGAGCTACTATGTTGCGCCAAATGTGCGCCACGGCATCGTCACCCACGCGCCGACGGTGCTGCTCGATTGCTTTACGCCGCTGCGTGAGGATTTTTTGGCCCTCACCCCCCAACCCCCTCTCCCGTCGCAAGCGACGGGAGAGGGGGCGTAGCAGTTCGATTCCCCTCTCCCGTGCGTCAGCACGGGAGAGGGGTTAGGGGTGAGGGCCAAAATGATCGAAATCGCCGACCGGCAGATCCTGATCGACGGCCAGCCACGCATTATCCTCTGCGGCGAGATCCACTATTTTCGCCTGCGCCGCGACGAGTGGCAGGATCGCATCGACAAGCTGCGCGCCGCCGGCTTCAACGCGGTGGCATCGTATATCCCCTGGCTGTGCCACGAGCCCGGCGAGGGCGCCTTCGATTTCGACGGCCATACGCGGCCGGAGCTCGACCTCGGCGCGTTTATCGATCTGTGCCGCGACAACGACCTGTGGTTCTTTGCCCGGCCCGGCCCGTTCGTGATGGCCGAGCTGAAAAACGAAGGGCTGCCCTACTGGGTCTACACCAGGTATCCCGAGATCGTGCCGCCGACCTGGGACGAGCAGCCCGTGACCAGCAGAACTGTCGACTATCTGGCGCCCGGCTTTCTCGAAGCCGCCCGCAACTGGTATCGCGCCGTGATGCCCCTGCTGGCAGTGCGCCTGCAGCCGCGCGGCGGCAATGTTATCGCCGTGCAGCTCGACAACGAGATCGGTATGCTGTCGTGGGTCACCAACAGCCCCGACCTGAGCGATGCGCTGCTCGACGATTTTGCCGCCTGGCTCCAGCGCAGCTACGACGCCGGCAGCCTGGCCGAGCGCTATCCGCTCGACCTGCGCAGCCCTGTTATCCGCAACAGGGCCTTTCGCTCGCCCCCGGAAACGTATGCCGCGGCGCTGCTGCACGACCTCGGCCGCTACATGCGCGACCGCTTCCGGCGCTATGTGGCCACGCTGCGCGGCTACGCCGAGGAATTCGGCGTGAGCGACGTGCCGTTCGTGGTCAATATCCACGGCACGGCCGGCTGGCGCGGCCTGATGTTTCCGATCGGCATCAGCCAGCTGTACGAGAGCTATACCCAGGACGCCGGCTATCTCTCGGGCTCGGATATCTATCTCGGCGACCTCGACACGCAGAATTTTCAGGATCTGTATCTGCTGAATACCTTCATGGCCGCCGTGCATCGCCCGGAGCAGCCGCTGACCTCGGTGGAGTTCGAGGCAGGCTCGGGCGACTACGACAGCACCTTCGGCCACCGCAACGACCCCTCGGCGGTCGACTTTAAGACACGCATGTGTATCGCGCAGGGCAACCGGCTGCTGAATGTGTACCTGTTCGCCGGCGGGCGCAACTATCGCCTGGACGAGCCGCCCGGCGACGGCAACGACCGTATCGCGTTCACCGGCGAGCGCCACGGCTTCGCCGCGCCGGTGGATCCCGAGGGCCGGCTCTCATACACCTACGCGCCGACGTGCCGCGTCGCTCATACGGTGATGGCGCTGGCCGGCAAGCTGGCCGTGATGGAGGAGCAGCACGACAGCGTCGCGTGGGCGTTTGTGCCCGACTACTGGATGACCGAAACCCGTTATCCCGGCAGCGCCGTGATGGGCGAGCTGGTGCAGAATCTCGAAGCCAACCGCGGTCAGGGCGCGTGGGAGATCGTCGCGCGCGGGATGCTGCTGGCGGGCTACCGCTTCGGCGCGCTGGACGTCCTGAACCGGCCGCTCGACCCGCGATCAGCGCCGGTGCTGGTGCTGCCGTCGGCGCGCTATATGCACGCCGAGCTGCAACAAAAACTGGTCGGCTACCTCCACGCGGGCGGCAAGCTGCTGGTCTACGGCGAGCTTCCGCTGTTCGACATGCTGGCGCGGCCGTGTACCGTGCTGGCCGACACGCTCGGCCTCAGACCGCTCGGCACGTTGCACAGCGACCATCGCTTCTTTTTGTCGCTGCTGGCGCGTGGCTGGGCCGCGCCGCGGCCCGAGGTACGCTCGCATTTCGCCCAGCTGTGGCAACCGTCGCGGGGCGATGTGCTATGGCGCGTGTACGGCAGCGATCAGGCCTGCGGCTTCGATATTCAGCTCGACGCCGGACGCGCGATTGTAGTCACGGCCGCCCTGCCCGGCGACATTCAGTTCGTCCGCTCCGCGCTCGAGCGGCTCGGCGCCCCGGCCGGCCTGCGCCACGATTGCCCGGAGTACGGCATCTGGATGACGACCACCGAATCGCACGGCGAGCGCGTGCTGCACCTGCTCAATCTCGACGGCTTCGCCAAAACGCTGCACGTCAGCGAGCACGGCACGCCGCTGTTCGACGGCCGCTCGCTCGAGCTGGGCGCCAGAACCGGCCTGCTGCTGCCGCTCGGTCTGCGTTTCGGCGATGTCGAAATCGTCTACGCTACCGCCGAAATCGCCGCCGTCGAGCCCGGCACGCTCACCTTCCGCCTGACGCAAGCGCGCGACGCCATCGCCCTGCGCACCGCGCGCGGCATCCTGCCGGGCGACGACTATGACATCGAGCAACGCGGCGATATTACGCTGGTTCTTTCGCGCAAACACTCCCGCGTCGACGACGAGGCTCGTTGTACGGTTCCAGTAGGTAAACGACCCGCGAAGACACGCCAATAACCGCGAAATTCTGACCCTTATATTCGCGGTTATTGGCGTGTCTTCGCGGGTCGTTTCGCCCTGTGCGCGATAATTGCACCGGTCAAACGAGCAACACAATGGAGGCCCCATGAGTTCGTACCGTCCCTCGGAAACTCGCTACGAATCGATAAGCTACCGGCGCAGCGGTCGCAGCGGCCTGAAGCTTCCCGCCGTGTCGTTAGGGCTGTGGCACAATTTCGGCGGCGTCGATCGCGTTGAAGATGCACGCGCGATGCTGCTGCATGCCTTCGATCACGGGATCACCCATTTCGACCTGGCCAACAACTACGGGCCACCGCCGGGCTCGGCCGAAGCAACGTTCGGACAGATCTTACGGCAGGATCTGGCGCCGTATCGCGATGAGATGATCATCTCGACCAAGGCCGGCTATTACATGTGGCCCGGACCGTACGGCGAATGGGGCTCGCGCAAGTACCTCATCGCCAGCCTCGATCAAAGCCTGCGGCGCATGGGCCTCGACTATGTCGACATTTTTTATTCGCACCGGCCCGACCCAGAAACGCCGCTGGAAGAAACGATGGGTGCGCTCGACTACGCGGTGCGCAGCGGCAAAGCGCTGTACGTGGGAATTTCGTCGTATTCTCCACAGCAGACCCGCGAAGCGGCCGCGATTCTCCGATCGCTGGGCACGCCGTGCGTGATCCATCAGCCCAGCTACAGCATGTTCAACCGCTGGATCGAGGACGGACTGATCGACACGCTGCGTGAGGAGAGCATCGGCTGTATCGTCTTCTCGCCGCTGGCCCAGGGGCTGCTGACCGACCGGTATCTCAACGATATTCCGGCCGATTCGCGGGCCGGCAAATCGAATACCTTTCTCAAGGCCGAGCAGATCACCGATGCCAGACAGGCGCAGGTCCGGCGCTTGCATGAGCTCGCCCGGCGCCGCGGCCAGAAACTCGCCCAGATGGCCGTCGCGTGGGTGCTACGTCACGCGGAAGTGACGTCGGCGCTGATCGGCGCGAGTAAAGTCTCGCAGATCGACGATGCGCTAGGCGCGATCGAGCGTACCGATTTCACGGCTGAGGAGCTACAGGCGATCGACGAAGCACTGGCGGGGTGATGAATGTACGGCCCTCACCCTGGCCCCCTCTCCCGTCGCAAGCGACGGAAGAGGGGCCAGGGTGAGGGCCAGATCACTCATCATTCGTCACGGATCTTGTAGCGCGCGCGCGTCTCGGCGCGCCATTGGAGCAGATCGGAGCGGCGCACCTCCAACTCTTCCGCCGAATGCTTATCGGCAAGGTTATGTCGCTCCTTGCCGTCGCCGGCGAGGTCGAACAGCTCGTCCGGACGGTCGTCGAAGTAATAGATGTACTTTATGTTGCCCCTGAGGCTCGCCAGACACTCTTGCTCGGCCCAGCAGCTGGAGCGCAGGATGCGATCGTCGGGCAGCGGCTCGAGCAGCGAGCTGCCGGAGTACGCTCCACCCTGGATCTGGTAGCCCAGCAGGCCGGCAATCGTGGGCAGGATGTCCAGCTGGTTCACCGGCTCCGTGATGCGCGCGCCGTCCTTGAACTGCCGCGGATCATGGATCAACATCGGGATGCGCATGCCCTCTTCATAGATCACGCTATCGTGCCCATAGCGGCCGTGCTCGCCATGGCCTTCGCCATGGTCGCCCAGGACGACAAAGATGGTATTTTCGTACAGGCCGAGCTGCTTGTACTGGTCGAACAGCTCGCGCAGAAAAAAGTCCTGATTACGCACAGCGTTCAGATAGCGGTTGAACTGGTCGTTTTCGTCGAACTGCACGCGTCCATGGCGCTTGGTTGGCGCGCGATAGTCGTGGTGCGGCGCGGATGTCAGGTAGCTCGCCAGAAACGGCTTGTTGCGGTGCTTTTGTAGCCAAGCCCGGCTCGGCTCGAGCATGATCTGGTCTTCATAGCCCCAATAGTAGGTCTCCTCGAAGCCTTGCGAGTTCATGTTCTCATTCGAGTAAAAATCCTGGTAGCCCAGATTCTTGAGAATACTCTCGCTGTCCTCATAAGCCTTGGTATGGGACATGAAAAATACCGTGTTGTATCCCTGCGTCCGCAGCAGGTGTGGCAGGCACGGCGCCGGCACGGCCCATGGATGTACCAGCTCCACGGTACGCATCGGGTCCAGCGGCGGATCGGTGCCGCAGTTCGACGCGGTGAGCGCGTTGTGTGTATGGGCGATGATCGCGTAAGCTTGCTCCACCAGCAGGCTTTGCCGCGCCAGCTCGCTCATGAACGGCGTGGTCTGGAGCTCGGGATTGTAGGGCGTGGTAGCCGATGCGCGCGTCGAATTCGAGAAAGATCAGCACCACGTTACGCCGCTCGGTCGTGGGCATCGGTATCAACCTGGGCTCGACCGGCCGGGCTCCGCTTGCGGCGCCGGCGGCAACGCCCCGGTCGTCGCCGCCACGGGCCACCTGTGTCGCGGTCACCAGCAGGTTAACGAATGCATGTCGCGCGAACGACGTGCTCACGCCCACCGGGCCGCCCGGTATCAGCGCGCACGCGAACAGCGCCACCGCCAGCAGCCCAACACCGGCGATACGACGCCAGGGACGCAGGGCACTCCGGCTGGCGTTGGCTGCGTTGCGCCACGCGGGCCACAGGTTAGCCAGGAACACCAGTAGAGGCGGGCCAAGTATGCCGTAGGCCAGGATCGCGAATATCAGCGCCTGGATACTGTAGTGCAGCTCGGCCGCGATGGCGCCGGTTGTTCCGTCCGGAAACGAGAGCCAGAAGCGCAGATAGTGGGCGTCGAGCATGGTGCCCGTTGCCCGGTAGTACTGGTAAGCGCCGACCAAATACAGCGCGATGACGATACTTAGCGCCTGAAACAGACCACGCAGCACCCAGCGTACCGGGCGCGTTCGCGCCGACGCGAGCACAGCAATCCACAGCGCTGTATAGCCGCCGAGAAACAGCAGCGGCGACTGCATCAGGCCGATCCAGCCTGCTGGTGTCGGCTGGATCGGCGCGAAGAATACCAGGCGGCTACGCAATGCGAGGTCGAACACAGCGAACGGGATCAGCAGGCTGAGCACGTAGATCCAGTCGTTACGGTTGAGCAGGCGAGCACCACGGACGTCCTGACGTGCGGCCGCGGACGCCGAATGCATACCGCCAAGGGAGGAGCCGGGCGTGTTGGTGCGCGCGCGATCGAGCGAAGCGCTGTGCTGTGAACGGGGACGATCTGTTTCGCTCATAGTTGCCTTTTATGCGCGTCCAACGGGGAAGGGCACCCCCTGATGGACCCACTGCGTCTTTGCAGCCGGCTAGCTTTCCGGTACTGCTGCTCCCTTCAATTTGATGCCTGAAGCTACGAAGTATAGCGCCATGCGGACTGTTATACCAGCGGTTTCAGCGCTTGCGCGGCGCGCTCGAACTCGTAATCGGCGATCATGGTATCCAGTAGCTTATCAAACTTCGGGTCCACCTGCTGCGCGTCGGGATGGCTGTCGTACCAGGCGATCGTCTCGGCGGCGCCCTGGCGGTACGGAATCGTCGCCACGTAATCGGGTACCAGGCGCTTGACCTTGGTATTGTCGAAGATCATGCTATGGGTCTTATCGCCCAGCAATCCGGCACCCCAATCCGCGTCGTACTCGGCGATACGCTCGGAAGCGATGTGTACGATCTTGGCTTCGACTCCGGCGGCCGCGGCGATGATTTCGGCGATCTGGTTCCATGTCAGCGCCTCATCCGAGGTGATGTGGATCGCCTCGCCAATCGCGAGCGGATTACCCAGCAACCCGACAAACGCCTTGGCAAAATCGCGATGGTGCGTCAACGTCCACAGCGAGGTTCCGTCGCCGTGGATCACGATCGGCTTGCCCTGGCGCATGCGATGCACATTGGTGTAGCCTCCGTGCAGCGGCAGTCTCGTCGCGTCATAGGTATGCGAAGGGCGCACTATCGTTACCGGAAAGCCGGCTTCGCGATACGCGGCCGTCAAGCGGTCCTCACAGGCGATTTTGGCGCGTGAATAGGCCCAGTACGGGTTGCGCAGCGGCGTCGACTCGGTCGTCAGCCAGTTGGCCGGCGGGGTTTGATACGCCGAAGCCGAGCTGATAAAAATGTACTGCGCGGTGCGATCGGCGAACAGCTCGAGGTCGGTCTCGACATGCTCGGGCGTGAACGCGACAAAATCGGCAACCACGTCGAACCGCATATCTCCCAACAGCTTCGCTACGGCTCGCTTGTCCCGAATATCGCCATGCAAAACCGCCGTTTCGGGGATCGACCGCGACGATTGCCCGCGATTGAGCAGCACAACTTCGATACCACGCGCCACAGCCAGCTCGACGCAGGCCGAGCTGATCGTACCGGTACCGCCGATAAATAGCACTTTCACAGCATTCTCCTTAGCACGGGGAAACTGGGCCAAGCATAGCATGAAACCGATCCACGACAGGCTATTGCTGCAGCAATGCGCGAAGGGGATCACCGCAAAGGCACACAGGACACAAAGAATTATCGGATCCTTTGTGTCCTGTGTGCCTTTGCGGTGATCCCGTTCCGGCCTATGCTCGTAGCTCTGCTTGCCTCGATATGGCGGTTTCGCTTTATACTACGCACCGGCGGGCTGGCCCCCGCCGCGAAGCCTCGCCGCGAAGGAGCGCTCCACATGTCCGGCACTATCATCGAGGAATATACGCTTACCAACGCCGATGGACTTGCAGCCAGCATTTTGTCCTATGGAGGCATCCTGGCATCCCTGCGCGTGCCCGACCGCGAAGGAGCATTGGGCGACGTAACGCTCGGCTTCGACAGCCCGGACGCGTACCGCCAAACACATCCCTATTTCGGCGCGCTGGTCGGCCGCTATGCCAACCGCGTCAGCAACGGCCGCTTCGAGCTGCGCGGCCGGAGCTACACCCTCGCGCGCAACGACGGCCCCAATCAGCTGCACGGCGGCGATGTGGGCTTCGACAAAGCATACTGGAATGTCGCGGAGCACTCGTCGTCGCGCCTGAGCTTGACGCACCGCAGCCCGGACGGCGATGAAGGCTACCCCGGCACGCTCGACGTCGAGGTTGTTTATTCGCTGACCGGCGACAACGAGCTGCGCATCGACTATACGGCCACCACCGACCAGCTGACCGTGCTCAACCTCAGCAACCATACCTATTTCAACCTGGGCACAGCCGACACCATCCTCGACCACGAGCTGCAGCTCAACGCGGGCGCGTTTTTGCCGGTCGACGCGACGATGATACCGACCGGCGAGCTGCGCCCGGTGGCCGGTACCGCTTTCGACTTTCGCACGCCCGTCGCGATCGGGGCACGCCTTGACCGGCCGGACGAGCAGCTGCGCCTTGCCGGCGACGGCTACGACCAATGCTGGGTGCTTGATCGCGGCGGCCCCGGGCTGGCCCACGCGGCACAGGTGTACGAGCCCTTGAGCGGCCGAGTGATGGATGTGTTCACCACCCAGCCGGCGGTGCAGTTCTACACCGGCAACCAGCTGGACGGCAGCATCAGCGGCAAGAACGGGCGTGTATACGGCAAGTACGCCGGGCTCTGCCTGGAAACGCAGCATTATCCGGATTCTCCCAACCGGCCTGAGTTTCCCTCGACCGAGCTGGCGCCGGGGCAAACCTATCGCCACACTACGATCTACCGCTTTGGGGTGCGCTAAAGCGATGCACGATCAATATATCACCACAAAGAACACAAAGAACACAAAGAATTAAAGGTTCTTTGTGTTCTTTGTGGTGTTCTCAGCTGGGTGGGAGGCACTGATGAGCATTTCGCGTGAGGACATCGTCGCGCGGCTGCAACGGCAGGTCGCCGCGGGGCGGCCGATCGTCGGCTGCGGCGCAGGAACCGGTATCTCGGCCAAGCTGGCCGAAGCCGGTGGGGCCGACCTGGTCATCATCTACAACTCGGGGCGCTACCGCATGGCCGGTCGCGGCTCGCTGGCCGGCATGATGCCGTACGGCGACGCCAATGGGATCGTCGTCGAGATGGCGGCCGAGGTGTTGCCGGTGGTGCGCGACACACCGGTGATCGCGGGCGTGTGCGGCACCGACCCGTTTCGCCTGATGCCGGTGTTTCTCCGCTCGCTCGACGAGATGGGCTTTTCCGGCGTGCAGAATTTCCCGACCGTCGGCCTGATCGACGGAACCTTTCGCGCCAACCTTGAAGCGACAGGCATGGGCTACGACCGTGAAGTCGAGCTGATTCGCCTGGCACACCAGCGCGATCTGTTTACTTCACCGTATGTCTTTAATGCCGGTGAAGCCCGCGCGATGGCCGACGCCGGCGCCGATTTACTGGTCGCCCACTGCGGCCTGACCACGTCGGGCAGCATCGGCGCGGGCGTCGCCATGAGTATCGACGAGGCGATCGCCGTGGTGCTCGAGATCGCCGCGGCCGGACGGCAGGCCAACCCCGACCTTCTGGTGATCTGCCACGGCGGGCCGTTTGACGAGCCCGAGATCGTCGGCCCGGCACTGCGGCGCATGCCGGGCGTCGCCGGCTTCTTCGGCGCGTCGAGCATCGAGCGGCTGCCGACCGAGCGGGCGATCACCGAGCAAGTTGCTTCGTTTAAGGCGCTTCCTTTGGGCTAACGATATTCACCACACAGGCACAAAGGACACGAAGAATCCTATAGAGTCTTTGTGTCCTTTGTGCCTGTGTGGTGAATTTTCCGGCGCGGTTCTAAACTGCCAGAATATACTGCTCCGCCGGCGTCAGCCGCGCGCGGGTCTCGGGGCGCAGGTAGGCCTGCTGATCGAGCTGCTGCGGCTGGTCGCGGCGGCAAAAGTATGAGTGCATCGCCCGCCGCGGCGCGTCAGTTCGGTTGCGCGTCCCGCCATGCCACACATGCGAGTTGAAGATCACGACCGTGCCGGCGGGCGCGGTGAGCAGGACTTCATCGGGATGCCGATCCTGCGGGTCGGTCATCGCTTCGCGCGGCAGGCGACCGGAGCGATGCGAGCCGGGCACGACACGTGTCGCGCCGTTGTCCGGCGTAAAATCGTCGAGCAGCCAGATCGAGTTGCACACCGTGTACTCACCCGGCGCGACCGGCTCGCCCCAGTCGGCGTGCAGCGCCTGCAGCCCGTCGCCCGGCAGCGCGGCCCGGCTGTTGAGCGACGATAGCTTGAACTCCGGCCCAAGCACGTGACGCATCGCCGCCAGAACCCGCGGGTGAGTGAAGCAGACCGTGAAGATCGGATCTTTATTGATCAGGTCGGAGAGCCTGTCGGTGCCCCGCTCACGATGCACCTCGGTGCCGGCCAGCTCACCCTCGGCGGCCGTCAGCTCGGCCAACCGCCGCCGAAAGGCGTCGACCTGCTCGGGCGATAGTATGCCCGGCAAGGGAAGATATCCATCGCGATCCAGGATCGCTTTTTCGTCGGCGCTGAGTGTATCGTCGCGGACGTCGAGCGTTTCCAGCGCCTCTTGCATGTCCATGCTGTGCCTCCTGATTCAAACGCTTCCATTATCTGATGTCGAGCAAGTATGCAAACGAATCCGCGAAGACGCGCGAGTGAACGAATGTTCGGAGCATTCGTTTATTCGTGCGCTATTCGTGGCCGTGGCTCGGATCGTCTTTCGACCTGTGGTATGCTCGCCGGTACTGGTAATGACACCTACGAAACGGGGACATTTGTGGAGAAACAGTACGAACAGCTTCCAAGCAGCACGCCCGAAGCGCAAGGGATTCCGTCGGCCGCCGTGCTCAGCTTTATCGATGCCGTGGAGCAAGAACAGCTCGAGCTGCATAGTTTCATGCTGCTGCGCCACGGCCATGTGCTGGCGCAAGGAGCGTGGGCGCCGTACCGCCTCGACCAGCCGCATATGCTGTTTTCGTTGAGCAAAAGCTTCACCTCAACCGCGGTGGGACTGGCGATAGCCGAAGGCCGCCTGTCGCTTGACGACACGGTGCTCGGCTTTTTCCCCGACGACGCGCCCGCGCAGCCGAGCGAACATCTACGCGCCATGCGTGTCCGGCACCTGCTGTCGATGTCGACCGGACACGACAAGGACACGCTCGACGGCCTGTTCGACGGCGACAACTGGGCGCGAAGTTTTCTTCAACAGCCGGTGCAGCATGCTCCGGGCACCCATTTTGTGTACAACAGCGGCGCGTCGTATATGCTTTCGGCGATCATGCAGCATGTCACGGGCATGACGTTGCTGGAGTATCTGCAACCACGCCTGTTCGAGCCGCTGGGCATCCGGGACGCCACCTGGGAAAGCTGCCCGCGCGGTATCAATGTCGGCGGCTGGGGCCTCACGATCCGAACAGCGGATATCGCCGCCTTCGGGCAGCTGTATTTGCAGCAAGGCGCGTGGCAAGGGCGGCAGCTGTTATCGCCGGAGTGGGTCACCGAAGCGAGCTCGTCGCAGGTCTCAAACGCTAATGAACCCAACGTCGATTGGCAGCAAGGCTACGGCTACCAGTTCTGGCGCTGCCGCCACAATGCATATCGCGGCGACGGCGCCTTCGGGCAGTTTTGTGTTGTGATGCCCGAGCAGGATGCCGTGCTGGCCGTTACCGCCGGGGTGGCGGATATGCAGGCGGTGCTGAATTGCCTGTGGCAGCACCTATTGCCGGCGATGGCGCCGGCGCCACTGACCGACGATCCCGAAGCCGGCGTCGAGCTCGAGCGGCGCTGCGCGGGCCTGGCGCTGCCGGTGCTGAGCGGCAGCCCCTCCCCGCTGGCGGCACAGCTTTCCGGCCGCACGTTCGCGTTCGACGCAAACGGGCAGCAGGCGCGCTCAGTACGCTTCGATTTTAACGGGGACCGGACCACGGTGACCTTCGTCGACCACCAGGCCACGCAAAACTATGTGTGTGGCGACGGCGAGTGGATCGAAGGCACTGCTGCCGATCAGCTGGGCGAAAGGCGACCGGTGGCCGCCACCGGCGCCTGGACCGGCGAAAACACCTTCGAGCTGCTGTTGCGCTACACACGGGCGCCGTTCGGCTTTAGCATGACCAGTCGCTTCGACGGCGACAACGTGTCGGTCGAGCAAAAGCAGAATGTCTCGTTCGGGCCGATCGAAGTGGAGCGACTTGAGGGCCGGCTGGAACATTGATCCGCGAATAGACCCGAGCAGATTCCATTGCGCCCTTTGCGTCTTTGCGCCTTTGCGTTTATTGTCCGGCAAGGGGGCAATATGGTCGCTAATGTAATAGCCGGCGACGGCGAGGAACTGGCGATTCGAACCGCCGGCCAGGACTGGATCATATCGTGGCATCCGCCCGAGGCTGTGCCGGATGGGACGCCGCACGGCGCCGCCGGCGTGTGTGTCACCGGCAGCGGCGAGGTCGTGCTGATCAGCGAGAACGGCGTCGACTGGGATCTGCCGGCCGGGAGGCCGGAAGGCGACGAAACATGGGAACAAACCCTGCGGCGTGAGATGCTCGAAGAAGCCTGCGCAACGGTGGTCGACGCCCGGCTGCTCGGATTCTGCCGCGGCAGCTGCGTCGCGGGTCACGAAGCAGGGCTGGTACTGGTGCGCTCCTTCTGGCGAGCACAGGTCGTGCTTGACGCGTGGGAGCCCAGGTTCGAGATCAAGCACCGGCGTGTAGTCAGGGCAAGCGACGCTATGCCGCACCTGCCGCAACCTTTTTTGCCGCTCTTTCGCCGTGCGCTTAAGGAGGCCGGGGTCCTAATATAGCACCACAAAGGCACAAAGGACACGAAGGGTCTTGGGATCTTTGGTTCCTTTGTCTTTGTGATGAATTCGTTTCCGAGCTGAGGGTCCTACACGCCGCGCACCATTATCCGGGCGGTCCGCAGCAGCAGGCGCAGATCGAGCCCGAGCGTCCGCTTGCGAATGTACGCGGCATCCAGCTCGAGCTGGCGCGGTGTCTTGGGAAACGTGCGCTCGGTTTCAAGCTGCGCCAGGCCGGTCAGTCCGGGGCGTACCTGAAGAACCGTGTTCCACATCGAGCTGGCGGGGTCAGGCTCGCCCGGCGCCGCGCATCGGAGCAGTTATTCGGTCGATCGCGCGGGCGCCGCAGGGCGGCGTGTTGGTCCATTGTGCCGCCGGCGTCGACGAGGCGGATACGCAGCGTATCGAGGGCGGTTGCTGACCAGAATTTAGCGATCCGCGAAGTCACGCGAAGCATGGTTTTGGCGGTATGGCACGACGCGCAGCATCTCGTTTCCGCCGCGCTGGAACTCATACGGTACCCGCTCGACCCGTGCATCATAGCCAAGCCGGGTGAGCTCGTCGAGTAGCGGCGCCAGGTGCGGCGACTTGCTGCCGGCGCCGGAGGTTCCATGTACGGTGCTGCTCAGCAGCGGAAACACCCGCACCTCGGCTGCTACGCGACACAATTCCACGAGCGACGCCAGGTGAAACGCGCGATCGAATTGTAGCGAATAGGTGAACAGGAAGTGCGAGCACAACGCCAGATCAAACGCATCGTCCTCGAATGCCAGCACCGGCAGCTGGCCCACAACATAGCGCCCTTGCTCGCGGCCGGCGGGAAGATCGTCAACAAAGCGCTGCATCGCAGCCAACCGTGCCCGGCCCAGGCCGTCCGGCGAGTTGAAGCGCGTCCAGACGAACTGTTGTCTGGTTTCGCGCACACTTTCGAGCATAACGTCATATGTCGCTTCAACGCGCGCGGCGATCTCGGCGCCCGAGTAGCTATAGATCGGGTCGCATGAGACAACCTTGCCGCCCTCGGCGGTGAGCTCGGCGTTGAAGGATGCCGGGCCGCCGGCACAGTCCAGTATGCGCCCCGACAACTCCCGCGCGCCGAGGTTGAACATCCCAACATACTCGGATCTGGAGCGGCCCCAGGGTACAACGTGCTCCAATGTCATTTTCGCTCCCGTCTTCGCCCCATTGACGAATCTCTGATCCCGGCGCTCAGAGCAGTAGCCAGCCCGCGCCGCCGTGCCAATGGCGCCCGGAGCGGATATGGTCGACCACCGCGCGCTCGAGCGCTGTTCGCCGCGGCAGCTCGTCCAGCGTGGCTTTGGGGCGGCGAAACACGAATTCGATGATATCGGTGTCGTCGTCGTCGGGGCGATAGGCGGGCCGGAAACGCCGCCCGAACCTGACGATATTGCTGGTCGCGGGCAGGTATTCGGCCAGCTGCTCGTCGAGCAGCCAGGAGTGACACACACCGATCGCGTAGTGTTCCTCGGGGAAATAGCGCGCGAAAAAGGCCTTAGCGTGTGCGAACGAAGCATCACACGCCTCGGGCGTCAGCGGGCCGCAATATTCCGGGATATGCACCGACAACACCGGATCGCCAGGGCCATACGGCAGGCCGGCTTCACTGATCGCCCGGCCGGTACGCTTGCCGAGCCTGGCCCGCTCGAACTGCAGCCGCCCCTGCTCGTAGATCGTCCCACGGAAATGCAGCCTGATCCACCACGGCACCTCGAGGCCGCCGCTTCCATATTTCTGGCGGTAGATCGCCATGTTGCGGCCGAGGTCGGCCAGCGTGCTCCACGAGACATCGTCGGGGATGCCGCGCGCGTGATGAAATGCTTGCACGTGCGGGCGCAGTGCCAGAAACACCAGGACATAAAAATAGTGTTGCAGAGCGCCCAGTTCCTCGGGCAGCCGCGGCATCGACGCCTGCTCTTCGAGCTGCCCGATCTCGCGCGCCAGCGCGTGGGTGCAGCGCTCCAGCAGCCACCACAGCTCCGCCGAGCCGCGCAGGGTCGCCGTCGCGGCGATCAGCTCGTCGATATCCTGGTGCGGCACGGTGAGCCGGAGCAGCACATGCGGCAGCTCGCCGGCAGATGGAAGCTCGACCGGAAACGCGGGAGCGCCGATCGCTTCCAGCTCGTCCAGCCAGCTCGCGGTCGAATTGTTGGAGCGCAGCAGTTCGATCATATTCATGTATTCGCGTCCATGGACGAGCTGTCGTCGCTCTCGGTATCGATTTGAACGTCGCGCACACAGCGCGCTTCGAAGTCGGCTGCGAAGTTGGTCATGGGCCTCTACTTTCGTCGGTGTTGGGATTGCGCGCCGCTTCAACAATGCGACCGAATACATCGCCGATGACGCGCGCTTCCGCTTCGCTCATCTGCGACGCAAAGCGGTCAGAACGTTTTGCCACGCGGCCAGCCCGGTCTCGTCTACGACATCTGGCATGCCACGATTGTAGCGGATCGTTTCAGCTCCGGATCTCGGGATTCGCGTCAATGATCGCTTCCGCCACCTCCCACACACGCGGCAGCGACAGCAGGACCTGCTCGCGGCGCTGCACCATATCAGCGTAGGATATGACGCCGAGATCGTCGAGCAGCTCGCGGTAGCCCGGATCAAAGCGCTCGAGCTCCGGCGGCGCGTCGTGCTGAAACACGATCATGCAGCGCGAATAGGTCGCCACGATCCAGAAGATCGCCTCGCGATGCAAGCCTTGCTCGACCAGATCGCGGCTGCCGTCGATCGCGATCGGCCGGGCCGGCTCGCTGATGTCGGAAGCGAAAAACACCGGTGTCTTGATCGTTGTCGCGGCGACGTCGAACGCCACGCCGAGCGTATCAAGATGTCGCTCCACATCCTGCCTGCTCATCGCGGCACAACCCAGCTGCTCGAGCAGCGACGCGTACAGATCGCTGTGCCCGTAGTCGAGCAGCAGCTCACGCGCCGAGACATACCTCTTGCGCACCGTCGGATTGCGCAACCCCGCCGCCAGCAGCACATGGGTTGTCAAACTCGTCCCGAACAGCCAGGACATGACCTGATTATGGAACGGCGCGGCCGGGTCGATGCTCTGGAGGTACTGCTTGAGCTTGCCGGCGGCGTGCTCGCAGCGGGCACGAACCCAGCGCCGGCGGGGATACTCAACCGCCACCGCCTGCTGCAGCGCCGTCAGTTGGCCGGTTGGGTCGTCGATGATGCCCGGTGCATGAAAACTCCCGGCCAGGTGAGACAGTTTCAGGATTTGCTCGGCCGAGCTAAGCTCGTCGCGCGAAATATAAGTCACGTCGAGCATAACCTGCTCCGCCATGACTTTACCCGGCTTGGCCGGAACATCGGTATCGTCGAGCACGACCATCACATCCAGGTCGGATGTTGCCGCCAGCATGGCGTCGCCGGCGAGCCAGTTGGTCGACCCGTGGAAGAACGCGCCGCTATAGCCCGGCACTTTACGTGCTTCGGCGAGCACCCAGCGGCGCGCCGCGGCTTTGGCTTCGTTTACCTGCATACTTTCTCCTCACTCACAGGACACCGCTCGAAGCCGAATCGTTCATCAGGGCATAGATCGGACGAGAACACCACAAAGAACACAAAGGACACAAAGATCGCAAGATTTTTGTGTCCTTTGTGTCCTTTGTGGTGAGCTTCGTTGTGTCGACATCTTGTAGACGGGCGCCGGCTACGTTTGCAGATATGAATAGTCGCATAAAGCACCATACACCGCTATACCGTCCGACGCACGGGCGTCGTCGCATGGCCGGACGAACCCTGATCATGCTACTGCTGGCGCCGCCGCTGTTGCTGGCGGCGACACTGCTGATCAATACACTGCGCTACGGCTCCACGCAACTCGCGGTCGAGCCGGCCGCCGCGATCGCGATCGAGCAGGCTGCCATCGCAGAACACCTGGCCCAGGCTGTACGCTTCCGTACGATCTCGCACGGCGACGATACGCCGGTGGACGAACAGGCGTTCCGCGGTTTGCACGACTATCTCGAGCGTGCGTTTCCCCGCGTTCACTCCGGCCTGCGCAAAGAGATCGTCGGCGGGCATAGCTTGCTGTACACATGGCCGGGCAGCGACGACACGCTCAAGCCGATCCTGCTGCTGGCACATCTCGACGTCGTGCCGGCTGAAACGGCGAGCGATGCATTATGGACGCACCAGCCGTTTGATGGGCACTTCGACGGGCAATTCGTCTGGGGACGCGGCGCGATGGACGACAAAATCGGCGTGCTTGGCATACTCGAAGCAGTCGAGCTGCTGCTGAGGCGGGATGTGCAGCCCGCGCGCACGGTGTACCTGGCCTTCGGCCACGACGAGGAGATCGGCGGCAACGCCGGCGCGCGGCAGATTGCAACGCTGCTGCGCGAGCGCGACGTGGAGCTCGAATACATCGTCGACGAAGGCTCGTTCATCACCGAAGGGGTTTTACCCGGCGTTTCGCAACCCGTCGCCATGATCGGCGTGGCGGAAAAAGGCATTCTCAACCTCGAGCTCAGCGTGGACGGCGTCCAGGGTCACTCCTCGGTGCCGCCGGCGCATACCGCGATCGGCGAGCTCAGCGCGGCGATCGGCAAACTCGAGGCCAACCCGGTGCCCGGCGGCATCGACGGCGTTGTCGGCGCGATGTTCCGCTCGCTTGGACCGGAGATGCCGTTTGCGCAGCGATTGGTATTCTCTAATTTGTGGCTGTTCGGGCCGTTGGTCGAGCGCCGGCTCGCGGCATCGCCCACTTCCGCTGCCTTGATGCGCACGACCACCGCCGTGACCATGATCGACGGCGGAGTGAAAGAAAACGTGCTGCCGAGCCGGGCCAGCGCGGTGGTCAATTTCCGCATTCTGCCGGGTGATACGAGCGAGCAGATCATCTCGCACGTGCGCGCAGCCATCGACAATCCGGGCGTAACTATCGCGCCTTACGGCAGCTCCGACAGCGAGCCGTCAGCCGTTTCGAGTACCGACGCCGCGGGATACAAAATGCTGGAGCGCACGATCCGGCAGGTCTTCCCGGAGACGCTGGTCGTGCCAGCGCAGGTGCTGGGCGGCACCGATTCGCGGCACTACGCGGGGCTGGCCGAGCAGGTCTATCGCTTCCGCCCGCTGCGCATGGAGCCCGACGACGTGGCGCGCTATCACGGCGTCGACGAGCGGGTATCGATCGAAAACTATGCGGCGATCGTGCGCTTCTACTACCAGCTGCTCAGCAACGGCCACGAATAGGACACGAATAAACGAATGGAGTCACGAATAGCTATTCGTGACTCCATTCGTTTATTCGTGTCCTATTCGTGGCTCGGATCGTTTATTTGTGCCTGATACTACAATAAGGCTGTTGAAGCGCGGCGGTCCGGTTGCCTATCGTGCTTCACGTATTTCGAACTTTTCGGCAAGCCTGGCGATATCGTCGGGCGATTCGATCCATTCGTCGCTGAAGCCGCACGCGGCACAGATATAGCGATATACCATGTGTATGGAGGATAGGATGAGTGAACAGCAGCTCGACTTCCGGGATCGCAATCACAACGGCCGGCTCGACCCGTACGAAGACGCGCGGCTGCCGATCGACGAGCGCGTGGAGGACCTGCTGGCGCAGATGACGCTGGCCGAAAAAGTCGGGCTGATGTTCCAGACCATGATCGGCGCAAACCCCGACGGCAGCCTGCAAGAAGGCGAAGGGCGCTTCGGACGGCCGAGCTCCGCGATGGTGCTCGATCAGCTGATGAACCACTTCAACGTGCTGTCCAGCCCGCCTCCGGGGCCGATGGCCGAGTGGCACAACCGGCTGCAGGAGCTGGCCGCGAGCACGCGGCTGGGCATCCCGGTCACCATTTCGTCGGATCCGCGCCACTCGTTCAGCGACAATCCGGCCACCAGCCTGTTCGCGGGCGCGTTCTCGTTGTGGCCCGAGCCGATCGGCCTTGGCGCGATCGGCGACGCCGAGCTGGTTCAGCAGTTCGGCGATATCGCCAGGCAGGAGTATCTGGCCGTCGGCATCCGCGTCGCGCTGCACCCGATGGCCGACCTGGCGACCGAGCCGCGCTGGGGCCGCATCAACGGCACCTTCGGCGAGGACGCCGAGCTGGCGTCACGGCTGGTGGCAGCATATATCCGCGGCTTCCAGGGCAGCGAGCTCGGCCCCGAGAGCGTTGCCTGTATGACCAAGCACTTCCCCGGCGGCGGGCCGCAGCTCGACGGCGAGGACCCGCACTTTCCCTACGGCCGCGAGCAGGTCTACCCCGGCGACAACGCCGAGTATCATCTGATACCGTTCGAGGCGGCGTTTCGGGCCGGCACCAGCCAGATCATGCCCTACTACGGCATGCCGATCGGCCTGGAATGGGAGGCAGTCGGCTTCGGGTTCAATCGTGACGTGCTCGACGGCTTGCTGCGCCGGCACTACGGCTTCGACGGCATCGTTTGCACCGACTGGGGGCTGCTGACGGATTCCGACGCGATCGGTCTGCAGGCGCGCGCCTGGGGCGTCGAGCACCTGAGCGTCGCCGAGCGCGCGGCAAAGGCGCTGGACGCGGGCGTCGACCAGTTCGGCGGGGAGGCCTGCCCCGAGGTGATCGTCGAGCTGGTAGAGAGCGGCCGCATCACCCAGGCGCGCATCGACGAGTTGGCGCGCCGGCTGTTGCGCGAAAAGTTTCGCCTCGGCCTGTTCGACGCGGCGCCGCTCGACCCCCGGGCGGCCGAGCGCATCGTCGGCAGCGAGGCGTTCCGCGCGGCGGGCATGGCGGCACAGCAGCGCTCGATCGTGCTGCTCAAAAACGGTTCCGGCGACGGCGGCGCCGCGCTGCCGCTGCAAGGACGGCCGAAGCTGTATCTGGAGAACATCGATCCCGGAGTTGCCGCCGAGTACGGCGAGGTGGTTTCCGATCCCGCCGACGCCGACGTTGCGCTGCTGCGGCTGCGGGCGCCGTTCGAACCACGTGAGGGCTTTTTGCAGGCCCATATCCACGCCGGCGACCTCGACTTTCCCGAGGCACAGCTGGCACGCATCCTCGACCTGATGCGGGTCGTGCCGACTGTCGTCGACATCTACCTCGATCGGCCGGCGGTGATCCCCGAAATTGCAGCAGCAAGCGCCGCATTGCTGGCGAATTTCGGCGCCGCCGATACGGCTGTGCTCGACGTCATCTTCGGCCGTGTCGCGCCGGAAGGCAGGTTGCCGTTCGAGCTGCCGCGCTCGATGGACGCGGTGCGGCGGCAGCACGAAGACGTGCCGTACGACTCGGAGGACCCGCTGTTTGCGTTCGGGCACGGGCTTTCCTACTAGGGCAGGGCGCGCAAAGAATTCACCACAAAGACACAAAGGACACGAAGAACTTGATATTTCCGTTCTTCGTGTCCTTTGTGTCTTTGTGGTGAATTCGGTACCACTAAATCGGTAGTGTAGAATACAGCCATGTCTACCAGCACAACGCCGAGCAGCAATCTGCCGGCCGCAGGTAACGGCGCAGCAACGCCGCCGACCCAGGCAACGCCGCCGACCCAGGCAACGCCACCGCCGGCGCCGAGCAAGCTTCGACCGCCCAGGCCGACTCGGCGCAACAGGTTCCGCAGCGGCTTCAGCCTGTACTCCAAAATCCTGCTGATGTTGCTGCTGGTAAGCATCCTTTCGACACTGGTGATCGGCGTTCTGGGCTACCGCTCCGGCACCGAGACGCTGGAAACACAGCTGTTCAGCCGCCTGAACAGCCTGCGCCAGACGCGAGCCGCGCAACTGGACAGCTATTTCTCCGGATTTCGCGACTCGGTGCTATCGTACAGCGAAGACTTGATGGTGGTGGACGCGGCCAAGGAGTTCCGCGATTTCGTTTAATGGTCTTTCGGCAACCGCCATCACGGACGAGCAGCAGGCAGGGCTTGAAACATTTTACAGTGAGCAGTTTATCCCCAAGCTCACCGCAACCAGCGGGGAGACACCCGCCGTCGCCGGCTACCTGCCGACTTCCAATGCGCAGCGCTATCTGCAATACCACTATTCGATCGGAACAACCGATTTTGATAAATTGATCGCCGTTGACGACGCGGGCGACGGCAGCGCCTATTCCGCCGCCCACCGCACCTACCATCCCCTGATTCGCAACGCAACCCAGCGCTTCCAGTTCGACGATTTTATGATCGTCGACGACGACAGCGGCAATGTCGTGTACACCGCGTACAAAGGTATCGATTTCGGCTCCAACTTGCTGAACGGCCCCTTCGCCAACGGACCGATCGGGAGCGTGTTCAACGAGGCGCGCTCGACGGGCAACGCTACCAGCTTTTCGATCGTCGACTTCAATGCCTATATACCCTCGTACGGCAAGCCGGTAGCGTTTGCAGCCAGCCCGATCTACGACGGCTCCGAGCAGGTCGGCGTGCTGATCGTCCAGGTGCCGTCCGACGGCATCAACGAGGTGATGAGCGGCAGCAACGGCTGGGAGCAAGAAGGACTCGGCAAGACCGGCGAAACGATCCTGGTCGGCTGGGACTGGCTGATGCGCTCGGATTCGCGCCTGCTGATCGAGAACCCCGCGCAATTCAAGCAGCAGCAGCTCGCGATCGGCTACCGCGCCGAGGAGATCGACCAGATGATAACGCTCGGCACCACGATTATGCAGCTCGAAGTGCGCACCGACGCGGCAGAGCGGGCGCAGCGCGGCGAAAGCGGCACCGAGGTCACGACCGACTATTACGGCCATCGGGTGCTTTCATCCTACGCTCCGCTTGAACTGAACGGCCAGGAGCTCGACGAGCTATACTGGGTGATCATCGCTAAAATCGACGCCAGCGAGGCCTTCGCACCGATCGATCAGTTCACCCGCCTGGTAGCCGTTTCCACGCTCGGCATCATCATCGCCGTCACCTTCATCGCGCTGCTGCTGGCGCGGCTGATCACACGGCCGATCCGCCGCCTCACTGCCGGCGCGCAGGCAGTCGCGGCCGGCGATCTGGATACCGAAATCGCGGTGACCAGCGGCGACGAGCTGGGCGAGCTCGGCAATGCGTTCAACAGCATGACGGGCAGCCTGCGCGCCACCGCCGAGCGGCTCAAAGAGCAGGAGCAGGAAAACGAGCGCATGCTGCTCAACCTGATGCCCGATTTGGTTGCCCGGCGCTACCAGCGCGGCGACGACGCGATCGCCGAGCTGCACTCCAACGTCACGGTGCTGTTCGCCGACATCGCCGGCTTCATCGACCTTTCCAGCCAGCTGCCCGCCGAGCGCTCAGCCGCGCTGCTCAATCAGCTGGTGCGCTCGATTGACGATGCTGCCGATCACTACGGCGTGGAAAAAGTCAAGTCCATCGGGGCAGGCTATATGGCTGCCTGCGGCGTATCGGTTCCGCGGGTCGACCATGCCAAGCGCATGGTGGACTTCGCGCTCGAGCTGCGCACGATCGTCGAGCGCTTCAATCGCGACCACCAATCGCAGCTCGGGCTACAGATCGGGATCGCCAGCGGACCGTTGACCGCCGGAATCGTCGGCAAAAGCAAGTTTGTCTACGATATGTGGGGCGACACCGTCAATCTGGCCAACCGCGTGCAGCGCATGGCGCCGCTCAACCAGGTCGTAGTTACCCGCTCGGTGTACGAAAAGCTGCAGGGCGTGTTCGAGCTGGAGCCGGCCGGCGATGTTGAAGACAGGCAGGGCAGCCGGCAGCCGGTGTGGTGCGTTCGCGTCAGCTAGGGGCAACCAACCATGCAAGACCTGCTGGAGCAAGCGTGGTTTCCATGGGCGCTCGGGATCGCCGTCGGCCTGCCGCTGCTCACACTGCTGCTCGGCGAAATAGTGATCCGCCTGGCGCGGCGCGGCAACCCGCTGGCCCCGACGCTCAACCTGGTGCGCACCTGGATTCTGCCGGCAGCCGCGATTATATTGCTGCTGACACGTGTTGCCGAGTTGCCGGCGGATCGCATCTCGATCAAAATTCTCGAGACCGTGTTCTGGATGGCCGTGGTTGTCGCCGTACTGTCGTTCGGCAACGCGCTGCTGTTTGTCGGCGCGGCCAGGGACAGCTGGCGCTCGCGCATGCCGCGGATTTTTGTCGACCTTGGCCGCTTGCTGCTGATCGGGCTGGCCGGCGTGCTGGTCTATCAGCTGGTGTGGGGCGAGAGCGCGAGCGGTCTGATCACGGCGATCGGGCTGTCGACGCTGGTGATCGGTCTGACGCTACAAAACAGCGTCGGCCCGATCATCGCCGGCCTGCTACTGCAGATGGAACGGCCGTTCGACCTGGGCGACTGGCTCAAGGTCGGCGATGTCACCGGCCAGGTGGTGGAAGTCAACTGGCGCGCCACACATCTCGATTGCGGCAATCAAATACAGGTGATCCCTAACGGCGCACTCGCCAACGCGTCATTTTCGAACTTCAGCCGCCCGGTCATCGAACACGACGAAACCATATTGCTGAAGTACACCCTGCAGGATGCTCCCAACACGGTGAAGCAGCTGCTGGAAACCGTCGCGGCGCAGATGCCGGGCCTGGATCCTGCATCAACGCCTACGATCTTGCTGCAGGCGATCGACGGCGATACGGTCACGTATTCGGTCACGCTTACCATGCCGAAGTTGAGCGATATCCCGCGCGTGCGCGACGAGTTTCTCACGCGGGTGTACTACGCAGCACGCCGCGACGGCATGCACATGGTCGGCCTGGCGCCGTATCTGGTTCCCGAAGACGAGCGGATTCGCGCGGGCCTGCAGCAGATCGCGCCGCTGCTGCGCATGCAAAATGAGGAATGGGAAGGCCTGACAACCAAGACACGTCTGAAACAATTCGCTCGCGGCGAAACCTTGCTGAGCCAGGGAGAAGGATCGAGCGCGCTGCGCTTCATTTTGCGCGGTCGTGCCCAGGTCGTCGTCGACGACCCGGCACGCGGGCGGATGAACGTGTTTGCGCTGGGCGCGGGCGACTATTTCGGCGAAACTACCTTGACCGGCGAGCCGAGCAGCGTTTCGGTGATTGCTCTGACGGATATCGACGAGCTGGTGCTGGAGGGCGAGCAGCTGCAGGCCCTGATCGACGAGACGCCGCGCCTGGCACAGGACCTCGGCGAAACGATGGAGCAGCGCCGCCGCATCCTCACCTCGCTGCAAGGCCCCGGCCAGCGCTTAAGGCGGACAGCTTCAGCTAACGGAGCCACGGCCACGAATGGGACACGAATAAACGAATAGAGACACGAATAAATCGTGACTTCATTCGGTTATTCGTGTCCCATTCGTGGCCCGTGTCCCATTCGTGGCCGTGGCCTAGCGGCCCTGGTGGCGTGGAGGTCGTTTCACGACAACCGTTGCTTTGTTCTGCGACGGCCGCGGCTGCTGTTCATTACCTTGCCGCTGACCCTTGGGTGTTTTCCGCTTAGCCATACTATTTACTCTCCTTAACGTTACGCGACCCACGCGCCGCCGGTCGCGGGCTTGACGACAACAGGGCGGTCGAGCGTCAGGTAGGGCACCGCCGGTTGGGTAACAAAAAACCGTGGGCACTACCCGCCCACGGCTGTGATTATCGCATTGGAATCAAGTTACCTCGGCGACACCTCAGCTGAGGGCGTCATGCGGCTGATCTGCCGAACGCGGCGCCCGCTCGGCCCTTCCAGCAGCATGATGTCACGTCGGTCAACCATCGTTGTGGAGTTCCTCCGTTTGCTGTCGCGGGCACAGCATACCACACGCCGCGCCGGATTGTCTAGGGCTTTGGGCCAAGCTGCAATGCCCAACGAAACAGCTCGTCCAGCGCCTCGCTGCTTGCTTGCTTTCCTGAAGGCGCTACAGTGTCGCTGTCCGCCGAAGGAAAGCCCCACTTTCTTCCTTTGCGTTCGTTGCGTCTTTGCGTTAATGTGCCTGCGTAATCGCTAAACGTCAAATCGTGATGTCCTCATCCACAGCCATGCGTCGCTTACCCGGCGGCGCAGGCGATGGCCCGGCGCAACTGGCCGCCGGCGAAGCCATGCTGGCCGGGCTGGCCGAAAGCGGCACACCGTCCATGCGCTGGTACAGCTTTGCACCGGCGGCGCTGCTGCTCGGCTCGGGGCAGCGCAGCAGCGACGTCGACCACGACGCCTGTGCGCGCGCCGGGATCACAGTATTCCGGCGCGGCAGCGGCGGCGGCGCGGTGCTTGGCCGCTCGCTCATGTTGCTCGATCTTGCGCTGCCGCGCGGCCACCACCTGTTCCGCGGCGACGTCACGGAATCGTATCGCTGGTTCGGCGCCGTGTGGCACGCTGCGCTACGCTCGCTCGGCCTGGGGGCGGCTCTGGTTGAGATCGAAGCCGCTCGGGGCGACACCGCGCGTCTGGATCCATTGTTGAAGCGGGTCTGTTTCGGCGGGCTGTCGCCGTATGAGGTCGTGGTGGGAAAGCACAAGCTGGTCGGGCTGGCGCAGCGGCGGCGCCAGGGTGGCGCGCTGTTCCAGGCGGCGGTGTATCGACGCTGGCAGTCACGGGCGACCGCCGCATTGATCGCGGCTGCGCCGGCCGAGCAAGAACAGCTGGTAGTACAGCTCGACCAGCGCGTCGCCGGGCTCGACGACTTCGAAGCGGGCGCGATATCGTCGCAAGCCGTCGTCGCGGCCGTCGAACAGGCGCTCCGAACGTCGGGCCCGTTCGAAATCGTCGAGTCCGGATGGCTGCCCGGCGAGCAGCAAGCGCGGACGGCGGCGCGTGAGCGATACGCGGCGATTGCGACGCCGGGCTGAAGCGATGAGCTATGACGCGGATTCCCGACGCTCAGCGGCACGCAGCAGCCCGTTGCCGTGTTCGATATACAGCGCGGCGTAGGGCAGCTTCAGCGTGCGGGCGATCGTTTCAGCTATCGTGGGCAACAGGTCATCGATTGCCGGCGTGCCCTCCAGGCGCCGGCCGAGCTGCGACAGCACAGCGTAGGGCTCGTCGCGCTGCCCGTACATCAAGCGGTTGACGCCGCGCTGCACCCGCTCGCGCAGCGGCTGGAACAGCACAGCCACGATTGCGCTGGCCGCCAGCGACAGCAGCACAAAGTTAGCTTTTCCCCCTTCTTGCGCGTGCGCGTCCCAATCAATTGACAGGCTGCAGTACGATTATGTAGACCTCTTGTAGACAGCGCGCCGCTATAGTGCCGGCAGATTGCCCGTTCGATATTATGAGAGGTGGTTCAGCATGACAGGCCAACCAGATATCAAGGACATCCCCGGTTTCGCGATGCGGCCCACGGCCGAGCCGACGCCGCGCTGGATCAGGGTCAAGTTCGGCGGCGAGACGATCGCCGACAGCAAGCGCGCCGTGCTGCTGATCCAGTACGGCCCGGGCCGGCTGCCGGCGTATTATTTCCCGGTTGAGGACGTGCGCATGGAAGTGCTCGAAGCGGCGCAGGCCGGGGACGACGGTTTCGAGTACCGCACCCTGCGCGTCGGCGAGCGGGTCGCCGCGCGCAAGGCCTGGGTGTATGCCGATCCGCCGCCCGAGCTTGCGGCGCTGCGTGGTATGGTGTCGTTCGATTGGAACGCGATGGACAGCTGGTACGAGGAAGAGGAGGAAGTATTCGTCCACGCGCGCGACCCGCACAAGCGCGTCGACGTGCTCCTCAGCTCGCGCCATGTGCGCGTCGAAGTAAACGGAGAAACGGTGGCCGAGACACGCAGGCCACACCTGTTGTTCGAAACTTCCCTACCAACGCGCTACTACATCCCGGCCGAAGACGTGCGCATGGAGCTGCTCGAGCCTAGCCATCTGCATACGCGCTGCCCGTACAAAGGCACCGCCGGCTACTGGCACGTTACTGCCGGGGGGCAACGGGTGAGGAATCTGGTGTGGAGCTATCGCGAAACGATCCCCGAAAACCCCAGGATCCGCGATCTGCTCTGCTTCTTCAACGAGCAAGTGGATCTGTATGTCGACGGCGAGCTGCAGCAGCGCCCGATCACGCCGTGGTCGAAATCGGATTGGCGCCAGGGCCACGAATAGGACACGAATAAAGGAATGGAGCCACGAATAATTCGTGGCTCCATTCCTTTATTCGTGTCCTATTCGTGGCCGAGCTTGAGACGCATAAGCTCGGGCTGCTCCCGCATGATATCGTCCTGCGGCTCGTATCCCAGCAGCGCCCGCGCGTCGGAGATATCCAGCTGCTTGAAGCGATTATTGCTAAGGCCGTGAAAAATGGCGAACTTGAGGTTTTCGACGTCGATCGAGCGCCTGATCAGCTGCGCCAGATCGCGCCGCGAGACCCACGAATTGATCACCTGCAGGCCCTGCTCGCCGCGCACTTCCTCGGGCGGCTGAAATCCGCCGATGCGAATGGCGATCACCGAAAGCCCCTCCTGCTCGGCCATATAGCGCCCCAGCGCCTCGCCGAAGCACTTAGTCACGCCGTACAGATCGGCCGGATTGACCGGATCGTTGGTGCGCACCTGCACGCCGGTCGGGTAGCCCGAGACCGCGTGGATCGACGAGGCGTACACCACGCGGCGGCAGCCGGCCGCCTTGGCAGCCACAAACGCGTTGTAGGTACCGACGATATTGAGCGGCAGCAAGCTGCTCCAGGTGGCATCCGGGCTCGGGTCGGCCGCCAGATGCACCAGCGTATCGATCCCCTGCAGCGCCGATTTTAGAAGCTCGAGGTCGCCGATATCGCCCACGACAACTTCGCCGTAGGACTCGATCTCGGCCGCGTCGTCGCTGGGATGGATCAACAGGCGCAGCCGGTACTGCTCGTGAGCCTGCGACGCGAAAAATGAGCCGATACGGCCGGCGGCGCCGGTGATCAGCACATGGCGCCGGACGGCTTCGCCGGCCAGCGCGCCGGGGTGAAGGACGCTGAACGATTCGGACATTGTTTCCTCCGTGTTGCGGCAGCCCGATACAGCACGTTCGGTGCCCGCCGGAAGGATTTTCATGTTTTCTTTAACTTCGAGCGGCTAAATCATTAACAACACGGCTTATGCTAGGGCAATGAGCGAAAAGGATTTACCACAAAGGACACAAAGGACGCGAAGATCCTTGAATCTTTGTGTCCTTTGTGTCCTTTGTGGTGATCTGTTTTGGATCGATGGCTATGAATGAGCCGGCGCCGATCCGCATTCTGGTGGTCGACGACGAGCCGACGATCACCGAATTCCTGGAGCTCGGCCTGCAGCACGAGGGCTTCGTGGTCGCCACCGCCGCCGACGGTATCGCGGCGCTGAAGCTGGCCAACGAATTCACTCCCGACGTGGTGATCCTCGACCTGATGCTGCCGGAGCTGGACGGCATGACCGTGTGCCGGCGCCTGCGCGCCGGCAGCGAGGTCGGCATCCTGATGCTGACGGCGCGCGGCGAGCTCGATGCGCGCGTGGAGGGCCTTGAAACCGGCGCCGACGACTATCTGGTCAAGCCGTTTAAATTCCGCGAGCTGCTGGCACGCATCCGAGCGATTTTGCGCCGGCGACGCATCCCGCTGCCGCATGCGCTGGAGCTGGGCGACCTCAGGCTCGACCGCGCAACCCGTGAAGCGACACTGGCACACAGTAATTTACACCTTACGCCGCGCGAGTGGGACCTGCTCGAGCTGCTGCTGTCGCACCCGCGGCAGGTGCTGTCGCGAGATACGATCCTGGAGCGTGTGTGGGGCTATAGCTACGCCGGCGATACCAACGTAGTCGAGGTGAATATCCGCGCGCTGCGCGATAAGCTGGGCGACCACGACAAAACGCGGATCCAGACGATTTGCGGCGTCGGATACGTGTTGCGAGGCTGAAGCATGCAACGCTGGCGCCGTGTACCGCTACGCTACCGTCTGGCCGTGCTGCTGTCGCTCGGGCTGGCCGTGCTGCTCACCCTGTTCAGCAGCGGCTTGTTTCTGGCTACGCGGGCGTATGTGCTGCGGCAGGCTGAGCAACATCTGCGTGCCCAGGGCAGCGCCGCGATCGCGGCAAACGGCGGAGCCGACGGCAAGCGCCGTCTGCAGGCCCTGGCCGACCGGCTGGTCGACTCCCGAACCAGCGCCGTGGTGTACGGTGCCGGCGGCACGATCCTGGCACGCGGCAAGCCGGCCGGCCTTGAATCGGGCCAGCAGCGCTCGTCGCCACAGCCGCCGCCACCGCCGGCCACCCGCAGGATCGCGCGCGTTGCCGGCTCGACCTACGGCCCGCGCTCGATCGAGCGAGCGCCGAACGGCACGCGCCAGCTGGTGGTGCTGCTGCCGCTGGGCAACGGCAAGACGGTGCTGCAGCTTGCCACGCCGCTGCGCCCGATCGACGAGTTCTTGCTGGGCTTTCGGCGCTACCTGATCGGTGCCACGCTGGCAGCGGCGGCGGTCGGCGCGCTGCTGGGCGTCTGGGCGATCAGCCGGGCGCTGCGGCCGCTCAATGCCCTGGTCGCCGCCAGCGATCGCGTCGCCGGCGGCGATTGGAATACGCGCCTCGATCTGACGCCGGACGGCGAATGGGGGCGCGTCGGCCGTGCCTTTAATCTCATGGTCACGCGCATAGGCGAAAGCTTCGCCGCCCAGCAGCGCTTTCTGGCCGACGCCGCCCACGAGCTGCGCACGCCGTTGACGGCGATCGGCGGCAGCATCGAGCTGCTGCAGATGGGCGCGGTAGCACAGCAGCCGGATAGGCAGCGCCGCGTGCTCGAAAGCGCCGGCCACGAGATCGACCGCCTTGGACGGCTGGTGAACAATCTGCTGCTGCTGCAAACCCTGGATCGACCGGGCTCCGCGGCGCACGCAGCGCTGGATCTGCGCCCGCTGATCCTCGATGTCGTCGCGCAGGTCGAGCTGGCCGCGCCGGACCACGTGTTTCGCACGCTGCTGCCGCTGCCGCTGCCGATGTGCGGCGATAGCGATCAGCTGCGCCAGGTGCTATTAACCTGCTCACCAATGCCTACACCTATACTCCGGCCGGCGGCACGATCACCGTCAGCGGGCACCTCGACGGTGGGGTCTGTGTCGCGGTCAGCGATACCGGGATCGGCATCGCGCCCGAAGACGTGCCGCGCGTCGGCGAGCGACTGTACCGCGTCGACCGCGCGCGCGCCCGCGGCACGGGCGGATTCGGGCTGGGGCTGGCGATCGTCAACAGCATCGTCGCGGCCCACGACGGCAGCGTCGCCATCCACAGCATGCCGGGGCACGGAACCACGGTGACGATCCGCTTCCCGGCCGGCGCGCCAAATCCTTAGCTAACCTTTAACCCGCTCGCCCCGTTTCTTCACCCGTGCGCGATAACATGGGATAAATCCCGGGGCTGAGGAAACAAAGCCACCTGAAGGTGGCTCCGAACCCAGCCCGCTTCAGCGGGCTTTGTTTCCTCAGCCCCAGGCTTGAGCCTGGGGAATGGGAAACGGGGAACGGCGCAATCATCATTTCGAACGAGGTAAGCATGCACCCCGGACGCCGAAGGTTTTTACAAGGTACCGCCGCGCTGCTTGGAGCGATAGGGCTACCGGCCTGGGCGGTGCGCGAGCTGGAGCCGCGCTCGCGCCTGCTGCGGCTGCTGGCCGCTCCGGCGGCCGCAGCGGATAACAACACGCTGCGCCTGGTGCAGCGGACGAGCTTCGGGCCTGCCGCCGCCGAGCTCGAGCGCGCCGCCGCGTTGGGCGTCGCCGGCTACCTGGACGAGCAGCTGCATCCCGAAACCATCGACGACAGTGAGCTGGAGGCGCGCCTCGCGCCGCTGAGCACGCTGAGCATGGACGGCGCAACGCTGCTGCAGCAGGATCGGCGCACCGTGGTGAGTGAGCTGCGGCAGGCGACGCTGCTGCGCGCCGGCTTCAGCAAACGGCAGCTGCACGAGGTACTGGTCGATTTTTGGAGCAACCACTTTAATGTATTCATCGGCAAAGGCAACTGCCGCCTTTTGAAAACACTTGACGACCGCGAAGCGATCCGGCCGCACGTGCTTGGCGGATTTCGAGAACTGCTCGGCGCATCCGCGCACAGCCCGGCGATGCTGATCTTTCTGGATAATCGTAGTAACGGAAAGAAAGAGCCCAATGAGAACTATGCCCGCGAGCTGATGGAGCTGCACACGCTCGGCGTCGACGGCGGCTACAGCGAAATGGACGTGGCCGAGGTGGCGCGCTGCCTGACCGGCTGGACCATCCGCGACGGCGCGTTCTACTTCGCCCGCCGCCAGCACGACGGCGGCGCCAAGACCGTGCTCGGCGTCACGCTCGACGCCGGCGGGGGCGTCCAGGACGGCGAGCGCGTGCTCGACTTGCTGGCGACACATCCGAGTACTGCTACCTTTGTCGCAACCAGACTGTGCCGGCGCTTCATAGCCGACAATCCGCCCGCGGCGGCGGTCGAGCACGTGGCCGCCGTGTTTCGCGACAGCGGCGGAGATCTGCGTGAAACGACACGCGCCGTGCTCTCGCCGCCGGCCTTCGATGCCGCGAGCGAGCCCAAGCTCAAGCGCCCGATCGAGTACGCGGTGGCGACGCTGCGCGCGCTCGACGCCCAATATGACGGCGCACAGCTGGTTAAGCATGTGCAGCAGCTGGGGCAGATCCCGTTCGGAGCGCCCTCGCCGGCCGGCTATCCCGAACACGCCGCCGCCTGGCTCAGCACGTCGGGCATGCTCAGCCGCTGGAACTGGGCGCTGCGGCTCACCCGCGGCAACCTCGAAGGCGTGACGGTCGACCTGGCGCGGCTCGCCAACGGCACCAGCACAGCCGCCGAGCGTGCCGAGCGCCTGGTCGCTACCCTATTGCCGGGCACGGCAAGCCCCGAGCTGGCGGCGCAGCTGGCCGGATTCTTGGGCGGCGACGGCGCCTCAGCCGAGCGGCTGGAGCAGCGCACACCGATCGCCGCCGGATTGGTGCTTGGCTCGCCACTGGCACAATATCGCTAAATGAAAACGATTCACCACAAAGCACACAAAGCACACGAAGAATTAATGATTTGATTCTTCGTGTGCTTTGTGTGCTTTGTGGTGAAAAATGAAGGAGAATCTCATGCACGATACAACCAACTTGAGTCGGCGCGAGCTATTGGGGCGTATTTCCGGCCGAGTGTTGCAGACTCAGGCAGCGCCTACCGCCCGCGACTTGCTGGTGTACGTTTTTCTACGCGGCGCCGCCGACGGGCTGAACATGGTGGTGCCGCACGGCGAGGAGCAATACTATCTACAGCGCCCGCGGCTGGCGATCGCGCAGCCTAACCGGGGCGCCGGCAGCGCGCTCGACCTTGACGGTTTCTTTGGCTTGCACCCCGCGCTCGCCCCGCTCAAGCAACTGTATGACGACCGGCTGCTGGCCGCCATTCACGCCTGCGGCTCGCCCGATCCGACCCACTCGCACTTCGACGGCATGGACTATATGGAGCGCGGCGTTCCCGGCGACAAGCGCACGGCGACCGGCTGGCTGGGGCGCCATCTCAGCAGCACCGCGGGAGGGGACGACTCACCGATCCGCGCTGTGGGTATGAGCGGGCTGCTTCAGCCGTCGCTGCGCGGCTCCGGAGCGGTAGCTATCAGCTCGATCGCCCAGTTTCACCTGAAAGTGCAGCCCGGCAACCGCGACGTGGTCGCCGCGGCGCTGCGCGAGCTGTACGGCGGCGACGGCGCGCTGCAGGGCGTGGCGTTACAAACCTTTCAGGTGCTCGAACATATCGACCAGCGACTCAAGCCGGATTACCGGCCCGCCGGAGGTGCAACGTATCCCGAAACGCATTTCGGCCGCTCGCTGCGCGAGATCGCCCAGCTGGCCAGGAGCGACGGGGGCATGGAAGTAGCGTGCGCCGACCTTGGCGGCTGGGACACGCATGCCGGCCAGGGCGGCGCCGAGGGCGAGCACGCCGGGCTCATGGCCGAGCTGAGCCAGGCGCTTGGCGCATTCGCCGTCGATATGAGCGCCGAGATGCACCGCACCACGGTTGTTGTGATGAGCGAGTTCGGGCGGCGGGTGCGCGAGAACGGCAGTGCCGGCACCGACCACGGCCATGGGAACTGCGTGTTTGTACTGGGCGGTAACGTCAACGGCGGCAAGATTTTCGGCAGCTGGCCCGGCCTGCAGCCCGAAACGCTGTATGGCCCCGGCGACCTGCCGGTAACTACCGATTTCCGCGATGTGCTGGGCGAGATCGTCACGCGCCGGTTACGCAACCCGCAACCGGAACTGGTGTTTCCGGGCTACCAGCCGCGGCCGCTCGACCTCGTACGGGATTAAACGCCACGAATGGGACACGGGCCACGAATAGCTATTCGTGACTTTATTCGTTTATTCGTGTCCCATTCGTGGCCGTGGCTCGGATCGTTACTTGCGACCGGCGTACCAGGCAGCTGCACCGCCGCCAAGAACAGCCAGGCTCGAGGACGCGAGCAGGCCCCAGCGATGCTCACCAGCCGCCCAGCCGAGGCCGGGGCTGCCAAGGAGCCAGTATGCGAGCAACAGCGGCGTACGCCAGGCGCGGGCACTGGCGACCTCATGCGGATGCCCATCGCGCTCCATCAGTCGGGCGACGCTCGCCATGATCAACAGCCAGGCCGCGTAATTGGCGATCGGGATACCGGCCACACCGTTCGCGCCCGCGATATCCGGCATGTATGGGCCGCCGTCGCGCCATTCCCACAAACCGCCGGCCAGGCCCATCGGATCGTTGGCCAGATCGGTCGCGGTGGCGAGCAGCGCAGTGACAAGGCACACCGCGTCTGCGCCGCGGTCGCCCGCCGCTGCCTGGGCCAGACTATAACAGGGCACCGCATACACATACCACATCAACGGTATGCTGAGCGGCAGCTCGCCAAGCTGTGGCTGGCTGTGGTGGCGCAGCCCACGAGTGCCGCGGATCGCGAGCACCTCTGCGCCGGCCGCGACGGCCAGCGATGTCACGAGCAGCTTCACGCTACGACGCGGGCCACGAATCGCTACCGACGAGGCGAACGCCGCCAGCGCCAGCAGACACGGCGCGCGTGGATCGATCGAAGCCGGCGCCGGCCGGCGGTCAGGCTTTTGGGACATGCTGCCTCTATGGAATCTTTGTGTCCTTTGTGTTCTTTGTGGTGAAATCTCTATCCAGGAACAGGAAGCGCTCGCGATGCTGCTCGGGCTGCGCATGTGCGTCGACGTCGAGCTGCATAACCTGGACGCTGTCGCCCTGATTGGCAGGCGGCCACGTAGGGCAGGCCCGGCCCGTTCGGGTCGCCGGTCTTCACGAAATTGGCATAATACGCCTGCATCAGCTCAGACAGCTTCTCGTCGTCCGGCGTCCAGGCATACACCGTGTTCGTCGCAAGGTTCCCCATCGCGTACTCGATCTCGGCGGAGTGTACCGCGCCACGCGGAGCCGGCAAACGCTGCGTCTGCGCCGCCGGACCGCTGATCACGCCGCCCGCGAGGCCGGCGACCGCGTCGCCCATCTCGGGCCGCATCGGCGGGCGAGGATGAGCGTACAGGTAGCGGAACACCGGATGGCCGCCGGTCTGCCCGTGCAGCTCGCTCCATTTCCAGGTGCTGTAGCCGGTAAACCCGTCGCCGGCGAGGTCGGTGGCGGACTGCATCGCTTCCTCGACCGTAGACGCCTCATACAGCCGCAACGCCTCACCGGCCTGGTCGCCGTACATCGTTTGCAGAACGGCGGCGAAGGACTCCGGCGTGGGCTCGGCCGTGCCCATAATCGCCTGGTACGGCAGCTCCTCAGAGTTCCAGCCGAGCAGCAGCGGCACATGCGCCTGCTCGCCGGCGGCGAAGACTTTTAGCGGATTCCGGGGCAAGCAATAGCCGTCGACCACCGCCGTGAAATCGAAAGGACCGAAGCGCGACGTGGCTTCGAGCAGGCGCTCAGCCGGTATGGCACGTAGATCGGCCAGCGAGCCGGCGCCGGCAGCGATATCCAGCCCGCGCCGCTCGGCATCGGCCAGCGAAACAGCCGGCAGCGTGCCCAGCACCGAGCCGCTCGAGCCGATCGCGCCTGCAATCAGGTCTTTCGCCAGCGGCGAGGCCATCTGAACGCTGACCGAGATCGAGCCGGCCGATTCGCCGGCGATCGTGATCCTGTCGGGATCGCCGCCGAAGGCAGCAACGTTTTCGTGGATCCAGTGTAAGGCGGCTGCCTGATCCAGATAGCCATAATTACCCGAGGCGTGATCGGGCGACTCGGGCAGTCAGCTCGGGATGGGCGAAGAAGCCGAACACATTGAGGCGATAGTTCGCCGTGATCGTGACGATGCCCCGTCGCGCCAGGCCGGCTCCGTCATAGCGTGGCTCCGAGCCGTCGCCGGCTACGTTGCCGCCGCCGTAGAAATACAGCAGCACCGGCAGCCGCTCGTGCGCTGAGGTTGCCGGCGTCCACAGATTGAGATACAGGCAATCCTCGCTCATGCCGGCGGAGCGGAAATTCATATCGCCGAACAGCGCCGGCTGCATCGCCCGTGGCCCGAAGCGATCGGCGCGTCGCACGCCCTCCCAGCTCGCCACCGGCCGGGGCGGCTTCCAGCGCCCTTCGCCGACCGGTGGCGCCGCGAACGGAATACCTCGGAAAACGCGAATGCCGGATTCGATTGTCCCCTCGACAATGCCGTTGGCTGTAGTGACCTGCCTGCCGGTTACGTCGCTTTCCATGTTCAGCGCTCCTTTTAGCGTATCTCGAGCAGGCCGGAGCAGGAGTCAGCGGCTGACCTGAAATGAGCCGATCCATCGCGCGATCCTCGCGCGGATCATTCGCGCTTAGGCTTTCAGAGCGTGCGTCGAGTTCGAATGACCCTCACACGTATCCTAGATCTGTTGTCAACGGTGGGCTAATTCAACGTGATCGCGCAAAACCCTGGACCAGGTCGCGAGGGCAGCGCGTATCGCTGCTGGTTCGCGGTGCGTTCGAGGCCCCGCGCTCGCGCCGGTTGCATCAGAGTAGCTCTCCAGTACTGCTTTTGTATCTCACCCGTACCTTTTCGACACCGCTGCTGGCTGCTGTAATAGCATCAGCACGGCAGCACGGCCCACTCGATTAGAACCTGGTGCTACACCTGCCGGACGATGGAAACGATATAAGGAGTCCTGCATGACCACTACACTTCGGCCCACCACTCGCATACGCAGTGTTGTCTCCGCCCGCAGCCGGATCGCAGCCTTTCGCGCGCGGCTCGCCGGCGAGCTGATCATGACCGATAGCGCGGACTTCGACGTGGCACGCAAGGTTGTCAACATCATGGTCGACCGCCGCCCGTATATGATCGTTCGTGCCGCGAACGCACAGGATGTCGCGGCAGCTGTTCGCTTCGCTCGTGCCGGCGCCCTCCCGGTTGCGGTGCGCAGCGGTGGCCATAGTATCGCGCACCACAGTGTGGTCGACGACGCCGTCGTAATCGACCTGTCGCGCATGAACACAATCGCCATCGACCCCGCAACGCGCATCGCTCGCGTCGGGGCGGGCGCGACCTCCGGCGACCTCGCCGGCCCGGCCAACGCCCATGGCCTGGCGCTCACCACCGGCGACACGCATTCGGTCGGCTTCGGCGGGCTTACCACGGGCGGCGGCGTCGGGTTCATGGTGCGCAAGTACGGTCTCGCCATCGATAGCCTCGTCGCGGCGCAGGTCGTCACCGCTGCGGGCGATATCGTGACCGCCAGCTCCGACGAGCATCCTGACCTGTTCTGGGCGATCCGCGGCGGTGGCGGCAACTTCGGCATCATCACCGAGTTCACCTTCCGACTGGCGCCCGTCGGCCAGATCCTCGGCGGTGACCTGATACTGCCTGCCAGCCGCGAGGTTCTGCGCGGGTACCTCGACTACGTGGCCACGGCGCCCGACGATCTCACGACCATCGCGCACCTGATGCACGCACCGCCGGCGCCGTATGTGCCGCCCGAGCGCGTCGGCGAGCCGGTGCTGTCGATCCTTGTCTGCTGGACGGGCAGCGTCGAGGACGGCGAGCGTGCCCTGGCGCCGCTGCGGGCGCTGGCGACGCCGGTGGTCGACGCCGTGGGACCGATGCCTTACCCGGAGATCTACCGCTTCACGGCGCACCAGGCCGCCCCACATGCCGCGTCGATCCGCATGATGTTCGCCGACGAGCTGAGCGACGCGACGCTCGACGCGGCGCTGGCAGCACTTCACAAAGCCACTTCGCCATACAGCATCATTCAGTTCCGCGGCCTCGGGGGCGCATTTGCGCGGGTCGACGCCGGCGCCACCGCGTTCGCCCACCGCGAGCGGCGCTACTTTGTCGCGGTGATCGGGATCTGGCTGGACGCCAACGAGGATGCCGCCCTGCACAGTGGCTGGGTCGCGTCGCTCTGGCAGGCCATCCGGCATGAGGGATGCGGCGTGTACGTCAACTTCCTGGAGAACGAAGGCGCCGACAGGATTCGCGATGCGTATCCGGAGGCTACGTTCGCACGGCTCGCGGAGGTCAAGCGGCGCTACGACCCGCACAACGTCTTCCGCCTCAACCAGAACATACTGCCACGCCGCTAACCCGGCGCCCTCATGCGCGGTGCCGCGAAGGGCACCGTCAACGTCCGGAACGCCTGCAGCGTCCCGTCACCCCCAACCCCCTTTCCCTGCCGCGGGAGAGGGGGTTGGGGTGACGGGACGCAGAACGTTGGCGGGGCCCTGGGTGCAGCGTTCATCGTTCATCGTTGTTTAGAGTACACTTGTCGGGCAACGCATGGAGGAAGCACCAGCGATGGCTGATCTGTTTAGTGATCTCTTTAAGCATAACCGGTGGGCGAATCTGCGCCTGCTTGACGCGTGCGAGCGGCTCGACGACATCCAGCTCGAGCGCACTGTCGTCGGAACCTACGGCTCCATTCGTGACACCTGGGTCCATCTCGTCGCCGCCGAGGGGCGGTATGTTGCCTTGTTGAGCGATCGTCAGCCCGACAACAGTTTCAGTGAGCGGACCGGTTTTACGACCTGGAACGATCTCCGCACGCGCGTGCAACACAGCAGCGACGCGCTGATTGCTGTTGCGGAGAACTTCGATGCCACGCGGATACTGCGCGGCATCCGGCGGGGTGAGGCGTATACTATGCCGGCTATCGTACCGATGATCCAGGTCATCAACCACGCCACCGAGCACCGCGCTCATATCACCGCGATTCTCACCCAGCTGGGTATCGAGCCGCCGGTCCTCGACGGCTGGCAGTACGGCACGGACGAACTGGGCGTCACTTAGCACGAATGGTTGAGGCAACCAAAGCTACTCCCGCGTCCCGGCGCCGCGATGGCCCAACAACGTCACTACCGCGGTCTTACCCTTCGCGCGTGCAAGGCTCAGTGCTGTCTCGCCCTGCTCGTCGGGCAGCTCCAGGTCGGCGCCGCGATCGAGCAGCACCCGGATCACCCTGGTATTGCCCGCTGCGGCGGCATAATGTAACGCGGTGCGCCCCCGCGGTCCGCGTACATTGACCTCCGCCCCATGCTCAAGCAGCAGCAGCACTTTTTCAGGGTGATCTCCCTTGTCACCACGTGCCGCGTAGATCAACGGCGGATAGCCATTCTTTCCTGGTTGTGTCGCCGAGGCGCCGTGACTGAGCAGATAGTGCAGGATAGCGAGGTCGGAGACACCGCCAAACACGCCGCTGTCAACCGCGCGGACGTCGGCCCCGTGCTCGACCAACAGCTCGATCAGATCTTTGCGCTCCGCTCGCGCCGCCAGGCCAAGCAGCCCTGAGCTGTATTGGGCAACCGGCGCCCCACGCCTGAGCAGGTAGTCGACCATCGCCGCGTGCCCGCCGGCCACGGGAAACGCCAGCAGAGGCATGCCATAGATATCGTCAAAGGGGTCCTCGGCGTCTAGCAACGCCGGGTCACTCGCCAGTGCGTCCGCGACGCGCTGTTGCTCGCCCAGAAAGGCCGCCCGAAAGATGTCAAGATGCGGGTGCCGGGCGCGTAAGTAGTCCGCGACAGCCGGCCGGTTATAGTACACGGCGGCACAATAAGGGGTGATCTGGACGTGGCTCTCGCCGTTGTAACACCCCGTCGCATCCAGATCGGCGCCCTGCTCGACCAGCCATTGCACCGCCGCGAGCTTGCCGCGGCGGGTCGCTTCCCACAGCAGCGTGCGATTGTGACTCCCGCGCTTGTTGAGATATTCCGGAAATTCCGCCAGCACGTCGCGCAGCTTCGCCAGGTCACCTCGGCCCGCGATGGCCAAATACCTGGCGGGTAACTGAAGCTTCCAATGGCCGGGTGGGAAGTCGAGCGGGCGCTCCCAGCGTTGGGGCACCGGAGCAGGGCGAGCCTGTTGGGTAGACATGGTGTTGCCTCACTGTCTGGATTTCGTCAAGGCAGCAAGGTGGGTACCAGAAGCTGAGCCATACACTGGTCCTTCCACGACAACGGGTCAACCGTCACAACGATCCGCGGTGCTCGGATCGGTAACGTGCTGCGCCCGGAGCGTCAGGAGCACGGGCCGGAAAGAAATCACCACAAAGACACAAAGGACACGAAGAATCCGGAAGGTCTTCGTGTCCTTTGTGTCTTTGTGGTGATTTCGGTCGACAGCCATCAACTGCAACATATGCCGATCGTCAGGTGTAGACCTGACGATCGACATGGAATAAACAGAGCGCACCCCGCATTCTGTAGAACGAGTGTAGATGCGCATGTGCGATCTTCCGGCATCGACGGGCGTGTAGCCGTGGGATGCCGCGGCTGAACATTTCGCGGCTGTCGCGCGGCCGCTCGTTTCAAATGACTATATTTCATGCGGCGTACCGTTTCCGTAGACAATCAGCATACCGAAGCCCGGCGCGGCATCTTCCGTCCCGCTGCTGTTCGGCGCTACACACAGCAGCAAGCGAGCATCGCTATCCCACAGCTGGTTGCTCTGCGCACGATTGTGGCTGTGTGGATCGCGCTCGGTTTCTTGACCGGAGCCTCGGCAGGCATCTGGACGGCACATGTACCGATCGTTATGTCCGGTAACGCAGTGATCGTCAACCAGGGCAGCGCAGCACAGCACACGCCCGTGCTGGTGGCCTTTCTGCCTGCCGCGGCGCACTCGCAGCTCGCGCCCGGCCAGGCGCTGCTGGTACGACTGGATGCTGGTGGTGCATACAGCCGCCAGACGATCATGAGCGTCGAGCCGGAGATCATCAGCCCGGATGCGGCACAGCGCCGCTTTGGGACGGGCCTGCTTCCCCTGATTACCCGGCCGGCAGCAGTGGCGATCGCGCCACTTGCACCGTCCGGCGGTAGCGCCGTGGGCGCAGCGGATCGGCGCTACGCCGTGCAGATCGTGACCGGCTCCCGGCGCCTGATCTCGTTCGTGCCGTTGCTTGATCGTTTGCTGGCGGAGCAGCCCTGATGCAGCGTTCTTCAGCCGAACCCATACCATCCTCCGGCAAAGAGCAGGCCGGGATGGGCATGCGCTTGCGCCGTCTATGGAGGTTCCGCCGCGGCGTTCCGGTATTGCTGCAGCTCGGGCCGACCGAGTGCGGCGCCGCGTGCCTGGCGATGATCCTGGGCTACCACGGCCAGCATGTAAGCCTGGCGCAGTGCGCCGAGTGGCTCGGCCTTGGGCGCGACGGCGCGACAGCACGCTCGATCGCGACCGTGGCGCAGGCTCGTGGGCTGCAGGTCAAAGCGTTCTCGCTCGAGCCCAACGCTTTTGAGCACGTACGCGGCCCGGCGATCGCCCATTGGGGGTTCAATCATTTCGTCGTGGTCGAGCGCTGGTCGCCCGATAGCGTCACGATCGTCGACCCGGCGGCCGGACGGCGACGGCTGAGCACCGCGGAGTTCGATGCGGGGTTCACCGGCGTGGTGTTGACGTTTGCTCCGGATGCACATTTTCGCCGGCAGGCACGCGAGCGCCGCGACTTGTGGCGTCGCTATCTGCTGTCGATGCTGCCGATGCGCAGTATTGTGGTCCAGATCTTAATCATTTCGCTGGCGATCCAGGCGATCGGCCTGGCGCTGCCCGCCGTGATGAGCCTGCTCGTCGATCAGGTGCTGCCGCTCGGCCTGTCGTCGATCATGGGCGTGTTGGGGATCGGCCTGCTGCTACTGTTTGTGACACAGCTCTGCGCCGGCTACCTGCGGGCGACGCTGCTGCTGCACCTGCAGGTGCAGCAGGACACACGGCTGACCCGCGGCCTTTTTGCGCACTTGCTGTCGCTGCCGCTACGCTATTTCGAGCGGCGCTCAAGCGGCGACCTGCTGGCGCGCCTCGGCAGTAATACGATCATCCGCGAAACGTTGACCAGTCAAACGCTCACGATCGTGCTGGATGGCACGCTGGCGGTGAGCTACCTGTCGTTGCTGCTGATCCAGGCGCCGCTGTTCGGCCTGCTTGTCGCCGGAATCGGCCTGCTTCATGCTGCGCTGCTGCTCGGTACCGGGCGTCCTATGCTGCAGGCGATGCAGCAAAATCTGATGGCGCAGTCCCAGTCGCAGAGCTCGATGATCGAAGCGCTGTCCGGTATCGCGAGCCTTAAGGCGTCCGGCGCCGAAGAGCGCGTCTTTGAGCACTGGTCGCCCCTGTTCTTCAAGCAGCTGCATACTGCCCTGCAGCGCGACTATCTGGCCGCCGTGATCGACACCGCGCTGAGCGCGCTACGTATGTTTGCGCCGATCGGCTTCCTATGGTTCGGGGCGTTGTGGGTGATCGACGGCACACTGAGCCTGGGCACCATGCTGGCCTACAACGCGATCGCGATCGCCTTTCTCACCCCGCTCGGCTCGCTGATCACCAATGGCCAGCGACTGCAGCTCGTAGGAGCGCACTGGGAGCGACTCGTCGATATCTGGGACGCCGCGCCGGAGCAGGAGGCGTCGGAACAGGCGGCGCCACGGCTGAACGGTCGGATCGAGCTGTCCAACGTCAGTTTTCGCTACGCGGCGAGTGCGCCGCTGGTGCTGCACGATATCTCGCTCAGCATCGCGCCCGGCCAAAAGGTCGCGCTCGTCGGCCGCACCGGCTCGGGAAAGAGCACGCTCGCCCGGCTGCTGCTCGGCCTGTACGAGCCGAGCGAGGGGACGCTCAGCTACGACGGCGTGCCGCTGCAGCAGCTGAACTACCGCGCGCTGCGGAGCCGCTTCGGCGTGGTGTTGCAGGAGCCGTTCGTGTCCAGCGGATCGATCCGCAGCAACATATCCTTCAACGACCCGACCCTTTCGTTTGAGCGCGTCGTCGAGGCGGCACAGCTTGCCGCCATCCACGACGATATTCGGCAGATGCCGATGGGGTATGAAACCCTGTTGGCCGAGTTGGGCGGCGGATTATCCGGCGGACAGCGGCAGCGCCTGGCGCTGGCCCGCGCGCTGGCCACACGCCCGAGCATTCTTGTGCTCGACGAGGCGACCAGCCATCTGGACGCCGTCACCGAGCGCCAGATCGAGGAAAACATCAATTCCCTGGCCTGTACACGCATTGTGATCGCGCATCGTCTCAGCACCATCCGCAATGCGGATCTGATCCTGGTGATGCACGAGGGCCGGCCGGTCGAGCAAGGCACCCACGACGAGCTGCTTGCTCGCGGCGGGCTGTATGCCGCCCTGGCGCTCAGCCAGACGCCGGCATCTGCCGGCGACCGCGCCCTCGACCCAGGAGTTTCATCGGGTTCACCGGTCTCTGCGGCCGCAGACCGTGACCATATATCAACCGTACCTGAACCAGGTACCTAGGAGGACCACATCATGTCGTCAATCAACATCGTTCGCGCCTGGAAAGATGCCGAGTATCGTGAGAGCCTGAGTCGCGAGCAGCTTGCCCTGCTGCCGGAGAACCCGGCGGGCATGATCGAGCTGAACATCGACGAGCTGGAGCTGGTGTCCGGCGGGCTTCGCGCGGTTTCCTGCAATTGCTGCTGCCCCTGTACCTGCACGTGCTAAGGGCGCCGCAATTAAAACGTTGGACGGCCGGCGCTCGCAACTGACGAGCTCAGGCCGGGGCGTGTGTGTCCGTGGCAGCTTTGTCACGGGCACACGCGCGCAAAGTTGAACGTATCGCCATACACAACGGGAGAACCGTAGATGTTCACAACAGCTTCGCAAGCTGCACCGTGGTATCGAGCTACCACCCTGGAAGAGCGGCTCACGCTGCTGCGTGAGCCGGCTGCGCACCAACGGGCGCCGGGCGATGCCCAACGGGCCGCTCGACGCGTGCAACGCTGGCGCGAGCAACTGGACGGCTCGGTCGACTTCGACGCGCGGCTCGCGGCAGATGGAATCGCCGCGCACGAGCTGGCGGTGTTGCTTGGCGAGGCTGATGTGGCTGAGCAGCGTACCGCTCCGGCCGCGTGGGCGCTGGAGCTGGAGCTGGCCTTTGCCGAGCAGGCGGAGTTGCCGGCGCTGGCCCTTCCGACGACCGTTCGCGAGCAGCCCGAGGCACAGTTTTTGTCGCTGATCGCGCCGCTGATCACCCGCGCTCGCGCCCGCCTCTCCGCCGGCGTGGAGCAGCTGGCCGCCCGCTACCCGTCCGCACCGTTCGCAGCCGCCTCGATCGGCGACGTGCTGGCGGCAACCATCCCCTGGCAGTCTCTGATCACGATGCTGCACCGGACGATGGTGCTGGAGCTGCACGTGTCGCGGCTGCAGGGCCAGCTGCAGGGTGAAACCGCCGAGCAGCGCTTCGGCATGTTTGTCGCGCGGCTGCGCCGGCCCGAAATCGCTCTGGCACTGCTGGGCGAGTACCCGGTGCTCGCGCGGCAGCTGGTCGAGTGCCTCGACCGTTGGGCCGGCGTGACGCTCGAATGTTTGCAACGGCTTTGCGCCGACTGGGCCGAGCTCCAGACGCACTTTAGCCGATTGCAGGTCGCCGGTGTGCTGACGGAAGTCCGCAGCGACGTCGGCGATTACCACCGGCGCGGGCGCTCGGTCCATATCATCAGCTTTGAATCCGGGCTGCGGCTCGTCTACAAGCCGCGGTCGTTGGCCGTCGAGCGACATTTTCAGGAGCTGCTGGCCTGGCTGAACGCGCGCGGCGACCACCCGCCGTTTCGCACGCTCAGCATCCTTGACCGCGGCGACTACGGTTGGGTCGAGTTTGTCGAGGCCCACGCCTGCGCGACCGCCGCGGAAGTACGGCGCTTCTACGAGCGACAGGGTGGCTACCTCGCACTGCTGTACGCGGTGGAGGGAACCGATACACACTACGAGAATATTATCGCGGCCGGCGAGCACCCAGTGCTGATCGACCTCGAGTCGCTGTTTCACGCGCGCACCGACGATCCGCCGGCCGACCCGCTCGACAAGTTGATCGTGCAGCGCGTCGAGAATTCGGTGCTGCGCATCGGGTTGCTGCCGCAGCGACTGTGGGCCGGCGGCGGATTTTCGGGCATTGACGTCAGCGGCCTGGGCATGCTCGGCGAGCAAGCCCTGCCGGAGCAGGCGCTTGCCTGGGCCAACGGCGGTACCGATGAGATGCGTGCCACCCGCAAAACAGCGACGAAGACGGCGGGTCAGAACCGCCCGACGCTCAACAGCGCGCCGATCGACGTGACGGCGTACACCGATGCGATCGTCGCCGGCTTCACCTCGGTCTACCGCCTGATCGCGCAGCGGCGCGACGAGCTCCTGGCGCCCGACGGCCCGATCGCGCGCTTTGCCGGCGACGAGGTGCGCGTGGTGCTGCGCCCGACCCAGGTCTACGGCCAGATCATGCGCGAAAGCTTCCATCCTGACCTGCTGCAGGATGGACTGGAGCGCGATCGCTACCTGGATCGCTTATGGGCCGGAGCGAAGGATCGCCCGCTGCTCCGCCGGGTCATCGCCGCGGAGCGGGACGACATGCGGCATCTGGACGTACCGCATTTCACCACGCGCGCCGATTCCCGCGATATCCGGACCAGTACCGGCTTACGGATCGACGCCGCGCTGGCCGAGTCGGGAATGGCGCTGGCGCGGAGGCGGCTGCTGCAGTTGGACGAGAGCGACCTGGCGCAGCAGCTCTGGTTCGTGCGCGCCTCGCTGTTGACGCTGGTGATGGAGGGCGCCGCACAGCCGCGCTACGAGCTCGCCGAGCCGAGGGAAGCAGCCGATCGGGCCCGCCTGCTGGCAGTGGCGCGCGCCGCCGCCGACCGGCTCGAACAGATCGGCTTGCACGATGCGGAGGCGACGACATGGCTCGGCGTGCGCTACGAGTTCGAGCCGTGGCTGGAACATCGAGCCGCTGGAGCAGGATCTGTACGATGGCCTGGCCGGGATCATCCTGTTCCTCGCCTATCTGGGCAGCGTGACCGCGGAACAGCGCTACACGCGCCTGGCGCGCAAGGCACTCAACACGCTGCGTCGTCAAAACGAACGCAGCGCCGGTACGATGGCTGAGATCGGCGCCTTTCATGGCTGGGGCGGCAGCATTTATCTGCTGGCGCATCTGGGGGCATTATGGAACGAGCCGGCCTTACTGGAAGAAGCACATGGGCTGGTCGGGCTGCTGCCTGAGCTGATCGCGCGCGATGAGCACCTGGATATCGTTCGCGGCGCGGCCGGCTGTATCGGAAGCCTGATCGCCCTCGACCACGTCGCGCCGTCCGAACAGGCGCGTGCCGTCGCGCTGGCCTGCGGCGACCACCTGCTCGCCGCCGCGCAGCAAACGGCCGGTGGGATCGGATGGATCAGCTCCACCGCGCCACAGCCGGCCGCCGGGTTCTCGCATGGCGCGTCGGGCTATGCCTGGGCGCTGCTTGAATTGGCCCGGCTGACCCACGAGCCGCGCTTCGTCGAGGCTGCTCGCCGGGCGATCGCGCACGAGCGCACACTGTTCGAGCCCGAGGCGCAGAACTGGCGCGACATTTACCACCTGATCGATCCGTCGTTCCCCGATCCGCATAAAGTCGCCTGGTGCCACGGCGCTCCCGGCATCGGCTTAGGGCGCATCCACGCCACGAGCCTGCTAAACGACCCGGCGATTCCCGCCGAGATCGAGCTGGCGCTCGAGACAACGACACGCGACGGGTTCGGCCTGAGCCACTGCCTGTGCCACGGCGACCTCGGCAATATCGAGCTGCTGGTGCAGGCGGGAGCGAAGCTCGGCGACCAGCACCGGCGCGCGCAGGCTGAGCACACGGCCGGCATGATCCTCGAAAACATCGAGCAGCACGGCTGGCTGTGTGGGGTGCCGCTCGGCCTCGAGGTGCCCGGCCTGATGACGGGACTCGCCGGCATCGGCTATGGACTGCTGCGTCTGGCAGAGCCACAGCGCGTCCCGTCGGTGCTGCTGTTGGAACCGCCACGGGGATAGCGCCGGTAGGGCACGCGCCGGAGCGGAATCAGCACAAAGGACACAAAGGACACGAAGACCTTCCGGATTCTTCGTGTCCTTTGTGTCCTTTGTGGTGATTCCGTTCGACTCAATCTGTAGCGGTTCCGGTAGCACTCCGAGTAGCAGTTGGCGCTGTTGGCACCAGCCGTTGTGTGGTCTACTTGGCACATCACAAACAGAACATTTCAACACACCCGACAGTCGGGCCAAGGAGTTCACCACATGTTGTCTACATCTCGCCGGCACATCGCACCACGCGCCTACACCGACCTGTCGATGGTTACCCGCGCTCGCGACATCGTCACCCTGCCGTTCACCCATCGCTACGCAGCGCCGCTGTGGCTCGTGCTCCGCCTGTATCTCGCCTATATGTGGATGCAGATGGGCGTGGCCAAAATCGGCGCCGGCTTCCTGACCAGCGACCCGATCCACGGCATTCTCAAGCTCGTCGCCGACGGCACGCTCAACGTACCCTTCGAGTGGTTCCGTCCCGTCGCCGGCATGCTCGTCGGCCTCGGCCTGACGCCGATGATCTCGTTCTCGATGCCGTTTCTGGAGCTGGCGATCGCGCTGTCGTTCCTGACCGGCGTGCTGGTGGTGCCGGCGGCGCTGGGCGCGACACTGCTGAACGTGATCTTCGTGCTGAGCGGCATCGGGCAGATCGCGCTGGACGGGCGCTTCATCGCGCTGCAGCTGCTGATGGTGCTGGCCTTCCGGGTCGTCGCGTCGATCGGGCTGGAGCCGCTGGCGCTGCGCCTGAGCAGCCCGCTGCTGGGCAAGCTGCGCCGCCCGCGCGTCGCGACCGCCTAGCGTCCGCCGAAACCCTTCCCCTTCCCCACCACATGCCCGGGCTCCAGAGCCCGGGCATGTGGTTTTAAGAGGGCAATCCGGTCGACGTGAACCGGGTTCATGGCGGACAGGGCCGCGGGTGTGGGGAATACTTTAGCTGCTGCGCCTAGCGCCCTGCCACGCGCAGCTGCTCGACCTCGGGAAGGATCTGCGTCGCCAGCACATCGAAGGGCTCCGCATCGGCCACGTTGGGCATGCTGAAGATCGCCTGGTCGACGCCGAGCGCGGCGAGCCCCGCGAAATACTCGATCGCGGCAGCCGGCCCGAGCGTACCGTCGCGCCCGTCGCGAGTAATATGCAACACATCCAGGGTCGTCTTTTCGATCTGCTCGTACGGCCGGCCGGCGGCTTCACAATGGCCGCGCAGCACGGCCAGCTTATGGCGCACCACATCCCGGCCCATCCGGGCGAACAGGTTACAGCCGTCGCCGTACTGCGCCACCAGACGCAACGTTTTTTGCTCGCCACCACCCCCGATCAGGATCGGCGGGTGGGGCTTTTGCACCGCGGCGGGCGAGTTGAGCGGGCGGTCTAGCCGGTAGTGCCGGCCTTCGAACGGCGTCTCGTCGCCGTCCCACATGCGCAGCGCGATCTGCAACGTTTCTTCCAGCCGCTCGAAGCGCTCCTTAAGCGCGGGGAAAGGCACACCCAGGCCGGCGTGCTCCTCCTCGTTCCATGCCGCTCCGATGCCGAAATATGCCCGGCCCTGCGACAGGACGTCAAGCGTCGTCGCCGTTTTCACCAGTATGCCCGGATGGCGATACGTAACGCCGGTGACCATGGTTCCCAGGCGGATCCGATTGGTACGCCCGGCGGCAAACGCCAGCGCGCTCCAGCCTTCGAGCATCTCGTTTTCCGGCGGGCCGACAACGCCGATCTGGAAGAAGTGATCCATGACCCACAAACTGTAGAAGCCGGCCCGCTCGGCGCGCTCGGCGATCAGCCCGAACGTATCGCCGAGCTGGGAAGGGCCGGACGGCCAGGTGAAACTGGGTACCTGCAAGCCAACGCGCATGGTTCACTCCTCGTTCCGCTTAGTATACTCCTGTTGGCACACCCAGGCCTACCCTCTCGGCCCCGTGCCTTTCTTCGCGAGTGGCTCAATCCTTGCACCAAGCTGACGGCAGGTGTACAACCGATCGCCGGAGGCCAAATCATATGAGCGACGATCGAGCTGCAAAGCGCGCGGCTTTTCGCAAGCTGCATGAGGAAGGGCATTTCGTCATACCCAACCCCTGGGATATCGGGAGCATGCGACGCCTGGAACAACTCGGTTTCCAGGCGCTTGCGTCGACCAGCGCCGGCTATGCCTGGTCACTCGGCCGTGAGGACGGCGAGCTGAGCCGTGATGAAGTGCTGGATCACCTGCGCATGCTGTGCGCAGCCACCGAGCTGCCGGTCAACGCCGACTTCGAAGCGGGCTTCGCGGATCAGCCCGATCAGGTGGCAGCCAACGTGCTGCTGGCGATCGAAACCGGCGTGGCGGGCCTATCGATCGAAGATCGCACCGGCCACGAACTCTACCCAACGGCGTTGGCGGTTGCGCGTATGCAGGCAGCACGTAACGCGATCGACACATCCGGCCAGGACGTGCTGCTCGTCGGTCGTACGGAAGGACTGCTGATCGGGACATCAAGCCTGGATCAAGCGATCGAGCGCCTGGTTGCATACTCCGGCGCGGGCGCCGATGTGCTGTACGCTCCAGGTGTCACCGAGCCGGCCGATATTCGAGCAATCGTCGCAGCCGTGGCGCCCAAGCCGGTGAACGTACTGCTGCGCGGGGCGAGCATGAACGTTGCCGGCCTCGCGGCGGCCGGCGTGCGCCGGATCAGCGTGGGCGCCGCCTTCGCTGCTGCAGCCTGGGCCGGCTTCGACGCAGCCGCTCGCTCGGTACGCGATCACGGTCATTTACCCGCGGCCAGACAGGCCTGACGCGGCGCCGGCTTGCGTCGTATCGAGCGCGTCGCGCATTCGGAACCGTTTCCCTGTGGTAGGATATCTGGCAACGAGCGATGTACAACCCTGTTTAAGCGCGCCGTCGCGCAGCACACCGGGCGGCGCAGGCGAGCGCAACGAAAAGCTTCGTGGAGCGAAGAATGTCGACAGACCGATACGAACCGGCCGCCCAACCCCGGCGCAGCGTTGACGATTCCGCTGGTTTGCTCAAGCGACTGTACCTCGTCGAGCGCGAGACCATGCGTGCGCTCGGTGCCCGGCACATTGCGATCGCAAACTGGGAGCTCAAGCAGCTTATGCCGCGCCAGTGGTGGCACGACTCGCTGCACGCCGACGCGCTGCGCACGCGCGTGCTCGAGCTGCGCTATCCCAGGCGCGACGTCGACAGCGGGCATGACGAGCAGCTGCTGGCCTTTCTGGGGCAGCTGACGCGAGCGCGCAGCGACGCCGAGTTCGCGCTCGGTATCTACTCCATCGTCAAGCCGGCGCTGATCGCTGCCTACCGTGCGTACCTGTCGCAAGCGGACGTGCTCAACGACGCACCGAGCCGCTATCGTATCGAACACATCCTGATCGACGAGCAACAGCAGCTCGACGAAGCAAAGCAGGCACTGGCGGCGCTGCCGGCCGGGGAGCTCGAGGCGGCGCAGCCGTGGGCCGGCTATCTGAGCTCCTACCTGGCGGCGATCGGCGGGCTGCTGGGAACCGAGGACCGCGGCTCGCTGCCGAGCGAGCACCCGTGCGCCGATCGTCCGGCCTATGAGATCCCGGCGCGGGCCGCGCGCGATGGGCGCTTCCTGCCCGCGACCGTTGAAAGTCCCGGTCGTCCGGCGCGCACACCGCGCGAAGAGCAGGTCTGGTTCGCGATCGATCACGCCAACGAGGTATGGGCGGCCGAAATCCCTGGCGCGCTGATGTGGCACTGGGCAGACATGCCATGGGCGTTTTATCTCGACGTGGCACGCTGGGGCTACGACGAGATGCGACACGCGCTGATGGGTATTCGCCGCCTCGACGCGTGGGGCTTCGAGATCGGCGTCGACTACCCGATGGTCGGCGATCCGTACCACGCGATCCTGGAGCAAGGCGGCGGGCTGCTCGAGGTGCTGGCGCTGCTGTACTACTTTGAGCGCGACGCCCCCGCGCACAGGCAGGTCGCCAAGCGGCGCTTCGACGAGCTCGCGGACACTGCTACCGCCCAGGACACCGACTACGACTGGGCCGACGAGGCGATCCACCTGCGCTTCGGCTACACCTGGCTGCAGCACCTGCTCGGCGCGGAGGCGAAGCAGAAGATGCCGGCGCTGGTCAAACAGGCCGGCGCGATGTGGGAGACCTGGCTAAAAGAGCGCTGGGAGCGCGGCGAGGACGGCTACGGCCCGTACATGGAGCGCATCGAGGCACGCATCGCAGAGGCAGCGGCGCAGGCGCCGTCATGAGCGTGGGCGAGGGTGTAGCGGTCATGGTCGGCGTCATGCTGATGGACGGCAGATATTTCGAGGTCGCGCAGGGCGAGACAGTGCTGGAGGCGGCCCACCGGGCCGGCATCGACATACCATATTCATGCCGCGGCGGCACCTGTCGCTCGTGTATCTCGCGCGTGGTCAGCGGCTCGATCGAGCACGATCCCAGCTACGCGGACGAGCTGCTGATCGATGAAGACGAGATCGCCGACGGCTATCGGCTACTGTGTTCGTCGTTCGCCTACGAGGACAGTGTCGTGGAGCTCGGCGAGTAAGCGGCGCGGAGGGCAGGAACATGCTCCTGCCCTCCGCGCCGCCGGATTGTAGAGCCGAGCAGCGCGCAGACTCAAGCAGTACGGAGCTCGGGGTTTCAGGCGTTGAGCAAAAGTACAAATTACAGATACCATGGAGGCGGCCGATGAAGACCGGAACCAACAACAGACGATGCACAGCCCTCAGCCGGAGGGAGTTCCTCCGGCTGACCGGCGCCGGCGGGGGCACGATCCTGCTGGCGGCCTGTGGAGCGCAGGGGGGCACGGGCGCAACGGGGTCCGCGGCGCCCGCCGGCGCCTCGGGCGCGGCATCCGCCGCCGGCGCTTCAGCCGCGGCATCCGCCGCGGGGGCGACAGAGAAAACGCTGGTCAGTTTCTGGACGCCGGGCGGCTCGGAAACGTTCTGCCAGGGCTTCGAGACGATCGCTTCGAACTTCGAGGCGCTCAATCCGGATATCGACATCGGCGAAACCCAATGCGGGACCGGCGAGCAGTCGTTCGATGAGGTGCTGCTGGCGCGCATCGCCGCAGGCAATCCGCCCGACGCGACAGTGCTGTGGACCTCGCCGATCGGGCTGGCGGCCCGTGGCTCGCTCGAGCCGCTTGACGAGCTGATGACCTCGTCGGAGTACTCGCAGATCCAGAACTGGCCCGAAGGCGTGCTGGCGAGCTGCCAGTACGGCGGTAAAACCTACGGCCTGCCCGCCACGGCCGGCGCCTACTCGCTGTTTTACAACCAGGAGCTGTTCGAGTTGAAGGGCATTCCCACCGAACGCGAGTCGTTCCCCAAAACCTGGGACGAGCTGCGGGCGCTCTCCAAGGAGTTCACCGTTTATAACGGAGACACCCTCGAAAGTGTGGGCTTCGTGCCGGTGCTGGAGCCCGGCTCGGAGGGCGTCCACTTCGCCTACTGGACGGCGCTCAACGGCGGCAAAGTCTACGACTCAACCAATCAGACCTACACGATCGATGCGCCTCAAAATATCGAGCTGATGGAGTACCTGCTCTCGTGGCTGGACGAGGAGTACAAGGGCGACTACGCCAAGCTGCTGCAGAGCGGTGTATTCTTCGGCTACACCGACGCGCAGGGCCGGCCGCCGATGTTCCAGAGCGGAAAACAGGCCATCCTGGTGCAGGGCTTCTGGTTTACCGGCGATTTCTACTCGGCGATCGAGCCGGTGTTCACCGAGTGGAACGTCGCGCAGCTGCCCGTCGGCCCGAGCGGCAGCGGGACAGTCTCCGGCTACTGGCCGAACTGGCTCGTCATCCCCAAAGGCGTAAAGGTCAAGGAAGCCGCCTTCAAGTACCTGGACTACATGACGGTCGAAGGGATCAAGGTCTGGTTCAACAATATCCCCGACCTGCCCACCAACAAGCTGGTGGAGGATCTCAAGCCCGGGGTGGTGGTGGAAAAGCGCGGCGACGAATTCGCCGACGAGATGATGGAGTTCTTCCGCGGGCAGCTCGAGATCGCGACACCCATGTGGGATTCGCCGGTACAGAACTTCGCCGACGACCAGATCACCGCCGCCGTCGAGAAAATCATGAACAAGGCCGCGCCGCCGAAAGACGCGCTGGGTGAGGCGCAGCGCGCCTGCCAGGCCGAGCTGGAGAAAACGCTAGGCGGCTCGTAGCCGCAACGCACGGGCTGGATGCGACAGGCGCTCCAGCCCGCGGTGTTCTCGTCAGGAGCTCTGTGATGGCAGTCATGTCTGCGCAAACAGCACAACGCAGCCGGCGCAGAATGGGACGCACGGAACGGCGGGAGGCCCTGGCCGGCTACGCCTTTATTCTGCCCTGGCTGATCAGCCTGGTGGTCTTCACGGCCTACCCCGTGCTGGCCGCCTTCTACTTCTCGTTCACCGACTACAGCATCGTGCAGGCGCCGCGCTGGATCGGCCTGGCCAACTACCGCACGATGTTCACAACCGACCCCGCGGTCGGGACCTCGGTGCGCAACAGCGCGTACTACGCGCTGATCTCCGTGCCGCTCGGTTTGCTGGTATCGCTCGGGCTTGCCATGCTGCTGAACATGCGCGGGCGCGGGATCGGCGTGTACCGTACGCTGTTCTACCTGCCCGCGCTGGTCCCGCCCGTGGCCGGCACGATCACGTTCATGATCCTGTTCGATCCGACCAACGGGCTGATCAACATAGTGCTAGAGGCGCTCGGCCTGCCGGTGCCGGGCTGGTTTCTCGACCCGCTCTGGGCCAAGCCCGCGCTGATCATCATGAGCCTGTGGAGCGTCGGCACCGGGGCGCTGATCTTTCTGGCCGGCCTGAAGGATGTCCCCCAATCGCTGCTCGAAGCCGCGGCGATCGACGGGGCAAACGCCTGGCAGCAGTTCCGCCACGTCACCCTCCCGCTGCTTACGCCGGCGCTTCTGTTCAACCTGGTGATGGGCGTGATCGCCTCGTTCCAGGTGTTTACGCAGGCGCTGGTGATCGGCGGCACAACCGGGAGGCCGGTCGAGTTGACGCTGATGTACATGGTGCATATCTACCGCAACGCCTTTGCATATTTCAACATGGGCTACGCCTCGGCGCTGTCGGTTGTGCTGTTTTTGGCGATCCTGGTGGTAACGCTGGTAATCTTTCGCTCGAGCTCAGCGTGGGTCCACTACCAGGGCGAAAGCTGATAGCCCCGGCGCAGCACGTACGATAAGCGACAAACAGGACAGGAGGCGGCAACCGATGACTTCGCTCCCCAGACCCGAGGCGGTTCAAGACGTTGCGGCGCCGCGCGGGCGCTCGCTACGTCTCAGACGGCTATCGTCGGCGACCGCCCGGCAGGCGATCCTCGTCGCGACAGCGGTGCTCATGACCATCCCGTTCTACTGGATGATTATCTCCGGCCTCAAAGAAAACACCCAGGTCTTCGCGAGGCCGATCGTATGGTTTCCCTTCCCGCCGGTCTGGCAGAACTACGTGGAGGCGCTGAACTATCCCGGCTTTCCGTTCCTGCGCTTCCTGTGGAACAGTGTCTTCTACGCCGGCTCGGTCACCATCGGCACAGTTCTCTCGTGCGCCGCGGTCGGCTACGGCTTCGCGCGGCTGCGCTTCCCGGGGCGCGACCTGCTGTTTGGCATCACGCTGGCGACGCTGATGATCCCGGCGATTGTGACCTTTATCCCGACCTTCATCCTCTTCAGAGCCTTCGGCATGCTGGGGACCTACGCGCCGCTGATCTTGCCGGCATTTCTGGGCAACGCCTTTTACATTTTCCTGATGCGCCAGTTCTTTATGGGCATCCCGTTCGAGCTCTCCGACGCGGCGCGCATCGACGGCGCGAGCGAGTTTCGCACCTTCTGGCAGATCATGCTGCCGCTGGTGCGCTCGGCTTTGCTGGTCGTCGCGGTGCTGACCTTTGTCGGCACCTGGCACGACTTCTTCGGCCCGCTGATCTATCTATCGGACCAGAACCAGTACCCGCTGTCGCTCGGATTGTTCGCGTTCAGGTCGCAGCGGACCACCGAATGGAACCTGATGATGGCCGGCGCGACGCTCACCACGCTGCCGCTGGTGGTGCTGTTCTTTGTCGCTCAGCGCTCGTTCCTGGAAGGCATCTCGATCACGGGGATCAAAGGCTGACTGCCTGTTTGATACCGAGTAGCTCGGACTAGGTTGCGTTCCTCGTGCTGTACGAGCGTGCCGTTGATTGCAGACTATTATGGAGGCCGTGGTTCGGCGCCTCGGCATCCGTCTGCGTCGGCACGTCCGCGATCGGCACCGCGCGCGACGTGGTGAGCGCGCCGGCCAGTAACTCGGCCTGCGCGTCGTAGGCGCTGCCGTCGCCCGGCGACAACCGCACATACGAGCCGTCGCTATGCAGCACCCGCGCGTGGGTGTTATCGCGTAGATATGCCTCCAGCACCACATCGCGCAGCTCGCGCAGCAGCGCCGCATCCTCGATCGGCGTCACCGTTTCGATGCGCTTGTGCAGATTGCCGCTCATCAGGTCGCCGCTACTGATCATCACCTCTTCCTTGCCGCCGTTGCGGAAGTAGTAGATCCGGTCGTGTTCCAGAAACCGCCCGACAATCGAGCGCACGTGCACCGTCTCGCTGAGGCCGGCAAGGCCCGGCCGCAGGCTGCAAATGCCGCGCACGATCAGGTCGATGCTGACTCCGGACTGCGCGGCGCGATAGAGCGCCATCACCATCGGCTCATCGTCGAGGCCGTTGCACTTCAGAATCAGAGTGCCCGTCGCCGTGCGCACGCTGACGTGCAATCTCGCGCTCGATTTTTGCAAGCAGCGCCCCATGCAGCTCGTTGGGTGCGATCAGCAGCTTGCGGTAGTGGCGCTGGTCGCTGTAACCGGTCAGTACATTGAACAGCTCGCTGACGTCGTCGGCGATCTCCTCGTTGCAGGTCAGCAGCCCCACATCGGTGTAGCTGTGCGCGGTGGCGGCGTTATAGTTGCCGGTGCCGAGATGCACATAGCGGCGCAGCCCATCGCTCTCGCGGCGCACAATCAGCAGCATCTTGGCGTGCGTTTTCAGCCCGATCAGGCCAAAGGCAACGTGCGCACCGGCCTTCTCCAGCGCCAGCGCCCACTCCATATTGTGTTCCTCGTCGAAGCGCGCCTTGAGCTCGACCAGCACGGCCACTTGTTTGCCCTCGCCACGCGCGTCCAGCAGCGCCTGCACCACCGGTGCGTGGCGCCCGACGCGATACAGGGTTTGCTTGATCGCCAGCACCTGCGGGTCGCGGACCGCGGCGGTGAGCAGGTCGATCACCGGTGAGAACGATTTGAACGGATGGTGCAACAGGATATCCTGGCGCCGCATAGCGGCGAACAGGTCACCGGAACCCTGCAGTGCGGGCGGCGTCACCGGCACGAACGGCACGTCTTTGAGGTCGGGACGGTTGAGGCTGAGCAGCTCGAGCAGGGCACTGAGGCCGAGCGGGCCGTCCTGCGCGTAGACGTGGTCGTCGGTGATGGCGAGGTTGTCGATGAGCAGCGCGCGCACCTCGGCGCTGCAGGAGTGGTTGAGCGACAGCCGCACCACTGCGCCGAACGGCCGCCGGCGCATCAGCTCTTCCATCGTCTCGAGCAGGTCGGACGCCTCGTCTTCGCGGATCTCCATGTCGGCGTCGCGCGTGACGCGAAACTGGTGCACCTCGCGGACCGTGCGGCCCGGAAACAGCACATCGAGGTTGGCGGCGATCACATCTTCCAGCCACACCAGGCGCACCGGATGCTGGGGATGCGGAGTATCCCGACCCGCATCTTCGGGCAAGCGCACCAGGCGCGGCAGGCCCTCGGGCACCTTCACGCGCGCGAAGCGTTCGCCCTGCGCGCCGTCGAGCACGATCAGCAGATTGATGCTGAGGTTGGACACAAACGGGAAGCGGTGGCTCGGATCGATCGCCAGCGGGGTGAGCACCGGAAACACGTCGCGCAGAAAGTAGGCGCGCAGCGCGGCGCGCTGTCTGGTGCCCAACTGTGTGTAGCGCCGCTGCACGATGCCCTGCGCGCGCAGCGCCGGCAACAAGTCGCGGCCAAGCAGGCGCTGGCGCTCGGCGACCAGCGGCAGCACGGCACGGCGAATGGCCTGCAGTTGCTCCTGGGGCGTGCGGCCGTCGGGCGAGCACTGGCCGACGCCGGCGGCGATCTGCTCCACAACACCCGACACGCGGACCATGAAGAACTCGTCAAGATTGGACGAAACGAGCGCCGCGAACTTGACGCGCTCCAAGAGCGGGTTGCGCGGGTCGCGGGCTTCGTCGAGCACGCGCCGGTTGAACGCGATCCAGCTCAGCTCGCGGTTGATATAGAGCGCGGGATTGATCCGGCCCGGGGTGTTGGGCGCCTCGATCGGGGGAACCTGCTCGGACATACAGCCCTCCAAAACCATGCTGCAGGCATGTATGATCGTAGTATAACCGAGCCGGCGGGGGCATCTTCCATCGTATAGGTGTGGGGAAGCGCGAACGCGCCGGTGCGCAGACACGCGTACATCCGTGGTGTGCCTTGACCGTTCGGGTGGCCGATGGTAGGACCGGCGCATGACGATCGACGTGGTGCCGCGTACGCCGCGTTCCGGCGACGCGCCGCCGACATCCAGACCTACGTGCACGCGCAGCTTGAACGGGGCACGGCGCGGGAGCCGATCGTGGTGGAGTTTGACGCGCCGCTGTACCGGGTTGCAACTGAAGATCCCGGCGAGCTATGGCGCGCTGACGGCAACGGCGAGCGGGGTCCGGTTCGAGGCCCACTATGGCGACATGGGGGAGGTGGCCCGATTTTTGGTGACGCGCAACTTGCCGTTCGTGGTGCACAGCCCGCCGGCCTTACAGGCGGAGCTGCTCAGCATGGCCGAGCAGCTCACGTGCAGCGCCACGAGCGCTGGATGAGGGTGGGCCACCAGGGCGCAGTCGGGGCGGGCAGGGGATCGTGCATGCATGCACGATCCGAGCGGATCTGCGAGCGGATACAGCACATTACGCTGGGCCTACACTGGCACGTGCCGCGCGTTATATGCGTGCGAGTTGCTGCGCCACGTGCCAGGCGATCCGCTCGACGAACACGCCCGGGCAAATGTGGGTGATCATCGCCTGGCGCTGCGGGCCGGCGAACGTGAGTGTCCGCCCGGTATTGGCCCCTGGTTCGTTACGAAACTGCGCAGGTGATTGGCGGGGCGAGCAGCGGTGCTCCCCCGCCGCTCATTAGCGCGGTGCCGGCGTCAACGCTCCAGATTCGGGGAGGTTTGGAGGACGCGGGGTGTAAGGATTACCTCGATGTCGATAAACCGTACTCCGTACGGGCTAAACTCTCCTGGCTTTGCCCTCGCCTCGTGTGGCCAGGTGCGCGGCGAGCAGCAACAGCACGATCTCGCCTATGTTCCACCAGAAATGCACGTCCAGCCGCACAGCGCTGGCCAGGCCCGGCGCGACTGAGCACAGGAAGGCGATCGGTCCAGGCAGCTCGGCGTTCTGGGCCAGCCACCCGCCCTTCCCGATGATGCCAGGCAAGCCCTGCACCCACCCGCTCTGCAGGTAGGTCACGAACAGGTACGTGTGCTCGGCCGTGTGCGCCGCCGCCCACAGCAGAAGCAGCCACAGCGCCCAGCTGCGCAACCCGACCCAGACCAGATACCCGACGGTCAGCAGCACCAGCCAGTTCCAGCTGAAATGCACCAGCTCCGCGTTCAGCGGCGAGATGAGCCCGCTGGACGCTTTGAGCGGCCAGCCCAACAGGTGATACTGCGTCCATTGCGCGACGTGTTCGACGGTATGCAGCCCCTGCGTGACCAGCAGGACGCTCAGAAGGGTCAGTGGCCAGCCGAGCTCGCGCTGGTCGACGCGCCACTTGCGAACGGCGGGGACCAGCAGCAGCGCGAGCAGCACGACCGCGACGCTCCAGACCGGCGCCGCGAGCCGCGTGATCGCCAGCCAGCCCAGCACCACGCCAAGGACACACAGTCCGATGCCCAGCCGGGCCTGGCCGCGTGGGTGGACCAGCGTAACACACGGGACGTGCGTGAGCAGTTTGCCGACCATAGCTTGGATCACCTCCTCGGGTGGGGGCAGTTGCTAGGACTGCCGGCCTTTGGTATGGGAGCTACACGCGCGGTGCAGGATCGGAGCGTCGCAATGGTGCTGGTGCGGTGGAATGAGCCAACGGGAGCCGATCGGGCCTGCGTGCGCGTGGTTGGTCGAGCGCGACGGTACCGCGGCCGAGATCGCCTGGGTCACCGGTGACCATGCCGTCGCCAACCGCAGGGTCCGCGGTACGCGCGCCGTCACGTGGGAGCATCGGTTGCGTTGATTTTGTACCACGGCGTGCCCGCGGCTGACCACGTCCGCCGACGGAAGCCGCGTATCGGCCGCAAGCGGTGCTGCAGATGACCAGGATCGCGCTCGCGGCCAGTAGTCAGCTACCGCGAGCGGCGATAGCGTGGCGCGCACGGCGAAGTCTGCGGGGAGGGTGCGCAGCGGTCCTCCAGCCAGCGACGCGACCGGCGCGGTACCCCACCCCTGCGCTCGAGGCGCGGTACCGCTCCTCGCCCACCCCGTTGCGCTGCCACCGCGCTCCGCTACGGCGCTCCACCGAAGTAGACCACCCAGTGCTCATCCTGCACCAGGCCGTTGCGCACCTGGAACACATGGAAGCAGCGCGGCGGGGTAGGCGAGCTGCCGGCCGTCTCATAGCTCACCACCACCTCGCGCGCGAGGCTGGACATGCTCACCTGGGTAAATTGCAGCCCCGGCGCGTCGCGCTGGAATCCCTCGAAGTAGTCCACGATCTGGTCGCGCCCGCGGTACACGCTGGTGCTGCCATCCGGATTGGACAGGGTGAAGGTGGCGTCCTTGGCGTAGAGCTTACCCAAGGCGGTGAAATCGCCGGTGTGCATGCTGGCGTTGAGGGTGTGCAGCCACTCGGTGACGACGCGTTGCGCACTTTTGTGCCGCTGAGCCGGCATGGCTGAAACGAGGTGGGTCGCCGCGGGCACAATCACGACCAGGAACACAACGGCCAAGAGAAACATCCGTGAACGACGCATGAGAGCCTCCTTGCTGATCGACTACGGCGGAGACACGACGACGGTGCCTGTGCCGTTGGGTCATCCGCGGCGCACGCCTGACCCGTGCCGCGGTGACCCGTAGGCGGCACTCCGCCGGACGGTCGTCCTCCATCACGGCTCGTCCCCGGCTCCTGGTGGAGCGTGCGGGAAACGAACGGCATCCTCGGTTCGCTCCTCAAGAAAGGCAGCGAGCTGTCGAATAGTGGTGAAGCCGTGACGCTCGCCGCTATGCACCTCCTCCAGCAGGACGCGCCAGGTGTGCTGCCCGTCACGGCTTGTGCTGATCCAAATGCGCAGCACGTAGGCCAGGTTCCGCCGCGCTTGGTCTTCCATCGCAGGCTGCTCCGGATGCTGCTGATTGTAGGCGGCGACCGTATAGAAACCGTATGGAGTTGTATGAGACAAGGGTGTACACTGGCCGCAGCAGAGCGTGCACTGCCGGGAGGGGGCAACGGCAACAAGCGTTCGCGCCGAGGAGGGGAGCAATATGCCCCAGCTCGTCCTCGCACTGCTGGGTCCGTTTGCCGCGACGCTGGACGGGCAGCCAGTCACGACTTTTGAGTCCGTCAAAGTGCGTGCGCTGCTCGCCTACCTCGCGGTCGAAGCGGACCATCCACAGAGTCGCGCCGTCCTGGCCGAACTGCTGTGGCCGGAGTTGCCCAACGATGCCGCCCGCACCTACCTGCGCCATGCGCTGGGCAAGCTCCGCGAAGCCATCGCCAACTCCACCGCGCAGCCACCGTATCTGCTTGCCACGCGGGATACAGTCCAGTTCAATGCTGCGAGCGATCACGTCCTCGATGTCGCCAGCTTCACGGCCCTGCTGGCCGCGTGCGACGCCCATCCGCATCGCCATGCGGTGACGTGTCGGTCGTGTGCCCGCAGGCGTGGGGAGGCACTGAGCTGCTATCGGGGAGACTTCCTGGCCGAGGTGCTCGTCCGCGACAGCACCGACTTCGACGCGTGGGCCGCGCTGAAGCGCGAGCGGTTGCGCGGCCAATTCGTGCGCGCGACGGCCGAGCAGGCGGCCTACTACGTCCGGCGCGGGGACGATGCCACCGCGCAGCACTACCTGGAGCGCCAGGTCGAAGTGGATCCGTGGGACGAAGCCGCGCGCCGGCAGCTGATGACGAGCTTGTGGCGCTGCGGCCAGCGCTCAGCTGCCCTCGCCCAATACTTCCACTGTCGCCAGGTGCTTGAGCAGGACCTGGGCGTGGACCCTGAGGAAGCGACCACGGCGCTCTTTACCCAGATCCGGGACGGCACCAGGTGCCCGGCGCAGGACGACGGAGGAAGCGGGGCGCGCGACACCCTGCCCAGCCCCACGGCCTCCTTTGTCGGGCGGGTGGCCGAGCTGGAGCAGCTCGTCGAGCTGCTGCAGCATCCGGACTGCCGCCTCGTCACGCTGACCGGTCCGGGCGGCATCGGCAAGACGCGCCTGGCGCTCACGGTCGCCGCCGAGCTGCAGGACGACTTTGCCGACGGGACCTGGTTCGTCGATCTGGCGCCGATCAGCGATTCGAGCCTGGTGCTGTCCGCCGTTGCGCAGGCGCTGGGCGTCCAGCAAACTGCCGGTCAGCCGTTGCAGGACAACCTGCAGACCGCGCTACGCGCGAAGCAGCTACTGCTCGTGCTGGACAACTTTGAACAGATCCTCGATGCCGCACCGCTCGTCAGTGACCTCCTGCACGCAGCGCCCCGGCTCGCCGTGCTCGTGACCAGCCGCGCACCGCTGCACCTGTATGGCGAGCAGGAGTTCCCGGTCCCGCCCCTTGCGCTCCCGGATCCCAGCGCGCTCCCATCACCCGCCGGCCTCGCCCACTCCGCGGCCGTGCTGCTCTTCATCCAACGCGCCAGGGCTGTCCAACCGGACTTTCAGGTCACCCCGGCAACGGCGCCCGCGGTCGCAGCGATCTGCGTCTGGCTGGACGGGCTGCCCCTCGCCATCGAGCTCGCCGCCGCGCGCAGCAGGCTGCTCTCGCCTGCGGCGCTGCTCGCGCGCCTCCGCTCGTGCCTGCGGCTGCTCACCGGTGGCGCCCGCGACCTGCCCGCCCGCCAGCAGACGATGCGCGCGACGATCGACTGGAGTCACCACCTGCTCGACCAGGCGGAGCAGCACCTGTTCGCACGCCTGGCTCCCTTCACGGGTGGTTGGACGCTGGACGCCGCCGAGGCGGTGTGTGATCCGTCCGGCGATCTGGGCGTCGACGTCGTGGACGGGTTGCAGTCGCTCGTCGACAAGAGTTTGCTGCGACCGGACCACGGCGTGGCCACGGAGCCGCGCTTCAGCATGTTCGAGACCATTCGGGAATACGCGCTGGAGCGTCTCGCGGCGCTCGACGAGGTACCGGCGCTGCGGCGGCAGCATGCCGCGTATTATGTGGCCCTGGCCGAGCGGGCGGAGCCCGCGCTGCGCGGACCGCAGCAGCGGGCGTGGCTGGAGCGCCTGGAAGCCGAGCGCGGGAATGTGTGGGCTGCGTTGGACTGGAGCCAGGCGGGAACGTCGGGACCGAGCGGCGTCGAGCTCGGGGTGCGGCTCGTCGGCGCGCTGTGGCAGTTTCTGCTGGTGCGCGGCTCGTATGCCGAAGGACAGCGCTGGTCGGCGCTCGCAACCGCGCCGGGAGCGCACGCGGCCACGCTGTCCTCCGCCGTGTCCGCGAAGGCACTCCTGGCGCAAGCGCTGCTGGAGGATCGATTCGGCACGGACGTGCGCAGTGCGGCACTCGCCGAGCAGAGTTTGGCGTTATTCCAGGCGGCAGGGGAGCGGTGGGGCTCGGCAATGGCCCTCGCGCTGGTCGGTGGCGCGGACATCTGGCACGGCGCAGTCGTGCAGGGGCGTGCGCGGCTCGACGAGGGGCTGCGGCTGGCGCGCGCGGCGGGCGATCCCTGGCTGATGGCCTGGGTGCTCGGAGAAGCCGGGCGGCTGGTGTGGTGGCCGATCGGTGAGCGGCAACAAGCGATGGACTTCTCGGAGGAGGGTGTGTGCCTGGCGCGCGCGGCGGGCGATCCGTGGTTGATTGCGCGGTTGCTGATGTCGCAGGGCTACATCGCGATGTCCCTGGATGAATTTGGCCTGGCGCGGGCGCGCTTCGAGGAGTTGCTGGCGCTCCAGCGAACCCTGGCGAACGAGACCGAGGTCGCGACATCGCTGCTGGGACTGGCGTACGTGGCCTTGGAGCAAGGGGACTATGCCACGTCGCAGCGGCTGCAGGCGGAACGGCTCGCGCTCGAGCAGCAGATCGGCAACCGTCGCGGCACGGCCCACGCGTTGCGCACGCTCGGGCAGCTGGCATGGGCGCAGGGCGACGCTGGGCAGGCGCAGACACTGTATAACCAGAGCGAGCTGCTCTATCGCGAACAGGGGGTCACCGAACCCTACCTGCTGTACGATCGTGGACGTCTCGCCCGCACGCAGGGTGAGTACGAGCGGGCAGCCAGGTATGTGGAAGAGGCGCTGGCAGGCTGGAAGGCGGTCGGGGATCGCTGGGGTATCGGCCGAGGGTTAGTCGTGCTGGGACAGATCGCGCATGCGGCGGGTGACGATGAGCGGGCGGCAGGGTACCTCAGGGAGAGCTTGGCGGTGCGGCAAGCGCTGGGGCACAAAGTCAGCATCGCGACCTGCCTGGCAAGTCTCGCCGGCGTCGCGCAGGCGCAAGGAGCCCCGGTGCGCGCAGCGCGGCTCTACGGTGCAGCGGAAGGGCTGCGAGATGCGGTTGGGACGGTCATCCCGCCTCCTGAGCGCGCGCTCTATCAGCAGGAGGTGGCGCACGTTCGCGCGCAGCTGAACGAGGCAACGTTTCACGCGGCGTGGGAAGCGGGGCGGGCGCTGGCGCTGGAGCAGGCGATCGCCGAGGCGCTCACCGCCGTAGGCGACGAAACAACGCAGGCCGCCGCCCCACCGGATTCTGGACTGTCGCGCGCGCGGCAGGCGCCGCACCTGACGCTGCGGGAGGTCGAGGTGCTGCGGATCGTGGCGGAGGGCGCGACGGATCAGGAAGCGGCGGCGCGGCTGGGGCTGCGGCCACGCACGGTGACGACGTACCTGACGCGCATTTACGCCAAGCTGGGCGTTCGTACGCGGACGGCGGCGGTGCGCGTGGCCCGGGAGCAGCACGTTATTTGAGGACCGCGCGGACTCCTGCGGTAGGCAGTAGCGTAATTCTACGACAGTGTACGGCAAACGTCGGGATGCGACGTTGATAGGGGCGGAGCGGCTGGAACCGCGCCGTCCGGCCGAATTGGCGGGCCGTGAAGATACGTCATCGGCTGCGCGTCGTCTCGTGCTGCTGTGTGCTGCACCGTCCATCCCGTACCGAACCGGCGCAAAGCCCGACTGCCGTGAAAATAGGTTGTCGTCGGCCTGGGCTACGCCGTGACGATTGCCCCGATGGGGGCAATCGTCACGGCGTAGCCCAGGCGCTCGATCCGCTGCATGCGCCCTGCGCCAACTCGGCGAGCAGCGCCGCATCCTGCTCGCCGCCAACGATCGCCGCCTGTCAAGCCACAATTAGGTGCAGTTACCCGTACGGCCTCACGAGAGAAACTTACCCAGCGGGGAATGCGACCTGCTGATCGCCCACCAGGACGAGGTCGAGCAGCAGCTCGCGTACCTGTTCGCTCGCCGCGATCCCACGCGGATCGGCAATGAGTATCTCGTGATTGGAACGCTTGATCGGGCCGACTGGCGACGTGGTATGAAAACACCGCTTTCGATCCAGCAGATGGTGGAGCGCCTGCACGACTTCAAGCAGGTGGTGCGGTTCGAGCGGGCCATCGGATGAGGATCACAGCGTGTGAACACTCCACCATCGGCAGTGGACGTTCCTGTCGTGCTGCTATCGCTCGCCACGCCCCGCTCCGAGCCGACTACGCCGTTCGAGTCTGTCGAGCAATTCGAGCAGCCGGCGTTTGCGTTTGTGTGTTTGTCGCAGCTCGGCAAGATAGCGCCGCCATTCGTCGTCCTGCCCATGCCGCGCCTGTAGGTCGGCGACCTTGCCGAGATAATCGACGGCTACTTCATAGGCGCTCGGCTGGACCTGTGCGATCTGGCCTTCCGCGAGCTGCTTCCAGATCGCGATCGCGCGCTCGGGATAGGCGCCGGCGACCGCATCGGCGACCAGATTATCGTTGATAGGGCTATACAGGGCTTGCCCGGCCGGCCGCCGATCGTACCAGTACAACACACGCTCGGGCTGCTGCTCGCGGGCGGCGATCTCGATCAACAGGCCGAGCATCGGGAACTGCGCCGGCCAGCGTTGTTCCGGTTTGGGCAGGCCGGTCGCGGGCAGCGGCCAGGCCGGGATCTCGTGTCCTTGCACTCTGCGCGCCTTCGCCCGTGGGCGGCTCGCCGGTTTCGAGATAGTGCATCGCGGCGGCCTGTACGTCCGTCCACACACCGGCCTGTTCGGCGGCTGCCTTCAGCTCCTGAAGCGTCATCATCGACGGCTGCTGAAAGAAATCCTCGGCACGCATCGCGGCAACCGTGGAGTGGTCTCCCGCCTGCCGGCGCAGCTCCAGCAACAGGTCGCGCAGCATACGGACCGTTCCGCGCTGCGTCTGAGCCAGCGCCTCGATGCCGCGAGCGATCCATTGCTCGGCCTCGGCGGTTCGTCCCGCGGCGATCAGCAATTTCACCAGGCGGACATAGTCGCCGTTCAGCTCGGCTTCGCGCTCGGCCAGTGGGATGATTTCGTCGCCGCGCTCCGCGTGTTCGAGCGCCGTGATCAGCCAGCTGCTCAGCCGCTCCCGGGCGAACGCCGCACTAAAATCCTCGCGACGCGAAGCAGCCGGCGTGCGAAGGAGCCGCTCGCGCAGGTTGTCGGCGACAATGCTCCAATCTGCGGCCGTGTACGCCTGCTCGATTACGACGTCCGCGCCGGCGCACAGCTCGTACTGGTCGCGCAACATCGCATCGATCGCCCACAGCAACTGCGCGGAGGGTTGCAGCGACGACCGCAACAGCGCGCGAAACACGATGTTCATGCAGCCGGCGATTTCGGCATGCGTCTCGCCTTCGTCATGGCTCTGCTCCACCTGCGATATACCGGTATCCAGCAGCGTTTCGCCCAGGCTCACGACATCGTCGGCATAGCCCTGCCCGAGCAACAACTCCAGCCGGTCGCGGATCGGCCCATAGTCGGGGATCGAGCCCTCGCCGTCCCAATGGTTACGCCAGCCGGGCTCCGCGCCGATTGTGACGATCAGCCGGCGGCTGTCGCCCACCAGTTGCTCGGCCGTACCGGTCGCCAGCGTACGGCGGTCATCCAACGCAGCATGCAGCTCGGGGAAGCGCCCGGCCAGCTCCTCGAAGAGATCGACCAGCTCTGCTTTGGAGTGCTGCTCCAGGAAGCTGCGTAGCGGACCTGCCGGGGACGTAACGGAAGCAACTCCGGGATTCTGTCCGTGCCAGTCTTCGTCCTCCCAATCGTGGTTCGGCGCCGGCTTCCAGCAGCACCAGCCGCGGATCGCCGTCGGAAACGGCCGGCAGCGCGCGCTGCTGTTTGAGCTGCTCCTGATACGCCAGCACCACGGCCACGGCATGCTTGCAGACATCCTCATAGGGACAGCTACACGCTGCGACCAGGCCCTCCCGGTCGATGTCGATCAGCGTCGCATAGCGCCGCGTGCCATGGACCCACGCGACGACCTCGCCGGCGACGGTTCGCGCCAGACCGGCGACGTGGCCGCTGCGATAGTAGCTCCGCCCGCGCGTCGCGATCGTCGCGCCGGCCCAGTCTTCGATTTCCGGCCAGCTCAGCTGCTCGAACAATGTAATCTTGGCTTGCTGATCCATCTCGGTGATCTCGCGCTCGCGTCACGCATGATCGCTTTGTCGTTCCCGGCGCTGAATGGTCGCCCGGCACGCTTGTATGTCACATTGTCGTGCAGTGTGACAACAGGAGGCATTGGGCACAGCCGGCATTCAGCAATTATCGGGCCGATCGCTCCTTGGCATCCATCTCCTGAGCAGAGTAGTGCACCATCGACGATGAAGACCTTGGGCCTGTGCCCCCATGGTATACTCTTGCTACACAAACGCGCGCCGCCGGCCGCGACCCGACGACACACAGCCACGGGAGAAACGATTATATGACGACCGCCGATAGGGCTACGCGAACCGGTGACGAACTGCTGGCCGCGCTTGGACCGCTTACGATCATCTACGAAAGCGGTGCCGACGGCGACGGCTGGATTATCGCCCATCTACTCGAGTTCCCAGCTGCACTCAGTCAGGGCAAGACCATGGCCGAGGCGCGCATGATGGTCCTGGATGCCGCGCGCGAGCTGCTGCTGGCGCATCAGGATCTCGGCACAGAGCCCGAGCTGCACACCGTCCTCGGCATGGAGTTTGTGCGGGCCGCACACGAATGAAACTGCGTGACCTGGAACGCCACCTCCAGCGCGCCGGGTGCCAGGTTCTACGCGAGGGCGGCAATCATACCATCTGGCTCAACCCGGCCAACGGGCAGACAGCGCCTGTGCCCCGCCATCCCGAGATCGACACCTTCACAGCCCGCGGCCTCTGCAAGCAACTGGGCATTCCCAAACCGCCAGGCAAATGACGTTCAACGTCGCATGTATAGCTTTCTGGTCGGATCATTCCCGCGGTAGGAATTGCTGCCGCGCTATGCTGCCTCTGGTATTCGGGAACTGTGGAATATCGATGTCGCCGGCCGAAGTATCGAGCAGTACAGCCAGCCGCGGAATGGTCAGTACCGCACCAAGCAAACCTGAAAATATGATGGGCACATTGGCTCTATTGGACTGCCCAACATCGCCCTTGATGTGAGCCGATCTTCGGGTACCTAGTTCCAATTCGACCCGCATAATCCCGTGTCGATCAACAAAACGGGTCACTTCTGCCCCGTGTGCAATCTTCTGATCGCTCAACTGGACAATGTCTTCAGTATCGCGACAGCGCTGAGCGTAGCGTGCCACGCTACGCGCACATTCAGCACGTCCTGGATTGCCTGCGCCTCGTCGCCGAACGTGTTGGCCGTAGTAATTCGGCCCATCCGTTATACTATGCCGCGGAGGACTGTATGAGCGCACCTGATATTGAAAAGCTCTATGCTGAGCAGATCCTGGGGTTGCCGCGGGCGGCGCGACTCGCGTTGCTCGCGCGGATTGCCACGGACCTGGCAGCATCCGCCGAGGCGCCTCCCGCGGAGCGTAGCATCATGGAGCTCCATGGGCTGGGTGCGGACATCTGGCGCAACATGTCTGTCGAGCAATATCTCAACGACCTGCGGGATGAGTGGGATAACACGACGGAATGAAGCTCGCCGATGCGCTACGCGGCGTCCAACGCCTGGCGATCGACACCGCGCCGATCATCTACCTTATCGAAGCGAACCAAACCTACGATGCGTTGGTTACGGCCATTTTTTCCGAGATTGATCAGGGTACGATCAGCGCGGTGACATCAGCGGTCTCGTTGACCGAGGTACTCGTACACCCCTTTCGGCACGGTGATCACCAGCTGGCACAGGCGTATCAGACCCTGCTGCTTGGGAGCCGGCACGTGCGAGTGATCGCAGTAGATAGCACGATTGCCATCCTGGCAGCAGCATTGCGCAGCCGCTACAACATTCGCACGCCGGACGCGGTACAGGTAGCGACGGCCGTCCACATGGGCTGTGACGCCTTCTTGACCAACGACCGGCGGCTCGACCGCATTACCGAGGTACGAGTAGTGGTGCTGGATGACATCGAGCATGCGCCGACACCGTGACCAGGCATTCCGGCTCTCATTCAAACCCTTTATTTTCGAGTTTGGCTGTACATTTGGCTGTACAGGGCACAAAAAAGACCCCGCGGGTTCGCGGGGCTTTTCGTTAACGCTTTGCAGTGCTATAAATGATGGAGCCAACAAAGGGACTCGAACCCTTGACCTGCTGTTTACGAAGCCAATGGTTTTTACGGCGAACGTGCATTCATGCGGGTTTTTCGCGGCGGCCCTCCTTAAATTGGGGACAGCTCTGACGCTCAGTCCGGCATGCAGGTGCATCCGGAGTGGGGACAGAATTGGGGACAGATCAGCGCCACTTAAGCGCCCTCTTCGCTGCTCGATCGGCAGCCGGTTGCGCAAGCAACGAGACCGCCATATGGAGCTGTACCGTACGAGCCCGACTGCCGACGGCTCGACGACCGCACCGTTCTGGTCCTGCTCGCTTGACCGTGACATCTCCGGGAAGAAAACCATGCATCGCTTCCCGCACCAGAACCTCCCCGGTAGCTACGGTTCTGCGAGCGCTGTCGCGATCCACTGCCGCGCAAAGGGATGCAGCGTTCGGTATGCCGCCCACACAGCCATCGCCCACCGCTCAATGGCACGCGCAGCAGCGTCGGCGTCCGCAACCTCCGGCACATCAGCAATCGTGAGCGTGCCGCGGAAGGACGGAATCTCGGGCCTGGGGACGGCGAGGGTCCTGGGCAGCATGCGTGTAAGCACCTGGTAGCCGCTGCTATGGCCGCGATACTCCATGGCCCAGCACAGCCCACCCAGGTGGGCAACGAGCGATTTCGTCGACGGACAATAGTGGTCAGGATGCTGGACGCAATAGGTGTCCAACGTCAGGCGCGTGTGACGATCGTGCACGCTACCGCTGAATGGTCGGCCCATCCGCTCCCAATACAGTTCCAGGCAGCCGTCGAAGCCGCGCGCTACCTGCAACCCGCAGCCGGGACACATCATATGGTGGTCCATGTTCCGTACTCGGAGAAAGCTCGCAGCAGGCTGAGGATCAGCGTGGGTCGCAGTCTAGCACAGCACGAACGAATGGGGAACGTATTTCGTCTCAGCAGCGCCAACCGTGATGTGAGTAGGCACATTCTGACGTAACGGAGGAGCCTGATGGCAGCGAAGCAGCGAACACCGCGCACGCCGTTGAAATCCCTCTACGCCCGCCTATACGACCGCACTGATCTCCGTGGCCCCGGCTCCGGCCTGCGCCTGGTGCTCATCGTCGGCTCGGTTTGGGTATTGTGCGGCGTCGTGAATTATGTCGTGCTGGGCCGCGCGTATGCGCAGCCGCGCGACCGGGCGATGCTGGCGTTCGGCTACGGCCCGACCTTTGTGCCGCTCGGACTGCGGCATCCTCGTAGCACAATTGCGGTTGGGAGCAAGCGCATTCCGGTACGCGCCGGCGCGCACCTGGTTGGCGGCGGCGTATTGTTGCTCTGTATGCTGCCATTGCTGCTGGGCGGCGAACAGGGCGCGCCCCGCGCCCGCTGGCAGCGTCTGGCGCGGCAGCACGCAGTCAGGCAAGGCCGACTGCCGCTGCGCGAGGTCCGTAAACGCTCGCGGCTGGACGGTCCTGGCCTGCCGCTTGCGCTGGTCGAGGGCGAGGTCATCGGCATCCCGTTCGGCGCCGACCGCGGGCATGTCGCGGTCATCGCCCCCACCCGCGGCGGTAAGGGCTTGCATCTGACCGAAACGCTGCTGCGCTGGCCCGGCGCGGCCGTGGTGCTCGATCCCAAAGGCGAGCAGTGGGCGCGTACGGCCGGCACCAGAGCGCAGCTCGGACCGGTGTATCGCCTGCCCGAGCAGGGCATCGACCTGGCGGACGCCTTCCGCCTGCACGACCCGCTCGACGTGCAAGAGCTGCACGCCGATCTGCTGCGCACCTGGAAGGACCGCGAGCCGATCTTCGGCGAAAAAAGCCTCGCCATCGTCCATGCCGCCGTCGCCACCGGCGAGGCTATCGGCGAGCACCCGCTGGCGGTACTGGCACGCTGGATCGAGAAAGGCGCCGGGCTGGCGCTAGCCGAGGGGTTCCGGTACGCGCCGTCGCGTATTCTCCAGTTTACCGATACTGATCACTGGCCAAGCCAGGAGCTCAACAAGTTCGCGCAATCGGCCTGGGGCACGATGACGACGCGTCTGGAACCGCTGCTGGCACATGTGCCGGCGGTGACGCACGGCGATGTGCCCAACGACTGGCCGGCACGCAACGCGACGATCTACATCACCTACCCGCTGGACCAAGTGCCGACGGCGGGTCCGCTCCTGTCGTGCATCATCGCGGCCTGTATCAAGACGGTGATGCGACAGCAGCGGCGGTCTCCGGTGTTGTTCGCGCTGGACGAGGTGCCGGCGACGGCGATCGCCAAGCTGGATGCGTACATGGCCACGATCGGCAGCTACGGCGGAACGCTGCTCCTGTACCTGCAAACCATGTCACAACTGGACGATGTGTACGGCAAAGCCAAGGCACAGACAATCCTTGGCAACTGCCACACCAAAGTATTCTATCCACCACGGGATCTCGCCACGGCCGAGTATGTGTCCAAAGCGTTCGGCACCGAGCTGCGCTACGTGCGCGCCGACAGCCGCAGCTCGGGCGGCGGTAGCGTAGGATTGGGCTCTGCGAAGCACGCACGCGGACCACACAGCTCGCTGTCCTATACCGAGAAGGAGGCGCCGGCGCTCGCACCGACGGAGTTGGACGCGCTGCCGGCGGAGGCGGTGATCGTGCTAGCGCAGGCGGAAACGCAACTTCGGGTCCTGGCCGAACGCCTCGACCCGATCCCGCTGCTGCCGGATCTGCCTGCACCGCCCGCAGTGCGCCGGCGTCGACCAGCGCCCCCGTCGACCCCACGGGCAGCAGGGCCAACATCCGGTGAACCGAATACCGCGGCGTCACCCGTTGCGAATGGAGCACCGCCGGTGGAACTGCCGGACACACCGGCGCGCGATTCGTCGGCAATGGGAGCGGCGGTTGCCGCGCGGCGGGCACCACGTGAACGCGACGACGGAAACTATTTCTAGCGCGGAAGCCATCCCGCCACGAAAGGAGCGATTCAAATGAACTGGAGCGTATGAACGGAGAGGTTCAGCGGCGCACACCGCGTTGTCGCACCTACGGGAACGACAGGCCCACCAACATAGCATGAGGGGATCGTTCCGGTGGACTGCGGGGTCCGGCGTAGCGCAACCGTGACCCTTATGGTTCCTCGTCGAGGACGCTTAGCAATGCCGCCACGTCGCGCTGGAGGGGGCCAAGCTGATGCTGAATGATATCCCACAGAATCGTCAGGTTGACCGCGAAGTACTGATGCGCGACGACGTCCCGTAAGCCGGCGATCTTGCGCCATTCGACGCCGGGCGCGCGTGTACGTTGCGCGTGAGGTATGTTCTTGACCGCTTCACCAATGATCTCGAGGTTGCGTACCACGGCGTCGACGCGCATACGGTCCGCTGCAAACGAATCGAAATCGACCGGCGCCGTGTAGCTCGCAATCCGCGCACAGGCTTCGAGGATATCCTCAAGATACAGGCGCAAGTCCCGGGGCATACACGACCTCGTTCAGGATCGTCTCGCGGAGGCGCGGTTTGATATCCGGCGCCAACACGAGGTCAACCGACTGGCCAAACGAGTTCCTCAAGCCAAAACTTGAGCTCCATATACCGGTCGAAGGTGGGGTCGTCGAGATCCGTGAGGAAATCCAGATCACTCTCGGAATCAGCGGTGCCACGCCGAACCGAGCCGAAGAGCCCGATGAAGCGTACCCCATGGGCGCGCAAAAACGGGCGATGCGTGGCCAGGTAGGCGAGAATGCCATCTGCGGTCCACGATTGTGATGAGGAGATCGTCACGACTTGGCTTGGCTCCAGCGCATGCACGCGTCAGCAGCATTATACCGCCTGCATACAACGCGTCGACGGGAACGCGACGACGAGTCCTATTTCTAGCGCAGATGCCCGTTCGCAACCAGGAGGACAGCACCATGGACCATGGCCACACCAACGACGAGCGCGACGACGACGAATTGACCGTACCCGAAGCCGCCGACTATCTCCACCTGATGATCACCCGCGTCATGGAGTTGTGCGAGGACGGCACCGTCGGTCGCCCGATTACGACACCCAACGGCACCGACTGGCTGATCCGCCGGAGTGAGCTCGACGCCTACGCCGAGCAGCTGCTGGCGCAGTTTGGCGCCCGACAGCAAAGCCTCTGGCCCGGTGACAACGGACCTGCACATGAGCACCACTAATCGCGCGATGGACGGAGGATGCCATGCCGGACAACACCGCGACCCCGAGGCAGGACCCGCCCACCTACGAACGCCGCTTCGGCTGGAACGTCGCGCTGCCGCAGCCGAAGACCTGGAAGCAGGATCGCAAGGCCATCGAGAACGTCTATGCGCTCCAGTACACCGAGGCGTACAACCAGGCACGTACGGCCGATGCGGCGTGGGCGAAGCTCACCCCGACGGAGCAGCAGCGATCGTGGGCCACGCGGGGCTCGGGGCCATCCACCGACGACCTGACGGCGTGGGAACAGCGGGCAAGCATGCACGAAGCCTATCAGCGCACCGCGCTGGCACTGCATCGAGGTGGGTATCGAACCTTCTTGCCGTCGACCTTTGTCGAGGTCGAGCGGGTACCTGCCCGTCTACAAGCGATCCGCGGCGGGCCGTATGCCTACCGCGTGTGGAGTTTCGAGTACACCGGCCAGGGCGGTGACCACCACTGGCCGCATCCACCGGGGATGGCGCGTGACGTGGACGAGCTCCGCGCTGTGATCGCCCGCGCGCCAAATCGGCACTACTCGTTTCCTACGGAGGTCTTTACCGAAGACGTGGCGCTTCGGCACGCGCTGCGCGCGCACGACATCCGCTTAGGACCGCGGTATAGCCCCGAAATAGCGCAGGAGCGGCGGCAGTTCTACACGCTTGAAGCGCAGCACGCGGTGCGCGAGGCACGGTCGACGCGAGACTGGATCGAAGCCGACTGGCAGGAGTTAACGCCGAAGGAGCAACAGGCGGCGTACGAACGTGCCGGCCAGGGCGCTCGCGCCACCGTCTGGGAAGAGCGCCTGGCGGCGCACCTCAAATTGGCGCGGCGGGAGCAGATGATCCCCTACGCCAGCCAGGGTCGCTCCGATCTACCCGACGCCTTTGCCGAGGTGGAGGGGAAGGCCGGGCGCGACGCGCCGTACCGCATCACGCGCTGGACGCGGATATGGGACGCGGACCTGGGACTGACACGGTTCGAGCACGAACCGGTGCAGCAGGCGCCGACCATGGAAGCCATTGCCGACCTGACGCACAACGGACGGATGCCGATCTTTGCCGACGCGCTGGGGATGCGGGCGCAGCTGCGCCAGCACGGCCTCACCGTTGTCGAACAAGAGCACCTGGCCGCGCAGCATCCACAGCTCGAACGCAGGTACGAACGCGAGCAGGCGCACGCCTTGGGCGATTAAGACGAGGCGGCCGTTCCCGGCACATGTTCCCGCTCATTACCCTGCCGCCCGCCACGCACAAACAAGCGTCACCACGTCTGCACACGGCGGCCGACTGGTGACAACACGCGTCCTATCAGCCGTGCTCATGGAACGAGTCACGTGCCGGCGCGCTGGGCGGGCCTGGTACAATGCCCGCATCGGGAAACACCAGGAGCACCAGCATGACGACCAACGAGACGCTCACGCCCTCCGTCGTTCCAGACACGCTCAACGTGACGATCGTCTACGTGCGGTCGAACGAGTGGATTTGCGCGTACGTGCTCGAGGTGCCCGGCGCCATCGCCCAGGAACGCACGCTCGACGAAGCAAAAACGAGCGTGTTGCTGGCTGCCAGGGATGTGCTCCTCGCCCATCGCGAGGCCGCAACCGACCCAGAGATCGCCGAGGTACTGGGAACCGAAGCCGCCACCGTCGACCTGCGCCGATGAAGCGGCGAGACCTGGAGCGGTACATGCGCGAGCACGAGTGCGAGATTGAGCGCGACGCCGGGCCGCACACGATCTGGGTGAATGCGGCCAACGGGCGCAAAGCCGCCGTGCCGCGCCACACCGAGATTGACACCTTTACCATGCGCAAAATCTGTGCCGATCTCGGCATTCCGAGGCCCAAGGCCAAGTAATGCCGCTGATCACGACGAGCACGCATATCACGAGGCGCTCGAGCGCATGAGCGAACTGATGACGACCGACGTGGTCAGCGGTACCCGGAGGGCGACGAGCTCGAGGTACGGTCCGCTCCGTTGCGTGGCGTCGCGCCCGCTCCGGCGGTAACGTTCCAACTCCTGCAGCCTTGCTGAATTGCTGCCCATTGCACGAACCCAAACCCTAACGCACTGCTCCCTACGCTCACCGTCTGCCTGGGCATCACCCACCTGTTGCTTGACGAAGCTGCTAGCTCGTTGTGGTGTCGCCCGGCCCTGTTTCGTTTTTACGGCATGTACCCGCTTCGCGGCGAAACCGGGAAGCGCCACCGCTTAGCTGATCAGTCCTTCACGCTTTTCCTCTTCGTAGAGCCGCTCGACGACAAATTCCTTCAACAGGGTCTGGTAGCCCTTGTGCCGTTTGGCGGCCAGCACCTTCAGCCGCCGCAGCGTATCCTGGTCAAAGCGCACCGGGATCGGTTTGGTACGTGGTCGCGGAAGCACCTCCTCCGAGACCTCGTCCATCTGCGCGAGCAACGCGTCGCTGAGTTCATGCGTTGCCCAAAAGGCAGCTTCATCCGCCTCGGACGTAAAGGTTGGCACCTCTGCGAAGCTCGTAATCGTGGTCATGCCCGGCTGGTTCGTGTTCGTCATGTCCTGTGCCTCGCGAACGCTAGCCGCGCTGCTCGCGTGCGGTGGCATCGCGGTCTCATGTGGCATTGTCCGCAGTCGGAAGCAGTGGCTCGAGCGCGGCGAGCAACGTCGGCACGTCGCGCGTGGCGGTCTGCCACACCTCACCGAGGTCGACGGCATCGTAGCCATGAATCAATTGGTCACGCATGCCGGCCATGGCGGTCCACGGAATGGTCGGATACTGGGCACGGAACGCTGGTGACAAGCGCTTGACGGCCTCACCAAGAATGAGTAACTGATGTTGCACGGCCGATTGGGTCTTGGCATCGATGAGAAAGTCGGCCTCAGCGAGACCAGCAATAAAGGTCGCCACCAGCCGAGCCGCTGAGGCGATGTCGAGGAGCGTCGCCGGATCACGGTTCACCACCGCCTCATGCAGCAATCAGGGTGCGCGCGGTGCGCAAGATTTCCGCACGCCGCAGCCAATTGCGGCTGCGTTCCAGGCCGCGCCGGCTCACGAGGTCGACGGGTCGTCCGAGCAGATCAGCGAGTTCGTGCTGCATGGTGGCGTGATCCAACAGGCTCCACTGGACGTCATCATGGAACGTGATGAGCACATCGACATCGCTGTGGGGTGCAAAGTCGTCGCGCAGCGCCGACCCAAACAGCGCGAGCTCGCGCACATGCCAGCGCCGGCAAAACGCCTCCAACTGGTCCTGCACAGCGGCAAAATCGGCAGCGTCCATCGCTTCGCTCCATCCTCGCGGGGTGATATCGGGTCGCTGGCCGACCATTGTAGCAGACGACGTCATCCGGCACGCAGGGCGGATGGGCGCGGCGAGCTCCGCGCCAGCGATTCATGGCTGGTCGAACCGGGCCCGGCTGACGCGGGCGCGCGGTCTGGGCGACGAAGACCAGGCGCGGTTCCGCCAACTGACGAAACGCGCCGGCGTTGGCCGCGTCACCCGCCTGCTGTGTATCGCCGCCGGCGATCCCCATGCCTCGCCGTCCCCTGCGAAGCCTGCCACGCCGGGGCCGTGCCCGCAAGGGCGCTCACGTGCGTTCGCGGCCTGGCGGCAGACCCTTGGCAGGCACGGCCCCGGCGTGGCTTCTCGGCCGCAGGTCCGGCGGGCTGGGGACGCCGCCGGACTCGCGATAGACAGCAGGGGCAGGCGGCGTACGGGTCGTCGCCTCGCTGCGCTCACTCCGTCGCAATCAATCGTGGCGGCTGCGCCGCAGTAAGTAACGTAGGGGGACTGTTGGGCGATGCCAGCATGGGCACGTGCTGTACAATTCTGCACCGATTCCGCCGATCACCTCTACCAGGGCTGCTCCCTAGCATCCGCACTCTGCTGTACGATAGTGCTTCGTTCCAGACGTGCAGCCTCACGACGCATGCGGTCCGCGGTCCAGCCGTTCGCTGCCAACGTGCGTATCACCGCGCGCGGATGCCCTCATTCGAGAACGGCCCTGGTCGCCCGGGTCGTTGGCAGCATGCGCCGCTGCGGCAGATGTGGGTGCCCTCGCCGCTCGTGCGGGCGCGCTGCCGTTGCGCCCGCGAGGCCGACACCGTATGATAGGCCAACCACCCAGCGGGTCGGAGCGCTCGGCAGCGGTAACCAGCCGAGCACCAGGAGGATCTATGGACGAGCGAACGGGCGAGGCCTTTGAATTCGACATGCGTTTGACGGTCGTCGGCCGCCAGCTGCAGCCCGGCGATGCGGCACCCGATTTCACGCTTGAGCACGTCGACCCCGCCACCGGCACGCTGCACACCGTGCGCCTCGCAGACTCGGCCGGACGCATCCGCCTGCTCAACGTCGTCAACTCGCTTGACACGCCGGTGTGTCACGTCGAGACGCGCCGCTGGGACGCGCTGCGCAGCGATCTGCCGCCGGAGGTGCAGCTCTATACCATCAGCATGGACCTGCCCTTTGCCCAGGCGCGCTGGCAGCAGCAGGAAGCGGTACGCCATCCGGCGCTGTCGGCGCATCAGAGCGAGCAGTTCGGCCAGGACTACGGCGTGCTCCTCAAGGAGTGGCGGTTGCTCCAACGCGCGGTGGTTGTGATCGATGGCAGCGACCACATCGCCTATGTGGAGTACGTGGCCGACCAGATGCGCGAGCCGGACTATGAGCGAGCGATCGACGCCGTGCGCCGCGCCGCCGGTGCGTGAGGTGAACCGTGCGCCGGAGCGCGCTGGAACCTGTCTGCGCCTGCCACGCCGGTGCCCCATCCGCACGGGTGCTGCGCACCGCTACGCGCTTTCGCCCGGACGAGCGCGGCAACCAGGGTGCACTGCTGGCTGCCACACGGTGTGGTCGGGTGAGATCAGCGGTCGTGGCACCGCGCCGTGATGGAGCCCATGAAACTGGACGCTGCGAGGCAGCATGGGCGAGCGATGGAGCAGCGCGGCAGACCCAACCAGGCGCGCCATGGAAGTCCCGTCCGTGTCGCGGTTTTGCCGAGGAGGCGTTTAGTCGAGGATACCGATGCACACGGAGACCTTTCGCTTCACGGTCGGTCGCTTTGAATGTGTCGCTATCAGTGATGGCACCTTCAATTATCCGCTCGCGAGTATGTTCGCCAACGTGTCCCCGCCGCAGCTCGAAGCGGTGCTGCGCCAGCATAGCTTACCACTCGACCACCTCAGCACCCCCTACACCTGTCTCTTGGTCAACACTGGTCACCACCGGGTGCTGATCGACACCGGCGCAGGCACGCTAGGGCTGCACGCCGTGCAGCTGTTTCCCAGTGTGGACCACGCCACGACCGTCACGGGCCGGTTGCTTGGCAACCTGCGGGCGCTTGGCATGCAGCCGTCCGAGATTGACACCATTATCATCACCCATGCCCATCCTGATCATGTGGGCGGCACCTTGGATGAGGCGGGAAAGCTGGTCTTTGCGAACGCGCACTATTTCATCGCACACGCGGAATGGGACTTTTGGCTCTCGGAGGCCGCGGCAACGAAGGCGCCGGCCGCCATGGTGGACATCGCACGGCGCAATCTTACCGCCCTGCACGAGCGGGTAACCCTGATTAAGGATGGGGATGAGATTGTGCCTGGCATCCAGGCGCTTGCCACGCCAGGGCACACGCCCGGCCACCTCGCGCTGTCCATCGCCTCAGCGAGACAGCACCTGCTGCACATCTCCGACGTGGTCCTGCATCCGCTGCATCTGGCGTATCCGGAGTGGCGGCCGGTCTTCGATATCGCCCCGGAGCAAGCGGCCATTAGTACACAGCGGATCTTCGATCGTGCCGCGGCGGAGCAGGCCGTGGTCTTTGGCCATCATTTGCCGCCCTTCCCGAGTCTGGGGCATGTGCATAAACGCGCGAGCGGGTGGCAGTGGCAGCCGCTGCAGAGATAAGCAGCCCGTCCACCTGCGCCACCAGCTCGCGCATACGCTGTAGCCCGAAGCCACCACCACCCCGGCCCGCGGTCCATCGAGGGCGGCGCCCACCTGGACTTCTGATGTGCCATGTGACGCGCGCCGTTTGCGTGACACCCGGCACACGGCTGCCCCGATTGCTAGATGGCCAGGGCACCGGTGGTCGAACGTGCGCGGCTCGGTTCTTGGTGGAGTGCGGCGCGGCATCGACGCGGTGGCCCAGGGTCGGACGCCGCCGTCCGGCGATCACAAGACAATCGTGGTCTATCCTGCAATAGAGCCGAGTACTCCAGCGTCTGACGCAGTGTGTCAGGCTCCGCCTGTAATCCCCTCGATGGACAGCTGGTATTTCGAGCCGAACCCCAATGGCTGCTGGGACTGGTGGGGTTATTTAGATACCTCTAACCGCAAAGATCGTTATCTTACCAAAGACGGCCCACAGATAAGGGTCATCGAGCGAATCATTGCTGAGGTGACCGCGTCGCCTTGATAGCGAGTCCCACAATATGGTTCCTCCAATGGTGGCTTCCAGGCTTGGGAGACGCTGTCGACGTGGTCGTCGTGCTTGCCGCGCTGAGGCTGGAAAATCCGCCGAGGAAATGAGCTGAGTTGCGTCATTCAGCTAGCCTTGCGCAGGAAGGCCGGGGTGTCGAGAACGTTTTCATCGATAAAATCTCGCGCCGGAGAGGAGCGGCCGTACGGATCGAGGTCCTGCGCAGCCGCATGGCATTCTGAATTGGGATTTGCCGTCCGCCCTTCTGGGTGGTGGGCCGCTGGGAGGACCGGCGGACTCCCTAATTTCGGTAGCGGAGAACTACGCTCGAAGCGGCTGGCGATGGGACGGCTGACGTTGCACAGCCTGCCGGCGAGTTCTGTAAGTAAGCTTTCCGCCGGTTGCGTTTGGCACGTCGGATCGGGATTATCGATGCCGGTCGCCACCACCGAGACGCGGACCATACCTTCCAGACCTTCATCGAAAGACGCGCCGACGATGATGTTGGCGTCCTGGTCTGCCTCTTCGCGAATGCGGGTGGCAGCTTCGTCGACCTCGAACAACGACAGGTCCTTGCCGCCAGTGATGGAAATTATGAGGCCACTGGCGCGCTTGATCGATGGATTCTCGATCAATGGATTGGAGATCGCTGCGACTGCGGCGTTGAGCACACGCTTCTCCCCAGAGGCTTCGCCCCTGCCCATCATGGCCTTGCCCTTCTCGCGCATTACGGCCAGAACGTCGGCAAAATCCAGATTGATCAGACCTTCCTTGACTATAAGGTCGCTGATGCAGGCCACCCCCGAATAAAGCACCTGATCGGCCAGGGCGAAGGCATGGGTGAACGTGGTTTTCTCGTTGGTTACCCGAAACAGGTTTTGGTTTGGGATGATCAGCAGGGTGTCTACCACCTTCAGCAATTCCGCGATACCGGCTTCGGCAATACGCGTCCGGCGCTGGCCCTCGAAGTGGAATGGCTTGGTGACCACACCGATGGTGAGAATGCCAAGCTCACGTGCGGTCTTGGCGATAATGGGCGCTGCCCCGGTACCGGTCCCGCCGCCCATACCGGCAGTAACAAACACCATGTGCGCACCTGACAAATGATCGCGGATCGCATCAATTGCTTCTTCCGCTGCGGCGCCCCCCACTTCGGGCTGTGAACCAGCGCCAAGGCCTCCGGTCACCTGGGTGCCCATCTGGATGACGCACTTGGCCATCGACATGCTGAGCGCTTGTGCGTCGGTATTGGCGACAATGAACTCAACGCCTTGCAGCCCTGCCGTGATCATGTTGTTGATGGCATTTCCGCCCGCGCCGCCCACCCCAAATACGACAATGCGCGCCTTCATCTCGCGGATATGGGTGATGTTGGTCATGTTTGCCTTCCGGTGATCCGGCAGGAATGAGGGAGCGATTTTGCTACCTCTATGCCTTGCGGTCTGCTTCCACGATTATCTGTCGTCGCGACTAGATGTTTCGGTCAGGTGCGGCTTTGTCTATCGTTATCGGTCGAGCTGGCCTCATATCCGGAACGAGCGATGTGTGACCTTCGCAATCCCATCCCTCGGCTCATCATTCTTACTGAGTGGTTAATGGATCGGCCGTCCTGGTTAACAATTGGTGAACTGCGTTGGCAGGAAATTTTGCAAAGGTGTTCCGCGTTTTACCCGGGTGCGCTCGCTTAGATCGCATTCAGCAACACGGAAGCGTCTCTGTTCGAACACAACCAAAACCGTCGTTGGCGACCCCGAGCAAAGCTTAGCATTCTTCGGGAACGGTATTTGAACTGTGACCTTAGGTTGTAAATCCGAAGGTCTCAGACTGGAGCTTCCACCTCAAACTGATTCCCTGTTGGTGTAACGGTTTCCGAGGGGAGGACAGCTTGGCTGAAGGGGAGATTGAAAGTATCCGCGCAATGTTATCTTCAAAGACGTCCGATTGGATGGGAGCAGCGAAGGCAACGTCTCGATGAAGTCGGCACAATCTGGCCAGTAGCAGACGATGTGGAGCTGCGAACGGTCGATTACGGAAACGTTGCAGGGGAATGGTCGCTTTCGCCCGGAGCCGACGCTACAAAAGTACTTATGTATTTTCATGGTGGCGGCTACTGTTCGGGCTCAATTGCGAGCCATCGACGCCTTGTTACAGAGGCTGGGCACGCTGCGGGTATAAGCACGTTGGCGGTCGCTTATCGGCTAGCGCCAGAACATCCGTTTCCTGCCGCGCATGACGATGCCATGACCGGTTGGCGTTATCTTCGCCAACAACGCTTCGACGCGCGGAATATTGTGGTTGGCGGAGACAGCGCTGGCGGCAATCTTACGATTGTCCTGATTAACGCTTTGCGCGCCGCAAACGAAGATTTGCCTGCGTGCGCATGGCTGATTTCACCTTGGACTGATCTCACCATGTCGGGAAAGACGTTGGAGAGCAAAGATCCTATCGATCCAATTATCAACCGTGGCTACCTTGTAGAGCTAGCTGATGCCTATGCTCCCATATCTCTTGACCGCAGGAGCCCGCTTCTTTTCCCCATTGTTTTCGGCCCTTGTCCGGTTCCCACCGATGCTAATCCAAGTCGGCTCTGCTGAAACATTGCTCGCGGACTTAACACGTTTTGCGGAAGCTGCCGCGGAAGCCAACGTTGCGACGACTTTGGAGGTGTGGCCAGACATGATTTATGCCTGGCCTCTCTGGAATGCCGGCCTTACGGATGCACGGCGAGCGCTCAAATCGGCGGGCAGTTCATGAAACGGCGATTGTCAGATCGAGTTCTCTAGGCTCATGAGAATTGCAAGCACTAGGTCCGGCTTTTGAATACGATGCGGGAAACGAGACAGCCGCGTGTTGCGCCGAGCGGACGTGGCTTGGCGCCAAGCGCTCGTTGGAGGAACTTAATCTGCAATAACTCGGTCACGTCGCCCCCTTGCCGCGTCCTCTAGCCGAAAACTCCGTTCGAGAAAGAAATGGCGATTTTCCTTTGATGCTGGACAGCTATGCGGCCGACACTTGGCCATCAATAATCGGAAAGCCGCCGTTCTCGAAAGTGTGGAGCGCGTCTGCTCTGCCGGGGCGCTTCAGACGGTGGGGTGGTATGTGAAAGAGCGCGCCAACATCGACATCGAGGTGCTTTCAATTTTTGAGTTCTCGAACAAGAAGCGAGATTAACAATGCCAAAGATCTTCATACGAACGAAATCGTTTCAAAGTTTATAATAATTTTTTGAGGTACCGCTTCCCAGGAAATGGATCTGGAGAGAAGTATGAGGAAGCGGGCCAACGTGGAAAGACAAAAACGTTAGCACTTCCGGTGGCAGCAAGAGTTGCAATTGGTGCCATGGCCGCACGCCGCATTGGGCTACAGTTTGCTGTCTCCGCAGGCGAGCGTTCAATCGATTCGGAGGCTGTCAGTGCACCAAGTGCAGGCACCGTGGAAGCCGAGATACTGATCGTTCGTCATCAGCGTAACATCCAGCGACGTCAATCACCGAAGCGACCAACGTGTCTCGTTTTAAGCGCGCCCGCGTGCCGGTCTAACACCGAACGGTCAAAGCCAAAATTGCGATGGCAGCCAACGTGCGCGTTGGGTGTGTACTGGCGGATGCCGGATACGGTCTCAGCGCCCCGCGGGCGGTGTAGCTTGTCAATCGGCGCAAGAGACGCAAGGGCCAGAAGGCCACTCTGGTTGATCTAATCAAAAGGCACCAAAATCGGACGAGCAGCATAAAGCATTGACGTTCACAGGAAATCTGGACCGTGCTCAGGAAGATCTAAAGAGAAGGCGGCAGCTGATTATGCACCGGGAAGGACCTCCACGATAAAGTGCAGGCGTGTTTGATCCGCTGCTGAGAGCATTGTCGCCTCGCGCAACGTTCGACCAGCACAATTGGGGCAGAGGACACTATGTCGCAAGCTATTGAAACGTTCCTGCTGGATACTGGGTATGATATCGCTCGGCTCAAGGAGCTTAGCGATGAGCAACAATGCGAAATTGTTATCGCCTTTGTTCATAATAATTCCGGCCTTCCAGTCCTCGACTTGCGGGCCATGAGCGATCAAGAGCTTTCGCAGCTTGCGCTGGAATGGTCCCTAACGTCAGCCGTGTCGCTCCGTCAAGCTTTGGTAGCAGCAAAATGGCGAGGCGAAGATTTGCCAACAGCGAAGCAATTGGAAGACATGTCACTGAAAGATCGGTTGGCGAATTTAGAAGGTTTCCGCAACAGTGGTGACCAATCCAACTTGCTGATAGCAAATCTCATCGCTATCATGCCGCCTTAGCGTGGAGCGTTAAGGTTTTCGTCTCTCAGAGACAATTTGATTAGCGGCTTTGAATTCAGACTGCCGTGTCGACAATGCCGGTCACGCGCAATTCGCCGACGACGGTCGGAATCAACTCCGAAACGGTCGGATGAATTGGAACGGCCCACTTGAGGCGAGTATAAGTCATGCCTGCATTCATCGCATCAAGGATCGCGTGAATTGCTTCGTCGCCACCGGTTCCAAGGATAGCAGCACCTAAAATGTACTTTGTTTCCGCATCAGCCACGATCTTCATCAGGCCAGCTGTCTCGCCTTTCTCGACAGCTCTTCCTACCTCTGTCATCGGCCTGGTGCCGATCAGGATCGGCCGGCCGCTTTCGCGCGCCTGCGTCTCGGTCAAGCCCACGCGGCCGAGCGGAGGGTCGATGTAAAGCGCGTAACCGGGAATCCGATCACTGATCTTCCGAGCTTCGCCGTCGAGAAGGTTCGCCGCGACGATCTCAAAATCATTGTAGGAGGTGTGGGTGAAAGCGCCTCGGCCGTTGCAGTCGCCTAACGCGTAAACGCCCGGCGTGCTTGTTTGAAGGTCGTCGCTAACCTCAATGAAACCCCGCTCATCTGTCGTTACACGGGCCTTATCGAGTTCGAGATCATGGGTATTCGGTACGCGGCCTACCGCGAGGAGTACGTCCGAGCCGACAACATCGGGTGAGTCGTCTCGGCAGTCTAGACCGACCGTCACGCCGTTCTGGGTGCGCGCGAGATGAATGCACTCTGCCCCAAGCCGCACGGCAATTCCCTCGGCCCGGAGGATATCGGCGATGGCGTCCGAAATCTCTGGGTCTTCGCGACCAATGAGCCGTGATCCGCGTTCGACGATCGTCACCTCTGAGCCGAAGCGACGGTACATTTGCGCGAACTCCAAGCCGATGTAGCTGCCACCTATTACGACAAGGTGGCGAGGAATATGATCCAGCTGGAGGATCGAGCTATTGGTGAGGTAGGGCACGTCGCGGATGCCTTGCAGGTCTGGCACGGCGGCGCGGCCTCCGACGTTTATGAATATGCGATCGGCTTTAAGGGTTTCGCCGCTCACGTTAATGGTGTTGCATGCGACGAAGCGGGCGTGACCTTGGATTAGAGTCAACCCGCTCATGCTCCGCAGCCAACGTTCGACATTTTCCCGGGCCTCGTCCGCAATCTTGCGCTGGCGGGATTTCAAGGCTTTCGAATTGACTGCCACCCCGCTCGACAAGACAACGCCAAAGTCCGTGGCACGCCGCGCGAGATGAGCGGCGTAGGCCGAGGCCACAAGCGCCTTAGTCGGCATGCAGCCCGTGTTCACGCAGGTACCGCCAACCAGTTTACGCTCAATCAAAGCTACGGACTGGCCAGCTGCGGTAAGCCGTCCAGCGAGAGGCGGACCGGCCTGCCCGGCACCGATTATGATCGCGTCGAACGTGCGGGTCATCGCAGCAACAGAATGATGAGAATTGCGCCAGCAATCGCGACGGTGTCCTCGATAAGCGCCGCAGGCCGATCGCGTCTAAAACTCGCTGCGAGACGCGCCCGGACCGTTGCTCCACCCAAAGTCCCAAGCACGGCTCCCACCGCGCCCAGGGCGAGTCCAACGAGGGCCGAGCTGCCGGCTAGCCCGAACGCTGCCCCCGCGACTGCGCCGATCAGAACGCGGGCCCCGAACTGGACCGGTATCTTGCGACTCGGCGTTGACGGCAGTTGATCAGTCACGAGCTCGACAAGGGCCAAGACCGTCACCATGCTGACAGCCCAAGGCGAGGCTAGCCAAGCGAGCCAAGTTCCCGTGACCGGAAGAAGGCCTAGATAGGCGGCCCAAGCAGCCGCAGCCGCTCCGGTCATCACGCGCAAGCCGGCAATGATGCCGACGGCAAGGGCAACGGCGAAAGGGACCATGTTCACTGTCCTTTCCATCGATGGCTAGACGAGCTTGGTCGAACTTCCCCTGTCCGGTCCATTGCGAGTTTTCGCGCCGAAACTATGAGATGAGGGCGTGCGTCTTGCAAGGGCAGGTTCAAGCTGAGTCGATGGGCCTGCGAGGAAATCGCCAAGAACGGGGAAACGAAGCCTGCTTCCGGGCCACGAAGTCGCCGGCGGAGGAAATGGCGGGGTGCATGGCGCGGTAGCGGCGTTGCTTGCCGCGGGCGTGGCTTTCGCGGACTCGCGTGGTGTTCACGCGCGCCGATCTGTTCGCTCCGTCGCTGGCTCAGGTCGGCCTGTCCGCGGCGCGCGTGATCTATGTCGAGTGCGGCGACGACAAGAGCGTGCTCACGTGTTTCGAGCAGGGCCTGCGTCATCCAGGGCTTGGCGCGGTCGTTGCCGAAGTCGCGCGGCTTTCGATGACGGCATCGCGCCGCAGCTTGCGGCGAAAGCGTCGGGAGCGATCGGGATCGCCATCCGGCGGTGGCGACGACAGACCGAGGCCGCTGACTTCGGTCAGCCGACGGCGGCTGTGACGAAGTGGCGGGTGATCGGATCCGCTGCCAGTGCCGGGCGTCGGTCGGGCGCGCTGGCAACTTGAACTGATCCGATGCCGGGCGGGCGAAAGCGCGGATTTTGTAGTGGATGCGTGTGATGTCCAGGGTCGTCTCGCTCTACCTGCCGACATGGCCGACCGATCGGCTCCGGCGCAACATGGGCGCCGCAGCGCGTGAGGCGGCGACGCCGCTGGTGCTGGTCGGACAGTCAGCGAAATTGTCGCGGCTAATGCGGCTGCAATTCAAGCCGGCCTCCGCGTCGGGATGCCTGCTACCAAGGCGCAGGCCCTGATTTAAGAACTCGCCCTTCATCCCGCTGATCCAGTTGCCCATGCGGAAGCGCTCGAGCGTCTCGCCGTCTGGGCACCTGCGTTGATTTTACCCTCGCTTCGGCGGCTCAGGTCTGTGGAGCCTCCGCGACCGTCTTCACGGTCACTGCGGCGGTGCCTTTATTCCAGCGATAGAATAGCTGCCACCACTTGGGCACGCCAAGCACAGCATCATTGACAAAGACGAACAAGGTACCGTCCTGCCGCGGACTGATCCTAGTGACGGTTTGAACGAGCGGAAATTCTTCGTCCCCGACGTCGCCTACGCGCGCGATGGGAACGAACCAACGTTCACCGAGCATGCGCCGGATCGGAACGGCCCAGTATTTGAGTTCCTCGCGCGGCGTCGAATTCGTCCGTCTGCCGAAGGCAAGTGCGTCTCGATGTTGTCGATCTTGATCTCGTAGGTGGCGCCCTGCACCAGCGAGATCGGCGATGCGAAGCATCCATCGGCGAGCTTGAAAGTGAACTGCTTCGACTCCCCGACGGCCTTAAGCTGCTCGCTCTGGTCCCTGCTGTGACAAGCCCATCCGCCCATGCTGATGACGGCAAAGGCGAAGCGGTTCAGCCCGATAAGCGCGGTCACCACCAGGATCAAAGCAAAGCCAACCGGCAGCACGGCATGCGCAACACCCTTATAGAAAACCTTCAGCGGTCGCGCCGTTCGAATCCAATTGGCGAGCGCCAGCGCGGGCGCAGGCAGTTCGCGTTGGCCGTCGGTTGGCCTCAGCGCACAAGCGCGTCATCCACACGCCATAAGCGGCTCCGGCTAATCCAAGGAGGGCGAACAAGGCTACGGCGGTCAGGGAGCGAGTTTGAATCCGGTGATAAGTGTCTATCAAAGCAAAATGGACGTCCCGATCGAAGTCGGTCTCAAAGATTGGTTCACCGACCATGAGCTGAGAGCCGAGGTTTCTGACCACCCGGTACAACTTTGCGAATGGCTGCCCAACGAGAACCGCAGTGACAACGACCGCCGCCCCCAGCACCGCGCGATATCTCGCAGCCTTCCTCAGCCAGCCGGCTCGCTGCTCACGCCATTTGGTATTCCACGCCGCCAGCGCTCGATCGTGAATGCGGCGGTCGAGCCAGGCGCCCCATGCGATCGCTGTGACAAGCAACAGGCAAAGGCAGACCAAACTCCACGGGGCGGACTTGTAGGGCGTGAGCAAGGACTTGGCGAACTCTGGAAGCAGCGAGCCCGCAAAATAGATTGTGATAGAAATCGCCGGCCGCAACACGTCCCCGACCGCACTGATGATGTTCCAGGCCGGTGTCGTCTCGAGTATGGGGAACAAAAACCGCACTAACTGCGCATCCGCCGATGCTGGAAAATTGATCTTCGGCAACCAAGGCCAAACGATGATGAGCAGCGTAGTCGCGAAGGTCGCAAAATAGGCGATCCGGCGCCACCAGACCGTCGCCCACACCAAATCGAGCGTGGCATCGTCCGGCTTTTCCAATGTGCTGATGTCTGGGAGACCTGTTGCATTGGCAGCCGGCATTTCATCGCGCGCCTCTGCCGGCGTCGGGCCGCGGGCCTCGGCGCGGGCGATAGTCTGATAGTCAGAGAACTCGAATACGTTTTCAGCGCGGTCTCGCCCCGCGAGCGCGGCCGTGCACCGGCTCTCTTGCGGCGGGGCATCTGTGACGATCCGAAGAGTGATCGGCAGGCTGAGTGGCGCGTAGGAATTGGTGCCGGCGGCCATGCGCCAGATGACGCTTTCATGGATCTTCGGATTGGGGATGCAGGCATGCTGCTTGTCGGTCGGCGGGCTCAGCCAGCGCGGCTCGTAGCGGTAATAGGCCCCCAGCCCCGCGCGCGAATTGTACAGCTTTCCAAACGGGGCCGCGGCGGCCTCGATGTCCTCCACTGCGCGCGGTTTTAGGACGAGCTCGTTGCGCCGGCGGATCTCGTGGACCATCCAGCGCAGTGAGACATGGGAGAGGCCGTCATCGGGATAGCCGCCGCCGACGTTGGCATGCGCGCCGGCGAACCAGACCTGAGTGAGCCGTTCTTCGTCGGTATGGACGGACGCCCTAGCCTCTTCGGTCTCGTCCCACAGCAAGGGATGGAAGCTTGTGCGTTGTCGTCGATCGAAAGCGCGTGGCAGGCCTTGTCGACTTTGGGAATGAGCTTGCGATCCTCCAGGGCGAGCGGCCAGATGAACTTGTCGATACCGGTCTTGAGCTCCTCGACCGGCAGGCCATAGGCATCGACCGTATCCCACAGGCCGAGGAATTGGATGCCTGCAACGGCTTGCGTCTTGATGTTCTTCGGCTCAAGTGGGCGCAGGAACAGGTAAACGAGCCAGCGCACCGCCTCGGAAAGACGGAAGAACTTCGATTGCTTCTTGCGGAATTGGCGATAGAGGGCCCGCGACTTACGCTTGAGGTCATCGGTGGAGTCGAAATCATTCACCAGCCCCATGGAAAGCACGAATTTGATCAGGACGCGGATGGTGAACGCGCCGCGGCTAAACCCGAAACCGTAGATGCAGTCGCCGGGGCGATAATTCCGGCAGAGAAACATGTATAGCCCGAGTATATTGCGCTTGAGGCCGAAGCCGAACGCACCGCCGAGAAGCGCCAATGGCTTGAACGAGGAGGTGCCAACACCGTTGTCGTAATAAGCAATCTGATTGGCGCTGGTGAGGTTCAGCGCCTCATATATCCGCCAGACATTGGTTTTGAACAGCTTGCCCGAGCTGTTGCCTGTCCCGTCCGACAGCAGAATGATGTTGCGGGCGGCCATGTGCGACTTCATCCTGGCTGGCGTATCAACGCGAATTACATCACGGCAGGCGGCGAGGCAAAAAAAATAAAGCAATAGATACGATGAAACAGAAATCTCCCTTCGTGAAGGCCCTCAATTCGTCTCACAGGTGCCGACGGCAAACAAGCCGGAAGAGCTGGCGGCGGCCCGGGATAGCACCGTGAGAGAAGCGCCGCGGAGTTATCCGGCCGAGCCAGCCGAACGCCCCGCACTTAACGGTGCGTAGAGTGGGCGCGCGGCCGTGCGCCGCGCACGATTTCGGATACTGCCGGGTCGAATGCTAAAACGGGAGTCATCATTGAGGCTCATAGCCGAACCGTGAATGGGGCGGGCGGGTCAACCCATCTTCGACCCGCCGTCCGGGTGTTTGATCGTCAGGATCTGATGCTTGCTACCGGTGCTACGTGCTTTCACGGCCAGGGTCCGGCTTGCTACATTCTCGATTTTGCCGCGCAACGATTGAGTAACCTGCGCCATCGCCATCGAGGCGAACACTCGAAAAAACAGCGGCGCCCGATCTTTCGAACCCTCCTCATCATGTCCGTCTCTCCTTGTAAAATATAATGTACGAGGTCTGCGCAGCCCTAAGGCAGATTTGGCTATTCCGCAGACACAGTCCCCCGGTGGCGTGCAAGGTTGAGAAGCTGCGCGCCTTCAATCACGGTTGGAATGACTCCGCCATTCTGCTGGTAGATGCCAGCCTGGAAGCCCAGATTGCAGCTTGTGATGCCAAATGACGATCAACCGGTCATTGCGAATTGCGTGGAGTTGCCGGACGCGCAGGCATAGAGCGAAACGCGGTCGAGCACCATCCTGCACCCTTGACAGCCATCGCAACATCAAAGCCTGCCGCGGGCAGGTTGGTCACCCAAGGCAGATAGCCGTCGAGCATCAGCGCTGTGCCGCTGCGCCGGGCCTGCACCGACAATTCCTCGATGCCTGAAAGGAATTTCGTCGCGTTGGACAGGCCGGTGGCATCGAGCCGCGCCGATAGCGCACGGAAACGGCGTTGCAAGTCACGAAGCCTATTTTCGGGATCCGGGCCGGGATGGACAGGATTGGGGGCAGGAAGGTCTCGTCTCTCGCGGACGAGACCGTCGAGCGGTTTCGCTCGGGGCCACCTTGATGGCGGATCGAGACAATCTGGAAGCGCTGGTGGCGCACTTTGACGAGCCTTCCAATCCTTCGAATGCAGAAAGGACAAGACCAGCGCTGCCCCAAGAGGAGGACCATTGCCGAGAACATGGCCACGAGGACGGTGTCGCCGTCTGGCATGCGGGCCAGGCCGTTGATGCTGGTCATTACGGCAGCCTTCAGCGCCAAATACCGCTTGGCTTGGCTGACCTCGTAAAGCAGCGCAAAAAAAACGGCTCCGCGTAGGGAAAGGTGGATGACGGTGTCGACCCAATTCCAGAGGTCGCCAGCAGCAGGCGCATAAGCAGCAGGCGAAGGCTGAGCTGGGGCAGAGCGCGAACTCGAACTTGCAAAACCGGTCACGGCGCTGCCAAGCAAGCGCTATGCCGCAATTTACGCTGGTCCGCCTTGGCGTTCCGCGGTTTACTCCCGAAAAAACCAACATGGACCGCTCAGCGGATAATCATTTCCCGACCTCACCGTCATCGACATCGACAGCAACGAAGGCGACCCGTACGCCGTGGCCGAGTGCCAAAAAGCAAATTGTTGGCAGGCAAGATCAAGACGCGAGATGTAATGCTAGGTAGCAATGACCCTGCTGCACGTATCCCGGATCGCGACCCCTTCACGAAGGAGACCTTAGGAGATGTCGACCAGGGCGCCCAATCTTGTTGACAAATATATCGGCAGCCGTGTGCGCATGCGCCGCATCATGCTGGGTATGAGTCAGGAGAAACTCGGGGAAGCTCTGGGACTGACGTTCCAGCAGGTGCAGAAATACGAGAAAGGCGCCAATCGCATCGGCGCCGCTCGCATCCAGCAGATTGCCGAAATCCTCCAGGTCCCGGTTTCTTTTCTATTCGAGGGTAGCCCCACGGATATCTCCAAGTCCGAGCGTCTGAGCGAGGCGCCATCACCGACTTACGTCTTCGATTTTCTTGCGACATCCCAAGGTCTCGCGCTGATTCGCGCATTCACCCGGATCACTGATGCAAAGCTCCGTCGCAGCATCGTCGCATTGGTTGAACAGATCGCGGCCCGGGAACCGTCCGGCCAGCGCTAGCCGCCTTCACTGAACGTTGCGATGATGGATGTCGGTTCCGGTCGTCACGAGCCTTGTCGTGCTGCCGACGATGCATCACCTTGCCGCAAGTGGCGGTGCCCGACGCCGGCGTTTCCTTGTGAATCTGCCGGCAGCATTGCGGCGGGGTGCGAGTTCGTTGTGTTCTCCCGTGGCGTGCGCCAGCATTATCGCCGTCATTTCCTCGGGCTTAACCGGCGCCGGTTGTCTTCGGCCATGAGGATGTTATTCGACCCCGGTCGTGTGCCCGACATCTGACCAGCTCGCATCATCCGGCAGATCGACCAGCACGGCGAATCCTGAGCCGATCGCCGCGCCAGGTAGGGCACGAATGTCCCGTGACCCTGGTTCTCAACCTCGCGGCGGACGATTGGCTCGGAGTGCGGAGCCGTATGGAGCACTCGCCAACTCATAGGCGCTCTTCATCGAGGGGCGTTTTCATGGCGACACCGAACGCTGTGCAACGGAGCCGCCACTGGCGCTCCAGTCGGCTGCCGTCAAAGCTTGAACTGCCGCAGTGCTGCAAAAGCCGTGGAAGGAAGGCCGTACGTTCGTTTAATCGGTTGGCGGCATTCAGACACCACTCGGCGATAAAACGCATGGGTGGGCCTCGGCTGCGGTTTATTGCGTGCAGGTGTCCGCTCTTCTTGTGCGTATATATTTCAGTTGCAGTTCAATACCGTGGTTTCAGCATACGGAATCCGATCCGGGACAGCAGTTAGAAGCTGACCGTCGATATAGCGGTAATTGACGCGATTGTTGCTTTCGGTGACGCGGGTAGCGGTCACCCATGTCCAACGTGTGGCAAGATCGCGGACGTAGTCGGCGGCCTCATCGTAGGTGGGAAAGCGCAAGCAGTTCGATATCCACTGGTCTTCGGCGTTGGTGACGACCTGTGCTTGATAGCTTATTTTTTAGAGTTCCGGTTTGAAGCCAAAGATGTTGTGGCCTTCCTCAGTGCGATAATGAACGATGCCAGTGATGTGGCCTTTGCTAGATGTGACTATTGTTGCTTTGCACTTGAGGCCATCGGCATTCCGAATGATCTCAGATGCGTTTTTTACGTAGATCACGCGGACGGCATCGTTGCTATCCGAATAAAGCACCGCAAGGTCACCGGTGAGATGGTCGTTATCGCAACTAAACGTCTTTGTATCGTTGACATAATCAGGCTTGATGTCGGCAGCGAACGCTGCGGATGCGAGGATGGTTGCGGACGCGGCAATGGCGACGAGCGAATGTTTCATGGTTTTGTTCTATCAAGACGTGAATGAAAAAGGCCTTTGAGGATTTTTCCTTCTGGCATTCCGGCACGTCTTGCCGTCGTCCCTGCGTGTCAGTAGTTGGAATCCCGGTCGGAGGTCTTGTTGATCCGCGCCAAATATTTGTTAGCGGCAGCCTCGCCTGTGCGTCTTTCTCGTGCCGCCATCGAGCACAATATTGCCGAGCAGATCGACGCCGACAACGTAGTGCGGCTGCGACCGAAGCCGACACGATGAACAGGCACGAACGAGGGAAAGCCAAATGACCAATCGTCGGAAACAGGTCGTGTCGCGCTTGCTCGCAAGCGCAGCGCTCAACTGACGCGACAGGCGGGACAAAAGCGGGACAAAAAATCGGCTTACGATTGATTATGTTGCTTTAACGTTTGTCCCGCCCTCACAGCACACGTTCTGGGACCGTGTCTGCGATCTCCCAGCAGAGGTCTCGTGACCCGTAACCACGATCTCCCCAAATTTGGGTTGATCTCTAACGCCGCAATATCTCGCAAGACATGATCGTGCCGCTTTCCAAACGTCGCGGCTACATCGCGGCTGTTGGTGACTTGGACGCAGTCTTCGGATCGATCTTGAAAAACGAAAAAAGGCCGCGGGCACGACTCCGTCGACCTTTTCCGTGCAACTGCCGGCTTGCATCATCCGGTGCCGTCACAAGATGAAAAATCCTACCGCCTTATGGTTAACGCAAGGTTAGTGCCATCCGGCCTTGATCGAAGTCTACAAAGCTATCGGCTTCACAAAGCAAATCATTGGCAGCCAATAACAAGACGTGCGTGGGGTGCTTCGGTAGAACCGGCAAGAGTGCGTAGCTCAGAGGTCAGAGCGGCGGAACTTTTCGTCCGCGTGCAGGGGTTCGAATCCCCTCGCGCTCACCGCAGCAACAAGAGATCGCCAGCGCGCAGCGGTTCTATCGCGTGGAGCCGCCAAGCCAACATGGTTTCTGCGGCGTTGCCGCGCATCCTTCTACCGAGCGAGCACGGAAATGACAGACAAGAAACCCTGCCCATGCGGGTCAGGCATCCACAGCTTCTGGCAGCTTGATGCCCGTGGCATTGGGTTGTGCCAGTCCTGCGAGCGGTGCCACGAGCAGAAGCCGGATCGCCGTCTCACCGAGCGCGAATTGGAAAAGTTGGTCGATAGCCTGACCATGGACGAGGCCGAACCCAAGCAATCAGACTGGTCAGACTGAACTGATAAGCCACCAAAGTTGTAAAAGATTATCTGTCCGACGGCGTAACGCTGAGGAAGCCTGATAGAGATTACACCCGTCGCGATGCCAAGGCACCAACCGCACGTGATAAATCGGTCGGAACGGGAGACTAGCCAGTATATCGATCGTAAAGCCGCTGCAGACGGTTCCTGGGCGGCTGCCGGTAGATCATACTCACCAGCACGCCCAACCCGAAACCGAGGATAACCCCCGTCGCCACAGCGCTCGCCGGATGTTCCTCGACGAGACCGGAGCCCTGCTTGTAAGCGTATTCGCTTGATTGCCCTACGCTATCAGACAGGTCTTGCATGGCACGTTTGATTTGATCGATCGCGTTCTGGACCGCGTCTTCCACCTCGCCACTGATCCGCGCCATGACAAATTACTCCCTTTCGACGACCAACCGAGCGCGAGGGGGATTGTTCCGAAGATTTGACGAAGGGGGTGATCAGAGCGTCGCTCCTGAGGGGAAATGAGGGGTAGCCCATGGAATCCGCCGTCCTGATTTCGCTCCACCTTTGGGGCCGGGAAACCACGCCGTTTTGGGGCGTTATTTCCTGAAGACGCCGCGTTTCTGCCGCGCCCCTCGAGCGAGAATAGGACTTTCACATGTCGACGAAAAATAGAGCCCCCAGGCCCACCAAAACAACCACCAACAGCAGTACCAGAACATCCGGTAGGATTTAAGCAGGCCAAAAGAACAGAACGCAGGTACCCCTGACATTCCGCCTGAAGGATCGCAGATGCAGGTGCCGGAGCCGCCCTCGCAGCAGGCTGGGCCAGCAATCAGCGTCGCCGCCGTCGAACAGCTTCTGCGGGCGTATGGCTGCGCGGCCAATGTGTCGGGCGACGAGCAAGGGCAACTGGTTGCCACGGCCGCAAACCCGAGAATGCAGGCTGAGGTGGATAGGCGATTGCAAGAGGTGCTTAGAATGCGGGCCGATACCGAGAACTCACGAAGGACGGAGAACCCGCGAAGGGGCCGGCACTGACTACATAAATTTGCCTTCGTGCAAATATTGGCCCTCGATTTGGGGAATACAAAATGACGCCAGGGCTCCGCCCTGAATCAGAGGTTACATGGGGCGGGGGATGGGGGCAGCTTTAATGCGCCGGTAGACATCACCGGATGCACCTGCTCGATGGCCCCTCTTATGGGCTTGTCGGTCCCTTGATACTTGACCGACTGCTCCCTGCGCTGTCAGTCCCGCTCGGCGCACAATCCGTCCACTTCGGCAAGCATCCGATCGAGCAGATCCTCGGCGGCTTTCGTAGGGATTCGGATTGCCAACAGTGACCTTGTGGGTGACGCCGGCATACCGCCGTCCACGATCGGCAAGGGTGAAGCCCAGTACGCTGCCCAGGCTGAATAATGGGTGGGCGGTGTTCTCACGACGGCACCGGGTGATGAAGCCCGGTAAGTTACGGGAAAGAGGTCGATGGCGTCACGCCGCCGGCCTTTTTTCTTCTTGGCATAGGCCCAGCCTCGAGCCTGCCCCGCCCATGAGCGCTCATCATGGCAACTGATATGGGAGTGTCTCCTGCAGCGCGGCTCGGATCAGGTTCGAATGCGAGCCGGCGCGCTGCCCAGTGAAGCCAGCATATCTAATGCGCGCTGCCACGCTCCAAGTCGAGGCAGATCGACCGCCGTTGCTTCCTCTTCGATCGGCGTTGTTTCCTGTTCGACAGCCGTTGTTTCCTGTTCGATCGGCATTAAGGCCTGTTCGACCGCAATTAAGGCCTCCTGTTCGACCGCCATTGCGCCCTGTTCGACAGGGACTGCGCTCTGTTCGAGCGGCGTTGTGTCGGGTGCGGGAAGTAGCCGTTGCGCCGCCGCAATAGTCTCTGCTAGCGCAGCTTGGCTTCGATCGTGCGCGGCCTGGGCTCGCTCGTGGGCCTCGCGCCAGTGGTCGCGGTCGCTTCGCAAGTCGGCAATGACCGCGTCCTTGTCACGCCTCAGTTCATCCTTGTCACGCCTCTCGGCAGCAATGGTCGCGCGCAGTTCGGCGACTAACGTATCCGCCATTGCGTCGTGCTGCGTTGCTGTCTTTGCATCGGCGGGCGCAACGGGCGCGTATACGCGGTGAACTTCCGCAGGCTCGATGCGCCAGTTGCCGTGCTCGTCTCTCTCCCCTGAAATTTTGCCGGATTTTATCGCTCGGAGGATCGTCGTCTTGTTGGTGCCCGTCGCTTTCGCGGCTTCCGCCAAGCTGTAACTCATGGTGCTGCGTCCCGCTGCTTTGTGGTGATGGTGCAACGGTGCGGGGGAATGCTTTACGCTTCATTAACAACGCAGCGATGCTATGCGCGCAACGGAGTGAGTCTTGCGACGCAACTACCCCGTCGAGCGGCGCTCTACTGTGCGTGCCCGCAATCGTCGGTTTACAGAATCGCGCAAATCACGGCTGCTGCAATGTTAGCCCGCAATTCTGCGGGAGGAGGCCGCGCAAAAATAAAGCCGCCCCGCCGCGTCGGGTCGTGACGGTAAACCAGGGCACGAAAGTCCCGTGGCCTTGCTTCTCAACCTCGCGGCGAACGGTTGGCTCGGAGGGCGGAGCCGTTATGGAGCACTCGCCAGCTCACTGGCGCTCCCCATCAAGGGGCGTTTTCATGACAACACCGAAAAGGGTTGGATCTTGTTCTTGGCCAGGCGGCGCTCGTCGACGTCAACCTCCGAGCTTGGAAGGGACGAACGACGCAAGGAAGCCGCATACAGTGATCAACCAGCGAAGTCACGCGCCACTTCGAACGCCTCGGGGATCATCGTGTCGGCGATCATCGACAGGATCGCGCCGGCTCGACCGCTTCGGTGGCGGCGATGACTTCCTGGGAGAAGCCGGAAAAGACGGCATAGCCGACGAGCGAAGAAAGCCCAGAGATCAGAGCGATGCCGGTCCAAAGCTCGAAGACGTAGACCGCTGAATGGCCCGCCTTCTTCATACCGGCAGAGCTGGAAAGGCCTCCCGGGACGTTCGATAGGAAGATGGCGATCACCGCCACCCAGCTTACGGCACCCCCCGCGATCATGCTGACGCCAATCACAATCGATTCAGGGATGCCATCGAGCAGCGCTCCTACGGCGATAGCCAAGCCGGCATCCGTGCCGGCCGGCATGGCTTCGGCATTTTGACCGGACCGCTTACGGTGCACCGCGCCCCGCCGCGAAATCCAGATGTTCGCCGATTTGAGAAAAATGTTTCCCGAAAGGAAGCCTATCGATGTCGAGTCGAATTCGCCCGCCCTGAACGCATGGTCCATCAGATCGAACGAGAGCGCTGAGATCAGCACCCCAATCCGAAGGCCATGATGGCAGCGATTATCCTTTGCGAGATGGGTGCGAGCCAGGCGAGCAGCGCTCCGAGCACTGTGCGGAGCCGCTGAGCGCACCCACAGTCCTGCCTGGAGTGCTAACGGCATCCGAATGTCCTTCAGCTTGGAAACTGGCGCTCGTTAACGCGAACTCCGGCTAACTGATTCGCGTTCCCTTTGCGGGCGACGCCTATCACTGCATTCTACGTTTTCGCACGCGTTCGACATGCGCTCGAACGCGGCAAGAATTGCATCCCGCGATGGAGCCGCGACCGTGTGGCGCTAGTCGGCTGCCTAAAAGCTTGAACCATCGCAGTGCTGCCACAGAGGAGGTAAAACGCACAGGCGGGCCTGCGGCGGCGGTTTGCGGGAATTTGGCTTTGGGCGAGGGTGGGGAGTCCACGCTACCCTGCAAGCCGTCTTCTGATCGCCCGGTGGCACCCACTGCCGCGCGCGTTTCGCCCCAACACGCCGGCCTGGACCCAAATATGGACCCAAATCTAGCTCTTGGGGTTTTGGTGACCAAAACCGTTACGCCTTAAACTGAAGAGTGCCTGTGCAGGGGTTTTCGTTTGGTGAGCGCGGAGCTGTTATCCCGCCGCTCACTGAATTTCAATCGTTTCCGCGCGCTGCGCGCTCGCTATTCGGCATCGTTCACGTCAAGCGCTTCCCCGAAATTGCCGCTAATTGATAAACCGCCGTCGACCCCGGCGGCCAGCTCGGACAGCAGCTTCGCGCGGAAAACACGGCCTTCGCGGTACTAGCGGCGCCCGCAATCATTCGCGGTACTAGCGGCCGCAATCAAATGGATGCCGCATAGTTGATCGCCCCGGTTCGGAAGACCGAGGCGAATTAAATGTTTTCAGACAATGGTGCAAGGTAACAACTCGATTTTACCTCGTCTGTTCCTTCGACGCTAGGGCTTCCCATCGACCGGCGCGGTCTCCCACACGGAGACGCCCGCGTTATGCTTGATGAATTCGCCAGATTTCTTGGGTTCAACGCTTGGTTGGCAGCGTCTGCGAATTGCTCGTGCAAGACCGCCGGTCCGGCCGCCGCGGAATGGCAATACGCAATTCCCGTTACCCACATCACATCACGCCGCGATTGCCAGTCACGGGCCCGTAGTCAACAAATTCAACTTCAGCACCTGATCGGAGAAGCACCGTCGAAGACATGGCAGGTGAATGATGCCGCATGCATGGGCGATCGCGCTGGAGTTCGGTCGTGAAACATGAACCATGTTTCAATCAGACCGCAGCACAAGCCGATGTCGCAACTCAGCACAAACTGCACCGCGATTTCGAGACTCGAGCAAGACCGATTTGAAGAAGGTCGGCGCTGCCGTGTATGCGGCCGATCCGTCGACGGAAATTATATTGCTGGCCTATGCCGTCGATGATGGCCCCGTGCAGCGGTGGCGTCCTCAGGCGATCCTGTGCCCGCAGCATGGTTCGAAGCTGCGGCAAATCCGAGTTGGACCGCGGTTGCGCATAATGATGCGTTTGAATCCGCCATTGAGCTGCACATCCTGCATCCACGTTATGGCTTTCCGCTGATCCCGCCCGAACGCCATCGTTGCACGCAGGCAATGAGCCTCGCGCTCGGATTGCCCGCCAAGCTCGGCCTGTTGGCTGACGTGCTGGAGCTTGCCAACAGGAAAGACAGCGGCGGCGAGCGGCTGATGCACCAGATGAGCAAGCCGAGGAAAGCGCGCAAGGACGAAGACCCAGCCGGCATGTACTGGTTTGAAGATGATGAGCGAATGCAACGGCTCGGCGCTTACAATAATGCAGGACGTTGAGGTCGAGCGCGAAGCGGACGATCGCCTGTCGTCCCTGCCGGACGCCGAGCAAAAGGTTTGGGAGCTTTCGAACCTGATCAACGCCCGTGGTTTTCACGTTGATCGGACATTTGCCGAGGCGGCACGCAAGATTGCCGAGGCAGCCGCGCCCGAGATCAACGCCGAGATTACCTCGATCACCGACGGCGCCGTCACCGGCATTGCCCAGATCGCAAGGCTGACGAAATGGCTGCAGGACAGGGCTGCGCGGCGACCAAGCTCGATCGCAAGTCAATTGAGAAGATGCTCAGGGATGACGAGCTTGCGGCGCCAGTGCATCGCGTTCTGGAACTTCGGGCCGGCGGCGCACAGGCCGCCGTCAAGAAACTTGATGCCCTGTTGGCGCGCGCCGGCGACGACGGTCGCGTCCGTGGCGCCTTCCGCTATCACGGCGCATCGACCGGGCGCTGGGCTGGTGAAGGTTTTCAGCCGCAGAACCTCAAGCGCCCCGGGGTCAAGGATATCGACGCCGCGATTGCCGCGGTTTCAACCGGCGATTATCAGCACGTGAAGAAGTTGTTCCCGCAGCCGCTCGCCGTCGTCGGCGACTGCAGCCGGTCAATGATCACGGCCGCGGATGGCCACGACTGATCAGCGCCGATCTCAGCGCGATCGAGAGCCGCGTGCTGGCATAGGTTGCCGGCGAAGAATGGAAACTCGACGCTTACGCCCGATATGACGCAACCCACGACCCGCGCGATGAGCCGTATTGCGTGACCGCCTGCAAGATCTTCGGCGTGCCGGACGGCACCTACACAAAGACAGTCCGGAGCGCGCTGTCGGCAAAACATGCGACCTCGCGTTTGGCTATCAAGGAGGCTTGGGCGCTTGGCGTAATTTTGAGCCTGACAGGTTCAGTGACGACGAAGTCAACGCTCTTCAAAAACGAATGGCGTGCGACACATCCGAAGATCGTGCAGTTCTGGTACGACATCGATCGCGCCGCCGTGAAGGCTGTTCATGAAATTGGCGTCAGCCATTGTCTGCGGCCCGGTTGTTCTGAAAAGCGACGGCACGTTTCTGCAAATTGAACTGCCGTCCGGGCGCAAGCTTTCATACCCTAACCCCCGCCTTATCGTCGATGACCGCGACAGGGCACGTGTCGTGTACGACGATAACGCCGCCGGCCGGTTCACCGCCTGCCGGGGAGGTTATGGTGCTTATGGCGGCGTCTGGGTCGAAAATATCGTCTCTGGAATTGCGCGCGACATCCTGGTCGAGGCGATGTTTCGAATTGAAGCCGCCGGCTATCCAATCACGATGCACGTTCACGACGAATTGGTCTGCGAAGTGCCGATCGGGTTCGGCAGCCTCGAAGAGTTCACCGATCTGATGACGCGCAGACCGTCCTGGGCGCCGGACCTGCCGATCGCAGCCAACGCTTGGCGCGGACCTCGTTACGGCAAATGACACACGACAGAACCGGCAGCGGCCGCCGCGAGACTCCATGGTCATGAACAGCACACAACGCAAGACGTTCGATCTGACAGACACGCCGCCGACGTTGCGCCAACGATGTCACGATCGAGGCGAAGCCGCTACAGTAGAAGTCAAAAGCCGAGAGTCCCGGCGGCGAGCATCACGGTCAGCTTTACCAAATTTGAAGCTCACGGCGACAGGCTTTCAAAGCTGTACGAGCTGGGCGCCGACGGCAAGGTCATCAAATCCGGCGGCACCCAACTATCGAACGGACGTTATGAGACCGTCTCGATCGAGGCCGCCAATCCGCAAGCGGCATTGGCGGAGATCGGGGCCAGGATTGACGCCTTGAACTTCCGCGAAGCGATTGGCCTCGGCGTCGTTTGCGATGGCATTCCGTTATCGGGCGACATCACCACCAAGGCCAAATATGAGAAGCGCAAGGCCGGCAAGCGCACAACGGCGATCCCGCGGGCGCTGTCGCATTTTCGCTGGCCTTCGAACGGTTGTGGTCTGTTGCTGTTCGACGGTGACGAAATAGATGGACTGCGCAATATTCTCGTCGAATTATTTCCGGACTTCGCCAACGTCGCCGTGCTGATGAGGCCGTCAGCCTCGGCATCGTTGAAAGATCCCAACACCGGCGAACGGTTGAAGACAGGCGAACATCTTTACGTGCTGCTCGACGAGCCGGCAAAATCGAAGGATTGCCTGACGGCGATCATGCGGCTGGCGTGGTGCGTTGGCGTCGGGCGCTCTGCGGGCTGGCTTGCGCTGGCAAAAGACGGCGACCCCCTTGTCTATGGGCCGTGCGACGTCACCGTCGGCTCGCCCGAGCGCCTGGTCTACGAGGGCGAGATCTCGATAGGCAAAGGTCTTGAACGGCTGCCGCGTAAATCAACGGTCTGGGGCGGCAACGGCATGTTGTGTGCGGCCGAGTTACTGGAGTTCGCCAGACCAGCATGCGCCTGTCGGGCGGTTCGACGAACTCATCACAAGTGCGAAGAATGATGCGGCGTTCGCTCGCTGAGCAGGCCACGGTAAAGGCGGCGTATCGCGCCGACTTCATCGAGAAGGCGGTAGCGCGCGGCGAGACCCGGGAGGAGGTCGAAGAAGGAGTTCGACCGGATGACCCGCACGAGCACGTCGGCGATTGGCGGGCGGATCTGGCGTGAGCTGTCGCCGCTACAGACGTTGTACTGGCCCGACGGCACGCCATTTGCCGCAGCCAGCATGGTGGATGACCCGACAGCGTTTCACGGCAAGGAATGCTGCGATCCGGTTGAGGGCATGGACTACCAGACGCGTAATTGCGGGTTCATCCTGCATCAGGGCGGACGGGTCGAGATCTATTCTCGCGCACACGGCGACAGTTACGCTTACTTCCTGCCGCTGTCCGACGAAGAAGACATCAGCGAGAGTTTGAAGGGGTTGAACGGTAACACCGGCAGCAACCACGGTGGCAGTGCTGGCAGCAATCCCGGCGGCACTCGGGAGGCGTTGGCGGCGTGTTGGCAGTGGCGGCGGTCGGTGGTAACTCAGGCAACAGTCAGGCCGGGTTCGCTGGCAAGAATAAACCCGTCATGAAGTATGGACCGTTGTCGGTCATGGCCAACGACGCCGCCAAGGTACTCATCGATGCCAAGGTACCGTTCTATCAGCGCGGCAAGGCGCTGGTGCGGCCTGTTGTACGGCCGGTCCAGACTTTCGACGGCAAGATGACCAGCGCGGCGCAACTGGTCGAGGTCGAATTGCCTTACCTGCGCGACACGCTTTGCAAGAATTCGTGCTGGGTGAAGTACGATGGGCGCTCGAAGAGGTGGAGGGATATACATCCGCCGGTGGACGCCGCGCAGGTGCTGCTGAAGCGGTTTGGCGACTGGGACTTCCCCGAGATCGCCGGCATCATCACCACGCCTACGCTGCGCCCGGACGGCACTATCCTCCAGGCCGCCGGCTACGATCCTGCGACGCAGCTGTTGCTGATTGATCCGCCTGCGATGCCTGATATCCCGGACAGACCTTCGCGCGACGACGCACTGGCGGCGCTCGAGTTCTGCTCAAAACCTGCTGGTCGAGTTTCCTTTCGAGGATGTGGACGCCAACACTAAGAGCGTGTCGCGCTCGGTGGGGCTGTCGGCGATTGTCTCGACGGTGTGCCGCGGCGCCTTTCCCGTGGTGCCGATGCACATCATTGACGCGCCGGCGGCCGCAAGCGGCAAGAGTTACCTGCTTTCGACCGTGAGCCGTATCGCCACCGGGCAGCCCATGCCGGTGATCGGCGCCGGCAAGGACGAGGAGGAGTTGGAGAAGCGGCTGGGGCGGCTGTGATCCACGGTCAGTCGCTGATCTGCATCGACAACGTGGTCGGCGAGCTCGGCGGCGACGCGCTGTGCCACTTGGTCGAACAGCCCCGGCCCGGCGTCCGGGTCCTCGGACAATCCACCATGGTCGAGGTTGACGCCCGCAGCACCACCTATTTTCGCCAATGGCAACAATGTCACCATTGTCGGCGATCTGTGCCGCCGGGTGATCCGGTCGCGCCTCGATCCACAGATGGAGCGGCCGGAGTTGCGGGAGTTCAAGGCCAGCCCTGAGGACATGGTCATGGCCGATCGCGGCAAATACATCGCCGCCTGCCTGACGATCTGCCGGGCCTATATTGTTGCCGGCCGGCCGGGCAGCCTGCCGAGCTGGCCTCGTTCGGCGGGTGGTCGGACACCGTGCGCTCGGCGCTGGTCTGGCTCGGGGAAGCCGACCCGGTGAAGTCGATGGATATGTCGAAGGCGGAAGACCCCGAGACAGCCGGGCTGCTGACCATGCTGACCGAGTGGAAGGCCAAGTTTGGGGCGGGGTCAAAGAACGGCAACATCGCTGCGCGACGTCATCAACCTCTGCGACGCCAACAAAGCCACGCCCGACGGGAAGGAATACATCAACAAAGGTCCTGCGCGACGCCGTCCTGTCGGCGATGCCGGTGCACGCATCTCAAGCCCGACGCTCACGCGCTCGGCTGTTGGCTCCGCCTCGCGGAAAGAACGGCGGGTTGGACGGTTGCGATTCCGCACTAAGCCCGCGACCGGCCACAGCCCAGGCTCTGGTGGGTGGAGGAAGGATAATACGACTCGCTACCTTGATGTTTCGCATCCTTGGGCATAGAACAGCCGCCTCCGCGGGCCGGTGACGGAGAAGAACTGCCGGCTTGATGGCCGGCAGCGGAGCTCGAGTTGTAGAAATGAAGCCTTGCAGGAAGCTTCCAAGCGCGGCTTCAGCAATCGCACGCTGCTCTTGTTTTTCCTCGAGTTTTGGCGCGTCAGCTCCGCCTGACGTCTCTCCTCCTGTTCCCGTCGCAACTGGGCGCGGACCCTGACTTCCTCCAAATGTGCAGCGATCAAATTGGCACGCTTCTGTTCGAGTGACGTCAAAAACTTTGCCTGCTGTTTTCCATTGATGGCTTCCATCTGCTGGCTGCGTGTCTTGGCCCTCCCTAGGCGGGCCGCAAAATCATCGCCGCCAGGACCCAGTGTCCTTGGATGCGCCAAGCTGCGGGGGGATGGCAGCTCCTTTTGGCGCTGATCTGCCGCCGCATGGTGGCAATGGCGAACATGAGGATCGATGCAAGAGTTATGCGCATGTTCAAATATCCTTTAAAACGCAATTGGCATCTATTTATTCATGTCCTCGTTTTAGTCCTTTGCAGACCTCTAGCAATATGGACC
>CAWHBS010000003.1:0-862637 GCA_963827625.1 uncultured bacterium | reverse complement strand
ACACCGCCAGCAACGTCAGCCAGGTCCAGCCAATCACCAGCGTGACGCGCTGGAGCACGCCGGCGACGGCAACGAACGCTCCAATCTGGCCAAAGCCCAAACTCGTGAGCACAAAGCTGACGACGAATGCGGCACCCGTGAGCGCCGAGTACTGCGCCCACCCCCGGTCACCCCAGCCGGCGAAGCGTCGCGCAAACACGAAACACGCGGCAGGCAGGCCGACGAAGACCAACGCTGAAAAGCGATCGTGGAGCGCGCCGTTGAGACTGCGCGGCATGGGCCGGGCAGGCGTGCCCGGCGGATAGCCGTTGAGCGGGTCGCTGACGAACACGCCGGCGCCGAGCAAGCCGAGCGCGACGAGGCCAATGAGCACGGGTCCCCACCAGGAGCCGCCGCGCGGCTGGAGCGCACGCCGCAGGTCAAACGCAAAGGCCAGCAGCAATCCACCGGTGATAAGGAAGGTGGCCTGCTGCAGCCAGCCGCGCTCGCCAATCGCCAGCGAACTGACCGGATGCCGCAGCGGATCGTAGTGGATACGGGTCGCGCCCAGGACGAGAAACGCGAGCACGAACAGGGGAGCGGCGATGGCACCGCAGGCCAGCAAGACGGTGGTAAGCAGATCGCGCGTCCCGCGCTGGTTGAGGCTGGTGCTGGGAGGACCCATGGATGGTGCACTATACCGCAACCGCCGGCACTCGGTTTGTGTGGCTGGGTGGCGTCCGAGCAGCGTGCCGAGCACGCTCGGTGCAGGCTGCGGTACACGCAGGTGCCATGGTGATGGGCGCACCATCGTAGCTCACATGTGCATGCCGCACCCTCTTCGCCGCGAACCGGCACAGTTTGATATCAGTCGTGCAGCTTACCGCGATATCGAGCGAGTCGGTGGCGCACCCAACCGACCAGGACATCATCGATACCTGGCGCGTGGCTGGCACGGCGTGCAGGGCTGAGCCTGCGCCGGCGAGGAAGGGTGTGGGCATTGGGCTCGGCCGATCAAAGATGGCCCCGAGCATGGCTTCGACCTCGCCGCGCGACAGCGGGGCCGCGACGAACTCATGGGCCAGCCGCTCGCGGTCCAGGTGGGCGAGCCACGCATGCAAGCCCGGATGCTGCTCGTCGTTGCGGTAGGTCACAAGCAGCAGCAGCGGGAACACAGCACAGCGACGCGCCAGCGTGAGCAGAAACTCGAGGCTGGTGTCATCGCTCCAATGCACATCCTCGACCGTGAGCAGGACTGGCTGGTGCGTCGCTACGCCGGTGAAGAACTGGCTGAGCGCCACAAACATGCGCCGTTTTTCCAGGTCTGGAATCGAGCGGATGCACCGGCGGAATGCCAGGAGGCAGGGATACCAGGCCGGGGTGAAGCACCGCGAGTTCTCGCGCGATGGGGTGGAGGTTGACCGCAGGGCGGGACAGGAGCTCGTGTACCGGTGAAGACCCGAGCAGGTCGAGCAGCGGCGCGTAGGGAGCGGAGCGATCGGTGGGGAAACAACTGCCCTGGAGCACGAGAAACCCGTGGGTCTGCGCCTGTGATTGGACTTCAGCAGCCAGGCGTGATTTCCCGCTGCCGGCCTCGCCACTGAGCAGCACCACCTGCCCGTGTCCCATGCTGGTCTGATCGAGAAGCGTGCGCAAGGACGCCAGTTCGGTCTGGCGGCCAACCAGGAGCGGAGAGCGGACAGGCGTGTTGGACACGATCCGCCTGATGTGGTGCGGCATCTCACCTCGGCATACGGGCGACGACCGCCGACGGGAGATGGCGAATGGATGGGACATCCCAGACGCGTTCCTAGCGGGCCGCCGGAGCCCACGCGTCCAGCCGCGCTCCTCGATCTGCTACCGCCCAGCACTGCCTGACCCCGCCTGACGCGCGTGCGACGCCGGCGCACGACGCGCATCGGCGCGCAAACCCAAGTCATTCAGGCGTCGTGCACCGCCGCCGCCAACACGCCGCGAAGGCGGCTCCCCACGCCCGCCTGCACCTGCTGTCAGCCTGTCACACCGACCCCGCGCACCCGCAGGCGTACCACCCGCTTGCTCGTTCGGGTATGATGCGCGCCATCCGTGGACCGCCTGCCCGGGTGGTCCACGGCGTTGGTGGCTGCTGTGCCTGGCTCGTCCAACCGGCACGCGTGCGCAGGAGGATCCGTCCATGCCCGATGGTGCCCGTACCCCGCGTCCACTCGTCCGCCTCCCGACCGGGGTGCCCGGCCTCGATACCGTGCTGCGTGGCGGGCTTGCTCCAAGGCGGTCTGTATCTCATCACCGGCGCTCCCGGCACCGGCAAGACCATCCTGGTCAACCAGCTCGTCTTCCATCACGTCGCCACCGGTGGCCGCGTGGTCTATGTCACGCTGCTGGCCGAGCTGCATACCCGCATGCTGACCCACCTCCAGACGCTCAGCTTCTTCGACCCTTCCCCCATCGGCGATGCCCTGGTCTACCTCAGCGGCGCGGCGGTGCTGCAGGAGGGCGGCCTGAGCGCGCTGCTGCACCTGCTCCAGCACGCCATGCGCGACCACCACGCCTCGCTGCTCGTCCTCGACGGGCTGGCTACCGCGCAGGCAGCGGCCGAGTCGCCGCAGGCCTTCGAGCGCTTCCTCCAGCAACTGCATGCGTTTCTGGACCTCATCACGGCCACCGGCATTGCTGGTCACCACGCGCGACGGTGAGCGGCGGCCGGAAGATACGTTGGTCGATGGGCTGCTCGAGCTGAGCGACCAGTACGTCGGCCTGCGTGCGTCGCGGGAACTGGAGGTGCGCAAGTTCCGCGGCACCGCCTACCTGCGTGGGCGCCACAACTTCCGCATCACCGCCGACGGCATCACCGTCCATCCGCGCACCGAGTTGCTCCTGGCGTCGCCGGAGGCCGTGGCCGCGCAGGACCGCGTGCGGCTGGGCTTTGGCGTTCAGGAACTCGACACGATGCTGGGCGGGGGGCTGTGGTCGAGCTCGACGACGATGGTGCAGGGACCGCCGGGCAGCGGCAAGACGCTGCTGGGGCTGCACTTTCTGGCCGAAGGGGCGCGCGTGGGCGAGGCCGGGCTGCACTTCGGCTTTTACGAAACACCGACGCGGCTGCTGGACAAGGCGGCGCAGGTGGGCTTGGAGGTCAGCAGCTTCGCGGCCGACGGCCGGCTGGAGATCGTGTGGCAGTCGCCGCTGGAGGAGATCCTGGACGCGCTGGCGGAACGGCTGCTCGACGCGGTCCGGCGGCGACCGGTGCGACGGCTGTTCATCGATGGGCTCAACGGCTTTCAGGCGGCGGCGATCTACCCCGAGCGGCTGTCGCGCTTTTGCACGGCGCTGATGCACGAGCTGCGCCGGCTGAACATCACGACGCTGCTGGCGGTGGAAACGCGCCGGTTGGAGAGCGAGGAGTTGGAGGTGCCGATCACCGACATCTCGGCGGTGGTGGAAAACATCCTGTTTCTGCGCTATCAGGAGGAGGTGGGGCGACGCACGCGGGTGTTCTCGATCCTGAAGCTGCGCGAGAGCGCCTACGACCCGACGCTGCGGGCGTTCAGCATGACAGCGCAGGGCCTAGTTATTGCAGCGGCGGCAGCGCCGCACACGCCGGAGGCGGGGCCGGCAGCGGGTGGGCAGGAAGGAACGGACTGATGGCGCTGATCTTCGTGGTGGAGGACGAGCCGGCGATCGCCGCGGTGCTGCAGGATCTGCTGGAGGCCGAGGGCTATGAAGTCGCGACGGCGGGCGATGGCCACGCCGCGCTGAGGCGGCTGGCGGAGGTCCGCCCGGCGCTGGTGCTAAGCGATGTGATGATGCCGCGGCTGGATGGCTGGGCGTTGTGTCGCGCGCTGCAGGCGGATGCGCGCTACGCGGCCATCCCGGTGGTGCTGATGAGCGCGGGGGCGGCGCCGGCTGGGGCGGCTGGCTGTGTCTATGCGGCGTTTGTGCGCAAGCCGTTTGAGGTGGACACGCTGCTGACAACGATCCGTCGGGTGGCGGGCGGACCCGCTGGCGCGTGAGCGGCAGGGGCGAGGCCGGCATCCCGCGCCGCCTGGGTACGCCCATGCCGGTCGCCGTGGCCCCGGCCCGCTGTCCACCGCGGGCGGCGATCCCATGCCCGCCTGCACCCGTTGTGTCTGCTGTGCCATGGCACGGTATAATACGCTCGCCCGCGTCCTGCCAGCTCGCTGACGGCGCCGTGACCGCGCCGGCGCGGTACCGACTCCGCATCGGAGTGCGGGCGTGCCGGATACGCACGAGGAGAACGCGATGCTCGGGACGCCACCGGTCCCGCAAGCGTTGGCCCACGACCTGTTGCGCCTCGTAGCCGCGGGCGACGAGAGCCCAGGCGCCTTGGTGACCGCGGCCGAACACGTCCATGCTCGGCTCCGTGCCGGCTTGAGCGTCTTTTTTGGGCAGACCGGGTTCGACTCCCTCTGGGGACGCGCCCTGTCGCTTGCAGCACCATCCATGACAGGCGGTGCCGCTATGGCGGCCGCTGCACCACGGGTGCCCGGCGGCTGGGCGGCCGCGCTCGAGGACCATACCGCGGCCGAGACGCGTGCCGTCCTGCTCGCGGTCTTTACCAGCTTTATCGCCTTACTCTTCACGTTCGTCGGCACCGATGTCGGGTCCCGTCTGCTCTACCAGGTGTTGCCGGAGCTGCCGCTGGACGCGCCGGGCCCGTCGACAGGAGACGTTCCACGATGAGCGAGCGATCCCGTGTGCGGTTGCCCGTGCTGCCCACCGGTGTGCCGGGATTGGACGCGGTGCTGGGCGGTGGCTTGCCCGAGTATTCCTTCAACCTGATCACCGGGACGCCTGGGGCCGGCAAAACAACGCTGGCCCACCAGACTCATGTTCGCCAACGCGTCGCCCACCCGCCCCGCCGTCTATTTCACCGTGTTAGGCGAGCCGCCGATCAAGATCCTGCGCCACCAGCAGCAGTTTGACTTCTTTGATACCGCACGGCTCGGCACCAGCATTCGCTTCATTGATCTCAGCGACCTGGTCCTCGTCGATGGCCTGCGCGCGGTGCTCGACGCCATCGTCCAGCAGGTGGAGACGACCAACCCCGGCATCGTGATCGTGGACTCGTTCCAGGCCGTCGTTCGGGTGGCCACCGCTGCTACCAGCGAGCTCGACCTGCACAGTTTCGTGCAGCGCCTGGCGGTGCATCTGACGACCTGGCAAGCCACCACCTTTCTGATCGGGGAGTTTGTGCACGCTGATCTGGGCACCAGCCCGCTGCTCACGGTGGCTGACGGGATCTTCGCGCTCGCCGAACGCGTCCACCGCAACTCCGTCGTGCGGACGCTGCAGGTGCACAAACAGCGTGGGCTGGCGCCCATGCCCGGCCTGCACACCGTCCGCATCAGCCAGGCGGGTCTCCAGGTGTACCCGCGCATGCGTATCTCGCCGGACGAGGCCGACCGCGCCCGGCCGCATGGCCGGGCTGCCACCGGTGTGGCGGGACTCGATGCCCTCATGGCGGGCGGTATCCCCATCGGTGACGCGGTGCTCATCAGTGGGCCGTCCGGCACGGGCAAGTCCGTGCTGGCGGCGCAGTGTATCGCTGCGGGGGTGGAGCAGGGCGAGCCAGGCGTGATCGCGGTCTTCGAGGAACATCCAACGGAATACCTGCGGCGGGCCACCGGTCTGGGTATCGACCTGGAGGCACTGAGCCGCCAGGGCCTGCTCACGATGATCTACCTCCGGCCGCTGGACCTGTCGCCGGACGAAACGCTGGATGCCATTCAGACTGCGGTGCACGCAATCGGCGCCCGCCGCGTGGTGATTGAACTCGGTGTCGGGCTTCGAGCTGGCGCTGGCGCCGAGCTTCCGGGACGATTTCCGCGAGTTGCTGTACCGGTTGGTGGGGGCACTCACGGGCACCGGCATCACGGTGGTGATGACGATGGAGATCGAACAAACCGCGACCGACCTCCGCCTGAGCCCCTACGTCGTGTCGTTCCTGGCGGACGACATCATCTTGTTGCGCTACGTCGAGATCGACGGGCAGCTCCGCAAGAGCCTCGTGGTGGTCAAGATGCGCAACAGTGCACACAGTCACGCGATCAGCCTCTATGAGATCACCGCGCACGGCCTGCGCGTGCGTCACACGCTGCAGGACTACCAGAGCATCGGAACCGGCATGCCTGAGCGGCGCGCGGATGCGCCAGCGCGGGGCTATGCTGGGCTGACCGACCAGGAGGTGGTGGTGCTGCGCGCGCTGGTAACATTGGGCGACGCGCCGGCGGCCCGCGTGGCGCAGCGGGCAGGGGTGGCGGACGATGCGTCGCTGAGCGCCGCGCTCGACCGCCTCGTGCGGCTGGGGTACGCGGTGCTGGTCCAGGACGCCGGTACCACGGTCTATCGCGGCGTGGCCCACGCAGGCGGGTAGGCACGCACACGCATCTGACAGGAACACCACATGCCTGACCATGACCTGGACCCGTCGCGGCCGGCGGACGACCGCTCCGTAGCGCCGGTGGAGCTGTGGGAGGTCAACGAGCAACTGCTGCTGGCCGGCCTGCGTGAGCATGCCCTGGCCAGCCAGCTCCAGCGCCAGCTGGCGTTCAGCCGTACGATTGCAGCAAGTCTGGCCGAAGGGGTCTGTGCGATCGATCGCGCCGGCCAGATCACCTTTGTCAACGCTGCCGCCGAGCAGATGCTGGGCTGGCTCGACGCCGAGCTGCGCGGGCGCGAGGCGGCCACGCTGCTGCAGGGTCCGGACGCAGCGCGTAACCGCACACCGGTCCCCCTTGCGGACGTGCTGCGCACCGGTGCAACCTCCCGCAACGAGCAAACGCTGTTTATGCGCAAGGACGGCACCACGTTCCCCGTCGCGTACTCCGTGGCCCCCATCATCGCCGACGAGCAGGTCGTGGGGGCGGTGGTGGCCTTTAATGACGTGACGGACGTGCAGCGTCTGCAGCAGGCGCAGGAAGACTACCTTGCCCTGCTGTCCCACGATCTGCGCGCACCGCTAGCGACGATCCTGGGGTATGCCGAATTGCTACTGGAGCAGCTGAAGGCGCAGGCCATGGAGCGCGCGACGCTCAGCGCCACGGGTATCGTCAGGAGCGGCGCGGCGATGGAGCGGTTGATCCAGGACGTGCTGGATCGCAGCCGGCAGCAGCTCGACCGTGGCGAATTGCACCTGACGTCGATCGACCTCGTCCAGCTCGTCACGCGCAGCATCGAGGAGAATCTGCTGCCGGCTGAGCGCGCACGGATCACGGTTGAGGCAGCGGGGCCACTCACCGTGGTCGCGGACGCGATCCGGCTGGAACGGGTCATCATCAACCTGCTCACCAACGCCTGCGCCTACTCAGCTGCAGCCGACCCGGTGGTGGTCCGGGTGTCCACGACGGGTCGCGACGCCCTGATCACCGTCACCGACCAGGGCGGTGGAATCGCCGCTGCCGACCTGGTGCACCTGTTCGAACGGCACTACCGGGCAGGGCCGGCGTGGACGAGGCCAGGAAGCGGCCTGGGTCTGTACGGCAGTCGGCTGATTGTGGAAGCGCATGGTGGCCGCATCTGGGCGCAGAGCGCGGTTGGCACGGGGAGCACCTTTCTGGTCTCCCTGCCGATCAGCGAGCCGTAGGGGCGGGCGAACGACCGCAGGTAGTGCCTGCCGTGGTATTAATGGATGCGGCTGCGCCGCGGCGAGTATCGGGGGGACCGATTGAGCGATTCCAGCATGGGCACACGCGGTGGCCGAAACGCTGCATTCCGGAGCGGCCCCCGTCGCGTGCTCGTTAATGCCGATGCCCGCCGCCGTGGCTGGCCGCCTGGGCGCCGGCGTCCCTGGGCGGCGCCGCGCCGTCTGCCGGGTGCGCCGCGTACCGGCGGAGCTTAACGGGCTTCGTATAGTGTTCGTTGGCGATCGGGTTGGCGTCGGTGGGAGCCGGAACCGGCCCCGCAGGTCCCGTGTTATGCAGCTGGCTCCGTCCGGTATTGGCGTGCTGCCTTGGCGGTGATCAGCACCGGTGCATCGCCATCCGCACCCACCGCAAACTCGATCACGCCATACGAACTCACAAAGCTTGTATCGCTCAGCGGTGTGCAGATCACTTCCTCGCCCCACCATTTCAGACGCAGCTGCCGATCCACGATTCGGACATGCAGCGGATACGGGTCGATCACCCACTCGGCGTAGGTGCCGGCATAGGCTTCCCACACGGCGGGGTTGGGCACATACGCTGGGTTTGGCTCGAAGCGGCCATAGGGCTGGCTATCAATCATGATAAACTGTGTCGGCCCGTCCGCTTCGGGCACCAATCCGACCGTCGAGTTGTGCGCGTGATACAAGCCGCCTTCCACCGCGGTCAGCGGTGTTGCGTCGCCATTACGTTCGAGCACCAGGTGATCGCCGGCGATGCCTACTTCGGCGAGCCCTGCATGGACGCTGAGGTAGGTGCCGGTATGCCGCGACCATGCTGCCGGTGTATCCGGCACTGCTGCTGGACCAACCGCAGCGCGTTGCGACCCGAGCAGGTCGTCGGAGATGCGGTCGACCAGTGCTCCAAGCCGGTCGTCGGCATCGTAGTTGGATTGCACAATGACGCCCACCTGGCGGTCGGGAAACAACCGCAGAAAGCAGTTGTAGCTTTCCAACAGCCCGCCATGCGACACCTGGCGCACGCCGTTGTGCGTTCCGGTGTACAGCGCCAAGCCGTAGCCCAACTCGCCACCCGACCGGTACCGGTTTGCATACGGCGTGTGCATCTGCGCAACTGCGTCCCGCGACAACACCTGCGTGTCCGCAAAGCGGCCCTGGTTCACCTGCATGATCGCGAAGTTGGCCAGATCCAGGGTGGAACAGATCCCGAAGCCGGCCGGATTGCCGCTGACATTGTCGGTGAATCGGTGTTTGGCGCGCAGCACCCCATCAGCGCCCTGCTCGTGCGCCAGTGCCAGCGGGTAGGTCATGGCGACCGTGCGGTCGAAGGTGCTGCGCTGCATGTGCAAGGGCTCAAAGATCAGCTCCTGCATCAACTGTTCGTAGTATTTGCCGGTGACGACCTCGGCCACGTACCCGGCCAGGACAAGCACGGTATTGCTGTACAGATGCACCTTGCCCGGCTCTGCGATGAACGCGTAGCGTGCCAGTTCATCATACACAAAGCGTCGCAGTGCATCGGGGTCGCGTGGGCCGAAATCCTTGCCGGCCGACGGCAGGCCGGTTGTGTGGCTGAGCACGTGGCGCAGGGTGACCCGGTTGCCCAGGTCCGCATCACTGAAGGCGAAGCCCGGCAGGTAGGTCACCACGGGCAGGTCCAGCTCAAGGAGTTCTTGGTCGACCAGGCGCATGATCAGCGTGGCGGTCAGCGTTTTCGAGATCGAACCGATACAGAACAACGTATGCGGAGTAACCGGCAGAGCGCCGTCTTCGACACTGGTAACGCCAAAGCCGCGCGCATAGGTGATCGCACTGCCTTGTACGATCGCGAGCGACAGACCGACCGTTGCTTGCGCAGCAACAAGCTGGTTTATCTGCTGCTCCAACCGGTAGACATTGAACATCAGTGGCTCCCTCAACCGAACGTACCAGCGGCGTGCGAGTATTCTGGTTGTGCTCGCAGAGACGTCGGGTTCAAACGAAGGGTTGGAAGCGATCGGCAAAGCGAGGCGCAGGGCGGTCAAGGCGAGGCAAGCGCAGCACGCTCAAGACGAGCCAGCAGCGGCCAACCGTCCGCAGACCTGCTGCAACCTGCAGCCCATCAAACATACCACGAACACGCAATCAGGCGATCGGTCCGGCCGACTTCGGTTTTCGGCCCTGTGCGCGACGAAATGATGATCGCCACGTTCGCCGCTTTGCGGCGCAGGTCAGCCTTCCGTGTTGGGTGGCTGCTGAATGGGGTTCACATTGGTGGTTTGAAACGGTAGTCCAGTTCAGGAATGGGAGCACACCAGCCAGGCGGTCCTGTCTTAGCTGTGCGACCTCACGCCCGGGACAGCGGAATTTGTGATATAATTCACTATGTTCACGTGGAGTGCGGTCGCATTGCGATCAGCGACCCGCTGACCCGCACCTGCGCGCGGCGCAGATCTGAGTTGGCCTGGCAAGTCGGCGCACCTGGCTGCACGGGGCTGCCGACAGCATAGCGCAGGTCCTTCGACCAGAACGTAGAGAACGACGTATGAACCACATCGGACCGTATGCGGTTGAAGGCGCTCTTGGTTCGGGCGGTCACGCCCAGGTGTTCCGCTCCACCCATCCCGTGTTGCGACGTCCGGTAGCGATCAAAGTGATGCGCGACACGTTCGCGCGCGACGCCCGGCTGCGCGAGCAGCTCGTGCGCGAAGCTCGCGTCGCAGTCGATCTGCACCATCCCGGGATCGTCACGTTGTACGACATAGGCCAAAGCGGCGAGCAGCTGTTCCTGGTGATGGAGCTGTTCGAGCAGGGCAGCCTGGCTGACGCGCTGCAGCAGCGTATTCCGCTGCCGGTGATGCTTGACGTGGCCGCCGAGATCGCCGATGCGCTGAATTATGCTCACCGCCAGGGCGTCGTGCATCGCGATATCAAGCCGTCCAATGTGATGTTACGCGCAAACGGCACGCCGGTGCTTGTCGATTTCGGCCTGGCGATCGAACCGGCGACGCGTTCGCGCCTGGCGCGGGGCGAAGACATGCTGGGGACGCCGGAGTATCTAGCGCCCGAGCAGATCGACGGCCGCGACTTGGATGCGCGCACGGATATGTATCAGTTCGGGATGCTGGTGTACGAGATGGCCGTCGGCCGGCTCCCGTTCGAGGGTACCGTGCAGCAAATTGTGTACGGCAACCTGCGCCAAACGCCACCGGCGTTGCGCGACGTCGACCCGGCGGTGCCTGCCAAGCTTGACGCGTTGGTCATGCGCATGGTGGCCAAAGACCCGGCACAGCGCCCATCGGACATGGCCGCGATCGCTGCCGCGCTGCGCGCGATCCGGGCCAAGCAGCCGCCCGCCGTGTTTCGCGCGCAGCGCGGCACGCCGGCGGTCACCGGTGCTACCGTACCCTTCGCGGCAGCTGCACCGTTGCCGGCACTGTCTAGCGCCACGGCCACCGCGGTGGCGCCGACGCCGTGGTGGCACTACCCTGGTAGTGTGCTGGTCGCCGCAGTGCTGGCGACCGGCCTGTTTGCCATGGTCATAAGCCAACTTCTGGGCCCGAGCGCAGCTGAAGTTCACTCCTCCACACAGCGTACGGCGGAAGCGCTGGCTTCGACGACGCCGGTAGCCACAGCGCCACAGTTGCTGGGCTATACTCCGGTGCCCAGGGTGGTGACGCCCCTTGAGCTGCCCGTGGTGTCCGAGCTGCCGCTGATCGACCCGCAGCTGCTGGCGGCCGGCGCCGAGCGCTGGACACTCGGCAGCATCAACGTGTTTCAGGATGCCATGTCGATCAGGATATATGGTGTCGCACGCAACGACGGCGAGCACACGCGCTTGATGCCCAAAATCACCGTGGTGCTCCGCGACCAGGCCGGCACCGAGGTCATCAGCGACACCAGCTTCCTGAAAGCCAGCGTGCAGCGCCCTGGCGATGTTGGTGCGTTCAGCAGTACCCTGCACAAGCGCGCTGCACCGCTGCCGCGCCAAGGTGAGTACGCGATCGAGTACGCGATCACCAGCCTGGAACATGATAACGCCGGATGGTTTGCGCAGCGCAGCCTACCGGTAACCGATCCAATCTTTGCCAGTGTGAATGACGGTACGTTCGAATGGTCGGCCACGGTCGGTGGGATCGATCAGCCGGTCCGTGATCCCACAGCGTTTGCTGTCTTTCTCGACGAACAGGATCGCGTCGTGGGCGTCGTAGCGGCCTATGCAGCTGAAAGCGAGACCGAGCCGATCGAGCCGGGCGGCACGCGCAGGTTCAGGGGACCGGTCTACACGCTTGAGCACATGCCGGCAAAAATGGCAGTGCTTACCGCAGCAGCAACTGGTGCCGAATGATGGTTCGACCGAGCGCATGCGGACGATCACACAGCAGGTGGGTTCGGGGAGCACAGGCAACGCGTGAGGCAGGGAACGCAGGCGGTGGGACCAGCCGAGCATGAGGCGGAGCCGGTCGCCGACGGGACCGGTTCGGCCGTACGGGGGTGCGCTGGCTGCTGGTGGTCGCTGGCGGTAGCGCGACGGCGTCGCAACCCCAGCCGCGCGGGCGCCGACGTGCCACAGCTGTACCTGACGGCGGCACCGGCTCGTTCGCCACGTTGCGGCGAAGTCTACAGGGCGACGGCGTGCTGCCACCTGGTGGCAGCACGCCCGACCGCGATCCGCGGCGCAGCCGCCGCACTCGGGCCGCTTGGCCGATCCCTCCGTTCGTCGTCGACGGCGACGGCTAGGCCACCACCGCGACGGCTTCGACTTCAATCAAGTACTCGGGCGTCGTGAGCGCTGCCACGCCAATCAACGTGATTGCCCGGCGCGGATCAAAGCCGAGTTCGCTCGCCGCCCGCAGCGCCCCCGCCAACAGGTGCTCCATTTTGTCGGGCGTCCAATCCACCACATACACCGTGAGTTTGGCCAGGTCGTCAAAGCTGGCACCAGCGCCCTGGAGCGCGGTGGCCAGATTGCGGTACACCTGCTCGGCTTGGGCGGCCAGATCGCCGGGACCAACCAGCTGGCCGTGCGCATCAAGCGCGAGTTGTCCCGAGACGAACACGAGCTTGGTCCCCGTACCGATGGCGACCTGGGCGTAGCTATCGGGCGCAACCAGGCCAGCGGGATTGCGAAATTCGACCGACATACAGCCTCCTGAAGGACGAACGTGGCAGACCCGACCGGCGATCGCCGCGTGCGGGACCCGACCAGTATCGCATGCTGCGGCGACAGGGACCGTCACAGCAGCCCAGCGACCGGCACCGTGTCGCACACGTAGCTCACGCATCACGTACGTGGCTCGACACACCCGTTCCGCCGCAGACCGGCACAGTTCGATCACCCGAAAGCCAACCGCGCGCTGGTGCGCGCCGTGCAGCAGTTCGATGACTCGATCCTCGAGCAGCAGCCGATCCGCGTGCGTGGCCCGTACTATGTGCTGCTGCACGGCACGCTGCAGCACAACATCTACCATGCGGGACAAATCTCGCTGCTCACCGGACAAATGAGCCCGCCAAACTGAAGGGGTCGGGAAGAAACCCGTCGATGGCTGCATCAGAAGTGCCGCTAGACGGCGCAGTGGAATGAACCATCGCTGCCGCGTGCAGGCAGCATCGCGTCCCGGGCTGGGTGCGACGTGAACTCGTGGCGGGACCTGGTCCTGCGCCACCGCGTCACAGGAAGGTTCGAGCGCGACGCTGTGGTACACTCCGCGCCAACAGCTAAGCGGTGGCTGGCAGACGCAGCACGGAGACGCGGCCATGGAAGACGAGGTCAAGCGGGTCTATAGGGCGCCGCCATCCATGTCGCGCAATGCGGTCGTGGCCACGCTCGCCGCCGGGGATCCGGTCGCCATTGTGGATGCGCTGGTTGGGGTGGCGTTGCTTGAAACGGATTTCGCCTTTGCGTGCGCGCTGGTGTTCGGCGCTGCCACGAACCCGAATGTGACGATCCGGCAGGCGGCGACGTTGTGTATTGGCCACCTTGCGCGCATCCATGGCTGCGTGCCGGACGAGCCGACCCTGACGTTGATCCAAGCGGGGTTGTCCGATCTGAGCGGCGAGGTGCGGGGCCAAGCGGAAAACGCGGCGGATGATGTTGCGCACTTCCAGCCGGAGTTGGCGGACCGCATCAGCGCGATACGACGTGCGATCACACGGCGGTGAGCCGCTGTGGGGCACACGGCCAGCGTGGCGGCGGAACACCTCCGGTGCCGCGCTGCCAGCACTTGCGGCTACCGGACCGACGCGTTGGCGCCTCGTCCCTTCCGCCGCGAACCGGCAGAGCACTCCCTGTCACGCCTCGCTAGCCCGAAGGCGCATACGTTTCGATGTCATCACGCACAGCCGATTGACACGCCCACACGGGTCCGCTATAGTCGTCGTACTCATCGACAGTCCACCTCAGACTGACGCTACCGTGCGCAAAAGGAGGAACTATGCTGGCATTCCGGTCGAAGCCCATGGTCCATCGGATAGCCAACCGCGCGTTCAGCACGGCCAGAGCACTCCTCCGCATGGGCTTGTACGACTAGATCTGTCGCTCCGATTCGGATTCTCCGTACACTCCTCACGTAGGCGTGCCTGGCTGGCGACGTCGGCGCGTGAGCCGAAGAGCGGCGTGCGTGTGCGTTAGTCCAGTGCGATGCGCTAGTCTGCCGCTTGCGCCGCGAAACGGCGGAACTGGTCGCCTGCCGTTCAGCAATCAATCCAGAGAAATCGGCACTCGGAGGATCGCTTGCGACGCTGCCAGTGCCGCCACGCGGCATACAGCCCTATCGCTCTTCCATCAACGCCAGCAGATTCCCCTCGCCGTCACGAAAAAAGGCCATCCAAACGTCGTGTGTGCCGGTCGACCCGACGATATGCGGTGGGTCTTCCCAGTCGATGCCGCGCTCGTCCAAGGTGCGATACACGGCGTCGATGTCGTCGACGCTGAAGTAGAGGGTTGAGCCGGGCCGCTCCACCGCTCCCGGTTCGGGCGTGCCCAACATCAGGCGCACGCCGGCACAATCGAAAAACGCGAGACTGCCGAACCGATACAGAAACGGCAGGCCCAGACGATCCCGATAAAACGCCGTAGCGCGCTCAAGATCCGTTACGGTTTGGGCGATCTGACCGATTTGCGAAAGACCAAGCACTGAGGTAGACATGGGCGCCTCCTTTGCGCCACGCTAGCACGCCCGCCAGCCGGCTGCTTATCCGTTCTCACCCAAACGCAGCCACCGTTATTGGCGGCGACGGTGCGCGGCGCGATACGCCGATGGGCTGGCACCGGTATGACGACGAAACGTGCGCGTGAAGCTGCTGAAACTTTCCAAGCCGACCGCCAAACAGATATCGGCAACGGACCGGTCGGTTTCGCGGAGCAAGCTGCACGCCAGCTCGATGCGGCGCTGGCGGAGATAGTGGAGCGGAGTGCAACCGAACAGCTGATGAAAGCTGCGCAGCAAATGATTGGGCGACATGCCGGCAATGGCGGCCAGTTCGGCCAGGCGCACGGGCCGTTCGAGCGCAGCATCGGCGAAATCACGCGCCAGATGCACGCGCCGGTACAGTTCAGCGCGCGTTGCTGCGCGCGCGGACGGGAGCGCAGCGATTTCGTGCAGGACCTGCTGGTGGCCCTGCCACAACGCGTTCAGCATGCGGCACAGATGCTCGTCCAACCAGGCCGGCTCGATCGCGCCCGCGTTGGCGGTCGCGCGGAGCGTGGCTGCCATGCCGGAAAGCGCATCGCTGCTGCGGAAGCTGCGCTCCACAAGCACCGGCACATGGCCACGCGCGGCGGGGTCGTTCAATAATGCAACGTCGGAGGTGGTGAGCGCGGCATACGCATGAGCTGCAGCGGCAGGCGTCCAGAACACACAGCACGACTCGACCTCGCTGGCCAATTCAATAGTGATCGTGTAGGGCGTTGCATCGTTCAGCACCAGGTAGCTGCCGGTGTCGACGGCAACGCTGCCACCGCCGGCGTTGTAGAGCGCCCGGCCGCCCACGAATGTTTTCATCGACAGCCAGCCGCTGCCCGAAGCCCAGTACTGCGATGCGCGTTCGTGAAGCAAGTATCCGTTGTCACATGTGTAGATCATCGCCACGCAGATAGGCCGCGCCGAACCCGAGCCGCTGCCCGCCGGAGAGACAGGGAGCGGGCGATCGGCGTGGCATTCGTTCCACGGCAGCGCGCTGCGGCTATCATAGCAAAGCGCGGCTATGGCTGCATGTGCCGGGCGCGGTGGGCTGCGTGAATGCCCTGCTCGCTGCGTAGGGACCAGGCGGCGTGTCCGGTACGAGAAGCTGCACCCGTGAAAATCTGCCGCACCATCCGCCACACCCGGCAGCGCAGCGCCGACCATCCATAGTAGGTATCCGCCCTTCCTCATTCGCCGCAACCCGGCCGAGATTGGGCGGTGCGCTGCGGCACTTTCTGGCAGAACGACTCGACTCCCTCCGCCGCCGAACAGTGGAATTCGTACCGTTCAGCATTTCGCTCCCGCTTAGCGCGGTTCGCAAAACCATTGCTGATCGCGGGCGGGGCTCCATCGCAGCGCACGACGCGTCGCAGGCCTCTTACGGTTGTCTTACGCCGCCATGCGATGCTGCTGCCATCGAAGGATGACGTTTGGCTGCCGTATCGATTGGAACTGACGAACGTGCTGCGCGAGCGCCGACCGGATAATGGAGGCCACCGATGCACCCGACCTTTTGGAAACTGAGCCCCCTGTGGGCCGCGCTGGCGCTCGTGGTGAGCGGACTGGCCGTGGTTGCCGCGGCTGAGCCGGCGCCGCTGCAGGTCACCCGGCAGGACGATCGAACCCCACCGCAGCCTTGTAGTCCAGACCCCGCCGGCTGCACGCTGCGCGAGGCCGTCATCGCCGCCAACGCGCGCCCCGGCGCCAACTCGATCGTGCTGCCCGCCGGCACCTTTAGCCTGACGATCCCGAACAATGGCAAAGGTGACGCCACCGCGCGACTGGGCGACCTCGACATCACCGACACCGTCACTATCACGGGCGCCGGCGCAGAAGCGACGATCATTCAGGCCGGCGCACTCTTCGACGACCGCATTTTCGAGATCGTGTCGAGCACCACCTCCATGTCCGGCGTGACGGTGCGAGGCGCAAGAACAGATCGCGTGGACATTTACGGTGGCGGCGTGATAGTGGCTACTGCCGCCACGTTGCGCTTAGTCGACAGCACAATCAGCGATAACAAAGCAGTTTACGGGGGAGGACTGGCTAACAATGGTTCGCTGACGATTCTTCGCGGCACGATCAGCGCCAACGGGGCTCATGTTACTTCTGGAAACGGCGGAGCCATTAACAACAGGGGCAGCCTCGCGGTGATCGACAGCACGCTCAGCGGCAACCAGGGCGCTTTTGGCGGCGCCATCTTCAACAGTGGCAGCCTGACAATCACCAACAGCACGATCAGCGGCAACACGGCATCCGGGGACGGCGGCGGCATTTTCAATGAGGAAACGCTGAGCGTGAACAACGGCACGATCGCCTTCAACGAGGCGGATAGCGATCTTGCCGGGTACGGTGGCACAGGCGGCGGCATCTATCAATATGACAAAGCCGGCAGCACGACCTTACGCAACACGATCCTGTATGGCAATATGGATTCAGTAGAGGTACCCTTGGTTGGGAGGATTGCCATAGTCAGCGAGTGCAGCGGCCTGATCCTTTCCGTGGTGGCCACGCTGGTGCAACTGGTGAACACCGACCGCTGTACGCTCACCGGGCCGGTGGTGCAGCCGGCTGCTGGTCTGTTGCTCGCTCCGCTGGCGGACAACGGCGGCCCGACGCTGACGCACGCGCTGGCCGCGGCCAGCCCTGCCAGGGACGCCGGGTTCCCCGGCGGCTGCCGGGACGACACCGGGCAATTGATCACCGCCGACCAGCGCGGCTACCTGCGTCCGGCCGGCGCCGCCTGCGATATCGGCGCTTACGAATTCGGCGCCGCTCCGCCCGCGCCCAGCTCCGCGCCCACGCCCACGCCCAGATCGTACACGATCAGGCTGCCGCTGGCCCAGCGCTAGTACTACAGTTGTAATTATGCTATTGTACGCGGATGTGGCTGTCAGCTGCCGGAGGATCGTCATGCATGAGATCGACGCGTCGCCACCCGCGCTGGATCCGCTCGATGTCCAGGTCTGGAGCCAGTACTGGGTCGAGATCGAACGCCGCATCGGGTCCGTGTTTGCCCGCTCCGAGACCCGCTCCCGCGCCATGGCCTATCTGGCCGGCTTGCTCAGCCCCGCCGAACGCAAGAATAGCTGGCAGCTGGCCGAGATCACGGGCGACCCCACGCCCTACGGCTTCCAACATTTGCTCGGGCGCGCCAACTGGGACCCCGACGTGCTGCGCGACCGCCTGTACACCTATGTCACCGACTATCTCGCCGCGCCCGACAGCGTTGGGGTCATCGACGAAACCGGCTTTCTCAAGAAAGGGAGTCACTCCGCCGGCGTGGCGCGCCAATATAGCGGCACCGCTGGCCGCATCGAGAACTGCCAGATCGGCGTCGTGCTGGCCTACGCCACCGCCCGTGGGCACACGTTGCTGGATCGGGAACTGTATCTGCCCAAGGCCTGGACCACGGATCGCATCCGCTGCGACGCGGCTGGCGTTCCGAAGACACGCGCGTTTGCCACCAAACCCGCCCTTGCCGTGCAGATGCTCGAGCGCACCCGCGGCGCGGGCGTCAGCCTCGCGTGGGTGGCCGGCAATTCGATCTACGGCGACGACCGCAAGCTCCGCGGGTGGCTCGAGCAGCACAGGCAAGCCTATGTGCTGGCGGTCTCGGGTAAAGAATGGGTCTGGAAGGCGCACCGGCAGCAGTCGGTCAAGGCGCTGTTGGCGGAGCTACCGAGCGACGGCTGGGCGCGCCTCAGTGCTGGCACAGGCAGCAAAGGGCCGCGCTGGTATGATTGGGTCCGCGTGGAGCTGCATGCTCCGGTGCAAGCGGGCTGGAAACGCTGGTTGGTGGCCCGGCGCAGCTGCAGTGATCCGACGGCGGTGACAGCGTATGTAGCCTTTGCACCAGCCGAGAAGACACTGGCTGAGCAGGTGCGCGTTGCTGGGCTGCGCTGGACCGTGGAAGAAAGCATCCAAACCGCCAAAGGTGAGGTCGGCTTGGACCACTACGAAGTCCGCAGTTGGACGGGCTGGTATCGGCACCTCACGCTGGCAATGTGGGCGCAAGCCTTTTTGTCGGTGGTCCGAGCGGAACGCGGGGCGCCAGTGGCGCCAAAAAAGGGGCGACCGATGCCGGCAGACAAGAGCAGTTTGGCAGCGTTCAAAGCCCACCGCGGACTCCGGTCCGGCTGAGTTGTGCAGAGATTCGGCGCCTATTTTGGAAGCTGGCGGTTGCGGGGGAGCAGAGCGCGCAGACCCTGCTGCAGTGGTCATGGTGGCGGCGGTGGCACCAAGCGTGGGCGCGCTATCACCACTATCGCCGGCGATCTGGGAGCCACGGCGCACCGAGCAGTCCACAGGGCGAGGATCAGCCTATGGAGCTGGCGGAGGTGGTCTGGCGGCGGCTTGAAGTCTTGCTGCCGCACGGGCACCGGAAAGGCCGACCCTATGGGCACGAACGGCAGGTAGTGCTGCGGGCGATCGTGTACGTGATGGAAAGCGGCTGCGGCTGGCGCGGGTTACCGGCCGAGTTTCCGCCGTGGCAAACGGTGCATTGGCAGCTGGGTCAGTGGAAGGAAGCAGGCATCTGGGACAAACTCTGGACGGGCCTGCCAGAACCAGGCACCGCACGCTAATTACAACTGTAGTACTAGTTGATGTCCCCGACATACACCCCTGTGGATGCCGGCCGCACCAGCCATGCTGCAAGTGCCTTGGGATAAAACAGTACCTGATCCAAAGTGTCAAGCGGCAGCCATGTCACTCCCACTTGATCCGGATCGGGCATGTGGCCAATGCGCGGACGATACGACGTCGGAACCGAACAGGCGAACACGATGTTCACCAGATGCAGGTCGCTGTCGGTGATGTGGTGCTCGTGGTTGGCACCGATGTATTCACGCACATACAGCAGCCGCTCGACGGTGACGTTGACCCCAAGTTCCTCCTGGCATTCGCGCCGAACCGCCTGCTCCAAGGTCTCGCCATGCTCCTGACTTCCCGCCGGGGAGAATATAGGCGGTCCCTTCGGGATAGTGTTTGACGATAACCAAGAGCCGATCGTCTTGGATAATCACGGCTTGGACGCCGACTTGCGGTTTCCCGGCTAGATTTGGCATGCCTCTTCTCGCTCCTACCCGTATTGGGACACGACCATCATACGTACCGTGTCAGGATCGTAAACCGGCGCGGCCAATCGCGGCGCAGTAGGATCCCGCATCCAGTAATTGTGCTGTTGCTACTCGTTCGCGGCACGAAGCGCGCTGCAACAGTTGGCGCGGCGCCATACGACCCCCCAACAGGTGGCCCTACGCGCGCGCATCGTGCTTGCTGCCGCCGATGGCCACAATAATGCCCAGATCGGCCGCGATCTGGATATCAGCCTGGATATGGCCCGCCTGTGGCGCCGGCGCTGGCTCGCTCTGCAGGCGGCCAGTCTGGACGATCTGCCGGTGCTGGACCGCCTGACCGATGCCCCGCGCTCGGGCAAGCCGGTGCGCATTACCGATGCGCAGGTCTGCCAGATCCTCGAACTGGCGTGTGCCGCACCTGAACGCTCGGGGCGACCAATCAGCCATTGGAGCGAGCGCGAAATTGCCGCCGAGGTGCGCGCCCGCGGCATTGTCGACCAGATCTCGGACCGCCACGCCGCACGGCTGCTCAAAACGGGGCGCTCCAGCCGCACCGCTGGCGCTCTTGGCTGACGCCCGCCGACGATGACGCCTTCGACGCCAAAGTGCAGGACATCTGTACGGTCTATCGCGCCGCGCCCGCTCGCGCCGCGCACGGAGAATGGACGGTGAGTACCGACGAGATGACGGGCGGACAAGCCCTGGAACGCAAGCATCCAAGCTTGCCGATGGCGCCTGGCCTGGTCGAGCGGCGCGAGTTCGAATATGTGCGCCACGGCACCGGTTCGTTCATTCTCAGCCGTGCTGTGGTGAGCGGCCAGCTGGTGGCCCCGTATGCCGCCCCAACGCGGACCGAAGCCGACTTCTTGGCCCACGTCCAGGCCGTCGTCGCCAGCGACCCCAGCGCTACCGAGTGGCATTTCGTCGTCGACAATCTCGACACGCATCGCTCGGCCAGTCTGGTGCGCTGAGTGGCGGACGAGTCGGACCTCGCCGTCGACCTGGGCGTGAAGGGGAAGACCGGCATCCTGCACACGCGGCACAGCCGGGCTGCCTTCTTGGCTGAGCCGTCGCATCAGATTGTGTTTCATTACACGCCCAAACATTGCTCGTGGCTCAACCAGATTGAGATCTGGCTGAGTATTCTGGCGCGCAAGCTGCTCAAGCGCGGCTCGTTCACCTCGGTTGCCGACCTGATGGCCAAGGTGCTGGCGTTTATCGCCTACTACAATCGCACGATGGCCAAGCCGTTCAAATGGACCTATGAGGGCAAGCCATTGGTAGCTTAACCTATGGTTGATTTACGCGGAGCTGTACTAGCTTGGCCGTATCGGATGCTTCGTCCCATACGCCTCATCAACCGGCTGGCGTCTGGTCACCACCGCCCACGTCACCTGCAGCAGCGTGCGCGCGACCGCACAGGGTGCTCGCTTGCTCGGCTTGCCCTTGGCCCGTAGCCGCGCATACAACGGCTGCATCACCATTTTGTGCTGCGCGGCACGCAGGCGCGCCATGCAAAGCGCTGTGCGCAGCCGCGTGTGCCCGCCGTGACCCACCTGTGGCCGTGCGCGCACGCTATTGCGATGATGCATGGCCTGACTTCCCAACAGCTAGCGAATGAGCCGCAGCTGCCGGTCGGAACAGGCCGGTACGGCGGCCTGATTCCAGCTGCGGTTGCGCTCTTCGCAGCAGCCTGGAACGCGGACCATCAGGCGGCCCCACCTACGGGCGCCATGACCGATCAACGAGACCGGCAGTAGTGCCGGGAAGGAGCTAGCTGCGTAGCGGCACGATGGACACCGTACGACGAAGACGGACTGCACGACATGCCCATTGCACCGACCACACGAGGGAATTATGCCCAGCACGTCGCGCCCGAGTTTGCATCACATCGCGCTGACCGTGACCGACCTTGACGCCAGCATTGCGTGGTACGAGCAGGTCTTCGACCTCACCTATCAGATGGAGGTGCCGCACCAGGTTGGCACGGGGAAGATCCTCGCCGACGCCGCCCGGCAGCTCATGTTCGCCCTGCATCACCATGATGCAAACCAGGCCGAGCGGTTCACCGAAACGCGGACCGGCCTCGATCACATCGGGCTTCGGGTCCCAAGTCGAGCCGACCTGGAGGTCTGGCAGGCGCATCTGGAGGCGCTGGGAATCGAGCCCGGGCACTACCTGGGCATGCACTCCGACAGCGCTGAGGAAATCCTGCTGATCCTCTCGGGCACCGTTGAGGCGAGCCTCGGCGAGGAGCAGGGACAGCTATCGGTCGGACAGGCGGCGCTCATGCCGGTGCTGGTGCCGCATGGCGTGCGCAACGTCGGGGATGAGACGGCGCGCTGTGTTGGCTTCTTCTCGGCCGCCACGGTGGAGTCGACCTTCGACCGGCCGATGATGCCGTTCGGTGAGCGGAAAGTAGGCACCCCACCCGCCATGAACACAGTCTAGGGTGGACAGCGGGGCACCGGCACAGGGTTGCGCCAGTCGCCCCGCTCCCGATCGCTGTCGGCGCGTTCCCACGCCCGACCAAAATCGCTGTCGACGCGTACCCAGCCCGACCAAACCTGCCTGAGCCTGCCACGCCGCGTCCACCCCTGCACGGGCGCTGCGCGCCGCTTTCGCGGTTGTCACCCTTGCCAGAGGCGAACGCGGAGCGGCTGGTGTATCCACGGACGAGCCATGGCGTAATCCTGGCGTGCCGGTTTGTCGCTGATGTCAAAACGTTTCTACAGCGCGACCATGGCTGCTCACGCCCGCCGGTCAGCTAACGGGCATGCAGCTCCACCTAAAACGCACGCCTTTTGCGCCGCGAAACGGCGCAGTCCGCACCGTCATGGACACCCTATCGGCCGCCAAAGCGACCCGTACGTGCCTGCGATCGTCGTCGCATGGACGGGTGGTTCGTTAGCGGAGCCCAGCATCGTGCGCCCGCACGATCGCCTGCGAGCGGTCCGCCACCTGCAGCTTGCTGAAGATGCTGCTGATATAGTTGCGCACGGTCTTCGGACTCAGCCCCAGCCGCTCGGCGATCGCCTGGTTGTTGACCCCCTGGGCCATCAGCCGCAGCACCTTGCGCTCGCTTTCGCTCAGCTCGGGGAATGTGGCGCCCGCCTGCGCCGGCCGCGCCGCGAAAAACGTCATCATCCGCCCGGCGATGGCCGGGCTGAAGATCGCGTCGCCGTGCCCGATGGCTAAAATTGCCCGCGCGATCGCGTCGTCGTCCATGTCTTTGAGCACATAGCCGCGCGCGCCGGCCCGCATCGCCGCGAAGACCGACTCGTCATCCTCAAACATGGTGACGACCAGGATCCGAACGGTAGGCATGCGCGCGGAGATCTCCCGCACGGCCGTCAGCCCGTCGCCATCCGGCATCTGCAGATCCATCAGGATCACGTCCGGCGTGAGTTCGGCTGCCAGGCGCACTGCTTCGCTGCCCGAGCCCGCCTCCCCGATCACGCGCACCTCGGGCAGTGTGCCGAGCAGCGCGCGCAGCCCTTTGCGAAACAGGGGATGGTCGTCGGCGATCAGGATCGCCAGCCGGGCGCCACTCATGCCGCGCTCCGACACGGAATTACCGCCGTCACGCGGGTACCGCCTGTGGGGCGCTCCGAGAAGTCGAGCCGTCCACCCAGCTCGGCGGCACGCTCGCGCATCGACAGGCGGCCGACGCCCAGGGGCCGGTCGGCGCCGCTGCCGACTCCGTCGTCCTCGACCGTCAGCCTCAGCGTGCCGTCGATGACGGCGAGCTGCACGCAGCACCGTGCGGCCCGCGCATGCTTTGCGACATTGTGGACCGCTTCGGCGGCAATGCGATAGACCGCCACCTCCACCGCGGCCGTTAGGGGCGGAAGCTGCTCGGGCACCTCCAGCGTGAACGCCGCTCCTTCGGCCACCTGGCTGAGCGTGCGCAGCGCACCCACGAGGCCGTGCTCATCGAGCTGCGGCGGGCGCAGGTCGTAGATCACACGGCGCAGATCGGCGGTGGCCGCGCGCACATCGTCGCGCAGCTCCTCGACCAACGCTGCAGCCTGCTCGGGCTGCTCGCGCAGCGTCGTGCGCACAGCTGCCAGCTGCAGGCGCAGCGCGGCCAGCGTGGGGCCGAGGTTGTCGTGCAGCTCACGCCGGATGCGCCGCCGCTCCTCCTCGCGCGCCGTCACCAACTGTTCGCGCGAGTTCTGCAAGGCATCGCCGAGCCGCGCGGCGTAGAGCGTGATGCCGACCTGGCGTGCCAGGTCGCCAAGCAGCTTCAGGTCGGCCGGCGAGAGCGCCTCGTCCGGCCGCCGGGTCGCGGCGTAAAGCACGCCGAGCTGATCGCCGCCGTAGCTGAGCAGGATTGGGGTGAGCACGCCCTGCGCCGGCGGGCATCCGTACGCGACCGTCTGTGTCTCACCGCCCCAGTTGGTTGCAATGGCAACATACGGCAGCTTTAGCGTGGCGGCGATCGTTTCGACGACTGCCGGCACGATCGTGTCCGGCGCGGCGTGGCCGTCCAGGTGGCGGCTGACCTGCGCGATGACGGCATAGGGATTGTCATGCTCGCCGTAGACCAGCAGGTTCACGGCGCGTCGCAGCCAGCGGTGAACCGGGCGCACGGTGAGCACGATCATGGTCAGCGCGAGCAGTTCGAGCCACCAGGGTGCGTGATCGGTTGGACGTGTAACACCGCCCAAAACCAGGGTGACGGTGTAGATGGCCGCGGCGTAGAAGGCGAGCAACGTGTAGACCAGCAGCGCGGCCAGTATCGCATCGCCGGATGGACGCACCACGCCGCGCAGCGTCCACTCCCGGCGGGACGGGCGCTGTGTCGACGTGGGCGCGCTGTGTGGTCGTGGCGCTGCCATACCCAAGTGTACTCCTACGTAGCGTCGATCGTCGAGCCGCCAGCCGCCGGCCGCGACGCCGGCCACAGCAGCAATCCGATCACGACGATACTGGCGGCGACGGTGGCGATCGATGTCACGCGCAGAAATACGGTTGGCGCGAACAGGACGCCCGGCAGGGCAGCTACGCCGTCGACCGCACGGATCAGGATCGTCAGGATCACGGCCCAGCGCTGGCCACGCCAGACGCCATACGCGGACACCAGCCCCAGCACGGCCAGCACAAAGGCCAGCAACACCACCACAAAGGGCGGCGTATCAGGGGACTGATCGACGGAACTCATCCCGCGCAGCACCAGCGGGATTGCGGTGACGATCGTGAAGGCGCTCAGGACGAACTGCAGCACGGCGGCGATGGTGTACGAGCGAGAGCGGGTCATGTGCGGGTGCTCCTTGTGCAACTACGCATGGTTGCAGCGAGCGTAGCTGACACGTGTCACCTTGTCAGCGGGCAGGGGTCACCAAATCTTGGGACATCGAGTCCCGAGGGTCGTGTGACGGCTGGCTCTAGCATATAGGACATGCCAAGCCTACAACGCAGGTAGGCGGATCGACCGAGGAGGAAGCATGATGAACGCGCAGCGAACACGCGTTGCCGGGATCGCGTACACCGTTGGGAGCGTTATGTGGTTGGTTGGCGGTGCCGTCGCCGTTGCTGTCTGGGGCGGCGGCGATCCACCGCCGGGGACGGCCGGCTTTTATATCGTCGAAGGCATTCTCGTGCTGATCCAGGCGCTATTACTCGCTGGCTTCTTCGGCGTGCGGTGGAGCGGCGGGGTCGGGTACGGCGTGTGGGGCACGATCGCCTTTGGCATCGGCGTGCTCGGGCACCTGCTGTTTCTGGCCGGTGAAGTCCACTCACTCTTGATCGGCACGCTGTCGGACGAGCTGGTGGCGCTGGGCGCGCTGGTTTCGGCGCTCGGCCTGCTGCTGACGGGCATCGCCGTGCTGGCGGCGAAACGCTGGCAGGGCTGGACACGCTGGACGCCGCTGGCGGCGGGAGTTTACCCGTGGCTGATTATGTTTCCCTTCCTGATCATCGCTGGTGGTGCCAACGGCGCTGCCATTGTGGGCTGGGGGGCGGCGCGGCTGCTCCTGGGCGTGGCGATCTACGCGCAGGCGCCTGGGAGGGCGGCGGCGGCAGCCGCCCGTGTGCGGCTGCCACAGGGCGACGTCCAGTGAGGCGACCGACGACCGCTACGCCAGGGACGCGCCGGATCCTATTTCGCCGCGAAGTGGCCGAGTTGTGCACGATTATGCACCGCAGCGGGATGGTCGCCGGCGGGTCGACTTCCATGTTCATGTAGAGTTGGTTTCGGGCGGCAGCGGTACGCTCAGGTCCGACCCAGCGGATGATCCGGGACAAACTCGATCAGATCCCATCGATTGCCGTACAGGTCCTCAAATACCGCCACCGTACCGTACTCCGCTGCCTTCGGCTCGCGCACAAAGCGGACCCCCTTGGCCAACATGGCCTGATAGTCGCGCCAGAAGTCGTCGGTGCGCAGAAACAAAAAGACCCGCCCACCGGCCTGGTTGCCGATGAACGCCGCTTGGTCGGGCGTTGCCGCACGTGCCAGCAGCAGGGCCGTGCCGGTACTCCCCGGTGGCGCCACGACCACCCAGCGCTTGTCTTGCTCCGGCTGATAGGTGTCCTCGATGAGGGTGAAGTTGAGCGTCTGCGTGTAGAACGCGATCGCTTCGTCATAGTCGCGCACGACCAGCGCGATGTAGACCAGGGCTTGGTGCATTGGTTGCTCGACGTCCACGTTCCCTCAAGCGGCGGAACTGGTGTCCGACCGTGACGAAGTATAGTCGAGCGAAGCGCTGTCCGTATCGCGCGCAACGGCGCCTCGTTCGCCGCTGTATGGTGGAGTTCGGCCGATGCCAGCTGTCTGGTGTGGCACAGATCGTGTGGTACCTGCAGCGTTTCCTGGTTCAGCGGTTGCCCTGCGTTCGTGGTCCTCGTCTGTGCAGCAGCGGGAACCCGTCATCACGCGCGCTCGACGGGAGACAGGCAACGGGTGTGGCAATTGCCGCACACCGCACCTGGGCTGTTCAGCGGTCCTCGTCGACGTACGTCGCGCCGGTGGTGTTCAGTGCCACCGGCGCTCGCTCCCCTGCTCGCTCGTGCTATCGACGGAGCCGATAGAACCGGAGGACGTCGTGGTCGATCGGTACAATGTCGACAGCGCGGAACCCGGCCGCACGCGCGTAGCGCCGTACGGTGTCCGTGCGCATGACGGTGCCGGTTGCCGCCGACGGTTGCTCCGCCATGCCGACCCCCATTCGCGCAATCGTGCCTACGCGTACCTGCGGGAAACCGCGCGCAGGTCGACCAGACATACACTAATTCGCTGTGTATGCCGATAATCAAGACTCTCTACCCCTGCAAACGAGCGCAGCGGCATGGCCGGGCTTTTCCAGCCGCCGGCGCCGCGGACAAACAAGGCCAGATCGGCCGCCTGGCGCCGCCGGGTATGCGGCGAGCTGCGCTCAAGATAGTCCGTAAACAGCGTGCGACAAGCGGCTTCGTCGGCGGCGTGGGCGGCGTGGGTCAGCCCAGAGTTGTCGCGGACCACGATCGCGTCGACGGTCGGCTGCAGCACATTACCGGTTGGATCATCCACCATGTGCTCCCTTCTGTTGCTTCGCGCGACATCGAGCCGGCGTCCGGTGTAGTCCTTCCCGCTCCCGGACGCTAAACGCGTGTGTTTCGAAGCTTATGTCGACTTCAGTTATAACTTCCGATTACGCCCACTAATCAGTAGTTATCTTCGGTAAGGTTAGCACGACATAACGATCGGTGCAACCAGCAGTGTTGTGTTCCGTTGTCGACGTTGTGTAGCTGCCGGTACCGCGACGCGTTCCGGCATGCTCGTATTCGTGATGCTGTACCGTGGTGCGATCTCCTCCATGTTACCGCGTCCTAACCTGTGAGCGCCATCACCTGCGCGTGGACCGGCCCATGACTGTTGGCGTCCGCAGAGTGGTTGACGTGTCGGAGCAGGTGCATGGCCAGCAGCCGGACCTGAAATGCCGCCAGCACCTCGCGCCTATCGAGCGCTGCATCGTACGCCAGTGATTTGTTCGGTTGTGATTGGGACGATATAGGCACCCCATCCAAACCGCTTCCAAACCGCGGTCGCCGCGCGCTGCAGTATCGAGATGGAGATCGTGTAGATTATCGGCAATACATGACGGTTTTCGAGCAGCCGATCAGCCTCGCCACCTGGCGCCGGCTTGCCCGCCTGCCGGACGGTCGGACGGCCGCACTGCTGGCCGTGCCGGGGCTCGAATTGACGACTGAAACGGACGACCGACTGAGCACAGGCGACTTGTTGATCGTCGATATCAGCGACTCGCACAACCCGCACCAGATCGGCGAGTAGGGCGCGCTGGATGAGCCGCCGTTGGGGCACGACTTTGCGGTCACTCAACAGCGCGGCGTATACTCAAACGAGGCGGTGACCTCTTCAGGCGCGGTCGGCCGGCCCAGGCGATCGCCATCGCTGCGTAACAGGGCGGCGCCACCCGCCTCAAGAGTCCATGCCCGTGCGCGTTCCAGCGTTCGATGATCACGGACTGCGCGCGCCAGTCGGCGTCGAGGCGCCAGCGGTGGTCAAGATGAAAGCCGCCGTCCTCGAGGCACAGCACCGTGGACGTGGCCAGGACCCCGTCAGGCTCACTGACCAGCTGCAGGCGTTCCAGGCCCGCAACGTCGGTGCGACGCCAGAACAAGATGGATGCACCCATGCTCAGGGTTCCTTAGCGTGAAGCGGGCATAGCGCTCAGACCCGGATGGGCACGATCCTGGTTCGGTCACGTTTCACGCAACGTGGCGTACGGCCAGCCTGGCGGGGCGAGGCATGGCCTCCACGGCGCCCAGTACCTGCAGCGCCGCCCGCTGCGTATCGCTCAGCCCGGTCGCGCCCGCGATGTTCATGCCGGCATACGGGCCCGGCGGCGCCAGCGTCTGCACACACGCGCCGGTGTCCGCATCCCAGAGGCGAATCGTGCCATCCCACGAGCTGCTCGCTAAGATCGCCTCGCTCGGGCTCCAATCCAGCCCATAGATCGTTTGGCTATGGCCATGCAATGTGTGAAGCATCGTTCCGGTGCAAACATCGCGCACCGCCAGAGAAAGGTGGTCGATGCCGTATGCCAGGAGGCGCCCACACGGGCTAAAGGCGACCACTCTGCCACCCGCGCTGATGTTCTCCCAGCCATCGCAGCAACGCCCCGTCGCGACTTCCCACAGACGGACCGTACCGTCGTAACTTGTCGTGGCAATGCGATCGCCGCGCGGGCTGACGGCCGCCGCGGCGAGGGGGGCTGTGTGGCCGCGGAGCACGCGGACTGCCTGCCCACGCTCCACGCTCCACAGCCGCGCCGTCCGATCCAGGCTGCTGCTGAGCAGCAGGCGCCCATCGGGACTGAAGGCCACCGATTCAACATCTTCGGCATGCCCATTCAGCACACGTACGTAGTGTTCCACGCCTGGGACGGCGCCCGTGGTCACGCTCCAGAGGCGGATCGCGCGGTCGACGCCGGCGCTGGCGAGCAGCCGCCCGTCAGGACTGAACGCCAGCGCTTTCACTGCGCCCTGATGCTCACGCAACGTACGGAGCGATCGGCCGCCGGCCAGATCCCACAGCTGGATCGTCGCGTCCCTGCTGCCGCTGGCCAGCAGCCGGCCATCGGGGCTGTACGCCACCGCGGTGACCTGCGCGGCATGCCCCTGAAGTGCGCCCGCAAGCCGGCCACGGCTGCGCTCCCACAGGTGGATCCGGCCATCGCCGCTTCCGCTGACCAGCTGGCGCCCATCAGGACGGAAGCGCACCGCCAGCACCGCCGACATGTAGCCGGTGTGCGTATCCAGGCCCCGCCCGGTCTCCACCTCCCACCGGCGCACCACCTGATCCTTATTGACGCCGGCCAGGACGCGGCCGTCGGGATCGAAAGCGAGACGGGTCATCTCACTGCAACCGCCGAAGAACAGCTGTCGCGTCTGGCCGCTGTGTATATCCCAGATGCGGACGGTGCCGTCCGCACTGCCACTCGCCAGCAGGTGACAATTGGGGTGAAATACGAGGTCGCGGACAATATGGCTGTGGCCCCGCAGCATTCCAAGCAGGCGTCCGTGGCCGGAACGATGCACGTCCCACAGCAGAATCGTGCCATCATGGCTCCCACTGGCCAGGAGGTTTCCGTCGCCGGAAAATGCCAGGCACTCGACCCTCCGCTGATGCCCGTCCAGCACCTCGACGACCCGTCCGCGCTCAATATCCCACAGACAAAGCGCCTGCGCGTCCCCGCCGCTCACCAGCAGGGGCGTGCGCCCCTGGCTTCCGTCCGTGGGTGGCGGGCGAAAGGCCAGACAGCTAAGGCGCAACAGGGGATGGCGCAGAATGCGCAGGCATCGCCCGCTCCGGACATCCCAGAGGCGTATGGTTTGGTCAGCACTGCTGCTGGCCACCAGCTGCGCGTCGTGGCTAAAGGCCACCGACACGGCATAGCCGGTATGCCCCTGGAGGGTCCGAAGCGTCGCGCCGGTGGCGACCGACCAGAGACGAAGCGTATGATTCCGGCACACCCCGGCGAGGAGCTGCGCATCGGGACTGAAGACCAGCGGATGGGCGCCCTGGCCTGGTGTACGAAAGGCAAGCCGCGGCTGCCCGGGGGCGCTGCGCCAGAGACACACGTCATTGTCGGTCGACCCAGCAACCAGTAGCTGGTCTGCCGCGCCAAACGTGACGGCCACCGGGTACATGATCTGCGTAAAGGTGGATCCGGTCAGATCGGCTGCGCCAAAATCCGCTCCGGCGGCCACGACGCCCTGCAGATCGGCTTGCCACACACTGAGCCGGGAGAAATCGTAGCCCGCGACATCGATCCCGGCCTGCAGCAACAGGTTGAGCAAATTGCCGCCCGCGTAGCCGGGAGCCCGCGGCGCCCGCTCGCGCAGCCGATCCAGAATCGCCTGGACGCGCACCGCCACCCCGGCGGTGCCGAGCTCCGCGAGCAGGCGCTCCACCACGGGGCGCAGGATCATGCGCGTCTGGCTTTCTCTCACATACTCCTTGGCCTGTGCTTTAACCAGGGCTAAGCTGTTGAGCATGGCGAAGGAGTCCGGGAGCGTGCGCTGCTCCCCGTCACCCGGGCGTTCGGGCGCCGGGTTCGCGTGCAGTAACTCGGCGCACATTCCGACAATGAGCCGCTCGGTGAGGTACTCGATCACCACGTTCTGCAGCGTGAAGCCATCGCCCACCCGCTCCAGCAGCGAGCGGCGCTGCAGCGCGCGCAGCGCTTCGAGGAACTTGTGTGCCGGCGGCTGCTGCACCAGGTTGCCCCGCAGCACGGCCGCCGTCGCCGCCTCCCGCTCGATCGCCAGCCAGGTGAGCAGCTCCTGCTCCAGCGCCGTCAGGCGGGCAAATTGCTGGTCGAGCACCGTGCGGATGTCGTCGAAGATCGGCGTTTCCTCGCGCAAGAAATCGCCGATCGTGCCGCCAAAGAGCTCGTGCACCGTCTGCGCCACCAGCTTGAGCGCCAGCGGGTGGCCGGAGTAGCGCTCCACCAGCGCGCGCGCGTCGTCCGCCTGCCCTGTCAGCCCCCGCGCGGCGACGATCGCCGCACCGGCGGCCGGGTCAAGTCCCTCCAGTCGCAGCGCGCGCACCGCCGGCAGGTCCGCTTCCCAGCGCGCCAGACCCTGCGGCCGCTCGCGGCTGGTCAGCAGCAGGCAACTGTTGTGTTGGCTGTGCGCCAGCCGCTCGAGCAGCACGCCATAGCCTTCGTAGCCCGGGCGCATCCGGCCCTGGCCGTCGCCCTGCAGCAGGCTCTCCAGGTTGTCCAGGATCAGCAAACATCGGTGCCGGCGCAGCCCATCCAGCAGCTGCGCCAGCTGCGCGTCCAGGCCGGCGGGCAGCTCGGCCGGCGCCGGTCCGGCCAATGCCTGCAGCACGGGGCACAGCAGGTCCTCCAGCGGCGGGGCGTTCAGCAGCGAGCGCCACAGCACGCGCTCGAAGTGGCCGGCCACGGCCCGGGCGACCAGCGCGGCGAGCACGGTCTTGCCGACGCCGCCCATGCCGAGCACGGCGACGAGGCGGCAGCGCTCGTGGAGCAGCCAGTGTTCGAGCTGCGCCGCTTCGGCCGTCCGGCCATACAGCTCGCCGGTGTCCGGCGCCTCGCTCCAGTCGTGGCCGATCGACGTCCGGCCTGACCCTGCGCCGGCGGCAGAGGCAACTACCGTTGGGCTGCCGGGCGGAGTGGCCGCCCGCTGCGCCGCGCCGGGTCCGAGCACGCCCGCCCGGATCTGTTCCGCCAGCGCGCGGGTCTCACCGTCCGGCTCGACCTGCAGGTCCGTGTGCAGCACCTGCCGGCAGCGCTCGTAGGCCGCCAGGGCGGCGGCGCGGTCGCCCTTGCCGGCCAACGCGTGCATCAGCTGGCGATGCGCCTCTTCGCGCCACGAGTTCCAGCGCCAGCACCCGCCGCGCCGCGCTTTCGGCCTGGCTGTAAGTGCCGCCCGCAAGGTACGTCCCGGCCAGCGTGTCAAGTGCCGCCAGCGCCCGGTGCTCACAATGTTCGCGCGTCAGCAGCAGCCACTCGTCGAACGCGGGGCAGCCGGGGATGCTGAAGCCGGGCAACAACGGCCCGCGGTACAGCGCAGCCGCCTGCTCCAGCGCGGCGGGATCGGTCGAGCGCGCCAGGCGCAAAAACGCCGTCACGTCTACGTCGGCGCCGCCGGGCGCGTTCCATTGGATCGTCTGGCGCGTGCCCAGCAGCAAGGGCGTGGCGTCGGTGTCGCTCAGGGCCGTGCGCAGCCGTACCAGCGACTTGCTCACATTGGCCAGCGCGGCGGCGTCGCGCTGCTCGGGCCACAGGAGGCCGGCCAGGTGGGCGCGGCTATGCGGCCGGTCGCACTCGACGGCCAGGTACACCAGCAGCGCGCGCACTTTGTCGCCGCGGAACTGCGTGATGGTCACGCCGTCGCACACGACCTGAAACGCGCCGAAAAGGGTCAGGGTCAGACGGCCAATGCTGTGCTGCACGGTTGCTTCTCCCCGCGCATCTGGCCAGATTGTACTCCTCGATCGTGACGAGATCGTGACTACGCAGCGAGCGCCGCGCGCTGCCTGTCTTCGCAGGTTTGAGTGTGGGCCGAGACTGGTCCGAGTTTGGTCCGACCGGTTGGATACACTTGGCGCTCGGGGGTTGAGCGACGATTGACCGAAAGGCCATCAATGACGAGCTTGAGCAGCGACCTGCAGAACGCGGAAAGCTATCGCGTGTATCTGTTGCGCCTGTGGCGCGACGGCAACGGACCGTGGCATGCCTCCTTGCAGGCGGCTGATGCGGCAGCGCCGCACCGCTTCGCCGATCTGGAGGCGTTGTTTGCTTTTTTGAGGGAACTGGTGCTGCCGGCGGCTGCGAAGTCGACGCCGGTCGTACCGGCTGCCGCAGCGGCAGAGCTGGCAACACCGGAAGCTGACGGATCTTGAATCCGACCTGCGCAAGCGAAATCCGCGCAGCAACGCTCCGCGCCCGTCAGGCGCGCTTTGAAAGCGAGGCAACGACGATGCAACGCACATGGAAGCGACCCTGGATCAGCCTGTTGATGCTCGCGGCCGTCGCCGGATCGACGCTGGCCCGGCCCGCCCCCGCCACGCTGGCGCAGGGGACGACGTATCCCGGCGAGAGCGACCCGCTCGGCAAGCGCTCCGGCGCGCTGACCCAGTTCCCCGACGACGAGCTGGCGCTGTTCTCCGATTGGACAAATACGTCCGGCACCTGGGCAAGCGGTGAGTTCTCGCCGAACCCCGATTACTCCTTGCCCCAATCAGGTCCGCCGGGTGATCTCGAGTACGGCCTCAGCAGCGACCTGTATCGCAATACCGATGGCGTTCAGGAGGTCAACCAAATGGCCACGGGGCGCATCGTCGACCCGGATCGCGACGTGGCGCTGACGCTGACCAAAACCAACTACACTACCAACCCGTCGACCATGTCCTGGGCGCTGCAGCAGATGACCTTCAACGGAGCACCCGCCACCGTCCCCGCGCGGACCTGGAGCACGCCGGTCTTTCAAAGCTCGGACAAGTCCATTTTATCGCCGGGCGCGCTGGCCGTCGGCGATGTGGACGGCGTGATGACGCTCCACGCCGATGACAGCAGCAGCTACACCGACGAAGCCGTGGTCGCCTACGAGGTGCAAGCCGGCGCCGCCGCTCAGGTGCGGCTCGACGTGGTGAGCTATGTGGCCGCGGCGGGCAGCGCGACCGTCGTCGCCTCCGCCAACCTCGCCGCCACCAACAGCGGGACCTTCGCCTATCCCTGCAGCACTGACTGGCTCCTGTTTGGCAGCTGCACCCGCTACCCCGGCAATATCAACGTTACTGTCGGCGATATGGACGGCGACGGCTATCAGGACATTGTCCTGTTTGCGATGATGAACGATGCAGCAGCGGCCTGGAATTTCCAACGCGCCTACTTCTATAGTTTCTGCCCGGCTGCGCTGGCATCTGATGACCCGCGCGTCGCCGGCGGCGCCTGCGCGGCGGGTGCCGCGAGCACGTCGCTCGCGTTTAGAGGCATGGCGGCGGTGAGTAGTTCGCCCGAAAGCCCGCAGAATTTTAACCTGTTCCTGGGCCCGGCCGATATCACCGTCGCCGATTTCGACGGCGACGGCGGCCTGGAGCTGGCCGTGCTGCACCAGACCTGGCAATGGTTTGGGGCTCCCAATGGCATCGGCCGCTATGAGGCCCGCGTGACGCTGAGCCTGGTGCAGTGGACCGGCGCCGCAAACAAGCCTAAGAGCTGGCAAAAGGTATGGACGAATGAGGGGCAGGGGGGAAGCCTGCCACTGACGAACACCTGGTCGGATGACACGCTGTATCCTACCTTTTACGACATGCGCCTGGCTGCCGGGCTGTTCAAGTTCAATCCCGAGCTGGGCTATGGCCTCAACCGCCGTCAGCTCGCCGTCGCCTATACGCAGTCACTGCCGCACGATACGAATAATGGGCGGGTCACCATTCAAGTGGAGCTGTGGGATCTCGCCTCGCCCAACTCGCCGGGCCAAAACCCGCCGACGGACTGGACCCTCAATAGCTACAGCTCACAAAACGAGACGCTGTGCCACGACAGGAGTACGTTTCAGGGGTATGCTGCGTTTGAGCTGGTGGCCGGGAACTGGGCCGGCGTCAAGGCCAACCCGGCCAGCCCGCTGTGGGGCGTCGGCCTCGCCTTTGGAGGCTGGGAATCGGATGCCCAATCTACCAGCACGACGCAGCTCAATCTTTATCGGGTCGACCAGACGATCGACCCCAACACCGCCAACGGGCAGCTTGCCCTCGCCGCGCAATCGACTATCGAGGTGGACCCCTTTTCTGGATTCTTGCCCTGCGGCGATCCCCGGGCCCGCGTCGAGCTGCTGTCGTTCGATTTCGACGGCGACTCGCTGCAGCTCGGACCGCCGATGCATACGGTGGTGCAGGTGCCGCAGTCCTTTGATTGGATCCTCCAGGAGCCGCCCCAGCACCTCGACTATTTCCCCAACGGCGGCCTGGTCAACGTCAGCCGCTCGCCCGCCTTCAATGTCGGCTACACCGACGCCCGCGCCAAGGCCTTCGCCGTCGGCGGCGCCGCCAGCTCCGACTGGAACGCCGGCACCTCCGTCAAAGCCAACGCCACCTTCGGCGTCGACGGCGACTTCCTGATCGCCAAGGCCGATCTGTCGGCCTCGGTCACCAATCAATTCAACTTCGACTATGAGCAAGACCAGAGCAGCTACGTCGGCACCTCCGATATCTACACCTCCACCGTCACCACCCAGACCGCCGGCGGCAACTCGCTGCGCTTCCGCTCCAAGGTCTTCGATATCTGGCGCTATCCCGCCTACGGCACGCCCTCGCCCAATCCCGGCCAGCCGTACACCTACTACGAGCTCTCCCTGCCGCGCCAAAACGACACGCCCTACCAGGAAATGGACGACCTCGCCGCGCAGACCTATGGCTACCAGCCGCCGCACGAAAATGGCAACCTGCTGTCCTATCCCGCCGTCGCAGCCGGCGACGCCTTTACACCCGGCGACATCGGCCCGTGGCTGCTGCCCACCGACAGCACCGGCGGCGCCAACGCCGTGCGCTGCGAAAACGGCATTCGCTGGTGCGTCTCCTCGCCGCTGACCGACGAGGGCCAGCAGTTCTCCTTCGGCGGCAACCAGAACTCCCTGCAGCTGGCGATCGAGCAGTCGCAGACCAACGCCGATAGCCGCTCGTGGACCAAAAAGCTCAGCGACAGCCTCGACATCGAGGCCAACTTCAAATTCACGGTGGCCGGCGTCGGCTCCAGCGGCTGCGTCAACGCCGAGGTGCATGGCGGCTACAGCTGGGGCGAGTCGTCGACGACGACCTACGCCAGCGACGAATCCCAGGCGCTGACGATCAACATCCCGGTCAACAACGACTCGAAGGTGCCGTATCACTTCAACCCGATGATGTACATCACCGGCGACGGCACGCTCAAGGTCGCCCACGCCGCCGGCACCGACAACGGCGGCTCCTTCTGGACGGCGCGCTACCCGGGTGCCGACCCGGCGCTCAATCTGCCGCGCAAGTTCAACCAGCCGGGCGGCGCGCGCGGCTGGGAGCTCAACAAGGACTGGCTCGACGCCCAGCAGCTACGCGGCTTCTGGGTGCGCAGCGCGACGCCCAACCCGGTCACCAACACCTACGACGTGGTCGACGGCGTCAAGCTGGGCCAGCCGGTGCTGCTCGACGCGCGGGTGTACAACTACAGCGTCGGCAGCGCCACCGGCAGCGTGCCGGTGCGCTTCGACCTCGAGCCGATCGACCCCGCGAGCAACCTGGCCACCGGTCCGCGCGTCACCGCCGGGACGGTCGCGGCGACGTCGATTCCGTACCACGGGCAGGAGGACAGCAACGACCAGGTGCTGGACAATTACGCCGCGGTGCGCTACCAGCTGGACACCAGCACGCTGCAGCTGCCGGCGGGGTCGCCATCGCAGACATATCGCGTGTGGGTCGTGCTCGACGCCGCGGACCCCGCCAACACGGCCGGGCAGACGCACGGCTGGCGCCAGCCCAACGTGATTGTGACGCCGGAGCAGCCGCTAAGCGCCGGCACCACGGTGACGCTGGCGCTGCAGGACGCGAGCGGCACGGTCCTCGATACGGTCAGCTACACCTCGCAGGGCACCGACGACAACATCGCGGTGGGCCTGGCGGCGGCGATCAACAGCAGCGCGGCGGTCTTGAGCTTCGGCGCCAAGGCCAGTGTCCAGGACACCACGACGTCCACGCCGTCGGTGGTGGTGTACAAGAGCGGCGCGCAGCCGCCGGCCGGCACCGAGTACCGCGCCGGCATGGTCGCGGGCAGCCAGGCGCTGTATGTGGTGCCGCCGCCGACGCAGAGCGGCGTGCCGCTGGTGACGGCGACGAACCTGGAATACGGGCAGAACAACGAGGGCTGGGGCCTGCTGACGGTGAACACCGCCACGATGCCGGGCCCGATGCTGGGCGCCGACGACCCGTGCGCGCTGTCGAGCGGCTTGAGCGCCGAGCGCGGGCCGGATATCCAGCTGCGCCGCGCCTCGCTCACCCCGCTGCCCGCGGGCGGACGCGTGGCAGGCGGCAAGACGACCGTGCGCGCGGGCGACCGGGTGGCGATCCGCGTGTCGGCGTTTGCCAACACCAACTGGGCCGGCTTCGAGCGCGTCACGGTGTACCAGGGCGAGCCCGAACATGGCGGCCTGGTGGCGGGCACGGCGCTGATCCGCGGCATCGACAAGCAGCGCGGCGGACACGGCTGGTTCAGCTGGCAGGCGCCAAGCCTGCCGGGCACCTATACGCTGGTGGCGCAGCTGCAGGAGAGCCCCAACGACTCGACCATCGGCAACAACGCGGCCTCGGTCGAGATCGTGGTCGAGGCCGGGCCGAAGCTGCCGTACCGCCGCTGGCTAGGCAGCGTCAGCCGTTAGGTGCAATCCAATCGCGTGGGACCGGCGGCGCGTGGGCAGCCTGTTGCTGCTTCACGCGCCGCCGGCCGTTCGTCCGAGCAAACCGCCATGGACGGGCTTCCAATGCCAACGCGGCGCCGACGGCGATGTTCTTCCGTCGGCCTTGTCCCAACTCGCCACCGGCGCACCGTCAGTCACCTGTGACCGTACCTGTCACGGAGCCCCGGTAGGGTTAGTGGTTGGCACGACAACGCGTTGATCACGCACGCGGAGCCCACCATGCACTACGGATTGGCACTCCCCAACGGCGGTGTCTGTGGCAATGCTGCCACACTCGCCGAGTTCGCCGCGCTTGCCGAGGCGAGCGGCTGGGACGGCATTTTTCTGGAGGACTATCTTGTCTTCCAGAACCATGGAGATTGGCCGGCCTGCGACCCATGGATTGCACTGACGGCGATGGCGCTGCGCACGCACCGTGTCCGCCTCGCGCTCTCCGTGACGCCCCTGGCCCGCCGCCGGCCGTGGCAGGTGGCACGTCAGGCCGTGACCCTCGACCATCTGTCTAGCGGCCGCTTGATCCTCGGCATCGGCCTCGGCAACCGCCATGACGTCGATTTCAATCGCTTTGGTGAGAATCTGGACGATCGCGCGCGCGCCCGGCAGCTGGACGAAGCGCTCGACGTCTTGACCGGCCTGTGGAGTGGCGAGCCGTTCAGCTTCCACGGCGAGCACTATCAGATCGACGACGTGACCTGCCTGCCGCGTCCGTTGCAGCAGCCGCGCATCCCGATTTGGATCGGCGGCGGCTACCCGCTACGAGGACCGACCGAGCGTGCGCTGCGCTGGGATGGCAGCTGCCTCTATCAGCAGACCGGCGAAGGCGAGGACTGGCGCGACTGGACGCCCGACAATATTCGGTCGCTCAAAGCACGTGCCACGAGCCGGACCGATGCGCAGACACCGTTCGACCTTGCGCCGGGTGGCCGCGCACGCAAGGATCCCGACGCCGACCGCGCGTTGATACGCTCGTTGGCCGAGGCTGGCGCGACCTGGTGGGTTGAATACGTGCCGGCCGCCGAGCGCGACGTGATGGTCGCGGGTATCGAGCGCGGCCCGCTGCGCATCGACTGACCACGAGGAACAGCTGAAAACCATTAAGCCCTGCTGTTGCGCTTTCGCACTGCTGTATTATCAGCATCAGCAGGCGTCACGCGGACGCTGCTCCTCCGGCGCGTGTAGGCTTTAGCGGAGCAGAGGGCACATGGTCGATGATCCAATTGTGGTATGCGAGGCGGAGCTTCGCGCAGCGATGCTGACGAATGATGTGGCGGCGCTCGATCGACTGCTCGACGACGCCCTGGTCTTCACGGGCTTGGACGGTACGGTTTTCGGCAAACAGGATGACCTGGCGGCCCATCAGGCGCGGCGGTTGAGGCTGACGCGCTTCGAGCCGAGCGACCAGCGCATACAGGACCTGGGAACGACCGCCGTAGTGAGCGTGCGCGTCGAGCATGAGGGCACCTGGGATGGCGCCCCCGTAGGAGGGCCGCTGCGCTACACCCGCGTCTGGTGCCGACGACCGGACGGCTGGCGGGTGGTGGCGGGCCATCTGAGTGCCGTGACGGCGTAAGGTGCTCGCCGGCAGCGGCACCGTCCCGCCGCTGGACGGCGGCAGGAGCGCTGATCGAACCGACACCTGACCGCTCGGTCGCGCAGCAATGAACGCTACCGATTCGCGGCGGATGGAGAGCGGCAGCACGGTTAGCGAGCACCCAACAGCTACTTCGTGCCCATAGGCGCAAACCTGTCGTCGCGCCTATCGGGCGTTCGTTGCTTGTTACGGGCACGCGACCTTCCAGAGGTAGCCGTCCGGGTCGCTGAAGTAGCCGTAGTACCCACCCCACTTAGCGGCTGCTGCTTCCTTCACCACGCCGCCACCGGCCGCCACGGCGGCACGCATGACCTCGTCCACAGCCTCGCGCGACGCGACGATGAAGTGGAACGAGACACCTCGGAATCCGGTCCCCTCGGCGGAGACGCCGGCATCCTGGGCGGCTGCTTCCCGTTCGTAGAGCGTCAGCGATGACGATCCGTCACCGAGGTTGAACGTCACAAAATTGGGATAGCTCTGACTGATCGCGCAGCCCAGGCCTTCCCCGTAGAATTTCGTGGAGCGGGCTACGTCCTCGACACCGATCATGATGGTGGTCACCTGCAGCGGCAGCATTGTCAACTCCTTTCTTCGTCGCGTTGAACACCGTCCTTCATATGTGACCATATGGTAACATATTGCTGATGGTTTGTCAAGAACTAATGTGCTGGTCGAGCCGGTTGAGGTGCGTTGAGTTCAATCGCCATGGCGATGTAGCTCTTGTCCTCGGCGGTCGGACCACGTGACACCAGCTCAACCGGCACCCCCAGCTCGGCCGCCAGCAGATTGGGCAGCGCCTCGGCATCCGCCACCGTCTCGAGCACGGGCCGGCACACCGCGAGTCTACGTGTCAGCTGCTCCTGATACGCGAGCGAGCGCGGCGCCGGCGAGCGCGCGATACGATCCAGCAGCAGGTTGCCCTGGCGATAGCGGCGGCACACCTTCAGCTCCGGCAGCTCCGCCACCCGATCCAGGCAGGTCACTGCCAGCGCATCCACTCCGCCGGTGACCTCCAGCGCATATCTCAGCAACACCAGGTCCAGCCAACCCGCGCGGAAGCCCTGCTGCCAGTCGCTCATGCCGTTCCGCGCGTCCGGCAACGCGCGGGTCAGCTGTGCATCCTCCGTCACCAGCGGCCCGGCACCATGCCGCGTGGCATATGCCCGCGTGATGCCGATGCGCGTCACGTCGCCCGAATAGCCTGCCTCGTCCAGCAGACGGTCGGCGTTGTCCAGGGTCGTGCAGCTCCACGTCGTGTGCGGGTGAAAGCCATACCACTCATCCAGGAGCACGCCCTGCGCCCCTTCGAAGACGACCGTCCCCGGCTGCCCGAGGATCGTATGCAGATAGTCGTCCGGCACGATCCGCGCCTGCCGCGCGAAGGCAGCATAGGCGTCGACGAGCCAGGCGATCCAGTCGTCCGACGACAGCGGCTCCCGCTCGCGTGTCGCGGCTTCGCCGTCGGGCAGACGCAGCTTGCGTGTCTTGGCCAGGCTCACCTCGCGAAGGAACGCGAGCTTGCGCCGCAGCACGTCGGGGCGCCGGAAGTCCCCAACAAAGAGCACCTGCTCACCGTGCGCCAGGTAATCGGCCATCGTCTCGCCGATACCCATGCCACAGCTCCCATGCCGGCGGTCGCCCCTCGCAAGCTCCTTCAGCCGGTTGATCGCGCGCTGAAAGGGGGTGATCACCAGCGCTCGCTCGTCGACGGTTGTGCGCTCAAAGGCCTCGACGCCCAGCGCACGGAGATGCTTCGCTTCCTCGACCATCGCCAGCGGGTCCACCAGCATGAACCGGCTCAGGTGGGTCGCCGCGCCCGCGAGTGTGCCGCTGCCAAACTGGGCGAAGACGTGCTCCCGCGGCAGAGGATCGCCGATCACCACGCGATGCCCGGCCTGCGCGCCACCGTTGTAGCGCACGACCGTATGTGCCGCGTGTTCACGGGTGAGAAAATCGACGATCGAGCCCTTCCCCGCGTCGCCAAACCCGAGATCGACCGTCAGGAAGACCTGGTGCATTGTCGCCTCCTTTTTCGACCCACCTAGAGCCGTCCGTCGGCGACCTGCACCGTGCTCGCCGGCAACAGCCCTGCGGCGAGCCGCAGCACGGGTGCGCGGCTTGCCCCGTAGTGAGCCAGCGCCGTGGCGGCGGCTGCCACGCCGGCGCTGCCATAGCCGGCGTCGCGGAGATCGTCGGCTCCGCCGGCAAGATCGTCCACCGACCCTTCGCACAGCCCGATCGCCAGGGCGATCGTCTCGCAAACGGCCGCGGCGTCGTGCAACAGCAGCACCCGCTCGCCCAGCAGTTCCTTCCAGCGCGCCTGCACGGCCTGGCTCCGTCCATGTGCGGTGTCAGTCGGGATGATATGGAAGTATTCGTAACGCTGCTGCACCTCTGCAATGATCTGCTGAACCGGAATATCCCGCTCCAGCGCATCGCCGATGTGCGCCCGAACGTGCTGGCGGCTCACAACAGCATATGGCTGCTCGTCGCCGATCGTGAACAGGTACCCCTTCTTGCCACGCTGCGCATAACAGTCGATCGCGGTATGGCGAGCGAGGAAATAGAGCGCCAGTTCGTAGGTTTCTTGGACCTGGCCGCCGCCGCCGCCTTCCAGGTAGATCTTGCCCAGATCATCGTCCATCTCAAGCCCGGACTCGAACTGGCCGATCTGCAGCGGCACGGCGTCACAGTTCGCGTCGCCGATCGCGCCAAACAGGAGCTGCGGGTCCGCGACGTAGCCGTGCTGGATCAAGCACCCGCATCAGCGCGCCCAGCTTGGTCTGCAACACGCGGGGCACGCTGCCCATCGAACCGTGACGTCGAAGATCACGGCGATCGCGAGGGACGCCGGGTGCTGATTGCTGTCCCGGCTCTCGCGCGTCACACCGCGCGGATTCAGCTTGTCGTGGACTCGGACCACACCCGTAGTCCGCACCTGGTCGTCGTAGCTGAAGGCGGTCTGGCCGGTGGCGCGGCGGTGCTGCTGGCGCGCCTGGTAGGCGGCGTCGCTCCAGTTTGAGTGTCCCATGACTGATCTCCATTACTAAGTGTTGATAGTGAAGCGCCGGCGAGCCTAGGCCGGCGCGGGCATGTGGAACGGCCGGAATACCGCTGGTCCGTGCAGCCGTGCGAGGATCTCCCGAAAATCATCGAGAACCTGCCAGGCGTCGTCAGGCCGTCGCGCGGGCGCCGGGATCAGGCAGGCGTCGAGCAGGGCACGCATCGGGCGCGGCACGCCGGCGGGCAGGTCGCGCGTGCCCCGCGTGCCGCCCAGCAGCCGCACCATGCAGCGCGCAGCCATATACAGGTCGGTCGCGGTGGTGGCGGGCCGCCGTTCGAGTACCTCCGGTGGGTAGAAGTCGGCAAATTGCGGACTGATGGCCTTCAGCGACTCGCCGGCCGGGACGCTGTAGCACCAGTCGACGAGCATCCCGTTGTGGTCGCCAGGCCGGATCAGAACGTGCGTCGGGACCAGCGCTCCGTGCACAATGCCGAGATTATGCGTCACGCCCAGCACGGCGAGCATGCGGTTGAACATCCAGGCGGCGTCGCCCGACGCGATGCCGGCAGGATAGGCCCTGATCACGTCCATCAGTGAGACACAGCTGACCTCCTCGCTCAGCACGTTAACCTGCCGCCGGCTGCCCGTCACGTCGGCGAGCAGGAAGTCTTCGACGAGAGTGGGAAAGTGCGCGCGCACCGCCTGGCCCTGCAGCACGCGATCGAGGCGTTGCAGCGTCCGGGCTTCTGCGTGGAGCAGGTCGTTGTCGCGGGCAAGACGCGCAACCTTGAGCAGCACGCGGCTGCTGTCGAGCTGGACTGGAAACAGGTCACTCAGGTCACCCGTGAGGGGTGGTGCATAGCCGCGATACGTGTGCAGCCGAGAGGCGGCAGTGATGCGTGGCGGCGCAGCATCACTGCCCCGCCGCAGCTGCTCCTGGGCGGCGCCGTACCAATGCTGAAGTGCGTGAAATGCCTCAGTCGCCTCCTGGCGCCGATCCGCGTTATGGTCCGGGTGCACAACCGCTGCGAGCTCCCGATACCGCTGCTTGAGGGTGTCCTGCGTATCGGCAACCAGAAGGCCAAAAACGTCCTCGGGGCAGATTGCCCGGCGTAATAGGTCGAACGGATCCAAGACTGTCTCGGCCATAGCGCCTCGCTTTGTGTCACGATAACACTATCATGATAGTGTACTTATGACGCAAAGTCAAGCGGCAACTGTCGGCCCAAGCCCAGGATCTATCACGCGATCATTATGTCGTGCCAACCGTCTCCGCCGCAAGGCGCGGAATGCCCACCAACGGAATTCGCGGCGAAACGTACCATGACTCACTCGAACACATGGATCGTGAACGCGATCGCGAAGCCGAGCGCCGTCAGGACCCCGACCAGCTTGCCGCCGTGCTCGTAGGCCTCGGGCATCATCGTGTCTGCGAGCATAGTGAGGATCGCACCACCTGCGAAGGCAAGCACCACGGCGACGGTGTCTGGTGACAACTCCTGGAAGAGGGCATAGCCGGCCAGCGAGGCGAGCCCCGAGATCACGGCGATCGCGATCCACAGCTCCAGGATCCGCGCCGTCGTCCAGCCGCTGGCGACGAGGCCGGCTGTCGAGGCGATCGCTTCGGGCAGGTTGGAGATGAACACCGCCGCCAGAAAGGCGGCGCCCACTGCCCCGCCGTGATAGATCGTCAGGCCGATCACCAGCAACTCGGGGACCCCGTCGAGCACGGTGCCGAGCACGATGGCGAGCGCGGAGCCGCCCTCCTGGTTGCCGGTGGCATCCTTGCGTTCACTCCCCCCGAAGCGGTCGATCAGCCAGTCGCCGCCGAAGAAGACCCCGCAGCCGCCGAAGAAACCCATGGTGACCGCTCCGTGACCGGAGGTCAGTCCGACCGCCTCCTCGACCAGATCGAAGGCGACCGCGCTGATCAGCACGCCTGCGCCAAACGCCATGATCAGCCCGATCACCCGCGGACTGATCTGGAAAGTGAGCGTAATGAGGGCGCCGATCACCAGGGACGAACCCGCCAGGAGTCCCCATCCGAAGGCTGCTGTCATCTAGTCCTCTGTAGCCTGCACTGCGTAGCCCGTGAACGCTTGACCCGGCGTGATAGTGGGGTAGCGGATCTGACCCTGCTGAGCCGTTTCGCGGCGTTTCGACTTCAAGTCCGCGTGCGCGTACTCAGCCAGGCCGGGAAGGCTCAGTCCGATTCATCCGCAAGCTCCGTCCGAAAGTATGACATGACGGTGGCACACCCAGGGCTAGCTATCAAGGGCGCTAGCACGTCATCAGTCGCTTGTCGACGCTTCGCAAATACTGACCATACGTCCTGACCATCAACGATGGACAGCAAGAACGGACGGAGGAACACATGAACAAAGCAGAACTGCTGGCAACGCTACGTGAAAAGCGCGCCGAGTGGGACGTAGCGTTGGCCGCGGTGCCGCACGAGCGTATGACCGAGCCCGGCGTCGCGGGCGAGTGGTCGGTCAAAGACCTGGTGGCCCATCTTTCGATGTTCGAGCTCTGGTACGCCGATCGGCTCGACGAAAACCTGCGCGGCGTGCGCTACACGCCGGTAGAGACCGATTGGTCACTATCGTTCGACGAGCGCAACGCATTGAACTATCAAAAGAACCGCGACCGCGACCTGGAAGACGTATTGGATGAGTCACGTAGCGCCTTTCGACGCCTGCTCGCCGGCGTGGAGTCCAACGACGAAGCCTTCCTGATCGAACCCCAGCAGTTCCCGGGCGCGCCCGGACCAATTGTGGTCTGGCAGATGCTGCGCGGCGACGTGTACGATCACTACGGCGAGCATATCGCGTCGATCCGCGCGTGGATGCACGCATAAATGCGAAGAAAGCTACGCGAGCATTGCGACGATGACTGCAGACGGGGTGTACAACGCACCCGACCGAACGGCGGCGCCAGCGGACGTGCTCAACACCTAAGCGGTTGCTATGGTGTGCTAGCCTGAGGTGGTACCCATGACGAACGCAGCCCAAGGTGATGAAGGGAGGAACGATGCGGTTGAGCGCAACAGGTTGCAGGACGCTGCCGACGAGTTCGCGGTGGATGCCGCGGCCACGACGATGCAAGGGGCCGACGCGCTCGCAGCCGCCAAACGCGATCTCGAAGCGGCCGACGCGCTCGATGTTACCGCCGGCATCGCGCTGGCCGCGGGCGCCGGAGAGACCTCACGCGCGGGGAGCCCTCGCCACGGTGGCCGACCGCGCCGGCCACCGGCAGCAACGTGGCGGACCTGAGCGCGCGCGTGGTAGCCGAAGGCGTCGTACGCCTGGCGGCGGCTGACGCACTGGCCGAGCGCAGCAACGAGCTCACCGCGGAAGCGATCGAAATCGGGATGACCGGCATCGAGGAGGTCAGCACCGCCGCCGAGCTGAGAGGCGCGGCGCGGGACGAGCGGGCCGCCAGCGTGGCGGAGACGGCAGCCGGCGCCGAGCTGGGAGCGGTGGTGGAGGCAGTGGCCCGGCAAACCTGAGACTGGGCGGCACACACCGGGCGGCACGGAGACGTCGTCGCCCATATTCGTGGCTGCTCCGCAGCCTACACACGAGGAGCGTACCCATGTCCGACAACAAGAACGAGAACGTCGTCGTCGCCATCTTTCCGAACCTGGTCGCCGCCGATCAGGCGATCAAGGGACTCAAGTCGTGGGACCAGGCCAGTGACGACATTAAGCTTGGCGCGATCGGCACGCTCGTCAAGGAGGGAGACAAGGTCAAAACGCACGTCGGCCACAAGACCGGTCGCGGTGCCGTCGTCGGCGCGGTGGTTGGCGTGATCGCCGGCGTGCTGTCCGGGGGCCTCACGCTGCTGGGCGGCCTGCTCGGCGGCGGCGCGCTGGGCGGTGCCGGCGGCGCCTTCATGAAGCAGTCGCTGCACCTGACGAAAGAGGAGATCGACGCGCTGGGCACCGAACTGGATGCGGGCAAGGTGGCCGTGGTGGTGAACTGCGATGAAGCGGAGATCGCGCCGACCACAACGCAGCTGGAGACGTATGGCGGCACGACGCGCACGTATGGTGTGCCCCAGGCGGCCTTGGCGGAAGCCACGCAGGCGATGGCCGTGGCGGAAGGCGCGGCGGTTCCGGCGGTGGCCGAGTTGGAGACCGTCGCAACGGACGAACCGAGCGCGCCCGTCCCGGCGACAGCCGAGGAGCGCGCAACGTCAGAGCCGGCGCCGGATACAACCGGGTCAACGACAACCGAGTAGCGCACACTGTCGGAGCCGCCGGCTGCGTAAGCGACGGCTGCCGCGCCGGCTGTTGTTCGCCGCTGCTCGTCCGGCCAGGTGGGCTGCGCTACGCACGGATGACCTGCTGTCTCACGAAAGGGCACCCGGACGCTCCCCTGCTAGGAGCGGCACACGCGCCCGGCGCCGCGTGTGCCCACCGTGCCGCGCCGGTCCACCATCAGCGCGTGCGTTGGACGACCGCAGCCGGGCTGTCGACGCGATCCGGGTGTCAACGTCGCGTCGATGAGCGCGCACCTCGGTCAGCGTTGGATGCGCCGCCGTGCTGTCGGCCCATCCTTACAAAGGAGACACGACCATGACCGCCGCTGTCTATGATGCGCCACCCGTCCGCTGGTGGGTCCCGCTGGTTGAGGGTATTCTGGCCATTCTGATCGGGATCTGGTTTTTCACCCAGCCGGTGGCCACGTCGGTGGGCTTTGTGCTCGCGCTGGGCATCTACTGGCTGGCGATTGGCGCCATCGACCTGCTCCGGCTGTTCTGGGATCGCACGCGCTGGGGCTGGAAGCTCTTTTCGGGCATCGTGGGCCTGCTGGCCGGCGGCCTGATCATCTCGGGCATCCTGGGCCAGAACCATCCGCTCGGCACCGCCTTTGTGGTGGGCTCGACGTTTACCATCTTCGTCGGCCTCCTGGGCATCGTATACGGGATCGTCGCGCTGATCGATGCCTTTCGGGGCGGCGGCTGGTGGTCCGGCGTGCTGGGGGCGATGGGGATATTGTTCGGCTTGGTGATACTCGCCAACCCGTTAGGGACGACGCTGGCGTTGCCCTGGACTCTTGGCATCCTGCTCATCGCCGGCGGCATCTTCCTGATTATCCTTGCGTTCCGCCTGCGCTGATCGCAGCGCGGGTGCGTGCGACGCTCCGTCCTGAAACGGAGCCTGACGCGGTAGTGTGACCACCCAGCGTCGATTCGGAGCGCGTCGCGCCACTGATCAGCGCGCCTGGCGGCGGCAGCTTGAGGCGCAGCGTCGAGCCGGACGAAGACCCGCATCTCGGCGTCGGCCGGTGGTGGGCGATCCCGACGGTCACCACGGTCGGCTACGACGATAACGGAGTTTGGTGGTGACCTGCGATGACGAAGGGACCGCCAATCCTATGTTGTACCAGCTTAATTCGCTTGCTTGTCACTGCACTCACGCTGGCGGTCGTTGTGGCGCTGACGCCAGGCATCGACGTCCGCTCGCCGTCGCCGCAGCTGCCGCTGGGCGTGGTGTATGTTGTGCTCGGCCTGGTGTACGGGTTGCTGCACGAGGTGATCCGGCCCGTGATCGTGCTCTTCACCGCGCGCTTCTTGCTCGTGTCGATTCCAGTCTACGTCGTGACGCTAAACTCTGTGCTGTTCTGGCTGTTGGTGACGTTCCTCCAACCCGCCTTTGCTGTCGCAACGCCGGCCTGGCTGTGGATTCTGCTGATCAGCTCCGTTCTGCTGCTGGCGCTGCCCGTCATGGAGGCGGTCTTCGGCCTCGACAGTCCGGTCATCAGCGACGTGCCGCAGACCCGTTTTTACTGGCGCTGGCTGGGATGGTTAGGGTCTGGTGGACGCAACCGGGTTGTTGAAAATCTGCGCGTCGCCCAGATTTCGCAGCTGATCATTCGCTATACCAAGGACGTAGCGATCGATCTGACTCCCCTGGCGCGCTTCCGTCTGCTGATGCAGCAGCTGCTCTACCCGGGCAAGCAGACCTTGAGCGCAGAGACGACACCCGCCAAAGTCCGCCTGCTCCTGCAGGAGCTCGGCCCGACCTTTGTGAAGTGTGGGCAGATGATGGCCAGCCGCGCCGAGGTACTGCCGAAGGATTGGCGCGCCGAGTTCGAGCGGCTCCAGAGTGATGTAGCGCCGTTTCCCTACGAGGAGGCAGCACGGATCGTCCAGCGCGAGCTGGACCAATCGCCGGAAGCGGCGTTCGCGAGCTTCGATCACGAGTCGTTCGCAGCGGCCTCAACGGCCCAGGTGCATCGCGCGACGCTGGTCGACGGCACGCCGGTTGTCGTCAAGGTACAGCGGCCCGACATCGACGTGACCGTACGCGCCGAATTGAACGTCATGCGCGACCTGGCCGCGAAGGTTCAGCGTCGCCGCACCTGGGCGCGCGAGGCTGACCTGAGTGGCGTGGTGAACGAGTTCGCGTCCAATATTGCTCTCGAGCTCAACTACGAGAACGAGCTGCTCAATATGCGTATGTTGACCATTAACATGAGCACGTTCCCAACGATCCATATTCCGCTCGCCTACCCCGAGCTGAGCGGCCGGCACATTCTGACCCAGGAGTTTGTACGTGGGGTGAAGATAACCGACGTTTCCGAGATTACTGCCGCGGGCATCAACCTGCCCGCACTCGCCACAGAGTTCCTTCGAGCGATGCTCCAGCAAATCTTGATCGACGGCTTTTTTCACGCCGATCCGCACCCCGGCAACGTGCTCGTCAACCTCGACACCGGCACGATCGTCTTCATCGATATGGGCCTGATGGGGAGCCTCACCTCGGAGCATCGCATGGCATTGATTGACCTGCTCTGGGGGATCAATGACCGGGACGGCTATGACCTGGCCAAGACAATTATGCGCCTGAGCACGCCCTTCAAGCGGCAGGTTAACGAGGGCGCATTCATCGCCGATCTGGAACGGCTGATGAAGCGCTACCAGCTTTTCGCGGACCAGTCGTCCAACCTGTCGGGCGTACTGGCCGACACATTCGAGGCAATGCGGCGCGCCGGGCTCCGCCTGCAGAGCGATCTGACGCTCGCATTAAAGGCATTGGTCCAGGCCGAAGAGATCGTACATACGCTCGATCCGTCGCGCGATCTGGTGGTGGCAGCGTTTGCCGAAGTAAAGGATCTGTTGCGTAAGGAGCTCGACGCGGACACGGTGATGCGGTTGGTGCGCCAGCAAGTCGTGCGGACCGGCAAGGAGCTGGTGCGGCGCATTCCATCCTTGAGCGATGCAGCGCTCAAATGGGTCGAGCAGTACGAGCGTGGGCAGTTAAGCTTGCGCATCGATACCAGCGAGCTGGGGCGCGAGGTCGATAAGTTCGATGCCAGCCTTTCGCTCAATATCAGCCGCGCCCTGGTTGGCTTGCTGCTCGCAGGCATGCTGATCGGCTCCGCCATCGTCACAACTATTCCTGCCGAGCTTGCCGGCGTACGCCTTTCGAGCATCGCATTTTTCCTATTTTTCGGCAGTGCGGCAGTCGCCGCGGCGATCGTAGTGCGCTTCGTCTGGCTGGCCTGGCGCGAGCCAACCATCGATATCGAGCTCTAACGCTTGTGCCAACGGCAAGGGATTGGATATGTGGCAACTCCTGCTGTCGATCATATACGTGGCACTGCTGGGTGGTCTCGGCGCCGCCACGCTCCTGTTTGGCCGGCGCTTCTTCTGGCTGGGCGCTGTTGCCGTCGGGTTCGCGAGCGCAACTGCCGTGGCCGACTACCTGGCGCTCGGAGCACCGGGCGCACCGGGCGTGGAGCGTGACCTGCTCTTCGGCCTCCTCGTCGCGAGTATTTGTGGCGCCGTTACGTGGTGGCGACCACGGGCTGCGTCTGCGCTCATCGGGTTCGGCGTCGGGATCTACGCCGTTGTTGCGCTGCTGGCCGTATCGACCATCGCGCTGCCGAGCGGCGTTGTGGTGCTGCTCGCCGTCGCTGTCGGCGTCGTTTGTGCATGGTTTACGACCTGGGATACCAACCAGGCGCTGATCGTCTTCTCGGTGCTGCTCGGTGCAAGCATGATCGTCCGAGTCCTGCCGCTGAGCCGCCAATCGTCGCTTAGCGGCATCGTCTGGTTGAGCCTGTTGCTGGTTGGCATCATCGTCCAGTATCGCGCGCGGCTGCGTGCGGCCGAGCAGACTGCGGCACAGGACGCAGCACCGCAAAAGCCGTTAAAGGCCGGCAGCTAGCCGTGTGGTCGCGAGCGTACGTTCAATAGTAACAGCTGAAAGCCGGCATCTGCCGCGCCGTCCGCCCGCTGCCGGTCGGCGTAAACACGATCGTATCGGCGCCGCGGTGTGCCAGGATCAGCGGCGCGAGCTGGCGCACGAGGCCGTAGACAGTGCGCAGGGCCGCTGCCCACTCCCCCTCCACCGAGTTCGACGCCAAATCGCGGCGCAACCGGACGACCTGTCGGCGTTCCATCAGCTCGCGGCAGGCACCGGAGGCCCTTCTGACGTCGCCTGCGCGGCGGGCGTGCGTAACTCGCGCAGCAGCTCCTGGTCGTGGCCGCCGAAGCCCGGCAGCGCGATGAGCCGCAGCCGCTCCATGCGCTCCGACAGCTTGCTCAGGAATACCCGGTTGATCTGTGGGTCACGCGTAAGCTCCCGGAGCGCGGCTGCCGGCATCTGCAGCACCGTCGTCGGCTGCGTGGTGAGCACACTGGCCGTGCGCGGCATGCCGGTTAAGGCAGCGATCTCGCCGAAGAAGTCGCCGGCGTTATGGACCTCGAGCACCCGCACGGCGCCCTCATCCACACAACTCGCAACGGTTCGCCCGTCGAGCAAGAAATAGGTCGCATCGCTCTGCTGACCCTGCCGCACAATCGCTGTGCCGGCGGGCGCGTCATAGACCCGCGTCTGTGCCGCCAGCGCTAGCCGTTCCTGGCGACTGAAGTGCGCGAGAGCGGGCAAATGCATGGCCAGTCGATCGATGTCGGCCAGGAGTGCCGCGCGGCCCAGCCCCGGCCCGGGCGCGGCGCGCAGCATGGCCGGGACGCGGCGCCGCTCGTCAATCGATTGGCCGTGCCCCAGGAGGATGAACGACAGGAGGCCACAGCCGAACAACAGCACCGCATTTACCAGCAGCAGCATGCGCACGTCGAACAAGTCGGCCAGGCCCGCCGCCGCCATGCCGAGCATGAAACCCGTATCGCGGGTGACCAGAAACATGCTGCTGACGCGGCCGCGCATCTCACGCGGCGTGGTGCGCTGAATCAGCAGCTGGCGTCCAATGTACGACGGCGCGTTGAGCAAACCAACCATCGCGCTGAACGCGATCGCGGCCGGCACCGACCACGCAAGTGCCAGCGCGACATTGAACAGCCCCATCCCGAGGATGCTGATGGTGATCCATTGCTGCTCGTGCAGGCGATCGGCCAGGCCGGCCATCAACAGGCTGCCGACGACAAAGCCGACCGTGAACAGCCCTTCCAGCAGACTGTACTCGAACGCGGTCGCGCCGAGCGCACGGATCGCGAACGGCAGGAACAGCGCGTTCCCAAAGCCATAGCTGATAAAGATCGGCACAAAGACGAGCACCAGCGAGCGGAGCACCGGCATGTCGCGGACGAAGACGAGCCCGATGCGCAGGTTATGCGCGACGGCAGCGAGATTGGTCGCTCCCTTGACGTTGCGCGGCGCGACGTGGAGCAGCAGAATGCAGAGCGCCGCGAGCAGGAACGATACTGCGTCCAGGTAGAACGCCCACGCAATCGTGGTTAAGGTGGCGATCAGGCCCGCACCGGCGTAGCCAACCGTCAGCGCGCCGAACTGGCTGATAGTCATCATCGCATTGGCCGCGGCCAGCTCCTCGTCGGGGGCGATCTCAGGCAGCAGGCTGGTATGCGCCGGCGCGAAGAACTGTCCCGCCGAGCTGGCGAGCACGACGACGAGATAAAGCCAGCCGATCCCGAACGGCAGCACGACGGGGATGGCGGCAACGAGGGCAGCACAGATCAGATTGGCGGCGATCATGATGCGCCGGCGGTCAAATCGGTCGACGAACACACCGGCGATGAGGCCCACAAACAGGCCAGGCAACGCCGTCGCCAGCATCATCAGGCCGACGCTTAACGCCGAGCCGGTCATCCGGTAGACGAGGATGGAGCTGGCGATCGCTGTCAGGCCGCTGCCCATCGTCGAGATGAACTGGGCGATCCATAGCAGGGTGAAATTGCGCCTGCGGAACACCGCGAAGGTGGAGGGCCGCCTGGACTGGCCAGTCTGGCCGCCGGCCGTCGTGGTTCGCTTAGTCATCTGCCGAGCTTGGGTTGTGCGCTACGTGTGCAGCAGCAAAGTGCGCCCTGAGGCCGCGGATCCACGCTTTGGCCCGCTCGGTCAGCCGGTAATCGTCGGTCATCAGGCGGCCACGCGTCAGCAGCCGGCCGACGGACTGGCCCCGGCCCGGCACGTGGCCAGGATCGACCGTGCGCAGAAAGAACGCCTCGGTGTCACTGGCGACGGCCTGCGGCTGAAACGCCGGCCGTGAGAACTGCACCGTGCTTTCGGGCTCCATGCGCCAGATGCCGGTTGCGGGAACGTGGGTCACGATCTCCTCCGCATCCTCGAGGTGCTCGATAATCAACTGGCTCCAACCCATCACCTGTTCGGCGTCGACCCACCGTCGATTGAACTGCTCGACGTCCAGCACATAGCCAACCCCAAGCCATTCCAACAGGTGAAAGAGCAGCAGCGGCACCTCGCTCTGATCCAGGGCCACCTGGCTCGTCAGCACCGTCACGCCGGTGATACGCGGATTCAACTCGCCCAGATACAGCGCTCCCGTGTCCTGGTCGATCAGAAAGTCGAGGCCGAAACAGCCCCAGTAGCCCTGGCGCCGGATCTGCTCGCCGACCGCCACCGCGGCGTCGTGCGCCTGCCGGCGGATCGTTGGAGGAAAGACCGCCGATGCACCGGCGCCAAAGACCTCGTTGCCGCACCAGCCGCCGCGGTAGGGTGTCAATTCGGCAAACCCGATCAACTCGCTCATCAACGGCCCGACCAGCGTGCCATAGCGGGTGACACAACCATCAATCGTCGCCTGCCGGCAGCGAATCCGCTTCATGATTTTGACGGCGGGCTGCTCGGCGATCTGCCCGGCATAGCCGAGAAAGTCAGTCTCAGTGGAGATGAAGAAGGTGGTCGTCCCGGAATCGCCGTGCGGCAACTGGACGACCAGATCCGGCCCCAGTGCGTCCGCGGCCCGGCGCAGGGCGGCGTAGCTGTCGACCCTGGCCAGAACATGCGGTACGGATGGAATACCGGCCTGGTCGGCCAGACGTGTAGTTGTCAGCTTGTTATCAAGCCAATGGCGTAGTTTGGCGGAGGGGAAGGCTACCGTCAGCCCCAGATTCCGGGCGAGTGTTTCTGTAAGCGCATCAAACATTAGCATGAGCACGCCGCCCGAGCCCGAGCTGCGAACAAAATCGGCGACTGCCGGGTGATTGAGCAGATAATTGTTGGCCGCTTCAATCCTTTGCAGACCATGAACCAGCGCGTCATCCGGTACAAACACGTTGGGATGTTGGCCGGCAAAGCTATTGATAGTGTTGATAAATGACAGGTTCTTGATCCAAGCATCCGCCCCCAGAAGGTTAAACGTCGAGGTGCTGACATAGTAGAGTGGAGTTTGGTTGCCCAAGAAGAAGTCACGAATGTCCGCCGGGCTTTGCAATGCTTGCATGTGGAAACCTCGTCCAGGCACAGATGTCAACACCACTCGTCCCTGCGCGAGCTCACGCCAACATCTTGATGGCATGCAGCGCCACGAAGCCGGGCACATGGATGTGGCGCTGCAGTTCCGGCACCGTCTCGCTCAGCTGCGGATCCAGTTGTGGCTCGATCATCGCCTGGAGGTGCATACGTCGCCGCAACAGGGCGTTGACGTAGGTGCTCAGCGGCCGGTGGATGCGCTCGCCCCAGCGCTGCGCGATCGGGTACTCGGCAAAATACTCGCGCACCGTCACGGCGCCGGTCGCGTCGTAGTCCCGATCGCCGGTTTCAAAACACGGATGCGATAGCGTGCAGATCAGGCTGCCGCCGGGCCGGAGAATGTCATTCGCGCTCGGCGAAGGCGATACGGCCTTGCTCCAACCAGGCGACACAATCGGGTTTCAACACCTTCGCAACCGTCTCAGTGTACAGAGCCAGTTCCTCCTGCGCGAGCACATCCTTCCATCGTCCATTCGTTCCTTTGAAAATGAAGGTTCGCGCACCACCCTTCCAGCCGGTTTCGGCACCTGGAAGCAACTGGGCTGCGTTCTGTTTCATTGTCGCAAACGTTACGGCGTGCGCTACCTCCGCGAGCGTCTCAGCTGAACACTCCATGTCCAGAAACCGCACGATGCGGCGGATTTCGCCGCCGAGATCAGCCAACAGGTCGGTATAGTGCACCAACAGAACATTATCGCGGTTACGCTGCGGCCACCAGGTCTTGGTGTGATGCAGATTGCCCCAGTAGGGAAAGCCTTCGCTTTCCCAGTCAAAATACCCTCGCGTGATCCACTCGCGCCAGAACGCATGGATATCTTGTGGCGTCGGCGGGTCAGGCGGCCCATCCTGTGGCGGCGCATCGGCGGCCTCAGGCGGCGCATCGGCGTACCGCGTGAGATGATTCCATAACGACATGAACACATCGCGTGCATCGCGACCAACCACAATGTACTTGACCTGGGGATAGAACGGCAATCCATCAAGCGGCAAGTGCGTCTTGATAAACCGGCGGTGCTGCTGGTCTTCCAACTGCTTCAGGACATCGCTCAGCGGAGCCTTCCGGAAATCGAGCCAGGGCGAGAGCACGTCGATGTTCGGGATGGATTGCGTTCCGAGAATCAGGTGGGCAAGCATTGCCTGGACCCAGGTTGTTCCCGACTTGTACGAGGTAGCGACGACGATATCATCGGTGCGTGGTACATACTGACGCCACCGTGTACTGTCAAGGGTATGATGCTGGTAGATGTGGGTGACTTCGGGAAGTGACTGCGACATCGCGGATTTCTCCCTTAAGTAGGTGATCTGCTCGATGCGCGCGTCTTCGCGGATCTCCCGCGCACGGAACTGGAACGCGGTTAAGGTCCGCGCGATGTCGCTGGTCGATTCCTGCACGGGGAGATATTGTGCAGGAGGGACTCGACCACGACCTCGTGATAGCCGACGCCCGAAATCACGTGCTGGATACCCTCGACATACTGCTCGCGGACGCCGAAGTGCGATGCCGGCCACCGTCTATCGCGCAGGCCGGCGTGCTTTGGCGCCGGCACCCTGGTCCGCGACCGCCTGCGCCGAGGATGGCGCAGACCAACCCGAAGCCGTTCTGCTTGTCGATGCGTACAACAGCATGACCGTGGCCGGTGGCGTCGTTGTGGACCGCCACCGGCCACGCCCTGACGCGGCGACTACTCCGTCTCGCCGAACGCCTCGCGCAGCTTGGCTTCCTGCTCGCTCGACAGGTTCGACGAGATCAGCTCCGGCTTGAGCCCTTGCTCCTGGATCGCCGCCACCACTCTGTCGGTCACCACATTGGAGGTCAACAGAAACAGTGCCGACGTGCCGGGCGTGACTTCCGCTTTGACCTGATTGATGAACTTGTCGTCGATGCCGACGTCCGCGAACGTGCCGGCCAGCGCGCCCATGCCCGCGCCGATGGCCAGGCCCAGCAGCGGCACAAAGAACAGCAGCCCGAAGAGAAAGCCCCAGAACGCGCCGCCGAGCGCGCCGGCGCCGGCCATGCTGGTGAGCTGTTTGGTCTTGGGCTTTTTAGCGCCGACAGGCCAGCTGACGACCGCGCCGTCGTTGACCTGGATCAGCCCCTGTTGTTGCAGCTGCAGCAGCAGGTTTTCCAACTGCTGCGCGCCTTCCGCCGTGTCGAACTTCAGTGCCGTCAATGTCGCCATGAATGCTCCTCCAATAGTGTCCCTGCACGCCACTGGTGGTGGCGCCAGAGTGATCGCTCTCGGCGCCCGACTACCGTACTGCCGCGCCGCCGCTTCTAATTCGGCAGCGCCGCACACGGCATTGCGCGGCGCCAGTATACCACGGCTCAACACATGCTCGGGTAAGTGGATGCCGCGTATCGCTAATACGTCGAGACCATGGCACCATTCCGTGCATCGTCGATCGCCTGCTCTAACGACAGCGTGGTGCCTGCCACCCACGCCGCCGCAAAGGCTGCCTCACCCAACGCGGCGCGGGCCGACGCGATGCTGCGTGTATCGCACGTCCGGTTACATGGCCGCATCGGAGCCCTCATCGCCGAGCGCACCGTCCCGGCCGCTGCCCACAGCCGCGCCGCCCGTACGAACTGTCCCTGCGACCCCGCCAGCCGCGCGAAGCTCTCCAGGCACTCGACGATCTCCCACTGGTCCACTGCTTTCCGGCACAGCGCCAGGCTCTCTCCGAGGAACGTCGCCGCCCGCCCGTACTCCCCCCGGGCTCGTGCCGCGTCGCCCATGATGCGTAGGGTTTCTGCGGAGTAGATTGTCTCCCCGACCTCCTGCAGCAGCCGCTGTGCCTCCGCCAGCAGGCTCATCGCCTGCGCCAGATCGTTTTGCAGGTACGCCACCTCTGCGAGCTTGCACAATGTATACGCGAGCTCGGGCGTGTTCCCCTCATTGCGCGACAGGACCAGGCTTTCGGTGTACAGGGTGATCGCCGCCGGGTAGTTCGCTTGATCGTGCTCGACCTCGCCGAGGTTCAGCAGAACGGCGCGGAGCAAGCGTCGATTCCCCAGCTCGCGCGCATGGTCAAGCGTTTCGGTGTAGTGAGCCACGGCCTGACCATACTCACCCTGCGCGCGGAGAAGCAGGCCAAGATTGTTGAGCGCCACGCACATGAGCTGCTTGTCCCCGATGGCGCGCGCCCCGGCCAGACTCTCTTGATACAGCGTCCGCGCCGCTCGATAGTCGCCCTGTCTGTACGCCTGCACCCCGAGGTTGGTGAGGGCAAACGTGATGCCGAGCGCGTCGTTGGTTTCCCGATAGAGCTGAAGCGCCATCGCATGCCACGCCCGCGCCTGCTCAAAGTCGCCCTGTTGCCAGGCCAGCGTTCCCGCGCCCGTCAATACCTTGGCCCGGACGGCCGGCGTGCCTGCCGGGCTTGACGCCAGGACTCGCTCCAGCCAGCGCCGTCCTTCGCTCAGGTACGCCCGGTGCTCCCAGAAGCGCCACACAGCTCCCGCCAGGCGCATGGCCAGCATTGCTCCTGGTTCAGCGGTCGTGCTCCACTCCAGGGCCGCGCGGATGTTACCGTGCTCCGTCTCAAGGCGTTGCAGCCAGGCAACACCTCCGCTTCCCTCCAGCTCGGACTCGGCCGCCTCGGCCAGCGTGACGAAGTATTCCGCGTGCAGCCGCCGCAGCTGCTCAGCTGCTCCGCGCGCCTCCAGTCGCTCGCGCGCATGCTCGTGTAGTATCTCCAGCATCACGAACCGCGGCTCGCCGTCCGGACCGGTTTCCTGCTGCAGCATGCTCTTGTCGACCAGCGACGCAAGCCCCGCCAACGGGTCGACGCTCCCGGCGCCATCCGGGCCGCAGACCGCCGCGACCGCGGCCGGCGACCCGCCGACGAACACCGCCAGGCGCGCAAACAGCGTCTGCTCGCTCTCGTCCAACAGGTTGTAGCTCCAATCGATCGTGTTGCGGAGTGTCTGCTGGCGCAGCGGAAGATCCCGCGCACCGCCGGTGAGCAACGCCAGGCGATGGTTGAGTCGCTCCAACAGCGCCGGTGGGCTGAAGAACCTGCTGCGCGCGGCGGCGAGCTCGATCGCCAGGGGCAGCCGATCCAGCCGCCGGCAAATGGCCGCATACACGCTGGTGCCGGCGTCGTCCGCAGCCACATCGACGCCGACGGCGTGCGCTCGCTGGACAAAGAGCTGCACCGCATCCGCATCGGCGAGTGGTTCGAGACTCACCTGCTGCTCGTAGCGGATCGTGAGCGGTGCACGGCTGGTGACGAGCACCGTCAGCGCGGGGCAAGCGGCCAGCAGCTCCCCCACCAGCGGCGCGGACGAGATGACATGCTCGAAGTTGTCGAGAATGAGCAGCACGTGCTTCGCGCGCAGGTGGTCACGCAGGGTCGCGCCAACGTGTTGATGCGGCCGCTCGGTGATGCCAAGGACTCGGGCGATAGTATCTGCCACCAGCGCAGCATCGTTGAGTGCAGCCAGCTCCACAAAAAAGACCCCATCTTCAAAATCGTAGCGCAGCGCCTGCGCTGCTTCGAGCGCGAGCCGCGACTTGCCGATGCCGCCCGCGCCGGTGATGGTTAAGCTTCGCTCGTTGCCGGCCTGCAGGCGCTCACAGATGTCCTGTACCTCCCGGCTGCGGCCCACCAGCGGCGATGGCGGTTGGGGCACCACAAACGGCGGTTGGGGCGGCCGCAGCGCGGCCATCGCGCCGCTCCGGATCTGCTCGAACACGTCCGTGGTGGCTGCTTCAGGCTCATCGTCCAGCTCCTGCGCCAACAGACTGTGGAGTTGCTTGTACTGGGCTACGGCTGCGGCCGTCTCTCCGCTCAACGCCAGCAAGCGCATGCAGGTGCGCTGATTCGTTTCAATCAGCGGGTCAAGGGCAACCAGCTGTTGGGCATAGGCCAGCGCTTCGGTATAGGCACCGCGCCATTGTGCTCGCGCGACCAGCCGCTCCAGCACGCTCTGCACGCGTTGTACAAGATGCTCGCGTTGCTGCGTGGCCCACTCCTCAAACACGGCACTATCGGGGATCGGCAAGTCGGCAAGGAAGGCGCCGCGATACAACGCCAGCACCTGTCGCAGCCGCTCCGAGCAGCTGCCGCACGTGCGCCAGCTGCGATGCGCATGTGCTTCGAGCGCCCGCAGGGTAGCGAGGAAGTGCGTCACATCCACGGTCACACCGGCGTCGCAATCCAGTCGCACGTGCTGGACATCCGTCAGCAGCGCCGGACGCTCGGCGATCTTGTCGCCGAGGGCGTTGCGCAGTATGGTAAGCGCCTGGCTCAAGCTCGCGCGCGCCGCGTGTTCGGGTTGGTCCGGCCACAGCAATGCCGCCAGATGCGCACGAGAATGGGGACGCGACTCCACCGCGAGATACGCCAGCAACGCGCGCACCTTGGCATAGGGAAAGCCGGCCGACGGCGAATTGTCGACGGTTACTTCGAACGGACCGAGCAAGCGAATCGTTATGCGTCGCATCGCAGCCACCTGATGACGCCACGTTCCTTCTTCACAGCAGATTAGCGCAACCAGTTAAGACTTTCTTGAGACCGATGCACTATTTTTCAGAAGCGTGATACCGCACAACACCATAACTGCGAGGACAACATGCATGATCATTACATACGTGAAAGAGTGCACAGGTACCGGCACGATGACCTGCTCCGCGAAGCGCAACAACGTCACGTCTATAAGGAATGGCGCGCCGGACGTCCACGCGCGACGAGCCGTCCATCACTCCTGCAGCGCTTGCGGCATGCGATCCGGTGGTTGGCCGTGACCGGGCAGACCCGTTTGAGCGATTGACCTCTGGTGTCTGGGCGAGCGGACCGGTCGCGCGGCCCGCTCGTCCAGCTCGCCCTCCCTGGCGACCGGCGGATTCCTCGCGTTCAGGTCCGAGTCATTAGGACATCCCCTTGACAGCTGGAATCGACACCCCGTAAACTCGCCGAGCAACACACCGGAGCATCTCTATGAACCGCATACAGCCTTCAACCGAGCACGTCGTCGCGCACCTTGCTCAGATCGGCGCGTGCTGGTCGCCCAGCTTCGCTCCCGATGGCCGTCACGTGGCGTTTATTTCGGACCTGAGCGGCCTGCCGCAGGTCTGGACGGCGGCAGCCTCCGGTGGCTGGCCGCAGCTCGTAACAGCGCTGCCCGACCAAATCGTGGCGGTGTTATGGTCGCCCGACGGCGAGTGGCTGGCGTTTCAGCTGGCTCCGGGCGGCGGGCTCAACCAGCAGATCTGGTTGGTGCGTCCCGACGGCAGCGCGTTGCGACGCCTGACCGATGGCGGCACCGATAACAATTGGCTCGCCGCGTGGTCGCACGACGGTCGCCGGCTCGCGATCGCGTCGAGCCGGCGCAGCCCTGATGCGATGGATGCGTATGTCGTCGATGTCAACTCCGGCCACCATCGGCTGATCAGCCACAACCGCGGTATCGGCACGTTTACCGACCTCAGCCGCGACGACCGCTCCGCCGTGCTGTACCGCATGGAAAGCCGCAGCGACGACAATCTCCTGCTGGTGGATCTCGCAAGCGGCGAGGAGCAGTTATTGACGCCGCACCAGGGTCCGGGCAGCTTCGACAACGGTCGTTTCGCGCCCGACGGACGCGCGATCTACTTTCTCTCGAATGCCGACCGCGAGCTGACGGCCTTTGCACGCAGCCGGCTCGACACCCTCAATCGTCCCGGGCCAATCGAGGTGCTGGCCGAGCGTGCCGACGCTGAGCTGCAAGCGTTTGAGCTGGCCGACGACGGAACCGCCGCGCTGGTATGGAACGTCGCCGGCCGCAGCGAGCTGCTGTTCTTGAATCTGGAAACGCTTGAACAAACGCCCGGTCCGCGGCTGGCGGGCGAGATCGTTCATGAGCTCAGCTTCAGCCGGGATGGGCGTATGCTGGCGCTGACGATCAGCGGCGCCACACGTCCACGTGATATCTGGCTGCTGGATCGTGAAACAATGCAGCCACGGCAGCTCACCTCCAGCCCGCACGCCGGCGTGCGCCTTGACGACCTGGTGCGACCCGAAGCGGTCTCGTTCACGGCCGACGATGGGCTCCAGCTCAGTGGCTGGCTCTACCGGCCGCATGGCGCCGTCGAGCCCGGACCGATCGTGTTGAGCTTTCACGGGGGACCGGAAGGACAGGAGCGGCCGGTCTTCAACAGCACCTACCAGGCGTTGTTGGCCGAAGGAATCGCGGTGCTGGCGCCCAACGTGCGTGGCTCAAGCGGCTTCGGCAAAACGTTTGTCAACCTCGACAACGGCGCGCTCCGCGTCGACGCGGTGCGCGATATCCGTGCCTGTGCCGAGTATGTGATCGACGCGGGGATCGCCGCGCCAGGGCGCATCGGCATCATGGGTGGCTCGTACGGCGGCTACATGACGATGGCCGGTCTGGTCGAATATCCCGAGCTGTTCGCCGCCGGCGCGAACCTGTACGGCGTGGTCAACTTCGAAACGTTTTTCGCGCAGACCGAGCCATGGATGGCCGCTATCTCCGCGATCGAATATGGCGATCCGCGCACCGAGGTCGAGCTCCTGCGGCGGCTATCACCGATCCATCGCATCGAGCGGGTCCGCGCACCGACGATCGTACTGCACGGCGCGAACGATACCAACGTGCCGGTGGTGGAAGCCGAGCAGGTGGTCGCGGATCTGCAGCGCCGCAAGGTGCCGGTCGAGTACGTATTGTTCCCCGATGAGGGGCACGGTTTCCTCAAAACACCCAATCGTATCCGTGCTGCGGTGGCGATCACGCGCTGGTTCGTGCAATACCTGGCACGCGGCGACAACGGTTAATTTGAATCCACAGCGTGGGCGCGACGATCACGCGAAGTGCAGCCGTGTCCCGACGCTCGACTGCACAAAGGCTTGCGGCATGGTACGGATGATTTCGTGGGTCGCCTTCCAGCCGGTACAGTGCCCCGGGACCACGACGGACGGCCCGACCGCCGCCAACTCGGCAACAGTCCGCGGGATAATCGGCTCGAACAGGCCGCCGGTCAGATGTAAGCCAGGGCTTTGTCGATCAGGCTCCGCCCCCGCCTGCGCCCGGCTCGATAGATACCAAAGCTTGAAACCGTTTGACCTTGAACAGCTCCTGAGCCTGGTGCACCAAACCCTTGCGGCCCGTGCGGGCAACTATTAACGCGCGGCGATACGACACACGAGTAGGCTGTATCGCCGCTGGGGCGCTATAATAGCGCCGGCACCCGCATACCGGCGTGCTGCGCCGCACACCGTGGCGCATTCCAGCGCGGGGTCGCGGGCGCCCAGGCGCGGACGGCAGCGTGCACCAACGGCACGATCAGGCAGGGCAACGGAGAGCGTCGGGCATGAGTCAGCATTCCCATCAATTGGCACCCGCGGCCCACCCGGAGGACCTGCTCCATCTTCTGGTCGCCAGTGTCCGCGATTATGCCATCTTCGTCCTCGATCCGAACGGTACGGTCCTGTCCTGGAACGTTGGCGCACAACGCATCAAGGGCTACGCCGCCGACGAGATCATCGGCACGCTCTTTTCCCGGTTCTACCTGCCCGAGGACGTGCGCAGCGGCAAGCCGGCCTCCGCGCTGCGTGTCGCGGCCGCGCAGGGCCGCTGGGAGGAAGACGGCTGGCGAGTGCGCAAGGATGGCTCGCGCTTCTGGGCCAACGTCGTCATCACGGCCTTGCGTGATGACTCCGGCACCCTGGTCGGCTACGCCAAGGTGACGCGCGACCTGACCGAACGCAAGCAGGCCGACGAGCACCGCCAGCTGCTGCTGGCGCGCGAGCGTGCCGCGCGGGCGGAGGCGGAGGCCGCCCTCGGCCGGCTGCGGGCGATCCAGAGTATCACCGAGGTTGCCCTCAGCTATCTCCGTCTCGACGACCTGCTGCACGCGCTGCTCGAGCGCATTAGCGCGCTATTGGAGGTCGATTCCGTCGCGGTCCTCTTGGTGGCGGAGGACGAGCCCGGCACGCTGGTGGCGCGCGCCGCCAAAGGGCTCGAGGAAGAAGTCGACCAGGGCGTGCGCCTCCCGATCGGTCAGGGCTTTGCCGGGCGGATCGTCAGCGAGCGCCGGCCCATCATCCTCGACGACGTCGCGCACGCCACGGTGCTCAACCCGATCCTGAGTGCCAAAGGCATCCAGTCGTTGCTGGGCGTGCCGCTGCTGCTGGAAGGCCGCGTGCTCGGCGTGCTGCATGTCGGCATGCTCCAGCGGCGGCAGTTCACGCCGGAGGACGTTGCGCTCCTCCAGGTAGTTGCCGACCGGGTCGCCCAGACCATCGCGCACGCGCGGCTGATTGACACCCTCCAGGACGCGCAGGCCGAGACCGAGGTCGCCGCGGCACGGTTGCGCGCCCAGGACGAGTTCCTGGCGGTGGCTGCGCATGAGCTCAAGACGCCGATCACCACGCTCAAGGCGACCGCCGAGCTGCTGCTGCGGCGCTATGCCCGCCAGGGAACGATCGACCCTGAGCAGGTGCAACGGGGCGTGCTGCGGATTGTGCAGCAGAGCGAGCGGCTCACGCGGCTGGTCACGCTGCTGTTGGACACCGTGCGGCTGCACGCTGGCCGCCTGCGCCTGGAACTGAAGGTGACGAACGTCACGCAGGTGGTGCGGCAGGCGGTGGTGGAGGCGGAGGAGCAGACGCGGACCGCGCCCTATACGCTTGAGGTCGCGTCGGGCACGGACGTCTGGGCGGCGGTGGATGGGCTGCGCCTGGAGCAGGTGGTTCGCAATCTGGTGGACAACGCGATCAAGTTCAGCCCGGACGGCGGGCGGATCGAGGTGGCTGTGCAGCAGGCGACGGACGCAAGCGTGCAGGTGACGGTGCGGGACCATGGGCTTGGAGTGGCACCCGAGCACCGCGCGCATCTGTTCGAGCGCTTTTACCAGGCGCACGGGAGCAGCCACCGCTCGGGGCTGGGGCTGGGGCTGTATATCAGCCGGGCGATCGTTGAGCAGCACGGCGGGTCGATCCGGGCGGAGTTTCCGCCCGACGGCGGGACGCGGATGGTGGTGACGCTGCCACACACGCTGAGCGCGGCAAGCGAGGAGAGCGCAGCAGGGCGGGAGTGAGGACGGTCGAGTGCCCTCGCCGTCCCCGCCGGCCGCTGGCGGCGGCCGCGTCGGAGCCGGCTGCCCACCATCGTGAGCGGAAGGCACCCTGCTGCGGCGCTCCCTGGCCGGCGGTCTCCGCCTGAGCGCCCGCCTGAGGATTTTCGACGCGCCGGGCAACGCCACGGGGATGAAGAAACTTCATAACTCCCTGCGCCGTTGCGCGTACACTCTACTGGCGGTGGGTTCCGTCGTTCACGAGGATGACCGTCATGAACAGCAACGCGATCCTCGGTGGAAATGCTATCGGCACGGGAGGCCGGGAGCGGCCCACGCGGGAGGAGGACCGCATGCTCAGGTGCGTGCTCGCGGCTGACCATGCGGGGGTCCGCACCGGCCTGCGCATGCTGCTGGAAGACCACCCGGCCTGCACCATCGTTGGCGAAGCCGCCTCCGGACCTGAGGCACTCGCGCTGACGCAGCGGCTGCAGCCCGATGTGCTGCTCCTCGACCTGGCGCAGACCGCGGCGGGGCGGCTCGAGGTGATTTATCGCCTGCGCGCGGACGTGCCCACCACCAGCGTGGTGGTCCTGAGCATGTTCGCCGACGAGGGGCAGATGCGGGCGCTCGAGCACGCCGGGGCAGCAGCGGTGGTACTCAAGCAGGCGCCTAGCGCCGCGTTGATCGCGTCGATTGAGCAAGCGCGTGCGGGGCGCCACTAGCGGCGTGCGCCACGGTAGGACAACACATCTCCCGCCGGATGCTGGCGGCCCATGCGCGCACGCGACCAGCGCTGCCAGCGGCCTGATCGGGCAGATACACATCGGCGATTGTCATACTCCAACGTTTCAGCACTGGCCGCCGCTCGGCCGCGTCGCGCAGCACACGCGTTGCGCCCGCCGTCGCGGCCGCAGTTCGGCGGCGGATTTCTGCGACGCTCAGACCATTGTCGAGGTACTCAACGAAGTGCGCGCGCAGCCCCGCTAACGCCGGTTCCGTGAACTGCGCCGGGTGCTGCAGGTTGTAGCAGGCAACCGTCAAAAAGTGCTCGCTGCGCAGCTCGGGATCGTCGAACTCCCAGGCGAGGAGCAACCCCAGCTGCTCCCAGCAGGTCCATCCCGCTTGCCTCGGGCCGCCGCACTCAGCGCAGCGCTCGCGGTTGTCGGTCGTCTGATTCATGGGTGCGTGGGCTCCGAGCACGACGAGCCGGTGCCCATTGTAGCAGCCCCTAGCAGCACCGTACCTGGTTTGGCCTGGCAGCGCCGCTCGACCGTTTCGCGGCGACAGCGGCGTATCATGCTCATGCTTCATCAAATACGTGTATTCGACAGGCATTGTGCATTAAACGGTTGACACAATCGACTGATAGCCGTCAGCATGGCACACACAGCACGGCCCATTCCTCCTGCCTGGAAGCAGCAGCGTGAACCATGGGAAGCAGCAGCCAAACGGAAGGGACAGCGAGGCTGCCGCATCAACTAATGCGACGTCTCGCGGATTCAGTGGTGGTGAGACGAGGCGAGTAATGCTGATGCACTCCGCCGATTCGCGGCGGTTTGACACCACCACTAGGATCGAGCCGTGACGGTCGTTCGCACGTAGCTATCAGGAGGCAGACGATGGGCAAGGTGATTAGTTTTCACGCCATTGACCTTCAGCCGGGCGTGACCGAGGCCGATCTTGAGCGCTATGTGCAGGACTTGCGCTATGCCGTTCCCGGGCAGACCGTCTATCTGGCCAAGGGCGATCGTGGCGCGCGCAGCGGCCAGTATGCCGTGATTGTCGAGTTTGAGAGTGCCGACCTGCGCGACCGCTATTTTCCCACCGCGGACACGACCTCCGACGAGTACACCCAGCTCGCGGCGCCGTTCACGGCCGAGCTCGAGCGGTTTAGTCAACTGACCACCTGGCCCGACCCCACGTACACCGATTACCACGTGCTGGGACAATCCAAGTAGCGGCCCGCCGGCGCACGGATACGCTGCGCATTTCAACGCGTTGCACCGATCTCCATTGGAAACGGCGTGTGGTGAGGTCTTATGCACACGGCATCGATTACGGTCCACCTCCAGCAGCCCATCGCGACTATTCAGCCCCAGCTGCATGGCCAGTTCATCGAACACCTGGGCACGTGTATCTATGACGGCATCTGGGTTGGTGAGCCGTCGCCCATCCCCAACATCAACGGCATCCGGCGGAGCGTCGTCGAAGCGTTGCAGCGCATCCGGCCACCAGTGATCCGCTGGCCGGGCGGTTGTTTCGCAGATGGCTATCATTGGGAAGATGGAATTGGCCCACGGGACCAGCGTCCGGTACGGGTCGCGAACCGCTGGGGGGCGGACGAGCTCGAGCCCAACAGCTTCGGGATCCATGAGTTTCTCGAGCTGTGCCGGCTGGTGGGTGCCGAACCCTGGCTCAACGGCAACCTGGGCGGCGGCACTCCCAGTGAGTTGAGCGCATGGGTCGAATACTGCAACTATCCCGGTGGCACGACGATCTCGCAGCAGCGGGTGGCCAACGGCGCACCGGAGCCCTTTGGGGTGCGCTATTGGGGCATCGGCAACGAGAGCTGGGACTGTGGCGGCAAGTTTCGCCCCGATAGCTATGCCGACGAGTACAAGCGCTTCGAAAGCCATTTCCCGCGCTTCCACAACCAGGCGCCCTTCCTCATCGCGTGTGGCCCCGACGGCAACAAGCCCGCCGAAAACATCGCCTGGACCGAGGGCTTCTTCAAGCGCCTGCGCGAGTGGCGCTGGCCGCGCATTCATGGCTACGACGCGCACTTTTACACATGGAACATGCGCTGGCACGGGTGGCCGATCCAGGTCGAATCCATCGCCGGTACGGCGACGGACTACACGGCGGAGCAGTGGTACCAGCTGCTCGCAGCCAGCCTGGAGATCGAGGACCTGATCCTGCAGCAGCGCGCCCTGCTTGACGACGTCGATCCGGATCGTGCGATCGGCCTGGTGATCGGCGAGTGGGGCGTGTGGCACCCACCGACGCCTGGCCAGCCGCCGCTGTGGCAGCAGAGTGCGCTGCGCGATGGTCTGATCGCGGCGTTGACGCTGGATGTGTTCCATCGTCACGCCGACAAGGTCGTGATGGCGACGCTGGCGCAAACGGTGAATGTCTTGCACGCGCTGCTCCTCACGGACGGCGAGCGCGTGGTGCTCACGCCCAGCTACCACGTCTTCGAGATGTATCAGGGGCATCGGGGCGGCCAGAGCGTGCGGGTCGAGTTTGCCGCCGAGTCGATCCGTATTGCGGCATCCGACCACGAGCAGCACTTGCCCCTGCTGCAGGGCTCAGCATCGGTCAAGGACGGCCTGCTGACGCTCAGTGTGGTCAACCTCCACGCCGACGAGCCGGTGGAGGCCACCATCAGGATTGCTGGGGCTGACGCCGGCGCGACCGACGTGGCAACGCTCAGCCACACCGACCTGCGCGCCCACAACACGTTCGATCAGCCCGCCATGGTCGTGTCCCAGCGCGAAACGCTGCCCGCGGTACCACCGGGACCGTGGCGGCACACCTTTGCGCCGGCGTCGGTGAACGTGTTCACGGTGCACCTGGCTGGGGAGCAGGCCGACGGAGCAAGGGCGGCTGGCGCACGGCCATGAGGGCGTGCCGGCGCCAGGCATGTGCTGTACGGCGGCAGACCGGGCGGACATTGGGCTATCGTACTCCACCGCTTTGCGGCGCATGTGGTGCAATATGGTCGGTGCCATTCTATGCCTCTCGCAACGCAGCTGCTGCTCAGGCATCGCGAGGAATGCGGCCGACTACCACGAGTTGCGTTTCGCACCAGCACAGCACCGGGTCGTCCAGCACAAACGTCGGCGAGTCCGGGTCAGTGTAGGCGCGCCAGCGTTCGAGCTCGTCGTCGCTGACCGCAGCCAGCTGGGCGAATTCAACCAGTAGCTGCAGGATCGCGCTGAAGCTGTCGCGCTCCACCGGCCGCAGCGGCGCCCGGCGCGTGATCAGCACCGGATTGCGGCGGAAGGGGTGTAGCCTCCATCCTCTAGCCGCGCGATCGCGAATGAGTGGAATTCCTGTGCCGCCGTGGCAAGACCGTCGTTACGCGCGAGCGAAGACCCGCGTGCTGCCGTCCGGCTGCACCAACATGAGACGCCGCGCTAACCCATGCTCGACCACGAATTCCGTATCAATCCGCGTGGCCCGCAGATGGAAGCGCGTGCTGCCCACCGGTACCAACGGGCCATAGCGCATGCTGGGTCCATACAGGATCAGCGTGTCCTCCTCCAACCGAACCGTAAACTGCCGGACGGGGCTCTGCGGATCCTCGGCGATATACGTTCCGATGTAGGCGCGCAACTCGGCTGGCTCCAGGGCTGGCGACTCGACGCGGACCTCGGCAATCTGCAACGCGTCAAGCACTGCCCCCCGATTGGTGTCCCAATCTACCGCCGAAACATCGAGCGTGAGTGCGTGCCAGGTGCTGTCGGCCAGTACCTCGTGCATCAACGCTTGCGTCTCGTGCAGCAACGCGATGGTCCCCGCAAGACCGGACCGGCCCCGCGCCTGTTGGTAAGGTGTCGCGTCGGACTGCCCAAGCAGGTGCTGCTGCCACTCCTCCCCGCGTTCGACGATACTTGCCGGAACAAGCTGGGCGATATCGCCGGTAAGATGAATGACCAGCGGCTGCAGCGGAACGCACAGGTCGGCGATGCGCGTGAGCTCGGCGCAGATTGCGGTGGCTGATCGATCCACGGCCAGGAGCGGATATACCGCCGTGTACGAGAGGGCGCTATCGACGACCAAGGTGGTGGGCGCCTGCCTGACGGCGTCGACGAAGGCGCTCCACTCGACCGCCAACACGGCTTCCGACAGGGACTGCGGCTGGTCGAGCACGGCCTGCATGCGGGGAAAATACTGCTGCAGCAGCTCGCCTTCGGACACCCATTGTGCCGGGATGTCATTGCGAGCAAGCTGCTGCGCAATAAACTCCGAGAGCGTCGACTTGCCGGTGAACGGCACGCCTTCGACCATGATTAACTGCCGGTGCATGGGCGTCGTCCTGTGCCGCGCGTGCTCGTTGCGACGCGCCGGGGAATGGTGAGGCTACCGGCAGGCCCGGAAGCCAGGCCATCGCATCTACTACGCCACAGAAGTATAGCAGGATCACAGAATCTCGACAACACGAGTGTCAATACTTGACAGGTGAGTATGAAATTCTGCCAACGACGGTCGCTACGCCGATGGATGGGGCACTGCGGCAATCTACCAGCCGTACGCGTTAGCCAAGAGCGAGGCAGGTGAGCGCGTGCACCACACGCGGGTATGGAGGCGTTTGGTGTTTGACCGGGGCGCATCAATGCTGGTGTTGGCGTCATGCTCACCTGTGCCGTTTGGCGGCGAAACCGGCGGAGAGCGCAGCGCCGCCCAGGGACGCCGATGCACCGCGGGCAAAGCCCGGCCATGGGTAGCGGCGTCAAGGAGCACACGAGTGTACGTTACGCTACCTGGCCCGGCTGGAAGCGCTTGGTACCCCACGTCGAGCAGCTTGGCTTCGCCAACCTCATGGCCGGCACGGCGCCCGGGACCGCCCAGCACCGGGCGCCTGGTGCTCCGCCGCGACCGGTCGGCGTGGCCGCACCCAGCCACGCAGGCACGATGGGCACGCTGCCGGAGCACGCGCGCCGTGTGGTGCCGGCGCGTGTCGCTCAGCGGCTCGTCCACCTGCTTGGCGTTGGCTGTGCCTGGCTGGAGCGCTGCCGGACGAACCGACCGCCCTGCCTCTTTGCCCCGCCGGCGGCGCGACCTGGTAGGTCCGTCGCGCCGCACGTGGAGCAAGCGGTCTTGGGTCATTCCGCCGCAACGCACCCGTGCGGGCAAGCTCTCAGCTTACCGCAGCATGGTGGACATGCTTCGCGGACAGTGGACACGCGCCCGCCTTTCGTCACATAATGCTGCACGTCACCTTTCGGACCTTGCATGTCTGCGCCCCTGCACATCCAATTGCTGGGCGACTTTCGCCTGTCCGCCGGCGCTGCGCCCCTCACGACGGTCGCCGCGCCGCGCCTGCAAGCGCTGCTCGCGTATCTGCTGCTCCATCACGCCGCGCCGCAGCCGCGCCGCCTGGTGGCCTTTCTGTTGTGGCCCGATTCGGGCGAACCGCAAGCGCTGACCAACCTCCGCAGTTTGTTGCTGCTCCTGCGGCGCGCCCTGCCCGACGCCGACCGCTTGCTCCGCGCCGACCGCACCACCCTTCACTGGGCTCCTGCGGTGCCCTGGCACTGCGATGTGGTCGATTTTGAGCGCGCTCTCGCCGCGGTGCACCGCGCACGAGCGGCGGGCAACGATGGCGCCCGGCGCGCCGCGCTGGAAGCCGCGGTCACATGCTATTACGGCGAGCTCCTCCCCGGCTGCTACGACGAATGGCTCCTCCCGGTGCGCGACCGCTTGCAGCTGGCCTACCTCGCGGCGCTGGAGCAGCTCGTGCCCCTGCTGGAGACCGCCGGCGACGTCACCGCCGCGCTCGCTACGGCACACCGGCTGGTCACGGTCGATCCGTTGCACGAGGACGGCTATGGCCACCTGATGCGCTTGCAGGCCCGGCTCGGTGATCTGACGGCCGTGCGCCGGACCTTCCGCGCCTGCACCACCATGCTGCAGCGTGAGCTCGGCACCGAACCCAGCCCGGCGACGCGCGCGACGTTTGAACAGCTGCTGCAGCCGGCGGTTCCTCCGGCGGCCTTCCTGACCCTGCCCGTCTACCTCGAGCCGATCCTCGGCCGCGACACGACGATCACATGCTCGGCCCCGGGCGAGCTCGCGCGCTGGCGCAGGCCGCCGCGGCCATCGAACTGTACCGGGGCGAGTATCTAGCCGGCATGAGCCTGCCGGATGCGCCCGAGTTCGATATGTGGGTGCTGGGCCGGCGCGCGTATTATCAACAACGTTACGAGCAGGCGCTGGCGGAGGTGGCAGCACGGCTGGCCCGCGAAGCGCACTATGAGGAGGCGCTTGCCTGGGCGCAACGTCTGGCGCAGAGCAATCCCTTAACCGAAGGCGCCCACATGCAGGTGATGCAGCTCTATGCCTTGAATGGCCGGCGCGAGGCAGCCCTTGCCCACTACGAGCAGTATCGCCGGCTACTTAGGCTGGAACTGCGGGCCGAACCGGGGCCTGCGGCGATCGCGCTACACGCTGAACTTGCAAGCGGCCGGCCGATCGACGCTGTTGTGGCTGATCCTTGACGCACCGTGGCAACGGAATACAAAGGGCTGCTTTGAAAATAGCTGCCCGCGACCACACGATCATGTTGAACGACACGGTGCGTCAAGTGCTGCGCCGGAAACCCCAGTGTGCCGGAAGGACCGCCTTACAGGTAATATGCCGCACGCGGTTCGCCACGCTGGATCAGGTACTCGCGTAAGCCCTCCACCGCTGCCAACGCCACGGCCCATGTGATTGCGGCCTAGTCGCTTGCACGCCTCACCGATGCGCCCCGGCCCGGCAAGCCCACGCGCATCACGGACGAACAGGTCGCCAAAATTGTGGCGTTAGCCTGTGAGCCACCCGCCGATGCCGCGCGGCCCATCAGCCAGTGACCGGCCGCGAGATCGCCGATGAGATCACCAAACGGGCATTGTTGACCAGATCTCCGGCCGCCACGCGGCGCGCCTGTTAAAAGGGGGATCTCCGACCGCACCTGATCCGCTATTGGCTGACGCCGCCCAACGACGACCAGTTTGATGGCAAGGTCGCTGATATCTGTAGCGTGTACCGGGCGGCGCCGACCCTGCGGCGCAGGGCGACCGCATCGTCACGACGGATGAGTTGACGGGGGTACAGGCGTTGGAACGGAAGCATCCAGGGCTGCCGCTGGCCCCGGGAAGGTCGAACGGCGCGAGTTTGAGTACGTGCGACATGGCACCTGTGCGTGCATCTTGAGCCGGGATGTCGTGACCGGGCAGTATACGCGCCAGCATGCCGATCGCCTCGAGCTCCTCGTCAATGATGTGCTCGCCGCTGATATCGACCGTTAGGCGTGTGATCGTGCCGCCCCGGAACGCAAACGGCGGCTGATACTCGGCGCTGACGGCATCGGCGCTTTCGCGGCCCACGACCAGTCCCTCGCCCGACAGGGCAAACTTGCCCGGCTGCGTGCGCATGGTGCCGTTGGCGACGACCTGGTCATTGACGCTCAGCGCAACATCGCCGTTGGCAACAAACTTGGGGTCTTCGTGCGTTTTGCTGAACTCAACCGCGATGCGCACGTCGCCTGTTGGCAGGGCCCCGCCGCCGACGAGCTTCTGCTCCTCGATCCCCAGAAAGTTGTACACGTAGTACGGCCGCCCGCCCTTGACAAACAGCGCGTGCCCGCCGAAGCGCGAGCCCTGCGCCAGAACAACGCCCTCGGCGTCGGCACCGTCGATGTGCAGCTCGGCCAGGATCGTGAACGACTTGTTGCGGATGTTGGCCGCCACACCCTCGGGCACCTCGGTCGTGTGCGGGAAATAGGTGTAGCTCGTGCGCGGCCTGGTAACCTCAGGCCGCTCAATCATCAGCTGCTCGCGCGCGGTGCGGTCGTCCAGCGGCAGCACGTTGTTGCGTCCGGCTTCGGAAAACCACAGCGCCACCAGCTCCAGCATCTTGTCGCGATTCTCGGACGCCAGGTCGTGCACCTCGGTCCGATCCTCGTCGGTGTGATACAGCTCCCACTGGTCCTGATTGAAGTTGCCCTTGCCCGACAGCGCGCCGTGCCGTGCGACGACCTTCCAGCCCTGATGATAGATCGCCCGCGTACCCAGCATGGAGTAGTACTGCGTTTCCCGCCGGCTGGGCGCCGTCGCGTCGTCAAAGGTATAGCGCATGCTGACGCCCTGGATTGGCGACTGCGTAAAGCCTTTAAGCACCGCTGGAGGCTCAACGCCCACGCAGTCGAGAATGGTCGGCACAATGTCGATCGCGTGGTGGTACTGGTCGCGCAGCTGCCCGGCGACGTTGCCCATCTCCTTGGGCCAGCAGATGATCAGCGGGTCCGCGATACCGCCTTCGAGCACATAGCGCTTGAACATTTTGTAGGGCGTGTTAAACGCCCAGGCCCAGCCGGCCGGGTAGTGGTTGTAGGTGTTCGGCCCGCCCAGCTCGTCGATCAGCTTGAGGTTTTCCTGGAGGTCGTCGGGCCAGTTGTTGAAGAACTTGTTCTCGTTGACCGAGCCGTTCGGCCCGCCCTCACCGCTGGCGCCGTTGTCCGACACGGCGACGATCACCGTGTTGTCGAGCTGTCCCGACGACTCGAGATAGTCGAGCAGGCGGCCGATTTCGTGGTCGGCGTGCGTGCAAAAACCGGCGTAGACTTCGGCCATGCGACTGAACAGGCGCTTTTGGTCGTCCGAGAGCGAGTCCCACGGCGGGATCGCATCGATCTCGCTGATCACGTCGGGCGCCGGCCACGGATTGATCGGCGACAGCTCGGTGTTGGCGGGCACGACACCAAGGCGCTTCTGGTTTTCGAGCACGACGGCGCGATACGCTTCGTAGCCCATGTCGAAGCGGCCCTTGTAGCGATCGGCCCACTCGGGCGCGACGTGGTGCGGCGCGTGGTTGGCGCCGGGGGCGAAGTACAGCAGCCAGGGCTTATCGGGCGCGACCTGCTGGCCGTCGCGGATGAACTGGATCGCGTGGTCGACCAGGTCGGTGGTCAGATGGTAGCCCTCCTCGGGGAGTATGGCTGATCCTCGATGTGATTGTCATAGACCAGGTCGGGATACCACTGGTTGGTTTCGCCGCCCAGAAAGCCGTAGTAGCGCTCAAAGCCGCGGCCGAGCGGCCAGGTGCGCTTGGAGCTGGCCATGTTGGATTCGTTTTCCGGCGTGAGGTGCCACTTGCCGATGCAGTAGGTGTTGTAGCCGTGCTCGACCAGGATCTCGGCGATGGTGCCGTTTTCGGGCGGGATGACGGCGCTGAGGCCGGGAAAGCCGTTGGCGCCTTCGACGATACAGGCCATGCCGTTGGAGTGGCAGTTGCGGCCGTTGAGCAGCGACGAGCGCGTCGGCGAGCACAGCGCGGTGGTGTGCCACTGCGTGTAGCGCAGGCCGCGCTCGGCCAGGCGGGTCATGTTGGGTGTGTCGATCAGGCCGCCGAAGGTATCCCAGGCCGCGATGCCGGTGTCGTCCCAGATGACGTAGAGCACGTTGGGCGCGCCCTCCTTGGCCTTGGGCGGTTGAAAGGGCGCCCAGTCGGGTACCGAGTCACGAACGTCGACGTTAGATCGTGCCACGAAATGGCGTGGACATACGAAAACCTCCTTGAGATCGGCAGCCGCGCTCGGCGTGAGGAACGGTCGGCGCTGTGTTCGCCGGCGGGTCGACGCGCCATTGTATGCGCACGAGCCAGATCCCCCACCCAGCTCATCAGCCCTCACAGAATAACGTACCACAAGTGTTCCTGGTTCAATTGCGCGTATTTGCCACTTCCAATTGGCGTGGCGCTCTGCGTGTCCTACAATGAGACCGGACCATTCCACGACTGCATCGCCTGTTCGACATCGGCGTCAAGTCTCTTGATGCCGCTCATTTTGGAGCACGAAGTCGGGCGCGCGGTCGGCGCGACGCTGGCGCAGCATGGCGAGGTCTTGGAAACACGGCGTGACGACGCTCTCATCGGCCGCCGCTGAAGACATTTGCTTTGCGAGGACACACATGAACAACGATTTCATAAATGCGGTGAAAGCCCAGGATTATGCGTATTTGCATGCATCTATCCTCGCCGGACAAACTCCGAATGTGGTCGGAAATGATGGAAAATCGGCGCTGCTCGTGGCCACCGAAGCACACGATCCGTCAATGGTGCGATGGCTGTTGGAGCATGGCGCACAGGTTGACTTTTATGACCCCGCCTATTCGATCCTCGATCAAACGGCGTTCTTAGCCGCCGGCGCGAACGGATTCACCGATATCTTGGAGATCCTGATCCCCTACGAGCCGGATGTGGCTATCCGGAATGGGGTTGGTGGGACTGCCCTGATCCCAGCCGCCGAACAGGGACACGTCGACACCGTCAGGTTGCTCTTAGAGCAAACGAAGGTGGATGTCAACTGCGTCAACCAGCTGGGATGGACCGCCCTGCTTGAAGTCGTTATCTTAGGCCGTGACACGAACGCGTATCAGGAGATCGTCGGTTTGCTGTTAGGCCATGGTGCCGCGCCGCGGCTCGCCGACAACGAGGGCGTCACACCGCTTGAACACGCGCAACGACGGCACTTAACGAAGATCCTACCGCTGTTGCGTGCTGCCGGTTAAGTGGCAGGCTGAAGCAGGTTAGTGGAGTGGCGCCAGGTACGCGTAAAGCTGCCGTGCCGCGCTTCATGCGTCACGCTCGCTTAAAAAACCTTGAAGCGCACCCGCGGCAGTATGCGGCATTGCCGTATCTGCTAGACTCGAGCCACGCGCGGTGCGCAGCACCGACCGCACACCGCCGTCGATTTCAGGAGGGATCCCACGATGACGGACTCAGGCGACCATACCTTCCGAGCCTCCCTGCTCTATGGAACGTTTTATCCAACGCAGTACCTCATCGCCATCGTCACCGATCAGGCACAGGCCGACCACGCCAAGGCCACACTCCAGGACGCCGGGTTTGCAGAGGTTGACGCGTTTACGAGCCAGGAAGTGTTGGACCGCTACAACGCCCGGATGGACTCACGCACGCTGCCGCAACGCGTTGGCGCGCTGTTCAGTTCGGATGAGAAGCTGTTCCAGCAAGACTATCTCGAGCAGATGCGCGCGGGGAAGCTGATGCTCACCGTGCATGTGCCGGACGCGACGCAGGTGCGGCAGGTGCAGCAGCTTCTGGCGGAGCAGCAGGTCTCCATGATGCGCTATTACGACGCAGGCGGGGTGATCGAACTCTCCGCGTAAGGCACCAGCCGAGCCGGCGCTGGTTGCGGTGGGTGGTCCTGCGGGTGGTATATGGCAGCGTGCGGCTGCTGTGCGACGGTGCCGCCGGAGCACCGCGCCAGCGACACATGGATACGCCGCTTGAAAATACCGCTCGGGACGATTACTCAGCATCAGGCGAAACGCTACGCGCGGATGTGCGGCGCCACGCTATACCACGCTGTGCTCGAACGTCGGCAGATAATCTCGGTTTGCGGCGAACATCTGATTGACCATCTGCTTGATCTCGGCCAGCGACAGCACCGACGCCGTCAGCGGGTCGTGGGCGATCGCCTGGTAGACCAGGCGCGGATCGCCGCTCAGCGCGCCTTCGACCGCCATCTCCTCGATCTGCGATGTGATGCCGGTGAGCATCGCCACCTGTGGCGGCAGCGCGCCGACATACACCGGCGTGCAGGCCCTTGTTGCTGGCCCAGACCGGCACTTCGACACAGGCATTCTGCGGCAGATTGGTGATCAGCCCGGTGTTGGCGACATTGCCGTTGAACTCGAACGGCTCGCCACCCTGCAAGCGCATTGATGATATACGCCGCATATTCGTGGCCGCGCTCCAGCGTGATCGGCTGGTCCTGGGCGAACCACTTGCTGGCCTCGTCGCGCCAGGTCTGCTCGCGCTGCTCATAGCGCTTGATCATGTAGCCATACTCGCCGGGATTCCAGCCGGTGCCGTGGGTGCAGTACTGCTCGATCAGGTCGGGGCGCTTGCGGAACCACCAGTTGTACTCCGAGTTGTGCCCGCTCGACTCGGTCACGTAGTAGTCGAGCGCCAGGAACATCTCGTTGCGGACCTGCTCCTCGTTGTAGACTTCGGGCCGCTCGGTGATCGCCTGCGGATCAGCGGGTAGGCATCCTCGCCGTTCCACTCGTACTTGAGATACCAGGCCATGTGGTTGATGCCGGCGCAGGTATAGGTGATCTCGTCCTTCGGCGCGCCGATCCAGCCGGCCAGCATCTCCGAGGTGCCCTGCACGCTGTGGCACAGGCCGGTAAGCTGGATGCTCGTTTCGCGCTGCATGGCGCGGCAGAGCATCGCCATCGGGTTGGTGTAGTTGAGCATGGTCGCGTCGGGGCAGTAGCGCTCCATATCACGCGCGATGTCCAGCATCACCGGAATGGTGCGCAGCGCGCGGAAGATGCCCGACGGGCCGCGCGTATCGCCGATGTTGGTGTCGATGCCGTACTGCTTCGGGAATCTCGATATCGTGCCGCCAGATGTCGATCCCGCCGGCCAGGATCGTCACCAGCACGACATCGGCGCCCTCCAACGCCTCGGTCGCGGTCCATCGTCGCCTCGACCTTGGCCGGGTACTTGCCGAGCTCGACGATGCGCTGGACGGCTCGCCTGGCAAACTCCAGGCGTTCAGGGTCGATATCCATCAGGCATAGGGTTGCGTCCGCAAGCAGCGGAAAGGTCAACATGTCGCGCACCAGCCCGCGGGTAAAGCCGAGGCTCCCGGCGCCGATAAAGGTAATCTTGGTCACCATTCCTCCTTGGGGTTCTGTCCGGATCTTCGCGCTCAGCCTGTTGGGCACAATTAGAACGATCCGCATGCCACCGATTGAACGAACGTATCCCCTCCGTCGCCAACCTTTGGCGCGCTCGATACACAGGTAATCGGCAGGGAAAGGCCTTGCCGCCGCGCAGCTTGCCGGGGATACACACGCCACGGGTCTGCGTTGTGCCGGAAGCCCCGGGCACCTTCCGCCGGCATGACCATGGTGAGGCTAATTGAGGTGTCCGTCAAATAGGAGTAATGGAGTCCGCTGATTCAGGGGCTACCGTACCCGAGCTCCTTGCCGCGTGCCGCCCTGCGGTGCATACTGCTGCGTATGCTGCAACTGATCGATCCGCACGTGACCCTCGAGACTGATCGCCTTTGGCTCGAGCCGCTGGTGGCCGCGCACGCGCCGGCGCTGTATCCCGTGCTGCTGGACGAACTGATCTATCGCTTTATCCCGACCGAGCCGCCCACCTCCGTCCAGACGCTTGCGGCGCGGTATGCCCGGCTGGAAACGCGGCGTTCGCCAGCCGGTGATGAGCTGTGGCTCAATTGGGCGCTGCACCTCAAAGCTGCCGATGCGTATATCGGGCGGATCGAGGTCACCCTGCAGGCCGACCGTACCGCGTACCTGGCATATGAATTGTCGCCGGCATTTTGGCGGCAGGGGTTGGCTGCGGAAGCGTGTGCGCGCGTCCTTACGCACCTGGAACAGGCATATGCGGTGCCCCGCGTGGTGGCGGAAGTCGATACGCGCAATACCGCCTCGATCCGCCTCCTGGAACGGCTCGGCTTCGCGCGGGTCGCGGTACACCCGGCGGCAGACGCGTTCAAAGGAACCGTCAGTGACGAATACGTCTATGAACGTTTCGTGTAGGCGGATATCCACACCTATGTCGCCCGGCACCCCACCTTTGTGCGGGAGCTCCGTCTCGAGCCGGGCGCCGTGCTGACCGTGGCGGCCGCGCCGGCCATGCGCAGGTGGCAACACTGTTCATCCTGGCCCGGTGCCGGAATCGGTCGCTGCAAACACGAGATAATACTGATACGGCAGCAGGAAATCCAACTCCGTAACCGGGGTAAACCCGGCCTGCGTGAGTTCCTGCTTAACGGTCTCGATCGGTAGCAGGTGATCTGCCGGCGGGCCTTCCGGTGCGCTAAACGCGCGATCAATGATAATAAGCTTGCCACCACGCTTCAGGTGTTTCGAATAGTTTGAAAATAAAGAGACTCGATCCGAAATATGGTGGTAGCTATCGACGCAGAGAAGGAGGTCAACCTGTTCCATTGAGGCAATTGCTTCTGCCTGCTGGACAAGGCGCGCATCCACATTCGTCAGTTCCAGTTCCTCAGCCCGCTGCTGCAAATAGGCAACCATCTTCGGCTCCGCATCCAGGCCGATCACCATTCCTTGCTTTAGGTGCCTGGCAAGCCGGACGACAAAATAGCCGGTGCCTGAGCCGATCTCGGCGACCGTCGCGTCGTCGGAAAGCTGGAATGACGCAATGACGTCCTCCGGCTTTTGCCACGCATCGCGCTCCGGCGCGTCAAGTCGCTGCGCGAACGCGCTGGGATCGTCAAAGCTGTGCTGGGTGTGTCGCTCAGCGGAGGTTGGTGTGCCATGTCGGTGCTCGTGTTTCATGTAACTTAGTATATTACATGAAAATGACAAATGCAAGCCATGAACACCAGCGGTCGCAAAGTAACACCCGCGTGATCTCCGTATTCGTTAGCGACTTTATGGATCGTCTGTATGCTTCGACATCGGATAAATCGGCACCCGTGGATCGCGCGTCTGATACGTCTCCTTGACCCAGGCATGCGCCTGATCCTCACTGTTGGCCAGCGACTGGGCACTCCCGACCAGCACATTGAGGTAGTAGGTCAGGTAGCCGGGCGCGCTGGTCACCGGATGATGCCCTTCAGGGATCAGCACCACATCGTTATTGCGCGCCAGAACTGCGGCATCGATAGGCAAGCCGGCGCGATGCAACGGCGATTCCGGCTCGGTATAGATCCGTTGAACCGCGAAGCCGGCGGGACGGTCGATCTTGTAGTAGTAGATTTCTTCCAGGTCGGCTTCCAGCAGCGTGCCGCTGGCATCGGTCTTATGAAGGTCGTGCTTATGCGGAGGATAGCTCGACCAGTTCCCACCCGGCGTATAGACTTCCACGACGACGAGGCGATGGCACGGAAATCCAGGCGGCAGGACGCTGTTGATCTGGCGCGTCGCATTGTCGCCGCCCCGGATTTCAAGCGTGACCTCAGCGGGCGGAACATGGCGCGGTTCATGATCTTCGTCCGTCGCCGCCCAGGTGACGGCAAACTCGCTGTCAACCGCCGCCGTGACCGTGAAGGTCGTACGCCGTGGAAGATACAGCGCGGAAGGCGGACCGGAAAACACGTCGGAGCGCTCGCCGATGCTCGGCCACTGTCCCCGATTCGTATGGACGCCAAGGTTCCCGCTCAGGAGCACCAGGGCGAGCTCGTGCTCACCAGCTTCGAATGACCATAGCTGGCCCGCGCGCAGGTGGCGTACCTGAAAATGAATATAGTCCAGCCCGACCTGCTGCGGGATGACCTCGACGACAACGTCCGGATCACTGGAATTGCCGGGATGGACAATCAGGTTGGTCGCATCAAATTGCTGCATAGCTGTTCACCTGCGTTCGCTCAGCGGGACGTCGGCGCCGTGCTGACCCAACAAGGGAACCGGCTCCAGCGCCGGAATCGCCATCCAGTCCTCCACCATACGGGTGCGATTTGGGAGCGGCCTCAGTATAGCGCACAGGCCTCGTGAGCATGCGGAAGCGATGGCGGTGGTTCAACAGTTCCACGCGGCAGCGTTTGATCGGCTTGACCCGACGGCAGTGGATACGCTGTGCGCGCCCAACTATTGATCACGTTTCCTGTGTGTCGTCGCTTTCCGGCGCGCCTGTGGCACGTGATCGCCGCGCTGCACGTTCCTCAACGCCGCGTCGTCGCGCATCCACCAGCGCGGCGGTCACGTGCGACGGATGATCGGTGTCAGGCGCCGGTGGTGTGCTCGCGTCACCATAGGTCAGGCGGTCAAGCAACGCCGCTACGTCTTCGCTCCTGCCCTCGATCAGGTTGCGGGCGGCCGGTCCAAATGCTCGGTTCTGGCGAATACTCCAGTGAAAGGCATTAATCAAGCGGTCAATTGCGAGCATGCGCTCGCGCGGTGACGTGTGCCGTGGGTAGCCGTCGACGTAGGCGCGGAACGCGTCCATCGCGTTGCCGCCGTGCAGGTCGCGATGACGCCAGCTGTCGCGCAGCTGCCCATACGTTGCGTGCCACCCACAGGCCGGACAAACGATCGGCGTCGCACGCGACCAACGAGCACCCGGGGCGACGATGATCGTGTGACACGTGGGGCAGGGAACGCGGTTATTGTCGGTCACCATCAGGATGCTTTCACAGCGCTGATACAGATCAAAGGCAACCTCCTCGATCAACGCCTCGTCTGCCCCGAGGTGGGCGTCCTGGTGGTACAGCTGCCACACCTTCTCGCGCCTCACTTTCGGCGCCCATTAAATCCGTGGTTCCCGCATCGTCCTTGCTCCTCCGCTGTGTGCTGTGCTGGAGAGATCGTCGCCATGGTGTGAGAGAAAACCGGTCGTTGCTTCCTCTGGTTGTCACTGACGCAGCACGTCGATCTGCGGTACGGCCTCGCGGGCAGGAGACGTTCACGACACTATGACGAGTCAATGGGAGCATGATGGCAGTGGCTTCGGCTGCCTATGTTTCCGGGGCCATCCTTATTCGTCACCATCCCTCGCTGCGTCGGCTGCTTGTCCAGCCGGCTCGGATCCACCCGATCCCAGGTACCGCGTGAGCACCGGCGTCACCCAGGTCACCACCTCGTCCTGCTCCGCCGACGCCAGCGGCTCGACCTCAAGCAGGCACCGCAGCACGGCAACCCCCACCATCTGGGCAGCAGCGAGGTTGATGCGCAGCTCCGCCTGCGGTCCGTCCACCAGCGGTCGGAGCTGCCCAAACACCTGCTCGGTAATGAACTCACGCACCAGGGTTGCAAACGCCGCGTCGGTCATCGCCGAACGCAGCACGGCCTGCAGGGAGGCGCCGCTCGTGGGGTCGTCCCACAGCTCGAGAAACACGCGCGCCAGATCAGCTCCCACGTCAGCCCCCGAAGCGGCCAGGCGGGCGGCGACCGCGGCAGGGTCGAACGGCCAGCCAACGGCCGCGCGGAACAGCCCCGCCTTCGAGCCAAAGAAATGCAGCACCACGGCCGGATCAACCTCCGCGTCCGCCGCAATGACGCGCAGCGAGGTCGCCTCGTAGCCGCCGGCAGCAAACCGGTGTCTGGCCGCGGCGAGCAGCGCAGCGCGCGTGGTGTTCGGCCCGGGGCGTCGTCCGTGTCGTGCCATGTTGGCAGAATTCTACACCCATTGACTTTCGTGGGCAAGGCGCCTATACTGGGCGTGAATTCAACGTTTGGTGAATAAATTGGTACGACGGTGACCTCGGCCAGCGCCGTACCGTTTGAGGTCCGCCCATGCCGTTGCCACGCTCGCTCGCCCACGCCAATCGCCACGTTACCAACCGGCTGCTTGGCGGTGTGGCGCGCTACGCGCCCGGCTTCGGGGTCGTGCACCATACCGGCCGCACCAGCCACCGCGCGTACCGTACGCCGGTGAATGTGTTCCGCCACGCCGGGCACTACACGATCGCCTTGACGTATGGATCGGATGCGGATTGGGTCCGCAATGTCCTGGCGGCGGGCGGGTGCCGGCTGGAAACGCGCGGCCGGCTGCATGCCCTCGCCCAGCCGCGTCTGTTCCACGATTCGCAGCGGCAGGCGGTACCGGCGCCGGTGCGGCTGATCCTGGGGTTCGCGCGGGTCGATGACTTTCTGGAGCTCGCCGCGATCAGCGATGCCCCGGCGCAGCGCGGCTCCGACTCCAGCGAAGGCACCACGCGCGAGCGCGAGCGGCAGGCGCTACGCACGACCCTCATGCACGCGGGCAACCGCGTCGTGCGGCAATTCGCCGGCCGGCACGTCTATGCGCTGCTCGCCCATCGCGGTCGGCGATCGGGCCGCCCGTACGCGACCCCGGTCGTTGCGTGGCTGGTGCCGGATGGGATTGTGGTGCCGCTGCCCTACGGCGTGACAACCGACTGGTACCGCAACGTCCTGGCGGCGGACGGCTGTGAGGTGCAGCTCTACGGACGCTGGTACGCCGCAACGACACCGCGGGTGATCCCCCGCGCGGCAGCCGTCACGTACTTGGCGCCGGCGGCACGTACTCTCACGCGCCTGCTCCCGATCCAGGACTATGTGCTGCTACGGCGGTGCACGTCATCGGCGGCAGCACGAGGTTGAGCGAGCAAGGTGGCCGGCCGCGGCGCCATCGTCAATCGCAGTTCGCCGGCAACGCACCATCCAAACCGTTCGTGCCGCTCACCGACCGGTCTGCCCCGCGCGCTACGCGACGGTCGGCCGCACCTCCGGCTCGCGCATGAAGCGCAGCGCCACGCCCAACGCGCTCAGCGCCATCACCAGGGCGACGGCAAACAGCGGACGGTAGCCCAGTGTCTGCACGATCGTGCCGGCGATGAACGGGGCGATCAGCGAGATCAGCGCCGCCACCGTGTTTGACAGGCCGACATACAGCGGGCGCTGATCGGCATCGGCATAGCCGACCACCCAGTTCAGAAAGCCGAAGGCCAGATCCGTGGTCGCCAGCCCGGCTATCAAAAAGCCGATGTACAGGGGCAGTGGCCCGGTCGCGCCGGCCAGCAGGGCACACAGCGGCAGCAGCGCCGCGCCGCTCAGCGCGAGCCGGATATACAGCAGATTGCTCCGTGCGCCAAGCCAGGTGAACGCCAGTGCCCCGACGACACTGCCGATCGTCTGCATCGCCAGGAGCACCGGCACGGCCACCGCGCTCGACAGCCCGAGCTCCTCCGTCGCATATCCGATGTAGAACGGGGCAGCCATCATGAACAGACTGGTCAAGCAGCGGGTGATAATGAAGGCCCGGAACGCGCCATCGTACCGCAGCACACCGAGCAGGTTGGGGAGAGAGGCACTAAAGGTGGGCAGCTGCGCGCGGGCTCGGCCGCCCGGCAACTCGTGAAAGAACAGCCCGGGCACAATCGAGACGATGAAGAGCACGCCGGCGGCACCGAACAGCACGGCATAGTTGGTGGGAAACGGCGGGCCGCGCTCACTCAGCACGGCGCCGATCAGCGGCGCAAGCAGCAGCATCAGCACACCGGTGAGCGCGCTCGTGAAACCAAACATGCGCGCACGCCAGCGGTTGTTCAGGCTCGTGCCCGCCAGGTCAGCCCAGGGCACGCCAACCAGGCCATCGCCGAACGCCGCGATACTGTAGCAGATGAAAAACACGAGCAGGAGGAGCGTTGGGCGATCGCCGCCAATCCAATACGTCAGGATGGCGCAGATCAGCATCATCGGCCGGATCACGATGTTGGGGCCGACAAACCACCATTTCTTGTGGGCTGAACGGACGATGTAGTGGGCAACGAACAGCTGTGGCAGCGTGAAGCCGATGGTAAACAGGCTGCCGGACAGCCCGATCAGGATCTCCGAGTCCGTGAGGCTGGCGCACAAAATCTGGAATGATGGTCGTGGAACTGATCAGGGCCATCGCCAGGGTGAACAGCAGGCTATCGGCAAGAAACCAGGGGAAATTGCGGCGGTAGACGCGTTCTCGATCGGGCGATGACAGCACGGGGGCAGCACGGTCGGTCATAGCACTCCTGTCGGCGGTACGTAGCGACGGGTACTAAGATACACGAGATTGACGATGCTGACCTGTGCCGATTCGCAGCGCACAAGGACCGACCGTCCCGTACTATGGTGCCGGGCATACGCCCAACGTCAGCAGTTTGCGACGCGCCGCTGCTCTTTCACCAGTCCGTCTGGCGTTCATTCGGGCGCCGGTATGCGGCGCACGCGGCTGCATTGATTCGTCGCAGGGGAGCAAACATGACATACTGCACGCGACGGCAGCGCCGTGCGGACCACGCTGCTCCCCGTTTGTGATCGAGTGCGTTCACTGAGGACGGCATGTCGGTTCCTGCTTTGCTGGATGCGTTGCGCGCCTGGGTGCCGCGCCGCCCTGACATTCTCGCCGCCGCGCTGGTCGGCTCGTATGCACGAAGTGCGGCCACGGACGAATCGGACGTTGATCTGATGCTCCTGACGGACGCGAGCGCGGCCTACGCGGTCGACACCGAGTGGGCAGCCGGCTTTGGCGAGGTTCGCACTGCCCAGGTCGAAACCTGGGGTTCCCTCACCACCCTGCGCGTGTGGTACCGGAATGACCTGGAGGTGGAGTTCAATTTCGCTCCGGCAACGTGGGCGGCGGTGCCGGTTGACGCGGGCACCGCGCGGGTCGTTGCCGATGGCATGCAGATCCTCTGGGATCCGCACGACCTGCTGCAGGCGGTCCAGCAGGCGGTGTCCGCGGTGGGGCACGAGCCTGACCAGTGAAGTACGCCGCCGCTTGGCGGCGTTCGCTGCATCGTTCGTCGAGCTGCGCGCACCCCTCACGCTTCTCGGCAGGAAGGATACGCACATGTCGAAACCCGTGTTGTCCGCTGCGGAAGCAGCGACCCGACGAGTCGATGCGTCCTGGGGCAGCCTGCGCTGGCTAGCCAGTCAAGCCGTCGGGAATGTGCTCGGCGTAACGTTGGGTCGAGTCGTGATCCGGCGTGGCCACGCCAATCCACGTCACTGTCACCCTTCTTGCGAAGAAGTGTTGTATCTGCTCGCGGGCCGGCTGGAGCACTCCCTTGGGGAGCAGATCGTTGTGCTGGAACCGGGCGATACGCTTGTTATTCCGCCCGGCGTGTTTCATAATGCCCGCAGTGTCGGCGACATCGACGCGGATATGATGGTTGCCTACTCGACGGGTGTGCGCGACTTCGTCCTGGAACAGCCCGGAGCACAGTAACATGCGCGTTACCTACAACGCCGAATTCGAGCGACGAATCCGGCTCTGCGCCATCGGATGCGGCGGTCACGCGCAACGCGATATCTTTCCGGCCTTTCAGTATGCGCCCATCGATCTGGTGGCGGTATGTGATCTCGACCGCGACAAAGCGCAAACCTGCGCCCGGCTCTGGGGCGCGCCGGCCGTGTACACCGACTATCGCGAAATGCTGCGCCAGGAACAGCCGGCAGCGGTCAAGGATTGTTCCTGCTCGGCTATGCACCGGAAATCCGCGCCTTTGGCCAGTGTGTGTTGGACAACCATCCGCCTGAATGGGGCAACCTGCAGGATGCCCTGGAACTATTACGAATTTACGAAGCATACTGCCGGCCGATGGTCAACGCGTGTCGATTGCCAGCAATTAAAGCGGTATCTTTGGGCTGTTGGCAGCACCACCGTGAGTTCTGCGCGCGTAAGGCGATCGCGTGGAATCTGCCTGACCTGACCAGGCCATGACTGTCCCAATCCGGTCGTGGCGAGCTGCCGTCGATCGAGTCAACGCCGGCGGCAGATGGCGCGGTGTACGAGCCCGACGCCGTGCTCGCACGGTGTATCGGGCGGCGATAACGCGCCAGCCCCGGCTGTACGACCGGCTGATCCCCCAGAGTCAATCGTAAGGAGACCGATGTGAGCGACCACGAGACGGCTGCAAACGCACGGGTGCCTGAGCGCGATCCCGCGGGCAACTCCGCCCGCAGCGATCAGGCCACCCTGGAGCAGCTCAGTATCAATACCATTCGAACCCTCGCCATGGATGCCGTCCAGGCCGCCAACTCCGGCCACCCCGGCACGCCCATGGCCATGGCGCCGGTCGTCTATACGCTATGGCAGGAGTTTTTGCGCTTCGACCCTGCCGACCCGATCTGGCCCAATCGCGACCGCTTCGTGCTGTCCATCGGCCACGCCTCGATGCTGCTCTATAGCATGCTGCACCTGACCGGCGTCAGAACGGTCAACCCCAAATACGAAGTGCTGGGCGAGCCGTCGGTTACGCTCGACGATATCAAGCGCTTTCGCCAGCTCGACAGCAAGTGTCCCGGCCATCCCGAGTACCGCTGGACCAGCGGAGTTGAAACGACCACCGGCCCGCTCGGCCAGGGCGTCGCCGTGAGCGTCGGCATGGCAATCGCACAGCGCTGGATGGCCGCCTACTTCAACCGGCCCGGCTTCGCGCTCTTCGACTACGATGTGTACGCGCTCTGCGGCGACGGCGATATGATGGAGGGCGTCGCGAGCGAGGCCGCGTCGCTGGCCGGCCATCTCAAGCTGGCGAACCTGTGCTGGATCTACGACAACAACCGCATCACGATCGAAGGCGCGACCGATCTTGCCTTCAGCGAGGATGTCGCCGCCCGGTTCAGCGCCTACGGCTGGCAGGTCACGCGCATCGCGGACGCCAACGACCTCGCGCAGCTCCGGCGCGCCTTCGCCGGGCCGGCAGCCGGACGGGCGGCGGGCGCGAACGACGCTGCGGCAAAACCGACGCTGATCATCGTCGACAGCCACATTGGCTACGGCGCGCCGACCAAACAGGGCACCAGTGCGGCGCACGGCGAGCCGCTCGGCGCCGACGAGATCCGCCTGGCCAAGCGGAGCTACGGCTGGCCGGAGGACGCACGCTTTCTGGTGCCCGACGAGGTCCGCGCCCATTTTCAGGCCGGCATCGGCGTGCGTGGCCGCGCGCAGCGTGACGCATGGTTCCGGCTCTTCGAGCAGTACCGCACGCAGTTTGGGGAGCTTGCCGACCAGCTGTATCAGATGCAGCATCGCCGGCTTCCGGATGGCTGGGACCGTGACCTGCCGGCCTTCGCGCCGGATGCCAGGGGGCTCGCCGGGCGTGAGGCCTCGGGTAAGGTGCTCAACGCCATCGCCGGGGAGGTGCCCTGGTTGATCGGCGGCGCGGCGGATCTGGCGCCCTCGACCAAAACCCGCCTGACGTTCGACGGCGCCGGCGATTTCAGCGCCGCGAACCCCGGTGGGCGCAACCTCCACTTCGGCGTGCGCGAGCATGCGATGGGCGCAATTCTCAACGGCCTATCGCACTGCAAAGTCCGCCCCTACGGATCAGGCTTCCTGATCTTCAGCGACTACGCCCGCCCGGCGATCCGGCTCGCGGCACTGATGGAGCTGCCCACGATCCATATCTTTACGCACGACTCGATCGGCGTGGGTGAGGACGGCCCAACCCATCAGCCGATCGAGCAGCTGGCCTCGCTCCGCTCGATCCCCGGGCTGATCACGTTGCGCCCGGCGGACGCCAACGAAGTGGTCGAGGCCTGGCGCGTGATCATGCAGCTGCGCCACGAGCCGGCCGCGCTGATCCTGACCCGCCAGGCGCTACCGACGCTGGACCGCGCGGTGTACGCCTCCGCGGCGGGTGTCGCGCGTGGCGCGTACGTGCTCGCCGACGCCCCGGACGGCAAGCCCGACGTGCTGTTGCTGGCCAGCGGCAGTGAAGTCGCGCTGTGTATCACGGCGCGCGAGCACCTTGAGGCCGAGGGTATTCATGCACGCGTGGTGAGCGTTCCCTCGTGGGAGCTGTTCGAGCAGCAGAGCCAGGAATACCGTGACAGCGTGCTTCCGCCCGGCATCACTGCACGCGTCTCGGTCGAGCAGGCCTCCACCTTCGGCTGGGCACGCTTCACCGGCCTCCAGGGCGCGCGCATCGGTATGAAGACGTTTGGCGCGTCCGCGCCGCTGCTTGAGCTGCAGCATAAGTTTGGTTTCACACCCGACAACGTCATCGCCGCGGCCCGGGAATTGGTGCAGTCCGGCTCCGGCCAGGACGCCTGACAACATACAAGGAGACCAGCATGGCAAAGAACCCGCTGTGGGAGCTCGGTGAGCAGGGCCAGAGCATCTGGTACGACACCATCAGCCGCGGCCTGATTAAATCAGGCAGACTGCAAGAGTTGATCGACCGCTATGCGGTGGTCGGCGTCACCTCCAATCCCACGATCTTCGAGAAAGCCATCGGCGGCAGCACTGACTACGACGAGGATATCCGGCGCCTGAGCGCGGCCGACCACCGCGCGCCGCAAATCTACGAGCGACTGGCGACCGACGACATCCGCCTGGCCTGCGATGTCTTGCGCCCACTCTACGACCAGACCGCGCACGTCGACGGGCGAGTGAGCATCGAGGTGAGCCCGCTGCTGGCTCACGACACGCAGGAGACCATAGCCGAGGCGCGCTGGCTGTGGCGCACGGTAGACCGCCCCAACCTGATGGTCAAGATCCCCGGCACCGTGGAAGGCATCCCGGCGATCGAGCAAATGATCGCCGAGGGACTGAGCATCAACGTGACACTACTGTTTGCCGTGTCGATGTACGAACAGGTGATGGAGGCGTACCTCACCGGCCTGGAGCGCCGGGTCGCGGAGGGCAAGCCGATCGATGCGATCCACTCGGTCGCCAGCTTCTTCGTCAGTCGCGTCGACACCATGGTGGATCAGGAGCTTACGACCAGGATCGAGGCGTCGACCGACGCAACCGAGCAGCAGCGGCTCACGGAGCTGCAAGGCAAGGCTGCCATCGCCAATGCGAAGCTGGCCTACCAGGCGTTCAGGCGCGTGTTCGCGGGCGCCCGCTGGGAGGCACTCGCGTCGAAGGGCGCCAACCTGCAGCGCCCGCTGTGGGCCAGCACCAGCACTAAGAACCCGGCCTACTCCGACACGCTGTATATCGCGGGACTGGTCGGGCCGCACACGGTCAATACGGTTCCCGAGAACGCGCTGCTGGCCTTTGCCGACCACGGCGTCGTGAGCGGCAACACGGTCGAGGAAGATATCGAAGGCGCGCGCAGGGTGGTGCAGCAGTTGGCCGAGGCCGGCGTCGACCTGCAGGACATCACCGAGCGCCGGCTGATCGCGGAAGGGGTCCGGTCGTTTGCCGACTCGTTCGACACATTGCTGGCTGGACTGCGCCGCAAGCGCGACAAAATCCTGGCGTAGCTGCACAGGTCAGCGTTTGAGTGCCGGCAGCACCTCATGCATCAACAGCTCTACCGTTGTTACGCGCGGGAAGCCGCCGCAATCGAGCATGAAGTAGTCGACGCCGAGTTCGACGAAGGGCTGCATTTGCTCGATCACCTGCGCGGGGGTGCCGACGAAGTCCTCGCCAGGCTGGAGGTTGGGGAGTTGCTCCACGATCATCGCAACGTCCTGTGCGGTCGGCGCGCACACACAGCCACCACCCCAGGTTCGCCGCACGCTCGCCGGGTCACGCCCGACCTCGTCGCACGCCCGCTCGAACGCGTCGACCAGGCTGCGATACGCGTCGATGCCGGTCGAGGACACGTTCCACCAGTCGGCGTGGCGCGCTGTGAGGCGCAGCATCTGCGGACGGAACGCCCCGACCATGATCGTGGGCAGCGGGTCGGGCCTGGGCTCGCACCGCGCGTCCGTAACTCGATAATACTTTCCCGCGAAGCTCACACGCTCCTGCGTCCACATGGCCTTGATGATCTGCAGCGCCTCGTCTAGCTCGGCGACCCTGCTGCGCCCGGGTGGGAAGGGGTAGCCGTAGGCCCGGTACTCGGCCTCGTTCCAGCCCGCACCGATGCCGAGGATGAAGCGGCCACCGGACAGCAATTGCAGGGTTGCGCCCATCTTGGCGAGCAGCGCCGGATTGCGGAACGACTGGCAGAGCACCGAGTGGCCCCACTGAAGCGCAGGATGGAGTGCCGCCAGATAGGTGAGCGTGGTCCAGCCCTCCAGGACATCCTGGTCGTCAAACTGCAGGTGGTCGATCACCCAGGCCGAGTCGTAGTGTCCCGTCACCGCGGTGAGCAGACGGTTGACGTCCGCAACGTAGCGGTGGCGTCGCGATGGGTCCAGCGCATCGGCTGGCACGACCAATCCGAACTGTACGTGGCGCATGCGCTGGCGCTCCTTTGGACGGATCCGAAGCTACCCGGAGCAAACATCGTGATCGGGCAGCGCCGACCTGTGGACCGGCGAGCCGGGCGTAGGGCGACACTGCGTGATTGTATCAGCCAAAGGACAGCATGCACCATTTCCCTCGCATGAGCTGTGGCCATTCAGGTGCGCTGGGTCGTGTGGAAGGCTTCAGCGAGTGGTGATAGGATAGCATTCGCATACGGCTTCGCGTGAAGAGGATACCGGGAATGGCACCGAGCGGATCGGACAAGGAGTTCGGAGTTCGCCTGCGGCAACTGCGTGAGGCCGCGGGGCTGACGCAGCAAGAACTTGCGGCGCGGGCGGGCTTGAGCCCAGTCACGGTCGGGAAGCTGGAGCGTGGCCAGCATCGGCGACCGGATCCGCACACGGTACGTGCGCTCGCCGACGCATTTCGGCTCTCAGGGGAGGAGCGCGCTGCGCCGGCCCAGGAGTTGCCCACCCGAGGGGGGCGTTCTCCGGCAGCCGTGCATTCCCTGCCGCTTCCTCCCACGCCCCTGATTGGACGGGCGCAGGAGCTCGAGGCAGTGACCGGCCAACTCCGGTCCGGCGTGCGCCTCGTCACGTTGGTTGGGCCGGGCGGCACGGGCAAAACCTGTTTAGCGCTCCATGTCGCGACGGTGCTGGCTGCCGATCCTGATCCGGCCTTCGCAGATGGCGTTGCCGTGGTGTGGTTGGCGGGTGTGGGCAGCCCCACTGACGTGCTGCCTGCGATCGCCGACGCGCTGGGCATAACGTTGCAAGGGGCGCGTCCCGTTGAGGACCAACTCATCGACGCGCTCAATGATCGCTCTATGCTGCTGATGCTTGACAACGTGGAGCATGTGCTCGGCCCCGACGACGGCGCACTTACTCCCTTGATCACGCGATTGTTGGCAGGAGCGCTCGGCCTAAGGCTGTTGGTTACGTCACGCGAACGGCTGCGGCTGCGCGATGAATGGGTGCTGAGTCTTGGCGGCCTCGGCGTCCCGCCGGCTGATCACGGTCCGCGGGTTGAGCAAGCCGACGCTGTCCGGCTGTTCGTGGATCGGGCACAGCGTGTATTGCCGGCTTTTGCGCTCAACCGTCACAATCGTGCAGCGGTGGCGCGGCTCTGCCGGCGGCTGGAAGGGCTGCCGTTGGCCATCGAGCTGGCGGCCACCTGGGTGCGAGCGCTCACGCCTGCCGAGCTTGCGGCGGATGTGGATCGCGCCCTTGAATTGTTGACACTCACGACGCGCGACATGCCCGCGCGCCATCAGTCCATGCGCGCGGCGCTCGATCATTCATGGCAGCTGCTCGACGACAACGAACGTTGCACGCTGGCACGGCTATCGGTGTTTCGCGGCGGGTGCGAGCGTGAAGCGGTGCAATCCATCACCGGCGCGACACTGCTGACGATCATGGCGCTGATCGATAAATCGCTGCTACACGCCGAAACAGTGGACGGCACCATGCGGTACCGGCTGCACGAGCTGGTGCGCCAGTATGCAACCGAGCGCCTGTTGGACGATCCGGCCGATCACCACGCGACCGAAGCGCGGCACACCCAGTACTACGCTGCGCTGGTTGGCCGCTGCATCGATCTGCGGACCGCCGCATCCACGCCCGAAGGCCGCGCGGCGCTGGATCGCAATATCGACAATCTCCGTGCAGCGTGGGGGCAGGCGATCGCAACACACAATGCTGCCGCGCTCGGCCTGCTCCTGCGCGCGTTCTGGATTTTGTACGACGATCACGGCTGGCTGCATGACGCGGTGACGTTGTTTGGGCGCGCCGCCGCTGCGCTGCAAGGGACGCACGGCGCGGAGGCTGTTCGCGGCCATCTGCTTGGACTGCAAAGCTATTTCCTCACACGCGTAGCGTGCTATCGTGATGCGCGGATCGTGGTGGAGGAAGCACTGGCGATCTTGCGGGCCAGCGGCGCAACCGACGGCCTCGCAGCTGTGTTGGTCTACTATGGCGTAAGTCTGTGCCATCTGGGGCACCTCAATGCAGCGCGTGAGTATTTTGGGCAGGCCGCCGAACTTGCACACACCGACAATGACCACTTTTTGCTGCTGTGGTCACACTTTTGGCTCGCTGTGATCGCCGCGTTTTGGGGCGATTACGAGACCGCAGAGCGCTACGTCAAGGGCTTTCTTACGGCGTTTCGTGGGCACGGCTACAGCCGAGGTGAAGGCATTGGTCTCGTGGGATTGGCGGAAATCGCGCGCTGTCGCGGGCAGTACGATCAAGCCGCTACCCATCTCCACGACGCGATGCGCGTCGGCAGCGCTGCCCATGACAGTTTGACGATCGGTGCATGCCTGTGCCAGCTGGGCGCGCTGGCACTGCAGCGCGATGAGCTGAACGAAGCGCGCTATCTGCTCGAAGAAAGCGCCGCGCTCAGCCGTGAGCTGGGCGATCCATGGCATCTCGCCCGCGCGCTGGCGTTTTTGGTACGGGTTGAGGTGAAGCTGAACAATCATCAGGCGGCACGATTGGCGTGTGCCGAGCTAACGCGTATCGCCGTTGACGGTGAAGCCATGATGCTGGGCGATGCGATCTTCGACTTTGCGCTGCTGCTGCAGCAGCTTGGCCACCACGCCGAAGCATACGGATTGCTGGATGTACTCAACCGGGTGGATGCCAAGGATGAGCTCAAACCGGCTATTTCGCGCCTCACAGCTGATCTGGAGCGCACGCTCAGCTCCGCGCAGCACGCAGCCGCGATCGAGGATGCACGCCGGCGCGAGGTTGAGCCGTGGCTTCGCGAGCTCGCCGCACGGCAATTCGTGCCCGCGTTGCCGACGCACGATCCAACACCAGGGCTCGTGCAACCGGCCGGCGTACATGTCGCCGCGACCGGCGAAACGCTCAGCCCGCGCGAAATTGACGTGCTGCGCCTGATCGCCGGGGGAGCCAATAATTCCGAGATCGCGCAGCAGCTGGTGATCAGCTTGCATACCGTAAAAACGCACGTCGCGCATATTCTCGCCAAGCTGAACGTCGCGTCACGGACAGCGGCGGCCCTGCGAGCGCGGGAGCTTGGCCTTCCGTAGCGCGGCTGCACGAAGCGTGATCTCCTGTCGGCACCACGGGTAGCGCTTTAGCACTATCCGCGTTTTTGTTCCTCATCATCCTCGTCTCATCCTCATGATCACTCTTCGGAGTGATGCTCGGTGACGCTGGCGCTGCTACCCTTGGCACAGGTTCTTATCACCTACCGAACCGTCAACCAAAGGAGCCTATTCGATGAGCCAGGCACTTGCGCCACGCGTGACCGCACCGACCATCGACCGCCACAATGCCGGCGGCTCGCGCCGCATCTATAACCCGGTACAAAAAGACGCCGCGACCTTCGTGCAGACCGCCGCAGAAAGCGGCGGGCTGCGCACAGTGCTCGATTTGGAAGTGGCGCCGGGCGGCGGCAATATGCTGCACTACCACAAAACCTTTGACGAGCATTTCACCGTCCTTACTGGGGAGTTTGGCGTACAGATCGGCACGCAACAGTTCACGCTGCGGCCGGGCGAGTCGGCAACGGTACCGACCATGACGCTGCACCGCTGGTACAACACCTCGACGGAACCTGCGATGGTCCGTGCCGAACTGAAGCCGGGCAGCGTCGGCTTCGAGCGAACGCTGCAGATCTGCTATGGGTTGGCGCAGGATGGCCTCGCCAACCGGCAGGGGTTGCCCAAAATCTGCTCCAGCTGGCGATCGTGATCGAGTTGTCTGACACGATCGTGCCGGGGTTCTTCGCTCGCATCCTGCCGCTCATGCGAATGGTCGCCAAATTCGCGCGGCGCAAGGGCGTCGAGCGCGAGCTGATCGAGCGCTACTGCTTCTAGCCCACAGCGAATCACCGGCGCCGGCGCGGTGTATGTACCGCCCGGCGCCAAGGAAACAGATATGAAATTGCTCACAACATTCCTCGCCGTGCTGATGCTCATGCTCGGCGTCGTCCTTCATCTCCCGCCGGCGCATGCGCAGCCGCGTGGCGTGACGCAACAACACAATGTGTTCCTCCCGTTGGCCACCGGCAACGGCAGCTCGCCGGCGCCGCCTGTTCCCGCGCCAAGCCTGCCGCCGGCGCCAAACCCACCGTCGGGGAACGTGCCGGCGGCGCTGGCGGGCACGTGGTTTGCGGGCGCGCTGCTGCCGCGCGAGCTGTACGATCCGGCCAGCGGACGCTGGGGTAACGCCAACGGCCTCGGCCAGATGTACGAATTTGCGCCGACCGGCAGTTTTAGCTATTGGGCTTTCTTCCGCGTCGAGAACCCCGGCTGTACCAGTGAGGTATCGGTCTACCGCCAGGGAACAGCCGATGCCGCCGGAGCAACACTCACGCTGCGGCCAACCATAGTCAAGACGCGTACCGCCACCTACTGCGGCACGCCGAAGGAGACCATCACCGACGGTCCCTACGACGCTCAAAGCCTGCCGTGGAGCGTCGAGGTCGACACGGGCGGGGTCAACCGGCTGACGCTACGAGCCAACGGCACAACCGAGCAGTACGCCAGGTTCGGCATGGCCGAGTCGCTCGTCGGCACATGGCAGCGCGGCGAGATTCGGTCCACGGGCTTCTATGACCCCGCTGGCGGCGCCTTTGCTTCATCGCCGGGCGAAGGCTGGTGGGTGAGCCTGGCCGCCGACGGCAGTTACCGCTGGGGGGAGTACGGGCATACGACCGATGGGCAGGGCTGCGCGCTGACCGCCTGGCTGTATCAGGAGGGCCGGCTCGCCGTCGCGGGCAGCCACGTCACGTTCACGCCGGCCACGGGCGTCGCGCGCGTCTACAACGCCTGCAGCGGCCAGACGCGACAAGAACCGTATTCCGAGGACGCCACGGGCTTTACCTGGCTGCTGCGCGACCGCCAGACCAGTCCGACGCTGGTGCTGATACCCGACGGACGCTTCCAGGAGTATGTGTTCGTCCCTGAATGAGCTTATTGCTGTCGCCCGGCGCGCCGGGCGACAGCGGCTCACGGGAGCGATAAGCGGTGTGAGCGCAGCAGGGATAACTCGGCCAGGCGCCGTCACGACCTTTGACCCGAACCTTGGTCCATAGTAGGTATACTTCAGAGATTAAGCCATGATACGATAAGCGCCGGGCCGCCGGCGACGCCCCGGATCTGTGCGAGCCGGGTGTGCGTCTCGCCGGCGCGCCGGCGGCCTACGCCCATATGTCCGGTGATCCCGGGCATGCGGCCGATGATCCCGCCCTTGAGCAACCGCTCGCCGCTGCGCGCCCGATTCAAGTCTTTGGCGCGCAGGACGTGGCACGTTGGCACAATTGGACGCGGGCGGTCTGGCCGGTAGTGCTGCTCCCGGGAGCGGGAGACGGCCGTAGCAAAGTAGAGCTCGAGGAGCAGGCTTGAACGTGATGGCGCTTCATGGTTCGAAGGAACAACTACCCATCATCTTGATCCGCGGATTTGGCGGTATCGGAGTCATGGATGAAATCGCCGATCCGCACCAGGGCTTCAACACCGGCACGGTCTACCCGCGCAAGGTGGGCGAGAGTTACATCTACGAAGGCATGATCCTGCGCTTCCTCAAGTCAATGTGGGGCTATCAGGATGCGACGAATATCGTAGGGTTCTATCCCGAGGGAGTCCAGCTCGAAACAGTCGATATTGGAAAGGGCCTGGAACACGCCGGCGCGATCCGCGCCCCGATCGATGCCGGCTTCCTACCAGGGCTGCAGGACCCGGACAGCGCCAGGCAGAAGATCAGCTCGTGGCAGGCCAAAGGCTATATGAAGGATTCGGTCAAACTCGATGTAAAAAGCGCGCTCGACCTGCTCGAAAACCCTCGTCGGGCGAGCTCATTGTGGGTATACCGATACTACGACTTTAACCGTCGCTACATGAAGTATTACGGCGCCCAATTGAGCAAATTGATCGCGATCATCTGCGACGTGACAGGGGCCGAGCGTGTGAACATCATCGCCCATTCCATGGGCGGTCTCGTCGCGCGCGCGATGATCCAGGATCCTGAAGATGACTATAAGCAGGCAAGGGAGCGGATCAACAAGTTCGTGACTTTAGGTACGCCCCACAAAGGTATAGCCTTCCAGTACCTGCCGGATATATTGATCGACCGGCTGCCCCAGATTTCCGGCGAGCTAGACCAGTTAACCCCAGGAACCAGGCCGATGAGGCCAACCCTTACAGCCATATTCACTTCTCCAAACGCTTCGACCTCACGCGGACCCTGTGTATCGTCGGTACCAACTGGCGCACGTATGACAACCGAATCGCCAGCCTGCTGAACCGGTACTTCACGCTCGAAGGGGACGGTGGTCTGCTGTACAACAAGAGCGATGGGCTGGTAAAACAGCGGTACGCGGCTCTGGACGGCGCCTACCGCGCGGATGTGCATAAATGCCATGGCGGCAGCGACTCGCTCGTCACGTCACGCGAGGCGTATGAGATCGCCAATCGCTTCTTCTTCGGCGACCGCCTCGTACGCCTGTACTTTCTCGAAGGTCGGGTGAACAAGCGATCGGAGTGGTTCGGCACGATCAACAATCCTGAGTACTACGTCGGCGTGTCCGTCAAGCCTCGCGGCGTGGACTTCGATTTGTTCCATCAGAGTGCGGAGGCTGAGAACTGCTTTGGTCCGTTCAACAACCAGAACCTGAGCGAGTTACAAGACCAGGGCCTCCTCCTGGAGACCTTCTTCGATACCCGGCGGAGCTTTAGTAGAACGAGCCAGACGGGTTTCCAACTGATGTTCTATATCGGTGAACGAGACCTCGGCATCCACGGCTACTCGGACGACATCATTCTGCACAGACCCATCTACATTACAATCGTCGGCACCGGAGCCGGGAACGACGCGTTTAAACTTCAATACTTCGACGACACACTCGAGATCGACGGCTGGCGGGATTGTGCCGTGCTCGAGAATGGCCGCTGGACGTTTCCGATCACCAATCCATACTTTACGGGGAAATTCGCCCTGGAAGTCGAGGTCCTAGAATAGGAACCCTCATGCAATGTCGGATTAAAGGACCTCGCTGAGCGATGCATTCCGTTGCAGCCACTCCGCGCGACATCGTCGTTCGGGTCGACTCGCTCGACCACTTGTTCAACGCGCCCGAGGTCAATCCATTTTCGGACCGGGCTGCGGACGTGCTTGGCCAGGCAGCGTTGCCGCAGGTCGTGCGACACCTGATGGGACGCCGACTGCACAATTGGGACGACGTCCGCCTGTTGATCGCGTTGCCGGCCGATCTCCTCACGCCCACGCTGCAGCAGGAAACCGTGGCAGCGATTCAGCGCTACGCTGCGGCGAAGATCGAGGACAACCGCCTGTCGGTCCGCCTGTCGCGTGTCCGTGGCGCGATCGGCTTGGCCTTGGTCACCGTGTTCGCCCTGGCCGTGGTCGGGCTGGTCTACCTCTTGTTGAACAGCGTGTTCGCGGATGCCGACGAAACCGTGCGCAGCATCCTCATTTCGGTGACCAGCATCTTTGCCTGGGTGGTCATCTGGACCCCCATGGAGCGGCTCCTGTTCGATTGGGTCGAGCCGGCGCTCGAAAATCGCATCCTGCTGAAGCTCAGCGCGATGACCATCGCCGTGGTGCCTGAGCCCTACCCGGGCGTCGACTGAAACGCCGATGGCTACGTTGCACCAAGATGCAGTCGTGCTCGAGCTCGCACACATCGACGAGTTGTTCAAGGCGCCGCAAATCGATCCGTTTTCGACGCGCGAGGTCGCCGTGTGCGGCGAGGCCGGCATGGAGCGCCTGCGCAAGCGGGTGGTACAGCGCTGGCCGCGGCAGCCACGATCCGCGCGCCTGATCTTGCAGCTGCCGCCGGATCGGATCACACCGGCAACCGCCGCCGACGCACGCGCCGCGCTCCGGCGCCTGAGTACTGCCGCGATCGCCCGCAATCGTCTGGGACGGCGCAAAGCCATAGCGGCGGGGTTGCGGCAGCTGGTGTTGGCCTGCGCGATCGTGGTCGTGGTTCTCCCCATGCTGTATCTGCTGGCGTACCAGCCGGCTGGAGTGCTGCCGAGCTTCTGGCGCGGGATTCTGGCGATCCTGGCGCTGTTTACCGGCCTGGTCGCGCTGTGGGATGCGATCCGGTCGCTTGCGTTCGACTGGATTCCGTTCGCGCAGAACGAGGCGGGCTATCGGTATATCGCAACGCTGGAGGTCACGGTCGAGGCACACGAACGGCCGAGCCGGATCGATGAGCGACCCGCTGCAGAGCGGAACTGAATCGTGGTGTTCGTTCCTAGCCTACACGTAGTATAGCAGAACCAGGCAAAAAATACATCGGGCTTCGGCCGCGTGTTCCTGGCAGACGAGGCCGCTATACTGGCCGAATGTTCCGGAGGGTCCCATAACGGCTGTGTCAGGTTGTCCTTCGTAATGTTGTCGTTCACACGAGGACCAGTCCGCGCCGTGAGGCGCGATTTTTGTCATTAGAAGCCGATGCACAAACTGATCCTTCCATCGGCGTAACGCCTCTGGACTTGGTCAGTTTGTGTTTCGGGGTGTGCTGAGGAGCGCAGTCCATGCCACCACTGACTGAAACCGTCGTCCTACAGCCCCTGATCGCCGTCGGCGAAGATGCCGAGACCGGCGGCAAGCCGCGCCGACCGCAGCGCCGCAGCTATGCGCGCATCCAGGATGCGATCGAGGTGCCCAAGCTGATCGAAACCCAGATCAACTCGTTTGACTGGTTCAAGCGCGTCGGCCTGCGCGAGCTCTTCGACGAAATCTCTCCGATCGAGGATTTTACCGGCAAGAACCTCGCCCTGTCCTTTCTCGACTACAAGTTCGAGACGCCGCGCTACGACGAGTTCGAGTGCCGCGACCGCGACCTGACCTACTCCGCCCCGCTCAAGGTCAAGGCGCGCCTGGTGATCAAGGCCACCGGCGAGGTCAAGGAAAGCGATATCTTCATGGGCGAGTTCCCGCTCATGACCGAAAACGGGACCTTTATCAACAACGGCTCCGAGCGCGTCGTCGTCTCGCAGTTGATCCGCTCGCCGGGCGTATACTTCAAGGACGAGCACGACCCGACCACCGGCCGCGCGCTGCATACCGCCAAGCTGATCCCCAACCGCGGCGCCTGGCTCGAGTTCGAAACGAGCAAGCGCGACGTGGTCTCCGTCAAAGTCGACCGCAAGCGCAAGCTGCCGGTGACGATCCTGCTGCGCGCCGTGATGGGCCTGTTCGCCGTGCTGGGCGGGCGGCCGCAAAGCGAGCTCGACCAGGTCGGCCACGACGAGGACGTGCTGGCGCTGTTTGTCGACGTCGACACCCACGCCGACCACCGCTTCATCGTCTCGACGCTCGAGAAGGACAGCACGCGCCACGCCAAGGAGGCGCTGATCGAGCTGTACAAGCGCCTGCGACCGGGCGACCCGCCGACGCTGGACAACGCGCGCACGCTGCTGGAATCGCTGCTGTTCAATCCCAGGCGCTACGACCTGGCGCGCGTCGGGCGCTACAAGCTCAACCGCAACCTGTGGGAGAAGAGCAAGCGCACGCGCGAGCCCGGCCCCGAGGACCGCGTGCTGACGCCGCAGGATCTGTACAAGATCGTCGAGCGGATCATCGAGCTCAACAACGGCATCGGCGAGCCGGACGATATCGACCATCTGGGCAACCGGCGCGTGCGCACGGTGGGCGAGCTGATCCAGGCGCAGTTCCGCGTCGGGCTGCTGCGGATGGAGCGGGTGATCAAGGAGCGCATGTCGCTGCAGGATTCCGAAAGCGCGACGCCCAACGGATTGGTGAACATCCGTCCGGTGGTGGCGGCGATCCGGGAGTTCTTCGGCGGCTCGCAGCTGTCGCAGTTCATGGACCAGGTCAATCCGCTGGCCGAGCTGGCGCACAAGCGGCGCATCTCGGCGCTGGGGCCGGGCGGGCTGAGCCGCGACCGCGCCGGCTTCGAGGTGCGCGACGTGCACCACTCGCACTACGGCCGCATCTGCCCGGTGGAAACACCGGAAGGCCCCACTATCGGCTTGATCGGCTATATGGCGACGTTCGCGCGCATCAACGAGATGGGCTTTCTGGAAACGCCCTATCGCAAAGTGTATCGCGAGATCGACAATGTGCCGAGTTGGCTGGAGCGCAAGAAGCTGCTGCGCGATCGCGCGCGACCTGCGCACCGGTAGGCTGCTCGGCCAGGCGGGCGCGACGATCGACGAAGCTATCGCGCGCAATATCGCGATCGGCCAGCTGCGCGGCCAGTATCTGCGCGAGGATATCGTCGATCCCAAGAGCGGCGCGACGCTCGCCGAGGCCGGCACCGAGATCACCACCGCCCTGGCCGAGCGCATCGCGCTCCTGCCGCTGAAAAAGATCCAGATCCGCCCCGTCGTCAGCCAGGAGGTCGATTACCTGCCCGCCGACGAGGAAGATAAGTTCATCGTCGCCCAGGCCAACGCCGCCCTCGACGAGCACAACCGCTTCCTGGGCGGCAAGGTCCAGGGCCGCTTCTCCGAAGACTTCGTCGAAGAGTCGCCCGAGCGCATCGATTACATGGATGTCTCGCCCAAGCAGGTCGTCTCGATCTCCACGGCGCTGATCCCGTTCCTGGAGCACGACGACGCCAACCGCGCGCTGATGGGTGCCAACATGCAGCGCCAGGCGGTCCCGCTGCTGCGCCCCGACGCGCCGATCATCGGCACCGGCATGGAGCGCCAGGCGGCGCGCGATAGCGGCCAGGTGGTGGTCGCCAAGGCCGACGGTACCGTGGTCAAGGCCGATGGCCAGCGTATCATCATGCGCGACGACGACGGCACCGAGCGCATGTATCCACTGGTCAAGTTCATGCGCTCGAACCAGGATACCTGCATCAACCAGCGTCCCGCCGTATGGGTCGGCGAGACGGTGCGCCGCGACGATATCATCGCCGACTCGTCGTCGACCGATGTCGGCGAGCTCGCGCTCGGCCAGAACGTGCTGGTCGCGTTTATGCCCTGGGAGGGCGGTAACTACGAGGACGCCATCCTGGTCTCCGAGCGCCTGGTGCACGAGGATATCTTTACCTCGGTGCACATCGAGAAGTACGAGGTCGAGGCGCGCCAGACCAAGCTCGGCGACGAGGAGATCACCCGCGATATCCCCAACGTCGGCCAGGATAGCCTGCGCAACCTCGACGAAACCGGCGTGATCTATGTCGGCGCCGACGTCAATCCCAACGATATCCTCGTCGGCAAGATTACGCCCAAGGGCGAGACCGACCTGACCGCCGAGGAGCGCCTCTTGCGCGCGATCTTCGGCGAGAAGGCGCGCGAGGTCAAGGACACCTCGCTGCGCGTGCCGCATGGCGTGCGCGGCAAGGTGATCGACGTCAAGGTCTTCACGCGCGAAGACTCGCCCGACCTGCCGGTCGGCGTGAACAAGATGGTGCGCGTGCTGATCGCCCAGAAGCGCAAGATCAGCGTCGGCGACAAGATGGCCGGCCGCCACGGCAACAAGGGCGTGGTCTCGCGGATCCTGCCGATCCAGGATATGCCGTTCCTGCCCGACGGCCGCCCGGTGGACATCATCCTCAATCCGATCGGCGTGCCGTCGCGGATGAACCTGGGGCAGATCCTGGAAACACATCTGGGCTGGGCGGCGGCGCGGCTGGGGTATCGGGTGGCGACGCCGGTGTTCGACGGCGCGCGCGAGGACGAGATCTTGACGGCGCTGCGCGAGGCGGGGCTGCCGGAGGACGGCAAGATCACGCTGTATGACGGGCGGACGGGCGAGTCGTTCGACAATCCGGTGACGGTAGGCTACATCTACATGATGAAGCTGGCGCATCTGGTCGAGGACAAGATCCATGCGCGCTCGACGGGACCGTACTCGCTGGTGACACAGCAGCCGTTGGGGGGCAAGGCGCAGTTCGGAGGGCAGCGCTTCGGGGAGATGGAGGTATGGGCGCTGGAAGCGTACGGGGCGGCGTACACGCTGCAGGAGATGCTGACGGTCAAGTCGGACGACGTCAACGGGCGGGTCAAGACGTATGAGGCGATCGTCAAAGGCGAGAGCATCCAGGAAGCGGGCGTGCCGGAGTCGTTCAAGGTACTGATCAAGGAGCTGCAGGCGCTGGGGCTATCGGTCGAGGTGCTGAGCGAGGACGAGGTGCCGATGGAGCTGACCGAGGACGCGGCCGACGATCTGTCGACGCTGGATGGGATCAACCTGTCGGGCATGGAGCGAGGGGAGTTTTAGCATTGAGAGCGGCAGCCCGCGTTTCGGGCGGACCCTGGCGCGGTGCTGCTGCTCACACTCATTTATAGGATTTCTACATACCCTTCTGTTCCATGCACGCGAATTCGTTGCCCATCTTTTATCAGTTTGGTAGCATTTTCCACTCCGACAACTGCGGGTAAGCCATATTCACGTGCGATAACTGCTCCATGGGTCATCAGTCCACCAACTTCGGTGACCAGGCCCTTTATGGATACAAACAATGGTGTCCAGCTAGGGTCGGTAAAGGCGGTGACTAATATATCTCCATCTTCCAGATCGGCATCTTCCATGTTTAAGATGACACGTGCTCGTCCCTCTATAACTCCGGAAGAAACCGCTAGACCTACAATAGCTTCGGCCGGGAGATTTTCCCGTTTGTACTCACCTGAAAAGATTTCACCGTCAGACGTGATAACACGTGGTGGAGTTAGTTTCTCATATAGTTTGTACTCATCTTTTCGTTTGACGATGAGCTGGTAATCCAGTTTATTTGTGCGTACGACTTCGCGAAGTTCTTCAAAAGTGAGATAGTATATATCTTCTTTTTCATGAAGAACGTTGGTTTGTACGAGTTGTTCGGCTTCCTTCAGTAAAGCCTGCTTATAAACGAAGTAGCGACTAACCATGCCGTATTTCGGATATTCACGATAACCGATGAAATTCCGGATCAGGCTGATCATTTGTTTTGCCTCTCCGGCTTTTTGTTCACCATCCGGTAATTGCTTCAGTCGACCTAATAACTCTTGTTCTTTTTCCAAGGCTTCCTGTCGCCCCTGCTCAAACTTCCGATTGCCGGCGTCAGGCTCAAAGTTTTTGATATTATTGAGAATCATGGGAACAAGCGTAGCTGGTCTTTCGCTCCAACGGGTTCTCGTAATATCGATTTCTCCGCTGCATCGCATTCCGTATTTGCCGAGATAAGCATAGATAGCGTCCCGGGATTCCTTTCCACCATCAAACTTAACCAGCTCATCCAGAAAGCCATCATCATTTACATGCTGTAAATAATTAATTACTTCGGGATAGGGACGAATCACATCTGCGACATCCAATAGCGCCAGACCCATTTCCGAAGTGATATTGTTTGGCACGGATTGAGAAATCGTGTCTGCTACGCTCTTTTCACCTAACCACTCCATCATTTTTTCATTGATCCATGATGATGCATCCATAGCAGCCATGAACACACCATGACTTTGTGGATCAAATAAGATCTTCCTCAATTCCTGGATATCTTCCAGAATGAAATCAAATAGATCCGCTCCGGATTTGGTCTGGATATTTTGTTTTAACTCCGCTATCGATGTTTGATTACGCTTGATCAAATCAGAAACGATTGCCGGATCGTTTTCGATTTGCGTACGAAAACCCGAAGTCGAAATAGATTTATTGCCTGTACCTGGACTCGGTTCTTTCTTGTCGTCCGGTGAAGACTTGATGAAATCTTCGCGCTCTACGATGGTCATAAGTGCGTCTTTTATGAGCGGATCGTGTTGTCCCAGGGTATCTATCATCGTTTTTCTGGCGACAGGCGAAGCCAGATGATGCGCGATATCAACAAACAACCTTCCAGCAGCTTTACGCATGGGTGCAGGAGTTGTTAATAGCCAAAAAGACAATCCTAATGGTTTCATGGGATCGGTCATCATCTGTTGATGGCCGACGGACAAATAGACGTGGTTTTCCTGATCATTCGCTTCAGGGATCGGGAATAAAGTGGTGATCGGCCGGCTCTGGACAATATAAAACGTATCATCAACCAAACACCATTCGATGTCCTGAGGGCTGCCGAAATGTCCTTCGATCTTTCTGCCAATGTGCTCAAGCTGCAAAATCTGCTCATCCGTCAGCGCCTGCCTATTCTGCCGCTCAGGCTCAATCTCCTGTTCTTTTGTACCGCCATCTTTTAAGGCATAAATAGCCAGCTTCTTGGTGGATATCTTCTTATCGATAACCTTGCCGTTACGCACTTTATAGATATCAGCATTCACCAATCCGGAGACCAGGGCCTCACCAAGTCCGAAGCCGGCATCAATGGATAACACCTTCCTACTAGAAGTGACGGGATCGGCAGTAAACAAAATTCCTGCCACCTGCGGGAAGACCATCTTCTGAACAACCACGGACAGGTAGACTTTACGGTGGTCGAAGCCGTTTTGAAGGCGGTACGTTACTGCCCTCTCGGTAAATAGCGATGCCCAGCACTTGCTGATATGCTTTAGGATTGCCTTCTTTCCAATAATGTTCAGATACGTATCTTGCTGGCCCGCAAAGGAGGCCGTCGGTAAATCCTCTGCAGTTGCGCTGGATCGCACTGCATAGGCGTTTTCTTCTCCAAGCCTGGCGAGAAGGCGGGTGATTTCTTCATTCATGTCATCAGGGATAGCTATCCCTTCGATGACCCTGCGAATCTCACCGCTAAGTACACCGATTTCATCCAGGTCTTCCACCTTTAGAAGCGATAACTGATCAAGTAATTCGTTAATCGACGACGTTTCCCCAATGATTCTTTTAAAGGCTTCAGTAGAAATACAAAAGCCATCTGGTACGCGGATTCCTTCAATCCTGGAAAGTTCCCCCAGGTTCGCGCCTTTACCGCCAACAACCATGAGTTTTGTTTTATCAATGTCCTGAAAACCAAGCACATAGGAACTCATATATTTGTCTCCTCAGGCAATTCCTTTGATAATTTTGATGACATCCTTCAGGCTAAACGATTTACCGGAGTATTGTACTAGGTCTGTTTCAAACGACAACCATAGCAGAATCGCCGCCAATGTCACCATTGCAACGAACGACCATAGCGCCCGCATTGCGACCTTGGCGGTCCCTCGCTATACTGACCGCACGCGCAAATAGGACACTCTGCATCGGCTTGAGCACGAGCAGGAGGCGGGGCATCATGCCCGCGTCCCGATTCCTCGGGCGCGGCCGACGGCAAGACGATGATGGATCGCAACGAGCTCACGGATCCGGCGGCGTATCTGCCATGGGCCCTGCAGCGCGCGGTGGCGGCGTGGAAGCTACGACTAGGCGAACGCCTCAACGGCGGGCATTCCGGCGCCTGGCTCTACGACTGCATCGACCATGCCGGCGCGACGCTGGTGTTGAAGCTGTTTCCACCCGACGACGTTGGGGGCCGGCTTGCGCCAGCGGCGAAGGCAGGCTGCGAGGCGGCCGCGCTCCACGTGTGGCAGGGGCGTGGGGCAGCACTGGCCAAGGCGTTCGATCCGGTGACGGGTGCGTTGCTGCTGGAGCGGATTGTTCCCGGCTCGCACCTGCCGCAGAGCGATCCGGAAGCGGGTGCGCGCGTTGCGGCGGAGGCGCTGGCCGCGCTGCATGGCGCCGGGGTAGATGCGGCGTGGACGTTTCCCAACCTCGCGGACCGGTTCGATGGGCTGATCGGGTTTGGCACGCCTGTGTCCGAGCGCTATGAGCCGGATGCCATTGGCTGGCAGTATCTAGACGCGGCGCGCGCGGCGGGCGTTGGCCTGTGTGCGGCGGGTGGACCACGGGCCCTGCTGCATGGCGACTTCTTGAACAAAAATCTGCTGCGCGGGCCGGCCGGATATGTCGCCGTGGATCCGCTGCCGATGCTGGGCGATCCCTGCTGCGATGTCGGCTTCTTTGCGGCCAGCTATCGGCCAGCCATGCACGTTGAGCGGGTGGCTTGTCTCACCGCCGAGCAGCTGGGCTACGATGCTGAGCGGGCAGTGCGGTGGGCCGCGGTGTGGGCGGTAAATGAGGCGCGCGAGACGTGGCGAGACGATTACGACGCGTTGGCGGCCTGGGTTGCGAGCCGGGAATGCGCGGAACTCCTAATAGGCGAGGTCCGAACGGGAGAATATCGACCATGACGATGATGAAATGCGGCGCGATCGCATGCTTCCTGCTGGCAGCGTCGTTCTTCGCGCCGTTGATCTACTTACTTGGAGGGCCGCCGGAGGGCGCCGGGCTGTCAAGTTACTCCCTCGCCGATCTGCTGTACGGGCCGGTGTGGGGCGCCAGTCTGGTCACGGCGGTCTTCGTGTTGCGCGAGCGCTTCGGCGCGCGCGCGCCGCGCCGGATGACGCTGGCGCTGCTGGCCGCGAGCCTGGCCGCAGGGGCATCGGTGAGCATCGCCTTGATTCGGTCGACCAACCGCCATTACCTGGCCACACATCCCGAGTTGGATGCGACCATGGTCCACACGCTGCTCACGGCCTGGACCACCATCGTGACGGGCCTGATCGCGACGCGGTATCACTGTCTGGGGTGGGCACTGGTGCTGCTCGGCTCCGCAGTCTGGTCAAACCGCCGCCAGGACCAAGTCATGAGCGGACTGTACCTGGTCGGAGGGATGGTCTCACTCTTCGGGTATCTGCAGCCCGAAGGCGACATGAGCGGCGTGTTGTTCGGCGTCATCCTCGGTATCTGGCAGGGAATCCGGCTGTGGAGCGACGATCAGGGGGCTACGCACGTGCCTGAGACAAGAGTCAGCCAGCCTCATCACGCCTGAGTTTGCGCTCTTGACCGTCAATCCCCGAACCTGGCACGTGGAGCTCCGCAGCGGATAGATCAAGGAGGGCAAGCCGGCGATCTGCCGCGCCAGCGCGTCGCGTTTTTGGACATACCGCCGTGGAGATCTCGACCGCTGGAACGAGCAGCAGCGGCTCGCCTACGCCGTGGATCTCGTAGTACATGTGTGACAACCGTCCAATACAACCGTGCGCACTGCAGCGGGTGTATGCTGTCGGCACGCACCTGTGAGGACGCCATGTCGCCCTTCCCGCCCCGGCCGGCGCCGACGTCGACCCTGTACCGACACCTGAGTGCCATCGGGTTCTTCCTCCTGCTCGCGCTGCTGATGACCTGGCCGCTGGCGCTCCAGTTCCGCACGGCGGTGCCCGGCAATGGCTACGATAGCTGGCAGAACATGTGGAACCTTTGGCATTTCAAGACCGCGTTGTTGCAGGGGCACAACCCGTTCGTGACCAGCGCCTTATATTATCCAACCGGCATTAGCCTCTATCTCCATACCCTCAATCCGCTCAACTTTGTCGTTTCGCTCCCCGTGCACGCCCTGTTCGGCCTCATCGCCGCCTACAACTTCGTCGTGATCTTTTCCTTAACCGCGAGTGGCTATACAACCTATCTGCTCGGTCATGCGGTCACGGACAGCCACGCCGCAGGGCTGGTGGCAGGAACCATCTTTGCCACCAGTGGCTATCTGCTCGCGCAAGTGCTCGGCGGGCATACGCACATGATGGCCGCCGAGTGGTTACCGCTGGCCGTGCTCGGCGTGTGGCAGGCGTATCGGCGGCCGACCGGGCGCACCGTCGGTCTGGCCGCGCTGCTGCTCGCCGTCAATGTGCTCTGCGACTGGCAGTATTTTCTCTTCGCCGTGCTGTTTGCTGCCTGGTATGGGCTCGCCATGGCCGCCACCACGCGGCGGCTGCGTGCGGTCCTGCCCATTCTGCTTGCCATCACGATCGCCGTGCTGCTGACGCTTCCCGTGGCGCTCCCGACCGCCGCGCTCGCGGCACGCACGCCAACGGCAGCCACCGAAGGCGGGCCGCTGTTTCGGATTCAGAACGCGCTTGATGTGGTGGACCTCCTGGTTCCGAGTCAGCTTCATCCCCTCTGGGGCCGGCTCGCAGAACAGGCACAAACCTATAAAGCCTGGCAGGAGATCCAAAACAAGACCGGCTACCTCGGTGCGGTGACGATGGTGCTTGCCCTCCTCGCGCTCCGCACGCGCGCCAGCCGGCTATGGTGGGCGACCGCGCTGCTGTTTGCCCTCTTGTCGCTTGGACCACGCCTGCAACTCGCGGGGCAGGTGACCTCCATACCGTTACCAGCAGCCCTCCTCTATCGGCTGCCGCTGGTGGATATCTCACGCTACCCGATGCGCTTTGTCAGCATGACCATGCTCGCGCTGGCGGTGCTCGGCGCGCTGGGCAGTCAAGAAGTCGCCGGCTGGTTGGCAGCCCGCGGGAACGCCGTACGCCACGTGCGCCCGCTTGCCGTTTGGGCGCTCCTGGGCGCCATCGTGCTCGATAACGCCACGCTGCCCATGCCGCTGATGCCCGTGTATATCCCGCCGCTGTATGCGGCGCTTGCCCGTGACACAGATCGCTATGGCATCTTCGAGGCACCGCTGACGTACCGGACGAGTGCCGCCTACCTGCTGTACCAGACCGTCCACACCAAGCCGATTATCGGCGGCTACACGTCGCGGACACAACTGTACCCCGTGCTGGATGAAATCCCGCTGCTGCAGGCCTTCGCCCGGGCGCAGCCGAGTGTCGATATCATTGCCCAGCCGCCTGAAGCGATCGCCGCGAGCGTGCTGAGCTATTTCAATATCCGCTACCTCGTGCTCCATGGCGCCGGGGGAGCGCTCCGAAACGACGTGTTCGAGCGGGTGGCGCGCTCGGCAGCACGCGCCGCCCCGGACGTGGAGTGGGAACGCCGCCTGGCGCGGGATGCGCGGGTTGCCTCGCGCCTGCCGCGGGTGTGGGGGCACGTGCCCAATGAGCCGAGGAGTGGTGTGCTGGTCTATCACCTGGTGGCGCCGGAACGACCGGTTCCGTTTCTCGGCCTCGGTGCGGGCTGGTCGGTGCCACGCGCGGCAGGCACCCGCATGGTACGGCACATCGAGTCGGCGGCGGAGGTTGGCATCTATAGTCTGCAGCCGGACCAGGTGACCGTGACGGTCGTGCTGACGAGTCCGAGGCGGGGTGCGATTATGGTCGGGATCGACGGGCAGGACGAGCGGCGCATCGGTATTCAGGCAGGGGAGCAACAGATCGTCCTCCCGCTCAGCATAGCGGCAGGGCGAACGTCCCTCAAGCTGCGCCTGGTGGAGACGCCCCCGATCGACGTGATCGCGTTGGATGTATATGTCACCCGAGCCCATGAGTGAGTGGAGGTGGCGAAGGATACCGGGTTGAGCTACACTCGGGCAGGAGGTCACGTGCGATGGCCGATCCAACCCAGGTTCCAACCCACGATGAGTGGCGTGCCCTGTTTCACGCGGCGATAACGTTCCGTGATCTCGCCCCGTGGCGCTGGATGGTCGACGCGGATCTGTTCGGCGTGCGGAATCGTGAGGATGGCGTCATCGGCTACTGCTGCGTCCTCGGCAACCTCGGTCAGCAATTCGGCCTGGTGGTCTATCTGGGCGACGACGGGCTACGCAGCTATCTCCGCCTGCGCTCCGGCGAGTTCTGGCCACCCGCTGCCGAGGCGTTGTTGGCACAACACTGTCTGGTGGCGTCGTTTGAGGACCGCACCGTGCTCGAGCCGCAGGACCGTGCGGTGCTCAAAACTATCGGCCTGCGCGTTCGTGGGCGCAACGCCTGGCCACAGTTCCGTTCCTACACGCCAGGCTACTGGCCGTGGTACGTGACGGCACCGGAGGTTCGCTTCCTGACCAGCGCGCTTACCCAAAGCTGCAGCGTCGCTGAGCGCCTCGCGGCGCACGGGACGCTGCGCGATCCCACCGGTGCCGGTCGCATCCTGACTCGCACCAACCAGAACGGCACCTGGCGCACGCGCTGGACATCCGCCGTGCTACGGGAACCACCACTGCCGGAGCTCCTGCCGCTGGATCCGGAACGACTGGACCGCATTCGCCGCATTAGCAAGCACCGCGGCGGCACCTGGGAAAGCGACCGGTTCTTTGCGCCAAGTCCGATCCAGGACGATCCGGCTGAGCGTCCCTATTTCGCCCTGGTTGGCTTGACGGTCGACCGGGCGACGAAGGTGGTGTTTCCGCCGCTGCTGGTGGAACCGCACGGCTGGCCAACAGCTTATCAGGAGTATCAGCTGGAGCTCATCGAACAGGCCGACCGGCTCCCGCGCGCGATCATGGTGCGCGACGCGACGCTCAAACACGTGCTGGAGCCGCTGACCACCGCGCTCGACATTGGGCTGCGCGTGGTCGGCCGGTTACCCCAACTCGACGCGGCGCGGGAGAGCTTGGTGCAGGTCCTCGGCCGAATGTAAGGCGCAACGTAGCAGACCATCGGTGAGTATATTGCCAGCTGACAGGAGAGTGGATCGTACAGCCTCGCCCCGGCGGACTGCTAGAGTGTTACGACGAGATCAAATGCTGTCCTTGGCCGGACGTGCGTCAGGTAGTATTCCTCGGCACTATCCCACCGCGCATGCCAGGCAGCCAGGAAGGCTGCGTCCTCTCGCGCCGCGAGCCGGGCGTGGCGCACCGCCACCGGCACATCCACCAGCACCGACAGGTCGATCAGGTCGCTGAGCTCAGGCCGGGTCGAATACAAGCCGTCGAGCAGGACCACCGCGGCGGGTGGGCATCCGACGTAGTCGGCGCGCAGCCGGTACGTGCCGTCGGAGCGTGGGCCCGCCGCAAAATCAAACGGCTGCCAGCGCGCCGGATGTCCGGCCAGCAGGGGTTCGAGCGCCTGGGCACGCAAGCGGCGCCAATCGATGGCGTCTGCCGCGCGTGCGGCCGGAGTGCGTGCATTCCATTCAGCGTCCGAGATGTGTGCGGCGAAGAAGTCATCGCTCGCAATCACCGCGGTATCCACCGCGGTGGCAATGACCTGTGCCAGGGTCGACTTGCCGGAGCCGCTGCCGCCATCGAGGGCGACCAGCATTGGGGCGGCGGCGGTGGCCAACCGTCGCCGGATTGTAGCCACGATGACGTCGACGGCCACGTGCAGCTCAGCAGGCGATGGGTTCATGGACCTATCGTACACGACCCCGGCACGAACGGCACGCTGCGCCCTGTACCTGGAAACGGGCGCCCTCGCTCGCCCTGGAGCGGTGTCCCTCTCTCGCCCATCGTCGTCCGCACATATCTTTCCCATATACGCGGCGCCCGGATCCATACGTTCCCCAAATGCCGCTGGTCCTAGAATATTGGTGCGGTGCCGCCGGGAGCACACGCAACGCACCGGGCGCCGGATGTTCGTCCGCAGAGAAACCAAGGGGACTAACGGGAATGGATATCGTGTATGTCGGCCTGACGGCGCTGTTCTTCGCGCTGTCGTTTGGCTTTGTAGCGCTGTGTGACCGCCTGGGAGGCGAGCGATGACCACGCTGTATCTGATCGGCGCGATCATCGCGATCGCACTGCTGGTGTATCTGTTTGTCGCTCTCCTCAAACCGGAGTTGTTCTGATGACTGTGTACGGCTATGTGCAGATCGGGTTGTATCTCGTCGTGCTGTTGGCGCTGGCCAGGCCGCTCGGCACCTATATGGCCGCCGTCTACGAGGGCCGCTCGATGGTTAACCGCGTCGTCGGGCCGCTCGAGCGCGGGCTGTATCGTCTCTTCGGCACCCGCGAAGAGCAGGAGATGACCTGGAAGCAGTACGCCTGGGCGATGCTGCTGTTCAATGGGCTCGGCATGCTGGTGGTCTACGCCCTGCAGCGCTGGCAGGCGGTGCTGCCGCTCAATCCGCAGGCGCTCGGCGCTGTAACTCCGCACTCCTCGTTCAACACCGCTGCGTCGTTCGCCTCCAACACCAACTGGCAGGGCTACGGCGGTGAAGTCACGATGAGCTATCTGTCGCAGATGCTTGGGCTGAACGTGCAGAACTTCGTCTCGGCCGCGACGGGTATGGCGACGCTGGTCGCCCTGATCAACGGCCTCCGGCGGCGCACGACGCAGAACGTCGGCAACTTCTGGGTCGATATGACGCGAAGCACGCTGTACATTCTGCTGCCGCTGGCGCTGCTGGTGGCGCTGGTGCAAACCTCGCAGGGCGTCGTGCAGAACTTCGCGCCTTACCAGACCGTACAAACGCTGCAGGCGACCGTTGACGGCGACGGCAATCCCGTCGCGGAGCAGGTGTTGCCGATGGGTCCGGCGTCGTCGCAGATCGCGATCAAACAGCTCGGCACCAACGGCGGCGGCTTTTTCAACGTCAACTCGGCCCATCCGTTCGAGAACCCGACCCCGCTGTCGAACTTCGTCGAGCTGCTGGCGATCCTGGTCATCCCCGCGGCACTGTGCTACACCTTCGGCAAAATGGTCGGCGATACGCGGCAGGGCTGGGCCGTGCTGGCGGCGATGACGCTGATCTTTGTGCCGCTGCTGGCGGTGTGCGTCGGCTTCGAGGCGGGCGGCAACCCGCGCATCGCGGCGCTCGGCGTCGACCAGACGAGCAGCGAGCTGGCGCCCGGCGGCAACATGGAAGGCAAGGAAGTTCGCTTCGGGATCGCCAACTCGGCGCTGTGGGCGACGGCGACAACCGCCGCCTCCAACGGCTCGGTCAACTCGATGCACGACAGCTACACGCCGCTGGGCGGGCTGGTGCCGCTGTGGCTGATGCAGCTGGGCGAGGTCGTCTACGGCGGCGTCGGCTCCGGCCTCTACGGCATGGTGATCTTCGCGATCATCGCCGTGTTCGTCGCCGGGCTGATGGTCGGACGCACGCCCGAATATCTGGGCAAAAAGATCGAGTCGTTCGAGATGAAAATGGCGTCGCTGGTGATCCTGATCCCGCCGCTGGTGGTCTTGAGCTTCACCGCGCTGGCGGTGGTGCTGCCGCAAGGCATCGGCAATCTCTATACCGACAGAGTCGACTACACCTCGATCTACAACACGGGCACGCACGGCTTCAGCGAGGTGCTGTACGCCTTTTCGTCGATGGGCAACAACAACGGCAGCGCGTTTGCCGGCCTGGGCGCCAACAACCCGTTCTACAACACAACCGGCGGCATAGCGATGCTGATGGCGCGCTACTGGCTGGCGATCCCGACGCTGGCGATCGCCGGCTCGCTGGCGGGGAAAAAGCTGGTCCCGGCTGGAGCGGGCACGCTGCCGACGCATACGCCCTTGTTCGTGGTGCTGCTGATCTCGGTGGTGCTCATCGTCGGCGCGCTGACGTTTATTCCGGCGCTGGCGCTGGGGCCGATCGTAGAACAATTGATGCTGTGAGCAGGTGGCGTGATCCGAGCCAGGCTAACATTCGGTGAACGTGGCTTCGGTGACAAGGTGACGAGGTGACGGGGTGACAGTGATCTCAAGGCGTGTACTGCTTCGCGCTAGCTCGAATTATGCATGTCAAGGTGGCAAGGTGACAGGGTGATCGGTTATGCTTGTGCGATTCAAACGTATCCGTCCGAAACTTTCGTGGAATGCACGAAACGACAGGCTCAGTTTCACCCCGTCACTCGCCGTCACTCCGTTACCTTGTCAACCAGAAACCGGCACTTACCAATCTACAGTAGACAAATCAATGTCAACAAATACCCAAGCAAGACCACTCTTCGACCCGCCGATTGTCAGGCGCGCCGTCGTCGATGCTGCTCGCAAACTCGACCCGCGGGTGCAGGTCCGCAACCCCGTCATGTTCGTCGTGCTGGTCGGCGCCGTGCTCACCACCGCGCTGTGGATCCAGGCGCTGCTCGGCCGGGGCGAAGCCGAGGCCAGCTTTATCTTCGCCATCTCCGTCTGGCTGTGGTTCACCGTGCTGTTCGCCAACTTCGCCGAAGCGATGGCCGAAGGCCGCGGCAAGGCCCAGGCCGATGCGCTGCGCAACGCCCGGCGCGACGTCATGGCCCGCAAGCTGCGTGAGCCGCGCTACGGCGCTGCCGGCGACGACGTCTCCGCCGGCACGCTGCGCCGCGGCGATGTGATCGTGGTCGCGGCCGGCGAGTTCATCGCCGGCGACGGCGAGGTCATCGAAGGCGTGGCCTCGGTCGACGAAAGCGCCATCACCGGCGAGAGCGCCCCCGTGATCCGCGAAAGCGGCGGCGACCGCTCGGCCGTCACCGGCGGCACGCGCGTGCTCTCCGACTGGCTGGTCGTGCGCATCACCGCCAACCCCGGCGAGTCGTTTCTTGACCGCATGATCAGCATGGTCGAGGGTGCCAGGCGCCAAAAAACGCCCAACGAGATCGCACTCAACATCCTGCTGGCGGCGCTGACGATCATCTTTTTGCTGGCCTGCGCCACGCTGCTGCCGTTCTCGCTGTTCGCGGTGCAGGCCAGCGGCCAGGGCCGGCCCATCACCGTCACGGTGCTGGTGGCGCTGCTGGTGTGCCTGATCCCGACCACCATCGGCGGCCTGCTGTCGGCGATCGGGATCGCCGGCATGGACCGCATGATCCAGGCCAATGTGATCGCCATGTCCGGCCGCGCCGTCGAAGCGGCAGGCGACGTCGACGTGCTGCTGCTGGACAAAACCGGCACCATCACGCTCGGTAATCGCCAGGCGACCCAGTTTATCTCCGCCAACGGCGAGGCACCGTCGGCACTGGCCGACGCGGCGCAGCTGGCTTCGTTGGCCGACGAAACGCCGGAGGGCCGCTCGATCGTGGTGCTGGCCAAGGAGCAGTACGGCATTCGCGGCCGCGAGGTGCATGAGCTGCACGCGGAATTCATTCCATTTACCGCCCAGACGCGCATGAGCGGCGTCGACCTCAACGGCCGCCAGATCCGCAAAGGCTCGGTCGACGCGATCGAGCGCTATGTGCAGCAGCAGGGCGGCCAGTTCCCCACGGCGGTGCGCGCGACGGTGGAAGGCATCGCCAAAGCGGGCGGTACGCCGCTGGTCGTCGCCGAGGGCGCCAACGTGCTGGGCACGATCCAGCTCAAAGATATCGTCAAGGGTGGCATCAATGAGCGCTTCGCCGAGCTGCGACGCATGGGTATCAAAACCGTGATGATCACCGGCGACAACCCGCTGACCGCCGCGGCGATCGCTGCCGAGGCCGGCGTCGACGACTTTCTGGCCGAGGCGACGCCCGAAGCCAAGCTGACCTTGATCCGCGAATATCAGACCGGCGGGCGGCTGGTGGCGATGACGGGAGACGGCACCAACGACGCGCCGGCGCTGGCCCAGGCCGACGTGGCGGTGGCGATGAACAGCGGGACGCAGGCGGCCAAAGAGGCCGGCAACATGGTCGACCTCGACTTCGAACCCGACCAAGCTGATCGAGGTGGTCGAGATCGGCAAGCAGCTGCTGATGACCCGCGGCGCGCTGACGACGTTCTCGATCGCCAACGATGTCGCGAAATACTTTGCGATTATTCCGGCGGCGTTCGCGCTGACGTATCCGGAGCTGGACGCGCTCAACGTGATGGGCTTATCGACGCCCAACAGCGCGATCGCCTCGGCGGTGATCTTCAACGCGCTGGTGATCATCGTTCTTGATCCCGCTGGCGCTGCGCGGCGTGCGCTACCGGGCCGTCGGCGCGGCGACGCTGCTGCGCGACAATCTGTTGATCTATGGCCTGGGCGGGCTGATCGTGCCGTTCATCGGCATCAAGCTGATCGATATCGTGCTGACGGCGTTTGGCTGGGTCTAGCGGGAGGTCATGATGAAACCGTATCGCCGTCCAGCACGGTGGGTGCTGCCGGTGCTGTATTGCACGATGGTGGTGCTGTTGTTTGCGCAAGCGGCCCTGCCCGTGCGTGAGGTCTGGCATCAGGTGATGGAGCTCGTGATATTTGGCACCACCATGTGGGCGATCGCGCTGTGGAATTGCCACACCGCCGGCGCCCAGGAAGCCGAGGTTACGCTCCGCGAAACGCAGCGGCGGGCGACTGCCCGCCGCGACATCCCGCTCACAGACGTGCAAGCCCACTATTTGCTGGCGCAGGCACGACATAAACAGGACTATCGACAGGACTATCGACATATATGGCTCGCAGTGAGACACACCCTGCATCCGTAGCAGCCGGCGGTTTCAGCCGCCAGCTGCGCCCGGCGATCGTCGCCCTGGTGCTGCTGACGATCATCACCGGCGTTATTTATCCACTGGTCGTCACCGGCATCGCGCAGCTGGTCTTTCCCGCGCAGGCCAACGGCAGCATCATCCGCAACGCCGCGGGCCAGGCAGTCGGCTCGCGGCTGATCGGCCAGCAGTTCGACGCGCCGCGCTACTTCTGGGGCCGTCCGTCGGCGACCAGCACGGTGCCGTACAATGCGTTCAACGCCGAAGCACTGACCGGCTCGTCGGGCTCGAACTACGGGCCGCTCAACGAGGGGCTGGTCGGCCCCGCAGGCATCGTGCAAACGCGCATCACGGCGCTGCGCGAGGCCGACCCGGACAACACGCTGGCGATCCCGGTCGACCTGGTGACCGCGTCGGGCAGCGGGCTGGACCCGCACATCAGCCCGGCGTCGGCCGAGTACCAGGTCGCGCGCGTCGCGCGTGAGCGGGGTCTCGATCCGCAGCTGGTGCGCCAGTTGGTGGCCGCGCATACCGCAGGACGGCAGCTCGGGTTTCTGGGCGAGCCGCGCGTTAATGTGCTGGAGCTCAATCTGGCGCTGGATCAACAATAATCTTCAACCAAAATGCAACATGAAACACCTATCCCTATCCAACTCAGCGATCAACTGGCAGGCCGTGCTCGACGAGATCAAGCGTAGCGGTGAGCCGGTAGCGCTGTATTGGGACGATCGACCATGTGGAGTGTTGCTGCCGTCGCCCGACGCGGAGCGTACGCTGCGGCGCCTCGCCGACGAAGCACTCGCGCGCAGCGAACAACGACAGGCAGCACCGGATACGGCCGGAGCGCCCGCCGGTCTGCCGACGTATCTGGATCTGCTGCGCGATGATCCTACACTCGTGCCGGCGATCGAAGGGCAGCCGCTGGAGTTCATGACGATGTCGAACACCAGCTTTGTCGATCCGCAGCAGATGTACACGTTTATGGATCCGCGCGACGGCACGGCGTATGTGTATCGCGCCGACGAGCTGCAGCAGGCGATCGGGCGGCCTTTTTCGAACGTTGAATTTGTCCCGGCCAGCCCGCGGGAATATGTGAAAGGTCAAGTCAGGGTCGAAGGTCGAAGGTCATGAAACGATTTTGGACCACCTGAACGCCGACGGGCTGTGCTCAACCGACGAGCAGAAAGACTTTCAACCTGTGACCTTCGACCTTCGACCCTAAACTATGGCCGAAATCCGCCCCAATCCCGACGAGTTGCTGCAGCGCGTCCAGACTGCCGAGGCACGCCAGGCGCGCGGCATGCTGAAGGTGTTCTTCGGCATGGCCGCCGGCGTGGGCAAGACGTATGCGATGCTGGAGGAGTCGCAGCAGCGCCGCGCCGAGGGCGTCGACGTGGTGATCGGCTGGGTCGAGACGCACGGCCGCGCCGAGACCGAGGCGCTGCTCGACGGCCTGGAGCGCCTGCCGCCGCGCCAGGTCGAGTACCGCGGCACGCGTGCTGCGCGAGTTCGATATCGACGCGGCGCTCGTTCGGCGGCCGCAGCTGATCCTGCTGGACGAGCTGGCGCATACCAACGCCCAGGGCTCGCGCCATCCCAAGCGCTGGCAGGACGTCGACGAATTGCTCGCCGCCGGGATCGACGTCTACACCACCGTCAACGTCCAGCACCTCGAAAGCCTCAACGACGTCGTGGCCCAGATCACCGGCATCGTGGTCCGCGAAACGGTGCCCGACCGCATCATCGAGCAGGCCGACGAGGTCGAGCTGATCGACCTGCCGCCCGACGACTTGCTGCAGCGCCTGCGCGAGGGCAAGGTCTATGTGCCGCAGCAGGCCGCCCATGCCGCCGGCAACTTTTTCCGCAAGGGCAACTTGATCGCGCTGCGCGAGCTGGCGCTGCGCCGTACCGCCGACCGGGTCGACGCGCAGATGCAGCACTATATGCGCGACCACGCCATTCCCACGGTCTGGCCTACCGCCGAGCGGCTGCTGGTGTGCGTCAGCGAAAGCCCGCTCGGCGCGCGATTGGTGCGCTCGACGCGCCGGATGGCGACGGCCTTGCGCGCCGAATGGCTCGTCGCCTACGTGGAAACGCCGCGCCACGCCCGCCTGAGCGACGACGAGCGCGACCGGGTGATCCATACGCTGCGTCTGGCCGAGCAGCTGGGTGCGGAAACGATCTCGCTCACCGGCCAGAGCGTCAGCGAGACGATCCTGGACGTCGCCCGCCGGCGCAACGTCTCCAAAATCGTCGTCGGCAAGCCGGTCAAGCCGCGCTGGCGCGAGCTGCTGTTCGGATCGGTGGTCGACGACGTGGTGCGTCACAGCGGCGAGATCGACGTCTATGTGATCAGCGGCGAGCACGACGATACCGCCGCACAGCCGCCGCACCTGCCACGCCCGAGCAGCCCCGGCGCCAACTACGGCGCCGGCATCGCGGTGATGGTGCTGTGCACGCTCGTGGCGTGGCTGATGTTGCCGTACTTCGAGCTGGCCAATCTGGTGATGGTGTATCTGCTGGGGGTGGTGTTCACCGCCTGGCGCTTCGGGCGGGGACCGTCGAGCCTGGCAGCGGTGCTGGGCGTGGCGGCGTTTGATTTCTTTTTCGTGCCGCCGTACCTGACCTTCGCCGTTTCCGACACCCAGTATCTGGTCACGTTTGCCGTGATGCTGCTGGTGGCGCTGCTGATCAGCACGCTGACGATCCGCATCCAGCAGCAGGCCGAGGCAGCCCGCGGCCGCGAGCGGCGGACGGCCGCGCTGTATGCCATGAGCCGCGATTTCGCCGGCATGCGTGGGCTCGACAACCTGCTCGACGCCGCGGTGCGCCATATCGGCGAGATCTTCGACAGCCGGGTCGCCGTCCTGGTGCCCGACGACAATCGCGCGCTCAGCACCGCCGTTGGCGATGCGGCGCTCGTCGACGACACCAATGAGCGCGGCGTGGCACACTGGGTGTTCGAGCACGGCGAGCCGGCCGGCCTCGGCACCACGACCTTGCCGGGCGGCCAGGCACTGTATCTGCCGTTGCGGACGGACACCCGCACGCTGGGCGTGCTGTGTATCCAGCCGCAAGTGGCGCGCCAGCTGCTGGAGCCCGAGCAGTTTCACCTGCTGGAAACCTTCGCCACCCAGACGGCGCTGGCCATCGAACGGGCACAGCTGTCCGACGAAGCGCAGCAGGCACGGGTAGCAATGGAGACCGAGCACGTGCGCAATACACTGCTCAGCTCGGTGTCGCACCGGCTGCAGGCACCACTGGCGGTGATCACCGGCGCGACCAGCGCGCTGCTTGACGGGGCCGCGCTGGACGAAGCCCCACGCCGGGAACTGGCGCAGACAGCCTACGATGAGGCCGAGCGGCTCAACCGGCTGGTGCAGAACCTGCTCGACCTGACCTGGCTGGAAGCCGGCACGGTTGATCTGCGGCGCGAACGCCAACCGTTGGCGGACGTGGTCGGCGCAGCAGTGACACGGCTGGGGCATGCCATGGCCGGACGGCCGGTGGCGCTGCGGCTGCCGGACGACCTGCCGCTGGTGCCGATCGACAGTCCGCTCATCGAGCGAGTCCTGATTAACGTGTTGGACAACACCGCGGCGTTCACACCGCCGGGCAACCCGATCGACATCGAGGCGCAGGTATCGGGCGGCGAGGTCATCGTCGACATTGCCGACCGTGGCCCCGGCCTTGCGCCCGGCGAGGAGCAGCGCATCTTTGAGAAGTTCTATCGCGGGCAGGCCGGCAGCGCCCGCGGCGCGGGGCTGGGACTGCCGGTCAGCCGCGGTATCGTCGAAGCCCACGGCGGCCGGATGTGGGCCGAGAACCGGCCGGGCGGCGGCACGCGCATTCGGTTCAGCCTCCCGCTGGAAGTCGCAGGTCAGCACCCGGAGCGCCGACACGAGGAGCACGGGAGGCGTACCATCCCTGCCACCGCGCAGTCGCCCCATGTGCAACCTCGCGCCGGCGACACCACCTCCCGGCCGGACGCTCAGCCGCAGCGTCCGCCGGACGGAGACGTACGCCGTGTCTGACCACGCCTCCGCGCCGTACACTCTGCCACCTACCACCGGTCGACCCGCTATGGCCACGGTATCTGGTGGCCGAACCAGGCGTGGGATATCGGCTGCGTACCGCTGCCGGTACCGATTCGGAGCAGGGCGACCGCAAGCACCGCGAGCCCGTCGGGTAATGCGCCGCCAGGTGCCGCCGCCCAATGACACGCCAATCGCGACAACGTGCCGCAGCATGTTGGCGGGAGCACATGTGCTCACTCTAACTGGTACGGCACCGAGACGACCACGCGGTTGCGGCGGAACAGCAGCGCCGACTTGATCAAGAAGGCGGTCTGGTTGTGCAGCAAATTGTGCCACCAGCGCGCCGGCACGAACTCCGGCAGCACCACCGTGATCACGTCGTTGTCCCAGCGGCGGTCCACTTCGTCCAGGTAGCGCAGCAGCGGGCGCACCAGCGAGCGATACGGCGAGTCCAGCACCACCAGAGGGACATCGCCGCCCCATTGCCGCCACTTGGCGCGCACCTTGGCCGTTTGCTCCTCATCCATCGACACATGGACGGCTGTCACGTTGCCCGGCGCCATCGCCTCGGCGTACTTGAGCGCGTTGACCACGCCGCGATGCAGCGTGGAGACCGGTACGATCACCGTGTTGCGCAGCGGTGGCGGCGGCTCCAGCCCCTCCAACGACAGCTGCCGCGACGCGGTGATGTAGTGCTGGTGAATACCCATGAAGAGCAGTACCAGGATCGGAATCAGCACGATCACCAGCCACGCGCCTTCGACGAACTTGGTCGAGCCGATGATCAGCAGCACCACCAGCGTCGCCGTGGCGCCGATCCCGTTGATGACGGCGCTCTGGCGCCAGCCCGCCCCGCGCAGCCGCACCCAGCGGCGGACCATGCCCGCCTGCGACAGCGTAAAGCTTAAAAACACGCCCACCGCATACAGCGGGATCAGGTTGGTCACCGAGCCCCCGAACAGCACGATCAACACGGACGACAGCAGCGCCAGGATGACAATGCCGTTGCTGAACACCAGGCGGTCACCGAGCGAGGCAAATTGCCGCGGCAGGAAGCGGTCGCGCGCGATCAGCGAGGTCAGGCGCGGAAAGTCGGCGTAGGCCGTGTTGGCCGCCAGCAGCAAGATCAGGGAGGTCGCCGCCTGCACCAGGTAGTAGGCCATGTTGGTGCCGCCGAACACCGTCCGCGCCACCTGCGAGGGGATCGTTTCGTACAGGATCGTCCCGTTGACCGTGAGTGGCTCGGCGCCGACGCGCGTGGCCAGAAAGGTGATGCCGACAAACATGATCCCCAGAATGGCGATCATCACCGTCAGCGTCGTGCGCGCGTTGTGCGACTCGGGCTTGCGAAAGGCCGGCACGCCGTTGGAGATCGCCTCGACGCCGGTGAGCGCGGTACAGCCCGAGGCAAACGCGGCCATCAAGAAAAACAGCGTGACGGGCTCCTGCTCGCCGGCCGGCACGGCGCCGTGCGGGCCGAACAGCGCGAGACCGGGCTGCTGCACCACCGTGCCCAGCGTGCCGGTCAGCGCCTGGACGATGCCGTAGCCGATCATGATCGCGAAGGTGGCAATGAAAAAGTAGGTCGGCAGCGAAAAGATGGCGCCCGACTCGCGCACCCCGCGCAGATTGGCGAGCGTGATCACCGCGATCGCCGCCAGACACAGCGGGACCCGATACGGCTGGAGGCCCGGCAGCGCCGAGTAGGCGGCCTCGACGCCGGCCGAGATCGACACCGCCACGGTCAGCACGTAATCGATCAGCAGCGCGGCGCCGGCCGTCAGGCCAGGCAGCGTGCCGAGATTGTCCTTGGCGACGATATACGAGCCGCCGCCGCTGGGATAAGCCATGATCGTCTGGCGGTAGGAGATACCGACGATAATAAGCAGGACCACGATCAGGCCGCTGATCGGCAGCGCACGGCTGAAGATCAGCACGCCGGCGGGCGCCAGATGGATCAGAATTTCTTGAGTGGCATAGGCAACCGACGACAGGGCGTCGGAGGAAAAGACCGCCAGCGCGGTGCGCTTGGTGAGCCGCTCGTGAACCTGGCGGGCCGTCTCGATCGGCGTGCCGATGAAGAGCCGTTTGATGTCGCCGAACATGCACTATCCGTGTGACGAGGTTGCAGCACCGAATCCGGCGCGCTCGTGCCCTGGCGTGCTCCACCGAGGACGCGCACGGAACAAAGTATAGTGTCACGAATCCCGTGCCGTATATGGAAAGTATACGGATCTTGCCGGTTGGTCCGAGCCGGCGGCTGACGAAACTCCACCTGCCGCCGACGCCCATGTTTGTGGGATCGTCGGGCTTCCACTTCGTAACCGGTCTGACGCACAATCGCGGTGGCGTTGGTGAACCAGACGTGCCCCGGCTCGACGCGCTCCGTCGTGTCCGCGATACGCTTGTGGTCACCCATTTCAAAGCAGCGCTGTACCTTGCCGTTGAGTTGCCGCGGTACATCGTCGACGCCATTCTGTGAGGAACCACGCAGCAGGCGATGGACGGCCGACAAGCATTACGTGTCGTTGCAGGGTGGGTCGATCCGCAGTAGCCCACACCACCGTTTTGTGTTCTTCCACCAGCATGATGCGGCTCGCTGCACGAATGTTGCCGGCACCTCTATACTAGGAGCAACCCAGCCTAGCGCGAGCGGTAGCACCGATTGCTGCGCGCCCACCCAGATACCACGACAGCGTTGCCGGTTTGTCAGCACAAGCGTTCGTTGAGGAGTGCGTGATGCCTCAACCTCCGGTTGTCTTCGTTCCCGGTCTTGGCGGCTCGTTTAATCTGCCGGTGCTGCTCGACCTACGGGGGCCGACGCTCTCCGGCTGGGAGTTTCCACCATTCAGCGACTACGGGCGCGCGTTCCTTAACACGATGAGCCGTGCCGGGTACGTGCGTGGCCGCGATCTGTTCGTCGCCTTTTATGATTGGCGTAAGGCCGTCGCCGACTCCGCGACAACCTACCTCATCCCGTGGCTCGACCGCGCGCGTGCTCGCAGCGACACCGATCGGGTGGTGCTCGTCGGCCACAGCATGGGTGGCCTCGTAGCGCCGCCGGCGCGCTGTGCAGTACTTCAGGTCCGGTCATCGAGGAAAGCGCATCGGACTGGCCGTCGTTGCGGATCCGCCGATCGGTATCTACCGCCTGCGGCTACGAGGCACGGCGACCGGAAGCTTTTCGCTGGGTGCCATGCTCGTTACCGGGAGCAACGCTGGAGGCCCGGACTCCCGTGGGCCGGAACCGGAGCAACAGGCTGTCACCGAGGCGAGCACGGTGGCGGGCCAGGTAGCGGCGACGACCCGGCTATTCTTTCAGCTGCAGGTTCGGTCTCTCCTGGCGCGGCCGGAGCTCCGTCTTGATACCACGGCAACGCTCCTCGACGTGGTCGTGCGCGTCAGCGCGCTGGTCCGAGCCGAGTCGCTAACAGACGCGCAGGGCCAGGATGTGCTGGTCGAGCTGCGGACGGTCGTTGAGCGGACGATGGCGCCGGATGAGCTCCGGTCGCTCGCCATCACGGCGCTGGCCGGCGGCGACCGGGCAGCGCGCGAGGAGCTGGTGCGGCGTGTGCTGGCCAGGCAAGCGGCCGATCCCGGCCCTGGTGTGCTCGACACGATCACCACCGAGCTCATCGGTCCGCGCGAGCCGGACCTGGCGCTTGGGCTACTCGAACAGCTACGGCAGGTCGCAGCCGGTGGATAAGGAGGCCCGCCCCTGTTGCCGAACGATCCGCCAACCGTGAGCCGGCTGCGCCGTATCTGGCTGATGCTAGGCGGCGCCGGACCGCTATTGGCCGTCGTGGTGGCCGTGGTGATCGGCCCAGATATGCTGGTCTGGTGGCTCGCTGGTGGACGCTTGAGTTTGTCGGTCGTACTGATCGGCGGCTCGATGAGCGTGGCGCTGCTCCTCGGCTTCGGGGTGGCGCTCGGCTGGGCTGTCGGGCGCATCGGCATTGGGAAGCGCCGCTCAGCCTTAGGCATCCTGCTGAATGTTCAGGAGTGCTCGGCCCATCGCAGATACGCTGCCTGGGCTGCCAGTAATTCATCCGCCAGCGCAGTCGCCTGCTCCAGCGATGAGACCGCTCCGTCCAGCACGAGCGCCTGAATGAATTTCGTGCGGCTGCCCTCGAGCGCCGCTTCGACCACTGTCTCGACCCACTGATAGCGAGTAGCAAGCGTCCCGGCAAGCGCGGCCGGCAGGGGAGGCTGGGCAACCGCGCGCAGGCCCTCGCTATCCGCGACCGCGGGCGCCTCGACGATCGCCTGTGGCGGGAGATTGGATACCTGGCCGCTGTTGGGAAGGTTGGCCGAGAACAGCGTTGGCCGGCCGTGTCGAATGGCCGCCACGATGTCAAGCACCTGCTCATGTTCGCCGCCCAGGCGCTCGAAATAGTCGTCACTCAACGGACCCGGCGCGAACGCGTCGTCGCGCATCTCGGTATAGATCCGGTCGCCATGGGCGATGGTGTCCTCGAAGCTGAACGCGTCGACGCCCAGCGTCCGGCCGTAATAGCGGCCGTCACGAAAGAACTGCGGAAAGAATTCGGTCACGTGCCGGTCGAGTACGGCGGGAAAGGCGCCAAACAGATTCAAGAGGTGCCAGCTGAACGGCTCGTCGAGCTGCTCGGGCGCGTCGGGCGTGTGCAGCGCGCCGGGATTCGCAGGTGCGCTCGACTGTCGTTGCGGCATCTGGCGCTGCGCGGCCAGCTCGCGCAGGCGAGGCATCAGGTCGCGCCGGCTGTCGCCCAGCGTCAGAAACCAGGTCAGATGGTTGATCCCGACGGCAGTGTAGCGCAGCTCGTCGCGCGGGACTCCGAGCGCCTCGGCCAGATATTCGGCGACGTGAAACACGCCGTGGCACAGCCCGACCATGTGCGCGCCTGTCGTTTTGTGCACGGCGCGGCACACCGGCGCCATCGGATTGCCGTAGTTGAAAAACAGCGCAGCGGGCGCAAGCTCCTGCACGTCGCGGGCAATCGCGACCATCGGCGGAATCATACGCAGCGCACGCGAGGTACCGCCCGGCCCAACAGTATCGCCGACCGGCATCCAGATGCCGTAGCGGCGCGGGATCAGCACATCCTGCTCCCACGCGCGTCGGCCGCCGACGCCGATGGTGCAGATCACGACCGTCGCTCCCTCCAGCACCGCGCGCCGATCGGTAGCCGCGCGCAGCCAAATCGGCGCCTGTCGCGCGGCGATCATTTTGCGCGCCAGCCGCTCTGCGGCGTCCAGCGCCTCGGCGTCGATATCCACCAGCGCCAGCTCGCCCTCGACGCCGGTGCGTAGCAGGTCGGCGACCAGACCGCGCGTAAACATGGCGCTACCGGCGCCGATGAGCACAATTCGCTCCTGCATGCTCTGCTCCATTCAGCACAGCTTTGTGTGCCGTCTATATTGTGATCAGCTCGACGCCCGCTTCCGTGATGCGCTCGGCAATAGCGGGGCTGAGACCGTCGTCGGTGACGATGGTGTGCATGTCGGTCAGCGGCGCGACCCGCGCCGTGGCAAACTTTCCGAACTTGGTATGATCGGCGACCAGCACGCGACGCTCGCCGACAGCGAGAATGGCGCGATCGGTCTGTACCTCGGCGAGATTGTCGGCGCTCAATCCGTGCTGCAGACTGACGGCGTGGGCGCCGATAAACACAAAGTCGGTGCGCAGCTCGTCGAGTACCTGCTCGGTCAGATGTCCACCCATCGACAGCTCGGAGCGCCTGAGCACACCGCCGACGATGACCAGCGTGATGCCCGCCACCTCGGCGAGCAGCGTCGCGACGTTGAGCGCGTTGGTGATCACGGTAAGGTTCGAGCGCTCGCCAAGCGCACGTGCGACCTCCAGCGGCGTCGTGCCCGACGAAATAAACAGCGTTGCACCGTCCGGCACCAGCGCGGCGGCTGCCTGGCCGATGCGGCGCTTGGCTTCCGCCTGTTCAGGTCCGCGCTTGCGCAGCGGCGGCTCGGGCGCGGCTCTGGTGTTGCGCACGGCACCGCCGTGCGAGCGATCAACAATGCCTTGCAGGTGCAGATCCTGCAAATCGCGCCGAATGGTTGCCCGGCTGACCCCAAAGCGCCGGACCAGGTCTTCTACGGTTGCCTGGCCGTCACGGCTGATCACGTCGGCGATCGTACGCTGACGCTGTTTGGCAAGCAGCCGAGTCATGGGCAACCTCGCACCTGGAGCACCTCTACTGAGCGAGGACCTCAATGCTTGGCCGGCGAATAAAGGGGCTTACATTCGGCGGCGCATCCGGGTCCAGCCCTTTGGCCATCGCGCGTTGGTAGGCCATCAGCTGCAGCGGCGGCAAGTACAGCACGTCGTAGGCGAAGGACGGCAAGCCCGAATTGAAGGCCAATACGGTCCCGATCGACGCCAGCTCCGGCGTGGACTGCTCGGCCAAAATGACTAGCCGCGCGCCCAGCTCCTCGCTCTCCCGCAGCACCGCTGCCTCTTCGCCCGCGGCGTCGTCGTCGAGCAAGCCGATCACCAGGCTGCCGGGTCCTACCAGCGACATCGGTCCGTGGCGAAACTCGAGCGTATGAAACGCCTGGGCCATCGTGAGCGACATTTCCTGGAATTTGAGCGCTGCTTCGCACGCGAGACCAAATCGCGTCCCCGAGCCGAGCACGAAAATACGCTCAATCGCCGCATCCGCCGCCAGACTGGCGACGGTTTCGCGCGCGCGATCGATATAGTCCGTGCCGAGCGAAGGCAGGGCTTCCAGCGCCGCGTGGAGCGGGGACCCGCTCGCGTGCCGGGTAGCCAGCTGTGAGACGATCGCCTGCGCGGCGACGAACATGCCGGCAAACGACCGGGTCTGTGTGGCGCTGGACTCGCGGCCCTCGGGAATCTCGATCGCCAGATCGGCAAGGCGCAGCAGTGTTGTGGCTTTGTCGCAGCCTACCGCCAGCACCTTACCGCCGAGCTGCTGAGCCAGGCGCGCCGCGGCGATAGCCTCGCTCGTTTCTCCGGAACGCGAAAAGATCAGCAGCAGCGGCTGCGCGTGCTCGCTGATGAGCGATCGTGGATGAAAGATCAGCTCGGAGGCCGGCGTGGCAAGACAGCGCAGTCCCGCGTATGTGCGCATCAGTACCGCAGCGCTTTCGGCAAGATAGTAGGGTGATCCGCAGCCAATGAGCAACAGCGGCTCTGCAGCGCGATCGTGGAACAGCCTCCGGATCCGCGGCGCGGACGACCGGACCGCTGTGAGCGCCGCTTTCCAGGCCGCGGGCTGCTGCAATATCTCAGCGATCGTGTGTTCGCCAGGCTGGTCCATAGAAGCTCCTGTTCGGTGCATGCATGGGCTCGTCGAAGCACCCTTCCGCCGCGTTACAAGCGCAGCGTAGGCGCGCGCCGGCGCCGACCGTGAGGCTGCCATTTGACATCTGCACGCAAAATCTATCACAAAGCTGCGCGCTTCGTCAAGCCTGTGCGTGCATAAACGATCAAGAACGAAAACATAGCTTGACAAACAATCATCCGAACCATATGATTGCCGCAGCCTCAACACGTGGAAGACAGCATGCCGGTTGCACAACGGGGTTGCAGCCGGCGCATGACATACATAGCGCGTGGCGGATTCCGTCCGTAACGCGCAGGCTCACCGGACACTCGGAGCTTCGGAGGGTAGACCCATGGGCAGTATGGCTGCAGTTGTCGATCGCGAGCGCTACCTTCGCGACGGCTACCTCACGGCAGCAGCCGTCTTAACCCCCCGGCAGCTCGAAGCGATGCGCAACGAAGCCGACCGCCTTGTCGCCGTTTGCGGCGCAGAGCCGGAGCGCTACGCCAGGCGCATCGAGTGGGAGCGCGATCACCTCGCAAGCAACGATCAAGCAGGCATGGAGCGCGTCATCCGCAAGCTCGAGCCGGTTTCGGATCTGAGCGCGCTGTTTGCCGAGGCCGCCACCTTTCCCGGCATCACCGAGCCGGTAAGCGCGATCTTTGGCGAGCCGGTAGAGCTGTTCGAAGATAAGCTCAACCTGAAACTTCCGGGCGGCTCGGCCTATCCGTGGCATCAGGACTGGGTCTGCTGCTGGCGCGCACATACTGATGAGCTGATCACCTGCTTTATTTACCTCGAAGACGCCGATGAGACCAACGGCTGCTTACAGGTGATCCCCGGCAGCCATATCGGCAAGCCGCACTGTGAGTTTAGGACCGGCAGCCACTTCGAAATCGATCCCGGTTATGTCGACCAGACCAAGGTCGTTCCGGTACCGCTCAAGGCCGGCGAGATGATCTTCTTTGATCCCTATATTTTGCACTACTCGGACCTCAATCGCAGCCAGGTGCCGCGGCGAACGATCATCTACACCTACAATCCCGCCCGCCTCGGCAAAATCAACGAAGGGAGGTTCCCGCGCCTCTAGCCGCCACGCCAACAGGTACGTACGCGAGCGGCGTGTGCCGCTCCATGCTCCGATCGATCCGCCTATACATCTAAGGAGGCTGGGATGTTTCGCCCTGGATCCCGGTCGATCACTACGCTGCTCCTGCTGACCGTCGCTTTGCTGCTTGCGGCCTGTGGCGGTGCTCCCGCGGCCTCGACAAATCCTCCACAGCACCCACCAGCGGCGAGGCCGAGGCGGTCTCGGCGGAAGCTGCTCCCAGTGAGGGAGCCGTGATCAAGTTCCGAGCCGGAAGAAGGCAAAACCAACGTGACCTGGTGGTCGCACAATAATCCGGCCTTTGTCGCCGCCAACAAGCAAATGATCGAGCGCTTCGAGGAGGCGAATCCGGATATCAACATCGTGTACCAGCACTTCCCCTACGACGTCTTCATTAACAAGCTGCAGACCGGCTACGCCTCGCAAACCGAGCCCGATATTCAGCAAATGTTCGGTACCTGGGTCACCGAGTACGCTTCAAAGGGCCTGCTGGCCGAGCTGACCACGCCCAAAGCCGAGCTTGACCAGAATTTCTTCGAGGCGGCGATGGGAGCATATGTGTGGGAGGGCAAAGCATACGGTATTCCCCACGAGTACAATCTCGAGAACGGCGGGCTGTTCATCAATACCCAGATGCTCGAAGACGCCGGTCTGAGCGCTCCTAAGACGTGGGATGAGCTGGTGCAAACAGCCAAGCAGCTGGCGGTGTGGGACGGTGATACGCTGCAACGCTCCGGCTTCGCGTTTACCGGCAACGACAGTATCACCTTCCTGTTTCTCTCGTTCATTTTGCAGCAAGGCGAGACATACTGGGCCGAGGACGGCAAGCACGTCAACTTCAACACCGACGCGGCCAGGCGCGCCTGGCTGGCGGAAACCGGTCTCGAGGTAACCGAGAAAGTTCACCAGGAGCGCGCGTTTACCGCCGACACCTTTGACCTGTTCTTTCAGGGCAAAGCGGCCATGGCGCACCAGGGTCCGTGGGTCATCGGCGTGGCGAACGAGTCCTACAAGGATATGAAGTATCCCGACAACTACGACTACGTTCCGTTCCCGACGTTCGAGGCGGGCCAGCCGTTGCGCTTTGCCGCCGAATCGGGCTGGGGCGAAGTGATCTCGGCGCGCTCGCCGAATAAAGAAGCGGCGGTAAAGTTCCTTGAGTTCATGGCCGAGCCGGATAATGCGCGTGAGTGGAATATCACTACCTTTACGGTTCCCGCGCTCAAGTCGCTGGCTGACGACGCCAAGATGCTGGAAGCCGCGCCGCAGCTCATGACGTCGTTTGCAGCGCTGCCCAACGGCGAGTGGGTCGGCCCGGTGCAGAACCGCGATCGCTTCTGGGAGATTATTCATAATCACTACACGGCAGTGGCGCTCGGCCAGGAGAAAGCGGAAGATTCGCCGGCGCTGATGACCGACGAGATAAACGCCATGATCGATGAATACCTCGGGCCGTAAGCGCCATGAAAAACAAGCTGCCCATCTCATCAGCAGCTGTAGCGCCGGCGCCGCGGGCCAACCCCGGCGCGCGCCGGCGCTCACACGCGCCGGGGCACGCCACCCGGATGCGCTTTGTGGCTATATGCCTCACGCCGATCATGCTGCTGTTTTTCGTGTTCGCCTTCTTGCCGATCGGCATGACTATGTACCTCAGCCTGTTCCGCTACAGCCCGCTCGACATGAGCTCGCCCTTTATCGGGCTGCGCAATTACACCTTCGCCTTCAGCACCGATAAGACGTTTCAGCTCAGCCTCGGCAACACGATCAAGTTCGTCCTGATCGCCGTGCCGCTCAATCTGGTACTGACGCTGCCGATCGCAATGGGGCTCAATGCGTTGCCGCGCTTCAAAGCGCTGTTCCGCACGGTGTACTTCGTGCCGGCGATTGCCTCGTTGGTCGCGGTGGTGTTCGTGTGGAGCTTCATGTTTGAGCCGGGCGAAGGCCTGATCAATGTGTTCCTGCGCTCGATCGGCCTGCGCAGTATTTCCTGGCTGCGTGAGCCGGGCTACGCGATGATTGCGCTGGTGATCGTGACGGTCTGGCAGGACATGGGCTACAACACGATCGTGTTTCTCGCCGGCCTGCAAACGATACCCAACTCGCTATACGACGCCGCCAAGGTCGACGGCGCCAACGCACGCCAGCGCTTCGTGCACATCACTCTGCCGCTGCTGCAGCGTACGACTCTGTTCGTGACTGTGCTAACGACGTTGTCGTACATGCAGGTCTTCATTCCGATGCAGATCATGACCGACGGCGGCCCGCTCAACTCGACGCGCACGATCGTGCTGCACATCTATCAACAGGCCTTCGAGTACGTCAAAATGGGCTATGCCAGCGCGCTTGCGGTCGTTCTGCTTGCTATGTTGCTGGTGATCACGCTGGTGCAGCTACGTCTGCTTCGAACCAACTGGGAGTACTAGCATGGGCGGATCGACAATCGCCACTCCCGGGCGCGCCAGACCGCGATCACGTTGGCTCGGAACGTTGCTGCTGTATGTGGTACTCAGCATCGGCGGCCTGTTGATGCTCGCTCCGCTGGTTCAGATGGGGCTGACCTCGCTGAAAACAGCAGGCGAGGCCCGGCGCGTGCCGCCCACCTTTCTGCCCGAGAATCCGACGCTCGACGCATACCGCACGGTGCTGACGGAGGCGCCGTTCGGCACCTGGTTCCGCAACAGCCTTGTGGTTTCGACGTCGGTCACCGCGCTGATCTTGTTTACTTCAACGCTGGCGGGCTATATCTTCGCCAAGTTCGAGTTCCGGGGGCGCAACCTGCTGTTTACCATGGTTCTGGCGACGCTGATGGTGCCCTTTCCGGTTGTGCTGGTGCCGGTATATTTGATCACCAACTCGCTGGGGCTGGTCAACTCGCTGTTTGCGCTGATCGTACCCAGTATGGTTAGCGCGTTCGGGATCTTTTTGATGCGCCAGTTTTGCCAGGCAATTCCCAACGATCTGATCGAAGCGGCGCGGTTGGACGGAGCCGGCGAGTTTGCCATCTACTGGCGGTTGATCCTCCCGCAGCTGGGTCCTGCCGTTGCAACGCTCGGTATCTTCCAGTTCATGGCATCCTGGAACGACTATCTATGGCCCTTGATCGTGATCAACGATCAACTCAAAATGACGCTGCCGCTGGCGCTGAGCTATTTCAACAGTGCCCAGGCGGTGCGTATCGACCTCACGATGGCCGCTTCGGTAATGATCATCCTGCCGATATTGGTTGTGTTTTTGCTGTTTCAGCGCCAGTTCATCAACGCGCTGGCGTTGAGCGGGTTGAAGGGCTAAAAGGAACAGCTCACTACCTGGACGGCACCGTGCTGTGGGAGCCTCAGCACCCACCCCAACAGCTGCTTACCGCGGCGCAGCCGCATCCGTCAGGACCACCTCCGCACGCCTGATCCGGCGCAGCGTCGAGGAGAGCAACCCGCCTACCCCGGCGGCCACGCATGCAAGCGCCGAACACCCGATCACCATCGCAGCCGGCCACTGGTCGCTGGCCGAGGCCCAGGCGTTGGCCGTTTCCAGCTCGTCATCCGGCACCAGCTTTGGCATGATCACGCGAATACCCACCGACGTCGCGGGCGTCAGGGCGCCAGCTACGAGCGCCAGCACGTACATCGCCCACAACGTCAGACCGCCCAGGCCAGTACAACAGCGGAATCGCGCCGATGACCAGGGCACGCGCGAGATTGTCCAGCAGCATGATGTCGCGCGGCTGATAGTGGTCGAGCAGCCAGCCCAGGAGCGGGCTGGTGAGCAGTGCCGGCAGGCTGAAACAAAGCAGCAGCAGGCTGAGCGCGGTACCCGAGCCGGTCAGCTCGAGCACGAACCACAGCAGCGCGATCACGGTAAACATGTCGCCCAGGCGCGATATGACCAGGCCGAGCCACAGGCGGCGGTAGTCCGGCAGGCGCAGCGGCGAGCGGGCGAGCAAGCCGAAATGCAACGACATACCTCACGATCTGGCGTCCACAGCGTCCACAATCCCGAGCGAGCCGGCGGGTGCTGACGTGACCGGTGTCGTAGTTGGCTGCTTTTGTGTCATGACCCAGCCGCATCTCCATCTGCATCCTGCGCCGCGGCCGACGCCGCACCGATCGGCTGCTTCGGGATGCGCCCGGAAAAGAACAGCCCGACCACCGTAAACACCGCCACCACCGCCATCGCCGCCTGCAAGGCCACCAGCCGTGCGGCGCTGTTCTCCGCGACGATCTCCGCGGCCAGATCCGAAGGCACGCCCGCGGCCGCCAGCGCACTGGTCAGATCGGTATCCGAGATGAACGGCACACCGCTCGCCAACGTCACCGACGATTGCGCCTTCACCGCATCGGGCACCGCCGGGTTCTCCAGGATGCCCGTGATCATCGCCGTGGTCAGGCTGGCGATCAGGATCGAGCCCACCAGCGCCGTCCCCAGCGAGGCGCCCAGGTTGGTCGCCGTGTTCTGCAGCCCGCCGACTTCGGCGCTGTCCTCGTCGCGCACCGCCGACACCGTCACCGCCCCGAGCTGCGAGGCCAACGCCCCGACCCCACAGCCCATCAGCAGCATCGGCACGGTTACAATCGCCGCATTCGCGCCGGGGTCGAGCCCCGCGACCATGACGGCCGCGCCCGCCAGCAGCGCCAACAGCCCAACTCGCACCACGCGGCGTGGTGACGCCTGGGGCCACACCTTCGGTATCGCGAGCGCGGTGATGAGCAGGGAGATCGACAGCGGCACGAGCCGCACGCCCGTCGCCAGCGCCGACAGCTCCAGCGCGACGGATAAGAAGAGCGGGATGACGAAAAACGTGCCCGCCTGGACCATGAATTGGAAGAGGAACATGATCAGGCCGCCAAGGAGCTGCGGATTGCCCAGCAGGTCCGGGCGCAGCAGCGGCTCAGCACCGCGCTTTACCATCCGCGCTTCCCAGAGGAAGAAGCTCCAGATCACGAGCAGCCCACCGAGGAACAGCCAGATGACGGGGGAGGTGCCCAGCACGAGCGGCAGCGCTTCATACCGGCGTCCACAGTACCGGCGGCGACATGGGAGCAGCAAGCACGGCGGTTTGCTCTCCTTACCATGGCGGCGCTCGCCGCAAAGTGACGGTAGCTGTCGCAGCCCGCGCGTACCCTCGTCCCAGCTGTGGCCCCCAGACCGCTCTGCGGCGCGGTGCGCTGCTGTCTGGCGTGAGACTGCGACGTCGATTCCGTCAGTTCTACGGTGTGCATACCGCGCCGGCCGGGGAATGAATCGTCGGGCATGGGGCGCGCCGGGGAGGTTAGGGCCCGTCGAGCGCAGCGCCCAGACGTTCGAGGGTCGTCTGCCGCTCGTCGTCCGACGCCGGCGGACCGAACTGCTGCCTTGCCAGCTCCACGCCCGCCCAGCGGGGATAGACGTGCAGGTGGAAGTGCAACACATCCTGTCCGGCCGACGGCTCATTGGCCTGCGTCAGGTACACGCCCTCACACTGCAGGCCGACTTTCACGGCACGGGCGATTCGCACCGTCGCCTGCATGATCGCCGCAGCCTGCGCATCATTCAGATGATAGATATTCGGCACATGGGCCTTGGTGACCACGAGCGGGTGATTATTCTTGGAGAGAAAGACGATTACCTGCGAATCGTCAAAGAGGATATAGGCGGGTAGCTCGCGGCGGATAATGCGGCAAAAGACACAGCGTTCGTGCATCGCAAGCGCTCCAGACACGAGCCGAATCAGGCATGCCGCCAGCCAGCACCGGAACCCAAACCAACGCATGTATTGTACGGCACAGACTACTCCGCCGCGTTGCGGCGCAATAACACAAGCCGTAGCGGGTGAGCCGGGCGGTGTTCGACATCTCGCCGTTCGCCCATGTCCACTATGCCGTCGTCACGGCCGCGCCGCTGATCTGGCTGGTCGCCATTGCCGTGGCACTCACCGGCGCCGGGCTCGTCGGGTTCCAGCGCCGCGACGTGGGCTGAGGTCTCGAACCTGCTGCTGCGTTCCGCACCGCGACAGCGCCGCCGCTCGGTGATGGAACGCGTTTGAGGAGTGGAACCGGCACCGCGTGCGCAGCGGACACCGTCCCGGCACTCCCACACCGCGCCGCGACCACTTGACGTCAACCGCGTGGCGGTGTACGCTTGGCTATCGACCGCAGGTCACGCCTGCCGACACCCAATCACAGCAGGGAGGTCTCCCATGGCGTTCTACCTCATGCGCTTCAACTACACGCCGGAAACCTGGTCCAAGCTCATGCAAAACCCTGAAGATCGCCGCGCTGCTGCGCGCGCGTACATCGAACAGGTGGGCGGCGCCCTCCACGGCTTTTGGTATGGCTTCGGCCACTACGACGGCTACGCGATCCTCGAGGCGCCTGACAATGTCTCAATGGCCGGCGTCGTACTGGCGATCACGGCCGGCGGCGCCCTCGCCTCGGTCGAGACCACGGTGCTGCTGACCGTGGAAGAGACGATCGCGGCCCTATCGAAGGGTCAGGGCATTAGCTACCGCCGCCCAGGCGAGTCGCCGGCGACCTGAGCCGGTACAGGTCTCCCCGCCACGCCCGTCACGGGCGCGCGTCGACGCGCCGCGCCGCCGGTGCCACGGTGGGTCAGCAACGACACCGGCAACCCGTCCTGACGTCGTCGCGCCAGCACATGGGCAACCTGTCGCACCGGGTCCCTGTACTGGCTATCCGGCACATCCGCTTCGAAAACGAGGGTCGATGTGCCAGGTAGCCGGCACAGGTCCTGCCATCCTTCCGGCTGCTCGTCGCCTGGGCGTGGTGGCTCATCGCGCGGTCGCCAGGCGCGCGATGAGGCGCTCGACCTCGCGGGCGATCCCGGCGAAGGCTTCGGGCGCCGGTGTGCCGTCGACATCAGTGATACTCCAGTATTCGACCCGCTCGACCCACGCCGGAAAGCGCTGTGCAAACCAGGGACGGTGCTCCCCTTCGTGCAACGCAATCACCAGATCGGCAGCCTCAAGATCGGCCTGCTGCAGGAGCAGCGGAAAGCGGACCGGCTCCGCAACCGGATAGCCAAGGGCGGCCAGCGCGTTGATGGTCAACGCTGAGATCGGGCCGACGTTCTGCGGCGCCAGGATGAACCCACGGGAGGTGGCGGTCCACGGGAGCCGCGCGTGCGCAGCCGACGCCGAAAAGAGCAGCTCGGCGAAGCGGCTGCGGTAATAATTGCCCGTGCAGACGAACAGGACCATGTGGGACATCGGCGCGTGCTCCTGTGACCGCGTTCTCTGCTGCGTAGCATTCGCGCCGGTTGGCATGCCGGCCTGCGGCGGGCGGTTCTGGCGGACACCTACTGGAACGCCAGCGCCAGGTTCACGCGGTCTTCCGGCGCAATCAGATGCGTGTGATCGTCCAGCCCCACGTCGATCTCCACCCAGTTCACTTCGCCGCTGAATGTGCGCCGGCGATACTCCGTCGTCACCGGCGAGCCGAATTCGTTCCCCACATCACAGGTTTCGTCGGCCGAAAAGAACAAGGCCTCGGTTTGCGGGATGTGCCCGTCGCCCACCGCTGCCCCGTCGATGTACAGCGTCACCGTCCCGCCCTTGCCCGGTCCGGCGCCGTCATAGGCGAACTCCAGCCGCACCTGATGCCTGCCCGCTGGAATCGCCTGCGTGCCTTCGACGTAATAGCGCTCCAGGCCGAAGAAGTTGTAACAGAACGTCGGCTTGCCGTCCTTGGCGTACAGGCTCAAGCCCCCGCTCACCCCGCCCTGCGCCAGGATCACGCCTTCGGCGCCCGACGCGGGCACCTCCACGTCGGCCGTCAGCGCGTACGAGGTGTTCTTGAACCAGATCACCGAGTTCTCGGTCAGGCGTCCCATGCCACTAAACAGCAGCTGGCGCTTGCCCTGCACCAGTTGCGGGCGGCCCGCCAACTCCGGCGTGCCGCGCGCGGCAAAGCGGTCATCCAGCGGCACCACGTTGTACTTGACCGCCTCGATCAGCCACAGTCGTTGCAGCTCGTGGAGCTTGGCCGGGTTCTCTTGCGCCAGATCGTGCGCCTGCGTCCAGTCGGTGGTCGTGTCGTACAATTCCCACACTTCGTCGTCGAACGCCGGCGGGATGCTCTCAGCCCCCGTCTCCCAGGGCGTGCGATGCTTGGTCACCGCCGTCCAGCCCTTGTGGTAGATGCCGCGGTTGCCGAACATCTCGAAGTACTGCGTTGTGTGGCGCTCGGCGGCACCGGCGTCTTTGAAGCTGTAGGCCATGCTCACGCCTTCGAAGGGCTTCTGCTGCACGCCAACTCGCAGATATTGCCCATGCCGACCGAGTGATGGTTGCGCCCGGTCAGCAGCGCCGAGCGGGTGGGCGAGCACAGCGCGGTGGTGTGAAAGCGGGTATAGCGCAGCCCGCCGGCGGCCAGGCGCTGAAGGTGGGCGTGTGGCAGGCCGCCGAACGCGCTGGACGCGCCGAAGCCCACGTCGTCGATCAGGATCACCAGCACGTTGGGCGCGCCGGCGGGCGGGCGCAACGGGATGATGGGGGGATAGTGCGTGTCGGGGTCCTTGGCGTCAAAGGTGGTGAGGCCAACCGGCGTGATGTCCGGGATGGGCAGGATCTCGCGCTGAAGCGCGGCGTTGTAGGCCGCCATCGCCGCCAGCGTAGTGGCCTCGGGCGTGCCGGCAGGGGTGCCGTTCGACGTCGTCGCCATGATATCCTCCTTCGTGCACACGATCGTGAGGTGGCGCGGCCCACACAGCACGACACCTGCGCCACAGCCCGACTTTAGCACACCGTCGACGGAAGGAGGAGCGGGATCCTCCTTCATCGTGTTGCGAGCCGTAGTACACTCATGCACGCGCCGACATCCGTCCGCAAGCCAGGATGCGCTACGCCCACGAACAGGACGAAATGGATGACAATGCCGTCGATTATGTTACGTGGTAGCCGGCCGGCGGTTCGTCTCGCCGCTGCTCGAACCGTATCAAGAACCGCGATGCCGGGTGCTTCCGCTCGTGTCTCGATCCTGGATCTTCGGCAAGTGATGCATACCGGCGCTTTACAGGCCGGCGGTGCACGCCCCGTGAGTGTGGTGGTCGGGCCGGACCATGCCTGAGCTGCCGCTGCCGGTCGCCGGTCTGGTCGATGTGCTGGCCGCCATGCCGGGCGTGCGCGCGGTTGTCCTCGGCGGTTCGCGCGGGCTGGGGGCCGGCGACGCTGCCAGTGACTGGGACCTCGGGGTGTATTATCGCGGCGCGATCGAGCCGGCCGCGCTCGCAGCGTGGGGCGTCGTGCATCCTCCCGGCGCGTGGGGGCGTGTGATGAACGGCGGCGCCTGGCTCTCCATAGGTGGTGAAAAAGTCGATGTTCTGCTGCGCGATCTTGATGTCGTCGAGCATTGGATGCAGCAGGCCCAGGCCGGGACCTACGACGTGGATGCTCTACTGGGCTATGTCGCGGGAGTGCCGACGTATAGCCTCTGCGCGGAACTCGCGTCGTGCCGCCTGCTGCGCGGCGAAATCCCGGCGGTCGGGCAGTTCCCGCCCAGGTTGGTAGCTGTCGCGCCGCCCCGATGGCGCTTCCATCGGTCTTTCAGCCTCGACTATGCGCGCATGCATGCCGCGCGTGGCAACGTGGTCGGGGCGATCGGTCAGGCGGCCAAGGCGGTCATGGAAGAGGCCCACGCGCGCGTGTGCGAGCGCGGTCGCTGGGTGCTCAACGAGAAACGCCTGGTCGAGGCGGCGGAACTCGACGCGCTGAACGCTCGCTTCGCCCGTGTGCCCGCAGAACGCGCCGCCCTGGCCGGCTGGGTCGAAGGCATCGCCTTCGACCTCGCAGCGCAGCCGGATGCAGACACTCCAATCAGGTGAGGCCGGCGGGATCGGCACGCCAGGCGCTGCACCAATCGGAGACCGGCGTCCGAAGCAACCATGCACGGCGCGTGCCTTTGCATGCGCCCAGGAGGAGCACCCATCGCACGTGATCCTCCCGCTGGTTTAGAGCAGTCGTAGAGATTGCACCACACAGGCACACAGGACACGAAGATCCCATAGAATCTTCGTGTCCTGTGTGCCTGTGTGGTGCATTCGGTCGACTCAAAGGTCTGTGCCGAAACGTTCTCGTCATCACCACGCTATGCAGCACGGTTATGCCGGCGGCGCTCCCTCGACCGCCACACTGGAGCTACCGGGCTCGACCATCTCGGCGGGCAGCTCCCTGGCGGCAGCGAGGCGACGCGAGAACCAGGCTGCCAGCGGCTGTGCCGATCAGGCCATGCACCACCACGCTGAGCAGGATCGTCCAGGTTGCAACCGATACCAGCGTGGCGACCGAACGCCCGGCTTCCTCAAACTGTACAAAGGCCAGCAGCGTGAACACCACCGACGCCAGCCCGCGCGGGCCGAACCAGCCCATCAGCGCGACGGTATCGGAGCGCAGCTTTGTGCCGAGCAGCGCGATGGCTACCGCGAGCATGCGTACCAGCGTCAGGCTGAGCACGGCGTATCCCAGCGCTCGCCAGTTGAAGGGCTCGCTCAACACCGCGCCGACCAGCACCGCGCCGAAGATCACCCACACCAGCAGCGAGAGAAACGTGCTCGCGTGCTCGCTGAACTCGGTCGCCTCGGCAAACCGCCGTCGTGATACGGCGCCGAAGACGATGCCGCCGATGAACGCGGCGACAAAGCCGTTGCCGTGGATCGCCAGCGCGCAGAAGTAGGCCGCCAGCCCCAGGCCGAGCATGGCGAACTGTTCGGAAACTTCGGTCATCCAGCCGCGGCGCTTCGCAGCACGCAACAGCCAGGCGCCGGCTCCGCCCGCCAGCACGCCGACCGCTACGCCGCCGGCGATTTCACGCAGCGCCGTCGCCAGCCAACCGCCCTCTGCTTGAGCCCCCGACACAACGGCGAAGCCGAGGCACAGCGTCACGACCGGTGTCGCAATACCGTCGTTCAGGCCGCTCTCGACGTTGAGCGCACGCCGGATACGCAGCGGTACCTTCGGATTGTTGAAGATCGGCAAACCCAGCGCCGCGTCGGTCGGGGCAAGGATCGCGCTGATCAAGACGGCAAAGGCCAGTCCTTCGGCCGGAAACAGTCCAAACGCCAGCAGCGCACCGAATACCAGCGACAACAGAATTCCGATGCTGAGCAGCCGGACCGGCAGCCCGGCGTCGTGGCGCACCTGCTGGAGTTCGACGGTGGAGGCATCGGCGAACAGCAGCAGCGCGAGCGTGATCTCGGTCAGCGCCTTGACTTCCTCGGCCTCGGGTTCCAATGCCAGTATGCCGAACACGAACGGACCAAGCAGCAGGCCAACCAGCGTAAACACCAACGGCATCGAGATCGACCAGCGCTCCAGGCGCCGTGCCACCGCGGCATACACGACGATCGCGAGCGAAAGATAGGCCAGTCCTTGGGTCATCACTCCACCTACTACCAGCTTGGCCTGCAGCGCCATACCCGCCCGCGCCTGCCCGATAAAGCGGTTGTCGATACCGGCATCACTGAGCGCGCCGGTCGCAGCGCCGACGCCAGACCTTCTATCGCCTGGCTCCGGCTATTGCAGCCGGTAGACGCTCGCAACCTCACCACGCGGGCTGAGCAAGACGATGTTGGTTCCCGGCTGCATCCGGTCGAGCAAGCCTGGCGGCGCCTGGCCCATATATACGTCCAACTCGCTGTCTACTCCACGAGAAAAGTGAAAGGTGAGCGTTTCGCCGGGATCAAGCTGCGGATAGGGTCCCGTCGGCAGCACCAGCGGTACGATGTCGACCACCAGCATCCAACCGCTGATCAACACCGGCTCCGCGCCGCGATTGCGCAGTGTTATCGTCGTATCCTCGGCGCTCACCTGAACGTCCGCGATCTCGACCGGAGAATCGGCGACTGACGTCGCGACTACAGGTTGCACCGTCGCCGCGACATCAGTCGCCAGCGCGACCGCCGTGGGCGCTACCTCGGTCAACCGCGCCTCCACCGGCGCCGCGACGATGGTTTGCAGCGCCGCGGCCGTCGGCTCAAGCGCTTCGACCGTCGCGGCGACGTCGCTCTGCACCGCTTCGACGGTTGCGGCCATTTCGCTCTGCATTGCCTGGGCTGTCCCGGCCAGGTTGGATGCCAGCGCCTCGGCCGTCGGCTCGACGGCCTCGACGGTCGCCGCGACATCCGTACGCGCGGCTGCCGCGCCCGACGCTACACCTTCCACGGTGGCGGCGACATCCGTGCGCGCGGCCTGTGCGGTGGCGGCGACGTTGGACGCCGCTGCTTCGACCGTCGCCCTGGCGCCGGACGCTGCGGATGCGAGCTCCGAGGCTCGCGCATCCACCTGTGAAGCGATGCCGGAGGCCGCGGCTCCCATAGCCGACGCGAGCGCCGAGGCAGTCGCCTGCGCTGCCGGAACGCCGGTCGCCAGCGCTTCCTGCGCCGTCTGGTCGGGCTGCTGTGGTGCTCCGCAGCCGAGCAAGATCAGGCCGGCAGCGGACGCCGTGACGGTCAGCCGGAGCCGGCGCGGCCCACGGTCGCGATGTGTGCGCAGCGCAGGGAGCCAACCCCGGCTGGGCGTATTTCTGGTATTGGACATACTCTCCCCTCTCTGGTTGGTTGTGCGGCGCCGGCGCAGGTGGCGTTACCAACCGCCGCCGGCGCCGCACAACAGGTCCGGGCCGGGAGTTACTGCCCGGCCATCAGCTGGCGCAGCGTCGCCTCCTCGTCGGCGATCAGCTCGCCACTGATGTCGACGACGACCTGATGCAGCGTCCCGCTGAACTCAAACGGCGACTCCCAGGCGCCGTCCATCACCGGCGCGCCGGCGTCGTAGCCGCAGCTCAGGCCCTCCAGCTCGAAGAACAGCGGCGTGGTGTGTGGGAATTCGGCCGACGCTTCCAGCGTGCCGTCGACATACAACTGGGCGCGGCCGGGGTCGAACTCGTCGACGGTGAGGCCGATCGTGCCGGGGAAGGTCGTTCCAGGCTGATACTCGATCAGCCTGTCCTGCTGGTCACTCATGACGGAAAGCTCCTCGTTGGCACGCGTTACGAGCCGGCGTAGCCCGGCACGCGATCACGGTTGGAATAGCCCGACGCGGCCGCGCTTGATACGTCTAGCACCACGGCGAGGCCCAGCCATAGCCAGTCCCAGCCGACCAGGCCGATACCGGGAGTCCACATGATCACGTACATCAGCGTGGTAAACGGCAGGAACATGATGCCCAGCAGCGGCAAGAACCAGCTTCCGCCGAAGGCCGCGCTGAACAGCGCCGGCCGTGCAATCCAGATGAAAAACACAGCAAAGCGGGGGAAAGCACCGGCAAATACAGCGAACAGACAGCCCATGGTAGTCCTCCTGATGTGAACGAAATCCCTATTTTATTCGCTACTCACTCTGGCTCGCGGCCTCGCTCTTTCCGGTCGATTCAGATTGCGGCGCTGCCGGGACCGGCTCGTTCAGCCAGGCCCTGGCTACACGGAGCGCACGCAGCGTCGGCTCGAACAGGCGCGGCCCGGCTGGATACACGTTGTCTGTGCCCAACAGTTTCACCAGGCCCGTCTTCTCCAGCTGCTTGTACGCTGTCGTGCTCACGCCCGTCAGCATCAAGCGCCCGCCGTTGTTTTGAACGGTTTGCGCGTAGCGTCTGAGCACGCCGATGAAGGTGCTGCCCACGTCCGGGTAGCCGCGCAGCAGCAGGATCACCACCGCGCGCTGCGCCCCCTCGGCATTGGGCAGGCTCTCCTCAAGCGTGCGCGCGCCGGCGAAAAACAGGCTGCCATACGGCTGCAGGATCGTGATCCGGCCGCCGGGCAACGTTTCGGGTGCCTCGCGCTCCTCGGGCAGCTCGTTGCCGTGCGGCACGATTTCGACCACCTGTACCTTCTCCGATGACGAAATCACGATCATCAGAAACGACACGGCCACTCCCAGGAAGACGGCCTGCTGCACCGGCAACAGCAGCGTCGCGCCGAATGTGATCGCCATCACCGCCGTTCCGACCGTACCGGTTTGCAGCACGGTAGCGATGCGCGGGATATTGATCGCGATGATGCCGGCCAGCACCAGCAAGCCCGCCAGCGACGCCATCGGGATCTGCTCCACCAGCGGTCCGAACGCCACGATCGCGATGAGCAGGAACGCCCCGCTGAAGATGTTGGCCCAGCGGCTCCGCGCGCCGGCGCCGACGTTAAGACGTCGTCGCGCCCGCCGATCCGCCCACCGGCATGCCCAAGAACGCCCCCGACGCGATGTTGGCGAGGCCCTGGCCCAGAAAGTCGCGCGACGGATCACCGGTGCGCCCATCTGGATTCGGGTAGCTCTGCCCGATGCCGGCGCCCTGCACCATCCCGATGATGCCGATCGCCACAGCCGATACCAGCAGCCCTGGAAACTGCACCAGGCTGAAGCCGAAGAATTCGGGCAGCGCACGCGGGATGTCGTTGTCGGTGCCGACCAGCGCCACCGACGTCCAGTCTAGTGCCGGCACCGCCAGCGAGGCCAGGATCAGCGCCAGCAGCATCGAGAACTTGCGCAGCCGCGTCCGGTCGAACGCCAGTACCAGCCCGATCGTGAGTGCGGCAACCGCGACAGTGGGCAGGTCCACCTCTTGCAGCCGGAGCATGGTCTCGGCCAGGCGCAGCACCTTGTTGGTGACGGTGTAGGTCGAGTCCGGTCAGGTCGGACAGCTGCGACAGTACGATCAACACGGCGATGCCGGTCAGGAAGCCGGTCATAACGGCGTTGGATACGTATCGCGTGAGGAAGCCTAGCTTCAGCAGGCCGCAGGCGACCTGGAACACGCCGATCAGGATGGTAAGTGTGACGACCGCGGGCAGCTTCTGCTCCGTGGGCATGCCGGCCAGGGCGTCGAATGTGGCCAGCGACATCGCGCTGGTGGTGTTGACCAGCATGAACACCGAGCCGGTGGTCATCGCGGCGACCGGCGTGCCGATCATGCCGGCGTACAGTCCCTGGACGGGGTTGAGTGTGGCCATCACGGCGGACGCCATGTTGTCGGGAATGGCACCGATCGCGGTGGTCATCCCGGCGATCAGGTCGGCCGGCAGGTTCTTACGATCGGGCACGCTCGCCCGGCGGGCGCGCTGTCCCCACGCCGCCAACCGCTCCTGATACGGCTCGCCTTCCTGCACGGTCTTCCTCCGCTGATCATCGATGCGCGACGATTGGGCCGGCTGCTGCGCGCGCTCTGAAGGGCGAACTCACCGGTTCGGGCGGGAACGCGGCCGCGTTCGGGCCGGGAAATGCGCTGACCTCTACCTGTGGTTAAAGCGCAGAAGCGGCGTCGCTACATCGGGCAGCAGGATCATTGGCGGCGCGTCGAGGAGACGAGCCCTTGCCCGTCCATCGAGACGGTCCATCCGGCCCCGTCTTGCCTGCCGGTCAACCAGCTTTGGATCCGGTAAACGAACCTGCCGGTTGGAGGTCATAGCGCGCTGCCGGCGGCGGCTCCCGGCCTCACCGGCGACCGTTCGAGGCGTGCCCAGGCTCGGCGTTGCCGGCGTCGGGTGGGAACCACGCAACGGTCACGGCGGTACCGCGGCCGGGCCGGCTGCGAATGTGCAGGCGCGCCCCGATCCCGGCTGCCCGCTCGCCCATGATCGTCAGCCCAAACGAGTTCAGGCGCGACAATTTGCTGCTCGAACCCCTGCCCGTCGTCGCACACGCTCAGCAGCACCCCGCGGTGCCGGTATACCAGCGCCACGCGCACTCGCCGAGCATCGGCGTGCTTGACGACGTTGTTGAGCGCTTCCTGAGCGATACGGTATAACGCGATCTGTACCTCGGGCTGCAGCGTGCCCTGGCCGCGTAGAATATACGTCACCGGTACCTGCGAGCGGCTGCCGGTCGCCGTACAAAGCGACTTCACCAGCTCGCTGAGCGGCTTTTCCGTCAGCGCCGCCGGGCGCAGCTCCACCAGCAGCGTGCGCATCTCAGCCAGCGCGCCGCGCGTCAACAACCGTACGTGTTCCACCCCGCGCACGGCCATGGGGGGTGCCTCGCGCCAGGTGTTGGGCAGTGCCTCGGCTACCAGGCTGGCCGAGAACAGGGTCTGGGTCACGGCGTCGTGCAGCTCGCGCGCCAGGCGGGTGCGCTCTTCCAGCATGGCCGCCTCGCGCGCCCGCTCATACAGCCGCGCGTTCTCCAGGGCCAACGCTACCTGGTTGGCGAAGGCCTGGACCCGATCGAGATCCGCCTCCGTGTAAAAGCTGGCTTCTTGATGCAGCAAGCACAACACGCCGATCACCCGTTCCTTGGCGAGCAGCGGCACGCCGGACAACGACAGGTCGGGCAGGCGTTGCTGGATCGCGTCTTCGAGAAACGCAACAGTGTCAGGCGCTGAGCGGAGGTCGGACATCAACAGTGGCCGGCGGGTCGTGACAATCGTTCGTATCGGCGGGTTGAGCGGCAGGCTCAGTGACCTCTCGCGCATATCGCGGCCCGCGACCCGGCTGCGGAAGGCACGGACGGTCAGCCGCTCGCCGTCCAGCGTACCCACGAACGCCGAGTTGAAGTCGATAATGTTGGCCAGCTGGTCGAGGATGCGGTCGAGCAGCGGCTCGAGGTCGAGCGTCGATAGTATCGTTTGCGAGCTGGCGAGCAAGGTAGCCAGCTCATCGCGCGTTTTACGTGCGTGAGCTTCGGTCTGTTGGTGGCGCAGGATCTCGGCGCCAAGGCGCTCGTTGGCCTGCTCGAGCTCCCTGGTACGCTCGGCGACCAGCAGCTCGAGCCGATTCTTGTGCCGACCCGCGTAGCGAAGACCGCCAGCGCCAATCGGCCATCACCAGGCCGGCGGCTGAGCTCGTCAGCACGGCGCGATACCAGGCGGTTGCCAGCCTCCAGATGATTCCCGGCACGTTCGTGGGTTGCTCGCGCCGGGTAGCACGAGCATCGTTATGGCAGCTGCTTCGATTGGTATCGGTGTGGCGCATAGTACCTGTGTTAGCCATTGGAAGCCGTCCACGAAACGCCACGAATGTCTGGCGCAAAACGCTTTTTGCAGGCGCAGCCGGCAGCCGCTCAATGCGCACCGTTGAAAGGCATTTGCATCAGGCTCTGATGCGGTCGGTGCTGCGGTCGGTATGCACCAGTATAGGCGGCGCCGGGCGACGCCGCATCACTCAGTCGGTGGTAGATAATAAGTATGTTGCCGCCGGCCCGCTTGGGCCACAGCCCGGAATTTTGCACCACAGAGGCACAGAGGACACGGAGAGGCTTTTAAATCTCCGTGTCCTCTGTGCCTCTGTGGTGATTCCAGTGGATGTCACCCGGGCGGCAGGATCCCGAGCAGTGCAGCCCTGGCCACCGCCCGTCGCTTCGGGCTCCGCGCGAAAGCGCAGCAGGTCGCGGGTCACGCCGCGCAGCGAGATTTGCGCCAGCTGCAGCCCGGCCGACCGGCCCTCGATGTGCTCGTAGAGCGCCTCGACTAGAGCGCATCCGGTCGCGGGCTGTGCGACTTGGTCGTGAGCAACAGCGCATGGTCGGTCGTCATGGTCAAGCCTACATACTTCGTTTCTACTTCCTGCCGGGCGATGTGTATGGTACACGTCTGCGCTACACTGATCGGAACGAGCGATGTAATGACGTGATGTCGCCCGGTGCGGCCGGCGCGCAAACTGGTGGAAGACGACGTGCAACCAGCACATGGAAATCTATTGTACGCTCCTGCTTACTACCGCATCCGGATCCACGGCGCAGTAGCGCAGCCGTGGTCGGATCGGCTTGGGAATATGCGGCTCGAGACCGAGCAGGGCGACACCGGCCGGGTCACCGTTCTGACCGGCCAACTGGCCGACCAGGCAGCGCTGCTGGGCATCCTGAACCAGCTCAATATGCTTGGTCTGCCGTTGCTGTCGGTTGAGCTGCTTGACGATCAGGCGGCCTGAGCGCGGCATATCTATAGCGTAGCCACCAGCGTGCTCGCGCGTGCACGTCATCGCGTACGCCCATACGACGCGCTGCATGTTACACCAGATCGGCTGGGTGATCCCAGGTTCCGAGGTTGGCCGGCGCGGACCAGACGTCACGGGAGACGTTTCCCACCCCAGGCGGTCCCACTGACGCCGGTTGTCGGCAGCAGCACATAGCCAGGAGAAGCAACGGCATGAGTTCTCAAGACGCGGTTCAACGTTCAATTCTGCCGATCCCCGATGTACAACACGTCGGATTGACCACCTACGACGCCAAAGATCCCGACACCGCCTTTCCCCCGATCGTGCCGTTGCGGCCGCCGTCCGGCGCGCCCAATGTGCTGATCGTGCTGCTCGACGACGTCGGCTTCGCCGCCTCCAGCGCCTTCGGTGGCGTGATCCACACGCCGACCGCCGAGCGCCTCGCCCAGAGCGGGCTCAAGTTCACCCGCTTTCACACCACCGCGCTGTGCTCGCCCACGCGCCAGGCGCTGCTCACCGGGCGCAACCACCATTCCGTCAATATGGGCGGCATTTGCGAGATCGCCACCTCTGCGCCGGGCTACTCTTCGGTGCTGCCCAAGAACAAGGCGCCGCTCGCCACGACGCTCAAGCTCAATGGCTATTCGACGGCGCAGTTCGGCAAGTGCCACGAGGTGCCGGTCTGGGAAACCAGCCCGATGGGTCCCTTCGACCAGTGGCCCACCGGCGGCGGCGGCTTCGAGTACTTCTACGGCTTCATCGGGGGCGAGACCAACCAGTGGTACCCGGCGATCTACGAAGGCACCACGGCCGTCGAGCCGGACAAGACGCCCGAACAGGGCTACCATTTCACCGAGGACATGACGAACAAGGCGATCACGTGGGCGCGCCAGCAGAAGGCGCTGATGCCCGACAAGCCGTTTTTCATGTATTTTGCGCCCGGCGCCGCGCACGCCCCGCACCACGTGCCCAGGGAGTGGGCCGACAAATATAAGGGCCAGTTCGACCAGGGCTGGGACGTGCTGCGCGAGGAAATCTTCGAGCGGCAGAAGGAGATCGGGGTGATCCCCGCGGAGGCCGAGCTGACCACGCGGCCGGAGGAAATCCCGGCCTGGGATGAGACGCCGGAGGCCATGCGCCCGGTCTTCGCCCGCGAGATGGAGGTCTACGCCGGCTTCCTCGAACATTGCGACCATCATCTCGGGCGCCTGATCGACGCGCTGGCGGACCTGGAAGTGCTCGACGACACGCTGATCTACTACATCATCGGCGACAACGGCGCGTCGGCCGAAGGCACGCCCAACGGCTGCTTTAACGAGATGGCCACGCTCAACGGGATGGCCGGTATCGAGACGACGGAGTTCCTGGTCTCGAAGATCGACGACTTCGGCGGGCCGCAGGCCTACAACCACTATGCGGTGGGCTGGGCGCACGCGATGGACACGCCGTACCAGTGGACCAAGCAGGTCGCCTCGCACTGGGGCGGCACGCGCAACGGGACGATCGTGCACTGGCCCAACGGGATCGAAGCGAAGGGCGAGCTGCGCCGCCAGTTCCATCATGTGATCGATGTCGCGCCCACGATCCTCGAAGCCGCCGGGTTGCCGCATCCGACGATCGTCAACAGTATCCAGCAGGCGCCGCTGGAAGGCGTCAGCATGCGCTACGCCTTCAACGACGGCGCGGCGGCGGAGCGGCACGAGACGCAGTATTTTGAGATGTTCTGCAACCGCGGCATCTACCACAAGGGCTGGACCGCCGTGACGCGGCATGGGGTGCCGTGGCTGGGTGCCTACAAGCGCGCGTTTGACGACGATATCTGGGAGCTGTACGACACCAACACGGACTGGACACAGGCGCACGATCTCGCCGCTGAAAATCCCGCCAAGCTGGCCGAGCTGCAGCGGCTGTTCCTGATCGAGGCGGCCAAATATAGTGTGCTGCCACTCGACGATCGCACGTTCGAACGGTTCAACCCGGACATCGCCGGCCGCCCGCAACTGGTTACCGGCAAGAGCCAGATTCTGTTCGGCGGCATGGGGCGGCTGAGCGAGAACTCGGTCGTGTCGATCAAGAACAAGTCCTACGCCATCACCGCCGATGTCGACGTGCCGCAATCCGGCGCCGAGGGCGTGATCATTGCCCAGGGCGGCAGCGTCAATGGCTGGAGCCTGTATGCAAAGGACGGCAAGCTCAAATACTGCTACAACTTCTTCGGCATCAAGCTGAACTTCGTCGAGTCGACCGAGGCGATCCCGGCGGGCCAACATCAGCTGCGCATGGAGTTCAAATATGACGGTGGCGGCCTGGCCAAAGGCGGCGACGTCACGCTGTATGTCGACGGCACGCAGGTGGGTCAGGGCCGCGTCGAGCAAACAGTGCCGATGGCCTTCTCCGCGGACGAGACGTGCGATATCGGCAGCGAGGCCGGCTCGGCCGTGTCGCCGGACTACGGGACGGCGAACAACGCGTTCAGCGGTGCGGTGCACTGGGTGCAGATCGACCTGGAGCAGGACGATCAGGACCACCTGATCTCGCCGGAGGAACGGTTCCGCATCGCGATGGCGCGACAGTAGCCGGCAGCGCCACCGGGCCGGAAACGTTGCACCGCAGAGGCGCCGAGGACGCAGAGATTCTAACTCTACGTCCTCGGCGCCTCTGCGGTGCTTCCGGTCGAGCAGGGCGACGGTCACCCGGGCGGCAGGAGACCGAGCATGGCGGCCCTGGCCACCGCCTGGCGCCGGTTGGCCACCTCGAGCTTGCCGTAGATATTGGCGGTGTGCTTTTTGACGGTGTGTACCGAGATCACCAGCCGCGCCGCGATCTCGTCGTCCGACAGCCGCTCGGCCAGCAAGGTCAGGATCTGCTGCTCGCGCGCCGTCAGCAGCGAGTGCGTCGCCAGCCAGCCGTTATGCTGCGCACTCACCGCCGGGACGGCGTCGGTTGTATCGGACGGTGACGGCGCGAAGGCGGCCAGCAGCCGCTGCAGGTAGGCGGTCTGCGGATGCCCGCCTGCCGCGAGCTGCACCAGCAGCCCGGCCAGCTCCGGTCCGCCGTCGAGAAAGGTGCGCACAAAGCCGCCCGGCGCGGCCAGCGCGACGGCCGCGGCCAGGCAGTCGAGCGCGGCCGGGGTGTCGCCCTGCGCTCGCAGCAGCAGCGCCTGCAGACAGCGGATCTCGATGATCTGCCAGGTGTTGTGGACGAGCTCGGCGTTGCGCAGACACACTGCCAGTTGCTCCGCGGCGGCGTTGAGGGATGCGGGCGTGTCCTGCGCCAGCAGCAGCCGCGCCCGCAGCAAGGGAGGCTTTTCCAGAAAGAAGGTGTTTCCGGCGTAGGCGTCCCCACGCAGCGCCGGAAGCAGCGCGATCGCCGCGGCCTGCTCGCCGAGCCGCAGCGCGAGCCTCGCGTCGAGCGCCGTCGACAGCTCACGCAGCGACGGGCTGTTGGTTCCGTCGGCGAATGCGCGTGCCTGTCGCGCAAAGTCGTGCGCCGCCTTCACATCACCCTGTAGCAGGTTGATGTGGGCGAGCAAGGCCCAGCTCTCGTGCAGCGCTTGCGTGTTCATCGTATGCCGATAGCCGACCGCCCGCGCAAAATACTCCGCGGCGAGGTCGAGCTCATTGCGTTCGTAGTGCAGCCGCCCGAACATATAGCAGGCGCAGCCGTACCAGTAGGGATCCTTGAGCGGCCATTCACTTGCCAGTCGCCGCGTATCGTCGCCCATCCGGTCGAGGTCGCCCGCCCAGAGGTAGATAATCACCAGCGCCAGCAGCAGGAGGTTAGCGTAGGCGCCGGCCGGGTCCAGGCCCTCGGCCATTTTGGTCTCGATCAGCCGCAGCCCGGCAGGCAGATCGCCCTGATTTGCGCGTGTCGCCGCGAAATGGCCCATCGCCAGGCAGTGGGCGTACCGGTGCGCCGGAGGAATCAGGCGCAGCGAGCGCTCCAGCAGTGCTACTGCGCCGTCCGTCCGGCCGGTCCAGAACAGCACCATGGCGCCCAACAGGCTGAGATCGCCGCGCAGCGACTCCAGATCACCCGCATCAAGGCGTGCGCCATCGTGTTCCACATGCTGCTGCGCCTGGGCCGACAGCCTGGCGATGGCCGCAAAATCCCATTGGTTGTAATGCCGATAGGCCTCGATCACCAGCAACATCGGGCGCTGCGTCAACATTTCCGGCGGCAGCATCGACAGCAGCGGGCTGGTCGTCATATACGTCGGCGACTGGTCGAACAGGCGGTGGAAGCTGGCCTCGATGATCGCGGCTGCCCGCTGCGCCTCACCCGCCTGCACGGCGTGGCGCACCGCTTCTTCGACCAGTCCCTGCGCGGCAAACCAGTCGCTGGCGCGGCGATGGAGCTGCTTCATCGCATCTGCCGTCGCCTCGGCCTCCAGGCGAAAGCGCAGCAGGTCGCGAAACAGATGGTGGTAGCGGAACCAGCGCCGCTCGTTGTCCAGCGCGATCAAAAACAGGTTGCTGCGCTCGAGGCCGGTCAGGATCTCCTGGCTCGCGGCGCGCCGTGCGCCGGCGTCAGCCAGCAGCGCGTCGCACAGCGGAGCGCAGAACCGTTCGAGGATCGACGAGGCCAGCAAGAACGCCCTGCACCGGCGCGCTCTGGAGCGCGATAGCCTCGTCGACGAGGTAGTCCATGATATAGCGGTCGGTGCCGCGCAGCGCTGCGGCGAAAGAGACGGGATCGGCGGCGCTGCGCAGCGAGATCTGCGCCAGCTGCAGCCCGGCCGGCCAGCCCTCGGTGCGCTCGTAGAGCGCCTCGACTATCGGGTCGAGCTGCTCCGGCGTGCTCGTCTGCACCAGCAGCTCGCGCGTCTCTTCCAGCGTGAAGCGCAGGTCGGCGGCGCGGATCTCGATCAGCGAGCGGTTGGCGCGCATGCGTCCCAGCGGCCAGGGCGGGTCGAGGCGGCTGGTGACGACCAGGTGGACCGTCTCGGGCAGATAGGTGATCAGGTGCACGATTTCTTCATGCAGCGGCGCGCTGGTGATGGCATGAAAATCGTCGAGAATGAATGCGAGCGGCTCGGGCAGCGCCGCCAGGTCGTTGAGCAGCGTGTCGACCAGATAGCGCAGCGGCGCCGGCTGCGTGCTCGTGAGCACAGCGGACGTCGTCGTGCACGCGTCGGGCAAGATCGACCGGACGGCGGCGACCAGATAGGCGAAGAAGCGTTGCGAGCTCGCTGTCGTTGGCGTCCAGCGACAGCCAGGCAAACCGTGAAGGCTGCGCGGCCGCCCACTGGCGTGCCAGCGTGGTCTTGCCCGAGCCGGCCGGCGCCACGATCAGGGTCAGGCAGCCGGCAGGTCGCTCATCAAGCAGCGCCAGCACGCGCGGGCGGCGGACCCACAGCGCATCCGGCCGCGGGCTGTGCAGCTTGGTGGAGAGCAACAATGCCTGGTCGGTAGCCAATTGTGGTCGAGCCTGCATCCGTCGATTCATCGTCCTGCCGAACGATGTGTATGGTACACGATTGCGCTACATTTATTGGACCGCGCCGGCCTGTCCGACGAGCCCATATTGCACCGCCATACCCACGGCCTCGGTGCGATTGACGGCGCCAAGCTTGCTCAGAATATTTTGCACATGGTGCCGCACGGTGTTGCGGCTGATGTTCAGCAAGACCGCGATTTGCATATTGCTGCGCCCGCTGACCATCATGCCCAACACTTCACGCTCGCGATCCGACAGATCACCACCCGGTTTGGGCGGCTCGCCGACCGCCCGGATCAACGCCTGCGTCGCCTCGGCGCCAAGCACCGGCCGGCCCGCGTAGGCGGTTCGGATCGCCGCCACCAGCTCTTCTCCCGCGGCGTCCTTGAGCAGGTACCCGCAGGCGCCAACCTGCAGCGCCTGCTGCACCAGCGGCCCCTCAACAAAGCTGGTGAGCGTCAGCACACGAACATGGGGATGCGCCTGGTGGACCTGCGCGGTCGCGGTGATACCGTCGACGCCCGGCATCATCAGGTCCATCAATACGACGTCCGGCTGCAGCTCGTTGACTAACGCCAGGGCCTGCCCACCATCGCCGGCTTCGCCGACGACGACGATGTCGTCGGTGTTCGCAAGGAAGTATTGCAGGCCCGCGCGTACGACTGCATGGTCGTCGACCAGTAAAACTCGAATCGGATGAGACATTGCCACAGTGTGTTTCTCCCCGCTAGGTACGTTGCAATCTGTTCGGTGTAGATCGATACTACAGGTTCACGTTCGTTCCGGGCACGCCTTAGGAGCTTAAGTCTACGTTGTAGTTCTAACCCGTGCGCCGCCAATGCGACGAGTGTATACTCCAACAGCCGGACTGGTGTCGACTCGACCAACGGCTAGCCGGGAACCTCGCCGCAAGTCGAGGTGCCTGCTCGCGATCCGTCGATGGCACATTATTGAGACACCAGCCTGCGAAGATGAAGCGACCGGGATTTTGCGATACACTCGGAGATGCAGCCACTATGAACGCTCCTACTGAGATCGATGAACACGGCAGTCTGCAGGTTTACGTCTTCGACACAGCGTCCGGCGCGGGCAAAGCACGGCACGCGCTCGGTGAGTTGAACAATAAGGGCACGCCGGAGAGGTACGCCAAGGTCGCCGTCATTAGCCGCGCAGACGACGGCGAGATTTCGATACGCGAGTCTGCCGACCTGCCCTATCGTGCTCGCATCGCCTCGGCGTTGCCGTTCGTCGGTATGGCCGCCGGATATCTGGCGCACCTGCGCGGCCTGCTCAAGACGTCCGCCAGCGCAGCCGCGCTGATCGGTGGAGCAGTCGGGCTTGCCCTGGCCATAACCGTCAACGTAGTCGATCTCGGCTTTGTCGACACTGCGCTGATGGAAGCCGGCCGGCAGCTTGAAAACGGAACTTCGGCGCTGGTACTGATTGCGACGCCCGGCGAAGAACACGCCATTGGCGAAGTAATCAATTTTGCCGGCGGCAAATTGGTCGAGGACGCTCTTGCGCCGGAAGTGTCCGCCAGGATCCGCAGCGTGCTGAACGCCGGAGTCGCTTCCTTCGGACTAAACGGTTGAGTCGACAGGAATCACCACAAAGACACAGAGGACACGAAGATGCTATGGATTCTTCGTGTCCTCTGTGTCTTTGTAGTGTAACCTTTCCGGCCCGTGCTCATGTGTGCAACGATTATGAGACGCTCAGCAGCTAGGCTGGTCGAGTCCAACCGGTCCGGTGTGCTCGTAGCCGCACGGCAAGTGCTGTTCGCGCGCCGGCAGGCACACCTTTTCCACCGGTGGAAGCGTTGCCCTCATCCTGAGGTCTACTGATATAAGGAGACTGCGATGACAGCCGAAAACAGCGACGAGCTGCGCGACACGGCCGAAGCATTGGAGCGCAGCGCCATCAGCACCACGCTGGAGGGCGCAAGTGAGCTCCAGGACGCCGCGGCAGGCCTGGAAGACGCGGCAGCGCTCGCGAGCGCCGGCGACGAAGCGCTGATGGCCGGGGCCAGTGACCTCACCCGCGCCGGGGATATGGCGCGGGTCGCCGATCGCGTCGGCCGGCTCAGCGAAATCGCCGCGCTGGCGGGGGCTACCGACGTGGCCCAGGGTATCGAGCTATTGGCGGCGTCGGACGATATCGCGACGATCAGCGACCTGGTCGGAGTGATGAGTGAGGCCGACCTGGAGCACGGCTTGAAGCTGGCGCGTCTGGCGGGCGAGCTGCGTGCCGCCGGCACGATCGTCAGGCGCATGGAGATGCCGATCCTGTCGACGTTTCTTCACGGACGCAGCACGCAGCTCGACCACCTGGCGGTGAACACGGTGCTCCGCTCGAGCAGCACCCGCGTGCTGGCAGTCGCGATGTCCGCGACGGGCGCCAGAGTAGCCGATTTGAGCGAGCAGGAAGTCACCGAGGGCGTGGTGCGCCTGGCGGCGTCCGAGGCGCTGGCCGAGGAGGCCGACGACCTGGCGGCGGACAGCGCGCTGACGGCGGTGCGCGGCATCGGTGAGCTGGAAGACTCGGAAGAGCTCAGGACAGCCGCGCGTGCCGAAGCCGGCTGGGGCGTCGCCAAGGTCACGCGTGGGTCGGCCGAGCTAGGCGCGGCAGCGGTCGAAGGCGCCGTTGCCGACGAGCTGCAGCGTCGGGTCGAACCGTAGCCCGCAGCGTGCTCCGGCGTGTCGCCCGCCGCACCGGGCCACGCGCCGCAGCACGGCCCAGGTTAAGGAGCCTTTTCGGCATGCTTTACCATGCCGAGGCTTATAGAGAATCATCCACGCCACCCATGCGCCGTTGAGCAGCGGGCGACCCGCGACAGCGAGGGATACCCGCGCTTGCCTCCGACTCTTTGTGTCCTTTGTGCCTCTGTGGTGCAATCTTTACGCGCAGTGCCCCGAGCTCGCTTAGCGGGCTCGGCTGCCGCCCCGAGAGGACGACGTTGGCCGGCAAAGGTAGCGCGCCGATCGCGTGTGAACGGTTCTGCAATACAGCCGGACCCGCCGGTGCCGAGGTTGCCTCGCGCCGGCGAAGCTCAAGATGACGCTGCGCGCGTGCCATGAGTCCGCGCAGCGCCCGCAGCTTGCGTGCCGAAACCGAGGACCCGGCGGCTGCACGGTCGAGGCGTGCCGTCGCACGTGCGACGCAGGCGATTCCTTCGTTCCATTGCCTGGTCTGCTCGAACCAGGCCATCAGGCCGTCGAGGAATTGCCGCAGCCGGTCCGAGTCTACGTGTGTCGTCGACCAGTCCCATGCGCACTCGATGTCGCGCCACGCCGCGTCCACCTCGGCGCGCGCGTCCGAACCTACGGTCGCCCCGGTCGCACACTGCCCGAGTAGCCGGGCGAAGTATATCGCGTGTCGCTCGCGCGCCTTTGCCGCCTCTTGAGGAGCCGCCGCCAGGTGCTCGAGCACATAGCGCCTCAACAGCGGGTGCATGCAATAGCGCGCCGAGTGCTTCTGGCTCAACAACGAGGCATCGCGCAGCCGGCACAGCTGCTCGACATCCGCCCCGGCTACCGCGCGCGCGGTAGCCACGTCGAAGGCGCCTTCGATGACTGCCAGGCGCCGCAGCACGTCTCGTGTGCCGGCCGGCAGGTCGTCCCACGACCAGCTGAAGGCCGACCCGACATTGCGGTGCCGTTGCGTTATGTCCGGCGCATTCGTGGACAGGAAATCCAGGCTTGTCACGAGCTGGCGGGCTACCTCCGCGCACGGCAGCGCCCGAAGCCAGCGTGCCGCTATCGTCAGGGCAAGTGGATGCCCGTCGACCGCGCGGCAGATTTCGACGATATGTGAATAATCGGCGCGTCCAATAGGCTGATCGAGACGCACCAGATGCGCCTGCTCGAGCAGTAACCGGCTGGCCGGACACGTCTCGACCTCGTGCTCGCCGGCCGGCACCTGCAAGCCATTTAGCTCCAGCACCGCTTCGCCGTGCAGATTAAGCCGCACTCGCGAGGTGGCCAGCACGGTTACGTGCGGTGCGTGCTCCAGCAGCTGCGACAGAAAATGCCGCCCGCCCGCGACCTGTTCAAGGCTGTCGAGCACCAGCAGCATCCGCTTCCGCTGCAGCGCGGCGACAAGAGCCCGCGCGGCACGTACGGCCATCGGTGTGTCGGGAAACACCGCTTGGGCGATGGCCTCGCCGATCGCCAGGCTCGCCGCGTCGTCGCCGTCTGACGGCGCAGCGCGGCCGCAAAGCGAGATCCAAAAAACACCGTCGGCAAAACGCATTTCGCCCGAGAGGGTCACCGAGCGCGCCATCCGCGCAGCCAGCTCTCGCGCCAGGTGCGACTTTCCGACACCGCCGAGTCCGGCGATCGTCACCAACCTGCAGCCGGGATCGGATAGCCGTGCAGCCAGCAACTCCAGCTCGCGCTCGCGTCCCGCGCACGATGACGGCGTGGTGGGAAGGTTATTCGGCGGCGCAAGCGTCTCGGCGCGCAGCTGCTCGAACAGGGCAGTAGTTTCGGACGCGGGCTCGACGCCGAGCTGCTCGTACAGGCTGCGCCGGCAGGTTTCGTACTGCGCCAGAGCCGCGCTCCGCTGCCCACTACGCGCCAGCAGAACCATCAGCGCGCGATGGGCTTCTTCGCACCACGGCTCGAGCGCCAGCATCCGGTTTGCGACCTCGATTCCCGTGGCCGTCGCGGCGCACGCAACATGCCGGGCCAGTAAGCTGTGCAAGGCCCGCATCAGCAGGCCGCGCAGGCGCGCCCGTTCAGCCATGGCCCAGTCCTCAAAATCGGGCGCGCCGGGCAACGTAAAGCCGGCCAGGAAGTCATCAGTATAGTGCGCGGTCGCCGGCGCGGGATCGGCTGCAGCGCCGCCGGCCAGTGTTGCCTCGAACTGCTCGATATCCAGGCGCAGCGGCAAGGCGGGGTTCAACGCGACTGAATCTCGCGTGACCAGCACATAATCGCCCACCAGCGCCCGCACCTCAGACAGCGCCGTCCGCAGGTGCTGGCGCGCACGTGTTTCACCGCTCTCGCCCGCGAGTAACGCGGCGAGGGACTCGCGGGCATGGGGGCGCCGCGTGACCGCCAGGTAACACAACAGCGCCAGCGAGCGCCGGCGGCGAAACTCGAGGCGACGCCCACCGTGCAGTAACCTCGGGCAGCCGAGTACCTGCAGCGAAAGGATCGGCTCCATTGATCAAAACTCCTTCGAGGACACGCGGCGACCTGAGCTGAATGAAACTCCCCATGAAGTTAACCGCAGATTCGTCGCCGCTGCATCGGACAGCCGGATCATCGGCGGCGCGTCGAGGAGACGAGCCGTATCCTGTCCATCGAGACGGCCCGGATCATATCCCGCGTGACCATCGACCGGCCGGTCATCGGTCGAGAAGCCGCTGCTTCATTCAATCGTGAGACGATTGTGCAACGGTCGCCACCTACAATGTAGCCGGAAATGGAGACCCGCATGAGCATCGATCGCAATTCAGAACTCGAAGCCGATCAATCTTCCTTATCAGAAAGGCGGGCGCGGGCCAAATGGGCGAGCCTCATGCGCCGGCTACGCGCCGTGTCACCGGGCGACATCGCACGAATGGTGCTTACGTTGCTGGTTGCGGCGGCGATCTTCGGCCTGGTAACTGCATCCTGGCCGGCGCTTCGACCATTTGCGTTCGGGGCGTTCGTGGTGTACCTGCTGCTGCCGATCGTAAATGCACTTGAGCGCCTGATGCCGCGCGCCCTCGCGGCGCTTTGCACACTTGCCGGCTTCATAGCGGCCGTCAGCGCGCTTGGCTATGCCCTGACACCCATGCTTGCCGCCCAGGTGGAGCGGCTGTATCGTACGACACTCAACCCTGAAGCGATCTCGGCGCTTAGCGCGCGGCTCGACCGCAGGCTGCTGGAGCTGCCCGAGCCGGCGCAATCACTGATGCGCACGTACCTCGACAGCATGAGTGTTGCCGTGCGTGAACAGGTCGAAGCATATGTCGGCAGCCTGGCGGCGGCAAGTGTCACCTATGGACTTTCCCTGGTGGATACGCTCGGCTCGGTGATCGGGCTGGTTCTGCTGCCGCTATGGATGCTGGGCATGATGATCGGGCAGCGTTCGGCCGGGCCAGCCCTCCGGCGCGCCCTGCCTGCGTGGGCCCAACGGGATGTGTTCGCGCTGATCCGGATCGTCGATCGCGCGCTCGGTACCTTCGTGCGCGGCCAGCTCGCTCTCGGAATTGCCGTTGGAGCGACGCTGTATATCGGGATCGCGCTGCTCGAGTACTACACCGCGTTCGACGCGCGCTATCCGGGTCTGATAGCCGTTCTCGCAGCCTTGCTGCAGCTAATTCCACAGTTCGGCCCGCTGATCGGCCTTGTGCTCTTCGGTTTTCTCGGCCTCGGCGTTTCGCCGCAGGCGGCGCTGGTTATCGTCGCGCTGTATGCCGGCGCGCAGATCTTCGTCTCGACCTTCGTCGCGCCGCATTTTCAACGGAGGCTTACTGACCTCAACCCGGGCCTGCTACTGCTGCTGATTACCGCGCTAAGCCCGTTCGGCATTTTCTGGGTGCTGCTATCGGGCCCGCTACTGGCAATTGCCCGCGATCTGCTGCGCTATGCGTATGGACGCATCGCCGACCCGCCAAGACCGGCCGGGCTCCTTCCGGGGGAGCCGCTTCCGAAAGCCGATTTACGATATGGCTACCGTGCCGCGGCGCGACCTGTTCGACGGGTCGTTCCCTGAGGCGGCCTTACCAAGCGCCGGCTGCTGACCTGTCTAACGCAGCGACGCGAGAAAGGAAATCGATATGAGCGACGCGCTGCCCCCATTGCAGCCCGCCGACGGCGACGCGCAGCTGACGCAGGCGCGTGTGCCACTCCATGACGCGGCGCTCGCGTTCTCCGTTCGCGACGAGTACGGGCGCCTGCCGATAGTGATTGTGCCGGAGCGCCTGATCAGTATTCAGAACCCGCTGTTGCTGCTGGCGCTTGTGATCGTCGGCGCGAGCTGGTTCGGCGCGGCCGTGTTTGAATCCAGCTGGCTGCTGCCGCTGGCGATCGCTGTCGCACTCGTGCTGATAGTGCTGGCGGTCTACCGTTCGTTCATCTTGCGCATCCCCGAGGGCGCCAACGGGCTGCTCGCGCAGGGCGGCCGCTACAAACAGACAATTGGTCCCGGAACCCACTATGTGCTGCCGTACGTCGGCGTATCGCATCTGGTGACGCGTCGCGAGATCCCATTTGAAGTGAGAGGGGTGGAGGCGCCGACGCGCGACAACGCGCGCGCGCTGGTCGACTTGCTGCTGACGTTCAGCATCGCCGAGCCGTTCCTGTTCGTCTACAAGATTTCGGCTGACGATTTTGATCAGGTGCTGCGGGCCTCATGTCAGGACGTAATACGCACCCTGATTCGCGCCATTTCTGCGCAGGACGTGCTGGATCTGAAGCGCGCAGACGCGGCCACGTTGCAACAGGCAATCGGCCAGGATGTCGAGCCGTATGGTGTCGCGATCAACCGCGTCATGGTGACGTTCGCCAGGCCGCCCGAAGCCTATATGCGCTCCCAGGAAGAGCGGCAGCTGGCGGTAATCCAGCGCGCCGAGCAGACAGAGCGGCAACTGCTGGCCCTGCAGCGCCAGGCCGACGCGGCCGCGCTCGTCGCCCAGCAGGTCGCCTCCGACGCTGCCAGCGAGGCACAGCGATTACAGCAGCTTGAAGAGCGCGTCCTGCGCAATCCTGTCGCTGCCCAGTACGACCTCGAGCGCGCCAGGCTGGACGTCGCCCGAGCGCTGGCCGGCAACAACCGCACCCTGTTGCACATCGGTGGAGCCGGCGAGCTTACGCAACCGCTGCAGCTTGATGGGTTGCTGCCTAGCGGGACCCGTGCCTTCGATGACGGTCGCCTGCACAGCGACGACCAGTCGCCTTAGCCGGATCGCGGCAAGGGAATGTTCCGCCGGTTGCTGGAGCCAAGCTCGCGAAGGTTAAGTCGACCGGAATCACCGCAGAGGCGCAGAGGACGCAGAGAACTTACGAAAGTTCTCTGCGTCCTCTGCGCCTCTGCGGTGCATTTTTCAGGCGCTTGCACTTGCCGGTTCTGCTAGAATAGGGTACCGTTCAACTATCCAATTCGTCGCAAAAAACGATCTAGGCCAGGTCAGGTACAGGTCTACGCAACCGGCCTGTCCCTGATTCGTGAGGAAGTTATGTCCGGTCCCAACCGCAGCCGGCGCGCTGGCGCTTGCTCGGCCCTCGCAGGCTTGCTGCGACCGCAGCGCTTAGGCATCGTTCTGCTGCTCGTCGCGCTGACCCTGCTTGCGACGTCCGGATCGGCATCGGGCAAGGCCGGCAATCCTGACGATGAAACGCCCGCCACGGCCGGCGCTGCATTTCCAAACAAGCTCACCTTCAGCCACATCACCGTCGAGCAGGGCCTGTCCGACAACTTGATACAAAGGGTGCTGCAGGACCGGGCCGGCTTTCTCTGGTTCGGCACGTACAACGGGCTCAATCGCTATGACGGCTACAACGTTGTGGTGTATCGCCACAACTCCGCCGATCCGTCAAGCCTGAGCGATAACCTCGTCAGCGTACTGTATGAAGACCGTGCGGGGACATTGTGGGTCGGTACGGAGGGCGGTCTGAACGCCTATGATGCGGGAACCGATCGCTTCACGCGCTACCGGCACGACGAGAACGATCCCGCGAGCCTGAGCGACGACACGGTGCGGGCGATCGCGGAAGACAGTGCGGGAAACCTGTGGATCGGAACTGAAGGCGGCGGGCTCAACCGCCTCGACCGCGCGACCGGGGACTTCACATCCTATCGTCAAAACCCTGCCGATCCGCACAGTCTGAGCCACGATGACGTGTATGCGATCCACCAGGACCGCGCGGGGACACTGTGGATAGCTACGTATGGCGGCGGGCTTAATCGCTTCAACCCGACTGCGGGTTCCTTTATGGCCTACCGCCACGATCCGGCCGACGCGCGCAGCCTGAGTTCCGATGCTCTGTTGGGCCTGTTCGAGGATCGGTCGGGCATGCTCTGGATTGGCACCTGGGGCGGCGGGCTCAACCGTCTTGACCCGACGACGGGCGCCTTCACGGCCTATCGCAACGATCCGGCCGACGCGCGCAGCCTGAGCGACGACCGGGTACTCAGCCTGGAGGAAGACGACGGCGGTGCGCTGTGGGTCGGCACCTTCGCCGGCGGCGTTAATATACTCGACCCTGAGCGCCGGCAGTTTACCCGTTCTATGCACGACAGCAGCGATCCGGATAGCCTGAGCCACAACCGCGTGGTCGGCATGTATCGCGATCGCAGCGGGCTGGTGTGGCTGGCAACAGAGGGCGGCGGCGTCAATGTGTACAACCCGCAGCAGCAGGCGTTCACGACCTACCAGCACGATCCCGCCGACGCCGGCTCCCTGGCGAGCAATGCCATCCTGGCAGTATACGAGGGCCGGGACGGTGTCGTGTGGCTGGGCACCCAGGATAGCGGTCTGGAACGCCTCGACCGGCGGACCGGACAGGTGACGCACTACCCTCCCGATCCGGCCGATCCCGAGCGGCTGGGGTTTCCGACGATCTTCGATATCCTCGGCGACCCAGGCGGCGCGCTGTGGATCGCAACCTATGGCGGTGGGCTCTACCATTTTGACCCGCCGAGCGGCGTATTCACGGTCTATCGGCACGACCCGCAGAAGCCGCAAAGCCTGAGCCACGATACCCTGACCGACCTGGCCATGGATAGCTCCGGCGCGCTGTGGATCGCAACCTACGGCGGCGGGCTCAATCGCCTCGACCCCCAGACCGGCATATTCACCGCGTACCGGCACAACCCGAACGATCCCTATTCCTTGAACAGCGATGCCATAAATGCAATTCATATCGACGATGCGGGTCAGATCTGGCTGGCGATGTACAGCAATGGTCTCGCGCGTCTCGATCCTGCCGGCGGGCAAGTCACACGCTTTCGCCATGATGCGCAAGACCCCGCGAGTCTGAGCCATGACTTTGTCTGGTCGGTGACACAAGATCGGTCTGGTGCGATCTGGGTTTCCACCTGGGGCGGAGCACTCGATCGCTATGACCCTGAAATCGGGGGATTTGTGCATCACAATCCCGCGGGCCTCGCGGACGACAAGCTCGGCAGTGTGTTGGAGCAAGCAAGCGCGACCGGCGCAGCATCCGACGACTTATGGATCGTGCGGGGCCGAACTCTGGTACGCCTGGACCGAGAAAGCGATACGATCCAGGTGCTCGATCGAGACGGCGGGTTGCCGCGGGCCGACTTTTCACGCGCGGCCGCCAGGAGCGCCGGCGGCGAGCTGCTGTTGGGTACCCTCAATTCCGGCCTGCTGGTGTTCGATCCGGAAGCTGTAAAGTCCGATTCGGAACCCCCGGCGGTTGTTTTAACAGACTTTCAATTGAACAACCGGCCGGTCTCAATCGGCGTCGATGCTCCAATTCGCGAGGCGATCGATCGAACCAACGCGCTCAAACTCTCGTACGCCGACCGGGTAATCTCATTCGGGTTCGCCGGTTTGAGCTATCGTTCGCCGCTCAAGACGCGCTACCGCTACATGCTGGAGGGCTTCGACACGGATTGGACCGAGGTCGACAGCACACGCCGACTGGCAACCTACACCAATCTCGACCCGGGGCAGTACGTTTTTCGCGTAACCGCGGCCAACGCGGACGGCGTGTGGAACGAAGCGGGTCGCACACTCGCACTTACGATCGTGCCGCCATGGTGGCAGACGCTGTGGTTTCGAACACTAATGGTCGGGTCGCTGGTCGGGCTGGCCGTGGCGGGCTTTTGGCGGCGGATGGCAGAGCTACGGGCGCAGCAGGGGCGCCTGGAGCAACTGGTCGCCGAACGCACCGGCGAGCTGGAGCAGACCAACGCCCGCCTGGCCAACGAGATCCTCGAACACGAGCGGACCGAAGCCGAGGCGCGTCGCGCGCGCGATGAGCTGGCTACCCTGCTCGCCTCCTCACAGAACATCGTCTCGATGCTCGAGCTCGAACCGCTGCTCGACGGCGTCCTCGACCAGTTGAACCGCATCATCGACTACGACGCCGCCTTCGTCGCAACCCTGGACGGCGAGACGCTGACCATTCGCACCTTTCGCAGCCGCGCGCCTCGCCGCGACCTGCGCGCCGCCAGGCTGGATGTAGCACGTATCCCGCCGCTGCGTTCGCTGATCGCTTCCCGCCGGCCGTTCGTGATCGCCGATCTGCAGCGCGATACGGAGATGCTGCGGTATATCGAGAGCGTGTTGCAGGAGCAGGTGCCCAACCGCGCGTGGATGGGCCTGCCTCTGATCGTTCAGGACCGCGTCATTGGTGTGATGAGCCTGCTGCACGAAGAAGCAGGCTTTTTCGCGGCGCCTGATCTGCAGCGCGTGCAGGCCTTCGCCAACCAGGTCGCGCTTGCCCTGGAGAATGCGCGCCTCTACGAGCGTGCCCATGAGGCCGCCACGCTCGAAGAGCGAACCCGCCTCGCCCGCGAGCTGCATGATGCCGTAACGCAAACACTGTTCTCGGCCAGTCTGGTGGCCGAGGCGCTGCCCAAATCCTGGCACGACGCGCCCCCCCTTGCGCTGCGCGGCGTCGAGCACGTGCGCGTGCTGACGCGCGGCGCGCTGGCCGAGATGCGCACGCTGCTGCTGGAGCTCAGGCCGGCGGCGTTGACCGAGAAGCCGCTCGGCGAGCTGCTGCGGGCCTTGTGTACCGCGACCGGCAGCCGATCACAGGTTCCGGTAGATTTCGAACTGACAGGCACGTGTGCGCTGCCGCCGGAAGTGCAGATCGCGCTGTATCGCATCGCCCAGGAGTCACTCAACAACGTCGTCAAGCACGCCGATGCCGGCCGAATACAGGTAACACTGCTGTGCCGCCCGGCGGCGGTCCTGCTCGCAGTCGCCGACGACGGGCGCGGGTTCGCGGCGAGCGACGTGGCGCCCGGCTCGTTCGGATTGGGCATCATGCGCGAGCGCGCCGAAGCGATCGGCGCCAGGCTGCACATCCGGAGCCGTCCGGGCAAAGGAACCCTCATCGCCGTGAGGTGGCGCACTCCGAGCGATCGGGCGTCCGAAAACGGCGCAGCGACCTGAATCGGCTGCTGCCGCCTGCCTGGCGAAGCTCACGCCGTCAGCTCAATTCGTCGAGCGTAGCCGGCTGGTCGGGCAGCTGGACCAGCCGCTGCCGCCAGGCGATGCTGATTGCTTCCGCGCGGGTGGAAACGCCGAGCTTTGACAGGATACCGGAAATATGGAACTTCACCGTAGCGGTGGTGATCTGCAAGCGCTCGGCGATCTGCGTCGTCGAAGCGCCCGCCGCCAGCAATTCGAGTACCTCCTGCTCGCGCTCGGTCAACCCGTACTCTGTAGACGGCTCCGCGCCGATCTTGTGGATCAGCGCGGCAGTCGCCTTCGGCGAAAGCACCGCGCGCCCGGCCCTGGCGCCGCGGACAGCATCAGCGATCTCGTCGCCGGAGACATCCTTGAGCAGGTAGCCGGTCGCGCCTGCCCGCAACATTTCTTCTATGAGCTCGCCCACGTCGAAGCTGGTCAGGGCGACGATTCGGATCTCAGGAAAGCGCTCGCGGATACGTCGAGTCGCTTCAACTCCGTTCATACCGCGCAGCTTGAGATCCATCAGGATCACGTCCGGCCGCAAGGTCGCGCAGGACTCAAGCGCTTCCTCGCCGCTGCCGACATCGCCGACGACCTCCAGATCCGGGTACAGCTGCACCGAGTACACCAGACCGATACGCGTCATCGGATGGTCGTCGACAACGAGTACCCTGATGCGCTTGTCCTCCGACATTCCTGGATCTCCTGTGGACGGCATATATGCCGAGCTGACCGTTGCCTCCCATGATACTACTTCGGTGCTACGCCTGCTTGCGGCGCCGTACAGGCTACGTCCGACCACTGCTTTCAAACCGCTCGATGGCGTTCTCGATGCGGTCGAGGCGGGCTGCCAGCTCGTCAAAGCGCGCGTGGATGCGCTGTTGGTCGTCCGCATCGCTGGCGAGGTCCAGCGCTCGGCTCTCACGCTGCAAACGCGCGACAAAGCTCGAGGTAATCGTGGCCGTGATAACCGTGACGAACGCGATAGACTGCAGCATGACCAGCGCGCCGACGAACCGCCCGAGCGTAGTTTTGGGCGTGACGTCTCCGTAGCCCACGGTAGTCACCGTCTGTAACGACCACCACAACCCAATGCCGATGTTCGGATAATTCTCCGGCTCGACCAGTCTGATAACGACGCCTCCAATCAGCACACTCACCAGCGTCGCGACCATAATCACGCGCATCGCGTTGCGCACCGACACAGGCTGGCTAGAGAACCGCGTCAGGCTGCGCTTCAAGGATTTCGACTGCATGCCCTTCTCCACCCGGCGTGCCGGCTTATGATGTGCCTCCGGCCGGATCGGTCGTCGCCGTGTCAGAACGGCGCCGCAGGTTATCGACCAGCAAGTACACGCTGAGCAACAAGATCCACAGCGGGAACAGCACCGCGGCCCATGGAATGAAGCCGATGCTCACCAGCAGCACTGCTGCCACGACATAGCCCAATATCGAGATCCAGCGCGGGATGACCCTGGTTCGCACGGAGATCGTGGCTGTTGAGATCATGAACACGCCGGCCATTTTGATGCCGTAGATGTTCATGAAGGTGTACGTCACGGCACGACTATAGGCATATACAGCTCTATCGAGCGGCTGGCCGCTCTCGGCCGCGGCTCCGACGATCATTCCACCCGCGACGGCGGCCGAACCGAATAACATTGCCAGGAACATCAGTCCGCTGCCGAGAAAGACAGTCGCAAAGAAGCGGTCTTCATGTTCCCCGATCCGGTCTCGCAGCACGCCGATGAACCACAAAAAGGCGATACCGGCGAAGGGCACCAGATTTAGCGCCAGCGTCACATTTCGCCCGCCGGCCGCGATCCAGCGTCCCGCTTCGCCCGAATCGGCAGGCACCGAAGACCGGATCAGCACCAGGCTGGTGATCAACAGAACTGAGAACAAAATCCCGGCGATTGCTGCAGCGCGCGGCGTTCGAAGCCTCTCGCGCCCCAACGGCACCTGCTCACTCATGGCTGTCTCCAGGCTGACGGGCACCACTTTTGGGCGGAGCTGCGTCTCAGGTAGGTCTTGAGCGATCGAGGTCGCCGTCGCTGCTCGGCGGCTCCCTGGAGTTAATCTCGCCGGCTCGTACTGCCGCGAGCTGTCGTTCTAGCGCCTCGAAGCGCTGATCCAGGCTGGTCTGAGCGCGCCCCTGTTCCTCCAACAGCTGCTTGATCGCGGCCAGATCTCCTGCCAGATCATGTGCCGGCGGAACGGTTGACGCCTCTTCCGAGGCGGCCGAGTCAGCCGCCGGCTGCTGTGATCTCAAAAAGGCATTCGCCAGGTAGCCGCTCAACACGCCGAAAAGGCCTACACCCGCCGTCACCACCAGTATGCCCCACAAGCGGCCGGCGTTGGTTACCGGATATTTGTCGCCATAGCCGACCGTGGTGATGCTGATATAGGCCCACCAGACGGCGTCGGACGCGTTCGTGATATTGGCGTCGGGCGACGAACGCTCAGCTACCAGCACGCCCATGCTGCCGAATTCAAGCACCAGGATCATCAAGAGCAGCACCGAGAGCAGCGCGCTGTCGGCGCGGTCGTGCAGAAACTCCCTTATCAGGTGGCGCACGCCATAGCGGCGCATCAGGCGGCCTGCGCGCCAGACGCGGAACAGGCGCAGCAATTTGAGCTGCGGCGCCGGGACACTTGCCAGCAGGTCGGCCCAGCCGGCCTGCCGGAAGAAGTAGTTAGACTTGGACCTGGCCGTACGCAGCCGGTAGCCGAAGTCGAGCAAAAAGATGACGCTCAGCACGGCGTCGAACAGGATCGCCGTAAGGCAAATCTCCTGATTGAACGCCAATAGGATGACCAGCAAGTTGAAAATAGACAGGATCGACAGCGCGCCCACGAACAGCTCGTAGGTCGTGTTTTTGAGCTCGCTGGATGCGTGGTCCGCGCTGTGCTCCATGGCAACCCAACTGCTGCAGCGGGCCTGGAGCAATCAGGCCCGCTACGCTTCAAATAGACGCGGAGGTAGCCCTCCGCGCATGAGCCACGCATACTCGAATGCCCGGCGCAGCGCCGGTTATTGCTTATCAGCCGCCGGGGCTTCCGGCGCGGCGCTATCATCAGCCGCCGGGGGCTCCGGCGCGGCGCTATCATCAGCCGTCGCGGCGGCCGGCTCGGTTTCCGCGACCGGCTCGACGACTGCCGGGGCTTCCGCGGCGGTACCCTCGACCCGCGAGCGTGCGTCGGCGATCGCACCCGCAAGCGCCGCGTCCACGTTCGAGGATACTGACGCGGCCGGCTTGGTTTCCGCGAGCGGGGCTTCCGCGCCTTCCGCGGGCGGGGCTTCCGCACCATCCGCAACGGCCAGCGCTACCGCGGCGGTAGCCCCGGCCGTGGCAGCGGGCGGGGTTTCGGCGCCTTCCGCAACGGCCAGCGCCTGCGTGGCCTCCGTCAGCGCGTCCTGTGGTACGCTATAATTGCGCACTGTGCCGCCCAGAGTCTTCAGCACCTGGCTGGTCGCCTCGATCTCGTCTTCATCGCAGGTCGCGACCAGGGCGACTTTGCCCGCGTCCAGCTCGTTGCCGATCAACTCGATCTCCTCTTTGGTAAGGTGCAGCGACTGCTTCATCACTCCGCCGGCGGCGCCGCCGAGCAAGCTGCCGCCGATCGCGCCCCCCACCAGGCTGAGGCCGCCGGTCAGAATACCGCCGACCAGGCCGACCACGGCGCCGACTTTGGCGCCTCGGCCCGCCTTATGGCCGACATGCGTTTTGACCTTGTCGCCTTGCTTCGTGATCGTGCCGACGGCGCCCAGCTTGATGTCGTCATTGGCGTTGTCCCAGTTCCGCAGGTTCCGGAGTGCCGTATCAGCGGCATCCTGGTCGGGAAAGATCGCGACCACCACGTTCTCATTCTTGTCGGCCATTGGTGCCCTCCTCGAGCAAAGTAAATGCAGTTTTCGTCCACCGAGTCGATGCAGCGGTGAGCATCAGCCGAAGCGCCGGACCGGCTCCCCGGCCCTCGCGGCTCAGATACGCTGGCCCGCCGCCTCGACCTTAGCGATCGCCAAATCGGTCTCAGCCGCCTTGCGGTCGGCCAGCTGCGCGGCCTGCTGGAGGCTTGCCGCGTCAAGCAAATCCGCCTCGATCAGTGCGTCAAGCGCATCCTGAGCTGCCAACTCATCGATCAGCCCGGCCACGATTAAGACCCTGATCATCGCGGCGCTCCTGGCGGCAGCAGCGTCCGACGTAGCCGCGGCAGCTTCAGCCGTTGCCGCCATGATGGCCTGCTCAGCCGCGGCTTTCGCTTCCATTGCTTCCAGCAGCGCAGCGCCCCGGACAGCCTCGGCGAGGTCGATCGCTGCTTCCGCCTCCGCGATCGCTTCCAGCTCGGCGCCGATTATCATCAGCGCGTCCGGCGTCAAAAAGCCCTGTGCGACAAGGTGTCCGCCTACCTCGCGCACCGCGTCGCGCAGCTTGAGCGCCCAGGTATGCTCGACCAGCAGCAGCGCCGCTGCGGTGCCGGGCAGCAGTCCGTTGATGACCTCCTCGATATCGCTCCGGCTCATACCGTACTCACGGTGGGCGAAAGCGTATGCTCCGCGCTCACTCGCTTCTGCTGCGCTCGCCACGTTGCTTCCGCCCAGGCCGATCAGAGCGCCGATGACGCCCCCGACTTCTGCGCGCTCTTCGTCGGTGAGCTGCGAGTATTCAAACCCGACAACTGTGCCATCCTGCTCTTTGGCTATCATCAGCGCATCGATAACCCGGATGATGCCTCGGCCGTACAGATCTACCAGTTCGCGCCGGATCTGGCCCTGAAAGGTGTCGGTGCGGTCGAAGCTAATTACCAGGAGTTGCACCGGTCCATTTGCCATCGTGCGCCTCCAGCTAACGCCCTTCGTGGGACATCACGTCGATGATCGCGGTTATTGCCAGCATCAGCAGCGCATCCTCGTTTGGGGCGACCTCCACGCCGTATATATCGGAGATGCGGAACCAGCGCTTCGATATCCGGGCGACGGCGACGCCGTCCCGCTCGATCTGGTAGTCGTGATACAGAACGCTGCCGTGGGTGGTCAGATTCGAGCCACCGGGGATCGCGATCCTGAACCGGTCGCTGAGCGGAGTATAGCGTGCGTTGTGCACCTTGGCTGCCAGGTCGCTGCCGCGATGAATGCACATCGAATCGCGCAAGCGCAGCATCTTTTCCTGGATGCGGTAGACTTCGTTGCCCGCCAGGTCAATGAACAGCAGCGTCGCGCGCGCGCGCAGCGCAATTCCATCCACCAGAAACGCCGGTTGCCCTTGCTCGCTCTCGATCCAGTAATCGCCGCTGATTGCAAACAGGCGCTGCCGCATCTTGAAGCGCTCGCCGATACGTTCCTCAGCCGATCCCGATGCCGTTGTACCGGTGCCGGAAGCGCCTGCCGCCAGGCTACGTCGATCGAAGCCGCCGCGACGGATCATGAGCATTCTCCTTCACACAGCTTCCTAACGGGTGCTCATGGCAGTGGAACATGCTTCGTGTGTCTGTCATGTAGCTCAGCCAAGACTCTGCGAATCTACAATACGCCACAGGTGCCGCGACTCCATCGCACATATGAAGCGTCGTAGTCTGACACATTGAGATTGTTTCGACATGATCTACAGGGAGGATGGAACGCCCGTCCAATTGGCAATCCGGGACCTGATTGGGTATTGACCGCCGGCGATTATGGTCGGTGTGAGGTTGTCACGCAACCGGCAGCGAGGCAACCTTTTGTTTCGTCCAACTCAAATAGATCGCGTCGTCGGCCAGACGATCGACCGCCGTCATCGGGATCACCACCTCGATGTGGTGCAGGTGATGCCATTCGCGTACGACGATGCCGGTGATGCCGTGCGTTGCGGGATCGACGGCCAGCGCGGCGAGCTTGCCCAATCGACCGTCGGATGCTTCGACGACCGTATGTTGATCCATCGACACGTCGCCGGGCGCGATCCGTTCGTGCTCCAGCTCTGCCGGGATCGGTCCGATCGGCATCAAGGACGGGGCAGCCGGATACGCTGCGCTGGTCTCGATGTCGCCATCGGAGCTGTCAAGGTACTCATACTCGCTCGCCATCGGCTGTGCCTCGAGCTGCGTGTGGGTCAGTCGAAACGAGATCGATTTACTGGTTGCGGCTTCGATCAGCTCGACCGGCACCAGCAGCTCGATCCCCAGGAAGCCGGATTGGTGAACGACCACGCCGGTTACTTTCCGGCTGCTCATATGCACCATGATCCGCGGAGCAGTGCCGAAATCCCCATCCGTAGCGTGTACTTGCGCTCCAAACCTGAGATTCCAGGCTGGTTCAGGCATCATGTTGTTTGCTCCTATGGTTCATCTACTTTCTCAGCAAGTTGAACGAGGGCACTCCAACCTCTACTTATACGCCAGATCCAGGGCCGGCACATGCTGCAGCCGGAGCAGTCGCTGCCGGGATCTGTGGACAAGCGTCTGCTTGTCCAGTTGGACGGGGACGCTGCTGATACAGCCGGCCTACTCGCGTTGGATCGGAAGCGAGCCGCGAAGTCCGGCGCGACGGGGCACGTCGCCGTGCCGGGTGAAGGTTGATCCAATCCGACTAGCCTATGACCGTCCGAGTGTACAGGCCGCGATGACCCGTCTGCACGTTGTCGTGCATCTGCCGGTACGCTGTAATGGCAGCAACATTGCATCGTCCGGCTCGTCGTCGCGCTCTGAGGCCGATACTCGATTCAGAGCACAACGGAGCTGGACACCTGGAGGACATGATGGGCTGTTTGTTCGCCGTATTCGCCGGTTTGTTCCCGCGGGCTGCCACGCTTCTCGTGTGGCTGGCGCGACCGCAAATGTTCACAGCCGCCTTCGGCGGCTCCTGGTTCTTGCCGCTACTGGGGATCCTGATTCTGCCGTTCACCACGCTGATGTACGTGATCATATGGACGCCGGGAATTGGCCTTGTAGGCTGGGATTGGATGTGGCTGGGCCTGGCGGTACTATTGGACATCTCGCACTACGCCTCGGCCGGCTACGCCAACCGCGACCGCATACCCAATTACGCCCCGGCATCGAGCTGAGGCAGCGCCTCGGATCGGGAGTGACAAAAGCACAGCGGGCAGGTAAAGCAGGAGCCGCGGCAGTTCGATACTGCCGCGGCTCTTGTTCGCACTTCGCGATCGCTGCAGACTACCCGGGCTGGGACAGTTGGTCGATGCAGACGGTTACCGCCAGGATCAGGATCGCTTCCTGGCCGGGATCGATCTCGACCCCGTAGGTATCGCGGATGCGGAACCAGCGCTTCGAAACTTCGGCGATCTTGTCGCGCCCCTCGCCGATGGTGTACTCGTGATCGAGGATGTTGCCCTTTACGTCGAGGTCCGGGCCGCCCCTGACCTGGACGCTCATCCGATCGCGCACCGGTGAGATCAGCGCTTTCTTGACCATCGCTACCCGCTGACCCTGCGCGTCTTCGATCTCCATACTGTCTTTGATGCGCATCATGCGCTCCTGGATCCGGTACAGCTCGGTGCCGTGGGCATCCTCGAAGCGCAACGTCTGGCGCACCCTTAAGGCTTTGCCGTCGACTTTGAAAGCCTTGTTGCCGTGCTCGTCCTCGATCCAGAAGTCGTCGCCGAAGGTCAGCAGACGCTGGCGCATCTGGAAGTGCTGTGCCCCGCCACCCTGGCGGTCGTCGCGCCGGTCGTCGCGCCGGTCATCACCTCGTCGAAACATGACTTTCTCCTTAGGTTTGTACTACGAGTTGGACGGTGGTGTTACTCGCCGTATCCTTCCTGTACGACGTAGCGGAACGCGGAGTCCGCGCCGGTCCCTGGCGGGCCGTTCACACCTGCCTACTCGCCTGGTGCGAGCGGTGCGAAAGAGCGCACAACGCCAAGCAGGACATCCGGCGAGTCGCTCTCGTGAACGAAGGCGTCGGCGCCGGCCTCCAGCGCGGCACGCTCTTCCTCGGGCCGGCTACCCAGCACAATCGTGCGCGGCCGATTCGGCAAGCGCCGCCCGGCCGCGATCAGCCGCGCGGCAGCGTGCCGCGGCAACGCCCAGTCGAGCACCACGATCTCCGGCTCGGCAAGCGCAAGCTTTGAAACGAGTCCGGCGCCGCTACCGACAGCACCGATGAGCTCGATATCGGCCTGCTGAGACAGCAGATAATGTAGCGCCGTACGGACATGGGGTTGCGAGACGATGATCAGGATACGCATGAATCCCCCGCCGCCGACTTGGCCGCGATCCTCATCCGTCAGCCCAGCGCACGTTTGAAACCGCCGCGTTTTGTTCCGGACGTGTCACGCCGTTGCGGCTGATATTCTCAGGCGTGTGCCCATAATCGTTGTACGCGTAAGCCGCGCCTGGCGCACCCCCCATCGGGAGCATCTGCTGCCCCGATCATTGACCGGCTGATCGATGGTCGGCAAGGATCCGGCGCGGACCGTCCTGTGGGACGGTCCAGGCTCGCCGGGATACCAGTTCTTGATATCCGCCTCGGGCACGGCCGGGCGGGTATCCGCATGCGCTGTATCGCAATGGACTTGCTGTGCTATCGTTCAACGGTCCACATGCCCGTCTCTCTGGACGGGTCATGCGTGGTCTGGTCGTCGCGCGGTAAATGATCTTCGCGTCCGATGCGGCGACGGAATGTTTAGGCGATAACATGCAAGGTAACAGCCGCACTCGAGACGGGAGGCATATATGATTAACTGGGCTACTGCCGGCACGTTGGCTTATGTTGGGTCGTGGCTCGTCTTTATCGCAGCGCTATTTATCGTGCCGCGCAATCGTAAGCCATCGTCGGCCACGGCCTGGCTGATGCTGATCTTCTTGTTGCCCTATCTCGGCCTGTTGATCTTTTTTCTGATCGGCAACCCCAAGCTCTCGCCCCGCCGGCGCGCCCAGCAGCGCACCGCTGACGAATTCGTCGGCAAGGCCATCGAGCAGGCCAAGCAAGATCCCGAGCTCGTGCCGGTCTTTGTCCCTTTGGTCAGCGCCCGCGATGAACCGTATGTGCGCCTCAACGCCAACCTTGGCGGTATGCCCGCCTTTGGCGGCAACACTGTCGAGCTGCTTCCCGACTACGACGGCGCGATCAACTGCATTGCGCAGGCGATCGACACGGCCGAGCGCTATGTGCATGTCGAGTACTTCATCCTCGCCATGGATAAGACCACCGAGCCCGTCTTTGTGGCCATGGAGAACGCGGTCAAGCGCGGTGTCAAGGTCCGCGTGCTGCTCGACCATCTCGGCTCCGTGTCCTACCCCGGGCGCAAGGAGATGCTCGCCCGCATGGACCAGGCCGGGGTCGAATGGCACTGGATGTTGAAGGTCGGCGGCATCGGCGACAAGTGGAACCGCCCCGACCTGCGCAACCACCGCAAGATCGTCGTCGTCGACGGCGCGACCGGCTTCACCGGCTCGCAGAACATGATCGACAAAACCTATCTGGTGGCCAAAAACCTCAAGCGCGGCCTGTATTATGTCGAGCTCGTGGCGCACGTGACCGGCCCGGCCGTCGCGCAGCTCGACGCGGTGTTTCGCACCGACTGGTACGCCGAGACCAATACACTGCTGACCCGCGAGTATGATCCGCAGCTGGCGCCGAATTTTGCAGTCACCGGCGACATGCTGTGCCAGGTGCTGCCGAGCGGCTCGGGCTACGACAACGACAACAACCTCAAGCTGTTTACTTCGCTGATCCATGCCGCCCAGCACAAACTGACGATCACCAACCCGTATTTCGTACCCGACAACTCGCTGATGACGGCGGTGACGGGCGCGGCCCAACGCGATGTGGACGTCACCTTCATTACCTCGACAATCGCGGACCAATTTCTGGTCGCGCACGCGCAGAGCTCGTTCTACGAGGAGCTGCTGCGGGCCGGGGTCAAGATCCAGCGCTATCACCCGCCGGTGGTGCTGCACGCCAAGCACATGACCATCGACGACGATATCGCGATCATCGGGTCGAGCAACCTGGACCTGCGCTCGTTTACGCTGAACATGGAGGTATCACTGGTGGTCTACGATAAACGGGTCGTAGCCGACCTGCGGCAGGTCGAGGCCGGATATCTACGCAACGCGACGCCACTGCGGCTCGACGAGTGGTCGAACTCGTCCGCTGACCAGCAAGCTGTTCGACAATCTGGCGCGCCTGACCGCGGCGCTGCAGTGAAAGCGCCGGACAATGAGCGGTCGGAGGATGTATGATGATCTACCGACACAGTACCAAAAACCGGATCGCATTCTATACCCTGTTTGCGATCATTTTGGTGCTCACTTTCTGGCTGGTGCGTGGATATCTGCACATCGTAGCCTTTTCGCTGGTGGCCGTGATCGTCCTCAAGCCGCTGTACAACGTGCTGTTTCGCTGGACCGGCCGGCGGTCGGGTCTGGCGACGCTGGCGACGCTGGTGGCTTTTTTCCTGGCGATCATCCTTCCACTCTGGTTCGCAGGTCGCGTGGTGGGAAATCAGCTCGAGCTGGCCGCGGCAGATATCCAGGAGCCGGGCTCGGTCGAGGAGCTCAGCAACGAGGCCACCAGTGGACTGAGCAGTGTTCTGGGTCCAAACTTTACGCTTACGCAGGAGCAACACGACCAGATCCGCGCGGCGGTAGTCGGAGTTGCCGGACGGATCGCAGCCGCGGTGGTCAATCTGGGCATGTCGATCCCGACGATGCTTGCCAGTCTGTTTGTCTTCCTCGGCATCGTCGGCGTGCTGCTGCCCAACTATGAACAATTCGTCCAGCGGCTCAAGCGACTCAGCCCGCTCGACGACGTCGTCAACGACCTGTTTTTGCGCCGAATCAAGCTCACTGTGTGGGCCATGTTTTTGGCCATTTTTGTGATTGCAGTCGTACAGGGGCTGGTGACGGGTTTCTTCATCTGGTTGGGCAATGTGCCATATGCCCCACTCTGGACGCTGCTGGCCGTAGTCGCGGCGATGTTGCCGCTCGGCGCGAGCCTGGTAGCGTTGCCGCTCGGCTTTGCGCAGCTGCTGCTCGGAAACTATACGGAGGCGTTGATCATCCTTGCCGGCTACTTGCTGGTTGTATCGAACATCGATACCTTTATCCGGCCCAAGCTGGTGCACAAAGAAGCATCGCTCAACTTTGCGCTGGTTTTGATCAGCGCGTTGGGCGGCTATCAGTTGTTCGGCTTCTTCGGTGTGGTCTACGGTCCGGTGTTGATGATCCTGTTTCTGACGACGATCGAAGTGTATGAGACCTACTACGCCGGCGACGACCTGCAGGCTTTGCCGGTGCCGCAAGAGCCGGCCGCCGTCGTCGCCCTGGAGCAACCGACGAGCGAAGCGGTCCCGCAGACTATCGACGGCACAGCGCCGCAGGCCGAGGCCCCGCAAGCAGTCGCCGGTGCAGCGTTGCGCGAAGGAACCACGTCGCTGACTGACCGGCCGGGCGAGCCTGGAGTTGCGCCTGACCGGCCGGACGAACCTACAATTGTGCCGGGCCGGCCGGAAGCCCCACCGGCAACATAGCCGGGCCGGCCAGGCTCAGATACAGCGGAACCGCACGTGCTGCGAGGCGCGTGCGGTTCCGCTTTGCTCTGCCGGGGCGCCGGCTGAGCCACCGCAGCACGTCCGGCATAGCTCAGCGGGAGCATAACGCGGGGCCATACATTAACTGATACTTCATCTCGATTGCGCAGTTGACGCGGCGGAGATCGTGCAGGTATACTCCTGCGCTGATGATACATCATCTCATATCATTCCGGGGCGTTTCGATGCACCGCAGATCGTTATCGATATACGCACTGATACTGGCCGGGTTGGGGCTGGCGGCATGTGGCGCTGCTGCCGGCTCGCCGCCGGCGCCCCTTGCCGGCGCGAGCCCGGCCACGCAAAGCACGGGCGCCGATGCAAAAGTTACAGCTGTTGCGACAACCAGCATTCTGGCCGACCTGGTGGCCAACGTCGGCGGCGATCGCGTCGCCGTCAGCGCGCTGTTGCCGGCTGGCGCCGACCCGCACACGTTTTCGCCCAGCCCCAACGAGGCCCGCGCCGTCGCCGATGCGCAAATTCTCGTCGAGAACGGGGCCGGCCTGGAAGAATGGCTATCCGAGCTGATCGACAACGCCGGCGGCGAGCGGACAACTGTGGTCGCGTCCGAGGGTGTCACGCCGATCGAAGGAAATGGGCACGCCGAAGCGGGCGAGCCTGCGGCAGCGAGTGGAGCTGCCGCGGCACGCGATGAGGGGCACACCGGGGAAGGCGTCGATCCGCATATGTGGCTCGATCCCAACAATGTGATCGTCTACGTTGAAAACATCCGCGACGGCCTGAAGCAGGTCGATCCCCAGGGCGCGGCAGTGTATGATGCCAACGCGACGCGCTATATCGAGCAGCTGCGCGTGCTGGACGCCGAGAACCAGCAGCTGCTTGCGGCGATACCGGCCGAGCGCCGCAAGCTGGTTACCAATCACGACACCTTCGGCTACTTCGCCAGGCGCTATGGATTCGAGATTGCCGGCACCGTGTTCGAAGGTGTATCGACCGAGGAAGAGCCCACACCGCGGCAGGTGGCACGGCTGGTCGAGCGCATACGCGAAACCGGCACGCCCGCGATCTTCGCCGAAAACACGGGAAACCTGCGTCTGGTCGAGCAGATCGCAGAGGAAGCCGGCGTCAGCGTCGTGACGGACCTGTACACCGACGCGCTGGGCGAGCCCGGTAGCGCAGGCGACACATACCTGAAAATGCTGCGCCACGATGTAGGGCAGATCGTCGCGGCGCTGAAATGAGGGCACAGCGCCGGCCCACCCTGCGGGCGGCCTTTCACACAAGAGATATCACCACAAAGGCACAAAGGACACGAAGATCCTATGGATTCTTCGTGTCCTTTTGGATCAACCGGTACGCGAATCGCTCTAAACGCTGAGCGTACCCGGCGCAATGAAATCGGAGGTTGTAATAACCGGGTGGCACTCCAGGATGCGGGTCAGCTCGTCGCGCTGCCGAGCGCTTAGCCTGAGCGCGTTTCCCTGCGCCGGGTTCTCCCGCGCGAGCCAGGTGCCTGCCTGAGCATCACGCGCAAACACGCCGAGTGCTTGCTCGACGCCGGCGTCAGGCAGGCCGCAGTACCTGAATACCTCGGCGACGACACGCGCTCGGTGAAGGTTCAAGTCCGCGTATCGAACGGCCAGCACCGGGATCCCGCGCTTATGCTGCGCCAGGTACGCTTCCATGACCGCAAGCCACCACAATGTCAGGTACTGGGATATCGAAACCTCGGTCGATCCAGCGTCGAGATAGCTCGCCAGGTGCCCGACGTCGAACGCCAGCATCTCGCTGAGGCCCGCGATTGCATCGAGCGGGAACGAGTCCGGGGCGCCGCCACGTTTGAAAATGCGGTAAAACGATTCGACCCAGCCGGCCGCGTCGCGGTACAGGAACAGATTTTTGGCCTCGGGAAAGGTGGCATCATACAGGTCCATCACCATTGTTCCCTCGCCGCGAAGTTTTAAGGCATACGTGGAAGGCGGTTTCACAGCGCCTGGCTTGAACAGCACGCGCACAGTACAGTCCAGCAAGTCGCGAAGCTCGGCATCGCGAGAGCCGTCCGCGCGTCGCAGGTGGACGAACTGGGTCGCCACATCGGGTTCCGAGAGGCTCAGCATGCCATCCAGCGTATTGAACAGGTGGCTCAGCAGCGTGGAGCCGCAGCGTCCCGTCATAAAGGTCATGATCAGGTGCCGGACCGGCGGAAGGCGACGGGCAAGCAGCCGAAAGGTCTCATACGGCATGATTATCAGGCGCCGGGCGTGCTCGTATTGCGTCTGGTAAACGAAGGGCGCCACGGCCAGATCGACTTCCGGGGGCAGACGGAGTGCCTGGCTGGCCATAGCGCTCGACGCGGCGTACGGCTATCACGCATGGTCGAGCGCCTGGACACCGGCCGCTGGCCTTAATGACCGCGCGTGTACGGGCGCTGGCGCATTGCCGCCGGCCGGCACAGCGCCGGCCCAAGCACTGTTCTTGTTTTCTTGTTTTCTTGTTTTCTTGGCAGTGGCGCCACTCGTTGTCAGAGCCTGATTGAGGTTGAGCCTGCTGCGATAATATTCGAGCGAACAGGCTACTGTAGTATGCAGGAGCATTGATGAAACCAGGAAATATCTTCAAGGTAGTTTATTTCACCGGCATGGTGGCGCAAACCGTGATCCGCATGCCGTACGACCGGCAGCGCCGCCGGCAACAGGTCGTCGTCGATCAGGTCAACCAGCAGGAGCAGGCAGCGCTCAGCCTGCTGTTCCTCGGCATCGGGGGTATTCCGCTAGTGTACGCGCTGACGCCCTGGCTCAAGCGGGGCGACTATCGCTGGGCCGACAAAACGCGTGTTTGGGCCGGCGGCGCCGGCTCGCTGCTGCTGGCCGCTTCGTTATGGGTGTTCTACCGCTCGCACGCCGACCTCGGACACAACTGGTCGCCGTCGCTGCAGGTACAAGAGGACCATACGCTGGTTACCGCCGGGATCTACCGCTATATTCGGCATCCGATGTACGCCTCAGAGGTGCTGTGGAGCCTGGCACAGCCGCTGCTGCTGCAGAACTGGATCGCAGGCTGGGCCGGTCTGGCCGGCTTCGTGCCGTTCTATTTGCTGCGCGTGCCGCAGGAAGAGCAGATGATGCGCGAGCAGTTCGGCGCAGCGTATGATGATTATGTGAAGCGAACGGGCGCCATCGTGCCGCGCCATAGCACCTCAGCTCAACAATAGTACTATGGCAAGAGATTCTGATATCAATGATTATCGGCACCGTCAGCAGGTGCCGCGCATAGGGCAACGACGAGGGGTGCTTGATGCAAAGTCTGCTCAACATTATGTCACGTTTCTCGCTTGACGACTATCGTATCGCCGAGCCGCAGCGGCTGCTCACGCCGGCGCTGCTGATCTACCAGCCGCAGCTTGACGCCAACATCGCGCTCAGCATCGAGCTGCTCGGCGGCCGGCCCGAGCGCTGGCGCCCACACGTCAAGACCGCAAAGTTAGGTTATGTCATGCAGCGGCTGCTCGACTACGGCGTGCGGCACTTCAAGTGCGCGACGACGTTGGAGTTGGCGACGCTGTGCGATCTCGGCGCGCCGGATGTGCTGCTCGCCTTTCCGGTTACCGGCGCCAATGTGCTGCGCGTGCGCGAATTGGCTGCTCAATTCCCCGCCACGCGAATCTCGGTGCTGGTAGAGCACCCGAGCCAGCTCGACGCCTGGAGCGGAAGCGACGTCGGGATCTTCGTCGACATCAATCCCGGCATGGACCGCACCGGCGCCGACGCATCGTCGAGCGGCACCCTGGCGCTTGCTCGCGCCGCCCATGACAGCGGTCTGCAGCTGGCCGGGCTACACTGGTACGATGGGCACGTCGGCGGCGTACCACGCGCGGAACGCGAAGCAGCGGCACAACACGGCTACGACCGGCTGATGGACATCGTATCCACGTTGGAACGATCCGGTATTGGCGTGAGTGAGGTGATCACCTCGGGCACGCCGGCGCTCCCGGGCGCGCTGAGCTACGCAGCGTTTACCCAGGCGTCCTTCGCCCATCGTGTCTCGCCCGGCACCACGATCTACGGCGACCTCACCAGCCTGGGCATGCTGCCGTCGGAGTGGGACTTCCAACCGGCAGCGCTGGTGCTGGCCGCGGTGGTGAGCCGCCCGCTGGCCACGCGCTTCACCTGCGACGCCGGACACAAGGCAGTTTCCGCCGACGCCGGCGTGCCGACCTGCGCGGTGCTGGGCCACGGCGACTGGGTGCCGGCCGGGCCGAGCGAGGAGCACCTGCCGGTCGACGTGCCGCAGGGCGCCGCCTTGCCCGCGATCGGCGAGTACCTGTATCTCTTGCCGCGGCATGTTTGCCCGACGGTCAATAACTTCGACGCGGCCGCGATCGTCGCGGACGGTCGCGTTTCGCGCGTCGAGCCGGTCACGGCGCGCGGGCATGAATACACACGCCTCGTACAAATCGCCGGCCGAACCGGAAACACCACAAAGGACACAAAGGAATAAAAGTAGCCAGAAATGTTCTTCATTTCTTTGTGCTCTTTGTGTTCTTCGTGGTGAGCTGGTTTTGCGAGAAGGATGCTACGAAGCGCGCCTTTTCACTCCGGCCCCGTTATGCAAGTGCTTTCTTGCTTTCTTGCTTTCTTGAATTCAAGCATACCGGCCGGTTGGCTTAGGTCGAGTCCGTGCTCTGGGCGTCCTCAGCCGTGAGCTCGGCATGCCAGGCATGTAGCCAGGCGAGCACCTCTTCGTAGCTGCGGCGCGGCAGGTTCTTGTACGACGAGACACGATAGCGGCGGTACAGCTCGCCGTACACCACGGCATAGCCGTTTTGGGCGCGCTGTGTTCCCGAGAGTGCCGTTCCGACAGCCTTGACTGCCAGCGCCAGCTCGGCGGCCTGCTCGCCGGTGATGGCGGACTGTGGGGCGAGCGACAGCTCCAACGAAGCCAGGCGAGCGTCGGTGCGATCGGCGAACTGGGACAGAAAGCGCGCCATGCCGTCCATCCGCCCGTGGACCCGCTCGACCTGCTGCTCGATTTCGAGCTGCTGCTGGGCCAGATGTTGTATCGCGGTGGCGATCTCGAGCGCGAGCTCGGCGCCGGAGCGCGGGCGCGCCTGCTCCACCAGTGACTCTGGCGGCATTATGTCGTGTCGAAACGCATTCCACAGCACCGAAGCTGCTTCGCGCTGGTAGCGCCGCAGCTTGTCGGCGACAGCAGCTTTGACGCGGCCGGCATTGATGGTGGTCAGCCACAACGGTATCAGGTCCAGTCGCAGGCATTCAGTAGCTTGTGGTCCACCGCCGGTGGCGACCGTGACCGTGGCGAGGCCGTCCGACAAGAGCTCGTTGTCGCGCAGGCGATCCATCTGGTTGCGGCGGTTGACGCCAAGGTTGTCGCACAGACGGCCGACCGGCACGTAGATCACGCCGCTTTCGCCGTCCTGCACGGCGATGATCTCGTCGCCGTAGAATTGCACAGTCTTCTGGATCTGCGTCTGGTGCATGCTCGGTCCTTGTGATGCCGTGTTCAAGCGGATGGTGCCGCTACTCCGTTTCATGTAAAGCTCACCGTACGTCGCCGAACGTGCGAAAGGGGGTGATACTAAGGTACACTCCTACAGCCGGCCCTTGGATTTGAGATAACGCCCGATCGCCTCTTCGATCACCTGGTACATCTTGCGTCCCTCGTCGTTGGCGATGTTTTTGAGCTTGCGGTGGTAGTCCTGGCGGATCTCGTAGTTGGTTTTGAGCCGCACAACTTCGCCCGACTCTTGATTTCTTGATTTCTTGGTATCTTGGTTTCTTGAATTCGAGAGTTCTTGATTTCTTGAATTCCTGCTTGCTCGTGCGCTGCCGCTATCGTCGAGCGGCGGCTGATCGTTCAGCGGCTCCGGCGTGGCGGCCGGCTGCTCGACCTCGATCGGAAACAGGCCATGAAACTTGCTGCGCTTTTCGCTCATGTGATCGCCTCGTCGATCGCCATACGATATTCGTTCCAGCCACGCTCGGCGCGCGGATCGCGCACGTCCTTGACCAGCACGCCCTCGTCGACCGCCCGCTGAAAGGCGACCAGATAACTGATCATGTGCCGCAGCACCGGCAGGCCGTACTCGCTGAGTGCCTCGCGGGCCAGCTCGCCGTCACGGTTCGGCCGCGGCGGCACCTTGGTAACCAGGATCCGGTAGCGCTCGGCTTTGATATTGCGCAGCGCCTTCACCGTGTCGATCATGGCGTCGAGCGCGATGCGGTCCGGCGTGGTGGGTACGATCAGCAGGTCGCAGCCGTCGGCCAGATAGCGCAGATCCTCCTCACTCGGGCGGGCCTGCGTGTCGATCACGATGTGTTCGTATTCGCGCGCTACCTTGGCCGTCTGGCGCTCGTCCACCACCGGGAATGGAAATGTGCCGCGACTGGCCCATTTGGTAACGCTGCGGTTATCGTCGCCGTCCAGCAGCACGGTGGCGCCGTGACGGCCCTGGAACAGTGCCGCGATGTGCGCCGCAGTCGTCGATTTGCCGACGCCGCCTTTGAAGGACACAACCGTGATGATCATAACGCTTCTTGATTTCTTGCTAACAAGATTTCTTGAATCTGACTGTACTATAACTCTACGTATCACGCAACATGGTACGCTGCTTGATTCCTTGAAATCAAGAAATCTTGGACCGCCTGCTTTTGCTTGAATTCAAGAATTCTTCTCGCGGGTGCTTTCTGATCGATGGTTCCGCATATTGTGGTCGCTCAGTCGATCACTACCTGCACGCTCAGCGGTTGTCCCAGCTCGGCGCCAAGGGCGGCTTCCAGCAGCGGCCGGTAGTGCGCTTCGAGGTGGTCGCGCGCAAAGATGTTACCGGCGCCGATCGTTGCCTCGCCGTCGTCCAGCTTGAGCAGCCGCGATCCCGCGATCCAGGTCGCGACATCGGCTGCTGGAAGCTGCCCCGCCAGACGCTGCACGACGCGCGTCCACAGCTCGCTCGCAGCCGGTAGGCCCGCTCCCGATACAAGGCCGGAAGCGGAATCGGGCGGCGGCGGCGGCGTTCGGGATGCGGCGCGTTGGAGCAGCGGCCACGCGGATTGAAGCGCGGCATGGATCCGCGGGCCTACGACACCGGCAGGGGGCGCCGGCCCGCCTAACGCGGCGAGGATATCAGCCTGCAGGATTTCGGCCTGTTCGTTTGGAAGCGCTGCCAGTGCGTTACCGAGCGGATCGAGCTCGCGGGGCACATCTTCGGCCGCCTTGGCGCTGCGTGTGGGACGCTCGTACACCTGCGCGATTGCCAGGCCAATGCTCCAGCCTTTTGCCGCGGCATACATCCTGAGCGACCAGACTTCATCAGGCGCCAGCGACGGCGCGATCACTCCCCGCACGGGCTGTTCGATGCCCATCGCGCGCAACAACTCGGCGCTCCTGGCTACCTCGGCGCCGTCGAGTGGCCGGCCTAGGCGCAGTGAAAAGCCGCCATTTGTTTCCGGCTTGCCATGTGTGCTTGACGTAATCAAAGCAGCAGGCAGCATTTGTTCTTGCTTGTTGTTGTTGGTTCTTGTTGTTCCGTTAAGGGCGGACCATCCGATCCGCGACGGAGGGATCGTTTGATCCGCCCCGGGGCGGACACTGTTGTCCGGGGGTGGGGCGGACACTGTTGTCCGGGGGTGGGGCGGACGCTGCTGTCCGGGGGTGGGCCCGGCGAGCCGGCGCTCTTCAGGCCGGCTCGCCGGCTTCGAAGGGCCTGCGCTCCTTTCCGGCCTGCCGGATGATATATTTGTCTCGGCGGGCGTCTGGCGCGGCCGCCGCGATGACGCGCGGTCGGGACGTGGCTCGGGCGCCAGCTCGGCCAGCCGGCCGAATAAGGGTGAAAGGTCGTAGCCATTGCCGATCTGGGCTCCGTGCTCGTCGAACTGGTCGAACAGTGCGAGCAGCCCTAGTGCAACCAGTTCTTCGCTGTAGCGGCGGATAGTGCGCTTGTCGACGCCCATGCGCCGGGCCAGCTCGCCCGAGGTACGCGGGGGCTCGGCCAGATCCCAGGTGCTTTCCATCAGCTGCAGCACAAACATAGCCTGGGTCGACGTCATACCAAGGCGATGGTAGTGGCGCAGCAGCAGATGGGGCACCGCGACAAAGCCGGCGCTGAGCACCGCGTCGCCGAAGTATGCAGTAATTCGTGGGTCGAAACCGCTCGCCATGGTCGTTCCCCGCGCGCAGGATCCAGCATACGCAGCATGCCCACAAGCGACAAGGGGGTTTGCCCACAACTTGCGCCTTGCTTCCCACCGATTCGCCCCGTTGCGCCCAACGAGCGATTGGCGAACGGCGCCCGGCCAGCGATTCGCCCATTCCCCCAACGCAAAGTTGTGGGATTGTGGGAACCGCAGTAAAGGTTGCGCCAGGCGCTTTGGCGCGTTCCCCCAACCCGGCGTTGGGTGATTGGGGGAATGTCCGATGCAGGTATGCTATACTGCTACGTAGGAGGCTCCAATGCTGCATGTGGTGCCCGAGGTGACGGATGGCCGTATCGACGCGTTGCCGGTAGCCAATGCTTCGCTCGGGGATCTGGACCTCGCCGCCGTGGGTAAGCATATTGCGACCGCGCTCGGCAACGACAAGCTCGACGCCGAGCACACCGATGTCGAGCAGCCGGTGGCGTTTCTTGAACGCCACCGTGGTGTGCTCAGGCGCGGCGACGAGCTGGTTCCTACCCTGGCCGGGATGTTGGTGTTCGGCCGCGACCCGCAGCGCTGGGTGGAAAACGCGGTCGTGGCGCTGGGTCACTTTCCCGGCCTCGTGCCGACCTCGATCGAGGCGTTTCACCTCAGGCGCTACGGCGGCACGCTGCTACGCCAGATCGACGAAGTCGAACGCTATGTCTGGCAGAACACGCGGCGCGGCTTTTCGGCCGGCGACGGCCCGCGCCGCGTCGAGCAGCCAGAATATCCTCGCGCGGTGCTGCGCGAGCTGACCGTAAACGCGGTGGTGCACCGCGACTACAATATCGCCGGCCAGAACACGCGCGTGCAAATGTTTGCCGACCGCATCGAGTGGATCTCGCCCGGCGGGCTGCCGCCCGGCATTACGATCGATAATATTCTGCACCAGCAGCTGGCGCGCAATCCGACCGTGGCGGAGTTTCTGTGGCAGGCCGGTTATATCGAGCGCTTCGGGCTGGGCCTGGACACCTGCTTGCAAGAGCTCAGGCGGGCGGGCTTGCCCGACCTGAAACTGGCCGACAATCGCGTGTCGTTTACTGCGCGCATCTATAATCGCCACGCGCCGACGATCCAGGGGCTGACGCCGTTCCGGGTACAGCTGCTCGAGCACGCGCGTGAGCGCGGGTACCTGAACATGGAAAGCGCCCGCATGCTCAACAATATGCTGCCCTCGGGCGACCGCCGCTCCGATAACTCGCTGCTCAACGATATCAAGGCGCTGCGCGAGCTGGGGCTGTTGCTGCAGACCGGCAAGGGCAAGAACACGGCCTATATTCCGGCGCCCGACGCCGACTGGTTCGACACTAAGGGCTAGTTCCGATACCGTTCACATACTGTAGGACCGGCCGGCCACGAATGCCCGCGGCTGCGCGTTCCTGGCCCCTTGAAATCAAGAAACCAAGAAATCTTGAAATCTTGCACAGCGTTCTTTCGGAATCTTCTGCTGCTTCGTTCAGAGCGCAACGCCGAGCGTTTCTGCGAGCTGAATGAGCTCGGCCCAGGTCGTCTCGGGCACCGGGATGCCGTGGGCTGTGCGCTCGGCGCGCGCGCGACGCTCAACTTCGCCGGGTAGCAGCACCTCGGCGACGCCGTCTGCCGGCGGTGTCGTTACCAGTAACTCGCACAGTCGCTGCACCTGATCGTACAGCGTGCCGAGCGGTACGAACGCGTCGACGGCGATCGCCAGCACCAGCGTGCCGTTTCCGCCACGGTATTCCTCGAGCGCCGACGGCGCCATGCCCGACAATACGCCGCCAAGGATCTCGATCATCACGCTCAGTCCGTAGCCCTTGTGCCCGCCGAACGGCAGCAGCGCTCCGCCGTGATTGAAGGCGTCGGGGTCGACAGTCACCTGGCCGTCGACGTCGAGCAACAGGCCGGGAGCGATCGCTTCGCCTTTGGCCTGGGCTACCAGTAGCTTGCCGTGGGCGATACCGGCGGTTGCGAAATCGACCACCAGCGGTGGAATGCCGTCGCCTCGCGGCGCGGCAAAGGCCAGTGGGTTCGTGCCGAGCCTGCGCCGGCGCCCGCCGTAGGGCGCGACGATCGGCCCGGCGTTGCATAGCGCCAGGCCGAGCAGACCTTCGTTGGCGAGGCGCTCGACGTATTCACCCAGGCGCCCGATATGGTTGCAGCGCCCGATCGAAGTTACGCCTATGCCCAGGCGCCGCGCCGAGTTGGCGCTGGTATCACACGCCAGGCGCGCGGCGGGCTGGCCCCAACCCCAGCAGCCGTCGACGCGCGCGGCAGCGCCGTGGTGCTGCTCGAGCAGCGGCCTGGCGTCTGCGACGATCTTTCCCGCGCGCACCAGGCCAACGTACGAGCTCAGCCGCACGATGCCGTGCGAATCATGGCCGCACAGGTTGGCGTCCACCAGAGACGTGCCGACCAGCGCGGCGCTGTCGCGCGGCGCCCCCGCCGCTTCGAGCACAGCGGCGGAAAACGTGTTGAGAAAGCTTGCTTTCAGCGTCGGCATCTTGAGTTGTTCCTTATCGCTGCTCTCGGGACTATGACTTTATCGGAAGCACCACAAAGAACACAAAGGACACAAAGATCCTTAGAATATTTGTGTCCTTTGTGTTCTTTGTGGTGAAACGTCCTTCGCATTGATTGAGGTTGTCCCTTGGTTTGCGCTACCAGGTATGGTTGCCGCCGGCGTTGAGGGCCAGATTGCCGCCGTCGACCGGCAGCAACACGCCGGTGACCATCGCCGCCGCGTCGGATGCCAGAAAGACAATCGGCCCGACGATATCCTCAACCTCGCCAAGCCGGTTGAGCGGGATGCCCTGCAAAAAGCGCTCAACCAGTCTGGTCGAGTTCGAACTGTGGATCGTCGATCAGCGCCTGCAAGGGGGCGGTACGGACCTGGCACGGCAGGATCGCGTTGACGCGCACGCCGTGCCTGGCCCACTCGACGGCCAGCTCGCGCGTCATTTGTACCAGTGCACCTTTGCTGACGCCATAGGCGAAATTGCCGCGCCCCAGCGACGTGACGGCGCTGATCGACGCGATGTTGACGATCGCGCCGCTGCCGGCCGGGATCATGCGCCTGGCGGCGTGCCGGGCGCACAAGAACGCGCCGGTGATATTCACATCCATCACGCGCTGCCATTCGTCGAGTGAGATCGTCTCGGGATGCGCATGGCTGCTGATCGCCGCGTTGTTGATCAAGATCGCCGTCCGGCCCAATGTCGCATCCACGGTCTCGAACATCGACGCGACGTTTTCGTCAACCGAAATGTCGCATGCCACTGCCACGGCGTTTCGTCCATGCCGCCGGATCTGCGCGGCAACTTGCTCGGCGTCCGCGAGCCGGCGGTCGACCACGGCAACATCGGCGCCGCGCCGCGCAAGGCCGGATGCGACGGCAGCGCCGATGCCGTTGCCGCCGCCGGTGACCACGGCGACGCGACCGTGTAGACTGAATAGCTCGTCGATCATCGAACGACTCCACCCGATTGGACTGTCGTATTGCACGATAGCACAGGACGAAAACGATCCGCGAGCGTTACGATCCGCGAAGTGACGCGAAGTGACGCGAAGGTAGATTCATTCTTACCTTCGTGTCACTTGCGTCCGTACCCACGTTCGTAGGTACCCGGCCTTCGCGGATCGTTCTTGGGGCGGCTAGCGAAACCAGCCGAGCAAGTCGTCGTTGACCCGCGCGGCAAACTCGGCCAGCTGATCCATGGTTTCGAGCGCACGAGCCGCGCTCTGGTCGGCGACGCCTTTGGCCTGCTGTTCGACGAAGGTCTCCAGTTCGGCACGCCGCGATGCGGGCAGGTGTCCCGCTGCTTCGATCAGCGCCGGAACCCAGAAAAGACCGAGCCCGGTGATCGTCTCCCAGTTGTCTTTTATATACTGCCATGCCTGTAGCTGCGCATGCCGGTGATAGAGCATCACGCGCAGGATCGGCCCGATCGCTTCTTGCGGCAGGACCTTTTCGTCGATCAGGTCCAACGTGCTGCAAACCAGCTCGGCCGGACGGAACTCCACCAGGCTGTACAGGTAGCGCTCGGTTTCCTGTGGCGCAGACCCGGCTTCGCGGCGTTGGCGATAGAGATCGACATAACGCCTGAAGCGCTGCGCATCGCCGAAGCGGGCGGTTGCCGAAATAAAGAGTGGCGCCAGGTTCGGGTCGACAGCGGCCGGGTCTGCCGCCTCACGCTCGACCCACTGCTCCGCCTGCTCGCGCGCGGCGGCATCCTCGGCCAGCGTGAGCATGGCATCCACGATCGAGATGCGTTGCTGGGTAACCAGCTGGCCCTCGCCTGCACGTGGCTCAAAGCCAAGCTCCGTGAGCTGCTCCCGAAAGGTCCGGCCAACCCATGCGCGGAAGCTGTCGCGAGCCTGCTCGTCGCCGGTATCTTCGATCAGCGAATCCAGGGTATGCAGGTGGCTGAGCACCTCGCGCAGCACATGGTAGTGATTTACCGTCGCCAACGCTGCCAGCACATCCAGGAAGGCCGTCAGCGTTTGCGTGCCGTTGCGGGTCAACGCCCATTGGTCGTTGAGCAGGCCCAGTTGCTCGCTCGGCGCGAGCTCGTGCAAATGCTCGCGCAGCCGATCGACCAGCTCATTCTGCAGGTGCTGGCGATAAAACCCGATCTCGCTCGCATTGGCATAGCACCAGCGCAGTGTGCCGGAAACGTCAAGCGGCACGCTCGCCTCGCGCTCGGTGAGCAGAAAGCGCGTTTCGTGCGTGCCACGGTCGTCGGCGTAGCGGATCACCAGCGGTACCTGCCATAGCTGAGGCTCAGCAGCCGCGCCCGGGCTCGAGAAGAAGCGTCGCTGGCTCACCTGCAGCGCGGTGCCTCCATTGCCGGCCGCGGCAATTGAGATCAGCGGATACCCGTTTTGCAGGATCCAGCTTTTCATAATAGCTTCAACCGGCACGTCGGCAGCCTGCTGCAGGTGGCGCCACAGATCGGCACCGGCGGCGTTGCGCTCGGCGAACTCACGCATGTAGGTGCGCAGTCCGCTACGAAACGCATCCGCGCCCAAAAAGTGCTCCAACATGCGGAGCACCGCGCTGCCCTTCTGATACGTGATCACATCGAACAGCTCGTTCGCTTCAGCGGGCGTCTGCACCGGCGAGTAGATCGGGTGCGTGCTTTCGAGCGCGTCGGTTGCGAGCGCGGCATTTTTGCCGAGCTGGAAGTCGTTCCAGATCCGGTAATCCGGCGACAGCTCATTCACCGCCTTGTTGGCGATCCATTCCGCGAACGCCTCGTTGAGCCATAGATCGTCCCACCAGCGCATGGTAACCAGATTGCCGAACCACATATGCGCGAACTCGTGGGCAACCACCAGCGCGATCCATTTTTCGTCGTCCCACGAGCTGGTGCCGGGGTCCATCAGCAGCAGCGACTGGCGAAACAACACCAGCCCGCAGTTTTCCATCGCGCCGGCGGCAAAGCCGGGCGTCGCGACCTGGTCGTACTTGTCATAATGATAGGGCACGTCGAAATACGCTTCATACCACGGCAGCAATCGGGTAGTGTAGGCGTGCGCAAACGCGCCAAGATGCTCTTTGCCGCGCAGCGCCCACACACGCACCGGGGTTCCCGCGACGTCCTCTGCCTCGGTGCCGGCGATATCGCCGATCACCAGCGCGACAAGGTAGGTCGACATCGGCTTGCTCACCGCAAAGCGCCACGTTTTTGCACTGCGCTCGGGGTGGTCCGTCACCGACAGCAAGGGCGTGTTCGTGAGCACCGTCGCATGCGGCGTGGTTGTGATCGCGTAGGCAAAGCGCGCCTTGAACTCCGGCTCGTCAAAGCAGGGAAAGATCGCCCTGGCATCTGTCGCCTCGCACTGGGTGCACAACAGCTGCTCCGGACCGTCCTGCGCCAGATACAACCCGCATAAACCGGGGTTGAGCTGCCCGCCGAAGGCCAGCGCAAGCGAAGCCGGACCGGCGGGCAATGGCCGCTCAAAGCTGAGGACCGCCAGCTCACGCAGCGTATCGAGCTCGACGGTTCCGGCGAGCACCTGCCCATCGCATTCGAGACGCACGTCGGAAACCAGCAGGTCACGTGCATGCAGCGTAATCGTTTGCGATGGGCGTGCTATGTCGAGCGCAAGCACCATGCTGCCGTTGAATGCGTCTGATCCGATGCGCGCTTCAAGAGCAATATCGTATCGGCGGGGAATAACATCAGTGGGCAGGCGAAAGGCAGGCACGCTCATACAGCAACTCCTCTTCGGTTTCCGGAAACAACGAGACGCTCGTGTTGTCGCGAGGCACGCGAACGATAGCACAGCGTGGAAATAGCGCACGCAGTGGCTGCCGCAGTTTGGGAGCTAGACAGCGACCGGAGAGGATGTACCACAAAGACACAAAGCACGCGAAGAACCATACGATTCTTCGCGTGCTTTGTGTCTTCGTGGTGGTACTACGTCGATCAGCGAAACTTGCCTTTCTCGACCAGGTCGCCGATCGTCGTGCCGGCAAGGTCGGCCGCGTCTTTCACGATCGGGTTGTCGCGGAAGATCTGGCGCGGTCGCTCGGGCCAGCTCTCCCAGGTCGCGCTGGGGATTTCGCATTCGGTCTGCGACGAGCGCCAGCCGCGCTGGAACACAATCGCCAGCATCGTGCGGGCATGGTCCGAGTTATTAGGCATCCCGCGATGCCAGGTACGCAGGTCGCGGATCACCAGCGAGCCGGCCGGGATATTGGTGCGAATCGAGCTGATGTTCTCGATCCGCTCGCCGAGCTTGCGCGCATCGCCAGGGTCGGCATCAACGATCAGGTGCGTCCCCGGCCAGACCTCGGTGCTCCCGTTTTCCTCCGTGAAGTCGCACAACGGAATGTTGAGCACAACCGCCACCGTCGGATGGGGCACGCCCAGCTCGGTTCCAAACAGCGGCTGGTCGTCACGGTGCACGGGCTGGGTGCCCGAGCCGGGATACGCGGTATTCGAGTGATAAAAGCCGCAGCGATATTCCGCGCCGATAACGCGATCGAGCACCTGGACCACGATCGGGTTCGCAATCACCTGCGGATTGGAAAAGGGCTCGACCAGCGGCATGAACATGCCGATGTGGTTTTTGCCGAACGCCTTGCGGTTCATTCCATCCATGCCGCCCTTCGCAGAGATGTGGCGCTCGAGCTGAGCGTCATACGCCGTGCGCAGCTCCTGCACAAACGCTTGATCGTACACACCGTCGAGGACCACCAATCCGGCATCGCGCAGCGTACGCAGCGCGAGCGCGAGGTTTTCTTCGCTGAGCGCTCCATTCCTGACTTCGTCCTGCGAAACCTGCAGCATCGTTGCCCCCTTTTCGACGGCCATATCGCCGTTAGCGCAAGTGTACATTGTACTGAAAATGACGCCATGGGTCGCGTCCCGTGTTCCCCCGTTTCCCCGGATAAATCCGGCGGCTGAAGAAACAAAGCCACCTGAAGCGGGCTGGAACCCTGTCCAGCCCGCTTCAGCGGGCTTCGTTTCTTCAGGACGGCGCTAAGCGCCGGGTCTTCGCGCGGGCGGGAACAGCGGCCCATCCAGCGGATCGCCGGCGTGCAATTCGAGCGGGTCGGTGACCACGTGGCGCGCGCCGGAATACGTCGTCGCGGCGTCCATGAAGATCACGATGTGGGCAAAGCGCGGCTCGTCGGTAAAGTTCGGCGTCGCCATGTGCGGGCAATATCCGTGGTGGAAGGTACAGTCGCCCGCTCGCAGCGGGATCGTCACGCGCTCGCGCCAGTTCAGCTCGGGCCAGAGCGTCAGCAGGTCGCGCTCGTCGTTCAGGTTCTGGGGCCGCAGGTCGGAGCGGCGGTGCGCGCCGGGAATAAACGTCATGCAGCCGCGCTCGACCGGCACGTCCACCAGCGCGATCCAGGCCGATAACGTATGGCGCGTGGTGGCATGCGGCCAGAACGGCTGATCCTGATGGAAATGCGTCGGCGCGTTGTTGTGCGGCTGCTTGATCAGCATATGGTCGTGCCAGATGCGCAGCGGAATGCCGGCCAGCGCTTCGGCTACCGCTCCGACGTTCGGGTGCAGTGTAAGCTCGCGCATCGCGTCGTCGGCCTGCCACACGTTGACGTGCTGGGTGAAGACAGGCGAGGCATTAAAGGCGCTCTCGCGCAGGCGCTCGGCGGCGGAGCCGGCCGCCTGGTAAAAGTGGGCGGCTTCCTCGGCGCTGATGATCTGCCTTACCCTGACAAAGCCGTTGGCGCGATATTGTTCGACCTGCTCGGCTGTAAGGTGATCCGGCGTCGTACGTGTCGCTGTTTCGGTCATCGCTGAAACTCCTGGTAACACTGCTGCTTTGTGGTGCAAGCTACGAACATCTCTTCTCCTGACGTCAGCCAGGCGGCATCAATATGGCCACAGGCGCGGCAACGGGCGCTCGCTCTCGATCAGCCGCCGCAGCAGCAGGCGCCGGTGTTCGGCCAGCGCCGCTGTGTAGGCCGGCTCGCCGGCGACATCGTGTTGCTCACCCGGATCGCGCTCGATATCCCATAGCGCCTCGCGCCCATCCTGGTGTACCAGATAACGATAGCGCGACGTGCGCAGCGTTTTCCAGCCGCTGTGCTCCATCAGCGCCGCGCCAGGCTCGGCCACGGGCACCCCGCGCAGGACAGGCGCGAGACTGTGCCCCTGTACGTGCGGCGGCACCTGGATGCCCGCGAGCTCGAGCAGCGTCGGCAGCACATCCACGGCTTCGACCACGCTTTGAACGAGTGTTCCCGCCGTTGCCGCCGCGCGGGGCGCGCGAATGATCAGCGGAACGCGGCTCACGGCGTCGTCTCCGGGATAGCCTTTGCCGAAGCGCGCGTGATCGCCCAGCCATTCGCCGTGATCTGACGTAAAAACGACGATTGTGTCGCGCTCGAGCCCGCGTGCCGCGAGCTGATCCAGGATCTGCCCGACATAGTGATCAATTTCGCTGACCATCGCATAGTAGCCGTGCCTGGCCGAGCGCAATTGCGCGTCGGAGCCTGGCCCTTCGGCCGGGCGCACAGAGCCGTCCCCATAGCGCGGCAGCGGCAGCTTTGACGGATCGTACAGCTCCAGAAAGCGCCGCGGCACGACCCAGGGCGCATGCGGTGAATAAAAACCGCTGATACACAGAAACGGCCGGTCGGGTTGCTGCTGTGCCAGAAACGCGATCGTCTGGTCGGCCACAAACGCGCTATGGGTCAGGTTCTCCGCGGCAGGAAAGGGTATCGCGCCGCTGAAATCGTCTCGCCCGCCCATGCCGGGATGTGCGACAGTATCCGTTATGCCCATCGTCTCGTACCACACCGCGGTTGCCGGCGGCAGGCCAACACTGATGCGGTCGAGCTCCGGTCGGGCATGCAGCGATGTAGGCCCTTCCGGCTGCTGCGCGCGTACCCAGGCGCGGTAGGCGTCCTCGTAGACGCCCGGCTCGTCGGCGATCTCTAAATGGTCGAAGCCGTAATCGGGATGCGGCACGCGATGGTCGCGGTTCGCGTGGGGCAGGAAATGCAGCTTGCCGATATTGGCGGTGCGGTAGCCGTAAGGTTTCAGCAGGCGCGGCAGCGTCGGCGTTTCGGGCGGTACGGGCACGCCCATCGCGGTGATACGCAAGGTCGAAGGATACTGCCCGGTCAGGAAGCTGACCCGGCTGGGCATGCAGACCGGGTTCTGCACGAAGCAATGGTCGAAGCTGACGCCGTGTTGGGCAAGCCGGTCGAGGTTCGGCGTATGGATCTCGGCGTTGCCTGCGGCGCCGAGCGCATCCCAGCGCTGCTGATCGCTGTACAAAAGCAGGATATTGGGACGGCGCATGGATCTCCTTTCAGGACTTGTCGTCGGGACGTGGCTGCTCGACAGGTGAGCAACTCGGAAAGTCTGGCGATGGCAAGCGCAGGCGAGATCCCTAGCCTTGCCTGGCCGCCACGCGCGGCACCACATCGTCGTGCAGGCGCGCGACGATGCCGTCAGGGTAGGGATAGCGCAGATTGAGGATCAGATGCGTGGCGCCGGCGTCGACGAAGCTCTGCACCGTCGCGGCCGTGCCGGCGAGGTTCTCGTAGTCGACCGGAATCTGTATCGACAGCTCGATTTCGGCCGGGTCGCGCCCGATGGCGGCGCAGTGCGTGCGCAGCACGTCGACTTTGTGTAAGAACGTCTCGACCGTGCCGCCGGCGAAGTTCCATACCTGGGCATGGCGCGCCACCACACGCAGCGTGAGCTGCTCGCCGCCTCCGCCGATGACAAAGGGCGGGTGCGGCTGTTGCACCGGCTTGGGCTCGCAGCGCGCGTCGGTAAGCTGGTAGTAGCGCCCTTCGAAGGTGGTAAGGTGCTCGCTCCACAGCCGTTTGGTGAGCTCGCACGCCTCGCCGAAGCGCCGGATGCGCTCGCCGGGCGTGTACAGCGGAATGCCCATACTGGTGTGCTCGTATTCGTTCCAGCCGGCGCCGACGCCGAAGTCGAGCCGCCCATTTGAGATCACGTCGACCGTGGCCGCCATATGCGCCAGCACCGCCGGATGCCGGTAGGTGTTGCCGGTGACCATATGGCCGACTCCGGATGCGGGTCGTTTGTGCCGCGAAGGCGGCGAGCAGGGTCCAGCCTTCGAGGCACGGCCCGTCGACATCGCTGTTGATCGGCGCGAAATGGTCGAACAGCCAGGCGTGCTCGAACACCGGAATCGCGTCGGCGGCCTGCCATACCGCGAGCATCGCGTCATAGGTGGTGTGTTGCTGTGCCGTTTTGATGCCCCATCGTAAGCTGGACATGATTATCCTCCTGATAAAATCTCGGCTACCGGCGCGGAACAAGCCAGGTCTTGTCGGCTCGTAAGGCCTCCAACTCAGCCAGAACGCCTTCCTCCAATCGTTGCTTGCGTTGCGGAGCTAAGAAGCTGTGGCGCACACCGGCCAGCACGATCTCGTCGATCGCCGCGATGTCAAGGCCGAACCCGGTGTGCAGCTGTAGCAACTCATCGTTCAGGGTAGTGTTGAACAGGGGTGGGTCATCCGAGCTGACGGTAACGATCACGCCGGCCTCACGCAAGCGCAGCAGCGGATGCGCGGCAAGGTCGCCATACACGCCGAGCCTGAGGTTGCTGGTGGGACACACCTCCAGCGGAATGCCGTGTTCCACCAGGTACGCCACCAGCGTTGGGTCGTCGATGCTGCGGACCCCGTGCCCGATGCGCTCGGCCTGGAGTGCCTGCAGCGCGCCCCAGACGCTGTCCGGCCCGGCTGTCTCGCCGGCGTGGGGCACGCTATGCAATCCGGCCGCGCGCGCGCGCTCGAAGTACGGCGCAAACGGCTCGGGCGGGTGACCGGCCTCGGCGCCGCCCAGGCCAAGCGCCACGACGCCGTCGGCCTGACCCTCGATGGCGACGCCGGTGACGTAGTCGGCGAGCTCCAGGGTGCGTCCGGATCTGACATGGCGCACGATATCGAAGACCCAGGCGATCTCGACGCCGAACTCGGCGCGCGCGCGTTCACGGCCACGGGTGAGGCCCTGGAAATATACGTCGTGCGGGACGCCCAGCTCCTGGTGCGTGCCGGGCGAAAAGGTGACTTCGGCGTAGCGCACGTTCTGGCGCGCCATCTCGGCGCCGAACTCGTACGCGATCAGGTCATAGTCGTCGATGGTGCGGAGGCAGCGCGTGATCGTCACATAGATCTCAACAAAGTGGTCGAAGTCGCGGTACACGAACCAGCGGCGCAGCCCGTCCAGGTCGCCCGCCGGGAGGCGCACGCCGTTGTGCTCGGCGAGGGCCAGCAGGGTCGCCGGGCGGATCGCGCCTTCCAGGTGCACATGCAGCTCCACCTTGGGCATCGACCGCACGTAGGCTTCGACGGACATGCGCGCCTCCGACAGAGGATCCGGGCTACAATACGTTGCCGGGCCTTCCTATTGTATGGTATGTGCATAGCTTCAACGCATGGGAGGTTGATCAATGCAGATCCGGCTTGCCGATAAAATCGCCCTGGTCACCGGAGCGGGCGCGGGGATCGGCCAGGGCATCGCGCTGTCGCTGGCGGGGGCGGGCGCAACTGTCCTGGTAAATGACCAGGATGGCGAAAGCGCCAGGGCGACCGCGGCGCAGATCACGGCGCTGGGAGGCCGGGCGCAGGCGCTCCAGGCCGACATCAGCGATGTGCAGGCGGTCAGGCAGCTGTTTGACCAGGTCAGCGCAGGCTATGATGCACTGCACATACTGGTAAATAATGCGGGGTTCAATCTGTTCAAAGGTATCGCCGACACAACGCCCGACGAATGGGATCGCATTTTTGCCGTAGATTTGCGAGGATTGTACGTGGTGACACGAGCGGCGTTATCGCTGCTGCAAGCCGCCAACACAGCTTCGGTTGTCAATATCGCCAGCGTTCATGCCCAGCTAACGCTGGCAAATATTACTGCGTATGCCGCCGCAAAAGGAGGTGTGGTCGCTATGGGCCGCAGTCTGGCGCAGGAGCTTGGCCCATTCGGCATTCGTGTCAACACGGTCAGTCCCGGTTTTGTAGCGACGCCGCTGCTGGAACGCTGGTTCGCCTCACAGGCCGACCCGCAGGCAACGCGCGAGCGCGTGGATGGGTATCACCCGCTTGGGCGGATCGGAACGCCGCAAGATATCGGCGCACTGGTCACTTTCCTGGCGAGCGATTATGCCCAGTTCATTACCGGCGCAAATATGGTCATCGACGGCGGCCTGTCGACCCGCCTGATGCATTAATAACGCTATGCGCAGAAAATATCACCACAAAGGCACAAAGGACACAAAGATCTCACAAACGATTCTTTATGTCCTTTGTGCCTTTGTGGTGAACACGAAGGTGCAATGATGCCACACAATGGCGCAAACCAAACCACCTCCGGCGACGTGTTCCACGACCTGCTGGAGCGCGTGCCGATGCCGGCGTGGGCGCCGGTGCAGCTTGCCCACGACGCGGAACGGCTGCTTGATGTGGGCTCGGCCGTTACGGAGCATTTCCGTCGGCCAGGGATCGGCGAGATGATCCGGCCAGGGATGAGGGTAGCCGTTACAGCCGGCAGCCGCGGCATCGACCGCATGGATCAGGTTCTGGCGGCCGTCGTCGCCGAGGTCAGGCGCCGCAAGGGCGAGCCTTTTATTGTGCCGGCGATGGGCAGCCATGGTGGAGCGGTCGCGTCGGGCCAGGTAGCGTTACTCGCGGGGTACGGGATCACCGAGGCCACGATGGGTTGTCCGATTCGCGCCTCGATGGATGTGGTGGAGCTCGGACGGCTCCCGACGGGCGAGCGGCTGTATACCGACCGCATCGCATACAGCGAGAGCGACCTGATCATCCCGGTTAACCGCATCAAGCCGCACACGGATTTTCAGGGCACCGTCGAAAGCGGCCTGTGTAAGATGATCGCGATCGGCCTCGGCAAGCAAGAGGGCGCTTCCGCGCTGCATTCGAGCGGCTTCGCGGATTTTGCGCGGCTGATTCCCGCCGCCGCCCGCTTTCTGATCGACCACCTGCCGATCGCGTTTGGTATCGCCGTGGTTGAAAACGGTCATGCCGAGCTCGCCCGGCTCGAAGCTATTCCGGCCGCGCTGATCGAGCAGCGCGAGGCCGAGGTATTGCAGGACGCGCGGCGCCGCATGGCGCGCCTGCCGGTCGAACATCTGGATGTGCTGGTGATCGACCGGATAGGCAAGGAGATCAGCGGCTCGGGCATGGATCCGAACGTGCTTGGCAGGCTTTATCACGAGAAATTGCCCGGCGGCCCCGACATTCAGCGCATTGTCGTGCTTGATCTGACCGACACCACCGAGGGCAACGCCACCGGAGTGGGCATGGCGGATGTCTGCACCGAACGACTGGCCGGCAAAATCGACCGCGGCAAAACGTATATGAACGTACTGACCGCCAAAACACCCGAGGGCGGCCGGCTGCCGCTGGTGGCACCCAACGACCGGACGGCGATCCGGATGGCCCTGTTCAGCCTGTGCCGCGCTCCGCACGACGCGATACGCCTGATGCGGATCCGCGACACCAAGAACCTGGCCCGCGTATGGGCCTCGGAAGCGCTGCTGCCCGAATTGCTAACGACCGGCCGCGCGCAGCAGCTGGGCGAGCCGGAAGCACCGCGTTTTGACGGCAATGGAGATCTGTAGCGATTCCTCGGAAACGTCGAGATGGCTAAGGCCTCACGGGTTCACGGCGGGGGCAAGCTCCGCCGCTACCTGGGTTATCTGCGTAGCGGCGGGGTTTGCCCCCGCCGTGAACCCCCTCGCCGCTCCATTCGGTTCATCGAATCCGCTTCTGGAAATAGAGCTTCTGAGGAAGCCGGCCACGAATGCCTGCGGCAGCGCACATCGATGCGCTATTCGCTTATTCGTGGTTCATTCGTGGCCCCGAGGCGCTCGAGTGCCAGCGCCAGCCGTCGGATGCCCTGCTCGATCTTCGCGGGCGGCTGGGTAGCAAAGTTGAGGCGTAGGTAGCGCGAGCCGTCGGCGGGGTCGGGGAAGAAGCGGCTACCCGGCGCAAATTCCACCCCGGCTTCGAGTGCCGCCGGCAGCAGCTGCTGTGAGCTTACGCCGGGCGGCAGGCACAGCCAGATAAACAGGCCGCCCTCCGGCCGGTTGGCCTGCACCGCCGGCGGCAGGTGGCGCTGGATCGCCGCCAGCATCGCGTCGCGGCGCAGGCGATACACCCGGCACGAGCGGCGCACATGCGCCTGGTAGCGCCCGACGCTGACAAACCGATCCAGCGCGCGCTGTACCAGCGGCGAGGTGGTCAGGTCGCTGACGCGCTTCCGGCCGACCAGCCGACCGAAGATCGGGCCGTCGGCCACCAGGTAGCCGACCCGCAGACCAGGCATCAGCATTTTGGAGAAGCTGCCGATATAGACGACATGTCCGCTCGCATCCAGCGCCTTGATCGCCGGCTGCGCGCGGCCGGTATAGCGCAGGTCGCCGACAAAGTCATCCTCGAGGATCGGCAGATTATAGCGAACTGCCAGCTCCACCAGCTGTCGCCGTCGCCCGCTGCTCAGACACATACCGCTTGGATTCTGGAAATTAGGGATCGTGTAGATCAGCCTGGGATGGTGCTTCTGCAGCATTGTTTCGAGCGCTTCGATCTGCATGCCTTCAGCGTCAACATCAACCCCGATGATCCTCAGGCCCAGCGACCTGAATAGCTCGAGGGCCAGATTGTATGTTGGACGCTCGACCACGATCGCGTCGCCCGGCTTGAGCAATACCTGGCAGACCAGCGCCAGCGCCTGCTGCGAGCCTGTGGTGACAAGCACCTGGTCCGGATGTGCCTGAATCCCTTGTGTCGCCAGCACATGCGTGATCGTCGCGCGCAGCGGAGCGTAGCCGTTGTCGAACTCGCCGTATTCAAGCGCTGCCGGTCCGTCGCGACGGATGACCGCTTGCATCGCCTGGAGCATCTCCGCAACCGGGAACTGTTGCGGGTCGCCGACGCCGGTGAAGGCGATCGGATCGGGGTGCGGGTTGGGCGATGCGGACACGGCTGTACCCTGCTCCAGGCCGCCGCCTTCGCCAAGCGCCTGCAGCTGCCAGAGCGGCCAGTCGCCGCCGGCGTCGCTCGAGCGTGCTCCAGGATTGATCGGCGGCAGCACATAGGTGCCGCTGCCTTCGCGCATGCCGATCAGCCCGTCGCTTTCCAGGATCGCATACGCGTTCCTGACGGTAATGCGGCTGACGCCAAGGTCGTCGGCCATGCGGCGGGTGGCGGGCAGGCGGGTCTCCGGCGCCAGGCTGCCGGACTGGATGTTCCGGCGCAGGAAAGCTTCGATTTGCCGGAACAGCGGAACCGGGCTTTGCCGATCGAGTGGGATTCGCATGTTGCACCTCACCCGTGCTCGCTGAAGCATATTCTTCCCGGACTGTGCCCAGCGTGGTTGTCTGCAGAACAGCATATACCCACTTCGCGACAAGCGGCAAAGTGGGCTTATGATCTTCGGCTGGATCCGGTACTATCAATGGGATCGCCGCGGCCGTAGGCTATGCCGGAACAAGCTCAAGCCCAGGAGAGTCAGGTATGAACCTTCGATCGTTCGGCAACACCGGCATGCGCGTCAGCGAGATCGGGCTGGGCGCGTGGCAGCTCGCCAATCCTGATTGGAATCTGCACGACAAGGACGAGGCGCTGCGCATCGTTCAGACGGCGCTCGACGCCGGCTGCAACTTCTTTGATACCGCGCCGGGCTATGGGGGCGGCAACAGCGAGGAGCTGCTCGGACAGGCGCTCAAGCAGGTGCGCAGCGAGGTTGTGATCTGCACCAAGTTCAGCAGTTACGGCCCAGACATAACCGAAAACTTTGACGTTGAGCAGATTCGCCCGGTGCTGGAGGGCAGCCTGCGCCGCCTGCAAACCGACTATGTCGACATCCTGCTGCTGCACAACCCGCCGCGTGAGCTGATGGACGGCCGCCACGCCGCGCAGTACGAAGAGCTGCAGCGGCTCAAGGACGAGGGCAAGCTCCGCGAGTACGGCGTATCGCTCGACTGGCGCGAGGAGGTTGAAACCGTCGTTCGAACCACACGGAGTCGCGCGCTCGAGGTGTATTTTAACGCCTTCTATCAGGAGCCGCGGCCGGCGTTCCCCGAGGCGCAGGCGCAAGGCGTCGGGCTGATCGTGAAAGTACCGCTGGACTCCGGCTGGTTGTCGGGCCGCTACCGCGGCAACCATCGCTTCGACGATGTGCGCACCCGCTGGTCGCCGGAGGTGCTCGCTCGGCGCAGCGAGCTGATCGAGCAATTCGCAGAGCTGATCCCGCCCGGCGTCTCGCTGACGCATGCCGCGCTGCAGTATTGCCTGGCCCAGCCCGAGGTGTCCACAGTGATCCCCGGACCCAAGAGCGTGGCGCAGACGCTCGACAATTTCGCCGCCGCCGAACAGCGCCTGCCCGACGACGTCGCGCGCGCGATCGATGCGCTGTGGGAGCGCGAGCTGGCAGCCGACCCGCTGCCATGGTAGAGCGGGACGTACCTATACAGTAATTCTCGATATCGTTGATTTCAAACGAAAGCACCACAAAGACACAAAGGACACGAAGATTCTATGGATTCTTCGTGTCCTTTGTGTCTTTGTGATGCAACCTTTTCGGCCAGTGCCCTACGCGGGCGCCTGAGGGCGTGCGCTTGCCGCGACCTTGTGTGGCGGTAGCTGTCACTGTCGTCTCGTATCCTGAATGTGCAGTCGTAGATCGTGCATTGCTCGACGGGAAGTTTGGGCAGTGCCGCTGCGGCGTGTACAATCCGGCAATCGCAACGCTAGTTACGAGGGTTCATGAACGAGTACATCGAGATTCGTGGTGGGCGTGAGAACAACCTCAAGGACGTGTCGCTGCGCATTCCGAAGCGACAGATCACCATCTTCACCGGAGTGTCGGGCTCGGGCAAGTCCTCGATCGTGTTCGATACGATCGCCACCGAAGCACAGCGACAGCTTTATGAGAACTTTAGCCTGTTCATCCGCAATTTCCTGCCACGCTACCCGCAGCCGGAAGCAGACGCCATCGAAAACCTGAGTATGGCCGTCATCGTCGATCAGAAGCGCCTTGGCGGCGGCTCGCATTCGACGGTGGGGACCATCACCGACATTTACACCTTGCTGCGGCTGCTGTTTTCGCGGATCGGGCAGCCCCATGTAGGCTACTCGAACGCGTTCTCGTTCAACGACCCGCAGGGCATGTGCCCCGAGTGCAACGGTCTGGGCAAAAAGCTGGGGGTCATCTCAGACGACTTTCTTGATCTTGACAAGTCACTCAACGAAGGCGCGGTACAGGTGCCGTTCTTCGCAAGCTGGGAGCTGGGGAGCTATGCCACTTCCGGTTTCTTCGACAACGACAAGAAGCTTGCCGATTTCACGCCTGAAGAGATGGATCTGCTGTTGTACAGCAAGCCGCGCAAGTTCAAGCTGCGCATCGGCGACGGTACGATGAACGCGACCTACATGGGCATCGTCGAAAAGATCGAAAAGGCCTATATCCGGCGCGACCTCAAGACGCTCTCGCAGCGCACGCAGAAGTCGGTCGAGCCTTACCTCAGGCCGCGGCCGTGCCCGCTGTGTAAGGGGGCCCGGCTGAGCCAGGCGGCGCTGGGCTGCCGGATCAATCGGCACAATATCGCCGAATTGTCGGCCCTGGAGATCGGCGAGCTGATCCCGATCGTCAGGCAGATCAGCGACCCGGTCGCGGCGACGGTGGTAGCGTCGCTGGTCGAGCGGCTGCAACACGTCGAGGATATCGGCCTGGGGTATCTGAGCCTGAACCGCGAGACGGATACGCTTTCCGGCGGCGAGTCGCAGCGCATCAAGATGGTCAAGCACCTCGGCAGCAGTCTGGTGGACGTAATGTACGTGTTCGACGAGCCGAGTGTGGGGCTGCACCCACGCGACGTGCATCGCTTGAACGAGCTGCTGCAAAAGTTGCGCGACAAGGGCAATACCGTGCTGGTGGTGGAACATGATCCCGACGTGATCAAAGTGGCCGACCACATCGTGGACGTTGGTCCGCAGGCGGGCAGCGCGGGTGGGCAGATCGTTTTCGAGGGCAGCTACCACGACCTGCTGCGCTCCGGGACGCTGACGGGCAGGCACCTGCAACAGGTGCTCCCGCTCAAGCAGGCGGTGCGGCAGGCGCAAGGCCGGCTGCCGATCAGGCATGCCAGGGCGAACAACCTGCAGGACGTCAGCGTGGACATACCGAGCGGCGTGCTGACTGTGATCACCGGCGTGGCCGGCTCCGGCAAGAGCTCGTTGATCAACGAGGTTTTCCTGCAGCAGCATCCCGAGGCGATCGTGATCGACCAGTCGGCGGTTGGCGCCAACTCGCGCTCGAACCCTGCTACCTATACCGGCGTTATGGACGATGTGCGCAAGGCGTTCGCGGCCGCCAACAAGGTGGATGCGGGGCTGTTCAGCTTCAACTCCAAGGGCGCGTGCGAAAACTGCAAGGGCACGGGCGTGATCTACACCGACCTGGCGTTTCTGGACGGCGTCAAAACTCCGTGCGAAATCTGCCAGGGACGGCGTTTCAAAGACGAGGTGCTCGCGTACACCCTGGACGGCAAATCGATCAGCGACGTGCTGGCCCTGACGGTCGCGCAGGCGCTGGGCTTCTTCACGCAGCGCGAGATCGTCCGCAAGCTGCAGGCGATGAGTGATGTGGGATTGGACTATCTGACGCTGGGCCAGCCGCTCAGCACGCTGTCGGGCGGCGAATGCCAGCGCATTAAGCTTGCCAGCGAGCTGCACAAGCGGGGCAGCATCTACGTGCTGGACGAGCCGACGACCGGCCTGCACATGGCCGATATCGCACATCTGCTCGAGCTGATCAATCGTCTGGTTGACGGCGGCAACACGGTGGTTGTGATCGAACACCACCTTGGCATCATCCGCAACGCGGACTGGATCATCGATCTTGGTCCGGAGGGCGGCAGCAAGGGCGGGCGCGTAGTGTTTGCGGGCACGCCGCGGGAACTGTTAGATGTCCCGCACTCGCTGACGAGCAGGTACCTGCAGCCGGAGGAAGCTGCGATCGCCTGATAGTTTTAGCCTCTATCGCCTACTCGAATTCGGCGGAAGCACCACAAAGAACACAAAGGACACGAAGAATCAGGTATTTTTGTGTCCTTTGTGTTCTTTGTGGTGCTTCCTTTTCGGTTATTGCCCAAAGAGATCATGGTCCATCATGGCGGCCAAGACCTGTGCGCTATCGTGCGGCAATCGGTTCCTCTATTGTTTGCACGAAATCCTGCATGCCGGCCCATTCCTGCCAGATGTCCGTCATGCAGGCTCTCCAGTTGGCGTCATGATCGACATGCGTGAGCCGGAAGTAGATCGCGTAGCGCGGGTTGGGTGACATATTCGCCGTGATGCCGTGCGCGAGCTGATAGTGGCACAGCACGATATCACCGGCCTGAGCGATCAACTGTTCGGCCGGCGGGAGCTCGACATCGGGCATGCCCGCCAGCAGCGAATCGGGCCCGTGCTCGCGAAAGTACCGTTCGTACCGGCGATGTGTGCCCGGCCAGATGGCGAGGTTGCCGGCGTACGGCTCCACCACATCGCTCAACACGATCCCAACCAGCATAGTGAAGGTGCGCAGCTCGCCCTGGGGCACGCCGTTGTTGGGCGAATACATGCCGTCCAGGTGCGCGTGGGGCGGCGACGGCGGATCCTGCATCGTCGGAAAGCGCAGCGCGATCTGACCGCCGCGCACCGGCTTGATCTTGCCCGCGCCGATCAGCGACTCGGCCAGCGACCACGCCGGTGTGTTGGTGAGCAGCTCGGTGATCACCGGCTGTGACTGCAGCTCGGGACAATAGGATTGTGATCGAAAGCGCGGCAGCTGGGCCGGATCGATGCCCTGGCCGAGCGAGCTGTTGATCGCGCGCAGCGCCGCGTTAACCATCACCCGTGGCACGACGCCGCGGACATGGACGTATCCGTACTCGTATACCGCTTGCTTCTGGGCGTAGCTCAACTCCATCCGTGGCTCCTCCTCTATGGCACCGCTATTATACTCATCAATCGAGACCGGTCCATGCAGAGGCTGAAGCATCCGAATTCACCACAAAGACACAAAGATTCTTTGGAATTCTTCGTGTCCTTTGTGTCTTTGTGGTGCTATTTGCGTGGATGCGCTACAATCGGATTTGACTTCCCCCATCGTACACAGCGGATGCGCCCGTGCCCTAACGGCAGGAGCAGCGATCGTGGCAGCAAAACCAAAGGTCATCGTCGACCCGCATTTCAGAATGATGCACGAGATCTTCTCGCCGGCCGACCGCGAGCGGCTCGACGCCCTGGTCGAGGTGGTCTGGGGCCGCGATGAGCCGATGCCGGTCGCCCAGGTGCACGCGGCGTTGGAGGATGCTATCGCGGTCGTCTGCGCAGGGTGGCGCTATGGCGACCTCCCCGACCAAGCGCGCGACCTGCGCGCGATCGTCGATGTGTCGGGCGGCTTTCCCACCGCGTTGGACTACCGGCGCTGTTTCGAGCGCGGTATCCGGGTGCTCTCCGCCGCTCCCGCCTTCGGCCCACAGGTGGCCGAGATGGCGCTTGGCCTGGCGCTGGCGGCCAGCCGCGAGATCGTCGCCGGCGATCGAGCGATGCGCATGGGCGAGGAGCGCTGGCTGCACGCCGGCAACACGACCACCTTCATGTTGTACGGCAAGCCGGTTGGCATGATCGGGTTCGGCAGCATCGCCCGTTGCCTGCGGCCGCTGCTGGCGCCGTTCGGGTGCCCGATCGCGGTCTATGACCCCTGGCTCGGCGAGGGCTACCTGCGCAGCCAGGGCGTCGAGCCGGTTGCGCTGGATCGGCTGCTCGCCACCTCGCAGGTCATCTTCGTTCTGGCAACGCCGAGCGCGGAAAACCGGGCGCTGCTCTCGCGCGAGCTGCTGGCGCAGATCCGGCCTGGCGCGGTGCTGGTTCTGATCAGCCGGGCGCACGTTGTCGATTTTGATGCCCTGACCGAATTCGTGCTCCAGGGACGCTTCAAGGCGGCGATCGACGTGTTTCCCGAGGAGCCGCTGGCGCAGGATCACCCGATCCGGCAGGCGTCGGGCGCGGTGCTTTCGGCACATCGCGCCGGCTCAGTTACGGAAGGCCTGTGGGAGCTTGGCCGGATGGTGGTGGACGACATGGAGGCGCTCGTGCGCGGGCTGCCGCCGCAGCGGCTGCAGCAAGCGCAGCCTGAGCTGGTCGGACGGCTGGCGACGAACAAGACGCCGCCGCGTGCATAGCGGCAGGACGTCTGGCTTAAGCCGGCTCAGCTTCCCCGTCCTGCCGTACTCTGGACCCGGGCGTCTGGCGTTCCAGGATCTCAAACACGATCGTCAACAGAATCGCAACGATCAGCAGATACGGCCCGAGTGTATCCACCCCGAATTGCTCGGCGATCACGCCAAAGCCGCTCACCAGCGCGGCGCCGCCCAACATGGCCGCCGCGATCTGGAACCCGACCGTGTTGGCGGCGTGCGCCGGACCCATGCGCGCCGGGGTCAGCGAAATCAGCGAGGGAAACATCGGCGCCAGCGACAGGCCAAGTAGCGCAACGCCGGCCAACGAGAGCCACGGCGCGAAGTTGAGCCACAGCAATACGATGCCGAGCAATCGCACCGGCCATGCAAAACTGCAGCAGCGTCCGCACGCTGATGCGCGCAATAATTGCTCCCGACAGCAGCCGCCCGACCGTGAGGCTGCCCCAATATACACTCACCCATACGCCGGCCGGCGCGGGCTGCATGCCACGCGCCTCGGTCAGCAGCGTGTACAGCCACTGGCCGGCACTGAGCTCAAGCCCGGTATACAAAAAGAAGAGCAGCATGCTCAGCCACGCCGACGGCAACAACAGGGTCCGTAGCATCGGCGCGCTCGCGACGGGTTCATCGTGGGCCGCTTCTACGTGCGCGTGCCATCGGGTGCGGGTCAACCCGAAGCAGCCGGCCAATACAAGCTGCGCCACTCCAACGATCAGGTACCCCGATCGCCATGATAGTCCCGCGCTGATCACGCTACTCATCACCAGCGGGCCGGTCGCTGCGCCCAGGCCAAACGATGCGTGCAGCCAGTTCACCGTGCGCGGGCTGAAGTTTTCGGCGGCATAGGTGTTCAGCCCGGTGTCGATCGCGCCGGCGCCCAGACCAGCCAGCAGCCCCAGGCCGACCATGACGGCCCAGAGCGGGGCAATGCTGTAGCCAAGCAAGCTGACCGCCGTTGCCAGACAGCTCAGGGCCAGCAGCCAGCCAACCCCTACGCGTGCCAGCATCCGCCCGCCCTAGAAGCTCGACACCAGGTAGCCGATGGTTATTGTGGTGATCAGCGCACCAAGGGCATCCAGCGGCAGGCCAAAGGTCGTGCGGATCGACGGCCACGCCACGCCGGTCAATCCGTCGGGCAACCCGAGGCTGATAAAGGCGGCGTAGGCGAGGCCAACCAGCAGTGCAGTGCGCCGGCGAGCGGCGGGAGCAGAAACAGCCACGGTCGAGCTCGATCCTTTCTGATGCGCTTCTGCCTGTAAGGCCGCAGAAGTGTACCAGGGTACTGCATGGGCAATAGCACGTATAATGGCACGAGCCGTTTCGGGTTCGTGGTACCCTGTAGCGTCCGGCCATTTCCAGCATCGCTTACACGGAGTAGCCCATGATTTCGCTAGCCGCTCCTGGTTCGCTCACTGAACGCGAGCGCTTCATGTTTGCAAGCACCGGCTACCTGGTGGTGCCCGATGCCCTGTCCGAGGATGAGACGGCACGCTGCCTGGAAGCGGCACGCCGCGCGCACGCAGCGTTTCCGCGTGGCGAATGGCGCCAGCTTGGCCACCTCCACGAAACCGAACCCGCGATCGAAGCGCTGATCGACCATCCGTCGGTCCTTCCGAAGGTACGCGGCCTGCTGGGAGACTATTTTTTCCTCCAGAGCTCATGGTGCACGGTACAACCGTCGCGGACGCAGGGTGGAGGATATCATCAAGACGGCTCCGCCGTATTCCCGTTCCGTCGTCTTGGAACGCCCACTCCGCTGGTTCAGCTGCGGATCGGATTTCTGCTGACCGACCAATCGACCGACGGCACTGGCAACATGGTGATGATTCCCGGCAGCCAGGCGAGCACGGTCGAGCTGCCGCGTGGGATCGTCGCCGATGAGGACGACCTTCCGATCCGGGACGTGGTGTGCGGCGCGCCCGGCACGGCGCTGATCTTTCACCAGGGTGTTTACCACCGCACCGGCCGCAATGATCGCGACTTCGATCGCTACACTATGCATATAGTGTACGCTCCGCCCTGGCTCGTGCCCTCCGATCGAGAGGCGAACGACCCTGCCTTCCTGGAGCGGACTACGCCGCTGCGCCGCGCGTTGATGGGTGAGTGGCAGTCGCCGGAGCAGCCGTTCGGCATTGGCTATCCGCGCCCGCCGTTTGCCGAGTAATTCGGCACCAACCAGATAGACTGCTCTGCATTGGCGTAACCGCGCCGCGAGTGTGCGTCCCGCTGCCGGGGCACCTCGCGGTCCGGTTCGCCATGCCGGAGATAAAGTTGCGCAGCGTCACGCTTTGTGCTGAGCCGCGCGATAACAGGCGTGTAGCCTGCGTATTCCCTGTATCCCGCCGTGTGTCCGGCTAGCTGCTCTCGGCACGACGGCCAACGATCGTAAACATGGTGTCTTCGGACCTGACCGGCTCTCCGCTGAACCCGCTATACAGCTCTACGCCCAGCAGCCCCGCGCGCTCGAATAGCGCTCGAGCCTGGGCCTGGGAATACGACCGTGTCGCCGGAGAGCGCTGGTGCCGCTCCTCGGCGACCACCGCGCCGTCGACGATTACCTGGTACAGATCCTCGGTGTGCTCGAGCTCGAGCGCCGGATCGTAGCGCGAGCGCCCCACCCGTCGGAACGTCGCTCCGTCCTCGGTACGGGTGGCCGACTGCTCCCACTCGAACTCCAGCGGGTCACCCGGCTTGCGCAGGGCCATGAACGAGGCGAGCACCGCGCCGCCCGGTTCGAGGTGCCGGGCAACGAGTTGCAGCGCCTGGTCGGCCTGTGCAGTCTCGACGAGCAGCTGCAGCGAGCTGGATGGAATCAGGATCGTGCGGTACGCGCGTGGTAGTGCGAGCGTTTCCATCGATTGCTCGTACAGCCGCGGGGCGAGGCCGAGCGCTTCGGCCTTGGCGCGACACAGGGCGAGCATCTCGGGCGAGTTGTCTACGCCGTCGATGTCGATCCCCAGTGCCAGATAGTCCAGCAGCAGCCTCCCCGTGCCGCAGCCCACGTCGAGCACCGGCCGGCCATAGCGCCCGATGGCGTCCAGGTAGCAGGCGCGGTCGGGCCATTGGGAGGTGTCGCCGCGCAGCACGTCCCATGCCTGCGCCATCAAGCCATGGTACTCATAGTCCGGAGCTACCATCGGGGCAGATCCTTTCGCGTCGTTTCGTTTCAGCAGACAGGCGTGTGCCTTTTCGCTATGGGTGTGATGTCCGACAGCCGGCGTCGCTTAGTAGCGATCCAGCAGGTGGGCATACGGTAGCGGCAAGGCGTCCGACCCGCCGCCCGGAAACCAGGCCTCACAGATGGTCCGGAATTGTGCCGGGATCTCGGTACCCAGTGCGCGCGCCTCGCTTGCCGGCCAGTATCCTACCAGCAGCCGGAGCAAGACCCGATCATCGACCAGCAAGTCGCCCTGTCGCAGCGCATCAAACGCCGCCGGGTGGACCGCCTGCAGCTCAGCGCCGGGCGCGCGACGCCGCAGCTCAGGTTCCAGCAGCAGCAAGAGCTGTTGCCGGTCGAGGATTTTGCCCATCATCCCCCCACTGGCCGGGAAGGCTTGCTGATAGGTGCAGCCGAGCCGCCGGGCTGCCCGGCCTACCGTGCCGTCAAGCGGCTCATGCACCCGAAATTCGCTCATCCGCAGGTTCCAGCACCGCGCGGCCACCTCGACCAGCAAGGCTTCAGCGGCCTCGCTATCGCGGGCCGTGAGTTCGTCAACGACGGGCGACGCACGACGACCGTAGCGCGACTCCATCATGATCGCATAGCCCGCAAGCGCCTCATCCCGCTCCAGGATGATCACCTCAGACCCCGGCTGCCAGGTCTGGGTCTGGTGCAACTGGTTCCACCCGCCGGGGCGTACGTGGGTCCACGGCCGGTGTTCGTGGGCAGCGTTGTATAACGCCACCATGGCCGGCAGGTCATCAGGGGCGAAACTCCGCACCCGCTGGGCTGAGGTCGGCGTGTGCCGGCCGGCCATGTGCTCTACGTTGCGAATAGGCACCGACAGATATGCGTCCGCCTGGCATGTGACGCAGCCAGACTTTTCGTACAGGTCTTCGATCGCTTCCGAGACGAACACGACCGGCACCCGCCTGGCGATCTCCGCCAGCGCCCTGGCCAGGACCGTGCGCACATGCCCCTGGCGGCGGAACAGCGGGCTGGTTTCCACGCCGCCAATGCCTTCGGCCGGGACGGCCACGGCGCCAAAGCGCTGCCGAAACGACACCACATTCAGGCCGCTGATCGGCTCGTCGACACCGGCCTGCCAGAGCGAACAATCGCGCACCGGGCGACTCAGGTCGGTGCGACCGGTGTCCTCGGTATATTTCAATCCTGGCGCGATTTCCTCGTCTACTACGCGTCTAGTTGTCATGGGCGCACCTGTGAGCCATTGCTAAACGAGCCGGGACCAATCACGTGCGCGGGCAATCGCCTGGCTCCGGCAAGCGGCTAATACGCGAGGCGGCCGGACACGGCTGCATCAATCGGCGCGACGTCGGTGCGGCGATCGAAGATATGCAACCCGAAGCGCTCAGCCAGATCCGTGCATACACGTATCCCACGCACGCTGTTGCCGCGGGTGTCGAGGCGGGGTGCGAAGATCGCGATCCCCATCTGCCTGGGCACAACCGCGAGCATGCCGCCCCCGACCCCGCTCTTGGCCGGCAGCCCGACCCGGTAGGCCCATTCGCCCGAAAAGTCATACATGCCGCAGGTGTACATAACACTCAAAATATCCCGTACGTATTCGGTAGGCACGGCACGCTCGTCGGTGAACGGATTAACCCCACCATTGGCCAGCGTGCCCGCCATTACCGCCAGATCCTGGCATGTGACCATCAGCGAGCACTGCTGGAAATACAGATCCAGCGTTGCTTCCAGCTGATCGCCGATCATTCCAAAGTTGCGCATGAGATGGGCAATCGCGCGATTACGGTGGCCGGTGGTACGCTCCGAGGTGAAGACCGACACATTCATATCGATCGGCCGGCCGGCATACCGCCCGAACATGCCCAGCATACGATTGAGTCGCTCGGTCGCATCGATCCCTTTGATCAGGTCGGCGGTCGCGATCGCGCCGGCATTCAACATCGGATTGTAGGGCCGGTTGGAGCTCTCGTCGAGCACGATCGCATTGAAGAAGTCGCCGGAAGGTTCCACCCCGATTTTCGTGAGAACCTTGTCGCGCCCGTTATCCTCCAGGGCCAGGCCATACATAAACGGCTTGGATACGGATTGGATCGTAAAGCGCTGCGCGTAGTCGCCAACTTTGTAGAGCTGCCCATCGACCGTTGCAATGCAGATGCCGAACCAGTCCGGATCAGCCTTCGCCAGCTCCGGGATGTAGCTGGCAACGGTACCGTCATGCAGCGTGCGATAGGTGCTGTGCAGGTCCTCGAGGTAGGCCTGGAGCGGTGAAGCGATCGCCTGAAAATCGTTAATCAGTGACTTGAGATGATTACGTTCGGGCTGCTCTGGCATCTCGGGCTTTCTCCTAGGTATACACGAGCGCGGCCGTCTGTTTGAGCATGCCCGTCACTGGATGGACCGGATGCTGCAGCGCAAATATGCCGGCGCTGGCCAGTGCCATCATCTCGTCCGCGTGGGGGATCACCGCGGCAATCTCACAGTCGAACGTGCGCGCGACCTCAGTCCGCACCGCATCCGGGTCGAAACTCGGTGGAACCTTGTTCACCATCAGCAGCATACGCGGAACGTTGAGCGCGTTGGCGACCTCAACCGTCACGCCCGTTCCCTCATAGTCTTGCTGGTCCGGCCGCAAGATGATCAGCAGCACGTGCGACAGCGCAATGGACAGCAGCGTCTCCTCATTCAGGCCCGGGTGCGTATCGATCAACAAGACGTCGAGCTCGAGGTCTTTGATCAGGCGCCGGAACCCGCTCGTCAGCACGCGCGCATCACAGCCTTCGCGCAGCACGCGCGCAATCTCGTTTGATTTGATACTCGACGGAATGAGGTACAGACAGCCGGCGATGTCCTCTCCCAGGCGCGAGGTGACATCGATGGCTGTCTCGCTGATCGCGCAGCGCCCCCACAGGTAGTCGTTGAGCGACCGGCTGATCTGGTCGCCATGCAGACCGAACAGGATATGAATGCCGGGCGACTGAATGTCCGTATCGATCACCCCGACGCGATACCCGTCGCCGGCCAAAAGGGTCGCGATATTCGCCGTAATATTTGATTTGCCGGTCCCGCCGCGGAACGAGTGGATCGCGATGATTTTTGACATACTCTTGTCCTCGACGTGGAACGCCGGCCAACCGATAGCCATTGAGCACCGGCTACGCCTCGCCATCCAGCTCGCCCCTGAGCGACGCGGCGTGCTGCTGCAGCTCCTTGAAATAGGGTGTCTCGGTGATGGCCTTGACTTGCTGGGCTTGCTGCGCACGGTCGATCTGGATCTGCAGCGAGCGCACCTGCTGGCGCAGCTGCTGCTCCCGCGCGACAATTTCGGTCGCCATGCGGTCGAAGACGCGCGCAAGGTCGCCCAGCGCATCAGGTCGACGCGCGACGTCGCGTACCAGGTCGGGATGGTAGGCGCCGGCCTCAACCGCCTGCGCCGCCGCGGTGACTCGCGCAAATTGCTGCAGGTAGACGAAATCCTGGCTCAGGTCGCGCACGCGGGCGCGGAGATGGCGACACAGCACCGTGATGATCGCGTGGCCGACGCCGGGCTGGGTGTTTATCAGCTCGTGCACCGGCTGCCGGCTGAGCCGCAGCAGATGGGTGTCGGTGACGGCGGTTACCGCGGCACTGCGCGGCTGCGGATCGAGCACGGCCATTTCCCCGAAGACATCGCCGTCTTCGAGGTAGTTGAGCACCAGATCGCCATCATGGACCTGGACGCGTCCGGACGCGATAATATACAGACAATCGCCCGGGTCGCCGGAATCGAAGATCAGCTCGCCGGCGCGAGGGTGGACGTGCTCCAGGGCAACGGCGATCCGCAGCAGTGCAGTGTCCGGCGTGGCGGCGAAAATACTGGTCCGTCGGAGAATGGCGACCGCATCAAGCATAGCCCCTCCTGCTGATTAACGCGGGAAGTACATTCGTCTGAACAACGAAAACAACGATGTCGGCACCGACATCGCTGTTGAGGGGCACACCGTTGCGCTGGCTGATTGGATTATAGCTTCGGCGCGGTCGAACTGTTGCTACAACATTCGATCGTCGAGCAAGCAACGAGCCTGTGGCACGCTGTCACGAACGTTGATTACGGCATACCATAGCCGCGATACAGTCGTAGTATAGCACACGCAATAGACTTCTCATGCGGTGCGTACCGGCAGGCTGTTACGAAGCTGATCGCTGCACCAGAGCACCGGCCGAACGAATTCACCATAAAGAACACAAAGGGCACGAAGAACTATGGAATCTTTGTGTCCTTCGGGACTTTGTGGTGATTCCGGTGGGCTTCACTTTTGCGAGAAATGCCACCGATCACAGCGCGGCGAGCATGCCGCCGTCGACGAGGTAGGCCGCGCCGGTGCAGAACGAGCTGCGCGGGCCGGCCAGAAACAGCACCATCTCGGCGACCTCTTCGGGGCGTGCCACCCGGTTGAGCGCGTGGTGGGTGCCCCAGTTGCGTATCGCGCCTTCGGGGTCGTCTGCCGCGAGATGCTCGGCGGCCCAACGCAGCATGGGCGTATCCACCGAGCCGGGGCAGACACAGTTCACCCGAATGTTGTCGGCGGCGAAATCGAGCGCCATGCTGCGGCTCATCGAAAGTAATCCGCCTTTTGACGCGGCATACGCCGACACGTTGGGCTGCGAGGCGATACCCTGTACCGATGCCATATTGACGATCGTGCCGCCGCCGCGTTCACGCAGCGCCGGGATCGCGTACTTCGACACCACAAAGACGCTCTTAAGATTGACGGCGATGGTGCGCTCCCATTCCGCTTCAGACATGCTCTCCACGGTGCCGTAGCTCTGGATGCCAGCGTTGTTGACCAGAATGTCGATGCCGCCAAATGCTTCAGATGTTGCCCGAACCAGCTGCTCGGCGTCGGGCGCTAACGCCACGTCCGCCTGTACAAACAGCACTCGCGCGTTTTCCGCGCTCAGGCTCTCCGCAAGCGCCTGCCCCGCCGCCACGTCGAGATCGGCCATGACGACCGCGGCGCCTTCGCGGACCAGGGTGCGGACGACGGCAGCGCCGATGCCTTTGGACGCGCCGGTGACAATCGCGACCTTATCGCGTAGCTCCATTGATCGCTTCCTTTTGCTAGGCCGTTCGCTCGGTCAGCGCGATCGCGGCTTTCATATAGCCGAGCGCAAACGCAATGCCCGCGTGCCACGGCGCGGCGCACTCCATCAACGGCGTGTGGTCGGGGATCAGCACGCCGTTGTAGCCGTTGCGGTGCAGGATGCGCAGCACTTCGAGCATGTCGGTATCGCCCTCGTCCACAAACGTTTCGTGGTACTGCGGCACCGTGCCGCGCACATTGCGGAAATGAATGTAGCCGATCCGCCCGGTACTGCTATAGCGGTCGACCATCTCATAAATATTGCCGCCCGGTATTTCGGACAGCGTACCGATGCAGAACTCCATCGCGTGACGCGGGCTGTCGTGGTAGTCGAGCACGCGAGCATAGCCGTCGGGAGTATGTACCAGCCGGGCTGTGCCGCGCAGCGTGGGCAGCGGCGGGTCGTCCGGGTGCAGCGCCAGGGTGATGCCGGCTTCCTCGGCCACGGGCAGCAGCTCGTCCAGAAAGGCTGTGTAGCGCGTCCACAATTCCGCCGGCGAAACCGGGTCAAGCGTGCCGCTTGCGCCGCTCGAAGTTGTAGCGCTCGGGGTCGTACACCATGTTCCAGACCATGCCGTGAGGAATCGGCGGCTGCTCGGGGTCCTCGTAGCCGACCGAAATCGCGCCGCCGCGCGCGAACGGGCCTTCGACCCGTCCCCACACGCCCGCGATGCTGAAGTTGTAGCCCATGATCGGGATGCCTACCCGGCCCATTGTGCCGATGATCTGCTTGAGGTGCTCGATCTGCGGCTTGCGCTTCGGCCCGTCGAGCAGCACGTCGTACCAGTGCTGCGGCGCGAAGTTCTCCAGCGCGTGCAGCTGCATACCTTCGTCCTCGACCATAGCCTTAAGGTCGCGCAAACCTTCGTAGGTCCAGATCGGGTCGTCAAAGGTGTCCACGCCGAAGCCGGATTTGTCGCGGTCGGCGGTGCTCGTGGTGTTGTCGCCACGGGTGAACTGGCCCGGCATATGAGCAACGATGTGTGTCGCGCCGGCCTGTTTGGCGAAGCGTATATATGGTGGGGTAAGCATGTGACGGTATAGTCCCAGGCCAAGCTGCATTGCCACGACGTTCTCCTCTGAGCAATTCGATATCACTACGTTGTATCAAACGATGATCTGCCTTCGCGCACCGTGCCGTCCGCGTCGACTGCCGGCGACTTCAGACCATGAAACGCTGTCGCCGTCAGCCGGGCCGTGACGATCTGTCCCGGCTGAAGCACGAGCTGGGTGTTCTGTGCGACGGCTGCCGCCAGGCCATGTGTCGGCATACTGGTCCACGGCTCGAGTGCCACGGTGTACGCGCGGCTCCACCACGGGTAGCCGCGCCCGCTGCCGAGCTCCTGCCATAGCCATAGGTAGCGAAATACGGCGTTGTCCCAGCCTACAGCCACGCCCACCTGCGTCGTAGGATTCGCGATAGCGTACCACGCCGCGCCATCGAACTCGCTCAGATACGCCATCTCGCGCCCGCTCGCGGCCTCTCGCGGCGGCACGACCGAAAGATCGAGCTGCCCGCCATCCGCGCGAGCGAGCCGTGGCCACGTACCGCGCTGGTTTGTTCGCAGGCGGCGTGGTGTGAAGCCCTCCATATCGCCTTCCACCACGACCTGCCGTGCCGACGTGGTGATCGTCGCGCCCTGGGCCAGAAACGGCAGGCCGAAGGCGATGTGGTGGCCCCACATCACGTCGAGCGGCTCGCCGGCCTCGTTGAGCAGCCGCTCGTCGAGCAAAAGCGTGGCGCGTCCTCGCTCCAGCGTCATGGTACGCTCGAGCCGCAGCGGTGTCCGGAGCGCGCGCACGGTGCAGCGCAGCGCTACCCGCTCGGGGCTGTCTTCGACAACCTCGGATGCCCATGGCACCAGGCACACTTCGCCGTGCTGGCCGTACTCGGCGCCGCGGTGCGTGACCGGCGGGCCGCCATTGGGCAGAATCTCTTGCCAGCCGCCGACGTAGTAATCCAGAAAAGTGCCGCCTGTTGCGGCGACCGAGGGCCGGTCGCGCGCGGGATTACGCAGCTCGCCCCAGCGCGCAAGCGGGTCGAGATCGCGCGGCTTGTAGCGAAACTCGACGATCTCGGCGCCGCGGTCGAGCAGCACAACAACCCGCAGCAGCTCATTTTCCAGGATCGCCGTGCGCATCCCGCGCAGCGTCCACTCATCGGAAACGCGACAGCCGTGGGTATGCAGGGATGTATGCGGCATGCCTTGCTCTCCAGAGCCTGATCCGTATGTGCAAAGCAGTGTACCCGATACATGACAGCGCGAGCGTGTTGCTGAGGGATTTGCCGAAGTCGCGGTAGGTAGTGCGATTCATCAGTAGGTTTACCGCTTCGGCCCTGGTGCTGCTCAGGATTGTATGCTGCTTGCGAAAATGATCGTCGGCGGAAGCATCTGCATTAGCTCAGGCGTATAGTCCCACATGCCGTACCACGGGTCATAGGGATAGCGTGTCCGCGAGTCGGGCTCCAGCATACGCTCCAGCCGAAAGCCGGCGGCAAGTAGCAGATTGACGTAATCGCTCACCGTGCGGTAGTTTACCGCGAAGGGCACCACCGTCGCATCCCCGACCACCACCTTTCCGGTCTCGAAATAGCTGCGCTCCGGCCGCAGGGTTGCGCCACTCAGAATGTAGCATGGGTGTCCCTGGCTCCACACAAAGCGGCCGTCCGGCTTCAGCACGCGCCGCACTTCCCCGAAGCAGGTCGCGAGGTCATCGACATATCCGAAAGCAAAGGCGGAGAAGACGAGGTCCTGGCTGCCGGACGCGATCGGCGCAAGATCGGCCATATCGCGCTGCAGGAATGTGATGTCGACACGATGCAGCCGGGCAGCGTCGACGGCAAACGCGAGCTGCGCGGCCGCGATGTCGACCGCTGTGACAATCGCGCCCTGCAATGCGAAAGCAATCGCACATTGCCCGCCGCCACAGCCGAGCTCCAGCACATGTTTGCCGGCAACAGGCCCGAGTAGCTGCAGCTCAGCTTCGTTCGGACTTCCGGGTCCATAGTGCACGTCGATCGGAATCCGGCAGTCCGCCTGATAGGCCGGTCCATTGGCTTCCCACCAGCGCTTCGCTTCGTCCGGCATGGTCGTGTCTCCTTCTCCACATCGTAGCGGGCGAGGGGAGGTTGTGCCTGCCCATGCCGCCACAAACAAGGAAGTTGCGGATCATGCTCCTCGACTGTACTATAGCGCTTGCGTCCCACATGTGTCGCGAGCAACCTACTCGGCGAGCCGCCGGATTTCATTGGTTCCGCCGGCCACGATGATCTCCTGCCGGGGCCTAATCAGCGCCGCGGCGCGCTGAGCGGCGTAGCTTTGTACGTGGCATGACCGCCACAGCCGCGCCTCGATGGGACGACCGTCGGGAGGTCGCCGGCTGAGGAACTGGCGATGAAGCTGTTCGAATTGAGGTATGCGGGCAGTTCAGTGCAGCAGGAGGATGCGGATGATCATCCGCGCGGCAAGCGAAGTCGATGCCCCGGCGATGGGGCAGCTCATGGTCGAGACCTACATGGCCGCTCACCGTGGCCAGATGCCGGCCGAGGCCTGGGAAAAGCGTGCCCGGGAATGGACACCACAGGTGTCGGCAAACGCATGGGCACGCAACCTGCGAGAATTGGCCGCGGGGACGGAGGTGCACGAGTGTATCTACGTTGCCGTGGACGACGGCGGTGAGCTGCTTGGCCTCGCCATGGGTGGCCCGGAAGACGTTGAACATCTCCCACATACCGGCGCGGTCTATGCGCTCTATGTCCGCCAGGGCCGGCAGGGGCGCGGGGTTGGCCGCCGGCTGGTGCAGGTGGTCGCCGCCGAGCTGGCCCGGCATGGCATGACGGCGCTGCGGATCGGGTGCCTGGCGGCCAATGCACCGGCGCGGCGCTTCTATGAGGCGATCGGCGGGCGCCTCGTGCGTGAGCGCCTGTTTGATGAGGAGGGTGTCATGCTGCCGGAAGTCGTCTACGAGTGGTCGGATATCGAGACGCTTGCAGCACCGGGGCAGGCCGCGGCTCCCCTGGAGCAATGAACGGAAAGGTTGCACCACAAAGACACGAAGGACACGAAGAATCCTAGCTTCTTTGTGTCCTTTGTGCCTTTGTGGTGATTCCCATACGGTTATTGCTCTTGAGCCCGTGGCTTAGTACGGACGCGGCGGCCCATCAGGCGGCTCGGATACGATTGCGTGGTTCTTCGGTCCCCGAAAGTCAAGCGTTATGCGCTGGTACGAAACTCCGTTTTGAGCATAGAACGTTTCGATGGCTTCCAATAATTCAAAGTGGCCCAGCTTTTCTTCAGACCAGAAATTACAGCACGGTATCAAAATCGCCGGCCTGACGACCGCGGCGTGGGCGACGGCGCGCGTCGCTTCATCCGCATGTAAGCCGACGATCAAATCATAATAGCTGGCCGACGCGGCAGAAAATTCCTCAGCCCTATTCGGCACACCTTTCAGCACATTGGCGCGAGGATCGATGACTTCACTGTGGTAATTGTATCGCTTGTTGAGCGTGCGTGACAGCATTCCCTGGCCACCGGCAACGTCGGCGATGTACGTTACGCGTTGTCCGTAACGTTGATCAATGAAGTCTGCGATCACATCAAAACGCGCCGGATCGCCATGGAATCGATGTTGTTGTCTGCTCACTTCGGCGCCTTATTGCAGCTGGTGTACACGCACGGCAACCTGGTCGGGATAGCCCAGCGTCAGGACTGGATAGCTCTCCATGCTGATGTAGTCACCCGGACTCACCTGTCCGTCGCCATCCAGATCGACATGCACGCGAACGGCATAGCGCGCCTGCTGGTCGGCGATGCGGCCGCAGAAGCAAAACTCCAGCTCGCCGGTCTGCCCGGCAATCGCGTCCACGTCGTGGATCACCTGTTCCAAAACGACACGGGATGGCGCATCCTGCCGGCTGACGTCCTCCAGGCGCACAACAACCGTGGCGCCCGAAAGACTGGGCGCCACCCCTTCAAAGCGGATCGTGCCTCGTAGCAGCGGTTCAGCTCCCGACATGCGCTGCTCCGATCAAAGGTTCGCGTAGCGCGCTTCGAATTCGATCGTCCGGGCAGACAGGTTTTTGACTTCGATGTAATACTTCAGCAGCGTCGCCGTCTGGCGCTCGACCTGCACCTTCCATTCGATCTGCGGTGCTACGTCCTGAACCGGACCGGTTGGGACAAGCATCCACACCACATGCCATTGCTCCGGCCAGCTATGAGTAAACCAGCGGCGCGTCCCATTTGGTCCGACACTTCCGCGGAACTGCACTCCGAGTGTCATCGCGGCTTCCTCCCTGACCTGGCGTCGTGAACAGCGGCTGCGGGTTGTTGTCTTCAGTCGGCGAAGGGTGCTGATGTGCGTCCGGGCATCGTTTCGAGCTCACGCAGGCGCCGGCCCGCCGTCTGCCGGCTCGACCACGTCTGCCGCGGCGACGTCGTAACGTCCGGGGTCTTGCTCATATGCTTGCTGGATCGCCGCGACCAGCGCTGTCGCGGGTGGTCCGGCATCTTCGGAGCGCATCGCGGATGCCGCGGCCTGCTCGAGCAACCCGGCTTGCCCTTCTCCGCCGGTGAGCGCGGCAGGTGCGCCCCCGTCGATAGGGATTTCGGCTGGCTCGTCAGCTGCGTAAACCAGACGCTGCGGCTCAGAGCTGTCCGTTTCGATCACTATGCGCATGATGCTCTCCTGGCACACTCACCGGCTCCACCCCAGCACGTTGTAGCGTGCTTCAATACTGACGCTCGTCGCCGTCAAATTCGTCACGACGATATAGTACTTGAGCAAGGTCTCGGTCTGCCGTTCAACCCTGACCTTCCATTCGATCTGCGCGGCGCGATCCTGCACCGGCCCGGTCGGCACTACCGTCCAGACGACATACCAATGCGCGGGCCAGCTATGAGTAAACCATGAGCGGGTTGAATTGGCCGCGACAGAGCCGCTAAATTGCACCCCCGACCACGTCTGGGACGGCTCAATCGCCGGATACATCGCGCGCACGGCCGCGATATCGCCCGCGCTCAGGCCGTTACGCTGCCCGATCTGTTCGCCCCCGAGCGTGGCAATCGTCGGCTGGCCATTGCTGCTGAACGCCGTGGAATGATAATGCATGATCGAACCGAAGTCGTAGCCGCCGAGATCATCCCCGTCGGTGATATGCTGATTGAAGTTGTGCTCGCGTCCCGCTTGTATATTGGCCCAGTTGATGCGGATAAAGCGAGCGCGGTCTTCACGGCTTTGTTCATGCCATAAACCGACGGCATGTCCGATCTCATGCACCGCCGCGCCGAAGCCGCAGCCGGTGGCTAAGGAGATCACCTGCTCTCCGCCCTGCATGCCGACCGACGACCAGCAGCCGTCCAGCTCCTGGAAGGATAGGAAGTTAGGATGCTGGGCTGCGTTGGCCGCGGTCCGCTCTACGAAGCGGATATTCGTATTCGCTTCCCAGTGCTGGATCGCATCCAGGACACGCTGGCGGAGCGCGGGCTGTGCCTGCCAGGGAATCGTTCCACCCGGCCAGCGAAAGCGCTGTCCGGTAATACCGATCCCATGCTGGATGCTGCGGCCGCTTACCGGAATCTCTGCGAGATCCAGGTTTGCCGGCAAGGCTTCCGGCGATCGCACGTCCGGCAGGTGGATGTCGCCCTCGAAAATCGCGCGCCCGTCGATCACCGAGTATTCGATCGGCTTGTGCTCAAAATAGTTGCCCGAGATATAGCCGGTAGCAGTCTCATCGGATGAGCGGAACCACTCCGACAGACCGCCTTCGTCCGGCGGCGCTGCGTCTGCTTGCCGATTTTTTGGTGGCATCGCAGGATACCTCCTTAGCGTGCCGTGGGCGGCACGAGCCTGGCTGAGCAAAAAGAGATCGGCGACCAGTGGTAGTCTCTTGCTGCATCATAATATGTGGTGTTGCCCTGTCAAGCCCGATCTATCCCGCTGTGATTGCACCGGGGCCCGGCCGGGATGGACGTCGAGTTAACGCGCGAGCGTGTGTTACCATGGCCGATCGTATCCCGGTCCCAGACCACACCTCAGCAAAAGGAGCGGCAGATGGCTTATGCGGCGCTCAGCGGTGCGCGCGTGTTGCGCAAGGAAGATCCACGGCTGATCACGGGTAGTGCGACCTACGTTGACGATCTCAAGCTGCCGGGCATGCATCACATCGCCTTTGTGCGCAGCCCCTACGCCCATGCGCGTATTGGGGCCATCGACGTGGTGAGCGCGGCGGCGATCCCCGGCGTCGTCGCCGTCGTCACCGGCGAAGACCTGCAGGCAGACTACGCGGAGCTGCCGATGGCCGATCCCGCCGAGGTGCCCTCGGGCGATCCCAAGGTGGAAGCGCCCGCGCGCTTTTCGCACTACGCCCTGTCCGTCGAACGCGTCCGGCATGCCGGCGAGATCGTCGCCGCGGTGATCGCGGCGACGCCCGAGGTCGCGGAGCGCGCGGCGGCGGAGGTGCTGGTGGACTGGGAACCGCTGCCGGTGGTCGTCGATATCCTGGAGGCGATCGAGCCCGCGGCGCCGCGCCTCTTTGAAGGCCTGGCGAGCAACGTCGAGCACGTCTGGCGCAGGCGCACGGGCGATGCGGAGGCGGCCTTCGCGAGCGCGGCGCACGTCGTCAAGCAGCGCATGGTCAACCAGCGCCTTGCCGGCGTGCCCATGGAAGGACGCGGAGTGGTGGCGACACCGGACGGCACGACGGGCGGGCTGACTGTCTGGTCGAGCACGCAAGGACCGCATGGGCTGCGCAAGAACCTCGCTAAAGTCCTGCATATGCCGGAGAACCTGGTGCGCGTGATCGCGCCCGAGGTCGGCGGCGGCTTCGGCGTCAAGATCTTTACGCATCCCGAAGAGGTCGCCGTCGCGGCGCTGGCGCGGCGGTTCAAGATGCCGCTGAAATGGATCGAGGGGCGCATCGAGCACATGTCCGCCACGATGCACGGCCGCGCGCAGATCGCCGATCTCGAAGCGGCGCTTGATTCCGACGGAAGGATCACGGCGCTGCGCATGCGCGTCTACGCCGACATCGGCGCCTATCCGGTCGCGCCCGACATTCCGGAGTTGACCGGCCTGATGGCGATCGGCGTCTACCGGATCCCGACCGTGGACATCGAGGTGCACTGCGTGCACACGAACACGACGCCGGTCGCGGCCTATCGCGGTGCCGGGCGTCCGGAGCCTGCCTACTACCTCGAGCGACTGATGGAGGTAATCGCCGCGCGGCTCAAGCGCGACCCGATCGAGCTGCGCCGCCGGAACTTCATCCCGCCGGATGCCTTTCCGTACTACACGCCGACGGGAAAATACTACGACAGCGGCGCGTATGACACGGCGCTGGCCAAGGCGCTCGCGTTGGCCGATTACGACACGCTGCGCGCAGAGCAGCGCCAGCGCCGGGAACGCGGTGACGAGCGATTGCTGGGCATCGGCATCGCGTGCTATGTCGAGATTTGCGGTTTCGGCTACGACAGCGGCATCGTGCGCGTGGACAAGACCGGCTCGGTGACGGTGTATACCGGCATCTCGCCACACGGGCAGGGGCTCGAAACCAGCTTCGCCCAGATCGTGGCCGACGAGATCGGCGTGCCGTTCGAGCGGATCATCGTGCGCCACGGCGACACGGGCGAGAACCCGATGGGGCAGGGTACGATGGGCAGCCGCAGCCTCGCGGTGGGCGGCTCCGCCGTGCTGCGCGCGGCGATCAAGGTGCGCGAGCAGGCCATGCGGATCGCCGGGCTGATCCTGGAGGCCGCAGCGGAGGATATCGTGCTTGCAAACGGCCGCTACCAGGTCCGCGGCGTGCCGGTGGAGGGCCTCGACCTGGCCGCGATCGCCGACCGCGCCTATGGCGACGACCTGCCTGACGACATCGAGCCCGGCCTGGAGGCGACCGCCTTCTTCCGTATCCCGAAGGACCGCAATACCTGCCCCTTCGGCGCGCATGTCGCCGTCGTCGAGATCGAGCGCGACACCGGTCTGGTACATCTACGTGACTATATCGCGGTGGACGACTGCGGGCCGCGCGTCAGCCCGATGCTGGCCGAGGGGCAGATCCACGGCGGCCTGGCGCAGGGCATCTCCCAGGCGCTGTGGGAAGCGGTGGTCTACGACGAGCATGGGCAATTGCTGACGGGCTCGCTGATGGACTACCCCGTGCCGCGCGCCAGCTTCTTCCCACCCTTCACCCTGGGCCAGACGGAAACGCCGACGCCGCTCAACCCGCTGGGCGTCAAGGGCATCGGTGAGGCGGCGACGATCGGCTCGACGCCGGCGATGGCCAACGCGGTGATCGACGCGCTCGCGCCGTTCGGCGTGCAGCACCTGGATATCCCGCTGTGGCCCGAAAAGGTGTGGCGGGCGATGAACGAGACGTAGCTGTATCACGCGTTGCGCTTGCCCCCCTTCGTCGCGGCTCTGGCGAGATTCTCGCGCACTCTGAAGGCGACGATTTTGCCGATCAGCTCGAGCGGAATCGGCCGGCTGAGCGGGAATTTGACGGTTCCCTTGGCGATCTCATACGGCGACAATGCATCGTTGAACTCAGTGATAGCGCTGCCGGTTGGATAGAATCCGATATGGTTCTTCCAGCCGGCAAAATACACCAGATTGCCGCGCTGGGCGTAGGCTGGCATCTGATAGCTGATCTTTTCCTCGGCGTCCGGCGCCGCGGCGCGAATGGTGGCCCTGATCGATTCGAGAATGAGCTGAACGTCAGCCGGGAAGGATGCAATGTACGCATCAACCGAGCTGAAACTGCCTGTGCCGCTTGCCACGGGCTGGCTCCTGTTTGAGTTACTACTCACGTCTTTCGCTCCAGTTCTTCAGGCGTCCAATGGTGATAGCTCTCGGTGCGCTCGGTGATCTCGGCGATGGTCTGGCCGGGCCGGTTGAATAGGAAGGCAGGGTACTGCGAAAGATGCGCCTCGGTCGCGGCGACCTTCTGGTCGAACCAGGGACTGATGTCGACGACCAGATCGGCCGCGTCCTGCAGATTGACGCGCCGTTCGGAGGCGGCCTCGGCGAAGGCGGCTTCCCAGGTCAAGACCTCGGACGGTCGCCATGGCGCGAGCTGTGCCAGCGCGGCTAAGACCGCCTGATGGGTGAAAAGATGCTGCGGATGGCCATATTCCCCGCCGGACCCATGCGTGATCACCACATCCGGCCGCAACTCCGCAAGCACCTCGGCAATCGCTCCGCTGAAGGTTTCCAGGCTTTGCTCGATCGCCCGCCACCCACGATTGGGGCCGGGAAGCGGGTCCACAAAAGGCAGGTAGCGCACCTCACGGGCTCCCAGGATGCGCGCCGCCGTGCGTCCCTCCTGCTCGCGGACGGCTGCAAGGTTGGCGCGATCGGTCACCGGCGGATCGCCCAACGGGCCACCTTCCCCGCGGGTCGTGGTCAGAATAATGACCGCGTGGCCCTCCGACGCATATTTTGCCAGCAATCCGGCCGCGTAGATTTCATCATCCGGGTGCGCGCCGATAGCTACGACGATCATCGACACACTCCTTTACACACACGAATAGTCATGCGTTTGTCCTTGATGCGCGTACCATTGTTGCACGTCTGAACATGTATGCTCAACCTGCGCGGCCGGCGCGAACCCTGTCAATCTCGAGGAGGGTTTGTCCCAGGTGTGCAGGCGCATCACTGGTGCCGGCACGGCAACTGGGGCATTGACGGACCGGCTGCGCCTTCGTGCCGCCGGCCGCTGGAGGCAAAACCCTCCATCGAGACTCCAGGCTGGTATCCTGGAACCGAGCGAAGTAGCGATCACGCTCCGGCGGTGAGCAGTGCGGATTAGCGTTGATCGAGCTCAAGGAGTCGACTGATGGCGAACGAACGCACGTATGCATGTCTTCCATGCGCCAATCTTGACGAATCTATATCCTTCTATGAGGGACTCGGGTTCAAACGTACGTACCGGCAGACGCGGCCAAACCCGTACGCCGTAGTCGCTCTGGAGGATATCCAGATCCATTTGTTCGGCATGGAAGGCTTTAATCCTGCTGACTCGTATGGTACCGTGATCGTGGCCGTGCCGGAGCCGGACAGTCTTTATCGTACGTTTGCCGCGGGCTTGCGAGAAACGTTTGGTAAATTGCCCACGGTTGGTATCCCGCGCATTCTGCGGCCTCGTAAGAAATTCGGCACGGTGCGTGGATTTAGCGTCATCGACCCTGGTGGAAACTGGTTACGGGTTTACCGCCTGGGTGATACTGAAAAGGAAGACTCGCCCGGAAAAGTCGAGGGGCTGATGAACATCGTTCATGTGGCGGCGCGACTGGGGGATGCGCATGGCGATGAGGCGCTGGCACTCAAAACACTCGAGAGCGGAATCAAGCGTTACACCGATGCGCCGGCGCTTGACCGCGCCAGGGCGTATCTTTACCGGGCCGAGCTGGCGGTACGGCTTAACAACCACGAGCTGGCTCAATCCTCCCTGGCGGCGGCGACGGCACTGGTGTTGACGGAAGAAGAAAGGGCTGCGGTTGCGCAAGAGGTTGCCGATGTGGCCGAGCTGGTACAGCAACACTGAGCAGCTGGTTTCGAGCATTGGCTATCAGATTGGTCCTCCGATTACGCGGTAGCGGCGGCGACAAGCCTCGCCGCATTCAGGGCCGCGAACTCGCCGGCGATGCGCGCGTCGGCGAACCGTAGCTGCAGCTGTGTTCCGTCAGCGCTCATTTTCGCGTCGAGCCCGGCGACATAGTCCGCGGCGCCGAAGAGCCCCGTCGAAAACAGGGGCGCATTCCACAGCGCGCGGCCATATAACGGCAGCAAAACGATCCGCGCCAGCAGCTCGAACACAACGCCGCCGAGCAGCCCCGCCACGAGCCCGACCACCACGCCGATCTGCCAGGAGGTGTTGCTGCCCAGTGGGCTGGTGCTTCCGTCGTCATAATAGGTTGCCACGCCGGCTCCGACCACCAGCGCAGCCAGGCCACACAGCACGAAGCCCAGCGCAAACGGGACGCAGCCCGCCAGGAACACTGCCTTCGTCGAGCGCTCACAGCGTCGACAATGCGGAACGGCCCACGTCACGCTCTTTTCGACATTTTTCTTGCCCTGGCCCGCCTTGATCGTTCGCGAGACGTTCAGCTTCAACTCGGCTTCCCCTGGCGCGCCGCAGCACACACAGCGATCGGGAAAGCACGGTGCGCTCAGGTCGCGCGGGATCGCGATATGCACCGTCCTGGTGCCTGCCGTGCTTTGGTCGGACATAATGGTAGCTCCTGGCTCACGGCGTGATTGTGCCGCTCTCGACATACCTCTATGGTCATTGCTCTAGCGCCGCTGAACGGGATGGAACCATTACACCATCCGCGGCGAGCATGGACAAGATCGCTGAGCGATACAATTTCCGATACAGGCCGGAAAGGTATCACCACAAAGGCACAAAGGACACGAAGATTCTTTGGATTCTTCGTGTCCTTTGTGCCTTTGTGGTGAATTCGGTCGGCTCAGCCTATGCCAGCAACCGCTCCACAAGCTCGCGGCTGCGCACGATCTCGTCGGTCGGGTCGTAGTGCTCCGGCTCATGCTCGATGCTCAGGTAGCCGTCATAGCCGGCCTCACGCACGGCCGCCAGCACTGCCGGGACATCCAGCAGCCCGTCGCCCAGCGCACAGGTTTCGTGCTTGCCGGCCGCGCGGATATCTTTCAGGTGGACGTGGAACAGGTGCTTGCCGAGCGCGCGGATCGCCGCGGCCGGGTCATAGTCCTGCGACAGCCACCAGCCGGTGTCGACGCATGCGCCAAGCACATCGGCGTTGTCGCCGATCTTGGCCAGCACCTCGTCGGGATGGCGCTCCGGGTGGTTCTCGATCCCGATCCGCAGCTGCTGCCGGCGAGCCAGCCCGGCGATCTCGGGAGCGCGCTCAAGCGGGACCAGGCCGGCGACCAGGTCCATGCCCAGCAGGCGCGTTGCCCGCATCATAGCCTCGGCCTCCGGGCCACTCAGCCCACCGGCGTAGGCGACCGGGGTCAGGCCGTGGCGCTGCATCGCCTGCCGCAGGACGCCCGCGCGGGACTCGTCGAGCGTCGCATGCCAGGCATGTGCCCGCCAGACCTCGATCGTCCGGAATCCGGCGGCGGCCACATCGCGGCACAGCTCGTCAAATGTTTCCGGCGACATGTGTGCGACGGTGTTTCGCTCGGCCTGGCCCCAATCGAACGGGCGCAGCGCGTAGCTCGAGGCACGGGCGACGTAGCTGGCCGAGTTGAAGGTGAGCTGCATGGGTTACTCCATTTGTTGCAGGATATTGACGATCTCAGCGGTGGTTTGAGAACTCGACCTGCCAGCGCCACGCCGAGTGGTCGGGCGCGTGCCACCAGCGCAGCAGCGTGCCGGCCTCGCCGCCCGGCAACAGCACCACGCGGCCAAGGTCCTCGTCAGCCGGCCAGATATCCTCGCGCGTAATGGTCGCGCCGCGACGCGTCAGGCGGCTCATCGGCGTGTCGGCCGTCTGCGCGAGATCGGTGCCTTCGGCGAGCACGGCGCCGTCGCTGCCGCGGATCGTTACCGTCATTGCCGGCGGCGCGGCATGCACCAGCAAAACGTCGACGTGCTCGACGCGGCCGCGGGCAAAGGATAGCCCGGTAGCCGCGGCCTGCGGATACCATAGATCCCAATCTTCAGTTGTACGCTCAGCCATCCGTCCCTCCGTCGCGAGTGCGCCGGTATCAGTGGAAATGTGGCAGCACCTCGCGGGCATAGAAGTCAAAGAAGCCGGATTGATCCGGACCGACCTGGTGTACCGCGACGTGGTCGTAGCCGGCATCGACAAATTCCTGTAGCTTCGCGATATGCTTCTGGGCGTCCGGGCCGCAAACCACCTGCTCGGCAATCGTGTCCTCGGTAACCAGCTGCGCCGCTTGCTCAAAGTGGGCCGGCGTCGGCAGCTCTTGCCCCAGCTCCCCCGGCAGCGCGGCATTCGGCCACTGTTCCAACGCCGTCTTGCGCGCCTGCGCCACCCTCTTGGCCCAGCAGACGGTCAGTTGTCCATAGCGCGGCTTGCGACGTCCCCCGGCACGTTCGAAGGTCTTGCGGACATCGGCGTCCGGCGACGTGTTGATCAGGCCGTCGCCGATGCGCCCGGCAAGCTCGGCGGCGCGCGGGCCGCTGGCGGCGACCATGATCGGCGGCAATTCCTCGGGCAAGGTATAGACCCGCGCGTGCTCGACGGTGAAATAGCGGCCACGGTGGGTCTGGTCGCCGCCTTGCCACAGCAGGCGGATCACGCCGACGGCTTCCTCGAGCAGCTCGGCGCGCACATCATGTGGAGGCCAGCGGTCGCCCAGAATATGCTCGTTGAGCTGTTCGCCGGTACCGACGCCCAGGAAGAAGCGTCCGGGCAACATGCTGGCTGCCGTGGCGGCGGCCTGGGCAATAATGGCCGGGTGAATGCGGATGGTCGGGCAGGTCACGCCGGTGCCGAACCTCATGTGCCGGGTAACCTGGGCGAGGCCGCCAAGCACGCCCCATACAAACGGGCTGTGGCCCTGGCGGCTGATCCAGGGATGGAAATGGTCCGAGATCATGGCAAAAGGAAAGCCGGCTGCCTCGGCCTCCTTCGCATGCTGCAGGATGTCGCGCGGTGAATGCTCCTCGCAAGAGATGGCATAGCCGATCGTTGCCACGGGATAGCTCCTTCACTTCGTGCTTGGATAGGCCGCTTCGCACAGAGCGTGCCGCCAGGCCGGGCGAGGGCAAGGACTGTGTTGCAGGACTCTGTCCACCTCACGGCAGTTCAAAGGATTCTTCGTGTCCTTTGTGCCTTTGTGGTGCAATCTCTACCGCAAGTGCTCTAAGGCGCGAAGTCGGCCGTGGCCGAACGGATGATGTTGCGCCGGCCATCGGTCCAGTGATCGCGATACCAGGTGCACGACTTAAAGTTGTCGTTCAAGCGCGCCATCTGCGCGTCCAGCAGCGTTCGCAAGCGCTTTCGCTCCGCGGCGTGGCGTCCATCGTTTGCCAGGTTCTGGAGCTGATACGGATCGGCCAGGTTGTCGAAGAGCAGCTCAGTACCGTCGACACGGTAGATGGCATAGGTGTACTGTTTGTCGCGCACAGCACGCCATTCATGCCCGTCCTCCCACGCGGCTGTTGCGCCGCAGATCTGCATCAACGCGGCCTGGGGTTCAGGCCCGGCGCGGCCCAGCGCGATCCGGCTGAGGTCCATTCCTTCGATGCCGGCCGGCGGCTCGACCCCGAGCAGCGCCAGCAGTGTCGGCATGAGGTCCACCGTGCCCAGGCAGGCATCCGACGTGCTGCCCGGCGCAATATGGCCGGGCCAGCGCAGCAGCAGCGGTACGCGACACGCCTCCTCGTAGAAGATATTCTTGGCCCGCCGCCCGTGCGCGCCGAACATCTCGCCGTGGTCGGACGTAAAGACCACGATGGTATCTCCGGCCGCCCCATCGGCCGCGAGCGCCGCGAGTAAGCGCCCGAAGTTCCAATCCAGGCTGGCGATTTGCGCGTGATACCCGCGCCGCCAGTGCTCCAACTGCAGCCGATCCTGCGCGCTCAGGCGCGCCCAGGCATCGCAGTACGGCTCGTCGTTGTGGGCCAGGTAGTTGGGCGGATCGGGAAACGGCAGGTCGCGAAACAGCTCCCAGAACCGGCGGGGCACGTTGTCCGGCTCCCACGGATCGTGCGGCGGTCCCCAGGAGAGAAACAGGGCGAAAGGTGTCGCCGAGCGCATGGAACGACGGATGAAATCGATCGCCAGATCGGTCTGTGCGTCGGGCTCATACACGCCCGGACCATAAAAAACCTTTGCCGGAGACTCGGTGTGGTAATACGTGCCGTAGTTCTCGTGGTGAAAGTTATAGGCCATCCACTCGCCGTCGAAGCCGAGCCGGTGCGGCCCGCGGGGCACAAACGAGTTTCGCGGATCGTAGTGATTGCCCAGCTCGTTGGCGTAGAGGTGCCACTTGCCGATGTAGCCGGTGTGGTAGCCGGCGTCCGTAAGGGCGTGGCCGAAGCAGCGCTGGTTGGGATTGAAGCGCAGCTCGTTGATGACCATGCCGTGGCTGGTGGTGTATTTGCCCGTCAACAGGCAGGCGCGGTAGGCGGTGCAGACAGGCGCGGACGCAACTGCATTGCGGAAGCTCACCCCTTGCGCGGCGAAGCTGTCGATGTTGGGCGTGACGGCGTTTGGCGCGCCCGTGTAGCCGAGCGACTGGTAGCGCAGCTGGTCGGCGAAGATGTACACCAGATTGGGGGACTTAACCATTGCGGGAAATGCCATTGGGCGTGGCGACCCGCGACCCGGCCAGGACTCGCCGCAGCGCCTCGAGGACCACCCGCTCCTCGCCCGGCTCGGCCGTCTGCGGATTGAGGGCGATCGCAGTTGTCGTCCACCAAACCCGACCGCCACGGGAGGGTCGCCGCTCCAGCAGCGCGAGCACAAGCTCGTCGCGTGTCAGGCCGCACGCCCGGTCGATGCGCACGATCGCCCGGCTGTGCGGCTGGCCGGCCTCGCTTGGATAGCCGCGCGACGCGTGTACGCCCGGCGATCGCCGCAGCCCGTCGATCCAGTATTGCACCATCGCCTCGTAGCCCTCGATCAGCGCCGGCTCATCCTGCGCCAGCGACCACTCGACCGCGGCCAGCATGCCGAGCAGCTCTTCTTTGCCGACTTTCATCGGCCGGCCAATGCTGTGGTTGGGGCTGCCGTTGAGCCGGCAGGCAGCGATCAGGTCGGGCCGGCCGAGTACCAGTCCGCTCGATTGCGGGCCGCGCAGCCCCTTACCGCCGCTGAAGATCGCGAGGTCGGCACCGAGCTCGCGGGTGAAGTGCCACAGGCTGGCGATCGGCGGGATCTGCGCGGCGGCATCGACGATCACCGGCACGCCGCGCGCGTGGGCGATCTGCGATCACCTGCGCCAGTGGCAGCGCCCCGCGCGCGAAATGCTCGCCGGCGAAGTAGACCACGCAAGCCGTCTCGGTGTGATCGCCGCCTCCAGCTCCCGCTCATCGGTGTCGTGCCAGCGTGCCAATCTCGATCAGCCGCGCGCCGGTCTGGCGGATGGCATAATCGTAGCCATTGCGCTGGCAGCGATGGACGATGACCTCGTTCTTGCGATCTTCGAGCTACGGGAAGGCCGCGATCGCGGCCGGATCTGTCGCCGGCGATGCAGGCAGCCGCCGCGAGCGCGACGCCGGCCGCCGCGCCGCACGCGACATAGCAGGCCTGGTTATGGGTCAGCTCGGCGATGCGCGCGCCGACCCGCTCCTGTAGCTCGCGAGATCGACGAACCGCCGGCGGCCGCCGCCATCGCCTCGACCACCATCGGCGGCATGCGCGAGCCACCCAGACGCGTCAGCGTCGCGGCGACGTTGACGACGGGGCGGATACCGAAGCCGGGAGTAGGTCGTCATCGGGCCGCCTCCCACAGCCGTGGCTTTGGCGCGACCCCCATCCGCTCCGCCAACCAGGCATCCAGCCGGTCGCCATCGGCGCCGCCCTCGTGGGTGAACGCGTAGTGCTCTACGCGGTCGCCGAGGGAAGCACTTAGCGGCGCCAGCCACTCCGGCCCGCCCGGCGCGCCCGGATCACCCACCGTCAGCAGCGTCGTGGCGACTACACTCGCGGCGTGATGCCGCGGATCGAAGAAGCTGAGCGTGCGGCAACGGCCGCCTCGCGCTCGGGATAGGTCCGCACAGTGATCGTTGACCTCTTCCATCGGGTAGGACTCGCTCGAGCTTGCAGGCTTCCAGCATCCGGTAGAACATCAGCCCGCCGATCTGCGCGGCGCTGAATCTGCGGCCGGCGCGCCGCCGTGATCAGCGCCAGGTCGTCCCCGACAATCGCCACGCGCGCGGGATCGACTTCCGGACGCCCCAGCAGAAACTCCGCGCCGCGAATGCAGTCGGCGACGATACTCGCGATAGATGTAGCCGTGCCGGGTCGTCGATCCCCTGCGTCAGCAGGCCGGGGTATCTGGCTTGAAAGGCTGGTCGGCCAGGCGCTGGCCGCGGTGCATCAGCACCAGCGCGGCATAGCGCGGGCGGTCGTCATAGTGCGGCAGGTTGTTGACGCTGCCATAGCGCGGTGTTATCGAGCAGGCCGGGGAACGGCCCCTCGCCGATGGGCACGCTATAATAGCCGAAGATGCGGTACGGGCCGATGCTGGTCAGACGCAGTGCATAGACGCGTGGCGAAATCGGTGAGCGCAGCGGCAGCAGTTCCAGCTCCGGCGCTGCCGGTAGCGCGCCAGCTCCGCGTCCACCGCAGCCCAGTAGGCGTCGAACTCTGCCTGCGAGAAAAATTCGTCCTTCGTTGATCCTGACGCTCGAAAACGGCGGAAGCCTGGCCGACCCGCGCGGCGACATATTGCACGTACTTAGCCCTGCGTCGGGTCGGCGCGCCGGCTAGCGGCGGCAGGGTGCAGGTGCTGCGCGAGAAACGCCTGACCTTCGGCATTTCCCAGTAGATACCGGCATCATGGGCACAACGCGGGTAGGCGTGCAGCTCCTTTGGGCAGCTCAGCGCGTCGTAGCAGCGCGTAGCCCGTTTCCGGCGGGCAGACATCGTCACCCAGGCCGATGTAGAGCAGCATCGGGCAGCGGATGCAGCGGCGCGAAGTTGATCCCATCGAAGTAATTCAGCGTCTCGCGCACAGCAGCAGCGCGCTCCGGGTAGCTGCCGCAGATAATCGTTGATCTCCTCATACGGCCAGGAATGCGTCAGCGCGACGCAGTCCATATAGCCACACAGGTAGGGCGCGCCCGCCGCCCCGACCGTAATCGCGTCGGCCCGCAGCGCCGCCGTCGCGATCGTCAGCGCGCCGCCCTGGCTGCTGCCATGCACGCCGATGCGTGTATGATCGACTTCCGGGCGTGACAGCACAAAGTCGACCGCGCGGGCGGCGTCGATGTAGAAGCCACGGTAGGCATAGGTGTGCCGATCGACGATATTGGAAGTCAGCAGGCCGGGGTAGCCAGGGTTGAAGTGCCGGTTCGAGCGCAGCTTGCCGCGCGGCGCCACGCCGACGGCAGCATAGCCCATCCTCGCCCACGACTTCGGCAGTGTCGGCTCCGAAATATAGCCGGGCACGATCAGCAGCGCGGGGTAGGGCGGGGGCACATGCTGACTCCTTCGGCACGCAGTACCAGCCGGCGATCCGCAGACCGTCGAGGCTGTCGTAGTGAATCTCGTAGACGTCCACCTCGGGAGTGGATCGCAGCGGAATCTTCTGCATTGTGGGACGCAGCGGAATCTCGCGCGCCTCGTCTAGAATGGCCGACCAGAACGCGTCGAAGTCGCCCGGCCGCGTCACGCTTGTTCCATACGCAGCTGCCGGTCCTCGAGTTGATTGCATATGCTTGCTCATGTGCTTTTCAAACGCGATTGTTCAACTGCAGCGAACGCTGATAGAGTGCCGTGGCGTAGAACTCATACGAGGCTGCTTTGTCCGGGAAGTCGATCAAATGCACGGTAAACCGCGCCGGTACACCGTTGTCGGGGCAGCGCTCGCGGAAAAACGACGAATACGCGCGCGCATACGCCTGGCGCAGCCTGTCCTGCTCGCGTGCATAGCCCAACGGATCGGCCAGTGGGTTGATCGCCTTCGGCTGCGCGCCGAACGCGTGCACTTCAAGAAAGTCGACATCCGCGATCGAGGTGCAGATTCCTGCCTCCTGAAGCCATTTCTCCCAGCACGCGAAGACCAGCGGTATCTCCTGTTCAGGGTCCATCGTCGTCACGCTGTCGAGGCCCAGCACGCCGGTGGCCGAGTGCCCGCCGGTCAGTCCCGCGAAGTAGATCTTGAGATCGCCGTCGGGCAGCGTTTCGACGACCAGATTCGAGAGCACCGGCGCGTCACCTTCGTAGTAATAGACCACCTTGCCACGCCGCTTCACCTTGAACGCCATGGACAGCCTCGCCTTAATCACAAGCGAAATCGCGCTACCGGCGATTGTATCATCGCGCCAAAACCCGCAATTAGCGGCTCTCGCAACGGCTAAGTCGACCAAAATCACGACACAGACACAAAGGACACCAGGAATTTTCGGATTCTTCGTGTCCTTTGTGTCTGTGTGGTGAATGCTTTCCGGCCCGTGCGCTAGCTCAGCTAACAGGCCCGGGTTGCAGCAGCTCGTCCACGAGCGCGCGGACGCTCGCCGGCCAGTCGAATCGCTGCCCTCGAGCGACGGCGGTTGCGATCTCCGTGGCCGGCAATTCTTGCAGCAGCTCGTCGAGCCGGTGCCGGGCGCGAGCCCGGTACAGGTGCCAGCTCGCAGGGTGCTGCGCGATCGCCGCCAGCAGCTCCACGGCGCGCGTCTGCCGCGCTACCGATCTTGGATCGCTGCTGCCGGCGAACTGGGCTTCGAGCCTGAACAGGTCGGCGACAATGTACACGGTGCGCCCTACCAGGGGCCAGAGCTCTCGTGACGCCGCGATCTGCAGCGCCTCGCGCAGCGAGCGCCGGGCGGCGTCGAACTCCTGGCGCAGCGCCGCGATCTGCCCGAGGATGCCGAGGTTATATCCGATAAAGATCACGCTGTCGATCTCGCGCGCGATGTGCAGTCCCTCCCTGGCATACGCTTCAGCACGCGCGTACGCCCCCTGCTCTAGGGCGACAACAGCGAGATCGCCGAGAAAATCCGAGACAAGCACGCGCAGGCCAAGCCGGCGCGCGATGGCGAGCGCGTACTCGAGCTGTACCTGTGCTTGCTTCAGGTCGCCGCCGGCACACCACGCCGTCCAGCCCATGCCGCCCGCCGCGTTCGCGACGCCCGTCTGATTTCCGATTTCCTCCGCCAGTGCGAGACTTTCGCGCCAGTGTGCTTCCGCGGCGCTATAGTCGCCTTCGAACGCGAGCACCAGGGCCAGGCGGTCGAGCGCGCGGCCGATCTGATCCTTCCGCCCCACGACGCGCAGCAGCGCCAGGCTTTGCTGGGCCAGGCGCTTGGCTTCGGTGTAGTCGCCCCCGCTCTGCACCGCCAGTGACAGCTCGTACAGAGTCTGCCCGGCCAGCAGCTTGTCGCCGGTCGGCGTGGCGAGCTCCACCGCCGCGTCAAGCTCCTGCCGTGCGGCTGCAGGGTCTCCACGCCACTTGGCCAGCACGCCGCGCCACATATGGGCATACGCGACCTCGGCATGCAGGTCGATGGCGCGCGCCGCTGCCAGGCCACGCTCGAGGTCGGTGCCGGCGCTGCCGTACGCACCCAGCATAGTGCGAAACACCCCGCGGCGGATCAATGCCCGCGCCCGCACGCGCGCTGCAAGCGACGTAGTTGCGGACCGCGCCGTGGCCTGCATACCCTCGACCACCCGACTGAACAGCTCGTCGCCTTCCTGGCAGTAACCACGCGCCTCGTAGTAGTCGAAACAGCTGAGCAACACGCGGTCGACGCGCTCGTAGTCAGCCTGATCGACGGCCCGGAGCCACGCCGCGCGCACATTCTCCGCTTCAGCAGCGATCTCGGCGACGGCCACGTGGCGATCACCACCTGCCAGGCGCGCTTCGCGTTCGGCGAGCAGGTCGAGGTAGTAGCTGTTGTGTCGGGCTTCGACAGCATGACGAAGGTCGTGGTCGGCGGCGAGGTGCTCGGTTGCGAACTGGCGCACCAGCTCGTGCATGGCAAACCGGCCACCTTCCGCGCTCCGCAGCAGCGATTTTTCGACCAGCGTCGCCAGCATGCTGAGCGCGGCGCCGGCCACCTTCTCGGCCGCCGGCGCGCTGAAGCTGCCGCGAAACACGGTCAGGCGGGCCACTACCTGCTGCTCGTCGACGGATAACATGCGCCATGACTGTTCCAGAACCAAGCGCAGGCTGCGGTGTCGCTCGCTGATATTGCGATCCCGCGAGGTCAGAATGTCCAGGCCGCTGCCGAGCGCGGTGACGACATACTCGACCGACACGGTCTTGAGCCAGCTCGCCGCGAGCTCGATCGCCAGCGGCATTCCTTCGACCAGCCGGCACAGGCGCACGACGTGCTCATAGTCGCGGCTGAACGCGAAGTCGGGGCGCAGGCGGCGGGCATGCTGCTCGAAAAGCCGCACGGCATCGAAGCGGCCAAGCGTGCCGGCATCTGCCACCGGATCGTTGCGAGCGGGAAACGACAGCCCGGCCACCGGTTGCAGCCATTCTTCGCGCAGGTTCAGCGCCTCGCGTGACGTTACCAGCAGCCGCAGGCCCGGCGCGGTGCTCAGCAGCGCGGCGAGCAGGTCAGCTCCGCCGAGCAGATGCTCGAAATTATCGAGGACGATCAGCATGCGCCTGGCGCGAAAGAAATCGAGCAGCTGTTGCTGCGGCGGTGCCTCAGGTGCGAACTCCAGCTCGCTCGCCGCGGCGAGGGCGGAACCAATACCGCTCGGCGCCGGCACGGCGGCTAACGGCACCCACAGCACGCCGTCGGCAATCGCCTCGACGCCGGCCCATTCAACGGCGACCGTATGCGCCGCCTCGAGCGCCAGTCGCGTCTTGCCGACGCCACCCGGACCGGTCAACGTCAGCAAGCGACAGTCCGGATCGGTAAGCCGCGCAAGCAGGTCGGCGAGCTCGCCGCGGCGTCCGACGAACCCCGGAAAGCGGGGCGGCAGCCGGCTCGCCGGCCGGGCCGGCGGCGGGGGTGGGGTAGCCGGAGCAGAAGGGATTTCGCGCTGGTCTGTGTACGGCTCGGCTCCGGTGGCGGGCGCGAACAGCCGTTTGCTACGAATAGACTCGAACAGCGCGCGCGTCTCCGCCTCCGGCTCCGCGTCGAGCTCCTCGGCCAGCAGACGGACATACACGGCATATTGGCGCTGCGCCGCCGACCATTGCCCCGCCAGGGCATACAGGCGCATCAGCGCGCGCTGGCCCGGCTCGTGGAGCGGATCGAGCTGCAGCCAGCGCCGGGCGTAGATCAGCGCCGTATCGTACGCGCCGGCCCGCTCGTGCCAGCCGATCAGCGCTTCCAGGACGCGCGCCAGCTGCTGGCGCAGCTCTTCTCGCACAAAGAACTGCCACTCGTCAAACGCCGGGCTGTCCGGCACGCCGAGGCCTGCCAGGAAGTCGTCGCGGTACAACTCTACTGCCGATGCCAGCTCGGCGGCGCACGAGGAGCACACGGCGCCGTTGGCGTGGCCGTGTTGCTTCCAGGTGCTGAGATGTGCCTGGAAGGCAGCGACGTCGACCCAGACGGGAGTATGGGGATCCCAGCGTACCTGGCGACGATCCGCAACCAGCAGCTCGGCGCCGAGCACGATCTTGAGGCGTGAAAGCTCGCGGCGCAGGTTGTTGCGTGCACTGGATGAATCAAAGTCGGGCCAAAGCAATCCGAGCAGCGTTTCGCGATCGCAGGGCTGCCGGCTCAGCGCCAGGTATGCCAGCAGGGCGAGCGGCTTGGAATGCCGGAGCGGAACAGTCGTGCCCGCATCCTCGAAGTGCGGCGACCCAAAGAGGAAGAAGCGGAGCATCGCACCTCCAACGACCAACGGGCGCGGGCAGCCGGCGGTGTCGCATGTGAACCGAGCACGGTGCCGGCTGCCATGCAGTGTACTCCACCGGCCCGGCGTGTTCAATTGCGTAGTGCGGCGTTTGCGGATCTGCTGTAGCATCCTGTGATGCCGTTCCTACTCGGACCGGCATGCCGGACGATCGCTAACCGCGTTTCACGCACAACAGGAAGACACGATGCAAATCTCGATCGGTTCGCTCATTCCACCACATCTGTATGCAACGGGCATGCCCGCCGTCGCCGCCTGGGCTAAAGAGCTGGGGCTCGACGTGCTCGATCTGCCGGCCGATTTTGTCGAGGCGGCGCAGGTGTGCCGCGCCCACGGACTTGGCGTCGGCGCGGTCATGGCGGCGGGTACCGCCCAGGCGCTCAGCCCTGACGACCGCACGCGTGAGCAGGGTGTCCAGCGCATGCGTGAGCAGATCCGTGCGATGCCGGGCGAGGGCGCGCGGATCCTGTTGCTGGTGTTGCTGCCGGAAGACCTCGCGCAGCCGATTGCCGACTCGCTGGCGATCTACCGCGAAACGTTCCCGGCGATCGCTGCCGAGCTCGAGGCGGCCGGTGTACAGGCGGCCATTGAAGGCTGGCCCGGCCCGGCGCCACGCTACCCGGCCTTAGGCTACACCCCCGAGGTCTGGCGCGCGATGTTCGAGGCGGTGCCCTCGGCGGCGATCGGGCTCAATTATGATCCATCGCACCTGGTACGTCTCGGGATCGACTACCTGCGGGTGCTGGAAGAGTTCAAGCAGCGTGTGTATCACTGCCACGGCAAGGATACGGCGCTGCTGGCGGAGCAGCAGTATCTATACGGGCACTTTCCACCGGCATTGGGCACGTCGCCGCGCTTCTCGGCGGGGGCGTGGCGCTACTGTATCCCCGGCGCCGGCGCGGTGGACTGGAGCCAGGTGGCGTACCTGCTCGACCAGGCGGGCTACACCGGGTGCGTCAGCATCGAGCTCGAAGATGTACGCTACTGGGGCAGCCTGGAGCAGGAACAGCAGGGCATAACCAGGGCGTATCGGCATCTGGCGAAGCACTTTACTTAACATGGAGCAAACACACATGGACAACGTTCGTCTGTTGATGATCGGCGGCGGTGCCATTATCCGTCTGCACTTGAAGCAACGTATTAACGGTGCCGGAAGCGCAGGTCGTCGGCATCGTGGAGCCGAATCGCGCGCAGGTTGCGCTGATCCACGAGCAACGGCCGGAGCTGAAGGACGTGCCGGTGTTCGAGGACCACCGTATTGCGCTGCAGGAGGCGCAGGCCGACGCTGCGATCATCGGAACACCGCACAGCATGCATTTCGAGCAGGGCATCGACGCGCTGCGAGCCGGGCTGCATGTGCTGATGGAGAAACCGTTCGTTTCCGGGAGCGCCAACGCCGAGCGCATCATCGCCGTAGCTGAGGAGCAGGGCAGGCATCTCGCCGTCGCGTATCAGCGCCGGGTCGAGTTGCCGTACATATATCTGCGCGAGCTCGTTCAAAGCGGTGCGCTGGGCACACTCCAGTTCGTAACGGCATATCAGGCGCAGAACTGGCTCGCCGGTACACGCGGCACGTGGCGCCAGGACCCGCTGCTGGCGTGCGGCGGGCAGCTCAACGACTCGGGCAGCCATTTGCTTGACATCGTACTGTGGACGACCGGCCTGGAGCCTGAAGAGGTCAGGGCAGTTATCGATAACCGCGGCGCGCAGGTCGACATCGATACGGTCCTGAGCGTACGGTTCAAGGGTGGGGCGCTGGGCAGCTTCAACATCGTCGGCAGCTCGGCGCTGCGCTGGTGGGAGGACGTGTCGGTACACGGCGATCAGGGCACTGTGCTGTACCGCAACGGTGCGATCTGGGTCCAGCGGACAGGCGAGCGCTCGGTGACGCCGCTCGCGGCCGAGCAGCTGCCGGTGGGCAGTACCGCGTCGGCCGACTTCGTCAATTTTCTGCTTGGGCGCATCGACGCACCGGCGGCGCCGGCCGGCGCGGGCCTGCGGATCGCTCGTCTGACCGAGGCGACCTGGAAGAGCGCCGAAACGGGACAGCCGGTGCGGCTGTGATACCTGTCGCGTAGAGAGCGGCGGGGGCGTCGCGGCGGGGGCAAGCCCCGCCGCCGCCTCATTTTACTCGGTCATACAGCAAACACAACGCGCCGCTGCCGGTGACCGTGCTGTGGCGCAGCGTCCAGGACGATGCGGGCAGGCCATCCGCAAACAGGCGGGCACCGTCGCCGGATACCTCGGGGCACAGCGTAATACTGAGGCGGTCGACAGCATCTGCCCGCAGCAGTCGCGTGATCACGCTGCCGCTGGCGAGCACAATAATATCGCCGCCTCCTGCCGCCGCAGGTCGTCGACGACCTCGGCAGGATCGCCGTTGACGATGCGGGAGTTCTCCCACGCCGCCTCGGTCAGCGTCGAGGAGAAGACGATCTTCTCTACCCGGTTGAGCCAGGCGGCGAAGGCGCGGTCGCGCGGGTCGGCTGACTGGTCGCCTGCGACGGCCGGCCAGTAGCCGCCGAAGCCCTGATAGTTCTTGCGCCCCAGGAGCACGGTCGTAGCCGGGCGCGTGACGGCGATCATGTTCTCGCGCGCCGCGTCCGTGATCGCGTGGGGCACGATCCATCCCATATCGTAGTCGCCGCCCGGACCGTTGGTTCGTCCATCCAGCGACAAGCTGATATTGGCGATGACCGCGCGGGCGCCGGCTGGATAACGCTGGGTTGTCATGATTGCGGTTCCTCTTTGATGGCCCCATTGGTGGGAGAGCACCAGCAGCATACCCCGGCCCCGTCCGGTTGTCTTGTACGAAACGGCACGCCGTCAACCTAGATCATCGTTCGATCAGTTCTTGGGATCGCCATCGCCCGATTTGAACACGCCGAGCGCGCCGCGCCCGACAAAGTTAAAGGCGTGCGTCACCATCGGGTACATACCGTCCTCGGCGGTCTGGAACTCGACGATCGCGCCCTGGGCCGGCGCAAGATCCACCGCCTGCGCGCCCCAGTTGCCCGCGTTGCCCCTGGTGAGCACCGACCCCTCCTTGATCACCGTGTCGAAAATCGTACCGACGACATGGAACGAGCTGTCGACGCTCGGACCGGCATTCAGGACAAATACGCGAACCCGCTCGCCGGTGCCGATCTCCAGCGGATGGTCGCTGTACTGGTTGGCGACGCCGTTGAAGACGACGTAATCGGGCGCCGGTGCCGCCGCCGATGCCTTTTCCAGGTTCACCAGATCGCGCTGCGGGCCGAGATACCATTCGCTCTGGACAAAGGCGAACTCGCTATCAACCGCCGGCAGGCCCTCTTGCGGCTCGACGATCACCATACCGTACATGCCATTAGCAATGTGGTGCAGCGCCGGAGCGGTACCGCAATGGTACATCCAGACCCCGGCATAGTCGGCCTTCCACTCGTACAGCAGCTCTTCGCCGGGAGCGATCGACACCATCTCGTCGTTCCAGGCAACCTGGCTGGCGTGGAAGTCGATCGAGTGCGGTAGCTGGTTGGTTGTCGGATTCTTGAGGTGGACGCGCACGGTATCGCCGACCCGGACGCGGATCACCGGGCCGGGCACGCTGCCGCCGAACGTCCATACCTTCTGGACGAAACCGCTGGCTACCGTCATTTCTTTTTCTTCGATCACCAGATCGATATCGTGGGTCGTGCCTTCCAACGCGCCGGGTGCAGTCGCGTCGAACATGGTGTAGGTGGGAGCGTCGGCATCGGGCTGCACGTCCGTGGCGGGCGCCGGGCCACCATGGTCACCGCCCTGGTTGCCGCCGCCGTGGGTTTCCGCCGCCGTCGCGCCGACGGTGATGGTGCCTTTCATCCCTGCGGCGGCATGGCCGGGCACCGAGCAGAGAAAGGTTGTTCCACTTTCCGGGATCACCACTTCACCGGTCTGCGTTTCGCCGGCGTCGGCAACGATTTTAGTATCGTCCGGGAAGGTAATATCGTGCGGGAGCACGCCGTCGTTGACGAGCTTAACGGTGTAGCGGCCAGGCTGGTCGATGTTGAACGACGCGGGCTCGAAGCCCATCTCGAAGCTGTGGATCTCAAGCTCGCCGACGATATCGCCGCCGGCTGTCTGGCTTGAGGTATCCGACGTGGTGATCGGAACGGCCGCTGCGCTTGCAGCCGACGGACTGCCCGCTATGCTTGCAGCCGGCTGAACGTCGGCGGCTGTCGCGCGCGTGTTGCCTGAGATGAGCCCGGTGTTCCACCATGACGCGAGCACAAAAATGACCAACGCCGGTATAACGATCAGGCTCCACCGGTAGGATACTTTCATTATCGGGCTCCTTTTGAGGGATTGCTCTGGGATAGACATGCTGAAACCATTTCCGTTTCTTTTCGTTAGTAGAATGAGCGTACCAAGCCGGCTCGGTCGCCCCATGTGACATATGTCACACCGCGGCGCAGGTTGCGAAATCTCTACCGGCGGTGAAGCGCCGCGAAAGCGTAGCGCGCGGCTGCGATCCGCTGGTATGGGGCAGCTTTGGTGGCGTGGAAGGAGCCCGGGATGAGCGTGGACCATCGGATCGCGGTGTTGCGGCAGGTCAGCTTTTGCGCCGGGCTTGACGAGCAGACGATCGCGGCGCTGGCCGGGATCGCGACGCCGCTGCAGCGGCCGGCAGGGACGATCGTTCAGCTCGCAGGCGAGCCGGCCGTGGCGATGTATGTGGTGACCCACGGCCGCGTCAAGGTTGCGCGCACGGCAGCCAATGGGCGCGAGCAGGTGCTGCATGTCGCGACGAGCGGGCAGCACTTTAATGCAGTGCCGATGTTCGACGATGGACCATGTCCGGCCGACGCCCAGGCGCTGACGGATGTCGCGCTGCTGGTGCTGCCGAAACAGCAGCTGCTTCGGGTTGTCGAGGACCATCCGGCGCTCGGCCTGGCGCTGCTGCGAGAGTTTACCGGCCGGCTGCGCCATCTGGTCGGGCTGGTGGACGATCTGGCGTTGCATACGGTGCAGGGGAGGCTAGCCAAGCTGCTGTTGCAGCAGGCCGAAGCAGCACAGCGCGGCGAAGCGGTGCCGATGTTGACGCAGGCCGCGATGGCGGCACAGCTCGGCACCGTGCGTGAGATGGTGGCGCGCACGCTCAAGAGCTTCGAAGTCCAGGGGCTGATCGGCCTCGAGCGGGGCGTGATCACCGTGCTCGACCGCGCGGGGCTGGCCGGGCACGCCGAAAACTGAACCGGAATCACCACACAGGCACACAGGACACAAAGGACACAAAGATTTTAAAGATCTTTGTGTCCTTTGTGTCCTGTGTGGTGTAACGTTTCCGGGCCGTGCGCCGGCTCAGTGCAGCTGTGCCGGGGCGCGCGGGCGCGGCGTCGCAACAGGCGTGACCGCGCGAAGACGCGGCCAGGCGTGCATCACAAACGCTGCGAACGCAACCACCTGGAGCAACGCAGCCGTCACCAGCAACCAGTCGAGCCACCATCCGGCCCAAAACGGCCGCAGCGCCAACAATACCGCGCTACCGCCGACTCCGGCGTTGAGCGCGCCGAAGCTGGCCCAGGCCAGGCCAGGCCGTCCGCGCCCGCCGGCGTCAAGCCGGGGCAAAATCCAGTAGGCCATGCCCAGCGCCAGCTGGATTAACCAGCCACCGATCAGCAGCTGAATATGGGCGGACAGCAGCATCCACGCCCAGCCGAGCGCCGTGGGAAAGCCCTTCGCGCCCAGGATCAGGCCGCCCGGCACAACGCCGATGGCGAGATACAGCAAGGCCATGCGGATAAACCAGCAGCTCAAGCGCGGCATCGTCGATCATCCTCCGCGCTTGCCGCGGACGCGCGTCCAGACGGCGGCGACGAAGAGCCACACGGCGCTCACCTGCAGCACGGCCGATACGACAAGCAGGCAACCGAGCAGCGTATGTGGCGCCAGCGTGTTGCCTGGCTCAGCAACCAGACGCAGCAGTAATCCGGCGTTGAGCAGGCCGTAGCAGGCCCAATTCATCGCTTCCGGTCCGCGTGGCGCCTGCCTGGACCAGGGGGGAAACATCCACACGGCCACGCCAAAGATCAGTTGCGTGAGCCAGCCGACGACGATCAAGTGCAGCGCCGTCGGTTGTATGGCGCCGAGTAACGGGTAGTTTGGCCAGACCAGGTTGATGACCCACAGCGTGCTCAGGGTGACGCCGAGCAGACCGTAGGCAAAGGCCGTTTTGATGAACGTTCGTGTGATCGCCGGCATACCCTGTCTTGGCCTCCTCGAAGAGCTCGGTCCCAGTGTACCCGTCCCGCAAGGCCCGGCAGTAGTAAACCGTTAACGCCGTGTGATGCAACCACCACCTGCGGGGCCTCGCGCCCGATGCGCTCGAGCAACAGATACTGAGCCAGGTGTATGTCAACGCGCGAATCGTCGACGTCAAATACAGGGGCGCCACGCCGGTAGCCGGCAATCACGCAGGCCGACATTACTGCAAACTGCGGATCGTACAGGCCGGCTGCGGCCGAGCGCCCAGGAGCGCCCTATACGGTCGTGGCTCATCGCTGCTGCCGCTTGAGCTCGTCGACAGCCTGCAGCACCAGCCGGATACAGGCCTCTTCGTCCAACACGGCCGTGTTCAGGATCAGGTGGAAGGGATCGGGAGTGTGCCAATCGGCCTGGTAATACTGCCGGATGTAGGCTGCCCGGCGCTGGTCTTCCGCGCGCACGCGCCGCTCGGCCTCCGCGCGGCCGATGCCCGCGCGGTCCATCATCCGCTCGACCCTGGCCGTGAAAGGCGCGATAAAGCGCACGTGCAGCACCTCCGGTTGCTGCGCCAGAATGAACTGCGCCCCGTGGCCGAAGATCACCGCGTTGCCGGTGCGGGCCGCCTCCTGCACCAGTTGTCGCGTTACCGCCACGAAGGTCTCGGTTGGGGATTCGAAGGGCAGCGCGGGCGCCGGGCCGGGGCCGGGTACCAGGGATGGATCCGCCAGCCAGAGGACCCGCGCCAGGCGCTCGATGAACGCCTCCGAGCGCTCATTGTACTCGGCGGCACGCGCCTCGGAGATCCCCAGGCGGTGGGCCACCTCCTGGATGATCTGCGTATTGAGGTAGCTGGCGCCGATCCGCTCCGCGAGGCGCTGGCCGATAGTGGCGCCACCACTTCCCGTCAGCCGCGATACCGTGATGACTGCCATATCAACCTCGGGTCGCTGCCCTGCTGTACCAGATCGCGGCCGGGACGCCGGTGTTCCCTCGCCGTCCGTTGTTGCCGGCCATGGTCACTCCAGCGTGCGTAGCTGCGGCGCGCGGAACCAGAAGAACGCGGCGCTGAGCAACGCGATGACCGCGCTGATCACGACCGTCAGGGGCGAGCCGATCACCTGGGCCAGCGAACCCGCCCACAGCGCTCCCAGCGGCATGCCCCCAAAAAAAGTCAGCGAGAAGATCGCCATCACGCGACCGCGCAGCTCGTCGGTTACGTGCGTCTGGACCAGCGTGTTGGCCATGTTGAACGTAACCATGCTACCCCACCCCACGCCGACGAGCAGTACAGCGGCCAGCGGCACCCATCGCGCCGCCGCGAACCCCAGCAAGAGCACCGGATATACCAGCATGCCGATCGTCAGCAGGCGCCCGCGCCGCATGGTATGCCCGAGGGCCGCGATCATCAGCGCGCCGGCGAGCGAGCCGACGCCTCGCGCCGACTGGAGCAGGCCGTTGGTGGCGGCGTTGCCGTTCAGCACGTCCACCGACCAGGCGGGCAGCAGCGTCGCATAGGCCATGCCGAACAGCGCCGCGACCGCGGGGACGGCGATCAGGATCCGCAGCAGCGGGTGCGCCGCCGTATAGCGCACCCCTTCGCGCAATTGCGCGAAGGCCGAGCGCGAGCGCGGAGCCAGCGGAGCTGGCTGTAGTCGCATCAGCGCCAGCGCCACGATCACCGCGATGAACGACACACCGTTGATCAAAAAGCACCACGCCGCACCGAAGGCGGCATAGGTCAGCCCGGCGACGGTCGGTCCGACCACCGTCGCGAGATTAAACATGCTCGAATTGAGCGCGATCGCGTTGGTCAGGGCCGGGCGGTCGACCAGCTCGAGAACGAAGGCCTGGCGTGCCGGCGCGTCAAAGGCGTTGGCCGTGCCGAGCGCCAGTGCCATCACCACGATCTGCCACGGCTGCACCAGCCCGGCAAAGGCCAGCCCGGCCAGCAGAAAGGCAAGTACCATCATCGTGCTCTGTGTGATGATCAGCAGCTTGCGGCGCGACATGCGGTCGGCGATCACACCGCCGTACAGCATGAGCAGCCACGACGGAAGGCCGTTGGCAAAACCGACGTAGCCGAGATAGGCCGTCGAATGCGTCAGCTCAAAGACCAGGAAGCTCTGCGCCGTGATCTGCATCCAGGTGCCGACCAACGAGACAAGCTGCCCCAGGAACCAGAGGCGGTAGTTGGGGTATTGCAGCGCGGCGAAGGTGCGCTGCCAGACTGTCTGCGGCTCCGGAGCCGGCTCCTGCCCGGCCGGCCTGGGCACAGGCACCGTCCGATCGGCCATCTTTCCTCCCGTGCCGGCGCGATACCAGCGTGATGCGTAGCGAGCGCTCCAGGTACGGGTGGGCCGTCGACGGATGCACAGCGCTTTGTAACGATCGATCGGGTGCCAGCATATTCTGCGCCATCGTACAATACACGTCCAGCACCTGAAAGATATCACCACAAAGGACACAAAGGACACAAAGAATCTATTGGTTCTTTGTGTCCTTTGTGTCCTTTGTGGTAATTCCGGTCGCCTCAACCGTTGCGCGAAAGGCTATGCGGAACCACGACGATCAATCTGGAAATCTTCGTTACGAGTCGGTTGTTGGCAGGGGTGGCACATTCCGCGCACGCACCATCCGCACGGCTACCTCAATCGCCTGGAGCATGCTTTCCTCGCGCGCCTGACCGCTCCCGGCGATATCGAAGGCGGTTCCATGGTCGACCGACGTGCGAATGATCGGCAAGCCGACGCTGACGTTGACGCCGCTGTCGAAGGCCAGCAGCTTCATTGGAATGTGGCCCTGGTCATGGTACATCGCCACGACGATATCCCACTCTCCGTTGAGCGCGCGCAAAAAGATCGTATCGGGCGGCTGCGGATCGGACACCGTTCGCCCGCGTGCGCGTGCCGCCTCCACCGCCGGCATGATCGCCTCGACCTCCTCGTTTCCAAACAGCCCGCCTTCACTCGCGTGCGGATTCAATCCGGCAACGGCGATACGCGGATCGCTTACCCCCAGCGCCCTGCATGCCTGGTAGGCCAGCTCGATCGTCTCTCCGACCCGCGTTGGAGTGACACGCCGGATAGCCTCGCTGAGCGCAACGTGCGTGCTGACATGCACAACACGCAGCCTGGGACTGACCAGCAGCATACTGACCCGCTCGGCGCCAGTGCGCTCGGCCAGAAGCTCCGTGTGCCCGGCGTAGTGAAAGCCGCCCAGGTGCATGGCTTCTTTATTCAGCGGCGCGGTCACGACCGCGTCGACCTGCTGCGTGAGCGCAAGATCGCAGGCGTGGAGGACGTACTCAGCAGCCGCGCGGCCGGCTACCGCGCTCACCGTGCCGGGCGAACAGGCGTCCGGCGGGGCGTTGCCGAGATCCTGCAGCGTGATCGTGCCCGGCTCATATCGCCCACGTTCAAGATCCTGCACCAGGTCGTAGGCGAACGCCGCGCCCGCGATCCAGGCCGTCGCGCGCTCCAGGATGCGCCGGTCACCTATCACAAGTGGACGACACAGCTCGTAGACGCGCGGGGATCGCAGCGCCTTGAGCACGACCTCCGGCCCGATCCCCGCGGGATCGCCCATGGTAATCGCGATTCGTGGTCGATCAGCCTGTGCCATACTCAGCCTCACTCGTTTGTAGTGACCGCACCTGCTGCAATAACGTGACCAACGCTGTCTCGTCGCCATGGTTGCCGGCTTTCAAGACTACCCAGCGCCGGTGCCCATTCCGATCGACCGCCTGCGCCAACGGCATACCGGGCAAGAGCTCGCGAACCACCGTGAGCTGTGTGATTCCCAGCCGTTCCAGCAGGATCATCGCCGTATCACCGCCGACCAGGACCAGCACCGCCGCCTGGCCTCGCCGCAGCGTCGGCAGCGCGGCATCGGCCAGCTCCCGCGCGGCTCCGCGGGCTGTTCCATCGTCGAGCGTCGCCTGGGCGGCGGGGGGTGGGAGATGAAACACGGTATCGCCGCCCCATGCACGGGTGGCGTTCGCGCGGATATCGACGGTGCGGACCTGCCCATGCCGGCGCGCATACGCGATCTGATGATGGGCTGTTGTGCTGCCGCTGCCAACTACGACCACCGCCGGGCGATCCATGCCGTGGCCGGCGGACTCCGTCGGCGAGATGCCGGGCCGGCCGGAGTGCGGGAGCCGCGTGGCGAGCGCTCCAACCAGACCGGCACTGCCACACGGCAACACGCTCGGCAGCAGCGCGATCGCCGCCGCTGCGATGGTGGCAAGATCGTCGTCGGTTACGGCGTCGAGCACCAGCAAGCGTCGCCGTCCGTCGCGTGTTGCGTCGCGCAGCTGCGTGAGCAGGTGGGTTGTCCCCATACGCACGTGTGGCAGCTCGAGTGAAGCCACGGGATACCGCGATTGCCGGGCCAGGAGCGAGGGCAGGTGTACGGGTGGACGCGGCGCGTGCGGCCAGACCAGCGTGCCGTGGCGCAGGCCACGACCGTGCGCTGGAAAGGCAGGACAGACGACGGCATACAAACGCCCAAGCCGCTCCAGCATTGCATCGATCTCGCTGCCGAGATTGCCGCGGGCGGTGGAGTCGAGCTTCTTGTACCAGGCGGTGTCGGGCGGCAGCGCCAGGCCGTCGAGGAGTGTGCGGACGCGCTGGGCGGCCAGTGGTGCGGGCAGATGGCGCGAGTCGCTGGTAAGGGCGAGGGCATCGCACCGCGGCGGCGAGGTAGGCGGCTGCACACAAACGATAGCGGCCATGCCGGAGCCGCAGCAGCGGGCCGCACTATCCGCGGCACCGGTCAGATCATCGGCCAGGATCACCAACACGGGACAACTCTTACACGAACAGGGGCACGTAGTGCAGGCCGGCGACCCGCTCTTCGAGCTCCGTTTGTGCTACGCCTGCGTCGAAGCGGCTGGCGGCGTCCAACACCCGTGGCAGCAGGTTGATATCGCCGACAGTGTTGAGAAAGATCCCCGGTCGCGCCAGCACCCACCAGACCGCTACGTCGATATCCGCCTGCTCCTCCAGCGGTTGATACCAGGTTGACCGCGTATGCTCGCGCCCCAGCCAGGGCTGGAAGGCGATGGACTTGATCGTCTGCACCGCGATATCGCGCTCTGCGCAGGTCGTTACCAGCGCGTCGAATTGGTCGGCGTAATACGTGCTCTGCATGGTGCTGTAGTTGTACGGCAGCAGTACCGAGTCAAAGTCGAAGCGCTCCAGACTGCGCCGATGCGTCGCGGCGATCTGCAAGCCATGGCCGGTGATGCCGACGCCGCCGATCAGCCCCTGTTGCCTGGCCTCCACCGCCGCCTCGATGACACCGCCGGGGCTCAGCGCGATGTCCCACTCGATCGGATCGGCCAGATTGTGCAGCTGCCACAGGTCGATGCGGTCGATGCCCAGCCGGTCGAGCGAGCGATGCAGCTCCTCTCTGGCGCCGTCCGCGCGGCGCTGGCCCGTCTTGGTGGCGACGAAGAACTGGTCGCGATAGCGCTTGAGCCATGGCGCAATGCGCAGCTCGGCGTCGCCGTAGCTTGCCGCCACGTCGATGTGGTTGACGCCGTAGCGCAGCAACACGTCGAGCGTGCGATCGGCATCCTCCTGCGAGACCGAGCCAAGCGCCGCGGCGCCAAACAGGGTGCGCGTGCTGGGGTGACCGAGCCGTCCAAACGGAAGTGTCGGAATTGCCATGCCAGTCCTCCTTGATGCCATCAAGCCGGCGCCCTGTTCAGCGTTCGCTCGATCACCAAAAGCGCTACTGCGACTTTGATCGAGACTGTGTTGCGCGACGGCGCTATCGCCGGCCGCCGGCAGACCGGCGGCGTGGCAGCAGCAGCACAATGAGCGTCAACGCCGTTGCCGCGAGCAAGGCTTTGATCTGGACCGTGCGTGCCTGTCGCCGCACCTGCGCCAGCTCGTTTGCATCGTCGATCGATTTTACCTCGTCGCTCAGTTGGCGCGAACCTCGCGCCGCCAGACCCAGTCAGGTTTTATCGCGCCATTGAAAGAAACCGGATGCGGCACCGCCGAACACTAGAAAGAGCGGGAGCCGCCACCAGCGATTGGCGCCACGCACCAGGAGCACAGTCAGGACCACGAGGCCGAGGACAAACTGAATCACACCACTCATCAGCCGCTTGCGTTGTTCACGGGGGCTGATGTTGGGAATGCAGACCATTCCAACCTCGTGCTCTCCGGCCGTTCGAGCGTCTGCGCTGAGCCAGACCATCGATCGGGCAACACTCGCGCGCCATACGATCGGCATGCATAGCTCCTCGTGCTCAGTAGCTTACCTCGAAGCTAAACGACTGCGACGCCTCCTTAACACGGCGGTCGTGTGCGTAACCGGAACGCAGGGCGGACCTGATTGCCCCTATTGTAGCGGACGGTAGGTCTGTTCAACGAACATGCTCGGTTCCAGCCCGGGCGAGTAGTGCCGGATCAGGCGCTTCAGCTCGTCGATATCGTGGTCGGTGAGGTCGCGCGCCGACTGCCGGGCTTTCGTCTGAGCGATGAGCGTGCCCGCCTGAGAATCCCGCGCCAGCACCTCGTCAAGCTTCGCGCGGTCGGCGACGACACAGCCACAGTAGGCAAGCAACGCCTCAATCATCTCTCGCGGCGCCGCTTGCAGGTCGTCGAACCGCGCGCAGAACATCGTTACATCCTGGCGCTGTAGCTCGAGACAGCGCTCCATCGTCGACACCCACAGGCAGGCCAGGAGCTCGGGCGCGGAGATCGGCGTTGCATGCGTTGTTGCATAGGCGGCCACCAGCGGAATGAGGGTGCGGTGGATCTGCTGGTCCGGCGGAGCCGTGTCCGCGGCGCCGATCCCCAGCGCACGATAAACCGATCGTGCCCAGGTCTCGGCATCGCGATACAAGAAAACGACCCTGGCCTCGGGAAACGCGCGGTACAGCAGGTCGCTGACCTCGATCACATAACTGCGGAACTTGAACGCCGTGGCGGTTGCTCCCCGGCTCCGGCACGCCGCAGCCATGATCGTTGTGCAGTCGGCGAGCAGTGCGCCGATGGTGGCGTCGTTGCTATGATCGAACGCCCGCAGGGCAACCAGCTGGGTGAACACGTCCGGTTCCGACAGGCTCGCGACGCCGTCGGCCCGGCTGAGGGCGCGGCTCACCAGCGTCGACCCGCAGCGACCGGTCGAATATACCAGCAAGATGCTCCTGGCATCGAGCGACACGTCGCGCGCGAGGGCGTGCAAGGTGGCGTAGGGCACGGCGACGAGCCGCAGTGCGGCCTCGTATTGGGCCTGAAAGTAGAAGGCGGCGCCGGTGAGATCCACCTCCGGTGGCGTCTCGACAAACAGCGCGCGACGCTGCTCGTGATCGAGGCAATACAGGCTGAAGCCCGGCCGGTCCACCACGACGCGCGGATCGATCGCCGCGCCGGCACGTACGTGAAAATCGTTCGGACTGACGAGGCCGAAGGGCGTTTGGCGCACCTTAGCGTCGATTATGAGCTGCTGAGCTTCCACCACTGACACTCGCTGCGCGGGTGCAGGCTAAAACCGGCGCCGGAAGGTGCGCCGGTTCTAGCCGGCGCTCGGCATGACATACAGCTCCCAGGCGATACCGTCGGGGTCATACACGCTGACGTAGGTCGCACCGGTCATGGCATCCAGCTCGACGCCGTTGTTGCGCACGCCCGCGCCGTCGAGCTGCCGCTGTAGCTGCTCGAGCGACGCAATGTCGGCAACGCCGAGCGCAAGATGGTCGAGCCCCACGCGGGCCGGATCGAAGGAGTCGCCGCTTCCTTGCTCAGCGGAAGCGCGGATCCCGAGCATAAAGCCGTGTCCGCTGAACAGCACAAGATCTTCAACCTCCAGCAGCGTTTGCATTCCGAAGACGTCGGAATAAAACGCTTTGGACCGTGCAAGGTCGGTGACGCGCAGCGCCAGGTGGTGCAGGCCGGTGGTAGTGATCATGGGCGGGCCTCCCGTGACGACCGATAACAGACGCCAGTATAGCAAGCCAGGCAAGCGACCGCGCCGGCATGGGTGTGCGCTGATGCGCCAACGTCCCTCTGACCTCCGCATAACCGCGGTCTGGATCGAGCGGCGGGTGGGGCTCACCTCGTTCCAGCTCGCTACCGCCACGGCTGCCTCTGATCCCGGCGCTCGGTAGCGGCTAGCATACGCCATGTTGCCAATCCCGATCGTTGCGCGCTCATGCCACGGCCGCGCGCGCATCACCATCTCGATCGTCCTTGCCCGCCGGCGACCGCCCATGCGCACCAGGCCCGATCGCGTACAACGCCGTCGTCGCCTTGCCCGGGCTGAGCGGCGGGGCTTTCGCCGCCCCGTTTGCCGGTGGTAGCGCGAGGCGGCCACGGACCGCGCGCAGTGCCGGCCTGCCGTTGACCGATCCGGCGTGCGAGCTGGTCGCACGGCGCGCATCGATCGAGCCATCCGGTTGCATTATGATCATCGTGGTTGCCTCCGCGTAATACTTCGCATTAAACCATCCGGGGCGGTGGTCGAGAAGCACCAGGAGAGATACAAACACGGTACACGAGCGCTACAGTTATCGCTACCATCATCGCCTGGGCTATACTGGACCACTGTCAATCCAAAGCCGAGGAGGTAACCATGCGGCTACAAGGAAAAGTAGTGATCGTCACCGGAGCTGCGTCCGGAATGGGACTGGCAATGGTAACGCGCTTTGCAGCAGAAGGCGCCAGCCTTGTCGCGGCGGACTGGAACGCCCAGCGGCTTGATGAGGCCGTCACAACTATCACGGCCGGTGGTGGGGCCATCGTTGGCGCGCAGGGAAACATCGCCGACCAGGCCACGGCAGAAGGCTTGATCGATCTTGCTCTCAGCACCTATGGTCGACTGGACGTGCTCTGTAACAATGCCGGTGTGATGGACTACATGCAGGGCGTGGGCGAGCTGTCAGACGATATCTGGCGGCGCGTCATGAGCATCAATCTCGACGGCCCGATGTTCACGAGTTGACGGGCCGTTCAGCACATGCTCGCGCAGGGCAGCGGCTCGATCGTCAACACCGCATCGACCGCCGGAATTCACGGTGGCGCCGCGGGCGCGGCCTACACTGCCGCCAAGCATGCGCTGGTGGGCCTCACCCGCAACACGGCCTGGATGTATGCAAAACGCGGCATCCGCTGTAATGCCATCTGTCCCGGCGCGACCATCACGAACATCGGTGAGTCGATGACTCGAAGATCGGATCGACGCCGCCGGGGCAGGGCGGGCAATGGAGTTCTCCGCGCTCGCGCCGGCCTACCTGGAAGCCGGCGATATCGCGGCACTTGCGCTCTTTCTTGCCTCGGATGAGTCGCGCCACATCAACGGCGCCATCATTCCGGCCGACGGCGGGTGGGCCGCCGTCTAAAGCACAGACCGGAAACGGTGCAGCGCACGCATTGCGCTATACTTGGCCGGTTGGAAGGCGGTTCAGGATCGTTCCTGAGCATGTGAAGGAGTGATAATGTTCCATGTACGAACCACCTGCCGCTTGGTCATCGCGCTGCTGGCCGTCGCGCTGCTGAGCCATGCCGCCGCCGCTCCTCTGCGTGCCCAGACCGACGAGCGCTGCTTTCCCGAGACCGGCCAGTGCATAAGCGGGCGCATTCGCGAGTATTGGGAGCAGAACGGCGGCCTGCCGGTCTTCGGCTTCCCGATCACGCCCCAACAGCTCGAGCGCTCGGAGGCACAAGGTCCGGCGTACCAGACGCAATGGTTCGAGCGTGCGCGCTTCGAGCTGCACCCGGAGAACCAGCCGCCTTACGATGTGCTGCTTGGCCGGCTCGGCGTGGACGCGCTGGCGCGCGAGGGCCGCGACTGGCGGAGCTTTCCACAGGCCGACCCTGTCGCCGACGGCGATGCCGAAAACTGCCGCTGGTTCGAGGAGACACGCCACACAGTGTGCGGGGCGTTCCTGGAGGCGTTTCGAACATATGGCCTGAGTTTCCCCGGCGTTGACGGCGTCAGCTATGAGGAAAGCCTGGCTCTGTTCGGCCTGCCCGTCTCGCAGCCGATGACTGAAACGGTCGAGGGACGCGAGCTGACCGTGCAGTGGTTCGAGCGTGCGCGCTTCGAGCTGCACCCGGAAAACCAGCCGCCCTACGGCGTGCTGTTCGGGCGGCTTGGCGCCATGCTGCGCCAGGGCGACGGTCCCTGGGGGCTCGCCGCGCTGGTCGGCCCCGAGTGGCTGCTGGAAAGCTATGGCCCTGCCGACGCGCCCGAGCGCGCTGTCTTCGACCCGGCTGCCCAAATCGGCTTCGGGGCCGACGGGCAGGTGGGAGGCTCAACCGGCTGCAACCTGTTCGGCGGCGAGTACGAGGCCACCGAGGGCCGCATCAGCTTCGGACCGCTTGCGGCGACCTTGATTGCGTGTACCGACGAGCGGATCGCCCGCCAGGAGCAGGCCGTGCTGGGCGCGCTGCAAGGCACGGTGGCGTACGAGGCGACTGCCGAGCGGCTGCGCATCGTCTACGACGACGGGCGGCAGGCGCTGGAGTACAGCAAGGGACCGCGCGAGCAGGGCGCGTTCGTCGAGGGGACGCTCACCTATCGTGAGCGCATCGCGCTGCCACCCAATGCCGTCTGCACGGTCCGGTTGGAGGATCGCTCGCGCGCGGATGTCCCGGCCACGCTGATCGCCGAGCAGGTGATCGAGCCCTGCGGGCCCGTGCCGGTCCCATTCTCACTGCCCTACAACCCCGCCGCGATCGATCCGAGCGGCACCTACGGAGTGCGCGCGGAGATACGGGCCGGCGAGGAGCTGCTGTTCGCCACGACCGACGCCTATCTGGTGATTACGCGCGGGAATCCGACCAGCGTGGAGCTGGTGCTTCAGCAGGTTCAGTAATTCTCGTGCGACGCATAACGATTCGCTTGCTCGGCCCATTCGAGGTCACCATCGACGGCGCGCCGGTGAGCGGCTTCGCCTATGCCAAGGTTCGCGCGCTGCTGGCGTATCTTGCCGTGGAGGCGCGGGGCTCCCATCCTCGCGCCCAGCTGGCGACGCTGCTGTGGCCGGATCAGTCCGAGCAAACCGCGCGGGGCAGCTTGAGCAGCGCGCTCACAACGCTGCGTAATGCGCTCGGCGACAGGAGCGCCGAGCGCCCGGCGCTGCTCAGCGATGCCCAGAGTGTTCAGCTCGATCCGGCCGGCGCAATCATCGAGGTGGATGTGACGCAGTTCCTCGCCTTACTGCGGGCGTCGGAGGCACACGCCCATCGCAGCTGGCGCACCTGCGCCGCCTGCTATGCGCGTTTGCGCGAAGCAATCGGCCTGTATCGGGGATATTTCCTGGCCGATTTGCCGATCCCCGACAGTGAGGTGTTTGAGGAGTGGGCAGCTCAGCAGCGCGAGCACCTGATACAACGCGCGCTGAGCACGCTGGAACGGCTGGTCGATGGGGCGCTGTGGCGCGGCGTGCATACCGAAGCGCTGGGCTATGCCCACCGGCTGGTGGCGCTGGAACCGCTGCTCGAAGCAAATCAGCGCGCGTATATGCGCTTGCTGGCGCTGAACGGCGAGACGGCAGCGGCGCTGGCCCAGTACCGCCGGCTCAAAGCCATGCTGGACCATGAGCTGGCTGCCGAGCCCGAGGAGGCGACCACGGCGTTGTATGAGCGGATCCGTCGCGGAGACACGGCAGACCTGGAGCCCGCGCCGGCACCGTTTGGCGTTCCCCTTCCGCCGGCGGAGCTGGTGGGCCGCGGCGACGAGCTGCAGGCCATCGGCGCTCGACTGCGCGAGATGGCGGGGCGTGCCCTCACCATCACCGGTACGGGCGGCATCGGCAAGACTCGCCTGGCGATCGAGGTCGCTCACTCGCTGCGCTACGATTTTGAAGATGGGGTCCATTTTGTGGAACTGGCCGCGCTGAACGACACTGCGCTGGTGGCCGACGCGATCGCCCGGCAGCTTGGAGTGCGGGAGCGTCCGCGGCAGCCGATCGGCGAAACGCTGCGTGAGCATTTGCGCCCCAAACAGCTATTACTGGTGCTCGACAATTTTGAGCATGTCGTCACGGCCGCGCCGCTGGTGTCGGGGCTGCTGGCCGCCTGTCCTGCGCTTGTGGTGCTCGTGACGAGCCGTGCGCCGCTCGGTATCCGCGCCGAACAGCAGTTCGCGCTCGAACCGCTCAGCGATGGCGATGCGGTGCGGCTGTTTGTCCAGCGTGCACAGGCGGTGGGCGCCGGCCTGGCAGCGGATGATGCAGGCGCCGGCGTGTATGCAGCCATTTGCCGGCAGCTCGATCGCCTGCCGCTGGCGATCGAGCTGGCCGCGGCACGCAGCAAGCTGTTCGCGCCGGCCGACCTGCTCGCCCTGCTCAGCGCGCGACTTGAGCTGCTCACGGGCGGCGCGCACGACGTTCCGGCGCGCCAGCAGACGATCCGCGCCACGCTCGACTGGAGCTACCGGCTGCTCGCACCGGCGGAGCAGCGACTCTTCGCGCGCCTGGCGGTGTTCGTTGGCGGGTGCTCGATGCAGGCGGCCGAGGCGGTGTGTGGCGCGGACAGCGGGGCCGCGCAGCAGCGGGAAACCGCGAGTGCCGGCCCACCTGCCGCATTGCCTACCGTTCTGGACGGGCTGGCAGCGCTGGTGGACCATAGCCTGCTGCAACGGGCGGACGGCGCGGACGGGGCGCCGCGAGTCCGCATGCTCGAGACGATCCGCGCGTATGCCGTTGAGCGGCTGGAGGCCGGTGGGGAGGCGGATGCGCTGCGGCGACGGCACGCGGCCCATTTTCTTGCGCTGGCCGAGGAAGCGGCGCCCTGGCTGCTGGGCGGCGAGCGCTGGGGCTGGCTCCGGCGGCTGGAAGCGGACTACGACAACCTGCGGGCGGCGCTCGTGTGGAGCAAAGGCGCTGGAGACCCGGAGTACACAGCGGAGCGTCTGGCGCGGGCACTTACGTGGTTCTGGATCATGACCTCGCATCGTCACGAGGGACGTGGCTGGCTCGACGAGGTGCTGCGACAGCTGGGTTCGGCGGGAGTATCGGCTGCCCCCCGCAACTCGTCGTGGGCACAGGCGCTGATGGGGATGGCGGTCATGGGCCGGGGCGCGCGCGCCGTGAGCGCTCGCCGGCTGTACGAAGAGAGCATCGCTATCAGCCGGGCGGTGGGTGACCGGCGCCTGCTGATCCGGGCGTTGACCCACCTCGGAATGGACGAAGCGCGCGCCGGCGATTACACCGTCGGGCGCTCCCATCTTGACGAGAGTATAGCCCTCGCTCGCGAGGTGGGCGATCACTGGAGCCTCGGCCTGTCGCTGGGCGCCGCCGGGCGTATAGCGGTCGACTATGGCGACGACGAGCGGGCAGCAGCGCTCTACGCCGAGGGGTTAACGGTAGCCCGGCAGGTGGCCGACGAGTATCTGATCGCCTTTCATCTGGAAGGCGCGGCAGACGTGGCGCTGGGTCAGGGGCGACCGGCGGAGGCTGTACCGCTATATAGCGAGGCGCTCGCGAAATTTCAGGCGCTGGCAGATAATACTGGCCCGCCGGCCTGCCTGTTTGGCCTCGCCGGCGCAGCGGCGGCGCTAGGGCAAGCGGAGCAGGCGGGCGAGCTGTATCTGAAGAGCCTGGTGCAGTTCCGCGATGTTGGAATGGATGTATCGTACATCGCGCCCGCGCTGGCGGGGCTGGCAGGCGTGATGGCGGCGCAGCCGGCGGGAGCGCGCCGGGCGGCACGGCTGCTGGGCGCGGTTGAAGCGCTGTACGAGGCGGCCGCCTTTCCGGTGCCGCCGAGGTTCCGCGCCGGCTACGAGCGCGACAGCGCCATCGCCCGCTCCCAAATGGACGAAACAGCGTTCGCCGCAGCATGGGCCGAGGGCCGGGCGATGAGGCTGGAACAGGCCGTCGCGAACGCCATAGACCGGGTCGAGTAAGCTGCGATGCGCGGCAAACCTACCGAGTCCGGCTTTCCTGGCGCGGACGATGGCCTGGGCGCGATCTGCTACCTGCAGCTTGGCGAAAATGTTGGAGATAGAGTTGCGCACCGTTTTGGGGCTCAACTGCTCATTTGCCCTGAATTGGAGCGTACGGAATCACCACAAAGGCACAAAGGACACAAAGAATTATTGGATCTCTTTGTGCCTTTGTGGTAATTCCGTTCCGGCCCTTGCTCAACCATGCACAATACGTAGCACAATAGATTGCTTCCATATCACGCAAGGAGGCGTCACGAGCATGGAGCCGAAGACGATAAATTCCGGCAGCGGGAGCGCGTCGCAGCCGGTCGCGACGGTGCACGTCATTTTCAAGACGCATCTGGATATCGGGTTTACCGATTTCGCGCGCAACGTGGTCGAACAGTATCACACGCGCTTCATTCCGCAGGCGCTCGCAACCGCGCAGGCGCTGCGCGACCGTGGAGGCGCGGAGCGCCTGATCTGGACGACCGGCTCCTGGCTGATCTCCGAGCACCTGGCGCAGGCCGCGCCCGACGCGCGGCGGCGGATGGAAGCGGCGATCGCCGCCGGCGATATCGCCTGGCACGCGCTGCCTTTTACGACGCACACCGAGCTGATGGACCAGTCCTTGTTTGAATATGGGCTCAGCCTGTCCGCCGGCCTCGATCGCCGTTTCGGTAGGCAAACCATCGCCGCCAAAATGACCGACGTTCCGGGGCATACGCGGGGCATCGTCCCGCTGCTCGCCGCGGCCGGTATCACCTTTCTACATATCGGCGTCAATCCCGGCTCGGAAGCTCCCGACGTTCCGCCGGTCTTCGTCTGGCAGGACCCCGGCGGCGCCGAGGTCGTGGTGATGTACCATCGCGGCTCGTACGGCAGCCTGATGCTGGTGCCGGGTCTGGCCGACGCGATCTATTTCGATCATACGAACGACAACCATGGTCCTCCGTCGCCCGAGCAGGTCATCGGCACTTTTCAGCATCTGCGGGCGCAGTTTCCGACGGCGCAGGTGGTGGCCTCGACGCTGGATGCCTTCGCGCGCAAGCTGCCGCACGTCAAATCCAGCCTCCCGATCGTGCGCGAAGAGATCGGCGACACGTGGATTCACGGCGCCGGCAGCGATCCGCTCAAGCTCAGCCGCTTTCGCGCCCTGCAGCGCCTGCGCAGCGCGTGGTTGAGCAGCGGGCAGCTGCGCGCCGACGATCCGGCGCTGCTCGCGTTCAGCCGGCAGCTGATCATGGTCCCGGAACACACCTGGGGGCTCGACGAAAAGACGTTTCTCGCCGACGAACAGACCTATGCCGCGGCCGACTTTCGGGCGGCGCGTCCGACCTCCAGGTTCCGCACGTTTGAGGAGTCCTGGCTCGAGCAGAGCGCCTATCTGGACAGCGCGCTCGCAGCGCTCGGCGATACAGCGCAAGCAACCGAGGCACGCGCTGCCCTGGCGGCACTCGCGCCGGCGGAACCGGATCGGACCGGATTCGAGCGGGTCGCTGATCCGGCGTCGCCTGTCAATACTGCTCGGTTCAGCATCGGCTTCGATCCGCGCAGCGGGGCGATCGCGCAGCTCGCAGTCGCGAGGTAACCGGCCGGCGCTGGTCCGACAGCCGCGCATCCCCTCGCGCTCGCCGGCTACCAGGTGTACGGTGAAGCCGAATACGAGCGGTTCCATGGCGCAATATAACATCAACCAGGCCGAGACAGGCCATTGGACCCGGCAAGATTTCGGCAAGCCGGGGCTCGGGTCGGTCGCTACCGGCCGGGCGCGCCTGGTCGCCACTCCTGACCGGGTTGTACCATCGCGTCGAGGACCTCGGCCATCGCTTCATCGCCGAGCTGAGCATGCCCGCTGAAAGCTGGGAGCAGTTTGGCGCGCCAAGGCGGATAGTGATTGAAAGCTGGCTGCCCGACGATGCGCCCACGATCGCGCTGACGCTGCAGTGGTTCGACAAACCGGCCTGCCGCATCGCCGAAGCGATCTGGCTGTCGTTTGTTCCGGCGATCCGCGACGCCTACGGCTGGCGGCTGGACAAGCTGGGTGCGGCGCTCGAGCCGCACGACGTCGTCCGCAACGGCAATCGGAAGCTGCACGCGGTTGGGCGCGGCATGACGTATCGCGATGCGGAGGGGCAGCTGGAAATCGAATGCGTGGACGCGCCGCTGGTAGCGCCGGGTGAGCCCTCGCTGCTCGACTTCAACAACCGCCAGCCGCCCGTCGAGCGCGGCATGCACGTCAATCTGTACAACAACGTCTGGGGAACCAACTTTCGTATGTGGTATGACGAGGATACGAAGTTTAGGTTTCATTTGACAATGGCATGACGCGCCGATCAGCGTGTGCCAGCATGTTCCACCTACGTTTGGCACCGCCGGCTCGCGGTCCGGCCAGGCTCCCAGCGCGAGGTCACGATCCTGTTACAACCGCAATCGAGAGCACGGGCCGGAAAGGATGCACCACAAAGACACAAAGGGCACGAAGATTCTATGGATTTTTCGTGCCCTTTGTGTCTTTGTGGTGATTTCGTCTAAATCAACGTTTGCGGGAAATGCTATAGGCGGCCGGCAGAACGTTAATCATCGTGATCGTCCTCGCCGGACATCGCGCCCATGCCGGCCATCGAGCTCATGCCGCTCATGCCGGCCATGGACGCCTGTGATTTGTTGTTGCGCTCGCTGTTGCCGCAGCCACCCTCGCCGCTCGGCCGCACATGCGCCGTGGCGCGGTCCTCGATGCCTTTCCAGGCGTGCGGGTCGCGTCCGGCGACCATGACAATGTCGCGGTAGTCGGCCGTTGCGATCGACTCGCCGGGCTGGAAGCCGTGCCAGGGCAGCAGCGACTCGGCGCTCATATAATGGTTGACCAGCGAGCGCCGGAAGCCGCGAAGTAGCGTAGTTCGGCAGCGAGCGGTGCAGCAAGTAGCCGTTGAAAAACACGATGCTGCCCTTGCGTACCTCGACCGGCACGGCGTCGTCATCGGTGTAGGGATAGTACATCGCCTCGCCGGTACAATCGAAGCGCGCGTCGTCGTGCGTGCGTTGCGGCCAGATGATGCCGTGACGGTGCGAGCCGGGGACGACCCACAAACAGCCGTTCTCCACGGTTGCATCGTCCAGCGCCATCCACGCGCCGGCGAGCGAGCGGTCGCGCGTCGGGATAAAGAACTCGTCCTGGTGCCAGGCCTGGCCCGGCTTGCCGGATGCTTTGATAAACAGCATCGACTGCATACACTTGACGTTCGCGCCGATCACCGAGCTGAGCACCTCGACGATCGCCGGATGCGCCAGCGTGGCATACATGTCCGTCGAGATTTTATGCGGAAAGTGAATGCACAGGTACTTTCGCATGACGTCGAGATCCGACTCATCTGGGGCAGCCGGTGTTAATCCACGGACGTCGCCCCGCGCGCCACGGCATATCTGGGCGGCTTCGGCGTTCAGTGCGTCGATCTCGGCCCGGCTCAGCGCGCCGTCGACAACCAGAAAGCCGTTCTCCTGGTAAAAGCGCGCTGCTTGCTCGGTCATCGGCAAGCGGAAATACCCGTCCGGTGCCTGCCCATCAACCCACGAGGCCCACGGCGGCAGCGTGCGCTCGTTGGCAAGCCGATTCAGGCTTGCCTGTGTTGTTACCATTATGTTGCTCCCGTTTGACGTATCTGTTATGAACAAGCTACCGGTCTGAAGCGCGTTTGTACATCGCTGGAGCGATCGTGAACATATCCAGGATGAACCGGCATCGCGCGTCGCAGCATGTGGTGTTCGGCGATGTCGAGTACCCGCCCGACGGCGCGTTCGGACCACGTATTCAGCAGCATTTCCAGCTGGTGCTGATCTACGAGGGCGAAGCACGCATCCAGGTTGAGCATACGGTATTGCAGGTGCCCGAGCAGCACGCCGTTTTGCTGCTGCCGCACCGGCGCGAGCAGTTTCAGTTCGCGCGCACCCGGCCGACACACCATACCTGGTGCGCGGTCGCGCCGCAGATTGTGCCGTCTGATCTTCAGGCCAGACTGGCCGAGTTGACGCCTTGCCTGCCGCTGACGACCCGAATCTATGCGCTCGTCGAATATGGGCTTGCGCTGCCACCGGGCGCGCCTTCGGCCGCCGAGGCGCTGCTCAACGGTATCGGCGTTACGCTGCTGCACGCGTTTGTGCTTGAACGAGAGCTGGCCCAGGGCGCCGACGATGTACCTGCTGCTGTTCGCCGCGCCCAGCAATTCATCGAGCTGCACCTGGGCGAGCAGCTGACCCTGGCTCGTATCGCCGGGTCTGCGAGTGTGACGCCCCAGCACCTCACCCGCCTGTTTCGCCGCCACCTGCAGACGACGCCGGCGCGATATGTGTGGAAGCTACGCACGTTGCGCGGTTTCGAGCTGCTTGGCGAAACCGGGCTTTCGATCGGCGAGATCGCCGAGCGGGTCGGCTTTCAAACACCGTTCCACTTCTCGCGCATGATTCGCCAACACTACCAGCACTCGCCGCGCCAGCTACGCGAGCGCCTGTGGCGTGGTGAACCGTAACATTGCTTGTGAGAATTGCTGATGCATGATAGGTTCTTAGCTTCGGCAAAGCCGCTGGTTTCTTGAAATCAAGAAAGGCTATCATGGCGCATTCCTCGCTTCAGGTGCCGGAAATCGACGATTTCGTTCGCACGATTGAAACGCGTCTGGCCGCCGTGCATCCGCGGCTCGCCGCGATGTTCGGGCAGTGCTACCGCAACACCATCGACACAACTACCGAACGGCTTGATGACGGCGGCACGTTTGTGTTTACCGGCGACATCCCGGCCATGTGGTTGCGCGACTCGTCGGCGCAAGTGCGCCCCTATATCCGGCTGGCCGCCAAGAGTGCCGGCCTTCAGCAGCTGCTCAAAGGCCTGATCTGGCGCCAGGCCCAGTGCGTAGTGGTCGACCCGTATGCGAATGCGTTCAATAAAAGCGCCAATGGTCGGGGCCATACCACTGATCTGACCGACATGAATCCATGGGTCTGGGAGCGCAAGTATGAGCTGGATTCGCTGTGCTACCCGATCCAATTGTGCCAGGATTACTGGGCCGCCACCGGCGATCGCAGCGTCTTCACCGAGATCGTTCACCAGATGCTGCGGCGCGCGGTCGAGGTGATGTGCATCGAGCAGCACCACGAGCGCAGCTCGCGTTATACCTTCCACCGGCCCGACGCGCCTGTTCCGCAGGATACGCTGCCGTTTGCCGGCCGCGGGACGAGCACCAACTACACCGGCATGGTCTGGTCCGGCTTCCGCCCAAGCGACGATGCCTGCACCTTCGGGTATTTGATCCCGGCAAACATGTTCGCGGTGGTGGTGCTTGGCCATCTGGCGGAATTTGCCGAGCACATCTACAACGACGCGATGCTTGCCGGCCGCGCGCGCCGGCTGCGCGAAGAGATCGAGTACGGCATCCAGACCTACGGCATGTTCGAGCACCCGCGTCACGGACGCATCTACGCATACGAAACTGACGGCTTCGGAAATTATTCGCTGATGGACGATGCCAATGTGCCAAGCCTGTTGTCGATCCCATATCTGGGCTACCGCGCTGCCGATGATCCGGCCTATCGGCGGACACGAGCGTTTGTGCTGAGCCACGACAATCCGTACTATGCCGAAGGCCGGTTGGCGCGCGGCGTCGGCAGCCCGCACACGCCCGCCGGCTACATCTGGCCCATCGCGCTCGCCATGCAGGGCCTGACTTCATCCGACCCGGGCGAGCGACGGGAGCTGCTCGACATGCTCGCGGATACTACGGCGGATACCCGATACATGCACGAAAGCTTTGATCCCGATCACCCGGAACACTACACTCGGCCGTGGTTCGCCTGGGCCAATGGCTTATTTGGCGAGTTCGCCGCGTCCTGGGCGCTTGAACAGGCAGGTTGAGTCGAACGAAAACACCACAAAGGCACAAAGGACACGAAAGATTCTACAATTCTCTGTGTCCTTTGTGCCTTTGTGGTGAAACATTTCCGGTCCGTGCTCTATGGACAGACTCATACATCATCCCGGTCTGCTGGCACTGCTGCTCATAATCCTGGCCAACCGCGCCCGGATTTCTCTCCAGTCCCTCCTCGAGCACACGACGCCCGAAGTCGAAGACCGGGAAATCGGTCGGCAGTGGGAGCAGTTCGTCGCACCATTTCAGAAACTTGTCGAAAACCACGGCGCCCTTCTCGCCCTCGCCCAGGTTGGGATCTTCAAGAGTTTCCGACAGGTCCTTGGCGTCCTCGATCGCTTCCTCGGCCAGCTCGCCGCGCCTCTTCCACTCCTGATACTGATCGTATAGATCCTTGATCTTGGCCAGCCGGCTCTTCAAGCCGGTGGCGTCACGGAAGTTAACTGCATCGTTCCCGGAGTACACGTAGAGGTTCAGCTCGTCGCCCTCGAACATGATTGGGTCCTTTGCAGTCCAGCGACCGGTCTCGGCGTCGTAGTCGCGCGCGCCGAAGCGCGTGAGCCCGGTGGCCGGATCGTAAAGGCCGCCCGCGAAGCCGAAGGGCTGGAAACCGGGATTGCTGTCAAGCGTCACGCGGCCGAACGCGTCGTAGTCCAGGCGCTGGGCAACGGCGCCGGTGGAGACGTTCACCACCAGGCGCGGGCTGCCGAGGTGATCGACCAGGATGCGGAAGGTCGCACCGCCGCGGATCATGTAGGCCGGCACGTTGGGGCGCTCGCCGTAGACGAAGCGGCTGACCACGTTGCCGCCGGCGTCCAGCTCGGCAACCGGATTGAGGCTGTCCTGGTACAACCAGCCCTGCACCAGCGAACCGTTGACACGCTTGCCGGCGCGCCGGTTGAGCGCGTCGACCAGGTACTCTATCCGCGTGCCGTCCGGCAGCGCCACCGACATCAAATTGCCCAGTGCATCGTAGTCGTAGGTTGTAGTCTGCCCGGCCGCGCCTTTGGCGCGCAGCTCGCCGTGCGCGGTGTAGCTGTAAGTCGTCGCCCCGTAGCGCGTCAGGCGGTCCTGCGCGTCGTAGGCGCCGTTGGCGGTTCCTGCCGCCGTGACGGCGCTCAGGCGGTTGCCGTTGGCGTCGTAGGTATAGCGCTCGACCGTGGAACCGCCGCGCCGCACCTCGACCAGCCGCCCGGCCACGTCGTAGGTATAGCCGAAGCTGTTCGTCACCCCGCCGATAGTCTCCGTGCCGCCGGTGATGCGCCCCAGCCTGTCGTAGTTGTAGCTGACGGCATACAGCGCGGCGCCGTTGTGGGTGGCGCTGTATGCCGCCGTTTCGCCGAACCCGTTGTAGCTCGCCGTGTCGCGCACGCCGCCGAGCGCTGTCGCGCCGACCAGCCCCGACCCGGCGTCACGCGTCAGCGCCATGCCACCGGCAGCCGTCAGCAATCCGTCGGCGTCGTAGCTGAACGCGACGCTCTGTGAGCCGTTGACGCTCTGCGACGCGACACGCAGGTCGCTGTTGATGGTCTGGGCGACGCGGCCGTTGACCACGCCGGACCAGGCGACAGCGGTGGGCAGGCTGCCGTCGTAGCTGAAGCTGAGTGCAGGGCCGCCCGGTGCAGCGGCGCTTACCAGCCGTCCGGTGCCGGATTCGTAGCCGTAGCGGGTCTGGCCGCGCGGCGTCGTGACCGTCGCCAGCCGTCCGGCATCGTCGTAGCCGAGCTGGATCGTCGCGCCGTCGGAGCGGACAAGCTGCGCCAGCCGGCGATCGGCGTTGTAGCGGTAGCTGATGCGCCCGGCGCCCGCGCCGATATCGGGCGGAACATACTCGGCCAGCTGATCGCCCGCGGTGTAGCTGAAATTGTGCGGCGGGCGCTGCGGCGGTGTGAGCGCCGTGAGATTGCCGTTGGCGTCGTAAGCAAGCTGTACTGCGGCTCCGTCCGGCCGGGTCTGCCGCGTGACGCGCCCGGCGGCGTCGTAGCTGAAGCTCGTCTGGCGCCCCAGCGCATCGGTGAGGCGTTCGACATAGCCCGCCGCGTTGTAGGCCAGCGTTGCGCTACGGCTCTCCGCGCCGTCGCCCTGCGCGATTGCCGTGGGACGCCCGCGCGAATCGTAGCCGAGCACGAGCGGCAGCAGCGAGCCGTCCTGCATACGCGTGACGCGCCCCTGCGCATCCAACGTGGTGCTGTCCTGGCGTCGCGCCGGGCTGCTGCCGGCGATGGTCCGTGTGGTTCCATCGTAGGCAATGGTCGTGCTCTGCCCGTTGACGGTGATCCTGTCGCTCAACGTCTTCAAGCTCAGTGGATCGCCGGGGTTCTCCAGCGTCACGTCGCGCTCGACCGTCTGGCGATACGTCACGCCGCCGGGCGAGGTCAGCGTCGTCGACGACGGCAGCGGCGCCTGCATATTCCAACGCGGATCGGCGCTTTCGACGACGGTGCCGGCGCTGCCGGACGGGTACGATATCGTATTGCCGCCACCGGCGCCGAGCAGCGCCTGAGTCTTGGTTCCGTCAGGGAAAGTGGACGTAAGTTGTATGTCGTCGGAGGGCAGCTCTTGCGTCTGAAAGCTGCTACTGTGCCCGGCGGCGTTCTGCAGCGTGACGGTATAACCGTCCGGGTTTTCGACCCGCCCGAGCGCCCATGACGCGCCGTCGGGCATCTCGTCGCGCACCAGGCGTCCGGCATCGTCGTAGCTCATGCGCGAAAGGTTGCCGCGCGGGTCGGTGTAGCCCGACAGCAGCCCGCCCGCGTCACGATACGCGAACTGGTGGACGGCGCCGGCCGGGTCGCTCAGGCGAGCGAGGTAACCGTCGGCGTTCACAACCAGCGCGGTACGCTGCCCATCGGGTCCGACGATCGCGCCGGGGTTGCCCGCCGCGTCGCGCTCGATCGAGGTAACGTTGCCGTCGCCGTCTTCGATCGCCTGGAGCCGGCCGCCGGCGTCGTAGCGAAAGCTGCGCAGCACGGCGCCGGTCAGCGTGTGATGCGTGCGCAAATGGCGGCCGCTCGCGTCGAAGCGGTACAGCTCGCTGCCGTCTTCCGAGGGCACCAGCATATCGGCGAAGCCGAAACCTGGCAGCGGGGTTCCGACCTTACGAACCCGGTTGCTGTTGAGCTCGGCGATGAGCAAGCCGCCGTCCTCGTCCAGCGCCAGGCCCCATGGATGGAAAAACGTCGCCTGCAGCGCGGCGGTGCCGTCGGCGGCCACGCCCTGATCGCCGGTCCCGGCAAAGGCCACGATCGTGCCGTCAGGTTTGATCGCGCGCACCCGCAGGTGGTCGATCAGGTACACGGTGCCGTCGGGCCCGACGGTGATATCCCTTGGCGCGTGGATCCGCGCCGCCGTCGCCGGGCCGCCGTCACCTAAGCCGGGAGGCGGCGGCCGCTTCTCCGAGCCGGCGACGGTGGAGATGATACCGTCAGGACTTACGCGACGCACGCGAGCGCTGATGGTGCCGAAGCCGTCGTGAAGCAGGTACAGGCTGCCGTCGGGTCCGACGGCGACGTCGTAGGTGCGGCCCAGCACGGCCCCGATCGCGGGACCTCCATCGCCCGGTCCGTTGCCCACCGCGCCGCCACCGGCGACGGTCGTGATCACGCCGTCAGGGGCTACACGGCGCACGCGCCGCGCCTCGGACTCGGCGATATAGATGCTGCCGTCCGGCGCCAGTGCCACCGCGACCGGATAATTGAGCTGTGCCGTGGCGGCAGGTCCTCCGTCGCCACACACGCCGACGTCGTAGTCGCAGCGCCCGCCGTCGCCCGCGACGGTGGTGATAATGCCGTCGGGGCCGACGCGCCGGATGCGGCTATGGCCGCGGTCGGCGATCAGGAAGCTGCCGTCCGGCGCCGCGGCCACGCTGCGCACATCCGAAAGGATCGCGGCGGTGGCCGGGCCGCCGTCGCCGAGCGGGCCGCCCGCCGGACCGATGCCCGCCACAGTGGCGATGATGCCGTCGGGGCCGACGCGCCGGATGCGGGCGTGACCGCTATCGGCAATCAGGAGGCTGCCGTCGGGCATCACGGCTACCGAGTGGGGTGCCCACAGCGAGGCATCGGCGGCCGGGCCACCGTCGCCGGCAAACACGGTCCTACCGTCGCCCGCCACGGTACTGACGACCCGGTTGAGCTGCCCGGCGTGACGCTGCCGTCCGTCGCCGAGCAGCAGCACCTGCCGCGCCGCGTCGTAGCTGTGGTGCTCGTCGAGCGTCCAGCCGCCCAGCCCCTGCTCGCGCGCGTCCAGCGCACTCAAATAGCCCTTCCATCCCTGGCGGACGGTGATCTCCTGCCGCGCGCGGTTGCCCTGGGTCGTCGCCCGACCGAAGCCCGCGAAGCTCTTGCCGAAGTCTCCCGGCGCCAGGTAGACCGCCGGATACACATATCCGATCCGCACCCTCACCGCCTGCCCGCCGGCTACCGGACGCCCGAAGCCGTCTTTGCCGTCCCACACGAAGCGAAACGACTGGTTGGGCCGCGCCTCGAAGCTGCGGATAACCTGCTGGCCGGCAACTGTGATCTCCAGCTCGATGCGCGCAAGACTGGCGGGAATGCTCGCACCGCTGAGCGGAACCTCCAGCGTCCTGGCGGCCACGCGGCCGGTCACGCGATTGCTGCGGTAGTTGAGCGAATAGGGCGTCCCGGCGAGCGGGATCCGCTCGCCCAGCACCTGGTTCTGGCATTCGACGATCGACCCGTCTTGCTCGCACGGGTCGGGCTCGTGGCGATCCGGCCGTGGCGGAGGCTGATTGGGAGGCTGCGCGTCGGCCGGCGGGCCGTATGGCCAGTTATGATCCCACGGCGTGAAGTGCGTGATTGGAACGCGCCACAGGCTCTGGCCGGGCCGGTACAGCCCGGCCAGCTGCCGGCGCTCGGCGTCGTTGATGCCCAGCGCGGCCAATGCCTGGGAGGACGCCGGTTGCCCGCTGCCGTCCACGTCAAGCGTCGCCAGGCCACCCGCTTCTCCCAGCACGGCGATCACCCTGCCGTTATCTGACGCGACCCACATCCCTTTGGTCCGGTCGTAGTAGCCGGTTGGAACGGGCGAGCCGGTGGGAAAGTTGAGGAAGTTCTCGACATAGTTGAACACCGGCCGGCTGAAGCGAATGTCGGTCGCGCCGGCCGCCAACGCCTCATCCACGCTAAGCTCTACCGCGTAGGTGTAGCCGCTGCTCGTGGGCAGCTCGCCGGGCATGGCTGCCGGGCCGCCTGCTCCAACCGTGAATTCGGTGGCCCGCACGCTCAGCGTGTTGAGCGGCTGCGTACCGCCGCCGGGCAGCACCAGCTCGGCGGCTGTGCCCTGCGCGAACAGCAGCGTCGCCTGGCGCTGGCCTGCCTCGTCGCGCACCAGGCTGCCGCGGGCGGCCTGCATCGGCGCCGCGGCGGAAAGGTCGACCCGCGTGACCTGTGCGTCCAGCGGGATCAGCGCTGCCGGGGGCAGCCAGGCGTAGTCGCGCCACGGCGCCTGCACCGAGCGCTGCGCCGGGAGGTAACCGGCAAGCGCGTAGCAGACAGTGAGCCGCGCGCCGCCGTTAACGGCGATGTCGAGCAGACCGTCGGAGCGGCTCTGCGTCTCGCCGTATTCGGGATGGTCGAGCACGCTGATGGTAACTCCCGGCAGCGGCGCGCCGTCGCGACCGGTGACCCTGCCGCGTAACACCGCTGCCCGGCGTGAGTTGATCGCACCCTGTAACACGCCGGTCTGCGCGGGACGGTCGCCGGTGTAGAGAAACGAGGTGGCCGCGGCGAAATCGGTCGCCACGCCGCCGTCAGGCCCTGCCGGCGCTACGAGTGCCGGAGCGGGCTCAGCCGCCGGGTCGGCGGCTGTGCGCGCAGACGAGCCACGCTGCGAGCCTGCGACCAGCGGCAGAAAGTTTCGCCCGCCCGCGCTGCGATACCCGCACGCCGCCGTGGCAGCGGCGGCGGTGAGGCTCGCCGGCGCCGGCGAGATGCTCGTCCTCGGTATGGTTAGCGCTCCGGCAAGGCCCGAGCGGGCCGGAATGGTCTGGGCTGCCGCCAGGGCGGCCAGCAAAAGCAGCGTAGAAAGCCGAATCTTCAAGGGGTACCTTCCTCCACGGTGTGGGTCGATGGACACGGACGCAGGCCGCGACGATGTGTGCCCCGACGCGTGGAGGAACGCGGATCGCAGCGGGCTCAGTGTATGCGCTGCCGGTGTGGCAGGCAGTCAGCTCGATCGCTCAGGCGGCCTGGCCCGATCGGTGGACGGCAGAGCGAACGGAGGCTCGGTTGCCGGCGCCCGGAAGCAGGGCGGCTACGTCTTCATGGCTTTTCAGCCGTGGCCAATAGCGCCGGCATCGCGAGCACAATCCGGTCGTCGACCCGGTACTGCTCGGCGCCGGCCAGAATAGCCGAGTGAACGCGCTCGCGCGCCGCGTCCGTCTGAGCCGCGAGAAGTGCGGGTGTACGAACCAGAGCCCCGTAGATCAGGTCGAGGATGTCCGAGGGCGTCGTGCCGTACCAGGTCAACCGAGTGCTGGACGTTCGTGGCGCAACAAAGCCGGCTCGCGCAAGCGACGTACAGCACTCGTCCGGGTCCGCAAAGCGGAACAACGGCGGCGCCGGCGGCAGAGCGACGTCAAACGTCGCGTGCGCCTGGATCGCGCCCAACACCAGCTCGAAAAACTGGTTGCCCTGGTCCGGCGTACACCACACAGTAAAGGTGTAGCGCCCGCCGCCGCGCAGCACACGCCAGGCTTCCGCTATCGCCTGCTCCGGTTGTTGGAGATGCAGCAGGCCAAACGCGCAAGCGACATAATCGAACTGGTCGTCCGCGTACGGTAACTGCTCAGCATCGCCTTCCATATATCGAGCCGGCGGATAGGAGGCAGCTGCCTGCGCGACCATAGCGCCGACGAAATCGATGCCTTCGGCCGCGGCGCCGTGCATGGCCGCGGCGCCGGCAAGATGGCCCGGCCCGCAGGCGACGTCGAGCAGCCGCCGGCCGCGCAGCTCGCCGAAGCTGGCCAGGATCGGTGCGATGGCCTGCCGCGTCACCGGCGCGAACATGTCCTCGTATCTCGCCGCTCGTGCGGTCCAGCCGGCGTATTCAAGCTCGCGAAACGTTTGCTGTGCCATGGTGGGCCTCGTACGTATTGGTCTTTATGCCGATCACAGTATTGCCGATCGGGGGTATCAACGGGTATCCCTGTTGGATACAATCGGGATACAAGCGCCGGTGAGGGGTACATATTTGCAGGGCAGCGCCTCGTTCGGGTACTGGGTTCGGCGGCGGCGTCAGGCACTCGACCTGACACAGGCAGCGCTGGCGGTCGGGGTCGGTTGCGCGCCGGTCACCATCAAGAAGATCGAGGGCGACGAGCGCCGGCCGTCATGCCAGATGGCCGAGCGGCTTGCGGCGTGCCTGTCGATCCCGGACGCCGAGCGCGAGCATTTCCTGGCCAGCGCACGCGGCGAGCGCTCGGCGCTGCGGCTAACGCTACCCATGGCGCCGGTTGTCGCGCCGCAACAGCCAGGGCTGCCCGCCTGGCTGGAGCAGCCCGGCGGGCCTTCCGGCCGGCCGGAAGCGGCGGCAGCCTGCTTCGTCGGCCGCCGGCATGAGCTGGGGCTGCTACAGGCGCAGCTGGCCGAGGCGATCAACGGCAACGGGCGAGTAGTGTTCGTGACCGGCGAGGCCGGGCAGGGCAAGACCGCGCTGCTGAGGGAGTTTGCGCGGCTGTCGCAGGCAAGACACGCGAACCTGCTGGTAGCAGCCGGCACCTGCAATGCCTACACGGCGACGGGCGATCCCTTCCTGCCTTTCCGCGATGTTCTCGGCATGCTGACGGGCGACGTCGCGTCGCACCTCGCTGCCGGCACGATCACGCGCGAACACGCCAGGCAACTATGGCGCCAGGCGCCTGATGCGGTCAACATTCTGCTGGACGAAGGCGCCGAGCTGCTCGAGCGTTTTGTTTGCAGCGCGGCCGTGCTACAACGTGTCGAGCTGCCTGCCGGCGACGCGGAGCGGATCGCGCGGATGCAAGCGCCGGTTTACGCAGACGCCGCCACGCCGTCCGAAGGGCCTACGGCCCCGCCTGGCCGGCCGGTAGGAGAGCGCCCGCCGCTGGTCGAGCAGTACACGCGCGTCGTACAGCGCATTGCCGCGCGCACGCCGCTGTTGCTGTTGCTTGACGATTTGCAATGGGCGGACGCCGCCTCGCTCAACCTCCTTTTTCATCTGGCCAGGCGCTTGCCGGGCACACCGTTGCTGATCGTCGGGGCATTCCGGCCAAGCGACCTGCACGCCGGCTACGTTGCCGGCGGCTCCGAGACGGCCGGCGCGCATCCGCTGCGCCCGCTCATCCACGAGCTGACGCGCGCGTTCGGCAGGCTCGAGCTCGAGCTCGGCAACCTCGAGCCCGGCGAAGGCCGGCGCTTCGTCGACGCCATTCTGGACCGCGAGCCGAACCGGCTTGACGACCGGTTTCGGACGCGCCTGTTCGAACATACTCGTGGCCACGCGCTCTTTACGCTGGAACTGCTGGACGAGTTGCGCGAGCGCGGCGACCTCGTGCGGGATGCCGCCGGACGTTGGGTCGAAGGGCCGCGCCTGGATTGGGACGTGTTGCCCGCGCGCATCGAGGCGGTGATCAGGCAGCGCGTCGAGCGCCTGGACGACGAGCTGCGCGAGCTGCTGGCGGTTGCGAGCGTGGAAGGCGAAGTCTTTACCGCCCAGGTCGTCGCGGCCGTGCTGGGGAAAGACGAGCAGTGGGTCTTGCGACGGCTCACACGCGAGCTCGAAGGGCGCCATCGGATGGTGCGTGAGCTCGAAGACGTCGACATCGGCGGCCGTCGAATCTCGCGCTACCAGTTCAGTCACGTGCTGTTTCAGCACTATCTATACGGCGAGCTCGATCGCGGCGAGCGACGCTTGCTGCACGGCACCGTGGCATGGACGCTCGAAGAGCTCTATGCAGAACACGTCGACGAGTTCGCCGCGCAGCTGGCGCGACACTACCGCGAGGCAGGCCAGACCGGCAAAGCTGTCGGCTTTTTACTGCGCGCCGGCGACCAGGCGCGCACGCTGTATGCGCACGAGCAAGCCGGCGACTGTTACCGCGGGGCGCTGTCGCTGTTGCAGCATGGCGGCGACGGCAAGCGCGCGGCGCGGACCCTCGTCAAGCTGGGGCTGACGTACCAGAGTGCGTTCGACTTCGAGCGCGCGCGACAGGCTTACGACGAGGGGTTTGCGCTGTGGCAGCAGGCCGGTGGGCAGCGGCCTGACACTCCCCACTTCCCGGCGCCGCACGCGCTACGCATCGATTGGCGCGACCCGCCGACGCTTGACCCGGCCCGTGCGGGCAATTTCTGGTCGGCCGGCGTGATCGGCCAGCTGTTTAGCGGACTGGTGGAGCTGACGCCGGACAGCGATGTGCTGCCCGATGTTGCCCGGCGCTGGGAAGTCGAGGATGGCGGGCGCAGGTATGTGTTTCGCCTGCGCGACGACGTGTATTGGAGCGATGGGACACCGGTTACCGCCGCGGACTTCGAGTACGCCTGGCGGCGCGCGCTGGCGGGTCCCGAATTGTCGCTGGCAGGCCTGCTGCTGGCCGACATCAAAGGCGCAGTCGCGTATCGGGCCGGCGAGCCCGGCGCCGGCGAGCGGTTGGGGATCCATGCGCTCTCGCCGGACACGCTGGCGGTAGAACTGGAAGTGCCGGTCGCCTATTTTCCCAATCTGCTGGCTCATCCGGCCACCTATCCGGTGCCCGCCCATCTCGTCGCCGCACATGGCGAGAGCTGGACCAAACCCGGAACAATCGTTACCAACGGGCCGTGGACGCTCAGCTCCTGGCAGCCGCGCGAGCTGATGGTCTTTGAGCGAAATCCTGCCTACGCCGGACGCTTCACGGGCAATCTCGCGCAGGTCGAGCTGCACCTGACGGCCGACCCGTTGGCGAAGCTGGCGTTATACGAGGCCGGCCGGCTGGATGTGTTTCGCGCCTGGTTCCTGCCGCCGGCCACACTGGATCGGGTACGGCAACACCTCGCCGAGGATTATCGCTCTGTGCCGCAGGTTACGACGCTCTACGTCGGCTTCGACGCGAGCCGCGAGCCGTTTGCGGACGCGCGAGTCCGGCGCGCATTGAGCATGGTGCTCGACCGGGATAGATACGTTGCCGATATCCACCACGGCCATTTTGTTCCGGCCGGCGGTGGATTCGTGCCGCCGGGGATGCCGGGGCATTCGCCGGGCATCGGGCTGCAGTACGACCCGGATCATGCGCGCCGGCTGCTCGCCGAAGCCGGCTTTCCATCCGGTGCCGGCTTTCCGCGCACTGCCTTACTTGTGTGCGAGTTTCGCGCGCACGAGGGCCGCTATCTGGCGAAAACCTGGCACGAACAACTGGGCATCCACGTCGAGGTCGAAACGATCGAAGCCGCACTTTCGGCTGAGGTGCTGCGCGACACGCGGCCGCTGATGTTCTTCAACGGCTGGGCGGCCGACTATGCCGATCCCGACAGCTTCTTGCGCATCTGCGTCAAAGCGACGTTGCCGGCCTGGCATAACCAGACCTTCGAGCGTCTCGTCGAGAGCGCCAGATGCGCCGACGCCCAGGAGCGGCGGATGGAGCTGTATCGCGAAGCCGACCGCGTCCTGACCCAGGAGGCAGCTCTGATTCCGCTGACGTATGCACGCGCGCAGCTGCTGGTCAAGCCGTGGGTCGAGCGCTATCCGATCTCCGCCATGAAGGCCTGGTTCTGGAAGGATGTCGTGCTGGGGGCGCACTAAAGCATAGACCGGGTAATTTGCATCATAAAGGCACGAAGCGCGGCAGGGGCACACCTTTTCCGGTCGGTGCTCTATGGGAACTCGAAGCTGAGCGCCGGCCTGCCGCTTGGTAGCGTGCGTGGAACGAGCCGGCGCAGCTGGTTTGGTTTGGCCCGCGGATCGAGCAAGCCGTTGCCTACGAAGGCGATTAGCTGGCGGATCTCGGCTTCGCTGATCGTGATCGGCTCGCGCAGCAGCGCATCGACGCGATCCAGCACCGGCTCAACCGGAGCGGTTGGTCCGCTGAGATCAGCGGCCAGGTTCTGGCCGGCCGGCGTGTACCGGCGCAACGACTTCGCCACGTTAAGGTGATGGCGCACGGCGGCCTCGAGGCTCGTGAATGCCCCATTGTGCATGAATGTGGGCTGCAGGGCGACGTTGCGCAGCGGGGACGTACGGAACTTGTACCGGTCGGCGGGGTCGCCCGTGACCTCTTCGCGGCCGAAATCTTCGTTGGCGAGTGGTCCGTCGAAGACGCTGTTGGTCACGCGCGGCACGATCTGCGGCACCCCGATCACGTGGTCCTGAAAGTCGCTGAACATCTCATTCGACTGTCCGGTGACGGCATGGCAGGTCGCACAACGCGCCTTGCCGAAGAACAGCAGCGCGCCCTGCTTTTCGTCCGTCGACAGTGCGTCTCGGTCGCCACGCGCGAACCGATCGATCGGCGCAGTGGCGAAGGTCAGGCTAAACTCGAACTCCGCGATCGCCTGCCCGAACATCTCAAAGCTGATCGGCGCGCCTGCTTTCACCTCCGGAAAGACGCGCCCGAACAGCTTTCGATACGCAGGCGTCCGGTTGAGGCGCGCCAGTACCTCGGCCCGAATTGCGTCGTTGTCGCCCGGGAAGCCGAAGCCCGCAACTTCGTTCCGCTCGGTGGGTGGAATGAACGCCTGCGCCGTCAGCAAGTGCGGTAGGTACGAAAGTGAACGTCCCTCGGGCGCCGGAAACAACCAGCCGTCGCGATTATCGAAGGGGCTGCCCGAAAGTGCGCGAAACCGGGAGTTCCACATCAGATTGGGATAGAAGGCCGTATTGATCACCATCGGCGTCCGCCGCATATTGCGCGGACCGGAGCGATGCGGCCCGACGATGCCGTTGTTATCGATGCCGATGGCAATCGACTGGGTGTCGCCGAACCCGGCGGTTGGAGAGTGGCAGCCGGCACAGGTATTGTCGTCGTTGAGGCCGGTCAGTGTGTCAAACCACAGCAAGCGGCCAAGGTCGGCGAGCTGCCGATCGATACGGCGGCCAAGCTGTTGCTCGAGGGTTGTTTCGATCCGTCCGGTAAAGCCTGCGTCGCGAAGCACGGCCTCCAGGGCGCGATCCAGCCGGCTACCGCGTAATGACGGCCGGCGATCCTGCGCCGCTGTGATCGAGGCGAACAGCCACACGACGCACACGACTGCGAAAAGAGCGCCTCTGGCTCGTCTGGTCGACATGCCGGCTCCTCCTGCTGACAATTGGGGCGGAAAAGGAGATCACGCCCGGCTGCACGCTCCGCCGGCGAGCTACCGCGAGCAGGGCGGTGCAGCCTCACCACCCTGCTGAGAGCAACAGTCGACGGTGTCACCGGAGCGCGGCAGGTTGAACTACGCCTAAATCGGATCGCAGGTTAAGGGATCGCCGAGAGTGAATATCTTTTCCCAGTTCTGAACCGGCGGCCAAAGCTCGGCAGGTGGTCGATACGTCCAGCGCCATACAAAGGCGACGTTCAGATTGTCGGCGCTTCCGCCGTGGTTCCTGCGCAGATCAAAGCTATCGGTCATAGTCACGCGAATGGGCGCCCCCTGCGGCGGCACCAGCTGGATCGTCTGGTTCATATACACAAACTGATACGATCGATCCCTCGAGTCCCTGGCGGTACCGGTGACTATATCGTTGTCGATGATCTCTCGGCTGCCGTCCGCTTTCACCGTCGTGGTGATCACTTGCAGCCGCTCGCCGGTGCCATCGATGCGATGGCGGATATCCTTACATTGGTCCGGGGTCAGCGTCCATCTGACGGTCTCGCGCACGATCTCGTCGGTGGTAGTCTTCGCTGATGCGATGGAGGCCGGTGGCAGCGCGATGAGAAACATGAACACCAGCAGGATGGTTCTCACGATGGGGGGTGACGTACGCATAGTGACCTCCTGAGTGGCCGGCAAAGGTCCGGCAAGGGCATTTCCCGATCCTAGGCCGCGATCGTATGTAACTCGTATGGAGCCGGCAGACCATGCCGGTGGAAGGGGCTATTCCGGCTTCAGCTCAGCGGGGCGTTCACCTGCTTCCGGTCATACCGGCGAGGTCTGCATTCATCGGTTCGCGCTACGCTGTTGTTTCGGTTTACTATTGAATGGACTGTGTGAGCGAAGGTTTCGGCCGTACAACGACGCCTGCGTCCCGGCGCGCTCGACATGGAGCCAATATGAAGATCACGGATCTGAAGTGTACAGTGCTGGGCGAGCATCCGATTGTTCGCATCACGACCGACGAAGGTATCAGCGGGTTTGGGCAGGTGGAGGCCTACAAGCCCTACCTGCGGCCGCACATCCAGTTCTACAAGGAGTACATCGTGGGAGAAGATCCCACCAACGTTGCCCGTGTGATGCTCAAGATCCGCAATCTGGGCGCGTTCAAGCCATGGGGCAGCGCCGTCAGCGCGATCGAGATGGCGCTGTGGGACATCGCCGGCCAGGCCGCCGGCGTTCCGGTCTATAAGCTGCTCGGCGGCAAAATTCGCGACCGGGTACGGGTTTACAACGGCGCGGTGCGCTTTCCGATGACTGGATGGTCGCCCCAGGATTACGCCGAAAACATGGCGCAAATGAAGGCAGCCAGGGAGGGCTTCACGATCATCAAGCAGGGCATCGCCTTTCATAGCCCGATGGTCAGGGAGGTGCCGGGCTTCTTTTACGGCGAGGTGCAAACCGGCGGGCGCCATGCCAATCGTGGGCTGCTGACGGAGCGCGGCTTAAACCATGTGCTGGCCTGTGTGGAGGCGATGAAGCAGGTGCTGGGCGACGAGGTCGGGCTGGCGCTGGATTGCGGCCCTGGCTGGACTGTGCCGGACGCCATTCGGTTGGCGAAAGCCGTGGAACACCTGCATATCATGTGGCTCGAAGATCTGATCACCGGCGACTACACGCCGTATGTGCTGGCCGATCTGTACCGCGAGGTAACGCAAAGCACCTCGACGCCGATCCACACCGGCGAGCAAATCTACCTGCGGCAAAACTTCCGGGAGCTGATCGAGCGCAAAGCGGTCAATATTGTCGGCCCCGATCCGTGCGACGTCGGCGGCATCGCGGAGCTGAAGTGGATCGCGGAATACGCCGACCTGCACGGCATCTTGATGGCGCCGCACGGCACGGGCAACGGCGTGCTCGGCCTGGCTGCGCTGGTGCAGGTCGCGGCGACCTTGCCGCAGAACTTTATCGCGTTCGAGTACCCGGTCGGGCAGCCGGCCTGGTGGAACGAAGTGGTGGATGGGCTGCCGGATCCGATCGTGAAGGATGGATTCATCGAGGTGTGGGACCGGCCGGGCATGGGCGTAACGCTCAACGCCCGCGCGGCACGGCGCTATCTGCCTGAAGGAGACGATCACTTCTTCGATTGATCGGGTAGGAATCACCACAAAGGCACACAGGACACGAAGAAACCGAAAATCCTTCGTGTCCTGTGTGCCTTTGTGGTGAAATCGTTCCGGCCATTGCTATAATATCGGCCGGTCGGCGCTTGAAATCGTGCCTGGCGGGCATACCTTTTGGTTAGCTGTGCAGCTGCCGGTGAGTGGAACACCACGAACATGCAAACATCGAATGGGCGAAACGAGGCGCTCAACCTCACGTCCGGCGAGTTTCCGCTGGACGAGTATCGCCTCCGAACTGCCGGGCGCGAATGGAGCATTCTGCATACCGGCGCGATCATGACCTATGAGGACGAGCAGCGCTTTTTTCGCGACCTGCGCGATCATCTGCCCTACGGCGTCGCGCTCTGGCCGGCCGCGATCGCGCTCGCTCACGACGTGGCAGCACGCGCGGAAGAGCTCCGCGGCCGTCATGTCCTCGAGCTCGGGGCCGGCACGGGCCTGCCCGGCATCATCGCAGCCTCGCTTGGCGCGCAGGTGGTGCAAACCGACGGCCATGCTGCTGCGCTGTCGATCTGCCGGCGCAACGGCGAGCGCAACACCGTCAGGACGATCGAGTACCGGCTGGCCGATTGGACGGCCTGGAACGATGCAGCCCGCTATGATTGGATTCTGGGCTCAGACATCCTGTATAACGAAGCGATGCACCCCTTCCTGCGGTTGCTCTTCGAGTCGCTGCTCGCGCCGGGCGGGCGGATCCTGCTGGCCGATCCGTTTCGGGCGGTGAGCCTGCGCTTGCTGGAGACGCTGGAAATGAGTGGCTGGAACATCGCGCTGACCAAATGGAGTGTGGGAGAGGTGGCGACGCCGCGTGCCATCGGAGTATTTGAGCTGGCACGGTGCGGCAGTTCGACAAGCTGAAGGGCGTCTGCCATGGATCAGCTGAGCTCGATCGCGATGCGCTGAACACCGGTTGCGGTTGCGGGCACAAACGCGCGCGCGCTGCTGGTGCCGTTGATGCGGCAGCTGCCGACATGGCAGCCGCTGCCGGAGATTGTGATATCCAGCTGCATCTGCCGGTAGCGCAGGCTGCCGAGGCGCGCCGTGGAGAGTGGGTGCGGTAGCGCGGGCTCGAGCGACACACCGTCGACGCCGAAGCGCAGGCCAAACAGGCCGAACAGAACCATGCGCAAAAAGCCTGTCGCGCTCCATGTCTGCCGGTCGCACGAATGCCATGGCGTAGGCTCGGGCGAACCGTGCTCCTGAAGCCCGCCGTAGCGCTCGGTCGTGACTGGATGGTAGATTTCCGCGAACTGGAGATCCCGGCAGGCGTGGGCAGCCAGGCGCAGCATCTCCGAGCCGAACGCATCAAGTTGGCCGTGGCGAGCGCACGCCTCGGCCCAGAATGCCTGTACGAAGGGCCATACGGTGCCGCTATGCCGGCCTACATCGTTTCCGTCCGGGCCAAGATAGCGTTCGTAGCTGGGCCAGACGCACGGCATCCCTGCCGGCGGCACCTGGGCATTACGGAACAGTGCCGCCCGCTGCTCGGCGCCGGCGACACCGGCAAGAATAGCCAGCGCCCAACCCGCGCCTTCCTGTCGATCGCAGCCGCCGAAGGGATCCACCAGATAACGATACCGTCCGGCGGTTGCGTCCCAGAAGTGCCGGTTGATCGCCGCCTTGAGCGCGGCGGCACGGGAGCCCCAGGCCGGATCGGGCGGCACGTGCAATTCGTTCGCCATCTGAACTGCCGTCTCATAGCCCATAACATAGAGGACGTTGGTGCTGAGCGCTTGCATCGGGAGGCCATAGCCCGGCGTGCTGCGCGCGCCCGGATTGGCCGCCGGCCACGCCAGAATGCCGCTGTTGGAATCGAGCGTCTGCGCATAGCGGTCGGGATAGCCCGCCACGCCGTCCTGGAACAGCGCGCCACCACGAAACAGTCCGGTCTCGGCGTCGGCCTCGGTTTGCTCAAAGTAAGTCAGCGAGTTGCCGACGGCCTGCAAGGCTGATTCTAGAAACGCGCGGTCGCCGCTGTAGAGGTAGTAGGCCCAGGCGCCGGTCGCCCAGATGATCGCGTCCCAGTATTGTCCGCCGATCCGCAATTGGCCATGCTCGCGTATAAGCACCGAGCGCAGCGTGTGCGCGGCCACGTCGGGCACCAGTAGCCCTGCGCCGTTCCAGACGTTGATCGCCGCGTCGCGCGTCCAGGGTGTGTCATAGTCAAGCCCGGCCAATATACAGGGAGCCGGCTCGGCAAGCAGCCCGTCCTGAAAGTCGCGGATATTGGTGAACAGATCGCCGATGGCGATGCGGAATGCGCGATTAACCGAGGCAGAGTCGGTTTCAAGCAGCGGAAGATAAGTCATTGGTTTCCAATTATCGTTCCAGTATACCGGCTCTCCGGCCAAAAACCAGATCCGGCGTCCAGTGAAAGGTGCTACCATTTGGACGGCCAGCCTGGAGATCGTTGCCGCCTTCCGCGCGGCGCCGGCGCCGCCGGAGCTGAAGGCGGCGCGTGCCGGCAGCCCTGGGAGCCCAGCATGCCGCTCATCACCATCCATCCTGGCGCTCGTCTGACCGATCGCCTTCGACTGGAGCCGATCACGGCGGCACATGCCGCGGACTTGCTGCTGGTGTTCCAGGACGATGCGATCGCGGAGTGGTATGCCGGCAAGCCGTCGCACGTAGAGGCGCAGCGCACCGCGATCGAGGCGCAGCGCAGCTGGGATACGCATCGGCTTCCACAAGTGGCTGGTATACGAGCGCGAGTCGGGCACGCCGGTTGGCCGCGCGGGGCTATCGGCCATGCGCCTTGCCGCGTACGAAGGCGCCGTCCGTGCGTTGCTGCCGCGGCAAGCCTGGGCGGACGAGCGATTCGGCGAAGTTGAGTCCGGCCCGCTCGCGCGCCGCTGGGCGGAGATCGGGTGGGCGCTGCGCGGCGCGTACTGGGGCCGTGGCTACGCCGCCGAAGTTGGCCGGTATGGGCTCCGATTTGCGTTCGACGAGCTCGACATGCGTGCGGTGGTCGCGTTTACCGAGCGCCACAACCGCCGGTCGCGCGCGGTGATGGAGCGCATCGGAATGCGCTACGCCGGCGAGTTTCAGGGCAGTGGGCTGATCGTGGGGCAGCCGGGCGTCCACGACGGCGCTCCATTCGCGCTGCACGTCGCCCTGCGGGATACCTGGAGCTCGTTATGAGGATGCGTCCGCTCGATCCCGCCGGCGATATCCAGCGTATCGTCGACTTCGCCTCGCGAGTGCGCGCCGGCGCGCCGGTGCTTGATTATCCAGGCCTGCTCGATCTGCCGCTGTTTCTGATGCGCGAGCCCAACCGGACGACCGCGCGCGTGTTTTTCCAGGGCGAAACGCTGCTGGCGTACGCATTTGTCGACGCGTTCTTGATCCTGCGCTTCGACCTCGACCACGCGCGAACCACGCCGGCGCTGGAGACGGCGATCCTTGAATGGTACCGGCAGTGCGTTGCACACGCGGCAGCGCCGCAGCCCGCGCTGGTAACGACTGCGCACCAGGCCGACGCGCAGCGAATTGCGCTGCTCGAGCGCATTGGCTTTCGGCGCCGGGTGGAGAGCATCGTGCATCTACAGCGGGCGCTGGCAGACCCGGTAGCGCCGGCCGAGCTACCGCGTGGCTTTACGATCCGCGCGGTGCAGGGCGAGCAGGAGGCCGCCGCCGTCGCTGCCCTGCATCGGGCGGCCTTCGGCACACCGCATTTGACGACCGAGCGACGACTTGCCGTGATGCGCTCGCGCACGTACCGGCCGGAGATCGATCTGGTCGCAGAAACAGCCGGCGGCGCACTGGCTGCCTACGGCATGGGCACGGTCGACGAGGCCGAAAACCGGATCAGCCATCGCAACGACGCGTATGCCGACCAGTTCGCCACCCATCCGGAGTTTCGCGGCGCGGGGCTGGCGCAGGCATTGTTGGCCGAAGTCTTGTGCCGCTTGCAGCCGGGCGGCTATGCGTTTGCGCGCATGAGCACCGACAGCACGAACGCGGCAATGCTACGGGTAGCACGGGCGGGCGGCTTTGACGTGCTGGACCACACCTTCCGTTTCGAGCAGCGCTGCTGACAATTATATGGTGCAGCCGGGCGGGCATACGCAAATTCGACAAACTCTTTCAGGTCTACTACACTACAGCCCATCCCGGTCAATGAGCGCCGGAACGCTCCCGTAGCGCACATCTGCTACAGCAGGTTTCATCCTGACAGCTACGAAAACACCCGAGGCTTATGCCGCGCAGACTACGCATCGGCACCCAGGTGTGGCCCGACGACCCGTTCTGGGTTCAGGTGCAGCAGGCGATTCGGCAGCGCGCCGAGGAGCTTGGCCTCGACCTGGTCATGGTCGAGGCTGCCAGTCTCGGTGTGCTGCCGGACGTGGACCAGGAAAATGCCGTCGAGGAGCTGCTGGCGCTCGACCTGAACGCTGCGATCGGCTGGAATCTTGACCAGACGCAGCTGTTGCGCGTTCTCGACGCCGGACTGCCGGTGGTGGACCTCGGTGAGAGCGAGGTCCGCCATCCGCTCTTCGTGTCGCCACACGGCCTGAATGAAATCGCCGCACGGCTCGGCGAATATCTCGCGCAGCAGCTCGGCGGCAGCGGCAGCGTGCTGATGGCCGGTGGGCTGCAGGGTCACGGCGAAGACGGCCGCAGCCGAATTGCCGGCCTGCAGGCTGCGCTTCAGCCTTATCCTGCCATCACGGTGCAGCATCTTCCCAGCCCGTGGCCGTACGCGCAGGCCCACGCATCCATCGTCGAAGCCATGCGCTCGATCGATGCTCCGCTCGACGCGATCTTCGGCCTGTCGGACTCGCAGGCACTTGCGGCGCGCGATGCCGGACGCGCGCAGGGTCTGGTGGACGAGCGGACGCTGGTCGTCGGCGTCAACGGCGATCCGCTGGCGCTGGCTGCCATCACGGCCGGGACCATGACCGCGACCATGCTAACCCCGGCTTCCGAGCTGGGCACCCAGGCGATCGACCTGGCGGTACGTGCGGCCCAGGGTCAGCCGCTCCCGCGGCACTACAGCTACCGGCCGCGGCTGGTAACGGCCGCCAACGTGGCCGAGGTCGCCGCTCAGCAGCTGCTGGCCCTGGCTGCCCTGCCCAGCCGCCTGGTCGGCCAGAGCCAGCAGCAGGATCAGCACCGTCTGCGGCAGCTCGAGACGAGCCTGGAGATCAACCGGCTCGCCGGTCTGATTTATGATCGCGACCGCCTGGCGATCGCGATCGCCGACCTGATCCGCGCGGATTACGAGTACGACGAAGTGCAGTTGTTTCGCTGGGACGCCGCGCGTGGCGCGCTCGATCTGCACCACCCCGACCTGCCGTCCGAGCTGCAACGCTCGATCGACCTGGCCGTCACGCCGATACTGCAGCAGGTGCTCACGCAGAATTCGCCGGTGTTCATCCCCGATATGCAGCACAGCCATCGCTTTGCACCCGAACGCAGTTACTCCGAGACGCGCTCGCGGGTGGTGGTCCCGATCCGGCTGGGCGGGCAGATCACCGGACTGCTGGACCTGCACAGTTATCGCTCGACGCATCACAGCCGCTACGAGCTGGTCGCGCTGCAAGCGCTGGCGGACCAGCTGGGCATCGCCATGCGCAACTCCGAGCTGTACGGTGAGGCGCTCAAGGCGCGTGCGCTGGCCGAGAAAGCCGATCAGCTCAAGTCGCGCCTGCTGGCCAACGTCAGTCACGAGCTGCGCACCCCGCTCAACATCATCCTGGGCTATACTCAGTCGGCGATCGAGACACTCAGCCCGCACAGCTCGGGTCTGCCGGCGACGTTGCAGCGCGATCTCGAGCATGTCTACAGCGGCGGCAAGCACCTTCACCGGCTGATCAACGACCTGCTCGATCTTTCGCGCGCCGAGATCGACGAGCTCGATCTGCTGCCCGAAACGATCGCCACACGTGCGTTTCTGGAGGAAGTGTATCAGTCGTTCGCCGCCCAGACCGATCGCGAGGCGCCGGTATCGCTGCGGCTGGATGTTCCTGCCCGCTTGCCTGTTTTGCACGCCGATCCGGTGCGCCTGCGTCAGATTCTGCTCAACCTGCTGCAAAACGCGCTCCGATTCACCAGGCAGGGCGAGGTCGTGCTGGGGGCCGAAATCGCTGTCCCGCATGTGCATATCTGGGTCGCAGACACCGGATCCGGAATCCCGATCGAGCTGCAGGAACAGATCTTCGAGCCGTTTGTGACGGCGCCGAACAACGCCCGGCACGACTCGATCGGCCTCGGCCTGTCGATCACCCGGCGACTGGTGGCGCTGCACCACGGCTCGATGACGCTTGAAAGCCAGCCAGGACAGGGCAGTACCTTTCATGTCTACCTGCCGCTGCCGAATCTTAGCGGCCGTCCGATCACAATTAAGCCCACGAATCGTCCGGCGTTGCTGCTGATCGCGGCCGACGAGCGACCGGATGAAACGATCGTTGAGCTGTGCAGGCGCCAGGGACTGGCACTCCACCGCCTGAGCGCCGGCGTCGATCTGCTGGCCTCGCTGGCGGATGTGCAGCCGGTCGCGCTGGTCTGGAATCTTGCCGAGGCCGGGGCCGACGGCTGGGGCCTGTTCCAGCAGGTGCGCGGCCAGCCGACACTGTGCGAGCTGCCGGTGATTCTGTATCACCACGACAGCGACGACGGAGCCGGCGCGGACATCGCGTTGACCGGCGTGGTGCTGAAGCCGCTAAGCGATGCCAAACTGCTGGAAGCGATCGACCAGCTGCGGCAGCAGGAAACGGCCGGACCGATCCTGCTGGTCGACGACGATGGGGAGGCGCACGAGCTGTATCGTCGATTGATCGAAGCGCATTTGCCGGGCTATCCGATCAGAAGCGCGCACGGTGGCCGCGAAGCTTTGGAAGCGGTGCGGCTCGAGACGCCGAGCCTGGTGCTGCTGGATCTGGTCATGCCGGACCTCGACGGGTTCGCGGTGCTGGAGCAGCTGCGCGCCATGCCGCAAACGCGCAATGTTCCGGTCTTGATGATCAGCGGCTACATGTTGTCGCTGGAGGACATTCAGCGTCTCGACCAGGCCCGTGTCGCCTTCCACAGCAAAGGCATGTTGACCGATCTGGAGCTGGCCGACGTCGTGCGCCGGGCGCTGAGCCAACCCGAGGCGCTGCTGCACAGCAGCCCGCTGGTCAAACACGCGGTCGCCTATATTCAGCACAACTATGCCGGCGCGCTGTCGCGCCAGGAGATCGCTGACGCCGTCGGGGTAAACGCCGATTACCTGACCCGCATCTTTCATCGCGAGCTGGGCATCTCGCCGTGGGACTATCTCAACCGCTACCGTATTCGCGGCGCCAAAACGCTGCTGCGCACCACCCGCGCCAGTATCTCCACCGTCGCCATGCAGGTCGGCTTTTCCGACGCAGCCTACTTCAGCCGTGTGTTTAACCGTGAAACCGGCACCTCGCCACGTGAGTATCGCGAGCAGCCAGCCCAATAACCGGAATCACCGATCCGCGAAGGCCGGGTACCTACGATAGTGGGTACGGACGCAAGACACGCGAAGGTAAAACAATTCTTCCTTCGCGTGACTTCGCGGATCGTTCTTTCGAGGATCGCTGTCGCGCATAGCAGCGCAGGCGATAAGTCGGAATAGTCCAAGTTAAGGCCGCTTTTCTCCAACACGGCGCCGCGCAGCACCTGTATAGTACGGCCGAGACGTCGGTTCTGCCAAATGCAGGGCTAATCTGCGCAGGTGAGCGGTGTTGCTTTCCATGATGCTTCCCCACCGCCTGAGCCTACCCAAGGATCGCCCTGAACGGGTATGCAATGGCAAACCAACGCTACGAGATCCTGATCGTCGAAAGCGATGAGACGACAGCCGGCGCTGTACAAACGCGAGCTCAGCCGCGACTACCATGTATTCACCTGCGCCGACGAGCACACCGCGCTGGAGATACTTCGTACTCGCCCGATCAGCGCTGTCGTGCTTGAGCCGGCGATGAGCAATGAACGCGGCTGGCAGCTGCTCACCACGATGCAGGCGATCGGCGGGCGTTCAGTGCCGATCGTTTTATGCAGCATTCTGGATGAAAGACGCAAGGGCCGCGACCTTGGCGCCGCTGCCTATCTCGTCAAACCAACGCTGCCGGCCACGCTACGCGACACGCTGCGCCAGGTAATGCAGCAGGTGGCGACGGCTGACGCCTGAAACACGAAGGAGGTGTTCTCTTGGCGGAACAAGCAACCCAGGCTGGTGCCCGACCCACATCAGGACAGGCATCGTGGGTGCGCAAGTGGTTCACCGGCGAAACGGCTCTGGCCTGGCTGTTTATCCTCCCCAGTTTGATCGGCTTCATCACGTTTTATGCCTATCCGGCGGTGCGTGGGGTACAGATCAGCTTCACCGACTGGGACCTGCTGCGCGAGCCCAAAAACGTCGGCTTTGAAAACTACCAGGAGGCGCTGACCGACAGGCAATTCTGGCAGTCGATGGGCGTGACCCTGTACTATGTCGTGCTGAACATTCCGCTGCAGACGGCGCTGGCGGTCTGCCTCGCCGTGCTGATGGACCGGCTGACCAACTCGATCTTTGTGCGCGGCATGATGCTGCTGCCGTGGCTGATCCCGAATGTTGTTGTCGGCTTGTTATGGCTCTGGCTGCTCGACCCGAGCCTTGGTCTGATCAATCAGATTCTGGCCATCTTCGGCATCCCGCGCCAGCCGTTTCTGGGATCGGTGCAGCAGGCGATGCCGTCGATCGCCGGCATCAACATCTGGCGTCACGTCGGCTACACCGCGCTGTTGATCTTTGCCGGCCTGCAGACGGTGCCCAAGGACGTCTACGAAGCGGGCGCGATCGACGGTGCTAGCGAGCGGCGCATGTTCTGGTCGATCACGATTCCGCTCTTGCGCCCGGTGCTGGTGTTTGTGATGGTGACGACGGTGATCGGCTCGTTCCAGATCTTCGACACGATCGCGATCACCACCCAGGGCGGACCGGTTAACGCCACGCGCGTGATCTACTGGTACATCTACGAATACGCGTTCAACCGCTTCCAGATGGGCTACGCGACGGCGGTGGCGATGATCCTGTTCCTGTTCCTGATCATCGTCACGATCCTGCAGTTTCGCTTTCTGCGCGCCAACGAATCGGACCTTGCCTGAATCGCGCAGGGCCGCCTGTCGGTGCTGCCCGTAGATCAAGATGGAGAACCCGTATGGCGACAAGTGCCATGGAAGTCCCCGCAAGCGGCCGGCGCTTTCCTTCGATTGGCCGCATAGCGGCGTGGGCCGCCATGATCTTCGCGATCCTGGCGGTGGCGATCCCGTTCTACTGGATGGTGCGCACCGCGCTCTCGACCAACCGCGAGATCTATGCCAACCCGATTCGATACTGCCGGTCGGCTTCACCCTGCAAAACTTCGCGCGCGTGCTGGGGATGACCGATGCGGCAACCGCGCAGGCGCTCGGCGGTTCGGGCCAGAGCCTGAACTTCTGGCTGTATCTGCGCAACTCGGTGATCGTCACGACCTTGATCGTGGTAGGCCAGCTTTCGTTCAGCGCACTGGCCGCCTATGCCTTCGCGCGGCTGCACTTTCCGCTGCGCGATCAGATCTTCTTTCTGTACATTATCGCGCTGATGGTGCCCGGTATCGTCACCTTGATCCCCAATTACGTCCTGATCCGCGACCTCGGCTGGCTCAATACCTTCCAGGGCATCGTCGCGCCGGCCTTTTTGATGACGCCCTTTGCGGTGTTCTTTTTGCGCCAGTTCTTTCTCGGCATCAACCGCGAGATCGAAGAAGCTGCCCAGATCGACGGCGTTTCGCTGTTCGGCATCTTCTGGCGCATCGTGGTGCCGCTGAGCGGGCCGCCGCTGGCGACGCTGGGCATCCTTACGTTTATCGCCACCTGGAACGAGTACCTGTGGCCGTTGCTGGTCGGGCAGGACGAAAACGTGCGCGTGCTGACCGTGGCGCTGGGCGTGTTTCGCTCGCAAACACCGCAGGGCGCCCCGGACTGGAGCGGCCTGATGGCCGGCGCGCTGCTCAGTATTCTGCCGAGCATCGCCCTGTTCGTGGCCCTTGGAAAGCGCGCGATCAATTCGATTCAGTTCTCAGGCATCAAGTAGGAGGACAGCTGCACCGTTTCGACGATGACGTATTCCGCAAGCTACGGCTGATCGCCTGCCGGCGCCGCTGTGTCGCGCGGTCTGTCGCTACGACGCGCTGAAACCACCATGGCGCCGGCACGGAAAACCGCGGCCTTAATGGCCTTCTCGACGAGGAGCATTTCGAATGAAACGTCGACAGAGTTTGATTATTGTTGCGCTGGTGCTGCTGGCCAGCATCATCCTCGCCGCCTGCGGCAGCGCGGCGCCGGCCACTGATACCGGCGCGGGGGCGTCGGCTGCTGCGCCCGAGGCTGGCGCCTCGCAGGCTGCCGCCGCGCCGGCTACGGGCGACGGTGTGACGATCCGCTACGGGCTGTGGGATTCCGCCCAAATGCCGGCATACCAGGCCTGCGCCGATGCCTTCACAAAGGCCAATCCGGGTATCACCATCAAAATCGAGCAGCTCGGCTGGGACGATTATTGGAGCAACCTCCAGACCGGCATGGTCGGCGGCACGGCGCCGGATGTGTTTACCAATCACCTGGCCAAGTATCCCGAGTTTGCCAGCAAGGGCCAGCTGGTAGATATCGAGCCGCTGGTAAAGCAGGACGGGGTCGATACCAGCGTTTATATCGGCGAGCTGGCCGATCTGTGGACCCGCGAAGGTAAGCGCTACGGCCTGCCCAAGGACTGGGACACCATTGCGCTGGTGTACAACAAGGATATGCTCGAAAAAGCCGGCGTCGACGAGGCGTCGCTGAAAGAGCTGACCTGGAACGCGCAGGACGGCGGCAGCTTCGGCGAGCTGATCAAGAAGCTGACGCTCGACGCCAACGGCAACAATGCCACCAGTCCCGACTTCGACAAGTCCAATGTCACGCAGTACGGCTTCATCCCCGACGGTTCAGGCGGCGCCTACGGCCAGACGCAATGGAGTGGGTTCGCGGTCAGCAACGGCTTCAAGTTCATCGACGAGCCCTGGGGCACCGAGCTGCACTATGACGACCCGAAGCTGGCCGAGGCGGTGCAGTGGTGGGCCGACCAGAGCCTGAACGGTGTGGCGCCGCCACTGTCCGATATCACCAGCCTCGGCGCATCCACCTTGTTCACTACCGCCAAGGGCGCGACGACGTTGAACGGCTCGTGGACGATCGGGCAGTTCCTCAAAGACTCGTCGTTCCCGGTCGCCTTCGCGCCGATGCCGGAAGGCCCGGGCGGTCGCAAGAGCATGTTCAACGGCCTGGCCGACTCGATCTTTGCCGGCACCAAGAATCCTAACGAGGCCTGGCAGTGGGTCAAGTTCGCCGCCTCCAAGGAGTGCGCCGACATCGTCGGCTCGTTCGGCGTGGTGTTCCCGGCGCAGCAGTCGGGCGTCGATGCCGCGATCGCCAAGTACAAGGAGAGTGATGTCGACGTCTCGGCCTTTACCGACATCGCGCTCGAGCCGGACGCGACGTTCCTGTTCCCGATCCACGACTACGCCTCCGAGGTCAGCGCAACCATGACCCCGGTCATGGACAGCATCATGCTGGGCGAGGTCAAGGCCGCGGATGCTCTGAAGACGGCCAACGAGGAAGTCAACGCAAACTTCCAGTAGGGAATAGGGGATAGGCCCTCACCCCTTGCCCTCATCCCCGGCCCCTCTCCCGTCGCACGCGACGGGAGAGGGGCCGGGGATGAGGGCCCGACCACCGTCCCCAGATCGAGACCAACCGACCATGAATTGCCGATTGCTTTGCATATTGCTCGTAGCCCTGGCAGGCTGCGGCCCATTTTCGTCGCCGTCGACCGGCGGCGATGCGGCGTCCGGACCGCCCGCTTCACAGCCGGACGCGCCCGTTGCCGTGCGCGCGGCGACGACCGCGCTCGCGGCCGGCCAACCCTGCGCCGGCAGCTTTGTGCCGCGCTCGTTGCCGCATACCACGGCGGTGCGCGGTGAGACGGTCGGTATGTTTGAAAGCAACGGCGCCGGTGTCGCGGTCAACGACCTCGACGGCGACGGGCTGCTGGACCTCGTTTTTGCCAACCTCGACGGCCCCAACACCGTCCTCTGGAACCGCGGCGACCTGCGCTTCGAAGCGCAATCGCTCGACGATCGTAACTCCCGCGCGGTCAGCATTGTCGACGTGGACGGCGACGAGCGACAGGAGATCGTGTTCACCCATCGCGACGGCGGCGCGAGCGTGTGGCGCACCGGCGGCGCGCGGCCGGCGCGGTCAACCTTGCCCGGTGTGCTGGAGCCGGCCTATGCGATGGCCTGGGCAGACTTAAGCGGTGACGGCACGCTCGACCTGGTGACGGGCTCGTACGACAGCGAATTGGCTAAGCGCCAGCGCGACAGGTTCATGTTCGGGACCGGCGCGGGTGTCTTTGTGTACGAGCAGCGCGCCGGCTCGTTCGTGAAGACCCGGCTGGCTACGGAAAGCCAGGCGCTTGCGATCGCGCTGCTCGACCTCAATCGTGACCGGCGCCCGGATATCGTCGCCGGCAACGATTTCGGCCAGCGCGATCAGACCTGGCTGCGCGACGGCGCCGGTTGGAGCGCGGCAGAGCCGTTTGCCGCCACCACGCACAGCACGATGAGCCTGGATTGGGGCGACCTCGACAACGACGGCGGCTTTGAGTTGTTTGCCACGGATATGAAGCCCTACGCCATCGATACTGCGACTCTGGCCGCGTGGCTGCCGGTGATGGCGACCATGCCGGCCAAGCACGCGCCGGGCGACCCGCAGATCATGGACAATGTGCTGCAGGTGCGCGGGGCGGATGGCCGCTGGCATAACGAAGCGTTTCGCCGCGGCGTGGATGCGACCGGCTGGAGCTGGTCGGGCAAATTCGGTGACCTTGACAACGACGGATTCCTGGACCTGTATGTGGTGAACGGAATGATCGCGCGCGAGCTGTTCCACCATCTGCCGGGCGACGAGCTGGTCGAGCAAAATCAGGCGCGGCGCAACTCCGGCCGGGGCTATTTCATGCCGGCGCCCGAATGGGGCCTCGGCTCGACCGCCGGCGGGCGCGGCATGAGCATGGCCGACCTCGACAACGACGGCGACCTGGATATCGTGGTCAACAACCTGCGCGCGCCGGCGCAGCTGTTCGAAAACCGCCTGTGTGGCGGCGCCGGCCTGGAAGTCGACCTGCGCTGGCCCGCGAGCGGCAATACGCGCGCGATCGGCGCCCGGCTCGTGCTGCACACCGACCGCGGAACGTACACGCGGGATGTGCGCGCGACCAGCGGCTACCTTTCGGGCGATCCGGCGCGCGTGCATTTCGGCTTCCCCGCGGACGCGGTGCTCGAACGTCTGGAGGTGCGCTGGCCCGACGGGGCGATCTCGGCCCTGGCCCGGCCCGACCGGCAAACGTTGCTGACCGTTACCCGCCAGGAGCTACCATGAGGCCGGCATGACCGCACAAACACCATCACGACATCGATTCAATTTGCCCGGCGCGGCGCTGCTGGAGCTGCTGAATCCGCGCGAGCACACGGCGTTGGTCGCCGCGACGCTCGCGGCGGCGCTGCTGCTGGCCGGCGTGGCGATGCGCTGGCTTGGCTGGCCGTTGTGGGCGGCCGCCGCCGCCGTGCTCGCGCTGATGCTGGTACCCGGCGTCGTCAAATGGCGCGCCGATATGCGGCGCTACGGCTGGGTCGTCGGCCTGCTGGGCCTGCTGGTAGCTGCCCAGGGCCTGCATGGTATCGAGCACCTGGTGCAGTGGACGCAGAATCATGTGCTGAACCTGACGCCGCGGCAGTCGAACGGCGTGCTCTCGCCGGCCAACGCCGAGTGGGTACATTTCATCTGGAACTGGACCGTGCTGTTGCTGCTGCTGCTGCTCGCATACGGTGGGATGCGCAACATCTGGTTCGCGCTGCTGCTGGCCTGGGCCGCCGCGCATACGTTCGAGCACAGTTATATGTTCGTGCGCTATCTGGACGTGCTGGCGCAGCTGCGCGAGATGGGCATCTCCAGCATCACCGCGCAAGGATTGCCCGGCGTGCTCGGCCGTGACGGCTGGCTTGCGCGCAGCGCGGTGACGCAGGGCACGTTTTTTTGCCGCCTGCCCGCCGTTACAACCGCCACCCGGCTGGATGTGCATTTCTGGTGGAACGCCGGCGAGACGATCCTGCTGCTGCTGGCCGCCAACACGTATCTGCAGCGCCACTGGGCACGGCGCGCCCAGGCCGATCGCGTGTAGGGCAATGCACGAACGAGGGGAGCCGGGATGCCGATTCACACCAACGAGCAGGGCTGGATTCTGGAAACTCAGTCAACCGGATACGCCATCGGACTCAACCGGGCAGGCTTGCTCACCCACCGGTACTGGGGCGCGCGCCTGCCTCGGCTGCAGGATTATCCGGCGACGCTTAACTCGCCGGGCTATAGCTTCAACAGCCCGGCACACCTCACGCTGGAAGAATATCCCGGCTATGAGGATATCAAGTTCGTCGATCCGTGTATCAAAACGACCTTTGCCGACGGCGTGCGCGATGTGGTGCTGCGCTTCGAGTCCGCCGAGGTGGACCAGCAGGCGGTGGAGCTTCGCCTGAAGCTGCGTGATACGGTGTATCCACTGAGTGTGACGCTCCACTATCGCGTGCATGCAGCATATGATCTGATCGAACGCTGGGTAACCGCCGCCAACCCTGGCGACGAGCCGATCCTGCTCGAACGGATCTGGTCGGCCCAATGGCACCTGCCCGTCGGCGAGAGCTACCGCCTGAGCATGTGTTCGGGCGCCATATGGACGAGATGCACCTGCGCCGCGAGTGGCTGCAGCCGGGAACGAAAGTATTCGAGAGCCGTCGACTGACGACCAGCCACCACCATAACCCGTGGTTCGCCGTCGACCGGGGTGCTGCAGACGAAGACGGCGGCGGCGTCTGGTTCGGCGTACTGGCCTGGAGCGGCAACTGGCAACTGTCGGCCAAGGCCAGTGTGTTCGGCCCGACGCGCATCAGTCTCGGGGTCAACGATTGGGATTTTGCCTGGCGGCTCGAGGCCGGCACCTCGTTTGTTGCGCCGAGCAGCTACGCCGGCTATACCGCGGAGGGCTTCGGCGGCGCGAGCCGGCGCCTGCATGACTTCGTGCGCGACACGGTGCTGCCTCATGGAAAAGCGATTCACAAGGTGCTGTACAACTCGTGGGAAGCGACAATGTTCGACGTCGACGAGGCCTCGCAGCTAAGGCTGGCTGCCCTGGCCGCCGACATGGGCGTCGAGCTGTTTGTGGTCGACGACGGCTGGTTCCATGGGCGCAACGACGATAGCGCCGGGCTGGGCGACTGGTGGCCGGACGAGCGCAAGTTTCCCGACGGGCTAGGCGGCCTGATCGAAAACGTCAATCGCGCTCGGCATGGAGTTCGGGCTGTGGATCGAGCCCGAGATGGTCAATCCCGACAGCGAGCTGTATCGGGCGCACCCGGATTGGGTGATCCACTTTCCCACGCGCGCCCGCACGACAGGGCGCAACCAGCTGATCCTCAATTTCGCGCGAAGCGATGTGCAGGACTACATCATCGCCCAGATCGACCGGCTGCTGCGGGAAAACAACATCGTATTCATCAAATGGGACATGAACCGTAACGTGAGCGAGCCGGGCTGGTCGGATGCGCCGGGCGATCCGCGCGAGATCTGGGTGCGCTATGTTCACGGGCTGTATCGGGTCTGGGGCACGCTGCGCGAGCGCCATCCACAGGTGGTCTGGCAGAGCTGCTCGGGCGGCGGCGGGCGGGCCGATTTTGGCATCCTGCGACTGGCCGACCAGATCTGGGTCAGCGACAACACCGAGCCGGCGGCGCGGCTGGCGATCCAGGAAGGCTTTTCACATATCTTCCCGCCCAACACCATGGAAGCATGGGTCACCGACATGGGGCCGGCGTACCTGCCGCTGGAGTTTCGTTTCCATGTCAGCATGTGCGGCACACTTGGCATTGGCGGCCACCTGGGGCACTGGGACGAGATGCAGCGGGCCGAAGCCGCTCGTTTGGATCGCGCTGTACAAAGAGATTCGCCATATCGTGCAGTACGGCGATCAGTACCGCTTGCGCTCGCCACAGCAGCATGCGTTTTCCGCTCTCCAGTACGTGAGCAAGGATCGCGGCGAAGGAGTGCTGTTTGCGTTTCGCACGCACTTGCCGCCGCCCGCGTTGCTGCCGCCGTTGTATTTGCGCGGCCTCGATCCCGAGGCCGGCTATGAAGTCGAGGGTTTACCGGGCGTGCGAACCGGCGCGGCATGGAGCCACGCCGGGCTTGTGCTCGAGCTCGAGGACTTCCAAAGTGCTGTCCGGCGTATCCGGCGGGTGGAGGATTGAGCCGGTGTGAGCAAGCGCGTGAATTGACCTCTGCTATAAAGTCACGCGCGGACGAAGGCCGCCTATTGCTCCCAAGCTATTCGGGCACGCCGTCCAACGTCGCCAGCGCGGATAGTTCGCCCGCGTATAGCGCCAGAATCCGGCGCTTTAGCCCGGCGCGCAGCTCGGCGCACGCGGCATCCGCGAGCGGAAAGTGCTCGCCGGCGAGCGCCTCGAGCTCGGCCAGGCGCTCCCATACCGCCCGCACCTCGGATGCCGCTGCACCGGCGTGCAGCAGCTCGGCTTTGCGGGCATAGAGCTGCTTGACCTCCGCCAGCAGCGGCACGTCATCCGGCAGCGCGGCCTCGGCAAGCGCGCTCCACTCGGCCCCCAGTTCCGCGTAGCGACCGGCCGCGTCGCCCAGCGAAGTATGCCCGAGCAGCTCGGCCGCCTCGTGCAGGAACGTCGCGAACAGGTGCCGGCTGAGCCCGCCGCCCGTTCCAAAGTGCTCGATGAAGTCATACATCGCGCTGAGCCCACGCAACAGTTGCCGGCCGGGACGAAACGCACGCGCCCAACTGTCCGCGCCGGTGGCGCCGTCCATTCGCTCGGCCCAGACACGCAGCGCGTCGAGCCGGCCCATGGCCGGCGCCGGCAAGGAGGGGTGTGCGAGCTCCGCACGGCACGCCGACAGACCGGCGCGCACCAATGCCGGTAGCTCGGGTATCGTCGCCACCGGCGGAACAGCGAGTAAGCGATGGCGTTGTTTCCTGATTCTGGCGCGCGCCTTAGCAAGCTCACCCAGCGTGATCGAACATGGCTCATCGGTGAGATCGCCGATCATTGCTGTATGGGTCGTGTCGTCGATCGTGTACACCGTGATGACATGGTAGCCTCCGCCGCTCCATTCCGCGGGCATGGCACGGTGCGGCAGTTCGGCCAGGTCGACCCAGGCGATACAGGCGCCGTACTGGTCGAGCATGGCCCGCAGGTTCTCGTCAGCCAGGCGCGAGCTGCCGGTCTCCAGAATTGCCGGCGCGATGCCAAACCGTTCCAGACCGGCACGCAGGTAGGCTGCATCGTCCCACCACAGGTGGCGTCCGGCGAGATACAGCGTCGCGACATCCGCGGTCTGATACACGAACGAGGCGACGCCGATGCCGATGCCGCCGGCGATGCCGAACAGCATGGCTTCGGAGAAGGGCCGCCCGGTGTGCGGAGCACGAACACCGGCGCGCGTCAGCAGCACACGCATGGCAGTCGTCGCGGGCACCGTGCCCGGGAAGTGCACCGGGGACGGCAGTGTGTCGCCATCAATGGTAGTGAGAACATAGCGGCGGGCGGCAGCATAGCGCTCGCCGGTCTTTTCCATTCGGGCGCGGATCCGTTGCTTAAAATGCTTATGCGCAGTCATGGTCGATGGCCTCCTCACCGGCCGCCACGACCCCACGCATCGTGACCGCCAGTGCGGCAGCCGATCGACGAGACTGGACACCGGCCCGAGGACACTGATCCCCTTTACCCTCGCATGCCGGGTAGCGTGGGTGCCCGGTCAGAGGGTCGGGCGGAGGCGCGCCGCCCATGGCGCGAGTGTACAGCAGCCCCGGCCGAAATGCAACGTGAGCGCGGGAACCAATTCGCCCTGGGTGAACGTCAGTCTGCCGGCCTATTTTGGCGTAAGTCGAAGCTCAGGCCCATCCCTGATACTCGATAGTGCCCGGCCACAGGCGCAGGATCGCGTCTTTAACTCTGTCGAACGCTTCCGGGCACTCGTTGTAACAATAAACTGTGTGCGTCCGGCCCGGTGTAGTCACGGTGATCGTATGGGCGATAAAATCGCAGCAAATTGTTCCAGGGTAATCCTGCTGTAAGGCGCTGAAATCGCTGTCTTCGATCGCCCGGTTGAGCTCCGCCAGCTCCCGCGGTGCGACCGTCTCGCGCTCCGAGTGATCTCCCTCGGTGAGCGTGATCGTTCCATCGCTGCGAACCACGAGCGATTTGGGCAGCATATCGTGAATCTGCAGCTCGACATCTCCTACCGCAAGGGCGGCACCTTGCTCACTGGCCCGGTCTGGCGGGGCGGTCTGCGCGAGCGGCGCCGCGGACTCGCTTGCAGTCGTAGAATGCTGAGGCGGTGCAGTCGACGTGACACCAGATGGCGTAGCGCCGCAGCTCGCCATAAGCAGCCCGACGGCCAACAGAACGATGATTTGTCGCATGTGTTCGCTCCCAAAAACCGTCCATGTGCTCTAAACTATACCTGCAACCGCGAGTGGGAGGGCACAGTGAGTAACCAGCCAACCACGCATGTGATGACCGCCGACGAGCTGGTCGGCTGTGAACCAAACACCTCCCCGACTGGTACTCACATGGCAATACTGGGCTGCTCGCGAGATAGCCGGCAGGGAGGCTGATGGCGCTCGCGCGGTGGAGCGACAGCGTGGGTAGCCCTGGTAGGAGGCGATGAGATGCGTGAAGTACTTACTCTGGCAACCGACCGTGGTGTCGTCGTTTGCGGACGGGATACTACCGGCTGGCAGGTGGAGTCCCGCACCGTGCTGAGCCATCCGGTAACGAGTATCGAGATGCCTGAAGATCTCCTTCTCGCAGGCACCACGGACGGGATCTACCGGTCGGAGGACGGCGGCAAAACCTGGCGCGAAAGCTGCGCCGGGCTAACGGTTCGCTATATCCGCTGGCTGGCCCGGCATCCTGATCAGCCCGAGCGAGTGTTCGCCGGTACCGAGCCGGCGAACATCTTCGTCTCGGAAGACGCGGGCGGCTCGTGGCGCGAATGCGCCGAGGTGGCGTCACTCAGGACGCAGCACGGCTGGTGGCTGCCGTACTCGCCAGGCGCCGGCTGTGTGCGCTCCTTCGCGTTCCATGGGCCGCGCGCCTACGCGGCAGTGGAGGTGGGCGGGGTCCTGCGCTCGGATGATTGGGGCGCGCAATGGCGGCTGGCCGCGGGCAGTACCGGGAGGCCCGTCTTCGACCTCCCGGCCGCGCCGCTGATCCACGCGGATGTGCATTCGGTCGTCACACACGCTTGCTCGCCCGAGCTGGTATTTGCCGCCACAGCCGCGGGGTTGTACTGCTCCGAGGATGGCGGGGAGACGTGGAGCCACCCGCGCGCCGGCTGCTACACGCGGGCCGTCTGGGTGGACCCGGAGGATGCCGCCCATCTCATCCTCGGGGTCGCCGATAGCGTGGAGGACCATCAAGGCCGGATCGAGCAGAGCCGCGATGGCGGCCGCTCGTGGCAGCTCTGCTCCGACGGGCTGAGCGTACCCTGGCCGGATCAGATGGTCGAGCGCTTCCTGGACGTCGACGGGGAGCTGCTGGCGATCCGCTCCGACGGACAGATCTTCGCCGCGCGGCCGGATATCCTCCGCTGGCAGCACATACTGGCCGGGACGGAGCCGGTCAACGCTGCGGTGGTTGGGAAACAGCGCTGAAACGATGTGGTCTGGCGTCGCCGCACGATGGTATCGTTGCATGCTGACTGCCTTCCATATCCTTCAGGCCCATCAACGGCGGTCAGTGCTACTCGATCGGCGCAGGCGCGAGGCCCGGTGCCGCGGCAGCGACGGTCGGCCGCGTCGCCGCGCGGCGGGCTTCATCCAGCGCCTCGTCCACGGCGGCATCGAGCGTCAGCCCTCGTCCGGCATAGACAATGCGGCGAAAGGTCGAGCTTCCGAGGCGCTCCTCGATGCCCGCGCGTAGCTGCTCCATGCCCGTGCTCCACAACTCATCCGCCACGGCACCGCTCGCTTCGCGTCGCCCATGCCCGATCATCGCTCCGAGCAAGCGCGCCGCGCGCATCTGCGCCGCGTTCAACCGCCAGCGATACACACATCGAGAGATTGCGCGTCAGTGCCTCGCGGTCGCCGAGCGCCTGGTTCTGCTCGATCGCGCGGGCGATGGCGCCGCCCGCCCAGGATGTACCGCTTTTTGTACCGCTCACGGGGTTGTGGAAGGTGACATTTTGTGGTGTACTGGCGCTACCAAGTGTAACTCCCTGCGCAGACTAACCGATCGCCGGCCGATCCATGACGATAGGCATGCCATACCTGCCTGCATCAGATGATCCCATGGCCTTAGTTTGTAGTAGGAGCTGACCAGATGCCGGCTATCTTGCTCGTCGCTCGCCTCGTGCTCGCCGCCGTGTTCGCCATCGCTGCAGCCGCCAAGTTAACCGATCTGCCCGGCTCGCGCCAGACCATGCGCGATTTCGGTGTGCCGGAGCGCCTGGTCGGGCCCGCGGCGCGGCTGCTGCCTGCCTGCGAGCTGCTGCTCGCGCTCGGCCTGCTGCCCTCCGCCACCGCGCCGTGGGCCGCCGCTGGTGCTTTCGCCCTGCTGGTGGTCTTCATCGCTGCCATTGCCGTCGCTTTAGGGCGCGGGAAGCGGCCGAGCTGCCACTGCTTCGGCAAGCTCAGCGCCGCGCCGATCGGCCGTGCTACCCTCGCCCGCAACGTCGCGCTGGCCGGTCTGGCCGCGATCGTCGTTGTCGCCGGCCGCACACCACTCGAACTAGCGGCGCTGAGCACGCTCGTGGCGGCGCCGCCATGGGCGCTGATGCTCGGCATCTGGGCCGCTTGTTTGACCGTCGTCGCTCTATTTCAGGGCTGGCTGCTGCTGCACCTGCTGCGCCAGCACGGGCGGCTGTTGCTGCGGCTCGACCAGGCCACCGCTGCTGCAGACGGGGCCGCGACCCAGCCGGCCGACGGCCTGCCGATCCACACGCCCGCTCCCGCGTTGACCTTCACAACCCTCGACGGCCAGCCGGCAACGTTGACCGCACTCCTGACCGATGAGCGCCCTGCTGTGCTCCTATTCATCGACCCACAATGCGGCCCGTGCAACGAGCTATTGCCGGAGGCGCGCGCCTGGCGGCAGCAATTCGCGCACCTGTTTCACCTGGTCGCAGTCAGCAGTGGCGATGCCGCGTCCAATCGCGCCAAAACGCGCGGCCTGGCACACGTCTGGCTGCCGCGCGACGGCGACGCGCTCGGCGCATTTCGTGTCTCCGGTACGCCATCAGCGGTGGTCGTCGCGCCCGACGGCCGCATTGCCAGCGCGACGGCTGCTGGTGCCGAGGCGATCCGGCAGCTCGTCGCAGCGACGACTGCAGCTGCCTCGGCGGCCGCGTTACCCGCCGCAGATCGCGACACAACTATAGCCGTCGGCGCATCCGCTCCGGAGCTGACGCACGGCGGGTCGGACGGTGCGCCTTTCGACTGGGCGCAGCCCAACGGCCGCGCTTCGCTGGTGCTGTTTTGGAACCCGCAGTGCGGGTATTGCCAGCGCATCGCCGCCGACATGCAGCGTTGGGCGGCGCAGGCTGACCCGCGCGCCGTGCGCCTCGTAGTGGTGACCAGCGGCGACGTCCACGCAGCTCGTGCGCTGAGCCCGCAGGCCGAGATCATAACGGACCCCGAGTTTCGCATCAGCGCTCTCTTCGGCGCGAGCGGCACGCCCTCGGCTGTGCTGGTGGACGCGCATGGGCGCGTCGGCTCGAAGCTGGCGGTAGGCACCGACGAGGTGCTGGCGCTGGCGCGTAGCCTGCGCCTGCGCCACGATCCGCAGCTCGTGCTGCAGCAGGATCGGAGGGGCGCTTATGCGCGCTGAACAGTTCGACGAGCTGACGCGCCGCTATGCGAACGGCAGTCTCAATCGGCGTGAGGCGTTGAAACGCCTGCTCGGGTCCGCGTTCGCTGCTCAGCTCGGCTGGCTTGGCCTGCGCCAGACAAGCGCGACCGCTGCGCTGCCACAGCAGCAACCCGGCAGCATCAAGGTGTTCCTGCCGATGGCACAGCGCACATGTACAACAGCATCGCGCTGTGGGTCGCGGGTCTATTGCGATGAGAAGCAGGGCTGCCTGTGTGTCCAGGCCACCGAAGGCGATATTCGCTGCGGCAAGCTGCCCGATTGCGGCAGCAAGCTCTGCAAGAGCAGCGCCGACTGCGCCTCGTTGGGAGAAGGTGCCTTCTGTGACACGCCGCTGAGCGGCTGCTGCAGCAGCCCGCCCAACACGCTGTCGCGCTGCCTGTTGCCCTGCCCACCCTGCCCGGCCGAGCGGCTGTGCAACACCAGCTGCTGCGCCGAGGGCCAGGTCTGCCGCCAGGGCAAGTGCGCCACGCCCGAGCTGTGTGACTCCGACCCGATCACCGACGCGTCGATGGCGGCGGCGCAGGCGGCGTATGCGGCAGGCGCGACCGACATCGCGCTCAGCGCCAACGGCTGCCAGCGCTATACGCGCACGGACTCGAGCAACCGACGGATCGAAAAGATGACGCTGGGCGGCTTCACGGTGCTGCTGACGGATACGTCGCCCGTCCAAAGCGTCACCTACTACGACAACGACCAGGACGCCTTCTACGAGGCCGACACCACCGTCGTCGCCAACTCAAGCACCAAGCAGCTGCGGAGCAGAACCCTCAATCGCTACGATCCGCTGACCAAGCGCAAGATCGGCCGGCGCTTCGAAAATCGCAGAGACGAAACGACGATGGACGTGACGGTGGAGGAGTGGGACACGACCGGCGCGCTGATTCTGCGTGAGCAATTTGTCGACAGCCTGGTGGTGGTGTTCCCCAACGGCGATGTCTCGGCGCAAGGGCAGGCGTCTGGCGCGGCGCGCAGTGGTCGCGCGCCGAGCGCGGCAGGCCCATGTGCGGCCCCGGATCTCACCATGCTGCAATCACGCTTGAGCGAGGGGATGGAGATCGGCGCCAAGTGTCTGGAGAAATACAAGCACCCCAGTGCCAAGGCGTATCGACAATTCCAGGCCAAGCTTAAGGCGGGAAAGGTGACCTTCCTCTGCGACGCCGGCTTTACCGACTACGCCCAGGCGACCAGCGGCAGCTTCCCGGATGGGCCGGTCACGATCACGGCCAATCCCACCCAGCTGCGATCGCCCGGTGCGAGCGTTCTTTTGAGTGGTGAAAGCGCCGATCAGTTTCAACGGCGGGTGCTGTTCCACGAAACGGTTCATTTCATGATGGACGCTGCCGGCGACCACCAAGCGCGCACAAGAAATTACTCGCAGTTCGACCCGACGAATGCGTGCCACCGACTCTGCTTCGACCCAAACGCCAACCAGTGCCACTGTCAAACCTGCCTGGGCAGCAAGACATGTACTGGGGCCTGCAAGGGCCTGCCGGCCTGTAACAGCAGCATCCAGGACTGCGGCACGCGCTGCTGCGTCGGGCCGTGCGACGGCACGTCGTGCTGCCCGAGCGACCGTATCTGCAGCAAGAAATCCAACGAGACAGCGATCTGCTGTAAGCCGAACGAGACATGTATCAACCAGCCGGGCGGCGCATCGTCCTGTTGCGCGGGGCTCGTGTGTGGGGATCCCGAAAAGGAAAATGAGATCTGCTGTCCGCCCGGCACGACGTGTGGAACGGACCCGGCGGGCAACCCGACGTGCAAGACGCCCCAGATCTATTGTCCGGCGTGTCCGGCAAAGGGCCGCGCGCTGCAATGCTTTAACGTCAACCAGGCCGCCCTGTGCCAGACGGCGTGTTCGGGCACCCTGGGATGCCCGACCAGTTGCCAGACCGACACAACCGGCATCTGTCCGTGATCGGGCGGCGAGAGCGCAGGACGAGCTCAACCGCGATACCGGGTAACCTTACAAAGGCACAAAGGACACGAAGAATCTATGGATTCTTCGTGTCCTTTGTGCCTTTGTGGTGATACCTGTCGGCTCAACCGTTGCGAGAAGCGCCTAGGATCGCCGGCTGGTGTTAACGCCCGGTATTGGCACGCACAAAAGTTGTGGTACAATTATGACCCGTAAGTCATAAGATTGTACTTACCGTATATTATATTGAACCTGTAGTCAAGACAGGAACGAAAGGGCTATCGTGGACCAGCTCAGGACAAAGACATATTCAAGCCCGACGATGCGCTCACTGCGCGAGCGGCAGCGTGAAGAGCGCAAGGAGTTGATTCTTGGCGCCGCCCAGGAGGTCTTTGCCGACAAAGGTTATTACGACGCGTCGATCGACGAGATCGCCGCGCACGCCGGAATCGCCAAAGGGACGGTGTATCTCCATTTTGACAGCAAAGAAGACCTCCTCGTCGCGCTGGTTGAGCAGCAGATCATCGGATTCCTGGCGCAGGTTGATCACGCGCGCAGCGAAAACCTCCCGGTACGAGCGCGGCTCGAGCACATTCTCCTCGATGTCTATACCCGCATGCACGAGCAGCGCAACCAGGTGCTGCTCGAGCTGAATACCCGCTTCGGATTGACCAGGCGCGTGATCGACAGGCGCGCGGAGGTCGCAGCTCACATCGCGCGGGCCATGGAGCGCATTGCAGAGCTACTTGAGGAAGGCAAGCGCACCGGTGAGCTGGACGACACGGTCCCAACGCCGGTCATGGTTGCCACGTTTGTCACGCTGGTATGGCCGAGTGGGTACGAGCACCTGTTGACCAGCGGCCAGGTCTCACCCGCGGAGCTCGCGACCTATGTCAGCCGAACCTTTTTCCCAACCCTGTTGGCTTCGTCGTCACAGGAATCATAAGACAGTATCAGAATATGACAGTATCACCACCTTCAATCCCGAACCGCCGGAGCCGATTTGCGCTCGATATTGCGCTTGAGGTCCAGCGCCAGGGGACACTCGGGTTCTTTGAATCTACCTGGCAACGCTACGGCGATTTGGCGCGGATCCGGATTGGCTCACAGGATATCTTTCTGGTTGTGCATCCCGACCACGTTCGCCGAGTCACCGTGGAGCAGCGCGACACCTACGGCAAGCAGGCAAGCTACGAGGATGTGCGCCGGTTGTTGCTGGGCGATGGGTTGGTGGCCAGCAACGGTGCTCTGTGGCGGCGACAGCGCAAGCTGATGGCCCCATTTTTCACCCCACGGGCCGTGGAAACGTACTTACCGGTGATGGCGGAGGACGGCGCATGGTTCCGTGAGCGCTGGCAGGCAGCAGCACAGCGCGGCGAACCGCTGGATATGCTCACCGAAATGTCGGTGCTGACGGCCTCGATCATCCTGAAAAGTATGTTCAGCATGGAAGCGGCCGACACCATCGACTGGCTCAAAGGCACCGTTGAGACCATGCTGGCGTTTGCGTCGCGCCGGCAAATGAATCCCTTTCACGCGCCGCTGTGGGTGCCGACAGCTCGCAATCGAGCCTACCTCGAGGCGCGCACCCGCGTTCACGAATACATCCAGGGCATCATCTCCGAGCGCCGCGCGCAGCCACCCGAAAGCTGGCCGAATGACCTGCTGACACGCATGATGCAAACGCGCGACGACGAGACGGGCGAGCCGATGTCGGATTTACTGCTGCGTGATGAATCGATCACCATTTTTTTCGCCGGCCACGAAACCACCGCCCGGACGCTGGCGTTCCTGTGGTACGCCCTGGCTGAACATCCGGAGGTTGCCGCGCGGATGCACGCCGAAATCGATACGGTGCTTGGCGACGCTGCGCCGACGATTGCCCTGCTCAAACAGTTGCCCTATACACTGCAGGTAATCAAGGAAACGCTGCGTCTGTACCCGGCCGCCCCGATGTTTGCGCGTGACGCGGTGGCACCCGACGTCATTGATGGCGTCCCCGTGCCGGCCGGCGCACGGATGCTTCTGATGCCCTACCTCACCCACCGCCATCCAGACTTTTGGCCCGATGCGCTACGGTTCGACCCCGATCGGTGGCAGCCGGACCAGGAAGCTGCGCGCCACCCGTTTGCCTACTACCCGTTTGCGGCCGGGCAGCGTGTGTGCATCGGCAATAACTTCTCGCTGTTCGAGTCCCATGTGCTGGTTGCTATGCTCGCCCGCCACTTTGTGCTGCACAGGGTGCCGGACCACACGCCACAGATATGGATGGATGGCACGCTCGGCTCGCGTAACGGCTTGCCGATGATCGTGGCACAGCGATGAGGTGCTCCGACTCGGAGCAGCATGTCATCTCTCGCGATGGTTGAGTTGACCGAAATCACCGCAGAGGCGCCGAGACGCTGAGAATCCGAAGGTTCTCTGCGTCCTCGGTGCCTCTGCGGTGATACCATTGCGGCCCGAGCGCTAGGATAGCTCAGCGTACGGCGGCTCCGAGGGTTTCCGGCCGTCGACGGCATGGGCGGCGATGAGGTGCGCGGCGACCGGCGCGACCCCCGGCTGCTGGAACGCAAACGCGCGCGCTTCGGTTTCCTGGTCGTCCACGCTGACGCGCGCGTGCTGGCGCAGGTGCTCGCCCCATGATCGGCACCACGAAGGTCTCGAGGTAGCGCTCGGGATCGGCCAGGTCGCGAAACAGGTCCCAGCGCACCGCGCCCTCCCGGCGCCGGAAGCTGCGCATCGCGTCCATCGCCTGCGACGAACTCCTCGCCCGCTCGGCGGGAACCCGGTATTCGACCGTGATGAGCACCGGCCCGTCCGCCGGGTCAGGCGTCAGCGCCAGCTCGGGATCGCGCCAGTGTCCGGAGGGCGTCAGATCCAGGTGCTGGACCCTGTGCAGCGGCCAGCGCCAGGTCGCCGCCAGCCCGCCCACCAGGGCAACGCGGCAACGGACAGGGCGGTTTGATTGCCAACTTGCTCGGCCAGCGCGCCCCACCCGAAGCTGCCCGCGGCCATCATGCCCTGGAACACGAGCAGGTAGATACCCATCGCCCGCGCGCGCACCCAGGCCGGCGATACCGTCTGCGCGACGACGGTCAGGCTGGACATCATGGCCAGCCAGGCCATCCCACCCACCATCATACACGCCACCAGCAGCGGCACGACGTGGAGGGTAGGCGAGCGCAAGCGTGGCGCCGGCGAACACCAGCGTCGCCAGCGCGGTCAACCGGTCGATCGGCAGCACGCGCCGCAGGCGCGGCAGGAGCAGGGCGCCACCCACGGCGCCGAAACCAAGGCTGCCCAGGATAATTCCATAGCCGCTCGCGCCAAGGCCCAGATCGTACCGCGCCACGACGGGCAGCAAGGCCCACAGGGCGCTGGCGCCGAGCATGAAGACGCCGATGCGCACGAGGACGGCCTGCAAGGCGGGGGCATTGCGCACGTAGCGCAGCCCCGCGGCAGTGGCCCCGAGCATATCTTCGGGCGGGAGATCGCTCGACATCGGGGCACGCCGCCAGCGGGCGAGCACCACCAGCACGCCGAGGAAGGACGCGGCGTTCAGCAGAAAGACGGCGGCCGGACCGGCGGCAGCGACCACCAGGCCGCCGATGGCCGGCCCGACGGCGCGGGCCACATTGAACCCCATGGCCTGCAGCGCCACCGCGGCGGGGAGCTCCTCGCGGTCGACCAGCTCGGGGATGATCGCCTGCCAGGCCGGGGCGTTGAGCGCGGCGCCCAGTCCCAGCAGGAACGTCAGCGCCAGCAGGGTCCAGGCGGTCACCAGCCCGGCCAGGGTCAGCGCGCCCAGGCCAAGTGCGACGAGGAGCATCCATGCCACGGTGACGAGCAAGAGCTTGCGCCGGTCGACGAGGTCGGCAAGTGTCCCGGCGGGGAGGCCGACGAGGAAGATCGGCAGGCTGGTGGCCGTCTGCATCAGGGCGACCAGCAGCGGCGACGGCGTCAGCGAGGTCATCAGCCAGGCCGCGCCGACGCTCTGCATCCAGGTGCCGATGTTGGAGGCGACCAGGGCGATCCAGACCGAGCGGAAGGCCGCGCGCTGCAGCGGGCTCCATGGAGAAGCGTTGGACTCGGGACTGCCGGCGGCACCGGATCTGGCCGAGGCCTCCGCGGAGCCGGGATTCTTGTCCTGCATAATACAGTCCTCAGCACATCTTGAATCGGCAGCCCGGCCGCTTAAGTCGTATCGCGTTGCCGCAATCCGAACCACACGGTCACGGCGCCGGCGAGGCACAACAACGCGAGCAGACCCAGCACCTGCGCAAAGGCCACGGCGTACGATTCGCGATACACCACCAGCACCTGTTCCAGGAGCGCGCGCGACCAGTCCTGCAAGGTGGAGCTGTCCAGCCGCAGCGCGAAGTTCAGCATCACGATCGCGCGCTCCGCGATCGGCTGCGGCACGCCTGCCTCGGCCAGCCGGCGCGCATACGCCGCCTGGCCAAACACAACCATCAGCGTGGCCGGCAGCGTCCCCCCCAGCACACTGCCGATCAGCCCTGCGCTGGTATTGATCGCCGCGTTGACGCCGGCAAAGTCGCGCTGCACGGCCAGGAAAAAGATCGTCGTCCACGCCGTCGCGACAACCATGTAGCTCATCATCATCAGCATCATCGGCGCGACGAACCACCAGTAGGGTGCCCAGTTGACGCCCAGCGCGGTAAGCCCAACCGCTCCGGCCATCACCAGCAGCCCACCGCTGATCAGCTTCCGGGCATCCCAGCGGCGCCGGACCCACTTCAACAGGCCGATGATCAGCACGATCGCCGGCAGCGCGGGCGCCAGCGCCAGCACGGCCATCACCGCGCTGTAGTTGCGTGCGATGCCGAAATAGGCCCACAGCTGCAGGAAGTAGCCTACCAGCACCATGTTCATCAGCGCGCCGGCGATCAGCACCACCGAGAGCGCTCGCTTACGAAACGCCGCGCGGCGCTGTCGGGTACGCCGGGCGTGGACTTCGTACCATACCAGCAAACCGCAGGCGACAAGGCCGACAGCTAAGGCGGCCAGTGCTACCTGTCTGGCCCAGCCGGCCGGGTTTTGAAACCCGATGATCGCATACAACAGTACCAGGGATAGGGTCGCCCAGGCAGCGCAGGCGACGGTGTCGATGCGGCGGTGCTGCTGGTCGAGCTTGCTTTCCGACAGATAGCGTAGCGCCATCAGCAAGCCCAGTCCACCGGCCGCGATCGGCACCACGAACATCGCTTGCCAGCCAAACGGCTGATCCAGCACGAACCCCAGCAGCGGCGACAGCAGGGCGGCGATGCTGAGCGCGCCGGTGTAGCACAGGATCGCCAGCGGCAGCTCGCGTTCGTTGAACGTCAGGCGCACCATGGCAAGCGCGAGGGGCGCGGCCAGCGCCGCACAATAGGTGCTCAGCGCGCGAAAGGCGAGCAGCGCGGTTAGCCCCGGCGCCAGCATGCACAGCAGGCTGAAGACACAGTACCCGGCCAACCCGAGCAGCAGCACGCGCCGGCGGCCATACATATCGCCAAGAACGCCGCCGGCCATCAAAAACACGATCTGCGGCACCGCGCTGAGGCCGCTGTAAAAGCGGAACAAATCGCTATCGGCGCGGAAGGCTTCCAGCAGCGTCGGCGGCGTGATCGCCCACACCGGCGGCGCGATCAAGCGGCTAAAGACGATCACGCAGCAGGTGGCCAGCACCCACCAACGGCGCGTGCTCTGCTGCCGCCCGGCCGGCACAGCCGTGTCGAGCGTGGTTGTCGCCCGGTTGTCGTGGACGTCGATGCCGGTATAAAGACGCCACATGTGCGTTGATCCCATGTGCGATGTGCCGCCGTACGGATCGTCTCGCTGTGCGTGCGACGCCATAATCATGCACAGCTCGGCACCACAAAACAGCATCCGGCTTCGGTGCTCGACAGTTGTCAGGCCAGCGATAAGGTCATCAGCGCATACAGCGACAGGCCGGCGATATATAACACCCCGGCCAGGCTCGGCTCGCCGTCGCGGTTGGCTTCGGGGATCATGCTTTGCGTGATCGTGGTAAGCAAGAAGCCCGACGCCAGCGCGATCAACACCAGTTTGACCGGTTCCGGCTGATTGCGCAGCAGCCCGTAACCGAGCACGGCGCCACCTAAAATGCACGCCACGAGCAGGCCCGCCAGGATGCGGCGGCGCTCGGGCGATACGCCCTGTCGTTTAGCGGTTGCGATCGTGATCAACGCCAGCGGCGCGGTGCTCAACGCCATGCCCAGCGCCAGCAGCAGCCCCGCCTGCAGCGTCAGGGTCGACCCGATACCGATCACCACGCCGTCGATCACTAAATCGATCAGAATGCCGACATACAGGCCGAGCGAGTGGACGTTTTGTCCGGCTTCCGGCCCGGCAGCCAGACGTTGGGCCGAATAGAACTCGAAAACGACAAAGGCAGCTCCACCGACAAAAAAGGCGAGCACAACCCACAGCTGCGGGCCATCTCGCACGGCGGGCGGCATCAAGCTGACTGCTACCAGCGCCGTGATGATCCCGGCGGCGAATTGGAGCGAGGCGCTCACCACGCGCTGCGGCACGTCGAACCATTCGGCTATCGGCACGCCGAGCCAGGTTAAAAAGGCCGCGATCGCGGCGATACCGAGCACGAGCAGAAAGTCGTTCATGGTTAATCTCGGCCACGGCCCCGGTTCAGCACGCTCACGAATTGTATGTCGAGTGCTGATCCATCGCCTTTCCTTCTCCGTTGCATGCCAAATACGCGTCGACAAGCCCAGCATACCGTGAATCTGCGTTCGCGGCAGGCACAAGTTGAGCAAGGTTTGGGGAGTAACCGTGAGGCAGGTGCGGCGGTGTAACGACTGCGCTGAGGAGCGTAGTCAGGACGAGTGGCTCGTGTCGTCCTCCAGCGTAGTGTCCTCGGCAGCGTCCAGCAGATAGCCCACTCCGCGCACGCTGAGCAAGTACCCGTCGCCGATTTTGTGGCGCAGATTGCGCACGTGGGTCCTGAGCAGCCCATACGCCTCGCGCTCGCTCAACATGATGCCGTGCGTCCGCTGGGCCAGCGCTCCATAGGCCACCACTTCGGCCGGCCGTTCCGACAGCGTGCTCAGGATCGTGTACTCGATCGGCGTCACCGCCACACGCCGGCCATCGCACCTGACCTCATGCCGCTGCGTGTCGATCGTGAGGCGGCCGAGTACTCGAATGCGTACCGGCATTTCTACGGCCGGCGCATCGGCCGGCGGCGCTGCCGGCTCGACGCCGCGCAGTACCTCGGCCACCGTGCGCCATGCGGCCGCTTCGCCGGCTTGCTGTCGTCGCTCCTGGCGGCGCTCGGCCGCCGCCAGGACCCGCCGCAGCAGCGCCGTCGGCTGTACCGGTTTGAGCAGATAGTCGAACGCGCCCAGGCGGATAGCCGCGGCGGCGGTATCCAGGGCGCCATTGCTGGTCAGGAGCAATACTTCAGCAGGATCCGGCTGGCTGCGTACGACTTCGATCACCGCGATCCCGTCGACCTCGCCCATAACAATATCGGCAACCACCACGTCAAACGGCGGGCGCGAGGAGCCGGTCTGGCGCAGCAGAGCGAGCGCGTGTTCGCCGCTGTCGGCCTGTGTAACGGTACAGCCGCCACGCTCCAACCCGCGAGCGACCCAACCGCGCAGTGCGTTGTCGTCGTCGACAACCAGTACATGCACCGTCATCAGGCTCCTCTGTACCGGCCGAAGCTCACCGTCTGCCGGCAGCATAGTTGCGGCATGGAGACGAGGAGGCTTCACCGAGGTATAGAAAAACCGTAGCAGTGTTTTGGTGTCGCGTCAAGCAGTGCGAAAACTCCCTTACTCGCAGCACGCCTCTTGCGCTTTCTCTCCAAATCTGGCCGTGTTCGATACTGCCCCGCACGTGCTCAGGCGACTATGCTGGACCAACATGACTCCCCAACGATTGACAGCAGTAGTCGCCCATCCCGACGTGGCGGTCTGCGATTCAATTAGGCAGCTGCTAAGCAACATGGCGGGTTGGCGAGTTTATGGGGTATCCAACGGCGGCGAAGCTGTGCGCATCGCGCTTGCCACGTTGCCGCAACTGGTGCTGCTCGATCAGGATCTCCAGGGCATGAACGGCGTCGCGACGATCGCGTCGCTACGCGCCCATGGCATCAAATGTCCGGTCGTTGTGCTCGTGCAGCACGGCGACCATGATAACGATCAATGGAAAGCGCAAGGATACGCCGGGGCGGTAGTGCTTTCGAACGGGCTCGTGCCGCTCGAGACGCAGCTGCGGGCGCTGCTCGAGCTACCGGCGACCTAGTCCAGGCCGACAACCGGCATTTGGCAGGCGGATCGCTTCACACACGCTTGCCTGCCGCTTTCGGAATGACAAAGCTCGAATGATTGGGGGGATCCGCCGCGGGCTAGGTGCCGGCCACATGGCCACGCGAGCTGTGCCTGACGATCGCGCGCTGCAGGGCGACAAAGGCCAGGTCGGCGCTGTCCAGCAGCACGGAGATAGCTTGCAGATCGCCCGGTTCGGCGGCGACATTGATTCGACGGGAAAGAATTGCCAGGTCACGCGCTCCGAGTTGCAGGCTCAGTCCTTCCAGGGTATGCGACACCCGCGACAAACGCACGCTATCGGCGTTCGACAGCGCCTCGCGCAGCGCCTGGAGCTGGGTGCCCATATCGGCAACGTAGCTTTCGACAAACGCGGCGTCCGCTACCGGGTCGTCGCCGCCAACTGCAGTCAGGAAGCTATTAAACAGCTCGGCATCCAGCGTTCCGGCGCTGTCGTCGGCCGCTGCGGTGTTAGGGGCTGGAGCGCCGCTACGCAGCGCGTGCGCCGCGGCGCGCAGCACGCGAGCCAGATCCTCTACCTGCACCGGCTTGCGGATATAATCGTCCATGCCGGTGGTCATCAGCCAGGCGCGATTCTCCTCCGACGCATAGGCGGTCATCGCCGCGATGCGCGGCTGGCGCTGCGGCGGCCAGAAGGTGCGGATATAGTGCGTCGCCTCGGTACCGCTCATCTCCGGCATCTGCACGTCCATCAGCACCAGGTCGAAGTCTTGCCGCCTGAGCATATCCAGCACGTCAAGGCCGTTCGCCGCGACCTGTGCCTGATAGCCGAATTTGGCCAGCATGCGCTGAGCCACCTGCTGGTTGGTCATGTTGTCCTCGGCCAGCAAAATGCGCAGCGGCGAACGCGCGCCCATCGTCGCGTCAAACGCCGGCGCCGGCGGCACGGCGCTGTCGCCCCTGTCATCCCCCAGCATGGCGTACAGCGCTTTGTGCAGCATCGCGGGCCGCAGCGGCGGCGGCAGCTCAACAATGCGGCTCGGCTGAACCTCGTCAAGCGCCAGTGCTCGTCGCGTTACAGCCGCCCCCAGCACCACCGGCAGCGCGGGCTTCCCGGCAGCGGTACGCAGCTCGTCGACCAGCGCAACGTGCGACGCGACAACGAGCTCCGGCGCCAGCAGCACCACATCCGCCGGATTCTCGGCACTGAGCCAGTCCAGCATTTCCGGCGCGCTGCCGACAACCGTAGGCGCCATCTGCCAAGCGCTGAGCTGGCGGGCAAGTGTCTCGCCTGTTTCGGCATGGCCGGCCAGCAGCAGCGCGCGCTTGCCGGCCAGGGCGGGTTGCGAAGGCGCAAGGAAGTCGGGCAGCGGCGCAGTGCCGGCCAGCAGCGGCAGCTCGACCGTGAATGTCGAGCCGCTGCCGGGGGTACTCGCTACCCCAATCCTTCCGCCCATCAGCTCAGTCAGGCGCCGGCTGATGGTCAGGCCGAGCCCGGTACCGCCAAGGCGGCTGGTGGTCGTCGCGCCGGCCTGGGTGAACGGCTGAAAGATCCGCGCCACCTGCTCCGCCGAGATGCCGACGCCGGTATCGCGCAGCGTAATCGTCAGGTCCCAGGTCGGCGCCGCCGCATCAGCGGTAGGACGTTGCGTACCCGTGAGGGCGACCGCGATTTCGCCGCGCTCGGTGAAGCGCACGGCGTTGGAAAGCAGATTGACCAGCACCTGGCGCAGCCGCGCCGGGTCGCCGACGAACTCGTCGGGGAGCGCGGGATCGGGGCTGTACAGCAGCACCAGATGTTTGGCATCGGCCAGCGGCGCCAACAGGTCGAGCGCCTCTTCGACGCACGCGCGCAGCGCGAACGGATGGTATTCCAGTGTCAGCTTGTTGGCGTCGATCTTGGAATAGTCGAGCACATCGTTGATCAGCGTCAGCTGCATCTGGCTGCTGCGCGCGATGGTTTCGAGGTCGTCGCGCTGTGCCTGGGTGAGTGGTGTGGTCAGCAGCAGCGTGGTCAGGCCGATCACGGAGTTCATCGGCGTGCGCAGCTCGTGGCTCATGGTAGCGAGAAAATCGCTCTTGGCGCGGTCCGCCGACTGGGCCTGCTCCTTGGCCACCACCAACTCCTGAGTCCGCTCGGCGATCTGTTGCTCAAGCTGGCGGTTGCGGCTCTGGATGTCGCGTACCCGTAAACTGAATACGCCGACACCGATGCTGATGCCAAGCACGATCGCCAGCATGCGGAACCACCAGGTCGCCCACCATGGCGGTGTGATAACCAGCGTGATCGCGCGACCGGCCTCGTTCCACACCCGGTCGCCGTTTGAGCCGGTCACGCGGAAGAGGTATGTACCGGGGTCGAGATTGGTGTAGGTCACCAGCCGCCGCGTGGCGTCGACTTCGGTCCACTCCGGGTCGAAGCCCTCCAACCGGTAGCGGTAGCGGTTCTGGTGCGGGGCGCGGTAGCTCAGCGCCGCGAACTCGAACGAGACGACGCGGTCGGCATACGTGAGCTCGATTGTGTCGGTCTGGTCGATCGCCTGCTGCAGAGCCGAGGAGTCGCCGATCGTCACTGGCCTGTTCGCCAGCAAGAAGTCGGTGAATACGACCGGCGGGACATACGCGTCGTCCTGCACGGTATCCGGATCGAACCCGATCAGGCCCTCAAAGCTGCCGATCAGCATCTCACCGCTGCGGGTCTTGTAATGACCACGGTCGTAGTCCGTCAGCGGCAACCCATCCGCTCGTGCCGTAGTTTTGGAAGGTCTTGCGGTCCCGGTCGAGCTTCGACAGCCCGCGGCTGGTGGTGATCCAGAGGTTGCCCGCGGCGGCATCGCCCGCGTCGCCCTCCTCCAGGATGGACAGGATCCGATCGCTCGCCAGGCCGTCGCCCTCGCGGTAGTGGGTGAAAGCGCCGGTCGCCGGATCGAAGCGGTCGAGCCCACCGCCATACGTGCCGACCCACAGCACCCCGGCGCGGTCGATATGCAGATCATAGATCGTGTCGTCGCTGAGGCTGGCCGGGTTGTTGGGGTCGTGCTGGTAGCGCGTGATCTGCCCGGTGGCCGGCTCCAGGCGATTGAGCCCACCACCGAACGTGCCGATCCAGATGCTGCCGTGCTGATCCTCCTCGATGGCCCAGACACTATCGTTGCTCAGGCTCTGGGGATTGTTGGGGTCGTGGCGGTAGATCGTGAATGGCGCCGGTCTGCGGATCGAGGCGATTGAGCCCACCGGCGTTGGTGCCGATCCACAGCGCGCCGGAGCGGTCGATGTGGAGGTCGCCAACGGCGTCGCTGCTGAGGCTCTGGGGGTTGGCCGCGTCGTGGCGATAGGCGGTGAAGGTGCCGCTCGCCGGGTCGAGCCGGTACAGGCCGCCGCCGTAGGTGCCGACCCACAGCGCGCCCGCCTGGTCTGGCTCGATCGCGACAACATAGGGGTGGCCCAGACGCTCGGGATTGTTCGGGTCGGGCGGGTAGTGGACCACCTGCCCACTGCGCCGATCGAAGCGGTCGAGGCCACGGTCCCGCGTGCCGATCCACAGGATCCCGCCTTCGATCCTCGTACACGGCAGAGACACGATTGCTGGCGAGGCTGTTGTCGTCCTGCGGGTCGTGCCGGTAGAGCGGAAACGCCTGCTGCTGCGGATGATAGACATTCACGCCTCCCGCAGATCCCGATCACGATCAGGCCGGACCGCTCCGCGTTGATGTCGGTCACCGTATCGTTGCTCAGGCTGGTGGGTCTGGCCGGATCGTGCAGCGCCGCCGTGAAGCGTGCGGCGTGCCGCGTCCAGCACGCTCAGGCCGCCGCCGAAGGTGCCGATCCACAGCGCGCCCGAGGCGTCCTCAAAGATGCAGTCGACGCGATCGGAGCTCAGGCTGTTTGGGTTGTTCGGATCGTGGCGGTAGTGGGTGAAGCTGCCACCGGCCGGGTCGAAGCGGTCCAGGCCACCGCCATCGGTGCCCAACCACAGGGCGCCGGAGCGATCCCGATACATGTCGAAGACGATATCGTGGCTCAAGCTCTGAGGATCGGCCTCGTCGTGGCGATAGGCGGTGAAGGTGCCGCTCGCCCGGTCGAAGCGGTTGAGCCCGCCATACGTGGCAAGCCACATTACGCCCGCCTGGTCCTCGTCGATCTTGCGTACCCGGTTGTGGCTCAAGCTCTGAGGGTCGGCCTCGTCGTGGCGATAGACGGTGAAGGTGCCGTTCGCGCGGTCGAAGCGGCTGAGGCCGCCCGCGGTGCCGATCCATAAAACGCCCGCTCGATCTTCGTAGATCGTGGTCACCACGTTGTCGCCCAGGCTCTGAGGGTCGGCCGGGTCGTTGCGGTAGCGGGTGAACTGTTCGGTACGCCGATCGAAGGCGTTCAGGCCGGAGCGCGTGCCGACCCACAGTATTCCGGAGCGATCCTCGTATAGCTCCGTGACGAAATTGCCGCTCAGGCTGTGCGGGTTGGCCGGGTCGTTGCGATACGCGACGATAGTGTAGCCGTCGTAGCGGTTGAGGCCGTTGGAGGTGCCGAACCACAGGAGACCGGCCTGGTCCTGCACGATCGCCTCGACGCGCAGGTCGGACATTCCCTGCTCGGTGGTAATGTGGGTGAAAGTGGCGTTAGGGCGGATGCTCGGCTGGACTTGCGCAGATCCCGTCAGGTCCGGTGTGGCAGGTGGAGCGGCCAGTGCAGGGCTGCTGGTGGCCGCCAGCAGAATAAGACAGGCCAGCAGCAAAGAGCACACAGACCGGGACACACTGGACGACGCGCGGGCTCCGGCTGGAACCCGGGTGTGCGCGGCCCGACGAATGGAGACACCAGCGCCCATACGTCCCCCAAATATCGTCGCTGCGCTCGTCAGTATGTGGACGTTATTATACCGGCATAGTAATAATGGCGCCCTCAACGCGGCAGCGCGGCGGCGCACCTCGGCGTCAGGAGGTGCGCGGAAGTATCCATGGTAGGTCGCGGATGATGCGCGCTGACCGCAGGGCCTAGTGTACCCTCATGCGTTGCGACGTTCAAGTGGTGCGCGTCAACAATTTATTGACGTTAACCCCGAAAGCTGGCATAGTCGATCCTATTTACCGCGTGCCTGAACGGAGATAGGGCCGGCGATGTATCATCCTACAACTCGTGTGCTGACCGTGTTGGAGCTGCTGCAGTCGTATGGACGCATGACCGGCGCCGACCTGGCCCGCCGGCTCGAGGTGGATATTCGAACCGCCCGCCGCTACATCGTCATGCTGCAAGATCTCGGCGTTCCGATCGAGGCCGAACGGGGACGCTACGGAGCCTACGTGCTGCGGGCGGGTACGAAGCTTCCACCGTTGATGTTCAGCGAAGAGGAAGCTGTCGCCGTGACGCTGGGGCTGCTCGCCGCGCGCAGGCTGGGGTGGGCAGCAGGCACGCCGGCCATCGAAGGAACGCTGGCCAAAGTGCAGCGCGTGCTGCCGGCCGAGCTGCAAGACCGCGTCGCGGGCGTCGCGACCAGCTTAGCAGTCGACCTGCCTGGCGGCGATGCGCCCCCGCCCGGTGCGATCATGGGCACCTTGAGCGCGGCGGTCTACAATCGCCGGCGCGTGTGGATGCAATATGGTTCTGCTCACGGCGAGGAGACCGAGCGCACAGTCGACGTGTATGGCGTGGTGTACCACGAAGGACACTGGTACGCCACCGGATATTGTCACCTGCGCGGCGCGCGCCGCCTGTTGCGAGTCGACCGCATTCGCGCCGTGAGCCGGCGCCCCGAACGTTTTACGCCACCGCCGGACTTCGATGCTGTCGCGGATGTGGCGCAGGCACTCGCCCACAAGCCGGGTGACTGGGAAGTTGAAGTCGTACTGGGCGTCTCGCTGGCGGAAGCACAGCAGCGCGTAGCAGCCGCCATGGCCACCCTGGAAGCGGTGCCCCGCGGCGTGCTGCTGCGCTGCGCCACCTCGGACCTGCCGTGGATGGCACGCTATCTCGCCGGCCTCAACGTGCCGATGGTGATAAGAGCACCGCAGGAACTCCGCACCGAGCTGCTTGCGTACGCCGAGGCCCTTGCCGCCACTGCGCGGCGTTCCGGCGCCGATGGATGATCGGCGGCACGCGTGCCGGCCGGCGCATCCCCGCTGTGCCCGCCGGTCGGCTCGCCCCGACGCCGCGCCGAGGGCAGATTGCGGATCGTAGATCAGCACTGTACGATAGCCGGACCTGGTTATCGGTTTGGAGAACCGCATGCTGCATACGTCAACCCGGCTCCTGCATGACGGCTGGAGCTTCCGCGAGCTTAAACCGGCGCCGATACCCTTTACCGACGTGTCGGGCTGGTTTGCCGAATGCAGCGCGCGCTTTATCAGCGAGTTCGGCTTCGCCGCGCCGCCGGACATGCGCACCTTCGACGAGGCGCTGCCGGTGGGCGACCAGGGTGTCGATACGCCGGCGATGCGCTGGCACGACAAGACGCTCAAGGGCTACGAGACCTACCTCGGCTTCATCGCGCTGCACTATCCCGCGCCGACGACGCTGCCCGATCTGGTCTACTACGGCCAGCTCAACCAGGCCGAGGGCATGAAGTTCGGCATCGAGCACTTTCGCCGCCGGCGCCCGCACACCATGGGCACGCTGGTCTGGCAGCTCAACGACTGCTGGCCGGTGCAGAGCTGGGCCTGGGTGGACTTCCGCATGCGCCCCAAGGCCGCCTGGTACTATGCGCGGCGCTTCTATGCCCCGCTGTTACTGAGCCTGACCGCGCATGAGGGCCGCCTGTCGGCATACCTGGTCAACGACGGCCCGGCTCCCAGGGACGGGTACGTTGCAGGTTCGCGCCGTCGAGGACAGTGGAGCCGTGCTATGGCACGAGTCGCTGCCGGCGCGGGTCGACGCCGGCACGAGCGCGCTGGTCTGGGAGACCGACCTTCCAGCCGCCGTAGTGGATGCCGCCGGCCGGTCGATCGTGCACGCAACCTTTGCGGACGTGGAAAACACGCTGCTGCTGGTGGAGCCGAAAGAGCTGCGGCTCGGCGTGCCCCGGCTGCGCGTCGAGACGTCTGCTCAGGCTGACGGTTTGGCCGTCACGTTGGAGACGGACCGCCCGGCGCTCGCGGTGATGCTCTGGCTGGACGGAGCGGACGCCGTGTGGAGCGATAACTATTTTGATCTGCTTCCCGGCGTGGCGCGCACCGTGACCGTCCGTCCGGCTGCCCGGCTGGCCCCGGCCGAGATGGCCGCCCGGCTGCGCTGGCGGGCGTTGTAGACATCGGCTGGATGCGGGCGTAGCCGGCGGAATCACCACACAGGACACGAAGAATCCGAAAATTCTTCGTGTCCTGTGTGCCTTTGTGGTGATTCCTAAGGCGCCTTGGGCGACGACCCCTCGTCTGCAGGCGGTGCCGAGTCTGACGCCGCGGCATCGCCGGCGGGGGCGTTCGCCTCGTCACCGCCCTGCGCGATTTCCGGCGCTGCCTCGCCCTGGTCCGCGCTCGCCGCAGGGGTGTCCGTTATGCGCGCGGCATAGACGGCGTCGCCTGTGGCCGCCACCGTATAGGCGACCTGACCACCGGCCTTGAGCTGTTCGGCAATATCGTCGCGCAGGGTCTCTGATACGACCTGTGCTCCCTGCGCGGCCAGCTCCCGCTCCACATCGGCGACCCAGACATGATCGATGATCGCGATGAGCGCCGACGAGTTGGGTGTCAATCCTTCCCCGAGCGTCCGCAAGCGCTCGTCCGGGATGCCGCCGTCGCGCAGTTTCGCGGCCAGGCCACCGATCGCACCGGCACCCAGTGCCATCCAGCCGACGGGACCAGCCACCAGGCTGAGCACGCCGCCGGCGATCGCGCCGATCGTGGCACCCTTGCCGGCACGCATGTCGGCGGTCTCCCTAATCTTGAGCTTGCCGCTCGCATCTTTGGTCAACACAACGGCATCTTCGATCACGATCAGGCGCTCGTGTTTCGCTTCCTTGAGGCTCTTCAGCGCGTTGCTGGCGCCATCAATGTCGTTGAACGCCGCGACGATTACCTGGATAGGTACCTGGCTCATACCTTTTTCTCCTGCTAGCGTGGAATACGGTTGCCTGCATCAACTCCCGTAGCGGCACGGGCCTCGACCCGGTCGCACAGGGCCGGACCACATGGTCCTCGGCTATGCACCTATGCAGGCACCTATTTCATTGTACAACATAACTACCACCAGTATTTCGTGCATGCGGGGCGTGCGAAAACAGTATCTCGGGCCGGTGATGCGCTCGTCTGCGCGGACGGGCAGCCGCGTATCCAGCTAGCCCAGGTGCTGCCGCGCGCACTTCCAATTGCCGACAGCGGCGCGCACCGCCAATTCAGAACTCCGCCATGCCGTCAGGGCATCTATCAGGGCCGCGCATTGCTCACAGCTCGTCCGCTTTGTGCGCCGCGTTGCGGCGGAGCTCAGCATACCGTATCATCGAGATGGACTTCCGTGCGGACATGGAGCTAGATGGAGGAAACCCGGCGCGATGTTTAGCCTTGCCAGCGAGTCCCTTGAGGTGGCGATCCTCGATCCTGTCGCGGACCGAGAAAGATTCGGCGTGCGGTATACCACGGGTGGCTACATCTTTCAGGTCACCGACACCGTGCACGGCCCGTTGTTGTCAGGTCCGACGTATCCACATTCGTTCAACTGGTTCGATGGACAGGGTATTCCCGACGCTTTCAACCTTCAACCTTTGCGCGAGGCAGCCGACGGCGACCTGGCGCTGATCATTGGCGTGGGGCTGTGCAACGTCGCGGCGAACACCGTGGACACGTTCTGTGCCTGGGAGGTCACGCACGGCGACAGCGCGATCACGATGACTACCTCCCATACCCACCGGCGCTGGGCACTGAACGTGCGCCGCACGGTGGCGCTGCATGGTCGCACCCTACGCTCCAGCACGCAGATCGTGAACAGTGGCGCTGCGCCGGTACCGCTGCGCTGGTTCCCGCACCCGTTCTTTCCGCACCCCGAGGTCGACGAGCTGTGCCGTGTCAACGCCGCCGTGCGGATGCCCGACAACCCGGGGTATACCATCACTCCTGGCGGCTGGATCGCCCGCAAAGGCTGGCCGTGGACCGATGGACACTTCCAGGCGCTCGACCACGACGCCGAGGGGCGATTGATCGTGTTACAGAAGCACCCCGCCACGGGCATCGTCGCGGCGACCTGCTCGTATGTGCCGGCGTTCTTCCCCGTGTGGGGCAACCAGTATACATTTTCCTGGGAGCCGTACCTCGAACGCACGATCGGCGGTGGTCAGGACATGACCTGGAGCATCGATTACGACTTTTGAGGACCTTAATCCGGGGGTGCAAGGAAAGCACGAGCAACGATGGAGCTTTCGCTCCACCGTTGCTCGTGCGATGGAAGCCGGACCTGGTCCGGCTTTATTGCGGGAGATCGTAGCACAGCTCGCTCATGGTTGTAGCGCTCCAGCCCCCAGGATCCAGTTCATGGTTTTGCTGGTTAGCCGATCCAACGCCTGTACCGCCAGTTCAAGGTGCTCCTCCCGCGTGTCCTCGATCTTGTTGTGCGAGATGCCGTTGAGACTCTGCACGAACAGCATGATCGTCGGCATGCCGGTTCGGCAGACCTCGGCCGCGTCGTGCAGGGGCCCGCTCGGCAGGCGGTGCGACACGCCGCAAATCTCCCTGACCGCTTCGTCGGCCATTTCGATCAGCTCGGGGTGAAACGGGAACGGCTGGATCTGCCAGAGCGGGCGCCAGGCGACCTCGATCCGCTCCTCGGCGGCGATGAGCCGGCCGGCCTCCCTGGCCTCGCGGTGCATAGCGGCCAGGGCGCCGGGGTCGAGGTGGCGCTGATCGAGCGCCATCTCGGCCTCGCCCACGACGGCCGTGACGATGCCGGGCCGTGTCGTCACGCGGCCGACCGTGCAGACGCCGCCATGCTTGACGGCAATCTCGCGGATCGCCAGGTGCAGCCGGGAGACGCCGCCGAGCGCGTCACGGCGTTGGTCCATCGGCGTCGAGCCCGAGTGCGCGGCCTGGCCGGTAAACGTGATGGTATGCCGTTCGACGCCGTACGTGCCAAGTACAACGCCCATCGGCAGATCAAGGCGTTCGAGCACCGGTCCCTGCTCGATATGCAGCTCGAGGTAGGCCGCCGCGTTGCCGAGCTCCTTGCCCGCCTGCAGCACCGTGTCCAGCTCAATGCCGTGTGGCCGCGCCGCGTCTTCGAGCGTTATGCCGTCATGATCGGTGAGCGTGCGTACCTCGTCGGGCACCAGGGCGCCGGAAGCCGCACTCGATCCGAAGAGGCTGCGCCCAAAGCGCGCGCCCTCTTCGTCGCACCAGTCCACCAGCCGTACCGTGATCGGCGGCCTGCCTTCGGACGCAACGCGCCGCAGCACCTCCAGTGCCGCGAGCACGTTCAGCGCACCGTCCAGCCACCCGCCGTTGGGCACGGAGTCGATATGGCCGCCCAGCAGTAGCGCGGTGTCCGAGTCACCCTGCAACGTTGCCCACAGGTTACCGGCGGCGTCCTGGTGGACCTCGACGGGCAGCTCGGCCAGCTTCTCGCGCAGCCACGCCCGCGCCGTGACCCAGGTATCCGTAAAGGCGACGCGCTGCGCGCCATCGGCGTTCCCGGTCAACGCGCGTAGCTGCTTGAGCTCGGCGACCGTTCGCTGGGGTTGCAGTGCAGGCTCATGTTTGGGCATCGTCGGCTCCTTCAGACCATACTACACCAGGCGGCTCGTCAACCGGCGCAAGTATAGAACAACAATCCAACATGACCTCGATTGCGTCTCTCACAACGGTTAAGTCGATCCGTCTCACCGAGGAGGCGCAGAGCACGCAGAGAATCCACAAATTCTCTGCGTGCTCTGCGCCTCGGCGGTGTTTCCGAGCGTCCCTATTTGCAGGACATGCTACAGCAGCGCACCCAGCAGCTCCCGGTATTGCTGCTTCGATCGCGCGCCCACCAGCCGCTCGACCTCGTAGCCGGCTTTGAACACGATTACCGTCGGTAGCCCATAGACTCCCAACTGGGCCATGCTGCGCTGGTGCTCGTCGGTATTGATCTTGGCGATCGTCACGCGGCCGGCGTACTCGGCCGCCAGCTCGGTCAGAATTGGCCCGATCACGCGGCAAGGTGGGCACCAGGCGGCCCAGAAGTCGACCAGCACCGGCAGCGGCGCGGCCAACACGTCGGCGGCGAAACCGGCATCCGTTACGACAATCGGTGTGCCCATGGCGGTGAGTGCGGTCATGGTATGGTTTCCTTTGTAATGCGACGCTGCCCAGACCTCGTGCTCGCCGGCACATTGGCGTTGCTGGGCCTGGCCAACGGTTTAGAGTCCAGGGTACATGTTCGAGTTCGACTGGAAGTCAAGCAGGGAAATCAGGTGGCTCCTATGCATACAGACAAGCAGGTCGCGGTGGTTACCGGCGGAAGCCGAGGTATCGGGGCCGCCACGGCACGCCTCGCCGCGCGACGCGGCTATGCCGTATGTCTGACGTACCGGCGCAATCGACCTGCGGCCGAAGCTGTTGTCGACGCCATCCGGCGCGACGGAGGCCACGCGCTGGCGGTAGCCGCGGATATGGGCGCCGAACGCGACATAATGCAGCTCTTTGAGCAGGTGGACCGGGAGTTTGGCTCGCTCACGGCGCTGGTCAACAACGCGGCCATGCTGGAACAGCAGACGCGTGTCGAGTACCTGGACGCGGCGCGGCTGCAGCGAATCTTCGCCACCAACGTGATCGGCCCGTTTCTGTGCGCCCGCGAGGCCGTCCGTCGTATGTCCACCAGGCACGGTGGGCAAGGGGGCGCGATCGTCAACCTGTCATCCGTAGCCGCGCGCCTGGGCGCACCCGGCGAGTACGTCGATTATGCGGCCTCCAAAGGTGCCATCGATACCTTGACGGTGGGTCTGGCCAAAGAAGTGGCGACCGAGGGAATCCGCGTCAACGGGGTACGGCCCGGCTACATTTATACGGAGCTGCACGCCAGCGGCGGCGAGCCGAACCGGGTTGATCGCGTCAAGTCTTTGGTGCCGATGCAGCGCGGCGGGCTGGCGGAGGAGGTGGCGCAGGCCATTCTGTGGCTGCTGTCGGAGGAAGCGGCCTATGTCACCGGCGCGTGCCTGGACGTCACCGGTGGACGTTAGCGCGTCCGGCACGTGCCGGATCGGAGCAGCTTCCGGGAAGGTGCGTTCTGGCGCAATCATGCACAGGGAGCTGTGTCTGCCGAGCAGCCAGGCCGGGCCGGAGAGCAGTCGGGAGTGCGGTACTGGCCAGATTTTGCTTTGAGGACTACACTGCGCACGCCAGAGGAATTTGGAGACGTTAATGCGTCATGTGTTGGTCGCTCTGTTGTTCACGGCTGCTTTTAGCATTGGAGGCCTCAATCGGGCGTCCGATGCCGCCGGCGCACCCGAGGTCGTCATCTATGGCATCTTGTCGACGATCTGGAGCGATCATCGCGACGGAACACACAGTCGTGCACTGTATTTGCTGGCCGATGATGGTAGCGTCACGCGCATTGTCGCGGCGGCAGGACCAGAGACGGAAGATGCCTGGACCGCGCTCGACCGTCGTCGCGTCGTGGCATTTGGCCGTCCGTCCGTTGGTGAGCAGCCAACCGGCCCATCGCCGACTTTTTCACCCGTACGTTGCGTACGGATCCGTCCGCCGCTACCGTCGAGCCCGCGGCAGCCGGCGGACCGTTGCCCTACCTTACGATTTTGTGTGCTTTCGCCGACATTCCCGCCAGGCCCCATGCGGTGCCGTACTACGAACGCTTGATGTCGAATGTCGAGCCCGGCATGGACCACTTCTGGCGCGAGTTGTCGTGGGGCGCCATGACGTTGGAAGGCAGCCGGGTGGTGGGATGGTACACCCTGCCGCGGCCATTGGCCGCGTACCTGGATCCGAACGGGCTAGATTATCGCTTCAACGAGCTAACCCAGGACTGTACAGCGGCGGCAGACGCCGAGGTCGACTTCAGCGCGTATCGTGGGATCAACCTGGCGTTTAATGGCGGAGATGTGAGCGCATCCGGCGGGCAGTGGGGCGGATCGCTGGATGGCGCTACCCGCGCCTACGGGGTCACATGGTTACCGCCGTTCGCGCACTTCGTCTCGTTGGTCGCGCATGAAATGGGGCACAGCCTGGGTATCAATTGGCATTCACGCGGGCCCGACTTCATGGACCGGAAGTCATATTGCCGCAATAGCGACGAGTGGTGGTGCCTGGTGCCGCACACCATTGCGTATCATAAGCAGGTCCTGGGCTGGATTCCAGACAATCGAATCGCTACCATCGTATGGGGCAGCACGACTGAGGTCGACCTGCGTACACTCGGTGCTCCGGCACGCGACGGCATGTTCATGGTGCGCATCCCGCTGCCAGATGGAAGTGGCCGCTTTTATACCTTGGAAGCGCGGCGGCCCTACGGCTATGACCGCCATCTGGCCTCGCAAGTAGTCGCGATCGTCGAGGTCGACGAGCGCCGTAGCGAGCCTCCATATTGGGTTGCAGGCATCGCGGGCGGCGCGACGTGGCGTAGGGACGGCGTGGAAGTGTGCAATCTCGGCCCGACTGCCGACGGGTTTCGGGTTCGTATCGGCGCCGGTGTAGCGATTGCCTGTGCGTCGACGCCGGCGGAGTTTGTAACCGCTTCGCGCCTTGAGACGCTGGTGCCATGGGCACGCACCGGCGAAACCGTATTGTTTCGGCTGACGGTCGCCAACGGGGCACAGGTCGAGCTTGAAAACGTGCAGGCGCGCATCGAGTTGCCCCCGACGCTACGCTATGTGGTGCCGCCGGTCAATTCGACACTGGAGCGCGCCTTTCCGCCGGGAACCAGGAGCTTTGAATACATCTACGATTTTTTCGGCCCTGGAGAGGTACAGCTCGAGCACCTGCGCGCGAGCATCGATGGCCCGACGGGCGTACCGCGCTTTATTTCAGTTCCTGTAAGCGTCGCCTGGGGTGGAGAGACGATCCGTACCTCGACGAAGCTGCTGGTGGATCCATACCTGGTATTCGTTCCCGTATGGTAAGTCAGCCCAGGTGTATACCCCACGCCAATCCGCCTCGCGACTAAAGGGCTGGGGGATGAAATCGACGCCTGCCAGGCCATCCCGCGCGGCGCGCATGCAAGCGTCGAGCACCGGATCGCCCGCCACATTCGGCGCGCTCCGGGGAAACACCCCCGCAATCACCGCCGTGGCGCGAAAAGCAGGGAAGCGATCACGAATCCGCTGTTCGGCGCTGCGAAACAACGCTAGAAAGTCGGGTCGCAGTACCGTGGCGCGGCCAAAGCGAACTTCGGCCAGCACTGCCCCATCGGCAGCGGCTTCGACCAGCAGGTCGGCGATCCGCTCCACAAACAGCTCCGGATCGGCATCCAGAGCATCGACCTCCGCGGATGGACGGCAATAATCCCAATCCCAGCGCTGCAGGCGAGCTTCGCCCGGCGCGGTCTCGGCCATCGCGCGCGGCGCGGGCGCGCCAGTCGGTTGCCGCGATGCCCGCGCCACCGTCAGCACGCGCACCGGCGCGCCATCGAAGCTGAAACTGCTGCTCAGCCGCGCCGGTGTCTGGCGGCACCTCGATCAGCGCGCTGAAGCTGACGGTGTCGCCGGCCTGAACGTCTGCGCGCGCCCCAGCATTGGCCTGCACCGTGACCACCGGCTGAATGCCTCTGCGCTCCGCGGCTGTGGCCGGGACCACCACCTATCCAGGCTCGCGGGCGACGGACCCGGACGTTGACGTGGTCGCATCGTCCTCAGGCGTGACGCCGGGCCAGCCACTCCGCTTGGCGGCGCGCAGAATCAACGCGATGACGACCTGCGAGCCCCGTTTCTGCCGCTGCCGCTCCAGATAGTGCAACGCCGACTCGACCTCGGTGATGCGCTGGGCCGGGACCGAGATCAGTAAATGCCCGCCCTTGCCTTTGTCCGACCGGCGTGTGATCTTCATCTGCTCCTCTCTCGCTGCAAGGCGTATATACCTGGGAGTATACCGTGCGTGGCAACAACGCGCACTATCACGGGATAGAACCGTACGCGTGTATATACGGAGACGAACCAGACCTGCGTGCTGCCAGCGCAGGAGCAGCGGCGCACCAGGTCCACATTCGCTCGTGTTCGTGCCTGCCCAGCTATGTACTCAACTTTACTGATTCTTGATCGAAGGTGTATATACACGAAGGTAAATGATTTCGGATAACGGCAAACAAAATTTCGCCCGCGGGCATTGCTATTGTATATACACCGTGGTAGAGTGTGTATATACGATCAGCAAAATGGTTATGGCCAGCACGGCGCGGGACGGTCTGGACTGGTATAGGGACGCTCTATGCTGCGCACGACGGTGATGGCCGGCGCGTATGAGACCGAGCATGCCGTCCACCTGGACGAACACGAGCTCAGCCGAACGGGCCGGTCCTCGAACCGACTATGAATTTAGGCCCCGGGCCGAGCTCGATTCCGTACGAGCTTCAAAGGAGTGACACGGATGTCGAACGACTATCTCCGGCAACAGGACGACGATGCGCGCCGGCGCCAGGCAGCAGACGCCGAGCGGCGGCACGATCAGCACGACCGCCAGCAGCGGGAGGCCCAGGAACAGTGGCGGCGCGATCAAGAGCGCCGGCATGCGGCGGACGAGGCACGCCGCCAACGCACCGACCAGGAACGTCGCCGCCCTCACTCCTAGTGGCGTGCTGATCCACGGCGCCGGTTGCTGTTCACCACGGCTTCGAGCACGGCGCTCCCGATTCACCCGCTCCCGGGCTTCGCCGGTATGACCATAACGCACGCGACCGGGCGCCGCACCGCCCACTGGGTCCATCCAGGCTGATGGGTATGCCCGACATCACTATCCCTGTCGCTGCACGTCCGCGTGCAGCGCCTCGTGCTCCGAGAACCACCATGCTACGCACCAAAACACCGGCACAGTTTGCGCATGAGATCTGGCCGCGCCTGGTCGTCACGGCGGAGAGCCGTGGAATCATCACGCGCACGACGCTGGCCAAGCGCTTTGGCATCAAAGGCCAGGCGCTCAAGAACTTCAATCTGCTTCTGGTGCCGCTGGAATTGTACTGTCGCCACCACGCGCTGCCGCCATTGTATGCCCTGATTGTCCAGCGCGACTCGGACCTGCCAGGCAGCAGCGATGTAGACGCACCGCCGATCGACGCGGAAATGGTGTATGCCTTTCCCTGGCGGCACCGATCGCCGATGATTCCGAGCCCAGACGATTTCACCGCAACTTTAACCTAGCACAGGTCCAGCCGGGGTGCCTACGCACGGCCGGCAGCCGCACGGAGGACACACCCGGTGCGCCGTTTACGGCCGCCAGGCGACTTCCCGTCCCACCAGGCACGGCATGGACCAGGAGAAACAGCGATGACGACCGCTCCGCAGCAGATCGAATTTGACCGTTCGCCGTATGGGTTCCGTGACGAAGAGCACTATGCGTACAAGTCGCAAAAAGGCTTGAACGAGCAGGTGGTGCGGACGTTGTCGCGGATGAAGGGCGAGCCGGCGTGGATGCTCCAGCGCCGCTTGAAGGCGCTGGCGATCTATTTCAAGAAGCCGGTGCCCGTGTCGGGAACCTGGGCCAACGCCCGGCTCGCCGAGCTTGACGACCAGGACATCTACTACTATGTCCGTCCGGGCGAGCAGTCCAGCCGCAGCTGGGACGATGTGCCCGAAACGATCCGTACCACCTTTGAAAAACTCGGCATCCCCGAAGCCGAGCAGAAGTTCCTCGCCGGGGTCGGCGCACAGTACGAGAGCGAGAGTGTCTACCATTCGCTGCGCGCGGAGTGGGAAAAGCTCGGTGTGGTGTTTCTGGACATGGATACTGCGCTGCGTGAATATCCCGAGGTCGTCAAAGAGTACTTCGGCACCATCGTGCCCGCCGCCGACAACAAATACGCCGCGCTCAACACCGCGGTGTGGTCGGGCGGCTCGTTCGTGTACGTGCCGCCAGGCGTCAAGGTCGATATTCCGCTGCAGGCGTATTTCCGCATCAACGCCGAGAACATGGGCCAGTTCGAGCGCACGCTGATCATTGTCGACGAAGGTGCCGAAGTCCACTACATCGAGGGCTGCACCGCGCCGGTGTACACCACCAATTCGCTGCATTCGGCGGTGGTCGAGATCGTCGTCAAAGCCGGCGGCAAGTGCCGCTACACCACAATCCAGAACTGGTCGACCAACATCTTCAATCTCGTGACCAAGCGCGCGGTGGCCTACGAGCACGCGTCGATGGAGTGGGTCGACGGCAACATCGGCTCGCGGCTGACGATGAAGTATCCGTCGGTCTACCTAATGGGCGACGGCGCCCGCGGCGAGGTGCTGTCGCTGGCCTACGCCGGTGAAGGGCAGCACCAGGATGCGGGGGCCAAGATGGTGCACGCCGCGCCGAACACGACCAGCCGCATCACCAACAAGTCGGTCTCGAAGAACGGCGGGCGCACGACGTATCGTGGGCTGGTCAAGGTGTTGCCCGGCGCGGTCAACGCCACCAGCAACGTCGTGTGTGACGCGCTGATCCTGGACGCGCAGTCGGCCTCGGATACGATCCCGTACATCGAGATCGAAGAGAATCGCGCCACGCTGGCGCACGAAGCGACGGTCGGCAAGATCGGCCAGGAGCAACTGTTCTACCTGCGGAGCCGTGGGCTGAGCGAGTCCGAGGCGCTGTCGATGATCGTGATGGGCTTTGTGGAGCCGTTCACGCGCGAACTGCCGATGGAGTATGCCGTCGAGCTCAATCGCCTGATCCAGATGGAAATGGAAGGTTCGGTCGGCTAAGGAGTGGAGCGATGACCACGCCATTAACGCACCAGCAGATGCGCGAGCTGATCGCGGATGCCCGGCGGCGCGGGCATCCGGCCCAGTTGATGGGCGCATATCTTGAAGGCGTATCACTGCGGGGCATCAACCTGCAGGGCGCCTGTCTGCGCGGAGCGCACCTGGCGGATGCCGACCTCGGGCAGGCCTGCTTGCGTGACGCCGACCTGCAGGGCGCCGATCTGCGTGGTGCGATGCTCCAGGATGCCGACCTCGTGCGGACGAACCTGGGCGGGGCCAATCTGACGGATGCCGATCTGCAGCGGGCCAATCTGCAGGCAGCACAGCTGGGGCTGGCCGACCTGACGAATACGGACCTGCGGGAGGCGAATCTGCATCAGGTGGAGCTGGGCATGCGCCAGATCGAGCGGGTCGACCTGCGAGGGGCGCGACGAGCACAGCGGACGATCGCGCGGCGTTTGCGGCGCATGTGGCACGAACTGCTGCTGCGACGTGGCCGGCGCGCCCGGTCTGCCGATGCGCCGGTGGTGCCAGGGAACGTCGTATGAGCCCGTTAGCACCTGGGCAGCTGCGCGTGCGACCGGTGCGACGTTGACGCGGTGCTGCGCCCGGGGCAGGATGTCCCACCACGCGCCGGTCGCGCGACTGCGGGGGAAGAGCCGGCGATGGGAAGCAGCCAGCTCCTGCCGTGCCACGTGCTGAGGATACCCGTTCCAGCCATGCGTGCCGTACGAGATTGCCGCGAGTTCGCTCTGCGTTCAGGAGAGCGTAGCTGGCTTTCACAACCCGAAACGAGGCCGAGACGATGCGTGCGACCAAGGATGTGCCGGTTCATGGGGCAGGTGCCGACCGTTCGCCCGGGAGCCCGGATGGCCCGCTCGCGGGCATGACGCCTGCTGATGTATCGGCTCGGCCGTCACTGGGCACGTTGCTCCAGCACCCACTGCTCGCCGCCGCGGCGCGCCGCGAGCCGCGCCTGTATCTCCTGTTTGCGCGCGCTCAGCAGCACGCCGGTCGACCGTACGCGGAACGGGTCAAAATGGCGGTGTGTCTGCAGCAGCAGGCACACGCACTGACCAGTTGGGTCGTCGAACCGAGCCGGCAGGGCGCCGCGCAACTGGCGCTCGTGTGCCGCACCATCGACATGCTGCTCCTGCTTGGTGATCTCGCGACCGACGACGGGGCGGCGCCGGTCGGCACGACAGTTTCAGCGTCAGGCGTTCAGTGTCCAGGGACGAGGGACGATGGCCCTGATGCAGGTGCTCACATTCGGTGATACCCCGATCACTATCGCGCTACACAGCGCGTGTCTGGGTCGACTGCTCGGGCAGGATCGCCGCGTCGGGGAGTTGCGTCCCGGGCGGGCACCGTCGGCGACGCGGGCCAACCGATGGGATCGAACGGTCCGAATGCCGACCGGCGCTGCCGCGTAGTACACCACCTGTCCACGCTGGCTGGGAGGGAGGACGGTGGGACTGCCGGCGTGGCGCGCCGCGCCAGGAGGGATCAGGATTGGGAGGGTAGGATGCAAAGAGAACACAAGCGCACCGAACAGGTGTACCTGGCGTTTCACGATTGGCGGGCCCGGCTGGACACGGAACTTGACCGGCTCGACACGGACTATCTGCAGTCGCTCTGCACGGACATGCAGCGGGCACTCGCGCACATCGAGCGGGAGCTCGCAACGCGGGCGGCGGCGGCGCGCCGGGATACGCCGGACATAACGACCGCGCAGCCACACAACTGACGCTAGGTAGTGGCCACGACGTATGTGCGACAAGGAGCCAGGATGGATCGTCGACAATCAGAGCCGGCCGAAGTCAGGGACGCAGCCGGCCTGCTTGGCGCGCACGGGGTGTCGTTTGATGCGCTGCAAATGTATGTGCGATTGGCCGCTGGGAAGGAACTTGCCGTTCCATTGACGCGGTGGCCGCGCCTCCTGGTAGCGTCCCCGGCGCACCGGCAGCAGTGGATCTTGCTCAACCACGGGCAGCGTATTGCGTGGCCGACGCTGGAGCTCGAAGTGACCCTGCTGGAGGTGCGTGCGGCGCTGCACCCGCCCGGGAGCTAGCGTGGAGTGCGGGCTGGCCAGGATGCAACAGGCGTGGCGCGCGAGCCCGGCAACGCGCTGGTCGAGGGAAGCGGAGATAGCACGATGAACGTACATAGAATACGGGCGGGGCAACGCGTGCAGGTGACGTCGCTGCAGGCGGTGCGCGGGTGGCGTGGGCGCGTGATGGTCACGGTGCCGGCGGGCGCGCAGGTCGCGGGCACGGTGCATGATCTGACGGCGGACGGGTTCTTTGAGCTGCACAGCGACAGCGGGGAGCTGCTCAGCTTCAGTGCCAACGACCGCTCGCTTGCGATCGAGCCCGTCGCGATGCCAGCGCTCAGCGCCGCATGCCGGGCCGTCACGCCGGAACCGAACGTCTGATCGCCGAGACAGCCCCCGCGTCGCGATCCGGTCGCGGAGCGCGGCAAGGTCCACCACGTTCTGGCGCAACTGCTTCGTGTCCGACGCTGCGTTGCGGTGCCGTGCACCGTCGCCCACGCTGGGCGGCGCCGGATGCCGGGTCGAGCCGTCCATGCCACTACTCCCGCGACCACCGGCGGCCGGCCGAACACCGGTCCATCGCCGTGGCCGCACCCATGGCGCGGTGCCTGCTGTGACGGAGCGGCACGCGACCCGCCTGGCCGGCGGGTGTACCGGGCGTGGACGGAGGACGGGATGACGACGCGGGAGTTATTGGCGTTGCGCCAGGCGCTGCACGCGCAGCAAAAGGCGCGCATGACATGCGGGGCGATCCGTGGCGGCGCGCAGGGGTCAGGCACATGCGGGAGACAACCACCATGGCATCGATTGCCGGCCTGCCACCCGAGACACCGATCGCCGCGCTCAACCTGTCGGCGCGTCGCTCCAAGCTACTCAGCCGCGCCGACATCCAGCGCCTCGGCGAGCTGGTCCTGTTTACGGAGGCCGGCTTCCTGCAGGTGCGCCACGCGCGTGCCACCGACTGGACGGTCATCCAGCAGGCGCTGCGGCGCACCGGCATCGACCGCGCCAGCGTGCCGCTGGTGTATCTGATTGGATCAGCGAGCGTGCTCACGCTGCTGTTCCACCAGGAGATCCGGCGCGTGGGCGACCTGCTCGGGCTGACGGACGCGGAACTGCGCGGCCTGCCGGGGATGAGTCCAGCGGACGGCGACGAGGTGCAGCGCGCCCTGGCGCACTATGGGCTCACGTTGCAAGAGTAAGCACCTGCCCATTCACCGGCGGTGTTTCCAGCTGTTCTGGAAGCGAACATCACGCGCCACCCCACGTCCGCCGACGCTTCCAGTGACGACGATCACGCCGGTTAAGGAACTGCCAACGACCAATCGGCTGTGGGGCGCCGACCGCATGCGCGGTGCCGTCAGGGTCGCGGCCGGAAGGGTCCATGGTCTTGAAGATGAAGGCGCCGACATCGGTGGCCACGGCGTAGACGATGGTGTCTTGGACCGTCGGAATGGGGGTCAGCGCGATTGAACGCGGCTGGAGGTGCTCGGCCAGCGCAGCGTGGATGACGAACTCATAGGCGGTATTGCAGGATTTGGTCACTGAGCACCTCGCCCGCTAGCATACCTGTTCCCTACCACGTTCGCCACGTTCCGGCAGAGAGGCTTCATGTGGGAGGCGCCGGCTGAGCCGCGTCAGGCACGGAGTGTGCTCTTCGCCACCGAAGGCGCGGCAGCATCCAGACCGCTGGTGCTCCCGACGACCAGAACGCCGCAAGTGCTGTAACTGCAGCGACGACCACCCGGTATTCAACAGCGGGCCTCCGTACCTGCTTCCAACTTAGCCCGGTAGATGATAATCAGCCGCTACGTGGCCGAAGCGCGGGTTGCCGCCCGCGCTCCGTGGAAACGCCCCTTATTTGCGTGTGGTCAGCGGCAGGAACACTCTGCTGCTGCCCGAGTCAGGGCGAGCGCCAAGTGTGACGACATTCGAGGCTCCGCCGCCCGGGCCCGGATTGAACACCGACACCGGTGCGTCGTCGCCGGCGACGAGATCGGTGTCGCTCACGGTGATGCGAACCTGCGTGCCGCCGCCCGTCGCCGGGTAGTCGCTGCCGTTGAACTGTACCGTTGCGCCGGCTGCAAAGCCGCCACCCGCCAGAGTAAGTGTAGTGCCGGCCAACGTGGCCTGCGTGATACGCGGCTGCGGGTTGGTGGCACTGAAGGGCAGCACGTTTGACGGCGCGGCCTCCAGACCAGGGTTGACCGCGGTCATACGCAACGTTCCCGCCAGCGCCAGATTCGCCCCTGAGATCGTCGCTTGCAGCTGCGTGCTACTGATCACCTTCGTTGCCAGCGCAGTTCCGTTCAATGCTGCCGCCGCGCCTGTCACGAAGCCGCTGCCAGTGATCGTCACGACCGTATCGCCCGAGCCAACCGGCGCGCTCGCGGGTGTGAGCTCGCTGATCCGCGGCACATCGCCAAGCGAAGCCGTGCCCCAGGTGCCGGGATTGTTGATCGTCGCATGGTGCGGCCAGAAGTAGTCGTTGCCGACAGCATTGACGAAACCCTGCTCGACGTCCAGCCCGATGACATGGCCCCAACCGCCAAGCACGCCAGCGTCTATGCGCAGCTCCGCCATCCATGTCGCGGCATTCGCGCTCACCTGCCCGCTGACGCCGCCCGGCCCCGGAAACACGTAGCCGCTGCCGGTACCCTTGTAGGTTCGAATCAAGCCACTCTCTCCCATGGTGAACAGATAGTCGCCCCCCTGCGGCTGTACGTCGCGGCTGTCATTGGTGTCGACGCGCATGCCCGCATACGTCCCCGGCGACGTACCGCCGGTGCGTCGCATCCCGACGAAGCAGGCGTAGAGCGCGTCGCTGCTTCGCACAAGGCGGACGAACGCCTGCGCTCCATCACTGTACGGTGCGAGCGGCACCTGCGGTGCGCCGGCGTAGGCAGCGTCGTCACAGGTGCCGTCAAGCGCCGGTGCGCCGGCCTGCGGAATAGCCAGCGGTGAAACAACGAAGGTCGTTGTTGCCGTGGCTGCTTTGCCCGCCCCATCACTGGCGGTGAGCGTCAGCGTGTAGCTGCCCGGCGCCAGGCCCGCGATCTGTTGCTGCACGCCGGTGCCGATGGTTTGACCGTTCAACGACCAGCTCAATGCCCCGCCGCTCAGGCCGCCGTCCTCCGGATCGGTTGCACCGCCACGCAGCAGCACCGTCTGCCCGGCAGACACCGGCGCGCTGCCCGGCGCGTCGATATGCGGCTCCGGCGCGCGGTTGACAACGCGAAATGGCTGCGAGGTTGCCAGCGTGGTGTTGTACCCATCGCTGGCCGCAACGCGGATCAGGCCGCCGGTAGTACTGGCGGGTATGCCGCTCACGTCTTTCAGGCTGAGCGTGACAATATCCGTAGCGGAGCGGTTGGGAAAGTTGGTCAGCAGCGTGCGCCATTGTTTCCCGTTGTCGGGGCTGTACTGTACCGTGAACAGCAGCCGATCTTGCGCGTCCGGGTCGGACGCGCGCCAGGAAAGCGACAGCTGGGTATCAATTGTTTCGCCGCCCGCCGGGCTGAGGATGCTGACCGTTGGCGCGCCGCCACCTGCGTGCAGGGTAGCGATCACCGCGCCGCCGCTGGTCAATTCAAGTCGAGCGACGTCCGCGCCGGGTGCCGGAACGGTCATGACGAAGGCGTGCGTGGTGCCGTCGCCGTCGGATGCGTTTTGCAGGGTCACGGCTCGCTCGTCGAGCAACCGGTTCGCCGTATCGCGCAGTCGGAGCGTGTACGTGCCCGCGGCCTGCGCCGTTCCATTCCCAACCCGTGCTGCGGCGCTCCGCTGAAGCTTTGCGCGCAGCCCCTGGCTGAGTGCACCGGCAGGATAGACCCAGGCGTGATCCAGGCTGCCGGTGTTTGCGGCCAGGTCGACTCCGCCGCTGATGTACACGACGTCCGCGGCAGCGGCCAGATCTTGACGCGCTCGCGCCGCGGCCGGCTCCTGCGGCGCGGACGCGCTCAGGGCGGAGGGGGTGTTGATCCTGCCGAACATGCCACGCCAGGTGTAGTCGCTTACCCAGAAGGGGGTCGAGTAGGTCAAATAGTCACGCGTTGCGCCCGGGTCGATCGGCGTCAGGCTTTGGACGTCGAAGCCATAGTAGCGCTGGTAGGCAGGGATGGCCGCGCCGCCGCGCCGCCCGTCGTCCAGCACGCAGCTCGTGCTGTTCGCGTCACGGTACGGGAAGCCGGGGTCGGTGTTGGCTTCGCCGACACAGTTGACGTGCTGACGCCCATAATTATGTGCCAGCTCGTGGACCAGCGTGTTGAACGCCTGGCGCGTCCAGAACTGCGTCGTCGTGCTCAGGGTCGCCGGGTCGATCAGCTTGACGTACAAATTCGAGCCTGGCGTGGCGCCATAGCCCAGGTTGCCCTTGGTGTTCGTCCCCGCGTGGACCAGGCCGACATAGTGGGTGATGGCCCCGGCGTCATCGCAGCGGTCGGGGTCGTCGGTAAGCACTTCACGCAGCCAGAGCGAGCGCAAGATTTCGTCCTTCGTCTCCGGCACGGCGTAGGGCTCGTAGGTCCAGGGCGGGATGCCGACCCGAGCTTCGAGCTGGGCAACATCGGTATCCTGCTGGTAGAGCCAGACGTCGCTGGTCGGCATGATCTGGCGCGCGACGTCGGCCATGCGATACAGGCTCGGGTCGCTGTTTGCGGCAGCCGGCGCGTGGGTGCGCACCGGAATGGTTACCAGGCAGATCGGCGCTCGGCCTGAAAAGCTAAACGACCGATCGGCGAGGCTGTTGTTGCCCTGATCAGGATCGTTCCAGACCTGATCAGGGTCGATCAGCGCGCGCAGCTTGATCGTCCCGAGGCCGGCCCACGACTCGGGGAGCTGAAACAGCCAGCTTCCCTGCGTGGCGGCACGATTGGGGGTGGCGTTGTCGGCAGTGACATCCTGCCCGCCGTTGATTGGGCGGAGCGGTGAGCCGGGCAGTGCCGTACCGTTATTCCGCGTACCGTACAGCACCGCTGCGACACTGTAGGTGTTCGGCCCACTCAGCTTGCGGGCGTACAGGCGCACGAAGGTCGGTTTGTCGGCGACGAGCGGCACATCGTTGTTCAAGTTCTGGATACCCTGTGTCACCTCGATACTATCCGCGGCGAGATCGGCGGTGAGCGGCGGCGCGTCGGCGCGAATGCGACTCAGGCCGTTGGACGTATCGAAATAGACCCAGCCGTCGGCCACCGCGACGTCTCCAGGAATCCCGCGGATCGAATAGTTGGCATAGCATTGCTTGCAGGCGATCTGCTGGGCCGTGTCGAATGGGCCGGGGCGGGATTGCGACTGGCGCTGCAGGCTCCACTTCATCAGCCGGCCATTGTCCGACCAGTAGCACGGTTGGTCGCCACCAGGGCAGATCTGACGATTCTCGACCCAGAACAGGTATTGTCCGTCGCTGGCCAGCCGGCCAACGGTATTATTCAGCGAAGACGTATAGCTGGAGCTGGTCGAACAGCTATAGCCGGTGGAAATAAGCCGGCACCAGATGCCGCGGATCGCCGCACCGCTTGCCCACAGCGGGAAGGTTGTCGAACTGCTCGATGTCTCAGTCAGGGTCGCGTCGGTCACATGGTCGCCGTTTTCGCCGGCTACGACAGTTCGGCCACACGCGCCGCCACCAATCGCGAGGCAGGCTTTCTCTGCCCGGTACAGCACGCCATCAGCAAACCAGTAGAACTTGCCGTCGTTTGCAAACAGCAGACTGTGCGCGTTTGCCCCAAGCGGCTCCGGTGCGCCAAGCCGTCGAAGATAGGTTTTGTTGGCGCTGTACAGCGTGTTGTTCGCAAGCCAAAAGATGTAGTCGGGCCAGTTCGTCGTGCCGTTGTTGAGGATAATGCGGCTGCTGGGCATCGGGCTGGCGGCAATGGTTTCAACCGCGAACGGGTTCGCCGCCGGGCGGCGCAGAATGCTGGCACCATCGCCATAGTACAACCCGCTCTCATCGGCGGCCCAGGTCATCACGTTCGTGCAGAAACGGCCGTCGACGATCGTGATGGCCCGCCCACCGCGCAACGGCCAGCGCCGCAGGTAGCCGCCATCGGTACCGTCAACAATTGCACATTGTGCCCAGTACAGGTAGCCGCCGCCGATCGTCCAGCCGTCCTGAGCGGCAATCAGCCCGCGCAGGTCGGGCTGATCGCGCAGAAACTGTGGTGGCACCGGATCGGCGGCAAGCGGGGCAGCCGCTGCGCTCGCGGCCACGTCCGGCGCGGGGCGGGCCTCGACCCGAGCCGTTGCCACGAGCAGCGATGTGAGATAGACCAGGACAACGGCGAAGCGGGCAAGCGAAAAGGGTAGTTTCAATTATGACTCCTCTGTGGGCTGGGAGCCCAACAATCGCTCGATTGCCACAGCAAGGGTCGTAGCAAACGGCACGCTACCCGCCCCGCCCCGATCGGGGGCGATGATGATCGCGGAGCTCGTTCCGGACTGCACATCGACGATCTGGCCGCGCCATTCGGCACTGCCTGGTTCGCGCCGTAGCCTCAGAATGAAGGTGTGCGCAGCACGCAGGTCGGATGGCTTGGATGTTTGCTGTGGCATAACCACAGCGTAACGAAGGGGTAGCTAATGGAGTGGCTAAACAGCTGTGCCGGCATGGATCTGCGCGGCAAGCGTCGCGGTTTCGGGCGTGGGGGGCACGCCCAACTCCCGGGCAAGCAGCTCAACAAAGCGGTGATAATCGACGAGCGCCGCATTGCCTTCGCCCTGACGCGCCAGGCTGCGCATCAGGCCGCGTTGCGCCGCCTCGCCAAAGCTGTCCAGCGCACGTGCGCGGCGGTAGGCCTCGGCTGCGGCAGCATGTTGGCCACTCTCAAGGTGCACTCCGCCGAGAGCCAGCAGCACCTCCAGCGCTTGCTGGTGCAGCCGCTCGCGCCGTATCAGCGGCACGTCGCTTTCCAGCTCGCCAAGTGCCAGGTCGCTTACATACAGTGCGGCAGCGATGCGGAGGTGTTTTGTGCGCTGGGCCGGGTCGCTGCCGGCCTGCTCCGCGGCGCGCTCGAAGCACACGACGTCAATCCAGCTACGGAGCGTGCGGTTAAACGCGTACCGCCCATCGGTAAAGGTGATCCACTCCGCACGACCCAGAGCGCGGCGCAGGTGATAAATCGCCATACGAAAGTTCTGCTTGAGCTGCTCCACCGAAGCATCCGGCCACAGTGTCGCGCCAATCTCCGCTTTGTCGGCGGAATCGACCAACAGCAAGAACACCAGCAGGTCTTTGGTTTTGCTGTAGACCCAGTCGTCACCAGTCAGCTCGCGCCCGTCGCGTACAACACGGAGCTGTCCGAAGAGGAAGATGCGTAGCTCCGGCGAGGGCTCGGCGTGGAGCGGGCGCTGGGGCAGATACACCGCCGACAGCGCCAGCTCCGCGGCCTGCGCGAGCGTCAGCGCCTGTCCGTCGGCCACTGCCAGCGCGTATTCCACCGGGGTGAGCGCATCGCGCGCCGCCGCCCTGGACTTTGCCAGCAGCTCCGCGCCCGCCTGGCCGAGATCGGCGAAGTCTTCGGCACCCACGGCCTGCAGCCCGGCGACGAACAAGGTCGTTGCCTGGGCAGGATATCCAAGCGTAACAAGCAGATCGGCACACGAATGGATGATGCCGGCTATACGAAGCGGTCGTCCCAGCGGGAGGTACAGTTGCAATGCCTCGCTCAGGCAGCGTGCCGCCTGAGGGTAGTCGCCGCGCCCAACCGCGGTGTGGCCCAGATGACCAAGCAGCTGCGCTTCCATGTCCTTCAAGCCCAGCGCGCGCGCCACGTCCAAACCTTCCTGGTAGTGCCCGGCCGCGGTGGCGAAATCCTTGCGGTAGCGCGCAACTTCGCCAAGCCCGTTAGCAGCATACGGGACATATGAGGTGTTCTCAGCCGCGCGGAGATGGATCAGACTTTCGGCGTATGCCGCTTCGGCAGCGTCCAGATCGCCGCTTTCCAGCGTGAGATTTGCCAGGCTGATCAGCAGCATGGCGATCATCAGGCGACCGCCGTCGTCGCGCGCCAGCGCGAGCCCCTGGCTGTAATACTGGCGTGCTTCGGTCAGTTTGCCTTCGGATTTTGCAATGTGCGCCAGCCCGTTTAGCGTCTGGCTCATGCCGCGCCGGTCGCCCAGTTCGCGGTAGAGGCCGAAGCTATGTAGAAAGTGTTCGCGCGCCTGTGGCGCATCGCCCTTCATCTCGGCATAGATGCCCAGCCGATAGGCTGCGTCGGCAATGCCCGCGTCATACTCAACCGCCCTTGCCTCGTGGAGCGCCGCCGTGGCGGCGGCGCGCATGCCCTCGTAGTCGCCCTGGCGATAGGCTAGAAAACTATCACAATTCCACGCCTTCACTGATGCGTTGTTAGGCGGTTGCGGTGCAAGCGTGCGTGTACGCGCCAACCAGGTGCGACCTTCGGTCATCGAAAGGCTATTCCAGAATTGGCCGAGGGCGCCCGCCAGCCGCAGCATGCTGGTAGAATCACCAGTATCCAGCGCCGTCTGAAGTGCGCCCCGTATGTTCTCGTGCTCCAGCACAAGGGGAGCAAGCCATACCTCCTGCTGTGCGCCCTTGAATGCCAGCTCGGCGCGCTCGGCCAGATCAACTGCCCAGGCGAGGTGCCTGCTGCGAACGGCTTCCCGCGCGCCCGACTCCTGCAGCTGCTCTGCCGCGTACTGCCGCACGACCGAGTGAAGCCGGTAGCGCGTGTTGCGAACATCCGGCGGCATAACGACCACCAGCGACTTGTCGACTAGTTCCTCGAGTACATCGAGCGGCGCCGGCACGCGGCAGACGGCCTCGACCACGTCGAGATCGAAGCTACCGGCGAATACCGCCAGCTGCCGAAACAGCGTCTGCTCGTCGGCGCTGAGCAGCGTGTAGCTCCAGTCGAGCGCAGCGCGCAGCGAGCGCTGCCGCAGGGGACGGTCGGCCTGCCGGCCCACGAGCAGACCCAGGCTGTGCTCCATGCGCTCGGCGATCTGCGCCACGCTCAGCATTGCAACGCGGGCCGCCGCCAGCTCGATTGCCAGCGGCAGGCCATCGAGCTGGGTGCAAATGGCGGCGACGGTGGGGGCTGTGCGCTCGTTGATCGCGAACGATGGCAGGCGCTCCGTCGCGCGCAGGCCGAACAGCGCGGCCGCCGCGGTCGCGTCGAGCGGTGGAATCGGACAGCGCATCTCGCCGGCGATGCCGAGCGGCTCGCGGCTGGTCGCGAGGATATGCAGCTGCGGACAGCCGGATAGCAGCTGTGCAATTAGCTCGGCACAGGCGGCGTGGAGGTGTTCGCAGTTATCGAGCACCAGCAGCGCCCGCGTGGCTTGCAGCGCGCCGACAAGCCGTTCCACCACGGGGATACCGGGCTGTTCCGCCAGCCCCCAGGCCATTGCAACGGCCTGGGGCACTGCTGTGCTGTCAGAAAGCGCCGCCAGGTCAACCCAGCGTATGCCGTCGGCAAAAGCAGTCGGGGTGGCGAAACGAGCGGTAAGGTGCTGCGCGATGCTGGTCTTGCCGACACCGCCCGGACCAGTCAGCGTCAGCAGGCGCTGGGAGTCGACGTGGGGCGCGATTTCAGCAAGCAGCGCCTCACGCCCGACGAGCGTGGGCTCGCGAGCAGATGTCACCTCCGATGGCCGGTCTTCTCCGGAAGTCAATGGCGTTTTCCATCAGCCAAGCGATGCGGGCTCAGTGAATTGCACGTGCGGCACGAGCGACTAGAGATCAGTGTGCTGCCTGTCAGGCGCTCGTCGGTGCGGCAGGAGCCGCAGCGATGATCTGCGTCAACAAGGAACTCAATGGTAGCACCTTCGTGAGGTAGATGCCACATGATTCCTTCTTGTTGCGCACGCGTTGGGCACCGCCGGCGCGCAGTCACGATCTCGTCACGATCGCAGTGTAGGCTGCCGGCTACGCGCACCCCCGCAACAGGAGCGGGCGAGCCGCCGAGATGCGGTTGGTCATTGAATCCAGGGGCAATGTACCTTGATCGAACCCCGTGGTGTAGTTTCACGTAATTCGGCTGCGCAGGGCGGCCCGGATCTGCTCCGCAGGCTGGCTACCTTTTTTAATGTCCGGCCCGGCGAGGGCAGACTGGTCGTATCGCTGGTGCTGTTTTACGTGTGCCTGGGATTGAGCTTTCTCTTTACGCAGACGGCGGCGTTTGCCCTGTTCCTTGAGACCTTTGGCTCATCCGGCCTGCCGTATGCGTACATGGCGATCGCCGTCGCAGTTTCGCTGGTTGCATACGTCTATCTGAAGCTCGCCGGACGACTCGACCTGCCCAGGCTTCTGCTTGTCAACCTGGTGTTCGTGTTGCTGGGCAGCGTCGTCTTCCGCGCCGGACTGGCGCTGCCGAACGCGCGCTGGTTTGTCTTTGCCCTCCCGATCTGGTTTCAGGCATTGATCAACCTTGGCCAGATCGCTTTTTGGACGCTGGCGGGCCGCGTGTTCGACCTGCGGCAGGCCAAGCGGCTCTTCGGCCTGGCCGGCTCGGGCTACTGGCTGGCGTTCTCGGTCGGCGGATTCTTGATGCCGGCGCTGATTGCCTGGCTGGGCACGCCCAACCTGCTCCTGCTGGCCGCGGCGAGCGTTGGCGCTGCGCTTGGTATTCTGCTCTGGATCCTGCGCGCCTTTCCCGGGCACGTGGCTGAGCCGGTAGACGCCGAGCCGGCCTCGAGCCGCCGGTCGTCTTCCAACCTGCTGCGCAGCCGCTATGTCGTGCTGATCTTCGCGATGATGGTTCTGTGGTGGATCGGCTTCTTCTTTATCGAGAATATCTTTTACGACCGCGCGTATGCCCGCTTTGCCGACGCCGATCAGCTGGCGAGTTTCCTGGGTGGCTTGTTCGCCGCGGTGGGTGTCCTGGGCCTGCTCACGTCGCTCTTTTTCACGGGTCCGATCATCGGCCGCTATGGCCTGTGGGCCGGCCGGCTGATCATGCCCGTCCTGCTCACAATCGTAACCGCCACGCTGGCACTCACCGGAACGCTGTCCGGTGCGACGGCTGCGCTGTTCTGGTTGGCGGCGCTCAACAAACTGCTGAACGTCGGGCTGGGTTTTTCACTCGAGCAGTCCTCGCTTGCGATCCTGTATCAACCCCTGCCCGGCGATCAGCGCGTCAGGATCCAGACGATGGCGGAGGGGATCGTCCAACCGCTGGCCATTGGCCTGGCCGGCGTTCTACTCCTGCTGTTCAATACCTTTGCCGGTTTCGGCGCGGTCGAGCTGTCGTACCTTTTCCTGGTGATCGCCGCCGGCTGGATTACCATAACGATCTCGCTGGTGCGCGAATACCCGGCGATGCTGGGCCAGGCCCTCGCTAAACGGCGCCTGGGCGCGGCGACGCTTGACCTGGCCGACCCGTCCACGGTGGCCGTACTGGAGCAGCAGATCCGCAGCCCGTATCCCGATGCGGTGTTGTACGGCGTGCGCCTACTGGAGCAGCTCGACGAGCCGGCGCTGGAGACGATCCTGCCTGCGCTGCTGGAACACCCTTCGCCCGAGGTGCGCCAGGATGCGCTGCAGCGCATCGCACGGCTCGAGATCGCTTCCGCGCTACCGGCGCTGCGCCGCTGCGTCGCGGCGGAGCGCTCCCCACGGGTTCGTGGTGTCGCCATACAGTCGCTGGCGACGATAGGTGAAGCCGCCGTGCTCGACGAGGTCGCCGGGTACCTTGACGATCCTGAGCCGGACGTCCGGCGCGGCGCCATGGTCGGGCTGCTGCGCAGCGGCGGAATTGAGGGTATCCTGCTGGCCGGACACAACCTGCTCGAGCTGGCCGGCTCGGCGGACCCTGCCGTCCGCACGCTGGCGGCGCAGGTTGTGGGCGACGTCGGCCGGCGCGATTTTTATCAGCCGTTGCTACCCTTGCTGCACGATCGTGAGCCCGAGGTGCGGCGAGCAGCGCTCCACGCCGCCGGGAGTGTGAGACATTCCAGGCTCTGGCCGGAGGTTGTCGAGGCGCTGGCCAGTCCCGGGCTGCGTACGGCCGCGGCACAGGCGTTGATCGCGGGTGGGCAAGACGTTGTGCCTGAGCTCGAGGCAGCGTTCGCCGGCGACGGCCACTCTCGTGAAGTGCGCATCCGGCTGGCGCGGGTGTGCGGCCGGATCCGCGGCGAGCAGGTCGTCGTCCTGCTGCAAGACCAGATCGCCGTCCCCGATGCGGAGCTGCGCACTGCTGTTCTCGGCTCGCTGAGCGCGTGCGGCTACACGGCTACCGGCCCGGCGGCGGAGGCCATCCGGCGACAGATCGTCGCCGAGGTCGCGCAGGCGGCATTCTGCCTGAATGCGCGAGTTGACCTGGGCGAAGACGAGCAGATCGCGCTGCTGGCGGCCGCGCTCGACCAACAGCTCCAACAGGCGCGGCGCCGGATCTTCTTGTTGCTGTCGTTTGTCTCCGATAGGCACGCCATCCTGCAAGCGCGGGACGCCTTTGAGGAGGGCTCAGGAACACACCGCGCCTTTGCGCTCGAGGTCGTCGAGAGCCGGCTTCCACGAGAGTACAGGAACAAGGTGCTACCGCTGTTGGACGAGCTGACGCCAGGCCAACGGCTGCAGCGGCTAAGCGCAGCCTTTCCACAGGTCAGGCAAGGCCGTGAGCAGCGCCTCCAGTCGCTCATTCAGGGCCCGGAGTTGAAGCAGGAGCTATGGATCAACGTGTGCGCCATCTATACGGCAGGCTGCCTGCGACTTGAGTTGTGCGCCGAGGCGGTAGTAGACTTGCTGCATGCTCCCGAGCCGCTGGTGCGTGAAACAGCCCGCTGGACATTGGCTCAACTCGGTATGCCCGGTCGCGCAGGATCGGTCGAGCCGCATGGGGATCACAGGATGCTTTCAACGATCGAAAAGGTGGCCATCCTCACAACCGTCGGTATCTTCGCGGCGACGCCCGACGATGTACTGGCCGCCGTCGCCCCGCTTCTTGATCAAGTGGACCTCAACGCCGGCGAGACGCTGTTTGACAAGGGCGACCTTGGCGACAGCCTGTACGTTATCGTGAGCGGCAGGCTGCGGGTTCACGATGGTTCGCGCACGCTCGACGTTCTCGGCGCGCGGGCGGTGGTCGGCGAGATGGCGCTGCTCGATCCGGAGCCACGCGCAGCCGGGTGACGGCAGTCGAGGATGCCCGGCTTTTACGCCTGCTTCGTGCGCCGTTTTACGAGCTGATGGCTGACCGGCCCGAGGTGGCGACTGGAATTATTCGCGTCCTGACAGGCTACGTGCGGGCACGGCTGCGCGATGTTGCCGAGCTGCACGCGCAGGTTCAGGAGCTGGAGCAAGCCGCGCCGCGATCGTCTGTCGCCACAACCCAGATCTGAGGGACGCAGTATGATCAGTGAAGCACAGCTTGACCACTACTTGCCTGCGTCGATCAGTGGCTACATCGAGCAGCAGTACTATGTCAGGGTCAACGCGCAGGCGCGCCTGGAGCAGGTGCTCCAGGATCCGGAGTTTCTACGCGATCCGGCGCGGCACGTGGCCTTGTTTGCCGACCACGGTGTCGTGCATGTGCGGGATGTCGCCACGCAGATCCTGCGCGTGCTGGACACGATCAACGGCGTGCTGATCGCGGAGCGCGACGAAAGCCGCCTTGAGTTTATGAAGGCCTACGGCGTGACGGTGGCGTACCTCCACGACATCGGCATGAGCGATTTTTCGCAGTTCGGCCGTGTCATGCACCCCGAATTTGTAGCCCAGACGGTTTTCGATACCGCGTTTGATGGTGTCGTCGAGACAATATGGGACGAAAACTGTGCCGGCATGCCCGGACGGCTGGTCGAATTGGCCGCCGTGGGCGCCGTGGATCAAGATCCCAGGATTGTGTTGCGCGAAATGCTGGCGCTGGCCAGCTGTCACAGCAAAACCAAGGTGCCGATCGAGGTGCTGAACGATACGACCATACTCGGGCAGACCATGCGGGCAATGGTGAGCACCGATCTGCAGCTCCAGTATCAAAAGTACCGGTGCGGGCAGGCCCAAAGCCCTGGGCTTCACACTGCGGGTCGGTGGGAAGTGGAATTCTGACGAGCCGGCAATTACTCGCTCCAACGGACAGACCGCCCGGCTGCAACATGCACTGCGACGCTTCTACACCGATGTGCAGCGCGATTTGTTTCGCTGGCTGCTTACGGAGCACGAAGCGACGCGCGAATTGCAGAGCGATGTGGTCGACACTTTACGGGCGTTGCGCTGTGCCGATGCGTTGCGCCAGCGCGGAACGGTGCTCAAGACATCCGGCAACTACGAAATCTTTGTCGACCAGATGACCGGGAACGCGGTGTTTGCGCTGCGCAATGCCGACGAGCAGCTCTTTCTGCTGGCCACGCAGGATCCGATTGCCGGTGGCGAAGCTAATCTCGCCGGCAGCGAGCTTGGGCGCGACGGCAACCTGCATATCGCGTTTCATCGCGGTGCGTTTGCGGACCAGCAGACGACCCAGTACGCGGCCTTCTGCGCCGGACTGGTGGTTAACGACGTGCAAATGGACGTGGTCGAGAGCTTCAGGCGTCCGGCCCAGAGTGGCAATGGCAACAACGAGAGCATCAAGTGCGACCGGGACCTGCTGATCCACTTAGAAAGTGCCGACGACAATCTGCAGTTTGCCGTACTGGTGCGCGAGCAGCTCGAGCAGATCAATCCGCAATTGCGTCACCGCGTCCATGTGGTGCCGTCGTTGCGCCGGCTACCGGACCTGGAAACCGACAGGTATCACAAGTCCCCGGCCTTCGACTGGGACATCGCCTGCCGCCATACCCTGCTCGACAACGTGGCGCGATCGGGCCACAATATTCAGCACATCGACCCTGTCGAAGCGTTCCGGCACGCGAAACTCGTGTCGCTCAAGGCAGGCGAGACCCTGTTTGAGGCCGGAACAGCTGCAGGATTTGTCTATATCCCGTTGGGCGAAGGGGTCAAAATCATACCGCTGGGCGGCTACCAGCCGTTCTCGGTGCGCGCCTGGATGCCGCTGGGCATAACCGGCGTCATTCGCGGTGCTTCCCGTAACGCCACGGTGATGACCGACAGCGACCTTACCCTGCTGCTGATTCCAAAAGAGGTGTACCTGCGTCACTGGCACCATCCATATAGTGCCGCGGAGCTGGCCCAACGACTGGCAGCACAGCTATAAAACCAGCCGCCAATCGGCAAACCGCGCGCTGTCTCGCACCAGCGCGGCATTGAGCCCGTCGCTCGTGGTGATGCGGTGTTCAGCCTGCTCGCGCGTCATGCCCCACACCTGCATATGCCGCAGTGTGAGGCGCTCCAGCGCCGTCTCCAACGCCGTATCCAGATACCAGCGTTCGTCGAAGAGCCGGCTGATCGCTTCCCACCCATCGGCGTGATGAAGTAGATACAGACCCTCGACGATCACCAGGCGGGTGGTCGCGGGCACCGTAAACGCGCCCTCCACCGGATCGCCCACCGCGTGCTCAAAACCGGGCCATGCGATCGCTGCGCGGCCGGCCGCATCACGCAGGAGCTGGAGTCGTTGCCTGAGGGCGGCGGTATCAAACGTCCACGGGGCGCCGCGCCGCGCAAAGGCTTCGGCAGCGTTCGGGAACTGCCTGAGCGCGGCTCTGGTGAAGTGAAACCCGTCCATGCCAAGCGCGACCACGGTGTCAGGCGCGGTGCGGAGGTTGACGTCGGTGACCAACTGCGACGCCAGCGTGCTTTTGCCGGACCCGGGCACGCCGGCCAACCCGATCATCCAGCGAGGCGTAGCCGACTCCAATCGTGCTATCAGCTGCTGTACCGGCTGCTCGAGCAGCGGTGGCAGTGACTGCTCCATCATGGAAAGAACTGCGCTTCCAGTTGGGAACACAGAGCGTGATACACCGCCAGATGCCGCTCCTGCACGTCCGCGACAGCGCTGTAAGGGACACAGATCGTGACGTCACACACGCTATTCATCGCGCCGCCGCTCTGACCGGTCAGGCCGACGGTGGTAAGTCCCTGCGCGCGGGCGACCTGTAGCGCGTTGAGCACATTGCGAGAGTTGCCGGACGTGCTGATAGCGAACAGTGTGTCGCCGGGCCGCCCGTAGCCGAAGACCTGCTGAGCGAAGACCATATCGGCGGCGACATCGTTGGCAAAGGCCGTCATCAGGGCGTGCTGGCTGACGAGCGAGATCGCGGGCAGCGCACCCTGCAGGTGATCTGCCAGGTACTCGCCCGCGGCCGGGTCGACCGCGCACAGCGACTGGCGCACGGAATCGGGCACGCGCCGAGGTCGCAGAAAGCCTTTCATCAGCTCGCCGACGATGTGCTCGCAGTCCGAGGCACTGCCCCCGTTGCCGCACAGCAGCAGCTTACCGCCTCCTGCGAAGCAGCCGCGAAGCAGCTCATAGGCATGCTCGAGGTCGTCGCGGCACGGAGCGAGGTCCGCGTAGCGCTCGATCAGACGCTGGAGATGGTCGGTCATAGCATTATCCTAACCTCAATCACGGCGCAGCCGGCAGCTCCAACAGGTTGACCTCCACCGCCGGCTGCGACGGCTCGCGCGGTACGCGGAACGTCTTGATCTCGGCAGGCCCGAAGTCGGTTTCGATGTCGCGGTTCCATTGCGGCAAGCGGATCACGGCGCGCGTCGCAATTCGCGCGCTCTCGTAGGCGCGCACGACCAGATCTTCATCGTCTTCGGCCTGCTTGAGCACGCTGACGATGATATTGGCCGGCTCCGCATCGGCAAAGGAACATGCTTGCGGCAGCGCGCCGTCGGGGTGATAGGTGCCGATCAGCGCGACCGGCGGCTGGTTGAACTCCGCCGCGCGGCGAGCAGTGCCGGCCTCTTCCCAGCCCTGCGCGTGAGGATAGATAGCATACCGGAAGCGCTGGACGCCCTGATCGATATGCCTATAATGCAGGTCCGGCTGCGGCACGGCAGGGTCATGGTGGGCGTAGATCGGGCTGCGCAGAATGGTCAGGCCGATGTCGCGCACATGCACATCGTAGCTATACTTGCAGTCGTTGATGATGCTCACGCCGTAGCGCTCGCCCGTAACCCGCGACGTGCCCGACAGGTCGACCCAGCTCTGGCCCGGCTCCTCTTCGCCGTTGGCGAAGCGTTCGATGCTGCCGTACGGCACCTCGCTGGTTGCGCGGTGGAACTGGACGTTGATCGGGAAGCGCAGTTTCAGCGCCTTAAATTGCTCGCGCCAGTCCACCGTCGCCGTTACCTGCACCATGTCCTGATCGGCATACAGTGTGAATTCCTGGAGCAGACGCGAGCTGCCGTACTCGCTGACCACACGCACGGTCGACTTGACCGGACCGTGGGCGATCAAGCGCACGCTGCAGGCCTGGAAGCGCCCGATTTCGTCGCGGAAGCTGAAGACGTTATGACTCCACGTGTCGCTCTCGTCGCGCAGCACCACCGGCACTGCGCCGGGGCCGGCCAGCGCCTCCACCGCATGACGCTTATCGTACAGGCTGCTCAGGTAGCCCGTCGCCGGATCGAAGCTCAAGCGCAGGTGCTCATTCTCCAGCGTCGTATCGCCGGCGTTCGTAGCAGGCTGCTCAATCGACCGCGGCGGCCTGCGAGATCACGCGGTAGACGCGATATCCGAGCGGCGGCAGGTCGGCGATAAAGCTCAGCCGGTTGCGCCCGCCGGCCGTGGCTTCGGACTGCACGCGCTGCACGGCTACGGGCCGGCCCTGATCGTCGACCAGGCTGTGCTCGTCGGTGAAGCGGCCGAACTCGAGCTGCACATCGCTCGTGCACGGCCAGACATGCGGATTGAATACCATGATCGGCGTCATTCCCGCTTCGGGTTCGATTCCGACGTTCCAGGCTAGCGACAGGGTCGCCGCGTTCAGTGCGCGATCGGCGATCGCCAGCGCTTCGCCATACAGATTGCGGGCATCGTGTAGGCCGGCTCGATACTCGTCCCGGCCAGGATGTCGTGAAACTGGTTGAACAACACGCCCTGCCAGGCGTGGGCGAGCTCGCCGGCCGGGTAGGCTAGACCCGTGGTCAGCGCCGCGACGGCCGACCATTTTTCGGCTGTCAGCAGCGCCAACTCGGCACGGCGATTCCAGTATTTGACGCCCGAATGCGCCGCGTAGCAGCCGCTGGCATGGTGCTGCAGGTCGTCGTGAAAGACCGGCAGGGGCAGGTGTTTCGCCTCGACCGCGTCAAAGTAGCGGTTCGGCGAGCTGAACACCAGGCGCGGCATATCCGGATCGGCGTTCAAACGGTGGATACTGCGGATGTTCTCCACAGTCGGTCCACCGCCGTGGTTGCCGACGCCGTAGAAGCACATCAGCTCGTCGAAGGGTGCGCGCAGCTCCCCGGCACAGCGGCGGACGTGCTGGTCCAGCTCCTGGCCCCAGGAGGTAGTACTCGAACGGAATCCGGTAGGCCAGCACGCGCGAGCCGTCGTTCGACTCCCACCAGAACAGGCGGCCGGGCAGGCCCTGTTCCTGCGGATTGGGGCGCATAAAGACGTAGTAGTCAAGGCCGCTCTGCTTGAGGATCTGCGGCAGCATGCCGTGATGGCCGAAGCTGTCGACGTTATAGCCGACGCGCGCCGTTACGCCGAACTTTGTTTTGAAGTAGCGTTGGCCGTACAGTCCCTGGCGCACGAACGACTCGCCGCCGGGTATGTTGCAGTCGGGTTGCAGCCACCACCCGCCGACGATCTCCCAGCGACCCTCGCGCACACGCGCCCGAATCTCTTCGAACATGGCCGGCTGGATCTGCTCGACCCAGGAGTAGAACACAGCCGAGCTGGAAACGAACACGAAGTCGGGGTCTTCGTTCAGCCGGTCGAGCGCCGAGCGAAATGAGGCCAGCACCTCGTGGCAGCCCTCCTGCCAGCGCCATAGCCAGACCGGGTCGATGTGTGCGTTGCCGATCATATGCAGCGTCGCGGCCTTGCTCTCCATCTAGTCCTCACGTTGTTGGAAGCCGGTCAGGCATTGCTGCCACGGCTTAAACTGCTGTTCGAAGATGCCCGCGTAGAGCCGGTGCCGTCCGGCGTCCGGCTCGATCGTCACTGCCGGCCGGCTGGCGACAACGGCAAGTGCTTCGGCTGTGTCGCGGTAGATGCCGCAGCCTACACCGGCAATTATGGCGGTTCCAAACAGCGTCGCCTCGACCGAGTTTAGCGCGCTGACGCGCGCGCCATAGATATCGGCTTTGATCTGCAGCCAGCGGCGGTTGCGCGTACCGCCGCCGGCGGTGACGATCGCGTCGATCGGCCGGCCGGCGATCCCTTCGGCGCCGCGGCGGATCGACTCCATTTGATAGGCCGTGCCTTCGAGCACCGCCTTCAGCAGATCGCCGCGCGTATGGTTGGCGGATAGCCCGATGAACGCCCCTCGCGCGGCCGGATTCGGGTAAGGAGCACCGCTGCCGGCAAGATAGGGCAGGTACATGATCGTGCCCGGAGTTGTATCCATGCGCTCCTGTAGCGCCTGCAGCTCGTCGTAGGACAGGGGTGGGTCGCCCAGGACACCGCGCATCCAGTCGAGCGATCCGCCGGACGCCGACAGGCCGCCGAGCCAGTACCAGCGGTCGACGACCGGCAGGATACCGAACGTCAGGCCGGAGCGAAACCCGCCCTCGTCCAGCGGCAGCCGTTCGGTCGCCCCGATCAGCGCCTCGGCCGTTCCCATCGAGTTCAAACGCCTGGCCGGGCTCGACGGTGCCCGCCCCGAACGCCGCGGCGACGTGGTCGTGCCCGGCGATGGCGACAGGCGTGCCCGGCCTGATCCCGATCCGCTCCAGCGAGCGGTCCGCGACGCGACCGAGCGGCGTCCCGCCCGGCATTGCCGGCGGAAACAGGTCGGCCGGTAGCTCGAGCTGCCGCAGCCACCCGGTGTCCCAGGTGCGATCGCGCAGCTGAAACGCGTAGGTGCGCCCCGCCAGCGAGTAGTCGGTGGCCTTGACACCCGTCAGCCGGTAGGCGATATAGTCGGCCACCGACAGCCATACGGCCTGCTCAACCGCTTCCGGTTCTCGGTCGCGTACCCGGAGGATCTTCGCCAGGCTGCATTTGAAGCTCGGGTAGATGCCGAAGGTGCGGAAGCGCTCCAGGTCGGATGCCTGCTGTGCGATGAAGGCGGCGTAGGGCGCGGCGGAAACGTCGAACCAGGGCAGGAAAGCTGTTCGCGGCGCCCCGCTATGCCGGTCGGCCAGCAAGCCGGTCTCGGCCATGCTGGCGATCCCGATCGCCGCGATGGTTGGCCGTCCGGCCGCGGAGCAGACAGCATCGATCACCTGCGTCACGGTGTGCCACAGCTCAGCGGGTTGGTATGCCTGAGCACCAGAGTACTCGCGTGTGGGCGGCATCGCGCGCGTGGCGATCTGCAACGCCGCGCCGTCCGGGGCGAACAGCCCGGCCTTGCAATGGGTCGTGCCGACATCTATGGCCAGCAGGCTCATCTACGGGTTTCCATCGAGCGCCTGCTGCGCAACGGCCAGGCCGGCGAAGTCGCCCACCTGCTCGCCCAGCCCGGCCGGAACGATGCGGCATACATCGAGCGCGTGCGGCAGGCACTCTTGGCGCAGGATGCGCTGCACAATCGGCTCAAGCAAGGTCTGCTGGCGTCCATAAATGCTGCCGATCACAATGCGCTCCGGATTGAGGATGTCGATCAGCAGCGCCAGCCCCTGTCCAAGCTTTTCCGCCACGGTTTCGTAGACGCGCAGCGCGAGCAGGTCGCCCGATTGGGCCGCGTTGCCAACCTTCTCAGCCGTCAAAGAGGGCAGCTCCTCGATCGTCGGGCAGAGCGCAGGGCGCCGGCCCATCTGTAGCTCGGCCTCGACAGCGCGCCGGGCGAGCTGCGCGATACCGCTGCCGCTGCAAAAACCCTCGAACGAGCCGAGCTTGCCGTAGCCGGGCGGTCCCCATTCGGATAGCCGCACATGGCCGACTTCGCCGGCCATATCGCTGGCGCCGGCGTAGAGCCGGCCGTCCAGGATCAGCCCTGCCCCCATGCCCGTGCCGAACGTCAAGAAGATCATGCTGCGGCAGCCCCGTCCGGCGCCCCAGCCCCATTCGGCAAGCGCGCACGCGTTGGCATCATTCTGCAGAGCCACCGGCACACCAAAGCGCTCCCGTAAGGGCGTCAGAACGTCGATCGCATCCCAGCCCGGCAGATTGGGAGGAGATAGGATCAAGCCGCGCCGGCTGTCCATCGGGCTGCCGCAGCTGACGCCGATCGACACAGGACGCACCTCAAGGTCGCTGATCAGCGTCTCGAGCTCAACCACGATACGCGTCAAAGCCTCCCCGGGTGCCGGCGGGGTTGGGAAGCGCCGCTTGGCGAGCAGCGTGGGCTGCGGGCCGGCTGCGTCACCGACACATACAGCGCACTTGGTCCCGCCGATATCTACTCCAGCCAGGAAACGACTCATCTGAGTACAGTGACGAGATAGCCCGCCGGCATCGCTCACAGTCATTTTCGCACATGGTATCCGAAGTTGCACCACAAAGGCACACAGGACACGAAGATTTTCTGGATTCTTGGTGTCCTGTGTGCCTTTGTGGTGAATTCGGTCGGCTCAGAGGATTCAGTCAGCGCGGCCGTCGCGCTCCCACGGGCGCATGTAGGACGGCGTATGAACCATGCGCTGCAGCCCGAATTCCAGACGAATTTGCGTTGCCGGCGGCAAGATGACCCATAGGTCGGTAGCGCCAAGGGATAGCTCGTGGAGTTCCGCTTGAACAGGAGGTACAGTATAGGTGACTGCCGTGGCCGGATCGGGATATGCTGCTGCCACGCCGGTGTAACGCACGTGGCTGAAGCTATGCTCACCGAAACCGCCGGCCTGGACAAAGAGCTCGCGCTGAGCAAACGGGCTGAGATTGACCAGCTGGACAACCAGGCTGTCGGCCGTCACCAGCTCAACCAACGCCGCGACATCGGGCGGCAAGCCCGGCCGCCGCCGTACGGCATCGTAGTAGCGTAGCGGTGCGATCAGCAGCCCACCGTTGTAGATCGGGGCGGGTGCGCCGAGCGTCAGCTGTAGCAGTGCTTCGGTCGTGATGGGATTATGATTTTGCCAATGATGGATCTCGCGCCTGTTGAACAATGTCTGCCCCTCGAAGTCGCTCGTGTCCGACCGGATGCGTGCCAGGCGATAATACACCTGCTCCAACGCAACCCGTAATATCTGCTCCGGGTACGCGGGGTTGTCGCCGTTCAGGTAGCTCCACCACGGTTGTTCATGGCCGGCGTCTTCTTTGATGCGAAACGAGAATACGCCGCTCCAGTCGTACGCCTCCGCCGCTTGCAGCCGTGCTACGCGCGCCCGATCTTGCTCTTGCTGCGCCAGGTTCCACAGCGCCACCGGAAAGATCGGCGACAACGGCTGCTCGTCGAACCAGCCGTTGTCGCCGTAGCGGTACGGCACAACCCAGACCTCCCGCGGCTCATCCACCGCGGCCCGTGGATGCTGCCAATGTTGTCCCAGGCTCATCGACAGACTGCGCAAGTCACGGAACGTACCCAGCCGCATCGCGTTGTCGATCAGCGCGCGCGGAAGCTCGAGGAAGCGCTGGTCGTTGGTTACCAGCAGCGCGCCGGTGGCGCCGACGATCGCCGCATACGCGATGTTGTACAGGCCATGCGGCCAGGTCCATCCGTATAGGCCGCCATACCAGCGCCCGGCAAGATATTCTCCCACCTGCCCGCTCAGCCCTACGTTGTCGGGGATAACACCGTTGTTCTGTCTGGCCCGCTCCAGCCACGCGCCGACATACTCGGCGATCCACTCACGGTACCGTGTGTCCTGCGTGAGCAGAAAGGCATTGGCGATCAAGCTGACGACGCCGAGATTGGCGGCCACGTCGCCCTTTCCCATGCGCTCCTGCATCGCCGCGCCCATCCGTCGCGCCATCACCGGGTTGTGCAGGTCCGCGTAGCTGTTGATGCCGGGGAGATCATGATACGGCAAGCCGTAGGGCGCCATGGACGGAAAATCGCCATAGTACGGCTCGCTGTCGAAGTAGCCCCAATTTGGTCCTTTGCTGCCGTTCATCGGTGCGCGAACAAGCTTATGGATCGGGTCGTAATTGGCGGCCTCGGGCTCCTCGTTCAAGTACAGCCCGGCAAAGCGCCGTGCGCGCGTACGAAATTTTGAGTTGGTCGGGTCGGCCAGGCACAGGTTGTAGAAGTACGTGTAATGCTCGCTCTGGTGAAATTGATCGTAGCCGCGCTCGTACTCGTTGTGGACCCGCCCCAGCCGTGTGAGCTGCTCGGTGATCGCGTCCCACTCGCGGTCCGCGGCCTCGAAGACAGCATCGCCGCCGCCGAGCAGATAGTACAATGGCCAGTTGGAGAACGATTCATAAAAGTCGTCGACTCCATCGCGCGGCTCTACCTCATTGTGCCAGCGGTCGGGCCAGCGTAAGTAGCCGTTCGGCCGGGTGTAGCGCTCGAGAAACTGGTGGATCGCGCCATCCATCAGGCTGAACAGGGCGCGCTGGAGGATCGCCCAGTTCGGCGGTGAGGTACATGGAACTGTAGCGGTAATGCTGTGCATCGGCGTCTTCGATCTAGCCGTGCCGGCTAAGCGGGTCGAAGGTCACAGGTCGAAGGTCGAAGGTCACAGGTCGAAGGTCGAAGGTCGAAAGTCTTGCATCGACTCACGAAAATGGCAAACTGTCATCCCGAAGGGCCGAGGCGGTCCTGCCTGACCGGCCAGCGCGCTGTCGCTAGCGTGTGGTAGCATGCTGCCAATGGCGCGCGAGGGATCTCTGGCTGTCTGGTCACATCGACACTTAGAGATTCCTCGCGTGCTTACGTCCGTAGGTGTGTGCTTCGATTGGCCTTAGCACGCTGGCCGGTCAGGCAGGGCCGCCTCGGCCCTTCGGAATGACAACCCACAGTATTCGTTGATGTCCTATGCTTCCGGTGACCTTCGACCTTCGACCTTTCGACTTCCTTAGCTCCCTTTCGTTTTTGCCCACTCGTCGAGCTGGCGTTGAACCTCGGCCTGCACTTTCTCGGCGCCGGCGCCCTTGAGCGCTTCGATCAGTGCCGGCAGCGCCTCGGACAGCTCGTCCGGGCCGTAGGTAACCAGCTCGCCTTGCTCTTCGCCGACCGCGGCGAGCTGAGCCAGCTCGGTCTTGACCGGATCCGAGTTGAAGGAGAAGCCGAGCGCGACCGACGGCGTGGCGCTGGTGTTGAGCTTGGCGGTCTCCTCCCATACATTGGCGCTCGCCTGTTCCTCGGAGACGAAATACGCGTTAAACTGGTTGCCGAACATCCAGTCGGTGTTAGGATTATAGGCGCTCGTCTCGGCGGTGACGCCCTCGGGGAAGCCGACGATTTTCCTGGTCTCGTCTTTCCATTCCCAGTGCTTGCCCTCGACACCCTTACACAGCAGGTTGTACACTTCGACATCGGTGTTGAGCAGCTCGAGGAACTGCACCACGCGCTCGGGGTTCGCCGACGTGCGGCTGACGCCGTTGAGTGTCGCGACGACGCCCGCGGTAGTCAGGACCTCGGTACCGTTGTGCGGCGCCACGAACGAGCGCTGCACATAGTCGAAGCCGTAGGTCGCTTTGGCCTCCGATTCGCCGCCCGGCTTGATCACATGGATGCCGCCGCCGTACTGGCCCGCGCGCACCTGCGCCCGCTCGTCGTCGGCGGACAATTCTTCTTCCAGCATGTAGCCCGCGGCGAGCCATTTCCGGTTCAGCTCCATCGCCGCCTTGAACTCGGGGGTCTCGGCGGCAATCAAGACTTTGCGCTCAGGGTCGTCGTAGCGCACGACGAAGCCGCCGTCGAAGAGCGGATCGTAGCCCCAGTACTCATTAAAGAACAGGCTGAAGCGCGTGACCGGCGTGATGCCCTCGGCCTTGACCTTGTCGAAATACGGCTCGAGGTCCTCGAACTTGCTCATCGCGCTCAGGTCGAGGGCATGCTTTTCGGCGAGATCCTTGCGCGTGAACGGCCCCCATGGCTTTACGAAAATCTGCTGGTTGATCACGCCATGGATTTTGCCGTCGACCCGCGCCGCGTCCCAGAACGCGGCAGGCATGCTGTCCCACAGCTTTGGCGCCTGCGTCTGCAGCATATCGTCGAGCGCCAGCAGGTTGCCGTTGGAAACGTTCTGGTAATAATTGTTGATCCATGGAGCGGTGAAGGTCATGTCGAACTTCTCGCCGGCGGCCGTGGCGAGCTTGATCTTCTCGTCGAACGCGCCCCAGTCGACGGTCTGCAGGCTGATCGTCGCGTTGATACGTTCCTGCAGGATCGTGTTCAGCGCATCCTGGACGACGCCCACATCAGTAAAGATCGTGCCGGGGTAGATGTAGGTCAGCTCGGCAGCTTCCCCCGCGGCGACGGCTGCCGATGCCGCGGGAGCGGTTGACGCTGCTACCTCGGCGGCGGTTGACGCCGCGACTTCGGCGGCTGCCGATGCGCCGCTCGTGGCCGCGGCTTCGCTGGCTGCCGTTGTTGCGGTGTCCGGCGCCGCACCGCACGCTGCAAGAGCGAGGCCGGTCGCCGTGGTACCGGCGGCTTTCAGAAAGCGCCGGCGGCTGATCCGTTGTGAAGAACTGGACATCTGTGCCTCCTTTAGGCTTGCTTTGCTCCGCCGTCACGACTTGATCGCGCCGACGGTAACGCCCTGGATGAAATAGCGCTGCACGAGCAGAAACGCCAGCACGGCAGGACCGGTGGCCAGCACGACCATCGCCATGCGAACCGTGGCGATCGGCGTTGCGACGCCCGTGGTCTGCGGATTTGCGGCCAGCGCCTGCGCGTTGGTGAGGATCGCGTAAAGCATATACTGCAGCGGGCGCAGGTTCGGGTTGTCGATGAACAACAGCGCCAGCCACCAGTCGTTCCAGAAGCCGAGGATCATGAACAGGCCCACCGTGGCCAGCGCGGGCGTTGAAAGCGGCATAACGATCTGAAAGAAGATGCGCCATTCGCCGGCGCCGTCGATGCGCGCGGCATCAAACAGCTCGCCGGGCAGCTGCACCATGTACGTCCGCAACAACAGCACATACCACGGCACCACCAGCGCCGGTACGATCAGCGCCCAGATCGTATTCTTGAGCTGAAGATACTGGGTGATCAGGATGTACCAGGGTACCAACCCGCCGTTGAACAGCATCGTAAAGAACAAAAAGAATGCCAGCCAGTTGCGGTAGCGGAACTCGGGACGCGACAATGTATAGGCAAACAGCGACATCATCAGCAGGCCAACGCTGGTGCCGACCGCGGTGACAAAGGTTGTCACCGCGTACGAGCGTATCAACTGGCTTGGAACTTTCAGAATATAGTCGTAGGCATAGGTTGTGAAGTTGCGCGGGATCAGGCTATACCCGTAAATGGCGATGTCTTTTTCCTCCGAGAAGGAGGCCGAGACGATCAGCAGCAGCGGCAGCAGGCACAACAGGCTGGCTGCGAGCAGCAGCAGGTGGACGCCTAGCCGGCCGGCTGTGCTCTTGCCTGGGAGCCTGCGCCGAAAACGAGCGGCAACCATCGTCGGTGCCTCCTAGCTAAAACAACGCTCGGTCGGGGTCGATCCGCCGTACGATCCAGTTGGAAAGCACCACCAGCGCAAAACCCACCACCGACTGGACCATACCGGCCGCCGCGGCCATGTCGATGTCGCCCGATTTGCGCAGTGCGCGAAACACATACGTGTCGATCACATCCGTGGTCGAATAGAGCTGCGACGTATCGCGGGTGACCTGAAAGAAGAGACCGAAGTCGGCATAAAAGATCCGGCCGATCGCCAGCAGCGTCAGGATCGTGATCAACGGCAGCAGCAGCGGCAAGGTGATCCAGCGGATCAGCTGCCAGGCGCTGGCGCCATCCAGCCGCGCCGCCTCGTAGTATTCGGGGTTGATTCCCAGCATTCCGGCGAAGTACACCAGCGCGCTGAAGCCGACGCCCTTCCACAGGTTTACCAGCGTCAGGATCGCAGGCCAATATTCCGCCTCGCGATACCAGCTGACTTTGTCTAAACCCAGGGCGACCAGCAAGCGGTTGACCAGCCCGTCGCTCGAGTTCAGCAGCGCAAACATGAACGTGCCGACGATCACCCACGAGATAAAGGTTGGGAAAAACAGCGCCGACTGGTAAAAACGGCTCAGCCAGTGTCGCTGTACCTCGTACATCGCCAGCGCGATCCCGAGCGCTACGATCATGGTGGTGACGATAAATAAGGAGTTCAGGAACAGCGTATTAAAGACGATGCGCCCGATTACGCCGCTGCCGAGCAGAAACTGGAAATTTGCGAAGCCGACCCAATCGCTGCCGAGGATGCCCTTGTCGAAGCGATAGTCCTTAAAGGCGATGATCAGACCGAACATCGGGAGATATGAAAACACCAGCACCCAGATGAACACCGGCGTGGCCATCAGCAGGAACGGCAAATTCCTGCGCAACTCGCGCGCGCGACGCCTGCGCGGCGGTGCGTCGCTGCGCGATGCTTCGCCATGCGTGGCAGCTCCGCTGACTTTGGTTGCCATATCGCCTCGTTGCGTCAAAGTAGGGCCGGTTCTCCGAACAATTGGGATGTGATGAAGCTGGGGCGAAAAGAAGACCTTCAGCTGCGCGCTACGCTGGATCGCAGCACCGCTCGTGCAGTGGCACAAAGCCTGGCGAACCAGGGCGAACGCCCTTGGTGTTCCGGTACCTGGAACATGATGATAGCAGCGTTCCAGGAATGTGTCAATACGCAGCTTAGTATCGCAACGAATTGGGCCATTGACGCGTCGAACCGCGAATGATAGGATGCGTTGAGTGTTCCAGAGCGTTCCATTTCCATCGACCCTAAACGCAGGAAGCAGCACATGGCCACAGGCGTATCGGTCCGCGAAATCGCACGCGAAGCGTCAGTTTCGATCGGCACCGTTTCGCGCGCGCTCAACAACCACCACCACGTAGCCGAAGGGACGCGGCGACATGTGCTCGAGGTCGCCCGCAAGCTCGGCTACAACCTGCCGACGCAGCTGCGACAAGGCACGCGCGCCGCGGTACCGGCAGTCCAGGAGATAGCATTCTTATTTACACCGGTCAATCCCGGGACGGTCGCCGCGGACAACCCGTTCTGGTCGCGCATCCTGGCGGGGGCCGAAAGCGAGGCGGCGCGGCGCGGCATCAAGCTGAGTTACCGCGCGCTGCAGTCTTCGCCGCAGGCGCTGCAGCTGCTGCTGGAGAGCGTGCGTGACGCGCGAGTGGGCGGCGTGCTGCTGGTCGGCCCGGTTGCTCCCGAGATCGTCGCACACCTGGAAGCCGAGAAGATCCCGCTGGTGCTGGTCGAGCACCAGCTCCCCGAACGCGACCTCGACTGCGTTCTGTTCGACGATTTCGGCGGCGGACGGCTCGCGACCGAGCATTTACTCGAAGCGGGCCACCGGCGGATTGCCTTTATCAGCGGCCCGGCGCGCGGAGGGCCGCGCCCGATGAGCACGATGGCCCCGGTCGAGCTGCGTGCGAACGGCTATCGCGCGGCATTGCTCGACGCCGGCGTGCCGATCGATTATGCGCTGTACGAGCCGAGTAATCTGACCCCCGAAGGTGGATACGATGCCTGTCGCCGCTTGCTCGAGCGCCGTGCGGAGTTTACCGGGCTCGTGTGTGCCAACGACTCCAGCGCCGTCGGGGCGCTCAAGGCGCTGCGCGAATCCGGCCGCGCGGTGCCGGCCGATGTTTCGCTGGTCGCCTACGGCGACTACCTGACGATCGCCGCGCAATTGGAGCCGGCGCTCACAACCGTGCGTACCGATCAAGTGGGGGTTGGCGTGGTCGCCGTGCAACAGCTGCTCACGCGAGCGGCGCAGCCCGAGCTGCCGGCGGCGCTGCATATGTTGCGCGTCACGCTCGTGAGGCGTGATTCGGTGAGCGTGCCGCGCGCCTCCGGCCGGTAGGAAGCCGGCTCGGAGGCGCGCTCGACGGGCATGAAGCGCGGCGCGCACAGCAGGAAGAGGAGTTATGAAGATCACCGCAATCGACACGCTCTGCCTATCGCGCATGCACGAGCCGGAGCATCAATGGATCACCGCCGAGGCCCGTACGGTCAAAGCCGACTGTGCCATCGTGGTTGTGCATACCGACGAAGCCGTCGACGGCATCGGCGAGGCATCTCCGTATGGTATCCCGCATCTGATCCGCGAGCAGGTTGCGCGGCTTGCGCCCGACCTAATCGGCCGTGACGTTGGTGAAGCTGCCGATCGGATCCGCCCGCACGGCCGGATCGACGACCAGGCATCCTACATCACGCCTCACGATACCGCGGTGGCAGGCCTCGATACGGCGTTATGGGATCTGCGCGCCAGGCAGGCCGGCGTGCCGCTTTGCGAGCTGCTCAAGCCTGGCGCCCAGCGCAGTATCCCGCTGTATGCCTCCAGCGGCTGCCGCTACGACTGGCGTCATCCCCGGCAATTGATCGAAGAAACGCTGGGCTACCGCGAACAGGGGTTTCGGGCCTGCAAGGTGCGGATCGGCACCGAGTGGCGCTGGGACGGCATCACGGTAGAGCGCTTTCTGGAGCTAATGGCTGAATTGCGCGCGGCGGTTGGAGACGCGATGAAGCTGATGGTCGATGGGAACCAGCGGTTGTCGGTTGAGCAATCGTTTGTCCTGGCTAAGGGGCTGGATCAGCTTGGCTTCGCGTGGCTGGAAGAGCCCTTCGCGTATGCTGAGGTCGACGCGTACGCTCGCCTAAATGCCGGTGTTGGAATGGCGATAACCGGCGGCGAACAGTTCACGACCGTAGAGCAATTTCGTCCGTATCTCGAACGACGCTGCTTCGACATTGTGCAGCCGGATGTTGCGTGTACCGGCATCAGCGAGGCAATTCGAATAGCCGAGGCCGCTGACGCTTTTGGCGTTGGTGTCATCCCGCATAACTGGCATCATGGCCTGATGACCATGGCCAACGCCCATTATGTTGCTGCGCTGCCGCGCCCGCATAGCCTTGAGCTGTGTATGATTTCAGGGGCCGCTGCAGTGGGCGATCCTCGCTGCACCGCCTCGCATCGCCGACGGCAAGCTCGAAATCCCGAAGCAGCCTGGCCTTGGCGTCGACTTGTCCCCGGATCTCGCGGTGCAGATTCCCGTATCTCGAGGGCCACTACGCTGTTGCGAACGTTGAATATTTGGCCGATTAGCTCAATAACCGGAAAGGTTGCACCACAAAGGCACAAAGGACACGAAACATAAGTGATGAGTGATGAGTGATGAGTGATGAATTGCCCGGCATTCATCACTCATCACTCATCGTTCCTTTGGCGCTGACTAGAGCGATTCTCACCCATTGAGTTCATGTCATTCCGAGCGGGGGCGCCCTCTGGGCCGATTAAGGCTTCTGGGTGCCCAGACCAAGGGCGCCCCCGCTCGGAATGACAGATCACGGTTTCCGGTTATTGCTCTATGCGCGCTCCGGTTCATATACCAGCGCCACGACACCTGAGCCGAACTGCTGTGTTTCCACCAGCTTCAACGTCGCCGTGGTACCCTCGTCAAACAGGCGCTTGCCTTTGCCGACCACCACCGGATAGACCAGCAGCCGATAGCGATCTACAAGATTGTGCTGCATCAGCGTTTGCACAAGCGTGGCGCTGCCGTAGACCAGAATGTCCTGACCGTCCTGCTGCTTGAGTTTGGTGAGCTCGTCTATGATATTGTCGTTGATCAGCCTTGAGTTGTTCCATTCCAGCGTGTCCAGTGTGGTTGACACTACGTATTTGGGCAGGTTGTTCATGCTATCCGCCCCTTCATCCGTGCTCTCCGGCCAGGCTGCTGCAAACCCTTGATAGGTCACGCGTCCCAGGAGCAAGGCATCGGTGGTCGCTTGCTCATCGCCTTTGAACTTCGCGATTTCGTCGTTCCAGTACGGCGCAGTCCAGGCGGGGTCTTCAATAACGCCATCAAGAGACATGAATTCAGTGACGACCACGTTTCGCATGTTGGGCTCCTTTTCAGGTTGTTGTCGATAGCGCGATCATAGCGCAGCAACAGGGCACTGTCTTGAAAAAAAACGCAAACGATTCGAGCTTGCCTGACTGAGCGTTTTGCTCCTTCGTCTTGACAGGTACCTGCCCGCGGTGTATCATCCGGCAAGACCAGGTTGTTGACAATCTTGTTGACAATTAGTGGTTCAGGCGGCCGCCGGGGGAATAACCATGAGCGTGACGACCGAGCGTGGCACCGAGGCCGACGACAGCTACGCGCGCCTGTATGGGGCGATTCTGCGCGGCGAGCTGCAGCCGAACGAGCGCCTGATCGAGATGGATCTGGCGCAGCGCTACAGCGTTGGACGCGCGGCGATCCGCACCGCCCTGGCCCGCCTGGAGCAGGAAGGTCTGGTCGAGCGCGAGCCGAATCGCGGCGCGTGGGTGCGGGCCATTTCGGAGGCGGAGGCGGTCGAAACGCTCGAGGTGCGCGCCGTGCTCGAGGGCCTGGCGGCTCGCTACGCTGCCCGGAATGTCACCGATGAGGATGTTGCCGATCTGCGCGCGATCATCGGCGAGATGGAGGCCTGTCTGGCCATGGGTGACCTGCTCGGGATCTCGGAGGGCAACACTCGCCTCCACAGCCGGCTGCTCCAGATTGCCGACCACCGGACCGTGGCACGCCTGATCGAGCGCCTCCACGCCCAGCACGTCCGCTCGCAGTTTCGCATCATTCTGGTGCCCGGCCGCCCGCCGCAATCGGTGGCCGAGCACCGGGCCATCGTCGAGGCGGTCGCGTCGCGCGATGGTGATGCCGCCGAAGCTGCCATGCGCGACCATCTTGCGAACACGGTGCAGGCCCTGCGTAGCCTGGGTGAAAGGCGCCGGTCGCCGCACCAGGGTACTGAACCAGCCCGCACCTAGAGGAGATACATGCCATGTCCGGTACGTTCAACGTTCACCAGATACACTGGATTCGCCGCGCCGCCGTCGCGCCATGAAGGGGGAGCGCCGGATGTCACGCGTAGCTGATACACTCGCGGCCGGTGAGGTCGTCCACCGCGACCTGGCCTATGTGTCCGAAGGCCACCCACGGCAGGTGCTCGACTTATATCTTCCCCACGCCGCCGGGCGCCTGCCGCTGATCGTCTGGATCCACGGCGGCGCGTTTCGTTTGGGCAGCAAGGAGGATCGCGTCCCGGTTGAGATGCTCCAGCAGGGCTACGCCATCGCCTCCGTCAACTATCGTCTGAGCCAGCACGCGCGCTTCCCGGCCCAGATCGAGGACTGTAAGGCTGCCGTGCGCTGGCTGCGCGCCAACGCCGGCACGTACGGGCTCGACCCAGAGCGGGTTGCGTCCTGGGGCGAGTCGGCGGGTGGGCACCTGGCGGCGATGCTCGGCACGGCCGGCCACGAGCGCAGCTTCGAGGTCGGGGCGCACCTCGAATATTCCAGCCGTGTCCAGGCGGTGCTCGACTTCTTCGGGCCAACCGACTTTCTGCAAATGGACGCCCACCGCCTGCCGGAGGGTATGGTTCACGACACACCGGACTCGCCGGAGTCGCAGCTGGTTGGCGGGCCGATCCAGCAGCGCCCCGCCGAGGTAGCGCGCGCCAACCCCGTAACATATGTGACCTCCGAGGCGCCGCCGTTCCTGATCGTCCACGGCGACCGCGACCCGCTGGTGCCCTACCATCAGAGCACGCTGCTGGTGGCGGCGCTGCAGGCGGCCGGCGTGCCCGTCACGTTCTACACCGTGGCGGGCGGCGGGCACGGCCAGTTCGACGACCCGCAGATCCCGGTCCTTATTCACGATTTTCTCGCCGCGCACCTGCGGCGCCGACGATCCAACGATGGAGTACCGACATGACCACCAATACCGCCCAAACCTCGGATGGCGCAGATGCGCCTCCTCCGCGCCGTCGCCGGGTCATGCGACGGATAACAGTCACACGCGTCGCGCGGCTGAGCCCGCGCATGGTGCGCGTGACCTTCACCGGAGACGACCTGGCGGCCTTTGGCTGGAACGGTCCCGCTGCCCATATCAAGCTGATCTTTCCCGAAGACGGGCAGGCTGAGCCGCCCTTGCCGCAGCCGGACGGGCCACGGCCGACGCGCATACGTACCTATACGCCACGCCGCTTCGATCCGGCCGTCCCCGAGCTGGATGTCGAGTTTGTGCTGCACGGCGATGGCCCCGCGTCCGAGTGGGCCGCGCAAGCACAAGCGGGCCAGGTGCTGGTCATGGGCGGGCCCGGGCCGAACTACCAGGTCGAAACCGACGCCGCCTGGTTTGTGCTGGCCGGCGACGACGCCGCGCTTCCGGCGATCGAGTCGATCCTGGATGCCCTGCCGGCCGACGCGCGAGCGCGCGTGGTGCTGGAAGTTGCCGACGCGCACGAGGAACGGCCGCTCGCGAGCGCCGCGCAGCTCGACATCACCTGGCTGCATCGTGATGGTGATCCGGCCCGAGCCGATATGGCATTGGAAGCAGCGCTGCGCTCGATCGAGCTACCCGCCGGCAACGGGCGCATCTACGTGGGCTGTGAAGCCGCGGCTATGCGGCGCATTCGCAGGCATTTGCTTGACGAGCGTGGCCTTGATCCCGCGACAATCGTCACGCGCGGCTACTGGAAGCTGGGCGCGGTTGACTACACCGACCATGACTATGGCACCGACAACTGATGTCGACGCATAGGTGTTGAACAGGAGGGTACGCCATGTATCAGACCAACATGTACGAAGGCATGCTCGCGGAAACTATCGCCATTCCAGGGTTTCAGGATGATCTGATCAATGCTTATTGTGCGCGTCCACTTGGCCCCGGGCCGTATCCCGGCATCGTGGTGATCCACCACATGCCCGGCTGGGACGAATGGTACCGCGAGGCCACGCGCAAATTCGCCCATCACGGCTATGTTGCCGTGTCGCCCAATCTCTATCACCGCGCAGGACATGGGGCGCCGGAGGATGTGGCGGCCACGGTGCGCGCCCAAGGCGGCGTGCCGGACGAACAGGTGCTGGGGGACCTTGCCGGCGCGCTGCACTATCTACGCGCACTCTCGTTCAGCAACGGAAAGGTCGGCGTGTTCGGCACCTGTTCCGGAGGCCGGCATGCCTTCCTGGCGGCCTGCCGGGTGCCGGGGTTTGACGCTGCGGTGGACTGCTGGGGTGGGCGGATAGTGATGGCGCCCAACGAGCTGACGCCCAGGCAGCCCGTCGCCCCGATCGACTACACCGGCGACCTGCCCTGCCCGCTGCTCGGTATCTTCGGCGAGGACGATCAGAATCCCACACCGGCACAGGTGGAGCAGCTCGAGCAGGAGCTCAAGGCGCACGGCAAGACGTATGAGTTTCACATGTATCCGAAAGCCGGGCATGGCTTCTTTTATTACGATCGGCCCGCGTATCGACAGGAACAAGCGGTCGACGGCTGGAAGAAGCTCCTGGCTTTCCTTGAAACCAACCTTCGGACGCCGGCTGCTTCGGCAGCGGCGCGAACAGTGTAAGGAGGACGGCGATGTGTACCATGATCGTTACACAGGTGAATATCGACGGCAGCGGCAAAGGAGCGAACGGGTGGTTCACGCTGCGCGAGGCAAACGTGTCGTATGACCACCCGTTCAATGCGCCGCTGGAACATGCGCTGAATATTGACTTCGTGAACGAGGCGCTCGGCCCGGGAGCGCGGGTGGCGGTGGAGCTCAGCGCGGAGGCGGCGCGCACGCTGATGGAGGCGATCGGCGCGGTGCTGGAGCGCGCGGAGGCCGGTGGATATGTTGAGCAGCCGGTTTCCCGCAAAGGTTGAGCCAACCAGCTTCACCACAAAGGACACGAAGAATCCATAGCATCTTCGTGTCCTTTGTGCCTTTGTGGTGCAACCTCCTCGTCACCGAGCACCGCGCGCAGATCTGCACCATCCTCGGTGCCCTCGGCCACAAGCCGCCCAACGTCACGCCATGAGCCTACGCCTCAACCCGCGGATAGCTCGTGGTGCCCGGCTTCCAACGCGCTCGGCGCCTGGCCTTCGAGCTCTACGATGATCGGTACCGGCGAATTGATCGTCACCGACTCGGCGCCGGCCTCCACCGAAATCAATCCGTGCGGCGTGGGCACGCTGCCCCTGGCCCAGGCGAGCCGTCCGAGTCGTGGGGCGATGCGGGCGGTGGTATAGCCCGGTTCTGCCGGGGTAACGCCCAGGGTGGAGAAGATCATGTCCCGCGTGGGAGTACAGCTCCAGCCGTGGACATGTGTCCCTGTTCCCCAGCGCTCGCCGATGGTGTCGTAGCCGTTCACCAGGAACGCCGACCAGCGTCGGTACAGATCGGGCAGCCGGTCCGCCTTGCCTGCCGCCGCGACGGCATCATGCACGACATAGCTCATAAACGGCTGGGCGATGACGATCTGCTGCGTGGCATCCCAGTTGGTTTCGTAGATGCCCTGCATCTGCTTCTGCCGCTTCTCCAACACATTCTCGCCGGCTTCCGCGCTCGTCCACGAGCGCACCACCAGCCGCGCCGGGTCGGTGATCGTGTCCACGATGCGACTCCAGCGTCCCTCGGGCGCCAGCCCGGCGACGACTGCCAGCGCGCCCGCCAGCTGGCTCATCTCCGGCCGTGGCTCACCGTCCACAACGTGATCGATATACGAGCCGCGCGCCTCATCCCAGAACACCTCGAAGCCCGCTCGCGCCGCGTCATACAGCCCGCCGGCCCAGCGTTGGCTCGCGCGTTCCTCCAACCAGCCGGCCATCTCGGCGAACTCGCGCAGGCCACGCGCCCACATGGCTGTAAGGATCGAGCTGCTGTCGCTCACCAGGACGCTGGACCAGTCGACCAGGTTCCATTCGATCACATCCTGGAGCACACCCTCGGGTGTCTGATACGGCGCATACCAGCGCAAGACGCGCTCACAGGTCGGCATCAGCGTCTTGACCATATCGCGGTCGCCGCTGAAGCGGTAGCAATTGTAGACGCCGTGAATCCAGTGCAGCGCCCAGTCCGGGATGGTCAGACCACCGCTGGCCTCGTCCTCGCCGACCACGGCCATCGGCAACATTCCGTCGGAGCGGGGCGAGTTGCTCAGGTTCAGGTAGTGCCAGGCCAGCCGCCAGTCGCGGTTGGTTGCGAGATGCACCATCTGGTGCACGACGCTGTCGCCTACCCAGGCGCGCTGCTCGCGGGTGGGGCAGTCGATAAACGAGTCGTGTGAGCAGAGCTGCACCGTGCGCACGCCCGCCTGAAAGATGCGATTCAGCTCCTCGTCGTCGCATACAAAGCCCGCGCCGTCCAGCCAGGGGTACACCTGCTCGCGCACCGCGAAATGTGCCAGGGTGACCTTGCCCGCGGCGCCATGGGCCAGCATATAGGCATAGCGGAAGCCGTTAGGGTCGAAGACCTCAAGGCGGTCGTGCTCGCCTCGCGCGATATAGCGCGTCCCGGCGTGCTGGGCGATCATGCCGGCCGGTCCGGTCACCGGCTCTTCCACATACGAGAGGTCGAACACCATTCCGGCGGCTGCTTCAAGCTCGAACTCGACCAGGCCGGAGACGATGCCGCCCATGTCGAGGATCAGCCGTACAGTACCGCCGGCCGGAACATCCATGCTCAGCGGCAGGTGTTCAGCCTGGGCCGTGGTCGAGACGGGGAAGCCGGCCGCGGCCTCGACGCGCTTGACCGGGCTGCCGATCGCCGGGTCCACCAGGCCATCCAGCGCTTCGACCTGCACGGTGGCCGGCGTCTTCCACGTGCCGCCAAGCTGCGCGATCGGGCGGGGATACAGCGGGCCGTAGGGGTCGGTGGGTGGCCGGGTGCGAGCGAACCCGCCGATATGCACCGCCGGCACAACCTGGGCGGTGCCCCAGCCAGTATCGTCGAACCCGGCTTCGCGCCAGCTATAGGGGAAGCGGCGGGCGTCGAAGACTTCGACCGGGACGCCCTCAGGCAGCATGCCCGCGGCGTGGCCGGCGTGCCAGTCGTGGTCCCAGGCGTCGGCCTTGCGAGCCTTCCAGGTCGCGTCGCTGACCAGCCAGCCCGCCGTGCCGAGGTCGCCCTCGAAGACGAGGATGCCGGTCTTGCCGAGTGTCCGGTTGGGCACGGCGGGGATCCAGTAGGATTTCGGCGTTCCGTAATACTTGACATAAACAGCGATGATGTTCTCGCCCGTTTGCAGGAATGGGGCAAGGTCGAATAGATCATAGTGCAGCCGCCGGGGCTGGCTACGGATCGGGCCGCGAAAGACGTCCTGCCCGTTAACGAAGAGGGCGTAGCGCAAGTCGGCGGTCATTCGCGCCGGCGCGCGTTGGGGAACCTGATCAATCCGGATCGTCTTGCGGAACAGGGCGTGGGCCTCCGGCGCGTGCGGGTTGATACCGGCCGACAAGAACCCGCTTGGCGTGATCGGCTCTTCAGGGACCCAGATCCAATGGCCGCGCCAGCGAAGGTGGGAGAAATCGGCCGGGGTGATGGGTGCAGGCATTATGACCTCCGTTGCTCGTGTTGGTGGTTCGTATCGGCAGCGCGAGGAGCCGGCACCGGCGCTTTAGACTTTATTGAGACCGCCCGGCTAGAGTGTCTCAGCGCACGGTTCCGTTGCGACGTGCATCGCAGCAATCCAGGAGCCACCCGAGCCATGCGCACCTCCTGATCGATATGGGTGGCGGAGGTCAAGCATGATACATCACCTTGGACGATCAACTCCATGGCGGTCCGGGCCGGCCTGGTGGAGCTTCACCATAGTCGCTTTGCTCGTCGCCAGTTTCTCACTGGCCTCGCCGGCGCGCGCCGGTGGTGTCGTGGGCGCCGGCGCCGCTGCAAGCTGCACTGAAGCCGCCCTCGATGCCGCGCTGGCCGGTGGCGGCACGATAACGTTCAACTGCGGCGGGTTCAAGACCTTCAATTTTACGAGCGAAAAGGTGATCACCCGGGACACCGTGATCGAGGGTACCGCCGGTACCAACCTCATCAGTTTTAGCGGCGGCCGCGCCACGCGGCTCTTTCGCGTGGTCGCCCCGGCCAAATTGACCCTGAGTGACCTGACGCTCGAAAAAGGATATAACCCCAACGACGGCGGCGCGCTGCTGAACCTCGGTACGCTGACGCTTAACAATGTTCAGGTAAAAGACAACACGTCAGGAACCTGCGGCGGCGCGATCTGGACCCAGGGCGCGGCGATCATTTCCAACAGCCGCTTCGAGAACAACAGCGCCGTGAGTGGCGGTGGCGCGATCTGCACCAGCGCTGGAGGCACGCCCAGCCTGCAGATCACGGGTGGTCGCTTTCAGGCCAATGGGGTCGCGCAGGCGGGCAGCGTTGGCGGCTACGGCGGAGCGATCTCCGCCAACCCAACGGCCACGCTCAGCATCGCAGGCGCCGAATTCTGGGATAACAAAGCGCAATTTGGCGGTGCTTTGGCCATCTTGCCGGGCGCAACAGCCACCGTGCGCGGCAGCCTGGGTGTCGGCGGTCGCACCTTCAGCAATAACATAGCCACCCACAGCGGCGGCGCGATCTACAACCATGGCTCACTCAACCTGCATGACGCTGAAATCGGGTACAACTTTATCCGAGAGGATATCACCGTCAACGGCTACGGCGCCGGGGTCGCCAGCCTGGGGAGGCTGACGATCCGCAACAGTTTCTTCTACTTCAATCAGGGCTTGACCGGTGGCGGGCTGTACGTGTCCGGCGGCCTGGACAGCTCGCGCACCGATATCAAGCGAGTCGAGTTTTCCCGCAATCGGGCCAGGGGGAGTGGCGGCGGGATCTTCGCCGACAACACAACTGTTGCCATGACGAACACGACCTTCGACTTCAACGAAGCCGCGGGCAGCGGCGGCGGCCTGGCCTGTGCCCAGTGCGCGCGGCTGCAGTTGTCGGACTCCTCATTTATCACCAATACGGCCGCCTACGGGGGCGGGGTGTATGTGAGCGCGGCGCCGGTGAGCGGGTACGCCCACCTGGAGAGCGTGACCTTCAGCGGCAACCGCTCCACCACCAGCCGCGGTGGCGGCGTCTACAACCAGGGCAACCTCGAGCTGTATTTCAGTACTCTGGCCGATAACACCAACGGCGTACACAGCGTCTCGGGCGCCAACACGCGCCTGCGCGGCTCGGCGCTGCACAACCCCGGCTACACCAACTGCGGCAGCGAAGGCACGGTGCAATACAGCAACGACGGCGCCAACCACATCGGTGACGACAGTTGTGGCGTGCAGTTCACGGCAAAGGGTGATCCCAAACTCGGCACGCTGCAATTTGAACGCCAGGAGCAATACTGGTCAACGTTCTTCCACGTGCCGCTCGCGGGCAGCCCGCTGATCAACCTCGGACCCGGCACCTGCCCTGAGCGCGACCAGCGCGGTGCACTACGGCCGGATGCCTGCGATATCGGTGCGGTGGAGTTCGGCGGACTGACGCCCATACCAACGCCGCTACCTACGCCGTTGCCCACCACGCCCTCGCCGGCGCCGACAGGTACTCCCGGCGTTCACCGGGTGCATGTGCCGTTTGTCAGGAGATAGCGTAACGTCGGGCACGGGCCGAAACCTTCACCACAAAGAACACAAAGGACACAAAGGATCCAACGATCCTTCGTGCCCTTTGTGTTCTTTGTGGTAATTCCGGTTAACTCAACTTTTGCGATAAACTCCCTCGACAACAGGACTTCGATGATGAGTACATCAGCACAGCTGATCCAGCAGCTCCGGGGCGGCTTGATCGTCTCATGCCAGGCCCTCGAGGACGAACCGCTGCACGGCGCCGCGATCATGGCCCGCATGGCGCTTGCTGCGCAAATGGGCGGAGCGGCCGGCATTCGCGCCAACGGGCCTGACGACGTGCGAGCCATTCGAACCGTCGTTCCATTGCCGCTGATCGGCCTGTACAAAGCGGGTGCCGGCGATGTCTATATCACGCCAACAGTTGGCCATGCCCGCGCGGTGGCCGAAGCCGGGGCTGAAATCGTCGCGCTCGATGCGACGCAGCGACCGCGTCCTGCCGGTGAGCGCCTCGCCGACATCGTCGACGCGATCCATCACGAGTTCGGCGCGTTGGTGATGGCAGATGTATCCACTGTCGAAGAAGGGCTTGCGGCGGAAGCAGCTGGCGCGGACATGCTGTCGACGACGCTGTCGGGGTACACGCCGTACAGCCCACAGCAGAGCGAGCCCGATATCGCCCTGGTCAGGCTGCTGAGCGCACAGGTCGGCCTGCCTGTCATCGCCGAGGGCCGTATTCGGACGCCCGAGTGGGCATGTAAGGCCATGGCAGCGGGCGCGTGGGCGGTGGTGGTTGGAGGGGCGATTACGCGGCCGCAAGGTATCACCAGCGGATTCGTCGAGGCACTGCGACAGTGTCCCCCGAATTCGTCGGGCAGTGACGGCATTTCTCGCAAACGTTGATCAGAACAGATTCACCACACAGGCACGAAGGACACGAAGATTCTATCCGATTCTTTGTGTCCTTTGTGCCTGTGTGGTAAATCCTCTCAGGCCCGGTGCCGCTCTTCGATCTCGCTGAGTTTGACCGGACGGTTTTCCAGATATGACGTGCGGGCGGCCATGCCCATGACCACCGGCACGCGCCCGTCCTGTCCCGTCACCAGGGTCGGCGTGTCGTGCAGCACCGCATCCACGAACGCTACCAGCTCGTCGACGTAGCTCTGGGTGTAGCGCTCCAGAAAAAAGTGCAGCGGCAGATCGCGGTGGACGCCGTGAGCGCTGCTGATCACCGCACTGTTGGGATAATTATTCTCGGTCGTGATCGCTCCCGCGCTTCCCAGCAGCTCCGCCCGTTGGTCGTAGCCGTAGACGGCACGCCGGCTGTTGTCGATCGTGCCGATGACGCCATTGGCGAACTTCAGCACTATCACCGCGGTATCCACGTCGCCGGCCTCGCCGATGAGCGGGTCGACCATCACTCCGGCCGTCGTGAAGACCTGCTCAACCTCGCTGCCGACCAGGAAGCGAGCCATATCGAAGTCGTGAATGGCCATATCCAGGAACAGCCCGCCCGAATGCTTCACATACTCGATCGGTGGCGGTGCCGGATCGCGGCTGATGAGATGGAGCAGCGACAACTGCCCTAGCTCACCCTGCTCGACCGCCTGCCGAACACGGCGATAGTTCGCATCAAAGCGCCGGTTGAATCCGATCTGCAGCTTAACGCCGGCCCGCTCCGTCGCAGCGAGCGCCTGATCGATCGCCGGAAGGCTCAGTGCAATCGGCTTCTCGCAGAATACATGCTTGCCGGCCTGCGCCGCCTCCTCGATCATGCGGGCGTGGGTATCGGTGGCCGAACAGATCAGTACCGCGTCTATATCGGGGTTAGCCAGTACCGCGCGATAATCTCCAACCGCCTGGGGAATACGATAGTGCTGCGCACAGTCTCGGGCCGCCGCTTCGGCAACATCCGCTACCATAAGGACGTTCGCTCGCGGAATGCGCAAGCTGAGATTCTCGGCATGCACACGCCCGATGCGCCCGGCTCCGATAATGCCGATGTTGAGTGATTGTGCCGGCATAGTCATTGAGTCTCTTCGTCGATTCTCGATCCCACGCCACGTCGCGACCGCTGTATAGTACCGTAGGAATGCCAACTGCGGATCAAAGTTCCACAGGGGACAGGCGATGGGTTCGTACCGTATAGTATTGTCACCACCCGGCCAGGGACACGCCGCATACACGATTACTAACCCGGTTCGGCGCATGGAGCATAGGTACAGCGATGGAACAGCAGCACGCGCAAGGTGACATCGTATATGGCGACACGCTGATTGAACGCCTGCGCGACCTTTCGCGGGGCCGGCCGATACGTCGACTGGCCCGGTTGGTGTTCCGCCCGTTGGACTTCGGCGGGCTGGTGGTCGCGCTGATCTTCTTCTGGATGTCGCTCACGCCTTCGCTGCTCCCACGCGCCTGGCAGTATCAGGGTGTCGTGAGCGGGCTCTCGGCGGTCGCCGGCTACGGCATCGGGAGCGCCATCAGCGCGCTCTTGCGCCGGTTCGCGCGCGTTAAGCCGAAGCCGGCAGTGATGCGCATCGTCTGGATCGTTCTCGTGGTCGTCGCGGTGCTCGGCAGCAGCGCGCTGCTATTGCAGTCGCAGCGCTGGCAGAACGAGCTGCGCGCGCTCGTCGGCCTCGACGACGCGTCCAGGTTCTCGGGTCTGGGCGTGGTATTCTTTGCGGCGGTCACGGGCGGCGTCGTGCTGATCAGTGCGCGGCTCGTCCGCGAGCTGACGCGCGTGCTGATCCGCGAGCTGGACCGCATCGCCCCGCCGTCGGTCGCGATCGCCGTCGGGTTGCTGCTGGTGGTCGGCGCGGTGGCCGAAATCGTCCAGGGCGTCGTGTTGCGCGGCGCAATCGGCGCGATAAACCGGGCCTCCTCGATCGCCAATGAGTCTACCAACGTGGGAACTGAACAACCCGCTACGTCGCTACGATCGGGTGGTCCGGACTCGCTCGTCGCGTGGGAAACCCTCGGCCGCCAGGGGCGCGAGTTCGTCGCTCGCGGGCCGACCGTGCAAGACCTCGAGGCGTTCCACGGAGCCGATTGCTGCGCGCAGCCGATCCGGGTTTACGTCGGGCTCGATTCCGCGCCCTCGGCCGAGCAGCGCGCCGCGCTCGCCGTGCGCGAGCTCGAGCGCACGGGCGCCTTCGACCGCGCCGTGCTGGGCATCTTCACCGCGACGGGCACCGGCTGGATCAATCCCAAGGTCGGCGACTCGCTCGAGTACCTCCATCGCGGCGACACGGCCGAGGTGTCGATGCAATACTCGTTCCTGCCGAGCTGGCTGTCGTTCCTGGTCGATCAGACCAAAGCGGAAGAAGCCGGGCAGGCGCTCATCGGTGCCGTGCTGCGCCGCGTGGACGAGCTGCCGCCGGCCAAGCAGCCAAAGGTGCTCGTGTTCGGCGAAAGCCTGGGGTCGTACGGGACCGAGCAGGCGTTCGACAGCCTGGCCGACCTGCGGGCCAAGGTCGACGGCGCGCTGCTGGCCGGGCCGACGTTTGCCAACCCGATCTGGGACCAGCTGATCGACGACCGCGCGCTCGGGTCGCCCCAGTGGTTACCCGCGCTGCCGGCCGACACGGGCGCGTCCTTCGCGCGCACGCCGGCGGACCTGGCCGGCGTCGCCGAGCATGGCGTCGCGCCGCGGGTGGTGTACCTGCAGAACGCGTCGGATCCGGTGACGTGGTGGAGCCTGGAGCTGGCGTACCGCAAGCCGGACTGGGCCGGGTCGCCGGCGGCGCCGGACCGGCCGCCGGCATTCCGCTGGTTCCCGATCGTGACGTTCTGCCAGGTGGGGATGGACCTGGCGGAACTCGCTGGGGGTGCCGGCGGGACACGGGCACTACTTCGGGTCGAACGTGGTGGACGGGTGGGTGGCGGTGATGAAGCCGGACGGCTGGAGCGCGGAGCAGACGCAGCGGTTGCGGCACATCATCGTGCCGCTCGACGAGTGATCGATCAACGCTGTGCGCCGCCCCGCGGAGGTCCGGCCCGGCGCTCCCGCTGACGGCGGAGCTGCCGAGGCACGAGATCGCCTCGACTGGTAGATGGCTGAACGTTCGCCGCATCGTGCTCGAGCTGCCCCGGGGTGAGAGCTATCAGCAAGCCAAATCACAGGCGACATGACGGAGGACAATCGTGGCTGAAGGAAGCGCTAGCGCCACCGCCGCAGAGCTACGCGAGCTTGCCGATCTGTTTCTGCTGCGGGACGATATCACCTTTCTCAATCATGGCAGCTTTGGCGCGTGCCCGCGGCCGGTCTTCGAGATCTACCAACGCTGGCAGCGCGAACTGGAAAGCAATCCAATCGATTTACTTGGGCGGCGCATCAAATCGCTCCTTGCAGACGCACGCGATCAACTGGGCGAGTATGTCGGTGCCGATGGTGCAAATCTGGTGTTTGTACCGAACACGACCTTCGGCATCAACGTTGTCGCGCGCTCACTGCCGCTGGCGCGCGATGATGAAGTGCTTAGCACGAACCATGAGTATGGCGCGATTGACCGGGTGTGGCGCTTCAACTGCGCAAAACGCGGCGCGCACTTTCGAGTCCGGCCGCTCTCGCTGCCGGTCGACGATCCGCAGACGGTGGTCGAGCAGTTTTGGGCGAATGTGACGGAGCGCACCCGTGTGATCGCGCTCAGCCATATCAGCACGGCTACAGCCTTGATCCTTCCGGTTGCCGAGATCTGCCGGCGCGCGCGGGCTGCCGGGATCCTCACGGTGATCGACGGCGCCCATGCGCCGGGCCAGCTCGAGCTCGCGCTGGACGACCTCGGCGCCGATTTCTATGTCGGCAACTGCCACAAATGGTTGTGTGCGCCCAAGGGATCCGGGCTGCTATATGTGCGTCCCGAGCACCAGAGCCTGCTTGAGCCGCTGGTGGTCGGTTGGGGCTGGCAGAGCGAATATCCCGGCCGCTCGCAGTTCATCAACCAGTTCGACTGGTATGGAACGCAAGATCCGGCGGCCTTTCTCAGCGTGCCGGCGGCGATCGCCTTTCAGCGCGAGCATGACTGGCCGCGAGTGCAGGCGGCCTGCCGCGCGCTCTTGAGCACCACGCGGGAGCGTGTGAGCGAGATCAGCGGCCTCGGCCAGATCGCGCCCAACTCGCCGGCGTGGTGGCGGCAGATGGCGTCATTCCCGATCGATCCCGCGCTCGCCGACGACATGGACCGTCTATGGGACGACTATCGGATCGAGGTCCCGGTAATTGAATGGAACGGTCATCTGCTTCTGCGTATCTCAATCCAGGCCTACAATCGGCCCGAGCACGTCGACACGCTGATCGATGCGCTCAGGGCACTGTATTCCGGCACATAGCGAAGGATGATCTGAGCAGTGTGGACGGCTCCACCGCCTGACCTGACGCTTTCCGCGGGCGTGGTACACATCTGGCGCGCGAGCCTTGATGTGCCGCTCGATGTGCTACAGCAGTACCGTGCCACACTGTCCGTCGACGAGGTCGAGCGCGCGGATCGCTTCTATTTCGAGCGCGATCGCACCCACTTTACCATCGCGCGGGGCGTGCTGCGGGCCATCCTTGGGCGCGTGTTGCGCCTCGAGCCGGCGCGCCTGCGCTTCCGCCTCAACCGGTACGGTAAGCCCGAGCTCGACATCATCCGTGATGCCATTTCCCTGCGCTTCAACGTGTCGCATTCGGGCGGCCTGGCGCTCTACGCGGTCGCACTGGACCGCGAGGTCGGCGTGGACGTCGAAGAGCTGCGCGCCGGTGTTGCATTCGCACAGATCGCGGCCAACACCTTTTCGCCCATGGAGTACGCGGCATTTCGAACGCTGCCGCCTCACCTGATGATGGACGCCTTTTTCAACTGCTGGACGCGCAAAGAAGCGTATATCAAGGCGCGCGGCATGGGCCTGTCGCTGTCGCTCGACCGCTTCGATGTCTCGCTGGTCCCCGGCTCGCCGGCGGCGCTGTTGCGCACCGCCGACGAGCCGGAGGCGGTGCGCATGTGGTCGCTGCGGGATCTCACTCCCGGTCCCGGCTTTGTGGGCGCCGTCGCCGCCGAGGGGCACGATTGGAAGCTCGCCTGCTGGCAATTCGAATCGTAGCGCAGCACGGAACCCGAATGTCCTGAGCGGCACGTCACGGCGGCGCGGGTATGCTATAACTTGCCGGAGAATTGACATGGGATCATGTTTATTTTATACTGGCCTGGCTGGAGCTAAGGCCTGATCTATTGTCAACGACCGGCACGAACATCCTCAGCTGGTCGAAGCTCTCTAGCTGCCGCAGTCTGCATCCTGTTCGTTAAGATCCGCGGCTAGGCGTCCTCGACGCCCGGTCTGGACAGAACTGTGGCCAGGGAAAGGTCGTGGCGGGTGATGGGCAGTCCGCGCGCTTAAGCGCAACCGATGGCACCGAAAGGAACCAAAGATAAGCTCGAGCATGGCTAACAACGGCGCGCACGTTCCAGCGGCGCTGAGACAGGCCTTAGGCAGCTCGAGCTTGTTCCACTCGATCGAGCCGAGCGATGCCCTATGGCAGGATTTCGAGGCGGAGCTGGAAACCGTCTCGCTATCCGGCGGCGAGCTGCTCGTCCGGCGAGGTGATCCCAGCGACAGCCTGTATATTGTGCTCAGCGGCCGCTTGCGCGTCGTTATCGACGCGGAAAGCGAAGACGAGAGCAGCCGCGTCGAACTCGGCCACGGGCAGGTCGTCGGCGAAATGGGGCTGATCACCGGGGATCCGCGCACCACCTCCGTGTTCGCCATCCGTGACACCCTGCTTGCCAGGCTGTCGCAGGCGGGATATCAGCGCCTGCTGCACAAGCATCCGCGGCGTATCATGGAGCAAGTTGCCGGCTCGGTTATCCGGCGCTTGTGGAAACAAATCTCGGGCGAAGTGCGCCCGGCGAACACTGTAACGACGATTGCGCTGATTCCGACGAATGACGTAGCGCTGGGCGACTTCGCCCGGCAGCTCGTTTTATGCCTCGCGACCTTGGGTTCAACCTTGCATCTGAGCAGCGCGCGCTGTGACGAATTATTTCATGAGCAAGGCATCGCGCAAACAGCGGACGGCGACGCGGCGCATCCGAGACTGGTGCAGTTGCTCAGCGAGCAAGAGATCGCCTATCGCTATGTCGTCTACGAAGCCGATAGCACGCCGTCGACCTGGACGCAGCGATGTATTCGCCAGGCCGACCATGTCCTGCTGGTAGGTGCGGCCGGGCCGGCCGAGCCGGGCGTCATCGAACGGGATCTGCTGCAACGACACGAGATCGTCAGGGCGTCGAAAAGCCTGGTGCTGCTGCATGAAGCATCAACTCGCCAGCCTGGTGGAACCCGTCTGTGGCTCGACAAGCGCGATGTCGGGATGCACTATCATGTTCGCTGGGGCAATCGGGCCGATTTCGCGCGCCTGGCGCGGCTGGTCACGGGGCACGGTGTTGGTGTGGTGCTCGGCGGTGGTGGCGCCAGGGCGATGGCGCATGTCGGCGTGATGCGAGCATTGATCGAGCAGGGATGTGCCGTCGATATGCTGAGCGGCGTCAGCGCCGGCGCGGGGATCGCGGCGCTTTTTGCGTTCGGCTTCGACCATGCGACAGTCCTCGAGAAGTGCAGAAAGGCGGCCAACCGGGTCGACTATACGATTCCCTTTTACGCGCTCACCTCGGGACGCAACTGGACCAAAACGCTCACGACGCTGTTCGGCGATAGGCAGATCGAGGACCTGTGGCTGAATTACCATTGCATCTCGGTCAATCTCACCCGCGCCGAGCTCGTGGTGCACGATTCCGGGTCGCTGCTGCATGCAACGCGCGCGAGCAGCAGCATTCCGGGCGTGCTCCCGCCGGTGTTCGACGGCGGCGATTTGCTGGTCGACGGCGGCTTGCTTAACAATCTCCCCGTTGATGTGATGCGCGCGCGTCCCTGGATCGGCTCGTTGATTGCCCTCGACGTCAGTCCGTCAAAACCGACCACGGCGACAGCACCGTTTGGGTACCAGGTATCGGGATGGAAGGGGTTGTGGCGGAAAATCAACCCATGGCTGCCCAGGGAGCAGATACCGTCGATCATGGAGTTGCTGATGCAGTGTATGACCATGCCCAACGCGCAGGCGGCCAATCTGGCCCGTAACCAGATCGATCATTATCTTCATCCGCCGATCCAGCCGTACCGGCTACAAGATTGGCGCAAAATGGAGCAGATCGTACAGGCCGGGTACGAGTACGCTCAAGTGCAGCTCGGCGAGTGGCGGCGCAGCAACGCGATGCCGATTTCCGCGCTTTCTGACGCGGCGCCGATGGCGTCTCCCACGCAGCAGGCCGAACTACGCCAGATGTAGCAACGATCAGGAGCGGCTATGGCATCCTACCCGTCCAGCACCTCGCCCATGGAACCGATCGCGATCGTCGGCATGGCTTCGGTCTTTCCCATGGCGCGGGATCTCCGGCAGTACTGGGATAACATTGTCAATGCGCGCGACTGTATCACGGATGTGCCGTCCTCGCGCTGGAACATCGACGACTACTTCGATCCGAACAGCGACGCCCCCGACAAGACCTATTGCAAGCGCGGCGGCTTCATCCCCGACATCCCGTTCGACCCGCTCGAGTTCGGCCTGCCGCCGAATTTCCTCGAGGTCACGGATGTATCGCAACTGCTGTCGCTCGTCGTAGCCAGACAGGCGCTTGAAGACGCCGGCTACGGCAACGGTCGCCCGTTCGATCGCGAGCGGACCGGCGTGATCCTGGGCGCCACCGGCGCCCAAAAGCTGATCACCCCGCTTAGCGCTCGCTTGCAGTATCCGGTCTGGGAGCGCGCGCTCAAGAGCAGCGGCTTTTCGGACGAGGATACGCAGCGCGTGATCGAGAAGATCAAGCTGGCATACGTGCGCTGGGAGGAGAATTCGTTTCCCGGCCTGCTGGGCAATGTGATCGCCGGACGGATCGCCAATCGCTTCGACCTCGGCGGGATCAACTGCATCGTTGATGCCGCGTGTGCCTCGTCGTTGGCGGCACTGAAGATGGCGCTCAGCGAGCTGGCCGAGCGGCGCTGCGACATGATGCTCACCGGCGGCGTCGACACCGACAACTCCCCGTTTATGTACCTTTGCTTCAGCAAGACCCCCGCCTTCTCACACCAGGAGCGGGTCCAACCCTTCGACGCCGCGGCGGACGGCATGATGGTCGGCGAGGGCATCGGCATGCTGGTGCTTAAGCGTCTGGATGACGCCGAACGCGACGGAGACTGGATCTACGCGCTGATTCGCGGGATAGGCACGTCCAGTGACGGGCGCTACAAAAGCATCTATGCTCCGCGAACCGAGGGCCAGACGCTCGCGCTGCAGCGTGCCTACGAGAACGCGCAGGTTCCGGCCGCTAGCGTCGGGCTGATCGAAGCACACGGGACGGGAACCGTCGCCGGCGACCTGTGTGAGGTGTCGACGCTGCGCAAGGTCTTCGGCGGCGCGAGCCGGCGCAAAGAGCATATCGCGCTCGGCAGTGTGAAATCGCAGATCGGCCATACCAAGGCGGCCGCGGGAGCAGCCGGCCTGATCAAGGCGGCGCTGGCGCTGCACCAGCAGGTGTTGCCGCCGACGATCAACGTGACGCTCCCGCACCCACAGTTCGAGCTGCAGGACTCGCCCCTGTACCTCAACACGAGCGCCCGCCCGTGGATCAGGCCGCCGAGCGGCGATCGGCGACGAGCCGCCGTGAGCGCGTTTGGATTCGGCGGCACAAACTACCACGTGGTACTGGAGGAATATGTGGGCGCCAGCTCGCAGCCCGGCCGGCTGCACAGCGCGGCACACGAGGTCACGCTGCACGCGGCGACGGCACCGGCGCTGCTCGCGCGCTGCGAGGCGCTGCTGCAATCGCCCGGCCAGGACATCGATCAAGCCTTTCGCGAGCTCGTCGACACGTCGCGCGCTCGCGGCATTCCGCCAGGCGCGGCGCGTCTCGGCTTCGTGGCTGACTCGGCAGGCGAGGCGCGCGACCTGCTACGCCTGGCGGCGCATGGACTCGCGGCGCAGCCCGACGCCGCGAGCTGGCAGCATCCGCGCGGCATCCACTACCGCCGCGAAGGTGTTGATGCGCGCGGCCGGGTGGTCGCGCTGTTTCCCGGCCAGGGCTCCCAGTATCTCGATATGGGGCGTACGCTGGCGCTTAACTTTCCACCGCTGCGCGACGCGTTTGCCCGCGTGGATGCCCTTTGTTCGGCCGGCGACGGTACGCCGCTCTCGCAGATCGTTTACCCGCCGCCGGCATTTGCAGAGCAGGATCGGGCAGCGCAGGCCGAGCGGCTCACGCGGACGGAGTATGCCCAGCCGGCGATCGGCGCCTTGAGCATGGGGCTGTATCAGCTGCTCCGCGGCGCGGGTTTTCAGGCTGATTTCACCGCCGGACACAGCTTCGGCGAGCTCACGGCGCTGTGGGCGGCCGGAGCTATCGACGACGACGCGTACGCGGCACTGGTACACGCGCGCGGGACGGCGATGGCGGCGCCGCGCGACGAAACGTTCGATGCCGGAGCCATGCTGGCCGTCACGGCGGACAGCGCCGCGGTCCACGCGGCGCTGTCCGCGCTTCCCGGCATCACCATCGCAAATGTGAACGCGCGTGATCAGGTTGTGCTGGCCGGACCAAAGACGGTCATGCAGCAGGCTCGCTCGATCCTGCAGCAGCAGGGCTTCGCCGTTGTCGCCTTGCCCGTGGCGGCCGCATTCCACACATCGCTGGTCGAACACGCCCAGCGACCGTTCAAGCAGGCCGTCGACTCCTGCGCGATCCGGCCGGCGCGCGTCCCTGTGTATGCCAACAGCACCGGCCGCCCGTATCCCGCCGAGGCCGAGGCAATGCGTACCCTGCTGCAGGAGCAGATACTCAAGCCGGTGCTGTTCATGCAGCAGGTCGAAAACCTGTACGCCGCCGGCGGATCGATCTTTGTCGAGTTCGGTCCGCGCAACGTGCTCACGACGTTGGTGAAGCGCATTCTGGGAGACCGGCCGCACATCGCGGTAGCGCTCAACGCAAGCCGCCAGCATGACAGCGACCGGCAGCTGCGTGATGCTGTCGTGCAGCTGCGGGTAGCCGGAGTTGAGCTGAATACGCTTGACACGTACGAGCGCCCGGCCAGGCAAACTTCTGCTCCCGGGCGCAAGGGTCTGACCGTTGCGCTCAACGGCAGTAATTATGTCAGCGATAAAACCAGGGCCGCTTTCGAGGCGGCGCTAGCGAACGGCTACCAGGTCGCGGCGTCCGCCGGACCTTCGGCCGGCGAGGAAACCGGAGACATGACGATCGTCGCGCCCATAACCACCCGGCTTGAAGACCGGCCCAACCAGGAGCCGGCAGCGGCCGTTCGTTCGGAGGATCGTTCGATTGACGTGCGCCCGGTGTCAGGCGTCGCGCCGGCATTCGCACAGCCACTTTCGCCCGAGGAGCGATTGCGAGTCCTGGCGACGCTGGAGCAGGGGTTGACGCATGTGCAAAGCCAGCAGCGCGACCTCGTGCAGCAGCAGCAGCAGTTCCTGGCTTACCAGGTCGAGTTCGCCCGCATGCTGATGCAGTCCCACCAGCAAACGCTGGCTGCCTTGCAGGCCGGACCGGGAGCAACAGCCGGCCTGGAGCGGCTGGATCGTGATCTCGCGGCCCTGTACCGGCACCAGTCCGAGACGCTGCGCGTACATGAGCATTTCCTGGATCGACAAACCACGCAATCCGAGCTACTGCTGCGGGTGTTGGAACAGCAGTACAGCCTGGTGATGGGCGTGCCGCCGGCCGCGGCCCAGCGACCGTCCGGTCCGTCGTTGGTGGAATCGCCCACCCGGGCTACGCCCGCCGTGGCCGGTACGGCCATGGGGAGCACGCCGGCGAACGGCGGCGCCGGCGTCGCCGAGCAACCGATTGCCGCTCCGGCTGCAGCGCCACCGGTTGCCGCTCCGGCTGCAGCGCCACCGCTGCCGGTCCCCAGACTGGATCGGCCGGCCGCGACAACCGCGCCGGCCATTCAGCCGCCCGTGGCGGCGCCGGCCGAGCTCGATCCGTGGGCCGTTCCGACAGCGCCGATTAAGATCGCAGGCGGTCGCTGCGCCGCCCGCCGTCACCACGACCGCGGCGGAGGCGCTGCCGGTCGCGCCGGCTCCGTCCGTCGCCATGGCCGCGGTTGAGTCGCTGCCTGATGCGCTCCCTCCCGCGGTGGATGAGCGGCTGGCGGAAGAGCTGGGCAGGGAGCTGCTGGCGGTGGTCAGCGAGAAAACCGGCTACCCGCAGGACACGCTCGAGCTGGGCATGGATATGGAGGCGGACCTCGGCATCGACTCGATCAAGCGCGTCGAGATCCTGGGCGCTATGCAAACGCGCTTCCCCGACCTGCCGCGGCCAAGGGCCGAGGACCTGGCCGAGCTGCGCACGCTGACGCAGGTAGTCGAGCATCTGCGCGCCAACCTGCCGGCCGCCGGTGAGCTGCGCCCCACTGCTGCAGGCGATGGCGCTGCGAACCAATCGGCCGATGCGCGGCCCGGCGTGACGCTCGGTGTTGCGCACAGCCCCGTACGACTCATGTCGATCCCGCTTCCGGATGAGCTCGAATTCCAGCTGCCGGAGGGGTCGACCTGCCTGATCACGGACGACGGCACGGCAACCACGGCGCGCGTCGCACAAACGCTGGCGGAACGCGGCTGGCAGGTCGTCGTTCTGCGTTTGCCCACGTCGCTGATCGCCACTCGTCCGGCGCTACCGGCGAGCATCGGTCGCGTGGTGCTGCATGACGCGAGCGCCGAGCAGCTGGAGCAGGCGCTGGCATCGATCGCCGCGAGCTACGGGCCAATCGCGAGCTTCATCCACCTCCACCCGAGCTTTTTGCCCGGCTCAGACCCGCAAACGCTCTTCGACCCGATCGAAAAAGGAATCGTGCAGCAGGTCTTCTTGATCGCCAAATACCTGACGCCTTCGCTGAACGACACCGCGCGACATGGCCGCAGCTGCTTCCTGACGGTCACGCGGCTGGACGGAGCGTTCGGAACCGAGCTGCGCCATGCGATCGGCCCGGTGGGCGGTGGCCTCGCCGGTCTTACGAAATCGCTGCGACAGGAGTGGAGCAACGTCTTTTGCCGCGCGCTCGATCTCAGCCCCGCGATGAGCACGGAGGACGTTGCACAGGCGGTGCTCGCCGAGTTGTTCGACACCGACGAGCAGCTGCTCGAGGTCGGCTACAGCACCGGCGGCCGGGTTACCCTGGTGGCCGATCATGTGATCGGCAACGGGCACGAGGGATGAACAACACCAGCCCTGGCGCGCACTCGGTGTTTCTCGTCAGCGGCGGCGCGCGCGGCATCACGGCACAGTGTGTGATCGGCCTGGCACAGCGCTTCGGTTGCCGGTTTATCCTGCTCGGACGCAGCTCGCTCGACCAGGCTGTTCCGCACTGGTTCGAGCCGGCGCACGGCGAAGCTGCGATCAAGCAGCGTATCGCGACCGAGATCACCGCGCGTGGCCAGCACGCTACGCCCACCGCGATCCGCAAACTCTTCGATGCAATGGCCGCAGCCGTGGAAATCCGGAGTACGCTCGACCGTATAGCGGATGCCGGTGGCCGCGCCGAGTACATCGCCGTCGACATCTGCGACGGCGTGGCGCTGCGCAATGTGTTAGCGCGCGTTGCGCCGGGCACCGTCAGCGGCGTGATCCACGGTGCCGGGGCGCTGGCCGACAAGCGGATCGAGCACAAGTCGGCCGCCGATTTCGAGGCCGTCTACCGTCCAAAGATCGATGGTCTGGAAAACATGCTGCGCTGTATCCAGGCCGATCAGCTGCGCCATCTGGTGCTCTTTTCGTCGGCAGCCGCGTTCTTCGGCAACATCGGGCAGGCCGACTACGCGCTCGCCAATGAGATCCTGAACAAGGCGGCATTTGAATGGAAACGGCGCTATCCGGGATGTAAGGTGCTTACGATAAACTGGGGTCCGTGGGACGGCGGAATGGTCACGACCGCGATCAAGAGCCAGTTCGCTGAACGCGGTATCGACCTCATCCCGCCGGATGCGGGCGTCCGGATGCTCGTCGAGCAGCTGACCTGTGGCTCGGACTCCGCGCTCCAACTCCTGGCCGGCAGCCCGATACGATCAGCCCCAACGCCGCGCCCGGTGCAGCCGGGTCCGCGATACGTGCGGCGCCGTTTGTCGCTCGCGGCCAATCCCTTCCTGCGCGATCATGTGATCGGCGGGCAGCCGGTGTTGCCGATCACATGTGCGATGCAGTGGATGTCCGATACGTGCGAGCGGCTGTGTCCGGGTTACCGCGCATTCCGCTGGGCTGGTGTTCAGGTTCTGAAGGGCATAGTGTTTGACGAGACGCTCGCCGACTCGTACCGCATGGAGTGCCGCGAGCTGCACGGCGACGAGACGGACGACGAGCGCTGCTTTGACGTTGTGCTGGCCGGCGCCTCGCGGACGGGGCAAACGCGCTATCATTACCGTGCTCGCCTGTCGCTGCGGCTGAGCATTCCCCCGCCGCCTGTCTTCCACGACTTCGACCTGGCTGAAAACGGGGCACTGGAAGGAGCAACGCTGTACGCGGACGGCACGCTGTTTCATGGGGCCAGCTTCAGGGGGATACAGCGGGTCCTGAACCTCGACGCCGGACGCGTGACGATGCGCTGTTTGCTGCCGGCGGTTGACTTGAGCACGCAGGGGCAGTTTCGCGTCGGCACGATGAACCCGTTTATCACGGATGTTGCTTTTCAGGCCCTCCTGATCGCGGCGCGCCGGCTGCGGGGCTCGGCAAGTCTACCGTTGGCCTGCGAGCGCGGCGAGCTGTACCGGCCGCTCGGCTTTGATCAACCCTTTTATGTGACCATGTTGCTGCACGGCAGCAGCGAGCACGAGATGTCCGCCGACGTGGTCGCGCACGACGCGGACGGCCGGGTCTACATGCAGGTGTTCGGCGAAAACGTCATCCTCAGCCGGCGGCTCAACCAGCTTTTCGGCGCTGCGCCGGCAGCCGCATAACAAGGACAGCGCCAGTGGAGCCTATCGCGATTGTTGGCCTCGGGTGCCTGTTTCCGGGAGCCAAGACACCCGACGAGTTCTGGGACAATTTGCTGGCCGGCCGCGATTCCCTGTCGCTGGCGACTGCCGAGCAGATGGGCGTCGACGCCGAGTGTTTCTTCGACGCTACCAAGGGGCGCGTCGACACCTATTACAGCATGCGTGGCGGCTTCGTGCGCGACTTTCACTTCGACCCGCACGGCTACCGGATCGCGCCCGAACGGCTAGCGGGACTGGATCCGCTGATCCAGTGGTCGCTCTACGTGGCCCGGTCGGCATTGGAAGACAGCGGCTACCTCCAGCGCGATGCCCGGCTGGAGCGCTGCGGCCTGCTGTTGGGCAATCTTTCGTTTCCGACGCGCGCTTCGCACCGGCTGCTCGCGCCGATCTATTACCAGGCTTTCGAGGCAGCGCTCGACGAGCTGCTCCACGACACCACGATACAGCTGCCACGGCTTGCGGCACGCGACGAACCGGCGCCGGTCGACGGGCTGCTGGGAGGCTACCCGGCGGCGGTCGTGGCTGCCGCGCTCGGACTCGGCGGCGCGCGGCTTGCCCTGGACGCCGCCTGCTCGTCGTCGCTGTATGCCGTCAAGCTGGCGTGTGATTACCTCAACCGCGGCCAGGCCGATATGATGCTGGCGGGCGCGGTCAGCTGTGCCGATCCGCTGTTTATTCATCTGGGCTTTTCGATATTCCAGGCCTATCCGTTCGCCGGCGAAAGCCGGCCGCTTGATCGCACATCGACCGGGCTTGCTTCGGGCGAGGGCGCGGGGATGCTGGTGTTGAAGCGCTACGCCGACGCGCTGCGTGACGGCGACACGATCTACGCAGCGATCCGCGGCACCGGGCTATCCAACGACGGCGCGGGCAAGCATCTGCTGGTGCCGAACCCAAAAGGGCAGCGCCTGGCCTATGAACGTGCCTATGCCGCGGCGGGCGTCGAACCGGCGAGCGTTGGATATGTGGAATGCCACGCGACCGGCACGCCGATCGGCGACATCACCGAGCTGAACGGCATGGAAGCGTTCTTCGGCGGTCACGCGCCGCTGATCGGCTCGGTCAAGTCGAACTTCGGGCACCTGCTCACGGCAGCCGGCATGGCGGGGGTGATCAAAACGGTGTTGAGTATGGTCCACGGCGTGATCCCGCCGACGATCAACGTGGACCAGCCGCTTTCATCGCAAAACGGCGGCTTCGGCGGGCACACGCTTGTGCGCGAGCGAACTGTCTGGCCCGCCGAGGGCGGGCCCAGGCGCGCCGCGGTAAGTGGCTTCGGCTTCGGCGGAACGAATGCCCACCTGATCGTGGAACGTGGGCCGGCCCGGCCGCTCGCCGAAACAGCTGAGGCCGGCGACGAGCCACTGCCTGCTCTGGCGATCGTCGGCATGGATGTGTGTTTCGGCCAATACGACGGCCTTGACGACTTCGAGCGCGGCATAGCCGCCGCCGAACCTGCCCTCGCTCCTGCGCCCGCGCGTCGCTGGGATGGTATTCGCCCCGGCACACCGGTGTTCAACCAGTGGGGCCTGGCGGGAGGCGAAGCGCCGTGGGGCGGCTACATCGAGCAGTTCGAGCTCGATTTCCTGCGGGCGAAGATTCCACCCAACGCGACCGACCAGCCGATCGCGCAGCAGTTGTTGATGCTCAAGGTCGCCGATCGGGCACTGCGCGACGCGGGGCTGCGCGCCGGCGCCGATGTGGCCGTACTGATTGCCATGGGCGGCGATCTCACGTTGCATCGTATGCGCGCTCGTGTTGACCTGCAGTGGCAGCTCCCGGCCGCGCTCGATCGTGCCGGGGTGCAGCTGACGGCGGAAGACCTGTCCTGCTTGCAGGAGCGTGTGCAGGCGGCGATCCACGACCCCGCGCAGGTCAATCAGTATATTAGCTTTATCGGCAACATCATGGCTTGCCGCGTCGCCTCGCTGTGGGATTTTACCGGTCCGGCCTTTACAATCTCGGCTGAGGAGGCGTCCGTGTTCCGGGCGATTGAGGTCGCCCGGCTTATGCTCGCGGCGCGCGAGGTGGAGGCAGTCCTCGTCGGCGCGGTCGATCTGGCCGGCAGCCTGGAGCCGGTGCTGCTGCACAGCCGGTTGGCCGCGCACGTACAAGGAAACGACGCGGGAAGCCTGAACGGCGAACATCCCGCGTGGACACCGGGTGAAGGAGCAGGCGCGGTCGTGCTGCGGCGACACGACGACGCGCTGGAGGCCGGCCGGCGGACCTACGCGGTGATCGAGGCGCTCACGTTTGCCTCGGCTGCGCACGCGGAGCGCGAGCACCTGCCGGGCCGGCCGGGTGCCCAGCCGGTAGCTGACGCTTGCCGCGGCGCCATGCGCGCGGCGCGCGTTTCGGCGGCGGATATAGGGTACCTCGAGCTGTCGGCGAGTGGGACGCTGCTGCATTCCGAGGCCGAGTGCGCGGGACTGGCCTCAGCGTATCAGCCGGCCGGCACGCAGCCGAGCTGCGCGGTAGGCTCGATCGCGGCGAATATCGGCCACACGTGGGCAGCGTCGGGCATGGCCGGCCTCATACGGAGCGCCCTCGCTCTGTCCGGCCGCTATCTGCCCGCCACGCGCGGCTGGAGCGGACCTCGACCGGCGAATTTCTGGCAGGATACCCCATTTTACCTTCCGGAGCAGACACGGCCCTGGTTTGCGACGCGCTCACCGCGCAGAGCGGCGATGAGCTGCTGCAGCCTGAACGGAGACGCGGCCCATCTGATCCTTTCGCAAGGTCCCGCCGTGGGCCGGCAGCGGAGCCGCCTGACGCAGCTGTCGTCGCACAGGCTGGTGCCGATCGCCGCACAGGATCGCGGGGAGATGCTCGCCGGAATCGATCAGCTTGCCGAGCAGCTGGAGGCCGGTACGCCGCTTGTGGAGCTCGCTGCAAGCCGGCTCGAGACGTTTCGTAACCGGCCCGGCGCGCCGTATGCAATCGCGCTGCTGGCCGGAAGCGCGGCCGAGCTGCAACGGGAGCTTGCTGCCGCACGGAATGGGTTGCCGACGGCGTTCGAGCGGATGCAGCCGTGGATGACGCCGCTGGGCAGTTATTTCACGCCCCGCCCGCTCGGCCGGCATGGCGCGATTGCCTTTGTCTATCCTGGCGCTTTCAACTCCTATCCCGGCATGGGCAGGCAGTTGTTCCAGCTCTTTCCGTCGCTGCACGAGCGTATGCTCAGGCTGGTATCGGATGCAGGACGCTCGGCAGGCGACACGTACCTGTATCCGCGCTGGCGCGGTATCCCGTCGGCCAAGCAGATCGGCACGGCCAGGCGGCGCCTGCGCACGGCTCCCCTGGTCATGATCGAATCGGGCACCGGTATGTCCGTGGTGCTGACGACGATCATGCGCGATTATTTCGGCCTGCGTCCAGCCATGGCGTTCGGCTACAGCATGGGCGAAGCCAGCATGCTATGGGCACTGGGTGTATGGCACGCGGGCGACGCGGGCCGGCGCAGGCTGCAAAGCTCGCCGCTGTTCTCCGAGCGTCTTGCCGGGCGCTGCGAAGCCGGCCGCGAATACCTCGCCGAGCCGCCGGGCAGCCAGCACAACTTCTGGAAAACCTATGTGGCTCACGTGCCCGCCGCCACTGCCCGCGAGCGCCTGCGGCTCGAACAGCGCGCGTTTCTGACGCATATCAATACCCCCCACGAGGTTGTAATCTCCGGCGCCACGGCGGATGTCGAGCGAGTCATAACCGATCTGGGCTGTGATGCGGTAGCGGTGCCTTTCACGACGGTGCTGCATAACGCCGCCATGCGCTCCGAATATGATGCGCTGGTCGCGCTGCACCATCTGCCGGCAAGCGAGGTTGCCGATGTCGCGTTCTATTCCTCGGCGAATTACGCGCCGGCCGTGCTCGGGAGCCTTGAAGTCGCGCACACGCTGGCGCGCTCGACCTGCGAGATGGTCGACTTCCCACGCCTGGTGCAGCGCGTGTACGATGACGGCGCGCGCTTGTTTGTCGAGCTTGGTCCCGCGGGCGGTTGCACGCGCTGGATCGGCGACATCCTGCAGGGGCGTGAGCACGTGGTGATGGCGGCCAACCAGCGCAAGGTGGATGACGATCTGGCGTTGCTGCGCGTGCTGGCAAAGCTGGTGGGCCACCGTGTCGAGCTCGACCTGTCGCCGCTTGCGAAGCAGAATCAGCCTGATATGGGCGATACGCAGCCCCCCAGGAAGGCGCTGTTCAGAACGGTGGTGCTCGGCGGCAAGGACCTGCATGGATCGCTGGTCAACCAGGAAAACCGCGACCTCCTGGCCCGCCGGCAAGGCCCGCAGACGCGGCGGCTGCCCGTCGCCGCGATGGCGCCCGAGGCCGCGGCGCTACAACAGCGCCTCGACGCGGCCCGGACGAGCGAGCTCGTCGATCCGGCGTCACCGCGGCAGCTCGATGGAAACGCGGGCGTCAGCCACGGCGCTTTCCTTGCCGATCGCTTTGCGACTCTGCAGCAGCTGATCGGCGGACTGGACTTCGAGCTGCACAGCCCGGTCGCTGCCCTGAGCGCGGCGCGCGCGTCGGCCGGTCTGCCCGTCGACGGTGCAATATCGGGACCGCGTCCCGGGCCCGGCGGCGGCACGGCGCCGGTTGTATGGGACGAAGACGATCTGCTCGAGTTCGCCGCCGGCGACATAGCCGGCGTCTTCGGTCCCGAGTACGCCGTCATCGACAGCTTTGCCCGGCGGGTCCGTCTGCCGATGCCGCCGTATCTGCTCGTGACGCGTGTGACGAGGCTCGACGCCACGCGCGGCAGCTTCAAGCCTTCGTCGATCACCACCGAGTACGATATCCCGCACGACGCCTGGTACTGTGTCGACGGGCAGATCCCGACGGCGGTGGCCGTCGAGTCGGGGCAGTGCGACCTGCTGCTGATCAGCTATCTCGGGATCGACTTTGAGTGCCGCGGCGAACGAGTGTATCGCTTGCTCGACTGCATGCTCACCTTTCGCGCCGACCTGCCGCGAGCAGGCCAGACGCTGCGCTACGATATCCGGATCAACAGCTTCGCGCGCAGCGACGATACGCTGCTGTTTTATTTCAGCTACCGCTGCTTCGCCGCCGGTACGCTGGTACTCGAGATGGACGGCGGCTGCGCCGGCTTTTTCTCCGACGCCGAGCTTGACCTGGGTCGTGGCGTCGTGGACTCGCCGGCCGAGCTCAGGGCGCGGCAGGCGGCCGTCCGGCGGCGGTTTGCGCCGCTGCTCTACTGCGAGCGCCGCACCTTTGAGCGTCACGATCTCGTACAGCTCAGCGACGGCAACCTGGCCGGCTGCTTCGGGCCGGCGTATGACCGGCATGGCCTCAACCTTTCGCTGCGCCTGGCCCCGGCGTCGCTGCTGATGATCGACCGGATCACGCAGCTCGACCCGGACGGAGGTGCGTGGGGTCTTGGGCTGGTCGAGGCCGAGCACCACCTCGATCCGCAGAACTGGTATTTCCCTTGCCACTTCAAAGACGACCAGGTGCTGGCGGGCTCGCTGATCGCGGAGGGTGGTTGCCAGCTGCTGCAGTTTTATATGCTGTTCCTTGGCCTGCAAACGTTTACGTTCGACGCGCGCTTCCAGCCCGTGGCGGGCGTCCGGCAGGTCGTGCGCTGCCGCGGGCAAGTCACGCCGCGCGTGGGAACACTGGTCTATCGCATGGAGGTGACCGAGCTGCACCTGGCGCCACGCCCGTACGCAAAGGCTAACGTCGACATCATCCTCGACGGCAAGATCGTCGTTCGATTCAACGACCTGGCGCTTCAGCTTGCGGAAAACAACCCGCGTGTGTCGCCGCCGCTAACGGTAGCCCACGCGCGCAGCAGCGCGGCGCTGTACTCGCCGGAGCAAATCGGCGAGTTCGCCGGCGGGTCGCTCACCGCCTGCTTCGGCGATGCGTACGCGGTGTACGCCGGCCGGCGTACACCGCGTACGCCGAACGGGGATCTACAGCTGATCAGCAGGGTGGTCGCGGTCGAGGGACGGCGGGGCAGCGTCGAGCCCGGCTCCACGCTACGTTGCGAATATGACGTACCGGCCAGCCCCTGGTTCTGCCGTGAAAACAGCTATCCAACGGCACCCTATGCGATCCTGATGGAGCTTGGCCTGCAGCCGTGCGGTTTTCTTTCGGCGCACCTCGGCACCACGTTGTTCGATCCCCAGCAGGATTTCTACTTTCGCAACCTCGACGGGCACGGTTTGCTTGTTCGGGAGACGGATATCCGCGGCAAGACCGTCGGCAACCGCGTGACCTTGCGCTCGTCGACGTCGTTGGACGGGGTGATTATCCAGGCGTTTGATTTCGCTCTCGATTGTGACGGAGAAGTGTTCTACCGGGGTGACGCAACCTTCGGCTACTTCACGCCGGGGGCGCTGGCCAAGCAGACCGGCCTGGATAGCGGTCGCCTTACCCGCCCGTGGTACGCGCACAACGGCGCGCAGATCATCCCGGGCGGCGAGCCGCCCGATCCTGTCGATCGGCGGCTGTATGACGCGGCGCCGGGGCGTCCGCACGAGCGACTGGCCCGCTCGCAGCTTAATTACCTTGAGCGTGTGCTGCTTGTTCCGGCCGGCGGTGCATTCGGCAAGGGATACGTCTACGCCGAACGTACGGTCGATCCGCAAGACTGGTATTTTGCGTGCCATTTCTTGATGGACCCCGTCATGCCGGGCTCGCTCGGCGTCGAGGCGATGTTGCAGGCCTTACAGGTATTCGCCCTCCGGACCGGTCTAGCGCGCCCGTTTCGCTCACCGCGCTTCGGCCAGGCGGGCAATCACGAAACGACCTGGAAATATCGCGGCCAGATCGTGCCCGATACCGGGACGATGGCGCTCGAGGTGCATATCAGCCGCGTCGAGCAGCTCGACGATCACGTCGTCGTGGTCGCCGATGCCAACCTCTGGCGCGACGGACTGCGGATCTACCAGGTGCAACAGCTTGCGCTAACGCTTACGGAGGCGGCACCCTATGAGCCGAGCCGAGCCGGATCCTGAACATCCAACACGGGACGATCAAGCAGCGTTGCCGGACGGCCCCCCTGATCTCACGCCGGAGCCGGCGTACGATCCCGCGGCCTGGCGCGCTATGCTGCTCGATCTTGAGCGTGCGTGCTACGTTTTTCGCCGTGGCGACCGGATCGCCATGACGACGGCGCCGGCCGGGTACGAAGGCGGATCGAACCACCTGCCGGCCGAGCTGCTCGCGGTTGTGCCGCCGATGCGCGAGCAGCAGCTTGGCGATCCCGCGTTTCGCGCGCGGTATGGCATTCAGTATGCCTACGCTGCCGGAGCGATGGCCAACGGGATCGCGTCGGTCGAGCTCGTCACCGCGCTGGGCGGCGCGGGCATCCTCAGCTCGTTCGGAGCGGCGGGCCTTGTTCCGGAGCGGATCGAGGACGCGATCTTCCGCATCCGGCAGGCGCTGCCGCGCGGTCCGTACGCCTTCAACCTGATCCACAGCCCGAGCGAAGAGGCCCTGGAGCGCCGCGCCGTCGAGCTGTATCTCAGGCATGGCATAAAGACCGTCGAGGCATCGGCTTTTCTGGACTTGACGCCGCATATCGTACGCTATCGGGCGGCGGGCCTCGGCGTCGATAGGAACGGCAAGCTCGCGATCGACAACCGGATCATCGCCAAGGTCTCGCGCCGGGAGGTGGCGATACAGTTCATGCGCCCGGCTCCGCCGCGGCTGCTGCAAGCGCTGGTGGAACAAGGTCAGATCAGTGAGCAGCAGGCACGGCTCGCGGCGCACGTGCCGATGGCCGACGATATCACCGTTGAAGCCGACTCGGGCGGGCATACCGACAACCGGCCGCTTGTGTGCCTGCTGCCGTCGATGCTCGCGCTGCGCGACACGATCCAGGAGGAGTACGGCTACGTGGAGCCGCTGCGAGTAGGCGCCGCGGGTGGGATCGGCACACCGGCGGCGGTGCTTGGCGCGTTTATGATGGGGGCGGCGTACGTGGTAACCGGGTCGCTCAACCAGGCATGTCTTGAGGCCGGCACGTCTGCCCACACGCGGCGCCTGCTCGCGGAGGCCGGCATGGCCGACGTGATGATGGCGCCGGCCGCGGATATGTTCGAGCTGGGTGTCAAGGTACAGCTGCTTAAGCGCGGCACATTTTTCCCGCTACGTGCCCAGAAGCTGTATGAGCTGTATCAGCGCTATGCGTCGCTGGACGAGCTTCCGGCCGGCGAGCGTGAACAGCTGGAACAGCGCTACTTTCGAAAGTCCCTCGACGACGTGTGGGACGAGACTATCGCGTTTTTCTCCGCTCGCGACCCCGAGCAGATCCGCCGCGCGCTCGACAATCCGAAACGCAAGATGGCGCTGGTCTTTCGCTGGTATCTCGGCCTTTCCTCGCGCTGGTCAAACAGCGGTGTGCCGGGGCGCGAGATGGATTACCAGATCTGGTGTGGGCCCGCGATGGGAGCATTCAACGACTGGACGCGCGGCTCCTACCTGGAGCAGCCCGAGCAGCGCCGCGCCGCGGACGTGGCGCGGCACCTGATGCGCGGAGCGGCGTACCTGTATCGCGTCCGGCAGCTACAGTGTCTGGGGCTGCGCCTACCCGCGGCGCTACACAATTACCGGCCCGCGGGACGCGTAGCGGAAAAAGCCACATGAGCATAGCGTATCTCGCCGATGCTCAGCTGCCCCATGTATTCACCTTGATGGGCTGGAGCGCCACAATTATCCGCAACTCATCCGGTCGATCGCTCGCGGTGAAATCAGCACCCCCATATTTGGCGCCGAGCTTTCTGGAAAACGCATAATCAGTATCCGGCTTAAGCTCCGCACGCGCGCGAACCTCCAGCGTCCGATACGGATTCGCCGTGTCGAGGATAAAGAGCGTACATTCGGGATGGGCCTGGAGATTCTTTAGCTTCTGGCGTGACGTGTTGAGCGACAGCTTGAGCGTCCCGTCTTCGTCGAACAAAAACCACAGGGCCGTAACTTGAGGATAGCCGTCGGGTCCAATGGTGGCCAGCGTCGCGACATCGGCGTGGAGCAGGTCCTGATGGGATTGGGGAACCGTGAGCATAAGGGTACTCCTGCGAGCACGAACCGTGGCCGTTACGGTATCAAGTATCACGCCACCAGGGCTGTTGCTTATGGCTGCGCCGGCTATGCACCCGGCCGCGACGATCCGGAATAACCGGCAGCGGTCGCGGTTGATACACCTCATAAGTGGCAGTACCTGTCACATCGCCGCGGCATGCTGATTGCCAGGGACGAAAGGAGGCGCACGCATGCTGACCATCGACATCGAGACAGCCCGTCGCTTCATCCTCGGCAAGCAGGGCTTGTGGCCCGGGCGGCGCTGGCGCGGCATCAAGGGCACCGAGCAGGCCATGCGCGCGATGGAGTACCTGCAGCTCGACCCGCTGCAGATCATCGCGCGCAGCCACGACATCACGCTGCACAGCCGCGTGCTCGATTACACGCCCGGCATGTGGGAAGATCTGGCCTACCAGCAGCGCAAGTTCTTTGACTGGGGCGGCTGGCTGGCCGTCCGGCCGATGGACGAGCTGCCGCACTGGCGCGTGGTCATGCGCCGCGAGCGCGAAAGCGGCCCGCGCATTCGCAAGCATGGCCCACGACCACGCCGATGCCATCGTCGAAATGCGGGCCATTTTGCGCGAGCGCGGCACCGTGAGCAACCGCGACTTCAAGATGGCGACGCGGACGCGAACGCAAAGCTATCGCGGCCGCAAGGACAGCGCGCTGGCGTTGTATTATTTGTGGCTCACCGGCGAAGTGATGACGCACCACCGCGAGCGCTTCGAGCGCGTGTACGCCCTTACTGAAACGGTCGCGCCGGCGCAGCTGCATTCGCGAAAGCGACGAGGCCGAGGCGGACCGCTTCTTGATCAAAAAGGAGATCAGCTTCTCCGGCCTGGCGCGGCTGAACCGAGCAGCTGATTCGTATTTCCGCGGCGTGCCGTTTGACACGGCGAAGCAGATGCGCGAGGCGATGCTGGCCGACGGCGACCTGATCGAGGTGCAGGTTGAGGGCTGGAAGGCGGTGCACTACGCGCTCGGGCAGCGACGCCGCCCTGCTGGGCGATTTGAGCGCAGGGCGCGTGCCGAAGGCATGGACGCCGTTGGAGACGACCACGACCGAAGAGGTCGTCTTCCTCGCACCGCTCGATCAGGTCAGCGCGCGCGGGCGAGCCAAAGTCCTCTTTGGCTTCGACTACGTGTGGGAGGTTTACAAGCCTGCGCACCTAGCGCAAGTTCGGCTACTACACGTTGCCGATCTTGTGGGGCGACCGGCTCGTCGCGCGCTTCGACAGCAAGCTCGACCGGACGACCAACACATTCGTCATCCTGGGCCTGTGGCTGGAAGATGCGGCGCTCGGCAAGGATGAAGCATTTGCGGAGGCATTGGCTGCGCGGGTTTGCGCGCTTCGTGACGTTTCTTGGCGCGAGCAAGCTGGATGCAACGGCGATTCGCGAGCCGCTGCTGCGCCGATGCGCCGGGGCTCTACAACTTTTAGAGAAGGATCAGCCATGACCGAATCACGGCGCGTCTTGCATCCGAACACGTTTGAGCCGTTGCCGCTCGGTCAGGTCCGGCCGGACGGATGGTTGTCGGCACAGCTCCACATTCAGGCCGGCGGATTAGGCGGGCATCTCGATCAAATCTGGCCCGACGTCGCCGACAGTGCCTGGATCGGCGGCGCGGCGGAAGGTTGGGAGCGTGGTCCGTACTGGTTGGATGGATTTATACCGCTGGCATTTTTACTCGACGACGAACGCTTGATCGCCAGAGCGCGACGCTGGATCGACGCGATCCTGGAGCGCCAGCACGCCGACGGCTGGCTTGGCCCGGTGCGCGACACCGTGGACGAGCGGCGGAAAGCCTATGATCCGTGGCCCGTGTTCGTGGTGCTGAAAGCATTTACGCAGTATCAGGAAGCCAGCGCAGATCCACGCATCATCCCGGCGATGCAGCGCTTCCTGCGCTGCCTTGATGCGCTGATCGATCGGCAGCCGCTGTTTGACTGGGCGCGCTACCGTTGGGCCGATCTCGCGGTGTCGCTGTACTGGCTGTACCAGCGAACCGGCGAAGCCTGGTTGCTCGAGCTGGCGGCCAGGTCGTATAGCCAGAGCTTCGATTGGCGCGGCCACTTCGCCGACTTTCCTTTCACACAAAAGCTGCCGCTCGAGCAGATCCACCCGCCGGTTTCGGACGACCCGCTCAACGGCACGCGCACCAATCTGGCCTCGCACGTGGTCAACAATGCCATGGCGCTCAAGCAGCCGGGATTATGGTTCCGCCTGTCCAACGACGCCGCGGATCGCGCCGCGGTGTTCGAGCTGATCGAGACGCTGGATCGGTATCATGGTCAGGCAACCGGTGTGTTTACCGGCGACGAGCATCTCGCCGGCCTCAGCCCATCGCAAGGAACCGAGCTGTGCGCAGTGGTTGAGTATATGTACTCGCTCGAGATGCTGGTTGCGAGCCTGGGCGACGTACGCCTGGCCGACCGGCTCGAGCGGATCGCGTTTAACGCGTTGCCGGCCACCTTTTCGCCGGATATGTGGACGCACCAGTACGTACAGCAGGCCAATCAGGTTGTGTGTGCCGTCAGCGATGATCGGGTGTACACCAACAACGGCCCCGATGCGAATATTTTCGGCCTGGAGCCGCACTATGGATGCTGTACCGCGAACTTTCATCAGGGCTGGCCCAAGCTCGCGGCGCATTTGTGGATGCGCTCGCAGGATGGCGGCCTGGCTGCCGTCGCCTATGCACCGTGCCGTGTAACGACAGACCATTGACGGGCAAGAGGTTCAGATCGGCGTAAAAACCGATTATCCGTTCGGCGACGAGATTCGCATCACGGTAGCCGTACCGGCGCCGATGCGGTTTGCACTTCATTTACGCGTTCCGGGCTGGGCGGAAGGGGCCACACTCGCGATCGATAATGGCGCAGCCGAAAGCATCGACGCGGGTACCTTTTGCCGCGTCGATCGTGAGTGGCCGGAGCAAAGCGAGCTGCATCTGCGCTTCCCGATGCGCACGGCCGTCCAGCGACGCTTCAACAACAGCGTGACGATCGAGCGCGGGCCGCTGGTATATGCGCTTGCCGTCGACGAAGAATGGCGTCCTGTGGCGCCGGTTACCCGCTCGGCGCCTACCACCGACGAGCGGGTTGCCTACGACTACGAGGTGTATCCTACGGCGGGCTGGAACTATACGCTGGACATCGATCCTGCACTGCCGGATACGGGAGTGAGCTTTGAAATCACGGCCGGTCGGAGGCACGGTTTTTTCGGTCGATGGGGTGCCGCTCGTAGCCCATGCGCGTGGCCGCCGGCTACCGGCGTGGCAGCTCGAACATGGAGCGGCGGCACCTGTGCCCGGCAGCCCCGCTACGTCGGACGAACCGCTCGAACAGCTGACACTGGTGCCATATGGCTGCACGACATTGCGGGTTACCGAGTTTCCGCTCGACTTCGATAGCATTTCCCGCACAGGATGAGCTAACCAGATTCACCACAAAGGCACAAAGGACATGAAGAATCCTTAGGATCTTCGTGTCCTTTGTGCCTTTGTGGTGATTCCGTTCCGGCCCGTGCTCTAAAACGTTTCATGCAAATACGGCAACCGCGGCGGGAAGATCGTTCGCAGGGTTGCCTGCAGCGCGGCCGTCGGCGCGCCCCAGCCTCGCAATGCGAAGGTCTCCGGCTCGTGCGTGCCATAGATCAGCGCCGACAGGCCGGAGATGGTTAGCTCGAAGGCGGCGTCGCCGGGTGCTCCGGACGTGACCTGCAGGCGGCCGTCGACGGAGCGAAACCGGTACACACCCTCGTTCCAGGCACACTGCTCGTCGCGGATACGAGCTGTAAACTCTCCCGGGCCGACCTCCATCCCACCCAGTCGCGCGACGTCGAGCACGCGGCCCATCGGCGCAAAGCCGGGCCGGTACTGCGGCGCCAGATCGGGCAGCCAGGTTTCGGGCAACTCGCCCGGTAGCAGCTTGAGCTCAACTTCGCTGACCTGATCGATATGGCGGGCAAACCAGTCGAGCAGCAAGTAGCGGCCGCGAAAGTCGTCATAATAGAAATTACGTGCGAACATGCGCCGTGGGTCGCCCTGAAGCTCGTAGGTCATCACACCGGCCACCTGGCCGCCAACACGTGCCAGGGCCAGCCACGAGCGTTTGCTTTCACGCAGCCGGCCGGCAGTCTGCTCGCGGTCGAACAGTCCAAAGCCGTGGTGACTGCGCTGAAAGCGCTCAAGGTAATCAAGGTAGGGCTCGACGCCGTCAGACATCAACAGCAGCTCCACCGCGCCGTCAAGCTCCATGCGCAGCAGGGGCTGCAGCGCTTGCGGTGCGAAGCTGATCACGCGCGGTTGCGCAAAGATCGTGTAGCCCAGGCGCGCGTAGAACGACTCGCGAAACGGATACAGCGTGGTCAGCGCGCTGCCTTCCTCGCGCATCGCCGTCAGCAGCTCGCTCATGAGCCGGCGGGCATAGCCCGTGCGCCGTGCGCTCGGATGAACCGCGACGCCCCATACACCGCCGCAGGGGAATTCTGCTCCGCGCACGTTCTGGGCCATAGTCGAGCGCGCTGCCGACGCGACAGGCTTGCCGTCTTGAAAGAGCACCAGGTGGAGCGGATCGCGCTCAGATTGGACCCAACGCTCCCAGTCCTGGCGATCAGGAAGCGGCGGGGTTGGTTCAAAGGCATACGCGCCAAGCGGCAACCAGGCATCGGTGCGCTCGGCTCCTTCCAGCTGCCGAATTTCTACCGTGGGCATGCGTCCTCCAACGTTGCCCGGCCAGCTTACCTGTCCGCGCAATTAATGGCAACTGGCTGCCTCAACCCTTGTTACATCGCCAGCTGGCCGCCGTCGACCACCAGGCATTCGCCGTGAACGAACGAAGCGTCGTCCGAGGCCAAAAAGGCGTACGCGGCCGCCACCTCGTGCATGCGCCCGACGCGGGCAAGCGGAATATAGTCGCGCGCGTAAGCGGCGACAAAGGCCGGGTCGTCGATCGCTTCAGACATCGGCGTGACGATATAGCCGGGACACAATGCGTTGACGCGGATGCCGTGCGGCCCCAGCTCCAGCGCCATCGTTTTGGTCAGCATCACCACGCCGCCTTTGGAGGCGTTGTAGTGGGCGTATTTCACCTCGCCGGCCAGGCCGTTTTTGCTGGCCATATTGACGATCACGCCCTGTCCGCGCCCGACCATGTGCCGGGCAACCGCCTGGCCGACCAGAAACATGCCGCGCAGATTGACCGCCAGCAGCCGGTCCCAGTTCTCGGGCGTGATCTCCAGAAACGGCTCTTCCCAGGCCACGCCGGCGTTGTTGCACAGCACGTCGATCGCGCCGAGGCACTGTTCGGCCGCGGTTACCAGCCGCTCGACTTCGTCCTCACGGCTGACGTCGGCTACCAGGCCGTCGATCTGGCCCAGGCCGCCGAGCTCGCTGATCGTCAGGTCGACACCCTCGCGCTCGTGGCCGCAGAAAAAGACGCGCGCGCCTTCTTCCAAAAAGCGCTGCGCCGCGGCTTTGCCCAGCCCGCTGCTGCCGCCCGAGATCAAGATGCCTTTGTGTTCAAGTCCGCGCATAGCTCTCCTGGTGTGCCGCCTAAGGCGATGGGTACTGTTCTATCGCAGCGCCGCTGCCTTCATTCTAGCGTCTCTCGCAACGATTGAGTTGATCGGAATCACCACAAAGGGCACAAAGGGCACAAAGATCCTTGGGACCTTTGTGTCCTTTGTGCCCTTTGTGGTGAACCTTGAATAGCGTCGCCCGACTATCCCTCGAGCAAAAGCAACTCCGGGTCCTGCACCAGTTCCTTGATCCGGACCAGGAAGCGCACAGCTTCGCTGCCGTCCACGATCCGGTGATCGTACGAGAGCGCCAGATACATCATCGGCCGGACGACAATCTGGCCTCCGACGACGACCGGCCGCTCCTGGATCGTATGCATTCCGAGGATGCCGACCTGGGGTGTATTGAGGATTGGCGTCGACAACAGCGAGCCGAAGACGCCGCCGTTGGTGATGGTAAAGGTCCCGCCTTCCAGCTCGGCGATCGACAACGTGCCTTCCCGCGCACGGCGGGCCACCTCCGCGATGCCCCGCTCGAGCTCGGCAAAGCTTTTCCGGTCCGCGTCGCGCACCACCGGCACCACCAGGCCTTCGTCTGCCGCGACGGCGATGCCGATGTCGTAGTACTGTTTTCTGACGATCTCGTTGCCCTGGATCTCGGCATTCAGCAGCGGAAACGCTTTGAGTGCTCCGACCACGGCCTTGGTGAAGAAAGACATAAACCCGAGGTTGATGCCGTGGCGTTCCTGAAATGCGTCCCTGCGCCGCTTGCGCAGGTCCATCACCGCGCTCATGTCGACCTCGTTGAACGTCGTCAGCATGGCAGCGGTCTGTTGCGCCTCGACCAGGCGGCGCGCGATCGTCTGGCGACGACGCGACATCCGTACACGCTGCTCGCGCGCGGTCCGGTCCGTAGAGGGAGCACGGGCGTCCGTGCTGGGCGGCGCCGCGGCGGCCGGAGTTGCGGGCCGCTTGTCTGTGTCCTGGCGATGGCGGACCACGTCGTCTTTGGTGATGCGTCCATGCGGGCCGCTTCCGGCGACCTCACCCACGTCGACTGCATGCTCGGCGGCAACCCGGCGCGCCAGTGGCGATACAGCCGGGGTTATCGCTTTGTCGGCGCCGGACGGCGCCTCCGCCGGACCGTCGCGTGCCGCCGCTGCGGCTTTGTTCTCGCCATCGGCCGGCGGCGGGCTGGGCAGGGTCGGCCGCCGGTTCCGGCGCCGCGTCCGCTTCGGTCACCTGCCCGTCCGCGTCAGATTGTCCTGACGCTGCCGCAGCAGGTTGCGGCGCGGCAGCTGCCGCGGGCGCCTGACCGCCGGCGTTCGAGCTTTCCGCAGCAGCGTCGTCGATAACTGCCAGCACGTCACCGATAGCGACCGTATCGCCCACCTGTTTGGCGATGCGGGTCAAAATACCGGCCTGCTCCGCGGGGACCTCGACATTTACCTTGTCCGTCTCGAGCTCGACCAGTGGCTCACCCTGGACGACCGTATCGCCCTCCTGCTTAAGCCAGGCGCCGACGGTCGCGTCGACGACCGATTCGCCGAGTGTGGGCACGCGTAGCTCACTGGGCATGGCTCACTCCCCCTGTTACGTGTTGCATTTCACCGGCGATCGCCGACTGGACGATGCGCGCCTGTTCGACCGCGTGCTGACCGAACGCACCCTCGGCCGGCGCCGCGAACTCGGAGCGCCCGGCATAGCTCAGCGCGATCGCAGGATCCAGCATCGCCTGGAGCCGCGGCGCGACATAGCTCCAGCCGCCCATATTGCGCGGCTCTTCCTGAAGCCATACGACCTCCTGCAGCCGCGGATACTGCTCCATCACGCGCGCCAACGCCGGTTCCGGAAACGGATACAGCTCCTCCACGCGCACGGCAGCCAGGTGCCGCGCCGCGCCGAACTGCTCTGCACTGACCAGGTCGACGTATACTTTGCCGCTGCAAAGGACCAGCCGCGTGATGCCGGTGGCGCGTGCTCGGGCTTCCGGATCGTCAAGCACCGGCTGAAACTGCCCGCCGGCCAACGCGTCGAGGCTGGAGGCAGCGCGGGGATGGCGCAGCAGGCTCTTGGGTGTCATGACAATCAACGGCCGCGGGTCGCCGGCAAACAGCGCGACCTGGCGGCGCAGCACATGGAAATACTGCGCCGCGGTGGTGGGGCTGACGACGCGCAGGTTATCGCCCGCCGCCAGCTGCAAAAATCGCTCGAGCCGCGCGCTGGAATGCTCCGGACCCTGGCCTTCATAGCCATGCGGCAGCAACAGCACCAGGCTGGGCCGCTGGCGCCACTTGGCGTTCCCGGCGGCGATGAACTGGTCGATGATGACTTGCGCGCCATTGGCGAAATCACCGAACTGGGCTTCCCACAGCACCAGCACACCGGGTGCATGCGTGCTGTAGCCGTACTCGAAGCCAAGCGCCGCGTTCTCGGACAGTGGGCTGTTGTAGATGGCAAACGATGCCCGCGCCTGGGGCAGCTCCTGCAGCGGCACATAGCGACGGCCGGATTGCGCGTCGTGCAGCACCAGATGGCGGTGGCTAAACGTGCCCCGCTCGCTGTCCTGGCCCGTGAGGCGAATCGCGGTGCCGTCCTCGAGGATCGCGGCGAAGGCAAGCGCTTCGGCGTGGCCCCAATCGATGGTGCCGTCCGCGAGCGCGTTGCCCCGGCGTGCCAGCAGCCGTTCCAGCTTGGCCTGCGGTGTCCAGCCCTGCGGACGCTCGAGCAGTGCCGCGTTGAGCGCGCGTAAGCGCTCGGCCGGCACGGCAGTCTCCTGTTGTGTGCTCCCGGGCGGGTCGGATGCCGGCACTTCGTCCTCGATTGTCGCGCCTTTGTCGCGCTCGCGACGCGCGCGTTCCAGCCGCTCGGTCACCGCGCGCACCATCGCATCGGCGTCCTCACGCGATACGATTCCCTCTTCATGCAGCGCACGGGCCCATTGCTCGCGTACCGTCGGATGTCGGGCAATCGCCTGGTACATAACGGGCTGAGTGAACGCAGGCTCATCGCCCTCGTTATGGCCCCAGCGCCGGTACCCGACCAGATCGACGACGATGTCCTTACCGAAGCGCTCGATGTAGTCGTACGCCATGCGCGCGACGGCAATACAGGCTTGCACATCGTCGGCGTTGACATGGATCACCGGGATCTCAAAGCCCTTGGCCAGGTCGCTGGCGTAGAAGGTCGAACGTGTTTCATGCGGCTCGGTCGTGAAGCCGATCTGGTTGTTGACGATGATATGCACTGTGCCGCCGATAGCGTAGCCGGCGAGGCGCGACAGATTGAGCGTTTCGGCCACGACACCCTGCCCCGGGAAGGCCGCGTCGCCGTGCAGCACAATTGCGAGAGACGCCCTGGGATCCTGGCCGGGTGTGCCGCGGCGGTCGCGTTGCTCCTGGGCTGCCCGTGCCCGTCCCATCACGACCGGGTTGACGAACTCGAGATGACTCGGATTGGGCGCCAGCGTCAGCGGCATCTGCTCGATCCCGTGCTGTTTGTATGCGCGGCGTGCCCCGAGATGATATTTTACGTCGCCGGTCCAGCCGAGCGCGTCGTGCTCGGACGGGGCGCTGTCGTGTTCGGTGCCGGAATGAAACTCCGCCAGGATCGCCGCGTACGGCTTGCCGAGCACATGGGCGAGGATATTGAGGCGGCCGCGATGGGCCATTCCGAGCACGACCTCGCGGGTGCCGCCCGACGCCGCGTTGCGGATGATCGTGTCGAGCATCGGCACAACCATGTCGCAGCCCTCGATCGAAAAGCGCTTCTGACCGACGAATGCCTGCTGCAAAAAGCGCTCAAACGTTTCGACCTCGGTGAGCCGCTCGAGCAGCTCGCGCTTGCGCTCCGCGTCAAAGCCCTCCAAAAAGCTGCTGCTCTCGGCCGCGTCGCGCATCCAGTCACGCTCGGCGGGCGCGGTAATATGGTCTTCTTCGTACCCGATCGTGCCGGAGTAGGCTGCGCGAAGACGTTCGATGGCCTCCAGACAGTTGGCGGCACCCTCCGACAGCGGAGGTCCGACCACGCTCGCGGGCAGCGACGCAAGGTCCTGCTCGTCAAGGCCATGGGTAGCCAGCTCGAGCTCCGGTTCACCGGGCGGCGGACTGCCCAACGGGTCGAGCTGTGCCGCCCGGTGGCCATACTCTCGCACGAGACGCGCCAGGCGTGCCGCGCCGACAACCTTCAGGACGTCGACAGCGGCCGGCTGTGGCTGTGCGGGCGGCGCCGTCTCCGGCATGCTCAGCTCGCCGGGTTGCCAGGCTGCGAAAAAGGCACGCGTGTCAGGATCGACCGCCGAGGGGTCCTGCTGATAGCGTTCGAAAAGCTCCACAACATAGCCCGCATTGGGGCCGTGGAAAGTAGGGCGGGCATCCAATTGTGGCGTCTCCTGCTAACGGTTTCTTACGGCGATTCCGCGAGCGTCGCCGGCGCCGGCATCGGCTTGTGCCGCACAAACTGGACCATCGTTTTCAGCGGGCGAGCGACGGCGGAACATCCTCCGATCTGCTGCCCCAGGAGTAGTTCGGGTTTGATCCCAGCTCGACGATAAGCGTGCCGCCGCCGCGGATCGCGTCGTGGCTGAACCACGGCTTGTTCCATGCCCGGCCGTTCAATTCGGCCCGTTGGATGAATTTATTACGCTCCGAGTTGTTGCGTGCTTCGATCGTAAACGTCGATGCGCCGTAGTGTCTCGCATCCAGGTGCAGTGTGACGGCGTCAAAGAGCGGACTGCACAGAACATAGATCGGCATGCCGGGGCAGGTCGGGTAGAAGCCCAGCGCCGCGAAGACATACCAGGCCGACATCTGTCCCGCGTCGTCGTTGCCGCTTAGTCCATCCGGTTCGGGCGCGTACTCGGTGCGCAGGATGCGGCGTACCCGTGCCTGGGTTTTCCACGGTGCCTGGGCGTAGCAGTACAGGAAGGCATGGTTGTGGCTCGGCTCGTTATCGTGCTTGTAGTGCTTCTCAAAAAAGAATGTATCGAGCTTCCGCGTGAAGGCCTCGGATCCGCCCATCAGGTCGATCAGCCCATGCATATCGTGGGGCGCGTGAAATGAATAGATCCAGGGCGTGGCTTCGGTCAGCCAGGGGTAGAAGTTGGCGGCGTTGAACGGCTCGACCCAGCTGCCGTCGGCATACCGTCCACGCACAAAGCCAACGGCTTCGTCAAACACGTTGCGATAGTTCCGCGCGCGTTTGAAATAATACGCGGCCTCTTCAGCTTTGCCGAGCAGGCGGGCGAGCTCGCCGATGCAAAAGTCATCGTAGGCGTATTCGAGCGTGCGCGAAACCTGCTCACCAACATGGAAGGCGTCGAGCACCGGATCCTCCAGCGGGATATATCCATACTGCAGGTACGACGCCAGCCCCCGCCGGCCTTTCCCATCGTCCCAATCGTCCCTGGGCGGGATCTCGCGGGCGCTTTGATGCATGAAGGCGAACGCCCGCTGCGCATCGAAGTCACGGAAGCCTTTCACATAGCTGTCCACGATCGTCGCAGCGCAGTGGTCGCCGATCATCTCGTTGGTGTAATTGTTCCATGCCGGGAACATGGGCAGCCAGCCGCCCTGCTCCGCCTTATCAAGCAACGAGTTAAGCATGTCGCCGACCCGGTCGGGCTGCGTCAACAGCAGCAATGGATGCTCGGCGCGGTAGGTGTCCCACATCGAGTAATCGTCGTAGTAGGCGAAATCGCCACCAGCGACGATCCGGCTGCCGGCGAACGCGACGTGGCTGCCGTCGACGTCGCCGGACAGGCGCGGCAGCAGAAAGGCATGGTACAGCGCCGTATAGAACGTCGTCCTGGCGCCCACGTCGCTGCTCTCGACCTCAATGGTTGCCAGCGCTTCATGCCAGCGCCGGCGTGCCTGCGCTGCGACGAGCTCGAAGTCCCAACCTGTAATTTCGGCATCCAGATTCTTGCGCGCCTGGGCCTCGCTGGTGAAGGAGCATCCAACCTTTACCTCGACGGCATCGCCGCTATTGGCCTTAAAACGCACGAACGCGCCGGGCTGTCCTGACGCGCGTGCCGATCCATGGTAGACCCCATCGGCGTCCCACACGCCAAAGTCCTCGATCGGCCGGTTGAAACGTGCGACGAAATGGCCGCTGAAGCCGGCCGGCTCGCCGGTGCGCAGGTAATAGCGGAACGCCGGATTATAGCCGACGATCTCATTGCGCTCCGGAAGAATGCGAACGTGCGCCGATCCAGGGGTATGCACGGCACGCGGCGTATTGTTCGGCTGGATCACGATCCAGGCCGCATCCGTGTCGGGAAACGTGAAGCGCAGGAAGCCCGCGCGCTCGGTCGCCGTCAGCTCGGCCCGCACAGCATAATCGTCGAGCGTGACCGTGTACGCGTAGGGTGTAGCGACTTCATGCTCGTGGCTGTAGCTCGATGCGCGCTCCTCGGGGCCGATGCGGAGGTCGCCTGCCAGCGCCATGACCGTCATCGAGCCGTAGTCCGGTACGGCTGAGCCGCTGATAAAGTTAGTCCAGCGAAAGCCCTGGATGCGCTGATGCTCATACCTGTACGGCGGTGCACCTTTGTGCTCGCCGGCAACGGTTTGCGGTGTCCACTTGGCTAATCCGAAGGGCAGACAGACCGCCGGAAACGTGTTGCCCAGTTCGGCAGTTCCGATCAGCGGGTTGACGTAGACGAGCGGCTCGCGAGCTATGTCGCTCGGCGATGCGCTTCGGTGGTTTGGCCGGTCAGGAGAAGACATGCGCGTGGCTCCAAACGCTGTGGCACATTGGTGATCTCCGTTGATCAGCATAGCACACACGACCAGGGCACAACTGATTCGAAACCGCGTGCCACGACGTATAGATGTTAAGCGCGGGTTAAGGCAGCCGGCCGTCGAGAGCGAAATCCCCCCGTTCTCGGCACGGTCCGCCGGCGGCGCTATTGCCGCCAAACCCGGATCACTCCAGCAGCCGCATGTCTGCGCTCTGTGCATGCGGTCGAGCATTGAGGGGGATGATGTCATTTACAATTGATGGCGCCACGAAAATCATGTTCTGCTGCAACGAGGCAGTCGGCCTCGGACATGTGCGCCGCACGCTCGCGGTCGGGCAATACCTTCGCCGGCACACCCCACTGGTCTCGCAGCTGATCCTCACCGGTTCGCCGATCGTTCAAAGCTTCTCCCTGCCGCCGGGCTGCGACTACATCAAGCTGCCGTCGGTCGCGAAGCGCGGGCGACAGGACTTTGAACCGCTCGCTCTCTCGGTGCCGTTTCAGCATGTCCGTGAGATGCGGCGGGATATGATCCTTGACGCGGCACGTAACTTCCGGCCCGACGTGGTGCTGGTTGATCATCTGGCGGCCGGGATCGCGGGCGAGCTCGTGCCGACCTTACGCTACCTGAAAACGCACGCTCCCGAGACTCGACTGGTGCTTGGGCTGCGCGATATCGTCGACGAAGGATCCCGCGTACAACGGGAATGGAACCGCACAGGGATCTACGAGCTACTCGAAAACTACTACGACCTGATCCTGGTGTATGGCGATCCCGAGCTGTATGACGTTGTCGCCGAGTACCGCATACCGCAGCGCACGGCAGCCAAGCTGCGCTACGTAGGATACCTGCGGCGCGAGCCGGGGATCCGGACGGCCGAGCACGTGCGCGCGAGGTTGAACATGCACACCGACCGGCTTGTCGTCGTAACGGCAGGCGGTGGTGCCGACGGCGGCGACCTGCTACGAACCATGCTGCAAGCGCTGCGTTCGAGGCCCCAACCGATCCCGTTCGACTGCCTGCTGGTTGCCGGCCCATTGATGCCGGACGAAGACCGTGCAGAGCTGCGAGCATTAGTCGACGAGCGCAGCGGCACCCAGGTACTGGATTTCACCCCCGAGCTGACCAGCTATCTTGGAGCGGCCGATGTGGTTGTCGCGATGAGTGGCTACAACACCGTGTGCGAGCTTTTATCTCTGCAGCGGCCGGCGATTCTGGTGCCGCGCATAGCTCCCAGTAAGGAGCAGCTCATCCGGTCGGAGATTTTGAGCCGGCGCGGAGCGGCGCGCATGATCCACCCGTTGGCGCTGACTGCCCGTCGCCTGATGGACGAGGTCACGGATTTGTTGGCGCATCCCACCAATGCGGCACCTTCCGTGGCGATGGACGGGCTACGGTCGGCGGCCAACGAGCTCACAGCCCTGCTGCCGGTCCCGCGCGAGCGCGATTCGACGGCGTATGCGCCGGCTGCCACGTCGCCGCTGCGGGCAGCGACGCGCAGCGCCCGATCGGAGAGCCTATGAACGCGTCGCGGCTGCTTGGGCCGTTCCTGCGCAAGGAGTGGCCGGCCCTGGTCGGCGCAACGGCCTCGACGCTGCTGCTGACTGTCGCCGGCCTTGCCAGCCCCTGGCCGCTCAAGATCGTGCTCGACTCGATCCTGGATCGGCACCCGGTGCGCCCGTTTGTGCTGCAGCCGAGCGATCTCAGGCTGCTGGCCGCGGTGGCCGGGCTGGTACTTGCAGTTGCGCTCGTCGACGCCGTGTCCTCGTACCTACGCGACATGTGGCTGCAGTCGGCCGGCGAGCGTATCGTCCACGACCTGCGCGTCGCACTGTATGCACAGCTCCAGCGGCTTTCGCTATCGTTTCACGAGCGGCAGCACACCGGCGACCTGGTGACCCGTATCACCGGCGACGTCAACGATGTCGGCACCTTGTTCTCGCGCTCACTGGGGACGCTGGCTTCCGCGGTCCTGTTGCTGATCGGCATGCTTGTCGTCACCGTCGCTCTCGACCCGCTGCTGGCGCTGGCCTCGTTTGCGGTGGCGCCGCTGCTGGCCGTGGTGACGTATCGCTACCGCAACCGGGTGAAACAGATGGCCAGGCGCCGGCGCGCACAGGAGGGCCAGATTGCGACGATCGCATCCGAGGCATTGGGCGCGATGCGCGTCGTCAAAGCCTTCGGCTCGGAAGGTTTCGAGCAGAATCGGGTGACGCGCCAGAGCAAGGAGCGCCTGGAATCTGGGATCGCGGCAACCCGCATCGGGGCGCGGTTCTCGGGCTTGATAGATATCCTTGGCGCGTTTGCAACGGCGCTGGTGCTGGTGCTGGGCGTGTTTCGCGTGGCCGCCGGCGTGCTTAGTCCAGGTGATCTGGTGGTGCTGCTCTCGTACACACGCCGCATCTACCGGCCGCTGCGCGAGATAGCGAGCGAAGCCGTCCAGGTGGCCAAGTCGATGGCATCCGGTGACCGCATCGCCGAGATTCTGGCGACCGATCCGATGCTCGTGGATCGGCCGGGCGCGTATCACGGTGAGCGAGCCGGCGGGAACATCGTCTTCGAGAATGTATCGTTCGCATACGCGCCGCGGCGACCCGCGCTCACCAATCTGTCACTAGCGATCCCCGCCGGGTCGCGAATCGCCGTGGTCGGGCGCTCGGGCGCCGGAAAGTCGACGCTGGGCGCGCTCGTCGCGCGGTTCTACGATCCGGATCGCGGGCGGGTGTTGATCGACGGGCGCGACGCGCGCGATTGTAGCGTGGCGTGGGTGCGCGAACAGATCGGTCTCGTGCTGCAGGATACGATCCTGTTCAGCGGAACCGTCACCGAGAATATCAGCTATGGCATCGACGCTTCGCCGGAGGCGATCGTCGCCGCTGCCACGACCGCCGGCGCCGGCGCGTTTATTTCAGCGCTGCCCGACGGATACGAAACGGCGCTCGGGCCAAAGGGAGTCGGCCTTTCGGGCGGGCAGCGCCAGCGCATCGCCATTGCGCGGACACTGCTGCGCAACCCGCCGATCCTGGTGCTCGATGAGCCGACGACCGGCCTGGACGCCGAGAGCGAAGCCCGGGTGATGGAAGGATTGGCGATGCTGATGCAGGGCCGTACGACGATCCTGATCTCGCATTCGCTGGGCCTGGCGCTGAGCGCCGATCGGATCGTCGTGCTCGACCAGGGCCGGGTTGTGCAGGAGGGGACTCCGTCCGAGCTGCTGGCCGTGGAAGGGCCGTTTCGCTCGTTGGCCGCCGACCAGGGTCTTGTCGCACACGAGAGCGCTGAAACCGCTATGGCCGGCTCACAGCCGGAGCCGCGGTCCGGAAACGGGTATGTGCATCGTCGCAACGGCAGCGCGGCTGCGAACGAGCGAGCTGTTGGCCACGGGCCGGCAACGGCTGCCCATCAACCGAGCGCTATCGTGCGCGGACAGGGGGAGGAACAGTGATCGAGCACCTGCCGTACACGGAGCCCGCTGTAAGCGGCGGGATTGTGATGGTCATGAGCGGCTTTCCTCGTCGCTCCGAAACGTTCGCCTTGAATGAGCTGCGCGCGCTCGAAGCATCCGGGCTGCTGACGCAGATCTTTGCCACTAAACCGGGCGACGGCGCACGGCCGCATCCCGGCAGCGAGGCGCTGCTGCGCAGGGTGCGGGTCCTTCCGGCGGGCTCCGCGCGACAGCAGGCAGCGATGCTGGTCGAGCAGCTCGCCGGCAGGCGCGTCACCGGTGTGCACGCCTATTTCGCCCATACGCCGGCGGAAGTCGCGGCGCGGGCGGCCGGGCGGCTGGGCGTGCCGTATGGGTTCAGCGTGCACGCGCGTGACGCTCGCAAAATCACGCCGCGCGAGCTTGCCGCTCGAGCGCGAGCGGCCGCCTGTGTGATCGCATGCAACCACGACGTCGCGCGGGAAATTCCGCACGGCTGCGAGGCGATGCACGTCGTGCCGCACGGCGTCGACCTGCTGCGTTTCAGGCCGCGGCCCGTTCCCGCTCCGGAGCCGCTCCGCATCCTGGCGGTCGGCCGGCTGGTCGCCAAAAAGGGCTTCGACGTCCTGCTCGAAGCCGTCGTCCGGCTGGCCGTCCCGTTTCAGCTGCGTATCGTAGGCGACGGTGCAGAGCACAGGCGGCTTGCCGCGAACATAACGTCCGCCGGGTTGGACGCGCAGGTTGTGCTCGTCAACAGCATGACGCACGACACACTGCCCGCCGAATATGCTGCCGCCCACGTCGTCGCCGTTCCATCGGTCGTGGATCGGACAGGCGACCGCGACGGGCTGCCGAACGTGGTACTCGAGGCTATGGCCAGCGGGCGCCCGGTTGTCGCGAGCGCTATCGGGGCGATCCCGAGTGCCGTCACGGCAGGCGAAAACGGGCTGTTGGTATCGCCCGGCGACTCCGCGGCGCTTGCGGACGCACTGGACACGCTGGCGCGGAGACCTGAGCTGCGTGCGCAGCTCGGCCAACATGCACGCGAGCGTGTCGAGCGCGACTTCGACCTGAGCAGCTGTAGCCGGCGCCTCGTGCGCGTACTGGAGAGCGTGTATGCATGAGCGCGGCGTAACAGCACCGCGGGGCAGGAGCTCAATTGCCTACGTGCTCAAGGGGTATCCACGGGTGTCCGAGATATTTATCGCCAGCGAGATCTATCGTCTCGAACAGGCCGGTCAGCAGCTCGAGCTCTTTGTGATCAAGCCGGCCGATGAGGATCAGCATCATCCGGTCGTCGACCGCATCCGCGCTATGCCGCGCTACTTGCCCCCAACGACCTCCTCGCCGACCATGGCTGGCTGGCTGGCCGCCAACGGCGCCCGTTTCATACCGGCGCTCGGCCGGACGTTGCGACGGCGGCCGGCCGGTGTCGCTCGCGCGGCGGCGGCGGCGGCGATGCAGGCGGTACGCGCCCGGCGCACGTTTCGATCGAAGCCGAAAAAGGTGTACCTGCGGGAGTTTTTCATAGCGCTGGCGCTGGCCGACCAGCTGCTCCTGACGCCCGACGTCGTACATCTGCATGCCCACTTTTGCCATGGCTCTACGACCGTCACCTGGTTGGCGTCGCTGATCACCGGCCTGCCGTTCTCGTTTACCGCTCACGCGAAAGACATTTATAGTCCGTCGCTGAACCCGGCCGGGCTGCTGCGGTGCAAACTTGACGCGGCGCGCTTCGCGGTAACCTGCACCGAGGCCAACCGTGAGTATCTTGCGCGGCTGGGCAGCCGCACGCCCGTGTATGCCATCCGTCATGGACTGAATGCCGACTTCTCGCGCCTGCTGGCTCAGACGCCGAACGACCCACCGTTGCCGCGGCCTGTTCCCGACGGGTGCCTGCGGGTGCTGGGGGTCGGCCGCCTGGTCCCGAAAAAGGGCTTCGACGTGTTTGTCAGGGCCTGCGCGATCCTCGAGCGGCGCGGTGTTCCGTTCGAGGCGCTGATCGTGGGTGAAGACGGCGAGCACGGCGACGAGCTGCGGCGCCTGATCGCCGCGCTCGGTCTCCACGATCGCATCCGGCTCGCCGGCCCGCTGGGGCAGGCCGAGCTGCTGGCAGAGTACCGTCGCGCATCGGTGTGCTGTCTGCCGTGCCGTGTGCTCGACGACGGCGACCGCGACGGCTTTCCCAACGTGCTGGGCGAGGCGATGGCCTGCCGGGTACCGATCGTCACAACCGGCATCTCCGGTATTCCGGAGCTGGTGAAGCACGAAGTAAACGGCCTGCTCGTCGCGCCCGACGACCCTGAAGCTGTCGCCGGCGCGCTGCAGCGGCTGGCCGGCGATCCGGCGCTGGCCCAGCGGCTTGGCGCGGCCGGCGCGCAAACGATTCGCCGGAATTTCGACGGCGACCGGCTCGCGCAGCAGCTCGCCGGCCTGTTCCGGCACATGGTACATATCGAGGGCACGGGCGGGCGGGTCCCGGTTGAGGAGGTCATCGGATGAGCGTGCCCGGGCAGCTGCGGCCGCGGCCGGTCTATTGTGTGATCGAGCACGAACACCGCGACCTCGCCCTGGCCGAGGCGATCTGTGACGGGCGTTTTTCGCACCTCGGCCTCACGCTGGAGCTGGGTGCGGAGCCGGATTGGCTGGGCGTCGACGTTACCGAGGACGAGGAATGGCAAATCGCGCTGAGCAAATTCTACTACGGGCTGGACCTGGCCTTCGCATTCGGTGAGACCGGCGACCCGCGCTATCTGCGCTCGTGGGAGCGCCTGCTGCGCTCGTGGATTCAGCGTGTTCCTGCCGGCGCCGGCGCAAGCGACGTCGCAGGGCGCCGCATTCAGAACTGGATCTATGCCTGGAACCGTTTTGCCGCGGCGCCGCGGTTTCGAGGCCTGGCAGACGGCCTGGCCGAGGAGATACTGGCCAGTCTCGTTGAGCAGGTCGGCCATCTCCGGGCGCACCTGACCCCGGAGCGCAATCATCGCACGCTCGAGCTGTACGCGCTTTTTATCGCAGCGCTCGCGCTGCCCCAGCTCGACCATGATGGTACGCTGCTCGGCTTTGCGGTGGATCAGCTGCAGCGCAACCTGCTCGGCGATGTGACCCCCGATGGCGTGCAGCGCGAGCGCACGACGCACTATCACATGATCGCGCTGCGCTCCTTTCTTGGCGCTCGCGAAAATGCCCGCCGCGCCGGCATCGCGTTTTCATGCGAGTACGATCGCCGCCTGGAGCGTGCATGTGAGTTCGCGATGCATATCCACCGGCCCGACGGCCTGATCCCGGCGCTTTCGGACAGCGACACGGGCAGCTATGCCGGGCTGCTCGAGCTGGCGGCCGGGTTGTTCGACCGTCCGGACCTGTTGTATGCCGCGACTGCCGGCGCAAACGGCACGCCGCCCCGGCAGCGCAGCGCCGGCTTTCCGGGCGGCGGCTATTTCGTCCAGCGTAGCGGCTGGGGTGAAACGACGCGGCTGCAGGACGAGCGCTACTTGATCTTCGACTGCGGCCCGCTTGGCGACGGCGGGCACGGCCACTACGATCTGCTCAACTTCGAATGCTACGCCTGGGGACAGCCCTTGATCGTCGATCCGGGCCGCTACACCTACTCCGAGCACGGTCCGAACTGGCGACGCTGGTTCAAGGGCACCGCCGCCCACAACACGGTATGCGTCGACGGGCTCGACCAGACCCCGTATCACCGCGGCAAGCCGAAAGCAGCGGTAGCGCAGGGGCGCTTGCTGGCGCGCAGGAGCGCTCCCGGCTTTGACGTGCTGTGCGGCGAGGCGAGCAGCCCGTCCTACGACGCCGTGCACACCCGCTGGATCCTGTTCGTCGCCGGCGAGTACTGGATCGTCGTCGACCGCCTGAGCGGCAAAACTTCGCACCGCTATGACCTGCGCTTCCATCTGGCGCCCGCGGCCTGGCAGCGCACGACGACGGTGACCGGCGAGCGGCAAGCCGTCGCGCGCGCTCCCGGATTGGCTCTGGTGTTCACGCCGCCACGCGAGCCCTGCCTTGAGGCGGGCTGGTTCGCGCCATACTACGGCCAGAAGCTGCCCGCGCCGGTCGTCAGCGTCGTGGCCGGCGACGCGCCTGACGCTACGTTTGTGACGCTGATCGTTCCGTGCCGATCGAGCGATGCGGTTCCGCAGCTCGAGGTCCGCTCCGACCTGACGACCGCGGCGCAGGCGATGGTACTCGAGGTTCGCGGTGTAGGCGATGACCAGTCGGCTCGCGATCTCGTCGCCTGGAGTTGCGACGTTGACCATTACGACCTTGGCTCGATCCGCTGCCGCGCATCGGCTGCCTGGCTGCGCGAAACCGGGCATGGCGAGCCAACGGCGTTCCGTGCGTGTGATGCCGGCGAAGTCGCATGGGCGCCGAACGGTCACGTGGCGCGCCCGCCCATTGCTGTGTCCGGCGAGTGGGCGATGTGGGATGCCGGCAGCCCGCCGGGTGGCATCATCTGGGGCGCTGAGGTGGATCAATGAGCGCCGCGCCGTCGATCAGCATGCCGCCCGACCGCGCGCTGCCGCACCGCGACCGCCTGCTGGATGCCGCGGCGGTCGCGCGCCGGCTCGCCCCGCGACTTGGCGCGCATGGCCCGATCACCATCGACGCGTGTGTGTGCCGGCGCGTCAAGTACCGCGTGGGCGAAAGCCTGCGCGTGCTATACCAGATCCGGTCCGGGGCAGCCACGTACCTGGTCGCCGCGCGCGCCTTTCCCGTTGGACGAAGCGACGGTGCGTATCGCCGGGCCGTTGCCGGCGCCGTAACGTGCGAGCCCTTACACGCCGTGCTCCACGATGCGGAGCTCGACGCCGTGTTCTGGACCTTTCCGAATGACCGGAAGATAGCCAGGCTGCCGCTGCTGATGCGCCCTGGCCGGACACGCAAGCCGCGCATTGCCGGACCCTGGATCGGCAGCCGTCTGGTCGCATATGCGCCGGAAAAGTCGGCCACGGCGCAGTGTTTGAGCACACGTGGCGAGGTGCTTGCTTACGCCAAGCTCTACGCCGGCGACGAGGGGCGCGAAACGGCCGTGGTCTATGCCGCACTCGGTCAGGCCGGCGCGTCAGCCGGCGGGCGCCTGCGTGTTCCGCGGCTGGTCGCCTACCTGCCGAGGTGGCGCATGCTGCTGCTCGAGCCTGTGGCCGGACCGCGCATCGCCGATCTGAACGGCCAGCCGCTCCTCGCCGGCATGCGGGGTCTGGGCGCCGCCGTGGCGACACTCCATTGTCTCCCGGCGCCCGCTCTGCCGCGCTTTAGGCGTTTCGATCCGCAACGGCTGCAGCAGGCTGCGCGGCTGGTCGGGTGGATGCGCCCGGAGCTGGCCGGGCGTGCCCACCAGCTTGCGCGCGAGCTGATCGGCCGGTATGAGCCGGGAGCGGAGCGACCGGGCTGGTTGCACGGCGATGTGCATCTCAAGAACGGGATCGTCACGCCACACGGAGTCAGCCTGATCGACTTCGATCAAGCTGCGCTCGGACCTGCCTGCGCCGACCTGGGCAGTATGCTCGCCGAGCTGCGCTACTGCCGGTGTATCGGGCGCTATAGCCGTGGCGACGAGCGCGCGCTGCGTGCGCAGTTTCTCGCGGGCTACGCGTCGGTGCGCAGCCTGCCCGATCCGGCCTTGCTGCGCTGGAATACCGCGGCGGCGCTGCTGGCCGAGCGCGCGCTACGGGCGATCAACCGTATGCGTCCCGAGGGCTTGCTCCATCTCGACGAGGTGCTTGCCGGTGCCTGGGAGCTGCTTATTGCACAGGATGCACGCGACGACGATGGATCGTACGGAAGGAGCAGCTGAATGAGCTCGCGCGCTGCGGTTTTGTTTTACTGCCAGCATTCGCTTGGCATGGGCCATCTGGTTCGCTCGCTCGCGCTTGCCGATGCGCTGTCCACGGCATTTCGCGTGGTCTTTTTGAACGGCGGGCCGCTTCCGGAGGGGATGCGTCCGCCCGGTGGCGTTGAGCTCGTCGCGCTTCCGCCGCTCGGTCTCGACGCTGACGGGCGTCTGGTAAGCCGCGACCGGCGCTATTCGGTTGAGCGGGCACGCGAGCGCCGGCGTGAAATCGTCCTCGAGCAGTTTCGCTCGGTCAGGCCGGAAGCCGTGGTGATCGAGCTGTTTCCGTTCGGGCGGAAAAAGTTCAAAACCGAGCTCCTGCCGCTACTCGACGAGGCCAAAAACCAGGCGCCGGCAGCACCACTGATTCTGTGTAGCCTGCGCGATATTCTGGTCGGGCGGCCCGACCAGCCCGATCACGACGAGCGCGCGGTCGTGCTCGCGAACCGCTACTTCGACGCCGTCCTGGTGCACGCCGATCCGGCACTTGCACGCCTCGACGAGTTGTTTCATCCATCAACTCCGCTGCGTATTCCCATTCACTATACGGGCTTCGTTGCCGCCGACAGGGAGCGGGATAGCACTGCGCCGCCCGCGCGGGCGCGCCGTATCATCGTCTCGGCCGGCGGTGGTCTGGTCGGAGCGCCGCTGCTGAGGGCGGCGATCGAGGCGCACGCGCATCTGTGGCGGCTGGAGCGCCTGGAGATGCAGATCATCGCGGGTCCGTTCGTTCCTGATCACGAGTGGCAGGCGCTACGGGCACTGGCGCGTGGCCGGCCAGGGCTGCGATTACGGCGCTATGTGCCGGACCTGCTGGCCGAGCTGCGTGCCGCGTCGGGATCGGTGAGCCAGTGCGGCTACAACACGGCGCTGGATATACTGCGCTCCGGTGTTCCGGCCCTGGTGGTGCCATACGCCGACGGCCCGGAAGACGAGCAGACGACACGCGCACGACGCCTGGAGCAGCTCGGCGCAGTGCGCGTGCTCGAGGCGGGCCGGTTGAGCGCCGAGAGCATGGCGGCGGAAATACGTGCGCTGCTGCACTTTTCCCCGCGGCCGGTTGCGCTCGACATGGACGGCACGCGCCATACCGTCGAAATTGTAACCGGTCTTCTGGAAACCAGAGATCGGCTCGTGCGGGCAACCGCGCGGCCACCTGCCGCGACGCCGGCAACGCCGGCGCCTCGCGCGGCGTCTCGTCCACGCTCCAACTCGTGGCTCGATCCGCTACGCCGGGCACTCGACACTACCGGCGAACCAGTCTCGTTCTTTGTTCGTGACGACGATGCCGGTTGGTGTGACGAGCGGCTTTTCGCCCTGCTCGACCTCACCGCGTGGCACGGCGTGCCGGTCGACGTTGCGGTGATCCCGGCGGCGCTCACCGCCCCGCTGGCACGCCGTCTACGCACGCGTATCGAGGCGATGCCCGGGCTCGTCGAGGTCCACCAGCATGGCTATGCCCATGCCGACCACGAGGCCGGCAGTCGTAAGTGTGAGTTCGGCCCGGCGCGCAGCTATGCCGAGCAGCGGCGTGACATCGCGTGGGGCATGCACAGGCTGGCCGAAATGTTGGGCGGCCAGGTGCGGCCGCTTTTTACACCGCCCTGGAACCGCTGCACCGCGATTACCGGCGAGTGTCTGGTTGAGCTTGGCTTTCGCGTCCTATCGCGCGACCGGAGCGCGGCGCCGCTGGCGCTGGCGGGGCTGGCGGAGCTGCCCGTTGGGTTCGACTGGTTCGCTCGGCGCCACAAGGTGCGACTCGACCGCGCCGCGCGGGGCGCTTTGTTGGCTGAATGTGTCGGCCGGCCCGGGCCGATCGGGATCATGTTTCACCATGCGCTGATGGACAGGGACGAGTTACATGCGGCCGGTGAGCTGCTTGGTTTGCTCGCCGCTCATAGCGCCGCACGGTGCGGTTCGATGCTGGCTGTTGGGAGCAGATCGGCGCTCGACACAGCCGGCGGATCGACGGCACGATGATACCTCTACCGCCGCCTGATCCGGCTCTGGGTGCGATGGAGGTCGTCCTGCACGGCGATGCGATGGGCGCGATCCTTGGCGCGCAGCTGCCCGACTGTGCGTCGGGCCGGTTGCAGCTAAGGTCCTGCCGGCCGTACTCGGTGAAATATAAACCGGGCAAATACTGTTTCGTGGTGTACAACCTTACTTTCAGCGACTCGAGCAGCGGTACGCTGATCACCGCATTGGCCCACAGCATACTCTACCCACGCCGGCGCAGCGCGAAACGTTGGGCGACACTTCAACGGACGCAGCTGATCGAGCAGGCCAGGCACATGTATCCGCAGGCGCCCGACATCCGGGCGATCCATCTTCCGGAGTTGGGAGCGCTGGTCCAGCTATACCCGGTGGACGTCAACTTGCCCGAGCTGCTGCTTGCCGGTTCTGCCGCGATCATGCGCCGTAAACTGCACGAGGCCCTGCCCGGTGTCTCGACCGGCGAGGCACCGCGCTGTGAAGTGGAGCTGATCCGCTACAAACCCGGGTCGCGCGCGGTGCTGCGCTACCGGTTGCACGGCAGCGAAGAGCGCGTGGTATACGGCAAGCTGCAACACGACGCCGGCAATCGGGCGCTATACGCCGTTGAACGCGCGTTGCAGGACGCCGGAGTGGCCGTCCCTACCCCACTGGCCTATCTGCCTGATTTGCAGCTCACGTTGCACGCGGAGGCGCCGGGCACCTGGCTGAAGCAGCTGCGGGGCACGGCCGAATTTGTAAACTGGATGGAGCCGGTCGCCGCGGCGCTGGCACGGCTGCATGCCACGCCAACCGACCGGCTTTGCGTTCAAGCAACGCAGAATCAGGCCGGCCTGGTTGAGGTAGCGCAAACCATCGCGGTGTTGATTCCGGGTCTGGCGCGCGAGGTTGTGCAGCTGGCCGAACGTTTGATCGCACACCTGAACGTCGTGCAGGGTCCGACAGCTATCATCCACGGAGATTTTTATGAGGACCAACTTTTCGTTTCGGACATCGGCGTCGTGCTGCTCGATTTCGAAGAGGCGCAGCTGGGCGATCCGCTGCTAGATGTTGGCCACTTTCTGGCCCAACTCTCGCTTCGGGGCAACGCCGAGCACGCGCGCGCGGCATTCCTGGACGCATACGCAGCGTTCCACCCGCGTGCGCGCAAGGATGCTTTATTGTTCGAAGCGCGGGCCGTGCTCAGCCTTGCGCTTGGCCCGTTTCAACGGCTGAGGCCGGCCTGGCCGGAGAAGATCGAGCGTCGAATCCGCCTGGCGACCGATCGCCTGGATGAATACCTGGATCGTCGAGCGACGTGAGTGACTGCGCCGATTGTACTCCGCTTGCTGTGGTTGCCTCCGAGCCCGGGCCAGGTCAAGCTGCATGTCTGGACAGCAGCGTTATGATTGCATGCGCACGAACCGGTCGAACGAACCTGGTGACCGGCCACTATCGCAGGGAGCGTGACGACATATGGACTCTGAGATTGAGCTGGCACTCAAGAACGACCACCTGATCGATATCACGACGATCGGGCGCAAGACGGGGAAGCCGCAAACACTGGAGCTCGCCTTCCATAACTTTGACGGCGACCTCTACATTAGCGGTAGGCCAGGCAAACGCGATTGGTACGCCAATCTGGTGGCCAATCCGCAGTTCACCTTTCACCTCAAGCAAAGCACCAAGGCTGACCTTCCGGCTACGGCGATTCCGATCACGGATCCAACAACGCGACGGCAGGTGCTGTCCAAAGTCGTGACTGTGTGGAACAGGCAAGACGAACTGGACGCGTTCGTGGAAGGCAGCCCCTTGGTGAAGGTTGAAGTTGAACGCACCTGAAAATGTAACTTCGCGCCACGTTCTTGTGTTATTCAACCATATGCGTGTGCTATTGCTGTTGTGAAGTCGCTTCCGGGAGTTTCGCGTGAACGCTCAGTTCTTCGAACGCATCCATGACAGCCTGCTTGCCAAGCGGCAGACCCTGAGTGCCTGGCTCAGCGTCACGCCGCCCGGCAAACGGCAGGTGCGTCTGGGACCGCTCGCTGAGCGGGCGGTCCATGACCACGTACATATCCTCAACTCCGCCATCGCGCGCAGCGCAGCGCACGAGTTGGGACGCTGTACCGTCTGTCACGGTTACATCGATCCCGTCCTGCTCGAGATGGATTACACCGCCTGCGTGTGTCTTGAGCATTTTTCCGCCGACGAGCGACGCAGTCTGGAAGCGGAGCTGGAGCTGGCCCAGCGTGTCCAACAGGCCCTGTTGCCCCAGGAAGCACCCGTCATTTCCGGCGTCGCGGTGGCGGCTTTCAGCCGCCCGGCCCAGATCATCGGCGGCGACTATTTTGATTTCGTGCAGTTCGGGAATGGCCTGCCCGGACTCGCGATTGGCGATGTGGCGGGCCATGGCGTCGCCGCGAGTTTGCTGATGGCCAGTCTCCAGACGGCCCTGCACACGGCGGTGCCTGTCAGTTACGCGCCCGCCGGTGTGGTCCGGCAGCTGAACCGGATCTTCTGCCATAATATCCACTTCACGACCTTTGTCACGTTATTCCTTGGCATGTATGATCCGGCAACCCGCACGCTCACATACTGCAACGCCGGGCACAATCCCCCGCTGCTGTTCAGCCGGCCGGCAAACGGAGCAGCGCGCGTGACCGAGCTGCGCATTACCGGCCCCGCCATCGGCCTGGTCGAGGACTTTCAATGCCCGCCGGAGACGACGACGCTGGCGCCCGGCGATTGTCTGCTGCTGTACACCGACGGAATCACGGAAGCCGTGAACCCACAGGGCAGCATGCTCGGCACGGAACGCCTCACGGCGCTCCTGCGACATGAGTTGTGGGAGTTGGCCCACGACGTAATCCAGGTGGTTCGGCACGGACTTGAGGAATTCACGCAAGGCCAGGCGCTTGCCGACGATACGACCCTCGTTGCGCTCACGGTCGACCCGTGACCGATTGACGCGCCGGCTCGCGACTCGCCCAAAAAACGGCGCTGAATGAGATCTCGGTTGCGCCTTAGCTGCGGGCCGTCTCGACGGACGGGCCACGGCTCGTCTGCTTTGACGCACCGCGTATGATCCATGTGTCCGATGCATCGCCGCTGATTCTGCGTTATACCGGCAGACAAGGACCGAACCGCACCGCGCCCGGCTCAGGCCGGCAGCTGCGGTGCTCCCGCCAGCGCCCGATCATTCGACCCTTGCTTGCGCTCGGCCGGCCGCTCGTGCTGCGCGGCGCGCGGCCATGCACGGAACTGGAAACCAGGCGACTACGCCGGTGCTGTGGCGCGTCACAGCCGGCCGAAGGAACACTCTATGAGCAGCAACGCGGAGCAGGTACGGCTGGGCGAAGCCCGCGCGAGCAGCGCGCCCTGGAAAAAGTGGGGGCCGTACCTGAGTGAACGCCAATGGGGCACCGTTCGCGAGGACTATAGCGAGGACGGCAATGCCTGGGATTATTTCAGCCACGACCAGGCCCGTTCGCGGGCTTATCGCTGGGGCGAGGACGGTATTGCCGGGATCTCCGACGACGCGGGGCTGCTCTGCTTCGCTCTGACTCTGTGGAACGGACACGACCCGATCCTTAAGGAGCGGCTCTATGGCCTGAACAACAGCGAGGGCAATCACGGCGAGGATGTGAAGGAGTACTACTTCTACCTCGACAGCACGCCTACCCATTCCTACATGCGCTACCTCTACAAGTATCCCCAGGCGGCCTTTCCCTATGCCGACCTCAAGGAGACCAATAGCAGGCGCGGCCGCGAGGAGATGGAGTACGAGCTGCTCGATACCGGCGTGTTCGACGAGGACCGCTACTTCGATGTGTTCGTGGAATATGCCAAGCCTGGCGCGGAAGATATCCTGGTGCGGATCACCGCGGTCAACCGCGGCCCGGAGCCCGCCGAGCTGCACCTGCTGCCGACGCTCTGGTTCCGCAACAATTGGTCGTCGTGGCTGGCCCAGCCTGCCGAGAAGCCGGGGCTCAAGCAGGTCGCAGGGCCGGCGGGCGTGAGCACGGTAGCGGCGACACATCCTGAGCTGGGCACCTACAACCTGTACTGTGCCGGTGAGGTATCGTCGCTGATTTTCACCGAGAATGAGACGAACAACGATCGGCTGTTTCCGGGAACCCCAAGCGAAAGTCCGTACGTCAAAGACGCTTTCGACAACTATCTGGTCCATGGGCAGGCGGCGGCGGTCAACCCCGACCGGCGCGGCACCAAGGTCGCCGCGCACTACCACCAGACGGTCGCCCCCGGCGAGTCGGCGACGGTGCGGCTGCGCCTGTCGCCGGCGGATGCCGGCAAGCCGGCAGTCGGCAATCCAGTAGCCGGGGTCGCCGATCCGTTCGCGGACTTCGACGCCATGTTCACCCGGCGCCAGGCAGAGGCCGACGAGTTTTATGAGTCCGTGACCCCGCCGGGCACCTCTCCGGACGCGGCCGCCGTCATGCGCCAGGCCCTTGCCGGCATGCTCTGGAGTAAGCAACATTACACCTTCAACGGCAACCAGTGGCTGGAGGAGCATCGCGCCCACCCGCTGCAGCCCGACAGTCGCTACTCGCGCAACCGCGAGTGGTTCCACATGATCAACAACGACATCATCTCGATGCCCGACAAGTGGGAGTATCCCTGGTACGCGGCCTGGGATCTCGCCTTCCACACGCTGCCGATCTCGATCGTGGACCCCGACTTCGCCAAGGAGCAGATGACGCTGATGCTGCGCGGGCGCTACCTGCATCCCAGCGGGCAGATCCCGGCCTACGAGTGGAACTTCAGCGATGTGAACCCGCCGGTCCACGCCTGGGCGACACTCTACCTCCACCGCACCGAGCAGGCCCTGCGCGGCGAAGCGGACCTCGACTTCCTCAAGCTGGCGTTCAACAAGCTGCTGCTGAACTTCACCTGGTGGGTGAACCGCAAGGACCGCTACGGCAAGAATGTTTTCGAGGGCGGCTTCCTCGGGCTCGACAACATCGGCATCTTCGACCGCAGCGCGCCGCTGCCGACGGGCGGCTATCTCGAGCAGGCCGACGGAACGGCGTGGATGGCGTTGTTCAGCCAGAACATGGCCGAAATCGCCCTCGAGCTCGCCACCGATGATCCGACCTACGAGGACATGGTTTACAAGTTCACCGAGCACTTCCTGTATATCGCTGCCGCGATGAACCGGCCGGGCGAGGACGGGATGTGGGACGAGGAGGACGGCTTCTACTATGATCTGTTGCAGCTGCCCGACGGGAGCGCCACGCGACTGAAGGTGCGCTCGATGGTCGGGCTACTGCCCCTGTGCGCCACGACGGTGATCGAGCCGTGGCAGCGTGAGCGCGCTCCGCGCGCGGTGGCAGCGATGCAGGCGCGCATGCAGCAGATGCCCGAGCTCCTGGCCAGCATCCACCCCACCGGAGCCGGGCACCTTGGCGTGGCCGAGCGCGGGATCGTGGCGCTGGTCAACCCGGACCGTCTGCGCCGCATTCTCACCAGCATGCTCGACGAAAATGAGTTCCTCAGCCCCTACGGCATCCGCTCGCTCTCGAAATTCCACGAGCAGCACCCGTACGTGTTGAATGTCGGCGGCCAGGAGTACCGCGTGGACTACCTGCCGGCGGAGTCGAACACCGGCATGTTCGGCGGCAACTCCAACTGGCGCGGGCCGGTCTGGATGCCGGTGAACGCGCTGATCATCCGGGCGCTGCAGCAGTTCTATTTGTACTACGGCGACAACTTCAAGATCGAGTGCCCCACCGGGTCGGGGAATATGATGAACCTCTTCGAGGTCTCGCACGAGATCTCGAACCGGCTCACGCGGATTTTCCTGCGCGATGAGCGCGGCCGGCGGCCCGTGTATGGTGGTACCGAGAAGTTCCAGGACGACCCGAACTGGCGGGATTACATCCTGTTCTACGAATACTTCCATGGCGACAACGGCGCAGGGCTCGGCGCCAGCCACCAGACCGGTTGGACGGGCGTGGTGGCCAAGGGCATCCAACTCTATGGTCTGCTGGATCCCAAAGAGCTGCTTGAAGAGGGGAAACTGGCCGCGTTTGAACGAGTGGGCGAGAGCACGCTGGAGGACTGACGAACAAAGCTGCACGACTCACAGGTCCCGCGCGTAAAGGAGGATCATTCAGCTAATCTCCGTGATATAGTGGACGGAAGGCTACAAACGTCGTTTCTACGTTCTACCGAGCAATGTGTGCCGGGCACAACTGCGCTACCCTGAACGGAAGGCACGATGTGAGCTGCCGCGCTGCCGCCCGATGCGGCCGGCGTGGAACCTGATAGAAGGCACCGACTTTAGTACCTGGAGGCAACCATGACCACCAACGACAGCAGTGACACCCGTGACGACGTGTCGGGCAATCGCAGCGAAGCACGCGACACCGCGGACGCGCTGGAACGCAGCGCCAGCGGCACCGCGACGGAAGGAGCCAGTGACCTCGCCGACGCCGACGCCGCCCTCCGAGACGCCGCCGAACTCAAGGCCGCCAGCGACAAAGCGCTGGTCGCGGGGATCAGCGACCTCACGCGCGCGCAGGATCTCGATATCGTTGCCGGGCGCGTCGGCCGGCTCAGCGAGGTCGTCGCGCTGGCGGGGGTCAGTGATGTGTCCGAGGGGATTGAGCTGCTGGCGGCCTCGGACGACATCGCCACGATCGAGCGACATGGTCGGCGTGATGAGCGAGGGCGACCTGGAACACGGCATGGAACTGGCGCGCTTGTCCGGCGAGCTGCGCGTCGCAGCCACAATCGTCAAGCGCATAGAGATGCCGATCCTGGCCAGGTTCCTTGGGGGGCGCAGCTCGCAGCTCGATCACCTGGCGGTGGACGCGGTGATGCGATCGATCGGCACGCGGGTGCTCGCCGCGGCGCTGGCGGCGACGGGCGCGACCGTGGCCGACCTGAGCGAGCAGGAAGTCACCGAGGGGATCGTACGGCTGGCGGCGGCGGAGGCACTCGCCGAGCGGAGGGACGAGCTGATCGAGGCAGAGGTCGAACTCGGCTGTGGCCGGTGAAGCCGAGCTGGAGGAGGCCCAGGCGCTGGGCGACGCGGCGCGCGCCGAAGCCGGCTGGGGTGTCGGCAAGGTCGCGCAGGGGTCGGCCGAGCTTGGCGCTGCGGCGGTCGAGGGCGCCGTCGCCGACGAGTTGAAGCGCCGGGCAGAGCAGTAGCGCGCCGGCAGCCACACGATAAGCTTTTCTCGCAACGGCTGAGCCGACCGGAAGCACCACAAAGGACACATAGGACACAAAGTTTCTAAGGAACTTTGTGTCCTATGTGTCCTTTGTGGTGCAATCGTTCCGGCTGCCCTGTCGCCTCCTTGTGTGTACTGGACTGGTGTCACGATTGCGTCACGCTCGGTGTGTAGGCTGGGCACAGCTACACCTCCCGTGCTGGTGTCGAACGGCCCGGCGGCATGACAGGTGGCCCAGGGAGCCCTGGCGCGACGAAGCGCCCGCAGACGTACCGTACGCGCCGGCATTCGCTCGCATGCACCCGGATGGTTCTTAGGAGCTTTCAATGACGAGCACTGTGTCGCCCGAGCTCAAACGTCGGCAGTTGACCGGCTGGATCACCGACGAATGTGCCCCGCGGCAGCTCCTGACGAGCCTTGCTGCTGCCGGGATCATCAGCCTGTTTCAGGTTGTGTTCGTCCTGTCGCTCGCGGCGCTGATTTTTGATGGCGACCTGACTGCCCAGCTCTCGAGCGTTCTCCCCGCCCTCTTGATCGGCAATGGCGTGCTTGTTGCAAGTGTTGCCTTGCTCAGCTCGTATGGCGGGTCGATTGCCACGGGCCAGGATGCGCCTGGGGTCATTCTCGCCCTGGCCGCCGCCGCCCTGGCGGCCGAGGTGTCCGGCAGCTCCCAGTCGCCTGTACCAACCATCTTGCTGCTGATCGGTGGCGCGACCGTTACGCTCGGCCTGGTCTATCTGGCGTTGGGGATCTTCAAGCTCGGCGGATTCGTACGCTTTGTTCCCGTTCCCGTCATGGGCGGATTTCTGGCCGCCACGGGCTGGCTGCTGCTGAGCGGCGGCATCGGCGTCGCCGTGGAGCTGACTCCCGGCGCGACCCTGTTCCAGAGCTCTGCGCTGGTGCGCTGGCTCCCCGCGCTGCTGCTCGGTATCGTGCTCTGGCTCGCCTTGCGGCGTTGGAGCGGTCCGCTGAGTTTGCTCGCAATCCTGATCGGCGCGGGCGGGGTGTTTTACGGCGTCATGTGGCTGTGCGGCGTTCCGTTCGCCAGGCTTGCCGATGAGGGCTGGCTGCTCGGTCCCTTCCCACACGATGTCGCCTGGCGCTGGCCGGTGACGGCAGACAGTGTCGCACAGGTCCACTGGCGGGAGCTGGTGGCTTCCATCCCACAGGTCGCGCCGGCCATTCTGGTGAGTGTGCTCGCCATCCTCGTGAATGCCAGCAGTATGGAGCTGGTCGTCAAGCAGGACGTCGATGTGAACCGTGAGCTCCTGGCGGCAGGCGTCGCGAATTTGCTCGCCGGCGTGACCGGGGGTCTGATGGGCTATCACTCGGTCGGTACGTCCGCCCTTAATCATACTATCGGCGGCGGCAGGCGTCTGCCCGGCCTGCTGGCGGCGCTCGCCCTTGGCCTGATCGCCGTCTATGGCACGACGCTGCTGTCCGTCGTTCCCCGCATCCTGCTGGCCGGTCTGCTGATCTATCTTGGCGTAGTGTTGTTGTACGAGTGGGTAGTCAAGGCCTGGTTCGCCTTTTCCAGGCCCGACTTCGCGGTGATCGCGGCCATTTTGATTACGATCGTCACGGCTGGATTTGTCTGGGGCGTGGGCCTCGGCCTCGTGCTGGCCGTGATCCTGTTTGTGGTCAGCTATAGCCGCATCAGCACCTTGCGCTATGAACTATCGGGAACAACGTTTCACAGCCGCGTCAGCCGCAGCCCACGCGAGATGGAGCTGCTGCAGGCGCATGGTGACCAGCTGGTGATCTATGCGCTGCACGGCTTTCTGTTCTTCGGCACGGCCCACCAGCTGGTCGAGCGGGTACGTGAGCGTATTTCCAACCAACGCGAGCCGGTACGCTACGTCGTGCTGGATTTCGGGCAGGTGAGTGGGGTCGACTCGACGGCGCAGCTGAGCTTCCAGAAACTGGTAGCACTCACGCAGGGCCAGCACATCGCCGTGATCCTGAGCGGCCTATCCGAGCGGGTGCGCCGGCAGCTGCAGGCTGATAGTTTGACCGTCCAGAACGCGAACGTGCGCCTGGAGGCGACGCTGGATCGCGGCGTTGAAGTCTGCGAGGAGTGGATCCTCGCGGACGTGCGTCCTCTAACCGCGGCGTCCGCCACGTTGGAAGCGCAGCTGCCGCCGAGTTTGGCCGAGCAAGCGGATATCGTCGCGGTGATCCGCAGAATGGAGCGGCGCGAGGTCGGCGCCGGCGAACAGCTGATGGCCCAGGGCGCTGCGTCGACCGAGCTGTTCGTGCTCGAGTCAGGGCAAGTCACCGCCTGGCTCGAGCAGGCCGGGCGAGCACCGGTACGGCTGGAAACGATGCAGGGCGGGCGTATGGTCGGCGAAGTCGGGTTTTTCCTGGGCACACGCCGCACGGCCTCGGTGGTGGCCGACCGTCCGAGTGTCGTGTACGTCATGAACCAGCGGGAGTGGACGCAGCTGGCGCGAACCCGGCCGGAGGCGGCGCACGCGCTCACGACGCTGGTGCTGCATTTGATGGGGCAGCGCGTCGCACATCTCACGCGGGTGGTCGAAGCCATGCAGTACTAGCGTTGTGCATCCCGCTCGAAGATCTCCGCCAGCACTGGACTGACGAACTCGGACGCGATGGCGTCCATATGCACGTCGTCCCACCAGCGGCCGCCCATCCACCGGCAGGACCGTCGCCGTCCGTACTCCTTGAAGCCGGCCTTGGCGTACGCGCGCTGTCCCGCGACATTCCACTCCGCCACGGTCAGAGCGACATTCCGTAACCCCAGGGCGGTGAAGGCGTAATCAAGCGTCAGGCGCGTCGCCTCCGTGCCATATCCCTGGCCACGCGCGTCGGCCTCGCCGATCAAGATGCCGAAGTCGGCGCTGCCGGTGCGATAGTCAAGCTGGAACAGGCTCACGGTCCCGACGGGGCGCCAGGTCGCTCGCTCGTAAACGGCAAAATCAACTCCATCCGTGCCCAGCGCATCACGCTCGTAGCGCGCGATACGCGCTTCAAGCGTCTGGGGCAGCGGCGTGCCGATATTGCGCCGCGCCCCAAGATCGTTGGTCCAGCGCGTGATGAGTGGGACAAGGTCGCGCCGAAGCGGGCCGAGGGCGACCGTGTCGCCGACGATGTTGACGATGGGCGGATCGGAGGGAGCCGCTGCGCTCATGGTCTTGCCTCTCGTGATGAAGCGAGCCCTGGCGCTGCATCGGCCGGCCTGGCCGCCTCAGGTGCGCCACGGCCGGAGCCGTGCAGCAACCGCCGCCAGCCCGACAGCACCGCGTGCACCTGCGCCGCCCCGACGATCGGCGCGTCCGGCCGCGGCAGCGTGACCGGCGCCAGGATGAACGGGCGCGTCTGCGCGCCGCCGATCCCGCCGTGGAACGAGATCAGCTCCTCGAACGCGCAGCCCTCGTCCAGGTCGGGGTCGTAGAAGCTCCCGACCATCAGGTCGGCCACGTGCTCAAAGCCGTCGGTGCGCAGCAGGTGGCGTGGCGCGTTGGGCGAGAACGCCGCCAGCGGATCCTCGCCTTCGACCCGTCCCTCGTCGAGGTAGTGCTCCCCGCGCGCTCCCAGCACCACCGCGCCGCGCTCGGCCGAGCGCACCAGGATCCAGCCGACGTGCGGGTGCGACCGCAGCGCCGGGATCAGGTCGGGGTGGCGCGCGTCGAGCTCCTCGCGCGTCAGCCGCCGCGGCTGCTCCATCAGGTAGATCAGGCCAAGGTTGCCCGAGCCGAGCACCACGACCTGCCGCCCCGAGACGTCCTTCTTCGACTGTTTCGCCGGCTTTGCGCCCTGGCCGGTCGCCTCGCCGATCGCCAGGCCGACCATCTGGTGCTGCTCGTCGCCGCCGGCGACCCCCGCCACGTCGGTCGCCCTGACCGAGCGCTCGACCAGGTCGTTGAGGCCGTAGCCGTTGCGCTGCTTGAAGGTCGCCCCCTGGGTCTGGCCGTGGTCGGAGAGCACGACGATCTCGTAGGGCCGCGCGGCGTAGCGGCGCGCCCGCTCGATGCGGCCGAACTGCTGGTCGAGCTTGCGCAGCGCTTCGAGCGTGTCCGCGCGCTCGAGCCCGGAGTGGTGGGCGACCTCGTCATAGCTCGAGAAGGTGGCGTAGATCGCCGGCCGCCCACGCATCATGTCGGTCAGGACGCCGTAGACGATCAGGTCGCGCACGATCACGCACATCGCCGCGCGCAGGAACGGATAGCTGCCGCCGCGGTGGCCGCGCGGACGGACGTCGCGCCGGCTCTCGCGCACGGCCGCGGTCCACTCGAGGATCACCTCCCAGATGAACAGCACGAGCGACCGCGAGACGTTGAACGCGTTGGCGAAAAAGGCGCGATAGCCCGGATTGGCGCGTTTCTCCTCCTCCATGCGGCTCACCGTGAGGATCACGGCCTCGGCCTCGCCCGACAGCAGGTTGCCGCGGCTGGCGCCGCCGTCGATGAGCAGCCCGTTGCCGGTGGCGCGCTCGCGCTCGATGCGCGCGCAGTCCGCCGGCGCGGAGCAGGTCATCATCGTCCCGGTCTCCTTCTCGACCCAGCGGAAGGCCGGGATGTCGTGATTGGAGCCGAGCAGGATCCCCGCCTGGCTCGCTCCGGTCTGGGACGATAGATCGGTCTCCCACTCGAGCAGGTAGTGGGTCTGCTCGGTGAGCCAGCGCGCCAGGTTCGGTGTGCTGCCGTCGCGCATGGCGCGGCGCAGCACCGGCAGCGCCAGCCCGTCGATCTCGAGGAACACGATGCCGGGGACATCGGTCTGGTTCGCGCCACCCTGGCGGCGGGCGATGCGCCGGACGACGCGCAGGGTGTAGGTGTCGTCGTCGTTGGCCGCGAACACGGCCTCGAGGACGACGCTGACGGCGGCGACGACGATGGCGGCGAGCAGCGCCCACCAGAACGAGTCGACGGTGAAGCTGGCCAGGACGTCGCCGGCGAGCAGCAACAGCCAGGCGGTTAGCCCCAGCGAGATGAGGAACCCGAAGAGGAGCGTCAGCGGCAAGCGCAGCGCGGCGAACACGGGCGGCACGATCGCGTTCAACACGCCGACGAGGAGCGCGACGAGGAAGGCGCCGCCTGCGTCGGCGATGTAGACGCCCGGCAGGATCGCCGCAGCCACCAATATTGCGGCCGCGGTGATCACCCAGGAGACGAGCAGGTGCAGCGGCTTGATCCAAATCCGCTCCGGCCGCCAGGTGGGCACTTCCCCGTGCTCGGTCATTCTGATGCCTTCCTTCCCTTACGTAGCTCGACCCGACGAGTGGGCCGGCGCACTCATCAAGGCGCACCACGCCCTGCGCGATCTCGTGCCCGCTCAGAATCGTTCACCTGTGTGCCGGCTGCATTGTACACCCACGCGGTGCCGTGCCGACGGCGCGGCGCGCTGCCGGGCAGCGGAGCGCGACGCTGAAGCGCTACCATGGATATACTGCTGCAGCGCCACGACTGCCTGCTGCAGGTGGACGGTTTTACTGCCGTGCGAAGGGACGCCGCCGGACTTGTCAGCTAGCCGGGAGTGCGCTCGGCCCGTTGGACCATACGGCGCGTGCTCGTGATCGCACTGGCGCCGGTATCGGCCGCAGGCGGAGCCGAGCCGCGACGAGGTTTTCAAGCGGACGCCGAGAATCTTGTGATTCTCGGCGTCCGCTGCGCCTTCGCGGTGTAACGTTTCCGGCCCGTGTGCTAGGCGGGCTGGTGCCCGCGTGCTATGATTGGTCCGGGTACAAGCCGTCGCCCCAAGCGACGGCGATCGGTATCGATTGACTCTACACCGTAAATGAGGACCTATCAGTCCACAGCGCAGTGCTTTTGCTCTGTGCATTGTTGTGCTTCCGACGCTGCCCGACAGATCGACGCTATACAAGGGCGTAGAGCAGGAATGTGAGCGTATGGGCAGCCGGCATGCGTATCGTACGTACAACTACGCGTTTGGTAACCAGGTCCTGCTGTTGCGGACGCGCGCTGCGCTGACGCAGATCGCGCTCGCACGACAGCTCGGCGTGCATCGGCGCAGTGTGCAGAACTGGGAGACCGGCGTCTCGTACCCCAAGGCCGAAACACTGCAGCGCCTGATCGCCCTCTTTCTGCACCACCAGGCCTTCACGCCGGGCAACGAGCATGCGGAAGCCCAGGCGTTCTGGGATCAGGCCGCGCAGGATGGCCCCCATTCGCCGGTCGCCTTCGATGATGTATGGTTTGCTCATAGCCTGGAACGCCACGGCGCGTTGCCCACAACGACAGTCATCCCCGTACCTCCCCAGGCCATACCCCGCACGATCGTAGACTGGGGTGAGGCGCCGGCTATCCCTGCGCTGGTCGGTCGTGAGGAGGAGATCAACACGCTGCAGCGCTGGATCGCGGATGACCGCTGCCGGGTGGTCAGCATTGTTGGAATCGGGGGCATCGGCAAGTCGAGCCTGGCGCTCTCGGTTGCCCGGCAGGTTCGCTCCCAGTTTGAGGTGGTGCTGTTCCGCTCCCTCCACAACGCTCCCCCACTCGCCGACGTGCTCGTCCAAACCATCCGCGCAGTTTCCGGCCGGCAAGCGCCGCCGCCGGACGGAGTGCCGAACACGATCGCGCTCCTCGTGCAGCTTTTTCGCGAGCGGCGCTGTCTGTTGATCCTCGACAATCTGGAAGCGATAATGCAGCCGGGCACCCTCGCCGGTACGTATCGCCCCGGCTACGCCGACTATGGCACGCTGGTCCGGCTCCTGAGTGAGCGTGAGCACGCGAGCTGCCTGCTTATGACCAGCCGCGAGAAGCCGCCTGAGCTCGGGCCACTGGAAGGTGGCTCGGCACCAGTGCGTACCCTGACCCTCAGTGGCCTGGACGACCGCGCCTGCAGCAGCATCCTGAAGGTGAAAGATATCGCCGGCACCGCGACGGAAATTAGTGAGCTCGCGCGCCGCTATGGTGGGAATCCGCTGGCGATGCTGCTGGTAGCCGAGCCGATCCGTGAGCTGTTCGGCGGCGATGTCGGCGCGTTCCTGGGCGCCGGCGAAGCGTTCTTCAACGGCGTTGGCACGCTCATGGCGCAGCAGTGTGCCCGCTCGACAACGCTGGAGCGCGCCATCATGTTCTGGCTCGCCATCGAGCGTGAGCTGGTGCCGTTGAACGTCGTGCTGGCCGATCTGGGCGACGCCGTTCCGCATGGTGAGGTGCTCGTCGCACTCGAATTGTTGCGCCGTCGCACGCAGATCGAGCGTGGCCCAGACGGCGCAGCCTTCACCTTGCAGCCGGTGATCCGCGAGTTCGTGACCGAGCAGGTAATCGGAGCCATTCGCCAGGAGATTATGGATCAACACCCGGCGCTGCTGAACAGCCATGCCCTGATTCAGGCGACCGCCAAGGACTATATCCGCCGCAGCCAGGAGCGGCTGATCGCCGCGCCGCTTCTGGAGCGCCTGACCGGCGAAGTTGGCGGTGTGGATGCGGTCGAGCAGCTGCTGCTGAGCCTGCTCGCATCCTGGCGCGACAGGCAGCCGGCGGAACAGGGCTATGGACCAGGCAATATCGTCAACCTGCTTCGGATGCTGAAGGGCCACCTGCGCGGGCTCGACCTCGCCCGCGTGGCGATCCGGCAAGCCTACCTCCAGGATGTTGACGTTCAGGATACCTGCCTCAGCGGAGCGATGATCGCGGACAGCGTCTTTACCGGAACGTTTGACGCCGTGAACTCGCTTGCAATCAGCAGTCAGGGTACCTGGGCGGCCGGTAGCCGAAGCGGGGAAGTCCTGGTGTGGACGGATGGAGGCCGGACGCTGCACCGGGCATGGCAGGCGCATACCGACAGGGTTCGAGCTCTCGCGTTCAGCCCGGACGGCCGTACCCTGGTCACGAGCGGGAGTTGGGACGGTACGCTTAAGCTGTGGGATGTCGCCGGCGGAACGCTGCGCTGGGTAGGCAGGCATCCGAGCTATACCAATATCGTGGCGTTTGCCCCGGATGGGAGCATGCTTGCCAGTAGCGGGAACGATGCAACGGTCCGGCTCTGGGACGCACGGAACGGCACGTTGTTGCAGACACTGCTGCATCCTGATCCGATGTCGGCGGTCTCGTGGAGCTCGGATGGCCGCTTGCTCGCCAGCGGTGACTCCGCGGGACGCATACGATTGTGGCAGGTGGACCCGACTGAGCCTGCCGCCTGCGTGCAGACGCTGGTGGGGCATACCGCGTATGTGGAAGGACTGGCCTTTGCGCCCGACGGCAAGACCCTGGCGAGCGCGAGCTGGGATGGAACGGTCAAACTGTGGGAGGTAGCCGGTGGACAGGTGCGCCAGACACTTGTCGGACATACGCAACAGGTGGTAAGCGTCACCTGGAGTCCCGATGGACATACCCTCGCAAGTGGTGGTCGTGACCGCACGATCTGGCTATGGGACAGCGAGCAGGGGGATTACCGGGCCGCGCTGCATGCTCACAGCGGCGAGGTGAATGGTTTGGCCTTTACCCCCGACAGTCACAGCCTGCTCAGCAGCAGCGAAGACGGCACGTTGCGCATGTGGGACGTTGCGAGCGGGCAGTGCCTGCGTGTGTTCCAGGGCTACGCGGCCTCTTTGTGCGACATCGCCTGGAGCCCCGATGGCACCCGGCTTCTCAGCGGTGGGTCGGATACGCTGGTAACGATCTTCGATGTGACCGGTGAGAAGCATCCAGGCATCCTGCGTGGCCATACGGGAGTCGTGATGGGGGTGGGCTGGAGTCCCGATCGCAGGTACATCGCCAGCAGCGAATGGAATAATGCGATCCGCCTGTGGGATCCGGCATCGGGAGCTTGTCTCGAGCTGCTTCAGCATCCCGACGATACCGGCAGCTTCTTCGACGGGCTTGCCTGGAGTCCGGTCGGGCAGCAGCTGGCCGGCGGAACCTATCGCCATGGCGTCCTCGTGTGGGAACTGACGGCCGGCCGGATGCGCGTGACCGAGCTCACAGCTCCAACCTGGATCCGTCACCTGGCGTGGAGTCCGGACGGAAGATACCTCGCCGGTGGGGGCGCTGATGGAACAGTCTATATATGGGACGCCGCGGACAGAACTTTGCTGCACCGGTTAGCGGGCCATCACAGCACGATCACCAGCGTGAGCTGGCGTCCCGATGGAGCACAACTGGCATCGGCGAGCAGTGGCCAGGCCGGCGCAGAACTCTTCGTATGGGATATGCAGCGTGGTGAGCGTCGACATGCGATCGTGGGCGACTCCACGATGATCTATGCTTCGGCCTGGGGATCAGACACGTCTATCGTGGTCGGCGGCGGCCTCGACGGAACAGTGCGCTGGTGGAATGTGGGCAGCAGCGCACCCGTGCGCGAGTGCGCAGCGCATCGTGGGACGGTCCAGTCGCTCAGGCGCAGCCCGGATGGGACGAAGCTGGCGAGCTGTGGCGATGATGGAACGGTCATTGTGTGGGACCTGCACAGCGGCGCGCAGCTCCAGACCTTACGGCGTGACCGCCCCTACGAGCGCCTGGAGATCACCGGCCTGACAGGAATCACCGACGCGCAGCGTGCGTCGCTGCTGGCTTTAGGCGCGGTGGAGGACATCGCAGACGGGCATCCGGCGGGCAGCGACCGCGGGCAACCAGGCGCCGCTTTATCGCAGAATACGTATCAACCGCATACCAGTAACGCGCGCCAGGTGGTGCTCCAGCCGGCCAGGCAGATCTTTGGGATGCCCTTCCAGCCGACTACGTTCGTCGGCCGAGGCGCCGAGCTCGCCGAGCTCGCCCGCATGCTCGGCGAACCGGCCTGTCGCCTGCTGACACTCCTCGGTCCCGGTGGCATCGGCAAAACGCGCCTGGCGCTGGAGGTTGCAGCTCAGCTGGCTGACGCGTTTAGCGATGGGGTCGCATGTGTCGCGCTCGCATCGATCGGCGCGCCCGACCAGATGGCTGCCACGATCGGTGAGACGCTCAACCTCTCCTTCACTGAGCAGCCGGATCCAACCGCCCACCTGCTCCGCTACCTGCGCGAGCGACATATGCTGCTCATTCTCGATAGCTTCGAACACCTGACTGCAGGCGCCGATCTGGTCGCCGAGATCCTTCATCACGCCCCGCGTGTCAGCGTGGTGGTTACCTCGCGTGAGCGCCTGAACCTGCAGGCCGAGTGGCTCTTCGACGTGGAAGGTCTCACCTACCCGCCGGAATGCAAGCTCAGCCAGGACCCACCGCCAGGCATGGCAGATCTGGCGACCTACAGCGCAATCCAGCTATTCGAACAGCGCGCCAGGCAGATCCAGCCCGGCCTGTCCCTGTCTCAGGCTGCGCTGGCAACCATAGCGCGGATCTGCCAGCAGGTGGAGGGAATGCCTCTGGCGATCGAACTGGCCGCTGCCAATGCGCGCACGGCATCCTTGACGGAGATCGAACGGCAGATCCGCTCGAATCTTGACGTGCTCACGACGACCCGCCGCGACGCGCCGGCGCGGCACCGCAGCCTGCGTGCGGTGTTCGAGCATTCCTGGGGTTTGTTGAACGAGCCTGAGCGTATCTTGTTGAGCCGGCTGGCGGTCTTCTGTGGTGGCTGGACGGCACCGGCAGCGATGGAGGTAGCCGGGGCAACACTGCCGGCGATCACCACGCTGATCGACAAGTCGCTCGTGCGCCGGGAAAGTGCGGAGCCGCAGTCAGCCGTGATTCCGGTAGCGCCGGGATTCCCAGAGGTGGGTAGCGAGACCGAGCAGCGCTTCATCCTGCCGGAGCCGGTTCGTGAATATGCCAGGGAGCAGCTTGCGGCCCGTGGCGAGGCCGAGACACTGCTGCGCGTCCATGCGAGCTATTGCCTGGCGCTCGCAGAGGCCGCGATGGAACACTGGGATGGCGCAACCGCACATGCGGCGATCGCACAACTCGACCGTGAGCACGACAACATACGTGCCGCGCTCCAATGGGCGCGCGATGGAGGCGATCGCACCCTGGGGCTGCAGCTTGCCGGCGCGCTGCGCAAGTACTGGCGCCGCCGCGGGGCAATCAGCGAGGGACGCGGTTGGCTGGAGGCGTTGCTGGCAGGGGACGATGATCCGCCCGGCGCCACCGCGATGGCCGCGCGCCTGCGCGCCACGGAGGGAGCAGCCTGGTTAGCCTCCGACCAGCATGATTATGCGCGTGCCACGCGGTTATTCGAGCAGAGTATGGCACTTCGCCGTGCACTGGGGGCGCTCGAGGACGAGACGCCCCTGTTGCTCAACGCAGCGATCCAGGCGCGCACAGCGGGGCAGTATGGACGCGCGACCGCATTGTTAGGCGATGTTATCGCGCAGCAGCGCGCGCTGGGCAACCGCGGGAGTTTGAGCAGTGCCGGCCTGGGCCTTTCGCTGTATCTGTCCGGGCTGGTGCGTCGAGAGCAGGGCGAATATGATCTTGCCGGCGAGATGTTTCAAGCGTGTATGCAGCTGCACCGCGAGATCGGGGACCGCGAGGGAGTGGCTATCGGCTTGTTGGGGCTGAGCGATATCACGCGTGATCAAGGCGCTGCCGTTCAGGCGCGAACGTATAGTGAGGCAAGCCTCGCTCAGTTGCGGGCGCTCGGTGTGCAATGGGCGATCGGATTTGCGCTCAACAATCTGGCACTGACGGCATACCTCAGGGGTGATCTGCCGCGGGCGGGTACCCTTGTGAGCGAAAGCATTTCTTTGTTTCGCGCGCAACAGGCCGATGGGAGCCTGGCGGAGGTGCTGGTGACGCACGGACAGATCCTGCTGGCGCAAGGAGATGCAGCGGCCGCATATACATCGTTCACCGAAGCGTTGCGGCTGGCACTGGCCGTTGGTCCGCGACTGCTCGTAGCGGCTGTTATGGAGAGCCTGGGTGGCCTGGCGATTCAGGCGGGACATGCAGTGCTGGCGGTCCGGCTGCTTGGCGCGGCATCAGCCTTGCGTGTGCGGATGGGCACACCGGTTCGGCCGGTGGATCAGTCTGCCCTCGAATTGACGATCGAGAGCGCCGGCTCGATCCTCGGCGCCCCCGCGTTCACGGCGATGTGGGAGGCGGCGGCCACGCTTCCGCTGGAACAGATCCTCGCTAGTCTACCCGGCGCGGCCGCGTTCGAAAACCGCTCGCAACCGTAATCATTGCCCGATCGCTGGATAAACTCAACCGTTGCGCGAAACGCCATTCCGACAGCCGGAGCAACGACCGATGATCGAGCCCATCCATGCGGCGACGCTCGCCGATATTCCAGCGATTGCCCGTGTGCATGTCCAGTCGTGGCGTGAAACCTACGCCGGGCTGATGCCCCGGCCAGTGCTCGACGGCCTGTCGGTGGAGTCGCGTGAGGCGATGTGGCAACGCGCGCTCACTGCCGCCACGGTGGGCGTGTTCGTGGCTGAGGCCGACGGCACCGTCGTAGGCTTCGCAAGCGTGGGCCCGGCACGCGACGCGGGCGAAGATGCCGAACTGTACGCCCTGTATCTTCTACGTGCTCACCAGGGCACGGGGCTGGGCCGCGCATTGTGGAGCGCGGCGCTCGATTTCGCGCGAGATCGTGGAGCTTGGACTTCATGCTGTGGGTTCTCGAAACGAACCCGACGCGTGGCTTCTACGAGCGCATGGGTGGCGTGCTCGCCGGCCGCAAGGTCGAGCGCGTGGAGGGAGCCGAGCTCGCCGAGGTAGCTTACCGTTTTACGCTGTAACCCGGCTGACCACTAAGGTTGAGTTCGACCGGAATCACCGCAGCGGCGCAGCGAACGCCGAGAATCCATGGATTCTCGGCGTTCGCTGCGCCGCTGCGGTGATACGTTTCCGGCCCAGGTTTCGGCAACCGCATTGCCGCCACGAAGATACGTACCCGATACCGTAATTCTTACGGTACGCACCCGCCCGGATCGGCCTACAGTAGCAGTGTTGCTTGAGCGTACGACTGATTGAGCAGCGTGAGTAGGCCGGTGCCAGGAGTAAATATGCACAGCACCACCACCATTGAGCGGCCGGTCGTCGATCGAGCCGTCCTCACCCCCACCGAGCGTATGTTCGTTTCGATCCCGGACGACTGGCCCGAGGTCGGACCGATCGACCTGGCGATCCACGATCGTCCGCACGGCTCCTCAACCAAGGAGTGGTGGTACCTCAATACCCACCTCGCTACGGCAGACGGACGCGCGCTGGCGATCTTCGCCTCGTTCTTCCGCTATGTCGTCGGTCGGGACGAGCAGACCGGGGAGCCGATCCACGCCCACTCCATCGCGTGGGCGCTCAGCGACCTCCAGAGCAGTCGCTACCAGCTCACCTCGCTGCTCGACCGCCGCGCCCCCGAGATCGCGCTGCGGCAGCTCGACAACACCGATAGCGCATACGATCCATTCATCCGGCGGGCGCTGCGCGAAGTCTTCGCCCGAGGCTCAGTGCCTTTGCCCGACCGGCTGTTTACCTCCGAAGTGCAGGTGGCGGCCGATCGTCTGGCGCTCGATTTCGAGGGCAACCGGCTCACGCGTCGCGACGACGGCAGCTACAGGCTGGAGCTCGTCTCGCCGGAGCACCATCTGGCTTGCGACCTGAGCTTCACGCTGCAGAAGCCGGTTGTGCGCCACGGCGACGGAGGCGTGGTGCGGGGAACCACCAACGAGGATATGTTCTATTATTTCAGCCCGCGCTGCCACGTCGCCGGCACAGTGACGACCGACGGCGCTGCGCAGACAGTCGCCGGCAGCGGCTGGTACGACCACGAGTTCGGCGGCCTCGAGAGCGCCGGCGGCAAGGTGAATTTGCAGGGCGAGGTGGCCTGGAACTGGATTTCGGCCCAGCTCGACAACGGCTACGAGATCACCGCGTACGACTTGTTCGATATGGAGCGCGGCGGCGAAAGCTGCGGCCACTGGGCGATCGTGGTCGACCCTATCGGCCGGACCAGGCGCTACGAGGCCTTTGTGCTCGCTCCGCTCGAAAACTGGGTCAGCACGCGCACCTTCAACAGCTATCCGACTCGCTGGCGCCTCGCCATCCCGGACGCCGCGATCGAGCTTGAGGTGCAAGCCTCGTTCGGCGCCCAGGAGTTCATCACGATCGTCGCGCCGCCGGCTTTCTGGGAGGGGCGGGTGCAGCTGAGCGGCACGATCGACGGACGGCAGGTGGCCGGACCGGGCTTTGTGGAACGCTGCGGCTTCGACCAGGCGCCCTCACTGAAGCGCTTGCTGGGCTCCGTCAGCCGGCAAACACAGCGCGCCGTGGCCGAGCTGCTCCCGCTTGACCCGACCGATGCGCAGGCCAGGCGCCTGCTTTCCGGCCCGGCCAGCGACCACCACCTCGCCGGCGTGGATCTGCCACTCACGAGCGACGTATTGATCCGCCCGATCCGCGACATCATCGACCGCGGCGGCAAGAGCTGGCGCTCCTATGGCCTGCTGGCCTGCATCGACGCCGTCGGCGGCGACTCGCAGCCGTTCCTGAGCTGGCTGGCCTTGCCCGAGCTGCTCCACGTCGGCTCGCTGATCGTCGACGACGTAGAGGACCGCTCGACGGTGCGCCGCGGCGGGCCGGCCTGCCACATCGTTTACGGCGAGCCGCTGGCGATCAACGCGGGCAGCGCGGCGTACTTCCTCGGCCAGCCGCTGATCCATGACGTGCGTCTGCCGGCCGAAACGCAGGTCAACATTTATAGCCTGTACTTTGAGGCGCTGCGAGCGGCCCACGCCGGCCAGGCACTCGACATCGCCGGCCTCGGCCACCTGATGCCCGGGGTCGTCGAGCACGGCGACGGGGCGCTGCTCGAGCAACGGCTGTTGGCGATCCACCGCTTCAAGGCTGCCGTACCCGCCCGCGCCCTGGCGCGGATGGGCGCCCACCTTGGCGGCGGCACGAGCGCCCAGATCGAGGCATTGTCGGATTTCTTCGAGCAGCTGGGCGTCGCCTTTCAGATCGTGGACGACGTACTCAATCTACGTGGCTTTGAGGGCGATCTCAAGAACCGCGGCGAGGATCTGGCGAGCGGCAAGGTGACGATGCCGCTGGCGAAGGCGATGGGCCGGCTGCCCCACGCCGAGCGCCACGCGCTCTGGGAAACGATCGACGGCCACCCCACGGACCCGACCGTCATCGCCGGCCTGATCGAGCGGCTTGAAGCGTGCGGCGCCATCAGCGCCTGCGTTGCCCAGGCCGAGGGGCTGATCGAAACGGCATGGGGCAGGCTCGACCCGTGCATCCCCAACTCGTTTCCAAAGGTCATGCTGCGCGCCTTCAGCCAATATGTGCTGGCGCGGGTGTATTAGCGCTGATCACGGAATATGCACCGCGGTCGTGTTCGCTCGGCCCACCGGGAGGAAAAATCGAAACCGTTGAGTCCTGTCATACCGTAGGGAGTACCTCCCTTCGGGATGACAAATACGATGCCAAGTGTCATTCCGAGCGAGCGGCAGCCGAAGAAAGAGGCTCGTGCTGCGTACATGGCAGCGAGCAAGGAATCTCTAGGCTACCGGCCGCATCGAAGCGTCGAGATCCCTCGCGCGGTCCTGGGGTCGATGTGGCAGCAGTAGTTGCGGCCCCACGCTCGGGATGACACGAACAGGCGTATTTGTCATTCCGAGTGAGCCACAACCGACGACGTAGATGCAGCTAGGTTGGCGCAGGCGAGCGAGGAATCTCTAGGCTACTGGCCGCATCGAAGCGTCGAGATCCCTCGCGCGGCTGATGGTTGGCACGAGCGAAGGTAATTTCTGTGCCGCGCTCGGGATGACAGCAAGGTAGAGCACCGCTATGAGCCAGCTATTCTCAGCACTCGACATCGTAACCGGGGCAGAGGTCTGGGGCATCTTCACCCGCATGCTCGGGCTGGTCTATGTTATCGCCTTCGCCTCGATCTATCCTGACATTCTGGCCCTGGCTGGCTCGCATGGGATCAGCCCCGTGCAGCCGATGCTGCGCAAGATCGCCGCGGACTTCCCGGCCCCACAGCGCTACTGGTATTTCCCAACCCTGCTCTGGATCAGCGCCGGCGACACGATGCTGCGCGCCATCGTCGCGTCCGGTGTCCTCGCCGGGCTTGTCGCAGTAGTTGGTGGACCGTTCACGCCGGTCGCGCTGCTGGTCTGCTGGCTGGCCTACCTTTCGCTCGACAAGGCCGTCGGCCTGGTGTACCCGTGGGACGCGCTGCTGTTGGAGGCCGGCTTTCTGGCGCTGTTCCTGCCGCCTCTGCTGCCGCTCCCGAGCCTGGCCGCCGTCGCCGAGCCGGCGCCCCTGCTGGCCTGGGCCTTCAGCTGGCTACTGTTCCGGGTCGTCTTTGGCTTCGGTAAGTTCAAGTTCACCGGCGCTGACCGGCACGACACCAGCTACCTGCACGGCTTCCTGATTAACCAGCCAATGCCGACACGGCTGGGCTGGTATGCCCACCACCTGCCGCACCGGGCCCATAGCCTGGCCCTCAAGCTGATGTTCGTCGTCGAGGTCCTGATCCCGTTCCTGATCTTCGTCCCCGGCGACGCGCGCGTTGTGGCCGCGGTGGCGATTGGATCGCTGATGATCGCCATCCAGCTGAGCGGCAACTTCGGATTCTTCAACCTGCTGGTGCTGGCGCTGTGCGTGCCGCTGCTCGTCACGCCCGCGGCGCCGTGGTTCGGGCCCTACGCTCTCGCGGATCTGCCGATGCTGGCGGTGCTGATCGTTGTGATGCTGGGGGGCCTGCTGAACCTGCCGTTCAACTCCTGGTGCGCGCAGTCGTGGCACTACTGGCCGTCGCAGTTTGCGCTTCACACCGGCTGGCTGCGTCGCATCCTCGACTTTTACCGGCTGATCCAGCCCTTACGCGTCACCCACGCCTACGGCATCTTCCCGCCTACCAGCAGTCCGCCGATGCGCTGGATCGCGCAGATCGAGGGCAGTGACGACGGGACGACGTGGCGGGCGTACCCTTTCCGCTGGCTGCCCACCGGCTCAGGTTCGCCGCCGCCTCGCATCGCGCCCTTCCACCCGCGGCTCGACCACGCCCACTATTACGAGGGCTTCGGCACCGCCGGCAGTGTCTTCCTGACCTCGCTGTTCGGCACGGGCAACCCCTACCAGTTCTCACGGGTGACGCTGCTCGAGCGCCTGGTCCAGCGGCTGCTTGAAGGCGAGCCGGTGGTGCTCCGCCTGTTCGCCGCAAACCCCTTCCCCGCCGGCCCGCCGGCCCGCATCCGGGTACGCTGCTACCAGCTCCAGCCCATCAGCCTGTCCGAACGGAGGCGCACCGGTGCCTGGTGGAGCATGAGCCTAGTCGGCGACCAGCTGCCGGGCGTCCGGCGCGACGACTTGCTCTGGCAGCGCTGGCTGAGCGAGCCCGAGCTATTCCATTGGGATGAGCTGATCTGGAAGCGGCGTACTCCCGCCATCAGGGCGCTTGTGACTCGCGCCAAATCGAGCGACGGCCCGCTCTCGGCGTCGATCCTCCCGGCGACCGGCCTTACCGCCGCTGACGTAGAGGCCTTCTGGAACGAGTTCGTGCCGGCTGTCGCGGCGGCGGATCGCTCGAGCTGGATCGGGCTAACCGAGATGGTCCGGCAGCTCCGCGCGCGCTTCGGTGCCGCGCAGCTCGCGCGGTTCGACCGGGTGCTCGCCCGGCTCAGCGTGGCCCTCGCGGCGCGCCTGGAGCCCGCGCACTTCGGCCCGTCCGAGCCGCGGCTGATGCCGGACAGCTACTTCCACCTGTACATGCTGATCCACAGCATTGTCTGCCGCGGGCGCGAGGCGTACGAGGCCGCCGCCGATCCGGCGACCGCCTTCAGGTACGCGGAGGATTTCAGCCCGGCCGAGGGACTGTATCTTTGCGGAATCTTCTGGTACGAGTCGCTCATCTTCCAGGCGCGCAAGCTGCGGCTGCTGATGCCCTTCAACGAGATCGCGTTCAAGGAGGGCCTTCCCGGCTTTATCGCCGTCTTGCCGTTTCTGGCACAGCAGTTTCACGCCGAGACGAACGACAGCTTGCCTATCTTCGCGCAATCGCCGCGCACCGGCGCGTGGACCGTGGTGACGCCTGCCTCCGTGGCGCCGTTTCCGGCGCCGGGGTCAAGAGTATTCGGCATAAACGTTGAGTTTGTCATCCCGAGCGCAGCGAGGGATCTCTAGCTCCACACAGCTGGAGATCCCGAGCGCAGCGAGGGATGACAACGTTTCGGTTGACTCAAGCAATTCGAGAATTGCTAAATGTCCACTGTACAAGAGGCACTGACATGATCGCGCGGGGGCCAACCACGGCACAGGCGCAGCAGGTGCTGCAAATCTATCGCGACCTGGCGTGGGCCGAGCTGGCAACACGCTACGGCGCGAATTTCCGCTACTACGGCACGCTCGTCACCGCCGACGCCGAGGTGGCGCGAGGCGCTGCTGATGGATCGTGATCACACGCGGCGACGCTCCGGCGTTTATCGCCTGATGGCCCGGCTCGTCCCCGGCGCAGACGGGCCGCTCTTCCAGGACGGCGAACGCTGGGAACGAAACGTTCGGGCGGTGATGCCGGTATTCAGCCAGGCCAACGTGCGGCGCTACGGCGAGGCGATCCACCACGCTGCGCTACGCTACGCCGGCACATGGCGCCACGGCGGGGCTTACCCCGACTTGTTCGCGGCGCTGTGCGAGCTGGGCGCTGAAGTCATGCTCCAGGTAGGGTTCGGGATCGACCCGCGGAGCGATCTGGGCAGGCGGCTTGGCGCGGCACTGATCCACTACAAAGCGCTGACGATGGGTACGACGCACCGGCTCGACACGTTCGGAATACGCGGCGCGAGCCTGCTCGGCCTGCCGGGATTCCTGCGCGAGATGCGCAAGCTGGAGCGGCACATGCGTGCCATTCGTGCGCTGGTCGCGGAGGCAGCTCACTGCGCGCCGTTCGATCCGGACCGCCCGACCTGGCTGCGCGGGCTGTGCGACACAGGTATGCCGACGCGCGAGCTCGCCGACACGCTGAACCATCTGTATGGGGCCTACAACGCGATCGATTTTACGCTGGCCTGCGCCTGCCACGAGCTAAGCCGGACGCCCGCGCTGGCCGCGACGCTCCGTGCGGAGCTGCTCACGTCTCTCGGACCGGATGCTCCGGCGATGCCCGAAGACTTGCCGCGCCTGCCGGCGATGCGCGCCTTTTTGCGCGAATGCCTGCGACGATATCCGGTAGCGATGGGCGTGATGCGTCGAACCGGCGCGCCGATGACCGTTGCCGGCGAGGTGCTGCCCGCGGGTACCGAGGTGATGATCCTTGTCGCAGCGCTGCACCACCGGTCGGAGTATTGGGAGGCGCCCGAGCGCTTCGACCCCGGCCGCTGGGCCGCCGGCGACCTGCCGCGCGTGCCGTTCAGCTACATCCCGTTCCTCGCCGGGCCGCGCCAGTGTATCGGCCGTCACCTGGCCGAGCTCAACTTCGTAGCCGTGCTCGGCGCCCTGCTGCGCAACTATAGCCTCGATTTGCCGGACAGTGGCGCCCGCATCACACCCTATCTGATCCCGCGCTGGGATCGCCGGCTGCCCTTTATCGTGCGCCGTAACTCACCCGTCGCTCGGCCCGTCGAAGGAGCACTGGCATGATCCGCAGCCGACCCCACGTCGACATCGTGTATTTTGATGCCGGCTCCGGGCACCGTTCGGCGGCCCTGGCGCTGGAGCGTGCGCTCGAGATGCTGCGGCCGGGATGGCAGGTGCGTCTGGTCAATGTCGAGGAGCTGTTTGCCGTCCACCCGCGCTTCCACCGCATCCTGTGCCGCGGGATCAATCACTTCAACGCGATGCTGCGGCGCGAGCGGGTCTTCGATCTGAAGGGGCTGATCAACCTTTCGCTGCTGTTCCACGACCTGCTCACCCCGCGCGACCTGGCGCAGGTCGCCGGCTTCTGGGCCGAACGACCTCCTGACGCGGTCGTGTCGGTGACGCCGATGTACAACCCGGCGATCTATCGCAGCGCGCGCTACGTTAACCCTCGCGCAACGTGCATCACGATCCCTGTAGATTTCGAGGAAGCAAAGCGACGCTACTGGTTCACGCCGAAAGTATCGCAGCACTACCTGCTCGGAAGTGAGCGCCTGGTCGAACAGGCGCGCGCGGCAGGCGTGCCCGAAGCTATGCTCCACCGGCTGCCCGGCTTCATCGTCGACCCCGGCCTCTACGAGCCGCAGGTTTCACGCGGATCGAGCCTGGCAGCGCTCGGGCTCGACACACGCCTGCCGACCGGGCTGCTCTCCTTCGGCGGCCAGGGCTCGGTGGTGATGCTCGACCTGGCGCGCCGGCTGGCCGAGTCGAACCTCGCGATCAACATGATCTTTCTGTGCGGGCGCAACGAGGCTGTGCGGGCTACATTGGCACAGCTCACGACGCCCTACCGCAAAGTGGTGCTGGGCTACGAGCCCCTGACACCACTTCCATACTTGCGGCTGGCCGACTTCTTCATCGGCAAGCCCGGCACGATGACGATCAGCGAGGCGCTGGTGTTGGGGCGCCCGTTGGTGGCGATCAAGAGCACCGGGATGCGCCCCGTGCAGGCCGGCAACGAGCGGTGGATGACGGAACACGGCATCGGGATCGTCGCTCGGCCACGCGCTCTCGCGCGTGCGGTGCGCGGCATGATTGGCGAGCCAGGATACGCCGAGCGAGCGCGGCAGGCATATCACCGCGGCGTGTTTGTCGCCGCCGAGCGGATCGTCTCACTGATTGAAGAGCGAGGCCCGGCGTCACACCAACCGGATGTGTATGAGAGCGCTGAGGCGATCTGATGCCGCCGGTCCGGTTTCCTACGGTCCTTCTTGCATATATTTATCGATATCGTTGATCAAAAAGCGCAGTGTTTCTATGGGCTGCAATTCGGTATGTTCGTTGCCCATACTTCGGCGTATTTCGAGTAAGAATGTTGCGAACAGGTGCAAGAGTTGATCGGTATAGGCGGTTCGTTCGTCACCCAGTACAATCGCCAGGTCACCACCATGCTGAAAGTAAAACTGGCTCAAGCCATTATAAGCGCGTATCACCTGATCGGTGCCGGTAAGTGCTAATTTTATACCTGCCTCACGATAATCGACCGACAAAACGAGATCCATAAATGCCTGTTCCTTCGTTTTGCCGTTGTATTTTTGCGCGACATATGCCTCGGCAGTGAAGACGATCACATACGGCTCAAGCAACCGATAGTAGACCATGATCCGATCTTCATGCAGCGCTTGCTCGAGCGCTCGCTCATGTTCAATCCGGCTACGGATCCACCAGCCGAGCGCGCCAAGGCCGACGAGGATGAAGGGTGTGAGGATCGAGCTGAAGGCCGCGATTGTTTCAAGCGGGGGCATCGCGCTGCGCTCCTGGCGTTGAACGTTACGCTACTCAAGGCACCGTGTCGCGCATGCGTTTGCAGTGCCGTCGCTGCTGTAGCGCAGGGTAAGATGCTCGCGCGGTGCGCGCGCGGTGTCCGGACCATGGCATTCAGGGCGTAACCGTCACGCGCCGGCCCAGCGAGGCTTCGTCGGGTCGCCGCACGAGCAACACTACGCCGACCACGATCAGCCACAGCGCCCAGGCCAGATAGCTGATCGCATTGATCGCTCCGGCCCATTCAACGCCGGCCGGCTCGAGCAACCCGGTGGCGACGCCAAGCGCCAGGATGATGCCGGCCCCGCCCAGCCAGCGCCCGAACAGCGCTGAGCGCAGCATCACGACGCCAACCAACAGGGTCCAGATGCTGGTGCTGAGATAGCCGAGGTGCTCGCCGACCGCCATCCCGGCGTACAGGTTGAAGGCTTCAAACACCATCGCAGCCGCGCTGCGTTGGGCCTCGCCGGCGCCGGGCGCGAGGTAGGTCTCGGCGAGGTGCGGGACCAGGAACGGCCAGCGCAGAAAGCCCAGCGTCTGCGCCACGCCCGCGACAAGGCCGAAAGCCGTGGCCACCCACAGCGTCATTGGTGCCTCATGCGCGGCGAGGACCCGGTGCATAAGCACGACGAGCGGGATGAACAGGATCGCGGTGAGCGTGAGTACGTACCAGGTGGCGATCAGCCCGGCGCCGCCGGCCTGAAACTTGGTCAGCACGTCGGCGGTTGGCTGGCGGAGGATATCAGGATACTCGAACTGTTGCTGGAGCAACATGAAGCAGACGGTGAAGACGACCGGCACGAAGATCAGGAGCACGCCGGCGAGGCGGCGAACCGGAAGCGCATGCATCGATGGTTCCCTCACTAGTCAAGTTGATGTTCGGTGGTGCAGCAGGTGACCGCCTGCATATAGCTTTTGGGTCCGGCGCCTCGCACGAGACCTGGATCGTTTGCTCCGCGGACGCGGCTACGTGCTCATGCGCCGCCTACGGCTCGCGCCTGCGCCACCTGTACTGCGACCTCAAAGATCGTCCGCTCGGGCGGCGCCACCCAGGCTGACTTGAACTTGTCGACCTGCTGCTGATACCATCCGCTAGCCTCGGAAGCTTCCAGGTCGGCCCGCGATGCCCAGTTCGAGATAAGGATCACCTGACCCGTGTCCCGCTCGACGAGCAGCGTCGCTCCCTGAAACCCCCGCTGCTCCTGCCAACTGGCCTCCATCAAGCGGGTGATGGCAATCCCTTCGTCCAGCTTGTCGAGCTGAGACCTGACCGACACGACACGCGCGAACATGGTGTGCCTCCTTACGATTCGTGCCATGACCAGGACTGAACCGGCGGCAAGGGCTACCGTGCTTCGAGGAACCATGAACGCAGCTTAAGCGGAATAGAGCAGGAGAGAGCAGCCCTGCAATAGTAGTGTACGCTTGCTGTCAAGCAGAGGTGCTCGCGCCGGTGGTGTGCTATCGACACCGAACTTCAAGTGTATCCGCGAGCAGATGGGGAACTGCCGCGTGGCTATCTCGAATGAAAAAGTGGTTGCCCGGCAGCATATGTAGCTTGAATGCGCCACGTGTCAGCTCACGCCAGGCCAACAGATCCTCGCGCGGCACCCCATGATCGCTGAGGCCGCCGAGGGCCAACGTCGGGCAGGCGAGGGGCGGCCGCGGGGAGAAGCGATAGGTCTCGATCAACTCGAAGTCCGCACGCAGCAGCGGGAGCATCAGCGCCAGCAGCTCCGGGGAGGCGAGTGCTTCCGCCGGTGTTCCCTGGAACTCGCGCAGCCGTGTGACGAACTCGGGATCCGGCAGGCGGTGGGCCGGCGCGTCACGCGCGCCAAGCTGCGGCGCGCGCATCGCGGAGACAACCAGCTGAAACGGCGCCATGTGATGCTCGGCAAGCCGGTGCGCCAGCTCGAAACCGATCCAGGCGCCCATGCTGTGCCCGAAAATAGCGAACGGCAGGTCGAGGTAGGGCTCGATTGCATATGCCAGCTCTTCGACCAATGGCGCCATGCTGGTGTACGGCGCCTCCCTGAGCCGGCTTTCGCGCCCAGGCAGGCGGATCGGACACACTACTATCTCGGGCGGAAGGGAGCGCGACCATGCGCGAAAAACGCTCGCGCCGCCGCCGGCATATGGCAAGCAAAAAAGGCGCATTCGCGCGGCAGGATGTGCCTGTGCAGCCGCGATCCAGCCGTCCGGCCGCCGTGCATGGCCCGTCAATTGTACAGTCGATGCGGAAATCATCTCGTTCCTTGATTCAAGCGCCTCGAGCCCTGCTCTAAAACGCGTACGATTTGCTCACCAGCGTTGCATCCGAGATATACCCGACGAACGGCGGCGCCATCATGCCGTCCGGTCGCGGTGTGTACGAAAAGCCGGGACCTTCCGGCAGGCCATACGATTGGTCGACCAGCTTGAAGCGGATCGGCTGATCCGCGTGCGCGGTCATGCTTACCTCGACACCTTCGGCTGGAAATGCCCAGTAGCGCACACCCCATGGACGGCCGGAGCTCTCGCCCGCGGGGTCGAGCATTCGCTTGCCGTCGATCGTCACGTCGATCAATCGTACGGATGGGTCGCTATGGATCGACAGCAGGTCTGCACGACGCGGCGAGGTCACGCGCAGGCGCAGCGTTCGTCGCCCGTCGCGCGTCGTATCGTCGATCAGCGTTGCCCGTGGCGCGGCGAGCTCTGCTCGGGGTGCCTCGCTGTGCAGGATTGTGTGCGGCATCATCGGTGAGGCGGCCGTCGGAAAGTATTCCGACATGCTGCCGCTGCCGGCGCCTTCAATAAACTGCGCGGTCCATGTATCCGGCTGTTGGTCGGTGCTCGCCCAGATTGCCTTCCCGGTGTCGGCGTCCAGGGCGTAGAACAGGTTGCTTGTCGCAGGATGTTGCGTATCAAAGCCGGACGTCAAGCTGCCCAAGACGAGCGCAAGAACGCACGTTGCACCGGCCAGCGCGGGCAGCAGCCGGCCGCGCCGCGCTGCAAGCAGGCTCATATGCGGGATCAGCAAGCCAAGCAGCAGCGTAACGAGCACCATCGCTACAAAGGACATGGCGACGCTCAGGGCGACAAACAGCAGTAGTATCATCGGTGTGAGCAGCAGCACGCCGGGAGCGGCGCAGGCGGCCAGCACGGCGGCAAGGCTCAGCGAACGCTCAACCGGCCGGTTCGCCGCCAACACGAGCCCCAGGCCAACGACGCTGAACAGCAGCGGCCAGGTAAACAGATAGCTCCCACCCGGCAGGTAGACGGCGCTGAGCACCGCCAGCAGGGCCCACCAGATCAGGGCGCCGGCGGCAAGATCGGTGTCGCGGATCCGCCGGCGTAACCGGCTGTAGAACGACGCGGTTAAGGCGACGCCGAGGGCAACGAAAGCGACAATGTAGAGCCGGCTGTTATATGTTTCACCGAACAGCATCGTCCTGTACTGCGGATGCATCAGCACCACCGACCACCAGACCGCGTACACGGCGGCCGGAACGGCCACCAGCAGCGCAAGAAAGGCGATGCAGCCGAGCAGCATCCCGCTCGGGCGTAGCCGTCCTCGACGCAGACCAAGGACGACGACTGCACCAAATAACGCTACCACCGCCAGAGTCAGCGGCACCACCAGGCGGGCCGGATAGTGAACCAGAATCGAGCGCAGGATATTGAAGTAGACCGCGTTGGACTCGCGCAGCTGGTCCAGGGAGAGGTTGCCGAAGTGCCGCGTCAGAGCCAGCGCGTAGCTGCCGTGGTGCTGCAGGCTGCGCTGGTCGATCGTCTCGATATTGTCGAGCTCGGTGTGATAGTGCGTAAAGCCGTCGAGATACGTGAAGTTCAGGCCGGCGAAGCCGGCGTCTTTGAAGTTGGTCAGATCGGTATCGTTCGGCAACAGCTTGTAGACCTCGTAGGTCAGTGAATTGGCCAGCGGCAGGGGCGCCGCCGCAGCAAACTCGCGGATCAATTTCCCGTTGTCGTCGCTCGTCTCGAACATCAAGACGGGGCCCGTATAACCGCGCGCTTCGAAGTTGAGCACGAGCCCGACGTCTCTGGCCCATGGATGCTCCTCGACGAAGGCCTTGGAGCCGAGCAGCGCGACTTCTTCGCCGTCGGTGAACAAAAAGATCACATCGTTCTTCAGTCGCGGGCCGCCGCGTAGCGCGCGCAAGGTTTCGAGCAGGCTCGCGACGGCGGCGCCGTCGTCGCTCGCACCTGGACTGTTGGGAACTGAATCGTAGTGTGCCATCAGCAGCAGCGCCTTGCCGCTGTCCGTCCCGGCCAGGCGTGCCACAATATTGCGCACGCGTCCCGCCGGTACGGGCCCCTGCCACTCGTTGCCCTTCTCCAGGTTAACCGAGGTCGCCGTTTGTATATGCGGCTGCAGGCCAGAGGCAGCGAGCTGCTCGACGATGTATGCCGCCACTTCGGCGTTGCGGGGCGAGCCGATCGGATGCGGGCTCGCCGCGATGACCTCCAGCTGCCGCATCGCGCGACCGGCTGCGAACTCGGCCGGCGACGTGCTCGTCGCTTGCGCCGCCGGCGGGTACAGCTGGTACAGGCCAAGCAGCACGCACCCGACGAGCAGCAAACTGATCAGCAGTTCGCCGGGCACGTGCAGCTGGAGGCGCCGGCCCAGCGGTCGCGTGGGTATTGCAATCGGGTGTTGCCCTTCAAGCATGGTATAGCTCCATTTCGTATCTCGTCAGCCGGCAAATCAATTTGCGCCTGCGAGGCCTTCGGTCGCCCTTCCGTAAACCTCAGGCTCAAGCCTGGGGCTGAGGAAACAAAGCCCGCTGAAGCGGGCTGGGATCTCCAGCCACCTTCAGGTGGCTTTGTTTCCTCAGCCCCAGGATTTATCCTGGGGAAGAACGCGTTTTTCGGATCTCGATCAGACGCCAGTGCGATTGGCGCCCTCGATTTGCCGGCGCAGGCTGAGCGGCCGCATATCGGTCCACACTGCCTGGATGTAAGCCAGGCATTCGTCTTTGCTGCCCGTCTTTCCCGCATCCTGCCAGCCGGCGGCGTTCTCCCGCTGCGCCGGCCATATCGAATACTGCTGCTCATGATTGAGCACGACTTTGTAGATGGTTGTGTCTTCGCGGTCTTCTCGACTCATATCGTCGCTCCTTTAGTGATTAGGTTTGAAATGGCTTCTATACGTCGCCGGCGCCCGCCAGGCTCTCCAGCGGAGCTTCGATGCGGGCATGCCCCGGCGCGGGCTCGTTAGTGTCCGTGGCAGCTTCCGAGGTAGAACCGACATCGGGCAGCTCGTCCTCGACCAGGCGGATCCGAGGATAGGCATAGGCGGCAGCCACGATCAGCTCGATCAGGATGCCGAGAACGATGAACAGCAGGCCGATCCCGCGGCCCGGACCGACGCCGATCCACGCGCCGATGCTGCCCGCCAGCGGCCCACCGTCTACCAACAATCGCTCAAAAACGCGATCGGCGAGCGGGCCCGCCAGCACAAACGATAGCGGCATCGCCGCGGCGACCAGCATGTTGCTCAAGGCAAAGACCCGACCAAGCACATCCGGCGCGACTTTGCTCTGGAGGATCGCCATGTTGCAGCCGTTGATGATCGGCAGGCAGAAAAAGAAGCCGAAGGCCGCGAAGGCGATCAGCAGCGTTGACGGGCGCAGCCCGCCGACGAGGATGCATAGCCCGCCCAGGAGCATAAAGCCGAGTACGCCGGAAACGCGGCGCTTTGGCCCGCCCCACGCGCTCATCACGACGCTGCCGACCAGCATTCCTATTCCGCCGGTCGACATCACCGAACCGAGCACCGCGGGCGACGCGATCGCCAGCACCAGCGGCGTTACCAGCACGCTGATGATGCCGAGCATGAAATTGGCGGCGGTGATAAACAGCATCAGTCCGAGCAGTCCCGGCCGCGACGTCAGGTAGGACCAGCCGTAGGCGATCTCACGCCCCAGCGAGCCCTTACCGGTCTGATCGGGCGTTGCCTCGGCCCGCGGGATGTGAACCAGTGCCAGCGTACCCACGGCGAACACATAGGTGGCGAAATCAATCACCAGCACGCCATAGATGCCGATGGTGAGCACAAAAACACCCGCCAGCACCGGCGCCGCGATCTGTCCGACGGCCTGCCCGAGCTGGACCATCCCACTGCCCCGCCCACGCTGCTCGGGCGGCAACAACAGGCCGGTAGCGGCAAAATAGGCCGGCAGCTGAAAGGCGTTGCAGGTGGAGATCAGCGCCATGCCGAGGTAGATCTGCCACACCATCAGCTGCTGCCTCATCAACAGCAGCGACATCGTGAGCGTGACGATACCCGCGACCAGATCGCTGAGCATCATGACCCGGCGCCGATCCCAGCGATCGATCAGCGCTCCGGCAAGCGGCGAGAGCACGATCTGCGGCAGCAACGTAAACATCGAGATCAGTGCAAAGTCGGTTACCGAGCCGGTTCGCTGATAGACCCACAAACCGAGCGCGAAGCCGGTCAGGCCGGAGCCGGTCAGCGAAACCAGTTGCCCCAGCCAGAGCAGTAGAAAGTCGCGCATGCTATGTAAGCTCGCTTTTTGAGCCACATCGATCTCCTTGGTGCGTTATTCCAGGCTGAGCCATGTGCCGGCCTGCGCGGCAAGTGCGCGGCGATAAATCGCGTCAGCACAGGCGATGTCTTCGATCGCCATGCCCATCGGGTTGAGCAGAATAATCTCGTCGCGCCTTTCGCGGCCCGGCCGTTGGCCGAGCACGATCTGGCCGAGCTCGGCGTGGAGCAGCGCGCGCGAAAACAAGCCTTCGGCAACCAGCTGGTGGATCACCTTTTTCTCGCGGTTGCATTGGTCCCAGTCGTCGACGACGACTTTATCAACCTCGAGGAAGACCTCCTTGTGAAGGTCCATGATCGAAACATTGCTGACGAAGCTGCCTGGACGGAGCCAGGCGAAGGGAAGGTATGGCCGGTCGGCGACCGTACATGTCACAACCACCTCGCCGGCCCGTACGGCAGCCTTGGCCGTGGGCGCGACGCGGAACTCGACCTCCGGGAAGCGCTCGCGCATCTCCCCGGCCAGTGCCTCGGCCGCGGCCGGGTTCAGATCGAACAACAGCACCGTCCCGAGTGACGGAAACTGCTCGGCCAGCGTGCATACATGCATGCGGGCGATCACGCCGCAGCCGATCAGCGCGACCGACCGGAAATCCGGCTGCGCGAGGTGGCGCGCGGCGATCGCCGTTACCGCCGCCGTGCGCATGCCGCTCAGCTGGCTACCCTCCATAATGGCCAGCGGATAGTGCGTCGCGGCATCGTTCAGGATCGTCAGCGCACTGGCTCGATCGAGGCCGCGCGCGGAGCGATTGTCGTGTTTGCTGCCGATCCATTTCAGGCCGGCGACCGGCTCCGGCCCGCCCAGGTAGGCCGGCATGGCGATGATCCGGTCGGCGATGTGGACGTTCTCACCCCGCGGCCGTAGATACGGCTTGAGTGGTTGGACGACATCGCCGCCGGCGTGCAGCCGCAGCGCTCGCTCGACGGCGGCGATGTACAGCTGCGACGTATCGCCTCCCAGCCGCAGGATGTCGGACTTGCTCAGATACAGCAGTCCCGGCGGCGACTGCCCGGTGGACGTTCGCTCTATTTGCTCGGTCGTAATACCGGTATTGGCGTGCGGCGAAATCAACCTATACCTCCTGAAGCTCGCCGGCAGGCTCGACGCTCGGAACGTAGAGCGCACTTGGCAGCTGCGCCGGCCAGGCGTGGTCGTACACCGTGTCAAGGTAGCGCTCGCCCCGGTCGGGCAGCAGCGTCAACACGCGACAGGGCGGCACGAGCGACGGCAATAACCTGCTGATCGCCGCGACGACCGCGCCCGACGAGCCGCCGGCAAAGATTCCTTCACGCGCCACCAGCTCGCGGCAGCCGTGCAGCGCCTCGCGGTCGTTCACGTACACGACCTGGTCGATCTCATCCGGGTTCAACAGCTCCGGCACGCGGTTTGCGCCGATGCCCGGCAGGGCGCGCGGGGCGGAAGGCCCGCCGAAGATCACCGAGCCGGCCGCGTCGACAGCCACGACCCGCAAAGCCGGGTAGCTCCGGCGCAGCCGGCGCGCCAGGCCGAGGATCGTCCCGGTGGTGCTGACGGCGACCACCAGGCAGTCGATCGGCGCGTCCAGGTCGGCGATGATTTCGGCGGCGGTCAGGTCGTAATGTGCCTGCCAGTTCAGCTGATTGGCGTACTGATTGATCCAGTAACCCGACGGCAGCTGCGCCAACAGCTCGTGGACGCGCCGGATGCGCGTTTCCAGAAAGCTTCCGTGCGGGTCCGGCTGTTCGACCATCTCGATCCGCGCGCCGAAGTAGCCCAGCATGCGCAGGTTCGCCAGCGAGATGTGCGGGTCGACCACGCAGGTAAACCCGAGGTTGTAGGCCCGCGCGACCATCGCCAGGGCAATGCCGAAGTTGCCCGAGCTGCTTTCGATCAGCTCGGTATCGGGCCGGATGGTCCCGTCGCGTAGCCCTTGTTCGACGATATAACGCGCCGGCCGATCCTTGACGCTGCCGCCCGGATTGAGCAGCTCGAGCTTGGCGATCACGTCGACGCCGCGCGCGGGAAAGAGGCGTCGCAGATACACGAGCGGCGTGCGCCCGATGCAATCCACTATCGATTGATGCACCATTGTGTCGTTCCCTTGTGCGCAGTCTTATGCTGCCGATTCCAGATTGCCGCGCAGCCGTTCGGCCAACACTGCCAGGTTGGAAGGGTCTTCGATCATGCTCAGGTGGTCGCCGGGCACATCGATCACGTCGACTGCAGCCGCGGACCGTCGCCAACCGAGGTCGGGTCCGCGGTCGGGCGGCCGCCGCTCGGCACGAAACAGCGTGATGCGGCCACCGTAGTGCCGAGGAACGTATTTCTGCTCCGCGCGCACGATGGCGCGGTACACGGACAGGATGTTGCGGATCTGCTCCAGCTCGACATCCGGCGGCACGGCGCCGGCCTGCTGCAGCTGCGCGACCAGACTTGGCAGGCGCTGCTCGGGCGGGAGCCGGCGCAGCTCGGCCCCGTAGTGGAACGCCGGCGACATGCTGGCCAGCAGCGCGGAGTCGTCCGGCAGGATATCCGGGCCGGGCATGCCTTCGGCGTCGGGCGTAGCATCGAAGAACACCAGCAGCGCGACTCGCTCACCCTGAGCCTCGAGCCGGCAGGCCATTTCGTGGGCGATGCGGCCACCGGTACACCAGCCGCCAAGCAGGTACGGTCCCACCGGCTGAACCTGGCGCAGCTCCGCGATGTAGCGCGCGGCCATCAGCTGAAAATCGGCCAGCGGCTCGGCCTGGCCGTCGATTCCGATCGCCTGCAGGCCGTAGAACGGTCGATCAGTTCCCAGCAGCTGCGCCAACCGATGGTAGGCCATGACATGCCCGCCGCCGGGATGAACGCAAAAGAACGGACGCTTCGCCCCGTTCGGCTGCACCGGCACCAGCGACGACCAATGCGCGCTCCGTGCTGTTGCGCAGCAGCTGCGCCAGCTGCTCGATCGTCGTGCGCTCGAAGAGCGTAGCCAGCGGCAGGCGCCGGCCGAAGGCCTGCTCGATCTGCGCCATCAGCCGGACCGCGAGGATCGAGTGACCGCCCAGCTCAAAGAAATCGTCGTCGACGCCGATCGGCTGCACATCCAGAACGCGCTGCCAGATCGCGACCAGCCGGCGCTCGACCTCGTCGCGCGGCGTTCGGGGGACGTCCGCACGCCCCGCACGGCTGTAGGCCGGCGCAGGCAGCGCGCGGCGGTCGACTTTGCCGTTGGGCGTGAGTGGTAGCGCCTCGAGCAGCACAAACGCCGCGGGCACCATGTACGCGGGTAGCCGCTGCTTGAGAAAGCCGGCCAGCTCGGCTGTATCCGGCTGTGGGTCGGCAACCAGGTAGGCCACCAGGCGCGGATCGCCGGGCGTATCTTCGCGCGCCAGGACGAGCGCATGCGTCACGCCGGGATGCCGGCGCAACACCATTTCGATCTCGCCCGCCTCGATGCGGAAGCCGCGGATCTTGACCTGCTGGTCGACGCGACCCAGGAATTCGATCGTGCCGTCGGGCAGGTAGCGCCCGAGGTCGCCCGTCCTGTACATGCGCCCGCCCGGCGTATCGCCGAACGGATCGGGAACGAAGCTCTCGGCTGTGCGGCCGGCGTCGTTCAGGTACCCGCGGCCGACACCCGCGCCGCCCACGTAGAGCTCCCCGGCGACCCCGATCGGCGCCGGCTCGAGCCGTGCGTCGAGCACATGGATGCGCAGATTGGCGATCGGACGCCCGATCGGTACGCGGATGGCGTGCGCCGGCGGAGGCGCAGCGATCGGATGATGGGTAACATCGTCCGAGCACTCGGTCGGGCCGTAGGCGTTCATCAGCGGAATTGTTGGGTAGAATTGCAGCCACAGGCGGCACAGCTCGGGTGTTAGCGCCTCACCGGTCGGGATCAGCCAGCGCAGGGCGGGTAGATCCGGCAGGCCGTTGCTGTTTGCCGGTTGTGTTTCCAGCATCGCTCGCAGCAGCGACGGCACCGTTTCCAGGATCGTTACTCGATCTTGTGCAATAGCCGCCAGTAGCCGGGGCGGATCATGGGCTACCTCGTCGCGATACACCTGTACGCACCCTCCGACCAGCAGCGGCGCGAGGAACTGCCAGACCGAGATGTCAAAGCACTGCGAGGCGGTCTGCGCGACGGTGTCGCCGGCTGTCAGATCAAGATCGGCGATCTTGGCGTGGAGGTGGTTGAGCATGCCGCGCTGCTCGACGACGGCGCCTTTCGGCGTGCCGGTGGAGCCGGAGGTGAATATGACGTACGCCGCATCCTCACCCCCCTCTCCAAGCAACGGGAAGCAGGCCGAGCTTGTGTGGCGGGTGAGGGGTTTCCTCGAGCGACACAACCCGCGGCCGGGCCGTGGCCGGCATGGCGTCGAGTGCCTGCTCGAGCGCAGGCAAAAAGGCGCTCGACGCGAGCACAAGTGGTGCTTTGCTTTGCTCCAGCACCTGCCCGTGGCGCGCAGCGGGATGCTGCGGATCGAGCGGCAGATACGCGCCGCCCGCTTTGAACACCGCCAGGACTGCGATGAGGTACTCGATGCCACGCTCGAGCAGCAGCGCTACCACTACCTCGCGCTCAACATTGTGCTCGACCAGCCGGCGTGCCAGCCGGTTCGCGCGCCGGTCTAGCTGCCGGTAGCTCAGGTGTTGGTCCTCGCAGACCACGGCGACGGCGTCGGGCGTGCGCCGCACTTGCGCCTCGAACAACTCGACAAAGGATCCGGCCCGCGCAACCGGGCGCTGTGTATCGTTCCAGCTCGCCAGCAGGCGCTGCTCGGCGTCGCTGAGCAGCGGCAGCTCGCTGACCGGCCGGTCCGGCTCGGCGGCGATCGCCGCGAGCAGCTCCTTCAGATGCGCGGCCATTCGCGCTATCGTCGCGTCCTCGAAAAGGTCCGCGCTATACGTCAACGTGCCGGTCAGCCCGTCGGGCCCGTCGGTTAGCCACAGCGCGAGATCGGCGTGCGACCAGGCCATCTCCAATGGAACACGGCTGACACGCAGGTTGGGCAGCTCGAGCGTCAACGACCGGGCGGGCTGGAGGATGAAGAGTGCCTGGAAGAGCGGGTTGCGGCTGAGATCGCGCTCGGGCTGCAGAGCGTCGACCAACATCTCGAACGGCAGATCCTGGTGCTCGTACGCCTGGAGGGCTACGTCACGCACGCGGCCTAGAACCTCGCGGAAGCTGGGGTTGCCGGCCAGATCGCTCCGCAGCACCAGCGTGTTCAGGAATAGACCGATCACCTGCTGGAACTCGGCCCGCCCGCGGTTGGCGATCGGCGTGCCGACCAGTAGGTCGTCCTGCCCTGAATACCGGTACAGCAGGACGTTGTACGCCGCCAGCAGCGTCATAAACAGTGTTGCGCCCTCGCCCCGGCCCAGCTCTTCGAGTGAATTGGCCAGCGACCGCGAGATCGCCAGTTGCCGGCTCGCGCCGCGTAAGCTTTGCACCGCCGGTCGTACCCGGTCGGTAGGCAGCTCCAACAGGCCTGGAGCTCCGTAGAGCCGGCCCTTCCAATAGGCGAGCTGTGTCCGGCGCGCCTCGCCTGCCATCTCGTCGCGCTGCCGGCGCGCGAAGTCGTGGTAGTGCAGCCGCGGCTGGGGCAACGGCGCCGCGCGCTCGGCAGGCCCTTCGGCCGGTGAAACGCGCGTACAGCTCGAGCAGCTCGCGTGCAAAGATCTCCAGCGACCAGAGATCAAAAACGATGTGGTGGATATTGGCCAGCAGGATATGCTGCTCCGCTCCAAGGCGCAGCACGGTTGCCCGCAGCAGCGGGCCATGCGCCAGATCCCAGCGCCGTTGCGCCTCGGCGGCGGCAAGCCTGCTCGCCTCCGGCTCGCGATCGGCCTCGGCCAGGCTGCTCAGATCGAGCAGCGGAACCTCGACCGTCAGCGCGGCTGCGATCGACTGGAACGGCTGCCCGTCGACGGCCGGAAACGTCGTCCGCAGCGCGGCATGGCGCCGCACGATCTGGTTGACGGCGCGGGAAAGCGCAGCTACATCGAGCCGCCCGACGAGCCGAAACGCGCCCGAGATGGTATAGGCCGGCGTGCCGGGGTCCAGCTGGTCCAGAAACCAGATGCGCTGCTGAGCGTAGGACAGCGGAAAGCTGCTGAACGTAGCGCCGCCCTGCTGCAGCGCACGGTTCAGCAGCGCGCGCTTCCTGGGCGATAGCTTATCGAGACGTGTCGCTAAGTCAAGCATGTGGTCTACCTCAGGCCTTCGGTTGGAGGTTCAGGGTTGCCGAGCAGCTGCAGCACGTATTCGTCTGATTGGGCCTCGACGTCTTCAGGCAGCCGCTCGATCTCGGCGAGCAGATCTTCAAGGCTCGCCTCGCCCAGCGGTATGGTCACGACCTGGTCGTCTTCCATATCGCCGGCAGACGGCTGAGCGTGACCAAGGGCGTGCGCCAGCTCCGCGATGGTCGGATTCTCGAACAGGCTACGCAGCGGCACGTCAAGCTGCAGGCTGTCGCGTGCCTGCGCGATGATCTCCATCGCGCTGAGTGAGTGTCCGCCGAGCTCGAAGAAATCGTCGTAGATGCCGACGCGCTCTAAGCCAAGTACCGCGGCCCAGATCGCTGCCAGGCCTGCCTCGAGCGCATCGCGCGGTGGAGCATAGCCGGCGGCCTGCTCGAAACTTGTGCGCTCAGGCGCGGGCAGGGCGCGGCGATCGAGCTTGCCGTTGGCGTGAGAGCGGCAGCGCGTCCAGCAGCACAAACGCCGCGGGCAGCATGTAGGGCGGCAGCTGTTGCTTGAGAAAGCCGGCCAGCTCGCCGCTTCCGATCTCCGTGGCATGCGGGCACGACATAGGCGACCAGCCGCTTGTCGCCGGGGGTATCGTTGCGCGCGACGACGACGGCCTCGGCCACGGCGGGATGCCGGCGCAGCACGCTCTCGACCTCGCCCAGCTCGATGCGGTAGCCGCGGATCTTGACCTGCCCGTCCAGCCGGCCAAGGAAGATCAGCGTGCCGTCCGGCCAACGGCGCGCCTGGTCGCCGGTGCGGTACAGGCGTGCTCCGGGCCGCTCGCTGAATGGATCGGGGATGAACTTTGCGGCGGTGAGCGCCGCATCGTTGGCGTAGCCGGAGGCCAGGCACTCGCCGCCGATGTAGAGCTCGCCGGGCACGCCCACCGGGCACGGCTCCAGCCGGTCGTCCAGAATGTGATAGCTGGCGTTCTGGATCGGCCGGCCATACGGGATGCTGGCCCAGTGTGGATCTACGGCGCCGATCGGATATACATTCGACCACACCGTCGCCTCGGTCGCCCCGCCCAGACTGATCATCTCGGCCTGCTCGAAGGTGCCCCTGACCAGATCGGGCAGCGTGACGGGGATCCAGTCCCCGCTCAAAAAGACCAGCCGCAGCCGGCCGCGGTCTCCGCTCGACGCGATGGTGGGGAAGAGCGGAGCCAGCTGCTGCAGCGCAGCCGGCGCCGAGTCCCAGAACGTGATCGGTTCATTGCACAGGATCTGCAGCAGCTGATCCGGGTTGCGTACTTCGGCACTCGACGCCACGCGGATCGAACCGCCTGCTGCCAGCACGCCGAAGATGTCGTACACCGAAAGATCGAAACACAGCGAGGTGACGAACAACAGACGATCAGCCGGGCCGACCGCGAAGCTGCGGTTGACCCACTCGATCAGATTGATTACCGGCCGGTGGCGTACCATCACACCTTTGGGCGTGCCGGTGGACCCCGAGGTGAATATGATGTAGGCCAGGTCGCCGGCAGTGGCGCGTGCCTGCGGATTGGTGTGCGGCAGCCGATCGAGGTCGGCGCGGCTCCATAGGCGCGGCGCGTCCACAGTCGCGGCGGCGTCGTTGAATTGTGGCAGCACGGCCGCGTCGAGGCAGATCGCATCGTCGAGCAACGGCAGTTTTCGCGCAGCGCGCGCACGTCGTCCAGCTGCGCTGCGCCGGTGACGATGGCGCGCACGCCGAGCGATTCGAGGATCCACTGCACGCGCGCCGGCGGAAAGCCGACCTCCAGCGGGACGTACGCGCCGCCTGCTTTCAAGATGCCGAGCACGGCCACGATCATTTCCGACGAGCGATCCATGTACACTGCTACGAGCGCGCCCGGCCCGACCCCCAGGGTGCTGAGGTGATGCGCGAGCTGGTTGGCGCGGCGGTTTAGCTCGCCGTAGCTCAACACCCCACGATCGTCGATCGTTGCTATTGCATCCGGCGCTTGCGCCGCCCGGCGCTCGAAGAGCTGGTGCATACAGGTCGCCTGCTCGTAGGGTGCGGCGGTAGCGTTCCAATCGACCAGCAGCCGGCGGCGTTCCGCGCCCGTCAAGATCGGCACGTCGAGCAAGCGCTGATCGGGATCGGCAACCACCGCTTCCAAAAGCGTCTGGAGATGGCCCAGCAGACGCACGACAGTTCCGGCGTCGAACAGGTCACTGTTGTACTCGACAGCGCCGCTCAAACTGTGCTCGCCTTCCCACAGCGACAGCAGCAGGTCGAGCCGTGCGGTTGCGGCGTCGACGTCGATCGGGCTTGCGGCAAGCTCGCCGAGCGCCAGCTCGCGCAGCGGGTCGGGCTGCAGCACGAACATCACCTGAAACAGCGGGTTGCGGCTCAAATCACGCTCGAGCTGCAATAACTCGACGACCAGCTCGAACGGCACATCCTGGTGCGCATACGCTTCCAGCGCTGTCCGGCGCACCCGCCCCAGCAGCTCGCGGAAGGAGGGATTGCCGGAGGTGTCGCTGCGCAGCACAACGGTGTTGACGAACGAGCCGATCAGATGCTGCGCTTCCGCGCGGCCGCGACCTGCAACCGGGGTGCCGACGGAGATGAGGTCCTGTCCGCTGTAGCGCTGCAGCAGCGCCTGAAAGCCTGCCAGCACGGTCATGAACAGGGTAACGCCTTCGCGGCGGCTCAGCTCGCGTAGCCCGTCGACCAGGCGAGCGGGGAACGCGACCGGCTGCTTTGCGCCACGAAAGGTCTGCACCGGCGGCCGCGGCCGGTCGGTGGGCAGCTGCAGCGGAGACGTGTCGCCGCCGAGCTGTGATTTCCAGAAGGCGAGCTGCGTATCGAGCGCCTTCCCGGCCACCTGTTCGCGTTGCCAGGCTGCGAAGTCGGCGTACTGCACCGGAAGCTCGGGCAGCGCGCGCGCGATGCTGGTGATATCGCCGTGCGCGAAGACGCGATACAGAGCTGATAGCTCGCGGAAAAAGATATCATGCGACCCGTCGAAGACCATGTGATGCGTCGCCAGCAGCAGGATATGATCAGTCTCGTGCAGGCGCAGCACAAGCGCGCGCACCGTCGGTCCGGCACGCAGATCCACAGGCGCTTGCGCTTCCGCGACCAGCAAGCGCTGCGCGTGAGCCTCACGCTCCGTTTCGGGCACGGCGCTCAGATCGACGCTCGCGAACGCGATTGGCTGCTGCGCGTGGATCAGTTGAACAGCCGCGCTGCCGCGCGACTCGAAGGTCGTCCGCAGAGCTTCGTGCCGCTGCACCACGGCCTGCAGGCTCTGCTCCAGCGCGCGCAGGTCGAGCTGCCCGGCCAGGCGGACGGCGAAGCAAACGTTGTAGACCGGGTTGCTGAGGCTCCAGCTGCTGCAGGAACCAGTAGCGCTGCTGGGCAAACGAAAGCGGAAGCTCGCCTGAGCGCGCTACGGGCCGGATCGGCAGCCCTGCCGATGGCTGCTGCATCTGGCGGCCGGCGTCGACGCGCTCGGCCAGTGCCGCGATAGTCGGCGCTTCGAAGATCGTACGAAGCGGCAGGTCGACATCCAGCGCCGCCTGCAGCCGGAACATCAGCTCTGCAGCCAGCAGGGAGTGACCGCCGAGGGCAAAAAAGTCGTCGTCGACGCCTACCTGCTCGACGCCGAGGAGCTCGCTCCACAGGGCGATCAGCTGCTGCTCGGTGGCAGTTCGCGGGCTGGACGTGTCTCCTCGCGGTGTCGCGTAGACCGGGGTGGGCAGGGCGCGGCGATCGAGCTTGCCGTTGGCGAGAGCGGCAGCGCGTCCAGCAGCACAAACGCCGCGGGCAACATGTAGGGCGGCAGCTGCTGCTTGAGAAAGCCGGCCAGCTCGCCGCTGTCGATCTCCGTGGCGTGGGGCACGACATAGGCGACCAGCCGCGCGTCGCCGGGGGTATCGGTGCGCGTGACGACGACGGCCTCGGCGACGGCGGGATGCCGGCGCAGCACGCTCTCGACCTCGCCCAGCTCGATGCGGTAGCCGCGGATCTTGACCTGCCCGTCCAGCCGGCCAAGGTATTCGAGATTGCCGTCCGCCAGGCAGCGCACGCGGTCGCCGGTGCGGTACATGCGCGCGCCCGGCTCGCCGCTGAACGGATCCGGCACGAAGCGCATAGCCGTTAGGTCTGGTCTGCCGAGATAGCCGCGCGCGACGCCGGCGCCGCCGAGGTACAGCTCGCCGATCACACCCACCGGCGCCGGCTGCCCGAAGGCATCCAGCACATAGGCGTACGTGTTATGAACCGGGCGGCCGATCAGCGGCGCGACGCCGGCCTCCATCCGTGCGTAGGTCGAATAGGTAGTATCCTCCGATGGGCCGTATAGATTCCAGACCTGCTGCACCCGCGGTTGCCGGTATAGCTGATCGACCAGCGCCGCCGGCAGCGCCTCCCCGGCCAGGTTGACGATGCGTACGCCGGACGGCAACGGGCCTGCGCGCAGCAGCGTGGACATCGCTGAAGGAACTGTATTGACCAGCGTTACCGCGCCCGCGGCCGGCAGCTCGGGAAGCTGCAGCACGTCGCCGGCCAGAATCACGCTGCCGCCGCAGCTGAGCGGCGCGAACAACTCGAACACCGAAAGATCGAAGCTGAGCGAGGTGGCGGCCAGCGTACCGGCCAGGTCGGCCGCGGAGAAAACGCTGTGCGCCCAGTTGAGCAGCGCTACCGCGTTGGCGTGCGTGATCGCTACGGCTTTCGGACGGCCGGTGGAGCCGGAGGTGTAGATACAGTATGCCAGCTGCGCCGCGCTTACGGCACGGTCCAGGTTTTCGGCGGGCTCCCCTGCAATCGTCTCGTTATCGGTATCCATACACAGTATGGCTGCGCCAGACGCGGGCAGCCGCTCTCGCAGCGCCTGCTGGGTCAGCACCACCGCGGGCTGCGTATCATCGAGCATGAAGCTGAGCCGTTCGTGCGGATAGGCAGGGTCGAGCGGAACATATGCTCCGCCGGCTTTGAGCACGCCGAGCAGCGCGACCAGTAGCTCCGGCGAGCGCTGCAAATAAATACCAACCCGCACCTCGGCTCCGACGCCGAGCTCGCGCAGGCGGTGCGCCAGACGATTGGCCCGGCGATTTAGTTCACGATAGCTCAGCGCTTCGTGCTCCCAGACCAGTGCCGTCGCATCCGGTGTCAGCTTGACTTGTGCTTCAAAAAGCTGGTGGATCGCCCGATCCGAACGCGGCCGCGAATCACCCGCGGCAAGTTGGAGCACCTGCCGTCGCTCCTGGTCGCTCAACAACTGCAGCTCGGCGATCCGAAGCTCCGGAGCGGCCACCACCGCGGCGAGTAACGTTTCGAAATGCGCCGCCATACGACGTACGGTCGCCTTATCGAACAGGTCGGCGTTATATTCGAACGAAGCGGCCAGGCCGTCGTGCGACTCGGCCATGGTCAGGGACAGGTCGAACTGCGCTGTAAGCTGCTCCAGGGGGATCGCTTCGTAGAACCAGCTCGCCGGCCTGTACACGCGCGCCGTCTACGCCCAGGGCGAGCGCCGTCATGCCCGCGTCGGCACCTGGCTGCGCTCGCTGCAGGGCAAACAGCGCCTGGAAGACCGGCGAGCGACGGGGATCGCGCCCGGCCTGCAACCGCTCGAGCAGCCGGGCAAAGGGGTACTCCTGGTGCTGCAAAGCTTCGAGCACCGTCGTGCGAGTTGCGCTGAGAAAGCGGGTAAAGGTCGGGTTCCCGGACAGGTCGGCGCGCAGCACGACCGGGTTGACGAAATACCCGACCAGCCCGGCGAACTCGGCCCGGCTACGCCCGGCGGTAGGCGAACCGACCAGCACATCGTCTTGCCCGCTGTAGCGATGCAGCAGCACCTGGAACGTAGCCAGCAGAGCGGTGTACAGCGTGGTCCCGTTCGCGCGTGCCAGCCCTTTGAGCCGATGGGTGAGCGCGGCGTCGAGCGTAAAGCGCTCGACTGCGCCGCGAAAGGTCCGCACCGCCGGGCGAGGACGATCGGCCGGCAGCTCGAGCGGCGGCAGCTCGCCCGACAACTTTTGCTGCCAGTAGGCGGCGAGCTCCTCGCCCTGCGTAGCCAGCAGCTCGCTCTGATACGCGACATAATCATCGTACTGCTGCGCCGGCGGCGTCAGGGGCGCGGGCACGCCGCTGCGTTCCGCGGTGTAGAAAAGGCCAAGCTCGTGCAGCAGGATCGCGATCGACCATAGGTCGGCCACGATATGGTGGACCACCAGCAGCAGGATCGGTTCGTCCTCCGCTCGCTGCAGCAGATGCACTTTGAACAGCGGACCCTGCTCGAGGTCGAAGGGACGAAATGCCTCGGCACGCAGATACTCGTCCAGGCGCGCCGCATTCCAGCGCGTAGCGTCTGTAACATGGAACGCCAACGTTCCGGGTGTGTTGATCTGCCGGCGCGGCTGGCCGTCGGGCGCGACGACCACCGAACGGAGCGCAGGATGCCGCTCGATCAACCGCTCGAACGCGCGCCTCAGCGCGGCAACGTCGAGTGCTCCCCTCACGCGCACGGCGGAAGCGATGTTGTAAGCCGCGTTCTGTGGGTCCAGCTGCTGCAGAAACCAGAGCGCGCGCTGGCCGGCCGATAGCGCGTGCCCGTCCACGTCTGCCTGGCCGGCACGCGCCGCATGCAGCTCGCGCGGAGGTGTCGCTTCGATCTGTGACAGCAGCTGCTCGGCGAGCTGGGAGATGCTCAGCTCGCCGAGGAAGCTTACCATCGGCGCGTCGGCTGCCAGGTCGGTCTCGATCGTGTGCTGCAGCTCGACCGCCATCAACGAGTTGAGGGCAAAGCTGTTGGCCGGCTGATCGAGGGCTATCTCATCCACCGCGACGCGCAGCACGCGAGCGAACTGTGCCTGCAAATAGGCGCCAAGGCGTGCAGGGCGACTGTCGACGTCCAACTCCAGCAGGTCGGCGCGGCGCAACGAGAGCAGCGCCGGGGCTGGCGTCCGCCACGTGCAGCCGGCTCGACCCGATCGGATCGAGCTCGCCGGACAGGTATTTGCTCCGGCACGCGCGGCGCTGGATCTTGCCGCTTGAAGTCTTCGGGATGCTGCCGGGCCCGATCAGCACCACTGCATCGACCTGCAGCTCATGCTGCTCGGCTACCGCGGCGCGGATCGCCGTGAACACCGGTTCGACGTCGGTTCTGCGGTGTTGCCGCTCGAGCTCGTGTACGACTACCAGGCGCTCTTCGCCATCGCGGTCGACCGAGAACGCCGCGCCGCAGCCGGGTCGCAAGGCAGCATGGCTGCGCTCGACCGTCAGCTCGATGTCTTGTGGATAATGGTTGCGTCCGCGAACAATGATCAGGTCTTTGAGGCGGCCGGTGACGAACAGCTCGTCGTCGTGAAAGAAGCCCAGATCGCCGGTGCGCAAGTACGGGCCTTCGCCGGTGTCGGCGCGGTAGGCGCGGAAGCTGCGCTGCGTTTCCTCGGGCAGATCCCAGTAGCCCTGGGCCACGCTGGGTCCTGCCACCCACAACTCTCCGATGCGGCCGGGCTCGCTGGCGTGAAAGCTCGTGGGATCGACGGCGACGATCTGCTGGTCGAGCCACTGGTGCCCGCAGCCCACCAGCGGTTGGGAGCTGTCGCCGGAGCCGGCGACGGCGCGGTTTTGGGCGAGCGCCGATCTCTCGAAATCTCGAATGGTGGGCCGGTCGGCCGCCTGGCCGCCCGTGACGAACAGCGCGCTCTCGGCAAGCCCGTAGCACGGATAGAATGCTTCGCGGCGGAAGCCGTACGGCTCAAAGGCGCGTGAGAACGCCTCAAGCGTATGCGGCCTCACCGGTTCCGCGCCGTTGAACGCCACGCGCCAGCTGCTCAGGTCGAGTGTCGCGCGTTGCTCGGACGTCGTACGCAGAACGCACAGGTCATAGGCGAAGTTCGGTCCGCCGCTGCTTGTCCCACCGTAGCGCGTGATCGCTTGCAGCCAGCGGATCGGGCTTTGCAAAAAGGCGACCGGCGACATCAAAATACATGGAACGCCCAGATACAGCGGCTGCAGCACTGTACCGATCAAGCCGGTATCGTGATACAACGGCGTCCAGCCGACGACCCTGGTGGACTGGTCATGCCCAAAACCGCGCTGGATCAGCTGTTGATTATGGAGCAGGTTGCGATGGCTCAACATGACACCTTTCGGCGTTGCCGTCGAACCGGAGGTGTATTGCAGAAACGCCAGCGTGTCGGCCGTGATCGGCGCTGCGCTCCAATCCCCGGCCGCGTCGCCGGCCGGCGTATCCGTCGCGAGCACGTGCAGCTGCTGAAGGCCAGGCTCCAGCGATGCGAGACCATTCACCATCGATGCAAACGGGCTGATCGTCAGCACGATGCGCGGCCGCGCGTTGCCCATAATCGCGCGCAGCCTGGGCAGACCACGCTCGAGGCGCGCCGGGTTCGGTGGATAGGCGGGCACCGCTACGACACCCGCGTACAAACAACCAAAAAAGGCTATGATGAAATCGAGCCCCGGCGGATACAGCAACACCGCGCGCTGGCCCGATTGGGTGATCGCTTGCAGCTGCGCCGCGACGGCGCGGGCGCGCCGATCGAGCTGCGCATAGGTAAGATGATCCTTTTCTGTCTCACCGTCGTGCAAGAATGTGAAAGCCCGCTGATCGGGCTGCTCTTGCGCCCTGAGGCGCAGAAGATCTACTAATGTCGACACCAATTGCATCCTTATGAGCAGATGGGACGATACGGGCTGCCGGTCTACAAACAATCTACAAGTGCCCGCACCCTGAAGAACCCGAGGAGGAAAATACGACGAGCGGGTATAGAATAGACGTATCGTCGGTACGATTTGAGGTGCTGCAGCAGGAGGTCAACCCATGCGGGGCTTTGTTTCACGCGGCTTTCAAGGCAAACGCCGAGATACGTCGCTGGCCGATCGTATCCCGCCAGGACAGTATCAGACCAACGATTTCCCGGTGCTGTCGGCGGGACCGACGCCGCGCATATCGCTTGATACGTGGGATTTTGCCGTCGGCGGCCTGGCCGACCCACCCAGGCGCTGGACCTGGGCCGAGTTTCAGGCGCTGCCACGTGAACCGATCACGGCGGATATTCACTGCGTTACCAAATGGACCAAGTTGGGCACGCACTGGGAAGGTGTGTCGCTCGACACGCTGCTGGACGGGATCACAGCACCGGCGGCCTTCGTCGTCGCGTATAGTGACGGCGACTACACCACGAATTTGCCTATCGCGGATGTGCTTGGCGGCAAAGCATGGATCGTGGATACCTACGATGATGCTCCGCTCGCACCCGAGCACGGCGGGCCGGCACGACTCCTGGTACCGCATTTGTACTTTTGGAAGAGCGCGAAATGGGTGCGTGGCCTGCGGCTGGTGGCGTCCGATCATCCCGGCTTCTGGGAATCGCTCGGCTACAACAACTATGGTGATCCATGGAAAGAACAGCGCTACCAGGGCGATTGAGCTGGAAGCTCGCCACCGTCGTCGAGACGATTGTTGAAACACCGCGCACCAGAAGCCTGCTGCTCGACGTTCCGGACTGGACCGGGCACCGCGCCGGTCAGCACGTCGATGTGCGGCTGACGGCGGAGGACGGCTATCAGGCCCAGCGGAGCTACTCGATTGCGTCGGCGCCGGAGGATGCGCGCGTGATGCTGACTGTGGACCGCTTGCCCGACGGCGAGGTGTCGCCCTACCTGGTGGACGAGCTGCGCAGCGGCGATCAGCTCGAGCTGCGGGGACCCATCGGCGGCTACTTTACCTGGGACCACACGGTTGGTGGACCGCTGCTGCTGATAGCAGGCGGCTCGGGCGTGGTGCCGCTCATGGCGATGATCCGGCATCGCGCGGCCGTCGAGAGCACGGTGCCGGCGCGGCTGCTGTTCTCAGCGCGGAGCGCCGACGACCTGATTTACCATACCAGCCTTGATACGCTCGCGGCGGCCGACGCAACGCTGGAGGTGCGATACACGCTGACGCGCACGCAGCCGTCGGGCTGGACGGGATACACGCGCCGGATCGATGCGGCATTGATCGCGGAGGTGGGGTGGCCACCGGAGCAGCGGCCGCTGATCTTCATTTGTGGTCCGACGCCGCTGGTGGAAAGCGCGGCGACGGCGTGTATTGGCCTCGGGTATGAGGCGCGGCGGATCAAAACAGAACGGTTCGGGGCAACAGGAGGCGCAGGATGAACGCGGACGACCGGCGGCTGGATGGCAACGCGGCGGCTGGAGCGCTCGCGAGCATCTTCGCCCGAGAGATGAGTGTGGTGATGACAACGTGCGGGCAGTGTGGCAACGTCGCCGATGTCGGCGCGCTACTGGCGTATATCACCGCCATGGGAACGGTGCTGCGCTGCGCGACGTGTGAGACCGTGATGCTGCGGCTGGTGGAGACACCGGACCGCGTGTGGCTCGACGTGCGTGGCATGGGCAGCCTGGCGATGGATCGGCACGTCTAGCGCAGTTGACACCGGTCGTATTCTGCCCGCGGAGGTAGCATGCACGATCCCAACACAGAGTGGTTCGGACGCGTGGAAAACCTCGTGCAGGAGGTCGTCAGGCGTGGGGTGTATCCGCTGACCATCCTGACGGGGGGCTGCTGCGTGGGTGCCCTGGCGGGTATGGTCGGCGCCGTGCTGGGCGCGCTCGGCGGCCTCGCGGCGGCCGCGACCTGGCTCAGGCGCCATGGCTTCCTGGTCACGCGCGGCCAGGCGAGCAGCGGCGATCGGAACCTGGCTGAGCGTGGCACCGAACTGTAACACGGTGCCGTGGTGGACATGCTGTCCTGCGGAAGGCCACTCGCGCCGTCGAGGCACGCGCCTATCAGAGTATCGCCGGAACCGGGCTGTGCGCCAGCGACTTCGGCGTGCTGGAGGCACTGCTGCACAAGGGCCCGTTGCCGGTCAACGTTTTAGGGCGCAAGCTGCTGCTGACTACCGGCTCGATCACACAGGCCGTGGACCGGCTGGTGAAGCGTGGGCTGGCGGCGCGCACAGACGATCCTGCCGACCGGCGGGTGCGTCTGGTGGCGTTGACTCTTGAGGGCCGGCCTGCTGCGCAAGTTCGGCACTACTGCGGCGGAAAACCCCAAGCTGGTGGAGGACCTCCTATGACGCTGCGGCTTACCGGCGTCCACCATGTGAGCGCGCTCAGCGCCCATATTGCACAGACGCACACGTTTTATACCCATGTGCTTGGACTCCGTCCGATCATCAAGACCGTCAATCAGGACGAGCCGAGCATGTATCATCTCTTTTTTGGCGACGGGGCGGGCAGCCCCGGCTCGGATATGACGGTGTTCGATATGCCGCACGCGGTACGCGAACAGCGCGGCAACAACAGTATCTCGCGTACGACGTTCCGTGTGCACGGCGAGGCCGGCTTCGCCTACTGGGCAGCGCGGCTGGGCGAACGAGGTGTTAGCCATGGCGGGATCAGCACCCGCGACGGGCGCCGCGTGCTCGATTTCGAAGATATCGTGGGCACCCAACTCTCGCTGATCGACGACGGCGGCGTGGGCGAGGCGTTTCCGTGGGACGACAGTCCGGTTCCCGCCGCGTACCAGATTCGTGGGCTCGGCTACACGGAGCTGACGGTTCCCGTGCTCGAGCCGACCGCTCGCTTCCTGGAAGCGGGTTTGGGGCTGCGCCACGAGCATACCTATCCGCTGGCCGAGGCACCGCGGTTTCAGGTGCATGTGTACACTATCGCAGACGGCGGCGCCCACGCGGAAGTACATGTGGTCGTGCGCGACGACCTGCCCCGCGCGAGGTACGGCTCGGGCGGCGTCCATCATGTCGCGCTGCGCGTGCCGGAAGGGCAGCCGATAGCAGACTGGGTCGCCCGGCTCGATGCGCTCGGCTACCGCAACAGCGGGATCGTCGATCGGCACTACTTCACCTCGGTATATGTTCGCGAGCCGAACCATGTGCTGTTCGAGCTCGCGACCGACGGCCCGGGCTTCGCGGTAGATGGCCCGCCGGATGCCACGCGGCTGGCCCTGCCACCGTTTCTCGAGCCGCGCCGGGCGGAGATCGAGGCGCAGCTCAAGCCGCTGGACAGCGTGCACGCCTGATGTCGTGCCCTAGAATAAGGAAGATAGTCCCATGGAACTGAGCGGCATTCATCATCTGACTGCGATTTCGGCGCATATTCAGCGCAACTACCGATTTTATACCCGGGTCCTCGGCATGCGGCTGGTCAAGCGCAGCGTGAACCAGGACGATACCAGCGCGTACCACCTGTTCTACGCCGACGCGGAAGGCACCCCCGGAACAGACCTTACGTTCTTCGACTGGCCCGTGGCGCCCGAGCGGCGTGGCACGCGCGCGATCACCCGTACGCATCTGCGTGTAGCTGGACTCGACGCGTTGCAGTGGTGGGAGCAGTATCTGCGTGAGCGCGAGGTCGGCAGTGGCGCAATCGTGGAGCGTGACGGGCGCCTGGTGCTGGATCTGGAGGATCCGGAGGGGCAGCGCCTGACGCTGATCGACGACGGCGGCGCCGGGGAAGCGCATCCTTGGATCGGCAGTCCTGTCCCGGCAGCATTCCAGGTGCGCGGCCTGGGTCCGATCCAGCTGAGTGTACCTGCGCTGGCGCCGACCGACGACGTGCTGCAGCGCGTGCTGAACATGCGTGCTGTCCGCAGCTACCCACACCCGGAGCAGCAGCAGCACACGGTGCAGGTGTACGAAATGGGACCTGGCGGCCCGGCAGCCGAGTTACATGTTGCCGTGCAGCCGGATCTGCGTCCCGCGCTGCAGGGCGCCGGCGGGGTGCATCATGTCGCCTTCCGCAGCCCGGACGGCGATTACGATGCCTGGGCCGAGCGGCTGAACCGGTTGGGTGTATCGAACAGCGGAAAGGTGGACCGCTTCTGGTTCCAAAGTCTGTACTTCCGCGAGCCGAACGGCATCCTGTTCGAGATAGCTTCGGATGGTCCAGGCTTCACAATGGACGAGGAGATGGCGACGCTGGGCGAAAAGGTGGTCTTACCGCCGTTTCTGGAGTCGCAGCGCGAGGCGATTGTTTCGCGGCTCAAGCCACTTGAGGCCGAGGTCGCCTAGCAGCGGCGTCGTACCGATAAAGCCCGGGCCGGAACGGATTCACCACAAAGGACACAAAGAACACGAAGATCCTTCGAATCTTTGTGTTCTTTGTGTCCTTTGTGGTGCACCTTCTCCGCCTCGGTACCGTTAGCGACGACGGTGCCGCCGCAGCGTCAATTGTGATCGGCGGCGCGGCGGTGGCGCAGCACAAAATCGAGTGCCGCGTTCGTGAACAGCTCGCTTTGCGGTGATTGCATGTGATTTGTGTTGGGGACGATCGCCAGTTCCGCCATCGGGATCAGCCGATACATCTCCGTCGCATCCGCAACAGGCAAGAATTCGTCGCGGTCGCCGGTGATGACCAGAGTTGGGACCCGGATCAGCCCGAAATCCTCTGCCGTGTAGTTCAACGGAGTGAGCCACATCGGCACGATCTGGCGCAGCAACGTCTGCCAGGCAGTATCGTCGGAACCGGACCCGTGCAGCATGCGCAGCATCGCCACATACTCCGGCTGCCGCTGTTCCAGCGTGGCCACCTCAACCTCTGACGCCTCGGCCGTGCCGAACATGGCGATCGTCATCGCACGGGCGCCCTCCGAAAACCTGAAATGCGCCGCGCAGACGACCAGCGCCTGCGCAAGCGTGGGGTAGCGCATCCCCAGCTCCAGCGCAATCTGGCCGCCGTCGCTGTAGCCGTAGATCAGCGGCCGATGCAGGCCTAACGCCTCCACAAACGCTGCGTAATCGTCGGCCAGCAGCCGGTAGCTATTGGAGTAGACGTGCTCGACGTGGTTGCCGGCGGTTTTTGGTGTGATGACCAGTTGTTCGGCGATCTCCCGGTTCGAAAACCCGCAGGCTACCAGCCGGAGCACCTCGACCTCGCGCGCCGTCAGGCCGGCGGGCCAGGCGCGGCGGTGGCCTCCCCGATGCCCCGCCGCGCGGAGCACGGCACTGACGGCGTCGCTGTCCAGGCGCCCGGCATTGACCTCGGCGCGCAGGGCGGCCGCCGCCTGCGCCGGAGCGCGCGCCGGCCGGTACGGCCGCAGCTCGGTCATGGCTTGATACGCATCGGCCGCACCAAGGATCCTCCCTGCCGTGCTGATCGCCGGCCCGGCGAGGCCACGCGGATAGCCCGAGCCGTCGAGGCGCTCGTGGTGCTGCACGGCGATCGCGCCCAGCGGGGCAAGCACCGGTGAAAAGGCGAGCATGCGCTCGCTCAGGTAGGGATGCAGGCGCACCCGCTCCAGCTCTGCCACGCTCAGCGGCCCGCGCTTGTCCAGGATCGCGTTGGACACGCCGAGTTGACCGAAGTCCTGCAGCAGCCCGGCCCGCCGGATCATAGTCACGGCGGCGGCGGGTAGACCGCAGATCCGCGCGGCCGTCCCGGCCAGTTCCGCTGCCGCGCGCGAATGTCCGATGGTGAAGGGCGATTTGAGGTCTGCGAAGTCGCCTATCGCCGCGAGCACCTCGTCGAATGTGTCCTCCGCTACGCACCGCCCGAGCTGAGGTTCCGCGGCGATCACCGCGTCCCAGTTGGCGCTCGCGTCGAGGTCGCAGAGCAGCTCCGGCGCCCGCGCGCAGAACAGGTCGACCAGGTCCGGGTCGAACGCTGTGCCGCGGCGCGCCCGGGCGACGGCGACGGCGGCGTCGGGGCCGCCGCTGCTATGAAACACCGCGACCACGTCGGCGAGATAGATCAGCCGTGACGTCAGTCGGAGGGCGGGACCTTTCAGGCCACCTGGGCCGTGGCCATCCCAGCGCTCGAAGGATTCTTTGAGGCTCTGGCGGACGTCGGTACCCAGACCAAGGCGTCGGGTCAGTTCGTCGACGGCGAGCCAGTGGTTGGTGAGCATGTCCCGCAGGTTTTGCCATCCGGTCCCCACGAACTCCACCCCGAGGCGCGCCCGCGCCAACAGCGGCTTCCCGGCGCCGAGGTTGCGCAGCAGCCAGCCGAGCCCGGGTTCGTCGATGGCAAAGTTGTCGGCCTTGAAGGTGAGGTCGTCGCCGAACCACTTGGCCTGCTCGTAGGCGTCGGTGTGGCAGCCGACCCAGGCGAGCAGCCCGGCGTAGTAGACGACCGCACGCTCCGACTCGTCGAGGCCGAGCAGCTCGCTCATGCGCAGCGCGATCAGCGTCTGGCGGATCACGTGCGCCATCGGCTGGCCGAGCCCCAGGTCGGTGCCCAGTGACATCGTTGCAACCAGTTCAGCCAGGCGGACCTGTGGATACGGCGAGGACATGCAATGATTATACTGCCGGCGCTAAACGATGATCCGGCAGGCGGTGCTTATTTGCCGGAACGCGCCCGCGATGCTCTGCACATCGTCGGCGACGGCACATTGCTCTATGGTGCGACTGCCATCCGACGTCACCAGCATGCCGCCTTACCGGTGGTCGGTGATCGAGGGCATGTGGTCGGTCAGCAGCATGGCGATCGACGACGAGTTCACGCACCAAGGTCCCCTCCGGCGTGGGCTCGGTCGGTACGCCTGCCGCCTGCACCCGGGCGACGAGCCGCTGGAGCTCATCGGCCGTGGGCAGCACGATGGTGAAATACCGCAGACCAAGCGCGTGCGCCGGGGCTGGTGGAATGCCTTCGCCTTTCCACGTATTGAACGCAATCACATGCGGCTGCTGCGCGTCCAACCCCACCTCGCCCATCCGCATGCTCGCCAGCCGTATGCCCGGCTGAAAGCCGAGCAGGTGGGCATAAAAGGTCGTCGAGGCTTCAAGACTGGTCGCATACAGATGCATATGGCCAAGCCGGGTGCCCATCGGCAGTGGCAGATCAAGTTGCGCAGCTGCGTCCAGCTCGCGAAACAGCGCGCCGACATCAAGCGGGTCCCGTCCGCTGCCGATCCGCCCATCGGCGTAGCGGACGACGAGCTGCCCATTGACCAGCTCCATCGTGGCATCCTCCAGCGAGCGCACATATAGCTCGATGGTATTGCCTTCGGGATCCTCCAGGTAGCTGGTTTTGGACACTCCATGGTCGGTGGGGGCGTTGGGGTAGCGCAGCGCAAACAGCCGCGCGATGGCACGCGCGAGCTCCGCGCGGCTGGGATACAGGATCGCGAAATGGTACATCCCCGCGCCGCGATCCACCCGCCGTGCCGTGCCGTCTTCGCTCAGGCGCAGCAGCACCTCGGACGGAGTGCCCAGTGCTGCCTCCGCCCCGTCCCGCCAGTGGAGCTGAACGTTGAGTACCTCGCTGTAAAAGGCGATCTGCCGGTCCAGGTTCCGGACGGTGAGGTGGACATAGCCCAGGCGCGTGGTGGAGGGAAGCGTCGCTGCGCCGGTTGGTTCAAGGAATTGTGAGGATGTCATACCAGTGTTCATACGTTTTCCGCCATGGATATCTGCTCCAGCGTAGGGAGCTCCTCAAACGGTGGGACCTCGGCAAGGAACAACTGGCCGTAGCCGCGTGGATCGGCCGTGAACAAGACGTGCCGGCCGTCGGGCGTGAAGCGTGGGTGAATGTGCAGGTGTTGGATATGCCGGCTGCCGCGATGGACGCACAGCACCCGTGGTCCCTCGAATTGCCTCCCGTCGAAACGGCAGAGCAGCACATAGGGCGTGAGGCCACGCTGAGGACCGTCGGCAACGATCAGGTCGGGCGTGTTGGAATGGAAGTGGTTGGAGTTGTGTGGAAACGGCACTTCGACGGCGGCGGTGTTGTCGTAGCGGATGAAGCCGTAGAAGGCGATAGTATCACGCTTCCCATGGTAGCCGATCGTCACGCCGTCCGTCATCCAATACTCATGTCCGACCGCCTCGCCCGGCTGTTGCGGCCGCAGCTTCCACACGCGCCCGCTGCTCCGGTCCAACACCCACATGCGCTGCTCGACCAGGTGCCACGGCCCCTCGTGACAAAACGTCAGCACATCGGCCCGCTGCGGCGACGTGTTGACGTGCCCGATCCAGGCCCGCTCCTCATGCAGCGTCTCCGGATCATGGCTCGCGGCCTCGAGCGGTACCGCGATGACACGGCAGAGCGGATGGGCGGCGAAGATCTCGCGAAACCCGATGTATCCGGCGCCGAGGTCGACCGGCCCAACGTCGACCTGTTGGCGCAGCACGGCGCAGACGAAGCGACCGTCGGCCGTACAATTGGTACCGCTAGCGTCCCATCCGTCCGGGCAATCAAGCAGCGGACGCTGCTGCCCACTACGCAAGTCGATGGCGACCAGCCGCCGCTGGTGCCAGACATATGCCTCATCGCGAACGGGGTTGACGCTCGCACCCTGGTAGCTGCTGGCCGTTCCCGGCGCGTTGTCGGTCAGACGGGTAAGCACGCCGCTGGCCAGCTCAATCGAGTACAGATTGCCGCAGTTGCCTCGATCCGAACCAAACAGAAGGCGCCGGCCGGCATCCCACCAACCGGGATTAGTGAAATAAAGGTGGTAGTTGTGCGCGAGGTGGTCCGTGAGTTGCTGCACCGATACGCCGGTAACCCGGTCCGTATAGGTGTGCTTCTCGCTCGACAAGGATGGTAAACCCATGCACAGCCTCACTATATTGCGTTAAGCCGGACGGTGATCCGACCGGTGACCGCTTGCTGAGCGATGATACCGCACGTTGCTACCGGACTGCGACACTCGTGTGTATAGAGTGTGCGACCGGCGGCGATGGAGATCCGGTGCGGCCCGTGCAGTAAGGAGCGTACAGTATGGGTGTCAAGGCGGTTGTTCAACGCACGACCCAGCCACTGACGGTGGAGCGACTGGCTTCGGAGTTCTCGGCGTGTGGGCTGCAACCCGGACAGACGGTTATCGTCCACAGCGCGCTGAGCTCGCTCGGCTGGGTCGTCGGCGGACCGGTGGCGGTGATCCAGGCACTCTTGCAGCTCGTCGGACCGTCCGGCACGCTGATGATGCCCACGCAGACCTGGAAGAACCTGGATCCGGCGAGCGGCGTGTACCAGGTCGAGGGCATTCCGGAGGCCTGGTATCCCATCGTTCGAGAGCATCTGCCGGCCTACGATCCGGCGGTGACACCGTCGATCGGGATGGGCGTGATCGCCGAGGTATTTCGGAACTGGCCTGGCGCGCGGCGCAGCAACCATCCCACGCGGTCCTTCGCTGCGGTTGGTTCAAACGCCGAGCTGCTGACGGCCGATCATCCCTTAACGGACGTGTTCGGTCCGGCATCACCCCTCGGCAAACTGTACGACCTGGATGGGCATATTCTGATCATCGGCCTGGACCATGCCAGCAACACCTCGTTGCACCTGGCGGAGCATCTGGCAACCTACCCCGGCAAGCGCTTTGTGCAAGAAAGTAGCGCGGTACTGGTGGACGGCGTGCGCCAGTGGCTTACCTATCCGTCGCCCGACCTGATGCAGGACGCCGATTTCGCAACGCTTGGTGATGCCTTTGAAGCCGAGCACGGGATTGCGCACCACACGGTTGGGTTAGCCACGGTCCGCTTTATGCGGCAGCGCCCGTTGGTCGATTGGGCCGTACCGTGGTTGGAGCAGCACCGAGCCGTGCGAGCGGCGGCTGAGGATGGCGCCGCCGGCGATTCAGGTGACGCCGTCGCTCAGTGACGGTCCGTCCGGAGGCCAGTGGAGCGCATCGGCAACTGCAGACCTCGTCAGTGGCCCAGGTTGCGCTGCTGCGCGACCACGCTGGCGACGCTGCGGCCATGGTGCCAGCTGACGCCAGCGCGTCCCGTTCGCCGTCATACGGCATCCAGATCGCCGGTGCGTTGTCCGCGCACGGATGAGGTGCCTGAGTTCAGGGCATCTTCCCACGGCCTGTCAAGCCCACGTTGCGCAGCGTGGCGCTCGAACGATGTACGGCGATGTCAGGCTGTACTGGTATTACGCCGCGACCACGGGCACCTAGCGGCATGACATGGCGCGGCGCCCTTGCAGGTTGAGAAGGGCCGGCTGTGCCCTGCCGCCTCAATCCCCAACAAGGCGACGTAGCGGCACGAGCTGCACGGGACCGAGCAGGCCCGACGGCAGCGGCTCCCAACCCGATGCGTCGAACGGCTGATACCGAATATCGACAAAGAAAAACGTGCGCCATTGCACCTTCCGCCGATCCAGATCCGCCATTCGATTGGCCATCAAATTGGTCACGTCGATCTCGAGCCTGTTCCGGCCTTCCGTTAGCGTGTCGTCGGGCAGGTCGATGCGATACGGTCGTGCATAGACGGTTCCGAGGTCCTGGCCATTGAGCCTGACGCGTGCACTGTGGCACACGGTCCCCAGCTCGAGCGCCCATGCCTCGCCGGCGGCAGGCTTGTCGAACCAGATCGAATACCGGGCCGTGCCCGAGAACGCTCGCAGCGCCTCGCGGTCGCCCGCCCATTCGGTCCAGCTGCTGAGCTCTGCTACCTCGATTGGCCGGGGCAGCGTGGGGCCGCCGTCGATGAACTCGACGCGCCAGGTGCCGGCGATTTGCACGGGACGGCCCGCCGGCGCCAGGTAGTGCCACATCGGACCGTCCACCAGCTCCATGTGCGTGCGCAGCACAATCGACGCGCCCGGCTCAAGCTGGAGATACACCTGCGTGTGGTTGCTGTCGCGCTCCCCGATCCGGGCGACACCATACCGCTCCCCGGCCGGGTCGAAGAGGCTGACCGACGCCGCCAGCACCGGCAGGCTGACCCAATCGTCCAGCGGCTGCGCTCCCAGGTTGGCCATAAAATACAGGTAGCCGTGCTCGTCGCGCCGGCGGATCACTTCGATTCCGGCGTCCACCACCGTTTCGCGGTGAATTCCCGCCGCATCGAGCAGTGCCGCGATCTCGCGCCCGCGCAAGAGCCGACCCGAATCCAGCGCGATCTGCGAAACGCCCGAGCCATTCGCCGCGAGTGAGCCGAGCTCCAATAGCACGCTGTTCAGCTGCGCGCGCCGCTCCGCAAGCAAAGCGAGCCCCGGCACATCGCTCGGGAGCTCACCCACCAGCAACACCGTTGCCCCGGCGCGCGCAAGTTCAACGATGCGTTCCATCGTGCGCGGCGGGATGACTGTGCAGCCCGCAAGCAGCAATGCCCGATAGGTGCCTCCGCGCGCTCGAAGCTGCTGCCCGACGACGTCGACCGCCTGCTCGAGCAACCGATCCGACACGAAATCAAAGCTGTAGCCGTGGTCCCACAGCCACCGTGCGGTCGCGCTGAAGGCCGGCAGGTTCTCATCGAGCCAGTGCTCCGCGTGCACGCTCAAGAAGTGGAGCTGGTGCTCCGCGCCGTGGTCACCGGCCCAGAGGTCAAAGATTGGCAGATACACCAACAATTCGTTGTCCGGCTCGCCCTGCTGCAGGAACGACTGGCAACGGGTGATATAGCCGTTGAGTGCTGCCAGGTCGCGCCAGATGGGGTTCGTCGGCGCAACGTGCGTCGTCGCATAGAACATCCAGCCGGGCCAGTCGGCCTCGGCCGGTGAGTATGGTGTTCCGTGAAAGAACACATGGTTGATGCCCATCACGAACGCAACATCCAGCTCGGCCTTCATCTCTGCGAGCGATACCTTGCCATGCTCATCCAGCCAGGTGAACGATTCGCTGGAGCACAGGCGCTTGCCGGCCACGTGCGCCGCGGACGACGCGAGCTTCCCGATCAGCACGTCCGCGCGACCGCCCTGGCGCGGCGGCGTGCCGGGCATGGGAGCGAGACCGGCCAGTCGCAGCCAGTCGGGGCCAAACGTTTCGGTCTCAGGAATATCGGCCGCGGCGTACAGGTCGAGCAGGTTGCCAGGCGAGCCGTGTGCCTGGTTTCGCGTTCTGGCACCATATTGATGCGCCCACGCCGTCCACGGCTCGACGAACGCTTCCAGGAGCAGGTCGCCGATCGTCTGGCGATAATCGGAGCGCACTCGGCGCACCAGTTCGGCAGCATCCTGGCCGCACAACGCCGGCAGGTAGCGGCGCAGGTCGTAGCCGCGACGGCGCTCAAACTCGCCGAGCAGGTCGGTGGTCCAATTCGCTTCGTACACTTCGTACGAATCATTAAACAAACAACGGACCCGCTCGTCTTCCGAAAGGCTCGCGAACGCCTGGTCGAAGGGGACAAGATAGCGCGCCAGTGCCCGGCGGGAGAAGTGATCGAGGACATGGCCCTCGCTGCCGGGAGCCGCGCGCTTTACCTGCTGGCCGGTGCCGGCTTGAAAGAGGGCGTACACCCGCCACTGCCCGGCCGGCGCGCTCCAACGGAGGTTGCGCCGCGCATCGACCTGCCGGCGCACGTCAAGCACCTGGCCATCCGCGGAGAACGCCAGCAGCGCCTGTAACGTCGCGTGCGGCTCGCCGGCATAGCTAATCGGCTCCTGGATCGAACCGCCCTCGTCGAGCGCATAGGTGGTCCAAAGGAACCTTGCGGCGGCATCCTCGGTGGCGACCCACGAACCGCCGAAGGGCCACCCCGAGCCGGTGATCATGTCGACATCCAGGCCGAGCCGTCGCGCGTGCCGGACGGTGTAGCGCAGCATCCGGATCCAGGCCGCGCTCAGAAAGGGGATCGACAGCTCGTCCTGGCCTGCAACTCCGTAGATCGGGCTGATTTCTACACCACCCAAACCGGCCTGCTGAAAGAGCTGCAGGTGGCGCGCGAGCTCGACTTCCGTCACGGCGCTGCCCGGCCACCACCAGCGTGTCCACGGCCGGCACTCGGCTGTGACCGCCGGCCATGGAGCCGGGCTATCGTGCTTTTCCGACTTCTCCATCCGGCACTCCTCCTCCTGGCGCAGTCCGCTCGTGCCCCGCCTGGCGGCGCCGGACAATCTCGAAAGGTTGAGCTATCCAAATTACCACACAGGCACAAAGGACACGAAGAATCCAGAAAATCTTTGTGTCCTTTGTGCCTGTGTGGTGATCATGGACTCAGCGGGGATAATCGCGCCATAGCCAGCGCATCGTGTCGGGGAAGATCGCGCCGCCGTGCGCCAGCGAGTGCCCCCCTTCGCCAAGCATAAACTGGTAGTCATAGGCCTTGTAGGCCAGCGCCGCCGCCATGTCCTGGTTGGCGATGACCCAGTTCCCGAACACCACATCCAGGTCGTGGATCCCCGTCTGTAAGAACACCCGCAGCGGTCTGGCGGCATGTCTGCGAATCAGCGAGGGATAGCTGTTGCCGCCCCGAATGTTGGTGAAGCTCCCGCAATGGCTGACCACTTTGCGGAACGCGTCGGGTCGCTCCCAGGCCACAGTGAACGCACAAATGCCGCCCGAGCTGATCCCGCAGATCGCCCGCCCGGCCGGATCGGCGATGAGGTTATACTGCTGCTCCAACGGGGGGAGCAGCTCGTCCAACAAGAAGCGCGCATAACGATCGCCGAGTGAGTCGTACTCCACACTGCGGTTGTCCGTTCCACCCCAGCGCGGCATGCCTGGCCCACGATCACCGGCGCTGACGAATAACCCGATCGTCACGGGCATTTCCCCCTGCTGGATCAGGTTGTCGAAGGCGATCGGGATATTGGCCTCAGAGCCGAGGTAGAGCTCCGCATCCTGGAAGACCATCAGGCAGGCCGGCCGTGATCCGTCGTATTGCCGCGGCACGTAGACCCAGTACTCGCGCTCGACGCCGGGGTAGATCCGCGAGCTCGTCCAATGGTGCTGGCTCACGCTCCCGCGCGGCACCCCCTGCTGGGCGGTCGAGTCCGGGCCGAGCGCATATGGCCCGGCCGTGGAGCGCGCCGAGGTGAAGCTCGCCAGATCGGCGGCCGAGGGCGGGTCCAGGGGTTCCTCAGCCGGATCCGGCCAGGGCATGGGCGATTCTGCAGCGGGTTCCGGCATCGCATATGCTCCTCTAGATGGTCGAATTCGGTCGGAAGGCCTGCAATGCTCAAGTTGACTACGAAGCAAAGCGGTTCGGTTCGACCGGGATATTTGGTGACCTTCGACCTTCGACCTTCGACCCATTCAAACGATCTTGCCCGGGTTCAGCAGGCCGTGCGGGTCGAACAGCGCCTTCACCCGGCGCATCCAGTCCAGGGCCGCGCCGTGTTCCGCGGCCATATACGCCCGCTTGGCCAGCCCGATCCCGTGTTCGCCGGACGCCGTGCCCCCCAGTGCCAGGGCATGGTGGACCAGCTGCTCGCCAAAGGCGTGCGCCCGGTCGTACTCATCGGGGGCCACCGCCACGAGCGTGTGGAAGTTGCCGTCACCGACATGCCCCAGGATGCACCCTTGCAGGCCCAGCTCGCCGAGCAGTTGCTGGGCGTGGGCAATGCTCTCGGGCAAGCGAGCCAGCGGCACCGCCGTGTCGGTGATCAGGTAGACCTGCCCCGGATGCATGTTGACGAGCGCCCAATAGGCGTGGTGGCGGGCCTCCCATTGCTCGGTGCGTTCCTGGGGGGTTCGTGCCACGGCCAGCTCGGTGGCCCCCGCCTCGCGCATCAGATCCGTCGCCAGCGCCACCTCGGTCTCCATTGCCGCCTTCGTCGCCGAATGAAACTCCAGGAACAGCCCTGGTGCCTCCTGGTAGGTGCGCCCCAGGTAGCGATTGACGCTGCGCATGCTCAGCTCATCGACCAGCTCGAGCCGAGCGACCGGCAAGGCGCTGGCCATCACCGCGTACGCGGCTTCCGCGGCGGCGGTGATCGATGCGAAGAAGACGCGCAGGGTATGGACATGTTCGGGTAGCGGGTGCAGGCGCACCGTCAACTCGGTGATCACCCCAAGGGTGCCTGAAGAGCCGATGAACAGGTCCTTGAGGTCGTACCCGCTGCTGGTCTTGACCACGGGCCGCCCGAGACGCAGGCACTCGCCGTTCGCCAGCACGACCTGCAGGGCCAGGGTGTTGGACCGCATCCCGCCATAGCGCACGGTCGTGGTGCCGCTTGCATTGGTCGCCGCCATGCCGCCAAGCGATGCGTCGGCGCCGGGATCGACGGAAAAGAAGAGACCGGTGTAGCGCAACGCGGTATTGAGGGCCGTGCGCGTGACGCCGGGCTGCACCACGGCCAGAAAATTCTCCGGCTGGATACTGAGCACGGTATTCATACGCGAGAGGTCGAGGCTGATGGTGGGGACCTGAGGATCTGCGGGGACCAGGGCGCCTTCCAGGCTGGTCCCGGCGCCGAAGGGAATCAGCGCGACCTGGTGCGTTCGGCACCATGCAAGAACGGTTTGCACGTCCGCCGGCTGCTCTGCATAGGCGACAGCGAGCGGCGGGCGCACCTCGGGAAAGTTCTCGTCCCGGCCATGGCTGTACAAGACGGAAGCGCTGGTCGTCACGTTGTCCGGACCCACCAGAGCGCGTAATTCGGCGAGTGCGTCGGGTATGTGGACCATGTGCTTCCTCTTACAAGCTACCCTCTGGTCGCTGCGACCAATGGGCCCTCCCCGGACGATGTCACCTTGAGCATCGACAATCATAGCATGGCAACTCTCGCCTCTCGATCAGCGCTCAATCGCGGTAGTAATCTGCGAGGGCGGTGAACGCGGCCTTGGGTTCCCAGGCCAGGTCGGGATAGGTCTCGCCGAACCGGTCCTCGTACACCTTTACGATGCCGTACGATGCCAGGTCCAGATCGTCGCGTGGGTCTTCACGATGGGGCAACTGGTACAGCACAAAGGTGAACACGAACGCACTGTCGACGCCCTCGGCGTCGAAGATCTCCAGTAGCTCACGCACGTAGCGCGCCTGTTCGGCTTCATCGCGGCGGTATTCGCCGTCCAACCCTCGCGGGGTGACGGTTTCCGCGTCCCACTCGACGATGAAGCCACCACGGGCGCCCTTGTCGCCCGCGCCGGTGTACGTGGCCGACCCGAACTCGGTAATCGCGACCGGTTTGCCCTGCGCGACCAGCGACCGGATGGCGGCGGCGAACTGCTCGGCGGTCTCGACGGAGCGGTACAGATCGATCGAAATGAGGTCGAACGGTGTCCAATCAACGCGTTCGAACGGCATCGCGGCGTACGTGATCCGCCCGCCGAACCGCTTGCGCACCAGCGCCACCGCCGTGCCGAGAAAGTCGTTGATGCGGGCAGGTATGTGTGCCATCTCCGCGCTCAGACGTGGCAGGTCAGCCAGTAGCTCCACCCGCTCGCCGATGGTGTCGCCGGGCAGAAACCCCTTATTCATCAGGCTGAGCTCGCCGCCGAGGACGAGCACGACCTCGGCGCCTTGCCGGCGTAACCGCTCGGCACGCTCGGCACAGTCGGCCAGCAGGTCGAGCATTTCCGCCTTCGTCAGGTCGCAGGTGAACGGCGAGAACCAGACCTCCAGGCCGGCCGCGGCCGCGATGCCGGCGGCTATATCGAGCCGCTCCGGATCGCCGCCGGTGAGGCGGACCGCGGTGCAGTGCAGATCATCCGCGATGATCTGCAGCTCACGTGTGACGACCGCATTGTCGAACGGGTCGCGGCTGCTCACGCCCTGGTTGATGAAGCCGGTGTCGTATGAAATGCCTTTGCCGCGCATTGGTCGCGCCTTTCGTGTTGTTGATTCGCTATGCGGAACGTCGAAACCGTCTTGAACAACATCCGGAACCGCGGGCAGCGGGACTGCCCCTACAACAGTAATGCACGGTCGCGCACCGCGAGGCGCAACTAACCGGCTCGCTGAGCCCCATGGATGGCCGGCTGCGTCGCGAGCGTCCCATCGGCATGGATGGCCGGCTGCGTCGCGAGCGTCCCATCGGCATGATAATCAGCTACCAGCGCTTCGGCACTGCGACGGTCGGTGATCAACACATTGATCCAATGGCCGGCAAGCGCGCCACGGATTGCCTGCAGCTTGCGCCGGCCACCGGCGATGCCCACCGAGCGTGCGGCCCGCCGCAGTTGCTCGAGCCGCATGCCGATGACCCGATCGTTGAGCGGCGTCGGCACCGGCGCGCCCTGCTGATCGTAGAAGCGCAAACAGATATCGCCGGCCGCTCCGTGCTCGCGCAGTGCGTCGAGCTCCTGCGCGCCGAAGATATTGCCGCTGCTGGCGAGCAACATCGACGGCTCGACCGTGCCGATGCCGACCAGCGCCAGCGTCACCTGGTCGAAGCGATCGGTCGAGGTGCGCACGAACGGGTCGTCGAGATACACGCGCGCCGTTTCGGCCGAGCCGGCGATGCCTGGCGCCGGGAGGAAAAACGCATCTCCGTGGGTCAGCGTGGCCATGCGCCGCGTGAGGTGCGTGGCGTGGGCTTCGACGGCCGGGTTACCCACGCCGCCGAGGATCTGCACCACCTGCGTACTTGTCGAGCGCGGCAGCGGATGCATCGCGTCGACCATCGCCAGCAGCGTTGAGCTCCACGAGGACAGGCCGATCACCTCGCCCTGCTTGATCGTGGTTTCGACATAAAACGCCGCTGCCGCGCCGAGGTCGCGCATAATCTGCGCGTCGTCGTCGAGCGTATCGACGACGATCGCGTCTTTCAGATCATACGCCGACTGCAGTGCTTCCTCGAGCTCGGTGTACGTTCCATGCGGCATGCTGACGGTGATACGGACGATGCGCTCGTCTTCAGCGCGCTTGAGCAGGCGCGAAACCGTAGCCTGTGAAAGGTCCAGCTGTGACGCGATTTCGGACTGTCGCATCCCGCGCTCGTGATACAGGCGAGCCACCTTGGCCAGCAGACGAAGCTCATCCGTGCGTGCCACTCACGTCCTCCGCGTTCGCTTTTGGTCGAGGCAATTGAGCCATAGCGTACCACAGCGCGCTTGACATGCCTCGACAGATTTGATACACTCGTGAGTATCATATCATAGGTGAATAAATATTCAAGGGGGTTTCAGGCGCCGGTAACAGCAGCTTCACAGACCTTCCAATCCAGCAGCCAGCGGTGTGAGCAGAAGCACCTGTACAAGGAGGTATTTCATGGCAAGGATCGGCCGGTTGACGCGTAGTCTGATGTTGATCGTGTTTGTCGCCAGCATCGCCGCGTGCGCGACGCCGGACGTCCCGCAAGGGGCAACTCGGCTCGGCAGCGCCGGCATCACCGACGCCGCCGCCGCATCACCCGACGCCGCCGCATCACCCGACGCCGCTGCGTCGCCTGATGCCGCCGCATCACAAAGCGCGGGCAAATCGGCGGCGGCACAGCCGGCTGCCGGGATGACCGATGTCGGCACGCCACGCAATGAAACGCTTATTGTCCAGACCTTCGACCGCAAGACAGCTAACCCCGACAACCAGAATCCGCTGATGGCCGCCTATGCGGTCTGGCGCGGCTTCCGCGAGCTGGGCTGGGGCTACCTGTGGGAGATGGATACCGCCACCGGCAAGTCCTACCCCGAGCTGGCCGCCGACCTGCCCGAGGTGCTCAACGCCAAGCACACCCAGTTCCGCGTCAAGCTCAAAGAAGGGCATCTACTGGAGCGACGGCGTCGAGTTCACCGCCGACGACGTGATCTACACGCTCGATACCTATTTCGCGGGCAAAGGCAAGCTGACCTACTTCGGCGTGACTGACGATCACGAGCTACGTCAAATCCTACAAGAAAATCGACGACTATACCTTCGAGATCGAGACGGTGAACCCGGCCTACGACTTCGCCACCGTGCTCGGCGTGTACACCTGGGGCTCGGCGTTCAATATCGTGCCCAAGCACGTCTTCGAGAAGCAGACGACCTGGCCGCGTTCCAGAACACCAAGCCGGTCGACGCTGGGGCCTATACGATCAAATAGTTCGATCGCCAACGGCTTCTGGCACCTGTGGGAGCGCCGCGAAGACTGGCAGCGCTCGTCGTGGGGGCCGGACAGCGAGCCAAGCCCAAGTATGTGTTCTACAAGAACTTCGGCGACGAGGAAACCCGCATGCTGGCCTTCATCAAAACCAGTACGATGTCGATACCTTCATGAGCCCGGACAGCATCGCCGCCGCCAAGAAGCAGAACGAAGCGATCGACGACGTTCTCCAAGACGCTGCCCTACCACGACATGAACGATGCCTGCTCGTACGGCATCATCATGAACCAGCACAAGGCGCCGCTGGACGACGCGAACGTTCGCTGGGCGCTGGCGCTCTCGCTCGACCTGCAGGACGTCGGCATCAACGCGTTGAGCGGCCAGTTCAAGGCGTCGGCGCTGCCGATGGCCGACACGCAGATCACTGCGGCCGGTGTTCTTCGAGCCGCTGCTGCAGTGGCTCAGGATCTCAAGCTCGCCGACGGCTACCAGCCGTTCAACCCGAACTTCGGCGCCGAGATGGTCGCGAAGCTGACCGAGATGGGCATGGACGCGTCGACCAGCTGCCGCAGCCGGCGACGCGGTCACGCAGAACGTTCGGCCTGGGCTGGTGGAAGCACGACCCGGCCGAGGCCGAGAAGCTGATTGCACGCGGCCGGCTATGAAGAAGGGCGGCGACGGCTTCTACGCCGGTGCCCGACGGCAAGCCCTGGGCAGCTGGAGCTGGTGATCCCCGGCGACTGGAACAAGGTCATGCAGCGCGTCGGCTTCTCGATCGCCGATAGCTGGCCAAGGCCGGCTTCAACGTCAACGCCCGCCAGGTTGATAACGCCGAGTTCAGCAACGTGCAGAATACCAACTCGCTGCTCACCACGATGGTCAACTGGACCAACTGCATCTTCAACACCAACTACCTGAACACCTGGCGCAACATTCACCGCCGAGAACCTCAAGCCCGCCGACTCGACCGAGGCGCTCTCCGGCAACATACCGCCCGCATCAACGACCCGAGGTGTTCGACCTGGTCAAGTCGAGCACGGTCGATGGACCAGTCGAAGCGCCGAGTTCATCGAGACCGGCCGCGAGATCATCAAGCAGTTCGTCAAGAACATGGCCTACATCAATATGATGAATATCCCGACCACGATCCCGACCAACAGCACCTACTGGACCAACTTCCCCAAGCAGGATAACGTCTACGCCGTTCCCTACACCTGGTGGAGCTCGTTCAAGAAGATCCTGCTCAAGCTCCAGCCCACCGGGCAGTAAGTCCGTGATCGCTCGGGGTGCACGAGTATCGAGGCCACGCTACTCGCCATGCGTAGCCCTCGACCGATCGGACCTCGGGACGAGGTGTGCTATGAAACTAGCACAATACGTCGGGCAGCGCCTGGTGAGCTATCTGCTGGTGCTGTTCATCGGCATCACCATCACGTTCTTCCTGCCCCGGCTTCATGCCCGGCGACCCGATCAGAAGCTATATCTCGCAGGTGCAGAGCCAGGCCGGGCAGACGATGACGCCCCGAGGCCGCTCGCCGAGCTGCGCGAGCTCGCTTGAGCCGAGCTCTACGGCCTCAAGGGCGATCTCTTCACCCAGTATTTCAACTATCTCAATCGCGTCGTTCCTGCACTTCGACTTCGGCCCGTCGTTCACCTCCTACCCGGTGCCGGTCTCGACGATCATTCTAGCCGCGCTGCCCTGGACGGCCGGGCTGCTGCTGACCACAACGCTCATATCGCTGGCTGCTCGGTAATCTGGTCGGGCTGGTGGCCGGCTACTTCAATAAACACCCGGCGGCCACCGCGCTGGAGATTTTCGGCATCATGCTCTACCCGATCCCGTACTATATCCTGGCGCTGATGGTCATTCTGCTGCTGGCCTTTTTCTTCCCGATCTTCCCGCTCACGCCCACCTTCCTTCCGGGCGACGCTGACGCTTCAGCAAGTCGGCTCGATTTTGTACAACTCGTTTTTGCCCGCGCTGACGCTGGTGCTGGCCGGCTTCGGCTGGAACATCCTGAGCATGAAATCGCTGGCGGTTGCGACCAAGGAAGAAGGCTATGTGCACTTCGCCCGGCTGAAGGGCACCACCGACTGGACACGCATGACGACGCTACGTGTTCCGCAACGCGCTGCTGCCGCAGGTGACGGCGCTGGTCTTGTCGCTTGGCACGATCTTCAATGGCGCGCTGCTGACCGAGATGCTGTTTCCTATCCCGGCGTCGGGCTTGCTGATGCGCACCGCCGCGGGAGCGGTGACTATAACCTGCTCTATGGCTCGATCACCATGTCGATCATCGCGGTCGCGACCGCGGCGCTGGTGCTCGACCTGTGCTACCCGCTGTTCGACCCGCGTATTCGGCTGGGAGGTGATGCATATGAAGCAAACTGCTGCCTCAGCGACCGGCATCAGGGCAAGCCCGCCGCCGCAGCGGCGGCACGGCGACGGCTGCCGAAGCTCAACGGGCGGCTGTACGTCGGCCTCACGATCATCACCATCTTGGGTCTCGGCAGCTTCGATCCTGCCGCTTTTCACCACGGTCGACCCGGCGCACAGGGCACCTACCTGAAGAACCTGCCGCTCAGCTGCGAAGCATCTGCTCGGCACCAACGCGCTGGGCCAGGATATCTTCTGGTTTCTGGTGTTTGCGATCCGCAACTCGCTGATGCTCGGCGTGAGCGTGAGCCTGGCTATCACGGCGATCGCGACACTTCGTCGGGCTGAGCGCCGGCTACATCGGCGGCTGGTTCGAGCGCGATTGTGGTGATCTTCATCGATACGTTCATCACCATCCCGGTGCTGCCGATCCTGATCGTGCTGGGCGCGCTGGTGCGCGGCAATACCTCGTTCGCTGATCGTCGGCGTGATCCTGGTGCTGCTTCGGCTGGGCCTGGGGCGCGCGCACGATCCGCTCGATGGCGCTGACGCTGCGCGAGCGCGAGTTCATCAACATGGCGCGCTTCTCCGGCGCCAGCACGCTTCGACATCATCGCCCGCGAGATCTTTCCGTATGTCTACGCCTTCATGGTCGTCGCCTTTATCAACACGATCCTGTTTGCGATCAACACCGAGGCCGCGCTGGCGGTGATCGGCCTTTCCAAAGTCGCAGGTGCCGACGCTCGGCTCGATCATCTTCTGGGCGCTCGAACTACAACGCGCTGTTGATCGGCCAGATCGCCTGGATCATCGCGCCGATCGTGGCGACGGTGGCTGCTGTTCCTGGGGCTGTTCCTGACCTCGACCGGCTACAACGAGCTCTTCGCAGAGAGGCGGGTGTCGCATGATCAAGCTCGACAGACATCGTCGCGACCTATACCACGCAGCGCGGGCAGGTGAACGCCGTGGATGGCGTGAGCCTGAGATCCCCGACGGCATCATCGCTGGGCATCGCCGGCGAGTCGGGCTGCGGCAAAAGCACCCTGATGAAGGTGATCTACGGCGATATCGGCTTCCCGCTGGCGCTCGCCGTCAGGCTCGGTCGACTACGGCTTTACGAACGAGCGCGGCGAGGCCGGTGACCAGCAAGAACATTCAGCAGGAATGGTTCAGGCGGATCTCCTACATCCCGCAAAGCTCGATGAGCTCGCTCAACCCGGTGGTGCGTATCCGCGACCAGTTCGTCGATTTCCCGGCCACGTCGAAGAATAAGACGCCAGACGCTCGGAGCGGGTGCGCCTGTTTGTGCAGAAGCTCGGCTTGCCGCCCGAAGTCGATCGACGCCTACCCGCACCAGCTTTCGGGCGGCATGCGCCAGCGCATCATGGTCGCGATGGCGACGTTCTTCCAGCCCGAGATCATCCTGGCCGACGAGCCGACCACGGCGCTCGATGTCGTGGTGCAGAAAGAGATTCTGCTGCTGCTGATGGATTTGCAGCAGGAAATGAAGAACACGATCATGTTTGTTTCCCACGATATGGGCGTGCACTATCAGCTCACCCACAAGATGCTGATCATGTATGCCGGCAAGGCGGTCGAATACGCCGGACACCGAGATATTTTCAGCGAGCCGCTGCATCCCTACACGCTGATGCTGACCAACTCGCTGCCGACCATCGGCGACGACCGCGCGCGGCAGGGCCTGCCGGGCCGCCCGCCGAGCCTGTGGGATCCGCCGCAGGGCTGCCGCTTTGCGCCGCGCTGCCCGCTGGCGACCGAGCTGTGCCGCACCGACGAGCCGCTGCTTGCTGAACATCGCCCCGGGCGTTTCTCGGCCTGTCATTATGCCGAGCGTGTGCCGCAGCTCAAAGCAAACGCTCCAGCAGCGCGCCGAGGCTGAGCGACGACGAGCCGGAGCTGCTCGAGTCGGTCGAGCACACGCTTAAGCTCGACGCCGCGATCACGCAGACTGCGGAGTCGGATGAGGTGGCGCCATGACGACGATCCTCAAAACCGAGCAGCCTGAACAAGGTGTACCGCCTGGGCAGCTTCATGCGCAAGGCGAAAATCACCGGCGCTGAACGACGTCAACCTGTCGATCGACAGCGACGAGTCCGGTGATCATCAGCCTGGTCGGCGAGTCCGGCAGCGGCAAGACCACGCTGGCCAAGACGATTTTGCGGCTGGTCGAGCCGACCTCGGGCAGCGCGTATGTCTACGACCGCGTGGTGGCCGGCGCGGGCGCAAAGCAGGACCAAGACCGAGTTCATGAGCACGGTGCAGCCGATCTTCCAGAACCCGTTCGAGGCGTTCAGCCGCTACCGGACGATCGACTCCTACCTGTACGAGACGGCTACGCGCGTCGCGCAGCTCGGCAAGGGCGGCGCGACCGACGCGATGGAGGAGGCGCTGGCATCGGTCGGGCTGGAGTACGCGGATGTGCGCGGCAAGTATCCCAACCAGTTCTCGGGCGGCGAGTTGCAGCGCGCATCGGTGGCCCGCGCGCTGATCCCGCGCCCCAAGCTGATCGTCGCCGACGAGCCGGTGAGCATGATCGACGCTTCGCGGCGCATGATCATCATCAATCTGTTCATGGCGCTCAAGCAGCAGTACAACACCAGCTTCCTGTACATCACCCACGACCTGGCCACGGCCTACTACATCAGCGACTATATCGCGGTGATGAACCGCGGCAGCGATCGTCGAGTTCGGCGCGGCCAGGCAGGTATTGTCGCGATCCGCAGCACGACTATACCCGGCTGCTGCTGGATTCGATCCCCACGCTGAACGCACAAATGGGTTTCGAGGCCGCGCGATCCGGCGGGGGCGTCGGGGCGCCAGGACCTCGGGTACCAGGATACCAGGTACCCCAGGATGAATCCTGGAGCTGCAGAAACGAGCCCGCTGAAGCGGGGCTGGGAACCCGAGCCACCTTCAGGTGCGCTTTGTTTCCTCAGCCCCAGGCTTTAGCCTGGGGAGGGGGATAGGAGCACATATGACACGCAACACGAATGATGTCGAGCAGTGGGGCAGTGTTCGAGCTCGAGCTCGACGGCAGCGCCGAGGGTAATCCGTTTCTGGACGTCGAGCTGACGGCGCAGTTCAGCCATCAAGCACCGCACGGTCGAGGTGGACGGCTTCTACGACGGCGATGGCGTGTATCGTGTCCGCTTCATGCCGGACACGCAAGGTTCGTGGCACTACACCACGCGCAGCAACCGCGATGAGCTGAGCGGAGTCGAGGGGAGCTTCAGCTGCGTCGCGCCCACGACAGACAACCACGGGCCGGTGCGCGTGGCCGAACACCTACCATTTCGCCTATGCCGACGGCACGCCCTACAAGCAGATCGGCACCACCTGCTATGTCTGGACGCACCAGGGCGACGAGCTGGAGGAGCAGACGCTCGAAACGCTGCGTACTGCGCCGTTCAACAAAATGCGCATGTGCGTTTTTCCCAAGCACTACGCCTTTAACGAGAACGAGCCGCAGCGCTACCCGTTTCCGTGCCTGTCGCGCGGCTCGAGCGCCTGGAGCGGCAGCTACAAGGTCGATGTGCAGGCCGGTTGGGAGTTCGACTTCAGCCGCTTCGAGCCCGACTTTTTCCGCCACTTCGAGCAGCGCGTGGCCGAGCTGGCGCGAGCTGGGCATCGAGGCCGACATCATTCTGTTCCACCCCTACGACCGCTGGGGCTTTGCCACCATGGACGCCGCGACCGATGATCGCTATCTGCGCTATGTCGTCGCGCGCCTGGCGGCCTATCGCAATGTCTGGTGGTCGATGGCCAACGAGTTCGACTTCATGGACAGCAAGCGCATGGCCGACTGGGATCGCTTCTTCCGCGTGGTGCAGGAGAGTGACCCCTATGGGCATCTGCGCTCGATCCACAACGGCCGCGTGATCTACGACCACAGCAAGACCTGGGTGACGCACCAGAGCATTCAGTATCGCGACCTGGAGCAGGTGCGCGCCTGGCGCGAGCAGCATAGCAAGCCGGTCGTCGTGGACGAGTGCTGCTACGAGGGCAATATTCCACAGGGCTGGGGCAATATCCCGGCGCAGGAGATGGTGCATCGCTTCTGGGAGGGCACGGTGCGTGGCGGCTATGTCGGCCACGGCGAGACCTATTTGCACCCCGACGATATCCTATGGTGGGCCAAAGGCGGCGTGCTGCACGGCGAAAGTGCTGCGCGCCTGCAATTTTTGCTCGAAACGCTCGAACAGGGGCCGGCGGCCGGCCTCGATCCGCAGGACAATGTGCTGCGCATGTTTGCGTGTGCCGGGCAGCCGCACGATTACTACCTGACCTACTTCGGCGTTCACCAGCCGGCGCAGCTGGCTTTAACGTGCCCGAGGGCGAGCGCTACGCCGGCACGGTCGTCGACATCTGGAACATGAGCGCCACGCCGGTCGAGCAGCCCGTGGTGAGCGGCACGACGCTGGAGCTGCCCGGCAAGCCCTATCACGCCGTGATCCTGCGGCGCATACGCTGAACGGCACACGGCAGGGGCAAGCCCTGCGGCGGGGGCAAGCCCCGCCGCTACGATCGATGACGCTGACGTAGCGGCGGGGCTTGCCCCCGCCTGAATAGATAAGGGAGACCGCGATGCAAAACTACGAATTCGGCGCCGGCATCTGGATGTTCCAGCAGTTCGTCGACCGCTACGCCACCGACGCCTATGGGCCGCCGGTGAGCACGCTCGAGGCGATCGAGCGCGCCGCCGAGGTCGGCGACATCAAGGTGCTGGACATCAACTATCCGTTCGCCGGCGACGACGTGACCGTCGAGCAGGTGCGCGAAACGCTCGAGCGCACCGGGCTGCGCGCGCAGGCGATCACGCCGCATCTCTACATGCGCGAGTTCCAGATGGGCAGCTTCACCAATCCCGACCCGGCCGTGCGCCGGAAGGCGATCGATCTGGGCAAGCAGGCGATCGAGATCGCCCACGCAGCTCGACGCCAAATACGTCAAGTTCTGGCCCGGCCAGGACGGCTTCGACTACCCGTTCCAGGTCGACTACCGCGCGCCTCTGGGACTACTCGGTCGAGGGCGTGCGCGCGGTGGCCGAAGTCGACCCGGGCATGCAGTTCGCCATCGAGTACAAGCTCAAGGAGCCGCGCGTCCACATGTTCTTCAGCACCGCCGCGCGCACGCTGCTGGCGATCGAGGAGATGGGCGTCGACAACGTCGGCATCGTGCTCGACCTGGGCCACTCGTTCTTCGCCAAAGAGACGCCCGCCGACGTGCTGCAGCTGGTGTCGCGCCGCGGCAAGCTGGTCAGCGTCGAGGTCAACGACAACTGGCGCGAGTGGGACGACGACATGGCCGTCGGCTCGGTGCACCTGATCGAGACGCTCGAGTTCCTGCATGCCCTGCGCCAGATCGACTGGCAAGGGCCGATCCTGCTCGACCAGTTCCCGTTCCGCGAGGACCCGGTCGAGGCCGCGCGCAGCAGCATCCGCACGATTCGCGGCCTCGACGCGCTGCTCGACCGCATCGACCTGAGCGCGCTGCAGCGCCGCGCAGGAGCGCCAGGATGCGCTCGCGGCCCAGCGATCGTGCTGGATATGCTGCTCGGCGCAGGCGCCGACGGACGCAGGCGCAGCGATGATGGATGACGCATGATCGATACGCAGACAGGTCGAGCGGCTGCGCGCGCTGGCGACGCCGATCCGGCGGCGCGACCTCGCAGATGGTCTACGGCGCCGAGTCTCGGCCATATCGGCGGCGAGTTCTCGGCCATCGACATCCTGGCCACGCTGTATTTCGGCGTGCTGCGCATCGACCCGACGCGGCCCGACGACCCCGAGCGCGACCGCTTCATCCTCAGCAAGGGCCACTGCGCCGGCGCGCTCTACACCACGCTCGCGCATGCGCGGCTTCTTTCCGACTCGACGAGCTCGCGACCTTCGCGCAGCCGCTCTCGCGCCTCAACGGCCACCCCGACCGCAACAAGGTGCCGGGCGTCGAGACCAACACCGGCCCGCTGGGCCACGGCCTGCCGGTCGCCGTCGGCTGCGCCCTGGCGGCCAAGATGGACGGTGCGGCCTGGCGCACGTTCGTCGCTCACCGGCGACGGCGAGCTGCAGGAAGGCAGCAACTGGGAGGCGGCGATGTCGGCGGCGCACTACAAGCTCGACAACCTGACGGTGATCGTCGACCGCAACGGCCTGCAGCAGGGCGATTGCACCGAGCGCACGATGCACCTCGAGCCGCTGGCCGACAAGTGGCGCGCCTTCGGCTGGTCGGTGCGCGAGGTCGACGGCCACGATCATCGCCGCGTTGCTGGAGACCTTCGAGCAGCTGCCCTTCGAGTGCGGGCAAGCCGAACTGCATCATCGCCCATACCCACAAAGGCCAGGGCGTCTCCTTCATGCGCGACCGGCCGGCCTGGCACCACCAGCGTGCCCAGCGCCGAGGAATACGCGCATGGCGCTGGCCAGGAGCTCGACGAGCGAGGAGGTGGCGCATGAGCCGAGCTGTATGATTGCCGCGACGCGTTTGCCGCACGCGCTCGAGGATATCGCCGTGCCAGGATCGGCGCGATCGTGTGCCGTCGTCAACGACTCGGTCGGCTCGAGCAAGGTCAACAACTTCGGCAAGCGTTCCCGGACCGGCTGATCAACGTCGGCATCGCCGAGCAGACCATGGTCGGGCTGGGCGCCGGCCTGGCCAACGGCGGCAAGATCCCGTTCGTGTGCGCCGCGTCGCCCTTCCTGACCGGCCGGGCGCTCGAGCAGATCAAGGCCGACGTCGCCTACTCGGACGCCAACGTCAAGCTGGCCGGCATGAGCCCCGGCATGGCCTACGGCGAGCTCGGTCCGACCCACCACTCGATCGAGGATCTGGCCTGGATGCGCGCGATCGCCAACATGACGGTGCTCGTGCCGGCCGACCCGATCGAGACCGAGCAGGCGGTGCGGGCGGCGGCGCGAGCACCGATGGCCCGATGTTCATCCGCATCGGCCGCATGCCGGTGCCGATGGTGCATGACGACGACTATCGCTTCCAGATCGGCAAGGCGGCGCGGCTGCGCGACGGCCAGGACGTGACGCTGATCGCCAACGGCGTGATGGTCCGCCGCGCGCTCGAGGCGGCCGAGCTGCTCGCCGGTAAGGGTGTCGAGGCGCGCGTGCTCAACATGTCGACGGTTCGCCCGCTCGATCGCGAGGCGATCGTGCTGGCGGCTGCCGCGAAACCGGCGCGCATCGTCACCGTCGAGGAGCACACGATCCATGGCGGCCTGGGCAGCGCGGTGGCCGAGGTGGTGGTCACCGACCACCCGGTGCCGATGCGCATCCTCGGCGTGCCGGGCGTGTTCGCGCCGACCGGCTCGGCGGACCTGGCTGCTCGAGCACTTCGGCCTCGACCGCGCAGGGCATCTGCGACGCCGCGCTCGAGCTGGTCGGCCGGCGCCAGCGCGTCAAGGTATGACCGTGATGGCAGCGCACAGCGAGCTGATCCTGGCGATCGACCAGGGCACCACCAACACCAAGGTGCTGCTGGTCGACGCCAACGGCGCGATCGTCGCGCAGGCGTCGCGTCCGCTCGACGCAGCGCTATCCCCAGCCCGGCTGGGTCGAGCAGGACGCCGGCGCGATCTGGCAGAGCGTGCGCGAGGCGATCGACGAGTGCCTCGCGGCGTGCGCCGAGCCGCGTGCTGGCGGCGATCGCGATCACCAACCAGCGCGAGTCGGTCGCCGCTCTGGGAGCGCGACAGCGGCCGGCCGCTCGGCCCGGTGATCGTCTGGCAGTGCCGCCGGACGGCCGAGTTCTGCGCCGAGCTGCGCGCGCGCGGTCTGGCAGCCGATGCTGGCTCGAGCGCACCGGGCTGGCCGTCGATCCGCTGTTCTCGGCCAGCAAGATGCGCTGGCTGCTCGAGCACATCGACGATGGGCAGCGCCGGGCCGAGCGCGGCGAGCTGTGCCTGGGCACGATCGATAGCTGGCTGCTGTGGAACCTGACCGGCGGCGCCGTTCATGCCAGCGATCTGACCAACGCGTCGCGCACGCAGCTGCTCGATATTCACACCCTGCGCGTGGGGCGACGAGCTGCTCGAGCTGTTCGGCGTGCCGCGCGCGGCGCTGCCCGAGCGTGCGACCGTCGAGCGGCGTGGTCGGCGCAGTCGGTCGCGCATCGGGCGGCTGCCGGCCGGCATCCCGATCGCCGCGCTGATCGGCGACTCGCACGCGGCGCTGTTCGGCCAGGCCGGCTTTCATGCCCGGCAGCGTCAAGGCGACCTACGGCACCGGCTCGTCGCTGATGACCCCGACGCCGGGCGCCGGTGCTGTCGCAGCACGGCCTGTCGACGACCATCGCCTGGGCGCTCGACGCGCGAGCGCGTGACCTACGCGCTGGAAGGCAACATCGCCGTCACGCGGCGCCGCGGTGCAGTGGCTGGGCGAGTTCCTGGGCCTCGCGGATGGCGTCGCAGGGCGTGGCACGGCTGGCCGAGCAGCGTCGACGACACTGGCGGCCTGTATCTGGTGCCGGCCTTTGTCGGGCTGGGCGCGCCGTACTGGAACGACGCGGCACGCGGCCTGATCAGCGGGCTGACCCGCGGCTCGAGCGCGGCGCACCTGGCGCGCGCGACGATCGAAGCGATCGCCTATCAGGTGCGCGACGTGTTCGACGTGATGCAGCGCGAGGCGGGCACTGACGCTCACGGTGCTGCTGGCCGACGGCGGCGCCAGCCGGAACGCTGCTGATGCAGTTTCAGGCGGATATCTTGGCGTGCCGCTCCTGCGCAGTGAATCGGCCGATACTTCGGCGCTGGGCGCCGCCTACCTGGCCGGGCTGGCCGTCGGAATCTGGCAGACACGTGGATCAGATCGCGGACTTGCCGCGGCCGCGCGAGCGCTTCGAGCCGTCCATGCCCGAACAGCAGCGCGCGGCGCTGTACGCAGGTTGGCAGGCCGCTGTCGCCCGCGCGTCGCTCGTCACCAATACCTGAGCAGTCGCCGCAGTCTCGGCACCGGCTCGGGTTCTCGTTTACATGAGTAGCGCCGACGGTGCTCAAGCAGACGCGTTGGCCTGCGTCCACGCGTTCAACACGCGTACGGCGCGCAGCGTGTTCCAGCGACTGTCACCTCCGGGCTTTTCCATGTCTACCAACGTCGTGCCCGGGATGCGCTTCTCCAGCGGCCACCGACCATTCGGCTTTCGGCGACTCTCGAGCAGCTCCATGGCATCCTGCAGCCGCGCATCGCCCAGGTAGGGTGTACTCCGAAGGTAGTCCAGGCCGCGGAGCACCGTGTAGTGCCAATGCCATGGAAACGTCAGGTGCGTCATGCGTGGGTCGATCACCGCCCCGGTGTTGTCGGATTTGTACAGCCGATGGGCCAGCATGAACTCCGCCGCCCGCGCTTGTGCAGCTTCAAAGCGTGCTCCATTCACAACATGGACCCTGGCAGCTTCGCGCAACCCCTCCAGGACATTAAACGTGGTGTGGAAGGAGCTGTGGCTCGTGGTCGGGTGGTTCCGGATCCGACAATTCCATCCGCCGTCGGCCAGTTGCAGGTCAAAGATGGCCTCCGCCAGCGCCGGCAGCCGGTCGTCACCCGGCAGGAACGCCGCGCCGATGCGCAGCCAGAAGCCGACGTGGCACAAATCGAGGCGCTCCTTGAGCACGCGCGGCGCAACGGGGCGTCCAGGCGGCAAGAGGCTGGAGATCTGCACGTCGGCAGCCGTCTTCAGGTGCGCCGGCTGGGTGGGCATGCCGCACTCGAGCAGCAGCAGGAGCGTCCAGATCGTCGCCGTCCAGCGTCCTGGTGGCCAAGAACCATCAGGCAATTGATGCTGCAACAACGCCGCTCCCCAGCCCTCGTCAGGAATGCGGGCTTGCTCGGCCCGCCACACGGCGTCGGGCGCCTGCAGCACATCGCGCAGCACCTGCGAGCGAATCACCGGATCGCCCTGCATGAGCCAGTCGAGAATCGTGGGGTCGACATCCATGTGCCGTGCGAGCTCCTGTATATCACCTCGAGCTACGGTGAGGGCCTCCTCGTTCGGCCGCTACATCGGCTTCGGCGAGCGCGGTGGACAGGTCTGCGCATTGGAAAGCGGCTGTTTCTCCCGCATGATCGCCAGCAGGCGCTGATACAGGGCATATCCAGGATCACGTGGGTCGCGCGGCAGTTGCTTGCACGCCTCGAGATGGCGCAAATGGTCCTCCTGGCGCCGCTGGCGTTCGCGTACGGCGCGCTCGCGATAATCGCTGTTGTCAACCCCGGCATGCTCCGCCAGCACCGGCAGCCATTTGTGCGCGTACTGTACGTGCGTGCTCTCGTCGATGATGTCAAAGATCATCATCTCGGCCAACTCGAGATCGCCGCCGGCGCGGAAATCCTCATACGCTTCGCGCTTGACCACAAAGTGACCTGTTTCGGCGATCATGCCGATGTTGAACACGGTTTCATACAACTCGCGCGGCGTGATCGGTTCGAGCCTGCCCATCGCCGGAATGGCGTCCGGCGTGTGGTACTGGGGTGCCGCCGGCGGCATGCCGTCCGCGCGGACGAGCGCTTCGTCATAGGGGCTGAAGCCAATCTCGCGCAGGGTGATGCCGAAGTCCAACAAGCGCGAGTAGCCTGAGTCGCCGTGGCGCGACTCATCCCAGAGGTGTCGCGCGATATCCTGATGAAAGTCCCACGGCATGTCCGGGCTATCGTAGATCCAGCGCAGCTGATCTATCGCCAGGTTCATTTCGCGAAGATATCCATAGCACCAAAAGAGGCGTCGCGTCTCGACACTGTGCTCGAAGTCGGCGTCGATAAAGTGCATGATCTGATGCTTCTGCTGCGATCCGGCCGGGTAGGCCGGCCGCGCCGGCAGCCGGAAGCTCGTGTTGACGCCGGCGGGCGCGGCGGCAGCCCCATCCACCGGCAAGGCCTGTATCAAATCGTCGCACCCAGCCAGATCACGCGCGATCGCAGCGCGGTACGCCGGGTCAATCGTATGCGGATAGCGCCGGCGATAGTCGCGCAGCCAGAGGCGCTGCTGCTCCTTCACGCTGATGATCTCGTGCAGGACGGCCACGGTTGGCGCGTCATGGACGGGATGCGCGTGTTGGATATAGTGCAGATACGACGCGGTGAGCGCGCCGGTAAGCAGCTGATATATACCGTCCACGGCGTCTTGATGGGAGGGCGCCAACAGGACAGTGTTCGCCAGCGTTTCGAGCCGGCGTGATACGGGTTGGTCGAGGTTGTGCACCGAGCCGGGAAACTGGCTCAAGCGGTCGCGTAGCCGGCGGACGCACTCCGCCTGTTCCCAGATCTGGCGATGGACCGCGACTTTGTCGCTCCACTCCGCGACGTAGCGTCCCCAACCGGCGATCAGGCGCTGGATCGAGCGTTCCAGGTACTCCCAATCGCTCAGCCGCGCAACGGTCTTCGGCTTGCTACCGGCCGAATCGACCAGGATCGCGCGCTGAACGGCTGGGGAGCTACTCGCAGTGCCGGGGGCTTCCGGTATGTACATCAATTCCCTCCATATGTACGCCGCACCGTGTTTCGACGGCGCAGGATCTGGTCAGATGATACGCGGCAGCCCATAGTGACGTCGCAGCCGGGATCGATACATGAAGAACTACACGACGGCAACCTCCGGCTCCACCCAACCTTCCCGGACGTTGGTTAAAATTGCTCGTTGCCGCTCGCTGACACGCGCCAGTGTTTCGGGTCGAGGTGTGTAGCCTGCCCAAACACCTGCGTCGGCTCGCCCGAAGTTAACGATCAGGGTTTGCCGGGTCTTGTCGGATCGATTGGGTCGACCGTTATGCAGCAATGCCTCATTAAAGATGATGCTGTCCCCGGCCTTGACATCGTCGAAACAATGCTGCGCCGGTAGATCAACACGGGCGGTGTCGATAGAGCATAGCGTCTTGTGCGAGCCGGGAACGACCACGAACTCGCCTTGACCAGGACCAACATCTGTCAAACAATAGAAGACTTTGACCATGGGACAGACGAATTTTCCGTCGATCAAGTGCCCGGTTGGATGCGCCCGCACGCCCCGATGCCACTGGCCACCTGCGTAGCCGGGATAGGTAAAGTAAAGGTCGTTGTCGATGTGGCGGTAATCCTCGCCTAAAAACTCGGCGAGCAAAGGTTGGACGACCGGATGATCGAGCAAACGCGCGAAGCGTGGGTCGACATCAAACATGCGCGACACGGGACGGTTCAACTGGTGGGGGATTCTCTGCCGGGTCATCGGCGTTCAGCGTCTCAACATTCGTGTCCTTAGCTTGCTCGACCCATCCCCGAAGTTCCGTCACCTCCGATTGGGGTAATGCAGCGCGAAGATGGATATAGCCTTGCACGTCAAACGTGAACCTCAGATCGTCGGAAACACCCATACGTTGATCCCCCTTGATCATGTTCCTCCGGCGCAGGGCTGCCTGATTCGCCAATCATAGCATACCGAGCCGGGCTCGCGTCGATCACGAGGACGACGGCGCTGCAGCCGTGTGCCCGACTACTGTTGGCTTCGGTTGCACTATGCCTCGTTCGTCACCAACGAGGCCGTATATTGGTCCATGTAGTGCTGCAGCTTGCTCCGCAAGCCGTTCAGCCACGCTGGTTGCTGTGCATCGGGCGGCAGATCAAGCGTGCGTGCGAGCCGGGTGTAGCCCAGCAGGTTTTCCAGTCGCAGGAACAGCGGTATCCGGGAAAGCATATCCGCAGTGAGCGGGTGGTGCTGCCGGTAGCCCTGCACAAACGCGCGAAGCGCAGGCATATCGGCATCAAAGCCGTCCTCGAAGAGGTCCTGCAGCGCGATAGCCAGATCCACTGCGTACCATGAGTATGCACAGTTGTCGAAATCAAGGATGGCGATCGAACGGTCCTGCCAGACGAGGTTATCGAGCTCGAAGTCGCCGTGAATCAGTCCGTAGTTGTCGTCAGTGATCGGCAGGGTGCCGAGTGTGGCCCCGAGCTCGTCCCATTCCTGGCGTAGCGCGGGCGTGGCAGCCGGCAGATACTCCTCCGCGCCGGCGAGCTGATCGCGCCAGGTCGGCCGCGCGGCTGTGGCGAGACCTGCCCGTCGCTGAACCGCAGCGTGCAGCCGGCCCAATACTGCTCCCCATTGCTGGAACTGGTCGAGATCCAGCGCATGCAGCTCGTACTGCGCGCCGACAAGGGCGGTGAATACCACTGCGTAAAAAGTGCCTTGTTGTGTCGCAATCGATTCGACGTAGTTGCCGCTGCGAGCCTGCACCGGATGCGCGACGTCAATGCCGTCCGTGGCGAGCCACCTGACCAGATCGACTTCCGCCTCGATAGCATCCCGACTCCGCTCAGTACTGGCGGTAAAACGAAGAAAGCGGTCCTGCCCCGCGGTCTGAAAACGATAGATAAAGTTGGCACTGGACCGGAAGAACTGCTGGGTCGCGAAATCATGGTCCCAGGCTTCGAGGATACGCGTCGCTACAGGACTCCGCCCCGTCGTATCCAGTGTTTGGTCGACGTTCCATAGCGTGCTCAATGGCATCATACGAAAAGTTCCCGTAGTGAATTGCATTGGGTCCTTCCCAATGCACCGATCCTGTTGGGCCAGGCGGCGGTGACACGACTGGCGTTCGGAGCGAACCCGTCATGGCTAGTTGATATCGCCGACGTAGGTCCCTCCGCGTATGGAACCGCCTGAACCCCAATCGTCGGTGTGCGAGGTGTGGTGGGCATCATGGTACTTCTATAGCACTCGCGGCGGTTCGCGGCAAGCTGCAACGCGACACCCTCCGCTGGTTTGCCGAAACGTTGGTGCCCGCCTGGGCGCCGACACCACGACACGGCTGGTGCCCTACGTAGCCCAGCTACGTACCGCCTACCGTAATTCTCCCGATGTGCCGGGTCGTCCATCAACTCTATGCTTGTGTAACACAACTACCGTGGTTCGCGAACAGTAAGGGTCCAGCGGTCCGCGAGCTGTACCTGCCGGCAGCGTCCGGCGCCGTGAAGCTCAAGCGCTGCACAACATGCCAGGAGAACGTCGATGGATCACATAGCAAGCGCGCCGCAGTCCATTGCGCAGTGGAACCGCCAACTGGCCGGCGCGGAACCGGAGCAGATCCTGCGCTGGGCTGCCCACCGCTGGGGAGCGCGCCTCGCCCTCAGCTGCTCCTTTGGCGGCGCAGCCGGCATGGCGCTGCTCCACATGGTCGCGTCGGTCGCCCCCCGTACCACCGTGCTGGTTGTCGATACCGATCTGCTGTTTCGCGAAACCTACGAGCTGATCGCCCACGCCGCCGCGCGCTACCGGGTGCCGATCAAGGCCGTGCGGCCGCGGCTGAGCGTGAGCGACCAGGCGCGCACCGAAGGGCCGGCGCTGTGGGAGCGCGAGCCCGACCGCTGCTGCACGCTGCGCAAGGTTGCTCCCCTGGGGGCTGCCCTGGCCGGCTACGGCGCGTGGGTCGCCGGGGTGCGGCGCTCGAACAGCGCGACGCGCGCGGCAGCGCAGGTGGTCGAATGGAGCGACAAGTACCAGATCGTCAAGCTCAACCCGCTGGTGCAGTGGTCTGACAAGGAGCTGTGGGCGTATGTCGCGGCCAACGATGTGCCCTACAACGCGCTGCTCGATCGGGGCTACCGGTCGATCGGATGCCAGACGTGCACGAGCCTGCCGCGCGACGACGATCCGCGCTCGGGGCGTTGGGAGCAGTTCGGCAAGACCGAGTGCGGACTGCACGTCGAGCACGCCTGAGCAGCCAACCGGATCCGGTTCATTGCTTGCCTCGCCAGTGGAGATGAGGGCACCGTCCATGCCGGACGACGTCTGGTGACGCGGTGCCGCGTCACCAGCGCAGGCAGCCAGTGTAGCCGAGACGCGCAGTTCGGTCCAGCCCATCGCTGAGCAGTTCGCCAGCCCATAGCTCCGGGCTGTCCATGGCGCTCAGGCGGAACACGCTATCACGGCTCGATAGGCCTGCCTGCGCAACCCATCGCGTGCGTCGTCCGACACCGACATCGTCCCGGCCATAGCGCTTGCGCGCCTTGTGGAGGTCCGCTATGGTGTTGATGTACGCCCGCGAGCTCGGGCTGCTCACATAGTTTGGCGGTGGCTGCACACGCGCCTGCTAAAGACCTCGCGCTGATAGTACGCAAAGGAAAACGCCATGCTGCGACTTGTCCAATATCTCGACCACGCCGGCCACCGGCGTGTCGCGGTCTCCAGTGAGGATCCCACGACCCTACGGCTGGTCGATGGATTCGAGCGCGTGTACGATCTGGCCATGGCAGCCATTCGGGAGCAGCGCTCACTGGCAGCGATGGTCCACACCCATCGGTCTGACAACCTGGTCGACTACGACTCGATCATCAGCGAGCAGCGGCTGTTGCCGCCGCTTGATCACCCGGATCCAGCGCGCTGTATCGTCTCGTTGACCGGCTTGACCCACCTCGGCAGCGCAACGTCACGCGACCAGATGCATGCGGCTGCCACGGCCGGAGCGCTCACCGACACGGCACGCATGTTCCAACGCGGCGTGGCCGGGGGCAAGCCCGCGCACGGCGAGATCGGTGCACAGCCGGAGTGGGCCTACAAGGGCGACGGCCGGTGCATTGTCGCGCCCGAACAGCCCCTGAGCCAGCCGGCCTTTGCCGAAGATGGCGGCGAGGAGGCCGAAATTGCCGGGCTCTACGTCATTGCCGACGACGGGACGCCCTGGCGGGTCGGGTATGCGTTGGGCAACGAATTTGCCGACCATGTGCTGGAGCGGGCGAACTACCTGTACCTGGCACACTCGAAGCTGCGCCAGTGCTCGTTCGGCCCGGAGGTGTTGATCGGCGAGTTGCCGTTAGCCGTACAGGGCACGGTGCGTATTCGCCGCGGCGGTGACACAGTGTGGAGCAGCCCATTTGAGTCTTGGTGAGTCGAACATGTGTCACGCGATCGGTAATCTGGAACACCACCATTTCAAATACGAGCTGTTCCGCCGCGCGGGCGATGTACATGTCCACTTCTTTGGCGCCAATGGCGTCAGCTTCGGCGATGGGTTCCGCTCGCAGGCCGGCGATGTGTTCGAGATCGAAATGCCACCGTTCGGGCGGCCGTTACGAAACCCGCTGCTGATGGAGGCGGATCAGGGACGCATCCAGGTCAGGGCGTTGTGAGCACAGCGACAGCGTGTCGAACCGTATATGATTTCACACATGCTGTTGGAGTTGCCGCTCAATGGCGGCTCGGACCGCGTCGGGTGCGAGGCCTGCCCCTGCTAATGCCAGCCCTGCGAGCGAGCTCGGCTGCTGCAGGATGCTCAACAAGAGATGCTCCGTGCCGATGTGCCCGTCCCCCCGCGCGTTCGCTTCGGCCACGGCCCGCTCCAGCGTGGCCCGTGCGGCCGCTGACCACACGCCGTCGGCTTCGAGCGGCTCGCCCTCCGGTGTGGTCGGTGCCGCAAGGCGACCGATGGTCCGGTCGCTGGCGCCCAGCTGGCGTAAGACATGGCTGGCGAAGCCTTTGGGAATGCCCAGCAGCGCAACCAAGAGCCGATGTGTCGTCACCGGCGGCCCATCGGCAACCGCTACTGCGACGACCTGCCGGGCGCGCTCACTCCAGCGCGGCAGGTCGGTGGCCTGGAGCAAATGCTCGACGCTACGGAGGCGATCCTCCGGCGCCACCGGGAGTTGAACATCAAGCTGGACGTCGCCCGTGGTCGCGCCGGTCAGCGGATCGACAAACACGGTCCGGCTTGGTCCGGTCACCCGATACCCCTGCTCGATCAGCCAGCGATGTAGGCGTGCGTACGTCTGACCGAGCTCCCGTGCCGGGCCACGATGCCGCGTGCAGGCGGCCATGGATACGCCGGGCAAATCCTGGATGTGCGCGACAGGCGGCAGCACGACGTCGGAGGCGATGGGTGCGCCCAAGAGTACGTGCATATGCGTTTCGCCGACATCGCGGTCAGCATCCGCCCACACGGCCAAACACGGCTGGTCGCCGGGTGGCAGCTGGTGCAACGTCGGCACGAGCGCCGTGAGCGGTTCGTCGAGCCCGATGCGCGTCGCAATCGCCGCGATACGAAGGGGCGGCAGGGTGGTGATCGCAATGGTGGATTCCGGCATCGGCTGATCCTCCTCGAGTTGGTGAATATGGGCTTCGAGCTCAGCCAGCAGCCGCTGCTGATCGACGAGTTCCTGCTGCAGGGCACGTCGCCTGTGTCGCAGGGCGGTCAGCCGCTGCGCCGGTGAGGCAGCGCCGTGCAGCAGCGAGGCGATCTCGTCGAGCGAGCAGCCGAAGCGCTTGAGGGTCACGATCGCGTGGAGCTGGTCGAGCTGGTCGAGCGTGTAATAGCGATAGCCGTTCCACGGATCGACCCAGGCTGCGGGCAAGAGCCCACGCTGGTCGTAATAGCGTACGGTGCGGACGGAGACCTGCGCCAGGCGCGCGAACTGGCGGATCTTCAGTAGCAGGCTGGCTGGAGCAGTATCGCGGTTGGCCATGGGCCATTCTAGAGGATGACGTAACGTGAAAGTCAAGCCCGAGCCGGCGGTAGCTTCGAGGCGAACGCAACGCGATGACCAGTAGTACGGAACGGCACCGCCTGCGTTCGAGGCCGTAGATTCGGATGAGCCACGCTGAGGGCCGACTTGCCGGGCGTGGGCAGTACTTCGGCTCCAACATGGTCGACCAGTGGGTGACCGTGTTGAAGCCGGAGGCTGGAGCGACGAGTGATCTACCAACGCTACGCGCTCGCCTTACGGAGAGCAGGCCTGGCGCTCGGCCGGCGCAGCTGGTACAAACACCAGGCGGCTGCCAGTGTGGTGACCGCCAACATGATCAGGCCCGTTTCGCCGGCCAGATAGGTCAGCGCGATCGGCGTCGTCGTCACCGTGAAGCGCTTGAAAAAATCGAGGCTGGTGTTGATGACCCCGTGGGCCAGCGTCGGCGGATATACGCTACCGCTGGTCAGCCGAAGGTATCCGTAGATCACCCCGGCGGCGGTCATAAGCGCCAAAAAGATCGGGCCGGCGATCAGCCACGAGCCTGCGATCGGCAGCGCTCCGGCGATCAGGATCAGCGGAAAGTGCCAGATGCCGTGCAAAAACCCGCTCAGCAGCAAGGCGCGCGTTGTGCCAAGCGGCAGCAGCCGCGGCAGCAGGTAGCCACGAAACCCGATCTCCTCGCCCAGTGCAAAGACGCACGAGATCAACAGCCCCACGGCGAACTCGCCCGGCACATCGGCCAGCGTCCAGCCCTCCGGTAGTGCCGGGCTACCGATCCCAAGCAGCCACACACAGACGTACACGAGCGCCACGACGGCAAACGGCATCACGATCGCCACGGGCCAGCTGCGCAACCCGGCGCGATTGAGGCCGAGCCCAAGCCAGCCGTCGCGAGCATAGCCGTCACGCGTCACTACCAGCAGCATCAGCAGCACCGCCACGGTTGGCGAGTACATGTGCAGGATCATGGTTGCGTTACCCAGCAGCGGCGCCATCAGCGATACGATAATGGTCAGCACAAACGCAATCGCGAAATAGACGAAGCCTTTGGCGGGATCGGTCAGCTTGGTGAACATGGATGAACTCCTCCAACGAGGCCGGCTGAAATGCCGCACGGATGCGGAGCAGGGCAGGAAGTAGCGTAGAGCGACTAAAAACCGAGGAGCGCAATAACCGGTGTGGCGAACGTTCCGGCCAGTGGGACGAGCAATGCAGCGATCCGGGCGCTTAGCCGGACGGAGCGTCGCCGCGACTGCCGTATCGTTCCGTCGGGTAACAGGATAATCATCGTAGCCTCCTGCTTCCTGGTGCCTTACTGCTTTCCGTATGCTCAACGATACAGCTCAGCCGGCTAGCTCGTCGGTCTCCGAAAGGTGAAGCCAAGGATGAATACAGGCTCCCGACGCCGGTGTACACCCCCTACGCCCTCCAGCGCCGAGAGCAATGACCGGGATGATCAGCCGCGGCCGTCTCCTTGGGCGCGTCTGGACACAATCGCGCGACCGATCTGCAGTACGACCAGCAGGACCAGCGATACGACGGCCGCGGCAAGCACCTCAATCGGCCACAGATTGTGTGACGTGGGATCGGAGCGAATGTCCACCACGATCCGCGCGCCCGTGATAACGAGCGGCAGCAGAACCGCCAGTGCCAGCCAACGCCACGGACCGTCCCAGCGCAGCACAGTGCGGACGCCCCATACCAGGAGCGCGACCGCCGACCCCAACACAAGCCAGGTCAATACAATAGCCATACTTCACCTCGCGATTGCGCCCTTAATTCACTTGAGCTGCGAACCTCGCTAGGCCGCCGCGGACGTCGCGGGCTGCGGTCCGTCGCCCACGAGGCGGGCCAACGTGCCTCCGGTCACCGATCCGCCCACCATGCCGGCGACAAGCAGCCCGGCGAGAAAGCCGCCGCCGGTGATGCAGGCCGCGCCGATGGCGAGCGCAGCCGGCCAGCCCAGGGCGCTGGCCACGATCCACCGGCCGGCGCCTGCCACCGCGCGGCGCAGCACGAGCCATTGCGCGACGCCCAATAGCAGTCCAACGCCTGCTCCGGCGATACCGGCCGACGCCGCCATGTTCAGCAGCGGGCGCAGGCCGCCGGGCGCAGGCCGTACGCTCGAGACGTCCATAGCGAAAAACATCGGGCCAAGCGCATCAGCTGCCGCCATACCGAGGGCCGCGCCGCACGCCGCGCCAAGGATGCTCGCCGGCACCCACCAGCCCGCTGACGCTACGTAGCGCCGCAACACCAGCCACTGCGTGAGACCGAGCACAATACCCAGCCCGGCGCCGCCGATCAGGTTAGTAGGCAGGGCGGACGTTTGTGACAGCGCCAGACGGGTTACCAGCGACAGGACGCCGAGCACGCCAAGCACTACCCCGGCCATGGTGGCCAGCACCCATAACGTCACGATGAGCCATGGTTGACGAGAATTCATTAGCGTTCCTTCCTTACATGCCGCCTGCGTCGCCGCGCTCACCGGACGACCGGAGCAGCATGGTGATGATCACGGCACTAAACACCAGCACGCCGACAAAGCCGATAACCGCGACACCGAACAGCTCATGCCAGCCGCTGCCGTCGGGCGCTCGTAGCAGCCCGAGGCCGAGCGCGGCGCCGAGCACCATGCCGCACAACGCCAGCCCGATCGAGAGCTGGCGAAAGCCGGTGCTCAGAATCGTCGACAAACGGCCGATGCGCTGCGGCAGCTCTCCCGCGTTGACGCTCACGCCGATCGTGCCGCGCTGGTATTGATCGAGCCACAGCATCGTCGCGTCGGCCAGGTTGGGCAGGCGGCGCAGCAGCTCGTTTCCGCTGCGGCGCAGCTGTGTCCCAACCGCGTCGACAACGTGGCTCGGCGCCCATTGCTCGCCGAGGAGATCCCTGGTTTCCTCGGTGATGATGGCGAATACATCGCTCTTGGGAGCCAGCGTGGTTATCGCGGTTTCGGCCTGCATGATTGCCTTGATCGCCAGGGTCAGGCCGTCGTCCAACCGTAAGCCATGCTGCGTCAGCACATTCAGCAGCGTGGTCATCAGCGTGCCGAACGAACGTGTTTCGCCGTAGGTCCACTCTTGCGCATACACGCGCGCTACCGCGGCGCGAAACTCGGCCTCGTTCAGCGGCCGCGACTCGCGACTCAAGCGCCGCAATACGCCGGCCAGGCTGACGGTATCCTGCTCTTGCAGTGCGAACATCATTTCCATCAGGTCGCGACGCTGCTCGCCCGACAGCTCGCCCATCATGCCGAGGTCGAGGAAGATGATTGTGCCGGAGCTCACCTCGACATACACATTGCCGGGGTGCGGGTCGCCGTGAAAAAAGCCGTCGATCAGCAGCTGCTTGACGATCGCCCGCAGCAGCGCTCGCACCAGAGCGTCACGGTCGAGGCCGTCCGGCGGCTGCGCCTGCAGCTGGTTGATCTTGACGCCGCGAACGAACTCCATCGTCAGCACCCTGGTGCTGCTGAGCTCGCGATACACGCGCGGCACATGCACTCGCGGCAGCGGCGCCATCGCGTCGGCCAGTCGCACCCCGTGATAGGCCTCATTGCGGTAATCCAGCTCACGCATAACGCCGGCGGCGTACACTTCGACGATCGCGCTGAGATCCAGCTGGCGCGCCCAGTCGAAGCGGCGTACCAATCTCCCGGCAAGCTCGCGCATGATCTGCAGGTCGGTCCAGACTTTGGACGTGATATCCGGGCGCTGTACCTTGACCACCACCTCGGAGCCGTCCTGGAGCGTCGCGCGATGGACCTGCGCGGTGGACGCGGCGGCGAGCGGCGCCTGCTCAAACGATGCAAACAGCTGCTCGGGCGGCGAGCCCAGCTCGGCCTGAACGATCTCGCGCGCCTCGGCATACGGAAAGGGCGCGACCGTGCTCTGGAGCAGGTCGAGCTGCGCGCGCCATTCATCGGGCAACGACGTGGACTGGCTCGAAACGATCTGACCAAGCTTGACGTAGAGCGGCCCGAGCTGTTCGAGCATGTGCCGCACCTTCTCCGGCACGGTCATCCGATCCAGCGGCGAGGCACGGCCGGTGACCCAGTACGAGACGTGTGCGCGGATACTCCTGAGTGGACTGCGACCGACGGCGATATCGATACCGTAGCTCCAGACGATCTCGTACACCTGGGCCAGGCGGAGCTGCTTGAGTAGAGGGCTGCGGCGCAGTCCGGGAAAGCGGTCGGCCAGCCGCCAGATCGAGCGCTGCCGCGAATCAGGAGTCACTTCCGGCCGGTCGAAGCCGAGCAGCGCGTCGGCCAACGTCAGCACCAGGCTCAACAGTACCGCGTCGATCACCGGCCAGTGTAGCTCGACGAAGGTTACCTCGATACCCGAGACCATGAATGCGAGCACCAGGACGATCGTGACGATCAAGGTCTGCCAGACCAGCCTGTGCCACAGGACCAGGTGCCCGTTGAAAATCAGCAGCACCGGCTTAAGGATGCGATTGAACAGGCTGAGGACCAAACCGATACCCAGATAGCTCCACACCCGTGCATCATGCACTACCAGACCCGGCAATATCGGCAGCGTGAGGGCCAGCACCAGTGTGTTGATGCCGACCTTGAGCAGGAAGCTGCGTATCGCCGTCAGATGCCTGCGTCGCAGGCGAAGCGTCCGCAGGCGATGACGCCGTGAGTGTGGCGCGGCGTCGCTCTGGATCTCGACTTTGTGTGCCATCAAACGACCTCCCCTTGCGGTGTCGAAGCGAGTGCCCTCGCTTGCGGGCCGCTTTCGTGTTCGCTTCGTTGACGCCACACTAGCGCGTATCCAGTCGTGTTACAGGCGCTTAAAGGTGAAGCCAGGGGGTATTTCGCGCGAGCTCCTTGATCGGCCGGTCTTCACCTTTCGGTCACCCCCGGTTCCTCGGTTCCCCCGGTTCCCCCGGTTCCCCCGGTTCCCCAGGCTCAAGCCTGGGGCTGAAGAAACAAAGCCCGCTGAAGCGGGCTTGAACTGTTCCAGCCCGCTTCAGCGGGCTTTGTTTCTTCAGCCCCGGCATTGATGCCGGGGTCCGAGGCATTGATGCCGGGGTCCGAGGCATTTATCCCCCGGAAGAAATACACCCCCGGCTGCACCTTTGGATGAGTGCCTTTCGCGCAGCATGCGACTAGAGTCAAGCTATCGCTACCGGGCGATGTCCCGTATTCAAAGGAGCGACACGATGCCTGAAACGATGAGCCGCAGATCGACCGGCCGGCCGTTCTCGAACGCGCTGCTGATTGTGGTAGTGCTGGTATCGAGCGTACTGGCCGCGTGCTCGTGGCCGGGGAGCAGCGTCGACCTGGTGCATGAGCCGGTCAGCCAGGAGTTGGGCGCGGCGACCCAGGCCGACGTAGAGATCGCCCTGGCGGTCGGGCAACTACGCCTCGGCGCGCTGGAGCAGCCGGGTACGCTGATCGCCGGTGAAATCGCCTACCCCGAGCGCCATAGCGTGAGCCGTGACTTCACCGAGAGCGGCGACACCGCCAGTTTCTCGCTGCGCGAGCTGGAAGGCGACACCAAGAATACGTTTCGATTCAACCAGCAGTCGCCGGTCTGGGATCTGGGACTGAGCCCGACGACAGCGCTGCGTTTGACGGTCGAAACCGGAGTCGGCGAAAACCTGATCGACCTTGCCGAGCTGGAAATGACCGAGGTTACGCTCAGATCCGGCGTCGGAGCCACCACGCTGACGTTGCCGCGCACCGGCCAGATACAGGCGCTGGTTGAAGGCGGCGTCGGCGCAACCACTATCCGCATCCCGGCGGGTGTCGGCGTACAGTTGAAGGTCGAAGCCGGGCTGGGCAACACTAAGGTTCCCGCGACGTATCGGCAACAGGGCGATGTCTACGTTTCGCCCGATTACGACACGGCGCCCGCGCGCGTCGAGCTCGAAGCCAACACCGGCATCGGCACGATCACGATCGAGCAAAGCGGCGGCTAAGTTCGGCAGACGGATCAGTTGACGAAGAACAGGAGAACTGCCGTATGAAACACTCACCACTTGCACGACATGCCCCATGGCTTACAGTCGCAGCCGGCTCCTTGTTTGCTGTCACGCAGCTGGTTATGCTCTCACGCATCGGTAAGTTCGATCCCGGCGATCCCGACTGGCGGCAGGCTCTGCTGGCCGATCCGATCTACGTAACGGCCGGCGTGGTCTACTTCCTTAGCTTTTGCCTGCTTCTGCTCGCGATCGTCGCTGTTTATGTGCGCCAGGCACGCGAGCCGAGCGCGTGGTGGGATATCGGCGTCGGAGCAGCGCTGGTCGGCATCATGAATCTTGGCGGCAACTTCTGGTTCGAAGGCTTCGTCACCCCCTGGCTCGCTGCCGTCGCTCCCGAAGCGCTGAACCAGACGCCGTCCGGTGTGTTTGTGCTGGGCGCCTATCTCAGCTATGTGTTGTTCAGTGCCGGCTGGGTGCTGTTCGCCATCGCCGGCCTGCGTACACACGCCTTTCCGGGCCTGATCGCACTTGCCATCGTGGTTGGCGGCCTGCTCGGCTTCATCGCATCGCCGCCGTTCGGCGTGCCGTTGGGCCTGGCCATCGCCTGGCTTGGAATCTGGATGCTTTCGTCGCCGATCGGGCACAACCTTCCCGAGCCGGCGACGCCCTGAACGCCGTGCCGGCGGCGATGATATATCGGCGCCGGTACTACTAAATTTATGAATTCACCACATGATACCTGGTATCGGATCCGAGTCAAAGGCCACCTCGATGCGAGTTGGTCGGCCTGGTTCGGCGACCTTGCCATCACCCACGACGCGGACGGCTCGACTATCCTGCATGGACCGGTGGTCGACCAGGCCGCGCTGTACGGGCTGCTCGGCAAAGCGCGCGACTTAGGCCTGACGCTACTGGCAGTCGCGCAGGTCGATCCGGAGTCCGGCCACGCCGGCCGATGCTGACAAACGCGGCGCGACTCGGACAGGCACGTAACGAACACTTCGTCCTCGACGAATGTGGTCGAGCAGCTATGGAGACAGATATGCAGCAGCTGGCTAGGTTCGTTAAGCAGCGGGCAGTTTCGATCTTTTTCGTGCTGACAATCGCGCTCAGCTTTGCGGCCACCCGGCTGCCCGTGGCGAGCGAGGTGGTGCCGGTGGTGCTGGTCTTCATTCCGGCGCTGGTGGCGCTCGCGTTGACCGCGCTGAGCGACGGATGGAGCGGCGTACGAGCGTTGCTCGCCAGACCGGGAACGTGGCGCGTGCGCCCGGGATGGATCGCGATCGCCGTAGCAGTCGGGTTGCTGCTGCGCGTGGGCATGAGCCTTCTTGCGCTGCTGCTTGGCTGGATACCCGCGATCCAGCTGCGCCAATGGTCGCCGCTGCAGTTTGCGTTCCTCGCTGCTATCTTGTTCTTGTTCGCCATACCGGAGGAGCTTGGCTGGCGCGCTTTTGCACTGCAGAAGCTCCTCGTCCGCCACTCAGCGCTTGTCGCCGGCCTGATCAGCGGCGTGCTGTGGGGCTGCGTGCATCTGGCGCTGCACATGCCGGGTCTGATGCACGCGGGCTTGCCGCTCGTGCCGGTCGTGCTCGAGGTCACAAGTTTGGCGCTGATCGGGACATGGTTGTACCTGGGCAGCGGAGGTAACCTGCTGGTCGCCAGCCTGTTCCATGCCGCGCAAAGCTTTTTTGTGGTCGTGAACGAAGGAATACCCCAGGCGCAGCAACTATGGTTGATGGCCGGCGTGTATGGCGTAGTAGCGCTGATCGTCGCCCTGGCGGTGCCGCGTTTCGGGCGCCGGCCCCTGCCAGGCCCCGATCACGGCCGGCCGATGGATGACCCGTCGACTGCGCATACGTTTGCGTTGCCCGGTCTGGACCGCGAATGAATTCGCGGTTGATATGTACAAACCTGCTAAAGCAGGTTACGTCCGTCTATTGTGTGGTAACGTGCTTCAGCGCGTTTTATCATGTCAACCGCGAAATTCGCGGTACATTCGCGGTACATTCGCGGATGCTCTACAGCAGCTGCAGCTCGCGTGCGCGTGCGATCGCCTGGGTGCGGCTCTGGGTCTCGAGCTTGCCGTAGATATTGTTGAGATGCTTCTTGACGGTGCTGACGGCAACCACCAGGCGCTCGGCGATATCCTGGTTGGACAACCCGCCTGCGACCAGCCGCAGCACCTCCAGCTCGCGCTCGGTCAGCTGCTCCGGCAGCACTGGGCCGCCGAACGGCTGCGCCCTGGCTGCGCTTTGGTCCACCGGGAAAGCATCGCCCGGCGCCTCCGTCTCGCCCGTGAGAGCAGCAAGTATCTTGAGCGCGTATTCGTGGACGTCATGCTGATGCGTGCTATCCGGCGGCCGGTTGTGTGTTTCAGCGACCAGTCGCGCCAGTATCTCGCCCAGCGGCGCGCCATGGTCGACGAAGCTACGGATGTAGCCTTCGTCCCGGGCCAGCTCCAGCGCGCGTGCGAGCTCGCTTGATGCACCGCGCAGGTCATCCTGGCGGCGACAGAACAGCGCTTTGAGGATCAAAATCTCGATCTCGTAGCGCATCCAGCTTCGCTCGTGAGCGACGGCGAGCAAGCCTGTCAGATGTTCGTTCATCTCGCTCAAGCGCGGCATGCCGGCGTCGCTCTGGGCAAGTCGTAGCCGTGCCAGCGTCAGTTGTTGCACAAGCTCGAGCTCGAGGCCGGCCGGCGCGGCGCGCTCACGGGCCCAATCTTCGGCCGCCGCGAGGTTGCCCTGTCGCAGCCACAGGCGGGCCCGATAGGCCGCCAGCAAAGCCAGCTCGCCGGGCACGCTGAGCTGCAACTGCGCGAACCACTCCTCACAACGCCGGATATCTTCAAGCGCCGCGGCGCCGGCCCCGTGTGCCTGGCGGATCTGGGCCAGCACAATCGATCCTCGCGCCAGCAGCCCGCGCTCGACCGACCCGCGCAGCAGCTCGAGGCCGCGCGTCGCCGCCCGCGTTGCCCCATCCAGATCGTTCCGTTCATAGAGCACTTCCGCGACCCCGACGTGCCCGACTCCGGCGGCAGGCAGCGGCCGGCCGGCCAGGCGAGCACTCAGCTGCACGGCCTGTTCAAACGATGCCATGGCCAACCTAAGCCGGCCTTGCCTGATGTGCAGCGAACCGAGCTCTTCCAGCGCGCCGAGGGCAACCCACCAGCTACCGCTCTTCTCGGCGTGCTCGACGGCATCCGCAAATGCTGCGCCGGCCGCCACCGGCTCATCGCGCAGCAGTAACGCTACTCCGCTGTTGATCGCGGCGACTGCACGAGAGGCGTGATTGTCGGGAGGGAGCTGTTCGAGCGCCTGCCTGGTGAACGCGAGTGTGGTTTCGGCATCTCTGGCAAATCGCGCTATCGTCGAGCGCAGCACGGCGACGTCGCCGCCGATGGCGGGGTCCAATTCGAGCGTGGGCGCCGCATCGGCAAGCAGCTGTTCGACAGCAGCCGGCTTGCCGGTCAGGATCAGCGCCATACCGGCGGCAACTGTCAGCCGCGGCCGGGCCACAATCAGCGCCTGCGGCAGCTGATCGATCCATGCCCGCACCTGAAATACATTGCTGCTACCGAGAATCAGCGGCGCGGCATAGCGCTCGACAAGCTCAGCGGCGCGGTCGAGGTCGGAGCCGCGCAGCGCGTAGCGAACCGCCTCGTCGATCAGCTGCCTGCTCTTCACTCCACCGGCCGGCTCGCGCATACAGCGTCGCGATCAGCTCACCGCTCGCGCCATGCTGCAACCGGCTGCGCAGCACTTCGGCGAACAGCTGGTGATAACGGTACCAGCGCCGCACGTCGTCCAGCGGCTCGATAAACAGATTGCCGCGCTCGAGCTCTTCCAGCAGCACCTGGCTATACGCTCGCTCGCCATCATCACGGGTCTCCTCGACGTCCAACAGCAGTGCATCACATAGCGGCCCGCACAACCGATCCAGAATTGACGTTTGCAGCAAAAAGGTCTGGATATGCGCGGGCTGGCGCTCGAACACTTCCTCGGCCAGATAGTCGACCACAAAACGGTTACTGCCGGCAAACTGGTCGATAAAGCCGGCCGGATCGGCGTGCCCGCGCATCGCCAGCGCCGCCAGCTGCAGACCGGCGATCCAGCCCTCAGTGCGCCGCTCCAGTGCCGCCGACTCGGCCGTTGATACCGGCAGGCCCATTACATCGCTCAAGAAGCTGGTTGCTTCGTCCTCGGTGAAGCGCAGATCGGAGGCGCGCAGTTCGGTCAGCTCGGCGCGAGCTCGCAGCCGCGCCAGTCGCAACGGTGGATCGGCGCGCGTCGCAATCACAAGATGCAGGCGCGGCGACAAATGCTCGAGCAGGAACGATACGCCTTCATGGACCGCCATTCCGTCGATCACATGGTAATCGTCGAGCACCAGCGTCGCGTCGGTGTGCAATTCGGCCAGAGCGTTGAGCAAGGAGGTCAGGATCGCATCGGACGCCGGCGGCCGTGGCGAGTCCAGCAGCGCGCGAGTTGTGTTGCCGACGCCCGGTACGAGCGAATCCAGCGCGGCGAGCACATAGCTCCAAAAGCGCGTCGCGTTGCTGTCGCCGGAGTTGAGCGAAACCCACGCCACCGGACGCCTGTCGATGGCTTCGCTCAGCAGGGTGGTCTTGCCGAAGCCGGCGGGCGCGACGAGTAGCGTCAGCTTGCCCGCCAACCCGGCGCGCAGCCTCTCGACAAGCCGTGTGCGCGGAACATAGCTGGCACGCAGCGGTGGATTGTACAGTTTGGTCGCCAGGAGCCCGCTGGACACGGCGAGTTTCTCCAACGCTGATGTTGGAGTGATTGTAGTCCACCGGAACACCGAATGGCAACCCGGCATGCTGCCGGACGACGCGAGCTATTGCTAAGCCTGGCCGGCCTGCACCCGTGAAGGGAATACCGGCTTACGGAGAAGGCTCGGTCGTTCCATCAGCACAACGACCAGCGCTGCCATGCTGTAGACCGCGCCGCTCAGCCACCACTGGCGCACGGGATCGGGCAGCGAAAAGACGCTCCCCGAAACGTTGATCGCGGCATGTAAGAGCCAGGCCAGCAGCACGCTACCGCGGGTATGGTTGGCGACAAACGTGAACAGCACTGATTGCGCCGTCACCCACAGCCAGAACGCCGCGAAGGCATACCAGTAGCGCTCCAGCCCCGGAATAGCGCCATTGCCGAGGTGCCATGCCGCCCACATGGTCCCCAGAATCAAGCTGGCGACCAGACCGCTGTAGCGTGCCTGCAAGCGCGGCAGCGCAAAGCCCCGCCAGCCGAGCTCCTCGCCAAGGACCAGCAGCGCCAGAAGGAGCACCAGCAGCGGGCTGTCTCCCGGCCGAAAGGTCCATTGTCCGCCGAGCAGGAGATGGAGCGCGATCACCGCGCCCGCCAACACGAACGGCAGGCCGATCACCACGACATACCAGACCACACCGACGCGCCAGATCGTGGTCCGGCGCAGCAGGTCTCGGACGCCGGTTCCGCCCTGTGTAACACCGAGCACGATGGCAGCGGCGACCGCCGGCCCCCACAGGCCAAGCAACACCAGCATTAACGAGACCGGCATCAACGTAATGCAGATCCAGGTGAATACGCACGCCAGCACGTAAAACCACACCAGCGGATGGCGTTTCACGGTCGCGACTAGGGTAAGCATGTGCGGCTCCTTGGTCTGGGCATCCCTTTTTATCTCATTCCCTACCTACCCCACCATAGCCGTGCACGGCGACTACAGCGGTCTACCAAAGGAGTAGCCGAGGATGAATATTCGGGCTCGGGAATGCGTGCTCGCGTTCAATTCATCTATGGAGTGGGCGAGCCAACCGGAGTGAAGCGCCATGTGACACTTGCCGCGCCAAGATTGTCCTCGCCCAAGAGGCTGATCAGGTCGGCGTCGGCCTGGTCAAAAAACGGCCTGCCGTTTTCCAGGATATATTCGAGCGAGTGCGCCGGGAACGCCGCGCTGCCCGCGAGCTCGAGGCCGGTGAGCGGGAGCTGCGCGCTGCCGATACCGCCGATGTCAAACGTGCTTTGCGTCGTCGGAGTGTTGTGGGCCGAATACGACGCGTTCACGTCGATCGTCGCGCCGAAGTTATATTCGCAGTCCTCCCACCAAAAGACAAGGTTCACGCGCGACCAATTGTTGGTGGCAGGATCATAGGGGACCGGCGGTCCGGTACCCGTTATGCCCCTGTGGAGCTCGTCCGCGAAAAACTTCGCGTCGTTGACGCTGGCCGTGCCGGTAGGGCTGCCGATGAACGCGGTGACGGCGCCGTCCGAAAGCACATTCAGCGTCGCGAGGACGCTCGCGCTGCGCTGCTGGCGAATATCGTACCGGTTGCCCGCGCCCGCCGCGCTGTAGTTCATCGTGATCGTACCCTGCCATTGCTTCACGGAGCGTAGTTGAGCGATGAGCTCGGGATTGCAGCTGCACTCGTCTTCGAGCGGTCGGACCTCGATCGCGCCGCTAACCTTTTTTTCCAGATTGCGGTTGTGGTTGCCGACGACAAACCAGATGTCCTCGATGTTACCTTCCGGAGTATTGCGGCAAAAGTGTAGCTGCTCCGGCACGCTTTCCAGCAGCTTCCACGGCTGCCCGGTGATTTTCACTACCGCTCCCACCTTGCGGTCGCCGGCAGGGCCAAGGTTGCTGAAGTCGAAGGTCACCTGCCGAACATCATCGGCGAAGCGGAAATGGTAATAGTGCGCCCGCAGCGATGGAAGACTATCCGCGTAGCTCAGCTGCGCGTCGGACGAGGTCAGCGCCGGCAACGTCACTTCGACCTTCGGCGTCGGCAGTCGGTTGTCGGGGAACTGCGGATCGAGATCGACATAGCGTTTGCCCAGCGGATTATCGCCGTCGAAATCGGAGTTCAGATTACGCAGCGCGAAGCGATGGAAATGCTGAGCGAACGGAAGCTCCGTATTGATCACGTCCATCGCGCCGTCCCAATCGCCGGGCTCCAACCCGCGCAGCACATCCCAGACATCCCGGATCTTCTGCGCGCCGGTCGGCCCGCCTTCCTGTTCCATAAAAAACGGCCAGATATAGGCGGCATATGGATGGTTGATCGGTAGGGTGCTGTGCAAGCTCAGGTCGACGTCTTGAAACTGTACCGTGAAGCGTGGATGGACCTGTTCTCTGGCGGTCTCGCGCACAAAGTGGGCCGCCGCCCACTCGGCCGAGGCTTCGTCCCACCAGAACACCTGGTTCTGGCGGCTGCCGACGCGGTAGTTGTAGCCGAACTGCAGGATATGAAAGAACTCGTGGGCAACGTCGCTACGGAAGCCAATATCATGCAGCCGGTGCCGGCCCAGCAGCATGAAGCCGCTGGCGGTGTGCGTGCCGGGCCGGTTGTCGAAGGTGGGCGAGATACTGGCGCCGGCGACGGCATGGCTCGGAATCTTCTGGTCTTCGCCTCGCCGCGACACCCACTCGCCCGGGTCGAGCAGGTACAGGTCGATGCTGTTACTGCCGCCCGCATCGCTCCCGCCGGTGTCGGCTTTAGGCGGCCCCATCAACGCCGTCTCGGCCAGATAAATCGGCGTTACCTGCGCGAGCGTAAACGCAAGATCGGCGGCGTAATTGCCGGTACGACAGGCCCACACCTTGAGCGGAACCTGGGCGCTGACTTGCGAAGCCCATCCCGCGGCGCAGGGAACGGCGGCGGCGGCTCCCGGAACGTTGGCCGGTCGGGGCTGGTTATACACGCTCGCGGGATCGTCGGGACGGACAAGGAAAGGGCGCAGCCGGCTCTTGATCTCAGCGGAGAGCGTTGCGTTGCCGAGATGAGCTTCCAGGAACAAACTACTGTCTTCGTCCTCCGAACCGCCCGCGCCCCAATATTCGCGCGGCAGGCGGCTGTCGCTAAACAACGCATACGCGCGATACAGCAGCGAGGTGCCGTAGTCGATGCGTCCGGCAGTCAGTGCAGCGGCAATCAACGCCTGGTCGGTAGCCAGGCCCGGCGACGGAGTTGTAGCCTTGCCGTTGCCGACCATCGGGACAAACGCCCGCTGCGGAATGGCCTGTGCCGCGCCTGGCGGCACAGGCTCTTCGGGAGCAGCAGACCGGAGCGGGCGGCGTGCCCTTGCCGGCGCGACGTCGATCGCCCCGAGCAGCACGATCAGGCAGCCGAGGAAGAGCATGAGCTGAGTTGTGCGCGGCCGCGACCGCGGTGAACGATGCAACATGAGCGGCGGTCCTTAACGTAGTAGGAGAAATGCGGGCACAGCCTGCGTACAAGCTGCCCGCTCGCGAAAGCGCCGCGGTTGCTCGCCAAAGGATAGGCGGGAAACTCTGATTATCTCATCGACAGTGTAAAATGTAATACTGTAGTGGCCGACACAGCCGGCATTTCGAGGATAGCCGGCCGTCGTTACTATACCATACCGAACGCCAAACCGGCGTGTGCCTTTTCCGCCGGCATAATCGTACCAGCGCCGGCGTTCGTGCCGTTGCACCACCATTGCCTGTGCCGGCTGCCATCGTCCTTACTGATGGCCGACGATCGGATGCGGCACATACGGCGCTTCCAGCGAGGCAACCTCGTCCGCCGTCAACTGGACCGACAGCGCGCCGACGGCATCGTCCAGATGCGTGATCTTGGTTGCCCCGATGATCGGCGCCGTCACCGGCTGCTTTTGTAGCAGCCAGGCCAGCGCGATATGCACCCGCGGCACGCCGTGCTGTTCGGCCAGCTCCGCCACCCGCTCCACGACCTGGCGATCGGTATCGGCGGTCGCATCGTACTTGCCTTTGGCGATCTGATCGGTTTCGGCGCGCAGCGAGCTGTCCGCCGACCAGTCCCGCGTCAAGCGGCCGGAGGCCAGCGGACTATACGGGATCACGCCGATGCCTTGATCGCGGCACAGCGGCAGCATCTCGCGCTCCTCTTCACGGTAGAGCAGGTTCAGATGATCCTGCATCGACACGAAGCGCGTCCAGCCGTGCGTCTCGGCGACGTGCAGTGCCTTGTGGAACTGCCAGGCCCACATTGCCGAGGCGCCGATATAGCGCGCCTTGCCGGCCTTGACCACGTCATGCAGCGCCTCCATCGTCTCCTCGATCGGGGTCTGGTAATCCCAGCGATGGATCTGGTACAGGTCTACGTACTCGGTCCCCAGCCGCTTGAGGCTGTGGTCGATCTCGCTCAGGATCGCCTTGCGCGAGAGCCCGGCGCCGTTCGGTCCGTCGCGCATTCTGCCGTGCAGCTTGGTGGCGATGACCACCTCGTCGCGATTGGCGAAGTCCGTGAGCGCGCGACCGAGGATCTCCTCACTCCTGCCGATGGAATAGACGTTGGCGGTATCGAAAAAATTGATGCCCAGCTCGAGTGCGTGCTGGATGACGGGGCGGCTGTTGTCCTCGTCGAGCACCCATTTGTGAACCCAACGTTCCGCGTCGCCGAACCCCATGCAGCCGAGGCAGATGCGCGACACATCCAGGCCGGTGTTTCCGAGCTTCGTGTAGTCCATAACATTTACCTCGCTTTCCCATCACCTGCGTACTATACACCAGCACATCATCGCGCGTCTCGACCGCCCGCTGGTCGCGTGGCCCGATCGCGTTGCCCCCTGGCAGGATGACCTGGCCGCCGACAGCCGGCACCGGGCGCAGCGGGTTGTAGAGGACGCGTCCGGCGGCTTGTCAGCCGGCTGCACGCGGCGCCGGATCTCGCCGGGAAGTCGGTAACCTGTTCGCCCCAGGTCGCGGCGCTCCCTTCGTCGTCGACCTGCTGGATCGCGAGGTGGGTTATAAAGCGGTCAGGGGCGGCGCCGCAGGTAGACCACGGCAATGATCGGCAGCCAGAGCAGCCCGAACGAGAGAATCGCGATCGGCAGGCTGACGAAAGCCAGGAAGCCGAGCAGGCGCTGCGTGAACCAGTTGGTGCTGCCGTGGTAGACCGCGGCGATCGCCGGGCTGTGGCCGCTTGCCTGACCGAGCCAGGTGTAGGCAAAGCCGCCCAGCGTGGCGGCGACCAGGTGGACGACGACCACCACCCAGAGCGCGTTGCCGCCCAATAGCGTGCCGCTGATCAGGACGGGCAGGTGCCACAGCGACCAGATCGGACCCATCAGCAGCGTCGCACGCACCTCGCCGAGGGGCATCAGTCGCGGCAGCAGGTAGCCGCGCCAGCCATACTCTTCCCCGAAAGACAGCACAATCTCCAGCCCGAGCAGCAGGACGAGCAGCGGAACGAGGATCAGCGTCAGCGGCTCGGCCGGCGGCACCAGGCTGGCCTGCCCGGCCAGCGTCAGCAGGGCGGCCGCGGTGCTGAGGAAGGCTATGGGCGCGAGCACGGCGATGAGATATAAGCGCCAGCTCCGGCGGATGCCGGCCGAGCCGCGCACGCCCGCGCGGGTCACCAGCCGCATGACGAGGGCCGCCAGACCCGGCCCAAACATGGCGGGCAGATGGTACAGGACATTGCCGAAGACGGCGATGCCGTCGGTGGGCGTGGTAGGTGCGGCCAGCAGCGTGCCCAGGTGTGGTGCGACCCAGATGGCGTCCCAGGCCCAGGTGAAGGCATAGGCCAGCACGCAGAAGGTGACGACATCGCGCCACGGTACCCGCGCCGGGGTCGCGGCCAATGGACGAACCGCAGCGGTCGTTACGAGTTGCATCGGATGTTCCTCCGTGTCGTGAGTGAGACATGGACTGCCGGCCCGTGTGCCGACAGCGCCGGCCAGTGTTGCCGTAGCCGGGCGTTCAGGCCGGCCAGGGCGACCTTGCTTCCGGTTGAGTGGGCGGCATCGATTGGTGTACGTACTCTATGGGACACGGAGGGCCGGCGTGGTGAGCCAAAGGTGAAGCTCGGGGTGAAGGTCTGGCTGGGAGCGCCTGGACGCGCACCATAGCTCGTCGATGGAGAGTGCGGACGGCGTGTTGCCCGCCGCGGGTCAGCTGCGGTCGGTGGCGGACCCGTGGAGGTGCAACTCGCGGGCGCGGACGATGGCCTGCGTCCGGCTCTGCACGCCGAGTTTGGCGTAAAGATTGTTGAGATGTTTCTTGACCGTGCTCACGGCGACGACGAGCCGCTGCGCGATGGCGTGATTTGACAGCCCGGCCGCTACCAGCTGCAGCACTTCCAGCTCGCGTTCGGTCAACGGCTCCACCAGGCTACCCGGCCGCGCGTGGTCTGTCCGGTCGTGTCCTGCTTTGGGTACGTCCGCCTGCGACGCGGTGAACGCCGCCAGGAGCGTCGACGCATACGCAGCCGCCGGTCCACCACGGCTCGCGATGAGCGCCACCAGGGCAGCCATGCCTACTCCTTCGTCCACGAAGACGCGCACGTATCCTTCCGGCTCAGCCAGCCTGATCGCCGGCTCCAGCAGCGCGAGCGCGTTGGCACGCTGGCCAAGCGAATCGTAGGCCAGCGCCTGGAGGGCGCCAGTCTTGATCTGGAGCCACGGCAGGTTCCCCGCGGCTGCCTGCTCGTGATGTAGCCACTCCAGCGCTTGCTCCAGACAGTGCCGATCCCCTGACGCCCGGCCCTACGCGCATAGCACCTGCGCCCGTGCGACGCGACTGTGTTCGTAGCCGTAGACGAAAAACAGCGGGCTGGAGGAAAACAGTGCCGGCTCGCCGTCACGGCGGTGCTCCCGCAGCCAGGCCAGCGCGGTTGCCGGATCGTTGTTTGCCAGAGCGAGTTGCGCCCCACATGCGCCGAGAATTGCAGCGCTCGGGGTAGCTGGATGTTGCTGAATGAGCGGGCCAGCTTGCTCCAGCGCTGCGCGCGCGCCCACCTCGTCGCCCTGCGCCTGCTTGACGCGGGCGAGCACCAGCACACTGAGCAAGCGGACATCGACGGCGCCCCATTGCGCCAGGCGTGTAGCAGCCTCCGTGGCGTAGTGCAGCGCCGCGGGGAGCTCGTTGCGCTCACGCAGCAGATCGGCCAGCGCGAGCTGCACCAGACCCACCTCGAGCGCTAATTCATCGCCGCGCGCTGTTGCGCGCTCGATGGCCTCGCGACAGACCCGGATTGCATGGCCCAGCCGGCCCTGCGCGCGTAGCACATAGGCGTGGTTACAGATGACGCTGTAGGCCAAAAAATCTTCCCCGGCAGTGGAGACCAGCGCCGCGGCGGTAGTGAAAACCCGGCTCGCTCGCACGATGTCGGCCTGGCCGAGATAGGCACGTCCCAGGAGCATGGCCGCTGCGCCGCGCCAGCGCACATTATCGTCAGGCAGTGTACTGAGTGCCTGCCGGGCGTAGGCGATGACCTGGTCCGGTTGAGCGCGGTTCTCAGCCAGCAGCGCATGTAGGGCGGCGATCTCTCCCCGTGTAGTCCGATCATCGCTGCCGGTGGGTACGCGCGTGAGTGCCTGTTCAGCGTCGGACAAGCGCTGTTCGAGCGCCGGAAGATCGCCCAGGTCGGCCAGTAGGCTGGCATGGAGCACACATAACCCTGGCCGTGAGGTGATGATGTCTTCGGGCAACGCCGCCAGCCAGGTGATAATCGTCCGGTGCATCGCACCGTGCGCGAACAGGTCGCGCGAAGCTCGGGCTATCAGGTCGGCTGCCTGCTCAACGGCGCCCGCCGCCAGCGCATAGTTAATCGCTTCCGGCAGCAGGCCGGCCCCTGCAAACCAGGCGCTGGCACGTTGGTGCAGCAGCGCAACGGTCGCGGCTGGTACAGCGTTCCGCAATCGCGCACGCAGGACGTCGGCAAAGAGGTGATGATACCGATACCACACCCGCTCGTCGTCCAGCGGCATCAGGAACAGGTTGGCCCGCTCGAGCTCGTTCAGCAGCGTTTGGCTGGAGGCGTGGTGCCGGTACGACGGTGTGGGTTGGGTCAAACCGGCAGACGGCTCGCCGAAGATGACGGCATCGCACAGCGGACCGCACAGGCGGTCGAGGATCGCGGTCTGCAGCAAGAAGGTCTGGATTTGAGCCGGTTGTCGATTCAGCACCTCATCGGCCAGATAGTCGACTATAAACCGGTTGTTGCCGGTGAACGCGACGATAAAACGGCCAACGTCCGTGTGATCGCGCATTGCCAGCGCCGCCAGCTGCAAGCCCGCGATCCAGCCCTCGGTCCGCTGCTCCAGCGCCGCGATCTCGGGCTCGGCCAGCGGCAATCCCATCACCTGCCTCAGGAACAGAGCCGCTTCGTCCGTCGTGAATGAAAGGTCGGCGGCGCGCAGCTCGAGCAACTGCCGGCGAGCGCGCAGGCGTGCGAGCGGCAGTGGCGGATCCTCGCGGGTAAGAACGATCAGATGGAAGTGCGGCGGCAGGTGGTCGAGCACAAAGGTGATCGCCTGGTGGATCGCCGGCGTGCGCACGAGATGGTAGTCGTCCAGGACGAGGATCATCGCCTCCGCCTGGTGCAGATCATAGAGCAGCTGCGTCAGTACGGGCTCGAGTGACGGCGGCTGTGGCGATTGGAGCAGCGCCACCACGCCGGCTCCGGCGGTGGGGACGACCCGTTGAATTGCTGCGACGAGGTAGCGTAGAAAGCGGTTCGGGTCATTATCCTCCGCGTCGAGCGCGAGCCAGGCGACCGAGAGACCAGACGTCAGGGGACGGGGGTCAGTCGACGGGACCGAGCCCTGTCCCTGTGTCTCCCGATCCTCCCGTCTTTGCCTCCCTGACCACTGATCCCTGACCCCTGATCCGTGATTGAGCCAGGCGGCTACAAGGGTCGTCTTCCCGAAGCCGGCTGGTGCCGCAAGCAGCGTCAACGGATGCGTGAGCACCGCGTCAAGCCGCGCGAACAGCCGCGGGCGCGACACAAGGCTGGCGCGAAGGGGCGGGATCGCCAGTTTGGTGCGCAGCAGGAGCGGAGGACGTGGCCGGGAGGATGCCGGTGTTGGGGACGGCGGTGCGCGTGTTGGGGACACACCCTCCGCCGCACCCGCCGTCCTACTGCGTTCGGCCAGCCGGCGTGCGATCTCGTGCAGCCGTGCCAGCGTGAGTTCCTCGGACTTTCCCAGATACGCCTTGAAGCGCCGGCCCGCATGGCGGTAATACGCCGTCCAGTACCAGCCACCGCGTTGTTTCCGTTCCTTGCGCGCCGTGAAGCTGACGTCGGCGCGCCGGCAGGCGAAAACCGTCGCCTGCTCCAGCCAGCCGAACCAGGCAGGCGTATCTACCGGGATAGCGGCTGCATTGCTCGCGCCTTCGAGCAGCGTGGTGCCGTCGACAACCGGGACGCTGCGTGTCATCAGGATGACCTGCTTACCGCGTGGTGTGTCTGCTCCTACTATACTGCCGGGCAGCGCGTATGAATAGTGCAGCCGGCGCGGGCCCGGACATGCGGGCACGGCTCTACGTAAACGCATGGATTAGGTTGACTTAGTCCATCGTGCGCAGCTCACGGTACAGTGCGGCGACCAGCGCCGTCATCAGCAAACCGGTCCCGGCCGTGATGAAGAGCAGCGTCAGCTGCACGTCGACCATGAGGCCGGCGAGCACGTTGGAAAGGGGTGCCAGAAGCAGCGTCGAGAAGAGCACCACGCTTATCACTCGTCCGAGCAGTGCGGGCGCCGTGCGCTGCTGCAGCCAGGTAATCACCAGTACATTCGCAAGTCCCAACGCCAGGCCCATCGCGGCAAGCACTACCGCCGCCTGCGCCACCCGGGACACCACGCTCAGCAGCACCAGACCCAGGCCGAGTACCGCGAGGACCGCAAGCAGCAGACGGCCGCGCCCTCGCGTTTGCGGACGGATGCCCGCGCCCAACGTCCCGAGCAGCGCGCCGCCGCCAAGCACCGACAGCAGGATGCCGAGGCCGGCCGCGCCTTCGGGAAAGCGGGCATGCGCCAGCGCGGGCAGGCCAACGCCGAGCGGCCCGGTGAGCAGAAAGTTAAGCAGCGCACCCAGGACCAGCACTGCGCGCAAAAGGGGATCGCGCCACATGGCCGCGAGGATCGCCGCGCCGGCAACGACGAGCCCGCTGCGACGCGAGGACTCCAATAGCGCCCCATCTGACTCGTCCGCAGCGCGACCGCCACCGCCCCGAATGGACGCGAGCGCGACGAGGGCTGCGAGCAATATGGCCGCGATCAGCCCACTCGCGGTGCCCACGCCGAGGGCAGTGATGACCAGGCCGGCCAGAATTGGACCCAGCACCGAGCCGGCCTGCGCGATGATTTCGAGTAGCGCATTCGCGGGCGCCAGGCGTCCGGCCGGGATAAGCCGCGGCACGATTGCAATCGACGCCGGCAGAAAGAAGGCGTCCAGCAGCCCGAAGGTTGCCGCGAGCAAATACAGCTGCCACGGATGCAGGTCGTCGAAGCTCGCGAGCACGGCCAGAATGATGGCTGGAACGACACGGAGCGCAGTGGAGACGACGAGCACGCGGCGGGGCGACAAGCGGTCGATCAGGATGCCGGCCGGCAGGATGCAGGCAGCGCGGGGCAGACCGGCTGCCAGGAAAACGGTTCCGAGTGCCAGCCCTGAGCCGGTCAGCTGCAGTGTCAGCCAGGGCAGCAGCACCAGGTAGCACTGGTCGCCGAGCAGCGCCAAGCCCTTGCCCAGCCAGAGCAGGCGGAAGTCGCGTACCACCAGCACGCGCCAGCCGGCCAGGCGGTGAGGGAATGGCGCCTTACCCGTCTCAACATCCTGCATAGCCCATGTTGCCATCCAGTCCTGTTCGCAACCGAATGGCTCCTGGTACGATCTCGCTCCGGTAAAGCCCACCGGCGTGCAGTCATCGCGTGCCGGGACCCCGCGCTTCGGGTTCGCTTCGCGCGACAGCAAGTAGGGTCAGACCCAGGTCACGAGCCCGGCTGATCAGGCCGTACAACGCGGCCTGGTCCACGACGGGGCCATGTATGGTCGTCGCGCCGTCTTCGTCGTGCGTTATCGTCAGGCCGTCGAACCAGGCCGACCAGCTCGGGTCGAGATGGCCTTGTACCCGGATCGTATAAGACATGTGCAGTGCTGGTTCCATCGTCCACTCTGTTGTGGTACCGGGGCAGCAGGATAACGTCCCGCTACCGTCCGGCGCCTTACCTACGCCACTAGTACCGTCAGGCGGACATACGCCTATGGTTATTCACGGGCTTTAGCCCGTTGTACAGCGATGCGCGCTAGCGCCACATTTACGCTTTAGCGTACTAGCGCCCGAGCGGCTGCCCACTTCGAGCGGCCTCGACGACCTGGAGGATAGCCTCGCTCGTCACGTGGGCATCATGCTGTTTGAGCAGTAGTGAGCTATGATCGGCGCCGTCCACGACACGCTGAATGCTATTTGTCGAGAGCGCCCGCAGCTCGGTCTGGAACTCCTGCCACAGCCGCTCCTGCGCCTGGAGGGCGTCGAGCCTGGCCGGCGCTGCCACGGCTGCCACGGCTGAGGCGTAGCCATGGTCGGTCGCGGTGAGCACAACGAGCGGCAGCGCACCGAGCGGTCCCGTCGCCCGTACCTGGGCGTCCGCCGCGGGTGATGCGCTGAACTCCGCGCGGTTGATCGTCGCATAGGCCGTCGAATTGGCGAACGCTTTCAGCTCCGCGCTCTGCTGTGCCGGTAAATCGGAATTGCGCGGAAACATGTTGAACAGGCGCAGTAGACCAAAGCGGGCCAGAATCGGGCCGATCGTGTTCAGCCGCGCAAACGAGCGGAACTCGGCCTGGCCCTCCGGTGTACGGGTCCATTGGTCGGGGTGGGACGCGTCGACGAGGACAATCCCAGCCACCTGATCGGGATACATCGCGGTGTACATCCTGACATACTTCCCGCCATATGAATGCCCGACCAGGACATAGGGGCCGGGCACGGCGGCTGCCTGGAGCAAGGCCTGCAGCTCAGCGGCAAAATGCTCGGCGTCGCGCGGCTGCGGGCGCGGGTCACTCCAGCCGCTGCCGGCGCGGTCGTAGGCACACACGCGCGTGGCGTTGGCGACCTCGGGCTGAACCCAGCCCCACAGCGATGTGGTGCCGGCCAGGGCGCTTTCGAGGATCACGGTCGGAGCGCCCGCTGCCGCGGTACCGCGGCAGTCGATGTGCATCGTGTAGCCGCCCACGTCGACGAGCCTGCCGGAGGGCGGGTAGGCACGCCGGTCACGTGCCGTGGCAACCGTTTGATAGATCGCTCCGCTGACGGCGAGCGCGATCATCGCGACGAGCAATCCGAGTGCTACGCGCCGAATCCACACGCCCACCCTATTCCTGCGCGATGTCGCGTGCGGTACTGTCGTCACGGCAGGTGCTGTGATGGTCTGCATGAGCGTCTCCTTTGTTTTGTCGGTCGGTAGGAGCACCAACCGATCTGGGTTCTGGCGACGTCGTAGCAGCAGTCTAGAGCGCGTGGCGTCGGCTGCCAGTAACCCAAAGGTGACGCTGGGGGGTGAATGGAACGCCCAGGCCGTACGCACTAATCGACGAGTTTTTCGAAGCGGAAGAGCGCCTTTGCGCGATCGGACAGACCTGCGAAGGCTTGTTGCGAAATGCCAAGGGAGTCCTGGGGATAAAATGCTCCGTCCCACCAGGTTCTGCCATAAATGAGGGCCATGTTTGGCCGAATCTCATTGGAAACGTTCGGCGTGCCGCGATGCCACATCCTGACATCGCGAATGATCAGTGCCCCCCTCGGTGTCAGCATCTTCACGGGAGCGAGGGTTTTGGCAGCCTCCTGTACGTGATTGCCCGTGTAGAACTTCTCCGGCGTCAGGTGCGTACTGGGCCATGTCTCAAGCGGTCCGTTTTTCTCGTTCACATCGACAAGGGGGTAGTTCACAACTAATCCCGTGATCGGCACGATCATGTCGGATTCCGGAAAGAATGGGGCATAGTCGCCATGAACCGTCTGATAATCCGAGCCCGGCATCGGCGCGTCCACCGAAAAGTAAAACATGCGGCAGTCATCCCCAATTATTCGTTCAAGAATTGGCATTGCAAACGCATTTGTAATGATCTGCGGATGGATGTACGGGTCGCGGAACGGAAGGTCCATCCGGATGCGGTTCTTGCGGAACGCCGTGGTATTCACTTCCGTCTTCTCCGCATCGGTCTTCAGGAGCCTATCGATGACGTCCAGCAGGTCCTGGTTCAAGTCGTCGACCAGGTCGATCGGCACGGCATTCTCCAGCACGACAAAGCCATTTAGCAAGACCTGATTGACCGCCTGTTCCAACGTTGCAGGAGCCAGCTGTCCGCTGGATAGTTCCGCCTGACTCAGGTTCATGAAGCTCATGTGCGTTCATCTCCTTGTGACGGCTCATCGTTGATTCGCTCGCGGATCGCTGATCGTTCTCCGAGATCGCCGCGCGATCCATGAGCTCCCGGTTGATCCACAAGATGGAGCCCATCGCCTCGCGCAACGAGGTCGATGGGTGCCGGCTATGTGAGCAGGGACATCCTGGATTACTCTACTGCACATTCTCCAGCGTTTCAACAAATCGAAGTGGCGATCTCCCCGCCGGTGTGAGAGGGCAGTGCGCCGACTACCATGGCATAGCTGATCGGCCGCACCCGGACGGTGGGCCGGCAGCAGGGTCAATCCGGCTTGGTAGCCAGCACGATCTCCGTGTCGCCCGGCCAGTCCCAGAACAGGCCGCTCGGCGACCAGCGCGTGAGCTCGGCGTGGATATCGGCTTCGAATTGGGTCCGGCGGTCGCCGAACAAATGTGGTGCGGCGAACGAGGTCGAGAAGTAACCGGCGAGCACACCGGCTATGTCTCGGACAATGTCGGGCCGGCCGGCGCAGAAGATGTGGCGTGGTACCCCGAAGCGGGTGCGCGCGAGTGCATCTGCATAGCGATCCGCCGGCACTGCCGCGAAGCCCTGGCCGGCGCGCCGGCGTGGTCCGAGATACCGATCGATCAACGCGAGAATCGCATCATGTGGAATCGGCGGATAGCCGGGGCCGACCGGCTGCGGCCGGCCTGCGTGTGCGTGAACGACCAGCGCCAGCGTGCCGCCTGGTTCGAGGACGTCGTACACCGCTTCGGCTACGCGCTCGCGATCGGTCCAGTGGAACGACTGGCCGAAGGTTACCAGCTTGAAGCTGCCAAGCTCGAGCGCGGGGATGTCCTCCGCGCGTGCACGTGTCCACCGAATGTTGACGATTCCGGCTTCATGAGCCCGTCGCGCACCCTCCGCCAGCATGTCCGCGTCGGGGTCGAGTCCGATCGCTTCAGCGACACAGTGAGCAAAGGCGATGGCGAGCACGCCGGGACCGCAGCCAACGTCGAGCAGGCGGTCCAGGTCGGTCAGGCCGGCCAGGGCGGAGAGGGTCGGAACCAACTCGTGCGAGTATGGTGGCCGGCCCGTCGCATAATACGCCGCGCTGCCCTGATACAGGGTCGGATCGTACGGCATGGTAGTCACCCCTGCAATGTCGGCATCACCATTGGTAGCCTTTGCTCGCGTTACATGTAGAACATGACGGCATCGCGCGACTGATCGGCATTTCCAACATGGGCACGTATGCCCACCGTCATCGTAGCATAACGTTATCGCTCCCGATTGAACTGCAAGATCCACGCTTGCGGCTTCCTTAAGCGCCCCAGGCACGCGCACCGGACGCAGCGTCGCGACCGGCGTGCCGTGTTGGTGCGAGCTGCATAAGCGAAATAATCGATAGCAATCAATCGGGAGCGATAACATGAGCGTACGGCCGAGCGCCGCGATCGAGCCTGCTTCACTGGTGGATCTTCTGTGCCGGCGCGGGCATGCGCAGCCGCAGCAGGTGGCCTATACCTACCTTGCCCGGGGTGAGCTGCCTGAGTTCGAGCTGAGCTACGGCGAGCTCGACCGCCAGGCGCGCGAGATCGCGGCTGCGCTGCAGCAGAGCTTACAGCAGGGCGACCGGGCGCTGCTGCTTTTCCCGCCCGGTCTCGAGTTCATCAGCGCGTTTTTCGGCTGCCTGTACGCCGGCGTGATCGCCGTGCCGGCCATGCCGCCCCAGCCGTCGCGCCTGGAGCGCACGCTTCCGCGGCTGCGCGCGATCACGGCAAACGCCCGCCCGGCAGCCGTGCTCACCACAGCGTCGCTCGCTGCGGCGGCCGAGCAGATCGCCGAACAGGCGCCCGAGCTGCGCGAGCCGGCCTGGCTCGCCGTCGAGGGCCTGGGCCGTGGCATGGCCGATGCATGGGTCGCCCCCGCGCTTGGACACGCGACGATCGCGTTCTTGCAGTATTCATCGGGCTCAACCGCGCTGCCAAAAGGTGTGATGCTCAGCCACGGCAACCTGCTGCATAACCAGCGCATCATTCACCACGCGTTCGACAACACCGAGCAGGCGAGCGCCGTCAGCTGGCTGCCGCTCTATCACGATATGGGTCTGATCGGCAGCGTGATCCAGCCGCTGTATCTCGGCAACCGCTGCATCATGATGTCGCCGGTCGACTTCCTGCAGCGCCCGGCGCGCTGGCTACAGGCGATTTCGCGCTACGGCGCGTCCACCAGCGGCGGCCCGAATTTCGCCTACGACCTGTGCGTCCGGCGGGTCGACGAGGAGCAGCGTGCCGGGCTCGATCTCAGTGGCTGGCGCGTTGCGTTCAACGGTGCCGAGCCCATTCGACGCGAAACGATCGAGCAGTTCGTCGCAGCCTTTGCGCCGCGCGGCTTTCGCCGTGAAGCGTTCTATCCGTGCTACGGCCTGGCCGAAACGACGCTGTTTGTTACCGGCAACGTGCGCGACCGCGCGCCGGTGTACCGCGCGCTCGACGACGGTGCGCTGCGCCGCAACCGGGTTGTCGCCGCGCCCGACGAGAACAGCGCCCGGCGAACGCTGGTCAGTAGCGGCCGCCCGCGGCCGGAAAGCAGGGTGCTGATCGTCGACCCCGATACGCGCGTGCCATGCACGGCGGAGCAGGTCGGCGAAATCTGGGTCGCCGCTCCCAACGTCGGGCAGGGCTACTGGGATCAGCCCGAGCTGAGCCAGGCTACCTTCGGCGCCCGGCTCGCCGGCAGCGACGAGGGGCCGTTCTTACGCACCGGCGATCTCGGCTTTATGAGCGATGGCGAGCTGTTCGTCACCGGACGGCTTAAGATCTGATCATCGTGCGCGGCCACAACTATTATCCACAGGATATCGAGCTGACGGCGGAGCTGAGCCATCCGGCCGTTCGCCCCGGCTGCTGCGCGGCCTTCGCCACCGACGGCAGCGAGCGCGAGCAGGTGGTGGTGCTGGCCGAGATCGATCCGCATTATCATCCGGCCTCGGCCGCAGAAGCGGGGCACAGCCGTGTCGCGCGCCACCGCAGGACATTCGACCCGCAATCTGTCATGACGGCGATCAGGAAGAACGTGTCGGAGCAGCACGAGCTGCAGGTACACCAGGTCCTGCTGCTCAAAGCGGGCAGCATCCCGAAAACGCCGAGCGGCAAGGTCCAGCGTCACGCCTGCCGCGCGGCCTTCTGGTCGGGCGGCTTCAGCGCCTGGGCAGACGCGGCCGCAGCGGCGCGGCTCGACCCGGCCGGCGCCGGCCTGGCGCAGCCGGGTACGCATCGTGCCGTTGCGCCGGCTGCGCCGGAATCGAGGACACAATGATCGTTTCGCCCTCCTCCAGCGCCGACGTGCGCGACGAAGCGACGATCGCCGCCTGGCTCGTCACGAAGCTTGCCGACTATCTCGGCATCGACGCACAGTCGATCGATGTGCGCGAGCCGTTCGCCGGCTACGGGCTCGAGTTGGCCGACGCGATCGGCCTGGTGGGCGAGCTCGAAGAGTGGCTTGACGAGGAGCTGCCCGCGACACTGGCGTACGATTTTCCGAGCATCGCGCTGCTGGCGCGCCGGCTGGCCACAAGCTCCAGCGGCGAGCGGCGAGCGCCCGCGCCCCCCGCAGCGGCTCATGACACCGGCGAGCCGATCGCGATCATCGGTATCGGCTGCCGCTTCCCCGGCGCCGCGGACTCACCCGCGGCGTTCTGGCAATTGCTGCGCGACGGCCGCGATGCTACCGGCGAGGTGCCGCCCGAGCGCTGGGATATCGAGCGCTATTACGACGCTGATCCGGCGGCGGCGGGAAAAATGTACACGCGCCGCGGCGCGTTTGTGCGCGACCTGCCAGGCTTCGACGCTGCGTTCTTTGCCATCTCTCCGCGCGAAGCGCAGCGCATGGATCCGCAGCAGCGGCTGCTGCTCGAGGTGAGCTGGGAAGCGCTCGAGCACGCCGGCCTTGACGTCGCGCGCCTGGCGGGCAGCCGAACCGGCGTGTTCGTGGGCATGATGAACACTCACGAGTACGCGCAGCTGCAGCTCGCCGCGGGCGACAGCTCGACGCTCGACGATCCGTATTTCGGCATCGGCAGCGCGTCGAGTGTGGCGTCGGGCAGGCTATCGTACGCGCTTGACCTGCAGGGTCCGAACGTCGCAGTCGATACCGCCTGCTCATCGGCGCTGGTAGCGGTACACCTCGCCTGCCAGAGCCTGCGGCGCGGCGAGGCCGACCTTGCGCTCGCCGCCGGTGCCCACGCGATGGTCTCGCCCGACAGCATGGTCAACGCGTGCAAGATGGGTATGCTGGCGCCCGATGGGCGGTGTAAAACGTTCGATGCGGCCGCCGACGGCTTCGTGCTCGGCGAAGGTTGTGGCGTAGTGGTCCTGAAGCGCGTCTCGGACGCGCTGGCGGACGGCGATACGATCCTGGCGCTGATCCGCGGCTCGGCGATCAATCAAGATGGGCGCAGCAACGGGCTGACCGCGCCGAACGGCCGGGCGCAACAGGCGGTGATCCGCGACGCGCTGGCCAACGCGTCGGTCGAAGCGGCGCAGGTCGGCTACCTGGAGGCTCATGGTTCTGGGACGGCGCTCGGCGATCCGATCGAGATCGCCGCGATCAACGCTGTGTTTGGCGCCGGCCGCTCGCCGGAGCAGCCGCTACCTGTCGGAACAGTCAAGACGAACATCGGCCACCTGGCCGGTGCGGCAGGTATCGCCGGGCTGATCAAAACGGTGCTGCTGCTGCAACATGGCGAGATCCCGCCGCATCTCAATCTGCGCGAGCCAAGCCCGACCATCCCCTGGCAGCAGATCCCGATCGTCGTGCCGACTGCCGCCGTGGCATGGAGCGGCGAGCGGCCACGCGTCGCCGGCGTCAACTCGTTCGGCTGGTCCGGAACAAACGCCCACGTGGTCGTCGAAGCTGCGCCGGCCGAGGCGAGCCCGGCGGTGGGGGCAAGCCGCGCCGCTGCGGATCCCTACGCGGGGAGCCGTGGCAGCTGCTGACTGTCTCGGCGCGGACGGAAACGGCGCTGGCCCAGGTAATGCAGCGTCTGGAAGGCTATGTGCGCGAGCACGCCGACGCCGACCTGGCCGACATCGCCTATAGCCTGCAGACCGGCCGCGCTGCGCTCGAACATCGCCGCGCGCTGCTTTGCCGCGACCGCCAGGACGCACTGGTGGCGCTCGCGGCGGGCTCCGAGCAGCGCTCGCCCCGGCGCACTGCCGGTGCGTCACTGTTCGGCAGGCCGCTCGGCTTTGTGTTCGCCGGCGTCGGCGACCACTACGCCGGTATGGGCAGCGAGCTGTACGCGAGCGAGCCTGTGTTCCGCGCGGCGATCGATCGGTGTGCCGACCTGCTGCTGCCGCGTCTGGGCGTCGATCTTCGCGACCTCATGTTCGAGCCGCGCACAGGCGGCAGTGAGCCGCAACCGGCGATCGACCTGCGCAGCATGCTCGGCCGCGGCCGTCAGCAAGCTGCGAACGGATCAAGCGAGCTGCACCGCACGCTGTACGCTCAGCCGCTGGTGTTCGCCCTGGACTACGCACTGGCACAGCTATGGCTTTCGCGCGGCATCGTTCCCGAAGCGCTGATCGGCTACAGCCTGGGCGAGTACGTCGCGGCCTGTGTCGCCGGCGTGTTCTCGCTCGAAGACGCCGTGATGCTGGTCGCCGAGCGCGCTGCGCTGATCGAACAGCTGCCGCAGGGCGCAATGCTGGCGGTCGGCGTCGACGAAGCCGCTGCTCGGGCGCTGCTGACGGCGGAGCTCTGCCTGGCCGCGATCAACAGCCCGTCTACGGCAGTCATCGCCGGTCCCGAGCACGCGATCGCCGGGCTCGAACACCGCCTGGCCGACGGCGGAATGCCGTACCGGCGCCTGCCGACGTCGCACGCGTTCCATTCGAGCATGATGGAGCCGATCGTCGAGCAGCTCGTAGCATTGTTCGACGGCGTGGAGCTCCATCCGCCGGCGATCCCGTACCTTTCCAACGTTACAGGTACCTGGATCGCCGCCGCCGAGGCGACCGATCCGCGCTACTGGTCACGCCATCTCACCCGCACCGTTCGCTTCGCCGACGGCGTCGCCGAGCTGTGGCGTGCGCCGGGACGCGTGCTGCTGGAGCTGGGACCCGGCCGCTCGCTGGGCAGCTTCGCCGTGCAGCAAGCGCTCGCCGCGGGCGTCGCGGAGCCGCTGGTGCTGGCTTCGCTCGGCGCAGCGTACGAGCAAGGCAGCGATCGCGCGGTATTTCTCGGCGCGCTTGGCAGGCTGTGGGAGGCGGGCGTGGCGATCGATTGGCGATCCGGCTGGTCGGACGAGCCGCGGCGACGTCTGCATCTGCCGGGCTATCCGTGGGAGCACCAGCGCTTCTGGGTGAGCACCGAGCAGTCGAGCGGCGCTCAGCGGCGGGCGACACCGCGGGGCAAGCGAGCCGATATCGCAGATTGGACCTATGTGCCGGTCTGGAAGCAGTCGCCCCCGCTGCTGCGCGCTACTCAGCGTGAGTATCTGGCTCAGGCACGTCGCTGGCTCATCGTCGCCGACGACTGCGGCGTTGCGCAGCGCCTGGCGGAGCACCTCGAAGCCGCGGGCCAGGATGTGGTCCTGGTAGCGGCGGGCGAAGGCTTCCGGCGCACTCCGTGGGGCGGCTACAGCATCGATATGCGCGCCCGTGCCGACTACACCGCGCTGCTCAAACATCTGCAGCTGATCGGTAAACAGCCCGAGCAGATCGTGCATCTGCGCGCCGTATCGCGCCGGGCTGGCGCCCTCGATCGAGCCCGCCTCGACGCGGCCCAGCAGGATTGCTTTTACAGCCTGCTGTACCTGGCCCAGGCGCTCGGCGAGCAGCACATCGCCGCGCCGTTGACGGTGATATCCAGTGGCCTGCACGCGGTCTCCGGCGACGAGGAGCTGCACCCCGAAAAGGCGACGCTGCTCGGTCCGTGCAAGGTCATCCCCAAAGAATACGAAGGGATCGTCTGCCGCAGCGTCGATATCTGCCTGCCGCCGACCGCGAGCGCCGAGCTCGCCGATCTGCTTGTAGCGGAGCTCGCGAGCGCAGCACACGACAACCTGGTCGCCTATCGCGGCAAACGCCGCTGGGTCCAGACGTTCGAGCCGCTGCGCTTCACAGCGAACGACGCGTTTGTGCCGCGGCCGGACGCTGCGTATCTGATCACCGGCGGCCTCGGCGGCCTCGGGCTGCATCTGGCCGGCGAGCTGGCGGCGGCCGGCGCCACACGCCTGCTGCTGACCGGACGTAGCGCGCTGCCCGCCCGTGAGGATCGGCAAAGCTGGATCGACGAGCACGCTGCCGACGATCCGCTCAGCCGTAAGCTGCGGGCGATCGCCGCGCTCGAGCAAGCGGGAGCCGACGTGCTGGCGCTGCAGGCGGACGTTGCCGACGGTGAGCAGATGCGCATGGCGATCGGCGCGGCGCGGGAGCGCTGGGGCCGCATCGACGGCGTGTTTCACGCTGCCGGCGTGCCGGGCGAAGGCTTGATCCAGCTGAAAACGCCCGAGCTGGTCGAGCGCGTCTTTGCGCCAAAGCTGCGCGGCACGCTGCTGCTCGACGAGCTGCTGGCCGACGACCCGCCCGACTTCATGGTGCTGTACTCGTCCAGCAATGCCGTCACCGGCGGTATCGGAGAGGTGGACTACTGCGCTGCCAACGCGTTCATGGATGCCTTCGCGCACTGGAGTGCGACGCGGCGGGGCACGCAGGTTACGGCGATCAACTGGGGTCCGTGGCAGTGGGACGCCTGGCAGAGCTCGATCTTCGCGTCGCTGCCGGCGCTGGGCGAGCGGATCGCCGATCTGCGCCGCCGCTACGGCATCGAGCTCGACGAAGGCGCGCAGGTGCTGCGGCGCATCATGGGCGAGCCGCAGCCGCAGGTGCTGGTGCTGACGCAGGACCTCGAGGCGACTGTACGGCAATGGGATGGCCTGACCGCCGCGAACCTGCTGGAGCAGATCGCCGCCGTGCCGGAGAACCGCCCGCTCTATCCGCGTCCGAATTTGCGCACGCCGTATGTCGCGCCGCGCAACTCGGTCGAGGAGCAGCTTGCCTCGATCTGGCAGGCGGCGCTGGGCGTCGAGCGCGTCGGCATTCACGACCAGTTTTTCGAGCTGGGCGGCAATTCGCTGATCGGCATGTCGGTCGTCGCGCGCATCGAGCGCCAGCTTGGCATCAAGCTGTCGGCGGCCAGCCTGTTTGAAGGCCCGACCATCGCCAGCCTGGCCGAGCTGATCGCGCCGCCGACGAGCGATGCGCCTGAGCCCAGCCAGACGGCGGACCGCGGCAGGCAACGGCGCGAGCGCATGCGGCGACAGCAGGCCACCAGAGTGTAGATCGATCATATTAAGTCGAAGGTCGAAGGTCATTGGTGGAGATGGCTGGAATCGGAGCGACGGGGATGCGTCCACAACGTATGCTGGTTGACCTTTGACTTTCGACCTTCGACCTTCGACCAATTACCCACATAGGAGCAGTGGTACGCGATGCGCGATCCTCAGCTGACCGACCTTTCAGACAGCACCGATATCGCAATCGTCGGCATGGCCGGCCGTTTTCCGGGCGCACGTAGCGTCGACGAGTTCTGGCACAACCTTAAGCACGGCGTCGAATCGATCACCCGGTTCAGCGACGACGAGCTAATCGCCGCGGGCGTCGACCCGGCGCTGCTCAGCGATCCGAGCTATGTCAAAGCCGGCGCCGTTCTCGCCGACGCCGATACGTTCGACGCCGAATTCTTCGGTCTGACTCCGCTGGAAGCTCGGATCATGGACCCGCAGCAGCGCCTGTTCGTCGAGACTGTGTGGAGCGCGATCGAGAACGCCGGGCATAACGTCGACACATTCAACGGAACGATCGGCCTGTTCGCGGGCGCGGGCATCAGCACCTATCTGCTCAATAATCTGCTGCCCAACGCCAGCCTGATCGAGTTGGCCGGCAGCCTGCAGGTCGGCCTGGGCAACGACAAGGACTCGCTCGCGACGCGCGCGGCCTACCTGCTCAACCTGACCGGCCCGTGTTACACGGTGCAAACCTATTGCTCGACGTCGCTGGTTGCCGTGAGCATCGCCAGCTCGAGCCTGCTCAACGGCGAGTGCGATATGGCGCTGGCCGGCGGTGTACTGGTCCAGGTGCCGCAGGCGACGGGCTATCTGTATCAGGAGGGCGGCATCGCTTCGCCCGACGGCCGCTGCCGCGCGTTCGACGCCGAAGCGAAGGGCGCTCCACTCGGCAACGGCGTCGCCGTCGTCGCGCTGCGCCGTCTTGCCGACGCGATCGCCGACGGCAACGAGATCTATGCGGTGATCAAGGGCTCGGCGGTCAACAACGACGGCTCGCTCAAAGTCGGCTACACCGCGCCAGGCGTGCGCGGCCAGACCAACGTGATCATCGAGGCACTGGCCAACGCCGACGTCGACCCGGCGACGGTCAGCTATATCGAGACGCACGGCACCGGCACCGCGCTGGGCGACGCCGCGGAGTTCGCCGCTCTGGTCAGGGCGTTTCGGTCGAGCAGCACCGCCAACGGCTTTTGCGCGATCGGCTCGGTGAAGACCAACGTCGGCCACCTCGACCGCGCCGCGGGCGTGACCGGCCTGATCAAGACTGCGCTGGCGCTGAAAAACGAGCTGATCCCGCCGAGCCTGAATTTCCAGACCCCCAATCCGCAGCTCAATATCGCCGACAGCCCGTTCGTGGTGAATACGGCGCTCAGCCCGTGGCGGCGCAACGGCCATCCACGCCGCGCTGGCGTCAGCGCCTTCGGGATCGGCGGCACCAACGCGCACGTGGTGCTCGAAGAAGCGCCTGATCGGCCGATCGAGCCGGCGTTGGAGGACGATCAGCTGCTGATCGTATCGGCGCGCAGTGAGGCGGCGCTGGAGACGGCGACGGAGAACCTGGCCACCTACCTGGCCGACCATCCCGACGCCGCCCTCGCCGATGTCGCCTTCACCCTCCAGCTCGGCCGGCGCCCCTTCGCCTCATCGCCGTGCCCTCGTCGCCCGCGATGCCACCGACGCCGCTGCCGCCCTCGCCGCCCGCGACCCAGCCCGCCTCTTCTCCGCTCATGCCCCCGCCGCCGAGCGCGAGGCCGTGTTGTTGTTCCCCGGTGTTGGCGACCACTATGCCGGCATGGCCCGCGCGCTCTATCAGCGCCAGCCCGTGTTCCGCACCCACCTCGACCGCTGCTGTGCCCTGCTCGCGCCGTACCTCGACGCCGATGTGCGGGCTCTGCTGCTGGCCGAGCCCGCCCCCGCCGCCGACGCCTTCGCCGCCCTGCTCGGCCGTGGCGCTGCCGCGCCGGACCCGCTCACCCCGACGCGTCTGGCGCAGCCGGCGGTGTTTGCCGTCGAGTATGCCCTGGCCCGGCTGCTGCTGAGCTGGGGCCTGCGCCCGCGCGCGCTGATCGGCTACAGCCTGGGCGAGTACACCGCGGCGACCATCGCGGGTGTGTTGACGCTGGAGGACGCGGCGCGGCTGGTGGCGACGCGGGCGCAGCTGATCGACGCGCTGCCGGGCGGCAGCATGCTGGCGCTGGCGTGCGACGAGGCGACGGCGCGGGGATTGGTGGCGGGAACGGAGCTGGACATCGCGGCGACGACGGGACCGCTGCTGACGGTGGTGGCGGGGACGACGGATGCGGTGGCGGCGCTGGAGGCGCGGCTGGCTGCGGGAGGGCATAGCGTGCAAGCGGGTGGCGACGACGCACGCGTTCCACTCGCGGATGCTGGCACCGATCGCGGAGCAGCTGCGGGCGGTGGTGGCGGGACTGCGGCTGGAAGCGCCGAAGATTCCGTACGTCTCGAACGTGACGGGGACATGGATCACGGCGGAGGAGGCGCAGGACGGGGGCTACTGGGTGGAGCACCTTTTGGCGCCGGTGCGGCTGGAGGCGGGGCTGGGGACGCTGCTGGGGGAGACGGGGGACGCGGTGCTGGTGGAGGTCGGACCGGGGCAGGCGCTGAGCGCGCTGGTGAAGCAGCAGGGAGGGCATCGGAGCGGGCAGGCGGGACGAGTGGTGGCGCTGCAGGGCGGGCCACAGGAGCGCGGGCAGGAATGGCCAGCGCTGGCACGGGGGCTGGGGCGGCTGTGGCTGGCGGGAGCGGCGCTGGAGTGGGCGGCGGTGTGGGGCACGGAGCGGCGGCGGCGCGTGGCGCTGCCGACCTATCCCTTCGAGCGCCAGCGCTTCTGGATCGACGCTGCCACGACGCCGGTACACGCCGCGACGCAGCCTGCTTCCGCCAAGCGCGCTGATGTCGCCGACTGGTTCTATCTGCCCGTCTGGGAGCCGGAGCCGCTTGACGCCGCTGAAAACGACGAGCAGGCCCGCACGTGGCTGATCTTCGAAGACGAGCACGGCGTTGGTGATCGGGTTGCGCAGCGCCTGCGTGAGCGCGGCCACACCTGCGTCGGCGTGCGCCGCGGCGAGCGTTTTGCCCGCACCGGCGAGCTCAGCTTCGAGCTGCGGCCCAACGAGCGCGCAGACTATGTTGCGCTGCTCGGCGCGCTGCGCGAGCAGGCGCTGCTGCCGCAGGCGATCGCCCATCTGTGGAGCGTCGCCCGGCCGGACGGCGCCGGCGTCGAGCGCTTCGCCGAGGCACAGGAGCGCGGCTTTTACAGCCTGCTATGGCTGGCTCAGGCGCTCGAGGAGCACGCCGCGAGTGAAACGATCAGCATCGCCGTGCTTAGCGAACAGGCCCAGGCGGTCGGCGCCGGCGATACGATTGCACCCGAGCGCGCGCCGGCTGTGGCGCTGTGCCGCGTGCTCGCGCAGGAATATCCCGGCCTGCGCTGCAGTAGCATCGATATCGCGCGCGGCGGCGACGACGAAGCGCTGACGGCTCTGCTGGCAGGCGAGCTCGCGGCATCGCCCAGGGTTGCGGCGGTGGCATACCGCGACGCGACGCGCTACGTGCAGAGCTACCGCCAGACGCGGCTGGAAGCGGCGACGGGCGATACGCCGCCGCTGCGCCGGCAGGGTGTGTATCTGATCACCGGCGGGCTGGGCGGTGTCGGGCTGATGCTGGCCGAACACCTGGCGCGCACGGTGCAGGCGCGGCTGGTGCTCGTCGGCCGCAGCGGGCTGCCGCCACGCTCCGAATGGGAGAGCCGGCTCGCCGGCGACGACAGCGGCGACCTCGCGCGGCGGATTGGCCGGGTGCAGCAGCTGGAAGCGCTGGGCGCCGAGGTGCTGGTGCTGGCCGCCGACGTCGCCGCCGAGGCGCAGATGCGCGCGGTGGTCGCCCACACCCTCGATCGCTTCGGCGCGATCCACGGCGTGATCCACGCCGCCGGCCTCACCGGCGAGCGCTCGTTCCAGGTCGTCTCGATGAGCGATCGTGACGGCAGCGAGGCGCACTTCAACGCCAAGGCGTACGGCGTGTATGTGCTGGAGCAAGTGCTGGAGGGCGTCGAAGCCGACTTCTGCCTGCTGATGTCGTCGCTGTCGACGGTGCTCGGTGGGCTGGGCTTCGCCGCCTACAGCGCGGCCAATAGCTTCATGGACGCGTTTGCGCAGCACAAGCGCGCCGCGGGCGATCCACGCTGGATCAGCGTCGATTGGGATACCTGGCAGGGCAGCTCCGGTACCGCGACGACGCTGCCGATCGGTGACGCGCTGGCCGCCTACGCCATGAGCGAGGCCGAAGGAATCGACGCTTTTACGCGCGTGCTGGCCGCCGGCGCCGCGCATATCGTCACCTCGACCGGCGACCTCGACGCGCGGCTGCAGCAGTGGGTCGCGCTCGACAATAGTGCCTGCGCAGCACGAGCGACGGCGACGTCAACGCGCCCCGAGCTGGCCACGACGTTCGTGGCGGCCGGTAGCGACTTCGAGCAGCGCATCGCGTCGATCTGGCAGGCCGCGCTGGGCATCGAGCAGGTCGGCGTCAACGACAACTTCTTCGACCTCGGCGGCAACTCGCTGATCGGCCTGCAGCTGATCGCGCGGCTCAAGCGCGAGTTCAATATCCAGATCCCCGCCGTCGCGCTGTTCGAGGCGCCGACGATCAGCGCGCTGGCCAGATATTTGCGCCCCGAAGCGCCGCGGATCACCGACGCGCAGGTCGCCACGCTCGGCGAGCGGCGCAAGCAAGCGCGTCGCAGCGTCGACCACGGCGGCGTCGCGATCATCGGCATGGCCGGCCGCTTCCCCGGCGCGCGCAACATCGAGCAGTTCTGGCAGCAACCTGCGCGACGGCGTCGAGTCGATCTCGGTTTTCGACGACGACGAGCTGCTGGCGGCGGGTGTGGATCCCGAGGCGCTCGGCGCGCCAAACTATGTGAAAGCGCGGCCGATCCTCGAGGATATCGACCTGTTCGACGCCGCATTCTTCGGCTATAGCCCGCGCGAAGCCGAGGCGATGGACCCGCAGCAGCGCCTGTTCCTTGAAGTGTCGTGGGAGGCGCTGGAGCAGGCAGGCTATATCGGCGAAGCCTACAAAGGGCTGGTCGGCGTGTTCGCCGGCACCAATATCAGCACCTACCTGCTCAGCCTGGTGGGCGACCCAGAGGTCGCCGCGTCGGTCAACCACTACCAGGCGGTGATCGGCAACGACAAAGACGCGCTGACCACCACCGTCTCCTACAAGCTCAACCTCAACGGGCCGAGCTTTGCGGTGCAGACCTTCTGCTCGACCTCGCTGGTGGCGACGCATCTGGCCTGCCAGAGCCTGCTCAACGGCGAGTGCGACATCGCGCTGGCCGGCGGCGTTTCGATCCGCGTTCCCAACAAGACCGGCTACCTGTACGAGCAGGGCGGCCAGGAGTCGCCGGATGGCCACTGCCGCACATTCGACGCCGACGCGCACGGCAGCCTGTTCGGCGACGGCGTGGGCGTGGTGGTGCTCAAGCGCCTGGCCGACGCGATCGCCGACGGCGATACGATCCACGCCGTGATCAAGGGCTCGGCGGTCAACAACGACGGCTCGCTCAAAGTCGGCTACACCGCGCCCAGCGTCACCGGCCAGGCCGACGTCGTCGTCGCCGCGATGGAGGCGGCCGGCGTGACTGCCGATTCGATCGACTATATCGAAGCCCACGGCACCGCCACCGAGCTGGGCGACCCGATCGAGGTTGCCTCGCTGACGCGCGCCTTTCGCACGACAACCGAGGCGCGCGGGTTCTGCCGCATCGGCTCGGTGAAGACCAACGTCGGCCACCTCGACCGCGCCGCCGGTGTGTCGGGACTGATCAAAACCGCGCTGGCGCTGAAAAACGAGCTGATCCCGCCGACGCTGCACTTCAGACGCCCAATCCTGAGATCGATTTTGAGACCAGCCCGTTCGTGGTGAACACGGCGCTCAGCCCGTGGCTGCGCAACGGCCATCCGCGCCGCGCGGGCATCAACTCGCTCGGCATGGGCGGCACTAACGCGCACGTGGTGCTCGAAGAAGCGCCCGAGCCCGAGCCGGTGGAGCCGTCGCAGCCGTGGCAGTTGCTGATCGTATCGGCGCGCAGTGAGGCGGCGCTGGAGACGGCGACGGAGAACCTGGCCACCTACCTGGCCGACCATCCCGACGCCGCCCTCGCCGATGTCGCCTTCACCCTCCAGCTCGGCCGGCGCCCCTTCGCCTTTCGCCGTGCCCTCGTCGCCCGCGATGCCACCGACGCCGCTGCCGCCCTCGCCGCCCGCGACCCAGCCCGCCTCTTCTCCGCTCATGCCCCCGCCGCCGAGCGCGAGGCCGTGTTGTTGTTCCCTGGTGTCGGCGACCACTATGCCGGCATGGCCCGCGCGCTCTATCAGCGCCAGCCCGTGTTCCGCACCCACCTCGACCGCTGCTGTGCCCTGCTCGCGCCGTACCTCGACGCCGATGTGCGGGCTCTGCTGCTGGCCGAGCCCGCCCCCGCCGCCGACGCCTTCGCGCGCCTTGCTCGGCCGCGGCGCTGCCGCGCCGGACCCGCTCACCCCGACGCGTCTGGCGCAGCCGGCGGTGTTTGCCGTCGAGTATGCCCTGGCCCAGCTGCTGCTGAGCTGGGGCCTGCGCCCGCGCGCGCTGATCGGCTACAGCCTGGGCGAGTACACCGCGGCGACCATCGCGGGTGTGTTGACGCTGGAGGACGCGGCGCGGCTGGTGGCGACGCGGGCGCAGCTGATCGACGCGCTGCCGGGCGGCAGCATGCTGGCGCTGGCGTGCGACGAGGCGACGGCGCGGGGATTGGTGGCGGGAACGGAGCTGGACATCGCGGCGACGACGGGACCGCTGCTGACGGTGGTGGCGGGGACGACGGGATGCGGTGGCGGCGCTGGAGGCGCGGCTGGCGGCGGGAGGGCATAGCGTGCAAGCGGGTGGCGACGACGCACGCGTTCCACTCGCGGATGCTGGCACCGATCGCGGAGCAGCTGCGGGCGGTGGTGGCGGGACTGCGGCTGGAAGCGCCGAAGATTCCGTACGTCTCGAACGTGACGGGCACATGGATCACGGCGGAGGAGGCGCAGGACGGGGGCTACTGGGTGGAGCACCTTTTGGCGCCGGTGCGGCTGGAGGCGGGGCTGGGGACGCTGCTGGGGGAGACGGGGGACGCGGTGCTGGTGGAGGTCGGACCGGGGCAGGCGCTGAGCGCGCTGGTGAAGCAGCAGGGAGGGATCGGAAGCGAGCAGGCGGGACGAGTGGTGGCGCTGCAGGGCGGGCCACAGGAGCGCGGGCAGGAGTGGCAAGCGCTGGCGCGGGGGCTGGGGCGGCTGTGGCTGGCGGGAGCGGCGCTGGAGTGGGCGGCGGTGTGGGGCACGGAGCGGCGGCGGCGGGTGGCGCTGCCGACCTATCCCTTCGAGCGCCAGCGCTTCTGGATCGAGCCACGCAAGCGCGCGCCACAGATAGCTCAGAGCTGTCGCGCCGAGCTATCGCTCGAGCAGACGCTTGAGAACATCAAGCGCGAGGAGCCGGCCAATTGGTTCTACGTTCCCGGCTGGAAACAAACGGCGCCGCGCACGCCGCAGCTGCCCGCCGAGCGACGCACTTGGCTCGTATTCGACGACGAAAGTGGGGTCGGTGCCAGGCTCTGCGCGTGGCTGCGCGACCATGAACAAACTGTCGTCACTGTTCGTCCCGGCGCAGGTTACTTTGCCGCTCAAGACGGCAGCTATACGGTGGCGCCCGCCGGCCGCGCCGACTACGGTGCACTGCTCGCCGCGCTGCGCGAGCAAGAGATCACGCCGGCGGAAGTGCTGCACCTGTGGAACGTCACACCCGACGATGCGGAGCCGGTCGCGCTTGCCCAGGCGATCGAGCGCAGCTTTCATAGCCTGCTCGCACTGGCCCAGGCGCTGGTAGAGGCCGGCGTCGAGAGCTGCCGCGTGAGTGTCGTTTCCAATGAGGTGCATAACATCAGTGGCGGCGAAGCGCTGCGGCCCGAAAAGGCGACGCTGGTCGGACCCTGTAAGGTGATCCCGCTCGAACATCCGTCGCTGGCCTGTCGCAACATCGACATAACGCTGCCGAGCCGCAATTCGTGGCAGGCCGACGCGTTGTTCGAGCAACTGCTTGGCGAAATCAGCGGAACGGGCAGCGAGCCGATCGTCGCGCTGCGCGGCCACCAGCGCTGGGTCCAGACCTGGGAGCCGATGGCACTACCCGAGCCCGCAGCCGGCGCCGGTCGGCTGCGCCAGCAGGGCGTGTATCTGATCACCGGTGGATTGGGCGGTATCGGTCTCGGTATCGCCGAGCACCTTGCGCGTACCCTGCAGGCGCGGCTGGTGCTTGTCGGACGCAGCGGGCTGCCAGCGCGCGAGCGCTGGCCGGAGCTGCTGGCCGGCGACGACAGCGGCGACCTCGCGCGGCGGATTGGCCAGGTGCAGCAGCTGGAAGCGCTGGGCGCCGAGGTGCTGGTGCTGGCCGCCGACGTCGCCGCCGAGGCGCAGATGCGCGCGGTGGTCGCCCACACCCTCGATCGCTTCGGCGCGCTCCACGGTGTGATCCATGCCGCCGGCGTGCCCGGAATCGGCCTGATCCCGCTCAAAACCGCGGCGATGGCCGAGGACGTCATGGCGCCCAAGCTGCACGGCACGCTGGCGCTGGAGCGCGCGCTCGAGCACGTCGAGCTCGACTTCCTGGCGCTGTTCTCGTCGATTACCTCGGCGACGGGCGGCGGGCCCGGACAGATCGACTACTGCGCCGCCAACGCCTTTCTCGACGCCTATGCTCAGCACAACGCCGGGCGCCACGGTCGCACCGTGGCGATCAACTGGGGCGAGTGGCAGTGGAACGCCTGGGAAAAAGGCCTGGCCGGCTACAGCCCCGAAGTCCAGGAGTTCTTCCGCGCCAACCGGCAGCGCTTCGGGATCAGCTTCGCCGAGGGCGCGGCGGCGCTCGAGCGCGTCCTGGCCAGCGGCCAGCCCCAGCTGGTCGTGTCGACGCAGGACTTCCGCAAGATCGTCGAGCTCAGCACGTCGTTCACCGTCGCCCATGTGCTGCAGCAAGTACAGCAGGACCGCCAGGCGCGCAGCCTGCACGCGCGTCCCACGTTGGGAACGTCGTTTGTCGCGCCGCGCAGCGATCTCGAGCGCCGCATCGCCGCCGTGTGGTGCGAGCTGCTCGGCCTGGAAAGCATCGGCATCGACGACAATTTCTTCGAGCTGGGCGGCAACTCGCTGATCGGCATCGACCTGATCGCCCGGCTGCGCAAGGAGCTCGGCGTGCCGACGATGCCGGCGCACGTGCTGTATGAAGCGCCGACGATCAACGCGATGGCTGCCCTGTTCGACCAGAACATGCCGCGCGCGGCGCGGGTTGAGGAGCGCCTGGATCGCGGCGCGCGGCGCCGTGAGCGTCAGGCGCAGCGCCGCTCGACCGCGTGATATTACAACACGCACCTTGCGACACGCACAGGCCACGGCGGGGGCACGCGCCGCCGCTACGAGCCGCTTTTCGCCGTGATGGCGGGGCAAGCCCCGCCGTGGACCAATAGCTACGACAACTGTTAACGAGGTAACCGCGCTCATGTCACAATTTCAGACGCCCGATACGGCCCCCGAATCGGCAGTCGCGATCATCGGCATGTCGGGCCGTTTTCCAGGCGCCAGCGACGTCGACCAACTGTGGGAAAATCTGGTCGGCGGGGTCAAATCGATCACCCGCTTCGACGACGACGAGCTGCTCGCAGCCGGCGTCGACCAGGAGTTGCTCCGCAAGCCGAACTACGTCAAGGCCGGCGCCGTCGTCGAGAACGTCGAGCAATTCGACGCGGCGTTCTTCGGCTACACGCCGCGTGAGGCCGAGACGATGGATCCGCAGCACCGGCTGTTTCTCGAATGTGCCTGGGAGGCGCTCGAAGACGCGGCATACTCTGCGGAAGCCTACGACGGTCTGGTCGGCGTCTTCGGCGGCTCCGGCTTTTGCACCTATTTGCTCAACAATATCCTGTCCAACCCCGAGATGCTGGACCTCGTCGGCAAGCTGCAGCTGGCCGTCGGGAACGACCGCGACTCGCTGGCCTCAACCGTCTCTTACAAGCTCAATTTGAAAGGTCCGAGCGTCGCGGTGCAAACCTTTTGCTCGACCTCGCTGGTGGCGACGCACCTGGCCTGCCAGAGCCTGCTCAATTTCGAGTGCGATGTCGCGCTCGCCGGCGGCGCCGCGATCACCACACCACAGCGCAGCGGCTACCTGTACGAAGCGGGCGGCATCGTTTCGCCGGACGGCGAGTGCCGCACGTTCGACGCCGAGGCGCAGGGCAGCATCATGAGCAACGGCGTGGCCGTCGTCGCGCTTAAGCGTCTCGACGAGGCGCTGGCCGAGGGCGACCATATCTACGCCGTGATCCGCGGCTCGGCTACTAACAACGACGGCATCGTGCGCGCCGGCTTTACGGCGCCGGGGCTGGACGGGCAGGCCGAGGTGATCGCCGAGGCGCTGGCCCACGCCGGCGTCGACCCCGAAACGATCGGCTACATCGAAGCGCACGGCACCGCCACGATGCTCGGCGATTCGGTCGAGCTGGCCGCGATGATCAAGGCGTTCGGCGCGCGAACGAGCAAGCAACGCTTCTGCGCGATCGGCTCGGTCAAGCCCAATATCGGCCACCTCGACCGCGCCTCGGGCGTCACCGGGCTGATCAAAGCGTCGCTGGCGCTCAAAAACGGCCTGATCCCCCCGAGCCTGAACTTCCATCGCGCGGCGCCCGAAGTCGACCTCGAGCATAGCCCGTTCTATGTGAACACCGCCGCCACACAGTGGAAGCGCAGCGCCCACCCGCGCCGTGCCGGCGTCAGCTCGTTCGGCCTCGGCGGCACCAACGCGCACATGGTGCTCGAAGAAACGCCCGAGATCGAGGCGTCCGATCGTTCGCGGCCCTGGCAGCTGATGCTGCTCTCGGCCAAGACGCAAAGCGCTCTAAAATCTGCGACGCGCAGGCTCGCCGACTTCCTGCGCCACAACCCCACAGCCGAGCTGGCCGACGTCGCCTATACCCTGCAGGTCGGGCGCGCTGCGTTCAACTACCGCCGCGCCGTCGTTTGCCGCGATACCGCCGACGCTGTCGCCGTGCTCGAAGCGAGCGACTCGCAGCGCGTGCTGAGCGCGCAGCAGACCGGGCGCGACCGCCCGGTTAACCTGGTGTTTTCTGCGTCCGGCGACGGCCTGACGCGACAGCTCGCCGCTCTGTACCGGCAGGAAGCGACGGTTCGTGAGCACGTCGACAGCTGCTGCGAGCAGCTCAGCCGGCGACTTGGCGTCGACGTGCGGGCCAGGCTGCTGGACGCGCACGCCGCGCCGAACGACGAAGCCTGCGCCTTTGTAGCCCAGTATGCGCTCGCACAGCTGCTACAGCACTGGGGCGTTCGTCCGGGCGCCGTGGGAGGCTACGGCGTAGGAGCGCTCGTCGCCGCGACGGTGAGCGGAGTGCTCGCGCTGGACGACGCAAGCAAGCTGCTCGTTGAGCGCATCCAGGCCGGCACGACGGCGACGCAGCAGCATCTCGCAGCGCTGATCGGCAGCGTTGAGCTGCGCTCGCCCGAAATCCCGATCCTTGGATCGGCCGGACAGGTGACGCCCGAGCAGGCCCGTAGCGCGGCGTTCTGGGCCGACCGGCTGCAGGCCGAGGCCGGCGCCGAAACGCTGCTTGCCCAGGACGCCGACGCGGTCGTGTTGCTGATCGGATCGGAGCCGCAGCGCGGCGAGCACTCCGAGCGGCTGATCGTGGCTCTCGATCCGGCGGACGAGGACGTAGGCCTGCAGCCTGCTCTGGGGCGGCTGTGGCTGGCGGGTGCGTCGATCGCGTGGCCGAAGGTGTGGGCCGAGCAGCGCCGGCGGCGGCTATCGCTGCCTACGTACCCGTTTGAGCGTCAGCGTTACTGGATCGAAGCGGGTGCCGCGCCAGGACACGCAGTGCCCCAACCGGCTGCCGGCAAGCGCGCCGACATCGCCGACTGGTTCTACACACCACTGTGGAAGCAAGCGCCGGCACCGCCACGCCTCGACGCGGCCGGCATCGCGAGCCACGGCCCGTGGCTGGTCTTCGACGACGGCGGCTCGCTCGCCGCCGGATTATTGGAGCGCCTGCGAGCGTTCCGGCGCGAGCGTCACGGCGGTACGCAGCGGCTCGGCGTTCATGCACCGCCCGGATGGCAGCCTGACCATCGACCCGCAATCAGCAGCCGACTACGTGCGGCTGCTCGAAGCGCTGGACGTGCCGCCGCGGGCGATACTGCACCTGTGGAGCCTGGACGACGACAGGCCGGCGATGGTCGAAACCGAGCAGTTCATTGCCGCGCAAGATAGCGGTTTTTACAGCCTGCTGCTGCTCGCCAAAGCGATCGGCAAACAGCACATCAGCGAGCCGGTCGATCTGCTGTTGCTCACGCCGCCTGCCAACAGCGTCACCGGCGCCGAGCAGCTGTCGCCCGAATACGCAACGTTGGCGGGCGCGTGCCGCGTGATTCCGCAGGAGCATCTCAATCTCACCTGCCGGCACGTGGATCTCGACCTGCCGCCCGCTGGGTCCTGGCAGGAGCGCAAGTTGATCGACCAGCTGCTGGGCGAGCTCGAAAGCGGCGCTCCCGAGCTGCCGGTGGCGTACCGGCGGAGCCGGCGCTGGATACGCGTGTATGAGCCGGCGCGGCTGGACGCCGGCGGCGACGCGATTAGCCTGCGCGAGCGCGGCGTGTATCTGATCACCGGCGGCCTTGGCGGAGTTGGGCTGATCCTGGCCGAGCACCTTGCGCGCACCCGCCGGGCGCGACTGATTCTGACCGGCCGCTCGGCGTTTCCGGCGCGCGAGAGCTGGGACGCGTGGCTGGACGAACACGAGCAGGGCGACCCCGTCAGCGCCAGGATCCGCAGCGTGCGGCAGCTGGAAGCGCTGGGCGCCGAGGTGCAGCTGGCGACGGTCGACGTCGCCGATGCCGGGCAGATGCGCGCGCTGCTCGCCAGAGTTGTCGCACGCTGGGGTGAGCTCAACGGCGTGATCCACGCCGCGGGCATCTCCGAGGAGCGTGCTTTTGGCGTGGTCCAGCAGATCGACCGTGGCGCGTGCGAGGCGCATTTCCGGCCCAAGGCGCACGGCCTGTACGCCCTCGAGCGCGCGCTCGACGGCGTCGAGCTGGATTTTTGCCTGTTGATGTCGTCGCTCTCGTCGGTGCTGGGCGGCCTCGGCTTCGTCGCATACGCGGCGGCCAATACGTTCATGGACTCGTTCGCCGAGCGTCACAACGCCGTCGATCCGGTGCCCTGGATCAGCGTCAACTGGGATACCTGGCATACGCGCGAGGGCCAGCACGATGTGGTCGGCCAGCTGGTCGCCGCGTTCGAGATGAGCCCGGCCGAGGGCAGCGCGGCGTTTGAGCGCATCCTTGAGCACGGCGCGACCCGCATCGTTAACTCGACCGGCGACCTCGAAGCGCGCTTTGATCAATGGGTGCGCATGGCCGGCGTACGCGACGAAGCGCTGCACGGAGCGCCGCCGGCGGCGCATGCGCGCCCGGATCTGCCGACGCCCTACGTCGCGCCGAGCAGCGAGATAGAGCAGCGCATCGCCGACGTCTGGCAGGCCGTGCTCGGCGTCGAGCTAGTCGGCGTCAACGACAATTTCCTCGACCTTGGCGGCCACTCGCTGCTCGGCACACAGCTGTTTTCGCATCTGCGCCAGGCCTTCCGCGTCAACCTGCCGCTCAGCGTGCTGTTCGAAGCGCCGACCGTAGCGCAGCTTGCGGTGGCGATCGAGATCGCGCTGATCGACGAGCTCGAGCAGATCGACGAGCAAGCGGCGAGCAGTCTGGCGTAACCTCGCCCTGCAACTGCAAGATTTTCCGCTGCCGGCGCCTTAGGGCCAACAAGCCAACAACCGGCCGCCGGCTGACGTGCGGTGGCCGGCACAACATACTGACGGAGAGGTAGCGATGAGCAACAGCACGGTCGGCGTCGTCGGCGCCGGTGTCATGGGCGTCGGTGTCGCGCAGAGCCTGACCCAGGCCGGCCACCGCGTTGTGCTGCTCGACGTCGAGCAGCAGATTCTGGATCGCGCCGCGAAGCAAATTCGCAGCAACCTGCGCATGCATCGCCTGCTCAACAAGAGCGCGAGCGACGCAAACGAGGAAAGCATCGATACGCAGCTCGAGCGCATCACGCTGTCGACGGATTACGAGCAGCTCGCAAACGCCGATTTCGTGATCGAAAACGTAACCGAGAAATGGGAGCTCAAGCAGCAGGTCCACGCGCAGATCGACGCGATCTGCCCGCCGCACGCGGTGTTCGCAGCCAACACCTCGGCGATCTCCATAACGCGCATCGGCTCGGCGACCCGGCGACCTGCCCAGGTGCTGGGTATGCACTTTATGAACCCGGTGCCGATGAAGCCGCTGGTCGAGGTGATCCGCGGTTTTCACACGTCGCCCGAAACGATCGAGATCGCGCGCAGCCTGCTGGCGACGATGGGCAAGCAGTGCGTCGTGGTCAACGACGTGCCGGGCTTCGTATCAAACCGCGTGCTGATGCTGACCGTCAACGAGGCGATCTTCCTGGTGCAGGAGCAGGTCGCTAAGCCCGACGAAGTCGACACCATTTTTAAGCAGTGCTTCGGCCACAAGATGGGCCCGCTCGAGACGGCCGATCTGATCGGCCTGGACACGATCCTGTACTCGATCGAAGTGCTGCATGAAAGCTTCAACGACAGTAAATACCGCCCCTGCCCGCTGCTCAAGAAAATGGTCGACGCCGGCCTGCACGGCCGCAAGAGCGGACGCGGTTTCTATACCTACTAAATGACCAATCCAAGGAGAGTAGTTGCGATGGAACAGAACAAATCGCAGATCCGGGAGTTTCTGGCACGCTTTATCGGAGATTACGACCTGCGTGACGACGACGACATTTTCGCGCAGGGTATCGTCAACTCGCTGTTCGCGATGCAGCTGGTGCTGTTTGTCGAAGACGGCTTCGGCATCACTGTCGACAACGACGACCTCGATATCGACAATTTCCGCTCGGTCGACGCTATCTCCGCGCTGGTCGAGCGTAAAACCGCCGAGCCGGTGGCGGCATAGCCCGTGTACTCTATGACTGAGCTCAACTCGAGCCAACACGACGCCCAGGCGGAGTTCAGGGCATTCGCCGCCGAACGGATCGCGCCGTACGCCGACAGCTGGGATCGCGACGAGCGCACGCCGCCCGAGCTGATCCGCGAGCTGGCCGGGCGCGGCTATCTTGGCGCGCTGGTGCCCGAAGATCGCGGTGGTGCCGGCATGGATATGCTGACCTTCGGCGTGCTCAACGAAGAGCTGGGACGCGCCTGCTCGTCGGTGCGCAGCCTGCTGACGGTACACAGTATGGTCGAGCAAGCGCTGCTGAAGTGGGGCAGGCCCGCACAGCGCGAGCGCTGGCTTCCGCGACTGGCGGCGGGCGAAACGATCGGCGCCTTCGCCCTGAGCGAGCCCAACGCCGGAAGCGACGCCAACGCCATCGCTACCACCGCGCGACGCGATCAGGCGGGCTACACGCTCAGCGGCCACAAGCGCTGGACGACCTACGGCCAGATCGCCGACCTGTTCCTGGTATTTGCGCGCTACGAAGGCAAACCGGCGGCGTTTCTGCTGGAGCGCGATACGCCCGGCCTGACTGTCGAGCCGATCGGCGGTATGCTCGGCACGCGCGCCTCGATGCTGGCCGCGCTGCGCATGGACGAGTGTCGCATTCCCGCCGACAGCATGGTGGGCGGCCCTGGCTTCGGCATCGCCGCGGTGGCGACAACCGCGCTGGATATCGGGCGCTACAGCGTCGCCTGCGGCTCGGTCGGCATCGCGCAGGCCTGCCTCGACGCCTCGCTGAGCTACACCGCCGGGCGCAAGCAGTTCGACACACTGCTCAAGGATTTCCAGCTCATCAGGCGCATGATCAGTGAGATGATCGCCAATGTGAAGGCGGCGCGCCTGCTGTGCTACCAGGCCGGGATACTCAAAGACCGCGGCGATTCGCGCACGGTGATGGAGACGTGGATCGCAAAGTATTTTGCCTCAACCGTCGCTACCAAAGCCGCCGCCGACGCGGTGCAGATCCACGGTGCCAACGGATGCAGCCCCGATTTCCCTGTGCAGCGCTACTTCCGCGACGCCAAGATCATGGAGATTATCGAGGGCAGCACGCAGCTGCAGCAGATCACCATCGCCGAGTACGGCTACCAGGAGCAGAGGAATTGAGCTTATGACTGCGATCGAGACACCGAGCGCCGGCGCAACCCGTACCAGGCGGCGCTCGATCAAATGCGTAGTTTGGGATCTTGACAATACGATCTGGGACGGCGTGCTGCTGGAGGACGGCAACGTCACCGTGCGGCCGGAGGTAGTCGAGGTAATCAAGACGCTCGACAGTCGCGGCATTCTGCACTCGATCGCCAGCAAGAACGACTACGAAGCGGCGATCCGGCGGCTCGACGCGGCCGGCCTGAGCGATTATTTCCTGTATCCCGAGATCAATTGGAGCGCGAAATCGACGTCGATTGAGGCGATCGCGCGCTCGATCAACATCGGCCTCGACGCAATCGCGTTTGTCGACGACCAGCCGTTTGAGCGCGAGGAAGTCGCTTACGCGCTGCCGGGTGTGCTGTGCATCGACGCGGCAGAAGCGGCCGGTATGCCTCAGTTGCCCGCTTTGCAGCCGCGCTTTGTTACCGACGACTCGCGCCTGCGGCGCGAGATGTACCGCAGCGACTACCGGCGCAAGCAGGCCGAGCGTGAATGGTCGGGGCCGAGCGAAGCGTTCCTGGCCACGCTGGGGATGGTCTTCACAGTGGCGCCGGCCAGCGAGAGCGACCTGCAGCGCGCCGAGGAGCTGACGGTGCGCACCAATCAGCTCAATACCACCGGCTATACCTACTCCTATGCGGAGCTCGACGCGTTTCGCCGCTCGCCCGACCACAGGCTGCTCGTCGCCGGCCTCGACGACCGCTATGGCACCTACGGCACGATCGGCCTGGCGCTGGTTGCCTGTGAGCCGGAGGTCTGGACCGTCAGGCTGCTGTTGATGTCGTGCCGCGTCATGTCGCGCGGTGTGGGCACGATCATGATCAACCATATCCTGCGCCTGGCCCAGGCGCAGGGCGTGCGGCTGCTGGCCGAGTTTATCTCCAACGATCGCAACCGCATGATGTACGTGACCTACAAGTTCGGCGGCTTTCGCGAGATCCAAAAGAACGGCGACGTCGTGCTGTTCGAGCACGATCTCGCCAATATCCAGCCGGTACCGTCCTACGTGACGGCACACTTTTCGAGCTAGGGCGAAGCACAAATCATGTATACCGCCGAAGATCTAAACCGCCGCCGCGCCGCGCTGTCGCCGGCAAAGCGCGCGCTGCTCGACAGGCAGCTGCGCGGGCTGGCCACGCCCGACGCCCCCGAGATCCCGCAGCGCAGCGACCCGGCTGCGCCGCTCTCGGTGGCACAGCAGCGCTTCTGGTTCTTGCAGCAGTTCGCGCCTGATAGCAGCGCCTTCAACGAGCACGACGCGATCAAGATCGAAGGCCCGCTCGACCTCGAGGCTCTGAGTTGGGCGGTGCGCGAGATCGTGCGTCGCCATGAGGTGCTGCGCAGCGCGTTTCGTCTCGAGGATGGCCGGCTGCTGCAGCACATCGACCCGGCGCTCGCGCTCGCGCTGCCGCTAACCGATCTTTCTACGCTGCCCGGTGAGGCGCGGCTCGCCGAGGCGCGACGTCTGGCCGCAGCCGAAGCGCGACGGCCGTTCGACCTGCAGCGGCCGCCGCTGGTGCGCGCCGGGCTGCTGCGAATGGGCGATCAGGAGCACGTGCTGCTGCTGACGATGCACCACATCGTCACCGACGGCTGGTCGTTCGGCGTATTCATGGAAGAGCTGGCCGCGCTGTACCTTGCAGCTTCGATGGGTGGCGCAGACGCAAAATTCGATCCGCTGCCCCGGCTGCCGATCCAGTACGCCGACTATGCGGCCTGGCAGCAGCAACAGCTGCGCGACGGTATGGGCGAGCAGCTGGAGTACTGGCGCCGGCAGCTGGCCGGGCGCCTGCCGGTGCTCGAGATCCCGACCGACCGGCCGCGGCCGGCGGTGCAGACATATCACCCGGCTGAGGCGGCGTTCTCGCTGCCCGCGACGCAAACGGCGGCGCTCAGGGCGCTTGGCCAGACCGAAAATGCCACCCTGTTCATGACACTGCTGGCCGCGTTTCAAGTGCTGCTGGCGCGCTACAGCGGCCAGGACGAGCTGTTGATCGGCGTTCCGGTGGCGGGGCGCAACCATGCGCAGCTCGAAGGATTGATCGGCTGTTTCCTAAATACGCTGGTGCTGCGCGCCGAGCCGGGCGCCGACCCGAGCTTCCAGGCGTTCCTGCGCAGCACACGCGAAACGTGCCTGGCTGCCTACGCCAACCAGGACCTGCCCTTCGAGCGTCTGATCGAGGAGCTGCAGAGCGAGCGCGACACGAGCCGCGCGCCGCTGGTGCAGGCGCTGTTCCAGCTTCAAAATTATCGTCGACCCGGTCTCGGCCACGCCGGCCTGACGGTGTCGCCGCTCGAGGAGCGAAGCATCCGCGTCGCCGCCGAGTGCGACCTGGCGTTGGTGCTGGAGGAGCGTGACGGCGCCCTGGCAGGCACGCTGGTCTACGATGCCTCGCTGTTCGACGCCGCGACAGCCGAGCGGCTCCTCGGCTCCTACCGCTGCCTGCTGGCAAGCATCGTCGCCGCGCCCGAGCGGCGCCTGTCGGAGCTCAATCTGCTGGATGACGCCGAGCGAGCGCAGCTGCTGACCCGGTGGAACGCCACCGCGCAGCCGTTTCCGCTCGCGCAGCCGTTCCATGTGCAGTTCGAGCAGCAGGTGGAGCGCACGCCCGACGCGATCGCGGCGATCGACGGCGCTGTGGAGCTCAGCTACCGCCGGCTGAACGCCGCGGCAAACAGGCTCGCTCGCACGCTGGTCGCCTCCGGCGTCGGCCCCGAGCAGCCCGTCGCGCTGCTCGCCGAGCGCGGGATCGGATTCCTGACCGCTATGCTTGCGATCTGGAAGGCCGGCGGCGCCTATATCCCGCTCGACCCGCGGCACCCGCCGCGGCGCCTGGCGCAGGTACTCGAAAACAGCCGCGCGCGGCTCGTACTGGCAGGCGCAGAGCAGCTTGGCGCCGGCCGCGAAGCCTTGCGGCATTTCGCACAGGTGCCGCTGCTTGCGTCGCTCGACGAGCTGCTCGGCCGCCCGCAGGATTCGAGCAATCTCGCCGTGCACAGCGGTCCCGACAGCCTGGCATATGTAATCTTCACCTCGGGCTCGACCGGCATGCCGAAGGGTGCCATGATCGAGCAGCGCGGCATGCTCAATCATCTGCACGCCAAGGTCCTCGATCTACGCCTGACGCAGGCTGACCGCGTCGCGCAGAACGCTTCGCAGTGCTTTGATATCTCGGTCTGGCAGTTCCTTGCCGCGCTGCTGGCCGGCGGCTCAGTCGACATAATCTCCGACGACATCGCTCACGATCCGGCCGCGCTGCTGCGCTACGTCGAAACCCGTCCGGTCAGCGTTCTCGAAGTGGTGCCCTCGCTGCTTGGCATGCTGCTGGAGCAGCTCGACACGCAGCCGGCGCATGCATTTCCGGCCCTGCGCTGGTTGCTGGCGACCGGCGAGGCGCTGCCGGTCGATCTGGGTCGACGCTGGCTGCGCCACGTACCGGACGTGCCGCTCGTCAACGCCTACGGCCCGACGGAGTGCTCCGACGACGTCACCCACCACGTCATGGCTGTCGCGCCGGCGGACACGGCGACGCGCGTGCCGATCGGACGACCGATCGCCAATACGCAGCTGTATGTATTGGACAGCCGGCTGCAGCCGGCACCGATCGGCGTCGAGGGCCAGATCTACGTCGGCGGCGCGGGCGTCGGCCGCGGCTACCTGCACGACGCCGAGCGAACGGCGCAGGCGTTTGTCGCCGATCCGTTCACCAGCGTGCAACATGAGGGCCGGCAGCCGCGACTGTACCGCACCGGCGACCGTGGGCGCTGGCTGCCCGACGGCACGCTGGACTATCTTGGCCGCCTTGACGAGCAAGTGAAAATTCGCGGCTTCCGCATCGAGCCCGGTGAAGTGCAGGCGGCTCTCGCCCGCTATCCCGATGTCGCCGACGCCGCGGTACTGGCGCGCGAGGACATCGCCGGCGACAGGCGGCTGGTCGCCTACGTTGTGCCACGTGACGCGCAATCGGCTCCCGCTGCGACGCAGCTGCGCGCGTTTTTGCGCTCGCAGGTACCGGAGTACATGGTGCCGTCGGCGTTTGTCGTGCTCGACGCGCTTCCGCTGACGCCAAACGGCAAGCTTGACCGTCGCGCGCTGCCGGCGCCCGACATGTCGCAGCCGGCCGACGGAGCGCCGTTTGTCGCTCCGCGTACGCCAACCGAGCAACAGCTCGCCGCGATCTGGTGTTCCGTGCTCGAGCGCGAGCGCATCGGCGTGCAGGATAATTTCTTTGAGAACGGCGGTCACTCGCTCGTCGCCGCGCGGATCGTCCACCAGGTCAATGCGGCGTTTGGCGTCGATCTGCCGCTACGCAGCCTGTTCGAGCAGCCGACGATCGCCGAGCTGGCCCTGCGCGTCGAGCAGTCTCTGCCTGGCGCCGGGCGTGAAACGGAGCGCGCCCACAGCGGATCGTCGCTGGTGCGGCTCAAGGCCGGCGGCTCGCTGGCGCCGTTCTTCTGTGTCCATCCGATCGGCGGAACCGTGCACAGCTACGTCGAGCTGGCCGGGCGCGTCGCCTCCGAGCGGCCGTTCTATGCCTTCGAGGCTCCCGGCGTCGACGGCGAAACGTCCGCCCCTTACACACTCACGCAGCTTGCCGAGCGCTACGCGAGCGAGCTGCGGGCTGTTCAGGCGCATGGACCGTACCTGATCGGCGGATGGTCGTTCGGCGGCGTGGTGGCCTTTGAGCTGGCGCGGCTGCTCGAGCGCGCAGGCGAGCCTATCGGTATGCTGGCGCTGATCGACAGCCGCCCGTCGCCCGGCGAGAGTGGCATTGGCGACACTCCGGCGGCGCTACAGTTCGCAATTGACGTATGCCGCTCGCTTGGCACAAGCGCCGGGCTGTTGCAATTGCTCGGGCAGGTCACGCCGCATAACGAGCTGCTTCGTGGGCCGGCAGAGGGCAGCGCAAGCCTCGCGGCTGCCGAGCTGCAGGAGCAGGCTGCGCTGCTGCTCAGCGGCGGGCGGGCCGGGTTGAGTGAAGACCGGCAGCTTGACGTTGTGCTGGCACAGCTGCGCTCAGCCGGCGTGCTGCCGCACGATCTCGACGACGAGCGGCTGCGAGCCTGGTTCGGCGCCTACCGGCGCAATATGGCTGCCTGGCGCGACTACCGGCCACAGGCCGCACGCTTCCCGGCTGTGTTGCTGCGCGCTTCACAGGCCCGGCAAGCCCAGCCGACGGACAGCACGGCGGCATGGCGCGGGCTGCTTGGCGCACAGCTGCGCGAGCACACGCTGCCGGGCGACCACTACAGTGTGCTGGCCGCGCCGCACGTAGCCGTGCTGGCCGAGCGTCTGGAAGCAAGTCTCCAGCGTGCCGAATATCTTGCGCCGAGCATTCTAGCGAGCTGAGGATACCTGCCGCGCCCGCCGGAACAGTAAACAATTATGATGACATATCTATCCGCCGCCCATATCCGCAAGTCCTACGGCAAGACTCTCGCCCTCAAGGACGTTTCGCTCGAGCTGCACCAGGGCGAGATCCTGGCTTTACTTGGCTCGAACGGCGCGGGCAAGACGACGCTGATCAAAATCCTCGCCACGCTGCTGGAGCGCGACGGCGGAACGGTGACGATCCTGGGGCACGATATCGACGCGGATATCGCGCAGGTGCGCCATCTGTTCGGCTATGTCGGCCAGGATACCGAGCGCTCGGCCTACGCCCGCCTCAGCGTGCGCAATAATCTTCACTTTTTCGGCGCCCTGCGTGGGCTGAGCAATCGAGAGGTTGACGGCCGGCTCGACCTTCTGGCCGGTTACTTCGACTTTCACGAGCAGCTGGACAAGCTGTTTACAACACTATCGGGCGGCCAGAAGCAAACTGCCGTGATCATCCGCGCGCTACTATACGATCCGCCGCTGGTGTATCTTGACGAGCCTACCAAAGGGCTCGACCCGATCGTGGCGCGCAAGATCCGCGGCTTTCTCAAGCGCTACGCCCGCGAGCAGGGCAAGGCGCTGCTGCTGACTTCGCATATCCTGTCGGAAGTCGACGAGCTGGCCGATCGGGTTGCGCTGCTGCACGACGGCATTATCGCCAGCAGTGCGACACCGGCGCAGCTCAAGCGCGCGCTTGGCGTGCAGAGCTTTATCGAGCTGCGCGCCGACGCCTTGCCGCCCGGCGCCAGAGAAGAGATCCTCAGCTCCGCGGGCGTGCTGCTCGGCGTCGAGCAGGAGCCCGGCTGGCTGTGCTTCGGTATCGCCGATTTGCTCGACGGCAGCGAAGCGATCATCCGTGTCCTGCGCGCTCACAACGTGCATACCGAGCTGCGCTACAGGGCGCTATCGCTCGAAGACGCGTTCGTTTTCCATATCGGCCGCCTGCAGCGGCCCGGCGCGGATGGCGCCATACATGCTGGCTAAAGCACAACGCGCGCTGGTCGTCGCCCGTCGCGCTAAGGACGCCGAACGCCATGGCAGTCTTTCGCGGCCGGTATCGGCCTTGACAGTCGTCTGGGCTACGGCAATCAAAGATCTGCGCGTCGAGCTGCGCTACCTGCCCGACCGGGTGGCCGGACTGATCCACCTTGCCTTCCGCGTCGCGTTTTTCCTGCTGCTCTCGAGCCAGGTGAACCTGACCGGCGTCGAGGAGCAGCTCGGCCGTGAAATGAGCGGTCGCAGCGCGTTCATATTCTTTCAAGGTGCGCTGCTGCTGTATGTGTTCAACGGCACGGCGCTGTGGACGCCGCTCAACGCAGTTTCGCGCGATCTGGTCAACGGAACGCTCGAATATCTGTACAGCAATCCCTCATCGCGCTACGGCTATTTCGTCGGCACAGTGCTGGCGAACGCGATCATCAGCCAGGTGCTGTTCGTTCCGCTGTTCGCGTTTTTATGGGTCTACACGCGCGCGTCGGCGGCGAGTATGGCGATGGTCCTGCTGGTATGCCTGGCAGTGCTGATCACGCTGATGGCAATGGGCGTGCTGATCGCCCTGCTCGGATTGCTGTGGCGGCAGGTCTCGTCGGTGGCGCAGGTACTCGGCACGCTATTCGAGTTCCTGGCAGGAGCCTACTTTCCCGTTACGGCGTTTCCGCCGGTGATTCGGTACGCCGCCTATGCGCTACCGTACACCTGGGGTTACGACCTGGTGCGCTACTACAGTTTTGACGGGCAGTGGCGCACGCTGCTGCCGGTATGGATGGAATGGCTGATCCTGGCGGCGTACGCGGTGATCTTTACGCTGCTGTCACGCTATATGTTGGCCAGGGTCGAGCGCCGCGCCAAGCAGCACGGCCTGCATCTGATCTAGGCGAAGGAATACGATATTGATCGATACACACACCAGCCGCGCCGACGTGCTCGCCGCGCCGGCGCTCGACCTGGCCGGCGAGCAGCCCGAGGCGGGCACCGGTACGCCCCCCGCGCCGCTCGATCCCGCTGCAATTGTGGCCGGTCTCGGCCTTCACGGCGCCACGGTGTCACAGGTCCAGACCGGCACCGATAATCAGGCTATTTTCCGCGTCGAGCACGGCGCTCAGGCGTACGCGCTGCGCGTGCTCAACCCACACCAGCTGCGCAGCTATCACCGCGAAATGGAGGCCATGCGCGCCGCGTCGCGGGCGGGCATACCGGTGCCGGAGATCCACGCCAACATCGTGTGGGAGGACCGCCCGGTGCTGCTGCTGGCCTGGTGCTCCGGGCTGCCGTTCCTGCGCACCCTGGAGCGCCGTTTGTGGCGCATCTGGCCGCTTGGCGTCGCCTACGGCAGGATGCAGGCGGCGATCCATCGTGTGGCCGGGCCGCCCGAGCTGGACGCCGATCCGCGCGCCTGGATCGAGCTGGCCGGCCCGGGGGAGCCGGCGCTGCAACGACGCTTGCGGGCGCTGGCGCAGCCGCGAGCCGCGCTACTGCACCTGGATTACCATCCGCTCAACGTGATGTCCGACGGTACGGCGATCACCGGCGTGCTGGATTGGAACAACACCTGCGTCGGGGATCCGCGCGCCTGTATGGCGCGCACCTATCAGATCCTGCACGCCGGCCCGTTCGGCCCGGGGCGAACGCCGCTGTACGTGCGCGTGTTTTCGCTGCTGCTCGCCGAGGCGTGGCGGCGCGGCTACGAGCAGGTAGCCGGCCCGCAGCGCGATATGGCACTATTTTATGCCTGGGCCGGCGCGTATATGCAGCAGGACATGGCCCAGCACGTCGCCCGGCCCGAGTTCGTGGATCGAGCAGCGCCACGTCGACAGTATTCGGCGCTGGACCGAGCGCTGGAAGCGCAGGGCCGGTGTTGCGCCGGCTGCGTGAAGTATGTAGCGCCTCCCGCGGACCTTCGTCCCGGGCGAGGCGTTGGATAGAGAGCAGCAACGGATTCAGGCGTTGCTCCAGGGGAGCTTGCATATGATCGCATCACCGGTGCCCGGCCGCTGGCTGGCCCCGCTGCACACGACAGACGAGGGCCGTTTGCGCCTGTTGTGTTTTCCGTACGCCGGCGGCGGCGCGAGTGTGTATCGCGCCTGGGCCGCGCACCTGCCGCCCGAGATCGCGCTGTGCCCCGTGCAGCTGCCGGGACGTGAAACCCGGATGCGCGAGCCGCCGTTTCGCGACGTCGGGCCGCTGGCTCGCGCGCTGGCCGATGTGCTCGAAGCGCAGCTCGGACAGCCCTATGCACTGTTCGGCCACAGCATGGGCGCGCTTGTGGCGTTTGAGCTGGCGCGCGAGCTGCGCCGCCGTCGAGCACCGCTGCCCGTGCAGCTGTTTGTTTCGGCGCGCCCGGCGCCGCAGCTCCCCCGCGGCGAGCGGCCGCTGTACGATCTGCCCGACGAGCAGTTCGTGGCGCAGCTGAGGCGCCTGGGCGGCACCTCCGAGGCGGTGCTGCGCAACGCCGAGCTGATGAGATTACTGGCTCCCCTGCTACGGGCTGATCTGGCGGTCAACGAGGCGTACAGTTATGTGCCCGAGGCGCCGCTGGCGTGCCCGATCACGGCCTTCGGCGGGCTGAGCGACACCAAGGTCAGCCGCGACTTGATCGAGGCGTGGGAGGCCCAAACGTCGGGCGCCTTTCGGCTGGCGATGCTACCCGGAGACCATTTCTTCGTCACCGGCTGCGCGCCGCTGATGGCAGGCCAGATCGCCGCCGAGCTGATGGTGCAATGACCTCACTACGCTATGTCGTAGTTGAACATACGCAGGCGCCAATCGCGTCGCTCTGCGGCCAGCGCGGCGACAAAGCCATAACCGGCGGGCAGATCGCGCAGCAGCCAGCGCTCGGTAGCTTGCGGTTCGTCGTGCACAGCGAGCAGCGCCGAGTGCCGTTCGTCGAGCGCGACGTCGAAGCGGTCGAGCGGAAACGATAATCCATCACCGGTCGCCTTGATGAACGCCTCCTTGCGCGTCCAGCAGCGTAGAAACGCCAACGGTCGAGCCGCGCCGGGCAGCGCGTCGAGCGCGTCACGCTCGTGCTGCGAGAAGAAGCGCCCGGCGATGTCGGCATGCGCGGTGTTTTGCTGCAAGGCCTCCAGATCGACGCCCACTTCGCGCCCGAGCGCAAGCGCAAACAGGGCCGTGCCGGCGCTGTGCGACACGTTAAAGCGTAGCCCATTACCGGGCGATCCGGCGAGCGCCGGCTTGCCGCGCGGGCCGTAGCTAAACCTCAGCGCGCTTGCTTCACACCCCAGACAGCGCGCCAGCAGCTCGCGCAGCACGCCACGCGCGGCGACGAAGCGCAGCCGGTCGCGTGCGAAGCGGAAGCGCGCCGCACGCTCACGCTCATCCGGCGTTAGCATACGGTTCAGCTGGGCCAGCCGGTGCGGAGCGAGGTCGAGAGCGGCGCGCCAGACCTGCACCTCGTCGTTGGCAAGCTTCATCGTCTCCTCCAGCCTTGTACGTCTCTCGCCTAGCGCAATTGGCGCCGCACACGAGGGTACGCATCCGCCCGTATCGGAGCCGGCTGCAGCACGAACTCGGCCGGCCCGATCGACCGCTCGACGCGCCCGCGCGGCTCGACCGTTGTACCGGAGACGAACGGAAGCGCGTTAAGAATGCGCGCCACGAAGCCGACGGCGAAGCCGATGGCCAGGCCGAACACCAGCGGAGCGGCGATCGCTTCGTCCGCTGGGCTTTGCATCTCGACCGCCCAGGCAATCAGCGAGTTGAACGACATCGTTACCCTCCCGTAGTTGATAGTTGTCCCGAGCGCCTTGCCGCCCGGATTAGCTGTTTTGCACGCGTACATGTTCGCCATTCGGCGCTGGCTCGTCTGGCGGACGGGAACTCAGGGCAGAAACGCCGGGACCGTTATGCCGCAACCGCGCTCGCGAGCGAGGCCGCGCACCATGCTGGCAACGCCCAGATCGAGCACGCCCAGCCCGAATGGGCTGAACACGGTGATGCTCTGCTCGTCGCGGCGGGCCGGCGCCGAGCCGCTCAGAATATCCGCCAGCGTGCAGCGAATAAACGCGCGGCTGCCGGAGAGTTGTTCGGCAAGATGAACCGACGTTTGTGCGCGGCATACATGTTCGACGTCGTCAACAATGTTGTCACAGCGCAGCATTACCTCGGGCGCGATGTCGCGCAGTGAAATATGCAGTATCGTGGTGCCGGGAGCGCAGGTCGTCAGGTCGGCGATGTGCGGCTCGACGGCTGTGGTCGCCAGCGCGATCAGCGGGCTGCTGCGCAGCACGGATTCGATGTCGGGCGCGACGTCGACCGCGACAACGCCCGGCTGATCGAGCTGTGCGCGACGCCAGCGCTCGGCAGATTCACGCTTGAGATCGTAGACCACAAAGCGGCGCAGGTCGGGAAATACCACCCGCAGGAAGTGCGCGATCTGCCGGCTGATCGGCCCGCATCCGATGATCCCGGCCGAGGTCGTCTCGGCGTAGCCGTGCAGCGCGCGGGCGGCGAGTGCCGCGCTGGCCGCCGTGCGCATGGCACTGATCGTCGAGCCCTCGATCAGCGCTTCGGGCCGTCCGTTGTGCGCCGAGTTTAAGATGATGGTCGCCGATGCACGGTCGATGCCGCGTTCGTGGTTGCCCGGAAACGACGCGATCCACTTGATGCCGGCGACGTCGAACTCGTGCCCCAGAAAGGCTGGCAAGGCGATGATCCGGTCGCGCTCGTTGGCCGGAAAGCGAAGAAAGCTCGAGTGCGGTAGGGCACTTTCGCCCAGGGCGTGAATCTCGTAGGCACGCTGCACCGTGTGCAGCACGTCGTGTTCCCGTCCCGCCAGCAGCGCCGTGACGTCGTCGGCGCCAAGCACCAGTAGCTCGCGATCGCGGTTATCCATGTTGCAGCTGCGCTCCTTGTAAGGCTACCTGCGGTGGACCAGCCAGGGCTCGGCCGCCGTGGCTGTCCAGTCTCCGAAATGCTGCTTGACCCACGCATCGTCATAAATCGTGTCGAGGTAGCGCTCACCGCGGTCGGCAAGGATGGCGACACACACCGCACCCGGCTCGAGCTCGCCTTTGAGGCGCTCGATGGCTGCCAGCACCGCGCCCGAGGAGCCGCCGGCCAGAATCGCTTCGCGCCTCAGCAGGCTGCGGCAGGCGACCACACACTCGAGGTCTGAAACCAGAACGCTGCGATCGGCAAGTCCTGGCCGGAACAGCTCGGGCGTGCGCGCCGCGCCGTGGCCGGGGATCAGTCGCTTGGCCGGCTTGTCGCCGAAGATGACGCTGCCGACCGCATCCACGGCGACGACAGTTGTATGCAAGCCGTGGGCGTGCACATACTCGGCGCAGCCGCGCAGTGTGCCGCAGGTGCTGGTAGCGCAAAACAGGTAGTCGACTTTGCCGTCAAGCTGAGCGACGATCTCCGCCATGGTGCGCTTGTGCGCGGCGGCGTTGAACGGGTTGGCGTACTGGTTGGGCCAGAAGCTGTTGGGTATCGTTCGCCGCAGCTCGCGTACCCGCTCGATGCGCGCCGGCAGGTACTCGCCGCTGACAGGATCGGGCTCGGCGACCAGGTCGACCTCGGCGCCGTAGGCCCGCAGAATCGCAATATTCTGCGACGTGGTTTTGGGATCGACGACGCACACGAAGCGCAGGCCGAGATAGGTACACGCCTGGGCCAGGCCGATGCCCATATTGCCCGAACTCGACTCGATCACCGTGCCGCCGGCGCGCAGGTCGCCGTCGTCGAGTGCCTGGCGCAGCAGATTCAGCGCGACGCGGTCTTTGATGCTGCCGCCGGGATTGAACAGCTCGAGCTTTGCATACAGCCGCCACGGCACACCGTGAATGGCCCGCGACAGCCGCACCAGCGGCGTATCGCCGATTGTCGAAAGAATGCCGTCGCTCGGCCGGCGCATGGTCCGTCGGATCGCCGGCGAGTAGCGCTCGGCCGGTAGGCGAGATATAGCCATGGGTTGAAACGTCTCCACGATCATCGCAACGCAGGCATAAGGACTGCATTGCCGCCGATCTTGCACTTTCGGCCGGTGTACCTACCGGCGTGATAAATACTGCGCCGCGCGCATTAAGACTTCCCAAATCCACATGAGTAGCGCCGAGCCCGGCTGACGGTGCCAGAGCCGTTTGGCACGCGATACCTGCGATGGGACGCTCAAGCCAGGTATCGGATCACGGCGCGGCTGCCAAGGAGTAGGTGTGACCATCAACGCTCGGACGCACGTAGCGCGCCCGCCGCTCGCCACGGCGGACGCGAGCCGGCAGGATGTCGGCGCCGTCGTCTTACATGGGCTGACATCTGAGCCGCGAGCTGTGGCGCCGCTGATAGAGCTCTCACAACGGCTGGGCATCCACGTCGAGGCGCCGCTTTTGCGCGGGCACGGAACACACTACCGCCAGCTGCGCGGCGTAAGCTGGCGTGATTGGATGGAGGACGTCGCCATGGCGCGTGAGCGGCTTCGGCGTAAGGTTCCGCGGGTCATTTTGATGGGCTACTCGATGGGAGCCATGCTCGCGCTGGCCTCGGCAGTCGAGGCGCCGGCCGAGGTTGCCGGCATAGTCGCGCTCGCTCCGGCGCTGCGCTTCGGCCATCCGCTGGCACCGTTTGCCTGGGCGGCGCGCGGCTGGATGCCCTATGTGTCGATGCGGCGCAGCCTTGCGGAGCACGGTCTCGCTCCCGACGAGCTCGAGCGCGCCTATCAGCGACTGGCCACCGACGCCTTCTGGTCGTTTTACCGTGCCACGCTGCGCGTCGAGCACGCGCTGCCGCTGATTATGGCGCCGATCCTGATCGCGCACTCGCGCCACGATCGGGTTGCCCGCCCAGAATCGGCGCGCATCATTTTCGAGCGAGTGGGCTCGCCCGACAAGCAGCTGCTCTGGCTGGAGCGATCCAATCACGGCCTGTTGCGCGGACACGAGCAGCAGATCCTGCTCGAGCACATCGCGCGCTTTGTCGAATTGCGCTGTTTATCGCAGGTGGGTGCTCGTGCGTGATGGATGTTGCTCCAGGCGCATTCAATCATCAACAGCTCACAGGCGGCCGGCGAAGCACAATCTGTTGAGCGTACCGACAGGAGTCGCGCATGTTGTGGGATACGATGAGGTGCAACCAGGAATGCCGGGAGGCGGTCGACAAGCTGGCCGCCCGCTATGGATGGCAGTTGATGGAGCGTGAAGAACACATCGGGCGCGCCGTTGTGCACCTGTGCAGCGGGATCGCCAGCGACGCATATCGAGCAGCGGTGTACGCCTACAGCTGCACGCTGTACGGCGCGTGCTCGGGCGCTGAGGGTAGCGAGCGCCAGAACCTTGGTTATTCGGAGCTACGGGCGTATCTAAACGAGAGCGCGAGTAGACGCTATTCGGACGTCGGCGAAGACGCACTGCAGCGCGCACTCGAAAGCGCTTTCATAAATTTCGGGCGCTGCCGGCACCCCGGCGCGTTCCTGGCCTTCGCGAAGCAGCGTCTGGCCGACGCTGCGCGCTCGCTGCGACGTCAGGCGCAGGAGGCGCCCGTGTCGCTGTACCAGACGATCGGCAACCAGCAGCGCATGCTGGTCGATCTGCTCGCCGACCCGCAGCAACGCGACCCATGCTCCGAGCTGATCGTCGAAGAGGGCCGCAAGCGCTTTGCCGAGTGTGCTCGCGAGTTTCGGCGTAAGCATCCGCGCGCCCGCCAGCAATTGGCCGCGCTGTGGATGAAGCATATCGACGGCCTGGATGAGACAGCGATCAGCCGGCAGCTCGGCAAACCGGTGCACAGCGTGTATGTTTTGCGCTGTCGCGGCGTCAACCAGCTGCGCCGCGAATTGAACTGGCGCGCCCTGGCGGTTGATCTCGGGATCGTCGCCGACTGAGCCGCGCCGCGCCGAGCCTCCAGGATCATCTCCCGATTTAGTCGATCCCCGGCGACTACGGTATCTTGCCGTTGAACGTGCCGCCGTCGGTCAGTAAAGACGGCGGCTCTGTTGATCACACTGCAGTTGGTTTGCACACCGCCGGCGCCGGCTCGAAACAGCCCTTCTCGTATCAGGGACTGAACATGCAGCCGGACACTGCAGTTGTGCGGGCCGTGCCTCACGTCCGGCACTGGCGGCGCTGGTGGGTCAGCGTGCGACCGAGAATAGTCCTGCTCAAGGTCCCGCCTCGACGTACCTGGGCCCGTTGGACAGGCTACTGCCTGGGGAGCACGATAGGTTTCGATCATCCAACGATCCCACTCTTAAACCCGCTCCCTGGCGCTTTTGCCGGACACTCAGCCTCAGTATACTGATCGTGCCCAATGCGTTGACGCCAACCGTCATTGACGAATGACCACCTGCCAGGTAGTGGGCAGGGCCGCCCTGCCGGGCGGTGACTGTTCCGGCAGGGCTCAAAAGTTGAACCACGAATGGACGCCAACGCGATAGTTGGCGTCCAGGCCCGATTTAATGATGCCGCAGGCTCAGCGGCGCTTCCCACGCGCCGACAGGTGTCACCGGCGACCGGAGCAACCGCGTATGCATACGTGGGCCACGGAGATAATCGACCGGCTGCCCGACACCCGCGCCGTCGTTGACGCGCACGGGCGGCTCATGAAGGTGAGCCGGGAGCCGGCGACGCGGTGGGCGCCGCGCCGCGATCAGGTGCCCGGCTCGCCGGTCGCGGCGCTGGTCCCCATCGTCGTTTCTTCGGCACCTGGTGCGGACCTTGTCGTGGGCGCCCTCGTCGCGGCCGTGGCGCAGACCGGCGTCGCCATCTGGCTGCGGTGGCGCGGCCAGCATGACGCCGCTATGCTCGCCGCCGCGCTGATCGTAACTACCGCCGGACTCGAGCGGCTCGATCCGCCGCTCGCAGGCTGCGTGACCTCCACCGGTAACCTCGAGGTCGCGGTGATCGCCACGGCGCTGCCGACCCTCTGCGCGCTGGCGCTGCTGCAACACCTGATCGGGCAAACGCTGTGCGATGTTTTGGCAGCAGCGACCGCCAGGTCCGAGGAGCTTACCCATCCCGACGACGGCGTTGCGGAGATTGCACTCGCTGAGCGGACCCTGCGCCGTGAGATTCCACGCTATGCGCTGCAGAAGCGCTTTCTTGCGCGCGACGGCAGCCTGGTCTGGCACCAGTGTGGTCCGGGAGCAAGAGGAGATCCGCGATGTCCCCTACCTGTATCGCTGTCATTGACGACAGCCTAGCCGTCCGACCTGCCTTGCAATTGGTGTTCGACACCAGAGGCTACGCAGTCGTATTCCATCCCCGCGCCGCCGGCGCCGTGGCCTTTGTCCAGCAGCAGCAGCCGGACCTGGTCATCGTCGATTTGCACCTGGAGTATCCCGATGCCGGGCTCGATGTGGTGCGCAGCCTCCGCGCCGATCCGGCGACGGCGCCCATCCCGTTGGTGGTGTGGTCGGCGGATACGGATGTGGAGCGCAAGGTGAAGAGCCTGGGCCTGGCCGACGTCGCGCCGATATCGAAGTACGCTGGAGTCACGACGCTGCTGGACGCCGTGACACTTTTGACCGCCGCATCGGGCGCCGATCCCGCCGCATGACCAGGCGCAGCCGCGAACCGTCTCGACGGACGGGCCACGGCTAGTCTGCTCGACGCGCCGCGAATGATCCGCGTGCCCGTTGCAGCTCTACCGTTTCTGCGCTATACCGGCAGGCGAGGCCGAACCGCGGCGAGCGCGGCTACCCACGGAGCTGGAAACCAGGGGACGACACCCGTGCTGTGGCGCGCGCCACAGTCTGCCGAATCAGAGACACAAAAGGACTCACCATGTTTCCCATCCTCGTGATCGCCATCGGCATTGCCGTTTTAGCGCTCGGCAGACGGCTTGCCGTCCTAGGTGCAGCGGTAGGCGCGCTGCTCGGCGTAGGCTTGCTGCGTTTGTTCCCTGGTTCCGGTGCCCCACTGCTCCAGCTCGTCCTGGTCGGCGGGCTCGCGATCGGCGGATTTGTCCTCGCCGGGTTCGCGAAAGGCATCGTGGACATCGTGATCCTGGTGCTGGGGGCGCTCGGCGGCGCCGCGATTGTTCTGGGCTTCCTCGATCTCTTTAACCTCGACCTCGGCCTGCTCAATTGGCTGCTCGCAGTCGTGGGCGGCGTCGTGGGCCTGGTGCTGATCAGGCGCTTCAGACGTGGGACCAACGATTGGGGACTCATCATTCTCTCCGCGCTGGTTGGTGCGCTGCTCGTCACGCGTGGGCTGACGATCTGGTTCCCAATCTTGCAAGGTGCGCTCGGCACTGTGCTGGTGATCGGGCTGGCGGGCGCAAGTATTGCCTATGCGGGCGGATTCCTCGGCCGGCGCGCAACGGCGGCGCGTGCGCCGGTAGGTGATTCCCCGACCGAGACCGCAGCGCCCCCACCACCATCAGCGGAGTGACTCCGTCAATCGGGAGACAGCTGGCGTAGGGCGCCGCGGGTATCAGCGCCAATCGGACGGGCAGCGACTCCGCTCCGTGCACGGCACCCGCGCGCCAGGCGTCGGACGGAGCGCGTGCGATCGCCGTTTCATAGCGTTCCTCACAACGGTTGGTTCGACCGGAATCACCGTAGAAGCGCCGAGGACGCAGAGATTCTAACTCTGCGTCCTCGGCGCCTCTGCGGTGCAACCTTGTGCTCGCCGGAACCGCTGCTCGCACGGCGCGGATGGTATGCCGGCACTCACCTTACCATGCCGATTGGCGCTTCCGATATGCTGAGGAGCGCCCCGCAGCAGGTCGTTGCGTTCAATGCAGGACGGACTCCCTGAGGCGGCGATGTTCGGCTCACCGCGCGCGGCAGGCTCGCACTGGTGCGGCCCGACAACGGATCTGCCTCCCCTGCGCTGTCGCACGATCGTGCTGCTGGCCGTGCTCCGAGCGCGTGGGTGGCTCTTCGGCGCTTGCAGGTGGTACACTCTGGACATGCGCCGACGTGCCTCCCACGCCCGCGGGTGCATGAGCGCGCTACGTCGTCCTGCGGCACGCCAGGTGACTCGTGTACCGGCGGCGACTGCCGTACCTTCACCTGCGCCTGCCGAGAATCGGACCGGAGGAGTTGAGTCATGCGCCTAAGCGTTGATGAGCGAATTGTCACCATCGGCGGCGGGACGGGCTCGTTCACGATGCTGTCGGCCTTGAAAAAGGTCGCCACGCAGCTGCGCGCCATTGTGGCCATGACCGACTCCGGTGGCTCGTCGCGGCGCCTGATGGACGAATTCGGGCGGCCTCTCCCCCTCGGCGATTTGCGCCAGGCCCTGGTGGCGCTGTCGCGCTCCAGCCGGCTGTGGGGCGACCTGTTCAGCTATCGCTTTCCCACCACGGGCAATGGCGCCATTGGCGGCCACTCGCTCGGCAACCTGATCCTCCAGGCGCTGCAGGACCAGAACGGGGGGGACCTGTTCGCCGCGTTGGAGGATGCCGAGGAACTCCTAAATACCGCCGGTCACGTCATACCAGTCACGATCAGCCAGGCGACGCTGTGCGCCGAGCTAAGCGATGGTACGATCGTGCGTGGTGAGTTCGAGATCGATCGACCGGCGCTGCGCCCGGTGTTGCCCATCACGCGCGTGTTTCTCGATCCGCCGGTCATAGCGTCCGCGCGAGCCCGCAAGGCCATCGAGCGCGCCGACACGGTGCTGCTTGGTCCGGGTGATCTGTACACGAGTGTCATTCCATGCCTGCTGATTAACGGAATCAGCGAGGCGCTGCGCGCGTGCGAGGGCGAACTGGTGTATATCTGCAACGTGATGACCAAGCGCGGCGAAACGGATGACTTCACGGCGTCCGACTTTGTGCGTGCACTCCATGCATACTTGCCGCGACGGGTGGACACGGTGGTTGTCAACACCGGTGAATACCCGAGTGACGCCCTGGCGCGTTATGCGGAGGAGGGGGCGTATCCGGTAGCGGCCGATGTGGAGGTGCTCGCGCAGCTGGTGCCGCGGGTGCTGACGGGGGTCTTCTTTTCCGCGGAGCGCCTAATCCGCCATGACGCGGAGCGGGTGGTGCTGGCGTTGTGGCCCGAGCTGCGGGGAGCGCTGGCGGACCGGTGAGCCGCGCGGCCCAGCATCGACACCGCCGCCACGCGAAACCGCCGCCTGATTCGTCGTCAATCATCGTCGCCGAGAGCCACTGCTGTGGCACGAAGGGCAGGCGATGCGCATGGGCCAGGTAATCGCCGAGGCGCTCGATCGGCCAGGTGAAGGGCAGCGGTACGGGGTACAGTCCAGCAATCTGCTGCTGTTCGGCGCGCGTGCGCTGTGCCCCGGCCTCGAGACGAGCCGCGCGAGCGACCTTTTTGATGCGCTCACGATCCAGGGCTGTATCGTGAGCTGGTGGTGCGCTCAGGCTGGCAGCCCGACGAGGACGAGCTGTGGCTCGCCGGCACGTTAGCGACGCAGCCCGGGCACGTCGACCGATGACCGAGGACGTCGCAGGCGATCGGGCAGGATACGGTGCGAGGCTGTGCCGGGCTCAGGCGTGCCGTGGGCGCGTCGTCACCGCTCCCCATTGAAACCGGGCCTTGGAGGCGCCACTCCCGCGCGGCCGGCGCCGGATTCCGCCCCGGCATCCCGCCGGACCACCAGCCTGATGGCGGTCCGTTCCTGGTCGTCGATCATCACTTCGATAAACGATGGGACGCAGCAGATGTCGATACCCTCCTCGCTGAGGTAGACGCGGGCGATGGCCACGGCCTTGATCGCCTGGTTGGTCGCGCCCGCGCCGATCGCCTGGACCTCGACGATCCCGCGGTCGCGCATCACGCCGGCGATCGCGCCGGCCACGGCGCTCGGCCGCGACCGAGTGGACACCTTGAGCACCTCGGGTCTCTCCATGGACTACGGCTCCTTCCTGCTGCGGACCTCGATTCTGGCGTGGTCCGCGCGATGCCCGGCCGTGGGAGGAAGCCGCCCGTGGGCGGGCGTCCTCCACCGCCGTTGCTCCCGTATCACCACCAGGTGGCCGGGATACGGAAGACAGTTCTCGATCGTGTTGGCGACAGTGCGAGCGAGCGTCCTACTCCGTTGTTCATCTAGGCCCTGCTCGCTTTGCAGGCGGACAGTGGACGCGCTGCGGGCGGTACGGTGCCGGCACCTTTCGGATGGCACTGGACGTGTGAGCCGCCGGCGCGCCGGTGGTCGGGACGGTCGGACACGGACGCCGCCGGGCGGCAGCGATCCGTGCAGGGTGGAAACTGCCCTGAGAGCAACATAGCAGGTCTGGGTCGGTTGGGAGTCAGCCATCGGTCGAGGAGGCCCAGCAGCTACCGGATCATCTGCCGATAATCAACGCTAAACACACCATGGAACGTGTTAGCGCTGCTCCGACGTTCCAAGGAGGTCGCACGCTGTTATGGTGCGGTACCTATCGATGGTTCATCGTTCATCATTCATCGCTCCCAGTGACGGTTGCTGACACATTCGCGCAGGAGAATGGCGACACCTCCGGTTGCCGGCGGCCTTCGCGTTGGCAATCGGTGAGCTCAGCGGCGCGACGCGCCGGCGATTCGACCGCCGGCAGCGCGCCAGGCGGAAAAAGGAGCGACAATGCCGTTTGCCGACGAACTCATCGGCCCGCGCACTGCTGAGACGCTGATCATGACCATCGCGGCAGTCACACCGGGCGCCGCGCTTCCCGCACTACGGAAAGCGGCGGCCGCGCTCGTGCCGCTGGCGCTGCGTGAGCGCAGCGATCTGCTCCGCGACGCCCTGCTTGCCGACCTTCCCGGCGACTACGCGTCGTTCGCCGGTACCATCCGCGCGGCGCACAGTGGGCACGAAACATTCAGTGGCTGGCTGATCTGGCCGGTCAGCTGCGCCGTGGCGACGAAAGCCGTCGTTGACGGTACGCACGCTGCCTTTGACGACGCGCTCGAGCTGCTGGCCGAGCTCACGCCGCGGCTCACCGCCGAGTTCGCCATACGCACGCTGCTTGATCACGACTTCGACCGCGCACTGCCGGCGATCCTGGTCTGGACGCGCCACGACGACGAGCACGTGCGACGGCTCGCCTCGGAAGGTACCCGCCCGTTGCTGCCCTGGGCCAGGCGTGTTCCGGCCCTGCTCGCGCGCCCCGCCGCGACGCTGCCGATCCTCAACGCCCTGTACCGGGACGATAGTGAGTACGTGCGCCGCTCGGTCGCCAACCACCTCAACGATCTGAGCCGGATCGACCCCGGCCTGGTAGTGGAAACCGCCACTTCCTGGCTCGCCAACCCGGACGAGCACACCGACAGCCTGGTCCGGCGCGGGCTGCGCACCATGATCAAACAGGGTCACCCGGGCGCGCTTGGCCTGCTGGGTTTCATTTCAGCAGACATCGAGGCCGACGTACCGCGACTCAGCGCGACCGAGATTCCCTTCGGCGGCAGCGTCACCTTCAGCGCCAGGGTGACGAATACCGGAACCGCTCCCGCGCGCATTGCGATCGACTATATCGTGCATCACGCAAAGGCCAACGGCACGCAGACCGGCAAGACCTTCAAACTTACCACGGTAACGCTCGCCGCCGGTGAGCACATCGACATCGCGCGAACCCATAGCTTCAGAGCCATTACGACGCGCCGCTATTATCCGGGACAACACGCCATTGAATTGCAGGTCAACGGAAACAGGTCTGGGCGATCAGACTTCACAGTGCTGCCGCCAACCGGGTGAAACGGACATCTGGGCTTGTCCGAACTCGCTACCCCTGGCGCGCTCAGTCGAGCGCCGGGGGCTGCCATCCCCCGAGCCCCTGCTCGATTTGCCGTGCGACGGCAAGCGCAACCTCATCCCGCCAGGGTCGGGCAACGACCTGCACGCCGATGGGCAGCCCTCCTGGTGCCGTCCCAGCCCGTACCACGACACAGGGCCATCCGGTCAGGCTATATGGCAGCGTGTAGGGTATGCCGCCGCTGTCGCTGCCATGCGGCGTGGCCGGACGCTCGGCCGTGGGAGTTACGATGACATCGTATTCTGCCATAAAGCCGATCAGCGCCCGCCGGAACCGATCCCAGGCGAACAGGTGCGCTTCGACTGCCTCACTGCTGAGCGTGACCGCGCCATCCGCGATCCACGTGTCCGCCGCTGCCGATTTGGGGCGCTGCCAGTACTGGCGCGTGATCGCAGCGGCCTCCTCGATCCGCGGCGGCAGGACTTCCTCGACGCGCGCACCGCTGTCGGCCAGCAGGCGCGCGGCCCGCCGGCATGTTGCGGCCGTTTCCGGGGTCGGCTCGGCCTCCGCATGGTGCGTGTAGAACGCGACCCGCAGCGATCCCGCCGCGACGGCGCGCCAGTCCCCCAGGGGCATCGGGATCACACTTGCATCCTGCCAGTCCACGCCCGCGAGGATCGGCAGCGTGAGGGCGAGATCCTCAACAAACCGCGCCATCGGGCCGATGGTGGTGCGTGGGTCATTCATGGCGCTGATGAAGGGAAAGTGCCCGGTGAGCGGAATGCGGCCCGTCGTCGGCTTCAGTCCGGCGATGCCACAGTTATGGGCCGGCTGGCGGATACTGCCGCCGGAGTCCGAGCCGAGGCCGACGGGCGAGCCACCGGCGGCGATCAGGGCCGCCTCGCCGCTGCTGCTCCCCGCCGGGCTATAGTCGAGATTATACGGATTGTTGGTCCGTCCGTAGACCGGGTTGTCGATGATCACATTGGTCTTACCCAACAAGATCGCCCCTGCCGCGCGCATGCGGGCGACGACCGGGGCATCCATGTCCGGGCGTCGGTCCCGAAACAGGATATCGCCGCCGGTGCAGGGCAGCCCGGCCGTATCGATCCAGTCCTTGACGGTAAATGGGACGCCATGCAACGGGCCGGCCGGCTGCCCGTGCTCGAGCGCTGCATCGGCGGCACGGGCGGCGGCGCGTGCCTCGTCGGCTGCGAGTTGCACGACCGCGTTCAGCCGAGGGTTGATACGCTCGATGCGCCGCAGATGGGCCTCGATGAGCGCTTCGGCGGAGAGCTCGCGGTCACGAATGCGCCGCGCGAGCGTAGTGGCGGAGGCGTAGATCAACTCGTCCATGTGTTGGTCCTCCCGTTCAAGCGTCCGCAGCACATCCGGAGCCACCATGTTCATCTGCGTTCAACCATTCTTGGTGAACAACCGGCCGGCCAGGTCGACCCCCACGACCGCGCCGCTCCCGTCGCGGGTGAAGAAGCCGCGCTGCCCCTTCAAGCCGCCCTCGGTCAGGATGTACTCGTCGCCGTCGCCGGGCAGCAGGCCGATGCCGGCCGGCGGGTAGTCCGGGGGCGCTTCGGTGTCCAGTGCAGCCCGGATCTCCGGTTTGATCCCGACTTCGAGCGTCATCCCCGTCTCGCCGGCGGCGATGATGGCCGTCATGACGTCGTTCTCGTACCTGCCGACACGCTCCCGGGCCTGCGCCGGGTCATAGGGCAAGGGCTCCGGGTCGCGGTCGACCACCCCCAGGTAATGTGCGAGCGCCCAGCGCACGACGGCCTGGTTGAAGGGGATGCCGTTGGGGCCGGCGTTGGCCAGCGTGACGACGGCGAACGCGCGTTCCGGCACGGTGAGCAGCTCGGCGAACTGGCCGTTGGCCGACCCGGCGTGGCCGAGGGTGCGCACGCCGTCCACGTCGCGCAGGAACCAGCAGATGCCGAAGGCGTCGCCGAGCGTGCTGCCACGCAATTCGACGGTCTGCTGCTTCATCCGGTTCAGCACGTCGGCAGGGAGCACACGCTCACCGCTTTCGGCGCGCCCATCACCGAGATGGAACCGGGCCCAGCGGATCTGGTCTGCCACCGAGGACACCAGGCCGCCGCCGGGGTTGTTGGCGCGCCAGCGCTTCCATAGCCGCGCGACGGACAGCGTTCCGTCCTCGCCGGGGTTGTGCCCCACAACGAACCGCCGCGTCATGATCTCATCGCTCGCGAAGAAACTGTGCGTCAGCCCCAGCGGCTCGAACAGCAGCGAGGCGACTGCCCGCTCGTACGTCAGGCCCGTGACCTGCTCGATGACGCGTCCGGCCAGGTTGTACCCCGCCTGGCTGTAGGAGGCCCGGGTGCCGGGCGCCGCGATCAGCTTCAACTCGGCCATCTTCGCCACATAGCGGGCCAGGGCGTCGTCCCCCGCACCGGTGTCGACGAGCACCGCCCAGTCGAGCCCCGAAGTGTGATTGAGCAGGTTCAATACCGTGACCTCCGCCGTGGCCTGCTCGTCGGCGAGCACGAGGTCGGGAACGTACCGGCGCACCGGCGCGTCCAGGTCGACCCGCCCCGCCGCGACGAGGCGCATCAGCGCGGTCGCGGTATAGGTCTTCGTGACCGAGCCCAGCTCGTACAGCGTGTCTCGGTTGACGGGCAGTGGGTTATCGATGCTCGTCATGCCGTGGCATGCGTAGATCTCCTGACCGTCCGCCCACACCCCGACGGCGACGCCGGGAATGCCCAACGTTGTAGCCGTCGACGCGACAAAATCGGACAGCGTAGAATGTGACATGCCGTTTCCCCTTTCGTATTGCCCTCGCGACATCAAGGTCCACGGGCCTCCCGAGCGCGTTGAATGGTTTTCACGTGGTACACGATCACCAATGGCGAACGCAAGTCGTTAGCGCGTCATGTATCTTGGTGAACAGTTCTCTTGTTTATCAAGATTAATGGAGTATAGCAGGATGCCCGATGCGTGTCAAGCAATGCAGCACAACGTGCGCCCCCGACGCGTTCGACACCCAGTTCAGCGGCGGTGCGTCCGACGCCTACGTCGCCAGGCTGAACCCGACCGGATCGGCGCTGCTGTATGCAACCTTCCTCGGTGGAACGAACTCGGAGGGAGCCGACGATGTGGCGCTCAATGCGGCCGGCAACGTTTACGTCTCCGGCCACACGATTTCCACCGATTTCCCCACCACCGCGGGCGTGGTCGATCGTACCTTCGGTGGCGATCCGATGATCTTCTGGGCCGACGCTTTCGTTACGAAGTTCGCGGTCGACGCCTCGCCGCCACCGGCAACTCCGCCGCCTCCCGTGCCGGCTGCGCCGGCGCTCGCGAGCCCTGGCGACGGTGCCGTGGTCGCGCAGCCGGTCACGTTCGACTGGAGTGACGTCGCGGCGGCAGCCTCGTACACAATTCAAGTCGACGAGATCTCCGCGTTCGGCGCGCCGCTGATCCTGAGTGCCGGCGCCACCATCTCACAGTTCACCACCAGCGCGCTGCCCGAGGGGAATTGGTTCTGGCGCGTACGCGGCATCAACGCGGCAGGTACGCCGGGTGCGTGGTCGGTCGTGCGCGCGCTACAGATCCAGTCGGCGCAGCCGACGCCGCCCCCGCCGGGTGCTCCGTCGCTCGTGAGCCCGGCGAATAATGCGATTGTCACGCAGCCTTTCACCTTCGACTGGAGCGACGTCGCGGCGGCAGCGTGGTACACCATCGAGGTCGATGACGCAGCGAGTTTCGCGGCGCCGCTGGTGTGGGCGGCGACCTCCACCCCGTCGCAGCTCGCGACTACCTCGCTGCCCAACGGCACAATGTTCTGGCGCGTGCGAGCGTTCAACGCCGACGGCGTGGGCAGCCCCTTCTCTGCCGTGCGTACCGTGCAGCTGCAAGCGTCAGCGCCGACTCCGCCGGGGCCGCTGCCGGCGCCGGCGCTGCTGAGCCCGCAGCATGATGCGCGCTTCTCTCCCGGCCAGGCGATCACGTTCGATTGGCGCGACGTCGCCGGATCGGCGAGCTACGCGATCCAGATCGACAACTCGCAGACGTTCGCGTCACCGCTGCTCGTGAACCAGACGACCGCCGCGACACTTTTCGCGACAAGCACCCTCCCGACGTCTCGGATGTGGTGGCGCGTGCGCGCCATCGATGGCGTCGGAACACCAGGCAGCTGGTCTTCAGTTAGGCGCTTCGAGGTGAAAAACTAGCACCTCGCGTGGAGCGGCCCGACGGCGTGGGGCTGCGCTTCGAGCCCTCGCCGTAGCCCTGCGGCCTCATGGGCCGATTGCGACAGCTTGTGGTTGGGGCCTGGGATTCAAGAAGCCGGCCAGCACCGGCAGGAGTGATGCCACGCACGGCGACCCCGCGACGCCAATCGTCACGCACACTACCCGGTCGTGTCAAATTTGCTATGCTGTAGCACATACCGGTTCCAGTTGGCGGCGGCTCAGGTCAACTCGATTTTCGGGACGGCAAGGTGATTCGGAAGGATTCGTACTGGAAGATGGTTGAGCAGCCGTCCTGACTGTCGTCGTGTCACATTGACGAACTACTGAAAAAGGAAGGCCGACCGATGGATGAGTCGTCTGTTACGCAGTATATTATGGAGACCTTCGCTGACGTCGAGACTACGAACAACTTTGGCTATACATTCTTCTTCTACCGTTCCGACCACATGTTGCCGTTCGCAACGCTCATCAGCGCGGACTACGAGTACGATCGCGTTTCACAGCTCGATCGCCCCGGCGTTTTCCGCCTGAACATCGGGATCAGCAAGCCAACGTTTCAGGCCTTATTTGGACCAGGCCGGATTGATAGCGGCAACTATGACTATGCTGCCTTAAACACCCTGATGCCGCATCCCGAGTATGCGGCCCAATCGTTTGTCTGCGTCCTCAATCCAAGCGGGCCAACGGTTGAGCAGGTCCACCAGTTACTGGCTGAGGCATATCAGCAAGCGGTGACGCGATTTAACCGACGAACGGCGCAGTGACGACAAAGTTCCGCTAGAGTTCAGCCCGCCTTGGCGCGCATCTTCGTACGGGTCTTGTCCATCCTCGACTACCTGAACGTCCAAATCACCGCTGCGCCGTCGGGCGCTCCCGGTGGCTCGAGATAGGGGCCTATGGCTGGCCGGCTTGCTCGAGAATGGCCAGCACATTTCCGTCGAGCTGATAGCTTGCAATGTCGATTGGCGCGCCGCGCCGGTTGGTTGGAATCGACCGGCACACGTCCTGCACATCCTCAAGTCCCAATACCAACATCGCGTTAGCTCGTCCCCTGCCTCCCTGGCGGGCATCGTCCCAGGCCATGGCTTGAAGATCCTCGTCCGAATAGCGCCTGCTGTTGGTCAGCATCTTCGTGATCACTTCGGGATCGATGATCCTGGCTTCGAACACGTAGTAAATTCTGACCGTAGGAAGGCCGGCCGCCCGCAGATTGGCTGTTGCAGCCGGCACGTCTTCAACGAGCATCTTTCCCTGGCTCAACTGATACTGGCCCGGGACGATCCTCACATGTAGCGTATCCTCGAATTCCTCCGCCAGCTCACGCTGCGGGCCGGACTCCAGCACCCGATATTCCGTTTCTTGCAATTGCAGTCGGCAAATGTGCTTTACGTTCTCCCACGCCGCCGGGTGTATCAGCAGGCGAGCGTCCTTTTCCAGGCGCGATCGTTCGCTGTCATAGTGGAAATCGCCGATCATCTGCTTCAAGGCTTGCGGATTGGTTAGTCGGACTGCCCCACCAAACGGTTTGGCCGTGACCGTTACGTCGGGCCGCCCCTCGACGTTCCGCAGCGTGGCCGTGCGCTCTAGCGCGAGCATTGTGCGCCCATCTTCCGGAGTGTCGAACAGCACACGGACAAGTGCCGCCACGCTGACGCGCAAACTCAGCTTTTCGGTCGGGCCAACCCCGATTTCGTGCTGATCTGGTTCGGTGGTTCTGCGCTGCATCGTTACCAGGCAATCAGAAACGCGGCGTCGTCACGATCGTTTCTCGGCCTCGATATGTGTAGCCTCGTTCGGAACAGCCGGCACGGATTACGACCAGGCTGCCAGCAGGTCACGGGCTTCCCGCAGGTCAGGCGTCTCGAAGCCTTCGGTCAACCGTGCGTACGCGTCGCTCAGCAGGCGGCGGCCCTGTTCCGGCTTACCTTGCTCCCGCCATAGCCGGCTCAAGCTCACGGCGGCGCGCAGCTCGAACGTCCTCGAGTCGCGTGCCCTGGCGATCTCCAGCGCTTGCCGACACCACTGCTCCGCCGCGGCGTGGTCCTTCGGGGACAGCGCGAGCAGCAGCTCGCCTTTGAGCCGGTAAAGCTCGGACGACATGGGAAATCCGGCCTCGGGCGGAACGATGGCCAACGCTTCGTCGAGCAGCTTTATTCCTTCAGCCGGCCTTCCCGCTTGCGCACATACCTCAGCCCGAACAACCAGCAGAAGTGGCCAGAATATGGGTGGGGTTTTTAGTACCTGGTAAAGGTCGATGCCCCGATTTACCTCGGTCAGGCCGTCCTCTGCGCGGCCAAGTCCCGCCAGCGCCGCACCGTTCAGGACGGTGGCCAGGGCCCGCCAGATATCAAATTTGTGCTCCTGGGCGAGCGGCAACAGGGCCTGCGCGCGCTCCTGGACCAGCTCTACTTCCCGCCGCCACAGATGGAGCAAGCCGGTATGAAATAAGGCATAGGCCATACTGAAGGGGTGATTGAGCCGCGTGGCCAGGGCGAGAGCATCGTTTGCCCGTTGGAGCGCGCGATCCGGGAAGCCCAGCATCCATAGCACCAGGGCGGACGTGGTGTAGCAGGGGACTCCCGGATTATTGCCGAGCAGGTAACGACCCGCGCGATGCCGATCGGGGTCGTAATGCGCAATAGCCTGTTCCAGGTGATCCAGACTTAAGTGAAGGTCACTGATGTTCGTCCCCAGCACCAGATGGCCCTCGACACGCATGGTCTCATCGTTGTGCTGCTCGGCCAGGCTTAAGATCTGCGCTCCCATCTGAGCGCCCTTCTCGAGCTCACCCGCCATGGCGTAGTAGCTCGACAGTCCGCGCAGCACGGGAAACAGCTGCGGGATATCCTCCTGCCCTTGACAGAGTGCCAGCGCGCGGGTATAGGCCGCCTCAACCTCCGGCGTGAAGCCTTTGATGGCCAGCAGCGCCCGGGCCAGGCTAATCTGTAACAAGATCTCTTCTTGGGCACGCTCCGGCGTGGATGGAGTGGTGGCAAGGACGTTCAGCACATCGGCAGTCAGATCGACCGTGGCATAGTACCAGCCGCGCGCATCGTAGAGACGCCACAGGCAATCGGTAAATTTGCGCAGCTGCTCGAGATTCTTATCCGCTACCCAGTAGCGCCAGGCGGCGCGCACATTCTCGATCTCCCCTTCAAGCTCCGCTAACGCCGCATCGCGCTCGTGGCCGGTCAGGCGGGCCCATCGGCGCTCGGTGAAGTCGGCGAAGTAGCCGGCGTGGGCCCGGCGAGCAGCTGCGGTGAGCTCCGGGTCCTCTTCCAGCCGCTCCGCGGCGTATTCGCGGATCGTTTCCAGCATCAGCAGTCGCGGCTCGCCGGTGCCCGGATCCACTTGCTGCAGCAGGCTTTTGTCAACCAGAGAAGCCAGTCCATCGAGCAGGTCCGGCTGCGTCTCATCCGGGCGTTTGATCCCGCTCGCCACCGCTTCGACCGCCGGCAACGTGCAGCCGGAGAACACGGAGAGCAGTGCGAACAACTGTTGCTCGCCGGTGTTGAGCAGCTCATAGCTCCAGCCGATCGTATCGCGGAGCGTCTGTTGCCGGGCCGGCAAGTCACGCGCCCCACCACGCAGGAGGTTCAATCGGCTGCCCAGGCGCTCGAGCAAGGTCTGGGGCGAAAACAGACCGATCCGCCCGGTGGCGAGCTCGATCGCGAGCGGCAGGCCGTCCAGGCGCACGCAAATTTCGGCGACTGCCAGCGCGTTGTCGTCGGTCAGCCGAAAATCAGGCTTCACCGCCTGGGCGCGCTCGACGAACAGCTGTACCGCCTCGGAGCGGTACAGTTGTTCGGTAGACCGCTGTCGGAGCTCGGGCGTGGGCAATGCCAGCGGCGGGACCGGAAAGGCCTGCTCGCCGCGCATGCGCAGCACTTCGCGGCTGGTAACCAGCACCTTGAGCTGTGGGCACTCCTGGAGCAGGTCTCCCACCAAGGGCGCCGCAGCCGTGACTTGCTCAAAGTTATCGAGGAGCAGCAACATCCGCCTGGCTCGCAGATGCTCCCTTAAGCGCATCGAGCAGCGGTTGATCGCTGGTCAGTCGTAGGCCGACCGTCTGGGCGATCGCGGCGAGGACCGACTCGGGCTCGCGGATGTGGGCCAGATCAACCAAATACACGCCATCCTCGAACCGATCGATCAGCTCGGCGGCGACCTGGAGCGCCAGACGGGTCTTTCCTGTACCGCCGGGACCGGTCAAGGTTAGCAGGCGAACGTTGTCGCGCAGCAGCAGGTCTTTGGTTGCCTTCAGCTCCGCCTGCCGGCCGATGAACGGTGTCGGCTGGGACGGCAAGTTGTGACGCACGGCCGCGCCGGACGATCCCCTTACGAGCCCACCGCGTGCCGCGCCGCCGAACGTAGCTTCGTCGTACAGTTGCTTGACCTCAACCGGCGCCGGTAGGGCGAACAATGCGGCGTATCGTTTCAAGTTGGCGGCAGCGTATATCAGCCCTGCCAGGCGTTGCTCATCGGCTGGTCCGGCTTTGTAGCAATAGCTCAACCCGACTGCAACTCCCGCGAGCCAGTATTGGCCCCACAGATCGTCCTGCAAACTGGGATGCGTTTCTCTGACCCAGCGCCCAAACGCGCTTCGCGCAGCACAAATGACCGCGTATGGGCCGGCCATTTCTACCGGCGCCAGGTGCGGGTCGGGGATGTCGACCTCGGCCAGCCGCGTGATCAGGGCCACACACGGCGCGAACGACACCTGCGACATCGCGTGCAGCAGGTAGGACATCTCCAGGTAGCGCTGGTCGTAGAAGAGCGGCATCTGCTCTTTGAAGAGCGCAAAGTCAATCAGGTAGTAGCCCGCGAGTGCCTCGGCGTTGTCGGAGAACTTGATCAAAATGTTGTTGGTGTTCAAGTCGCCGTGGAGCATTCCGGTGACGATGTCCATCGGTCGTGTCGTGCCCCAACAACCCGCGTCGCGGGCATAGGCGAGTGGATTGCGGAATACTTCGCCGCCGACGAGGAACCCTGGGATATCTGGAGTAACGCGGCAAACACGATCAAGAAAGCTGTCGATGTTGCCGCCCGGCTTGAGGCGAAAACCAAGCCACTTGTGCAGCAGCTTCTGCGGCTCAACCGCCTGCTCGAACGCCATGTTCACGTTCCACTCATCCAGCAGGAACGTATTCGTGGCAGCAAATATGGCGCTGAGCTGGCTTTGCCGTGTAAAGCTCGACAGTGGACGATAATCGCGCAGCGAGTGGCCGGCAATCCGATAAAAGATAGCGACCGCGCCTTCATGCTCGACCGGATCGAAGACCATGTCGGCGATGTGATCGCGCGCAAAATCAGGCGGCGACTTGCCGAGCGCATTCGTGTGACGGGTCACTTCATCGGGTTGAGCTGACGTGCGCTTGCGATCGAGCTTGAGGATGCAATGCTCAAGCCGCCTGGAGTTGTGTGCCGCGACGCTTACCAGGTAGATCACGGCGCCTGACCATCCGCCTACCAGCTGCTGAAGCGGTGTGACCGCCATCGTATGCCGGTCTTGTGCGAGCCTGATGAGGCGCTGGTATTCGAGCGGCAGCGATTGAAACCCTGTTACCAGATCGGCCATGAGCCTGACTTTCCGCTGATTAAGCTAACTGAGGATGTCCGTGCCCTGGGCAAGCTCGTCAGCTGCCCAGGGCCCATACCCGTCCCTGATGCGCTGCGTTGCCATTATACATGTCATCGTCAAAGCGTCGCGCGGTTCCGTATCGTCGACGTCGCCGACTATCGCCGGCACCATGCGTTGCTACAGCTATTCGAGCGCCTCCGTTCCCGGTTTTGCGTACAGCGCCTGGACCTGCACGCGACCTGAAGCGAGCCAGCACAGCCGAGCACCGCCGGGCGCATACCGGCCCGGCGGCGCTCGGATCCTGGTACGGTCGCTTACGGTTCAGTTATTGAACGTACCACCGCCACGAGTTCGTCGTTGTCCGGCAGACCCTGGTCGTACCGTTTGCTCCACCGGATGATGCCGTCCCGGTCGATGATGAACACCGCGCGCCGGCTCACCCCGCGCTCCTCGTTCCACACACCGAACAGCCGGGCAACCGCGCCTTTGGGATGGAAATCGGCCAGCAGCGGAAAAGCCAGCCCGCCGAGCTGCGTGGCCCACGCCCGATGTGAGTGCACACTGTCGACACTGACGCCCAGCACCTGAGCGTTCGCCGCTTCGAAGCGCGCATGGTCGCGCTGGAAGGCGGCGACCTCCGCCTGTCAGCCACCGGTAAAGTCGAGCACGTAGAAGGCGAGGACGACGGACTGCTTGCCGTGAAAATCCGACAGGCTGATCACATCCGGCTCGGTGGCCGGTAGGGTGAAGGTGGGGGCCGGTTGCCCAACTGCTGGCATGTCCGTCGTGCTCATGGTTCCTCCCTACGAGATGCGCGCACGTGCTGGTTCACCATCTTGATAGCGGCCCCGCTCCTGGCGCAAGCCTCCGCATTCGTTTAGCGATCGATCGTGGACATCACGGTTGGGTTGTAGCGCGGCCCGGCAACCTTCCCCGGCGCCAGCGCGTTGTCGAGCACGCGCAGCTGTTCCGCGTCGAGCGCTGATCGACGCGGCGGCCACGTTCTCCTCCAGATACGTGACCCGCTTCGTGCCGGGGATCGGCACGATATCCGGCCCCTTGTGCAGCAGCCAGGCGATCGCGACCTGTCCGGGCTTGACGCCGAGCGACCGCGCTACCTCCCGCACCGCCTCTGCCGCCCGCACGTTGGCGTCGAAGTTCTCGCCCTGGTAGCGCGGGTCGCTGTGCCGGAAGTCGTCCGCGGGGTACTCTTCCGCCCGCTTGACCTCGCCCGTCAGGAAGCCACGGCCAAGCGGCGAGAACGGCACCAGGCCGATGCCGAGCTCGCGCAGGACCGGCATGATCTCCGCCTCCAGATTGCGCTCCCACAGCGAGTACTCGCTCTGGAGCGCCGAGACCGGATAGACCGCGTGAGCGCGCCGGATGTTCTCGACGCCCGCCTCGGAGAGACCGAAGAAGCGCACCTTGCCCGCCTGCACCAGCTCGCCCACCGTGCCTGCCACCTCCTCCATCGGCACCGCCGGGTCGACGCGGTGCTGGTAGAGCACGTCGATACGATCGGTCTGCAGACGCCGCAGCGAGCCGTCGACGACCTCCCTGATGTGGTCCGGTCGACTATTCATGCCGCCCAGCCGCTCCCCGTTGGGTCCGAGATTGAAGCCGAACTTCGTGGCAAGGACCACCTCGTCGCGTCGCCCCTTGAGCGCGCGGCCCAGCAGTTCCTCGTTGGTGTGATTGCCGTAGACCTCCGCCGTGTCGAGGAAGGTGCACCCGAGCTCGATGGCGCGGTGGATGGTGGCGATGGACTCGGTCTCGTTGGCGGGGCCGTACGACTGGCTCATGCCCATGCAGCCGAGGCCGATCGCCGAGACCTTAAGGCCCTGCTGGCCGAGCGTGCGTTGTTCGAGACTCATCACTTCTCCTTTTGCTGTCGTCGCAGATTTCATTCCACGTCACTCGGTTGCCCTGCCGCAGCGGACCGGTCCGCTGTGGCCGGTGTGTCAGACCTCCCCATGCAGCGAACGCTCGGCCCGTTGCGCAATCTGCGCCACGACGGAGTTGGGCCACGCGGTTGCGACGGCTTCCCGTCTGCCGTGCAACGCCGACGCGTAGCAGCCGAACATGAGGTTGGCGTTGCGCGCGGCAACCTCGACGCGCGTGGGGAACCGGCGCCACCGATCATCTGTCGCCTTGAGCGTGTCGCGTAGCTGCACGAACATGGCCGCCTGCGCCTCGCCGTCGTTGTGCGGCCAGCCCGTCGCGCCGGTCTCAACGTGGCCGTCGTGCCACAGCCGCCAGCCCTGGTTGAGCGATACCCACAGGCGGCCGCGGTCGCCGATGACCTCGACCTGCTGCTGATACCAGATCACCGTCTCGCCCGGCACGTCGGGCGCCGATGGGCCGGCGTTCAGCTGCAAGCGTGCCGCACCCAATCCGATCGTCGCGCCGGTATCGGCGGGGACCAGCGTTTGCCCGTAGCGTTCGACCCCGTCACACGCGGCGAGCACCCACTCGGGTTCGGGCAGGCCACTGACTGCCGCGGCCGTGAGGGCGAGGTCGAGGATATGTGGCCCCTGCTCGAGCAAATGAACGCCGGTGCTGGCCCGCAGCATGCGCACGGGCCCCAGCCCGCCGGCGGCCAGTAGCTCCCAAAACCGCTGCCAGTGCGGCATCCACTGATACTGCGTGTTGACCGCGATCAAGCGGTCGTGGCCGAGCGCAGCCAGCCGGCGTGCCTCGGACGGGGTAAGGGCGATCGGTTTTTCGATCAGCACGGCCGGAGCGCCCGCGTCAACCGCCTGCTCGACGATCGAGGAACGAATCGTGGGCTGCGTGACAATGTCGACCAGCTCGGGCTGCTCCTGCCGGATCATCGCCGCGAGGTCTTGATAGCGACGCGCGATGCCGAAGCGGTCACCCGTTGCCTGGAGCTTTTCGTCATGGCGGTCGCACAGCGCCACCACGTCGATGGCCCCACAGGCGAGCATGGCCGCAATATGCGCTTGGGCGCGCGGACCGCAGCCGACCTGCACGACCCGCAGTTTGTCGGTCATTCCAGGTTCCTTGTTCGCCGATAGCACTGCATGTTCTAGACCGCCGGCTATCCCAGACCCCCTCGTGTCACGAGGTTCCCCGGCACCGGCCTGGCAGGTTGGCTCAATCTCGCCGCACATACCTGCTGAGGAATTCGAGCACCGCCTCGTGCGCCCGGCGGCCGGCAGGTAAGTTGGCGTCGAAGCCGTGGCCGGCGTTCCACACCCGATGCAGGTGATATTCCACTCCCGCCCGTGCCAGTGCCCGGGCCATCATGCGCGACTGCGCATAGGGAACGTCGTCGTCCTTCGTGCCATGGACCAGGATGGTAGGCGGATATGAGGCGTCCACGTTCCAGGCCGGACAAAATGGCGCAAACGCGGCCGGTTCAGCCACTGGATCGCGGCCGACGACGGCGTTCGGCCACAGACCATGCTGCCGGCAATAGATGTAGTAGGGCAAGCGATCGAGACCGGGCGCATCAACGATCGGTGCCTGGCCAATCAGGGCTTCCGCGGCGGTACGCTCGACCGGCGGCTGCCGGTTATAGAAGCGCGACGGCGTCGCGTACCACGCGCCGGTGATGTCGCCATAGCCATACAACGACACCACCGCGCGCGGACGAGGTGAACTGCGGTGGCCGGCCACTAACGAGAGATACCCGCCTGCCGAACTCGCCCATCACGATCAATTGCCGCGGATCGACGCCCAGCCGGTGACCGTTCTGCCGCACCCAGGCAAGGGCATCGTCGACATCCTCGAGAATCGCGGCGAGCTTGGTTTCCGGCGCGAGGCGATAGTCGACGGTCAGCACAGCAAACCGAGCGGCGAGGTAGCGCGTGAGCACCTTCGGATTGAGCCAGCGCCGCGACCCAAATATCAAGCCACCGCCGTGAAACCAGACGATAATGGGCGTGGGTTGGGCGTCCAAGGTTGGGCGATACAGGTCGGCCTGCAGCGGCGTCCCCGCGATCTGCTTGAAGGTGTGGGTGTGCGGCTGAACATCGAGTACTGGCGGTGCTGCTGGGCTCATGGCTGGACTCCCTGGCTGATTTTGACCGCGCAGCGGCCGGCGGCCGCAAACCGGCGCAGGTGTCTGCTTCGCTTAGTGCAGCGGCGAGTAGTCGGTCGGATTCAAGACTGTGCTCGTCAGCTTGACGACCAGCGGACCGTCACGCTCGCTGGCGGCTTTGCCGGCTTGCCACTCGGGGTCGGCACGAAACGCACTCCACGCCGCCTCCAACGCGGCCTGATCGCGAAACGCCAACAGATATACCAGGTCGCCACTCTCCGCCGTTGCAGGGACAGGGATCCAAAACCCGATGACGTCCATTGCGTGGTGGGCGAAGCGGCTGAGGGTGAGATTGCGAAAGCGGGCATGGAGCTGTTCATGCTTGTCAGGGGCTGCCCAATAGGTGCGAAGTTCAAAAATCACAGCAATCTCCAGTCGTGCTGATTGCATCATGGGTCAGTACCAGTGTATCCGCCTCGACAACCCTGGTGCGAACGGCACCGTCGACGAATTTAATGGGCTGCAGCACCTACGCGGCAACAACCCGGGCGCGAACGAAATCTTCTTGCAGTACCCGCTCCAGCGTTTCGACCAGCCTATCGGCGTCGTCCATGCCAAAGACGAGCGGCGGCTTGATTTTGAGCACGTTATGCAGCGGACCGTCGATGCCGATCAGAATGCCTTGCTCCTTCATGCGCTCGACAATATAGCCCGCTTCGTCGCTTGCGGGCGTAAGTTGCTCGCGATGGCGTACCAATTCGCAACCGATAAACAGTCCCAGCCCGCGCACATCGCCCATGATTGGATACCGTGCCTGCAGGCCTTGCAGACGCGTTAGCAGGTGCGCGCCGACGGCCTGCGCCCGCTCCTGCAGCCCTTCCTCCTGGATGACGTCGAGCACGGCTAAGCCGACCGCGCACGAGACCGGGTTGCCGCCGAAGGTGTTAAAGTATTCCATGCCGTTGGCAAACGAGGCCGCGATGTCCGGCGTGGTGACGACCGCGGCCAGCGGATGGCCATTCCCGATTGGCTTGCCCAGCGTCACGATATCCGGCGTCACTCCCTGCGTCTCGAACCCCCACCGATGTGTCCCGACCCGGCCAAACCCGACCTGCACTTCGTCCGCGATACACACGCCTCCAGCTGCCCGTATGTACCCATACGCCTCGCGCAGGTAGCCATCGGGGAGTACAATCTGCCCGCCACAGCCAGGCAGCGACTCACACATGAACGCCGCGACGCCGCGCCCACGCGCCTGTGCGGCCTCAAGTCGCGCCGTCACATCGCGCGCATATGCGGCGCCCGTCGCGGCGCCGTAGCCACGGTACCGGCCGCGGTATGGATCCGGCATCGCCGCGACATGGACGTACTCAGGCGCACCACGCCCGCCGGGCCCGGCATGTTTGTACGGGCTGATGTCGATCAGCGTCGTCGTGTGGCCGTGGTAGGCATGATCGAGGACGACCAGATCATACCGTCCGGTGTGGGTCCGAGCCAGCCGTACTGCCAGCTCGTTGGCCTCGCTTCCGCTGTTGACCAGGAAGATCACGCTCAGTGGCGGCGGCAACAACGAGCTCAGCCGCGTGATGTAGCGCGCCAGCAGTGGATGGAGGTAGCGGGAGTTCGTGTTCAGCAGCGCCACTTGCGATTGGGCCGCGCGGACCACCCGCGGATGGCAATGGCCGACGTGCGGCACATTGTTGACCGCATCCAGGTAGGCCCGGCCGCTTTCGTCGTAGAGGTGTTGCATGAAGCCACGCACGATCACAAGCGGCCGCTGGTAGGCGACGCTTAGCGAACGGCCCAGGTGCTCGCTGCGGGTCTGGAGGATCTCGGTCGCGGACACAGCCGGCGGCCCAAAGCGAGCGTCCGGTATCCGCAGCAGGAGGTTAGGGTCCGGCGATATGCTGGTCCAGACCGCCTGCTGGCCGGGCGTACCCACACCGGGAAAGTCTCCTTTTTGCCCCAGCATATCGCCGATGATCTGCAGATGCAGATGTGGAGGCCAGCCACCGTTGACTTCATGGGTACCAATATACGCGATTCGCTCGCCACGCCGCACCGGCTTGCCGGGCACGAGACCATCGAGCGAGTCGCGGCTGAGATGTCCATAGAGTGTGTAAAACACGACGCCATCGACGGTATGCTGCAGGATTAGCGTCGGGCCGTAGTCGAGCGGCAAGCGATTGTCACGGAAACTATGGACCAGGCCGTCCAACGGTGCGAACACGCTCGACCCCGCCGCCATGAACAGATCGATGCCAAGGTGGATTGTCCGTCGCTCGGCGTCGGGAGCGCCGGTGGCGAACTGGGCGGCGGTGTAGACCAGGCGTGCCTCGTTGTAGCGGCCAACGCCGATGCGCGCGCCGGCTGCCTGTAGGCGCGCGAAAATAGCGGCGCTGAAACGCTCGGCGTCATGGTGATCGTCGGGTGTTTCGATGTCGGCGCTCGCCACGCTCAGGTCGAGCACGGCCAGGGGCTCGCTCGTCAGGTTAGCCTCGACGACCGGACTAAGCTCGTCGGCATGCGCCACGAGCCAGCGTGCAGCGCGGGCTCCCGACGGGCACGGTTCCCAGCCGCAGGCATGGCGCAAGGCAAAGTGAACCCAGGCCGGATCGAGCGCGGACAGATGTTCGAGCAGCGCCCAGGCGGGCGCCTCGCTGATGCGCAGGTAGGCGTTATCAGGGGCCAGGCGTAGCTGTGTCGCGGCGTGGATCACTGACAGCACCAGGCGTGCGCAGATCAGATCGTAGAGCAGCGAAACCTCGGCCTCCTCAAGCGGAAACACGGCATGATAGCCACACACGACCTGTTGCGCGGCGGCGATGGGGTCCGGTTTCCCGAACATGGCGTAGGTGGCCGCCACTGCGAGGTCGCAGATCACCGCGGAATGCACCATATCGCCGAAGTCGATGGCTCCCACCACCCGACGTTGGCTGTCCGGCGGATTGACCATGACGTTGTAGTCGTTGGCGTCGTTGTAGATCACACCGGCCCGCAGGGTGTCCAGCCGTGGCGTGACCCATGCCGCGAAACGCTCGAACACGCGTGCGACCAGTTCCCGCGATCTGCCGGGTTCGATGTCGACCAGATGCGGGCGGAGGTCGAGCAGATGGCGGATGTCCCAATCGAGGGGATGGTGCATCGCCGGATGCGAAAATCCAACCAGGGCGCGGTCGATCAACCCGACCATCCGTCCGACCTGGCCCAGTAGTTCTGCGGTGTGCGGATTGACGTGTGCGAGGCAGTCGCCCGCAACATAGGTCAGCAGGCGGACCCAATGGGTCATGTCGGCCGCACCACGTACCGCGGCCATGAGGTTGCCGTCGCGGGTGGGACACACACGCGGGAACGTGAATTCTTCGACGCGCCCGGCCAACAGAGACAGCGCTGCATTCTGAAACGCGAGGTGCTCAGGATCCTCGGAGGCGTTGGCGATTTTCAACACATAGGTGGTACCGTCAACCGCCCGCACGAGAAAGTTTTGGTCGCGTTCGCCTGGTAAGAGCTGCGGCACTCCGTCCAGGCCATACCAGTGCTGCATCAACCGGGCTGCATCATCGTGAGCGAAGGTAGGTGTTTGCTTGATAACGTGCGTCATGCCGAACGGTTCTCCCAGGCTACGCGTATCGCAACGTGACGATACCACAGCTATCGTCCGATCATCGCGGAGTTCAGGGCATATGACGGCAAGGTTGCCGGCCGCGCCGATCCGCTGAACTTGCTCACGACGACCGGCGCGAAAAGTCGAATGACAAAGTGCTGCTTACATAATGTGCGAAAGTATGCTATACTGTGTGCGTGGTCGTCGCAGATGTCTGCGGCGGCCACAGCTTTTTGCAGCAACTGGCGTATGTACCACGTACGTATGCCGCTGATTGGGCCGTCAGGGATCGGATATCCCTGGTGTGTCTGCGTTCATCAAGAACGCTGGGAGAATCGATGCAAGCTCGTTTGTTTATCGGAAACTTGTCGTGGAATACGTCGGATAGCGATTTGTCCGAGCTCGTCTCGGCACACGCCGAAGTGCTGGACGCTAAAGTCATCTCGGACCGTGACACCGGCCGCTCGCGTGGCTTCGGCTTTGTTACCATCGAGGCCGAAAATACGGCCGACGTGATTCGAAAACTGGATGGCCAAGACCTTGATGGACGTGCCATTCGGGTCAACGAAGCTGAGGAGAAGCCACAGCGCGACCGTGGCGGCTACGGTGGCAGTCGCGATCGTTACTAAAACCCGCGCATGAGTAGGATGACACGCCGGGCCAGCCCCGGCGTGTGTTGTTTCCTGGGCTGAGGCTGCCATTGCAGCACGCAGGCTCGACGTTCGCCCGGCCCCACGTGCCGCCGTCAATGGCGATCGGTAGCCAACGGAGCAACGAATATGGCAACGCAGGCGAAGCGAGCACGGTAATCGACAGAATCAGGCGCCGCTTTCGCCGCGACGAGTTGCGTTGTGCGCGTGGCAAGAGCGGCCGGCTGTGCTTCGCGGTTCGGCGGAGCGGTACATCAAAGGACGGCGAACGATGATGCAAACAACACCTGACAGTGGTGTAATGCAAACCGAAGCAACAACGGTAGAGGTACGGCGGACCATAAGCGGCGTAACGTGGCGGTTTCTAGGGGACCGGGCAGCGGCCGACACTGCATACTGTGTGCGCTTCAACGTCCCACAAGCACCAGAGCCGCTGGTCGCGCCGGATGGGGCGTGGGCCTACGCACTGCCCGCGGTGAAGCCACCACGCTAGACAGCCGCCAGGTTATGCTGCAGCTGCTCGGCGCGTGCCGACCAGGCCGCCGGCCTGTGCGCCTTTGTCCGCCCGATCGGCGGCTGCTCACGTGGTCGGTCGAGCCGGTCTCCTCTACGCTCGCCGCCGGGCACCTTCGTCATGGTATGACCGGAAAGCACACCCACCGTGGAGCGCCTGTTTACACGGCGCGCGTAGCTAGGTTGAGCGCCGCGGCGTTGCCAGGTGCGCGCCAAACGTGGCCGGCGTGCGAACCCCGTGATTGAGCACCGCATCATAGATATCGACGCTCGATACCCGATAGGCGCTGAACATCCGCTGCCGGTGGAGCGCGTCTTTGATCCACAGGATCGCCAGGCGGGTTTCCGGCGTCAGGCGTCGCCTTAGCTCCTGCGTGTGCTGGATATCCTCCGACGGGGCACGGCGCGGCCAGAACCACACGTCGAGCTTCCAGGCCAGGCCCACAGGATTCTCGTACTGCACGCCCCAGTAGTAGCCCTCGAGCGGAAAGCCGGGGTTGAAGGCGCCGGTTTGATTGTCGTAGCTCAGCTTGCGCACGCGCGGGTGTACAACCAGCGGGCGCACCGCCTCAAACGCTGCAGCCGCGCTCCAGGTGTCACACACCACGTTGACATCGATATCGGGCTGGCTCATCAGTCCGGTTACATAGCTGCCGACCAGGGTTACGTCCCCCGCCTGCGACAGGACGCGGACGAGGTCGAGGTCGGCCAGCACATCGCCCGCAGTGGCCTGCAGTTCGGCCTGGCGCTGCAGCAGTTCAGCCGCGAGCCGGCTGTCGATCACGTCGTCGCTCATACAGCGCTCCTGGTAGCCACCCCATCTTACCATCGCGGTGACTGCCGGAGCGCGTTGTGTATGCTCGGCAGAAGCTGTCGCTGATCAGCTGCGACGATACCGAACTCAGTGCGCTCCATAATCCGCCTATCGCCGTGATCAAGCGCGACCTACATGAGATCGGCCGCACTGCCGCCGAATTGCTTCTGCAACGCCTGCGCGGCGATACCAATTCCTTGCCGCGACGGGCGAGGATTCCGACGGAACTGGTGCTGCGCGAATCGTGTGCGGCACCGCCAGATCTGCTGCGTTAGCCTCGTGCCGCATACCAGTCCAACACGCGTAGCGCGCGCAGCGTGTTCCACCGGCTCGGCCGGCCCTCGCCCTCGTCCACCTCGACCGCCATCGTGCCGGGGTGCTGGTTCTCGAGCGGCCACCGGCCGTCGCCGTCGCGCTTCGACTCGACCAGCTCGATCGCCTCGGCGACGCGCTCGTCCGGCGTGGCGCCGGCTCGGCGCAGGTACTCGAGTCCCCGCAGCACGTCGTAGTGCCACCAGGTCGGGAAGGAGAAGCGCGTCCAGGCGGGGTCGACGACCTCACCGGTCGTCCGCCGCCGGAGGAGGCGGCGCTCGAGCAGGTACTCCTGCCCGCTCAGGCGGGCCTGCGTCACCTCGGCACTGCTCCCGCCGGCCAGTTCGTATTCGAGCAGGGCTTCCAGCACGCAGATCGTGGTGTTGAACGACGACCGCGTCGAGCCGTTGGCGGCCTCGCAGTTCCAGCCGCCGTCGGGCAGCTGCTCGGCGAGCAGGCGGTCGACGATGCGCTGGACATCCTGGCCGAAGTAGGCGCCGCTCGCCGCCACCTGCCCGTTGATGCACGGCTCGACCTCGCCCACGAAGAAGGGCTTGCCGACAAAGTCCAATCCCCGCCATGTGCCGTCCCAGTCCCATCCCCGCCACGTCACGCGGTCGCGGACCAGACCCACCGCACGACGCGCCTCGTCGCTCGGCGGGATCGAGACCCAGTTCTCGCAGCAGCGACAGGACGTGCATCGTGGAGTCCCACCCGCGGTTCCACGCCTCACCGGCCCACGACCCGTCGGCCCCCTGGAGGGCGAGCAGCCGAGCGCCCGCGCCCTCAGTCGCGACCTTCGCACGCTCGGCCGCGACCACCTCGCCGGGCTCGTCCATCAGATCGCGCATGACCTGCCAACGAATCGCTGGATCGCCGTCCAGCAGCCAACTCAGTACCGACATCGAGCTTCCCCTTTCAGCATCGCCGGCGACCGGCACGTGCTCGTGACACACGGAGGCATTGTGGAGGTCCACGCCAACCCATTAGGACGGTCCGAGCCGCTCCAGGATAGCGACCGACCGTGACAGGAACCGTCACAACGGGCTATTTTCTCGCGTGAACCAATGACTACCCGGCTCGAACCGGCATTGTTGCATACCGATCGGGGCGCACCGCCGCAGATTTTGGTTCGCGGCGGCATTTAACATGACGTACCACGAACGCGCGGTATGGCTTTGCTTGCCTGTCACAGCCACGGTTCTGCTTATTGCAATCAGGTGCGCGCGAAACGTATAATCACGCTACACGACTTTTTCGCCGGTTTGTCTCGCCGCTGCGCACGGACGCCAGCTCGCTCCATTCCAGGTGAATGAATGCTGTGCTGCTGGCGGCCGTGCCCCTCAGGCGCCGGTGCGCGAGCCTCGTTAGAGGCATGCGTTCCGCCGGCGGTGGACGGCACCCGGTGAGGCGAGGATCGACTGAGCGCCAGGTATACATTCGATTACCTTGACTTCGAGCTGGAGATCGAGGCGATTCCCGGCCGCAGCTACGCGGTCCGAGTGTTGCGTTCGCCCGCCGGCGAGGCGCGCGGCACCCTGCGCCTGCCGTTCGACGACCTCAAGCTCGAGAACCACCTGCTCGCGCTGCAAAACGCGCTGCTCCGTTCGGGCGGCCAGCGGCGCAAGATCACGCTGCCGGAAGAACAGGCGGTCCAGGAGTTCGGCGGCGCGCTGTTCAACGCCGTGTTCGACGGCGAGATCCGCAGCAGCTATGACGTCAGCATGCACGAGGCGGCGCGCCAGGGCAAAGGGCTGCGCCTGAAGCTGAGTATGCAGGCGCCCGAGTTGGCCTCCTTGCCCTGGGAGTATCTGTACGACGCCCGCCAGCTCCGCTACCTCTGCCTGTCGCGCACCACGCCGCTGGTGCGCTACATCGAGATGCCGCAGGCGATCGAGCCGCTGGCGGTCGTGCCGCCGCTGCGGATGCTGGGCATGGTCTCCGGACCGGCCGATCTCGTACCGCTGGACCTCGAAAACGAAAAGCAGCGCGTCGAGCGCGCAACGGAAGACCTGCGGCGCCGCGGGCTGCTCGAGTTGACCTGGCTGGAGGGCCAGGGCTGGCGCGATCTGCAGCGCGCGATGCGCTACGGCCCGTGGCACATCTTCCACTTCATCGGCCACGGCGGCTTCGACGAGTACAGCGGCGAGGGCTTGATCGCGCTGACCGGCGAGCACGGAGCGAGCTACCGCTTGCCGGCGTCCTCGCTCGCACAGTTGCTGGTCGACCACGCGCCGCTGCGGCTGGTGCTGCTCAACTCGTGCGACGGCGCGCGTGGCAGTGCCAGGGATATCTTCTCCAGCACTGCCGCGATCCTGGTGCAGCGCGGCATCCCCTCGGTGCTGGCGATGCAGTTCGAGATCACCGACCAGGCGGCAATCGAGTTTTCGCGCTCGTTCTATGAGGGCATCGCCGACGGCCTGCCGGTCGACGCGGCGGTGACCGAAGCCCGCAAAGCGATCAGCCTGGCCGTCGCCAACACGATGGAGTGGGGCACGCCGGTGCTGTATATGCGCGCCGCCAACGGACAGATCTTCGACCTGCTCGCCAGCGTGCCGCGCGCGTCGTCGCACGCCGCGCCGGACAGCGCCGCGTCGAGCGCTGGCGACCGAGGTGGCGGCACGCGCGACGCCGCGCCGGACAGCGCAGCCGACGATGCCCTCCTCGACGAGCAGTATACCCAGGCATTGTCGGCCTACTACACCGGGCAATGGGACAAAGCTATCCCGATCCTGCAGCGCATCGTGCGCCGGCGCGGCGACTATCGCGACGCCGCCAACAAGCTGCGCCAGGCGACCACGCAGGGCCGGCTCGAGCAGCACTGGCAAGCGGGAGCAGCGGCGGCCGCAGCGGGGACCTGGAGCGCGGCGCTGGCGGCGTATGAGCAGGTTGCCGCCATCGACCCGGCGTATCGCGATGTCGCCGCGCGCGTGGTCGAGGCACAGCGGCAAGTAAGCTTAGCCCAGCTGTATGCCGAGGCACGCGAGCTCTACGCGGCCGGCGCGTACGACGCCGTGCTCAACGTGCTCGAGCGCAGCGCCGCGGTCGACGCCGGTTATGCCGACCCTGACAGCCTGCGCGACGGCGCGCGCGCGAAGCTGGCCGAGCGGGAACGCCGGCAGCAGCTGCACGCGCTCTACCGCCAATCGCTGCAGCTGCTGGACGGGGGCAAGCTGGGCGCGGCACGCGATGGGTTCATGCGCGTCCGGCAGCTCGATCCCGCGTATGGTGACACTGCCGCCCTGCTCGAGCGTATCGAGCGCGAGCTGTCCGCGCAGGCGCAGCGGGCGACGGTCGAGCGGCTGTATCAACAGGCCAAGGCGGCGCTGGCTTCCGGCGACCTGGACGGAGCGCGGCAAGGGCTGGACGAGCTGGCGACGATCGCGCCGGACTCCAGCGCAGTCGCACAGGTACGTGCAGACCTCGACCGCCAGATCGCCACGCGACGCACAGCCCACGGGGCGTCGCCGGTCCAGGCGCAACCCGCAGCGCCGGCGGAGCCACCGCGCGCGCCGGCTGAGGCTCCGGTAGCACAGGCGCAAACAGCGGTGGTCCCGCGCAGCGAACCTGGCCCGGCGCCGGCCCTGCCGCGGGCGGCACCCGCAGATCGGACAGCCGTCGCCCCGCCCGCCCCGACGGTCCACTTGCCGCCAACGAAGAGCGGCGTCGGCGTCTGGTTAGCCAGGATCCGACAGGCCGTGCCGATCTGGATCTGGTGGACACTGGCCAGTGTTGCCGGCCTCGTTTGTCTGAGGTTGCCGACGTATCTGCTGGGCACGTTGGTGTACACGCTGTCCCAGCAGTACCACGACACGTATGCGTGGCTGTTCGACGACTATATCCTGGTTGCGTATGAACGTCTGCTCTTCCCGGCGCTGCTGCTGGCGGGAGCCGCGGCGCTCGGCTACCTGCAGTGCCGCGTGCTCGAGCACTATGATCCACCGGCACGCCGGTGGATCTGGGCGACTGCCTTTGCATGGCTTCTCGCCGTGCTGCTCTGGGTGCTGGTTCCCAGCTGGGCGATGGCAACCTTTCCTGACGAACTGGTGGACGGAGCGGTGTACTGCGACAACCAGGTTATGTGCGGCGCCCTGCTCGTGCCGATCGTCCTGGCCGGCGTGATCAACGGCGCGTTGCTGGGGTTGGTGCAGTGGTTGTACTTGCGCATGCGGGTACGGGCGGCGGGCTGGTGGCTGCTCGGGCGCGGCCTGGGCTACGCGGCGGCCGCGTATATGTTGTGGCGCTCGGGACACAGCACGTACAGTTTCTTCGGAACGATCGATTTTACGCGGCTCGATCTGGTGGTGCTGCTGGAAGGTTTGAGCCAAGCCGCGACTGAAGGCACGTTCTGGCAGGGATGGTTGCCGCTGGTGCTGGCCGAGGCGATCGCCGGCGTCGCCATGGCCCTGCTGCTGGCAACCAAGCGGCGCGACGCCGGTACAGGATAACGAGCTGTGCAGGCACGCGACCCGAAGCAGCAAGCTGCGCGCAGAACGTGCCGGCGTCACTTGTGGCCACGTTTGCGGGGGCCGTTTCGACCACCGCAAACGTGGCGTCATGGATATGCTCCGCTGCGGGCCGGCTGCACCGCGGACGGTCAGGGCGCGTTTCGCGCCGGCTTCGGCGTTGCGATCTGCCAGCCTGCATGCTGGTCCGGCTCCCGCACTTGCGTCAGGGTGGCCCGTGCTGCCGCCTCGAATGCGATCGGCAGCGCCGGGCAGCCGGCGCCTTCGGCCGGCACGCGTCGCTCTATCAGATACGCGACGATCAGATCGTCGGTGCACCGATTTCCGCTGGTGGTCACGGCGTGACCGCCACCTTTATAGCGCACGACCGAGCGCTCCATGCCGAGCGCGAACGCCAGGCTGCGTGTCCAGCTCAGCGGCGTGGCGTTGTCAAAGTCGTTGCCGATCAGCACCATGGGCGTCGCGATGTCGCGCCGCACATTGCGAATGACGGTCTCCTCGGCCGCGGGCCAGGCTGAACATAAGCTCACTGTAGAAAGCAGGGTAAAGCGGCCGAAAAAGCGCGGGTTCGCGGCGGTAAACGCCCGATCAAACGGCAGCAGGTCGGCGGCCGCCCGCCGTGTGCCGTAGGTATTGCACAAAATCGGAATGAGCGCCGAGTTGCCGGGCGGCGAAGCGTCGAGCAGCTGGAACAACAGGCCGTAGTCGCTCGCTGCCGCATCGGCGATCGCCTGCACGATCAGCGGCCAGGTGCGTTCGGTGTACAGGAACTCACCTACCACATTGATCGCCGCAGTGTCGGTAAGCTCCACGCCCTCGGGCGAGGTCACCGGCGCCTGCTTGAGCCTGGCAATAACCTGGTCGAACACGGGTACCAGGCCGGTCTCCTGCAGCGGGCAGTTCGAGTCGCCGCGGCATAGTCGGTCGAGATGTTGGAACGCGAATTCGAACGCAGTGGCATATTCCGACCAGAACTCGACCAGCCCGTCGTGAGTTTCGGGCGCGATTCCGGCGTCCAGCAGCGTGGCGCGCAGGCGCTGAGGGAACAGCGAGGCGTAGACGGCGCCGAGCTGGGTGCCGAACGAGATGCCGAGATAGCTTACCTGGCGCTCGCCAAGCGCCCGTCGCAGCGCGTCCATGTCGCGCGCGATATTGGTCATACTCAATGAGAAAACGAATGGGCCGTTCTGGCTGCGGCAGGCTTCGACATAGCGGCGGCCCAGATCGTCGAAGAAGGCTGCCACGGCTGCGTCGCCGGCCTCAGCCGGCGGCTCGCCGGCGTTGAGGTTACAGCGAACCGGCCGGCTGCGATGCGCGCCGCGCGGATCGAAACCCACAATGTCGAAGCGCTCGCGCAGCCGCGTGATGATCGGCGCTCCAACGCCGACGCCGCCCAGGACCGCGTCGACCCCGGACCCGCCGGGACCGCCGGGATTGCCGAGCAGCACGCCGATCCGCCGGGCGGGATTGGTTGCCCGAGCACGGATCACGGCCATGTCGAACGTGTCGCCGCGGGGCTTGTGGTAATCCACCGGCAGGCGCAGCGTGCCGCACTCGAGCGCTTTGTTCTCCGGGCACGGCTGCCACGCAATGCGATCCGGTTTAAAGCGCTCGGCGATATCGGGCTCGCCGTCGCCGGGTTGCTGTGCTGCGGTAGAGCGGACCACGCCGCCGGCGCCGAGCAACACGGCGAACAGCGCAAGCAGGCTGAACCAGTTTGAACGTGTCATGCGATGCTCCTAAGCTGATATACCGTCGGATGCCTGAACGATCGTTACATGCCTGTGTCGACACGCTATCTACAACGAACGCCGGCCGTCGTCGCGCACAGCAGCTATCGTGAGCACTTCCTTGCGCCGAACCATCGTACCGATCTTGCCCGCAGGCCCCCTGGCCGGCGGTTTGTGGGCCCGCGTACACTGGTACGCTAAGGCGTAGCTGTGGTGCTGGCGCGCAGCGCCGTACAACGGGCTATAGCCCGTGAATAACCATAGGTGTATTTCCGCCTGACGGTGCCGGCTGCAGCGAGCACACCGGATGGTGCGCGCTCGTCGTCGGTCCGCGCGGTGCCGGCCTGGAGACGCATGGCTCAATCCACACCCGGAGGTGATCATGACCGACCAAGTTCGCATTACCCGGCTGACCGTCCATCAATACCGCTGGACACTCCCGGACCTCGGCGTCGATTACAACGGCTTCAATCAGGTCTATCACGCCGGTAGCCAGTTCCAGGCGCTGGGCTACGTCTTCACCATCGAGACCGACGCCGGCATCACCGGCGAGTACGTCGGCGGCAACAGCGTGTCCTACGCGCAGGTCGCCATGGTGGCGCCCTATCTGATCGGCAAGAACGCGCTGGAGCGTGAGCGGATCTACAACGACCTCAAGCGCGCACTGCGCAAGCACGACCGCTTCGGCATCGGCCCGATCGACATCGCGCTGTGGGATATCGCCGGCAAGATCTACAACGCGCCGATCTACGAGTTGCTGGGCGGCTGGCGAACGAGCGTGCCCGCCTATGCCAGCACCTATCACGGCGACGACAACGGCGGGCTCGACAGCCCCGAGGCGTTCGCCGAATTTGCGCTGCAGTGCCGTGAAATGGGCTATCCCGCGTTTAAGATCCACGGCTGGGGCAACGGCCCGATTGAACGTGAAGTCGGCACTGTGCTGGCGGTGCGCGAGCGTGTAGGCCCGCAGATGGATTTGATGATCGACCCGGCGTGCGAGTACAACACCTTCGCCGACGCACTTAAAGTCGGGCGGGCGTGCGACGAGGCCGGGTTCTTCTGGTATGAAGATCCCTTTAAAGACGGCGGCATCTCGGCCTTCGCCCAGCGCAAGCTGCGCCAGCTGATCAAAACGCCGCTGCTGATGGGGGAGCACGTGCGGACGCTCGAGCCGCACGTCGATCTGATCGTAGCCGACGCCACCGACTTTGTACGCGCCGACGCCGACTACGACGGTGGGATCACCGGCCTGATGAAGATCGCGCACGCGGCTGAGGGCTTTGGCCTGGACTGCGAGATCCACGCGCCCGGTCCGGCCCACCGCCACTGTATGGCCGCGCTGCGCAACACGAACTACTATGAGCTCGGCCTGGTGCACCCGAAGCTTGGGCGCAAGGATGCGCCGGTGTATGCAGGGGAGTACTCGGATGAGCTGGACGCCATCGACGCTCACGGCGAGGTGCCGGTGCCGCAAGGGCCGGGACTGGGCGTGACGATCGATTGGGAGTGGGTGAAGGCGCACTCGGTGGGCAAGCTGGAATACACCTAGCATGAACGAGCAGTTGTCCGCAGCCTGCTATACTGGTGCGTGACACCATCGCTGCAGCTCGAGCGGGAGATGCGCGGTGCCGCACCACCACCAACCCGTCACCCAGCTCCGACTGGCAGAGGTGCTTGCTGCCCTCTCGCTCGTGGCTGATCTCGGCATGGGCCAGGCGCCGGAATTATCGGTGGCCACGTGCCTGGTTGCCACTCGCCTCGCCCAACGTATGGGCCTGACGACCGACGAGACCAGCGCGGTCTACTACACGACCCTGCTCCGGTTTATCGGCTGCACCGCGTATGCGCATGAAGATGCGCAAACCTCGGCCGGCGAGGATGTCGCCATGCGGGCGGCCGGCGCGTATCGCGACTTCGGCACGCTCTCAGACATGGCCGCCTTCTTGCTCTTCGACCTCGCGCGCGACGCCCCGTTCGTCCAACGCGCCGGCGCAGTGGTGCGCACGCTGGCACAGGGACAGCGCGCCACCGACGCGATGTTCGCAGCCCACTGCGAGGTGGCGATCATGGTGGCGCTGCGCCTGGGGCTCGGCACACCTGTCGAGCAAGGGCTACGGCACGCGTTTGAACGCTGGGACGGCAAGGGGTCGCCGCAGCGTCTGCGCCGGGCGGCCCTGATGCTCCCGGCGCGCGTGGCGCAGGTTGCCTATCGCGGGCTACTCTTCTACCGGCTGGGCGGCACCGAAGCCGCCCGTGCGGCGGTACAGCAATCGGCCGGCGGCGCGCTCGATCCCGAGATCGCGACCGCCTTTCTTAGTTATGGGGCGGAGATCCTTGCGGAGCTGGCGTCGGTGGACGCCTGCCTGGCCGTGGTTGCCGTCGAGCCGCAGCCGCACCAGTGGATCTCCGCCGTGCGTCTCGACGAGGCGCTGGGCGCGTTTGCCGATCTGACCGACCTGAAGGTCCCGTGTCTGCGGGGCCACTCCCGCGGCGTTGCCGAGATCACGGCGGCGGCGGCGCGCCTGCTGGGGTTTTCCGAAGACGAGGAGGACACTGTTCGCCGGGCAGCCTTGTTGCACGATCTTGGACGGGCCGGCATTGCCAACCGCATCTGGGAAAAACCGGCGTCCCTGACGGTGAGCGAGTGGGAACAGGTGCGCTTACATGCCTACCATACCGAGCGCATCCTCTCATGCTCGCGCGTGCTGGCACCGCTGGCGCCGCTGGCAGGAATGCATCATGAACGCCTGGACGGCTCCGGGTACCACCGGCAGGCGACGGCGGCCACGATCCCGCTCGCGGCGCGGCTGCTGGCCGCAGCCGACGCGTATCAGGCGATGACCCAGGCGCGTCCCTATCGACCGGCGCGTTCGGCCGACGAGACGGCGCGCGAGCTGCTGACCGACGTCAGGCGTGGGCGTCACGACGGCGCCGCCGTGCACGCGGTGCTCGCCGCCGCAGGAGCCGCGACGGCCGGCCGGCGCCGCACCTGGCCGGCCGCGCTGAGTGATCGCGAGGTCGCGGTGCTGGTGCTGATCACCCGCGGCGCGACGACCAAGCAGGTGGCGGCGCAGCTGCACATTTCCCCCAAGACGGTCGGTCACCATGTCCAACACATCTACGCCAAGATCGGCGTGTCGACCCGGGCGGGCGCAGCGATGTTCGCGATGGAGCACGGCCTGATGGCCGGCACGGAGCCGCCTGCCGGAATAGGGTAAACACCCGATGCCGGAGCACCGCAACCGCGCTACGCTGTGCCAATCCAGCCCGCATTGCGCGGGTAGGTAGGGAAAGGAGCGCCCTATGCCAGCCCAAACCGATACCCGACCCCGGACCGACCGTGCAACGTTGCGCCCGATGGTTGTGCCCGACTCCGGCATCGAGTATGTTAGCTCGCCCGATGGAACACGCATCGCCTATGAGCGGCACGGCAGCGGCCGGCCTCTGGTGCTGGTTCATGGCACCACGGCCAATCGAAGCCGCTGGGCGCGGGTGCTGCCCGCGCTCGTCCAACAGTGCACCGTGTATGCCATGGACCGGCGTGGTCGCGGCGCCAGCGGCGATGCGGACGAGTATGCGCTGGAGCGCGAGTTCGAGGATGTGGTTGCCCTCGTGGACTCGATCGGGGAACCGGTCGATCTGCTCGGCCATTCCTTCGGTGCCGTGTGTGTCCTCGAAGCCGCCTTGCGGACGCCGAATGTGCGCCGGCTGGTGCTCTACGAGCCGCCGCCTACGGGGGTAAAGGGCTTCGTTGCGCCGCAGGTCGTCGCCAAAATGGAGGAGCTGCTGGCGGCCGGGGATGGGGACGGCGTCGTGACCACCCTTTTTCGAGACGCCGTGCTGATGACGCCGGAGGAGCTGGCGGCGCTGCGGGCGGACCCGTTCTGGCCGGCCCGCGTGGCGGCGGCGTACACGATCCTGCGCGAAACCTACGCCGAGGAAGGACATCCCCCGTTCGATCCCGCGCGCTTCACGCGATTCACGACGCCAACGCTGCTGTTGCTCGGCGGTGATAGCCCGGACGAGTTTCGGGCACCGACCGAGGCACTGCAGGCGGGTTTGCCCAACAGCCGGATCGCGGTCCTGCCGGGGCAGCGCCACATCGCCATGACGACGGCGCCCGAGCTGTTTTCGCGCGAGGTGCTGACGTTCCTCGCCGGATAGCGCCGCTCAGGCGTCGCAGATCTCCAATTCGACGCCGCAGCATCGATCCTACGACACCGGTGGTGCGGCAGGCTCAGAGATCGCGGCGGTTGAAGGCGCGCATCGCGAACACGAGGGCCAGCAGACCATAGGCCGCGGCGTAGGCGACCATGACCGCGCTGGGCGGCGAGGACATGGTAAAGGGTGTCGGAATCTGGCGCAACAACGGCGGCTGCATCACGTACGCCGTGCGACGCCAGAGCGCTTCCACCGGCATCAGCAGACTCGTGACGATACCGACCCGCACGGCGGCGGGTGCGTTGAGCAGCGCGCCGATCTGCTCCACCCACGCGCCGATGAAGGCCACGCCATACAGCATAAACAGTGTGACACCGTTCGCGAGCGTCGACAGGTAGGTACCGCCGAGCATCGACAGCGACAGGAGGACGAGCGCCTCGAGCATGAGCAGCAGCATCCCCTGGAGCGGGTTGGGCGGCAGAAAGCCGACCATCAGGTAGACCCCCACCAGGATGGTCCCACTCAGGAGCGCCAGGTATAGCATCAGCATCGCGGCATGTCCCAGCCATTTGCCCAGCACCACGTGCCAGCGACGCAGTGGCTTGGTCACAATCGTCTGAATCGTGTGTGAGGCGATCTCGCCCGAAATCGTATCGACCGATGAAAAGATCGCCAGCATCACAGTCAGGAAATGGACGACGTAGAACCCGGCCATTAGCAGGAGGTTGTAGCCGAACCTGAGGCCCATCTCCCGCTCTCCCTCCCTCTGCAGCTCACGGTTAATCAGGGCGAAGCCACTGAGGTACAGCACGACAAACGCCGCTCCGAGCACGAGCGCGATGATCACCATCCGGCGGCGGCGCGCCTCGTGGAACGTGAGCAGGGTGATTGTAAGGATATGCTTCATTGACCGCTATCCTCCCGGCCCACGATCTCGAGAAAGAGCTGTTCGAGCGAGACGCGGCGTGGCGTGAGCGCGTAGAGCCGTGCCCCGGTTGCGAGTGTGCGCTGTGCGATCACCGGCAATAGCTCCTCGTCGCTCAGCACCAGCTCCAGGGTTGTCGCCGTCTCGACCGGCACGGTCGCCACCGCTGGTCCGGCCCCATCGCGTTCAGCCGGCGGCAGCCCCGGCACGGCTCCGTCCAACAGGCGCCACTCCGGCACGAGATCGTCCAGCGCCGCAAGCAGCGCCGGCGTGACGGCGTCGACGCGCAGCTCCGCATGGAGATGGCTTGCTTGAAACTCGCTCAGCACCACCGTCCGCAGCACGCGCCCCTGCTTGATGAAGCTCACACGATCGCAGGTCGCTTCGACCTCACCCAGGAGGTGGGAGTTCAGAAAGACGGTTGTGCCGCGCGCCTTGAGGTCGCGGATGATGCCTCGCACCAGCATCCGCCCGAAGGGATCGAGTGCGGAGGTCGGCTCGTCGAGGAACACCAGCGCGGGTTCGTTCAGCAGTGCCTGGGCCAGGCCGATGCGCTGGAGCATCCCCTTCGAGAACCCGCCGATCGGCCGCCGTGCATGGTCCTGCAGCCCGACCAGCTCCAGCAGCTCCGGTACCCGTCGCCTGCGCGCGGCAGCGTCCATGCCGTAGAGCCGCCCGTGCAAGTCCAGCAGCTCGGCGGCCTGGAGCCATTCGTGATAGCGGAAATGCTCCGGCAGAAACCCGACGCGCGCCATCATCGCCGTATGGCCTGGTGGATAGCCTACTACCCGTGCTGAGCCGCCGCTCGGCGCGACAAGGCCCAGCAGCATCTTGACCGATGTGCTCTTGCCGGCGCCATTTGGCCCCAGAAAGCCAAACACCTCACCCTCAGATACGCTGAGGGTGAGATCCGCGACGGCGACTTTGCCGCCGTAGGTCTTGCGTAGCCCGGCCGTCTCGATGATCGGTTTGTTCATTCTTAGCGCACCGATTCCGCGGCGGCGATCACCTCGGCTTCCCGCAGGCCATGCCCCTCGAGCATATAGAACCGGTCGCCGGACTGCCAGTAGAGCTGCCAGTGGTCCTCTCCGCTATCGCTGCCCACCAGCAAACCCTGCCGGTCGCCGACTGTCACCTGCTGAATTGTGCTCACGTCGGAGGGAAACGGCACCATCAGCGTGCTGCTCCAGTCGATGGTGCGGCTGATCTCCTCGGCCTGCTGCGGCTCGATACCGAGCAGCCGCAGCGCGGCCTTTCCCAGCACCGCCATATCGACCCCGTCAGGCAGCGTCACGTCGGGGCTGCGGCCCTGGTTCAGCGTCAACCGGTAATCCGATCCGGTATAGCGCGACTCCACTGCGCGTGGGATGTTGGCGACGATTGGCTCGGCGCCCAGTGCATCCGGTAGCTGGACATCGCTCACGCCCATCAGCTCGAGGAGCTGCCGCGCCGACTCGACGTTGACCTGTGTCTGCACCACATGGCGATCGTGGACCACGATCTCGGACGACAGCGTCGTGCCCGGAAAGCTCGTGATCTCGGATGGTGAAAAGCCGGCCACTTTCGCCGCCTCAGCGGCAGTAGCGACAGGTTGTGGTGGCGCCGGACTGTTGATCACCTCCGGCTCGGCCATGAACAACGTCTGTGGATCGAAGTCCACGCTTTCGAGCTGCTCCAGGCGAGCCGGGTCGATCGGAATGAACATGACGTTCTGGACACGAAAGACCTGGAGCAGCTGAATCGCAAGGGCGCGCACCGGCGGTAATGCCGTGAGGCCCACAATTATCACCAGTGCCGTAAGTCCGGCGAACAGCGGCCGGCGCGGGCCGGACCAGAACCGAGATGCAAGAACTCATGATTGCTCTCCTTTGAATAAAGCAGATTGTGACACCATACCAACCCTTCCACGCCAGACTGCGAGAAAGTACTTTACGATTTAAAGCTGCTGCGCAAAAAAAACCAGGTGTCCGCTTATCCATCGCGGGTCGCCCGGATCAGCGCTTCCATATGGGCCAGATAGCCCTCCAGCGCTCGGCGTCCCGTATCGGTCAGACGGTATTCCGTCCGCGGAACACGGCCCTCGAAGAACTTGGCGCAGCTAATGTACTCGGCCTCTTCGAGCTTCCGCGCATGCACGCTGAGGTTACCGTCGGTTGTCGTCAGGAGGGCTTTGAGGTCGTTGAAGCTCAGCCGCTCGTTGACGGCCAGGGCGCTGACAATGCCAAGACGCATCCGTTCGTGGATCAGCCGGTCCAGCTCGGACGTGCGGCCGGCACCCGGCGGAACCCGGACCGCATGGAGCTCGGCGCCCGGCTCCTCGACGCGCACCTCGGCCCGGCTATCGCGCCTAGCCACCGTATCGCCTCGCGATGAGTATGCCGAAGATGATGTGCAGGCCGCCGAAACCGGCCGCCATGAAAAGGTCACCCCACGCCGGTGGGCAGAGCAGAGCTATGGTGCCGGTCCCCATGAACATAAGGCCCATCAGTGGAACGACACGTGCCGAGAACGCGCCACCGGTAATAACGCCGGCGCCAAACAGGAGCAGCCACAGCGCCGGCATCGCAACGAAGAGCTCCGCGCGGTAGAGCACCGCCGTCAGCAGCGCCCCCGCCACAAGTGGAGGAGCAAAGCTGAGCACAAAGCGACGCGCCGGCCCCGACAGCAGCGGGACGTTTACAGCACGTGCTTTGTAGGCCGTCGTAGCGACGGCGATCAAAAGTGCCAGCAGTGCCTCCACCAGCCAGGTCGCGAGCCAGAGGTCAGGTGTGGTCCGGCGAGCTGCGACGAAGGCCGCACCAAGAGCGGTAAGCCCGACCACCACCTGTCCTATGCCCGAGACTGCAGTGAATGATGTGGCACGCTCCATCGTTTCACGAATGAAACGAACGTTGTCGAGAGCGCGATCATGCAGTGCAGGGATTTCGTCGCCACGCTGGCGTAACGGCGGAAGGGCGGTCATGCGGAGATTATAGAGACGCGCGATATCGATGTCAAGTACTTTTTCCTGTAAAGCACCTGAGACGTTATATCAGTTCGCGACGAGCTACTATACTGCTCAACAGCCTAAAGCATGGCTTGCCCCGTCCGCCGGCGCGGACCTTGTTATACCTAATACTTCCATGTATAATGCTGCTATGTACCGTGGGATTCGAGCTCAATAGCGACGCGTGAGATCATGGACATCAACAAGGACCTGATCGCCGCTTCCTCGACCCCGATCGTCCTGGCGATCTTAGCCGAAGAGGACAGCTACGGCTACAATATCCTCAAGCGAGTTCGGGAGTTGTCCGGAGGGCGCATGGAGTGGACTGACGGGATGCTGTACCCCGTTCTGCACCGGCTCGAGCGGCTCGGCCACGTCGAAGCGCGGTGGGAAGTTGCGGCGAGCGGCCGTCGTCGCAAATATTATTCCATCACGTCCCGCGGCCGGGTTCAGCTCGCCGAGGAACGCAAGCAGTGGCAAGCGGTGAACGATACCCTCCGGGGCATCTGGCGGCCGTTATCCCTTGTCGCCCCGGCCAAGCCCCTGTCGTCAGCCGCGCCACTGGCTCAGGGAGCCTGAGCGATGTCGACTCCGGATCACGCGGTAGCGCTCGAGGAGCAGATCGACCAATGGCGGAGCTACCTCCGCCACCGGCAGGCGATCCAGTCCACCGATGTAGCGGAGCTGGAAGACCATCTGCGCGAGCAGGTAGCGGTCCTGGTCGACGCGGGGCTCTCCACCGATGAAGCGTTCCTGGTGGCGGTCAAGCGCATGGGCGACCTCGACGCCCTCTCACGGGAGTTCGCGCGCGAGCACTCGGAGCGCCTCTGGAAGCAGCTCGTCGTCGTCCCCGCGGATGCCGGGGAGCCACGCACGCGGGCCCGAACGGATGCCATCGTCGCCTTCTGCCTTGCGCTGGCGGCGGCCGTGGCCATCAAGGTGCCGGCGCTCTTCGGGATCAGTTTGAACGAGGACGAAGGCTTCTACGCCCGCAATCTGAGCCTCTTCGTGCTGCCGTTCCTGACCGGGTATTTCGCCTGGAAACGGCGGCTCGACACCCGCACGCTGCGCTGGCTGCCCGTGCCGTTCGTCGTGGCGGCTGTCTTCGCCAACGTCTATCCCTTCGCCCCGGACGGCTACACCGAGGTGCTGACGGCGCTGCACCTGCCGATCGCGCTCTGGCTGGTGGTGGGTATCGCGTATGCCGGTGGCCGCTGGAGCCAGGTCGCGGGCCGCATGGACTTCATCCGGTTCTCGGGCGAGCTGTTCATTTACTACGTGCTTATCGCCCTCGGCGGCGGCGTCCTCACGGCGTTCATGGCGACGATGTTTCAGTCCATCGGGATCGACATCGAGCCCTTCTTCGAGTTGTGGCTGCTGCCGTGCGGCGCGGTCGGGGCCGTCCTGGTCGCCTCCTGGCTGGTGGAGGCCAAACAGAGCGTGATCGAGAACATGGCGCCCGTGTTGACGCGCCTTTTCACCCCCCTGTTCGCCGCGGTGCTGCTCATGTTTCTGGGGACCGTGCTGTGGACCGGACGCGGAGTTGACATCGAGCGCAACGTGCTCATCGCCTTCGACCTGCTCCTGGTGGTGGTCCTTGGTCTGCTGCTGTATTCCGTCTCCGCGCGGGACCCCCAGGCGCCCCCAGGCGCCTTCGACGTGGCGTCGGTCGTGCTGGTGGTCAGTGCGCTATTGGCCGACGCGGTAGCCCTGTGGGCCATCGCCGCGCGCATCACCGAGTTCGGCTTCAGCCCGAACCGCGTGGCAGCCCTGGGTGAGAACGTCATTCTGCTGGTTAATCTGGCGTGGTCCGCCGTGCTCTACATCCGCTTTCTGCGAGGGCGTGGATCGTTCACGGGCCTTGAACGCTGGCAGACGGCCTACGTGCCGGTTTATTCCATATGGGCGGCGACCGTCGTGATCGTCTTTCCGCCGGTGTTCGGATACATCTGAGAGGGAGGCGGCGAGCGACTCAGCCGGCGTAGTGCAGCGGTTTGGCTGAGCCAAGCGTGGCGCTGTCGCTTTCCGGTGCGCTCATCGCACGCTCGCGCGCATCAAGCTCACTCAGGTTTTGAAACGAATTCTGCAAATATTCAGACAATGTTCGCACGATCTCACGCATGATCACCACATGGTCGGCCATTAATTCAAACAGCGTTTCCTGATCCAGCCGGAACAGCGTGGTATCAGCGACCGCGGTGACGCTGGCAAGGCGCGGAGCGGCGTTCAGCACGGCCATCTCACCGAACACCGCGCGTGGGCCGAGATGATTTACGATGCGTTCGCCGTCATGCACACGCACCTGCCCCCGTTCGATAATGTACACACAGTCGCCCGGTGCACCTTTTTCAAACAGCGTTGTCCCCGCCGGCAGCGCCACCTCGCCCAGCCGCGCAGCAACATCTGCGAGGATGTCGTCCGGGATGCCGGCAAAGATGCGTACCGCCTTGAGCATGATCACTTTCTCGATCAGTTGAAGCATCTGCTGTTCTCCCTCGGTTGGTATGTGCCGATCAAGACCGTGCAAGTGATGCCGGGCGTACATAGCGCAAGCCGTGATCCAGCTGTTGCCTGTGTGCGTATTTCCGGTTATCAGCTCCTGGAGCCGCTCCATACGCCCTCGTTGTGGGTGGGGAAAGAGCAGTTGCAGGCGTGTGCGCTGCACGACGGCAGGCAAATCATCGAGCAGCGGGAGCAGTATGGCTTTGATTGGCTGAGGCAACATCACGTCGAGCAATTCGAGCCCATACGCGCGTTGCTCACCGGCGGCGCTGTCGAGACCTGTATGCACCCGCCGAATTGTTTCTCGATCGTACAAAAACGACAGCAGCACAAAAATGCGTTCACGTCCGCGCTTGAGCGTATTGTCCAGCGCGTCCCGCAGCGGTGCAAGCGCACTATGCTCGCCAAGATCGTGCAGCACGGCCAGCACCCATGCAGCACGCGCGCTTTCCCAACGCAAGTGCTCATGCACACGCGCGATTTCTGCTTCCGTCCGTGCGCGATAGCGGCACCGATCCAGCGCAACCAGCACCTGCCGGCGGAGCGATTCATCGGGCGTCTCGGGCAGACCCAGCAGGAATGCAAGCGCCCGCGATCCGCCAATCCGCCCGACGACGCGGATAATCGCAGCTTGCAGTGCCGGCGCGTGTTCAGCCGTAAAAGCGATGCGCAGATCGGGGATGGCTGCGTCGCCGCCGGCGACAAGCGCGCTTGCAGCGTCCGAGCGCACGGCCGGCACAGATAACTGTTCGATCACCAGCGGCCACAGCCGAGGCTGCTTAAGCGCTCCCGCCGCGATCACTGCCGCTCGGCGCACCACCACGGCATCATCACGCAGCAGCGTTGTCAACGGCCGATACAAGCTGGTGATCCCCGCTTCGCCGATAAGCTGTGCGGCAAAACTGCGCCGCGCAGCGTCGGGCGAGCGTACCTGATCGACCAGCCACTCACTGACAACAACCATACCCTCGATCCCACCGTTGTGCACCAACCCCAGCAGTGCGCCAAGGCGGATCAGCGGCTCGTCATGCTCCAGATACGGACTGAGCTGGTCAAATACATCGTCGTCCGCCAGCGCCCCAATCGTACGCAGCAAAGCACCAATCATAGCGGGATCAGTCTCGATGGTCAGTCGTTGCCGCACACCCGGCAATACCTCGCTCAGATGCAAGCGCTCGATCCGAAGAAGGGCTTCGCGCCGCACGTCAGCGTCAAGATGCGCGAGTGCGGTTTCGAGCATGCGCGGCAGTTGTTCGTGCTGCGCTTCTTCCAGGACATAGAGCGCATAGATCACTTCGCCTGCGTGCGGGCTTGACAGCCGCTGCTCGAAAATGACGAGACTGGCGCGGTCGTTGAGGGTAAGGGATGTGCCCATGAGGTGGCGATTGTGCAGCGCTCCACGCAGCATCGCCGGATATTCGCGTCCCAGCAGGTAGGCAACGCCCAGCCAGACGATCGCCAGCGCCAGCAGCACATAGCCGAGCTGCACGCCGCCAAAGCCGAGCAGGTGCGTGAATACGAGGATGCCGGCACCTGCCAGCCCGCCCGCCAGCGGCTTCATGCCGCCCTCAACCACCGTTTGCACCATCGAGCGCTGCGCCACAGGCAACGGCTGATACATGATCTGCAGCGATGTTTCGTCGATTGAGAAGCGCAACGCCCGCTCGGTGATGCGTGTGAGCATGGTGATCCAGAAAACCAGCAACACCGGCCCAAACACCGTCCCCACGCTCACCATCAGCAGCGTTCCACCGATCACCAGCGTGGGCAGCACCAGCAGCCCGGCTTTGACGCCGTAGCGCCGCATGAATGGCGCCGAAAGCAATACTTGGCTGGCGATCGTGAGAACGCTGGTGATCCCCAGCGTTATACCAATCAGATTTGCAAGCTGCTCGGCGCTGGGGTAGTGCGTCTGCGCGAGCGCAAAAAAGATCGTATCAAGATACAGGTAGGCCATAAACGAACAAATCACCAGGCCGCATATCAGGCGCACCGATCGACGTTTGTAGAGCGACTGCGGCTCGGCTTGCACGTGCTCGGTTCGCGTGTCCGCTTGAACCTCCGCTGCCGGCGGATCGGGCCGGCGACGGGTGATGATCGTTTCCATTACCAGCGCGACGCACAATCCCCCGGCCGCGATCAGCAGCAGGTTCGTTGGCCCGACCGCCAGCACCAGCAGTGGGATGAGCAGCCCGCCGACGACCTGACCCGACTCCATCCCGGCATTAAGCAGACCGAACAAGCGCTTGCCCTGACGAACATTGAACAACCGTCCATTCAAGCCCCAAAAGGCAAGCTGCACCAGCACATACAGTACAGTGAACCAGATCATGAGTGCCACGGCGAGCCATGGCGCGGGAGCAAGCAACAAGGCTACACGAACAAGTACGAGCGACAAGGCAAGCGCGCCGAGGGTAACGGCGATCAAGCGCGGGAGCGCCAGCCGGGCTTGAAGGTGCAAATAGAGCAGGCCCGTCACCGGGATCGTCACCGCCGACCCCAGGTAGATGTACGCGAGGCTCTCGGCGCTGAACGCGGTTAAGAAGAGCGTGCTGCTGATTGTGCCGGTGAGCGCACGCGCAAACTCCAGCGCACAGCCATACAGCAGTACCAGCCCGACCAGTTGCCCTTCGTCGGCGCGAATATCGAGCGCCACCAATAATCGGTTCAGTGCGCGTATGGGCACAGGCCACCTGCGAATGCGGGAACGAGAAGCAGGGCGTGCGTGAACAGTATAGCCTACTTTCCGATGTGAGCAGCTGCGGAGCGTCGTGTGGCGCGCGTGCGGATTCAGCCTTACATTGCACTTGCTCCCGTGCTATGATGGCTGCGTGCCAAACTCCTGCGGCGCGATTGGCCTGCCGAACACAGCCACCCTATGAAGCTTGATTGCGAGGAACAATCGGCTCCTCAACTCGCTGCGCTGCTGGCCACGAGCGATCTTTTCGGCGGGCTTGACCGATCGATTATTCACGATGTCGCAGACGAAATGCAGCGTGTCAAGCTGCCGGACGGCATGGCGCTGTTCCGGCAGGGCGATCCCGGTGACTGCATGTATGTGGTGGTGCGCGGCCAGCTCGTCGTCAGGATTGACTTGCCCGACGGCAGGCAGCAGGTCTTGAACCTAATCACAGCGGGGCAGAGCGTCGGCGAAATGGCGCTGCTGACCGGACAGCAACGCGTGGCATCGGCGTATGCGACCGAAGCGACCGACCTTGTGCGGCTGTCCAGGGCGGGCTTCGACCACCTGGTCGCGAAGCATCCCCAGGCAATGCTGCGCTTTGCGCAAACGATCCTACCCCGCCTGCGCAGAACGCAGATCGTGGATGTGCTGCACGATTTGTTTGGCGATCTCAGCCCCGACGCGCTGCACGATATCGAGGCACGGCTCCAATGGCAGCACTTGCCGAGCGGCGCGATACTCTTTCAGCAAGGCGATCCGGCCGACTCGCTCTCCATCGTGGTGAGCGGCCGGTTGCGGGTAACGGTGCGCGATCGGGACGGCAGCGAGCGCACCGTCACGGAGCTGGGCCGCTTCGAAGTAGTAGGCGAACTCGCCCTGCTCAGCGACGAAACCCGCGCGTCAACGGTCTACGCGATCCGCGATACGGACGTTGTGACCCTCTCAAAGCAGGCCTTTGACACGCTGATCGAGCAGTATCCGGGCGCGCTGCGGCAGATCAGCCGGCGGATCGTCGGCCAGCTGCGGGAGGCAGTCGCTGCCCGGCCGCATAGCAGCGCCAGCACCAGCTTCGCGCTCGTTCCCGCCGCGCCCGACGTGCCCCTGCACGCATTTGCCGAGCGGTTGCAGGAGGCGCTCACCGCGACGGGATCAACCCTCTATCTCAACAGCGCGCGGTTTGATCGACTGGTTGGCAAGCCCGGTGCGGCGCAAACGCGCGAGGATGACCCAACCGATCTTGCGCTGCGCGGCTGGCTGAGTACGCAGGAAGCACGGCACTCGTTTCTGATCTACGAAGCCGAGGCGCACGAATCGTCGTGGACCAGCCGGTGTTTGCGCCAGGCGGACTGCATTGTGATCGTGGCATCGGCGGCGGGCGACCCACAGCCGGGACCGCTCGAACGCCGGAACCTGGCAGCGCGCAAAGAATTGGTGCTGCTGCACGACGTTGGGGGCGCACAGGCAAGCGGCACGCTGCGCTGGCTCACGCCCCGCCGCATCGACGGCTATCATCATGTGCGGCTTTCAGTCGCCGCCGATGTGCAGCGCCTGGCCCGCCGCCTGACGGGGCAGGCTTTCGGCCTTGTGTTGAGCGGCGGCGGCGCGCGGGGCTTCGCCCATACCGGCGTGATCCGTGCAGTCGAGGAGGCGGGCATCCCGATCGACATCGTAGGCGGCACCAGTATTGGCGCGGTGGTGGCGGCGATGTATGCGCGCGGTATGGACTGGCAGGAGATGCTGCGCGTCGGTGAGGCGCTCGTGCGAGGCCGCCGGCTCCGCGACTACACCTTTCCCGCGATCGCGTTTTTTCGCAGCCGGGGCGTTACCGACGCGCTGATGACCTTGTTCGGCGATACGCTGATCGAAGATTTGTGGCTACCGTTTTTCTGCGTTTCCAGTAATCTCAACAATGCGCAGAACGTGATCCATCGGCAAGGCCCGCTCTGGAAATATGTGCGCGCCAGCACGGCAATTCCAGGCGTTTTTTCGCCGATTCTTGATCATGATGCGGTGCTGGTCGATGGCGGCGTGAGCAATCCGGTGCCGACGGATATCATGCGCGCACTGTGCGGCAACGGCACGGTGATCGCCTCGAACGTGAATAAGGAATTCGCGCTCGGCCACAGCTACAAGTTCGATGATAGTATTTCGGGCTGGCATGTGCTGCTCGAAAAGCTCCCTCGCCGCCGCAAGCGTGTGATCGCTCCCTCGCTGATCGAGATCATGCTGCGCGTGATCGAGTTCAACAGCGTGCCATACCTGCAATCCAATTTCCGACTGGCCGATATACTGATTGAACCGCCCGTCGAGCGTTTCGGCACGCTCGATTTTCGTGCAATGCACGCCATAGCCGAGGCCGGGTATCGCTGCGCCCAACAGCAGATCGCGCTCTGGCAGGCGAGCCGCTGAGCCAATTAATGACGAAGGAAGTACCTTCGGCAGGAGACGACCACCTTGCGAAAAACAACGCAGCTTCGAGAATTGCTCCGATCGACCAAGCTCGAGTTTTTGGTCGAGGCGCACAACGGTATCAGCGCGCGCATCGTGCAGGAAGCCGGCTTCGCCGGGATCTGGGCCAGTAGCCTCAGCATGTCCGCGCAACTTGGCGTGCGTGACAGCGACGAAGCCAGTTGGACGCAGGTGCTTGAAGTAGTCGAGTTTATGGCCGATGCCACGTCGATCCCGATCCTGCTTGACGCGGGCACAGGCTACGGCAACTTCAACGCCGTGCGGCGAGCAGTCAAGAAGATGGAACAGCGCGGGATCGCCGGAATCTGCATCGAAGACAAGCAGGTTAAGATTAACAGCTTGCTCACACATGCGCGCCACCCGCTGGTCTCGATCGATGAGTTTTGCGGCAAAATAGCCGCGGCGCGCGATGCGTGCAGCGACGACCATTTTGTGGTCATTGCGCGTGTGGAAAGCCTGATCGCGGGACACTCCGTTGCCGAAGCGCTACGTCGGGCCGAAGCCTATCAGCAGGCCGGAGCCGACGGCATTTTGATCCATAGCAACCAATCGAGCGCGTCGCAAGTGCTGGCCTTCAAAGCTGCGTGGACCGCCCCCTGCCCGGTCGTGATCGCGCCGACAACGTATTCGACCACGCCAACGTCCGTGTTCCGCGAACATGGCTTCTCGGTCGTGATCTGGGCCAATCATCTGCTGCGCGCCTCGATCTGCGCCTTGCAGCAGGCCGCCGCGCTGCTCAAACAAGAAGAAAGCGTGCTTGGCCTTCAGGATCGGCTCGTTCCCGTCACGGAAGTGTTCCGGCTGCAAGACATGGCCGAGCTTCGCGAAGCGGAGCAGCAGTACCTGCCCCGGCTGGATGATCTGGGGATCGGGCAGCAGGCATAGAGCGCCCTGCAGTTCTCGCCCACTCCGTGCTGATGCAAGCACCGGCGTGGCTCGAATACTGGTACAAAAAGGAACGGGATGCTCAATGTAGATACCGTTATCACGGCGGCGCGTGAGCATGGGTTGATGCTGTATACCGGTGTGCCCTGCTCCTCGCTGAAACCGCTGATTAACTTCGTGATCGACGCACCGGACCTGCGCTATGTTGCAGCGACTAACGAGGGCGATGCCGTGGCGATTGCCGCAGGCGCAGCGCTGGCGGGCGTGGGCAGCGTGGCGATGTTTCAGAATTCCGGGTTGGGCAACGCCGCCAATCCGCTGGTCTCGCTTATTCAGCCGTTTCAGATCCCCATTCTACTGATCGTGACGTGGCGCGGCGATCCTGCCGGCCCGCCGGACGAGCCGCAGCATCGGCTCACAGGCGCGACCACGCCGCAGATGTTGGAATTGATGCAGATTCCGTGGGAGGTTTTTCCCACGGATGCAGCGGCGCTTAAATCGACGCTTGCGCGTGCGTGTGAACACATGCGCCGCAACCGCACGCCCTACGCGCTGATCATGCGGCACGGTGCCGTCGCGCCGTACGCTTTGGTGTCTGCGCCGGCCCCGAAGCCGCTCCCCGTTGCGACGGAGGATGCCCTTCCGCGGAGCGCAGCACGCGTCACCCGCAACGAAGTGCTTCGTGCAATTCAGACCGCCGCGCGCCCCACCGATGCCCTGTTGACGACGACAGGCTACACAAGTCGTGAGCTGTATGCGCTCGACGACCGGTCCAATCAGTTCTATATGGTCGGCTCAATGGGCTGTGTATCGAGCATCGGGCTGGGGATTGCGCTGCTTCGTCCCGAACGGCGCGTTATTGTGATCGACGGCGACGGCGCCGCCCTGATGCGCCTGGGTGCGCTCCCCACGATTGGCTTCGAGCGGCCCGCCAACTTGATCCATGTTGTGCTGGACAACGGGAGCTATAAATCGACCGGCGGCCAGGCGACCGTCGCGCACTCGATTGATTTTTGTGCCGTCGCGCGCGCCTCCGGCTATGAGCGGGTACTGGAAGCGACAACGCCCGACGAACTGCTGCATATCCTGGAGGCGGACGCGGGATTAACCTTCGTGCACGTGCCGATCAAGCTCGGATCAATGCCCAACTTGCCCCGTCCCGCGCTCACGCCGGTTGAAATGGCGCGGCGGTTTGCACGATTTTTGGAGGAGCATTAATCGATGGGACGCACGATCCTGCTCAATCCCGGGCCGGTCACACTGAGCGAGCGCGTACGCACGGCGCTTTTGCACGAAGATGTGTGCCATCGGGAACCGGAGTATGCAGCCCTGATCATGGACATCCGCGCGCGCCTGATCAGGGTGTACGAGGATACTGCCGATGAGTACACGGCCGTAATCCTGACGGGATCGGGAACGTGCGCCGTTGAAGCGATGCTTGCAACCTTGATTCCGCGCAACGGCAAGGCGCTCGTTGTCACCAATGGCGTGTACGGAGAGCGTATGGCCGACATGATCCACGCGCATGGCAAGCTGACGGAGGTGGTGAGTGCGCCGTGGACAGAGCAGCTGGACTTTGCGACGGCGCAGCAGCGTTTGGCGCAGGATCGCTCGATTACGCATGTTGTTGCGGTGCAGCACGAAACCACGACCGGGCGGCTGAACGATCTCGCGCGCCTTGGAGCGTTGTGTAAAGATCGGCAGGTTCCATTATTGCTGGACTGTGTTTCGAGCTTTGGCGCGGAAGCGATCGCGTGGACGGACTGGAACGTCGCAGCGTGCGCGGCGACGGCAAATAAATGCTTGCACGGCGCGCCGGGCATCTCATTTGTGCTGGCGCGGACAGCGAGTTCTTACCGATAGTTCCTCCGCCGCCGGCAGCGTGTATCTTGATCTCCAACGCTACTATCGGGAGCAAGTCCGGGGCTACTCGCCTTTTACGCAGGCCGTCCATGTCAGCTATGCGCTGCGTGAGGCGCTGGTGGAGTTCGCGGAGCAAGGCGGCTGGCAGGCGCGCCGGCGGCTGTACCGGAATCGTGCGGCACGTATCCGAGCGTCGCTGCGCGAGCTGGGCGTGCATACCCTGCTGCACGAAAGTGCGTACGGTTGCGTTTTAACCTCCTTTCGCGTGCCGACGGGCCTCAGTTATGCCCATATGCACGATGTGCTAAAGGAGGCCGGGTTCGTCATCTATGCGGGGCAGGGCCACTTGAGTGCAACGATCTTTCGTCTTGCGAACATGGGCGACATTTCCGGCGCCGATCTGGATCGGCTGCTGGCCTGTTTGCAAGATTTGTTCTCGACCAGAGGTCGGTCAACGGCTGCGCGTGGCGATTCAGGCGCAGCTCCCCTCATGTAAGCGACCATGCCGCTCACAACAGCCGTGATTCTCGCGGCCGGCATGGGCGTTCGTCTCGGCGCGCTGGGCCGGACGATCCCCAAAGGTTTTCTCCAACTCGGCGATCAACCGATCGTTGCGGAGTCGATCGCACAGCTGCACGCTTGTGGCATCGATCGCATCATCATTGTGACGGGGCATCTGCACCAATGGTATGAGCGGCTTCAAGCGCAAAGCGGCGGTAAAATCATCACTGTCCACAATCCACGCTACGCCGATTCGGGCAGTATGTACTCGCTGTACTGCGCGCGCACGTTGATCGACGGGGCGGTTCTCGTGCTGGAGTCGGACCTGATCTACGAGCCGCGTGCGCTCAATACACTGCTCGCGGTGCCGGACGAAGACGCTGTGCTGCTGTCCGGTCCGACAGCCGCCGGCGACGAGGTGTATGCGGAGGTCGATGGTGCGCGACTGGTTGGGCTATCGAAGGACCGCGCCGGCTTGCGGAACGTGGCGGGGGAGTTTGTCGGCATCTCAAAAATGTCGTATAGCATGTTCGGAGACATGCTCGACGAGGCAACTCGATCGTTCCGCCACAGCCTCCAGATCGCCTACGAAACCGATACGCTGGTTGCCGTTGCCCAAAGGCGGCCAGTTCATTACACGCTGCTCAGCGATCTCGTATGGGCCGAGATCGACGACACGCGGCACCTGGCGCGTGCCCGCGATCCGATCTACCCGGCGATCGTCCGCAGCCGAGCGGAGCGCCAACGCCAAATCAGGGTAGAGCAGCCGGCAGGTCATTGATGGTGTTCGCGGAGCGCGGACGTTTGGAGACACATATGAGCGTGCACGTAGAAAAGGACGATCCAAGCATTTTTACCCCGTTGGGGCGGCGGCTAAGTGCGCGGATCCTGCCGTTTCTCCCGCACAGCATTCTACCGGACCACGTGACCGCCATTGGATTTGCTTTCTGGCTACTGGCGGGCCTGGCGCTGTACCTGGCGAGTTTCGCGCCAGTGTGGTTCCTTGTCGCCGCCGCCAGCACGTTTCTCCGCTGGCTTGCGGATGAGCTCGATGGGGAGCTGGCGCGTGCCCGTGACCTTGCTTCCGAGCGCGGCTTTTTTCTCGACTTTTATCTGGATTGCGTCGGCGGGACGGCGGTCGGGTTTGGCCTGGCGAGTGCTTCGTACACGCTGTCCCCGCTGGTGATCGTGTACACGCTGTTGTATTTGAACGGTGTCGTACTTGCGGCGTGCAGTATGTTTCTGCGCCGCCGCTTCCCGCTGGGCCGGTTCGGGCCATCCGAAGTACAGGCCGCGCTGATCGTGCTGTCGCTGCTGTGCTTCTTCCGGCCCGGCAGCATCACAACGATCGCCGGTGTACCCTTCAGCTGGTTTGATCTCGCGCTGCTGGCAATGTTTCCTATCTGCTTTATTGAGTGGCTCGTGACGATGATTCGCTTTACGCGGCAGCTGAAACCGGCGCAGCGCGCGGTTGGGCAAGCAAGCAATACGCCATCAAGCGAGGAACACACATAAGTATCACTACCTGCCGTGATGCCGTGTCACATATGGCACGCCTGGCATCTCAGGCTGTACTACACCGATAGCTGACAAGTCGGGCGCAGCGTGCGCGAAGTCGTGCCAGGTTGCCATACGATCCTCTCCGGCTACGGCTCGCGCAGCATCCGTGCGATATCCTCGGCGAACCGTTCTTCCAGAGTCGTCCTCCGGCTGGTACCCGATCACCTTGCGGGCGTTGCTGATGCTCCAGAACGTGCGGGCGTTGTTCGAGACGCCGTAGAATATCTGGAACGGAACCCCGTACTCGTCCGCGATCTCGGGCGCCTCGATCGACTTACAGAAGAGCTGCTGGAGGTCGCGTTGGCTGATGTAGCCGGTGAGGTCGCGGATGTAGCGCGCCCGCGGCTTGCCGGCGAAATCGCCGGCATCGACCTCGCGCGGCACGACGATCCGCAGCTGGACGACCTCCAGCTTGCGGCCCAGGCTGCCACAGGCGTACAGGAACCCGAGCGTCTCATAGGCCGCCTTGGCCCACCCGTAGAACGTGTCCGGGCGCGGGTAGTCCTCGGGGCCGACGCGGTCGCGCAGGCCGGCGTAGTAGGGCTGCTCGTACCACTTGGCTGCCTGGTTGGTGCTGGCGGCCACCACGCGCTGCACGCCGTGATCCAGGGCGAGCTGGTAGACCCGCTGCATGATGTCGACGTTACGGCGCTCGCCGTCATACTGCGTCTGGAGGTCGTCGCCGGCGGGCCGGTGGTAGGCGCAATGGACGATGGCGTCGACGCCTGCGACCAATCCTGTCAGCTCGGCCGCCGTCGAATTCCAGGAGGTCGGCGACGACGACACCCGTCACCGGCCGGCCGTCGCGGTCAGTGCTGCGGGCGTCCGTCAGCCGCACCTGGTAGCGCTCGCGCAGGGCGGGCAGCAGCAGCCCGGCGATGTAGCCGGTGGCACCGGTGAGCAGCACCGAGCTCCTGGTCATAGCGTATGCTCCCGAATATATGCGAAGTCAATATCGAGCCCCAGCCCTGGCCGTTCCGAGACGTGGACATAGCCCTGATCGTCCAGCGGATCGACCAACTCGCGTAGCCAGGGCGGCGGCCGGTCATACTCCAGAAACGGGTGCAGCAGGCCGCGCTCATAGTATTCGCCGGGGATGCTCATGGCGCACAGCGCGTGCAGGTTGCCGACGCCGCCGCCGTGAACCTCCATGCGCACGCCGAACGCCTCACAGAGGTGCGCGATCTTCATCAGCGGGGTGATCCCGCCGACATCCCACACCCCGCCGCGGCTGATGTCTGAGGCTTCGCGCACGATCCACTCGGCACGGGTCTGCAGCTTCCCCTCAGCGGTCTCCGGCCCGACGACGGGTATCGACAGCTCTTTGGCCAGCCAGACGTACGACGAGGTGCTGTGCTCGTCCATCGGCTCTTCGAGCCAGTAGAAGCCCAGGTGCTCCAGTTCGCGGCCGATATACAGCGCTTCCTCGCGGCTGTAAAAGTGGAACGAGTTCGAGCATCAGGCGCATATCGGCGCCGACGGCCTCGGCCACCGCGCGGCAGGCGGCCACGTCCTTCCTGGCGTCGGGTGCCCAGGCGATCGGCGGCATCCAGGTATGCAGCTTGAACGCGGTGTAGCCGCGCTCGCGGCATTGAACCGCGAACGCGGCATAGTCGTCGGGTGTGGCCAGCCCGCCGGGCAGTTCGTCGCCGCACATGGTGCTGGCATAGGCTGCCACCTTGTCACGCGCGGCGCCCAGCAGCCGGTGCACCGGCTGTCCCAGGCAGCGGCCGGCCAGATCCCACAATGCCAGGTCGACCGAGCAGAGGACCTTGTCCGAGAGCGTGCCGATATGCAGCCTTTGCCATTCCTTGAGCCGCTGCCAGATCCGCTCGCGGTAGAACGGATCCTCGCCGAGCAGCGCCGGCCGAACGATCTGCGCAATGACCTGCGGGTTGGCGCCGAAGCAGTAGCCCTCGGAGCCATCGTCGGCAACGATCCGGAGCAGGCACTGCGAGGCGTCGTGCTCGGGACCGGGATGGGCATGGCCCTCCGAGTCGCGGACGATCTGCGTGCGATAGCCGAACACCTGGGTGGTCACGTCGATAATCTTCATCCAGCGTCCTCATCCATACCAAGGCTGCTACGAGCGCGAACAGCGTGAAGCAGCTTCGTGCCCGAGGTCTGCTTCGCTCCCATAACCGAGCGATGAGCTGGTGGTGCCTGTGCCGCGTGGATTATACTGCCGCCTGGTGGCACGTGTCTAAATGATGAGGTTCCGAAAATCGCAATCAGGCTGTGCGCGCACGTCGACCGGACCCGCCAACCGCGCCGGTGGCACAGTCCTTGCACCGGCCAAGCGCTGCATGCAGCACCCTACGTCCGCACCATCCACTTCTCGCATCGTGGTCATCGATTCGCATCCGGCCGTGCGCCAGGGCCTCGCCACCTTCATTGGGGACGATGGCTTTGACCTGGTGTTCCATCCGCGCGCCGCCGGCGCCCTGGCCGTCATTCGCCAGGTGCAGCCGGCCGTGGTGCTCCTCGAGCTTCATCTGGAATACCCCCAGGCCGGGCTCGATGTGGTGCGTGCGCTGCGTGCGGACCCGGCCACCACCGCGCTCCCGCTCATCGTATGGTCGACCGATCTGGACGTCGAGCGCCAGGTCGCCGCGCTGCAGGAGCCGGCGGTGACGGTTGTGTCGAAGTATGATCACGCGGCGACGCTGCGGGTGGCGCTGGCCGGTGCCGTCGCGGCCGTGTCGGGTGCAGCCAGGGGTGCCCCGCCGTTGCCTGCTCAATCGCGGTGAGCAATGCGGTGGCGTGGTGCGCCAGGTCGACGAGCAGCACATCACACGTGAGCATTGGTCCCCCTCCCGCGGTCGGCCGCTCCCGGCCCGAGCCGCTGCTCCGCGCGCCGCGACCGGACATTGTCCAGACATTATAGCCGTCATATCCAGTGCACGGGCGCGTGCTTTTCGGCCGGGGCGATGGTGAGCATGGCCTGTGTGCGGCCGGCCAACCGCCAGTGCCTGGCGCTGCATCCCGAGTGGGATGGGACCCTGTCCCGGGCGCTGGTGGTGGCGTGGACGCCCATCGTGGCGGGCGTGATCTCGGCGGCACGACATTTCCTGTGGTCGGCGCTGGTACTGCTCGGAGCGGCAGGGTGGACAAGCAGCCGCCTGCCAGGTCGCTGGCGAGGTTCTTGATGGCTGGCGAGTGGTGTATGTGTGCGCTGCCCACGCGCAGCAGAGGAGGTTACGATCATGTCACAAACGAACAGCCTACCGACCGCCGCATTGGGGCGAACCGGTCTCGAGGTCACCAAGCTGGGCTACGGGGCCATGGAGATCCGTGGGCCGCGGATCTGGAATGGACGCCCGGTCACCGACAACGAGGCCCGCTCGATCCTCGACGCCGTGCTCGACAGCGGCATCACCTTCATTGACACCGCCAATGACTATGGCCGCAGCGAGGAGTTCATCGGCCGCTTCCTGGCCGACCGCCGCCATGAGTTCACCCTTGCGACCAAGTGTGGCTGCACGGTGGTCAATGCCGGCGACCACGACGACACGCCGCATGTGTGGACGCGCGATAACCTGTTCCGCGGCCTGCACGAGAGCCTGCAGCGCATGCGCACCGACTACGTTGACCTGATGCAGTTGCACAATCCAAGCGTCGAGCAGTGCGAGCAGGGCGAGCTGGTCGCGGTGCTGCAGGAGATGCAGCAGCAGGGCAAGGTGCGCTGGATTGGCTGCTCGTCGACCACACCGCACCTGCAGACTTACATCGGCTGGGGTGTCTTCGACGTGTTTCAGATCCCTTACTCGGCGTTGGAGCGGGACCATGAAGCACTGATTCAGGCGGCGGCGGATGCCGGGGCGGGCGTGATCGTGCGCGGCGGTGTCGCGCGTGGCGAGCCGGGGAGCGGCCTGGGCGCTGCAGATCGCTGGGCGGTCTGGGAGGCTGCGAAGCTGGATGATCTCCTGGAGGCGGGCGAGACGCGGACGAGCTGGCTGGTGCGCTTCACGAACAGCCATCCTGGGATGAGCACGAATATCGTGGGCACGAAGAACCCGGAGCACCTGCGCGAGAACGTGGCCGCAGCGGCGCGGGGGACGTTAGCGCCGGAGGTGTATGCGGAAGCCAAGCAGCGGCTGGACCGGGCCCAGGCCCGCACCGTCGGAGCCTAGCCGAACAGAGCCGTACACCAGTGCAACCGAGCGGATGACGCGAGCCTGACGCTCGATTGTGCGAGGGGCGATCTGGAGGCAGGTCGCCCCTCGCCAACACCGCGCCGGCAGCGCAGCGTTGGCGACCGGAGGAGAGCTTGAGGTGCAGCCTTACGCGTAGATAGGGGGACGCCGGTCGGCCCAGGGATGTGCTTCTTCGATCTGCCGCGCAACCCGCAGCAGCAGATCCTCACGACCGTAGTTTGCCACCAGCTGCACGCCAATCGGGAGCCCGTCGCTGCTGTGCCCGACGGGCAGGCTGATCGCCGGCTGCCCGGTGACGCTCCACGGCATCGTGAACAGGCCGAAGATTTCACCAATCTGCTCCGCGGTGAACGCATCGAACCGCGGCGTCGGTTGCTGGACCGTCGGGGTGAGCAAAAGGTCATAACCGCTTGCCCACCACTCGGGCGCGCGGCACACGCCGGCCAGGAGTCGTTGGGTCGCCGCCTGCACCTGCACGCCGCTATACGACCGCCCAAGCTCCGCCCGTGCCCAGGTATCCGGATCCACATCGTCGGGCAGGAGTGGACGCCCAATGCGCGCCGCCCACGCGTCCAGGGTCGCTGCCCCGCCGCTGGCGGTGACGATGCGCAGCGCTTCCCCGAGACCGGTCGGGCCGAGCAGTGCTGGTGGAAAGGCATCCTCGACCACCACATGTCCCAGCAATTCCAGCAGCGCAGCACCCGCCAGTGCCACCTGAACGCACTCCTCGCTGACCGGCAACTCGAGGAACAGGTCACGCGTGAGCAGACCGATACGGAGCTGCCCTGGCGGCGAACCGATCTCAGCCGCGTACGGCCGGGCCGGCGGTGGTGCGACCCACAGGTCACCGGGCATAGGCCCCGCCATCACGTCCAGCAGCGCCGCCGTGTCGCGCACGGTCCGGGTGAGGACGCCGTCCACGATATGGCCCAGCAGCCCGGCGTTGCGGTGGGGCGCCGGCGGTCCGAACGAGATGCGGCCCCGCGAAACCTTCAGGCCCACGAGCCCGCATACACTCGCGGGGACGCGAATCGAACCGGTCCCGTCATTGCCGTGCGCGGCCGGCACCATCCCCGAGGCGACGGCCGCCGCGGAGCCGCCGCTCGATCCGGCCGGCGGGCGTGCCGGGTCCCACGGATTATTGGTCGTGGGAAAGCCTGGCGTCCGCGATCGGGTGTACGAGCCGATATTGGTTTTGCCGAGCACGATGAAACCGGCCGCCCGGAACCGTGCTGCCAGGTAGGTGTCGTGCGGCTCACGCCAGTCGAGCTCGCGCAGCACCGGCAGTCCTTCGTAGTAGGGGTCGCCGGCCGACGCGCAGAACCAGTCTTTGAGCAGGAACGGCACGCCGCGGAACGGTCCATCGGGGAGGTGTGGCGACATTGCTTGAGTGCGTGCTTGCTCAAAGAGCGGCGTAATCACGGCGTTAAGTCGCGGGTTAAGTCGCTCAATCCGGGCGATAGCCGCGTCGACTAACTCTCGCGGCGCCACCTCGCGGCGCCGCACCAACGCGGCTTGAGCAAGTGCATCGAGCGTGGCAAGATCGTGGTCCATAATGGATAGTGTATCCGCCCGTTCAAGTGCGTAAAACGGACTCGCGCCGCTCGTTCCGTGTTCGCCGCAGAACGGCGCAATTACTTGCCGTACGACAGGTCGCCGGCAGTCGTGCTGCCGGCGTCGACCTATGCCGGTGCCCCGACCGCCCAAGGCGGCACCAGGAATTCGCTTGATTGTCGCGAACACGCATCCTGCTGCCACGCCATGGCGTTGCGGAACCATGGCATAGTAGTGCCCAGCAGCGTCGCCTGCGCGATGGTTGGAGGTTCCCGATGCTTATAACAGCGGAAATCCGGTGGTTCTGGCCCAGCGAGCCCAACGACCTTGCCGCCTGGTTCCATGACGCCACCAGCCATGGGACCACCGTCGGCGGCGGGAGCATCCGCACGGATATGTACCTCCGCGATGCCGGGCAGGTCGAACTGGGCCTCAAGCACCGTGGCGGCAAGCCCGGGGTCGAAATCAAGGGCCTGGTCGCGGTTTCCTGGGCCGGACTGACCGTGCCGCCCTTTGCCGGGCCGATTGACCTGTGGACCAAGTGGACCTCGGAGCCGCTGGCACTGGCCCCGGATCGGGTCGTGGCGATCGAGAAACAGCGCTGGCTCAGGACGTTCGACACCAGCGGGTGGCGGCCGGAGGAGATCACGCTCGACGCCAACGAAACGCCCGTCGACGGCCGGCCGCTGCCCACACTGGGATGCAACGTCGAGCTGACGCGCATCCGACTTGGCGACGAGGTGTGGTGGACCCTTGGCCTGGAGGCGTATGGCACGCTTCACACTGTTGAACACCAGCTCCGGGCGGTGGCGGCGACGTTGGCGACGCGCGATCCACCGCCGCGATTGGCGGGGCAGTGCGTGAGTTATCCGGCGTGGTTGCGTGACCGACTTGCCACGCGCTAGGTGAAGTTATGTTCGCGGGAGCTACTTTAGCGACGGCTTTTGGCGTCCGCCCCGGCGAAGGCCGCACCGTGGCGCTGCTGCTCGGTCATTCCTGTTTTGTCGGTATCGTACAGCTGTTTACGGCCCGGGCAGCCGAGCCCTTATTCCTCGTCGCCTTCGGCGCCCAGAACCTGCCCTATCTCTATATTGCCGCCGCCGGCGCCACAATGCTCGTCGGCTTTCTATATGCCAGGCTCGCCGCTCGGATCGCCTTTATAACCGTGTCGATAGTCAACCTCAGTGTATTGCTGTTCGTCACCTGTGCCTTGCGCCTACTGTTATTGATACCTGATGCACGCTGGCCGATCATGGTGCTCGCGATCTGGGCGACTGTGCAGTATGTGTTGATCAACGTCGAGTTTTGGGGTCTGGCCGGGCGCTTGTTCAATCTGCGCCAAAGCAAGCGTCTCTTCGGCCTGATCGGTGCGGGCGAGGTCGCTGCGACCATCGGTGGCGGGTTGCTCACCCCCTGGCTGGTGCGGCTGGTTGGCACGCCGAATCTGCTATGGATCGCCGCCGGCGGCATCGTCGGCGCGCTGCTCTGCCTCGTGAGTCTCGCGCGTGTAACCGCTATTACGACCGACCTGTCGACAGAAGAGGGAGCGGACGTCTCACGCACGGATACGTATCGTAGCCTGCTCAAGCATCGGTATATTGTCTTGATCGTCGCCTGCACGAGCCTTTCCTGGTTGGGCTGGTACGTCGTGGACAACCTGTTTTTTGAGCAGGCGGCAGCTCGCTATGCGGACGCGGATCAATTGGCAAGTTTTCTGGGCGTGTTTGGCGCGACGGCCGGTTGTCTGACGCTGCTTGGTAGAGCCTTTGCAACAGGCCCGGTGATCAGTCGCTACGGCCTGAGGGTCGGTTTGCTGGCGTATCCGGTGATCGTGGCGGCGAGCGCCGCGCTGGTCGCAGTGAGCGGCACGCTTGTTGGCGCGGGTGTGCTGGTCTTTTGGTTGGTGATGCTGACCAAGCTTGCGAGCGACGTGCTCGAAGCCTCGATCTACCAGTCCTCCTTCGGTTTGCTCTATCAGCCGCTTCCGCCTCGCCAGCGGCTCTTCGTCCAAACAACCGTCGAAACGTTGGTCGAGCCCGTCGCCGTTGCATGCGCCGGGGTGCTTCTCCTGGTCTTGATCATCTGGCTTGGATTTGGAACGATCCAGCTCGCTTCTGTTGTCGTCGTCATGTTCGTGCTGCTGAGCGCTGTAGGTGTAGCGCTGGCTCGCGCCTATCCCGCCGCCCTACTGCGGGCCTTGTCCAGGCGCAGATTGGGGGATGGCGCGACCATTGTAGCCGACCGTTCGACAGTCGCCGTACTGCAGGAAGGATTGCGCAGCCCGCATGTGGGCGTTGTCGGCTATGCCCTCGACCAACTCGAATCGATCTCGCATGGATCGTTGGAGGCTTCGCTTCAAGCCCTGCTCTCCCATTCGGATCCCTATGTTCGGCACGATGTGCTGCTCAGAATCGAACGGCTTGGCCTGACCAGGTTATTGCCGGCGGTTCGGCAGCGCGTGGAGCTGGAGCCGTCGGCACCGATTCGCGCGACTGCACTGCGAGTGCTGGCCGAACTGGGTGAAAGTGATGACGGCGAAGCAGTCGCTGCGTTTCTGCACGATCCGGACCCGTCGGTCAGGCTGGGGGCCATGGTCGGACTGCTGCGCTCAGGCGGCATCGAAGGTGTCCTGCTTGCGGGGGGCACCCTGCTTGACCTTGCGAAGTCGTCGATCCCTCGCGAGCGAGTGCTGGCCGCCCGAGCACTCGGAGAGGTGGGTAACCACAGCTTCTATCGCCCGCTGGTGCCGTTGCTCCAGGATGACGCGCCACAGGTCCGTGCGGCTGCGCTGGAAGCAGCCGGCAAACTCAAGAACGTGAAGCTATGGCCACTCGTCGTCCACAGCCTGGCCGACCCCGCGGTGCGCTCAGCCGCGGCAGCGGCCCTCGTGGCGGGCGGCGATACAGTATTGCCGGCACTGCGCGCACTATTCGCTGAGCGAACCCAGCCCAAGGCCGTCTTGATTCGGGCGGCACAAATCTGCGGTCGCATCGGAGGGCCGGGGGCAATCGCGCTGTTGGAAGCGCACGTTGCCAGCGCCGACACGGACGTTCGAGGACAGGTGTTGGCGGCGCTCCACCGGTCCGGCTACCAGGTTCGCGGTGAAGGAGTCGCGCGAATTCACAGTCAGGTCACGGCCGAAGTTGCGTTTGCCGCGTGGACTGTGACGGCGCTTGCCGACATCGGCGACGGCCCGGAGGTAGCACTCTTGCACTCAGCGCTCAGCTACCAGCTCCAGCAAAATCGTGAGCGGCTCTTCCTGCTGCTATCCTTTATCTACGATTCCCAGGCGATCTTGCGCGCGCGCGACAATCTGATGCATGCCTCCGGCGGAAAACGGGCATATGCACAGGAGGTTCTCGACCTGTTGGTCGCGCAAGACCTCAAGCCGGGCGTATTCGCCGTTTTGGACGATCTGGCGCCTGCCGAGCGGTCAAAGCGCCTCAGAAGTATATTCCCGCAACCAGGGCTGGATCGTGCCGCACGCCTGTGCGACGTCGTCACGAGCTCGACAGTGCGGCAGCCCTGGGTCGCGGCCTGTGCGCTGTACACGCTAACTCGGGTCTCGTCCCCGGCATGGGAGGAGATAGTGGCACTCGGCCTCTCGGCGCCGAACGTTCTCGTGCGCGAAACAGCCGCATGGGTCGAATGGAAGCTTGCGCCGAACGCTCCTGACCGCTCCGGCGCGGTTGCGGCGGATGTCAGCCACGCCGCCGGCGCGTGGCGCGATCGGGCCGGCTCAGCAGGAGAGCGAACGATGCTATCCACGATCGAGAAGGTGCTGACGCTCAAATCGGTAAGTATCTTTGCCGGAACCCCGGACGAGACGTTGGTTGAAGCCGCGGCTATCCTGGAGGAGGTCGATATTCCTGAGGGCCGTACGATCTTTGAAAAGGGCGAAATGGGATCGTGCCTCTACATCATCGCCGATGGTCGGGTACGCGTCCACGACGGCGAGCGCACCCTCAACGAGCTCGGGACCGGGGACGTCTTTGGGGAGATGGCCGTGCTGGACGCCGCGCCACGCGTAGCCTCGGTAACCGCACTCGACGCCACGCGCCTGTTGCGCCTCGACCAGGAGCCGCTGTATGAGCTGATGGCCGATCGAATCGAGGTTGTTCGTGCGATTGTCGGCGTCCTGTCCGGGCATCTGCGGGCGCGGGTGCACGACGTAGCCGAGCTCTCCGCCCGAATCCAGGAGCTGACACATGCAACCGACGCATCTGCTGGTGCCCCGCGTGAGCAGCTATAGCATACATGACAATGATACAATTTATACCCTGCAGGAGATTATGACCCGGGCAAAGGAGCAGATCTACAATGGCCGACGATGCGGTCAAGGCGTGGTCGGAACGTGTCACGATCCCGACGTATCGAATTGGAGAGCCCGACAAAAACCCGATGTTCCTGGAAAAGCGTGTCTACCAGGGCAGCAGCGGCGTCGTGTACCCGCATCCGGTGATCGATCGCGTCTTTGACGAGAAGTATGACCGGGAATATACCGCCGTCTTCCTGGAAAACCGCTATCTGAAGATCATGATCCTGCCCGAGATCGGCGGGCGGGTCCAGATGGCGCTCGACAAGACCAACGGCTATCATTTCGTCTACTACAACCAGGTGATCAAGCCCGCGCTCGTTGGCCTGACCGGTCCCTGGATCTCCGGCGGGATCGAGTTCAACTGGCCGCAGCATCATCGACCCAGCACCTTCGACCCGCTCGACTGGCGCATTGACGAGCACCCGGATGGCGCCAGGACGGTCTGGTGCTCGGAGATTGAGCGCATGTTCCGCACCAAGGGCATGCACGGCTTTACGCTTTATCCCGACCGCGCCTACCTGGAGATCAACGTGCAGCTCTATAATCGCACCGTCCGAGCCGCAGACCTTCCTGTGGTGGGCCAACCCGGCGGTGCACGTCAACGACGACTACCAGTCCGTCTTTCCGCCCGACGTCCACGCGGTGATGGATCACGGCAAGCGCGATGTCTCGCGTTTCCCGATCGCGACCGGCACCTACTACAAGGTGAATTACGCGCCCGGCACCGACATCAGCCGCTATAAGAACATTCCCGTGCCGACCTCGTACATGGCCTATCACTCCGATTTCGACTTCGTCGGCTGCTACGATCACGGCAAGCAAGCCGGAATGATGCACGTCGCCAACCACCATGTCGTGCCGGGCAAGAAACAATGGACCTGGGGCTACGGCGATTTCGGCCAGGCCTGGGATCGCCAGCTTACCGACGAAGATGGGCCGTATATCGAGCTGATGTGCGGCGCCTACACCGACAATCAGCCCGACTTCTCCTGGATTCAGCCCGGCGAAGAGAAAACGCTTCACGCAGACCTTCATGCCCTATAAACTGATCGGCCCGGCCCACAATGCTTCGCGCGAAGCGGTGGTCAGCCTGGAGGTCGAGGGCGCTAACGCCCGCATCGGCGTGTACGTTTCCCGTCCGCGCCGGATTCAGGTCACGCTGCTGTGCGACGGCGCCGCACTCTTTCAGAAGGAGGTCGCGCTTTCGCCTGAGACCGCCCTTGTGGACCGGGTATCGCTTCCGACAGGCACGCGTCCGCAGGCACTGACTCTGCGGGCGTCGGACGGAACGGACGAGCTTGTCTCCTACACGCCGCTGCCCGACGAACAGCCGGACAGCCCGGCGCCCGCCACGCCTGCCCCTCCGCCGCACGAGATCGCAAGCAGCGAAGAGCTCTTCCTCAACGGGCTGCATCTCGAGCAATATCGCCATGCGGCCTACGGGCCCGAGCCGTATTACAACGAAGCGCTACGCCGCGACCCACATGACAGTCGCTGCAACAACGCGCTGGGCCTGCTGCTCTACCGGCGAGGCGAGTTTGCGGCGGCGGAGCCCTACTTCCGCACGGCGATCCGGCGGCTGACCTCGCGCAACCCCAATCCCTACGACGGCGAGCCGTTCTATAACCTTGGCCTGTCGCTACGCATGCAGGGACGCTACCGGGAAGCCTTCGACGCCTTCTACAAAGCGGTGTGGAACGCCGCCTGGCAGGACGCTGCCTACTTCGAGCTGGCCCGTCTGGCGAGCCGCGACGGTCGCCCGGACGAGGCGCTCGAGCTGGTCGATCGCTCCCTGATGCGCAACGATCGGCATCATAAGGCTCGCCACCTGAAGATCGCTCTGCTGCGCCGCCTGGGACGGACCGGCGCCGCCCTGGCGGAAGCGGACGCGAGCCTGGCGCTCGACCGCATGGAATACGGCGCGCTCCGGGAGCGTCACCTGCTCGCCGGCGACCCCGACTTCGAGCGCCTCGTGCGTCCGGACGCCGGCACCTACGTCGAGCTGGCGCTGGATTATGCACACGCCGGGCTGTTCGACGATGCGCTTGCGCTGCTCGACAGCGCGCCGCGTCGCGATCCGCTGCTGAAATATACTCAGGGTTGGATCTATCTCCAGGCCGGCGAACGCGACGCCGCCCGTCGCGCTGTGGAGCAAGCCGCCACGCTGCCGCCCGATTACTGTTTTCCCAACCGGCTCGAGGACGTGCTTGCGCTGGAGGCTGCCATCTCCCTGAATCCGGGCGATGCCCGCGCGCCATACTATCTCGGAAATTTCTGGTATGCGCATCGCCGCTACGACGCCGCCGTCGCCTGCTGGGAGCAGGCGCGTACGCTCGACGCCGGCTTCCCGACGGTGCACCGCAACCTGGGCCTTGCCTATTACAATAAGCTCAACGAACCGCCGCGCGCACTTGAGAGTTTTGAAACAGCCTTCGCATTGAATCCGGCCGACGCGCGGGTGCTCTTCGAGCTTGACCAGCTCTACAAGCGCCTCAACCGCGCGCCGGAAGAACGCCTGGCGTTCCTCCAGCGGCATGCCGAGCAGGTCGACCAGCGCGACGACCTGACGATCGAGCGTATCACCCTGCTGACCCTGCTCGGCCGGCCGGACGATGCCTTTGGGCTGCTCTCCGGCCGTAGCTTCCATCCCTGGGAGGGCGGCGAAGGCAAGGTCACCGGCCAGTACGTCGCCAGCCTGGTCGAGATCGCCAGGCGATTGCTGCGGCAGGGCGAACATGCCGAGGCCGTCGCGCGACTGGAACAGGCGCAGGTGTACCCGCACAACCTCGGCGAGGGCAAGCTCTACGGCGCCCAGGAGAACAACATCCTCTATGAGCTGGGCCGTGCGTATGAGGGACTGGGCCAGAACGATCGCGCCCGCGACTACTTTACGCGCGCCGCGAGCGGCCTGAGCGAGCCGACGTCGGCTATGTATTACAACGACCAGCCGCCCGACATGATCTTCTACCAGGGTCTTGCCCGTCGAAAGCTGGGACAGCAGGCCGAGGCTCAGGCGATCTTCCGGAAGCTGGTAGAGTATGGCCAGGCCCACCTGAACGACAAGGTCACGCTGGATTACTTCGCGGTCTCGCTGCCCGCGTTCCTGGTCTTCGACGAAGATCTGAACCGCCGCAACCGCATCCACTGCCTGTATATGATGGCGCTCGGGTACGCCGGGCTCGGGGATCAGGCCAGGGCCGACGCGCAGTACGCCGATGTGTTGGAGCTGGACGCCGGCCACCTGGGAGCAACCGTGCACCGCCGGCTTCTTCACGAGCAGTAAAGCATCTCGGGAGGTAGCGCATGGATCTTTCCGGCACCTGGGCTTTTGAGCTCGATCCCGACGACCGCGGCCTGTCCGAAGGCTGGCATCGTCGCGGCCTGCGCGAGCGCCTGCGCCTGCCCGGCTCGCTCCAGGAGCAAGGCTTCGGCGAGGAGATATCGGTCGAGACCGCATGGACCGGCAGCATCTTCGACCCATCCTGGTTCACTGACCCCCGCTACGAGAAATATCGCCGGCCCGGCCAGGTCAAAGTGCCGTTCTGGCTCCAGCCGGAGCGGCATTTCCAGGGTGCCGCCTGGTATCAACAGACTGTCGAGGTCCCGGCCGATTGGCAGGGCAAGCGCGTCATACTGACCCTCGAGCGCCCGCACTGGGAAACACGCCTGTGGCTGGATGAACATGAGATCGGCCGTCGGGATAGCCTCTCGACCCCGCACGTATATGACCTGGGCACGGGCGTCGCGCCGGGACAGCGTCGCCTGACGCTGCGCGTCGATAACCGCCTGATCGTCAATGTCGGCCCCAACGCCCACAGCGTCAGCGACCATACCCAGACGAACTGGAACGGCGTCGCCGGCCGGATCGAGCTATCGGCCGCGAGTCCCGTCTGGATCGATGAGGTCCAGGTGTACCCTGACGTTGCGCGCAAAGCCGCGACAATTAAGCTCAGGCTCGGCAATGCGCTGCGACAGGCAGGACGCGGCAGGTTGACTATGCGGGCGCAGCTCACGAATGCAGCGCCTGAACACGCGCCCGAGCCGATCACTGTTGGCGTCGATCTGGGCGTGGATGCCGCGCTCACCGAGGTGGACTATGTGCTCGGAAACGAGGCTCGACTCTGGGATGAGTTTGAGCCGGCGCTATACGTGCTCGCTGTCGACCTCGACGTGGAGGTCGCCGGCGAGCGCTATGCCGACCATCGCACGACGCTCTTTGGGCTGCGACAGCTAAGCGTCGACGGCACCCGGTTGGCGATCAACGGTCGCACGATCTTCCTGCGCGGCACGCTCGAATGCTGTATCTTCCCGCTGACCGGGTATCCGCCGTCCGACGTGGACTCGTGGAAGCGGATCATTCGAATCTGCCAGGCACACGGACTCAACCATATGCGCTTCCACTCCTATTGCCCGCCGGAGGCTGCCTTCATCGCCGCCGACGAGCTGGGCTTTTACTATCAGGTGGAGTGTGCTGCATGGGCGAACCAGGGGGCGAGCCTCGGGCTGGACGATCCGCTGGACGCCTGGCTGTACGAAGAGGGCCACCGCATCGTCGCCCGGTACGGCAACCATCCTTCGTTCATGTTGATGGCGTACGGCAACGAGCCGGCCGGCAAGGACGAGGAATATCTGGCGCGTTGGGTAAGCTACTGGAAGCAAGCGGAGCCACGCAGGCTGCATACGAGCGGCGCCGGGTGGCCGGTACTCGCCGAAAACCAGTATCACAACATTCCCGGGCCGCGTATCCAGGCCTGGGGCGCCGAGCTGAGCTCGCGGATCAACGCTCTGCCGCCCGAAACGTTGACCGACTACAGCGACCATGTACGCAAAATGGACCGGCCGATCGTCAGCCACGAGATCGGCCAGTGGTGCGCATATCCCAATTTCGACGAGATCGCAAAGTACGACGGCTATCTCAAGGCGCGAAACTTCGAGATCTTCCGCGATTCGCTTGAGGAGCACCAGATGGGCGACCAGGCGCGTGACTTCCTCATGGCCTCCGGCAAGCTGCAGGTGCTGTGTTACAAGGAGGACATCGAGTTCGGCCCTGCGTACGCCCGGCTTTGCGGGCTTTCAGCTCCTCGATCTCCACGATTTCCCGGGCCAGGGGACGGCGCTCGTCGGCGTGCTGGATCCTTTCTGGGATTCGAAAGGCTATGTAACGGCCGAGGACTACCGTCGCTTCTGCAACAGCACGGTCCCGCTTGCCAGGATGTCCAGACGCTTCTGGCGTACGAGCGAGACGTTCGCGGCCGACGTCGACATCGCGCATTTTGGCGCGGCCCCTCTCAACGCCGTGGCGGCTCGCTGGAAACTCGTAGACGACGCCGGCGCCACAGTCGCCGACGGCTCATTGCCTCCGGCGAGCGTCCGCAGCGGTAGCCTGCACCGCCTGGGCAGCATTGCAGTTGGCCTGAGCGAGCTTCGCCCCGCGCGCAAGTACACGCTCGTGATCGGCCTGCCGGGTACGGAGCTCGAAAACGATTGGGATATCTGGGTCTTCGCCGACTGGCTGGATGCCGCCACTCCCCCTGACGTCGTGATCGCCGAGCGCCTGGATGATGCCACGCTCGAACGCCTGCGCGACGGCGAAAAGGTCTTGCTGATGCCGCCGTCCGGAGCCGTGAAGTCCGAATCGAAGATCGGCTTCTCCAGCGTCTTCTGGAATACCGCCTGGACCGGGGGCCAGGCGCCTCACACGCTGGGCATCCTCTGCGATCCCGATCACCCGGCGTTCGCCGACTTTCCCACCGAATACCACAGCAACTGGCAGTGGTGGGAGCTGGTTCACGACGCGGCGGCGATGGTGCTGGATCGGCTGCCGTCACAACTTCGGCCGCTGGTGCAGCCGATCGATACGTGGTTCGAAAATCGGCGCCTCGGCCTATTGTTCGAGGCCAGGGTGGGTGGCGGACGCATAATGGTATGCTCGATGGACCTCCGGTCGGACCTTGAGCAGCGAATTGTCGCGCGGCAGCTTCGGCACAGCCTGCTGCGCTACATGAGCAGCGACGCATGGCAGCCGGAAAATGAGCTCGATACGGAATCGATTCGCGGCTTGCTGCGCTGATCTGACATTATCGCCCGGAGCGCTGGCTGCCGCGCGTGTCGCCACTGGCAGGATCGCCCGCGGCCGGCTGTCCGTCGGACAGCAACGGCAGCCAGGCGCGTGTGACCGCCGGGCTCGCCGAAGGCGTCGGCGCGGCAGTCGGGCTGGGTGACGGCGTTGGAGACGGCATTGGAGACGGCGTCGGGGACGCGCTGGTAGGCACCAGATCGCTGACCTTAATGGTATAGAAGCCATTCCGATCGAGAACCGCAATCGCTGTCCGGCCGCTAATGCTGTCGGTGAACACGATGCTCTGGCCTGACTTGTCTGCCTTGAGCCTGGCCAGTATTGTGCCGTCGTTGCGGTACACGGAATATTCCTTTGACGAGCTCAGGCCTTCCAGAAATACGTGCGCATTGATCGCGCTGCTTTCGTCCTCGGCTCCCAGGATGAAGATCTCGCCTTCCTTTACCAGCACCGGGAAGTCTTTATGATCCTGCAACGCGTAGGTGATGTATCGGCCGCCACTCAGCGAAGGGGCGTTTTTCAGGAGCGGTTTCCACCTGCCGGCGGGAAGATACGTCTGTAAGGCGTCGCTCGCGGACAGGATCGGCCGTACAAGCAGCGCGTTGCCCATCATAAACTGGTTACGAGCCGGGCCGACCGGCCCGGCATACAGATTGTATGCCCGCTCGTCCTGCGGATAATCGATGTACAGTGGCCGCATCAGACTGGGGACTCCGGTCGTGTACCAATTCTGCGCATGGTCGAAGGCATACTGGTGCAAGACGTTTCTCAGCCTCGAAAAGTAGATCGCCGCGTCCTTCAAATCCGGATCGGTAATATTGGTAAAGTTGATCGACTGGCTGGTCACAGGCATGAATGTGAGCGCCTGGATGCCCCTAAAAATCTCCATCGGGTCGCCACTTTGCGGCCTGTGCAGCTCGATCTTGGGATGCGGATACCCCGACATGACCATAGTCAGGGCCGCATCGATCTCGTCCTTGAGGTAGTACCCGGACGGCGTTCTGCCGGGTATGTAGCCGGGCCCGTTCTGGATATCGGTTCCGACGCTGAACCAGTCGTTTCTTCCGTCGACGATGAAGTCGCCGTCATGCTTGCTGGTATATTTGCCGTAGACATCCCGCAGCGTACCGTCCGCAAAGTTTTGCACCTCGCTCGGATCAACGCCGATTGTCGGGACAAACGCCTGTTGGTCCCCGATGAGCATCTCGTCTTCCTTGATGCCCTTGAACGAGCCGTATGCAGCATGTAGCAGGTCGATGTACCTGCTGATGACCGCTTCGGATGTAACGTTCAGCAGTCGAGTATGATTGCTTGGCTCACCACCATAGTAGAGGTTGTCGTCCAGATAGACCTGCCCTTGTGATTGGAGCAGCGATTCGATCCGCGAAACGTTTCTCGGCGGTACGGTATGTCGCATTCCAAGCATCGGATACACATCTTGCGACGCCAGCTCGACAAAGAAACGGTTGAGTGCCTCGGTGCTTACGAAATTTGGATTAACCGCCAGCGCATCCATGGTCGGGTCTTCGACATCCCGGCGCGTAGTGGGTCCACAACCGGTTACGTTGTTGCTGTTCCAGTAACCGGAGCCAACGATCAGGAACGATAGCTTGATCCCGTTGTCGGCATAGTCGGCATAAGCTGTTTCGACTTTCGCAAGCGACGTATCGCAGCCGATCGCCGGAAAGGTTTCCCAGCCCAGGCCGAATGCATTCCAGTGCGGCCGCTTGAATTGCTCGGTTGCGGCATTGAGGTATGTGTACAGCCTGGCATACGCATCAGCGATGCCGGCAGTGCTTCCCTTCACCACGATATACGGCGCGCATGCCCCCTCGGGGTAATCCTCGTGCTTGCGCATCAGTATGGTTGTCGTGTCCTCGGCTCGCGAAAGCTGCACCTGTTTTACCTGCGGCTGCAGGTACGCAACGATCAGCCCCTCGGTAGGTAGCACAAAGATCGGCGTTCGCATCCTGCCGGCGTCAGCCTCCCAGGGCTGGGCCGGATAATTGTAATGGCCCACCGAAAAACGGTCGTCCCGAAAATCGCTCAGCTCGGGCTTATCTTCAGGCTTTTTTGATCCCAGGCCGAAAATATGCTCGACATTCCTGTCGAACACGATCTCGTAGCGATCCTGTCGCGCATCGGCACACGCGCTTGCCTGAAGCACATACACGCCGCTCAGCGTATCCTTGTGAGCGACGATCGGAAGCGTTGTACGTATCTCGGAGATACCCGAAACAGTGAGAACTTCATCCAGCGAAACAGCCTGTAACACGGCAGAAGTGGGCATTCGTTTTTCCGAGAACACAGGTGAGCTGAAAACCAGGACCAGGGCAAAAACAGCCGGTAGCTTCCGGAAAACACGCCTGTTCCAGCCCGCCAGCCGTCGTTGCGCTACGCGGTGTTGAGTGTGTATCCGCATCTGGGCGGCTCCTGCCACGTGTACGGCGTCCGCCGACATGGCGCATCGCAGATCAGTCGGATTGCTGGCGCCGGGATTGACTAGATCAGGCCATAGTGCTGATCAATCTCCTGCTGATAGCCGTCGACGCGGCTGTCGAGGACCTCGTCGAGCGTGACCTGGCGGCCCAGCGCCGACGACTCGAGGATCGCAAAGGCGCAGGCCAGATCGCGCAGCCCCTCTTCGCCCACTTGTCTCCGGGTCGGTCCCGCGCTCGATCGCCTGTAGCCAGTCGAGCTGCTGGATGGCATAGGGGTCACGCAGCCCAAGCGGGAAGAGCTGCTCGCGCTCGGCTCGGCGTCAGCGCCCGCTCGAACTCCGCCTGGAGCGACAGCCGCCGCCCATCGCTCAAGCTGCATCTCGTCGCCCCTGACGGCACCGTGGCTGCCCATCAGCGCCGGCGCGCCGGGGATTTCCAGCGCCTCGCCACGCATCGCCCACGACCACCACAGCTGGCCCAAAGCCCCGCGCTCGAACACGATCGTCGCCATGTAGGTGTCGTCCACGTCGGCGCGCACCTGCTGCGATCGATCTGGCCCTGCCCATCGCGCAGCATAGCGCAGTGGCTCGAAGGTGCGCGCCGCCGCGCCCACCGCCGCGACCTCGCCAACGACGTAGCGCATCCAGTGCAGCTGGTGCACGCCGATGTCGATGCTGCCGCCGCCGCCGCCCAGCAGCTTCTGATGGCGCCAGGGCGTCTCGGCCACCACGCGGTCGGGCGACCAAAAGCCCGCCCAGCCCGCCCATGACCGCCACTTGCACCTCGCCGATCAGCACCGGCGCGCACTGCCCAGGCCATCGCACGCACGGCCGTCGACTGGCGCACGTTCTCGAACACCCCCAGCGTCAGCCCGCGCCGCCGGCCAGATCGACAAGGCGCCGCCCGGCGCGTACCGAGATCGCCAGCGGCTTCTGGGTCAGCAGGTGCTTGCCGGCCTCCAGCGCCGCCGCGCCGACCTGGTGGTGCAGCGCCAGCGTTGTGAAATCGTTGATCGCATCGACCTCGCCGCCGGCGATCAGCTCGCGGTAGTCGGTGTAGACCGCGGCGCGGACATCGTCCTGAAAGTCACTCAGGTAGGTATGCGGCGCGGCCAGCGGGTCGCCGGTGGATGGATCAAGCACGGGCGGGCGCGGCGGCGGCCCTTCGCCGCGCCGCCGAAACATCAGCGCATCTTCTTCGCGCCGGGCGCACAGCGCGGTGATGCGAAATGTATCGATCCCCAGCTCGCGCAGCCGCTTGTAGCCCTGCAGGTGCGCGTTCAGGATGCGCCCGCAGCCGACGATGCCGATGCGGATCATTCGCTTCACTTGAACGATCGGTTTGTGCGCACAGCATACCACGCGCGAAGCGGTCCCGGCTACATCGTTCATCCGTTTGTCTTTCAGGCACCGGCCGTTCACGGCCGGGCAATGTACCCCTACACGCTCTGCTCGAAGCACGGACCTTATTGCGCGTCGAGTTGCACGACAACGCTACGATGGCTGCGTTTGACGCATGACGCTTCGGCGGGGTGCGGCTGCGGGGACGCGCTCGCACGGCACGCCCATACAGAACCTGTGTTCGCGCTGCAAGCAACAGGGAACGGCCATGCACATCGAATCACGACCGCTGCGGATCGGCGTCGTTGGGGCAGGCCCGATCGCCCAGGCCGCGCACTTCGACGCCTGCCGCAAAGCGCGCAACGCCGAGCTGTATGCCATCTGCGATGCGGCCGACGACCTGCTGACCAGAATGGCGGCGATCCACGAGCCGCGGGTGACCTATGCCGACTACGACACGATGCTGGCCGACCCGCAGGTTGAGGCCGTGCTCATCGCCACCGCCGACCAGTTCCATGTGCCGCTGGCGCGCAAAGCGATCGCCGCCGGCAAGCATGTGCTGGTCGAAAAGCCGCTCGGCATCACGATCGAGGAGTGTGAGGCGCTGCGTGCGCAGCTTGCTACGACGAATCTGGTATTCCAGATCGGCAACAACCGGCGCTTCGATCCCGGCATCGCGTTCGTGAGGCGGTTCGTCCAGGAGCGCATTGGCCGGCGCCTGGCCTTCAAGGCGTGGTACTACGATTCCGTCTATCGCTACACGATGACCGATAATCTGCAGCCGCCGCTGCAGACCAGCGCACGGGCGCGGCGTCCGGCGGGCAATCCCAAGGCAGATAAGCGACGCTATTATGTCCTCACCCACGGCAGCCACCTGATGGATACCACGCGCTTGCTCGGCGGCGAGATCGCCAGCGTGCGTGCCCGGCTGGTCGAACGGTTTGGGTCGTTTTGCTGGTTTGTGGCGGTCGACTTTGTCGACGGCAGTGTGGGCAATCTCGATCTCATTATCCCCGCACGCGGGGACTTCGAAGAAGGCTTTCAGCTATTCGGCGAGCGTGGTAGCGCCAGCGGCAAGCTGCCGCTGACCTGGTATCACAAATCGAGTACGGTGGAGTGCTTTTCCACCGAAGACCGCCAGTATCACCGTCCGCTCGGCGAAGATTCGTACACCTACAAGCTCCAGATCGAAGGTTTCGCGGATACAATACACGGTAATATGCCGCAGCAGGGCGCCACCATCGACGACGGCATTGCGGCGATGCGGGCGCTGGTGGCTATCGCGCGCTCGGTTGAGAGCGGCGAGGCCGTGCGGCTGGCGGATGTCACCGGCGGCGTATAAGGGGACAGGTAGCATGAAGATCGGCATTTTCACCACAACGTTTGCGCGGCCAACGCTTGCCGAGACGCTCGACGCTGTGATCGGGCATGGCATTCGTGAGGTGCAGTTCGACCTGTCGAGTGCCGGCGTACCAGGCATGCCCGAGCAGATCGACCCGCAGCTGACGGCCACGATCAGGCGCGAGCTGGCCACGCGCGGTATGCGCATGGCCGCGCTGTCGGGCACGTTTAACATGATTGATCCCGATCTGGAGCGACGCCGCGCCGGCATGCGCCGGTTGCGCGTGCTCGCCGCGGCCTGCCACGACCTCGGCACCGGGGTGATCACGCTGTCCACCGGTACGCGCGACCCGGAGAATATGTGGCGCCGGCATCCGGAGAACGATACGCCGGAGGCATGGCACGACCTGATCGCGGCGATGGGCGAGGCGGTCGCCATCGCAGCGGAGCACGACGTCACGCTGGCGTTCGAGCCGGAGGTCGCCAACGTGGTCGACTCGGCGGCGAAGGGGCGGCGGCTGCTTGACGAGCTCGGGTCGCCCCACCTCAAGGTGGTGATCGACGGCGCGAATGTGTTCCACGCCGGCGAGCTCCCGCGCATGCGCGCGATCCTGGAGGAAACGTTCGCGCTGCTGGGCAGCGATATCGTGCTGGCGCATGCGAAAGACCTGAGCCGCGACGGCGAGGCCGGGCACGAAGCAGCCGGCACGGGGCTGCTGGACTACGGTCTGTATATATCATTGCTGCACAGCGCCGGGTACAGCGGGCCGTTGATCCTGCACTCGCTGGCCGAGGCGCAGGTCGCCGGATGCATGAGCTTTCTGCTCGAAAAAGGCGCAGTGAACGCCTGACGTTGCAGGACGAGTCATCGGTCCTCGATCCCTATCGCACGATCGTTGTGGCGGTGCGCGCAGCATCGTTATACTGGTGCGATGAAACCGTGCGTCTCCAGCCCCGAGGACGCTGCTGCCGGCGCCGATCCGGGCGCGCACCGGACTGGCGTTCCCGTGCCGCTCACGCGCTTTGTTGGGCGCGAACGCGACCTGCACCAGCTTCGGTCACTGCTGTCCGAGCACCGCCTCGTGAGCCTGGTCGGTCCCGGTGGCGGCGGCAAGACCCGCCTGGCGATCGAGGCGCTGCGGCGTCCGTCGGGCCAACCGGCGCCCAACGTGCGCTTCGTTGACCTGGCACCACTCGCCGACGGATCGTTGGTCGAACCGACGCTCGCGGCGGTCCTGGCGGTGCGCGCCGGCCGCGGTGCGGCGCTGCCTGACGCACTGATCGGGTACCTTCGCCCGCGCTCGTTCCTGCTCGTGCTCGACAACTGTGAGCATCTCATCGCCGCCTGCGCGCGGCTCACCGAACGGTTGCTGCAGGCGTGTCCCCAGCTGCGCCTGCTCACGACCAGCCGCGCACCGTTGGCCGTACCCGGCGAAACCGTGATGACCGTCACGCCGCTCTCCACGCCGCGACGAACCGACCTGCCGGCGCCGGTCGAGCTCCACAACCTGGAGCAGTACGACGCCGTGCGTCTGCTGGCCGACAGAGTGAGCGCCGTTCGCCCGGATTGGTCCCTCGACGTGGAGTCGGCTGCCACGATTGCCGAGCTGACGACCCGCCTCGCCGGCTTACCGCTGGCGATCGAGCTGGCTGCGGCGGCAGCCCGCACCGTATCGTTGCCTGACGTGCTGCGGCATCTCGACCGGATGCTGCAGCACGTGGTCGGAGCGCGGACGCTGCCGCCGCGCCAGCAGACGATGCAGGCGACGATCGATTGGAGCTACCACCGGCTCAGCCCGACCGAGCAAGCCGTGTTTTGTGGTCTGAGCGTGTTCGCCGGCACGTTTACCCTGGCGGCCGCCCAGGCCGTCTGCGCCGCGCTGGTTCCCGACGGCGACGTCCTACCCCGGCTGCTGCGGCTGGTCGACACGTCGCTGATCGTCGCGGATACGGCAGCATCCGAGACGCGCTTCCAGGTGCTCGAGCCGCTTCGTCGCTACGCGCGGGCGTTGGTGGATGACGCAACGGCCACCGCGCTGCGACGACGCCATGCGGCCTACTTCCAGGCGCTCGCCCTGGACGCGCAGCCGCATCTCAGCCTGCCCGACCGTTCGGTCTGGCTCGCTGTGCTCGACGATCACTACGACAATCTCCGCCTGGTGCTGGGCCGGGTGTGCGACCCACAGGGCAGCACGGGCGCGGCAGACGCCGTGCAGTTGACGGCTGCGTTGTGGTGGTTCTGGTTCCATCGGGGGTATTGGAGTGAGGGCCGCAGCTGGCTGCAGCAGGCCCTGGACTCTGCTGACGGCGACGCGTCGGTCGGCGCAAGGGCACGAGCGCAGGCGTGGCTCGGGCTTGGCGTGCTCGCCTGGGCCCAGGGCGACGCACCGGCCGCCCACCGTGCGCTTGAAACCTGCGTTGCGCTGGCACGCGGCGTCGGCGACGTCAAGACCCTTGGCTATGCGCTTCTGTTTTGGGGCCAGGACGCGCTGGGCCGCGACGAGATGGGGGTGGCCCGAGCGCTTGCCGACGAAAGCGTTGAGGTGTTCATGACGCTCGACGACATGGTCGGCCGGGGCCTCGCGGTCACCAGCCTTGGTGTTGTGGCGCTGTTTGGTGGTGACGAGCCGGCGGCACAGCGGCACCTCGAACACGGAGCAGAGCTGCTGCGGGCCGCCGGTGATTTGTGGGCGTTGGCGCTGCCGTTACGCAACCTTGGCTACCTCGCCTACCGCCGGGGCGCCTTTCAGCGCGCTGCCGAGCTGCAGCGCGCAAGCCTGGCCAGCCTGCGCGACCTCGACGAGCAGTGGTTTACCTCGCGCAGCCTGGAATTGCTGGCGGAAACGCTGGCCGCGCTGGGGGCGTGGCGCCGATCGACGCGGCTGTTGGGCGCGTCGGAAGCGATGCGCGAGGCCGTCGGCGCAGCGGTGCTGCCGTATTATCAGGCGGCCTATGACCACAGCGTCGCCGCCATCCGTGCGCAGCTGGACCCGCACACGTTGGCTGCCGAGTGGCAGGCCGGACGCGACCTCTCGCTTCGCGCGGCGATCGACGAGGCGCTGATGCAGGAGCCACGTCCGGAAGTGGCGCAGCCGGTTGTGTCGCTGCTGCGGCTGTATGCGCTCGGCCGCACCGCCGTCCAGTGCGGGGATCGCAGCATCGAGGCAGCGGCCTGGAGCTACAGTCGGCCCAGAGACCTGCTGTTCCTGCTCGCGTCGCGGGGCCGTTGCACCCGTGAGGCCATCGGCGCTGCCCTGTGGCCGGAGGCGTCGTCCGAGCAGCTGCGCCGCAACCTCGGCGTCGCGCTGCATCATCTGCGCCGCACGCTCGGCAGCGCCGACTGGGTCGTTTTCGACACCACTGCCTACGTGCTCAATCGGGCAGCGGGAGTTTGGTTCGACGCTGAAGCGTTTGCGCAGCTGCTCACTGCTGCGCAGGGAGCTTCCGACGATTGCCGGGCGGTGGAGCTGCTCAGCGAGGCGGTCGCGCTCTACAGCGGCGATTTCCTGCCCGACACGGATGCTGCGTGGACCACGGAGCGACGCGAGGAGCTGCGCCGGCTGTTCGGCGATGCGCTGCTGCGGCTCGGCGGTCTGCTGGAAACGACAGGACGTGCGGGTGCTGCCGCGGAGGTGTATCGCCGCGCGGTGGCGCACGATGCCTATCGAGAAGCGGCGCATCGGGGGCTGATGCGCGCGCTGGCGGCGAGCGGCGAGCGTGCTGGTGCGCTGCGCCACTACCGTGTGTTGGCCGACCTGCTGCGCGCCGAGCTCGATGCCGTTCCGGATGCCGAGACGACGGCGCTGTACCGGGCGCTCGCCGCCGCGTGACTGCCCACAGGTGCCTGGATGTGGCCTCCCCGCGATGGCCGATAGCGATTTAAGCGCTGAGTTAAGCGCCGGCTTAATTGCCGATCGTTATGCTCTCGCCATCGATTGTAGCGGGAGGATGACACCATGAACCATGACACGACACCACAGCATGACCACGCGATCGTCGTTGGCGCCAGCGTGGCGGGGCTGTTCGCGGCGCGCGTGCTGGCCGATTGGTTTGCCCGGGTCACTATCGTCGAGCGTGACGACCTGCCCGGTGATGCGCAGGCGCGACCGGGCGTACCCCAGGCGCGGCATCAACACGTCCTATTGTTGCGCGGCCGAGCACTCCTGGAGCAGCTCTTTCCGGGGCTGGGCGAGGACCTGGTCGCGGCCGGTGCGCCGCTCATCAGCATGTCGGAAGATTTCCAGTGGTTGACATCCGCCGGCTGGGGGGTGCGCTTCGCGTCACCCTTTGTGCTGCTCGCATGCAGCCGCGACCTGCTCGAATGGGGCATTCGTCGCCGCCTGGCGGCGAATACGCGCGTCCGGTTTGTCACCGGTGTCGACGCCTGTGGTCTCGCGGCATCGGCCGATGGTGCCCGAGTTCACGGGAGTCCGCCTGTGCCGGCGCGGAGCAACGCAGACCGGCCACGAGGAGGAGGTCGGCGCGGATCTGGTAGTGGACGCCGGCGGGCGCGGGTCGCGCGCCGCGGCGTGGCTGCGCGCGCTGGGCTACGCGGCGCCGGACGAAACGGTGGTCGATGCCCATCTGGGCTACGCCAGCCGCATCTATCGGCCGCCGGTGAGCTTCAACCCCGGCTGGAAAGCAGCCTACATTCAGCAGGCGCCGCCGGCGTCCACGCGCGGCGGGGTGATCTTTCCTCTGGAAGGCGGACGCTGGCTGGTGACGCTTGCCGGCGGCGGACGCGACTATCCGCCGACCGACGACGACGGCTTTCTCGCGTTTGCGCGGGGCATGCGCCACCCGCTGCTCTACGATGCGATCCGGCAGGCGGAGCCGCTCTCGTCGATCGCCGGCACACGCGCGACGCAGAACCGCCTGCGTCACTACGAGCAACTCGGGCGGCGCCCGGAGCGGTTCGTGGCCGTCGGCGACGCGGTGTGCGCGTTCAATCCGGTGTATGCCCAGGGCATGACGATCGCGGCGCTGGGTGCCCAGGCCCTTGGGCAAAGCCTAAATCGGCCAGGCGCTGAGCGCGCCGGACTGGATGGGCTTGCGACCCACTTCCAGCGGCGGTTGGCACGCGTCAACCGTACACCCTGGATGTTGGCTACGTCCGAAGACCTGCGTTACGGAGATGCGGAGGGCGGTCGCGCCGGCTACCGCACGCGCCTGATGCACTGGTATATGGACCAGGTCATCCAGTTGACGACCGAGCGCGAAGACGTGCGGCGCCGGCTGATCGGCGTGTTTAACATGCTCGCGGCGCCCAGCGCGCTGTTTCATCCGACCGTCGCGACGCGGGTGCTGTGGCGTGGGGTGATGGGTACACAGGCGCGAAACGAGCGTGGCGCCTATGTAACCGATCAACGGTGAGCGGCCACCGATATGATGGGGGCACGGGCGTGCACCCGACCCGCTACGGCGCGCATCCCGAGGCGCCGAGACACCAACACCAATCATGGCTGTGCTGCTGGCGCGGCCAACGCTCGATGCGGCCCCGGTGCTCCCTCACGTCTTAAGGAATGAGCCGCGTCGCCTGCCAGATCGGTATCGTGGCCAGAACCGCCGCCATCATCAGGACGGCGCGATAGAGGGCGAACTCTTGTGTCTGGCTGTCGGTGAAAGCGCGCCGATCGGTGGCATTCCAGAATAACAGGTGCAGCGACGACAGCCGCGGAATCAGAATCGGCGTGCTGGTGAGCAGGATGATCAGCCCAAAGACCAGCGGATCGTAGCCCAGCGTTGTCGCCAGCGGCACCGCGCTGATCATCAGCACCGGCTGGGCGGGAAACCCCGGCAGGAGCGCGATGAGATAACTGATCACCGCGTAGCTGCCGAGCAGCAGATAGGGCGAGGCTGGTACGAGCGAGAGTGCCGGCTCGATGCGGCCCACGATCAGGGTGTCGAGTCCGGCCTCGCGTATCATCGCCGCGATCGATTGAAACGAAGCAAAGTACAGCAAGTACTGGTAATCAAGCTCCTTGAACATCGTGCGGTCCGCGCCGGATAGGGCCAGGAGGCTCAGGATGATCAGCCCGAGCCAGGCCGGATCCATCCGCGACCAGGGCTGCAGCACGAACGCCAGCAGGATCAGGGCCAGCCCAACAAGCCCGAGGATCTCCTGCCGCGTGATCGTGCCGAGGGTACGCAGCTGCGCCTCGATCACGCGCTGGTCGACCCACAGGGCGCTACGGGGGCCAAATCGTCGCGCTGCCACGACAACCCCGCCGACGAAATAGACCAGGCCAAGCGGCCAGGCGGCGGCGAGCCACCCCATCCAGGTGACCGCGGCTGCCCTGTGTCGTCGGCAGCAGACTGGCGACGAGCAGGGTTGTCCCCGAGCCGTTGAGGAAGAGAAACGACATCTGACTGAAGCCCATCGTGGCGGCCATGGCCAGCCCGGCCGCCGCGCGGCCTCGATCGGCCAGGCGCAGCGTATCCTTGATCGCCAGCACCAGTGGGCTCACCAGGGTCAGGCGCCCCGCGGAGCCGGGGATGAGCGGCGTGACCAGGAGCCCGGAGACGGCGAGCGCCCAGAGCTGACCACGGTAGGTGGGCGGCACCAGGCGCAGGCCGGCGAGGGCGACGCGGAACGACAACCCCGCGTTGGTGACCAATGCAACCAGGGCAAACATCACGAACAGCAAGATGAAGCCAGGGCTGGTGAATCCCGAGAACGCCACTGTGATCGGCACCGCATCCACGAGCACTGCCAGGCCACAGATCAGCAGGGCGATCAGGAACTCCGGCGCGACGTCGAGGACCCACAGCAGCGTGCCGCAGGCCAGAATCACCAGCAGCCGCACTGTTGGTGCGTCCAGCCCTGCCTGTGTTGCGCCCCACCATGTCAACACGCCCGTTAACGCGAGCAACCCTATACCGAATACCCATCCGGGCTTCGGGTAGGCTCGGCGTGCCCGCCGTGCTCGCCCGACCTTCTGATCCGCCATCGTCCACCGCCTCGGCCGCGCTGTCCGCGCCAGGGCGACTCGGCCTTGCCGCGTGCTGGTCCGCATCGATGGCCTGCGCCCGGGTCTCGAGCTGACTAACGGCCGGCAGCTCGGCCGCGCCGCCAAGCTGCTCGATCAGCGCCGACAGCCGCGCGCCATCGCTCTGGGCGAGGATCGCCTCACCATGCTCGGCCAGGATGGCCGCGGCGGCGGCGGGTTCATCACCCGCCAGCAGCGCCTCGACGGCGCCCTCATACGCGCCCGCCTCCCGGCATCGAGCGGCGAGGCTCACGGCGGCCTCCCTGTAGGCACGCTCGCCAAGGCTCCCGCGTGCAAGATCGACAGCGATCTGCCGCACCGGAGGTTTAATCAGCAGGCGCTCATGCTGGTCGCGCTGCAGCACTCCGGCGCGCTCGAGCTCCCGCAGGAGCGGTATGCTGCTCTCGCCAAGCAACATATCGGCGAGTCCCGGCGTCAGGGCGGAGACGGGCGCGGCTTCGAGCAAGAGTGCTCGCGCCTGCGCCGAAAGACCGTCCCAGAAGATCGCGCTCAGGCCGGCGAGCGAGTCGCTGGTGGCCCGCAGATGCTCGTTGACGTTGACGAGGCGCTGGCTCACCAGGTGGCCAAAGTAGGCGGCGAACGAGGGATAGCGGCGAGTCGAGATCGTCGAGCTTCTGCCGCGAGAGCCGCCACAACGTGGCCGCGGTGACCGCGCGGATCGAGGCCGTGCGCGGCTGGTCGCTGAGCAGCGCTACCTCGCCGATCACGCGACCGGGGCCGAGGATCTCCAGCGTCTCTGTGCCGCCGGAGTGGTTCAGCTCCGCGCAGAGCGTGCCCTCGCGCACGATATAGAGCGCGTCGCCGGGTTCGCCCTGTGCAAACAGGAGCTCGCCGGCAGCGAGGGCGACCTCGTCGAACTCGGGCAGCAGGCGCGCGATATCAACCCGCGAGAGCTGCGCAAACAGCGGCACGCCGCCGAGGTCAAGCATGGCGCAGCGCTCCGTGGTAGGTAATCAGCCGCGTCAGACCCTCATAGAGTTCATTGATCAGCTCGACCTCGGTGGCGCCGAGGCGTCGCCGATTGGAGATGTCGCACGGCCGGCGCGGGTCCAGGCTATCGTGCTCGCCATACTGGCCGCGCACCTGAAGCCCGGACTGGCGAGCGAGCTGCCTGAGCACTTCGGGCTCCAACAGCGGCAGGCGAACATGGACGCTGGCGCGCATCGCGGTTCCGATATTGGAAGGGCAGCTCGCCAGGTAGCCAAGGCGCTCGTCGCAGATAAAGGCGAGGCGCTCGCCGAGAATTTGCACGAAGGCGAAGCAGCGCTGGCAGACCTCCCGCAAGCGGCCGTCGCCCTGCTTGGCGACGATCCGCAGGGCGTCTTCATCGTTGACGAGCACCGCACAGCGGCCGTTGGAGGACAGAAAGATCCCGCGCCCTGCTGGGAAGTCGCGGTAGAGCCCGCCGCTCAGGAGGTAGCGGTCGCTGGGCTCAGAGAGCCAGTGTTCGCGGATCAGTGTTTGATACCGGGCGCGGCTCATGGCTTCCAGCGAGTGATAGGTGCCCGCGAACTCGGTCCCATCAAGGCTGTACAGGGCCGCCACGATCAGGCGCTCGAGAGTCTTGCGCTGTTCAACGGCGATCGTCGCGGGGAACGGAAAGCCCTCGATGTTGCGCGCACAGCGGACGCGAGATGAGAGCACACCGGGGACCACCTCGGGCAGGTCCAGCCCCGCGCTGTCCATGTCTCCGCGCCACCGGCCGCCTATATCCACGCCGTGGTAGTCCCTGATGATCGGGTGGAACAGCGCGCCGAGCTCACGGTAGCAATCCGCGTCCACAGCGTAGACGCCGATCGTGCTTTCGGGGCAGGTCAGGCCCGACCGAATACTGTCGATCAGTCGCTCGGGCAGCGCCTGGTCGCCGATGCCGAGCGCGTCCAGGGCGGCAGGAAGGTGCCGTGCCAGCAAGGAGTTTGAGCTCGCGAGGCGGCTGACCACGGCAGCTGCTTGCACCGTCGGGCTCACCTGCCGTTGGTTTCCGTCTGGTGGGGTGCGATACGAGCGGCGAAGCCGTCGAGCAGGCACTGCACGCCGAAATCGAAGCTGTGCTCGGCATCCAGGCGAATGCCTGCACGAAAGAAGCGCGCGAACTGTGGGTACTCGCCCGTTGCTATCAGTTGCTCAATATACGGGATTGCCTGGACGAATCGATCATCGACGCTCAGACCGGTTTGCCGCGCCGTCTCCACCGCTGCCAGCTCAGCGCTGACGACGCCACCGACGTAGGCATACAGCATGCCGACCATCTGCACCATCACCGTGCTGTCGAGGTTCAATTCGGCAAGGACCGCCAAGGAGCGCTCCACCAAGCGCATATAGTTCGGGCCAAGCGTCGGGCGGCTGTTGAGCAGTCCACTGAGCCATGGATGACGCTTGAACACGGCGCGTGTTTCGTGCGCGAGCACCGCCAGGTTGCTGCGCCACGTCCCGCTCGCAGGATCCGGCAGCGCTATTTCGCCAAACACGTCGTCGAGCATCAAATCGAGCAAGTCATCTTTGCTGAATACATGTCGATACAGGGACATCGCCCCCGCTCCTAGCGCGGTAGCAATGCGGCGCATGGTGATGCCCTGCGCTCCCTCGACATCAGCAATCGCAATAGCTGTTTGCACGATCTGGGCCCGGCTCAACGACGGCTGGTCAGCACGTGTCGGTAAACGCTCCCAAACGGATCGCTGCGTGCGTGGAGCCTTGTCGGGTGGCATGACGTTCCCATAATGGTGTAGCGAGCGCTTGACAAGCGTACATTGTAGGTGTAGTGTACAACTCACCACCATGCGTACAATGTACGCAACGTAGTACATTGTACACCAACTGGAGGGGTCATGGACGAAATCGACATCACTCGCTACATCGTTGCCACGTTTGCCGATGTTGAAACGGCCGAAGCCCAGGGTTACACTTTCTTTTTCTACGGCGCGGAGCGCAAATTGCCGTTCGCTACCCTGGCCACTGCCGACAATCCGTACGACAGCGCGTCCAAGCTGGATCGCCCATCCGTATTCCGCCTAAACATTGGCGTTAGCAAGGACACGTACGGCACCTTGCTCGGCCCCCGTCCCGCCCGTGTCGGCGCTGAAGGAGTGGTTGCCACCGGCCATGACTTCACCATTCTGGATCAGCTCTTGCCGCATCCAGTGTATGCGCCACAATCGTGGGTTTGTGTGCTCAATCCCAGCGCCACTACGTTTGAGCACATTGTCGAGCCGTTACTTGCCGAGGCGTATGCGATAGCCGTCAAACGCCAGGCGAAGGTGCGACCTTCGAAGGTAGCCTGAGTTAGGTGGTTGAGCGCGAGACGACCACGTTGTGCGATTCCACGTCGGCCGGCGCGGCCGGCTCGAGCAGGCGATCCGGGAAGAGCTGGATCCACGGGATCACGGAAGACACGTCCGAAGCGCCTGGCGCTTCGGACGTGTCGGAACTCACGTATAGCGGCATGAGCCGGCGGGGCGTGCGCGTGAGCGCATTGAGGCACGCGTTCGAGGCGCTGCGTGCTGCTGTAGATCAAGATGTCGTTCGCAGCCTGCGCGGACGAGCTCCAGCACCACGCGCGGTTGAAGTCCAAGTGGTCGATCCACGCGGGCGGACGCGCAGCGATGCACGGAGCAGCGCTGGCGACGTCACCAGATCGTCGCCACGCCTATCATCCTTGCGCGACGACCAGGTTGCCGCGACACCTTACGGGGCGGACACCGGATAGCCGGGCACCTGCCGACGCGTCGTATAAAGCTGTGTCCATTTGATAAGGTCGAGTACCAGACCCATGACAACCCACATCCAGTCCCACCCGACGACCCCCGTACCCACGGTCCATGCCAGCATGTACATCACGGTGGTGTAGGGCAGGAACAGGATCCCCAGGAGCGGCCAAAACCAGCTATCCCACACCAGATCCCAGCGTGCGCTGAACAACCAGGCCAGGATGAGCGCAAAGCGGGGCATCAAGCCGATGGCAATTGCTAACAAACATCCGATAAACACAGCAGTGCTCCTTGTTGGCCATGTACCCCGTACTGGCGTCCATAGCGGCTCGCTGAACCAAAAGGTACTCCGACGTGATGTCGAGCTAAGCCAGGACGCCGCCCAGGGCGGCCGTGTGCGTGGTGCGGAGGTAGGCGTAGACGAACCAGCTACCATAACTGCTACCGGCAGCCTGTTGGCGGGTTCGGTTGGACCTCCTGCTAGTTTTACTAGCTCTACACAGCGGCTGCATCCTGCAACTGAAGCATCTTTGTATCGCCGTCGGGAGTAGATCAGAGCTGATCCAGATGGACAGCAAACGCCTATGCAGTCGGACAGGCGTACGCAAGATCGTATTCAACCCCTCAGCTCACCGCTTTCTTCACGAGCGCGCTGATCCTTGCCTCTTCGGCGGCGGTCAACTCCCTCAGCGCGAAGGCAGTCGGCCACATGGCGCCTTCGTCGAGGTTTGCCGTGTCGTTGAAGCCGAGCGTCGCGTACCTCGTGTTGAACTTCTGCGCGCTTTGGAAGAAGCAGACGATCTTGCCGTCCCTGGTATATGCGGGCATCCCGTACCAGAGTCTCGGCGCGAGGACTGGCGCGCTGGCTGTGATGATCTCATGGAGCCGCTCGGCCATGGCGCGCTCCGGTTCCGGCATCTCGGCGATCTTCGCGAGCACGTCGCTTTCCCCTTCCGCCTTGTTCTTGTTCGCGCGCGCTTCCGCCTTCAGCTCTTTGGCGCGCTCCTTCATCGCGGCTCGTTCCTCGACTGAGAATCCCTTGGACGACTTGTTGGTCGCGGCTGTGCTCTTAGCGGACTCCTGTGTGACCTTCTTTTCAGTCTGGCTCATGGAAACCTCCTCTTACTGACTTGGGTTGGAACCTTCGCCGCGGTTCGAGTGCGAACCGCGCCATTCTAAGGTGCGCCGCCTAACGTGGCGGCTAAACCGCAGGCCGCAGTTATTCAGTTATCTCTACGCAGAATTAGTACCCCTGCGGCATCGGCTCGCCGGTCTCCAGCAGCGTCTTCATGTTGCTGAGGATCCACGCCCAGCCGCCGCCCTGCAGGCCCTGGTAGGTGGCCGTCTCGCCCTGGAAGTCCTCGTGCACCACCGTGACCTTCGTCACGCCGCCGGGCATCGATTCCAGCTCCCACGTCACTTTTGTGGGCGCGTCTTCGTTCATCGGGGGCCAGAGGGAGTGATAGGTGTGCACCAACCGGTTGGGCGGCTCGGACGCCGCCACCTCACCCTCCACAATCGGCGAGCCGTTCGGCATGTGGTAGGTGAAGGGCGAGCCGACGGTGAGGTCGGTCTTAAGCGTACTGCCATAGTAGTAGCGGGAGGTGAACTCCGGCTTGGTGATCGCCTCCCACACGCGCTCCTGCGGCGCCTTGATGATGATCTGCGAAACGAGCCTGGGCTTTGAATTGGTAGCCATGTTATGTCCTCCTTCAAGTGCGGTTTTGAGATCGGCCAGGGCGCTAGCCCGTACGGCCGCGTACTTGTTGATCCAGCGGTCTGAAATGAGCTGAATCGGGACCGGGTTCAGGTAATGCAGTCTCTCGCGGCCCACCTTGCGCGTGGTGATCAGTCCGGCCTCTTCCAGCACGCGCAGATGCTTCATCACACCGAAGCGCGTCATCGGCAACTGCGACTCCAGCTCGGTGAGCGTGCGGCCGTCACGCTCAAAGAGGAGGTCAAGCAGCCGCCGACGGCTTGGATCGGCGAGGGCGCGAAAGACGGCTTCGTCTTCCATGCCGGTATTATACGTGACTTAATGGTCACATGTCAAGCGCCGTTTCATGCAACGCAAGCTCGTTGCATGTTCTACACAGTGGAGCACCAGGGGCTCAGGCGCAGCGCCCCGGGTTGCCGTGCGTGATCCGGCGCCGGAGGCGGACCAGCGTGATCGCCGGAACCGCTGCGCGCTCGGTGTGGATCGTTTCTGGTATGCTGAAGCTATACTCAGCATGCCATTTGGTCTCCCGTCAGGCTGATGTGCGGCCCGCAGCGGGTCGTGCGTTCGATCCAGGGCGGAATCCCTGAGGCAGCGATGTCGCCTGCACTGCGCGCGCGGCGGGCTCGCACTGGTACAGCCCGACAACTGATCTGCCTCCGCCTGGGCTGGCGCACGATCGGCTGGCGATCGTGCTGCTGGCTGTGCTCCTGCCCACGCCGCGGGCTGCGAGCCAGATCGTACCGCCGGCGCCGTCAGCCGCACCGGCCCTTCCGCGCGCGCTGCAGTTTCTGCATATCGCGCAGCAACAAGGCCTGTCGAACCACTCTGTGTGGAGCATTGAACAGGACCACACCGGCCAGATGTGGTTTGCCACGCTCGACGGGCTCAACCGCTATGATGGCTACACCTTCGAGGTCTTTCGGGCCGACCCCGACGATCCGCACAGTATCACCAGCGGCATCACCCAGGCGCTGCACCAGGACAGCACCGGCTTGCTCTGGATCGGCACGCTCACTGACGGGCTCAACCGCTTCGATCCGCGGAGCGAGCAGTTCACCCATTGGATGCATGACGCGCAGGATCCCGGCAGCATCAGCAGCGACGCGGTGCGTGCCATCCTCGAAGACCGTACGGGCGTGCTCTGGCTCGGGACCGCCGCCGGCCTCAATCGCTTCGACCGCCGGAGCGGCACTTTTACGCGCTTTCAGCATGATCCTGATGATCCTACGAGCCTGGCGTACGACGACGTGTACGCCGTGTACGAAGACCGGTCGGGCACGCTGTGGGTGGCGACGTATGGCGGCGGCCTCGACGCCTTCGACCGACAAACCGGCACCTTCACCCACCACCGGCACGATCCCGACGACCCCGGCAGCTTAAGCCACGACAACGTGTATAGCGTGCTGGAAGACTCGCAGGGCGCGCTGTGGATCGGCACCTGGGGCGGCGGTCTCAACCGCTTCGACCGCCGGACCGGGCGCTTTGAGCCGTTCCGTTTCGCCGCGGACGACCCGCACAGCCTGAGCAGTGACCTGGTGACCGCGCTGCACGAGGACCAGGCGGGCGACCTGTGGATCGGCACGTTTGGCGGCGGCCTGAACCGCTTCGACCGGAGCACGCGGCAGTTCATACGCTACGAGAACCTACCTGCCGATCCCGATAGCCTGAGCTTCAACAACATCAAGGCGATCGGCGAGGACCGCGCCGGCAACCTGTGGATCGGGACCGAGGGCGGTGGGCTCAATCTTGTATCGCGCTATCGCAAGCCGTTTTACCGCTATCGCCACGATCCGCAGGACCCCAACAGCCTCAGTAGCGATGCGGTGCGGGCCGTGCTGGAGGACCGCAGCGGGATACTCTGGACCGGCACCTTCGGCGGCCTGGACCGGCTCGACCGCCGCACCGGACAGACGACCCATTACCGGCACGACGCCGCCGATGCGCACAGCATCAGCAGCAACCTGGTGACCAAACTGCTTGAGGACCACACCGGCACGCTGTGGGTCGGCACGCTGGCCGGACTCAATCGCTTCGACGCGGAGCAGGGGACCTTTCAACGCTTCCAGCACGACCCTGCGGATCCGAACAGCTTGAGCGAAAACTCGATTCAGGCGCTGTTCGAAGATCGTCATGGCGCGCTGTGGGTCGGCACCTACTCCGGCCTGAACCGGCTCGACCCGAGCACCGGCCGCTTCACGGTCTACCGGCATGATCCGGCCGACCCCAACAGCCTGAGCGACAACTCGATCGGCGCTATCGACGAGGACACTGCCGGCAATTTGTGGATCGGCACGCAGCGAGGCGGCCTCAATCGCTTTGATCCTGCCAGCGGGACCGCGGCCCACTACCTGCATGATCCGAAGCGGGCTGGCGGCTTGAGCAGCAATACGGTCGTCGATATCTACCGCGACCCGGCGGGCATCCTGTGGCTCGCTACCTGGAGCGGGTTTGATCGCCTGGATCCGGCCAGCGGCACGATCACGGCCTATCGCGTCAAGGACGGCCTGGGCAACGAGAAGGTGCAGGGCATCATGCCGGAAGACCCGTCGGCGAGCACGGGCGCGCTGTGGCTGAGCACGGCCGGGAGCCTGACGCGCTTCGATCCGCGCACCGCGACCTTCCAGAACTACGACGCCAGCGACGGCCTGCCGGCGACCGGGTTCTATCTTGGGTCGGTCAACCGCGCGCCGAGCGGCGAAATGTTCGCCGGTGGCCCGGAAGGGTTGATCGCATTTATGCCGGCCGCCATCACCGCGAACCCGTATGTTCCGCCGATTGTATTCACCGACCTGCTGCTCGGCAATCAGGCGGTGCCGATCAGCGATACGTCGGTGCTCACACAGACGATCGACACTACCGACAACCTGGTCTTGCCCTACGATGCGCGCGTTATCGCCGTTGAGTTCGCGGCGCTCAACTATGAGGCACCGGCGGAGAATCGGTACCGCTATCGCATGGATGGCTTCGACGAGCAGTGGACCGAGGTGGCGAGCACCAGACGGCTGGTGACCTATACCAACCTCAATCCAGGATCGTACGTGTTCCGCGTCACCGGCTCGAACAACGACGGGGTGTGGAACGAAGCGGGGCGCGCGCTGACGATCATGATCGTGCCGCCGTGGTGGCAGACGTGTCTGGTTTCGCACGCTGCTGCTTGGCTCGCTGGTCGGGCTGGCGGTGGCGGACGACGGGCGGGGCTTCGAACTGGCGACGGCGGCGCCGGACTAGTTTCGGGCAAGCGATCATGCGCGAGCGGGCGGCGGAGATCGGGGCGGCGCTGCAGGTGCGCAGCGGGGTGGGCCAGGGCACGACGGTGACGGTGGTGTGGACTTAACAGACAAATCACACAGCGCCGAACATACGAGATATCATGCGCACATCCCGGTATCAGCCCATCGCCATCGACAATTCGCCCATTACCCTGTATATATCATACAGCCTAGTTCACCTTCAACCGAGCGAGCACACCATGACAACTGAGGATCGGCACGCCCAGCATCGCCGGACCACCCGCCTCGTCTCGCGGCCTATCTGGCTCATCGGCGCGCTGGTTATCTTGCTACTGCCAGCCTTCGCCGCTCCCGCGCTGGCCGCCGCGCCGCAGGTCGCCCCCGCCTTTCGGCTCTACTATGCGCGCTACCACGGCCTGCGCGTACTGGGCTACCCGCTCGGCGCGGCGCAGCAGCAGGATTCGCTATTGATTCAGTTTTTCGAGAAAGCGCGGCTCGAAGATCACCGCGCCGCCGGCGTCGCCGGACTGTGGCGCTTCATGTACGGCCGGCTGACGGTGGAGCTGTTGGAGCAGGCATCCCATGTCGCGGTCAACGGCAGCGACATCACCTATGCTGATATCCGCTGGCAGAGCGACCCGCAGCTGCGTGTGCCACCACCGGCGGGCTTCGCGGGCGGCACGCAGGGCGGGCCGGACGGCACCTTTATCCCGGTCGACGCGGGGCTCGGCGTGGCGCCCGGCCATATCGTGCCGCCCTACTTCTGGCACTACATGAACCAGGCGACGATCTTTCCCGGTGGGTGGATACATGACCTCGGTCTCCCTTTGACGCCCCTGATCGAGACCACCATGGTCAAGCAGGGCGAGACGCGGCCGATCTGGCTGCAGGCGTTCGAGCGCAACGTGCTGACCTTCGATCCGCGCAACCCGGCGGAGTGGCAGGTGGAGCGCGGCAATCTGGGCACGGATCTGCTGCGTGCCACGGGCGTGCTCACCGGACCGCCCGAGATCGGTGAGGTGCCAAACAAATGGATCGGGGTCGACCTGACCAGGCAATGGGCCTATGCCTATCAGGACGGACAACAGGTCTTTGATGCGCCGGTCTCAACCGGCAAAGACGGCTGGAATACCCCGCCCGGCGAGTTTGCGATCTACACCAAGCTGCCGCTGCAGACGATGACCGGCGAGCGCAACGGAGAGTCCTGGGAAGTGCCCGACGTGCCGCACGTGATGTACTTCAACGGCGACGTGGCGCTGCACGGCACGTACTGGCACAACCTGTTCGGCACGGGCGTGCGGCTGAGCCACGGCTGTGTCAACCTGCCGCTCGACAAGGCCGAGTGGCTCTACAACTGGGCACCCGTGGGCACCCCGGTGGTCGTCTATCGCTAGTAGTAATCGAGATTCCGCTTGACGTTTCACGTAGCCTGTGCTACCTTCACGTCTGGAGCGAAACGGCAAACGAACATAGCTGATCGGTAACGGTTCCCTGGACCGTCGCGTCTCAGTCTGAGGTCCGCGACGTAAAGGGTGCACAGCTTTCTGTGTACCTTTTGCGTCGCGGCCTTTTTTATTGTCGTGGAACGCGAACCATGCATGCTCCATCGGCAACACCCGATCAGCGCAGCCGCCAGCGACGCGCGGCCCATTGATCGCGTCGTATTGTAGGAACAGGAGGGAGTCCGCATGAGTTTGGTTCGCGTCCAGAACGCGACCGTCGCGTTTGACGGTCGGGTCGTCCTTCGTCAGGTGTCGTTGCGGGTTTCGGCTCGGGAACGGGTTGGACTGATCGGGAAGAACGGCACCGGGAAAACCAGCCTGTTGCAGCTCATACGTGGGCACCTCGTGCCGGTCGACGGGCGAGTCGACCGTGCGCACGGCGTGACCACCGGCCACTTCTCCCAGTTTTCCGACCTCGACGACACGCGTGCGATCCAGGACATTCTTACCGATCTGTTTAGTGAGATCCGCAGGTGGGAAACCGAACTGGCCGAGCTTTCGACGCAGCTCGCCAGCACGGGAGCTGCGGAGCAACTGGCCCTTCTGGAGCGCCAGAGTGCGCTGATCGAGCGGATGACGCAGCGGGACGGGTGGGATTACCGGCGTCACATTGACACGGCGCTGACCATGCTGGGCTTCAACGCGACGCGGCGGACTCAGCCCCTCTCCGAATTATCGGGCGGCTGGCGGAATCGCGCGGCGCTTGCGGTGTGCTTGCTGACCAAACCCGATATGCTGCTGCTCGACGAGCCGACGAACTATCTGGATCTCGACGGCGTGACCTGGCTGGAGCGCTGGTTGACCACCTTCACCGGGGGTATCATCGTTGTCTCTCACGACCGCCGCTTTCTTGACCGCGTGGTCACCCGCATCGTGGAGGTCGAGCATGCTCGGCTCACCGAGTATGCGGGAAACTATACGGCGTACATCCGCGAAAAACCCTTTCGCCTGAAGACGCTCGAGCGCCAGTTTCTCCACGAGGAAGAATTACTCATCCTTGAAGCCGAAGCGGTTCAGGACCGCGAGGAATTGCGGCGTACGCCCGATGCGCGCATGCTGCGCAAGCTGGCTGATATTCGCAAGCGCCAGCCACCGCGACCGGTCGATACGATCGTCACGAGCCTGTACGCCGGGCTGCACGTTCCGGTTCGGCTGTGTCAGGTCGAACGTGTTCGCAAGGCGTTCGATGCACAGCTGCTCCTTGATGACCTGTCGTTCGAGCTGCAGCGCGGCGAGCGGTTGGCGATTGTCGGACCCAATGGCAGCGGCAAGTCTACCCTGCTGCGGATGTTGACCGGCGGTGAGGTACCGGATCGTGGGCGGATAGTCTGGCACGGCGGTTCGACGTTTGCCGACTTCACGCAGCTCGCGCAGGCCCTCGATCCGGAGGATACGGTGACGCACGCTATCAACGTGATGCCGCTCGCCTACAAGGCACCACGCAAGCTGGTGCATCGGTTCCTGGCGATGCTCCAGTTTACCGAGCACGATATCATGCAGCGCATCAACGCGCTCTCGGGCGGCCAGCGGGCGCGCGTCGTGTTGGCGCAATGTCTGCTCTCGGGCGCCGCGACGCTCGTGCTCGACGAGCCGACCAATCACCTCGACGTGACGAGCATCCAGGTGATGGAGCGGGCGCTGGCCGCCTTTCCGGGTGGCGTGGTCGTGGTGAGTCACGACCGCTTCTTCATTGACAAGGTAGCAACGCGGCTCCTGGTGCTCGACGGCCAGGGCAGTAGCACCGCCTTCGCGGGCACCTGGACGATGTGGGAAGCGCGTGACGAGGCAGATAGCAAGGGAGCGTTGTGAACGCGATGCAACCCTGCAACCGTGCAGTTGATCGCTTTGACGGAGGTGACCGTCAGCGCAACACTGCCGACCACGGCCCGATCACCCAGGGCGGTCACGATCGCGTCACGCTCAGGGTGTATGCTCGCGGCATGCGCGAGACGCGCAGTGCGCGTCCGGCTCCTGCCGGCGCGCACCGCAGTGCTGCTGTGCCCTTCGCAACCTATCGCGGTCGCCCGGTTCCCGAACGTCGAATTTGTGAGGTAACCCGCATGCTACGCATCACCACGTTGGCCGTTGTCGGAGCGCTGCTGTTTCTCGGCTCACTGCCCATACGACGGACATCGGCCGCTCCGGCGGCCGACATCCAGGCGCTTGACGCCTTTATCGCCAAGGCGTTGGTCGACTATCGCGTGCCGGGCGCCGCGGTGGCGGTCGTGCAACACGGCGAGATCGTGCTGCTCAAAGGGTATGGCGTGCGCGACGTGACCAAACCCGAGGCGGTGGATGAGCATACGATCTTTCAGCTCGCGTCCAACACCAAAGCGCTCACCGGGGCAGCCGTCGCCAGCGTGGTCGACCAGGGCCCGCTGGATTGGGATACGCCTATAACGAACTATCTGCCCGAGTTCGTCGGCTACGACCCGTATATGACGCGCTGGCTCACGCTGCGCGATCTCTTGGCGCACCGCACCGGCTGGCCCGAGTTCACCGGCGATACGCTCGACAACTTCGGCTACTCGCGCGCCGAGATCGTGCACCGGCTGCGCTACCTCGAGCCGCGCTACAGCCTGCGCGAGGTAGCCCAATACAGTAACCCGGGCATCTTTCTGGCCGGCGAGGTCGCCGCGCGCGTTGCCGGTGTATCGTGGAACGAGCTGATTGAGCAGCGCCTGTACGCGCCGCTGAATATGACGCGCTCGGGCACCTCGGGCCATGACCTCCAGGATCCCAACTCCGCCGCCCCGCACGCCCTGATCGACAATCAGGTCAGGTTGGTCCCGCGCAACATCCAGGATACCATGGGCGCGCCCAGCGCGGCCACCTCGACAGCGGCGGATATGGCGCATTGGATGCAGATGCTGCTCAACGAGGGCAGCTACAGCGGGACGCAGGTGCTCACGCCCGAAAGCGTGCAGGAGATCTTCAAGCGCAACATGGTGTCCGAGTTGAGCTTCGCCGAGCTGCCGCCGATCAGCGAAACGACCGGCTTCTATTATGGACTGGGCGTCGCCAGCTTCGACTACGGCGGGTATCAGATCATCGAAAAAGGCGGCGCGCGCTCCGGCGTGCGCACTACCATGGTGTTGATCCCCGCGCTGGACGCCGGGATCGTCGTGCTGGCCAACCTCAATCTGACCGCCTTTCCCGAAGCGGTGCGCGCGTATTTTATCAACCAGCAGCTGGGAATCGATCCCACTACCGACCAGCAGGCGATCTTGGATATCAATCAGCAGCTGATGCAGCTGCTTACGCCGCCGGCGCCGCCGGAAAATCCTGGTCCGTTCGGCTACCCGCTCAGCGCGCTGCTGGGCACCTACGAGAACGCGTATTACGGCCGCTGTACGATCAGCCTCGACGGCGACGCGCTTGCGGTTGCTTGCGGCCCGGCCGGCTACCGCGCCACGCTGCGGCATTGGGATTACGGGCAGTTCATGATGCAGTTCCCAGGGGCGACGTCGGCGCTGACGCCCGTGACGTTTACGATCGGCGCCGACGGTACGGCCGACAGCTTCGCACACGACGGGTTTGGCTTGTTTACGCGCGTCCGCCCGCCGGCCGCGGTCGAATAACTGCCCGGTTGGTCCAATTGACCGCTCACATCCGCCCAACGTGCAAGGATGGTCGCGCGACTGCCCAGGCAGAATACGCGACCATCGCCCGACATCCACGTTCCGTAGCGGGTGCGTGACCGCACCTGAACAGTGCAAGGCAGCCTGCCTAACCGCTGACGCGCTCAACGGCTGCGAGCAGATCCGGCAGATCAAACGGTTTGGCAATATACCCGTCTGCGTCGATCTCTTCGGCCCAGCGCCTGGCGTTTTGCGCTGCGGTCATCACAATGATCGTGACGCTGCGCCCTTGCTCCTTGAGTTGGCGCGCAAAGCCCCATCCGTCCAGCACCGGCATACGCATGTCGAGCAAGACCAGTTTGGGCTGCAGCTGTGCCAGCCGCTTGAGGCCCTCGGCACCGTTGGTAGCGCGCTCGACGGTATAGCCCTCGAACGTCAAAATATCCGCCACGGTATCCAGCACCGCAGGATCGTCGTCGATTACCAGTATCGCCCCGTCACGCATTACGACCTCCATCGGCGCCGGTTGGGAGACTAATGTGCATGGTTGTACCTACGCCTACGCGTGAGGTCGCCCAGATGTGCCCGCCGTGTTGTTCCACGATGCCGCGACAAATGTACAGGCCAAGGCCGAGCCCGGCAAACCTACGATCATCAACGTTCGTGCCGCGAAAAAAGCGATCGAAAATATGCGGCACATCGTTCGCCGGAATTCCGATGCCATGGTCTGCGACCGTGACATGAGCAGTATGGTCTTGCTGCCACAGCTTGATCTCGACGCTCTCGTTTTCAAGGTTGTATTTGGCGGCGTTCTCGATCAAATTCTCGAGCAGTTGGCAGATCCGGTTGCGGTCATAGCTGCCGATAACGGATTCGTGCAGGTCGAGCGTGAACTGTTCCGGCGCGCCGGCCCGCCGCTGCACGGTTTCTTCGATCAGCGCACGTAGATCGACGTCCTCGCGCTGCCCGACGAGCAGCCCGCGCTCGACACGCGTTGCGTCAAGCAATTCGAGAACAAAGTCCCTCAGTCGCTGTGTTTCGCTGATCACCGCCCGAATTGAGGCCAGGTCGGCGGGAGCATCAGGCGTGCGCAGAGCGCGGCGCTCCAGCAGCTGCGCACGTGCTACCAGCGTGGTCAGGGGCGTTTTGAGGTCATGGGCGGCAGCCGAAAGAAAATCATCTTTGAGGCGGGCTGCCTCTTCGCGGGCTTGAACCCGCCCAGCCTCGTCGATTAAGCTGCGGCTTTCCAGGATCACCGCCGCTTGATCCGCCAGCAGCTTGACCAGCGCGAGGTCGTCGCGGGCAAAAATCGGTGTCCGGCTTGCATACACCGCGAGCACACCCAGGCGCTTGTCGCCGGCAGATATCGGAGCGACCAGCAACGACTTCGAGCCAAAAGCTCGGCTCTGCTCGGCCAGCGCCGGCAGCGTTCGCGGAACGTCGGCGATAAAAATCGACTCTTGCAGGAGAAAGCTGCGCCCGGTCGGCCGCTCTTCCGTCAGCGGAGCGTTCACAACGGTGCCGCCGATCTCGAAGTGCAGCGTATCGGTCTCGGCGTTCCATAATCCGATTGCAGCGCGATGAGCGCCCATCGATGCCGCGGCGCCGCGCTCGAGAGCCTGGATAATCTCGGCTGTCGAAGGTAAGCGTGGCAGGGTCGCCGCCTGGCCAAGAAACGCGCGCAGCTCCGGCTCTTGCCAGGCGCGGCGCAAAAAACGCGGCGTGGCGAAGCCTAGAAAATAGCAGATCCCCGAGACAAGCCCACACAACAGCGACACGGTAGCGAACTCGGCCTGAACCGATTGCACACTCGCAGCCAGAATATTGACGCCAAGCAAACCGGAGCCGACGGCGACGGCCATCATCCGGCGTCGCGTCACGCCGCCGGAACGGCGCGATGCCCGCACGAACGCAAAAGCAGCGTAGAGTTGTAAACCGACAAAGTAGGCTACCTGGAGCAGGGTCAACCAGACGGGTCGTGGCGGAACAAACACGAACAGGCCGAGACACAGGAAAGCCAGCACCACGCCGGCCAGCCATAGCAGGTACGCGGGTACCTGGGCAAAGTCATCGACCAGCCGGAGCAGCACATATGCCAGGCACATAATCAGCGTGCCGTTTATTGCATCCAATACTACTGATTGCATCAGCAGCCCAAGCTCTGCCAGGAAGCTGTCCACGATAACCAGGGCCGACAGCGCGAAAAACAAGGCGCTATCGATCGTCGCCCGGCGTGGTTCGCGAAGCGCCTGCCGCGCAACGTAAAGGAAGATCAGCAGGTAGACGAGCCAAGTTAGGTCGCGCACTAATTCTTGCGCTGACATAGATCCTCGTTACACTCGCCGGTTGCGGTCGACAAACTCGGGGAATATCATTCCAGGTTCTGCCGGCTGATCGACCGCTATGTATAACAACGCGATGAAACATAAATCGGTACTGCCGCTCGACCGGGTTCCGCCTGATCGACCGCATGGCCTCTCCCTTCTGCCCCGCTTCTGCGTCCAACGGCTGGCCGCCACCAGATAAACCCCTGCTCCATCCTTTGATAGATGACCAGGTCTCGGGTTTATCGCTACGCTGCCTCCTGTGGGACACGCAGCCCACGGTATCGCAGGAGGTAGCGCCATGGCGATCAACGAAGCAACTCTCAATCAGCTGCTCGGACAGGCAGTTGTCGACTATGGCGGCACGTATCAGATTCCAGCTTCATTGGCTTCGATTATCACGCCGAATCGATCGCCACGGCGCGGCAGCGTGCCCGGGCGGCGGGTGTCGCCGATCGGGTCAGCTTCGAGGTTGCCACGGCCAAACAGTACCGCGGCGCGGACTACGACCTGGTCGCGATGTTCGACGCGCTGCATGATATGGGCGACCCGGCAGGTGCGGCGGCACACGTGTATGCAACCCTCAAGGCCGACGGCACGTGGCTGCTCGTTGAGCCGTTTGCCGAGGACCAGGTCGAACACAATCTGCATCCGCTCGGGCGGGCCATGTACGCGGCGTCGACGCTGCTGTGTACGCCAAACGCGCTGAACCAGGAGGCCGGGCCGGCGCTCGGGGCGCAAGCCGGCGAACAGCGGCTGCGCGAGGTGGTCAGGCAGGGCGGGTTCACGCGCATCCGCCGCGCCGCGCAGACGCCGTTCAATCTGGTGCTGGAAGCGCGGCCCTAACGGAGCGAGGGACGAGCGACCCCGTACCGGACGCCGCGCTCTCGCCGTCTTCCGCCGGCTAACCCACCGGTCGAAATTGCGCCGGTGACATGGCCGCGTTGCAGGCCGCGGACGACACGCCTGCTCGCGCCGGGGCTCGAGTTGCCGGCGCGAGCAGGCAGTACGAGTGAAGGGATGGCGCTGATGGACCTGCAGGAGGAAGTATCGATGCCTGAGAATTTAAGATTGCTGTGCGTGCTGGCCCACCCCGACGACGAGTTGCTCGGCTTCGGCGGCACGCTTGCGAAATATGCCGCCGAGGGTATAGCAACCTACCTGGTAATGGCGACGCGGGGCGAGCGTGGCTGGCAAGGTGACGAACAGGATCATCCCGGTCCCGCGGCACTGGGCCGCATTCGTGAGGCAGAGTTGCGCGCCGCCGCCGGTGTGCTCCGGCTGCGCGGCCTGGAGTTGCTCGACTACCCCGATGGCGAGCTAAACCAGGCTAGCACGAACGAGGCTATCGGCCGGATCGTCGCCTCGCTGCGCCGGATCCGGCCCCAGGTCGTCGTCACCTTTGGTCCGGACGGTGCGACCGGCCACCCTGATCATATCGCGATTTCCCAGCTCACGACGGCGGCGCTCATCTGCGCCGCCGATCCCGGCTATGTTACAGCCCGTGAGTGGCCGTCGCATCGTGTGGCCAAGTTGTACTATCTCGCTGAGTTTACGCGCCAAAATCGCGGCATATGCCGCCGCCTTCGGCGATACCGCCATGACGGTCGACGGCGTCACGCGAAAAGTGCCGGGGTGGAACGAATGGGCGATTACAACCCGCCTCGACACCAGCGCCTACTGGCGGCAAGTCTGGCAGGCGATCGCCTGCCACCACTCGCAGCTTCCCGGCTATGAGGTGCTGGCGCAGTTGCCGGCGGAGCACCACCGCTACCTGTGGGGCACCCAGGAGTACTATCGGGTCTTCAGCCTGCTAGACGACGGCCGTCCGATGGAGCGGGATCTGTTTGCCGGTCTACGCTAAGACGGTCATCCCGAAGGGCCGTCGCGCCCTTTGGGATGACATGACTCAGCCATGTCGAGCAACGCGATTGGACAGCTTCAGCGCGCGTGTCCCAGTGCTTGGACACGCGCGCTGAAGCTGTCCAACACCCGCTCATCAACGCGGTATAGCCGCGCAGCGCACAGCAGGCAAGTCCCCTGATCCGCTTGACCGCGGGTAGTCGAATCTGTATGCTTGGCCTGGGGTCGGGAGGCGCGATAAGCCGAGACTGAGCCAACCCAGCTCATCCGCTCCTCCGCGCAGCCGGCCGGAGAGCGGACTGGAGCACTTCACCGCGCACGACGGGGGCGCTCCGAATGAACCATGATAACGTCTGGCCATCAGCCGCTACGTTGATCGGCAGAGAGGCCGAGGCGCGCGAGGTTCGCGCGCTGCTAACCGACTCCTCATGCCGCCTGCTGACGTTGGTTGGCCCCGGTGGGATCGGCAAGACGACCCTGGCTGTTCACGTGGCAGCCGATGTACAAGCTGAATTTGGCGGCGTCGCCATTGTTCCACTGCAGGCGGTTCATGCCCCGGACTTCATCGCCCCGGCCATCGCGAATGCAATCGGCTTCACGCTCGCCGGTTCCGGCGAGCCGCTGGCGCAAGTCTGCCAGTATCTGTACGATAAAGCGTATCTGCTGATGCTTGACAATTTTGAGCATCTCCTGGATGGACTCGAGATCCTGACGACGCTGCTCCATCGCGCACCAGGCAGCAAGCTGCTGGTTACTTCGCGCGAAGCGTTGAATCTGCGCGAAGAGTGGCTGTACCCCATACTCGGGTTGGCGTATCCACATGCGACAGCTGCCGGCACGCCGACCGACTATGCGGCAGTTCAACTCTTTGCCGACCGGGCGCGCCGCGTGCGCCCCGGGTTTGCACTTGCCGACGAATACGTCGATGTCGTGCGTATCTGCCGGCTCGTCGAAGGCATGCCGCTAGCGCTGGAGCTGGCAGCTACATGGACCAAGACGCTACGCTGTGAGCGCATCGCCGCCGAAATCGAGCAGAACCTTGGTTTTTTGAGCACGCGCCTGCGCGATCTCCCGGAGCGCCATCAGAGCATGAGGGCCGTATTTGAGCGGTCCTGGGCGCTGCTCTCGCACGGCGAGCAAGCCGTCTTCGCACGCCTGTGTGTGTTTCATGGCGGCTTTGATGACCAGGCCGCCCAGCAGGCGGCGGGCGCGTCGCTGGTGCTGCTCGCCGGCCTCGTCGACAAGTCACTCGTGCGCTGGCAAGCCGGCGGACGCTATCAGATCCACGAGTTGCTGCGCCAGTACGCCGAGGAAGAGCTTGCGGCGGCGCCGGACGAGCTCAGGGCAGCCCGCGATGCGCATTGCCGGTACTACACCGACTTTCTCCACACGCGGCGCGGAGACCTGTCTGGAGGTCGACAACAGGAAGCCGCAGCCGAGATCGAAGCCGAGATCGACAATATTCGTGCCGCCTGGCAGTGGGCGCTCGAGTTGGACAACGTCGAAGCCATCCTGCGCGCAGGCCAGTGGCTCGGCCTGTTCAACCAGTATCGCAGCCGCTATCGCGAGGGCATCACGCTGTTCGAGCAGGCGGTGCGCACGTTTGAGGACGGCAGCCCAACACCGAACCGGCAGCACGTGCTCATCCTGCTGCAGGTGGGGCTGGGCTGGCTGTATATCCGCCTCGGCCAGATCGAGCGGGCGCAGGCACTGCTTGAGCGCGCCCGAGCACTGTATGCCGTGCCTGACTACGTTCCGCTGCCGGGAGACTCGACCGACCCCGATGCACCGTTGGGCCTGATCTGCCTGATCAAAGGTGACTATGCCGGCGCAACGCGTCTGGCCGAGGCCGCGCGCCGGCGCAACGTCGCGCACGGGCAGCGCAGCAATTTGAAGTATGCGCTGTATGTGCTGACCGGCGCGGCGCTCGGGCGAGGCGAGTACGCGCGAGGCCCGCAGCCTGGCCCAGCAGGTCCATGCTCTGACGCAGGAGACCCAGGATCGTTGGTTTATGGCGTATTGCCTCAACGAGCTCGGGCAGGTCGAGCAGGCACTGGGCAACTATGAGCGCGCCGCCCAGCATTTTCGCGCCAGCTACCAGCTGCGAGAGGAATTCGCCGACCCCGAGGGCATGGCCGTTGCGCTCAAGCATCTGGGCTGGATCGCGATACTCCAGGCGCAGTATAGCGAAGCGCAACAGCTGTTCGAGCAAAGCCGCGCGCTGTACGAGCGGGTCAACGACCAGGGTGGTCTGGCGTCGGTGCACGAAGGGCTGGGAGCAGCTGCGCTGGGACGTGGCGATCATGAGACCGCGCGGCACCAGCTGCGCGCTGCGCTGGAGCTCGCCGTCGCGATCGAGTTCGTGCCGCTGATCTTGTCGCTGTTCGTCCAGCTCGGCGCATACTTCGTCCAGGCCGGCAATCCGTCATCGGGCCTTGACCTGCTGGAGCTGACCACGCGTCACCCGGCGAGCGAACGGGCGACCAAAGAGCGGGCAGCCCAGTTCCTGGCCCGCTTCCAGTCGGTGGCGGACCTTGACCGGGAGCCCACGCTTAGGCCACCCGACCAGGAGGAATCGCCCGTTAGCCTGGCGGCCGGCCTGCTCACCACGCTGGCACTGGAGCCAGGTGGGGCCGAGCGTGCGACGGGCGCCGGCGCCCAGTCCCTTCCTCCCGATCAAGCGGGCCTGATCGAGCCGCTTTCTCCACGCGAGCTAGAGGTGTTGCGCCTGCTCGCACAGGGGCTGTCTAATCCGCAGATCGCCGCGGCGCTGATCGTCTCGGTTGGGACGGTCAAAACGCACACCCACAACATCTTCGCCAAACTGGGGGCCGCCAATCGCACGCAAGCCGTGCGATTGGCGCAAGAACGACAGCTCGTGTAGGCGGGACAGGGACGCCGTGCCCGTGCAACCTCCCCCGTGGCGGTTGCGGAATCACACGCCGACCGGCTGGTGAGCGGGTAGCGCGGCGGCCAGCTCGCCGGCCAGGGGATAGCCTGCTGCTTCCCAGTCGGCGAGCCCGCCACGATAATGGCGCACGCTGCGATAGCCATGCGCGCGGAGCAGGCGCAGCGCACTCCAACCACGCGGGCATACCTCGGACGAGGTGTACACCACGATGTCTTCCTCCTGGCTGAGCATCGCGAAGGCGTCCGGCAGGGACGTGACGAAGACCGAGCCAGGGATGTGCAGGGTATCGAATGCTGCTCTGCCGTGGAGCAGGACGAGCCGGAGTGTCTCGTCCCGGTCAAGCCTGGCCTTCAGTTCGTCGCGGCTGATGGTGTCTGTGTGTCCTGGTAGATCTATCATCGTGTCCCTCCTGAAAATCGCCCGTCGTGGCCGGTCGCCCAGCCGTGCTGCCAGTGTAGCGTTTGCACCCCAGCACGCCATCTATCCAAGGTTTATCTGGGGATATAGATTTGCGGGCAAGGAGGGTAGAACGACCAGCACGATCGGGGAGATCGCGGTGATCACGCTGATGTGCGGGTTCCCGTTAGGCTTGGCATGGCTGGTAGTCCCGGCGGTGGCCCTCGGCCTGTGGGCTGTCGCCTTCGTGAGCCAGGTTGCCGCTCCAGCGCTATTCAAATGCCGCTCCAGCCGCGCCTGATCAAGGGCGCGGCTAGAGCGGCTGATTTAGCTCCCCAAACGACGGTTCGGCACTCCCCGACGAGTGTTCAAGCGCGCGTAGCTATGCCGGTGTCACGACGTGCGCGTGTGTGGCCGTGTGAACGGCGTCTGCCTGAGCCTCAGGAATATGCGTCGTGATCCACTCCTGAATGTCGGCCATCACGATCTCCTTGTCGAGATCGCTGAGCAGGTCGTGATAGTGCCCCTCGTACAGCTTCAGCGTTTTGTCGGCCGAACCGGCGTTGTCATAAAAATGCTGGCTCCCGCTCGGCTTGGTGACCTTATCGAGCGTGCCGTGCATGATCAGCACCGGGATCGTGATGCGCCCGAACTCGTTGGTGACGCGCGCGGCGGCGTTCAGCATCACCGCGGCGGTCTGCGTGGGCTGCACTTCATTCTTGATCAGCGGGTCGCTGTTCAGCTCTTCGACGACCCTGGGATCCCGCGAGAAGCCGGCATTATCCAGCTTGAAGACATGGGCATGTGGTGCGATATGGCTCAAGCCTTTCACCGCGGACAGGACGATGCCCGGCGCCGGCAGCTCGAGCGCAAAGCTTTCGCAGATCAGGCCGGCCAGCTCGGCCTGGTGGTCGAGCGTGTAGACACACGAGATGACACCACCGGCGCTGTGTCCAAGCAGGAAGACCGGCAGCCCCGGATGGTCGGCTTTTGCCTGTGTGACCAGGGTATGCACATCGTCGATGTAGTCTTCGATCTTGTCGACATAAAACCGCTCACCCTCGGACTGACCGCGCCCGCGCAAATCAATCGCGTACACGGCCAGGCCGTGGTTGGCGAATTGCTCACCCGTCCACACGTAGTAGCCGCTGTGTGAGTTGAAGCCATGGACGATGACAACGATTGCCCGCGGCGGGTCCTCAGCCGGCTGCCACGAGCGGGTGACGATCGTGAGGCCGCCGACACCGACAAACGATCCGAGCTGACCACCTGCCTGTTCATGGACCGATGCTGCCTGATTTATACCGGTTCTCCTGGTTGATGTAGCGCTGTGCGCCGGAAACGACGATGCTGACAAAACAAACGTGTGTTGCTCCGTTGTGGTCGCTGTATTGCCCCAACGATACGCTCACGCAGCGGGAATGTCTTGTGCAGAACTGCGCACATTGGCTGTGCAGCCGTGTGCTCTTTGTAGAGCCGCAGATACCGGGCATGCACAATCTGGGCTGATCAGGCCGCCCCGCTTGTGTGCTGTACACCGAAATCGCTGCTTTCTGAGGCCGCCGGGATAGACCGATCGGTTTGCTGCAGGCGCCGCAAGTACTCCCAGCCGTCCGCCGATCAGTCGGCCGCCTCCGTATCTGCCCTGCGCTCACGGTTGGTTGCCGGCTCGACCCGTGCCGCCAGTTGGCGCAGCAGCGCCCGGCGACTCCAGTGATCCCAGTGTTCGCTGATCTGGTCGGCCACAAGGCGGCTGATACTCATGCCGGCGATGTGCACCGCCTGGCCGTGCGGCGGCTGCCCGAGCAGGACGCCACAGTGCGTGCCCACGCCCCGCCAGTGCGTGATGACGACGGCATCGAGCCCGACCTGGTGGAGGATGTTGATGTGCCAGTCGGGGAGGGCGGTGCGCACCTGAACCAGGCATAGTTTGAGGCGCTCGCGGCTTGGACCTGATGCCACGAGATCGGGAAACACACGCCCCGTGAAGTCGGGTGCAAAGAGCTCGTCGATGAGGGCCAAGTTGCCCCCGGTCCAGATGTCGTCAAAAAAGCGCCTAATGCGCGCCGCCTGGGCTACTGGCATCCTCGCCGCTCCGTGCGCCGGGCCGACGTGGCCCGGCCTACGCCCAGCTTCCTGCTGGGCCGCGCTCCGCGCTGCTCGAGTCATGCCACGTATCCGTGGGCGTGTGGTGACCAGCGGGTCGCAGCAACGTGCGCTGTCACGGGCAGTCGCAAGCAGGGATCATGCCGCCAGCCGGTGGCGCGCCGCCGCCGAGCTCCAGCGGCGGCACCGTCCACCAATCGTTCCGGCTGTCGTGGCGTGTGCGTATAATGGCGCCGGCTACGCCATCTTGATGCAGGATATGCGTGACGTCTTGCTGCCAGTTAACCGTTCACTATGGCCGACCACACGCGGTTCCTTGACACGATGGCGGCCATGCATGCGGCCTTGTTTGTCTTGCAGGAGGCCGCAGCATCTGGCCTGATGGACGGCCGCGGTGCGCGAGGTGACGGCAAGCTTGCCGTAGATCGTCGCAAGATGGCGGCTCACGGTAAGCGGCGAGAGCGCAGCTGCGCGGCGATTTCTTTGTTGGATAAGCCCGCGGCGACCAGCCCGACCACCTCGTGCTCACGGGTTATCAAGCCACAGTCACGCGGGTGAGGTCGACGAACCCCCGCTCCCAATTCGTCTGGGTGACTCGCACGCTGATGCGATCACCGCGGCCGAGACTCACATCCGCCCGCACGAGCCGGCCTTCCACCGGCGGCTGGTCGAGGCGTGCCCACACGCCGTAGTCGTTCGCATTCGTCACGGTCGCATCGAACACTTCGCTCGTGCGATCCTGCAGCAGCAAGGCCCCGTAGATCCTCACCATCTCGCGCTCGACCGTCTCGGCGGCGCGTCCGCGCTCGCGGTAGTGTTCGACCAGGTCGTCGAGCTCATCCACGGTGTAGGGTGTGCGGTGGCCCGCAAGGGCGGCCTTGAGCAGCCGTTGCGCCAGCAGATCGGCGTAGCGGCGGATCGGCGCCGTCGCGCGGGTGTAGCCGTCCAGGGCGAGGCCGTAGTGGGGCGGCGCTTCCTCGCCCGGCTCCAGCACCAGATCGTCGGTCCCGCCGACCATCCGCGCGATGAGGGGCTGGAGCACGGCGAAGCGATCCGCGTCCGCTGCACGCCACTGCTGCACGACGGCGCCGAAGGCGCGGCGGTCCGGCGCGTCGGGCAGCGCAGCACCATTGGCGGCGGCGAGCTCGCGGAGACCGTCCCAGTCGCGGGGTGACTGGGTGCGTGCGATCCAGGGTAACCCGCTGCGGTGCATGAAGCGCGCGATCGCGTCATTTGTTGCGACCATCAGGTGTTCGATCATCGACCGCGCGCGGTTGGGCGGCACCACCACCAGATCGACGATCCGGTCGTCGTCGAACAGGGGCTGCACCTCGGCGCGCACCAGGTCGAGCGCCCCCGCGGCCAGGCGCCGGCGACGCATCGCGAGCACAGCCGCCTCGTGTAACCGCAACTGCTCTCCGATGGTAGCTGACTCCTCAGCGGTCGGTAGCGTGGCCGCTCCCCCTTCGAGCCACGCGCCCACTTCGTCGTAATCGAGCCGCGCTTGGTTGCGCACCAGTGCCCGGTAGACCTCACCGGGCCGGACGGTACCGTCCGGGTCGACCAACAGCTCGACCACCAGGGCGAGCCGATCCTCACCCGCGACCAGGGACGCGCGCCCGAGGGCGAGTTGCTCCGGGAGCATGGGGTAGCTCACAACGCCGGTGAAGACGGACGTGGCGTTGGCAGCGGCATGGCGGTCGAGCGGCGACGCCTGGGGGACCCAGGCGTCGACGTCGGCAATGGCCACGCGGAGGCGAGTGGCACCATCTGGCTGCACATCGGCAGCCGAGACCTGATCGAGGTCGCGCGACGCGCGCTCGTCGATCGAGATCCAGGGGAGCGAACGCAGGTCACGGGTGTCGGGGTCGACCAACGTTGCGAGTGCCAGACCGTCCTGGGCAGCGAGCTGGGCCTTGGCATCCGGCTGCTGCACTCCGAGCAGGAAACCGGCAGCGATCGTTTTCGAGCGTGCAACCGCGCGGAGGTGCGGCCGCACCGGAGCGGGACGAGAAGAGTGGCGTCGCATACGGTGGAGCAGCAAGCCCGAGGCCACGGCTAGGTGCTGGAGACCGGGCGTACGGGCTGGAACGATTCGGGACGCCCGCGGTGCCCGGGCTGGAGATAGTAAACCCGGCCGCCTCGAGCTCGCGCCGATGCACGCTGGAGGAGTCGACTATGCTGAGCGGTATTTCGCATCGTCGATTCCGAGTAACGCTGCTTCAAATTCCTGTATCATGGCTGTGTGCCGAACGCGCTCAAATTATGATGGAGATGAACGAGTATGACTCAACAAGCCAGTTTCACGGCGTCCGAATGGGAGCTCCTGGGCGATGCGCCGCTGGCCGCCGGCGCGGCGGTCGCGCTGGCGTCCTCCGACGGCGGCGAGCAAGAGTCCCTGGCCATCATCGAGAGTTGGCGTGCCGCGGGACGCTTGTTTCCCCACAACGAGCTGCTCCAGGCGATCGTCGTTGAACTCGATCCGGCGCGCCGCGAGGCACAGGAGCGCACGGCGAATGCTGGTAGGTCCACCGCACCGCCGACACCTGGGGCGATCCTGAACGAAGCGCTTGACCTGTGCGCGCGGGCGGTGCAGCTGCTTGCCCACAAAGCCACGCCTGAGGAGACGGCGGACTATCAGCGCTTCGTGCTTGAGATCGCCGCGGCGGTCGCCGACGCGGCCAGTGAAAGCTCCGTGTTTGGCTTCGGCTTAGGCCGCGATCGCACCAGCGGCGCGGAACGCTACGTACTGCAACAGGTGGAACGTGCGCTCGAGGTGCAGGCGTAGCACTGCACCGCTCTGTTTGCCATGTCCAATAGTCGTTATCACCCTGTCTCCCGCTGTCCCTCGGGTTCCCTGCGTCACCCCCTCACGTCCAATTCCGACAATCGCAAAATCTGCAGCCCGGCGGCTTGCGCCGGGCGCTGCTGTCTAAGGTGCTCCAGCGCCTGCACCGCCTCGCTGTAGCTCATGGGCCTGGCTGCTTCGTTGCCCGCCAGCGCCTGCACCGCCAGGTCCTCCGTCGCCATGACGCTCCAGCCTTCCTTCACCACCCGGTGCCCCTCCCGCCCCGTCTGGTAGCGTGCGCTGCCGCTGCGTCGTAGCCCGCTGCTCCCCGCCGCCCCGTAGCCCACCTGCTTGCCAAACAAGGCGGCGCTCACGGTGTACCGGGTCCCCGCGTCGCCGGCGTGCGCTTCGTCCGTTTCGCTGTCGAGCGTGATCGTTTCATAACCGATCGCGTCCACTTCCAGCCATGCCGCGTCCGCCTCGCCGATCGCCAGCCCCTCCGTCCCGATCCGTACCCCCGCTGCCAGCGACTCGAACGACGGCCGCGTCAGCTGCTCGTCCTCGCTCAGCTCCAGGTACTGCCCCGGCGCGAACAGCTCCTTCACCGCCTGCCTGGTCTGTCCCGCGCCGCCCACGCTCACCTGCGTGATCACGAACCGCCGTGCTCCCGCCGGCGTGCTCGACCCGAACCGTGCGATCTCCACATCCAGCGGTACCACGCCCTGCGTCACCGTCAGCGTCCCCAGCGGATGCAGCAGCACCTCGGCGCCACCCGCGCGCTCCCGCAGCACCACCAGCGCCCGCTGCCCCTCCGGCAGCCGCGCCCGCCAGTTGCCCCCATCCGCTAAGGCTGCTCGCAGCCGTGGCAGCACGTCGATCGGCGCCGGCCGCGGCGGTGCCTGCCCCGCAACCAGCGTCGTGTCGACGCGTACCGTCACGTCCCACCACAAGATCTCGAAGGTCGCCTTGCCCGTGATGTGCAGCGGCCGTGGTCCCGCCAGGCTGCCTTCGACGCGTACCTTGAACAGGTTGGTTTTGCCCCGCTTGAGCTGCACCTGCGCCACGAACGCTGCCAGGAACACAAACGGGTCGCGCTGGATCAGCACGTCGAAGCCCAGCTCGCCCTGCAGGCTGAAGCCCGCCGCCGCCGCATACAGCTCCGCCCGCGCGCCGAACTGCAGCGTGTTGGCGGTGATGGCGAAATACGCCTCGCAGCGCAGGCGTGGGTTGTCGCCCGCGGCCAGGTTGAGCGCGATGCGCTCCAGTTTGGGGAAGTTGGCCGGCGGGGTGAACGCCGGATGCAGCCCGCCCACCGCCAGCGCGAAGTTGGGGCTGCCTGCCCAGGTCAGCCGCAGCGCCATGTCGCCGGTGAGCACGAACTTCTTGAGCAGGCGCGAGTCGTACAGCGTGGCGTCGAGGGCGACGGAGCCCTGGTCGAAGTCGACCACGCCGATGGCATCCAGCTGCAGGCGCAGCAGCTCGTGCTCCGGGCGCGGCAGGATCGCCACCAGCTGGCCGAGGATCAGCAGGCGCAGCCGGGCGCCGAACTCGAGCACGACGGCGAGGTCGGCGGTGATGAGCGGAGGCGTGCCCCAGGCGAGGCGCAGCATGGGACCGAACAGGTAGTGGCCGATAGCGCCGGGGAAGACGCGATTGAGATTGGAGAGGATCTGCGGCGCGTTGCGCAGCGGGATCGGAGGGAAAGAGGATGCAGTCGAGGGTATGGGCTTTGAGGCCGGTGCGCAGGGCGGCATCGTCGAAGGTACGGTTGAGCGCGAGCAGGCCGCCGATGCCGGTAAGGGAAAAGCCCATGCCGAGGGCGATGGGGGTAAAGTCGGCGGCGGTGATGAGCACGAGCAGGGAGAAGCCGGGCGAGGCGTCGGGCAGGCGGGTAGCGATGAGGCCGACGGCGGTGAGCGAGAGCCCGCCCTGGAGGCTCAAGGCGAGGACGCCGGCATACTGGCCGCGCTGGGGGTCGAAGTACAGGAAGCCGCTGCCGCTGACGGCGGTGGCGTCGATCTCCAGCCCGACGCCGTCGGGGGCTTTGAAGCCGAGGTCAAGGTCAGCGACGCCGAAATTGCCGCCGTCCTCGGGGAACGCGAGGGCGCCGCTGAGGCCGACACGGTCGATCATAGCGCTTACCGGGCCGATCGATACTCCGATGCTGGCCGACGCGTCCGCGAGCAGGCCGGCATCGCTCGCCTGCAGGCGCAGGTGAACCGCCGGCACGGTCACTACGCCGCCGATCGACACGCCAATCGACAGTGTTGCATCCAGGCCGCCTGCGCCGCGAAAGGCCAATCCTTGATCGCTCGACCAGACTAATCCCAGGCTGAAATTGGCCTTCACACCCTCGCTTGGCAGCACCCCACGAAGGAAATTGTCTCCGTCGTCCGGAGCGATTACAAAGGAACACTGCGCTGCGTCGGCCGAAACGATCACGGCTTCGCGGGCGGAATCGTAAAGCAGATTCGCCGCGACGCTGACCGTGCTCAGCTCCAATCGGCTTCCTTCGGCGCTGCCGAACACGAACACAGGTCCGCTCGACCCCTCGGGCGGAATGCGCTCCAGCAGCATTTTCGCGGCGCCGCCGCTAACCGGCAGCCCGCCCGGCGCAAGCTCGAAGCCAGTCGCCTTGAGCACAAACGCCGGGATCTGCCCGGTGGCGGATAGTGCCAGACGCCACAGTCCGCTGCTCAGCGTGGTGTTGAAATTTCCCGCCGGCGTGACTATATAGCCGGGAATCGCTCCCGGGTGTTGCGCGGACGAGGACTGTATCTCGATCGCCGCTTCATTATCCGGGCCGGAGTCCGACCTCACGATGGTTAACCGGACAGTCGGAAAATGTGCGGCAAAGTATGTATCCGGAACCGGCGGTGGAGGCGCGAGCAACGCCGCGTCTTCGTTGAAGCGAACGTGACCGAGCAGCGCTTCCTCGGGATCCGCGTCCGTCGAAGGCGTCGAATCGGCAGTCGATCGATATTCCGTCCGCCAGGGAAGGTCCAGCTGATCCGCCAGAAACGAGACATTCGAAAACAGCAGCGCGGCAGCCGACCATGCGTCGGCACCGACCGACATGCTATTCGGAAAGTAAGCTGCTTTGAGCGTCTCGCCCGGCCGGGAGATGAGGCCACTCACCAAGGCGAGCTTGAAATGGTCGAGCACCCGCGGGTAGCGCAGCGTGCTGCCGTTCTCGATCAGTGGCGGCTCCAGCGAAGCGTGCTCACGGGCCTCGATCAGCGTCAGCAAGGCAGCAACGCGGAATGCCGTTGGATGGCGCCGGCGGAGATAACTTGCCAGCAGCAGCGCCATGACCTCCTCCGCCAATCCCTCCGCGATCTGAATGCGTCCCGGGTCCTCGGCAAACCGGCGCAGCTCGCGCTGAATATCCGACACTTCCCTGCCGCTTTCGAGGATCGATGTCAGACCCGTCCAGCTTTTCAGTGTCTGCGCATCGAAGGCCGCAAGTTTCTCGGTGAGAACCTGCGCGTGCCGGGCGATTTCGAGGAGCGCGGGATCGGCGGCGATCGTCTCGGTCTGCCCGAGCGTCGCGAGCCATTCGATCAACGCCTTGGGGTCGCGCGCGGCCTCTTGAAGCGGTGACAGAAGATCGATCAGCGCATTTCGAACTGAGATACCCAGATCGTTGGCCATGGTGGGCAATCTCCTAGAGCACGCGTCGTGAGATGGGTCGTGCTGGCGCGGCTACAGGTCCGCCGCCTGCAGCGAATACACCGTATTTCTCCCACTCCGAGGCCCATGTGATGCTGTTGATCCACTCCAGAAAATCGGTCATCTGATAGTGCCACGCCACACCGTCCGGCGGGAGATCCATCTCGACCACGGCTTCGTGCCGGATGGCGGCGGATGCAGCCCTCCACCAGTCCTCGGTACTTGCCGAACACGCTCGGCGAGTACGATTCGGCACATCGAGCTCGGCGTTGGAAAAAATCTCGATGCGGATTCCATCCTGGTTTTGCGCCATGCGATTGGGAAACCCCAGGAAATCCCCCAGAATGACGCGCACCGGCGTGGGGACTGGATTTGCTTCGAGCGGGAAGAGTACAGGTCGTCCGAGCTGCAGATCGTTGGCCAGCGCGCGATAGGCGGTCGCATCCTGTTCGATCTCCTGACCAGTCGCGAGCCGCGGCCCGGCACCTGACGGGTTGTGCGCCCAGCCTCGAGTGAGCGCCGCATTCGCTGCATTCGCATTGTGATACTGCACCGCCAGCTCGCACTCGCGCAAGCGCATGATGAACCGGTTGAGCCAATCAGGATTGGCCCCCGAAGTTGCGCCCGCGGCCGCGGGCGGCGCCGCCGGAATGCTGAACCCTGCATTGTCAAGAAAATAGATCAACGTCCAGACGAACGCCGGCGCCAGATCGTAATCGATGCGATTGGCCGCGCCGTGATGGAAAACCTCGTGCCGAACCAGCAAGAAACCGCTGGACGCCGGATTGTTGCTCAGTGCGAACCGCGCCGCCACGACCACGCCATTTGCCATCGCGTAAACACGTGTCCCGATCGGCAAGACGAATCTTTCCGTCGGGCTCAGCACATTCGGCGGCACGCGCAGCTGGGTGTAATCGTCGGCTGCGCCGATCGCATCATAGTAGTAGTCGATCAACTGGGTATCCCGGCGCGCCTGCAGGTAGGGACGAGGCGTGGTGGAGGGGCTGCGCCTGGGCGGCACGACAACCATCTCCAATACAAAGTCAAATGGGTACCACCACCAATCCCATACTTCGCGCGCGAAGCGATGCCAATCGAACAACGGGCCCGGGCAGGGATGGCCTCCGTTGATGTCGTGCGAGAGAAACCCCCTGAAGCAGGGCAGGTCGACTCTGGCGTCATTCGTGTTCGGATTCCCATCCGGGTCCGGATCCCAGCCAAAGAAACGGGTCCATATTCGCCGCGCGCTATTGGCATTATAAAAGCTGGTAAATGCGGCCTCGTTGGCTTCGATGATTGCGGTTGTGGTGCCCAGCTTTCGCGCGATAAGGTCGCGCCGCTGGTCGGACAGAATCAGCTTTCGGAACAGCGCGGCGTTCGTCGCATCCCTCGCATTGTCCAGGTACGGCAGCAGTGGGAAGTTTCTCGGAAGGCCGTTCTGCTCCGCCAGGAGCCGGCACAACAGCGCCAAAGACCGGTAGTTTCGCTCGGTGAACAGCATGTTCCTCCAGCCGGGATGACGAGCGAGACGACGGGTGGTCGCGGGGTTGTTGCCGTCTTCGATGTCGCCGCTGCCTCTAAACTGCGGAAACTGGGCGATCCAGATTAACACCGCGTCCTGGGCTCCGTCGGGATGCAGCACGAGGAATACCTTCATGCCGGTCAGATCTTCCGCTTGATTGCTCAGCGGCCGCCATCGGTCAGCAGGATCGGCCCCGGGATGCACGCCGCTATCGCCGGTGTCTCCATTTTCAATACCGAGCGCAAAAGGATTCATCGTCTCGCCGTGCCACGTCACGCGCGGATCGCCCGCGAGGTTTTGCGGACCAATCAGCGTAAAGGCGGTTCCATTCGGGTCGACGTAATACTGCGGGCCGATTCCGCGATCGTCTACCCAGCGTCCGAGGTGGGGCGTCGCCGGAGGCCCTGGTCTCCATTTGAGCTGCTGATTTCGGCAACTAAAACGATCTACAAAGTTATTGGCAGAGGCATACGACGGCCAGCCGCTGGTTTCGTAAATCATGACGCACTGCACGTCCGCGATCCGGTTTCCGAAACCTCCACGTGGCCAATGGGAAACGGTGTTCACCGCGGCATGGACGGCAGTGTTTTGTGGGTTCGCGGGCGGGGCCGGAGGTGGTTGATTGTCGTTCCGCGGGACATTTTCCAGTGCCATGATGGTGGTGGCGTGTTGCTGGTCCAGGAATCGGTTCAGACGCTCAAGAAGCTGGGCAGGCATGACCTTCGTTCCTTCTCATGACGTTGCGAGCCGGCGCGCTTGAGAGTACACCCACGCTGTACTGTGGCATAGCCGAACACGTCGAGCCAATGTTCGTGCCAGCTTCACACAGCGGACCTAAAGAACGCCTAAAGCGAGGCGCCAGTGGTATCAGCCTCGATGCCGGGCATCGTCGCGTTTCCGACCGTCGTCCATAACCTCGTGGCCGAGTATGGCGACCAGTTCGCCACGAACCGGCGGAGGTGCATCATCCGTGTCCCCTGGTTTCCGCCGCTGGAGCGCGCAGCGCCGGATGTGCTACAGTTCCGTCAGTACCGCGCTCGGCTCGCGTGGCGGTGGGTCGCGGCCCAGTTCGCGCACACCGCCACGGCCGCGCGGCGCCACCCACCGGAGGCGACCTTGGCATTCTCCAACCCGGTTCTTCCCGGCTTCCACCCTGACCCGAGCATCTGTCGGGTTGGCGACGACTATTTTCTGGTTACCAGCTCGTTCGAGTACACGCCCGGCGTCCCCATCTTCCATAGCCGCGACCTGGTCCATTGGCGCCAGATCGGCGCCTGCTTGAGCCGCCCCAGCCAGCTGCCCCTGCCGCTCACGCAGGCGTCGCTGGGGATCTTCGCCCCGACAATTCGCTACCACAACGGCGTCTTTTACCTGATCACCACCAATATGGACCTGATGGTCAGCACGCAGGGGCAGCAGGGCAACTTCTACGTCACCACCGCCGATCCGGCGGCTGCATGGTCCGAGCCGATCTGGGTTGCCCAGAGCGGGATCGACCCCTCGCTCTTCTTTGACGACGACGGTCGCGTCTATGTGCAGAGCACCGCCTTCGGCAGCCCTGACAACGCCGAGGGCGGATCCAGCGGCGGCATCCAGCAGAGCGAGATCGACATCGCGACCGGCAAGCTGCTGAGCACGCCGCAACTGATCTGGTCGGGCACCGGTGGCGCCCATCCCGAGGGACCGCACCTGTACAAGATCGCTGGCCGTTACTATCTGATGACGGCTGAGGGTGGCACCGAATACGGCCACATGGCAACCATCGCCCGAAGTGATACGCCCTGGGGGCCGTGGGAAGCGTGCCCGCGCAATCCGATCCTGAGCCATCGCAGCACCACCAGCCCGATCCAGGCGACCGGTCACGCTGACCTGGTCGAGGCGCACGACGGCAGCTGGTGGCTGGTCTGCCTCGGCGTGCGCCCCCAGCCCGCCACGAAGTTGCACCACCTGGGACGCGAGACCTTCCTCGCCCCGGTGACCTGGAACGAGGACGGCTGGCCGCGTGTCGGCGACAACGGGCGTATCGCGCTGCACATGGAGGGGCCGAAGTTGGCCGCGGTTCGCTGGCCCGCGCCTGCCCCGCGCGACGACTTCGACGCGCCCACGCTCGGCCGCGACTGGACCTTTTTGCGCTGGCCCCGCGCCGAGGCGTGGTCGCTCACGGCGCGCCCGGGCTACCTACGGCTCAACGGCAGCGCCGCAGCGCTCGACGACGGCGCGGGCGTGGCCTGGGTTGGCCGGCGGCAGGAGCATGCCCGGTGCGAGGTCGCAACGCTGCTCGACGTCACGCCCGAAGCGGATGGCCAGGAGGCCGGTCTGACGGTCTGGATGAACCAGAGCCACCACTACGAGATCGCCGTGACCAGGCTGGCGGGGGAGCGGCACATCATCGTGCGGCGGCGGATCGGCACACTCGCGGCAGTGGTGGCGCGTGAGCCGCTGGGTGCCGGCGCGGTCACGCTGCGGGTCAGGGCGGACCAGCAGGCGGGAGCGTTCTTCGCCTCGCCCGCCAGCTACACCTTTTCGTACGCGCTGGCGGGCGGGGCGCCACGGGAGGTGGCCAGCGGCGAAGCGCGCTACCTGGCGAGCGAAGTGGCCGGGGGGTTCACCGGGGTCATGTTTGCGCTGTACGCCACGGCCAACGGTGAGCAGGACGCGGCTGCGCCGGCGGATTTCGATTGGTTCGAGTATCGGGCCGAGTGAACAAGTCCCGACCATGCCAGGAGATGGCCGGGCCGAGGGGAAGCGGGCACGCCTGGTCGTCGAACGCACCGCTGTACCAGTCGGGTGCACGACTGCGGCGCTCGGTTCAGCCGCGCTGTCAGCGACTGCCCAGGAGTTGGCTGCCGTCTCGGCACAATGCCACACGATGTCCAGGTTTTCAACTTAGTGCTGAGGCAGGCCGCACGCCACGAGCCTGCAAGTACGGCCATCCAGCCACCCGCAGCAGCTCAGGGAATGAAGTGTGCCAGCGCATGCGCCACGCCATCCTCGTCATTTGAGCGCGTGATCCAATCGGCCACGTTCTTCAGCTCCGGCACCGCGTTGCCCATTGCGACCCCGACGCCGGCCCAGCGGATCAGCTCGATATCGTTGCGTTGGTCCCCGATGGCCAGCACCTGCGACGCATCTATCCCGAGCCTGGCAGCGAGCAGTCCGGCCGCATGCGCTTTCCCGGCGTGCGCGACAAAGATCTCGCGGTTGTGCGCCAACGATGCGGTGATCTGCACGCCCGCAACACTGGCGAGCGCATGCTCGACGTGCTGGAGGTCGGCCGCGGCTCCTTCGACCACGATCTTGAGCACCGTTCGCTCTTGCGCCAGATAGGTGTTCCATGCGTCGATGCGATGTGCTGTGTCGCCGACGCCGATGATCCACGGCGGGGGCTCGCCCGCCGCGTTGCGAACCTGGTAGAACCATCCCTGCGGAGTGTCAAGCATGACCGCGTCAACCGCATGCTTGGCGATCACCTCGAGCACGCTCAGAATCACTGACCGCTCGATCGGGAGGCTATGGATGATCTCTCCGGTCGCCAGGTCTTCCACCAGCGTGCCGTTCGAGACAATCACCGGGAGCGACAGGTCAGAGACTCTCACGGACCTTTTGCAGATCGCGGGTCGGGCGGCCCGTTGCAATACTGAAATAGATCCCGCGGCTCATGACCCGCCGGATCTCGCGTTGATTGGCAGGACTGACGGTGCCCGCGTGATTTGTGAGCGTGCCGTCGACATCGCTGACAACCAGTGCGATCGGCTGTGTCAAGATGTTCCTCCACGACTGCGCCGGTCAAAATGGCATTGTAACGCACAGACGGTCTGCGGGGCTGCCGCATCGACCTCCACCAGCAGCGTGGTACAGGCAATATCTGCCGTGCGTGGTGACACCTGCAGGTCAATGGCTCGCACGTCGCGCAGCGGCCAGCGGCTGGCGATGGTCCGCGCCAGCCGCGCACCGCGCGGAGCAGATCCCCTCTTGCTTCGCTCTACGCCTTCCTGGTCCTCCGCCTCTTTGACGATCTCTTGATAGCACGAGTCGACAATGGCCCGGCACGCTTGACACACGCTCGTGTCGCTCGCACAGGAGACGCTCATGATCTGGTTGGTGCTCCAGTTGTTTCATAACCAGTCCACGGGCTGCGTTTAGAACGTACCTTGTTCCGCTATGAGAGCGAGTTCGCATCTCACATCATGGGAGCAACGACGTGATGAAAGTAGCTATCCGATTCTTCCTGGTGCTGGTCGCAATGGTCACCATCATTGATATCATCGTGATCCATTGGATACTGCGACGGCATCGTCTCTATCAAGGGCAACATGTGCTCCTCGCAGAAAGCAGCCTCGTCGTTCTTGCCTGCTCGGTCATGGTCGTCGTGCTTCGCAGATCACACGGTTGTGGGACTGGCAAGAGCGCAAGCTGATACCGAGCGTCGCCGCGGGTGACGCGGGTCTCATCTCGCTCGAAGGGCACGCAGCCAGTGGCCGGTATCCCGATGTGGGCACTGCTCGGTGGTGGGAAAACGGCACACACACCGGCGATTGGGTGCCTGGCGCGGCTCCCCATATCACCATATCACCGCACACGGGGTTTCCGACAGCTATCTGACTTCACAGAAGAGATACCAACCACGGTCCGGTCGCCGCGGCCACGGCCTACTTCGTCGGCAGTGAGCCGATCCGCTGGAGCGACGCCGACGGCACGACGCACGACCCGCTCAAGCCGATGCGCGACGCGATGGAGGGCGTGCTCCAATCGCTCACGCCTGAGCAGGTGGACACGGCCCGCCTCGGCGGACGGTTCGCGGACGTCGCCGTCGGACCGGGGCGCGACGGGGCGTTCCCTGCGACGCGCGAGGGCGTCGCGTATGCAGTGCTTTCCGAAGCAGCGCAGACCTTCGTGCAGCAGGCGATCGTCGCGTGGACGGGCGACTCGCCGCAGGCGGTGGAATACCAGCGGCGCTACGGGTCCGAACTGAACCAGACGCGCATCGCCTATTGCGGCACGGGAGAGCTCAAAGAGGTGGGCGACTATGTACGCATCGACGGGCCGCACGTGTGGATCGAACTGTCGTGCCAGCCGAGCCGGACGGAGTTCCCAATTCACTTCCACACGATGTGGCGCGACCGCGCCAGCGACTACGGCAACGCGGTGCGACCCGGTGCGTGGGAGAACCGGCGAGGCAGGTAGCCGGGCGCAGCACCAACGCTCGTTTCGTCGACGAGCGACATACCCACACGCGGCAAGGGACCGGCAGGGCGTCGCGCGTTCGAGTAGTGTGAGCACCGTGTGGTGGCGCCGCTCGATACCGGCGCATCGCAGGAGTCGCCTTCCTATGCTGAAATCGTCTCTATTCGCCGCGTTTAGGCAGAGTTTGGGCTGGTTCCCAGCTCGTGAAACTGTAGCGCCTGACCGAGCGCGGCGATGGCCTCCGTCTCCGCATCATAGATCGCCATGAGCTTGTCTTGCAGCACGGCAAAGAGCTCAGCCGTCGCCGCGCCGTCCAGCGGAAACGCGCGATTGTGCTCAGCGCGCAGCGCCGCCAGGCGCTCGGTGAGCGGTTGCAGCGCCGCCGTCGCCTCGTCGCCGTGGGCCATCAACAGGCGATGCCGCTCCTCGAGCAGCGTCTTGGCCTCGTGGAGCGGCGCTACCTGATCCGGCAGCGCGGCTTCCGCCAGGTCGCTCCACTTGTCCGCCAGCGCGCGATAGCGCTCGGCGACTAGCGCGAGCGCGGGGAGCTCCACGACATCGCCGGCCTGGTCAAGGAATTCGGCATACAGTCCACGCAGCGCGCCAGGGTCGTTGTTCGCCAGCTTGACGCCCTCGAATAACGAGATCAGTGTGCCGAACAGCCCTCGCCCGTCCTTGAACAACACCGGCCAGCCCTTGGCGTTCTTGGTATCCGTCATCCTTTTGGCCCACTTGCGGATCGCCGGCAGCGAGAACGATTCCGAGGGCTGTGAAAGATGCTCGACGCAGCTGCGCAGGCCGGCCATGATCGCGCCGCGAAGCTCGATCGCCTGCGACGGCGGCTCGACCAGCAGCAGGCGATTTTTGTACGAGCCGATCCGGGCGCGCGCGTCGGCAAACGTTTCGTGCGCGACGCGAAACGGGCGCTGCGCGAGATCGTCGACCGTAGCCTGCGAGTCGTCCAGGCCACAAACAGCGACCAGGTGCCCGATATGGCCCTTCAGCGCTTCGGGCAGCTGGAGGTACGGCAAATGCGCACGATCGACCCACGCGATCGCGGGAACGCCGCGCTCCACGGCCGCGCGCAGCTGCTCGTCGGCCGTGGAGCGCGACCCGGTCTCGAGGAAGCTCGCTCCCACGGCGATGCGATCGCATAGCGCTTGATAGTAGGCGATCGGATACTGCCAGCGCGCGCGGAAGCCGAGCACGAGCACCTTGGCGTTGTGCGGTTTGAACTCCCACAGGATGTAGCCTGCGCCGAGACCGCCGCCGAGACCGAGCAGCATCGCTTCGGTAAACGGTTGACCGGTGTGCGGCGCCGTCATGCCCAGCGCGGCCAGCGTATTGGCCAGCGCCGCCGTCTCGGGATGCACACCGCCGACCTGTCGATACCTGCTGATCGTGGTCATATTCACCTCACGCCGGAATGACTATTTCGTGCTGTGCGGCGCCGATCGAGCCGGCGTAGTACGAAAGCATAGGCACGGGCACCGCGATCAGCGGCGGCCGCCACGCCGGGCCGTATTCGACCAGCGATTTGATCCAGCTCATGAAATTCAGCCAGCCGGCGTCCAGCCCGCCGGTCGGCTGATCGGGTGCGAAGCCGCTGTGGACCAGCGTCAGGCGCGTTTTGCCGTCCGACTCTTCGAGCGTCCAGGTGACCACCGTTTCCGTCTCTTCGGGCCACACCGTCGCCAGGCGCTCGTCGGTCACCAGTTCCAGGATCTTGACCGGGCCGCCCTGCTCCCAGCCGAGCTCATAGCGACCACCTACCATCGGCTCGACAATGGCGCGACTGGCGATCCAGCGCTCGAGCTGGTCGGGCCGGATCAGCGCGCCGAAAACGTCGTCGCGCGAGCCGTCGATCAGCACGCTGTGCGAGATATCGCCGCCGCGGATCGCCGAAAAATCGCAGCGCACCACGTCGGAACGGCGATCGAGATGGCGGCGCAGGTTTTCGAGGCTAAGCAACCAGAAGTCCTCGAAGTTGGGCGCCGCTATTTCGTGGTCCGTCGGAACCGCATGGCGCACCACCACCAACGTGCCGTCGTCGCGCGGCGCCAGCATGACCGCGACCTCGGTCGAATGGCCCGGCACGTCCCATGTCCAGCGCAGATGATGCCCGGGCTCGACGGCCGTCAGCTGGTGGTATCCCTGCTCGCGGGTCGGGCATCCCGGCGTAAAGCGGCCCCAGTAGTCGAAGCTGTGCTCGTCGAACCGGATATCCGCGAACTCCGCAAACCAGGCCATCAGGCTGTCCGAGTCGGTCCATGCGTCGAAGACCGCGCTCGGCGCTGCCGGAACCGCCAGCTGCACGTGCAAGGGATCAGCCATAACGGCGGCGCTCCTTGGTCTGCGTGACATGGATGAACACGGAACGTAGCGCGGCTTACTCGCTTGGGTAACAGGCCAGCATCAGGCGGAACGACTGCGCGCCGGAAGCGGAGTGTTGCGGCGAAGTCACACCGTAGGCGCGCGCCAGCGCTTCGAATGCCTGCCGCACATCGCGCAAGAACTCCGTACGCCGCTCGCCATCCGGCAGGCTGACCTCGCCCGAGAGCGAGAGCGAGGGTACGTCCTGGCCGGTCGTCGAGCGGTTGGCGAGCTGCCCGACGTCGTCGAGGATCTGCTCGGCGAGGCCGTACAACACGTGCAGGCTGATCTGATCCTGTGCCGCGCGCCGGCCACCGATCTGCCCGACCAGGTGCGGCGCCAGCCAGTAGGAGCGCGCCTTGGCCTGGTACGAGCCTTCGACCGTGCCGCGTACGCGCCGCTCACTCACCTTCTCTACCAGGCCGGCCTTTTCCAGTGTTTTGACGTGGTAGTAGATCTTCTGCTCTTCCACCGGGTATGGGGTTTTTCAAGCCGATCTACTGCCGCGCTGCCGTATCGTCACTGTTCTCCTTCAGCGTATCCACGGCAACTCTTTCAATGACAAGTCCCTGTTTGTAGCGTTCCATGAACGCCGTAAAGCCGGCGACATCCCTTGCATCAGGAGCGACCGTTGAGCCCGTTTGCTCCGCGAAGACTGTGTTGGAGAGGTACGTCTCCAGGGATTCATGCCCTGCCTTTTGGAGTATATAGGCGGCCAGCACGGCAATGCCCCATGCGCCGCCCTCGCCTGCCGTCTCCATCACGGAAACGGGGACCTTGATCGCCGCTGCCATGATCTTTTGGCCGACGCCTTGCGTTTTGAAGAAGCCGCCGTGACCGAGGACCTGCTCGATGTTCACATGTTCCTGGTCAAAGAGAATGTCCAACCCGATCTTCAAGGCGCCGAGTGCCGAGAACAGATGCACCCGCATGAAGTTCGCCAGGGTGAACCGGCTTGCGGGGGTCCGGACGAACAGGGGACGGCCCTCCTCCAGCTGCGTGATGTGCTCGCCCGACAGATAATTGTAGGCCAGCAGCCCGCCGCCATCGGCATCGCCCGTGAGCGCCTGTTGATACAGCAGTTCATACAGCCTGGATTCACTCAGTTCCACCCCAAGCGCCTGGGTGAATTCCTGGAACAGGTCGATCCAGGCATTGAGATCGGATGTGCAGTTGTTGCTGTGGACCATGGCGACCGGCTTGCCGGTAGGCGTCGTCACCATGTCGATCTCGGGATAGACCTTCGACAGCGGCTCGTCCAACACGATCATGGCAAAGACGGAGGTTCCTGCGGACACATTGCCCGTGCGCGCGGCAACGCTGTTGGTTGCGACCATGCCGGTGCCGGCGTCGCCCTCAGGGGGACAGAGCGGGATACCCGCCTGGAGTTGTCCGGTGGGATCGAGCAGCCTGGCACCTTCGTCGGTCAGCACGCCCGCCGCCTCGCCTGCGACGAGGACCTTGGGCAGGATGTCCCGGAGTTTCCACGGGTACGTTTCCCCGTCGACCCGCGCATTGAACAGGTCTACCATGCGCGCATCGTAGTCCTTGGTCGTGCTATCGATGGGAAACATGCCCGAGGCTTCGCCAATGCCCAGCACCTTGTGCCCGGTCAGTTTCCAATGGACATAGCCTGCCAGCGTGGTGAGGTGGCTGATATTGCCGACGTGGGGCTCCTGATTCAAGATCGCCTGATAGAGGTGCGCAATGCTCCAGCGCTGGGGAATATTGAAGTGGAACAGATCCGTGAGGGTCTGTGCTGCCGGTCCGGTGCTGGTGTTGCGCCAGGTACGAAACGGGACAAGCAGTTGTTCGTCCGTATCAAAGGCCAGATAGCCATGCATCATCGCGCTGAAACCGATGGCGCCAATGGCCGTGAGCGGCGTGTGGTACTGCTGGAAAACGTCGTGGCTGAGCTGGCGATAGCTTTCCTGCAGGCCGGCCCAAACATCCTCGAGACGGTAGGTCCAGATGCCGTCTTCGTAGCGGTTTTCCCACGCATAGCTTCCCGATGCGATCGGCCGATGATCCGCGCCAATCAACACCGCCTTGATACGCGTCGAGCCGAACTCGACGCCAAGAGCGGTCCTTCCGTGCTCAATTACTGTTCGCGTATCGATGCGATCCATGTTCAGCTCCCATGCTTCGAAGCCAGTAGTTCAGCCTCGTTTTTGACAAGCGGCAGCTGCTGCCGACGTTCGCCACCGCCCCGTCGCTGAGGCAGGTTACCACGGCAGGCGCAGCCCTGCAGACAGTGCAGCTACAGCCTATTGTACGCGAGCGTGCGTATGGGTCGGCAGATCCTACCAGTTCGCCGCCTTCCGGCCGAGTCCTAACCTCGAGTCCATTTTCACAAACGGCCGGAGGGTTAATGTTGCAAGCGAGACTGTAAAGCCGCCTCCAAGTACAGCCGCTCGGCGCGTGTCAGGATCAGCTGCTGCACCGCTGCACGGGTTTGGAAACCTGTCTCGATCTCGTACACATCATCCGCATCCCACATCCACGGATGACAGTATAGTCGTTGCTTGCGTCTGGATGGTAACTAAAATGTGCATCCGGTCGAACCGGCGTCCCGGAGGGCACACGGCTGCCGCATCGCCTCCGGACCGTGCTCAAGCGCTGCTATCGACGTTGAGCGCGATCAGGGCTCCCCGTCAAAGTCGCGATCGGGCCACATGCGCGCCCGCGAAGCGTGAGCGCCGAGCGTGAGAAGCGACGCTTCACCGCGTGTGACAGTGGCAAAATCGATACTCGGCGGTCTCAAGTCGGACTTTGGCACCGCCCTGGTACCGGCCCGACAGTGCGTTGGCTCAGCGTCGGAACATTTAGTTGGCGCGTGCGTCGATGGGACCCGCCGACCGTGTTGCTGGCATAGCTCTTGCACCTGCACTACGCCATATGCAGCACTACACCTCCGCACCGTCCGCCGCGTACATCGTGGTCGTCGACCGCCATCTAGCCGTGCGCCAGGATCTTGCGACGTTCTTAGGACCTGACGGCTACGTCCTCGTGTTCCTGCCTGGTGTCGCCGGCGCCCTGGCCGTCATTGACCACTTGCAGCCGTCCGTTGCGCTCATCGATCTCCACCTGGAGTACCCCTATGCCGGTCTCGATGTGGTGCGCGAGTTGCGCGCCGACCCCGCGACCGGGGACCTCCCGCTCATTGTCTGGTCGACCGATCTGGACGTGGAATGCCGGGTTGCTGCGCTCCAGCTGCCGGAGGTGACGGGGGTATCGAAGTATGACGACCCGGCCACCCTACGGACAGCGATTGCTGAGGCGGCCCGAAGCGGAGCGAGGCGGGCCGCCCACGTTGAACGCGAGCACGTCGCGGGTTTACAATCGATCGGATGATTCGGCAGAATTGTACCCGCGCTCCAGTGCATAGACGGCTTGCCCTGGCCGGAGCGGTGGGGCTCAGTCGCACATGACACCCAGCCTGGAACTCACCCGTTCGCAGATTCTCGCCTTCCGGCGCCGTGCCACGGCGCTCGATGAGCGGCTGCCACGCGGCCCACGCGCGTTGCGGCGGGCCGCGTGGGCCGGTTTACAGGACAGCATGCCGCGGGCCGCGCTGCTCTCGATCCATGCGCGCATGGCCGGTACCGAGCCGGCAAGTTGGGAGGATCCTTCGCTTGTCCAGATCTGGGGACCCCGGTTCAGTGCCTATGTCGTGGCCAAACGCGATCTCGCGCTGTTTACCCTCGGCAGGCTGCCGGACGAAGCCGGACCGTTGAAGCGCGCGCAGGATATCGCCGCTCGGTTGGCCGTGGCGCTGGCCGGCACCCGGATGCCGCACGGCGCGGCGGCGCGCGCCATGGGCGAGACGGATGCCAACCGACTGCGGTACGCCGCGCCGACAGGGACCATCGTGATTCGGTGGGACGGCGCGCGTCAACCCGATATCTGGAACGTGCCGGCGCCGCAGATGGACCCGTACGCGGCGCGTCTCGAACTTGCCCGGCGGTATGTGCAAGTGTTCGGCCCGACGACGCCCGAAGCCTTCGCGAGGTGGGCGGGCATCGGTCCCGCTCGTGCTATCGCTGCATTCGAAACGCTCGGCACGTCGTTGACGCCGGTGCGCACGCCCATCGGGGAAGCGTGGATACTGAGCCACGATGAGCCGCTGTTCCGCGCGGCGCCCGGCCCAGCAGCGCCGGCCCGGCTCTTGCCGAGCGGCGATACCTGGTTCTTGCTGCAAGGCGCCGACCGCGAACTCCTGGTGCCCAACGAGCGTCACCGCGCTGCGCTGTGGACGTCCCGGGTCTGGCCTGGGGCGCTGCTCGTCGAAGGTGAGACCGTCGGCACCTGGCGGCGCGCGGAGCAGGTGCTCACGATCCAGCCATGGCGGCGCCTTTCCCGCGCCCAGCGCGCTGCGGTCGAGGCGGAAGCGGCTGCACTCCCCCTGCCCGGGATCAACCGACCGATGGACATCCGCTGGGATCACGGCTGAGCTACGCCTCGCAACCTGCTGAAGAACTCCGCAGTGCGAAGCGAGAGAACGGGAGCTATTCCCGCCTCACGCCTGGGTATCCTGGGGCGTCGCCCGGCTGAGTCGCGTTCGAGACCCCGCCCGAACACCCGCCCTGGCGCACGATAGGGCCGCTGGGCTGCAAGGGCTGCATCGGTGATCACGGCTACACGATTCGCCTCGAGCGTGCGCCGCAGCCGCAGGTCTCCGCGGTAACGACGGCACGCAGGTGATCGCCCGGTCGACCAACGCCCAGACCGGCACGCAGCCCCCAACCGAGGCGGTTGTGGTTGCCGCCACATCAACCGATGCCGGCGGCCTCGATCCCGCGTGAGCGGCGGAGCTTTGCCCGTATCATCCGCGCCTACGGTACCTACTCGCGGGTATTGGGCACATATGTGCGCGACGAGGGCATCATCACGCTGGAAGACGCGGTGCGCAAAGCGAGCGGCGCCGTTGCCGGCAAGGCTCGCACCTCGCTACGGCAGTCGTTTTAGGCTTTCTTGAGACCGACGCCCTAACTTCGTATGTGGAACGAGTAATCGAAGCACTCAATAGCTGCTTTCGCGCGATGGCGGGTGTAGCTGCACTCGCCTTGCGCGCATGGACATACGGAGTCTTGACATGGGAAACAAACAGCTCGCCCTCCTGTTCACCTGTTACTGCATACCCCCATTTATCGGCATGGGGCTCTTCCCGCTGCTCCCGCTCTACGCCACCCAGTTCGGCGCTACGCGCACCATTGTCGGCATGTCGTACGCCTTGATGTACGCAGCAAGCCTGCTGGGGACGTTGATCATCGGCTGGCTCGGCCCGCGCGTTCCCCGCAAGCGCGTGTTTATCGCAGGCGCGGCACTGGGCGTGCCGGCCGTCGCGTTGTTGGGACAGGCTACGGCGCTGTGGCAGGTGATATGCTTGACCGCCCTCGTCTGGTTCTGCGCCGCTACCACGCTCACGCTGATCAGTGTGGCCACGGCGGCGGCGACCGACAGCCACAATCGCGGCAAAGCCTTCACCCTGCTCGCGCTAGCCTTTCCGCTCGATGGGCTGTTCGGCGGGATGGTGACCGGCTACCTGGTGAGCCGCTACAGCTTTCCGGTCATGTTTCTCGTCCTGGGCGCCATCTGGACCGCCCTGCCGATCATCGGCCTGCTCGGCTTTCCAGAGCCGCACATGGCACCGCCGGCAGGCGCGCCGAGGGGCGTCGAAGTCCGACCTGATCGGGCGCCGGGCACGTTTCGGTTGCTCATGCTAAGCTCACTCGTGACGGTGCTCGGGATCAGCATCAGCCGCCTCAGCATTCCGCTGTCGATGCAGGAGCTCGGATTCTCCGCCGGCGCGATCGCAAGCACGGCGACCATGAGCGGTTTAGCAACGATACCGATGGTAATCACGCTTGGAACGCTGTCTGACCGCCTCGGCCACCGGTGCGTGCTCCGGCTGAGCCCTTTGCTGGGAATCGGTGGGGCCACGATGCTGATCCTGGCCAGAGAGCTCTGGCAGTTTCAGCTCGGCACCAGCCTGCTGACCCTCGCCACAGCGGTCAACGGCTCGATCGGCGCGGCCCTCGCGGCGGCGCTGCTACCACCCGGCGCGGTGGAGCGCTTTCTGCCGCGCTTTCATGCGATGGATTCGACCGCGAGCATTATCGGGTTCGGCTGCGCGGGCCTGATGCTGGATCTGCTGGGCGGCGCGGGCGTCTATGTGGTGGCCGCTACACTCGCCGCGCTCGCCCTGCCGCTGCTCGGTCCGCTCCCTGCGCGCGTCTTCATTCGGCGATCCCGACCGGCTAGACCCAGCTACCTGGCGGCACCGTCGCTCCCATCCGTAGCGGTGGTCGACAACGAGATGAGCGTCTAGCTCGCGCTGCTCTCCAGCTAGACATGCTGATCGAAGAGGATCGGATTGCCGTCAGGGTCAATGGCCATCAAGTACGCTGGCCCCTTTGTCGTTTCGTCGGCCTCCGCCACGAGCTCAACCCCCTGCGCCCTTAACTGGCGCTGCAGGTCGCGTATGTCGGTGAACTCCTCACGACGGTTCGCAGTGCTGTCCCAGCCCGGATTGAAGGTCAACGTGTTCCGATCGAACATCCCCTGAAACAGCCCGATGGTGCAATCGCCATTTCTCAGAATCAGCCAGTGCTCGGCGGCCGCGCCGCCAACCACGGTGAATCCGAACTTTTCGTAGAAGGTGTGTGACGCCGCAAGGTCGCTGACCGCAAGGCTGATGGAAAAGGCTCCTAGATCCATGGCGTGCTCCGTTCCGTTGAGTTGTGAACTATACGACGAGCGTAGTAGTTCGTTGTGACAGCAACGGTCACAACGTGCGGACGGCACGAAGCGCGGGAGACATGCGCCGATCTTCAACCTGCTCACAACCCGGCCGCCCTGGCGCCCACGCGCAGCTGCCTACGTCTTATCCAGCCGTGGCCTCCGGCATCGGCGCATCGAGGAAGGCGGTGATCATCGGGATCAGCAAGTCGGCGCGTGATACGATCGACACGTGTGACGTACCGGGCAAAATCGCCAGTTGCGAGTTCGGCATACCGGGCGGCATATCGCCGAACACGCCGCCGCCGAGCAGGCGAAACAGCTCAACCGCGTGCTCGGGACGGATCAGATCGAAATCGCCAATGATCAGCAAGGTTGGCGCGGTGAGCGACTTTATGGCCTCGGCCGGGATGTCCGTGATGTTGCGATCCATCTCCGTCTTTTTGGCGAACAACGTGGCGAAGTGGTCCGGATCGGGCGCGATGCGCAGGTATTCGTCGTGCCACGGCGACCCATGCATCATCTCGGGTTGCATGTCGCCAAGTCCGTCCATCAACCCGGGATGGATACCACTCAGCGTGTAGGAGACCGAGGCGAGCACGAGTTTGCGCACCACCTGCGGGTGCCGGATGGCAAGGTGCAGGGCGATGCTCCCGCCCGTGCTGTAGCCGAAGATGTCGGCCTGGGTGATCCCCAGATGCTGGAGCAAGGCAGCCACGTCGTCGGCCAGCTGCTCGATGCGCAACGGGCGGTCAATGTCGGCGGTGCGCCCGTGCCCCTGCACCTCAACGCCGATCACCTGGCGGGTCCTGGCCAGCCCCGGCAGCACCGCGTCGAACGAGGTGCCGATGGCCGAGAAGGCGCCATGCAGCAGCACCAGCGGCTGGCCGGTGCCGTGGATCTCGTAGTACATCTGGAGACCATTGACCGGAGCATAGCCGGTGTGTATTGGAGTGGTTGCCGTCTCAGATTCGTGCGACATGTTTTCCCTTTCCGTGGTGTGATTGCCGGAGAGCAGCGGGCGATGTGCCGGGTCGCCGCTGCGCACCACTAGCTTAACTCAACTGGAAATTGGCGTCTTGAACAAAAGCGCAACGTTTTCGGAGGGGTTCATGCCACATCGTCATCACAGCATAGATATACTCGTGGGCCGTCCCCGGCAGCGGCGAGCCACATGTCCTCGCGCACGCCTTGGTGTAGTACATCACCTGTGCGCGGGTCCACCACCCGATAGCGGCGCGGAACCTGATCGCCGAACACCATCAACGGGCCGCTGTTCTCCGCGTATGCGACAAACAGCCTGTCCGGTACCAGGAGCCCGCGCCGGCCGAGCGTTACCTGCCAGTTGGGCTCCATTTCGGCGATCGGCAGCCCATCCATGATACTTGCGACACGCCCAACATGCGTCGAGCCTTCGAAATCAAGTGCCTCGCGCCAGCCCGCGCCCGGCGCCAGGAACCATTCGGAGTGGCCCGGCTCCTCGGCGTGGTGCCGCCACTGCCACAGGCTGCCGGCACCGTACACCACGCCCATCGTGCCACCAGCGCACAGGTTGGACCATGCTTCGTGGCCCTGCCACCAGCCCGCCGCCCGCTCGCGGCCCCCGCCATGCTCATAGCTTGGTTCGCCGTTGGCGACGCCTTTGGCCGGTGTGTTGCGCCACATATCGGCCACGCGTTCGGGCAGGTGCTCGCCGCTGTGGCCGGTCTGGCACCACTGGAAGTCAAGCCACGGCGCGGCCTGGTGGGCGCGAAAGGTCGCGTGCGGGCGGTAATGAATGCCCGTCGGCTGCCCGTAGGCGTCCCAGCGCTCGATCTCTTCGCCGCCGGCCGCGATCTGCGGCTCTTCGCCTGAGCCGTCGGCGCCGACAAGGTAGATCGCCGGCCGCGCGCCGTAGCGGGCGACCAGGTAGCGACAATAGCGCGCGTACTCGCCGGATGGTACCCGGGTACCCGCCACGCTCAAACCCTTCCAGCCGAAGCCCTGAAATACCGGCTGCAGCACCGGCACGAGCTCGTATTCAACCAGGATCGCCAGCAGCCGATCCAGATACGCAAAGTACGCGGGATTGAGCTGGTTGAGGTGTCCGTGCGATAGATCTTCGAAGGCGACGTCGAAGCCCTCGTCGGCGCTGCGGTCGCGCGGGCCGCGGGCATGCATGTCCGGTTGTACGCTCATCAGCAGTACCGCGTTGAAGCCCTTGGCGTGCCGGTCGGCAGCGTAGATACGGCACTGCTGCTCAGTGGCACGCCAGGGCAGGGCCCAGGCGGTATCGGCAACTAACAGCGCCGGCCTCCCGTCGGCGTGAACCAGATTGCGGCCGCCGGGCGACATGCGCCAGAAGCCGTGGCGGTAAAAGCGGTGCTCGACGGATGGCTCCGCCTGGCACCAAAACTCGCCGGCCGGCTCAGTCAGACCGACATCGTCGACTGAGCCGGCGCTACGCCACGTCCAGCGGCCCGAAGCCAGTGGAGCAGCAAACCGAATCCGCCAGGTCTTCCCGCCGTCCCAGAACGCCGGACGGCGCAGCGCAAGACCGCTGTCGTGGCTGAACTCGGCCCAGACCTCAACGTCGGTGTAGGGGTTGGCATATTCGTGCTCGGCCGTCAGAACGAGTTCGAGCTCGTGCCAGGCACGCGCAAGCATACTTGCTCCTTGGTCGGGAACGGCACAAGCGATGCGGGTTCGGTCAGCGCAGCCGGAATGCGGTGACGATCAACATGATGCCGCCCGCGACGAGCAGGAAGCCAAGCGTCAAGGGCAAGGCCAGCGTCGTCGCCAGCGGGTTCGCCAGGATGAACCAACCGAAGAGGATGCCGAACACGCCCAGCACGGCGGACCACCAACCGCCGCCGCGGAAGGCGCCGATCAATGCCATGATCCCATACAGGATGCCCATCAGGCCGATCACCCAGGTAAGCGTCGTGCCCACCACGAACGCGGTTCCGAGCGGATTGTTCTGACCCAGCATGCCGGACACAATCATGCCGCCGGCAAGGATTCCGATGATGCCGGAAAAGAGCGTCCAGCCCCAACGCGTGCGGTCCCAGAACAGGCGGATCAGGTCGAAAACGCCGATGATAAACCAGTAGATACCGATAGCGAGAACGAACCCCAACGAGGTGGCCAGCGGCTGGGTAAAGAACCAGAAACCGATCAGGATTGCGATAATGCCCTCGATCAGTGGCAACCACCAGCGGATCGGAGCAGCCGGTGCAACTGCGGTTGTGGTCATGAAGCGATCTCCTTGCGTCGTGCAAATTCTGTAAAACCGAACAGCGAAATCGGGAAACCTGGCCCATCCCGCCGGTGAGCGAACGCTCAAACGTTGTTGTACCTCTTCACGGCGACGAATGCAAGCTGCGCGTAGAGCGTTTGTTTCCCGTTTGCCGCTTACCAGCAGACGAAGCCACCGTCGACCAGCAGATTGACGCCGGTACAAAATGCCGCTGCCTGGCTTGCCAGAAACACCGCCGGGCCGACCATGTCCTCGACGCCGGCGATGCGCCCCATCGGTGTATCGGCCGCAAAGGCTGTGAGTTGCTCGGCCACTTCCGCACGCTGGGTCATCGGCGTGCGCGTGTAGCCGGGGCTGATCGTATTGACCCGAATGCCGCGCTCGCTCCATTCCATCGCCAAACTCTTGGAGAGGTAAATCACCGCAGCTTTCGAACTGTTGTAATGCGCCTGGGTCAGGCCGCGATTGACAATCACCCCCGACATCGAGGCGATGTTTATAATCGAGCCGCGGTGGCGCGGCAGCATCACGCGGGCTTCGGCTTGACAGGACAAAAAGACGCCGGTCAGATTTACATCGAGCATCTGCTGCCACTGGGCGAGCGACATATCTTCTGCGGGCGTCGCATTGGCAATGCCCGCGCAGTTCACCGCGACGTCCACAGACCCGAGTTCGGCCACGCTCGTGGCGAGCGCACGCGCGAGGTCCGTCGCAGCGGTCACATCGCCCGTCACGGCGAGGGCGCTGCGTCCCAGGTCGTGAATATGGTTGACCGTATCAGTCAGGCCAGGAACTCCCTGGCAGATCGAAACACGCGACGTTGGCGCCGGCCTGCGCGAGCCCGATGGCGATGCCGTGTCCAATGCCGCTGCCGGCGCCCGTGACGAAGGCAGCCTGACCATCCAACCGAAACCAGTCCATGCTGAACATCCTACGACCTCCTCGCTGCGATTGGTACCAGCGCATCATACCCTGCACAGCCTCGAGCTCGACACCCGGGCCGAGTACGCGGTGCTGACGACAAAAGAATAGCGCGGCGGGTCCCAGCGGTTATCGCGGCGTAGTGCCGCGCGGCCTGTAGACACTTTGTAGACCCGTGCCCGCCATAGTGTCTCCCTGTCGCCGCCGGCGGCGGGTGGAGTGGGCAGCCGGCCCGATTTGTTACGGATACAGCTATGCATGTCGAAATTATCCAGGCCCGCTACGATGAGCTCACCGCCATCTCGGCGCGCTTTCGAGGTCATGCGGAGCAGAGCGGGCAGATGCAGCGGTCGCTCCAGCGTGCGTTTCAGTCGCTGCAGCGCGACGGGTGGAAAGGCAAGGGCGCCGAAGCCTTCTTTGCCGAGATGCAGCAGGATGTGTTTCCGGCGCTTGGACGGCTCCACAGCGCGCTGACGACGGGCGACGAGGTGCTGCGTGACATCGTCGAGATCTTGCGTACCGCCGAGCAGGAAGCGGCTGCCCCGTTTCGTGGCGAGCACAGCTTCGAGCAGGAGGGGGCTGCCCCGTTTCAGCGGTACAGCTTCGAGCGGGTACCAGGTAATCCGGTTGAAACGCCCGAGGGCACCTTCGACCAGCGGCGCCGGTCCTACATGCTGCAAGGAGGGGAAGAGGTCGCCAATTATCGCTTTGCCAGCGGACGGGCTGACGCGATCAGATATGACGTTGAAATCAACGGGCGCAAAATCCCGGTGTTCGTGCCGAAAAATGTCAGCCACGACGGCGAGGTCCATACGATCCATGAAGTCGCCGCGGGGCTGGCGGCGCTGCCCGAGTCGAGTCTGGCGGCTATCAAGCATGTCGACGTCGAGCCGAAACGAAATCCGAAAGACGCGTTCTGGGCACGCAAGTACAACGAACCCGACTTTCGCTCCTACGCGACGGCAGGCGCCGCAGGGGTTGTGAAGCTCTATCCGAGCTGGGGAAAACCCTCCCAGACCGAGCTGGATGCAGCGCTGCACCACGAGAGCGGGCATATCATCTCGCAAACACGCTGGGGCTCCAATGAAAATGACCGGCGATGGAATGCCTGGAAACAGGCAAGGAAGAAGGATCTTGGCATAACGTCGTCGTATGCGGCCAGCTCGGTGCACGAGGATTTCGCCGAGACCTACCTGTATTATCATCAGGTCAAAGGTACGCCGCAGGAAGCGGAGGCGCGCAAATGGCAGGGCGAGCGCTTCAAGATCATCGATCAGATCGAGGCGGAACACAAATGAGCAACGCGCACGACGTGCAACATCCCGGCACGATTACGTTCGTTGACGGCAACACCCAGGCGATCACCGAAGAGGTGGCTGCCTCCGAGGTGCCGTTCGAAATCGCGTTCGTCGAAGTCGAGGAAGGCGCGTACCGGCCGGTGGTGCGCATTGAAGCCTTCACGTCCCGCGACAAGCGGGTGATACTCCAATTCGGGCCGGACGGGGAGCTGCTGGAATCAACCATCCAGCTCCGCGGAGCCCAGGCACGTCCGCCGGCCCGTTAGGCAGACAGCGGCCGGCTGGTGTCGCGGCGCGCTTCGGGCGCTACACCGATGCAAGCGCCGTGTCGATCGCTTGCATCGATGGGTACCGCTGCTCCGGTTCCGGATGCATGCAACGAGCGAATATCCGGGCTACGGCCGGCGGTTCGTGCGCCGTTGCGCGCTGCTTCGGCCGTTGACGCTCATAGTCGGCCTCCGGTGCCAGGGACACGTCGCATTGTCGGGCAACCTGGCGCCAGAGCGCTCCGAAACTATAAATATCATCGCTGACCGACGGTGTTTCGCCGCGCTGATATTGGGGCGAAGCCAGGCCAGGCGTGCCGCAATGAAATGCTTCGACTCCCGAGCCCGCGGCATACACGGTGTCGAAATCGACGAGACGTATGGACCGGTCGGGCGCGACCAGAACGTTTACCGCGTTGAGGTCGCCGTACACATATCCGCTTTTATGAATGGCCGACAATAAATGTGCGAGACCACGTGCCAGGGCGACGACGTGCGCAAGGGAGATGTGTTGTTGCACCTGGCTACGATGCCTTATGAATTCGGCAAGGGTTATTCCAGGCACATCCGCCGTTACAAGCATCAGGTCGGCTTCATATTCAAACAGTTCATACACGTCGGGAAAGCGCGGATCGGCAGCGAACCGGCGGAGAAAGTCTGCACTACGGCGCAGATAATCACGTGCATCAAGTCCGCTGCGGCTCATTATGCCGTCGCGCGCCGCCCGCTTGACGATGCATAAACGCTTCGCTCGCACATCTACCGCGCGCGCGACTGCCCCCCGTGCCGACTGTGCTAACGTTTGCAGCGGCAAATACCGTGCTTTGATGAGCGGATTGACCTCGGCGCCGGGCCGGGCCAGACCGGCCCGCAAAAACGGATCGTCAGCTTGAAACAACTCATATGTTTGCGGCGCTCGAAGATCCGGGACAGTCGTTCCGTCGGGAGCCCGGAGAACGGAAGCTACAGGTCCTTCGACAGCGTGCTTCGAGTAAAATTCACCATAGCGATACGAAACCCGGCCAGGGATCAATAGCGAGCGATCCGAGGGTATTTTCGGACCACGTAATCCGGCCGTTACGTCGCCCAGGCGCTGCGCCAGGAGCACGGCTTGCGCATCGTCGTCGGGGTAGATCGTTATGGCCTTGCCGATCTGGGAATAGCCGGCCTCGCCCCAGTTTAATGCGTGCAAGCGCTCAATCGAAAACACCACTTTGAATTGCACGTGTTCGTCGAACAATACAGGCAGCACGCGTTCCAGGGTCGTTTCGACACAGGCGATGCTCGCGGAAACATGCAGCTTCCAGCCCTGCATACGGTGTATCGCGCTGTGAGACGCCACCATGATCCACCACGGATCAGGAATGGGGAACGTTTGCAGCGACCAGTGTTGTGCGTCCGGCTGCGTCGCACAATGTTTGACCACCAGCGGAAGCAGCCCTGAGGCCTCGTCCGGCACCTCAGCCACCGGCATCGGCGCCTTTATCGGGCTGTTGTAGGGCGGACCGCAAGCGCGTTATGGCGCGCGAGGCGGTGGCGCCGGCGTTTCCGGGCGTACCGCCAGGGCGCTGTTGTGCGGGGTCATCGTCCCACTGGGTACCGATCAACCGTGTGAACTGCGCTCGAACTGCTGCGTAGGCGTCGCCTAACACAATCGACGGCGCTTCGCCGGCAGCCAGCCGCCCGATCTGCTCGTCGGAAAGACCAAGTTTGTTTGAGACTACGATACAGTTTGTCTCGTCCTTCGGGCCAGGCGGTTCATCGTCGTCGCCAGGATCGGGTATCGGTCGTGGCGGCCGTGGCCTGCCGGGCGGAATAATCCCCTTCGATTCCTCGTCTCCGGATGCACCCGGCGGACGGTCGGCGTCTCCCATGTTCGACGGCATGAAAACCCTCCTTGGTGTTGGCCGAAGCCGACCCGGAAGAGGCCGGCGCACGGCGCTGCGTAAAGCTTACAATTGCGCGGTCGAAAAACCGAGCCCGCTATTGGTTAGGTATTCGGCATACAACGCGAGCGCTTCTTCAACGGAGTGAGGCCGTATCTCGCTCTGTAAAGCCTCAAAGCGCTGTGCCCCTAACATCTGGCGTACGGCGGCGGCAGTTTCGGAGAAGGTCGCCTGGTCGAGCTTTTCAAGCGTATGGCCTGCCGCCTTCAGCAATACTTCGACGCTTGCAACTGTCCTGGCTGCACGAAGCACATCTCCTTGAACGAAGGCTACCGTGGCAAGTCCGGCCAGGCAGGCAGTCGCCGCTCGCAAGTCTGGAATTGTGCGATACAGGTGCAGGCTTTGCTTAAACAACGTTTCAGCCCGCTCCGGCTGCTGCCGGCAACACAGTTGGCCGAGATTATGCAGTGTTGTTGCCATGCCACGGATATTTCCAAGCGGGCGGTAAATCGCCAGCGCCTCGCTCGAAACACGCTGCGCTTCGGTCGTATCGCCCTGGCTTCGCGCAAGCTCGCCCTGATTCATCAACACCATGGCCGTCCCATTCAGGTCGCCCAGGTCCTGGAAAATGGTGTGGCTTTCGTGAAAGTACGCCGCGGCTTGCTCCAGGTGATCCTGTTCGAAGGCGGTTAAGCCGAGGTTATTGAGCGCATACGCTACGCCCCATTGGTCGCCGATGGCGCGTCGTAGCTCCAGGCTTTGCAGGTAGCAGCTCTGCTCACGCTCGCTCTCGCCCTCGAAATAGGCAAGGATACCCAGCCGATACAGCGCCGATGCTATGCCGAGCTTGTCGCCAAGGCTCCGGTAGAGGGCAAGGCTTTCTTCAGCCAGATCGCGCGAGGCCGCGTACTTGCTCTGATTTCTCAGGGCGGCGCTCAGCACATTCAGCGCTTCAGCCAGGCCGGACGAATTCGCCAGATTCCGGTAGAGCTCAACACTTTCCTCGGCCAGCGGGGTCGCGGTCGCCGTATCCCCCTGATCCCGCAACAGCTCGCTCAAGCTTGCAAGCGCGCGCGCCAATCCATGTGTGTCGTTCAGCTCGCGGCAAATGGCGATGCTTTCTTCGAGCCGAATACGGGCTGCCTGGTAGTCGCCCTGGCGATAGGCCAGCACCCCGTCCACGTGCAGCGCCAGCGCGCGCCCGCTGATTTGCTGCGGAACCTCGAGCAGCAGCTGATCGAGCCACAATCGTCCTTCAGTAAAATATCCCCGCACAGTCCAGAGGTCTTGCAGCGCAGCGAGCATGCCGAAGCCGACATCAAAGTGTTGGGTTTCGAGCACCCAGGACAGCACCACGCCGAGATTTTTGCGCTCCTGGTCAAGGTGATCGAGCACCTGCATTTGTTCTCGGGTATGGAGTCGTGGGGCTACATTCAGCGCCAGCGCCAGGTAGACGCGCGCAAAGCAGGTGTGAATATGGTCCCACTCGCCGTGCTCTTTCAGTTTCGCCTGGGCGTATTCGCGCAGCGTCTCGAGCATCACAATCCGGGTATCGCCGCTCGAAGCCTCTTCCAGGCGCAGCATGCTCGCACCGACTAACAACTCGAGTATCTCAAGTGCCGCGACGCCATGCCCCGGGCCGCTCGTTGCTTCCTCATCCCGGCCGGGCGAAGTCTGGCGCTGTTGGCTTTCGGCCCACAGTGCTTCGATCTCGTTGAGCGAAGCGTTTCCGGCGAATACGCCGAGCCGGCGAAACATCATCTGTTCCACGGGGGTCAGCAGCCTGTAGCTCCAGTCGACCGTCGCGCGCAGCGTCCGCTGCCGCGCGTCGACATCACGCCCGCCGCCGACGAGCAACGCAAGGCGCTGGTCCAGCCGGCTACGCAGCGAGGCGATCGACAATACCCTGCAGCGCGCAGCGGCCAGCTCGATCGCCAGCGGCAAACCATCCAGCAGCCGGCAGATGAGCACGATGTCGGCATAATTGGCCGCCATCGAAAACCCCGGCCTGATCGACCGCACGCGTGCCGCAAACAGCCGGACCGCTTCGTCCGCGCCCGAGCCGTACGGTGGATCGGCAAAACCGGGCGGAGGAACTCGCAGCGGTGGCACGCTGTACTCTTGCTCAAACGTTAAGCGCAGTACCCTGCGGCTCGTGACCAGTATCTTTTGCTGAGGAACGGCCTCCATGATCATTACGATCAACGGCGCCGCCGCGATCAGGTGCTCGAAGTTATCGAGCACCAGCAAAACCGAATGCCGCCCAAGCCATACGGCGAGCGTGGCAGCGAGTGGATGGCCTTCGATCTCCCGCACTCCGACAGCCTGAGCAACGGTTACTACGAGCTGTGAAGCGTGCGTAAGTGGGGCAAGCGGGACAAAACAAACGCCATCGGCAAAATCCGAGCTGCACTGGTTTGCAACGTGCAGGGCAAGGCGCGTTTTTCCGATTCCACCTGCTCCCGCCAGCGTCAGCAGGCGCACATCGTCGCGGCGCAGCAGGGCAACAACCTCGGCTGCAACATCCTCCCGCCCGACAAATGATGTCAGGGGAACCGGCAGCGGCATGCGGTTGGCCGCCCCGGCCGGGGACGAGCCGGCGGACGTCAACCATTCCGCCTCCCGTTCATGCCGCACTACCGCGATCAAGCGCGTACGTTCGTCGGGGGGGAGCTGCAAGGTGTCCGCCAGACGTTCGGCCTGTGCCACGGTCGGCCAGCGCCATCCCGTCTCAATTTTCCGGATCATGTCGGCCGAATAGCCGACCGTCGCTCCGAGTTGTGCTTGAGTCAGGTGCCGCGCTTTTCGACGACGGCGCAGCCACTCGCCCAGTGACGAACATACCGGATCCATATGATTCCCGCGCGGATCTAGTGCACTGACGGACGAGTGGGATGTCTCGTCCATTCTAGCATGTGTTCGTTTGTCCGGTTAAGCGTGACAAACGCAAGGCGCAACACTGATGTAATGGAGCCACGGCGCGACGGCGAATACCCATGAATGCAGTGTAGCGAGGTGCTGGAATGACCAGACGTGATGGAGCACGGCCGCAGCTTGGGATGATGGTCATCTTGCATGATGGCGCCGGTTCGCCGCTCGCGGGCAAAACGGCTGAAATCGTCGACGTTTGGCCGCGCTTTGCCTCCGGAGAAACCTTGATTTCATTGAGGCTCGTCGATCCGGTTCGCCTCGGGCGAGCTGTCATCGCCGAGATCGACGCTTTCCTCAGCGAGGTTGACATTGTCGGGCAGGCCCATCGTCAACCGGAGCGGCGTGACCTTCCCACTCAGCGCCGGTCGTGACCATTCGGCGAGCCGCTGCACACCACACCTGGCCTCCGCAGGCTTACCGCAACCTACGATATTCGTTCCATGTACAAGGATGCGTAACATGCTGTCACATGCTGAAGATCCGCTACGGCTACACTGTCTGCTTGCACGGCGCGAACCCGCGGCTCTGGAGGAGTTGTTCAAGTATGCCGGCCTGCTCCGGCTTGTTGTCCGGCGCCGTTTTGGCACCGCCATCGCAGAAGAGGATTGTCGCGACATTGTCGCCGATACGCTGCTGCACGCCTGGCGGACCGGCGAGCGGTTCGATCCGTCGCTGTCTTCGGTGAAGTCGTGGCTGATCGTGCTAACGGTGTATCGTGCTCGCGAGTTTCTGCGCCGGATGGGTTCCCTGAGCACTGTTTCGCTCGATCATGTCGAGCCAAGTACGTGCGCGCGCCACCACCAGCCGGCGCCGGCTGATGAACAGCCGAGTGAGCAGATCGAGCGTTTGCTCAGGCGGCTGCCGCCGCGGCGCGCGCGGATCGTCGAGATGCACTACTACGAAGGCTGCTCGGTGCTGGAAATAGCTCAGCGCCTCGAAATCAGTCAGGGCGCCGTAAAATCGCATCTGAGCAACGGGCGGGCTGATCTGCGACGTGTGCTGTCCACTCCTAAGAGCATTTCTCACAAACCTTGATTCTGTCATTCCGAGCGGGGGCGCCCTCTGGGCCTGGGAATGACATGACTTAATGGATCTGGAGAATGCTCTAGAGCAATATCTCAACCGGGGCCGGATGGCTCAAGAAATGAACCGGGCTCGCGGTCGGGCCATAAGCGCCGGACTGATAAATTACGATCAGGTCTCCTATCTCACACTCCGGCAGCTCTACCTGCTTGCCTAAGGTGTCAAGCGGCGTGCAAAGCGGCCCGACGATATTTACGGTTTCCGTCTTTTCGCTGCGCCGGCGTGTGACGGCCGAAATCGGGTAGTTGCGCCGGAGCAGCTGGCCAAAATTACCGGATGCAGCCAGATGGTGATGTAAGCCGCCGTCGATCACCACAAAGGTCTCCCCCCGCGACACCTTCTTATCGATCACGCGGCTGACGAAGAGTCCGGCCTCCCCCACCAGATACCGCCCGAGCTCAAGGATCAGCCTGCAGGCCGGATACCGGCGCCGCCACGCCGAGGCTGCCTGTGCGAGATGCTGGCCGTAGGCGGTAAGATCCAGCCGCTCGTCGCCGGGAAAATAAGGAATTCCAAGTCCTCCGCCGATGTTGAGGTGCCGCGGCTGCATCCCATGCTCCTCGACAATCGCCTCGGCCAGGCGGAAGGTGTTGGATATGCCCTGCTGTAATGCTTCAGTGCGCAGATTTTGTGACCCGGCAAAAATATGCAGTCCGACGAGCTTACTGAGCCGGATGCCGCGCAACACATCGCCGAGCCGCTCGGCGTCGATGCCGAATTGCTGCGAGCCTCCGCCCATCGCCATTCCGGAACCCTGTGAGCGAAAGTCCGGGTTCACCCGTAGCGCAATATGCGCGGACTGCCCGGTATCCGACTGAATTCGCTCGAGACGTGCCAGCTCGCCCGCGGACTCGAGATTGATCACCACTCCGGAGGCCACCGCCGCCGCGAGCTCGTGGTCTTGCTTCCCGGGCCCGGCGATGCTGATGTGATGGGGCGCCATGCCGGTGCCCAGAGCTATGTGCAGCTCGCGCAAGCTTGCCACGTCCAGGCCGTCGACCAGCGGCACGATCCGCTGGACGAGCTGCGGCAGCGGGTTAGCCTTGATCGCATAATGCAGCTGTAGCTCCGGCGGCAGGATGTGCCGCAAAGCCTCGATCCGTCGCGCCACGACTGCGAAATCGTAGACATAGAACGGCGTCCGTCCGGCGATATCGGCCACCTGCCAGAGGCTCAGGTCGTTGATCAACGGCTCTCCGTCGCGGTACTCAAACTGCGACATCGCCGGGTGACGCTGTGTTTCTCTTTTTTTCAATAACACGCCGGTGCTCATGTTAACCGTCCATTTCACAGAGCCGCAGCTCTTTCAGCGTGGTGCTATCCACGTCGATGCGTGCATAATCGCTGCTGTACAGCCGGAACTCAGCCGCCGGCTCCTCGACGATATGGCGACTTCCGGTACCGATTATTTCGCCGGCGGCGATATTCAGCTCGATCTGATGCTCGCTGTGCAGCCGCGGCAGGTGGACTGCCTTTACTCGGCCCTGTCGCTTCGGATGAATGATCCAGGCGCCATATCTGGGTGTATCGTTGAGCGCGAGCCGGTACGGCTCCCTGGCGCGCAGCATAAAGTGCGCGACATCCAGATCGAAGCCGAAGCAATACCTGTAGATCCCGACCATGTCCCCGCCGGGCGGTCGGGCAGAGATCTCCAGGAACACCAGCTCCCCGGCGATTGTCTTGAAGCACTCCATATGCGTTGCGCCATCGGGCGGATTGAGCGCCTCCAGCACGCGCCGATTGAATTCACGCACCGCAACGGCGTCGGCATGCTCAGCCGGGATATTAAACGCGCCGATCGAGCGGCCCGAGGCGAACTGCATGCACGGATTTACGTTCTTGCATGCGTTCGACCAGACGATCCGGCCGTTCTAAATCAGGCTGTCGCAGTGAAACAGCTCGCCTTCGACAAATTCGTCGATCTCGTAGGTCAGGTGATCGCGCGGCCCGGTACACCATTGCGCCCAGGCCGACAGGTCCAGAATATTTTCCAGCCGCCGCACTTCGATGCTGCCATACAGGTTCGTCGGCTTGGAGATCATGGGAAAACCAAGCTCTTGCGCGATCTGCGTGATATACGCGTGCTGCTCCAGGACGCAGCGCTGCTTATCGAACTGTATATGGCGCGGCACGCGGATGCCGCATCCGGATAGCTCGCGCTTGCTGGCTATTTTATCGACGAAGGGCTGCAATTGCTCGGTGCTCCATACGTGCTCGCCGAAATACTGCTGTAGCTCGGTACAAACCAGGTCGCAAGTTTCGTCGTTCGTCAGGAACATCAGCCTGTCGAACTGTGTTTCGCCGACAACCTGTTCCAGCCGCTCGATCAGCGCCGGTGCCGTAAAATGCTCCTGCTCGAGGACGCGACTAAAGATCGTAGCATGCCGGTCCGGCAGCGCGCCGATTGTGCGAGGACTGGCGACCAGCCAGAAGGTTGCACCGGTTCGCCGGGCCAGATCCTTCAAATCCGAGCGCAGCCTGCTTTCGTTCGCCAGCAAAATGTAGAGTTTCCGCATACGTGGCTCCTTTGGGATTACAGCCTAGTGCTGCATCAAAGCAGCGCCAAACACGCCGCCGACACCAACCGTGACCATCAGGTAATAGTCGCCCGGTTGCAGGGACGCACGGACATCATTGAGGTTGATCAACCAATCGGCACCGCAGCAGTGACCATAGCGAGCTATGTTCGCGAAGTACACCCGCTCGCGATCGATCCCCAGGTATTGAATGGTTCTGAGCCAGTTGTTGACGTTGACGTTATGCGGCAAAAGATAGCGAACCTGGTCGAGGGTAATTCCGGCACGCTCGAGCGTGTTTGAGATAACAGCCGCCAGGTTCTCCTGAAAGCAGGAGTCATAGGTCACTCGCTCAGCGGCGTTGGCTTCGAGGAAGACACCCTTTGCATATTCGCCGTGAACCTGGACACACTCCGCTACCAGCCGGTCCCGCGTTCCACCGCGGCTCACCAGCGCCGCGCATCCGACATCGCTGACGATACCTGCATCCAGCACCCGCATCTGCGCGCAATCGGCTACTTCGCCGACCAACAAGACCGCGCGAGCGTCGGGCGGGTAGCTCTGCAGCAGTCGCTCGATCAGGCCCAGTGCTGAAATACTCGAGGCACATTTATGCAGCTGTATGCCAAAGGACTGGATCTGCGGGCCGAAGCGCCGGACAAGGCTTCGCGGCAGGCTGGCTCCGACAGGCCCGATATACGGGCCGGTATGTGCATGGACGATCAACCGAAGCTGGCGTGGGTCGATCGCGGCGCGCTCGATAAGCTGCTCGACTGCCGCTTCCAGCAGGGCAAACTCCTCGCCGGGCGCGGCAACCGATATCTGGTCGAAGCCATACAGTCGCGAATACACTCGCGCCTGCAGCGATCCAACGCCCAGCCGTTCAAAATCGGTGGCTAGCGTGAAGCGCTGTGAGGCCGTTTGCACGGCAATTTCTTCAATGAACAGCATAGGCTCCAGCATCTTTGGGCGTAAGTGTGACGAAATGGTCGCCGTTGATATGGCTGCACGCCTTGACGTGCCTGCCCAAACGAATGTGGCGGCATGTGCGATACAGCCTCAGCAGCTCCCGCCATTGCAGCGGATCGCCGGGATCGAGTCGCGCCAGACGGCTGAGCTGCTGCGACTGGAAGTAGCCACGCGGTCGTGCCCAGGGCTTGTTGAGTAGAATGTAGCCCCAGGCATCCCATAACATCGGTTCAGTGCCGCTCAGACTGGCCAGGTCGTACATACACAGATTGCGCGCTTTCCACATCCCATACGCGGCGTTGAATTTGAGGCCGCTCAGCTTCAGGGCGTCTTGTTCGCTCTGCCGGCTCATCAGCCAGGCCTGGCTTCCACTCACGAAATTCTCTACCGGGATGTCGGTAGGGTCGACGCCATGGATATTATGTTGCTGCTGGTACGGGCGATTTAACCTTGCGTCACACAGCTTCCATTTCTGCTCCGGCTCCGACCAGTACTCAACCAGCACATGGTCGTGTAAGGGCTTGTCCTTTTTCATCATGAACGGAGTAAAGCCGTACCTCGAGCGCGCCGGAACGCCCTGCGCGCGCAGGATGCCGGCCAACAGGACGCAGGCATCCCGGCAGGTACCCATGCAGCGTTGGAACAATGGCCGTGGGACCTCCAGCGGGCTGTCGTCCAGCTCAACTACGCGGTCGAGCATCGTGCGCACAAAGCGCAAATCGATCTCGTGCCGGCGGCCGGCCGGAAGGTGAAGACCGACATCTATGACATCGCGCTCAAAGTGTGCCCAGATACCTCCAACGATATCCACCAGCACGTCTATTTCAGTGGGCAGCGAGCGCAGTTGTTCGGCGTATGGCCCGGGGTCGGTGATCGCGCTGTGTCGGCGGTAGAAGGCCAGCATGTCTTTCATGGGTAGAATTCTCCGTAATGTTCGAGCGGCGTCGCGCTGCCGGTGGTGGATACGGCTTGTTCCGGGCACGCCTCAGTTTCCAGGCTGAACGGCCGCATTCTATGTCGCCGCCTGCTCTACCAGCTGCTGCTTTAGTGCCCCATAGTCCACCTTGCGACTGCGCGTTTGCGGCAGCACCTGGATATAGATCTGGCTCGGCCACATGTATTCAGGCAATTCCCGGCTGAGCTTGCGGCGGATCTGTTGCGCTGTGAGGCCAACATCGCTGACGAAGGCGACCAGACCCTGAACCAGATTGCCCTCGACCACCGGCCAGCCGACGATGGCGAGCGCGTCGGTCCCCAGGGTATTGCGCATCAGCGTTTCCACCTCCAGACGCTCCACCCGGTAGCCTCGCACCTGGAGCTGGTCGTCGCAGCGACCTTTGAATTGCAGCCCCCACCGGCTGTGCCGCTGTACCCAGTCACCCGTGCGATACCAGGTTTCGGGCCGGCCCGGGAGGTCGACAAAGCGCTTGCCGGTTTGCTCCGGGTTGCCGTAATATCCGGGTACGACCTGGTCGCCGCCAAGACACAGCTCGCCGAGCTGCTCCCCGGCAACCTCGCGTAGCTGCTCGTCGACGACGCTCACTTTTTGTCCGGGATACGGCATACCGATCGGGACAACATCCGGCAGCTGCATATCGGGCTGCCATTCGAACGCGGTCACGGCGATAGTAGCCTCGGTTGGGCCGTAGATATTGAACAGCCGGCCACCGGAAGCGGCCTGGTGCCACATCTGCGCCAGCCGCTGCGGTAATGGCTCTCCACAAAACAACGTACATCTGAGATCGGGCAGACTGCCGGGCTTAAGCAGGCCAAGGTTGGCCAGGCTCAGGCCGGTGGTCGGGACGGACAGCCAGAAGCTGATGTGGTGCTCGCGCAGCCAGGCCGGCAGCTTGAATGGAGCCGTTTCCGGCAGGCCGTACACGCTCGCGCCACACCACCACGGCAGGAAGATATCGTGCATCGACAGGTCGAACGTATAGTTGTTGACCTGCGCGAAGCGGTCCTCAGGCGTAGGCTCAAACAGCTGCATGCTCCCCGCGAGATAGGTTTCGAGGTTGCGCCGCGTGACCAGTACGGCCTTCGGGACGCCGGTGCTGCCGGAGGTGAACATCACATATGCGCCGGGATGCTCCGCTGGTTCCGCCGGCGACGGGTCGTGCATTGGCTGCTGCATGATCTCCTGCAGCAGGCTCTGAGACGATCGTCCGGTGTGCCACGTGCTGATCACGGGCGCGGTGGGATCCACCAGATCGAGCAGGCGCTGCTCACGCTCACGATCGCCGCTGTCCAGCACGTACACCGCCCGACCCAGCTGGGCTACGACCCGCCCGCAATAGCTGATCGGCGACGTCGGGCAGATCGGAACGAACACCTTGCCCGCCAGGACGCTCGCCAGAATAGCGATATAGCGCGTCAGATTCTTGCTGCAATACAGCAGGCAAAATTCCTCTTCATGGCGGTTGAGCGCCCCGGCCAGGCGCCACGCTCGATCGTAAAGCTGCTCGTAGGTATAGCTCTCGCCGTCGACCCACAGCGCGGGCCGGTCGGCATATCTAGCGGCGGTTGCCAGCAGTTGCCGGCGTAATATGCTTTGCATGACGCTAATTTCCCCCATACTGAAATACTGCAGCGGCGAACACCGCGCCGAGACCATCCATCGCCAGTACCAGATAGTCGCCCGGCCGGAAACGCTGTTCCTGCTCCGCCAGGGCCCAGTTGATAAAGATATCGGCGCCGAAGCAGTGCGCAATGTGCGGTAGCTGCTCGAGATAGATCAGCTCGCGTGGAATACCCGCGTGCCTGGCGACCTTTTTCCAGGCCGCGAGGTTGATGTTGTGCGGAATGACCCAGCGCACGTCCTGCCAATCGATCCCCGCCTGTTCGAGGGCCAGGTTCATCGTCCGGACGAGACGCTGCGGATACTGCGTTTCAAACTCGGCAACCTCCGATCTGGCCTGCCACTGGCACCTGGCATGCTGTCCGTATATATCGACCTGCGACGCCAGGAGCCGGTGGCCGGTGCTCTGATTTCCCAACAAACAGGCGACGGCGGCATCACCGGTTATGGTGCTGTTGGGGATGATCTGCAACGAAGGTGTAAAGGCGATATCCGCCGTAACCAGAATCGCGCGGGCGTCGGGATCCGAGCTCGCCAGCAATCGCTCGATCAGCGGCAGCGCTGAAACTGTCGACGCGCAGTTGTTGGTGGTCATGCCGAACGTGCGCGTGTGGCGCAATCCAAGGCGCCGGCACACCTGATTGAGCACAGCCTGGCCGACCACACTGTGCTGCTGGCTGGTATGCGTATGGATCAGCCACGCGACCTGATCGGTTGCTATGCCGCTGTCGTCGATCAGCCGCGCGACGGCTGAGCCAAGCAGCTCGGCGATCGGCTCGCGACAGATGGGTACCCTGTCCAGACCATAGATACGGTGAAACACCATCAACTCGGATAGTTCCACCGCGTAGCGTTCCCGGAGCTCAAACAGGCTCGGTCGTTCATCCGGAATCACATATTGAACATGCTGCAAATGAAGCACGCATTTCTCCTATGGGAGCGTATGAAATGATTGGCCTGCAACGAGCAGCGCTGACCGGCCGTACAGCTCGAGATTGCCATTAAACGACGCCCTCTTCATGAGGCTGAAGCGGTTCCGGCGTGGCCGTCAGGTAGCGGCGCTTGAGCTCGGGCCTGTCGATCTTGCCGTTCTCGTTGCGCGGCAAGTGCGCCACGACGGTGAAGTGATGTGGGATCTGGAAATTCTCAAGCTGACGACGGCAGCCGGCCAGCAGCGTCGCTTCGTGCAGTTCAGCCTCTGTTGTTTCCAAAAACGCATCGATCCGGTAGTCGCTGTTTTCAAGCTCGGTGCAGATGACTGCTGCCTCGCGGACGCCCTGCAGCCGGCGTAACGCTTCCTCGACCTCGGATGGAATCAGCTTGCGCCCGCGCACCTTGATCACTTCATCCATGCGGCCTTTGAAATAGAAGCAGCCCTGCTGATCCAGGTAGCCGTAATCCCCGGTGTACAGGCAGCGGCCACCGTAGACCGGATGCGTGCGGATCTTGCGGGCTGTCGCCTCGGGCCGCTTCCAGTAACCCTGCATCACTGTGCCGCCGCGCACTACGAGCTGTCCCACCTGAAAAGGCCGGCAGGGCCGGTCCTGCTCGTCGACCACCGTGATCTCGGTATTCGGGATGGCGATGCCGACACTCGCGGGCTTCTCGTCGATCAAGTGAGGCGGCAGGTAGGTGCAGCGCTTGCATTCAGTCAGTCCGTACATCGAGTAGATCGTTGCCTGGGGAAAGAGTCGCTTGATCATCGCTATGTGTCGCGGCAGCAGCGCCGCACCTGTATTCGTTACACAGCGGACGGCACTGAAATCGAACACGCCGAAGCGGCTGAACTGATCAAGCAATTCAAAGAATATGGGTACGCCGGGCACGACAGTACAGCGCCGGCGCTCGATATCTTTCATGGTCTGCAGCGGCAGCACCATATCGCTCTCCAGCACCAGGGTCGCCCCCTGACTGAAGCACATGAGCATCTGGTAGAGCCCGTAGTCGAACGAGAGCGGCAGCACGTTGATAAACACATCCTCGCCGCGGTTGCGCAGGTATTCGTTGAGTGACGCCATCGCGCAGAGCATGTTGGCGTGGGTCATCATGACGCCCTTGGGCTGCCCGGTAGAGCCGGAGGTGTAGATCAGTGCCGCGAGGTCCTCGCTGATCGTGCCGGGGTCGCGGTAATGCTCGGCCCCGGCGGCACCGGGGAAGCTGACCACTTGCACCGTCGCACCGGGCTCGCAAGCTGCGGCCGGCCCAACCAGGATCGCGCCGCGCAAATGGCTATATTCGGACAACCGAGGCGCCAGCGCATCAAAGAGCGTCCGCTCAGCCACGAGCACCGTCGCATCGCTGTCTTGCAGAATGAAACCGATCTTGGCAACGTCCTGCTCCGCGCTGATCAGCGCGACGGTCGCGCCGGCTGCCTGTGCTCCCCAGAAGGCGATGGCTGTTTCAGGACGATTGCCGCAGCAGATCACCACCCGGTCGCCACGCCTCACCCCGAAGCTCTGCAGCTGTGCCGCAAAGCGCGTGGCGGCACGCACAATATCGTGGTAGCTGTACGACTGCTGCTTATAGATCAGGGCGGGCTTATCCCCATAGCGCGCCGTCGACTGCTGGAGTACCTCGAACAGAGATTTATAGTCGCTCATACTTCCTCTTTAGGTTGTCCTGATCAGGCTGATCTGCTGCCCGTCCAGCCGCTTGCTGCGAGCCAGCTCGTATAGGATGTACATCGCGGATACCAGGTAGGACAGCGCGATTGCTTCGTAGACCAGCGTCAGCGAGTGGTAGGTCCGGGCCACGTAAAATGCGAGTGCGAGCTGCACGGCAAACCCGACGGCGTTGAAGACCAGGCTACGGATGCCGTTGCCGGTCTGCTCAAAGAAAATCAACATGGTCAGCAGCGGCCCTAATACCAAATATGCCGGACCCATGTACTGGAGATACTGGCTGGCGGATGCTATTACAGCCGCATCGCCGGTAACCAGGCGAGCCATTGGCTCTCGAGCCACGAACACGACGCCGGAGAGCGTCGCAAAGACGGCCAGGCTAAGCCCCATTGCCGTGGAGATATAGCGGTACGTGTGTTCGTGCCGGCGCGCCGCCACGATGCGGTTCACATGAATGGCCAGCGCAATCCCGATCGCAATCGCGGGCATCAGGACGATATTCTGGATGCGGTAGGCCACTCCAAAGCCGGCGACATCGGATGGGGCGAACAGCGCCAGCAAGCGGTTGAACAGCACGCTATGCACAAACAGAATCAGGTAGCCGGCGAAGACCGGCATGCTGATCGCATAGATCGCGGGCCAGTGCTCCCAGAACCGCCACAACCAGCGGCTGCTCAACGGCTCCAGTGCTTGCCGCCGTGCCAGGCTCAGGGCGGCCCAGCCGATCGTCACGCCGGAGGTAAGCAGCGTTGACACGATCAGGGCATACACTCCCCAGCCGCCCCAGTAAACGAGCACAAACGTCACCAGGATGTTGGCCGCAAACCCGAGCATGGTGACCAGTGTCACCCAGAAGACCTGCCCCAGCCCGTATAGCGACGACATCATGCTAATGCTCAGTGCCACCAGCGCGCCGGTCGAAATGTTGAGCAGGATAAAGCTGTAAACGATGCTCTGCTGCGCCGCCGGGATCTGATATGCGCTCATGAGCCAGCCGTGGCCAAGTTGGAACGCAAGGGCCAGCAGCAGGTGGATCAGCACGGCGAGCACGAGCAGGCCCCGCAGTCGCCGGCGCAACAGCTCCAGATTGCTGCTGCCCGCGGCCTGCGATGAAAACGCGATCGCCGAGACGCGCAAACTCTCGTTGATCGACATCTGCAGGAAGCTGATCGGTAGGGCGATGCCCAGCACATATAGGCCGGCAGGCGCACCACGTCCGATGATCGCGGTGTTGATCAGCAGGGCAAACAGGCCGACCAGCGAAGATGCCAGGATCGGTAGCGCCACTTGCATCAGACGGCGGGCAATCCCCGCTCTCGCTAAGACCGATCCGTGCATTTGAAAGGCTTGTTCATAAGGTAATTTCATTGCGCTGATAACCTCGGTAAACGTTGTTGAGCTGAATCGGAGTGGTTCCCTCCATGTACTCGTAGGCGTAGACGTCGGCCAGCGATTTGCTCAGCCAGGCGTGCTCGACCAACGCGGAGGGGGGCAGTATCCGGCTCAGCTCGCGGGCGATCCGCTCAGCGGCCAGGGTTGCCTTACTCTTTGCCAGCGACACCAGCGCGCCCTGAAGCGCGTTGCGATCGACTTCGTCGGCCGCGGCGAGGTTGAGCGCACGCGCCTGCTCCAGCAGCCGGTCAAAGTAGTCCAGCCGCTCGCGTAGCCCCGCTTGCACCGCGGCGAAATGTTGCCGCGCATAGTCGACCAGCGCCTGGCCATGGCCGATCGCCATTGCCGAAACCCCGGGCCGGAAACGGTGGAAGGTCTTGAGCATGCCCATCATGCCGCGCTCGATCGGCTTAAGGTGTCGTCCGAGGATCATCTCCTCCGGGATCTCCAGCCGGTCGAAACGCATATAGGAGAGCTGGGCGCCACGCATGGCAAACATGTCAAGCACGCGGGCCGTGACGGACGCGGAGCCGACGAGCTGGGGCGGCAGGAGAACGGCTGCAACATCGAGCGGCCCGTCGCCTGTGCGGGCAAGCACCGTCCCGATCGGGGCCACGGCGCCGTTGCCGAACAGCAGCTTTTCCCCGCTGAGCCTGCGATCTTTGGACAGTCTGGTCCCCAGATGAGCGGCGTCGGAGCCTTTATCCGGCTCCGTCACTGCGAAAAAGGTACGGCTGCGGTTCTCGACGACGTAGCGATGGAAATAGGCGCGCTGTTGCTCATCGCCGAGTGCCTGGAGTAGAACGCCCGAAAGGGACGGCCCCGGCGTGGTGAGCAGGAAGCCGGGATCGCCGTATGCCATCACCTCAAAGATCTCGGCGCGTTGGCGAGTGGTAGCACGAAACTCCGCCTCGATCTTTTGCATGACAAACGGGTGCCGGGTAAACGCAAGCACCTTGTCCGGCTCGGTGACGACGTCGAGCGCAAAGCGCCGGTACCAGGCCGCTAAGTTCAACCAGTCGGCGGCGTATCGCCGGCTTGCCAGCTCGAAATCCAGCTCGAACATGCTCATTCCTCGAGATATAGTCGGTTCAGCGTAAGCAACAGTGTTCGCAGATACACCATCTGCCCGTCGAGCATGGCGCGGCCGCCCGCCAGCTTGATCAGCTGCTCGCCGATCGAATCGACTTCGTCGATCAACCAGGCTCGCCAGCCCGGCGTGTCAAGCTGCGTAGCTCGAACCCCGGCGTTGAGCGCATACACGTCGCGAACCAGCGCGGCCATCACCTGCGCGACTGCCGGATGGCTGCCCAATGTCTGTGTCCCGATCGTGCGCGAGGCGAGGAATTCCCGGCACCAGTTCGACGCCGCGCGGATAACGCGTATCTGTTCGTCAACCAGCGCCTGCCGGAAGCGCGCCAGCAGGACATGCGGCTCATTCCGCCCAGTATCATCGGTAAACGAGTAGCGGGCGACCGCGAGCTGCCGGCGCTGCCAGACGGGGTTATTCACCAGTGTCACCTGCCGAGCCGGGACGGGCATCCCGCTCCACAGATCCACAACCTCATATGTTTCGTCGCGCAGCCAGCACTCCGGCGCGAGCACCCAGCCACGGTGTCCCGGCAAGCGGTTATCACCAAGACTTGCCGTGTAAACCACTGAAAAGTCAAGTTGAAACTGCTCGGTCCGATAGGCCGGCGCTGCCTGCAAATCCATGCTTTCTCCCCTATCGCTTGCGTATGAGCAGAGCCATGCCGGTCAGGCTTTCGGCATCTTCATCGACGAACAAATAGCTTTTACCGGCGTCCGATGTATCGGGCAGCAGGCGGTGCAGCCAGGAGAAGAGATTCATGCACGAGTGCTGCGGCGCCAGATATCGCATCGGTAATCCGGCTGCCGGGCTCGATCGAAGCCCAGTACTGGTATGCCCGATACAGGTAGGTGTTGCGCCTGATCACCAGTGTCACTTCGTCGGGTGTACAGCGCGACGCTGTGCACAGCTCGGCGGCCAGGTGCTGCAGCCGAAAGTCCGGCGCCATGACCGCCGCCTCACTCAGATACGCCGCGGCAAGCAGCTCGGCACGGGAATGCTCAGGGTTCAGGCTGGCGCGTACCACACCCGCACTCGATCGCTGCGGCGCGGGCACATGTGCCTCCAGCGCCTGTGGCATGGTCGTCTGCTCCACCGCCAGCAAAAGCCCCTCGCTGGCGCTGCCGTCGGCAGAGAGGTAGTCTTTGAGTACCGACAGCGCCAGCGCCGGCGCGATGCTGCCCTGGTCGGTGACATCGAAGGATTGGCACGCCAACGACCACCTGTGGTGCAGATACGGGCCAAAGGCTGAGAACTCGGGATCGTACTCCGGCGTCCAGTAGCTGGTAACAAGCACGTCCAGGTGCGGCAACACTTCAGCCCCGACGCGCTCGAGCAACGTATCGGCCAGCTCGGTATAGGTGTACTGATCGCCGGTTTCCAGCGTCAGCGGATCCAGTACTTCGCCGGCGATGCGGTGTAAATCCGTTTGATACTCTACATAACGTGCTCGCGGCAGAAGCTTTTCATCGCGTAACGGGAGCACATGATGATAGGCTGCGTGCAGATACAGGCTCGACTGCATAGCTTCCGTTCCCTGCACCGGCTTCACGAAGTAGTTACCTGAGCGCTTTCCCGCTCCAGTTGATCGACGACGTAATCGCAGATTGTGCCGATTGACTTAAAGTGTTCAGCCTCAAGCGTATCGGCATTGACCACGAACCCCTCGACGTTATCTTCCAACGCCATCAGGAAGACCAACGAGGTCATCGAGTTCGATACCCAGCTCTTCCCTGAGCGAGGTGTCCAGATCCATTTCCCTGACCGCGTCATTACGGGTTATGTCTGCCAGTACGGACTTGATCACTTCAGCGACCGAACGACGGTCCATGCAGGTCTGCTCCTTCGAGATGAGTGGTCACGATGACCTTGATCGGACAGGCACGTGCCGCTCACGTAACGATCCGGCACATTGGTATGGTCGATAGGTCAGCGTGCCCGTTGTCTATATCTCGACGCCAAAGTTTAAGTGGTGACTCATTCGAGACCTGATCGACGGTGGGGGCAAGCGCGCCCCTCGGCCCGGTCTCCGCTTAAACTTCCGCGCCGATGTATAGAGTGCGACGGACACAGCAACGTCGACTACACCTCACCGGCTCAGGTTGCCGATACCGATAAGGAGACAGCTGAGTGGAAGATCGCGAGCGTAGTTTCAGCTCTGTTGGACCGATGCAAAACGCAGAGCAGCTTCGAACGAGCGAACGCCCCGCGGCAGAGATCACCGTTGTCGGTGCGGGCTTGAGCGGCCTGTTGATGGCGATCTACCTTCATCGACGGGGATACAGGGTGCATATCTATGAGCGCCGGCCCGATCTGCGTCGTAGCCTGAACCGTCAACAACGCTCCGTCAATATGACTCTCTCGCTACGTGGCTACGAGGCACTGCTCAAGGCCGGCCTCGGCCACGAGATCGAACGCATCATCATGCCGCTTAGAGGCCGGGTGATTCATGCGCCCGAGGGAACGATGTTCCAGCCGTATGGAAAGAACGAGCACGAAATCTTGTACGGTGTTAAGCGGCACGACCTGAACGTCATGCTGATCGAAGCAGTGGAAAAACTGCCCGGCTGCTCGATATGGTTTGATGAACGACTGGTCCAGATCGATAAGCAGCACAATATTCTGACCTTCCGGAACGAGAGGGCAGGCGTCGATCACGCGGTGACGAGCGATGTCACGATCGGCGCGGACGGCACCTTTTCCGCGGTTAGGCAGCAAATGCTTCGCGGGGAGCGCGCGGACTATCACCAGGAGTGCCTGAACTGGGGCTACAAGGAACTTAATTTTCCGGTCGAGCTCGACACTACCAGCACGTTACGACGAGACGGTCTGCACATCTGGGCCCGCAAGGGCTGTATGCTGATCGGCACCCCGACCAACGACAATGCCTTTATCTGCACCTGCTTCATGCCGTTTGAAGGCGAGACGAGCTTCAGCTCGCTGCAGACCGAAGCACAGGCGGCGGAGTTCTTCGCGGCGCAGTTTCGTGACCTCGCGCCGTTCATACCGCAGCTTGTGCTGAGCTTCATGAAAAACCCGGCCGAGTCGCTCGTTACCACGCGATGTGATCCCTGGCACTACCAGGACCGCATCGTCCTGATCGGAGATGCCAGCCATAGCGTTTATCCCTTTTATGGCCAGGGTATGAACGCCGCCCTTGAAGATTGCAGAGTGCTGGACGAGCTTATCGGCCGCTACAGCGGCGATTGGGAAGCGACCTTCAGCGCGTTTCAAACGGCGCGCAAACGCAACACCGATGTCCTGGCTGAGCTTTCCAAACAGAACTTCGTCGAGCTGAGCCAGAAGGTGAACTCACATCGCTTCGTGGCGCGCAAGAAAATCGACGTGCTCTTGAACCGGCTGTTCCCCGACCTGTGGATCCCCCTTTACACGCTCGTCTCACACACCACCATGCCGTACGCCGACGCCGTCGAGCGAGTCAACCGGCAAAACCAACGCGCCAGGCTGCTTGGACTCAACCTGTTGATCGGCCTCGTGGCGACGATACTGGCGCTGAAAGAAACCTATTCCTCCGCCGCGCATCGCTTCTCCAGGGCCAGAAAGCACAGCTTTGCCCGCCTGCTTTTCGATCGAATGGAACGCTCCTGAGCCGGCGAGCAGGCCCGGCACCAGCGGCACCGATTGTTTTTGAGAAAGGATAAGCACGACGTGAAATTCGGTCTGTTTTTTCTCCCGGTTTTGTCCGAAGGGCAGACTCCGGCGGACAAGTACGCCTCGATCCTGGCGGAGACTCGCGTTGCAGACGAACTGGGCTGGGACGTCGCCTGGTTTGCTGAACATCACAGCGATTTGTACGGCGGAATTGTTCCGTCGATTGCCGTATTGGGTGCCGCGGTGGCCATGCAAACGCGTCGCATACGCATCGGCTCGGCGGTAACGATCCTCCCCCTGCACAACAGCCTGCAGGTAGCCGAGGAGTATGCCATGTTGGACGTGCTGAGCCGGGGGCGCGTCGAGCTCGGGATCGGCCGGGGTTTCATGCCCCACGAGTTCAAGGCCTTCGGCGTGGATTTCGCAACGCGCCAGAGCGTCTTCCGCGAGAGCCTGGACGTCCTGCTCGCCGCCTGGACCCGCGATCGTTTTTCGTATGCCGGACAGCATTATTCGATCGATAAAATGTCACTCTACCCGCGCCCTCTTCAACGACCACACCCGCCGATCTGGATGGCCGCCGCGCTGAGTCAAGAAAGCTTTGAGACGGCGGGAGCGCTGGGCTTTAACCTCATGATTAACCCTTACACCCGCACACGTGAGGAAGTGAGCCGTGGTCTTGCCTGGTACAAAGAGGCGTACCAGGCTGCCGGCCACCAGGTCTCCAAACGCCGCATTCTGGTCCACTCGCATCTGTACGTCGCGCCGACCGAGCAGCAAGCCCGGGACGAGCCGCGTGAGGCATTGATGCGCTACCTGCGCCAGGTTGACCGTGCCTTCCTGCGATCCAATGCGCGGCCTCAGGAGCCGTTGAACCCAACGTCGTATGAATCCATGTATCCGGAAAAGGTGCTCTTCGGAACGCCGGATTTGGTCGAGCGTCAGATTCGCGAGTGGGAGCCTCTGGGCGTGACCGACTTTTGTTTCATGACCCAGTTCGGCAACCTGGACCCACACAAGTCCCTGGCCTCCTTGCAGCTGTTCAGCAAAGAGGTGATGCCGCGCTTCGAAAAGGGACGGCATCGCGACGGCAGATCCGATAATCAACGATCGTTTGCACTGATAACCGAATCATACCCAACACAGGAGCGATAACCAACAACATGGCTACCGTACCAACCATGGAGCTCGTCGAGAGCATTCCGCAGATTCAGCAACGCTTCGCCCACACCGTCGGCATGATTACTTCGCAGGGCCTCGGCACCCGCCCCAACATTATGGCCTGCGAGTGGACCATCGTGGTTTCCTGGGATCCGATCATGATCATGGTCGTCATCGGCAACGGCGACCTGACGAACGAGCTCATCCGTGAGAGCGGCGAGTTCGGTGTGAATATCTGTGCCGAGGACCAGGGACCGCTTGCGAGCTGCGCGGGCAACCTGCGCGGCCGCGAGCATGACAAGCTGGCAGATCCGCAATTCGAAGGCCTGGTCTATTCCGGCCGCTACATAAGCGCGCCCCTGATCCGCAACGCCGCCCTGAATGCCGAGTGCGTGGTGGAGCAGATGGTGAACATCAACGACAGGTACACCGGTTTTATCGGCAGAGTGGTAGCGGCGGAAATCAACGAACAGGCCAAGCCGCTGGTATATCACCAGGGTAAATATTTCACGCTTGGCAGCCAGATCATCAGACAGCAACAAGCGTAGCCGGCATGCCGGTGCGGCGAATCCAGCAACTTATAGAGTTCTGTGGCTTAACCTAATGCGAATCCTGTTTCTCACCAGTGCCCACAACAGCCTGAGCCAGCGCGCCTGGATCGAGCTGACCGAGCGCGGCCATCACGTGCAGGTCGCCCTCGCCCTCAGCGACGAGGCGATGCTCCACGCCGTCGACGAGGCGCAGCCGGAGCTGATCATTGCGCCCATGCTCACGCGCGCCATTCCCGAAGCGATCTGGCGTCGCGTCCTGTGCATCATTGTCCATCCCGGTCCGCCCGGTGACCGCGGTCCCTCCTCGCTCGACTGGGCGATCCTGGACAACGCGCCACGCTGGGGCGTGACGCTGCTGCAGGCCGACGCCGAGCTCGACGGTGGCCCGATCTGGGCATCGCGAGAGTTTGCCACCCGCCCCGTCAGCAAGAGTAGTCTCTATCGCAACGACGTCATCCCGGCCGCCGTCTCCGGCCTGCTCGAGATCGTCGCCAACCTCGAGCGCGGCTTCTACCGCCGCGAGCGGCTCGACTATGCTCGCCCGGAGGTGTGGGGCCGCCCGCGCCCGCGCATCAAACAATCCGACCGTCGCCTCGACTGGTCCGCCTCGACCGACACGGTGCTGCGCGTGCTGCGCAGTGCCGACGGCACGCCGGGTGTGCTCGACCGCATCGGCGACCTCGACCTGGTCGTGTTCGGCGGCGTCGCCGACGAGCGGCTGCGCGGCGAGCCCGGCGCGCTGCTGGCCACGCGCGACGGCGCGATCTGTCGCGCCACCGGCGACGGCGCGGTGTGGCTGCCCGCGCTCAGACGCCGCCATACGGCGGAGCGCCGCTATCCCAAGCTGCCCGCCACGGCGGTGCTGGGCGCGGCGCGGCTGGCCGGCGTGCCGCGGCTGCCACTTGTGCTCACCGCGCGCGCTGACGGCGCGACCTACCGGCAGATCTGGTATGCGGAGCACGGAGCGGTCGGGCTTTTGCACTGGGACCTGCCGCAGGGCGCGATGAGCACCGCGCAGTGCCGCCGGCTGCGCCAGGCGGTGGCGTATGCGGCCACGCGGCCGACGCGCGTGCTGGTGTTGCTCGGCGGCGCGGAGTACTTCTCCAACGGCATTCACCTTGGCACGATCGAGGCGGCGGACGACCCGGCGATCGAGTCGTGGCACAACATCAACGCGATCGACGACCTGGTCGGCGCGCTGCTGCGCATGGACCACAAGCTGGTGGTGGCGGCGCTGGAAGGCAACGCGGGCGCGGGCGGCGCGATCCTGGCAGCTGGCGGCGGACCAGGTGTGGGTGACACCGGAGGTGGTGCTCAATCCGCACTACGCGGGGATGGGCGGGCTGTACGGGTCGGAGTACTGGACCTATGTGCTGCCGCGGCGGGTGGGAGCGGCGTGCGCCGCGGCGCTGACGGAGCGCTGCGAACCGGTCGGCGCGGCGCGGGCACAACGCATCGGCCTGGTGGACGAGGTGCTGGCGGAGCCGGCGGCGGCGTTTGAGGACGTTGTAGTGGAGCGGGCGGCTGAGCTTGCAACCTGGGATTCGTATGCGTCGCTGGTGGAGGGCAAGCGCGCCCGGCTGGCGGCGGACGAGCGCCGCAAGCCGCTGGAGGCGTATCGCGCCGAGGAGCTGGCCCAGATGGAGCGCTGCTTCTTCGGACCCGACCCGGCCTACCACGAGGCGCGGCGGCACTTTATCCTCAAAACCGCCGCCGAGCCGGCGCCGGCCGGGGCATTAGCGTAGTTTCGCTTTCGAAACCGGGCCATGCTATGCTTCGGCAACCGGCTACCGATCGATCGCGAGAACACGCCATGCAACCCCCCATCGACCAGGCAACCTTCGGTGTTCGGCTCAAGCGACGGCGTCAGACGTACAAAATGACCCAGGAGCAGCTGGCTGAGCATGTGGGATGCACGCCATCAATGCTGCAAAAAATCGAACAAGGCGCGCGCATGCCGTCGCCCGCGCTCGCCGCGCGCCTGGCGGAGTTTCTTGACGGTTTTGCTGCCGCGCCGCCGAGTGAAGCACCAGCGCGCGCCGCGCCGCGCTCGCCCGCCCTGCCCTTGCGCCTTACCAAACTCATGCCGCCGCGAATAGGCAGCCGGATCGTGCCACGAACACGTCTCACCGACGGTCTGAGCGCCGAGGACCTGGACCCGCTGACGCTTGTTGTTGCGCCGGCCGGCTGGGGCAAGACAACCCTGCTGGCAGCCTGGATACAGCAGCGGGCACGGATCCCCGATCCCTCGGTTGCCTGGCTGTCGCTGGACGAGAACGATACCGATGTGACGCTCTTCCTGCGCTATGTGATCGCGGCACTAAGCCGGCACTCCGCACTTGGCGCCGGGGCGGAGCTGCTCCTTGATGCTCCGCAACCGTCGATCGAGGCGGTGCTGTCACTGCTGATCAACGACCTCGTGGCACTCGATCAGCCGGTGGTGCTGGTGCTCGACGACTACCACCGCGTTACCGCCGCCGAGGTGCATCGAACGCTGGCTTCGTTGATCGCACATCTGCCGCCGTCACTGCACCTGGTGATCGCCACGCGTGAAGACCCCCCACTGCCGTTGACGAGCTTGCGCGCGCGCGGGCAACTGCGCGAGATCCGTGCCCCCGACCTGCGTTTCACCGTCGCGGAAGCAAGCAGCTTCTTCGCCGGCAGCATGGGGCTGGAGCTGGAGGCTCGGGAAATCGCGGCACTCGAGCGGCGCACCGAGGGCTGGATCGCCGGTTTGCAGCTGGCGGCGCTGGCGATACGCGAGCAGGCCGATCGCAGTGACTTCCTGCAGGCCTTTACCGGCAACCACCGCCTGGTGCTGGACTATCTGAGCGAAGAGGTGCTGATCGGCCTGCCGGCCCATCAGCACGAGTTCCTGCTGCAGACGTCGATACTTGACCAGCTGTGCGGCCCGCTTTGCGACGCCGTCCTCGATCTGGCGAGCGTAGACGCCGCGACTACAACCGCGACCGCGGATCGGTTGCCGGCAGGCCGGCCCCGTGTATCGAGTGCGGCGTATAGCCAGCTGGTACTGGAGCAGCTCGAGCGGGCCAATCTCTTCGTCGTCGCGCTCGACGGTGAGCGGCAATGGTTTCGCTATCATCATTTATTCGGGGCGGTGCTGCGCCAGCGGTTGCAGCGTGGCGCCGCCCCGGACATGATCGAGAAGCTCCACGCGCGGGCAGCCGATTGGTATGAGGCCAACGCGCTGCCCGGCGATGCGATCGACCACGCGCTGGCTGCCCGGCAGTGGCAGCGCGCCGCGCGCCTGATCGAAGGTTCGGGCGATGCGCTGGTGCAGGGCGGCAGTTACGAACGGCTACGCCGCACGATCGTCGCGCTGCCGCAGGCGGTGCGCGACGAGTTGCCGCGCCTGCTGTATTTTCATGCGCGCAGTGTCCGCCAGGTGTACGACCTCACAGCAGGGCGCGAGCTTTTCGCACAGGCGGCCGCGGCGTTCGCGCGTATCGGCGACGTCGACGGCCGCGGCGCCAGCCTGGTTCGCCTGGCCGATTGCTGCCGTATGCTGGCCGACTATGACGCCGCGCGTCATGCGCTTGACGAAGCGCTGGCCGCCCCGCTGCCGCCTGGGTTACGCGCGGTGGCGCTGCTCAGCCGGGCGTACGAAGCAATGTTGTCGGACGCCTGGCATCTGGTCATTCCGAATCTTCAAAAGACGCTTGACGCGCTCGAAGAGTTCTGATGACCGGTACGCCCTGCACGAGGTGGCGACCAACCTGACCACGCTGGTGGCTTTTCTTCCCGGCGGCCTGGCCTGTCTGGCGCGGCTGCGCAAACTGATCGCGCGGCATCCTACTCCCCGGCTGAGCCTGTTGCAGGCAGCCGATCTGTTCGAGCGCGGTCAGATCGAGCTAGCCGGCGGGCAGTTCGGGGCTGCATACGCCAGCTTTGGCGAGCTCCACGCGCTGCTCGAACAGATCGGCACGCTGTCGCAGATCCATGTCGAAATCGGGCTGTGGTACGCGCACGCCGCGGCGTTGTGCGGCGAGTTCGACGTCGCCAACGAGCAGCAGCGCCGGCTTGCGGCGTTGATGGATCAGCCGGCCCTGGCGATTTTTCGCCGCCAGACCAACACGTTTTTCATCGCAGCACGCTGCCTGGTCGATTGGGGACAGGGAAGCGCCGAAGGCGTGCGTGCCGGCCTGGCCGCGGCAGAAGCGCAAACCAACAGCACGGAATGGCCGATCGCTTCGCGGCTGCGCAATTTGATCCGCTGCCTGGCGCTGCTGACCTTGCGCGACTGGGCGGCCGCCGAGCCGGCGCTGGTCGCCGCGTATGCCGAGCAGGGAAGTGAGCACGAAACTGCCTTCTTTGGCGACGCCGGCCTGCTGCTGGCCCATTTGTATCTGCAGACCGGGCGCCAGGCTGATGCGCTGGCGGTGCTCGGGCCGGTGCTGGCGCGCTACCAGCGCATCGGCACGCCAGGCATCGCGCTGCTGATTGGTGCGCCGGCGATCATCCCTTTGTTGCAGCTCGCCGTCGCGCACGACGTGCAACCATCGATCGCCGCAGGCATGCTCGACATGCTGCCGCGGCATCCTGGGCCCGTCTCGCAGGCGACACCGGCCGTCGCATCGCGCTCGCTGCCGGCCGTCGACCAGCTGACCGCACGCGAGCATGAGGTGCTGCACTTGATCGCCGGCGGCCTGTCCAACGCCGAGATCGCCGAGCGCCTCGTGGTCAGCCCGGCCACCGTCAAGAAGCATATCAACAATATCTTCGCCAAGCTGGACGCCCGCAGCCGCACCCAGGCACTGGTACACGCCCGCGAGCATGGGCTGATCTGAACGATCCGCGCAGACACGCGAAAGTTAAGTAATAACTTAACTTTCGCGTGTCTTGCGCCGACGCGCGATCGCAGATACCCGGTCTTCGCTGATAGGTACTTCGCGGACCGTTCGCTGTGCGTGTACATGTGCGACTCGCCCTACGCCTCGCGCACGAACTACACCCACGGCTTCACCCGCGGTTCACCGACACCTGGCGCAGGCACGGCTAGGATTGTCGCAACAACCGAGAAGGTACTATGTTCACCAAAATACCAACCACCACTCGCGCGCTGTGCCTGCTGATGCTTGTGCTACTCATGATCGCACCGGCGGACGCGCAGGTAAGCAGCGCCGGCGATCGGGTAGTTTCGTCAACCTATCTGGGCGGCGGCTCGACCGACTACGGGCGTGCCGTAGCGCTCGACGCGCAGGGAAACATCTATCTGGGCGGCGACAGCTTCTCCTCGACCGTGCTCGGACGCAGCCTGAGCAACCGGGGCGGGCAGGACATTCTGGTCGCCAAGCTTAGTCCCGACGGTGGACGGCTGTTGGGATTGTTCTCAATCGGCAGCGCATCCACCGACCGGCTGGGCGGCATGGCGGTAACGCCCGGCGGCGAGGTCGTGCTGCTGGTGGAGACCGACAACCCCAATTTCCCGACCGTAAACGCTCTGCGCGCGTCTCCCGCCGACACCTACAACAGCGGCGTGGTGCTCAAAATCAACGCCGCGCTTGACGGGCTGATCTTCAGCACCTACACCGGTTTTACGGTCGACGCCGGGCTGCCGAACGTGGCTATCGACGGCGCGGGCCGCATCTCGGTAGCCGGATACGTTTATACGCCGGCGCCGATATCGCGCGACCTGGCGCTGCAAACGTTCAGCGCCGACGGCCGGCAACTGCTGTACGAAAAGGTGTGGAACGGCGACCGCACGTCCGAGCTACCACAGGCGTTGAAAATGCTGCCCGACGGCACGACTTATATCGCCGGTTACACCGAAGGCTGGGACGGCGACTTCGCGGTGACCGAAAACGCGCTGCAGAAGCTCTGCGGGCGCAAGCTGCTGCTCGGCGACGACCGGCAGTGCGACGACGACGCGTTCATGCTGCGGCTCGACCCGTCCGGTAACGTGACTTATGCAAGCTACCTTGGTGTCGACGGGTCGGACCGGGCAGCCGGCCTGGCGGTTGACGCACAGGGCGCGATGTACCTGACCGGCAGCACCAGCTCACCCGGCTTTCCGACCACGCCGGGCGCGTTGCAGCCTGCCTGCCCGCGCGCAGACGGCGACGACGGCTGTTATTACGATACCTGGGTTGCTAAGGTCGGCGCCGACGGCCGGCTTGTGTACAGCACCTTTCTGAGCTCCGGTGATCTGGGCGGTCTGGATTACCCGGCAGCGATTGCGGTCGACGCCGCGGGCCAGGCCACCGTGGTCGGCACCACCGCCAGCGAGCGCTGGCCGACCAGGGATGCCGTACAGGGCGCGTTGAACGCTGCGCCGTGTCCGAACGCGTATCAGGACCGCTTTTGCTTCGACGGCGTCGTCACGACGCTGTCGCCCGACGGACAGCTGGTTTTCGGCAGCTACCTCGGCGGCAGCGCCGACGATTGGACCAGCGCGGTTGCGCTGCAGCCGAACGGCGCGATCTATATGACCGGCTACACCAGTTCGCGAAACTATCCGGGCACGGCTGCCGGTGTGCAGCCCGGCCTGAGTTCCGGAGCAGATTTCTTTCTGGCGCAGATCCTGCCCGCCGCGAGCCCGGTGCCGCAGCCGGCACCGCCATCCGGCAAAGCGCGGGTGTTCATACCGGTTGCTGTTCGTTAGTGCGAAGCTGATCCACACGGCAACGCACCCGAGCGTGAATGTCTGTCACGCTCGGGTGCGTTGCCGTGTGGCCCTATCCAGTCGATGCCGCACGCGCGGGTTGCCCACACACGCTCCCGGACGAACCTCCGCACAGCGGTTGCCGAAGCTTGCGTTAAGATCCACACTGCACGGTGATATCACTAACGACAGGAAAAACTATGCCCTATACTCTCGCCCCAATGACACAGGAATATCTTGAACCAGCCGTTGCCCTCTTGATCGAAAATTACAAAGGCGAGCAAGCACACAGCCCATTATTGCCATCCCGTGTGATGGACGAACCATCCTGGATACAGAATGTGCTGCAATCCAACCTCGGCAATCCTGGTGTGGTCGTGGTCGAGCAAAACCGGCTGCTGGCCTATATGGTTACCGGAGATGCGTTTCCGTGGAAAGGACAACAGGCGGCGATCGTCCTGGAATATGGTCATAGTGCGATCGGGACGAAGAAACGAGAATTGTATCAGCGCATGTATATGTACCTTGCCCAGGAATGGGCCAACCATCAGATCCATCTCCATCTGATTCGGTATTTTGCGCATGACACGATCCTCCAGGAGACCCTCTATCACCTGGGGTTTGGGGCCATCCTGGCGGAACGGCTGCGCGATTGTTCAGCCGTTGCTGAACGACCGGATGTGGCGATTAGGGTAGAACAGGACGTGAGCCGACTCCTCACGCTTCAGACCGAGCATAATCGGTATTACCCGCAAGCTCCGATCTTCATCCAGAAACCCACAGAACCACAGGACGTGCTGGCTGAATTAGCAGCACACGCGCAGGAGGGTGATGTGATTTTCGCGTACTATGAACAGGATGAGCCGTGTGCCTACATGATTGTTGGGACGTCGACGAGCGATGGCGAAGGATTTTTGCTGCAGCAGACGAATACGGCGCAAATTAAGTCGGCCTATGTGCGACCAGCGCTGCGCGGAAGAGGGATTGGAACTGCGTTGTTGCAGCGTGCGATTGAGTGGTCACACGAACAGGGATATGAACGCCTCTTTGTTGAACATGAAACGGCGAATGTCTACGGAGGCAACTTTTGGTGCCGATATTTCAGCCCGTATGTCTATGCGTCAATGCGCTACATTGATACGACGCTGTAGTTCCACCGGTGGTCGCTAATTCCGTGCTATAATCGAACCCTCGCACATTCACAACCTGCGAATGTTGAGGTGACCCGCAAGCCCGGATGCTAGGGCGTAAAGGTGGAAGCTGGTGCAAGTCCAGCGCTGTGCCGCAACTGTGACCGGTCGACGACCGGAAGCCAGGATGCCTGCCTCGACAATGTTCGTTCAACCCTTCTCGAGCCAAGGAGGAAGAGCATGACCCGCCCCACCTGATTTCCCATCCTGCGTGGCGTATCCGGTCGTTGTTTCCGCTTCCCGGCCTAATCGAAGGTCGGGTTTTTTGTTGCCACATAGGATGACGCATGAGCCGTGTTCGATTTCTTTCGTTGATCGCTGTTCTTGCCGTCGTACTGTGCGCCTGCGGCGCGCCGTCGGCTGCTCAGCCTTCAATTTCTGCAGTCCGGCCATCCGTAACAGCTATATCAACGCAGGCCGCAGCCACGACCGCGCCGAGTGCCGAGCCATCCGCGGACAACGACGCCGCTACCCGGATAACCGACAGCCTCGGGCGCAGTGTCACGTTGAGCGCAACGCCGCGGCGGATCGTGTCGCTGGCGCCATCGGTGACCGAGATCTTGTTCGCGATCGGTGCCGGCACACTGGTCGTCGGCGATACGTCGTATTGCAATTTTCCGCCCGAGGCCGATGCGCTGCCGGAGGTCGGCGGCTTCTCGGCAAAATCCATCAGTGTCGAAGCGATCGTCGGCCTGCAGCCCGACCTGGTGATCGCCGGCACCGCCAGCCAGCAACCGGTGGTCGAATCGTTGGAGCAGTTGGATATTCCAGTGCTGGTACTGGCGCCCGACAGCTTTGACGCCGTGTATGCCGGGATCGCGCAGCTCGGCGAGATTACCGGCCATACGTCAGCGGCCGACCAGGTGGTCGCTGATATGCGTAGCCGTGTCGACGCCGTGACTGCGCGCGTTGCTGAGATACCCGCCGCCGAGCGTCCCAGCGTGTTCTGGGAGGTATCCGACGATCCGTTATACACCAGTGGACCACAAACGTTTGTCGGCCAGCTGATCGAGCTCGCGGGCGCGACCAATCTGTTTGCCGATGCGCAGGAAGATTATCCGCAAATCAGCGCTGAAACGGTGGTCGAGCGCAATCCCGATATCATTATCGGGCCCTCGAGCCAGGCCGAAAAGCTTACTCCGGTGCTGCTCAGCCGGCGCCCCGGCTGGAGCAGTGTTCAGGCGGTGCGCGACAGCCGCGTGTATACGCTCGATGGTGATATTGTCTCACGCCCCGGGCCGCGCCTGGTCGAGGCACTCGAGACGCTGGCCGACGTGCTGTATGGCGACCTGTTCCCATGAGCCAGGTGGCCACGACACCGATACGTCGGAATCACGCGATAGCCGGCTCGCGCTTCGGCTTCGGCGCGCTGCTGGCTGCCCTGAGTGCCGCGCTCGTGTTCAGCGTGACGCTGGCCGTGATGATTGGCCCGGTGCCGCTCTCACCCCGCCTGGTCTGGCGCGTAGCCGTGTACCAGCTTGTGCCGGGCCTGATCACGCCCGATTGGGAGGAGTTCCAGGCCAACATTATCTGGCAGATTCGTTTTCCGCGCGTGCTGCTGGGCGGTGTGGTCGGCGCCGGTCTGGCGATCGTCGGCGCCACGATGCAGGCGTTGGTGCGCAACCCGTTGGCCGATCCCTATCTGCTCGGCGTTTCATCCGGGGCGGCGCTGGGCGCGGTGGCGGTGATCCTGCTCGGCATCAGCTGGTTCGGCGCGGTTTCGCTCTCGATCGCCGCCTTCGCCGGAGCGTTGCTGGCATTTGCCGCGGTGTACGTGCTGGCGCGCCAGGCCGGGCGGCTCGCTACCGGCCGGCTGATCTTGTCGGGTGTGGCGGTAGCCTATATCTGCTCGGCGCTGACCAATTTTCTGATCTACAACGCGCCGAATGCCGAGCAAGTCAAGGACGTGCTGTTCTGGATGCTGGGCGGCCTGGGCGGCGCGCGCTGGAGCTATCTCGGCTTGCCCACACTGGTGTTGCTGGGCGGCAGCCTGGTGCTTAAGTCTACAGGCGCGCGCGCTCAACGCGCTCAGTGTCGGCGAGGAAACGGCGGCTACGCTTGGCGTAGACACCTCGCGCTTTCGGAAGCAGATCTTCGCGCTCACCGCGCTGTTGACCGGCACGCTGGTGGCCGTGAGCGGCGGGATCGGCTTTGTCGGCCTGATGCTGCCGCACATCGTGCGCCTGCTGGTCGGCGCCGACCACCGGCGGCTCTTGCCGGTCTCGGCGCTGGTCGGCGCGATCTTTCTGATCTGGGTCGATGTGCTGGCGCGGATCGTCGTGGCGCCCCAGGAGCTGCCGATCGGCATCCTTACCGCCCTGCTCGGCGCGCCGTTTTTCATCTGGCTGATGCGGCGCAGCAGCGGCGCGCCGGGAGACAGCCGATGAAGCTCGACGTCCATGGCGTATCGTGGAGCGTGGCCGGCGCGCGGATCGTGCACGATGTCGGCTTGCACTGCGCGCCGGGCAGCTTCGTCGGGCTGATCGGCCCAAACGGCAGCGGCAAGTCGTCCTTGCTGCGCTGTATCTACCGTGTGCTGCAGCCGGACGCCGGGGCGATTGCGCTCGACAACACGGATGTATGGAGCCTGAGCGCACGCGAGGCGGCCCAGCGCATCGCCGTGGTGCTCCAGGATCACGGCGGCGAGTTCGATTTTAGCGTGCGCGAGATGGTGCTGATGGGCCGCGCTCCCCACAAGCGCCTGCTCGAGCGCGATAGCGCAGCCGATCTCGAGATTGTCGACCAGGCGCTGGCGCAGGTAGGCCTGGCCGGGCTGGCGCAGCGCAGCTATCCGACGCTGTCGGGCGGCGAAAAACAGCGTGTGCTGCTGGCGCGCGCATTGGCCCAGCGCACACGCTGTTTAGTGCTCGACGAGCCGACCAATCATCTGGACGTTTATTATCAGCTCGAGGTGCTCGATCTGGTGCGTGAGCTCCGGCTCACCACGATCGCGGCGCTGCACGATCTCAACCTGGCGGCATTGTACTGCGACCGGCTGTATGTGCTCAAAGCCGGCCGCCTGGTTGCCAGTGGCCCGCCCGAGATGGTACTGACGCCGGCGCTGCTGTATGAGGTGTACGGGGTGCACGCCGAGGTCGCACCGCATGCCGCCACCGGCCGCCTGCATGTTGTGTTTTTGCCGCTGCGCTCGCCGAAGCCCACACCTAAACTATGAGGTAACACGATGCCGGACGCTCCAGCGATGCGGCCATACGGCCATCACCTGTTTATCTGCGACCACGGCGACTGCGCCGATCCGCAAGCGGCGCAACTGCTGCAGCAGTGCTTTCGCGCTCTGGCGCAGCAGCACGGCCTGAACAAGCTGCGTTATCCCCGGCGGGTCAAGTGTACCCTGGCCGATTGCCTCGGCGTGTGCAGCAGCGGGCCGATCGTGGTGGTGTATCCCGACGGGATCTGGTACCACCACGTCGACGAAGCTGCGCTGACGAGGATTGTCGAAGAGCATATTCTGGGTGACAGTCCGGTCGAAGATCTGGTCTTTCATCGCCTCGGCCAGGTTGCGCCGGAAGGCCGGCCGCTCGCCGCCGACCACAGCGGCGATCTCGAGGTAGGCGACAGCGCGGCACTTGAGCCCGAAGCGCCGCCCGCGCCCGCCGCCGGAACGCAGCTCGATTCGACACCGGCGGCGCGCGAGCGAAGGTCGGCTGCCCGCGCCGAGCGTAAGCAAAAAGGGTTGTTGATCGTCAATACCGGCAACGGTAAGGGCAAAACTACTGCCGCGCTCGGCGTGCTCACGCGCGCCTGGGGCCGCGATATGCGCGTGGGAGGCATCCAGTTCTTCAAGCACGCAAACGCCAACTTCGGCGAGCTGCGCGCGCTCGATCGCATGGGCGTGGAGCTGACGCCGATGGGCGACGGCTTTACCTGGACCAGCCGTGACATCGACGAAACGCGCGCTAAGGCGCTGCACGGCTGGGAAACCGCCAAACAGCGCATCGCGTCGGGCGACTACGACGTGTTTTTGCTTGACGAGTTCACCTATGTGCTGCATTTCGGCTGGCTGGCTGCACACGAGGTAGTAGCCTGGATCGGCGCCAACAAGCCGCCGATGCTGCATCTGATTATCACCGGACGCGACGCGCCGGCCGCCTTAATCGAGGCCGCGGATCTGGTGACCGAGATGCGTGAAATTAAGCATCCATTCCGCGACCAGGGAATTCGCGCGCAGCGGGGGATCGAATTTTGAGCGACGAACGAATACAGCGCAACATGGTGCAGCGCGTCGACGGGCGCATGGTCAACGCCGGCGCCCGCCGCGGCATGCTGCTGGTGTGCGCTACCGGCTGCTGCTGCGGCCATACCGACCGCGGCTTCGCGCCCGTGTTCAGGGAGCTGTATCACGCCGAGTGGGAGCGCCGTAAGCTTCGCAACCGGGTGCATCTCAACCAGGGCGGCTGCCTCGGCCCATGCCCTCTGGCCAACGTGGCGATGCTGCTCATCGACGGGCGGCCGTACTGGTTCCACTCGCTCAACGACGAAGCGCTGATCGTCGCTTTGTACGACTATATCGACACGCTGCTGGCGGCCCAACGCCACGTCGCGCCGCCGGCTGCGCTGGTACCGCACCTGTTTAACGGCTTCGCCTGGGACGGCAGCGCCACCTCCGCTGGTGACGCCGGCACGCCGGCTGAGCTCGAAGCCGCGCAGCCGGGCGAGGGGATCCTGGTGCTGTCCCAGGCGGATACCGATCTGCTGGTGCTGGAGCGGGCCCGCGCGCTGCTGCCCGCTGAGTTTGCCGCGCTGCGCGCCGCGCATATCGGGCGCCTTGAAGACGACGCGGCACAGGCTGCGCTGCTGGACGAGCTGCTGCCCTCGGCTGCCGTTGTTGTAGCGCGGCTGCACAGCGCGCGCTCGTTCCAGTCCGGCCTTGAGCGATTGCAGCGCTGGGCGGCGCACAGCGGCGGCTTTTTACTGTGCTTGCCGGCTGTCGAAGCGCTGGACCCCGAGCTGATGGCGCGCTCCACCGTCGGCGTGCCGCTGGCGCACCTGGTGAGCAGCTACTTTCAGTTCGGCGGAGCGGCCAATATCCGCAGCGCGCTGCTGTGCCTGAGCGACCACCTGCTGCTGTCCGGCTGGGGCTACGATCCGCCCGAGCAGCTGCCGGCGCACGGGCTGTATCTGCCGGAAGCAGCTGACGCAGCGTCGTGCGCGTGCTGCACTCCGCCTACAGCGTTTCTCACAACGGTTGAGCCGGACGGGATCACCGCAGAGGCGCAGAGCACGCAAAGAATCAAAAGCATCTCTGCGTGCTCTGCGCCTCTGCGGTGCAACAATTCCGGCCCGTGCTCTAGAGCCGGCGATGTCGTCGCTGCGGACGAGGCGACCGTCGGCGTGTTGTTCTACCGCGCGCATCTGCTCAGCGGCAACACCGCCTTTGTTGACGCACTTATCGACGAGCTGGCGGCGCAAGGGCTCCGGGCGCGGGCAGTGTACACCCAGTCGCTCAGAGAAGGCCGGCCCGGCGAGCTGCCCGATGCGCTCAAGCTGCTCGTCGACGGCGGACCGGTCGACGCGATCATCAATACCCTGAGCTTCGCCATCGGCGACGGCGAGCCGCACCCGTTCGCCCGCATCGACGCGCCGGTGATCCAGGCGATCACCGCCGGCGTCAGCCGCGAGGCGTGGCAGCGCAACGGCCGCGGCTTAGGACCGCTGGATACCGCCATGAACGTGGCGATCCCCGAGTTCGACGGCCGCGTGATCGGCGTGCCGGTGTCGTTCAAGGAGCAGCCCGACGAAACCGGCGCGGCGCATTACGTGCCCGACGCCGAGCGCGTGCGGCGCCTGGTCGGGCTGGCGCGCCGAATCGTAGCACTGCGCAGGACGCCCAACGCCGCCAAGCGCGTCGCCGTGGTTTTCACCAACAGCAGCGCCAAAGCGCAGCGCGTCGGCAACGCGGTCGGTCTCGACGCGCCGGCTTCGCTGGTATGTCTGCTGGAGGCGATGCGCGAGCAGGGTTATGCCGTCGGCCGCCTGCCCGCGACAAGCGACGCGCTGCTGCTCGAGCTGATCGATCGCTGCTCCTACGACCGCACCTGGCTGACCGAGGCGCAGCTTGCACGCGCCTATCGCGTGCCGGCAGAGCAGTACGCCGCGTGGTACGCCGAGCTGCCCGATACACGGCGTCGAGAAATGGCTGAGCAGTGGGGCGAGCCGCCGGGCACGGCGTATCTGCACGATGGCGACCTGGCGCTGGCGGGGATCGAGCTGGGCAATGTGTTCGTGGCGCTGCAGCCGCCGCGCGGCTACGATATGGATCCCAACGCGATCTATCACCGCCCCGATCTGCCGCCGCCGCACAGCTACTATGCGCTGTATCGCTGGCTGCGCGACGAATGGCGCGCCGATGTGATCGTGCATATGGGCAAGCACGGAACGCTTGAGTGGCTGCCCGGCAAAAGCGTCGGCCTCGGCGCCGACTGCTACCCCGATCTGATGCTCGGCGATATGCCGCTGATCTATCCGTTTATCATCAACGACCCGGGCGAGGGCAACCAGGCCAAGCGACGCGCGCACGCCGTGATCGTCGACCATATGACGCCGCCGATGACCAGCGCCGGCGCGTACGGCGATTTGGCCGAGCTGGCGCAGCTGGTCGACGAGTATTACCAGATGGAGCAGCTCGATCCGTCCAAGCTGCCGCTGCTGCAGCGCCAGATCTGGGATGTGATCCAGCGCAGCCGCCTTGACGACGACCTGCGCTACCTTATGAGTGCCGACCACGGCGACCATACCCACGACTGGGACGGCAGCTTGCTTGACGACGGCACGCCCACGGCGTTTGCCGAGCTGGAGGGCCGCCAGGTAGCGCACCTGCTTGAAGATATCGAGGGCTATCTGTGCGAGCTGACCGGCGCGCAGATCCGCGATGGGCTGCATATTCTGGGAACCGTGCCGCTGGGCGAGCAGCTGGTCGAGCTCCTGTATCACCTGCTGCGCTTGCCCAACCTCGACGTGCCAGGCCTGCCGGCAACCGTGGCGGCCGTGCTCGGCGAGGACTGGAGCGCGCTGGGTGAGCGGCCGGGAGAGCGACGGGGTGACAGGGTGACCGGGCGACAAGGTGACAAGTTGACCGGGAACGGGGAAGGCAAGCTACCGATCCGTGTAGGGGCCGAGCTCGAACTCAACCCAAGACCGCGAGAAGTATCGACAGGATGTCGCTGATACTTTTCAAACCAATGCGGATGTTATCAAACATGTCGAGGCATTGAGTAAAGCCTTGCTGCGCGCGCTCAACGAGCAAAATTGGGACACGAGCCGCATCGAGCCTACAATCGACAGCATCTTGCCGTCGAGCGATATCGCCGCTCACCATGTCACCCCCTCACCCTGTCACCTTGTCACAGAAGTGCTCCACTTCGCCTGCTCGGAGCTGGTGCCGAAGCTCAGGCGCGGCGCGCACGACGAGATCGCGCATACTCTGGCGGCGCTGGCCGGGCGCTTCGTGCCGCCGGGACCCAGCGGTGCGCCGACGCGCGGCATGGCGCACGTGCTGCCGACCGGCCGGAACTTTTATGCCGTCGACCCGCGGGCGCTGCCCAGCATGGCCGCCTGGCAGACCGGCCAGGCGCTGGCCGAAACGCTGATCGAGCGCTACCGGCGGGAGCACGGCGATTTTCCCGGCAGCGTCGGCATCAGCATCTGGGGCACCAGCGCTATTCGTACCGCCGGCGACGATATCGCCCAGGTGCTGGCGCTGCTGGGCGTGCGTCCGCGCTGGCAGGAAGCGAACCGGCGCGTCGTGGGCGTTGAGCTGATCCCGCCGGCGGAGCTTGGCCGCCCGCGCATCGACGTGGTATGCCGCATCAGCGGCTTTTTCCGTGATGCGTTTCCGCATCTGGTAGCGCTGCTTGACGACGCGGTACGCACGGCGATCGCCGCCGACGAGCCGGCCGAGCAGAATTTTCCGCGCCGCCATGCGCTGGAAACGGCTGCCTCACTGCGCGCGGAAGGGCGAGATGACGCCGAGCGACAGGCCGGCTACCGTATCTTCGGCTGCGCGCCGGGCAGCTACGGCGCCGGCATCCTGCCGCTGATCGACGCGCAGAACTGGCGCACGGATGCCGACCTGGCCGAGGTGTACCTGAGCTGGGGCGGCTATGCATACACCGGTGCCGAAGCGGCAGTTCCGGCGCGTGACGCATTCGCTCGTGCGCTGTCCGGTGTTCAGGTGGCAACCAAGAACCAGGACAACCGCGAGCACGATATTTTCGACAGCGACGACTACCTGCAGTTTCACGGTGGCATGATCGCCACGATTCGCGCGCTCACCGGCCGCAACCCGGCGCGCTACATGGGTGATTCGAGCGACCCGGCCCGCCCGCGAACGCGCGACCTGCGTGAGGAAGCCAGGCGTGTGTTTCGCTCGCGCGTCGCCAATCCGAAATGGATCGACAGTATGAAGCGGCACGGCTATAAAGGTGCCCTCGAGCTGGCAGCCACGGTGGACTATTTGTTTGGCTACGACGCCACCGCCGAGGTGCTCGACGACTGGATGTACCACGACGTGGCCGACGCGTATCTGCGCGACGAGGAGCTGCAGCAGTTCTTCGCCGAACTCGAACCCGTGGGCCTGGCAGGCGATCGCCGAGCGTCTGCTGGAAGCGATCGACCGCGGTATGTGGCAGGATCCCGATCCACTCGACCAGGAGTTGCTCGAAGCCGCCAGGTCACACGGCCTGGCCGAGCTGCTCGGACGAAGCAACCCATGAGTAACAACGACTGGTACCGCTTCTACGCGCCGCGCCGATTGGCTGAGCTGACGCCCGAGCTGATGGCTGAGCATCGGGCAGCCGCCGAGCGCGATCTCGACGCCGTGCTGGCGCGCACCGGGTTGTGCTCGCTCGACCGTGTGCTGGAGATCGGCTGCGGCTGGGGCCGGCATAGCCTGGCGCTGGCCGGGCGCGGCTTCACCAGGGTGCGCAGCATCGATATCGCGCCGGAGCCGCTGGCGACAGCGCGAGCGCTGGCCGCCGAGCACGGCCTCGACTGCCGGTTTCGGCAGCAGGATTTTCTGTCGGTTGACGACGGTCCCTACGACGCCGTACTTTCGCTGTACGACCGCAGTATATGCGGGTTTCCAAGCGAAGCCGAGGACGCCCGCAGCCTGCGCCGGCTTGCGGATCTGCTGCGCCCCGGCGGCCGGCTGGTGTTCGGCATCAACGATTGGCCGTTTGAGCTGCCGTGCGCCCGGCGCGACTGGCGCGAAGCCGGCGACGGTGTCGAGCTGCTCGAAGTATTGCCCGACCGTGCGGCGATGACCTGCACCGATCGAGTAACGCTGCTGCGAGCTGACGGGCGACGCGAATGCTACGAGCTGACGCGCCGCCACTACTACCTGCCCGAGCTGTGTCGCCTGCTTGACGCCGCCGGGTTTACGTTGGAGGCCGCTGTCCGCCGGCTCGTCGGCGACGAGCCGTATGGCGACGGCGACGGTTTATTTGTGTATGCGCGCCGTTAACGGCGCGAACCAGTGGAGGATCGCATGAACATCGTCCAGGCACGACCGCACATCGGATGGGGCTACATCGGAACACTGATCGCGGCACTGCTACTGTTCTTTGTCCTGCTGCTGGACCAGGGACAGAGCCTGAGCCTGATCCAGGGCCAGATCGCCTATCAGCAGATGGTGATCCACGAAGCAGTCCACGACGCACGGCATACCGCTGCCGCGCCGTGCCACTAGGAGGTGCCCTATGCGCATGCTTACGTTGAGCCGTGTACTGCTCTTCGCACTTGCCGCCGGCCTGCTTGGCGGGCTGCTGGTGACGGGGTTTCACTGGGTTATCACCGAGCCGATCATCGACCGCGCGATCGCGTTGGAGGAGCAGGCCGCGGCTGAAGCCGAGGCCCAGCCGGGTGTCGAGGCCCACACGCACGACGACCCGATCGTCAGCCGTGAGTTCCAGAAGACAGGTGGCCTGTTGCTCGGCTATCTGATCTACGGCCTGACCTGGGGCCTGTTCTGGACACTTGTGTATTACCCGCTCCAGCCGTGGCTGGCGCGGCTTGGGCCATGGCGCGGCCCGCTGTTGCTGGCGGCGCTGTTCTGGTGGGCGATCGTGGTGGTTCCGTTCATCAAGTATCCGGCTAATCCGCCGGCCGTGGGCGATCCGGCGACTATCGGCTACCGGCAAACCATGTATCTGACGCTACTTGGAACGTCGGCCGCCGGAACGGCGCTGGCGGTCTGGCTTGGAGCGCGGTTGGCGCGGCGCCAGGGCTGGCCCGTGGTCCCGCTGGTCGTCGCGTGCCTGCTGGTCGTCGCCGTCCTGCTGGTGCTGATAATGCCGGCGAACCCCGACCCGATCACCGCGCCGGCCGACCTGATCAGCGATTTCCGAATCCGCTCGTTCCTCGGCCTGGCGCTGTTCTGGGCCGGCTTCGGCGTAGCCTTTGCCTGGCTGGCCAGGCGGCCGGTACGTCAAGCGGCTGCCGCGCGCATGGCGTCGCCGAGCCGATGATCGGCCATCGCTGCCGCGTGCTGCTGGTCGCGCTTGGCGTGGATATGTTGCTGGGCGAGCCGCCCGTCGCGCTGCACCCGGTGGTATGGTTCGGGCGCTGGATCAAACAAGGCGAGCGGCTGGCACCGTACGGCAACGCCCCGCGGCTCGCCTGGGGCGCGGCCTGGCTCGCCGGTGGGCTGGGCCTGGCCGCGAGCGGTGCGGCGCTGGTGCCGCGCCGCACGCTGGCGCAGGCTGCGGCGGCGTCGACGCTGCTGGCCTACCGGGGGCTGGATCGGGCCGCGGGCGAGGTTGAAGCGGCGCTACGGCGCGGAGAACTTGCCGAAGCGCGGCGCGTGCTGGGCTGGCACCTGGTCAGCCGTCCCACCGCCGAGCTTCGCGCCGACGAGGTCGCCGCGGCGGCGATCGAAATCGCTGGCCGAAAACCTGTCCGACAGCGTGATAGCGCCCCTGCTTTCGTATCTCGCCGGCGGGCTGCCGGGGCTGGCGATGTACCGGTTCTGCAACACCGCCGACGCGATGTGGGGCTATCGCACGGCGCGCTACGAGTATCTGGGCAAGATCGCCGCGCGCGTCGACGATATGGTCAATCTTGCTCCGGCGAGGCTGACCGCGGCGTTACTGGCGTCGTCGGCGCAGCTGATGAATGGGCGCGGCACAGCAGCGTGGCGTGTGGCACTGTGCGACCACGGTCGCACCGCGTCGCCAAACGCGGGCTGGCCGATGGCCGCCATCGCGGGCGCGCTGGATACACGGCTGAGCAAGCGTGGACATTACACCATCGGCGACGGCGAGCGCGTCGCGGATGCCGCGCTGCTGTCGGAGGCGCGGCAGATCGGGCGCATGGTGGTCGGACTGATCAGTTTGGGCTTGGCACTTGGAGCAGTCGTCGACGGTCGAGCCAACGGGGCGAGCCATGAGTAAAATCGTGCTGTTTACCGGCGGGGCGCGCAGCGGCAAAAGTAGCCGCGCCGAGCAATATGCCGCCCGACTGAGCGAGCAGGTCGTCTACATCGCCACCGCCGAAGCTCGCGACGACGAAATGCGCCTCCGCATCGACGCGCACCGGCGACGGCGCCCCGCCGGCTGGCACACGGTGGAACAACCGCTTTCGGTGGCGTCGACGCTGCTGACGATTGAACCCGGCCGCGTTGTGCTGATCGATTGTCTTTCGCTGCTTATCAGCAACCTGCTGCTGGCGCATGAGGACGATCCCGCGCCCGTCGTCGAGGCCGAGATTGCGCAGCTGGCGGCGGCGGCCCAGAAGCGCGAGCTTACGCTGATTGTCGTGACCAACGAAGTGGGCATGGGCATCGTGCCGGCCTATTTGCTCGGACGCCTGTACCGTGATCTGCTCGGCCGGGCCAATCAATACATCGCCGCCGTTGCTGCCGAAGTATATCTCTGCGTTTGCGGTATTCCGGTAGATCTGCGGGCGTTGGAGGCGGAATGGGCTCGTTTGTAACCCACGGCGCGCTGGACTATGCCGAGCTTGCCGCTCGCGGCCTCGATCCGCAACTCTTGCTCGATTTCAGCAGCAACATCAATCCATTCGGCCCGCCGCCGGGTGTGCGGGCGGCTCTGGCGGCCCTGGACCCGGCGCCGTATCCCGATCGTGGCTGTTGGGCGCTGCGAGAGCGGCTGGCCGCGCAGCACAAGTGTGATCCGGAGTGCATCCTGGTGGGCAACGGCAGCAACGAGTTACTCCACTTAGCCGCGCGCGCGCTGCTGGGTCCTGCAACTACCTCGCTGGTCGTCGCGCCGGCCTTCGGTGAATACGCGCACGCCGGCCGACTTTCGGGCGCGGACGTGGTCGAATGGCGGGCCTGTGACGGACCGCCCTTTGCCGTCGACACGACTGCGCTGATCGCTCAGATCGAGCGGCTGCGCCCGCGATTAACCTGGCTGTGTGTGCCAGGCAATCCGACCGGCGGCGATGTGTCGGCGAGTCGATCTGGACGCGATTGCCGCCGCCTGTGCTGCGCAGCGCGGGTGGCTGGTCGTCGATCGCGCCTACCATGCACTCGTCCGCCACGACCAGCGCGCAGTCGACGTCGATCCGACCCTGCCGGTGCTGAATGTGTACTCGCTGACCAAGAGCTTTGCGCTGGCCGGGCTGCGCCTGGGCTATCTGCTGGGCGATGCGGCGCTGCTGGGGCAGATCGCCAGGTTCCAGCCAACCTGGAGCGTCAACAGCGCGGCACAGGCGGCAGGGCTGGCTGCACTGGCGGATTCCGAGTTTCTCAAGGCAACGCGGCCGCGTATTTGGGCGGCCAGCGATATGCTGCTCGCAGGCATCCAACAGCTTGGGCTGACAACCTGGCGCGGCGCACTGCCGTTCGTATTGGTCGGCACCGGCGATGGCGCGGCGACACGCGAAGCGTTGCTTCGTCGCAGGTGTGTGGTGCGCGACTGTGCGTCGTTTGGTTTGCCCCAATGGGTGCGCGTCGCGCCGCGGCTGCCCGGCGACAATGCGCGCCTGATCGCAGCGTGGAAGGAATTTGTATGAGCGCCCCGGTGGTGATGGTGCTTGGCACCGCCTCGTCAGTCGGCAAAAGCACGCTGGTTACTGCATTGTGCCGCATCGCGGCGCGGAGAGGTCTCCGCGTTGCGCCGTTCAAGGCGCAAAACATGAGCAACAATGCAGCCGTGACTGCTGACGGTGGCGAGATCGGGCGCAGCACCGCGGTGCAGGCAGCTGCCGCGGGCATCGCCCCGACAACCGAGATGAACCCGATCCTGATCAAGCCGGAGGGCGCACAACGCAGCCAGATCATCGTCGAGGGCAGGCCCTGGCAGAGCCTGGAGGCACGCGACTACTTCCGGCGCAAGCTGCTGCTGTGGGAGGTGGTGACGCGCAACCTGGACGCCCTGCGCAGCCGCTACGATCTGGTGATCGCCGAGGGCGCCGGCAGCCCGGTCGAGCTGAACCTCAAACCGCGCGACATCGTTAACATGCGCGTGGCGGCGTACGCACAAGCACGCACGCTGCTGGTGGGAGATATCGACACTGGCGGGATCTTTGCCCAATTGCTGGGCACAATGATGTTATTTGAGCCCGAAGAGCGTGCACTGCTGCATGGCCTGGTGGTCAACCGCTTTCGTGGCGACCCCGCGTTGTTCGCGGACGGCGTGACGATTCTGGAACAGCGCAGCGGCCTGCCGGTGCTGGGTGTGGTCCCCTGGCTCGACGATATCGGCATCGCCGAGGAGGATGCGGTCGCGTTGGAGCGCGCTCAACGCCATCCACAAGGCGGAGTCCGGCTTGTCGTAGTCCAGTTGCCGGCGATCGCCAATTTCGACGATTTCGATCCGCTCGCACGCGAGCCGGGCGTGACGGTCCGCTTTATCGACCGCCCCGACGAATTGGCAGGTGCGGCGGCAGTTATTTTGCCCGGCACCAAGCACACACTGGCGGCGCGCCGCTGGCTGAGCGAGCGTGGATTTGATGCTGCGCTGCGCGCCTTCCGCGGCGCGGTGGTCGGTATCTGCGGTGGCTACCAGTTGTTGGGTACGCAGATCAGTGATCCACGCGGCGTCGAGGGATACGCCGGCGGTGAAGCCGGCCTTGGACTGTTGCCGGTCGCGACTGAGTTTCGTTCCGATAAGCGCACCGCGCAAGTTATGGCCGTGTCTCATGCTCCGTGGGCGCCGAATGTGCCGCTGCGCGCATACGAGATCCATATGGGCCGTAGCGTCGTGCAGCCGGGCGGCGCGGTACTCGCTACGATCAGGGAGCAGCGCGGGCGTGAACATACCCATGCGGAAGGAACCTTCGTGGATGGCGGGCGAGTTTGGGGATGCTATCTGCACGGCATTTGGGACAACGATGCGTTTCGCCACGGCTGGCTACGGACGCTCGGCTGGCAGGGAAGAGCAGCGCATGGACCGCACGATCCATACGACCGGCTCGCGGAGCACGTGAACCGTGCGCTGGATCAAGCGATGGTGGCGCGCCTGCTTAAGGATTAGCCGGACACGGTGCGCCCTGCAAACCAGGGACGGCAGTCGCGAACTCGTGAGCTCCATAGGGCGAAATTCGCCAGGCGTTGTGCGTGCTCAAATCGGCACCGTCCCAGCCGGTCTAGCGCCGCGCGATAGCGCCCGGCACCGCTCGCCCAGCGCACCAGCGCCCTCCCTCCGGCCGCTCAGCCCTCCGGTGTGCGCACCACCCGAACGGCTCACGCCGGCGGCCCGGCCTTGACCCGCCTGAGCAGCTGCTCCTCGGTCCCGCGCGACCCGTGTAGCGATTCCAGCCACCACGTCACGCCCGCGTCGGCGAACGATCGGGGCAGCGCGCGGTCGCCGGGTTGCGAATAGCCGGTCATGGCCACGTCGAACGGCGCGGTCGAGCTCCGCTGCTGCCCAATCCGCGCCAGCTTGTCGCTCACGTCGTCGGGCGTTTTCGCCATCGTCCCGTCCTGGTTGACGCCGCCGATGATCCAGCCGTCCCAGCGCGCGGCGCGGCGCAGCGCCGCCGGGCTCTCGCCGCCAATCCAGATCGGAATACGCGGTCGTTGCACCGGCACCGGCGCCAGGGTCACGTTGTCGACGCGGTAGTGAGTGCCCCGGTAGCGCACCGCCTGACCCGACCACAGCCGGTCGAGCAGCTCAAGCCCTTCGTCGAGCATCGCGGCGCGTTGCCGCGCGTCGTCGGGCTCGCCGAAGGCCGCAAACTCCTGCGCCACGCCGCCGAGGCCGGCGCCGAAGATCATGCGCCCGTCGCTGAGCAGGTCGAGCGTCGCCAGCGTGTTGGCCAGCACATACGGCCGCCGGCGCGGCAGCGGCGTTACGGCCGTACCGAGCTTCAAGCGCCGCGTGGCCTGGGCGACGGCGGCCAGGATGACCCAAGGGTCGCCCGACGGCACGTTCCACACGAAGGCGAGATGGTCCCACAGGAACAGGCTGTCCCAGCCCGCCGCCTCCGCCGCCTGCGCCAGGCGCACCACCGGCCGCGGATCGGCGTAGTCACCCAACGTCACGACCTCGATGCCGTACTGCATACCCCCTCCTGCGTGGTTGCGGCTGATCCGTGTGGCAGCGGGTCGCGCCGCACGGCGGCGTACCACCAGGGCCGGCGTGACCGTCGCCGGCGGTGCGATGCGCAACAGCGGCTGGGAATGACACGCGCCTGCGAGTGGTACGTGCGGTGAGCATACCAGCGTCGTGTGACAGCGACGATCACACATGCGCGCTGTTTGGGTGGCCTGCTGCCGCAGCGACCCTGCCTCGCACCTTCTCTCCGAATCTGGCCGCTTTCCTCCCTTCTTGGCCCCGACGCCGTCGGCTATATTGGACCCAACCGGCGAGGTCCCCATGGCTGCAGTCCTGGTGCAACTGCTACCGCTCATCCTGGGCGCGGTATTGGCGCCAATCTGGATCATCATCGTGCTACTGCTGCTGGCAAGTCCCCAGGGCTTGCTTAAGGCAACCGCCTTTGTGCTCGGGATGACCCTGATACGCGCGCTGCAAGGGCTGATCTTCGGCTACGTCTTTGGCGCCTCACCCGACAACGCTCCCGATAGCGGCGGCTCCTCGCCCATTGTCTCGACGCTGCTGCTGGTTGTTGGAATCCTGCTGCTGATCATGGCCTATCTCAAATGGCGCAAAGCGGACGACCCCGACGAGCCGCCGCCGAAATGGATGCAGTCGTTTGAGTCCATCTCCCCCCTTCACGCATTGGGTCTTGGCGCGCTCTTCGTCGGCATCGGCGTGAAGCTGTGGGTGTTCACCCTGTCGGCGCTCAGCATCATTAGCGGGGCAGAACTTGGGCGGAGCGCGGGCGTGCTGGCCTACCTGATCTATATGGTGCTGGCCCAAGGGGCGCTGATCGCCGCGATCGTCGTCTACGCCGTGGTACCAACGGCGGCGGGGCTGCTGACGCGAGCACTCGACTGGCTGACGCGCTACAACCGACCGATTTCGATCGCCGTCGGCCTGATCTTTGGCACCTATTTCGGCTATCAAGGAATACGTGGATTGCTGTCCTGATCAGCGTCGCTATGTCGCGGGGGTAGTGTCTGCGCTGTTCGCTCGTCCGGCGTCATTCGGCCACCTCCTTGGTCCTACGACGTCCATCCAATCTGCCGCGTGTGATGCTACAGCTGATCGCATAGCGCACGCCGGCAAAGAGCTGCGCATGCTCATTGCACGAGCTTGTGACTTGCGTATATAGTACACGTGTTCGTATCCAAGCAAGGAGGACGCATGGCAACGCCGATCCAGGTGGTGTTCGACTGCGCCGACCCCGACCGACTCGCGCATTTTTGGGCTGAGGCGTTGGGCTATCAGCTCGATCCGCCGCCCGATGGATTCAGCAGCTGGGAAGCGTGGGCGGTGGCTAACCAGATCCCGCCCGAGCATTGGAACGACGCAAGCGCTGTGCATGATCCCGATGGGCAGGGACCACGCATCTACTTCCAGCGCGTTCCCGAGGCGAAGATCGTCAAAAATCGCGTGCATATCGACCTCAACGTCGGCGGCAAGCACACGCCGCCTACCGAAAAGCGCCGTCGGGTAGACGCAGAAGTCGAGCGGTTGATCGGCGCCGGTGCGTCGAAGTTGCGCCCGATGGACGAGCGTGGTGAGTATTGGGTCGTGATGCAGGATCCCGAGGGCAACGAATTCTGCCTCCAGTAGCGGGGGCACTGCTGCGGTCAGCTGCATCGTGGTGGGGAATAATCACAATACCCCACCTCGCCGCAATCCGGCACAGCGGATTTCGGTCTCTTGCGCAGCCGACGAACGATTAATCGCCTCGTCCGCCGCGAAGCGCAGAGCACGGCACCTGGACGCGGTTTCAGCGGCCGAGTTCCCGGCTGGCGCGCTCGGCGATCACCTCTAGCACGCGGTGAGTGGTCGTCAGGTCACCTGGCGGCAGGTCGCCATACACGCGCTCGGTCACGTCGGCGATGTTCCGGCGCACGCTGCGCACCTGAGCCTCTCCGTGTGGCGTCAGCGTGACCCTGGCCGCTTCGCCCACCGGCGCGGTGATCAGGTCCCGCGCGGTCAATTCGTCGAGCATCGGCAGCAGCGTAGCCGGCTCGCGCTTGAGCGCGGCCACCAGGTGCTGCATCAATTGGTCCTGCGAGAGCGGCGCTTCAGCACGAGCGATAACGTTGAGTGCCACCCACTGGTCATACCTGAGCCCTGGCGCGACAAGCAGCCGATCAAGAATCGCCCGTAGTGCGTTCTCAGCCAGGCCGATGCTTTGAGTCAATGGCGGTGTGGTCGGCATAGTCATGGTTCCTGATATTCGCCGGAGCCGCGGCCGCGCGGCAGGCGTTGATGGCATTGGGATCGACCGGAGAAAGCTCATCGGTCATGTCGGTATCATGCTGGCAGTATACGTCGGCAGCACGCTGGACCACGCCGATCCGGGGACAAGGAGGAGTCCCGATCTTTGGTCCAGCTTGACACGGACTGGCAATTGCCTAATTCGCCACCAACCGGTCGAGCTCATCAACATGCAGAACTGAATGCGGGATGCGATATCCGGCGAGGAGCGCTATGTCGGACGGAGCCGGGTGTCGACCAGGCCTACAGTCAGGTACAGCGCCCATCCGAGCACGACGCCGATGGGCGCCGGGTGCGCGGGAGGATCGATGGTATGCCGTCCGCCCACACCAGCGCCCCGACCAGCACATTCAGGAGCACCAACGCGATCAGGAGCCGCGGAAGCGCGCTGCGACGCTGTGCGAGAGGACGCATGATTTAGCCTCTAAGGAACGATTCGCAACATTGCCCTCCGGGATGGCCTGCGCGTCAGAAGCCACAGTGGGGGTTCGGCGCGGGGAGATCGGTGCGGAATACGCCGCCTACCGGGGCAATGATCACGCTCATGTCTTGGGCCGGTTGGTCGCTCTCGTTGCGCACCACGTGGCCGTGCCCGTCGTCGACAAATCCCTGACCTGCCACGCCACCCGGCCCAGGTCGTGGCGGCGAGCGCTGAGGAAAAGGAGGTCGATCGTCGCGCTGATGAGCGGGGGCGCGTGGTCGAACGTGCGGGCGAGGTCGCGGGCCTCTTCGGCCAACTCCTCGGCACCCGCATAGTCGAAGGTGTCCAGGTGCGGACCGGCCGACATCGCGATGGCCCGGGCCAGGAGCGTGCCGATACCGTACCGCCGCCCCAACTGCACCGCCTCGCGGAAGCGCTGCTCCGCCTCCACATAGCGACCACGGGCCGCGAGCGTGAGCCCCTGGGACGGGAGCACGTTCACCAGGCCGGCGACGTCGTTGAGCTGGCGAAACCGTTCGATGGCCTCCTCACCGCGCCGGGTTGCCTCCTCCAGCCGACCGGTCCAATACAGCAGCAGGGAAAAGTACTGCAACGCGAAGGCAGGCGCGGCCACGCTAGCCTGCTCTGCCTGGGCGAGCGCACGCGCGAACCCGGCGGCCGCGGCACTGACGTCACCCGCGGCCGAATTCGGCGGTGGCCTGCCAGCCGACGGCGGCAGCGACGACATCGGGGCGGGCGACCGCTCGCGCCAGCGCGACAGCTTCGCTGGCGTGACGGTGCAGCTGATCGCGTGGGTCATCCAGGCTCCAGAAACTGCTCTGGCAGAGGTGGATCAGCAGCTCGGCCCGGCGCGCGTCCGGTTCCTGATGCGCCGCGAGCGCCGTCTCGAATTCGGCCCGCGCGCTGGCCCAGCGGCCCAGGCTGGCACACGCCAGGCCTCGCTTGGCGTGCAGTTCGCTACCCAGGCGCCGCTGCTCGTCCCCAGGTGCCATGCCCGCGATGACCCGGCGCGCGTTCTCGTAGAGCTGCAGGCCCTCGTCCACGGCCGCGATGGCCACGGCCTGGTCGCCGGCCAGCGTCAGGTACTGTACCGTCTCGCCGGCCTCGGCCGCCTCGCCGGCCTCGAACAGGTGATATGCGATCTCCGCGGCCAGGCCGCCGGGTTCGGCGGCAGTCGGTGCGAGGGCCTGCGCGACCCGGTGATGCAGCCGCTGCCGACGCGGCCGCGCAAGACCTGCCAGCAACGTCTGGCGGATGAGCTCGTGCGCGAAGCGGTAGCGAGCCTCGCGGCCGCCGGGACCGTCCAGGACCAGGCCCGCGCGCTGTGCCTCCTCGATGGCGTCCAGCGCGTCACCTTCACTGACCGCCTCCAGCAGCGAGAACGTGAAATCCCGGCCGATCACGGCGGCCCACGCCAGCACGCGCCGGCACGCCGGGCTGAGTTGGCTGAGCCGCTGCTCGACCACCAGGCGCACCGTTGGCGGTACGTCCACATCGGCGACCGGGAAGTCCGTCGGCCAGGCGCCCGCCGCGTCCGCCAGCCGGCCGGCCTCCGCCAGGTACCGGTACACCTCACCCACGAAGAACGGGTTGCCCTCCGTTTCCGCAACGAGCAGGTCGACCAGCGCCGCGGGCGGCTCCCGCCCGCTCAGCCCGCGCAGCAGTTCGGCGACGGCGGCCGCCGGCAAGCGCGTGAGCTCGAGGCGTTGCACCGCGACATCGGGCAGGCGCAGAAGTTGCGTCAGCGTGTGCACGAGGGGCGGATTGGCCGCCACCTCGGTGTCGCGGTACGCGACGGCCACCAGCAGCGGCGCGCCGGCCAGCCGCCGGCCGAGATGCTCCAGGAGCAGCAGCGTGACCCCGTCGGCCCAATGCAGGTCGTCCAGGCATAGCAGCAGCCCCGCCCGTCCCGGCGCCCGCGCGATCCGCAGCAGGACATCACTCACCGCCTCGAACAGCCGGTAACGCGCCTCCGCGGGCGTGGCCGGCGGAGGGGCGGCGAGGTGGGGCAGGTGCGCGCGGAGCTCGGGCAGCAGCCGCGCCAGCTCGGCTGCGTCCTCGCCGAGCTGGACCGTGCGGGCGTCCGGTGGAGTGTTCCGCAGATGGGACCACAGCGCTTCGCGGAAGGGCAGATAGGTTGGCATGCCCGCGGTGTCGTAGGCCTGACCGGCCAGCACGCTCCAGCCGTCTCGCCGCGCGCGCGCGGCGAACTCCGTCAGCAGGCGGGTCTTGCCGATGCCCGGCTCGCCCGCCACCAGCGCGAGGCCGCCGGCGCCGCGGCCGGCATCCGCCAGCCGCAGCAGCAACGCCTCCAGCTCCGCCTGGCGCCCTACGAGCGGGGGCTGGCGTGGCGGTCCAACCATGTTCATCCCCTGGCCACAGCGGACGTTCCGCGCCCGCCGTACATTGGCGCAGTGCTTCCTGACGTCGGTTGCTGATCCGCGTCGGTTATGCGTCCAGGAAGTGCTTGCACATTGCCAGCGCCCACTCGGCGTAGCCGCTGGCACGATACGCCGCCTGCGCGTCCACGTTGTCGAAGCCGGTGAGAATCACGACCTCGCTCGCGCCGGCTGCCCGCGCGGCCGCCTCAACCCGGGCGATCAGCGCGCGGGCCACGCCCTGGCGGCGAACCGGCGCATCCACGAAGATGTCGGTCAACTCAGCATACGGCTCGTCGCCTTGCAGGTGCGGCAGCAGCCGCAAACAGGCAAAGCCGACCGGCTGCCCGTCCAGCACGCCGAGAAAGGTCGTCAACACGTGCTGGCACGCCAGCATGCGCGCGACGACCTGCGCGGGCGTGGCGCCCGAGTGGTCGAAGAGATCCAGCAGCCGTGCCAGGTCCGCCGCGTCGTCAGGCGTAGCCTGGCGTACCGTGAGTGTCGCCATGAGGCATGCTCCTTAACCCAGCCCGCACCTACGGGTACCGTGCGCGCGTGTGCGTTCGCAATGGCTAACTACCGTGCTGGCGCTGGCTGCGCAGTGTAAGCTCCTGGTTTCCACACCGGCGACGGTCGCGCTGCCTTGTTCGCCGCTGCGGAGAATTTAGCGCTCACCTGCCCGTTTTGCAACCGCAACACAGGCTCGGACCTCGGCTCAATTGCCCTCGCCGCTTACGCACGATCCGCCTCAACCTCAACGCTGCTGGCGCTCTCGGAGCTTGCCGTGCCCGGCGCCAGCGCGCGGCTCAGGCGGTACTCGCGGATCGTCGGCGAGGCGAAAAAGACCACCACGGCGATCACCCCCGCAGCGCCGCTGAGGAGGATCGTCATCACACGCGGCCCGACGAGGTCGGCCCCGACCCCCGCCACGAGCGCACCTATCGGCATCAGCCCGGCGCTCAACGTCACGATGCTGGTCACCCGTCCGCGCAGCGCGTCCGGGATCGACAGCTGCAAGAGCGTCTGGTTGGTGGTCAGGTAGATCATCTCAAAAAAGCCCGCCAGCGCAAGCATCACCAGCGCGACCCACAGCGCGGCGCTCAGGGCAAAGCCGATCAGCGACAGGCTGAGCATCAGCAGTGAGCCCAACTGCAGCAGTCCCCGCCGCTCAAACTGTCCCAGTGCCGCCGCGACCAGCCCGCCGACGATGCCCCCGACGCCGACGGCCGAGAGCAGGGCGCCCAGGACCTGTGGCCCGCCGTTGAACACATCCTTTGCGTAGATCGGCGGCAGGGCGGCGAAGTTGGGAATGATCAACAGCGGCAGCACCCAGCCCATCAACAAAAAGGCGCGCGTGGTGGGCTCGTTCACCACGTAGTGCAGGCCCTCGCGCAACCTGCCCTGCGCCGTGCTCTGTGCCGTGCTCCCGTGCTTTACGGGCAGCTTGATCCGCCAGATGGTCACCGTGATCAGCGCGTACACCCCGGCCTGGAGCAGGAAGTTGCCGGCGGGGCCGAACCACACAATCAGGAAGCCGCCGATGGCCGGGCCCAGCGAGCGCATCACAGCCCAGCCGGTCTGCACGAGCGCGACGGCGCCGGGTGCCAGCTGCCGTGGCACGAGACTGAAGACCACTGTCTGGCGTAACGGCATGTCCACGGCGCGCGCCACGCCGGCGAGAAAGCTGAAGACGAAGAGCTGCCAGATCGCGACCTGTCCGACAAGCAGCGCCAGGCCGAGCGCGAGGCTGATCGCCAACAGCCACGCGTTGGCGGCAAACAGCAGCGTGCGGCGCGAAAAGCGGTCGATGGCGACGCCGGCGACCGGCGCGAGGCCCAGCGTGGCTATGGAGCTGACCAGGTTGAGCGTGCCGAGCATGGTGCCGGAGGCCGTCAGGTCGTAGACCAGCCAGCTCAAGGTCACCTGCAAAATCCACTGTCCGGCATTGGAGAGCGTGGTTCCGAGCAGGAACCAGCGGAAGTCAGGCAGGCGCAGCGCTCCGAAGGCGCCACTGCGCCCGGTGCTCTCGGTCGTCGCCGCACGCTGCACCCGTGCTCGCATCACATCAGGGTCCTCCCAGCAGGCATTAATCAGGTTGCGGCTTGCGTATTTCGACAGCCGCCAGGACCAGCCGAACGCAGGTCTCCTCGCCCAACAGGGCGGTGTTCAGGATCAGATGAAAGGGATCCGTGGCGTGCCAATCGGCGCGGTAATACTGGCGGATGTACTGCGCCCGGCGCTGGTCTTCCGCTCGCACGCGGTGCTCGGCCTCGGCGTGGCTGACGCCGGCGCGCCGCATGACCCGCTCGACGCGGAACGGCAAGGGAGCCACGAAGCGGACATGGAGCACCCCCGGCTGCTCCGCCAGGATGAATTGCGCGCCATGGCCAAAGATCACGACATTGTCCGTCTGTGCCGCCTCGCGCACAAGCTGGCGCGTGATCTCGACGAAAGCCTCGGTGGTGGATTCGAAGTTCACCGGGGCGGGCGGCCAGGCGATAGGCCCAAGCGAGGGAGCGGCGTTCCACAGGACCCGCGCCAGGCGCTCGACAAACGCCTCGGCACGTTCGTCGTGGTCCAGCGCGACCGCTTCGCTCATCCCCAGGCGGTGCGCGACGTCGCGGATGATCTGCGGATTGAGGTAGCTGGCGCTCAACTGCTCCGCAAGGCGTTGCCCGATCGTGGCACCGCCGCTGCCTGTCTGGCGCGAAATGGTGATGACCGGCACGCGTGCCTCCTGTCCGGCGATTTATGCCGTCGCTGTGCCGTAGTCGCACGTCAACGGGCGCATCGAGGGCCGGCCGCCATACCAGTCCCGCAATGCCGCAGGCACAGAGAGATCCCATGCTCGTCGGCGGCGCAGCACTGCGATCAGCCAGGCGTCCGGCGTGCCCGACAAACTATCCCTCGACGAACGTCAGCAAGAAGATAGCCAGCACGCGACCGCGCAACAGGGTGCAACCTTTCGTCGCTGCCACCGTACATCCTATCAGGACACGGCCGCCCCGCTGGCACCAGCGGTCACGCGCGTGGAAACTGCGCGCTCGGTGTCCAACATGCTCCCGGCTGCGGCAGCACATACCCGCAGCACCCTACGGGCGGAGGAAGACGTATGCGAGCGATGGTCTGGACCGCGTATGGCGCCCCCGAGGTGCTCCACCTTCGGGAGGTCCCAACACCGACGCCTGCGGAACATGAGGTTCTAATAAAGATCCATGCGGCCACCGTCACCGCCGGCGACTGCGAGGCCCGACGGTTCGACTTCCCGCTGTGGGTGGGAGTGCCGCTCCGCTGCTATCTGGGCCTCCGCACACCGCGCATCCCGATCCTCGGGCAAGAGCTGGCCGGGGAGATTGAAGCCGTCGGCACCGCTGTTACGCGCTTCACGCCGGGCGATCAGGTCGTTGCCGCTACCGGACTGCACTTTGGTGCCTATGCGCAGTACGTCTGCCTGCCCCAAAATTATCCGATTGCCCGTAAGCCGACGACGATGACCTATGCGGAGGCGGCCACCATCCCGACCGGTGGCCTGAATGCGGTACATTTTCTTCGCAAGGCGAAGCTGCAGGCCGGGCAGCGGGTGCTGATCAATGGGGCCGGTGGTAGTATCGGCACCTATGCCGTCCAGATCGCCAGGGCGTGTGGGGCCGATGTGACCGCGGTGGATCGGACCGACAAACTCGACCTGCTGCGCGCGCTGGGTGCCGATCAGGTCATTGACTATACCAAGGAGTTGTTGGCTGCAAGCGGAGCGACGTACGACGCCATTGTTGACGTGGTCGGCACCAGCTCGTTTGCGCACAGTGTGCGCTCCTTGAAGCCTCACGGCCGCTATGTCTTGGGCAATCCCCGCCTGTCCGGGATGACCCGCGGACTGTGGACGTCGCTGACCAGCGATAAGCGCGTGATCGTGGCAATGGCACCGTATCGCACGGCAGACCTCAAGTTCCTTATTGAGCTGATGGAGGCGGGCAAGGTCAAAGCGGTCATCGATCGACGCTATCCGCTGGACCAGTTGCCCGTGGCGCACCGTTACGTGGAAGCCGGTCACAAACGAGGCAACGTGGTCATCATCGTGGCCCACTTGCCACCTGTAGCATCGCACAGTGCCTCTGCTGGTAGCATGGATATTCGCGCGCTGCAATGAGGGCTGCCTCGCGGCAGGATCACCGACCCGACGTGGTTGGCCTGCCGGTCGGCTGACCGGTTTCGCCGCGGTCCGACATAGGTGACGACCGAGCGCAGACTCTCAGCGGTACCTATTCCGCGCGACGACTACGCAGCGCACCGATCGCAAAATAGGCTTTGCACACCGGCCCGTCGTACCTGGTTGCGACCTCCAACACGCTGCGTCCGTCGTCGGTCGGCAGTAGCGCCGAGCTGTAGTTCGGGCAATAGTTGTCGTCGGCCTCCGGGACGGGAACCGGCGCCGGCATGGCCGTCCATGCGCCAGCGCCGTTCTCGGTGTTGAGCAAGACGGTGGAGCCGCTGCCCTCCGCTGCCGTCCCGTCCGCGTGTTCGAGCAGCTGCCCGACGAGCAGCAGCGTGCCGTTCTCCGACCCGTGTGCGCTCCACACGATATTCGGCGCATGGGTGAAGTAGTGTCCCTCGGCGGTCTCCGGACGCACACCGCGCTCGGTCGGCTCGCCCCAGTCCCAGCCGTCTGCCGACGTCCGTAGGTACGCGGCGCAGCGGTACACGCCGGCAGCGGGACACAACTCGTAGCTCAGGACGAACGTCCCATTCGGCAGGGGCCGCACCACCGGCATGCCGGGCCGATCGGCCGGGCTCGTGCCCACGACCGTATCCTGCCTATCGCGCCAGACGATGCCGTCCTGGGAGCGTACGCGCGCCAGTTTCTGACTGAAGCGGGCATCGGTTTCATCGGCATAATGGCACACTAACGACCCATCGTCGGCGACCGAAAACTCGGGCTCCCAGAGACCGCCAAGGTTCTGTGCGACGGCACAACTGGACAGGTAGCTCCAGTCGCGCCCGCCATTCGTGCTACTCCAGATGCGCAGCGCCATGCGTCGCTCGGACTTGTCTTGGCCGACCGAGGCTGCCCAGAGCAGCGTTCCGGCGGCTAACGCGCCGATGTCTTCAGGTAGCTCAAAGAGCGTCGCGCAGCACAGGCCCTGGCCGCCGGCCGCTTCGGGATCGGCGACCGTTCCGATCTGTTGAAACGTGCGTCCGTCGTCGCGGCTTTCGTAGATCAGGCCAACGCCGGTGGTGCCGTTAAAGCTGACGATGCTGCCCAGGATGCGGCCGTTTCCGTCTGTACTATGCGCAAGCCGCAGCAGTCGCGGATATAACCCGGTGCCGCTGTGCAACAGCCGGGGAGCGGTCGTCAACGGCGGCCCTTGGCTGCAGCCGAGCAACAGCAGCACGACGCCGACCATAATGCCCGCGCCTGGACGCCACGTGAAGCTGCGTCGCGCATCCAACCTTTGGTGTGAAGTGCCCTTTCCGCCGCGAAGCGGCGGAGGTTGCTTGTGCCTACCAGGTTCCATGCATGACCCTACGGCCGACGTATCGCGCGCGCTGTCGGCTCAGGAGCGCCAATCCTCGACAACGAGGCCGACGAAATCCACATAGTCGGCGGTATTGAACGTGACGAGAATGAGATGGTTGGTCTGCGCAATGGCGGCGATCTGGCTATCGGCGAATGGTGGCGTACGGCCGGCGGTGGTCAAGCGAGCACGCTCCTGAGCATGCCACGCAGCGGCGCGTGTGTCATAGGGCAGGAAAGGTAGTGTGGCGGCCACGACCTGCTGCAAATACCGCTCGATCGCGGTGCGGCGGGCGGAGGATGGCAAGCGGGTGCTGCCCAGGAGCAGTTCATACCAGACCACGGCCGCTATGGCGAGCGTCCCGTCGTGCTGCTGCAGCCGGCGCATCACGGTCGCATGCGGGGCAGCTCGGAGCGGCTCAGAGATAACGTTGGTATCCAGCAGGTAGCGTAGCGTCACAGCGCGACCTCGCGGCCAGTCGAGCGGTCGCGCACATCGGCGAAGGGATCGTCTGGGCCAGCGAGCTCGTCAGGCGACACGTCGGTGCGAAAAGTAGTCAAAGCCGACCAGAAGCTGGTGGGAGCGGGTAGCAGGCGCTGGTAGGCAGCCGTGGAGAGGAGCACGGCCACAGGTTCTCCGCGGCGCGTCAGTTCCACGGGCGAGGCGGCGTCGAGCTCGTGGACGATGGCAGCAAGATTGTGGCGGGCCTCCGCAATTGAGTAGCGCTTAGGCATTGTAGCCTCCAGATAGCTATCGAGATGGCTACATTGTACCGTCGGAGCTTCGTATGCGTCAACACCGATTTCGCCGCGAATCGGTCGGCATGTAGGAAGCTGTTTCGGTATAGGTGGTGCTCCACGGGCCGGCGAGCTGATCGGGATGCTGGTTGGTGCCTTCGCCGCCGCCGGGCACGCGCCGCCCACCAGCCTTGGCTGCGTACCTCCAGGCGCTGCATCGGCGCGACCAGTCCATCATCGCCTGGGAGCAGTTCTTCGAGGCGTGGGATGTGCTGCTGTGCCCGGCGTCGATGTGCACAGCGTTTGCCCACTGTGAGCCGGGAGCGCCGCTGCCCGTTGACGGACAGAGCGTCGAGTATTGGACCGTCGGTGCCCACGCGACGCTGTTCAATTACAGTGGCTACTCCGCCGTAGTGGTGCCGTATGGGCTGGACGCGGACGACATGCCTATCGGGGCCAGTTGGTGGGCAAACGCTGGGACGAGGCGCAGTTATTGGCGACGGCACGCGCGCTGGTGGAGCGACTCAGTAACCTCCGGAGCGCCAGCGACACCGAAGAAACAGTACATAGGATTGCGGAGCTCCACTACGTGGGCGACATTGTACCGTGTCGGTCGTCCTGGTCCACAGGCGATCCATCCTACAGCCGCCATGAACGGCTTCTGTCGGGGCCACCCGTCTGATCCGTCGTCAACACGCCTCCGCGTCGTCGCCGCGGACGTCGATCATCGCCAGATGATCCGTGAGCGGTCGCAGCAGCACCATCCGTTGGTCAACACCGGCGCGCGAGCGCGGTCAATGTGGCGGTGCAGGCGGCCCTGGGGGGGAATAGACAGGGGCCACCGGTGCATCTCTTGTATAGAGGAACGGCCAGACCATGGCGGAAGCTACGGATCACCGGATAGGGCGTGGCCACGTGCCGCGTATGGGGCGCGCACGCCGCGCGCTGCTGGACCAATCGGAATCCGATGTCGCGTGCTCCCCGTACCTTCTGGTCGAGACTGGACGTTTAATGCGCCAGGTCGCGTGCCCGCGTCTGGCTGGATCCCACGGACATCGAGGAGGATGATGATGGCCACGTCGCTCCGCCGGATGCTCCCACCTCGCTGCACCCCACACCGCCGCCTGATCGCGTACGTACCCGATCGTGTCGCGGCATCCGATACGGTCCATCACCCCGACAGCAGGCCGTCCCATAGATGCTAAAATATGGCCATTAGCGGAGGACGCCATGAAGCTCCGTCCCGATTTTGCCGTCTATATCTCGGATCTGCGGCACCAGGAGTTTGCGATGATCTTCGGCGCGTGTCCGGCCGACCTGTTTGATCGTGCCCTGGAACTCGGGGCCGGGTGGCGCGCGATCCATAGCACGCTGCTCGCCACGCGGGCGCGCCACGTGCTGAGCACCGATTTCAAGGATGCCATTCTGGAGCACACACCCAGCGAGCGGATTGCCTATCGGGTGTGTGACGCCGAGCATGTGGGGGACGTGTTCGCCCCGCAGTCCTTCGACCTCATCTTTTCCTCCAACCTGCTTGAGCACCTCCCCGATCTCCAGGGCACGTTACGGGGGATCCATGACGTGCTCACCGACGATGGGATTACCATTCACGTGATGCCGAGCCGGTTCTTTAAGGTGCTGGATATGCTCGGCTATCTGCCCCGGCAGGTCGCCTATGTTGTGGAAGGGGTGACCAAACCGGGCGGCCTGGGCAAGCTACGGAAGCGACTGCGCGGAACGGCGGCGTCGACCGGGCCCAGCAGCGGCGAAAACAATCTCAAGCTCACTCCCCGACGCCGATCGCTGGTGCAGAAACTGGTGTGGCCACTACCGCATGGGATTTCGGCGACCCATCGTGACGAGTGGGCGGCCTTTGGAGTGCAGCGGTGGAAACAGGCGTTCGCGCAGAACGGATTTACGGTGGTCGCCGTCCGGAAGGGCCCGGTCTCGTCGGGCCACGGCTTTGGCCTCACGCGTATCCGCGCGGTGCTCGAGCGGTTGGGGTTCACGTCCGAATATGCCTATATCGCGGTGAAATCCGGTCATGACAGCCCGTACGCCGCCTATTTTGGCGCCTGAGAGGAGTTCATGCGCGGGCGTAACGACCAGAAGCGGAGCACGGACGGCATGCATGAGGGAGTCACCTGGACTCCAGGCGACGCGTGGCCGGCGTCCCGACGGGCCCTGCTCTGGGACACGCTGGAGCAGTTGCATCGGGAGCTCGGCCTTCCGGCACCGACGGGATCATTCCACCTCGGCCCGCGCATCAATCGCGAGCGCATTCGCGCGAACTGGGATGACATGCACCGCATCGCCGCCTCGCTTAACGACAAGCCCTCATCCTGTCGTCGCTGGCACGTTTGCGACACGTATGGCGGCAGTCAGTGTCGGCGTTCAGCAATCGGCCGACTGCACCTGACACCGCTGCGTACCGGCAGCCGTGCACACGCAGCCCACCGCACGGCCCCTATCTTGCTGCCCCGTCCGACTGGCTCCATTGCCAGCTGAGCAGCGCAAGGAGCACGTGGTGCCACGCTATTCTCCCGACATTGTGATCAGCATCTCGGATTGCCACGCCGTCGTCTGCCGCTACCGGCAGCTGCCGGATGGTTCGGTCTCCTGCGAACGGGCCACCAATGCGGCCGACCTGGAAGCGGCGGCGTTGGATGCCCTCGCCACCCAGGACCAGCCCGTGCTGCTGGGCACGCACTGTGCCTGCCCGCCACAGGTCGCGGAGCAGGCGGTCTGGCCTGCGGTGCCCACGGAGCCGTAAGCGTCCGTGGTGCGCGGACGACCACCCGCTGCGGTCGCTACCCGCCCGACTGGCCAGCGGCATCCTGCGCGTCGCACTCGCCGTCGTCACAGCGATCGGGCACGCGGTGAACCGCACTATGCGGCCGGCGCCGTGGCCGCTCGTGCGCCGGGTACGGTTCCGGCTCCCCCAGGCGTATCGCCGCTCGCTCCGCCGCCCCGAGTGTGATGCGCGGCATGCCGCGTTCAATCTTTTGCAGCATAGACACAGTACAACCGACGCGCAGGGCAAGCATATCCTGAGTGAGTCCCAGAGCGGCTCGGTGGTGCTTGAGCCACTGCCCGAGTGCGAGATCGTCTGGTGGCGTAGTCATCGGTGCTGGTGCGTAATCCGAAAACAGCAGGCACGAGCTAATCAGGGCTTAGGCGCGAAAAGTATTCGCACCTGTTCGCGTTTATTCGCGGATTGCTATCGCCAGGATCGCCTGCAGCTGCGGCGTAAACTGGCGCAGCGTCCCGCGCTGCCCGCGCCGAACTGCCGCCGCCAACAACTCGGCCGGAAGCTCGCGCTCATAGAGTTCACGTACCCGCGCGGCACGTTCGCGTGTTTGATGATCTATTGCATGGTGATGTTGAACCAGCACCACAGCTTCAGCGCCCCACATTGCCCTATCTGTCGCGAGCAACAGCTCGGCGGCGCTGGTCAGCACCGTGAGCAACAAGGGCTCGCCGGCGCTGGCAAGAGCCAGCTCGAGCGCCTCGGCCAGGTAGCGGCGGGCCTGATCGGTGTTCCCTTCGGCTGCGGCCACAGCGGACAGTCCGTCGAGCGTCATACTGGTATCCAGCTGCGCCCCCACCTGCCGCAGCAAGCCAAGGCTGCGCTCAAACAATGTGCTCGCGTCGGAAGTACGGCCTTCGCACAGGGCGACCCGCCCTAAACCAGTCAGCGCGGTGGCCATGCCACGCCGGTCGTCGAACGCTTCGCGCAGCGCGAAATAGGTCCGGTAGTGATGTGTGGCTTCCGCGTACTCACCCATAGCGCACAGCGTATTGCCCAGCTCGTTGTGCAGCGAGGCGACCAGCCAACTGTGGCCGAGCTCGGACGCCGCCGCGAGCGCATTTTCGGCGTGCTCACGCGCCGAGCGGTAATTGCCCTGGGCATGGGCCGCTCGGGCCAGAACAAACAATGCCCGCGGTCGATTGCTCGCCGCTTGCACACCGGCGCCGCGCAAGGCCACCTCACCCAGCCGCGCGGCGTCGTCGTAGCGTCCTTCCAACAGCGCAACCATTCCCAGGCCCAGCACCGGGTCACTCGACTGGCCCGGTACCGGCGCCGCCGAATGCGCCTCGAACAGCGCATGGCTTTCTTCGAGCGTGGACCTGGCGCGAGCCAGTTCACCGAGCCGGATATGCATCCAGCCGAGGTCGACCAGCCGCGCGGCATACACCAGATCGCGGCCCGGCGAGCCCGGCAGCACGCGCAGGCTCTCGACCGCCAGCTGCAGCGCGGCCACGCCTTCACGATAGCGCCCGCGAAACTCGTAAAATACGGCGAGTGGGTGGCCGGCTCGCTCGATCGCCCCGAGGTCGTGCTGCTCTGTCGCCCACTCCCACGCGGTGCGCAGGTTGTCCTGTTCGACCAACAGCTCGGCAACCGCTGCGGGCTGGTCCTGACCGGCAAGGGCCGCGCTGCGGGCGGCCAGAAATTCGATGAAATAACCGGCGTGAGCGGCGCGGCCCTGCACGGCATCCTCAGGACTGTGACGCAATTGCTCGCTGCCGTACTGGCGGATAAGCTCATGTACTCCGTAGCGGCCATCGCGCTCATAGCGCACAAACGAACGCTCGACCAGGCCCGCCAGCACGTCGAGCGTGGCGCCGGCGACCACGTCGGCAGCCGCCGCGATAAAGCCGCCCCGAAACACCGACAGACGGGCCAGCGTGTGCTGTTCGCCGGCCGGCAACAGATCCCACGACTGGGCCAGCACCGCGCGAATGCTGCGGTGCCGCTGTGAAACATTGCGCTCGCGCGTGGTCAGGATATCCAGGCTGCGCTCCAACGCCGCGACGACCTGCTCGACCGAGAGCAGCTTGAGCCACGTCGCGGCCAGCTCGAGCGCCAACGGCATGCCTTCTACCAGGCGGGTCAGGTGGAGCACCGGCTCGCGCGCTTCGGCGAGGCTGAAATCGCCACGCACACGCCGGGCATGCTGGTCGAAAAGCCGCACGGCGTCGTACTGCGCCAGCTGCGCCAGGTCCCCGATGCTGACGTCTTCGGCCGGATAGGACAAGCCCTCGACCGGATGAAACCATTCCTGCTGCAAATTCAGCGCCGTGCGCGACGTCACCAGCAGCCGCAGGTGCGGGGCAGCCGCGAGCAATTCGCCGACGTAATCCGAGGCGTCGAGCAGCTGCTCGAAATTATCGAGCACCAGCAGCATGCGCTTGCCGCGAACGTGCTCCAGCAGCTGCTGTGTCGGCGCAACGTTGGGCAAAAAATCGTACTGCAATTGAGCGGCCAGGGCGGATACGAAGCCGTTGAGGGTATCGACCGCGGCAAGTGGTACAAACAGGACGCCGTCGGCCAGCTCATCGGCGCCGGCCCAGCCCTCGGCGATGGTGTGCGCCGCGCTCAGCGCCAGCTGAGTTTTGCCGATGCCGCCGGGGCCGGTTAACGTCAGCAGGCGACAGTCGGGGTCGGTGCAGCGGCGAATGAGATCCATCAGCTCGCGGCGCCGCCCGACAAAGCTGGTGGTTGGGGCGGGCAGCGCAGCACGCGGCCGTGCGGAAGGCGCTTCGTGCGATGCGCGCGGCGGCGTGCCGGTGGCTTTTGCTTCGAGCTGTGGTACGTCATCCGGCGAAACGCCGGCCGGTTGCCGCGCGGCAGGCGGCTCGAGCCGCCGCGCTTTGATGGCGGCGTATAAGGCGACGGTCTCGGCTTCCGGCTCCGAGCCGAGCTCATCGTCGAGCAGGCGCGCGCACTCCTCGTATTGGCGCAGCGCGGCGGCGTGCCGGCCCGACCAGGCGTACAGGCGCATCAACGCCTGATGCGCGGGCTCATGCAGCGGATCAAGCTGCAGCCAGCGCCGCGCGTAGCCCAGCGCCGCGTCGTAGTTTTGGGCGCCGGCGTGCCAGGCGATGAGCGACTGGAGCGAAGTGCCCAGGCGGCGACGCAGCTCTTCGCGCTGAAAGAACTGCCACTCGTCAAAGGCCGGACTTTCCGCCAGGCTGAAGCCGGCCATGAAATCATCGGCCTGCAGCCGCACCGCCGCCGCGAGGGCGTGAGCACACGCGGCACACAGCTCGCCCGGCGGGTGCGCGTGTTGTCTGACAGCGTCAAGCAGCGCCTGCCATTCGGCAAGATCAAGCCAGATGTCCGCCGCGGGGCTCCACGCCACCTGCATCCGATCCGCGACCAGCACCTCCCGGCCCAGTGTGGTTTTGAGCAGCGACAGCTCGCGACGCAGGTTATTGCGCGCGCTGGACTCATCAAACTCCGGCCACAGCAGTGCAAGCAGCGCGTCGCGCTGCTGGGGCTGCCCCCGCACCGCCAGATACGCCAGCAACGCGAGCGCTTTGCTGCGGCGCAGCGCCACCACAGTGTTGAGCTCAAGACGTGGCGCGCCGAACAGAAATAGTTGTAGCGACGGCATGCGGTACTCCGGCGTGGCGAACGGCATGTGCCACAGCGTGGAAGCACGCCAGCATCGAGGTAAACGGCGTACCGGCATTGTACGCAACGCGCTGCCACCCATCAAGCAACGTTTGGCCAGGACGAGGCACTACAGCGGCGCCGTCGCGCTCCAGTGGTAAGTGCATCAATCCGGCGGCGCAGGACGGCGTGAGGGCTGCCGGCGTTCGGTCGCCTGCAGCCACGACCGCAGGTTGCCGATGCACCAGGCATAGGTGGGCGGATCATCCGTTTTGCAGGTGGAGAAGTAGAACGAGCCATACAGCCGGTAGAGCGCGAGCCAGCGTCGCATAGCCCGCCCGTAGCGCTGCTCGACACGCTTCATCAGGAAGGCGGTATCCTCAGGCAGGTAGCCGTCCGCGACCTCCAGGTACGCAACGGCGCCGGCAAGGTCCAACCGAGGATCGCCAACTACCGTGGTGTACCCGAAGTCGCCGACGCCGCAGATGCTGAGCTGGTCGTCAATATACACATTGCCGGGGAAGTAGTCGCCGTGGACCAGGCTTTTCTGCCGGAACCCCTCCAGCGACTGCAACTCCGCCGCCACGTGCGCCAGCACCGCGTCGACGCCGGGCACGTCGGCCTCGACGTCCCGTCGGCTGGCGCGGTACGTCTGCTGCAGGCGGTCCCACACGAACTGCGGCCATAAATCGCGCTGCAACTGCTCAGCGCCCGCAAGCAGTTCGCCGAAGCGCCGATCGGGGAAGGACAGCGTGCCGATCTGTGCCGCGACGTCGAGGTAACTGGTGAGCGCGCACTGCCGATCGGCGCCCCGCAGGCCGGGCAGCACGGCGGCAAACGCGCGACCGCCCATGCGTCGCTCGACGGTGTAAATGCAGCCATCGAGCGTGCCCTGCTCCAGCACGCGCGGCACCTCGAAGGGCGGCCGCTGCTGGTGCAACCAGGCGTAGAAGCCGTGGCGCCGCGCGATGTACGCGAGCGCCACACCGGGCTTGTAGAGGCGCAGCACCCGGGCCTGGTCGAGACCATACACCTCGGATTCGCCCCCTGAGCCGAGTAACGCTGCCGGGCCAATGCCAAACCGGCTGAACAATGCCTCGCGCGGTTGCTCCATCGTGTTCCTGCGATGAAGAGCGAGGCTCTAGTGTAGGAGTGCTGTCAACCGTGCGCCCGTCGAGGGGTGTGGTTCACAGTTGCGCACGTCGTCGAAGGCGCGGCGGTAATCAAAATTGCGCTCGCCGACAGCACCCGTACGCGACCGGCGCGCGTCGTCGGCCGCTCACAGTGCGACGACCTCGCCGTGCTCAAGGTCGACAACACCGACGGACTGAAGGCCGCGACGCTGGGCGACAGCAACGCAATGAAGCCCGGCGCGGACGTCGTCGCACTCGGCTATCCCTTCTCTTTCGACCTGGGCAACGATCTGTCGGTCAACCCCGGCAGCATTTCGCAGCTCAACGTGCAGCTCGAACCGTACGAGGAGCTGATTAAGATGGACGCGGCGATCAATCCGGGCAACTCGGGTGGGCCGCTGGTCAATGTGCGCGGCGACGTCATCGGCATCAATACGCTCGGCCGCAGCGCGGCACAAAACACCAACTACGCGATCGAGATGTCGCACGCGCAACCGATCATCAAGCAGCTCGAAGCGAGCCAGAACCGCAACTATATCGGCCTCAACCTGGTCGCCAACGAGTTCTCGGATTTCTTCGGCGTCGAGGGCGGCATGGCGGTGATCGGCGTGGCCAGCGGCAGCCCGGCGGCTCAGGCGAAGGTGGCGCCGGTCGATCTGCTGCTCAAGATGGAGGGCAAATCGATCGCGAGCGCAGCGGACGTCTGCAACGTGTTGCGCTCGCATACCGACGGCGACGTGTTGGCGGTCGAGTTCCTGCGCGCCGATAGCGGCGTGACGTACAGCAGCAACATCACGATCGGCAAAGGCGCGGCGTCCGACCTCGTCCAGATCAGCCAGCCCGCAGCCACTCCGGAGCCGGTGGTGGATCCGGCGCCGTCTGCCGCAGCCGACTACACAACGCTGGTCAGCACCAATTTTGATAACGACGACCCCGCCGGCTGGAGCTTGCTGCAGGACGCCGATATCAATCAGACGGTCCAGAACGGCGAAATGGTGGTCCAGACGCTCAATCCTGAAGTGACCATGTCGATGACGCCGCCCGCGGCTGCCGCGGTTTCCAACGGCTTTGTCAGCGCCCGCGTGCGCGTCGACGGCAACGGCTATGCCGGTCTCATCGTCCGCAGCAATGTCGTCGGCGAGAGCCGCAGCAAATACGCCTGCACGATCTCCAACGAGTCGATGGTCGACTGCTACAAGCAGATCAACAACCAGTGGACGGCGCTGGTCGCGCCGAAGCAGAGCGACCTGGTCCGGCCGAACGAGTATAACGACCTCGTACTGGTCGCCGAGGACCTGACGTTTACCTTCTACGTCAATGGCGAAGAAGCGGCGACGTTCCGCAACGACGAGCTGACGCAAGGCGAGTTCGGACTGTACACCGAGCCCAGCAACTCACCGTTCACCGCGTTCTTCGACGACGTCGTCATCGGCGAGTTCTAGCGCCGTCACGCATCGCTCACCGCGAATTTTACGGCCGAAACGATAAAACCTGCGGAAGCAGCTTGCGCGCACCGTCAATCAGTGCGCAAGCTGCTTCCGCAAGTTTTCGGTTCAGCATCGATCACACCAGACTCTCCTGCTGTAATTGTCGATCGGAGGCGGACGGGGCGGGTGACGCGCGCGGGGCGCCAGGGTCGCGCAGCACCGTCCAGGTGTCCGACCCGACGATTCCATCCACCCGCAGTCCCGCGGCCGCTTGGAAACGCCGCACGGCCTCCTCTGTGCGCGGACCGTAGATGCCGTCCACCGCGCCCAGGTCATAGCCCAGCGCCGTGAGCCGTTCTTGGAGCTCCACGACCGCTGCCCCACGCTGCTGGGGCGAGGTAAGTCCCAACTCGGGCGCGGCGGCCGACGCCGGCGGCGCGGCATCCTCCACCGCCACGCCCGGCAACCGACAGGCGCTGAGCAGCAATGCAACCACCACGACGCTGTGCCGCCACGTGCGTGCCTTGGCCTGGCTCATCGGGTGTCTCCCCGCGTGGACGGAGTATACGCTGCCGCCCGCGACCCGGCAAGCTATAGCCGCTGCGCAGGGGCGCCAGGAGCCGGCGCCACGAAGCGTGTGAGCGACGGTAGCCGGCGCGCAGCAGGGTTGATACAGCCTGAGGTGGTGTGCCGCCACTGTCCGGGTGGTCCCCGCTCCTTATTCACCACGTCGCCCTCTTCCTAACACCGGCGCTATGGTGGCGATACCCGCTGCGATCGCGCTGCTGGACAGCCCCCCATAGCCGAGGACCAGCCCCGGAAACGCCGCGGAATTTCGGTCGGCGAAATAGTCGCTTAGGCCGTACACGGCTACCTGGCGTGCGCGGGCGGCGGCTACCACCGCTGCCTCGTCTGCATCGGCCGGCAACTCCACCACGGCATGCAGGCCGGCCGCAATCCCGTGTACTCGCACCACCGGTGCATGGTGCGCAAACGCCGCGGCAAGTGCGTCGCGCCGATCGCGGTAGGTCGAGCGCGCCCGTCGCAGATGGCGATCCAGCATGCCGCTCTCTACAAAGCGCGCAAAGGCGAGTTGGTCAAGCGCCGGTGAGCCGAGGTCGGCCAGTTGTTTGGCTGCGACCACCGCAGCCGCCAGGCGCGGCGGCAGCACCAGCCAGCCGATGCGCAGCGCCGGCGCAAGCATTTTGCTCACCGAGCCGGCATACGCAACGTGCGCCGGGTCGAGTCCCTGCAGCGCTCCGACCGCCGCGCGGTCATAGCGATATTCGGCGTCGTAGTCGTCTTCGATCACCAGGGCGTCGTGCTCGCGCGCCCAGGCGAGCAGCTGCGACCGTCGCGCGGCAGAGTACACGATGCCCGTCGGAAACTGGTGTGCCGGCGTCACCAACACGGCGCGTGCCTGGCTGCCCGCCAACACGTCCACGCGCAGCCCTTCCTCGTCCACCGGCACGGCAAGCGGCGTGAGCCCAGCTGCGACGACTAAGGCCCGCTGGCCGGGATGCGTCGGATCTTCCATCGCCAATTCGTGGACGCCGCGACTGCCTAACGCCCGGCACAGTAAGCCCAGCCCTTGGGCAAAGCCATTGCAGATCAGCAGCTCGTCGCGTTCGGCGACCACGCCCCGAACACGCCGCAAATACGCTGCCAGCTCGTGGCGCAGCGCGGGTACTCCAGCGGGATCGCCGTAGCCGAAATCGCTATCGTGGGCTGTACGCACCGCCCAGCGCAGCGCAGTAGCCCAGGCGCTGCGCGGGAACAGCCGCACGTCGGGCGCACCGGGACGAAAATCGTAGCGTACGGGGCTGGCGCGGTCCGCTGCGCGGTCAGCGCGTTGCGGCACGCCGGCAACCGGCGCGACCAGAGTCGCCGAACCCGGCCGCGCCAGCAGATACCCTTCGGCGGTCAGCTGCGCATAGGCTTCGACGACTACCCCACGCGACACGCCAAGGTCACGGGCCAGCATCCGCGAGGCCGGCAGCTTGACACCGGCACGCAGCGTGTGGTTGCGGATGGCGGTGCGCAGCCGATCCTCGAGCTGGGCACGCAGCGGTACGCCGGAGCGCCGCGCCAGGGGCACCAACAGCTCGGCCGCCCAAGCGGTCCTATATTTCACCATGCGAGTGGCCCTATCGCTTGTACCGGTTGACCAGTATTCTCGCATTATGCACCAGCATTCGATGAGCGGCGCGTTGTGCGCCGCGACCGCAACCATCGTCCTCGGCACCTCCTTCGCCGCGTCGCGCTTGCTGACCGATTACCCGTTTGTGCTCAGCCAGGGCGTACGCTACGCCACGGGAGCCCTGGTGTTAGTTCTGGTCATGCTGCTGCGGCGTGAGCGATGGCCGCGACTCAGCGTGCCGGACGCTGCTCGTCTGGCGGTGCTGGCCGCGACGGGACTGGTCGGATTCAACCTGTGTTTGCTCGCCGCGCTGCGCGAATCGGATCCAGCGGCGGTCGGTGTCGTGGTCGGCTGCGTGCCGCTGATATTGAGCTTTGCGGGGCCGCTCATGCAATGGCGCTTGCCGAGCACGCGGCTGCTGCTGGCCGCAGGGCTGGTCAGCGGTGGGGCTGCAGCCGTGCAAGGCGGCGGCTCGAGCACGCTGGCAGGCTTTGGGTGGGCGCTGGGAACCCTGGCCTGCGAGGCGGCGTTCTCGCTGCTGGCGGTACCGCTGCTGCCTCGCCTGGGACCACTGGCCGTGTCCTTGTATAGTTCATTGCTGGCCGGCATCGCGCTCCTGGTAACCGCAGTGCTGCTCAACGGCGCAGCAGCGTTTCGCATGCCGCAGGCGGCGGAGGCATGGGCGATCGGGTATCTCGGCGTAGTGGTAACCGCAGGTGCCTTTATCGCGTGGTACGCGGCGATCGTGCGCCTGGGCGTTGAGCGTGCCGGCCTGGTCGTTGGCCTGGTGCCGATCGCCGCGCTGGTCAGCGGCGCGCTGCTGGGGCAGGCGGTGCTGTCGCCGCTCCGCGTGGTCGGCGTGTTCACAGCAGCAGTGGGCGTGAGCATCGGGTTGTCGGTGCCGCGACGTGTGACGAGCAGACCTGCGGGTCGACGGGTCCGCGGCGACACCGAAACCCAGCACCTGCCAAATTGAAGCGACAGGATCGGCTACCGCCGTGGACGATAACAACCAGGGCGGCGCGCGATGGCCCGGCGCGGCCAGCAGCCGCTAGGCGGCGGCTTTGAGCACAAACCGCCGCCGCGCCTCGTGGTAGGCCGGGTCGGGTCCGAAGAAGCAGCGCTCCATCTGGGCCAGCTCCTCGGCGCGATACGCCTCCAGCGGCTTGCGGCGCTCGTCCGCCGCCAGCCGGGCGCGCTTGCCCTCCACCAGCGACGCATACGAATCCCAGGTTGCAAGCTCAGCCGCCCGCTCCACTACAACGTCCTCAAACGCCGCCGCCGGCTCCGCCAGCACCTCGTCCACCAGGCCGATCCGTTGTGCCCGCGCCGCGCCGACCGGTTCGCAGCGCTCCGTCAGCGCCGCGGCGCACGCCGCTCCCACCCGCCGCGGCAGCACATAGGTCCAGTACTCCGACCCGTACAGCCCGCCCATCCCCGCGTAGTGCGGATTGAGCACCACCTCCGGTGTCACCCACACCTGGTCGGCGGCGGCCGCCAGGATCGCGCCGCCCGCGCCCGCGTTGCCTTCCAGCGCCGCCACCACCAGCTTGTGGTCCATGCGCAGCAGCGCGCCGACCAGGTCGTCGATCGCGTTGATGTTGTGCCACGACTCGATCGCCGGGTCGTCCGCCGCCTCGATCGTGCCAAGGTGAATGCCGTTGGAGAAGTACTCCGCGCCGCCGAGCAACACCAGCACGCGCGTCGGCCGCGTGGCCGCATACGCCACCGCCTGGCGCAGCCGGCGGCACTGCGCGGTGCTCATCGCGCCCTGCGGCAGGTCCCAGTGTAAAAGCCCGACCGCTCCGTGCTCCGCATACCAGATCTGCCGGTAGGTCGCGCCGTCAGCGCGCGCGGTGAGCACAAGTGGCAGCCGCGGCACGCCGGCCAGCCGCGCCGCGCCCAGCACCGCCGTGGCGGGCAGCTTGGGATAGCGGCGCTCCGCCGTATGGCGGCGTCTGAGCGCGGGCAGCCACACCGCGCCGTCGCCGGTGGCGCGACAGATCGCGCCGTCGCGCGTGGCCAGCAGCGCGCCGGGCTCGCCGCGCAGCCGGTCGTCGGCCACGCCGCCGAACACGACCAGGTCGAGGTCGCCGATGCGGTCGAGCACGCCCGGCGTGCCGTCGGCACTGCGCAGCACGCGCAGCACGGTGTCGGTCGAGGCGGACCAGTCGAGGCGACGGTCGGATTGTTTGATGCGCGGGCGCGGGCGGCCCCACACCTCCGGGCGGGCATAGTCGAGCCGCTCGCGGCGGTAGAAACCGCGCTCGAGATTGGCGACGATCTCGAGCAGGCCGGAGACGGCGGCCGGGATAACGTCGTTGCGATAGAGACTACTCTTGCTGACGGGGCGGGTGGCAAACTCTCGCGATGCCCAGATCGGGCCACCGTCGAGCTCGGCGTCGGCCTGCAGCAGCGTCACGCCCCAGCGTGGCGCGTTGTCCAGGATCGCCCAGTCGAGCGAGGAGGGACCGCGGTCACCGGGCGGACCGGGATGGACAATGATGCACAGGACGCGACGCCAGATCGCTTCGGGAATGGCGCGCGTGAGCATGGGCGCAATGATCAGCTCCGGCTGCGCCTCGTCGACGGCGTGGAGCATCGCGTCGTCGCTGAGGGCGAGGGCGACTTGCACGTGATGGCCGCGCTCGGTCAGCTCGATCCAGGCGCGCTGGCTCAAGCTGTTGTGGGCACTGGTGAGAAACAGGATTTGCATGCTGCCTCGGTGCTAGAGATGGGCGTCGAAGAAGGCGACGGTCCGGTCGTGGAACTGCGACGACACATGATGCTCGGCTCGCAGTACCTTGAGTTGCTCTTCCACGCATGTCGCTGCCATCACCGTAGCCGCTCGGAGGCGCCGCGGCATCGGGAGACGCACCCTATCTTGGCGTAGGATATCCCTATGCTGGTGTGAGCAGGGCTTGATGTCCGAGTTCGCGATGCCGAGCAACGCTCGCTCAGCGAACTGTGGAGCCCGCTGCCGCCCTCGCCCCGACTGACCTAATGGAGTCGACGTTGGTTAAGGTTCTGGCGGTGGGGCAAGCAGCGTAACGAGTTTCTGCCGGATGCGAATGGGCAGAGTTGACCCGAGCCGTAGCAATGGGCTTCCGCAGGTGGCCATGCCACGGCGGCGTTTCAGCCCGGCCGGCGTTCCTGCGATCACTGCGGGAGCCGGCACAGGTTGTCGCGTTGGGTGTAGATCGGGCTGTCCGCGGCGGCGATCTCATGCGAGCGCTCGCGCCAGCGCGAGTGAGTTGTCGTCCCATCTGTCGCGGGGTTCTGCGGCTGCGCGGGCGAACATCCACCAGCGGACGCGTTCGGCGTCGACGGCGAGCAGGTCGGCAAAGCGATCGATCGTTCCGCGCGGATCGGTGCGCAGCCGCTTCTCGCAGTTGAAGAGATGCTGAGTCGCGTCGTAGGCCGGGTCGCCGACGAAGGGCTTGGGGTCAATCACGAGCCAGGGCTCGCGCTGCGCGCGCAGGATATTGCCCGCGTGCAGATCCGTGGCAAGCACCACGGTGGTGGCGGCGCTGCGTGGCAGGTCCTCCAACAGGTGGAGGCCCGCGTGGACCAACGCAGCATCTGGCCATCGTGGCGCGTCCGCGATGGTCTCGTGTGCCCACCACGCCGTCATCGTCGCGAGTGGACGGAACGGATGCGGCGCGGCCGGCCGGCGCCAGAGCCGACGCAGCAGCCCGGCGACAATCCGATCCTGATCGGGTTCCGGGAGTTGCCGCAGCACCGTGCCAGGTTCGCACTGCTCGAGCAGCATCGCGTTGTGATCAACATCCGCGTCGAGCAGGTGCACCGTTGGGTCACCATCCCAGAACCGCAAGCCGGCAATCTCGTGCTCCGCTTCCAGGTGGGGCAGGCCGAGCTTGAGGATGGCGCGAGTTCCGTCGCGGCGAACGGCGGGCGCGACCCAGGCACAGCTGACCTCGGCGCCGTCGAAGGGGGCGCCGAGCGACAGCGACCAACGGTCTTGTGCCGCGCGGATAGCGGCCGGCAGCGCGTGGAGCCACGCGCGGCCCGCAGTCGTGCTGCCGCAGGTGGTAGTCAAGCGCTGCGGGATGATCGCGGTCACATCGCCCATCCGTCGCTCCACACCGCACCGGCGGGTACGGTTGCCGCAGGAAGCGATGCGCACACGTCTCAATCAGGGAGGTGGTGTGCGCGGTCGCTGCTGCATTATACGTGAAGGCCGCTACCGCCTGCCCGACCTGGTAGGCGTCCGCGGGCGGCTGGCGGCTGGGATGCGCGCGGGCGAAGCCGTCTGAGGCGCTGCCTGGACGCACAGCGTTGGGCATGCTCCGCAACGAAGGAGTTTGCGCGCACACGGCTCCGCTGCACCTCGCCCACGCCGCTGGATCTAGACACCAACTGACCACCTTTTGACCTGGCATGCGATCAGCCCCGCCGAGCATACTGTGCCGGCACGACCGCGCAGAGGGTCGTTTCGCTGGAGGATGCAATGCAGCGTGCCGCTCACACGTCCGACCACAGTCATGCCGTCGTCATCGGCGGCGGGATCGCAGGCTTACTGGCCGCGCGCGTCCTGGCCGACCACGTTAGCCGCGTTACGATCGTCGAGCGCGACCGTCTGCCCGACGCGGCGCACTTCCGCTCCGGCGTGCCCCAGTCGCGCCACGTGCACCAACTTCTGGCGCGCGGGCGGGTGATCCTCGAGCAGCTGTTTCCTGGCATCGGGGGCGACCTGCTCGCCGCCGGCGCGCCGGCGATCGACTGGCTCGCCGACCTGCTGTGGCTGACACCAGACGGCTGGGGCTTGCGCTACCACGCGGGCATCGAGACGATCAGCTGCAGCCGGGAACTGCTGGAGCTGACGATCCGGCGGCGGCTGCTGGCAGCGCCGAACATCGCGTGGTCCGAGGGCTGGGAGGTCGCCGAGCTGCTGGCCAACGAGCGGGCGACCGCGGTGACCGGCGTGCGGCTGCGGCGGCGCGCCGACGACGCGCTCGCAGCGCAGCACATGGAGCTGGCAGCGTCGCTGGTGGTCTACGCCAGCGGCCGTGATTCACGCCTTGCGCACTGGCTGACCAGGCTCGGTTACGCCCTGCCGCCCGAAACGACTATCGACGCCGCCATCGGCTACGCCAGCCGGGTTTATCGCCGGCCGGCCGGCAGCGACGATTGGAAGATGCTGGTCTTCCAGCGCCGCTTGCCCGACCGGCCACGTGGGGCGGTGATCCTGCCGCTGGAAGGCGACCGTTGGTTGGTCACGCTCTCGGGCACCGCGCCGAGCTACCCATCGACGGACGAGGCAGCGTTCCTCGACTTCGCCCGCGGCCTCCCGCACCCGCTGGTCTACGAGGCGCTGCGCATGTCTGAGCCGTTATCGAAGATCTCAGGCTACCGGCGCACGGAGAACCGCCGCCGCCATATCGAGCGCCTCGCCGCCTGGCCGGAGGGGCTGCTCGTGCTCGGCGACGCGGCCTGTTGCTTCAATCCGATCTACGGCCAGGGAATGACCGTCGCGGCGCAGTCGGCGCTACTGCTGGGCGAGGTGCTCGAGGAAGCCGGTCTGGACGCGGGTCGTTCACGCACGGACGTCGCCGCGCGGTTCCATCGCCGCCTGGCGAAACTCACGGCGACGCCGTGGATGATGGCGACGGGCGAGGATCGCCGCACGCTGGGTGAGGCAGCGGCCGGCGCGCGCCAGGCGACGCGGCCGCTGCAGCGCTACCTCGACCACGTGCGGCAGCTTGCCATCGAGGACGCCGCCGTCAACCGCGCGTTCCTGGAGGTGATGCATCTGCTGCAGCCACCTGCAACGCTATTCCGGCCGCGGATCGCGCGGGCGGTGCTGCGGCGCCTGGTCTCGCGGCGCACCGCACCGGCCGGCGTGTTTGAAACGAGCGGCACGAGCGCCAGGTAGATCGCGAATTGCGAACGCGTCTACCTCCGAAATTGGCCCTGGTTTCTTGCCGATAGCCTGCTGTTCACTCCATAGCACCGCGCTCGTGGCTCAGCCCGTTCCGCTCGTTCAGCGGCACGTACGGCCGCGGAGTTGAGCCGGTGTACACCTGCCGTGGTCGCGCGATCTTTTGCTCCGGATCATCGAGCAGCTCCAACCACTGTGCCAGCCAGCCGGCCGTGCGTGGGATAGCGAAGAGCACCGGGAACAGGTCGACGGGCAGGCCCATTGCCTGGTAAATGATCCCGGAGTAGAAATCCACGTTCGGATACAGCTTCCGTGTGACGAAATAGTCATCTTCCAGGGCGATGTGCTCCAGCTCGAGCGCAATGTCGAGCAATGGGTTGCGGCCGGTCACCTCGAACACCTCGTCCGCGACCTGCTTGATGATCTTGGCGCGCGGGTCGTAGTTCTTGTACACCCGATGGCCGAAGCCCATCAGCCGGCCCTCGCCTCCCTTGACCCGCTCGATGAAGGCGGGAATGTTCTTGGTCGTGCCAATTGCCGTCAGCATGCGCAACACCGCTTCGTTGGCGCCACCATGGAGTGGTCCATAGAGGGCTGCCGCCGCGCCGGCCAGGGCGGAGTACGGGTCGACGCGCGACGAGCCGATCGAGCGGATCGCATGCGTACTGCAATTCTGCTCGTGATCGGCATGCAAGACAAAGAGCACGTCGAGCGCGCGCTCCAGGACCGGGTTGGGTTGATAGCGTGGCTCGGCCATGCGGAACATCATGTTCAGAAAGTTACCCGAGTAACTCAACTCGTTGTCAGGATAGTTGTAGGGTAGGCCCGCGGTGTGCCGGTAGGAGAAGGCTGCAATGGTTGGAGCTTTCGCGATCAACCGCTTGACCTGCAGCATCCGGATCTCCGCATCATCGATGCGGTTCGCGTCGGGATAGTACGTCGAAAGCGCGGCGACGGTGCTGATGAACATGCCCATGGGATGGGCGCTGTAGCGGAACGCCTCCATCAGATGCTTGGTGCCCTCATGCAGGATGGTGTGGTGGGTGATGTCGTAGCTCCAGGTGGCGAGCTGGTCGGCCGTGGGCAGTTCTCCAAAGATCAGCAGATAGGCGGTCTCCAGATACGTACTGTGTTCGGCGAGCTGCTCGATGGGATAGCCGCGGTGGAGCAGAATGCCTGTGTCGCCGTCGATATAGGTAATCGCGCTGCGGGTGGCGGCGGTGTTGGTGAAGGCCGGGTCATAGCTGAGCAAGCCGAAGTCGTCGGGGCCGGTCTTGATCTGTCGGAGGTCGAGCGCCTTGATGGTACCGTCGGTGATGGGCAGCTCGTAGGTCGTGCCGGTCCGGTTGTCGGTGACCGTCAGCGAGTCGCTTGGCATAGCAGGCCTCCTTGGTGGACGAGCGCCGGCCGAGGGCGCCACTGCTAGTTGTATCAGATGCGGGCGCCTCAGTGCAAGTGCCAGAAACGATCACAGGAACAGTAGCAGGATTAGGGCAGGCACGCGCCAGACCAGGCCCTGGTGGGCAGTGACGCGCCCATCCAGCGAGATGTGCTGCCCAGTACCGCGCGGCAGCATGGTCCGGGCCTTCATCCGGGCCTTCGCGCCAGCAGGTAGGTCGACATCCAGCTGTGTCCCATGCTCAGTCGGTGCAAAATAAACCCCCTGCTCTATCCTTCGATAGGCGACCAGCGCCGGGGTTTAGCGCTACGCTGCCTACTGTGGGAAACGCATCCCACCGCAACGCGGACGGCCACCACCCGCCCGGAGGTTTCGCGATGCTCATACTCGATATCGACGGTCGGCTCGCACCATACGCCAGTGGCGGTGCCGATCACGAGCCCGGTGGAGCCGGCGTCACGAACGTGGCCCCAGGCTCGCAGCCGCGTCGGCTAGTGATACGGCCAGGCAATCTCGATACACGGATCATCCAGGCTCGCCGTCGGGCTAAAGATCGAGCTGGTCACATTGAGATAGATCTCACGCGGGTGATCTGCGGCCGTATGCCCGTGGGCGGCCATCCAGTCCTCAATCGCCGCATACGCTTGCAGCACCCCGGGAAAGATCGACTGCCGTAGTGTCGTGACCGTGTAGGCCACCTGCGCCGGCGGCAGCTCTTTCACTGCGATTTCGATCGTCGCTGGCGGCAGATCGCCGACGGGTAAGCAGATTTCCACGGGTGCGTGCTGATCTTCCCGAACCGCGCCATGATAGATCGCCATCGGTACGCCGGTGATCTGCACGCCCTGAGCGCGGGCATACACCGTGAGCGTCGCGATGCTGCCATCGAGGTGCGCTTGCAGGTCGCTGATGAACGCATCGCGCGTCACACTCAGGATGGCTTGGGCCGGGACGGTTTTGGTCTGGACGGGGTAGCTCATGACGTGCTCCTTAAACGTACTCGTGCGGGACGGGCGCTGGCTCGGGAGGTACTCCTCGATCTGGGCGAGGAGGTGCTGGGCCAGCCGTTGACGGGCGTGATACAGGCGCATCTTGACGGTGGACACCGGGATGGCCAGAAACGCACTGATGTCGGCGTGCGAATAGGCTCCGATGTAGAACAGGATCACGGCCTCGCGCTGGCCGGCGGGTAAGCGCTGCAGCGCGCCGTACAGCGCCGCCTGGAGCTCCTGATGCTCCAGCAGGTCGGCCGGGTCCGGCCCGGCGCCGGCGACACCCGCGAGCCGGTCCAGCGGGAGGCTCGCGCGGCGGGTGCGGTGGATGCGATCAATGTGCTTGATCAGGATGCGGCGAAACCAGCCGGGAAAGGCGGCGGGCTCGTGGAGGTTCGGCAAGGCGATATAGGCGGTCAGGAAGGCCTCCTGGGCCGCATCCTCGGCCAGGTGCAGATCGCCCAGGCGCGCCAGACCATAGCCGACGGCCATATCCTGGAAGCGCTGGACAATCGGCTCGTAGGCTTCGGCGCTCCCGTGCCGAACCTGGAGAATCAGCGTTGCGAGGTCTGCATCCATCGGTATGCGCACCGTACTCGTTCGGCCTAATATAAGTCCCATTGCGTGCGCCAAAGGTTTCGGCCGTCAACCAGATCACGCGCCCCGGTAGAAAATCGACGATGCCTGGACAGACGTCGGGTGCATGGGCGGCGCCACCTGAGCTCGACGTAGGCGCGGAGGCACAGCTCCGAGCAGTCGCCGTCGTGGAACGCCTGCTGTCCGACCCGGGTCCAACCCTGTCGAGAGGATCGGCCGCCAACACGGCCGCGCCACGCACGGTGCCGGAGCGCAGCGCGACCAGTGCGTCGTTGGCTCCTTCCAGCGCGAATACCTTGACTTCGGTCTGCACCGGGACGCGTGGCGACAGCGCCAGAAATTCCTCGCCGTCACGCCGCGTCAGATTGGCTACCGAGCGCAGCACGCGCTCGCCCCACAGCAGCCGATACGCAAAGGCCAGAATATCGGTCATATGGATACCGCCGCAGACTACGCTGCCGCCCTTGGCCACCGCTCGTAGCGCGGCGTGAACAAGGGCACCAACCGGGGCGAAAATGATCGCCGCGTCGAGCGGTTCCGGCGGTAGTCGAGCGGTTCCGGCGGTAGGTCGTCCGCGCCTCCCGCCCAGGTCGCGCCGACGTCGCGCGCAAACTGCTGTGCTGTCTCCCGCGCGCGTGAACGCGTACACGGCACGGCCTTCCCAGCGGGCGACCTGGGTTACAATGTTCGGGGTACGTCAACCTGGGCGGTACGCGTCTGGGCGACCTGGTCGAAGCACGGCAGTGCTACGGACCGTCACGCGTATCACGGGTGTGCTATCCGCCGCGTTCCGGTCGAGATCGGTCCTGGTATGATGGCCGGCGGAGGCACTCTTCATGATCATGTCGCGTCCCTATGCGGGCCAAGACGACCTGCGGTCACTGTCCTTGTTTGTCGGCCACGCGCGCCACGAGATCCGCCATGTCCATCACCTGCATAGCGGTGATCTGGTGTGGCAACTTGGCCATATGCACGCCGGCGTTGATCCGGCCACGATCGTCCACCTTTGGTATGACGCCGACGGCGGGATTTCGCGGCTTTGTGCTGGTATATCCGAACGCCGGCTACTTCGATCTCGACGTTCGTTCCGACGCTCGCGACAGTGTCCTGGAAGCTGACATGCTGCGCTGGGCCGAACAGCGGCTGCCGGCGACGTCAGGCGCACCTGGCACGTTGTCCACGCTGGTTAATGAGCATGATGTCGCACGCCGGAAGCTGCTGGAGCACCACGGCTATACCTGCGGTGCGCCGTGGCTGTACCTCGAGCGCTCGCTCACCAAACCGCTCCCGCCGGTGACGTCGCCGCCTGGCTTTCAGGTGCGCGCGCTCCGCCCGACGGAAGCGGACGCACGGGCAGTGGTGCTCGCCGCGGCGTTTGGGGCATCAGTCGACACCGAGCGGTACGTGCAGTTGATGGCGACACCAGGCTATGACCGGACTCTGGATATCGTGGCGGCCGCACCAGACGGCCGGCTCGGCGCCTTTGCCTTGGGCTGGTTTGATCCGGTCAGCAACGTTGCGCAGTTTGAGCCGGTTGGGACGGCACCGGAGTTCCGCCGCCTGGGGTTGGGACAGGCGGTACTGGTAGCGGGCATGGAGGCGCTCAAACGGCAGGGTGCCGAGCGGGTAGTGGTCATTGTCGAGGCCGCTGAGGATTTGGCGGTACGTCTCTATTCATCGGTCGGGCTCGCACGCCAGTGGCAGCTGTTCCTCTACTCCAAACCGTACGACAACTAATCCACGTGCACCGCAAACCGGCGCAATCCAGCAGGGTGCCGATGGCATGACGATGAATGCACGCAACAACTGGCTGCCGGCACGCAGCGCTCCGTCCTTAACTGGACCGGCAGGTTCGGCGCGCGCTGTCACAACGATCGATCAGGCGGTGTCGTATGGCCGAACCTCGAGCAATGAAGGAGACACCATGACTGAGAAGACCGATGTCGTCGTGATCGGCGGCGGCTACGCCGGCGTCATGGCGGCCAACCGCCTGACGCGGCGCGACGACGTGAGCGTGACCCTGATCAACCCGCGCCCGACCTTCGTCGAGCGGATCCGCCTGCACCAGCTGGTGGGCGGGTCCGACGACGCGGTCGTCGACTACCGAGACGTCCTGGGCGACGGCATTCGGCTGGTCGTCGACACCGTGACACGGATCAACACGTCCGCGCGCAGCGTGACGTTGGTGGCCGGCGGCACGGTCGGCTACGACTATCTGGTGTACGCCGTGGGCAGCGGCAGCGCCGCTGCGCGAGTGCCCGGAGCGGCCGAGTTCGCCTACCCGCTTGCCAGCCTGGAGGAGGCGGAGCGGCTGCGGTCGGTCATCGACGCAGCGCCCGTAACGGCCGCGGTGACGGTTGTCGGAGCCGGCCCGACCGGCATCGAGACCGCCGCCGAGCTGGCGGAAGGGGGCCGCAGCGTGACCCTGGTGTGCGGTGAGGTGCTCGGTCCGTACTTGCATCCTCGGGGTCGGCGCGCGGTTGCCAGGCGGTTGGCGCAGCTCGGTGTGACCGTGCTCGAAGGCCCCGACGCGACGGTGACGGCGGTGACACGCGATGCCGTGGCGCTCAGCGATGGCCGCGCGCTCCCGAGCACGGTGACCATCTGGACCGTCGGATTCGGCGTTCCGGACCTGGCAGTCCGCAGCGGGCTGAGCACCGACGCCCTGGGCCGCCTCCTCACGGACGAGACGTTGACGAGCGTGGACGACGTACGCGTCGTCGCGGCCGGGGATTCGGCGGCACCGTCAGACCTGCCGTTCCGGATGAGCTGCCAGGCCGCGGGTCCACTGGGAGTGCACGCCGCCGACACGGTGCTCAGCCGGATCGCTGGTGAGCAACCTGCGCCGATCGCCCTGGGGTTCGTCGGCCAGTGCATCAGCCTGGGTCGTCGGGCCGGCATCGTCCAGTTCGCCCACAAGAACGACACCGCCATGGGGCTCTACCTGGGCGGTCGCCTTGGTGCGAAGCTCAAGGGATTCGTGTGCTGGGGCACAGTCAAGCAGCTGGCTCTGGAGGCACGCAAGCCTGGTTTGTTTTTCGTGCCCGCCTGGGCCAGGGATGACAAGCGCCGCCGGGTGCTGCAGGCCAAGCGCGGCGAGGCGCTGGTCCGCTGAACGGGCAGCCTGGGCACGCAGTGGATACACGCTCGAACGCATTCAGCCTCCAGGGCCAGCCGCGAAGGCAAGGGGTCGAGCTATGAGTGACCACGCCACGAACGCGGCGACCGAGACCTTCGTCGCCCACCGCAACCTACTCTTCACCGTCGCCTACGAGATGCTCGGATCGGCGTCCGATGCCGAAGACGTGCTGCAGGAAACCTGGCTGCGGTGGGTCAAGGTCGACGTGGGGCAGGTGCGCGACCAGCGCGCCTACCTGGTCCGGATCACGACCCGGCAGTCGCTCAACCGATTGCGCCTACTGAAGCGCCGCAAGGAGGAGTATGTCGGCCCCTGGCTGCCCGAGCCGCTGCGCACCGCTTCGGACGTGACCGAGGACGTCGAGGTCGCCGAGAGTGTGTCGCTGGCGCTCATGCTCGTGCTCGAGACGCTGTCGCCGATCGAGCGCGCCGTCTTCGTGCTGCGCGAGGCCTTCGCTGTGAGCTACGACGAGATCGCGGCCGCCGTCGACAAGAGCCCCGCGGCCGTCCGCCAGATCGCGCACCGCGCCCGCCAGCACGTCGATGCCCGCCGCCCGCGCGAGGTGGTCTCCCAGAGCGAGACCCGGGCGGCGTTGGAGTCGTTCCAGCGTGCGATCGAAACCGGCGACCTGCAGGCTCTCCTTGACGTGCTCGCCCCTGGGGTCGTCCTGGTCGCCGACGGCGGCGGCGTCAAGCAGGCTGCGTTGCGGCCGATCATCGGCGCTGAGAAGGTGGTCCGCGTGATCGTCAGTGGTCTTGGCAAGACCGAAGGCACGTTCACCGCAGCTTCCACCATGGTCAACGGCAACCCGGCGCTCGTTCTACGCCTGGACGGCGAGCTCGACGGCGTCATGGCGATCCGTGTCGAGGACGCCCGCATCACCAGCCTCTACTACGTCCGCAATCCGGAGAAGCTGTCCCACGTCGAATCCGAGACCCCGCTCACCCTGCGCTGAATCCCGGTGGCGGTATAGGCACATGGGAACCAGGCCCAAATCCAACTAAAGCGCGGTAAGCCGCGTATCGTCGCCGCCAAACAGCACCGCCTGCGCACGATCGGCGTGGGCTACGGTTACGGCAACGCCGAGGAAGCTGCGTCCCGCCGACTGTAGCTGCGCCGCGAAGTCCTGCAGAGTGCGGTGGTCGCAATCGTACTACGGTTTTCGACCATCGAAGTTAGCGTCGATTTCGCATTAAGTCTGCAGCAGAATCGTTTGGATCTCCTCAACTACCCAGCTGCGGAGGACCATGAACGATAACCTGACGCATAAACTCGAAGGCACCGGCCCGCCCGGTCGTGCCCACCATCCACCAGGTCACGCCTGCCTCTGCCCATGGCTCCACTTTGGCGCGTATTTCCGCCCCCGTGCCTGACGGTATGGCAGCGGAGCGCACGATATCGAACGGGGCGTCGCTCGCACGGAACTGCGCGATGTACGCCGCCATCGCGCGAACATCCGCCGGTGTCTTGATCCCCTCGGGACAGACGCCATCCCAGCGCGCTGCACGACGGAACGGGGCCGTGCTCTTGCCCCACGATCCGCCGACCCAGATCGGGATACGTGGCTGCTGCAGGGCAGGCGGGCGGAACCGTGTCTGCTGCACGGTGAAGTGCTGCCCCGTATAGGCAAAGGGCTTGCCACTCCACAGCCCGGTGAGCACGTCGAGCCCTTCGTCCAGTTTTTGCGCGCGTATCCGCGCATCAGGATCCTCGCCGAACGATGCGAACTCGGCATCGGGTGGGAAGCCGAGACCGACACCGAGAATCAGGCGACCGCCCGAGAGGTGATCGATGGAGACCGTCTCGCGCGCGAGCTTCCAGGGGCGTCGGCGCGGGATCGGCGTGACCAGTGGCCCGAGGCGAATATGCTCCGTCTGCATCGCGATGGCCGCCAGACAGACCCAGGGATCAACGGTTGGGTGATAGGTACGTTTGCCATACTGCAGATGATCCCACAGGAAGAACCCATCCCATCCGGCATCTTCGGCTTGGCGCGCGAGCGAGGCCGTGGCGCGAAGGTCCTGAAAGTCGCCGAAGTTTGGCACGTGAATGGCGAAGCGCATGATTACCCCCGTAAGCGTCAACAACGGTCATCGGCATGCAAGGCTTTCCCGCCGGACACGCGCCGTACAGCTGCGGCCGGGCGGCGGCCGCTGGATACCGCTGGCGGTGGTGCGTACGACACGGTCGTGTTTAGGCGCCGCGCCCGAGCAGCGCCCGCCGGTGGTACGGTAAAACAGCAGCAGGCCGCGTGCTAGATCGATCGCATCAAGTGCGCTGTTCCACCGCGCCGCGCTCATCCCCACGCGCGCGCCGCAGCGCCAGGCCTTCCATATGGAGTGCCGTTGCGCGCTCGTAGCGGCCCTGGAGCTGCGCCGCGATACCCAGCACAAACAGCGCCTCGGCCAGGCGGCCCGTGTCACCAAGCGTACGGAACAGGTCCAGCGCCTCCGCGCCGAGCACCTCCACACGCTCATAGTCAGCGCCGTTCATTGCATGCCATATGACGCCGAGGAGGGCCTCGGCCAGGCCACGCGCGTCCCCTGTCGTCGCCGACGGCCGGCGTCCGTACCTGACCGACTGGGGCTTGGTGCTCGACGCCGACTTCGAGTTGACCGAGCAGGAGCGTGCGTTTTACGACGCGCACCGTCTGTACGACTATGCAGAGCTGATTGCCTGCCTGGACGGCGTGCTGTATCGGCGGTACAACGCGCTTACGGACGCCGGAAAGCAGCGTGTGCAGCAGCGGCTTGGCCTGCCCGCCGACACGAAGGACGATGCGATCGTGGCCGCCATCGGCGCCAATATCGAGCAGATCGCCGCCGAAGACCTGCTGCCGTTAAATTCGCGCTATGTTGGCTGTGTGGTCATCTCCATGCGCTGGTGCGGCTATTGCCACGCGCTGCACTACCCGAGAATCCGGAAGACGGCATCCCACAACGTGGCGTTATGTTCCGCCGCCTCGGTAATATCATCCCATAGCGTTGGCGGACTTTGCAATATCGTGTCATGGGCGATGATATCCGCCCAATTCAGGCGCATCGGATCGGCGTCGGCTACCCCTGCCTGGTGCATCGCGCGCAGAAACGCTTCCGCCACGATTCCATACCCAATCGTCGACGGGTGAAAGCAATCCAGGCTAAACAGCCCGCCCGCGTACCGTTCGCCATGTTCGCGGGTTCGCAAGCGCAGCACGTTTGGCACCGGGCTGAGGCGCAGGAGCGGGTGATCGGTGATCCCTAACCCGGCGTAGTAGTTGCGCAGCGGCCGGTCGGGTGCGTCTTGCAGTTCATTCCGCTTGACCGCCAGAACATCCAGAATGGCGCCGACATCCACCAGGTGCCAGTGTGCTCCCGCTGACTCGACGCTCGCTGCAATCGCCGCGTTGTAGTCATCGATTGCCCTGTCGATAAGTCGAGCCTGTTCGCGGGTCAGGTGCTTCTGCAAGGTAGCATTAAAGTTGCTCCGATTGGAAAAGAAGCGTCCGTAATAATCGAAATAGGTTCCATCGGAGTGCCCGATTCCCGTTGTCACCGGTGGAATCGTAACATGGGCGATCGTGCCGACGAACACGTTCGTTTCGGCTGGTAGACGTGCCTTGACCAGTTCAACCAGTTGCTCGAAATCCTCGCGAAATACCGTCGGATGGGTCAAATTCCACCGCCGGCGCTCGGTGGGATCTGACGACACCGTGGTGGTGTCCATGGGCCGAAACTCAAAATTCAGAACTGTCCCAAGACAATCGTTGGATCCGAGCCAGATGATCACGTTTTCGATCGTTTCGTCGTCGACAAGTTGGGCGAGGTTGTCGATTATGGTCCAGTCGTTGCGTTCCGGGCGATGCCGGGGGTTGAGCAGACGTCGGGCGGTACGATACATCGGCGCTGACGGCAGCCCGAGGAAGTCATCAGCGATAAAGCCTTCGGCGTCGTTGATCTGCGTGACGGCATAATCGGAGGTCACCGTGAAACAGTCGGCGACCCGAAAGCCCCATACGGCCAGGTTATGGTAGACCCCGCCAAACGCCGCCGGCTGGGCGCCGAGCCCACGTTCATGCAGGTCCTCAACCTGGTCGATAAAGGTATTGAGCAACAGCGGGAAGTGGAGGAACCATTCAGCCAGGCTGATGTCGGGGCCGAGCGCGGTGGACATCCAGCGCAGCAGGGCTTAAATATTCAGCGGCAGGCCGCTACCGGCGAAACGCGGGATGCGAAACTGGGTTGGGATCGCAAGGTTCATCGAGCGGGCGATCATGGCCGGATAGGACCAATCGGTCTGAAAGATCGCGCCGCTGTGAAAGCCCTGCGTCAGACTGTCGCCAAGGGCAACCAACTTTGTCTGCGACTTTGGCATGCTCCCCCCTCGGCACCGAGCCGCGTAGGTGGCGGTTGCGAATCAAGCTGGGTCGCTGGCCTGTCGGCACGACCTGGGCCCGTCCGGGAGCTTCCAACTGAGCCGAATGCCACACAGACCGGTCAAGCTGATTGTACACTGCGACGCGAACCACTTTAGCGGGGCTGGTTGTACGGGCGGCACACGGGCCATCGAATCGAACCATACCGCCGCTTGCGCCGCAAACCGGCGCAGTCCAGCCGTCTGCCAATAGCATGACGAGGAAAGCACGCCTGGACCGGTCCACCTACCCGCAGGCATCGCGCGTAGGCTGACGCCCGGCTCCGATGCGGGCCGATGCCGTATCCACAGCTCTGGTCAGCACCTGATAGCGATCCAGGTGTCCGCCTGATGACATCATCTACCGTGATCGGGTAGAGTTGGGCTATCACCCCGCGTTACAGCTGGCTGCCACCACGCAGTGCTCCGCCATCCTCCCGATAGGCGGGCTCAGCCGGCGATGGCATGATAGGCGTGGCCCAGCTGCCGTGAACGGAGGAGCGCATGCACCACTCCACGGGTCCAACCTTAATCGGCATTGGCGGCCTGCACACGGTCGTCGGCGTGGTCGGGTATCGTCCCCAACTGGCGGCCATCGCCCGCGATGGCGTGGTCGACGCTGTCGATCCGTACGCCGATCGACAGACCGCCTTCTGGTTTGCGTTGACCGGCGTAACCCTCATGTTGTGGGGCGACAACATTCGCTGGATGGAGCGCACAACGGGTAGCGTGCCGCCTGCCCTGCCCTGGCAACTCCTTGGCGTCGGGTCGGTTGGCGTCGTCTTGATGCCGCGCTCCGGGTTCTGGCTGCTGCTCGGGGCGGCGCTGCTCGCCTGGCGCGGCCGTGGCGCAGCGGTGCGCCGCGCGCGAGAACGGAGCCCGGAGCTGGCAGCCCCTCCGCTGTAGCACCAGCGCTGCATTGGCCCGTGGATACTGGCGTTGGAGCTGCTGGCGCTGGGCCGCTTCGGCGCGATCCTTGTTCCTGTATCCGGCTTGTGGTTGGTCGTGCCGCAGGCCGTGATGATGCTCATAGTGGCGCGGCGAGCTGCGACCGTGGAAGCCGGGACACCGATGCGAACGGAGCGGTGGGCGGCGAGCCGATGAGATGTGACGAGCAAGCGGCGATGGGCGTCCCCACCGATCGATGAACACACCACGTACGAGTGGAGACGGAATAAAGAACACAGAACGCGCTCCGACGATCGTCCGGAGCGATCAGGAACAGGACGTGACGTCGATCAAACAAAGCGTAGCCGAGCTTGAGAAGGCGCGGCAGCACGAGGACGTCGAGGCTGTATGGATGGAGGTCCACGAATGAGGCTCCTAAATGCTGCGCACACCTCCCGACCGTGGCGCCTTCACGAGTTCACCTGGGATTTCGAGCTCGAGGATGTATGGGAACTGCCGACCCCAGGGGGTCGCGACGACCTCGCGCGACTGGTGCAGCAGTTCGTCAGCCCAAGCGACGGCTCCGAGTTCCCCGCCGTCTTTCGCGCACTGTTCGCGCTTCGCTGGAAGCTGGGGCAGCTGTTCGGCTGGGACACAGCGGACTCAGGCGTCAGTCATCGGGTGCGCTCGCTGCGTGAGCGGTTACCGGCTGACCTGCGCGAAGGGCCACGCGGTCCCGATCTGCGCGCGGTTCCCGGGCGGACCGAGGTCGACGGCCCGCCGGTCTTCGCCTCGGTCTACCAGACGCGTGACGAGTGGGTGGCCGAGCTCGCCAACACGACTGTGCATGGGCTGCTGCACATCGGCTGGGTTCCCGACAACTCCGGTGGCGGCTATCACGCCCAGATGGCCGTGCTGGTGAAGCCGAACGGGTGGCTCGGCACGGCCTACATGGCCGTGATCAAACCGTTCCGGTACGCGCTCGTGTACCCGATGCTGCTGCGATCGATCGGACGCCAGTGGCAGCTCCAGGCGCGCTGACGTTGCGGATCGGACCGGCCCGCGTACCCCCGACAACCAGGAGGCTCGCATGAACGGTCAGGTCCCCGATCGGGTGCGCCGCGTCAGCTATGAATGGCAGTTCCCGGCAACGCCAACGCGAGCATGTGCCCATTGGCTCGAGCGCTGCGTACACCGATCCGGTGTACCGTCTTCGCCGCAAACCGGCGCAGTCGGATCCACTGCGGCGCCATGCAGTGCTGCGAGTACCTCCACCGCACCACGCGTACCCGCCTCCAAATCGCTTTGTGGCAAATCTGTGCCGGAACCATCCGCTCGAGCAGGAGCGCACCACTGGTTTGCTCGAACGCCCGCACAGCGGACGCACGGTCGGCGCAGTGGCGACGCACCGCTGGGCGCACGGCCACGTCAACTGGGGAATGCACCGGTCGCTGCATGGGGGCTACACGGAGCCGGACATCCGCAGCAGCAGGGCCGGTATCGGTTCCAGCCGTGCCAGTTCGACGCGGGCGACCACGTTGTGCGGGTTGAGGTGCAGCACGCGTTGGTAGCAGTAGCGCCGTTCGTGCGTCCGCGGCATGTGCGTCGCCAGCCACAACCAGTCGAGCTCGCAGTTCCAGTCCTCGCACAGCGCCTGCACGAACATGAGCTGGGCCGCGAGATACGCCGTCATGTCGTCGGCTGGCGAACCAGCCGCGTCGGCGCGACGACGGGTCCGGCGGACGGGGGTGCCTCGGACCAGGCGCTGCACGCCATTGTCGGTGATCTCCGGTGATTGCTGCTGTTGGTTCATCGCATGTTCCTCGTGTGCGTAGGCTGGTGCTAGCGTCGTCCGCTGCCAGCGCCGGTCATCGGATGCAGGATGGTTGGCGTCCGGAGCGGGGCGGCCGCTCAGCGATACGTCTGCGAGAGCAAGCATACGCAGCGTGCGTGACACTGGCGTGACAGACGGGACGGCGGCGTGTGTCACGCGCGGGCAGCGTGGGGCGGGTGGTGCGGCAGGAACCAGGGACAGGCGTGCCGTGCACGCGGGGGAGCTGGCGCGCTGCGCGTGGTCGTCGAGGCACGGGCGTTAGCGTACACCGGGCTCGAGCTGGACCGGTCGAGGTGCCTGCCGCCGCTAGTCGACCCGGGCGAATCACGTGTGATGGCGTCTCAACTAATCGAGCCGCGACGGCGCGCGGTTGGCACGACCGCGTGCTGGTGCGCCCTGGACGAGGCGTTGAGGAATCCTTATACGCTCGCTGTTGAAGCGCCTCATTCACCGCTTTCCGGCGGAGTCCGACCGCCGTCTTCACGTGAGGTGGTTCACCGGCGACGCTGCGGCGCCCCTCACCCGCGTTTGGGCTCCTGTAAGATCATGAACGACCTTCACTCACCGCTGGCTCCCGCGCATCCGCTCCGTTCCGCCGCGGATGCGTACCGCTGAGATGCTCTGCTTCCCAGTCTCGCAAAAACGTCAATCCCCAATCAAAATAGGCGGCGTCCAGCCCGCCGTAGCCCCAATCGTCCCCGTTCCCTGCGTCAAGCCCTAACAGCCAGATATGCCGCATGGCTACGAACAGCGGGACGGCCTCCAGATCGCTGTCGTTGATCGGTCGACGGCTGGTATAGCCCTCCAGAAACACGGTCCAGGTCGTGTCAGGCATGCCGCTCAGCTTGGCGTTCCAGCGGAACGTCGCCAGGTCGTAGACCCGCCACCCAGGACCGCAACAATCGAAGTCGAAGAAGGTCAGCCGCCCATCGGCGAGGTGACAGTTCTGCCCGTGGAGGTCGCCATGGCAGACCCCGTGTTCCAATTCACTGCTGCGCAGCGTGACCTGCGCTTTGAGGCTGTCGGCCAGGTGCGCAAGATAGTGCTGGTCATCCGAGCGCTGCGCCAGGAGCGGCAGCAGTGCTCGCAGCGGGCGGTCGACCAGGTAGTCCAGGTCCAGAGCGAAGCGGGGATGGGGGCTCGCAAAATCGTCAAGCCCGGTATGGATCTCTGCCATGCGCTGCCCGTACAGGCGGACATACCAGTCCGCCAGCGGAAAGGCCTGCGGCGTCCCTGGCGCATAGGTGAAGAGCACGGCGTACCGGTCACCTTCCGGCGCATGGAGCAGGCTGGTGAACGAGCCGTCGGTGCGCGGGACAGGGCTGGAGACGGGTGCCCCGGTGCGCTGGAGGTGCATGAGCAGATCAAGCTCGTAGCCAATATCGTCCCGCGTGCGCCACTGGTGGCGATAGACGCGCAGCACATAGCGCGTGTCAGCAGTGGTGACCAGGTAGGTGTCATTGAGTCCGCGGTGGAGCAAGCGGCAGGTGAGGGACTGGCCGATGGGATAGGCCGGCAGCAGGTCGGTCATGAGCGCCGTGGTGGAGAGGATGGAATGAGTCGCAGGAAAGACGGGACGTGCTGTGGTCACCGGGGTCTCCGTTTCACGATGTGCAAGATACTGGCCAGACACGATCGGTCTGTGTCGACGGAATGGCGCTGCCGACGGTGCCGATCGAGGTAGGTCGTGCTCCGGATAGTTTAGCCTGGTTCCACCCGGGAGGCATGACCGCTACGCCGCGATTCACAGCGGATGGGACGCCAACGGCAATGGCGTCGAGGTTGTCAACGGTCAGTGGGGCCATTGCTTCGGGGCGCGACACGGTATTCATGCGGCTGCGACCAGTATTATTTGAGCGTAAAACAAAGCGGACACAACATCAAGCACCTGCGTAGCGAGTGAACGGCGATGCCCACGGATAAGCAGGTGGCGGGAGCAGGTGTTCCGTGGCAGGCGCGTACCCGTGCCGCCACGAACCGGCGGAGCGTGAGGCGCGGGCAGCCTCACTTGGGTGCGGCTTCCAGAATCGAAATACCGGCGCGGGTGTCGATCTGACGCGTGAGTCGAAAGCCCGACCGGTCAAGCAGCGATTGGTATTCCTGCAGCGTGCGTTGCCGGCCGCCGAGTAAGGCGAGCATCAGGATATCAAGCGTCTTCGTCCAATCCGGGCCTGGATCAGCCGGAACGATCTGCTCGATCACCAGCAGCGTCGCCTGCGGAGGCGCGGCGCGACGCACCGCCTCGAGTATCGCCAGTGCCTCGGCGTCAGGCCAATCGTGAACGATTTCCATCAGGACATAGGCGTCGCAGACCGGCAGCGCATCCTGGAAAAAGTCGCCGGCCTGCAGCGCCTGCCGCGCCGAAGCGCTGGGCTCGGCGTCCGCGATCACCGCTGGGACATCGAACAGGACGCCCGTCATGGTGGGCATCGCAGCGAGCATCGCCCGCAGCAGGTGGCCGCTGCCGCCGCCGATATCCGCCAGCGTCGCGAAGCCCGTGAAGTCGTAGGCGCCCAGCACGCCGGCCACCTGGCCGTGGGCCTTGGCGACCATCGCCGCATTGAACAGCCGGCCTTCCGCGGGGTGCGCTGCGTAGTAGGCCCACAAGCCGTCGAGGGTTACGGTGTGCGCGGCCGGCCGCCCGGTGCGTACCGAATACGCAAGCGCGTCCAAGGCGGCCCAATTGACCGGTAAGCCGAACCTGCGGGCGAGGGCGCGCATGGACGGCGGATGGTCGCTGCGCAGGAGCTGCGAGGCCGCAGAATGGCCAATCGCAGCGCCGTGGAGCGCGAAGACGCCGTGGGCCGCGAGCAGGCGCAGCACCTGGCCAAGAGCGTCTGCGTCGGCGCCGACGACCGCCGCGAGGTCGGCGGCGGTGCGGGGAATCGCATCCAGCGCGTCGGCGACGCCGAGCTCGGCGACGACGTGCAGGCAGCGCGGCAGGGCATAGCCGCCCGCGTGCAGCTAGCGGGGGGCTTTCGGCGGCTGATAGCCCTGCCCGGGTCCGCCCGCCCAGCCCTGCTCGTAACATGCGCTGCAGGCCGTCCACGGCGTGTTCCGCTGGTCGCCGACCGACGCGGGCTGATAGCCCGTACCGGGTCCACCGGCCCAGCCGTCATCATAGCGCGCGCCCGTGATGGCAGGCGCGACCGGCGCCACAGCGACCGGCTGGCTCCCGCTCGCCAGCAGGCCCAGACGGTGGCGGAGTGGCGTGGCGGCCAGGCCCAGGCTGAACGACAGGACGGCGACGATGGACAGCGCGACCAGCAGGTGCACGCGTGCTGTGGACAGGTGCGGCATTCGGTGTACGTACGACATGTTGTGTTCCTCGTGATGGTGTTCGTGACACGCATCGTTTGTCTTTGTGTAGCTATTGAACCACATACGTGACGGAAATAGAAGGCATAGAGTGATAGAAAACCTGATATAAACACTGATATGGACATTGATATAAAAAATGATATACTGGACCTGACGACGAGATGCCGGGTCGCGAACCCGCGGGAGAGCGGCATGGACACGAGCGCATCGTTCGGCGCCTGGCTCAAGCAGCGCCGGAACGTCCTGGACCTGACCCAAGCGGACCTCGCTGATCGCGCCGGGTGCGCCACGGTGACCATTCACAAGATCGAGGCGGACGGGCTGCGGCCGTCGCGCCAGATGGCCGAGCAGTTAGCCGCAGCGCTGGAGGTCCCGAGCGCGGACATCGCCGCCTTCCTCCAGGCCGCGCGGGCGGGCGTGGCGCTCGCGGAACGGGGGGGCGCGGACGCGGCGGCCGTCCCGACCGTTGCGGCTCCGCTGCCGCCCACCGCCACGCTCCCACGCCCGCCCACCCCGCTCATCGGCCGCACCCGCGAACTGGCCGAGGCGGTCGCGCTGCTCGCGCGCCCTGACGTGCGGCTCCTGACGCTGACCGGTCCGGGCGGGGTTGGCAAAACCCGCCTCAGCATCGCCGTCGCCGCGCGCCTCAGCCGTGCGTTCGCGGATGGGGTGTGCTTCGTGGCGCTGGCGCCGATCACGGATCCGGCGCTGGTCCTCCCGACCATTGCGCAGGCGCTCGGCGTGCGCGAGCACAGCGACCAACCCATCGTGGCCGCGCTGCAGCGCGCGCTGCGCGACCGCCAGCTCCTGGTGCTGTTGGATAACGTCGAGCAGGTGCTGGACGCGGCGGTGCAGCTTGCCGACCTCCTGCAGGCCGCTCCTGCGCTCAAGCTGCTCGTGACCAGCCGGGCACCGCTCCAGCTCGCTGGTGAGCAGCAGTTCGCCGTGCCGCCCTTGCTGCTGCCCGATGCAGCACTCAGGAACCCGGTTGAGCAGGTCGAGCAGTCCGAAGCCGGCGCGCTGTTCATTGCGCGCGCCAAGGCGGTCAACCATGACTTCGCCGTCACGCCCGCGAACGCCGCGCTCATTGCGGCGCTGTGCGCGCGCCTTGACGGCCTGCCGCTGGCCATCGTGCTCGCCGCCGCGCGGACCAAGGTGCTGTCGCTGGCAGTCCTGCTCCAGCGTCTCGAGCAGCGGCTGCCGCTCCTGACGGGCGGGAGCCGCAATCTTCCGGTCCGCCACCAGACGATCCGTGCCGCGATCGACGGGAGCTATGAGCTACTCCCGGCTGCCGAGCAGCGCTGCTTTCGCCAGGTGGGCGTCTTCGTGGGTGGCTTCACGCTCACGGCGGCCGAGGCAGTGTGCGGCGATGCGGGAGCCGAGCCGCGCTCCCGGTCGCTCGGCCACGCCGACAGCCTCGCCATCATCGATCGCCTCCAGGTGCTCGTCGAGCACAGCCTGGTCCAGTACGTGGAGCACGAGGAGGCGCAGGGACCCCGCGAGGGACGCTACAGCATGTTGGAGCTCATCCGCGAGTTTGCCGTCGAGCACCTCGTGGCGAACGGCGAGGCGCCGCTGCTCCAGCGCCGCCACCTGGACTACTCTGTGGGTTTGGCTGAGACGGCAGCTCGTGCGCTGCAGCAGGGAGACGAACCACTCGCCAGGTTCCAGCAACTGGAGCGGGAGCACGATAATCTGCGTGCTGCGCTGCGCTGGGCGCTCGATGCGCGCGAAGCCGCCCTGGCGTTGCGCCTGAGTACGGCGCTGGCACTCTTTTGGCACGCCCGTGGCTACCGCACCGAAGGCCGGCGCTGGCTCGACGCCGCCCTCGCAGCGGCCGCACAGGACTCCGTCGGCCTGGCTCCGCTGCGGGCCGAAGCGCTGCGTATGGCTGGGGTGCTGGCGGGGTCGCAGAGTGATCGGCACCACGCCGCTGCGCTCTTCGGGGAGAGTCTGGCGCTCTTTCACGACCTCGGGGATACGGCAGGCGTGGCCGCCGTGCTCAATAGCCGCGCGTGGAACGTGTGGGCGCAGGGCGACTTGGATGGGGCGGCGGCCCTGGCGGAGGAACAACTCAGCCTCGAGCGCGCCAGGGGGAATCAGCGTGGCATCGCCACCGCCCTGCTGGCGCTGGGATGGATTGCCCACGATCAGGGCCGCTTTGCCCAGGCGTTCGCCTTGCTGGAGGAGAACCTGGCGCTGCAGCGGGCCATGGGCGACACGGGCGGTGTCGCCGGGGCGCTCTACGCGTTGGGGGTCACGGCGTACCATCAGGGCGATTTCGCCCGCGCTGCGCGGTGGACGGAGGACAGCCTGGCGGTGGCGCAGACGCTGGGGGACCTCGGCCTCCTGGCGCATGTGCTCACGAATCTGGGCGGGATCGCGGCCTATCAGGGTGCGTGGGAGCGCGCAGCGCGGCTGTTGGACGAGGCGCTGGTGCTGAAACAGAAGCTGGGTGAACCGGGCAGTATCGCCGTGACGCTGCGCTATCAGGGCAACCTCGCCGAGGTGCAGCAGGATTGGACCCGCGCCGCGCTACGCTACCGGGAGAGTTTAGCGGTGTCGTGGGAGCTCCAGTCCTGGTGGGAGATCGCCGCCTGCCTGGAACGGTTGGCGGGGGTGGCCGACGGGCGAAACGAGGCCGCGCGCGCGGCACGGCTCTGGGGGGCGGCGGAGGCCCTGCGGGAGCGGCTCGGCGCGCCGCTGCCACCGGCCGACCGCGCGTGGTACACGGCGGCGGTGGCGCACACGCGGGCGGCCTTGGGCGCGGGGGCGCTGGACACGGCCTGGGTCGAGGGACGGACAATGCCGCTGGAGCAGGTGATCGCCGACGCCCTCGAAGACCAGCCCGCGAACCTGACGCCGGAGGGCAGGATCGGCGAAGCCAGTTCGGACGCTGGGCCGCACATGCCGTGATCGACGAGCGGGCGGGTGCACCGACGAAACGCGTGCATCTCCACTCGCGCCGGGACCGTGCGGCGGTTATCGCTCGCTGCGCGCGATCCAGTGGTGCTCACCATAGGCCATCCGCAGCGCCGTCGCCAGCCAGGCGCGCTGCGCGACGTTGCTGCGCAGCACGACCCCCTCCGCCACCGCTTCCAGCTGCGCACTTCCCGGCGGTACGCGCTGCTGCGCCGCCTCCAGCGTCGTCTCCAGCAGCACCTCGACCGCCCAGCCCCACGGCGCCGTCGCTATCACATCGAGCACCGCCTGCAGGCTGTCAAACCCCGCCGGCCGGCTGAACGTGGCCGCCTCGGTCGTCACCTCGCGCACGCGATCGACCCGAAAGACCCGCACATCCTGCCGCAGATGGCACCAGCCGACCGTGTACCATCGCTCGCCGTGACAGACCACGCCATAGGGGTCGAGCACGCGCAGCGTTTCTGCGGTGCGTGAGTGATAGCGCAGGCGCACCCGGTGCCGGGCTTGCGCTGCGCTCGTGAGCTCCAGCAGGACTGCCCCATCGAGCGCCGGCGACGGCGCGGCTGGACGAAAGGCCACTACGGCGGCGAGCAATTGTTCCGGCCCGGCGTGCCATCCTCTCACGGCATGCCTCGCACGGCGGCGACTCGCGCAGGTCCGTCGCTCAGCGGTCCGTCATGGGGTGGCGCGCGAAGAACGCGGCCACCCCCTGCGCGACGGGCTCCGGCCGCTGCAGGTGCAGCAGGTGGGCGACCCCCGCAATCGTGCAGTCCTCAACCTGCGCGAACCAGCTGTCCAGCACCGCGTGGCCCTCCACGAACCACGGCTCCGTCTCCGTTCCCACTACCGACAGCACCGGCTGGCAGATGGCGGCCGCCTGCGCGGGCCCGAACTGCCACGCGGTCAGGGCCGGCACGTAGTTGCCGAACCAGGTGTCGGCGTCCATCGTCGCCTGCGCCACGCCGCCGGGCACGTGCTGCTCGATCAGCGTCCGGCAGGTCTCCCAGTCGAGGCTGCACACCACGCTCAGGAACTCCGCCATGGCCCCGTCCCGGTCGCCCGCAGCGTACGCCGCCAGCGCAGGTCCCGCCTTCGCGAAAAAGGCTGCAGCGCTCGGGATGCCCGGCAGCGTTGGCTCCAGCAGGGCCAGCGTGTGCACGACGTCGGGACAGTCGACGGCCAGTTGGAGGCCAATCGCTGCCCCGGTTGAGTGACCCGCGACATGCGCGCGACGCAGCCCGAGGTGGCTGAGCAGCGCCGCGGCGTCGGCCGCATGCTCCGCGAAGCTCACCGGCACCGGGCTGTGCGTGCTACCGGCCTGTCCCCGCTGGTGGTACCGGATCAAGCGGTAGCGCTCGACCAGCGTCCGCTCCGCGAAGAACGGCAAAAAGCTGTCCGCGATTGGGCCGGTGCTGATGAGCAGCACCGCCTCGCCCGATCCCTTCACCTCGTACTCGAGCTCCACCCCGTTCATCGTTGCTGTGTCCATGGTTCGTTCCTCCACGCGAGTTGTAGGTTGGTGCTGCCGCACGCTCGGCCGTGCTTGGTCGTGGCCGAGCGCTGGTGCACCTATCCTCTTATTGCGTGACGACGGCGGTTACGGTGGGAACTTCTGCTGTTACAATGGCAATGATCGGACACGCCGCGGTGGGGGGAACGGATGGGCGAACCACGCCACACGACCGTCGTGGACCGGGCGCGCGACGCCTTCGGGCAGGGCGCGTGGCAGCAGGCGTACGACCTGCTCAGCGCGGCGGACGCCCGCGCGCCCCTGCGCGGTTCGGACCTGGCCCTGCTGGCCGAGGTGGCGTATGCGGCGGGTCGGCTCGATGTGACGATTGGCGCGTGGGAACGGGCACACGCCCAGAGTTTGCGCGCGGGGGATCGGCTGGCGGCAGCGGGCGCGGCGGTCCGCGTTGCCATGCACCTGCTGTTCGACACGGCGCTGCTGGCTCCCGTCCGCGGGTGGATCACGCGGACCGAACGGCTGCTGGAGGGCCACGACGCGACGCCGGTCCACGCCTGGCTCGCGGTGGTGCAGACCTACGAACGGTTGCTGTCGGGCGACGTCCAGCGGGCGCGGCACTGGGCCCGCCACGCCATTGCGGTCGGCGCGACATGCAATCCGGCGGCCGCCGCCCTTGGCCGGGTCGCCGAGGCGCGCAGCCTGATCCTTGCGGGCGAGGTCCAGCAGGGGCTCGCCCTGCTCAACGAAGCCGCGGTGGTCACGATTTCCGGCGAGCTCGATCCCTTCTCGACGGGGATTGTGTACTGCGAGCTGGTGTGCGCGCTGCAGGGGCTCGCGCAGTACGACCTGGCCGAGGAATGGACCGAGGCGATGGAGCGGTGGCGCCACGGCCAGCCCATCGGCAGCATCCACGGACGCTGCCGCATCCACCGCGCCGAGATTCTCCGGCTGCGCGGGGCCTGCGGTGAGGCGGAGCAGGAAGTCCTGCTGGCCTGCGAGGAACTGCGCCCCTACTTACGCCGCGAGCTTGGGTGGCCCTTGACCGAACTTGGGCGCATCCGTTTGCGCCGGGGCGACGTTGCGGGCGCGGACGAGGCGTTCCGCGCGGCCTATGCGGTCGGGTGGGACCCGCAGCCGGGGCTCGCCCTGGTGCACCTGGCCAGGGGCGATGTCGCCCTGGCGGGGGAGTCGATCCGCGGCGCGCTGGAGCACCCCACGAGCGTGCCGTCCAAGGAGCTTCCGCCGCACACGGAGCTGCGCCGGGCACCGCTCTTGGAGGCGCAGGTCGAAATCGCGGTCGCGGAGGGCGCGCTGGACGAGGCCGGCGCGGCAGCCGACGACCTCGCGCGCATCGCCGCGGTGTTCCAAAGCAAGGCGCTCGCTGCCGGCGCGGTGCTCGCATCCGGACGGGTCGGGCTGGCCGCAGGGGACACGGCGAGCGCGCGGCGTGACTTCCAAGCGGCCGCGTCGCTGTGGAACGAGGTTGGCGCGCCGTATGAGACGGCGGTCGCGCGGCTGGGGCTGGGGCACGCGCTGTGCGCCGAGGGCAACGAAGCGCGTGGCGTGCTGGAGTTCGACGCCGCCCGCGCGGGCTTCGAGCGGGTCGGCGCGGTGGATTGGGCGGCCGAAGCGGCGCGGGCGTGCGGCACGGCGGGACGTGACGAGGGAGGAGCGCAGGCGCGGCCGCCGCAGGCGCGTCCGGCGAGCGGCGCAGGCGTGGCCGCTGAGCAGGTCTTTCGTCGCGACGGTGACTACTGGTCGGTGGTGTTCGACGGGCATACGGTCCGCCTGCGGGACCTCAAGGGCGTGCGCTACCTCGCGCGCCTGCTGGCTGACCCAGGACGCGAGTTCCACGTGCTGGACCTGGTGGCCGGCGAGCGCGGCGGGTCCGAGGATACGAGCTACAGCGCGGAGCGCGGCCTGGCGTTCTCGACTGGCCTGGATGGCGTCGTGGTGCTCGATGGGCAGGCCAAGCAGTCGTACCGGCGGCGGCTGGAGGAGATCGCGGAGGACCTCGCGGCGGCGCAGGCGATGAGGGACGACGCGCGGGCGGCACAGGCAGCGGCCGAGCGGGACTTCCTGGTGCGCGAGCTGGCCCGAGCCGTCGGGCTGGGCGGTCGCGATCGGCGCGTGGGGTCGGCCTCGGAACGGGCGCGAGCGAGCGTCACGCGGGCGATCCGCCAGGCGATGGCCCGCATCCAGGGCTACGATCCGACGCTGGGGGAGCACTTGGAGCGCGCCATCCGCACCGGCACGTATTGCGCCTACTTGCCCGATCCGCGCCTGCCGGTGGCCTGGAAGCTCACGCGCTAGCGCAGCGATCAGCAGGCGGGTGACCTGGCTGCTGCGCCGAGGACGCTGCCGCAAAAATACTCAGAATCACGTTCTTAAATGACCGGAGCCGGGAAGACGTCCTGGGCGAAGTTGAATATATCCGGTATCTATTCGAGCATGGCGGCAGTGTCTCGAATGTAGTCAGCTCCCGGCAGGGGAATCTGGTAGAAGAGCTAACGCATACCAAGCACACCTTTTTTGTCTGCCTCTTTGACAAGGCTCAGGGAAAACGGCTTGTGGAAAATAACTATCGGTATCGGGAAGGCGTTCCCCTTACCGAGTATTTTTACACCTGCGGTAACGTCCTGGGGAACCTGCACCGATTGTCGAAACGCTATACGCCTATCCATCGCAGGTATAGCTTCTTTGATAAATACAATGCCGCCTATATCGATCAACTGATTCCTGGTTCGTTATCGCTGCTCAAGGAGAAACTGGGAGAGCTCCTGAAAACCTTAGCAGGAGTGGATAGGAACCGTGAGTTATTCGGTATGATCCATTTTGATTACAACGCTGGGAATTATTGTATCGATTTTGATACTGGACGAATAACGGTCTTTGACTTCGATAATTCCTGTTTCGGGTGGTATATGTTTGATCTGGCCGATCTCTGGACCCAGGGAATGGGCTGGATCCAATTTGAACACGACGCCGGCAAACGCGAAACGTTTATGGCGGAGTATTTTGCAACCGTCCTCGCGGGATATCGCGCCGAGACGGAGATCGACACTGCGATGGTGGACACATTGCCCCTATTTATCGACGCAACCCTGATGGAAAGTATTGTAGATGCCTTCGAGGTAATGCGAAACACTGGCGAAGAGCCGGCGTGTGACGCGGAGCTGTCGTATCTCATCCAATGCCTGGAAGACGATATCCCGTACAAAGGATTTTTCCATGAAATGTACTCGTGTGAAGCACCCTTTGCGTCTGAGGAACGAGCGATTTAGTCGTTTCGTTGCAGCCTTGGTACGTGCGGGTTTTTAGGTGATAACGCCGCAGACCGGCGCAGTCGCATACGCTACGACTATGGGTCTTGCATCCGCCAGGTTCCACGTTGCCGGTTCCGCAGCGACGAGCTCCGGAAAGCGGCGCCGAATATCGCGCAGCGCGTTCCCGGCAGAATGACGCACGTAGGCACTGGGATCGGCGCGCAGCGCCGCGAGGTGGCCAATGGCTTCCCCTGGCTGCTGGGCAAAATACACCCGGCGCGTACGCGTCCAGGGCCGCAAGCCTTCCGTGACCGCGCGCCGGGCGTGTGGATGCGTGTCCGCCAGCCACCGGTCAATGCTCGGCAGGGCCAGCGCATACCCCACGGCGGCACAGTACGCATCGAAGGCCTGGGCCAAGGCTTCTTGCACCGCCCAGTGCGCGTCCGGCACGGCCTGGTTATGGAGCAGCGCAAGCTGGGCCGGATCGCGGCCACTGGCAAAGCCCAAGACATACCCGCCCATTGACGAAGGGGCGTCTCCGGTGCCGTCAGGTGCTGCTGCGCCAGGCGGATGGCTGCATCCGGCGTCGGCGACGCGGTAGCCTCGTGAGCGAGGTGTCGTAGCTGCGCCCAACTGAGTCCGTCGAGCGACGGCAGCGAGTCCATGGGCTACCTCCCCCACCGGTGCTGGAGCGCTTCACTGACCCCACCAACGGCACCGCCGGCCGTACGCTCGGCCGATGTATGGTCGCACGGTCGGCCTCCGACGCCGACCATGTATAACGGCTGCACTTCATGTGCCTTTTTCGTCGCGATAGGGTGCAGCACGGTCGGAGCACACTGGCATAATGCAGCGGGCGGGCAGCTTAGCTGCCCGCCCGCTGTGCCCCCGCTTGCCCTTGGACTGATGGTCGCATACGAACTTTAAGGGCATGTATCGTACGGGTTAAGGTTGCAATAACGCTGGATTGAACGAGCTGCACGCGACGTGAGCGAGCCTGCGCAATCACCTTCCGGCCGGATACCTTATTCGCCGCAACCCGGCGCAGTCGTATCGACCTATCGTGCGGTTCCGATAGCGCGTGTCCCCGCGCGATGCCGATCACGGCGTCGGCAGTGGCAGTGCGATTTCGATGCGCCAGACGTCCGACCGTAATACACCAGCCGCGCCCCCCGTGCCGTATTCGCCTTCGCACGCCTTGGTGGTCGTCTCCGCACGACAGGCTGGGCGCTGGCTCACCCAGATCGCCCGCTGGCCCGGGAGCCACGTCCACGCGTTGAAGCCGTTCGCCGTGTCCAACCGCGCGGTCCACCAGTCGTGGACCACGCTTCCCGTGCCCATGGCACCGACGACCGTCAGCGCGCCGGCGAGCACCAGCATAGTCAGCGCTCCCCAGCGCCACCGCGTTAGGTCCTGCTTCATAGGTTGCATAGCCTTTCCTCCTGGTGCTGGCGGTGACATCGGCGGTCCTCCGTCGTCGCCGTTGATTGGACGCGCTGCTGACGTGGCGGCGATCAGTGCGCTGCTGCGTCGTGACGACGTTCGGCTGCTCACGCTCACCGGACCGGGCGGCGTGGGCAAGACCCGCCTAGCACTCGAAGTCGCCGCCGGCTGCCTCGACGCCGTCCCCGACGGTATCCGCTTCGTCGACCTGTCCACCGTCACCGATCCCGCGCGGGTGCTGCCCACCATCGCGCAGCGCCTCGGCGTCGTCGAGCGCGCCCGCAGCGCCGCGAGCTCGTCCGCGCAGCCCCGTGCCGGAGTCACGCCGAGCGTCACCGCGGTGTTGAGCGCGGAAGCCAGCCAACCGTAGGGCGGGTCGGGCGCCTCCACCAGCGGCGGGCCGAGCACGGTGTAGCCCGAGGTGTCGCGCGGCTGCGCGGGCAGGCCCAGCGCGGTGCGGACTGCCGCGAAGTCTGCGGCTCGGCCACAGGTACGCGCATGCAGTCGGCCGAGCTTTGCCCAGAACGCGGCGAGCACGGCCTCGGCCGTCGCTGGATCGTCTGCGAGCAGCGCGGCTTCTACGTCGTCGACCGGACCGAGATCTTCGAGCACCAGCACGCGGTGCGCCGCGTCGCCGCCGTACAGCTGTGGGGCAACTGGCGCCTCCGCGCTGAGCTCGCCGGCGAAGCGCAGCCCGGTCCACTCGTCGAAGAATAGGAACGCATAGCGCGGATCGGCGAAGCCCCATTTCACGACCACGCTCGGCGGCGCCCCGGAGGGAGCCTGGAGCACGCGGCAGCGCTGGACATGGTCGTTGTCCTGAAGCGTGGAAGCGGTGGAGTATGCGCTCGAGAAGGAGGAATGGGAGCGGCACCAACCAGCAACGGCCGCCGGGCGCAAAGGAAGCGAGCCGACACCATAGGGCGCTCGAGCAGCAGGCGTGGGTGGTGCCGCGGCGGGACCGGTGCCAGGGCTCGAGCGACGCCGACGGGCTCGTGCAGCAGTCGTCTTTGACGAGCATCTACACGAAACTGGAGGTCCGCACGCGCACGGCGGCGGTGCACGTCGCCCGTGAACGACGTGTCATCGAACGATATGTTCGACGAGGATAGCGTGACGTTCCGTAAATATACGGGTGCGCCACGTTCGCCGCGAACCGGCGCAGTTGCGGTCACGGCCCCACGCGATGCGCAACGAGCTGCACAGGACGAGTTAGGCTGGTGGTCGGGTGGATGATCCTCTTGCCGAGCACTGTCTGACCATGTCTCGGCAGGAGCTGCATATGGCCGCGCTTCCCGCCGTTGCTGTCGACATTCAGACCTCCCCGCAGCACGTTCCCTCCGTTCCCGGTTGGTTTGCTGAACTGACCGTGCTGGCGCGACACTTCGCGCAACGCGGGATCCTTGATGCGATCGGTCAGCATGTGCAGCTGGCCCGTGGGCGCGCGGGTCACTACGACGTGATCGATTTCGTCGGCCTCCTGTTGGGCTATGCCGTGAGCGGCGAGCCGACGTTAGCGGCATTCTTGGACCGGGTAGCGCCGTTTGCGCAGCCGTTCATGGCCCTCTTCGGCCGCGACCGCTTGCCCCATCGCTCGACCCTCAGCCGCTTCCTCGCCGCCGTCGATGGGCCCTGTTTGGAGGCGTTGCGGCACTGCTTCGAAGCCGATCTCTGCCAGCACGGCTTCGCTGGGGACACCTTGGGCGGTCTTTTTGATCGCCATGGCCAGCGCGTTTTGATCATCGATATCGATGCGACGCGCCAGGCAGCGCGGCAACGTGCGCTCACCACCAGCCCGGAGTATCCGCCGCCCCACCGGCGACTGGGAGCTGCGTGCGCCCCCGGTTACACCGGGCGCAAACGGGGCGAGATCGTGCGCACCCGGACGACCGTGCTGCAGGCGCATACCCAGCAGTGGCTCGGCACCTTCTCCGGCGCGGGCAACGGCGATTATGGTGCGGAGCTGGAGTCAGCCTGCCGCGTAGCCACGGCGTATCTGCGCGCCAAGGGGCTGAGCATGACCCACGCGCTGCTCCGGCTCGACGGGCTGTATGGCACGGCCTCGGTCCTCGCCCGGATCCAGCACTATGGCCTGGGGTTTCTCACGCGGGGGCGTGACTACCAGGTGTTGGATCATCCGGCCGTGCAGGCCCGCCTCCAACGGCCATGCGATGCGGAACTGCATCACGCCGAGACCCAGGTGCATCGGGAAGTCTTCGAAGTCGGCTACCTCACCGACTGGCTCGAGCCGCTCCCCGGGTTTGAGTTGACCTGTCGGGTGATCGTCACGCGGCGCGTCGCCCCGGCCGATCCGGAGGAGGTCAGCGTGGGCAAACTGGTCGGTGCCTATGTGTATGAGCTCTTCCTGACCTCGCATCCCGCAGCGCGTCTGACGGCGACCGACATCGTCGAACTCTACCACCAGCGGGGCGCCTTTGAGCAGGTGCTCAGTGATGAGGACGTCGAACAAGATCCCGATCGCTGGTGCTCGCATGGTCCAGCTGGCCAAGAGTTCTGGCAGATTGTGAATCAATGGGTGTGGAATACGCGCCTCGACTTGGGCCAGATCGGGCAGGATACCCCGCTGCGCTGGACGCGCTGGTCGGCGCAGCCCGCTGCGATCCTCCCACCACCAGGCGTGCCGGCCGATGCGGCGGTGCCTGATCCTGCACCGATGGAGGAGGAAGTTGTCGCCTCCTATGGCTCGCTCGAGTGGGCGGGCGAATGGGCCAGGACGCGCGGCCGCTTCTCAGGGCAGGACTTTGAGTTGCTCGCGGATGGCACGCTGCGCTGCCCTGCGGAGAAGATCCTGCGGCCGCGTGAACGGCGGACGCTCCCGAATGGCGATCTCCGGATTCTGTATGCCGCCAAACAGGCCGACTGCCGCGCGTGCCCGCTCGCGCCGCGGTGCCTGGGGATCGGTGCCTCGGGCGACACACCGCGCCGGGTGAGCGCCTATCGCCGCCTGCTCGGGCACCATGCTCGACCAAAACAGGCTCCGTGGCAGGTGCCGACCCTGCCCGATGCAGCCGACCCCGGCGCGCCCGCCGCGATGCATGAACTGCACTGGTGCGATCTCAGCGGTCGGCGCCTCCGGCGCGGCTTGCGCTGGCACCTGCGGTGCCAACAGGTGCTGGTGGCGGACGCGGACCCAAGCTCGGATGATCCGTCGGCGTCAACTCCCGCACCGCGTATCTGGACCCGCGCGGAACGCGCGCATCGGCGCTTAAGCTGGGAAGCGCGCCACCGCCGGAATGCCCGTTCGCCCAGCAAGCCACCGTGTCGCGTCACGCTCTTTGGGATCGCACCGTCCTTAGCAGCCTATCTCGGCCTGTCGTCAACGCCTGAGGGCTGAAGCTCGTTGCGCATCGCGTGGGCGGCTGTGTATTTGTCAATCGAAATGGGGACCACTTGATCGTCGAAACGGGGACCAGTCGTCAGGCACCAGCCTCAGCGCGATCGTTGAAATGGGAGCCAGGCGATCGTTGAAACGGGAGCCAGGTGGGGAGCGTTATCCACGGTTGCCGGTGGTGAGGAGAAGGAGAGGGGGCGGGTGGGGGAGAGCGCGAGAGGGGGCGGGCGGGGCCCAGCGGCCCGCCCCCTCTCGCTCAATCGGGCGTCACGCGGCCCAGCGTCTGGGCGACGTGTTCCAACCGTGCCTGCGTGACGGCCGCCGACCGCCCCAGGTACACCCGCTGCAGCTGCGCCCCGTCGCGGTGGTAGACCGACCAATACCAGCCGCCCCGTTGCCGCCGCTCTTTGCGCACCGTCAGCCAACTCACGATATACCCGCGGCGCCCATCAACGATCGGATAGCGAAAGCTGCGCGTCGTCGCCGCGTCCAACCACGCCGCCCAGGCCGGCGTATCCAGCTTAATCGCGCGTCCCGGCTGCGTGGGGTCTTCGAGGTGGTGCCCCCAGACGCTCGGCGTTGCCGCGCTCATGGCGCCCCCTTCCACGCCGAAAAGTTACACAACATCCCCAGGTTCCGTCGTCGCGGCCACGCTCTTACGCTGCATACGTTGGCGAAATCGGTAGGAGTCGCCGAGGAATTCCAGGATGTGCGCCCGGTGCGTCAGGCGGTCAAGCAGCGCTGCGGTCATGCGCTCGTTGCCAAAGACCTGCGTCCAGTCGGCAAAGCGCAAGTTGGTCGTGATCAGGATCGCCACCCGCTCGTGGAGCGCCGAGCAGAATTGAAACATCAATTGCCCGCCGAGTTCCGAAAAGGGAATAAAGCCCAGTTCGTCGACCACCACCAGGTGCAGCTTGAGCGCCTGATTAATCACCCGCATGACGCGGTGCTCATCCTGCGCCTGGATCAGCTCATTGACCAGTCCAGCCGCGGTGTAGAAGCGCACCCGGTGCCCTTGCCGGCAGGCGGCCAGCGCCAACCCGGTGGCGATGTGCGTTTTGCCCGAGCCCCGGACTGCCCACCAACAGCACCGGTTCGGCTGCCCGGAGGTAATGCCCCTGCGCCAGTTCCAGCACCAGTGCCTGGTTGAGCTCCGGCACACTGCTGAACTCGAAGTCAGCCAGGTCTTTCAGGATCGGAAACCGCGCCGCGCGGATCAAGCGCGTCTGGCGGTGGCGTTCGCGCTGGGCCAGTTCTTGTTCGGCCAGCGCGAGCAAGAACTGCTCATAGCCGTGATTGGCTTGGGCGGCGTCGGCGGCGAACTGGCGGTAGTGTGCCACAAAGCTCGGCAAGCGCAACTGTTTGAGATACAGCTCCAGGAGCGGCAAATCCATACGTTACGCCCTTTCCAGTAACTGGTCGTAGCACGTCAGGTCGAGCGCTTGGGTCCCGATCGCCGCCAGATGTGGGCGGGCACGCAAATCCAGCGCCGGCGGCACCTGCGGCGCAGTCTCGATCTGGCGCAAACACAGCTGCACGCTGGCGGCGTCGCAGCCGCCGAACTCCAGCGCCAGCTCGACCGCCTGCGCGACGTGGTCGGCGGCGTGGGTTTTGTGCAACGCCAGGATGCGGACAAATTCGCGGATGCCCTGCCCATCCGGCCAGCGCTCCTGCACCTTGGCCAGCAGCCGGTCGTAGCTGGCCGGCCAGCGTTCGCGCCAGCGCCGCATCGGTTTGGCATGGGCAAAGGCGCCGGGCCGTTGTTCCAGCAGCGGCAAGTAATGGAGCGGGTCGATCACATCCTGCTCGCGGCCGAAACAGCGCTCGTGGCGGGTGAGCATCGCCGTGCTGGTGCGAGAATCTCGAGATGAAAGGGATAGGCTTTGATCACCAGGTCGCGCGCGGCACGGTCGACGGGCACCGAATAGCGGTTGGTCTCAAACACCACCTGGCCGTAGGGGTTGAGCCGGGCAGCGACGATGGCGCAGCAGTCAAAGGGCCGCTCGGGCAGCGGATGCAGCAGCGGCTGCTCGTGCGCCCAGGCCGCCCCAATGGTGACCGCCTGGCGGTCCACGCGGCGCTGATCATCCTGTTCACACGCGGCCAGCAGCTGGGCATTGAGATCAGCGAAGGACTCGGCGACCGGCAGCGGCACCAGGAAATTGCGGCGCGTAAAGCCGACGCCGTGCTCGACGCCGCCTTTTTCATGGCCTTCGCCGGGCGTGCAAAAGTGGCTCTGCGAACAGATAATGGCTGCGAAACACAATGAAGGCCTGCTGCTCAAGGCGGTTGCGCCCGGTCAGGATGCGCTTCACGGCGGTGGTGAGATTGTCGTAGGTCAGGCGGTGGGGCACGCCGCCAAAATGCGCGAAGGCGGCGACATGGCCGGCGAAGAAGCATTCCTGCTTCTCGAACGGAAAGGCCATGATGAAGGTGCGGCGCGAATAGCACAAGCGCATGACGAAGACGTGGACGGTGCGCTGCACGCCGGCGAGGATCGCCTCGGCTTCCCCCCAGTCGACCTGGGCGTCCGTGGCGGGATCGAATTCCAGGGGCAGAAAGACCTTGGGGCGCTTCGTTTCGCGCCGCAGCTGGCCGATGTAGGCCCGGATATGGAACTCGCTGCCGGTGTAGCCGTCCGCCTGGAGCACCTGGAAGATGCGGCGGCTGGTGTAGCGCTGCTTGCGCGGCAGCTGCGCGTTCTCGGCGAGCAGCGCCTGGATGCGGTCGCGGAACGGCCCGAGCTTGGGCGCGCACGCGCGGCTGGGTGAGCGTGTAGCGCGGCGGCTCGGCGGCGGCGATCGCTTTGACGATCGTCTTGCGGGAAAAGTGGAACGTACGGGCAATGGACCGGATGCTGTGGTGCTCAACAAAATAGGCGCGGCGAATGGTTTCGCGATCGTCCACGGAGATCATCTCCCACCTCCGCATGGTTCAGGCAACGGTTGGTGCCGGAACGATAGCAGAGGTCGCTGGATGTGGCCCCCTTTTCGACGATCACTCCTGCAAAAGGTGGCTCCCGTTTACACTATCATTAACAACGGCTGGGGTGGAACTCGGGTGCAGGCTGCGTACCAGACAGCAGGTTTGCCGTCTCATCCTTCCACTGGCTTTCGAGATCATGCAACGGGCCGAGCACGCGCTGTGCTTGACGTGCATATAAAATAATATAAAAGTACACCATGCACAATGAACGCCACATCGAGGAGCATGGGTATGCCGCGACTTTCCAACGCACCGGCTGGCGCAGCGTCACCCGCTGACCAGCGACCCTCAGGCCAGCGGCCGGGCGGGGTCAAACGCTATAGCTTGGTGTTGCCCGACGACCTGTTTGCGGCGGTCAACACGCTGGCCGAGCAGCGCCAGACCACCGTGGTCGACCTGATTCGCCGCTTTATCAAGCTCGGCCTCATCGCGGCGCGCGTCGAAGCCACGCCCGACGCCGCCTTGCTCATCCGCGACGGCGACACCGAGCGCGAAATCCTGCTCCTTTGAGTCCCGGTGCTCGTCAATCCTTGCCCAACGACTAGGGAGCAGCCTGCGCCGGACCGTGCGCGGCAACCAGAGGAGGGTTCTATGCTCACGGCCCCGGTGCAAACACGGATCACGCTCGATGATCTCGCCGCCGAACTGCTGCCGCCACCCCTCATTACCGCCATCACGCACGTCACGCTGGAGCACTGGAGGCGCTACACGATGACCGAGGAACCCGCACACCGATCGGCGCGGACGCTGCCGGCCCCGGCCCAACGGGTCCTTCCGGTCGTCGTGTTTGGCGACACCGTGTTCCAGCCAGTGCGATTTCCCGATCCGTTGGTGGTACCCATCGAGGACGGCAAATCATATCGGGCGATGCAGGACGCTATGCGTACGGATAGCGACGTGCTGCTGGTGTTCGTTGCCGAAGGAGCACTGGCCGGATTTCGCAGCAGCGTGCCGCAAGCCTTGCCCACCGTCGGCGTCATCGCGCGGGTGAAGGCAGTAGGTGGAGACGCCGGCCCAACCCACCGCATCGAGATAGAAGGCGTGAGCCGCGCCGAAATCCGTAGCGCGTATCGAGCATGCGCCGTTCTATCGGGCGGCCTGTGTCCCGCACCCTGATCCGGCGATTGAAGCGGCTGGGATCGAAGGCATCATGCGAGCGGTCAAACGGCAGGTTACGGAGTCCGCACGACGCATCAGACCGGCGGACGCGCCGTACGGATTGGCCTTTGTGCAGCGCATGGTGGCCTTCGTGAACAGCGTTGATGAGCCTGGCCGCCTCGCGGATGTCTGCGCCGCCGGTCCCATGTTCTCGTTTGCGGAGCGGCTGGCGCTGCTCCAGACGTTTGACCCGATGGAACGCCTCCGGTTGGTGCAGCAGAAACTCGGCAGCGAGCACAGCGACGAGGCAGATAACAGTACGCGCACCTCGGATTGATTCGCCGCGAACAGGCGCAGTTCAGTATATTTATGTTGTCATTGGTATGCCTGGACGGACCAGTTGCTCCCCCTGTTCACGGCGTCATGGTTCGAGGGCAATCCAGTAGATGGCTTCGGTGGTTTCTTCCTCTGCATTGACGGTGCGGTGGCTCAGTACTCCGCCCTGCTTGGTGATCGTGCGCACCGAGCCCGGATTGTTGCCGCCCACCACCAGCGACACGCCGCCTACCCCGCGCGCGCGCGCTTCGTCGAGGACGGCGCTGAGCATCGCGCTGGCGTAGCCGCGCCGGCGCTCGGATGGGCGCACGTTGTAGCCGATATGGTCGTGCCCCGGACCAAACGGCGGCGCCGTGGTTGGCCGAAACCGGATTTCGCCGACGATCGTCGTACCATCTCGCAGCAGCACGTAGGTGGTTTGAGGAACGATGCCCGGCGGCAAGCCGATCCCCTGCTCTTCGTCGTCCAGTTCCCGGACGTAGGCGTCGAAATCGCTCCGTGCCAGTGGGATATTGTTGTAGGGGTAGCCTTCGCCCGCCGCCTCGAACTCGTCGACCATCGCCAGGTACGCATCGCGATGGGCTGGCGCGAGGCGGGTCAGGATGCACGCGGGGAAGAGCGGTAGTGTGGTCATAGGGTGCCTCGTGGGTACCGTTCCAGAGCTGCGTTCGCGAGCACAGTATACGTACGTGAGCGATAGCTGCGAAATCCGCTTGAGCAGTGGCGTGGCGGGCCGATGGTGCCGCATACCCTCGTCCAGGTGCGCCGCAAAGCGGCACAGATTCAAAATATCAACCATTGGAACTGCCATCTGGACGCCGGGCACGCCGGTAGGGAACGCGACAGGGTCGGGCTGCAGGTGCTCAGTCACCGTCGTCCGTCGGCCAGGTCGCGATCACCTGGCCGGCCGCCGCGCCACCCTCGTGTGTCAGCCGCTCCTGGAGCTGCGCGTCGGGCAACAGAAACGCTGTCCCCAGGCGCTGGAGGGCAGCAACGCCGTCGGCGTCATACATGCGGCGTGCCTGGGCATGCACCTGTGCCGGGTACCACCCGTAAGGGGTTGGGCCGACGTCGAGGGACCGCCGTTCGAAGGCCTCGAGCGTGCGGTGGGTAACCGGAGTGGCTGGGAGTGGAGCACTCGCCTCCGGAAACGCCTCCAGCAGGTCCCTGGCCGCGGGTTCCTCCGCAGCAACGTAGGCAGGGAGCGCCAGAGTGGCGACGAGCGCACTGCGCCACTCGCGTGGGAAGCTGCCCTGCGCCTGGCGATGAACGGCCTGCCCCCATGCATGGACCACGAGCAGGTCAAAGAACGGCGTCACAGCGAGGGCGCCAGCGGGCTGTCCGAACAGCTGTTGACAGCGCAGCGCGACTGGAGGCGGAGCGGGGTGCACGAGCTCAGCCAGTCGCGCCCAGCACGTCGTCGCCTCGCCCGCGACCGTCAGGGTGCCGTCGTGAAACAAGGGCATGCCGAAGACCAGGTCTGCGGCGAAGGCTGGCCAGTCGTCCTGTCGGCGGATCGCCAACTCAAAGGTTGGCGTAAAGCCCAAGGTGTCCTGCAGAAACGCGAAAGCGCGTCGACAGCGCTCAGCAATAGCAGCCGTCGTCGGTGCTGACAAGGCGGCACTGATGCGGATGGGAAGGGGGCGGCGGCGAGGAGGTGGAGCGCTTGGGGTGGATCAGGGTTTGCCATGGGACCGTCCCGATGATAGCGCGGCCGAGCACATGTGGCACTCCGCCCCGGCGTCTCACGTCGTCCTCGATGAGGACCAGGCTATGGAGCTGATTTCGGCGGCCGAACGTGGCGACCAGGCGACGGTTGCGCACCAGCGCCCGCAGGCCCGCGGCGTCGCATCCGTGGCGCCGGGCGTGGAGCGTGCGCCCGCAGCGCAGGCAAGCAGGAGGAACTTAACTTCCAAGCATATGTCTCCCCCTGTCACTCCATGGATAACGTCCTGTTCGTAGAACTTCAAGAGCTGGTACGGTCGGGCAGGAGCCAGTGCGGCTCGGTGGTCCAGCCCTGGAATTGGCGCGGGGCGTCCGGCTGCGCGGGCTGGGACGTGTCGGCCAGGCGGTTGCCGGCGGCGGCATATTCGAGCCCCCTGAGTGCGGGCCGGAAGCGCGCTTGAAACTCCTGCCCTTCCCCCTTCACGTACTCGTGCCCCCAGGCGACGAAGCGCTGCACGCCTCGGTCCGGCATCAAGGCCAGGAAAAACACCATCTGCCGCCAGGCGTAGGCCGTGTTCTTGACCATCCGCAGGCGCGCCAGCCGGTCGGGGATGTGGTACTGCTGGCGCCGGCAGATGGAAGCAAAACAGCGCTGTGCCAGGTCTTCCAGCCGCGGTCCGAGGGTCGCGGACAGCTCCAGCGCGCTCCACAGCACGGCCAGGTTGTGGGTGGTCAGAATTTGCGCTTGCTCGATCACCTTGCCGTTGTGGGCGACCGAGCGAACGCCGGTACCCGAACTCTCCCCGGCGCGCGCGAAGCACAGCCGCGTGAAGCCCGGCGACACCGGCGCGCCGTGCTGTATAAGGGCGACGTCGTCGAGCTGCCTGATCTGCTCGAACGGGATGTCATAGTAGCGTTCGTACAGCGTTCCGGCCAGCAGCGTCCCGGCCTGCTGCGCGGCGCGTAGGTACTTCTCGGTAAACGTGCCCATGAAAATGTCCGCCGCCAGCTCGTCGACGATCGGCAGCCGCAGACCGGCGCCCTCGGCCAGCGCGCGGATCTCCACCAGCAGCTTGTTGGGCACGAGCTGCTGCGGCCAGGCGGTGAGCGCCAGCGTAACAATCTGTGCGAGCGCCTGGCGCGCGTGCGCACGGGTCGACTCCTCGTCGGTGCGCTGCGCGTCGATCGCGGCAACCCAGGGCAACTCTTCGAGCTTGACCTGGTGCTCGAGGTTCAGCAACAGCACGGAGCGGCGGCGGCGAAATGCCGTGTAGATCGCGGCGTACAGACGGCGCAGCTCGGCGTCCGGAATAGCAGCCGCCCGTAGCGGCGCGCTCAGCTGCGGGACGACCCGCGCCAGCATCTCGCCGGAACGCAGCACCCCACGTTGGACCAGCAGCTCCGGCGGCGCGTCGACGCTGCGCCACAGCTTCGTCTCCAGCACGGCCGGCATGGTCTGATCGACCGGCACGCCCCAGCGTTCTGCCTCGTCCGCGTCGACCCGTGCGAGCAGCTCGCCGGGCGCTGCGAGGCCCTCGTCCTGCGGCCGTCCGGACAATCGCTCGACCAGCAGTGGTGCCAGCTCCGGCGCGTGTGGACGCTCGACCTGCGCGCGCTGGGCCTGGCGGACTTGCTCACTGCGCTCCGATCCGGGCAGTCCGCGCTTGGCCGCGACAGCGCCCAGGATCGCCCGAATGCGGCCGACGTCGCGCCCGCCAAGCCGGCCGGGATCGGCCACGCACTGCTCAAGGTAGGCGCGCAAGATGGTGAAGTTTTCGCTCGGGCGATCTGGCTTGCCGCACAACGCGTGCTCCGGCCGTAGCCGCCGGTAGTCGTCCAGCGCAGCTTGTGCCCGCGTGCGCCAATCGGGCGCGAAATGCCGGCACGGCCAGCCGCCCTCGAACAGGATATGGCTGTCAGGGCGCCGCAGCACTGTCCCATCCGGCCCGCGCCGGGGACCGGGGAGTGGGCCTTCGACCGTTTCGGCAAACAGCGCCACGACACGGTCATACAGCGGCGCCCAGACCGTCACCGCCTCGCGCTCCATTGCGAGCTCACGCGGCACGGGGATGCTGCGCAGATCGCGGATCGTGGCGTCGACGGTTTGGCGGTGGACCAGCCCGGTGAACTGGAGCGGCAGTGCGGCAGGCACTGGATAAAACCGCAAGCGCGACCCGAATGGTCCGATCTGTTCCAGCAGCGCGCGGGCCTGGTCGAGGCGATGGTGGTCCAGCAGCCAGACCACCGCCAGCAGCGCGCCTTCCTCGGGGACCTCGATGCGGTAGATCCCGCTGGCCACCATCCGCCGCAGCGCCTCGAGCCCGGCATCGCTCAGATAATAGCTGTTGAGCGCCACGCGCTCGGCGCCCGCGGCGACATGCGGTAGCGAGCGCAGCAGCTCGTGCTCGTGTGGCTTGAGCGCGCCACCGGCCAGCAGCTCGCCGGTGGCAAACCCGCCGTGGAGCACGTCCAGCGTGGCCCACGGGGGCGTTTGCGCGACCGGAGTGCGCGAGCCGATCGTCAGGCCACCGAAGAGCATACCCTCCAGAACCTGGATCCATTTGCCGATGCGGGATGTGGCGCGGGCACGCAGTTCGGGGTCGGCGTGCGTTTCGCTGGCGGCAAAAGCGCGTGCGAGTTGGCCGTGGGCAAAGCCTGGATTGGCCGTGACCCGATCGGGCTGCCTGCTTGTATCTTCGTCCTCGGGTGCCTGCATAAATGATTGCTTCTACTCAGCGAAACGCCGGCGGGATCTGCTTCACCTGGCTCACCAGGTCCCAATCCGCCGGTTGGGCCGCCGGATCAACCCCTGGCGCGCCCTGCTCCAGCCATAGCTCGCGATAGCGCTGGATCGCCGTGGCGACACCATCCGCATTGCCGCACGCGACGCCGCACCTGGGACCGAGAGCGCGAAGGGGGGCATGCGTCCGTCATCGCTCCTCGGTGGCTGGTCCTGCTTGAGGCCGCAACCTCGGCAGGAGAAGGTCCAATCGTGGAACATGCTCCAAGGTTGCACGAGTAGATGTCAGAACGATTATACAACACACCGGCTTGGCGGCGCTGCATTGGGCGACCATCTCCGACACCGACTCGCGCTGGGATCAGGCCTTTTACCAGCAGATCATCCAGCACAACGGCGGGCGCGCGTTGGAGCTGGGCTGCGGTGCCGGGCGGCTCTTGCTCGCCTACCTGCAGGCGGGTCTCGCGGTGGACGGCTGCGATATCTCGGGCGCGATGCTGGGCGCACCTGGAGCCCGGCGGCCAGGTGGTGTTCAATGTCTTGCCCGGCGGCCAGGTGGTGTTCAATGTCTTCCTGGCCGACTACGATTACTCCGGGCACACGGTTGCCGGCCCGTTTCCCCAACCGTGGAAAGCCAAGGCCGTCAAGCAGTTGCCCGACGGGCGGCGCCTGGTGATCGCGTCTCGCGAAACCGGTGTGGATCCGGTCGAGCAGATCTGGATGGAACAACGCCGGTATGAAGTGTACGACGGCGAGACGCTGGTGAGCGAAGAGATCCACAGCGGGCAAGGACGGTGGTACTTCCGGAACGAACTGTTGTGGATGCTGGAGCTGGCGGGCTTTGGCGAGGTCGGTGTCACGGGCGATTTCACGGCGGAAGCATTCAGCAGTCGCCACACGACCACGATGGTGTTTCGCGCCACCAAAGCGCGAGCCAGCTAAACCGCCTGCCCGTGCAGATTGGTACGACCCGACGTTCGTGCTTCGTGGGCAGATCACGCACTCGAAGTCCACCGTCTGCGCCGCAAAGCGGCCGAGTTGCTCAGCACTGCCAGCGTCGTTGCCAACTGCATGCCATGCGCGCCATGGCGGTCGGCAAAAGGTGCCGCTTGCAGCACCTCTGGCCTGAGCGACATGCACATCCATGCCGCGTCACGCCTCGGGTGTGGTTCAAGGTTTTGGTAGGACTGGCGCCAAGCCCTCGTAATGTTGCCGTGCCGCGCTTCATGCGTTACGCTCGCTCACAAAACTTTGACGCGCACCCTCACGCCTCAATCCTGTGGCACCATTTGGTATGCTATGCGTTCGGCGAGGCATTGTCCACGGCCGGTACAGGCGCGCCGCCTCGTGTGGTGTCGTAAGTCCGTCGGCCGCTGTCGATCGCACACGTGTAGGGAGCTTGCTATGCGGCCCATTCGTATCATGAGCTTCAATGTCTTTAGTCCCGGTGAGCTCGAACCCGGCGACGAACTGCCATCCGAAGAACTGTCCAATAGTTGGCACGACCGCGCGAGCCTCAATCTCCGCACCATTCGCAAGTACGATCCCGATCTGATCGGGTTTCAGGAGCTGGATGCCGAAAAACGTCAGACGTACCGCTCCGCGCTGGACGGGTACGCCTGGTTCGAACATACCGAACTCGGAGCCGGCGTCGATCATCTGGAAGCGCGCGGAATTCGACCTGGTCGAGAGCGGCCGGTTCTGGCTGAGCCGGACGCCCGACCAACCGTCGGCGGACTGGGGCGTGCCCTATCCGCTCGCCGTCGAGTGGGTCCGCTTGCGCCGCACGGAGAGCCGCACGCAGCTGCTGCACCTTAATACCCAGTTTGAAGACGGTCCGGACGGCGCACGCTCGCGCCTGGAAAGCAGCAAGCTGATCGTGCAGCGCGTTGCCACGTTGCAGGAACGCGATCGCATTGCGGTGATCGTGAGCGGCGACTTCAACTGCAATCCGTGGCATGCTCCGTACGACGTGTTTATCGAGCACGGCTACGTGGACACCTATCGCGCGGCGGGCCACGGCAATTCGGCGGCGTCGAGCACGTTTCATGGGCTACGCGGCGCGGGGTACAACGCACTGGAGTACGGCGTGGAAACCTTTTGGCGGGTGGACTGGATCTTGACGCGCGACGGCGCGGCGCCGATGCGGACCACCTCATGTACCATCGTGCGCGACGCGGAGCCGCCGGTGTACCCGAGCGATCACTACCCCGTGGTGGCTGAGGTGCTGCTGGCCACCTGAACCGCGGCGGTGGCCAGGATATCGAGCGCCTGCAGCGCCTGCCAGGCGTCGCGAACGTCGATGCGGGCCTCCGCCACGGCGGCGTAGGTGTCGCGGCCTGCTTCCCCGATATTCCACGTTGCCACGCGTTCAAGCTGTGCCGCGGCCGTGGCCACGATATCAACCGCCCGCACCATTGCCGTGCGGCAGGGCGAGGTGATCAACGCGCCCGCGCTGACGCGCATGATCAAGCAGATCATCGCCAACAACCGCGCCGGTGGCTGGCGCAAACTCAAGCGAGCTAACGCACGAGCGGCGGTGGGCGGTGCTACACCGGGGACGGCGAAGGGCATGAGAGAAACGGACGCCGATGGGCGAGCTGCGGACGCGACCGACACCCCAATCGGCACTGCTGCAGCCGCGCCTGGGTCGCCGCGTTCCGGCAGAGTCCGTCGCCCATGGCCGTTCCTGGCTCTACCCGCCGATCGATCGCCGTGGTCCGCTCCCAGGTTCCGCGGTCGCTCAGCCCGGCTGCGACACGCGCGGCCTCGACACCGCGCCGCGCGTGCGCTGGCTTCCCATGCCCCATCCATCGAGCTACCGCGCGCATTACCTGGTCGGCGGTGCGCCACGGTCCCCAGCCGCCTGCGGTGTATCATCGCGTGCCACCTTGCCACGCCGCGTAGGCCACGCGATATGTGCGCCGTTACGGCGCCAACGTCCGCAGCTCGAGCCCGGTTGTGGATAGCGTCGATCCGTCGACGAACAAGCCACACCGCCCCAACGGCGTCGCGTACATCCGGCCACTTAAGGCGACCCAGTCGTTGACATACGCAACCATCGCGGTCTTGTCAACGATGATACGCACGTGCAGTGCCTCATCGGCACGCAGCGCCAGTGGCCGATCCAGTTCCGGCATCCGATCGACATACCAGGCGCTGCTCCCGCCGATCTTGCCGAACTCCAGCCGCTGCTCAGGCACGTTGAAGCGGAGAAAATAGCCGGACCCGTCGGCATCGTCCATCCCAAGCAGCACACCAGCCGTGCCGGTGGGCTGCTCGAACCAGATCGCTCCCTGCAGCATATAGGTCTCCGGCATGTGCTCGCTGAGCGCCTGGCTATAGGCATAGAGTACTGCTAACCGGTCTACACATATTCTACAGCTATGGCTTGGGCCGGAGGGATTAGGGATGGCCCATACCCGGCAGAGTCGACCCTACTCCGCCACTGTCGCCGCAGAACGGCAGAGTCCACCCAGCATTTCAGGAGGAGCGACGACCGCTGGGTGAGCACGCAGCGCAGGTATAGCGGAGCGTTGAGCCAACGCGTGGGAGTGATCACCCTGCCCTTGAGGCGATGACCGGGTGCAGCACCGAAACGAGGATGGGCGGCGCAACACGCCGCCCGTTCCGCCGCAAACCGGCGCAGTCGTGTGCTCCACGGCCGCAGGGCTCGGGGGCTGCGCCGCCCCCGCGCTCGTGGCGCCAACTCGCGCCACGAGCGCGGGGGCGGCGCCGTCGCGTTTAGCGCCATTTTAGCAGAGCTTCGGTGTACGCCATTTCCAGCAACCGCCGCCCACCGCCAATCGCTGCAGGACCGTGCCCCGGAAGCAGATGATCACAGGGCGGCCGCTGCAGCAGGCGCCCGAGCGACTCGATGTAGGCCTTGCGGTCGAAATCGGGCGCGCCGGTCCACGGCAACTCGACCCACGCATGCGCGTGCGTCGCCACCAGCAGATCGCCAGTAAACCACAGCCGTTCGTGGTTGAGGACGATCTCGTAGACCAGCAGCCCCTGGCAATGCCCAGGGGCCGCGAGACACCGCACGCGCAGCCCGTCAACGACGAAGTCGTCTCCGTCGTTGACGATCACATCCGCCTGGCAGGGCTCGAACGAGCGCTGCACCGCGTAGCCGATGCAGCGCTCGTCGCCGGCCGCCATCGCCGCCGCGGCGTCCTGAGAGGCAACGATCTTGACGCCGCGCCGCTGCAGTTCGGCCGCGTGGCTGGCGTGGTCGAAGTGGGCGTGGGTCACCAACAGGTGCGAGGCCTGTTCCAGACGAAAGTTCCAGCGCGCAGCGTTGCGCTCGACCTCGGGCAGCGTCTCCGCGTCGTGGAGATCGCCCGAATTGATCAGCACCGTCGCGTCGGCGTGCTGAAGCAAATAGCCGTTTTGATGCCGGCCATACGGCGAGCCGTTGACGAGATACACGCCCGGGAGGATTTGCATGCGCGGATTCCTTGGCTATGCGCTGTGCGACGCTACACGGTGCGCCCGTGCGTCGTTGCGGTCGGCGCAGGGATGGCGCCAGACCCGACGTTGCGGACGTGCAGCAGAGCGGCGCGTTTTGGCAGTGCTGCCGCCCTGCCCGCCCGCGTCAACGTTGTACCACTTGAGCGTTGCCGGTATCTATCTGCACCTCGTCTGAAGCGCCGCCGCCGTGCAACGCCGAGATGGCACCCTGGCGCTTGCCCAGCTTCGCTGGCTATCGCGCCGCGACAAGCTGCGTCAAGAGCTGCCGCAGCTCCAGCAAGCCGTGCTCGCCGAGCGCTGCCGCGTACTCGGCTTCAATCTCACGCTTCACGTCGTAGGCATCCTGGAGAAAGGCTCGGCCGGCCGCGGTGTAGGTGATCCGCGCGGCGCGCCGGTCGGTCGGATCGACGTCGCGGTGGATGTACCCTTTCGCCTCGAGCTCGCCCACCAGACTCCCGATCGCTTGCTTGGTAACGCCGACTCGTTCGGCGAGGGTGGTGATGCGCGTGCCCTGCACGTCGAGGTAGGCCAGCAGATTGGTGTGCGCAAGGCTGAGCCCGGCGTGTCCGCGCTGGCGGAGCTTGGCCAGCGCACGCTCGCTAAAGCTGCGGTGCGCGTTCCACAGCAAGCGCCCGATGTGGTGCTGGCGCAGCGCTTCGATGGTCGCGAGGTCGACATGGGCTGGTTGGTCGGGCATCGCAGATCTCCGGGAAACGCGTTTAGACAACCTACTTGACTAAATAGACAACCTGGTTTATTATACGCTACGAAGCGCGCTTCGTACAGCTCACCCACGCATATGGAGACCCAGGCTATGCTTGTTCACCCAGGAATGCTCGCGCCGAGGTTTCGCACAGCCGACATCTTCGGCAACCCGATCGACCTGGCCGCGTATCGCGGCACGCCGCTGCTGCTCTCGTTTTTGCGCAATGCCGCCTGCGCGATCTGCAATCTGCGCGTGCATCACATGATCGAGCGCTACGCCACGTGGCAGCGCGCGGGGATCGAGGTCGTCGCCGTGTTCGAGTTGCCAGCCGCGTCCATGGTGGCGTATGTCGGCCGGCAGGATGCCCCGTTCCCGTTGGTGGCGGACCCCGCAGCTGACCTGTACACCGTGTATGGTATCGAGAGCTCGGAAGCCAAGATCCAGGCCACGATGGCCATGCCCGCGACGCAGCGGGTGATCGGCGAGGCGGCGGCGCGCGGCTTTGCCCTGACCGCCGAGCCCGGCAGCAACTTCGAGCGCATGCCCGCCGATTTCGTGATCGGCCCCGACGGCGTCGTGCTGGAAGCGCACTACGCGGCATATGTATGGGATCACCTGCCGTTCGCACGGCTTGAGGACGTACTCGGCGTGGCGCTGCCCAGCTAATTGAATTGCAGCAGGCCGGTGTTCGCCAGGTCGGTGGAGGTATCGACGTCGCTGCAGATACACCTCAGCGGTCTCGGGGGATGCCCCAGTGGTACAGTGGCTACCGTTGCATGCGACAGCCACGCCGTGCCCCGGCGGACGCGTGCCGATACGGCTACGCGTCCGCCGGGCCTCCGGCTGCACGGTTTGCGCCTGTGCCGGTATGCGGCGCAAACAGGCACAGTTGTAGCATCCGTGGCTCCACCACCGTGCCGTGACACTCCTTGTCACAGGTCCAGTGTAAACTGCACCTATAGCCGTGGCGGTCACCACGCCCGCATCCTGCCCCACTATATATCAACCTAGCCGGTACAGGAGCGAGCGACACGCGGGTGCCCATCGCTCCGCCGCCGGCGTTGCCTGAGGGGCGCCATCGATGGCAAGGTGACGGTGGCGTGCTGTCGGGATGATGCAGCGTACGAACTGGCAGGGCGGTCGGGTACCATCGTGACGGCCGCCTGGCGACAAGCGCAGAACCCCCCAATGGAACGGGCATGCCCCGCGGCAGGCGCGCTCACTGCCTCCGTGCCGGCACCCAACGTGGTGCAAACGAGTTCACGTATCAGGCCATGCCGGCGTACGTTCACCTGCCGCACCACCAACCACACCTACAGGACACCATGGGTACTCTCGATGCTGCTCCGGCAGATAGGTCACCGGAATCGCTCGTTGTCATGGGCCGCTTGCATGGTCTCAGTGATGGGTCTTCTCGTTTGCGCTCACCCTGCTGGCCGTGGATCTCCGGCTGCCCGAAGCGGTTGCGCTTGGCGATCTTCCCACGGCGTTGCGTGCACTTGCCCCCAAATTCATCGTGTATGTGATCAGTTTCGTGGTCATCGGAGGAGCCTGGGGTTCACATCAGCGCATGCTCAATCAGATTCAGCGCGGGGATGGCTTGCTGGTCTGGTTCAATCTCGCCTGTCTGCTCTTCGTCGCCTTATTACCAGCGAGCGCAGCGGTCCTTGGCCGCTATCCACAGGCGGTTGTTGCGATCGTGTGTTTCGCGGTGGATGTGGTGTTGATTTAGCTCGCGGTGCTGTGGATGTGGCGACACGCCAGCCGGAACGGCCTGGTCAGCCCGGCGCTTGATCCACGGGTGGTCGCGAGCATTGGTCGCCGCCTCAGCCTCGGCACGATCATCTTTGTGGTATCCCTGCCGCTGGCAGTCTGGCAGCCCTGGATCACCTACGTGTTCTGGATCGGCCTCTTTCTGTTCCTGTTCACCACGGATTGGCTCACCTGGCAACAGGCAACCAGGACCCAGCAAACCACGTTTCCCCTTGATACCCTCGCGTGTGCGCGCATTCACGTGCAGCATGGCGCAGGGTTCCTGACGATCGATTCCAAGGCAGCCGAGAACGTTCTGCTCAGCGGAGTCTTCGGCGGCGGTCTGGAAAGTCGGATGGATCGGACCACCGAGGCAGCCACCATTCACGTGCGCGCGCCCAAACGGCGCGGGCTCCTGAGCATGCGCTATCCGTGGTCGTGGGGCCCAGCCGATGCGCTGGATTGGACACTGCACGTAAGCGAGCAGCTGCCCCTCGCGCTCGAGATCGAGACCTCGGACGGCCAAGCGACCCTTGAGCTCGGCGCCGCGCATATCACCGACTTGAAGCTGCGTACCCGCGCGAGCGCCACACAGATCGGCCTGCCCGATCAGGTCGGCACCACAACGGTACACATTGAGGCCAACTCGGCATCGCTCGGCCTGCGTGTTCCACCGGACGTGGCGGCCTATATTCACGGTGAATGGGTCACGACGAGAGCGGAAATCGACTGTGCCCGCTTCCCAAGAATTGACGGGGGTGCCGAGTATCGGTCGGCAGAGTATGAGACGACCGCGAAACGGGTGGACATCCGCATCGATGTCAGCGCTGGGTCGGTCACCATCGGCTAGGGGCGGGCGGCGGGTGAACAGCGTGCCGATGGCGATGCGATAGGCACAGGGACCGAGGCAGAGTCGAGGTTCTCGCCACGGGCTGAGAGTCATTTAACCTGAGCGGCCGAACAACACGTTGTATCAGGCACGCGGCTCACCTACTCCGCGTGCCCGGGGCTCTGCCTTTCACGCCGCGTTCCGGATATCGGAGCGGTCGGAGGGCAGCGAGCGCGGCTCATCGGCCGCAGGTTCGGCGGTGTGGGGACGCGCCGAGCTCGCGATACAGTGCAGGGGCAGCAGGGCGAACTCCGGCCTACGCCAGCGACGAAGTGGTGGCGGCTGCGCCGCGTCCTGCCTTAATCAATGGATGCGGCTGCGCCGCGGCGAGTATCTGGGGGGACCGATGAGGCGATGCCAGCATAGCTCGTACCGTGACTGGCAGCCTGAGCGCCAGCTGCCCGTAGGCGGCGTCGCGCCGTCCGCCGCTTGCGCCGCGTTCCGGCATAGTCTGCCCACGATCAACTCCAGGGCCGGACGCAGCCGCAGCAAGCCGCGCACAAGTGCGCCACGGAAATTCTCGTCGGCCAGGAACTTCACGCTGCGCTGTCGTGGCCGGTTTGACGCGCCAGAAGTCGCGCACGCAGCCCGGTCTGGTCGAAGCGGCTCTGGTGGTCTGTGCGCACGCTGTCGCTGATCGCGGCGCGCTCGGCAACATACGCGTCGACCGCTTCACGGTGCCACAAATAGTAGGCGAGGACTGCATACACCTGCGCCAGCGTGAGGGTTGAAAAGTCTTGGACCATCTCTTCGGCGCTGGCGCCTTGGTGAAATGCACGCACAATCGTTTCCAGGGGAACACGCGTGCCGGTAACACGAAGAGCGCCGTCGGCAGTCGTGGTGAGCGGAACCGGTTGTGGCTCAACAGTCATCATGCGTCGCTCCAGGTCGATGCCGAGTGCGGTCTGGTTCGGTAGCTCAGCAACAAGCAGCATCGTCGTGGCACCCGCATTGTAGCATGTCTGGAACCGACGTTCCCCGTGTGCGTGTAGTTGCCGTAGGGCCACTATCCACTATGCTCCGCACGTAACGCGAACACAAGCGGAATGAGCAAGTTGGCGAAAGAGGAAGTTGGATCGGAGGTCGGGGTGACGAAAACCAGTAGCTTGCAGCCTGCGTAAATCTGCTCTTTCCGCCGCGAAGCGGCGCAGATTCCGGGCGGCGTGCACCAGGATTTGCCGCAGGACCTGGTCGACGACATCGCCACCTGGGCCGGGAGTTTCCCGCCGTGCTGGACGACATCGAAGGCCTGCTGACCGAGAACCGCATCTTCAAGCAGCGCAACGTCGACATCGCCGTCGTCAGCCAGGAGGAGGCGCAGGCGCTGGGCTTTTCCGGCGTCATGGTGCGCGGTTCGGGCATCGCCTGGGACTTGCGGCGCGCCGAACCCTACGAGTGCTACGACGAGTTCGACTTCAAGATCCCGCTCGGCCGAACGGCGACTGCTACGACCGCTATCTCTGCCGGATGTGGGAGATGCGCGAGTCGACGGAGATCATCCTGCAGGCGGTCGAGAAGCTGGACGGCTGCCGCGGCGAGGACGTGCTGGCGCGCGGCAAGATCGCCCGCCGCGGCGGGCGAGATGAAGACCTCGATGGAGGCGCTGATCCACCACTTCAAGCTCTACACCGAGGGCTTCCACGTGCCCGCGGGCGAGGTCTATGCCGCGGTCGAGGCGCCGAAGGGCGAGTTCGGCGTCTACCTGGTCGCGCGACGGCAGCAACAAGCCGTACAAGGTGAAGCTGCGCGCGCCGGGCTATCCGCACCTCGCGGCGATGGACCATATCTGCAAGGGCCACATGCTGGCGGACGTGTCGGCGGCGCTGGGGTCGCTCGACATCGTGTTCGGGGAGGTTGACCGATGAGACATGCTCGGCTCTGGCTCTGGCCGGCGTCGCGCTCGGCGGCGTGCGACTACATGCCCGGACTGTCATGCCCGGCGCGTCGGCGCCGCCACCGGCGCCGCCGGAGCGGGTGGACGCCTTCGTCGTGCTGGTCGAGGGGCCGGGCTGCCGAGTTGCACCAGGCGGACAACGACGCGCCTGCTGCGACCCGGCCGGCTTCACCGACGCGGAGGCGAGCGACGATCAGCCAGCAGCTCGCTCGCCGAGGGCCGCGCCGAGATCACGCCGGACGGCGACCTCGTGCTGCTGACGGAGACCTGCCTCTGATGCTGCGCCGCCTTTATCACGAGCAGCCCGCGAGCTTCGCCTTCACGCCGGCGAACCTGGAATGGGCGCAGGGGCAGATCGCCAAGTATCCCGAGGGCCGGCAGGCGAGCGCGGTGATCCCGCTGCTGTGGCGGGCGCAGGAGCAGGAAGGCTGGGTGACCAAGCCGGCGATCGAGGAGATCGCGCGGATGCTCGGCATGGCCTACATCCGGGTGCTCGAGGTCGCGACCTTCTACTTCATGTTCCAGCTGCAGCCGGTCGGCAGCGTCGCGCATGTCCAGGTCTGCGGCACGACCTCGTGCATGATCTGCGGCGCGGAGGACCTGATCGCGGTCTGCCGGCGACAAGATCGCGGCCGCAGCCGCACGAGGTCTCGGCGGACGGCAAGTTCTCCTGGGAGGAGGTCGAGTGCCTCGGCGCCTGCGCCAACGCGCCGATGGCGCAGATCGGCAAGGACTACTACGAGGACCTGACGGCGGAGAGGCTTCGCGGGATCCTCGACGCCTTCGCGCGCGGCGAGGTGCCGCGGCCGGGGCCGCAGAACGGCCGGTTCGCGTCCGAGCCGATCGGCGAGCTGACCTCGCTCAGCGGGCGCCGCGGCGAGCTCGAGGCCAACGCCTCGGTGGCGCTGGCCGAGCGGCTGGGCGACACCGTGGCGCGGATCACCGGCGAGGAGCCGGCGCCGCGGGCGGTCGATGGAGGGCGCAGCGGCGGCCGCGGATCGACGCGCGGCGAGGAAAGCGACGCGGGCCGGAGGTGGCGCCGCGCCGGCCGCGAGGGCTGGCGGCGCCGCGCGGCACGGGCGCGCGACGACCTGAAGCTGATCAAGGGCGTGGGGCCGGTGCTGGAGGCGCTGCTGCACCGGCTCGGCTATTTCCATTTCGACCAGATCGCCGCCTGGACGCCGGAGGAGGTCGCCTGGGTCGACGAGAACCTCGAGGAGTTCCGCGGCCGGGTCGACGCGCGAGGGCTGGGTCGAGCAGGCGCGCGAGCTCGCCGAGCAGGGCGAGACGCCGCACGCCCAGGACAAGATCACGGGACAGCGAATGAGGCCAACGCGAGGAGAGCAAGGCAATGGCTGAGCGGGATGCCAGGGCGAGCGAGATGTTCCTGGGCGGTCGCTCTGGTGGGCGATGGCGCTGGTCGGCGGCGGCTCGTGGTGCTTCTGATCGTCGCGCTGTCGCCCGGCGACGGCCGCGGGGCTGGTGTTCGGCGGCGTGACCTTCATGGTGCTCGGCTCGTGGCTCGTGCCGCTGGCGCTGGTCGACGTCGGCCGCCGATCGGCACGGCCGGCCGCACGGCCTCCTGCGCACGCTGCCGCACGCGCCGGCGCGCGCCGCGCGCACGGCATGCGCCGGAGCCGACCATGCCGCACGCAGGCGCACGGCCAGCGCCGGGACGCCGCGGCGCGCGCGAGCCGGCGGCGATGCCGGCGGCCATGGCGGCCGATGCCACGCCGACGCGACGCCGACGCCGCCGGCCGCGGGGCGCGATCAGCGAGCGGGTGCGGGATGCGGCGCGGGCCGCGGGCGAGGCGGCGCGGGCCGCTGGCCGGCGAGCCGGCGAGCCGGCGCGGCTCGGTGGCGCGAGAGCCGGCGGTCGCAGCCGTCCGGCGCCGCGCGAGCGCCGCGGACGGCGGCGACGATCTGAAGCGGATCAAGGGCGTCGGGCCGAAGCTCGAGGCGCTGCTGCACAGCCTCGGCATCTATCACTTCGACCAGATCGCCGCCTGGGGCCCGGCGGAGGTCGCCTGGGTCGACTGCCAACCTCGAGGGCTTCAGCGGCCGGGCCACGCGCGACGACTGGGTCGGGCAGGCGAAGATCCTGGCGGCCGGCGGCGAGACCGAGCATTCGCAGCGGGTCGACCGCGGCGAGTTCGACTGAGCGGCCCGGGGCGCGGGGTACTGAGGGCCCGGCTGCGGCCGGGCAGAGGGAACGAGGCGCATGCTGGAGGACAAGGACCGGATCTTCACCAACCTCTACGGCATGCTCGACCGCAGCCTCGCGGGGCGCGGGCGCGCGGGCAGTGGGACGGCACCGCCGGGATCATCGGCCGCGGGCCGCGACAAGATCGTCGAGGAGATGAAGGCGAGCGGGCTGCGCGGCCGCGGCGGCGCGGGCTTCCCGACCGGGCTGAAGTGGTCGTTCATGCCCAAGGCAGTCGGACGGGCGGCCGCACTATCTGGTGGTCAACGCCGACGAATCCGAGCCCGGCACCTGCAAGGACCGGGAGATCATGCGCCACGACCCGCACACGCTGGTCGAGGGCTGCCTGATCGCCAGCTTCGCGATGGGGGCGCACGCCGGCTACATCTACATCCGCGGCGAGTACATCCGCGAGCGGGAGGCGCTGCAGATCGCGATCGACGAGGCCTATGACGCGGGGCTGATCGGGCGGAACGCCTGCGGGCTCGGGCTGGGACTTCGACCTCTACCTGCACCACGGCGCCGGCGCCTATATCTGCGGCGAGGAGACGGCGCTGCTCGAGAGCCTCGAGGGGCGCAAGGGGATGCCGCGGCTGAAGCCGCCTTTCCCGGCGAATACAGGGCTCTACGGCTGCCCGACCACGGTGAACAACGTCGAGTCGATCGCGGTGGCGCCGACGATCCTGCGGCGCGGCGCCGGGCTGGTTCGCGAGCTTCGGGCGGCCGAACAACGCCGGCACCAAGATCTTCGCGATCTCGGGGCACGTGAACCGGCCCTGCGTGGTCGAGGAGGCGATGTCGATCCCGCTGCAGGGAGCTGATCGACAAGCATTGCGGCGGCGTGCGCGGCGGCTGGAAGAACCTCAAGGCGGTGATCCCGGGCGGCTCCTCGGTGCCGCTGCTGCCGGCGAGCGTCTGCGACGACGCGATCATGGACTTCGACTGGCTGCGCGAGCAGCGGTCGGGGCTCGGCACGGCGGCGGTGATCGTGATGGACCAGTCGACCGACATCATCAAGGCGATCTGGCGGCTGTCGAAGTTCTACAAGCACGAGAGCTGCGGCCAGTGCACGCCCTGCCGCGAGGGCACCGGCTGGATGATGCGGGTGATGGACCGGCTGGTGACCGGCGAGGCGGAGGTCGAGGAGATCGACATGCTGCTCGACGTGACCAAGCAGGTCGAGGGCCACACGATCTGCGCGCTGGGCGACGCGGCGGCCTGGCCGATCCAGGGGCTGATCCGGCACTTCCGCGGACGAGATCGAGGACCGGATCAAGGCGAAGCGGACCGGGCGGATCAGCGCGGTGGCGGCGGAGTGAGGGCGTGGCAGTCAGGGTTAACGGCGAAACGCTCGGCTGGAATCCGTCTGGAAACCGTATGGAAACCGTCTGGCAATTCATGCTCGGGTCGGAGGTTAACGGATGCATCTGGCGCAGCTCAACGTCGGGCGGCTGGTGGCGGAGACCGACGACCCGCGGGTGGCGGAGTTCATGGCGGCGCTCGACCGGGTGAACGGGCTCGGCAAGCGGATGCCGGGGTTCGTCTGGATGATGGAGGGCTCGGGCGAGCCGGGGACCGGCAACACCGAGACCAAGATCGGCGGCGACCCGCGGCTCGTCTCGAACCTGACGGTCTGGGAGAGCGTCGAGGCGCTGGAGCATTTCGTCTGGAACACCGTGCACCGGCAGTTCTACGAGCGGCGGCGCGGAGTGGTTCGAGGTGCTGGGCGAGCTGCATTTGGTGATGTGGTGGGTGCCCGAGGGGCACCGGCCGACGCTCGACGAGGCGCTGGCGCGGCTGGCGCATCTGCGGGCGCACGGCGACAGCGACCATGCCTTCGGCTGGGCGCTGGCTGCGAGGAGGCGCGGCTCTGGCGGATGAGGGCCTGCAGCGCGATGGCGGCGGAGTAGAGCGATGGAGACCGACACGAAGCCACGACGGCGGCACGGACTTCACGTCGGCTTCTGGGACTTCGCCGCTCCTGGCTGATCCTGGCGCTGGTGGTGATCCCCTACTGGAAGATCTGGCAGCGGACCGGGCATTCCGGCGCCTGGGGGCTGCTGATGCTGGTGCCGCTGGCGAACCTGATCTCGCTCTGGGTGCTGGCGTTCAAGGAATGGCCGGCGCTGCGCGGACCGCGGAGGACGAGGCGATGGCCGACCTGCGCAAGCTCATCATCGACGGCATCGAGATCGAGGTCGATCCGCGGCTGACGCTGCTGCAGGCCTGCGAGCAGGCCGGGGTCGAGATCCCGCGGTTCTGCTACCACGAGCGGCTGTCGATCGCCGGCAACTGCCGGATGTGCCTGGTCGAGGTGGTCGGCGGGCCGCCGAAGCCGGCGGCGTCCTGCGCGATGCAGGTGAAGGACCTGCGGCCGGGGCCGGAGGGGCAGCCGCCGCAGGTCAAGACCACGCTCGCCGATGGTGAAGAAGGCGCGCGAGGGGGTGATGGAGTTCCTGCTCATCAACCACCCGCTCGACTGCCCGATCTGCGACCAGGGCGGCGAGTGCGACCTGCAGGACCAGGCGATGGCCTACGGCGTCGACTTCTCCCGCTACCGCGAGCCGAAGCGGGCGGCGATCGACCCGGACCTCGGGCCGCTGGTCGCGACCTGCATGACGCGCTGCATCTCCTGCACGCGCTGCGTGCGGTTCATGACCGAGGTCGCCGGCGTGCCGGAGATGGGGCAGACCGGCCGCGGCGAGGACAGCGAGATCACCAGCTATCTCGGGCGCGATGCTGACGAGCGAGCTGCAGGGCAACGTCATCGACCTCTGCCCGGTCGGGGCGCTGACCTCGAAGCCCTATGCCTTCACCGCGCGGCCCTGGGAGCTGACCAAGACCGAGTCGATCGACGTGATGGACGCGCTCGGCTCGAACATCCGCGTCGACGCCAAGGGGCGCGAGGTGATGCGGATCCTGCCGCGCAACCACGACGGCGTGAACGAGGAGTGGCTGGCCGACCGGTCGCGCTTCGTCTGGGACGGGCTCCGGCGGCAGCGGCTGGACCGGCCGTATGTGCGCGAGGACGGCAGGCTGCGGCCGGCGACCTGGGGCGAGGCGCTTCGCGGCGGTCGCGGCGGCGGTGAAGGGCAGGAAGGTCGCGGGGCTGGTCGGCGATCTCGTGCCGACCGAGGCGGCCTTCGCGCTGAAGGAGCTGGTCGAGGGCCTCGGCGGCGACGGTGGAGTGCCGGACCGACGGCGCGGCGCTGCCGGCGGGCAACCGCTCGGGCTATGTCGGGACGGCGACGATCGCCGACATCGACGCGGCGCGGCGCATCCTGCTGGTCGGGACCAACCCGCGGGTCGAGGCGCCGGTGCTGAACGCGCGGCATCCGCAAGGCCTGGCTGAACGGCGCGACGATCGGCGCTGATCGGCGAGGCGGCGGACCTGACCTATCCGGCTACGAGCATGCTCGGCACCGGGCCGGCGGCGCTGGCGGAGCTCACCGACGAGACGCGCGACGGCGAGCGACCGGGCGTGCCCGGCGCTGGTGATCGTCGGGCAGGGCGCGCTGGCCGGCGACGACGGCGCGGCGGTGCTCGGCGAGGCGATGGCGCTCTGCGAGGCCGACCGGCTCGAGGCTGCTGGTGCTGCACACCGCGGCGAGCCGGGTCGGGGCGATGGATCTCGGCTGCGTCACCGAGGGCGGCATCGCGGCGGCGCTCGAGGCGCGGAGGTGGTCTACAACCTCGGCGCCGACGAGATCGAGGTGCCCGGCCGGGCCGTTCGTGATCTACCAGGGCAGCCACGGCGACCGCGGCGCGCACCGGGCGGACGTGATCCTGCCGGGCGCGGCCTGGACCGAGGAGAGCGGCATCTTCGTCAACACCGAGGGGCGGCCGCAGATGGCGAACCGCGCCGGCTTCCCGCCGGGCGAGGCGCGGGAGAACTGGGCGATCCTGCGGGCGCTGTCGGCGCATGCTGGGCGCGCCGCTGCCGTTCGACACGCTGGCGGCGCTGCGCGCGGCGATGGTGGCGGCGGTGCCGCACCTCGGCGCGGATCGACGTGGTGCCGGAGAACGCGTGGACGCCGCTGCGCGCGGGGCGATATGTCCGGGCGGCGACTTCGCGTCGCCGGTGGCGGCGAGCACTACCTCGCCAACCCGATCATGCGGGCGAGCGAGGTGATGGCCGAGCTGGCGCGGCTGGCGCGCGAGCGGGCGCGCGCAGCCGATGGCGGCGGAGTAGGGGCGGATGGCGTTCTTCACTCACGGCTTCGGGCTCTTCCTCCTGATCCTGGCGCAGTGCCTGGCGGTGACGATCGTCGATCCTGGTGAGCCTCGCCTTCCTGATGTACGCCGACCGCAAGATCTGGGCGGCGGTGCAGCTGCGCCGCGGGCCGAACGTGGTCGGGCCGTGGGGGCTGCTGCAGAGCTTCGCCGACTTCCTGAAGTACATCGTCAAGGAGATCGTCATCCCGGCGGGCGCCGACAAGCCGGTGTTCCTGCTGGCGCCGATGGTCTCGCTTCGTGCTGCCGGTGATCGTCTGGGCGGTGATCCCCTGGGCGCCGGGCTGGGTGATCTCCGACATGAACGTCGGGATCCTGTTCATCTTCGCGATCTCGAGCGCTGCACGTCTACGCGATCATCATGGGCGGCTGGGCGTCGAACTCGAAGTATCCGTTCCTCGGGGCGCTGCGCTCGGCGGCGCAGATGATCTCCTACGAGGTGTCGATCGGCTTCATCATCGTCGGCGTGCTGATCTCGACCGGGTCGCTGAACCTGAGCGCGGATCGTCGAGGCGCAGGACGGGCGGCTGGGGGCTGTTCAACTGGTACTGGCTGCCGCACCTGCCGATGGTGGTGCTGTTCTTCATCTCGGCGCTGGCCGAGACCAACCGCCCGCCGTTCGACCTGCCGGAGGCGGAGAGCGAGCTGGTGGCGGGCTATCAGGTGGAATATTCCTCGACGCCGTTCCTGCTCTTCATGATCGGCGAGCTGATGAGCGTGTTCTTCATGTGCGCGCTGATCTCGGTCCTGTTCTTCGGCGGCTGGCTGTCGCCGATCCCGGGGCTGCCGGACGGGGCGCTGTGGATGTTCGGCAAGATGCTGTGCTGTGTTCTTCATGTTCTCGATGGTGAAGGCGATCGTGCCGCGCTACCGCTACGACCAGCTGATGCGGATCGGCTGGAAGGTGTTCCTGCCGCTCGTCGCTCGGCTGGGTGGTGCTGGTCGGGCTGTTCGCGCAGTACGGCTGGTTCTGGGGCGCCTACCAGCGCTGGACTCGGAGGCTGACGATGGCGATCCCGCTCGACCGCGCGGCCCGGTATTTCCTGCTCGCGGACTTCCTCGGCGGGCTTCCGGCTGGGGCATGAAGTACTTCTTCAAGCCGAAGGCGACGCTGAACTATCCGCACGAGAAGGGGCCGCTCAGCCCGCGGTTCCGCGGCGAGCATGCGCTGCGGCGCTATCCGAACGGCGAGGAGCGGTGCATCGCCTGCAAGCTCTGCGAGGCGATCTGCCCGGCGCAGGCGATCACCATCGACGCCGAGCCGCGCGAGGACGGGTCGCGGCGGACGACGCGCTACGACATCGACATGACCAAGTGCATCTACTGCGGCTTCTGCCAGGAGGCCTGCCCGGTGGACGCGATCGTCGAGGGGCCGAACTTCGAGTTCGCCACCGAGACCCGCGAGGAGCTGTTCTACGACAAGGCCAAGCTGCTCGCGAACGGCGACCGCTGGGAGGCGGAGATCGCCCGCAACCTCGAGCTCGACGCGCCGTACCGCTGAGGGGATCGCAGGCATGGTCGCCGCCTTCGCCTTCTACTTCTTCGCCATCGTCGCGGTCGCCGTCGGGCGGTGCTGGTGATCTTCGCGCGCAACCCGGTGCATTCGGTGCTGTGGCTGATCCTGGCCTTCTTCGCCGCGGCGGGGCTCTTCGTGCTGCTCGGGGCCGAGTTCGTGGCGATGCTGATGCTGATCGTCTACGTCGGCGCGGTGGCGGTGCTGTTCCTGTTCGTGGTGATGATGCTCGACGTCGACTTCGCCGAGCTGCGCGAGGGGATGGCGCAGCTACCTGCCGATCGGGCTGCTGATCGGGCTGGTGCTGCTGGTGCAGCTCGGCTTCGCCTTCGGCGCCTGGGAGGTCAGCGACGAGGCGCTGGCGCTGCGCGCCGCGGTGACGCCGCCGCCGGCGGAGATCGACAACACCACGGCGCTGGGGATGCTGATCTACACCCGGTACGTCTTCCTGTTCCAGATGGCGGGGCTGATCCTGCTGGTGGCGATGATCGGGGCGATCGTGCTGACGCTGCGCAAGCGGGCTGGGTGAAGCGGCAGGACGTGCTGGCGCAGATGTACCGCGACCCGAAGGCGGCGGTGGAGCTGGTGGACATCAAGCCGGGGCAGGGGCGCATGATCGGGCTGGGGCACTACCTGACGGTCGCGGCGATCCTGTTCGTCACCGGGATCTTCGGCATCTTCGTCAACCGCAAGAACGTCATCATCATCCTGATGTCGATCGAGCTGATGCTGCTGGCGGTCAACATCAACCTCGTCGCCTTCTCGGCGCATCTCGGCGACCTGGTCGGGCAGGTCTTCACGCTCTTCGTGCTGACGGTCGCCGCCGCCGAGGCGGCGATCGGGCTCGCGATCCTCGTCTGCTTCTTCCGCAACACCGGGACGATCGCGGTCGAGGACATCAACGTGATGAAGGGCTGAGCCGTGACGACGATCATCCTCTTCGCGCCGCTGGTCGGCGCGATCCTCTGCGGCTTCGGCTAGCGCTGGCTCGGCGAGCAGGCGGCGATCGGTGATCGCGACCGGGCTGCTGTTCCTCGCCTGCCTGCTGTCCTGGATCGTGTTCCTCGGCTTCGACGGCGAGACGCAGCAGATGCCGCTCGTTCGCGCTGGATCGTCTCGGGCACGCTGGCGGCCGACTGGGGCGATCCGGCTCGACCGGCTGACGGCGATCATGCTGGTCGTGGTGACGACCGTCTCGGCGCTCGTGCACCTCTACAGCTTCGGCTACATGGACCACGACGCGAACTGGCAAGCACGGCGAGAGCTACAAGCCGCGGTTCTTCGCCTACCTGTCGTTCTTCACCTTCGCCATGCTGGCGCTGGTGACCGCCGACAACCTGCTGCAGATGTTCTTCGGCTGGGAGGGCGTCGGCGTCGCCTCGTACCTGCTGATCGGCTTCTACTATCGCAAGCAGAGCGCCGGGGCGGCGGCGATCAAGGCCTTCATCGTCAACCGGGTCGGCGACTTCGGCTTCCTGCTGGGGATCTTCACGCTCTACCTGCTGGTCGACTTCGTCGACCTTCGACGACATCTTCGCCGCGGCGCCGGAGCTCGCGCGAGACGCAGATGCAGCTTCCTCTGGCGCGACTGGAACGCCGCCGAGCTGGTCGTCCGTGCTGCTGTTCATCGGCGCGATGGGCAAGTCGGCGCAGCTCTTCCTGCACACCTGGCTGCCGGACGCGATGGAGGGCCCGACCCCGGTCTCGGCGCTGATCCATGCCGCGACGATGGTGACGGCGGGCGTGTTCCTCGTCTGCCGCATGTCGCCGATCCTCGAATGGGCGCCCTACGCGCTGACCTTCATCACCGTGATCGGCGCCTCGACGGCGTTCTTCGCCGCGACGGTCGGCCTGGTGCAGAACGACATCAAGCGGGTGATCGCCTACTCGACCTGCTCGCAGCTCGGCTACATGTTCGTGGCGGCGGGCGTCGGCGCCTATCCGGCGGCGATGTTCCACCTGTTCACCCACGCCTTCTTCAAGGCGCTGCTGTTCCTCTGCGCCGGCTCGGTCATCCACGCGATGCACCACGAGCAGGACATGCGGAACTATGGCGGGCTGCGGAAGAAGATCCCGCTGACCTTCTGGACGATGCTGATCGGCACGCTGGCGATCACCGGCGTCGGCATTCCGCTGACCGCGTATCGGCTTCGCCGGCTTCCTGTCGAAGGACGCGATCATCGAGAGCGCCTGGGCCGGGCAGAACGGCGCGGCGCGGCTACGCCTTCTGTGCTGCTGGTGCTCTCGGCGCTGATGACGAGCTTCTATTCCTGGCGGCTGATCTTCATGACCTTCTTCGGCGCGCCGCGCGGCGACCACCATGCCCACGACCACGCGCACGAGAGCCCGCGCACCATGCTGATCCCGCTGGCGGTGCTGGCGGTCGGCTCGGTGCTGGCCGGCATGATCTGGTACAAGCCGTTCTTCGGCGACCATGCGTCGGTCAATGCCTTCTTCGGCATCCCGCCCATGCCGAGGCCGAGGCGCGCCGTCGAGCCGGCGAGGCGGCCGCGAGTCGCGCCGTCGGCCGACCGAGCGGTGCCGGCCGAGCATGGCGGTCGCAGCGAGGCCGCGACGGCAGGCCACGCGCGCTGCCGGCGAGGGCGGCGGTGTTCTTCGTGGCCGGACAACCACGTGATCGACGACGCGCACCATGCGCCGGCCTGGGTGAAGGCGTCGCCGTTCGTCGCGATGCTGATCGGGCTGGCGGTCGCCTACTGGTTCTACATCGCTCGATCCGACACGGCCGACGGCGCTCGGCCGACAACCAGCCGGTGCTCTACCGGTTCCTGCTCAACAAGTGGTATTTCGACGAGCTCTACGACGCTGATCTTCGTGCGGCCGGCGCGGTGGCTCGGCACCTTCCTGTGGAAGAAGGGCGACGGCGGCGACCATCGACGGCGGCCTCAACGGCGCTCGCCATGGGGATCGTGCCCTGGGTGACGCGGCTCGCCGGGCGGGCGCAGTCGGGGTACCTGTTCCACTACGCCTTCGCCATGGTGCTCGGCCTCGTGGCGCTGATGCTCTGGCTCGGCCTGGGCGGGGCGCGCTGACATGGACAGCCTGCTGTCGCTCATCACCTTCCTGCCGCTGATCGGCGCGGTCGTGCTGCTGGTGTTCCTGCGCGGCGAGGACCCGACGGCGCAGCAGAACGCCAAGCTGCTGGCGCTCTTCACCACGACGGCGACCTTCCTGCTGTCGCTGTTCGTGCTGTTCGGCTTCGATCCGGCGAACACCGGCTTCCAGTTCGTCGAGGAGCGGCCCTGGATCGGCGGGCTCACCTACAAGATGGGCGTCGACGGCATCTCGGTGCTGTTCGTGATGCTGACCACGTTCCTGATGCCGCTGGTCATCGCCGCGAGCTGGAACGTCGAGACCCGCGTCAAGGAATACATGGTCGCCTTCCTGGTGCTCGAGACGCTGATGATCGGCGTCTTCTGCGCGCTGGACCTCGTGCTCTTCTACATCTTCTTCGAGGGCGGGCTGATCCCGATGTTCCTGATCATCGGCATCTGGGGCGGCAAGGAGCGGATCTACGCGAGCTTCAAGTTCTTCCTCTACACCTTCTTCGGCTCGGTGCTGATGCTGGTGGCGATGATCGCCATGTACATGCAGGCCGGCACCACCGACATCCCGACGCTGATGACGCATCCAGTTCAGCGTCCGAGACCGATCCGGGTGCTCGGCTTCACCGTCGTCGGCGGGGTGCAGACGCTGATGTTCCTGGCCTTCTTCGCCTCCTTCGCGGTGAAGATGCCGATGTGGCCGGTGCACACCTGGCTGCCGGACGCGCATGTGCAGGCGCCGACCGCCGGCTCGGTGGTGCTGGCGGCGATCCTGCTGAAGATGGGCGGCTACGGCTTCCTGCGCTTCAGCCTGCCGATGTTCCCGGTCGCCTCGGAGCTGATGGCCGAACTTCGTCTTCACCCTGTCGGTGATCGCCATCATCTACACCAGCCTCGTCGCGATGGTGCAGGAGGACATGAAGAAGCTGATCGCCTATTCGTCGGTGGCGCACATGGGCTTCGTGACCATGGGGATCTTCGCGCTGAACCGGCAGGGGATCGACGGGGCGATCTTCCAGATGCTCAGCCACGGCTTCATCTCCGGCGCGCTGTTCCTCGATCGTCGGGCGTGATCTACGACCGGATGCACACGCGCGAGATCGCGGCCTATGGCGGGCTGGTGGTGCGGATGCCGCTCTATGCGCTGATCTTCATGCTGTTCACCATGGGCAACGTCGGGCTGCCGGGGACCAGCGGCTTCGTCGGCGAGTTCCTGACGCTGGCCGGGGTCTATCCAGGTCAACACCTGGGTCGCGTTCTTCGCGGCCATCGGGGTGATCCTCTCGGCCTGCTATGCGCTCTGGCTCTACCGGCGGGTGGTGTTCGGCGACCTGATCAAGGAGAGCCTGCAAGACGATCAAGGACCTCGACCGGCGCGAGAAGCTGATCTTCGCGCCGCTGGTCGTCGGCACGATCCTGCTCGGCGTCTATCCGGCGCTGGTGCTCGACATGATCGGGCCGTCGGTGGCGGCGCTGGTCGAGCACGGCGCAGCCGGCGCTGGCCGCGGCGACGGCCCGACGCTCGCCGCGAACTGACGGAGCGACGCGATGCTGTCCGAGATCCTCACCGTCGTCGCCCCCGAGCTGGTCGCTCGCGTCTTCGCCGCCATGGCCGGGCTGATGTGGGGCGCCTTCGCCGCCGCGAGGCGCGACCCGAGCGCCGTGCTCTGGGCCTCGTGCGCGCTGCTGGTCGCGGTCGGGCTCTGGGTCGGCTTCCAGCCCGAGGGCACGCGCTTCGCCTTCGACGGGTCCTTCGTCGTCGGACGGGTTCGCGCGCTTCTGCAAGGTGCTGATCCTGTTCGGCGCCGCCGCGACGCTGGCGCTCAGCCACGACTACCTGGCGCGGCCGGGCTGATGAAGTTCGAGTTTCCGGTGCTGATCCTGCTCTCGACCGTCGGGCATGATGACCATGGTCTCGGCCAGCGACCTGATCGTGCTCTACATGGGGCTCGAGCTGCAGTGCCTCGCGCTCTACGTGGTCGCGGCCTTCCGGCGCGACAGCTTGCGCTCGACCGAGGCGGGGCTGAAGTACTTCGTGCTCGGCTCGCTGTCCTCGGGCCTGCTGCTCTACGGCGCGAGCCTGACCTACGGCTACTCCGGCACCACGCGCTTCGCCGGGATCGCCGCAGGTGGTCGGCGACGGGCCGCTGTCGCTCGGGCTGATGTTCGGGCTGGTGTTCCTCGCCGCCGGCATCGCCTTCAAGGTCTCGGCCGCGCCGTTCCACATGTGGACGCCCGACGTCTACGAGGGCTCGCCGACGCCGGTGACCGCCTTCTTCGCCACCGCGCCGAAGGTCGCGGCGGCGGCGATGTTCGCGCGGCTGCTCTACGACGCCTTCGGCGGGGCGGTGGCGGACTGGCAGCAGATCCTCGTCGTTCCTGTCGGTGGCCTCGATGTTCCTCGGCGCGGTGGCGGCGATCGGCCAGCGCAACATCAAGCGGCTGATGGCCTATTCGTCGATCAGCCACATGGGCTTCGCGCTGATGGGGCTGGCGGCGGGCACCGAGCGAGGGGGCGCAGGCGCTGCTGATCTATCTCGCGATCTACGTGACGATGAACGTCGGCGTCTTCGCCTTCATCCTGAACATGGAGCGCGACGGCGGGCCGGTGACCGACATCGCCGCGCTCGGCGCTCTACAGCCGGGTGGAGCCGGCGCGGGCGGCGGCGCTGGCGGTGCTGATGTTCAGCCTCGCCGGCGTGCCGCCGCTGGTCGGGTTCTTCGGGAAGTTCTACGTGCTGATGGCGGCGGTGCAGGCCGGGCTGGTCTGGCTGGCGGTCGCCGGCGTGGTCGCCAGCGTCATCGGCGCCTTCTACTATCTGCGGATCGTCTACCTGATGTATTTCGGCGAGGCGGCCGAGCCGATGAACGGGCAGGATGCCGGCGCTGCACTGGGCGCTGCTGGCGGCGTCGGCGCTGGCGATGGTGCTCGGCGTCGTCAACCTGTTCGGGGTCGAGACGATCGCCGCCTCGGCCGCCGCCACGCTCGTGCAACTGAGCGATGACGACCTGGCCCGCGGGCGTCGGCCGCGAGATCCACGGCGACGCTCGACAGCACCAACGCCGAGGCGCTGCGCCGCGCGGCCGCGGGCGAGACCGGGCCGCTGCTGGATCCTCGCCCGCGCGCAGACCGCGGCGCGGGGCCGGCGCGGGCGGGCCTGGGCGTCGCCGGCCGGGCAACTTCGCCGCGACCCTGCTGATGCCGCTGCCGGGGCCGCCGGCGACCGCGGCGCTGCGCTCGTTCGTCGGCGGCGCTGGCGCTGCATCGACGCGCTGGTGGCGGTGACCGGCCGGCCCGGAGCTGCTTCGCGCTGAAATGGCCGAACGACGTGCTGCTGGACGGGCGGCAAGCTCGCCGGCATCCTGCTGGAGACCGCGGTCGAACGGCGGCGCGCTCGCGATCGGCATCGGCGTCAACCTCGCCGCGGCGCCGGACCCGGACTTGCTGGAGCCCGGGGCGCGTGCCGCCGGTCGCGCTGCGCGGGGCCACCGGCATCGCCGTGGCCGCCGGAGGACTTCCTCGACCTCTCGCCCCGGCGCTGGCCGGCTGGGAGGACGCGCCTCGCCGACGAGGGCTTCGCGCCGCTGCGCGCCGCCTGGCTCGCCCGCGCCACCCGGCTCGGCGAGACCGATCACCGCCCGGCTGCCCGGCCGCACCCTGACCGGCCGTTTCGAGACCATCGACGCGACCGGCGCGCTGGTGCTCGGCACCGCCGAGGGCCGCGTGGTCCTGCCGGCTGCCGAGGTAACCTTCGCGGGCGCGGCCTGATGCTGCTCGCGATTGACGTCGGCAACACCAACATGGTGTTCGCGCTGCACGACGGCGAGAAGGTCGTCGCCGAATGGCGCTGCCGCACCGAACGCCAGCGCACCGCGGACGAATATTACGTCTGGCTGCGCCAGCTGATGGACCTCAACGGCATCGACCCGGCGGTGCGGGCGGTGGTGATCTCGTCGGTGGTGCCGCAGGTGGTGTTCAACCTGCGCGTCCTGTCCGACCGCTACTTCGCCACCCGCCCGCTGGTGGTCGGCAAGCCCGGAGGTGCGGATCGGCCCGCGGCCGCGTGTCGACCCGACCACGATCGTCGGCGCCGACCGGCTGGTGAACACCGTCGGCGCCTTCGACCGCTATGGCGGCAACCTGATCGTCGTCGACTTCGGCACCGCCACGACGCTCGACGTGGTCGGGCACGACGGCGCCTACGAGGGCGGCGTGATCGCGCCCGGCGTCAACCTGTCGCTGAAGGCGCTGCACGACGCCGCCGCGGCGCTGCCGTTCATCGACGTGAGCCGGCCCGAGCGCGTGGTCGGCACCAATACCGTCGCCTGCATGCAGTCGGGCGTCTACTGGGGCTACATCGGCCTGATCGAGGGCATCTGCGCCCGCATCCGCGCCGAGCGCCAGACCGAGATGACCGTGATCGGAACCGGGGGACTGTCCACCCTCTTCGCGCAAGGGACAGACGTGCTGCAGAAGATCGACACCGACCTGACCATCCACGGGCTGGTGGTGATCGATCGCCTGAACAGGGAGTGACGACGACCACATGGCAAAACCGGACCGGCTGATCTACCTCGCGCTCGGCGGCGCGGGCGAGATCGGCATGAACATGTACCTCTACGGCTACGGGCCGGAGGGGGCGGAGCGCTTCATCCTCGTCGACCTCGGCGTCGCCTTCCCGACCATGGAGTCGTCGCCCGGGGTCGATCTGATCATGGCCGACCCGGCCTGGATCCAGGCCCGCGCCGACCGGCTGGACGCGATCTTCATCACCCACGGCCACGAGGACCACGTCGGCGCGCTCGGCCTGCTCTGGCACCGGCTGCACGCGCCGGTCTATGCCCGCCGCTTCACCGCGGCGCTCGCCAAGGGCAAGATGGAGCGCGCCGGGCAGAGCACCGACGAGGTGCGCCAGGTCGACGCCTGGCCGCACGTGGTCCACGCCGGGCCGTTCACGGTCGGCTTCCTGCCGATCGCCCATTCGATCCCGGAGGCCTCGGCGCTGGTGATCGACACCCCCGCCGGCCGCATCCTGCACTCGGGCGACTTCAAGTCCGACCAGACGCCGCTGGTCGGGCGAGCCGTTCGACCCGGAGGCGCTGCGCGCGCTCGGCGACCAGGGCGTGAAGGTGCTGGCCTGCGACTTCGACCAACGTGTTCAGCCCCCACGCCGGACGGTCCGAGGCGACGCTGATCGAGCCGATCGGTGCGCTGATGCAGGCCGCCGAGAGCCTGGTCGTCGCCACGACCTTCGCCTCGAACGTCGCCCGGCTGAAGACGCTGGCCGAGGCCGGCCGCGCCGCCGGCCGGCAGGTCGTGGTGCTCGGCCGGGCCATGAACACCATGCTGAAGACCGCGCACGCCGCCGAGGTGCTCGACGGCTTCCCGCAGACGCTCGACGTGCTCGACATCGACAGCGTGCCGCGCCGAAACCTGCTGGTGCTCGCCACCGGCAGCCAGGGCGAGCGCCGCGCCGCCTCGGCGCAGCTCGCCCAGGGCAGATACATGGGCCTCGAGCTGCGTCCCGGCGACACCTTCCTGTTCTCGTCCAAGACCATTCCCGGCAACGAGGTCGCGGTCGCCCGCATCCTCAACCAGCTCTCGCGAGAAGGGCGTGACGGTCATCGACGAATCGAACGGCCTCTACCACGTCTCCGGCCACGCCAACCGCCCCGACCTCGTGACGCTGCAGACGCTGGTGCGGCCGAAGATGCTGGTGCCGATGCACGGCGAGCACCGGCACCTCTCGACCCACGCCGCCCTCGCCGCGGAGCGGGGCATCGCCACGGTCGTGGCGCCGAACGGCACGCTGCTCGACCTGACCGGCGACCTGCCGCGCGTCGTCGAGCGCATCGAAACCGGCCGGGTCTATCTCGACGGCACCGTGCTGATCGGCGCGATGGACGGGGTGGTGCGCGACCGCATCCGCATGGCGCTGCGCGGCAAGGTCGCGGTCAGCGTCATCATCGACGAAGCGCGGCCGCCCGCTCGGCGACGCCTGGGTCGAGATGACCGGCCTGCCGGACAACCCGAAGATGCGGGACGGGCTGGAGGGGGCGCTGGAAGCCGAGCTCGGGCGCACGCTGGCGCGCGCCAAGCGCGGCGAACTCGCCGACGACGACACGCTGGACGAGATGATCCAGCGCACGGTCTCGCGCATCTGCAACGACGCGATCGGCAAGAAGCCGGTCTGCACGGTGATGATCAGCCGGCTGGAGGCGTAGGCGCGGCAAGCACCAGTTTCTGCGCGCTCACTCCCACTCGATGGTGCCGGGCGGCTTCGAGGTGATGTCGTAGGTGACGCGGTTGATGCCCTTGCACCTCGTTGATGATCCGGGTGGCGGTCTCGCCGAGGAAGTCGTGGTCGAACGGGTAGCAGTCGGCGGTCATGCCGTCGACCGAGGTCACGGCGCGCAGGGCGCAGACGTAGTCGTAGGTGCGGCCGTCGCCCATGACGCCGACGCTGCGGACCGGCAGCAGCACGGCGAAGGCCTGCCAGATCGCGTCGTAGAGGCCGTGGCGGCGGATCTGGTCGAGGTAGACCGCGTCGGCCTGGCGCAGGATGGCGAGCTTCTCGCGGGTGATCTCGCCGGGGCAGCGGATGGCGAGGCCGGGGCCGGGGAACGGGTGGCGGCCGACGAAGGCGGCGGGCAGGCCGAGCTCGCGGCCGAGGGCGCGGACCTCGTCCTTGAAGAGCTCGCGCAGCGGCTCGACGAGCTTGAGGTGCATCCGCTCGGGCAGGCCGCCGACGTTGTGGTGGCTCTTGATGGTGACCGAGGGGCCGCCGGAGAAGCTGACGCTCTCGATCACGTCGGGGTAGAGCGTGCCCTGGGCGAGGAAGGCGGCGTCGCCGGCCTCGCGGGCGTGCGTGCTCGAACACCTCGATGAACAGGCGGCCGATGGTCTTGCGCTTGGTCTCGGGGTCGGTGACGCCCTCCAGCGCGCCGAGGAAGCGGTCGCTCTCGTCGGCGTGGATCAGCGGGATGTTGTAGTGGTCGCGGAACAGGGTGACGACCTCCTCGGCCTCGCCCTGGCGCATCAGGCCGGTGTCGACGAAGACGCAGGTGAGCTGGTCGCCGATCGCCTCGTGGATCAGCACGGCGGCGACCGAGCTGTCGACGCCGCCGGAGAGGCCGCAGATGACGCTGGGCGTCGCCGACCTGCGCGCGGATCGCCGCGATCGCCTGGTCCTTGTAGGCGGCCATGGTCCAGTCGCCGGTGAAGCCGGCGAGGTCGGTGAAGTTGCGCAGGATGCGGGCGCCGTTGACCGTGTGGTGCACCTCGGGGTGGAACTGCACGGCGTAGAAGTGGCGGCTCGGGTCGGCGGTGATCGCGAAGGGGGCGTTCGGGCGAGGCGCCGATCACCGCGAAGCCGGGCGCGAGGGCGGTGACCCGGTCGCCGTGGCTCATCCAGACCTCCTCGCGGCCGGTCGGCGAACAGGCCGGTGAACAGCGGGTCGCGGGTGTCGGTCGGACGTGACCCAGGCGCGGCCGAACTCGGCGGTGGTGGCCGGCCTCGCACCTCGCCGCCGAGCTGGGCCATCATGGTCTGCTGGCCGTAGCAGATGCCGAGGACCGGGACGCCGAGGGCGAAGACCTCGGGGGCGGCGCGCGGGCTGCCCGCCGCGGTCACGCTGGCCGGGCCGCCCGAGAGGATCACCGCCTGCGGGCGGAAGTCGGCGAGGAAGGCGGCGTCGACCTTCTGGTAGGGGTGGATCTCGCAGTAGATGTGCGCCTCGCGCAGGCGGCGGGCGATCAGCTGGGTGACCTGGCTGCCGAAGTCGACGATGAGCAGGCGCTGGTGTTCGGGCGGCCATCATCGGCGAGGGAATAGGTCGGGCAGCGCCGGTGCGCAAGGGGTGTGTTACGGGGCGTAACACGCGTGCAAATGCTGGCATGGCCCTGAAATCAATGGGATTCATGTTCGTTAAAATTCGCGGCCGCGGTTTGCTCGTGTCCGGTCGCCCGGGCCGCGGGCGAAGCCGGGCGCCCGGTGGTCTCTTGACCTGCGCCGATGGGGACGATCTTGGTTTCGGATCGGCTCCGGACCGAGGCGGCGAAGAGGGAGCGCATGGGGCGGATCGAGACGTGCGTCCTGGCGGCCGGGCTGGTTCTGTCGTTTGCCGCCGGGGCCGCTGCCGACACCAGGACTTCGGCCTGGTCGGACGTCGGCTGCGACGTCTTCGCGCTGTCGGTCGAAGACGGCAGCGGGGTGGCCTGCGGCTACGTCACGGTGCCGCTCCGGCATGACGAACCGGGGGGCGCGTCGATCGCGCTCGCGACGGTGATCCTGCCGGCGACGGCGCCGACGCCGCGCCCCGACCCGCTGTTCATCGCGCAGGGCGGACCGGGAGGATCGACGATCGGGACCTACGCCGAAGCGCTGCTGGCGAACCCGGAGATCCGGCCGACGACCAGCCGGGACCTCGTGCTCTGGGACCAGCGCGGCACGCTCCACTCGAAGCCGGCGCTGCTCTGCCCGGAACTGGGCGAGCAGCTGCGCGAGGATGCGGGGTCGGGTGCGAGCGAAGCCGACAGCATGGCTGCGTCCATCGCCGCCGCGCGCGCGTGCGGACGGCGGCTGGCCGAGGAGACCGGCGATCTTTCGGCGTTCAACTCGGCCGAGAACGCCCACGACGTCGAGGCGCTGCGGCTGGCGCTCGGATACCAGGCGATCAACTTCTACGGCGTCTCGTATGGCACCGAACTCGGGCAGTTCCTGATGCGGCAGCATCCGGGGCCCCTGCGCGCGTCGTGCTCGATGCGGTGGTGCCGCTGAGCTACAACCTGTTCACCGAGCCGGCGTTCGCGCAGCAGCGGATCGGCGAGAAGTACCTGCTCGGCTGCGAGGAGCAGCCGCGCTGCGCCGCGGCGTTCCCCGACCTGGCGCGGCGTTATCTCGCGCTGGTCGATCGGCTGAACGCCGATCCGGTGACGGTGCAGGTCGCGGCGTTCGGAAGCCTGGAAGCCCAACCGGTGGAACTGACCGGCGACCTGCTCGAGGACGCGGTGTTCACGGGCCTCTACATGAATGCCCAGGATCTCGTTCCGCTGATCATCGACCGGGCGGACGGCGGCGACTTCACCTACGTGACCTCGCTGCTGCTGCCGCTGCTGCTGTTCGACAATTCGGTCGCCGAGGGCATGCATCTGGCCGTGACCTGCGCCGACCGCGGCGACACCGACGCCGATTTCGGCGGCCTTCCCCGACATCCTGCCGCGGCTGGCCGAAAGCACGCGGGAGCAGGCGCGGGCCGGCGTCGAGATTTGCCGGGACTGGGGCATCGAGCTGCTGCCGCGCGCCGATCTGCAACCGGTGACGAGCGCGATCCCGACGCTGCTGCTGTCGGGCGACTACGATCCGATCACGCCGCCCGACTATGCAGCGTCGATCCTGCCGTATCTGGCGAACGGCAGGCACGTGGTGTTCCCCGGCGGGTCGCACGGGCAGGCGGTGACCAACCCTTGCGCGAACGACCTGATCGAGGCGTTTCTGGAAGCGCCCGAGGCGCCGCTCGACACGGCTTGCGTCGGTGAGGCGGCGCCCGAGTTCGCCACCGACGACGACGTGATCTTTCTGGGCGGTGGCCCAGAAGGCGATGGCGACCACCGGGATTTCGGGGCTGCTGGTGCTCGGTCTGCTGGGCATCCCGGCGATCCTCTGCGCGCTGTTCCTGTTGACGGCGGTGCCGGTCTACCCGATCGCGGCGCTGATCGGCCGCGGTCGCGAGCCGCGGGGTTCGCCCGCCTCCGGTGTCAGTCGATCGCTCTCGCGTCTCGCACCCTGGCTGGCGGTAGCGGCCGGGTTGCTGGTTCTGGCGTTCGTCGGCGGCCTGGCGCTCGGCCGTGGGCGCGACGCTCGTGGCCAACGAAAACCTCATCGCGATGGGGGCGATCCCCAGGTCGTGGAACTGGATATTCTCGCTGCCGGTGCTGGTCGGCGTCGTCGCCGCGGTGATGGTGGCGGCAACGGTCGCGCTGTGGCGGACCGGCCAGAGGTCGGTGGCGGGGCGGGTCTACTTCACGGCGCTGACCGCCGCCGCGGTGGCGGCGTCGCTGAACCTCGGGCTGGTGGACTGGTGATCGCGGCGTCGGGCATGTCGCGGAAGGCCTGCGCGGTGGCGGAAACCACCGGACCGAAGCCGCCGGCGGGCGGTAGAACCGACACGGGCGCGGACGGAGGATCGAGATGAGCGAAGTCGCGGAAGCAGGTCGCCGGACCCGGGGCGGCGGCGGCGGAGCGGCGCGGCGGGCCGAGCGGACGGCGCTGCGCGTCGAGGCGGCGCCGTTCATCCGGCGGCGGATCCCGAACTACGAGATCCTCGACGAGGAAGGGCTGGCGCTGATCGAGGCGAACGCCGAGACGGTGCTGGAGGAGATCGGCGTGCGCTTCGCCGAGAACCCGGCGGCGCTGCGCGCTCTGGAAGGACGCCGGCGCCGACGTGCGCGGCGACCGGGTGCATCTGCCGAAGGGGCTGGCGCGGCGGCTCTGCGCGACCGCGCCGCGCGAATATGTGCAGCGGGCGCGCAATCCCGAGCGCGACGTGACGATCGGCGGCAAGGGCCTGGTGCTGGCGCCGGTCTACGGGCCGCCCTTCGTGCGCGACATCGAGAACGGCCGGCGCTATGCGACGATCGAGGATTTCCGCAACTTCGTGAAGCTCGCCTACTCGTCGAAGTGGCTGCACCATTCGGGCGGCACGGTCTGCGAGCCGACCGACGTCGCGGTGAACAAGCGGCATCTCGACATGCTGCTGGCGCACATGACGCTCAGCGACAAGCCGTTCATGGGCTCGGTGACGGCGCCGGAGCGGGCGGCCGAATTCGGTCGAGATGTGCCGGATCCTGTTCGGGGCCGAGAGCGTCGGGCCGAACTGCTACATGACGAGCCTGATCAACATCAACTCGCCGCTGGTGTTCGACGCGACGATGATGGGGGCGCTCGAGGTCTATGCCCGCGCCGGGCAGGCGGTGATCGTCTCGCCGTTCATCGTCGGCGGGGCGATGGCGCCGGTCAGCGTCGGCCGGGACGCTGACCCAGGTGCTGGCCGAGGCGATGACCGGGATCGCCTATGCGCAGCTGGTCAACCCGGGGTGCCCGGTGATCTTCGGGGCGTTCGTGACCTCGATCGACATGAACTCCGGGCGCGCCGACCTTCGGCACGCCGGAGGCGTCGAAGATCCTGTGGGGCGCCGGGCAGCTGGCGCGGCGGCTGAACCTGCCGTTCCGCTCGGGCGGCGGCCTGTGCGGCTCGAAGCTGCCGGACGCGCAGGCGGCCTACGAGAGCGCGAACACGCTGCAGGCGGCGCTGCTCGGCGGCGTCAACTTCATGCTGCACGCCTGTGGCTGGCTCGAGGGCGGGCTGGTGTCGAGCTACGAGAAGTTCGTGCTCGACGCCGACCAGCTCGGCGTGCTGCATTCGCTGGCCGAGGGGATCGACCTCAGCGAGAACGGGCAGGCGATGGACGCGATGCGCGAGGTCGGGCCGGGCGGGCACTTCCTCGGCTGCGCGCACACGCAGGCGAACTTCAAGAACGCCTTCTGGCGGACCGCAGGTGCTCGACTACCGGCCGTTCGAGACCTGGGCCGAGGCCGGCGGGCTCGATTCGGCGCAGCTCGCCAATGCGCGGGTGCGGCAAGCTGCTCGCCGACTACGAGGCGCCGGCGATCGATCCGGGGGTCGCGGAGGCGCTGCAGGACTTCGTCGACCGGCGCAAGGCCTCGGAGCCGGACGCCTTCGCGTAGGGATGCCGGGCGCCGCCGCGGCTTGGCCGGTCAGTTCCTCGAGCCGGTCGCTCGGCCGCGCCACGCGAGCGGCCTGGGTCACGAGGCTTTCGCTTCCGATGCCCCGTCGAGCATCTCGGCCACCATGTCGCGGCAGCGCTGGGCGATCGGCGAGAGGCGGCGGCCGCGGGTCGACAGCAGCATGTAGGGGGCGACGACGATGCGCTCGCGCCAGCGGCAGGACCGCGGATCTGCCGGCCGCGCGCCGACGCCGATCAGGAGGCTGGCCACCTCGCGGCTGACCGGCGCCACCGTGTCGGAGGCATCGAGCATCGCGATGGTGACCAGCAGCGACGAGGTGTTGGTGATGCGCCGCGGCAGCCGGGCGCCCATGCCGAGCAGCGCGTCCTCGATCGCCATGCGGATCGGCGCGCCGCTGCTCTGCATCACCCAGTTGAAGTCGAGCAGGTCGGCGAGGCCGACCGAGCGGCGGCTGCGAGCGGGTGGCCAGCGCCGGCCACCAGGTCGATGCGCTCGCTGCTGGCCCGGACCACGTCGAACTCGGACGGCGTCGGTCTCCGGCGGGATGCGGGCGAGCACGAAGTCGAGGCGCAGCGCCCGCAGGTCGCGGATCAGCTCGCGGCTCATGGCGACCTCGACGTGGGTCTCGGCGTCGGGGGCGACTTGCTTGAGCGGCGGATCACCGGGACGATGTAGCCGACCGCGCCGCCGGTCACCGCGCCGATGCGGACGGTGCCGCCGCGGCCGGAGCGCCAGCGGTCGACCTCGTCGGCGGCCTCGGCGACCTCCTCGAGCACGTTGCGGGCCCGGCGCGCCATCAGCTCGCCCATCGGCGTCAGCGTCATGCCGCGCGGGTGGCGCTCGAACAGCGCGTCGCCGCACAGCTGCTCGATCTCGCCGAGCGTGCGCGAGGCCGCCGGCTGGGTGAGCGCGAGCGCCTGCGCGGCGAGCGAGAGCTGGCGGTGCTCGGCGATCGCGGCGATCAGGCGCAGGTGCTTGACGGTCAGGCGCTGGGCCAGCTTGTGGGGCATCGTCTCATACCGTTGCTGCCATGCAGCTTAGCACGATCGCGAATTTGTCGCGGTATGGCGGCGCGGCGTAAGCACTGGACCGATCGGCGGAGGCACCGCTACCATCGCGGCAATCAGAACGGGGGGACGACATGAGAACTGGTTTGGATGGCCCGCGGGCCGGGGTCCTGCGCCGATGACCGGCCGGCCGTTCACCGGCATCTGGCCGGTCGCGCCGACGCCGTTCACCGAGGACGGGGCGGTCGACATCGACGGGATGCGCCGGGTGATCGACTGCATGGTCGACCAGGGGGTCGACGGCATCTGCATCCTCGCCAACTTCTCCGAGCAGTTCCTGCTCGACGACGACGAGCGGGCCGCGCTGACGCGGGTCAGCCTGGAACAGGCGGCGGGGCGCAAGCCGGTGATCGTGACGATCTCGCACTTCGCCACCCAGGTCGCCGAGGCGCGGGCGCGCGAGGCGGCGGCGATGGGCGCGGCGATGGTGATGATGATGCCGCCGTATCACGGGGCGCTGCTCAGGGCCGACGAGGAGGCGGTGTTCGAGCATTTCGACCGGGTCGGCGCGGCCGGGCGGCATCCCGATCATGGTGCAGGACGCGCCGATGTCGGGGGTGACGCTGTCGGTGCCGTTCCTGGCGCGGATGGCGCGCGAGATCGAGCAGGTGCGGCTGTTCAAGATCGAGACGCCGCAGGCGGCGGCGAAGCTGCGGGCGCTGATCGCCGACGGGCGGCGACGCGATCGAGGGGCCGTTCGACGGCGAGGAGGCGATCACGCTGATGGCCGACCTCGACGCCGGCGCGACCGGGACGATGACCTCGGCGACGCTGCCGGACCTGATCGGGCCGGCGGTGGCCGCGTATCATGCCGGGCGGCGCGACGAGGCGAAGGCGATCTACGAGCGGCTGCTGCCGATCATCAACTTCGAGAACCGGCAATGCCAGTGGCGGTCGTGCAAGGTGGTGATGAAGGAGGGCGGGGTGATCCGCTCCGAGGCGGTGCGGCACCCGACGCGGCCGCTGCACCCGGACACGCGGGCGCAGCTGATGGAGCTGGCGCGCGAGGTGGCGCCGCTGGCGCTGACCTGGGGGCTGTGACGGGCCGGCGCCGGCGGAGTCGCACGCAGTCGCACGCGTGCAACCCGGGCAAGCTCGGGTTCATCGCTTTCGCGCTCGACACTCCCTCGAGCGGCGCGCCCCAATCTGCCCGAGAGGGTCGCCCGAGCGCCCAACGGCCGCCCGCCCAGTCCTGGTTGGCGGCGCCCTGTTCTGGAGCGTCGTGCAGTGTGACCTGGACTACCTGGAATCAACGAAGGTTAACCGGCGTCGCGCATGCCCCGCCTCGCCTGCCCGGGTAGACGATGTGGGCGTTCATTCGCTCCTGCCGGATTTCGAGAAACGCGCCTTGAGCCGTGTCAGCATCGTGCTGGACCAGGGCAGGAAGACGTAGCTGATAAGAAGCACGTTGATGGTTACGACCAGGGCATCACGCCAAAAGGGACCGAGTGAAATCCGGCAAGGAAAGATCCGCGAGCACGCCCAGGAGGCTGCCAATGGCGAGGATCCAGAAGATCAGGATCGCAACCGTCTCACCTTTTCCGATGCGCGCCTTCGGAGAGGCAAGCAGGGCAAGTCCATCGAACCTCAGGTGGGTCATCTCGTCCGACGAGAGTCGGTCGAGCTCCTCTACGAGTTCAAGACGGACTGACGAGTTGTTCCACTTGTCAAGATCATCGTGGGTATCGAAGGAGAAGACGGTCACGAGCTCGTGGCCATTGTCTCCGGACGAGACGCTGTTCTGCAACCTGACGAAACCAGCTTGCAAGGACACGGCCTGCTGGATCCGCCTGACGAGGTTTTCCACGTCATCCCGCACTTCGTGCCCGAACCGGCGAACGATAACCGAAAGCACCGGATCAGCACTCTTTGTCACGGCACCTTCCCTCGAGGACGTAATCTCTGAGCCTCTCGCACGAGGCCGGGCGTAGGTAAGCATTCCAGCGGATATGCTCGACAGCTGCGCCTGGCGCAATGCCGCCGAGGCCTGCCGTCGTGAGGGGCGGCGGCTCGTGGTGTCATACGGGCTCCGGTTGATTCGTCGGACGACGCAAGGGAGCCTGAACCGGCGTTGGCGACGCATTGCGTCGCGCCGGTTCGTCGGCCGGAGCGCGCGAGCGCGGAGGCCGAGGGGGGAAGGGCATCGCCGTCGGTTCGTAATCCGCGCGCGCCTGCCTGGCGGGTGCGTCGAGGACGCGCCTGCCGGGGGCAGGCAGGCGCGCGCGGATTTGTCGACGGACAAATCCGCGAAGTGAATGCCGCGCCGTTGTGTCCGACGTCGGGCCGTGAGCCGAGGGGCAACCGGAGATCGGAGTCGAATCGTCCGGAAGAGCTCGGCCGGAGCGTCGGTGGAGCGCGTGAGCAGGCCCTGCTCGGCGGCCTGCCGGAGGAGGGCGTCGAAGCGCGGTCGCGGCGCGGGGCTGGACGGGGCGGCCGTGGCGGGCCGGGTCTCGTAGAACAGGAACAGGTCGGGTCGGTGCGGGAGCGGAGCGCCCGATACGGGCGGACGCCCGGGGCGTCGGCGGCGATCTCGTCCAGCACCAGGCGCTCCAGCGCGTCGCCCTGGCCGGGGGCCGCGCGGACGCGGCAGACGGTGGCCGGGGCGCCGGGGTCGGCGGCGCCGATCGCCAGCCGCCCGACGGCGAGCTCGCCGATCTCGACGCGCCGCAGCCGGGCGCGGCCGACGGTGAGGCGGCCGACCGCCAGCGCACCCACGGCCAGGGCGCCGAGCGCCACGGCGCCCATGGCCAGCGCGGCGAGCGACGCGGCTCCGGTTGCCGTCGCACCGGTGGCGACCGCACCCCGGCTGGATTTCGTCAGCGTCCGTCTGGTCATTTTCTCTCTCCCGGATTGGCGCTTCCAGGGACCATGATGCCACCGGAGACTGGAAGGGCGAAACGGGCCTCGGGACGCCTGCCGGCTCCCTCGCTGGGTCGCGCGTCGCGGTGCGATTGACCGGCGGGAGGCGACTGGTAGGGTCGGGGCCGGACGGCTCCCGGGCGGGAGGGGCACGCCGGGCTGACCTTGGGGGGTTCGATGGCTGCTGCCGTCCGAGATGCGGGTGATCGAGATCGCGGAGCCGGGCGGGCCGGAGGTGCTGCGGCCGGCGGTGCGGCCGGTGCCGCGGCCGATGGCCGGCGAGATCCTGATCCGGGTGCGGGCGGCAGGGGTGAACCGGCCGGACGCGCTGCAGCGGGCGGGCAGCTATGCGCCGCCGCCGGGGGCGTCCGACCTGCCGGGGCTGGAGGCGGCCGGCGAGGTGGCGGCGGTCGGGCCGGGCGGCTCGCCGTGGAAGGTCGGCGACGCGGTCTGCGCGCTGCTGCCGGGCGGCGGCTACGCCGAGTATGCGCTGACGCATCAGGACCATGCGCTGCCGGTGCCGGACGGGATGGATATGATGGCGGCGGCCGGGCTTTGCGAGACGTTCTTCACGGTCTGGGGCAACGTCTTCGAGCGCGGCGCGGCTGGCGGCGGCGAGGTGCTGCTGGTGCATGGCGGGTCGTCGGGGATCGGCACGACGGCGATCCAGCTCGCGGCGGCGCGCGGGGCGCGGGTGTTCGCGACCGCGGGGTCGGAGGCGAAGTGCCGGGCCTGCCTCGACCTGGGGGCGGAGCTCGCGATCAACTACCGCGAGGCCGACTTCGTCGCGGCGGTCCGCGAGGCGACCGCCGGGCGCGGGGTCGACGTGATCCTCGACATGGTCGGCGGCGACTATCTGGCGCGGGACGTGAGGGCGCTGGCGCCGGACGGGCGGCTGGTGATGATCGCGCACCAGGCAGGGGCGACGGCCGAGCTCAACTTCGCCCAGGTGATGGTGAAGCGGCTGATGATCACCGGCTCGACGCTGCGGCCGCAGTCGGTCGAGGCCAAGGCGCGGCTGGCCGAGGCGCTGCGGCGCGAGGTCTGGCCGCTGCTCGACGCGCGGCGGATCGCGCCGGTGATCGACCGGGTCTATCCGCTGAGGCGGCGGCCGAGGCGCACGCGCGGATGGAGAGCTCCGCGCACATCGGCAAGATCATCCTCGCGGTCGCCTGAGCCTACCAGCGGTCGGAGGGCGGCGCGCCGCCGAGCACCTCGTCGAGCCGGCGGCGGGTGCCGTCGGACAGCGAGCCGGGCAGGGCGTCGAGCGCGTGGAAGCCGGCGGCGACGATCTCGAGCGACGGCGGCCGCGGCCGCGACTGGCGGGCGTTGCGGGCGACGAACAGGACGACGTGGTCGCGCCGGCCGCCGACCGGGTTCCAGTAGATGTGGAACAGGTCGGGCGGCGCGTCGAATCGAGGTTGCCCTCCTCGCGCGCCTCGCGCTCGGCGGCCTCGCGGCTGCTCTCGCCGGCATCGACCGCGCCGCCGGGCAGGTGCAGGTCGGGCAATAGGAGTGGCGGACGAGGAACACCCGGTCCTGTCGTCGAGCGCCAGCAGGCGCACGCCGAGGATCAGCTCGGGCCGGCCGAGGTTCGAGACGCGGACCGCGCGTTGCCGAGCAGGTGTGCGCCGAACGCAGGAGCTTGCCCATCGCGCTACCGGACCGGCGGCAGGTCGAGCGGGCCGCGCTTCGCGGCAGGCCGCGCGCAGCACGTCGGCGCCGCAGGTGCGCGGGGCGAGGCCGCGGTCGAGGCAGAGCCGCACCTCCTGCACGCGGTCGTCGCGGCAGGTCACGACCAGGGCGTCGCGGTCGAGCGCGGGGTTGGCGGCGATGAAGGCGCGTTCGAGCGCGTCGGCGGTGAGGGCGGGGCCGTCCGGCTGGGGCAGGTCGAGCGCGGAGTAGGCGCGGCGCGAGGCGGCGAAATAGGCGTCGGCGGGCAGGCCGGCGCAGCGGCCGTGCTTCTTCCACTGGTACCAGGCGAGGTCGCCGGTGCCCATGATGTCGGCCATCGCCGCGGTCTGGCGCCGGCTCGGGTCGGCGAAGTCGCTGTCGCAGAACTCGGGCCAGCCGTCCTCGAACTGCGGCCAGAGGCCGTGCAGGGTGAAGCCGAGGTCGCGCGACGGGTCGCACTGCGGGTGGTCGGGGTCGTCGCCGGCCGAGGCACCAGCTCGGGGTCCAGGTGAGCGCGAGCAGGAAGTAGCCGGCATCGTCCAGCGCGCGCGACGGCGCGGCGATCGCTGCCGCGATCCCGAGCACCGCAGCCGAAAGGGTCTTTATCATCCCGCGCATCCGCCCTATATAGCCTGTCGAACTCCCCGCGAAAACCGACCTTCGCGCTCCGGCGCACCCGAGTTTTCAGCTCGGGAGGCCCGTGTTTTGAGAGGGGATTGCCATGGCGCTTCCATTGATGCAGAAGGCGACCGCGGTCTGGCTGGTCGAGAACACGACGCTGACGTTCCGGCAGATCGCCGAGTTCTGCGGGCTGCACGAGCTCGAGGTGAACGGCATCGCCGACGGCGAGGTGGCGCAGGGCATCAAGGGGTTCGACCCGGTCGCCAACCGCCAGCTGACCGCCGAGGAGATTCGCCGCGCCGAGGCGGACCCGAGCCTAGCGGCTGCGGCTGATGCACAACCCGGCGGCCGATGGCGAGGAGAAGCGCAAGGGTCCGCGCTACACGCCGCTGTCGAAGCGGCAGGACCGGCCGGCCGCGATCGCCTGGCTGGTGAAGTTCCATCCCGAGCTGTCGGACGGGCAGATCGCCAAGCTGGTCGGCACGACCAAGCCGACGATCCAGTCGATCCGCGACCGGTCGCACTGGAACATCGCCAACGTGGCCCCGGTCGATCCGGTGGCGCTCGGGCTGTCGAAGCAGGGCGAGCTCGACGCGGCGGTGGCGAAGGCGGTGAAGAAGTCGGCGGCCGACGGCGTGGTGCTGAACGACACCGAGCGGATGAAGCTGGTCTCGACCGAGCAGTCGCTGAGCATGGACCAGGAGACGCGGCTGCCGTCGGGGATTTCGGGGCTGGAGAACTTCCGGCTCGGCGGCGGCCGCAAGGACGACCACGTGTCGCCGGCGGCGGCGAAGCTCGACGCCGAGAACCTGTTCAACCTGCCGGCCGACGACGACGAGGACTGACCCTAGCGGGGCCGTGCGGCCTCGCGGGAGAGCCAGGACCGGACGGCTGCCGGGTCGGCGGCGCGGAGGCTCGCCGCTGAGGCGCCCGGGCCGACCTTGACGCCGATGCCGCCGAGCGCCTCGGCGGCGGCGATGGCGTCCTCGTCGGTGGTGTCGTCGCCGAGCATCACCGGCCGGCGGCCGAGGAACGGCGCGGTCCCGGCGAGACCGCGCAGCGTGGCGCCCTTGTGCGCGGCGGCCGGCTTGACCTCCACCACCATCTTGCCGGCCTGCCACACCAGATCGGGCAGCGTCGCCGCGGCGGCGCGCGCGGCGGCGAGGCAGTCGGCCTCGGCGTCGGGCGCGGCGCGGAAATGCAGGGCCGCCACCGGCCCCTTCAGCTCCAGCCGGACCCCCGGGCGGGCCGTGAGCGCCCGCAGCGGCGCCAGCACCGCCGGCGGACAGCGGCGGCGGTTCAGGCGGCGGGACGGCATCGGGCGGGAGGATCTCGAGCCCGTGGCCGCCGGCGCGCCAGACCGAGGCCGGCGTGCGTCGCGCCAGGTCGCGCAGGTCGCGGCCGCTGAGCAGCGCGACGGCGCCCCCGAGGCCGACCGCAAGCCGGGAGAGGGCATCGGCGGTTTCCGGGCGCAGCGTGATGGCGTCGGGATCGGGGCCGATCTCGGTCAGGGTGCCGTCGAAATCGAGAAACAGCGCATCGGTGCTTCCAAGGCGCAGATCCGCGAGGTCGCCGCTGCTCACTCCGGATTTCCGGAGGCGTCAAGGGCTTCGAGGAAGGCGCGGCGCCACCAGGCAATGTCCTGGTCGCGCACCGAACGGATCATGTCCTGCCAGCGCTCGATGCGTTCCTCGACCGGCATGGTCAGGGCGCGGTAGATGGCGTCGGCGGTGGCGCCGACGTCGTGCGGGTTGACGAGGAGCGCGGACTGCAGCTGTTCGGCGGCCCCGGCGAACTCGGAGAGGACCAGCGCGCCCGGGTCCTCGGGCGACTGGGCGGCGACGAACTCCTTGGCCACCAGGTTCATGCCGTCGTAGAGCGGGGTGACCAGCCCGGCCCGTGACAGGCGATAGAGCGCGGACAGCACGTCGCGCGAGTAGCTGCGGGCGAGGTAGCGGATCGGCATCCAGTCGAGGTCGGCATAGTCGGCGTTGATTCGCCCCGCCAGCCGGTCGAGTTCCTCGCGCAGCACCTGATAGGCGTCGACCGCCTCGCGCGAGGGTGGCGCGATCTGCAGGAAGCTGACCGAGCCGTGCAGCTCGGGGTGGTCGTCGAGCATCTGGCCGAACGCCGCCATGCGCTGCGGCAGTCCCTTGGAATAGTCCATCCGGTCGACGCCGATGAGCAGGGCGCGATTTTCGGTGATTCGGCCGACCCGGCCGGCGGCTGCGCGGCCTTCGTCCGACTCGGCGGCCTGGGCGATGTCGGCCGGATCGACGCCGATCGAGAAGGCTCCGGTGCGGAACATGCGGTCGCCGACCGTCACGTGCCCATCGTCAGAAATATCGGCCCCCAGGTTTTCAACGAGATAGCGACGGAAGTTCGCGTCGTCCCGATTGGTCTGAAAGCCGACGAGGTCGTAGGCGCAGAGGGCGCGGGCGAGTCGCTGGTGCTGGGGCAGCGAGGTGAAGATCTCGGGGGCGGGAAACGGGATGTGCAGGAAGAAGCCGAGGCGCCCGTGCCACCCGGAGGCGCGGATCTCCTGGGCCATCAGCAGGAAGTGGTAGTCGTGCACCCAGACCGTGTCGTCGGGCCGGGTGAACTGGGCCAGCAGCCGCGCGAACCGGCGGTTGACCGCCTCGTAGGCGGCGAACTCGCCGTCGTCGAAGTGCGCGAGATCGACCCGGTAGTGGAACACCGGCCAGAGCGTGCGGTTGGCGTAGCCGAGGTAGTAGCCGTCGTACTCGGCCTGGGTCAGGTCGGCGAGGGCGAAGTCGACGTTGCCGTCGGAGACGAGCCGGACGCCGCGGGTCTCGCGCTCGAGCGTGTCGCCGGACCAGCCGAACCAGACGCCGCCGCGCTCGGTCAGCGCGTCGGCGAGAGCGACCGCGAGACCGCCGGCGCGCGGCGCTCCGGGCGTCGCGATCCGGTTGGATGCGATGATCAGTCGTCCCGTCACGATGACAGCGAACCCCACGGACGCCGGGATGGCAAGGGGCGAACGCCGGATGGTGCGGGCGGTTCCGGTCGGCGGCGACGGCAGGACGGCTCAGGCCCGCGAGCGCGGGAGCGGCAGCAGCCGGGCCTCGGCGAGGATCGCGGTCAGGACGGCGATGTGGCGCTGGAGGTTGTAGGTCGCCTCGCCCGACGGTGCGGGTCGCCTCGAGCCGGCCCTCCTCGTCGAGCAGGCTGGTGATCGCCTGCTGCGGCGCGGCGGCGCGCTGGCGCAGCAGCCGCTTCAGGTCGCGGTCGCGGCGGTAGTCGACGACGCCGGCGCGGGCGGCGCGGATCAGGATCTTCGGACGGCGGAGCGCGCTGAGGATGCTGGCGAAGTCGGTCATGATGTCCCTTTGGGTCGGCTGTTCTGGTGCCGGACATCCTCGCCGGGAACCGTGGGTGTTGCACAACCATAGCGTGCATCGCGCGGTGCTCCGGCGGAGAGGATTCGTTAAAATCCATGTGTTTTCTAGCAGGTAAGGAAGTGTTGACGAATCAACTTTAAGACGAGTTTTGCGAAAATTGCCATAGAAAGGGGTCGCTCGCATGTGCATCCGTCGTCTCGGTTCGAGCGCTGTCCCGACTGGTCGGCGAGGGTCGCCGCGGATGATCCCCGGCTGGCTTCCGGAGGCCGCCGTACCTACTCGCGCACACCTCGGCCGGGACGCCGATCCGGGCGCTCGCCCGCGCCAAGGGGCTGCCACGCCTCGACGGTGCTGCGCCAGGTGCGCCGGGTCGAGGCCTGGCGCGACGACCCGCTGGTCGACGAGGCGCTGGAGCGGCATCGCCCGCGACCACGCCGCCGATTGTTCCGAGCCGCCGTAACGAAGGAGGTGCCGTCCATGCGCATCCGGCCGTCAAGTCGCCCGCAGCACCGGACCCGCGGATCGAGCGCGAGGCGCGCCGCATCCTGCGGCGGCTGTGCGAGAAGGGCGCCTTCCTGGCGGTGGCGCCGACCATGGAGAAGGCGGTGGTGCTGCGCGAGGTGGTGCCGGGACGGCAGAACCGCATCGCCGTGGTCGATCGCGACGTGGCGCACGCCTTCGCGCTGCAGGAGTGGATCGCCTGCGAGAAGGCGGGCAAGATCGCCTGCTACGGCATCACCGCCGTCGGCCGCGCGGCGCTGAAGCGGCTGCTGACCGAGGAGCGCAGCGAGCGCGGGCCGAAGGACGGGCTTCGCCGAGGCGCAGGCGCCGTTCCAGGAGCAGCACCGCTTCTTCGCCGAACGCACGGTGATGGCCGACGACGGATCGGGCGAGCGGCGGCTGCGCTTCAATCTGGCGGAGAGCCCGCTGTCGGTGCTCGGCCGCAAGCACGACAAGGACGGCGCGGCCTATCTGACCGCCGACCTGATCGAGGCCGGCGAGCGGCTGCGCGAGGATTTCGAGCTGGCGCAGATGGGGCCGCGGGTGGCGCAGAACTGGGAGCGCTTCCTGACCGCGGGCGGCGCGCGCGGCGTCGCCGGCGGGCGCGGGCCGGCCGAAGGGCCGCAGGACGCCCGCGTCCGGGTCGCCAAGGCGATGGAGGCGCTCGGGCCGGGGCTGTCGGACATCGTGTTCCGCATCTGCTGCTTCCTGGAAGGGCTTGAAACGGCGGAGAAACGGCTCGGCTGGTCGGCGCGGTCCGGCAAGGTGGTGCTGAAGATCGCGCTGGAGCGGCTGGCGGCGCACTATCGGCATCGCGCCGGCCGAGGCGCGGCGGCGGGCCGGCTGATCAGCCGGCGGCGGCGACGATCGGGCCGAAGTCGGCGGCCTTGAGCGAGGCGCCGCCGACCAGCGCGCCGTCGACGTCGGCGACGGCGAAGATCTCGGCGGCGTTGCCGGGCTTGACCGAGCCGCCGTAGAGCAGGCGGACGCCGCCGGCCGACGTCGGCGCCGAAGCGGCTGCGCCAGGCGGTCGCGCAGGAAGCGTGGACCTCGGCGATCTCGTCCAGCGACGGGGTGCGGCCGGTGCCGATCGCCCAGACCGGCTCGTAGGCGACGACCAGGCGCGTCGGCGGTGGCGCCGTCGGGGATCGAGCCGGCGAGCTGGCTGCCGACGCGCGCCGAGGGTGTCGCCGGCGTCGCGCTCGGCCTCGGTCTCGCCGACGCAGACGATGGCGAGGAGGCCGGCGCGCCAGGCGGCCTCGGCCTTGGCGCGCGACGATGGCGTCGGTCTCGCCGTGGTCGGCGCGGCGTTCGGAATGGCCGACGATCACCGCGACCGCGCCGGCGTCGGCCAGCATCTCGGCGGCGATGTCGCCGGTGTGGGCGCCGGACGGCTCGGGGTGGCAGTCCTGGCCGCCGATCGGCGAAGCGGCCGCCGGCGAGGCGGGCGACCAGCGTCGCGGGCGGGCAGATCAGCACGTCGCAGGCGGGCGCGGGCTGGATCGCGGCGCGAGTTCGTCGAGCATGGCGGCCGAGAGCGCCGAGCCCGTTCATCTTCCAGTTTCCGGCGACGAGCTTGCGAGCGTGCATGGAGCTCTCCCGTGCGCGAGTCGGCTCGGCTGCTAGCAGAGGCCGGCGAGGCCGAGGGAAGCCGCGTCGGAAGGCTCACATGTCGGCGAACTTGATCGAACTCGCCGCAGCCGCAGGCCTCGATGACGTTGGGGTTGTTGAAGCGGAAGCCGGACTCGAGCAGGCCGGTCGCGTAGTCGATCTCGGTGCCGAACAGGAACATCTGCGCCATCGGCGCGATCATCACCCGGGCGCCGTTCTGCTCGACCACCTCGTCGTGCGGGGCGATCTCGGCGACGTAGTCCATGGTGTATTCCATGCCGGCGCAGCCGCCCTTCTTGACGCCGATGCGCAGGCCCTTGGTGTCGCCCTTCGCCATCAGCCGGGCGATCTGGGCCTCGGCGGCCGGGGTCATCGTCACGGGCGGCTTGCCGGGAATGCCGAACATGGCGGGGCGTCCTCGTATCTCTGGTCGCTGCCAAGGTAGTGCGGCGCGGCGCGCGGCTCAAGGGGCGAGGGCGGCGAGCGCGGCGCGGTCGCCCAGGCGGTGGCGATCGCCCAGGCGAAGCTCGCCAGCGTGCCGATGATGACGTATTCGCTGGCGCGGCGGTCGCTGGCGTCGCGGGCGAGCTCGTTGAAGCGCAGGATCGACTTGGCGGCGATCAGCAGGCCGATGCCGTCGGGCTGGTCGGCGAGCAGCAGCATCAGGATCATCAGCCGCTCGAGCCGGCCGATCAGCTGGCCGCCCTTGGGCAGGCTGGCGTCGGTTTCGGGTCGGCGGCAGCTTCAGGCCCGGACATCAGCTCCTGCACCGCGTAGCCGCCGGCCCAGACCGTGGCGATCAGCCCGGCCGCGAGCGCCATCGCCTCGGGCAGACGGGCGAGCGGCAGGCGGAGGGCCGGCGCCGGCCCAGAGGCCGGCGGCCCAGGCGCCGGGCCAGAGCGCCGCGGCGAGCCAGATGACCGCGAGGTGGGCGGCCTGGTCGGTGGCGAAGGCGGCGAAGCCGGCTCGAGTGCGCCGGCGCGCCACCCAGCGCAGCTTCGCGCGTCGATGGCGAAGTGGCTGACGCCGACCAGCAGGAGCAGCAGCGGCACGGGCGCGAAGCCGAGCGCCACCCAGCTCGCGGCGGCGACGATGCCGACATGGCCGAGCAGCACCGGCGGGCGGCGCTTGTCGCGGACCATCGAGTCGGTCTGCAGCACGAAGTCGGCGAGCAGGTGGGCGAAGACGAGGGCGACGGCGGTTTCGAGCACCGCTGCCTCCCGGGAGTGGACGGCGATACAGCCTTGGGGGCTGTGATCGCGGATACAGCCCGAAACGGCTGTAAATGGAGAAAACAGCCTATTCGGCTGTTAGTGCGGGCGGGTCATGCCGCGCCTCCCAGGCCTTCAGCGCCTCGCTGCAGCGCCCAGTCGCCGCCGCCGCGCCAGGTGGCTCGCGACCGTCTGCTGGGTGACGCCGAGGTCGCGCGCCAGCGACTCCTGGCTCGGGTCGCTGGGCCGCCAGGAGCAGGCTGCGATAAGACCTTCGCCTGGCCGCGGCGTCCAGTTGCGCGAATCTCGTCGGCGAGCGCGAAGATCGCCCGGAGCAGCGGCGCCTCCGGCGGCGGCGTCTCCCAGGCGACCGCGAAGCGTCTGGGCGTGCGCCATGCCGTCGAGCCCGCGCCCCGGAGAGCTCGAACGCCGGGCCGGCGGCCGATGTCGAGGTTGGCGCCTCGGTGCAGCGCAGCCCGAGCCGATGCCGATCGAGATGCGGGTGTCGAAGGCGCGGCCGAGCGCGCCGCAGGTGGGCCCGCAGGAACAGGGCGGCGCGCAGCGCGCAGCGCCGGCGCGGGACCGAGGCACTGCCAGCCGTCGCCGCGAAAGCGGGAGAAGCGCGGCGCCGGCCCGGACGCGCCGGTCCCAGAGCCGCGACATCGCCGCGGCGCCGCGCCTGCTCGAGCGCCGCATCGCCGCGGCCAGCGCGTCGGGCGCGAGCTTCGGACGAGCCGACGAGGTCGCCGGTGAAGACGCGCGATCTCCGGGAACTCGTGCCGAGCTGTGACTGGGATCTGCGGCATGGTCCGACTCTTGGCCTCGGTGCAGCCGACCATGCCGCCGCGCCGAAGCGCGGCAAGCTCTCACATGAAGCCGAGTTCGAGCCGCGCCTCGTCGGACATCATGTCCATGCCCCACTGCGGCTCCCAGACCAGCTCGACGTCGACGTGGCGCACGCCGGGGATCGGCGTGATCGCCTCGGCGACCCAGCCGGGCATCTCGCCGGCGACCGGGCAGCCGGGGGCGGTCAGGGTCATCGCGACGTTGACGTCGCTCTCGGGGGTGATCTCGATGGTGTAGACGAGGCCGAGGTCGTAGATGTTCACCGGGATCTCGGGGTCGAACACGGTGCGGCAGGCCTCGACGACCTGCGTCGTAGAGCGGGTGGTCGGTGGTCGAGGGCGCGGATCAGCGGCGTGCCCTCCATCGGCGCATCGGATTCGACGTTCATGCCCGCCCGGCCCCCCTTGGAATTCCTGAGCGAACATATAGGAAATGCGCCTCGGATCGTCTAGGGCGGAGCAGGGTCATGGCCGGCGGCATCGGGCTTCGAGATCGATCGGCGCGCGACGGGCGGGCCGCGCGCACGGGCGTGCTGCGCACGCCGCGCGGCGAGATCCGCACGCCGGCCTTCATGCCGGTCGGCACCGCCGCGACGGTCAAGGCGATGCTGCCCGAGAGCGTGCGCGGCGACCGGCGCCGACATCCTGCTCGGCAACACCTACCACCTGATGCTGCGGCCCGGGGCGGAGCGGGTGGCGCGGCTGGGCGGGCTGCACCGGTTCATGAACTGGGAGCGGCCGATCCTGACCGACTCGGGCGGGTTCCAGGTGATGAGCCTCGCGGAGCTGCGCAAGCTGACCGAGGAGGGCGTGACCTTCCGCAGCCATGTCGACGGCTCGAAGCACCATGCTGAGCCCCGAGACGCAGCATGGAGATCCAGCGGCTGCTCGGCTCGGACATCGTCATGGCCTTCGACGAATGCCCGCCGCTGCCGGCGACCGAGGAGGCGGTGGCGGCAGTCGATGCGGCTGTCGATGCGCTGGGCGGCGCGGTCGCGCGAGGCGTTCGGCGACCGGCCGGGGCACGCGCTGTTCGGCATCCAGCAGGGCGGCGTCACGCGCGAGCTGCGCGAGGAGAGCGCCGCGGCGCTGACGGCGATCGGCTTCGACGGCTACGCCATCGGCGGGCTGGCGGTCGGCGAGGGGCAGGCGGCGATGTTCGGGGTGCTCGACTACGCGCCCGGCGATGCTGCCCGAGGACCGGCCGCGCTACCTGATGGGGGTCGGCAAGCCCGACGACATCGTCGGCGCGGTGCTGCGCGGGGTCGACATGTTCGACTGCGTGCTGCCGACCCGCTCGGGGCGGACCGGGCAGGCGCTGACCCGGCGCGGCGCGGTCAACCTCAAGAACGCCCGGCACGCCGAGGACCCGCGGCCGCTCGATCCCGGACTGCGGCTGCCCGGCCTGCCGCGGGCTACAGCCGGGCCTACCTGCACCACGTCTTCAAGGCCGGCGAGATCATCGCCGCGATGCTGCTGACCTGGCACAACCTGCACTACTACCAGGAGCTGATGGCCGGGCTGCGCGCCGCGATCGCCGAGGGCCGGCTCGCGGCGTTCGCGGCCGAGTTCGAGGCGGAGCGGGCGGCGGGCGACCTGGCGGCGGCCTGAGCGGCGGTCAGGCCGGTCCGCGCCGGCCGCCGCGCAGATCGGGCGGACGCGCGGGGTCCTGCCGGGGGCGGACGGCGGCGGCGGCGGGGCAGGGATGGCGAGCCGCGCCCCGGTGCGCTGCACCCGGGCCAGCGCGGGCGCGTCGGGCGCGAGGAACACCAGGTCGAGGCCGGGGCCTCCGGGGGCGAAGCGCACCGCCTCGGCCACCGCTGCGGCGACGCCGTCGCGGGCGGCTTCGGGCACGCCGACCAGCACCAGCAGCAGTCCCGGTTCGCCGTCCCCGGACCCGGCGCGCACCAGCCACGCGGCGTCGATCACCGGCGCCATCGCCGCGAGCTTGGGGCCGAGCGCCGCCGCGAGCGGCGGCGGGACCGTCCCCGGCGGCGACACCGACCGGAGGCGGGCCGCCCGCACGGCCGGCGTCTCGGCGGCCATCGCCGCCAGCCAGTCGACCGCCGCGGCCGGCAGGAGCGTCGCCGACGGCGCGCCGAGGTTGAGCGCGAGGCCGACGCCGCGTCCGGCCAGCAGCGTCGCTAGTCGCCGTCCGCTCAGGGCGGCGAACCGGCGTCGGGGCGCCGAGGAAGTCGGCCAGCCGTTCGTCCCGGTCGAAGGCGAGGGCGTAGCGGCCGTCGCTGAGGTCGAAGACCCGCGGGGCGAGGTGGTCGCCGGTGGTCCCGGTCGCGAGCGGCACCATCAGTTCGGCGTCGAGCACGCGCTCGTGGAAGCGCAGCCGCAGGCCGTCGTCGGCGGGCGTCTCAGCCTGCGCGGCGAAGGCGCGGTCGAGCGGGGTCTGCATGGGCTACTCGGTCGTCCTGGCGTCGATACCGGGACGTCATACCGGTCGGGCGCCGGTTCAACCAGCGACCTCGTTTACAGCCGGGGCGGTCCCGGCTAACCATCGGGGCCGACAGGGAGGGCGCATGAGCGAAGCCAGGACCGTGCAGATCGGCGATCTCGCCGTCTCGAACCGGGCGCCGCTGACGCTGATCGCCGGGCCCGTGCCAGCTCGAGGGCCGCGACCACGCGCTGCGCATCGCCGAGGCGCTGGCGGACGCCTGCGCCGCGGACGGCGCGGGCCTCATCTTCAAGGCGTCCTACGACAAGGCCAACCGCACCTCGCTGTCGGCGCGAGCGCGGCCTCGGGATGGACGAGGGGCTGCGCGATCCTCGCGGAGGTCCGCGACCGCGTCGGCTGCCCGGTGCTGACCGACGTGCACGCTGCCCGACCACTGCGCCCCGGTGGCCGAGGCGGTCGACGTGCTCCAGATCCCGGCCTTCCTCTGCCGCCAGACCGACCTCCTGCTCGCGGCCGGCGCGACCGGCGCGGCGATCAACGTCAAGAAGGGCCAGTTCCTCGCGCCCTGGGACATGGCGCAACGTCGCCGCCAAGATCGCCTCGACCGGCAACGAGCGCATCCTGCTCAGCGAGCGCGGCGTCTCCTTCGGCTACAACACGCTGGTCGCCGACATGCGCGCGCTGCCGATCATGGCGCGCACCGGCTATCCGGTGGTGATGGACGCGACCCACTCGGTGCAGCAGCCGGGCGGCCAGGGCGGCTCCTCGGGCGGCCAGCGCGAGTTCGCCCCGGTGATGGCGCGCGCCGCCGTGGCCCTCGGCGTCGCCGCGGTCTTCATCGAGACCCACGAGGACCCCGACCGCGCCCCCTCGGACGGGCCGAACATGATCCCGCTCGACCGGATGCCGGCGCTGATCGCCGACCTGATGGCCTTCGACCGCCTCGCCAAGGCGTCGCCGCTGGAGGTCTGAGGGACCTCTGCGCGGCTCGACGACGCGGACCGGCTGGAGAACGTGCCGCCCGTTCAGCTTCGAGCCGTTCGCGCCCGGGCAGGCCTGGCGCGGGGGACGGAGCAGCTCACGGAGCGGGCCGGGCCTGAGGCTCCGTCCGCAGGAACTGGAACGGAAGCGGGGCGGGGACATGACG
>CAWHBS010000002.1:0-328758 GCA_963827625.1 uncultured bacterium | reverse complement strand
CCCCTTCAAGCTTCATTCCGGTATGACGTGCTAAAGAAATCCCATAGTAAGGGGGCCAACGGTGCCCCGGTGCGGGATTTCCACGAATTGCGACTATGGGAAGTAAGCACAGTGAATTTCGGGGCCAGTCCCGCCACCTGGGCCGCCAAAGCGTTTGCCATGCTGCGGGGATTGAAAGCGGGCCGCCGCCATGGTGCCGCCGATGTGGCAATGCTTAATGCCATTGTTGCCTTGGCGATTCACTTCGAGGCCACCAATGCCGAGTTGATCACCGATTGGGAAACCGACGTGTTGCCGGTGCCGCTGGTGCCCGGCAAGCGGGCCCCGTCCACACCGCCGCCGATGCCGCCCGCTTGATTGCCACCGTTGAACAGCGCCAGCGGTTGATCACCACCCGACGGGTGGCCGCCCGGCTGTTGCGATGATTGCCGAGCATGCGCCGCCCCACCAGCGGGCCCACACCACCCCGACCAAACACCGAGTCGGGGGTATCGGCCCGCAAAATCGGTTGTAGCGCGTTTGGGGGCATTGCGGCGGCGGTGCTGGTGGCGGTGCTCGGGGTGTTCCACCGTCCCGGCGGCGGGCTGCGGGGCCGGCAGTATGTAAAGGGTTTTTGCACTCGGCCCCGAAACCCGGTATACTGCATTGTAATCAATTAAATGTTGCGGCGGGGTGGTGGAACACCCCGCCGCGATACCACAACATCTTAGGGGGATGTTATGGCACCATCGACTCTACACCAGCCCGCAACCGCCGACGATTCAACAGCGGTGATCTATTTGCGGGTGAGCACCGGCGAACAGGAAAAACAGAACGGACTCCCGATGCAAGATCGGGAATGCCGCCATTATGCCGAGCAACACGGCTTGGTGGTGGTGGATGTGATTCAAGATACCAAAACCGGATCGATTGACGATCGGGTGGGCATCCGGGCGATGCTTGCAGCCCTTGCCACCAAGCGGGCAAAGCATGTAGTGGTTTGGAAGTTGGATCGGTTCACCCGTTCATCGCTCGGTTGGGAATTGATGATCCGGCGGGTTTGGGATGCCGACGGGGAATTGCATTTGGCCGCCGACGGGGGCATGGTGAAAAGCGATCCCCAATCGCGGTTCATCAATCGCATCAAAGCCAATGCCGCCGAGCTTGAACGCAACACGATCCGTGAACGCATGACTCGCGGGCGGCGGGAGTCGGTGTTGGCGGGTTCAACCGTGATTGAAGGCCCGCAAGCCCCGTATGGGTATATGTACCCGGTAACGGGCCCCAAGCAACTTACCCCCGATCCCGCCACCGCCCCGGTGGTGGCCGAAATATTCACCATGAAAGCGGCGGGGGTTTCATTGCGCCTAATCGCCGCCGAGCTTGAACAGCGGGGTATCCCAACACCCAACTCAATACTCGGGCAAGCGGGCCGAGCTGGTGAAACCGCACCGAGTCGGGGTGTGGGGCTTGGTGACGCTGCATGAAATGCTACGCAATCCGATCTATAGTCGTTCAGATAATGTTTTGGATTAGGCGGCACAGGCGCAGCGACCACACTCATCCAGATAGGTTCCCATGAGTTGTTTGACCTCGTGGGCATGCTGCTGGAAATGCGTCAACGCCGTCTCGACCGCCGTCGTCAGATCGCTAAACTCCGGAAAGTAGCGGTTATGCGTATTGTGCCGCTTGATGTTGCGCCACAATGCTCGATCGGATTGTAGTCCGGCGAGTAGCTCGGCAACTGCATCACCATCAGCCGCTCCGCATGCGTGGCGAAGAACGCCTGGGTCTTGGCCGCCGTGTGGTAGCGCGCCCCATCCTGGATCAGGATCAGCGGCTGCGTGGTCTGTCGCCAGCACTCTCTGCAGGAAGGCACAATAGCTCGCGGCATTGAAGCGCTCCGTCATGCCCATGCCAGAACAAGCGGCCCGTGAAGTACTCAATCAGCCCGAAGACCTTGTAGCCTTTGCGCTTGCCGCCGGTCTTGACCACGGGTTGCTGCCCGCGCACCGCCCAGGTGTAGGCCAACGAGCCCCACTGCGCGAAAGCTGGCTTCATCGCCAAACAGCAGCAACGCTCCCTGCGCCGCGCCGCCTGCACAATGCGCCGGCCAGTTTCACGCTGCGCCACTCCTGGCGCTTCACCTCGTCGAGATGGTCGGAGACAAAGCGCGCTTTCTGGTAGGAGAAGCCCAGGTTGCGCAGCAACGTCACTGACATAGTGGACGTTGTACATGCACGCCAAACTCGCGCCAGATCAGTGCCTGGAGCAGCGCGCTGGTCCAGCAGCCGGTGGCGTAGCCAGCCGCTTCGGGTCCAGCCGCGACCAGGTCGCACAGGCGCTGCTTCTGGGAGGGGGTGAGTTTGGCGCGGCGGCCGGAGGATTTGCGGTGGTGCAAACTGGCGAAGCGGTCGACGAAGAAAGGCGTGCAGCCAGGCATAGACGGTGGAGCGGCCGACGCCGAGGCGCTGCGGCGATGGTCGCGGGCGGGCAGCTGGTCAGCGAGCATGAGCAGGGCGGAGATGTGCTTGATCTGAGGCAGGTTGCCGGCGCGAAAGGCCGCCTGCAAATGGTGGTTCAAGGTCTTGACAGTCTGGCGGCAGAAGGTTATGGTCAGCTTCACGGGATGCCTCCTCAGTGGCGATGGAAGTTGGTAGCTTCATCGCTGAGGATACAGCATCCCGTGCCTCGTTATGTCAGTGCGTCCAGATCATTTTCTGAAGGTCTATACAAAGGTGAACGGCACGCGGGCCGCAAGCGTGCCAAACAAGACGCGGTCCGCAAGCCTACCAAACAGGCCGAAATCGCCCCGATCTATACCATGCCCGACGGATTACCGATCGTGGTGGCGGTGCCCGCGATCGTTTTGGTGGACGTATGGCAAGCGGCCCAACACCGAGCACCGCGATTTGCGCCGCGATCCCCGGATGGGCACCCGCATTTGCTTAAGGGCCGCTTTGACGTGCCCCAATGGGTACACGTTCACCACGGTACAAAATCGCCGCGAAAAGGGCCATGGCAAGCTATACGATTATTACCGCTGCGGTTACTGCAACTTGCCCACAAACCGCCACCTAGAAAAGTGTGGGATCACTAATATTCGCCGCACCGACGTTGACGCGGCGGTGTGGGCATGGGTGCAACAGCTTGTAACCGCCGATGGGTTTGCCGAAGCCCTTGATGAACGGCAAGCAAATAGCTCGGGGGCTCGGGCCGAAATCGCCGAACGGATCGCGGTGTGTGAACGTACCGCCGCCGATGCCCAAGCCGAAATCACCCGCTATGCGAGCATGACGGGCCCGGGCAAACCGTTCACGGAAGCCGATGTAGTACCGCTGGTGGCCCAACAGCGGGCCCTACGGGATTCTGCCCAAACCGAAATCGATCGGCTTACCCTCAAGCTCGCCGACGTTGGGCTATCGCCCCGAGCTCGGGCGGTATTGGAAGCCCAAGCCCGGGAAGTTGCCCGCCAAATTGCCGATGCCGAAGTCGTCGGCATCGGGGGAATTGCAGCCTGAATTTCGGCGGGGGTTGATCGCGGGGCTCGGGGTGACGGCAACCGTCAAGCCCGTTGACGGGGGTTTCTTGCTCACCTTGCAAGCCACGGTAACAAACAGCACCGCCGAGCAAGTGATTAGGCGGCGCACACCGGGCCGGGGCGGGGCTGCGGGTGGGGATGGTGCCGACGGGGCCGAAATTCGTACAAAATATTCAGATACTTTTCGAAATGGTTGATCTGTTCGAAGCGCTGCTGCCAGATATGCTTGTTCTTGACTCGGGCGGCAGCTGCTGCGCCTCGAGGATCTCCGGGTGTACCCGCACGACGATCGTTTCTTCATAGTATGATCGGTTGAAGATACCGATCCGTCCGCGCTCCGGCAGCGCCCGGAAGTTGCGCCACAAATAATCGTGGTCGCGCTCCTGGGGCGAGGGCGCCTTAAAGCTATAGACCTCGCAGCCCTGGGGATTGACGCCGGACATGACGTGCTTGATCACGCTGTCTTTGCCCGCGGCGTCCAGCGCCTGGAACACCAGCAGCAACGCGTAGATGTTCTGGGCGTACAGCATGTCCTGGTAGGCGGCCAGCTTCTCGACACCTTGCCTCAGCTCGGCGGCGGCTTCGCTTTTGACCACGTAATCACCGACGTAGCGCGGATCGTAGTCTTTGTGCAGCGAGATCTTTTTGCCGGGCGGAACAAGGAACGGACGAATTTGCTCATGGCTCATCGACGGTATGCTCCATTAGCGAGATCGTTCGGCGGATCGCAAGTTGCCGGTAAACGAGGCACACTAATCTGCGCGGTCGCCGGGTAGAACCTCGGCCACCAGCATCCCGAAATACGAAGGCGCTTCGTAGCCGAGCAGCTCGCAGCTCCTGCCGGCGCCGGCCGCGCCTGCCAGCATCAGCGCCTGCCACAGCCCGTCGATCGCGGCCGCCTCGACCTGCGCTTCCGGCAACGATAACAGGCGCTCGAGCGCGTTCTCGCGCACCGCCTCGACTACCGCCCGATCCACGTCAGCCGCCGCCGGATGGAAGCCGTACGGGCCGTCGGCGCGGTGAGTATGCGCCCAGTCGCACGACGCGACAAACGCAACTCGTTTGCCCGAGCGCGCGGCCGCTTCGGCCACGACGGCACCGAACTCGACCATCGAGCGCCGGTCGAGCGCACGCGACGGAGCGATCAGCACAACCGGCAATGCGCTATCGTCCTCGTGCTGCGGCGCGAACACGTCGCTTGCACCGGCGCGGTGGCGCGCTCGACCAAGAAACCACAGCGGCACCGCGGCGCCCCAATCGAGCACCGCGACACTCGCGTCGCGTTGGTTGCCGCCCCAGCTGGTCTGCGCGACAGGCAGGCCGCGCCGGCGGGCGTGTTCGACGATCGCGTCGCTCAACTCGCAATCGACGGATACCCGCAGCTCAACCGTCCGGCCGTTCCAATGCAGCGCCGCGAGCGCTGCAGCGGCTCCCGCCACCGCGAAGGTGCCGTCCACGCGCATACCGTGTGGCGTGGCGACGACCAGCACGTCCGGACGCTGCGCGTCACAGCGACGCGCCAGCTCTTCCATCGCAGCGCGCGTTGCCGTCGCCCCGTCGGCGTCCTCAGATAGCGCCGGCAGCAGCGCCAGACCGTGCGGCGCGATGCAGCCCCAGACAATTCCCGCCATGCCGTCGAGCATATCACAGTCGCGCGACCTGACCGTCAACGAATTGGCGAACGCATACACGAATAGCGCGTCGGAACAGGTAGAGCGAAGATCGGAAAGGTTTCACCACAAAGGCACACAGGACACGAAGAATTCTCATGGATTCTTCGTGTCCTGTGTGCCTTTGTGGTGAATTCGGCCGGCTCAACTTTTGCGCGGATTTCTCCAGGTCTTGTTTCGCGGTGGCCAGGCGGTCGTGCGTTCAGGATGAGCCGGTTACTGGGGCGAAAACGGCTCAATTCTGCAATGAGCTGACCGCCCGTGCGACGATCACGGTTACGACGGCCAGGGAGATGGTTGATTGAAGCATCATGCAAAGTTTTGCCGGCCGTGACAGGATCAGCGTGTCGGTCGGGCTGAACGCGGTGCTCGTATTGAACGCCAGGAACAGATAGTCGACAAACGTGGGCATCCAATCGGTTGATGAATTGATCTGCTTTTGTGGGAACAGGAAATCGCTATTCTGATACCTGGCAGGCGACCGTTTACGTGGACCACCGTTGTCCAGCTCCCAGTACCATAGCGCAAAGGTCAGTATGTTGAGTGTCCACAGGAGCAGCGCGTCACGCAGCAGGGCGACGGGATTATCGTCAAGCGTAGACAGACCGTAGACCAACAGGATCGTTCCCGACAGCAGCGCCGCGGTAACCAGGGCATTGGCGCCAAGCACCAGCCGCCGGCGCGTGCGATGCTCACCCTGGCGCTCGGCCAGCAGGGCCGCGACAATCGCCAGCGCGAGCACAGCCGGCGCGATCCAAAACGGTCCGACGCTACGGCTATCCGACAACAAGAAATAGATCAGCCCGATAACAAGCAGGGTAGCCAGGCTCGGCCAGGCCACGAGGCCCGCCTTGCCGGCGGCTGGCTGCTGGGACGGGCTGGGTGGGAGGTCTTCCGCCGGCGGCATAGTGCTCCTCGAGCTGGTTGGTAGGCTAGCCCGCCTCGACGCAGCGAATCCAGAGCGGCTCGATCGATTCGAGCGGCCGGTCGAACATGCTGGTCTGCCCGTCGAGGCGAAATAACTGCTCCCAATCGTACGGCGCGAAGGCCTTGCGAAACCGGCCGGCGTACGATGTCAGCAGCACCTGGACATAGTGTTCGACGTCGTAGTCGGTTCGCTGCTCCAGCTCGGCCACCTGCTCGCGTGCCACGGCGGCGGGCATGTCGTCGTCGGCTTCCGGCAGCCAGACCGGGCTTCCGTCCTGGGCGCGAAACACGCGCACGCGCTCGCCGACCGGCCATTGCGTGCGGCCGGCATTCAGCAACGCCTCGTATTGCTGCTCGCGCTGGCGCATCCGGCTGGTATTGTAGGCGTCCGGAGTTTTCGCCAGCCGCACGCGCGTGGCGACGTCGACCGCCGTCAGGCTGCGCTCGCGTAGCGCGCTCACCGTCGCGATGAACTCGCGGTGCAAAGCGGAAACGTTGCCTTCGAGCAGGCAGCGCAATCCCTGACGCAGAAAGCGCTCGCCGTATGGCTCGGCCCGGCTCGAGCGCAGGGCGACGCCGCGCACGACCAGCTCCTGATCGTAGGACAGGATAGCGTAGTTTTTCACCTCGTGGCTGAACATAGCGCGGTAGCGGCCCTCGTATTCGAGCCGGATACCGTCGGGCAGCGTCGCGGCTACCGACGCGACCAGCGCCCGCTCGCGCTCTTCGTCCCATGACGGCGGAACGGCGAAGAACACGCCGTCGGTATCGGCCTCGATCAGCGCAACCCCGCATCCGCGCAGCTCGTCGACGACACGATCGAGCAAGGCGCGTCCACGGCGTGTCACCTCATCGGCGGCACGCCGATCGGCCCACAGCGCCATGCTCCCGGCGCCCATGTAGCCGTAGGCCGAGTTGATCAGCACCTTCATCGCCGCCTGGCTGCCGTGATGGATGCCGGCCTCCGTCGAGCCGGGCTCCGCGGTACGCGCGGCAGCCTTATGCATCAGTCGCAGCTCGGTCAGGCGGCTCATGATGTGCAACAGTGCGCCGAGCCGGTCGGAGGCCGGCCCGATGCCGAAGGTGCGCATGATCGAGGGGTATAGCGATGCGACATCGGCCTTGACGACGTGCTCGGCCACGCCGGCGGCGAACAGCTCGAGCTTGCCGCCGGCATGCGGCGCGAGGCCGCCTTCCTCGGCCGGCGCCGGCAATGCCGCACCTGAATGGAGATAGGCACGGATCAGCATCGGCTCGAGAATGCCCATCGCCGGTCCGGCCGAAGCCAGGCGCTCGTAGCGGCGCGGCGCCATGCCGGCCAGCGCAAACGGAGCGCCGAGCAGGCGTTCGGACAGCGCCCGCACCTCGGCGACATCGTCCTGGGCATAGCGGCGCACCAGCTCGGGGTCGCGCAGATATGTTTGATATACTTCGGCGCCCGGCAAATACACCCTTTCGGGCGCGGCGATACCGAAATGGACGGCTACCTCTTTGAGCCGGTGGCTGGGCAGGTCGCGCGCGGCAAAATCGTAGCGCCGCACCGCGTCAAGCGTATCGACCAGCTCGCGGCCGGGAATGCTGGGACGCTTACGCCTGCGCTCGGCCGGGCCGCGGCTGTACGGGTCGTTGTAGTGTTCCAGGGGCGGCAGCGTGATGCCCTGCGGAGCGGGACGTGCCAGCGCGATCGGCACATGTAGCAGCTCGGCACGCCGCAGCAGAAACGGCAAGTCGAAGCCGAACAGGTTGTGGTTCTCGATCACGTCGGGATCGCGCAGGCGTATCGTGCGGCAAAGCTCGCGGATCAGGCCGGCTTCGTCTTCGGCGCGCGGCGCCTCGAGCGTTGTCGCCAGGCCATGTGTGTCGCTCAGCGATACCATGAAGATCCGCCCGCGCTCGGCATCCAGCGCCGTGGTTTCGAGGTCGAACTGCAGGCGGTGCAGGTCGTCGTACGCCAGGCCACGAAACGAGGCGCGGCCGGTAGCCATCAAATACTGCTCGACGGGACCGACCCCCACATAGTCGTCAAGCTCGCCGAGCGTACGCAGCTCGCGGCCCAGGCGGCGTGACGCGGCGTCCACGATAGCGCGCTCAAGCCGGTAATTCGGCCGCGCGCTGATCAGCCAGCGATAGCTCCCCGGCTCACCATCCAGCTCATACGCCTCGGTGGCCGCGTCGAGCGCATCGAGGTCGTCAAGCGTGCGCGCAAAGACCCACGGGCGAAACGTGCCGGACTCGGCCAGCACCTGCTCGCCGTCGCGGCGCCACACGACGGCACGGCCGCTGCGATTGGCCCATACCGAAACGATCCCCGGCAGCGGATCCCAGCCGTACAGTAGCTCGTCGTGCTCGATTGCCTGCGTTTCGCTCATCTGTTCGCTCAGCGTGCAGTGTAGAGCGATCCGCGATTAAATGCGAATGATATCAAGCAGCAACCAGCTCAACGGACAACATGGCATCACTCAACCACATGTAGGCCGCGGTCCATGCGACGCGCACCTCGGGCGTATAGCCGTCGCCGAGGCCGCGCTCGAGCGTCCATAGCAGGGCGGCGCCGACGGTAGCATAGTGTTGCGGAGCGACGCCGTAGCCTTGATGGCGCAGCGCCAGAAAACGAACAGCGGGCAACAGCTCGTCGGGTTGATCGAGCTGCTCGACGGCAAGGGCAAGCATGCCCATCAGTTTGCGACCCTGCGAGCGCATATCTCCGTGAAACAACCGCCGCAGAGCAGGGTCGAGCTCGAACAGGCGATCATAAAATAGCGCCGCGGCGACGTCGGCGATCGGCCGCACCGCGGCGAACGACGACTGCACCAGCGCAATTTGCTCGGGTGTCATGGTAAGCTCCTGATAAGGTGGCGCCCAATCTATGGGCCCAACGGCGATTGTACCGGCGCGTAACGACCGCGCGAAGGACCGAAAGTTCCGCGCATTGACCTATCATTGACTCGCTTCGGACACGGTCGTCGGTCGGAAAGGAGCACCATGATGACAACACGTATCGGTATCATTCATCCCGGCGCAATGGGCGTCTCGATCGCCGCCGCGGCGCGCAACTCCGGCAACCGGGTGTTCTGGGCGTCGGATGGGCGCAGCCAGGACACGCGCGAGCGCGCGATGAAGTATCAGCTGGAAGATGCCGGGACGGTATCACGACTGTGCGCCGAGTTGCAGCATCATCCTCAGCATTTGCCCGCCGCACGCGGCCGAGGACGTGGCAAAGCAGGTACTGGCGGCGGGCTTTCAGGGCAGCTTTGTGGATGCAAACGCTGTCGCACCACAGCGAGTAACCCGCATCGGCGAGACCATGGAGCAGGCCGGTATCGCATTCGTGGACGGCGGAATCATCGGCGGGCCGGCATGGAAGCCCGGAACTGTGCTGTATCTGGCCGGCCCGCGTGCGGCCGATATCGCCGCCTGTTTCACGGCGGGTCCACTCGAGACTCGCGTGCTGGGAGAAACGGTCGGCCGGGCGTCGGCGCTCAAGATGTGCTACGCAGGCTATACCAAGGGCTCAACAGCCCTGCTGTGTGCCGTGCTCGCCGCCGCCGAGCGCACGGGAGTGCGCCAGGAACTGTTCGCACAGTGGAACGATGAGCAGGAGGGCAAAGCCGACCGCGAGACACGCCGCGCGCGCGAGGTTACCGCTAAAGCCTGGCGCTTTGCCGGCGAGATGGATGAGATCGCGGCAACCTTTCGCGAAGCCGGATTGCCGGGCGAGTTTCATGACGCGGCGGCGCTGATCTACCGCCGGCTGGCCGGCTTCAAAGACGCGCCCGCTACCCCCGAGCTCGACGATGTGCTCGCAGCGCTGGCAGACAGCGTTCGAACGTAACGGGCCGGAAGCGTTGCACCACAGAGGCGCAGAGGACGCAGAGAATCCGGAAATTCTCTGCGTCCTCTGCGCCTCTGTGGTGCATTCGAAGGAACGCGAAGGCATAGCGTAAACCTTCGCGGATCGTCCGTTTGGCCTATGGCAGCGTGGCGACCTCGGCCAGAAATCCGCGCACCACTTCCATGTAGCGCTCGAAACGATCGCGCCGGATGCTGTGCCCCGTTTCGGGAATGTGGGCGATACGGAGCCGCGGCACCAGCGCCTGTAGCTCGGCCGCGGCTGCCTTCGAAACGATCGCGCCGCGCTCGGTATCGCCGGTGATCAGCAGTGCCGGGCAGCCGATCTGCTGCGCCGTTGCCCGCCAATCCATAGAAATATCATTCTGTCGATTGAGCACGTTGAGGCTAAGGCGCTGTTTTGAGTTGGCCCATGGGCCAAGCTCCGCGTCGGACCAGCCGGGATTTGCCGCACGCTCCAGCTCGATCAGCTGCTCACGCGATTTCTGCTTTTGTTCCGTCAGCCGCGTGCGCATGCGCTCCTGCCACGCCGCGTCGCGCGAGCCGGTTTCGGAAGTGGCCATCCAGCGGTCGGGCGGATCTTCCAGCAGAATAGCGCCCGGCACGTCGGGGTACTTGCCGGCCAGAACGAGCGTGGTCATCGCGCCCATTGAGTGTCCGAGGATCGCCGGACGGCGTAGCTCGAGTGCTGCGATTACATCATGCAGATCGGCCGCCTGCTCGACCGAACCGTAGCCGTCTTCGGGCGCCTCCGAGCGACCGTGGCCGCGCGCGTCGGCCATGACGACGTCGTAGTCCGCTTGCAGCGCTTCGGCCACCGGCGTCCAGCACAGCCCATCGTCGCTGAAGCCGTGTGCCAGCACTACCGCCGGCTTCCCCGATCCGGCGCCTGATGTTCGCGTGTAGTGGATTTGAATCCCGTTGGCGTTGACATCGCCTTCGTGCCAGTTTGCCATCGCAAAGCTCCTGAAAATAAACGATCCGCGAAGTCACGCGAAGTCACGCGAAGAATGAATTTGACTATGGATCGCGTATCGTGGTTTGCCTTCAAGGTTTCTTTGATATCGTGCATGCGCTTACAACAAGCCGCGGATACCTGCACAGAACAATGTAGCAAGTATATTTTCCTTCGCGTGCCTTCGCGTGACTTCGCGGATCGTTTCGGCTACAAACCCAGTGTACGGCTCTCGGCCTGCTCGTCCGAGCTCAACGCTGCGAGATCGGCGGCGATCGCCTTGAGCGTTTGCTCAGGAAATTGCTCCTGATCGAACCCGGCTACCTGTACCAGCGCCATGCCGGCAACCATGCCAAGACCAGGATTATCGGCGAAACCCGGCACATGGCGGTCGAGCACGCCGCGCGCCGCGTCGTCGGCAAGCAGCTCCGAAACGGCGCTGTTGATGCTCAGCCGGCGCTGTTGGGGCTCCGGGCCTCCGAACACGACTGTTTCAGACAGCTCAAATGTCGCCTGTGCATGAATGTTCTGCGACGAGCTGCCGGCCAACACCTCGAAGGCGCCGGCCTCGGCGACCCAGGCATGCCGCGCGTCATCCCAGAAGGCCAGCGAGCCACGGTCGAGCTCCAGCGTTACGGTTTTCGTTTCGCCAGCTTCAAGCGCGACTTTGGCGAACGCCTTAAGTTCTTTGAGCGGGCGCCGCACACGCGCCTGCGACATCGCGCACGTATAGCTGCACCACTTCCTTGCCTGCGCGCGAGCCGCTGTTGGTTATGTCAACGTTAACTTCGAGCCGGTCGTCGGGTCCGATCGTGGCGGCACTCAGCGTGAGGTCGCCGTAATCGAAGCTGGTGTAGGATAGCCCGAAACCGAACGGAAACACCGGATCGACGCGCTTGGCTTCGTAGTAGCGATAGCCCACGAAAATACCTTCGCCGTAGCGCACATGGCCGTTCTCGCCCGGATAATTGATGAACGCCGGGTTATCCTCCAGCCGCACGGGATAAGTTTGCGTCAGCTTGCCGGACGGATTGACCGCGCCGAACACTACATCGGCGATCGCGTTGCCGCACTCCTGCCCCGGATACCAGGCCTGCACCACCGCCGCCACCTCGTCAAGCCAGGGCATGCTGACGGGCGACCCGGTCTGCAGCACCACGACGGTGCGTGGGTTGGCGGCCGCGACGCGCGAAACCAGCTCGTTCTGGGCTCCGACCAGCTCCATGTCGGGCCGGTCGTGGCCCTCACTTTCCCAGTCGCCGTTGAGGCCGACGAATACCAGCGCCGCGTCGGCCTGAGCAGCTATGCTTGCCGCGCGGTCGATCGAATCGTCGGCCACCGGCGGCAGATAGCCGAGACGCACGCCGGCCAGCAGCGTCGCGCCCTGGCTACTGTAGTCGATGCGCAGCCGGCACGCCTGCCCGGCTGCCAGGTCGACCTGAGCCAGGACTTCGCTGCTGCCGGTGCCGAAGTAGGCATCGCCGCGCGTCTGCTGGGTCCAGTTATCGACCACCTCCCGGTCGTCGACAAACAGCCGGCTGCGGCCGACGCTGCTGAGGCCAAGCGTATGTTTGCCGCTCTCGTGCGGGGTGAATATCGTTTCTATACGCGCCGAAAAGTTGCGCGGCTGCACACCGGGCGCCACTTCACCCAGCCAGACCTGCTCGGAGCTGGCAGTGGTTGAAGTATACCGGCTCGCCTTCCAGCTCCGGATTGTTGAAATATGCAACCTGGAAACCGGGCCGGCCGCCGCTTTCCGGCGCCACCAGCTCCGAACTCAAGCGAGGTAGCTGCTTGTGGTTGGTACAGCCGATCTCGTAGCTCAGCTCGACGTCCTCGCCGGCGGCTGCGGCGATCGCTTCGTATGGCGCCACGGCGTAGTGCGCGTTGACCTGCGCGCTTCCACCGCCCATTATCACGGCGGTCTTGGCGTTTGGCCCGATGATCGCCAGCGAGCGGAGCTGCGCGGCATCCAGCGGCAGCGCGTCGTTTTCATTGCGCAGCAGCACCGCGCCCTCGGCGCCGGCGCGGCGAATCAGGGCTCGATGCTCGGGCCGGTCGTCGGCCTGTTCCGGCTGATCTTCAGGATGCTCAAAGGCACCGGATCGCTCGATGATCCTGAGCATGCGGCGCACCGAATCGTCGACAGCCGCCATGTCGACCTCGCCCGCCTCGGCCGCCGCGAGCAGCTGATCTCCGCGCCAGCGGGGCGGCCCGGGCATTTCAAGGTCAAGGCCGTTGTTGGCGGCGTCGACGGTGCTCTTGGTGCCGAACCAGTCCGACATCACGATGCCGTCGAAGCCCCACTCGTGTTTGAGAATATCCTGCAGCAGCTCGCGGTGGTCGCCGACATATACGCTGTTGACGCGGTTGTAGGACGACATCACCGCCCAGCTGCCGGCTTCTTGCACCGCCGCCTCGAACGGAGGAAGATATATCTCACGCAGCGTTCGCTCGTCGACATCCGAGCTGATCGTGTTGCGCTCGAACTCCGAGTCGTTGCACACATAGTGCTTCACCGTCGCGCCGACGCCCTGGCGTTGCAGGCCGTTGATATAGGCAACCGCTATTCGCGCGGACAGGTACGGATCCTCGGAGTAGCACTCGAAGTTGCGGCCGTTGAGCGGCGAGCGATGGATATTAACCGTCGGCGCGAGCAGCAGACAGGCGCCTTTGGATCGAGTTTCCTGGGCCAGTGCCTGCCCGATCTGCTCGACAAGCTCGGGATCCCAGCTCGAGCCGAGCGCAATGCCGACCGGAAAGCACGCCGACGTAACGCTGCCGCCCGCAAAGCTGCCGCCGCCGCGCGCGCCGTTCGGGCCGTCGCTCACCTTAATCGCGGGGATGCCCAGACGTTCGACCGGCGTGCTGTACCACATGCTGGCGCCAGCCAGTAATGAAACCTTCTCGGCATTAGTCATCTCGCTCAGTAGCGCTTCGATGCGTTCCTCGGTGGCGTCCATGGTTGCCCCCTTGCTCGAGTACTACGGGAGCACCAGCATAATTGAATCCGCGACTAAACGCGAATAGACGAATGTGCGATTTATTCGTCTATTCGTGTCCTATTCGTGGCTCGGATCGTTATTTCCGTAGGCCGGCGATGAACAACTCGACCAGCCGGCTGAAGCTCTCGTCGCGATCGAGCGGCAGGCCGAAGCCGCCGCCGCATTCCAGCGTTACGAAGCCATGCAACACACTGCGCAGCGCCCTGATCGCGTGGGTAGCATCGTCGTCCTTGAGGTCATAGCCGGCCAGCACGGCGCGCAGCAGGCCGACCATCTGAGCGGCAACTATTCCATGCTCTTCGTCTCCCGGCGCAGGTGCGCGTTGCAGCGCGGCATACAAACCAGGGTGCGCTAGCGCATAGGCACGATAGGCCGCGGCCATAGCCCGCACGGCATGGTCACCGGAGCGACCGACGGCGGCGCCGCGCAGCTCGTCGAGCAATTCGCGTCCGCCACGCAAGGCCAGCTCGCGACGCAGCCCCGGCAAGCCGTCGACGTGGTTGTAGAGCGACGGAATCTTGATCCCGACCTGCTCGGCCACGCGGGCTAACGAAAGCTGCTCGAGCCCTTCTTCGTCGGCCAGCGCGGAGGCATAATCCAGCACCGCCGCGCGGTCGACTCGACGCTTAGCGCCCATATGACCCCTCCCCGGCTTGCCGGCGCTCGGCGACAGCGATCGCGCGCTCGATCGCCGCCCGCGGCTCGACCAGCGCCCGACCGTGGCCGACTGCAAGGATTGTCGGGTGCAGATCGCACAGGCGAAGCGCACTTTCGAGCGCCATCGGTGGGTACCAGGTCGACATCGCGGGCAACGGGAACAGCGGCACCCAGGTTCCCGCTACCGCCACACCGCCCAGAGTTTGAAATGCATCGCCGGCGATCAATGCGCCGCTGCGCGTATCAAGGTACGCAATGTGCCCGGGCGAGTGTCCCGGCGACGCCACCACCTGCAGCGACCCGACCCGTTCGCCGGCGGCCAGCAGCCGCGAAGGTAGCGTCTTGGTTGCCTGGCCCTTGGGCTTGACTGCCGGCTCACCGGGATCCGTGCTGAAGTCGCCCGCCAGCAGACGCGCATCCCGAGCGCTGATCGATATCTCCACACCGGGCAAGCGCTCGGCCAGCGCATCCAGCGAGCCGACGTGATCGCTGTGCCCGTGGGTCAGCGCGATACGACGGATCGGCTTTCCGGCACGCTCGGCGGCCTCCAGAATGGCGTTGGCGCTGCCGGCCATGCCGGTGTCGACCAACGTGAAGCCGTCGTCCTCGGCTACCAGAAAGCAATTCATCATACCGAAGCGAGTCAGCTGCTCGATATGCGGACTAAGCGTGTAGGATTTCATGACTATACTCTCACTTGCCGAAAACTAATGTGTTTAGAATATAGACTAATAGTATTAGTTTGTCAAGTGGGCAATTTGCTCCCAGCAAAACCATAACAAACACTTAAGCCGGGCTTAATCTTTCGCGGCTATGCTACGGTGCATTCCCGTGTGCGTGTGGAGTGTTGCGGACTATGAAACGCGTTCGCGAGGCAATCGGGCAGCAGCTGGTGTTGAGCTCGGCGCACGCAGTCGGCACCGCGTCGGAGCATATCGTATTCGCAGGTGCCGAGCCGGTAGCCCGCTTTACGATCACCGACTGGCTCGGCAGCGCGCTGGTCGAAAGCGGCGACGGTTGCTGGCGCTTCGGCAGCACCGGCTTTTTGCGCTCCAGGCTCACCATCTCGGCCTACGATTTGGGGCTCGAGCTTGGTTGTCTGGACGCGGCGCACAATATAGTCCAGCTCGCCGACGGCCGCGGCATCATCGCAAACGTCAATCTGTGGCGTACACGTGCCGAGCTGCTCACCGTGCGCGGCGAGCCGCTGGTGTTATACACCAATCCATCACTCTATCCTGCTACCACCGTCGAGCTTGGCGTGCCGGCCGAAGGTCTGCGGGAGCTGCCCTGGATTGTGCTGCTCGGCTATTACGTCCTGCTGGTGCTGCGGATCGGCAATCCCGAAACGATGAACGATGAGCGATGAACTGCCGGATATTAACGCAAAGGCGCAAAGTCGCAAACATTATAGATAAGCGATACATGCTTTGCGTCTTTGCGTTAATTCTTCTGTTTCCCTTGCGTCGCAAATTTTGGCCAAAAGGCTGCATCAAAACTGCGATATTTCTGCTACACTCCGCAGCGTCGCGCCTGATTCCACGAAAGGGGCCTGTCCGGATGGGCTTGCTCTTCATTTCCGCGGACGCTGCTCGCTAAAGCACGTCCCACGGCAAATACATACCATCTGAACCCGGCACCATCCGAAGGTTTTACGCCGCGCGGGCAGCATGCGGCTACCCGCCGGCGATGGCGTTATTTCCGGTTCCCTCGTTTACCGGCGTGCTTTCTGCGAGCGTCAAGCAACGCAATTCTTGATTTTCGCAGGAGGCATTGCATGTTTTGGAAACCCTCCGGGCTGTGGACGCACCCGGATTTCAGGCGGCTGTGGGCCGGCCAGACGATCTCGCGTTTCGGCTCGCACATCGGCGAGCAGGCGCTGCGCTTTACGGCGATCTACGTGCTTCAGGCGACCGGCGGGCAGCTGGCGTTGCTCGCCACCTGCGCGATCGCGCCAAGCTTTGTCTTCGGCCTGCTGGCAGGTGTATGGGTCGACCGCCTGCGCCGGCGGCCACTGCTGATCGCGTCGGACATCGGTCGCGCTGCTCTGCTGTTCGCGATTCCCGCGCTGTTTCTGTGGGGGCAATTGGGCATCAACTGGTTGTACCTGGTCGCGGCGCTAACCGGCACGCTGACGATCCTGTTCGACACGGCGTACCAGGCGTTTGTACCCACTATTGTACAGCGCGAGCAGCTCGGCGAGGCCAACAGCAAGCTGGGAGTCAGCGATTCTGCTGGCCGAGATCGCCGGACCTCCCATCGGCGGGCTGCTGGTTCAATTGATCAGCGCGCCACTGGCTGTCGCCTTCGACGCGCTGTCGTTTCTTGTCTCTGCAGTGTTTGTCGGCCGGATCACGGCACCCGAGCAGCGACCGCCGGCGTCCGGCGGCGAGAATGCGCTGGTTGAAGTGGCGCAGGGCCTGCGCGCGATCGCCGTCGAGCCGCTGCTGCGGGCGATGCTGGCCACCGGCGTGACGGCGGGCCTGGCCGGCGGGATCATCGGCGCGCTGTACGACCTATATCTGGCGCGCGAGCTCGGGTTTTCGCCTGCGGTGATCGGACTGACGATCGGTGTGGGAGGGATTTCGGCGCTGCTTGGCGCGCTCGTGGCGCAACCGCTGGTTGCGCGCTTCGGACTAGGCCCGACGATGGTGCTGGCCGCGACGGCAAGTGGAGCGGCGGCTGCACTGCTGCCCCTGGCGCGCGGGCCGCTGGCGCTGCCGTTGATCCTGCTGTCACAGGCGTCCGACGCGAGCTATGCCGTGTATTTCATCCTTGCAACGACCCTGCGCCAGTCGATCACACCGAACCGGCTGCTCGGCCGTGTCGGCGCCGGCTTTGATTTGTTGCCGCTGGGCGCGCTGCTGCTCGGCACCTTGCTGGCTGCAGCGCTCAGCGACATGTTCGGCTTGCGCGCCGCGATTGCGATCGGCGCCGCGGGGGTCTTCGTCGCCAACGCCTGGTTGTGGTTTTCGCCGCTGCCGCGTTTGCGTTCGGCCTTTCTTACCACTCCTTACAATTTAACTCACATATCTTACCTATTTATTTTTTTCCACTTTCATCACTCCATCTTCTTCATATTAACCTTCCATAACCATTATCTCCACGATCGGTCCACGCTTCCACTTGCCACACTTGCGATCCTCACCCGGTTGACAGCTATCGCAGTATTCAATCGCTTGTCCCTGGGTTGTTGCGGGCTACTCTGATGCGCGCCTGGCTTGCTGTGCCACCTTGTTATATTGGCGGGTGAGCTTGGCTTTCTCGGTCCGCTTCTGCTGCTCCTGCGCGTTATAGCGTAGGGCTCTTCCAAGGTAGGCGTCGTGGCACGTCGTCTTTCAAACATTTCCTTTACACGCTGATTCACCGTTCAAACTCTTCGTCTGTGGTCATCCTACGCTCCTGGGTTCGTACCCAAAAATGGCTCTGTAACAGCGAGTATAGCAGCATCGGAGACGAACAACCTTCCATAGCCGGCGATAGTGTTCCCTAGCGGTGGAATAACGCCGAATTGAGCCCCTAACCGACCAACGTTACCGCCGCCGGCCGGTCTTCCACATACTGCACGCCGGGAGGTAGAGCTTGAAACGATGGTCTGACGTACCTGGAGCAGCTTCTGCACGTGTCCCAGGTACAATGTGGCTTGTCTGCCACGCCGGTGGTCTACGACAAGCACACGGTCTGCCTCACGTTCAGCGGCTACCGTCCAGTCGCCCGTGCTGATCGTGTGCTCGTCTGTGTTGTGCTCGAACCGCTCACCTTGCTCTTCGTCTGTCGAGGTAGGAGACAGAGCAGCGTCTCTTCTGGCGCTATAAACTGCAACACTGGTGGATGTTCGTTCATGTTCGGTCTCCCGTCCTGGGTACCCCTTGGTGGGTACCATACCCCCAGTGTACTCTGGTTCCCTATGTCACCACAATCATCAATCGAAAAGCTTTAGCGCATCGGAAAGCGATAAAGCTTGCTGGGGATGGGTTTAATTGGAGAATGGAAACAACAAAACGGACGCGAAGTGTTGGAACACTCCGTGCCCACTCATCTACAAGCGTGCATCACCGCACCATGGTGATCTCTTGGTGCTATACTCACGTGCTTCGCGGCGCTCTGCGGCTTCGCGATACACCGTTAGGAGCCACACCGCCCGATCCTTTGCTGTGTTCTGCTATGGCGTGTTCATTGGACACGCCGGTTCCTACCTGGAAGCAGAGCAACTTCAAGTTGCCTACAGCGGCACCCACCGTTCTCATCTTGCGCGCAGCATAGGAGACAACCACCATGACCAACAAATATCAGACCGCAGAGTGGAACACCTGGCGCGTTATTGGCCGAGCAGTGCGGCTGGAACTGGGCTGCTGCGGCCGGCCGGCGCACTGGCACGCGCCACGGCAAGCGGACCAGTTGACTGGAAGTGCTGCACCACGTATATCGCCCGTTCATCAGGATCGCGCAAGACCTGGACACCACGATACCGCAGTACCACGCGGCATGTGCCGCAGCCTACAGCAAGCACGCAGTACCGGCAGCCTAGGAGAACCAACTACCATGAACACCAACACACAACCACGCCGCGCTGCTCTGCACGCGCAGGGTCAGCTGCTGCCGCCTGATCGACACCGCTAGCAGCCTAACGCGGTTCTGGCTTGCCGCATGCCCCCAACCATAGCTACCGTTGCCGGGGCCATACCAGGAGGACTCCGGCACCGTGCCGGCTCGCCGTGTGCGCTGACAAATTGCGGCGCTACTGGCTTTGCCTGGGGTGCACGGCGTGGTGGTGATTGACCTTGACCGCCAGGAGCGAGCAGCGTTTGCGGCGATTTTTTGCCAGGGTCAGCTTGTTGTGCTGCTGCAAATTGCCCACCTCGAGCCACGCCTAAGGTACCTTGCGATCTGTCCTCCGCCACGCGCTTCCTGGCAGAGCGCAAGCATGATGCCGCCCGCGGCGTTCGCCCGTCGCGCCGCTGCGCGTGCTCGCCACGCGCCGGCTGACGGGGATCCGCAGCCAGCCACCGCTCCCCGCCCCGCGCCGTCAACACGCTGGATTGAGCCAACCCGGCGCGATGGTGCTCCCGGTGTTTGCGCTCGGCCGGCCGTGGCGTTTGCCATCGCTCTTGCGTTCGCCGCCCGCGGTGTTCCTACCAACACCACGATTTCCACCAACCGCTGACGCGCACCCCTCGTTCCCGCTCAACGACGTGGTGCCGCTCGCTGGCAGTGCCTCGCGGCGCAGGCTACAACGCTGCTGGCGATCGGAGCGGCGAACCCCGGCATCAGGAGTTGGCGCACACAGTTGCCGCGTTTGCACAGGCTGGCGGCGATCGGCCCACAGCAGCGCAAGGTCAACCGTCGCACACCGAGAACCAGAAGAACTCGTTTCTGTTTGTCGCACCGTCACGTGCTGCCTTCCCCATGGCGCCAACAAGTACCAGCAGTGTGCCTACTACCGCTGTCGCGACCGCTTGCCGTTCGGCGCACTCGGCAACCGATTTCGCCACCACCGCTGCGCGAAACTCAACTGACCGTCTGTTGTGGCCGCACATCGCCGCTTTGTGTAGCGACGTAGATTATGTGCGCGATGCCCGGCCTACCAGCAACAAGAACAGGCAACGCTTACCCAGCCGCTTGCTGTTCGTCTCACCATTATTCGGCACGAGCACCGCTCAACCCAGCAACAACTGACGCGCCTGCTTGACATGCATGTTGCCACCCCTGAGTGCCGCAGGCGTATCTCACCGAGCAAAAAGCAGCCCTGCTGGCTACAACAGCGCAGCGCCGAGCAGTCTCCCTCTCAGTCGCCTGCCACCATCCGCCCACGCGCGCAACGAGCACTCGCGGCTACCTGGCTGAGCAGAAGCGCAGCAGCAGGTGTTGCCATGATGCTACGCTACGTGCGGCGCCAGGCGGGTTATGTCGCTAGCTGATGCAGGTTGGAAGCTTGCTGACGGCCGAACAGAACGCGTGGACGCTTCAGCCGATCAAAGTGCAAACGCCTCAGGCTGCGCATGCGCGTGGACGCACTGGTTGACGAGGCAAAAGCATCCGGGCGCAGCGATTGGGACGAGGTCGATATTGCCGCCTTACTCAGCGCGCAACAGCGCGATTTGCGCCGCCTTGCCGAGACTGCGCCGCGCGATTCGTCCGCGGTAGTGCCGCGGGTGCATATCGACATCCATGGCTCGTGCACCATCCGCGCCCGCGCGCAAGAGCTGCAGCGCATCTTCGAGAACCTTGTCGCCAATAGCGCCGCGGCCGGCGCGGCCAACATTTGGATCAGCGCGCATAGCGAACGTGTGGTCGAGATCAGCGTTAAGGACGACGGGCCCGGCTACCCGCCGGGATTGGTCGGCAGTGTGCTCAAGCCGAGCTATGCCCAGCGCCCGCCCGGAATTGGGCTCGGGTTGGTCGGCGTCGCGGCGAATGTCGCCGCGTTCGACGGCTCGGTAGAGCTTGGCAACTGGCGCGTCGGCCCCGACGGCGGCGCCTGCACGATCCTACGATTTGCATGCAACTGACGTACCGCATCGCCGGCCCGGTACTCGCCGAGGGCGCGCGATGAGCGCCGTTTCCGTCTTGATCGTCGACGACGCGTACGCGGCGGCCGCGCTGTTGCCGCTTTCGTTCAGTCGGCATGCCGCGCTGCCCGACGGCACGCCGCTGGCCTGGCATATCGCATGCTCGGCCGCGGAGGCACAGGCATGGCTGGGCGGCCGGCAGCCGGCGACGGTGGCGCTGGCGGTTGTGGACATCGAGCTTGGCGCCGTATCCGGTGCACTGCTCGTCCCACGGCTACGAGTATTGCCGGCGCTGCGCGGCGATGCGTGCATCATTATGTGGAGCAGCCGCGACGATGGAGCGGCGGTGGCGCGTATGGCCGGCGCGGATGCCTTCTTTTCCAAGCAGCGTATGAGCCGCTCGAAAACGCCGGGCGGCGAGATCCTTGCTATCGTCGACCAGCTGTGGCGCGCCGATGTGCGCCACGAACCGCCAGATCGAGAAAGTGCTGCTGCGCGGCCAGCGCTCGGTCAGCGGACGTGGCGCCACGTTGCAACGAACTCCTGCGGCGAGAGCGTTACGACCGCCAAGACTCTGACACGCAGCCCCCTTGTGACGCCCTATCCGTGTCGCCCTGGCTCCATCGCGCTGCGACTGGCGTGGGTGCAGCGCAGCCGTACGGCAAGATGAGAATGCGGCCAGGTGTGGCCACACCTGGCCGCTCATTCTAGCACTCCAGGGGGCCGGATGCAAGGTGCGAGTATACCAAGGTGCGAGCGATGCCGGGGAGACATGAGCGAGATGTGGGGATAGGTGAGGGAGATTGCTTGCCCTCGTCGCTCCTGAGTTTGCTTAGTGCGTCCTGGGGCATGGTGATGTGCGACTATTCGCCTGGAGTGCCGATCTTCGTCCGAGGCGTAGGCGTGATTGGTCTGGCGGATCGCTGCACGACCACTTGGCCATGACGACCGGCGCGAGCGGTATCGCTATTGCGGGGGTACATACTGCTCGCGCCGGACGGTCGCGCGCGTCCGCGCCGGCAGGAGTTAGGTACCAGACCTATCTACGCATGACTATAGGAGGGGAGCAACTGCTAGCCCGCTGTAAGGCGTCGGCCACGCCCGGAACGTCGCCGCCACAAAGTCCAGAGCCGCATCGGTATCCCTCCGATGCGGCCTGGACCTAGGTTTGGTCCAGCCACCCTACCTACCTAAACGCTACAATGATCCAGATGATACGCGCCCTGGACACCAATGAGCCCATTGACCTCGTGAAACGACCCAGGCCGCAACCCTACCCCTAAGGCGCGGCCTGGGTCGCTTGTGGAGGGGAGGCCGAAACTCCCCCAAACGCTATAGCCTCGACGACCACAACGTACCCCGCACGCTGATCGAATTTATCCTTGGGTGCTTTTCGCTCTGCGCCCGTTCAGCCTGCTACCGGGCGCGATACACCCGGGCGGCAAGCTCCCATGCTGCCCGGGTGTATCGTCGCCAACAGCTTCCGCAACTATCGTGCCAGTCGGTGCTCCTGTGCTCGCGCGTGTGCAGCGTCCGATGCGCGGCGATCCAGGCTGCATCGGTACCCCTCCGATGCAGCCGAGAGGCAGGCAGCATGCTGGGGATGGGCCTCACGACTTCCATGCAGGATATGCCGATCGATACGCGGCTGGATATGGAGTTCGGCCGTCGCGACGAACAACGATATAGGCCGGAGCGCACCCCCCGGCGCAGTCCGGCCCATGTCGGAAGGTCAGACGGAGCGTCTGATTCCGGCAAAGTATGCCATACATTGGCGCTGCATCTGCTACGCCGCGCAACTGATAGACGATTGTAAGGCTGCATCGATACCGTCTCTTCACGTCTCACCGCCCGCTCCTGCGCCCGCTCAGCGCGTTCTATGCACATGTCCTTACACAGACGAAAACGCGGTGAGGTGGCGCTGACGGTGATCTCGCCGGTGTCCACCTCCGCGATCAGTTCTGGTGGGGCTTCGTCGAGCACGGTGCGCGTGCTCAACGCTCCGCGTGCCGACGTTGAGCAGTTCCGCTGCCTGCTGTGCGGTGGTAGATCCGCCAATTGCGGATCTACCGTGTAGCGATTGGTGCCATGCGGCAGCTGCGAGATGTGCCGCCACCATCGCCCGCTGAAATCTCTCAGGTGCCGGCGGGCTAAGTTGACGCTAATCACAAATACGATTCCGAAAGGTAGCGTAACGAATTGCTAAGCGCCTCGTATACCTTGGCATGGACTGGACACAAATCGTCCTCACCCTAATAACGCTCGGTGGCACGCTCGGGAGTGTCTGGCTCGGCCATCGATGGGCTGAAGATGCCGCACGACAGCGCGAGCTGCATGGAGAAGCGCAACAGGCACAAGCCGTGCGAACGCTGGTTCGGCTCGAAATTGATTCGAATTTAGAGACGTTGCGGCTCACGCTGGCTTCAGTATCAGAGAAGGCCGCCTCGGATTGGTCTGGTTACGGCGAGCTCACGGACGAAGGCCGACAGAGTCTCGAACGAACAGCGTTCGCACAGGCACTGGTGAACAACCCACTTGTACCGCTTGAGCGCCTCGCCCTCGAAAGTCAGCTTGGGGCTCTTCCGTCAGCGCTCACAGACGCCGGCGTGCGTGCCGTCCTGTCCGTCTACACCAGCATGAGTTGCCTCGAAATGATTTCAGCAACAATTGATGGCACTTCAGGATGAACAAAAAGGTGCCGATCAACTGTATCAAGGTGGGTCGGGAATGCATAGTTTCGCCCCACCGACACCGTTTGCCTGGGGTGCTGCGCCCATTTGGATCCAGTTTGAGCAACAAGCGACTGAGATCTTAAAGCGGGGAAACCCGCTTAGTGAACCAGGGGAATGCAACTCGCACCGGAGCACGCCAAAGGTCAAAAAACAACCGAGGACGATGTGCAACCCCCGACCGCGCCGGCCCCCGCTCAGCATGCGACAGACGACACGAAACACGGGCAGGATTGAACTTCCCTCAATCCTGCCCGTGCCCTGAGATGACCAAGGATTCGGGTACGGCAATCTAATTGCTCGTGCCGTCGCTCCCGCGCCCGCTCTGCGCGTTCTAGGCACCATTCCAGCACGGCCAAACGTGCGGTCAGGCGGCGCCACCACCTGACCGCGCGGCTAGCACCCGGAGAAGCCGGGGCTCGTGCCCGTGCGGCGAAATCAGGCGGCCACGCCCGATCTCGTGCCGAGAATGGGGTAGCACGGGTACGGTGTACAGGATACCAGAAGACGGTCGGCTGCCAGTCAGCCCGCGGTCACGACGGACGAGCCGTGGCACGCATGGCAGACCCAGGCCGCACCCTACCCCTAAGGTGCGGCCTGGGTCTGTGCCACATGCGGCATCAGTACCCCTCCGATGCTGCCTGTGTTGTCTGCGGAGGCGTCGCCGGAACATCCTCGTCACATGCAGCCCCGCGTATAGGTAACGATGTGGACGCGACGATCGAATCTCTCGTTGGATGGTGTGTGCCAGTTACGCGCTACGGGAGCATGGACACGGCGCCGCGTTACTTGCTTTCGGGGACGATGATTTCACCGCGGATCTCACCGGGTGGGCAGTCCGCAGTATGCACGTTGACGTAGGTGGTACCCGCTTCCAGCGCCGCGACCAGCGCGCTTAACGGCTGTCCCGCGAGCGGGCCCACGAGATCGGCTTCGGTAATCGTCCCGGAAACCAGCGGGCCATCGACGCGTCCGCTCGGGGCTTGCGGGTTGAGCAGGAACACGACAGGCCGCCCGACGTTGTTTCCTTCAATGAGATGGATGTGGGCCACCGTTACTTCGTCAATATTGGCGACGATCAGCGTGTAGGTCAGCTCCGTGCCGTCGGCATTTAAGCGGAACAGCGCCTGACCCTGGCCATTCGTGTCGGCGTTGGCACACTGTGGGATCTCTTGATCGCGGGACAGATGCGCGTTGGCCGTGGTGAACGCCGCAAAGCTGACAGTGGCGGAGGCAAACAGGGCGATCAGGACGGGAACGAGGGTGCGGAAGCTTCGCATGGTGTCCTCCTGGTGTAGACTCGGGGCTACACTGGACTCTACGAAGCGCCGATGGGAAATGACTCTGTACAGCGTGCGAGCGTCGTACTGTCGCTCTTGAGCCCGTTCAGCCTGGTCGTTCCCACCGTTTTCACACTTCCCGATGAATATCGCCCTTGAAGGTGGGCAGGGTTTTCGAGATCGGCGTACGCGTGATTAGCCCTTCGCTTTGACCCCGAGTTCCTGCTGTGCCTTCTCGCGGAACGCTGCCTGCGCTGTACGAAGGTGCGGCAAGGCATTGCGGCCTTCCATGACAATGGCAGACAGGCTGTCGTACACGTCACTCGCGGCGGCCTGCACACCTTTGGTGCCAAGAATAAGATCTTTTGGTAGGCATTGTTTGCTGCCGTAAAATCCGCCATGAGTTCGGGGGGAGCATTCACCGTAAACGTACCGCCCTTAATCCAAAATGGCCCCCAGGTAAATGCGGCGTGATCGACCGTCTGCAGAAAGTCGGTATAGGCTTTTAGCCGATCAGCGTTGTAGCGGACCTGCTGTTCGCGCCGCCATTTCAGCGTATCATTCCAAATGGTGAGTACTCCGCCGATGACAACGCCCAGCAGGGCGCTCCCGACGGCGATCAGGGTGTTCCATAGTGCTATGTCCATTGACTTCGACCTAAGGTCTGCAACTGGTCGCTCATCGTCGCCTCCCCCGCATCGCCCGTGCCACCCGCCACCGCCGCAGGGCTCCATAGCTCGCGGTGGCCGGCCGGCGGCGTTTCCGCTTCACCATAGTCTACTCCTTGATTGGGGTACATCGGCGTCGAACTGGACGGGGCACGTATTGATGCACGTCAGCACCCGTGCAGCCTGCTCGTGCTGACCAGCGGTTGCCAGCGTCGCAGCTGAATCACGCATGAGAGGAACGGCGGCGGCTGCCCACGCGTCCAGCGCCAGAAGCCGCTCCAACATCGCGGCTAGGTCGCTTTGATGAACAAAATGCAATGCCGGCTCGCGCAGATCGGGCAACCAATAGTCCTCGATCACGCTGTCCATCGCTTCGCCGGCGCGGAGCCGAGCCAGGATTACGTTGATCACACGCTCATTGATTCGGGGCATCGTCGGATCCCTTCAAAGTATTTACACCAACAGACACTGAGCCAGACACATACTCAAACAGCTACGCCGCCGTAATACTGTATCGGAACCGTGGCAAAACCTCGGTATGGTGCGATCTAGACAGTCGAATTAGCGCCACGCTGCCGATTGCCTCTTGCAATGCTGATACCGGTGCAGTATAATGTGTTTAGTTCTGTTCATAATTGTTCATGCCGGACATGTTATATCCGGCGACAACGTCAACCCGGCGGAAACGCGGAGCACGGTTATGGCTGGCCGTGCTCCACGAACCGAACACGCACTCCGGCACGGCCGCGGCCGGCCGGCAACCTTGCAGGATAGCTGACAGCCATGCGGACACGCCTTGCCGCCCACCCTCCACAGGCGCTTGTGGTCGAGGACGATCCGCACCATCGCCAGATCGCCGCGATCTACCTCAAGCAGGCAGGTTTCGAGGTGTCGACCGCCGCCGGCTTGCTGGAAGGCGAAGAGCGGGCGATGGCCCTGCTGGACCGCAATGCAAGTGGCCCGGTGCTGGTGGTCCTCGACCTGATGTTCGACAATCACGGCAGCGCAGCCGAAGGTTCCGTCCTGGCTCACGCGCTGCTGCGGCGCATGGATGAAGGAACGATCCGGCGCGGTGTGATCGTCGCGCTGAGCAGCGCCCTGACGCACGACCGCCAGGATCGGGCGTTGCATGCCGGCTGCCATCTTGTGCTCTCCAAACCACTCAACCTGGATACCGCGACACAGCTCCGTGCGCTGGTGGAGCTGCCGGTTCGGCTGCCACTCGAAGAGCCCGAGCTCGATCCCAGACTGCAGCGGGCGATCAAGGCCTCGCAAAGCTGGGCCGAGCAGATGCTGCACGACCTGCGAATGCAGCAGCAGCCGATTGTATGGACCGAACACGATGCCCACGCCATCCTGAGCCTGCTGACGCGCTATCCACGGCCCGACGTGGTCGATGAAGCGCGCTGCAACGTGCTGATGCGAGCGCTTGGCGGCCACGACCAGGCCCGCACGCAGCTGCGCCATTTTGCGCGCGAGGCAGCCGAGCCGTACCACAGCATCTTGTACGCCCTACTGGCGGGGCAGGAGCTGCGCGACATCGGCCACCTCAAGATTACGCGCTCGGGGAGCCTGCCATATAATCGATCGTATCTGTACCAGCTTGCGCTGCGCTAAAATCAGGGCCTGCCACAACCTCCAGCCAGCGGTGGTCGAGGGTAAGGGTCGCCACCACCCATGCGTATTTGCGCTTGCCCTCCACTTCTAGCGTCACCTTGAGATCGACGAGCGCAATCATGCGCTGTTCTAACACGTCTAGGGGCACGTCGGATGGCTGGGCTTCGGCCTGGTCGGGCGTCTGGGCTGCCGTCGCTGCGCTTGTGGCAAGGGCGTCTAGTATGGCGCGGTAGTGCGCCACCAGGGCGCACAGGCTCGTCCGCTCGGTCATGCAGGGTATCTGGTTGTTGCCAGGCCTGCCTCCACGCGGGCAAGTGCTTCCTGTGCGCTTGCTCGAAGACGATCTATCCTTTCCAGCAAAGGCTGTATGCGTTCCATGGGCCGCTTCAATTTGGTGTGTAACTCGTAGGTGTCGAGTTCTTCCGCGTCAAGGTCGGCAAGCTGCTGCACATAGCTTGCGCGCTGTCTCTGAAGCCGGGCGGCCTCGTCGTCGGTGCTGTCGATGCGGGCCTGCACCGCCTCGCGGATATGCTTCTCATTGAATACCGTTCCGTCGAGCCAGTCCCACACAACCCGCTCTAGATGGTCCTTCCGAAACGCAGGCATGGGGCATACTTCCGGTGAGTACATGAGACGGGAATTCTTACGAATGCAGCGGTAATAGCTGTATTGCTGATGCACGCGGGAGCCGGTGTAACTGGCTCCACAGTGCCCACAGTGGAGGGTGCCGCGCAGCATGTACGTCGTGGCATTGGGGCTGGGGTAGCCACGGCGTCGAGTTGGCAATAATTCCTGCACCCGCTGCCAGACGGTCGGCGGGACGATCTCCGGTACGGGCACGATCACCGTTCCGGTTGCAAGGCGCTGGGTGTACTCGCCCTTGTAGCATGGGCTTTTGAGGATGTACTGTATCGTGCCTGCGGCCCAATCTCCCCACGGGCGCTTCCGGGTCTTGGCCGTAAAGTTGGAGGGCTGCCGGTCGCTTGGTGTCGGCACTTGCATATCCATGAGACGCAGGGAAATTGCATAGGTGCCTTCCCCCTGGAGATACGCCTCAAAGATAGTCTTCACCACCTCGGCGGTTTCGGGGTCTTTCACGAGGGCGGTATGATCATCGTTGTAGCGGTAGCCGTAGGGGGCGGGCGTTGCCTAGCAGTTTGCCGGTAGACAGTTTTTTAGCCCGACCACGCTTGGTGCGTTCGACAATCTTGATACGCTCATAGTGGGCAAAGGTGTCTTCCATCGTATCAAATACGAAGGTTTCCGGCGTTTCATCGCGCTCGCCTTTGGTGACAAATATGACGTGCGTGCCATACTGCCGAAACAGGTCGTGCAGGTGCCACATATGTGCCACATGGCGGCTCAGGCGGTCGCGGGTGTACACAATCAGCGTTGTTGCGGCCCTGGCTTCCAGCAGCCGCAAGACCTCTTGAAGCTTGGGCCGGTCCAGCGTTGCGCCGGACTTCGCTTCTAAGAACGGCTCCGCAGCGAGGGTAAACCCATGCTCGGCGGCATAGGCTACACAGGCATCGGCTTGACTTTCCAGTGAGTAATTGCGGTTCGGATCTTCGTGGGAGATGCGGCAGTACACCAGCGCGAGTGGCGGACGCTGGGCGATGTTTGGTACAGTCTTGGTGGTCATGCGAGGGTTCCTCTGCGTGTGACAAGGCGCACCGGGCAGGGACAAGCTGTCCGGTGCGCAGGTTGATTAAGCAGTGCGGTCAAGCGCCGGCTAGGGACGATCTGCCAAGAATGCGCCCAGCCGGTTCTAGTGGCCTAGGGGTGCTTCGTCACGAGGCGCTTCGTCACCAGGCTCATCCGGCAGGTATTCCAGCAGGTCGTTGATCGATCGCGTGCCGAACACCTTCATCAGCGCATTGAGGGTGCCGAACTCAATCCCCCGCGATTTGCCGTTGGCCAGGTTGAGTAGCGTGGTATAGGCGACGCCGGCCTGCTGCGCGATGGCACGCAAACTAAGCGGCCTCTCGCCCTGCTGGGCACGCTCGAGATTGCGCTCCGCAAGCAACACATTAATTCGGCTACGTACCACGATGCGTCCCTGGTGGTGCATGTGACTGTTCATACTTTACCCTTTGCGTCAAGAAATACTGCATACCAGTGTACACTATGATAGTAGTTGTGTCAACGCATACACTATGCTATAGTACACCTGCACGAATTTGGCCGTCGTGAGGTGAAAGCTCACGACGGCCATAGCGACACACGGAGGTGACCACATGTCGCACACACATCTTACCAAGCGCGAACGCGCGTGCGAAACGGCATCACTCGGCGCTCATGTGTTCAGCACGACCTGGGCGATGGACTTTGAGGACGCGCTCGCCGAGGCCGCGGCCACGTTGGACCAGCTGCTACAGTATGCCGACGCATGGGATCGCGATGCCTACAAGCATCGCCACGAACGCGAGGACAACGACACCTGGGCGGCCTCGCTCGCCGATGAGCCCGAGCCGTGGTACGACGCCTCAGCCGAGCTGCAGCCAGCCGCCTAATTCAAACGTACCCAGGTACGCTTGAAACCTCCCCGGCACCACGCCGGCGTCACCCAGGGCGCCGGCGCTTTTTGCACATTTCGCGCTCAAATCAGCGAAAACATGCACACTTGCATATTACCCTGCCTATTCTTATGCATAGAACGCTGCACAGTTTCTGCGTGATTGCAATTGCGCCACGCCCCGCGCGGCCGCGCCGCAGCTGCACGACCCCGACGTATCTTGGGGACCGAGACGCTCCATTCAGCGGGTACACCCTGACGATCTTTTCGCCGCCATATTGCTGCATTCCTCTCTGCGGCCTACCACGTAGGAGGCCACTATGTCCACCCACCCCATTGACGGCTACGCCCTGGCCGGCGTGCTCGAAAGCGGCCTTACGAGTGAGCAGTTCAACCGGCTGACGGCCGCTCTGCTAGACGGCGTGACTCCGACGGACCTTGAAAGCGACACTATGTTGCGCACGTCCCTGCTGGACGTTCTTGCCCGCTGGATGCGCGCGCCAGAATGCCCTCACGAACACGCCACCGGCGATGGAACCTGCTGCAGCTGGGAGGACCTCGCGATGAATCCTGATCTCCGAGGCCGAACGGCATGCCATGATCAAACGGATCGTTGCCCATTTGACGCCCGAGGTGACCGCCGTCCTTCAAACGCTGCTCGATGGATTGCAAACTGCAGGACTGACGATCGTCCGTGACTTATCAGCGGCAGGAGCGGCTCCAGATCGCAACGCGGTGCCTCGGCCGCCGGCGGCCGAAGCACCCGACCGTACGCGCTAAGGAGGCCTGTCATGGGGACACCCTTCACTATGTCCGCCACTGAGTGCGCGTCCATCTGCCGCGTGCTCGCGGACCTGCTCGAGAGCCCCCGACTCCGACGCCGTTGGCGTACCCCCCACCGGGTTCATGGGCGGACAGGTGATGAAAAAGATGTGGTCGAACAGACGTGAGCGGACCTGGAGGCTGTACAGTACGCTGGTTCGTACCACCTACCCAGTCATCCTGGAGGTCACCATGTCCGCTCAGCTTCCATTGTATCAAGTGATCCACCAACGCATCTCCGCCGCTGTGCCGCCACGTCTCCCGCCGCCTCCCTCACCCGCCTCGCCCTGCTCGTCACCGGCATCCTGGCCGCCAAATCCGCCGTCATCGCCCAGATCGCCGCTGAACTCGACGCCCTCGCCCTCACCCATGCCTCCTCCGCCGACAGCATCGCCCGCCGCCTGCGCCGCACCCTCAACGACCCGCATCTCGACCAACCACCTGCTATGCCCCTGTGCTCCACCAAGTCCTCGATTGGGACCAGCTGCTGCGAGGCCAGCGCGCGCTCGTCCTCATCGTGGACGAGAGTACCAAAGCCGACGACCTGCATCTGTTCCGCGTCGCGCTGCCCTACTGGGGCGGCAGCCTGCCGCTGGCCTGGTGCTGTGGCAGCAGAATGTCGCCCTGCCGCGTGGCTTTTACTGGACCGCTGTGGACAAGGTGCTCGACCAGGTCGCCGCGCTGCTGCCTGCGGGGCTGGAGGTGGTCGTGGTTGCCGACCGAGCCTACGCCATCCCGCCTTCCTTGACCGCCTGCGCGCGCTACGGCTGGCACTGGGTGCTCCGCCTGACCACCACCGGCAGCCATCGCTGGTGTGATCGGCACGGGCGCGAGCACGCCTTGCGCGACGTGCTGCGCGCGCATCTTGGGCAGCCAGGACAGCGCTGGCGAGCTCGCGGCTGCTTGTTCAAGGATGCCGGCTGGCGGCAGGTGGAGCTGGTCGGGCTGTGGGCGACGGGGCAGAAGGAGGCGCTGGTGGTGATCACTGATCTGCGCGAGCGCTGGGGGGTTGCTTGCGCTGTACCAGCGGCGGTTCTGGATCGAGCCAGGGTTCCGCAGTGACAAGCGCAAGGGCTGGCAGTGGGAGGCGAGCCAGGTGGTGGGCGTGGCGCATCACGAGCGCTTGCTGGTGGGGATGGCGTGGGCCAGTCTGGTGACGTTGGTGGTGGGAGTGGAAGCGGCGCAGAGGAGGTGGAGCGGTTGGCGAGCGCAAGCGGCGCAGGCCACGGCCGCAGGTGCGGCATGCGCGGGAGAGCATCTTCACGCTGGGGCTGCGAGCGCTGCGCAGTGGCTGTATCATGCGACGCGGTGTGCGCTGCGCTGGCAGTTGTCGGAGCTCGATGCGCCGAGTTGGGAGCAGCAATGGCATCAGTATCAGTCTCTACGCCTTATCTTTGGTCAACCTGTCCGCCCATGAACCCCACCGGGAGAGCCCGTGCCGCCGTATCCCGCGCCAATGGCGAAATCGGTTATCGGAAAGCACAACGCAAGTATATCCGCGACAGTCGCTATGTCGAGGGCAGATCCCGGCGGCTGCACACGCGGCGAAGGAACAGGTGGCACCTGTCGCTGGCAGCTCGCGGCGATCCCGACTGATCAACCGTACAGGCGAACAGCGGTCGACGCAGTTTTCCAGCCCGGGCTTCGGCCGACCGAAGGACCCGCGGCTCTGCCTCGCCGGACGGAGCCCGCGGCGGCGCTACGCGACGTCGTCACGCTTACCGGCGCACAAGATCCGCTCGACCAGCACTGCGGCCATGTGCAATTGGAGCGAGTGCCGGCCAGGGCATCCGACCCGCGCATGACACCCGACGCGGCGGCGGCGTGGTACCGCGCCGACGAGCTGATCACCGGGGCGCTCGGCTATGCCTGGCTGCGCGACCACGTTTCAGACATCATGCGGCCGGTGACGCATGTCCCGACCAGGCACAATCAAATTCTTGAAAGCTGGCACAAAACCGGGCGTGCCGTGGACGTGCCGCAAACCGGCCGCGGGCGGCGCATCGTGCAGGAGGGTACGTATCAACGACTGTTTGTCGATGGAGTTGATATTACCGCGTTGATGGTCGAGGCAGGCTTTACGCGCATTCCATCCAACCCGGCGCGCGAAGAATGGTGGCACTTCGAGCTCAAAGGCGGCCTGACCTGGCAAGGCGCGATGGCCCAGCTTTACTCGATCAGCACCCTGAAGCGTCTGTATCCGGCGCTGGATTGGTCGTCGTTTCCGTGCCAGGGCGAGGCTCCAGCGTATCCGGCTCCCGGTGATAGTCCAAACGAACATGAAGCACCGTACCCAACCTGTATCGAAGGCCTGCCGTCGTGGAGCAAGCCGTATGAGGAGCTCGACGGTTGTGGCCCGCCGATCACCTGGTCGAGCGAGATTCACACGTTGGACCATGTGATCGGGCATATCGGCCTTACCGGCGCGACTACCGCGCCTCACCTGCATCTCGGGCTACGCCAGCGCTCGGGAGCGCCAAAGAACGGCACGTATCCGCTGATCAATGTTTGCGAGCCGCACTGGCTTCCTGAAGAGCTACGCGGCAAAACACCCGAGGAGGTCAGTCATATCGTGTTCATCACCTGGAAAGCCGACTGCTACACCGGAACCGTGGATCCGCTGGACTTTCTGCCGCGCGCCAATGCAGGCCCTGGGCTGCCGCTTGCAACAGCCGCGCCGCTCGATAGCGCCCCGGCACAGCTGCCTCCGCCGGGCACCGATGGCGCGCTGTTGAGGCCGGTCGGACCGGGAGAGCCGAGCCCGGGCGAGTATTGGTCGCCGTTTGGACGTTGGGGACGCTTCGGCGGCGGTAGTGTGCTGGATTGGCTGCGCTCGCAGCTATGCAGCTGGCTGGGCGACTGGGATTTCATCTGTGAGAGCACTTAGGACAAGGAGAACGACATGGACAGCATCTTCGACGTCGTTCATTTGGCGATCTTGGCGGCGCAGCCAGGCCCTGCAGGCATCGACGTGTGTACATTGTTTGCCGGTATTTTCAAATGGGTGCTGCAGATCATCGCCGGGGGCGCATCGCTGTTCCTGCTGATCGACATGGCGGGACACATGTTTCGCTCGCCACGCGACCTGCGGGCGGCGGCCATCGAAACAGTCGGCCTGGCTTTCTTGATCGCGTCGGCCAGCAAAGCTGAAGCGATTATCCAATGGGCGATCGAGCTGCTGGGTGCCGTGGAGCACTGCGCGTGAGCCGGCCGGATTATCCGAACACATAGGAGAAGCTGTGATGGACGATTGGTTGTGGAGCCCGGTACCGCGCCGGCTGCGCGTGCGGGGAACAGTTGTGGTCGGCAGCTCTCGCTTGCCGCTGCGTGTGTTTTTGATCGGGGCCGGCTTCGGGGTCAGCGCCGCGCTGCTGGTGGTTATCGGCGTGCCGATCGCTCGCGTCGCGCTGCTGGCCCCGATATGCGGAGTGATCCTATTGCTGGTCGAGGGGAGCTGGGCCGGACGATCGACCCGCGAGTTGGTCGAAATCGGCGTCGCGCACGTGGCGCGGTCGCGGCGCCTGCGGCTGCAGCCGGTCGCGCTGGTATTGCCGGCAGAGCAGGTACGTGCACAGGGACGAGCGATACGCTGGGCCGCCGAGGAGCAAGGCGATGCAGACCGATGAGCTGCGCTCGATGTTTCCGACGCGCGTGATCCGAGGCGCCATGCTACGCGCCGACGGCCGCGCGCTGGGGGTCGTGGGCGGGGGAGCACCGCAGTGGGAGCTGCTGCCGCCCGCCGAGCGTGCCGCGCGCGCTGCCGCCTACCATCAAGCGCTGCTGGCTCTCGATCGGCCGTTACACGTCTACATGCTCGACGATGCGCTCAACGTCGGCAGTCAGATCGCGTTCCTGCTCGAGCGCCAGGAGCGGGCACAGTCGCCGCTACACGCGGCGATCCTCGGAGAAATAGCCGACCGGCTGGCGGATGCAGCGCCGGCGGGCGCACTGCGCACGAAACAGGTTGTGTGGGCCGTCGCAGCCGGAAGTGTGGCCGGCTCGGGGTTGCCGGCATTGCGGCGCACGGCCCGCCGCGAGCGTATGCATGGCGACGAGGCACTGGCCGAGGCGGTTGACTATGCGCGACGTTTGGTGGATTCGTTGGGTGCATTGGGCGGCTTTCCTCCACCGCGCTTGCTCGAGGCGGAGGAACTTGCGCAGCTGGTGTACCGGCAGGCCGATCCCGTTCGCGGGCAGCGCTACCCGCTCGGCGATGGGCTGCTGACGCGGGTCCAGCGTGTCGTGCTGGCCGAAGGTTCAGCATGAGCAGACGATCGCTGCGCGCGGCGCTGGACAAACCGGTGCTTGAGCGAGTGGGAACGCGCAAGCTTCCGCTGAATAACTCCATGCTGAGTGGAGCCACGTCGACTGCTGACGTGTTTGCGCCCGACGGCGTGGATCGCTCCGGCACCGGCATTGTGCAAGCCGGGGACAGCTTTTTGGTAAGCCTGGAAGTACGCACGTTTCCACCGGGCCTCGCGCTAGGCTGGCTGCACGACGCGAGATTGGAGCTCGACGCTCCCGGCATCACCGTGCACCAGTCGATCGAGCCGGTAGCTGACATTACCGCTCGCAGGGTACTGTCGCGCAGCGAAAATGCCGCGCTCGGCACGCTGCATGGCGATGCACAATCGGGATCGAGCGCCGACGTCGACGCCGAGCAAGGTCGCGAAGCAGCGGCGGCGCTGAGGCGTGAGCTGGCTGCCGGCACCGACCGGCTGATCAACGTCGCCGTCACGGTTACCGTGTGCGCGGCAACGGCGCAGGAAGCATGGCAGCAGGCCGAATACGTTCGACAAACCGCTGCCGGACAGGGCGTCGACCTGCGGATTATGCGCTTCTTGCAGTGGGAAGGCTATTTGGGGACGCTACCGCTGGCGCTGCACTCACGCGCCGTGCGGCATGACTTCAGCGGCCGGGCAGCGGCGATGGGCCTGCCGCTTAGCAGCAGCACGCTCAGCGGCACGCGCGGGCGGCCGCTGCTGTGGGGCGAGCATCCACGCACCGGCATGCCTGTGCTGTGGGACCGCCGTGGCGCTACCAATCCGCACGCCCTGGTGGTTGCCGAGTCCGGCTCGGGAAAGACGTACGCAATGTCGGGGTATATCGCGCAGGAAGCGGCAATCGGCGACGATGCGGTTTTGATCCTTGATCCCAAGCAGCGCGAGTATATGGGCCTGGTCACACAGCTCGGCGGCGTGTACCTCTCGCTGTCGGCCGCCTCAGCCTTCCACATCAATCCGTTGGAACTGCCGCGCCTGACCCGCGAGCGCGGCGAGCTGGTCGCCCGGATGCAGGAAGACTTGCTCGGCCAGCGCGTCAACATCGTCAACGCACTGATCGTTAATGAGCTGCGTGCCAACGGATCCGCAGTCGACGGCTGGGGCGTGGCGCTGGTAGATCGGGCGATCAGGGCGGCGTATGAACGTCGTGGGATCGCGCGCGACGATACCCGGACGTTCGTGCGTCCGATGCCGACGTTCAGTGATGTACGCGACGAGCTGCATGAGCTTGCCGAGGCAGAGACCGATTCCACCGCCCGAGCATCCGCGCGCGATCTGGCGCGCTCGCTGGCGCTGTTTTGCCGCGGCACCGAGCTCGGCGCGTTGTTCGACCATCCATCCTCAATTCCGACCGACAATCCGTTGCTCGGTATCGACATCTGGAGCCTACTCAGCAGTAGCCACAACGCAATGCTCAAGCGCGTGATTCCAATTGTCGTAGCCGATTTTTTTCAGACCGTGGCGATCAACCGGCCGACGGGCCGGCATTATCACCTGGTGCTCGACGAAGCACATGCGCTGCTGAGCACCGAGGCCGGCGCCCGAACTATGGATATGGTCTACCGCGTCGGTCGCAGCCTCGGCTTTATGGCGACCGTGATCACGCAGGGTCTGGCCGATCTGCAGGCCAGCTCGTTTACCGAAACGCTGCTCGAAAACGCCAAAACCAAACTGATTCTGGGCCTCAACCGCGACTCGAACGCCGTCGATCGCGCGGCCCGGCTGCTACATCTCAACGAGCAGGAACAGGCGTATCTCGCTTCGTGTCAGCTGGTCCCCGGCGCCGGCGCCGGCGCGCTGTTGCTGGCGGACGGGCAACGAACCAAGCTGTGGATCCCTCGCTGGCCGGATGCGCTGCACGCGATCGTGACCGGACAACATGGCGAGGCCCGCGCGGGCTAAAAGGGGCAGGCTGATGATGGCGATCGGAGGTTGGCGAATCAACTGGGATGCCCTGCTGGCCCGCATCGTGTATCGCTGGAGCGGCCGGACGTTGCTTGGCATGTTGTTGCTGTGTGCCGCCGCGGCGATAGCCAGCGGCGCCGTGCCCCCGGTGTGGCGCGGTGAGGCTCAGCTCGAGCTGACCGGACCACCCGGGGCACGGCTCGAGGTTGACGGTAAGCCGTGGCCGCATACCTTATACGCCGGCTCGCATATCGCGACCGCGACGCTACCCGACGGCCGCGGCAGCTCGGTCGAATTCAGCCTGGCACGCGGAGAACAGGCGTCGGTTGCGCTTCCAGCAGGTCTGGGAGAGCCCCGCGTACGGCAGCTGACGGCGAATGGTCCGGACTCGACGGTTGTTCGTGCCGGCTTCGCCGGCGGAACGTGGAGGCTGCAAAGCACCCACGGCGACGACCCCGAAGCAGGCGTGCAAACGGTTGCGCTTGACTCTGACGGTCTTGAGCCGATCAGCCTGCTGGACGCCTACGGCGGCCTGGCCGATGTTCTGCGTGTCGGCGACCAGGAATATCGCGCGCTGTACCAGCCCAAAACCGATCGAGCGGGTGGGTCGTTGGAAGTACATGGTTGGAACGGCGGTATTCAAACGTTTGTTGTCAGCGGCACGCTCACGTTGGTGCGCTGGTCGCCCGATGCGCAGGCGTTGCTGGTTGCCGAGCGTCTACGCTCGAACGGCGAGGAGCTACGCGTCTTCAGACCAGGCGCGGAGCCGGAGCCGTTACTGGCTGTGCCCGGGCGAGTAAGCGACATCCTCTGGCATCCCGCGGGGCACGCCGCGGCGCTGCTGAGCCGGCACCGCGATCGACTGACCCTGACGGCAGTGCGGTTACGTCCGACGACCGCGACGCGCGTGCTGGCCGAGCTGGTGGTGCCGCAGGCGTCGACTGATGCGAACGGCGAGCCGGCGATCGAACCGGCGGCAGTTGTACCGCTCACCTGGAGTAAGGCAGCCATCGAGTGGCTGGCTCCCGACGAGCGCGGCACATCGATCCTCTGGCGAGCGCCGCTCGCGACGCTGCTGCCCGAAAATGCCGGCGCCCTGGAGGCCGCCGCTATCTTTCGAACCGTCGACGGGGCGCTGCGGTCTGTGCGGCCATCGGGCGGCCGCCTGGCGATCGGGCAGCAGCAGTCGCTCCGCTTTGTGGTCGAAGCATGGATCCCCGATATTTCCGCGACGAGTGGATTGGCCGGTATATGGGCACCGGACGGCGCTTCATTGATGCTACGCTCCGGCAGCACCACATGGTTAGTTGACGTATATGGATCTAGCGGTGAGGGTTAGGGGAAAGTCCATGGGAACGGCTGTCGAGCGTCTTGAAATCTGGACCGCGGCCATGTTGCTGCTCGTCGCCATGATTGTCGGCGCCGCAGGCACATTGGCATGGGTGAACGATACACCGGAGCGAACCGGCCGGACGGTTGACAGAATCCTCTGCCTCGGCGGTCTGGCAGCAGCCCACACAGTTGGTGTATCGGGCACGAAACGCAGGGAGCCTGGCGTTTGAAACGCTCGAGCGCCTGCCCGGAGGTGTGATCGGCGTTGTCGCGGCAGCGTTGGCCGGAAGCTTGGCCTTGCCGCTGCTTATAGCCACGGCACGAGGTGTACGCCTTGCCGCGGGCACAACGGAGCAGATACCGGCTATATTGCGCCCGCGAGCACGCTGCGTTGCGCTGCGAGCGCGGGTGCACCGTCGTCAACCGGCTGCCGCGAAGCCTCCACCGGCGCCAAGCGCGATACGCGGCATGACAGCCATGGACGGCCCTGCCAAACAGCCGGATACACCGCCTGAGCAAAGCGAAGCTTCATTTGCTGCTATTACCGGCGCGGTGTGGACGGCGCGATGGTTGCCCGAGGAGCGAGCGGGCTGGGCGCTAGCCGGCCGCCTGGGGCAGCAGGATGTTGTTCGGAAGCAGCCTTCTAGTGCAGCGCCGGATATCGTTGGCGCTGCTGCGCCGGCAATCGGGCCTGCCGCCGAAAACACGCCGGCGTACGAGCAGCCCTGGGACGAGGAAGCCCGGGCTTTCGCGGCGATACGGGAAGTTTTGGCGGTAACCGCCGGCTGCGGCGCGAACAGTGCCGTGCTCGCGGTGGACATCGCAAACGACGAGGCACTGGTCATGCTCGATCTGCGGCCGGACGATCAAGCCAGGATCGACGGTGCATTTGCTTGCCAAACAGATGCGTCTCCGCACTTCAGGCTCCGCTGGAGGCCACCCTCCATCCATGTGCGCTTTTCAGGCAGGTCCGCTGTTCCAACGGCCGCCGCGATGGCGATTCCGCTGCTTCGCCTGGGCCGGCGCCACGTGCGGTACATTCCGTTCGCCGGCTGGCGCCACCTGGGCGTGTATGGCGCCGGCGCACACGCGGCAGCTCATCACGTTATCACCGCGCTGCTGTGCCAGCAACGCCCGGACGACCTCGGGCTGGCTGTGCTCGACCGCCAGGGCTGGGCGTCGTTATATCGCCACACTCCACACTGGGTCGACACCCCGGGCGACGGCCCGGCAACCGCCGACGCCCTGGCACGAGCGCTTCGTCGTGGCGGAGCCTACGATTTACGACCGCTGCTGCTCGTGATTGTCGACCCCGACGGCGCCACGTTGTCGGCCTTTGCATCGTTGTTGAGTAGGTTGAGCTTGCAGCCGACCGCGCCGGTTCATACCCTGCTGGTGCAGCGCAGGCTTCGCCCGCACGGCCGCCAGCTGTATCTAGCACTGCCTGCTTTGGTTACCGCCGGGTCGGCCATGCCCGAGCTGTTACCGGCGGTGCGACATTGGCCGCGCAGCGGAAGTGCCGTGGTGCTCGTGCGGAACCAGCGTTGGGCGGGCCGCCCATTCGAAAGCGATGAGGCCGGCGCCGGCGAGCTCACACGCCGGCTGGCGTCATATCCTCGCTCATCCGTGCCTGTGCTGTGGCACGACGCCCCTGCTGCTTCAACCGGTACGTGATATACTCCGCGCGCCGGTTCGTGCGAAAGGAACAACCATGTTTCGCCCATGCACCGTGATCCTCGTCATCGACGACCCGATTTACCGAACCGGCCTCGAGCTGTCGCTGCAGCTCGCATCCGAACTGCGCATTGCCGGCTCGGCCTCCTCGCTCGATGCCATCTCTGCGCCACGGGTGAGCTACTCACCGCTTGTGGCAATCCTTGACTATGCATCGGCCACCGGTCAGGATTTCGGGATGGTCGAAACCATTCGCCGCTGGGAGCTTGAAACTCGTATTGTAATTCTGGCCGATCGCCTGACCGACGAGCAGGCGTTCAGGGCATGGCAGCACGACGCGTCCGCCTTTGTTACTCGCGACTCTGGACGCCGAAGCGATCATCGCTACAATCAGGCGGGTAGCGTCAGGCGAGCCGGCGATTCTCGACCTGGTACATGGGCAGCCACGGATCATGCAGCGCGTTCTGCAGCAGGTGCGCGAGCTTGGCGGTCCCTACGCCGTTCCAGGTAATGTCGACCTTGCAGTGTTGGCGCCGCTGACGGATCGCGAGTTGGAGGTTCTGCGCGGGGCGGCGAACGGCCTCGGCAACCGCGCGATCGCCACTAGCCTTGCGATCAGCCAGCAAACCGTAAAAAACCACCTCAACAGCGCGTGTCGCAAGCTCGGCCTTAACGATCGCACGCAGGCCGTGCTGTACGCCCTGCGCCGCGGCTGGGTCGCGCCGCCACGGAGCGAGACGGAGCACGACATGGCGCTGCCGATGGTCCAGGCCCGGCCGGAGCGCAGCGGCGCCACGAACGTCGATGCCTGAGCCGGCTGCGCGTGTGGTTGGATCCGTCTCGGGCGAATACCTGGTTCGGAACGTTACGCGAGGAACGACTGTATCGTCGCGTGCGCTGCTAGCCCGCAGCTTCTGGTCGCGCTTGCGCGGCCTGCTGTTTCGGCCGCCGCTCGGCCCTGGCGATGGACTTGTAATCGAGCCATGTGCGGCGATTTACACGCTTGGCATGCGCTACCCGCTGGATGTGCTGTTTGTCGATCGCCTGGGCCGGGTGATCGGCTTGACTGAAATGCTCACACCCAACCGATTGTTTGCCGGCGTGCGGGGCGCACGGCAAACTATCGAGCTGCCGGCCGGCGCGATCAAGGCTTCGGGTACCGCGCTGGGCGATATGCTTCGACTTGAGCACCGGGAGACCGCCGGCCGGCCCGATCTTGTTTCGTGAGCTTGGCTCGCCTATACTTGCCTCTGCATGGAAGTCAGCCACATGACCGGATCGCTGCGCGCGTTGCTGCGCGAATTGTTCGACTACGCCGGCCTGTTTCCGCCGGCCGGACTCGGCATGTCCGAAGCGGTCGCCAGGTATGCCACCTACCGTGGCGGCCCAAATGCGTGGATGCTCGGCCGCTTTGTGCTGCCGGTTGCGCGCCTCGCGGAGTTCGCTACCGCCGCCGGCGACGGAAATATGTACGCCGCGGGGCCATGGCGGCTCGCGGTAATTCTGGGCGACGATCCGGCCGCCGGGTACCGGGCGATTTGCGCGTTCAACCAGCGCGGCGGTGCTGTGGTCGATACGGCCGAGGGTCGCGGCGACAATGCTGACGACATCAAACGCCTCGGCGACGGTAGACTGACGGGCCTGACCGTGTACGTCGAGTTGCCGCCCGCTGCCGGCAAAACACTGGTCGACACCGTTGCCACGATCGGCGCTCGCGCCAAAATCCGCGCCGGCGGCCTAACGGCCCAGGCGTTCCCTACACACAAGTCGCTGCTCAGGTTCATGTCGAATTGCCAAAGGTCCGGCGTGCCCTGGAAGGCCACCGCGGGACTGCATCACGCGATTCGCGCACCGTACCGGCTGACCTATGAGCCCAACGCCGCGAGCGCCCCGATGTTCGGCTTTCTGAACCTGGCCATGGCCGCGGCGTTGCTGTACTCCGGCGCTGCATTTGATACGCTGGCCGGCGCACTTGCAGAGCAGGATGTGGGCATGTTTCGCTTTGTTGCCGGCGCCGCGAGCTGGAATAGCCATAAGCTCGATACAGCCCAGATCGAAGCAAGCCGCGCGCGGTTCGTCGCCATCGGCACATGCTCGTTTGAGGAGCCTGTCGCCGAGCTCGAAGCGCTTGGACTGCTCGACAAAACGATCGTTGGCAAGGTATGAGCTTTTCCCTGGACTCAACACACGATCCGGCACTCCGCTCGTGGGTCGGCTCAGCGAACGATGCGGGCGTAGATTTCCCGATTCAGAACCTTCCGTTCGGCGTGTTTAGGCGCCAGTCCACCGAGCCGGCGCGCGTCGGCGTTGCCATCGGCGACGCAGTGGTCGACGTCGCCGCCGTGCTGCGCGAGGGTTTGCTCGAAGGAGCGGCCGCGCAGGCCGCCAAGGCGTGTGACGCGCCGGAGCTCAACCCGCTGCTCAGCCTCGGCAGCGTTTACTGGCGTGCGCTGCGTGCCGGCCTCAGCGAGCTGCTGCGCCACGGCAGCCCGGCCGAGCAGCTGGCAGGCCGCGTGCTGGTACCAATGGCCGACATCGAGCTGCTGCTGCCGGCCACGGTGGGCGACTACACCGATTTTTATGCTTCCCTGTTTCACGCCACCAACGTAGGCAAGCTGTTTCGTCCCGACAATCCCCTGTTGCCAAACTATAAGTGGGTTCCGATCGGCTACCACGGTCGCGCCTCGTCGCTGGTGGTGTCGGGCACTCCGGTTCGGCGCCCACTGGGCCAGACGCGCGCTCCCGACGCGACAGAACCGTCGTGGGGCGCCAGCCGGTCGCTCGACTACGAGCTGGAGCTTGGGGCACTGCTGGGGCCCGGCAACGCGCTTGGGAAACCGATCCCGATCGCTCAAGCCCACCAGGGCGTGTTCGGCCTATGCCTGCTCAACGACTGGTCGGCGCGAGATATTCAAGCCTGGGAGTACCAGCCGTTGGGGCCGTTTCTGTCCAAGAGCTTCGTTACCTCGCTCGCGCCCTGGGTCGTGACGCTCGACGCGCTGGCACCGTTCCGCATACCGGCGTTCGCCCGGCCGGCCGGCGATCCCGAACCATTGCCGTATTTGCTTGACGCCGGCGACCAGGCATACGGCGGCTTCGATATAACGCTTGAAGTCCGGCTTTCCAGCCGTATCATGCGCGATGCCGGCGGTGAGGCGGTGCTGCTCAGTCGAGGCAACTTCGCCGATATGTACTGGACCATCGCGCAGCTGCTGACGCATCACGCAAGCAACGGTTGTAATTTGCGCCCTGGCGACTTGCTGGCCAGCGGAACGGTTTCAGGTCCCGATCCGGGATCGCGCGGCTGCCTGTTGGAGCTCACTTCGCGCGGCGCCGAACCGCTGACGCTCCCCAGCGGCGAAACGCGCAGGTTCCTGGAGGACGGCGACGAGGTGCTGCTGCGCGGGTATTGTGAAGCCCCCGGCGCGCGGCGCATCGGCTTCGGCGAGTGCAGTGGTGTCGTCATGCCGAGCCACGTCCACGAATAGAGCACCAGTAAACGAATGCTCCTCACATTCGTTTATTCGTGGACGTGGCTCGGAACGTTACTTCCCTACCCCCAGCAAAGAACCAACCTGCTCGAGCGCGGAGATATGCTCGTCCGGTGAGGTAAAGCCCGCACCCATGGTGTTAACCCCGATGTGGGTTGCGCCCAGCGCTCGCCAGCGGTCAACGTAATCGACCCATTGATCGGCGGGCTCGCGCCCGATATTGAGGCGAGGCTCGATACCGACCGACGCCGGGTCGCGGCCGGCTTCGATGGTCAAGGCGCGCAGCTGTTCCAGCAGCGCGGCCGCGCGGTCGTCGGGCGGAATCTGTGGAAACCAGCCGTCGCCGATACTTGCCACACGCTTGAGGGTGGCTTCAACGCCGCCGCCGATCCAGATCGGGATAGCGCGCCGCGGCGGCAGCGGGTTGATGCCGGCGTCTTCGACCGTGTGCCAGCGCCCGTGATAGCTGATCTCGGTCGACGACCAGAGCGCGCGCAGCACGTCGATCTGCTCCTCACTGCGGCGGCCACGGTCGCCGAATTCTTCGCCGAGAATCTGGTATTCGACTTTGTTCCAGCCGATGCCGATGCCGAGACGCAAGCGGCCACCGCTCAACACATCTACTTCGGCAGCTTGCTTGGCCACCAGTGCCGTCTGGCGCTGCGGCAAAATAAGCACATCCGTAACCAGCTCGACCGTGCTGGTAATGGCAGCCATGAACCCGAATAACACGAACACCTCGTGAAACGGCGTCGCGCTGGTATACGGGCGGCTCCAGTCCGGCCGCGATGCCGTTCCTGCGCCGATAACGTGGTCGTAGGCCAGAATGTGGCGATAGCCAAGCTGCTCGACGGCTTCGGTCCAGGCTCGTACGGCTCCTGGATCGCTGCCGATCTCGGTCTGGGGAAACACGGCGCCAATGCGCATACGTTGCTCCTTGCTTCGAACGACAGCAGCAAGCAGCGTTCCGCTAAAGCTAACACGTAGGGTAATCGACTGAAAGGAGAGCGATTATCCATCGTTATGCTCATCGCAAATCTCGTCTTTGAACAGCTGCCTGCTTGCGCGCATGGTCGGGACATGGCATCGTATTGCACGTGAAGAGCGATCGAACTGGCGGCGAGGGACTCACATTGCCGGACGGCGCGGTCCAGGTCTGGCTGCTGGACCTGCCGAGCGCCGGCGCCGGCGCCAGGGCGTGGGATAAGCTTACGCCCGACGAGGCGATACGCGCCGGACGCATCAGTGCTGCAATGGTTCGGGCACGCTGGGTGGCCGCGCGGGCCGGCCTGCGCACGATCCTCGCCGCGTATACCGGCCGGGCACCGCGAACGCTGCGATTTCGGTACGGAGCGCACGGCAAGCCGGCGCTGATACCCGACCCCGGCGACCCCGACATACGCTTCAACCTTTCACATAGCCGCTCGTTGGCGCTGATCGCCGTGGCGAGCGGCCGGGAAGTGGGCGTCGACATCGAGGCGATCCACGCAGGGCGTGATGTGGAAGCCCTTGCCGCCCGCGTATTGTCTGCGCATGAGCAGGCCGCCTTTGCTACCTTACCTGCCGAGCTGCGCGTGCGCGGGTTTTATCATGCCTGGTCGCGCAAAGAAGCATTCGTCAAGGCCCGCGGCGACGCGTTGTGGCTCGTAACACAGTCGTTTGACGTGTCGCTTACGCCTGGCGAGCCCGCGCGCCTGCTCGGCACGCGTCCCGATCCGCACGAGGCCGCTCGCTGGACGCTCTGCGACGTCGACGTAGGATCACAGTTTGTCGCCGCGCTTGCCTGGGAAGGCCAAGACGGCCCGGTGATCGTCGAACAATGGCTCGGCTGAGCACGTCACGTTGAAAGGGTTGATCAACCGGAATTACCGCAAAGACACAAAGGATGCAAAGAAATCCAAGGTGCTTTGCGTCCTTTGTGTCTTTGTGGTGATTTCATCTCTGACCAATGCTTTAAATCCGGCCTTGTGGTTGTGACGTTTCAAGGTATATTACGTTTCGCTTTCATTACAAGGAACTGCAACAGATGCCAATCAAGATCGCCATGATCGGCGCCGGCTCGATCGGCTTCACGCGCCGGCTGATGAGCGACATCCTGGCCGTGCCGGAACTGGCCGACACGACGTTTTCGCTCACCGACATCTCCGAGCACAACCTCGACATGGTGACGCAGCTCTGCCGCCGCGACATCGAGGCCAACAAGCTGCCGGCGCGCGATCGAGGCGACCACCGACCGCCGCGCTGCGATCGCCGATGCCGATTACGTCATCTGCACGATCCGCCAGGGCGGGCTCGAAGCCTTTCAGACCGACATCGACATCCCGCTGAAATACGGCGTCGACCAGTGCGTCGGCGACACGATCTGCGCGGGCGGCATCATGTACGCCCAGCGCACCATCCCGGCGCTGCTCGACTTCTGCACGCGACATCCGCGAGGTCGCCAAGCCGGACGCGCTGTTCCTCAACTACTCCAACCCGATGGCGATGAACACCTGGGCCTGCAACCAGTATGGCGGCGTCGAGACCGTCGGCCTGTGCCACGGCGTGCAGGGCGCGCACTGGCAGATCACGCGCTGCATCGAGCATGTGGGCCAGGCAGCGAAGGCTTGATCGAGCCCGACGAGACACTGCACCGGCGCGAGTCGACGTCGTCGCCGCCGGCATCAACCACCAGACCTGGTTCATCAAGGTCGCAGTGGCGCGGCATGGACATGACTCCCGCGGCTGCTCGAGCTCTTCGAGAAGCACCCGACGTACCCGCAGACCGAAAAAGTGCGCATCGACGTGCTCCGGCGCTTCGGCTACTACTGCACCGAGTCCAACGGCCACCTGAGCGAGTACCTGCCCTGGTATCGCAAGCGCACCGACGAGATCAACCACTGGATCGACCTCTCCAGCTGGATCAACGGCGAGACCGGCGGCTACCTGCGCGTCTGCACCGAGGGCCGCAACTGGTTCGAGACCGACTTCCCCAACTGGCTGAAGCCGAGACGCCGCCGCGTTTACACCCGAGCAGCGCAGCGAAGAGCACGGCTCGTACATCATCGAGGCGCTGGAAACCGGCCGCGTCTATCGCGGGCACTTCAACGTCGTCAACCACGGCCACATCACCAACCTGCCGGACGGCTGCGTCATCGAGATCCCCGGCTATGTCGACCGCAACGGCATCAACATGCCGGTCGTCGGCGACCTGCCGCTGGCCTGCGCCGCGACCTGCTCGGCGAGCGTCCGCGTGCAGCAGATGGCGATGGAAGCGGCCGTGCACGGCGATGTCACGCTGCTCAAGCAGGCGATGCTGCACGACCCGCTGGTCGGCGCCGTCTGCAACCCCGAAGAAGTCTGGCAGATGACCGATGAGATGCTGGTCGCGCAGGCCAAGTGGCTGCCGCAGTACGCCGGCGAGATCCGAGGCCGCCGAACGCGCCTGGCCGACGCCGAGCGCAACGGCACGCGCGTCAGGCTGCGCGACACGTTCGGGTGCGGCCAGGATCACCACCAAGAGCGTCGAGGAAATGGCCCTGGATCGGGAGGCCGCGCGTGCAAACGCGGCGGCGGCCGACAAAGGCAAAATGATCATCGGGGGACACTAAGCGCCCCACCCCCGAGGCAACTGGCTGTCGTTCGGCTGCAGCTCAGTGCTGAACACTCCTTTCGCCTCCGTCGAGCACGAAGGGCGAGAGCGCCGCTATGTCAAGTACTACCTGGCGCTGGCGGAAACCGCGGCGCGGGGGTTGGAAGGGCCGCAGCCGGCAGCGTGGCTCGAGCGGCTGGAACGCGAGCAGGGCAATCTTCGTGCGGCGTTTGGGTGGGCGCTGGCGCGTAGAGAGGCCGAGGTATGCCTCATGCCGGTCTGTTATGCCGCATGTCGAGCGCCGCGACAACACCGACTGCGGGCGTCGAGTTTGCGTCGCAGGCGGGTTTGAATGCTGCGTTGGCGACGCTTCGAAAGGGAGCGTTGCGTCGAGCACGACCGCATGGTTGTTCCTCAAGGCTGTGAGATTACTTGGGTCTGGGCGGCTTTGCGGCAGCAAGAAGGATGCCATAAGGCTACTCGACCTGATCCGGAGGGATTGGGGCGATGGCAAGCCACTTCTACGCAGCTTAGCGAGCTAGCGGCGGCGCTTTCCCCGCCGCGCATGGGATCTGTAACCTTCGAGACTTATTCGAACATCTCAAACATGCCTGGCGGTTTGCATTGTGATCGACGCGGGGGCGGCATCGCAGCCGTGGCAACCGGCTTCGGTCTCGAGTTGCAGCGTCGTGTGCTCGATGCCGAAGCGGTCGTGCAGATCCTGCTCGATGCGGCGAATCAATGCATCGTCAGCGCTGCGGTCGCCCACAACAAGATGCGCGGTAAGCGCCGGCTCGGTGGTGCTCAGCGCCCATACGTGCAGATCGTGAACGCCGTGCACCTCCGGGACCGCGGCGAAGTAGCTCTGCACGGCGCCGAGGTCGATCGAGGCTGGAACTCCCGCCAGCGCCAGGTTAACCGAATCGCGCAGCAGGCCCCACGTGCCGAGCAGGATAACAACCGCGACCAGGATGCTCACCAGTGGATCGAGCCATAGCCAGCCGGTGGCCAGCATCAGTGCACCCGATACAACCACGCCCAGCGAAACACCGGCGTCGGCGGCCATATGCAGAAACGCACCGCGTATATTCAGGTCTTCGTGGCGGCCGGAAGCGAACAACAGCGCTGTAATGCCATTGATGACGATGCCCACGGCGGCGACGATCATTACGGTGACCCCGCCCACCGGCTGCGGCTGCTCCAGACGCTCGATCGCTTCCCAGATGATCGCCCCGACGGCGATCAGCAGCACGACGGCGTTGATCAGCGCGGCCAGGATGGTCGAGCTGCGCAGGCCGTAGGTGCGGCGCATCGATGGGCGCCGGGTCGCGAGCACGGCTGCGCCCCATGCCAGCACCAACCCGAGCACATCGCCGAGGTTATGCCCGGCGTCGGCAACCAGCGCCAGTGAGCCGGATAGGTGGCCAAACACGAACTCGACGGCGACAAACGCGAGATTGAGCACAACGCCGATCGCGAAGGCTCGCCCAAAAGCGATAGCGCCGCTACCGTGGGCGTGGTTATGCGCCAAAGCCGGCCTCCTCGACGGATTGCTTACGGCGCTCCGAGGTCATCGGAAACAGGGCCAGCATGCTGTCGAGGCCATCGTTCGCGCGCTCAACGTCCCTGACATGATCGAGTGCAACCGATAGTAGGATGCGGATATGCGCGTCGTCAAGCGAATGGAACACCAGCTTGCCGTCGCGGCGGCTGCGAACCAGACGCAGCTCGCGCAGCACGCGCAAATGCTGCGAAACCACCGACTCTGAAACGCCGGCAACCGCCGCGAGCTCCCCGGTACAGAGCTCCTGCTGCAGCAGGCTATACACCAGCTTGGTACGCGTTCGATCGGCGAGCGCCCGAAACGTTTCGGCGATCTCGGCATAGCTGGCATCCTCGAGCAATATAGAGCGCCCGAGCGCAATCCGCTCGGCTCCGGCGACCTGGCTCGTCACTGCATGGTCGACCGCCGGACGGGCGAGTTCATCATATGGAAGCTGCGACATATATGCGTGTCTCGGCTACGAACAATTTAGCGTCTGCTAAATCATATCTGATGCCGCGGCCGATTGCAAGCAACACCGCCAGACGTGACGGATCACTGACGCTCAGAGGCCGTGAGCGGCCGGAACTGCAGCGCGATGCCGCGTCACTCCGCTGCCGGCGCACGGCAGATGAACTCGACCTCATTACCGTCGGGATCATCAACATACATCGTGCGGCTGGCCAGCACCGGATGTTTGCCGCCGCGCGGCTGGTATCCGGCGTCGACGAGCGCGTCGTGCTGAGCGTCGAACTCGTTCTCGGGAAGCTCGAACGCCAGGTGGTGCAACTGGTAACCGGACGGCCTGGCGGCAACCTCGGCCGGCTTGGGAACCAGGACGATCATCTGGGGAATACCTGCATGACCCTCTGCCAGCTTGAGAAACACGTTCGGCAGGCCCGGAGGCGAGATCACGTCGAGCCCGAGCAGATCGCGGTAAAAGCGCAGCGACCGCGGCTGGTCCACCGTCCAGAGTACAATCTCAGCGATCCCGGCGATATACTTCATAGTGCTGACCTTTTTCGTGTGCCAATTGTACATAGCCGGCCCAACCGGCCACAAGCTAATGGAGCGTTTCTACTCGATGCCAACCGATGATTTCCAGCGCAGACGGCAGCAATACGCAGCGCTCAGCTCGCAGCTCGCGCAATTCGACGATGCTCAGCTGCGTTTGTTGTTTGATACGGGCGAGGCAAGTTCGGGTTGGGGGCAAAATCATACGATCGAGCTTAATCGGTCGCGGGTCTTCGTCAAACGGCTTCCGGTTACCGATCGCGAAAATAGTAACCGCTTTGCTACCGGCAACCTTTTTGCGCTGCCGGCATACTATAACTACGGAGTTGGCTCGGCCGGGTTTGGGGTGTTCCGCGAGCTGTCGGCATGCATCAAAACGACGGACTGGGTGTTGAGCGGCGAGATCGAGACGTTTCCGCTGCTCTACCACTACCGGATCGTCCCATTTGCCGGCGAGCGCGTCGAGGTTGATCTTGAGCGCCATCAGCGCTATGTCGAGTACTGGGGCGGCGATCAGAACATCGCAACATACATGCTCGAGCGCGCCAATGCCACTCACGAGCTGCTTTTGTTCCTTGAACATATGCCGTACACGCTGCAGCCGTGGCTGGAACAGCACCCTGAGCAGTTGCCGCGCATGCTTGATGAGTTGTTCGCGACGATCGGCTTCTTACGAAACAAGGGCATGATCCATTTCGACGCCCACTTTCATAACATCGTTAGCGAGGGCACGCATGCGTATTTGACCGATTGGGGACTCGTGCTCGATCGCGATTTTGCACAGACGCAAGCGGAGCTACGCTTTTTCGAAACACATATTGACTACGACTATGCAGAGATATTGGGGAGTGCAGGCTGGCTGTTGAACCGCACCTATCGAACGTTGCCGGAGCCGGTTAAGCAGCGGCTGCAAGAAACGTATGGTGTACCGGCAGGCGGTCAGGAAACCGGCGTGCCGGGCACTCTTCTCGACAACATCGAAGCGATACGGGCCAGCGGATTTAGCACGCTGAATATAAACATGCTCGAATATATCGCCAGGTATCGTAGTGTCATCACCCTGATCGTGCGCTTCTTCTCGGACATGCACCAGAACAATCGAAAAGACACACCGTACCCACGCGCCCAGCTTCGCCGGCTGCTTCTGGCCTGCGGGTTTGCACTCGAATAGCCTTCCACGGCGAATACCGCCTTTGAATCTGATCCTTCCGCGCTGCTTGAAATTGGCTTCCCGGTGTGCTACGATGCGGAGTGAATTTACATTCACTTGACTGAATGCATATTCATAAGGAACGATATGTCCGAAAGCAGCAGCTTTCAGGAGCAAGTCGCAGCGCTGCGCCGGGCACAGATCCTGGATGCCGCGACCAGGGTCTTCGCGGCAAACGGTTTTCACCGCACCACGATTCGCGAGGTAGCCAGCGCTGCCGGCGTTGCCGACGGAACTATCTACAACTACTTCGAAAATAAGACTGCGCTGCTGCTCGGGATCCTGGATCGGATCAACGAAAGCGACCGGCGAGAGAGCGATCTTTTGCGTCTCGGAGACGGCGACGTTCGCGAGTACTTTCGCGCCTATTTCCGCCAGCGGCTCGATACCATTGGCGAGGATGGCCTGGACGTTTTGCGCGTGGTGCTGTCGGAAATGCTGGTTAACGCCGAGCTTCGCCGCATCTATGTCGACCGGATCGTCGCGCCGTCGTTTGCGCTGGCCGAGCCCCGGTTTCAGCTCCTGGTCGATCGGGGAAGCTTACGCAGCGAGGATGTTCCCATGCTGTTGCGCGCGATCAGCGGCATGTTTCTCGGCCTGATCGTGCTGCGGCTGTTGGGCGATCCTTTGCTCGAAACTCGCTGGGAAACGCTGCCCGAGCAGCTCAGCAATATATTGCTCGACGGATTGCTGCCGGGCGAAGGAGGCGAACATGTCGCCACACCTGAAGGTTGATATTACCAGCGCAGATTTCAAGCGCAACCCCTACCCGTTCTACGCCAGACTGCGCGCCGATGCGCCGGTCTGCAGCGTCAGCTTGCCTGACCGCCGGACTGCCTACCTGGTAACGCGCTACGACGACGTGGTGCGGGCACTCAAGGATGCGCGCTTCGCCAAAGACCGCCACAACGCGCTGACTCCCGAGCAGCTACGCAAGCAGCCCTGGATCCCGCCGATGTTCGAGCCGCTTAACAGCAATATGCTCGACCAGGACGCGCCGAACCATACGCGCCTGCGCGGGCTGGTCCATCAGGCCTTTACGCCGCGCCGTATCGCGCTGCTGGCCGAGCGGGCGCAGCAGCTTGCCGACTCAATACTTGATCGGATAATCCAGCACGGGCGGATCGAGCTGATCTCCGAATATGCTCTACCGATCCCGGTGACGATCATCGCCGACATGCTCGGCATACCGGATCGCGACCGGCGCGCGTTTCACGGCTGGTCGAACGCGGTCATCAAAAGCACGGCGTCGCGCTGGGGCATGTTGATGCTGATCCCGAGCATGCTGCGCTTCATGCGCTACATTCGCCGGATCCTTGCGCTGCGCCGTGCCGAGCCATGTGACGATCTGCTGAGCGCGCTGGTCCAGGCCGAAGAGTCCGGCGATCAGCTGAGCGAGGATGAGCTGGTGGCGATGGTGATGTTGTTGCTGATCGCGGGGCACGAGACCACCGTCAATCTGATCGGCAACGGCACGTTCGCGCTGCTGAGTAACCCCGACCAGCTTGCCCGGCTCAAAGCCGAGCCGGCGCTGATCAAGCCGGCGATCGAGGAGCTATTGCGCTACGAGAGCCCGGTTGAGATGGCGACCGAGCGCTACGCCCGTGAGGATATCGAGCTGGCGGCAACCGTGATCCCGCGCGGGTCGCTGGTGCTGCTTGTCCTGGCCTCGGCCAACCGCGACGAGGCCCAGTTTCCGCGCGCGGATATGCTCGACATCAGCCGCGCCCCTAACCGGCACCTGGCGTTCGGGCAGGGCATCCACTACTGCCTCGGCGCGCCGCTGGCCCGGTTGGAAGGCGAGATCGCGATCAGCACGCTGCTGCGGCGCTTGCCGGAACTGCACCTCGCCGCGGCGCCCGAAGCGCTAAACTGGCGACGTGGCCTGATATTGCGCGGGATCGAGAGGTTGCCGCTGGCATTCACTCCCGCGCCGGGCAACGTCGTACACCATACCGGACGGACGGCGGCGCACCCATAAACCGCTCTTGCAGACTTTGACTTGACCGGATTGCACCACAAAGGGCACAAAGGACACAAAGATCCTTAGGATCTTTGTGTCCTTTGTGCCCTTTGTGGTGCAATCTTCTGGGTCGTTGCCCTAAGTTACTCCAATATTCCGCTGCCGGCGGCGATACAGCAGCCAGGTTCCAAGGCCCAGCAGCAGCACGATTACACCGGCGAGCAGCGCTATGAGGCTTCGACTTCCGGTGCCCGGCTCCGGCTGGGCTTCGAACGCCAGAAAGACACTACGCTCTACCGGTGAGCCGTCCTCGGCCGTTGCATAGGCTCGAACGTCAAGTGTGTGAATGCCGCTCTGGTTTGGCGCCAACGTAACCTGCTTGGTAGCCTGAGCTCCGCTCAGCGCATGGCGCTCGATCGTGCCGTCCGGTGCACGGACCAGCGCTTCGATCGTCGCAGCGACCAGCGGACGCCCCGCGAGATCGAGATCTGCGGTCACTACCAAGCTTTCGTGTACCCGTGGCACCGTCTGGTCGATCCGGGCATGCAGCGTTGCGCCGCCGACGACACGCGTGGAGATGGCAAACGGCGCGCCTTCGCGCGGCGTGGCACGCGTCGACGAGAGAGTGACTTTCCACGGGCCAGGTGCAGGATTGTTGAACCCATAGCCGAGGTTGAACAGCGCCGACGGATCGTCGACCACGACCATGCCGTGGGTCACGGGATCGAGGACGATCGCTGCGCCGCTGGCACCACGCACCTGCACACTGAGCGAGCGGGTCGGATCAAACAGCGCGAAGCTGGCGACTGCTACCTGATCCAGATCGATCGTCAGCTCCTGGGTTTCCCCGGCGGCGATCCGGCCGCTGATCAGCTTGGTGAACTGTAGCTCACGCGCGGCGGAGCGGGGTAGCGGCGGATCGGGCTCAGACGTGATCATGCCTGGTGCTGCTTGCAGGCGTGGCGCGACAAAGCTGCTGAATACCGCTTCCGAAGCGGTCAGGCCGGTGTGCAGCTCGGGCAGCTCGACCACCGGTGCCGCGATCATTGAGACGCTGCTGCGGTCGACCACCAGGTCGCTGGGTACTATGGTACACGGCGACTTGAACTCTTCGACGATCGAGGTACCGGCGAGCTGGTGAAACGGCACACCGTGGCGCCGGGTGATCTGCCGGTTGAAAATCTCGCCCGTATACGCCGGCCGCAGCTCGAGCGCCGCGGGCAAATACCATCCCAGGGACGCCGGAAGCTGAGCACACGACGAGCCGCCGTGCGACGTCCCGAGCATCAACAGCTGTGCCACATCGCGTTCGGTCATCAAACGGTCGATATAGTAGCGCGCGACCAGGCCGCCTAAGCTGTGCGCTACCAGATCGACCTGCTCGGCTCCTGTGCGCTGCTTGATGCCGCCGATGTATGACGCCAGTATCGCCGCGTTTTCCGCGATCGAGTTCGTCGGTTGTGTGGGTTGTTCGACATCGCCGGTGCGCATCACACCCGGCGCCTGTCCATCGCCAACCGCGTAGCCGGACACGCCGAGCGACGCGAGGTAACCATCGGGCCGCGTGTATTCCGTCCAGGTGGCGGCGCTGGAGATAAATCCGTGTACCAGCACGACGGGGCGTGGAGCAACCTCAACCTCGGTCGTCCCGACGGTTACCTGATTGGCGGTCGCCTGTATCGTGCGGCGCGGTCGCGGCCGGCGGTCATCGCTCCAATACCATCCCAGAGCATGCAGCGCCGCGGATGTGCAGGTGTTCTCGCCGCTCGCGATGGTGCAACTTGCAGCAGGCCGGCTTGCTCCCTCGAGGCCAAAGGTTACACCTGTCGGCCGCGCCACCGCCCGGGCAAGCTGGACTTTCAGGCTGAGCAGGTCGCCGTCGGTAATTGCAGCGATCGGCTCGCCCGTGCGATTAAGTACAACAAGGGTTGCACCCTGCTCGACGGCGCCTTGAGGGTAGGCGCGCGCAGCGATGACGAGCAGGATACCCAGCAGGCACCGTGCTAAAGTCATGGCCGACATCCAACGTACCACCTTGCACAAAGCTGCATGCGAATCGATTCACTCTAGCACGCGCATCATGCATGCCTCTACACTCCTTTGGAAGGAACCGTGTCCGCCGATCGACGGATTTACGGCTGTTCCAACCGCAGCAGATCGGAGCTGCTGCCGGGGGCCTGGGGCGTGCGGTACACGCCACCGCTGACGACGGCCGGATGAACAAACTGCTCACGCAAATGAGGAATATATTCCAGAAACAGCACCTCGTGGCCGAGCGCGACGCGATTCCACAGTACCAGGTGCTGGTGAATCTGCCCCATGTCGCCCACGTGCGGCACGACCGGCAAGCCCCATTTGCGCGCCAGCAATGCCACGGTCAGCCACTCGCTGACGCCGCCGACCCGCGTGCAATCGACCTGGATCACGCCGGCCGCGCCCGCCTGCATAAAATTCTTGAAGCCGATGCGGTGCGGGATATGCTCGCCCACCGCGATCGACACCGGTGCCAGCACCCGCGCCAGCGTCTGGTGCGCCAGCATATCGTCAGGATGGGTCGGCTCTTCGATCCAGTACGGGTCGATCTGAGCTAATTCCAGGCCGATCCGTACGGCCGCCGGCAGACTCCACTGCTGATTTGCGTCGAGCATGATCCGGATATCGGTCCCCGCCGCCTCACGTACCAGGCGGGCACGCCGCACGTCGTGTGTGCCGTCGCGGGCACCGACCTTCAACTTCAGGGCAGTGAAACCTTCGGCAACTGCGCGCTTCGCGTTTTCGCGGATCTGCTCATCGCTGTACTGAAACCACCCGACCGACGTATCGTAGCCCGGGTACCCGTGTTCGAGCACAGCCAGGCGCTGCGCGCGGCTCGGCTGCCACGTGCGCAGTAGCGCCAGCACATCGCCTGCCGTCAGGACGTCTTCCAGATAGCTCAGATCCAGCAGCGCCACGGTCTGCTCGGGCGTCAGATCCAGCAGCAGGCGCCAGAGCGGAACATCGCGCGCCCTGGCCCACAGGTCGAAGCAGGCATTGGTGATCGCCGCCAGCGCCAGGTGAACTACCCCTTTATGCGGCCCGAGCCAGCGCAGCGCGGGATGGTCGGCCAGCTGTCGGAACACCACGCCCCAACCGGCCATCAACTCCTCGATCTCGCGGCCGACTAACGGCTCTGCGAGCAGCTCGATCGCCTGGCAGACCAGCTGGTTGCCGCCACCAAGGGTAAACGCCAGCCCGCTGCCGGCCGGCGCGCGCTGGGTGGTGCCGTCTGACCGTGCGTGCAGCAGCGCGACCGCGTACGCATACAGCGACTCGGTATGGATTGCGTCGGCGCCCTGCCCCGGCTTAAGCTGAAAGCGTAAGTCGTGCGCGGAGACTGATTGGATAGTGACCGGCATGGATGCACCTTTGTTTTCAGGCCGGCAACGACTCAGGAGTACGGCAGATCGACCAGCCTGCGGATCGTACCACGCAGCACGCTCGGCTCGAACCGCCGGTCCTGGGGCAGCACGAGCATCGGCAGCCCGCCGCGAGGCGAAAGAGTAATTTTCAGCTGATAGTTCACCCGCGTGCCTGGCGGCACCGACAGGCGGAAACGCTGCAACAGCATCGCCAGAACGAGCTTTATCTCCATCAGCGCGAACGACATGCCGATACATAGCCGCGGACCCGCGCCGAACGGAATATACTCGTAGGGCGAAAGATCAAGCGTTTCCCAGCGCCGCGGCTTGAACACACGCGGATCGGCGTACAGCTCGGTCAGGCGGTGGGTGATATACGGGCTGAGCGTGACGATCGAACCCGGCGGCAGTATGTATGGACCGATCTCGAAGGTCTGCACGCCGACGCGTGACATCACAGCCGCCGGCGGCAGCAGACGCATGCTCTCTTTGACTACACAATCCAGCAGCGGCAGGCGACCAAGCTGCGCGACTGCCGGAGCGTCGCCGCCAAGCTCACCGTCGAGCTCGTCCACCACGTCGGCCAGTATATCCGGGTGCTGCGCGAGCAGCAGCAGCGTCCAAAGGAGTGTGTTAGCGGTCGTCTCGTGGCCGGCCAGCAGCAGCGTCCGGGTGTGCCCGATCAGCTCAAAATCGCTCATCTGCGTGCCGTCTTCGTCTCGGGCGAGGATCAGCAGCGCCAGTACGTCGTGCTGGCCGGCCGGCTGCGCCCGCTTGCGCGCGATCAGCTCGAGAATCGCGTCCTCCAGGCGCGCGGCGTTGCGCAGCATGCGGTGAAACGGCGTTCCGGGCAGATCGACCTGCAACAGCATATTCTGTGGGGCGAACTGATTGGTGGCAAACAGGCGGTTCACCAGCCGTCGCAGCTCGGGAGCGCCGTCCGAAACATCCAGACCAAACAGCGTCCGGCAGGCGATGCGCAGAGTCAGGTGGCCGATGTCGCGCGCGACATCGAGCGTGTGTCCGGGACGCCAGCCGTCCAGTGCCTGCCGCGTGAACGCCACCATATCGTCACGGTAACCTTCAACTTGCTTGCGATGGAACGCCGGCATCATCAAACGACGCTGCTGCTTGTGCTGCTCGCCGTTCATGTTCAGCAGCCCCATACCGCGGCGGCGTGCCTTGACCTGCGGTGATGTTATCGTTTCAAAGATCGAGTAAAAGCGGGCGGCGTCGCCGAGCAACAGGCGATTATACTCGGGTCCGAAGGCGAGTACCTGGCTGAGCTCGCCTTCCGTCATCGAGGCCAAAGCGCCGTAGCGCCGGTACACCCGCTCCATATAGCTGATTGGATCGCCCAAAAAGCGCAGCAAGTTACCCCGCGCGCCCATCACCGGCAGCGGAGCCGGGCCAGGGATAGGAGGCAGCAGTGGGGCCGTGGTTGCCATCGAAATCCTCGCGCATACGCATCACACGCGTGCTTTCGCAATCATATGTGCATAAAATAGCAAGATCAATAGGTCGTTTGAAACGGTGTTGCTGCCGTGCGCTGGACGGTGGAAATGCCGTTTGACCGATGGGCTACACTCCTCGACGCTCCTGGTCGTAACGTGAAAGCGAAAGCGAGGCTCTGCATGTCGAGTATACAACCGGCACGCGATCTGGGCGACGGCCTGGTGCTGCGCTGGTCGACGGCGCAAGATATCGAGCGCGTCGGCGAACTGGCCGCCGCCGTATTCAGGAGCGCGGAGCAGCCACCGAATAAGCGTCAGATAGCCTGGGTGCGCGACCTGGGAAGTGGCCGCCATCCACTCTCCAGCGCCGACCGCGGTGTGTTCGTCGAGGATACGCGCAGCGGCAAGGTAGTCGCCAGCATGTGGTTGATCTCGCAGGTGTGGAGCTACGACGGCATCCGGTTTGCCGTCGGGCGCCCGGAGCAGGTCGCGACACATCCCGACTACCGCAAGCGTGGCCTGGTCCGCGCTTTGTTCGAAGCGTTCCACCAGCGCAGCGCAGCCGAGGGCGAGCTGGCACAGGCGATCACGGGGATCGGATATTTTTACCGCCAGTTCGGGTACGAATATGCGCTCGATCTCGGCGGCAATCGCATCGTATCGATTGCAGATATTCCCAAACTCAAGGACGGCGAGACCGAAGCATACCGCCTTCGTCCTGCCGCAATCGACGACATACCGCTGCTCATGGAGCTGTACGAGCGTGACCGCAAGCGAAGCATGGTATCGACCGACATCCCCGACGCTTACTGGCACTGGATCATCGATGGAGTAAACCACGATTTGGGCGATGGCTGGCAGCCACTTTTGATCGAGGACACGAAAGCGCTGGTGTGCGGATACGTGCTGCATCGTTCGAGGCGTTGGGGTTCAGTGCTCGATATCCTCAACGTCGGCCTGGCTGACGGTAATTCTTATGTCACGCTGATCCGGCCGCTGCTGCGTCTGCTGCGTGAGGTGGCGCCGGCGGTTCCGCTCATGCTGGGACGTGACGCGGTAGCGCCGAACAAGCTGGAGTTCGGGCTCGGCGCGACTCACCCGCTGTATGATGCGCTGGCCCACGAATTGACCTCACATGCCAATCCGCCATACGCCTGGTTCGTTCGCGTGCCGGATCTGCCGGGCTTCGTGCGGCACATCGCTCCGGCGCTGGAGCGGCGCCTGCCCGGCACAGCCGCCGAAGGATTCAGCGGTGAGGTGCCGATCAGCTTTTACCGGGGCGGCGTTCGTCTGGTGTTCGAGCAGGGGCGGCTGACGACAGCCGAGCCCTGGCAGCGGCCTGATCGCTCGGAGATTCCGGGCGCCGGCTTCCCACCACTGGTGTTTCTGCAGCTGCTGTTCGGCCGCCGCAGCCTGGACGAGCTACAACACGCGTTTCCGGATGTGTGGGTCAGCGACGAGGTCGCGGCCGTGGTGCGTGCCCTGTTTCCACGTCGCTACTCACTCGCCATGCCGCTCGATTGAGCGCTACACTGTCAACCCTGTCGAAGGAGCTCCGGATGTCCATCTTCGATCGACTGAAAAACCATATCGGCCTGCTACCCAATCCGATCAGCCGGCAAACACGCCAGGCACATGCGCGTATCAAGGGCGCAGCGGTGCATGTCAGTGTGTGCCCATATTGCGCGGTCGGCTGCTCACAGCTCATTTATACCAAAGACGATCGGATCATCAACATCGAGGGCAACTACGAAAGCCCGATCAACGGCGGCACGTTATGTCCCAAAGGCGCGGCCACCTTTAATCTTGTCAACAGCCCATCGCGTATCAGCAACGTCAAATATCGCGCGCCCTACAGCGACCATTGGGAGGAGCGGCCGCTGGACTGGGCGATGGAGCGCATCGCCCAATTGACCAAGCAAACGCGCGACGAGACCTTCGAGGAGACCGACGCGCAGGGCAACCGCGTGAACCGCACGCTGGCGATCGGACACCTCGGCGGCGCGACGCTGGACAACGAAGAAAACTACCTGATCAAAAAGCTCTTTACGGCCGGGCTCGGCATCGTCGCCGTCGAGAACCAGGCGCGTATATGACACTCCAGCACGGTGCCCGGTCTGGGCGCCCGGCTCGGTCGCGGTGGCGCCACGACCTTTCAGCAGGATCTGGCTAACAGCGATTGTATTGTGATTATGGGCGCGAACATGGCCGAGAATCACCCGGTCGGCTTCCGCTTCGTCGTCGCAGCCACAGCTGCGTGGCGCAACAGTGATCCATGTCGATCCGCGCTTTTCACGCACTTCGGCGCTGGCCGATCTGCATGTATCGCTGCGGGCGGGCAGCGACCTGGTATTGCTTGGGCGCACTGGTCAACTATGTGATCAACGACCGGCGCTGGCAGAACGACCCGTTTTTCCAGACTATCTCAAGCACTACACCAACGCCGCGGTGATCATCAACCGTGACTTCCGCGACACCGAGGATCTGAACGGCCTGTTCTCAGGATGGGATCCTCAAACCGGCCAGTATGCCACCGACACATGGCAGTACGCCACGCAGGAGCACGACGCCGGCGCGTCACACGACCGCCGGCAAGACCAGCAGGCCAGGGAAGGCGGCGCAGCCATGGGCACGCCGCGACAGGCACAGCTTGATTTGACGCTGCAAGACCCGTTCTGCGTTTTCCAGCTGGTCAAGCGCCATTTCGCGCGCTATACGGCGGAAATGGTCGAGCAAGCGTGTGGCGTGCCGCGCGACGTGTTTGGGCGGCTGGCCGATGCAATTCTGAGCAACTCGGGCCGCGAGCGGACCACCAATTTCGCCTACGCCGTGGCCTGGACCCAGCACACGATCGGCACCGCAGATCATCGGCTGCTGCGCGCTGCTGCAGCTGCTGCTCGGCAATATCGGACGGCCCGGCGGCGGTATTATGGCGCTGCGCGGCCACGCCACGATCCAGGGCTCAACCGATATTCCGACGCTGTACAACCTGCTGCCGGGCTATATTCCGATGCCCACGGTTCCCCATCACGCGACCCTTCAGGATTTCCTGGCCAGGGAGCAGCTGCCGACCGGAGCCTGGTATGAGCTACCCAAGTACCTGATCAGCCTGCTCAAAGCCTACTATGGCGATGCCGCCACACCCGACAACGAGTATGCCTACGATTGCTGCCGCAGATCGGCGGCGACTATTCGTTCCAGGCGATGTTGCTGCTGATGCGCGACGGCCTGATGCGCGGGCTGTTCTGCATGGGGCAAAACCCGGCCGTCGGCGGCCAGAATGCGATTCTGGCGCGCCGGGCACTGGCCCGGCTGGACTGGCTTGTGGTGCGCGACGTCCACGAGATCGAAACGGCGGCGTTCTGGTACGACGCGCCCGAGGTCAAACGACGGCACGCTGCGTCCTGAGCAGATCAAAACCGAAATCTTTCTGATGCCCGCCGCGCTCACCGCGGAGAAGGACGGCTCATACACCAACACGCAGCGGCTGGTACAGTTGCACGACAAGGCTGTCGATCCACCCGGCGACTGCCGCTCGGAAGCGTGGTTTGTCCATCGCCTGGGCCTGCGGCTCAGGGAACTGTACGCCGGCGACCACAGCCCGCGCGGCCGGCAAATCAACGCGCTGACCTGGGACTATCCCACGCTCGACGACCGCGTCGGCGATCCGGATCTAAACGCAGTGGTCCGGGAGATCAACGGCTACAGTGTGGCCGACGGACGCCCGGTCAAGGATTACACCGAGCTCAAGGACGACGGCTCGACGGCGTGCGGCTGCTGGATCTATTCCGGCATCATGCTCCGAAGACGGCCGAAACCTGCTCGCGCAACCGGCAGGGCGACGAGCGAGCCGCGCTCGGCTGGGGCTTCGCCTGGCCGCGCAACGACCGCATCCTGTACAACCGTGCGTCGGCCGACCCTGACGGCAACCCGTGGAGCGAGCGCAAAAATGGATCTGGTGGGACGCCGCAGCAAGCACTGTGGACCGGCTACGACGTGCCGGATTTCCCTGTCGACAAAGCGCCCGACTACCAGCCCCCTGCCGGCGCAATGGGCCTGGCTGCGCACCCCGGCGACGCGCCGTTCGTGCGATCTCCGACGGCAGAGGCGCTCTGTTTGTCGGACCGGCGCTCAAAGATGGGCCGCTGCCGACGCACTACGAGCCGCGTGAGTCGCCCGATCGGCAATCTGCTGTATCCTGGCCAGCCTGCAACCCGGTGGCGCCTATTTCTCGCGCTCCGACAACCGCTATCATGAGCTTGGCGATCCGCGCTTTCCCTACGTAATCACGACCTATCGCCTAACCGAGCATCACACGGCGGGCGGCATGAGCCGCTGGGTGCCGTGGCTGGCCGAGCTGCAGCCGGAAGGCTTCGCCGAGATCAGCCCCGAGCTTGCCGCCGAGCTTGGCATCCACAACGGCGACATGATCACGATCGAGACATTGCGCGGCGCGATCGATACACGCGCGCTTGTGACTGAGCGAATTGCACCCGCTGACTGATCGACGGCCGGCGCATCCATCAAGTCGGAATGCCGTGGCATTTTGGCTTTGGCGGCATCGCCAGGGGCGCGATCGCCAACGACCTTACCGCGCTGGTGGAAGACCCGAACTCGTTTATCCATGAAGCCAAGGCGTTTACCTGCAATGTCAGGAAACTTGGAACCTAAAACAAAATGAGCACACCGATCAACCTCGTCGACAAAACACCAGATCGGGACAACCGGCGCGCGGCCGGGCGCGATGGGCTTTCTCACCGACACGACGCTGTGTATCGGGTGTAAAGCGTGTGAAGTCGCGTGCAAGCAGTGGAACCAGCTGCCGATGGACAACTTCGGCTTCACCGGCAACAGCTATGACAACACCGGCGACCTTGGCGCATCGACCTGGCGACACGTCGCGTTCATCGAGCAGGTAGGCGACGGCAGCGGTCGCCGGCCAAGCTCGATGCAGCCATTCCAGAGCAACTGGCTGATGATGAGCGACATCTGCAAACACTGCGTCAAAGCCGGGTGCTTAGAGGCCTGCCCGACCGGCGCGATCATTCGCACCGAGTTCGATACCGTAGTGATCCAGCAGGATATCTGTAACGGCTGCGGCTACTGCGTGCCGGCCTGCCCTTCGGCGTACCCGATCTCAGCCCGACCGACCATAAAGCGCATAAGTGTACGCTATGCTACGACCGCATTCAGGACGAACTGGAGCCGGCCTGCGCAAGTCCTGTCCGACCGATTCGATCCAATTCGGTCCGATCGACCAGTTGATGGAGCGTGCTCGCGAGCGCGTGGACGCGCTACACGAACGGGGCGTCGAAAGCGCGTACATTTATGGCGACCGCGCATCGGCGGCACAGACGGAATTGAAGGCCTCAACAGCTTTTTCATCCTCACCGCCGAGCCTGAAGTTTACAATCTGCCGGCTTATCCCCAGCTACCGCAGGACAAGGTCGGGCGGCCTGGCTGACGACCTTCGGCGCCGCGCTCGCGCTGGGCTTCGCGGCCGTCATGGCGCTACGCGGAAAATAGCAGGAGCACAGACGTGGCACAGTATCGTCGAACATGGGAAACCAGGCGCGGCCGGCGCTCAACGCGAGACGAGCCACGGCCGAGCTACTACGATATCCCACCGATCCATAAGCCGCACTGGAAGTGGCTGGTGATCGTCTACTTCTTCCTTGGCGGCATCGCCAGCACGAGCTACGTCATTGCTACAATTGCTCAGCTGTTAGGTGGATCGCACAACCGGCGCATCACACGGGCTGGCCGCTATATCTCGCTGGCAGCACTGCTTCCCAGCCCGATCCTGCTGATTCTGGACCTGGGACGGCCCGATCGCTTCTACAATATGTTGCGCGTGCTGAAGCTGCGCTCTCCGATGTCGGTGGGAACCTGGATGCTGACGACCTTCAGCGCCTTTTGTGGCGTGTCGGCGTTGATCCAGGTGGCCGAGGATGGATTGCTGCGGCGTATGCCGTTCGTCGCTCGGCCACTGCTCGCGCTGCCGTCGTCACTGATCGGCGCAGTAGGCATGGTCTTTGCGTTTGCGACCAGCGGCTACACCGGCATCCTGGTCTCTGCTACCGCGGTGCCTTTGTGGGCCAAGAACTACCTGTTGCTTGGCCCGCTGTTTCTGGCATCGGCCCTGACAAACGCAACCGCGGCGATCAGGCTGGTGCTCTCACTCGCTCGCGGCACAGGCGAAGACACGCTCAAGCGACTGGAACGGCTCGAACTGGTGGCACTTCTGGCTGAGCTCGGTCTGCTGCTGGCGGCGCGGAACAACCTTGGCCCCGTGATCGGGCGGCCATTCGGCGACGGGCAACTGGGCCACGTGTATCGCCGGCTGGTTCTGGGCGCCGGTATCATCGCTCCGCTGCTGCTCTTTTCGATCGGCCGGCTGCTGCGACATCAAGCTGTGCTGCGGGTATTGGCAGTGTTGTCCGCGCTGCTTACCCTTATTGGCGGCCAATCGTTTCGCTATCTGATCGTCATGGCCGGCCGCGCCTCGGCCGACGACCCACAGGCAACGTTCGAATATACGCGTGCAAGATAGGGGCGTAACCGTTACGCCCCTCGTAGCAGCCCGTAGCGCGTTTCTCACAACGGTTGAGTTGGCTGGAATCACCGCAGAGGCGCAGAGGCGCAGAGGACGCAGAGATCCTTGTGATTCTCCGCGTCCTCTGCGCCTCTGCGGTATAACCTTTCCGACCCGTGCTCCAAACACAGAATACAGCAGTTGTGGCGACATACGGTGCGCGAAGAGATGCGCAGACACGCGAATGATGCATCATTCGCGTGCCTGCGCGTCTCTTCGCGCACCGATGATTCCGGTGCGTGCACTACATCAGCTCTGCTTTACGTAGCCTGAGCACGATGCGCTCCATCGACACAGTTTGCACCAGATCGACCGAAATTACGCGCCGCTCGACCAGGCCCCACCACTTGCCGACGAGAATGGTTCCCGCGCCCAAGGGTTCTGCCGTATCATGCGTCGACGCATAGCGAGCCGGTGCCGATTGTGCAGTTGGACCGGGATTTCCGATCGGTTGCGTCGGCATTGGGCCGAGAAGCTCGCCCTGCACACTACTCCCCGGCTCTGCCGCCCCAGGAGCCGGCCTGGCCGGTGTAGTTGAATCTACGATGATACGCAGAACAGTACCCAGGTACACGTTATCCATCGTGTACACGTCCATCGACGGGCGAATATCGCTTCGATCGAAACTCATAGCATACAAGGCAGCCGAAGCAACAGCTGGAATACGCCGGGGTAGCCGGCATTATTACGGCCGACTGCCGGTATGGCCCGGCATTACAGCGTAGTTTTGAGCTCCTGTGTTTGGCCGGTTTCACCTGCCATATAGGCCGCCTCGATGATCTCGATCACGTGACGCGCATGTTCGGCGGTGACGGGCGACGGTATATCATCGCGCACCCAATCGACCAGCTGCATAATATCCTCGAACACATGCTGCTCTTCAATCGTGCGGTGCGGCCCGACCACGTGGGGCAACAGCCATTGCTCTCCGGTCCATCCCGGTGCCTGTTCGGCCAGCTCGCGGCCAGGGTATTGGAGCGGCGTGCCGTTGATCGTGAAGTTCGAGATCACGCCGCGTGTGCCGTAGTAGGTCGGGCACCAGCCGCCGGCCCTCCCGCGGCTGTGCCGTACGCGAGGGCAAAGCAGCTGTTTCCGAAATCCAGCAAGATCAGTGTGTTGTCGTGGGCATCGGTCGGCAACATACGTCCGCGAAACTCGCGCTCAGCAATGCGAGTTCCCGACATCGCGGTAACGCGCTTGACCGAACCGAGCACGCTGGTGAGCATGTGTAATTGATAGACCGTCATATCGTACAGCGGCCCGCCGCCCGGTTTGCGAAAATACCACGACGGATCGACGTTGGACAGCACATCGTCGCCGGCCCGGAACTCCGCTTCGCGCTCGTGATACGTTCCAAACGCCGAGCCGCACACGGCCCAGGTAAGTGTGCCGATCGCGCCGTCGGCGATGATCTGCTTGAGATACTGGATCTGCGGACGCAGCACGTCGCCCGGCGAGGCGACGATTTTCAGCCCCTTGGCCCCGGCAAGCTCGATTAGGCTGGTCGCCTCGGCGGTCGTGGTGGTCATGGTTTTGTTGAAGTGTACATGCTTTCCAGCTTCGAGCGCCTGGCGACCCTGTTCGAAATGCAGGCCGATCGGCGAAGCGACGGTAACAGCGTCGACATCGCCTGAGGCAAGCAGTTCGTCAAAGCTTTCGAAAGCACGTCGCACATTCCATTTCGCGGCAGCGCTTTCGGCGCGACCGGGCACCGGATCGCACACCGCTTGCAAAATCACGCGGTCCGCGACGTCAGCCTGGCTGAGATGGGGCAAGATTCCGCGCTGCGCGATCGCGCCGGCGCCGATTACGCCAAGTCGAACAACGTTTGACATAGTCGAGTCTCCCGCATACATTGATAGCCCTAGATTACGAACCGAAACAGTGTATAACCCGACGCAAGGGAGGTTGGGCCCCCATATTAACGTGCTCGCCGGCGAGACCATTGATTCGAGCGCCACAGTTGCGCTAACTGTGCATTTCAGCATCTGATATACGCGAGCAGCCCAACACCACGGAGCAAACATGAGCACACTCGAAGGTCGCGTCGCCCTGGTAGTCGGCGCCAGCACAGGCATCGGAGCGGCATCCGCCCGCCTGCTGGCGCAACAGGGCGCACAGGTGGTGCTGGCCGGCATACACCGCGAAGCAAACGAACGAGCAGCCGAGTTGATCGTCAACCAAGGCGGGCGTGCGATCGGGATGGGTGCCGACGTGCGTAACGCTGCGGATGTACAGGCAGCAGTGCGCCGCAGCCGGGAAGCATTTGGCGCACTGCATATTCTGTTCGTCAACGCGGGCATCGCCTCGTTGGGCAGAGCACACGAGCTTGAGATCGACGACTGGAACAATACAATTGCGGTCAATCTCACCGGCGCGTTCCTATGCGCCAAGTATGCGATTCCTGCGATCATCGAATCAGGCGGCGGTGCAATCGTCTTCAGCTCATCGAGCTCAGGAATCATCGGCGACTATGAGGCGCCCGCGTATTGTGCCAGCAAAGGCGGCATCATCATGTTGACGCGGCAGCTGGCGCTTGACTATGCACGTGACGGAGTGCGGGTAAACTGTATTTGTCCCGGCTGGATCGATACGTTGTTCAACGAGCCCTTTATCGCACTCAATCCAACCGAGCACGCGCAGACAATCGACCGCATGGTGCCGATGGGCCGGCAAGGCTCCGCCGAAGAAGTAGCCCATTCTGTGCACTTTTTGGTGTCTGAGCAGTCGTCGTATATGACCGGCCATGCACTTGTGCTCGACGGCGGCCTCACAATCTGGTGAGCCCCGGGCAGGAGCAGGATTCTCGATTTGGCTGAGCTTGGGGCAGAGATACGCAGTCAGGTCTTCGTCCTCTGTGCCGCCGCGGTAATTCCGTTCGACTTGACCCGTGCGAGAAATGATGCGGAGCAGCACTGGCAGCGAAACCTGCACCTGCGCAAGGGGCGTAACGGTTACGCCCCTTGCGCATGCGTGGGCCTGTTGCGCTCTACCTGGCCTTGTGGGCGACGAACCACCTGGTACCCGAATAGGCGGATGGCACAGGGTTGCTATTGCATTGCCGATTGACAAGGCTAGCGCCGTTGGATAGACTTACGCGAAGGGAACTTGGCACGACCGCGAGCGGCCGTCGTCAGGCTCTACAACAGCGCTTAGTTGATCGCGACCGGGGCGAGCCCATGGCGATGTCGGACCCATCTACCTTGCTGAGCACCACCGAGGCGGCAGCTTATCTTGGCGTGAAGCGCCAGCGCATCCTGCAGCTGGCGGCCGAGGGCCGTATCGGCCGCCGCATCGGCAGCGCCTGGGCATTTTCGCGCCAGGAACTGGATGCCTATCGAACAGAGCGCCGCACTGGCCGGCCGCGCCTGTTGGCCGACGATCCAGTGCGCAGCGCCGGCGAGCAGCACTCCACTCAGGAGGATCCCGAGATGGCCGGTCGGGCAGCAACAAACCTTTTGGCAGAGCAACCCGGCGTATCCGGTGTCGGGCAGCCGCAGCAGCGGCCCGCTACGCCATCGATTTGGGCCGTGGCTACCAACAAAGGGGGCATCGGCAAGACAACCCTGACAGTCAACCTCGGCGCTGCGCTTGCCCAGCGGGGCTGGCATGTGCTGCTGGTGGATCTGGATAAACAGGGGCATAGCGGATTGCATCTGGGACGCGCACGCGAGCAGGTTGATCGCCAGCACAGCCTTGCAGCGATCGTTGAAAAGCTGCCGGTGGCCGATGCGATCGCGGAAACGGCTATCGGCGGACTCGACCTGCTCCCGATGCACCCCGATATGGTATACCTCGAGCCGCAGCTCGGCAATTTGCGGCTGCATTGGCTGCGCCGCGCGCTGCAATTGCTGCCGCACGGACGCTACGATCTGGTTTTGCTCGACACGCCGCCCACCGGCAACCTGCTGACGGCGGCCCTGATCGCAGCGGACCGGGCGATCATCCCGATCATCCCTGAGCCGCTGGCACTGGAAGGGTTAGGCGACATAATGGCCTCGGTGCAGGACGTACGTGACACATTGGATGCGGGTCCTGAACGGCTGTATTTGGTGGTCAACCGCTGGCGCGAGCAAACCAAGCTGGCTCGCTCGATCCGCGACAGCTTGGGCCGGCTGCAGCTCCCGATCACTACCCTCACCACGCGGATCAATATCGATATTGCGCTGCCCGAAGCATCCGGCGCGCAGTTACCGGTATTGAGCTACCGTCCTTCCAGTCGGGCCGCACAGCAATTTCAAGCGTTGGCCGATGAGCTGCTGCAGCTCGAGGAGGCAGCATGAGCGCCCGTTTCGAGGAACGACTGCGCAAACTAGGTGAAACTGGCCGGCCGAGTAGTATGGCGACGATGGTGGACGAAGCACGCGGGCGCGAGATTGTTTCGCTACCCGTCGAGCAGATCGCACCTGATCCGGCGCAGGTGCGCTTTCTGCCGCAGCCGGAGCAGCTGCTGGCGTTGGCCGGTGACGGCGATGAGGATGCCCGAACGCTCCTGGCCGAGCTGCGTGCGCTGGGCCAATCGCTGGCCGAGCGGCAGTTGCATCCGGTGATCGTGTATGCCCTCCCCGACGTTGACCCGAGCTACCCCGCCGCTGAATGGTGCTTGCTCAGCGGCGAGCGGCGCTGGAGAGCCGCGGTGTTGGCTGGAATGCCGGCACTGGCCGCCTATCAGCTGCCGCGGCGGCCGAGCGCCGCCGAACGGCTGGAGTTGCAGTACGCCGAAAATGAGGCCCGCTCGGCGCTCTCCGACCTCGATCGTGCCGAAGCTGCGCTACGCCTCAAAAGCGAGCTGAGTTGCGAAGCGGGCAGCGATGTTCCCTGGGCCGAGGTCGAAGCGCGGCTGGGATTAGGCGAATCGCGTCGCATGCAGCTGCAGCGTCTATACGAGCGCCTGCCGCCCGAGGCGCGGCCGCTGGTGCGCCGTTTTCGTTGGCCTGAGCGGACGCTGAGGCCCCTGCACAGCGCCTTGTTCGCCAAGCAGTTGCCGCCTGAACAGGCGCTCAGGTTGCTCGACGACCTACGCGTTCGTACCCAGCGCGGCGATGACGTGTCTGCGACGCTGGTCGGTAAGCTGCTGGTAGAAATGCAGCGCGAACAATATCAAGGCGAAGCCTGGCTGGACGAGGAGCGGTCGCGCGTGCAGCGAATGACGACACAGGGCTCCTTGTTGCTGCGCCGCGATTTGTCGCAACTTTCGCCTGAGGGACGGGCCGCGCTGCGACGCGACCTCGAACAATTGCAGCGTATTGTTGACGACGCCTTGCGCGCGGTTGGTGGCGGATCGTAACATGCTGAGCCGGCCGCGAGCATGGTGGTGGGACGTACCGCCACGTTGCGCAGGATTGGCGGAGTAGCGTATGGTGTGGTGCGCTGTAATTGATCGCGAACGGAACGGGCCAGGCGGGCACATATCGGGCAGGGGCGTAACCGTTACGCCCCCTTTGCTCGAGTTGCATATAATTCGCCCATACCTGCCGGTGTGCAGCCAGTACGGCTACACAAACGCCTGAGCGAAGCGGCAAGCAATCGTGATGGATAGCGATTGATGGGTTGTAACAACGCAATGCGGATTCGGCTTGCCGCGACGAGCTTGTTGGTGCTACTCCTTTTGTGTAGCTGTGCTCCGGCTCTCGACGTGCGAGTGCAGTCTGCACCGAGCGCTCCTGAAGCATCGATTCAAGCAAACGCCGAGCCGGCCGTGGAGTCGGAGGTCCCTGGCACAGTTGCCGTCGAGGAATTACTGGCGGTGCTGGTCACCTACCTCACGCTCTTTGCCGAGCTGGCCGGTGCGTTGGTGATCGGCGTCGCGGTGGTTCGCGCCCTGTTGCAGTTTGTGCCACACATATTTCGTCGTCAGCCCGCGGATGAGACATATTCTGAAGAGATTCGCCTGCAGCTCGGCAAGTCGCTCGCCCTGGGGCTCGAGTTTGCGTTGGGCGCCGATATCCTCAAAACTGCCGTGGCGCCGACGATTGAGGATATCTTGCTGCTGGCGGCGATCGCCGCGTTACGAACGTTTCTTAATTACTTTCTTGAGCGCGAGCTGCGTCAGGTCGAAGAACGCAGGGCACGTCAGAACGACGCGGCTGCACAGGTCAATGCTGCAGGCGCACCAGTCGACTCGACCGGCCCCGATCGGACGACCGGTGGTGAGGCCCTCTAAAGGCAGCTTCCCGGATAGCCGGGTGAGGAACAGCGCGCAAATAATGGTGGAGCCAGGCAGTATCGGTTTGTAGCGCGCAGCTGCGTGACACGGGCAATAACATCAAACGTGAATATCATCGCGGCAGCGACACTGCCGTTTGGAGGCCACTGTGAGTTCAACTCGCTTTGACCAGCTGGAGTCTCAACCGGCTCCTGACCGCTCCGGCCGATCCGCTCCGGCTTGTCGACGTTCCGGCACGGATGCGCGACGCCGGTATCGGCACGCTCGAGATCTGTCACTTTCATTTTCCCGATACCGATGCAACCACGCTGCGTGAGCTTCGCGCAGCATTGGACGTCGCCGGTGTCGAGCTCTTCAGTATTCTGATCGACATGGGTGATATCAGTAATGCCGACCAAAGGGTTCGACAACAGGATGTACAGGCGATCAGCACCTGGATCGACGTCGCCGCGACGCTCGGAGCGAAAGCTGTACGCGTCGTCGCCGGTGAAGGAGCGCCCGACGACGAGCTCGCGATCGAACGATCGATCGGCGCGCTGCGCGAGCTGTCGGCCTACGGCCGCGAGCGCAACGTGCGTGTGCTGACCGAAAATTTCAGATCACTTGCCTGGTCGGCACGCAACTGCTTGCGTATTCTCGACGCGCTCGACGGGTCGGTCGGCCTGTGTGCGGATATCGGAAACTGCCCGGCCGAGTACCGTGTCGACGAATTTTCAGCCCTGGCGGCGCGCGCCGAATCGGTACATGTCAAAGCAACCTACGACGCCGCGGGAACACCCGATACTGATGAGCTGCGTCAGTGTCTTGACGCGACGAGCGCGGTTGCCTTCGATGGCCCCTACACGCTGGTTTATGACCGTCCGGGCGATCCGTGGCAAGGTCTCGCCATGCTGCGCGCGATCGTCGAGCCGTACACAAGCCACGAATACTCGCTGCCGGTGACGTAGCATACCGGAACCTGCGTGAAATATCCGAGCGTTCGTGCGCCGGGATTGCATGCAAGGCACTGGATTGGCTGATGTGCCTCGTTGACCGGGCCCCTGTGCCGAATTTGACATAAAGGTGATCGCAGAAATAGTATCGGTTGCTGCAAGGATCGACCCAGCCGATACTATTTCAACAAGCCTCTGGCCTTCCGGACACACCAGTGCATACTGCAGTCCGTTGCCGGTGTAGAAGCGATAATAGTCGTTGTCGGGCTCGGCCAGCAGGTGGATGTAAACTTGCCTCGGCCCAATCCCCTGCTCGACCCACAATCGCAGCCGGTCGAAGCTCCAGGCGGTCGCCCAACCGAGCAAGCGGCGAAAGAGCACTCGAATCAGACATTACGCGGTAGCCTGCACCGGTATGCTATCTTTGGCGGAGACATGCATCGAATCCTGGTGAGCCATGAGTTGCGCACGAATAACAAACGTCCTCGCACCACTACGCCGCCTGCTGTTCGTCGAGCGCGGCCGGATCAGTATCGTCCACCGCTGGACGGTACTGCTGCTCGTTGCGCTGCCGGCGCTTGGGATCGTGGCTCCGTACGATGTGATCTTTCACATGGCGTATCTATGGGGCTGGCTGCTGTTTGTCTGCTGGCTGTGGGTACGCTATCAGGGGCCGAGGGTCGAGCTGCGGCGCGAGCTGCGCGCGGATTGGGCGCAGGTCGGCGACGAGCTCGAAGAGGGCTGGCGTATCGACAATCACAGCGTTCTTCCGGTCCTTTGGCTCGAGGTGAACGACGCATCCAACGTGCCGGGCTATAATGCGCGCCGGGTTGCCTCCGCGGGCAGCCGCAGATCCGAGCGCTGGACGACCGCTGCAATCTGTGCGCGTCGCGGACGCTATCTGCTTGGTCCACTGACGATCGAGCTTGGCGATCCGCTCGGATTGTTCCGCTATCAACGCGTCGACGCCGAAACTCGTGAAATGGTGATCTATCCGCCACTGGTGCGCCTTCCCGCGCTGGATCGTCCACGTGGCCAGCGCGGCGGGTGGGCCAGAGCCGAGCAATTTAACGTGCTGCCGACGCCGAATGCTGCCAGCGTGCGCGAATATCGTCCCGGCGACCCGCTCGGGTTTGTGCATTGGCGGACCTCGGCGCATATGGGCAAACTGATGGTCAAGGAGTTCGACCAGGAGGTGGCCGGCGCCGTCTGGATCATTCTCGACCTCGCCGCTGCGGCCCATTCGGGCAGTGGCGACGATTCGACCGAGGAGCTCGCCGTTGTGCTTGCCTGCTCACTTGCGCATAATTTGCTGGCCGAAGGACGGACGGTCGGGCTGTATGCGCACGGTGCTGCCCAATCCATGGTACGACCCGGCCGTGGACGGCAGCAACAACTCCAATGTATGCGTGTGCTGGTCGACGCGCATGCAAGCGGCGAGCGACCGCTTTCCGGCGTGATCCGCGATCTGCACGTGGCCACGCCGGGACGCCACGCCGCGGTTGTTATCACGCCCGATACGGGCGGCGAGTGGCTGGCAGCGTTGACTGGCTTCACCGGTGGTGGCCGCGCCGCGCAGGCCTTGCTGATCGAAACCGAGGCGCGTCACACAAAGGCTATTGCGAGCCGGCTGGATCAATGGGGCATCGCGCACGCAACATTCCGCGCAGGCCAGAAGTTGCCGCTGCTGTCTCCGTGGCGCTCCCGCGGACCGGTATATCGCGTCACTCCACTCGGCAAGCTGGTAAAGGTGGAAGGCTAGACCCCGATGAATGCAGCACTGCGGTATCTGGTCGAGCGGCCTCCACGCACCGGCTGGTGGCTGTTCGGGCTGGCGCTGGCCGCCGTGTTGATGCCGGCGTCGCTGATATGGAATAGCCAACAGGGCATCAGCGCCGGCCCGATCTTTCTCGCTGCTATGGCCGGGCTGGTGCTCGGCCTGTCGGACAACCGCCGGCTACGTATGCTCGTGCTGATCGCAGGCTTGCTGGTTCCCCTGCTGATCCTCGGCCTTGTGCCGCCGCCGAGCGCCGTCTTGAACGATCTCGGCGCGCTGCTGACCTTTCGCGGACCGCGCCCGCCGTTCGTTCTGCCGCTTGCCGTCGGGCGAAACGTCAGCTACTTCCTCGGTACGCTGCAAGCGGCGTGGCAGGGTGATGGCCTGGCCCTGAACTGGACAATCGAGCGGCTGTGCGCGATGCTCGGCTTTATCGCCGCGTTGCTGCTGGGTCGCGGCTTGCGCAGCGGCGTGCGGTTGATCGAGTATGCGCTGCCGCTGCTTATGGCGACCATCTTTGCCGGCATCATGGCCCGCACAAGCAGCTATTACATGCTTGCGGCTGTGTTTCCGGCCCTGCTGGTCTGCGTGGCCGGCGGTTTTTTGCAGCGCGAGCGCAGCTGGGAGCGTATGGGGGTCGATTACTCGCGCCTGCTGCGCTCGGATGTGACTGCCACGGGTGGCATACTGATCGCAGTGTCGATCGTGTGCGGCCTGCTTACTCCCACGGCCTCGGTGAACCCGTTGACGCGCTGGATCTGGCGAGATCTACAGTTACCCGCCGGTCTGGCGCGCCTGGATAACCCACAGGACTACCTGGGCAACGGGGCCGGTGGCCGGCTCGGTCTCGGCGGTTTTTTGCCGGGACAAACACTTGAGCTCGGACGATCGCTGCAGCAGGGCAATGCAGCAGACATCGCCTTCACGATGCGCTCGCCCGGCCTGGACCCGAGCAGCTTGCCGTACTGGCGCGGACGTATTCTGGACGAGTATACCGGACAGGGCTGGACGACAGGACCGATCCGCAACGTCGTCGCAGCACCGGTGACCCAGGCAGTCGAAGACCCAACTGTGGTGGTGCAGCATGTCGGCGAGCAGCGCGCCGGCCTGCGGCTACGCTACGGGCTTCCGGACATCATCGCGCTCGACACCGCCGCCATGTACGAGCAGGATAGCGCCGGCACCTCCGTCGGCTGGATCGGCGCCGAGCAGAGCTACACGGTATATTCAAGCCCGCCCCAGGCGCTGAACTTCGTCGGGCCCGAGGCATTGGAGTCCCAACGGGCGCTTGACAATTTCCTGATATTGCCGGACGAGCTGCCACAACGGGTTTCCGATCTGGCGCTGCAGGTTACGTCTGACGCTGCCACGCCAACCGCCCGCGCCGAGGCGATCGAGCGCTATCTACGCACGCTGCCGTACAGCTACGAAGTTGCACCGCTGCCGGCGAGGGTCGACGCGGTCGACCAATTCTTGTTCGAAATGCGCTCGGGTTACTGCACCTATTATGCATCCGCGATGGCGATCATGGCCCGCGTGGCCGGCATCCCGAGTTGGGTGGCGCTCGGCTATGCCAGCGGCACGTACGATGCCCGCAGCCAGCGCTTCGTGGTGCGCGAAGCCGAAGCCCACGCCTGGCCCGAGCTGTACATCGACGGCCAGGGCTGGACGCGCTGGGAACCGACGCCCGTGCGCCCGATACCGGCACGCAGCACAGCCGAACAGCCACGACAATCGATCGCGTCGTCGCAGCCGGCGCTGCAGCCTTCCGAAGGCGTCAGCGGGTGGTGGGGCGTGATCCTATTGGTGATCGTGCTCGGGCTGCTCATCGCCGCCGGCAACCTGCGCCGAGTGCTCGTGCCACTCACGCCCGCCGGCGTGCATGCCGATCTGTACCGCTGGGGCAGCCGCGCCGGTGTGCAACCCGGCGTGGGCGATTCGATCGAGGGGTATGCCAGGCGCCTGGCACGGCGGATCCCGGCGATCGGGCAGCAGCTGGAGCAGGTTGCGCGCCTGTTGACGGCGCGTGGGTATCGCTCGCGGCCGCTGGATGAGGGCGAAGAACACGAGCTTGTCGATAGCTGGACTCGCGTGCGCGATACGTTGCGTCGCCGACGCGAGTAGGGCGTCTCTCGCACGGGTCGAGTCGACCGGAAGCACCACACAGAACACAAAGGACACAAAGACATCTATTATGTCTTTGTGTCCTTTGTGTTCTGTGTGGTGCTTCCGGCGCGTGCGCTAAGCAGCAGCGAGGGCCGAGTCCTCGTCACCGGATCTGAACATCGCCGCGTGGTCGCGGGCGAAGCTGGCGAAGGTCTGCGGCCGGCGCCCGGTTAATACGCGCACAGCATCGCTGGTCCGGTCTTGAACGCCGCGCCTGAGGAGCCCAAACACCGCGACGATCTGGCCCGCGACAAACTTCGGCATTCCGCTATCGACGAGGGCTTGCTGCGCCGCCTGATCGGGCACTGCGACGAACCGGATGCGCCGGCCCGTCACGGCGGACAGCTCCTCAGCCACCTGCTCGAAGGTGATCGCCTGCGGACCGGTGAGCATAAAGGTCTGCCCATCGTGCCCGTCGCTGGTGAGGGCCACGGCGGCGGACTCCGCGACGTCCCTGGGATCGATCATAACGACCCTCGCTCCCTCGGCGGGCGCGAACAGGCTCGCTACCTGCCTGACTTGCTCCGCCGACCCGAACAGGTTCGTCATGTTGAAGGTGGGCCGCAGCACGACGGCCGGGACACCCGACGCCCGCAAGTTCGCCTCGATGCGGCCGTGCCAGTCCCAGAACGCTACGGGCGACCCGATCTCCGCCCCATGCGCGGAGAGCTTTACGATCCGCCGCACGCCCGCCGCGGCAGCTGCGTCGATCACGCCGGTCTCGTACTCAATCTGGCGCGGGTCGTTGGCGCATGCCAGATAGACGCCTTCCACCCCCGCCACGGCGCGGCGCACGGACGCCACATCCCCGAAGTCGCCGTACGCGAGCTCGACGCCATCGCCGAGCATCTTGATGGCCTTGCCCGTATCCCGCACGAAGGCGCGAACGGACACACCTCGCTCCTGCAGCTCGCGGACCACGTGGGAGCCGACGCTCCCCGTCGCTCCGGTCACTAACACCTTATTCATCTTCAATCATTCCTTTCTCCCTGCCGGAATTCCCGGTCCCTGGGGTGTGTTTGCGTTCAGTCTGATCGTGCTCGGCGGGTCGTGGCGGTATGTTGCGGTTGAAGCGGAACAGGTTCTGCGGGTCGTGCCTGGTTTTGAGCGCGACCAGCCGCTCCCAATCCTCGGGCCGATAGGCGGAGCGGACCCGGTCCTCGGTGGGGTCCACTTCCATGAAGTTGACAAAGGTCTCGCCGGTCTGGTACGGGCGAGTGGCCTCGGCCAGGCGGGCTATGTGGGACGTGACGCCCTCGGCCATCGCCGGAGTAAAGGTCGCTCCGAGGACATTCATCGAGATCCGGGCGTCGCCGCTGCCCATGGGATGTAGGTGGTCCGGGTTACGCGCGAGGGCGCCGCCGAGCCGGCGCAGCTCGACCGTCAGCAAGGGCGACCCCGATCCGGCACCCGCGACCTCGACCAGCGCGTCGATCGCCTCCGGAGCGAGGTCGGAGAGCATCCCGGCGTACTGGATGATACCCATCGGGTCCACCGGATCCTTGCTGATCGCGTCCATCGCCGTCACGGGCATGACCCCGAACGTGTCGATGATCGGCCGGCCGAGCCCTTCGCGGACGGGCCTGAACATGTGCTCCCCGTCTTCCGGCTGCTCGCCGCAGTAGCAGCCGCGCACCACGACAACGGAGCGGCCGCGCAACGGCGCGGGCAGGAACGGCAGCGGCGGAATGTTCATGAACGCGAAGGCCGAGGTCAGCTCGTCCGGCAGCTCAGCGCTCCAGCGTGCGTAGCGGTCGAGCACTTCGCGAGCGCTCTCCACCGCATAGAAAACGGCGCCGCCATAGACGGTCGTCAGCGGGTAGAGCCGGAACTCGAGCGCGGTGACGATCCCGAAGTTGCCTGCGCCACCTTTCAGTCCCCAGAACAGGTCGGTATTCTCGTCCGCGCTCAGGCGCACGAGCGCTCCGCCGGCGGTGACGATGTCGGCCCCCGTCACACTTGCCGAATTGAGGCCGTACTTGCGCCCGAGATAGCCGAACCCGCCACCCATTGTGTAGCCGACAACGCCGACGTGGGGCGCCGAGCCGGTCAGGCCCGCGAGGCCGTGGGCATCGGCAGCCGGGATCACGTCCTTCCACAGGGCGCCGGCCTCGACGCGTGCCGTCCGCGAGACTGGATCCACGCGCACGCCCCGCATCCGCGATGTATTCACCAGCAGGCCCTCGTCACACGGCGCGCCGACGCCGTGGCCGGTGGCCATGACTCCGACGCCCATCCCGGCGTCGCGGGCGAAGCGCACGGCGGCCAGCACGTCGGCCGCGCCTTCCGCCATGACCACGAGCGCGGGACGTTGCCGGGCATTCAGGTTCCACGCCCGGGACGCCTCGTCGTAGCCCTCCTCGCCTGGTTGCAGCAGCGCACCTTGCAGGCGCGCGCGCAGCGCCTCGATTGCTTTCGTGTCGAGTGTTTCGGCCAATATCGTCATAGGTTCACTGCTTTCGTGTGCTAGCCGATTAAGGCAGCGTAGGGCTCATACTTCGTGATTCCTTGTTCGGGCCAAGGGTAGCGCGCGTTGGTCTACAAAATGTCGACAGAGCCGGCGCAAACACGGTCCAGCAAGCCCTGATCCCGACGCCGGAGGCGCGGCGATGGTTGACGCGCAGCACAGACGCCATATCAAGCGGCGCCGGTAGAGCGCTGTGGGGGTGCGGTCAAAGTTTTGTGAGCGAGCGTGACCATCCAGGCACGGGATTTCGCGTGTGGCGGCAATCCTACAAAACTTTGACCGCACCCGCGCTGTGGCGACAGCTTGACGTGAGTTGTAGACTGGCAGGGAAGGGGCATCCAGGCCGCGCAGGCTATCCCCGGTTCAGAGTATCGCGCTGCATGATGCGCTCCCGCCCTTCAGCCTGGCAGCTCGTTCTTTCTACCTGCGAGCAAATCGTTGCGGGCATCAGCTGCCATCCATTTCATGACGAACCACGCATGATGCTGCTACGCAATTCAGCACAGGAGCGTACGAAATGCCGAACTCGGCTTGCGGATCGCCTAGGCGCCGCCCGGCAGCGGCAGTTCGTCGGGCGGGAAGCCGAACAAACCATATTTCGTTCAGCGCTCGCGGCGGCTGAGCTTCCGTTTTGTGTCCTGTACCTGTATGGTCCCGGTGGTGTGGGTAAAACCACGCTGCTGCAACAGTTCGCGCAGATCAGCCGGCAGCTGCACATCGCCGCGACGTATATGGATGCCCGTGACATTCACCCGTCGCCCGATTCGTTTCTCCAGGCGCTGCAACAGGCATTGCAGCTTTCAGCTTCCGATTCGCCGGTCGAAGCGCTGGCAGCCAGACCCGAGCGTCAGGTGCTTTTGATCGACGCCTTCGAGTACCTTGCGCCGCTCGACGGCTGGATGCGCAACTCGTTTTTGCCACAGCTGTCGGACAACCTGCTGATCGTTCTGAGCGGCAGGCTGGCGCCGGCGGTGGATTGGCGCGCCGATCCCGGCTGGCAGACCGTGATCCGTACAACACCACTGCGCAACCTGCAGCCGGACGAAAGCCGGACCTACCTTACGCGGCGCATGCTGCCGGTCGATCAGCATCAAACGATTCTCGACTTCACGCACGGTCATCCGCTCGCCCTGTCGCTGGTGGCCGATATGTTCGCGCAGCGCGGCGAATTGACGTTCGACGTACAGGTGGCGCCGGATATCATCAAGATCCTGCTCGAAGAGTTCGTGCAGAAAGTTCCAGGCCCCGCCCATCGTGCCGCGTTGGAAGCCTGCGCGCTGGTGCGTGTCACAACTGAGGCGCTGCTGAGCGAAATGCTCGGCATGCAGGACGTGCATGGTTTGTTTGAATGGCTACGCGGGCTTTCGTTTATCGAGTCCGGCCGGGCAGGACTGTTTCCGCACGACCTGGCGCGCGAAGCACTCGGCGCCGACCTGCGCTGGCGCAATCGCGACTGGTACGCCGAGCTGCACCGGCGCGCGCGCGGATATTATGCGCGCAGCCTGCGGCAGCGCCAGGGGCCGGAGCAGCAGCAGACGATGTTCGATTATGTGTTTCTACATCGCGAAAACCCGACGGTGCGACCGTTCCTGGAATGGCAGGAGAGCGGCACCGGCGGTCCAACCCGCATGCTCGACCACGATCGGCAGCCGCTGCTTGACATGATCGCTCAGCACGAGGGGCACGAGTCGGCGCAGCTCGCCGCGCACTGGCTGGCGCTGCAGCCACACAATGTAACCGTGTATCGTGACGCGCAAGAGCGGTCCGGCGGCATGCTGGTCGCGGTTGAGCTGCAGGCTTGCAGTGCGGACGAGCGCAGTGTCGATCCGGCTACCGCCGCGGCATGGCGATTTCTCGAGCACCACGCTCCGCTGCGTGCAGCCGAACGGGCGACCATGTTTCGATTCTGGATGGCCCGCGACAGCTATCAGGCCGTATCGGCGATCCAGAGCCTGATCTGGGTCAATATCGGCCTGTACTATTTGAATACATCAGCGCTGGCCTACACCTTTTTCATGTGTGCCGCGCCCGACTTCTGGACACCGGCGCTGCACTATATGGACATCAATCGCGTCGAAGGGCTCGATCTGACGATCGGTGGGCATCGCTACGGCGTTTTCGGCCACGACTGGCGCGTAACGCCGCCGCTGGCCTGGCTCGACTTGCTGGCCGAGCGTGAGATCGCCGCCGAGCCGCTCGAGCATCAGCCGGAGCACGCGTTATCCACGCTGGTCCAGAGCCGCGAAGAGTTCGATACTTCCATTCGCAGCGCACTGCAGCAGCTTGTCAGTCCCACCGCGCTACGCGGCAATCCGCTCATTCGCTCGCGCCTGGTGCTCGAGCACGCCGGCGCCCAGGCCGGCGAAGCGGAGCGCGCCGCCGAGCTGCAGCGTCTGCTGCGGCGCGCCGCCGAGCAGCTCAAGGCCGCGCCACGCGAGATCAAGTTCTACCGCGCGGTGTACCACACCTACCTGCAACCCGCGGCAACCCAGGAGCGCGCCGCCGAGCTGCTTGATGTGCCGTTCAGCAGCTATCGTCGCCATCTGCGAGCAGGTGTTACCAAGATTGCCGACATCGTATGGCAATGGGAACTGAGCGGATTGGACAGCGATCCGGACGCTTCGGACCACGAATGAACAGGCTTTGGGCTCGAAATTGAGCAGCGGAATCGCTCATACTACGCCTACCGGAACAAGGAATGGGCGAGTGGAGAAGCAGCATGTCACAATCGATCGCGCAGCTGGTCAGCGACCTGCTTGACGCATGGAATGCACACGATCTGGCGCGCGTTGAAGCGTTTTACGCGCCCGACTATGTCGGCATCGACGTCGGGCAAGCCGAGGCGCAACATGGCCCGCGCCAGCGGCGCGCGGTGCTGGCTGCCTATATCCGTGCCTTTCCGGATGTGCAATTCAGCGGCGACATTCTGGTTCAGGACAACCGCGCGGTGCTGGTCTGGATCATGTGCGGAACACACCATGGAACGTTCATGCGCATCCCACCGACCGGCAGGCGCGTGGAAGTACGCGGCGTATCGGTGCTGACGATCCGGGACGATAAAGTCCAACACGGCTTGACGATCTGGGACACCGCGGGTCTGCTGCGCGGGCTGGGATTACTCCCCGAGCTATAAGCGGGAGCTGCGGTTCTATTTCAACATAGGAGCTCAAAGAATGGCGACACACACGATAGTGCCCGGCGTGACGGGCGCTGCTCGCTCACTTGCCTTCGGCCGCTTCGCCGGCGCGTGCGGCGTACTGGCGGGCCTGGTAGGCGTTGGATACGCGGTAGCGTTTCTGGTGCTGCGCGATCCGCTATTGAGCGCGCTCTGCCTCCTGCTGAGCGGGTTATTCTCCAGTGCCGTGCTGGTAGCGCTGTACGAGCGCCTCCGAGCGGTGGACGTCGACCTGGCACGCTGGGCGTTTGTGCTGGCCGGCCTTGGGGCGCTCGGCTCGCTGATCCACGGCGGCTACGACCTCGCCAATACCGTCAATCCGCCGTCGTCGATTCCGGGCAATCTGGCCAACCTGCCCAGCGCTGTCGATCCACGCGGCCTGCTGACGTTCGGGGTAGCCGGTATCGGCATTCTGGCGATCGCATGGCTGATGCAGCGCGGTCGACAGTTCCCCGTAGCGCTCGCCATGGTCGGCTACCTGCTCGGCGCGCTGCTGCTCGCGCTATATCTCGGACGGCTGACCGTTCTGGACGCCGCCAGCCCGTTGATCGTCGTGCCGGCGCTGGTCTGCGGCTTTGTTGTCAACCCACTGTGGAATATCTGGCTCGGCCTATCGCTGTGGCACAAGTCGACATAATCTAAATAACCGGACACGAAGTCGAACCCAAAGGCGCCCGCCACCTCACGATGCGGGCGCCTTTGGGTTCGATATCCCGTGTGCAGCGGGTGCGACCTAGAACAAATGTCGCAAGGCTTCAGACAGCTGCAATGTTGTTATCCCAGGCTGTGCTCTGCCAGCACTGTCAAGACCGCGGGGGCGGCGTTGCCCGTGCGCCGCCGGGCGAGAGTTAGCTCGCGCGCTATCCATGCCTTAGCCGCACACAGCATAAAGTCGCGTCCCGCCCCCCGAGAGATGTCGTACACCAGCGTGCTCAGCAAGTCGCTTCCGGGCTGCGCTACGCTCGCCTATACTCGGCAGCAGATCGAGGTTGTTGCAGCGCCGATTTCGACCAGGCGCCACGGAACAATGAATCACGCTTGCTCGGGGCAGTTGAACGCCGAAACGGCGGGGCACGACTGCACCGATCAGCGGCGCCGGGGCAGCGAATAACAGGGAACATATATGTCTCGTAATCTCATAGCCATCGTTCGAATGCGTCGTATTCTCTTCGCCATGCTGCTGCCGTTCGCGCTCGCGGCGTGTAGCGCCGGCTCGCCGCAGCAGGCAGCCACGGCGGCGCCCGCACAGGCGGCAGGCTCGTTTGCCGCCGGGCCGCTCGACGCCTGTGCACTCGTTTCGCAGGCAGAAGCCGAAGCAGCCCTGGGCGTCACGCTGGCTGCCCCGCGCCACGACGGCCTCTCAAGCGAAGGTGACGCCGAAACCGCCGCCGCTTCGACCTGCCGCTACGACGCGAGCGACCCCACGTCGCCCTCGGCCAGTGTGTTCATCCGTCGCGCGGCCGGCGACGAGAATACGCCGGCCGCGATCGCGGCAACCCGTTCCAGCGTCGAGGAGCTGGCCCAATCCGAGCTGACAGACGTCAACGACCTCGGCGATACGGCTTTTTGGGGCGCCGGCCAGCTCAACGTTTTTTCAGGCAGCCGTTACTATCTGATCGTCAGTGTTAATGGCGCAGCCGACGACGCCGGTGCGCTCGCGGCTGCCCGCCGGCTGGCTGAGGCTGCGCTTGCCAGGCTATAGCTCGGCGCTTTGCTCGAGTACTTCCGGCAAGCAAGACCTGCGAGGTACCGAACTTGCTTGGCGCTGTGTCTGGGTAGAATCCTGGTAGCAGTCTCCCGCACACAATCGCCGGCGCGGTTCCCGTACGCGGCGCCGGCAACCGAGCGACGATGCCAAGCTATCCATCCGGCTCGGTGCGGGCGCTGCTCGACAGCCGATACGTTACCGAACCCACGCGTGGCGCCTTGCAGGCCAGGCTCGACGCCAGGGACGGCGAGCCGCGGTTCTTCGATCCGGCCGCCTACGCGACCCTGTCGAGTGTGTGCGATCGGCTCATTCCACAAACCGACCGTGAAGCGCCGGTTCCCGTGGCGATCGAGATCGATCGCCGGCTGGCGCAAGGGCTGAGCGACGGCTGGCGCTACGATACGCTGCCGCCCGACGCCAACGCGCTGGAACAGGGACTGCGGGGCATCGACCAGAGCGCCGAGTTGCTGTTTGGCGCGCAGTTTATCTCGTTGGCGGCGGCACAGCAGGACCACGTGCTACAGGCGGTTCAACGCGGCGAGGCGAGCGGCGATGCCTGGCGAACGTTGCCGGCGCAGCGGTTTTTCGAGGATCTGCTGGCCGAGGCGGCCGAAATCTACTTCAGCCATCCGCTGGCGCAGGAAGAGCTCGGCTATGCGGGGATGGCCGACAGCTACGGCTGGCGAGCGATCGGGCTCGATCAGCGCGAGCCACTGGAGCCGGTTGCCGGCGCCGAGCGCTATGCCGTGCCGGCAGTTGACGTATCGATGCCGGCCGTCTCGCGCTACGCCGAATACCCGCCGTTATCAACCACTCGTTTTGCGCTTGACGAGGCGGTAGACGCGGTGGTGATCGGCACGGGCGCGGGCGGCGCGCCACTCATGGCGCGTCTGGCCCGGGCGGGGCTCAGCGTGGTTGCGCTGGAGGCCGGCAAGCAATGGGCGCCGTCACGCGAATGGGCTACCGACGAGCGCGCCCAGAGCCCACTGTTCTGGAACGACGAGCGCCTGAGCGCCGGCGATGATCCACTCGCCTTCGGCCGCAACAACTCGGGCATCGGCGTAGGCGGCACGACCTTGCACTTTACCGGCTTCGTGCCGCGGCCGCAGCCCGACGATTTCCGGCTGCGCAGCGACTGGGGCGCCGGCGCCGATTGGCCGCTCGCGTACGGCGATCTCGAGCCGTATTGGACCGAAGTGGAGCGCGTGCTCGGAGTGTCGGGACCATCACCGTACCCATGGGGCCCACCGCGACCGGCGTATCCGCTGCCGCCACTACCGCTAAACGGCGCGGCTGAGCTGATGCTGCGCGGGTGCGCGGCGCTGGGGCTGCGTAGCTCGCCCGCGCCGAACGCGGCGCTATCCAAGCCATACTATTACCCCGGCATCGGATGGCGTGCCGCGTGCACCAATCGTGGCTTCTGCCAGGCCGGCTGCACCGTCGGAGCCAAAGGCAGCATGGATGTGACGTTCATACCGCTGGCGCTACAGGCCGGAGCCGAGCTGCGCACGGAGTGCTTCGTCAGCCAGCTTGAAACCGACCGGACCGGCGCGATCAGCGGCGTAGTGTACACGCATGGCGGCACAACCTACCGGCAGCGCAGCCGCAACGTGTTTGTGTGCGCCGGGGCGATCGAGACACCGCGCCTGCTGCTGCTTAACGGCCTGGCCAACAGCAGTGGGGAGCTGGGACGACACTTCATGGCGCACGTGGGCTGGCAGGTCTGGGGGCGCTTCGCGGAAGAGGTGCGCCCATATAAAGGCATTCCCGGCGCGCTGATCTCCGAAGATATGCATCGCCCGGCGGATGCCGACTTCGTGGGCGGGTACTTGCTACAGAGCATCGGTATTATGCCGGTCACCTATGCCGGCCAGCGCGCGCGTGGCGCGGGCACCTGGGGCATGCAATTGCGTGAGCACATGCAAGGGTACAACCACGTCGCCGGCATCAATTTGCTTGGCGAATGCTTGCCGTACCAGGGCAATCGGGTCGAGCTGTCGGAGGAGCGCGACGCCCGTGGTATGCAGAAACCGCGGGTCCACTTCGCGTTCGGCGAAAACGAACGCCGTATGGCGGCACACGCCGAGCGGATTATGCGCGAGATCTGGAGCGCCGCGGGCGCCGGCGAGCTGTGGACCTATAAGCGCAACGCGCACACGATCGGAACCTGCCGCATGGGGAGCGACGCGCGAAATTCGGTGGTCAACGCCGACGGTCGCGCTTGGGATGTTCCGAATATGTACATCGCCGACAACAGCATTTTTCCAAGCGCGCTCAGCGTCAACCCGGCGCTGACGATCATGGCGCTGGCGCTGCGCATCGCCGACCGGTTTTTGGAGCGAACATAAGGAAGTGAGATTGCGATGCCTGAAGCAGTCGTCGCCAGGGAAGGCGAGCTACAAGACGGAGAGATGAAGCAGGTCGCGGTGGGCGAGACCGACGTTCTGCTGGCGCGCGTCGACGGACGATACCACGCCGTGGGCAACGCATGCACCCACTATGGAGCACCACTGTCCAACGGCGTGCTGCTAGGCTCGCGGGTTGTTTGTCCGTGGCACCACAGCTGTTACTCGGTCGTCAGCGGCGACCTGGAAGAGCCGCCGGGTCTGGATAGCCTGCCGCGCTACGATGTCCGGCTCGACGGCAAGGACATCCTGGTTGCTGTCCCCGACGGCGCGCCGGAGCAGCGCACGCTTCCACCAGTAAAAGCCGATTTGTCGGTGGACGCCCGTGAGTTCGTGATCGTCGGCGGCGGCGCGGCCGGTGCTGCCGCCGTGGAAGCGCTGCGCGAGGCAGGATTTCGTGGCCGTATCGTGCTGCTAACGGCCGAGTCGCGCCTGCCTTACGACCGTACGCTGCTGAGCAAGGCGTATCTTGCCAAAGGCGACGATCAGGGCTGGATCCCAATGCGCCCGGCAGCCTTTTACCGCGAGCGCGATATCGAGATCATGGAGCGCACCGTAAGCCGGCTCAACGCCGAGGCGCAGACGTTGCGGCTGAGCGACGGCACCACGCTGCACTACGACGCGCTGCTGCTCGCGCCGGGCAGTATCGTGCGCCGGCCGGATGTTCCCGGTGCGCACCTGGAGCGGGTATTGCTGTTGCGAACTCCTGAAGATTCCGACCGCATCGTGGCGGCCGCCGAGGCAGGCCGGCGTGCGGTGGTGATCGGCGCAAGCTGGATCGGTATGGAGTGCGCTGCCGGCCTGCGCGCGCGCGACGTCGAGGTCACAGTCGTCGCGCCGGAGCAAGTGCCGTTCGAGAAGATTCTGGGTACCGAAGCCGGGCAGGCGCTGCAAAAGCTGCATGAGGACAACGGTGTCACGTTCCAGCTGGGAGTGGAGGTCGCGCGGCTTGAAGGCACCGCCGCGGTGGAGCGAGTCGTGCTCCAGAGCGGCGACACATTAGGCACAGATTTTGTTGTCGCCGGCGTGGGCGTCCGGCCGGCGACGGAATTTCTTGGCGCGCTCACCAACGAGGACGGCTCCGTGAGCGTGGACGAGCAACTACGCGTGCGCGGCGCGCCGGGGCAGGTCTATGCGGCCGGCGATATCGCGCGCTTTCCGGCGTTCAATGACGGCGAAATCCGCATCGAGCACTGGCGTGTGGCGATGCAGCATGGCCGGGTCGCCGCCCTTAACATGGCCGGCCGGGATCAACGCTTCGACGACGCGCCGTTTTTCTGGACCCAGCAGTACGGCAAGAGCTTTCGATATGTCGGGCACGTCGAGCAGACTGACGAAACAATCGTAGACGGCAACCTCGACGGGCTCAAGGCGCTGGTGTATTACGTGAGCGATGGGCAGCTACAGGCGGCGCTGGGCGTCGGCCGCGACCCTGACATCTGCGCGATCCGCGAACTGATGCGCCTCGACAGGCTTCCTTCGCCGGCCGAGCTTCGCCAGGGGGTAGATTGGGTATCGTTGCTTGGCACCCTCACCTAAAACCAGGGTTGAACCCCCGGATCGCACGGCTCCCCCGGCTCAAGCCGGGGGTTGAAGAAACGAAGAAACAAAGCCACCTGAAGGTGGCTGTGCGAACCCAGCCACCTTCAGGTGGCTTTGTTTCTTCAGCCCGGTGCTTCAGCGCCGGGTTGAGCGCCGGGTTCGGGGACGGGCGGTGAGGTCCTTTCTGCAACGTCGAGCGTTCCTTGCCATCCTTCCCCAGAAAATAAGGTACGATAAGGGGGAGGACGTGTTGCCCTTCGCCTCGAGCGCCCTGGAATTGCGTGGCATGCCGCGCTGCCATACAGGAAAAGAGGAGTAGGTGTGTTCGACCGTTCACAGCCAATGCCGGATGCCCCCTACCGGCAACGCACGTCACCCGCTTCAGCGTCGTTTGCTGGATATAAAGCCCTGGGCGGCGCGATGCTAAGGCGAGATAGCCGGCCGGTGCGGCTAGTAACTGCGCGCCGCACACAACCACCCGCGTGCAATCGATTCGCGGTAACGAGCGGGCGGTTGCATCGGTCGCCTAGATTATCGACATCCGGTTTTAGGAGGTAAGGATGCACAAGTATCTGGTAGAGGGGATCGGCACGTTCTTTCTGATGTTGACGATCGGCATGGTGGTGATCGTCTCGCGGCCCGACGGCACCATTCCGCTCGCCATCGGCTCGGCGCTGATGGTGATGATCTACGCCGGCGGGCATATCTCGGGCGCCCACTACAATCCGGCCGTCACGCTGGCCGTCTGGATGCGCGGCAAAGTCGCCACCAGCGACGTCGCGCCGTACATGGCCTCTCAGGTTGTCGGAGCGGTGCTGGCGTGGCTGGCCGTTACCGTGATGAAGGGCGACGCGGCTTTCGCGGCGCCGGCGGTGATTGCAGTGGTACCGGCGCTGCTGGCCGAGCTATTGTTCACCTTCGCGTTGTGCTATGTCATTCTGAACGTCGCAACAGCCGATGAGACCTCCGGCAACTCGTACTTCGGCCTGGCGATCGGGTTTACTGTGCTCGTCGGCGCGTACGCCGTGGGCAGCGTGTCGGGCGGCGCGTTCAACCCGGCAGTGGCGATCGGCGCAAGCTTGATGGGCCTGCTCGACTGGACCAATATCTGGATCTACTTGCTGGCGGATTTCGCCGGCGCCGCGCTGGCCGCGCTGGTGTTCCGCGCGACCCATCCGGCCACCGAGAGTCCCGCGATGGCGTCGAACGAATCAACCTCCGAGGCGGTCAAGCCGTAGAGCTTGCGCTTCCTCACGAGAACGGCAAGGGCAAGCCCTACCACTACGTCCAAACCTGCGAAGTGATGTAGTGGCGGAGCTTGCCGCTTCAGGACCTGCCGATGACCAAACCAACCGCGCGATCACGATCCACGCTATCACTTGCGGCAATAATGGTCGAGATCGGTCTCGGGCTGCTCTGCGGCGTCGTTGGCACTGGCTGTCGCCGGCTACAATCTGCGGCGACAGCCCGGTCTTGCCGCCCGTTGAGGACTGCCGTGGCGTCCGCTCTATAGCTCCACAATCAAGATCTCAAATGGCTGCAGCTCGAGCCGGTCCAGCTCCGGCGGCTGCGCATGACGATGATGGCTTGAAAAGAGCAGGCGCGGCTGCGTCGCGTCAAGGTCGAACACCACGGTCTGCTGCTGGTTCGAGAAGTTGAGCACCACCAGGCAGGTTTGGTCCGCACTCCGTTCGTGGCGCAGGAAGGCGAGATACTCCTCGCTGTGCTGGTGCAGCGCATGGTAGTCGCCGCCGATCAACGCCGGTGTCGCGCGACGCAAGCGTAACATACGCCGGTAGAACGCCAGCAGCGAGTCCGGATCTGCCTGCTGAGCCGCGACATTGACCCCCGCGGCATAGTTGGGATCGACCGGCAACCAGGTTTGCACACCGGACGGGCTGAACCCCGCGTTCGGCCCGGCGCTCCAGTGCATCGGGCCGCGACAGCGGTCGCGCGTGGTTTCGATCGCCGTTTGCAGCGCCTGCTCCGGCGTCGCGCCCTGCTCCAGCAACATAGAGTACTGGCGCGGAGCAGCCGTGTCACGCAGCTGGCTCAGCTCGCTCAGTATCAGGTCGGACATGCCGATCTCTTCGCCGTTGTACAAGAACGGCGTTCCTTTGAGCGTCAACATCAGCGCCAGATGCAGGCGCGCGAGCGCCGCGTCATGAACTCCATCGCCGTACCTGCTCCACACGCGCCGCGTGTCGTGATTGCCCAGCGTATTGCATGGCCACGCGCCGGGCGGCAGCTCCGATAGCCGTATGGCCTGATTGGCGCGAATGTGCGCCGGCGTCAGGCGCTCGACGCGCATGAGCGGAAAATTGAATACCAGGTGCAGCTCGTCGTCGCCGCTGCCGTGAAAGGCAACGTCCTCGTCTTCGCCGACCAGCACACGGTCGCCGTCGTACTGGTCGATCAGCCCGCGCAATTCTTGCATCAGCTCGTGCAGGCCGGGCTGCTGTATCTGAAAGCGCATCAGCTGCTGATACTCCGCCATCGGCAGCCCATTAACATTGACCAGCTCGGCCGCGGTCCTGGGCAGCGTGTGGTCGGGCAGCTCGGGGTGTTCGAACATCGTGCCGATCGCGTCGAGGCGGAACCCGTCCACTCCACGCTCGAGCCAGAAGCGCACCGCGTCCCACATTGCCTGCTTGACGGCAGGGTTGCGCCAGTTGAGGTCGGGCTGCTCCCGTAGAAAGGCGTGGTAATAATACTGGCCGGTCGCCGCGTCGAGCTCCCAGGCCGAGCCGCCGAAGATCGAGGCCCAGTTGTTGGGCGGGCCGCCGTCCCGGCCGTCGCGCCAGATGTACCAGTCGCGCCGGGGATTGTCGCGGCTCGAGCGCGATGCTTGAAACCAGGGGTGCTGGTCCGAGGTATGGTTGAGCACGAGGTCGAGCACCACGCGAAGGTCGCGCGCGTGTGCCGCGCTCACAAACGCGGTAAAGTCGTCCAGCGAGCCGTATTCGGCACCGACGCCGGTGTAGTCTGATATATCGTAGCCGCAGTCGAGAAACGGCGAAGGAAAGTGCGGCGAGAGCCAGATCGCGCCGATGCCGAGCTCGCGCAGGTAATCCAGCCTGCCGATGATGCCGCGAAAGTCTCCAATGCCGTCGCCGTTACCGTCGGCGAAACTGCGCGGATACACCTGATAAAATACTACCTGCTGCCACCATTTGAGTGTAGTCAATCGCTACTCCTTCAAGGTCAGTCGTATATTTTCTGCACATTCTCGTATGCATGACCGGGTGACGGGGTGACAAGGTGATCGTTGTCCACCTACCTTCTCAATCACGCAGGTGAATCAGGTACGATTTTGGAACGCATCTCGCATCAGAAATGGATCTCACCCCGTCACCTTGTCCCCCTGTCACCCTGTCACCCTGTCACCCTGTCACCATTGTATGCTACAGTGTGCACCGCTCAAGGAGTTTCGAGTGAGCGAGTGGGGCTTTTTGCGCGGAATCTGGAACATCACACCAACGCCGTTCGATGCCGACGGCGCGCTGGACGAGGCAAGCCTGCGCACGCTGACCGATTTCACCGTCGCGCGCGGCGTGGACGGCATGACGATCCTGGGAGTGCTGGGTGAGGCCGGCAAGCTGGGCGACGCGGAGCGTGATCGCGTCATCGCCACGGTAGTCGAGCAGGCGGCCGGTCGCATCCCGATCTGCGCGGGCACGTCGCACGCCGCGACCGACCAATGCATAACGTTCAGTCGGCGCGCGCAGGAGCTCGGGGCACAGGCGATTATGGTCGCACCGCCCAGGCTGGCCCGGCCGAACGACGCGGCACTGCGACGCCATTACCTGTCCGTCGCCGAGGCTGTCGATCTACCGATCGTCGTGCAAGATCATCCTGCCAGCAGCGGCGTGTACATGAGCGTCGAGCTCGTGGCGCAGCTGGCCGCCGAGGCGCCGGCGTGCCGCTTTTTGAAGCTGGAAGACGAGCCGTCGCCTCCCAAAGTCGCGGCGGTGCGTGCCGCCGACGAGCGTATCGCGGTGTTCGGCGGCCTGGGCGGCATGATGTTCCTGGAAGAGCTGCGCCGTGGAGCGGCCGGCACCATGACCGGCTTCGGCTTTCCCGAGATTCTGGTCGACATCTACCGCCGCTGGAATATCGGCGACTACGACGGCGCGACTGACGTGTTTTTTCGCGCCTGCCCGCTGATCCGCTTCGAGAATCAGCCGCTGATCAACCTGGCACTGCGCAAAGAGATCTATTTCCGCCGCGGCGCGATCGCTTCGCCGCGCGTGCGCTTGCCGGCGATGGCGCTGGACCCCGGCACGCGCTCCGATCTCGACGATCTGCTGGCGCGACTTGAGAAGATGGAGGTTATCGATGGAGCTTGGACTTAAGGGCAAACGCGCACTCGTACTGGCCGCCAGCCGCGGCCTGGGTTATGCCTGCGCGCTCGGACTGGCGCGCGAAGGTGCCCGCGTGGTTCTGTGCAGCCGCGAGCAGCAGCGGGCCGATCAAGCGGCACAGCAGATCCGCGCCGAAACCGGAGCCGAGGTCTACGCCGTGGCCGCCGATGTGAGCCACGAAGACGAGGTGCAGCGCCTGGTGACGACAGCGGTTGAGCGGCTGGGAGGCCTGGAAATCGTAGTTCACAACGCCGGCGGCCCGCCCTCCGGTCCATTCGCCAGGATCACCACCGAGCAATGGCGTCAGGCGATCGACCAGAACTTGCTCAGCTTTGTCTGGTTGGTACAGGCCGCCGCGCCCGAGATGGCCAGAGCCGGCTACGGCCGTGTGATCGCGATCACCTCGTCGTCGATCAAGCAGCCGATCCCCGGACTCTTACTTTCCAATGCGACGCGTACAGCCGTGCTCGGCACGATCCGCACGCTGGCCAAAGAGCTTGGTCCACAAAAGATCCTGGTCAACACCGTGGCGCCGGGCCGCATCGCCACCGAGCGAATCGAGGAGCTCGACCGGGCCAACGCCGAGCGCAGCGGGCGATCGCTGGACGACGTGCGCAGCGAGTCGATCTCGTCGATCCCGCTTGGCCGGGTCGGCGAGCCCGAGGAGCTGGCCAACGTGGTGGTGTTCCTGGCCTCCGAGGCGGCCGGCTACGTCAACGGCGCGGCGATCCAGGTCGACGGCGGCAAGCTCGATGCGCTGCAGTAGATGTGACAAGGTGACGGGGTGACGGGGTGACAAGGTGATCGTTGTCCAAATGCATTCTCAATCACGCAGGTGAACCAGATACGATTTTGGAACGCACGTCGCATCAGAAGTTAAGGTCACCTTGTCACCCCGTCACCTTTTCATGTATACGCCGACCATGCAGAACGACGATAGCTTGCTGCGATCAGAGGAACGTCCGCTCGCGCGCGCGCATTTCTTCCCACTCTTCGCGGGCGGCCTGCACTTCATGCGCTTCGGCGGTCTCGGCCACCGGAACGTCCCACCAGCTCTCGTAGCCCGGCACGCCAAGCAGGCGGTCGTTTTGAATGTACACCACGGTCGTGCGCCGGCCGGCTCTGGCCGCTGCCAGGCCGCGCACAAAGTCGTCGTAGCTCCGGCAGACGATCACGTCGGCGCCCAGGCTTTGTGCATTCGCCGCAAGATCGACCGGCAGCGTCTCGACGGCCGTCGTATCGTCGCCGGGCAGCACATTGTCGCGTGGAAAGGCATAGCGCGTGCCCAAGCCGCCCTGCCCCAGCGAGCGGCTGAGACCGCCGATGCTCTTGTAGCCGTCGTTGTCGAGCAGCACGATGATCAGCTTGATACCTTCTTGAATTGACGTAACGATCTCGCTGCTCATCATCAGGTATGAGCCGTCGCCGACCATCACGTACACCTCGCGTTCGGGCGCAGCCATCTTGACGCCCAGGCCGCCGGCGATCTCGTAGCCCATGCAGCTGTAGCCATACTCGAGGTGATACTGTCTTGGGGTGGCGCGCGCGCCACAGCTTGTGCAGATCGCCCGGCAGACTGCCGGCGGCACAGACCATGATCGCGTCCGGGTCGCCCAGTCTCGTTCACCGCGCCGATCAGCTCGCCCTGGCTTGGCAACGGCGTGTTGCGCATGGCGTAGATGCGGTCGACCTCGGCCTCCCATTCGTCGTGCAGCTGCCCGGCGGCGTGCCGGTACTCGTCGTCGACGTGGAAGCCGTGCAGCAGCGCGCGCAGCTCGTCCAGATCGTCGCGCGTGCGTCGCCCACCAGGGCCAGCGCGTGGTGCTTGGCGGCGTCGAAGTCGGCGACATTGATGTTGATAAAGCGTACTTCGGGATGCTGAAACGCGGTTTTGGAGGCGGTGGTGAAGTCGCTGTAGCGGGTGCCGATGCCGATCACCAGGTCGGCGTCACGCGCGACGCGATTGGCTGCCGCGGTGCCGGTTACGCCGATCGCGCCCAGGCACAATGGGTCATCGTACGCAGGCTGCCCTTGCCGGCCATCGTCTCGCCGACCGGAATGCCGGTCTGCTCGACAGATCGCGCAGCGCATCGCTCGCCTCGCTATAGATCACCCCGCCGCCGGCGACGATCAGCGGGCGCCTTGCCGCCCTGATCCATTCGGCTGCCTGCTCGAGGGCCGCGCGGTCGGGCCGGTTGCGTGGAACATGCCAGACGCGCTCGCGAAACAGCGCGACGGGATACGCATAGGCTTCGGCCTGCACATCCTGCGGCAGCGCCAGCGTCACCGCGCCGGTTTCGGCCGGGCTGCCAGCACGCGCATCGCCTCGGGCAGCGCGGTAAGCAGCTGATCGGGCCGATTGATGCGGTCCCAGTAGCGGCTGACCGGGTCGAAAGCAATCGTTGACCGACACGTCCTGGCTGTGCTCGGACTCGAGCTGCTGCAGCACCGGCGCCACGTTGCGGCGGGCAAAGATATCGCCGGGCAGCAGCAGCACCGGCAGGCGATTGATCGTCGCCGTTGCGGCGCCGGTGAGCATATTGGTCGCGCCCGGCCCGATCGACGAAGTGCACGCAAACGCGTCTGCAGGCGGTTGCTGGTCTTGGCGAACGCCACGGCCGCGTGGACCATCGCCTGCTCGTTGCGCGACTGGTAGTAGCGGAACTCGGGCGATCTGCTGCAGCGCCTGGCCGATGCCGGCGACGTTGCCGTGGCCGAAGATGCCGAAGCAGCCGGCAAAAAAAGGCTGCGTGCGACCGTCGCGCTCGACGTGCTGGTTTCGCAGGAACGCGATCACGGCCTGGGCGACGGTTAGAGTTGTGGTCTTATCCATGTTTTTCTCGTTTCTTCATGCTCGGCCTATGCCTGACCAGGCAACTCGCTATTCAGACTGCGTAGATAGTCACACCGTGGTGATCGCACGCCGATTGAAACCCACTGAGCATCAACCGTAGGTTCACCCCGTCACCCCGTCACCCCGTCACCCTGTCACCTTGTCATGCATACCTCGCACAACCCTGAACCAGTACGCGCACCGCTATCACGGTCACCCTGTCACCCTGTCACCAACGCCACGTTCACTCCCTTCAAGCCCGTGCCCAACACGCCACCTGCCCCGCCCAAATAAGCGTCACCACCCCCCGTGCTGCTCGGCCAGCGCATTGACTTCCTCAAGCGTCGGCATGAAGTTGGCACACCCATGGCGCGTTACCACGATCGCCCCACAGGCGTTGCCCATACGCGCTGAGCGATACCAGTCCCAGCCTTGTACGAAGCCATACAGCGCTCCGGCCGCGAACGCATCTCCGGCGCCGAGAATATTGGCGATATCGACGGGAAATCCGGGCACGTCGAAGCTGCTGGTTTCGCCGGCTTCGGTTACCTGGTGGACCCGGGCTCCATCTGCGCCGCGCTTGTGCAACACCGTACGCGGTCCGAGCGCCAGGAGCGCCGCCACCGCCGCGTCGACATCACCGCTGACGCGGGCGTCCGATACCTGCGAGTGGGTCAAGCTGACCTGCGCCGGATCGGCGAGCATGGCAGCTTTTAGCTCATCTTCGGTGCCCAGCACAACGTCGACCAGCGGCAGCGCCGAGCGAACGGTGACGCCGAACGCGCGCGCATCGTGCCATTGGTCGGGCCGGAAGTCGATATCCAGAACCACGGTGGTGCTCGATCGACGGGCAAGCTCGGCGGCAAACAGTGTGGCGCCGCGGCTCGGCTCTCGACTGAGACCAGTCCCCGAGATCAGCAGCACCTGTGCATCGGCGATCGGCGTCGCGAGAACGTCGTCGATCGTGAGTGCAATATCGGCGCAGTTTTCGCGATAATACACCAGCGGAAAGCGGTCGGGCGGCTCGATGCCAAGCAACACAGCGCTGGAGCGGCGCCCGGGTTTGCGTGAAATAAAGTGTGTTTCAACGCCCTCGCGCTCGAGAAAGCCGAGGATAAAGTCGCCCACCACGTCGTCGCCTATCGCCGTCAACAGTGCTGAACGGAGGCCGAGGCGCTGTACACCGACGCTGATGTTGGTGGGACAGCCGCCGACATACGCCGCAAAGCTGGTGATGTCGACGAACGGGGCGCCGATATCGTTGGAGTACAGATCGATCGACGAGCGGCCCATAGCGACCAGATCATAGCTGCAATTCATACCTATTCTCCGTCCTGCAGGGTATTGTCGCATACGTGTCATATGGGCTACACTGGTTCAGCGCATGAAAAGGAAACAGACGATGACGACGTTTGCTTTGTTATGCCGCGGGCGCCGCGCTGGTTGATCCACGCATCGGGGAGGCCGGCGATATCGACTCCTCGATGTTAATCCTAAAAATGCCCAATGGCGCACTGTGCCATATCGATAACAGCCGCCGCTCTGCCTACGGATACGACGAGCGGATCGAGGTATTCGGCTCGGCCGGCATGGTGCTCTCCGAGCGTAAACCTGTGCGTGAGGTCACGCTATACAGCGGCACACAGGTCATTGCCGACGGGCTACACGCCGGCTGGTTCGAGCGAATGCAGCCCAGCTTCGGCCTGGCGCTTGATGCGTTCGTCTCGGCGGTCGAAGGGCAGACGGTTGAGTATCCGTCGCTGATGGACGGCCTGCGCGCGCAGATGATTGCCGAGGCGGCAGTCGAGTCGCTGCGGCGGCACCAGCCCGTGCCGATCACCTATTGGGAGCCGGGGATGAACAATGAACAATGAATAATGAACGAAAGGTATAACGAACCATGACGCGCTCGATCGGTATCGGCATCATCGGCATGGGCTGGATGGGCGAAGCGCATAGTCGCGCGTACCGCGCGATCGGGGATCGATTCCACGACAGCGCGATCGAGCCGCGGCTGATCATCTGCGCCGATCCGGTTGAGCAGCGTGCTCAAGATGCCCGCACGCGCTTCGGCTTCGAGCGCTACACAACCGATTGGCGCGAGGTGATCGCCGATCCCGCGGTCGAGGTCGTCAACGTGGCCGCGCCCAACGGCTTGCATCTGGAGATCAATCGCGCGGCGGCACAGGCGGGCAAGCACATCCTGTGTGAAAAGCCGGTCGGCAAAGAGCCGGGCGAAACCATCGAAAGCGCTGCCGTTGCACGAGCGGCCGGCGTGCTGACGTTTGTCGGCTACAACTACCGCTGGGCACCGCTGGTGCAGTACGCGCGCGAGCTGATCGCAGATGGCCGGCTTGGCACTCTGACGCATTATCACGGCCGCTTTTTGAACGGCTATGCCGGCGATCCCAACGGCCTGCTTTCGTGGCGCTTCGAGCAGCAGCACGGTCTTGGGACATTGAGCGATCTGATGTCGCACGTGATCGATATGGCGCATATGCTGACCGGTCCGATCGCGCGTGTCGTGGGCGACCGCGAAACGTTTATCCGCAGCCGGCCGCTTCCGCGGCCCGGGAGCGGCACGCACTACGACCGCGGCAGCAGCGACGATCCGCGGGGCGAGGTGACCAACGAAGATTACGTCAGCGCGCTGGTGCATTTCAGGGGTGGCACACGCGGTATCCTGGAGGCCTGCCGCGTGATCAACGGCGCCAAGTGCGACATGAGCTTCGAGGTCCACGGCACACGCGGCGCGATCAAATGGAACATGGAGCGCATGAACGAGCTGCAGCTGCAGTGGCGCAACGACGCCGATCCGGCCGAGGACGGCTATACCACGCTGCTGAGCGGCCCGGCGCATCCGTACCATCGGCACTTCAACCCTGGCCCGGGCATCAATCTCGGCTACGACGACCTCAAAGTGATCGAGGCGTTTAACTTCCTGCAGTCGATTGTGAGCGGCCGGCAGGGGCAGCCGGGCTTCGAGGAAGCGCGAGCCGTCGCCGAGGTCCAGCAGGCGATCATGCGCTCATGGGAGGGCCGGAGCTGGGAAGCCGTGTAGAGCAATGCGCGAGGAAGTTGCACCACAAAGTACACAAAGAATACAAAGATCCCAAGGAGCCTTTGTGTTCTTTGTGTACTTTGTGGTGTTCTTGGTTGAAAATCTATGATAAGGCTTTGACATGCTTAAAATAGCCAACGCACCCTGCTCATGGGGCGTGATCGAAAACGTGGCGGGCGAGCGCGGAGGGTATGCCCGCGTACTTGACGAAATGCACGCAACCGGCTACCTCGGCACCGAGCTGGGCGATTGGGGCTTTATGCCGACCGATCCCAGCACTCTGCGGCGCGAGCTGGCCGCACGCGAGCTGCAGCTGCTGGCTTCGTGGGTCAACGTGTATCTGCACGATGCCGAGCGCCACGCGTTATCCGAAACCGAAGCCGTGCGCACCGCGCGCCTGCTGGCGGAGGTCGGCGGGCCGGACGCCATCATCGTGCTGGGCAACGATCCGTACACCGACGCGACCCGAACGCTCAATGCCGGGCGCATCAGTCCCGAGCACGGCCTGAGTGCCGCCCAGTGGGACGTGTTCGCCTCGGGCGCGAACCGGGTGGCGCAGGCCGTCAATGAACGCGACCGGCCTGCGCACGGTGTTTCATCACCATATCGGCACCTGGATCGAAACGCCCGAAGAGACGGCGCAGCTGCTCGAGCTGACCGACTCGACATTGCTCGGGCTTTGCTTTGACACCGGTCATTACCGCTTTGGTGGTGGAGAACCGCTTTCCGGTCTGCGGCGGCACGGCGACCGGGTCTGGCACGTACACTTCAAAGATTGCGACGACACAATCGCCGAGCGCTCGCGGCGCGAAGGCTGGGGCGCGCTGCGCTCGGTCGAACAGGGCGTGTTTTGCGAGCTTGGCCGCGGGGCGGTCAACTTTCCGGCGATCCTGGCCGAGCTTGGCGAACTGGGCTACGCCGGCTGGATCGTGGTCGAGCAGGATGTCCTGCCGGGAATGGGCCAACCGAAAGAAAGCGCACGGCGTAATCGGGAGTACTTACGTGGCATCGGAGTTTGAAAATATCACCCTCGCTCGACCACATACACCCTGGCCGCCTGTCCGAGGATCTGAACGGAATACGCTTCTTTCCGCCTGAGTGCTCGCGTGACGCGCAGGGCAGCATCAAACGATCGAGTGTCGCTGGTCAGAGCAACCAGCGACGCATTTGCCCGCAGGACGCGAGCTGCTTCGGCCAGAACGGCGGCATACAGGGAGCGATTTTCGCTGGTTGTACCGATTTGCTTGCCGAACGGAAGATTTACCGCGATCGCGCTGATCGACGAAGACTCGAGCGGCAGCTGGCGGGCATCCCATTGGCGAACCTCGATCGGCTTATAGCGGCTGCCGATATTGCTCCGCGCCACGCCGACCGATTCAGCATTTATGTCTCCGCCTAACAATTGCTGATAGCGGCCAAGCATGGCACGCTCGATCAGGATCGTCCCGGCACCGCACATCGGATCCAGAAACACATCGTCATCGCCCGGTTGTGTCAGCCAGCTCAGTGCGGCGGCTGATGAAGGGCGCAGCGACGCCGCAACATGGGCACTCTTATAGTCTCGATGCCGCATCTGATGCGTGCTTACCCTCAAAGCGAGCAATGCCTGCTGCGGCACAATTGTGAGCCACAGTTCAACGCCCTCGTCTTCGACGCTGCGCCATTTATGGTCCTTGCGCGCCTGGATGCCCCGCTCTACGGCGAGCTGAGCATCAATGCGCCGGTAGCTTGCCTGTTTGGTCTGGCGAGCGATGATCCGAAACGGGATCTTGCCGCCATATCTTCGCTCGGGACGCAATGAGCGCAATACATTCAGACCGGTTTCGAGCCTGTCACTGCCATGTGCTGCCCGTTCGAGCAGCGTGAGCCCTTCGCGTGTACCGGGGATATCCGTGAGCGTCATAACAACAACGAACAGGTCTTCGATGGTGCGTAGCTGTAGCAGATCCTTGACATCACCTGCATAGGTGAACAGCGCCATTCCGTTCTTGGCGTGAACAACCAGCGTTTCTTTTATAGATACTCCTTCAAGACGGCCCGACAGCTCCGCGGCGGCAATCTTCTCGAAGCCCGGCTGGGTGTGTACAAGGTACAGCGTGGCTGTTTGCTTCTTCATGTACGGCTATATTGGCTGCTATGAACACACCGGCTGCGCGGACGCGCGCCGCCTGTGCCTCCGGCATGTCCCTACGGGTTGCGCCATTCCTTGTCGGATGCGGACGCGCCACCGGCGCGTCCCTACGGGTTCAATTCGATCATGATCGGTCGGCGCAAACGATCGACCCTACAGATATATTCCTTCGCCCAGAGGGCACCCGCGTTGCGTCTTTGCGTTGGACCAGAGGGCACCCCTCCGGGCGTCTTATGCGCTTTCGATCCGTACCGGCTGCCCGGTTTTCAGCGAGCGATAGGCCGCCACCACAGCTTCGACCGCCCGCAAGCCGTCCTCACCGGAAACAGCGGGCGGGCGGCCTTCCCGCACGGCCCCGACGAACTCCCTCAGCATCGCCGCATCAGCGTTCGAGCCCCAGGAAGCCAGAGCCGGACGCTGCTGCGCGCTGCTGTACACGATGAGATTCTGGCGGAACGCGTCGACTGTAACGACCCCGGCCTCGACCACCATCTCGAACACGACACCGCCCCAGGTCGGGTAGTACTGCGGCTTGCTCCAGCTGCAGTCGATCGTGGCGAACACACCATTGTCGAAGCTCAGCATCACCTGGCCGCCGGTCTCAACCTCGACCTCGCCGGCGTGCAGGATCTGGTTGGCCTGGGCGTACACCTCGACGATCTCGGCGCCCAGGTACCAGCGGTACACATCCGCGAGATGGACGATATGGTCCATCAACGCGCCGCCGCCCGCCAGCTCCGGATCGACGAACCAGGACCGGATATTCGCGGGCATCTGGCCCTGGTTGGTGCCGTTGAAGCAATACACGCGCCCGAACTCGCCGCTCGCGAGCCGGCCGCGGAGCGCCACCAGCGGAGCGTTGAAACGCATCGGAAACGCCGTCATCAGCAGCACACCGGCGTGCCGGCAGGCATCCACGACTGCCCGGGCGTCTTCCACGTTCGTCGCGAGCGGCTTTTCACACAGCACATGAGCTCCGGCTGCCGCCGCCAGCTCTACCAGCGCCCGATGGTGGCTGTTTTCGCTGCATACGACCACCGCGTCCGGCTGCTCGGCGAGCAAAGCCGCATAGCTCTCGAAAAAAGGTATCCCGAAGCGTTGTGCGGCAGCCCTTCCGCGCTCCGTGTCGTCGTCGGCGATGCCGACCACTTCGACGCCGGCGATCGTTTGCAGCAATGGAACATATGATTCGACGTGCAGATGCGCTGCGCTCAGGATGCCGATCTTCATTGTTCGCCTCCCCGATCGAGATGCACGGCCCGTCCACTATTCGCCGACTCGACCGCCGCTAAGGCGATGCGAACAGCCTCGAGGCCGTCTTCAGCGGTCACCCGCACGGGTGCATCGCTGCGCAGCGCCGCATAGAACTCGCGCAGCTGCGCGGTGTATGGGGTTTCCTCGAGCACCACACTGTAGCGCGCAACATCGGGCGCGTCGGCAGCTTGCTGCATCAGCAACGCTTCCACCGGCTCGGCGCTCTGCGACGTGAACTCGATCAGCCCGCCGTCGCCGGCGATCTCGAGCGCGGTGCGAAAAGTCGGCGGCGGATAGGCCCACGATCCCGTGACATGCGAGATCGCGCCGCTGCTATGCCTGAGCAGCACCATCGCATGGTCGACCGGCGCGCCAGGCGAGGCAGTGCCGATAGTTCTGGCAAATACCTGCTCGACATCGCCGGCGACCCAGCGCGCATAATCCAGGTCGTGGATCATCAGGTCGAGTATGATGCCGCCCGAGCGAGTCTGGTCGAGGAACCAGTTGCCGGCTGCCTTTTTGGGCTGATAGCTGGCGCGCTCGAGACGCAGCACGGCCGGGCGGCCGATCTCGCCGCGCTCAACCGAAGCTTTTGCCAGCACATACTCCGGCGCATAGCGCACAACATGTGCGACCAGCAGTTTGACGCCCGCGGCCTTGCAAGCATCGATCGCTTGCTGTGCCTGCTCCACAGTGCGCGCGAGCGGCTTCTCACATACCACGTGCCGGCCTGCCCGCGCCGCCGCGATTATCAGCTCGGCGTGCGTATCGGTTGGGGTGCATACGTCAAGCACGTCGACAGCCGCAAGCAGCGCCTGAATGTCGGGAAACACGTCAGCCCCATACTGCTCGGCCAGCTGCCGTGCGGCGCCCGAGCGGTCGGCCAGAAATCCGGCGACCGTCGCGCCGGCAGCGGCCCAGCTTTCGGCATGCGTCGAGCCCATGAACCCAACGCCAGCGATTCCTATGCGCATTTAGCTGCCCCTAGCTTGATGAGATCGGACGATTTCACCACAAAAGACACAAAGGACACAAAGAAATAAGGATTCTTTGTGTCCTTTGTGTCCTTTGTGGTGAAGTCGTTTCGTTCATCGATTTAGAACTGTGTAGTGAGCTCAAACGCCATACCTTCGCGCGTCGAGCGTTCGGCCAGCAGCATGATCTCGAGCACGTGTAGCGCGTGCTGTGCTGTAAGCAGCGGCGTAGCGACACCTTCGAGGCAATCGATGAAATGCGCGGTGCCGGCGACCAGCGTATTCAGCTGCGGGCCGCGCGACGGTGAGCGAGCGGCGGCCCATCCTTCGAGGCCATAGATACTTTCATCGGTGCGGTACACGTCGATCGGCGCGCTCGACGAGTACCAGGCGTCAAGGCCGATGCTGAAGCTACCCGCGGTGCAATGGATCTCAATGACCGGCGCTTTGGAGCGCGGAACCGCGAAGCTCGACAGGATCTGCGCGAAGGTGCTGTCGCCAAAGTCGAGGTGCAGCAGCATATGGTCGTTGGCAGTGACAGTTACCTGCTCGCCGTAGCGCTCAGGGATCAGCACGGAGCGCGTCGGGATCGCGACGCCGCCCATGGCCTGAACACGCCGCGCCGGGCCGAGCAGGCCGGTGATCCCGTGCAGTAGATATACGCCGGTGTCGATCAACGGTCCGACACTCGGGCTGTAAAAGACAGCCGGGTCGCCGCTATACTGCCGCCAGGCGGCAGGACCCATGCCCACGGTCTGGGCGACGGCTAGCGTCGGCCGGCCCAACACTCCATCGCGCAGCACGCCGTTCAGCCAGCGAAAGCGATCAGTAACCATCGTGCCCGGCGCGCACAACAGCAGCCGGTTCTGCTCGCTTGCAAGGTCGATCAATGCCTGCGCCTGCTCCAGGCTCGACGCGATCGGCTTCTCGGTATACACATGCCGGCCTGCTCGCAGCGCCGCCGCGCTGATTTCATAGTGCAGCGGCGCCGGCGTGAGATTTAGCACCGCGTCGAGGCCGGCATGCTCCAGAAATCGGTTGTAGTCGGTATACGCGGTCGCGCCGAACTGTGCCGCCGCGCGCTCGGCACGATCGGCAAGGATGTCGAAGCAGGCGACGACGCTCACGCGATCGAGCATCGTGGCCAGGCCGGGAAAATAGGCACTTGTGGCGACATCACCACAACCGATCACTCCGATGTGTTGCATTACATAGATTCCTTTGCGTCTTTGCGCACTTGCGTTTCCGTCCCGGCGTGTTCACGTGCGGGCAACAACAGCAACAGGCCGAGGCTGCCGGCAAGCGCGGCGACGGCGCCGATTGCGAACAAGGCCGCCACACCCCAGTTCTGATAAATTCGCCCACCCAGGAGGCCGGCGGTCGCCGAGGCAACGCCGAACATCGCCAGGCCGAACAGGCTCTGAGCGGTCGAACTCGAGGCCGCGCGGCGCCAGACGCTGCACCTCAACGACGCCGGCGGTCCATAGCGCGCCGAAGCACAACCCATGCAGCAGCTGTGCGGTAAGCGCCCAGGCGGGGGTCGGGAACAGGATATAGATCGCCATACGCACGGCGTACAGCATACCCGCCATCACCATCAACGGGCGTGCTCCCCAGCGTCGCAGCATGATCGGCGACAGCGCCATCACCGGGATCTCGCTGAGACTGGCGAGGCTGTGAGCAAGGCCGATCTGTGTGTCGCTGGCACCGATGTCCTGTAGAAACAGCGAAATAAAGCTATGCACGATCGAGCTGCAGCAGCCGATCAGAAACACACAGCTCAAAAACGCGAACCAGCGTGCATCGCGCAGCAGCCCGCGCACCGCGGCCCCGATGTTGGAAGCCACCAGCTGCGTCTGCGGCAGCGCGAGGATCGCCAGCACCGCGCCCGACGCGCACACGGCGTAGCCCCAGAACGCGGCTCCATAGCCCCAATGCTCGATCACACGGCCGGAAACGATCGTCGACACAGCCCAGCCGATTCCGCCGAACATCCGCTGTGAGCCGTACTGCTCACGGCGGTCGCCCAGCAGGGTTAGCGTCGCGCTGTCGGCGAGCGCGACGACCGGAGCCGCAAACAGTGCCTGCAGCAGCGCCAGCACGAACAACATGGCGAAGCTGGACGTGCGGCCCATCAATAAATATGGGCCGATCGTGCCGGCCGCCGCCAGCGGCCACAACACCCGCCGCATCTGAAACAGGTCGGCCAGCATGCTCCACATCGGAGCTGCGACCAGCTGAACGGCTCCGGTCAGGGCCGCCAAAACCCCGATCTGCGTCAGGCTCAGCTCGACTGATCGGTAATATAAGCTGAGGAACGGCAGCAGCGCGCCCATGGCGCCGAACCAGAAAAAATAGAACAGCTTGGCGGGCAGCAGCCGCATGTCGACACGCATACAGGGCAATGCTTTCTGGCTGGCGAAGCTCGTTTCGGCGCCCGCGGCTCGGATGCGGCAGGCGCCGGCGAGCGGTTGTTAGGAGCCCACCGCGGCGGAGCGCGCGGCTGTGCCTGGTTGCGCGGACTGGTAGAACGAAAGGCAGGCCGCCAGATTGGCCCGGCCATCCTCAGCCGTCGCAACCGGTGCCGCCGTCTCGCGCACGCAGGCAGCCAGATGCTCGACCATCGCGCCGTGGGATGCTTTTTGCCTCTCGAGCGATATCCAGGCGTCAAAGCCGAAGTCGCCGCGTAGCTGCAGCCGACCGCTGGTGCGCGAATCGTCAAGGATTGCGCCGGCGCTGCCGACGTACTCGCTGCGATGCATCGAGAATCCACGCTCCGCTGTCCAGGTATCTTCGATCACCGCCACCGCGCCGTTGGCCAGCTCGAACGTGGCGATGCCGTAGTCCTCGAGCGACAGGCTGGTATGACGCCGGTTGGCGATGATACCGGCCGCCGCGACGATCTCGGTCTGGAAGGTCCAGCGTGCCAGATCGATCGCATAGATCGCGTGGTCGATCCAGCCGCCGCCCGGCACGCGCGCCGGATCGACCCACCAGCCGCTGCCCGATTCTCCGGGCCAGGCCCGCGGCAGCCCGGTATGCATCGAATGGGTGTAGCGCAGCGGCGTTCCGATCCGGCCTTCTTCGATCCACTGCTTGATCCGCTGTGCCTCGGGGGAAAGGCGATACGAGCTTTCGAACGGCAGATACAGGACGCCGGCTTCGCGCACGGCGCGCACGATCGTGTCGGCACCCTGGAGATCCATCGCCATCGGCTTGACGCCGACGATATGCTTGCCGGCCGCGGCCGCGGCGCAGCAGACTTCGACGTTGCGGTCGGTGCTGTACAGCGCCACCACCACGTCCACGTCGTCGCGCTCGAGCGCCGCGCGGTAGTCCGTCGTAGCGAGCTCGGCGCCCGAATCTCGGGCGACCGTGCGGGCTTTTTCGAGATCGTCATGAGCGACTGCGACCAGGCGCGCCGCCTCGCCGGCAGCGATCGCCGGCGCCAAGTCCAGCGCCGCGTACCAGTGGTCCAGGCCCAGCAGGGCGACACCAAGCTTATTCACGCATGTCTCTCCTTCAGATAGTGATCAATATTCGGCTTCTTCGGCGACGATATAGCGCCGGTCGCGCGATTGCCCGACGGCGCGCAGATAGTGGTTTTCCACCAGATACTTCAGGTCGGCCTGCACTGTACGCCTGGCCCGATCAGGCGAGGCATGCAGCGCCATCTCGAGTGTGAACTCGCGCTGGCGGCGAGCCAGCTCGAGCAGCGTTCGTCGCGCCGGCGTCAGCGCCAATACGTTGGGCGCCTCGGGCCCGCGCACGGTTACCACAAACGAAGCTCCGGTATCGCGCATGCTCAGCGGCGGCAGATTGTTCTGGCGCAGCAGGCTGATCACCGTCGGCAGGCCCATGCCGAACGCTTCGATATAACCCGACTGGTACAGCAACTGGGCGATCGTCGGGTTGCGCGCCCGGCTGCCGCTGTACAAGACGTTTTCTTCGGTGATGCCCGCGGGAAGGCCACCAGGCGAGCGCCACTCGATGCGGTCCTGGAACATCGAGATCTGGGTGCGCGCGCCGACAATATTGTAGTCGCGATGGGTCACGGCGTTGGCCGTCAGCTCGCGCAGCACCTTACGCGGATAGGCCGGCCGCTCTTCACGCTGCGGCCCTTTGTCGGTGGAGATGCTGCGCGGCGTGCTGTTCCACAGATAGCGCTCCAACTCCTCGATCTGCTGGATCAGCGTGCCGCCGTAGCGCCGAAAATGCAGCGTCTCGGTAACCAGGTCGGGTCGCGTCCCCGGAAACTGGGCCAGGGCAATATCGGTATGCTCCAGGAACGCCTGTGGCCGGAACCCGAAAATCAGCAGCCCGGCCAGCGTCGGCGTCGGCGTCCCGTCGATATCGACCACGCAGCGCATCTCGCGCAGAAACGACTCGGCGTCTCTGAACACGCCGTCGTAGCGGTCGTTCTCGACGGCTTGAGCGATATGCCGCGCGACCACCTGCAGGTCGAGGTCGGCTAAAGTTGCGCCGTCGACTGGATACGTGTCGATGCGCTCGCTTCCGATACGTTGAACCAGCTCGTTCACACCCACCAGCCTTTGGGCACTGAGTCTCCGCCGCAAGCCGCCACGGCAGGGACCATTGTAGCATAGGGCAGGCCGGCTTCGAGATTGCGCGCAGTTCTGCGCAGAATTCTTTGCGCAGAACTGCGCGCAACAGCGATTTGCGCCTAACGTGGCAGTTCTCGAGGCTGGTAAAGCAACGAAATCACCACAGAGAACACAGAGGACACGGAGATTTTAAGGTATCTCTGTGGCCTCTGTGTTCTCTGTGGTGATTTCGTTGCTTTGCGCACATCGCGCAAAGGAATTTGCGCAGGTCTGCGCCAAACAGGTGACGGTGTAGCCGATCATGCACAGAACTGCGCGCAAGTGCGCCGATCCGGCGTTGATCTGCGCACAAGCTGCACGCAAATATCTAGCCCGTTGCACTCAAGCCATGTACATTAGTCGGTACCGTTGTCGACAGGCATGCAGCCGGCGAGGCAGCCAGGAATAATGACGAGCTACGACGAGCGCATCACGACCTATTTCGGCGACCCGGTGCTGCGCGCCGGCTTTATGCCGGTGCCGCATCTGTTGATGCGTCATTATCGCGCGCTCGACCTGTTACCCGAACACGCCATGTTTGCCATGCAGCTGATGGAAATCACCTGGGATCTCGCCCAGCCGCCGGTGACGATGCGCAAGATCGCCGAGCGGATGGGTATCAGCGTGCGAACGGCGCAGCGCTACTCGGAGTATCTGGCAGCGCGGGGCCTGATCGTGATCTATGAGCAGTTCGAAGACGGCGCGCAGGTTGAGAACGGCTATGACCTGGCCCCCTTGTTTCATGCCCTGGCCGCCTTTGCGCCCGAGCCCCGGCCGGGCGGCACGCCGCGCGAGCGACGCAGGCGCGGTGGCGCCGCGCTGGCCGAATACGCCTCCGCTACTCAATCCGAAGTGCTGCCTGCTCACGACGCACCCGCCATGCCGGTGCAACCGCGCCCCAACGATGCACAGCGCCATCCAGCGCCGGCCGTCCGGCGTTATCAGCCTCGCAACACCAGTAGCTCCGCACCCCGCGACAGCAATGACACTCCCCCCGGTGACACGGCTGTCATCCCCCCCGGTGACAGCAGCGTCACCCGGCGGGACGACACGCAGATCACCCCGCCCCATGATCCTCCCGTCGCCCCGGCCCCGACGCCGGCGTCAGGGCTTAAAGGAATGCAAGAATCTCAGAAAAAACAACAAGAACAGGTTGGTGTTGCAGCAGCTGAACCAGCTGACGACGATCCGGCCAGCGCGGTGTACCTACCGCCAACAGCCGCTTACTCGGGGCGCTCACTGCGCCTCGAGCACGAGCTGCCGGCCGCCGATATTACACGCTCGGCCCGGCTGCTGGACCGCATAGGGTTACATGCGCCGGTAGCGCGTGCGTGCGCTCCGACGCTTGCGCCGGCCGAGGTGCTGGCGCTGGCCGTCTATGCACGCGCCGCAAGCCTGGGCACCGGTTGGATCGCCGCCCAGATCTACGATTTCGAACGCCGCGCCCCGCGGGCGGCCGGCCTGGCGCGACGCTGGGATGAGGCCGGCATCCGGCTGGCCGCGCTGGACGACGACTCCGCGCTGCGGGTACTCGAGCTGGTTGACCGATACGCGCCCGGCGCCCCCGACGCGCTGATCGGCGATGCTTGCTATTCCGGCGGCGACGAGCAGGTGCAGGCAGCGACGACGGCTGCATGGGCGCTGATGCACGACGTTCGTGGGGGCGAGGCTGCAACCAGAACGCTGTCGAAGGCCCGCGCCGACGCCGCGGCAGGCGAAGATACAACCCTGTGGCGCGCCGTTCTGGAACGTCTGCGCGGCGAAATCCCCGCCGCGGACTACGAAACCTGGCTGCAGCCCGCGCGTCTGCTGCTGCTCGAAAATGACGTCGCGATCGTTGGAACCGACAACATTTTCGCGCGCGAACATATTCTACAGGCGCACGGCGAGCTACTTGCGCGAGCATTCGACGCCGAGCGCGGGCGGGCGACGAGAGTTGACGTGGTGATCGATTAGCGATGCCGGAAGGCCGAGATACACGTCAGCACGCCGCCGATGATCGCCATCCAGGCCGCGACCAGCACCAGCGACGCCGCCGCCATCAATGGATTTGCCAGCAGCAGGAAGCTAAAGAGGATGCTCAGCACGCCGGCAACCGCAGCGCCGATGCCGCCGCCGCGAAACGCCGCGAAGACCAGGACAATACCGATCAGCAGGCCTTGAACGCCGATTACAATCGCGAACACCGCCGGCACCAGCACAGTGCTCATCAGCGGCCGGGCCAGAATCGTCAGGCCGGCCAGGATGCCAATCACGCCCAAAAAGAGTTTCCAGCCCCACCGCTCGCGGTTCATAAACAGGCTGACCAGCGAGAAAATGCCGGTCACCAACCAGTACGCGCCAATAAAAGTTACCAGCACCACCAACGTAGCCGCCGTCTGCGTCAGCAGCAGGACACCCAGAATGATCGCCGCGATACCCGTGATCAGCACCCACCACCACGGCGCCCTTGCTTGGGCCGCCGTTCCGGCAAATGTCGCCATCTGCTACCTCCTTGAGACACGACCCGAAAAGGAGCCTGACCATCCGCTGCTCGTCGACGCGACGTGCGATGCGGACAGAAGCATTTTACAACAGCGCGCTGACGAGGCGGCAGGTGTTTTCGACGAACTGCTGGCCTGCGGGGCGTTGTGTCCAACTCGCGAGCGTGATCTCATCCGCCCGTGCGTAGTAGCTCTCGATCACCGCGGCCTGTGCCGCGACTACGCTGCGGTCATACGCAAGCAGCACGATCTCGAGGTTCAGGACAAACGAGCGCACGTCGAAATTGCTCGAGCCGATCAGCGCGATATCGTCGTCGATGCTGATATGTTTGGCGTGGATTAATGCCGGCGCGCGCACGGCGAACACCCGCACCCCCGTCTCGAGCATCTCCTGATAATACGAGCGCTGAGCGCGGCTCACCAGAAACTGGTCGCCCTGGGCCGAAACGATCAACCGAACGTCCACCCCGCGTAGCGCCGCGTTTTCGATCGCATACAGCAGCGACTCATCAGGAATAAAGTACGGTGTCGTCAGCACCGCTCGCTTGCGCGCCGAGTACAGCAAGGTAGCGAAAAGCAAGGCGGTATTGTCGGTGTTATAGGCCGGGCCGCTCGGCAGCACCTGGCACGGCACATGGCTCTCAATCGCCTCCACCACGTTCGGCCGCTCCTCTGGCGGCAGTTGCTCGCCGCTCTCGCTCTGCCAGTCGGTTAGGAATACCGCTGCCAGCTCGATCACCGCCGGACCGGTGACGCGTACCACCAGCTCCTCGTAGACGACGCCGGGCTTGAACTCGGGCTCGACGATATTCTGTGATCCGGTGTAGGCAACCACGCCGTCGACAACCGTAATCTTGCGGTGATTACGCAGGTCCGGACGCAGGCGCCCGCTGCCGACAATCTTGATCGGCAGCGCCGGCCTGATGCGGACACCGGCGGCGCGCAAGCGGTCGGCCAGCTTGCCGATGTAGGGCCGGTTGCCGAGCGCGTCGTACAGCACCCGGCAGGTGACGCCGCGCTCCGCGGCACGGCACAGCGCATCGACGACTTTTTTTCCGCTGGGGTCGTCGGCGAAGATGTAGTACAGCATGTGTACATATCTGGTGGCGGAATCGATATCGACGACGATGCGGTCGATCGACTCGGCGTACACGCTGAGCAGCTCGACGCCGCCGTCGAATACCGGAAAGCCGCCCAGGCGCTGAACCAGCGCCGCGACCGGCTTGCGCTCGTCGTCGACCTCGATGATCTGCACCGGCGCATCGGGCATTGCCTCGAGCTGCCGGACGCGCTCGGCGATCAAACTATCCATGTCGCGCTGCCGGTCGCGGCGCGCGCGCGGGAGCTTGGGGCTACCGATCAGCAGAAAGGCCAGTAAGGCAAGGTAGGGCAGGAAGAAGCTGAACAAGAGCCATGCGGTGGCCGACCCGGGGTTGCGCTGCGCCGGAACCACCCACAACATAACAAACACGATCACCCAACCGACAAGATACAAAATCGTGGCGACGAGCGTCCAATTCATGAATCCTCAAAACCAGTTGCGGCAGTCAGGGCCGCGGAGCCTACACAAATTGCCCGCCCCTGAGCCAGGCGCGCCCGCGCAGCAGCAGCATCAGGTGCAGTAACACGTTCCACAGCAGCACCAGCGTCAGCCCAATTGCGATCCAGGTCGTGATCTGCATCACCGTCGCCTGTACCTGCGCGACAGTCTGTCGCACGCCCTCGACCTCGGTGCGCAACCCGTCGATCGAAGTTTGTAACTCGCCGATTCGCGTATTCAGCCTGCCCAACGGCTCGGCGAGGCGCTCGCCGAGGGTGCCGAGCGGCAAGCCTTGATCGTCGAGCGACTGCCGCGCCGACTGCAAATCGTCGTTGATCTCGCGCAGCCGCGTGTCGAGCGCTTGCAGCTGAGTTGTCTGCAACTCGGGCAGATCCACAAACGGCAGGCGGTCGAGCGTGCCAAGTAGATCTTGCACGGACGCTATCCTTGCCGCCAGGCCGGCATAGGCCTCGCGTATGGCGCTGGCCGTCGGGCCGAGCTCACGGTCGATGGCTGCCCCGAGCTGCGCGGCGGCGGCTTGTCCCCTTTCACCGCTCCCCAGCTGCGCGGCGGTGGCCTCCATACCCTGTACCCGTTCGTGCGACTGATCGATACGAGCGGCTGCCTGGCCGAGCCGCTCATCCGCCTGGTTCAGGCCGCCGTCGACAGTCGCGGCCAGCTGCGTTGACAGGCCGTCGATTGTGCTGCGCACGTACCACGTGCCGAACACGAGCACCAGGCTCAGCAGGATGCCGAGCCCACCAGCAATCATCGCCGCGTACGCGGCGACACGTATTCCAGTGGACACGGCGGGCCGCGCCGCTGACTGTGCTTGCATCGTTGACATGAGGATCCTACACTGTCGGTACTTTTGGCGCGATATCGGGGTTTTCTCCGCCCACCTGGTAGGTGCGCAGCACCCAGGCATCAGCGCCGTGCTTAAGAAACACTCTTGCCACCGCGCGAGCCGCGATCGGCGGCAGCATGGTGCGCCAGCTGCGCACAGCCATGCCTACAGAGCGCAGCGGATGGTCCTTGAGGCTGCTGCCGAGCGTCGCCACGCCGTGTTCCCAGTCCGCGCGCGCCGAATGGAGCGGCAGCATGGTGCGCCGCAGGTCGTCGCCCAGGCTCAACAGCTGGTCGAGCCGGCGCGCCTGCTCCGGACGCTCTGCCCGATAGCGCTGCAAATCCAGCCGCGAGCGTACCGCCCGGTCGATCGCCGAGATCGCCGCGTACAGCGCCTGATTCGAATCCTGCGCGCAGTTGTTGAGCGGTGTGATCGCGGTGGTGCCGCTGCCGTCGGCGATGCGGTAGCGCGCGGTCATCACTTCAAGCTCCATCAACATCTGGGTCAGCGCGGAGCGGCGATGGCGGCCGAAATCGAAGTCGCCGGTGAAGCAATCGAGCTTGAGCAAGATATCCTGCAGCGGGCGCATATTCAGCCAGCCGAACTGCCGGTCGCCGACATAGCGGCTCCAGTGGGTGGCGCCGCTGATCAGGCCGTCGGTGTTGTGGACATACACCTGGTGATACTCGATATCGAAGATCAGCTCGCCGGCCAGCTCCTCGCGCACAACGCGAGCGCTGCCGAAGGCAAAGTGGCCCCAGTACAGCGGCGATTTTGCAGCGGGCTCGGCTTTGGGGCCGCCCACGCCGCCGTAGACATGGATCACCAGCGCCGCGTCGCCTTCCTGCCAGGCGGCAACCGCCTGTTGTGAAACGGAGCCGGGGCGGGCGACCACCGCCGACGTCCAGCCGCCTTTGTGCGCGTCGTCGCGCCAGCCGCGCGCCGACAAAAACGCGCGCGTCTCGTCGGCGCCCTGCAGCGTGCGGTTGGGGCGCACCCGCAGCAGCTCGCGCGGGCCGAGCGACTGCACCACGAAGACGCCGTCGGCGTCGCAAGCGCCCCAGGCATACCAGCCGCCTTCGTTGCCCGGCGAGCGGTCGATGCCTGTCGAGGTCGCCGGCAAAATGCCGTTCTCATTCGGTACCACGTCGAGGAGCCGTACCACCTCTTCCGGCCCGCTGAACTCAGCAGCCTCGCGATTCCAGTGGCGAACGACCCAGCGGTCGCCGCCATCCGGGGCCGGTCGCTCGAAGCGCAGCAGCGCGCGGTAGCGGCCGGTGATCTGCACCGGCTCGAATGGGGTGCTGATGATCGCCGGTCGTGTGCTGTCGTGAGCCGGCTCGACCTGTACCGGCTCCGGCAGCATCACTATCATGCTATCGGTCGGCAGCGCGCCGGCCAGCGACTCGAACGGGTTGACCAGCGGCCAACCATTGACCCGCTCGGGCAAGATCCAGCCGTTGGCGGCGTTGCGGTAGGCTGCTTTGTCGAAAATCACCTGCTGCGTGACGCTCCAGAAGCGAACATTGCTGAGCGCGTCGTCGCTCCAGCGCAGCCAGACTACGCTGCCGACGAGCTCGTCGTGCTCGGGTGGCGCGTGGTGAACCTCGAACAACGCGCCAAGCACGCGCTCGCGCTCGTCGGGTGCCGGCAAGATCAGGCGGCCGCTCCACGCCGCGACCGGCCGGTACAGCTCGGGATCGGGGCGCCGGTCGAGCGGATAGTATTCAGGCAGGTTTGCCGGCGACTTGACGAAGCGCGCGTAGCTGCTGCCTTCAGCTGCCGGCTCTCGCGTATTACTCATAGGCTGGAATCGGCCTTTTGCGGCGCGGCTGTTGCCGTCGCCGTTGTTGCATCCGTCGGGGCGACTGTTGCATCCGTCGGCGCGGCTGTTGCCGTTGCTGCCAGTAGCCCGTCCTGGGTCAGCACGCCGGTGACGAGGTCAAGCGTAACCTGCGCGTGCGAGCGGCCGTCGGGCATGGTTGTTTTCGGATCCCAGTAGTTCCCGGTACCGATGTGTGTGAACGGCCCCACGCAGGTCATCGTTATTTTGCCCTGCGCGATCGCCCGGTTCCAGCGCGATTGGGGAAAGTACTTCCAGCGCCCGGCGTACAGCTTCTGGCCGATGGCCTGGATCGGGTCTTTGGTGCCGTAGAAATGATACACGTGCTCGACGGAGTCGAGGCCCGGGTCGTCCGACATTACGCCGCCGACCGAGATTATTCGGACCGGCGCGCGCAGCATCGAGCGCAGAAATGGAGCGGCGCCGAGCGCGATCTGCCCGCCGCCGCTCCAGCCCAGGATGCTGATCGGCACGCCCTTGATGATCCCGTCGCCTTCCTTTTCGATCGCGCGCACGATCTCGCGCGCCACGCCCAGGTTGTAGATCGGGCCGTAGCGCTGGTCGGCCGAGACGGCGACCTGGAACATGTTACGCAGATTGATGATCAACTGCTCCACCGCGAGCGGGTTGTTCAAGCGGCGCTGCTCGACCCAGGCAAACACGCGCTTGCCGACGCGCCTGCTGGTCAGCCCGGCGTTGGTGACCGAATACGGAAACACATCGCTGACCAATAGCGCGCCGGGGACGTGTGTGCGCAACATTTCGAGAAAGACCGACTCTTCGCTGGGGATCGAAGTGCCGTCGATGGCGCCGATGCCCGAAAGGTACACCAGGTAGCTGGTGACCTGCTTGGCGGGCCGGGCGGGATCGGCCGTCGTCTCCGGCTGCTCAGGTGTGGATCCCGGCGCTTCGTGCTCGCCGAACCAACCGGCCCACCAGCCAAGGCTTTCCAGCGGTGCCAGCGCCGCCGAGATCAAGATCAGGACGAAAAGGCCGGTGAACAGATAGGCGATCATGGTGCTTTCCCCGAACGTGGCGCCGCCGGCTCGTCGGCGGAGTAGGCCAGCAGGATATCCGTCACCCGCGCGTCCAACCGTGATCCGGCCACCTTGTGCCACAGCCAGTTGCGCAGCGCCACGACGGGGCGGCCCACGGTGAACTGCAGCAAGAGCAGCAACAGCCAGCCGACGCCAACGATCAACAGCGCCGACCAAAAATTGAGGTTGTACAAGTACTCGATCCCGCGCAGCACTACCAGAAAGCTCCACACCGACAGCAGGCGACCGATAAAGGTGCCGGCATACGGCGCCAGCACAAAGATACCCAACGCATACGGCGCAGCGCCGAGGCCGACCATCCGCATAACCTGGCCGAGCAGCACCGGCTCCGCGAACAGAAAGCGGCCGACGATCCAGATCATCAGTGCCCACATCAGCAAGCTGATCGTCAGCACGATGCCGTTAAGCAGCAGGCTCAGCGCGAAACGCCCCGGCCGCACACGGTTGACGAACAGAATAACGCTCTGCCCGATCAACATCGACGCGCCGCCGACCAGCGCGATGCCCAGGATCACCCACCTGGAGTTGGGATAGGCCTCGACCACTTCGAACACTTGCGGGTTGAGCCGCATCGCTTCGCCGATACCGCGCCAGACGTAAGTAATATATTCCCACAAGCTCATCGACGGTCTCGCAGAGCGCCCTAGGTTTTTGAACCGTTAGGCGTCGATTATCACGCGGACAGGCCGGCGGCGCTTAGCTGTTCGAGCCGGGAACAGGCACTACCGGGCCGCTGTAGGTCGTGACGGAAAAGGAGAGCTAGTCGGCCAGCGCCTCGCGTAGCTTCTTCTCGACCGCCGGGTCGATTTCGGTTGAGATCACGGTGGCCTTGAAGGGCCGCAGCTCCTCGATCACCTTGTCGGCGTCGCCGCCGGCCACCAGCAAAAACAGGCCCGAGGTATCCGGGCCGAAATGCGAGGACAGCTCCTTCACGAATTTGTCGTCGATGCCTTTGTCGCGCAGGCCGCCCCACAGCGCGCCTACCGTCAGGCCGACCAGCGGCCCGCCGACCAGCAAGCCGGCCAGCAAGCCGATGCTACCGGCCTTCGTCGCGGCGCGGCCGCGCTTGTGGCGTGTCTGCTCGAGCCGGACCTCGGAGCTGCGCGCGGGTCGCACCGCGACGACCACATCTTCGAGCACCAACAGGCCGCGTTTCTCCATATCAAGGAAGTTGTCCAGCATGCCGTCCGCCGTATGTTCGCCCTCGAACGCCAGCACAACGATCTTGCCTGCCATGTTTGCCCTCCTATCAGCTATTGTGCATGAGTGCGGCGGCAAAATCAAGCACGCGAAAACGAGCTGCGCCGCGTCGCGCCGGAGCGGCGGCTTCAGGTGCCGTCGACGGCGGGTAGCAGCCAGGCCCGGTATCGCGCAGGTTGCATGGATGTGCTATCCGTATAGCTACAGAAATACCGCCGTGGGAGCTACGATCAATTGGCAATGAGCAATTACCTGCAGGCTTTGTTCATTGCTCATTGGTACGTGGTATGTTGAACACGAAGCTACACCGGGCAGCCCGACCGGATGTGCCGGCGTCAAGCCGGCCGAGCGAGAGGAGCGCGCGATGCTTAAGCGAAAGGGCGAAACGTCGGGGAGCGGACAGGGCGCTTCGGTCGCGTCCGGGCGCCAAACGGGCGACCTGCTCGGACCACCGCCCGCGGGCGGCCGCAGCGGACAGGTACAGCAGCTGAGCCAGCAGGCCGAGACCAAGATCGGCACGCGCTTTACGATGAAGCAACAGTTGATCTCGTTCGGCGACGATTTCTGGATTGCCAATGAGCGCGGCGAACATGCCCTGCGGGTCAACGGCAAGATGCTGCGCCTGAGCGACACGCTGTTGCTCGAAGATGCCCATGGCCGCGAGCTGTATCGCATCAACGCGCGGCTGGTGGATGTCCGCGAAACGATGGACATCGCCCGCCCCAACGGTGGTGCGGCCGCGGTGGTGCATGATGCCTGGTTTTCGCCGATGCGCGACCGATGGACGATCAACATCCCCGGCGGCGCGGATTTGCTGGCGCACGGCAACGTGTTGCAGCACGAGTACGAGATTCGTCAGGACGGACGCGTTCCGGTGGCGGTGATCTCCAAGAAGTGGCTCCGGCTGCGCGATACCTATCAGGTCGAGGTTCAGGACTCCTTCGACGCGCCGCTGGTGCTGGCGATCACGATCGTAATCGACATCATGTCGCACAATCATGCGGCCGACACCACGGCCGGCGGTATCTCAAAAGGTGGCCTCGACGCGCTCTAAGGAGGCTCGTGATGCGACTTGGTCCAATCCAGATGGTGATCATCGGCTTCGATAACGACGACAACTTCCGCGGCGAGATCACGCGAGAGCTTGACGCGCTCAAAGGACGTGGCGTCGTCAAGCTGATCGACCTGGTATTCGCGCACAAGACCGACGCCGGCGAGCTGACGATCACTACCCGCACCGACATCGACGCCGGCGAGGAGGCTGCCTACGGCGCCGCGCTCGAGCGCCTGCTCGACGCAGCCGCCGGCGGCATAATAGACGGCAGCGAAGCGGTGGAGCAGGACGAGACTGTCGGCATCGGGCTTCTCGAGCTGCACCAGAACCTTGCCGACGTCAAGCCGGGCCGCGCGATCGCGGTGGCTATGTTCGAGCATACCTGGGCCGCCGGCCTGAGCCAGGCGATCCGCGATGCCGGCGGCCGTTTGCTGTCACAGGGTATCCTGACGCGTGACGCGGTGCTGCACATGGACGAAGAGCTGGAGGCGATCGCCGCTGTTGAGGCGTCGATCAGCGCCGCCCGGTCTGTGAAAGGCGCCGCCGTGCTTGACGCGCTGATCTACAATGCCGCGGAGGACTCGACGGACCCGGATTCGCCCGAGCAATTTGTGCAAGACCTGCAAGCCGTGGACAGGGCGGCAAATATGCTATCGACCGCCGTCGCGGCCGAAGCGCTGCGCACGCTGATCGTCGCCGGTGTGATCGACGACGGCGAAGTGGAAACGGCGCTGCTGGCGCTGATCGAAAACGGTCTGCTCGACCCCGAGCTGGTCGAGCAGGGACTTGAAGTTGCCGATGCCGCGATCGCCGGGGTCGCGGACGTCGCGGCGGCTCAGGCATCCAGGCTGGCCTGATCGATGGATACCGGTGCTGCCACGGCGCAGGCCGGCCGCATCGGAATGGCGGCGCAGCAGCTCATGCAGCGCAGGTAGGAAGTAATCTCGATTCGGTACGCAGGAGGTACCAGCATGGCACTTGGAAACCTTGGACCGGTCGAACTGTTGATCGTGAAATTTCCCGGCAATCACTTCAGCGGCCAGATCGTCGCCGCGCTGAAAAAGGTTGTCGACGACGGCACGATCCGCGTGATCGACATCATCTTTGCGATTAAGAACTCCGACGGAGAGCTGGCGGTGTTGGAGATCAACGAACTTGACGACGAAGACTATGGCCAGTTCGACCCGGTTGTGGAGCAGGCCGGCGGGCTGCTCAGCCCGGAGGATGTTCGAGGGATCGGCATGTCGCTTGAACGCAACTCGTCGGCGGCGCTGTTGTTGTTCGAGCACACCTGGGCGACCGAGTTCCGCGATGCCATCGTCAACGCGAACGGCGAGGTGCTGGTGCTCGAGCGCATCCCTCGCAACGTGGTACAGGAAATGTTGGCCGACAGCGCCGAGGCCGGCGCATAGCGTTAGTTTAGCAAAGGAGCAATCAAAATGAGACGGCGAGCAATGGTGGGGCCGCGGCGCGGACCTGGTCTGGTCGGAACCATGGCGCGCACGGCGGTGATAGCCGGCACGGCGACGGCGGTGTCAAAGGGTGTCAGCGGACATATGGACGCCAGCGCGGACGCCAAGGCCCAGCAGCAGGATGCGCAGCAGGTGGCGTACGAATCACAGGCGCAAATGCAGGAGATGCAGGCGCAAATGGCGGCGATGCAGGCCCAGCAGGCCCAGCAGGCGATGCTGGCGCAGCAGGCCCAGGCTGCACCACCGCCCCCGCCTGCCCCCGTGCCGCACCCGCGGCCGCACCCGCGGCGCCCGACACGATGGCACAGTTGCAGCAGCTGGCGCAGCTCAAGCAGGCCGGCGTGTTGACGGATGAGGAGTTCTCGGCGGCCAAGGCCAAGCTGCTGGGAATGTAGCCTTCACACGCCCGGCGCGAGCAAGCCGGGGTCGAGCTTGTCTCGGCCTCTATGTCCTGTCGCCGGGCCTGTGTAGAGCACGGGCCTGAAAGGGAGCACCGCAAAGACACGCAGGACACAAAGAGTCAATCGATTTTTTGTGTCCTGCGTGTCTTTGTGGTGCTCCCGAGGGTTGTAGGCGCTCCTGACGCGGGATACTCGTAGGTTCCGGTATCCGATCTCCGTAGCATCCCGTATAGCGACGTCACCCGACGCACGCTAGAGTATGATGCGCGCGTACAGGCAGCCGGTGCCGCACGCGCCGGTGTGTACCACCGCCGCACGTTGCCTCGGTGGAGCACGAGAGTGTCTGGAGGAGGTATGCATGGCCGACCCAAACGATGCGCTGCAGCGCGGCGCCCTGCCGATCCCCGAGGTGACCCCCCGCATGACGGTCACCTACGACGCGACCTCACCCGATACGGCCTTTCCGCCGATCGTGCCGCTGCGCCCGCCTGCGGGCGCGCCAAACGTGCTCGTCATCCTGATCGACGACGTCGGCTTCGGCGCCTCCAGCGCGTTTGGCGGCCCCTGCCAGACGCCCACCTTCGAGCGTCTGGCGGCCGATGGCCTCAAATACACCCGCTTTCACACCACCGCGCTGTGCTCGCCCACCCGCGCCGCGCTGATGGCGGGACGCAACCATCATACGGTCGGCATGGGCGGCATCACCGAGATGGCCACCTCCGCGCCCGGCTACAGTCGCTGCGCCCCAACACCTGCGCGCCGCTGCCCGAGGTGCTCAAGCTCAACGGCTACAACACCGCCCAGTTCGGCAAATGCCACGAGGTGCCGGTCTGGGAAGCCTCTCAGACCGGGCCGTTCGACCACTGGCCGATGCCCGGTGGCGGCTTCGAGTACTTCTACGGCTTCCTCGGCGGCGAGACCAACCAGTGGTATCCCGCGATCTATGAAAACACCACGCCCGTCGAAGCCTGGGGCACGCCCGAACAGGGCTACCACTTCATGGACGATATGACTGACAAGGCGATCGCCTGGGTGCAGCAGCAAGAATCGATGGCGCCGGATAAGCCGTTCTTCATCTACTTCGCGCCCGGCGCGACCCACGCGCCGCACCATGTGCCCAAAGCGTGGGCCGACCGCTACGCGGGCAAGTTCGACCAGGGCTGGGACAAGCTGCGCGAGGAAACCTTCGCTCGCCAGAAGCAGCTCGGCGTGATCCCGCAAGCGGCCGAGCTGACCGCACGCAGCGCGGGCATCCCGGCCTGGGACGAGATGTCCGACAAGATCAAGCCGGTGCTGGCGCGCGAGATGGAGGTCTACGCCGGCTTCCTGTCCTATACCGACCATCACACCGGGCGCCTGATCGACGCGCTGGACGCGCTGGGCGAGCTCGACGACACACTGATCTATGTGATCATCGGCGACAACGGCGCCTCGGCCGAGGGCACGTTTATCGGTACGACCAACGAGGGGTTCACGGTCAACCGTCGCAACGACCTCGAGACGGAAGACTATATGGTCGCGCACAAGGACGACCTGGGCACGCATAAGGTGGCGGCGTCGTTCGCTTACGACGGCGGCGGCGTCGGCAAGGGTGGGTCGGTCACCTTGTTGGTCGACGAGCAGCCGGTCGGCGAAGGGCGGGTCGAGCAGACCATTGCGTTCCAGTACTCGTTCGACGAGACACTCGATGTCGGCGTGGAAGTCGGATCGACGGTGTCGGCAGAGTACAAGGTGTTGGACAACGCCTTCACCGGGAAAATCAAATGGGTGCGGCTGGACATCGGGAGCGACAGTCACGACCATCTGATCGACCCTGAGCACCGCATCCAGGTCGCGATGCTGAAGCAGTAGGAGTTGCTCGTACATCCGATCCATTCCGGATGCCGCTATGCGAAATAACCCGCTTGTAGGCGCCGGATCTATCGTCTATACTCGCGGTAGCACCTGACCGACGAGCGGTGTGAACGTGCACGCCATGTTCGCGGCAGGCACATCGAAAGGACGGAATAGCATGAGCCAGTTGATTGCGGTGATCTTTGACTCTCCGGATCAGGCGGAGCAGGCCCGCGCGGCGATCAAGCAGATCCAGCGCGAAGGCCAGCTTACACTGCAAGACGCCGCGACGGTTGAACGCGATAGTGCCGGCGAGCTGCGCGTACACAACGAGGTCAGCCGCGACGTTAAATGGGGCGCCGGCCTCGGCGGTGTCTTTGGAGCGGCACTCACCTTCATATTCCCCCTGGCCGGCCTGGCCATCGGCGCAGCCGGCGGCGCACTGATCGGCAAGCTGCTCGATCGCGGGCTGGATAAGAAATTCGTCACCGAGGTCGGCAACGCCTTAACCCCGGGCTCGTCGGCACTGGTGCTTTCGGTCGGCGACGGCGACGCGGCGGCCGTGCGCGCGGCGTTCGACCCGTTTACCGGCAAGGTGTTCCAGACTTCGCTCGATCCCGAACTCGAGGACGAGTTGAACCACGCGCTGAAATAGATCTGCGCGCATAGATTGCACCATAAAGGACACAAAGGATCGTTTGAGACTTTGTGTCCTTTGTGTCTTTACCGAATAGGCACGTCCCCCTTTCGTTTTTGCCCTGGATGCGCAAGCTCGGGCTGCACAATCAGACCGATCTGGTGCTGTACGCGCTCAAACGCGGCGTGATCATGATGCCGGAGGCATAGGTTTTGATCCCCGTACTTCCCGCAGCCCGATCTCCGTAGCTGCCCGCTAGCCACCAATCGCCAATGCGGCTATATTGTACGCAGCAACAGTTCTTCGGGAACGGTTGAACGGTATCTCCAGGTAGCCTGGCAAGACGGCATGCGTATCGTCAGCACGACCGCGACGGTCGAGGTGCCTGACGTAGCGGCGGCAGTGCATCCGCAGGTCGTGCTGGTCGAGCTGAGCACGCCACAGGCCGAGTCGCTCAATCTGATCAGCCGGCTGCGCATGGCCGTGCCCGAGGCCCGTATCATCGCCCTGAGCTGGGGTGTCGGCGAGGCCGAGCGGGCGCAGGCAATCGCGGCCGAAGCGGATGAGTGTCTGGTAAAGACGAAGTTGGACACGAAGTTGTTGAACGCGGTCGCGCGAGCACCCGGCGCAGCTGGGGCGCCGGGGATCGATAGATAGTTGCGAGGGTATGGCACGGCGGAGATCAAGCAACAGCGAGGTAACACAATGACCAACATGGAGCATGACATGAGCCAGGACGAGGATTCGGCCAATCGGGACGAGCTGCAGCACGCAGCCGATGAGTTGGACGTCGCCGCCGCCGAGACAGCGATCGAAGGAGCTGGTGAGCTCGAGGCCGCCGCCGGCGACCTGCAAGCTGCCGCTGAGCTGGCGGATGCTCAGGACATCGCGCTGGCGGAGGGAGCCGGCGATGTCACTCGGGGGGTGGATCTCGCGGTGGTAGCCGACCGCGTCGGGCGCCTTGGCGAGATCGTCGCGCAGGCCGGCGCTACCGACGTTGCCCAGGGCGTCGAGATGCTGGCCGCCTCGGACGACATCGCCACGATCAGCGACATCGTCGGCGTGATGAGCGAGGGCGATCTGGAGCACGGCATGAAGCTGGCCCGCCTATCGGGTGAGCTGCGAGCTGCGGGCGAGATCGTCAAGCGACTGGAAATGCCGATCCTGACCAAGTTCCTGCACGGGCGCAGCATCACGCTGGACCAGCTCGCGGTGAACGCAGTGCTGCGCTCCAGCAGCACGCGGGTATTGTCGGCAGCCATAGCGGCTACCGGCACCAACGTGGCGGATCTGAGCGCGCGCGAGGTGGCCGAGGGCGTCGTACGCATGGCCGCGTCGGACGCGCTGGCCACACGCTCCGAGGAATTAGGCGTTGAGGCGATCGAAACCGCTATGACCGGCGTCGACGAACTGGCCGTCGCGGATGAGCTGGGACAGGCATCGCGGGCGGCCGCCGCCCAGGGCGTAGCCGAGACTGCGACTGGCTCGGCGGAGCTCGGCGCCGCCGCCGTGGAGGGCGCGATCGCCGACAGCATGAAGGACGAGGCACAGCGCTAGCGGAACATGGCCGGCCACGAATGGCGCATTGGAAAACGCTCGCTGCGCGAAGCGCCAGTGGCCGGCCGCGTATTGTTGTGCTGCCTTAAAGCGTACCGTGGCGCGGAGTGCCCTGCCGGCCCACTTGCACAGTACACCAGGGATCGATTACCCTACACACATGATGTACCAATTGGAGGATGAGTTATGGCCACATTGACGGCACTCAAGTTCGACACGGCGGACGGCGCGCAGCAGATGGAAAGTCTGCTGCTACAGCTGCAGCAGCAGCAGTTGATCCAGGTGCATGATGCCGCGATCGTTTCCTGGCCGGTCACTGCTAAGAAACCAAAGACCACGCAGCTCAACAGCTTGACGGGGGCGGGAGCGCTGGGCGGCGCGTTCTGGGGCCTGCTGTTCGGCATGTTGTTCTTTGTGCCGCTACTCGGCATGGCCGTCGGCGCTGCCATGGGCGCGCTGACCGGCTCGCTGTCGGATGTCGGGATCGACGACAAGTTCATCAACCAGGTACGCAGCAATGTGACGCCGGGCACCTCGGCAATCTTTTTGCTGACCAGCAACGCCGTGACGGAACGCGTGCAGGATGCGATCAGGCAACAGGGCCTCAAGCCTGAACTGATAGCGTCGAATTCTGTCGAGCGAGCAGGAAGCCAAGCTGGCCGAAGCCTTCGCCGAGACCGATGCCGAGGTCGAGCCTGTGGCCGAGCCTGTGGCCGAGCCTGTGGCCGAGGCCGAGCCGGTGGCCGAGGTCGAGGCCGAGGCCAAGCCCGAGGCCGGGGCCAAGCCCGAGGCCGAATAGGTACCCAAGCTACGTGCGGCTGGTGGGCGCCGGTCGATGTCCCACCCTCCGCACGTATCCCGCGCTCTATGCGACGCGCGACCCTAGATGGAGAGTGAGATGAGCGAATCCGCAACCGCACCGGCCGCCCAACCGGGCCGGCAAACCAGCGCAGACGCGACATCCACGTTGTAACACATAGCTTGCGCCCATGGCGCGGGGCGATGGGGAGGCCGCGGCGCTTCGAACCAACGGAGGTTTACCTTGTTCTGCCTGTTCGCTCTGCTCGGGGCATTCGCGCCCCGCATCGCCCTGATCATGCTGTGGATCTTCACGCCGCTGGTTAATCGCTCCTTCGGCTTCTGGTTGTGGCCGCTGCTTGGCGTCATCTTCCTGCCGTTTACGACGTTGTTCTATGTTCTGGTTGTCGCCCCGCTGGGGCCGACCAATTTTATCGGCTGGATGGTGGTGTTTTTGGGCTTCCTGCTCGATCTGCGCAACTATGTCGACGGCTACACGAATCGCTCGAGTATCCCGGGCGTGTCCTCCTATGGAGAAAGCCCGAACCGGGTAATGTGAGCATGGAACTTCCTCGCCAGCTAGGCTCGATCGGCCGGTCGGTGATCATTCTCGCCGGCGTGGTGATCCTTCTGGCCGGCCTGAAGCTCGGCGCGCCGATAGTCGGCCCGTTTCTGCTGGTCGTCTTTTTCGCGATCCTGTGCCGCCCGGTGTACGTATGGCTGGGCATGCGTATGTCGAAAGGCCTGGCGCTGCTGGTGCTGGTGCTGATATTGGTCGGCGTCGTGCTCGTGCTGGCGGCAGTTGTCGGTATTTCAGCGGCCCAACTGTACGCCAACCTCGACAAATATCGCGCGCTGCTGACCGAGCGCTTCGCCGGCTTGGAGGATTGGCTCACCCAGGCCGGACTTGTTTCCAGCTCCGGCGACGCCGATACAATCGAGGCCAGCGCGGTACTCAGTCTGGTCGTTTCGTTTGTCGGGGCGATCAGCAGCTATATGTTTTCGTTTCTGTACCTGCTGATCGCGGTGTTGTTTCTGGTGAGCGAAGGCCCGATGCTGGCGGCGCGCTTTTGCGACTGGCTGGGAGCCGAGCACCCGCTCGTGCCGCGCATGTACGTGTTCAATCATGGCGTGGTTCACTATTTCGGAATGCGCGCCACGTTGAATGCGTTTACGGGACTCGGCGTTGCTATCGCGCTCGCCTTGCTCGGCATCGATTTTGCCGCACTCTGGGGCGTACTGCTGTTTTTTATGAGCTTTGTGCCGTATATCGGCATCTTTATCGCCAGCGTTCCGCCGGTGATCCTGGCGTTCGCAGAGTACGGCATCGGGCGAGCGCTGCTGGTCATCGTGGGTATCACGGTGGTCAACCTGACCCTCGAAAACGTCGTCATGCCGCGCTGGGTCGGCCGCGGCTTTAAGATGCCGGCGTTTGTGGTGTACATCAGCTTCTTCTGGTGGAACTGGCTGCTCGGCCCGGCGGGCGCGTTGATGGGCACCATGCTGACGCTGACCGTGGCGATGCTGCTGGACAGCTTTCCCACCACGCGCGGGCTGTCGCGCATGCTGGCCGAACCGCAGCAAGACCAGGCTGCCGCCGCGGCGCCGGCGGACTCTTCGGGCGACGTAGTGGCGCAGCCGAGGGGTGCAGGGCTGATTAAACGTTAAGTGTACCGGCGCATGGCTTTCGCGTGGTGCACCGGCGCTGGTATGTGGAGTAGGTTAATGCTGGACACACGCGGCCGTTTAGGCGTAGATCAGGCAACCATCGAGCGCAGCCGGGGCTGGTTTGTCGCGCTGGGCGCCGGCCTGATCCTGCTCGGCATATTTGCCCTGAGCAGCGCGGTTGTGACGACACTCGCGGCAGCCTGGGTGCTCGGCATCCTGCTGGTGATGCGCGGCGTACTGTATGTGGTCGCCGCGTTCCGCGCCGGCGGCTGCTGGGGCATCGGCTTTATGCTGGTGATGGCCGTGCTCTTTGTGGCCGGCGGCTGGATCCTGTTGACGCGCCCGACTGATCGGCGCGCTGACCATCACCGCCCTGCTGGCGCTGTTTTTTGTCTTCAGCGGATTGATGCGGATCTTCAGCGCTGTAGTGCAGCGTGCGCCAAACTGGGGCTGGGCGGTATTCGGCGGCTCCATCTCGCTGCTACTCGGCGCTCTGTTGTGGAGCCAGTGGCCGCTGAGCGGGTTATATGCCATCGGATTGTTTATCGGGATCGACCTGGTGCTCGATGGGGTAACCTGGCTCGTCACGGCGCTGCGAGCGCGTTCGGGCGCGCAGCCGGCGAGCACGGCGGCGGTGTAGGCGTATGAAACGACCTACGTGAGTTTGTCTCTCGTGCATCGCCCCGTCAGTCTGAGGCATGGGAGGATTGGTCATATTGCTGCTGGGCGGCGCTGCCGGCGGTATCATGGGTACGAACGCGTCCGCGGAGACGCACTAGACCAGCGCCGGGCCGTTCCGCCCAGGTAGGCAGGGAGCGGCAGTACACCATGTCGTGAATAAGGAGTTGCTCACATCATGCGAACACATCAACTTCCGATCTGGCGCATTCTTGCGCTGCTGATGCTGACCGCTTTTATTGCGGTACCGGCGCGCCAGGCGCGCGCGCAGACCGACCCGTTGTGCTTTACGCAGCCGGGCATTACCAACTGTATCAGCGGGCGCTTTTTACAGTACTGGCAGCAAAACGGCGCGCTGCCTGTCTTCGGCTATCCGATCACGCCCAGGCGCCCACGCAAACGCCCGAGGGCACGTTTACGGTGCAGTACTTCGAGCGCAACAGCTTCGAGCTGCATCCGGAGACCCCGGCGCCTTACGATGTGCTGCTCGGCCGCCTGGGCGATCAATTGCTGAAGCGCCAGGGGATCGATTGGGCCACGCTGCCCAAGGCCGACCCCTCCGCGCCGAACTATTTTCCCGAAACCGGCCACGCGATCTCTACGCCGCAGTTCTACCAGTACTGGTCGAGCCACGGCTTGCAGGACCCGGCGCTCAACCCGTACCAGCGCTCGCTGGCGCTGTTCGGCTACCCGATCACCGAAGCCGCTACCGCGACCAACTCGTCGGGCGATACGGTGTTGACGCAGTGGTTCGAGCGGGCGCGCTTCGAGTATCACCCGACCAACCCGCCCGAGTATCAGGTGCTGCTCGGCTTGCTGGGCAATGAGTGGCTCGCCGCGCCGCCGCCGCCGCCGCCGGCGCAGCAAAGCATTACGATCACCTCGCCGGCTCCCAACTCAACCGTCGCAAGCCCGTTCACGGTCAGCGGCACGACCACCGTGTTGCCCGGCAGCGGGACGCTCAACTACTCCGTGTTCGACGCCAACAGCGTGGCGATCGGGCAGGGCCTGATCGCGGTGCAGGCCTCAGGCAGCGGCGGCAGCTTCAGCGCCGGTATCAGCTTCACCGCGCCGTCGGCGGGCAGCGCGGTGACCCTGCAGCTGCTCGAGCCGGGCAATGCCGGCCAGCCGCCCGTCGCGCAGGCCAGCGTTCCGCTGATCTACCAGCCCGCCGTGCAGCAGGGCATCACGATCGAGGCGCCGACGCTTGACGAGATCGTCAACGCCAGCCCGTTGAATGTCCGCGGCTCGACGACGCTGTTCCCGACCAACGGGCGGCTGCACTTCACGCTCTTCCGTCCGACGGGCAGCAAAGTCGGTGACGGCGACTTCAGCGTGCAGAGCAGCGGCCAGGGATCGACGTTCAACGTCGACCTGCCGTTCACGGCGCCCACCGAGGCCACGGCGCTGGAGCTCGAAATCTCCGAGCGCGACAGCAGCGGCACCACGCTCACCAAATCGTCGGTGCGGATCCAGTTCCAGCCGCCGGCGCCGACCCAGCAGCGCATCACCGTCACCGCGCCGGCCGCGGGTGCCACCGTCGCCCGCACCTTCCCGTCGTCGGGACGAACTTCGCGTTTCCCGACCGGCCAGGTGTGGTACGGTGTGTTCGACAGCAACAACCAGCTGCTGGGTCGTGGCCAGATCACGGTCGTGCCCGACGGCAGCGGCGGAGGACGCTGGGACGGAGTGATATTCTCGTTCGCCGGCGGCGCGAACGGCACAGCGATCTCGCTCGATGTGGTGGAGTTCAGCCCGAGCGGACCTGCCACCGGTGGCGCGCACATCCGTGCGCCTCAACTGCTGCCTGGTGACCGGGCCATAAGATGGAGCGGATCAACGAGACCGCGGCGGCTATAAACAAGCTGCTCGGCCTTTAGGCGAATAGGACGGAGAGGGATCGGCACACAGGCACACAGGACACAAAGACCTACCGGATTCTTTGTGTCCTGTGTGCCTGTGTGCCGATCTCGTCCGGTTCGTGGATCCCGGGCAACGTGCGGCGCGAGAATGTGCTGCTTTCGTACTGTCATCGAGTGATGGCACCAGGCTGAGTGAGGTTATGAATTCACCTGCACCGGATCTTCGCCGGACCCAGCCGAGCGGCCTGGCGCGCTTTCTGCCGATCGCGGCCTGGCTGCCCCGCTACGACCGCGCGTGGCTGCGCTTCGACGTCGTCGCCGCGCTTACCACCTGGGCGCTGGTGGTGCCGCAGTCGATCGCCTACGCGCAGATCGCCGGTTTGCCGCCGCAGGCCGGGCTGTTTACCGCGTTTGGCGCCATGCTCGGATATGCGCTGTTCGGTACCTCGCGCCAGCTGATCGTCAGCCCGGCATCGGCCAGCGCCGCCGTTTCGGCGTCGCTTGTCGCGCCGCTGGCGCTCGGCGATTTGGGACGCTATGCCGCGCTGTCGTCCGCCCTGGCGATCATGACGGGCATCGCCTTTCTGGCTTACAGTCTCTGGCACCTCGGCTTTGTCTCGCAATTCATCGCAACCTCGGTGCAGACCGGACTGATGTTCGGGTTGGGGCTGACGATCATTGCCGGCCAGATCCCGAAGCTGCTGGGTGTGCCGGGCACCGAAGGCACCTTTGTCGACCAGTGTGTTAATATTGCGCGCCAGCTCGGGCAGACCAATCCATGGTCCCTGCTGCTCGGCGGCGTCAGTCTGGCGGTGTTGCTGGTGCTCAAGCGTGTGGCCCCGGTGTTCCCGGCAGCGCTGGCGGTGGTGATCGGAAGTATCGTGCTGGTGACGCTGGCCGGTGCGACCGGGCGGGTCGAGCTGATCGGTAACGTCGGCACGCAGCTGCCGACGCCCCGACTTCCGATCATCCTGCTAAACGATATCGGCGTGTTGCTGCCCGGTGTGATCGCGCTGTCGCTGATCGGCTATGCCGAGAGTGACACGGTTGCCGAGTTGTTCGCCACCAAGCATCACTACGAGATCGTCCCGGACCAGGAGCTGCGGGCGCTGGGCGTGGCGAATATCGTCTCCGGCCTGTTCCAGGGTTTTATCGTCGCCGGCGGCGCGAGCCAATCCGCTACCAACGAGCGCGCCGGCGCGAAGACCCAGCTGGCCGGGCTGATCGTCTCGGTGCTCATCGCGCTCACGGCGATCGCGCTGATGCCGCTATTTGCCAATCTGGCGCAGGCAGTGCTCGGCGCGATCGTGATCAGCGCAGTGATCGGGTTTGTGAATCTGCCGGCCCTGCGACGGCTGCGACGGCTACTGCCGGGCGCGTTCTGGGTGGCGATCTTCACGCTCGTCGCCGTGCTGGTTCTGGGCGTGCTGCCGGGGCTGCTGCTGGCGGTGTTTTTGTCGGCCGGCATCATCCTGCTGCACCTCAGCCGGCCCTCCGCGTCGGTGCTGGGCCGCTCGCCCGACGGCCAGAGCTTTGTAAGCGTCCAGCGCGTTACTGAAGCGCAGACACCGCCGCGGCTGCTGATCTTCCGCCTCGACGCGCCGCTGTTCGCGATCAACGCCAAGGCGATGCGCGAGCTGGTGCGCGACGCGGTTCAACAGGCTCCGGCGCCGACGGAAGTCGTTCTGTTCGACATGGAGATGACGCCGGAGCTGGACATTGGCAGTGTCGACCAATTACTCGACCTCTATCGCGAGCTGCAGGCCGACGGGATCGAGCTCTGGCTGGCGCGGGTCCATAACACCGCCGCCGGCATGCTCGAGCGCAGTGGCGCGGCAGACACGATCGGGAGCGAGCATATTTTCGCGCAGGTCGCCGCGGGAGTCGCGGCGTATGAAGGGAGGCCCCGATGACAAACGCACTAGCTTCCTGGAACGACGGCCCGGCCAAGCAATCGATCCTCGATTTTGTAGCACGGGTAACCACGGACGGCTCGTCCGATTTCGTCGCGCCCGAGGCGCGCGTGGCGGTGTTCGACAACGACGGCACGCTGTGGTGCGAGAAACCGCTGCCGATCCAGGCCGATTTTCTGCTACGCCGCATCGGAGCGCAGGCGCAGCAGGATCCGTCGCTGCGCGACAAGCAGCCGTGGAAAGCGGTGTACGAGAAAGACCATGCCTGGCTAAGCAACGCGATCAACAAACACTACGCCGGCGACGACAGTGATCTTAATCTGATGGCGGGCGGGCTGCTCAAGGCCTACGCCGGCAGCTCGATCGAGGAGTTCGAGCAGGTGGCGACCGAGTTTCTACGCGGCAACAACAATCCCAAGCTCGGCCGGCCGTATCTCCAGACCGCGTTCGCGCCAATGGTGGAGCTGCTGCGCTACCTCGAGGCGAGCGGCTTTACCAATTATATCGCCTCGGGCGGTGGCCGCGACTTCATGCGCCCGATCACGCAGGAGTTATACGGTATCCCACCCGAGCGCGTGATCGGCAGCTCGGTGGGGCTGGAGTGGCGCGAGGATGTCGACGGCGGGATGGTGTATCACTTGCCCAAGCTCGATATCTTCGACGACGGCCCGGAAAAGGTGGTGCGCATCTGGAGCCGCGTCGGGCGGCGGCCGATCCTGGTGGGCGGCAACTCCAACGGCGACATGCCGATGATGACGTTTGCCGGCGGCCCCAAGCTGCCCGCGCTGCGCCTGCTGGTACTGCACGACGACGCTGAGCGCGAGGCCGATTACACCGCCGGCGCGGAAAAGGTGCTCGAGCGCGCCAGGGAGCGCGGCTGGACAGTGGCGAGCGTCAAGAACGATTGGAACACGGTGTTTGCCGAATGACACACCGGAGTGTGCTGCGAGGGTCATTCGAAACCCCGCAGGCGGACAACCATCAGTAGGTAGCCGGGCGCGCGGCGCGCGGACGAAGGTAAGTAAGGAGACGGACCAAGCCCAGGCAGTTCAAGGGAGAAATCAAGCTCGACGTTCGCGACTTAAATGCGCTGTGCTCTCCTACGCGCTCGACGTTTCTGACCGGGCGCAACCATCATCTCAACGGCTTCGCCTCGATCTCCGAGTTGTCGACCGGCTTCCCGGGCTACAGCTCGCATATCCCGCCGAGAACGGCACGATCGCCCACACCCTGCGCGAGGCCGGCTACAGCACCTTGTACACCGACGCCCAGGTAGGCCGCATCGTCGACTACCTTGAAGAGTTGGGGCAGTCTCGACAACACGATCATCTTCTACTGCGCCGACAACGGCGCCTCGGGTGAGGGCAGCCCCAACGGCTCGGTCAACGAGGGCAAGTTCTTTAACGGCTGGCCCGATACGATCGAGGACAACCTGCCGCTGCTCGACAAGCTGGGCACGCCGGACACGTATAACCACTTTCCGACCGGGTGGGCCGTTGCGTTCTCGACACCATACCGCATGTTCAAGCGCTACACCTACCAGGGCGGCGTGTGCGACCCGCTGGTGATCCACTGGCCCAACGGGATTGCGGCCCGCGGCGAGGTACGCCACCAGTACCATCACAGTACTGATATCGTGCCTACGATCCTGGAGTGCTGTGGCGTGCCGGTGCCGGAGGTACGCAACGGTATCACGCAGGCGCCATTGTCGGGTGTGTCGATGCGCTACAGCTTCGACGCCGCCGACGCGCCGACGCAGAAAGAAACGCAGTACTACGAGATGTTCGGTAGCCGCGGCATCTGGCACCAGGGCTGGAAGGCCGTGGCCGAGCATGGCCCGATGACCGGCATGAGCAACTTCGAGCAGGACCGCTGGCAGCTGTTCCATACCGACGAGGACCGCTCCGAAGCGCACGATCTGGCCGAGCAGCAGCCCAAGAAGGTCAAGCAGCTGATCGACCTCTGGTTTGCGGAAGCCGAGAAGAACAACGTCCTGCCCTTGAACGACTTGAATGTGGTCGGCAAGGACCTGCCGACCTTTTTGGACATGGAGTTCAAGATCCCGGTACCGCCGAGCGGGCAGTACACGTATTATCCCGGCACCAGCGAAGTGCCCGAGCGCTCGGCGGCCAACGTCCATGCCGTCTCCTACAAAGTGCTCGCCGAGGTCGAGTTCACCGGTGATAGCCAGGGAGTGATCTTCGCCTCCGGCTCGCGCTTCGGCGGGCACACGCTATTCGTCAAGGACGGCACGCTGACCTATGCCTACAACTTCCTGGGCATCCCGCCGGAGACGCGCTTCTCGGCACCGTCGCCGCGCAGCGGCACGCACATCGTGGGGGTGAACTTCACCAAGGAGCGCATGGGCGAGCACCACGAGTTCCTATGGGCCGCTGACGCTGTACATCGACGATCAGGTGGTAGCCGAGGGCGAGCTGCGGACGATGACCGGACACTTCGCGCTGTGCGGCGAGGGTTTGTGCATCGGCTACGACGGCGGCGACGCCGTGAGCGCGATGTATCGGCCCAAGTTCGCGTGGAGCGGCGGACGCATCGTCAAGGTGGTCTTCGACGTGGCCGACGACGCGTATGTCGACGTCGAGCGGCATCTGCAGGCGGCTCTGATGCGCGATTAGGCGGGCTGGCGCCTATCGCGCCTGGGGGTCTGCGGCCGGGCGTCCGCATGCGTTGGTGCGCCGCCCGCGCAGGCGGTCGCTCGGCGGAACGCCCTCCCGGTGTGCGTCCCCCGGTCTCGCGGTCTCGCGGTCCCCCAGGATAAATCCTGGGGCTGAAGAAACGAAGCCATCTGAAGATGGCTAGACCGCTTCAGCGGGCTTCGTTTCTTCAACCCGGCAATTCATTGCCGGGTTCGAGACGATTATCGCCGGGTACAAGGGTGAGGGCAATTACACGGAGGTGTGTATGGTGGAGCGTTATCGCTATCTTTGCAGCATCGTCCTGGGCGCTCTGCTTGCCGGCTGCAGCATGCCCGGCGGTGGCGCAAGCACGCCGTCCACCGCGCCAGCATCCGGCGAGGCCGGCAGCCCTGCCGCCACCTACTGCGTAGAAAAAGGCGGCACCGTCAAGACACGCTATCCGACATACAACACCAACGGCGACCCGACTACCTGGCTGCGCATGGGCGGCGAGCGCCAGTTCTGTGAGTTTACCGCGCAGGACAGCTCGCATATCGCCATCGCGGTAGATACCCTTTATAGCGAGCAGCCTACGCTGGCGGTTCTGGCCTACCTCGAAAAACCGCCGCTTGAAGGCGAAGGAGCGCCGAGCGCCAATCCGTCGTCGCTGTACTGCTCGCAGCTGGGCGGCACCGACCTGTGGGGCGGCGCGCAGGGCGCCTCGGGCGGCGGCTGGACGACCGACGATGCAAGCGACCCGTTCCAGGTGATCAGCTCCTGTATGTTTTCAGATATGTCGACGATCGACTCGTGGGGGCTGACTTATCACGCCGACGGAACGATCCGCGGTATCGATCTGACTACTGTGCTGCGTTACAATGACCAGAATCCGCCGCGAGTGTTTGGCTCCCCGACGGGCAGCATCCCAACCCGTCGGTAGATTTTCGGGGCCAGGGGCGGCGTATCCGGCCGTCGGCGTGCTGGGCGGCATCCAGGAGGGCGGCTCGCCGCCTAATACGACGCCGGTGCGCTCCTGCGGTGGCCGCTCGCGCTGGACCAACAACTTCACCAGTCTGTTCGCGATCGTGGCGGTGCTGGCGCTCGGGTGCCTGATCGAGCGTTTGCCGCTGCCTGGCTCGAACAGCAGCGCGGCGAAGTGCAGACGACCGAGGCCACCGATACGCTATCATGAGCGGCACGTCCCTGTGGCCGGTGCGGTACCGGCCGAGCAAATGGAGTCAATGACATATGGCAGCCACTCCGGCGGCGGCAACCAGGTCGCGGCGATCGATAAGATTTCTTCCGGCGCTGCGCGGTATGACCGGCGCCGATTTTCCGCGCGAGATCCTCGCCGGCGTCACACTGGCCGCGCTGGCGATACCGCTCAACATCGGCTACGCCGACGTTGCAGGTCTGCCGGCGATCGTCGGTCTGTACGCCGCGGTCGTTCCGATGCTGATCTGGCCGCTGTTTTGCACCTCACGCCATCTTGTCGCTAGCCCCGACGCACCGGTAGCGGCGCTGATCGGCTCGCTGCTGATCACCATGGCGCCTGCCGGCGACCCACGCTATATCCAGCTGGCCTACGCCCAGGCGCTGGTGTGCGCGCTGGTCTTTTTTGTGTGCTGGTTCTTCAGGCTCGGCTTTCTGGCCAACTTTCTATCCAAGGCCGTGCTGGTCGGATTCATCACCGGCCTTGGTATCGAGGTGTTCACCAGCCAGCTCAAGAAGATCCTGGGCGTCTCGGTGGAGGGCGACGGCTACTTCCGCGAGCTGCTCGCGCTGGTACAGGCGATCCCGAGCGCGAATCTATATTGTATTGGTCTGGGCGTGGGAACTATCGTTTTTATCCGGCTGTTCAAACGCTACGCGCCAAAGCTTCCCGCCGCGCTGATCGCACTAATTATGATGACCGCGGTGGTGGCGATCTTCGAGCTCGACGAGCGCGGTGTCAGCGTGCTGGGCAATGTGCCGGCGGGCCTGCCGACGCTGACGCTGCCGCAGGTTTCGCTCAACGATTACGTGGCGCTGCTGCCCGGCGCGATCGGGCTGGTCGGCGTGACCATGGCCGAGGGTCTGTTGGTCGCGCGCTCGTACGCGCAAAAGTACGGCGAGAACATCGACCCCGACCAGGAGTTATTTGCGTTCGGCGCGGCGAATGTTGCCGCCGGGCTGACCGGCGCTTTCTTTGTCGGGTCGAGCGCGAGCAGAACAGCCGCCATGGATGGCCAGGGCACGCGCAGCCAGATTCCGAGCCTGGTGGCCGGATTGGTGGTCGCAATCGTATTATTGTTCCTCTCCGGCCTGCTGGCGCTGCTGCCGGACGCGGTGCTGGGAGGGATCGTCGCCAACGCGGTGCTGAGCCTGATCGAGGTCGACGAGCTGCGCGAGCTGTACCGCAGGCGTCGCGCGGAGTTCTGGATCGCGATCGTGGCGCTGCTCAGCGTGCTGGTGCTCGGCGCGCTACAGGCGGTGATCATCGCGTTCGTGCTGACGACGATCGACGTGGTGCGCCGCGCGGCCAGCCCGCGCACGGTAGTGCTGACGCCGCTGCCCGACGGTCCAGGCTATGCCACCACGACGGACCTGCAGTCGGCCGAGACACTGCCGGGGCTGATCGTGTATCGTTTCGGCGCCCCGCTCTATTTCGCCAACGCAAACGTGTTTGGCGAGCAGGTCAGGCAACTGGCTCAGAACCGTGCGACGCCCGTCAAGTGGTTCGTGCTGGACGCCGAGGCGATCGACGATATCGACGCCACCGGCGCAGACGCCCTGGCACAGGTGATCGCCGATCTGAAGAAGCAAGGCATTACCTTCGCGATAGCACGGGCGCACGCGCCGGTGCCCGAGCTGCTCGAGACGTATGAGTTGCTCGAGTTGATCGGCACGCAGAGACTGTACGTCACAAACAGAGATGCGATCGAAGCGTATGAGCAAGCGATACAAACGATGAACGATGAACGATGAATGGCCGGAGGGGTGCCCTCTGGGCCAACGCCTGAGATAATTATGACCCAAGTGATAACGCAGCTGCTGCCGGTGATAATTTGCATCGCTTTGATGCCGACATGGATACTGCTGGCGCTGCTACTGCTGCAGAGCAATCGTGGAGTGGCGTGCAGCTTGGCGTTCATCGCCGGCGTCACGATCATGCATTTTCCGATGGCCCTGATTTGCGGGGTGCTGTTCGGCGAAGCTCCACGCTTCGGCGCGCGGCTGATCGTACCGGAGGTCCTCAGGCTGCTGTTCACAATCGCAGGACTCGCGCTGCTCGTGACGGCCGCGTACTCCGCGCTCCATGACACCGACCCGCAGGCACCACCGCACCGCTGGCTCAAGGCGCTCGACCAGCTATCTCCGGCGGCGGCGTTCGGAATGGGCCTGCTGCTGGTATTCAGCAGCGCTCGCGTGTGGCTGGGGGTGTTGCTGGCGCTGGCGCTTATTGGCGCGGCGCCGCTCGAAGCGCCCGAGCAGTTAATTGCGTTTGTCGTGTTCACGCTGGCGTCGGAGGTGTTTCTTATTTTGCCGCTCGTGGTGCGTTTGTTGGCGCCGGCGCGTTCGAGCGCACTGTTGAGCACCTGGACAACGTGGCTTACCAAAAACAGCCGCCCGCTGATGATCGGCGTTTCGGTGGTATTCGGTGTACTCTTCCTGTGGAGCGGCCTGACGGGGTAAATTAGCCTGGCGGTGCAGCACGCCGATAAATGTGCTGCCGACGTCGGAGTGGCCGCGCAGCACGATACTCGACAACCTGGACTTTTCGGACGAGCCGACCACAATAATGTGGATTTCGTGGCGTCCCGGCGGAAGCTCGCTGCAAGGCTTCCTGGAAACCGAGATTCGCTACGTCTGAATTACGTGCATAATACATCAATTAATCAACAACCTAAGGAGTAGCCGATGAGTGCCGCTGAAACGATACCCGGGACCTCTGAAAGCGTGTCCGAAGCGCCGCAGGCCCCACTTAGCCGGCCGGAGGCGCGTGCGCAGGTGGGTTGGGCACGCGTGCGCCGGCGCGTTCGTTCCGTGTCTCCGGTCGACGTCGGGCGCACACTGTTGGCGGCGGTCACGATCGCGCTTGGAGTTTGGCTGGCAGTGGCGTCGTGGCCGGCGCTGCTGCCGTTTGCCGCCGGCGCGCTGCTGGCGTATGCGCTGATGCCGCTGGTCAACGGCCTGAGCCGGGTGATGCCGCGAGGCCTGGCGGCGCTGGTAACGCTGCTGGCGTTTTTCGCCGTGGCCGGCGCGCTGCTGTACGCGCTGGTACCGCCGCTGATGAGCCAATTGCTGCGATTTTACCGCTCAACGCTCAATCCCGAGGCGCTCGCCGATTACTCGGCGCAGATCGAGCAGGCCTTGCTTAACCTGCAAGAGCCGTCGCGCTCGCTGCTGCGGGCCTACATCGATCAGATCAAGGTGCTGTTGCAGGCACGGCTGGACGCGTTGATCGCCGGCCTGGCCGATGCCAGCATCGCCGGCAGTATCGGCCTGGTAGGCACGCTCAGCAGCGTCATCGGTCTGATATTACTGCCGCTGTGGATCCTCGGCATTATGATCGGCCAGCGCCGTGCGGGGCCCGCGCTACGACAGCTGCTGCCCGAGCGGCTCGCGCCGGACGTATTCGCCGTGATCAGAATTGTCGACCGTGTGATGAACGCGTTTTTGCGCGGGCAGCTCCTGATCGGCATCGCGGTCGGCGTCACGCTGTTTCTCGAGGTAGCGCTGATCGAGCGCTTCACCAGCGTGGACTTTAACTACCCGGTGCTGATGAGTGTGCTGGCGGCCCTTCCGGCGCTGGTCCCGCAGATCGGCCCGCTGCTCGGGTTGATCATCTTCGCGATACTGGGCTTCGGGATTTCGCCCCAGATCGGGCTGCTCGTGATCGCGATGTACGCACTCGCGCTGCTGGTCGTAAACAACGTCGTCGCTCCGCGGCTGCAGCGACGCCTGACCGACCTCAACCCTGCGCTGCTGGTATTGTTTATCACCGCGCTCAGCCATTTCGGGCTGATCTGGGCGCTGCTGTCGGCGCCATTGCTCGCCGTCGCGCGCGATCTGCTGCGCTACGCCGGCGGCCGCATCGCCGATCATCCGCGGCCGGCCGGCCTGTTGCCCGGCGAGCCCGTACCGCCGTCGACTGCTCGGCGCGTGGCGAAAACGCGTGCGCAAGGCAAGGTTGCATATCGTAACAACGCACGCACGCGATAAGCCCGGCAGTGCGAAGGAACCTGAACTAGCGTCAAGCAAGGATTCTCTATGAGCGATGATGTAGAGCGTATGCCGAGCGACGGGAGCGCCGGGCAAGCTGACCCAGACGCGCGTGCCGCTCGACCAGGCTGCCCAGGCTTTTTCCGTACGCGACGAGCAGGGCCGGCTGCCGATCGTCGTTGAACCGCAGCGCACCGGCGCGATCCAATATCCGCTGTTGTGGATCGCGCTGATCCTTTGCGCTACCGGCGTCGTCAGCGGAAGCTTTGTCGCCTGGCTGCTGCCGCTGCTGCTGGCTGCCGCGGTGGTGGCGCTGGTGCTGGCGGTCTTTCGATTATTTTACCTGCGCATTCCCGAAGGAGTCAACGGGCTGCTGGCCCAGGGCGGGCGCTACACACGCACCGTCGGGGCGGGCACGCACTGGATGCTGCCCAATGTCGCGGTGACGCATCTGGTGACCAAACGCGAGATTCCGTACGATGTCCCGGTGGTCGAAGCAACGACCCGCGACAGCGTGCGCGCTTCGATCGACACGCTACTGACGTTCAGCATCGTCGAGCCGTATCGCTTTGTGTACAATATCTCGGCCGACGACTTCGACCGCGTGCTGCAGGCGTCGGCTCAGGATGCGCTGCGCCTGCTGGGGCGCGGCATCAACGCCGAGGAAGTGCTTGATCTACAGCGCTCAGGTACCGCCGAGCTGCAGGCGTCCATCGGGCGCGACGTCGAAAGCTATGGCGTGACGATCAACCGTGTCGTGGTGACCTTTGCGCAGCCGCCGGAAGACTATATGCACTCGCTCGAGCAGCAGCGTCTGGCGGTGGTGCAGCGCGCCGAGCAGATAGAGCGGCAGGCGCTGGAGCTGCAACGGCAGGCCGACCGCTCCGAGCTGGCTTCGCGGCAGGTCGAAACCGACGCGGCGCGCGAAGGGCTCAGGCTGCAGCAGCTGGAAGACCGCATCCGGCGCTTTCCGGCCGCCGCGGAGTACGATCTCGAGCGCGCCAGGCTCGAAGTGGCGCGAGCTCTCGCCGGAAACAATCGCACGTTGCTGCAGGTCGGCGGCGTCGACGACCTGTCCCGCTCGATGCTGCTGCGTGACGCTCCAGGCGTTCCCGACGCGGACGCACTGGATCGTCAGTAAGTGTGATGAGCCGCTATGCGCGACACCAATAACGAGCTGAAACGGATCGATTATGAGCTGTTCTTTCTCGGTATCTCGCTGCTCGCGATCTTCAACCTGCTGCTCGTGCTGCTCGCCCCGGACCCGGATGTGCGCGATGTCGCACGGATTGTCGACGTGCTGCTGGGCGCGATCTTGTTGATCGACTTCGGCAATCGCCTGGTGACAGCGCCGGACAAACGACTCTATGTTTTGCGGCAGTTCGGTTGGGCCGATTTCCTGGGGGCGATACCGCTGACCGGCTTCCAACTGTTTCGCCTGCCGCGCATGATTCGTAGCAACATCTTGATAAGCCACGCCCATCCGATGTGGCTTTTACGGCGCAACCTGGACAACCGCGCCAGGAGCGCGCTGCTGACGGTGCTGCTGCTGCTGGTGTACGTGCTGGAGTTCGGTTCGATCGCGGTGATCCAGGCGGAGCGACGCGATCCCGCTGCCAACATCGTCTCCGCCGGCGATGCGCTGTGGTGGAGCTACGTAACGATCACCACGGTCGGGTTCGGCGATCAGTATCCGATCACCGCGCTGGGCCGCCTGGTCGGCATCGTCGTGCTGACGGCGGGTGTCGGCCTGTTCAGTGTGCTGACCGGCTTTCTGGCCAACTTGTTTCTGACGCCGCGCCAGGCGCGACTAAGACGGGAAGCTGCCGCATCCCGCGACCGCATCGGCGCGCTCGGCGAGCTCAGCCAGATGCTTGAACAGCACGAGCGCAGCCTGGCTGAGTTGCGTGCCAGGATCGCCGAGCTGGAGCAGGACGAGCCCCAGGCGCACGCCGATCAAGAGCGGACCTAGCGCACGAGCCGGAACAGAATCACCACAAAGGCACACAGGACACAAAGGTCCCGAGAATCTTTGTGTCCTGTGTGCCTTTGTGGTGATCCCAGGCGCTTCGCGGAATGCGATTAGGCGATTTCGAACGACACAGCGAAACCCGATATGCCCGGTGGCCGTATCGATCGGCTGAGCGCTGCGCGCGGCCGGTCGATAGCGGCGGCAGTAGTTCGGCGCGCACAGATACGAGCCGCCCTTGGTCACCTTGCGCGGGATGCCGTCGTCCGACGCCGGATCCGAGCTGCGCTCGCGCTCGCCGCCGGTGGGATTGATCTGCGTGCAGCATGACAACTGCACCTTGGCGTGGTCCTGAAACCAGTCTTCCGTCCACTCCCATACGTTTCCGGCCATGTCGAAGAGACCGTAGCCGTTGGGCGGAAAGCTGCCGACCGGCGATGTACGCTCCCACTTATCGATCAGCAGGTTCTGGTTGGGGAACTCGCCCTGCCAGGTATTGGCCATCGGCTTACCGCGCGGCATCCACTCGTCGCCCCAGGTGTACTCCGCGCCGTCCAGCCCGCCGCGCGCGGCGAACTCCCACTCGGCCTCGGTCGGGATCGATTTACCGGCCCAGCGAGCGTACGCCTCGATGTCGGACCAGGCCACGTGGACGACCGGGTGGCGCTCGCGCCCGTTGAGGTTGCTGCCGGGGCCTTCGGGGTGTCGCCAATCGGCGCCTGCCACCCAGGTCCACCAGTTGTAGGCGTTGTCCAGGCTGACGGACCGGCCGGGGCTTTGAAACACCACCGACCCAGGTACCAGCATCTCGGGCTTGGCGCCCGGATAGGCGGCCGCTTCGGGCGCGCGCTCGGACCATGTCACATGACCGGTCTCTTTAATAAAGCGCTTCCACTGTAAATTGGTGACCGGATGCTCGTCGATCCAGAAGCCGCCGACGGTGACCATATGCGACGGCGCTTCTTCCGGATAGTGCACGTCCGAGCCCATGCGAAAGGTTCCACCCGGAACCCATAGCATGCCCCTGGGCGCCGGACCGGGAGGCGTGCTGGTCGGCTGCGCGTCGTCAGCCGCCGAGCGCAGCGGTATGTCGATTGCGTGGCTCATATTCGCTCCTGTGTACGCCTGGCGCCGGTTGCGCATCATGGCTGACTTGTCCTGCACCCGCGCAAACCGGGCAAGCCTTATTATACGCCTGGACTGGACAGGTTGCCCACCGAGGCCGGGTCGCAGGCATAGGCACGAAATCGCTCGACCAGCTCGGTCGGCGCCAACTCGCGCGAGCCGTCGGGTTGGCGCCGAGACTCGTAAAGCCCCAGTTCGATCAAATATTCCTCCACCGGCCGGCTGCCGGTGCGGTAGCGCCAGTCGACCATCGTGAACAGCGGGAACCAGGTATATCCGAGGACGGGTATCCCGTCGCTTCGCGCCTGATGTACCGCGGCGACCGATCGGTCGAGCCACGCCCGCTTTCGGGAAATGCCGCGCATCGCGCTGGTTTCGGTTACCATCAGCGGCGCTCCGTAGCGCGCATAGTACGAGCGAAGCAGCTCGCCGAAGCCATCTCCGGTCTTTTCCGCCAGGCTCCAGCGCCGCCGCCCGCGCCGGTCGACCCACAGGCGGCTGGTGGACCATTGCGGATAAAAGTTCAGGCCCATCACGTCAAACGCCATCGGACAGCGCGCGATGCTTTCGAGCTCGGCTGAGGTTACACCCTGGCGCAGCAGCCATGCCCACAGCGCATGCCCAGGCACCACCCGCCCTGCCAGCAGGTCGTAGCTCAAATAGCCGCGCTCGCGGCGCAGAGCCGCGTACGGCTCGAGCTCCTCAGACGCGGCCCTGACGAGGCCGGCCGCCTCGACATGAACCATCGTCGCGTGCGGCGCGGCGTCGCGTAATGCGTCTACCGTGGCCTGGATACCGCGCACCAGCTGCAGCATCAGCGTTACGAAGCCACGCTCGCCGCGCAGGTATGGCGGCCACTCGCCGCGACGGCCGGCGTACTGAGCATTGACCAGTGGCTCGTTCAGCGGCGTCCAGTAGCGCACACGCCGGCCATAGCGCCGGGCGGCGGTGCCGGCATAGCGTGCTACATATTTGGGGTAATCGGGGCCGGCGAAGGAGCCGGGCAGCCAGGCGGGTGTCCCATAATGGACCAGATCGATGATCGGCGCGATGCCCAGCTCGTCGGTAAGGCAGCCGATCACCTGGTCGGTCCACGACCAATCGAATACCCCTGGTTCCGGCTCAACCCGATACCACGGGATACCCCAGCGCAGCATGCCGGCGCCGCACGCCCCGACGAGCTCGAGATGCTCTCGCCAGCGCCGGTAGTGGCCCGTCAGCTCGTACTCGTCGAGCGAGCGCAGCCCGGCTCGCGTATCGGGGACGAACGTATCCTCGATGCCGGTCGCCCAGGCAAAATCCGCACCCGTGGCGCCGAAGGGAAGTGTGGGATGCATAGCCTTGGTGGATCAAGGAGGAGGCCGGGCGCCCGGCCTCCTCCTTGATCCCTACCCTTTGCCCTTTACCTCGAACGTGCGTACATAGTCGATGTAGGCCGTATAACCCGCGCCGCCCATGGATACAAGCGCGATGCGCGCGTCGTCGCCCAGGCGGTGGGTCCAGGTGCCGCCGCGCACCCACTCCGCGCCCGCGACGTCACGTCTGGTGTAGGCAGTATACAGCTCTTCGCCGCCCTGCCTGGTTTTCACGATCCGCAGCAGTGTCCATTCGGCGGGCGGTCCGGCTACCGTGTTGCCGTAGCGCGGGTAATCCGGCGGCACCGGCGCCAGCTCCTTGGCGAACTCGGTCTGCCGCGTGTTGAAGATCGAAACGTCGACCAGCTTGATGAAGTTGTCGTCGCCGTCATAGATCACCACACCGGATTGCACGAAGCGGCAGTCGGCGGGATTGCGGTCGCATTTGTCGACCGGCATGTCCAGCTTGAGCCGGATCTCGACGGCATACTCGCCGCGCGGGCTTTCCCGCAGCAGCACCGGCGTATTGTTCTGGTTGATATGCAGGTCGCCGTCCTGGGTGTTAAAGCGCAGCACGCCGTTCTCAACACCGTACTCGGACGTGGCCGGCTGGCGCACCCACGTCCAGCGTGCGTCCAGCGCGGCGTTGAACTCATCGCTGTAGCGCGGCTGCAGCTTGCCCAGCCTGATGTCGCGGAACTTTTCGGTCCTGTATCTGCTCCTGTCGCCGGGCTGCGCGGCCGGTGCGGGCTGCGGCGAGTCCGACGCCCAGTTGCCGCCGCGGACCGCCGGCCAGCCGTCGATCCAGTCGATCGCGTCGAGCATCAGCGGCCGCTTGGTGAAGCCGGGATCACGAGCAAAGAACGGATCGTCGCGGTCGATCGCGTGGTACAGCGACCACCACTGCCCGTCAAAGTCCCTAAATACGGCGTTGTGCCCCGGCCCGACCCAGCGGTTGCCGTTCATGCTCTGGACAATCGTGCCGCCGGTGCGCCGGTCGAGCAGCGATATGCCGTCGCGATCTTCGTATGTCCCGAGCAGCGTGCGTGAGCGGCCGGCGAAGATCGTATAGCCGGTAAGCGGTCCATTGCAGCAGTTGGTCGCCGAAACGAACAGGTAGTAGTAGCCTCGATGCTTGACGATGTAGGGCGCTTCATAGCGGTTATCGATCGTGATCCGCACTTCGCTGAGCGGATCGGATGTGTAGCCGTCGGCCGACAGCTTGCGGGCGAAGATACCGCCGAAGTAGCTGCCCCAGAATATATAGCGTTGGCCGCTTTCCTCGATCACAAACGGATCGATCGTGGCGCGGTTGCGTGGCTCGACCACCGGCCCGCTGTTGACCGGCGCGAATGGTCCAGCCGGCGTGGCGCTGGTCGCTACGCCGATCGCACTCTGTTCGCCATCTGTCGCGGCGTCGGCGTCGGTAACCGAGTAATACAGATAGTACCTGCCGTTGAAATACTGGATATCCGGCGCAAACAGCGATGTAGTCGGAGCGGCCCACGAAGGAAATACGGGCAGCGCCTCGCCCACATATTCCCAATCGATCAGGTTCGCTGAGCGCACCACCGGGATGTCGCGGAAGATGTACCTGCCCGATCCGTCGACGTCGTCGTCGTTGAGCGGGTCGCGCGTGCAGTAGGCGTACCAGTAGCCCTCGGCGTAGATGATCGACGGGTCGGCGCAGCTTTCGACCACGCCTGCCCCCGGCTCAACCGTGGCAGGGATCCGGGGCAGCAGCGGGTTGCGGTAGCGCTCGCGACGGGGTGCTGCGCCGGCCGGTACCGCCAGGGTTGCCAGCACGAGCAGCACTGCCAGTGCCGGCAACGGGTGGAGGCGTCGACTTCCTGACGTGGTTCGTGACGGCATCGTCTTGCTCCTTCTTGGTTCAATCCACGGCAGACGCACAAGGTATCAAACCTTGTGCCGCGATTTGCTGTACAATCGCCGCGTAAAATGCCCGCAGATTGGGCGTAACTATTCAGCGAGGAAACGATGCCACATGCGTATCCGCGCCCGCAGCTGGAGCGCGACGATTGGGAATTGCTCAACGGCGAGTGGGAGTTTGCGATCGACGCCGAGGCGCGCTGGCGCACGGCTGAGCAAGTAGATTGGAACCGCACGATCCAGGTGCCGTTCGCGCCGGAAGCCCCGCTCAGCGGTGTCGGCGAGACCGGCTTCTTTCGCGCCTGCTGGTACCGCCGCAGCGTCGACGCTCCCGCGCTCGAGGCCGGCCGGCGGCTGATGCTGCACTTCGGCGCTGTCGATTACCGGGCCTCGGTGTGGGTCAACGACGCGCTGGTCGCCACACACGAGGGTGGCTACACCCCATTTGAAGCCGATATATCCGCCCATGCCGGCGGCACGCTGACGATCGTCGTGCGCGCCGAGGACGACCCGCACGATACGCAGCAGCCGCGCGGCAAGCAGGACTGGCTGCTCGAGCCGCACGGTATCTGGTATCCGCGCACCACCGGCATCTGGCAAACCGTATGGCTGGAACGTGTGCCCGAGGCGCATATCGCCACGCTGCGCTGGACGCCCAGCGTGCGCGACTGGTCGATCGCCGTGCAGAGCCGCATCGAAGGAGCCGGGCCGGGCGATCTGCAGCTGCAGGTGCGCTTGAGTCTGGGAAATGTGGTGCTCGCCGACGACAGCTACACGGTGGTCGACGGCGTTGTCGATCGCAGGATTGCGCTGGCCGATCCGGGCATCGACGATAACCGCAACGAGCTGATGTGGCGGCCTGAGTTCCCCGTGTTGTTCGACGCCGTCGTGCGCTTGCGCAGCGCCGACGGCACCGTGCTGGACGAGGTTCGCAGCTACACCGCGCTGCGCGAAGTGTCGGTTCGCGGGGACAGGTTCATCCTCAACGGCCGGCCGCTGCAGCTGCGCCTGGCGCTCGATCAAGGCTACTGGGCCGACGGCGGGCTGACCGCGCCTGACGACGAGGCGCTCAAGCGCGATGTCGAGCTGGCCAAGGCGATGGGCTTCAACGGCGTGCGCAAGCATCAGAAGATCGAAGACCCGCGCTATCTCTACTGGGCCGACCGCCTGGGCCTGCTGGTGTGGGAGGAAATGCCCAGCGCTTACCGCTTTACTCGCGAGGCGGTTCGGCGCCTGACAACTGAGTGGACGGCAGCCATCGAGCGCGACCATAGCCATCCCTGCATCGTGGCCTGGGTGCCGTTTAACGAAAGCTGGGGCCTGCCGGACCTGCCGGTGAACGCCGAGCAGCGCCACTATGTGCAGGCGCTGTACCATCTCTGCAAAACGCTCGATCCGTCGCGTCCGGCTATCGGCAACGAGGGCTGGGAGTATGTTGCCGCCGATATCGTGGGCATCCACGACTACCATCACGACCCTGCCGTGATCGCCGCGCGCTACGGCTCGTACGCCGCGCTCGACCATATCATGGCCCATGTGCGCCCGGCCAGCCGCGATATCGCGCTGCCGCAGCATCCGTACGCCGGCCAGCCGCTGATGCTGACCGAGTTCGGCGGCATCGCCTTCTCCGACGATCCGGAGCATACCTGGGGTTACTCGCGCGCCGGAGATGCCGAGCAGTTTGCCGAGCAGTACACCAGGCTGCTGCAGGCGGTGCGGGCGATACCGATCTTCAGCGGCTTTTGCTATACCCAGTTCACCGACACGTATCAGGAAAGCAACGGCCTGTTGTACATAGACCGCCGGCCGAAGTTTCCGCTCGATCAGATCGCCGACGCAACGCGCGGGCCGCTCGAGCCGCGCTTTGCCGAGCGGCGCCAGGATTGGGCCAAGCGTATGCAGCAGCGCTATGGGCTAGACGACGGGAGCCAGACATGAGCGTACCACGACCGGAATATCCGCGGCCGCAGTTCGTGCGCCAGGCTTGGCTCAGCCTCAACGGCACCTGGCAGTTCGAGATCGACGGCAGCGACAGCGGCCTCGAGCGTGGTTTGCGAGAGCGCGCGCTGGAAGGCAGCATCACCGTGCCGTTTTGCCCCGAGTCGACGCTGTCGGGTGTCGGCAACGTCGACTTCATGGCCGCGGTATGGTACCGGCGCGAGGTAACGCTGCCCGCCGAGTGGCAGGGCCAGCAAGGTACTGTTACACTTCGGCGCCGTCGACTACGATGCCACCGTGTGGGTCAACGGCGTCGAGGTCGGCCGCCACCGCGGCGGGTTCAGCCCGTTCAGCTGCGATCTGGACGGCGTCGCGGCGCCCGGTGAGACAGCCACCATCGTGGTGCGCGCGCGTGACGACAGGCATCCTCCGCAGCCGCGCGGCAAGCAGTCGTCGACGTATGACAACAGCGGGGTTCACTATACCCGCACCACCGGCATCTGGCAGACCGTCTGGCTCGAGCCGGTTGGACGCATCGCGCTGCGCAGGCCGCGCATCACTCCCGATGTCGCCAACGGCTTGCTGCGCCTGGAGCAGCCAATCACGCAAAACGCGCCCGGCCTGCGCCTGCGCGCTTCCGTCGGAGATGATCTGGCACGATCGCAACCGCCGAAGTCGCGGCCGACCTGGACTTTGCGCCGCGGCTGGACCTCGCGATCCCGGCCGAGCGGCGGCGCCTGTGGTCGCCCGGCGATCCGCATCTGTATGACCTGACGATCGAGCTCGTCGACTTCGCCGGCCAGGTGCTCGACCGCGCGACGAGCTATGCCGGCCTGCGCAGCGTTGCGATCGACGGGCGCAAGGTCAGGCTCAACGGCGAGGTCGTGTTCCAGCGCCTGGTACTCGATCAGGGCTACTACGTCGACGGCATCCTCACTGCGCCGAGCGATCAGGCGCTGATCGACGATATCCAGCTCAGTATGGCGGCCGGCTTCAACGGCGCGCGGCTGCACCAGAAGGTGTTCGAGGAGCGCTTCCTGTACCACGCCGACCGGCTCGGCTACCTGGTATGGGGCGAGTTCGCCGACTGGGGCAGCGGCGGCTACGGCCCGATGCACGAGCACCAGCAATACGGGATCAGCTATGCCGCGCAGTGGCTGGAAGTGCTGGAGCGGGACTATTCTCATCCCGCCATCGTCGGCTGGTGCGCGCTGAACGAAACCTGGCAGCCGCTGCATGACCGCATCACCCAGCTCGACGACGCGACACGCGCGCTGTTTCTGGCGGCCAAGGCGATGGATACGTCGCGTCCGGTACTCGACACCTCCGGCTACTCGCACCGCGTTCCCGAAACCGATATCTATGATTCGCACGACTATATCGGCGAAGACGTGTGGAGCGAAGGAATCGCAAACTTCAAGCAGCGCCACGCCGGATTGGCCGAGGGCAAGCCATTCCTCAACCCCGGCGAGCGTCATAACCGGCGTGGTGAGCCACAGGTCTGGTCGATCCCGTACCGTGGCCAGCCGTATTTCGTCAGCGAGTTCGGCGGCTTCAAATGGGCTGAAGATACCGAGCTCAGGTCGGGCGAGGAAAACGACAGGGAGCGCAGCGTCAGCTGGGGCTATGGCGGCGATCCCACCTCGGTCGAGGATTTCTTGCGCCGCTTCGAAGAGCTGTGCGGTGTGCTGCTGGACGACCCTGAAATGTTCGGGTACTGCTACACGCAGCTGACCGACGTTTTTCAAGAAGCCAACGGCATTTTCTACTTCGACCGCCGGCCAAAGTTCGATCTCGAGCGTGTTCGTGCGGCGCAGGTGCGCAAGGCGGCAATCGAGGAGTGAGGGCGTGCTCCAGGGTTGAAATCGTGCCCCGGACCCCACGCCCGGATAAATCCTGGGGCTGGTGAATCTGTCGCGGACCCGGCGTAACCTGGTGTTGAAACGCCCTCGTACCCCAGTACCCCAGGATAAATCCTGGGGCTGAAGAAACAAAGCCAGCTGAAGCCGGCTAGATTGGGTTCCAGCCGGCTTCAGCTGGCTTTGTTTCTTCAGCCCCGGCCTTTAGGCCGGGGGACATGGGGCGTAAAATCGCCGGGGACACGGGGCGTATAATGGCCGTCGGACGCCGGTGTTCGCCTCGACAAACATTAAAACGGCAATGAGCGAAACCAGGTCAACCATCGTAATCTGCGGTGCCGGCATCGCCGGCATCGCCGCGGCGTACGAGCTGGCGGTGCGCCGCGGCATACCTGACGTCGTGGTAGTCGACGAGCGGCCGCCGCTCAGCCTGACCAGCGATAAGTCGACCGAGTGCTACCGCAACTGGTGGCCCGGACCCGGCGACGCGATGGTCGGATTGATGAACCGCTCGATCGACCTGCTGGAGCAGCTCGCCGGCGCGAGCGGCAATGTGTTCGGCCTCAACCGCCGCGGCTATCTGTATGCGGCCACCAGCGAGCAAGGCGCAGCTGCGCTTGAAGCCGCGGCACGCGAATCGTCGGCGCTCGGGTCCGGGCCGCTGCGCGTGTATCGCGGCGCGCAGGGCGAGCCTGCCTATCTCCCGGCACAGGCTTCGGGATACCGTGACGCCCAGGGCGGCGCGGATCTGATCCTCGACCCGGCCATGATTGGCGAGTATTTTCCGTACCTGGCGCCAGAGGTGACCGCTGTGCTGCACGCGCGCCGTTGTGGCTGGCTCAGCGCGCAACAGCTCGGCATGTACCTGTGGGACGAAGCGCGCCGCCACGGAGCGCGCCTGGTACGCGGCCGTGTTACAAACGTGCAGTGGGCGAACGAGCATATATCGGGCGTCGAGGTGCTCGACGGCATTTCCCGGTCCACCATCGCGACCGAACACTTCGTCAACGCGGCAGGTCCGTTTTTGAAGGATGTCGCAGGCATGCTCGGCCAGGAGCTGCCGGTTCATTGCACGCCGCACCTCAAGCTGAGTTTCGACGATCGCCTGGGTGTTGTTCCGCGCGACGCGCCGATGATCATCGCCGCCGACCCCGTTTCGCTGGTATGGAGCGACGAGGAGCGCGCGGAGCTGGCGGAAGACGAGGAAACGCGGCCACTGCTCGATCCGTTTCCGGCCGGCGTGCATACCCGCCCCGACGGCGGCGCCGACAGCCCGGTGCTGCTCTTACTGTGGTCGTACGATGCCCAACCGATCGAGCCGGTGTTTCCGCTGCCGGTGGCGCCCGAATATCCTGAGCTCGCGCTGCGCGGCATGGCGCGTCTGTTGCCCGGCTTGCGAGCGTACCTCGACCGCCCGCCAAGGCCGGTGATCGACGGCGGCTACTATGTCCATACTCAAGAAAATCGCCCGCTGATCGGCCCGCTCGGACCGCGCGGCGCGTGGATGCTGGGCGCCCTTTCGGGCTACGGAGTGATGGCGGCCCTGGCCGCCGCCGAGCTCCTGGCGGCGCATATCACCGGCGCCGAGCTGCCGCCATACGCCGCGGCGTTTCAGCCTCGAGCGCTACGACGATCCGCAATACCAGCGAATGTTGGCGAACTGGGGCGCGACGGGCCAGCTCTAGAGGACGCGGGGACGAAGGAGTCTTAGCGTTGGCCCAGGGGGCACCCCTCCGGCCGGCAATCTTTATTCATCGTTTGCGTGCAGCTCAGCCAGCACCTCGTGCGAAGTAAGCGCGGCGGTATAGCCACGCCATAGTGCACCACGTTGCTCTTCGCCGCGGGTATCGACATACAGCTCCAGCCCGTTGCCGTCGGGATCGGCGAAATATAGCGCCCAGCTGATGCCGTGGTCGACGGCGCTGACGTCGACGCCGCCGTCGCGCAGTGCGCTGAAGGCCAGCGCCAGCGAGCGTCGGTCAGGTACTTCGAACGCCACGTGATATAGCCCGATGGCCGCGGGATCGGCCGGCGCCGCGCCAGGCCCGAGCTGCTGCAGCGCGATCTCGTGGTGCGCATAGCCGTTGCTCAAGAACGCGTAGCGCTCCTCGATCTGTTCGACCAGCCGCAGGCCGAGAAAGCGCGTGTAGAAGTCCACCGCGCGCTGCAGGTTGCGCACCTTGAGATGTGCGTGGCCGATCCGAGTGCCGTACGCGCACATAGACAGCTCTCCACGCCGGGCGATGCTCGCGGCCCGTAAATCTATTGTAGATCAGTGTTGCCGATACTGCCGTTTCCTTATATATCAGCAGCAAATACCAGCAACAGTCCGTTCGGGTCGCGCACGCCGAACTCGCGCCGGCCGTAGGCCTGTGTCACGATTGGCTGCTCGATTGCGGTGCCGCGCCCGACCAGCTCATCGTGCAGCGTATCGGCGTCCGACACGCGCAGGTACAGCCGCGCGGGCAGCCCGGTAGGTGCACCCTGGGTGAGGTGGATTTGCGCTCGCTCCGCCGTCCACTCGCCGCGCCCGACAATGGCGAATGATATCGGCTCGCCGGCGCAGATAGTCGACCTCGAAACCGAGCTGTTCGACATAAAACTGCGCTGTCGCTGCGACATCGGGAGCTGCGATCGTCGGCGCGATGCCGTACAACGCGATATTTCGCGCGGGAGATACATAGGATCGGGCACCTGTAGCGGCTGCCCATTCGGTGGCACGCAAGCCCCACACCTGCGTCTCAAACGGCGCCGGGCTTGTTTCGTAGCGCTGCCGAAACTGGCCGCGCTGGCGAAAGCCCAACCGGGCGGCCAGCCGCTGCGAAGCGATATTGCCTTCGTGGATCCATAGCTCAATCCGATCATATCCGCCGCTGCGAAAGCCGTGCTCGAGCGTTGCAGCGGCGGCTTCAGTGCCGTATCCGCGCCGCCAGTACGGCGACCAGATCAGGTAGCCCATTCCGGTCACGGCAGCCGCGATAAAGTTGACCCGGCCGATCAGCGTGCCTTCGTCGCGCAGCCGGACTGCCCATGACGGAGCATGGGCATGCGCCAGTTCTCCCTGTATCATTCGTAGAGTTTCGTCCACGCTGCCGTGGGGAGGGGCGTACCAGAACCGCATCGCGGCCTCGTCGGCATAGATCGGGTAAAGCTCGGGCGCGTGCTCCGCGCGCAACGGCTCGAGCAGCAGGCGTCGTGTTTCCAGCGGTACATCCATACAGGCTGCCCTATAAGATCTCGATCTGGATGCCGCTGACCACGACATCCGGCCGGTTGGTGTAAATCCACTCGACCACCGCGTCGAGCTGCTGGCGCGCGTAGCGTGCATCGGAGGCCGCACATGCAACGCCGAGCTGCGCCGATTGCCATAAGTCCTGGTTGCCGACCTCGGCGGTCGAGACGTTGAACTCGTTGCGCAAGCGCTGCAGCACCGACTTTACGACGCTGCGCTTGTCTTTGAGCGAAGCCGCGGTTGGGAGGTGGAGGTCGATTAAGAGGGAGCCTACTATCAATTCAGCGTCCACTGCCCGTCATGCGTTTCCGGCGGTTTGTCCGAAATCGGAGGCAGCAGCTCGAGCTCGCGGCTGAATGCGTCGGCGATGGCTCCAAGACGCTCGTCGAGGTCGGCTTCGAGCAGCTGCTGTTTCGAAAAGTTAACGATTCGAAAGCGATCCGACAGTTCAAACGAAACACTGATCGGGTCGTCACTCAGGTCGGCAAGCTCTTGATCGACACCGGTCGCCGCGGTGATCGCCGTGCGGTGACGTTCGTACAGCTCGCGCACCTGCTCGGCGGCAGCCACGGTTTCCGGCGTAACATCCTCGGCAAGCGGCTCCACCTGCGCGACCATGTAGGGCTCCTGCTCGACGATCCGCATGATGCGAAAGCGCTGCTCGCCCTGTACCGACAGCAGCATTCGCCCATCCTGGGTGCGCAGCACCTGCTGAATCACGGCGGAGGTGCCGATTTCGAACGGGATCGCCGGCGAAGGATCATGCTCGGACGCCACTTCCTCACCTTCGCGGATCAGGACGACTCCGAACGGTTGCTTGTTCTGAATACAGCGATTGATCAGCAGCCGGTAACGCGGCTCGAATATATGCAGCGAGATCGTAATCCCAGGAAACAACACGGTTTGCAGCGGGAAAAGCGCGAGCAACTGTTCCATAGCCGATCTCTCCTCCGATGGTGCATGTTAGCATGGCTTCGGCCGCCTGCCGCCGTAAGCGCTCAGGCGATGAAGAACCCGCCGACAAACAGCGCCGTCATTGCCGCAAGGCCCGCGATCATTATGCTCAGGATCGCCCAACGAATCCAGACCCGCTCCGTAACCAGGGCAAGCGCCAGAAACAGCGGCACAACCGGCAGCACGTGGCGCGTCAAACTGATCGGATTCTGGGCCAGCAAAGCAGGTAGCAGCAGGAGCATGCTCAGACTGTAGGCGACCGGCAATCGTTTGAGCGCAACCACGAACAGCAACAGGATCGCCGCCCAGACCAGTAAGCCAAAGGTCGCTATCTCTGCCTCCGGCGTCGTGAATATATTGGTCAATAACGTCAGTGGTATCGCCCATGGCGGTCCTGATCCGTTATTCCAGCTTTGCTGCGCCTCCAGGAATGCAAACGGTGTGCCCCAGCGCAGCTGCTGGTACCCCATGAACAGGCCGAGGCCGAAGGCCGGCAGCGCGGCGGCAATGATCTGCGGCTTCAGGCGTCGTGGTGGTTCTTGCTGCATCACGAACGCGGCGGCGATCGCGGCCCCGATCAGCACTCCCGGCACGCGAGTGAGCGCAAGCAGCGCCCCGGCGATGCCGGCGAGCCAGTAGCTGCGGCGCCGCAGGGCCCAGATCGTCGCCGCCGTCAGCAGCAGTGCCAGCGCTTCGCTGTAGCCTGATATAAAGAAGTAGGCGGTTGGAAAGCACAGCAGCAGCACAACACAGCGATATGCGATCGCCCTGTTCCACTCGCGCGAAATGGTCAGATACAGCAGCAGCACGGCGCCCAGCAGCGCGAGGTGCGACACAAGCAGCGCGGCGCCCGGCACGTTGTTGGCGGTGAGCGGCAGCAGCGCCTTGATCGCCAGCGGGTACAACGGAAAAAACGCGATGGTAGGCCAGGTCTGGTTGACGAAGGTGTAGCCCCTGGTGGCAATAGACGCGTAGTGCAGCGCATCCCACTGCATCCACGCGTCGATCAGCGCGTTCAGCCAGACGGTTGGCCGCTCGGGAAGGGCCGGGTCGCGTTGAAACGTATTGTCGTAGCCATACGCATACACCGCGCGTTCGAAGCGCAGAGCCAGCGCGGCGATGAAGAACAGCGCCACTCGCCAGCCGGCCAGCAGCATCAAGATTCCGCGCCACGACGTCATCAGCGCGCTCGCTTCGCCGCGTATCAGGCCGCTTGCCAGCAGGCCGGCCGCTCCGAGCAGCAGCCAGAGCGGCACGAGCAGCACCTGCCCACGCCCCAGCGCCGCCGATACGGCAAGTCCGACGGCTACCAGCAACACAAACGCCAGTCGCCGGCGCGGCGAGTAGTGCAGGAGCGTAAGCGCCAGCCAAAAAAGTGCGATCGTAGTGGCCGCGCCGAGCAGGATGGTCCACGGGGGAACTGCGCCGCCCAGCGAATCGATCCCGATACGCGCCACCATGATGCCGAGCGGCCTGACATCCGGCGGAATACGAACCGTCGGACCGTCCAGGCGGACGCGTAGATCGGCCGTGCGATCGACCGTACCCAGAAGATGGACCGATCGCATGCCTTCGAACGTGCCAAGGGCGATCCGGCCGAAGCCCGCGTCGATGCCGGCGTCGAGTGGATGCGTACCGCCGGGACCGGCCAATTGGAGCGTTACCTCGTAGCTCGCCTGGCCCAGCTCCGGAAAGCGCAGCGTCGACGCGCCTTTGGTAAAGGCGTAGTGCAGGTCGCCGGCTTCCTCGATATCGTACATCTGCTCGGCGGACGCGATCCACGACCCGACGTCATAGCTACGATTGTATGGCGCGCGGTAAATCGCGAGCAACAGGCCACAGGCAAGCAGCGTGGCCACGATCGGCGACAGCACCGGGAGCAGCGGAAGGCGCAGCGCGCGTGCCTGGCGCACGCGAGCCTGGCTCGAGCTCCGTGACTGTGTCCTGATCAATGCAAGCCTCCATCCGGGGGCGGCGGGCAAGACACTGCCCGTACGGCTGCATTCGACGCAACCGGGGCGAAGTTTACCGCGCCGGGACAGAAACGCAAAGACGCAACGTAGGGCCGACGCAATTGACGCAGGGGACACAGGCGATGCAGGGGACACAGGAGCGATCGTAATTCGGTGCTGTCCGCGGCCGATAGAGCTGGTGTTGTTGCTCCAGGAGCTGCAGTGCATGTCATTCCGAAGGGCCGAGGCGGCCCTGCCTGACCGGCCAGCGCGGATCGGAATGCGCCCCGACGTGGGATACCGGCGTCCAACGCGCGAGGAATCTCGACGCTGCGTCGCCTTCATCCCCTGCGTCACCCCATCTCCTGCGTCCATCTTGCTAACCACACTCGCGCATCCCCGGCGTCGCGCAGCGTGCCTTCGAGCTGCTTGCGACGTGCCTCGGCCAGTATTTCGGCGTACAGCGGGCCGGGAGCCAGGCCGGCTGCCTTGAGGTCGTCGCCGGTGAGCAGCGGCGGCAACCGGCGAATTTGATCGACATAGCGCCTGATGTTGGCCTTACCTGCCGGCGACGACATGAGCTCGAGTGCGCGCAGCTCGGCGAGCGTGTAGCGCACCAGTAGCGCTTCAAGCGTTGTGGCATCTGCCGGCGCCGTCTGCAGCTCCCTGGGCGGCTCCGCCGGCAGCGTTCGCAGCATGCGCAGCGCAGCGGCGGGCAGATTGTAGCGCCGTTTGAGCTGCTCGCGCTCGCGTTGATTTATTGCAGCGATCAGCAGCGCAAGATACACCTCGGACGATTCGGCGCCGCCAGGCGCGCTGACGCGGGCGGCAGCCAGGCGATCTGCAAGCTCATCCGACCACTCCAGTGCGAGCTGGGGCATGGCGCCCCACTCGTTCAATCTGGCAAATACACGTTCGGGCTTCGGCTCGTCGAGCGTGAGCCATAATTCGTGCAGGATACGCTGTGGTGATGTGCGCGCGATCATATCGCCGGCCACCGCGTCACGCGCCAGCTCGAGCGTGTGCGCCTCCAGCTCGAATTCCCAGCGCGCGGCGAAGCGCGCAGCGCGCAGCAGGCGCGTCGGATCGTCGACAAACGAAGCGTCGTGCAGCACCCGGATCGAGCTGTGCCGTATATCTGCTTCGCCGCCGAACGGATCGAGCAGCTCAGCGCGGTCCAGGCGCAGCGCCAGCGCGTTGATCGAGAAATCGCGGCGCGCCAGGTCCTCGACGATCGGGGCCGGTTCAACCTCCGGCAAGGCTGCCGGCGCCGGGTAGCGCTCGCGGCGTGCCGTCACCCAATCAACCGACCAGCCGGCGTCGGGCGCTTCAACTACCGCAGTGCGAAAGCGCTCGTGCCTGGTGATGCGGCCCCCGGCTGCCCGGGCGAACGCCTCGGCCGCGGGCCAGGCATCACCTTCGACCACCAGATCGAGGTCGGAAACCGGCCGGCTCATCAGCGCATCGCGAACCGGGCCGCCGACAAGATATAGCGCCAGGCCGGCTTCTCGTGCGACATCAACCGCGATATCCAGGAGCGTTTGCAGGGCAGCGGGCAGCGAGCGCGCCAATCGGGCGCGCGCCTGCTCTGCCCGGCCGGTCATAGCGCGCCTTTGGTGCTGGGAACTGCGCCGCGCAGCCGCTCGTCGACGCGGGTGGCGGCGTCTAAAGCACGCCCGAAGGCTTTGAACAGACCCTCGATTTTGTGGTGGTCGTTGCGGCCGTAGTGCACCCGCAGGTGGGCGGTAATGCGCGAGTGAATGGCGATCGATCTCGAAGATGTGCCAGACCAGATCGGTTGCCAGGCCGCCGACGCGCTCGGAGGTGAGGTCTGTTTCGACCACCGCGTAGGGCCGGCCGCTGATATCGATCGCGGCGAAGCACAGCGCTTCGTCCATCGGCACGAATGCATGCGCCGCCCGCACGATACCGGCGCGGTCGCCAAGGGCGCGATCAAGCGCCTGGCCGAAGCAGATCGCGACGTCTTCGACGCTGTGATGCTCGTCGATGTGCGTGTCGCCGTCGCAGCGAATCTCGAGGTCGAACAGCCCGTGCCGCGCCACCTGGTCGAGCATGTGATCGAAAAACGCGACCCCGGTGTTGATGTCCGAGCGACCTTCGCCGTCGATGTTGAGCGTCAGCGTGATCGCCGTCTCTTTGGTTTTTCGCTCGATAGTTGCTGTTCGCATCTAGTTTCCGTTTTGACGCAATGGCGCAGAAGATGAACGCCGCTGTCACCCGAAATGCGGACGCCATGCCTACACGCCGAGGCGCGAAGCCCATCCTGGTAGATGTGCGGTCTATGTGCGCCGGTGGCGTGTCCGCACCCGACAATCGGGATCGCCATGCCTGGACATGAGGATCACCGCGTCACCTCGAGCACCTTCTCAAGCAATACACCGTTGGTCGAGATCGCCTCACCGCCCCAGATAGTCGTGTTGCCGCGCCAATCGCTGAAGCTACCGCCGGCCTCCTTGACGATCGGCAGTAACGCGGCGCAATCCCACACATTCATGACTGGATCGAGCATCAGCTCGGCGCGGCCGGTAGCGACAAGCACATGGCCGTAGCAATCGCCCCAGGTACGGGTGAAGCGTACGCGCCGGCGCAGCGTGTCGTAGGCGGCTTCGCGCCCGTACTCGGCGAACGACTCGGCGCTCGACGATAGCAGCACGGCCTGCTCGAGCTCGGAAACAGCGCTGACCTGGACGCGGCGGCCGTTGAGCGTACAGCCGGAGCCCTGAGCAGCGGCCACCATCTCGCCCAACGCCGGAAAATAGCACACGCCCAGGACGGGCTCGCCGGCACGCTCGAGTCCGACCAGCACGCCGTACAGTGGCACGCCCTGCACGAACGACTTGGTGCCGTCGATCGGATCCAGGATCCAGCGGTGTTCGGCACCGGCGTTTGTCTCGCCGTATTCTTCTCCGAGCACGGCGTGGCCGGGGAAGCGCTCGGCGATCATCGTCCGCATGCGCTGCTCAGATTGCCTGTCGGCAATAGTGACCGGTGTTTGGTCGGCTTTAAGCTCCGGAACGACGCCGGTTCCAAAATAGCTCAGCGTCAGCCGCCCGGCCTGCCAGGCCAGTTCCTGCGCGAATTCGAGTAAGGATGTGAGAGAAGCGTCGGTCATGATAGTTTAGGAGAACAGAGAACAAAGAACACAGTACAGTCTGGAGCATGGTATTGTCGAGTGCTTTTACCTCGTAATCGTGCCGGTCGTTGTTATTCTCTGTCCTCAGCTACCTGCCATTTATTCTCTGTTCCTTGTTCTACTAAATCCCGCAGCGCGGCCAGCGCCCGCTCGTTCTGCTCGGGCGTGCCGATCGAGATGCGTAAGCAGTCGGCGAGCTCGGGCGTGCTGTAGTGGCGCAGCAGGATACCCTGGCGTTCAAGCTCGCGCTTGAGTCCGGCCGCGTCGACACTGCTCACGCGCATCAAGATAAAGTTGGCACGGGAAGGGTAGGGAAAAAGACCAGGCATTTCGCGCAGCGCCGCGAACACGCGCTCGCGCTCGGCCACGATCCGCTGCACGTTTTCCATCAGATAGGCGACGTCTTCGAGCGAGGCTATGGCGGCTACACTGGCGGCGACGTTGACGTTGTAGGGCGGCTTGATCTTCCACAACTGCTCGGCCAGCCCTTCGTCGAGCAGCCCGTAGCCGGCGCGCAGCCCGGCCAGCCCGGCCCATTTCGAAAACGTTCGCAGCACCACCAGATTGGGATACTGCCCGACCAGATCGGCGACGCTGTCGCCGGCGAACTCGGCATATGCTTCGTCGACCACCAGCAACGCCGGCAGCTCGAGCAGCCGCTCGACTGCAGCGCGCGACAGGGCGTTGCCGGTCGGGTTGTTGGGCGACGGCAGGAACACGATCTTGGCCTGCTCGCGCTCGACACACTCGGCAATCAGCTCGACGTCGACGTCGAAGCGCTCGTCGCGCTGCGCCTGCACCGCCCGCCCACCGACAACGCCGGCATTAAAGCGATACATTCCAAACGTCGGCGGCGCCTCTACGACCGCCTCGCCGGGCGCGACGATCAAGCGCAGCAGCAGATCGATGATCTCGTCGGAGCCGTTGCCGCACACGATACGCTCAACCGGATGCTCGACATAACTGGAAATGGCGCGCCGCAGCGCGGTATGGTCAGGGTCGGGGTAGATCGCGTAGTGCGGATAGGCTGCCAGCGCCTCGATCGCGCGCGGCGATGGCCCGTACGGATTCTCGTTTGCGTCCAGCTTGACAATATCGGCAGCGGGAATTCCCAGTCGCTCGCTCAGCGCCTCGAACGGCACGATCGGCGTATAGGGCTGCAGGGCGGCCAGGTCGGGCCGCATCAACGTGCCGAGATCCATGCAGCCATTATATCGTTCTGACGCAAAGGCGCAAAGCACGCAAAGACGCGAAGTACGCAAAGAAAAACCGTAGGGACACGCCGGAGGCACCTTGCCAACCGAAAGGTAGATCGACGTGCCTACGCCGGTGGCGTGTCCGCAGCCGATGGTATCCTATCGCCATCCGTGGACGCACGGGTGGATCCATCCAGCTACCAACAGCGCCTCCGGCGTGTCCAGACATGGCGATGCCAATCGTCGGCTGCGGACACGCCACCGGCGCCATAGGCCGGCACACTTACGAGGGTGGGTATCGCGCCTCCGGCGTGTCCCTACATTACGGCCTCTGCGTTCATTGCGTCTTTGCGTTTCTGTCCGGAAAAAATGACTGTGGTCTGCTATAATGCGGCGCGATATGGCAACCCAAACGTCCCCCACGGGTATCGAGCGGCCAAGCATCACTGCATTTTTCCCTGCTTCCAACGACGGCGGGACGATAGGCAGCCTGGTGGTGACGGCACTGCATACGCTGTCCGAGCTCACCGACGACTACGAAGTGATCGTCGTCGAGAACGGCAGCACCGACTACACCGTGGAAGTGCTGGAGAATCTGGCGCAGCGCTACGAGCGGCTGCGCGTGATGCCGCACCGCGAAATGCTCGGCTACGGCGGCGCTCTGCGGGTCGGGTTTGCCAGCGCTACCAAGGAGCTGATCTTTTACACCGACGGCGATGCGCAGTACGATCCGCGCGAGCTGGAGCTGCTGGTGCCGCATATGCTGCCGGGGATCGATGTGGTCAACGGCTACAAGATCAGTCGCTCCGACCCGCTGCATCGCAAGATCATCGGCCGGTTGTATCACCATATCGTCAAACCCATGTTCGGCTTCAAGCTGCGCGATGTCGACTGCGATTTTCGGCTGATGCGGCGCCAGGTCTTCGACGTGATCGACCTCGAGTCGCCCGATGGGACGATCTGCCTCGAGCTGGTGAAAAAGCTGCAGGACGCCGGTTTCAGCTTCGCCGAGGTGCCGGTGCACCACTATCATCGCACCTACGGAACATCACAGTTTTTCAACTTTCGGCGCCTGCGCCGCATTCCGCCGCAGCTGCTGAAGCTGTGGTGGAAGCTGGTGATCCGGCGCGAGCATCTGGGACGCATCCGTGCCCGCCGCGCGGCGCTCGGGCTGCATGCGCCGAAGGTGGACGCCTGAGCGATGTCCGATATCTACCACGCTGCGTTTGCCGGTACGCGCTGTATGATCACCGGCGGGATCGGCTTTATCGGCTCCAACCTGGCCCAGCGGCTGCTGGGGCTTGGCGCACGGGTTGTGCTCGTCGATTCGCTGATCCCCGAGTACGGCGGTAACCTGCACAATATCGTAGGGCTGGATCGTGAGCAGGTCGGCGTGAATATCGCTGATGTGCGCGACGAGTACTCGATGAACTATCTGGTGCAGGGGCAGGACTTCGTGTTCAACCTTGCCGGCCAGACCAGCCACCTCGACTCGATGCACGATCCGTACACCGATCTCGAGATCAACTGCCGTGCGCAGCTCAGTATCCTCGAAGCCTGCCGCAAGCACAATCCGCGCGCCCGCGTGGTGTACACCAGTACGCGGCAGATCTACGGCAAGCCGGACTATCTGCCGGTCGATGAGCGCCATCTGCTGCATCCGACCGATGTTAACGGCATCAACAAGATGGCCGGCGAGTGGTATCACATGGTGTACAACAACGTCTACGGCATCCGCTCGCGGCGCTGCGGCTGACGAATACCTACGGCCCGCGCATGCGCGTCAAAGATGCGCGCCAGACGTTTCTGGGCATCTGGATCAAGCAGCTGATCGAGGATCGAGCCGATAAAGGTGTACGGCGACGGCACGCAGATCCGCGACCTCAACTATGTCGACGACGTGGTTGAGGCGCTGCTGCTGAGTGCGGCCTCCGATGGTGCCGGCGGCCAGATCTTCAATCTCGGCGCCGACGAAACGATCAATCTGCGCGACCTGGCGGCGCTGCTGGTCGAGCTCCACGGCTCCGGCCACTACGAGCTGATTCCTTTGCCGCCCGAGCTCAAGCCGATCGATATCGGCGATTACTACGCCGACTACCGGCTGATCCAGGGGCGGCTCGGCTGGCGTCCGGCGATCAGCCTGCGCGAAGGCCTGCGCCGCACGCTCGATTTTTATTATGAACACAGGCAGAATTACTGGTAGCTTCGCCGGCGCGCTCAACCGCGAGGCGGCGATATATAGCCGGCGCACGGCATGGCTCTGGGAGGTCGCAGCGGTTGGCCTGATTTTGCTATGGGTCACCGCTTCGCTGTTGCTTGTGTATCGTGTGCCGCAGCAGGTGGAAGCCGACTTCGGCAGTAGCTACGGGCGAGCCTACCTGCGCGGCGACGTCGCCGACGCTGAACGCAACGAGCAATACACCTATACCTGGGTCGGCAAGCAGGCGGAAATGGTGCTGCCGGGCGCCGGCGGCGGCTGGTTCGCGCTTGACGTCTGGTTCAACGGCTGGCGGCCGGAGGGCGTTGAAGCCGCGCGACTGCGATTCGGCTCGGACGATGCCCCGGTTGTTCTCGCGCCGCCACCGGTTCCGCGCGTTTATCATTTGTTGACCCCCTCCCGCAACGGCGACCTCATCGTGCCGGTGCTGGCCAATGCGTTCACCGGCCAGGACGGCCGCGTGACTGGGCGTTCCGCTCGACCGCGTCGCCGCCCTGGGCCTGACGGGCTCGCCGCCGCTGGCCGCCGGGGCGCTGCTGGCCGCTATCGCGGTCGGTGTGTATTTTTTGCTGCGGCGCCTGGTGGTAAGCGTCGTCGTGTCGCTCGCGCTGACGCTCGTGGCGGCCGCGGTGCTGGTGTATGGGCTGTACAGCGCGCGGATGCTGGTCACGGCCGGCCTGTTGCGGATACTGGTGACGCTGCTGATCGCGCACGTGGTGCTGCTGGCCGGGAGGCCGCTGGCCCGCGCGCTGTACCGGCGCGCCGGCGTGGAGCTGGAGGCCGGCGAGGAAACCTGGCTCTGGCGCATCTGTTCCATCGCAGTGCTGATTAAGCTCGGCGGCGTGCTGTATCCCCACGCTCTGATCTTCGACGAGCATGCGCATTCCCTGCGCGTGCGCTGGCTGCTGGACGGCCGCTTTATGGATCTGTACCGGCCGGGCTATACCTCGTACATGGGCGGGACGGTCGGCCTCGGAGCGGGCCAGTTTCCGTACTCGCCGCTGTGGTATCTGCTGGTCGCTCCATGGACGCTGACCGGCCTGGAGATCGGCGACCTCCAGAACGGCCTCGCGGCGTTGATGGACGTTTCCAAGCTGTTCTTGATCCACGTTATCGCGCGGGTGACGATCGGCTCGCGGCCGATCGCGGTGCTGGCTGCCGGTTTGTACATTCTGCTGCCGATGCCGTATTTTCTCTTGTCGTGGGGCAACTATCCGACGCAGTTCGGCCTGTGGGCGATGCTGCTGGCGACGGCATTTCTGGTGGTGTGGTACAACCGGGACGCCGAGGCGAGCCCCTCGTGGCGCGTGTTTACGCTGTGGGCCGCGCTATTGGCGCTGGCGATCCTGTCATACACCGTTGTCGGCGTCGTGGCGGTCTCGTTTTTCGTATTGCTCGGCCTGCTCGAGCTTTTCAGGCGCGGTGGTGGGTGGCGCTCGATCGGCGGTCGCCGGCTGCGCTTCATCGTCGGCGGTATCATAGCCGCCGAGCTGTTCTGCTTCGCGATCTACCATGTGCAATTTGCCCAGGCGTTCGTCAACGAAACGCTGCCCGCCGTTGTCGCCGGAACGGCCGACCGGGCCGACAATCCGCTCGACACGACCGCCGAGGCGCGCGACAATCCGCTGGCCAATTTCGCCGCCAACAACCAGTTTACGCTCAATCACTTTCTGTGGCCGGTGCTGCTGTTGAGCGTGTTCGGCGGCGTGCTCGTGTTCCGTGATCCTGTATCGCGGCGCTGGTGGCCGTTGTGGGCCGCCTGGCTGGCGATGTTTGTGGTGTGGTCGGTGTTCAGCGCGTATGTTGCCGATATGGTGCTCAAGCACGTATTCATCATGATGCCCCTGGTATGTATCTTTACTTCTGCCGCGCTGGTATGGGCCTGGAAGCGTGGCCGGCTCGGCCGTGGTGCGGTGCTGCTTGTGCTCGGCTACCTTGCCGTGGAGCTGGTGCAGCGCGGCCATTATTACCTGCTGGTTAAGCGGCACTTTTCGTAACAACTATGAGTACACATCGCGTTCCGTTCGGAGATTGGCAGCGCCAGTACCAGGATCAGCAGGCCGAGCTGGAGGCCGCGCTACTGCGCGTCGCCGCTAGCGGCCGGTATATTCTGGGCGCTGAGGTCGCGGCGTTTGAAGACGAGTTCGCGCGCTATATCGGCGTCGAGCACTGCGTGGCGGTCGGCAACGGCACCGATGCGCTGATCCTGGCGCTGCGCGCGCTGCGGCTTCCGGCGGGCTCGGAAGTGATCACTGTTGCCAACGCGGCGGGTTACGGCGCCGTCGCGATCCGCGAGGCGGGCCTGATCCCGCGCTTAGCCGACGTCGACGAGCACACGCGCAACATGTCGCCGCGCTCGCTGGCTGCCGCTGTCACGCCGCGAACCCGCGCTGTCCTGCCGGTGCACCTGTACGGCCGGCCCGCGCCGCTCGACGAGCTCGGCGCCGTCGCGGAGCGCTACGACCTGGCGCTGGTTGAAGATTGTGCTCAATCGCACGGCGCGCGATATGGCCGGCGCAGCACCGGCACGGTCGGCCGCCTGGGCTGCTTCTCGTTTTATCCGAGCAAGAATCTTGGTGCTCTGGGCGACGGCGGGGCGATCGTGACCGGCGATGATGAGCTGGCGCAGCGACTGCGGCGGCTGCGGGTGTATGGCTGGGATCGTAAGTACCGTAGCGTCGACGCCGGCGGGATCAACTCGCGGCTGGATGAGCTGCAGGCGGCCGTGTTACGCGTCAGATTGTCGCGGCTGGATCGATGGAATGAGCTGCGACGCGAGCGCGCGGCGTGGTACCGCGAGCTGCTCGGCGACGTTCCGCGTGTGGTACTGCCGCAGGACGATGCGGCTCATGTGTACCACCTGTTTGTCGTGCAAGTCACCGGCGGCCGTCGCGACGCGCTGCGCGAGGCATTAGCGGCGCGCGGCGTCGGCAGCGATGTGCATTACCCGCTGCCGACCCATCTGGAGCCGGCATGGGAAGACCTTGGGTATGAGGCGGGTGAGCTGCCGGTCACCGAGCGCCTGGCCGAAACGGTGCTGTCCTTGCCGTGCTTTCCCGAGCTGACGCGCGCCGAGGTAGAGTATGTTGCGTCGTGCGTGCGGGAGGCAATAATTTAGCGCAAAGACGCAAAGGACAGTAACGCAAAGGCGCAATGGAACTACACGAATACGAAACCATGGCCGCGGTCGAGCACACGCACTGGTGGTACCGTGGAATGCGCTCACTCGCGGCGGCCTGGCTCGACCAGGTCTATCTGCCGGCTGCCGGCGTCAGGATATTGGATGCAGGCTGCGGCACCGGCGGCAACGCCGCGTTTCTGAAGCGCTACGGCGATGTCAGCGGCGTCGACCTGGCGCCGCTGGCGCTCGAGCTCGGCCGGCGCAGGCTGGAAGGCGGCCTGGCGCGAGCATCAGTGCTGGAGCTGCCGTTCGGCGATGCGAGCTTCGATCTGGTGTGCTCGTTCGACGTTCTGTACCACCGCGACGTGATCGGCGAGCGCGACGCGCTGGCCGAGACGCTGCGCGTGCTGCGGCCGGGCGGCCGCCTGTTGATCCGCCTGCCCGCCTACCGCTGGCTGTATTCGAGCCACGATCGCTCGGTACATACGCGCGCGCGCTACACCGCCGGCGACGTGCGGGCGCTGCTGGCCGGCTGCGGGTTCCAGCTCGAGCGGCTCTCGTATATCAACAGCCTGCCGCTGCCGATCGCGGTGAGCCGGCGCCTGCTCGAGCGGGTGATGCCGGCCGCCGAGAACGGCGACGACTCGCATATGGCGATGCCGTCCGCGCCGGTTAATACTGCTCTGGGTTTGGTGTTGTCCACCGAAGCGGCCTGGCTGCGGCGCGGCGGAAGGTTTCCGGCCGGCCTGTCGGTGTTGGCGCTGGCGCGTAAAGAGGAGGCCCCGGCGATCATGGGAGAGGCCACGGCGATCCCCAGGATAAATCCTGGGGCAGAATCAACAAAGCCCGCTGAAGCGGGCTAGCCACCTTCAGGTGGCTTCGTTTCTTCAGCCCCAGGATTTATCCTGGGGACTGGGAACACATGAGAGGAATCCGTTTGACCAGCGATACTGAAACCATACCAGCCATTGAGCGTTTGCTCGACGATATCAGCCGTATGCCACGACTGTGGAACGCGCTGCGCTGGATCGCCGAGGCCGGTTATGGCGAGCACCACGCGATCATCTCCCGCGAGCTGCAGCCGTTCGAAGGTACGGAGCGCCGTTTCCTGGATTTCGGCTGCGGCACCGGGCAGTTCGCGGCCGACTTTCCCGCGCAGCGGTATGTCGGCATGGATCTTACGCAGCCGTATATCGCGTATGCCGGTCGCCATCGCTCCGGCAGCTTCAGTGTGATGGACGGCTCCTGCCTGGGGCTGGAAGACGCGAGCTTCGACGCGTCGCTGGTACTGGGCGTGTTTCACCATTTGCCCGACGATATCGTGCGCGGCGCGGTGCGTGAGCTGTATCGCGTGCTCAAGCCCGGCGGTCGCCTGCTGGTGATCGAGGATGTGCCGCCGCCGACCTGGCTCAATCTGCCGGGCCACTTGATGCATCTGCTCGACCGCGGCGGGTATATTCGCGACGACGAGCGGTATCGCGCGTTGTTCGCGCCGAGCTTTGGCGTACGCCACAGCTACCACGCGCGCTCCGGAATCTGCGACTACGGCGTGTATGTCCTTGAACGTGCAACTGACTACGCCTAGCACTCGCTCGGCACACGACATCGCCGGCGCGACGCGGCGCGGCGTGCTCATGTTGCTGCGCTCGCGCGCCTGGCTGCTCGCGCTGCTAATGGTAGCGGCAGGCGCGCTGGCCTACCGCGTACCATACCGGGCGGCGCTCAAGGTCGGCGGCTATCCGCCCACCACCGCCGAGTGCTACACCGTCGGTCTGTTCGACTGGCCGTACCTGCTCGGCTTCAACGCCGATCCCGAGTTTTACACTCCGCCGCAAGGCTGCGCCGGAGCAACCGCCGCGTATCGTTGGATGTTCGACGATGCCGCGATCGTGGTGCCTGGCGTCGGACGAGCGCCGCGCGCGTTCAGGCTGGGCGTGTTGCAGGGCCAGCCCGAACGGCCGGTCGTTTTGAGCGACTGGAGCTCGAACGGCATCGCGCTGCTGACTGTGCCGATCGAGCAGGCGCCGCGTGTGTACAGCGTGCTGCTGCCGCCCGCCGAGGATATCGACGTCGCCTTTCGGACGCCGGGGTATCAGGGACCCAACGATCCGCGCGAGCTGGCGTTCGCCGTGGACGCCGCGTGGGCCGACCCGCTCGCACGCTCCGCGCCGGCCTGGGGCATCCTCGTTCCGCTGGGCTTGATGGTCGGGCTGCTGTACGCCGGGCTGCGACGGGCCGGTGTAGCAGAACGTTTGGCAACACCTGCCGGCATTGTTATAGTTGCCGCGCTGGTGCTGGTGCTGGTGCTGGAGCGCACCGCACTGACCTTGCTCGCCGGCCTGCTGCCATGGCTGGTACTTGGCGCGGCGCTGCTGATGCTTGCCCTGTCGCTGGTGCTGGCGGGTCTTGCACGCCGGCTTGGGATCGCCATGCAGCGCTACGAGTCACGCGCGATCGCCGGGTTGATCGCCGTGGCGTGGCTGGTGCGCTGCCTCGGCCTGCTGCATCCGCAAGCCTTGAGCAGCGATATCGGGCTCAACGAGAATAACCTGCGCGGCGTAATCGGCGGCCAGATCGTGGACGAAGAGCGGCTTCCGGGCGAGGCGGGCGGCAGCTGGGCGCCCTATCCTTCGGCTCAGTACGTCATGCTCGTGCCGCTTACGCTATTCGGGCCGGACTACCGCACGCTGCTGACCGTCGCCAACGCGCTGATCGACAGCCTGGTGATCGGGGCGCTTTGGCTGATGTTGCGTGGATCGGGCTTCCCATTCGCGACGGCCGCCTTTGCTGGCGCGATGTACCTGTTTGCCGAGCCGCTGCTCGGCTCGATGTCGATCGGCGAGATGGCCAACGTATGGGGCCAGGCGCTGGCCAGTTTCGCGATCGCCGCGCTGGCGTTGTGGCGCGAGCAGCGTGTTTCGAGTGCGGTTGCCGTCGCCGTACTCGCTGCTGCGTTGCTCGGGCATTTTGGCGTGTTTGCCTCGTTGATGGTTTTTCTCACCGTCTTCGGCGCGCTGCTGCTGCTCACCCGGCAACCCGATTGGAAACGCTACGCGCTTGTGGTGTTGGCCGCGTGCGCCGTGGCCTTTGTGCTGTACTATTCGGCGCAAATTGGCACGCTGGTGGAGATGGCGCCCGCGCCGGCGCCCGGCAACAGCGTGCTGCAGCGCCTTGGATACGAGATAGACGCATTCTGGCGACCGGGCAGCTCGATCGGGCCGCTGGCGACGCTGCTGGGCGTTGGCGGCGCCGTGCTCGCCTGGCGACGCTCGGCAAAACTCGGCCTGCTACTGGCTGGTTGGTGGATCTCGGCGCTGCTGTCGTGGGTTACCTTGCTGTGGAGCCAGCAGGCGCTGCGCTGGGAAACATTCATTTACCCGGCCGTGGCGCTTGGCGGCGGTATCACGCTGGGCGCGCTGTTCGCTCGTGGCGGTGTGGCCCGGGTGCTGGCCTTTACGCTTGTCGCGGTTGCTCTCGCTGCCGGCGCGGTGCTTTGGACGCTGCGCATCGCGACCTACGGGCATTAGTTATGGCGGAGGGAGTGGGATTCGAACCCACGACGACGGGTTACGCCGTACGGCATTTCCAGTGCCGCGCACTAGGCCAGACTATGCGATCCCTCCGCGGCGAGCACAATTATACCAGACAGCCTGCGCCGTGCAACCGGCTAACGTCCCCACGATAGGCTCGATGCGGCGTCGACCAGGCCATTGCGCGTCAGCGGCTCGGTTTCGCCGGGCGCGATCGTCTCGCCATCGCCACCCAGCGTCATGACCATGATATTGTTGCCTGCCTGGCCAAGCTCGATAAACGCGAGCCTGGAGCCGTCGGGTGACCACGCCGGCGACCTGGCGCTTCCACTCTCGGTGAGGCGAACCGGCGTACCGCCGCGCTCAGGACTTGGTACCACCCATACGTCGGTGCGGCCCTCGATCGTGGTTACAAAGGCCAGCCAGCGCCCGTCGGGCGACCATACCGGGTCGTAACTGTTGGCGGGAATGCCGGGGTACGGGTTGGAGCTACCGGTTTCCAGATCGTACAGCATGATTTGCTTGGGCGTGCCGTCGCGTGGCACCATCACAAACGCGAGCGTTTGTCCGTCCGACGACACCGCCGGCCGCTGCAGATCGGCGTTGTTGATCTGCACCAGCAGGTCGTCGTTGGTCGGCTGGCGTGTGCCCACCAGATCGAGATCGTAGAGATAGATCGATAAGGGATACTCGAGCAAGGGCTGATATTGCGCCGGCGCGATCTGGGATAAAAACACCAGCTGCGCGCCGTCCGGCGTCCATGAAGGCTCGGCTGCCCAGATCACGCCATGCACAAAGTCCTGCGTGCGCGGCTGGAGCTGGCTGCCGTTAAACGTAACCTGAGTCGGAATGCCGCCGTCGGCGCCAAGCATGAAAATATCGGCGTAGCTTTCGTCGCGGCGCACGTACGCGATGCGGCTGCCGTCGGGAGCCCACTGCGGGTTACGCGTGGCGCCGTCGGTAGTGATCTGGCGGGTGGTAGTGCCTTGCTGCAGGTACAGGTTGCCCTGCTGGACAAACAGCAGCCGGCCGTCGATCGACATTCCGGCCTCGGTATCGACAGGCCGCGGCGCGGCGCTGCGGGCCGGTGAGGTTGCGCGAGCGGCCGGCTCAGGGTCGGACGAGCATGCTGTAAGCAGCGCGCACAGCAAGGTCAGCATAAGCAACAGGCGGGGACGTGGCGTCATCGAGGTTGCGATCCATTGATCAGTATGCTGCGAATACGGTCCATCGCCGGCAGGCGCAGTCCTGCCGCCGAGCCGAGCATGTCGTCGGCTGCCCAGGACGGCGTAAGCGCGCGCAGCGCCGACGGCGCGACCTCAAACGTCATCGGCGTAGCGCCGATCGCGTCGCCGTCCACCTGAACCTCGAGCGGCTCATGGGCTTCGATGCGTATGCGGCGTGCGCGATAGTAGCTCATATCAGGATTGAAGTGGTGCTGGCGCAGTAGAATGCTCAGCAAATGCAGCGGTGCCGAGCGCACATCCTGGCCCATGATCACGGCGACGTCAAGCAGCCCGTCGGTCAGCGTCGCATGATGGGTGATCTGCAAGAAGCCACCGTATAGGCGACTGTTTCCGATCACTACCATCAACACGCGGCCCTTGACGACGCGGCCGTCGATCTCGATGCGGCAGCGTGTTCCGCGCACGTCGCGCGCTTTGAGCACCGCCTGCACGACGTACGCCAGCAGGCCGAGCTTGCGTTTGGCCTCCGGATGAACAGCCCGCGTCACGGCGGCGTCGAAGCCAACGCCGGCCATCAACAAAAAATAGCGCTCCCCGGCTTTTCCAAGGTCGAGCGCCGTGGTGTGCCCGTCGGCCAGGGCCGCGGCGGCAGCTTCGGGCGCCAGCGGCAGCTTCAGCTCGCGCACCCAGACGTTAGCGGTCCCGACCGGCAGCACGGCCAGAGCGGCTCTGCTGTAAGCGAGGCCGTTGATCACCTCGTTGACGGTGCCGTCGCCTCCCGCCGCGGTGACGATGTCGAAGCCCTCGCGCACAGCTTCACGCGATAGCTCCACACCGTGGCCGGCATAGCGGGTCGATCGCAGCTCAACCTCCCAGCCGCGCGCCCGCCAGACGTCGATCGCCGCGCCGATCGCGCGCACATCTTCAGCATTTCCGGCGCGCGGATTGAGCACTACACAGGCGCGCGGTGCGCGTGGCTCACCGTTGGTGAGCGTGCTGGCGAGGCGTTCAGGCGATGTCAACTCGGTTACTTCCACGATTTCATGGCGCACTCGACGGCGGCCGAACCCGCTCGCCGTCGGCTAACCAGCGTGCCAGGGCATCATCCGGCTCCGCCAGCTGCGTAATTCCCAACCATTGCAGCAGCTCGTGCGTCGCAGGTAGCGGCAGCCCGACGACGCAGGTATACGAGCCATGGACATCCCGCACCAGGCGGCCGCCAAGCCCCTGAATGCCGTATGCGCCGGCTTTATCCATCGGCTCGCCGGTGGCGACATAGCCTGCAATCTCGCCGTCGCTTAGCTCGGCCATACGCACGTCGGCCGATTCCAGCCTCCAACATACTTCGGACGGCCGGTCGACTATCAGGCCCGCCAGACCGGTGTACACTCGATGCGTCCTGCCGGCAAGCAGCCTCAGCATACGGCGAGCCTCTGTTTCGTCGATCGGCTTGCCCAGCACGGCTCCATCCACGACTACGATCGTATCCGCGCCGAGCACAACGCCGTGCCTCATGCCCTCCGCGGCAGCAGTTGCCTTGCGCCAGGCCAGCATTGCAGGATGGGTCTCGGATTCGAGATCCAGCGGCGGCAGCGAGCGCGCCAGTTCCGGCGGCAACGGCCGGTCTTCTTCCTCACCCCGTGTTGCGACGGCGATGAAGTCGGGTGTCAGATACCGCAGCAGCTCTCGCCGGCGTGGCGAAGCCGAGGCCAGAACCAGCGACAGTGCCTGTTTGGCTACCGTGGAGTCAGTCATGCAGCCCAGGATTTCCTCGGCCGCATGATAGCACCCCAGCACCCGCGCGGCAAACGCGGACGCAGGCGACGCAGAGGACAAGGTGACAGGGTGACGGGGTGACGGGGTGAACTCCGCATGCTGTGTGCGTTTCAATCGAGCGTTGGACGAGCACCAATGGCGAGCGCGCGCATCGATAACGATCACCCTGTCACCCTGTCACGCATAGGCCGAGCATGATTGAAACGCACGGCTCAAGCCTCTGCTCGTCACCCTCTCACCTTGTCACCCCCCTGTCCCCCTGCCCGCCCATACAGCTCCGTCAAATCGCGTAGTCGCGCGGCGACTTCCTCGCTGAGTTGCTCGGGCCTGAACCGCCAGCCCCAGTTGCCCATAGGACGTCCCGGCTGGTTCATGCGTGCTTCGCTGCCGAGCGAGAGGACATCTTGCAGCGGCACAATCGAGGTGTCGCCAACTGATTGCAGCGCCACGCGAATAAAGTCCCAGGCGATGTCGTCGCCGTGAATGCCAAGATAGCGCTGTGCCTGCCGGCGGCTGCGCTGGTCCAACGTCTCCCACCAACCGATCGTCGTATCGTTATCGTGGGTGCCGGTGTAGACCACCTGGTTGCGCTCATGATTGTGCGGCAGGTATGGGTTTTCCGGCTCACCATCCCAGGCGAACTGCAGCACGGCCATACCGGGCAGGTCGTGTTTCTGTCGTAGCGCGGTCACCTCCGGCGTGATCAGGCCAAGATCTTCGGCCACGATCGGCAGCCCGCCGAACTCTTGCTGTATCCGCTCAAAGAAGGGGCTGCCGGGGCCGGACCGCCAACGGCCGTTGATCGCGGTTTCTTCCGCCGACGGCACTTCCCAATACGCTTCAAACCCACGGAAATGATCCAGCCTGACGATATCGACCAGCTCAAAGGTAGTTCGGAAACGCTCGATCCACCAATCGTAATTGCGAGTAGCCAGGACATTCCAGCGATACAACGGGTTGCCCCAACGCTGACCGGCGGCGCTGAAATAGTCGGGCGGCACACCGGCCACCACCGTCGTGTTGCCGGCTTCGTCGAGCACAAAGAGCTCGCGATTGGCCCATACGTCGGCGCTGTCATATGCCACAAAAATTGGGATGTCGCCAATCAGGCTGATGCCGCGCTCGTTGGCATAGCGCTTGAGGTCGCGCCAGTGAGCGAAGAACTGCCACTGCACGAACTTTTGATATTTGATGCCCTCGGCGAGCCTGACGCGCCATTCGTCGAGCGCCGCGGGATCGCGCTGCACAACTGGTGTATCCCATTGGTTCCAGGCGGCGCCGGCAAAGGCGTCTTTGAGCGCCATGAACAGAGCAAAGTTATCCAGCCAGTGCTGCGATTGCGTGAACTGCTCGAACGCCGCGGCCTGTTCGGGAGTAGCTCGAGAGTCCCACGCGGCAAAGGCGCGCCGCAGCAGGCCGGTCTTCCACTCGATTACCGGCCCAAAGTCTACCAGCTCATCTCCGAAAGCCGGCGCTGATTCCAGCTCGTTTGCCGGCAACCAGCCGGCGCCGATCAGCCGTTCGGTCGATACCAGCAGCGGGTTACCCGCCAGCGCCGACAAACACGCATACGGCGAGTCGCCGTAGCTGGTCGGCCCGAGCGGCATAATTTGCCAGCGGCGCTGCCCCGCGCTCTGTAACCAGTCCACAAAGTGATACGCAGCGCTGCCGAGCTCGCCGATCCCGATACCGGGCAATGATGTCGGATGCAGCAAGATCCCGCTTGCCCGTCGCTCCTGCATGATGTACTCCCTTGTTGGCCACCAGCAGCCGATTATGATACAGCATTCTGCTCAACGCAATTATTGCACACTCTGCAAAAACTGCGTATAATGAATGAAATGACAGCCGGCGACCCGAGCAAAGCGACAGGAAGCCCGCGCGACCGGCGACGAGCAGCCATGCTGCGCACGATACGGTTGGCCGCGCTGCGTCTGGCGGCCGAGCTTGGCCCGGACGCGCTGACGGTGCAGGCGATCAGCGACGCGGCAGATATCGCGCCGCGGACGTTTTTTACCTATTTCGGCTCGAAATGGGAGGCGCTGGCGGTCGACGAATGGTGGACGGCGGCACGGCTACGCGCGGCGCTGGCGGCGCGGCCGGCGCATGAGCCGGCCCTGGCGGGATTGCGCGCCGTCGCCAGACAGATGGCAGCCGAAATCACCGGCGACCGCGAGCGCATGCAGGTGTGGCGCGACATGGCTGCCCGGCATCCCCAGCAGGTGCATAAGCTGGTCGGGACCGACAGCGAGCGAATCCAGGCGATCGCCGAAGTAGTGGCCGAGCGGACAGGTCTCGATATCGAGCGCGACGCGCTTCCGGCGCTGGCCGCAGGAGCAGCCTGGCTGGCGGGGCAGCTCGCCGTCGATCGCTGGCTACGGGCGTCTGCCGCCGCGCCTGGCGAGCCGCCCGCTTCGGATCCGTTTGTCGACGAGCTGTTCGATCTGTTGGAGCAGGGTCTGCAACCGGGAGAACCAGAATGAGCGATGCCATACCACGATTAAGCACCCCGGCATGGCAGGGGTTTCACCATCTCGCGCTCGCCACCGCCGAGCTCGACGCGACGATTTGTTTTTACGGCGATGTGCTCGGCATGCAGGTAGGCGACATTGCTCCGGCGACCGGCCGGCGCGGCCGGCATGTGTTTGTCAAACCGGGAGCCGGCGACTCGTGGGGCATACATTTCTGGGAGCACCCCGCCGCGCCGCGTCGCACTCCGCCGCAGGAGTGGAGCGCCGAATCGCTCGGCACCTATGCCTACGAGTGGGGCGCGCTCAACCATGTCGCGTTCGCGCTGCCCGACCAGAGCGCCGCCGACGCACTGCGCGCCCGGCTCGCCCGGCACGACATTCGTACCACTCCGCCCAACCGCATCGGCCCGATCTGCAATGTGCTGTTTTTCGATAACAACGGCATCATGCTCGAGGCGACCTGGCCGAGCCACGAATAAACCAATAGAGCGACGCGGTGAATCTGATGCACCACGACCCACTCACAACCGTAACCGCCTGGCTGGAAGCGGCAAATGCGCGCGACGCCGAGCGCCTGATCGCATTGTCGGATGCCGAGGTCGAGCTGGCCGGGCCGCGCGGCTCGGCGCGTGGCAGCGAGCTGCTGCGCGATTGGCTGCAGCGCGCGGGACTGCACCTGACGTCAACTCGTAGCTGGGTTGCGGGGGATACCGTCGTTATCGAGCAGCATGGCGTGTGGCGCGACGTTGATACCGGCGCGCCCCGCGGCGAGGCCGACCTGGCCTCCGTCTTCAGGGTTGAGAACAATCGCGTCACGTACTACGCGCGCTACGATTTGCTTGACCAGGCGCTGGCCGCCGCCGGGGTCGAGCCACGAATAGGACACGAATAAACGAATGGAGTCACGAATATTCGTGGCTCCATTCGTTTATTCGTGTCCTATTCGTGGCCGTGTCCTATTCGTGGCCGTGTGCCCTAGCTCTTGAAGGTCTGGTCCTCGTTGGGATCAAGACGCCTGGTCTGGCCGGTGTAGCCGCCTTCCTGGGGCGGCGACCCTGCCGGTGGTGGCGCGCCTCCGTCGGGCGGCTGCAGCCGGTCGAGCAGCTCCTTGAGCCGCAGGTTCAGCGTGTGCAGCGCATCGCCGACGACATCGCTGATCTCGCGCTGTGCGTTGCCGGTTTTGAAGCTCTCGCCGACCTTCGACGCCTGCTGCTTTACCCGCTGCACTTCTTCGCGATCGTTGATGCGGTCCATCGTTTCGTCGAAGGAGCGCGCGACATCACGAAAGCCGTCGCGCAGCTCGCCGCCCAGCTTACGGACTTCGTCGCTGCCGGCGACAGTCTTGACGGCTTCGGTCAGCGTCTTGCCAAGCTCCCTGAGTTCCTCGCCGAGGTTGCTTCCATCGGGTTTACGTTCGCTCATTAATGCCTCCCTTTCCGCGTTGCCGCGGGCATCACAGCTGCTTGGACGTCCGATCGCGGCGCTTCGTTGCGCCTCCACTCGATCCAGCCTACTATCGCCGCCGCGAAGATCCCGAGCTCAAGCAACGCCGAGATAATGCACCAGAAACAAAGTGTACGCAATACCCACAACTGGATCGCCGTCAGATACACCGAGAATAGCATACCGCCGCTTGCCAGCAGCAACAGCGCTGGCGCGACCGCCACCGGGCCGATAGTGTCGCGCTGCAGGCCGGCGAGCGCGAGCAACAGTATCACGCTATAGCCCACCAGGCCGATCAGCGCCACGGGAACACCGCCGCCGGGCGGCACGGTGCTCCAGATGCTCTCCTGTACGGTTTCGCAGCCGCCGCCGACAGGGCAGATCAGGCCGATACGGCTCTGATACCGGTTGAGCGTCAGGTACAGCGAATCCAGCAGGCCGAGCAATGCCAGCAGCGCGATCGCCATACGCGCAAGCTGAGCCCGCCCGCTCATGGCCGGCCTCCCCCGGCAAGCGCCTGGTCGATCGCCTGCACCAGCTGCTGGGCGTCGACCTGCTGCCCGTTGACGAAAAACGTCGGAGTGCCCGGAATTTGCTGCTGCACCGCCGCTGCCTGTGCCTGGCGCAGCGGCTCAAGGTGAACATCACTGGCCAGGCACTGCTCGAACGCGGCCGTGTCGAGGCCGAGCGCCTGGGCATATTGCACAGCGCGCGCATCAAAATCGCTCAGCTCGGACCATTCGTCTTGCCGCGCAAACAACAGGTCGTGCATCGGCCAGAACTGGTTCTGATCGCCGGCACAGCGGGCTGCCTCGGCCGCCGGGATCGCGTTGGCGTGTTGCTGGAGCGGATAATCCTTAAAAATCCAGCGCACCTGGCCGCTCTCGATATATTGCTGGTCGATCGCCGGACTGATCTCGGTGGCGAACGTACCACAGAACGGACACTGGAAATCGGCGAACTCTTCGACCGTCACCGGAGCATCTTCGCGGCCCTTAAAAGCAAATCCTTCGGCCGTGGTGCCGACCGGCACATTGATCGGCCTGGGCGTCACCGGCGCGACCACCGGCAGGCTCGGGTTGCCGCGCGTCACGCTGAAAACGATCGCCACGACGCCGAGAACGGCGACCAGCGCGAGCGCAATATAGAACCAGTATAACGAGCGTCGCGGCGGCGCCTGCCGGCCGCGCCCGCCTGTTCGTCCCTGTGTCGAACGCTTGCTGCTGTTAACCTGCTTGGCCATTCCTTCTTAACCTCGTGCTTCGATTCTACCAACCGAAGCAGCGGGTCGCTATAGTTTGGAGAGCCTAGATTGTAAAGGAATCACCACAAAGAACACAAAGGACACAAAGAATTAAGCATACTTTGTGTCCTTTGTGTTCTTTGTGGTGCATTCCGGATCGGTCAACCTTTGCCCGAATAGGAGCACCATATTGTGCAAAATATCACAATCAAGCATGCGAGTCAATTGCTCTGACCGCAATTAATCATATCGGATTATGCTATACTTGGCTCAACCGATACTATTTTGGAGCAATATGGCAGTGCAGCCACAATTGGACCCGCGTCTGGGGCGACGGCTGCTCGAAAAGCATCAAACATTGGACGGCCGGCGGCCATTGTCGCCGGGCACCTTACGACGCCTGCACGAGGACCTGCAGGTGCAGCTGACGTTTCACTCCAACGCGCTGGAGGGCAATACACTGAGCCTGCGCGAAACGCAGCTGGTGATCGAGCACGGCATCACCATCGGCGGGCACACGCTGCGCGAGCATCTGGAAGCGACCAATCACGCGGCGGCTTACCGCTTTCTGCTTGATCTGGCGCACCAGGCAGCACCGCTTACGCTCGAAACCGTGCTGGAGCTGCACCGGCTGGTCACCGATCGCATACTGGACCAGCCGGGGCAGTTTCGTCGCGGCGCCGTCAGTATTCGCGGCTCGCAGCTGCAGCCGCCTCCGGCTCGTGAGCTCCCGGACCTGATGGCCCAATGGCTCGCATGGGTCTATGGCGCGGGCCAGTCCTACGATCCGGTCATCCGAGCGGCGATCGCCCACCACGGCTTTGTCGCCGTACACCCGTTTCTTGACGGTAACGGGCGTACCGGGCGCTTGCTGCTGAATCTGTTGCTGATGCACAGCGGCTATCCGCCCGCGCTGCTGCTAAGCGAGTGGCGCCTCGGGTATCTCGAAGGGCTGGCCCAGGCTGACCGCGGGCGCTATGGGCCGCTGCTCAATCTGATCGGACGCGCGGTCGAGGCCGGGCTCGACCTGTATCTCGCCGCCTCGGATACCAGCGGCGAAGATGATTGGCGCCCGCTGGCCGAGCTGGCTCCCTCGAGCCCCTACAGCGCCGAATATCTGGCCCTGCTGATCCGTAAAGGGCGCCTCGAAGGTACCAAACGTGGCGGGCGCTGGCATAGCACGCCGGAGGCGATCGCGCGCTACAGCGCCGAAGTCGCCCGCGGCGCGGTTCCGCGTGGCCGCCCTCGCACTCGACCGGTCGAAATATAGTTGATGCGTATCTCAGACGGTAGATCAGCCGGAAGAACACCACAAAGAACACAAAGGACACAAAGAAACCTTAATTCTTTGTGTTCTTTGTGTTCTTTGTGGTGTTCTTGTTCCGCGCGCCGCTAACCCGCCTCGATCACGATTTTCAAAGCATTTTCGCGGCCGCTGTCGAGCAGCTCGATCGCCTCGGCAGCATGAACCAGGTCGAAGCGGTGGGTGATCACGGCCGCGGCGTCGACGATGCCGTCCGCCAGCAGCTGCAGCACCGGCGGGAACGCGTTCAGGCTGTTGCGCGACCCGAGCAGGTCCACCTCCTTACGCATCAGCGCCACCGTATCAAGCTCCACCGGCCCGCTGTTCCAGCCGATCAGCACGATCGTTCCGGCCTGCCCGACCAGCTCGGTGGTCATGCGGGTGCAGGCGGCGTTACCGGTAGCTTCAAACACCACATCGGCCATCTGCCCGCCGGTCGTCTGCGACATGGCCGCGCTCAGCGCGGCGACATCTCCCTGCAGCGCTGTGGCGCCCAATGCCTCGGCGATACGCAGCCGCGCCGGGTCGACGTCGATCACCATGGCGCGGCAGCCGCGTGCCCGCACGAGCAGCCGCGCGATCAGCAGCCCGATCGCGCCGGCTCCAAACACAACCGCGCTTTCCCCGGCGCGGATGCCCGAGCGCTCGACCGCGTGGTAGGCGATCGTCAGGGGCTCGGCCAGCACCGCCACGCCGTCCGCCATATCTTCGGGGACGGCGTACAGGCGTCGGCTGTCGAGCGCAAACATGCTTTGCATTCCACCGTCGATATGCACGCCGAGCACCTGCAGCCTGGCACAGCAGTTCGAGCGCCCGGCCCGGCAGGCGCGGCAAACTCCACACGGTGTCATCGGGTCGACCACGGCACGCCGGCCCACCAGCTCCGCACGATCGTCACATTCCAGGACATCCACCAGCAGCTCGTGCCCCAGGATACGCGGGTAGCTCACCATGGGCGATGTGCCGCGATAGGCCGCCAGATCCGAGCCGCAGATGCCGGCCGAGCGCAGCCGCACCAGGGCCTGTCCCTCGGCGAGCGCGGGCGGCGCGGCTTCTGCGATGCGCACTGTTCGGGGGGATTCGAGTTGTACTTGCTGTATCATGATCTCATGGCGGCGCCGGGGACGCCGATCTTAAAGGCGTAGGCGTGCTTGCAGGGCGGCTCGGACGGCGGCTCGATGTGCAATCCCTGTGCATCATGGTGCCAGCTGATCGACTCGCGCGAGCCCAGCAGCTCGACCGTGGCGATGTCGGCGGCCTGCAGCGCCCCGCCGGCAGCCAGCGAGCGAATCCGGACCGGCTCGTTCGGCCAGGCGAGCACCAGCGCGTACAAATCGTCGCCTTTGCGCGTGAAGCGGATGTCCTCCTGGGTAAACGCCGGCCGCTGCGTATCGGTAAACGCGCCTTCCGCCACTTCGGTCGGCCCCTCGCCGAAGACCGACCACGGTCGTGTGCCGTAGATCGCCTCGCCGTTGATCGCCAGCCACTGGCCGATCTCGCGCAAGATCTGCTCCTCGGGCTCGGGAATCGTGCCGTCCGGCCGCGGCCCGATATTCAGCAGCAGCGCGCCGTTCTTGCTCACGATATCGACCAGGTCGCCGATGATCGTGCCCGGCTCCTTGTACTGCTGCGGCTGGACATAGGACCAAGAATTCTTTGAGACCGACGTATCGGTTTGCCAGAACGACGAGCGCAGGCCGGCGAGCTGCCCGCGCTCGACGTCGAACACGGCAGTGCCCTCCGGAAAGGCCAGAAATTTGTGGTTGATCGCGGCGCCGTGAGTTTCCCAGTCGGTGCCCCATTCGCGGGCGCTATTATAGAGATAGGCGGCGAACTGTTGCAGGTACGGCTCAAACGGCTTCTGCTCGATCCACCAGTCGAACCAGACCAGCTGGGGCCGGTATTTGTCGACCAGCTCGCAGGTGCGCGCCAGCCAATCCTGCAGGAAGGGCTGCTCGACCCGCTGAAAGGATTGGTGCGCCGGACCGTACAGCCCGGCATAGCGTGGATCGCGGACATCGGAGGGAAACATGGTTCCGCCGTCGAAAAACCACCAGTGCTCGGCGCGGTGGCTCGACACGCCGAACACCATGCCCTGGTCGCGCACAGCGGCGGCCAGCTCGCCGATCACGTCGCGCTGCGGCCCCATCTGCACGGCGTTCCATTCCGAGAGCGAGCAATCGTACATCGCGAAGCCGTCGTGATGCTCGGCCACCGGCACGACAAAGCGGGCGCCGGCGTCGCGGAACAGCCGCGCCCAGTACCCCGCGTCGAAGTGCTGCGCCGTGAACTGCGGAATGAAATCCTTGTAGCCGAACTCGGAGTGCGGGCCGTAGGTGCTCACATGATGCGCGAATTCGGGCGAGCCCTGGCGGTACATGTTGCGCGGGTACCACTCGTTGCCGAACGCCGGCACCGAATACACGCCCCAATGAATGAATATGCCGAACTTCGCATCTTCGTACCAGCCGGGAACGGTGTACTGGGCAAGCGATTCCCAGCTCGGCTCGAAGCGGCCGGTCTTGTTCGAATCGGTCAAGGTCTTGCTCCAGTATTGGGGCGACGTGCGAAAAGACTGCGCAGCCAAGGTAGCTACAGCGCTGTCCGAATGGCCGCTGTCATTGCGAGCGAGCCGCCCGTGCTTTCAAATGCGCGACCGGCGATGAGCGCGAGCGAGGAAACTTCACGCTTCGATTTGGCTGGGCAGGCAGAGATCCCTCGCACCTATTCGGTCCTCATATCCACAGGTGTGGTCCGGGCGCTCGGGATGACAGACCATTCGGACACGTCAAGATGCTGAAAATTACTCAAGCACAAAGTCACCTGAAACGCGACTGTGGTGTTCTTGTTCGATGATCTCGCGCGCTAGCGACCGCCCATGCCGGTAAGCGCGACACCGCGCACGAACAGCTTCTGCGCGAGGAAAAAGATCACCAGAATCGGCAGCAGCGTCAGGATCGAGACCGCCATCAGCTGGTTGAACGCCGTATAGTTTTGCCCGCGGAACAGGTTCAGGCCGAGGGCCAGAGTGTACAGCTCCTGAGAGCGCAAATAGATCAGCGGGTCGAGCAGATTGTTCCAGTTGCCGATGAATGAAAAAATCGCTACCGTCGCGAGCGCCGGCTTGGAAAGCGGCAAAATAATCCAGGTAAAGATGCGCCAGGTCGAGGCGCCGTCGATGCGCGCCGCGTCGTCCAGATCGCGCGGGATGGTCATAAAGAACTGGCGCAGCAGGAAGATAAAGAACGGATAGCCGAACCAGGCGGGCAGGATCAGCGGCCACAGAGTGTTGACCAGCTTGAGCTGGCTGAACAGCACAAAGAGCGGGACGATCAGAATTTCGCGCGGGATCATCAGCGTCCCCAGCACCAGCAGGAACAACACATTGCTGCCGCGCGCCCGCAACCGCGCGAAGCCGAAGGCCACGATCGAGCACGAGACCAGATTGCCCACCACGTTGGCCAGCGTCACGATCAGCGAGTTCATCAGAAACGTATTGAACGGCAGGACCGTCCAGCCGTCGACGAAGTTGCGCCATTCGAAGTGCGTGGGCAGGAACTGCGGCGGATACGAGAACACCTCCTGGGACGGCTTCAGCGCTGTCGAGACCATCCACATAAACGGCAGGATGAACAGGGCGGTGCCGGCGAGCAGCAGGCCATAGACCAGCAGCCGGTGGGAGACGAACAGCGTCCGCTTGCGCGTCCTGGCACGTGACTGCGACGCCTGGTCGGCCACCGCCGATTGCGGCGTGGAAACGCTTGCTTTCATCTCAGCTCCCTTTCTCGTCGCCTTCGTAGTAGACCCAGCGGCGCGCCAAGCGCGAACTGCACGATCGTGATAGCGATGATCACCACGAACAGGATCCAGGACATCGCCGAAGCATAGCCCATCTGGAAGAACACAAACGCGTTGCGATAGATATACAGCCCGTATCACCAGCGTGGCATTCGCCGGCCCGCCGTTGGTCATCACGAAGATCTGCACGAACGCCTGCAGCGAGGTGATAAAACCGACGATCAGATTGAAGAAGATGATCGGCGACATCATCGGCACCGTCACATTCCAGAACTTGCTCAGGATGCCGGCTCCGTCGATCGAGGCGGCCTCGTACAGGTGCTCGGGGATGCTTTGCAGGCCGGCCAGGTAGATCACCATCGAGCCGCCCGCGCCCCACACGCTCATGATGATCAGCGCCGGCATGGCCCAGGTCGGCGAGACCAGCCAACCGGGCGGGTTTTGCACGCCGAGGTTGCGCAATACCGAATTGAGCAGGCCGAAGTCGGGGTTGAAAATGTTGATCCACAGCAGCGCAACGGCGATGCCGCTGACCACCGACGGCAGATAAAACGCCGTGCGGAACAGCGCCTGGCCATGCACCTTCTGGTTCAGCAGCAGCGCCAGCAAAAAGGACACACACGTGCCGAGGATGACGCTGCCCACGCCATAATACAGCGTGTTCAGCAGCGCGATGCGCACGAACTGGTCGCTGAAAATACGCCGGAAGTTGCCCAGGCCGACCCATTTCGGCGGAGCCAGTAGCGACCAGTCGGTGAAGCTGAGTATCATCGCGCCGACGATCGGGCCGGCGCCGAACAGCAGAAAACCGATGATCCACGGCGAGATAAACAGGTAAAACTCGCGCTCCTCGCGGCGCTCCATCTTGCCGAGCTTCCGCCGGCCGCGGCTTGGCAGCGCGATCCGCTTGGCCTGGTTTTGCAGCATCGGTGCTCCTCCCTTGGGCTTGGACACGCCCGGGACAGCCGGCTATGGCGACGCCGACGCGGCGGGAGAGCTGCAATCTCCGTACCGCGCCGGCGTAGGGCCGCCGCTAGCTGGTGCGGTTTTCCGCGATGATCGGCTCGATCGCCTGGCCGATCTGGTCGAGCGCATCCTTGACTGCGAGCTGGCCGGCAACCACCAGGTCCCAGATCGGCGTGGCGGCCTGCGTCACGCGCGGCGCCGTCGGCTGGTCAAGGATATCGTGGCTGGCGAAGCTCGTTGAGCGAGTCCTGGATCATCTTGGCGTTGGCCGGTGCGAACTTCGGATTTGAGGTACGACTCCCAGGCCGAGTTGCGCGCGGGGCTGCCGCGGCCGGTAATGCCCCACATATAGGACTGCCCGGCGGTGGAAAGGTAATCGTTCAGATAGATCCAGGCCGCGTCGGGATTCTTGCTGGTGGAGGCGATGCCGTAGCCGCTGCCGGCGCTGAACGTCGAATGCTTTTCCGGCCCCTCGGGCCACTTGGCGACGTCCCATTTGAACTTGGCGTTCTGTGAGATGCCCGGCGTGGCCCACGAGCCGTCGAGCATCATCGCCACGCGGCCGACCTGGAAGGCGTTGATATTGGCCTGCTGGAAGGCCTGCGCCTCGGCCGGGCTGGGCACCGCGTTGTCCTTGGAGCGCAGCTCCATCCACCACTCCATCGCCTTCACGCCCTCCGGCTTGTTGAGCAGGTACTGGTCTTCTTTCGGCTCGGCCAGGTATTGCCCGCCGAAGGGCACGACATATGACGGCGCCATCGCCGAGTCGCCCGGAGACGGCGTCCCGCCCAGGCCGAAGATCCTGTCCTGGCCCTCGCCGCTGGTCAGCTTGACCGCGTTGGCCTTCAGGTCGTCGAGCGTCCAGTTGTCGTCGGGATATTCCACGCCGGCCTTGTCGAAGATATCCTTGTTGTAGTACAGGATGCCGGGACCCTCGTCGTAGGGAATAACCCACAGCTTGCCGTCGCGCTGGTAGGAAACCAGCGATGGCTTGATAAAATCGTCGAGGTTGAAGTTGGCCTCGCCGGCGACATACTCGTCCAGGGCCTGCACGGTGTTGTTCTTGATCAGGTCCTGGGCCCACGAGAAGTGGATGTAGAACAGGTCGGGCAGCGCGCCGCCGGCCGCCTGGGCCAGGTACTTCTGGCGGAACTCGCCCCACGGCGTGTTCTCGGCGTTGACGGTGATGTTGGGGTGGCGCTCGGTGAACAGCTGATCGAACTGCTTCTGGCGCTCGAAGAAGGTCGCATCCCAGGCGTGGGCGACGCTGATCTCGACCTTTTCGGCAGGGTCGGCCACGGCGCTGGTCGGCCACTCTGCGTCGGCGCCCTCCGCGGGATCGTACAGGCTGGTTTGCTCGGCGGTCGACGCTGCCGCCGCCTCGGACGCTGCAGGAGCCGAACCTGCCGCGGCAGTCGAAGCCGCCGCCTCGGACGTCGCGGCGCCGGTTGTTCCGGACGGTGCCGCGCCGCAGGCGACGAGCACCGCTCCCGAGGTCGAGAGCCCCAGCAGTTTGAGCATGTCGCGGCGGCTGAGTGTTCTGTGTGCCATCTGGCGTTCCTCCTTGAACCGCAGGTGTGTCCCGTGTACTGTATTCACCCTGTTGTACTCGGGAATCCGACTGTGTTGCGACGGCCTGGTGGTTACAACCGGTATGCTCTCCTCTCCTTCGGGGCGTGGTGACGGCTGGTTCGCAGCCGGCCCGCGCCCGGTCAGGCTAGCCCGCTCAGCGGCTCGATGCTATTATAGCCGAACGAATTTATATATATTTTGCTCCAGGCACGCCCACTATACGCCTCCGCCAATTGTGTGTCAATAGCATGCTATAAACGCGATCTGAGACTATTTTGGTGCGGGAAGTGATTGACAATACGCGGCCGATATTTATATAATCTGTGACGGACAGGGTGCCGATGCCAACGCCGAAGTCGCTGTATCGGAGAGGATACCGATGGTTGACAGCCCGCAGCAGACCATCACCGAGCGCGTTCAAGAGCAGCTCCGCGATATGATCCTCAGCGGCGCGTTGAAGCCGGGCAGCCGGATCGACCAGGCCAGCCTGGCGACGCGGTTCGAGGCGAGCCTGGTGCCGATCCGCGAGGCGCTGGCGCGGCTGCAGTCGAGCGGCCTGGTGCGCATCGTGCCGCGTCGCGGCGTGTTCGTGGCGCCGCTGTCGGTCGACGAGCTGGTCGACATTTATCACATGCGCGAGGTGCTCGAAGAGCAGGCCGCCCGGCTGGCGGCGCCGCGGCTGACCGACGAGGACATCGCACAGGTGGCGCAGCTGGCACGGCAGCAGGATGAGTTGGCCGACAGCGCCGACTACGAAGCCTTTCTCGACCGCAACCGCGAGCTCCACTTTACAATTTACCTGGCCGCCGGACGCCCTTACCTGCTGCAGGTGATCGCCCAGTTATGGGACCACAGCACGCGCTACAGGCGTCTGCAGCTGCAGGTGATCCCCGAGCGAGCCAGAGAATCGATGTGGGAGACGTTCGCGATCGTCGCGGCCTGCCGGCGGCGCGACCCGGTAGCGCTGGGGTCGATGGTGCGCTACAAGCTGCATCAGACCACGGTCGGCCTGCTTGAGCGGATCGACCAGGCGTTGTTGCCCGACGCCGCCGAGCGCCGGGAAAATGAGCGGGTAGCGCTCTGACGGCAGCTCCACTTTAGGCTCGAGGCACGAAGGAGTGTTCCCATGCAGCGGCGCGAACCGGTTCAGCTCAGCGGTATCACCTGGGACCACAGCCGTGGGTATCTGCCGCTGGTCGCCACGGCTCAGCGCTGGAGCGAGATCCACCCCGGCGTCGAGATCGTGTGGCACAAGCGCTCGCTCAAGGCATTCGGCGACCAGCCGCTCGAGGAGCTGGCGCCGCACTTCGATCTGCTCGTGGTCGACCATCCGTTCGTCGGCTACGCGGCGAGCCATCCCGTGCTGCTGCCGCTGGACGATGCGCTCCCCGCCGACTTCCTCGAAGACCAGGCCGCGCACAGCGTCGGGGCATCGTATGCCACTTATCTGGACGGCGTACCCATGCGCCTCTGGGCGCTGCCGATCGACGCCGCTACGCCGGTGAGCGCGTGGCGACCGGACCTGCTCGACGAGCCGCCGGCGAGCTGGGACGACCTGCTCGCGCTGGCACGGCGCGGGCGGGTTGTCCTGCCGGCCGTGCCGATCGATAGCCTGATGCATTGGTACATGTTGTGCATCGGCCTTGGCGAGGAGCCCTTTGTAGCCGGCGATCGGGTCGTGAAAACGGATACCGGCGTCGCGGCGCTGGAACGACTGCGCGAGCTGGTCGTGTTGTGCGATCCCCAATGCCTCGAGCGCAACCCGATCGCGACGCTCGAAGCGCTGGCGGCGGGAAACCAGCCGGCATATTGCCCGTTCGCTTACGGCTACTCGAATTATGCCCGGCCGGGGTATGCCGAGAACGTGCTGCGTTTCGGCGGCCTGGTGCGGCTCGACGGCGTGCCGCTGCGCTCGGTGCTTGGCGGAACCGGATTGGCGCTTTCACACAGCTGCCGCGATCGCGAGGCCGCCCTGGCGTATGTTCAATACGTGGCGAGCGCGGCTTGCCAGCGCGGACTGTACTTTCAGGCCGGCGGCCAGCCCGGGCATCGCGGCGCCTGGGAGGACGAAGCGGTGAACGCGGCGTGCGGCAGCTTTTTCCGCGACACGCTGCCTACCCTGGACGCGGCGTACGTGCGCCCGCGCTACGACGGCTATATGCAGTTTCAGGACCAGGCCGGCCAGGTGGTGCATGGCTACCTGCGGAATGGCGGCGATGCGCGTGCCGCGATGGCAGAGTTGAACATGCTATATACCGCAAGCCGGCGCCGGAGGTGATAGGTTGAACGAAATGCTCCCGTTGGATGGACTGGTCGTGCTCGACATCAGCCAGTTTCTGGCCGGCCCATCGTGCGCGCTGCGCCTCGCGGACATGGGCGCGCAAGTGATCAAGATCGAGCGTCCCGGCGCCGGCGAGCTTGGACGCCGCCTGTACATCAGTAATCTCGAGCTTGACGGCGACAGCACGCTGTTTCACTCGATCAATCGCAACAAACGCAGCTACGCCGCCGACCTCAAGGATGCCGGCGATCTGGCCAAAGTCAAACGGCTGATCGAGCGCGCCGACGTGCTGATCCAGAACTTTCGCCCCGGCGTGATGGAGCGGCTCGGGCTGGATTACGCGGCCACGCGTGAGCTCAATCCTCGGCTGGTGTACGCGACCGTCACCGGCTACGGAAACGAAGGTCCATGGCGCAACAAGCCGGGCCAGGACCTGCTGGCACAATCGGTGTCCGGGCTGGCGTGGCTCAACGGCAACGCCGACCAGCCGCCGACGCCGTTCGGCCTTTCGGTCGCCGATACGCTGGCCGGCGCGCATATGGCGCAGGGTATTCTGGCCTGCCTGGTACGGCGCGGTGTCACCGGTCGCGGCGGTCTGGTCGAAGTCAGCCTGCTGGAGTCGGTGCTCGACCTGCAGTTCGAGGTACTGACCACCTATCTCAACGACGGCGGCACGCTGCCGCGGCGCAGCATGGTCAACAACGCCAATGCCTATCTTGGCGCGCCGTATGGTATCTACGCAACCCAGGACGGCTTTCTGGCGCTGGCGATGGGCTCGGTGGTGCGGCTGGGCGAGCTGCTCGGCTGCGAGCCGTTGCAGAGCTACGCTGATCCGCAGACCTGGTTCACCCGGCGCGACGAGATCAAGCGCCACCTGGTGCACCATCTGAGCACTGCCACGACCGCCCACTGGCTCGGACTGCTCGAACCGGCCGACTACTGGTGCGCCGAGGTGCTGCAATGGCCGCAGCTGCTGGCGCACGAGGCCTTCCAGTCCCTGCAGATGACCCAGCGCGTCAGCCGTGACAACGGCGCCGCGCTTGAAACCACGCGCTGCCCGATCCGCATCGACGGCCGGCGGCTGTTCTCGCCGCTTGGCGCGCCTAAAGTCGGCGAGCACAACCAGGCGATCGAGCGCGAGCTCGAGCTATAAAGGCGGAGCCACATGTTTCAGGAGCAATATTGGGAAGACTATGCGATCGGCTACACCCGCCGGACGCTGGGCCGTACGATCACCGAGGCCGATATCGTGCTGCACGCGGGCCAGACCGGCGATTTCTATCCGCATCACATGGACGCCGAGTGGTGCAAGACGCAGGACTTCGGCCAGCGCATCGCCCACGGCACGCTGATCTTCAGCGTGGCGATCGGGATGACGGCCGGCGCGATCAATCCACGCGCGATGTCCTACGGCTACGACCGTCTGCGTTTCATTCGACCGGTATTTATCGGCGATACGATCCGTGTAACGGCCACGATCGCCGAGCGACGCGACCACCCGAAGCGTGCCGACAGCGGCTTTGTCGCCGAAAAGATCGAGGTCGTCAACCAGCGCGACGAGACCGTGCTGGTGTGTGAGCATGTTTATTTGGTGCAGCGGCGTGTAGCCCTCACCCCCTAACCCCTCTCCCGTGCTGACGCACAGGAGAAGGGGAACAAAACTCCCCTCTCCCGTCGCTTGCGACGGGAGAGGGGCTGGGGGTGAGGGCCGCTCAATGTTCGCACAAGCAACCTGAATCACGGAGACCGCCGATGGCGCCGATTGCTCCACTTGAAATCAACTACCGGCCGCGGCTGCCCGAGCGTACCGACTACGGCATCGGGATCGTCGGCTGCGGCGGGATCGTCAATTATGCTCATTTGCCGGCCTACAGCGCCCATCACCTGCACGTGCTGGCCTGCTACGACGTCAATTCTGCCGCCGCGCGCAAGACTGCCGCCGATCACGGCATCGCGACAGTCTACGAGACACTCGACGCGCTGCTGGCCGACGAGCGCATCGCGATCGTCGACATCGCCGTGCCGGCCGCACAGCAGCGCGCGATCGCCGAACGTGCGCTTCAGGCCGGCAAGCATCTCCTCTGCCAGAAGCCGCTGTCCGAGCAGCTGCCGGATGCCGAGGCGATCGTACTCGCCGCGCGGCGCGCCGGTCGCAAAGCCGCGGTCAACCAGCAGATGCGCTGGAGCCCTGGTATCGCCGCCGCCAAAGATCTGATCGCGCGTGGCTTTATCGGGCAGCCGACCGACGCCCAGATCCAGGTCTCGGTGACCACGCCCTGGCATATGTGGCCCTGGCTCAAGGTCGCGCCGCGGCTCGAGATCATGTACCACAGCATCCACTATCTGGACAGCCTGCGCTACCTGCTGGGCGATCCGGCGTGGGTCACCAGCCGTCACGCGCGCTTCCCCGGCCAGCCGGAGACCGGCGAAACCAAAACGCTGACCGTGCTCGACTACGACAGCGGGCTGCAGGCGCTGGTGGCCGTCAATCACCACGACCACAGCGGTGACAGCTACGCGACGTTCCGCTTTCTCGGCACTGAAGGCGTGATCAAGGGCACGATCGGCCTGCTGTATAACTACCCGGACGGGCAACCGGACACCTTGCTGGTACACTCCACGACGGTCGCTCCCGACACGTGGTTCGATGTGCGTCTCGAAGGGCTCTGGATCCCCGACGCCTTTATCGGGCCGATGGCGTCGCTGATGGATGCGATCCAGCACGATTCGACGCCGATCACCGATGTGGCCGACAACCTCGGTACGTTGCGCGTTGTCGACGCTGCTTATCGCTCGGCGGCCGAGCATCGGTCTGTCAGGCCTGTTGCTGGCTCAGATAGCGAAGTTGGTAACCGTTTGGAGCGCAGTGAGCGTGGCGATGGATGACGGGGTGACCGGATGACGGGGTGACGGGGTGACCGAGTGACGATCAGGGGTTTGAGTTGGGCCTTCCAAGGATGTTTCGTGCCGCCCATGACAACGTGAGGGGGTGACAGGGTGACTCGACCATCGACATGCGTGGATATTCATCGAGCATTATCTTGTCTCGCTTGAATTGCACCGAACATCGGTCTGTGCTTCACCCCGTCACCCCGTCAAAAATGGAGGCAACCATGCCGACCCTTTCGATCAAATACCGCAGCTTCGACGGTTTCGAGCGGGCGCTCGCGGGGCAGACAGCGCATTTCACGGCGCTGCGGCCGGATGTGAGCTTCGAATTGAGCCATGCCGGTCCGGAGGAGCTGTATGAGGAAATGGTCGCTCACGGTGGCGCCGCCGGCGGGCGCTACGATCTGATGCTGGCGCTGACCGATTGGCTGCCGGATCTGATGCAGCGTGGCGGCCTGCGCGCGATCGACGACTATCTCGCGGCCGATCCTCCCGCCGGCTGGCCGAACGGCTGGAGCGAGTCGGTGCTCGGGCTGCAACGCGACGCCAACGGCAGCGTCTACGCGCTGCCATACCACGACGGACCCGAGATCTTCCACTACCGCACCGACCTGTTCGGCAACCCGACCGAGCAGCAGCGCTTCCGGCAGCAGCACGGCTATGAGCTTGCGCCGCCCGACACATGGGACCAGTTTCTCGACATGGCGCGTTTTTTCACCCGTCCGGACGACGGATTGTATGGCGCTGTCGTCGCCGGGCTTCCCGACGGCCATAACAACGTGTACGACTTTCTAATCCATCTGTGGAGCCGGGGCGGACGGTTGCTCGACGAGCAGATGCAGCCGGCCTTCGACAGCGAGCAGGGCCGCGCGGCCCTGCAATTCTACGTCGACCTGTTGACCGTGCAGGGCGTCACGCCGCCGCGGACGCTGGAGTACGACAGCGTGCTGGCCGGCGAGGCGTATGCCGCCGGTGAGGGCGCGATGATGCTCAACTGGTCGGGCTTCATGGCGGTGGCGCAGCTCCCGCCGAGCAAGATCATCAACAATACGCGCTGCACGCGTATCCCGCGCGACGCCGGTAGCGGCGGGCGTCACGCGAGCCTCAATGTATACTGGGTGCTCGGCATCTGCGCCGGCAGCCGGCAGCCGGAGCTGGCGTGGGAGTTTATGCGCGAGACCGCCGGCCCTGAGATGGACAAGCTTACTTCGCTCGCGGGCGGCACCGGGGTGCGGCTCTCGACCTGGAACGACCCCGAGGTTCGCGCACAGTTTCAATACTACGAAGAGCTCGAGTCGGTACACCAGGGCTGCGATACGCTGCCCGGCATCCCCGAATATCCGGCGATCAACGACGTGCTCAGCCGCATGACCGCCGGCGCCGTGGCGGGGCGCAAGAGCGTCGAGCGGGCGCTGAGCGATGCCGCGCAGGAGTGCGCGACGATCCTTCGGTTAATGTAGCAACGAGGCAGCAGTGACACAGACGCTTTCGACGTTTAGCCCGCTCGAGCGGCCCGCACGCCACCCGCTGGCTCATGAAGGACCGGCCGTCGATTTCTTCGCCGGCGCGCTGCTCGGAAACGGCGCGCTTGGCGCCGTGGTAACCACGCGACCTGATGCGATCGTGATCCATTTCGGACATAACGACGTGTGGGATATCCGGGTCGCCGAGGACCACCAGGACCAGATCGGCACCTTCCGCGAAATCTTCGCGCGCGTAGCGGCGATCCCGTCCGAGTACGAGCGCCTCGACCAGGATCCGTGGTATCGCGAGTACGTGGCGTTGATGTCGGAGAACTACAATAAGCCCTACCCGCGCCCGTTTCCGTGCGGATCGCTGGTGCTGGGCTTCGACCCGCGTCGCGCCGCGCTGCTCGGCCACGAGCTCGACGTCGCAACCGGCTGCTGCACGGTACGCATGCGTTGCGGACACGACCTGCTCGCGATAAGGATCTTCGTCGACATGCGGGCCGACCGGCTATGGCTGCGTGTCGAAGACGAGCACGGCGCGGCTAAGGCGTCGCCGTTCGAGCGCGTGCGGCTGCTGCCCGACCCCGAAGGGCTGCACGACGACGCTGTAGACGCCGCGCCGGGAATGTTTACGGCGCTCGCCAGCCTGGAGGGAACCACCATCGCCGGGCAAGCAAGCCACGCCGAGCAGTCCACCGGCTACCGCATGCTCGGCCCGCGGCTCACCGCGCCTGAGCAACCGCCCGCCGATCGCCTCTCGTTCCGCCAGCAGCTGCCGTTCGCGGTGCCCGCGGCAGAGAGTGGCGCAACTCACCCGCGCGACCGCGCCTTTCGCCTGACCATACGTGTCTCGGGCGAGCTGCACGACCGGCCGCGGCGCAACTGGTATGGTCAGCTCGAATCGATGGGACCGCTCGAGCGCGCGCCGGAGGACAATGCGCCCCTGTTGCTGTGCGTGCAGCTCGAGCATGGGCTGGGCCGGGAGATCGGCTACGACGCGGGCGACGTGCCGCCGCTTGAAGACGGCTTTGTCGCAGCGACGGAGCACAGTCGCGCGGCATGGAGCGAGTACTGGTCGCGCTCGGGAGTGGCGCTTAGCGATGAGCTGTTCGAAGCGACCTGGTATCACAATCTGTACTTCCTGCGCTGCGCTACATGGCCGGGAGCAACATGTCCCGGATTGTTCGCCAACTGGAGCTACCGCGGTATCGGCTCGGCCTGGCACGGCGACTACCACATGAATTACAACACCCAGCAGCCGTTCTGGGCAGCCTTTTCGAGCAACCATGTCGAGCTGCACCAGCCGTATGTCGAGCTGGTCGAGCACCTGCTGCCGCTGAGCCGGCGCTGGGCGAGCGAGTACTACGAGCTGCCCGGCGCTGCCTTTCCGCACTCGGCCTATCCGACAGAGATGAATATCATGCCCTATCCGGTGCCGACCTGGGGCTGGGAGATCTGTGAGACGCCCTGGACGGTGCAGAGCCTGTGGTGGCACTATCGCTACACGCTGAACCGCGATTTTCTCGAGCGCCGCGCATGGGAGCCGATCAAGGCAGCCGTTGAGTTTCTGACAGCGTACATGCTGCGACCGGAAGCGCGCGGCGAGCGCTGGGGCGACGACCGCTACCATGTGTTTCCGACCGTGCCGCCCGAGCTGTACGGCCTGACGCCAGGCTTTCGAATGAGCTACGATTGCCTGGTCGATCTGACGCTGACCCGCTTTGTGCTCAACGCCTTTGTGGAGTGCTGCGCGATCCTGGATCGTCGCGACGAAGAGCGCGAGCTGCTCGCCGCCGTCGCGGACGTGCTGGAGCATTTTCCGGCCTACCCGACAGCCGAGTTCGTCGCTGGGGACGGTGTTCGTTTCGGTGCCGGGAGAAGACCCCGAAATGGTGTACAACGTGCCCAATCCGGTGATGACGGTGTTTCCAGGCGAAGAACACGGCCTGCACTCGCCGCCCGACGAATATGCCGTCGCGGCCAACTCGTACCGCAACATGCGCATCGAGGGCGGCAACGAGCTGGTGTTCGCAAATCTGCAGGCAGTCCGCCTTGGCCTGCTCGATCTTGAGCGCTTCAAGCGGCAGATCCGCTATTGCCGGCTGCCCAACGGCAGCTGCACCGACATGGTATTGCAGGTCCACGGCCGGTACGGCGACACGCTGCGCTACGATTTCATGGCCGGCATGGGCATCTGGCTCGAGAACTTCGCGCTGCCGCTGGTGATCAACGAGTGTCTGCTGCAAAGCTATAGCGGCGCGCTGCGGCTGTTCCCCAACTGGCCGGACGAAATGAGCGCCGAGTTCCGCACGCTGCGCGCCGACGGCGCGTTTCTGGTGAGCGCTGCCCGCGAGCATGGAGCCGTCAAATGGATCGAGGTGCATAGCGAGGCAGGCGCCCCGCTGCGCCTGATCGTGCCGTGGCGCGAAGGTACTCGCTGTGTGCGCACGGGTGGCGAGTCGATCCTGCCGGCCGGCGAGATCGAGCTTCGAACCGCGCCGGGCGAGACCTTGCGATTTTTCCCGGCTGAGCCACGCTAAAGCAATGCACGAACGGCATTCACCACAAAGAACACAAAGGGCACGAAGAATTAAGGATTCTTCGTGCCCTTTGTGGTGAATGCCGTTGGATCAGCATTTCCAAGAAACCCCAATGAGGAGCAGCGATGGCTGAAACTGCCTTTGAGCGCGAAGTCGAGCGCAACTTTCGCTGGAACTTTGGGGTCAATCTGGTCGACATCTCGTTTATCATGCTCGGGCTCAGCCTCGTATCGCGCGAAACGGTGATCCCGCTGCTGGTCAGCAAGCTGACGCCGTCGACCGTGGTGATCGGTCTGGTACCGGCAGTCTACAGTCTTGGGATTTTTTTGCCCCAGCTCTTCGGCGCCGGCGCCACCGAAGCGCTGCCCTACAAGAAACCGTTCGTCGCCTTTGTAGGGCTGCTGGGTGAGCGGCTGCCGTACCTGCTGTGCGGGATCGCCGTGCTGCTGCTGGCGGAGCCGGCGCCGCTCGCGGCGGTCGTCGCACTGGTGCTGCTGCTGGGGCTCTCGGGTGCGTCGGCTGGATTCGCCACGCCGGCGTGGTTCGACATGATCGCGAAGGTGATCCCGGTGCGGCGTCGCGGGCTCTTTTCCGGTCTCGGGCATGGCCTCGGCGCACTGATGGGTGTCGCCGGGGCCGGCGCTCTGGCGCTCATTCTCGAGCGGCAGCCGTATCCGCGGAACTTCGCGCTGTTGTTTGTGCTGGCGTTTGCTGCAATGCTCATTTCGTGGGTTGGCCTGGCGCTCAACCGCGAGCCCGCCAATCCCAGCCTGCGTCCGGCCACGCCGATGTCGAGCTATCTGCGGCGGCTACCGGGTGTGTTGCGCGCGGATCGGAACTTCAGCCGCTATATCGCGTCGTCGGCGATGATCCAGCTCGGGACCATGTCCGGGACCTTTCTGCTGGTGTATGGCGCCACGCGCTTTGAGCTGGGCGGTGCTGAGGTCGGCCTGCTCACCGGCGTGTTGATCGGCTGCCAGGCGGTGTTGAACCCGCTGTGCGGCGTGATCGCCGACCGGTTTGGCCATAAGCTTGTGCTGGTCGGCGGCGCGCTGGCATTGGCGCTGGCAGCGTTGATCGCCTTTGTCGCCCCATCCTGGCCATGGATCGTGGCGGCCTTTACCCTGTTCGGCGCCTACCTGGCGTCCAACACGGCCTCGTTCCTTACAATCATCCCCGAATTCTGCGCCGACGACGCGCGGCCGACGTATATCGGGCTGGCCAATACACTTATGGCGCCGGTCTCCGCGCTGGCTCCGCTGCTTGGCGGCTGGCTGGTGGCCCGGCTTGGCTACGCGCCGATGTTCGCGACCGCTGCTGTTCTGGCGGGGGCGGGCGCGTTGATGTTGGCGCTGTCGGTGCGCGAGCCGCGACATCAACCGGTGGTCAAGCCGGCACCCGTAGTTGATGAGCGGCCGTTCGCCTGATATGCTCGTTACATGATGCGTATCCTGTATATCGACATCGACAGCCAGCGCCCCGACCACCTCGGCTGTTATGGCTATCACCGCGCCACGAGCCCGAATATCGACGCGCTGGCCGCCGGTGCGGTGCGCTTCGAGAACTGTTACATCACCGACGCGCCCTGTTTGCCGTCGCGCACCGCGCTGTGGAGCGGCCGCAATGGCTACCACACCGGCGTAGTCGGGCACGGCGGCACCGCGGCAACACCGTTCGTCGAGGGTGCGCCGCGCGGGTTTCAGGATCTGTTCGGCACAAGCGGCTGGATGAGCGCCCTGCGCGCTACCGGAATGCGCACCGCTACCGTCAGCTCATTCGGCGAGCGCCACGCGGCCTGGCACTGGTATGCAGGCTATAACGAAATTCACAACCCCGGCAAGTACGGCATGGACCGCGCCGACGAGGTTGGTCCGATCGCGATCGACTGGATCGAGCGCAACGCGTCGAGCGACAACTGGTTCCTGCACGTCAATCTGTGGGACCCGCACACGCCCTATCGCACGCCGGAGGAGTTCGGAAACCCTTTCGCGGATGACCCGCTGCCGGCGTTGCTTACCGACGAGTTCAGGCAGCGTGCCTGGGAAGGCTTCGGGCCGCACAGCGCCCAGGAGCCGCACGGCTACGGCGGGGACCCGTGGGGGCCTGGCCGCTACCCGCGTGTTCCGCTGAGCCTTGATTCGATGGAGTCGCTCCGGCGCTGGATCGACGGCTACGATACCGGCGTGCGCTATGCCGACGAATATATCGGCCGTATACTGAACGCGCTGGCGGATGCCGGCGTGCTCGACGAGACCGTGGTGATCGTCAGCGCCGATCACGGCGAGAACCTGGGCGAGCTCAACGTCTGGGGCGACCACCAGACCGCCGATGCGATCACCTGTCGCGTGCCGCTGCTCGTACGCTGGCCGGGCCTGACGGATTCACAGCGCGTCGACCGGGCGCTGCACTATCACTACGATTGGGCGGCAACGCTGATCGAGCTGGTCGGGGGAACCGTGCCGCCGACCTGGGATGGGCGGCCGTTTAGCGCGGCGTTTCGTGAGGGGCGCGAAGACGGCAGGCCGTATCTGGTTACCAGCCAGGGCGCCTGGGCCTGCCAGCGCGGCGTGCGCTTCGACGACTACATCTGCTTGCGCACGTACCACGATGGCTACAAAGAGCTGCAGCCGGTCATGCTGTTTGATCTCAAGCACGATCCGCATGAGCAGCACGACCTCGCCGCGGAGCGCCCGGAGCTGGTGGATCGAGCGATGGCGCTGCTGGCCGATTGGCAGCACGAGATGATGCTGTCGGGGCGCTCCAACGTGGACCCGCTACTGAGCGTGCTTCGCGAAGGCGGTCCCTTTCATACGCGCGGAATGCTGCCGCGCTATCTTGAGCGGCTGCGCGCGACGGGCCGCCAGCAGCACGCACTCCATCTCGCCGCACACCATCCGTCCGAGGTGCAAGCGCCCTGAGAGTACCATGCCGGCTGCCGCGCCAAGGAGCCGCGTTAAGGACCAGCATGCCGCTAACCCCAGGCAATACGGCACTGACCGTAATGACCTACAACGTCGGCAATGGTCTGGCCGACCCTGGCCGGCTGCTTCGGATGCTGCGCGGCGTCGCGGTCGACCTGATCGCCTTACAGGAGCTCGGCGCGGCGCAGGCAGCCGTGCTGAGCCGGGCGCTCGGCGATCGCTTCCCGTACTATGTGCTCGTCGCCGCCGGCTTTGAGGGCAAGGGACTGTTCAGCCGTTTTCCGATCCGTGAACACGAGCAGCTCGACCTGTATCCCGCCCGGCCTGATCTGCGCGCAGTCGTTGACGTCGACGGAGCGGCGTTGACGATCGTTGTCGGCCACCCGCCGCCGCCGCGACTGGGCCGTGGCGGCCTGGCATTCCAGCCGGCCGCGACGGCCCAGATCGGCCGGCTGGCAAACCTGACGCTCGACAGCGCACCGGCGGTGCTGCTGGGAGACTTTAATTTGACACCGCGGCACCCGTATTATGCCCGCTTGTGCGCCGCCGGCCTGATCGATGCGTTCGCTGCTGCCGGCGTCGGGCGTGGCCTAACCTTGCCCCGGCGTGTCGGACAATCCAGCCGTGTCCGGCTGCCGTTAGGTTGGATTTCGCTGCTGCCGCTGCTGCGCGTCGACTATATCTGGCATACCAGCGGCATCCGGGCCGGCGCGGCCTGGATCGGTGAAGATGCCGGATCAGACCATCTCCCGGTGCTGGCACGCCTGATGATCGGTGATGGTACACTGCCGCTCGAGGTGCGTGCCGATGATGTCTGGAGCTGAGGCGCCGGATTCGAAAAACCGAACGCCGGCTGCCACGGGAGCCGGCGGTCTCGATTGGCTCGCCATCTGGCGCCAGATGGTTGACGCCGAACACGAGCAGACCGAGCGAATCGCCGGACCGGCGCGGGATCGGATTGCTGATCATTGGGCCGTCAAGGCACCCCACTTTGCGCGAGCGGCGGATCGCGCCTCGCAGCCTGACGCTTTCATGCGCTTCGTCCTGCCCCACCTGCGCGTGACCGATACGGTGCTCGACATCGGTGCAGGTATGGGAAGGCATGCGTTGTTTCTTGCCCGGCATGTCGCCGGCGTGCTCGCCGTCGAGCCGTCGCGATCGATGCGACAACAGTTCGAACAGCGCACGCCGGACGAAGCTGCATCGCGCATAACGGTGCTGCCGGCTGCCTGGCCGGAGGCCGCCACTCCGGTCTGCGATGTCGCCATTTCCGCGCATGTGGCGTATGGGGTGCGCGAGATCGGGCCGTTCCTCACGGCGATGGACCAGCGCGCGCGACGCGCCTGCTTCGTGCTGCTGGGCCTCAAGCAGCCGTCTTTCGTGCTTGCGCCGTTCTGGGAACGTATTCATGGCACGCCGCGAAGCCCGCTGCCCGGGGCGCTGGAGTGTTTGAACGTGTTGCATCAGCTCGGTATTCCGGCTCGGCTCGCGCTCGTGCCCGCCTCACGCTATAGCTTTGCCGACCGTGAGGAGGCTTTGGAAGATCTGCGCTGGCGGCTGTCGCTGGGTCCGGATTCGCACGGCGATGCAAGGTTCCTCGCTGCGCTGGATGAGTTATTGGAACCTGACGATGCGGAGCGGCTCGCGCCGCGCAACCAGCCCGACCATGCGGCGGTGCTATGGTGGGAGCCGTTGGAGTGATCAGGGATGCGGGATGAACGCAGGCATTTAATCACTCATCCCGCTTCACTTAGCACTCTATTTCGGAAGCTTGTCTTGCAGCTGGGGCAGCAAAAGTAATACACGCTGCCCTCATGGCAAACGGGATGCACTGGCGCGTCAGCTCGTAGGCCTTTGAACAAAAATCGTCAAACATGGTTGTACCGGAGTACAATCACCACAAAGAACACAAAGGACACAAAGAATTAAGGATTCTTTTGTGTCCTTTGTGTTCTTTGTGGTGCATGCCTGTAGGCTTGTGCTAGCCGGCTGCCTGCTTCGCTTGCCGGTAGCGCCGGATCAGCGCATTGGTCGAGCTATCGTGCGCAAGCTCGGCCTCACCCGACAGCTCGGGCACGATGCGCTGGGCCAGCACTTTGCCAAGTTCTACGCCCCATTGGTCGAACGAGTTGACGTCCCAGATCACGCCCTGGGTGAACACGCTATGCTCATACAGCGCCACCAGCTTGCCCAGCACGGCGGGCGTCAGCTCGCCGGCCAGGATCGTGCTCGACGGCCGGTTGCCCTCGAACGTGCGATGCTCGACCAGTTCGTCCGGCGTGCCCTCCGCGCGCACCTGCTGCGCTGTTTTACCGAACGCCAGCGCCTCGCCTTGCGCGAACAGGTTGGCCATCAGCAGGTCGTGGTGGTGGCCGAGCGGGTTCAGGCTGCGGTTGAAGCCGATGAAATCGCACGGGATCAGGCGCGTGCCCTGGTGGATCAGCTGGTAAAACGAGTGCTGCCCATTGGTGCCGGGCTCGCCCCAGTAGATCGCGCCGGTTTCGTAGTCGACCTGCGCGCCCTCCAGCGTCACCGATTTGCCGTTGCTTTCCATCGTCAGCTGCTGCAGATAGGCCGGAAAGCGCTTGAGGTACTGGTCGTAGGGCAGCACCGCGACGGTCTCGGCGCCCCAGAAGCTGCTGTACCACACCGCCAGCAGGCCCATCAGCACCGGCAGATTGCGCTCGAACGGAGTTTTCCGAAAGTGCTCGTCGACAGCATGGAAGCCGGCCAGCATATCCCGAAACCCCTGTGGCCCGATCGCGAGCATGGTCGACAAGCCGATCGCCGAGTCCATCGAGTAGCGCCCGCCGACCCAATCCCAGAAGCCGAACATATTGTCGGTGTCGATGCCGAAGGCGGAAACCTCGGCGGCATTGGTCGACACCGCGACAAAGTGTTTGGCCACCGCCTTTTCGTCGCCCAGCGCGGCGAGCGACCAGGCGCGCGCGGTGCGGGCGTTGGTCATGGTTTCGAGCGTGGTAAAGGTCTTGGAGGCCACGATAAACAGGGTTTCGGCCGGGTCGAGGTCATGCGTGGCCTCGGCGAAGTCGGTGCCGTCGATGTTCGACACGAAACGAAACGTCATTGCGCGCGCGCTGTAGTGGCGCAGCGCTTCATAGGCCATCACCGGGCCCAGGTCGGAGCCGCCGATACCGATGTTGACCACGTTGCGGATGCGCTTGCCGGTATGGCCCAACCAGTCGCCGTCGCGCACACGGTCGGCGAAGGCGGCCATTCGGTCGAGCACCTGGTGCACCTCGGGCACGACATCGACTCCGTCGAGCTCGATCCTGGCGTCGCGCGGCGCGCGCAGCGCCACGTGGAGCACGGCGCGGTTCTCGGTGACGTTGATGCGATCGCCGCGAAACATAGCCGCGATGCGCTGGTCGAGGCCGCATGCATCGGCCAGCCGCAGCAGCAAGGTGATGGTTTCGTCGGTGACGCGGTGCTTGGAATAATCGAGATACAGCCCCTCGGCCTCGACGGCGAGCCGTTCGCCACGGTGGGGATCATCGGCGAACAGCTGGCGCAAGTGCAAGGGCCGCACCTGCTCGAGGTGCGCCTGAAGCGCCTGCCAGGCCGGAAGCCCGGTACGGCTGGTTCGTTTCGCGGTCATGATCGTCTCCTATGCAAGGCACCAAATGGCACTTTCATGAAATTGAGCTGCGATTGTATCCCAAATGCCTGGTGGGAGCGAAGCACCAGACCGTGGCCGGCGGCACCAGGTGGTGTGCAGCGCACCTGGCGTGCTAAAGTGCGGCGTTGGCCTACCTCCCCAAGAATAGTCCGCGCCCGCTGCCCGCGCTGCTGTGGATCCTTGGCGGCGGCTATGTTATCGGCAGCGCCGACGGCGACGATGCGAAGGTAAAAGCGATGGTCTCCGATGGTCCCAGAGGCACAGGTTTCCAGGCCGTACACCCGCGACTTCACCAGTGCGTTACGGCGCGCTTTGCGGGCCGAGAACGCTTCCGCCGTCGAACGAGCCGTCGGGGAGTGAGTTGCCGGGGTGCCCCCGGTGCTCTTGCGACCTGTCGGGGTCGCTCATACTATCCCATAGGCAGGGCGGCGGCGCAGCGCCGAAGCGAGGCAGCCAGTGCAGCAATTCGCGCATATCGTCGGCGCCGAAGCGTGGCGGCTGCCCGGCGACGCGGCGCTCGGCGAGCCGAAGCTCAGCGTCGCCGGGTTGAGCTCCCGAACGCAGGCTGAGCTCCGGTAGAGCAGCGGCCAGGGCGCGAAACGGCGAGCTCGGACGCTCGGCGGCGATAAGCAGCGCGACGGGCGGCGAGCGGAGCATGCCCAGGCGCCGCAGTAATGCCGGCAGCGTGGACAGCAGCTCGTCGCCGGGCTCAATGGCCGCCAGCAGCAGCGGCCGCAGATTGGTACCTGCTTGCTCGACGCTGATCGACCCCGCGAGCTGTTCGATCAGCGCCGGAGAATTGCCCGGCGGCTCGACCCACTGTGGCGCGGCACGGTATAGTTCGGCATGCGGCGGAGTAAACACCGTCAAAGCGAGTTTTGTTGGTGGATACATACAAACCAGATCGGCAAGCACTCCGTGCAGCACGTCGCCGGCTCCGCTGCCCACAATCGCCAGCCCAAGCGTCACAGGTGCATGAAGATATTGGGTCCACGGCCCATCGGCGTCGAGCTGCAGCGCGGGCAACAGCAGCGCGCCGGGCGATCCTGTAATCTCGCCTTCGATCGCCAGCTGGTCGCCGTCGGCCTTGACTTGCCAGGACGGGTGCGTAGCGGCGACGCGCTCGGCGACCGCAGCTCCGATGTTTCGCTCGGCCGGGTGCAACGCCAGATCCACGCGCACTACAGTCTGGGCCATATCAGGTCGTGTCGCCGCGCCGCCGGCCCGGCTGCGCCATCCACCAGCGGCCAGCGCCTCGTCGACGGCGCAGAGCGCCGCCGTAGCTCGGCTGTCACCGGCTTCCGATCGCAGCCAATCGATCGCCGGTCGCGCGCTCATATTGCTGCCGGCGATGGATACTTCGCTTGAATGCATTGTGTTGAGCCGCTCGCTCTGATTGCGCGATTGGAGCCTGGCGCTGTTTGTCCCAGCCTCCGATCGTGACGCCGGCAATTCCCGCGCAGCGGTATCGAGCGTCCCGCCTGGCGATGTTTGCAGGGTTACATTCGATAGCGCCGGCGCCGCCGCGTGAGGAGGTGTGAACGGGCGAACTGTTCGCGGTTCCACCGCCGTAGCGGGAGATCCGGTAGTACGCGGCACGCTCGTTCGAGTTAGGCGTCTGCGCCCGGAACCCAATATGCCGCGCGCTACCGTCCAAACAAGCATCAACGTCACGCTGCAGCCGGCGACGAGGCCGGCGACCAGCGGGCCATGTTGGGCCCACCATTCCACCCGCACCGCCGTAGGACGCCACGGCGCGTTCGGCGTACTGGAGGACGTCGATCCGCCATCCGCGCTCCGCATTGCACCGGTGAGCGTTTGAGCCGCAAGAGCAGCCGTTGAAGCCGGAACTGGCGGTGGTTGATCAGATCGGGTGCCTGCCGGCGGCAAAACAACCGCCGCCGCGGCAACGCACAGCAATAGGCCGACCAGCAGAACCACAGCACGATGCATTCGCCCGCCCACCGCGTGCTCCTCGCCCAGCCGCGAAGCCGGCTACAATCCGCTCGAGCGCAACCCGCCGACGACCATTACGAACAGGATATTGACCACCAGCCCAAACAGTACGCTGAGCGCAACAAGGCCGATCAAGCCAAGATTGCGGCGCTTGAGCGTGCGGGTCAGCTCATCGCGCAGGATCGCTTCAAGCATCGCCTGCTGCGCTTTAAGCGCCGGCCGTGGATCCGTACCGCGTTCCTCGGCCTGGGCCAGCGCCTCCACAACGTCGACCAGTTCACGGCAGTCACGCTCGCGCGCAACGCGCAGCAGTGCATCGAATGGACGGCGGCGCTCGGTGCGCATCAATACGAGCGCGGCGCGAACCGCGTCCTGCAAGGCAGCGCGCTGCGGCTCGGGCGTGGCTACGAATTGCTCGAGCAGCGTCGCTGCTGCTTCGCCGCCGGCCAACGAAATGCGAATATAGCTGACGAAGCCGGGAGTTGCTCGCCGTAGACTGCGCCGCTCACGCTCGGCGTTCACCTGCGGGCGTCGCGGGAGCACCAGGCCGACCGCCATCCAGACCGCCAGTGCCAGTAATATCATCAACAGCAGATAGAGACCATGCATTCCGCTCATGCGAGCAACCAGCACCAGGGTTGCGGCAAGGGCGGCGCCGGTCACCTGGCCGAGCAGCAGGCGCTGACGGTATCCGGAGGGTGATACGATCGGTCGAAAGCCGGGCACCAGCTGCCTGGCTGCCTCGAGGTGCAGGATCGAGATCAGCGCCAGCAGCGCTCCGGCGATCGACAAAAAGATAAACGGCCAGCCGGGTGCCAGAAACATAGACAATCCACCTTTAATAGTCCACGTCGTCGATACGCGCCAGCAAGATTCCGCCGATCAGCGGCGCCGCGATCGCCGCACCGACCAGCAGCCCCACCGGAACTCCGAGCGGGCTGCTATACGCGGCGCGAACGCGTTCCGCCTGTGTCGCCATCAAAAACAGCGACAGGCCGCAGGTGACGCAGCCGACCAACACGCCGCTCGCGCGCATCTGGGCCAGCTCGGTCTGCGCCTCGCTGCGCTGGCGGTCGGCCTCGTACAGCGCCTCTCCGGCTGCGATCAAACGCGCCACCTGGACATCGTGAGTCTGGCCGAGCGCAACTTCGAGGTGCCCCAGCAGCATGCGATGGCGCGGCGACGGCGTTTGTGCCGCCAGCGCCGACACCACCAGCGCAGGCGTCGCGCGTAGGCCGGTTGTAAGCGGAGCGCCGATCTGGGCAATCAGCCACGACCATTCGGTGCGCAGCGGGCCGGGCGGCAGATCGGCCACGATTTGCGCCAGCGCAGGCTGGAACCCGGCGCCGCCCTTGAGTTGCGCCGCCAGCCGCGATACGGCGCCCGGCAGCGCCGTTTCGAGCGAACGCTGGTAGCGCGCTTCGCCGATGCGTAACACAAGCCAGAGCAGCAGCGCAAGAGCAGGACCGGATAAGGCCAGCGCCACATACAGCGGCACCACGCGGTTCAGTATCACCAGCAAGCCGAGCAGCGAGCCGACCGTCGCCACGAGCAGGTGTGCTGGCGACACGATCGGCGGCGTCCACAAAAGTATCGGGTCGACCGGCCGTAGTCTGCCGCGCGCCGCCTGACGCTCGATCAGGTTCGCCATCGCCGCCAGCAGTTGGCTACGCAGCAACAGGCTGAGCGCCAGGATCGCGGCAGCCGTAAGCCACATCGGTACGGCCTGGGCGAGCCCGGCAGTGAATGGATACGTCCACGGGGTGGGAAGATGCGGAACCATGACCGCCTCGATTACGTCGTTTCCAGCGCCGACATCTGGGCGCGTACAGCTTCAAGCGCGCGCAACGATCCTTCGCCCGCGCCTACCAGCTCAGCCAACGCGTGTTCGCGTATCTGGAGCACGCGCCGGGCCAGCTCGCGCGGCAGCAGCTCAACCTGCAATCCGGTGACATGCGACTGCGCATCGCGCGGCCTGCCGGCTCCCAGCGCCAGCTCGGCCGCGTCACAGGCACGCCGCGCGGCGGCATGCTGGGCCAGCCCGGCCTCGATCGCAGCGCCGGCCTTTTCCCATCCTTCGCCGGGCGCCACGGCCGCGGCAAGCGCGAGCTCGTCGCCAAGCTGTGTTAGCTCGCGCCGCGCATCGACCCAACGACGTGTCGCGATCGATGCGTCCAATGATTTGCGCAGCCGCTCGGCGCGCGCGTGCTGCTCCTCAAACGCCGCGGGCTCGAGTGCTAACGCCTGCTGGGCCAGGTCGAGCAGCCGTGGATCGCGGCGCTCGCGCCAGGTGTCGGCCATCGTTGCCATGGCGCGCAGACCGGCGCCGGCGCGCAAATGCTGCTCCGCCCGCTGCAGCGCCTCGGCGACCTGGTCGCGCGAAGGCGTGGCGGCGGCGGCTTGCGCCAGCGCGACGGCCTGGGCGTGTCGCAACTTATCACGCAGCATCGGCGGCGTCCGGTCGATACCGTCGATCCAGCGCAGCGTCCCGTCCGAACCGGCTACGGCGTGCGCATTCCACGCTATACCGCCAGCGCCGACGTCAAGTGTCGCCAGCGGCACGACCTCGGGCTCGAGGCGGCCGTTGCGCACGCTGGTGCCGGCAATCACGGCGATTTCTCCGACCAGCCGGCGGCCGAGGTCCTTCCAGAACTCGAGCCTGACGACAACCTGGAACGCTTCGCATGTGTCGCGCAGCGCGTCTTCGAGGCGCCCTTCGTACAAATATGAGCCCGGCTGTCGAGCATATGAAGCAAAACGCCAGACCGCGGCGGGCGCGGTTTCGGCGTGCAAGGTCGTCAGGACGGGATGGCCCGACATCGCCAGTGCCAGGATCGCGCCCGCCTCGGGGCCGCGCGCTTCGCCGGGCAGCAGCAGATCGGGCGACTGTCGCAGCGCCTCGCGCGCGACGCGACCGAACTCTTCGGGCGAGCGTACCATTTCGCGTGTCCACAGTGCTGCGTCGCGGATGCCGATCTCGCTGGTATGGTCTTCGATGCTGATCGTGTGTGGCCGGCCGGGCCACGAGTTGGCCAGGGCTTCGAGCAGGCCAGTTTTGCCGGCATTTGTTCGCCCGGCGATCAGAAACGAGCACTGTGCTTGCGCCAGGAGGCGCAGTAAGCCGCCGACGGCGTCGTCGAACGATCCGTGAAGAGCGACATCGTCGAGGTCCCAGGCGCGCTTGCGGCCGCGACGGATGCAGATCAGCACGCCGTCCTCGGTACATGGCGGTATCGAGATGTGCACGCGCGTGCCGTGCGCCACCGGCACCGTCGCCTGCGGGTTGAGCTGATCCAGCCGGACGCCGAGCAGGTCGGCCAGATTGAGCGCGCGCGCCAGCACTTCGTCGAGTGTGGCAAAGGTTTCGGGCGCCTCGGCGAACGGCTTGCCGGCCTCCTGCACCAGCACCGTGCGGTTGACGATCTTGACCTCGTTGACTCGCGGATCGTCGAGATACGGCTGTGCCGGTCCCCAGCCCAGCGTAGCGGCAAACAAGGCTAATAGCGTGGGCTCGTCGTCCGGAAGCTGCCCGAGTGGTGTTCCGTGCGCGCGCGCCGTGGCGATCACGTCTTGCAGCAGGCCGACCACGCTGGAGTTGCGCGCTTCGGCGCCGACGAACGGATCGAGCAGGTGGCGCGGCATGGTGTCGCGCAGATAATCGCGGATCGCCTGCAGCGTGGCGGCGTCGAAGCGCGGAACAGAGCGCGTCGAGCGAGCGGGCTGCAACAGCGCGAGCCCGGCGTCCTCGACAACCTGAATATTCCGGCGGGCCAGTCGCAGGTTCACGCGCGCACCTCTCGCTGTGCATCGGCGAGCCGGGCGCCATCGGAAACCCTGGGCCCGGCGGCATCAGATCGGAGCCGCTCACCGCGCAGTCGCTGCCACAGACTCGAGCGCGGCAGCTGCCGCGGTGCAGTGATCGCCAGCTGCTCGCACAGCCGCTCGGCCATCGTGTAGACGGCGCGGGTAAAGCGGCTGTGCGGCGCGATATCGAACGGGCACACATACTGGTCGGGCTCGTCGGCGCGGGCGATCAGGCGCGCGGCGCGCGGCAGCTGGCCCAGGATGCGGACGCGCGGATACGCGGCCAGGAATTGCTCGGAGACTTTTTCGACCGACACGTCGACGCCGGTCTCGGGCGCCATCATCAGCAGGTAGCAGCGATCGGTGAGGTCCGGCTCGTGAGCCTGCAATACGCGCAAGGCTTTCGCCGCGCCGTCGCGTTCCTTACGTCCGGGGGGCGTCGGCATGATCACGGCGCCGCCGTCGCGCGCGGCGATCACAATGTACGGTCGCTTGCGCACCTCGGGACTCGTGTCGAGCACAACCACGTCGTACTGCGGCAGCGACCTGATCGCCTGCAGCATCGCCTCCCACTGTGGCGTGTACAGATCGCGCGGGTCGGCAGCGTCGTCGGAGCCGACCAAAAAGTGTACCCCACTTGGATGGTCGGGATAGATCAGTTCGCTGATTGCCTCGGGCGTCCAGGCGGCGTCGCCCTTGGAGGCCAGTTCGGTGTATGAGCGCAGTCCGGAGCGAAAGCGAAAGATCGAGGCCAGGCCGGTATTGCTGAGGTCGCAGTCAACCACCAACACGCGCAGGCCAAGCCGGACGAACACCTCGCTAAACAGAGCCGAGACCAGGCTCTTGCCGACACCACCCTTGGCGCTGCCGATCGCGATCAGCGCCTGGCCACTTGCGGCGGCGCGCTCACGGGCGTTTACGTGCCGCGCCAGCCAGGCCGCGACCGTGGCCGAATCCAGATCGTCGGCTCCGTCCGCCGGCACGATCACGTCGACGCCGGCGGCAACAAAATCGTCGTAGCCGAGCTTGCCGGCGCGCTGCAGGCCGACATACACCGGAATGCCCTTGGCGCGAGCAGCCAGTACCGCCGACCACAGCGTCCATACGTTGCCGCCGGTATCTTCCAGATACACCACGTGCGGTGCGCGCTCGTTGTTGATCAAGCGTAGGGCAATATCCAGCGTCGGCACGCTGATCACTTCGAGCCCGGCGTACCGTCCCAGCGACGCCTGGAGCGCGGGTGTGGTCGCCACGATCAGCAGTTCTATTCCAGGCATTGTCGGTTCCCTCCAATGAACAACGCGCAGCGCTAAAACCGTCCGATGCCCCACGGATTCGTGACATGATGGCGCGGCTCGACCCGATCGGTGCCGGGGTCGTATTCGTACAACGGGTTGAGCGGATAATAGTCGCCCGGCATGCCGGTCCCGCTCTGCGAAACCACTTCAGCGACCAGGCCGACGCGCCGCCTGCCGCCGTAGCGGCCGACATGAGCAACCAGCAGCGATACGGTCTGGCTGGTCATATAGCCGCGACGATCTCGGCCAGCGCCCTGAGATTGCTGGTGTCGTTGTTCAATTCGATCGCCATACGCTCAAGATTTTTGAGCGCGCCCTGCACATCGTGGGCGTGGATCGTACACACGCCGGGATGCCCGGTCGCGGCGGCTTTGAGCATCGCCAGCGCCTCGGAGCCGTGTACCTCGCCGACGACGATCAGCTCGGGCTTTTGGCGCAGACTGAACGTAACGCAGTCGGCGAAGCTGGCGTTGCTGCGCGTCACCTCGAGATGTACCGCGTTCGGCAGCATCGGCAGCTCGAGGTCTTTCTCGATCACGATCACGCGACGCTCCTCGCCGATCGCCTGCAGCAGCGCGGCGGTAAGTGTCGTTTTGCCGACGGCGGCCGGACCGGCCACCAGCACGCTGGCGTTGCAGCGCAGCGCCTCGACCAGCAGCTCGGCAGCGCCTGCAGGCAGCATACCTTCGCGCACCAGATCGTCGAGCGTGCGCCAGCGCCTGGGCAGCACGCGCACCGAGATCGTCGGACCGAACGGCGTGGCCGGCTCACGCGTTACCGCGTAGCGCAGCCGGCGATCGGCGGTGCCGCTCATCATCGGCGCCGGCCAGTCAAACGGATCGTCGGGCTCGGTCATCCCCGAGCGCAGCAGCAATTGGTGTTGCGCGAACACCACCCAGCTCGCATGCGGCCGGACACCGGTAGCGTGCCAGTTGCCGTCGCGGACCACCCGGCACTCGTGACCTGGCGCATTGACCAGTACATCGCTGACGCCCGGGTCGCGCAGCAGCGCGTCGAGCGCGCCATACCACGGCAGCTCGGCCCAGTCGCGCCAGCCCAGGCACCGGCCGAGTGCGTGTTCGAGCACCCCATCCGCCGGTAGCGTCCAGTCCAGGCGTCCGGTCGAGGCCAGCACGTGCAGCTCGTCCAGCAGATGAGCCTGCTCGTCGGAGGGCGTACGTTGCTCCGATATCGCCGCGCCACGTGGATCCAGCATAGCTAACGCCCCTCCCCCGGTGGCATGGCCCGGCCCGAGTCGGGTGACACGGGCTCGGACGTCGCCTGCGCCGGCATCGACAGCGCCTCGCGCGCAAGCTGGCTCGGATCCAGCCGTGTCAGCGGCTCGAGCTCGGCCAGGCCGGACGTCGAGCGCTCGGCGTAGAGCGGCAGCGCTGCCGCCTGCACAGCTCGCATCGCCTGCGCCTGGTACGGGGTTAGCTCGAGATATGCGGTAGCTTTCTCGCCGTCGACATGCAGCACATTGACGTTGACCAGCAAGCGACACGCGTAGGGTTGGCCGGCCTGCGCGGGGGCATCCTGGGCTACACCAGACACGATCTCGTCCTCGACGGCCGGCTGCTGCTCGGACGGCGCGGCAACCGGCCGCGGCGCTTGCTCGGAAGGATCGACGCAGCGCTGCGCGTCGCCGCTCTCGTCATAGAAGCCGATGTTGAGCACATCGGTATTTGTGATCGGGCCGGTCGTTTCCGTGGAAAACGGAACCGCGACCATCTCGGCGCCCAGCTCTTCGCCGCTGGGATACACCGGCCGCGAGGGTGCCGTTTCGAGCAGCATCGACGGCTGCAGCAGATCGTCGGGCGCAAGGGCGCGGGCGGCATACTTGCCGATCGCCAGGCCGGGGTCACCGACGCCGGCGAGCTGCTGGGGACGATGCCTGCTCACCTCGACCGTCGCCAGATCCTCGGCGCTGATCGGCTGCCCATACGCCACCGGACGCACCAGAATAATCACCCGCTCCGTGCGGGCCAATTGGAGAAACCCGACCACCGCCATCACGATCATGAACACAACCGATGCGACCAGCAGCACCGTCGGCCAGAAGCGAGACCGGCGCGGTGTTACCGCCTGGCTAAGCGCCTGATTCGAAACCATGAAGTCGCACCCTTTCCGGCGCAGGATTCACATGCCGCTATCAACGCACCTGATCCAGCGTCTCGACCACAAACACCCTCGTGCGCCACTCGCCCCAGCCAATCAGGCCAAGCAATCGCAGCTCGACCTCGGCACACAAGGCCGGCGCCGTCACCTCGACGGCTGACGCACCGCTTGTCGCACAGCGACCGGTCCCGGCGAGGATCGGTTGCCAGCCGACACTGCCGACAGTTTCGGACGGCGACGTAAGCAAGCCATGCACGCCGCCGAGATTAATCGCAAACGTTTCACGCGCGACCGCGAGCATATCCGCCTCGCGCACTTCGGCGGCTCCGGCGGCGAACGGCTCATACGCGAACGTCTGAATCGCGCTGCGCGACGCGTGGCGCAGCGCATCTTCGGCTTCGGCGCGCTGCAACAGGCGTGTTCCGATCTCCAGAAACGCCAGCACCAGCGCAATCAGCACCGGCATCAGCAGTGCGACCAGCACCAGTGATTGACCGGGCGCTCGCCGCGCAGGGAGGGTGTCCACGAATGCACCACGAAAACACAAAAAGCGCATCGGACAGGTGAATGCCGTACGCAGCGCAGGTGACGGCGACATACGCCTCAGCGTCGAGCCGAAGGCTCGGCGTCTGCAGCCCAATTGCTTGCTCATCCGGCCGATCACGGCGCCGACCCGGGCACAGCTGCCGTTCCCGGAACCGGTGCCTGCGGCGACTCCGGCCGGCCAGGCAGATCCGTCGTTCCTTTGGCAGCATCGGCCGGCGCGGCGGTGGTGTCGACGGCATCACGCTCGCTGGCGCGCACCGCGCGGCGAGTGACGGCGATCGTATCCCATGGACCCAGCGGCACCCATACGCTATCGCTATATTCGATCGCCACCGTGATCGGCTGATAGCGCCGGCACGGCCCTTCGCAGCCGATCGCTATCTTCGCCCTGTCGGCGCGCGTGATGCCGTTATCGAGAATCGTGTGGGCCATCCGCTGCGCCGCCATGCCCGTGCCGCCGTCGAGCGCTGCCTGATTGGCCGCCTCGCGTGTCGCCCAGGCGACCAGATAGTGCGTCATCGCGCTCTGCAGCCCGTTGATCCCGCCGAACACCAGCAGCAGCAGGATCGGCAGCGTCAGGGCAAACTCGACCAGCGACTGACCGGCCACGGCCACGAATGGAGCACGAATAAACGAATGGGCAGACGAACAGGCATGTCCCAGCCGTGGTGCCGCGATCTTCGCAGCCCGGCTGCTCGGGAAGCGTTGGTCTGTGGTGGAAAGACGGACCATACCTGCTCCTAACGCACCGACCGTGGCGCGACAAGCTCAACGCGGAAAGTCGCGGACAGTGTCGTCGACCGCCGCAGCACCACGTTGCCGTTCGCATCCAGCGTGCGCGTTTCGACCAACACCTCAACCGGCAGGTCCACCGGGCTGAGCCCGGCCATCGTCGTAGCATACACATCCGCGGGCACCGTCGCCGGATTACCGCCCGCCCACAGCGCGCGTGCCTGACCCTCGATCTGCGCCGCTGTCGGATCGGGCACATACCGGTAAGCGCAGCCTGTCAGCTTATCGGCAGGCTTGCCTGCGCCGCGGCAGGCAGCCTCGGTAACATAGCTCCAGCCGATGACCTGCTGCTGGAAGCTATACCGGCGGCCATAGTACGGGTCGACCGGCGCCGGCGGCAGCGGCGCCAGCGTCACGCCGGGAGCGAAATCTAGGATCTCGCCCTGCGGCCAGGCCACCGTGGTGCCGGTGGAGCGGTAAACGCCGTCGGTTGGATCGTGCTGCGAATGCATCAGTAGCTTCACATCGCCGGTAGCCGCGGGCGGCTGCGGCGGTGGGAGCGGCGTGGGCAGCGGTGTTGGTTGCGGCTCGCCCGGAGGAGCCGGCACCGGCGTCGGACAGACCGCGCCGCTCGGGCACTCGGCCTGCACCACCGCAACCGACCACATCGCGAAGTCAGGCCTGCAGGCATCGTGCGCCGCCATGCTGGCGATTAAGTAGCGGTGACCCTCCTCCGGCACAAACGTAGCATTCAGCACTCCTCCCGTGTTACGGATGAACCAGCCGTTTGTGGGCACGTTACTCGAGTAGGCCCAGCGCCCACCTGAGCAATTCCAGAAATAGAAGCTGCCGCCGAAATCGACGTTGTTTACCGTGGGCGATGATACGTACGTGCCGCGCCCATCCCATGTAGTACCGGGCACAGTTTCAGTTGTATCAACCTTAAGGCGATATTGGCCTGATGTAACATCCTGAATTCGAAGGTGTACGGAGGCCTGCCCATAGTGGTCTGCCTCAAAATCGCGTGCCCTGAGCGTGCCGAAATTGAAGCGCGCAATCAGCGGTACCGACGCCGGCACCGTAGGAGCATCCACACTCCACGCATTGAGCGGTGGGTTCGTTTTGTTGAAACCGCGCGTGTTGCCAAACGTTTGCGAACTGGCGCCAGGAACCGAAACGGCGATAGTGGAGCCTCTGGGTCCATGGCTGTCAACGCAATCCGGAATTGGCGTCGGCGGCAATGAAGGCAGCGGCGTACGCGGATCGACCGAGCGGAAACACGCCGGCGAGGTGGCTACGACGTTGATGCTCGAGCCAACTGAGGCTTCTCCACTTGTTGATGGCGAAGTCCAACCAGGCGGAAGCGAAACGCTCCAACCTGCTCGCTGATATCGGCCCGGTACTGAGAACTCGACGCTTGAGCCCGATCCGCTGTCGTTCCACTCTCCGGCCCACACATTTATGCCGGACGCCAGGCCGCCAAGCCCTTGCTGGCACTCCCAAACGGTGATGCGGATTGCGCCGTCGGCAGGCGGTGGGGCGGGAGTGGCGGTTGGTAGTTGCTGTCTGTCGGATTCAGGATCAGGAGTAACCCCAGGAGGAGGGTTAAGTTCGCAGTCACCTGCATGAAAGAACGCCCAGTGATGGCGGCTATCATACCATTGGCCGTTGACACGGTTCCAGTAGGCACCGTGGTGCCAGGTACCGGCCGACCATACCGTCATCCATCTTGTGTCGTCTTCTTGCACCCAACAGATTTCGCGTTCGATAACCGTCGGGTATGGCGTGTCTTCTTTATTGCCTAGATGAACATAGGGCCTCGATAGCCGCTCGCTCGTGCGGTCCTCCTGATCTTTGTATGCCTCGAACAATCCACTAATAGCAGAGCCTGAATCGCTTTCACATTTCCCAGACTCTTGGCATCCGCCAGATATAGGACCGGCATGAACCCAGTCGCAGTCTGGCCTAGTTTGATCGTTGCCGCACTTTCCCGTGGGCCGAGGAAAGGGACGTCCAAACGTTGAAACGGCCGAACAAGTAGACGCGTTAGCACCCTGTAGCCAGCCCTCTGCGCCATAAAACAGAGTGACAGCGACTATTAGGGAGATGAGATTCACAGCGTGCAACAACGCGCCCCCTAGTAGCCAACAACTATAGTGAGAAACAGTTGTTGCTCATACAAACGAATCGGCGCGATCGCAACGCCAATGCGCGATGATTGCTCTAGCTTCTCGACTCGCCCAACATCGAAGCCACCAACCATGCAGTCTGAAAGTACGGGAGAGGAAACATCTAGCATTAGTTGACCAGTTAATGCGAATCCCTGTTCCTGTTCGCTTAGCGGTTGTTTCGGATCGGACATTACCCGTTCGAGAATTGACTTGGCCTTCTTGTCGAGCGCTTTATCGCGTCTATAGGGTGGCAGTCGGCGCTTGCTGCGCGCACAGTCAAATGCTCCTATTACGGATTGCGGACTAAGCAAAGGTGCCGTTGCAACATCCTTAGGCGCTTCCGACGTTTTCGGGGACTGGGGCATGTCCACGGCTTTTTGTTGGTCGGGTACATGTCCCACCGGCTCTGGGCTCATAGAGGGCAAGCCGTCTGCAGCGGGAATTGGTACTGCTGGCACATAGTCCGCGCGTGAAGAAACTTCATGCCCTACGGAAGATGCTGTACCAAATATGATCCAGGCGACGAAGAGCGCCGATAAAGCAGTTATGAAAACGATCAATGCTGCAGACACCCAGCGAAGCCCACGGATGGGATAGACCGGAAATCTTGTCTCCGGAAGGTCTTGTTAGGCGAAGGTGGCTTCATTACCCTACTCTCTACATTAACCCATCCGCCTTCAGGTTCCATTTCGCATTCGACAAGTGGCTATGGTCCAACTGCGTAAAGCACTGTTATTGCAGGTCCACAACTGCTCGAATACGGTCCGTCCACGCCAATGGTGACTCTACTTTGTTGGGAATTTATGACGAGGACCGAGAGGGCATTCTTAAGCGGCTCGTTGGGGTCAACACCCTTACATTGTGCGGTCAGAGGTGCGTCCCATTGTCCCGAAACCAAATATGCTGGTGGATTGAGGCTTTCCAATCGGTCTCCGTACATCTGAAACACTGCTCGTCGGTCACCTCCATTGCGCGCTGCTTCCGTGTAAGCCCGCGCTGCTTCATCAAGAAGCGGTTGAATATCCGAGCGATACTCAAGCGGCGGCTTGCCAAGTGCTGCTCGCTCCTGGTTTGTCAGTTCGAACAGGCGTTGCCGATATCCGTCGAGCGGCGAAGGCGGCGCCGCAACAGGTAGAAATGGCCCCTCGCTTCTCCGCTCGGCCGTAACCTCATTACCCAACAAACCGAGCAAGACACCCTTGTCGCCATGGTCCTCAAAGCGCGCGCGCTCGAACCATTGCGTCAGCACGTCGTCGCCGCTGGAATTCGTTTCATGTGCCGGCTCGGAGATCGGGTAGCCGAACAGCGCGATCGACTCGGCAAGACCCTTGCCGCTGCGCCCATCGAACTCAAGGCCATGCGAGCTGAAGTACTGCCAGAACGGCGCGTGGCCGATGGCGTGGCCGGTCTCACCGAAGTAGTGTGCCGTCGCTGGATCGGCCCTGGGAAGCGTATTCCAGTCGCGGCCATGGCGCTGCAGCACTTCGACTCCCAGGCGGCCGAGCAGCACATCGTAGGGCGCTCCGTTTTCGGGATGCGCCTCGAAGCGGTTGCGTTCCAGATACTGCGTCGAGTAGGTCTGGCCGGTGTCGGCGTTGCGCTCGGGAAAGGCTTCCGAGATTGGAAAACCGAAGACCGGCAAGCCGCCGTGGCGCTGCCAGAATGTCAGCATCGGATCGGCCATGCTGTGCTGCGTTTCAGGAAAATACTGTGGTGCTGCTGCGCGCACGCCACGCGCCGACAAAAAACAGCACGCCGCGACTACGCAAAGTAGCAGCGAAAATGCACCGTGTCGCGGTCGCATTGTTCTTCTCCGCTTCCTGCCCGCGTCGATTCGGGGTATGCCTATGGGGCCGGCGCGCCGCCTCCGCCCTTGAGGGCATCGGAGACACTTTGAAATACCGCGGTAATATCGGTGCCCACGGTGGCCAGTATCCCGATCGCGACCACAGCCACCAGTACCAGAATCAGGGCATATTCAACCAGGCCCTGGCCGGCTGTGTGACGACGAATGGGTGCTGCAGTGCGAATGAGGCGCAGCATCAGAGTGGCGAGAGCCTGCATCTCGAACCTCCGGTTAGGGTCGGTGGCGCCGCACACTGCGCTATGAGCGGACGTGCGGCTTAGGCTGTCGGTGGGGTGACGAAGGCGACTGAATGACCCGAAGGTGTGGATGCAGTAGCGGGTTCGGCTCAGTTCCGTCGACGCGGACGGCGTGGCTCCTTGCTTTCGATCGGTTGCCCAGGTAATTGAAGCTGGCGCAAGATACAACACAACGGACGTATTGTCAACGCCTTGGGAGATGCTATATTGAGCGAAGCCGACCACTGTCTATTATCATTGATACACACGATCGGGTGCGCTGGGCCTATTCAGATCCAGAACTCGTCATAATCTACGATACTCTTGCTGATTTACCTGGGAATCGGACGTATAAGCTTGCTGACCAGGAAATCCATCGGCCCTGAAATCGCGGAACCGGCGCCCTTCATGGCGCAGCGCTCCAACGGGTGCATCTTGATCCAGTATCAACGCTCCTGGTTCACCACGGCGCGGCTGGTATTCCAGATCGCCCGTCCGAACCTGGACTCGACTCCAGCAGATCGTACCTCGTCAAGAGCCGCAGCATAGTCTTCCGGGTGCGAGACAAATGCCTGTCCATATCTGGCGCGTAATGGATTGGCGTCGGCATGGAACCACCTCAACATTCACAACTCAACTGCAGGAGTTTGCCGAAATCTGTCTCTGGTACTGCGCCCACGTTTCGGCAAAGTTCCTCGTAAGCTATGGGTGCCTGATTGCGTGGCCTGCCCATCTTACAGAGCAATACCGGTCTTGTCTGCCTTCATTGATGCACTAAAGATAGGACGCTGATCCTATTAGTCGTTAGTACCGGCCGCCCGTAAACGAGACTAGCGCCGGCCCAGCCGAGCGGCTACGCTTACGATCGCCGCGTTGCCGTCGGCAAGCGTGCCGTCCGGCAGCTTCAGCATGTCTTCCATTCCGGCGCGGGTGTCGTAGCCGCGCTCGTTGGCGTATTCGAGTAGCGCCCAGGCGGGCGCGTCCAGGCCGTGCAGCAGGCGCGGCACGTGGATGCCGAGCTGGTTCAGGCGCTGCTCGATCGCCAGCGCGTTGGCTCGTGCTACCTCGAGCTCCGGCTCGTGCGCTTCGATCAACACGCGCAGGCAGTCGCCGGCGATACTGGTCACCGCCAGCAGATCCGCGGCGGCGGGATTCCACACGCCGGCCTCGACGCCGATGCCGCGCTGTCGTAGCAGGCCCATCAGCTCTTCAGCGCCTGTTTCGTGGACGTTCACCGAAACGTAGTCGGGCGGTACGCTCCACGCAGCGACACAGGCGTAGCGCGCCTCGATGTCGCGCATGATGCCCGCTGTGGTGCTGAGGCCGACCGGCGTGCCCGGACACGCGACGCGTACGAGATTCAGCACGCGCGCGACGACCGACGGATCGAGGCTTTCTGTGCCGTCATCGCGCCTGGCGTGGATATGCAATTCTGCGGCGCCGGCCTCGACGGCACTCTGTGCTTCCCGGGCTATTTGTTCCGGCGTCACCGGCAGCGCCGGATGCTCGGATCGGTCGCGGCTGCCGTTGAGCGCTGCTTGAAGCATCGTTTTCCTTTCCTTTACTACTCGATAATTGTCTGGCTCGCGCCTGCAATCGTTACGCGCTACGCATATGGTTTTGGCACCGACCTACACGGCGCACGTTGACTATCTTCCTCGCGCCTTTGCGTTCATATCCGGGCGTGCTTTGCGTTTTGTCCGAGTCAACGGCGGCGATGGTATGACGCTGTTGTCGACCAGCACCGGCACCATCTCGGGCAATAAAGAATTATGCTTCGCGTGTCTTCGCGGACCCTAACTCATACCTTTGGCTGTTACGTTGTCGTGCATGGCAATGCTACCCTTGAATCCTATGAATTAATTCGACCTTGGTATCGTCGAGATCTCGCCCGGCGCGGAGGCGGCGCTTGCAGCCGCCGGAGTAGCGCCCGCCGATCTGCTCGTGCGCCACCGCAGTGGCGACTGGGGCCAGATCGAAGAGCATGATCGGGTCGAGAATGAGTTTGCGCTGGCCAGCGCAACAGCGGTCTATGCGATCGGTTCTTCGTACCGGTTGGATGGCGGCAGCGAGATCTGGGTGCTTACGGCCGCCGACCGTTCGAGCACGCGTGTGCTGTTGCCGGCTGAGGAGCAGGAGCTGGAAGTTTCGGCCGCGGACGGCTACGCGGCGTGGGCAGCGGCGTACGACTTCGAGCCGAATCCGTTGATCGGGGCGGAAAGACTTTACGTTGATCCACTGCTTGAAGGCGTTACCTTTGACTCGGCGCTGGATGTGTGCGCCGGTACCGGACGCTATGCGCTGCAGTTGGCGCGCAGGGGCGCCGCTGTAACGGCGTTTGATCAGTCCGAGGAAATGCTGGCCGTGTTGCGCGAGAACGCGCTACGTGAAGGCGTGGCGATCGACGTCCAGGATGGTGCGCTCGAAGACGGTCTGCCGTTTGCTGCCGCGCAGTTCGACATGGTTGTATGTTCCCTGGCGCTGTGCCACGTCGAGCATCTGGCGCCGGCTGTCGGCGAGTGCGCACGTGTCCTTCGGTCCGGCGGACACTTTTTGATCACCGATTTTCATCCCGATGCCGTCGCCGCGGGGATGCGGACGGTATTTGTTCGTCCGGGAACGATCTATCTGCTAAAAAACTACTCGCATACACGCGACGGCTATCTCGAGGCCGTCGCCGCCGCGGGCTGCGTGCTCGAGCAGGCGATCGATATCCGCTTCCGCGACGTTCCCGATGGTTATTTTACCGCGCAGATGATCGACGGGCTTGGCGACCACAACTTTGGCCTGGTGCTGCTGGCGCGTAAACACTAAAACCAGCCGCCGAAGCGAAGTTGAATGGCGGTCGAGCTGAACCGACTGCTTCAAGCCCTACTGAGTGCCGTCTGTGTAAACGGCTCCACGCGCCCACCGCGCCCGGATCGGCTGCTTCGCTAAGGATTTCCTGCAATTAGTGGCATATGATTGGCTATAATTCTGCTGGGCACGTTGCGGCAGCCGCCGCCGTCCCACTCGACGAAGCCGTCAGTTTGCGTTCAGAGTTGCTCGTACGCTCGTGAAGTTTACGAATAGATTCTGTGTTGGGGGACGAACGAACGGATGCGCCTTTTTTTTGCTACCGATATTCACGGTTCCGAGATCTGCTGGAAAAAGTTTCTCAACGCCGGCAAGTTTTATCAGGCCGATGTGCTGGTGCTGGGCGGTGATATGACCGGCAAAGCGCTGGTGCCGATCGTCGAGCTGAAGCCGGGACGCTACAAAGCCACGCTGCTGCAGCAAGAATTCGTGCTGCACGGCGAAGGCGAAGTCGCCGATATGGAGCGGCGTGTCGCGAGCCGCGGCTATTATCCGTTCCGCACCACGCCCGACGCGCTGGCCGAGCTGGCCGCCGATTCGCGTAAGCTGGATGCCATGTTCCGTGAGCGGATGTTGCAGGTGCTCGAAGGCTGGATGCGGCTCGCCGACGAGCGGCTGCGCGGCACCAATTTGCGCTGCTTCGTGTGCCCCGGCAACGATGACGAAGCCGATGTGGACGAGGTGATCCGTCGCGCCGAGCTCGTGCAGCTATCTGAAGGCCGCGCCTGCGATCTGGGCGAGGGTTGGACGATGTTGTCGACGGGTTGGTCCAATATCACGCCATGGAAAACGTATCGTGAAGCCGGCGAAAGCGATCTGGCAGCGCGGATCGACGCGATGGTGCCGCCGGACATCGATATGAAGCACGTCATCTTCAACTTCCACTGCCCGCCCTATGGCACCGGGCTTGACGACGCGGCCGAGATCGACGAGCAGCTCAATATCAAAGACGCCGGTCGCTCACTGATTCCTGTCGGCAGCACGGCAGTGCGCGACGCGATCATGCGCTATCAGCCGCTCCTGTCGTTGCACGGCCATATTCACGAAGCCAAGGGCACGGCAAGGCTGGGACGCACGCTGGCGATCAACGCCGGCAGCCTGTATGAGCAGGGTGTGCTGCAGGGCGCGTTTGTCGACCTCGATCCGCGTAAGGGGATCAAGAGCTACGCGTTGACGACGGGGTGACCGTGGCGGACCTGAAACGCACGAGACACGCGAAAAATCTGTTATCGTACGCCCCATCTTCCTCCCTACAGATTGGAGACTAGCGATGGGCCGCTCCACGTCGCAGAACCGTCTTGCGTCGGGCGATAGCATCGACAGCACGCTGTTTCTGCGCAAGGCGACCGGACTGGTACGGTCCTGGTCGATGTTCGACGCGTTTATTTACGCGTTCTTTTCGATCAATGTAGTCACGCTCGGCCTGTACATTGTCAGCCAGATGTATTTTCTGGAAGGTGCGCTGATACCGACACTGCTGATCAGTGCGCTGCTGATCGTAGCCGAGATCGTAGTCTACGCGGGGCTGATCGCGGTCATGCCGCGCGCGGGCGGCGACTATGTCTGGCAGAGCCGTATTCTCGGCGGCGGCATCGGGTTTGTGCTGTCCGTCACCGGCTGGTGGTTTATTCTGTGGCTGTGGACGCCGATCTATGCCGACATGCTGCGCCAGATCGTGTTTGTGCCGCTGCTGAGCGTGCTCGGCATGCGCGACGCGGCGCTGTGGTTTGGCCTGCAGCCGATGGCGTGGTTCGTGATCTGCGTGCTGACTGTCGTGTTTGCTACCGCGGTGATTGCCGCGGGTATGAAAGCATATGCCCGGGTGCAGCGGTTCTGCTTTTGGGTCGGCAACGCGGGCCTGCTGATCGTGGTCGCCATGCTGCTTTTCGGTAACAACGAGTCGTTCCGCGCCGGATTCGAAGCAAACTCGCAGCGGCTATACGGCACCGCGCCCGGCGCATACGAGGCAACGCTGGCGGCCGGTGCAGCCGCGGGCGCGATCCAGCCGTTGTGGGGCGGCGGGCTGGCGGCTGTTTTTCTGGCGATGCCGTACATCGTGTTTTTCAATCTTTGGCCGAACTGGGGCGCCACGCTCTATGGTGAGGTCAAGGGCGCCGACGATTTTAAGCGCAATTTTTGGGGCATGGCGCTCGGCTTGCTGGTCACTACCGGCCTGGCGGTGCTGCTGTTTCTGTCGATCGCCAAAACGATCGGCTGGGACTTTTGGACCTCGGCAAACGGCGCGTACTGGAGCTACCGCTGGGGCTTCTCAGATCAGGCCCCGCCGTTTCCGGTATGGCCGTATCCCGCGCTGCTGGCCGTGTTTTTGACCGACAATCCCGTGATCCAGTTTGTTGTGCTGCTGGCGATGAGCATGTGGTTTTTCGGCTGGGCCGGCACGGTTTATATGTCCTCGACACGCGTGATCTTTGCCGCCGCGTTCGACCGCCTGCTGCCCGAGCGGGTCGCTTCGGTGGACCCGCGCACCCGCACGCCGGTCTGGGCGTTGGCGCTGATGGTCGGCCCCGGCCTGATCGTAAGCGCGTTGTACTCCTGGAATGTGGTCAACTTCCAATCGCTCACGCTGGCCTCGACGCTGGTTATCGCGGTCACCTTTTTGGGCTCGACGATCGCCGCGATCGTGATGCCCTACACGCGTCCTGACATGTACCGAGCGTCGCCGATCGCCAAGTACAACATCGCCGGCATTCCACTGATCACGATAGCCGGCGTGATCTTTGCGGCCTTCCTGTTGTACATGCTGTTCCAGTGGATCTTTGATCCGAACGCGCTCTACGGCATCGGCTGGAGCATCAATCCCGCCGGGGTCAAGAACGTGACTTCGATCGTATTCATGCTGGCCAACTATGCGCTGGCGCTGGCGATCTATGTCGGCGCGCGCATGTACCGCCGTACCAGGGAGGGGGTTGATCTGGGGATGCTGTATAAGGAGATTCCGGTCGAATAGCGGACCATGCCCAGCCCCGACATCCTCAACGCTGCTACCGATCTCGTTGAACAGGCCACGCATCAGGGTATCGTGCTGCGCCTGCTGGGCGGTGTTGCCGTGCGGCTGCACTCGCCCAGCGCGGAGCAAGGAGCGCTGGTGCGCGACTACGCCGACATCGACGCGCTGACTACATCCCGGCGAGCCCACGATCTCGAAACGTTGATAACGCGGCTTGGCTATGAGCCCGATCGCGAATTCAATCTGCTCAACGGCGACCGGCGGCTCTTGTTCTTCGATCGCGCAAACCGGCGCCAGGTTGACGTTTTCGTCGGCGCTTTCGAAATGTGCCATGCGATACCGGTCGGCGAGCGGGCCGGCCTGGATTCGCCGACGCTGCCGCTGGCCGAGTTGCTGCTGACCAAGCTGCAGATCGTGCAGCTCAATCCCAAGGATGCCGCCGATTGCGTCACCTTGCTGCTCGATCATCCGGCCGGCAGCGGGGACCACGAAACGATCAATGCCGGCCGCATCGCCGAGCTGTGCGCACGCGATTGGGGACTGTGGCGGACGATCACGGGCAGCTTGAAAACTGTGCTGCTACGCCTCGATGCGCTCGATCTCAAACCCGACGCTCGGCGTACGGTCGCAGAACACGCCGGCGTGCTGCGGCAGGCGATCGACGCGGCGCCCAAAAGCCTGCGCTGGAGGACTCGCGCGGCGATCGGCGAGCGTGTACGCTGGTATGAGCTGCCGGAAGAGGTCGGGCGCGAGGCGCAAGGCTAAGGCACAGAACGATCCGCGAAGGACGCGAAGGTTGAACAGCTATGCTTCGCGTGTCTTGCGTCCGCACCCGCCAGCGCAGGTGCTCGGTCTTCGTGGATCGATCAGGTCAATGCGTCTGGCGACGGCATTCCATGGTGTGCTAAGTTAAGCATGTGAACATGACACTCAGACGAACGGCGGCGGGCTTTCTGGCCGGCGCATCCAGTGTATTCGGCTTTCTGCTTATAGTAATGCTGTTGCTGCTGGGCGCGGGCATTGCCGGTATGATCCGCGACCTCACATTACCGCAAAACAGCGGTATTTCATTCGGGCAGATGTTCGTTCAGACGCTTGGCGCAACGTTGGCGGCGCTGCCGGGCTACTTCTGGAGCGCACGCTGGGCGTTTCTCACGCTCGGTCTGCTCGGCGTCGTCCTGGCCGTTACCGACGCGCTCCGGCCACGGATCCGGCGACCCTGGCGCGACTATGCCGGCCTGGTCGTTGCCGTCGGCTTTGCCGGCTTCGGCGCGTTCGCGCTCGTGTTTGCCGGCCGATCGAACGTGGCCGGCTGGCTGGTTACCCAGCCGGCTCTGTTCAACGAGCGCGAGCTGCTGCTCGACACGTCCTGGATCCCGCTGTTGCTTGGCCTGCTGATCACCATCGCGCTTGCGTTTACCATTCTGGCTACGTGGGCCTGGTGGTACGATCGATGGGCGCGCTGGCTACACGTCCAGCGACCGATCAGCGTTGAGGCGGAGCGTGAGCAGGTGTCGGCGCGGGTTGCGGATGTCTACGACTATCGTCCCCGGTCCCAGAGCGAAACCCGCCCTCGGGAAGGTCCGCCGGCGGCCGACATTGAACGGGCCCGGCGACGGTGGGTATATGGAAGTCTGGCGGGCCTTGCTGCCGGACTGCTGCTGTTCTGGGTGTTTGCGAGCAGGTACGCGGGCTCGGGAGCGGCGATCACCAGCGGCGAGCTGTTTGTCAACACCGAATCGCCTGCCAACACGGTCGCGCTGGTGCTGCCGCGCGCACCGCGCGGGCTGCAGCTTTCCAATCCGGGTGGCAGCGGCAGTGTCGACGTTGTTTTGATCGACCAGGCCGGCGTGCAGGTTCTGCCGCGGCAGAGTTTCGAGCTGGGCGGCACGGCAACCAATATCGTGGCCAAACAGATCGATCTTCAGGGGCTCGCGCCTGGCGCGTATCGCCTCGATCTCAGGCTTGGCGCGGGCGACGGCGGCCTGGTGCGCTACGTGGCGCTGTACGGCGGAGGCGGCGCGGCGCTGGCCGATGCACTGCTGGCGAGCCTGGCCGCCGGTATAGCGCTCGCGAGCGGCACGATCCTGGCACTGGAATTGGTGGTACGCGAGGGCAGAGTAAGTTAGCCGCGATTATCGCGGCAGGTAGGATGAAACCTGCTATAGCAGGTTCTATCGTATCAGAGCCGAAATTCGGCGCATCGAAGGTGTTCCGCGCGGAGTTGAGGCAAAGGAGACGCATATGCGACGCTTGCGCCACGATCTCAACTATGGCGTCAGCGCCGGCCTACTGCTGGCTTCCATTGCGACGATTGCCACCGGGATCGTGGTCCACCTGTGGGATCTGCACGGCTTCGTGTATCACACCTACGCCGGCTATGTGATGGCCCTGCTCGCGTTAGTGCATGCCGTGCTCAACTGGCACCGCATGACCGGCTACGCGCGCCATCGACTGCGCCGCCGTGCCTTTGTCAGGCCGAGCGCGCCCGGCGAACACAAAGCGGCACCTAACGCCGTCGTTCCGCGGTCGCGCGGCAGCCTTACCCGGCGGACCTTTGTCGGCCTGGCGCTAGGCGGTGCCGCCGGCTACCTGCTGGGCCGTGGCCTGCGGCAGCCGCCGCCGATCGAGCGCGGCGCCGACCTGGGCGTGGTGTATCACCAATGGAGCAAACCCGGCGTGATCGACGCGCTCGGCTCGGTGGCGAGCTGGGGCCAGCAGCCCGAGCTGTACAAAGCCTATGCCGGGCTGGTGCGCGTGGCGCTTCCACCACCCGACCAGGCTGCCGGAATCGCCGTCGAGGAGGCGATCGCGCGCCGCAGGTCCACGCGCGCTTACTCCGCCGAGCCGTTGTCGCTGCCCGAGCTGTCACGCCTGCTGCAGCTATCGGCCGGCATCAACGGCGAGCGGTACGGCAACCGTCTTCGCGCGGCGCCTTCTTCGGGCGCGTTGTTTCCGATCGAGGTGTATCCGGTGGTCCATAATGTCGCCGGACTCGAGCCCGGCGTGTATCACTACGGCGTGTCGAGCCACGACCTGGCGCTGCTGCGGGCCGGCGACTATCGTGCCGAGGTGGTTCGCCAGGGCATCTCGCAGGAGTTTTTGGGCCAGGCGGGGGCCGTGTTCTTTATGACTGTAATTTATCAACGCATGCGCTGGAAATATCAGGATCGCACCTATCGCTACGGCCTGATCGAGGCCGGACATATCGGCCAGAATCTGTACCTGGCCGCGACGTCGATGGGCCTCGGCGCCTGCTCGGTCGGCGCGTTCATGGACGATGCGATCAACGCGATGCTTGGCGTCGACGGCACCGAAGAAGCGGCGATCTATATGCTGGCCGTCGGCAAAACATAGAGCAATAAAGGATCGTAAGCTACCCATGACGAACACCCAAAAGGCACAACCGCACTCCAACACCACGGCACCACGCTTGATGCACTCTCCGTTGCCGCTTACAGCCGTCTCGATCGCCGATAGGTTCTGGGCGCCGCGCATCGAAACGGTTCGCCGGCGCACGATACCGTTTCAATACGAGCAGTGTGAAGTCACCGGCCGCATCGACGCGCTGCGCCTGCAGTGGCGGCCCGGCGATGAGCCGGTGCCGCATGTCTTTTGGGAATCGGACGTCGCAAAGTGGCTCGAAGCCGCCAGCTACGCCCTGGGGACCGATCCCGACCCGCTGGTCGAATCAATGGTCGATCATGTGATCGACCTGCTGGCCAGGGCGCAGCAGCCCGACGGCTATTTGAACGTGTATTACACGGTTGTCGAGCCCGACAAGCGCTGGACCGATCTGCGCGACGCGCATGAGCTGTACTGCGCCGGACACCTGATCGAAGCCGGCGTCGCGCACTGGCAGGCGACCGGCAAGACCACGCTGCTGGATATCGTCCGCCGCTACGCCGACTATATCGGCCAGACCTTCGGCAATGGCCCCGGGCAGAAGCCGGGCTATTGCGGCCATGAGGAAATCGAGCTGGCGCTGGTCAAGCTCTCGCATGCGACCAACGAGCCCAGGTATATGCAATTGAGCAGCTTTTTCGTCGAAGAGCGCGGAACGCAGCCGTTCTACTTCGAGCGCGAAGCGGCCGAGCGCGGCAATACCGGCTTTTTCGGCGCGGACTTCCCGCAGCGCGAGCAGCAAGCGCAGACCTTTCGCGAGTACAACCAGTCGCATGCGCCGGTGCGCGAGCAATCCGAGGTAGTGGGTCATTCGGTGCGCGCGATGTATCTGTACTGCGCCATGGCCGACCTGGCCGCCGAACATGGCGACCGCACGCTGCTCGAGGCCTGCGAGCGACTGTGGCGGCACCTCATGACGCGCAGAATGTATGTCACCGGTGGCGTCGGAACGTCTGCACGCAATGAAGGTTTCACCCACGACTACGACCTGCCCAACGAGAGCGCTTACGCCGAAACCTGTGCCGCGGTCGGACTGGTGTTCTGGGCGCAGCGCATGGCCGCTTTCGAATGCGACGCGCGCTACACCGATATTCTCGAGCGCGCGCTGTACAACGGCGTGTTGAGCGGGGCCTCGCTTGAAGGAACACACTACTTCTACGCCAATCCCCTGGCCAGCAAGGGCGAGCACCACCGCCAGGAATGGTTCGGCTGCGCGTGCTGCCCGCCGAATTTCGCTCGCCTGCTGGCATCGCTGGGAAACTACCTCTACGCCCAGAGCGATTCGGAGGCGGTGGTACACCTGTATGCCGCGGGCCAGGCGCGCTTTGTGTTCGACGGCCGGCCGGTAGTGCTGCGCATCAGCGGCGATTACCCGTGGGACGGCGCCGTTCGCATCGAGATCGACGTCGAGCAGCCGGCACGCTTCGGGCTACGGTTGCGTATCCCGGAATGGTGTGCCGAGCCGTCGCTGCGCATCAACGGTGCAACCGTCGACCTCAACGGCTCGGTCGAGCGCGGGTATGCCCGCGTGGAGCGACAATGGCGCAGCGGCGATACGGTCGAGCTCGATCTGCCGATGACGGTTCGGCGCCTGTACGCCCATCCCGCCATAGCCGCCGACGCCGGACGGGTCGCGCTGCAGCGCGGGCCGCTGATCTATTGCCTGGAAGGCGTCGACAACGGTTCGGCGCTCGACACGCTGGGGTTGCCGAGCGACGCCGAGCTCGAAGCACGCTGGCAGGCAGAGCTGCTTGGCGGCGTGGTTACCCTATCCGGCACGGCAGCGCGCGACGAGCAGGAGGACTGGACTGGGCTGTACCGCGCAGCGCCGTCGCGCCAGGTGGACACGACAATCGTCGCTGTGCCGTACTATGCCTGGGACAATCGCGATCCCGGCCCGATGGCGGTATGGATCCGCGAATCCCGGCGTAGTTAACCCTCCCTGCGCTGCACCGACACCCACCCGCGGCGCATCGCCGTTATGACGGCGCTGGTCCGATCGCCGGCGTGAAGCTTGGAAAGGATCGCCGTGATGTGGTTCTTGACGGTCTGGCCGCTGATCGTCAACTGTTGGGCGATCTCTTTATTGGCCATGCCGCGCGCCATACAGTCGAGCACCTGCAGCTCGCGGTTACTGAGCGGCGCGAAGCCGCGCCACGCGTCTTCGCGCTCCGCGAGCGCGACGCGGAACTGGCTGAGCACCTGTGCCGCCACTTGCGGCATGCCTACAACAGCGTCGTCGATCGGGTAGCGCCCGGCCGCAACATGCCGAACCAACGCGATCAGGTCGTCGGGCGCGCTGCCCTGGCGCGCATATCCGGCGGCGCCGGCGCGTGCCGCGTGAAGCAGGGCCTCCTTGTCGTCAGCGTCTCCCAACACCAGCACTCCCGTGCGGGGCGATAATTGTCGCAGCTCGTGCACCGCGTCAAGCTGCTCCGCCACCGGCCCATGCAGCAGTAGCAGTGCCACGTCCGGCTGTATTCGGCCGGCGATCGAGCTGGCCGTTTGAATGTCGGGCGCTTCCTCGACAACGCAGATATCCGGTGCGCTTTCCAGAATCCAGCGCACACCGCGCCTGAGGATCGGCTGCGGGTCGACAAGCAGGAGTTGAATGCTCAGCATGGCGGTTCCGTACTGGAGGTGCCACCGGGGGTCGGTTGCACGAGTATAGCATTGTGGTCCGCCCTGTGCAATTCCTAACCGGCACCGCCGTTCGGGTGAGTGCCGTCCGGTACCAGGGTCCTGCCTGCGCTGTTGCAGCACCCGCCCGTGGTTGGCGCGACGCCCGGCATCGGGTGTAAGATAGTGCTCGATCCGCTAACCGGACACGCAAGAGCAAGCTCATTGCGGTAGCCGCCAGAATCCTGGTGGCTCGTCACGCCGGCTTTCGTCGCCGGCGTAGATGGAAAAGGAGCACAGCGATGACAATACCACGCGCACCGTTTGGCGCAACCGGCCACCAGAGCACGCGAACGTTATTCGGCGCGGCTGCGCTCGGCAGTGTCGGGCAGGACGACGCCGACCGCACACTTGAACTGCTGCTGCAGTATGGCATCAATCACATCGATACGGCGGCCAGCTACGGCGACTCCGAGCTGCGTATCGGCCCGTGGATGGCCGAGCACCGCGCTCGATTTTTCGTGGCCACCAAAACCGGCGAGCGCAGCTACCAGGCCGCGCGTGACCAGATCCATCGCTCGTTGGAGCGGCTGCGGATCGACCAGATCGACCTGCTGCAGCTGCATAACCTGGTCGACGCCGAGGAGTGGCAGACGGCACTCGGTCCCGGCGGCGCGCTCGAAGCGGCTGTCGAGGCCCGCGACGCCGGGCTGGTGCGCTTCATCGGCGTTACCGGGCATGGGCCTGAAGTCGCCGCGCGCCACCGGCAAAGCCTCGAGCGCTTTCCGTTTGATTCGGTGCTCTTGCCTTACAACTGGATCCAGATGCAGGATCCGATCTACGTGGCGGATTTCGACGCCTTAGTCGCCTTGTGCGAAGAGCGCAACATCGCCGTGCAGACGATCAAGTCGGTGGCGCGTGCGCCGTGGGGCGAGCACACCCGCGACCGAGGCACGTGGTACCGGCCGCTGGAGGATCAGCCGGCGATCGATACGGCGGTGCATTGGGTGCTCGGGCGGCCCGGCGTGTTTCTGAACACCGCCGGCGATATCAATCTGCTGCCGCGGATTCTGGACGCCGCCGATCGCTTCAACGGCCCTCCCTCCGAAGAGGCTGTCGCCAGCCTGGTTGACAACTACGCACTCGAGTCGCTGTTTCCGCGCTAACTCGGCCCGAGAGTCGCGCGAGAAATTCACCACAAAGGCACAAAGGAAACGAAGAAACATGAATTCTTTGTGTCCTTTGTGTTCTTTGTGGTGATTCCGGGTTAGCCGGCCTTGGCCGGATCGCCGAGCACCACGTCGCGCTCGGGCTCAGCGCCTGCCTCGCGCTCGAGCGACGCGGGATCGATAATCGCCTCGGCCGTAGCGATCTGCGGGCCGTCGCCGATCAGCCCGATCAGATCGCCGCCGGCGAAGACCATGCCCGACTTGGGATTGGGCAGCAGCGTGCCGGCGCGAACAAGCGCGATCACGGACGCTCCGCTTCGCTCGCGCAGGCCGGTTTCGGCCAGGCTCAGGCCGACCAGCGGGCTGCCGTCGCCGACCAGTCGCCAGGCGATCTGCATGCCTCGCGCCGCGGCCAGCAGCCGATCAAGCATTTGGCGCTCGGCGTGGCTGTCGATCGCGGTGTCGTAAGCGTCATGTCGCACCGCGTCGGTGTACCCGGCCACCTCCAACAGCGGGTAACCGAGCGCGAGCAAGGTGTGGCGCACGACTTCGAGCCCACCCTCCAGCTCGGGGTGAATCACATCCTGGGCGCCCAGCTGCGCCAGCCGGCTAACGCCCGAGCGCGTGGAGGCGCGGGCGATGATCGGTAGCGCGGGCGCGATGTCGCGCGCTGCCGCGACAATCAGCTCGGCGGCGGCCTCGTCCGGCACGGTTACCACCAGGGCGCGAGCATGCGGTAGGTTGGCATAGGTCAGTACGTCGGAGTTTGCAGCGTCGCCGACCAGCGTCGGAACGCCCTGGCTGGTCGAACTCGGCGGCGCGGGCGGCATCGGCCTCGACCACCAGCCGCGGCACCGCCAGCCGATCCAGAACATCGACAATATGCTCGCCGACGCGTCCGTAGCCCACCACGACTACGTGATCGCTTATCACCGCTGCTGCGCCTCGGGCGCAGCTGGTAGCGGTTCAGCAGGCGCCACAGGCCGGGAAAACGCTCAAGCGTCCGCTCGGCCCACGGCACGCCTCGGAACAATACGGGGTTCAGCACGATCGACAGCAAGGCGGCAGCCAACAGCAGCCCGTACTGCTCCGTAGCTCAGAATGCCGAGCTGCCATACCGCTTTCGCCGACGATAAACGAAAACTCGCCGATCTGGCTCGAGCCCGCCGCGACAACCAGCATCGTGCGCGCCGGGCGCGGGCAGCACAAAGCCGAGCAGCAGGGTGAGCACGGCTTTGCCGACCACGATCAGTGTCGTGAGCGCCAGCACCTGCCCGATGTTCGCCAGCAGGGAGCGCGGATCGACAAGCATGCCGACCGAAACGAAAAACAGAACCGCGAAAATCTCGCGAAAGGGCAACATTTCGTCACCCACCTGGTGGCTGACATCCGACTCGCCGATCACGACGCCGGCCAGAAATGCGCCCAGCGCCAGCGATACGCCGAACAGCTCCGGCGGCGCCGAGGGCAGTGCCCAGCGCCAGCGCCAGAACCGCAAGAATAAACAGCTCGCGCGAGCGCGTATGGGCGATCCGCGTCAGCAGCCAGGGCATCACCTTGGCGCCCGCGAACAGCATGATGCCGGCAAACAGTGCAGTTTGAAACAGGGCCACCGCGGCGCTCCACAGCGGATTGCCGCCGCCGCTCCCACCAGCGCAGGCAACAACACCAGGATCCCGATCGTGGCCAGGTCTTCCAGCACCAGCCAGCCGACGGCCACCTGGCCGTGCTGGCGTGTTGAGCAGGCCGTTGTCGACCAGGGCACGCAGCAGCACGACCGTGCTGGCGATCGAGATCGCCAGGCCGAGCACCAGGCTGGCGCTCAGCGACCAACCCCATAGCTGCGTCAGGCCGACGCCCAGCGCGGTGGCCAGGATCATCTGCAGCAGCGGCCCGGGTATCGCGATGCTGCGCACCGCCCACAGATCGCGCAGCGAAAAGTGCAGCCCGACGCCGAACAGCATAAAGATGACCCCCATCTCGGCCAGTTGCCTGATCGTGTCGCTATCGCCGATAAAGCCGGGCGTGAAAGGCCCGATCGCGATACCGGCCACCAGATACCCCACCAGCGACGGCAATCCCAGACGCCTTGCCGCCCAGCCGCCGGCAAACGCCGCAACCAGCGCGACCGTGATGGTGATTAACAGCTCGAGATCTCCATGCATATACTCCCTCCTTCACCATTGTGCAGCGGTTGATGAATGTCGTCAATTCTACCTAATCCGCTTAACCAAACAGCCCCGACTAACGCTATAATAAGGTATTCAGTCGCGTTCGTGACCGGCCATTCGCTCGGCCGGCCCACCCCCCGGAGCGCGTAGGAAGGATTGGCTCCCATGGCGCAACCCAAAGGCGCGTCCGCCGGCAACGGCGGCGCGGCTGCTCGTTCTTCGCGTGAGCCCGTCGCGCTTTCGGATCAACAGTGGGCGGCGCTTGCGCCGCTGGTTCCAGGCGCAGACTCAGCGCACGGGCGGCTCGCCGCCCCGCAAAGCGTGGTCGAAGGCATCTTGTATGCCTTACGCAATGGTATGGGAATGCAAAGCGTACCGCCGCCGTATCCAAGCGGCAGCACCTTGTATCGGCGCTACACCGCCTGGACCGCAAACGGTCAGTGGGACGCGATCTGGGCGGCTTTCTTGGATACGTTGAGCCCGGCCGAGCGCCGGCAGTGGGAAGCCGCGGCGCGTCAGCGTCCGGGCGGCGCTGCCGAAGCGAGTACCTCGCTGCCTGACCGGCCGGGAGCGAGTACCTCGCTGCCTGACCGGCCGGGAGCGAGTACCTCGCTGCCTGACCGGCCGGGAGAGTTCGCCGCTCTGCCTGGCCGCCCGGAAATCGCTGACGAGCCGGCGCAGTTCGCACAGGCCGCCGAGGACGGCAAGCCGAACGCAGCGGCTACTGAAGCCCCTGCGCCGGCCGGTCGAGTAGCCACGGCCGATGCTTCACGGGCCGCCGGGATACAGGATATCGCATCGCCGCGGCAACCTGAAGCGTCGCGCAACGGGCATGCGACGCCTGGTCAAAACGGCGCGATCCGCGATAGCTCCACGGCGACCGACGACGCAGCACCGGCAGCTGCCGAGCCTGCCGCCCAGGTGCCGCAATTGACGTTTGACGCAGCGCACGACCGGGTCACACAGCGGCTCGATTTGTCCGCGGCAAAATCCGAAATCGTGCGCCGTCGCATCGACGACCACGGTGTCTCCGCCGCGCTGATCGCGCTCGATGAAGTCGAGGGGCGGATTGCAAGCGGAATGATGCGTGGCGTCGGCGGCATGCCGATGAGCGCGTTCGAGATCTGGGTCTGCGCTGTCGGCCTTGCGCGGCGGCCCGTGGAGCGCCCGCGGGCGCCCCGACCCGAGCGCAGCGACCGGCAAGACGGCGATCGCGATCGACGCAAGCGCCAGTGGCGTAAAGCAACGTAGTACGGCGCGGGCAAGTCACGTCGCTACCTGACAAACAACGTAGCAAGGTGGCTTGCCCACGCCGCCAGGCGCCGCCGCGCGTAAACGCTGCCCAGACTTCGCTCCAGCAGCGGCGCCGCGCCGATCAGTGCCCAGCCGCCGAACAGCATCCATAAACGCGGCCAGGGCATCGGATCCCAAAAATAGGCGCGCTCGATCTCCCAGCTTTCACGCCAGTTGATCTCCGGCCAACGGAAGGCATAATCGCCGTCGTCGCGCTGCGCCACGACAGCGATCGCCGCGTTTTCGTATCGATTGGGCTGCTTGTCGGGGTATTCAACCCACAAATGATCGAAGGAGCCGACCAGTTGCGCCGGAATACCTTTCGCGCGCAGCAAGCTGGCAAGCACGATCGCCTGGGCCTGGCAATCTCCCTCGCCGCGTGCCAGCACTTCGGATACGGTGGGGAAATACCACGGCACTCCATAGCTGCGCCACGGAACCTCATAGCGAACCAGCGTCGACGTGACGTACAGCTCGATCAAATGCGGGTCGGCGGGCAAGCGCGCGGCGATATGAGCGACTGATTCGGGAGCCACGGGCGGCGTCCAGGCGTGACGCGCCGCGCGTAGCAGCAGCAGCGGATCGGGATACAGCACGAACAGGGTCCACACCAGCAGGGCAATGCGGCGTCGCAGTCGTGGCCGACGCCGGGGACGGGGATGAGTTGCGCTCATTGTGTGGTAGTCCGGCAGCTAGAATGGCTCACGTCCGGCGACTATCGCACTGCCGCGGGACATGAGGCGGCGAGCGTTCCCACCGCTTCGGGCACGTTGTCGAGCAGAAACCGCGGCTCTGGAAGCGCCAACAGGGCGCTTGCACCTCCTTGTGCAGCTACTACAGCATCCCGCGGCCACGTCGTGCCCGAACGGTGGCGCCGGCGGGCTGCCGCGAGTGCTTCAAGCATTTCTGGTTGTTACGCGAGAACTGAACACCCTGCCCGCAGCGGGGATCTGCGTGCTACTTCTAATAACGCAGAAATTTGCGAAAAGTAGCGGGTGTGAGCGCAACTTGCTCAGTTATTTCACTAGGCCATTGGTCGTAGTACCTTGCCTTAGCCACAGCGCGACCCGTGCCCGACGAGCATTTGCCTCGCGGTTGCTAGTCTGCTCACAGCAGGCCGGCCGCATGCGCCGGCAAGCTGTCACGGAGCACGCCATGGATATCCTTGCGCCGGTCGCTGAATACATGACCCTGCCGGACTCGCATGAGCCCGCCACCATACGCCAGGCAACGCGTGCCGACGTGGCACTGCTGACACAGCTATTGTTGCGGTTGGGGGATCACTCGCGCTATCTGCGCTATCACGCTGCGTGGCACATGACGCAGGAAGCTGCCCAGCATGAGGCCGAACGAATGCTTACCGGAGACGGCGGCCGGCTGGCGCTACTGGTGCTGTGCCGGCGCGACGACGAACACGAAGCCGTGGCCGTCGGCGAGCTCGTGCCGGCCGGAGATGGTAGCGCTGAGCTGGCGCTTCTGGTACGCGACGATCTTCAGCGCCGCGGGATCGGCATCCGGCTTGGACAGGCATTGATCGCCGGGGCGCGGGCGCTGGGTGTCCGGCAGGTACGCGCCGACGTGCTGGCCGAAAACCGGGGCGCGCGACGGCTGCTCGGCTGCCTTGGTCTCAATCGCCAGATCGGCGCGGGCTACGGCACGCTGCAGCTCGAAGCGGCGCTGCAGGTGTGACACAACATCTACGTCTCCGTCAGCCCGAGCCGTGAAGCATACAGCGCGGCCTGGGTCCGGCTCTGGAAGCCGAGTTTGGCCAGCAGTTTGCTGACATGCACGCTTACGGTCTTCTCGGCGATGCGCAGCTGCAGCGCGATCATCCGGTTGGTCCGCCCGGCGGCCAGCAGGGTCAGAACCTGCTGCTCGCGGCCGGTTAGCGCGGGGGAGGGCTCGTCCGGAGCAGCAGTTGCCTGCAGTAGCTGGCGCGTCGCATCGCGGTGCAGGTATGGCGCGCCGCTGTGTACGGTTCGAATGGCATGCGTCAGCTCTTCGATGCCGATATCTTTGATCAGATAGCCGTCTACGCCTGCCTGTACCGCCCCGACGACCAGCTCCGTGTCGGCGAACGTCGTCAGCGCCAGGATATGGGTAGCCGGCTGCTCGCGCTTGATGGCCGCGATCGCGGCGACGCCGTCGAGAACCGGCATCATCAGATCCATCAGCACCACATCGGGCCGCAGCGCAGCTGTCGCCGCCACGGCCTCCCGGCCGTTGGTGGCTTCGCCTACCAATTGCATATCGTGCTGCATGAGCAGCACGGTTCGTAGACCCTGCCGCGCGATGGCGTGGTCGTCGGCGATCAGAATCCGGAGCGGCTAAGTCATTCGCTATATGTCCTTGCGCGGTATCGTCGCGCCAAGCAGTAATCCATCATGGCTCAATTCTAGACCGCGCGTGTGTTGCGGCGCCACCGCCGTTGGTCGTACATGGCTTTGTCATTGGATTGCCCAGCCTTTGCACTTGGTGGCACGGAGGTTGCAGTCAGACATTAACGCTAAATTGGCTGTTGCAGCTCACGTAGCGAACGAGCACAACCCCGCGGCGCGGCCGCTATAGGAGGAGAAGGATGGCACGCACGGACAAGACGATCGAAGTCAACGTTCCGCTCCAGACGGCGTACAACCAGTGGACACAGTTCGAACAGTTTCCGATGTTCATGGAAGGCATCGAGGACGTACGCCAGCTTGACGACAGGCGCCTGCACTGGCGGGCGAACATCGCCGGTAAGGCGAAGGAATGGGACGCCGAAATCGTCGAGCAGGTGCCGGATCGGCGCATTGCATGGCGCAGCACCAGCGGCACGCCCAACGACGGCGTAGTCAGCTTCCGTTCGATCGACGCCGGCACCACCGAGGTACGCCTCGATCTCGATTACGAGCCCGAGGGCGCGGTCGAGACGGTCGGCGACGCGCTGGGCTTCGTGACCCGCCGCGTCGAGGGCGATCTGAAGCGCTTCAAGGAGTTTATCGAGTCGCGCGGCACAGAGAGCGGCGGGTATCGTGGTGAAATCCAGGGTGGCCAGGTCGAGCGCGAGCGCGGCGCGAGTAATTAAGCCTGTCGCGACTGTTTCGCAGCGGGCTCACCACACAGGCACACAGGACACGAAGAATCCATAGAATCTTCGTGTCCTGTGTGCCTGTGTGGTGCAACCTCTACGGTTATTTCACTAGGCGCCCACCAGCCGGCGCAGCGTATCGGCATTGCGCACGGCGTTGCCTGCCCCATCGTTGTTAAAAATAGGCAAACACGTCGAGACCGCCGCGCGACCATTCGCCGATCCGCTCGGCCCACCAATACAGGTCGCCCTCGCTATACGAGCCGCCGTATAGGTGCTCGTGGTCGGGACCGTGCAGCCGGACATACACAAACGGCGCTGTCGCGCGCAGAATACATGGCAGCCCGGCACCGCTCATGACACAATAGGCCGCCCGGTATCGCTCGAGCAGAGCCCAGATATCCTCGCGCTGCCAGCTCGGGTGGCGCAGCTCCAGCGCGACGCGAATATGGCGCGGTAGCTGTTGCGAGAAAATATTCGAGGCGCGTGTAATCGTACTCCATCGCCGGCGGCAGTTGCACCAGCAAGACCCCCAGCCTGTCGCCCAACGGACGCAGGCCACGCGTCACGTGCTCGATCCAGCGCTCGGGCTGCCACAGCCGCTTGCCGTGCGTTAGCCCGCGCGGCGCTTTCACGCTCAGCAGGAACCACGGTGGTACGCGCCGGCGCCAGTACGCGAAGGTCGCGTCGGGTGGCCAGTGGTAAAACGTGCTGTTGACCTCAACCGTCGGGTAGCGTTGCACATACACGGCCAGTCGCTCGCGCTGCGGCGTATCCGGCGGGTATAACACGTTGGTCCAATGATCGTAGCTCCAGCCCGACGTGCCGATATAGATGCCCATATTGGCTTCCTCAATCAGGCCGGACGGCCGAATCAATTGTAGCAGCTACAGCGGTGCGCAAGGATGCCCCCGGTTTGTACGAACTGACCGACTTGCCGATCACTTCTTTGGCGAAGTCACACATTGTATTTCGCGCCGTCGTTCCCTACGATCGAAGGTGGTGAACCCGGGTTCGTAGCACCTCGACGACGAGCATCCTCACGGCGAGCAATTGCAGCGCATGCATCTCCGGCGCACGACGCGCCATGGTTGTCATGTCCGTCGCCAAGCAAGGAGCACCCCTGTAAGTCACCCTCTTCCGCGCAGCCATGTCCGGCCGTTTCGCCGTGTCCGCGGATTCATGCCGCTCGTCTTCACCGTGATCGTCGCCCTGCTGCTGGCGGCGTGTGGAGCACCTGCAACAACCGCGCCCGCAGACGGCGCTTCCACGGCTCCTGCCGCCGACGCTTCCGTCGCTCCGGCTGAAGCTGCTTCCGCCGCTGCCGAAACGAGCAGCGCCGCCACGACCAGCGGCGACACGATCAAAGTCGGGATCCTGCATTCGCTGAGCGGCACGATGTCGATCAGCGAGGTGTCGGTTAAAGACGCCACCCTGCTGGCGATCGAAGAGATCAACGCCGCCGGCGGCGTGCTCGGCAAACAGATCGAGCCGGTGATCGAAGACGGCGCCAGCGACTGGCCGACCTTCGCCGAGAAGGCCAAGAAGCTGATCCAGCAGGACGAGGTGGCCGTCAGTGTTCGGCTGCTGGACCAGCGCCAGCCGCAAGGCGGTGCTGCCGGTGTTCGAAAGCCTGAACGGGCTGCTGTTCTACCCGGTGCAGTACGAGGGGCTGGAGCAGTCGCCCAACATCTTCTACACCGGCGCCGAGCCCAGCCAGCAGATCGTTCCGGCTGTCGACTATCTGCTGAAGCAGGGCAAGAAGAAGATCTACCTGCTCGGCTCCGACTATGTCTTCCCGCGCACGGCCAACAAGATCATCAAGGCCCAGCTCGAGGCCAAGGGCGGCGAGCTGGCCGGCGAAGAGTACACGCCGCTGGGCGCGACCGAGTTCAGCACGATCATCAGCAAGATCCAGGCGGCCCAGCCCGACGCGATCTTCAACACGCTCAACGGCGACAGCAACGTCGCCTTCTTCAAGCAGTTCAAGGATGCCGGCTTTACGCGCCGAATCGCTGCCGGTGCTGTCGGTCAGCGTGGCCGAAGAAGAGGTGCGCGGCATCGGCGCGGACAACATCGCCGGCCACCTGGTCGCCTGGAACTACTACCAGACCACCGACACGCCCGAGAACGAGAAGTTCGTCGCAGCCTACAAGGCCAAGTACGGCGCCGACCGCGTGACCGACGACCCGATCGAGGCCGGCTACTTCGGCGTGTATCTGTGGAAGCTGGCGGTCGAGAAGGCCGGCTCGACCGATGTCGCGAAGCCGTCAAAGCGGCTTCCGACGGCATCGAGTTCGCCGCGCCCGAGGGCATGGTCAAGCTCGACGGCGCGACGCAGCATACCTGGAAAACCGTGCGCATCGGCAAGGTCCGCGAGGACGGCCTGATCGACGAGGTCTGGAGCTCCGGCAAGCCGGTACAGCCCGATCCGTTCCTTAAGCAATACGACTGGGCCGCGTCGTTGACGAGCCAGTAGCCCTCACCCCTAACCGCCTCTCCCGTGCGTCAGCACGGGAGAGGGGAACCGGACGCCTGTCTCCGCTCTCCCGCCGCATGCGGCGGGAGAGGGGTCGGGGGTGAGGGCCGCGCCGGGTCGGGGTGAGGGCCAGTACGCTCAAAGGGGATTGCCGATGTGAGTAGCTTGTTGCTGCAGGGCTTCAACGGACTGAGCCTCGCTTCGATCCTGCTGCTGATCTCGCTCGGGCTGGCCTTTTCGTTTGGCCTGATGAACGTGATCAACATGGCTCACGGCGAGTTCATCATGGTCGGGCGCCTACGTCACCTATCTGTTTGGCCGAGCTGATTGCGCAGGGCATGCTTGGCGTGACGGTAACTGGCTATGGTTCTCTGCGCATTGTTGCCGCGTTTGTGGTCACCGGCATCCTTGGCGTGTTGCTCGAGATCACGGTGATCCGCCACCTGTACGGCCGGCCGCTCGACACGCTGCTGGCGACGTGGGGCGTAGGCCTTGATGCTGCAGCAGGCAGCGCGCAGCATCTTCGGCGCGCCCAACGTGCAGGTCAGCAGCCCGCCGTGGCTGAACGGCGCGTTTCCCGTCGGCACCGGCCTGTTGCTGCCGTACAAGCGGCTGTTCATTATCGGGCTTGTGATCTTTTGTGTCGTCGCGATCTATCTCTATCTGTACCGCTCGGCGGCCGGCCGCCGCTTGCGCGCGACGATGCAGAACCGCGAGATGGCGACCTGCCTGGGCGTCGCGTCGCGCCGGGTCGACGCCGCGACGTTTGCGCTCGGCGCGGGTCTGGCCGGCGTGGCAGGCTGCGCGCTCACGCTGATCGGCCCGATCGGCCCGTCGCTGGGCACCTACTATATCGTCGACGCGTTCATGGTGGTGGTGCTGGGCGGCGTCGGGCGGCTGCCGGGAACGATCATGGCCGCGATTCTGATCGGTGTTTCTACCACGGTGCTCGAGCTGGGCACCACTGCCACGCTGGGCAAAGTGCTGGTGTTCATCCTGATCATCGCCTTTCTGCAGTGGCGGCCGTCAGGGTTGGTTGCCTTGCGCAGTCGCTAAACGAATCGAGAGTGTATCTGGACGTTCCCCTCGAACAAACCGTCCGCCCTCGCCGCATGCCGGCCTGGATAGCGCTGCTCGGCGCGCTGCTGCTGCTGGTCGCCGCGCCACTGTTGTTGTCGCCGTTTCAGCTCAACCTGCTCGGCAAATTCCTGGCGTACGCGATCGTGGCATTGTCGCTCGACCTGATCTGGGGCTATGCCGGTATCCTCAGTCTGGGGCAGGGCCTGTTTTTCGGCCTGGGCGCCTACGCCATGGCGATGTATCTCAAGCTCGAAGCGGCGAATGGACGCCTGCCGGATTTCATGAGCTGGAGCGGGCTCGAAGCGTTGCCGCTGTTCTGGGTGCCGTTTCGCTTTCCGGCCTTCGCCATTGCGATGGCGGTGCTCGTGCCGATGCTGCTGGCGGGCTGCGTCGGCTGGCTGATCTTTCGCAGCCGGATCCAGGGAGTGTACTTTTCGATCATCACCCAGGCGCTGGCGATGATCGCGGTGCTGCTGTTCGTCGGCCAGCAGCCGATCACCGGCGGGACCAACGGCATCACCGATCTGCAAACCATTTTCGGCTACCGCCTGGCGGACAGCTCAACCCAGACCGTGCTGTACCTGGTAACCGCGGCCTGCTTGATCGTGATGTACCTTGTGCTGCGGCGCCTGGTGAGCTCGCGCTTCGGCAGGCTGCTGGTAGCAATGCGCGACGACGAGACCCGCGTGCGCTTCCTGGGCTACAATCCGGTGGTCCCCAAGACAATGGTATTTGCGCTATCGGCAGGCATCGCCGGACTGGCCGGCGCCCTGTTCGTGCCGCAGGTAGGCATTATCTCTCCCACGGCGATGGGCGTCATTCCATCGCTGGAGTTTGTGATCTGGGTGGCTGTCGGTGGCCGCGGAACGCTGATCGGGGCGATCGTCGGCGCACTGCTGGTGAATTACGGCAAGAGTGGGTTCAGCGCGGTATTTCCAGAATTCTGGCAGTTCTTTATGGGCGCGCTATGTGTCGGCACCGTGCTGTTCTTTCCGCTTGGTATTGTAGGAACCCTGGATACGTGGCGGCGCGGCGCCAGGTGGAAAGAACCATTAGCAATGAGCAATGAGCAATTGGCAAAACCTGCGGAACAGCTTGGAGCGAAGCTTGACTGAGCGAAACACCATCCTTCATGTTCAGGACGTCACGGTCTCCTTCGACGGCTTCACCGTACTCGACCACCTCGACTTCAAGCTGCACTACGGCGAGCTGCACTTCTTGATCGGTCCGAACGGCGCCGGAAAAACGACACTGCTGGACGTAATCACCGGCAAAACGCGCCCGTTCAGCGGCCGCGTCGTGTTCGACGGTCATGCGGACGTCCAGCGCTGGCCGGAGTACCGGCTGGTGCGACAGGGCATCGGCCGCAAGTTCCAGACGCCGACCATCTTCAACAGCCTTTCCGTTCGCGAGAATCTCGAAGCTGCCGTGGCACGCCAAAGCGATGCCGTGACGTTCTGGCGACCGCTGCCCGATGCCGGCATGATCGACGAGACGCTCGAGCTGATCGGCTTGCGCCGTCGTGCCTCGCAACGCGCCGGCCTGCTGGCGCACGGTGAAAAGCAATGGCTCGAGATCGGCATGTTGCTGGCCCGTCAGCCGAAGCTGCTGCTGCTGGACGAGCCGGTCGCCGGCATGACCAGGCGCGAGCGCGACCGTACCGGCGAATTACTGCGAGAAACCGCGCGCCAGCGCTCGGTGATTGTCGTCGAGCATGATATGGATTTCGTACGCCGCTTTGCATCGACGGTTACGGTGCTGCATATGGGCAAGGTGCTGTGCGCCGGTCCGATTGAGTCGGTGCAGCGCGATCCACGGGTGATCGAGGTCTATCTTGGCCGCGGGCATTCCGGCGCCGAGCGCCGTGTTTCAAAGGGGCACACCTGATGCTGCTGGTCGAACATATCTCGGTCAACTACGGCGAAACCCGTATTCTGCGGGATGTCAGCCTCGAAGTGCCGCCCGGACAGGTAGTGTGTCTGCTGGGGCGCAATGGCGTCGGCAAAACTACCCTGCTGAAGTCGATCATCGGCGTGCTGAAGCTGCGCGAAGGCGATATCACGTTTGACGGGCAGCCGATCACGCGCTGGCCGTCCTTCCGCCGCGCACGCGCCGGGATCGGCTATGTTCCGCAGGGGCGCGGCATTTTCCCGTACCTGAGCGTCAACGAGAACCTGCTGATGGGGCTGGAAGCCGGAGCTTCGCGGCGCGCCGCGGGTAGTGCGGTGGCCGAGATGTTCGAGCTGTTTCCGGTGCTGTATACCATGCGCGGGCGCGTGGCGGGTACGCTGAGCGGCGGGCAGCAGCAGCAGCTGGCGCTGGCGCGAGCGCTGGTATCAAGGCCCCGCTTGTTGCTGTTGGACGAGCCCACCGAGGGGATCCAGCCGTCGATTATGGACGAGATCGCCGATGTGATAACGTCGTTGCATCGGCGCGGCGATATCGGCATCCTGCTGGTGGAGCAGTTCCTCGAGTTTGCCCTCGGCGTGGCGAGCTACTTTTATATCATGGAAACCGGCGCGATCGCCAAACAGGGCACGATCGAGGAGTTCGATCGCGCCAGCGTGCACGAGCTGCTCACCGTTTGAAGTACGGATCGTTAATCTGCCGGGCGCTGCATGAACATCCAGCGATGGCCTTCGAGGTCTTCGGTACGATACCGTCGCCCGGGAAAGCCGTTCTCGATCTGGGATAGAATCCCCGCGCCGGCCCGCCTGGCCTGCGCGTAGTGCGCGTCGATGTCGTCGACGTACACCAGCACGCCGTCGATCACCCACGGCACCGCCGACCACGCACGCGCAGCCGCGCACTGTTCGCGGTGGTGTTTCGGGCTTTGATATGCCGGCGTCGCGGTTGCAAGCATGATCCGGCCGCTGCCGGCAAGCATCTCGCCGTGCGACAGCGCGCCGTTTTCGCCGAGCATGCGCGTTACTTCTTCGAAGCCGAACGCCTCGGCAAGCCAGTCAAGCGCGGCCGGGCCGTCTTCATAGTCGAGCATCGGAATAACATCGGGCTGAGCCATGCTTAGCTCCTCCAAGTGTGATTGCACCAGTTCAGTGCTCATTGCTCATTGATTTTACTCGCCGGCGGATCGATACGGCGCGACATAAACACTGAGCGCGGTTCATCCACGGCGAAGCCGCAGGCTCGATAAAACTCGATCGCGTCGGGATTATCCGCCCCGAGCCATACTTCGGCCACGCTGTTCTCGCGCATCCAGGTTTCCATCGTCGCGATCAGCGCGCGCCCGACGCCGCGCCGGCGCCAGGCACTGCGCACGCCGATTTCATACAGCAGTAACTCGCGCTCCTCACCCGCGCTCAGCGGAATCACGATGCACGACAGCTCGCCGACAATCGTGCCTGCTTCTTCGGCAATCCAGTGCAACACGTCCGGATTTTGCAGGTAGCGCCGCGCCGCATCCGGTTCCAGCGGCGCATGTGCTGCGCCGCGCCCGGCGATGTCGAAGTCGGCGTCCTCGGCCGCCAGCGTACTCAGGATCGCTTCATCGCCCGGGACGAGGCGCCGGATTTGCCATGCCATAGCTCGCTGCCTCCCATAGCCGCGTTTTGAAGCTCTGCTCGCGCCACGGTAGACCAAATGTTCTGCTCAGTCAAGCTGAGGCCGATTCATGCCGGCCGAGCTAAGCAGCGGCGACCCTGCCGGCCGGCAGTTTGCGCTTGAGATGCTGCAGCGCACAGCCATCGGCGATCCGGCTATCGTCGATGCAGTCACGGCAATAAATAAGTGGGACGCCTACTCGTCGAGCAATTCGAGTGTGCTGCGCCCGCCTCGTACAACGGTGCTCGGGATCTTTCGGTCGAGCGTGGCCAGCTTGCCGCCGTGATGGAACGCCAGGCCCAGTAGGAAAACGTCGGTGATATGCGTATGATTAATGATGGCGCCCGGGAGCAGTATGTCTCGAATGCTTATCTCATCGCTCCAGAAATGATGGTCGTTGCTCGAACAAAATCGCCTCAGCAGAGCAAGGACCGCCGGCACATCACCCGGCCGGTTTGGGTAACTTGGGTGGCTTGCGATACGAACAAATCCGTTCTCGGTGATCGGGCAGGTAGCCCAGGAACGCGGGGACGCAAGGGCAAACCAGCGATGTGCTACGTCGTGGTGAATATGCATCGGATCGCTCAGTGCAAGCAATAGATTAACATCCAGAAGATATGTGGTCACGGCGTGTCATCACGCAGGCGATTTACCAGCTCCAGCGTAACGATACCTGCTGAATCCTGAACTGGAAACAGGGGCACGCCATTGCGTACGGGTACGCTGTCCTGACGCGACAATGCCTGGCGAGCGAGCTCCGAAAGTACTTTGCCGATCGATGTTCCCCGCCGCTTCGCGATTTCACGTGCCGCCAGCAGCACATCTTCTTCAAGGTCAAGCGTCGTTCGCATCTCAGATCCTATGCCTCGGCAGCATTACCATCCGAAGTATGATGCTAACACATCGATAATCTGATGTCAACGCATCACTTGACCGGCTGCACCAGCTGCACGCGCCAGGTTGAGGGATCGGAGCTATTCGAGCTGTCGCCGTCCTGTGCAAGGTCGATCCAGTAATAAACTTCCCAGCCCGCGCCATCGCGCTCGCGGCCGTGCTCGCTCAGCCACGCTTCGATGCGGGCGTAGGCCTCGCCCAGCGTATCATGAGCGCCGTAGTGCCAGGTCGTGACGGCAGGCCCGCCCGGCAGCCCGCCGGCGGCGATGACTCCCTCTCCGTCGACGGGCTCGACCACCGGCACGCCGGTCTCGAGGTCTGTTTCGGTCTCGCCAAAGCTGTGATAGCGTACGAAGGGCGGTCCGGCGGGTTGTATGCCCCGCTGCCGCAGATACTCCGCCAACGCACCTAATCGGTCGCCCTGCGCCTCGCCGAGCCGGGCAATCTGGGCGACAGCCCTGATGCTCAGCACGGGCCGTAGTTCTAATTGCTCAATCTCGACGTCGGTGGAATGCTGTTGCGCGGCCATGTTCAGTACCTCTTCGCTTAACTACGGATTACGATCAGCACATATGTATGATATTCCGGCCGGGCGCGGATGTCTTGTACGGAACGGCAACCTGTGCGAGCCGCTCACGTCGCAAAGGCCGTAGCCTGCTGTGCATACTCACGGGCAAGCTGGGCCGGCGTGAAGCCGACGAACTGCTTAAGCGACCGCGTCAGGTGCGGCTGATCGTAATAGCCCGTGTCGAACATCGCATCGGCGATCGAGACGCCCTGGCGTAAAAGGACTGCCGCCCTGCTCGCGCGTTGCCATTGCCGCACGTGGCTTTGCGTCAACCCGGTGGCACGCAGGAAGCGGTGCCGTAACGTGCGGGACGGCACCCCTGGCGCCCGCTCCTGGATCACCGCCGTAACGAGTGGATCGCGCACCAGCACCTCACGACGCACCAGATGTTCGACGAAGGTGTCGGCATTCTCAAAGTCGGGGAGCTGCCAGGCCGAGCCGTTCAGCCAGAAGCGGCCGCGCGCCGGTTCGGGTAGGATCGTCTCGCGGTCAAGGATTTCTCTGGCCGGCCGGTGCGGCATGAACGTGCCGAGCCGAAACCTGATCCAGAGCAGTTCGATGTCCGCGACGAACGAAACGGCACCCGAGCTTGTCCAGGGCCCGACGATCATGGCGCGCGTTGTGCCGTTATGGCGCGCAAGAACTAAATGCCAGTGGACTTCGGCGGGGCGGATCACGCATCCATCGCCGGCTGTATGCCCTCTGGTGATTGTTTCGACATATGGCGAGTCCGACGCCCGTACTTCGAAAATAAAGCCCATGCCGCGGTCTCCAGTTGTACGGATCGGCATCGTGATCGATCCGCGAATTGACGCGAATAGAAGCTTTCTGCGCCTCTACTCGCGCGAATGCTGCTACTTTACGACCCGGAAAAGCAAATGTGTGACGCCGGTGCCCTCGATCACGCCGATGTTTTCAAGTGCCATTGGATCAGTTCCGAGCCGGTCGAACAAACGGATACCTGCACCAAGCAGCACGGGCGCAAGATGGATGTGCAGCTCGTCGAGCAGGCCGGCTTGCAGGCACTGCTGCACAATGGTTGTGCCGCCGATACCGACATTCTTGTCGCCCGCCGCGCGCCTGGCCTGCTCGACCGCACTTGCCACTCCGTCGGTGACGAAGGTGAACGGCGATCCCGGCCTGACCCACTCGCGTGGCGGGTTGTGGGTCACGATAAATGTCGGCACCTGCAGCGGCGGGGTGCCGCCCCAGGCCTTAGAAACATCAAAATCGCGCCGCCCGGTCACGATCGCTCCGAGCAGGCTCCATTGTTCGCTTAGCAGCGCTGCGCTGGCGCGCGAGATCTTGAACTTACGATCAACTCCCGGCACCGGGAACTCGGTATCGCCGCCGGCATACCAATCGAACAGCGGATCGATCTCGTCGTTCGGCCCTGCGATAAAACCATCCAGCGACATGGTGAAATCGGAGATGATCTTGCCCATCATGGTCCTTCCACTATCCTGTCGTTACTATACTTCTCCTATGTGACAGGGAAAGCCACACGATCGTCCGAACTGCTGAGGAGTCGTTGAAGATGTCGCAGGGCACCATAATTCTATTGAATGGCGCGTCCAGCTCCGGCAAAACCACCTTAGCGCTTGCCTTACAAGACAGGCTTGAGCGTCCCTACTTTCATATCGCGCAGGATATGTTCAATCGCATGGCGCCGCGAACGTATCGCAACACAGACTTCTGGAGCATGACCGCCACGAGTATTTCAGCGATGCACCATACCATCGCACTGTTCAGCGACCTGGGCCTGAATGTGATCGTGGATCATGTGCTCACCGATGCTGCGGAGGTGCAGGCGTGGTTGCCCGAAGCCGTGCGATTGTTGCACGCGCATCCTGTCCTGTTTGTCCGAGTCTGGTGCCCGGCTGAGGAGCTGGATCGTCGCGAACAGGCGCGCGGCGACCGCAGGCCCGGCCAGGGACGCGCGCAGCTTGAACACATGCACCACCACGGCGTGTACGACCTTTCGGTGGACACGTATCAGTTTACAACAGTGGAGTGTGCGGACAGCATTGTCCAGGCACTCGAACAGCCCGAACGATGGACAGCCTTTCGAACGCTTCACGAGCGATGGACGTAGAGCTCTTCGCGCATCGCTTTAACGTAGCGCGGCGGGTACACTATGAAAACATACCCTGGAGCTCGTGATGACCCTCAGGCTCAACGACCCCGCGATTCGCGCCGATCCATACCCGACATATGCTCGACTGCGGGCGACCACGCCGGTTGTTGCCGCCCAGGTACCGGCAATGGGCCACACCTGGCTGGTGACGCGTTACGACGACGTGGTGCGCGTGTTGAAAGACCCGCTGCTGTCTACCGATCGGTTGAAAAGCGCCGATGCGCAGCGTTATGAGCTACGCTGGATACCGCGTATCTTTCGCGTGCTGGCCGACAGCATGATCCTGCAAGACGATCCGGACCACGCCCGGCTGCGCAATCTGGTTCACCGCGCGTTTACGCCGCGCATGGTCGAGCAGATGGCCGGCCGGATCCGGCACATCTGCGACGAGCTGCTCGACCGCGCCGGAGCCAGGGGCAATGTTGATCTGATCGCCGATTTTGCCTTGCCGCTGCCGCTGACGGTGATTTCCGAGATGATGGGCGTTCCCGAGGCCGACCGGCTTAGGTTTCACGGCTGGAGCGCGAAGTTTCTCGAGTCGACGTCGGGTGGAACGTTTAGCATGCTGGCCCAGACACCCAATGGCATGCGCATGATGCGGTTTTTCCAGCGGCTGATCGCGCTGCGCAAGCGCGAGCCGGGCGACGACCTGGTATCGGCGCTGGTGCAGGCAGAGGCAGCAGGCGACCGTCTGAGCGAAGACGAGCTATTGTCGATGATCTTTCTGCTGCTGCTGGCCGGCCACGAAACCACGGTCAACCTGATCGGCAACGGCATGGCGGCGCTACTGCAGCATCCCGATCAGACGGCGTTGCTGCGCGCGCAGCCTGAGCTGATCGAAACGACGGTCGAAGAGCTGCTGCGCTTCACCAACCCGGTCGAGCACGGCACCAGCCGTATCGCGCGCGAAGCGGTCGAGATCGCCGGTGTCGCCCTACCGCGCGGCGCTCACGTGCTGGCACTGATCTCGTCGGCCAACCGCGACGAAACGGTATTCGCGGAGCCCGATCGTCTCGACATCACGCGGCATCCGAATCGGCATATAGCCTTCGGATTTGGGATGCATTACTGTCTGGGCGCGCCGCTGGCCAGATTGGAGGGCCGCATCGCGATCCAGTCGCTCGTGCAGCGCTTTCCCGAAATGTGCCTGGCCGTGCCTCCCCAACGACTGCGCTGGCGCAGCTCGGTTGCGGTGCGCGGCCTGCGCGAGCTGCCGGTGGCGCTGCGCTGAACTGATCATTCATCCGGCCGGCGAATACCCAGGGTTGACATAGAACATTTATTCGCCTATACTATGTGCAACTGAATAGTTGCACATCGGAGGGCAGCACCATGGAACAGGGTACGGTCGAGCGCGGCATCTGGATCAACGCAGCCCGGGAACGGGTCTGGCAAGCCATCTCAGAGCCCGAGCAGCTGGCGCGGTGGCTGTTGCCGCCCGCGCTCGGCGCGCAGATGGCGCGCGCCACGGACGGCACGCTGTCCGTGAGCATGGGCGAGGCGGCGGTTCCTCTTGCGATCGTCGAGGCTGTCGAAGCACCGCGACAGACTATCTTCCGCGGCCTGCCGGATCGATTGTTCGCGGCGAGCTTTACGCTCAGCGAAGAAAACGGCGGCACGCGGGTTACGGTCACGCTACGTGGCTTCGAAGCGTTGCCGGAGGATGCGCGCCGCGACCGCATCACGCCGAGCAGCACGGGCTGGGAGCGCGCGCTGGCGAACCTGAAGGCGTATCTCGACGGCGCCGAGCTGCCGTTTCCTGAGGGCTACGTCGCCGCGATGTTCGGATACCGGCGCGAAAGCAAGCAGCTGTACGCCGTCGAGCGCAGCATCTGGATCGCCGTGCCCCGCGAGCGTGTCTGGCAAGCGATTACCGATCCGAAGCAGATCGAAGGGTGGTTTTCGCCGGGAACGCCGTGGCAGCTATCAGCGCTGGAGGTCGGTGGGCGGCTGTTTGTTCGTAACCAGGAAACCAGCGAAGAGATGTACACCCAGGTGATCGAGCGCATCGATCCGCCGCAGCTGCTCATTACGCGGTCGGCGCCGGAGGCGTCCGAAACGACAACCTACACGCTCACGGAAGAGCGCGACGGCACCCGTTTGACGATCACGCATTCCGGGTACGAGGTGCAGCCGGAGCAGCAGCGCTGGGGCTCGATGGAGCAAAACGCCTTCGGCTTCGGCATGATGCTGGACAACGCAAAAGCGTATATTGAAGGCACGAACGTGCCGTATCCGGGCGGATTTTGAGCTTCTGCCGCGCAGGTGGGTACGCTCAATTGCCCAGGGAATACAGTTGTCTCGGTGGGGTTGAAAGGCTATGTTGAGCGAACACAAATTTCAACACGAGCAGCCGATCTTCGCTGCGCTGGCTGATCCGATACGCCGCAGCCTGCTTGCGAATCTGGCGCAAGACAGCCCCAGGACGGCGAGCCAGCTGGCACTGCAATACCCGATCACGCGGCAAGGAATTCTCAAGCATCTCACGATCCTGCAAGGCGCCGGCCTGGTCGCCGTGCATCAAGCCGGCCGCGAAAAGCGCTACACCCTGACGCCCGAGCCCCTCGGCGAGCTCGAGCAGTGGGTCAAACAGATCAGCGCCACCTGGGATGCGCGTCTGCTGCGGCTCAAGACTATGCTCGAACACGGGCAGACCGGCGAATTCGAGTGAACACGAAATAAAGCGGCTCTCGCAACGATTAGTTCAACCGAATTCACCACAAAGGCACAAAGAACACGAAGACACTATGGATCTTCGTGTTCTTTGTGCCTTTGTGGTAATCCCTTTCACTCCTGCACCGCGCTCACGACATCGGCGGCTCGGAGACCCAGTTTGGCGAATGCGGTGCGGGCACCCGTACTGATGCCCGCCTGCGTGTCGAGCACGTACGCGGCAAGGTGTCGCGGCAGCCCCGGCCACAGATATTCCTTCCCATGGCCCACTCCGCAGTAGATCGCGATCGCGCGGAGCGTCGTGTCGGCCCGCAGCTGCTCGATCAGCTCGCCTTCGATCGCCTGAAATCGCGTCCAGCGGTAGGTCTGGCCGGCCTCACGCTGCACCAGCATCCAGCAGGCGGGAAACCGTGTTCCGCGCCAGGGGACGTAGCCCAGGCTGACGAGCCGGCGCAGGTCGATCGGACCCTGCCAGCGAAGGTTCTGCCGGACGCTAACGTACGGACCGTCGACGGCGATGCGGATACGCCCGATGATTGCATTGGCGACGAATACGAACAATAAGGATATGCCGGCGACGACGAGGAACGCGACAAGCCCGTTCCATAGTTCATCGGCGATGATCCCGATCGCAAGCATCGGCAGCGGGATCGCGAGCATGACCCACCAGGTCCATACGGGCACATAATTGCGCGCGACGACCGCGTTCGGAAGCTCGTCGGGCGGCTTCAAGCCGCGTGGGAGCTTCGCGCCGGCATCGCGCAGCGTGCGCATCACGTCGAAGTAGCCGTGCCGCATCGCCAGCCGGTAAGGCGAATGGTCGCGCCGACGCAATTCCATCGACGCTCCCCGCGCCAGCAGGTCGCGCACGACATCGTCAAAGCCGCTCACCGCCGCCACCTGCAGCGACGACCAACCACGGCTCCACGGCGCGGGCGTCGAAGGCGTGATCGAGGCGCCGGCGGCCACCGGCTTGAGCAGCTCGACGATTGCCCGTCCCGGCGGCGACTCGACGTCGCCGGTGATGTGTATCACCTCGCCCTTGTCGGCGGCGGAGGCGGCCAGTTCGCGTGCCGCCGCCGCGGTAACCAGCGCGCCGGTGCGCCCCGGCGTTTTGATCAGAATACCTCCGTCGTTGCGAAGCTCGATGATCATTATGCCCACAGGTGTGAGTATTTCAGGCCGCTGCCGGTGTTAAAGAGTCTCGTCGTCGCGTCCGATTCCAGCCAGCCGCTTTCACGCAGGTGCTCGACGGCGACCAGGCAGGCGGCACCTTCGGGCGCCGGGAACACCCCGGTGGCAGCGCCGATGCGCCGCGCAGCCCGCAGCATGTCGTCGTCGTCGACGGCGAGCGCGGTGCCGTTGCTGTCGCGGATCGCGCGCAAAATCAGAAAGTCGCCGATCGCCGCGGGGACGCGCAAACCATCGGCGACGGTGCGCGCGCCCTGCCACGGCTCGGCGAACTCGTCGCCCTGCTCAAAGGCGCGCACGATCGGCGCGCAGGTGCTGCTCTGCACCGATACCATACGCGGCCGCTCGGCGCCGATCAGGCCCATCGCTTCAAGCTCGTCAAACGCTTTCCACATGCCGACGATGCCGGTGCCGCCGCCGGTGGGATACACGATCACGTCGGGCAGCTTCCAATCCAGCTGCTCGACCAGCTCGTAGCCCATCGTTTTTTTGCCCTCGGCCCTGTACGGCTCGCGCAAGGTCGAAAGATCGAACCAGCGTCCGGCCGCCGCGCCTTCGCGTACCCGCGCTCCGCAATCGGTGATCAAGCCGTCCACCAGGATCACCTCGGCGCCCAGCACGGCGCACTCGGCCCGGAACAGAGTGGGCACATCGGCCGGCATAAACACCGAGATGGGCAGTCCGGCCAGGGCCGCGTATGCCGCGGCGGCTCCGGCCGCGTTGCCGGCGCTGGGAATGCCGAGCGCCTGGGCGCCCAGCTCAAACGCGCGGCTGACAGCCAGCGCCAGGCCGCGTGCCTTGAAGCTGCCGGTCGGATTCAACAATTCGTCTTTGATCAGCAGCCGCGACATGCCGAGTTGTTCACCCAGGCGTGCGGCGTGCAGCAGCGGCGTCCAGCCTTCGCCCAGACTCAATGCCGCTTCGTCGCGCAACACGGGCAGCACTTCCCGGTAACGCCACAGCGTCGCCGAACGCTCGCGCAGCGCCGCCGGCGTCATCGTCGCGGCAGCGCGCTCAAGGTCATAGCGCGCCAGTAGCGGCTTGCCGCAGGCGGAACACACGTTGATCAGCTGATCGGCGGGGTAGCGCTTGGCGCACAGGCCGCATTCGAGATCGGTGAGCGTGGAGGTTCGAGTAGTGTGCATATGGGGCGCTGCGTAGCAAGGTTTGGCGCAGCGGTTCCTGCTTGCCTAGGCGCCTGACCGCCTTTCGGCGGTTCCCTTAAAAAACGTATAGCAGAATACGCCGTCGGGCTCGGTGGTGCGGTAAAGGGCCTGGACGCCCTCATCGAAGCGCTCGGGCTCGATCAGGCCCGCCGCGAGTGCCGGGCCGCGAATGCCCTCAATCATCGCGGTAAACGTCTTGCGGGTAAATCCATCGACCAGCTCGGGCCGGCTTGCGTCGACATATACCATTCGTGGCGAGACTCGCACTTCCTCAAAACCTGCTTCGACCAGCAGCGGGTAGATCTGGCGGCCGATCAGGGCGTCGCCGCCGGCTTCCCGCTGCAGCCTGACCTGGCAGCTGATCGCCGCGTGGGCCGCGGGGCTATCGGGGTAGAAATACGTCGATCCGTGGTCGCCCTCGATCACGGTAATGCTGCCGCCGGGCCTGAGTAGCTGCCTGAGGATCGCCAGGGCAGCTACCGGCCGTGCGAGGTGCTCCAGTACGAAACACACGAATACGTGGTCGAACGTCTCGGCGCCGAAGGGCAAGTTGAAAATATCGGCTTGCCGAAACTCCACATTATCGATGCCGGCCGTCCTACGCCGGGCTTCGGCGATCGAGTCCACCGAAAGATCGACCGAGATGAAGTGCGCGCCAGGGCTGCGCCGGGCCAGCGTGACCGTCTGGGCGCCGACGCCGCACCCGGCCTCGAGCACCAGGCTGCCGGCCGGATATGCGGTGTCGCCGTGCAGCAGGTCGACCAGCGTTCCGGCCTGATCTTGCAGGCGCTCGTTCTCCCGCGACTGATAGCCATGCACATACGTTCGGCTCATGCCTCGATGCTCTTCCTTTCATCGTATCGATCCTGCAAGCGAATTTATCCCGAGCAGGCGCTGCCGGGATCGATCGATAACCATGTTGCAGCTGCGCACCCACTCCAGCCGGCCGGCGCTGAGCTCGGGCGTGCCGTTTGCTAGATGGCGACCGAGCCACCAGATGCCCGAAGCGACGTTGCGCAGCCGCATCAGCTCGGGCAGCCCTGCTATCTCGTCCGAGCTCAGCTCGGCACGTGATGTGTAGCCGCTCACGAACGCGCTTGCCGAGTCCCAGTTCGGCGCTGCCAGCCACGGCCTGAGCGTGAACTGCAGGCCGGATGCCACATCCATCGCACGCGCGTCAGGCAGGGCAAACTCGAAATCGAGCACCGCGCTCAGGCGCTCGCCCTCGAACAGCGTGTTACCGAGGCAGTAGTCGCCGTGGATCACTTGCCGCGGCAGCGCGGTAAATCGACCGTCGACAAACATGCGCAGCGCCGCGAGCTCGTTGCGCCACCAGTCGCACAGGCCGTCGATCCCGGGTTCATCTGCTACACCGACCGCCTCAGGGGTCAGGCCGTAGGGATCGGGCAGCAGCGGATGCACCTGCTCCAGCTCGTTGGCTCCCCACATGCCGGGCCGGTGCTCGTCCGGATACCCGGCCAGCACATGGTGCAGCTCGCCGAGTGTGGCGCCGAACGCGTGTACCTGCAGCGGGTCGTGTTGGTCGGGTTGGCCGCCCGGCAGCAGCTGATACAGCGCATACCGATAATCACCGTGGTCGACCAGTGTATGCCCATCACGAGCGACAACCGCGACCGGCACCGCAAACGACAGATCGCGTTGAGCGAGCCAGCTCAGCAAGTCATGCTCGTATTGCAGCTGGTCCCGATCGCCGCCGGCCTCATAGGTCTTGAGTACGAAACTGCCGGCGCCGCTGCGCACACCGTGCATCGTGTTGTTGATACCCTGCTCAGGCAGCACAAACACGTCGACCGGCGGCTCAAGCGGGTACGCGGCCAGCACGGGTCGAAGTCGGGTACCCACGGAGTGGGTGAGTGTCAAGGTCGAAGGTCGAAGGTCAGTCATCAACTGGGCCTGATTCTGCGCGATTCAATTGAGTTACAAGCGTTCGTTGTTCTTCGTCGTTTGTTTGGCGTACTCGTTATTTCACAATACAACAAGGTTCAAAACGAGCGATGCCCTGCCTGACCTGTGACCTTCGACTACATGCCCAGCGCCCACGCCAGAAACGCTCCCACATCCGCGCGCTCGGCGATCTGCATCGCCGTGGGCTTGCCCATGCCGTGGCCGGCACGAATATCGATACGGATCAGCACCGGCGCGTCGCTTGCCTGCGCAGCCTGCATCGCGGCGGCGAATTTGAAGCTGTGTGCCGGAAACACCCGGTCGTCGTGGTCGCCGGTGGTGATCAGCACCGGCGGGAAGCGCGTTCCGGGCTTAACATTGTGATACGGCGAGTAGCGCAACAACGCCTGGAACTCCTGCGCATCGTCGGGCGAGCCATAGTCCGATACCCAGGCCCACCCGATCGTCCAGGTATGGAAGCGCAGCATGTCGAGCACGCCGACGGCCGCGACGACCGCGCCGAACAACTCGGGTCGCTGTGTCAGGCACGCGCCGACCAGCAAGCCGCCGTTGCTGCCGCCGCTGATCGCCAATCTGGGTGTACTGGTGTAGCCGTTGGCGATCAACCACTCGGCGCAGGCGATAAAGTCGTCGAATACGTTCTGCTTGCGCAGCCTGGTGCCGGCTTCGTACCAGGCCTTGCCGTACTCACCGCCGCCGCGCAGATTGGCCTGCGCATACAAGCCGCCCTGCTCCATCCAGACCAGGTTGGACACGCTGAAGGTGGGTGTCAGCGAAATGTTGAAGCCGCCATAGCCGTATAGCAGTGCCGGCGTTTCCGCGCTGCGCTTTAGCCCACGCCGGTAGGTCAAAAACATCGGTATGCGCGTGCCGTCCGCGCCGGCGACAAACACCTGCTCGGTTTCGAACGCCTCGGGATCGAACGCTAACCGCGGCGCCCATAGCAGGCCGAGCTCGTTGCGCTGCACATCGTAGCGATACACGGTCGGGGGCGTATAAAAGCTGGTATACAGCAAGAACGCCTCGCCGTTCTCGGCGCGGCTGCTGATACCGGCGACCGTGCCGATACCCGGCAGCTGCACCGGTTCGAGCGGCGCTCCATCGGCATCGAACACAGCCACGCGACTGTGGGCGTCGTGCAGGTAGGCGACGATAAAACGGCCGCCGGCCAGCTGAGCGCCCTGGAGCGTGTCCTCGCTCTCGGGCAGCAGCTCGCGCCAGCGCTCGCGCGCCGGCTCGCGGATGTCGATCGCGATGATTCGTCCACGCGCGGCATCGAGGTCGGTCGAAAAGTAAAATACCGGGCCGTCGTTGCCGACGTAATCGTAGCCGGCATCCCAATCCAGCAGCAGCTCGTGCATTGTCGCGGCAGGATCGTCCAAGTCGCGATACACGACGCCGTTTTCCTGATGCGTGCCGCGCCAGATCGTTACCACCAGGTAGCGGCCGTCTTCGGTGACATATGGGCCGAAGCCCCATTCCGGCTGGTCCGGCCGCCGGTAGACCAGCTCATCCTGCTCCTGCGGCTGCCCGAGGCGATGCAGGAACAATTGCTGATTGTAGTTCGCGCCTTTGTAGGCCAGCCCTTCGGCCGGCGCGTCATAGCGGCTATAGAAGAACCCGCCTCCGCCGGGCAGCCACGCCGCGCCGGTGAACTTGACCCATTCGAGCCGGTCGGGACGGTCCACGCCGCTTTCCACCTCGCGCACATGCCAGGTCTGCCAATCCGAGCCGGCCCCGGACAAACCATACGCCAGCAAACGCCCGTCGTCGCTGACATTCCAGCCGGTCAGCGCAACCGTGCCGTCGGAAGACAGCCCGTTCGGGTCGAGCAGCACGTGCCGCTCGCCGTCAAGCGATTCCTGCCAGCACAGCACGTTCTGATTCTGCAGCCCGTCGTTATAGGTATAAAAGTAGCGCCCGCCGCGCTTGACCGGCACGCCGAGCTTTTCATAGTCCCACAGCTCGGTCAGCCGCTCACGATTCCGCTCGCGCGCCGGAATCGCAGCCAGGAAATCCTCGGCGAGGCGGCTTTCGGCCTCAACCCAGCGCCGCGTATCCTCGGCGTCGATGTTTTCCAGCCAGCGATAGGGGTCGGGAACCGCTGTTCCATGCAGTGTATCGGTGACTTCGGCGCGGGGCGCGTCGGGATAGCTCAGCGTAGTGCGTTCGCTCATCGTGGTCCTCTCTCATGGCAACTGAAGGTCGCTGGGGCGGCGATTATAGCACGGTGGATCGGGGAAACCAACGGGGAGGCGGCTTACATTGTATCGCGGATTCGGAGTATGGTTTCCCCTCTCCCATGCGTCAGCACGGGAGAGGGGCCAGGGGGTGAGGGCCTTACACGACGCGCTCGGCCGGCAGCGCCTGGCCGTTCTGGTGCAGCGTGACGGTGTTGATACTTCCGTCGTCGCCGACGCCGGCGGTGAGCTCGAGATTAACGGCGCGGGCGAAGCAGCGTTCGTCTGACGAGGCGAACAACGGGATCGGCTGCTGCCCGGCGGCGACGAGCTCCAGACCGTCGCCGACCATCCTGATCACCAGGTGATAGTCGGGCCTCAATGCATACTCGCCTGCCCAGCGTGCCGCCGCTTGCGCCTCGATCGGCACGGCGACGCGCTCGGCGGGCAGGTAGCCCGGCCAATTGTATTCGGCGGCGATCGCACGCAGCACCTCGCCCATCAGCGCGCCCCAACCGCCCTCGCCGTTGGTCATCACTGCCGCGGCCAGGCCGTGCTCGCGATAGGCCGTCAGCTCGCACAAATATCCGACATTGCCTCCGCCGTGGCCGAAGCGGGCATGCTCGCCGTCGCCCTCTAGAAACAGGCCAAGGCCGATGAAACGCTCGACTTGCGGCGCCAGCATCTGCTGCGCCAGCTCGCGTCCCAAAATCGCGTCCGGCGTGCCGAGGTAGGTTGCGCGCACGCCGATGGCGAAGCGGCACAGGTCGCCCGCCGTCGTCCACAGGCCGGCCGTCGCTTGTTCGGGATGTACATGAGCGCCGCCTTCGATCGGCCGGCTGTACATAAAGTGCCCGCTGGTGGCGTTGGCGTCATGTTCGGGCAGCGGCTGCTCAAACGTGCTGACGCGCATGCCGAGCGGGTCGAGAACCAGCTCGCGCAGCAAGGCGGCAAACGGCTGTCCCGTCACGTCCATCAATAGCTGCTGCAGCACGCAGTAGCCGCCGCCGGAATAGCGAAACTGGACGCCGGGCAGCGCGTCGACGCGCACGGGTGTGGTGTTGGCGGGCTTCTGGCCGTCCAGGATCTGCGTTATCGTCGGCAGCGGATTGGTGCGGTGATAGCCGGGAACGCCGTGAATCGTGGTTCCGCCGCCGTGGCACAACAGGTGGCGCAGAGTGACGACCGGCTGCCAGCCGTTGTTGGGCGGCACCTTCCACGAGCGTAAATACTGGTTGATATCGGCGTCCAGTGCCAGCGTGCCGCGCTCGACCAGGCGCAGCGCCGCGAGCGCCGATACCGGTTTGCTGATCGATGCTGCTTGAAACAGCGTTTCGCCGTCGACCGCACCGCCGCGCGATGTGTCGCGCACGCCGAAGCCGCGCTCCCAGGCCAGGCTACCGCCGTCCACGACGGCGATGCTTATACCGGGCACATGGTATTGCTGCATGTGATCGATCAGGGTGCGCGACTTGCCGCGCTCCAGGCCGAGCTCGCCGAGCGGTATCAGATTGTTGACCACGCGCTCGATTCGCGCTTCCTGTTGGTCCGAACCGGATAGTGTCGACATACATGTTCTCCTCATCGTTCCGGCACGGCAAATCCTGATACGCTTTTCAAAAGTCTGCAAGTCCAGCATTAGCCGGCTATCATTTTGGGCCGCGGCCGGCGGTCGTATAGTTTGTGATCCATACAGCCGTCCATGCTGTAACGGAACCAACGCCGGATCGGATTCGTCCCTATTTTACGCCCGCCAGGTAGAGCACACCTCGCCTGGTTAATCGATGGAGATGCTCAATGTCGTTTTCGCTTCGCACACGCGGCGTACGGCGTATGGCTGCCGTCGCGCTCACCGGCATCGCTGTCTTCGCCGGCATCGCGCCGGCGTCGGCTGCCCCATGGGCAAACCGTTTTCAGTTCGCAACGCCCGCGTTTCAGGATGTGTGGACCGCCAGCGACGCGCCGGTGGCCGCCGGACAGGCCAGCCGATCGTGGACCTGGGGGCCGCAGCCGTGGTTCGATTACCGCGAGTTTTACCGGCAGTCGCCCAATAGCCTGCGCCAGGTGCAGTATTTCGATAAAGCGCGCATGGAGATCAACAATCCGTCGAACGCTGGCGCTGCCGGAGTTACCAACGGCCTGCTCACCGTCGAGCTCGTGTCGGGGCGCATCAAAATTGGCGACGGTATCGACGCCTACGATAACCCGCAGGGCAGCCCCGCGCAGGTGCCTGTCGCCGGCGACCCGGCCAGGGACAACCCGCAGGCGCCGACGTATGCCTCGTTCGCCGGCGTGGCCACCACCGACAACGGCTATCGCGACCCCGACCGCATCGGCCAGCGCGTGACGGCGGTGCTGGACAGAGCAGGTAATCGCACCAGCAACGATGCGCTGGGCAACGACGCGCAAACCGAGATCGTTACCTACAACACGATCACCGGGCACAATATACCGCGCGTGTTCAACGATTTCATCGCCAACGGTCCGGTCGACGGCGTGTTCGCGTTCGGCTACCCGATCACCGATGCGTACTGGATCCGGGCGCGCGTAGGCGGCCAGGAGCGCGACGTGCTGGTGCAGCTGTACGAGCGCCGCGCGGTAACCTATACGCCATCCAACCCCGAGACGTTCCGCGTGGAGATGGGCAACGTCGGGCAGCACTACTTCCAGTGGCGCTATCCCGACCTCGGCCAGCCGTGGGCGACGAACGAGCCCAACCCACCGATCGCGTTCGCGTCGACGAGCACGTCGCCGGGGCATTGGGAAACCTGGACCATGGACGAAAGTGGTATTCCACGCACCCAGGTTACCAGCGGCGAGCAGGAAACAGTGCCTTACTCGTGGCGGCGCAGTTTTGCCGGCGGCGCATCGTTCCGCCTGCTGACCGACTCGCGGCGCGAAAGTGGCGTGCGGCGGTTGTTCAGCATCAACCTCGATAACTTCGGTGATGTCCAGTCGCTCAGCCCGAGCTACGACCCGACAGCTAACTATTTTAACGGCGCGGTATCGCCCGACGGCAAGCTGATTGTCTCGGTCTTCGAAGCGGACTTTGCGCGCGGGTTGTCTCTGCAGCCGTTCGAGCAGGGCCTCCCGAGCTATATCGTGCTGCCGTCACAGGCCAGCTGTCGCTACGAATTGCCGAGCTGGCTGGCTGACGGCTCGGGACTGGTGTTTGTCACCGACTGTATCGATCAGCCGGGGCCGACGCAGCGATTGGGGGTCTACCGTGCGGATTTGAAGTTCTACGGCGCGGTTGAGGATCCGGGCGACTACGTGTCGGCGGAATTGGTCAACATCCGGCCGCTGGCTGTTTCGCCCGAGAACGATCTATTCGACGCCAGGTTTGCCCGCGTTTCGCCCGACGGCAGCCAGGTAGTGTTCTCGGCCAAAGGTGATCTATACACCGTGGGTATCGAAGGCGGAGGCTGGCGCCAGATCACCAACGATCCGGGCGACGACGGCGCGGCATCCTGGTCGCCCAACGGTGCGCAGCTGGTGTTCGACTCGAACCGTGACGGCGACTATGAGCTGTACAGCCTGTGGCTCGACAATCTGTCGCGTGTCACCAGGCTGACCGACAACAACGTCGACGACCGCTGGCCGGTGTGGGCGCAATAGGCCTCACGAGGCATACCCGACGTACCCGGCGTACCCCGGCGTACCCCGGCATAAATGCCGGGGCTGAAGAAACAAAGCCCGCTGAAGCGGGCTGGACACGGCTCCAGCCCGCTTCAGCGGGCTTTGTTTCTTCAGCCCCAGGCTTGAGCCTGGGGATGTCCGGGCGCCGGTTTCCTGGCACTCATCGTGATGCATGTTTGACGCCAAGGCGTAAACACGCAAAGATATGCTCGCCAGGCACACGCGTTAAGACTAACTGCCCCGTACCGGCGCGCGATTATGCGCCCAGAAGGAGGACTATGGCGCTCGAAACACGCATCCCTGCCGCTGCGGACCTGGAATTGATGCCGGGTGAAGAAACGCGCATTGTGATCGAGGCGGTGCAGCCACAGATCGACGGCGGAGGATATCCGGTTAAACGCGTTGTCGGCGATACCGTGGATGTGTTTGCCGATATTTTTCGCGACGGCCACGACCTGCTGGCCGCGGTTGTCAAATACCGGCGTTCGGGCGAGGAGAGCTGGCGCGAAGCTCCGATGCATTTCGTCGACAACGACCGCTGGACCGGGAGATTCAGGCTCGACGATACCGGACGCTGGGAGTTTACGATCGAGGCCTGGACCGACTACTATGGCTCGTGGCATCGCGATATGCAAAAGCGCGTCGCCGCGTATCAGGATGTTACCGGCGAGCTGAAAGAAGGCCACAAACTGGCCGCGGCGGCGCTCGAGCGCGCGGCAGGCGAGGACCGTACGCAACTGGCAGCCGCGATTGATACCGTCGCGAACGGCGGCTTTGAAACTGCGCTGCAAACGCTGATGGACGACGCATTCTCGGCGCTGGTGCGACGCTATCCCGACCGCTCGACGGCGTCACAGTTTGCTCCTACGCTGGGCGTGTACTCCGACCGCGAGCGGGCGCGCTTCAGCAGCTGGTACGAGCTGTTCCCGCGCTCGTACAGCCCCGAGCCCGGCCGCCACGGCACGTTCCGCGACGCCGCCGCGCGCCTTCCGGCGGTGCGTGATCTGGGCTTTGATATCGTGTACCTGCCGCCGATCCACCCGATCGGCACGACCAATCGAAAAGGCCGTAACAATACGCTGATCGCCGAGCCGGGCGATGTCGGCAGTCCGTGGGCTATCGGCGCCGCCGACGGCGGGCACGACGCGATCCACGCCGAGCTCGGTAATGCCGAAGACTTCGCCTTTTTCGTCGAGCGTACGCGCGAGCTGGGCATGGAAGTCGCGCTGGATTTTGCGATCCAGTGCTCGCCGGACCATCCGTGGGTCAAGGATCATACCGACTGGTTTTTCCTGCGCGCCGACGAATCGATCCGCTTCGCCGAAAACCCGCCCAAGAAATATGAAGACATCTATCCGGTCAATTTTTACGGCCCCGACCGCGAGGCGCTGTGGCTCGAGCTGCTGCGCATCGTGCGGCTATGGGTCGGCCGCGGCGTGCGGGTGTTCCGGGTCGACAATCCACACACCAAGAGCGTGCCGTTCTGGGGCTGGCTGATCGAGCAGATACAGCGCGAGGATCCGGGCGTCTTATTTCTGGCCGAAGCGTTTACCAGGCCCAAAATGATGCGCGCGCTGGCCAAGGCCGGCTTTACCCAGAGCTATACCTACTTCACCTGGCGCAACACCAAGTGGGAGCTGACCGAATATCTGACCGAGCTGACCCAATCCGAGATGCGCGAGTACTACCGGCCGAACTTCTGGCCCAACACGCCGGATATTCTGCATGATTTTTTGCAGGAAGGCGGGCTGCCGGCGTTTCGCCTGCGCCTGCTGCTGGCCGCGACTCTCAGCTCGAACTACGGTATGTACAGCGGCTACGAGCTGGGCGAGAACATGCCGGTGCGCCACGGTAGCGAGGAATACCTCGACAGCGAAAAGTACCAGCTACGCCAGCGCGACTGGAACCAGCCGCATAGCATCGCGCCGCTGATCGCGCGGATCAACCGCATCCGCCACGAGCACCGGGCGCTGCAATTTACCAACAATCTGCACTTCGTTCATGCCGACGGCGACACGGTGATGGCATACGTCAAGCAGTCGCCCGATCGCAGCGACACGATTTTGACGGTGGTCAATCTCGACCCGCATAACGCGCACGAAACGGTGGTACACGTGCCGGCCCGCGAGCTTGGCCTGTCCACCGACGGCCGGCCGTTCGTGGCCGAGGACCTGCTGACCGGCGCGCGCTATATCTGGCGCGACGGGCCGAACTTTGTACGGCTCGACCCGGCAGCACAGCCCGGACACATTTTGTTGCTCTACGGCGAGGAGCAGCGCTGGGATGACTGAGCACGCCGCGATCGCTATTGAGCTGGCACATCTTCCGCACGGCTGGCTGCGCGACCGGCGCTGGTTCAGCGCCAAGGGCCGCACGATTGCCGCGATCGACACGGTCGATTGGGGGCCGTTGCCCGGCGCGGACACAGCTATTCTGGCCCTGGCGCGCGTGCGCTACACCGATGGAGGCGCAGATATCTACGCCCTTCCGCTGCTGGCGTCCGGCGAGGAGCGCCTGGCCGGCGCTATAGCTCCGGCAGCGTTCGAGCTGCCGGGCGATGGGCGGGCCTACATTCACGATGCGCTTGGCGCGCCGGCGGTGCGCGACGCGTTGCTCGGACTGATGCTCGACAGTGCCGAGCTGCCGATGCAGGATGGCCGGGTGCTCTTTCGGCCCGAGCCTGCTTTCCTCGAGATTCCGCCATCCCAGGGCAACTCGCGGCTGTTGAGCGTCGAGCAAAGCAACAGCGCGCTGGTATTCGATGATCGGGTATTCCTCAAGCTGTTTCGGCGTGTTGTAACCGGCCTCAATCCCGACGTCGAGGTTGGGCGCTTCCTGACGCGAGCCGGCTTTCCACATGTGCCGCCAGTGCTCGGCGACGCTGTGTATCTTGCCGGCACTCAGGAGCACTCGCTCGCGCTGCTGCAGGCGTGGGCGGCGAACCAGGGCGCAGCCTGGGACACGATGCTCGAGCGCCTGGCCGCGTTTTTTGCCGCCGTGCCGCGCGGGCATTGTTCAGAAGAAGAAATCGAGCGTACAACCGCCCGGCTGGCGCACGAGCATTTTGAGCAGCTCGAACAGCTCGGCCGGCTGACGGGTGAGCTGCACCGGGCGCTGGCGAGCGACTCCGACGATCCCGATTTCGCTCCGCGGCCGGTCACGCGTACTATGACTACCGGCTGGAAAGCATCGATCCGCGAGCTGCGCGACGCTATGTTGCCACAATTGGCCGCCAGAGCTCCCGAGCTGCCCCGAGACCAGCGCGAGATCGTGGAGCGGGTTTTGGGGGCTCGCGGCCGGATCGAAGACGCCGTCACGGCGCTGGACGGCCTGGACGGCGCAGGTGTGACGGCGACGCGCTTTCACGGCGACTATCACCTGGGCCAGATTCTGGTTACCGAGAGCGGCTATCTGGTAATCGATTTCGAAGGCGAACCGATGCGCAGCCTGGAGGAACGCCGGGCGCACGGCTCGCCGCTCAAAGACGTCGCCGGTATGCTGCGCTCGCTGAGCTACGCCGCCTCGGCCGGCCTGTTCGCCGCCGGCGACGCGGTGCCTGGCGTCAGCCTCACGCGGTTCGCCGGCGAGTGGGAACAGCAGGCTCGACGTGCCTTCCTGCACCGCTATTGGGACGCGGTGCAGGGAGCGTCGTTTGTGCCGGCCGATCAGCAGGTACGGGACGCGGCGCTGCGTGCGTTCGAGCTCGAGAAAGCACTCTACGAGCTTGGCTACGAGCTTAACGATCGCCCGGACTGGCTGCCGATCCCGCTACGAGGTATAGCTGGAGCGATCGGGGGGTGAGGGCCTACTATCGCGCTTACTTCCTCACAATCACCGGCGTCCCGATAGCTGCCCAGTTATACAGGCGCTCCGCCGTGCCCAGCGGCAGGTTGACGCAACCGTGGCTCAGGCGCACACCGGTGCCGAAGAGATTATGCCAGTATGCCCCGTGTAGCGCCGCGTTGCGGTAAAAGTACAGGATGTGCGGCACGTCGGGAACTTCCCATTTCTCGCCTCTGGCATTGCCGCGCATCGTTTGCAGCGGAACCTTGGCGTATACCCGGAAGCGTCCGACCGGCGTTTCCCAGCCCTGCTTGCCACTTGAAACACCGGCGCTGAACACCAGCTGCCGGCCCTCGAAGGCGTACATCCACTGCTCGCTTAAATCGACCTCGATGCGCTTGGGGCCGCCGCGTAATGGCGCTCCGTTGTTGCATGTCGGGATCAGCAGGCGCTGCCCGACTTCGATCCGGTTGGCATCTGCGAGATTGTTGGCATGAACAATTGCCGCCACCGTCACGCGGTAGCGACCCGCGATCAGCGCGACCGTTTCACCGGAGCTCACGACATGCACAGCGTTGGCGCACTGCCGCGCGGCCGCGACACGTGGCGCTGCGACAACTGAACCGGCGAGCGCGAGGACCAGAAGCACGAGCGGAAACCAGGTACCAGACCGGCGCGGGCTAGCGGGCGACACACGTTCCGACATGGTAGTGCTCCCTTCCATCTGACAACAACTACCTGGTGTAGGGCATATGTTCAGTATTGCATAGATCGCCGGATACCGGAACCTCCTTCTGGAGCTTCGACTGCGACTCTCAGGGTTCTTGTTCCAAGCAGCAGTTCACGCAGGCTCGACCCGTAACCGGGCGCCGTGCAGCAAGCGCTCGTCGAGAGCGATCCGCCCACCCTGGCGCTGCAACAGTACCTCGAATGGGCCTACCCCGGCGCGGTCGATCTGCAGCTGCACGGCGCCCGTCTCCATGCGCGGCTCGACAAACGACAGGCGCTGCCTTCCCGCGACAAAAGCGGCAGCCAGCCCGTCGCGCTTGCGGTCGGGATGCGTCGCGGGCGGCTCGGTTTCCAGCAGCGCGGCTACTTCGCCGGCGATACGCTCGACATCGGAAACCGCCACGACGAGCTCACGGATGCCGGCGATACCGTTCGGTTGAGCGGTGTCCGGTGCGTTGGGAACCCGTAGCTCGCGTGGCGTCAGGTCTTCGATCAAGAACGGCAGCTCGCGGCCGGGTTGCCAGATCCGCGCGCCGCGCCAGCGCAGCTCGGTGCCGTCGGGACGTTTGCGGCCGCCGTCCGTAGGATCGTCGACGGAAAGGCCGGCGGCGCGTAGCCGGGCGATGTCGGCGCCAAGGCCGTCCGAGGACATACAATAGTCGACCAGCCCGCCTCCCCGCCGGGCGAACTGGCGCCAGCCCCAGTTATTGTCTCGTGTATCACTTGCGTCGACAAAGGCGATCAGCTCAAGATAGGTTCCGTCCTCGAAGCCGACCAATGCGTTTTCGGTGAGCCCGCCGGCGTGGCGGCCGCCGTCCAACACACGAAAGCCCGCCGTGCCATAGTCCGCGACCGCGGCCGGAAGGTCGTCGACCAGTATCACTAGATGGTCGAGCTGTAACATGGCTGCTGCTCCTTTGCTTGTATTATGGTCGTTGTGTTCTTTGTGTTCTTTGTGGTGCATACTATTCGCGCGATCGCTGCAGGTGCGCCGTTTGCCCGTTCCGTTTGCGCTTGAGGCGCTGCCATTCTTCGACTGCGACGCCAAGCGCGATAGCGATCGGCACGACCCACTTGGCCCAGCCGACCACCCATTTGATCCAGCCGCCCAGCGTGGTGCCGGCGATCCTTGGGAGCCACTCGGGGCGCCCGAAGAACGGAATATCGAGCGACGGCAGCAGCGACCTGACGAAGGCGCCGAGCTCGCGCACCCACGACCTGACAAAGGCGCCGATGTCCTCAATCCACAAAATGTCGAACTGTGGCAGCAGCGCTGTGAGTAGCGCGCCGATTCCGAGCAGCGGGATCAGCACCTTCACGGTCGCGAGAGCAACATGGCGCGAAGCATACAGTGCCGGCTGCTCGTGCTGCAGCTTTACTATGCTCGCGGCGTAGCTTCCCGCGGGCGGATCAAGCGGCGTATCGTCGATCTGCGGCACCGCGTCGCCCGTTGTTTGTTCCTCACGCAGCACGCAAGATGCGACGCTACCGGGCAACCAGCCCCATGCCAGCACCACCATGCGATCACCCCACTGTAAGGTGGTACGATCCGCGATCGATGCCTGCCGTGCGTCGACCTGCCGCCCGTCGACGAGCAGCCGCGCGCTGTTGGTAAGCCCGGCGCTGCTCACTTCGACTTCGAGCCGACGGCCGTTGTGAACAAGCGTGTAGCGGGCCGGCGGGGATGGTATGTCGTACACCCGCGCCCGTCGCCGCCGCCTGACACGGTCGCCGGATGCCGGCGGCGACGCTCGAACGACGCGGGCCGCCGCCACGAGTAGCCCGATCGCGCCGAGGGCGAAGATCAGATTGCCGATGTATGCAACGGTATCGCCGGGGTTAAACAGCGTCGTCAAGACGAAACCGCCCCATGCGTAGGTCAGCAGCGCACCGCCGGCCGCCGCGAGCCGGTGAGCGGCGCCCCAGTCCATCCTCCGTGACCAGCGGGCGAACACAAACGCAATAGCAGCGATCAGGACCAGCTTCCATGCGACGCCCGGCCAGCTCTCGGGCGCGGCAAAGAACAGGCTCGCGGCGACAAACGAAACTATCCCGACCAGCCACGGGTTGGGTGCGCGCCGTTCGACCGTCCAACCGCCAGGTTTGGGGAGCATAAATGCACAGGCAATCAAAGCCGCTACTACACTTGCTGCGCCGATGCGCTGCGGTGGTGTTGCCAGGTACTGCTCGGTGGTGCGCAGATCGTCGAAGATGATGTAGCATCCCAGGGTAAACACGACAGCGGTGACCACCAGGCCAAGGTTGCCCAGCCAGGGCGTGGTGCGCCGCTGGGGCACAAAGCTCTCCACCAGCGCGATCGGCACGCCGATACTCCAGATCGCATGGCCGACAATAAACGCCAGGCTGTTATACGCGCTGATGCCGAGCGCCGGTATCGGCGTGACGCTTTGAAAATCGTGGCCCTGAAACGACGGATTGAATAGCGATTGGTCGAGCAGGCCGGCTTCCAGCAGGCCGTAGGCCAGCCCGAGCAGCAGCATCGTGGGCCAGCCGCGCCCGGCGCGGCGCGCAAGCTCGCGGATCAATACTGCTCCGCCGCCGTACATCGGTGCCAGGATCGGCATGGCCCACAGATGACGAATCGATATGTTGCCGAGCAGGTATTCGGCGACCAGCGGTGCCAGGAAAAACAGGCCAAGCGCCGGCGCGATCCGTCGCAGCGTTGTTCCGCGCCTCAAAGCGTCAGCGTCGTCGCGCGGAGGGTGGCCGGTCGATGTATCAGAACGCAACCTGTTGACCTCCTTTGGTGGTGCGCTATGAGGGCCCTGGGGCCGTCGGCCCCGGCGGTTTGAGCGATACATGCCGGGGCTTGCTGATACTACGTCCAAAGCAGCTGAAAGTTACACGCGGCTTTCTTGACAATGTTGCTCAAGCTGCTTATGATTTGTAAGCAACATGTGCGAGGCTGGAGTGCAGCTGCAAGACAAACAGATCGGGACGACCATACTTGAGCTGGTCGGCAACACGCCCCTGCTGCGATTAGGTCGCATCGCCGGCGATCTGCCGGGGGACGTCGAGGTATACGCCAAGGCCGAATGGTACAACCCGGGCGGCTCGGTCAAGGACCGTGCTGCGCTCTGGATGATCCGGGCGGGCGAGCGCTCGGGCGCGCTACAAAGCGGCATGCGCATCGCGGACGCCACCAGCGGCAACACCGGCATCGCCTATGCAACCCTCGGCGCGGCACTAGGCTATGGCGTCACCGTGGCGATGCCTTCCAACGCAAGCAGCGAGCGCAAGCGCGTGCTGCGCTCCCTGGGCGCCGAAGTGATCCTGACCGATGCCGCCGAGGGGATGGATCTGGCGATCAAAACGATCCGCGAGCGCGTCGCCGAGCAGCCCGAGCGCTACTTCTACCCCGATCAGTACAACAATCGCGGCCAATGTCGCGGCGCACTACGAAACTACCGGCCCCGAGATCTGGCGCCAGACCGGCGAGCGCGTGACACACTTCGTCGCCGGGCTGGGCACCAGCGGCACCTTTATGGGCGCCGGGCGGCGCTTGCGCGAGCTGCAGCCGGAGATCAAGCTGATCAGCATGCAGCCTGACGGCCCGTTTCATGCCATCGAAGGCGTTAAGCACATGGCCTCGACGGGGCTGGTGCCCGGGATCTATGATCCGTCGCTGGCCGACGAGATCGTCGATGTGAGCACCGAAGAAGCCTACGAAATGACGCGCAGTCTGGCACGCATCGAGGGGCTGCTGGTCGGGATCTCGGCCGGCGCCAATGTCGCGGCGGCGCTGCGGGTGGCGCGCACGCTCAGCTCCGGCGTCGTCGTAACGATCCTGTGCGACAGCGCGGCCAAGTATCTGAGCGAAGCGTTCTGGGAGAACGGTGATGAGTGATGGCCCTCGTCCGCCGACCCCCTCTCCCGTGCTGACGCACGGAGAAGGGGAGCTATGCTCCCCTCTCCCGTCGCTTGCGACGGGAGAGGGGCCGGGGGTGAGGGCTGGAAAACCTGATCATATGCTAACAATCCAGGCACAACCCCTACGCACAATTCGCTATGAAGCCCGGCTCAGCTATCCGCACGAGTGCTGCGGCCTGCTGCTTGGCCGCTTCGACGAGGGCGGACGGGTAGTCGGTCGAAGCATGGCCCACGCCGAACGAGTGGACCCCGGCCGTCGGGCTTACCGAAGACGAAGACGCGCACTCGCTCGGCGACCGGTTCTTTATTTCGCCGCAGGCGTATTTGCGGGCGCAGCGCAGGGCAATGCGTGAAAACCTCGACGTCGTGGGGTGTTATCATAGCCATCCAGACGACCGAGCCTGGCCGTCGCCGCGCGACCTCGCGGGAGCCGCTGGTGTTGGGGGCGGTCCGGACTTTTCGTTTGTGGTGATCTCGGTGCTCGGCGGCGAGCCCGATGCGATCGCCAGCGCGCTGCTGTCGAACGACGGGCGCGAATGGCTGCATGAGGATCTTGTGACGGAGGAAATATAGTGGCAGTCAAAGTGATCATTCCGACGGCGCTCAGGCAATACGCCGACAACAACAGCAGTGTATCGATCGAGGGCGCGACGGTCGGCGAAGCGCTGCAGGCGCTCACAACCCAGTTCCCCGACTTCGGAAAGCAATTGTTCGACTCCGAAGGCAAGCTGCGCTCGTTCGTCAATATATATCGCAACGACGACGATGTACGCTATCTTGAAGGTCTGGACACTCCGCTCGGCGAGCGCGACGATTTGAGCATTATTCCGGCGATTGCGGGAGGGTAACTAAGATCCAGAACCAAGAACCGAGAACCAAACACTGTTACTGGTTCTTGGTTCTTGGTTCTTGGTTCTGGAAAGTAAAACTATGATCGACATAACCACCCTTACAAATGACGAAATCCGCCGCTACAGCCGGCACCTGATCATGCCTGAGGTCGGCATGGGCGGGCAGCAGAAGATCAAGCAGGCCAGCGTGCTGCTGATCGGCGCCGGTGGGCTCGGCTCGCCGCTCGCGCTGTACCTCGCGGCGGCGGGCGTCGGGCATATCGGCATCGTGGACTTCGACGTGGTCGACGAGTCGAATCTGCAGCGCCAGATCGTCCACGGCACCAGCACGCTCGGCGAGCCGAAGCTCGAGTCTGCGGCCCGGCGCGTGCGCGACCTCAATCCGTTTGTTGAAGTAACCGGCTACAACACCGGCCTGACATCCGACAACGCGCTGGACATCGTGCGCGAATTCGACATCGTGATCGACGGCACCGACAATTTTCCGACGCGCTACCTGGTCAACGATGCCAGCGTGATGCTCGGCAAGCCGAACGTCTACGGCTCGATCTTCCGCTTCGAAGGCCAGGCGTCGGTGTTTGGCGTCAAAGAAGGGCCATGCTACCGCTGCCTGTATCCCGAGCCGCCGCCGCCCGGCCTGGTGCCGAGCTGCGCCGAGGGCGGCGTGCTGGGCGTGCTGCCGGGGATCATCGGCACGATCCAGGCGACCGAAGCGCTTAAGCTGATCATGGGCATCGGCGAGCCGCTGATCGGGCGGCTGATGCTGTTCGACGCCTTAGCGATGCGCTTCCGCGAGCTCAAGCTGCGCAAGAATCCTGATTGCCCGGTGTGCGGCGAGCATCCGACGGTTACCGAGCTGATCGATTACCAGCAGTTCTGCGGTATCGTGCCGGAGCAGTTGGGGTTGCCGGCCGAGAACCGTATCACGCCGAGGGAGCTGGCCGCCGAGCTGGCCGGCCAGCATCCGCCGCGGCTGATCGACGTGCGCGAGCCGCACGAGTGGGATATCGCGCGCATCGAGGGAGCTCGCCTGGTGCCGCTGGCATCGCTGCCGGCGCATCTGCATGAGTGGGACCGGCAGGAGCAGATCGTGGTGCAATGCCGCAGCGGCGCTCGCTCGGCGCGTGGTGTGCAGCTGCTCAAAGACGCCGGCTTCCGGCATGTGCGCAACCTGGAAGGCGGCATCCTGCGCTGGTCGCGCGACGTCGATCCTTCGCTGCCGACGTATTAGGAAGGCAAGAGGCAAGGGGCACGAGGCTATAGGGAAGCAACCCTGTAGCCTCTTGTATTTGCTGTTTACTCGCTGCTTATCTTTTGCTCCTCGCCTCTTGCCCTCGGCTCATGACCCTTGCCTCTTGCCTCTCGTCCTGTCATGCGCTGCGCGATCCACGACTGCTCGCCGTTATAGGCGATCGGCAAACGGTTGAACCACAGGCCGCTGGCCTGGTCCGTGAGGCCGGCCGGCGAATACTGCGTGATATACGCCTTGCGGATGCGGGAGCTGACGTTCGGCCCGCTGCGATGAAACAACAGCGAGGAGAACACGGCCGTACCACCTTTGGGCAGCTCTACCGGTGTGCCCGGATCATCGCCGAAGTAGCACTGCAGGCCGATCGGCGTCGGCTTGTGCTCGACCACGCCGTCTTTGTGGGTGCCCGGCATCACCCAGATCGTGCCGTTCTCGATGGTGGCATCTTCCAGCGCCGTCCAGCAGGTCACATACTCCAGTGGCACCACCGTCCGGTAGCCGTTGTCCTGATGCCATGGAAAATCGCGCCGTGTTTCGGGCTTTTTATAGACCGACTGATCCCAGTAGAGTGAGATGTCCGGCCCGATCAGCGTGGTGGTGATCTCGACAAAACGAGCATCGGCGGCAAACGCGCCGATCACCGGGTCGCGCTGGGCGAGATTGTTGGTGAACGCGATCTCGTTGGCCCGGCTGATGCCCTGATTGCCTGATTCGGCGAGGTGACGCTCGTGCTCGGCGTTGAAATCGTCGATGCGCTCGCGCACGGCGTCGATCTCGGACGCGCTGAATAGCTCAGGCAAAATAAAGTAGCCTACCTCACGAAACTGCTGTACCTGTGTGTCGTTGAGCATTGCTGCACCTCCATAGTATGGTTTGACGCTTACGTTACTCCGCTGATCCGCTTTCGGCAATTGCCGGGATAGAGCCGCGTGTTGACGGTGGGGCATCGCATATAATCGTGAGCATACAACAAGGAAGCACCATGCTGCTCAGGAACGGCCTGCTGTGGATGGCCGGCAATACCACGTTGCGCAACCAGGTAACCAGTAGCCCGCTGGCGCGGCCGGTAGCTCGCCGCTTCGTAGCCGGCGAAACGCTGCAGGAAGCGCTGGACGTGACCGAGCGCTTGAATGCTCAGGGCGCCGCGGTTGCGCTCGACCATCTCGGCGAAAATGTCACCAGCGTGGAAGAGGCCGAGCATGTGCGGCGTACCTACGTCGCGCTGGTCGGCGAGGTAATCAGGCGCGAGCTGCGCTGCTACGTTTCGGTCAAGCTGACGGCGCTTGGCCTGGATATCAGCCGCGAGCTGTGCGAGACGAATCTGCGAGCGATCCTGGATGCCGGGCGGGAGCACAACATCCTGGTGCGACTCGACATGGAAGGCTCGGACTATACGCAGGTGACGCTCGATATTTTCGAGCAGATGTGGGCGGCGGGCTATCGCAATATCGGGATCGTGCTGCAGTCGTACCTGTACCGCACGATGGCCGATGTGGAGCGTGCCATTGAGCTCGGCGCCGGCGTCCGGCTCTGCAAGGGAGCGTACAAAGAGCCACCGGCGATCGCGTATCCCGAGAAAGCGGACGTCGACCGCAACTATATCGAATGCGCCCGTCGGCTGCTGAGTGATGGGAACTACCCCGGCCTTGCCACGCACGACAGCGCGATCATCGATTGGACCAAGCGCTTCGTCGCCGAGAACGATATAGGCAACCGGCGCTGGGAGTTCCAGATGTTGTACGGCGTGCGGCGCGACCTGCAACGCCAGCTGATCGAGCAAGGCTACAACCTACGCGTGTATGTGCCCTTTGGGGACGCCTGGTATCCTTACCTGATGCGGCGCATGGCCGAGCGGCCGGCCAATCTACTGTTTATTCTCCGCTCGCTGCGCTACAGCTAAGCCCGGCCGGCGCGATACAAAAGCACGCACTGCATTAATCCGGCACGCATTCGCTTTTGGAGGGTAAGCTGATGAGCGTTCGACACCTCCGTCCGGCTCCAGGCTGGACCTTCACCGGTTACTCCGAGGTGGCTGCCTTCGAGGCCGCAGACGGCTCGATCTGGTGGTCGGCGGCGCTGAAGCGACCGTCCGACGGCGCATTTCGGGTAGTGGTGATGCGCCAGGCGCCAGATGCCCCGCACAGCGAGATCATCCCGACGCAGGTGGAAGGATTTCGCGGCGGCATCAATATAGCGCCGGAGGGACTGCGGCTGGCTGTGTTCCATATCGAAGAGAACCGTGTCGAAACCGAGCTGATCCCGGGCTTTGCGCCGAAGGGCGGCTCGATGCAGGCGCCCTCGTCCGGCACCACGCCTGTAAGCGGCGCCGACGACGTGGCGCGCGGTATGGCGCAGCAGGCGCTCGAACAGGCAAAGTTCGCGGTCGACCGCAGCAACTTCGCCAAGGACCTCGCAGCCGGCGCGGCAGCACAGGCTGCGGCGGCGGAACAGAGCGCGGCAGCGAAGCTTGATCGACAGGCTGCCGAGGAGATCGCCTGGGCCAAGGCCGGCGACCGCTTCGCCGATATCTGGAACCGCATGGTGCGCTATGAGATGCCGCAGCTGCTCAACCTGATCCACAATCGTGTACGCCGCTTCGCCGTCGTGCAGCATGTGGCCCGCATCGAGCCGGGCGGCACGGCAGCGGCGATCCTCGACGCCGACGTTCCGGCCAACCGCGAGGAAACCCTGGTCATGTAGCGGCGCTGCTTGCCTGCGCCGCGGTCCCATAATGTGGCGGAACCTGTCACATGGCTCGGCTATGCTTATGCATGGGACGAGTATGTACATGTGAACAGGAGTATTGGCATGCCTTCCGCGGGACTGTTAGCGATCTTGGACGAAATGAGCACCCATATCGAGCGCGCGATCACGGCCGGCTTTGTTCCGGCTGACGAGATCGGTGCGGATGTTGCCGAGCTTTACTCTGCTGAAGCCGATCCGGCTGTTTTGGCCGTCGCCGCCCGGCGCATGGCCGGCGAGGCGCTGCGCGAGCATTTGCTGGAGCAGGCCTATTGGCCGGATGTGACGGACTGCGACCGGCTCGACGCGGCTTTCAGCCGGCTCGAGCGCGCCGGCATCATTTGCCGCCACAACTACGCCTGCTGCGGCAGCTGCGGCGCAGCCGAGATGCGCGACCTGCTCGATGCGCAGCGCCGGGCAGGTCGCGAGATACGCGGCTATGCGTTTTACCATCAACAGGACACCGAGCGCGCGATCGAGGGCGACGGATTGCTGCTCAACTTCGGCGCGGCTGCCGGCGGCGCGGCGGCAGCGCTGGCGATCGGGCGTGAGGTGGTGGCTGTGCTGGCGGAACATGGCTTATGCGTCGAGTGGAACGGCGAGTGGTCGCGCCGCATCGGCGTCGAGCTCGACTGGAAGCGCCGCCGAGCGGAATAAAACGATCCGCGAAGGCGGGTACCTACGCTATAGCAATGCTCACATCCATTGAGTCATGTCATTCCAGCGCTGCGCTCGGAGAATTCAAGGCTTCTGGCTGCCCAGAAGCCTTGAGATTCCGAGCGCAGCGATCGGAATGACAGATCAAGGTTTTCGGTCATTGCTCTAGTGGGTGCGGACGCAAGGAACGCGAAGCATTAGCTAATTGTTAATCTTCGCGTTCCTTGCGTCCGCACCCACTATCGTAGGTACCCGGCCTTCGCGGATCGTTTTTCAGCTCGCACACCGGCCTGGGGCCGTGCTGGTAGCGAAAATCACCTGTGTTGACAAGCGATACGTGTCATGCAATACTTGTGCGATCCCACAGTTGGTACAAAGTCCCTGACGCCTTAGCTCCACGTCGCCGTTTCATGTTGATTCGGCTCGGCATCGTCGCACAAAGGAGTTCGAGCAATGGAGCAGGATCGCCCCCAACGCAGAGTTTCCCGTAGGACCATCCTTCGCGCCGGCTTAGCCGGCACCGGAGCAGCCTTGCTGGCTGCGTGTGGCGCCGGCACCGCCGCGGAGCCCAGCGCCGCTGCGCCGTCGGCAGCAGCCCCATCAGCGGCCGCGCCAAGCGTCGCCGCATCCGAGGCGGCATCAGCCGCCGCGAGCGTTGCGGCGTCCGAGGCAGCGTCGACTGCCGCATCAGCCGCCGCGTCGACTGCCGCGTCGACTGCCCCATCTGCTGCTGCATCTGCGGCGGCGTCCGAAGCCGCCTCCGCGGCCCCGTCCGCCGAAGCGGTTGTACCCCAGGGCGGCGCCGGCAAGCTGGCTGTGCTGCAGCGCCAGGAGTACTTCAAGGGCGTCGAAACCAAGTTCCGCGAAACGGTCCAGGCGTACGTCGACAGCCAGGGCGCTACGCTGGATATCTCGACCGTCAATCCAGAAAACTTCGGCGACTTTACCGCCAAGATGCAGGCCGCTGTGCAGGCCGGCAACCCGCCCGACCTGGTGTACCAGACCAACACCAGCCCGCAGCAGCTGTACTTCCTCGACCTGCTCGAAAACGTCAACGACGTCGTCGAAGCGTCGGTGGCCGCCCACGGCGATATCGTGCCGCTGCAGGCCGAAAAAAACGCGCGCATCGATGACGTCTGGTGGTCGGTGCCCTTTTTCAGCACCACCGGCGCCTGGTTCGCGCGTAAGGACCTGTTCGAGGCCAAGGGCATCGATTTCCTGACGCTGGATACGCTGCAAAAACGCCGCGACGCGGCGTTGCAGGTGTCCGACCCCGACAACGAGGTCTGGGGCTGGGGCGCGACGATCAACAAGAGCGGCGACGGCCACGGCGTGATCCTGGCGGCTATTCACACCTTCGGCGGGCGCATGGTGGACGAAACCGGCGAGAAGGTGATGATCAACTCGCCCGAAACGGTCGAGGCAGTAAAGTGGCTGGCCGAGACCTACACCGCCGAACAGTTTAAGCCGATGTTGCCGCCGGGCATCGAAAGCTGGACCGACCCGAGCAACAACGAGGCGTTTCTGGCCGGCAAAACCGCGCTCACCAGCAATGCGTTCAGCATCTATGCGACGGCCAAGAGCGAGAACAATCCGATCTTCCCCAACATCGGCCTGCTCTACTTCCCGGTAGCCAATGACGGCATTGTGCTCGGCGGCGGCAGCAGCGGCTGGTTCCATATCATGCGCGGCGCGGTCAACCCCGATCTGGCCAAGGGCACGATTGAGCACATGCTGCTGCCCGAGAACCTGATCCCGTTGGTGCAGGAGGGCGGCGGCCTGATCTTGCCGGCCTACAAGAATTCGTGGACCGACGAGGTTCTGGCGCTCGACCCGAACTATGCGACGCTGCAGAAGATCATCTACGAGGAAACCGCGTACACCGGCTTCCCGTACCCGGCCGATCCCAATCCGGCCACCTCGGCGGCGGATGCGTCCGGGTTCCAGAGCGAAATGATGGCCAACGTCACCAGCGGCCGCATGACCGCTGAAGAGGCGGTCACGGATGCGCACTCCAAGATCGTGGCAATCTTCGAAGAGCTCGGCTTGCCGCAGAGCTAACGGCGCAACACCCTCCGCGCGGCGACGTCGCCGCGCGGAGCCTCGGGTGTAGGAAACACTATGGCAAAACAAATCTCCGGCAGCGTACCGTCGACGCTGGCGCGGCCCGCACCGCGGACCCGCGGGCGCCGTGTTGACGACTTCCTCGGCCGCGACTGGAAGATAGCCTTGCTGTTCGTGCTGCCGATGGTTGTGTTGATTGTCGGCCTGATCTTCTGGCCGTTTATCAACGCCGTGTTGATCAGCTTCACCACGCGCTCGATCCGCAGGACCGAGACCTTCGTCGGCCTGGACAACTACATACGTCTGTGGGCCGACCCGCAGTTCCGCTCGACTATCGCCAACACGATCGTGTTTACCGGCGCCTCGGTCAGCTGCAAGCTGGTGGTCGGCATGTGTATCGCGCTGCTGCTCAACAGCAAGCTGCCGTTCCGCAACGTGCTGACCGGCATCATGCTGCTGCCGTGGATCGTGCCGGAAGTAGTAACGGCGATGGCCTGGCGCAGCATCTTCGACCCGATCTTCGGCGGGCTCAATCCGATCCTGCAGGCAGTCGGCCTGATCGAGCGGGACGTCGCCTGGCTGGCCGAGCCGCAGCTGGCTATGCCAAGCGTGATCGCGGTGAATATCTGGAAGGGTATACCGTTTTTCACTATGCTGCTGCTGGCCGGCCTCAAAGCGATCGACCGCGAGCTGTACGAGGCGGCCGAGGTGGATGGCGCGACGCTGTTCGACCGTTTCCGCCATATCACGGTGCCCGGCCTGCGCTACGTGATCGCAACCGCGGTGCTGCTTTCGACGATCATGACCTTCAATACCTTCGGCCTGATTTACCTGATGACCGGCGGCGGCCCCGGCGGCGCGACGCGGGTGTATTCGATTCTGGCCTACGAAAAGGCGATCGTGCAGCTGCGGTTCGGCCCCGGCGCGGCTATCGCCCTCAGCATGGCGCCGGTGCTGGCGCTGCTGATCTTTGTTCTGGCGCGCTTTATGCGCCAGGATGTGGGCGGTCGCAGTCAAGAAACATCCGTCGACCGCGCGTTCGCCGCGTTTGGCCGAGGGATCGCCTGGCTGATCGACGTCGTGCTGTGGTGGCCGCTTTCGATGATCTTCGCGGGGCTGTCGTGGGTGTTCCGTATGCTGCGGCAGCTGCTCGGGCTGGTGATCCCCGCCTTCAGGGGCACGCAGCCGGTGCTTTCGAAGACGCAGCGCGAACGCTGGGGCGTCGTCCTGCGCTGCCTGCTGATCCTGCCGCTGCTGCTGTTCGTGCTGTTCCCGTTCTACTGGATCTTCATCACCGCGTTCAAGACCACCGGCCAGATCCAGCAGTATACTTCGATCTACTGGCCCGACCCGTGGACGCTCGACCAGTTCCGTACGTTGCTGACCCGCACCGACTACGCCCGCTGGTTCCGTAACACGGTGATCGTGGCGTCCGCGACGACGGTGCTGGCGGTGACGTTCGCTTCGCTGGGCGGCTATGCCCTGGCGCGGCTCAAGTTTCTGGGCGCCGGCACGCTGACCACGGTGCTGCTGATCACCTACCTGTTGCCGGGCTCGCTGATGTTCATCCCGCTGTACAGGATCCTGACCACGCTCGGCGTGATCAACACGCACATGGCGCTGATCATCACGTATCCGACGTTTATGCTGCCGTTTGCTACCTGGGTGCTGCTGGGCTATTTCCGCTCGATCCCGGAAGACCTGGAAGAAGCGGCGATGATCGACGGCGCCACCCGGCTCGGCGCGTTCTGGCGCATCACGCTGCCGCTGGCCACGCCGGCGCTGCTGGCGGTGACGCTGTTTTCGTTCACCAACGCCTGGAACGAGTTCCTGTTCGCCTTTATTTTCCTCACCAGCGAAACGTTGTTCACCTTGCCGGTGGGCTTGCAGCAGCTGGTGTTCGCCGACATATACCCATGGGGCCAGCTGATGGGCGCGTCGCTGCTGATGGCTATTCCAGTGGTGATCGCGTATATCTATGCCCAGAAGTATATGGTCGAGGGCCTGACCGCCGGCAGCGTCAAGGGTTAACGATCCGCGAAGTCACGCGAAGGAATAACGGCACGCTTGTGCTCGATGGGTAGTGGTGCAGGGTGCTCGGTTGTGCTATGCCGCATATGTAAGCGGCACAGGCACCCAATCTGCACTCTAAAGCAACCAAGCCGGCGATAAAATAGTTTCCTTCGCGTGACTTCGCGGATCGTTTAGCTTCTAACGGTTTCGAGGTACCCGCGGGCGGCGGGCATCAGCACCGATTCAAGGCCGACGGTGATATAGCGCGCGCCGCGCTCGCGCCATTCGCGCGCCGACTCGGCGCCGGTAGCCATGACGCCGAGCGCCAGGTCGGTTTGCCTGACGATATCCACGATCCGCTGCATCGTCGCCTGCACCTCGGGATGGTTCTGCTGGCCCGGATACCCGACCGAGTGTGATAGGTCGGTCGGGCCGATAAAAATGACGTCGAGCCCGTCGACGGCGACGATCTCGGGCAGCTGTTCGACCGCCTCCACCGTTTCGATGTGGATCACGACCAGCGTCTCGGCGTTGGCTGTGCGCACATAATCGCCCAGCGTTCCGGCCTGCCCATAGTCCGCCGCCCGGATGCCGGCGAGGCCACGTACTCCGCGCGGCTGGTATTTGACGGCCCGCACGACAGCCTCGGCTTCCATGGCCGAGTTGACCCACGGCACGTGCAGGCCATGTGCGCCGCTGTCCATCATTCGCAGAATTGTCGGCGCCGCGTTGGTTGCGACGCGCACTATCGGCGTGGTGCCGCGAATCTCGGCCGCGCGCACCATGTTTTCGCAGTCGCGCGGCTCGATCGTGCCGTGCTCGCCGTCGAACACCAGAAAATCCCAGCCGCTGTAGGTCAGCACTTCCACCAGCGTCGGGTCGGGATAGCGCGTAAAACAGCCGTACACTGTTTCGCCGGCTTTGAGTTTGGCTTTGGTTGTGTTCGTTTGCATGGAACCCGTACATTTAACGCAATGCGCAAGCACCAAGAATTTGCGTCTCAGAACGAGGCACGGTACCAAACATCGATGTTTTGGTCCAGCCCAAAGAGTTCACCTGATTATCTCTTTGCGTTTCTATCCGTTCGTCCTTACCAGCGCGGCACCATTCGCTTCCAACCGGGCTCGACCTTTTGCATCTCGATCTCGTCGTCGCGGTGGGCCAGCCCGCACGCCAGATACTGCGCGTGCATCCGTTCGAGCTGGGCGCGATCCAATTCCACGCCGAGGCCGGGCCCGTCCGGCAGCGCCAGCGAGCCGTCCTCGAAGCGCAGCTTGCCGCCGACGATGACTTCCTCGGCCTGCCAGGGATAGTGCGTGTCGCAGGCATACGTCAGATTCGGCACTGCCGCCGCCAGGTGTGTCATCGCCGCCAGCGAGATGCCCATGTGCGAGTTGCTGTGCATCGACAGCCCGATGTTCCAGGTGCGGCAGATCCGCGCCAGCTCCACCGACGCGCGCAGCCCACCCCAGAAATGGTGGTCGCCCAGAATAATCGCTACGCTGCCAAGCTCGATCGTGCGCGGCAGATCGGCGAAGCTCACGCAGCACATGTTGGTCGCCAGCGGGATGTTACACGATTTTGCCAGCGCGGCCATGTCTTCCTTTCCGGCAACCGGGTCTTCATAATATTCCAGCAGGCCTTCCAGCTCGGGAGCATAGCGGCGGCTGGTTTCGAGCGACCACGCGGCATTGGGATCGATGCGCAGGGGGACCTCCGGCCCGAACGCGTCGCGCAGCAGCCTGATCGTGCGCACTTCTTCTTCGGGCGGTAGCACACCGGCCTTGAGTTTGATCGAGCCGAAGCCGAAGGCCGCGACCATCGCCTGGGCCTGCTCGACCAACGACGGAGCATCCAGCGCTTCGCGCTGCCTGGCGGCGTCCCAGCCGTTTGCCGACGGGTCGGTGTCAAAGCCGAGCGCGCCGCCTGCGCCGCGGTGTTTATAGAACAGATAGGCACTGTACGGCACCCGATCGCGAACCCGGCCGCCGAGCAGATCATAGACCGGTCGATCGAGTGCTTTGCCGATCAGATCGAGGCAAGCAACTTCGATCGCGCCGAACGTACGCGCCGGTGATTTAAGGCGACCTTCCCAGAGCGCCGAATGGCTGGCAGCCCTGCCTGGCCCGCCCTGGCTAACCAGGCCGGCGGCCGCGGATGGTCCCGCGAACAAGATGTGCTCCAGCTCGGCCAGCTGGAACGGATCGCGGCCCAGCACCAGTTCGCGTACCGCGAGCAGATCGTCGACCACCGCCGTGCCGCCGTGAGTTCTCGCTGATGCCGGTGATGCCGTCGTCGCTGACAATTTCGACGATCGTTCGCAGCGCCCAGGACGCATGGAGTCCTGACGCCGCCCGCAGCGGCGGATCGCTGAAGGCGATCGGAGTTACACGGACGTCGACGATTTTCATTGGGCCTCCAGATGTTCAGCTAATTCCGGGTTCATGGCGCGAGGGCATGCAACATAAATTCGGCGACCTGCTCGGCGGTCGCGTCCAGGTCGGCGCCGTGGGAAAGCTGGCGCGCCGCGCGTGGCTGAATCAGCTGCAGGCACGCCAGCGCCAGAAAGGTCGTGTCGCCGGCGCGCATCACTCGCTGGCGCTGTCCTTCGCGAATGATCGCATACAGCAGCTCGAACAGCATAGCGGCGATATCTTGTGCTGCCGCGAGTGGCCGATCGTGGGCGGTGTCGAGCAATGCCGCGTGCTGCTGAGTGCGGCGATAGTGCTCGATCACCAGGCGGCGCAGCTGACGCCGCGGATCGCGCTCGCCGGCCGAGGCCTCGTGCAGGCAAAGCCTGGCGTCGGCGCACTCGGCCGTGCGAAGTGCTGCGATCAGGGCATCCTTGCTGCCGAAGCTGCGATACAACGTCCCGACGCCGACGCCGGCATGACGCGCGATGTCTTCCATCGACACGTCAAGCCCGTGCTCAGCCATCAAGTGGCGCGCCGCCTCGATAACGCGCTCGGTATTGCGCCGAGCGTCTCGGCGCAAGCGATATTTCGGACCTGTATCATCCTGCATCTGGCCACGTCGCCCCCGGTACAGCTGTATTGTAGCAGAACGGTACGTGAAGCGGAGGTGGCCTTCCGGTTAGGGGCCGCACAAAACGATCCGCGAAGATCGGGTACCTACCATAGTGGGTGCGGACGCAAGGAACGCGAAGTAAGTGGAGTACATCATTCGCGTTCCTTCGCGGATCGATTCAAACGACTGTCTGGAGCGACCAGTAGTCCGCCGGTGTCGGCCGCCATCCGCGCGGCACATACGCGCCTTCGGTGGTGTCTTCCAGATATTCACCGGCATACGCGCGTTCGGCGATGTGTTCGACAGCATTCGCCAAGGCATCGACATCGGCGAGCGTATTGGACAGGCCGAAGCTGACTCGCAGCAGACCGGTGGCCCGCTCCGCGCCGCAGGCGAGCTCATCCGAGCCGGCATCGAGCAGCCGGCGAACGTAGGGTTGGGCACAAAACGCGCCACCGCGCACGGCGATGCCGTACTCGTAGCTCAGGATCGCCGCCGCCAGCCGGTGGTCGACGCCTTCAAGCGTGAAGGGGATCACGCCGAGCCGATCGGCGGCGCCGGCCGGATCGCTATCGCCATAGACGCGCAGCCCTGGCACACGGTTCAGCCGCGTCAGCGCGTGGGCGGTCAGCTCCGCCTCGTGAGCTGCGACGGTTTCGAGTCCGAGGCGCTCGAGCTCCAACACCGCGGCCGCCAGCGCTACCGCGCCCACAACATTGGGCGTGCCGGCTTCATCGCGCGCCGGGGCGCCGGCCCACGACACCGAATCGAGCGTTACCTGGCGCACGGTGCCGCCGCCGACCGCTTCGGGCACGCCGTCCTCGAACGTATCGCGCCGTCCGATCAGCACGCCGGCGCCGAACGGGGCATACAGCTTGTGGCCCGAGAAGGCGACATAATCGAGATGGCGTGGGTCGTCGAGCGCGCCGATATCGATCGGACGGTGCGGCGCCAGCTGGGCCGCGTCTACCGCGATCTCAGCGCCTACCGCGTGGGCCTGCTCGGCCAGGCGATGGATCGGCGGCAGGCAGCCCGTCACGTTGCTGCCGCCGCTGACGGCAACCAGCCGTACCCGGCCGGCATAGCGGCGCAGCAGCGCGGCGAAATGTTCCACATCCAGCGCACCGGCAGCGTCGACCCTGGTGTGTACCACGTGTGCCACCTGGCGCCAGGGCAGGTCGTTGGCGTGATGTTCGAGCGCGGTGCTGATGACGATATCGCCGGGTCTGAACGGAATGCGCCGCGCCAGCTTATTAATCGCCCAGGTGGTGTTGGGGCCGAACACCACGGCGTGCTGCCCGGCTCGCGCGCCGGCGAAGCGACCGACCACCTCGCGTGCCTCTTCGTAGGCGTGCGTCGCGAGCTGCGAGCGAAAGCCGGTGCCGCGATGCACGCTGCTGTACCATTCAAGAAAGCGGTTGACGGTGTGCTGCACCACGGCGAGCGCGGGTGTGCTGGCGGCGTGGTCCAGATTGATCGGGCGCACATGGGCGCCGTTGAGTACGGGCACCAGCGTGGCGTGGCCTACAAGTTCCTCGGGCGCCAGCTGCAGTTGGTCGATAGCAATCCCCGGCATGGTCGGTCCTCATGTGCGGCTGTATGCCGCCTAGACCAGAGCAGACTGTAGGACCGGCGCTGACTGAAGCATCGGACGAGGTTATACCAGCAAAATGCCCCTTCCACGCGCAGGTGGGAGGGGCCAGTATCCAGACTCGCCGCTCATCTTCCAGTTTCGCTGCCGGACTTGGCACCGTTACGGATCGCTCCGTTCGGTTGCCGAGGCTTCATCGGGCCGGTCCCTCCGCCTCTCTGGATAAGCGCAAAATATTCAGTTGTTGAGGCGATATGCTACACCACGCTGGTCGGTCTGTCAACTGGTGTAATTCCGGGTTCACCACAAAGAACACAAAGGACACGAAGACATTAAGGATTCTTCGTGGTCTTTGTGTTCTTTGGGTGAACCCGTTCTATACCGTCCGGCGGGCTGAAACAACGCCGGTGTTGAGCCCGATCGCGCTCAGGCCGCCGAAAAAGCGCGCGTGCTCGATCTTGACGCAGGCGTCCATCACGACTTCAAGACCTGCCTCCCGTGCGCGCCGGGCGGCAGCCTCATTGATCACGCCGAGCTGCATCCAGATCACTTTGGCGCCGATCGCGATCGCCTCTTCGACAATGCCGGGCACCGCTTTGGGATCACGAAAAATGTCGACGATCTCGACCGGCTCCGGGATTTCGCGCAGCGACGGATAGCAGCGCCGGCCGAGGATTTCCTGCTCGCGTGGGTTGACCGGAATCACGCGGTAGCCCTCGGCAAGCATATAGATCGCGGCAAAATGGCTCGGCCGGTATGGGTTGCTCGACAGACCGACCATCGCGATTGTACGGTACCGTTGTAGAATGCGCAGCCTTTCGTACGCCGTTGTAGCGAACGCAGTGCTCGCGACCGGCGAGCCGGAGCTTACGGCGCCACCGGGTGGTTGATAGCTCATGGTCTTTCCTTTTGGTCCCGGCGGCAGCCCGCTTCAGCGGGGTTCGTTTCTTCAGCCCCAGGCTTCAGCCTGGGGAAACTGGGGAAACGGGTGCGGGTCCGCCGTATTGTATACGTGACGTTCAATGCCCCAACGCCTGGTCGAGATCCCACAGCAGATCGTCAATATCCTCAAGCCCGATCGAGAGCCTGATCATCTCCGGCAGCACGCCCGCGGCGCGCTGCTCTTCTTCGCTGAGCTGCTGATGGGTCGTGCTGGCCGGATGGATCACCAGCGATTTCGCGTCGCCCACGTTGGCAAGGTGCGAAAACAACTGCAGCCGCTCGATAAAGCTCCGGCCGCCCTGGAGGCCGCCCCGTACGCCAAAGGTCAGGATCGCGCCGGGTCCTTTGGGCAGGTATTTCTCGGCCAGTGCGCGGTATGGGCTGTCCGGCAGCGTCGGGAAGTTGACCCACGCAACAGCAGGGTGTTCGTGCAGGAATGCGGCCACCGACCGCGCGTTGGAGACGTGGCGCTCCATCCGCAGCCCGAGCGTTTCGAGCCCCTGCAAGAACAAGAATGCGTTAAATGGGCTGAGCGCCGGGCCGAGATCGCGCAGCCCTTCGACGCGCGCTTTCATGATATAGGCGAAATCGCCGAAGGTTTCCCAGAAGCGGATGCCGTGATAGCCCTTACTTGGCTCTAGCAGCTGCGGAAACGGGCCTTTGTCCCACGCGAAGCGCCCGCTGTCGACGATCAGGCCGCCGATACTGGTGCCGTGCCCGCCGATGAATTTCGTGGCCGAGTGGACCACGATGTCGGCGCCGTGCTCGATCGGACGGCACAGGTACGGCGTGGCGAAGGTGCTGTCGATCATCAGCGGCAGGTTGCTTTGATGGGCGATCTCGGCAACAGCTGAGATATCCAGAACGTTGATGCGCGGGTTGCTGATCACTTCGCCGTACAACACCCTGGTGCGCGGCGTGATCGCGCGCCGGAAGTTTTCCGGGTCGTCCGGCTCGACAAAGATCGTATTGATGCCGAAGCGGCGCAGACTGACGTCGAACTGGGTGTAAGTGCCGCCGTACAGCGTGCTCGCGGCCACGATCTCGTCGCCAGATTCCAGCAAACCTGCCAGCGCCACCAGCTGCGCCGCCTGCCCGCTCGCCACGGCCAACGCGCCCACGCCGCCCTCCAGCGTCGCGATCCGCTCTTCGAGCACGGCCGTGGTCGGGTTCATGATGCGCGTATAAATGTTGCCGAAGCGCTGCAGATTGAACAGCGCGGCCGCGTGCTCCGGGTCGTCGAAGACGTAGGATGTCGTCTGGTAGATCGGCACCGCCCGGGCGCCGGTCGCCGGATCGGGCCGCTGCCCGGCGTGCAGCGACAGTGTGTTGAAGCCGAATTGGCGCTCGTAGCTCGACATAAGAAGCTCCTTATACATACACAGGACGCAGGTAACAAGTATCGATTACGATGCCCCTTATGATTTTACCTGCCGTTCACCGTCACCCCGTCACCTTGTCTCCCTGTCCCCTGTCTCGTTGCCTCGCCTCGCGCCTCCAATCCTGTTATCCTTGACTGGATTTGTCAAGGCGTAGGAGGTACGTATGGCCCTGAAGCTTCCGCCCGGCCCGCTGGTAGATGCGGAATGGCTGGCCGCGCATCTCGACGATCCGTCGGTGCGCATTGTAGATATTCGCGGCAAGGTGCTGCCGCCCGGTACCCCGAAGCCGTATTATTTGCCCAAGCGTGAAGAATACGACGCCGGGCATATTCCCAATGCCGTTTTCGTCGATTGGACCACCGACATCGTTGACCTCGACGACCCGGTACAGGTGCAGGTGGCGCCGCCCGAAAAGATCGCGGCTGTGTTGGGTGGGCTGGGCATCGGCGACGACACAGTTGTTGTCGCCTACGACGACCATTACGGCATGTTCGCCGGCCGGCTGCTGTGGGTTTTGCGCTACTATGGCCACGAGGCAGCGCGCGTTCTGGACGGCGGTCTGGTGAAATGGAAAGCCGAGGGTCGACCGCTGACCGGCTCGGCTCCTGCTTTCGAGCGCCGCCGGTTTACGCCGCGGATACAGCCGCAGCTGCGGCGAACTGCCTCTGATGTGCTGGCCGGAGTCCAGGCGGGCGACCAGGCTCCGCTGTTGCTCGACGCGCGCTCGCCGAGCGAGTACCGCGGGGACGAGACGCGCGCGAGCCGTGGCGGCCATATTCCGGGCGCGGCCAATGTGTACTACCGCGACCTTGTCGGCAGCGACGACCATACCTTCGCGACGCCCGATCTGATCCGCCGGCGCTTTGCCGAAGCCGGTGTCGACCTCAACGCTATCGAGGGGCAGGACGTGATCGCATACTGCAACGGCGGCGTTTCGGCAACGCCGACAGGACTTGCACTCGAGATCGCCACCGGCAGGCGTGTTGCGATCTACGACGGCTCGTGGAATGAATGGGGCAACGACCCTGATAAGCCGCTCGAACAGGGCGATTGACGGCTGCAGCTGCTCGCCCGTTTCTTGACAGAGTACTGTAGCTACTTAACATTAAGCGGTGCGGCAAACCGGAGCAAAAAGTGAGCGTGTGGCGGTGATCGGCGCCGGGCCCAGCGGCCTGGCCGCGGCCCGTTGGCTGCTGCAGGCCGGCTATGAGCCGATCGTGTTCGAACGGTCGAGCTCGGTCGGCGGCATCTGGCGCTTCGACGAAGCGCTGGCCGACGGCGGCGGACCGGCGTATCGCTCGCTACGCACCAACACGCCCAAACAGCTGACCGCGTACTCCGACATGCCGTTCGACCGCTCCCTGCCGCAGTTCCCGTCGCAGGCCGCGGTGGCCGAGTATCTGCATGAGTACGCCGCCCGCTTCGATGTGCTGCGGCACATCCGATTTGGCGTTGGTGTCGAGCGCGTCAGTCCCGCCGCCGAGCGCGGATGGACGATCGAAGCTGTTTCCGCCGCCGGAGCCGAGATGGTGAAGAGTCGCAGCGGTGTTCGTGTGCAGCGGCATGTTCGACGTGCCACGCCTGCCGCTCATCGCCGGCCTCGATTTATTTCCCGGTACCGTGTCACATAGCCGCACGTACCGCGATGCCGAGCCGTTTGCCGGGCAGCGGGTGCTCGTCGTCGGCACCGGCAGCAGCGGCGTCGACATCGCGGCCGATACCGGACGCGTGGCCGATCGGGTTTGGCTGAGTGGACGCAACGATGCCTGGAACATACCGGCTGACGATGGGCCGGCGATCCCTATCTGGCGCCAGCGCCTCACGCGCCACCTGTGGCTGCGCCTCGGCCGCCGCTATGCCGCGATCGGCGACGCGCCGTTCGTGCCGCACCGCGACCGCACCAAACTCAGCGAAAGCCTCGAACAGTCGATCGCGGCCGGAACGGTAATCACCAGGCCGGGCATTCAACATATCGACCGATCGACGATACATTTCGTCGACGGAACGCATGCCGATGTCGACGCGATCATCTTTGCGACCGGCTACCGGCTGTGCTTTCCATTTCTGGATCGAACGATCCTTGATGCTCCGCCCGAAGGTCTGCCGCTGTACCGCAACGTAGTCCATCCAGACTATCCGACGCTGTTTTTCATCGGTATGTCACGTGCAAGCGGGCCGATCCTGCCGCTGGGTGAAATGCAGTCGCGCTGGGCCGCTCAGGTATTGCGCGGTACCGTAAAGCTGCCTTCGTCGTCGGAGATGCATCGGGCGATCCGGCGCCGCCGCGAGCACGTCGCGCGCGCCGGCGGAAACCCGTACCGCATTCAGTACGAGCCGTACATGGATTTGCTGGCCGCGGAACTTGGCGTATTGCCGCGCCTGTGGCGCCAACCGGGCCTGTGGCGCCGGCTGCTCAGCGGTCCGTTTTTGGCGGCGCGCTTTCGATTGGACGGACCGGTGCATGATGCCCGGGCCGCGAAGTTTCTACGCGGGGAGCAGAGCGACAGGGAGGCAAGCGGACAAGCAGACGCGGTAGTAAGCTGACACATACGGGTCGACCGGAAGCACCGGCCAAATTACCGTTTCAGAACGACAGTTCCTGGAATTCTTAACCTGATTACGCAATTGCTTAACCGATCGATAAAGTAAGTCTTGTTTAATTTCGCGTGAACGGATGTTCGGTACGACGAAAGGGGGCAGCGCAACCATCCGCTACGGCTTCGCGTCGAAGCAGCAGCGGAGCCCGACGAGTGAGGAACATATGCAAACCGATCTGTTGACTACAGCCGATCTGCATCTGCATACCACGTACAGCGATGGAACGGCCAGCGTTCCCGAAACGTTGGAGCGTGCAGCGCAGCTCGGTCTGCAGGTGATCGCTATTACCGACCACGACGAGATCGCCGGAGCACGCGAAGCGGCGCGGCTGTCGAGCGACTATGGCGTCGCGGTCGTCGTGGGCGAGGAAGTCAGCACCGCCGAGGGGCATTTGCTGGCGCTGTTTATCGACGACTGGCTGCCGCCCGGCCGCCCGGCCGCGGAAACGATCGCGGCGATCCATGCGCAGGGCGGTCTGGCGATCGCGGCGCATCCGTATGATTGGGCGATCCCATCGCTCGGCGCCGCGGGATTGCGCCGGCGCCTGGCAACCGACTGGCCGCTCGACGCGATCGAAGTATTCAACGCCAGCCTGAGCGGCCTGCGCAGCCGGTGTAACCGCGCTGCCCAGCGTGCAGCCGCCGATCTCGGCGTTCCGGCGATCGCCGGCAGCGACGCACATTCGACGGCAACCATCGGGCGTGGCGTAACCAGCTTCGCGGGGAACACGGTAGACGATCTGTATCGTGCAATTCGTAGCGGCCAGGTGCAGTGGAGCGGAGCGTGCTGGCGCCCGCATCACTATGCCGAAGTAAGCTGGCTCATGTTGCGCCGTCGCGGCATTGTCGATACCGCCCGACTTATGCTATGCGACCTACCGTTGCCGTGGCGCAAAACCGGGCTTACGGCCGCAACACCGGCGCTCGGGCCACTCCCGGCCGACCACGTGCGTACCTGAAGCAGGCCACCGCTGCCACGGTTGCTCCTGCTGCACGCCTCGGTAGGCATGGGCCATCTGCGCGCGGCGACGGCCGGCGCTCTCGAAAACGCCCCCGCCGCCGAGGCGCTGGTGCATGACACGTTGGACCACTCCGAGCCGCTGTTTCGGCGGGTTTATCGGGGGCCGTACCTTGGCCTGGCCGACCGTATTCCGTCGTCTTGGAGCAGCTTTTACCGGCGCACCGATCAAGCTCCATCTTGCTGGGATGTCGTCGACACGGCTCGACGCTGGAGCACGGCCGCTGGTGTGCGGGCGTGGCATTGATCACGAGTACCTTCAATGTGCTCCCCGGCTGCTGCGCCTCCGGCGTGTCCCTACATTGTTCGATTTTCGTGTTCATTCGCGGATCGACTTTGCATTTCTGTCTGTTATGATCCGCCTCGATGAACGCAACCTTCCGGATCTTGCGCACGATATGGGACGGCTTCCGGCTGCGCTGTCCGCGCTGCCGGCGGGGACGGATGTTCGAGCGTGGCTTTCAAATGTATGCGGCGTGCCCTGTGTGCGGACTACGGTTTGAGCGATCATCCGGCGAAATAACCGGCGGCATGGGCTTCAATATCGTGTTCACCCTGATCGTCGTGCTCGCGGGCGCCCTCTGGGGCGGCCTCAATCCGGCGGTGCCGCTGCTGCCGCTGCTGCTTGGGCTTGGTTTGTTTGCCCTGTTGTTTCCGATCGTGTTTTATCGCTCGTCGCGCGGCATGTGGGCCGCCGTATTGTTTGTTACCGGCGACAACGACGAGCCGGATTAGCCTGCTGTCTGGCCGAAAAGTACGCCAGTTCTGGTACGCTACAATCAGACTGAACTGGCTCTCAAGTAAACGTTCGTTCCTGGTGAGGCGACTGATGGGTTTGCAGATCGACGCGCGCAAGGCACTCTGGATTGCGCTGGGCTTCAGTATCGCGGTGTTGGGCCTGACCATACTGGGCAATCCCGCCCTGGCACGCTTCTCCGTTCCCACGATCGACCGCGGCGCTTCCGACTATCTGTGGAAGCTCTCGAATCCGACCGCCTGGACGCGCAGTGTCGTCTGGCTCTCGTATTTCGCGCATCAGCTGGCCAGCTGGGGCACGATCTGGTATGCGCAGCGCAACCGGACGCGCTACACCCGCACGCTGCACCCGGTAAATATTGCCGCGCTGGCGATCAACGCCGGATTTGTGCTGTGGCACTGGCTGCAAACCCAGCTGACGTATGATGGATTGGCGCAGGATGTATCGGTGTTCTCATCGCAGGGCTCGGTGATCCTGATGCTGGTAATCATCCTGGCGATGGAGAACAAGCGCCGCGGCCTGTTCTTTGGCCACAAGATCGGCTTTCGCCGCGAGTTCTTCGATTTCCTGAAGCGCTACCACGGCTATATTTTCAGCTGGGCGCTGATCTATACCTTCTGGTTTCACCCGATGGTGGCGACGCAGGGCCATCTGGTCGGTCTGCTGTACATGTTCATGCTGATCATCCAGTCGTCGATGTTTTTCACCACGCTGCATATCAACCGCTGGTGGACCTTTGTGCTCGAGTTCGCGGTGCTGCCGCATGGTGTGCTGGTGGCGTTGATGGGCGGCAGCGACATCTGGCCGATGTTCTTGCTCGGCTTTTTCGCCCTGGTGGTGATCACGCAAATGTATGGCCTGCCGATCGGGTCGCGTGCCCGCTGGGCGATCGCGGGGCTCTTCATCACCGTCAGCGTGATTATTCCGCTCGCCATGCAGCGCCCGCTCGATCGGGTGGCGCGTGACGTGTTGTCGATTCCGCTGATCGAGTACCTATCGGTGTTTGTGCTGTACGGGCTCTTTATGCTGTTCCTGGGCGGTGCAGGGCTGATGCGCCGCCTCACCACGCGACGCGACGAGCAAAGCGGCGCGCAAGCGTAGATCGATATATTCGTTTATTCGTGTCTATTCGTGGCCGTGGCCGTGTTTAGCGCCGGTTGGCGACGTCCATCACCCACCAGTTGCGACCGCGGCTGTCGACGGCCAGGCCGAAGCCGTTGTCGACATACTGGCAATTGACGATGTTGAGCCGGTGCGGGCCGTTGGGTGGCTCGGCCATCCAGAAATGGACCGACTCCTCGGGCGTCTGGTAGATCGCGATGCTTTCGCTGGCGAAGCGCGCCGGATAGCCGACCCGCTCGAGGCGCCGATGGAGCGTGGCTCCATCCGTGCCGACATGATCGATGCGCCGGTGGCGGGCGATGTCTTCGGCGTGTGCCTGTGCCGCCCTGGTGAGGCGCTCGTCGCGGCGGTACGGCTCGCCGCACGACTGCTGGTGCAGCCGATCCACCATCGCTGCCATGCGCGCGAGCGGCCCGGATGGGGCGGGCTGCACCGGCTCCGGCTTGCGCTCGGGCGGCTGCCAGCCGCGCAGCTCGCTGCCGAGCAAGCCGAGCAGCACCCGCGAGCCCACCGGCCGGTCGGCGTGCCATTCGAAGCGCGCACGCTCGAACCATTGCGTCGCCACGGCATGACCGCTGGCGTTGACTTCGACGTTGACCGCCGTCAGCGGCTGGCCGAACAGTGCCAGGCTTTCTTCGAACGAGTACCCCGCGGCGCCGTCGAGCTCGAGGCCGTTCGCGCGCCAGTAGCTGAGGAAGCCCGCGCCGGCCTCTTGATCGCACAGTGTATGCGCGGTTTGCTCGAACCAGGCACAGCCGTCGCTTGGGCCTGCTTCGGCCGCTTCCGTGCGCCAGTCGCGCCCGAGCTGACGCAGGCGGTCTTCACCCAGGCGCCCGAGCAGCACATCGTACGGCGCCGCATTGTCGGGATGGTGCTCGAAGCGATGGCGCTCGAACCACTGGGCAGTACGTGAAACACCGTCGAGCGGGCTCGTTTCGGCGGCGGGCTCGGACAGGGATACTCCGAACACGGCCAGGCCGCCGTGCTGCTGCCAGTATTCGGCGAAGCGCCCGCTGATGCAGGCTCCGCTCTCGGCAAAACATTGCGCGGCTGCTCGGCCCGGTACGGCGATCGCGGCCAGGACTGCTACAAGCGCGACACAGCGCTGCATAAATTTACGCGTCATGGCGTCGCTCCAGAACATGGGATGCACAGGACCGCGCTCCTGGCGCGGTGGCCCGTATTTTACAGGCTTGTCAAGCTTTGTCCAGTTTCGGGCAACGGAAGTGCTTATTCGTCTGCCGGTTGCAGGGGAACTGTCCTGAGGCCAAGAAGCGGCGACATCAGCAGCCACAGGCTGGCCAGCACAAGGCCTGGCGCGGCGAGGCCGAGCGTCAACTGTATGCCGCCCCATTCGCCCAATATACCGCCGAGCAGTGCGCCGAGCGGCGGAGCAGCGCGAACCAGTACCAGGAAGCTCGCCGTAACCCGCCCCTGCATCCGGTCGGGCACCAGCGCCTGGCGCAGGCTCGCTTGCGTCACGCTCCAGATCGACCACCCGCATTGGTGGATCGCGTACAGCAGCACCACGACGACCGGCGCCATCCCGCCCCACAACAGCGCCACCAGCGGAATAAGCGCTATGCCGAGCCCGCGCACGACCGACGACCACAGAATCGCCGATCCGACCCCGAAGCGCGTGCTTACTCGACCGGCGGCAATTGCTCCGAGCAGCCCCCCAAGGCTGCCCGTGCCGAAGATTATGCCGATGGTGCTCGGACTGAAGCCCAGGCTCCGCGTGAGGAACAGCAAGAAGACGGCATCCAGCATGCCGTAGCAGAACATAAAGGTAGCATTGGTGGCGGCGAAGCCGCGCAAAATCGGCTGGCGCCGCAGATACGTCAGACCTTCGCGCACCGCGGTCAACATAGCCGGCCTTGAACCGGCGGCGCGCGGTGCCGGCTCAAGCGTGCGAATCAGCCACAAACTCACCAGCGAGGCCACGAACGAGACTGCATCGACCGCTATGGCGATCGGGGCGCCGAGGAGTTGAATCAGCACACCGGCCAGACCTGGCCCGGCTACATCGGCGACGCTGCTGCTGACACCGAGCTTGCTGTTACCGTCGATCAGCTGCGAGCGGTCCACCAGTGTGGGCAGGTACGATTGATAGGCTATGTCGAAGCACATCGTCAGTATCCCAACTCCGAGCGCAACCAGATACACCAGCTCCATGCTGAGGGAATTGAGCATCCACGCGACGGGGATGGCTGCAAGTAAGATGGCGCGTCCGGCGTCCGCGGCGATCATCACCCGACGCCGCCGAAACCGATCAACCCCGACTCCGGCAAACGGCCCGAGTATAAGCCACGGCAGGCCGTTTACCGCTACGAGCACACCAAGCTGCGCGGGGGACGCGCCAAGCTCGCTGATGGCAAGGATCGGCAGCGCGAGCCCGGTGAAGCGCGAGCCAAAGCCGGAGATGGTCTGGCCGGCCCAGAATTTCAGGAAGTCCGCGTGGCGCCACAGGCTCGCCGGCATAAACCTTATTGTCCAAGCAGTGGCAGCGAGCGCAGCCGCACACCGGTTGCCGCGTACACCGCGTTGCCGATCGCCGGCGCGATCGCGACGATCGGCGTTTCACTACCGCCCACGGACGGCAAATCACGACGGTCGAGCAAAACGGTCTCGATCTGCGGTACATCCGCGAAACGCGGCACGCGGTAGCTCGAGAAGCCTGTCGTGCGAACCCGGCCCTCCGCGAAGTCGATCGATTCAAACAGCGCGCCTCCCAGCCCCTGGATGATCGCGCCTTCCACCTGGTTTTTTAGCCCATCCGGGTTGACGATCGCTCCGCACTCGAAGGCCTGCACGACCCGCAGCACACGGATCTCGCCGCCGGGCAGGTCGGGAGCAACTTCGACGCAGGCGGCAACGTAGCTGCCTTTTTCAGTGCCGCAGGCGAGGCCCAATCCATGGCCCGCCGGGAGCGCTGCCGATTTATAGCCCGCTCGCTCGGCGGCGGCTGTGAGCACGGCCAGCATGCGCTCGTCGCGCAGATTGTGTTGCCGGAACGCCAGCGGATCCATGCCGATTGCCGTGGCAAGCTCGTCGACCATTGTCTCGCGCGCGAAGTGATTGGCGCTGGCCGCCAATGCGCGATACGAGCCCTGGCGCAGCGGCGCCTCGGTGGGATGAAACGCGATGCGCTGGTGCGGCACCTCGTATGGCGTGCGCATACCGGCGGCACCCGCGTTGTAACAGTCGTATTCCCAGGCAGTGAGTGTGCCGTCTCTGCGGGTGTCGCCGCGGACTTCGATCAGGCCTGCCGGGCGAAAATAGGCCCAGCTAAACTCTTCCTCGCGCGTCCAGACCAGCCTGACCGGCCGCCCGGCAGCGCGGGCCAGCCGGGATGCCTCGATCGCCGCCTCGCCGGTATGCTTGCCGCCATAGGCCGAGCCGGTATTCGGCACGATCACCCGCACGCTTGCCTCGTCGATGCCCAGCGCCTGCGCCAGCTCGCTGCGCACGCCGAACGGCCGCTGCGTACCGGTCCAGACTGTCAGGCGGCCATTCTGCCACTCGGCGATCGCCGCGCGTGGCTCCAACGGAGCGTGCGCGATATACGCAACCGTATAGGTCTGCGCGATGCTGCATTCGGCGGCGGCGTGCCCTTCCGTGAGCGAGCCCAGCTCGAAGCTGGATGGCCCGCCCCAGCCGGTCTGGTGCTGCGCGGGCAGCACATGTGATTTCAGGAAGGGGTGCAGCTCGGTGCTCGAGATACCCTGCGGCTCGCTCCACTCCGCACGCAGCGCGCGCAGCGCGGCCTGAGCCGCAAAGCGGTCGCGCGCCACGACGCCGGTAAGCTCGCCATCCTGCACCACCGACACATCCGGCAACGCCTCGGCTGCTGATGTGTCGAGCGCAAGAAGATGCGCGCCCAGACCGGGCGGGCGCACCACCATTCCTTCACGCATGCCCGGCCGGTTCAGATCGGGCGTGAAGCGGCGCGCTCCTGTCACAATCGCCCGGCCGTCGACGTTGGGTGTCGTCCGGCCGGCGATGGTCCAGTGCTCGGGCGGCGTCACCGGGGCGCCGGCGTCCCACGGCTGCTCGAGCGCGCCCCCATTCGCCAGCTCCTCGTAGCTCAGCTTGCGTCCGGTGGCGGGGTCGCAGGCTGCTCCACCCGCCAGCTGCAGCGCCTCGACCGGGACCTGCAGCCGTTCAGCGGCCAGCGCCAGCAGCAGCACGCGCGCGGAAGCTGCCACCACGCGCAGCTGTGCCGCCATCACCGGTGTCGTGCGGCTACCGGTGGTGCCGCCGTCCCACGGCACACGGTCGGTGTCGGCCATCACCAGCTGGATCGCATTGACCGGCACGCGCAGCTCCTCGGCGACAGCCTGAGCCAGCGAAGTGCGGATGTCCTGGCCGACCTCTACCTTGCCGGTGTATACCACGATCCTGCCGTCCGGCTCGATCGCAAGCCAATCGCAGATGCGCGGCGCGGCGACCTCGGCCGGCGCCGGGCTGCCGGCACGGCCGGATTGGCCACCCTGAGCGGCTCGCGTGCGCTCGGTCGTCATAGCGATGCCCCCTGCGCCGGCTCGTCGCGCAGCTCACGCGCCGCCTGCTGCACCGCACGCACGATGCGCGGATATGTGCCGCAGCGACACAGGTTGCCCTGCAGCGCTCCGACGATCATATCGCTATTCGGCTCGGGGCACGCCAGCAGCAGCGCATGAGCTGCCATGATCATGCCCGGCGTACAGTAGCCGCACTGGAACGCCCCGGCGTCGACGAACGCCTGCTGTAGCGGGTGCAGCCGCTCTCCGGCGGCCAGCCCTTCGATCGTCAGCAGCTCGCAGCCTGCGACGTCGCCAAGCGGCGTGATGCACGCGCGTACCGGCCGCCCATCGGCCAGTATGGTGCAAGCGCCGCACTCGCCCTCGCCGCAGCCGATCTTGGCGCCGGTCAGGCCGAGCTCCTCGCGCAGCACCAGCAACAGCGGCCGCCGCTCGTCTGCTGCAATAGAGACGCTGTGCCCATTCACGATCAACGCTATCTGTTTCATTGCGTGCACTATACTACAGTGTTACCTGCATAGCGTAGACCTTCCGGAATCACCACAAAGAACACAAAGAATACAAAGAAATATGGATTCCTCGTGTCCTTTGTGTTCTTTGTGATGAACCTTTCCGCTTGTGCGCGGGTCAGGTCACGTCGCTCACTACGTCGCGGTGTCGACCGCGACGCGGCTTCCGGTTTTGATCGCCTGATCGATCGCCTCGAGCGTGGCGACGTCGTGCAGCGCTCGTTCCGGCGTGTAGCGCGGCTCGCGCTGATCGTGAAACGCCTGCTGCAATGCGCGCCACATGCCGCGGTACGGATTCTCATTCGGAAGCTCGACGTTTCGCGCTTCCGCTCCGCGCCGCTCGATGGTCAGCCGCTCGCGCTCGACGCTGATGACACCCTCGCTGCCGAAGATATGAAAGGAGCTACGCCCCGGCGATAGGTAGCTCGAGTGGCTCAGCGTACCGCTGAAGCCCTGCTCGTAATGGAACAATGCGCTGACCTGATCATACGCGCCATATTCCGGTCGCAGCTTCAGCCCGGACGCGGCCACGGAGTCGGGGACGCCGAACACGTTGGACAGCGAGGCAATCAGATGAATACCGCCGTCAAACATGGTTCCAAGTGGAAAATCGGCCTGCTTGCGCCAGGCGGTTGAATCGTAGCGTAGTGGGCCGGTAGACGTATCAGGCTCGAGATGCTGGACGCAGTTCCACATCACCAGATCGCCGATCTCGCCCGCCGCAAGCACGTCAGCCAACACATCCCCGGCGGGCCGATACGCCATTTGCTCGGTGACACACAACAAGCGGCCGGCCTGGCGCGCCGTGGCGATCAGCTCGCGGCCTTCGGCGACCGAGCGGGCGATCGGTTTCTCCATAATCACGTGCTTGTGGGCTTGCAGCGCCGCGTGTGCAACCGGCGCGTTGAGGGCGATCGGCGTGAGCACCAGCACCGTATCCACCTCGGCAAGCTCGAGCAGCTGCCGGTAATCGCTCAGCAGCGGCACGCCGGGGAATTCTTGTGCGACGGCGGCCCGGCGCTGCTCGCTGATATCACAGAACGCGACCGGCGTGAACGCGTCGGTCATCGTCTCCAGAATCGGCTTGTGGGTGCGAATCCAGATCAGGCCCGCGCCGATCACACCCAGACGTATTGGCGGCATCGAAAGCTCCTAAATACAATCATAACGAGAGCCGACTGGCGTTACGATGGTCCGTTTGCGCTTGCCGATTGTGTGCCGAGCCGTCCGGGCCACGCGGCCGGGTCGATCAGAAACTGGGGCCGCTCGCCTGCCAGCACTTGCAGCACCTGATCCACCACACTCTGAGACATCCGCCAGTAGCCGCGGTCGGTGTTGCTGGCGACGTGCGGCGTGACGACCACATTGCTCATGCGCAGCAGCGGATTGTCGGGGCTGGGCGGCTCAGGGTCGAAAACGTCGAGCCCCGCGCCGGCGAGGTGCCCATCCTCAAGTGCCCGGATCAGCGCAGCCTCGTCCACCACCGGGCCGCGGCTGACGTTGATCAAAAACGACCCGGGTTTCATCAGCCGTAGCTGCTGTTCGCCGATCAGCTGATAAGTTTCCGGCATCAGCGGCGTGTGCAGCGTAAGAAAATCGACCCGCGGCAACAGCGCCTCGAGGCTTTCAACTCTGGAAACGCCGGCGGGCAGGCTGTCCTGGGCGCCAAGGAATGGATCGAGCACCAGTACCTGCATTTTTAGGCCAAGCGCGCAGATTTCGGTGACCCGCCGGCCGATGCGCCCGTAGCCGACGACGCCAAGCACGCGGTCGAGCACCTCGACTCCGCGCAGGTCTGCAAGCGTCCAGGGCGCATTGGCGCGCAGCAGCGTATCGGACTTCACAATTGCTTTGGCCACCGCGAGCAGCAGGCCGACGGCTTGCTCGGCGGTGCTTTCCGTCGGTCCATCGGGCGTATTGGCCGATAGTACGCCAAGCTGTGTCGCCGCCGGCACGTCGAGCGCGTTATAGCCGATGCCGTGCCGGATCACCAGCTTGAGGCTCGGCCCGGCGCGCTCGATAAACGCCCGGTCGACGATGCTCCTGCCGATAATAGCTGCCTCGGCACCCGCCAGGCTATCCTGTGTTCCGACGACGACATCGGCATGTGCTTGCAGGCGCGCCAGCGCTTCGGGATGCAGCAGGACTTCGGTCCAGACTTTCCGTGACATGGTGCTCCTCATCGTTCACAACTTTCACAAACGGTATTCACCACAAAGAACACAAAGGACACAAAGAACCTTAATTATTCTTTGTGTTCTTTGTGGTGATTTCTGTATTAATCATTTCTCTAGCAGGAGCGACAGGGTTTTAGTACAACGTACCGGCTGAGTTTTGCTCCGCCGGGGCGGCTCCGCTGAAATCGATGCCGCGGTACTCCGCCAGCGCGGCTTTGGCCAGCAGGGCGCCATCGCTGACGAGCGCCAGGAACTGGAAGCCCTGCCCTATGCGCATCGTCACTTCATCCGGGGTAAAACAGTGCTTGCCGGCAGCTTTGCCGGTAGCTTTCGCGGCGGCGAGCACGTGCAGCATCGCCGCCTCGTGTTCGGTACCTGGCCCCATATCCTTTGCGCTAAGGCCCATCGACAGCGCCAGATCGTTGGGGCCGATAAAGCAGCCCACCACCCCATCCACGGCCAGAATCGCTTCGGCCTGTTCGACCGCCTGGATCGTTTCGATCATCACCATCACCGCCAGCTGCTCATCCGCCCAGCTGCGATAGTCGGCTTCGATATACGCTGCCACGCGGCTAGAGCCGAAGCTGCGCTGTCCCCTTGTCGCGTAGCGCATATTGCCGACAACTGCCCTGGCATCGTCGGCCGAGTTGACCATCGGCACCACCAGGCCAAGCGCGCCGGCGTCGAGCGTGCGCTGAATCCAGACCGTATCGTTCCACGGCACACGCGCCATCGGCACCGCGCCGCCTAGCTGGATCGCCCGAAAGCAGTTGACCATCGTTTCAAAGCCGACCGGGCTGTGTTCGGCATCCACCACCAGCCAGTCCCACCCGACCAGCGCCATGCTTTCGGCAGCTACCGGCGAGCACAAGGTAAGCCAGCTGCCCACGCTTGGGCGCCCACTGCGGAGCTTGTCGGTCACCGGATTGGTCGTGATCGTTGCTCGTCCAAAACCGCCCATCTCTACGCTCCTTGTTGTAAAACGTCCGAATGACCTGCTGATATGCACCGGCACACAAGCAAGCTAGCATGACTATGCAAACCGAGCTGGATAGACGAGGAGCAGCGTCGGCGGTGGGACTTGAATTAGAACGTTTGTTCGTGTATAATTGGCCATGCGAATCGTACTCAACGGACTGAATCGACGGGTGCAATTGCGCGCGGATGAGCGCGACGGCATTGTGACCTATACGGTATATAGCCTTCCGGCCGGTGCCCCACGGCAGCGTTTCACAAATGGCACGCTCGAGTACCGGGGCTACAGCGCCACCGAGGCCGTGGCGACGGCCGAGCGGCTGGCCAGGGTGCGGGTGCCACAGCACTCCATCGCGCTCAACCGTGCGCTGTACCGCGAAGCGCAGCAACGCCGCGCGGCGTAGCCGGCGCACGACTACAAAGAGCAATGAACGGAACGGTTGCTCCACATGGTTGCGGTAGAATTGGTTCGAGCAGTTCGAGGCCCAAGCCGCCGCGAACGCGACAACCAGGAGCAACGCATGACCGTGGTCCTGATCCTGATCGACGGACTTCGCCCTGACGCGATCGAGGCGGCGCAGTGTCCGCGTCTGCAGGCGCTGCGCGCACAGGGCGCCGCGACATTGACCGCCACGAGCATCATGCCCTCGGTGACGCTGCCGTGCCATTTTTCGATCTTCCATAGCGTGCCGCCGGCGCGCCACGGGATCACCTCAAACGTGTGGAGGCCGATGGCTCGCCCGCTGCCGGGGCTGTTCGATCTGGCGGCGGCCGCGGGCAAACGCTGCGCGTGCTTCCACAATTGGGAGCAGCTGCGCGACCTGGGACAACCGGGTAGTCTGGAACTGTCATACTACCGCGATACCGATGAGCAGCCCGACGGCGACCAGATCATTGCCGCAGAAGCGGCCCGCGCGCTAAGCACCGGCGCCTTCGACTTCGCGTTTGTTTATCTCGGCACGGTAGATGTCGCCGGGCATGCCTTTGGCTGGATGTCCGAGCGCTATCTGGAACAGGTCGCGAGGGTCGATCCGGCCCTCGGCATCGTGCTGGATGCGCTGCCCTCCGGAGCGACTGTATTGCTCCAGAGCGACCACGGCGGCCACGAACGCGATCATGGCACCGACCTGCCTGAGGATATGACGATCCCATGGCTGGTCGCGGGGCCGCGTATCAAGCAAGGCTATGCAATTTCGTCGCCGGTCAGCCTGCTTGATACCGCCCCGACGATCGTGCGCCTGCTGGGCCTGGCGCAGCACCGGCAGTGGGAGGGGCGCTGCGTCGAGGAGATCTTCGTCGACTGATCGGCCGATGGAACCGGAATCACCACAAAGGGCACAAAGAACACAAAGATCCTATTTTTCTTTGTGTCCTTTGTGCCCTTTGTAGTGTTTCCGTTCCGCCGGTTGCTTTAGTGTCCAGACGTGTCCGAGTCGACGCCTGCATGCGCGCCGGTATTCAGCGCCGAGATCGTCTCAACCTCGGCTCCGGTAAGCGCGAAGTCGAAGATGTCGATGTTCTGCGCCATCCGGCCAGGATTGGCCGACTTCGGGATCGCCACCAGCCCCAGCTCGACATGCCAGCGCAGCACGACCTGCGCGGGTGACTTGCCGTATTTTGCCGCGATCGCTGCCAGGGTACGGTCCTCGAGTAGCGTACTGCCGGGCGCCAACGGCCCCCAGGATACCGTGACGATCCCCTGCTCGCTGTCGTACGCCCGCTGGTCGGGCCGCGTGACATACGGATTGAGCTGAATCTGGTTGACGGCCGGACGGATAGTCGCCTCGGCAAGCAGGCGCTCGAGGTGCGCGGGCTTGAAGTTGGACACGCCGATCGAGCGTGCCTTGCCGTCTGCAACCAGCTGCTCGAAGGTCTTCCAGGTGGAGATGTACTCGTTCCGCCGCGGCAAGGGCCAATGGATCAGCAGCAGATCGACATAGTCCAGGCCGAGGCGCTGCAAGCATCCATCCAGACCGGCGATCGCGCGGTCGTCGCCCTGAAATTCGCCGTCCAGCTTGGTTGTGACGAAGAGATCCTCTCGCGGCAGGCCGCTGTCGCGGATGCCCCGGCCCACGCCGCGCTCGTTGCCATAGCGGTAGGCGGTATCGATGTGGCGGTAACCGGCTTCGATGCCGGCGACGACCACCGGCGCTACTTCTTCATCCTTGAGTGGCCAGGTACCCAGGCCGATCTGAGGAATGGTGCTGCCGTTGTTGAGTTTGAGGTTCGGGACGGCCATGGGAGTACTCCATCCTCACATGCGGCTGCGATACAGTGCCGCCAGCGCCGCGCCGATCGCCTGCGAAAGATCTCCCAGCGTCGCCGGCACGATCTGCAAGTTCTCGCGCTGGGCCGGCCACACATACGGCAGCGCCGAATTGCGAACGATGCTGAGATAGCGCTCACGGAAGGCCTCGCTCGTCGCCTGCGGGTCCATCAGGCCGCCGCCGATGACGACGAACTGCGGATCGAGCGCCATCGCCAGGTTCGCAACATGGATCCCCAGGGCGCGGGCCTGGAAATCGAAGATCTCGCCGGCCAGCTGGTCGCCCTGCTGGGCCAGGCCGCGCAGTGCCAGCGCTCGCTCGCGCATACTGAGCGCGGAGTGCGCCAGCTCGTGGTCGGGGTGCTGGGCGAGTTTTTCGGCCAGTAAGTAGGGCAGGCCGGACAGTGTGGTGTACACCTCGATGCAGCCCCAGGTGCGCCCACAGCCGCATGGATACGGCTTGACGCCGAGCTCGTGCAGCGCGGCCGGCATGTGCCCGCCTTCCATCCCGGCCAGGGTATCGCCCGCGAGCGGCAAACCATGACGGTCGATGTACGCGCAGCCCAGGCCCGAGCCCGGGGCAAGCAGAACCACAGTTCCTAAGCCGTCGCCGCGTACGCGCTGCGCCTCGGCCACACCGCCCATATCGCCGTCGTTTCCGACAGTCACCGCTACCGGCCGCCTGGCCTGCTCGGCCAGGGCGACGCTATATGCGGTATGGACGTCGAAACCGGCGAAGCTGACAGGCAAGTTCGCCGAGCGGTCGAGCACGCCATAGCGTCGAAACGGTCCGGGCGTGGCTAAGCCGACCCCCCGGACCTGATCCCAGTCGAGCTTGTTCTGGACCAGATAGTCGACGATCGCCGCGACCCAGCCGCGTACGACCGCGTCGGGACCCTGCTGTGAATCGGTCGAGCGCTGCAGCAGAGTTGTCGAGATCGGCGTGCCGCTGCTCCAGACACCGCCGACCTTGGACGTGGTAGCGCCACCGTCCGTACCAAGAAAGACCACCTGTTTGGCACTCATGGTCACACCTCGCGCGCTGCAACTGTAGCGTGCCTGTCAAGATCCGCGCCTCTGCGGTGCAACGTTTCCGGTCCGGGCTCTATGTGGGAGTGGACGCACGACACGCGAAGATTAAGTCATTGCTTAATCTTCGCGTGTCGTGCGTCCGCCCTGCGGCGCAAGTATCCGTGCTTAGCGAGTTGTTCTAGCTGCCCAGCTCGCCCAGGCGTCGTTCCCATTTCTGCATCAGCCGGTTGTACGCATCCTCTGAGACCTCGCCTTTTGAAAAGCGCAGATCGAGCGCGTCGATCGCCTCCTCGACTTGCTGGCGCGTGAGCGGACCAGCGGCAGCGGGTGCAGCTTGCGCGGCCTGGACCGGCTGAGCCGGTTGAGCTTGCTGTGCCTGCCCGAACGCCTGGCCAAGCATGCCCGCAACGCCGGCGCCCAGCCCGATACCGGCGCCCAGCCCGACGCCTGCCGCCGCTGCACCGCCCGGATTGTTGGCCGAGTCGCCCAGCGCGCGTGCCGCCTTGAACTTCATATACGCGTCGAGGTCGCCGATTGCTCCCATCGCCGCGCGCTCATCGATCGCCTTTGAGGTTTCGTCGGTCGGCGTGATCGAGTTGACATAAAAATTGGTGAGCAGCAGCCCGAGCGCCGCGAAATCGTCGTTCAGCCGGTCGCGCATGGTCAGGGCAAGCTCACCGTACTGCCCGGGCAGGTCGAGCAGCGAGCGCTGCTGTCCGCCGAGCGTATCGGCGAACTCGGATACCACGATGCCACGCAGGTAAGGCTCGAGTTGGCCGGTGCTGAATATGCCCTGCTGGCCGGCGATCTGGTTGACGAACACGGCCGGATTGTTCACCTGAAACGCGTAGTTGCCGAAGGCGCGCAGGCGGGCCATGCCGAATTCGGGGTCGCGGAGCGCCAGCGGCTCGGAGGTGCCCCACTTTTGATCGATGAATTGTTTGAGGTTGACGAATACAACCTCGGCCGGAAACGGCGACTGGCCGCCGGTAGCCCAGCCGACGATGCCGGCGATGATCGGGATATTCGCGGTGGTGATGGTATGGCGTCCGGGTCCGAGCACGTCGAGCGCGCGGCCATCCCGAAAAAACACCGCCACCTGGCTTTCGCGCACGATCACCTGCGAGCCGATGCGAAAATCGCCGGGACCATCCTGCGGCTCGCGGTGGACGATCTCGTTGCCGATTTCATCCAGAAATTGGACGACGTCGATAATGCGGGCCATTTCAATCTCCTGGTGTTAAGTTTCACGTTTCACGTTTCAAGTTATGTGGCTTGGCAGTTGCAATGTGTGGCCACGAGGCAAAGCGCCGAAGTAGGTCAACTTGGAACTTGAAACTGGGAACTTGAAACTTCCGTATCCGGCGGAATGAAGAGCTCAACCCCACAATACGGACACTTGACGATGCCTTTGCCGGCCAGCTCGCGCACGCCGCCGCAGTTCGGGCAGGTGGTGCTGCCGACGCGCGCGGCGTCCTGCGAGAAAAATGTTTGTGTGCTCCAATCGATATAGCCGGCGAATAAGCCCTGGTTGACTAGCTCGTAGATCGCGTTTTTCACTTCTTCGCGATTCATCTTGGTCTCGATCATGATGCTGCCGAGCGATACCTTGCCTTGCGCCTGGATCAGGCCGAGCAGTCGCTCCTTCTTGCGGATCTCCTTAAGCTCGCTTTCCTCGGCGCGGCCGCGCGAGTAAAGATAGGCGCCCGCGCCGCCAAGCAGCAACAGCGGCAGCACGCCAAACAGCCCGATGCCCAGAATAGCGCCCGGAATGCCGACCTGCCCGCCGGCAATTCCGGAGACGACGAACAGCACGGCGCCCAGGCAGATCACGCTGCCGCAGATGATCATGATCAGTCCGGCGGTTTTCCCTGTGCCCATAGAATGTCCTTGTGCGGGCGATGGTTGCCCCACCGCGATGAAATGCTGAGATCTAGCCGAAGCCGCCGCCGCCACCACCGCCGCCGCCACCACCGCCGCCACCGCCGGAGAAGCCGCCACCGCTGCTCGAGCTGGGCGGTGAGCTTTCCATCGTCGACGAAGTCTGGTTGAGCATCGTAAAGAAACCGGCGCTCATCGCGTCGAGGCCCCGGAAGCCGCCACCCGCCATGCCGTCGAGCGAAGGCGTGCTCGAGCGGCCGTTGGAGCCGCGATCGTCGGAGCTGTTGCCTCCATTCGAGCTCGAGCTGTGATGTGGGTGGTAGCCGTACGGCTGGTACCACATCGGGACCGGCGTGTTGTGTTGTGCGAATGCTCCGACCCAGCGCTGTTCGAGGCCGAAAGCGATCGCATACGGTAAATATCGCTCGAACTGCTCGCGCGCTTGCGCCACATCGGTATAGCGGTCGATATGCTCAAGATAGCGCCGGAACGCGCGCCACCTGGCCGCCGCGGCGGCGCCCTTGGGCGTCTTGCGCGACATCCAGTTGCCGGTGATGGCCAGCGCTATGCATACAATCACGGCGGCGATTACGAGCAGGAGCCCAAGCGGGGCATAGTCCATAAACAAGAACGCCCACGCGAGAGTGCCGGCAAAACCGATCACGAATGCGCCGGTGACTCCGAGCCCGATATAGCGGCCCCTGACGGAGCCCGGACTGCCGGGAAAGTAGCCTTCGCTGACCATCTCATCGGTGAGCATGGTGCGCAGGCTGCTGAGCTGGGAGTAGAAGCTATTCTTCAAGCTGCTCAGATCGCGCTCGGCTCGCTTGCCGAACAGCTTGTCGAGCAGCTGTCGCTCAAACGGGCGCATCGAATCGTCGGACTTGCGCAGCCGCACGAAGCTGAACTCGCTGCCTTCTTCGCCCTCGACGATGCGCAAATACCCGCGGCGAGCAAGGTCGATCAGCGTGGCGAGGATATCCTTCATATCCACGCCTTCCTTCAACAGCGCGCCGGCCATACCTGGAGGGAGCTCGTCCGGCGGTTGCGCGATAAACTCGGCTACATCGCCCACCGGCTTGTCGCGCCCGCGGGTGAACCACAGCAGGTACACCCCGACCAGTCCGCCGATCAGGATGAGCAACGCGCCGACGAGCGAAGCCAGGTTGAGGACAGGCCGCCAGGCGTTGATGCGCTCTTCGCGCGCCTGCCAGGCCGGCGCGTCGGCCGTCACCGCACCATGCGGAAACTGAACCCGAATCTCCCACTCGTCGCCTGCCTGGAACGGCCCTCCGGTGAACTCGACGGTCTGGCCGTCGATGATACGACCCTGCCCGGCCTCGGAGCCGTCGCGGTAGGTTTGCGTTACGAGCTGCGCTGGATCGAAGCTCGAAGGCAGGCTCACCACCACGTTTGAGGATTCGATCGGCGTTTCCCACTCGTCGCCGACGAACTTCCAGAAGAACTGGTCGCCGTCGGGGTAGATGCGCAGCGCACCCTTGAGCGTGTATGCGAGCTGAAACTCGCGCGTCTGATCGGCGGTCTGCTCGAAATACCAGGTAATCTTGCGCTCGCCGTCGTCGTCCTCGAGCTGAAATGTGCCCGGCTCCTCGCCACTGCTCTCGACGTACTGGCGCTCGCCCTCGCTGACCGACCAATCGACGATATCGTCGACCCGCTGGAGCGGGATCACAAAGTAGGCGAAACGGAACGTACCGCCGATAAACCGGGGCCGCCACGTTTCTACGACGCGGACATCGCCGTTTGGCAGCACAGTAATCGCCGCATCGCGCCGCTCGACGACGACCGAGCGCTCTTGTGCGTAGGCCGGGGCTGCAAGCGCTGCGATCACGAGCAATAGGCCCAACAGTGGAGCCAATATCGCGCGGACTGTGGGTGTTCGCTTAGTCATACCAGGGATACGTTGGTGAGAGTGAAAGGGTTGCATCTTGCCTTACCTGTTAGGACGAAGCTTGTTGTCTGGTGGCTATGCATAGCCGATGCTACCCGGCGCCGCCGACGGGGCGCTGCCGAGCTTGCATGTGTAGTGTAGCCGAGGCGGAGCTTCCGTATATCAGCCGATTCGTCTAGTGCCGGTGTAGCCGGAAGACTATGCCGGTGACCGCCGTTAGTCGTAGAACGGCGATCCGCGAGTGCACGCGAATGGACGCGACTTGATACCTGGTTCGCGTTCATTCGCGGATACTTGTGCGCCGTTCGACAAACGCCGCCACACCATCCAGCACGCGCTGCAGGCCGAACGCGAAGTCGTCGAGCGCCTGTTGCAGCAAATACTCGGTGTCGCCGCCGGGCGCCGGCTCAAACGCTCCGGCTTGATTTAAGCTTACCAGCGTGGGGAAACGTTGCGGGTCGAAGTACCTGTCGAACAGCGGCTCGCGTGCCGCCCACCATGTGTCGTCGCTTTCACCGGTATGTTGGGCTGCGAGCGCCGCTTCCACTGCTCCCTGTGCCGCTCCACGCACGTAGCCGGTGATCAGCGAGACGACGGCAACAATTTCGCCTGCAGCAAGGCCGATGCCGGATACTGCCCTGGCCGTGCTTTCGAACAATGCAGTTTCGTTTGGGCCGAGCAGCGGGCGTGCTCGTGCGATCTGCAGCACCCACGGATGGCGCAGGTACAGCGCCCAGTCCTCACGCGCGCGCTGCTCGAGGTTGGCGCGCCAGTCGCTTGCCGCGTCGTCCGGTATGCGTATCTCGCCGTAAACCGTGTCGAGCATGACGTCGAGCAACTCGGCTTTGCCCGGTACATAGGTATATAACGACATAGCGCCGACTTTGAGTCGTTCGGCGACGCGGCGCATTGATAGCGCCGGCAGCCCTTCGGCGTCGGCGACCTCGATCGCGGTCTGTACGATTGTTTCGACGCTCAGACCGGGCTTTGGTCCGCGGGTCGGGCTTCTGGCGATGCCCCACAGAAGCTCAAGGCTTCGCCGCGGGTCGCCTCTGCCGCTGTACTCATTGCTCATCTGGCGTAGATTAGCACGAACTTGTAAATCCGTACAACGTACGCTATAATGCCCCGGATAATCCCGTACACTGTACCGTATTTGGAGTATCGATGGCTGACGATTTTGCGATCCTGGCTCGTGGGCTGCGCAAACGGTATGCAAACGTCGTGGCGCTGGACGGCTTTGATCTGGCTGTTGCGCCGGGGAGCGTGTGCGGGCTGCTGGGGCCAAACGGCGCCGGGAAAACAACCGCTATACGTATTCTGGCTACGCTGCTGCGCTATGACGAAGGGCATGCCGAAATAGCAGGCTTCGACGTCGAGCGCCAGGCGACCGAGGTACGCTATCGCATCGGGCTTGTCGGCCAGAACGCCGCGGTGGATGAGATCCTGAGCGGTCGGCAAAACCTGATCATGTTCGGCCGGCTGTACCATCTCAGCGCGCGGGACGCCCGCCACCGCGCCGGCGACCTGCTCGAGCAGTTCGGGCTGCTCGATGCCGCGGACAAGCCGCTGGGGCAATACTCCGGCGGCATGCGCAGGCGGCTCGACCTGGCGGCCGGCCTGATTCTGGCGCCGCCGGTGCTGTTTCTCGACGAGCCGACCACCGGCCTGGATCCGCGTAGCCGCAATCAGGTATGGGATGTCATACGCACGCTGGTGGGTGGCGGCACCACCGTGTTGCTGACGACACAATACCTGGAAGAAGCCGACCAGCTGGCCGACGCGATCAGCGTGATCGACGGCGGTCGCGTGATCGCCGAGGGCTCGCCCGAGCAACTCAAGAGCAAGCTCGGCGGCGACCGGATCGACGTCGTGCTGCATGGTGTCGAGCAGCTTAGCGCTGCCGCCGGTATTGTCGAGCGCATCGTGGGTACGCCGCCGGAGCTCAACCTCGATACGCGCAGGGTCAGTGTAGCGGTGAGCGATCAATTCCGTACCCTCGCGCAGGTGGTGCGGGCCCTCGACGATAGCGGCATTGACGCCGAGGACATCGCACTGCGGCGGCCGACGCTCGACGAGGTCTTTCTGCATCTCACCGGGCAAGACAGGCAAACATCCGATGATCCGATTGCGCAGCTCGCGGAGCCCTAGTTCGGTCATTCCGAGCGTGCCGTATCGTGTCTGTCGGAACGCTTTGCATCATTTGGAGCACGCGAGGAATCTCCATCCGCTGAAGCAGCCTGGCAGCCAGAGATCCCTCGCGCAGCGCAAAAATAGTATCACAAGGGAATTGTGCGAGCGCTCGGGATGACACGTACGAGCGTATTGTTGAACTGTCCGAAAACTGGCCCAATCAGGAGCTCACTGTATGCGCACCGGCTTCCAGCCAATTCATCCGACGCTTCTCGACCGTCTGCGCTGGACGATCGTCAACTCGTGGACCATCACCAAGCGCGACCTGCTCCACTGGGTGCGGCAGCCTTTCACGATTGTGATCGGTCTGTTGTTTCCGGTGATGGTCGTGCTGATCTTCGCCTATCTGTTCGGTGGCGGGATGGCAGTGCCCGCCGGGGCCAACTACCGTGAGATCCTGATGCCCGGCATGTTCGCGATGACGATGCTGTTCGGTATCGAGACCACGTTCGCCGCCGTCGCCACCGATGCCGCCAGGGGCGTTACCGATCGCTTTCGCTCCATGCCGATGCACGCTTCCGCCGTGCTGATCGGCCGCGCGTGCGCCGACATGCTCAACTCGACGCTCGGCCTGGCGATCATGTTGCTGTGCGGGCTGGCGGTCGGCTGGCGCTGGCATAACGGCATCGGGCCGGCGCTACTGGCCGTGCTGCTGCTCCTGCTGCTGCGCTTCGCCATGCTGTGGCTGGGCATCTTCCTGGGTCTGGTGGCCAGGAGTCCCGATGCGCTGGTGGCGGTACAGATACTGGTATGGCCGATCGGCTTCCTTTCCAATGCGTTCGCGCCGCCCGAACTCGATGCCGGGCTGGATCGCAACGATCGCCGAATGGAACCCGCTCTCCTCCACGGTAGCCGCCACCCGCCTGTTGTTCGGCAATCCTGGCTGGGGCGGCGACTCGTGGATCGCGCAGCATTCGCTGCTGATGGCGCTGGTATGGCCGCTGCTGCTACTGGCGATATTTTTCCCACTGTCGGTGCGGCGCTACCGCCGGCTGGATCGTTAACCTGGAGCACGGGCCGGAATGGTTGCACCACACAGGCACACAGGACACGAAGATTCTATGGATACTTCGTGTCCTGTGTGCCTGTGTGGTGATTCCAATTGGCTCTACCTGTGCGAGGATTGCTGTAGGCGCCGCCGCAGCGAGCGCGCCCAGTGCTCGATGCGCAGCTGCAGCGCCATAGTTTGTTTCATCGCGGGAGGAACGTGTTCGCCCCAGTAGTGCGTCGTTTTGGCAACCGCGGTGATCACATTCTTGATCTCGCCGCTGAGCGCCCAATCTTCGCCGGCCGGCACGTACAGATTTCGACCCTCGGAGCGGGCCTGGACGTTCTCGCCGGTGATCGCCTCGGCCAGCCACGCTGCCATCGCGGCGTCCGTGCAGCGCACGGCGACCCAGCCGGGCGCTCCCGGCTCCGTCGTCAGCCCGCTGACCAGCTCGATACCGCGCCGGATCTCGGCGACGACAGCAGCGTAAGCCGCTAAGTCGTTGTGGGCCGGTTGCGGCGCGTGCAGCATCGTAGCGCGATGCGGCGGGCCGCCGTCGAGCGCCAGCGCACAAAAGCTGTCCCACATATTGCCCCAATCGGCGCTTCCATCGTCACCATACTTCATCGGAGCGGCGGCCATCGGCGCCCGCCGGTCGGTGATATTCGCGGCCATGTATTTCTCCGCGCTGTTGCAGTTGCGCGAGCTTAGGTTACGTGTTCGAGCTGCTCAGCCGCAAGCTCATTCTCTGCTCATTCTGTGTCGATAAAGTTGCGTGGTCTGCAGTGATGATATGTGTATGTACGTCGCAGCTTACCGCTGCGCCGCGCACACAAGCATTTTGAAAGCAGCGCACTGAAGGAGTCGTCCTATGGCGACTCCTTTGTTCATTTTGAACATAGCCGGCCCAAGCTAAGTCGACCGAAATCACCACAAAGAACACAAAGGACACAAAGATAGGATATTTGATCTTTGTGTCCTTTATGTCCTTTGTGGTGATTTCGGCGATTGCTCTGATACATGTGTGGGGTCGACGTATGTTTGAATTGAATACACCACAAGGCGTCGTCATATGACGATTCCTGTGTCCGTAGTGAACATGCGTGACGTGCATGTGCACCGAGGTTGTGCTATACTCGATCGGAATATGTCCACATTGAACATGTAGGAGCCGGCCGTGGACCCGATAGAGACCCTCGCCGTCACCTTTTTTGAGCAGCCCTGTCTCGCCGTCCGCGCTTCCGACGGCACGATCTTCCTCTCGCTACGTGATCTGTGTGACGCCACCGGCCTCAACTTATCCAGCCAGCTCCGCCGTCTACGTGCCGATGAGGACCTGCGCGACGGACTGCAGCCCTTTCGCGCCCCAACGCCCGGCGGCGTGCAGGAGCAGGAGTTCCTGATCCTGGAGCTCGTGCCGACGTGGATCACTTCGGTCAACCGTAGGCGTGCCACTCCGATCGTCCGTGAACGGCTGCGGTTTCTCCGCCTGTTCGCTATTCGCGAGGTCTACAACGCCTTCGTTCAGGTTGCCGGCTTGCCGCCCGGTGAGAGCCGCGCCATCGAGGATCTCGCCGAGCTCAGCCGCTTTGACGACGCTATGACCGAGCTGGCTCGCCGCCAGCAAGCGATCGAGGAGAGCCAGGACCGGGCGCGCTCGGCGTGGCGCGACCTCGACGGCCGAGTCCGCGCACTGGAGGACCAGCTCAACAGCGGCACGATCTCCGCCGCACAGCGCGGATATGTGTATCAGTTAGTGCAGCACTGGGCCCAGGCGCGCCTCGAGCGCGAGCCCACGCTCAGCCGCGCCGAGGCCTTTGCCGGCTGCTGGGCCGCCCTTAAGACCCGCTACCGCATCGCCAAGTATGAGCACCTGGCGGCCGACCAGTATGCCGATTGCGTACGCTATATCCGCGGCGCCTATCAGCGCGTGACCGGCGCGGAACTGGACCTGCCCGAACAGGGCATGCTGGATCTGGAGTAGCTATCATGAGCGTGCAGCACCGGCTCAGCCGGCAGGTCGGCCAGCGCATCGCCATGCTGCGCCACCAGCAACGTCTTTCCAGCCGCGAGCTTGCTCAGCGCCTCGGTTGGCCGCGCGACACGCTGGTGAACTTTGAGCTCGGCCGCCGCGCGATCACTGTCGAACGCCTGGAGGCCATCGCACAGGCTCTCGATGTGTCCCCCGCGGGCCTGCTGATCGACGATGCTCGGCTGCGCGAGCTAATCGCACGGCTGCATGCCGAGCCGGGCCTGGTCGACCAGATCCGGTTCTTTCTCGACACGCTGGACGACGAGCTCACCGGCACGTCGGAGCTGCCCTGACCCCTAACCCCTATCCCCGATCCCCTCGCTTCCTTCCAGCACCAGCGCGGCGGCGCCAAGCACGCCGCCCAGGCCGCCGAGCTCGGCGCGAACGATGGCGGTATCGCGGTACGCGGCCATCGCGCGCTGCTCGACGATTCTGCGGAAATGCGGCTCGAACAGGTCGAAGCTGTCCATCATGCCGCCGCCGAGCGCAACACGTTGGGGAGCATACAGATGCAGCAAGTTGACCAGCCCGACGCCGATGTATTCGCCGGCCTGCAGCATGAGCTGCAATGCTGTCGCGTCGCCCATCCGGGCAGCCTGCGACACGTGCTGTCCCGCGATCGGCTCACCCGCGGCGAGGCGCACAACCAACGAGCCGGCATCGCCCGCCGTTGCGGCGCGCGCCATGGCTGCCAGCGCGGTGCCCGACGCCAGCGTCTGCCAGCAGCCGATATTGCCGCAGCTGCACAGCGGCCCGTCCGATTGGATCGTCGTATGGCCGATCTCGCCGGCACTACCGTGATGGCCGAGCAACAGCTTGCCGTCGACGATTACACCGGCGCCGATGCCGGTGCTGAAGGTGACATAGCTAAAATGGTTGGTGCCGCGGCCGCATCCGAAGCGCCACTCGCCTAACGCGGCAACATTGGCGTCGTTGCCTACCGCGACGCGTAGCCCCGTGCGCTGCTGGAGCAGCTGTTTTAGCGGTACGTCGCGCCAGCCGGCCAGATTCGCCGCGTGCAGCACTACCCCGGCCGCCGGGTCGACCGGACCCGGTGCGCCGACGCCGGCGCCGGCGATTTCCGGTGCCGGAACTCCGGCAGCTACCGTTTCGATCACGCCGGCCAGCTGCTCGATCACCACGTTGGGGCCGGCCGAAGCGCCGGTCGCGACGCTGGCCTGCGCGACGATGTTGCCGGCGCGGTCTATGCTTGCCGCGCAAATCTGTGTTCCACCCAGATCGACGCCGATCAGATACATTCGGTTGGCTTCCTATCTACGCGCTCACCGAGGGCGAGCGACCTGCCACTCCAGGCGAATCGTCTCCGCGTTAATACAATTCCAGCTCGCGAACATGGATATGCACGTCTTCAAGGCGATCCAGTTCGGTTATCTCGATGCGCAGCCGGGTTGAAGATGCCGGTCCGCCGGGAAGAGCGTAGTCCACTTGCGGATCGGCCGGCAGATCGCGGTACGTCGCCGTCGTCCTGACGACGTTTGAATAACCGTTGGACGTTTCGACGCGCAGCCTGTAGTTCATCGACGCGGTATGCAGCTTGATGCCGCGAATCGTGCGCGCAGTCGGAAAAAACAGCTCCAATATCAACGGGTTTGCTTCAAGGCCGCGGATCAATGTATCGCCATCCCCGTCGAACATATCGCCGGGCCGGCCCTGGTCGAGCTTTGAGTAGCGGATGCCGATGTCCTGGCCGTTAAGCTGTACTTTTCCTTCGTCCGGCTGCTGGCGCACCGCGTACTCGGCCGCAAAGATATCGCCGGCGACAGCGGAGTAGCTGATGCGAACGAAGTAAAAGCCGGGGTTGCCGTCGGGGTAGTCGACGATCAGCTCGGGCGGCTCGACATGCAGTTTCGGGCTGCTGGTCGCGACCTTGTATTCGTCTTGCGGCAACACAAACAGCTGGCTCGGCGAAAGCTTGCGCTTGCGTTGCAGCAACGTATCGACGCTTTGCATGGTGATCCGACCACGCTCGGTCTCGGTTAGGAAAAACTCGCCGAACACGTCGGGGTTATTGGCCCAGGACGGGGACATAAATATCTGCGTATCCGGCGATCGCCCGAGCACATCGCGGCTGGCGCCGAATACCTGGGCCGCGCCGTACTGCATTCCGTACAGACCGTAATCTGAGTACCAGGTCGGCCCGTTGATCAGGGCGGCGCGCGTCACGCCGACACACAACAGCAGTAAAATCGCGGCGCCGGCGATCTCGAGCGCTCGGCCGGGCACGCGTTTGCGAGCAATGCCGGCACAGGCTTCCAGGCCGATGACGATCAGCAGCGTGGCCGGAACGACCATCGCCAGCACCCGGGTGATCCCAATGCCCACCAGCGCAGCCGCGAACGGCGCCGACAACACCGCGATGAGCACGACCCGGTGCGCCGGCGAGCGCCAGCGGCGCAGGCATATGCCGAGGCCAACCAGCACAAATGGGAGCGCGAGCAGCGAAAAACGTCCCATGCCCTTCATCTGGTGGCGATCCATGTCGGGCTGATCGGGCCAGAACCAGTACCTCGGGCTCAGCCCATTTAGGTACGTAACGACGAAGGTTGCCAGCTTGTCGCCGAGCGGACGCGCCTGGAACCAGTACGAGTTGAGTGCCTCATTAAGATGCCGGCTGACGGCATCGCCGTGCAAGGCGCGGAAGCGCAGATACGGCACGGCGAGCACAAGCGCCGCCACGAGGCCCAGCAGCAGTGTGCGCCGCGGCTGCCGCAGGTGATAACGCAAGTCTGAACATACGAGCAGCACGCCGCTGACCAGCATCACGCCCTGCCCGTTCGAATAGCTGTAAAAGGTTGCCGCGCCGAACAGCAGCGCCGGCACAAGATAGCGCGACGAGCGGTAGCGATAGAGCAGATAGCAGTACAAGAAACAGGCATAAAACGAGACCATCATGACGGTCTCAAACGCCGTACGCGAGTGCAAAAACCAGGTCGGCAGCGCCGCCAGGACCAGCACGCCGGCCCACCACAAACGCAACCGGAAGATCTGCTTGAGCATCAAGCTCACCGCCGCCACTCCCAATATGCTGACGGCAACCGAGGTAGCCCGCGCAACCGCAATCGATTTTCCGAACAGTGCAACGCTTACGGCGTGCAGATACACGCTCAGCCCCAGGTTCCAGGCGCCCAAATTCTGGAAGTAGGGCGGCAGCCAGGTGCCGCTGGGGTCGCGCAAGCCATGCTGGAGCAGGAATTCGGCCTGGGTGACCTGAATCGCCTCATCCGAAAAAAAGTAGATCGGGAAGCGATCGAGGTGGAGCAGACGGGACGCGGCGTACACAAGCAAGCCGAGTAGCAGCAGCGCGACGTCCGCGGGCGCGAGGCGCATGCTGACGGCAGGGAGCGCGGGAAGGGAACGGAGCGCGAAGCGACGGGGTGCAGGAGCAGCAGCCGTAGTGGCGGCGCCCGGTGTGACCAGCAGCGACACCGGCGCGCCGGGCTGCAGATCCAGCGGCGCGGACAAATAAATCGCGCCGTCGCGATACACGCCGTCAACCGCGATCGGGCGTGCTGTGGCATCCGGCCGGCCAGGCAGAGTCGCAGGCTCTTCGGGCTCCGGCGCAGCTACGCTATGCGTCTCGTCGGGCATGGTACTACTTTAAACTGTGCCTCTCAAATCCAGAACAGCGCCTTGCGAGCCTTCGAGTACCAGCGGCAGCTCCGGCGACGACGCCGGGATCAGCCGCACACTGGGGATATCGACGTCGAAGGTTAGTCCGCTGCCCGTGTGCGGCTCGTCGGCATCTTCGTTACCGGCCGACACGTTGTACAATTGCTCGGCATCGGGATGAACGGCGAGGATAATGTTTATAATTTGCCGCACGTTGCTGGCGCCAAGGCGTACGCCGCGCGCGTCGTAGATGATCGCCAGGCCTTCGGCTCGGAGCTGCCGGATATCCAGCTGCGGCGCGCGCTCGGCCACCAGTGCCAGGTCGACCATGTGAGCCTGCTCCTACGATCTGAAACCGAGCCGATCATAACACATTGGTTGAGTATGGCCGGAAAAGAATCACCCCACTCCAGCCGCGCGTCGCTGCCGGTCCGTCCAGCGCTTCAGCCGGTCGAGGTGCTCCTGGCGCCACCACGAGCCCGGTTTTTCAATTCGACGGGCAAGGTCGCGCTGCATCACCGCGCCGGCCCAGGCACGGAACAGCGGATTGTCGTCGATCCGGCCGGCGACCTCACGATACCCGCGCCGCCAGTACCACGCTAAGATGCGGCGGACGGCCTCCAGGGCCGGCGACGCGTGTGGTCCGAGTGGCTCGATCCTCAGGATCGTCCATGTACGCGCCAGGTCGGCGCGCGGATCGCCGGCGCGCGCATTGGCCCAATCCAGGATGCAGCTAATGCCGTCGCCCCCGGCCAGCACGTTGAGCGGATGGTAATCCCCATGTAGCATGGCGGGCGGCGCGCTCTGTGCTTGCCGCAGGCGCTGCGCCAGCGACGGATCATCGCCGGCCCACGCGATCCAGCTTTCGTCCAGGCCGGGCGGCGCCGCGATGCGATGGATGCTCGCTTGAGCGCGGCCGAACGCGAGGCCGAGTGCGCGTATGCGCCACGGCTGCTTGCCCAGCACGGATGCCAGGGTCCGGCCGGGGCACCAGCCGAGCAGCAACGCCGGATAGCCGTTCCAGCTGCCGTGGGTGTGCAGTCGAGGGACCGGCAGGCCGGCCTGCTGCGCTGCCGCGAGCGCGGCGACCTCGCGCTGCGCGACGAGCTGCTGCTCGGGCCTGAGCACGCGCAGTGCAAAGCTGGTGCTTTCATATTCCACGCGCCAGATCTGTGCGTCGGAGCCTCCACGTACCGGTGCGATACTACCGGGGTGACGAACTCCGAGCGCAGCAAGAACATCGATCGGATCGAGCTCCGGCCGGACAGGCAGGGCCGTAGACGATTCGGTGTCGCTCATAGCGTCGCCGCGTGTGCGCGAGTCGGCGCGGCTTCGCCATAGACCAGGCGTTTGCGTGTCTGGCTGCCAATGCCGCCGCAGCAGAGTTTAAAACGTGACGGCTCAGCTTCGTCCAGCACCACAATTCGCCGGTCGGCAGCGCACGGTAAATGCGCCCACGTCGCCCCGCCCCGACCTGAGCCGACCACAGTCGTGTCATTCAGCATGGGGGTTATGATACACCAACGCCTCGGACCCGCCATGAATGCCGTCGAACCCCGGCATGAATGCCGACAAACCCCAGGATTTATCCTGGGGACGCGCGGGGAACGTCGCGAGCGCGAAACAATATTGCCGTGTACAATCGGGCCGGCCGGGAGGCTCGCATGGCAACACCAACCAGTACCACCGATCGAACCCACGATATTCTGCGGACGCGCAGGCGGCCGCTGGATGCTGTGTTCGCGCCGCGCAGCGTCGCGGTGATCGGCGCATCCGCGCAGCCGCGCAGCGCGGGCGCGTTAGTGTTGAAAAACCTTCAAGCAGGGTTTCGCGGCACGATCGTTCCGGTCACGCCGGCATATCAACGACTAGCCGGCCTGGATACGTATGCTTCGATCGGCGATGTGCCGGGCCCGGTCGACCTGGCGATACTGGCCACGCCCGCGACGACGGTGCCGGCGCTGATCGGCGAATGTGTCGACGCCGGCGTCGCGGCCGCGATCGTCCTGGCAGCCGGATTTCGTGAGTCCGGTGAAGCCGGACGGGCACTGGAAGTCGAGGTGTTACGCCAGGCGCGGCGAGGCGACCTGCGCATCGTCGGGCCGAACTGCCTGGGGGTGATGCGCCCACCCTCGGCCTACAACGCGACGTTCGCTTCGATGTCGGCCATGCCTGGCTCGGTCGCGTTCGTCAGCCAGAGCGGCGCGCTGTGTACCGCGATCCTGGACTGGAGCCTTGCGGAACATGTCGGTTTCAGCGCGTTTGTGTCGGCCGGGGCAATGCTTGATGTCGGCTGGGGCGAGCTGGTCGATTATCTGGGCGACGACCCGCACACCACCAGCATCATTCTGTACATGGAGTTGATCAACGATGCGCGCGCTTTTGTATCGGCGGCGCGCGAGGTGGCGCTGACCAAGCCGATCATTGTGCTCAAAGCCGGTCGCGCGCCAGGCGCGGCGCGTGCGGTAGCTTCGCATACCGGCGCACTGGTCGGCGCCGACGACGTGATCGACGCTGTGTTCCGGCGCTGCGGCGTGGTGCGCGTCGACCGGGTGGCTGATCTGTTTTATATGGCCGATGTGCTGTCCAAACAGCCGCATCCGGCCGGCCCACGTCTGCTGGTAGTTACCAACGCGGGCGGTCCGGGCGTTATCGCGGCCGATGCCCTGCTGGAGCGTGGCGGACAACTGGCCGAGCTGTCGGAGGCGACACTCGAAGCGCTCGATAAGGCACTGCCGCCGAGCTGGAGCCGCGGCAACCCGGTCGATCTGTTGGGCGATGCGGATGCGGAGCGCTACGCGCGTGCTCTAGAAATCGCTGCCCGTAGTGGGGAAAGCGATGGCGTGCTGGTGATCAGGACGCCGGATGTTTCGGCCGAACCGGCCAGGGTTGCTGAAGCGGTCATCCCGTTTGCTCGTCTCGGCCGCAAACCGATTCTGGCATGCTGGATGGGCGGCCCGGCAGTGGCGCGCGGCGAAGCGGCCCTCAACCATGCCGGCATTCCTACGTTTCCGTATCCCGATACGGCTGCGCGGATTTTCGCGGAGATGTGGGGCTATAGCCTGAACCTCAAGCTATTGTACGAGACGCCACAGCTGCCGGAGCGCGATGAGCCGGATCACGTTGCCGCCGGTGCGATGATCGAAGCCGCGCGCGCTGCCGGCCGTACCCTGCTCAACGAAGCCGAGTCGAAGCAGTTGCTGGTTGCCTACGGCATCCCGACTGTGCCGACTACCGAGGCGCGCAGCGCGGACGAGGCCATAGCGCACGCGGACGCGATCGGCTATCCCGTCGTGCTCAAGCTCCTGTCGCCCGCGATCAGCCACAAGAGCGATGTCGGCGGTGTCCGGCTCAACCTGTACAACGCCGAGGCGGTGCGCGCGGCATACATGGGCATCGCAGCAGCCGTGCCGGCCGATGCGTTCGACGGCGTGACGGTGCAGCCGATGGTGAGCGGCGGCGTGGAGCTGATTGTAGGCAGCACCGTGGACCAGCTGTTCGGTCCGGTGCTGTTGTTCGGCGCGGGCGGCGTGCTGGCCGAATATGGCGACGATCGGGCGCTCGCGCTGCCGCCGCTCACGACCACGCTGGCCCGACGCATGATCGAGCAGACGCGCATCCACCGAGCGCTGGGTGGCGCCCGCGGCAGGCCGCCCACCGATCCGCGCGCGCTCGAGCAGCTACTGGTGCGCTTCAGCCGCCTGGTGGTTGAGCAGCCGGCGATCCGCGAGATCGACGTAAATCCGTTGCTGGCGCTGGGCGATCAGGGCGGCGCATTCCCACCGCTGCTGGCACTCGACGCACGCGTAGTGCTGCACAGTCGTGAGGTTGTGGAGCTGCCCAGGCCGTCGATCCGGCCATATCCGGCCCAATACATTTCGCAGTGGGCGCTGCGCGACGGAACGCCGGTAACGATCCGGCCGATCCGTCCCGAAGACGAGCCGCTGCTGATCGAGTTTCATCGCACGCTCGGCGAGCGCAGCGTGTTTCTACGCTATTTTCAGCCGCTGGCGCTGGACACCCGGATCGCCCACGAGCGCCTGACGCGCATGTGCTTTATAGACTACGACCGCCAGATGGCGCTGGTAGCCGAGCTTCGTGATGCGCAAGGAGCGCCGTGTATCGCCGCTGTCGGCCGCATGATCCGCCTGCCCGGTCGCAATAGCGCCGAATATGCCGGCCTGGTGAGCGATCTGTACCAGGCCAACGGCCTCGGCACCGAAATCCTGAGTCGCTTACTGAACATTGCGCGTGACGAAGGTGTCGCGCGGGTCGTGGCCGAGACAATGGGCGAAAACCGTGCCATGCAGCGCGTGTTCCAGAAACTTGGCTTTCGCTTGAAGCGTGTCTTCGGCGACGATATCGTCAAAGCCGAGCTGGATTTAGAATGATCCGCGTGGGGGACAGATGGAGCTACAAGAACAGAACGACTATCGCGCAACCAAGACGCTCGAGCAACTCATGCCGCGGGTGCGGGCGGAGTTTGGGGAGGCCACGGGCACCGTGGAGTGGGTCGCGTGGGAGGCGCGCCTGACCGCGGAGTGGCCACGACTGTGGAGCCTGCTTTTCCGCCTGTACGGCACCCAACACGATCTGTACTTCCATATCGAACGGCTGCTGCAGGCCATGGCGCGCTCGTGGATCGAGCGGCCGGTCGGGCTCAAGGGGCTCGACGCCGAACGCGCCGAGGATCCGCATTGGTTCGAGAGCCATCGCATGCTCGGTGGAGTGTGCTATGTCGACCTCTTCGCCGGCGATCTGGCGGGGGTACGAGAACGGATTCCATATTTTCGTGAGCTTGGCTTAACCTATTTGCACTTAATGCCGCTGTTTGCCGCGCCCGAAGGCAATAGCGACGGCGGCTATGCCGTCAGCAGCTACCGCGAAGTCGATTCGCGACTGGGCACGATCGACGGCCTGCGCACACTGGCCGAGGAGCTTCGTTCGGCCGGTATCAGCCTGGTGCTGGACTTCGTCTTCAACCACACCTCCGACGAGCACACATGGGCCCGGCGCGCCCGGGCTGGCGACCCCGAGTACCGCGAGTTTTACTATTTGTTCCCCGACCGGACGATGCCGGATGCGTACGAGCGCACGCTGCGCGAGATCTTTCCTACCGTGCGGCGGGGCTCGTTCACCTGGCGTCCCGAACTGCAGCGCTGGGTGTGGACCACGTTCAACAGTTTCCAATGGGACCTGCGCTATGCCAATCCGGCCGTGTTGGTGGCAATGGCCGAGGAGATGCTGTTTCTGGCCAACGCCGGCGTCGAGTTTCTGCGGCTCGACGCCGTGGCGTTCATCTGGAAGCAGCTGGGCACGAGCTGTGAAAATCTGCCCGAAGCGCATCTGATCATCCAGGCATTTAATGCCATCGCGCGCATCGCCGCGCCCGCGCTGTTGTTTAAGTCGGAGGCGATCGTCCATCCCGACGACGTCATTTCCTACGTGAGCCCCGGCGAGTGCCAGGTTTCCTACAACCCCCTGCTGATGGCGCTGCTATGGGAAGCACTGGCGACGCGCGACGTCAAGCTGCTTTCCTATTCGTTGGCGAAACGCCATCACTTACCCGCCGGCACGGCGTGGGTCAACTATCTGCGCTCGCACGACGACATCGGCTGGACCTTCGACGACGCCGACGCGCGCTGGGTCTGGATCGATCCGCATGGCCACCGGCGGTTCTTGAACGCCTTCTATACCGGCCGTTTTCCCGGCTCATTTGCGCGCGGCGTGCCGTTTCAGGAAAACCCGGAGACCGGTGATGCGCGTGTCTCAGGCACGCTGGCTTCGCTGGCCGGTCTCGAGCTGGCACTCGAGCAGGGCGACGCCGGCGCGATCGACCTCGCCGTGCGGCGCATTTTGTTGCTGTACGGCGTCGTTCTGACAGCCGGCGGCGTGCCGCTGATCTATCTGGGCGACGAATTCGGCACGCTTAACGATTACAGCTACGCCGCCGAGCCGGCCAAAGCTGACGACAGCCGCTGGGTGCATCGCCCGCGTTTTGATCACCAACGCTTGCCCCCGAAGGTTACCGGCCTAATCTTCAACGGCCTTGTGCGGCTGATCAAGCTGCGTAAGCGGCAGCCCGCGCTTGACGGCAATCAGCTCGAGATTGTCGACAGCGGTAATCCGCACGTGTTGTGTTTTGTGCGCCACTCCGGCGCACGTCGCCTGCTGGTCGCCGCGAATTTCTCCGAGCTTCCCCAGGTTGTCGACGCCAACACGCTGCGCATGTACGTCCCGGGAACGCGATTTCGTGATCTGCTGGCCAAGGACGAGTTCGACGATAACGTGCCGCTGCTGTTCGAGCCGTACGGCTTCGTCTGGCTGGTCGCGGCGCCTTGAGCCAAAATCCGGACAGAATCGTTGAATTTCGTCCGAGTCACGGAGCCGCCACTACTGCCTCGAGCAGCGCCAGCGCCAGGCGTCCCGCGACGTCGATACCTTCGGCTTCGACGTATTCGGAACGGTCGCCGGCGGTGTGGTAGCGCGGGTCGTCCAGGCGGTGGAAAAACAGGGTCGGCACGCCGGCTTCCAGAAACGGCGCGTGGTCGCTGCGGCCGTCCAGGTCGCTGCCCAGCTCGCCGACCTGCACGCCCTGCTCGCCGGCTATCTCCTGCGCGAGCTGTACCAGATCGTCAGTACCGCCGACCATCGGCTGCTCGCCAACGCCGACCATGTCAAAGTTGAGCATGCTCACGATGCGCTCGCGCTCCTGCATGCTCAGCGAATCGACATAATAACGGCTTCCGACCAGCCCGATCTCTTCGGCGCCGAACAGCACGATCCGGATCGTCGCGGGTAGCTCGGCGGCGGGCAGCGTGCGCGCCAGCTCGAGCACCGTGGCCGTGCCGCTGGCGTTGTCGTTGGCGCCCGGTCCATCGGCTACCGAATCGTAGTGTGCGCCGAGTACAACCATCTCGTCGCTCGAGCCTGCCAGCGTGGCCACGACGTTGCCCGAAGTAGTTTCGACGATCGAAGCATCCACGACCAACTCGGCCTGTAGCCGGCTCTGACTCGCACGCTCGGCCAGACGACGGCCGGTCGGGCCGTCCAGCCCGGCAGCCGGGATCGTCGACGGATCTTGCAGCAGGCCGCGAAAGCTTCCGCCGGCCTGGTTGTAGATCACCGCGCCTACCGCGCCTGCCTCTGCGACGTTGCGTACTTTGTCGCCGAAGGTGATCTCGCCGCGCTCGAGCAGCGCGATCGCGCCGCCGAGGTCCAGACCGGCCAGATCTTCACTGCGGCCCAACCCTGCCGGCACGAGACGGCCGGTTACGCTGCCGGGGGCCGAGTTTTGCAGCGCCAGCACCTCGAAGGATTCTGGGAACTGTCGTCGAGGCGCAGCGTGGAGCCGCGATCTTCGAAGCTACAAATCGGAAAGGATTGGATTTCCGCCGACCAGCCCAAGGCGCGCAGCTGCTCGGCCAGCGTATCCGCGGCGCGGCGCTCGGCGTCCGAGCCCGCCGGCCGGCTGCCGATCGTATCCGCGAGTAGCGTGACGGTTTCCAGCGCGCGCCGGCCGGAAAATGTCGTATCCGACGCGACACTTCCGGCGGGTGACGCCTCACCGGATGGGCTCGCCTGCGGCGCCGCTCCGCCGCTGCTCGATGGCTGAGCGTCCGGTGAAGGTGGGGTTGCCGGGCTCGATAAAGCGTCTGGCGAGGCCGAAGCTGCCGCGCTCGGGAAAGCTTCCGGCGAGGCCGAAGCCGCCAGGCTCGGTAAGCCACCCGGCGTGGCGCCGGGCTGAGTGACTGACGCGGCCGCCGGGGAAGCGACCTGCGCCGCCGGGGCCGTGCTTTCCAGAACCGGCGCTCCACAACCGCCAAGCAGCAACAGCGCCAGCGTCGCGAGGCCAAGCCGCCGCCATGTTCTGCCGGCGCGATCGGGTGCCGTCATGAATAGCAAGTGTTCATTGTTCATAGTTCACTGAGTTCATATCGTACCGCGTGTAAACCAGCCTACGATGAGCACTCGCTGAGAAAATCCAGGTTGTGTCGAACGCCCGTTCGGGGTAAGCTTGGCGAAAACCTGATCGTGCCGCCGTAACATCAACGTCGCTAACCGGGAGGAACAGCTTGAGCCAGCGACAAGTACAGATCGTCTCTTGGAACGTCAACGGTATCCGTGCAGCCGAAAAGAAGGGCTTTGTCGACTGGCTGCTGGCGTGCGGCGCGGACGTCGTCGGCCTGCAGGAGACCAAAGCCAGCGCCGATCAACTATCGATCGCGCTGCGCGAGCCGAGCGGCTATCACGCCGAATGGTGCTCGGCCGAAAAGAAGGGCTACAGCGGCGTCTGCACCTACTCGCGCCAGGTTCCACTTGCGGTAAGCAGCGGGCTGTCCGACGCGCGCTTCGACGCCGACGGCCGGGTGCTGATCACGACGTTTCCCGACTTCACGTTCTACAACATTTATTTTCCTAACGGCGGACGCGGCCCCACATGGGTGACGCACAAAATCGAGTTCTACCGGCGTTTCGTCGAGCTGGTCGGCGAGCAGATCAGAGCCGGCATGCCCGTGATAGTCGCCGGCGACGTCAACACCGCGTATGCCGAGATCGACCTGGCCCGGCCGCGAGAAAACGTGCGGACCTCGGGCTTTATGCCGGAAGAGCGTGAAGCAATGGGTCTGTTTTTCCAGGCCGGATTGGTCAATTCGTTTCGCCACCTCAAACCCGACGAGGTCAAATATAGCTGGTGGGACCAGCGCACCGGCGCTCGTGCGCGCAACATCGGCTGGCGACTGGACTATATCTTTGTGTCGCCCGATCTGCTGCCGCACGTAGTCGCCGCGGAGGTCCATTCCGAGGTGCTCGGCTCGGACCATGCTCCCGTAAGCCTGACGCTGGCCTTCCCGGAGTAAAAATCGGGCCACGGCCACGAATAAACGAATGGAGTCACGAATATTCGTGGCCGTGGCTCGGATCGTCTACTCCGCGCGTATTTCGTCGAGTATGCGCAACGACTCGGAGACGTGCTTCTCGAACTGCAATTGTGAGGCAAACACGTGCCGCACCACGCCGTGCTTGTCCAGGATATAGGTAACTCGGCCCGGCATCAGGCCGAGCATAGCTGTGGCGCCGTAGCGCTTACGCACGGCGTTATCGCTGTCGCTCACCAGGACAAACTGCAGATTGTTGCGCGCCGCGAAATCAGTTAGCGTTGCCGGGTCATCGTCCGAGATTCCGACAACCTCGGCGCCCGCGGATCTGAAGACTTCGTAGCTGTCGCGAAAGGCACACGCCTCGGCGGTGCAGCCGCCGGTATTGGCCTTGGGATAGAAAAACAGTACTACTGCCTGTGAGCCGAGCAAATCGGCCAGCCGTACGGCATGCCCGTCCTTATCGGGCAAGGTCCAGTCGGGCGCGATGTCGCCCGCGCGGACCTTGCCGCTCGCGGCTTCCGACTTCAATTCTGTGCTTGTCATGGTCAAACCCCCACTGACGCATCCATCATTCTACCTTCAGCACTACGCGCGCCACGTGCAGAAGGATCGTTTGTAGGTTCATGCTATGGTACAAACACGCCCTCAACAGCAGGTGGTGAAAATGGACGAGCTAAACCGGGCATTGCGGCAAACTGCCGCTGACCGGCACCTGAGCAGCGGTGAGCGGCAGGCGCTGCGCGAGACGATTCAAGCGGCTGCGCTGAACGAGCATACGCGCGGTGTGCTGCGCGCGCAGGCGTTCGACCTGGCGCGCGAGCTTGCTCGCGGCGGCGATGTCGGTGCCACGCTCGACTGGCTCGAAGACGTCAACAAGCTGTTGCTGCCGCCGACCGGCGACGGCAAAGAGCCGTTTGTGGAGGCACATTTCAGCCCCGGCGTAGAATGCGTGCACCGCATCGTCATGTTGCTTCAAGCATGTCACATCAGCGCAGATCTATGCGTGTTCACGATCACAGACGACCGGATCGCCTCGGCGATCGATGATGCCCGCCGGCATGGTGTGGCCGTGAGGATTATCACCGACAACGACAAAGCGTATGACCAGGGCTCGGACGTGCAGCGACTGGCACAGCTAGGCATCCCGGTGCGCGTCGACAATTCGCCGTACCATATGCATCATAAATTTGCCGTCTTCGACGGCGCGATCTTGCTCACCGGCAGCTATAATTGGACCCGCGGCGCCGCCAATAACAACGAAGAAAATCTGGTGATTTCCAACGACCGGCGCCTGCTGCAAGCCTTTGGCGGCGAGTTCGAACGGCTGTGGGAGCTTTTCGCCGGCTTTCAATTGACGGGCCGATGATTCGGATTGCATGCCCACATCGCCTAGCAGCTCTGTGCCTGGCGGGCTTGATGGCAGCGCCGCTGCGCGTGGACGCGGCGCCCGCGCGGGCTTCACGCGCCGGCCCGGAGGTGCTCACGGCCTGCCCGGCTGCCGGTGTCGCGCCGGTGGTCACCGCGGGCACCAGAGCCGGCCCCGGTATCGCGCTCTCGTTCGACGCCGATGCGTTCAACGAAGGCACATCCGAGATCCTCGACGCTCTTCGCGAGCGCTCGGCACGCGCGACGTTTTTCCTGACCGGCACCTGGATCCGCAACAACCCTGATCTCGTCGCGCGAATGCACGCCGACGGGCACCAGGTCGCACAGCACGGCGATACACACGCCGATTTCCGTGATCTCAGCGACGCCGAGATCCGCGCACAGCTCGCCGCGGCCGAGGACGAGCTGGCGCGCATTGGTTTGCAGGGCCGGCCCTATATTCGCCTGCCATACGATGCCTACGATCGCCGGGTGCTCGAGGTGCTGTGTGCCGAGGGCTATGTGTATATCTCGTGGGTGCTCGACGTTCGTGACGCGGTGGGCGAGCCAAAGAGCGCAGCGTATGTCGAGTCGCGGTTGCTGGAAAAGCTACCCCCCAGCAGCCGGGCCGGCGCGATCGTGTTGCTGCATCTGGGCAAGCCCGGCACCACCGCCGCTTTGCCGGATGTGCTTGATCGATTTCGATCCGACGGGTTTCGCATGTTGACTGTACGCGAGCTGATCGAACGGCCACGCATCCTGCCTGCCCCGGCCAGGCGACGCCATGTTACGTTGTGACGCGCCGCGGTGTGGTAGAGCCGTTCGCTTCGGCCGCCGCTGACGAGTGTATCACTGGCACGGATCTTCCTGCGGCAGCTGCCAACCGCTAACCACGTTGGTTACGCAAGGAGGCAACGCTATGGCCGTCGCACGTGTCACGGAACTGAGCTGCACGTCCCAAAAAAGCTTCGAGGATGCGATCAACCAGGGGATCACCCGCGCCACGCAGACGCTGCGCCACGTCAAGGCCGCGTGGATCAAGGAGCAGCGCGTCCGCATCGAGAACGACGCAATCGTCGAGTACCAGGTGAATCTCCTGATCACGTTCGTGCTGGAAGAGCCTTCCGACATGAAATAGCCACTGGCACGAAGTATGCTCCGCCGCGAATGCCGAATACGCGACCTCGCGGCGGAGCGTTTATGGGGGTGTCCGCCGCGAGCATAGCCAGGAGCAGCACTATGCACGGCTGGACGGCCAAAGATGAGCGCCAATTCGAGCATATCAAAGACAGCGCGGAGGATCGCGGCACGAGCGAGGACCGAGCCGAAGAGATCGCGGCTCGCACGGTTAACAAGCGCCGGCGCACCGAAGGACGAACCCCCAATCGCCGAACCCAGGGCACCGGCAATCCGAACCGGTCGCTCGAAGAGCGTAGCGTCGACGAGCTGCGCAACCAGGCCAGAGAGCTTGGTATCCGCGGTCGTACCCGTATGCGCAAGGCGGAGCTGGTGAAAGCGATCCGGGACCGGCGCTGAGAGCACGGCCAGCGGTTCAGACCGATTGGAGCCGCAGCATGCAGTTTCAAGACCGCAGGGAGGCAGGAGCACGACTCGCGGAGGCACTGCGCGCGTATGCGCAGCGCGACGACGTCGTGGTGCTGGCACTGCCGCGCGGCGGTGTGCCGGTCGGCTTCGAAGTTGCACGCACGCTTGGAGCAGCCCTCGACGTATTCGTGGTGCGCAAGCTCGGCGCCCCCGGCCGCGAAGAGCTGGCGATGGGCGCGATCGCAACAGGCGGCGTGCGGGTGCTCAATCGTGACGTGATCGACGTCCTGCAGGTCGATCGCGACACGCTGGAGCGCACCATCGCGCGCGAGAAGATCGAGCTGCAGCGCCGCGAGCAACTGTACCGTGGCGATCGCGAGCCGTTACAGATTGCAGGTCGTGTTGTGATACTGGTTGACGACGGCCTGGCAACAGGGTCGACGATGCGCGCGGCGGTTGCGGCAGTACGGGCGTTGCAGCCGGCGCGTGTCGTCGTCGCGGTGCCGACCGGATCGGCCGAGGCCTGTAGTATGCTGAAAACCGAAGCTGATCGGGTAGTCTGCCTGTCGCAACCTGATCCGTTTCACGCTGTCGGCCTGTGGTACGCGGATTTCCGCCAGACCAAGGATGCTGAAGTACACGAATTGCTTGCCGAGGCACGAGGCGAGGGGCGAGGGGCGAGGGGCGAGGGGCGAGAGCAATAACTGGGTGGTAGCTAAAGCCTCTCGCCGCTTGCCTCGTGCCTGTTACCTAAAGCCTATCGCCTCGTGCCTGATGTGGAGGAAAGTCGAGTGCAACAACAATCCATCCACGAGCAGCCCGTCCGTGTTGTGGCCGGCCGCGCTCGGTTGGACGGTGTGCTGACGATCCCCAGCGGTGCCGGCGGAATTGTGCTGTTCGCCCATGGCAGCGGCAGCGGCCGCAACAGCCCGCGCAATCGCACTGTTGCGCAGGTGCTCCACGACGCCGGACTGGCTACGCTGCTGCTCGATCTGCTGACGCCGGATGAAGCGGCCCTGGATTCCCGAACTGCTGAGCTCCGGTTCAACATCGGGTTGCTGGCGGAGCGGCTGCTTGGCGCGGCGCTGTGGCTTGCCAACGATCAGGACACCGCGGGGCTGCGCGCCGGATACTATGGATCCAGTACCGGCGGAGCCGCGGCACTGGTAGCGGCTGCTTCGGCGCCCGACCTGGCCGCGGCGGTCGTTTCCCGTGGTGGGCGGCCCGATCTGGCTGGTGCAGTGCTGGCTCAGGTTCGCGCGCCGAGCCTGCTGATCGTCGGCGCCAATGACGAGGTGGTGCTATCGCTCAATCGCCAGGCGTACGAAGCGCTGAGCTGCCGGCGTCGTCTCGAAGTGATTCCGGGAGCTTCGCACCTGTTCGAAGAGCCCGGCAAGCTCGAGCTCGTTTCGCAACTGGCCCGCGATTGGTTTCTCGAACACCTCGGCGTAAGCGATAAGGAGCCGGGTGCATAGAGCATAGGACGGAAAAGATGCACCGCTCCCTACGAGCCTCCCCGCATCAGCAGCACGGGCGTGCCGGCGCCACGAACGATCTTGTCGGCTGTGCTGCCGAGCAGCAGCTCCATAAAGCCGCCATGGCCGTGGGCCGTAAGCGCAATCAGGTCAGCACCCTGTTGGCGCGCCGTATCGAGTATAGCTGAAGCCGCGGCGCCGTGGCGGACGTCGGTTGTCACTTCGAACGCGCCGCCGGCCATCCGGCCGGCCACATTTTCAAGATATGCCGCCGCGCGCTCGCGTTCGGAGACTTCAGCGTGGGGCGAGACAACGCGCAGCAGCAAGACGGCGGCCTGCTGGCCTTCGGCCAGTTCGCAAGCAATCGGCAACACACGCTCTCCCTCGGCTGAGCCATCCAGCGGAACCACGATCCGGCTGAATCCATCGACAACCGCGCCGTCCGGGCGTAGCACAAGCAGAGGAGTGCTGCTGCTGCGAGTCAGCGCGTCGGTGACGCTGCCCAGCCAGGCGCGCTCGAAGCCGGTTCGGCCATGAGTTGTCAACACGATCAGGTCGACGCCGTTCCGGTCTGCGCAATCCGACAACGACCGCGCGACCGAACCTTCCAGCAGGACGACCTTGACCGGCGGACGGCCGTCAGGCGCCGCTTCGAGCGCAACGCGTTCGAGATATGCCTGTTCGTGCTGTCGTGTCAGCGAGCGGAGCTGATCGTCGGTGGCAGGCAAATCATCCAATATGATCGGCTCGGCAGGCTCATGCACATGCGCCACAACCAGACCGGCATCGTAGCGCAGCGCCAGAGCTCGAGCTGATTGCAGCGCTCGCTCAGCCAGCTCCGAGCCGTCAAGCGGCACAAGAATGGTATCGATCATTGCACCTAACCTCCTCGGCTTCAGCCTACGACGATCCTGTTCCGCTCATCTACCTGCAACATACAGCGGATTAGTCAGCGCGGCCACCAGTGTTTGATCGACCTGCGCAAAGTGCCGCCATACCTCGAGGCGATAAAAGCGTCGGGCCGGTGGTCGCCATGTGTTCAGCCAGCGCTGCGTGCTGTCTCTAATGCGGTATTGCTGCTCGACGCCGTGCTCGGTAACAACATGCACCGTGTCGCCGGCTTCGGCGCGCTCGACCGCAATCGACAGCTCGTCCACGACGTCTACTTCGTCGCCGGCCAGGGCCGCGCCGCAGCAAAGCTCAGCGCGGGGACCGAACGGCGCATAGCTCATCGTGATATGCCCGTGATCGATGGCCGCCAGGATCGCCCCACCGGTGTTGGAAGCGCTCCAGACCCAGGCAGTCGGCCAGCCGTGCTTGATGTAGTCGTGAGGCCGGTGGACATCGCTGCCGCAGACGGCTACCAGCCTGCGGCCCTCGGCCAGGCGCGCCTGCCACCAATCCAGGGCCAGCTGATTCGATGCTCGCCACGGGCCATTCCAGACCTCGACCCAGTCGTACGCAACGTCCCATGCATACTGCCAGCCACAGCCGGGGTCGTGTGGATGGTTCAAAACTATGCGCGCGCCGGCCGACCGCGCCTGCGCCAGGCGAGCGCGCAGCTCGGCTTCGTCTCGTACGCGAAAATCAGGCAGTGGATCGGCAACGCCAAGCAGATTGGCGTGCCCACGATAGGTAGTCAGCTCCAGACCTGGAATCAGCGTCAACCGGGAATTTGAGCCGCCGGCGCGGTTCTGGCTGCTTGTGTTATGGTCGGTTAGCGCCAGGAAGTCGAGCCCGGCATCGCAAGCCAGACGCAGGGCTTCCGCGAGCTCGAATGCTCCATCGCTATGCACGGTATGGCTATGCAGGTCGCCGGCCAGCCAGCGCGGCGCCGCGGTTATGCACTCCACGTCGAGCCGGACGGTGACCGGCAATTCGGGAAGGCGGTTGGAGGCGATGATCAGTGCCCACGAACCCGGCCGGATCTCGCCTGCCAGGTAGCCTGGCGTGGCGTGAGCGCGGCCGAGCACGAAGCTATCGCGCGCTCCTCCGCTGTAACCACGGACGCGCTCGTTGTCCCGAATGCCCAGGTCTACAATTTCGCCGGCGAACGTATAGCCGTCGACGAAACAGCGCACCTGGAGCAGCTCCGTGTCGGGTGGAACATCAAACGGTACCTCGAACCAGTCGTCTTGTTGGGATGGTGCGAGCACAAGCTGCAGCTCGTATCGACGGTCAGGCATGCACTGCATTATCCGGCAACCGGTGGCCAAGAGCAATCTGCCTGCAGTTGCCCGACGCTGCTACCGCACAATCGTTAACGCGACGCGGACCGCTCCGTAAGGAGCGATCCGCGCCATGTGAAGGAGGGAGTTCCGGTCCGTCCGTGTCCGTTGAGGCCAGCATAAGCGTTCCAGCTTAACGCTCGATGAGCGAAAGCTAAGAAAACGCTGAGTGGTGCGGGCCTGGCGCCGGGCTCTCGGGACGCCGGGCTCTCGGGACGCCGGGCTGAAGCCATGCGCCCAAACACGAAGCCACTTCGTGGCTGGATTTGGTAGCCTCCGTAGAGGCTTTGTATGTTGGCGCATGGCTTCAGCCCGGCGTGCTGGCGCCAGGCTTCAGCCTGGGGACCGTGGACGCCGGCTTGTGCAAACCGCTATGATAGTCACATGCAACGCTTGAAACCGACAGGCGCGCCAATACCGCTGATCGCGCGGCACGACCCGCGGCTCGAAGCCACTGTTGTCGCGCGCCATGCCCTGCTGTACGGCACGGGCGCGGACGAGGCGCTGGACATGCCGGCGTATGTGCGCGCTGCTTCGAGCATCGTGCGCATCGGCACGATGCTGGCCATCGTTCAGGACGACGCGAACTTCATCGCGCTGCTGGATCCCGATGCGCGCCAGGTGCTTGCCGTGGTATTGCCGGCCGGTCACGAAGGGCGGCGCCAATTCGACGACCTGCGCGGCACCAAGCGCTACAAGCTCGACCTTGAAGCGTGCACCGTGATCGACGGCCGGGCCGGACCGCGCCTGCTTGCATTCGGCTCGGGCTCGACCGGGGCGCGCGAACACATCGTCACCGTCGACGACGCAATGGGCGATGCGCCCTTGATACGACTGATCGACGCGTCGAGCCTGTACGACGGCCTGCGCGCTGCGACGGACTTCGCCGGCAGCGAGCTCAACATCGAAGGTGCGACGATCGTGGGCGATGCGCTCCGCCTGTTCCAGCGCGGCAACGGCGCGCCGCGCGGCCTGCTACAGCCCGTCGATGCGACGTGTGATCTGTCGCTGGCCGAGCTGATCGCGTATCTGGCCGATCCCGATCGGGAGCCGCCGGCGCCGACCGGGATCATACAATACGAGCTGGGATCGGTCGGCGGTTGCCGGCTCACCTTCACCGATGCTACGCGCGCGCCGGGCGGGCTGTTATACGCGGCGTCGGCGGAAGCCTCGCCGGATGCAGTCAGCGACGGTCCGGTTGCCGGCTCGGCGCTGGGCATGCTCACCGAGCATGCTCCCCCGCGCTGGACACTGCTGCGTGACGTCGAAGGCAATCTGTTCGGCGGCAAGGTTGAGGGCGCGACGCTGGACGGCGATGACCCGCGTAAGTTGTACGTGGTGGTCGACAGCGACGACCCGCTGCTGCCCGGTGAGCTGTGTGTCGTGCGTTTGTCCGGCCCGTGGTTCTAGGGCCCTCACCCACCCAGCAAAAAGCGCAGCGCACCGGGCAGGCGCTCAGCCCAGGCGGCTTCGCTGTGTGTCGCTTCGGCCGCTTCGCGGTACAGCAGAGTGCGACCCGCAACAAAGCCTTTTTGTTGCAGCAGAATGTTGAGCCGCCGCGTATCGTCAAGCATCATGTTGACGCCGCGTACGCCGGAAGGGGTTTCACGGCCGCCGGCGTCGAGGTAGACGCGGCCGCCTGAAAAGGTCGTGTCGTTGATGGTATCGAAGATCGCGCCGTGTCCGACCCACAGCGACGGGCTCATGATGCCGGCGAAGCCGAAGATGTTGGAATAGCGTGCGAAACCGTACAGACTGATCAGCCCGCCCATTGACGAGCCGATGATGCCGGTGTGCTCGCGACGCTGCATGGTCCGAAACTCGATGTCGATCAGCGGTTTGAGTGTCCTGGCGAGAAACAGGACATAGTTGTCGCCTCGACCATGGCCGAAGCGCCCGCCACGAAACGGGGTGTACTCACGAAAGCGGTCCACGCCCTTGTTCTGGACGCCGACGATGATTGCCGGCAAACCGGCCGCCGAAAGCTGCTGCATGGTTTCGTCCACGCGCCACTCCCCGGCGTAGCTGCTCGGCTCGTCGAACAGATTCTGGCCGTCGTGCATATACACGACGGGATAGCGCCGCGCGCCATGCTCATAACCGGGCGGCAGCCAGACATACACGTCGCGCTCGTTACGCAGCTGCGGGCTCCATACGCGCTCGCGCACGAGCAGCGTGCCTTCGACGGTATGGTATTCTCGTCCGGATGTGTAGTTGGTCCAGATCATAATGCCTGTGAATAGAACCAACGCAAAGCCGCGCCTTTTGTTACGCGGCTCAGATCAATCGTACCGCAGAATCGGTGTGGTTCAAAGTTTTGTAGGGCGCGATTGGGCGGCCGGTGATCGCGGAGGTGTGGCTGGAAGGCACGACGCCAGGGATGGGCGGCTCCTGGACGGACCGGTCCACCTTCCACCTCCGGTGCCAGCGTGCCGACCCGCGCGACCATAGCGCTGCGCAGCCGCGCGTGGTGGGCTGCGGCGGCGGCCGCCTGTGCCCGCTGCTGGCGGGCCTGCCGCCGGGCGCCTACCCGGCCACGCCGCCGCGCCTGCATCTGCGCCCAGCCTTCGGCCCAGCGATCATTACACACTACGTTGCGCACTGCCAGCATCGCGTTGACGTTGTCGCGCGCCCAATGCATCCCGCTGCCTTTGAGTTGCGCCTCGACCACCAGCTTGTTAGCACTTTCCACCATCCCACTGCCCATCGGCCAGCCGCAGCCGCATACTGCGGATATTGCACCTGCCCGATCCGCTTGGTTAGATACGCCAGGTTCGCTGTCACCACATCGTCGATCGGGGCCGCAAGCTGCTGGCGCAACACCTCGGCCAGCACCGGACGTGGTCCCGCGTGTTTGAGGGCGTGACACTGCTGCTGCGTCCAGTGCTGGGCCTGCGCACTCCCCTCGCCCCACACCGCGTGGCCAATCTGCGCCAGGCGCTGGGCCGCATGCGCAAAGTCCAAAATCCGCAGCGCATCCGGACAATGCAGGTCCACAAAGCCCTGGATCCATTCCGCCCCGTCGGTCACGGCGGCCACCGCGTCGGCCGCGAGCACGCCGCGCCGATGATTCACTGAGCGCGAGGTGGCCAAAGGTGTCGGCATTGGCCACGCGCGAGAAGTACGACAGCGCGCCGACATGGACATCCGCGTCGTCCGCGGGCGTGGGCTCGCCAATGGCCAGAGTTTTGACTTCGGTCCACTCCCCGCCGATCAGCGGGACCATGGCGCCGTCGACGCTCACGACCACGCGGTCGGGCGCCTCCGGGGGTTGGGATCAGCGTGGAGGATTTGCGCAGCCTCGTGGGTTTGGTGGACGACATAGCCAGCGCCAGCAGCCAGCGTCGCGCGCCGCGCCGTTGCTTCACTCATAGGCACCTGGGTCAGGTCGGCCAACAGGTCGGCCGCGCGCGCAAAGGGCAGCCAGGCACCCAGGCGCACCAACCAGCCCTGCACCTGGGGCGTGAGCTTGCCGGGCAGCCGCGAGTTGCTGATCCAGGGGGGAAAAGCGGTGCCACACTGGGGACACACGCCGTAGGTCCGTTCCAGCTAGTAAGGCCAACTGAACCAAAGGGAAGGAGGGCAGAAC
>CAWHBS010000001.1:0-1554638 GCA_963827625.1 uncultured bacterium | reverse complement strand
ACGCACATGACGTGGAACCGGATCGTATGCAAGGGGCTGATCGTGGTACTGGGACTTGTGACGGTAAGCTCTGGGCTAGGAAGTGGGTACGGGCCAGTCGGCGTCCACTGACGCGCAATTGGCGATCCTGGTGCGGGATGCCGCAGCAAATCCGCTTCCCGGGGTCGTCGTGTACCTGTATCTGCCGCAGTCGCCGGCCCAGCCGCGTAAGGTGGCCGAGACGCGAACCGGGGATGATGGACATCTCACCATCGAACGCCTCGACTCGAGTCCAAACCTATGTGCTCCAGTTTCAGAGCGGCGTTCCAATCATTCTGGACGGCAAGAATGTTGGCTCGAAGCCGATTTAGTTTACCGATGATCAGAATGCCGGGCGCGAAGTGAACCCGCCCGGGCTACCGCCCGGCTTTCCGATCCAGTTCGGCGGCCAGACGACGGCGCTGATTCGCTTTGTGATCGGCGGCACCTTCTCCGAGGGCGAGTTGATCGCCGCGGTGCCGATGTTCGACCTGGCGGAAATGGATGACGCACCCGTGCGGGCGGTCAACCCGCTCACCGGCGATGAGTTGACGCCCGAGCAGGCGCGCACCTTTCACGCAATCATCGGCGCGCCCTGGGGCGTCGCGCGTGGTGGTGAAGCGTCCGCTGCATCACTGCCCAGCGCGGCAGCGCCAGACGCCTTGGCGAGTATGGAAGCCGTGCCGCTCGCGAGCACGCCTGCCGGTGCGGCGGCTCCGGAGCCTGGGCCGCCGGCGGGTGGAGCTCCATCACGCTGCTGCTCGTCGGGGTGACCGTGCTCCTGGCGGCGGTGATCGGTGTCCTGCTGCTGCGGCAGCGAGGGAAGGCTGGATGAAATGGCTGGTGCTGCTACTCATGACGCTCGCCGTCCCGCTGCTGCAAGGCGGCGACACGCCCATCGTCGGGCCGCCGAGCATCAGCTACGAGACGGTCGCTGCGCGTGCTGCAGCTCCGCCCCGCCTCACCGCTCATTCCGTACGCGCAAGACATCTGGAGCCAGAGCCAGGCCGCCAACATCGACGTCGCCTTTGCCCTGGCGATCTGGCTCAAGGAAAGTCGAGTTCGGCACCACGGGCGCGTCCACGACGACGCGCAACACGGGCAACCTGATCTGCGAGGCCGCCGATCCGTTCGTGCGGAGCGGCTGTAACGGGCGCTGGGCGACGTATGCCAGCTGGCCCGATGCGATCGGCGACTGGTTTGCCTACATCAACCGCCGCTATGTGGCGCAGGGCTTGACGACCGTCGAAGCGCATCTGCCGGTCTACGCGCCGCCGGTTGAAAACGACACGGCGCTGTACATCGACCAGGTGACGGGCTGGATGCGCGACTGGGGCAGCGGCACGGTTGGCACCGCACCGCCGGGCGGTGGCGGGCTGACCATTCTGGAGCCGATTATGGATGATTGGATACAACGGCCGCTTGACGAGTTGAAATACTGGTTCTGGCGGGGGCTGGCCAGGCTGCTGTGGGGCGACAACCAGGCGGCGCTGGGCCTGACGGACCTGCTGGCCCGCTTCCAGAAGGTGCTGGTGACCGAGGGCTTTGTGCCCGCCATCGAGCTGGTCGCCGAAGGGCATGCTGGGCATCAGCGTGCCGGTCTTCACGCTCGGCCTGACGCTGTTCTGCCTGCTCCTGATGCTCCTGCCCGCCATGCGGCTGACGCACTGGGTCAACGGCCGCAAGGTGATCGCGCTGCTGCTGATCGTGCCGCTGCTGTTGGTGCGGCGTGGCCGGCAGCCTGTTTCAGCAGACTGGAGCAGCTGCGCCTCGACATCGGCACCATCATCTACACCGGCGTGTTTGCCTCCGGTGACGAGCACTTTAGCGACCTCGGCCGCACCGCCGACCGCGACCGGGCAACACGCTCAGCATGTGTGCCGTCGCAACCGTTCAATCCGGCGGTCTCGACGGCGCTCCATGCGGATGCGATCACCGCCGCCTATCTGTGCGCCGACTACGAAGACGTCATGGACCCCGACGTCACGCCACCCAGCGATTTGCCGGATGAGTTTGCGACGCAAGTTCTTTGCCCTTGACACCGCGGCATTCAGCGACGCCGATGCCAGCGCAGCGGGAAGAGCAGCTCGCCAAATCGGCCGCCGGAGTTGGACGCATGGCCTACGGGCATTTCCTGGTGCTGCTGGCGCTGACCGAGCAGTCTGACCAATGTGCTCTGGACGCTGGGGCTGGGCACGCTGTTTCGTGAGCCTGCTCTTCGTGCTGCTCTTCTCGTGGTTCCGCCCCTACGAGCACCTGACCACCGTGCTGTGCTACCGCATCCTGCAGGTGTTCACCACCAGCTGGATCATGTCGGCGATCTTCGGCCTGGTCATGGCGGCGCTGTTCAAGATCGCCGAAGGCATGTACGCGCCGCTGGTGTTTGGCGCGGGCCTGGGCGTGCTGGCGCTGTCGCTCGTGTTCTTGTGGATCGCGGGCAAGACGGTGTTCGGCGCATTTAGCGCGGCCTGGGATGCCATGACCGCCGGCGGCGGCGAGGCCGCCAGCGGCAGCGGCGCCTTTGCCGCCGGCACCATGATCGGCGGCACGCTGGCGAGTGGCCGGCTGCTGCGGCGCTTTGGCCGCGACCTCCGGGACCGGCCCACCGTCCGCGAGGGCATGGCGAACCTGGCCGACGCGCGCATCGGCTACCGCATGGCGACCGGCGCGGGCAACACGTCCGACTACGCGCTGGGCTATGCCATCTCGCAGTATCGCCCGCTGGCGCAGCTGGGCACGCTGGCCGCGGCGATGGGCAAGACCTCGCACGAGTTCACTGGACGGCCTGTATACCGGCCACCGCTACACGCACGGCGCGGGCGACCTGCTCAATCCGCACGCCCAACGCATCGTCCATGCCGACGGCATGCGCGCGATTGCCCAACGCCGGCGGGCGGCGCACCGGCTGAACCAGCCGCGACAGACGCCGCCACCAGCCGGCGGTTCGTCGGGTGGTCGCCATCATCGGGAGGAACCACGCCATGACGCACCGCCATGCTGCGCCGCGCGCTGCTGGCTGCGGCCGCGCTGGGCCTGCTGCTCGTGACGATCACGCCCAGCCTGGCGCAGACCGACCCGCCCGTTACGCCGACCACGGCCGCCACAGCTGCCCGCGTGCGTGCCCGCACGTCGTACACCGCCTTTCTGCGCACCGAGCCGCAGCGCGCGCCGGGCACCGACCGCGCCGTGATCGCGGCGGGCACCGAGGTCGAGGTGTCGGGCGTGGTCGCCGACGAGGGCACGCGCGCTGGGCGGCTACTGGTATCAGGTGCGGGCGTTTCCCGCCGAGCGCCGAGCCCCTCGACGGCTGGATGCACTCGACCATTGTGTATCTCGCCCCCGAGCAGCTCGCGCAGCTCACCGCCACCGCGCCGCCCGTCGTGGCTGCGACGCCCAGACCCAGCCGCCGCGGCGAGCCCGCCAGCCGGCACGCGACGCCAGTGCCCACGGAGGACCCGACGGCGGCCGCCACGATCGCGGTGCCCATCGCGCTGCGCGTGTGCTACGACCTGCATGCCAACGATACCTGTGACGTGGACGAAGGCATCGCCGGCGTTCTGGGTGTATGGCACGGACGCCGCGACCGGGCAGATTCTGGTCGCTGCGACCACCGATACGACCGGCCTCGCCCGCCTCGTGTGGCAGACGGCGGCCGACGACGCCCGCGCCGAGCTCACGCTGACCGTGCCGTATTTTCAAGAAGTCCGCACCGTGCAGCCCACCGCAGCCCACCGTCGAGCCCATCCTGATTACCACGCTGGCGCCGATCCCGGCCTGGCTGCCCTGAGGAGCCATCCCTATGACCCGTTTCCGTTCGCGCCGCCCGCCACCGCAACTGGTGCGCGCCACCACCATCCAGAAAAGCAGCCACGAAGTGGCCGTGCATTGGTGGCGCTACCGGCATCACTTCTTGGAAGCCAAGCTGGCCCAGCTCGCCGAGCGCCAGCAGAGCGGGGGACCGACCGCACCGCCCGCGGCCACGCCGCGCAGCGTGGTGCTGCTCCATGACGTGCCGCTCGACGACCGCGCCGTGTTCGAGCAGCATGTCGCGCGGGCACTGGCCGAGGCCCAGGCGGCCGCTGGATCCGCAGGCCGACCCCGATCAGGTCGAGGCCGACACGCTCGCGCAGCTGATCGCCGAGGCCGAGGGCACCGCCCCCACCAGCAACGGCTGGGGCTTTGTGCCCGAAGCCAACGGGCGCTCCTACGATGTCAACCCGCTGCCGACGAGCGATCCGCGCCTGACCGCGACCGCCGCCCGGCGCCGCCGCCCGCCGTGGCGCACGGTCGCGCTGGCGGGCGGCGTGCTCGCAGCGGGCCTGCTCTACAGTGGCCTGCTGCTGCGCGGCTATACCGCCACCGCGGCCGACGGTGGCAGCCGCCGAGCGCAGCCCGCAGCCAGCTGCCGTCGGCGGTGCCGCCGCGGCCGCGGCGACGCCGACGCCGCTGGGCGCGGTGTGGGACGAGCCGCTGGACGCGCTGCGCCCGACCAGTCTGGAGCTCGTGCGCGACGAGACCTTTGTGCTGCCGATTGATACCGTGCCGGGCGCCCTGGGTGCCGCCTGGACGCCGCCCTTGCAGCCCGGCCGCGCCGCCTGGCTGGAGGGCTCCGATCGTCAACCTCGTGCTGTGTCTTTCTCCCGCCGACCATGCCCTCATCACCGCTGCCACGGCGGGCGACACGCTCACGCTGCGCATCGCCAACGGCGAGACGCGCCAGTATGTGGCGCAGGCTCCCCGGGTCGTCGGGCGCCAGCAGCGCGAGGTGCTCGACCAACGCCGCACCGCCCTGACGCTGATCGCGTGCGGTGCCGACGGCAACGACCGCCACGTGCTCGACGCCACGCTGGCCGATCCGATCGACGCCGCGCGGGCTGACCCGGCCGCCACCGCCGGGGAAGGAGGTGCCGCCGGCCACTGATCCTCGCCACCGTCGGACGCCGCCACGCTCGCCGCACGACGCCGCCGCGGCGTCCGACGTCCGCTGCGTCGCGCTGCCGGGCGCTCGCTCGCGTCGGGAGCGCCCACGTCCTCACGCCTGGAAAGGACACCATCATGGACTTCGCTGGAGCGCTTGGGAGACCGCATCACCGCCTTTACCGCCGGGCTGGCCGGGCTGGCGCCCTTCGTCGCCGCCCTGTCGCTGACCATCATCGCCATCGCCCTGATGTGCAGCCCCGCCGCCCGCGAGTGGGCGATGGAGAACAAGCAACTGGCCGCGCCGGTCATCTTCGGCCTGCTGGTCATCGGCCTGATCCCGGCCTTTGTCGCCGCGATCGGACAATAACGTCATGAGTTATGTCGAGCTGGAACAGTTCCTCGACCGCGGCTCGATCCGCGCCTGGTGGGGCCTGTCGTGGCGCACGTTTTTCGGCTGCGCGGGCGGCGCGGTGCTCGGGCAGCAACTCGGCACCGTGCTGTTCGGGGCGAACATGGCGGGCGTGGCGACGCTGACGCTGGTGGGCGCGGCGCTGGGGCTGACGCTGCTGCTCAAACGGCGCGGCATCATCGTCGCGCGGCGGCTGCTCGTGCTGGCCGCGTTTGGGCTGCGCGTGGCGAGCAAGCGCACGCTGCTGGACGGCGCGCTGCTGGCGGGGCGCGTCGACGCGCACGCGCCGCCACCGATCCAGATCCGCGTCCGCGAGCGCGTGCCGAGCGCCGTCGCGTCGGACGATGACCACGGCGCGGAGCAGCCCGGTCGCTGCCGTCGATCTGGCAGCCGATGCCAGGCTCACCGAGGAGGCGCAGCCATGATGTGCTTTCGCATCACGCCGTTGGCCTGGTATCCCGCGCAGCGCCGACGATGCCGCGGCGCTGGCGGAGCAGTATCGCCAACTTCCTCGCCACGCTGAGCGGTCCCTGGCGCATCGTCAGCTTCACCCGCCCGTTCAGCTATCAGCGCCAGCGCCAGGGCCTCAACCGCCGCGCCGCCATGCTCGCCGCGCAGGGCGAGCCGCGAGCACTGGCGCGTGCGCTGGACCAAGCACTACCGGCGCATGTACGACGCGCATGGAGCAGCTCGAGTCCCTGCTGACCATCGAGCATTACCTGCTGTATCAGCCGGCGGCGCCGCTGAGCGCCGAGGTGCTGGCCGCGACCATCAAAGAGCAATTCCTGCTGCCCGCCGTCGAGCCCTGCGACGCTGCCCGCGCTGATCCCCGGCCGCTACCGCGAGCACGCCACCTATCTGGAACCGCTGGACGGGCCGGGCGCAGCCGTTCCTGCGCGTCTTGACGGCGTGTGACGTGCGCGGCGAGTGGCATTTCGGTCAGCTGGCGCTCGCTGCTGATGGGCGACGTGGCAGCTCGCCATCTGTCATCGACGCCACCACGCTCGCCCAGGACACCGCCGACCGGCGCGGCACGGATGTGTACGGCGCGCTGACGGGCGCGCTGGGCGGGCCCCACGCGGCGTTCGACCAGCGCTCCGAGCGGGCGCTGCGAGGCGGTCACCACCGCGATGCACGCGCTGGACCGCCAGAGCCTCCACGAGGTCGCCTATGCCGTGCTGCTGCGCGCGCCAAGCCTGGAGCAGTTGGATGCCCAGACGCACCGCCTGCGCGCGGCGCTGGGCAGCCGCCTCAAGCTCGACGTCATTCCCGGCGGCCAGGCGCGCCTATGTCCGGCTGTTCACGCCCACGCCCGCCTCCCATATCGCCGAGCCGCTGGTCCGGCGCAACACGCTGTCGCTACGGCCTGGCGTGCAAGCTGCCGTGGCTGATCCGCAAGACGGCGCGCGACTGGGGCATCTGCTTCGGCTATGACCGCGTGGAGGGCTTGCCGCTCCTGTATGACGTCTTCGGCGTGACCGCGCACGACAACGCCCATCTGCTGGTCCATCGGGCAGGTCAACGCCGGCAAAACGATCGCGCTGCTCGCGCTGGCGCTGCGGCATGCCACGGCCGGGGCGCAGATTATCTATCATCGACCCGATCGGCAAGTGCCGCTTGCTGTGCGACGCGGTGGGCGAGCAGGCGGCGTTCTATGAGGTCGATACGCGGGGCACCATCAACATCCTCGACCGCGCAGCGGACGACCTGGGCACGCAGCGCGCGGCCATCGAGCGGCGGCTGAGCATCGTGCTGGGCCGCCCCGACTATGGCGCGGGCAAAGCGGGCATCCGGCCGCGCGAACTGACGCAACTTCGAGGTCGGCGCGATTGACCAGTGTCTCGACGACCTGTACGCCGATCCCACGCACACGCCGATTCTGAGCGACCTGGTGCGGGCGCTGCGCGCGCTCAGCCTGCGCGGCGGGGCTGGAGGAGCGCGTGGTGACGGCGGGCGAGGACCTGGCGGCCGAGATCGCCGCCGTGCTGCTGGGCAGCCGTGGGGCGCTGCTGAACGCGCAGACCACGATCCACTGGGACTTCTCGGCCCCGGTGACGGGCTACTCGTTCGCCAACATCGTCACCGCCGACAAAGCGCTCCTGCCCTTGATCTACGACCTGGCCTGGGAAGCGCTCGACCGCTATGTCCGCACGCGGCCGCGAGCGCGCCGCCGCTGATCATCATTATCGACGAACTGGCCTACATGTCGGTCGTGCCCGAGCTGCAGACGCACGTGGCGCTGTCGTGCAAGACGTATCGCAACTTCCGGGCGTTTTTGTGGACCGCCGACCAGGACGCGGCGACCTACTTCGGCGTCGACGGCCGGGGCAGTCGGGATGAGCAGCGCATCGCGGGCAACAGTTTCATCAAGCTGTTCTTTCGGCAGGAAGGGCAGGGCGCGGCGATCATCGCCAACGCCTATGAGCAGCTGGCGGACGACCACATTCAGGCGATCCGCACCGCGCCGCAGGGGCAGCTGATCGCCCTGTTTGGCGACGAAGTGCATCCGCTGGTGATGCAACTGACCGATGCCGAAGTGCTGGCCTTTTGTACCCCCGCGCGCCCCCGTGCGGCGACACCGACGGTGCCGGCGGGGACCGTGACGATGCTGTTCTGGCGAGGCGGTGATGGAACGACCGCGCAAACTCAAGCGCGACGGTGCTCAAAGAAGAACTGGTGGCGCTGACCGGCCATCATGTGGCCGCGCTGCTCCTCAATCAGCTGCTGTACTGGACCGAGCGCATGGACGATGTCGATCGCTATCTGCAGGAAGAGCAGACCCGGCAGCACGATGCCACGCTCGCGCCGACGCACGGCTGGATCTATAAGTCCGCCGGCGACCTGGTCGACGAGCTGATGCTCGACGTGTCCGAGGTCACCGTGCGACGCCATCTCGCCGCCCTGCTGGCGCGTGGCTTCGTGGCCGAGCGGCGCAATCCCGAGTATCGCTGGGACCGCACGCTCCAGTATCGGGTCAACGTCGTGGCCGTGCAACACGGGCTGGCTGCGCTGGGCTACGCGCTCGACGACTATCCGCTGGTCCATCTCGTGCCCCACGCTGCCGTCCCGGCCACATCTCTCTCCGCGGGCAGCGGCGACAGGCCACAGGATGTCGAACCGGAGGCCCAGCTTGCGCCACGCGTCACGATGAAGGATCGAAGCTTCAATTTGAAGGATCGAAGCTTCAATTTGAAGGATCGAAGCTTCAATTTGAAGGATCGAAGCTTCACCATGAAGGATCGATCCTACAATGTGAAGGATCGATCTGTTGTTTCTGAAGGAGCAATACCAGAGACTACTGCAGAGACTACTTCAGAGATTACTGCAGAAACGACGGCAGCGCGTGCGACAGCATCAGGTCACGCTCCCATCCCGGCGCACCACGATCGCCGCGTCGTCGTCGCGTTGGAAGCGTTGGGCCTGTCGCACCGCCAGGCGACCCGGGCCGCGCAGCGCCATCAGCTCACGCTCCCGGAGGTCGCGCGCTGGGCTTGCTGGCGGGACCGCCTGATGCACGTCAAGAACCCCGTCGCACTGCTGGCGGCAACGATTGCCCGCCAACGGCTCCCGCCCGGCGACGTCGCACCGATCAGCGGTGCCCTGGTGCCAGCGTCTTCCCCATCACCGCCGGCGTCCAACTCTGACACTCCGGGTCCGTACGTCGCCCTGTGGGAAGCGGTCTGTGCCACGCTGCAGCAGCGACTTGATGACGGCGCCTATGCCACCTGGATCGCCGACACGCACTTGCTCGACGTGGACGACGACCGCGCGGTGATCGGCACACCCAATGTCTTTGCCCGAGACCAGTTAGCTACGGCCTACCTCGCGTCCCTATCAGACGCATTGCGTGAGCACCTTGGCCATAGCGTCACGGTCGAGGTCGTTATCGATGGCGGTGCGGTATGAGCCACTCCTTGTACCGGCAGCTGGTTATCGCGGACTTGAACATGACCCGACCGCACGATGCAGTGTCCGAAGACGTGTCCACCACACTGGCGACGGGTTCCGATGCTCGTCACGCTGAAACACTTTACATTGTGCCGTGCCAATCCGTTTGCTGTCTGTTCGCTCTCGCGTCGCCAGCGTGGGGAACGCAAGATAACGGTCATAACGATGCCGGTCGGAGCGCTCCCCAGGCCGACATACGCAGTAGCTTTATGACCGTAGGGCATTGGGACGCGCTAAAACCCGCCTCCAGCCTCGGCATGGCGAGCACGCCGAATCTGCTTCTCGGAATAAATGAGTGTAAGGATTTAACCATGTCATCAGACGAGTGGATCAGCACAATTCGGCAGCAGCCCGCGATCTGCATCGATGCCGCCGCACGTGCCCGCCAAGCACTGGCTGGTGGGAGCGAGGAGCGATAGCGATGGCCAAGCGACGCCCTGGCGCCATCCCGCAACGCGTCTGTCTGACCCAGGACACGACCGATCAGATCGATGCCTACCAGCGGCAGCAGCAGATTCCCTCGTTTAGCGCGACGGTGGAAACACTGGTGCGCATTGGGCTGGGCCGTCCCCCGCTCGAACAACTCACACCGGTGTTGGTCAGCACCATGCGGCAGACGATGCGGCGGGAAATGGAGCGGCTCGTGAAACTGCAGCTTTACACTGCGATCGAGGCCGGCATTGCACAGCGCTTTGCAGCAGCCGCGGTGCGCGATGTCGGGCGGCTCAAGCAGGATGCCCCCAGCCGTTACCAGGCTATCAAGGAGGCGGCGATCGCCGATGCCCGACGGCACCTGGCGCGGGACAATATCGGCGCTGTAGTGGCTGAGTTATATATGGAGGTAGCGGATGGCGATCGTCCAGGCGAGCTACATCCGGCGGGGCAACGATCCCCGCACAGCGGCCAAGAAGGCGCATAGATCGGCCCGGTATTACACCGAACGCGCCGGGCCGGATATCTTGGAGCGACGCTGGTATGCCGCCGATGGCCGAAGTGGACCATTCGCGGAGTTCCAACAGGAAATTTCTGGCCAAGCGCGTGCGCATCCCTACACGTGTCGACTCGTCCTCTCCACCAGGGAGGCGGATATTGGACCGGCCGGCTACAAGGAGGTTCTTGGAGACCGCTTCACACAGTATTACTTCGTTGAACATCACAATACGGATTTTCCCCACGCCCATGTGCTGGGGTACACCACGACTAAACTTAGCAAAGCAGAACTGACCGAGATGCGCGGCAGGGTTATGGAACGAGAACAATCGCGGGCACACACAATGGAGACGGAACGGGAACAACAACCACGCCGGGAAAGGACGCCGACGCTGGAACGGGGGTGACTGCCCGGCGATGCGGCATCCAGAGCTCGCTGGCAAGCAGTTGGACTACGCATTCACGCAACCCACGCTGCGCGCAATTGCGTGAACAGGTGGATATGTAGCAGTGACGTTACGCATGCGAGTTTGACTTTGGGAGTACACGTATGGCACCGGGCGATGAACGATTAGCGTATGGAACCGAAGAGACGGCCCAACTGCTCGGCATGAGCGAGCGCACAGTGCGGCAGATGTGCCAGTCCGGCGCGCTCAAGGCGCGCAAATACGGCACGCGCTGGGTCATTCCGCGGCGCGCCGTGCTGGCCTGGCTCGAGGGCGACGATGAGCAAGTGGCGTCTGCGGCAATTCCCACACCCACGGTTGATCGGTTGCGATTTAAATTACTTCAGTAGGACCGACAATGGCACCGCGTCGACCACTTGGCCCGAATCGCTATGGCGTCGGCTCGTACACGCCGACGGCGGACGGCCGGCACCGCTGGCGCGTCACCACCACGCTTGCGACCGGGCAACCCAAACGCATCGAGATCCGCAAGCGTACGCTGGGCGAGCTCGACGCCGCGGTGGATGCGTGGATTGCCTCCGAGCGGACGTTGGGGCATGCGCCGACGGCGGACACGCAAACGCTGCTGGCCTATCTGAACGAATGGCTTGCAACCGTGGTCGACCAGCCGGGCAAGCAGCCGACGCTGATCAAGTACCAGCAGGATTTGCAGCGCCTGATGCCGTATCTGAAGCGGCACCGGCTCGGGGCGCTGCGCGCGCAGCATATCCAGGCCGCGCTGCGCGCCATGCAGCTCGAGTGTGCCGAAGATGGTTCGCCGCGGTATGCCCCGTCGACGATCCGCCGCTCCTTCGAGGTGCTGCGCAACGCGCTCAATCGCGCCGTCGTGCAGGGCCGCATCGCGCGCAACCCGTGCATGGGCGTAGAGGCGCCGGACTCCGAGCCCTATGAAGCGTATGCGCTCTCGGTCGACGAGGCCCGGCGCTTACGCCAGGCGGCACGCGGGGATCGGCTCGAGGTGCTGTATGAGGTCATGCTGATCTACGGCTTTCGCCGCGGCGAGGTGCTCGGCCTGCGCTGGCAGGATATCGATCTCGGCCGGCGCACGATCCGTGTTGCGCAGCAGGTCATCGCACCGGCCGGCCGGGTGGTTATCAGCGAGCGGACGAAAACGAAAGGCTCCAAGGCGACGCTTCCGTTGGTTCCCGAGCTCGCCCCGCGCCTGCGCGAGCAACAGCAACGCGTCGACGAGCTGCGCGATAGCGCGAAGCGGTGGACGGAGTACGATCTGGTGTTTCCGTCCAACTTCGGCACGCCCATCGCGCCGCGCAACTTGATCCGCTCGTATAAGCGGCTGCTGAAACGAGCCGGCTTGCCCGGGCATATCCGCTTCCAGGATTTGCGCCATAGTGTCGCATCGTTTCTGGCCGCAGCCAACGTGCACCCGGCCGTCGCGCAGCAGATTCTCCGGCACGCCGATGTGCGGACCACGATGGCGATCTACACGCATGTCACGCTGGATCAGCAGGCCGAAGCAGCGCAGACGCTCCGGCGGCTGACCCGCCTTGTGGATGACGATGAGGGGGTGGCATGACCAGCCGGCGCACCTATCATGAACAGCAGGCCCTCCGTGGTGCCGCTGCCCTGGAAGAATTGATCCAGCAGGGCTACCACACCGTCGAGCCGCCACCCGTGTCCGACGATGATCTGGCTCACTACGATGCCCAGATCGCCAAGCATGGTATGACCGACCTGGTACGGCTCGAACGAGAGAAACAGGCCACCCGACCCGAGCCCGCAGCTCGGCCATCCCGACCTGGCACCAAGGCCGCTGCGAAGCAGGCAGCCGACTATGCAAAAGCCGAGGCTGCTCTGGCCTACTGGGAGCACGGCAAGCGGAATGACGAGATCAACGCACGGGTCAGGGAGTATCGGAAATGGCAGGCCAGGGAACAGGGAGCGCAGGAGGGCTGGACCTATGGCGAACTGGTCCGTGGGCAAAGCGACGCCGCCTATTGTGCTGCTCGTCGTACTCATGACCCATCGATAGCGGGCTGGAGCGATACGCAGATCCTCCGTGATGAACGGGACCGATGGACACGCATTGTGGAGATCCTGCTCGACGCGGCCACGCGGCAGCAGGAGCAGTGAACGCCAGCAGGCCGAGTGCCGAAGCCAGCACCGATCGGCAACCGTGAACATCCATGATCGAGTGAAGTGGGGACAAAATTGGGGACAAGCCAAAAACACATGCTCGCACGGACGTTCGACAAAAACACGAAACACCGCATTGGAATGCGGTGTTTGAGTGGAGCCAACAAAGGGACTCGAACCCTTGACCTGCTGTTTACGAAACAGCTGCTCTACCAACTGAGCTATGTTGGCGGACGCGCGAAATGATACCATGCCGCCCGCCGAGCGTCAACCGGGCAACGAAAAATCACGAACAAGCGAATGAGGTTGTTTCACGCGCGTTTATGCGTTCCTATTCGCGCAGATTAGCGGTACGCTCGTCTCCAATTGAAACATCAAGCCCAGGCAGGACTAATGGCGTTTCCCGATCATGGCGCCGCGGCTTGCCGGTTACGGACATGCCGACGGCGACGATTGCTCGCAACTATCTTGGCTGCGGGTGCCCGCCTCCGACGTGTCCCTACGGGTGCATGCCTATCGTGGGGTGCGGACACGCCACCGGCATACAGATCGGCCCACCCATCAGAGTTGGCAGCGCGCCTCCGGCGTGTCCCTACGGCGATCGGGCATGCAGGGGCAGATATGCCGGCACGGCACCTCCGGCATGCCCCTACATATTCCTTATGCGCCTTTGCGTTAGGAATGTGTCCGGGCGCCGCTACGCGATCGACCACACCGAGCCGTCGGGGGTCTTTACTACCTCAATTCGCGCGCCGAACACGTCTTTCAGCTCTTCGACGTGCGTGATCACCAGGATGCGCTCGAAGTCGGACTCGATCGAGTTGATCGCTTCGACCACCCGGTCGCGGCCCTGGCCGTCCTGCGAGCCGAAGCCTTCGTCGAGCACCAACGTTTTGAGGCTGGCGCCGGCGCGGCGCGCGAGCAGCTTCGACAGGGCAATGCGCACGGCGAAGTTGATGCGGAACGCTTCGCCGCCGCTGTACATGGCGTAGTCGCGCGTGCCGAGCACGTCCGAGATGCGGATGTCGAGTGTTTCGATCGTCGAGTCGCCGCGCCTGGTGTCGCGCTGGGTTTCAAACGCCAGATGAAATTGATTATCGGTCATGCGCGCCAGCAGCTCGTTGGCCTCGGTTTCCAGCTCAGGGATCGCGGTTTCGATCAGCATCGCCTGGATACCTTTCTTGCCGAACGCCTGCACCAGCTCGTCGTACACGCCGCGTTCGTCGGTGAGCCCGGCCGCCGCTGTCCGGTGCCGTCCCAGCTCTTCGATCGCTCGCTCGCAGGCTGCGAGCTCGCGTACCGCGCCCTCCAGGCGACGACCGGCCAGCATGTAGGCTTTGTTGATTTCGCGGCGGCGCTCTTCGGCGTCGGCGACGGCGCGCTCGGCATCCGGTAGCTGCAGCAATTGAGCGTCGAGCTCGGCCAGCTGCACGCGCTGCTGTTCCAGCGCCGCAGCCAGTTTGGCGGCGCGCTGCTGCACGCGATCGAGCTCGTCGCGCGCCGGTTGGAGGTCAAGCGCCGCACGCTGCAGCTCGCGCGATTGCTCGTCCCACACCTCGAGCGCTTCCACCTCGTCTTCAAGAGCTTGATACCTGTCTTTATCGTAGCCCAGCGCCTGGCCGGCCGCGACGATCCGCTCGATCTCGCGGCGCTCGCCGGCGCCGTAGTCGTCGCTCTCCAGCCGCCGGCGCAGCGTGCGATATTCGCGCTCGATCGGCGGGCGTCGCGCGTCCACGCCCTCCAGCGCCGCCAGCTCGGCCGTGATACGGTCCGCCGTCTGCTGCAGCTCGCGGAATTCTTTGATGCGCTTATCCGCCGCGTCGGCTTCGCGCCGCACAGCCTGCTGCGCCTGCCTGAGCTCTCCGTCATGGCCCAGCGCTTCGAGCTCCGGCGCCAGCTCGGCCAGACCGAGCTGCTGCTCATGCGCGTAGTCGCGCTCGGCGAGCTGCTGTTCGATCGTGTGCAGCGCGTCGCCAAGCTCGTCCAGCTCGGCGCGTGCTTTGAGGGCAGTTTCGTAGCGCGACTCAAGCCGCGCCAGCGCCGAGGCGACGCCGGCTCGCTCGCTCAGGCCGGCTTCGGTTTCGGTGATCGCGTGCCTGCGATCTTCGAGCGCGGCGTCGAGCTCGTGCTGCTCGTGTTTCACTGCGCTGATCCGGCGGCGTAGCTGGTTGCGCTGCGCGGTGTACTCGCTCACAATGTGCGCGGCTCCCGCTTCACCCAGCGCGCTGCCGCAGATCGGGCAGCTCCCTTCGCCGCGCTCGAGCAGCCCAAGCTTTTCGCTCAGCTGCTTGCCTTCGCTTTCCACGGCGCGGTATTCGGCCTGCAGCTCGCCGGCGCGCTGTACCATCCCGGCTTGCTCGGCGCGCAGGGTCACCAGGTCCTGTTCGAGCGATTCGAATCGCAGCAGCGCCGTTTCCGCCTCCTGCTTGCGGCGTTCGAGGTCAGGGATTTCGGCAACCTGGGAACTGAGCTTTGAGATGGCTGTCTGGCGCTCGCTCTGGGCTGCCAGCAGCGAGTCGCGCCCGACGGATATCTCGCCCTTCAGCCTGGTCACATCCAGCTGCAGTGTCAGTAGCCGGGTGTGCTGCTCACCAAGCTCGCGCTCGCGCTCGCGCAGCTCCTCCAGCCGTGCGCGCAGCGCGCCCAGCTCCTGCAGCTCGGAGCGTAGCTGCTCGCGTTCGGCGTTTAATACGACGCGCTGTTCGAGCTGCGCGTCCAGGTCGGCCAGGCGCCCTTTGGCCAGCTGCAGCTGTGTTTCAAGGCTCACTTTGAGCTCGTTAAGCTTCCCGCTCCACTCCTTGTACTCGTCGTTCAGCGCGTAGGCCTGTGTTCGCCGTCGCTCCATATCTTTGAAGGCAGCGCGTGCGTCGACCAACTGCTGGTATCCGCGCTCGATCTCGTCACGACGATCGACCGTCGCCGCCAGCTGGTCGATCCGCTCGCGCAGCACGCCGGCGCGCTCATCGCTCTCGCGGCGATCATGTTCGCGCGATTTGATTGTTTCGGCCAGGTGGCTACGCGACGTGCTCAGCCCGCGCAGGCGGCTGAGCACCTCGCGTAGCTCAACCAGGGCGGCGTCGTGGTCTTCCAGCTCGGTATGCAGCAGCGCCTCGTGCTCACGCGCCCCGTTCAACGCTTCGACCAGCTCGTCGTGAAGCAGCACCTCGACCTGCAGCCGCTCGATCGCTGCGTTCTCCAGGTCGAGCAGTTTGGTGAGCCGGACCACCTCGTCCTTGGCGAGCTGTTCCAGCGCTTCGTATTCGGCCAGACCCAGAATGTCGGCCAGCACCTGCTTGCGCTCGGCCGGCTTGCGCCCGGTGAACTCGTCGGCGCGGCCTTGCAGCAAGAACGCCGAGTTGATGAACGTATCGTATTCGAGGCGCAGCACACGGTTGATCGCGGCCTGGGTTTCGGGGATCGTGTCGCCGCTGAGGCGCCGCCAGTCGCCGGCCTCGGCGGTCTGAAAATCGAGCGTGGTCGTACCCTGGCGCTTGCCGCGCTTGCGGCGGCGGATCACCCGAAAGCGTTGGCTGTCGACGCTGAATTCGAGCACGGCTTCAGTTTCGTCGCAGCCGAGCCTGATCAGGTCGTCGTCGCTCTTGCCGCGCGCTTTGCCCCACAGCGCCCAGGTGAGCGAATCGAGTAACGTGGATTTGCCCGCGCCGTTGTCGCCGGAGATGCATGCGACGTGGAGACCGGCGAAGTCAAGCGCCGGCAGGTCCTCGCCGTAGCACATGAAGTTGCGGAGTTGCAGTCGTTCGGGTACCAAGGATCAGCCAGACGCGTTAGCATATGCTTGCGCCTTTATTATAGCAGGTAGCAGGACGAATCTTATCGCAAAGACATAGGTTTTAACGCAAAGACGCAAAGACGCAAAGAGATCAAGAATGTCTTCGGTGTTTTTGCATCGAAGACATTTCTACAATGTGATCATGTACCAGCATTCGTATTCATGTACATAGATCCTTTGCGTCTTTGCGTTAAGATTCGTTCTGCGCTTTGGGCACGCTCGAGGAGGTAGCCGGCGGGTCACTGGCAGGAAACGTATCTTCTACGATTTCGTCTTGATCGGCGCGCCCCTCGGGCTCCTGCCCCGCCTGGTCGTCGGCGTTGGAGTAGACTTCGCGCACTTCCGGCTCGCGCTTGTTTTCCTGGTACACCTGCTCGTCGGGGGTTTGTTTTTCGGTCATGGTTGTTCCATTCTTGATGCGTGTACTGTGTATGACAGGGTGACAGGATGACAGGGTGACGGGGTGACGGGGTGACGGGGTGACAGGGTGACGGGGTGACAAGTATCAAACGATATGTGCGTTCACAACATCAACAGTCTACTAAACGTCGTTGAAGGGCATCCAGCACCGGAACCAGGTTCACCCTGCCACCCCGTCACCCTGTCACGTTTGGCACGAAATATCCTTGAAACGCACGGCTCACGCCTCTGCTCATCACCCGGCCACCTTGTCATCAATGCCATCTCCACAGAACATCGCTGCAGCATGGACCACGCCACCAGTCCAATCTACACCCGTCACGCCACCGGCGCGCCGGTCTTGATCGGGCACATCCGCCTCGCGCGCCTGGTTCGGCAGCAGCGTGTTCACCTCCCGCGCGCGGTGGCACGCCGCCCAGTGTCCGCCTCCGTAGTCCACGAACGCCGGCTCTTCGATGCGGCATTTCTCGATCGCGATCGGGCAGCGCGTGTGGAACCGGCAGCCGCTCGGCGGGTTGATCGGGCTCGGCACGTCCCCTTCCAGGATGATCCGCTTGCGCTCCTTCTCCACCTTGGGGTCCGGGATCGGCACCGCCGACAGCAGCGCCTGCGTGTACGGGTGCAGCGGCTGCCGGTACAGCTCCACGCTGTCCGCCAGCTCGACGATCTTGCCCAGGTACATCACCGCCACCCGGTCCGAGATGTGCTTCACCACGCTCAGGCCGTGGGCGATGAACAGGTACGTCAGCCCCAGCTGGTCCTGCAGGTCCTCCAGCAGGTTGATCACCTGCGCCTGGATCGACACGTCCAGCGCCGACACCGGCTCGTCGCACACCACGAACTCCGGCTCCACCGCCAGCGCGCGCGCGATGCCGATGCGCTGGCGCTGCCCGCCCGAGAACTCGTGCGGGTAGCGGTTGATGAAACCCTGGGTTCAACCCCACCAGCGCCAGCAGCTCCTGCACCCGTGCCCGCACCGCTTGCCGCCCCTGCCGCAGGTTATGCACCTTGATCGGCTCGGCGATGATGTCGCCCACCGTCATGCGCGGGTTGAGCGACGCATACGGGTCCTGGAAGATCATCTGCACGTCGCGCCGCTTTTTGCGCATCTCGCCCGCCGAGAGCTTGGTCAGGTCCTGCCCTTCAAACAGCACCTGCCCCGCCGTCGGCTTGTACAGCTGCAGGATCGCCCGGCCCGCCGTCGATTTGCCGCAGCCGCTCTCGCCCACCAGCCCCAGCGTTTCTCCCCGCCGGATGCTCAGCGAGATGCCGTCGACGGCCTGCACCTGCCCCACCGTGCGCTGTATCACCATGCCACGCGTGATCGGAAAGTACATCTTCAGATCCCGCACCTCCACCAGCGGGGCCTCGTCCGCCGCGCGTGGCTCGCATCCGCGGGTCCGTCGTCGCCGTCATGCTGCACCTCCCGCCAACCGGCGCCATGATCGGCTGCTGGCCGGCGGTTTGTTGCTGCGGGTCGTCGGCCACTCCGCGCACGAGCCACGGCGCGTGCACGTCGAACAGGCAGGCCGCGCGCTGCTCGAGGCCCACCGGCCGCAGCGGCGGCCGCACCTGCAAACACACCTCCTGCACATAGTCGCAGCGTGGCGCGAACGGGCAGGCATCCGGCAGGCTGGTCAGATCCGGCGGCGTGCCGCGGATCGGGTGCAAGCGATGGCCGCGCTGCTCGTCCAGGCGCGGGATCGACTGCAGCAGCCCGATCGTGTAGGGCATGCGCGGGTCGGCGAAGATCCGCTCGGTCGGGCCTTCCTCGATCACCCGCCCGGCGTACATCACCGCGACGCGGTCGGCCATGCCGGCGACGACGCCGAGGTCATGCGTGATCATGATCACGGCCATGCCCAGCTCCTGCTGCAGCTTCTTGATCAGCTCGAGGATCTGGGCCTGGATCGTGACGTCCAGGGCGGTGGTAGGCTCGTCGGCGATCAGCAGGCGCGGGTTGCACGAGAGCGCCATGGCGATCATGACGCGCTGGCGCATGCCGCCGGAGAACTGGTGCGGATAATCGTCGAGGCGCGCGTCGGGCGAGGGGATACCGACCATGCGCAGCAGTTCGGCGGCGCGGTTCTTGGCCTCCTTGCCGGTCATCTTCATGTGCAATTCGAGCGACTCGGTGATTTGCCGCCCGACGGTGAGGACGGGATTGAGCGAGGTCATCGGGTCCTGGAAGATCATGGCGACTTCTTTGCCGCGGACCTTACGCATCTCGTCCTCGGAATAGCCGAGCAGGTCCTCACCGTCGAAGCGGATCGAGCCGGAGACGATCTTGCCGGGCGGCGAGGGGATCAGGCGCATGATCGAGAGCGAGGTGACGGACTTGCCCGAGCCGGACTCCCCGACGACGCCGAGCGTCTCGCCCTCGTCGACGAAGAGCGAGACATGATCGACCGCCTTGACCACGCCGTCCTGGGTGAAGAAGTGAGTGCTTAGGTCCTTGACGTCAAGCAACGGGGCCATAGGTTCTCCGCTTAGTTGTCGCGTGGGTCGAGTGCGTCGCGCAAGCCGTCACCCATAGATGTAAACGCAAGTGTGATCAACGCGACCGCGATACACGGCGCGATCAGCATCCAGGGCTGCGACTGCCATGCGCCGCCGGTCGAGCCTTCCAGGATCATGTTACCCCAACTGGCCGGAAATGGCGCGCTCGGATCGGTCGCCGGCGTGATGCCGATGCCCAGATAGCTCAGCGTCGCCTCGGTGATGATCGCCCCCGGCACGATAAACGCGCCGGCTACGATGATCGGCCCGAGCGAGTTGGGCAGAATATGGGTGGTAACGATCTGCCCGTCGCCGGTGCCGACCGCGCGCGCCGCCTCGACAAACTCTTTTTCTTTGAGCGACAGCACCTGGCCACGCACAAGCCGTGCCACGCCGGTCCAGCTCACGATCGACAGCGTGACAAATAAGAGCAGCAGCCCGTTGAGCGTTTCACCGAACGCCGTTCCTTTGAACGACACCTGCATGATAATGAAAAACAACAGCGCGGGAAGGGCGTACACCACGTCGGTGAAGCGCATCAAGACGTTGTCGGTAGCTCCGCCCGCGTAGCCGCTGGTCAGCCCGACGGAGACGCCGATCAGCAGCGTACACACCATCGGGATAAAGCCGACGACCAGCGAGATGCGCGTGCCGTAGATCAGGCGGCTAAAGATGTCGCGGCCGATCGAGTTGGTGCCCAGCGGATACTCCCACGTGCCGTCGCGCATCGGATTGGGGTGGTCTTGCCAGGCCGGCAAGCGATAGGTACCACCTTTGACCACGTCGGCGGTAACGGGATTGTGCGGCGCGATCAGGGGCGCAAAGATGGCGACCACGACCATCAACACAAGGTACACCACGCCCAGCATCGCCATCTTGTTGCGCCGAAGCCGCCGCCAGGCATCGCTCCACAGGCTGCGCGGCACGCGGGTGGTGAAAAGGGCCTGTTCCTGGATTTCAACTGCTGAGGCTGACGTCGACATAGGCGTTTTCTACCGATATGCAGGTACGTTCGTTCATCGTTCATCGTTCATCGTTCATCGTTCATTCGGCGCTCAGCGCCTCGAGCGGATGCGCGGATCGAGCACGCCGTAGCTCAGGTCGACGCTCAGATTGGCGATAGCGATCAGCAGGGCGTAAAACAGCGTCGTGCCCATGATCATCGAATAATCTCGCCTCGACGATCGACGTCACGAACTCGCGGCCGATGCCGGGCACGCTGAAGATGGTCTCGATGATAAACGAGCCGGTCACCAGGTCGGCGATCGCCGGGCCAAGAATCGTGACCACCGGGATCAGGCCGTTGCGCAGCATGTGCTGAAAGATCACCCGGCTTTCGGTCAGACCTTTGGCGCGCGCGGTGCGAATATAGTCCTGGCGCTTGATCTCGAGCATGCTGGAGCGCATCAGGCGCGTGATAAACGCCATTGTGCCGAGGCCAAGCACGATGCCGGGCAGATAATAGGCCGGGCCGAGCGCGAGCCATTCCTCGGGCCGGCGCACCGGCGCAGACCGAACACCTGGCTCATGAAAATGATCAGCAGCACGCCGATGATAAAGGTCGGCACCGAGACGCCGATTGTCGCCAGCCCGAGGCTGAGATAGTCGAGCCACGAGTTCTGCCTTAGCGCGCCGATGATGCCGAGCGGAATGCCGACCAGCAGCGCGAACACGATGCCACCAGGCCGATTTTGAGCTGAAGAGGGGAACTTTTCGCCGATCACCTGCTGGACGCTCTCGGTGCCCTTGGACTGGTACGACGGCCCCAGGTCGCCGCTGGCAGCGCCGAGGATATAGTTGAAGTACTGGCTGTCCAGCAGCGCGCGGCCCAGCACCAGCGGATTGCCGCCTTCGGCCGCGCCTGGGCAAACGCCGGCGGGTTGAACCACAGCGGCTTGTCCAGGCCGAACTTGGCGTTGAGCGCGGCCTGTCGTCGCGGCCGGGATCGGCCGCTCATCGATCCCACGGGCCGCCCGGCGCCCGGTGCATCAAGAAAAACGTGACCGTGGCCACCGTCAGCAACACCGGAATGATCCACAGCACGCGGCGCACAAAAAACTCGAGCATAGATAGTCCCAGCCGCTTTGCAAAGGACGGGGCCAGGCTGTGCCTGGCCCCTCGCGAACGACGTTATTCCGCCTTGTCGATCAGTCAGCAGCGAGCCCCACTGGCCGGGGATCTCCGAGTCGGCGGCGGTGCCGGTGTAGCCGGTCACCTCGGGCTTGACCAGGAAGACATTCGCCACGTTGTACACGAACGGCGACGGCAGATCGTCGATCAGGATCTGGCCGGCCTGCTCGTAGAACTGCAGGCGCTCCTCCGGGTCGACGGTCGGTATCGCCCTGGTTGGCCAGCTCGTCCAGCTCCTGGTTGCATAGCCGATGCGCGACGGCGAGCGACGTGCTGGTCCAGTAGACGCTGATCCAGTTCTGCGGATCGGGATAGTCCTGGAACCAGTTGGCGCAGAACAGACACGCCTGCGGATAGGTCGAGTTATCCTTGCGCATCGGCGGTCAGCGTCGTGCCTTCGGGCGGATCGAGCGTCACGTTCATGCCCAGGATCTCGCGCAGCTGCTGCGGCGATCCACTCGATGCGCGGCTGGGCGGCCGGGTCGTCGGCTGTTGTAGGTCAGCTTGATCTCCGGCACGCTCTCGGGACCGCCGTAGCTGGACTCGGCCAGCGCCTGCTTGGCCTTCTCCGGGTCGAAGGCGTACTCGGTGCCGGCGTCGATCGCGCCGGGAACGCCCTCGGGGATCCAGCTATAGGCTCGGCACACAGTCGCCGTTGCGGATCACGTTGCAGTAGGTCTCGCGGTCGAGTCGCGTAGGCGAACGCCTCACGCACCTTCTTGTCGTTGAACGGCTCCTTGGTCAGGTTGAAGCCCCAGCCGATAGGTGTTGGCGCCGGCATAGGTCAGCAGCTGTCTTTGCTCAGCTCCGCGTCTTCCTTGAGCAGCGGGATCTGCGACGGTTCGGGCTCAGCACATCGAGCTGCCCGGCGCGGTAGGCCTCGAGCGCGACAGCCGTGTCCTTGATGTACACCAACTCGACGCCGTCCAGCTTGGGCCTGCCTTCCCAGTAGTTTTCGTTGGCTTCGAATGCTGCCAGCTGGCCTTCGCCATCTGCGTCAGCTGGAACGGGCCGTTGCCGATCTGCTTGGCCGGGTCCTTCCACCAGTCCTCGCCGCCGGCCTCGATCAGCTCCTGCTTGGCAGGGTACAACGGCCAGATGCCGGCGACTGTGGCGTAGTACGGCGCGGGACCTGTGAAGTTGAGCACCAGCGTGCGGTCGTCGGGCGCCTGGATGCCTTCTTCCAGCAGCTTGCTGCGGCCGGCTTCGACCGCCGCGGTATCGGTGATCGCCGCCGAGGCATAGTCCTCGCAGCCGATGATCTCGAACGTGGCGAACTGGTATTCGCCGGCGACGTTCGGGATCGCAGGTGCGCTCGATCGCGTAAGCGAAATTGGCTGCGGTAAGCGGCGAGCCGTCGCTGTACTGTCAAACCCTCGCGCAGCGTAAACGTCATCTGCGTCGCGTCGTCGTTGAACTCCCACTTCTCGGCGGCGGCCGGCACCGTCTTGAGCTTGCTGTCCAGCTTGGTCAGGCCCTCGTAGTTGAGCGACAGGATCACGATCTCGTTGGTAAACGAGCTGACCTGCGGATCAAGAATATCGGGGGTAGTGATCTGATGCACTCGCAGCACTTTGCCGCTGAGCGTCGATTCTGGAACGTCGCCCTCGGCGGCGGGAGCTGCTTCCGAGGCGGCAGCTTCGGACGCGGCGGCCTCCGACGGCGCTGCCTCGGCCGACGGCGGCGGCTTCCGACGCGGCAGCGGATTCTGCAGGAGCCGACGCCGCTTCGGCGGGGGTGGAGGAGGCGCCTGTTCCCGAGTCCGCCGGTGCGCCACAGGCGGCCAGGATCGGTAACAGCATGCTGGCCATCAACAGCCAGCCATAGATTCGTTTCGAGCGAGACTTCATGAGTTCTATGTTCCTTCTAAAGAACGTTGGATACGAACGACAGAAACGGACACGCCACGGAACGTGGCGTCATTCGAAGCGGAGCGCATCCTCCTTATTACTGTTGGCCGGACGGCGAGCGTCTGTGCCGGCAATCCCGGAAAAGCAAATCCGCGCAGGAGCGCGGAGTTAAGAGGTGTTCATATCAGGTTCGGAAGACGGAAGGTGCAACGATAAGTAAGCGCGTGCGTCGCGCAAGGTTTGGCTACGACGCCGCAATGGACACCGGCCACCGGACGCGGCATCACGCCGTTCTGGGACACGCTAAAGGACATGTACGAGGCAGCAGGTACGCGCATCATCGGCTTGTTGGGATCACCACGAGAACTGGTCGCGGATCCTATCACGGGTTCGATAATATTGTCAAGCTCATTAAGAGTGTTAAACCGTAAAACGCGCGCGGAGGTTCAATTTCAGGGGTAAATGGGATAGGAGATAGGGGTAACGCCGCGTAGGGACACGCCGGAGGCACGCACCGCCCGCCACAACACGCCGGAGGCCCGTGATGACGCTGGCGCTATGCTTAGGATGGCGCGTTGGTCCAACGACGGACGCGCCACCGGCGATCGGCAACCCGGCAACCACACGTCCGGCTGTGCGCCTCCGGCGCGTCCCTACGAGCCGTTTCAATCCCCGACTGCCTATCCCCTTCCCCTTGCCTCTAGCTAAACAAGGACAGCAGCGACGGCCATGGGCGCGACAGCACCAGCATGCGGCGCAGCTCGGAACCGCGCGGCGCCATGGCCTGATTGATCGCACGGCGCTGTTCGTGCGCCGCGATACGGCGCGAGATACGGTACCAGCACTCGTCGGGACTTGGTTCCGCCCTGCTTGCGCCTGCAACAACCTGCGCAGCAGCAGCTCTTCCCATGCCTCGCGGCGTGTTTTATCGGCGAGCGGTGTTGTTCGGCGCGGCAGCTCGGATCGGTTCATAGACGCTTTACCAGCTTAATCAGGTGATCCGATCTTAGTTCGCGATGCCGTGCTTGTCAATCGGCCTCGGCCGGGTAAAGCCACCTGAAGGTGGCTGGGCAACATCCCAGCCACCTTCAGGTGGCTTTGTTTCTTCAGCCCCGGGCTTTAGCCCGGGGATCGCGGGGATCGCGGGGATCGCGGGGATCGCGGGGATCGCGGAAATCCCTGGTCCGCTCCAGCGCCAACAGAGCGCGCCGGACGTTGGCGGTTGGGGACGAGCGCCATAGCCCGCGTCCATCCGCGTCGACGCTCGCGGCCAGCCAGCGCCTGGCTAGCCCGACACGGCGCCGGCTGTGCCGTGGCCGGCGCGGCGCGGAACGCAGCGCTTTGCGGTACAGCGGCCCGGTCAGTCTGCTTTGCAGCAACTGGCGCTGGTAGCCAACCGGCGGCACCGCTGCCGCGCGCGGCTTCGCCGGCTGCTTGAAACGTCGCAGCGGTACGCACAGCCAGCAACGCCCGGCCTGCGCCGGCGATGACGGCCGGTCAGGCAGCGAGGTCGCTTCGTTTATCGCCAGCAGCACAAACAGATTAGGCGCCGACCGCGCGCCTGCCGAGCGCAGCGCAGTGCGCAGCTCGTGGTCGAGCCAGCGTGTCAGATCGCCGGCATCAGCCGGCGAGTCGGCCACCACAAACCAGGCTTTGCCCTGGGCCAGGGGATCGACCGCCGCGGCGACAAACTCGTTAAGCCGTACGGCGGCGTAGCGGCGCGTCACACCCTCCGCTATCGGCCCGTGCAGTCGCAGCACCTGCTCGCTGTCCATGCCGACGATAGTCGCGGCAATGGCCTCGATCAGCGCTGCAGCGCCGCCCGGTACTGAGCCGTACACACAAATACGCAGACCGATCTTGAGGCCGACAAACACCGAAGTTACAACGTCCGGCGCGCGGCAACCTGCTTCGCTTGCCGCGGCCCGCAGCCGCTCCAGGAGCTGCTGCTCGCCGGGTGGCGTCGTCGCCACCTTGCCCCAACGTCCCAGCATCAGCGACGTGCCGGAAGGGGAGCTTTGTCCAGCCACGGTAGTTCTCCCTTGGTGCTCCATTGCACTGATTCCACGCGGCCGAACCTGCCAGCAATGCCCGTACCCGCGTTTGGATGTTTTAATGCGGCCCGCACGGTGATATATTGGGCGCGCCCTATGGCAAAAACCGGGCCATAACGGTACAATACCGGGATATGGCTTGTTGATGGAGGTCGGCGCCGAATGCCAACATACGTCTACGGTTGTGATACATGCGGAAACCGCTTCGAGAAATTCCAGCGCTTCTCCGACGAAGCTATAAGAGTGTGCCCCGAATGCGAGGGCAAAGTCCGGCGTATCTTTCAGCCTGCCGGCATTGTATTCAAAGGCTCCGGCTGGCACATAACCGATTATAAACGCGCCGGCAAGACCGATTCCGATAGCGCCAAAGCCGAAGGCGCCTCCAAAAACGAGGGCGCTAAAGACGGCAAAGACGGCAACAACAGCAAAGACGGTGCTACCAAGCCTGCTGCCAAGGAAAGCACAGCCAAAGACAGCGCGTCTTCCTCCGGCAGCTCGGACTCCGCATCGGTCACCCCGGCTTCATAGTCGAGTACGGTCGTGAATATCCACGCGCGCGAGCCGATCGCTCGCCGAAGCCAAACCTCCCAGGGCATCGACTGGCACGCCGCCGGCCGGTGGGATCGTACCTGCGCGTGTTGTTAGGGGTGCCCGATCGGGTACCCCGCACCGCCCACACCTTTCCGCCTTGATGTCCGGTTCTGCTGGGAGGCTCCGCATGGCACGCTCTTCACCGCTCACAATATTGCGCGACGACGTTCGCGCTATTTTCCGTAACGATCCGGCCGCCCGAAATATCTGGGAAGTGCTGCTCTACCCTGGGCTGCACGCGATTCTGTTTCATCGTCTCGCCCACCGCCTGTGGCGCGCGGGCGTTCCCTTTGTTCCGCGCCTGATCTCGCAGCTGGCGCGCTTTCTCACCGGAATCGAGATCCATCCCGGCGCCCGCATCGGTCGCGGGTTTTTTATCGATCACGGTATGGGCGTGGTGATCGGCGAAACCGCCGAGGTCGGCAACAACGTGCTGCTGTATCAAGGCGTGACGCTCGGCGGCACCGGCCCGCAGCGCGGCAAGCGCCACCCGACGCTCGGCAACCGCGTGGTTGTCGGCGTCGGCGCCTCAGTGTTGGGCGCGATCACGGTCGGCGACGAGCGCACGCATCGGCGGCGGCGCCGTAGTCGTCAAAGACGTCGCGCCGTTCTCCACGGCGATCGGCGTGCCGGCACGCATCGTAGCTACGCGCGATCCGGTCACCGGCAAGCGGCGCGTCGAGCGACTGCCCGATCCGGAAGGCGAAATGCTGCGCTCGCTGCACGACAAGGTGCTCGAACTGGAAGCGCGCGTCGGCGAACTGGAAGGCGAGCTGGAGGGCCATCATGCCCACCACCACGCCGTCCAGGACATGCCCGAGTCGCTGTTTGCTACCCTCAACGGCTCCGACGACGGCTACGACGGCGGCCCGGGTTGGGGGATTTAAGGAACACAGAACACAGAACACAGAACACAGAACACAAAACTTAGAGCGCGGACACTGAGCCGTTTGATTACTTAAACGCGATTTTTGGCATTGCGATACGCCTACGAGATTGGCTACCGATCCTCCACAAATTCTGCTGTTCTGTGTTCTGTGTTCTATGTTCTTGGTATGCTGAGGCACTATGACCATCCACATATACAATACCCAATCAGGCTCGGTCGAGCCGCTTGAAACCCTTGAGCCGGGCGTGGTCAAGCTGTATGTCTGCGGCCCGACGGTGTACGATAAAGCGCATATCGGCCACGCGATGTCGGCGCTGGTGTTCGATGTCATGCGGCGCTACTTCGAATACCGTGGCCTCGAAGTACGCCACGTCCAGAATTTCACCGACGTCGACGACAAGATCATCCAGCGCGCCAACGTCGAGAACCGCGATCCGTTCGAGCTGGCCGAGGGCTATATCCACGAGTGGTACGAGCATGTCGAGCAGCTCGGCCTGCTGCCCGCTATCAGCTACCCACGCGCCACTACCACGATGAACGAGATCCTGGCGCTGATCGGCGCGCTGATCGACCGCGACCATGCCTATGAGGCCGGCGGCGACGTCTATTTTCGCGTGCGCACCGACGCCGATTACGGCAAATTGTCGCACCGCGCCGTCGACGCCATGCGCAGCGGCACACGCATCGCTGCCGACGAGCGCAAGGAAGACCAGCTCGATTTCGCACTGTGGAAGGCCGCTAAGCCCGGCGAGCCGGCCTGGCCCAGCCCGTGGGGCGATGGGCGTCCGGGCTGGCATATCGAGTGCTCGGCGATGATCCTGCAGGAGCTCGGCCCGAGCATCGATATTCACGGCGGCGGCAACGACCTGATCTTTCCGCATCACGAAAATGAGATCGCCCAGAGCGAAAGCGCGACCGGCGAGCCGTTCGTGCGCTATTGGGTGCACAACGGCATGCTGCAGATGCGCTCGGCCGCCGGCCTGAACGAGAAGATGTCGAAATCGCTCGGCAACGTGGTTTCGATCGACGCGTTTTTGGCTGAGCACTCGCCCGATGTGCTGCGCCTGATGGTGCTCGGCTCGCCGTATCGCGCTCCGCTGGTATATGACATGACCACGATAGCCGAAAACGAGCGCAAGCTGGCCCGATTGTATTCCGCGCTACGTCCGTCGCCCGGCGCCACGAGCGATGGCCCGGCGACGGTGGCGCTGGCGGAAGCTGCCGACGACGCGCGGCGCGCTTTCGAAGCCGCCATGGATAACGATTTTAATGGTCCCGGCGCTACCGCGGCGCTGTTCGACCTGGTAAAAGCGATCAACTCAGCTCGCGACGCGGGCGTCGGCGGGGCACCGTTTGAAGCGGCGCAGGCGGTGTTTCGCCAGCTCACGGGCGTGCTCGGCCTCGCTCTCGAGCAGCGGGCGCCGCGCGCTTCCGAAGCCGGTCCGTTCATTGAGCTTTTGATCACGACGCGGGCAGAGCTGCGCAAGGCCAGGCAGTTCGCCCTGGCCGATCGCGTGCGCGACGAATTGGCCAATCTGGGTGTTGTGATCGAGGACGGGGCACACGGTACAACCTGGCGCTGGAGGTAGGGACGCGCCGGCGGCGCGTCCGTTTCGAGTGTTGGACATTACGGGTAGACCGAGGGAAAACCTGGGGGACACCCCCAGACCACCGGCCTGCCGGCGGCCTATCAACTATGACCTGGCTTGAATTCTCGGTAGCCGCCGACCACGAAGCGGTCGAGTTGATCTCGGCGCTGTTCGCCGAGGTCGGCTACAACGGCGGCGTTTCGGCCGAGCAGCCGTTTATCGGCTCGCCTGACGGTCCGGAGTACACCATTGATACCTCGCGGCCGGTAGTGGTGCGCACCTATGTGCCGCTGGATCAGCACGCCGAAGAGGCGCGCGCGCGCGTTGAGCAGGGCCTGTGGGCCCTTGGCTTGCTGCGGCCGGTCGGCGCACTCGAAGTGCGGCAGCTGGAGGAAGAAGATTGGGCCAACGCCTGGAAGGCGCATTACCCCGTCCAGCGCATCGGCAAGCGCACGGTGGTGGTTCCGTCGTGGTTGGAGTACGACCCGCAACCTGACGACGTTGTGCTGCATCTCGACCCCGGCATGGCTTTCGGGACGGGCCTGCATCCTACGACACGGCTGTGTGTCGTCTTGTTGGAGCGCTATGTCCGGCCGGATATGCTGGCTTTGGATCTTGGAAGCGGCTCGGGGATTCTGGCCGTCGCCGCGGCAAAGCTCGGGGCACGTCCGGTGCTGGCGCTCGACAACGACCCGATCGCCGTGCGAGCAAGCGCCGAAAACGCCGTCCGCAACAACGTCGACGACGTGGTGAGCGCCCTGGAAGGCAGCCTGGGACCGGGCGCCGAGCTGGGACACTGGCTCGGCAGCGACTGGGCGACCAAACAGCGCGCCGCGACGGCATCTTCCGGACCAGTCGCCGTCGACGCCGACGGCGAGCTCGATCTCGTGGTCGCCAATATCCTGGCCGGCGTGCATGTGCTGCTTGCGCCGCACCTGCATCGCGCCCTCCGCCCCGGCGGCCTGCTGCTGACCTCCGGCATCATCGCCGATCGCGAAGCCGATGTCGTGCGGGCATTCGAGGCGGCCGGCCTCGAGCCGCTCGAGCGGCTGCAGGACGGTGAGTGGGTTGCGTTGGCGCATCGGAAGGGAAAGGAAGAACGATGAACGATGAACGACGAACGAGGTACGCAGGGCGACGGGGTGATGGATGACTGTAGGGCCGATCGCTTGCGTCGGCCTATCCTTCGGCCCTGTACATGGTCGCCAAAATCTGACGGTTCGTGCGTCACAAGGACCTGAGGCCGACGCAAGCGTCGGCCCTACACGGTTTGTTGTCGGTTCGTTGGTTCGTTGGTTTGTTGGTTTGTTGGTTCTCAGTCTGCCCGGTTTGCTTCTATGCCGAAACATCGCCCTGCGGGTGCCCGCCGCGCCGGCTCCGAGAGCAACACATTTCGTTTTTTCGTCCCGCCCGGGATGGTAAACGGGCGGCGGGTGGTTATCGACGACAAAGCACTGCTGCACCAGCTCGGCAGTGTGTTGCGCCTGGGCTCCGGCGACCGCATCGTTGTGCTCGACAACAGCGGGTGGGAATATACGATACTTCTGGACGAGCTCGGCCGCGACACCGGTGGCGGCACAGTCGAGCGCAAAGTGCTCGCCACGACCGAGCCGCGTTTGAAGCTGACGCTGTACGTTGCGTTGCTGCGCGGTGAGCGCTTCGAATGGGTGCTGCAAAAAGCGACCGAGCTGGGCGTGAGCGCCTTTGTGCCGGTCGTGTGCCAGCGCAGCGTGGTCGACGATATCGCAGACATCGGGGCCAACAAGCTGGAGCGCTGGGAGCGCATCATCCGCGAAGCCGCCGAACAGTCGCGTCGCGCCAAGCTGCCCAAGCTCCTGCCGGCGATGTTGTTCGAAGGGGCCTGCGCGCACGCCAGACGACGCTCGGACGCGATGTTGCTGTGGGAAGGCGGCGGCGTGACGTCGCTGCGGGCACTGCTGCAAGCACACCTGTCGCCCGACCCGGCGCGCCTGAAGCAGCCGGCGCCGCTGACGATCTCGCTGCTGAGCGGGCCGGAGGGCGGTTTTACCGAGAGCGAGCTGGCAGTGGCCGCGCGCCACCATATCGCGCTTGCCTCGCTCGGGCCGCGCACCCTGCGCGCCGAAACCGCGCCGGTCGCCGCCGCTGCTGCCGTATTCTTTGCCGCCGGCGATCTGGACTGAGGTTGTAAACCGGTAGCACCACAAAGGACACGAAGGACACGGAGAATCCTTAATTCTTCGTGTCCTTTGTGTTTTTGTGGTGCAACTCTGCTGGCACAGCTTATGCAAGTGGCTACACCATGGAGAAAAGTGGAGAAGGACCTCTTTCGCCGCGGGAGGCGTGGGAGCAGCCACGGACGGAAGCTCCCGATGACCGTAACTGGTCGTCGGCAGGGCCGAGCGCGAAAGTGCCGGGCAAAGAAGTGCCCGACGAGCGCATTCGCCAGGATGTGTGCGACCGGCTGGTTCAATTCGGTCCTGCGGACTGCGTTGCGCTCGACGTTTCCGTTTCAGGCGGTATCGTAACCGTTGCGGGCGATCTGGCGAGCCGTGAGCAGCACCAGCGATTGCTCGAAGTGATCCGCTCGGTCGCCGGCGTGCGCGATGTCGTGGATCAGCTGCGGGTTGGCGAACTGTAACCTGGAACTCGAAATGAGCGAATGGCTTGATGCGTTTACCAGGACCGCAAGCAGTGTCGAGCGGCGCCTCGATCTGGCGAGATTCGGCTGGAGGCTGCGCCACGGCTTCGTCGATCCGCTGGTGATCCTGCCCTATTTGGGACACGGCACAGCGGACGAGCTGTTCTTGATGGGACGCGTCCTCGAGCGCAAGGACGTGCGCACTGCGACCGAGGCCGATTCGGTGTGGCAAAACTTTGCCAGCATGTACCGGCGCTTCGACAGCAACGAAGTCCCCAATGCCAGGCTGCATGTGCGCTGCGGCAGCGCGGAGTTCGACGCCCAGGCCAACGACGAGGGATATTTTGATCTGCGCATCAAGCAGCACGGCGGCAAACGCATCTGGCAACCGGTTGAAGTAACCCTGCTTGAGCCGCTGCCCGGCGGCCCGCCCGCGCCGCGCGTGCTGGGCCACACGCTCGTTCCACCCGCCGGCTCCGATTTTGGGATCATCAGCGATGTCGACGATACAATCGTGCTCACCGGAGCGACCGATCCGCTGACCATGGCGCGCGTGGTGATGCTCAACAATCCCCGCACCCGGCTGCCGTTTGAAGGCGTTGCGGCATTTTATCGGGCCTTGCGTCGCGGCCCGCGCGGCTGCAGCTACAATCCGATTTTTTATGTTTCAAGCAGCCCGTGGAATCTGTACGATCTGCTGATCGATTTCCTGCGCATCAATAATATTCCGTTCGGGCCACTGTTTTTGCGCGATGTCGGCCTTGAAAAGGATCACCTGATAAAGAGCGGGCATCTCGAGCACAAAATGGATCAGATCCGGATGATCATGGAAACGCACGCCGATCTGCCGTTCGTGTTGATCGGCGACAGCGGGCAGGACGATCCCGAGATCTACAAGGAAGTCGTGCGCCGCTATCCCGGCCGTGTCAAAGCGATATACATCCGCGAGGTTACGCTGGACGAGCGCGACGGCGCGGTACGCGAGATCATCAACGAGCTGCGCGACCAGAGCGTGGATATGCTGCTGGTACCTGATACCGTCGCGGCGGCACAGGATGCCGCCGGTCGCGGGCTGATCGCCACCAACAGGCCGGAAAAGGTAGCCGCCGCCAAGGCGCGCGACGAGCAAATGCCCACGATCGCCGAAAAGCTGGTCGAGGATGTAACGCCGGAGCCGTTGAAAAGCGATGAGTGATCCTGGCGGCGAAGTTTGTGTTGGCCTGAGGTGAGGAGATGGTGGCTGTGAATGACAAGGTGACGGGGTGATGGGGTGACAGGGTGAATCCGGTTTTGACGTGCCATGCGTTTCAAGAATGTCGCACCTACGCCTCTGAGTTCGTGAACATGCACGACTATCGATCACCCCGTCACCTTGTCACCCCGTCACCTTATCACGGAGTAGTCGCAGGGCGACTACTCGAGCCCGCGCAGCAACACATCGGCCTCGTCGGGCGCGATGCGGCCCTCGTGGACCATCCTCAAAATCGCCAGCCGCTCCGCGTCGAGGTCGCGCTCCTGGCCGGGCTGGGCCGCGGGTCCTTCGGTTGGCGTCACGGTGGCCGAATCTTCGCGATTGATACGCACGGTCTGGCCGGTGAACGGGCCGCGCGGCGGGACCGGAGGAACCGGAGGAACCGGAGGAACCGGGGGAACGGGCGGAACCGGACGGCCGGACCGCGGTGAGCTCTGCTCCCACTGCTTCAGCGCGGCCTCGACGGCCTCCTGGGCGCGAGCGACACCGGCGGCGGCGGCGGCGCGCGCTTCGCGTTTGATCCGCTCGATCTGTTCCGGCTCGAGCGTTATATCGTGCTCGTTGAACTGAACACGGACACGCGGACCGCGACCGCTACGCGTTCCGGGCTCGCGCTGGTACACTCCGCGCATCGCCTCGCGTCCGGCGATGCGCACCTCACGCGCGATATCGCGGCCCAGCGTCCCCAGATCACGCGCCAGCGTGCGGCCCAGGTCTTCCATTTCGCGGCCCAGGCCGCGCATTTCCTCGCCCAGCCCTTCGAAGCTGCGGTTCCACTCGCCCCAATCTTGCGAACCGTTATACTTCACGTTGCTGCCCCCTTTGAGCCTGAGATCGCCACCGGTGGTGAGCGATAGCTTGTTGCTGCCGTCGCCGAACACGAAGCTATGGCTGCCCGCGCCGCCTTCGACCTGCCAGCCTTCGCCGCTGCCCTGGGCGCTGCCGCCAACCAGTACGGATAGCGTCAGGTTCAGCTCCTGCGGCAGCTCGATATTGGCGCTGCCGCCGACGTTAACGCGGCTGCTGCCCTCGAAGCTGCCGGTCAGGTTCAGCTTAAGCTCGCCGCCGATATTGCCCATGCCGGCAAGCTGCTCGATAGTGCCCAGGTTCGCGTGGCCGCCAACGGCGCGAAAGCTGAGCTTCCCGGCACGCTCGACTTCGATATGGCCGCCGACCATGCCGAGCGTCACGGCATGTGCATCGCCCGCGATTTTGACATGCCCGCCGATGCCGTCGAGATCGATAACGGGAACGTCCTCGAGCTTGACGCTGCCGCCCACGCCGCGGCAAACAAAGGTTGCTTCTTCGCCGTGTCCGACGCCGCGCGCGTCGACCTCGGCGCCGACGCCTTTGGCCTCCACCGACGAGCGGCGCGGCAGCTTGATCTGCAGGTCGGACGGATATCCGGTAAGCGTAAAGCTGCTGCCGTCCTGCTGCAGATACTGCTCGATCTGCTCATCGCCCTCGATCTCGATCCGATCTTCCTCAATTCCTTCGATCCGCACGTCGCCGCCGGTGCCGTTGATGCTCAACGTCGTGTTTGCTCCGGCATCGCCGCGAAAAGTATGTTGCGCCATCGATTCCTCCAAAAATTATTCCACAGTCAACTCGAGCCGCTCGGCATGCTCATCGTCAATCCAAACAACCTGTGCTACACCGTCGCTCTCGGCCTGGCCCACGATCGTGTCGATACTCGTGTCGGGCGGTAGCAGCATGGCGCCGAGCCGCTGTGCCGTGCCGATCAGGCCGATCGGCAGCGTCAGCGCAACTTTGAGCTGCCCGGTGTTGATGTCGATAATGCGCAGCTGCAGGCTCTGCGACGGGCCGAACGCGTTGCTCATGAAGCTTCTTCCTCGCCGCGGGCGGCCTTCAGGCGTGCCAGGGCGTCCTCGGGGCTGAGCGAGCCGCGCCCGAGCTGTTCCAGCAGGTCGCGCCGCTCGCGCTGCACCGGCTCGGGTGCTTCCGCCGGCGCCGAGTTCGCCGAAGCCGAACGCGGCGGCCAATTCGTCCATCCGGTTGCGTACGGTGTTGTAATGCACGCCCAGCTCGGTTGCTGCGCGGTTCATATTGCCGCGATACTTGACCAACAATGCAAGCAGATTGGCTTGCTCGCGATTGAGCCGCGCGAGCGGGCCAAGCTCGAACTCGCCTTCGACCGCACCGTGACAGTTGGTGCATTCCAGCCGCGTGGCGAGCAGATCGCCGTCGCAGATCGGACAGCGAGACAACAATGGGTAGGTCATAGTGTTTCCTTTTGGTACGATGAACAGCGCAAGCGCCAATGAAGAATGAACACTGAGCAATGAACAAAGCCTGCAGAGTTTGTTCATTGCTCAGTGTTTATCCGGCCATGCTCCAGCCGGCGCCGCCGGGAACAGGGCCGAGGCGCTCGCTAAGCGCGACAAGCCTGGCCTCTACCATCGCCCGCACCTCGGTGGCGATATCGTGCCCGAGCTCTTCAGATAGCATGAACACGCGCTCAACTGCCATATCGACCCTGCCGGACGCTACCGGTGCAGGATCGCCTGGTTCGATCGAGCCGTTGGGATCCATAATCAACATTGCTGTGCTCCTACGCTTCATGCTTCGTCTGGCGATATTCTACATCAATGTTGTAGAAAGTCAATACCTTATTTGTCATTTACTGAAGATTGGCGATGAGGGGTTCTGAAAAATGATAATTACACTGTTGACCTGCATGGCCGGCGCCGGTTTGCTCTTGTAGGGCTATAGCCGTACGGATTGCACCACAGAGGCACACAGGACACGAAGAATCCAAAGTTCTTCGTGTCCTGTGTGCCTTTGTGGTGCTTCCGTTTAAATCAACAGGTTCGAGCAGGGCCTGGAAGCGCCTGCAGACGGGTATCACCGGCGCGAAGCAATCGATGGAGCGAAGACACGGCTGAAGGGAATGACCCGCGGAACAGTGAGGGGATCGCCAAGAATTGCGAACGTCCGCAAGGTATCCTGGCAACAGGTCGAGGCAGCAAAAAGCTCAAGGTAGCCGGCCTGAGTCAGACTACCGAGCGTTGCGCTCAGCACCGGCGACAGCCGCAGCCCGCGGAGGAAACCGCGCGCCAACGAGTCGTGGCCATGCGCAACGCCGAGACCGGTTGGCCCCCACACGGCAGCCACGCCGCCGCCCGGACGCAGCAATAGCCGCTCGTCGATCGTTGTTCCGCTGATAGCCGGTTCGTGAAACGCGCTGGTCAGGCAGGTCATTTCAAGCAGCACCGGAAGGCGTGCAGCGTTTTGCAGCAGGTCGGCATCGTACAGATCGAGCAGCGAGGTCTGCGTCGCGGAAAGATCGGTGGATGCCCACTGCCAATAATGGCTGTGCCCGGTATACATCGCCAGGGCGGAGCCGGCGTTGAGCGCTTCGACAACACGCCGGTGCGCCCTCACAGCGTCGGCCTCGCGCCACGACTGTGAGGGCGCGCCGGGCGACGGATCGTAGTATATGCGCGTAAGCGGTAGACCTACAGGCAGCTGAGCCGCCGCTGCATCGGAGATGGCAGCAAAATCGCCGCCGGCGTCGGCCTTGCCCACGGCGTCGCGATAATTATCTGCGACTAGAGTCGCGCCGCCGGCGGCAAACAGGCTGAGCGGCGCGCGCTCGTAGCCGACGAGTTTGTCGACCAACGCACTCAGCTCGGCGGCGCTCTTTACCGGCAGCCGTCCGACCGCGATATCCGGCAGCGCATCATCGAGCGGATCCGCCCCGTCAAGCTGGCCGAAGCATGATTCGCAGGCCGTTTCGCCCAGCCATGGATCGACCATCGCAAGATATGGTGGTATCCAGTTGATATTGTTGCGGCCGAGAAAATTGTGCGGGTCGGAGGTGCCGTCGCCGACCAGCACGACGCTGCGGGGAACGCGGCTCCAGGTCGCCGTGGCGTGCTGCAGAAAGCGCCTGATCGCCGCGGGCGAAACATAGCCGAAGCTCCAATTATCGTAGATCGCCTGGACATCCAGCAGTGCTACCGCGTAACCCTGACTACGCCGGTGTGCCAGCAGCGGCGCGAGCGCGGCATGAAAGGCCGCGGGCGCGATGTACACGGCGTCGGCGTTGATCGGTGCGGCTAAATCGGCGGCACGATAGGCTGCGACCTCGGGCGTCGAGATGCTGCCGGGGCCGGCAATGACATAGCTACGCCCGGGCAGGCTGTCCTCGAATTCGGCCACCGGCCCGCCGGCGACGTCAAGCACAACCGGTGCACCTGCATCGCTGATGTCGTAAACCCGGTACTGCGACGGCAGGCCGCTCAACCGGTAGCGCCAGCGGCCCGCTACGCCGTCGAAGCCGGCGCCGCGTCCGCCGAATTCGAGCGCGACCGGGCGCTGCCAGCTGATGCGCTGTAGCTCCAGTGCGGAGAACGTCGCGGACGGCAGCAGCGCGAGGCTCAAATCGGGTGCGTTGTCGGGCAGGCGCAAGATTAAGTTGACGTCGCCGGGACCGTTGCCCACGGCGGTCGCCGAAGCGCTGCCGGCCGCCGCGCGCAGCTGGAACGAGCCGGGCCGAGTAGCGCTGCCCGACACCGACACGGTGCTGTCGCCGGCGATGGACGGGAGCGACGGCGGCATCGGGATCGTCAGCGACGCGTCCGGCACCTGGGGGCCGCTACGCAGCTCGGCTCCAAACCAGTGATCGCCGGCCGGCCCTGCATAATTGGAGTTGTAGATCGACGGCTCGCGCCAATGCACCGTTTGCTGAGCCGTGGCGCGCAGCGGAGCGGCCTGCGGTTGCACGCTGCGCTGCGCGATCCGCCGGCCGGGCTGCGTTTCGACCGTCAGCCAATACACACCTCTCAGGTTCCAGCGGTCGCCGGCGGCCGCGGCGAAGAAGCGCAGCTCGTCCGCGGGCTGCAATTGCCCGTCCGCGGTGCCGAGCTCATGCAGCGGAACCGGCGCGCCCTGATGCCAGAGCTGTAACTGCCGTGAATAGGTTGTCGTCGGCCTGGCTACGCCGCTTGCGTCGCCATGGCACCACCGTCACGGCGTAGCCCAGGCGCTCGATCCGCTGTTGCATCCGGTGGACCAACTGGTGCTTTCGCCGCTCGTCCTGGGCGGTTGGTTCCGGCGCCCGATAGGGTTCGTGCTTATGCAACATGTGGTACACCGCTATCAGCAGCCGATGCGCCACCGCCATGATCGCTTTCTTCGCTCCGCGCCGGCTCGCCAGGCGGCGATACACCTGCGCGAATACGTGTCTTTGACCATCACCGCCGAGTGCGCCGCCTGCACCAGGCCGCTGCGTAACCACCCATTGCCCTGCCCCGTCCGCCCCGAATACCGCTTGCCGGCACTCTCCTTGTTGCCGACACACCTTGGCCCAGCTCGCCAGCTGCGCCGCGCTCCCAAACCGTGCCATATCTGTGCCCACCTCCGCGATCAGCAACTCCGCGGTCGTTCGTCCCACGCCCGGGATGGTCACCAGCAACTCCACGGCCTGTGCCCATCCATCGGGTGCTGCGCTGCGAACTCGTCGCCGGCTGCATCGAGCGGCGTGGCGTCGGTCGGCGCCTCCGGTGGCGGTGGCTCGCTCATGTCGGCTGCCTGGGCCTCGATCGTCGCAGCGATCTGCTGCGTGAACACGGCGACCTGCTCGTGCAGAAAGTCTAGATGGGTCAGGTGCTGCGCCAACAAAAACCGGTGGTGGTCGCGCACCCGCCCCGTCAACGCCTGCTCCAGCGCGGCGCGTTTGCTGCGCATGCGGCCCTTGGCCAACTCCGCCAGCAGTGCCGCATCGTTCGCCGGCACAGATCGCTGCCAGCATCGCGCGCGCCGATCGCCTTGACATCGGTGATCACCGACGTCAGTTTGAGGTTGGCCCATTCCAGGACTTTGTGCAGTTGGTTGGCCACCTCGGCACGTTCGCGTACCAGGTTGGTCCGCTGGCGCGTCAGATCGCGCAGGTCGCGTTGGGCGCACGAGAAGCTGGCACGCAACAAGCCATGACGGAGCAGTCAGCAATCCAGCCGCATCTCCGAAAAAAAAGCCGGGTTGAGCGCAGCGGTATCAAGCCCCGCACTCTGCAACGCGGCTCCGGAGATGCGCTGCAGGCCGGATTGGCTTACCCGTACCAGATACGCCTGGCGGCCGGCAAGCTGGTGGGCCGGCGGCCGGACCGAGGCAGAACCCGCCTGTTGGTCGCCGCGCTCCGCTCGACCGGCCGAAGCGAGCAGATCACGCTCCGCTAACGGCGCGGCGTTGTCGAGCCGCGCGACGAGCCGCTTTGCCACGCGCGTTTCGCCGTTGCGAACAAAGATCGGCGTCACCACCAGCACCACGACACGCACGCCGGCGCTCCGCGCTTCGCGCAGCACCGTAACCGGCGCGGACGGCAGCGCCGCGCGACCGGCGGCCGGTACGGCATCATCCCGCGGCAGCGGTGGGCCAGACCATGCTTCGGAATCGAGCTGCTCGATACGTGGAACGAGCGGAGCAGCGCTGCGAACCTGCAGCGCCACCAGGACGGACGGCAGGCGATACCCGCCGATAGCGCTCGACGACCAGCCGTCGACGACCGGCCCACGTTGCGTGTCGAAGCGGACCGAGCCGTGCCAGGCGATGTTGACGCCGCCGGCAACCTCGGTTACCTCGACCTCATCGGCCCGGACTGCCGGCGCGGTGTCTGCCGCGTGCGACGTCGCGACAGCCGCGCCGAACACAAGCGCAACCAGGATCACTATCGCTGTTTTCATACCTTGCCGGCCGCCGATGGGCTACTGAATAAACGGCAGGAAGCTACGCTGTTGCTCGCCCGGCTCACTGCTGCGGACCGGCCCGAATTCGTTGACGGCGCCGCCGTACTCGACCTCCTGCAACCAGTAGTAATAATCTGTTCCGGGCTCAGCGTCGGGATCGCGCCATTCATAACTGGCGCCGCCGTTTTTACCGCGCGCCGGGATCAGCTGCCGCGTCACGCGAACAGCTTCGCGCCGGCCGCCGCTACTGCGCAGCAGCTGGAAACCGGCAGTATCGAGCTCGACGCCGGTTGTCCAGCGTACGATGATCCCGTCCGGGCCGCGCGTCGCGCTAAAGCTGAGCAGCGTGATCGCAGTCGGCGTGTAGATAACCGGAGTGACCGTGCCGTCGCCGGATTGCGCGGTAGTCGGATCATCCGTGGGCAACCCGCCGGCGTTACCGCTCGCCACGGCACCCTGGTTGGTGACACGGTCGAATGCAGCCGGAGCATCATTCAAGATCAGCACACTGAAGCTGATCCTCACCGTTGCGTCGGGCGGCAGGTTGCCGACGTTTACGCGCAGCGCCGTATCGCCGCTGCCGTTGCCGAGCGCGAGGCTGCCGACGTTTGTCGCCACGCTGCCGGCAATCAGCCGGGTGTTGGCGTCGGGCGTATCGTCGAACACGACGCCGGCGGCGCCTGCCGGTCCGCGGTTTTCGATCTCGATCGTGTAGAGCAACCGGTCGCCGGGCGTTACCGTGCCGTCGCGGTCAACGTCCTCTTCCAATGCGACTCGTTTGGTAGCCGCCAGACGCGGGAAGCGCACCGTTGTAATCGTCGGATCGCTGACCTCCGGCGTATCCGGATCGTCGGTCGGTACATTCGCGAAGTTGGCGCCCGCCAGCGAGCCCTGGTTCTGGATACGCGTCGTGCCGGCGGGGAGATCCGCGGGAATCGCGACCCGGAAGCTCAAGCTGACGCTGCTGCCGGCGGGAATGGCCTCGATCCTGGCTTCGACACTCGCATCTCCCGCGGTGTTACCGCGGACTATCGAAACGCCCGGGCCGGCCACCACGCTACCGGCTACCAACGGCGTAGCGGCGTCAGGTGTATCGCTGAATACGGCGTTTGTGGCCGCTGTATCGCCGTCGTTGCGCAGCTCGACCTCATACAACAGGGTATCCCCCGCACCGGCCACGCCGTCCTGAACCCCGGTCTCGATCAGCACAGCGCGCTTGGCGGCGATCATGCGCGGCTGAGCAAACACCGACGTGATCGTCGGATCGCCCGGCTCGGTTGTCTGGGGATCATCGCTGAGCACCGACGGCGCGTTACCGGAGTTCAGGATACCCTGATTACGCACGCTGGACACGCCGGCCGGGAGCGGCGACACGATCACCACGCTGAAGCTGATATCGGCCGCCGCGCCCCCCGCGAGCGTGCCCAATTGTGCAGAGACGGTCTGCTCGCCGGCTGCGTTGCCCAGCGTAACCGTGCCCTGGCTGACGCGCACCGAGCCCACGACCAGGGTCGTGTTGGGGTCGGGCGGGTCGAGGAACTCGGCGCCGGCCAGGTCGGCGTTGCCCTGGTTTTGCAGCCGCACATTGTAGCGCAGACGGTCGCCCGGCTCGGCAATACCGTTGCCGTTGGCGTCTACCTCCAGCAGCACCTGCTTGCTGATCACGGGCAGCGGCGCCGCGGTTACCGCCGTCACCGTTGAGTCGTTGCTGTCCAGCGTATCGGGGTCGTCGGTCACCAGGCTCGGATAGTTCGCGGCGCTGACGGTGCCCTGATTGCGCACCTGGGCTACATCCGCCGGCAGCGGATTGGCGATGCGCACCTGGTATTGCAGCGCGACCCTGCTCCCGCCGGCCAGCGTCCCGATCGTAATCTTGCACGCCGGTATCGCCGGGATTGTTGCCCACGGCGACACTACCGGCGGCGGTTTGCACCGTGCCGGCGATCAGGGGCGCATTGGCATCGGGCGTGTCGGTGTAAACCACATTCGCCGCGTTGGCGTTGCCGTCGTTACGCAGCTCGACGGTGTACAGCAGCGTATCGCCCGGCGACGGAATACCGTTGTTGTCGGCGTCGGCCAGCACCGTATCGCGCTTGGTAGCCTTGATCAGCGGATCGGCCGTCACCAGCGTGACTGTCGCGTCGTCGACCTCGGGCGTATCGGGATCATCGGTGAGCACGTCGGCCACGTTGCCGCTCGATACACGACCCTGGTTACTCAAGCTCGGCACACTCGCCGGCAGCGGCGCCACAACCGTGACGCGAAACGAGATCGACACTACCGAGTTGCTGCCGGCCAGGGAACCGATATTGACGCGCACGCCGGTGTTGCCGGCGGCATTACCTTCAACGATAGTGCCCTGGCTGGTACGCACGCTACCGACCACCAGCGCCGAATTTGAGTCGGGCGTATCGGTGAACACCAGGTCGGTCGCCGCGGTATTGCCGTCGTTACGGACATCGATCGTATAAATCAGCGTATCGCCGGGCGAGGGAATGCCGTTGCCGTCGGCGTCGAGCAGCAGCGTATCGCGTTTGAGCGCGTCAAGCAGCGGCGCGCTAACCACGGTGGTACACGCCGGAGTAAGCACCACTACCGCCGAGGGGACACCGCCCGCGGCGGCCGTCGACAGCGTGCCGGAGTTACATACCTGCCGCACGCCGACCGGCAGCGGGTTGACGATCCGGGCGCGCAGGCTGACGGCAACGGCGCCGCTACCAGGCAGCGTGCCGAGGTTGACTTCGGCGCGCTCATCGCCGGGGTTGTTGCCCACCGTCACCGTGCCCTGGCTGGTTACCACCGAGCCTACCAGCAAGGTCGTATTGGCGTCGAGCAGATCGCGCAGCACCCCGCCCGCCGCCGAGCGGTTGCCCGCGTTCAGAATACTAAACCGATACTCCAGTGTATCGCCGGGCGACGGCACGCCGTTGGCGTCGGCGTCGACGGCCAGCACCGCCTGCTTGCTGGCGCTCACCAGCGCCTGCGCCTGAACGCCGGTGGCAGTGGCGTCGCCGATTGCAGGCGTATCGGGATCGTCGGTAAGCACCGCCGCCGTGTTGGTGCTGGTTAAGGCACCCTGGTTGGACACGGTCGTCGCTTCGGGCGGCAGCGGGGCAACGATCGCAACCCGAAACGTAATTGTTACCACGGCGCCCGGCGCAAGCGCGCCAAGGTTAATCTCGACCGGCGGCGCACCGCTGTTGCCCGACACGATCGTGCCGGCCGTCGTGGTGACCGATCCGGGCACCAGATTGGTATTGGGATCCGGGAAGTCGCGGAAAACGGCGCCGGCGGCCGGGGCGTTGCCGAGGTTGCGCAGCACCACCGTATACTCGATCAAATCGCCGGGCTCGGCGATGCCGTTGCCGTTGACGTCCACCAATCGGTCGGTCTTGGTCGCCGTCGGCTGCGCGGCGTAATTGACGTAGGACGTGGCCGGGTTACTGACCCCGGTGAGCGGGATGCCCGAAATCTCGCCGCTGTAGCTCGAGTTTGCCGTGTTGGTAAGCGCAGTGCGCCCGGTTCCCGTCGCGGCGGTACGCACCTGAAAGCGCACCGAGCCGCTCTCGCCGATCAGCACACGCCCGCCGGTCGTGGCATTTGCGCCGGTGCCGACACGAAACACAACCTGGTTGCCGGTCGAGACAAACTCGGCCTGGTCGTTGCCCACGCTATCGGATTTCGCTCCCGCGTTCGGCCCGCTGAGCACAACCAGGCTGTTGGCAACATACGCCACACCGGCCGGTATGGGGTCGCGTAGAACCAGGAGGACTGCGTTGTCGCGGCTCGGGTTGGTGCCGGTATTGACATTGCGATACGCGATCGTGTAGTTCAACACCTGGTTGGGCAACACGTTACTGCCGTTGACGTCGTTGCCGTTGACGTCGGTGACGGTCTTGGTGATGTCGACGACCGGCGCGTACACATCGGTGGCAAAGGTTACCACGCCGGGCTGATAGAACTCGTTGTTCGTGGTGAGGGTAATGTTGGCGCTGGTTGCATTGTTGGCCAGGATACCGCTCGCGTCGATGGTGTCGATGTCGAAGCCGAGCTGGATGCGGTAGTCAGGGTTTTTGGCGGCAACGGCGGTTCCCAGATTAGTAATCGAGCTATTGAAGAAATTGTTGGCCGGGTTGAGCCCGTTGTTGAGCTGGGTGCTGTTGAGCAGCATCTGGTCGCCGGTGAAGTTCTGGTCGCCCTCGTACGTCACCACGCCGATCTTGGTGTTTACGGTTCCCGCCGGCGGTGTTTGAAAGCCGCTGACCGGAATAGTGATATTGACCGGGGCGGTTGTGTTGACGGTGGCATATCCGTCGAACACCGTCAGGTTGCGAGGCGCCAGACCGGGCGCCGAATACACCACCACCAGCGCCCAGCCGCCCTGGCGATCCTCGCCCGTGCCGGCCTGGATATTGGCGACACGGTAGATCCCGGTCTGGCCGGCCGTCACCTGCGTGGTAACGTTAACAAAGGCCTGATAATCGAGGCCGGACCCGGATGCCTGGTCGGTCACCGCGGCCGTCAGCGTGGCGTAGGCTGTCGCTACCGGCGTCGCGAAACGCACCTGGCCACGTTGCCCCGTATTGGGCGCGGCGGATCCATCGCTGCCGGCAGTTGTGTCGGCGCCCCAGTACAGGCCGGCCCACAACACCTGCGCGCCGGTCGGCAGCGACAGCGTGGCCTGGCTCGAATTAAACGTTGTCGGGTCCGCGTCGACGTCGACATACGTCATGTCATAATCGTTGTTATTGCCTGCCGTGCGCCCGGCCTGTACATTCGAGCAATTATTCGACGCCGGGCACGTCATCACCGTGTTGCCGATCAGACTGATATCGCCGGTAGTGGTAGCGGTGAAGCGAACCGCGAAATTGCGGATGACCGCCGATGCACGCGCCGCGCCCGGATCGAGCATGGCGGCGACCAACAAAATGAGCAGTACTACGCCCGGCCAAGCCGACCGTGACACCGTGTTGACTGCGAGGCGCGGGCTGCCTGACCAGCAAGACCGGGGCGTGCGCGCATAAGCTCCACTTTGCCTGACAACAATCAGTTAACCGAGCATAGTTTACTTCGTTACCGGCATGAGCTCTGCGAGCACATTTGCCGTGGCGCAGATTTTATCGCGCGCAGGAGCCGCATCCTGGAAACGAGGCGGGGCTGCAGCAGCCAGGCGCGAGTGACTACCTTTACAGAGAGACGGTATCGGACTGGTACATCGGCCCAACTATAGCATGAACAGTATGATATATACCTATGCCTAAATGACCAGAAACTGCAAGATTATGAAACATCATGCGGACATGCCGCCGGCTGCGCCTCCGGTGTGTCCCTACGGGATGCGATGTGTTACTGCGGCGGACACACCACCAGCGCAGACGGGTCAAGATATCATGAGGGTCAAATCGGCGCCACCGGCGTGTCCAGACATGGCGATCGCGTGTGGGATGCGGACACGCCGCCGGCTGGACCGTTGGCGTGTCCCTACCCTGATCCGTTGCGTCTTGGCGTCTTTGCGTTTTTGTCCGGCCGTGCAACGGGTATAATGCGGCAACTCCGGCGGCATTGTGGCGGTAGGTGTCACAGCGCGGCAGTACGTACAGGCATCGCCGCTCTCGGCGGCTGAGGGAAACGAGCGCTCCTTGGACACCATCTTCGTCGCCATCGACGTTGAAACAACCGGCCTCGAGGCAGGTGCCGACGAGATCATCGAAGTCGCCGCGGTGAGTTTTCGTGGCGCCGAAGTGCTCGACACATTTCAGCGGCTGGTGCGGCCGCGGCATAGCTTGCCGATCAAGATCGCACAGCTTACCGGCATCGCCGAGGCCGAGCTGGCGGGGGCACAGCCGTTTCACGAGGTGGCGCCCGAGCTGGTGCGCTTCGTCAAGAGCTATCCGGTGGTCGGGCACTCGGTCGGCTTCGACATCCGGATGCTGGGAGCGCAGGGCCTCCGGCTGGCGCAGCCGAGCTACGACACGTTTGAATTGGCCACACTGCTGCTGCCGGGGCAGGCAAGCTACAATCTGGGCGCCCTGGCCGCCGCGCTGCAGATCCCACACCCCGATGCGCATCGCGCCCTGGCCGACGCCGACGTCGCGCGGCAGTTGTTCACACTTCTGGTGCAGCGCATCGAAACGCTCGACGATACGACGCTCGGCGAGATCGTGAAGCTCAGCGGCGATACACGCTGGTCGCCGCGCCAGTTGTTCGAAGCCGTCGCGCGCGAGCGTGCATTTCGCGCATTTCAGAATCCGCTGCCGTCCGCGCAGCCCGACGAGCACGGCGTTAACTGGCGCGGCGTCAAACCGCTGGAGTCGACCGGCAGCCGGGGGCGGCTCGATCCCGATGACGTGCGACGCTTTTTTGCCGCCGACGGGCCGCTCGAGCACGTATTCGCCGGTTACGAGCAGCGCGAGCAGCAGCTGGACATGACGCTGGAGGTGACGCGCGCACTCAACGACGGCGGCACGCTGCTGGTCGAGGCGCCCACCGGCACCGGCAAATCGATGGCCTATCTGGTGCCCGCCGCGCGCTTTGCCGCCGAGCGCGGCCAGCGGGTCGTGGTCTCGACCAACACGATCAATCTGCAGGACCAGCTGTACTTCAAAGATATCCCGGCCCTGCAGCGCGCCGTTGACGGAGCGGTGCTGCGCGATTTCGGCGTCGAGGCGCAGCCCTTCGATGCGGCGCTGCTCAAGGGCCGCGGCAACTACCTGTGCCTGCATCGCTATGGCCGGCTGCGCAGGCTGGGGCAGCACACGCCCGAGCAGGCCCAGGCGCTGATCAAGGTCGGGCTGTGGCTCAAGCAAACCGAAACCGGCGACCGCGCCGAGCTGGCGATGGACGAGCACGAAGCACGGGTCTGGCCCGAGCTTAACGTGACCGTCGACACCTGCACCGGCCCGCATTGTCCCGAGTTCGAGCGCTGCTACTTTTTCGGCGCGCGCCGCAAGGCCGAGGCCGCGCATCTGGTGGTCGTCAACCACGCGCTGCTGCTCAGCGACGTCAAGGCCGACAGCCAGGTGCTGCCGCGCTACGACCATCTGGTCATCGACGAAGCGCATCACCTCGAAGACGTCGCCACCGACCAGCTCGGCTGGCGGCTCGACCATCTGACGCTGCTGCGATACCTCGACGACCTGTGGGCCGTGGGCGGCGCGCGGCTGGTCAGCGGCCTGCTGGCCGAGCTGCCGAACTACTTCAAAGGCTCGGCGGCGACGCCCGGTGATATCGACAAAGCCGAGGGCTACGCGGCCGCGCTGCGCCCGCTGATCGAACGGGCACGCCAGGCCAGCTACGAGCTGTGGCGCTTGCTGCGCGACGCGATCGAGCGATTCTCGAAGGAAAACGGCTACGAGCAACGCGTGCGGGTAACGCCCGCCGTCCGCAAGGCGCAGGCCTGGGCAAATACACAGGCCGCCTGGGAACAGCTGATGCTGCCGCTGGCCGAGCTGGGCCGCGGCATGCAGCATCTGGAAGCGCATATCAAAGGGCTGGAGGGCGCCGGGCTGGTCGAATACGACGAGCTGCTGCTGCGGCTTGGCATGATGAGCAACTGGGCCGTGGATACGGCGATCGACGGCGCTAAAGTGATCTTCGGCGATAGCGAGGGCATCCAGTGGATCGCGTTTGAGCGCCAGCGCGACCTGCTGACGCTTAACGCCGCGCCGCTGCACGTGGGGCCGCTGCTTGAAGCAAAACTCTTTACAGCGAAGCAAACGGTGGTGCTGGCTCGGCGACGCTGTCGGTTGACGGCTCGTTCGGCTATGTCACAACCGGCTCGGCCTCGAGCAGGCGCCCGCCCGGCAGCTGCAGCTCGACTCGCCGTTCGATTACCAGCGCTCGACGCTGCTGTATTTGCCCGACGACATGCCCGAGCCGAACGAGCGCACCTACCAGCGCGCGCTGGAGGACGCGATCGTGGAGCTGGCAACCGCCACCGGCGGGCGCATGCTGGCGCTGTTTACTTCCAACGCTGCGCTGCGCCAGACCTATCGCGCCATCAGGAGCCGCTGGAGGAGCAGGAGATCGTGGTGCTGGGTCAGGGGCTGGACGGCTCGCGTCGCTCGATGCTGCAGCGCTTTCGCGAGCATCCGCGCACGGTGCTGCTTGGCACCAGCTCGTTCTGGGAAGGCGTCGACATCGTCGGCGACGCGCTTAGCGTGCTGGTGATCGCCAAGCTGCCGTTCGCCGTGCCGAGCGACCCGGTCTTCGCCGCGCGCTCCGAGCTGTTCGACGACCCGTTCAACGAGCTTCTCGGTGCCGCAGTCGATCCTGAACTTCAAGCAAGGCTTCGGCCGGCTTGATCCGCTCGCGCGAGGATCGCGGCGTGGTGGCGGTGCTCGACCGGCGCCTGCTCAGCAAGCGCTACGGGCGGCTGTTCCTGGCCTCGCTTGCCGCTATGCACCGAACAGCGCGGACCGCTGAAGCAGCTGCCGCTGGCCGCGGCGCGGTGGTTGGTATAAGCTGTCAGTGCCCAATTCTTGCTGCATCCGGGCAGAGAAGGAGGGCAGCGATGCGCATCACCTACCAGAATATCATCGGCCTGAGCCTGCCCCAGATCGCGGAAATCCAGACCGCCTGTTACGGCAGCGGTTGGACGTCGTCGGCACACAAGCTGGCCGAGATCTTTCGCGTCCAGGACGTCGATCTCCAGCTGAGCCTGGTGGCCTACGACGGGCGGCGGCCGATGGGGATCGCGATCCTTGGCCGGCGGCGCGCCCACGGCTGGTTGTATGACTTTGCCGTTTCGCCGCACTACCGCGGTCAGGGCGTCGGCACGCGCTTGATGACGACCACGGCGCGTGAGGCGGCCAAACAGGGCATCCGCGACTTCGAGCTGGACGTGTGGGAAAAGCGCAGCGACGCGATCAGGTTGTATCGAGCGCGCCGGTTTCAAGCGCCGCCGGACCTACCTCAATTTCGACGGCAACAGCGCGCAGCTTGAGACTCACCGGCTGGCAGCAGCCGGACGGCTGGGCGATCGAACCCTGGCCGGTAGAAACCGTGATCCCGTGGTATGCCGCGGCCTCGGGTGAGCCCGAGCCGTGCTGGGACCGGCGCTTACCGTCGTTGTTGACGACGGCGATGCCCTGGCTTGCTCGCTTGACGACGAGCGCGGCCCGGCGGCGCTGATGCACTATGCCGCGCGGCCGGCCGAAGGGCGCGACCCCAACCGGATCAGGCCGATGTTTGTCGGGCTGCGTAACGATGCAACGCCCGATCACCTGCGCGCGCTGATGGCCTGGGCCGCGCGCAATGCGTTCGGCTCGATCGAAGCGACGACGATCCGGGTGGCGCTGGAGCCGGAAGGCAGCCGGCTCGCGCACATGCTGGCCGAGCTGGGCATGACGATGGCCGGCCTGGCGTACGATATGCGCTTTGCGCTTACGCGCAATGAACAATGAGTAATGAACAATGAACTAAGCCTGCAGGCGTTTGTTCATTGTTCATTGTTCATTGGAGCGAAGCGAGTGCTATATGGCCTTGCGCGGCGCAGGCGCCTTGACCTCGGGCGTAGCTACCGGCAGCTCGGCGGGAGCCGGTGTCTCGGGCACGGCCGACAACGCAGCGCCCACGATGCCGGCGTTGTTGAGCAGCCTGGCCGCGACCACCGGCACGCTGTTGCTAAGGCGCGGCAGAAATTTATCGGCCTCCTTGCTGATGCCACCGCCGATGATGATCAGATCCGGCCAGAACAGGCGCTGGATCGTATCAAGATACTCGTCGAGCCGCTTAGCATACTGCTTCCAGCTAAGATTACGCTCTTCGCGCACCCGATCGGCGGCGCGGAGCTCGGCATCCTTGCCCTTGATCTCGATATGCCCGAGCTCGGTGTTCGGCACAAGCTGGCCTTTGACGAACAGGGCTGTACCGATGCCAGTACCCAGCGTACACAGCAGAACTACGCCTTCGACCCCGCGCCCCGCTCCAAAGCGCATCTCGGCCAGACCGGCAGCATCCGCGTCGTTGAGCACCTGCACCGGCTGGCCGAGCGCCGTGCTGAGCGCGCCGCGCAGATCGGTTCCGATCCAGCCGGAATCTACATTAGCAGCGGTGAACACCTTGCCGTCTTTGACTACCGCCGGAAAACCGCAGCCGATCGGCCCCTGCCAGCTGAATTGACTGACCACCTCGACCGCCGCCGCGACCACGGCCTCCGGCGTCGAGGGCTGCGGCGTCGGCACGCGGAAGCGCTCGCCCAGCAGCTCGCCCGATTGCGTGTCCACCGGCGCGCCTTTGACGCCCGAACCGCCGATATCGAGACCAAATATGTGCATGGCCTGTCCCTTCCGCCTAATGTGCCAATTCTATTGTACAGCTCCCTCGCCGAGCAACAGCCGGTTCGACAGGCCCATCGCGGCCCACGCGATCAGCATCGCCGCGGCCGGCAGCAGCGGATCCACCGGCCCGCGAAGTGCGAGCGGAAGCAGCAGGGCCGGCACCAGGCAGGCCCAGACAACGTTCAATCGCGCCGCGCGCCGGGCCGCCAGACCGAGCACTGCCAGACGTTCACGGCGAGCACCGGGTAGCTCGATCGCCGCGCGCCAGGCCTCCCTGGCCACGATCGCCTCCGCCGACGCGACGATCCACCCGTCGCGCTGGGCCAGCGCACGAGCTGCCGCGAACGCCGACGCGCGAGCGCGTCCGAGCGCGCAAGGACAGCATGCCGCCAGCGTCGCAAGCCCCACCATGATCGCCTGTCCGCCGATGCCCGCTTCCGCCGCTCGAGCCGCGGCAGCCGCGGCAGCCGCCACGATCAGCACCGCCAGCGGCCATACGGCGCCGCGCCGCGCCGGCGTGGGCGGATCGGGACAGCGCGCGCCGGTGAGCAACTCCAGCTGCTCCGCGGCAGCCATGGCACGTCTGCGCCCATCGATGTCCAGCGCACGGCCTTCGGCCAGGGCTGCCACGCTCATCGCCGCCACGTCGAAATACAGCAAGCCATGGTCTGCGCCGAGCAGGCCGGCCCATCCGGCAATATACGCCGCCGCCGCGCAGCACAGCACCAGCGCCTGCTCGCCGCGGCCAAGCGACGGCGGCACGCGCCCGCTCCGGCGGAGCGTGGGCAGTGCCGCGACGACGGCGATGGTTGCAGGCACCACCGACAACCAGGCGACGGCTCCGCCCGCGCTATGCAAGCCACCGAGCGCGAGCAGGTGCAGCGGGAGCCCAAGCAGCATCGTCGCCATCGCAGCCGCCATCGACAACATCGCGCGCCGCTGCAGCAGCCGATCACAAACGAAAACATCGCCGGCATCGAGCCCGGCGGCCGGCGTTGCCGCCCGGGTTGGAGCTATCGCTTTCCATGGCGGCAGGCGCTCCATCGCTCAACCGCCCTCGATGCGGCGCTCGACATCGCGCGCGGCACAAATCGCTCCAGCAGCGTTGCCGTGCGAGCGACGGCTTGCTCGAGCACGCCGTCCGGGGCATCAAACGCGAAAATCACGAACATTGCAGCGTGAGTATCAAGACCCACCAGCGTGCGCTGCGAGTCGGCGGTCGGACAGCCGAATATCCCGGCGTTGTCCACCAGCACCAGGCGGTTGGCGGCGTTTACTTCGGGCTTTCCGATCGGAGCGTAGCGTTCCTCGACCCGGGCCTTACGCGCAACAATATTGCCCTGCACCAAAGCAAGGTCATAGCAGCCCAGCGCATAGCCGCTTTCGAGCGATACATAGTTGTTGACATCAACGACCGAATGGACCGACAGCAGGCTGCCGGTTCCGTGCGCCAATTCATTGCGCAGAATACGGCGTAGCAGCGCTTCGTTGGCCGGACGGTAGCGCGTCGGATCATCGCCAAGTGCACGGTAGGCACGGCGAGTCGCCGCGATCGGGGCACGATCCGCGGCAGCTCGACCGCGCAGCTCGACCCGCAGTCGCTCGCCCAGCTCTTCAACCATAGTCCAGAGCGCAGGAGCCGTGGGCTGTACTTCAATCTGGGCAGCCTCGACCAGGCCGAGCCTGAATCCAGGCAGAAGACGCGCCAGGTTGGGTTCGACAGTCACGGATCGCATCGGCCCTCCGGCCGCTCAGGATAGCATAAGTAACAAGGTGACGCAGGTGACAGGGTGACAAGGATGTATGCTTATCCGATGAATATCCATCCGGCGCCACGAGCAAAAATCGTCGTCATGATCGATGCCGGCCACGCCGGCCGCCCACTTGTCGAGCTCGTGGCCGTCGTAGCACAGGTCGATCGCGCCGCCGCGGGAGAGCTGGTGGCGCGCGGGGCGGTGTGGATCGACCGGCTACGCACACTGCAGCCGGAACGAGCAGTTGCGCAGGGCGAACGTCTGACTGTGCATTTCCCACCATCGGGCGCCTACGACGAGGTGATGATCGAGCCCGCGGATATCATCTGGGAAGACCGCTGGTTGCTGGCGCTCAACAAGCGGCCAGGCTGGCACGCCAACCTGACGCCGTGGGATATGCGCGGCACGCTGCCGGTTGCCCTTGCGCGTTTTATCGCCGCCCGCGACGGAGAAGAGCCGCGCTTGCATCTGGCTCACCAGTTGGACCGCGACACATCAGGGGTATTACTGGTGTCCAAGGACCCGCTGATCAACGGGCAGCTGCAGCGCCAGTTTGTCGAAGCAACGATCCATAAGCGCTACTTTGCCGTCGCGTCCGGTGAGATCGAACCCGAAACCTGGGAAGCGCGTACCGGTCACGGTAGGGGCCGGTACGGGCTGTTCCGGATCTATCCGCTTGCCGAGGTCGGCCAGGAGCTGCCGTTCGACGCCGGCCGTGTGAAGCTGATGTACACGCAGTTTCGTGTACTGGACCGTCATCCCGAAGCATCACTGGTTCAGGCGGAACCGCAGACAGGACGCACGCACCAGATTCGGCTGCACCTGGCCCACGTCGGCCACCCGATCGTGGGCGACACACGATACGGCGGCCCCACGCAAATCGCGGGAGCCGCCGTGGCCCATCACCTGTTGCACGCCGCGAGCCTGGCCTTGCGCCATCCTGTCACGCGGGAAGAATTGGAGATCGAGGCGCCGCTGCCTGCTTCGTGGACGCCGGTTCTCGACCAACTCTTTTGACGCAAAGGCGTAATGAAGTTCGCATGCGATCGCTCGTACAATATGCTCAAAGCAAGAAGGTCTTCGATGCACAGACATCGAAGACCTTCTCTTATTTCTTTGCGCCTTTGCGTCAAAGAATTATGCGGATCGGAATTCGAACTCAACCCGACCGAACTGCACCCGCGCCCCGTCGTGCAGCGGCGTAGGCGAGTTGGGCGCGATACGCGAGCCGTCGACGCGCGTGTAATTAGTGCTGTCCAGATCGGTGATCGTCCATTGCCCACCCTGATCCTGCAGCACTGCGTGACGGCGGCTGACACCGCCAGCCTCGCCGCCGTGGGGCGTGAGGTCGATATCGGGATGGATACCGCTCACCGGGTCTTCGCGTCCGATCACCAGCTCGATCGCGCCAGACGCCAACGCCAACGTTTTGCCGTCGCGATCCACCAGACGCGGGCCGCCGGCCACGGGGGCCACGGCAGGCGGCTCAGGCACAGGCGGTGCAACCGGCGCGACAGCTTCCGGCTGGCCAGGCTGGGCCGAAGCGCCTTCCGGCGACGCCGAAACGGCCTCCGGAGGAGTAGAATTCGACCGCCGGCGGCGCGAACTCGGCCGGCAATTCTTGCGCCTCAGCGACCGGCGCCGGCACATCCGCGGCGTCACTCGCCGGGGCCGCGCCCGCAGCAGCCGGCGCTATGGACGTACCGGTCAGGTCGGCCAACTCCTGCTCGGCGCGGGACAGCGCGGCGCGCGCTTCGTCGAGGCCCTGCTTGATCGCGGGCGGCGTCGCGGCGCCGAACGATTGCTCCATCCCTTCCAGCTGCTCCACCAGCCGGCGCTGTGTGGCGATCTCGCCCTCCAACCGTGCGACCTCGGCCGGGTCGGCCGCGGGTGCCGGAGGCGGAAGCTGTTCCAGCTGCTGCTCGGCGCGGGACAGCGCGGCGCGCGCTTCGTCGAGGCCCTGCTTGATCGCGGGCGGCGTCGCGGCGCCGAACGATTGCTCCATCCCTTCCAGCTGCTCCACCAGCCGGCGCTGTGTGGCGATCTCGCCCTCCAGGCGGGTGCGCTCGGCGTCGCTATCCACAGTGGGCGCAGCTGTCTCCTCCGCGGGTGGAGGCGTCTCCGCTCCTTCCGGCTGACCAGGCAGAGCCGTAGGCTCTTCCGGCTGACCAGGCAGCGAGGTACTCGCTTCAGCCACCGGCGCCTGGGGCTCGGCGCCCTCAACCGCCACGGCATCCATCTCAGCGCCCGGCTCCGGCACCGTGTCGACCAGCGCTTGTTCGGTCGCGCTTGCAGCTTCGCCCACGACGACGGCCGGCGGCACGCTGTCGCCCTGCGCGGCGATGGGCGGCGCGCTATCCAAAGGCTCGCCCTCCGGACTAGCTGGCTGGACCGCAGCGGTTTCGGCCGCCTCCGCGGCCGGCGGTGCGGTGTCCTCTACAATAGTGACGTTCTGGTCTTCCACGATAGTCGCGCCGTCGGCGGGTGAGCCGCCGTTCGACTGCGCGTTTGCGCCGGCCTCCGCGGGCACCAGCGAAGCGCCACAGTTTTCGCAGAAGCGGTTGACGGCGTCGTTGGACGTGCCACAGCTCGGGCACACCACGGTTGCGGCATCCGGCTGGGCCTGTGCGATCGGCGCCGCGCCTGCTGCGTCCTGCTGGTCGACCGCCGGCTGCGGTGGAGGAAGCACAGCACCACAGTTATCGCAAAACGCGGTACCCGGCACGTTTTCCTGGCCGCAAACGGGGCAGGCAACACTACTCGCGCCGGCGGCCGGCATCGACACGAAGGTGACCTCCTGCGGCGCGACGGCCGGAGCCGCCTGCAGCGGCAGACCGCACTGGTCGCAAAAACGGTTTGTATCGTCGTTGACGTGGCCCTTGGCGCAAGTAACGGCCATTCTATCCTCCTTCAAACCTTTAAGACATACCCGTTGTGCGGCGTATGCGTTTGAGATGGTAGCATAATCGATCAATCACTGGCCGATACGACGTTCGACCGGCACAGAGGGTTGCAATCAATAGAATAGGTCGAAGGTCTTGCGTCTCTACGGTATTGCACGACACTTGACTGTTCAGTTCGTCCAAAATCGTTGCATGACCTGTGACCTTCGACCTGTGACCTTCGACCTAAAGTGCGTCTTCGTCGCGATCGACAGCCAGAACCACTACCGTGACATTATCGCGGCCGCCGCGCTGGTTGGCGAGATTTACCAGCCGATCACAGGCTGCCTGGGGCGTCGGGGCGTCGGTCACAGCCCGCGCAAGCTCGCCGTCGAGAACATGCAACGGCAGACCGTCGGAGCAGAGCAGGAGCCGCTCCCCGCTGCGCACATTGCGCGCGACCAGCTGGGGCTCGATCTGCGGCTCAGGGCCGACCGAGCGCGCCAGCTGGTGGCGGAGCGGGTGGCGGATCGCATCAGTCGCGGAAAGTGCTCCACGTCCGACCAGCTCGGCGGCGATCGTATGATCGGCGGTCAACTGCACGATCTGGGGCCGGCGAGCGGCGGGCCGCACCAGATAGGCCCGCGAGTCGCCGATATGTGCGATGCGCACGCGCCGATTCCACACCACGCTCACCAACAGTGTTGTCCCCATGCCGTTGAGCCCGCTGGTGCTGCTGGAGCGCAGATGCACCACGTGATTGGCCGCGTGGAGCGCGTCGCACACGGCGGCTTCCCACTCGCGCTCGCTCTGTGGCGTGGCGGCAAGCAGCCGGGCTGCGAGCGTGCGGATGGCTGTGGCGACCGCCAATTGGCTTGCCTCGGCGCCCGCGGCAGCGCCACCCATACCGTCCGCAATGGCGGCGATAACGGCCGGGCGGCCATCCAACATTAACTCGGAGATCGCGCTGGTATCTTCGTTAGCTCGCCGCTGGCGACCGGTATCGGTCCGCTGGGCATATCGAATGGCAAGAGATGGACGTTGGGACATAAGCCTGTAGACTATGGCGCCGGATGCGGGGTGATTATAGCACCCGGTTTCGTAGCCTCGGCTAAAATGTTCCTGACGTGCTCCTGACGTTCGTCGTAGCGATCCTGTGATGCAGAGAGCGAGCAAATGAGCAACACGCAGCCGGCGAATCAGGCTGGCTCGTTGTACGAGCGAATCTATGCCCTCGTGCGCGCGATTCCATCCGGCCGTGTAACGACCTACGGTGCGATCGGGGCTGCCACCGGCTGCCCGGCGCGGGTGGTAGGGTACGCGATGCACCATCTGGGTGTTGTGCCGCGCCCCGACGTTCCATGGCAGCGTGTGATCAATGCGCGGGGGGGAATTTCAACGCATGGCGCCGAGCAGCGCCGCTTGCTGGAAGCTGAAGGCGTCGAATTCGGCGACGACGGCACCGTCGACCTGGACCGCTTCGGATGGTGGATCAGCAATTAGCAGTTATTGCTCATTGCTCATTATTAACCCGGTGCCCTGCACCACGTAGCGCCTGCACCGCCCAATCCAGGTCGCCCGCCCGCACCAGCAGGTAATCGGTCAAAAAGGTGGAAACGACGAAGATACTGACCTGTGCTTCGGACAGCGGCACAGCCAGGGCTGCCATCACGCCGACCATCTCAAACGGAAGCGGGCCTGCGACCTGCAGGGCACGCCAGCCACGCTCGGCGACCGTGCCGTCCGGTACGGCGTCATCGGCACATACAAGCGAAAGCTCGTCCGGCGTTCGAGCAGCGATCGAAAGCACACCACCGCTTGCCCAATCGGGGATCGGGCTGTCGGGCGCAAGCCGGCAGACGGCTAGCGTCGCTGGAAGCACGGTCAGGGCGAGCGTTAAGCCGTTCGAGGTCATCGTCGTCCCCTTTCCGGCGCGACTTGCATGCCGGGTTTCGGGTAGAATAACGCACCGGCGAAACCAGGGCAACGAACGCGGCCGGCAAGGTAAAGCTTGCGCGCTCATCACAGCGGTGATCGGTAAACGGATGTTGAACTATACAGCCAAACTCGACGGCAAACGGCCCGCGATCGCCGCGATCGCGATGCCGATACCGGCCGGTGTCGCCTGCTGTGCGGTGCCGGTGGTTTATGCACTTGTTTTGGAGAACTAAGCGGAGCGCCATGGCCGCCTGCCGGTCCTGCTGTGTGGTCGTGCTACTCGCCGCGTCGACGGTCGCATGCAGCATGTCCCAGCAGGCCAATTCCTCGCTTCCGCTAGCCTCCGGCAGATCAGGCAGCGAGGTACTCGCTCCCGGCCGGTCAGGCAGCGAGGTACTCGCTTCGTCGCCGGCGCCGGTTCCAACCGGCCCGCCGCCGGCGGCACGCGTAGCATCGGCCGCTGCGATCGCGATGTCACCGACCGCCGTTCCGCCTACGCCCGTCGCGTCACCATCGCGAACGGCGCAGCCGGCCGGACGGCCAGGTAGAGCCGTAGTCCCTTCGACGACGCCCGTACCACCCCAGCCGGCGAGCATTGCTGCTGCGCCGTTCGCGCCGCTGCGCGACGACAGCATTGTAGACCGGCCGGCGCAGGGAGTTCGCGCGCTCACCGACGGTACGCGGCGGTATCGCCTGGCGCTGTGGAGCCCCAACAGCTCGTGGATCGCGGCGGTGCCGCAGGACGGGCCGGGCATGGATATCGTCAACGCCGATACCGGCGAGCTGCTGGCTATCACCGGTGATACCTATGTGCTCGAGCCGGTCTGGGCGGCCGGGCAACCGGGCGACGGCGCGCCCTGCCTGCTGCTGCATCTGCTGGAGGGCGATATCGACCGGCTTGACCTAGTCTGTGTCGACGGCAGCGACAGCGGCGCAACGCTGCAGCACCGGACCTTGTTGCGTAGCCGGCTTCCGCTGCGGGCACCAACGTATGCCGGGGGCACGCTGGCCTACGCCACCGACGATAGCCTCGTGCTGGCGGCGCGCGACCCGCTGGCCTACCCACCGGCTCTACCGGGTGCAGGTGCCCTGGCGATGGCGCTCTCGCCCGACCCCGAGCGCCCGCTGCTGGCCTGGACGCCCTGGGAACCAGTGCTGACCAATGTTCAAACCCTGGTGCAGCGGCCAGGCGAAGAGCGACCCTACGTGCTGACGGCGCGCGGCGAGGGATGGTGGCTGCCGCGCTGGGCGCCGGGAGGCGACCGGCTGGCCTTCACCAATGTCGAAGGTCGTGTCGGTACCGCGGCCGTTGACGGGAGCGCTCGCTTCGACCTTGGCCCCGGTACCGATCCGGCGTGGGCGCCCGACGGCGAGCGGCTGGCGTTCGCCGGCCAGGGTGCGGGCACCCAGTACACGCCGCGTGATATCTTTGTTGTAGATTGGCAGGCCGCCGGGCCACGCCTGCGGTTGACCCGCGCGGGCGATGAGGAGATTTTCGTTTCGCCTTCATGGTCGCCCGATGGCGGGCGTATCGCATTTGTCGAGATCGATACCGGCCAGATTTTTGTCGCCCAGGCGCCGCAGGGGTGACGGGGTGAGGTTTGCTGGTTTGTTGGTTAGTTGGTTCTTTCGATGCAATGCATAATCACACGACAACCCATGGCTGGGTACTGTTTCGTGAAGCACACGCGACGGTCGTCAGGTTTGGTCGGGATTGGAAACGGCTTGCACCTGAAGCCCGGCGAGCCTGGTTTAGCACACTCATCGCCGGCTGGCTCGTTTCGGCCGGCGTCACGCTTGGAACGTTATGGATTGTCCGGAGTGCCGTCGACGATGAAACTGCGCTGTTCGAGCGTGCCCTGGCCCTGGTGCCGTTTGATTTCGCGGCCGCGATCTGGATCGAAACGCCGGGCAACTCGATATTCCTGATCCCGGTCGTCCTGCTTGCCGCGGCCCTGGTAGCACGCTCGGGCAGGCCGCTGCTCGCGATCAGCATCGTGGCCGGTTTCTTTATAGTCGACACGCTGGTGCTGCTGGGATGGTTGATCTGGGACCGGCCGCGACCGACACTGGTGCTCGACGGAGTTGCCGCGCCGGGCTGGCATTCGTTTCCATCCGGGCACGTCGCCCAAACAGTCACGGTCTATGGTCTGTTGGCATACGTATGGAGCCGTGCCTCGCGCAGCCGCGTCGAGCAAGTATTCGTAGTACTGCTTGCGCTGCTGCTGGTGCTGGTGGTGGGCATGGCGAGACTGGCGCTCGGCACACACTGGCCCAGCGATCTGCTGGCCGGAGCGCTGATCGGCCTGGCGTGGCTGGCGACGATTATTGTTGCGCTGCGCCGCGCTGAGCGGGCAGACGGATTGAAAGGCTGAAAGGCTGGAAGGTTGGAAGGTTGGTAACGTTAACCCGTGTATGCAAGCTAGTCAAACGCGTGGCAGCAAAACCTTCACACCTTCGCACCTTCACACCAGTAAATTGGGGGCGTTGTTATGCAAACCGATCTGTTGTACGCACTCGACAGCACGATCAAAGAATTTTCGGCGCGTGTGACGGCCGTTGAGGGCAGCGAAATCGCCCTGCACGAGACAGCCTTTTATCCGGGCGGCGGCGGGCAGCCCTGTGATACCGGCATGTTCGCAGTAGGGGAGCAGAGCTGGCGCGTCGTGTCCGTGCGCAAGGACGAGCGCGATGTGTGGCACACACTGGAAGGCGACGGTATGCCGGAGCCCGGGCAGCACGGCTGGGGACAACTGGATTGGGATCGGCGCTATTTACTGATGCGAATCCACACGGCGCTGCATATATTGAGCGCCATCGCGTTTCGTGACCACCGCGCGGTGGTTACCGGCGGCAACATGACGCCGGGTGAAGGCCATCTCGATTTCGAGATCGTGGGCTTCTCGCCCGAGCTGGCGCAGGAGATGATTCGCAAAGTCAATCACGAGGTGTACCAATCGCGCGACGTCAACGTGTATATGCTTCCGCGCGACAAGGCGTTTGCGCTGCCGGATCTGGTGCGAACCAAGACCAATCTGGTACCGGAGGGCGTTTCCGAGGTTCGTATCGTCGAGATCGTCGGGCTTGACCGTCAGGCAGACGGTGGTACCCACGTGAGTAACACCGATCAGATCGGAGATGTTCATCTGGTCAAGACGCGCTCCAAGGGCGCGACCAACAAACGCATAGTCATCGGCGTGCTGCCGTAGCACGGTAGAATATCGTTATGCAGATCCCCGACCAGCAAATCGTTCGCTGCCCATGTTGCGGCGAAACGTTTCAATTTAGGCCGGAATATCTTGTCGCCGCGGAGCCCGAACAAGTAGCGCCGGACTCCGGGAATGCCGGTTCAACCGATCCGCTGCGGGTGCTGCTCGTATTCGACGGCGGCAGCCGCGGCAATCCGGGTCCGGGCTACGGCTCATACCAGTTGACGGTACGCGGCAAAGCAGATCCGCCCCGGCGTGTCGAGCTCGGGCCGAATTACACGAGTAACGAGGCCGAGTACGATACGCTGATCCGGGCGCTGGAAGAAACGACGCGTCGCGCCAAAAACCCGGCCCGTGTTCGCCTGGAGATCCGCGGCGACTCGCAGCTGGTAATCAAACAGATCACACGTGCCTGGAAGGTCAAAGAGCCGCGCCTACAATCGCGAGCGGCAAAGATATGGGAGCTGCTCGAGCCGTTCGGCGAATGGAGCGCAACCTGGCATCCGCGCAGACATAGTGTCGAGGCGTTCGGGCATTAATGCGATTTCCATCCAGTGACAAACTTGCCCTGCCGGTGCATTTCGAGCGCTATATACCGGGCCGCCGGCATCCCGATGGCCGGCGCTACCTGCCGCAATTGATCCTGCGGGCGGAGGGCGGCACGCTGCTCGGCGTCGTCGACCGCCATCATTATGTCGATGCCGGGCTGGAGGGATGCGACGGCGTAGCGCAGCTCGTGTTCCTGCTCGGAACAATAACGCTGCAGCGGCGGGACGAACCGCGGCTTGGCATGGGCGCTGCTGTACCGGGGCGCATTGAAACCGCGCCGTCGGTTCACGGCCGCGTGATCGAGGTGCCGGCCTGGGAGCTGCGCAGCGGCAACTTGCCCTACCAGGCGCTGTTGGTCGAGCTGCTGCTGGAAATCGGTATCGGCGTTGTCGGCGTTCGCACGACCATCACAGCTGATGATGTGGCCGAGCGACTCGGCACGCGACATATCGAGCCTGACGATCTGATTACTGTGCAGCGCTCGCGGATCGATATTCTCGGATTTCGCGGCGAGAGGCGAGAGGCAAGAGGCAAGTGGCAATAGACGAGCGGCGAGTGGCAATAGACGAGCGGCAGAGCTTACTGTTTGGTCTGAACCTATAGCCTCGTGTCCCTTGCCTCTTGCCTATATTGGAGAACTGTATGGCAGAAAAGCACGCCCCGACCCACCGTGTCGGCGCATTCGCTGTGATCCGCGACGACGGACGGGTGCTGATCTCTCGCCGCTCGGACAGCGGGTGGTACAACCTGCCCGGCGGCGGCGTCGAGCCGCATGAGTTGGTGCCCGAGGGCCTGGTACGCGAAGTGCGCGAAGAAACCAACCTCGACGTAACAATCGGCAGGCTCGTCGGCGTGTACAGCAAGCCGCAAAAACACGAGGTGGTGCTGGTGTTCGAGGCGCGCGTCACCGGTGGCGAGCTCGGACCGTCCGACGAAGCCGACCACCACGAGTGGGTTGCCGTGGATCAGCTCTCGCGCTACGATATCCTTCCAAAGCACCTGCAGCGCATCCGGGACGCTCTGCGCGACGAGCCGACAGCAGTGATCCGCGACCAGCGCGAGCCGTCTACACGCACGCCGGCGCGCGAAGCCGAGCAAGTCGGTGGGTCGTAAGCTTATCGCTCTCATCACTGCGCACCTGTATAATGACGCAGCGCATGATTCCCTTGCGTCTTTGCGTCCATTGCGCCTTTGCGTTTGTGTCCGGACGGAAACTCTGAATGCAAATCATCCACGACCTCAGTCAGACACACGTCGAAGAGCCGGTCGTCCTGACGATCGGCAAGTTCAACGGCATGCATCTCGGGCACCGCTACCTGCTCGAACAAGTAGTCGAGCGCGCGCACGCGATCGGCGGTCGCAGCGCGGCGATTACGTTTGACCCGCATCCGACGCTGGTGCTGCGGCCCGAGATCGAACGGGTGTACCTGGCGCCCGCCGGCGAGCGGCTGCGGCTGATCGAGGCCACCGGCATCGACGTACTGATCGTGCTGCGCTTCGACGAGCAGCTCAAATCGTTGACTGCCGAGCAATTCATGCGCCGGGTGTGCGGCGCGCTGCGGCTGCGCGAGCTATGGGTCGGGCCGGAGTTCCGCCTCGGCCACCGCGCGCAAGGCACCGTGGCGGTGCTGGAGGAGCTGGGCAATCGCTCGGCTACACAGTGCATCCGGTGGCCAAGCTGGAGGTCGGCGGCCAGCCGGTCAGCGCGACGCGCATCCGCGAGCTGCTGGCCGCCGGCGACGTGGAGCGCGTCCCCGAGCTGCTCGGCCACGCGTTTGCGCTCGCGGGCGAGGTCGTCCACGGCGACCACCGCGGGCGCACGATTGGCTTCCCGACGGCCAACCTCGCCGTCGATGCGCACCACACGCTGCCCGCCGACGGCGTGTACGCCTGCCGGGTAACGCTACCCGACGGCGAGGAGCATCCTGCCGTCACCAACGTCGGCGTGCGGCCGACCTTCGGACAGCTGGCGCGTACCGTCGAGTCGCATCTGCTCGGCTGGAGCGGCGATCTGTACGGGCAGACGATCCGGGTCGGATTCGTAAAGCGGATTTGCGGCGAGCGCAAGTTCGCAGGCATAGACGAGCTACGCGAGCAGATCGCGCGCGACGCCCGGACCGCGCGCGAGATACTGGGCTGATGCTGCCGGTCGCTCTTGGCGCGTTAGTATTGCTGTTTGGCTACTTTATCGGCCATGACCTCCGCTCGGCCCTGCGCACACCGCTGCTCCAGCCTACACCCGACGACCGCTATTCGCTTTCGCGGGTGACGGTGATCATCCCTGCCCGCAACGAAGCCGGCCGTCTCGGTAGCTGCCTCGAAGGCCTCGCCACTCATCGTCACGCGGAGCTCGAGGTGATCGTGCTCGACGACAGCTCGCGCGACGGCACCGCGGAGCTTGCACGCAGCTTCACCGGCCGGCTTCCACGGCTGCGCGTCATCGCCGGCGCGCCGCTTCCGGGCGGCTGGGCCGGCAAGTGCTGGGCCTGCTGGCAGGCCGCGCAGGCAGCCGGTGGAGAGTGGCTGCTGTTTATCGACGCCGACGTCGTGCCGCAACCCGGCGTGGTAGGCGCCCTGCTGCGCCGCGTCGAATCCTGGCCATTGGATATGCTGTCGCTGGTCGGGCTGCTGGAGCTCGGCAGCTTCTGGGAGCGCGCGCTGCTGCCTGCCTTTACCGGCATCATCCAGGCCACCTTTCCCCTCGACGCGGTCAACGATCCACGCTCGCCGCTGGCCCTGGCTAACGGGCAGTGCATCATGATCCACCGCGACGTGTATTTCGCCGTCGACGGCCACCGCGGCGTGCGCGACTCGGTGCTGGAAGATGTGCGCCTGGCCCAACAAGTCAAGCATGCCGGCTACCGCCTGCAGGTCGCCGGAGGACCGGAGCTGCTACGCGTTCGGATGTATACCAGTTTCGACGAAATTGCCGAGGGCCTGCGTAAAAACGCCATTGCCGGCGTGCGGGCCAGCGATATATGGCGTGCCGTCGCCGGCGGTTTGCGCCAGGCGATGATGGCCTTTGTGCCGCTCGGCATGCTTGTGCTTGGCGCCGCCTGGCTGGCCATCGGGCACCCGGCAGGTCTGGCGGTGCTGCTGACCGGCGGCGGACTGCTGGCGGCGACGCTCGCCTTCTGGGGCTACCAGATGCGCCGCCTCAACGGCGTTTATCCGCTGTGGGCCGTGTTATACCCGCTCGGCACGGCGGTGTACTTCGGCCTGGCCGCCCTTGCGTTGCGCGATATTCTCACCGGGCGCGGCGTTACCTGGAAAGGGCGCACGTATCGGGGGTGATACGCAAACGATCAATGATGAACGATGAGCGATGAATTGTCCGGCATTCATCGCTCATCGTTTGTTGCGTTCATCATTCATCGTTCACTATTCCACATAGAACACCTGATCTATAGACGATCTTTGCACTCTGAGCTATACTAGTACTACCAGCACTCGTACTATATATCGATAGCAGATTGACGAACGGGACGCAGCCGAAAGAGAGGGGCGCTGATGAGCACGACACTGCAGGTCGTGATGGCTGGGTCTTTGTTTATCGTCGGCCTGATCATGATTGGCAGCGGGCTGTGGATTATTCTGGCGCGTGAGTACCAGGACACCATGCGGACGCTGTCCGCGCAGGCGCCCAAGCTTGCGGGCAAGACGGTGAATGAAGCAAGCGCGATGGCAGCTATCGACGGCACGTCGCGCTTGCTGGACGCTGTCCGGCAATTGATCCAGACAGCGATGGGAGTTGGAGCGTTTCTCTGCTTGTTTGGCCTCGCGGCATGCGGAGCCGCTTTTTGGATGGCGCATCTGGTCGACTAAAACGCACAGGCGGAATGAGGGCAATGGTGTATGAAGAGCTTTAGCCCGCCGGTAAGTGATGCGCGACAGCGCCGCGATGATGCTTTAGCGTGCCGGCGCTCGTACTGCGTGCGCCATACGAGGTGTCCCCGATGACAGCAAGGCAGAATGACGGCAGTATCGACGTTTGGGTCAGGCAATACCTCAATGCACTGCTGAACGACCCCGCGCTGCGCCTTCCGGCCGGCCTGTTGCCCCTGTGGCTCGACCAACAGATCGACCCGGCCGCCGAGCGCGGTCGCGATACGGCGGGGAACCTGACGATCCAGCACGTTGCCGAACGCTCGCCGCGCAGCGTTGTGCTCGGCCCGGCCGGCAGCGGCAAGACGCTGTTGGTGCGCCAGCTGGTGCGCCAGTACGCCGAGCACGCGCTGGAAAATCCCCAGGCCGTGCTGCCGCTATATATTCCGCTTACCTTTTTCGCCGGCAATATCGAGGGCACGCTAGGCGCCCAGGCGCGCATGCGCAGCCCTTCCGTAGCCGGCCTGGCCCTGCAGCGCCCGTGTATCTTGATCGTGGACGCGCTCAACGATGTCGCGCCGACCGAGCAGCTCGAGGTGCTCGGTATGCTGCGCCGCGCGATGACGCAGCTCGGGCCGCAGGGTCGCTGGCTGATCATGTGCCGCTCCGAGCAATGGGCGCTGTTTCATCCCTGGCTGCAGTCGTCGCGTACCGCTGTGTGGCGCGTGCACCCGTGGAACGAGCAAACGGTGCAGAGCGCGCTCGGCAAGATCGAGGATCGCGGCGTCAGGCTGCTTACCGCGTTTCCCGGCGCCGTCGAGCTGGCCCAACGCCCGCGCTGGCTCGGCAGTTTAATGGCCGTGGCGGCCGAGAAAAAGCCGCGCGCTCCCGGTCGCGCCGGCGTTGCCTGGGTGCTGCGCGCGTTCACCGATGCGGCGCGCTCGCATTGCCTGTCCGAATCGATCGTCCGCCACAGCCTCGATCTGCTGGCCGCTATCGCCGACGCGCTGCGGTTGCAGCCGCAGCATGCGCTTTCGCGCGCCGCGGTTATGGCGATCGTCAACGGGGTCGCCGACGACGCGCGGGTTTCCTCAGATGAGCTGCTGGTGCTGCTCGACGCGACGGGAATACTGGATCTGCAGGGCGACGACGAATGGTCGCTGCGCTCCAGCCTGCTCAATAGCCTTGCAGCCGCGCTGGACCTGCAAACGGCCGGGCCGGAACAATGGCGCGCCGCGGCAGCCGCAAAGGACGGCGCCCTGCTGCTGCTGTACGGCCTGCTGGAGAACCGTGTCGACCTGATCGGCGCGTTGATCGACAGCTCGTCCTGGGAAGATGTGCAGCGCGTGCTCGACGCCAACGAGGAGCCGAGTGAGGCGCTGGCGACGCTTGAATCGACACAGCGCGTCGACATCGACAGCGGCGCGGCGCTCGGCCGGGTCTGGGCGCGTAATGGCTCGCCCGATGTGGCGATCATGCTCTTGCGCTGGGCGATCAGGCAGGGCCGCGACGACCCGCAGCTGTATGGGCTGCTCGGCGATATCTACATGGGCCAGAGCCAGTGGTCTGCCGCGCGCGACTCGTACTTGGATGCGCTCGGACGCGACGCCTCCAACCTGCATTACCAGCAGTCGCTGGCGCGCGCCTGCCACGAGCTGGGCGAGGACGACGTCGCCGCCCGCACGCTCGAACAGGCCATGTCGACCCATCACCGGCAGCTGGCACAGACCGCGTTTCACCTCGGCGGTGTGTATGAGCAGCGCGGCCGCTACACCGAAGCGCTGAGCCAGTACATCACCGCCGTGTCGCTGGTGCCTAACGATGCGCGCTTCAGCCTTTCGCAGGCACGCGTGCTGCGGCTGCTGGAACGTTTCGACGAGGCGCGCAGCCTGTTGCGCGCGCTGCAGACACAGCCGATCGACCCCGGACCGCTGGCGGCCGAATGGGCAGCCTTGATGCTGGCCCAGGGTAACAACGAGCAGGCGCTGGTGCACTATGAGCATCAGGTGGAGCTCGGCGTCGCCGACGCGAATGTGTATTTGCAGATCGGCCGGATCCACCGCCGCCAGACCCGCCCGACCGAGGCGATCAGCGCGTTCTCGACCGCGATCGACCTCGATCCGCGCTGCCGTGCCGCCTACGAGGAACTGGCCGGCCAGGCGATCGACCTCAAAGACCTGGCGACAGCCGCTGCCGCCTACCGGCGTCTGGCGGAGCTGACGCCCGAGGACGCCGAGGTGCAGCGCAAGCTCGGCACGCTGCTGCGCGAGCTGGACCAGCTTTCCGAGGCCGGCATCGCGCTGCGCGCCTCGCTCGAGCTCGAGCGCAGCGCCGAAACCTACCTGCAGCTGGCGCGCGTGCGCTGGGCGCAGGGCGAGCAGGCCGACGCGCTGCGCTTGTATCGCAGCGCGCTCGAGCTCGGCCCATCCGACGGCGCGATCGCCGCCGAAACCGGCTGGGCGCTGCTCGAAAGCGGCGATCGTGCCGCCGCGCTCGAGCCGCTCCACGCCGCCGCGCTGCTGCTGCCCGAAAACGGCCGTGTGCTATACGACCTGGGACGTGCCTACGAGCTGCAGGGCAATCGCAGCGAGGCGCTCGAATGGTACGAGCGCGCCTCGACCGTAGCGCCCCGCTCCACCGAAGCGCTGCGTGCAACCGGCCGTATGGCGTGTGAAGCCGGCTTCGAGGAAATGGCGCGCAACTATTTTGCTCGTGCCTTGCGCATCGACCGTCGCGATGCCGAGGCCAACGCCGACGTCGGGCGGCTGCACCTGCAAGCTCGCAACGGTGTGCGGGCACAGGCGGCGTTTCGCCGCGCTCTGGCCAACGGATCGAGCGATCCGCAGCTGCGCCGCGACCTGGCCGACGCGCTGTTGCTGACCGGACACGCCGCCGACGCGTTGCGCTGGCTGGAGCAGATCGACGACGAAGACGCCGCGGTGCAATCGCTGCGCAGCAAGGCCTACGAACAGCTGGGCGACCCGCGTATGGCGCTGCTGATCGCGCGCTCGGCCGCGGCTCAGCGCCCGCGCGACCACAAAATGCAGCGCCGGCTCGGCTCCCTGGCGCTCAAGGCCGGCAATGTCAGCGAGGCGCTGTCGGCCCTGGAAACGGCGATCACGCTCGGCGATACCGATGCCTCGACGCAGCTGGACCACAGCCGCGCGCTGCTGGAAGCCGGCAAGCACGAAGCGGCGCTGATCGCCGCCAAAACCGCCGTGGAGCGCGCGCCGCAAAAGGCCGCCGCCTACGAGCAGCTCGGCCTGGCGCTGCTGGCTATGAGCCGCTGCGATGAAGCGCGCCGCTCGTTCGAACAGGCGATCGAGCTTGACGCCGGCAGCGCCGGCGCATGGAGCGGTCTGGCCGAGGTGTACCAGCAGCAGTACGGCCCCGGCTCGGCGATCCCCTACGCCCGCCACGCGCTGGACCTGGATCAGGCCGACGAGCGCTACCGGCTGCGCCTGGCGCGCTTGCTGGTGCTGGCCGGCGAGTATGCCGAAGCCCATGGGCTGCTGGAAAAACTGCGCGAGCCGCGGCTGGAGGCCGAACGGTTGTTGATCGCTATCGCGGTGGCCACCCGGCAATGGCCGCTGGCGGTCGCCGCGGCCGAGCGCGCGCTTTCGATCGCGCCCAACGACGCCGGGCTGCTGGCCGAGTACGGTCGCGCCCTGGTGGAGAACGGCCGCTATGCCGACGCCATCGCGCCGCTGACCAAAGCCTGCGCGCGCAGCGACGCCGCCGCCGAATGGTGGGCCTGGCAGGGACGCGCGTTCGCGGCGCTCGAGCAGTGGCCCACCGCCATCGCCGCCTACGAGCACAGCCTGCAGTCCGAGCAGCAGCCGGAGCTGTACGAGCAGCTGGCCGAGGCATACAGCCGCCACGGGCAGCCTGCCATGGCGGCCCAGGCGCTGCAGGCAGCGATCGAGCGCGGCGGCGAGACCGCCGAGCGCCGCGCCACGCTGGCCGCGGCCTACGAGCAGCTCGGCTGGCAGCCCGAGGCGCTGCGCGAGTGGCAGCTCGCGCGCGACCTGGAGCCCCGCAACGCCCGATTCAGCCGCGAAGTCGGCCGCCTGCACCTGGCGCTGGGCAACGCCGACCAGGCGCTGTCCGAGCTGGAAGCGGCGACCGCCCAGGACTCGGAAGACCGCGCCGGCTGGGAGCTGTTCGCCCGCGCTGCCCTGGCGGCCGGCGACGCCGACCGCGCGGTACACGCCGCGGCTTCGGCGTTGGCCATGGCGCCCGAGGCCCACGAGCCGCGCCAGATCCTGGGCGAGGCGCTGCTGCGTCGCGGCGACCATGCGCGCGCCTTGCAGTGCCTGGCGCCGCTGCTGGAGCTGCCCGCCGTCGACCCACGCACGTACCTGCTGGTCAACGAAGCCGCCCAGGCCAGCGGCAATCTGGCGCTCGCCCGTCGCGCGCTCGAGTCGGCTTTCCGCGCCGCGCCCGAGGATGTCAACGTGCAGCTGCGGCTGGCCGCGCACTTCCGCAACGCCGACCCGCCGCGCGCGCTCAAGATCCTGCGCAGCCTGACACATCGCCATCCCAAGCGCGCCGATCTTGCCGCCACGCTGGCCGAGTTCGCGCTCGACCAGAACGATCTGGTGCTGGCGCGCATCGAGGCCCAGCGCGCGGTCGAGCTGGCGCCCGAGACGCTGGCGTATGTGCGTATTTACGGTCATGTTGCCTACCGCCTGGGCGAGTACGAGATCGCCAAGAGCACGCTGCAGCATGTGCTGAGCAACCGCCCGCAAGACGGCGCCACGGCGCTGGCGCTGGGCAGCCTGGCGCTGGACCGCGGCGAGGTCGCCGAATCGGCGCGCCTGCTGCAGATCGCCGCGCAGGCCCGCCCCGAAGACCCCGACGCCAACGGCATGCTCGGTCTGGCGCTGCGCCAGCGCTGGCAGCCGGTGTGGGAGGACGAACCCTACGAGCCACAGGACGACCCGATGCTCGACGAGGCGATCGCCTCGCTGGAGCGCGCCGCGGCCAGGAGCGCCCGCTGGCGCGGCGAGCTGGGCTGGTCGCGCTTGATCCGCGGCGAGGTGAGCGAGGCGGTAGCTGAATTGGCCGACGCGGTACGCGAGCTCGACCCGATGAGCAAGGAGCGCGGCATCGCTCTACGACGCCTGACGATCGCCCTGATGCAGGCAGGCCAGCTCGACGAAGCCGCCACGGTTGCCACACACGCGGCAACGCTGCTGCCCAGCGACCCGATTGTCGCCGCTGTTCAGGGCCAGCTGGCCGAGCGCCGCGGCGACCGGCCCGAAGCCGTGCGCCTGTTCGCGCGTGCCGTGGCCCTCGAGCCGCAGGCCGGGCGCCATCACCGGCGCCTGGGCGGCGCCTTGCTCGAGTCCGGCGAGATCGAGCCGGCGCTCGACCACCTCAGACGCGCCACCGACCTCGAGCCGGCCGGTGCCACCGGCTGGATGCTGCTGGGCCGCGCGCTGCTGAAGCTGGAAATGTTCCCCGAGGCGCTCAGCGCCTCACAGCGCGCCACGCAGCTCAACGGCCGCGACGCCGCGTCGTGGCGGCAGATGGCCGACTCGCTCGAAGCGTTGGGCCAGCCCGAGGCGGCGCTTGACGCGTTCGAGCGCGCCACGCAGCTGCAGCCGTCCACCGAATGGTATGTCGATTACGCCGACATGGCACTGCGCGACCGGCGTGAAGAGCGCGCCCGCGCCGTGCTGATCAAAGCCGTACACTACGACCCCGACAGCGGCGTGCTGGCCTACAAGCTGGCCCGGCTGAGCGAAGGGCCGGAGCGCGCCGCGCACCTCGAGCGCGCCGTCACGATCGAGCCGCGCAACGCTGCGTGGCGTACCGAGCTGGCGCGCACCATGCTGGCGCGCGGCCAGCAGCGCGGGGCGATCATGCACCTGGAGCAGGCCGTCGAGCTCGAGCCGCACGTCGCCGAGCACTGGACGGTGTACTCCCAGGCGCTGCTGGCCGGCGGCGACGATTTCACTGCCGAGAACACGCTGCGGCGCGGCCTTACCTTTTTGCCCAACGGCTCGGAGCTGTGGCTGTCGCTGGGCGACCTGCTGGCCGGGCGCACCCAGTGGCAGGAGGCGTTCGACAGCTACAAGCGCGCACTTGACGGCGACCCCGAGCGCAAAATCGCGGCCCGCTCGTGGGCCGGGCAGGCGCGCTGCCTGATCTGGCTCGACCGGCTGGAACATGCCCGCAGCACGGTCAACCGCGCGATCGAGCTCGACCCCGACAACGCCGAGGCGCTGTCCGACCTGGCACACATCCAGCTGGCCCAGAAGCACTGGAAGGAAGCGATCCGCGACGCGCGGCGCGCGATCGAGCGCGACCCGAGCATCGTCGACGCCTACCGCACGCTGGCCGAGGCCGCCCTGTTGCTCAAGGGCGACTGGATCAACGACGCACACGACGCGATCGAGCGCGCCCTGGCGATTCAGCCCGACAACCCGCGGCTGCGCTGGCTCAAAGGCAAGGCCTACTACGCCGAGGGCGAGTACGAGATGGCGCTTGACGAGTTCCGCGCCGCGATCGAGGGCGCGCCGGACGAAGCCGACTTCATGTTGTGGGAAGCCTACGCACTCAGGCGCCTGCGCCGCTTCGACGAGGCGGTACAGACGCTTAATAAGGCAGTTCGGCTGCGTAAGCATTTTAAGGAAGCGCTGTCCGAGCTGATGGCGCTCACCACCGAAATGTTTATCCATCGCGATCGGAACTGAGGCGATGTCCGACCGAAGCAACCCCGAATCACCCGGCGGCGGCAACAAGCGCACGCTGTCGCGCAGCAGGCCGGCCGGCACGCTGCGCGGCCTGGATCAAACGCTTGACGCGATCGAGGTGCTGCTGCGGCTCAGGCGTACCGCCGACGCGCGAAGCGCGATCGATGCCCTGGCCCACTCGTTTCCCGACGCCGTGGTACTGCATTTGTACCGCGGCTGGCTGGCGCTGGTTGAAAAACGGCCCGACCTCGCCGGCGCCGGCTTTCGCCTGGCCGCCGGCCGCGACCCGCTCGAGCCGTTGGCCTGGCACGGCATCGCCGAGTCCACCGCCGACGCCGCCGAGCGCGACGCCGCCCGCGAGCGGCTGCGCTTTTTGGACCGCGCCGGGTCGCACGGGCACATCTGGCACGAGCTGCGCAGCAACCGGCCGCACCTGGCGGTGACGGCGCTGCACAACCTGCACCGCCACTGGCCCGCACGGGCCGAGATATCGATCTGGCTGGCCGAAACGCATCGCCGACTCGAACTGGACGAGCAAGCCGGCGAGCTGGTCGAGATGCTGATGCGCCGGCGGCCACGTCCGGTTCCCGCGATCTGGCTCGCCGCAGCCCTGGCGCCGGACGACCTCACCCGGCGCGACTTGCTGGCCGAGGCGTGCCGCTACGACCCGCTGGGCCGCACGGCGCGCCGTATGTTTCCGCCGGATGAGCCGCCGTTCGCGTTGCCCGAGCCGCCGCTGGCGCCGCTGGAACCCGAGGTCGCGCTGCTGCTGAGCGAGGTGCCGCTGGCCGCCTCGCCGCTACAGCCGCCGCGGGCGCCGGCGCAGACTGGCCTGCCGGCGGCTCGAACGCCGGCCGCGGTTGCCGCGCCGAAAGCAGCCGGTTCCGCCAAACCTGCACCGCGCCAAGCCGCCATCGCCGACCGCGAGTTGAACGTGGCGCTGCAGGCCGTCGAAGAGGCGACCAACCGGTTGCTGCGGCGAACACCGCTCACGGTAGAAAACCGCAACAACGCTGCGATCATCGGCTATCACCGCGGCGCGCTGATGCAGGCCTACGGCGCGGCGGCTGCCACCGCTATCGCTCGCGCCGCCGACCAGTACGCCGCGGCGCTGGCGCTGCGCGGCGTGCAGGCGGTGCCGGTGGCGATCGACGACCCCAAATCGATGGCGCGCTTCCCCGGATCGACGCCTGCCGCCAACGGCAGCGCGGCGGCATGTGCGCAAGCCATCGCCGGCGTACGCATGGCGATCGAGCGTGGCGGCGACCTCGATACCGTCGTGTTGCTGGGCGGCGATACCCTTATTCCGATGCATCGTCTGCCGAACCCCTCCCAGGACGCCGACGAGAACGTGCCGTCCGACAATCCGTACGGGCGCGGCCAGGGCAGCGAGCTGGCCCCCGACGTCGCCGTTGCGCGCTTCCCCGACGGCGGCAGTGACGGCGGCAAGCTGCTGCTGGCGCAGCTGGAGCGGGCGGCAGATTATCACGCCAACTGGCACCTGGATGGGCCGACAAGCGCGCTGTTCCGGCTGCCGCTGTTGCGCCGCCTGTCCCAGCCGGCGGCCGGCAAGCCGGTAGCCGCCTGGGGCGCCAGCACCGAGTTGTGGATTATTCCATCCCAGGCGATATACGACGAATTGGGCAGCCGGCATCCGCTGCTGATCTGCCCGCCCGGCAATCCGCGCGAGCTCGCGCGAGCCTGGGAAGAAGACGCCCGCGTGCTGTACTTCAATCTGCACGGCCTGCCCGGCGGCGCCAACTGGTACGGCCAGGCTGCCGAAGCGCCCGCCGAGGCAGCGCTGCCGGTCGCGCTCACCCCCGGCGACGTGGGCGAGATCGGCGACGCGTCGATCGTGCTCACCGAGGCCTGCTACGGCGCCGAGATCACCGGGCGCACACCCGCCAACCAGCTCGCGCTGCGGCTGCTCGAGCGCGGCGCGCTGGCCGTCGTGGGCAGCACCGTCACCGCGTACGGCTCGGTCGCGCTGCCGCTCGGCGGCGCCGATCTGCTGATGCAGCAAACGTTGTTCAACTTGCGACGCGGCTACACTATCGGCCAGTCCCTGCTGCTGGCCCGCGACTGGATGGCGCGCGAAACCGTCGACCGCCAGGGCTACCTCGACCCGGACGATGCCAAAACGTTGATGTCGTTCGTGCTGCTTGGCGATCCCTGGGCTACGCCGTACGCGCGGCCCGTGCTGGAGCGCAAAGCCATACTGCCGCGAGTACAGCCGGTTGTGGTGCAGCGCCGCACGCTGCCGGCCGAGCTGGTCGCGCCCCAGGCGATCGATACGGCGCGTCAGGTGTTCGCCAAGATCGCGCCCGACCTCGGGCGCGGCAGGCTCACCGCGGTGGGGCAGGGCAAACCCGACCGCATCGCCAAGGGTGTCGTCAGCACGGTTGTGTTTTCGGCCAGCGACTCGCTCCCCACCATCGACGGGCGCCGCCTTTCGCGAATCGCCCGTGTGACGGTGATGGGGGCTGAGGCGAGGAAGTTGTTGCTTTCGCGGTGACGACACGGGCGCACGAATCGTAGGGACACGCCGGAGGCGCGCCGCGAGGCGTCTGTTGATGCTGTAGCCTGATCGCGCCGGTGGCGTGTCCGCAACCGATGGTGCTGGATCACAACCCTGTTCGCGCGCACGGCATTTGATCGCAACCCTATTCCAAACCCGCCACCAGCACTACCGATCATCTACTTCGCGTCCCTGCTCGATCCGGTAATCACCGGAGTCGACGTGCGGCGGCTTGCGCGCATAGTCGGCGATCACGCCCACGCGCAGCAGGATCCAGAATAGCGCCCAGGCGAACATCGAGAATAGAACGACGCCGCACAGCAGCAGCAGCGCGAGCGGAATAGCCAGGCCGAAGATCTCCATGGGCTCCTCGTATATTGCACCCGGCGTGCGCGTATGGTACAATCTCGGTCCGCCGGGGCGATTAGCTCAGTTGGTTAGAGCGCTATCTTGACATGGTAGAGGTCACTGGTTCGAGTCCAGTATCGCCCACCAATGCGCGCGCAGCAAATGCTGCGCGCGTTTATTTTGTATGAGCGAGCCTTCAGTCGAAGCGCGGCTCATGGCGGCGCTGCTGGATACCGAGTTCGACCGGCGCTACTACCGGCTGTATGAACGGCTGAGCGCCTCATTTTCCCCTGGCGTTCTTTGCGACTTTGCGTTGGCTCTGAGGGCACCCCTCCGGGCGTCCTACGGCAGCGTCTCCCCGCGCAGGTTGTCGAACGCGGCTTGGCCCTCGCCGGTCCGCGACGTGAGCACGAAGCCGTAGCGGTTGGTGAACTCACCGGCGGGCACTTCGAACGTCGTCAGCGGCTGGTCGTTGGCGAAGAACTCGACGGCATTGCCGCGACGCTCGACGCGCAATTGGTTGAGCGCACCGGGCGTCGCCGTCAGCGCCTCGTTGGGTGTCCACTCTACAATCGTTTGAACGCTGGTCGCTTCCTGGCGCTCGATCGAGTATGCACCGTCCGGCGCGATCACCAGGCGATACGATGTTCCAGGCGATCCTTGCTGCTCCGGTGTGCCCAGAAACACTACGCCAGCGCCGCCTTCGTTCACGCGCACGTCGACAGCGAGCCGGTAATTGGTCGCGGGCAGATCGCCGACCAGGCTGATGTTGGTCTGGCCGTTCAACGTCAGCTGATACTGGCCGTCGACATAGGCCGCGCTCCAGGTGCTGTCCTGGCGCGGTGGGAAGCTGCTGGAGGTCTGATCAAACGTTTCGTTGATAAACTCATCACCCTGGGCTGCTGCCGACGCCGCTGCGCTCGCCGGCCGGCCGGATGGCTCCGCCAAAGCAGGCGTTGAAGCGGCCGCGACGCTGCTTTCCGGCACGACCGTTCCCGCCGGCGATGCCTCCGCGACGGCCGTCTCGGCCGGCGGCACGACAAGCTCCGCGCCGGGGCTGATCTGCGGCGAGCGATTGCCCGTCAGCGCGGCGATCGCGTAGCCTACGCCAAGCGCACATAGTATGGTTAGCCCGACGAGCGCGAGCTGGGTACCTATTTTTCGGATCGACACCACCTACTCAACTCCTTGCTGCGACGCTGACTGAGACATGGAGGAACGCCGGCGATTCCCGGCTCGCATAATATAGCAGAAGATGCACCAAAGGTCGGATTGCCGCTCCCTATCGGCTGTGTTACAATTCCGCAAAGGCCTTGAAGAGGACAGTAGCTCGTCCCGCGCCAGTCAGGGAGTAGCCGCCGGCGACTGAAAGCGGCTTCGGTCAGCGGCCGAGCGAACACCACCTCCGAGCCCGGCGGCCCAAATTCCTGGAGAGTAAGCCGTTGCGCCTGGTCCCCGTTAGCGGGCCGTCGAGTGAGGTAGCGCGCCGTTTACAGTCGCGCGCCTAACACTGGGTGGAACCGCGGAGCACTGCTTCGTCCCTGTGGGACGGAGCCGTTTTGTTTTAACTATATGAATGACCATGACATCGTAAAAGTTGCGCTCGCCGATCTCGAGGCCGAGTTCGGTCCCGATCTGCTGGGCGTCGCGGCCGGCGGCTCGCGCCTGCGCGGTGAGGGCAACGCCAACAGCGACATCGACCTGGTGGTTGTGATCGACCAGCCGCGACGCCAGCGCCGCAACATTGTGCTCCACGGCGTCGAGGTCGAGATGTTTATCAATCCACTGTTTCAGATACATCGTTATCTACGCGAAGACTATGACGATGGACGCGGATTAATGCAGCATTTATTGTCGACGGCACAGATTGTGTACGACCCGCGCGGCGCGATGGAAGCGTTGCAGCGTGAGGCTATCGCCCTGTGGCAGGCCGGTCCCGCTCCGCTTTCGCTGCGCGAGCGAGGCTGGGCCGCGCGCTACGCGCCAGCCGACGGCCTGCGCGACATCTGGGACGTTCGCGACGACCCGCTGCGGGCAGCATACCTGCTGGGCGAGCAGCTGCCGCACGTGATCAACAATCACTACCGCATCGCGGGCCGCTGGCTGGCCAAGCCCAAGCGCGTGCTGCTCGACCTCGAAAGCTGGGATCCTCGCGCGGCCGAGCTCGCGCGACGTGCTGCTGCCGGGCCGCTCGCCGAGCGCATCGCGGCACTGGAGGCCCTGATCGACCACACGCTCGCGCCGTTGGGCGGGCCGATGCCGCTGGCATGGAACTCGGAATGGGAGGCGCTGGAACCGTGAGTTATCGCTCTGCACGCTACGCGCCGGTGCGTCGACGCAGCGGCGCGCGCGGCTGCTTGATCGGGTTGGTGGTCGTGGTGTGGCTCGCTGTTGCCGGGTTCGTCGCCGTGCGCTACTGGGCCCGGCCGCTGGTCACCGGGTGGCTGGAAGGCCAGGTGGCGCGCGCGATCGACCCGCAACTGCCGCGGGACCTGCCATCCGAGGACGCGCTGCGACGCAGCCTGGAGCAGGTGCCGGTCGCGCCCGCGCTGCCGAGCGGCGAGCTGCGCCTGAGCGACGCGGACGCCAGCGCCTATCTGTCGGACTACAGCTCGCGCCTGCCCGGTGTCGACGATATCAGCGTGCGCTTCGTGCCGGGCGAGGTACAGGCAACCATCAGCGCGAGCGGCTTTCAGAGCACCTTGCGCCTGCAGCCGGCCGTGCGCGACGGGCGGATCGTCGCCGATGGCGCCGAGCTCGGCCAGCCACTCGGCTCGCTGCTGTCGGTTGACGGCCTGCTTGGCGCCCTGACCGACCGCATCAACGACGAACTGGGGGCGCAGGGCAAGCGGATAACGGGGATCACCGTGACCGATGGGGAGGCGATCGTCAACGTCGAATAGTTTCAAGTACCCATAGGAGAAAACGATGCCTGTCTCACCACAAAGCGATAGCTTATACAAACTGCGCCACTCGACGGCGCACGTGATGGCCGAGGCCGTGCTGCAGATGTTTCCCGACGCCAAGATCGCGATCGGGCCGCCGGTGGAGGATGGCTTCTATTACGATTTCGAGCTGCCGCGCCCGCTCTCGCCCGACGATTTCGGCGAGATCGAAAAGCGCATGCGCCGCATCGTCGCAGGCAAGTTCCCCTTTACACAGCGAGTGGTTACGGCCGATGAAGCGCGCCAATTGTTCCACGACCAGCCCTATAAGCTGGAGCTGATCGACGGGCTGGAGCGCGGCGCCGACGAGTACGGCGAGCGGGACAACGCTGCCGGCAACGGCCAGGTGATCACAACATACAAGCAGGATACGTTCGAAGATCTGTGCCGTGGCCCACATGTTGACGATACGGGCGCGATCAAGCCCGACGCCTTCAAGCTGCTGCGGGTTTCGGGCGCCTACTGGCGCGGCGACGAAAAGCGCTCGATGCTGCAGCGCATCTACGGCACGGTGTGGCCAAGCAAAGCCGAGCTCGAAGGCTATCTTCATCGCCTCGAAGAGGCCAAACGGCGCGACCATCGCAAGCTGGGCAGGGATCTCGGCCTGTTTTACTTTTCCGATGCGGTAGGCTCGGGTCTGCCGTTGCTGTCGCCCAAAGGCGCACTGATGCGCCATGTGATGGAAGAATTCGTTCACGATACGCAGGCACGCTATGGCTACGACCATGTGTGGACGGGCCACCTGGTCAAGGAGTCGCTGTTTGCGAGATCCGGCCACCTGGAAAACTATGCCGACTCGATGTTTCCGCCGATAGTCGAGGACGCCGAGCACGGCCAGGTGTATCGTCTCAAACCGATGAATTGCCCATCACATATGATGCTGTACAACGAGATGGGCATCCATTCGTACCGTGAGCTACCGATGCGTTTCGCCGAGTTTTGCACGCTGTACCGCTTTGAAAAGGCCGGCGAGCTGACGGGCATGACACGTGTGCGATCGCTGACGCAGGACGATTGCCATATCTTCTGCACACCCGACCAGATCGAAAGTGAGTTCAGCCTGGCGCTGCAGCTGATCAACGAGGTGTTCAATACATACGGCTTTCATGATTATTATGTCCGGCTCAGCCTGCGCGGCGACGAGGGCAAGTATGTTGCCGACGACGAAAAGTGGGAGCGCGCCACGGCCGCTTTGCAGTCGGCACTCGATGCCAACCACGTGCAATACGTCGCCGCCGAGGGTGAAGCAGCATTCTATGGCCCCAAAGCCGATTTTATCGCCAGGGACGTGCTCGGCCGTGAGTGGCAGCTCTCGACGATCCAGGTCGACTTTATCCAGCCGTCGCGGTTGGGCTGTGAATATGTCGCTGAAGACGGGCAGCGCCACACACCGGTTGTCATTCACCGCGCCGTCACAGGCTCGTGGGAGCGTTTCTACGCCGTGCTGATCGAGCACTACGCCGGCGCGTTTCCGGTGTGGCTGGCGCCGGTCCAGGCGATGATCGTGCCGATCACGGATCGCCATGTGCCCTATGCTCGCGAGATACAGGCCAGGCTCAAGGCGGCGGGCATTCGCGCCGACGTGGATCAGAGCGCCGCGCGCATGAACGCCAAGATCCGCGACGCGCAGCTGCAAAAGATCCCCTATATGCTGGTGGTCGGCGATAAAGAGCAGGAAGCCGGCGCGGTGGCTGTGCGGCTGCGCACGAACGAGAACCGTGGCCCACAGCCGGTTGGCGAGTTTATCGCGCATATGTCCGAGCTGATTCAGACGAAATCCCAGGAGTTATGAGCATATGTCCGGATAAAGGAATTCTCGATGTCGTACGAACTCCCAGTCGAGCTGATCGAAGCAGCGCGTGAGCGCATCGCGCCCTACGTGCGCCATACGCCGGTGCTGCCGGCGCCGCTGCTGCATTCCGACGCTCCGCGCGGGCTGCAGCTCAAACTCGAAAATCTGCAAGTTTCCGGCTCGTTCAAAGCACGCGGCGCATTCAACAATTTGCTGCTGGCCGAGCGCGAGCAGCGCGAGCGCGGGGTCGTTGTCGCCAGCGGCGGCAACCATGGTCTGGCTATCGCTCACGCCGCTGAGCGCCTCGGCGTGCCGGCGACCGTGTTTTTGCCGACCACGGCGAGCGAAGACCGGGCCAACCGCATCGTCTCCATGGGCGCGGATGTCAGGCGCTGGGGCGAGAATCCATCCGACACCCTGCGCCATGCCGCGCTCGAGGCCGAGCGCGACGGCAAGCTGTATATTCATCCTTTTGATGCCGACGGCACCGTTCAGGGCACCGGCACGCTCGGCCTCGAGCTACTGGACGACGTACCTGACCTTGATCTGGTGCTGATCGCGATCGGCGGAGGCGGACTGATCGGCGGCATGGCGGCCGCGATCAAGCAGCGCCGGCCCCAGGCGCGCATTGTCGGCGTAGAGCCCGATGGCGCGCCGAAAATGGCCCAAAGCCTGCAGGCAGGACGGGTCGTCGAGCTGACGGCCACGCGCACGATCGCCGATACCCTGGCGCCGCGAGCGGTGAGTAATCGGACTCTCGAGCTCACTCGCCGCTACGTCGACGACGTGGTGCTGGTGGACGACCGGGCAATGGTGCGTGCCATGCGCTGGCTATGGCGCGAATGCAACCAGCTGGTCGAGCCGGCCGGCGCCGCTGTAATCGCCGCCGCGCTGGGAGGGCAGGTCGATCTGGGCAGCGCGCGGCGGCCGGTCGCCGTGATCTGCGGCGGTAACGCGGCGGCGGAGGGTGTATTCGGGGCGTACGAGGCGGCGGCACGATGATGGAGTAGTCTGATCTGCTTGCATCTTGTTCACAGTGCGCTCAACACGCACTGCATCGCCCCGATTGCGCTATAATCGCCGGTAGTCACAAGGGAGGCATATATGAAAGACTTTATGAGCTTCGCCGGCGGTGCACTGCTCGGCGCGGCCATCGGTGGGGGGATCGTTTTGTTCACAACGCCGCAATCCGGTCCGCAAACGCGCAGCAGCATCAGCTCGCGCTTCCGGAACATTGTCGACGAGGCGCGCTCGGCTACCAAGCAGCGTGAGCAGGAGCTGTGGTCGGAGTTCGAAGTCCGCGTCAGGACGCCCGCCGAGCTGCCGGGCGATACGGCAGCGACAACCACGATCGATATGTAGCGCAACATGGAGGGGGCGTCATGCTGGTCGGAACATTCATGACGGCCGAGCCGGTTACCGTGGCGCCCGAAACCTCGCTGCAGCAAGCGCTGGATCTGATGCACCAGCGTCGAGTACGCAGATTCCCTGTACTTAACGCCGCGGGCCGCCTGGTCGGCATCGTATCCGAGAAAGATCTGCTCAACGCCGCGCCCTCGCCCGCGACGCCGCTCGCCCAGCGCGAGCTGCAGGCCATGATGACGGATCTGACCGTCGGGCAGGTGATGACGCCGGAGGTGATCGCGGTATCGCCGGACGTTCCGTTGGAAGAAGCCGCCCGGTTGATGGCCGACAACAAGATCGGCGGCCTGCCGGTGCTCGACGAGCAGCACTGGCTGATCGGCATCATCACCGAAACCGATGTGTTTCGCAGCATGCTCGACCTGCTCGGCGCGCGGCGGCCCGGCCTGCGCGTAACCTTCGAGGTGGAGGACCAGCGCGGCACGCTCGCCAAACTCGCCGGCGAGGTGACGCGTCAGGGCGGCAACCTGGTGGCGACGGCGGTGTATTTCCGCAACGGACAGGACCCGATCTTCATGATCAAAGCCCAGGACGTCGACCGTGAGCGGCTGCTGGCCACCTTACGCGGCGCCGGGGCAGTGTTGCATGATGCGCGGATGACTTAATGGAAGCAGAAATCATCGCCATCGGTACCGAGCTGCTGCTCGGCGCAACCGTCGACACCAACAGCGCCTTTATCGCCCAGCGCCTCGCTACCGTCGGCGTGCCGCTGCGCCGCGTAACACTAGTGCGCGACGACATCGGCGAGATCGTCGCGGCGATTTCAGAGGCGCTCGAGCGCGTCGAGCTGGTTGTGTGCTCCGGCGGTCTGGGACCGACCGGCGACGACCTGACCCGTGAAGCGGTCGCCGAGGCGACCGGGCGGCCGCTTGAGTTTCATCAAGAGCTGCTCGACGACATCGCCGCGCGCTTCGCCTCGTTTCGCCGGACGATGAGCCCTTCCAACCGGCGCCAGGCGTTTGTGCCGGCCAACTCGTACATCATTCGCAATCCGCACGGCACGGCGCCCGCGTTTGTAGCTAAAGCGAGTACCTCGCTGTCTGACCGGCCGGAAGACCCAACCGATCTGCCTGGCCGGCCGAAGCGCGACGGGCATTATGTCGCTGCGCTGCCGGGCGTGCCGCAAGAGCTGTATTTTCTGGTCGATCAGGCGCTGCTGCCGTACTTGCGCGACGAGCTGGGCCAGACCGATGTGCTGCTGGTGCGCGAGGTACGCCTGTCGGGCCTGACCGAAGCGCTGGCCGGCGAGCGTATTTCAGACATCATGCCGGGCGACAATCCGGTTGTCGGCATCACAGCCAAGCGCGGTCAGTACACCATCCGCATCGCCGGGCGCGGCAACAGCCATGCCGCCGCCGAAGCGCTGATCGCGCCGCTGGTAGAAATCGTCAGGTCGCGCTTTGTCGGCTATGTGCTTGACGACGAGCTGCTTGAACAGCGCGTGCCGCGTCTGATGGCCGAGCGCGGCCTGCGCCTGGAGCTGGTCGAAGATACGCCGGAGGCACCGATCTTTCGTGCCTGGACGTCCGGCGAAAACGGACGCGCAACGCTCGCGCGCGCAACCGTCGACCTCGGGCTGCGTACTAACGGCATGCAGGCAGCGCTCGACCTGGCGCTGGATCGGGCGGCCGGCGGCGCTACCGGCCTGGCAGCGCTGACCGCGCGTGGCGATGGCTCGTGGGGAACGCTCTATATCGCGCTGGCGGACGGCACAGGGCCGCCGGCGACGCTCGAGCGGGGCATTGACTTCGGCCTGGCCCAGGCGCACGAGTTCGTGGCATCTGCCGCGCTGGAGCTGCTGCGCCGGCGCCTCGAAGCGACATCCGGTGATGCCGTTGACGCGCCTGCCGCGCGAGACGCCAGTGCCTGAATCGCCGGCTCAAGCGCTGCGCACCGCTGCCGGCACGGTCCTGCGCGACCGCGCGTGGTGGCTGAAATCGCTGGCCGGTGGGCTGCTGTGGTCGACCCTGCTGGGCTACCCGTTGGCCGAGGGGTACCAGGTAGAATACATCGACAATACGCGCAACGGCTATGCCTTTCCGCTGCCGCGCTGGAACGATTGGAGCGCCAAAGCGGTGTACGGTTTTTTTGCCGCCGTGATCGACTTCGGGTACTTTGTGCTGCCGCTGCTGGCGGCCGCTGCGCTGCTGGTGTGCAGCGCGCTGGCTCTGCCGGTGATCGGCGGCGCAGGGGGCTTGCAGGTGCTGTACGGCACTCTGGCGGTGGCCGTCGGCGCATGGATGTGCTGCGCCTGGCTGCTGAGCGTATCGCCGATCGGCAAGCGCCGGTTCGTCGCCGACGGCAATCTCGGTGCGGCGCTGTCGATAGCAGTTGTACGCGAAGCGCTGGCCCCCGAAGCGCGTGCGGTGTACTTTCAAGCGCGGTTGTTGTCGGCGCCGGCGTACTTACCGGCTGTTGTGCTGCTGGTGGCGATGTGGCTGGCGGCACGGGTCAGCTTCTGGCCGTCGCTGTTGCTACTGATCCTTGGACTTTCGGCGCTGCAGGCCGGGCGGCTGGTAACGATCCAGCTGTACGACGGCGCGTCCCGCGAAGTCGAGCGCCGGCGCTGGGAGGCGCTGCGCGCGCGTTCGGGTCGTGGATAATTTGGAGGCAACGATGGATTTCGCTCGCGCGTTTCGCTTTCCGTTCGGTGATACCAACTGGGTATCCAAGCTCCTGATCGGCACGCTGGTCTCGCTGGTTCCGATCCTTAATTTTGCCGCCGTCGGCTACGCCGCCGATGTGACGCGCGACGTGGCCGGCGGTCGCGAAACGCCGCTCCCGGAATGGAACAACTTCGGCAACACCTGGGTGCGCGGCCTCAAAATGACGGTGATCCAGTTACTCTATACGCTGCCGATATACGTGCTGAGTTGCCCGCTCTTTATAGCTGTCGCCGCCGCCGGCGCTAATAGCCCGGACGGCGAACTGACGGCAGCGGCGACCCTGCTGCTCGGCTGTGGAACACTAGTGCTGATGCTGATCGGGCTCGCCCTGGCGCCGATCATCATAGCCGCGTCGTCGCGTTTCGCGGTGACGGATCGCTTTGGCGAGGCGCTGCCGGGCCCGACACTGGCCATGCTACGCGGGAACTGGCGGCCGTGGATCATGGCGTTCCTGTTCGTGATCGCCGCTTCGCTGTTGGTCGGCGTGGTGAGCGCCTGCAGCTTCGGCCTGCTGGCGATCCCGCTCGTCTTTTATGTTCAGCTGGTGTTCGCCAATTGGTACGCCCAGGCCTATCGCGCATCGTCCACCAACTATGTAATGCCCTCGTCCATGGTATAGTGGAACGCATCGCAGGAGCAGGCATGTATTGGACCGTCGCGCTTGTGCTGATCGTGCTGGCCGGGATCAACGCGCCCCTCGCGATGTGCGCTCTTAGCCTGGCTGCGATCAACGGCCTGCTCCCACTGCGTCCGGAGCTCGCGTTCATCGGAACACCCCTGTTCGCAGTTGCGTCGCTCGGGCTGCTGGCGGCGCAGCTGCTCGCGGATCTGTACTTTGTTCCGATCACGGTAATGGACCGGGCCTATATCAGCCCCCAGCGCACCGATTACAACTTCCTGCATGCGCGCGCCCAATCGCTGCTGCGACCGCTCACGGCGGCGCTGTTGCTCGCCGCCCTGCCGTTGCCGATCCCGGATTGGACCGCCGCGGTGCTGGGTTTCTCGGGCGCGACGGGGATCTACTGGCTGACCGCCTGGGTACGTGAGTATATTGCGCTCACGCGCGGCGCGCTGGTGCTGTTGATCGTCGAAACAGGCAAAAACGCACTGCTGTTGCCGCTGGCCCTGCTCGCCGTCTGGCTGCCGCTGCTCGCGCTGGCGCTGATGTTGCTGCTGCTCCTGTCGTTCGCCTCGTGGACGCAGCGGCTCGAGCGCGAACACCGGCTTCATCTGCGCGAGGGAGGACCGCGTGCCGGCCAAGATACGTGATACCGTCGACCGAGCCGAGTTCGGGTATCCCGCCAACGTGCTGTCGCTGTTTCGTATCGCCCTGGTCGGGCCGACGGTATATTACCTGCTCCAGCCGGGATACGGCCGGCGTGCGCTGCTGCTCCTAGGCGTGGGCATGGCCACCGATGCCGTGGACGGACCAATCGCGCGCCGGCGCGGCGAAGTGTCCGCGCTCGGCAAGCTGCTCGACCCGATCGCCGACAAGCTGACGCTCGACGGGGTCGCGGTTGCCCTGAGCCTGCGGCGAGGCTTTCCGTGGTGGGTCACCGGGCTACTGCTGGGGCGCGACGCGGCGATCGTCCTCGGCGCTACGGCTATCTTCCGCGACAGCACCGAGATCACCACTTCAAACTACGCCGGCAAGCTGACCACCGCGATGCTGACGGGCGCGCTGCTGCTGTACGGCCTCGAAGTACAGCCGTGGGGCCGCCGGCTGCTGGAGGCCACCCTGGTGCCGCTGGGCGTGTCGTGCTTGCAATACGGCCAGCGCTACCTGCAATGGCGCGCGCGGCGCTAACGCGCCGCGCACAAAAACGCGACGCCCGCGGCTTTCGCCGCGGGCGTCGCGTTTTTTACCGTCGCTCGATCACCAGCTTGATAGCCGTCCGCTCTTCGTCGTCGATCTCCACGTCGATAAACGACGGGACGCAGTAAATATCGATACCTTCTTCGGCCAGATACGAGCGCGCGATCGCAACCGCCTTGATCGCCTGATTCGTCGCGCCCGCGCCGATCGACTGAACCTCGGCGATACCGCTTTCGCGTATCACTCCGGCGATCGCTCCAGCCACCGCGCTCGGCCGGGAGCGAGTTGAAACTTTGAGCACCTCGGCGTTGGAGTGACCGGATCGTTCACCGGAGCTCACCCGTGGCTGCTCATGGTAAGTAGCTCGTTGATTGCCGCGCTCAGGACGAGAAGCGGACGAGCTTGTCGTCTGTTCGCGCCCGGCGTCGTCGTAGCCCGTGTCCATGGGGAGCTTCCTCCTGCTGAGGATTCGTGTCTGGATTGTTCCACGAGCTGCCCCGACTGGGAAATAAGGCCGCCCCTTAGCGAGCGTAATCCACAGCCCGCGTCTCCCGTATCACCGTGACCTTGATCTGGCCGGGATACTGAAGGCTCTCCTCGATCTTTTTCGCGACGTTGCGAGCGAGTGTAATACTCCCAAGATCGTCGATGCTGTCGGGTTGTACCATCACACGAACTTCGCGGCCCGCCTGGATCGCAAAGGCTCGCTGCACACCGGGAAACGACGTGGCAACCGATTCCAGGGCTTCCAGCCGTTTCACGTAGAGGTCCAGCGTTTCGCGGCGCGCGCCCGGGCGACCGCCCGACGTTGCATCAGCGGCGGCGACGATAAACGCCTCGACCGTTTGAGGCTCTTCCTCAAAGTGGTGAGCGGCGATGGCGTGGACGATCGCAGCCGAGCGGCCCAGCCGCCTGGCGATGTCCGCGCCGATCAGCGCGTGTGGTCCCTGCACCTCGTGGTCGACCGCCTTGCCGATGTCGTGCAGCAGAGCAGCGGTCTTTGCGATCTGCACGTTTGCTCCCAGCTCGCTCGCCATTGCGCCGGCCAGCAGCGCACACTCGAGGGAGTGCTGCAACACGTTTTGGCCGTAGCTGGTGCGGTATTTGAGACGCCCGAGGATCTTGATCAGATCGGGATGCAGGCCTTGAATTCCGGCCTCATACACGACCCGCTCGCCTTCCTCGCGCATCACGGTTTCGATCTCTTGCTTGGTCTTTTCAACTACCTCTTCGATACGCGCAGGGTGAATGCGACCGTCTTTCAACAGCTTGGTGAGCGACAGCCGCGCCACTTCGCGACGTACCGGGTCGTGACACGAAAGCGCGACAGCCTCCGGTGTGTCGTCGACGATGATGTCCACTCCGGTGATCTGCTCAAACGCGCGGATGTTTCGCCCTTCACGGCCGATGATCCGGCCTTTGAGCTCCTCGCTCGGCAACGGAACTGTAGTCACCGTCAGCTCGGCGACGTAGTCCGATGCCAGGCGTTGAATAGCGATGCCGATGATTTTTTTAGCGCGCTTTTCGGCCTCCTCTTTCGCTTCGTTCTCGATCTGGCGCATCACCCTCGCCGCGTCGTCGCGTGCGTCTTCCGCGACGCGCTCGAGAATGATGGTGCGTGCTTCGTCGTTCGAAAGCGCCGCGATTCGTGTGAGCTCGGTAGCCTGTTGCTGCCGAAGCTCGTCCGCCTCGCGGTGGAGGCGCTCGATCTGCCGCTCGCGGTTTCCGTTGTTCCGCTCGCGTCGCTCGAGGTCGTCGAGCTTGCGATCGAGCTTTTCCTGGCTACGCGAAAGCCGTTCTTCTTGTTGTAGGATGCGCTCCTCTTGTTTGTGCAGCGTTTGACGTCCGTTCTTGAGCTCCGCTTCCACCTCGTTGCGAAATTGAAGCGCCTCCGATTGAGCCTGGAGCACGACCTCCCGGCTCTTGGAGTTGGCCGTGTCAAGCAAACGCTGTGCCTCGGCTTCCGCCTGGGCACGACGCTCCTCGGTCCGCGGCCGCAGATTGCGTGACATCAGAGCTGCGCCTGCCAGCCCTCCGAGAAGGACTCCAAAGAGCGCCCATACGATGGCAGGCACGTCCACAATGGTTCTCCTGTCCCTGTTCAGTTGTTAAGGTGCTCGTGATGCCGGAGCAGAGCGCTCCGGATGAGCGTAGTTGTCATAATTCGATCAGGGGATATCAACTTATCTTAGCCTTTATCCCCGGTAGTGTCAAGGCGAGCGCTACGCTGCTAGGAGCAAAGAGCAAGGAGCAATTACGGTTCATTGCTCCTTGCAGCGTAGCGCCTACTCTTGCTGTAACATAGCAGCGTAGACCAATGCTGACGTCAAAGGAGATATTTCATGTCCGGTGCTTTCAGTGAGCTCGACGTACGAGCCGCCAATACGCTTCGCGGCCTGACGCTCGATGCCGTGCAAAAAGCCAATTCGGGCCATCCCGGCCTGCCGCTCGGTATGGCCGATGCCGCGATCGTGTTGTGGACGCGCTACCTGCGCTACAACGCCGCAGATCCGCTCTGGCCCGACCGCGATCGCTTTGTGCTTTCCGGCGGTCATGGCTCGTTGTTGCTGTATTCGCTGCTGTTTCTGAGCGGCTATAAAGAGCTGACGCTGGAGCAGATCAAGCGCTTCCGGCAGTTCGGCTCGCTCACCCCCGGCCATCCCGAGGTCGACCTTGCCGCGGGTATCGAGACCACTACCGGCCCGCTGGGCCAGGGAATTGCCACCTCCGTGGGCATCGCCATCGCCGAGCGCTATCTGGCCGCCAGGTTCAACCGTCCCGGTTTTCCGCTGGTCGACCATAATACCTATGTGATCTGCTCGGACGGCGACTTGATGGAAGGTGTTTCTCACGAAGCCGCCTCGCTGGCCGGCCATCTGCGCCTCGGCAAGCTGATCTGCCTGTACGACGATAATCATGTGACGATCGACGGCCCGACCGAGCTGAGCTACTCCGACGACGCTGCCAGGCGCTTTGAAGCTTACGGCTGGCACGTCGTCAACGCCGACGGCCAGGATATGGAGTTGGTGCGCCGCGCGCTGGATGAGGCGCGCGCCGAAACGAGCCGCCCTTCGTTGATTGTGACGCGTACGATCATCGGCTACGGCATGCCCAATCGTCAGGGAACCAGCAAAGCTCACAGCGACGCTCCCGGCGAGGACGAGGTCCGCCTGGCGAAAGAGCGGCTCGACCTGCCGCCCGATGAGCAATTCTTTGTGCCCGACGACGCGCTGGCGTATATGCGCGAGGCCGGCGCGCGCGGCGCCGGCGCGCAGCGCGAATGGGAGGAAATGCTCGGCCGCTATCGCTCCGAGCACCCATACCTGGCCCGGGATTGGGACACGATGTGGAGCAAGCAGCCGCCCGAGGGCTGGGATAGCGACATGCCGGCGTTTGACCCCGACCCAAAGGGTGTCGCCACGCGTGCCGCTTCAGGCAAGGTGATCGAGGCTGTATTTAATAAGCTGCCGCAGCTACTCGGCGGCTCGGCCGACCTCACGCCTTCCAACAATACGCGGCCCAAAGAGGTCGAGGATATCGAAGGCGAGTCGTTCGACGGCCGCTACCTGCGCTTCGGCGTGCGCGAGCATGGCATGGCCGCGGCGATGAACGGCATGGCGCTCCATGGCGGGCTGTTGCCGTACGGCGGCACCTTTTTCTGCTTCTCGGACTATATGCGCCCGGCGCTGCGCTTGGCCGCGCTGATGCGAGTACACAGTATCTTTGTGTTTACCCACGATTCGATCGGCCTGGGCGAGGACGGCCCGACCCACCAGCCGGTCGAGCAGCTCGCCGCCTGCCGTGCCATGCCCAACCTCACCGTGATCCGACCCAGCGATGCGACGGAAACGGTCGAGGCCTGGCGCGCCGCGGTCAATAATACGTCCGGTCCCACGGCGCTTATTTTGACGCGCCAGGCGGTGCCGATCCTGGACCGTGCTGCGCTCGGGCCCGCCAGCGGATTGCAGCGCGGCGGCTATGTGCTGCAGGATGTCGATGAGCCACAGGCGCTGCTGATCGCTACCGGCTCCGAGGTCGGCATCGCGCTTGACGCCGCCAAGCTGTTGGCCGAGCGCGATGTGCCCGCCAGGGTTGTCGCGCTGCCGTGCTGGGAGCTGTTCGAGGCCCAGGATCAAGCCTACCGCGACGAGGTGCTGCCGCCCGCAGTGGAAGCCCGCGTCGGCATAGAGGCCGCTGCGCGCCTTGGCTGGGACCGCTGGATCGGCCCGCGCGGCGCCTTCGTCGGCGTCGACGGCCGCTTCGGCGCTTCCTCTCCCTATAAGGACATTTTCCGCAACTACGGTGTCACGCCCGAGCGCGTGGCGGAGGAAGCTCTCGCGCTGCTTGGACGCCCCGAGCAGATCGCGCCGTCCGAGCCCGAGGCACAGCGGATCCCGGGACGCCAGCCGGCGGGGCATGAAGGACACTCTTAACAATGAGCAATTGCCTGCAGGCTTTGTTCATCGTTCATTGCTCATTGTTTATTGAAGCGCAGCGTCTCAATTGACCCCCGTATGGGCATCGAGTATCATGGCCGCGGTTCGGCACCAGTAAAGGACAATCAAGCATGAAATTTCTGTTGTTTGTGTTAGGCGCGATCGTTGGCCTTGTCGGCGGCGCCGCACTGCTGGCATATGCATATCAGGCCGCCGGGCTGTACCCGCCCGATGACGCGACGATCAAGTTCATCGCTCGTGAGCGAGGCTGGCTGAAGGAAGAGGTGTAGTGTAGACAAAACCAGCAAACCAACAAATCAGCCATGCGATGGTTTGCTGGTTTGTTGGTTTGCTGATTTGCCTGATATGAGCCTACTCCCCGGCATCCCGGGCGTCTACGTCGGCCACGCACAGCATCCCACGTCGCCGACCGGCTGCAGCGTGATTCTTTGCCCCGGCGGTGCCGTCGGCGGCGTCGATGTCCGCGGCGCCGCTCCCGGCACCCGTGAAACCGACCTGCTGGCACCGGGCAACCTGGTCGACCGCGTCAACGCCGTGCTTTTGACGGGCGGGTCGGCATTCGGCCTGGCCGCCGCCGATGGTGTGGTGCGCTGGCTGTATGAGCGTGGCTACGGCTTTCCGACGCCGGCGGCGCCTGTACCGATCGTTCCGGCCGCGGTGCTGTACGATCTGCGTCCCGGCGCGGTCGCCTGGCCCGACGCCGATGCCGGCTATGCCGCGTGTGAGGCGGCGTCGCACGAAACGTTATGGGGTCGCGTCGGCGCCGGAACTGGTGCGAGCGTCGGCATCCTCCTGGGCGACGCGCTGCCGAGCCCCGGCGGCATCGGACTCGCGGCCCGCACGTTGCCGGACGGTTATGCCGTCGTCGCCGTCGTCGCGGTCAATTCGTTCGGCTCGGTGCTCGGGCAAGACGGCGGCATATTGGCCGGGACACGTGGCCCCGACGGCTCGTTTTACGATCCGTTCAGCGTGATCGGCGCAGCCGGTAGCAGCCGCGCCGGCCAGAACACTACCATCGGCTGCGTGGTTACAACGGCGCCGCTTGATCCGGCCGGCTGCCGGCGCGTCGCCTCTATGGCCCATGACGGCCTCGCCAGGGCGATCGTGCCGGCACATACCCAGTTCGACGGCGATACGCTGTTTGCGCTGTCGGCGGCGACGCCCGACGCGCAACCCGCGGACCTGACGTACGTTGGGGTCGTCGCCGCCGATCTGGTAGCCGAGGCGATCAGAGCCGCGGTACGGAGCTGAGAACCAAGAACCAAGAACCAAGAACCAAACAGCAACTTGGTTCTTGGTTCTTGGTTCTGGTTCTTGCCTTACCCGATCGGCATCTGCACCTCGGTGACGTATGCTTCGTCGTCCTGCGCATCGCCACTCTTGAGATAAATATCGCGCGCCGGACCGGACAGCCGGTAGCCGTTGGATTCGATCCAACGGCCGAGCGCGATATAGGCGCGATGCAGGCTGAGGTATGAGCCATGGTGGATCGTGGACGCCATGAGCTCAACGCCCGGCAAGTGGTACACCTGAATGCGGCCTGTCGCAGCCACCGGTCGCTCCAGAAATACAACGCCTTCAACCTCCAATTCGTGCCCGTCCGGCACGAGATCGTGCCATACCGCGCCGTCGACGCCGTCTTCTCCGCGGGTTGACAGATACGCGTAGATCTCGGCGGTCAGGCTGCCAACCTCGGGATACGTGCTTACGGCGTCGCGGACCGACGCGACAAGCAGCGGATCAACCCGCTTGACGACGATGTCGTACTGAAATGGGACAGCCTGCTCATCGATTTGTCGCAAGCGCGCATCCACCAGCCGCAGGCGCGCTTGCTCCTCCGCGATGTGCTGTTGTAGCTCGGCCCGCTTGAGCTTCAGCATGCCGCGCAGCTGATCGGCCGGCAGATCCTCTTTCAGCAGCATGACGATTTGCTCCAGCGAAAGGCCCAGCTCTTTGAGCGCCAGGATGCGGTTAAGCCGCGGCAGCTGCTCGATGCTGTAGTGGCGATAGCCATTCTCGCTGTCGATCCGCATCGGCTTCAGCAGGCCGAGCTCGTCGTACCAGCGCAGCGTTTTCACCGATACCTGGCCGAGTTTTGCAAAGTGGCCGATCTTGAACATGGCATTAACCGCGCGCTACCTTCACACCGGCCGCGCGGTCCAGCACCGCCGCGCGTATCTCATCTTCGACCGTCGCCAGAACACCTAACGTAGCAGCCAGGGCGGGCCAGTTATTGTTCACAGCCTGCACGTGGCCGCGGCCAAACAGCGCCGCCTGCCTGAGCTTGGCATTCGCCAGGTGCCGGTCGTGCCGGGCGAAGTATTCCGCGAAGTCGCCGGCGCGCCGGGCACCCAGCGGCAGCGAAAAGCCGGTCAACCAGCCGCGCAGGTCTTCCGCGCCTCCAGCTTCGATTTGCCGGGCCAGGCCACGGATCGCCTCGCTGCCGTCAAGCCACGAGCCGAACCGCCCCTCCGCGACGATCGCGTCGCTTTCGCGGTAGCACTCGGCGAACCACCCGCACGCCTGTGACCACAGCTCGTCTTCGTCCGGCTGCCGCTCGCGCCGCGGTGCCGTCCACATGCGGAACGCGCCGCGCCGGTACGCGATACGCTCGGCGCGCCACGCCAGGCTCAATTGCCCCAGCGCGAGCGATACAAACGGAAAACCGGCAGGGTCGTGCAGCTGCACAGTGTCGCCGTCGATCGCTTGGGCCAGCACAAAGTGATCCGCGCCCGCCGCCTGGGCGTGGAATGGGAGATATACAAGGTAGCCCATATCTAGCGGCCCGAGCACCACCGGCCCTCGCTCCAGCGCCTCACGCAGGCTGTCGAACGGTGCCGCCGCCGCGTCATCCTGCGCCTGCTCGACGAAGCTGAAGCCCAGCAACTCGAGCGCTTTGCTGACACCGGTGTCCGGTGCCGCGCGGAGATTGCTGAAAAACATCGTCGCCGTGTCCGGTTGCCAGGCGGCGCCGAGCCCAACGCCGCTCATGACTTCGATCGTGCCGGGCGAGACTGTTTCTCCGGCAGCGGCGAGCAGCATCGCGGCGCTGTTTGCATAGCAGTACGCTCCATTGCCGATGTAGCGCGTCATGGTGACCCTCCTTTCTATCGAACGTGGCGGCAGCGTACACACTGACGTTACGGGAGAGTCGAAGTGGAATTGAGAACGGAGACTTGAGTATGGAAAAAGAACGTTCTTCCATTTTCAATTCGCCATTCTCAATTCAGCCGCCATAGTGTACAATAAAACTTGAAAACAATTCAAATCCGCGTCGATCCAAAGGAGGACCGCCGTGGCAGGCATCTGGTTTGATTCGTACGAGCCCAACGTTCCACGCACGCTCAGCTATCCCGATTATCCGCTGCACGTGTTTCTCGAAGACGCTGCGCGGCGCAATGGAGACCACACTGCGACCAGGCTGGTGCTCAAGCAGCTGCTCGGCGGTCGCATCGCGGTCGGTGGCACACTGACGTACCGCCGGCTCAACCAGTTAGCGGATCGTTTCGCCGCTGCCTTGTATGGCCTGGGCGTTCGTAAGGGCGACCGTGTCGCCATCATGCTGCCCAACACGCCCCAGTTTGTGCTTGCCTTTTATGGCGCGCTCAAAGCCGGCGCCACAGTCGTCAACGTCAATCCGACGTATACCGCCCACGAGTTGGCCCAGCAACTGGCCGACGCCGGCGTTCAAACGATTGTAACGCTCAATCTCTTCCTCAAGCGAGTGGAGCAAGCACGGCCGCAGACGGAGCTGCGCAACATCATTGTGACGCATATCTTCGACTTCCTGCCTCAGCCGTCGCGGCTACTGGTTTCACGCGCGCAGCGCAAGGAACAGGATTGGGTAGACGTGGTGGAAGGCAACGGCGTGTGCCTGCTCGAGCCGCTGCTGGCCGCGGCCAGTGCGGAGCCGCCGCGTGTCGACATCACGCCCGACGACATCGCGCTGTTCCAGTACACCGGCGGCACCACCGGCCTGCCCAAGGCAGCCATGCTGACGCACCGCAATTTAGTCGCCAATACGCTGCAGATCGTGGCCTGGATGCCTTCCGCGACGCCGGGACGCGAAAAGGTGATGGCCGCGATCCCGTTTTTTCATGTGTATGGCATGACGGTGGCGATGAACTTTGCCGTGTATCTCGGCTGCGAGATGGTGATCGTGCCCAATCCGCGCCCGATCGACAATGTGATGCGCATCATTGCCAGCGAGCGGGTTACGATCTTTCCCGGCGTTCCTGCGATGTACAACGGCATCATCAACCATCCCGCCGCGGCGCATACCGACCTGCGCTCGATCCGCTGCTGCATCTCTGGCTCGGCCGCGCTGCCGATGGAAGTACAGGAAAAATTCGAAAGCCTGACCGGCGGCAAACTCGTCGAAGGCTACGGTTTGACCGAAGCATCGCCGGTGACGCATTGCAATCCGGTGTTCGGCGCCAGGCGCGCCGGGTCGATCGGTTTGCCGCTGCCGGATGTCGATGCCATGATCCTGAGCGCCGAGACCGGTATGCCGGTGCCGTTGGGCTCCGACGAAACCGGCGAGCTGGTTGTACGTGGTCCCAACGTGATGCGCGGCTATTGGAACCGGCCCGATGAGTTCGGCTGTCTGTATCGACGAGCAGGGCTGGCTGCACACCGGGGATATCGCGCGCATGGACGAGGACGGGTACTTTTATATCGTCGACCGTAAAAAGGATATGATCAACGCCAGCGGATACAAAGTGCTGCCGCGCGAAGTCGAGGAGGTGCTGTTCGCGCATCCTGCCGTGTTCGAAGCAGCTGTCGCCGGCGTGCCCGACAAATACCGCGGTGAAACGGTCAAGGCGTTTGTGGTGTGCAAACCCGACGCCAGCGTCACCGCCGACGAGCTGATCGCCTATTGCAGAGAGCGCCTGGCGCCCTACAAAGTGCCGCGGCAGGTTGAGCTCCGTGCCGAGCTGCCCAAGACGCAGGTCGGCAAGGTGCTGAGGCGGGTGTTAGTCGAAGAGCATATCAAAGCCCAGGCCGGCGAAACGATCCGCGAATGAACGCGAATAGGCGCGGATAGTATTCGCGCCTATTCGCGTTCATTCGCGGATCGTTTAGTGGCGTTTGGCGTGTGCCCCCAACAGTTGTGGACTTTGTGCCGGGCGCAGATGCTGGCCCATACGCGTTAGCTTGGCGCCCATCGCCAGCAGCAGGTTCGCACACACGCGCCGTACTATCCCCACCTGCCCTGCTCGCAGCTGCCGAACCAGGCGCGCGTGCTCAGCCTCGCGGAGCCGTTCCTCGTGCCGAATAATGGCCAGTGCACTAATTGTGTGCGGACTGTTCATAATGATCTCCGCTCGCTATATCGTTTCGCTTTTGAGTATAGCCCGGCGGTGTGACAGGTAGCGTCACTTTAGAACGGGTGTTCTTGGCCCCAGGCTCCAGCCAGGGGCTGAGGAAACAAAGCCACCTGAAGGTGGCTGGGTGATCCCAGCCACCTTCAGGTGGCTTTGTTTCCTCAGCCCCGGCATTTATGCCGGGGACTGCGGGTGGCTCGACATGGTTGCCCAGCCACCTTCAGGTGGCTTTGTGTGTGGGCCCGGCGCTTCAGCGCCGGGAGACGCTACTCTTCGTCGCGCTGGCGAGCCGCCTCTTCCTCGGCACGTTCCTCGGCCGGGTCGTTCGGCTTCGCGTTCTCAAAGTAGCCGCGGTCGGTCTCGTCCTGCGGCTCAGGGTCGCTATACACGCCCTCGGGAGCCCGGCTATCGTCAAGCCGATCGATCGCTTCCTCGATGCTGTTGCTTTCGCGATTATACAGCGCGTCAAGCATCATGTTATCCAGCATGGACGAGCCGGTTTCGCTCGCCAGCTGCGCGAACTGGTCGCGCGTGGCGCCGTCACCGCCGCTCGTCACGCCGTCACCGCCGATCTCTCCGAGTAGATCGGGAGCGCCGGCGCCGGCCAGCGCCTCGGCTCGTTGAGCGGCCGCGGCGAGCAGCCGGCGCTGCACCAGGCCGGTGCCGGCCGGGATCAGCTTGCCGATCACGACGTTCTCCTTCAGGCCGCGCAGATAGTCGACCTTGCCGGTGATCGCCGCTTCGGTCAATACACGCGTCGTTTCCTGGAACGACGCCGCCGACAGGAACGAGTCGGTGGTCAGCGAGGCCTTGATCAGGCCAAGCAGCAACGTGGTGCCCAGCGCCGGCTCGCCGCCCTGCGCCAGGATCCCCTCGTTGATCGACTTGAACTCCACCGAGTTCGATCAGCTCGCTCGGCAGCAGCTCGGTATCGCCCGGATCTTCGATCCGCACGCGACGCAGCATCTGGCGCACGATGATCTCGACGTGTTTGTCGTTGATCGGCACACCCTGGTCGCGATACACCTTCTGGGCTTCGTTGGTCAGATAGGTCTGCACCGCCTCGCGGCCCATCACCGCCAGCATCTCCTGCGGGTCGAGCGCGCCTTCCGTCAGCTGCTGGCCGGCGTGAACGCGCGCGCCGTCGGTGATGCCGGGGCGCAAGCGCGCCGTATGCGGCAGCACGTAGCTGCGCCGGTCCTCGCTCATCTGCGACGACGGCTGCACCGTGATTTCGTCGCCGCCGAGCTTGACGATGCCGCCGATACGCGCTTTGATCGGCTGCTCGTCGGTATCGGAGCGGTTGCTCTCGGCCAGCACGTCGCCGACCTTGACGTCATCGCCGGCCTTGACCGACACCGCGTAGCCCTCCGGCAGGCGCCGCGTATCCGGCTGCGCCGGCTCGGCCTCGATGATCAGCGTGCGCACTTCTTCGCTGCGCTCGACGCGTACCAGGCCGTCGATCTCGGCGATGATCGCCTTGTTTTTGGGCGAGCGCGCCTCGAAGATCTCCTGGATACGCGGCAGACCCTGGGTGATGTCTTCAGCCGCCGCCACGCCACCGGTGTGGAAGGTTCGCAGCGTCAGCTGCGTACCCGGCTCGCCGATCGACTGCGCGGCGATGATGCCTACCGCCTCGCCGATACCGACCAGCTTGCCTGTCGCCAGGTTGCGCCCGTAGCACTGGCGGCACACGCCGTGCGATGCCCGGCACAACAAGGGCGTGCGAATGTACACCCGGTCGACCTCGGCATCCGAGATCTGCTGGGCCAGCTTTTCGTTGATCTCGTGGTTGCGCTCGACGATCACCTCGCCGCTGGCCGGATCGACAACGTCCGCCGCCGCCATGCGACCTATGATACGCTCGCGCATACCGAGGCGCACCTCCTCACGGTCGGTCTCCAGCACCCACTGGCCTTGCTCGGTGCCGCAGTCGTCCATCAGTACGATCACGTCCTGCGCCACGTCCACCAGACGGCGGGTCAGGTATCCGGCGTCAGCCGTTCTGCAGCGCCGTGTCGGCCAGACCCTTGCGACCGCCGTGGGTCGAGATGAAGTATTCCAGCACCGACAGGCCTTCGCGGAAGCTCGAGCGGATCGGCGTCTCGATGATCCGGCCGTTCGGGTCGGCCATCAGGCCGCGCATACCCGCCATCTGCCGGATCTGGCCGATGTTGCCGCGCGCGCCCGAGGTCGACATCATCGAGATCGGGCCGAACTCGTTCATCTTATCCTCAACCGCTAGTTTGATCGCCTCGGTGGCCTTGTCCCAGACCTCGACGATCTCGCGGTAGCGCTCTTCCTCGGTGATCAGACCACGCCGGAATGTTTCTCAGGATATTGCGGACCTTTTCGTCGGCCTCTTCCATGATCTCCTTTTTCTTCTCGGGGATCTCCACGTCGGCGGCCGAAAACGTCATGCCGCCCAGGGTCGAGTGCTTGAAGCCAAGCGACTTGATCCGGTCGGCCATCTTGGCCGTTTGCTCCGACGCGTAGAAGCGCAGCAGCTCCTCGTCGGGCAGCATGCCGAAGCGCTGCTCCATCTGCTCGCGCACTTCGGCCGTGAGGCGTTCTGCGCGGCTGTAGAAGCTGTAGCAATCGGCGATCACCTTCCGCAAGACCCTTTTTGTCGATGCGCTGGTTGCGGAAGTGCAGCTCCGAGCGGAACCGCGTTCCATCGCTTAGCTCCTCACCCGGCTGCGGCTCGTCGGGGAAGCGTAGCGCGGCGTTGAAGATCAACCTCCCGACGGTGGTCTCCACCAGCGCGCGCGGCCGCCCGTCCTGCGTTTCCAGCGGCTTGAATTTCTTCTCGACATCCATTTCGTCGCCGAAGATGAACTCGTTCAATACGACCTTGATCGGCGCCTGGATATGCACGTCGCGGTTGTTGTAGGCCAGCAGCGCTTCGTCCATGCTGGCAAACGCCTTGCCGGCGCCTTTCTTATCCTTATTGACCTGGGTCAGGTAGTAGCAGCCGAGCACGATGTCCTGCGCCGGTGTGATGATCGGGTCGCCCGTGCGCCGGCGACAGCAGGTTGTAGCTTCGACAGCATGCGCGTGCGCGCCTCTTCCTGCGCCTTGCGCGACAGCGGCACGTGTACCGCCATCTGGTCGCCGTCGAAGTCGGCGTTGAACGCCGCGCACACCAGCGGATGCAGCTGGATCGCCGAGCCCTCGATCAGCTTGGCCTCGAAGGCCTGGATCGACAGACGATGCAGCGACGGCGCGCGGTTCAGCAGCACCAGGTAGTCCTTGATCACTTCTTCCAGCGCGTCCCACACCTCGGGCTTGATACGCTCGACGAAGCGCTTGGCCGCCTTGATGTTGTGGGCGTGGCCCTTCTCGACCAGCCGGCGCATCACGAACGGCTTGAACAGCTCGAGCGCCATTTTCTTGGGCAGGCCGCACTGATGCAGCTCGAGCGTCGGGCCGACCACGATCACCGAGCGGCCGGAGTAGTCCACGCGCTTGCCGAGCAGGTTCTGCCGGAAACGGCCCTGCTTGCCCTTGAGCATGTCGCTCAGGCTCTTGAGCCGATGCTTCCCCTTGCCCGATACCGCGCGCCCACGACGACCGTTGTCGATCAGCGCGTCGACCGCTTCCTGCAGCATGCGCTTTTCGTTGCGCACGATGATCTCGGGCGCGTTCAGCTCCATCAGCCGCTTAAGCCGGTTGTTGCGGTTGATCACGCGGCGGTACAGATCGTTGAGGTCGCTGGTCGCAAAGCGGCCGCCGTCGAGCTGCACCATCGGGCGCAGATCCGGCGGGATCACCGGCAGCACCTTGAGGATCATCCACTCCGGCTTGTTGCCGCTCTTGCGGAAGGCTTCCACCACGCGCAGGCGCTTGGTGGCCTTCTTGCGCTTCTGGCTCGTCGCCGCCGAGACCTGCATCTCTTCCTGCAGATCAGCCGCCAGCTTGTCCAGGTCGATTTCCTGTTCGCCGATCAGATCGCGGACCGCGCCCGCGCCCATCTCGGCCCGAAACGCGCCGGGCGCCAGATCGCGCAACACGCGATACTCGGACTCGGAGATGATGCGTCGCAGCTTGATCTCGTCGAGCTGGTCAAACTGCTCCTTTTCTCCTTGTTCAGCGCGTCGAGCTGGCGTCTGCATCTGGTCGTCGAGCTTGGTCTGCGCCTGCTCGGCGGCATAGGTGCGCTGGTCGCGCTCGGCGCCGGTCAGCGACTCGGCGTCGCTCAGCTCCTGGTCGCGCTGCGCCTTGAGCTTGTCGGTCTCCTCTTCCACCAGCTCGTCGAGCCGGTTCATATTGTATTCGCCGATCGGCTCGGCTTTTTCGGCGATCGTGCGGCCGTGAAACTCGAAGTCTTCGGGCGCGGCGCGGCCCAGCAGCTGCTCGAACTTGTCGCGTAGCTCCTGCGCTTCGTCTTCCAGCTCGCTGATCTGCTCGGCGTAGCGCTCCTTGATCTCGCGCTGCGTCGGTTGCCAGCGCCTGATCCATCTGCGCCAGCTCCTGCGAGATGCGCGTCGAATCGTTTTCGACCTGGCCGCGTGCCTTGCCTTCGATCTCGGCGCGGCGTACCTGGTAGTCCTGGCGCAGGTGCTCGCGCACGTTCTCCAGCTCGGGCTCGTCGACGCTGACGATGATGTAGGACGCGAAGTACAGCACGCGCTCGAGGTTGCGTGGCGAGATGTCGAGCAACAATCCGAGCCGGCTGGGCGTGCCCTTCACGAACCAGATATGCGATACCGGCGAAGCCAGCTGGATATGGCCCATTCGTTCGCGACGGACCTTTGATCGTGTCACTTCGACGCCGCATTTGTCACAAACGACGCCTTTATATCGTACACGCTTGTATTTTCCGCAGTAGCACTCCCAGTCCTTTTGCGGACCGAAGATTTTCTCGCAAAACAGACCGTCTCGTTCGGGCTTTAGTGTGCGATAATTGATTGTCTCAGGCTTAGTCACTTCACCTCGAGACCAGCTATTGATTTCTTCAGGCGAAGCCAGGCTGATCCGAATGGCGTTGAAGTCATTGATCTCCGGCATTTCCTGCTCCTATACCGCTGGGAGATACTTCGCATATCGCGAACGCATCTTTTCGGTAATTGTTCCCGTTTGGGGACGCTTTTTCGGTTGCCATTCGATGAATTGTGCCGCTATCATGGATTTACGTGCCAACATCATGCCGGGATTTTCAAGATACAGCCACGCTACAAGGCATTTAGCCCGTATCGTGCTCCACTTGATATGCTTGGTAGTGCGATGCGCCACCGAAACGATATTCGGCGCCGGTATTCCGGCGACAATATCGATCTCGGCAGCGATGCCGTCCAGAAAATCGCGTGAGACTGAATAAATGTGCAGAACCGGCTTGCCGGCGTTCCACGCAAGCGTGCCGTCGCCGTCGACGACGCCTCGAACGAAATGCGGCAGCAGCTCGGGTGGAACTTCGGGCATCCACGTATCCGCGGATTTTTGTGGTGTCCCACCGCGCGCGAGCAGATCCGTGTACATCTCCTTGCTGCAAAACTCTGCGACATACGTATTGGATGCCGGCGCTACTTTTTTCAGAAAGTATTTAGCTCCGATTACGTTCGCCATCACCACTAAATGCTCGCGATCATTGCTCGCAAAGGACACTTCATGCGCCCGTGTGTTGCGTTTGATGCGCATACACCCATCCGCCCACCAGTAGCCCAGCACATAGGCCATCTCGGGCGTCCAGACGCGGAAAAACGGAACGCTATTGGCAGGACGCGCCATTCGATTGAGTGATGCGAGTTACGTGATGCGTGACGAACGATTCATCACGCATCACGCTCAATCACTTAGAATTCCCCTCGCTCCATGCCCGACAGGTTGATCCCGTCCAGCGCCGACAGATCGTCGCCGACCTCCTCGGTCAGCTCCATCGGCGTCTCGTCCTCGCGACAGCACCTCGACCGACAGGCCCAGCGCCTGCAGCTCCTTGATCAGCACCTTGAACAACTCCGGCACGCCGGCTTCCTGGATCGGCTCGCCCTTGACGATCGCCTCGTAGGTCTTGACCCGCCCGTTGACGTCGTCCGACTTGACCGTCAGCATCTCCTGCAGGATGTACGCCGCGCCGTACGCTTCCAGCGCCCACACCTCCATCTCGCCGAAGCGCTGGCCGCCGAACTGCGCCTTGCCGCCCAGCGGCTGCTGCGTCACCAGCGAGTACGGGCCCGTCGAGCGGGCATGGATCTTGTCCTCGACCAGGTGCGCCAGCTTCAGCATATAGATGTAGCCGACCGTCACCGGGTTGTCGAACGACTCGCCCGTGCGCCCGTCGTACAGCGTGATCTTGCCGTCCTCCGGCAGCCCCGCCTCGCGCAGTGCCGTCTAGATCTGCGTCCTCGCGCGCGCCGTCGAACACCGGCGTCGCGATGCGATAGCCCAGCCGCGCCGCCGCCCAGCCCAGATGCGTTTCCAGGATCTGCCCGATGTTCATACGCGACGGCACGCCGATCGGATTGAGGATGATGTCCACCGGGCGGCCATCCGGCAGGAACGGCATATCCTGGATCGGCAGGATGCGCGAGACCACGCCCTTGTTGCCGTGGCGGCCGGCCATCTTATCGCCGGCGCTGATCTTGCGCTTCTGGGCGATCAGCACGCGCACCATCTTGTTCACGCCCACCGGCAGGTCGGGCGAGTCTTCGCGCGTGAAGACCTTGACGTCGATCACCTTGCCGCGCACGCCGTGCGGCACGCGCAGCGAGGTATCCTTGACCTCGCGCGCCTTCTCGCCGAAGATCGCGCGCAGCAGCCGCTCCTCGGCGGTCAGGTCGGTCTCGCCCTTGGGCGTGATCTTGCCGACCAGGATATCGTTGGGATTGACGTCGGCGCCGACATAGATGATGCCGGTCTCGTCCAGGTTGCGCAGGCTATCCTGGCCGACGTTCGGGATATCGCGCGTGATCTCCTCGTCGCCCAGCTTGGTCTGGCGCGCCTCGACCTCGTACTTCTCGATATGGATCGAGGTAAAGATATCCTCGCGCACCAGCCGCTCGGAGACCAGGATCGCGTCCTCGTAGTTGCCGCCCTCCCAGGGCATAAACGCGACCAGCACGTTCTGGCCGAGCGCCAGCTCGCCGTTATCGGTCGACGACGAGTCGGCGATGACTGGTCGTCGCGGCGCACGCGTCTCGCCGACCCACACGGCGGGCCGCTGGTTGATGCAGGTATCCTGGTTCGAGCGCATGAACTTGATCAGCGGATACATGCGCTCGGTGCCGTCGTCCTCGCGCATCATGATACGCTGGCCGTCGGCCTTGACCACGATGCCGTCGGCCTTGGCGACCACCACCTGGCCGCTAGTCGCGCGCCGCCTGGTACTCCATGCCGGTGCCGATGATCGGCGCGTCGGGGCGCAGCAGCGGCACCGCCTGGCGCTGCATGTTCGCACCCATCAGCGCGCGGTTGGCGTCGTCGTGCTCCAGGAACGGGATCAGCGCCGTCGAGATCGAGACGACCTGCTTGGGCGAGACGTCCATGTAATCGATGCGCTCGGCCGACTCTTCGACGAAGTCTTCGGCGAAGCGGCCCTGGACCTTGCCGCCCAGGAAGCGGTTGTGCTCGTCGAGGGCGGCGTTGGCCTGGGCGACGATGAACTTATCTTCCTCGTCGGCGGGCAGGTAATCGACCTCCTGGCTGACGATCGGGCGGATCTTGATCGTTTTCAGCGGCAGCGAGCGCGATGCGCTCGGCCAGGGCGGTGGTGATCTCGGTGCCGGCCTCGGCGAGCGTCTCGCCGCTCTTGGGATCGACGATATCCTCGCGCAGGATCTGGCCGCGCAGCAGGCCGATGACGATACTGCGCGCGACATCGTCGCCCACCGAAGCCCCGGCCTGGCCGAGCAGCTCGCCGGTGCGCAGGTCGCGCACATCGCGGACGCAGCTTCTTGCGTTCGATCCAGGACGGAACGTTATCGACCTCGCGGTACACCTTGCGATAGGGCGTTTCCAGAAAGCCCATCTCGTTGATGCGCGCGAACGTCGACATCGCGCCGATCAGGCCGATGTTCGGGCCTTCCGGCGTTTCCACCGGGCAGATGCGGCCGTAGTGCGAGTGGTGCACGTCGCGCACCTCGAAGCCGGCGCGGTCGCGGCTCAGCCCGCCCGGCCCCAGCGCCGAGATGCGCCGCTTGTGCGCCAGCTCGGCCAGCGGATTGACCTGGTCCATGAACTGCGACAGCTGCGAGCCGCCGAAGAACTCGCGGATCGCCGCCACCACCGGCCGGATATTGACCAATCCGTTGGGCGTCGCGCTCTCGGGATCCTGCAGCGACATGCGCTCCTTGATCACCCGCTCCATCCGCAGCAGCCCGACGCGGAACTGCGCCTGGATCAGCTCGCCCACCGTGCGCACGCGCCGGTTGCCCAGATGGTCGATATCGTCCGGCTCGCCGATGCCGTTGTTGAGCTCGATGATCCGCTCGACGATCTTGTACAGATCCTGCGGCGTCAGCACGCGCTCCTCGGGGCCGGCGTCTCGCGCGTGCGCTTGCTCTTCTCCCACAGGTTGCGGTTGAGCTTGTAGCGCCCGACGCGCGCCAGGTCGTAGCGCCGGGGATTGAACAGCAGCGATTCCAGCAGCGTGCGCGCGTTGTCCAGCGTCGGCGGGTCGCCCGGTCGCAGGCGCTTGTACAGCTCGATCAGCGCCTCTTTGGCGTGGCGCGTGCTGTCCTTCTCGAGCGTCGAGACGATGAAGCGGTGGTCGGCGTGGGTGTCGACGTCGGCAAACAGCGCCAGCACGTCCTCGTCGTGGCCGACCTGGTCGAGCTCGCTTTGCGGCCGCCCGCCCAGCACGGCGAACAGGCCCATCACGGCGCGCAGCAGGATCGTCACCGGCAGCTTGCGCTTGCGGTCGACCTTGACCGAGACCACGTCGCGCTTGGTGGTTTCGAACTCGAGCCAGGCGCCGCGGTTGGGGATCAGCTTGGCGGTATGCAGCGCGCGGCCGGTGGTCGGGTCGTGCTCGTCCTTGAAATACACGCCCGGCGAGCGGATCAACTGCGAGACGACGACGCGCTCGGAGCCGTTGTTGATAAAGGTGCCGTTTTCGGTCATGAGCGGGAACTCGCCCATGAAGATATCGCTTTCCTTGACCTCGCCGGTGGCCTTGATCACCAGGCGCGCCTTGACCTTGAGCGGGGCGGAGTAGGTCAGGTCGCGGTCGCGGCACTCGAACTCGTCGTAGCGCGGCGTCTCGAACTTGTAGTCGAGAAAGGACAGCGCGAGGTTCTTGCCGGTAAAATCCTCGATCGGGGAGATTTCGTCGAACAGCTCGCGCAGGCCGACGCGCTTGAACCAGTCGAACGAGTCGATCTGGGTTTCGATCAGCTTGGGCACCTCGATCGCATCCTGGATGCGCGCGTAGCTGCGGCGCTGCGGTCGGCGCGGCTTGCCGCCGGTCTCGGCATCTTCGCCGACGGCGATCAGGGGCTGTAGGACGACGGTTTCAGTCAGTGGTGGCATGGACTGCGCTCCTCAGCACACCCCGAAACACAAAATGACCCTTCCATCGGCGGAACGCCTCTGGACCTGGTCAGTTTGTGCATCGGCTTCTAATGACAAAAATTGCGCCTCACGGCGCGGACTGGTCCTCGTGTGAACGACAACAGTGTGGGGCCACCCTGTGTACTGCACAATCTCGTGTAAATGTACTTTATGCAAACACGTATTCTACCACCGTCCGGACCCCGAGTCAAGCACCGACCCTGCGATAGGGTGTCGCCTGCATAGTGTACCGGCTTCAGGCGCAAATAGCAAGACATTGGCCGATACTTCGGTCGGCTATAATGGGACGCGAGAGATGGAATAGCGCGGGTTTGTTACATGGCGTAGGGACATGCCAGAGGCGCTGCAATACCCGCGTCATCACATGATTCTGTATGCGCCGGCGGCATGTCCTCTGTGGATGGACGTATCATCCCATGTGCGATACAAAGATCAAAAAACGCCGTCGGTTCAGGACACGCCGCCGGTACAGGCAGGCCGATATAAGTGCGCCGGTCGGCACGGCGCCTCTGGCGTGTCCCTACGCGGCCTGAATTATGGAACTCTTATCTCTTCAAACCTTCGACGACTGGTGTTGGATCACGCTGCGCTCGGAGCGCGCCGCCAACGCCGCGCCGGGCCAATATCTTGCGCTCCGCCGTGCCGCGCCGGGCAGCTGGGACGCGCTTGCGCGCGAGGCGCTGTTTGTCGCCGCCGCCGATCCACGAACCGGCACCGCGCAGCTGCTGCTGCCGGCAGCGCACATGGCAGCAGAGTACCTCAGTTCGCTGCGTCAAGGCGCCCAGCTGGACGCGCTGGGCCCGCTTGGCCGCGGCTGGATCCTGGACTCAAGCATCCGCACGCTGGCACTGGCCGGGGTAGCCGAACACGCGGGCGCGCTATGGAGCCTGGCACACCACGCCGTAGGACGTGGCCTGGCCGTCTCGGTGTTGCTTGGTGTCGACGCAGGATTACCGGCCCCGCCGCCGTTTCTGCTCCCCGCGGCGACCGAATACGACACCGCCGCAGCGCACGACGCCAGTGCTGCCGCCATGGCCCTGTTGACGCCGGAGCTGCTGGCATGGAGCGATCTATTGGCCCTGGCACTACCTCCGCGCGTGCTCAAGGATACGCGGCAGCTGGTACGTTTTGTCCGCCTGCAGTGGCGCCATAACTACGCCCAGGCACTGTGGCTGCCGTCGCCGGCCTGCTCCACGGGAGCGTGCGGCGTGTGCGCCGTGCCGATGCGCCGTGGCACAGCACTGGCCTGTATCGACGGGCCGATCTTCGATCTCAAGGAGCTGGACACGGGCGAGCACTAAACGTTTTGACGCAAAGGCACAAAGACGCAAAGGGATTAATGTGTGCGTCGTTCGATGGGCATCGATTGTAATATCGGGCGGCTTCGAATTTGCTATGATGCATCGTGCAAATATATCGATTGAGGTGCCAGCGTGGTCGGATTGTTGGGACGAAAAAAAGTGCTCGGCGAGCGCCAGGAGGCGCTGCTCGGGCAAGAGCGTGAGCTGCTGAGCCGGCTGCGCAAGACGTTGGCGACGTTTAGCGATACATTGCCGGGCGATCTCCGTACGCTCGACGAAGCGCTGGTCCACCTTGACGAGCTATTCTTGCTGGTGATCGCCGGCGAGTTCAACTCGGGCAAATCATCGTTCATCAACGCGCTGATCGGCGAGATCGTGCTCAAAGAAGGCGTCACGCCGACCACCGACCGGATCAACATCCTGAAATACGGCGACCAGGCGTCCGAGCACCTGCGCGACGAGTTCGTGCTTGAAATTCACTATCCGGCCGACATGCTGCGCGAAATCAACATCGTCGATACGCCGGGCACCAACGCCGTCATTCGCCGGCATGAAGAGCTGACGCGCGACTTCATTCCACGCTCCGATATGGTGCTGTTCGTCACATCGGCGGACCGGCCGTTTACCGAGTCCGAGCGGCTGTTTCTTCAGCAGATCCGCGAGTGGGGCAAGAAGATTGTCCTGGTGGTGAACAAAGTCGATATTCTGCAGCCCAACGAGATCGAACAGGTAGTCCAGTTTGTCAAGGAGAACGCGCTGCCGCTGCTCGGCCGCCAGCCCGAGGTGTTTCCGCTCTCGGCACGCCTGGCGCAGCGAGCGAAGCTCCGCGGCCCTGAACGTGAAGGGGCGGCCGATGCATGGCGCGACAGCCGCTTCGAGCAGATCGAGCGCTACATCACCGACACGCTCGACGAAAGCGAGCGCATCCGGCTCAAGCTGCTCAATCCGCTCGGCGTCGCCCAATCGCTGGCCGGAAGGTACGGCAGCGCCGTCAGCGAGCGGCTCAAACTGTTGCAGGACGATTTCACCACCATCGATTCGATCGAGCGGCAGATCGAGCTGTACAAAGTCGATCTGCAAAAGGATTTCCGGCTGCACCTGCTGGAGATCGAAAATATGCTCAACGAGATGGAGCTGCGCGGCATGCAGTTCTTCGACGACACCGTACGCCTGACCAGGATGTTCGATCTGCTGCGCGCCGATAAGGTGCGCGCCGATTTCGAAGACAAGGTGATCGCCGACACGCCGGCGCAGATCGAGCAGCGGATCCAGAAAGTCATCGACTGGCTGGTCGAGCGGCAGTTCCGGCTGTGGCAATCGGCGACCGAGTATATCAACCGCCGGCGCAGCGCCGATACGCGCGAAGGCATGCTCGGCACCATCGGCGCCTCGTTTGATTATAACCGCTCCGAGCTGCTCAGCTCGGTCGGCGAAACGGCGCGCAAGGTGGTCAGTACCTACGACCGCGACTATGAATCGGAGGAGCTGGCGCGCAGCGTGCAAAACGCGATGGCCGCGACCGCGCTGGTTGAGGTAGGCGCCGTCGGCCTCGGCGGTGTGTTGTTGGCCGTGCTGGGCACCGTCGCCGCGGACTTCACCGGCATCCTGGCCTCGCTGGTAGTCGCCGGCATGGGCCTGTTTATTTTGCCGACCAAGCGGCGCCAGGCCAAGCGCGAGTTTCACGACAAGATCAGCGAGCTGCGCGACCAGCTGGCACGCACTATTTCGCGCCAGGTTAACAGCGAGCTTGATGCTTCCGTGGTCCGCATTCACGAGTCGATCGGCCCTTACACCCGCTTTGTGCGCTCCCAGCACGAGGAGTTCGGCACACTTAACCAAGAGCTCACCGCTATTAATGCTACCCTGGGCCGGCTGCGAGGCGAGATCGAGGGGGTGTCGGGGTAACAAGATGACGGGGTGACGGGGTGACGGGGTGACGGGGTGATAGGGTGACACAGGCGAGATCGGTTCTTGGTTCTTGGTTCTTGCAGAGGCCGACGCAAGCGATCGGCCCTACGGATTCGCTATCGGTTTGATGGTTCTTGGTTCTTGGTTCTTCGCATGTTCTCACCCAACGGTATCATTACCCTCAGCACCGACTTCGGCCTTGGCGATGCCTACGTCGCGATCATGAAAGGCGTTATTTTGGGTATCGCGTCCCGGGCGACGATGATCGACTATTCGCACGGCATCGCGCCCGGCAATATCGCGCAGGCGGCATACGTGCTGCAGAGCGGCTATCGCTACTTCCCACCAGGCACGACGCATGTAACAGTCGTTGATCCAGGGGTAGGCAGCGAGCGTCGTGCCGTGGCGATCGAAACGCCGCTGGCCGCGTTTGTAGGTCCCGACAACGGTGTATTCAGCCTGATTGTCGAAGACATGCGGCGCGAAGGCGTTCGTGAAATGCGCATCGTCGAGCTGACGGACTCACGCTACTGGTTGCCACACGTCAGCCCGACGTTTCATGGTCGCGATGTGTTCGCGCCGGTGGCGGCGCATATCGCGTCAGGCGTGCCTGTCGCGTCGCTGGGCCGGCAACTGGACGAGCTGGTCGACGGCGCGCTGCCTCGGCCAACGCGGGTCGACGGCGCCGGCCTGCGCGGTACGATTATTTATGTCGACCGCTTCGGCAACTGCGTCACCAATATCACGCGCGAGCATCTGCGACGGCATGAGCTGGGCCAGCACGTCGTGGTGCAGATCATCGACCAGCAGCTGCCGGGTTTGTACCGCACCTACGCCGAGTGCCCACCCGGCGTGCCGATCTGTATGCTCGGCAGCAGCGATCATCTCGAGCTGGCAGTGGCCAACGGTAGCGCGTCACAGGTGCTGGGCGTCGACGTCGACGACCCGCTGATCGTCAGGCGGCAGACGATTTAGCGCAAAGGCGCAAAATGCTCCAGAACCTCAACTCTGAGCAGCGCTCGGCGGTGCTGGCGCCGATCGGCCCGGTGCTGGTACGCGCCGGCGCCGGCAGCGGCAAAACCCGCGTTCTGACGCTGCGTATCGGGCACCTGATCGCCGAGCACGGCGCCGGGCCGCGCTCGATCCTGGCCGTGACGTTCACCAACAAAGCGGCCGCCGAGCTACGCGGCCGGCTGCGCGAACTGCTCGGCCACGGGGCGCGCGGCATCACGGCCGGAACGTTTCATAGCGCCGGGCTGCAGATCCTGCGCGACAACATCGGCGGGCGCCTGCCGGGCTACACTGCGGATTTCGGGATCTATGGCTCGGAGGAACAGCTGCAGCTGGCCCAGAATGCGCTCGAGAGCTGGCGCGGCAGGCCACCGATCATGCTGGAGCCCGAGCAGCTGCTCAGCCGCATCTCGCGCCTCAAGAGCCGCCTGCTTACGCCGCAGCTGGCTACCCGCGCCGCCGGCGGCGACAGCGCGGGCGCGTATGTCGCCGGGCTATACGACGCCTACCAGCGCAGCCTGCGCCGCCACAACGCCGTCGACTTCGACGACTGTATCGTGCTGCCGTATCGCCTGTTAAGCAGCGATCCCGAGCTGCTGGCCGGCTATCAGGAGCGCTGGCGGCATGTGCTGGTCGACGAATACCAGGACACCGACCACGCCCAGCACGGCCTGGTGCGACTGCTGGCCGCGGGGCCGGCACGCTCGTTGTTCGTGGTCGGCGATGCGCAGCAAAGCATTTATGGCTTTCGCAACGCCGACCATACGATCATCGGTCGCTTCGGCGGCGACTTTCCCGACGCCCACGTTGTTGAGCTGATGACCAACTACCGCTCGCGGCAGCAGGTGCTGGATGCCGCGTACGCCGTGATCCGCCACGCCAGCGGCGTACGTGTGCTGCCGCTGCGGGCGGCGCAAGGCCCGGGCATGCCGGGTAGCGTGATCCGCATGGAGCAGCAGCGCGATGGTCGCGCCGAAGCCGATTGGATCGCGCGGCAGATCGGCGAACTGGTAGCGCGTGGCCGTCGACCGGCCGAGATCGCCGTGCTGGTCCGTACGCGCCATATGACGCGCGCGATCGAAGCGGCGCTGCGCGAGGCGCGCGTGCCGTACACCGTGCGCGGCACGACCGGCTTCTGGGATCGGCGCGTTGTGCGCGACGTGCTGGCCTACCTGCGAGCGATCGCCAATCCGCTCGACAGCCTGTCGCTGGCGCGCATCGTCAACCTACCGGCGCGCGGGCTGGGCGACGTCGCCTGGGAGCGCTTCGTGGCCAACGCCGTGCAGCATGGACTCGCACCCGGCCAGGCGCTGGAGGATCCGCGCTGCTCGGATGGCCTCAAGCCGGCGCCGGCCGCCGCGCTGCGCGCGTTTGGAACGCACATGCAAAACTGGCGCCGGTCTGCCGCGCGCGGCATCCCGCCGGCCGGCATCATCCCCGACGTGCTGCGCGATAGCGGCTACGAGCGCTGGGTGAACACGACGCTTGCGGAAGCCGATCGGCCCGACGCACTCGGACACCTGCGCGAACTGGTCGAAGCTGCCGCGGAGCACAATTCCCTGTCGTCGTTTTTGCAGCACGTTGCGCTGATGACGGCGCTGGACGGCAAAGACGACGGCCGCGACGCGGTGCAGCTGTTGACCATCCATGCCGCCAAGGGGCTCGAATGGCCGATCGTGTTTGTGCCGGGCCTTGAAGAAGGCACGCTGCCCCACGAGCGCTCGCTGGCCGATGCCGCCGGCGTCGAGGAAGAGCGCCGCTTGTGTTATGTCGCCCTGACGCGGGCACGTGAGCAGCTGTGGCTTTCGTGGGCCACCGTTCGCCAGCGCGGCGTCACCGCACGGCGCTCGCGCTTTGTGGATGAGATCGTGGCCTACGGGCAGGAGAAACGATAGAACACAGATCAGAGAACACAGAACATAGGACACAACTTGTTCTATGTTCTGTGTTCTATGTTCTCGTCCTGGTCCATACCCCCGCGCAGACCACGAACAAACGCCTCGACATCGCCGCCACGGCCGAGCAGGTCGATCAGCGCCGAGCCGACGATCACCCCATCGGCGAGCTGGGCCACCCGCCGGGCGTGCTCGGGCCGCGAGATGCCGAAACCGACGGCCAGCGGCGTCGTAGTGCGCGTACGCACGCGATCCAAAAACCCCGGTAGCTCGGAGGAGAGGCTCTCGCGGGCACCGGTGACGCCTTTGACCGAAACGCAATAGATAAAGCCACGCGCATGCTCAGCCACGTGCGCGATGCGCGATTTAGTGGACGTCGGCGCCAAAAACTGGATCAGGTCGATACCATGCTGCCGGGCGGCCTCGTCAAGCTCGCCCGATTCCTCGGGCGGTAGATCCGGGAAGATCAGGCCGTCCACCCCGGCTGCCTGCGCGTCTTTGCAAAAGCGCTGCACTCCGTAGCGCAGCATAGGATTCATATATCCCATGAACAGCAGCGGTGCCTGGACGCCCCGCTCGCGCAGCAGGTGTACCGTCTCAATGCAGTAGCGCATCGTCACACCGTTGGCCAGCGCGCGCTGGGTGGCGCCCTGGACCGTCACGCCTTCGGCCAGCGGATCCGAGAACGGCACGCCCAGCTCGACCATATCGGCGCCTGCCGCGATCAGCCGCGGCACCAGCTCGAGCGCCAATTCGCGCTCGGGATAGCCGATGGTCAGGTAAAGGATCAGCGCTTTGCGCTTCTCGGCGGCCAGATGCGACCAGGTTGTTTCGATTCGGTTCATATGAAGTTAGTTTTGGGGAACTCCCCAAACCCCCGGCCCGCCGGCGGAATTCATCGTTCATCATTCATCGTTTCCGACTTTGGGCCTGCCGACCCAGAAGCCGGTGCGCAGGTCCGGCAGATGTTTGACGATCACCAGCGCGCCGACGACCGTGACCGCCAGCGTGATGATACCGTCGCGCGTGAGCCACCAGACCACCGGCGGCATCGCGAGCAAGCCGATGACCGTGGGCCAGGTAACGTCGCTGCGTAGCAGCAGCTTCGAGCCGATAAAAACGAGCAGCAGGATCAACAACGCGCGCCAGTCGATCAGACCGATCACAACGAGGCCGGAGGCGAGGCCCTTGCCGCCGCTCAGGCGCAGCAAGTGCTTCCAGCTGCCGTGCAGCTCGTGACGCCCGAGCCAGAGCAAGTAGGGCGAGACACAATGACCGGCCACGGCCGCGGCGCCGCACAGTGCCGCGCCCTGCGGGCCGGCTACCTGCTTGCCGATCCACATCGCGACAGCCGCTTTGAGCCCGTCGAGCAGGGCGACCAGCACGCCCGGCAGCCGTCCGGCCGTGCGAAACGTATTCATGGTACCGACGTTGCCGCTGCCGGAGCGGCGCACGTCGACGCCGCTGAGCGCACGCCCGACCAGCAGCGCGAACGGGATCGCGCCAAGCAGATACGACACGATCAGCGCAGCCGGCAGTCCCAACTGGATCATTGCTCTACTTTAGCTTAGCTGCACCAGGGCGTCAACGCGGTGCCTTACATTCCGTAGAGCAAAACAGGTGGTGCTGATCTTTCAAATGACTAGCAGTTTGGCCGAGATTCCTTTCAATTTTCTTGCAGTTTGGCAAACCTCTTGAGTGGCGAAAATGTACAGAGTATTGTGGGCTTAACGGTCTTTACAACTAATCGAATGAGCCAACGACGCTTCACGCAGTCCTCGATCCCTGTCGCCTTTCCCCTGGTCTGCCCTGTACGCGGCATCGCCCATTTTTATGTTTCCACGAACAGCAAAGCGCGTCACGGACACCAAGCCGCGGCAACGCCTGTCGCCCGGCTTTGCCACGTTCCTGCGTGCGAAAGGAGGAGCGCAACAGTCGCGATCCATGCCTGGTCCCTGTCCGACCGTGTGGCAAGCGTCGAAGTGAAGGAGGATGCGCGTGATTCGGCGTCCAACAAGAATTGCAAGCCTGATCGCCTGCCTGGCCATCGCTATGTCCGCCATGACCGGTATCGGCGGCTCCGCCGGGGTTGCCGCCGCGGAACTGAAACTGCCGTGGTACCTCAAACCCGTTCCAAACGCCGGCTCGCAGACCTGGCAGCAAACGCCGGGCAGCCTGGCGACCGGCACCGTCTCCGTGGTCGTCCATATCAACCAGTCTCCGCTGGCCGTTGTCGGCAAGGGCTGGACACACCAGCAACGCGTGGCGCATGTCGCCAAGATCCGCGCCGCGCAGGATAAGCTCGTGCCGCAGATCGAGGCGCTCGGCGGCAAGATCCGCGGTCGCTTCACGCACGCCTCGGCGGGCCTGGCTGTCGAGATCGACGTTTCGAAGCTCGACCGCATTCGCGCGATGGCGGGCGTAGCCGGCGTGCGCGGTGTGGCCGAGTATAAGCTCGACCTGACCGAAACGCCGGCCTTTATCGGCGCGCGCGCGGTACAGGACCTCGGCGTCGACGGCAGCGGCGTCGATGTAGCGGTGATCAACTCGGGCGTCGACTACTCGCACGCCAAGCTCGGCGGCCCCGGAACGACCGCAGCGTATGCCGCGGCCTACTGCGGCCCCGGCTTTGTCGGAACGCCAAGTCCGACCGCCGCGGGGTGCACGCCTGCCGTCGCCGCGTATGCCGACGAAGATGTAACCGGCTACTTCGGCGACCCGCAGTACGGCCGTGACGGCAGCCCCGAAAACAAGGTCGTCGGCGGCTGGGACTGGGTCGGCGAGGTATGGCCGAACGGCGCGGCGACGGACGATCCCAATCCGATCGATTTTGAAGGCCACGGTACGCATGTGTCCGATATCATCGGCGGCCTGGAAACCACGGCCGGCGCGGGAGACGCGGGCGTTGCCCCCGGCGTCAACCTGTGGAACTTCAAAGCCTGCTCGGCGGTGGCGAGCTCCTGCAACGGCCTGGCGCTGCTGCTGGCGGTCGACGACGCGCTCGACCTTGACGATTCCGACTACGGCCTGTGTGAGCCCGGCGTCGACCCAAACTGCCTGGAGTACGACCCGGCCGACGTAATCAACATGTCGCTCGGCTCGCCCTACGGCCAGCCCGAAGACGACCTGACGCTGTTCACCGATATCGCCGGCTATTACGGCTCGCTGGCCGTAGTTTCCGCCGGCAATAGCGGCGATATTCCCTATATCGTCGGCTCGCCGTCGGCGGCCTCGGCGGCGCTGAGCGTGGCGCAGACGACAGTACCCTCGGATAAGTTCTACGAGATCACCGCCGGTAGCGTGTCGGAGCCGGGCGTGTTGCAACCCTGGTCCCCGGCGCCGGCCGGCCCGCTCTCCGGCACACTGCAGTACGGCAACGGCGCGGGCGGCAACCTCAACGGCTGCGCGGCGTTTGCGCCCGGCTCGCTGTCGGGCAAAGTGCTGCTGGTCGACCGCGGCGTCTGCAATAACAGCATCAAAGGCTCCAACGGCAGCGCGGCGGGCGCGACGTTTGTCGTGATCGCCAACAACGTATTCTCCAACACGCCTCCGGTATTCAGCTACGGCGGCGGCACGGTCACCGTTCCAACCTTTACCGTCACGCAGGCCTCCGGGGCGGCGTTCAAGACGGTCCTCGGCAGCACGGCCTCGACCGGCCCCGGCAGTACCATCGCGCTGATCGACGATGTTGTTGCTTCGTCGTCGCGCGGGCCGCGCATCGCCGACGGCGCGATCAAGCCGGATATCGGCGCCCCCGGCGCCAGCGTCTCGGCCGAGGTCGGCACCGGCAACGATAAGACGGCTTTTGGCGGCACCTCGGGCGCGGCGCCGATGGTCGCCGGCGCTGCTGCGCTGATCGTCTCAGCGTTTGAAGAGCGCGGGCTGCTGGACGAGGACCCGGGGCTCGACGGGCCGATCTTTTCAGCCGCGCCGGTGATCAAGTCGCTGTTGATGAACACGGCCAACATCAACACCTACATCGGCGGCTCGAGCGCGGCGGGCGGCAGCGGCTTTTTGGCGCCGATCACGCTGCAGGGGGCAGGCCGCGTCGACGTGCTAAAGGCATTTCAAACCACGACGATCGCCTGGGACGTGACCGATTTCGTAGGCTATCTTGAAGCCTTCCCGGACGTCGATCCGCCATGTAGCGTGTTCCCGGTGACCGACGTGTTACTCTTCTCCGTCCTGGGCATACCGCCGGACTGCGCTGTCGACTTCCCATTCGGCAACGACTTCTTCAACGCCCTGAACGCCCAGACCGGCAGCCTGTCGTTCGGCTACGACGGCGTCTCCGCCTCCAGCAGCGAGACCCGCACGATCTTTGTCCAGAACCTGGACGACAGCAGCCATACGTACAATTTCAGCCAGTCGTTCCGCTACGCCGACGACAAGAACAAAGGCGTATCGGCCAGCTTCTCGCCGTCTTCGCTCACGCTGCCGATCGGCGGAGCGGCGTTTGTCGACGTGACACTCAAGGTCAACGCCAACGGGCTGCGCGATTGGACATTGGACGCCGGGCAGTACGGCAACGCCGGCACCAACATTTCCTGCAGCAACCCCGACTACTTCTCGGGCTGCCCGACGCTCTCGATCTTCGAGTACGACGGCTTCGTCAAGATCGACGGCGGCGCCGGTAACAGCGTGCGCCTGCCGTGGCAGGTGCTGCCCAAGAAGGCGGCCGAGACCTACGTCCAGAGCTACAGCTCGTCGTCGGTCAGGCTACGCAATCCGGCCCAATACAAGGCCGGCGACACCGACGTGCTGGCGCTGGTCGACCTGAGCCCCAACAACTGCGAGGTGGTTGACGGCGTGGGCGACTGCGTCGAGGAGAACTATGTTCCGGGTATCCTGCCCGGCATCAACCAGACCGCGATCGACATCAAGGAGAGCGGCCTGCGCTCCTACGCCGTGCCGGGCTTGAATGCCGCGCTCGGCCTGCCCGCGGCACCGTCAGGCGCCGTCAACGACGAGGTGCTCGAGTTCGGCCTGACGGTGTACGACGCGCCGTATCGCGCCTCGCACAACTATCCGGTCGAGTTCGATACCTATGTCGACAGCAACGCCGACGGCACCGACGACTATGTCGTCTTCAACGCCGACCTGACCTTGAACGCCGCCGACGGCCGCAACGCCGTGTTCGTCGCCGACGTCAACCCGGCCGACGGCACACGCCCGCTGCAGCCGTACTTCTACAGCTTCACCGACTTCAACTCGCAGAACTGGATTTTGCCGGTGCCTGCGCAGGCTGTCGGTGTGCGCAGCAACCGGCCGTTCAAGTACTACACGCTCGCGTTCGACGCGTACTTCACCGGCGATCTGTGGGACTGCTCGCCGTTCGACTGCGGCGAATATCACAAGCTCCAGACCGGCTTGCTGAAGTACCGCCCGATAACCACCGCGCTGCAGGTGCCCAGGAACGGTAGCTCCACGGTGCCGTACTCCAAGCCGAGCGGCGGCGCGACGGCCTCACCGTCGCAGATCGGGCTGTTGTTCATGTACCGTGACGCTCCGGTCGGACGTGAATCTCAGGGCGTTGACCTGCCATAGAGCGGGCGCATGCCGGACGGCTCACGCGGCGAAGGTCGAAAGCTCACGCTTTCGGCCTTCGTCTTGTTTTGGCGCGGAACCAGGCGGGCCAGTGTGACGTCGTATAAGGAGAAAGGAGTAGCGTTCGATGCGCAGGATGGGAAGTGTCTTGGCCGCGGGTGCGCTGGTGCTCAGCGGGTGTTTCACCGGCGCCACCGAGACCGCGGCGCCAAGCTCGCGGGTGGCGGCGCTCACGGCTGCCGCTACGGCCACCGCCGGCGCGCCGACCAGCACGCCGATCGTGCTGCCGACCGCCACGCCCGGCCCGACGCGCACGGCGACGCAGGAGCCGGACGCCTCCGACGACGGTAGCCCACGGCTCGCGCCGCCGCCGAGCGGCCGCCCCGCCGTCGGGCCGGCTTCGCGCGCGACCGAACTGCCGGCACCGAGTACGGCTCCGCCATCCCCCGCGCTGGTTGAAACCGCGACGCCGCGGCCGTTTCCAACCCTGCCGCCGGGCAACCCGCTGCTGATACCGACGCCGACACCGGGCGAGGCTGCCGCTGTGGACGAGCGCAGCCGGCCGCTGATCGAGCGGGCTTCACAAATGCTGGCCGGCGAGCTCGGCATCGCCGTCGAGGATGTGTCGCTGGTGCTGCTGGAGGCCGTGCTGTGGCCCGACGGTGGGCTCGGCTGCGCGACACCCGATATGATCGTGCAGCCGGTCGAAACGCCGGGCTATCGTATTGTGCTCGAGGTTGCCGGCACCCGGTACGAGTACCATACCGACCTCGATAATCAGGTTGTGCGCTGCGAAATAGGACGGCTCAGGCGCTAAAGCAGGGCCCTAACCCCCTCTCCCGTGCTGACGCACGGGAGAGGGGGTTAGGGGGTGAGGGCCGTAGGTACCCTATTCGCGCACGCGAATCGTCTCAGCCTCCTTCTTGAGCAGCCCGTCGCGGTACAGCAGCAGCAGGCCGCGCTGCGACGGCGACGCCTGCCTGCCGCCTTCGACGGGCGCTACGGCGATTTCCTCCTCGCCGCCGCTCCGCACGGTCAGCGTTGCTTCGTCGACCTGGAAGCGCGGCGTGCCGGCGGTGAACTCCATCAACACGATCTGGTCGGTCAGCGCGCCGGTGAAGTAGTTGTCGTAGGCATAGACCGAGTACTCGAACTTGGTCCCCGCCGTGATGCCGAGCACCGACAGCGGCGCTGTCAGGATCGCGTTGGCCGAGTTCAGATCGGCGTCGATGTAGTAATTCGCCGCCGCCGTGCCGCAGGTGATATTGTTGCCGGCTGGCGTGGGCGTACAGCTGGCGACGTACACCAGCGTCTGGCCGGTTACGGCGAACCCACCGCTCTCAGCGGTGTACATCACGCGGTCCGGCAACCCGTTGAGGTTGGTGTCGATATACACATCGAACTCGGCCGGATAGGCCGGGTGAGCCCGCTCGCCGAAGGTATTGACAGCCACCTGCAATACGCCGGTTGGCGATACCGGCTCGGTGGTGCGGATACCGACCGACCTGAGGTCGATGATCGCGTAGTTGTCGCCCGGCTGCGGCAGCTCGGCCCTGGGAATGCGCTCGCTCTGGCCGGTCCAGGCGAAGATCTCGACGCCGCCGTCAGCCGGCCCGCTGTTGTTGAGCGTAAGCTCTTTCGGGCTCTGGGCCAGGGTCAGCGCATTCGGGTTGGCATCCACATTGGACGCTTTGTGCGGCAGCACCTGCCACGCCAGGTGGAAGTTGTCGCTGCCGCTGGTCAGGTTCAGGTAGCCGTCGAACTCGACGCCCTGCAGCAGCGCGCCGTTACCGCCGTTGGGACCGCCGTCGAGGTTCCACGCGGGCAGCTTGGTCGGATCGATGCGCAGCCGTACCGGGAATTTGACCTGCCCATTAGGTCCGACCGCCACCTCGCGCGGCGCCGCCACGGTAACCGCGCCGCTCGTCCGATCGTTCTCGTAGCGGAAGATCGGCCGGATGGTGTAGGTGCGGCGCTGATCGCTGTAGTTGCGCACCACCACTTGCCTGGTCAGCGTCAGCGGCTCGTCGACGGTATGGAAGCCGAACGACAGGCTGCCGGTCTGGGCGTCGGCATCCCAGGCCGCGCTGGTGCTGGAGGACGCGCGGTCGACGCGCAGCTCGCCGCCGCCGATACGCGTGATCGGCGCCAGCACGCCCGGCTGGGTAGCTGGATTGATCAGGATATTGGTTTCGGCGGTGTTCATCAGCAGCGACTTGATCTCGGCCGGGATGCGGTCGGGGAACTGCTGCACCAGCAACACAGCCGCTCCGGCAACCATGGGCGCAGCGCCCGAGGTGCCACTGAATGCTTCTTCGCCGTCGCCTGTGCCGGCGATCGCCGAGACCGAGCCGCCAGGCGCGCCGATATCGGGCTTGATCGCGTTGTAGCTGAAGCTCGGCCCGCGCGCCGACGAGCCCACCATGCTGCCGACCAGCGGCGTGGTTACGTCCGGCGATACCGATATATTGACCGGCGCCGCGAGGTTGGCCTTGATCGAATCAGCATAGTCCTTGATGATCACCAGCGACGGCTTGCAGGTGCCGTCGGGCGGAACCGGGCAGTCGCCGCCGTTCGAGAACGACGATGCATCGCCGGGGGCGATCAGGCCGATCAGCACGCCGATCGCACCGGCGTCGCTAGCGCGGCGCACCTTGGCGCTGATATTACATGCACCGCGGTCGATCAGCGCGACTTTGCCGGCCGGATCGGCCAGGTACGGGTCCGCTGGCGCTCCGGGCGCCACGGTGCCGGCCGGGCAGCCGCGGCCGACAATCACCACGTCGCCGGTAAAGCCGTCGCCGATCGGCGCCCACTCCAGGGTTGCCGTGTTCGGGTACACACCATCGATGTTCTCCGGCGCGTTGATCACCAGCGGGTAGGTCAACGCGCTGGGCACCTGCGTCTGCGCCACGCTGATCACCTCGGGCGTGCTGGCCGGCGAGCCGGTGATATACGGCCGGTCGGCGCTGTTGCCGGCCGAGGCGACGACCACCACGCCGTAGCGCACCGCGTTGGCGCTGGCCTCGGCCGAGTCATCTTCGCGCTGCCCATAGCTCGAGCCGATCGACATATTGATCACGTCGACGGCGTCGTCGATCGCGTCGTCGCCGTTGGGGTCGAGCGCGTATTCGAGGCCCTGCAACATCGCCACGCCGCTGCACGACGTGCTTATAGCGCTGCACACCTTGACCGCCAGGATGCTGGCGCCGGGAGCAACGCCTACGTGTGTGCCGTCCGCGCTCTTGCCGGCGATGATATCTGCGACGTGCGTGCCGTGGCCGCCGGCGTCGATCGGGTCATCGTCCGGCGCCAGCGGCGGCGAGTTTGTCCCACCGATCCACGCTTCGCCGACAAAGTCATAGCCCTCATAGACTTTTTCGGTGGGGAACAGACCATCGCGCGTGGTGTGCTCCGTATCGGTGATCGTGGTTCCGTACGCCGCCAGATATGCCTCTTCCGTGCCTTCACCGCCGAGGTTCCTGTGCGTATAGTCGACGCCCGAGTTCGAGCACGGCAACCCGCACGCCGGTGCCGTCGAAGCCGGACGCCTGCACCGCGGCAGCGCCGACATAGGGAACGGTTTCTTCAAGCGCCAGCTCGTAGTTCTGCACCTGGCGCAGGCCGCGCACGCCAGGCAGCTTGGCAACCGCTTCGAGCTGCGCGGCGTCGATGGCGACGATCACCGCGTTGAGCGCCTTGGTCAGGCGCGCGACTTCCTTGCCGCCGAGCGCGCGGATCTGGCCGAGCAGCGCGTCTTGCTTACGGCTCAGCTGCCGGTCGTAAGCCGCCTGCTGCTCGCGGCGCAGCTTACCGCCTTTTTTGGCGTCCTTGCCGGCCGCTTCCGCGAGCGGCGGATCGACCAGCCGCACAACGATCTCGACCGTCCCCGTCGCCTGCTGGAGGTTGGGATCCAGCATCCGCGAAGCCGGGCCATCGGGCTCCCAGCGCGGCTTTTTCTGCTGCGCGGGCGCCGCGGCAGCAGGGACAATCAGCGCAAACAGTGCGACAAGCACGAACAGCGACCCGAACAACCGTTTCATGGTGGACGACATGACCAAACCCCCCTGTCCCTCACCGAGGATGAGACCGACCACACGGATGCACGGCAAACCGACTCAGCCGGATACGTGGCTAAGCCTTCGGCACGTTGGCGCAAGACAACTCTGTCGTATAGCCCTTTCATTGTTGAAACCGACCGACACCTGGACCGCCGGACCGGGGCAACTGCGACGATCCGAACCAATTATACGTGAATTTTACAATTGCCTGCAACGTGCCTCCCCCATCACCGCCGGCACGCCTGGCCGCGCGCACTGCCTTGCTTACAGCCGCCCACATGCGTATCATCTCCGCAAACAGGAGTACCATATGCCGCTGATCCTTGACGGGCGCAGTGTCGCCGCGGCACTACGCGACGAGCTACGCGCCGAGGTCGCACGATTGGAAAGCGAGCGCGGCATACGGCCGCGGCTGGATGTGGTTCAAGTGGAGGGCGATGCGGCCTCCGCGTGGTACGTCGGCGCGATCGGGCGCGCCTGTAAACAGGTCGGGATCAGCATGCAGCTGGCTCTGCTGGCAGCGGATGCCGGGCAGGCCGAAGCGATCGATACGCTGCGGCGCCTCAACGCGCAGCCGGAAACCCACGGCATCATCGTGCAAACACCGCTGCCCGCCGCGATCGACACCGCCGCGGTGATGGGCGCGCTCGACCCCGCAAAGGACGTTGACGGCCAGCACCCGCTTAACCTTGGGCGGCTGGCGCAGGGCCTGCCCGCGCCGATCCCCAACACACCCGCCGGCGGCATGGAGCTGCTGCGCCGCTACGGCGTTGAGCTCTCGGGAAAGCGCGCGGTGGTGGTCGGCCGCTCCAATGTTGTCGGCAAGCCGATGGCGCTGCTGCTGCTGGCGGCCAACGCAACCGTCACGATCGCCCACTCGCGCACCGCGAACCTTGCCGCGGTGATCGGCGAGGCGGATATCGTCGCGGTTGCCGTGGGGCGGCCGCGCATGGTGACGGGCGCGATGCTCAAGCCGGGTGCGGTGGTCGTCGACTTCGGCATTAACGAGGTCGACGGAGGCGTCGTGGGCGACGTAGACTACGAGAGCGCCGCAGCCGTCGCCGGCGCGATCACGCCGGTGCCGGGCGGCACCGGGCCGGTAACCAATATGATGCTGCTCAAGAATGTGGTGCAGGCGGCGAAGGGGTAAGGGGAACCAAGAACCAGAGAACCAAAATGAATTTGGTTCTAAGTTCTCGGTTCTTGGTTCTATGCTTACGAGCTGCTCAGCGCGGCGACGGCCTGCTCTTCGGTCTCATAAATGTCGGCGTATTGCGACAAACCGACCATCCTGAAGATCTTCTGAAAATGCTCGTTGAGCCCGCTCATGGCCAGCTTCTGGCCGTTGCGGCCGCAGTTCGTAACGATCCGGATCAGAATCGCAATACCGGCCGAGTTGATGTAGTTGCTCTGGTGGAAATTGAGGACCAGCTTTTTGGCGTCATCCTCGGTTGCCCTGGTGTACGCCTCGGTGAGCTTTGCGTCGGCGAACGTAGTTACATCGCCTTTGATATCGATCACTGTAACCGCGCCGTGCTGGCGGCTTGTCACTTCAAGGGTGTCATCCAAAAACGCCATTACCTGCTCCTTGAGCCGGACGAGCTACGCGCTCGGCACGCAGCGCAACGTCATACGAACTTCGTTCCCACCGTTGGGCGCCGCACGCCATTCTACATCGTCGACGAACTGGCGGATCAGCCACATACCCCAGCCGACGTCTTCGCCGGACAGCGCGCGCGTGATATCGGGCCGCTCACGACCGTAGCCGTGGTCGAAATGCCGGTAATGTTGATCGCGTACGCAAACCACCAGCCGATCGCCGTCGACCGCTATCAATATATGAACCTCGGCATCTCGCAGGCCGGAGTTACCGTGCTCGATCGCGTTGGTGACAGCTTCGGACACAGCTGTACGCAGGCCGTCGATCTGCTCCTTATCGAAGCCCACACGAGCGGCGATAACGGCGACCGTGTCCATGGCTACCTTTTCGTAACCAAGCTGGCTCGGCAAGCGCAGTTCGATCGGTTGTGACGGATTGCGCTTACGTTTGGGAAACCAGGAACGCCGCATCGTCGTCGTTTTCCTTGTAGCTGCGACGGTCGGTCACAGCGGAATATTACCATGCTTGCGTGGCGGCAATGTTTGCCGCTTGCTGCGCGAAAGCTGCAGCGCTCTAATCAAAGCCGGTCGTGTCTCCCGCGGCTCGATCACCTGGTCGACATACCCGCGTTCGGCCGCGACATACGGGTTGGCAAAGCGGCGCTGGTAGTCCTCAACCAGCTCCACAGCCCGCGCCGCCGGATCGTCGGCATCGGCCAATTCCTTGCGAAAGATGATCCGCACCGCGGCATCCACACCCATTACCGCGATCTCGGCCGTCGGCCAGGCGAAGTTAAAATCGGCCCGGATATGCTTTGACGCCATCACATCGTACGCGCCGCCGTATGCCTTGCGGGTGATCACTGTCAGCTTGGGCACCGTTGCTTCGCAGTATGCGTACAACAGCTTCGCGCCATGCCGGATGATGCCGCCGTACTCCTGCTCGGTGCCGGGCATAAAGCCCGGAACATCCACAAACGTAACCAGCGGTATGTTGAACGCATCGCAGAAACGCACAAAGCGCGCCGCTTTGATCGAGGCGTCGATGTCCAGCGTGCCTGCTTTATGCAGCGGCTGATTGCCGACTACCCCGACGACCTGGCCATCCAATCTTCCAAATCCGACCAACACATTGCGTGCCCACAGCGGCTGAAGCTCCAGAAATGTATCCCGATCCAGGACGCTCTCAACCACTGTTGTCATATCATACGGTTTTTTCGGCGAATCGGGAATCAGACTTTGTAAGCATTCTTCCATTCGTCCGGGGTCGTCCTGGCTTACGACGGAAGGCGGATCGTCCATGTTATTCCCCGGCAGGTAGCTAAGCAGCGCGCGCAGCTGATCGAAACAATCGGCTTCATCTTCGGCGGCCAGGTGGGCCACGCCGGAGCGGGTATTGTGCGTGATCGCCCCGCCCAGCTCTTCGAAGCCCACCTCCTCGCCGGTCACGCTTTTGATCACCTCGGGTCCGGTGATGAACATCTGAGAGGTGTTCTTGACCATCAGGATAAAGTCGGTCATGGCGGGCGAATACACCGCGCCGCCGGCACAGGGACCGGCGATCACCGATAGCTGCGGGATCACACCCGAAGACAGCACATTGCGATAAAAGATCTCGGCGTAGCCGCCGAGCGCGACAACGCCTTCCTGGATCCGCGCCCCGCCCGAATCGTTGATCCCGATACACGGCACACCCATGCGCAGCGCCAGATCCATCAGCTTGACGATCTTTTCGGCGAACACCTCGCCGAGCGACCCGCCGAACACCGTGAAGTCCTGGGAAAACAGACACACCGGCCGGCCTTCGATCGTGCCGTGACCGGTGATCACACCGTCGCCCAGCGGATGGCGGCGCTGCATGCCGAAGCTGTGGCTGCGGTGGACGGCAAATGCGTCGAGCTCGACGAAGGATCCGGGGTCGAGCAGTTGCTCGATGCGCGCGCGCGCCGTCTGCTTGCCGCGGGCGCGCTGCTTGCGTGCCGCCTCCTCGTCGCCGCGCTCGGCCTGCTCGCGCCTGCGCCGCAGCTCTTCGATCTTGGCTTGTGTTGATTGGGTCATAAGGTATTCTCAACGCAAAGACGCAAAGACGCAAAAGGAAATTGATAGTGGTCCAGAGCAGTGCACATAACCACTATGTTCGAGCACAACACGTTTTTGAAAGTTGCGAACCTTACAGCACACAACTTAATTCTTTGCGTCTTTGCGTTAATCCGTTCCTATCTCGCGCTTGAAGAACTCCACAGTCGTCTCGAACAGGCTGCCGATCGACGGTGAATACTCGGGCGCCATCAGATAATGGGGCATGCCGTCGAGTATCTGCAGCTCATAAGGTACACCGGCCCGATCGAGCTCGGCGGCGAACAGCTCGGACTGGGCGAACGGCACGATTTCGTCCTGTTTGGAATGGATCAACATGATCGGTGCCCGAAAATGCCGGGCATGGTGTCGCGCCGAATAGCGAAAATAGCGCTCCGGCTCGGCGCCGGGCGTGCCAAGCGCCACAAATGCCTGGTCCAGGCCGTATGGCGGGAAGATCTCGCCTGCCTCGAACTGCCGCCGCAGCTCGAACATATCGGTCGGCGGCCCGAGCAGCAACATCGCCCGCAACAGGTCGGGCGAGCGCACGGCCAGGCGCAGCACGTGCAGGCTACTGTACGAGCCGCCAAGCGCGCCCAACCGCTCGGCGTCGGCGCGTGGAAACACGCCGTCGCGCGCCAGCCGGATCAGCCGCTCCAGCTCGTCGACGTCGGCCTCCAGATCCAGCGCGTACGCCGGCCCGACAGCGATCACGGCAAAGCCTGCCTGCGCCAGCGGCAAAGATACCGATTCCCAGGTGTCGGCGGCGCCGGGATACACCGCCAGGAGCGTCGGCAGTGGCGTATCCTGCCCGTCGTCGGGGGTATAGTACAGCGTGGTCTGATTGGGCTGCCCGTTGGCCAGATAGCGTAGCTCGCGGCGCACGGCGCGAGCTGGAATTGGCGCTGTTACCTGCCCCACCCGCGCGTCGCCCAGCGCGACATTGGTAGGCGGTGACGGCGATGTCGCGGATAACGGGGCGAGCCGCAGGTCGAGCTGTGTCGTCGCCGATGAGCCGACGCCGACGCCGAGCAAGGAGCGAACCGACGTATCGCCGTGGCCGGGAGCGCCCGCCACCGGAATGTACGATCCGGGCGACACATTCTCGATCCGGTAGCCGCCGCGGGCGTCGCTGTCGGCAAAGCGCACAGTTCCGTCGCGTGTCGACACCAGCACGCGCGCCCCTTCGATCGGCTGTCCGGCCGCCGAGCGCACGGTTCCGTGCAGCACGCCCGGCGGCCGGCCGGATGGTTCGAGCAACCCCAGGCCACGCTGTGTGTAATACCACAGCGTGTTGCGATACGGCCACACCGCCGTGCTGTCGGTCGTCAGCAGCCAGCCGGCCACCAGAACGATAATGAGAGCGACGAGCGCGGCGATGCGGCGAAGCATAGATTTGGATTATACTGAGAACCTCTCAAATACGAAAGGAAACGCCCGTATGAGCGAGCGAAGCTTTAAAGAGAATTGGAGCCAGCTGATGGGCGGCGCCGACGAGCTGCTGGACGACTTGCGACATGGAACCGATGTGGTCGGCAGCGCCCGCGCCCGCGAGCTGCTGGCGGCAGCCGAACAACAGCGCGGCGACGCCGAACACGCATTGCGCAGCTTTGTGGAGCACCACGCTACGCTGCTGCGCTCGCTCGACGCGCTACAAACCGAGCTTGCCGTCACCGGTGGAGCGCCCACTGGTGAAATCAGTTGATTCGTCGTGCTGGGGCGCTTGACATTGGTACTATTGCGCGGTGCTGGTGACGGGGTGACGAGCAAGAAGTATGACCTGTGTGTTCCAAGCGTGCTCGGCCTATGCAAGACAAGGTGACGGCGTGACAAGGTGACTCGCTTTTCAGAATGCGTAGATTTTCACAACGTGTTGATCGAACGCCGATTGAAACCCACTGAGCATCAACCGTAGTTTCACCCCGTCACCCCGTCACCCTGTCTTGCATACACAGAAAAACGAAACCAAGGAAAATATCAGCATATGACCTATCTTTCCCAACGCGTACAGGCAATTCCTCCGTCGGGCATTCGCCGCTTCTTCGACATCGCCGCGACGATGAAAGACGTGATCTCGCTTGGTATCGGCGAGCCGGACTTCGTGACGCCTGATGGGATCCGCGAAGCCGGCATTCGCTCGATCCGCGACGGATATACCGCCTATACCTCCAACTCGGGCCTGCTTGAATTACGCGAGGCGCTGGCGGCGCATCTCGAGACGCTGTACGGTGCCGGCTACGATCCCGAGGACGAGATCCTGATCACGGTCGGCGTCAGCGAGGGCATGCAGAACGCGATGCTGGCGCTGATCGATCCCGGCGACGAAGTGATCATCCCCGAGCCGAGTTTCGTAGCCTATGGGCCGAGCGTGTCGCTGGCCGGCGGCACGCCGGTATACGTCTCAACCAGCGTTGACGAGCGTTTTCAAGTGACGGGTGCGGCGATCGAGGCGGCCGTCACGCCACGCACCAAGGCGATCCTGATCGGCTATCCCAACAACCCGACCGGCGCCGTCATGACGCGCGAGCGGCTGCTGGAGGTAGCGGCCGTCGCCGAGCGCCACGACCTGCTGGTGTTCAGCGACGAGATCTACGACCGCCTGGTGTACGGCGTCGAGCACACCTGTTTTGCCGCGCTGCCGGGCATGCGCGAGCGCACGGTGTTGATGGGCGGCTTCAGCAAAGCATATGCTATGACCGGCTGGCGGCTGGGGTATGTCGCTGCGCCGGCCGAGATCACCAATGCGGTGCGCAAAATCCACCAATACGCGATCATGTCTGCGCCGACGATGAGCCAGTACGCGGCGCTTGAAGCGCTTGCCGGCGGCGAGCCCGACGTGCAGGCGATGCTGGCCGAGTACGACCGTCGCCGGCGCGTGATCGTCGGCGGGCTCAACCAGATCGGCCTGCCGACGTTTGAGCCGCAGGGAGCATTTTATTGCTTTCCGCGCGTCGATCAGCTCGGCGTCAGCAGCGAGCAGTTCGCCGAACGGCTGCTGATGGAGCAGCACGTGGCCGTGGTGCCCGGCGAGGCCTTCGGCCCCAGCGGCAACGGCTTCGTGCGGGCCTGTTATGCCACCTCGATGGACAAGATCGAGGAAGCGCTGGAGCGCATTCAGAATCTAGTAAAAACCCTCTGACGCAAAGGCTAGGCGGTCCAGCGCTCGACGGTATCGATATCGATCACGCCGGCGACGCCCGGATCGAGCGCCGCGCGCAACACTGCCGCCGCCACGCGCTCAACCCGTAGTGCCCGGTTGCTGCGCAGGTAATCCAACGGCAGCATACCGGCCGCCACGTTCATCAGCAGCCCGACCGGAATACCGCTCGGGCGGCGCGGCCCGTACACGAAGCTGGGCCGTACATACGCGGAGCGCAACGGCAGCGCCGCGATTTCGCGCTCGGCTCGGCGTTTGGCTTCGATGTACGAACGGGGAAACAGCGGCGGGCTGTGTGAGGCCGACATGAACACAAAGGCCGGTACGCCCGCTCGCGCCGCCTCGCGGGCGACAGCGATCGGCGCGTCGCCGTTCAGGCGCGCATAGGTTTCGCCGCGCGACGAATGCTGCCACAGAATACCGGTACAATGGGCCACCGCGGCCGCGCCGGTCAGACGGTTGCGCCAGTGTTGCGGCTCGAACACGTCAGCAGCCACCCAGTCGACACGTTCGGCCCACGCTTCGGCCAGCCCGCCTCGGCCGCCGCGCGAGATCCCGACGACAGCGATCTCGCGTGCCAGCGCCTGGCGGCACACCTCCGCTCCGATCAACCCGCTCGCACCGGTAACTACCAGCTGCTCAGGCATCGTTTCGTGTTCCTGATCCCGACGCTCGACCCGCGCTAGCTTGTAATATAGCTCTCCAACTGCTCGATCATAAACTGCTGATTTGAGATGATGTCCTTCACCAGGTCGCCCAGCGTAACGATGCCGATCAACTGCTCACCTGCGAACACGGGGAGGTGACGGATGCGCTTGTCGGTCATCAGCGCTAGTGCCTCCTCAATCGTTCGCTCGCCAGGGATGAAATAAACCCGGCCGGTCATGATGTCGCGTACCGGCGTATCGCGCGACGAGCGACCCTGCAGGATCACCTTGCGGGCGTAGTCGCGCTCGGAGATGATGCCGACCAACCGATCGCCTTCCATCACCAGCAACGCCCCTACGCCCCGGTCAGACATCTCCTGGATCGCCTCGTACACTGACGCATCGGGGGCAATGCCGAAAACATCGTTGCCCTTCGCACGCAGCAGCGTATTGATTGTTTTCATAGCGGCTACTCCTCTACAGCCCGGCTATTAGCTCACTATCGCCGAATTGGCATTATGTGCCCGCGAAGCGCTCCACCACCTCGTACAGCACACGCGTACCCCAGCGCAGCGAGCGCAGGCTGATGCGCTCGTCGTGACCGTGGATCCGCGCACCCTCGTCGGGGCCATCGTCCAGGCCGGGCGCGAATCCGTAGATTTTGGTGCCAAGATGGGTGACATGCTTGGCGTCGGTGCCGCCGCTGCTGATCGACGGTATCGCCGTCGCCTCCGGATCATGCACCGCCAGCACCTCACGAATAACGTCGTACAGCGGCCCTTCTACATCCGCCAGCAGCGCCGGCGCCGGCTTAACCCACTCGAACTCGACCTCGTCGCCGATGATCGGCTGCAGCTCCCGGCGAAACATTTCGTGGTCCCAGCCCGGCAAGATCCGCGCATCGATTCGCGCCTCGGCTTCGGTCGGGATCACATTGATCTGCGAGCCGGCGGACAGCATCGTCGGAGCCACGGTGTTGCGCGCGATCGAGCGTAGCGCTTGCTTGAGGGCAGCGGCGACCGGCAGCGCGTCGATCGCCGCGTCAGCCCGCGACTCCTCGTCCAGCACCGCCCGCAGCGCCGCCGCCACATCGTCCGGCTGCCTGGAGGCAATGCCCTCGACGAACGCGCGGAAGATCGATGTAAAATGCACCGGTGTTACGCGTGAGTGCAGACGCTGCAGCACCGCCGCCAGCTTGAGCACGGCATTGTTTTCGTGCGGCTGCGAGCCGTGTCCCGGCTCGCCGCGCGCGATCAGCCGGAAACGCGCCGAGCCTTTTTCGCCGACTTGCACCGTGTAATAACGTTGGCCATTGATCGTGGTGCCGTCGCCGCCGCCTTCGTTGAGCCCGTATTCGGCCTGGATCAGCTCCGGCCGATGCTCGACGACCCAGCCGGCACCCTCGCTGCCGCCGGTCTCCTCGTCGGCGGCAGCCATAAAGATCACGTCGCGCTTGAGCGCCACACCCGAGCGCTTGAGCAGCAGCAGCGTCATCAGCTCCATGACGACCATGTGTTTCATGTCGAGCGCGCCGCGGCCATATAGGAACCCTTCGCTGTCGGTGACGGCGCCGAACGGGTCGTGGGTCCATTTTTCTCGGTCGACCGCTACCACATCGGTGTGCGACATCAATAGCAGGGGAGCTTCACTCCCGTCACCGCGCAGACGGGCAACGATCGTGGCGCGATCCGGGCTGGGCCCGACGATCTGGTAGGCGATCCCGGCGGCGTCCAGCAGGCCGGCAATGTAGTCCGCGGCCAGCTTCTCGTTACCCGGCGGGTTGCGCGTGTCGAGCCGCAGCAACGCGCGCAGGTGCTCGATCGCTTCGTCGCCGGCCGCCTGCCAATCGATATCTGCTCCGGTCGCCCGTTGTGTCATTGCTCTTCTCCTGTATTGGTGCGCCATCCTACAACAGGCACGAGGCACGAGGCAAGAGGCTATAGGAGTCCATTCCGGCCCTCACCCCTACCCCTCTCCCGCGGCAAGCCGCGGGAGAGGGGTAGGGGTGAGGCTCGTGCCTTTCGCCTCGTGCCTCTTGCCTTCCGTGCTACACTCGCCCCGGTGCAAACGATGAGCGAACACAAATTACGCGCGCTGCCTTCGGTTGAGCGTCTGGTGCGTGCGGTTGAGCAGCATTCGCCACCACTGCCGCGCCCGGAGCTGGTTCGTCTGGCTCGCGAAACGCTCGATGCGCTGCGTTCGAACGCTGCCCCTGACGGCGCGGTGCCGGATCTGGAGCAACTCGCCGCCGAGGTGCTCGGTCGCGCCGACACGCTGGCAACACCAGGGCTGCGACGCTTGATCAACGCGACGGGTGTGGTGGTGCAGACGAATCTTGGGCGCGCGCCGCTGAGCGAGGCTGCGCTGGCGGCGATGCACTCCGTTGCCGCGGGCTACTCCAATCTCGAGTACGACCTCGACGCCGGCGCGCGGGGCTCGCGCTACGATCACGTCACCGCGCTGCTGGCGCGACTGACCGGCGCAGAGGCAGCTCTGGCCGTCAACAACAACGCCGCGGCGGTGCTGCTGGCGCTGAGCTGTTTTTGTCAGGGCAAGGACGTGCTGGTTTCACGCGGGCAGGCGGTTGAGATCGGCGGAGGATTTCGCATCCCGGATGTGCTGCGCCAGAGCGGCGCGCGGCTGGTCGAAGTCGGTACCACCAACCGCACCTATGCCCACGACTATGCCGCCGCGATCGGGCCGGACACCGCCGCGATCTTGACGGTACACCGCTCCAACTTCCGCATCGTCGGCTTTACGCACGATGCGCACGAAATGGAGCTGCACCACTTAGCGCACGAGGCCGGCGTCCTGTGGATCGACGATTGGGGCTCCGGCTCGCTGCTGCGTCCCGAGCGCTGGGGGCTGGCGGCCGACGACACCGTGCCCGATCGCGTCGCGGCCGGCTGCGATCTGGTGTGTTTCTCGGGCGATAAGCTGCTGGGCGGGCCGCAAGCGGGGCTGATCGTCGGGTGCGCCGAACATGTCGAGCGCCTGCGCAAGCATCCGTTACTGCGCGCGCTGCGTGTCGATAAGCTGACCATTGCCGCCCTCGAAGCGACGCTGCTGAGCTATTTGCACGGCCGCGCCGAGCATGAGCTGCCGGTCTGGCGCATGATCAGCACGTCGGTTGACGCGCTCACCGCGCGCGCAGATGCATTGGCGCAGCGCATCGGGGCCGGCGGCCACCGAGCCGAGATTGTAGCGGTTCAAAGCGCTGTCGGTGGCGGCTCGCTGCCGGGTGAAACGCTGCCCGGCGTCGCGCTCGCGCTCGACGGACGCGCTGAAGCATTGCATGTTCGCCTGCGAGGCGGATCGCCGCCGGTGGTGGGACGCATCGCCGGCGACCGGCTGCTGCTCGATCTGCGCACCGTGCTGCCCGAACAAGATGAGTTACTGCTTGGAGCAGTGATCGCGGCACTCTCAAATGGTGCTCGACCTTCCTAAAATTCGCATCTTTGCTGCCGTGGCGCGCTACGGCTCGTTCACCCGCGCGGCCGAAGAGCTTGATCTGCGCCAGCCGACGGTAAGCCAGCAGATTCAGGTGCTGGAGCGCGGGCTGCGTGCACCGCTGTTCGAGCGGCTAGGGCGCCGTGTAACGCTGACGGCCGCGGGCGAGGCGCTGCTGCCCTACGCCGAGCGGCTGCTGGCGCTCGCGACGGAGGCCGAATCGGCGACGCGTGAGGCGGCCGGCCTGTCGGCGCGTACCTTGCGGCTTGGCGCCGGCAATACGCTGGCCACGTATATATTGCCCGATCTCCTGGCGCGGCTACGTTGGGAGCGGCCCGACGTGATCGTGCAGATCCAGGTAGGCAACACCGAGCAGCTGATCGCGGCGGTGGTCGACAATCGGGCCGAGCTGGCGCTGGTGGGCTCGCCGCTGGGCCATCCGATGCTGGCGATCCACGCGTTTATGCGCGACGACCTGATGCTGATCGTGCCGCCCGACGACAGATGGTCGGAGCGACGCGCGATCACGATCGGCGAGCTGAGCGGCCGCACGTTACTGATGCGCGAAGACGGCTCGGCGCTGCAGGCCAGCGTCGCCGAGCTGCTGCGCGAGCATGGCCTTGTGCCCGAACGCATCATCACCCTTGGCAATCTGGAAGCGATCAAGCGCAGCGTCGAGACCGGCCTTGGCGTATCGATCGTACCCGAGCTTGCGGTGCGGCGCGAAGTCCGCGGGGGGATGCTGCGCGCGTTGCCGCTGGCCGACGTGCAGCTGCGCAAAATCTTCAACTATGTCTATTTGCGCGACCGCACGCCGTCGCCTGCTGCGCGTGTGTTCATCGAGCTGCTGCGCAAGCCGTTCGAGTAGGGGATAGGGGATAGCTGCCGGAACGTCGAGCAGCACGCGGTACTATTACTTACACAAGGTCTGGTTCTCGGTTCTTGGTTCTTGGTTCTTGGTTCTTGGTTCATCGAGGGTCGCATGGCGATCAAAGTGCTGCTGGCGGACGACCACAGCGTTGTGCGCAAAGGTGTGCGCGAGTTTCTTGAAGACGAGCCCGATATCGAGGTCGTCGGCGAGGCCGTCAACGGCACGGAGGCCGTCGATCTGGCCGGTGCGCTGCGTCCCGACGTTGTCGTCATGGACATCAAAATGCCCGGCCTGTCCGGGGTGGAGGCGACGCGGCGCATCCGTGCCGATTCGCCCGAGGTGCGCGTGCTGGCGCTGACGGCCTATGACGACGACCCTTACGTGTTTGGCCTTTTGGAGGCCGGAGCCAGCGGCTATGTGCTGAAAACCGCCGAGTCGCGCGAGCTGATTCGGGCAATTCGCACCGTGGCTGCCGGCCAATCGGCGCTTGATCCGGCGATTGCGCCGCGGCTGATCGCCCGCGTCGCCCAGCACGGCTCAGCCAGCGACTCGCTTACCGAGCGCGAGCTCGAAGTGTTGCGCCTGGCGGCTCGCGGACACACCAACAAGCAGATCGGCCACGATCTCGCCATCAGCGACCGGACCGTGCAAAACCATCTGGCCAACATTTTTGCGAAGCTGGGCGTAGCTTCACGCACCGAGGCAGTCACCGATGCGCTGCAGCGCGGGGTGATCAAGCTGGGGGAATGACGCAGGTGAACGATGAACGATGAATTCGAATTAATGTCCAGTCACCCCGTCACCCTGTCACCCTGTCATCAATGCCAACCAAACCAACCATGACTCGTAAACCACCCAAAACCAACTCACCCATTAAAGAGCTCCAGGCCCGAGCCGAGGCCATGACGCGCGGCGATTTCAGCACACTCGGCAAGCCGGTCGGCGGCAGCGCCGAGCTTGAAGATCTGCGCCGTGCAATGGATGTGCTGGGCGAGCATGTCGAGCAGGCGCAACGCGGGATGCAGGCCTATATTTCGGCGTTGACTGCAGCCCAGGAAGCCGAGCGCGGGCGGTTGGCACGCGAGCTGCACGACGACACGGTGCAGCGCATGATCGCGCTCGGCCAGGGCGTCGAGCGGGTCGAGCGCGCGCTGGACCGCGATCTCGTACAGGCACGCGACCGGCTCCACACCCTACGCGGCGAGATCACCGCGGCAGTGCAGGCGCTACGACTGGTGATCGGCGATCTGCGGCCGCCGGCACTGGAAGAGCTTGGCCTGTTACCTGCCGTCGAGCTGTTGCTGCGTCGTGGCGGCGATGAAGCTCCCGGCGTTTCCGTCGACGTCGCCGGCCAGCAGCGGCGCCTCGATCCGCAGAGTGAGCTGGCGCTGTTCCGGATCATTCAGGAAGCCTGGACCAACGTGCAGCACCACGCCGGAGCCAGGCAAATTTCGCTTGTATTCCGCTACGGTCGCGATGCCCTCGAGCTGGTCTTCCAGGACGACGGGCGCGGTTTTGACCCGGCTGCGCCGGAGGGTGCGCGGCGCGGTTTGGGCCTGCTGGGTATGCGCGAGCGCGCCGAGCAGCGCGGTGGGTCGCTGGCGATCGAGAGTGCGCCCGGGCAGGGGACGCGAATCACCGTGCGGATGCCCTATCCCGGCGTGGGCGGGCGCGACCCGATCTGCGATATGGTCGTCGGCCCCGACGATATCAGCGCCGAGTACCGTGGCGCGGTGTACCGCTTTTGCTCGCAGGCGTGCCGCGATCTGTTCATGGCGGACCCGGGGAGGTATGTCGAAGGGTAGTGAAGGGGGAAAGGTGGGGAAAGGTAGGGTGTTGAGGAGGTGGCGTTGGTGACAAGGTGACGGGGTGACAGGGTGAGGGGGTGACAAGGTGAATCTGCTCCGAATGCTGGGTCCATTTCAAGCTAACCTTGGATCAGCATCAATGGGCAGCACATGCATCGATAACGATCACCCGGTCACTCCCTCACCTTGTCATGCATAGCTCGAACATGCAGCAAACAGAGCACTCACTCGAATATGTTCACCCCGTCACCCTGTCACCCTGTCACCCCCTCACCGCGTCATGCATAGAACAAGCACCAGGTAAACACAACCCTCATCGCTTATAAAACGCTCCCCGCACCGAAGGCAACATCATATACACGCCGGCCAGCAGCAGCAGCGCCGCGCCGAGCAGGCCGCCGGCGCGCAGGTTCGGCAGCAAGAACGAAAGATTCACCACCACGAACGAGATCGTCGCCGCCCAGGCCCAACGCCGCATCCGGAACAGCCCATAGGCCAGGATGCCGGTCACCAGCGCGCCGAACAGTAGCAGCGAGCGCGGCAGATTCGCTCCCAGCAGCGTCTCGCCCGGCACCAGCAGGCCCATCAGCCCAACCATTAAGGTGCCGGCGGTCAGCAGTGAGGCGATCACGATCACGCCACGCGGCATCCGCGAGCGCGCCTGAGGCGTGGACTCCGCGGCTTGTTGATCGTTGATTGCTAATTGCCTTCCAGGCCCGCGCCGGCGGCCCGCAGAATCAGCTGGTCGATCACCGACTCGACCGGCGCCCAGTCGTCGGTGAACGGCCGCTGCGCCTGCGCGTCTTGCTCGGTCCACTCACGCAACGGCAGCTTGTGCGGATCTTCCGCCAGCGCCTGGCGCATCACGGTTTGCAGCACGTCGTCGTCCATCTGCTCGGTGTTGGCCTTGAAGTTGGCCACGCCATCCCCGACCGGAGTATTGACGCCGATGACCATACTGTTGCCGTAGGATGGAACATCCAGAATAAACACCTGCGGAAAGACCGAGCGCATCGTCGAGGCCAGGGTATGCACCAGCCGGTAGTCGCTGCCGGGCTTGCCCGCGTTTACTACCGCCACGCCGTCGGGCGACAGCTTATCGCGAACTTCGCGAAAGAACTCCTGGGTGGTCAGGTGAAACGGAATATACGGCTGGTGGTATGCATCCATGCCGATCACGTCGTAGGTCTCGCCGGTGCGATTGAGAAACACGCGCCCGTCTTCGGCATACACCTGGAAGTTGGGAAAGGCCTCATCCTGCGTATCGGCCATATCGAAATATTCGCGGCCCACCTCGACGATGCGCGGGTCGATCTCGACGGCGTCGATGCGCGTTTCAGGACCGTATAACGCCAGGAATTGTTTTGGCGTGGTACCGGCCGCCGAGCCGATCATCAACAGGCTATCGACCTCGTCTTTGGCCCGGTCGGCGTACAGATACGGGCCGATGCCGAAGAAATCCCACGGCCCGCGTGTCAGCAGATCGGCGGGATCGCCGCTCGTCGCATATCGTTTGTTGTAGATCGAATGGATCGCCTGGCCCTCGTTCAGCACCAGACCGATCTGCTCGGTGCCGTCAGGGCCGTATGGCGCACTGGTAACCTGGATATAATTGTAAAACGTTTCGGCTTCGTACAGCGACGTGGCCCCCTGGAAGAAAGGCTCACGAATGCCGCGTAGATTGAGCTGGAAAAATGCCAGCAGCAGCACAGCCGGCACCGCGACCCAGGCCACGGCGCGCTGCATGCCCACCGCGCCGAGCACTACCAGAGTAAGCGCGAACGTGTAAAAGGTGAGATTGGTGCCGATCGTCGGGATCAGCACCAGCACGGCCAGAAACGTTCCGGCGATCGATCCGACCGTGGAAAGCGCATACAGCGTGCCGGCAGTGTTGCCGGCGGTCGATACATTCTTCACACTGAGCCTGATCGCGAAGGGCGACACCATACCCAGCAGGATGATCGGCGCCGAAAACAACAGCAGCACGCCGAAAAACGAGCCGAAAAACACGCCCACCGAATACGAGGTGAACGCCGAGGCCGAGGCCAGCAGGATCGGCCGCGCCAGCAAGGGGATCGGAGCGGTGGCCAGGCCGGCGAACAGCAAAATGCGGCCGAGCATCTGCGGCTCCGGCCGCCGGTCGGCCAGCCGGCCGCCGAGGCGATAGCCGATCGTCAGATACAGCAGCGTCAGGCCGATCACGTTGGCCCAGATAATCTGTGAGGAGCCGAAGAACGGCTGCAGCAGGCGCGAAGCGGTTAGCTCAATTCCGAGCGAACAAATGCCGCCGATCATCACGGCGGCGATCAAAAACCAACGTCGTTGAGCCAACGAATTCTCCTCGTGGACGAGCGCCCTACCGCAACGTGTTGACGACCAGCGTTTGCAGCGCCTGTAACAGCAGCAACGCGACCATCGGGCTGAAATCGAACATGCCCACGCTGGGGATGATCCGGCGCAGCGGGCCGAGGATCGGCTCGGTGATCTCGAATAAAATCTGTGTGATGCGCATTGTGCCCGGTTGATCCACAAAGCTCATGATGATCCGGCCGATGATCGCGATATCGAGCGCCAGGAATAGAATGTAGAAGAATGTTCCAAAAAAGCTGTTCATCGGAACCTAGTCCTCGCTAGGGCGGCAATGTACGCTCGTGTTGGGCGCACAGTACCATTATATCATGTGACGGCGCGCGCCGCCGGACCCGCTCACAACAGGCAAATGCTTTGCAAACCATTGACAGATAGTAGGACAGGCGTCTATACTGTATGAACACAAGGAGCCTCGCGTGTCCAACTCGTCCCGGTTGCTCCAGAGTTGCTCGACAACTCCTATGTACAATACGAAGCTGGTAGTTGGTGAGACGGGCGTGCCCGCCGATACGTTTCGTGCCTGGGAGCGCCGCTACGGGCTGCCGCGGCCGCAGCGCGGCGACGGCGGCCAACGATTGTACTCCGAGCGCGATATCGCCACCATCCGCTGGCTGCGCGACCGTACCACCGAGGGCTTGACGATCAGCCAGGCCGTTGCACTGCTCGAATCCGAGAGCGTCTCACCGGCAGTCAGCGATCAGCCTCGATCGTTCGACGCTCTGCAAGCAGATTTGTTGCAGTCGCTGCTGCACTTTGAAGCCGTCGCCGCCGACAAGATTCTGAGCGAGGCCTTCGCCCTGCACCCGCTCGACGCCGTGTGTATCAGCTTGATGCAGCCGGTGCTGGTGACGGTAGGCGAGATGTGGCACAACGGCAGCGCGACTGTGGCCCAGGAGCATTTCACCAGCCAGTTCTTGCGGCGTAAGCTGCTGGCACTGCTGAATATCTACGATGTGCCCGCCGGTCGTGCCACGGTGCTGGCAGCCTGCGCCCAGGGTGAGCGGCACGACCTTGGCCTGCTGCTGCTGTCGCTGTTCCTTGTGCGGCGCAACTACAAGGTCGTGTATCTGGGCTCCGACGTACCGCCCGATGCGCTGCTGCAAACCCTGGATCAAGTTCACCCGGAGATCGTCTGCATCTCGGCGACCACGGGTCCGTCCGCCGAATACGCCGTCGAAGCGGGGCGCCGGGTGATGCAGCATAGCCCGGATGCGCTGGTGTTTATCGGCGGCCAGGGCATGGATCACCACGAGCGCAACGGGTCGGGCATGCATGTGCTCGCCGGCGACGGGCTTGCCGCGATCGAGCAAATCGGCGCGACGTTGAGCACCAGGCGCACGGGGACGTAGGAAGAAGCATGGATCAACCCAAAGACGCGTACATGACGATCCATCCGGCGGCGTATTATCTGGCAGCCCTGCCGGACACCCGTGGCAATTACACCACGGCCGGCGACGTTTGCTACACCCTTCCCACTGCGTACGTCGCCTGCCGCGAAATAACGCGACAGCACTCCAAAAGCTTTTTCCTGGCTTCGCGTTTGCTACCTCCCCCCAAGCGCCGGGCTATGGAAGCGTTATACGCGTTTTGTCGAACGTCTGACGATTTTGTCGACGCCAACGCCAACGGCGCGGCGGCCCTGGCGCACTGGGTCGCCCTGCTGCGCCATCCGTCACCGCGGCTTGACCATCCCGTGGCAGTTGCCTGGGGCGATACGTGCGAGCGGTATGCGCTGAGCTACGAGCTGGCGAACGAGCTCCTGGCCGGCGTCGCGATGGATCTGACGGTACAGCGCTATGCGACGTTCGCCGAGTTATGGGTGTATTGCTACCGCGTCGCGTCGGTGGTGGGCCTGCTTTCGATGCAGATCATCGGCTATGCGCCGGGGGCGGAGGCATATGCGATCCGCCTCGGCATCGCGCTGCAGCTCACCAATATTTTGCGCGACATCGGCGAGGACGCACGGCGCGGGCGAATATATCTGCCTCAGGAAGACCTGCACCGCTTTGGCCTGAGCGAACATGACATATTCGCCGGGGTGCGCGACGACCGCTTCAAGGCGCTGATGCGCTATCAGATCGCGCGGGCCGAACAGCTCTATCGCGCCAGCTGGCCCGGCGTGGCGCTGCTGAACCGCGACGGACAGATGGCGGTGGCCGCGGCCGCGCTGCTGTATCGCGGCATCCTGGCCAAGATCGCCGCCAACGATTACGATGTATTCAACCGTCGAGCCCACCTGACGCTGGCCGAAAAGCTGCTCATGCTGCCGCATGTCAGGTCCCGGCTGAGCCGCCTGCGAGCCGGCGACGACGAACTGGCCTGAGCGCCCCATACGCGTATGCTTGTTTTTGTGAAGCTTGGCGGCTCGATCCTGACGGATAAGACGGCGGCCGAGGCGCTGGACCGGCCGGCGCTTGCCGCGGCAGCCGGCGCGCTCGCTTCAGCCCTCGCCGCCGACCCCGAGCTGCGGCTGCTGGTCGGGCATGGCGGCGGCTCATTCGGGCATTACTGGGCCGAACGGTATGCGACACAACACGGCGCACGCGACGAGCACGGTTGGCAGGGCGTGGCGCGCGTGAGCGACGCGATGGGTCGCCTCAACCGCGCGATCGTTGCCCAGCTGTTGGAGGCTGGTATCGCCGCGATCGGTGTGCAGCCCGCCGCCTCCGCCGTCGCCAGCGGCGGTACGCTACGCTCACTCGCGGTGGAGCCGCTGCAAGCCATGCTCGCGCTCGACGCCCCACGGCGCCTGACGCCGGTAATCCACGGTGACGTGGCGCTGGATCAGCTGCAGGGCGCCACGATCTTGTCTACCGAGTCGCTGTTTGCCTTCCTGACGCCCCTGCTCAAGCCGCGGCGCATCGTGCTGGTCGGCGAGGGCGGCGTCTACACGGCCGACCCGCGTCGCGATCCGCATGCCGTGCGCATCGACACGATCGGCCCCGCCAACGTCGACGCGGTGCTCCAGATGACGGGCGCCTCGCATGGCGCCGATGTTACCGGCGGTATGGCTTCCAAAGTATCGCTGATGTGGCAGCTGGTGCGCGCGACGCCCGGCCTGCGTGTACAGCTTATCGGCAATTCTCCCGCTGCTCTCACCGCGGCACTACGTGGCGACGATGTTGAGGGAACTGTGATTTTGAACAATGAGCAATGAGCAATTACCGTTGATTGCCCACTGTCAGGGTTCCTGCGCCAGCGTTGTGATCGTCGGGAACTCGATCAAACATCCAGAACCCGATCGGCAGCAGCAGCAGCGTAGCGCTGAGTGCCCAGGCCAGCAGCATCCACAACAGGCTGGCCCACCAGCCGATCAACACAAACCACAGCGCGCGCAGCAAGAAGGGATGCTCTTCGACGCGGTTACGCTGCCCTGCCTGCCGCGCGCGCCGCGTCCGCTGCAGCGTCATCACCTGTGGGACGGCGTTCAGCATCATAGCGCCCACCGGCAGCCCGATGATCGTAAGATTGAACAGCCAGGCAAACAACGTCCACAGCAAGCCGAGCCACCATCCAACCAGCACAAACCATACGCCGCGCAACACAAGCTGTAGCGGGTCGCCGTTTACAAACGTAAGGCCGCCAGCGTTGGTGGGGGTCGCGAAGGCCGCTACCGGCGCCAATGCAACGCCGGTTGCCGGCACGATCTCGAGCCGCGACGCACAGTACACGCAGTAACGCGCGCCGATCGGGTTGCCGCGCCCGCACGAAGCGCAGCATGGAGCCGACGGCGCCAGGACCCGGGTCGCGCCAATTTCAGCAGTTGCCTGCCGGCTGCCCAATGGTGTGCCGCAGACACGGCAATACCGCGCACTTTCGTCGTTGGGGGTATCGCAGGCGGTGCATAACATAGTCTCTGCTCCGAATTTTATATGTTGTTTTGACAACTCGTGGCGGGCGTTGTTGCACAAATTGGAACTTGAAACTCCGGCTATGGTATGATTAGGGTATCGCCATGCCGCGTGGTCATGATCTTGCCCGTAGGTGCTGCAGCCGTCCGCGAGTAGATTTCCTCCGGCCCCGGCCGGTCAGACAGCAAGGTACTCGCTACGGCTTCCATATGCTTGAACGATTGCACAAAGTACTGGCACGGGCCGGAGTGGCCGCGCTGCGGCCCGCCGAAGACATGATCATGGAGGGCCGCGTCACCGTAAACGGTCGCGTGGTTCGCGAGCTCGGCACACGTGTCGATCCGCACAGCGACGCGATCGCCGTCGACGGGCGGCTGATCGAGATAGCGGAGCCGAGCGATACTCGTCGCTATATCGCGGTTTACAAGCCGATCGGCGTTGTTTCCACCGCGCGCGACACGCATGAGCGCCCTACCGTCGTCGGGCTTGTCCCGACCGACGCGCGACTGTTTCCGGTCGGCAGGTTGGATCTCGAAAGTGAAGGGCTGCTGCTGCTGACCGACGACGGCGACCTGGCGTACCGGTTAACCCATCCACGCTTCGAGGTCGAAAAAGAGTACCGCGTGCTACTCGATCGGGCGCCTGCGATCGGCGATCTGCGCCGTTGGCGCGATGGCGTAGAGCTGGACGGCGAAATGACGATGCCTGCCTGGGTCGAGGTCCAGGAGCGCGCCACTAACGGCGTATGGGTCAGGATCGTCATGCGCGAAGGCCGCAAGCGGCAGATCCGCGAGATCGCGAAGCTGCTGGACTACGATGTGCGGCGGTTGGTACGGGTGCGTGAAGGCACCCTCGGCCTGGGCGAACTGGCGCCGGGCCAGTGGCGCGAGCTCGCGCCCAATGAAGTGGAGGCGCTGCGGGTCCACGTGCGTCATGTACCGGGACCGCCAGCCGACGAACAGGAGTTGCGCGTGCCGACAAGAACACCATCAGACGAAGAGCAACCGGGCGAAGCGGGCGCACGCCGCCCCCGCCGCATTCCACCGCGCCCGGGCTTCGGCGCGCGTGGCCCAACGCGCCGAACATACGCAGCGAGTGAGGCGGACGAAACGGCGCCCGCCGGCGGTCGCGGCGAGCCGCCGCGTGAACACCAGGCGGAGAACCCTGCGCGGCACAGCTCGACCGACGAGCGCCAACCGCGCTCAGGCGGCGATCGCGACCGGGCGCCGTCCAACCAATCCGGCCCGCAACGCCGATCGTACGGCCGCGACGATCGAGGCGCTGCTCAGCCTACTCAACGGCGTAATGAAGGACAGCGGGGCTCCTCGGGCCGCCAGGCTGATCAGCGCGCGCCGTACGGACGCCGCGATGAGGGCCAACGCGGAGGCAATCGCGATCAAGGAGCGCGTAGCTCGTATGGGCGCCGTGACGAAGGACAGCGCGCGCCATACGGCAACCGCAGCTCGGGTCCATCCGGCGGGCGCAGCCGCTCGTCGCTCGATCCGCGCTCCGGACGGCCATCCGACGGCGCGCGCGGTCAACCCGGAGGACGTAGCCGCTCATCACTCGATCCACGCTCCGGGCGGCCATCCGATGGCGGGCGCAGCCGCTCGTCGCTCGATCCACGCTCCGGACGGCCGTCCGATGGCGGGCGCAGCCGCTCATCGCTCGATCCACGCTCCGGGCGGCCGTCCGACGGAGGACGTAGCCGCTCGTCGCTCGATCCGCGCTCCGGGCGGCCGTCCGACGGCGGGCGCAGCCGCTCGTCGCTCGATCCGCGCTCCAGGCGACCATCCGACGGCCAACGCAGCCGCTCATCGCTCGATCCACGCGCACGCAGCGGCGAAGGACGCGATCGGCCCACGTATGGACGCAGCGGCCCCGGACAGCCGGGAGGAGCACGAGGAAACGGCCCGGCGCGCGGCAACCCTCGCGGCCCGGCGCGGCCGGATCAGCGCGACAATCGATATGGCGGAAGTCGCTCGTCGTCCGGTGGCTCGCGGTCCGGAGCTTCAGGGAGCGGCCCGAACCGGCGTCCGGATTACGATCCGAACCGGCGTCCGGATTACGATCCGAACCGCCGGCCAGGCCCGCCACGGTCGAACACCGGAAGCCGGGGAGGCACAGAGGGCAATCGAAAATCACCCGGTCCGCGCCCGAACCGGCGGCCGCGCGAGGAGGAGAACGAGTAGGGCGTTCGTGCAAGCAGTGCCTTGCATGGACCTGATACGCGGTGTATGCATGACAAGGTGACAGGATGACGGGGTGACGATCAGAGATTTGACCTGTGCGTTCCAAGGATGTTTCGTGCTGAACCTGACAAGGTGAGGGGGTGACAAGGTGATGTTGACCGTGTAGCTCGATCTCTTTGCTGCATGTTCAGACTATGCATGACCAGGTGAATCGGACCCTGATGCTTGATTACATTTCACGATCGTGTGGTGCAAACATGTAAATGGCACATTGTCTTGGAAAACGATCACCCCGTCACCTTGTCACCCCCTCACCTTGTCATCAACGCCACCTCCGCTGCCCATCGCCTCACCGCCAGACTCGCCATCAGATTGCGCCAAAATAACACTTGGCTTGCCCAGCACGCGCGTAACGAATACCGTCAGCTCCCGCTGCCCGTCCAGTCGCAGGCGCCGCTCGAGCTCCTGCGGATCGATCGGCGACCCGCGCTTTTTTACTACCACGCGCCCCACATCCAGCTCGTGCAGCCGGGAGCGCAGCCGCTTGAGGTTAAACGGCATTGTTTCGACGATGCGCCAGGCTCGAGCGAACGGCGTTGTAATCAAACGGTCGGCGGTAAGATAGGCGATCCTGCTGTCGATCAGCGAGGCGTCGAGCTGCCGGGCCAGGTCGGCCACCAGATGCGCCCGGATCACCGCGCCATCCGGCTCATACAGCCAGCCCAACGGCTCGACCGGCGGCGGCGCGACGATCGAGCCGCCATGCAGGCTATGCGCGGCGTCGGGCAGCAACACCGTCGCCGAGCGGTGGTAGCGTCGCAGCCGGCCGAACCATAAGCAGGCTTCTTTCACCTCGCCGCCGGCCGAGATCAGCTCGACTTCACAGTCATAAGGCAGGGCTTCATAGTCCGCGCCGGGAGCGATCTTGACTGCCAGCGCTTCAACGCTGCTGAGCCAGGCGTCGATCAGGCTGAGCGGCGGCTGGTAGGCGTCGGGGCGGAACACCCGGCTGGAGCTGCCGCCGCGATTCCGGCGCCGGGCCGGGTCGAAGAACACGGCGGCGCCGGTGGGCGGCTGCCACGCAACGGCGTCGGCGCGCTCCCAGCGTGCGGCGCCGGCCACGCCGTAGGCTTCGCAGTTGAGCTGCGCCATGCGCAGCCGCAGCGGGTCGAAGTCGAGACCGGTAACGCGCAGTCCGGCCGACAACAGGCCGATCGTATCGCCGCCGGCAGAGCAGCACACATCCCACACGGTATCCAGGCCGGCGAAGCGCGCGGCACGATGGCGCGCCACGGCTTCGCCGGATGCCTGCTCCAGCGCTTCGCGCGTCCAAAACATGCTGTCGGCGCGGCTGAACTTGGCGCGCGCCCGGCGCCGCAAGCGCAGCGTTTCCAGCGCTGCCGCCCCCAACTCCGGACCGTACGACGCGCGCAGCGTCTCGGTATCGCGCAGCAGCGTCGTATCGATGCCAGGCAGCGACGCCGCGAGCGCCAGCGCCTCCTGGCCGCGCGGAGAAAGGAGTGCGTCGAGAGTGGCGAGGGTGAGCATAGGAAGGCAAGAGGCGAGGGGCGAGCGGCAAGAGGCACGAGGCAATCGTTATGTGGTTGTGCTCCTATAACCTCGTGCCTGATTCCTATAGCCTCTTGCCTCTTGCCTCTTGCCTACATCGACGGCATCCCACCGTTATACAGACGGTTGCGGATTTCCAGGATATCGGTGCGCAGCCGCGCGTCGCCGTTCAGCTCTTCGGCGATTTTGTCGCAGCCGTGCAAGACGGTAGTATGATCGCGGTCGCCCAGCGATCGGCCGATCTCTACCAGGCTCGATTCGGTCTCCTCGCGCATCAGATACATCGCCACCTGGCGCGGCACCACGATATTGCGTGTTCGCTGGCGCCCTTTGAGCACGCGAACCTCGATACCGAAATAGCGCGCTACCGTTTCGGCGATCAAGTCGTTGGTAATACGCTGGCGGCGGCTGTTGTCAAGCAGCTCGCTCAGTGCGGTCGCGGCCAGCTCGATCGTGATCGGCTGGTGGTTCAGGTTGGCAAAGGCGACCACACGGTTCAGGCTGCCTTCGAGCTCGCGGATATTGGACTGAATGCGGTGCGCCAGGAAATCGATCACCTCGTTTGGAATACGCACATGCAGCGCTTCACCTTTGCCGCGCAAAATCGCCGTGCGGGTTTCCAGGTCGGGCGGTTGCACATCTACGATCAGGCCCCATTCAAAGCGCGAGCGCAGGCGCTCAGTCAGCGTGACGATCGCCTTAGGCGGCTTGTCGGACGAAACTACGATCTGCTTGCCGGCCCCGTGCAGCGTATTGAAGGTGTGGAAAAACTCTTCCTGGGTCGCTTCCTTACCGGTAATGAACTGAATATCGTCGATCAACAGCACGTCGATATTGCGGTAGTGCAGCCGGAACTCCTCGGTGTTCTGGCGCCGAATAGCGTTGATCAGATCGTTGGTAAAGTTTTCAGACGAGACATACAAAACGTTCGCGTCAGGGTTGGCGTCAAGCACCTGGTTGCCGATCGCGTGAAGCAAATGCGTCTTGCCGAGGCCCACTCCACCGTACAGAAACAACGGGTTGTAGGCACCGGCAGGGTTTTCCGCAACGGCCAGGCACGCCGCATGGGCCAGGCGGTTGCTCGAGCCGACGATATACGAATCGAAGATGTAGCGTGGGTTCAGCAGCGTATTGCGCTGTGAAGTCAGCTCGAGCTGGTGAATCGCGGAAGCGGCCTTTGCAAAGCCGCCGCCGTTTCTACCGTTCGAGGCCGCGTGCCCGTTACGAGCTGCCGACGAAACCGCCGGCAGCTCTTCAGTGCCGTCACCTGCTCCGATCACCACCTGCACCTGCACCGGATAGCCGACGATCGTTTGCAGCACGTCGCGGATCGGACGGACGTACCGGCCTTCCAGCTTCTCGCGCGCAAAGATATTGGGAGTTCCAATGATCGCCTGATCGTTGGCCAGATCAACCAGCGTAGTTGGAGCGATCCAGGTGTCGAACTCGCTCCTCGGGAGCTGCAGCTGAAGGTCGCCCAACGCTGCTTGCCAGATCTGCTTTGTATTCAACGCTCCCTCCTGAGCGCACATCGCGGACGCCGCAGCCGCACAACGGTAACTGGTCCGCGCACAGGGCCGGGGGGCCGAACTCCGGTGCGCTAGGTTGTCGGCGATCATAGCCGATCCTGCCGCTTTATACAAGTAGGTAGTAGAGATCATTTCATAAGGATTCGTTATAGATAGAATTGCCTTGCCCCCGGCGCTTCTGATTGAAGCCCGCGCCGTTTGGGGACAAGCTCAGCCGCAAAATGTGGGCAAATGTGGATAACATATCCACAGCACGCTATCGAGGCATGTAATACCTGATTGCAAAGCCATAAGCCGGATCATACGTTATCCACACGAACGCGAGGTCTATCCACATGCCTGGGGAAAACCCCGGCGCGCTGTGGATAAGTTGGGGCCGGCGAATTGCTGAAGTATTTGCTGAAATATAATTGTATGCGATAGCGCGCGGGCTACCAGCTAAGCTCGAGCTCGCCGCTGGCGGGCACATTCAGCACCACATAGCGCGAGCTACGCACAGTCTCCACGCTCAGCTGCAGTGGGTTGCCGTCGAGCAGCGCCACCGGCAACTCGGCCTCGGCCGGCAACAGAATCCGTAGTTCTACCCCGCCCGTTGGCCCGTCCGGCCGGCCGGAGCCGGTCCATGATAGCCGTAGCCCGGCGTCTTCGCGCTGCCAGCGGTAGGCTACGTAGTAGGGTGAGGCCCCATAGCGCACAACCACCGTCGCGGTGCGCACTTCCGGCACCACCGCCCAGCGCGGCGCAAGCAGCGTGCTGGAGAAGCCGCTGCCCCGGTCCTGTACTCCAGCCGCGCCCTGGATCAGGCCGGCCAGCATAGCCGATGCGCCCCAACCGTCGGTAGGCAGCGTGTCCGGCCCGGAGATGCCTGGCTGCCCGATCGGGTAATACCAGAGATACGACGCGCCGGTGCCGGCGATCAGGCTATGGTAGCGCTGCAAAATATCGAAGCCATACGTTTCATAGCCGTGGGCGAACGCCCCTTGCGCCAGCTCACCGCCCACCAGCGGCATAATTCCCCCGTTGACGTATTCACCAGGACGGTGCCCCGAGCAGCACTCTGGAATGCTGACGCTGCCCGCGGGGAACGGAGGGTCGATCGAATACCATTCGGCGAACGACTGATCCGGCGGCCGTCGCCGGGCCTGATACTCATCCAGCACGCCCTCGGCCTGTGTCTGATCCAGCACACCCCGGTTCAGCGCGTACGCGTTTGACAGCGACAGCTGTGCCGCCTGGTCGACCGGCAGCTCGAGCGGCTCGAAAGGCACCATATGGCGGTAAAAGCGCCCGTTCCATGCCAGAGCGTTGAGCCGATCGCGGATACCTGCCGCCTCACCGCGCCAGTGCGCGGCGCGTGTGGCATCGCCGAGGTGCTCATACATACGCGCGAGTAACTCCATGGCCGAGGCGTAGCCGGTGTTGTCGCCGTGAAAAATCGCCCATCGGGTGTCGCCGTCGATCCAGTGGCGCGGCGAAACGTTGCCGTCCGGAGATATGGTCGGTTCGCCGACCTCGAAGTCCCACGTGTCGATCGTATAAGGTCGTTTGACCAGCCGGCGCTGCTCGTCCCAGCGCCACGGGTGCGAGGTGGCGTAGCGCAGCCCGTGCTCCATCGCCTCGAGCTGTTGGCGCATCCACACGTCGTCGCCGGTGGCCTGCCAGGCCCGGTACACGCCTTCGACAAACAGATATTCAAGGTCGGCTTCGGTTTCTTTACGGCCGCGCACCACGCCGAACTCATAGCGGCCGAGATAATCGTCGAACGAGCCGTCGGAGTGCTGGTAGCGGCGCAACAGGTCGAGCAGGCTGGTCATGTCCTGCTCCCAATAGATATAGCCCTTGCCCTGATGCACATGATCGCGCAGCCACAGCAGCGGGTTGTCGGGCGAGCGATAGCCGCGCACCCGATAGGCGCCGAACCGGTACTCCGAAATATCCTGTTCCATGAACGCCTTGACGCGCGGCAGCAGCTCGTCGAAGCGCGGCAGGCCGGTGCGGATCGCCGATTCGGCTTCGAGCTGATACACCGCGGTATCGACACCTGCAATGCGCCCGCCGATCATGATCGCCGCTCCCTGGGCACCCAGCGCTCCGCGAGCTACGGTATGCAGCCCGGCACGCCCGTCTTCCAGCTGCACCGTTTGCGGCCACAGCCCGCCGGCGCTGTCGCCCCAGAACACAGTCGCCGTGCCGTTCGCGTCCGTTTCCAGCAGCGCCGTGATTTCGTCAAGCGGCTGAGCAGACGCTATAACGCTGCTAAGCTCGGCCTGCTCGTTGGCCGCGAGGTGCGCCGGCGAGCGCAGCACCGCATGCGCCGGGACCCTGGCCAGTGCAGCATCGCCGAGCGGCGAAATAGCCGCCGGACGGCCGGACGCCTGTTCCAGGATCGCGTTGCGGAACACCTGCCTGAGCGTACCGGCGTGGTCTCCCGGCCGGCCAGGCAGCAAGGTACTCGCTCCCGGCCGATCCGGCAGCGAGGTACTCGCTTCAGCTTCCGCCAGCGGCGGGCCGAACACCTTCTCGCCGCGCTGCCACAGCTCGCCGAGCGCGCCGCACAGATTATGGCCGGTTTCCTCGAACCAGCGGCAGCCCTCGCGCGGTGCCGCCGGCTCAGGCACGCCGGCTTGCCGCCGCAACTCTTCGGCACCCAGCTCGCCGGGAACTACTGTTCCTTCGTGCAGCTCCAGGCGGACGTGCTCGAAGTATTGCGTCGTAACACCGTCGATTGCCAGCGCCGCGGTCAGCGGAGCTCCAAAAATGTCTCGGCCGCCTTGCTGCTCGTAAAACCGGCGAAAGGCAGCGTCAGGCGTATGGGCGCTCGGCAAGCGCGGCGCTTCGGAACGCGCTATGGAGCTCGGCGTAGGGGCGAGGGCTTGAGGAGCGGCCGGGGCGCAGGCGGAAAGCACAGAACACAGAACACAGAACACAGAACACAAGCGCCTGCAGGCCGGGAGTGTGAGGATGTGCCTCCCATTTGCCGATCGCCTGCAGGCCGGGGGTTTGGGCTTATCCCCCACATTATTCACGTTTGACCTTATTAGTAATACCAGTGTCCATGCGGCACAAGCGCGTCCAGATTGCGCGAGGCAGCGCGCAGCGCGTGCGTATCCACATCGGGGCCGGGACGCGCCGCGATCGCCTGCAGCCAGAAGCTTTCGTCGAGCAGGTGCAGCGGCTCGAGGCCGGCGCGCTCGATATACAGGCGCACCTCGGCCGCGGTGCAGAACTGATTGCGGTGAGCGGGCCTGACCTTTTTGTCGCGGTGATGCTCGAGCTCCCACTCAAAGCGCCGCCAGCCCTCGGGATGCAACAGGTTCCAGGTATCGAAGTAAACGAGGCCACCGGGCACCAGCACACGCCGCAGCTCGCACAGGTAGCTGAACAGATCTTCCTTATCCATGTGGAACAGCACCAGATGCGAGTACGCGCGGTCGAACGTCGCGTCGGCGAACGGCAAAGCGGCGCGGTCGAGCTCGTGGAACGCGACGTTCGGCAGGTGGGCGGTGCGCCGGCGCGCGATCTTCAGGATCGACGACGAAATATCGGCGCCATGCCAGCGACCGACCCGCGGCGCGAGCTCGCGGCCAACGCGGGCGACGCCGCAGCCGAGCTCCAGAACACGATGCTCGGGCTCGATCGCCAGGGCATCCACCAGGCGCTGCGCCATGTCACCGCCGGTGCGCTGCAGCGTCGCTTCGTCGGGCGAGCCGTTCATCATCGTGTAGGTCCAACCGGCATCTTTTCCGACTGCCTCCCAGGCACGTTTGTAGCCGAGGTTCTTGCGCGCGGTTTCGGCGCGGTAGATACGCAGAGCCCGCACCGGGTGCCGCCAGTAGCGGCCCTCGACAAACGCGCGCACCATTTTGGGGTTGATTACAGCCATGCCGTCCTCGTGTTCGCGCAAAATTGTACCATCTACCGGAATAACCATTTAACGCAAAGACGCAAAGGCGCAAAGGGATTAATGTATCGCACACCGCGGGCTTACACGATACCTACATGTTCAGGACAAGCCTGTGGTAGATGAATACATAAATTCTTTGCGCCTTTGCGTCAAGAATCGTTTTTGCATCGAACTCCTACATACGGTAGAATGCGCCGCGACGCATGGGAAAGCCATAAGCATGTCGTATACCATTCTCAGCATCGCTCCGACGTCGTTTTTCTCCGACTACGGCAGCCACGTGCGGATCTGGGAAGAAGCCAAAATACTACGCCAGCTCGGCCACCGCGTGGTGATGGCGACGTACCATAACGGCGACGACATGCCCGGTCTTGATATCCGCCGCTCGTGGGACGTGCCGTGGATCAAGCGTGCGATGGTCGGCTCCTCACGCCACAAGCTGTACCTGGACGCCGCGCTTTCCTGGCGCGCCTTGCGCGTAGCCCTCGAGGTGCGGCCCGACGTTATCCATGCCCATCTGCACGAAGGAGCCCTGATCGGCGCCGTGGTGAGCAAGCTGCTGCGCGTTCCGCTGGTCTTCGACTACCAGGGCTCAATGACGGCAGAGATGCTCGACCACGGCTTTCTGGGCAGCCCCGGCAGCCCGCTGTATGCTCCGCTGCGCGGCCTGGAGCGCGGCATCAACAATATCCCGGACGCCGTGATCACCTCGACCTATAACGCGGCGTCGTTGTTGCACCGTGAGTGGGGTTTCCCGCGCGAGCGGCTCTATACCGTCGTGGATTCGGTCAACACCGACCGCTTCAGGCCGTTTGACGGCTCGGAGCAGTGGGAAGCGGAGCGACAAAGGTTGCGCGTCGAGCTGGGCATTCCGCCCGGACGGCGGATCGTAGTGTATCTCGGCCTGCTCGCCCCGTACCAGGGCACCGCCAAGCTGCTCGAGGCGGCGCGTACGGTGCTCGAGCGCCACCCCGACACCCATTTTCTGGTCATGGGCTATCCCGACGCGCGCTCCTACCGGCAACTGGCCGAGTCGCTTGGCGTGGCCGAGCATGTGACGCTACCCGGGCGCATTTTGTACCGCGATTGCCACGCGTATCTGGCGCTCGGCGAAGTCGCCGTGGCGCCCAAGATGTCGGCGACGGAGGGCGCGGGCAAGATCACGAACTATCTGGCGATGGGCCTGCCGGTCGTGGTTTTTGAAACGCCTGTCAGCCGCGAAATGCTTGGCCCGCTGGGGGTGTATGCCCGCTTCGGCGATAGTGCCGCGCTGGCGGAGCAAATCACCGGCCTGCTCGACGACCCGCGGCGCGCCCGTGACCTTGGCGCCCGCGGCCGCGCCAAAGCCGTCAAGGAGCATTCCTGGATGCTGGGCGGCGCGCAGATCGAGGCGATCTATGAGCGCTCCTTCGCGCGCCGTTCCGGGCGACCGTTGCCCCCCGTGCCCACGGTGTTGAAGGAAATCGTGTAGGGACGCGCCGCCGGCGCGTCCTGCCGCCGGCGCGTCGCTACAGTTTGACAATCGTTCTCCGTCTCCCCGGTGTCTCCCGCGTCTTTCCGCTTGACATGCAGCCGCCGCGTACTGTTATATTGTTGCTCAACTGCGCATTAATCTACTGGATCGCACGCAACTGAAAGCATGTGTACGGCGGCGCGGCTTGCGTCCATGTAAGCCGGGGCCCGAGGGCAAGGTCGATGCAGCTCGGCAATACAATCCTTCAGGGTCGCTACCGCATTCTTGAGCATATCGGGCGCGGGGGTATGGGCTCGGTTTATAAAGCCGAGGACCTGCGCCTGCATATGACCGTGGCCCTCAAACAGACGCTGGTCACAAGTGAAGCCTTACGCAAGGCTTTCATTCGTGAAGCCCAGCTGCTTGCTTCGCTGCGCCATCCGACGATACCCCGCGTCACCGATCATTTCGTCGACGAGAACGGCCAGTTTCTGGTGATGGAGTATATTCCCGGCGAAGACATCGACACGATCCTGAAACGCCGGCAACAACCTTTCGAGCTGGCCGATGTGCTGCGCTGGGCCGATCAGCTGCTCGCCGCGCTCGACTATCTGCATTCGCGCAGCCCGGCGGTGGTTCATCGCGATATCAAGCCGAAAAACCTCAAGCTTACCGACCGAGGCGACATTATCCTGCTCGACTTCGGGCTGGCCAAGAGCGCTCTGATCGACGGGCCCGGCACCGTCGCCGACAGTATCTTCGGCTTCACACCGCATTACGCCCCGCTGGAGCAGATCAACGGCACCGGCACCGATCGCCGCAGCGATCTGTACTCGCTGGCCGCCACCCTGTATCACTTGCTAACCGGCAGCATGCCGGTCGATGCGACATCGCGCGCGGTCGCGTTGATCAACCACGAGCCGGACCCGCTGGAGCCCGCCGACCAGCTAAATCCCGCTGTCTCTCCGGCTGTCGCCGCGATTCTAGTGCAAGCGCTCTCCCTGAAGGCCGGCGAGCGGCCGGCGAGCGCCACCGGCATGCGCGATGCGCTACGCAACGCCGATACCGCTGTTGTGCCGGACGAGCGCGCGGCCGGCACGGAGGAAGCTGTGCCGGATGAGCGCCCGGCCGGCGTGGAAGAATATGAGTATGAATCCGGCGATGCGACGGAAATAGCCACACAGGCCAGGACCACGATCAAGATGCAGCGTGGCCCGAGCAGATGGCTGACCCTCAGGCGCATTTCGGCCATCGCCGTCGTTCCGGTGCTGCTTGCCGGCGGCTCGTTTGCCTATTACGCTACCCGCGATGCCGGCAATGTAAACCAGGCAACCCCGACTCAGCCCACCGCCGTAACCAGCGCGGCCGCGAGCGCGACGGCAATACCAAGCATAGCCGCCAGTGTACCCGCCATACCAAGCGCAGACGCCAGCGCGGTCGCCGCGGCCAGCAGCGCTCCAGAGCCGCCACGACCGATGAGCGGCAGCGTCAACATCGCCGTCGCCGATTTTAGCCCCGTCGAGCAGGCCGGCTGCGCGGTGCAGCCGGATGAAGCGCACGGGTTGTCGATGGCGATGTGGAGCACGCTGGCCGAGCGAATCGCCGCACCGGTTGATGGCGGCGACCCGGAGCAAGCAAGGCTCGACGACATCGAGATTATGTCGCCTGAACAAACGGGCCCGCTCGACGGGGCCACGCCGGATGAGCAGCTCGCGGCGGCGCAAGCAAAATCGGAGCAGCTCAACGCCGACGTCGTGCTGTACGGCACCGTCGAATGCGCATCGACCCCACGCCAGACGCAGATCACGCCGCGAATATACCTCTCGGATCGCAAGCTTGCTTCGTTTGAACAGCTCGAGTTCATCGGCACACACGAGCTGGGAGCGGCGATCAGCAGCGCCGGAACTCCGAGCAGCGGCTCCACTCGCGCCGAGATCGGCGAAGCGTTGCTGCCGCGCATGGGCCTGCTCGTACGCTTCTTGTTCGGCCTTGATTATTACTACGCCGGAAAGTACGAGGATGCCGCCTCGATGCTGCAAACCGCGGGCGGGATCACCAGCGCGCAGGTTCCGTTCCTGAACGCGCTGGTGCGGCTGTTTCAGGGTGTGACCGCGGCGCGGCTGGGCGATTGGGAGGGCGCAAAATCCTTTTACAACCAGGTGTTGGAGATCGATCCGGCCAACGTGCGCGCAAAATACTCGATCGCCGAAGCAGTGTATTATCCGTCTCGAGGCGACTGCGTTTCGGATCAAGCCGCCCCGGATGGCCCCAAAGATAACGTCGACGGATTGCGTGACGCACTGCAGCAGTTACAGCAGATCGTCGTAGAAGATACGACCCCCAACGGCAGCGCCATGCGCGGTGTCCTGGCGCTCGGCATCGGCCAGGCGTATCTTTGTTTGAGCCAGATTGGTGCGGCGGATCCGGCCGAAACTGCCGGCTTTATCGGCGAAGCAGCCAAGAACTTCAGTCAGGCACTTGAAGATTTCAGCGTGGTTAAAGACCTGACGCGCGACCAGCAGGCTGAAGCATATGAAGGATTGGCCTATACGATTATGTATGAGCCATCCAAAACCGCGGCGGATAATCCCGACGCAGCCAATAACTGGCGACAGGCCGCTCAACATTTTTGCTCGGCCACCGGGCTCAGCGGATACGCCAACCGGCAGGCCGCGTTTCATCATTTGATCGCCTACATCCACGGCCGGCTCGGCGAGTACGAACAGGCCGACGTCGAACGCAATGCAGCCATCGCGCTCGACCCTGAGCTCGAAGCCCAGTACGAAAGTTTTCATGCGTTTTGGCGCGACGAGTGGGCCAAAACCGGCACCAGCAATCCGCCGGTCTGGACCTGCGAAGACTAGCAACAACCAGGAGGGAACAATGGTTCCGCCGCGCAAGCTGATCGAAGTCGCACTGGTGCTCAGTGCCTTCGGCCTCCTCGTGTTCGCCGGCACGCCGCTGCGTGCCCAGTCCGGCGAGCGCTGCTTCGCCGAAACCGGCTTCTGCATCGCCGGCCGCATCCGCGAGGTCTGGGAGCAAAACGGCGGCCTGGCTGCCTTCGGCTACCCGATCGGTCCGCAGCAGGAGGAGCAGGTCGACGGCCGCCCGCTGCAGGTGCAGTGGTTCCAGCGCCAGCGCTTCGAGCTCCACCCCGAGAACGCCGCGCCCTACGACGTCTTGCTCGGCCGCCTGGGCGACCAGTACCTGCTCGCGCAGGGACGCGATTGGTGGCAGAATCCGCGCTCGGAACCACAGGCGGGCTGCCAGTATTTCGCCGAGAGCGGACACAACGTGTGCGGCGCGTTCCTGGCGGCGTGGCAGGGCAGCGGGCTCGAATTCGACGGCCTGGCAGGCGTGAGCGCGGTGGAGAGCCTGGCGCTGTGGGGCTTACCGCTGAGCGATGCACAGACCGAAACGATCGACGGCCGGCCGCTCACGGTGCAGTGGTTCGAGCGTGCCCGGTTTGAGCTGCACCCGGACAATGCGCCGCCGTTCAACGTGCTGTTCGGCCTGCTGGGCAGCGCGCTGCAGGCGCCGGAGCCACCGGCACCACCGGTCGATCCGGTGCTGACGGCGACGCCGGGACCGCCGCCGACGGCGACGCCGGAGCCGACGGAGCAGCCGCAGCCAACCAGCGAGCCGGAGCCGGAGCCGGACCCGCCCACGCGCGTACCACCGACCCGTGTGCCACCCACGCGCACGCCCGTACCACCCACCCGCGTACCGCCGACGCCCGTACCGCCGACGCCCGTGCCGCCGCCCACGGCGGTCCCACCCTCGCCGACCCCCGCCGTGCCGCCGTCCGGTGGCCTGCCGACGAGCGGTATCGGCCGGCAGTTTATCGGCGACCTCACCGCCGCGGATACGCAAAATGTGGCTGTTCCAAGGTGTCTTGGCGCGGTCGAAGAAGGAGATCCGCTGCCCGGTAGCGGCAATGTGACCTACACCGTAACAAATGCCGGCGGCACCATCGTCGAAACAGCTACCAGCCCCGACTCTGGAACTATGGATCTGGTCACCGAGGCCGGAAAATGCCGCCGGCGTGTACACCATTACGGCGGAGCGGAACGCGGTCGTACTGGCTACCGGCAGCGTCACGGTGGTCGATCCGCCGCCGGCCGCGGCCCCCGGCGCCACCTCGGGGCGAGTAGCAGTCATCCGTGAGGTGCAGCCGTTCAGCGCGGCATCAATTAATTTCTGCACCGACGGGCTTCACGGCGGCCCGGGAGATCCGTTTACAATTGCGCTGGCAGGCTTCGCGCCCGGCGAGGAGATCGATCTGTTCCTGTACGGCACACCCGGCTGTACGGCAGGCTCCAACCAGGTATGCCTGATCCGCGGCCTGGGTTCGGCAACCGCCGACGCCGACGGTCAGGCGACCTTTGCTTATCAAGGAGAAGCTACCGAAGGCGATTACATCATCGTCACGCGAGCCCAGGCTGATGCTGTCCTGAGCAACCCGGGATCCGACCTGGGGAACTTAAGCCAGCGCATCGACCTTGCCGAGAGTTATCGCTAACACGACGCCCGCTTCCTTCCAGGAGGGAACAATGATCCCGACACGCAAGCTCATCGGAGTTGCACTGGCGCTCAGTGCCTTCGGCCTCCTCATGTTCGCCGGCACGCCGCTGCGTGCCCAGACCGGCGAGCGCTGCTTCGCCGAAACCGGCTTCTGCATCGCCGGCCGCATCCGCGAGGTCTGGGAGCAAAACGGCGGCCTGGCTGCCTTCGGCTACCCGATCGGTCCGCAGCAGGAGGAGCAGGTCGACGGCCGCCCGCTGCAGGTGCAGTGGTTCCAGCGCCAGCGCTTCGAGCTCCACCCCGAGAACGCCGCGCCCTACGACGTCTTGCTCGGCCGCCTGGGCGACCAGTACCTGCTCGCGCAGGGACGCGATTGGTGGCAGAATCCGCGCTCGGAACCACAGGCGGGCTGCCAGTATTTCGCCGAGAGCGGACACAACGTGTGCGGCGCGTTCCTGGCGGCGTGGCAGGGCAGCGGGCTCGAATTCGACGGCCTGGCAGGCGTGAGCGCGGTGGAGAGCCTGGCGCTGTGGGGCTTACCGCTGAGCGATGCACAGACCGAAACGATCGACGGCCGGCCGCTCACGGTGCAGTGGTTCGAGCGTGCCCGGTTTGAGCTGCACCCGGACAATGCGCCGCCGTTCAACGTGCTGTTCGGCCTGCTGGGCAGCGCGCTGCAGGCGCCGGAGCCACCGGCACCACCGGTCGATCCGGTGCTGACGGCGACGCCGGGACCGCCGCCGACGGCGACGCCGGAGCCGACGGAGCAGCCGCAGCCAACGAGCGAGCCGGAGCCGGAGCCGGACCCACCCACGCGCGTACCGCCGACCCGTGTGCCGCCCACCCGCACGCCCGTGCCGCCGACGCGGGTCCCACCCACGGCAGTTCCCGCCGACGCGGGTCCCACCCACGGCAGTCCCGCCCACCGGCGATCCCGCCCTCGCCGACCCCCGCCGTGCCGCCGTCCGGTGGCCTGCCGCAGGAACTGCGCTGCCAGCGTTTCGTGACGATCGATACCTCACCTGGCACTCCGGCAGTCTCTATTGTTCGACGATTGGCGAGCCGACCTGTGCTCAGGTAAGCCTGGTATCGCCTGCTTCCGGCCCGGTGGTGTTCACTGTTTCAACAACCGGCAATCCCAACGTCCGGCAGGTGACGCAGACCTTTGCTGCGACCGACACCGATGCGCTATGGGATTGGGTACCCACGATAGAGGACGGCCCTGGCACCTACACAATTACCGCGCAGCAAGGCGCGACGACGGTGGGCAGCGCGACAGTTACCGTCAACCTGAGACCCACCGCCTCGGGGCCAAATACAACCCAGGGCCTGGTGACAGCTATTCGCACGGTTTCCCCGATCACCCGAGCTTCGGTGAGCGAAGGGGACGGTATTCGCGCATCGGTGGGCGAAACGTTTGACATCGTTCTGACCGGCTTCTTCCCCGGCGAACAAATCCCGATGTACCTGTACGGCAATGCCGGGTGCGCTTCCGGCCAGGCGTGCTTCATCAGCGAGCTGACAACCGTGACCGCCGACGGTCAGGGACAGGCAAGCTTTACATGGAATTCGGCGGGAAGCGGGGCGGGAGCCTACGTTATCGTTACCGCCGCCGAAGCCCAGGCCGTGCTTGATGGAACCGTGACGGATCTGGGAACGCTGCGAGCACGTATCGATCTCCAGTAGGTTGATTTAAGCGTTATCACCGCAGAGGCGCAGAGCACGCAGAGATTCAAACGATTCTCTGCGTGCTCTGCGCCTCTGCGGTGCAACCATTCCGGCCTATGCTCTACGCGTGCGAGTTGAGCAGATCGGTCACCGAAAGCGCCTTACCCTCGGCCCAGCTCGCCATAAAATCCCCTTCGCCCAGCGTATCGCGCGCGATACCGATCAAGCGTTCATAGCGCTCTCGCTCATCCTGCGGCACGGGAGCGTCCACCGCGCTACGCTGCACCTCGGCCGCGGCCAGGCAGAGGGATGCCATCGCGGCCTGGCCCTGTTCGATCGCAAGCTCCGCCAGGCCTTCGAGGCACTCAGCGGCATTAAATTGATCGCCCAGCTCCCAGAACAAAGCCAGGCTTTCCCATAGCTGCGCCTCAGCCCCGGGGTAGTCTTGCCGGCGCAGTGCCAGTATCCCGATGCTGCGCAGCGCGTACGCCACGAGCCGGCTATCGTGCTGCTGCCGCGCCAGCAACAGGCTCTCGGTGAGTACAGCCTCGGCCTGCTCCAACGCACCCTGTTGCATCACGCTGCGTGCCAGGCTGTTGAGCACGCCGGCGAGCTGTGCTCGATCGCCGTCATCACGAAAGATCGCCAGGGCCTCGCCGTACAGCTGTTGCGCGCGCCGGGGATCGCCCTGTAGCTGCGCCAGCTGCCCCCGCGCGTGCAACGCGTTGCCGGCAGTGTCGTAGTCACCCAGCTGCCGGGATATGCCAAGGCCGCGATCCAGTGCACGCGACGCGGCTGCGTAATCGCCATGCCGCAGCGCCAGGATACCGATCCAGTGTAGCGCGTTGGCCTGCAATACCGGTGGACACGTTGGACATCGTTCCAGCGCCCGCTCGAGCCATTGCCGTCCTTCGAGCAGGTACCCGCGCGTCGACCAGAAGCGGGCCAGGGTCGTTGCCAGGCGCAATGCCGTCGTGCCTTCGACGTGATCGACCGCCCACTGCAGGGCGGTCCTCAGGTTGCCGTGTTCCTGTTCGAGGCGGCTCAGCCATTCGGCTTGCCGCTCGCCGGCGAGCTCGTGCGCGGCTTGTTCGGCCCGGCTTAGAAAATAAAACGCGTGGCGCGCCTGCACCGTTTCAGCTTCGCCCGACGCGATCAGCTGTTCGAGGGCGTACTCACGCAGCGTCTCCAGCATGCTGAAGCGCGCCTCACCGCCGGCCGGATGCTCAGCCGCGATCAGGCTCCTGTCCACCAGCGTTTGCAGGCGGTCGATGATCAGAGATGCGTCGTCCTCAACCTGGCAGATCGCCTCGGCCGCTTCCAGTGTGCATCCGCCGACAAACACCGACAACATCACAAACAGGCGGCGCTCGGCGGAGTTCAACAGGTTGTAGCTGCCTTCGATGGTGCCACGCAGCGTTTGTTGCCGCGCCGGCAGATCGCGCGGCCCGCCCGATAGCAGAGACAGGCGATTACTCAGCCGCTGCAGCAGCATCTCCGGCGTCAACACCTTGATCCGCGCTGCCGCCAGCTCGATCGCCAGCGGCAGTCCATCCAGACGGACGCAAATACCTGCCACCGCGCGTGCGTTCTCGTGGGTCAACGCGAAGTCGGACTTCACCGCCTGGGCACGCTCGACGAACAGGCGTACAGCCTCGTTGTGGGAAAGATCCTGTAGCGACGCCAGGGGCAACGCCGGCAGCCGTAACGGCGTTAGCGTATATTCGTGCTCACTTCGGACGCGCAGCGCCGCCTGGCTCGTCACCAGCACCTTTAAATAGCGCGTGGCCTGGATCAGCTCGGCCACGATTTCCCCCGCCGGCAGCAGGTGCTCGAAGTTGTCCACCAGCAGCAGCGCTTGCTTATCTCGCAGGGCGGCCCGCACGGCGCTGAACAGCGATTGTTCCGCGATCGGGGTAATGGCAAACGTTTCCGCGATCGCAGCCAGCACCGTGCCGGCGTCGCCGACCGGCGCCATCGCGACAAAGTAGACCCCGTCGCTGAAGTTGCTGCGTAGCGAGTCCACTACGGCCATCCCCAGGCGCGTCTTGCCCACGCCGCCGGGGCCTGTCAGCGTCAGCAGCCGCACATCGGCGCGCTCCAGCACAGCTCGTACAATCGCGACGTCGTCTTCGCGCCCGATCAACGGGGTGCTAGGCAATGGAAGGTCGAAGGGAACACGCTGCGCATCGGTGTCCAGCTGTGGAACCGCCGCCGGCTGCCGAGCGGCTTCACCGCGCGCAAACCGGACAAAGTTGCGCCGATCGCCTTCCGGGATGCCGAGCGCATTGGCGAGAGCCTGGACTATTTCGATCGATGGGCTGCGCTCGTCCGCCTCGATCTTACGAATCATCGCGTCGGAGCAACCCGCCAGCGCGCCGAGCTGGCGCTGGGTCAGGTGCATCGAGCGACGCTGATGCTGCAGCCAATAACCGAACGTTTGACTCGAACTGTCCATTTTAAAGAACCGTCATCTGCGATGCGTTCGAAGAGGATAAATCCGCTTTGACGGAAATAATCGCACCAGAGCTGCCGATTCGAGAGTAGCTCGAGCCGACCGCCGGACCATTCAATCACATATTGATCTGTTTGTGATCCGGCAAAGGTCATATTCGTATGTCATGCTGAGGTCAGCAAACGATCCCTAAATAAACGCAAACGATCCGCAAAAGGACGAGAAAGTTAACCAAATACTTAACCTTCGCGTGTCTTCGCGGATCGCTTGTCAGGACCGGACTTACTGCACCGCAACCAGCACAATCGCGCCCAACAGCACGATCAGCACCAGCACGCCGACCCACACGCCGAGCACACGCATGCGCGAGCGCTGCTGCGTGGTGCCCGTCCATGGACCCAACATTCGATCGAAGTCCGAGCGGGAACCTTGCGGCATCGGGTACGCGGGCGAGCCATCGCGAATCCAGATCACAGGCGGCCCGATATCCGCGCGCATCAGTTCCCCAATAGCGGCCGCTTCGTCCCGGCCGGGAGCGGGATCGGGCGCGGCATGCCGGACATTACGGCCCTTCGGACGGCCGTCCTGGCGCGCCTGGTTCAGCATGGCGCGCAGCGTAGCCGCATCCGGCGGCCGGTCCTCCTGGCGTGCCGCCATCGCCTGATGCAGCATGTTGCTGACGGCAAGCGGGACGGCGGGATTGATCTGGTGGGCCGGAACGACGGGGTCGCCGCGCCCGTGGCGTACGTTCACCATCCGGGTTTGAGCATCAGTCACCGGCTCGAGCGTCAGCAAGACGTACAGCGTAGCTCCCAGCGCGTGAAGATCGCTGCGCGCGTCCGTTCCCTTGCCCTGTTCCTGCTCGTAGGGGGCAAACCCTCGCGTGAACGCCATGATACTTTTGGACGCAAACGACGAGACGAACTCTCCCGCGCGCCCCTTGGCCAGGCCGAAGTCCAGCAGAATGATATCGCCGTTAGACTTGAACTTGAGATTTTGCGGCTTGATATCGCGATGGATGATCGGCTGGGGCGTCAGCGTATGCAGATACTGCAGCGCGTCGAGCAGCTCGTCGCCCCAGCGCAGCACATCGTCGACCTCGAACGGCGCGCCGCGCTGCTCGAGCATGATGCCGAGGTCGTCGCCCGGAACGTAATCCATTACCAGAAACTGGCCCGAGAGATCTTCGAAGTAGTCGATCACGCGCAGCAGCGCCGGGTGATCCAGGTTGGCCAGCAATTGCGCCTCGCGCTCGAACATGCGGGTATAGCTGTCGCTGACGCGCACCAGCTGCTTGAGCGCCATACGGCGCTTGAGGCGCTGGTCCAGCGCTTCGTACACCGCGCCGAAGCCGCCCTGAGCGATCAGCCGCTGCACCAGATAGCGCTGCTGCAGCACGGTACCGGTTCGAAGCACTTGCATCTGATTACTCACCCGGCTCCGGCCGGCCGGAAGGCGCTACGGATGCCGGCGGCGCTGCCTCGGCCGGGAGCGACTGCACGGCGCCGGCCAGCGACCACTGCCTGATCTCGCCGTCGCGTGACGCCGACAGCAGCGTTTGCCCGTCGCGAAACACGACCGTCACCACCGCGCTGTCGTGCTTCGCCAGATCCAGCAGCCTGCTCACATCAACCGGCTGTCCCGGCGACGCCGCTGCGCCTGCCGACGCCGCTGCCCGTGCCGTTGCGCGAGGCGGATCGTCGTCGAAACTATAGGATCGACGCTCGACGTGGCTGTCCGGAAAGCCTAAGACGACGCTTTGTTGCCCCGGCTCGAACGCCACGCTCCACATACCGGCAGGCCGGTCGGAAACCGTGCCCGCTTCGGCGGCAGACGCCACGCGCCACAGCTGAAGCGGCCCGGAGCCCGTCACGACCGCCAGGCTCTGGCCGTCCGGCGCGAACACGATGCTCTGCACATCCGAGCCGAGCCCATCCAGCGTGGAAAAAGGCTGACCGGCGTCCTGGCGCCACAGGTTGACCTGCTGGTCCTGTTTCTCGGCGAAAACCAGCTGCTCTCCGTCGAGGCCGATAGCATACAGCTGATCGGCTAGCGCTTCGCCGGCCGCCCGAATCACCTCAGGTGCCGGCGCGACTGCGGGATCAAGCTGCCCGCTCGCAGGCGCGCTTCCGGCGAGCCACAACGAGATAGTTCCGTCGTCGGCTGCCGATGCCAGATACCGGCCGTCGGGCGAGAAGGCCAGGCTGTTGACGGCCATGGCGTGCGCTTGAGTGCTCCCGATCTGCGCACCGTCGCTCGCGCGCAGCAGCAGGATTTCACCGTCGCTTGAACCCAGCGCCAGTGTAAGGCCATCCGGCGACAGCGCCAGGCTGTTGGGTGTCTTGAGCACCTCAAACGTGCTCAGCGCCGCGACTGCCTCCGCCGGACTCGCGCTCGCCTCCACGAATACCGCCTGGCTCGCCGTGGGCGATTGTGTTGCGCGCGGCGAGCTTGTCGGCGCCGGCGACGGCTCGGCCTGAGCCGTGGCGCTCGGCTCGTCCGGTGCCAGAGCTTGTGTGATGCGCGATGCCGCCGCCGCCAGCGATGGGACGGCCGCTGCAGCAGCACCGGACTGCGTATCGCTGCCGGCCACCACCGCCTCGCCGCCTCCATACGTCCGGTACAGCAGCGTGCTTCCCAGCAGCACTACCGCCGCGATCAGGGCCATCGGCAGCAGGCGTCGTCCGGCGCCGCGACCGGGCGGTGGAGCAGGCGCGGCAGCCGGCGGTGGAGCTGCCGGAGCCGCGACCGGAGCCGCGACCGGAGCCGCCGTGACCATGGGCTCGGTTGCCACGGAAAGGCCTGCGGCCTTGCCTGACCGGACGGAGGTCGCTCGCGGCTCGATCGGCTCAGTTACGGCCGATCCCGGGCGTTTTGCGTCGGGCTCTGTCGTCACCGAATCCGGTTTTTCCGCGACAGGCTCGGTCGTTGCAGAGCCGGCGCCCGCCGCGACGCTCTCGACACGGATTACGATCGCGCTGATATTGTCGGGGCCGCCGCGCTCGTTGGCGAGCTCGATCAGCATCTGGACCGCCTGCTTGCCACGCTCTTTGCGCAGTACCCCGGCCAGATCGCCGTCGCCGACCGGCCCCCACAGGCCGTCGCTGCACAGCAGGATCACGTCGTCGTTCAGGATCGTCCAGCTGACAAAATCGGGCTGCGCTCGCGGGCGGTAGCCAAGATTGCGCGACAGGACATGGCGGCGCGGATGTATTTCCGCCTCTTCGGGCAGCAATACTCCTTCGCGCACCTGCTCCTGAACCATGGTGTGATCGAGGCTGATCTGCCGCAGATCGCCGCCGCGCAGTATGTACGCCCGGCTGTCGCCCACATTGCCTGCCACCAGCGTCTGGCCGCGCACAACCGCCGCCGCGATCGTGGTGCCCATACCGCGCAGCTCGGGATGGTCGCGGCCGTGCTGCTGCACGGCGGTATTGCCCACCTGAAACGCACGCTCGAGGCTCGCTTCGATCGCCGTATCAGGGTCGTCGTAGTAGCTGCGCAACACCGCCGCGATAGCGATCGAGCTTGCTTCTTTGCCCCCCGCGGCGCCGCCCATACCGTCGGCTACCACGAACAGCTTGCCCTTGGCGGCCAGCCGTGCCTCGTCGGTAGTGTAATCGGCGAACGTACCGATCGAGTCCTGGTTTGGCCCGCCACGCCGCGAGCGCCCGACATCGGTATCGGCGTCGAAGCTGAGCTGTGTTGTAGCGTTAGTGTTCACGTAGCCTAGCCTGCGATCTGCGTTCGGTTATCAGACTCGCCCTCGATCACGGTGCTCGAATTGTCGTCTTTGGGCGGCCATCCCGGCAGCATCAGTCGCAGAACCGTATTCGGCCCGAGCCGAAGCAGGCTGTAGTTGTCCCACTCGACCGACGCACCGCGCTCGAACTGCCGCTTTACCGCAAACGTGGCGAGCTGCCCGGCGGGCTCGGGCACCACCAGGGCGGTGCCGTTCGCGCTGTCGAGATCCTTGATCATAACTTTATTGCCCTGAACGCTGACCTCGACGTGCTGGCGCGAGATTTTCCTGTCGCCGGCGATGATCACCGGGCAATTCTCGCGACCGATCACGCACGGCAGCTCCCTGGCCACGCGCCCCTGATTGAGGCCCGGCTCCGGCGTGGCCACGATCGTGACCAGCATCTCCGGCTTCGAAGACTCCGCCGCGCCGTCGCCCATCTGGGTCGCTTCACCCACCATAGGAGCGCTCGGCGGCCTCGGCTGGCTGCCCGTGGGTGGCCTGCTCGGGCCGGACGGCGCCTTGATCGACACGGGCGCCTTGATCGGCGCCGCCGGCGGCCGGACGGGTCCGGAAGGCTTGCCGGGAGCGGCGGGCTTGGCGGGCGCGGACGGCTGCCAGGAGCCGCTGGGCGCCATACCGGTGGCCTCGTTGAACGGGCTCGGCAGCGGAATGTCGCGCCGCGACTTGCGCGTGGCAAGCACGAGCGCAACGGCAGCGATCATTACCACGATCACCAGAATGCTGCCCAGCACGACCGGATTGCGCACCGTGAGCAAGATCCGTTGCAAGATCCCCGGCGCCTCGGGCGGAATAGCCGTGGCCTGTACGGGTAGGGTGACCTCGTCGCCGCTTTGTTGATCGGTCAGCGTCACATTGAGCGTATAGGTCTTGCCCTGGTTGGCCTGCCTGAGCTGGGCCAGCTCGTCGTCCACCAGCTTGACCACGGCCGACGAGTTGGCGAGCTCACCCAGCGGTATATCCATCACCTTGCGGTTGCCTTCGGCGATCGTACCGCTGAACAGCAGCCTGGTGTCGTCACCTCGGTTCACCTGGGCGACCTTGATCACGAACTCGCCGGTGTCCCAGTTGAACTCAGGCGGCCCCGCGAAGGTGAAACTGAGCTGGGCCTGCGCCGGCGGCAGATGTGTACCGGTCTTCAATATGATCGGCGACTTGCCTTCGGCGTCGGTAATGGTGTTGCCGTTTTTGTCGACGGCTGTGATCTCGGTGACGAACTCGGCATTCGGGCTCAGCTGGTCGCCGCTTAAGATTATCTTGGTCGATGGACCGATATCGGTGACCGTTTCTTCAGCCTTGACCGTGTTTCCTTTGTCGAGTATTCGTGCTGTAATGCGATCGATCTGCTCAGGGTTGGTTACACTGAGCGTCTCGGTATAGGCGTTGTCCTGCGCATTATAGGTACGCGTTTCGTACCTGATCGCGGGCGGCGGCGTTCCATAGTCTTTAGCGGATTCGATTTGCGTATTGATCGAGATCGTCGCGGGCGCACCGTTGACCGTCGCTTTGTTGAACTGGATCGTTACCTGGTTCGGGCCCTGTTGCGGCTTAATACTGGTTCTGGCCATGAACTGGCTGTTGAGCGCCGAAAGAATGGCATTGAACAGATTGTCGAGGTCGCCGAGCTTGCCGGATTTGGTAGAAGCGGCCGTATTGTTCGCCAGTGAGTTGAGCACGTCGCGGTTGACGTTTGCGCAGCTGTCGTCGTTGCACAGGCCGATGGTATGCACCTGGGTCGGGATCCCGGTTTGCTGCGCCTGAGCGATGACCTGCTGTTCTTTGATCGGGCCACAGTCTCCGGCTTCGGAATCCTTGCCGTCGGTGAACAGCACTACCGTCGGCCGCGCCACGTTGTTGGCGTCGATGCCGGCGTTTGCATCGCTGACCGCCTTGGAAGCTGCCTGAAAGATGCAGGTATTACCGGTGCCGGGAGCCCGGTTGGTGATACTGAATATCGCGTTCTCGACCGAGGCGATCTGGTTTTTTGCGGTGAAGCCCTGCATCAATTCCGGCACATCCGAGAACTTATACACGGCGACCTGGGCGTTGTCCGGCACCTTCCTGACGAAGTTGATCGCCGCATTACGCACGTCGTTGATCTCTTGTTCCATGCTGCCGCTGGCGTCGATCACCAGTGCGATGCGGATCGGCGTCGTCGCCGGCTCGACGTTGGCCGGCGCCTCGGGGAACGTCGGGCCGAAGGCGTTGCCCGGGTTCTCGATATTGATCGCTTCCCGGGGCAGCGCCTGGCCGTTTCTGTCCAGCACTGTGAACAAGACGTTCAGGTCGAAGGTGTCTTCTTTTGGCTGTTGGTCCACATGCATGATCAAGATTTGCGGTACGAACTGGGCGCTGGCACTTTGCGGCCATAATCCCACGCAAACCAGGATCAGCACGACCCATAAGGAGCAGATTCGTTTCATATTGGTTCCAGATGTGCCACCTATAGCGAGCTCAACCGCCGGCATCGTCGCGAACAATCAACTGTAGGGCGATCTGGCTCTGGTCCAGCGACACGATATCGCCCGGCTCGAGCGGAAGCGCGCCGCTGTTGAGCGCAGTTTCACGCCCCTGGCTATCGCGAATCGTGGTTGCATTTTGAGACAAGCTCTCGATAAAGAAGCGCCCGTTTTCCTCGATGATCTGGGCATGGCGGCGCGAAACGCGCAGGCCACGCTGGTGTGCCGCCAGATCGACGGCAACTCGATCGTTATCCGACAGGCTGGCGTCGACGCGGCCGATGATCGCCGGCAGCCAATGTAGCTTGTACACCTCGCCGCTGGCCTCCTCGCGCAAATACGCATGCCGCGACGGCTGCAGCGTCTCCTTGGGCAGCTCCGGCTGATACTCGGCCAGAATCAAGCGCTCGCCCGGCTTGAGCTGCTGCCCAAGCGGCGACGCTTCGTCCAGCACCAAACCGTCGCGCGCCCGCAGCAGCGCGTAACTGTCCGGCATCTGCGACAGATATGCCAGCGAGCGAAACTCGTCAAGGATCGACGCGATCATCTCGCGCGGCGTCAGCTGCGGCACGATCAGCGCGCGGTTGTTTTTGGCCTCGAACACATCGACGGTTATTTCGAGCCGTGTTTGTGCGCTCATGTTTCTAATTCCTCCTCGGCATACTCGCCTTCGAGGCTCAACAGGATCGAATCCAGATCCATGGTTGCGAACAGGATGTCGACCATATCGTTGGGCAATCCGTCCGCCCGCTGCTTGCTCTTCCATAGCTCGCCCAACAGGCTCTGGATCGTTTGCTCATCGCTCCAGTCGTCGAGCTCGAGCTCGAGCAGCCGCTCCAACACCAGCGGAGCATGTCCGTTGGCGTGCCCATTGCCGTCGGCGGCTTCGACCTCGACCAGATTGCCGTCCTCGTCCACGACGTAGCTCTGGGCATCGGTGAGCCCGTCCGCGACCACGGCACCCTCCTCGGAGGCGTCCGCATCGTCGTCGCCGTTCGCCGGCTCGCCGCCGTTGGCTTTCAGATTCGTGATCTCGTGCAACATGCCCTTGCGCAGCAGCGCCAGCATGCGCTCGAACTGCTCGCTCCGTTCGGCTGCCGGCTTACCGCTCCCGGGCTGCTCTTCAACCGTCGACCACTGGGCCCGCGGCTCGGGATGCTTGGCCAGCAATCGCTCGATCCAGCGATCCAGCGCATCCACATTGCCGCGCTCTTCTTCCTCATCTTCGGCCTGCTCGGCGCCGGCGCCCTCATAGGGTGAGGCGATCTGGATCATGGCAGCCTGGCCGGCTTTGACGATATAGCCACGACCGATCGGCAGCTCATGCCCTTCAAGGCCGGCCGGCAGGCGCTGCACGTTCAGATTTTCCAGCGCCCCCGCGGTGCGCAGGCCCACGCCGTAGCCCGCGAGCTTGACCCGCTTGGCCAGATCGTCGACCATGCCGTCCAGGTTGCCGGCGATGATGAAATGTAATCCATCGCGGCCGTAGCGCCGGGCCAGCCCGGACATGTCGCGCACCAGCTCGTGTTTGGCCTCGTTTTCCTCGCTGAAATCGTCGTAATTGTCGATCACCACAAAGATCTCGCGCCTGGCCGGGTCTTCGGCTAAGATGGTCACCTCGCGCTTGAGCATCGCCACCACGCCGGGCACATCTTCAGGCTCCCAGGCCGCGGCCAGAACGTGCGGCAGCTCCTCGAACGTGTGCGCGCCGCCGTAATCGAAGGTACGGCGCTGGGTATCGATCAACACGAAGTTGACGCGCGAGGGCGGGTAGCGCTCCGCCAGCGTCAGCACCCAGTTGTACACGGTGGTGGTTTTGCCCGAAAGCGGCGGCCCGGCGACGGCGAAGTGCGGCCCCATGCGCTTGAGGTTGACCAGCGCCGGCAACAGCCGGTCGTTCTGCCCGAGCACCGCTTCGACGCGCCGCCTGTTCTCGCCCTCGGCCGCTTGCAGCGTGTCGGGCAGGTTGACCAGCGCCGGTAAGGTGGTGATCGCTTCCGGCCGCGAGCGCCACACCCCGCGCGCATCGAGCGCGGCGCGCATGTTGGTGGCTAGCTGCCGCACATCCTCGGCTTCGGAGCCCAGGCGCTGGCCCTCCGGCGTGATCACGCCGGCCGGCTGCGCGATATGGAACAGCAGCGCCCGGCCGTTGCGACGGATATAGCCGCGGCCGGCGATATCGCCGAACTCGACGGCGCCGCGACCGACGATGTCGATGTAGCGGTCGGCGTCGGACTGCCTGAACGTCACACGTTCGCTGAACAGGGCATAGAGCTTGCTCAGCATGTTGTTGTGGGTATTGGCCGAAACCACAAACGAAATCCCGGCGCCCAGCGACGCGCGAACCAGCGGCATCAGCTCCATCTCTACCAGCGTTTCCTGATTTTCCTGTAGCTCCGCGAAGTTGTCGATCACGACAACCACCGCCGGCATACGGCGCTCCGGGAAGCGCGCGTTGAAATCGTAAAAATCCTTGGCGTCCGAGGTGCTCAAAATGCGCTGCCGCTCGGACATCAGCTGGTCCAGCTTGCCCAGCAGGCGCTGCAGCCGCTCTTCAAACGCTTCTTCGTCGGCATAGATGATCGCGCCGGTGTGCGGCAGCTCGGCCAGGCTGCGCAGGTTGCGCCCGCCAAGGTCCAGCACATAGCAATGAAATTCGTCGGGCGAGTGCGTCGCGGCCAGGCTGATGATCAACGAGCGCAGCAGCGTCGACTTGCCGAGGCCGGCGTCGCCGAACACGGCCAGGTGACTGCGGCTCAGGTCGAAGCTCAGCGGGTCCTGCCGGGCTTCGGTCGGGTCGTCCAGCAGGCCGACCACCGGCCGCAGCGCGGGCCGCTCGCCGCCGCCGCTCCAGTCTACCCCCGGCCACAGCTGCGCGGATTCCGCGTTGATCCAGTCGGTGACCGCCGATTCGAGGCGGAAGCTGCCGCCGCCCTTGGCGTCTTCGAGCCGTGTTTCCAGGCTGAAATGCTCGGGCAAGAAGCTCGGCCACGGCCTGGGCGCCACTTTCCCGTACAGCTCGGCGGCCAGGTTTACCACCGCGTCGAACAGACGCGGCGTCTCGTCGGCCGACTGCCGGTTATCCTGTTCCGGCCGGTCGGGCCACTGTACCAGACCGCTCTCGGGCGGCTGGGGCTCGCCGGCGTACGAGATCTGCAGCAGCTCGAGGTTTTCGTTGCCGATCTGCATATAGCCGCGGCCGGGCATGCCGTTGGGCAACAGCGCGGCGTCGGGCGCGCGCAGCAGCTCGCGGCTGGTATCGGCCTGCTCGACGCGCAGGCAAAGCCGCATTTTGATATTGGCGCGCATCTGGTCCGACACGCCCTTGGGCTGCTGCGACGCCAGGATCAGGTTGACGCCCTGCGCGCGGCCGACACGCGTGATGCTGTCGAGCTGCACGCGATAGTCGGGGTTGTCGTCGATCATCTCGGAGTATTCGTCGATGATGATGAACAGGTGCGGATACGCCACGCCCGTTTTGTGCATGCCCTTCTGGCGATACTCGACGATATCCTTGGTGCCGGTATCGGCGTTGAGTCCCTGGCGCCGCCGGATCTCGGCGTTGATCGCCGTGAACATGCGGTCGACGCCGGCCTTGTTCAAATTGGTGACGATATCAACAACGTGCGGCAGCTCGGCAAACGGCTTAAATGCGCCGCCGCCTTTATAGTCGACCAGAATAAAGTTGAGGATATCCGGCGAGAAGTTGACCGCCAGGCCGACGATCATGGTCATCAGCAGCTCGGACTTGCCCGAGCCGGTGCCGCCGGCGATCAGGCCGTGGACGCCGTCGCGCTTGGCTTCGAGCTGCAAGGTGCGGATGCGGTTGCCCGAGGCGATGCCCATGGGCGTGTACAGCCAGCCGGCGTGCTCGGACGAGGCGTTCTTATCCCAGACCTTGCGCATCGCGCCCTTAAGCTCGCGCTCGAAGGCCTGCACATCCGAGGTAATCGCGAATTGCTTGGCCAGCACCTGGCGATACGACGACCTGTCGGGCAGCGCGCCGATGCGCAACGGCTCCTGGTATTCACGGCCGCTGCGCGCCATCGCCGCGCGCATATTGTCGGCCATCAGCATGATGCGCCGTTTCTCGGTCAGCGGCAGTCCGTCGTCGCCGGCGACCGCGGGCAGCAGCGCGATCTGGAACGCCAGCGGTGTTTTGCCGATCTGCATATAGCCGCGGCCGTTGATCTCGTCGATATCGGGAATGTTGCTGCCGACGATGCCGCTGTAATCGCCGTTGTCGGCCAGACGCAGCGTCAACCGCTCGGTGAACAGGCTGTACAGCTTGCTGTTGAGCAGGTTGAGCCGGCTGATCGTGATCGCGAAGTGTACCCCCACCGAGATACCCTGGCGCGCCAGCGCCACGAAGGCCTGCATCAGGTTGTTGGGGTCGTCCTCTTTATCGAGCTGGCCGAAGCTTTCGATATACTCGGCGAAATTATCGATCGCTACCAGGATCGCCGGCTCGAGCCGCGCCGGGCGGCCGTTGTTATATTCGTACAGCGTGTTGACGCCGGCCTCGTTGAACAATTGACGCCGCCGGTTGACCACGTCGTTGAGCTCGCGCCACAGCTGCTGCACGCGCTCCTCGTAGCCGCGCTCGTCGGGCTTGATGATCGTGCCGACGTGCGGCAGCGGCGCGAGCGCGTCAAGGTTGTTGCCCAGATCCAGCACATGCGCCTGGAACTCGTCGGGCGAGTGCGTGGCGGCAAGGCTGACGATCAATGAGCGCAGGAACGACGTTTTGCCCCAGCCGGCCGCGCCGAACAGCACCGCGTGGCCCTTGGAGAAATCCACAACCAGCGGCAGCAGCCTGGAGTTGTACGGGTCGTCGATCATGCCGGCAACCGCGCGCATCGCCGTGCTGTCCCAGCCCATGCCGTGCCAGGTGCCCGTGCCTTTGAGCCAATCGCCGATAAACGGGTTGGCCGCCAGGCGATCGGTCTGCCCGAGCGTGACCAGCGAGCGGGCCTCCGCGTCGAAATAGCGTGCACTCACCGGCTCGGTGAACGGCAGCAGCGCCGGCAGCGGCGCGGGCCACGGTGCCAGCGGCCGCTCGCCCTTGAGCAGCTCGTTGGCCAGGTCGACCATCACCGTGTAGAACTTGGGCTTGTCGATACCCGGCGGCATTTCCACGTACTGGTACGGCTCGCCGGTGTAGGCCACCTGCACCAGCTCGATGTTCTCGTTGCCGACCTGGATATAGCCGCGGCCGGGCATGCCGTTGGGCAACAGCGCGGCATCCGGGCGCCTGAGCATCTCGCGGCTGGTGTCCATGCCCTCGACGCGCAGGCAGATGCGTAGCTTGATATTGGCGCGCATCTGGTCCGACACGCCGATCGGACGCTGCGCGGCCAGGATCAGATTGACGCCCGCGGAGCGGCCGACGCGCGTGATGCTGTCGAGCTCGTTGCGGAACTCGGGCGCGTCGGTAATCATCTCGGCGAACTCGTCGATGATGATGAACAGGTGTGGATACGGCGCGTGCGTTTTGTGCAGCCCTTTTTTGCGATACTCGACGATATCGGCGGTTCCGGTTTCGGCGTTCAGCTTCTGCCGGCGCTGCATCTCGGCGTTGATCGTGGTGAACACGCGGTTGACCGCCGATTTGTTGAGGTTGGTGATCATGCCGACACAGTGCGGCATGTCGGCGAACGGCTGGAACGCGCCGCCGCCTTTGTAGTCGACCAGCAGGAAGTTCAGGATCGACGGGTCATAGTTTAGCGCCAGGCCGACGATCATGGTCATCAGCAGCTCGGACTTACCGGCGCCGGTGCCGCCCGCGATCAGCCCATGCACGCCGTCTTTTTTGGCCTCCAGCTCCAGCATGCGCGGATGGTCGCCCGAGCGCAGCCCGAGCGTGACCTTCAGCCAGTCGGCGTGTTTGGGATCGCTGCTCTCGGCCCACTTGCGCGTGGTGACGGCCCTGAGACCGTCAAGAAACTGCTCGTCCAGCGGCAGCCTGTGCTCGACGGCCAGCAAATGCTTGAACAGCACCGACTTGGCCAGGCCGTCGACGCGCACCGGCTTGCGGTACGTCCGGTCTTTGGCGTAATCAACCATGCGCTCGACCAGCTGGACCAGGCGCTGCAGCTCGTTGTCGGGCTTGCTCACGGTCGCTACTTGAAACATCAGCGCGTACTGGCCGATCTTGGTGTAGCCGCGGCCCGGAACATCGCGGATCTCGGGTACCGCCTCGCCAAGGATCATGCGGTACTCGAGCGAATCGGCCAGGCGCAGCGCGAAGCGCTCGGTGAACAGGTTGTAAAGTTGGGTCGGGACGTCGTCCACCTGATTGGTCGAGATCACGAAATGCAGGCCATACGGCTTGCTCAGCCGCACCAGGGCGATAAAGCGCGCCAGCACGGTGTCGTCTTCGGTAAGGTCGCCGCCGAAGGTTTCCTTAAATTCGAGGAAGTTGTCGATCACCACCAGGATCGCGGGCTCGGCCGCCTCGGGGCGCTTCTGGTTGTAATCGTAGATATCGCTGGCCTGATACACGTTCAGCAGGCCCTTGCGATGCTCGACGATATCGTCGAGCTCGCGCAGCAGCTGGGCGACGCGCTCCTCATAACCCTCTTCGTCGGGCATGATCAGCGCGCCGAGATGCGGCAGCGTTTCGAGCGCCTTCATGTTGCGGCCGCCCAGGTCCAGCACATAGGCATGGAAATGGTCGGGCGAGTGGGTGGCCGCCAGGCTGCTCACCAGCGTGCGCAAAAAGACCGTCTTGCCCTGGCCGGCCACGCCGACGACCAGCGCATTGCCGGCCGGCAGATCAACGACCAGCGGCAGCTGCCGGGCCTCGTACGGATTATCGATCAAGCCCACCACCGGGCGCATCGCGTAGCGCGCCCAATCTTGAGTTTCGGCCCAGCCGCTGCGGCCGGTAAACCACTTGTTGACGGCGGGGTTGAGCGTCAGCTCCGTGCCGACCGGTTGCCCGAGCGTGATCTTGTCGGCCTCGTACAGGTATTCGCTCGACGTGATCGTCTGGGCCCTGGGGTTGCCCGAGATCAGCAGCTGCGAAAGCCACAGCTGGCGCGGCAGGAAATCCGGCCACGGCGCGCGCTGAGCGACGATCTGCTCCTGCTCCGATATCTTTTTCAGCGTATCGATGATCGCGACGTACAGCTCGGGCGGCTCCTGATCCTGTGCCAGCAGCGCCGCCTGCGGATTGCGGTCGAGCCAGACTACCGGCTCGCTCGGACCCTGGCCGGGCTCGACGTAGCGTTCGCCGCTGTAGGCTACCTGCATCAGCTCGATCTCGTCGTTGCCGACCTGCAAATAGCCGCGGCCGGGGATGCCGGTGGGCAAAAAGGCCGCATCCGAGCGGCGCAGCATCTCGCGACTCTCGCCCGGCGTTTCAACGCGCAGGCAGATACGCCACTTGATATTCGAGCGCATCTGGTCGGTAACGCCGCTGGGCCGCTGAGCAGCCAGGATCAGCGATACGCCCTGCGCACGGCCGAGGCGGGTGATCGTTTCGAGCTGGGTCTTGTATTCGGCGCGCGCCGCGATCATCTCGGCGAACTCGTCGATGATGATAAACAGATACGGATACGGTGCGTGGGTCTCGTGAAAGCCCTTCTGGCGATAGTCGACGATATTCTTGGTGCCGGTGTCGATGTTGAGCCGCTGGCGGCGCTCCATCTCGGCCCTGATCGAGGTAAACATGCGCGCGACGCCGTCTTCGCCAAGGTTGGTGATCACGTCGACGCAGTGCGGCAGGCCGCCCTTAAACTCGTTGAACGCGCTGCCGCCTTTGTAGTCGACCAGCACAAAATTGAGCACTGTCGGGTCGTAGGTGACGGCCAGGCCGATGATATACGAGATCAGCAGCTCGGATTTGCCCGAGCCGGTTGAGCCGGCCACCATGCCGTGTACGCCGTCGCGCTTGGCCGACATCACCAGCGTACGCGGCTTGTTCCCCGACATCAGGCCGAGCTTGACGCGCAGCCAGTTGGCGTTGTTGGGCTTGACGCTTTGCTGCCACTTGAGCCAGGTTTTTTCCCTGAGGTCGGTCAGCGAGTTGAAGCCCATCAGATCAAGGAACGGCACCGCCCCCGCCAGATTGGCGCCGAAGCCCTGGCGCACATCCAGCGTGGCCAGCTCCTCGGCCAGCGTTTCCATCTGCGCCGTATCGGCCACCTGATCGGCGCGCCCGACATAGCGCGCGCTGTTGACGCCGACTTCGGCGTAGCGGAAGTGCAGCCTGCGCTGCGCCTCGCCCCGGCTGCTGGTAGCGGGAGCAGTTTCCTCGATCTCCAGCACCGAAACGCAGCCGCCGGGGATCTTGCTGCGCTCGGGAACCAGAAAGATCACCGTGGCGCCCAGGCCGGCGCCTTCTTCGAGCAGGATCGAGATCGCCGCGTCGGACTCGATGTTATGCAGCGCAGACGTGGTGTCATAGGTCGCGTCCAGCAGGTCGACCACCAGCAGCTGCTGCGGCAGCGTCGTATCATCCTCTTGCTCGGCGTTGTCGTGGTCCTGCTGGCGGAGCTTGCGCTGTGCCAGCACCTTGCGGAAGCCTTCGAGAAACTGCTCGAGCTCGCCGCCGTCGTCGTCGTCGAACGCCGACTCCTGGTGCTCGATCTGGTTGACGTAGCAATGGTAATCCGCCTGCTCGTCGACCTGACAGTGCGGCAGCGACTCGGTCCAGCGCCATTCGGTGCTCTCGGAGGCCAGCACATACAACTGCACATCCATCGGCGCATGGAACACCACAAATTGCCCCAGCATGGCGCGCACAAAGGGGTACACCGAGCGGCGCTCGCCGGCGATGCCGAGGGCGTGGGTGATCGGCGGCTTGAAAGCGTCCTCCTGCTCCTGAGCGGCGGCCGATTTACCCTCTTCCTGCTCCTCCGCTATATCCTTCGGTGGCGGCTTGCGCAGCGAGATCACTACCGGCACATCCGCGACAAAGCGCGAGTCTTCTTCGAGCTTCATCGCCTCGCGGATCTGCGGGTTATCCAGGTTGTCGACATTGCCGAGCTTATACGTTACCGTCGACGGCACCGTGCCGATACCCAGCCGCACATAGCCGAAGTCCTCGTCGTCGGCGCGGCGCTCCCACAGCCGTGCCTCGGCGCGCAGCGTCCGGTCGGGCTTCTCAACCTCGTGGCGGGCGTTGGCGACCAGGCCATGTGTGGTAGCGACGTCGGGATAGTTATAGTGATACGCCCGGCGCTGCATATCGTGATAATTGTGCATCTGGCGATTGAGCTCGACCAGCCGGTCCGAATACCCTTGCTCGGCCTGGAGCTTCTTGCGTTTATCGCCGTTATAGCTCACCAGCGCCGCCCAGGCCGAGGCGGCCATCGGGATCACCAGCAGCGCGCCAAGCAAACCGCCACCCAGCACCGCGCCCAGCACGAATACGATAACAGTGAGCACGGGGATCGCGATCTGCAGAATCCAGCCGTATTGCTGCTCGGGCATGTCAGGCGGGCGCGGGATATCATGCTCACCATACGGCAGGGCGGGCTGGATCCGCGGCGGGCGATCGATATAGGTTCGCTGGCTCATCTATGCGGCTCCCGACGAGATGCTTATTTGGTCAATAAGGCGACCCTTGATGATGCTCTAGGACTTGGTACGATCGCCACCGCGACCAGCACTGCGATCGCCACCAGGGCGCCGACAACCAGCAGCATAAGCTGCAGGCTCATACGGCTTTTTGGCGCCGGCGCCTCGCCAAAGGTCGTCTGCAGCGCTTTGGCCATTTCGGCCGCGCTACCGAAACGCGCGGCGATGTTGCTGTTGGCGGCCCTGGCGGCGATATCCGCGGCGGCTTTTACGTCCTCGCTGCGCGTCATATCGACCCGCCGGCCCTCGCGCACCGCCTCATACACCTGCTCATCGCCGGTCAGCTTATATGCATACGGCGGCTCGCCGACCAGCAGCTCGTACAGCGTCATGCCCACGCCATACACATCGGTGGCATAGCTTGGCTGCGGCGAGCGCACGTCGATCAGCTCAGGAGCAGTGTAAGCCGGGCGAACAAAAAACGGATACCAGTTGCGTACCAGGCTTTCTCGGTCGCTGGCGATACCAAGATCGTACAACAAAATGCCGGGCGCGCCGCCTTTATCATCCAGGCGCACCAGCACCGTATCGGGGCTGATTCCGAAATGGAATCTGCCCTTGCTCTGCAAATATGCCACCGCCACGGCCAGATTGGTGCTGATCCAGCCGATATGATAGACCCACATTTGCTGATTGGTCGTCAGAACATCGCGCAAGGGATCGCCGTCGAAAAACTCGAACAGGCAGTAATACAGCAGATGGCCGCGCAACACGACTTTACCGTACGGCTCACGCTCGGCGTTGGTATTGGCGTAGGGCGTCAGCAGCCGCGGCAGGTGCTCAACCGCGTTTTTACCCTTGCCGATACTTTGCAGGAACTCGGCTTCGCGCTTGAGCCGCTCACGATTTTCGGGGCCGGGATGCGCGACTTTAAGCAGCACCTTTTGCCCCTGATACAGCGCCGCGTACAACACCGAGGAGCGCAGCACGATGATCGGCTTAACGATCTCGATATTGCCTAACGATTCGCCGTGATCCAGGATCGTGGGAGACATCTCGGCCGGGCAGTATGTTTCCTGGCAGTACAGATTGTTATCAGGCGAGGTGCGCTCACATAACAGGCAATCTTGTTTCACGACGATGCATCCTCTGTAAACAAAATCCCAAAAACCGGTCGCAGGCAGCCGTCCACGAATATACCGCTAATTCACGAATGCCGCATGCCGGGCACACGTCGAACGCGCCACCGTTGCGACGGTAGCGTAGCAATGCATGGCGTAGCATGGCGCAATTCGCGTACTCGTGATTCATGCATGGACGGCCGGCGCGTTGCGTGTTCGATGCGGTCAAGCCCCACCGCTACCAGACGCACGGGCGCGACGGCCGGTGACGGTGCGGGTACCCCTGCCCTACCGTTCCAGCCGCCGCATAAGTGTAGCCACACTTTCAGTGGAAGCGGGTAGCTCCCTCGGCGTCGCCGCGCTCATAAGCCGACGCCGCGTCGTTCAGGTCCTTGTTGAGCTCTTCGCACTTTTGAGCCATTTTATCGATCTGCGGCTTGTACTGGTCGATCACCTGGGCCACGGCCAGGCCGCCGACCATACCGATGAACGCCGTGGTCTTCAGCATCGTGCTTAGCGCTTGCAGCACTTTCGCTACGCCTTTCAGCACGTTGCCGAGGTTGCCGAAGGTTTTCCCCATTTTACGCACGGCGGGGACATTCATGAATACTTGAGTAGCAGATGCGTTGGACATTAATGGTGCCTCCTATTGCCTAACCGGCGCCGGTATCTGCGCGCCATGCACTAGAAAAACTTAAAGATGTCGTCAAGCTTGCCTTTGACCAGCCGTGTCACATCCGAGTCGGCGCGATCGATGCGCTCGCGCGCGAACTGGATGTTGCGGCTGAACGTGCCGAGGTTGGTGTCGATCGTGCGCACGCCGGGAACCATGATCGTGCGAACCTCTTGCACAAACGCATCAGCGCCCTTGCCGATCCAGATACCGCCCAGTACCTGCTGGACCATCGCCTCTATCGGCCGCATTACCATGTCAAGCACGATGTTCTTTTGCTGCATCAGCTGCGACAGAACGCTATCGACAACGGCACGCGCCATTCGTACCAGAAAATCAAACATTGTTTATCCTCCGTTTTACGCTGAAAAGCCTAGTTGAACTTGCCGGCGCTTTCCTTGTCGCTCGCCTTCATCAGCTTGACGGCCTCGGCGACGTCCTTATCCATTTCGTCGTATTTGGCCTTGAGCTTCACCAGCGATGGGCAAAGCTTGGTCTGGATCGCCTCGACGAATGCGTTACCGCCGTCGCCCAGCAGCGCGCCTTCCTTGAGCTTGTTGGCGAGCGCTTTCATCTCTTTCAACGTGTCTTCGATTTGCTGCGAGCCTGCCTTAAACGTCTTGCGCATCTCTTCGGCTTTGGGATAATCTAGCTTGATGATATCTCCGGCCATGGAATCCTCCTAGATAGTGCTTACCGATGCTGTTTTTCGCTCGCGTACCCTAGCTGGTCTTGAACGGCGCCGAGGCCTCTTGTTCGGCCGTCTTGACCGTCTGCACGATATTCTTTGTCACCGCGCTGCCTTCTTGCAGCGCCGTTTTCAGCCGCGTGGACGCCGGCAAGACCGTGTTTTGCATCTCGGCGAAAAACGCCTCCGAGCCGCGCCCGATCCAGCCGCTCTTGAGGTTGTTCATGCTGCCGCGAACCTTTTGCAGCATGCTGTTGATCGCCTCGGATTGCTTCGCAAACTGAGCCGCCACTTTTTCCATCTCGTCATACTGGCACCTGAATTCTTCCGCCATGAACGTCCTCCTTGTAGGACTTGCTACTGCTTCTCGGTCGAACCGCGCTCCAACTCGCCAGCATCCGGCAAGCTGCTCGGCGGCGTTGCCCGGCCCGGGCAATGCAAGCTCAACAGCAGTCGTTACTGGCCGGCGATGTGGTCTTCGGAACTGAGTTTTGCGTCAGGCCGTCGCGGTGTTGCGACAGGAGCGCGATGTGCTTGATGCATATAACACCATTCACCGGTTTTTGTGGTCACGCTTCAGCGATACAAAAGCGGGACACTTGCGCTACACGGCGTTACACGGGCAGCGGACACGGCGGTACGCCGTATTCCGCCCTGCTTTAGCCGGGTGGGCGTATCCAAGCGATCAATTCGCTCATTTCAACATTTATACCGGCCAACGCCCAGGGTTCGCGCCGTCCGAGCCTGGCAAGTGTGGCCGGGAATCCGTACAATATGGGTTGAATTGAAAGCATCGCGTTGGCCTCAGGCGCGTCGCTACGAGTGCGTCCGGGCTCGAAAGGATTCCCTGCTGCGCGTTTTTGCGTTGATTCGTTCAATTCGGTGTACGCTCCGAAGCTATGAAATCTGAAACTGGAAGCCTTGAGGCAGACAAGAAACAGCGGGCTGCATTGATAATGAACGGGAGCGCGGTTCGCAGGCGCCCTGGGGATACACGATGGTATTGCTGACGTCCGGCACAATTCTGCAAGACCGCTACCGCGTCGAGCGTTTGATCGGTCAGGGCGGCTTCGGCGCGGTGTACGAAGCGATCGACCTGCGTCTGAATCGGCGCGTCGCGCTGAAGCAGCTGCTACGCTCGGGCGATCGCCTCAGCCGCCAGTTCGAGCGCGAAGCCCAGCTGCTCGCCAATCTCGATCACCAGTCGCTGCCGAACGTGAACGACCATTTCTCTACCCCCGACGGGCAGTTTCTGGTGATGCAATACGTACCCGGCGAGGATCTCGGCAGCCTGCTGGCCGAGCGCAATGCACCCTTTCCCGTCGCGCAGGTGCTCGGCTGGGCGTTCGGGCTGCTCGACGCGCTACAGTTTTTGCACACTCGCCAGCCGCCGATCGTACATCGCGATATCAAGCCGCAGAACCTGAAGCTGCAACACGACGGCTCGATCATGCTGCTGGACTTCGGACTGGCCAAGGGCTCGCTGGGCGGGGCAGCCCCGACGACCGAGCGCAGCCTGATGGCCTACACTATGGGCTACGCGCCGCCCGAGCAGGTTGAGGGGCTGGGCACCGACGAGCGCAGCGACCTGTACGCGCTCGGCGCCACGCTCTACAGCTTGCTCACGGGCTTCGCGCCCGTGGAAGCCCAGACGCGGCTGCTGGCGGCGGCGCGCGGGCGACCCGATCCGCTGCGGCCGGCGCATGAGAGCAACCCCGAGGTACCCGAAGCCGTCAGCCATGTGCTCGAGCTGTCGATGCAGCTTGAGCGCGAGGATCGACCACAGAGCGCCCAGGCGATGCGCACGATGCTCGAAGCCACGCGCGACGGTGTCGCGCCGGCACACCCGCCTGCCACCCCGCCCGCGCCGGCCTTCCGAGCCGAGCCGACGGTGCTCGACGCGCCGGCGGTTTATACAACGCCGCTTGCGCCGGCGTTCGAATCGGAAGCGACGATCGTCGATGCGTCGGCGGCGATACCTGCCGCGTCAGCGCCGGCCACACCAGCGATCCCATCACCTGAGCCGGCAGGCGGCGCCGTGGCGTCGCGGCCCGGCCGATCGCGGCTGCCCTTGATGCTGGGCGGAGCAGCCGTGCTGCTGGCGCTGGCCGTCGCGCTGGCGGTGCTGTTTTTGCCGCGCGGCACGCTTATGGCAGGTGCCGGCACCACGCCAACTTCCGAGGCCGAGCCGACGTCCGAGCCCGAGCCGACGTCCGAGCCCACCACGGAAGCCGAGCCTACCGCGGAGCCTGAACCGACGGCCGAACCCGAGCCCGAGCCGACCGACGCCCCGGAAGACGATCCCGCCGACGTCGTGGCCCAGCACATCGCCAATGCCGAAGAAGCATTCGGGCGAGCAGGCGGGCTCGACGATGCGATCGCGGAGCTCGAGGCGGCCATCGAGCTGGATGAGGAAAACGCCGAGCCGCACACCCTGCTGGCGATTGTGTATATGCAGCGCCTGCGCTGGGATGAGGTCACTCAACACGCCGAGCGGGCGATCGAGCTCGACCCGAGCTCGGCTGTCGCATACAGCGTGCTCAGCCAGGCACACCGCGAGCAGGGCGAGCACGACCAGGCGCTCGCCGATGCCGACAAAGCGATCGAGCTCGACCCCGACCTGTCACTGGGATACGCGGCGCGCTCGTATATCAACGTCGTGCTGGCTGAAGAGCAACAGGACCCCAGTTTACTCAACTCCGTGCTCGGCGATGCCGCCACGGCGGTCGAATCGTCGGCCGACGAGGATAGCTACAGCCAGATGGATGCCCATGCCGCGTATGCCAACGCGTACGCAGCCCGCCACCGGCACACCTCGGACGAAGCCGACTTCGAGCAGGCGATCGATCCGTATAACCAGGCGAGCGGCGGCGGGTTTCAGCTGGCGCGGCATTTCGTCGCTCTCGGCAGCCTGCTGTCGGCTGCCGGTCGCTTCGACGAAGCGCGCGCGGCATTCGATCGGGCGATCGAGCGCGATCCGGCGCTGGCCGGCGCCCATGAAGCACTCGGCTGGCTGCTGTACCGGCATGGCGAGCAAGACGCCGCGATCGACAGCTTCACGCAAGCGATCGATCTGGGCGGCGAATCGGCATCCGCCAATGCGTATTACGGCCGTGGAGCCGCCCACCACGCCAACGCCTCGCTGGAAGGCAAGGACCAGGCGGCTGAGCTGACCGCCGCGTACACCGATCTGGCCGAGGCGCTTTCGGTCGGCGGGGCAGAGCAGCCGTGGGTCTGGTATGAGCTGGGCATCGTGCAAAAAGAGTCGGGCGATACATCGGCATCCGAAACGCTGCGCCAGGCGTCAAACTATTATCAGGCTGAGCTGGACCAGGACGCCGGCAATGTGGATGCCCACCAAGGGCTCGGCTGGACGAACTACGCGCTCGACGATTGGGACGCGGCGATCGGCGCGTTCGAAGCGGCGATCGCGATCGACCCGCACAGCGCGGAGGCCTACCTCGGCAAAGCGCATGCCTTGAGGGCCAGGGACGACGCCGAGGGCGCGTGCCAGGCGCTGGCGGACGGGTTGAGCAACCAGCCGGACGGCGCCAATGCGGACCTCGAAGGCGCTCGGGAGGAGCTGGAATGCCCATGATGCGACGTTTTAACATTATCGAAATAGGGTGCCTTTCATGAGCACACTTGCGCCCGGCAGTACGCTGCAAGACCGGTATCGCGTCGGCCACCTGATCGGTCAGGGCGGCTTCGGCGCGGTATATGAGGCTGTCGACGAGCGCCTCGGCCGGCGTGTCGCGCTCAAGCAGCTGCTGCGCGCCTCCGAGCGACTGGCCCGCCAGTTCGAGCGCGAAGCCCAGCTGCTCGCCAATCTCCACCACCCCGCCCTGCCGCGCGTGACCGACCATTTCACCACTCCCAACGGGCAGTTCCTGGTGATGGATTTCGTGCCCGGCGACGACCTCGGCGCGCTTGCGCTCGAGCGCGATGCGCCCTTTGAGCTGCCGCAGGTGCTGGCCTGGGGCGAGCAGCTGCTCGACGCGCTGACCTATCTGCATGGATGCCAGCCGCCGATCATCCATCGTGATATCAAGCCGCAGAACCTCAAGCTCACCGCCGGCGGCACGATCATGCTGCTTGATTTCGGCCTGGCCAAGGGGTCCGCCGGCGAAACCCCGCCTTCCACCGGCGAGCGCAGCCTGATGGCCTACACCAAAGGCTACGCGCCGCCCGAGCAGGTCGAAGGGCTGGGCACCGACGCGCGCAGCGATCTGTACGCCCTCGGCGCCACGCTGTACTGTTTGCTGACCAACACGGCGCCGGTGGAGGCGCAAACGCGCCTTCTGGCCGACGCCCGTGGGCGACCCGACCCCCTGCCTCCGGCGCACATAATCAATCCCGCGGTGCCGGAGGCGGTGAGCCACGTGCTTGAGCTGGCGCTGCAACTAGACCGCGCGGACAGGCCGCAAAGCGCTCAGGTGATGCGCACGATGCTCGCGGCCGCGCGCGACGGCCGGGCAACGGCGCCGGTCGTCGCCGCTTCCGAACCGACCGTGCTGAATGGACAAACCATCGATCCGGCGCCCTGGTGGGACGTGCCGCCGTCTCAGCCGCCGGTGGCTGCCACACCTGCACCGGCAGCTGCGCCGGTTGCCCGATCCGTCCCGGCCGCGATGCCGGCTGCGCCCGCCCCGACGGCCACGCAAGGGTATGGCCCACCGCCGGCGAGCAATGTGCCTCAGGCAGCGCCGGCGCCGCGAGGAGGGACAAGCCGCTGCGTGTTGTCGTGCCTGGCGATATCGCTGGTCGCGCTGATCGGCCTTGGCATCGGCGGGTGGTACGCGCTGCAATGGGGAATCGGGTTCGCGCAGCGCAACGTCCTCGACCCGGCACAGCAAACGCTGATCGACGTGAACCAGCCGGTCAGAGATCTGGCCGACACGGTTCCGACCGGTCTGGCATTGGAGGAGCTGATCAGCACGGTCCCGACCAGCCTGGCCGAGATCGCCGAAGCATTACCTTCCATTGCGGCGACGCCGGTCGCGGAGCAGGAGACACAGGCCGAGGTGCCGGCGGATATCGGTCCCTGTGAAGTAGTGTCGCAGGGCCTCAACCTGCGCTCCGGTCCTGGCCCCGACTACCAGCCGATCGCGCAATTACCGCGCGGCACGCCGCTGCAGCCGCTGGAGCGCAGCGAGAACAGCGGCTGGATGCGCGTAGCGATCCTTTCGCTCGAAGGCTGGGTCAGCGCCGGAGAACAGTTCGTCTCATGCGCAGCCGCGGTTCCGCGACTACCGGTCGGCACGGCGCCGTGAGCTTCTATCAAAGGTCACCCCTATCGGACGAGCAATTAGTCTATGGTCTCGAGCACGGCAATGTTGTAATGTATTGTGATCCGATTGAGGATCTTTGATGAGTTTGCTGGCACCGGGAACAATTCTGCTGGAGCGCTACCGCGTGGAGACCTTGATCGGCCACGGCGGCTTCGGCGCAGTATATGAGGCTATCGACCTTCGGCTCAACCGGCGCATCGCGCTCAAACAACTGCTGCGCTCGGGCGACCGCCTCAGCCGCCAGTTCGAGCGCGAAGCCCAGTTGCTGGCCAATCTTGATCATCCGTCGTTGCCGGACGTACACGACCATTTTTCCACGCCCGACGGGCAGTTTTTGGTGATGCAGTACGTGCCCGGCGACGACCTCGGCACACTGCTGATCGAGCAGGATGTACCGTTCGACGTCGACAAGGTGCTCGGCTGGGCGTTCAGCCTGCTCGACGCGCTGACCTATCTGCATACCCGCCAGCCGCCGATCATCCATCGTGATATCAAGCCGCAGAACCTCAAGCTCACCGCCGGCGGCACGATCATGCTGCTCGATTTCGGCCTGGCCAAGGGCTTTGCCGGCGAAACCCCGCCTTCCACCGTCGAACGCAGCCTGATGGCCTACACCAAAGGCTACGCGCCGCCCGAGCAGGTCGAAGGGCTGGGCACCGACGCGCGCAGCGATCTGTACGCCCTCGGCGCAACGATCTACAGCTTGTTCACCGGCGCGGCGCCGGTGGAGGCCCAGACGCGGCTGCTGGCAGCGGCACGCGGGCAAGCAGACCCGCTGCGGACGGCGCACGACCTCAATCCCGCGGTGCCCCAGGCGGTCAGCCGCGTGCTTGAAAAAGCGATGCAGCTTGAGCGCGAGGACCGGCCGCAGAGCGCCCAGGCGATGCGCTTTATGCTCGAGGTTGTTCGCGACGGCGCTCAGCCGGCGCTTCCGGTTGTCGCTCCCGAGCCGGCCTTACGCTCCGAGCCGACGCTGATCGACGAGACGCCGGCCGCGCCGGCAACGCCTGCTGCACCGGCAGCTACGCCTACGCCGGCTGCCGCATCGCAAGCGACCGTGGTCGACATCGTGTCCAAGACGTACCCGGCCACGCCACCGCGGCACTTCCCGCCGTCGGGACGCGGGTCGGGAGCCGTGCTTCCGTCGCAGACGAGCCGGCCGCCCTGGCCTTTGATTCTTGGCGGCGCGGGCCTTATGCTCGGGCTGGTCGTGGTGCTGGCATGGATGCTTATACCGCGTGACCGTCCGGCAGACCCCGGCATCGTGACCGTGTCGAGCACAGATGCACAACCAAGCGACATTCAAGCGCAACCGAGCGCAACCGAGCCGGAGTTGCCCTCGCCCCAGCCCAGCCCGCCCGAGCCGAGCGCCGCCCCGCCGGCTGCTTCGGAAGCTGCCGCCGCAGCGCCTACGGACCTGCCCGGCTCGCCGTCGCCTTCGGCCGGCCAGGCTTCAGCCGCGCCGGCGGACGAGATAACCCAGTTCATCGCAGCCGCCGAGCAAGCGCTCAGGCGGCCGGGCGGAGTTGACGAGGCGATCCTGCAGCTCGAATCCGCCGTCCGGGCACATGATGATAACGCCGAGCTGCATGCGCTGCTGGCGATCGGATATTTGCAGCGCCTGCGCTGGGACGATGTCGCGCGCGAAGCCGATCGGGCGATCGAGCTGGACCCGAGCTCCGCGGTAGCCTACAGCGTTCGCAGCCGGGCCCGTCGCGCACAGGGCGAGTTCGACCAGGCACTCGCCGATGCCGACAAAGCGATCGAGCTCGACCCCGAGCTGTCGCTCGGCTACACCGCCCGCTCGTATGTCCACACCGCCGTAGCCGAAGACACCGGCGATGCCGGCGCGCTCGACCCGGCGCTGAGCGACGCCGACACGGCGGTTCAATCGGCAAGCGATGAGGATAGCTACAGCCAGGATGAAGCCCATGGCGCCAGAGCCGACGCGTTCCACATACGCTATCTGCTCGACGGACTAGGCAAGGACTTCGATGAGGCGATCGAAAGTTACCGCCGGGCGGTCGGCGGAGAGCTTCAATTAGGCTGGCAGTATGCCCGGCTCGGCAGTATTTTGACGGCGTCCGGCCGCTACGACGAAGCGCGTGAAGCGCTCGATCGGGCGATCGAGCGCGATCCGGCGCTGGCCGGCGCACATGAAGCGCGCGGCTGGCTGCAATACCAGCAGGGCGAGTACGACGCCGCGATCGACAGCTTTGCGCAAGCGATCCAGCTCAGCGCCGACGCTCCGACTCCGGAGACGTATTACGGCCGCGCGATCGCGCATCATGCCAACGCCGCCGGCGAAGGCAAAGACAAAGCCGCCGAGCTCAACGCCGCGTACGGCGATATGGGCAAGGCGGTCGAGCTCGACAAAGAGGAAGGCTGGTACTGGTACGAGCTGGGCGCGATTTCGAAGAAGCTGTTCGCGGAGTCCGACCCGTCCAACACGTCGGCCGCCACAGCGCTGCAGACCGCGATCGTTTATTTTCAAGCCGAGCTCCAACAAAACGCCGACAATGCCGATGCCCGTGAAGGACTTGGCCGGGCGCACTACGAGCTCGAAGACTACGACGCGGCCGTGAACGAGTTCGACACGGTTATCGCAAACAGACCGCAGCATCCCGCGGCATATATCGGCAAAGCCTATGCGCTGAACGCCAAAGGCGACAGCGCAGGCGCGTGCCAGGCGCTCGCGGATGGGATCGGCAAACGGCGCCACTACACCGATACAACGCTCGAAGATGCTCGCGCCGTCCTGGGGTGCCAGTGATGTCGCGCTTGCGTAACACAAGGTACCGTGCATGAACATGCTTGCGCCCGGCAGCATCGTGCAAGAGCGCTATCGCGTCGACCACCTGATCGGTCAGGGCGGCTTCGGCGCGGTATATGAGGCTGTCGACGAGCGCCTCGGCCGGCGTGTTGCGCTCAAGCGGCTGCTGCGCATCAGCGACCGCATCAGCCGCCAGTTCGAGCGCGAAGCCCGCCTGCTGGCCAACCTTGAGCACCCGTCGCTGCCCTCGGTGATCGACCATTTCTCGACTCCCGACGGGCAGTATCTGGTGATGCAGTTTGTGCGTGGTAGCGATCTGGCCGAGCAGCTGGCCCAGCGCGGCGCGCCGTACCCGCTCGAGCAGGTGCTGGCCTGGGGCGACCAGGTGCTCGACGTGCTGCACTATCTGCACACGCTGCAGCCGCCGATCGTGCATCGCGACATCAAGCCGCAGAATATCAAGCTTAAAGCCGACGGCACGATCATGCTGCTGGACTTCGGCCTGGCCAAGGGCTTCGCTGGCGAAAGTCCGCCTTCCTCCACCGAGGGCAGCCTGCTGGCCTACACCAAGGGCTACGCGCCACCGGAGCAGGTCGAAGGCACCGGCACCGACGCACGCAGCGATCTGTACGCCCTTGGCGCCACGCTGCACTGTTTGGCGACCAACGTGCTGCCGGTGGAGGCGGCGATGCGCTTGCTGGCCGACGCGCGCGGGCGACCCGACCCGCTGCGGCCGGCGCATGAGATCAATCCCGCGGTGCCCGAAGCCGTCAGCCGGCTGCTCGAGCAGGCGCTGTCGCTGGAGCCGGATCTGCGGCCGGCAAACGCCGAAACGATGCGCGTTATGCTGCGGGCCGCGTCGAGCAACACCCCGCCGCCTGCGCCGCCACCGCCTATGCCGCACACGGCCGCGGCGGAGACAGCAGCCGGCGCGAGTAGCACGCGCCAACCCCACACCGAACTTTCCGCGCCGCCGTCCGAAGCGAATACTTCGCTGCTTGGCCGGCCGGGAGAGCCAACGGATCTGCCTGGCCCGCCGGGAGAGCCAACGGACCTGCCTGGCCCGCCGGAGCAGCGGCCGCCGAGTCGCCCGGCCGGGCAGCCCACGATCGCGCCGACGGCGGGCTACCGGGCAAACGATACGATCGGCCACGCTCCCGGCGTTCCACCCGCACCGCCACCACTGCCCTCCCCGGCGCCGGCGGCGCGGAAGCCCTGGCGCAGGCCGGCGTGTCTGGCGGTAGTGTTGGGCAGCGCGCTGCTGGCCCTGTGTCTGAGCGGCGGGATTGTTGCCCGCGCCATGGGCTGGTTTTGTACCGGCGCCGAATGCGTCACCCCTACCGCGGTGGCTCAGCTGCCGCCGACACAGACGCCGGCTACCAGCTCAGCGGCGACCGCGACCTCCGCGCCAAGCCCGCCGCCGACCGCCACCGGCACGCCGCCGGCTGCATCGGCGAGCCCGGCGCCGAGCAACCGCCCGGACGCGCTGGTCAGCAGCACGCGGCTTAACCTCAGGGCCGGGCCGGGCGAGGAGTACGCGGTCAAGTCAAGCTATTCAGAGGGTACGCCGTTGCGCGTGCTGGGCAAGCAAGCGGACAGCAACTGGCTGTATGTGCAGGCGCCGGACGGCAACGACGGGTGGATGTTCGGCGACTTCCTGCTGATAAATATCCCGCTGGCCAACGTCGCGGTCGCCACGCCGCCGCCGACACCGCAAGCAGTAGCAACTCCGCGAACGGCAGCGACGCCGACGCCGACGGTGTGGGCCTCGCCAACACCCACGGCCAAGGTGAGTCCGGCACCGTCAACCGACGGCGAGGACTCGGCGCGCATCATCGCCATCTGGCCTGCGCCGGGCACGCGGCTCGACGCCGGGCAGCCGCAGGAGTTTCAGATCAAGCTGGAGTACTCGCTCCAATCGGCCGAGCAGGCGATCGCCGTACTGTTCATGGAGCAATTCCCGGCCGGCGCGGGCGGCTGCAACGGGTCACAGCACCGGACCAACGGAGGTGCCCAGGTTCCGATCCAGCGTGGCCAGGGCATCGCTACTGTGCAGGTGACCTGGAACGGAGCCGGCGACAGCGGCTTTGTGAGCCCGGGGGTCAACTTCTGGACCGACGCCGGTGGGCAGGCAGCGCAACCGCTGATTTGCGGCTTCGGTATGTTTCGCGAGCTTTGTTATCCGTATGGGGAGTGATGAACGATGCTCATTGTTCATTGAAGTGCAGCGCCGTCCGCCAATCGCATATGCACCACGCGCTCGCCGTCGAAATCAACCCGTGCGCCGACCGGCAATACAAGCATCGGCACCAGGCCGGCTCGGCGCGCGAGCAACTCATACACAAACGGCGTGGTGTAGCGCTCCTGGGGCGGGAGCGCCTGGTCCAGGCCGCCGTTCGCGGGGCCGATATACCAGCCCGAATGTCCTGGAAACGCCGGCACATCGCGCTGGGCCGCCAGCCTGGCCTGGTCCAACGCGCCGCTGGCCAGCACTACGCGGTCGTAGAACATCACATTTTTCCCGTCGACGCCCGGCGGCAGGCGATCGAGCAGCGCAGCATGTGCGCTGAGCACTTCGAGCGAGCGGGTGACATCGGGCAGCAGGTTGTGGAACGGATCGGTTGCGTAGTCGGGCTCGTACACCAGCAGGCCGTCGGGATTCGCGCGCAGCGTCAGCACCGTCCAACCGACCTGAACATTACTGCTGTCGCTCAACGGAGTGCTACGATGAATCCGGCTGAGCACGCTCAACAACCATGGCAATGACGCTTCGGTTGCCTCGTCACAGGTGGCTATCAGGGGCATTTCCCCAAGCTGTGCCGTGTATGTTGTCGTGGTCATGGTGTCGTAATTCATATGTTGCTCAAGGCACTAGAACGTAACATAGAGACCCTGGTTGGCGTCAACAGCGCTTTGTAACATGTTGCGCAGATCTGCCAGCCCGTCGCTCAGCTCCGGATGTTCCCGCAGCAGCGTTTCCAGCCCGTCGAGCGCCTGGCGGGCTTCCTCGGCCAACTCGAAGTACGAGCCCATCTTACCGGGATCAAACAGCTGTCCCTCGGGACCGACCGGCCGGCCCAGCACCGCCTGAAGCAAGTCCGGGTTATGTTGGGCCAGCATCGTTTGAACCGTTTCCCAGTCCGTTCCCAGGCCCACGTCGTTCTGCGGATCGTAGAACTTCGTCAGCGCAAAATCGCCGTATTGATCAACATCGGCGGCATCGAGCATATCTTCCCAATCGTCGGCCAGCGGCTCACCTTCATACGGATCCCTGGTGCTGTCGAGGTTCGCTGCAATAAAGGCGCGCAGATCCGATGGATCACCGGACGCGAGGGCTGCTTCGAGCAGCGGCTTTAGCTGCTGCTCAAACGCCGCATAATCGAACACAAAGGCCTGATGTTCCATTGACATGCGCTACACCTCGTTCGTATCAAGCATTATCGACTCAAGGCTAAGGGTTCTTAGGCTTGGGAAGAAAGTCATCCGGCGTATAAATCTCGATCCTCGACGAATTGCCGGTTGACGGATCATAGCGATGGATTTCGATCCTCTCGGGTAAGCGGCCTTCACGAAGCTCGTACGCCTTGATAAAGCGGATCATCTCCTGACGATCCTTTGCGATCGGGCGGCCCAGTGGCTTATCATCAATGATTGATCCATCGCGGAACTTAACCGCGTCGGGAATTGCATCCTGCATGCGCGTACCCGGCTGCGGAAGGCCTGTCTCCAGGTCAACACGGTGCGGCACCAGGATCGGGTTGCCGCTCGTATCGGTAATCGCTTGATTGACCAGGTCAAACTCGCCGGAAGCACGACGAATATCGGCTTGCGTCTTGTGAACGTCCTTGCCTATTCTGGTCGCGTCAGTTTCGCCGGTCTTTACGGCATCAGCTTTACGGGCATCCGCGACGTCATCGCCTTTGCGTGCAATGGAGCCAGCCGCATCGATCACATCATCCGCGTGCCGCAGATGCTTGACCTCGTTGAGCCCGACGACGCCCAGGATACCCGCGAAGCGCCACCATCCGAGATCCTCGCCGGTCACCAGATCCTTGCCGGTGAAGATCTCGACGAAGCCCTTGAGCTCACCGACCACCGGCGTGAAGTCCGCGGCCAGGCCGGCGGCGATGCGCGCCCCACTCGGCCCGCCGGATTCGGTTGGCCCCGAGCCCGCCAGCGCTTGACCATTACCATCCGCCCCGCCGGCGCCCGCTTCGGCCTGGCCGCGAAACGGAGCAGAAGCTTCTTGCTCGGCGCGACGCAGCAGCTCGCTGATCTGCAGCGTCACCGCGCGCGCTTCATCCAGCGCCTGCCGCAGGCGCTGCGTGGCCGGGACGACCTGCCCGTTCATTTCCTTAAAGAACGCCGCCGAGCCGCGGCCCTGCCAGCCGCCCTGCTCCAACGGCTGCGCCGAGCGCTGCAGCTGGCTGCGCAGCTCGCCGATCCCCTGCGCCTGTTGCCCGAACCGGCGCGCGATCGTGTCGAGCTCGTCGTACTTGGCCTGAATAACGTCAGAGGCCATGCTGCTGCTCCTCGTGCGATCGATCATGGTATGCGCGGCCGCCCGCCGGACACGCCGAATCCGCTACTCTATGTGCCGGCCTCAAGCTGCAGCCGCGAGCTAAACCTGTCCATACACGATGGCGTTATTAAACCCCATCGGCGGGTATTTGTGGTCACGCTCGATCGGGACACAACCGTTACAACAGTGATACCGTTGCAGCGGAAGACGGTGACTTCGACCTCCTCCGGAATCACCACACAGGCACAAAGGACACGAAGATCCATAGAATCTTCGTGTCCTTTGTGCCTGTGTGGTGATTCTCGTTCCGGCCGATGCCCTAATTCAGCGGCACGTCGAGTGAGTAGCTCTGGCCCGGCGTGAGCGCGGCGATATCGGCGTTGCCGAACAAGAGGTTGACCCAGCGTCCTTCCTCGTTCTGAACCGCGAGGGTGTAGTTGCCGATCGGTACGTTTTCGAAGCGATACATACCGTCGGCGTCGGTGGGCGCTACCTGATGGAAGAACTGGTTCGAGCACGGCGTGTCGCCCAGATTTTCGACCTTGTATCGGTCGGGCTCCTCGCTGCACAGCTCGACTTGCTTGTTGGCCTGCGGCGCATTACTGATCGTAATGCGGCCGGTGATCGTAGCGGTCTTGGGCTGGGCCTCGGCCGGCGGCAGCTGCGGCGTGCCGCGCGTCGCGATGGTCCATACAAAGCCGTCACCCAGCCCCGAGGTCGATGGAACAACTGCTTGCCAGGCGCCGTCGCGGCGGACCGCGATCCCATGCACCGTGGCAGCCCACAGATTGCCGCCCTCGTCAACATGCAGGTCGTTGATCTCGAACGCCGGCAGGCCGGCGGCGACGCCTTCGACCTTGGCTTCGCTGCCGTTCCACGACACCACGCCGCCGACAGTCCCCAGCCAGATCGTGCCGTCCGGCGTCTCGACCATTTCGCGGATATCGCCGCTATAGCCGATGCTTGATTCGAACAGCTCACCCAGTTGGTCGGTGGTGATCACCGGCTCCAGCGCGTCGCCGTTCAGGCGGAACACGGCAGAGTTGGTTCCCACCAGCAGCTCGCCTTTGGAGGTGTACAGCAGCGACCGGATATGGCCACTATCGGTGATCTCGCCGTAGTTGCGCCACTCCGTGCCATCGAACATCACCAGCTGCGCGTCGCCGCTGATACCGCCGAAATAGACCTTGCCGTCGGGGGTGAACGCAACGTCCTCGGTGGGGAAGCCTTCGACCTTGATCGTCTCCTCGGCTTTGTAAGTCGTCCATTGTTCGCCGTCGCGCTGCCACATGGTTAGGCCCTGCACAACCCACAGCTGGCCTGCGGGGGAAAGATGGACGCTGCCGCGGTGTTCGTCGTCGAACGGCTCCCACTCCCCTGCGCCGGTAGCTTTTAGTACAGTCGAGCTGCAGCTGATGATCGGCGTGCCGTCGGTATCAAATAGCGACTCGTTGTTTTGATTCAGGCACGAGTTGCCGTCGACCTGGAACGTCGACCAGGCGCCGTCGGTCCATTGGGTCAGGATATTGCTGCGCCCGGCCACGATCAGCTCGCCCTCGCCCGTAGCAGCGGGCGCCTGCGAGGTCGCCGCTGCGGTCGAGGCTTCGACGCTCGCTTCCGGGCTGGGCGACGCTTCCGGGCTGGGCGAGGCTGTCGCGCTGGGTGAAGCTGTCGCGCTGGGCGAGGCCGATGGGCTCGGCGCCGCTGACGCTGCTGCCGCCGCACTGGCCTGCACCTCGGCCAGCCGCGCCTGCACCGTCGCCTCCACGTCGGCCTCGGTCAGCCCGCCTGCCGCGCTGGCCTGTGCCGCGGCCAACCGCGCCTGTACGGTCGCTTCCACATCCGCCTCGGTCAACTCGCCGGCGGCGGTGCTGGCCGCGCCTGAGCTTTCTACATCAACGCCGGGCAATTGCCCGCAGCCTGCCAGCAGTAAAGCCACGGCCAGCGCCGGCATCAGGATCGTTCGCCTTATACTGTACATGTCTAGATATCCCTTATGCGTGCGATGGTATATTAACGGTCTCAAATGGTGCAAGAGTGATACGCAACCGATAGCAGGCTGATACATGACGACAGAGCCCAATGCGCAGTTTGTGGCCGAGGCAAGCTACCCCGCCACGTACCGCGAGCGAGAAGTAGGCGCCGTTGTTCGAGCTGTACAAAGCGGCTACAGCATCCTTGTCTGCGGCCCCGGCGGCTGCGGAAAGTCGCACCTGCTGCGTTTTTTGGCCTACCACCCCACGCTCGGCGAAGCGCCCGGCGGTGCAGGGCCTGCGGCCTTGCCTGGCCGGCCGGGACTGCTGCGGTTATATCTTGATTGCAACGCCGCGATCGCCGACGACGCGGCCGGCGTGTTCAGGGCGCTGCTGCTGCAAACCGGCGCCGATGCGCCCACGACCTACGCGGCGCCCGATATTTTGCAGTCGCTGCGCACGTCGCTGGCAGGGCGCATGGCGCCCGGTTCGCGCCTGCTGGTGATCCTGGATCGCTGGGACCGCGTGCCGGAAGCCGCCCAACCGGCGATTCTGGATGGCCTGCGTCACCTGCGCGACTATCTTGGCCGCCGGGTCAGCTATGTGCTCGGCTGCCGCCGGCCGCCGCCGATCGCCGAGCTGAGCGAAGAGTTCGACGACCTGCTGGCCGCTCCGCCGGTTGTATGGATCGGCCCGTTGTCGCCCGCCGACGCCGCCTGGAACTGCGCCGCGATCGGGCGCGAAGTGGGCGCCGAGCCTGACGAAATGGCCAGACAGCAGCTATGGGAGCTGAGCGGCGGCCATGCCCGGCTGCTACGGGTCGCCACGCTTGCCTGGGCGCCGCACGCGCCTGCTGCTCCCAGCTCGGTTGCCGGCGAGCTGCTCGACGACCGGCAGGTGCTGCGGGCGCTCGACGGGCTGGTGCGCGAGCTGGAGCCGAACACGCTCGCGCTGCTACGGCAGCTGGCGCGTGGCGAGCAGGTGGAGCTGCCGGCGCGACATGCGCTGCGCTTATACGGGCTGGTACATGATGTGGACGGACGCCCGCGGGTGACGGGTGAGCTGCCGCGAGTTTATTGCGCCAACCTGAAAGCGGCGCCGGCGCTGGACCTGACGGCGCTGGAGCAGCGCCTATGGGAGCTGCTACAGGATCAACCGGAGGTTGTACACCGGCGCGACGATCTGGTGATGGCGTTGTACGGCGATAACCCGGACGGGATCAACGACGAGGCGCTGACGGCGCTGGTGGCGCGGCTAAGGCGCAAGCTGCACACGGCGGGGCTCGGCACGATCGATGCGCAGCGCGGGCTCGGCTACCGCTTTATGCCAGCAGACGACACAACCGCGCAGCAATAAGCAGCGCCGCGCGCCGGGTGGGCGGGTCGCATTGCACATAGCGCAGCGTGTCAAGTGTCGCGTGCAGCAGCGGCAGCAGGTAGATCGCCGCCGGTGCGTTGAGCCATGGCCCGGCCAGATCGTGCGCCTGGCGTCGCAGCGTGACGATCGCCTCGATGCGCGCTCCGGCGACGGCCGAGCGCGGTGCCAACAGGTCGCGCAGCGTAGCGGGCGGGTGAGCTTCCATGATCAACAGCGTCTGGACACGGCCGCGCTGCGCATAGGCCTCCGCGGCGAGCAGCGTTTCGGCATCGCGCACGCGCTCGAGCGCCTCCACGTCGTCGACCGGCTGGCCGACCACCAGCAGCAGCTCCACTTCCAGCCGCGCGAAATCGCGCAGCAGCTGGCCCGGCCCGGCCTGGGCAAAATCGATCACAAAGATCGACCCGCGCTCGTCGATCAAGATGTTGCGGCTGTTGAGGTCGCCGTGAATGGTGGCGATCGGCACGTCGAAACGCAGGTCTGCGCGCTCGCCGGTGCCGGTATGTGGATCGCACCAGCGCACCACAGTCGGCAGCGGATTGGCTTCGCCGGCGGCGAACGGCAGATCGGCGCGCAGGGGATCGCCGCCCAGGATGCCGGATGTCGCGTCCAGGATGCGCTGCCAATCGCGCAGCGGCCAGCTGTTTTCGCGATACAGCGCGTACTGCGGATCGCGCCGGGCCGTGCCGAGCAGCAGGCCAAGCGTCGAGCGCGATGCAAACAGCTCGTCGAGCACCACGGGCAGCGGAGCGCCCGAGGCGGCATATTCGGCCAGCGTGCGTACCTGCTCGCCGATAAAGGAGGCATACGCCCAGCGCAGGCTCATGCGGCCGCCGCGCTGCGCACTGCTCAACAGGGTCGCCGTGTTGCCGACGTACTCGCGCACATAACGCTCGAAATTCTCCTCCTCCTGCTGCAGCTTCGCAGTGGGGCCGACCTTAACAACGCTGCTGCGCTGCAGGGTCGCGCCCTCGCCCCAGCTCTGGGCGCGCAGCACCGCAGCTCCGCTATAGCCGCCGTCGAGCGGCTGTAAGCGCACCTCGACACTGCTGGGAAACAGGCGCTGGATCAACGCATAGTCGCCGGGTTCCAGACCGGCGGCCAGAATTTCGAGCTGCACTCCGCCACGCCGTCGCAGCGCCAGCAGCGGCACAAGCAGCGCCGGCAGCGATACCAGCAACAGCAGCACGCCATACAGCAGCAAGCTGCCACGGCTGAACCTGGCGGCGCCTCCGGCGGGCACGGCGAAGAGCGCGAAGCCGATCGCGATAAGTGCGCACATAACCGGCAACGCGCCGGCGAGCAACGCCGGAACCAGCGCGGCAATAACAGGCGAGCGACGCATGCCAGGCTATTATAACGCCTCTGAGCCGCATCGAACGCTCGTTGCTATACTCTACTTCAATTTGCTGCGCGAAAGCAGCGTGGCTTGCCTGGCGATTGAACATGGCCTCAGGGAAAGGATTGAGACATGGCGCAGATCAAGATCTTCGGAGCAAAAGAGCAGCTTAACCCGATTAAAGCACGGCTCTCTGATGTAATTCATTCGTGCATCGTCGATGCGCTGCAGTTTCCCATCGACAAACGCGCACACCGCTTCTTTCCGCTGGATGCGGCCGATTTCGTGTACCCACCCGACCGTTCCCAGCGCTACACGATCATCGAGATCAGCATGTTCGAAGGCCGCTCGGTTGCAACCAAGAAGCACTTGATCCGTCTGCTCTTTGAACGTGTCGCCGGCGAGCTTGGGATCGAGCCGCGCGACCTCGAAATTACCATCTTCGAATTGCCGAAGCACAACTGGGGGTTCCGCGGCCTCCCGGGCGATGAAATCGCGTTGAATTACAAAGTCGACGTGTGAGCGAGAATGTACACGCGGCGAATGGTCATCCCGTGTGTCCGCGCCTGGCGGCGAGCTCAATTGACGCCGGCGGGGTTCGCCTTTAAAGTATTTGTGAACAAGGACGTATCACAATGGGTTTCCTAAAACGCCTGTTCGGCGGCGGCTCGCCATCTGCCGATCGAGGGCTGCACTTATATATACGCTGCAAGCGCTGCGGCGCGCCGGTGCATGTGCGTATCGATACAAGCAACGACCTCAGCGGCGCCGAAGAGGGTGACGGCTACTTCGTCGCCAAAGAAGTGATGGACGACCGCTGCTTCCGGCTGATGCGCGCCGAGCTTGAGTTCGACGAGAACCGCAGAGAAATCGCGCGGCGGATCGAAGGCGGTGAGTTTATTACGGCTGACGAGTATGAAGCGCTGAAGCAACCGAAGGTAGAAGCATAAGGGTCGAAGCATTCGGGTGTAAGGTCAAAGGTCACAGGTCAGAGGTCACGGCAAACACGGAACAGGAACGAGGCCCTGAACTGGTCATTCCGAGCGTGCATGAGCCAGCCGAAATACACCGTTGTACCCTTGGCACGCGAGGAATCTCGCAGCAGCCATGCGGCCAGGCAGCCGGAGATCCCTCGCACGCTAGCGGCTAGTTGTGTGCCGGAAGCTTCTGTCAGCGCGCTCGGGATGACAGAGTGTGAGTCGTGATCTTCTCGAAGGCCGCTCCGAGCGTAGTTTCGGCCCGAGTTTAAAGTCCTTCCTGACCATCAGGAGCCCTAAATTGGCAGCAGGCAACGCGGTTGAACTGCGCAACGTGAGCAAGCTGTTCGGCGATGTAGCCGCCGTTGACGATGTCTCGATCGAGATCGTCGACGGCGAGTTTTTTTCGCTACTCGGCCCGTCCGGCTGCGGCAAAACCACGACGCTGCGTATGATCGCCGGCTTCGAGCTGCCCAGCCTTGGCGACGTGCTGATCCAGGGCCAGTCCGTGGGCGCGGTGCCGCCGTATCGCCGCAATGTCAACACCGTATTCCAGAGCTATGCGCTGTTTCCGCACCTGACGGTCGAGCAAAACGTCGCCTTTGGCCTGCAGATGAAGCGCGTGGCACAGGCCGACATCACGCGTCGCGTCGCGGAGGCGCTGCAAATGGTACGGCTGGACGGCTTCGCACACCGCCGGCCGCGCCAGCTTTCGGGCGGCCAGCAACAGCGCGTCGCGCTTGCCCGCGCGCTGGTCAATCGTCCGGCTGTGCTGCTGCTCGACGAGCCGCTCGGCGCGCTCGACCTGCAGCTGCGCAAGGAGCTGCAGCTCGAGCTGCGCAGCCTGCAGCGCGATGTCGGAATCACGTTCGTGTACGTGACGCATGATCAAGAAGAAGCGCTGACCATGTCGGACCGCATTGCCGTGATGGGCAACGGCAAGGTGCTGCAGGTCGGCTCGCCGACCGAGATCTACGAGCGGCCGACCAGCCGCTTCGTGGCCGACTTCATCGGCGAAACGAATTTCTTCGAAGGCCAGGCTATCGAGGTTGCTCCCGATCGCGCGACGGTCCGGATCGGCGACGGTCTATTTGTCCAGGGGCTGGCGCCGCTGCCGGTTCCCTCCGGCAGCGCCGTCACGATCTCGATCCGGCCCGAAAAAGCGCGACTGGTCGATGGGCAACGACCGCCGGGCGAGGTAAACGTGTTCCCGGTAACGGTGAATCGGGTCGCGTATATCGGCTCCGACACGCGTATTCTGGTACAGCTTCCCGGCATCGACGAACCGTTTGTGGTATGGGAGCAAAACGCGATCTCGACGCTCAATCCCCATGCATACTACGCTCAGGGCGACGCGGCGTTTCTGACCTGGCCGGTGGAAAATGCGCTCGTGCTAACTGGATGATGTTTGAGACCATAGGATCGGTCGAAGGTCGAAGGTCGAAGGTCCTGTTACTTGATCGCTGAGATCGATTTGGAGAGAGTTGAATTCAGCATTGCGATTTTGATTCCGGTGACCTTCGACCTTCGACCTTCGACCAAAGTGGGAAGATGGCAACCGTATCACGAACAACGTCCCTCGCTCATGCCCAGCTCCGGCAACGCCAGCGCCGCGGCCTGCTCGGCCTGCTTTCGCCCGGCATGCTGTGGATCACGCTGTTTTTCCTGCTGCCGCTGCTGATCATCGGCGTGTACAGCTTCCAGCAGCGCTCGCCGACCGGCGATATCGCCTGGACCTGGACGTTTAGCAACTACGCCCAGTTGTTCAGCGAGCCGTTGTATCTGTCGATCTTCTGGCGCTCGTTCTGGATCGCCGGCGTAACCACGGTGTTGTGCCTGCTGCTCGCGTATCCACTGGCGGTCTTTATCGCGCGCCAGAACGAGCCCTGGCAGGCGGCGCTGATTTTTGCCGTGATGATCCCGTTCTGGACCAATTTCCTGGTCAGGATCTACGCGATCCGCTTTTTGCTCAACAATCAGGGACCGCTGGCGATGCTGCTGGCGTTGTTCGGCGTTAGCGACGCGCAGCTGCTGTACAACACGCCGTCGGTGCTGATTGGCCTGGTGTACGGTGAGCTGCCGTTTATGGTGTTGCCGGTGTACGCGGCGCTCGAGCGCTTCGACTGGAAGCTGATGGAAGCGGCGCAAGATCTGTATGCCAGTAAGCTGCAGGCGTTTGTGCATGTGATGTTGCCGCTCACCTCGGCCGGTATCATTACCGGCTCGGTGCTGGTTTTTGTTCCGACGGTAGGCTCGTTCGTGGTGCCCGAGCTGCTGGGCGGCTCGAAAGTCGCCATGCTCGGCAACCAGCTCGAACGGCAGTTCAAGTCGGCCCAGAATATTCCGTTCGGCTCGGCCATGGCGATCGTGTTAATGGCGCTGCTGATGATCCCGATCATCTTGTACTTCCGCAACACGTCGGAGGATGACCGATGAGCGTGTCGACTACCGAACAAGGCACCGCCGTCGCTCGCGCCCGCACTCCGGTGCTCGCCCCGCCTCGTTCGATCGGGAGCTGGCTGCTCGGCCTGAACGCCGCGCTGGTGTTCGCGTTCTTGTATCTGCCGATCCTGATCCTGGTGCTGTTTTCGTTCAATGCATCGCGCTTCGGCGCAAGCTGGACCGGCTGGACGCTGGATTGGTATCGCGAGCTGTTCGCCGATCGCCGCATCGCCGACGCGTTCAGAACCACCATGATCATCGCCGTGATCAGCACGGCGGTGTCGACTGTGCTCGGCACAATGCTGGCATTGGCGCTCGAGCGCTATCGCTTTCGCGGCCGCACCTCTCTCGACGCGACGATCTACTTGCCGGTGGTGATTCCCGATATCGTCATGGCGGTTTCGCTGCTGGCGTTTTTTTCGCTGCTGTTTCGCTTGCTCAATACCGTGCTCGGCCTGGGTGTGCGCACCGGCCTCGGCACAGTGATCATTTCGCATATCGCGTTTAATATCTCGTTCGTCGCGGTGACCGTCCGCACCAGCCTGCGCAACTTCGATATGCGGCTCGAAGAAGCGGCTCAGGACCTCGGCGCGACTCCATGGCAGACGTTTCGTCGCGTGACGCTGCCGTTGATCATGCCCGGCATCCTTGGCGGCGCGCTGATCGCCTTTACGCTCTCGCTCGACGACTTTGTGGTTACGTTCTTCACTGCCGGGCCGGGCGTCAACACGCTGCCGCTCGAAGTGTACGGCCGAGTGCGACGCTCGATCACGCCCGAGATCAACGCGGTGTCGACCCTGATGCTGCTGGCGTCGGTGATCCTGGTGGTGGTGTCGTTGTTGGTGCAGCGGAGGAGATAAAAGAACCAACTGGCTTGCCGGTTTGTCGGTTTGCTGGTTTGCTTGAAGGAGACCCCAGATGAAACGTATATTCCTACTCCTCGTCCTCCTCCTCGCGGCATGCGGGCAGGGCACACAAGAAGGCGGCGCGGATACAGCGCCGTCGGCGGCGGCGAGCGAAGCCGGGGCGCCGGAAACAGAAGCGGGAGCGTCGGAAGCAGCGCCGGAGGAAGCAGCCGGCAGCATCAACTGTGGCGACAAGAGCAAGCTCGGCAGCTCGCTCGCCATCTTTAGCTGGGCCGACTACTGGCCCGAAGAGCTGCTCGACGAGTTTGAAGCGGCCTGCGGCGTGCACGTTACGGTTGACACCTTCCCCAGCAACGAGGATCTGGCGGCACGGCTGCGCAGCGGCAATTCGGGCTACGATATCGTGGTACCGTCGGATTATATGGTGCAAACGCTGGTCGCCGAAGACCGGCTGCTCAAGCTGGATACATCGCTGCTGCCGAACATGAAAAACCTTGATCCGGCGCAGATGAGCTTGTTCTACGATCCGAACAACGAATATTCGATTCCCTACCAGTACGGCACGACCGGCATCGCCTACCTCGCGTCCGAAGTTGATCCGGCTCCCGACAGCTGGGCCGCGCTGTTCGACCCGGCGCAGCTCGAAGGCAAGAGCGGCCGCATCAGCATGTTCGACGACGAGCGCGAAGCGATTGGAGCTGCCCTCAAATGGCGCGGACATTCGGTCAACTCGACCGATGCAGCCCAGCTCGAAGAGGCCAAGCAGGCGCTGATCGCGCAGAAGCCGTTTGTGGCGCGCTACGACTCGGAGAGCTATCAGAATGGTCTGGCCGGCGGAGAGCTGCTGCTGGCCCAGGCCTGGAACGGGAATGCGTCGCTGGGCAAAGAGGAAAACGACGACATCTCGTATGTGATCCCCAGCGAAGGCAGCGTGATCTGGCAGGATACGCTGGCGATCCCGTCCGATGCGCCCAATCAGTACGCCGCGCATATCTTTATCGACAACGTGCTCAGCGCCGAGATCGGCGCGCAGATCAGCAACTTCACGTATTATCTGACGCCCAACAAGGCCGCCGAGCCGCTGATCGATCCGGCTGTCAAGGAATTACTGTTTTTTCCGACGCCCGAGGAGCGCGAGCGGCTCGAATATATCGAGCGCAGCGGCGATCCGGCGCTGTATGCCGATATCTGGACCGCTGTAAAAGCTGAATAGGAGACGCCCGGACAAAACGCAAAGCGAGTGCCCTCCGGGCGAAGGATTCGTTGTAGGAATATGCCAGAGGCACAGCGCCTCTGGCGTGTCCCTTAATAGTTCGACCCATATATCCAACTATTGGCCCTATTAGTTCCGCAGCGCCGGCCGCTATACTATGGCGAAGTTCCACGCTCGCCGAAGATGCGCTGCAAAATCCCCGGCATCTGCATTGAACCATGTAGATGTGTGCAGTGGTTTCAGCCGCGACAGAGCTTTGAGAAACCCGGCCGGGCGGATCAATTGGTGTAAGCCTATCGCCCACGGGGTCGTGCACGAGATTTCGCGCCGGAATGGAGCTCGTCAGGCGGAGCGCTGCCGCGGCCAGGAAACCAGAATCCCTGACTGCCGACACCGGCGGCATATCGCGACGAGCCTTGCCCCGGCGTGGTGAGCCTGATCCTGCTCGTTTCGTGCCTGACGGCCGTGGAGCGCGCGATGGGACTGATGAGGGTGTATGAGTTCCAGTCCACCGGCGACGAATAAGGCGGTCGCCGAGAACACGTGGCTGCATTTCAATCAGATGGAGCAGCTGCAGGACCAATCCAACCAGACGATCATCGTGCGTGGCGACAACGCCCGCGTGTGGGACAGCGACGGCAACGAATACATCGACGCGCTGGCCGGTCTGTTCTGTGTCAACGCCGGATACGGTCGCAGCGAGATCGCCGAGGCTGTCGCCCGGCAGATGACACAAATCGCCTACGTTTCACCGTTTTCGTTTCCTAATCTCCCCGCCGTACAGCTTGCGGGCAGGCTGGCCGAGCTGGCACCCCTGGGCGACGCAGCGCGTGTCTTTTTCACCTCGGGCGGCTCCGAGGCGGTCGAAATCGGCGCTCAAGATCGCCAAGCAGTACCAGCGACTGCTGGGCTACGCCGAGCGCAGCAAAACGATCTCGCGACGCTACGCGTATCACGGCACCACCATGGGCGCACTATCGGTCAGCGGCCTGCCCGGCCTGCGTGCTCCGTTCGGCCCGCTGGTGCCGGGCGCGCGCCACGTGCCGATTGCGCACCGCTCCCACTGCCGGGCATGTCGCCTGGCGCCTGCCTGTTTCGGCGCCTGCACCGACGAGATCGAGGCACTGATCGAGTTCGAGGGTCCGCAGACGATCGCGGCGATGATCCTCGAGCCGGTACAGAACTCGGGCGGAGCCCTGGTGCCGCCGCCGGACTACCTGCGTACGGTGCGCCAGATCTGCGACCACCACGGGATCGTCTTGATCATGGACGAAGTGATCACGGCCTTCGGCCGCCTCGGCGCCTGGTTCGGCAGCCGGCTGTTCGACATCCAGCCGGATATCATCACCGTCGCGAAAGGGCTCACCTCGGGCTATGTGCCGATGGGAGCTGTCCTGGCGCGCAAGGCGATCGCCGACACCTTTATGGGCGACGAAAGCCGCAAGCTGCTGCACGGCCTGACGTTCGGCGGCCACCCGGTAGCGGCCGCGGCGGCCAATGCCAACCTCGACATCCTTGAGCGCGAGCAGCTGCCCGAGCGGGCAAGCGTGATGGGCGAGTATCTTTCCCGGCAGCTCGAAGCGGCGCTGCACGCGCACCCCAACGTCGGCGAGATCCGCGGCATGGGCCTGTTTATGGCGATCGAGCTGGTTCAGGACCGCACGACGCGCCACGCACTGGCTGAAGAACGGCTGATGGGCTGGCTGAGCGAACAACTCAAGCGACGCGGTATTATTTGCCGCGCCGACGACCGCCTCGACCCGGTGATCCAGCTGGCGCCTCCGCTGACCATTCCGCGGGCGGATATCGACGTAGTCGTGGCAGTGATCGCCGAGGTACTGGAGCTGCTGGGCCGTCGCATCGGCTCGCTACCGCGGCCGATCGCCGCGCCATCGTTTGCGCTTACCCAGACATTGCCGGCCGCGGCGAGTTAGGCCGCAGGCCGGAACGGAGAACACCACAAAGCACACAAAGGACACGAAGAATCCTATAATTCTTCGTGTCCTTTGTGTGCTTTGTGGTGTTCTCCGTTCGTTTCAACCGTTGACGTGCACTGTACACTGGCTTGCATGAGAAACATTCGGCTAACTCTATCCCCTAATCCCTAGTCGCTATCCCCTTCAACCCGTCCAACGGAGGACACTCGCGATGGAGCGTTCGTTTTACCAGACCGTGCTGGCCGCGTTCGACAAAGCCGCCGCGTTCACCAAGCATCCTCCCGGCCTGCTGGAGCAGATGAAATACTGCAACAGCGTGTACAAGTTTAAGTTCCCGCTTAAGCGTTCCGACGGAACGATCGAGGTTGTACATGCCTATCGCGTGGAGCACAGCCACCACAAACTGCCGGTCAAGGGCGGCATCCGCTATAGCGAGCTGGTAAACGAAGACGAGGTTATGGCGCTGGCGGCATTGATGACCTTTAAGTGCGCCATCGTCGACGTGCCGTTCGGCGGAGCCAAGGGAGGCGTCCGCATCGAGCCGCGCAACTACAGCCCCGACCAGCTCGAACAGATTACACGCCGCTATACCGCCGAGCTGATCAAGAAGAGTTTTATCGGCCCCGGCGTGGACGTTCCGGCGCCGGATTACGGCACCGGGCCGCGGGAGATGGCCTGGATTCTGGATACCTATCAGGCGCTGCATACCGGCAACATCGACGCGCTGGCCTGCGTCACGGGCAAGCCGGTACCACAGGGCGGCATTCGCGGGCGCACCGAGGCAACCGGGCGCGGCGTGTTTTTCGGGCTACGCCAGGCGTTGAGCTATGCCGACGATATGCGGCGCCTTGGCCTCACGCCCGGGCTCGCCGGAAAGCGCGTGGTGGTACAAGGGCTCGGCAACGTCGGCTACCACGCCGCTAAGTTTTTACAGGATTCCGGCGCCGTGCTGGTTGCCCTGGCCGAGTACGACGGCGCGATCTACAATCCCAACGGTCTGGATGTCGACGCGGTACAGGAGCATCGCCGCCGTGGCGGTACGATCCTGGATTACCCCGAAGCGCAAAATCTTGCGCGCAGTGCCGACGCGCTCGAATGCGCGTGCGATATCCTGGTGCCGGCGGCGCTGGAGGGCGTGATTACCGAGGCCAATGCTCCGCGTATCCAGGCCAAGATCATCGCCGAGGCGGCCAACGGCCCGGTCACAGCCGCGGGCGAGGCGATCCTGCTCGAGCGCGGAGTAACGATCATCCCTGATATCTATCTCAATGCCGGCGGCGTGACGGTTTCGTACTTCGAGTGGGTAAAGATCTCAATCACGTGCGGCTCGGCCGGCTCAGCAAGCGCTTCGAGGAGGCGTCCAATTCGGCGATGATCGGAGCGATCGAGCGCATGACCGGCAAGGCTCTTTCGCTCGAGGAGAAACGTCTGGTGACGCACGGCGCCGACGAGGCCGACCTGGTGAATTCCGGGCTTGAAGAAACGATGGTCACGGCCTACGACAGCATCCGCGAAACAATGCTCGCCACGCCCGGCATCACCGACCTGCGCACCGCTGCATTAGTTTCCGCGATCGACAAGATCGCCGTTTCGTACCAGAATCTGGGCATCTTTCTGTGAATGCCCGCACCATAATCCCAGGATAAATCCCGGGGCTGATGCAACAAAGCCACCTGAAGGTGGCTGGAACCGTGTCCAGCCACCTTCAGCCTCGAGCAGGATGAGGGGCGTCATTCTAGCCCATTACCCGGTAATCTTTATTGCGCCCAAGAAACTCGTCAACCTTTTTGATCGCCCGCGCGATCGTGTTGTTGGCCGAAATATACTGATCATCGACCTCGTTGTACTGCAATTCGGAGATCTTGCCGCGGTCGCGCTCGCCCTCGGCGCGACGATGGCGATCTTCGAGCGGCGCGCGGGCACGTTCGGCGGCAGCAATTTGCTCCACCAGGCGCTGAAATTCGGCCTGTACATTCGGGTCGTCGTAACGAATACCCTCGTATTTCGTGTAAAGCGGCATCCTATCCTCCTTGACAGTGTTTCAACATAGCGTAGTATCGCCCGATGGCAGCACTCCCGCAACACACGATCATCGAACTCCTGCGCGAGCTGTGCCACGCCGATCCGCGGCTTGTCGCCGCTATGCTATACGGCTCGTTCGCTACCGGTAAAGCCGACGTTTTCTCGGACGTCGACGTTACACTATTCACAACCATCAGGCGCCGGCTCAAAGCTGGGAGCGGATCGCGAGAGGACATACCATGTACAGGCTGCTGTCGATCACCGTCGGCCCGTTGCAAGAACACTGCTATGTACTCGCCGACGACACTCGTGGAGAAGCTGTCGTTATTGATCCCGGCGACGAAGCCGAGCAAATCATGGAGCTGATCGGCAAGCTTCGAGTCGCTTCGATCCTGCTGACGCACGCTCATCGCGACCATATCGGCGCTGTTGTCGAGCTTCGCGCGGCGACCGGCGCGCGCGTATCAATTCATCCTGCCGACGCCCACATGCTCGGTGCCGTACTGCCCGACGACTTTCTGCGGGATGGGGCAACGCTGACGCTGGACGCGATGGAATTGCGCGTAGTGCATACGCCCGGACACACGCCTGGTATGGTCAGCTTTATGTTGGACGGCGCGCGCGCCATCGTCGGTGATACCTTGTTCGAGGGCGGGCCCGGGCGGACCTGGTGCCCCGACGATTTCCGGACCACGCTGCGGACACTGCGTTCCGTGCTCGAATGGCCCGACGACACCGAGTGCTTCCCAGGGCATGGGCCGAGCTTTCGGCTGGGGGATATCCGCGCCCGGATCGAAGCGTTTCTGACACACCGGCACGCCGCCGATTTCTTCGGCGACGCAAGCTGGTAATCCCAGAACCTTGCTTCGGAAAGGATTCACCACACAGGCACAAAGGACACGAAGATTCTTAAATTCTTCGTGTCCTTTGTGCCTGTGTGGTGAATGCCGTTCGACTGGCGGGAACAGCTACCTGCGGTTGCCGAAGACGCGCAGCAGCAACAAGAACAGATTGATAAAATCCAGATACAGCATCAGGGCGCCGATGATCGCAACGCGCTGCGCGTCCGTGCTGTTGTTGACGCCGGCGGCCAGCCGCTTGATCTTCTGCGTGTCGTAGACCGTCAGGCCGACAAAGATTGCGATGCCGAGATAGGTCAAGATCCAGTAGACCGCGGCGCTTTGCAAGAAGATATTCACGATCGAGGCGAGCAGAAAACCGATCAGCGCCATGAACAGAATATTGCCCATGGCGGTGAGGTCGCGTTTGGTGACATACCCGATCAGGCTCATCACACCGAACATGCCGCCGGTTATGAAAAAGGTCGAGGCGATCGATGCTTCGGTGTAAGCCAGGAATATCGACGATAACGTCAATCCCATGAGCGCCGAGTAGGCCAAGAAGGTTGCCGTCGCTGCCGCGGGCGCCATTTTGCCGATGCGAGCACTCAAATACCAGACGACAGCAATCTGGGCGATAAACAGCCCGAATAACACAAACGGCGTGCCGTAGATTATTCTGAGCAGCGCCTCGCTGCGCGAGGTAAACAGCGCGATCGCGCCGGTGACCAGCAGGCCGGCCGTCATCCAGGCATAGACCTGCGACATCACGCCGCGGCGGGCGATTTCACCCTGACCTACGGCGACTTGATTGGGAGAGTAGGCCATTCTTGATTCCTCCAGAACACGACGGCTAACGTCGTGCCTGGTATTTTACCGTATTTGTTGGCGAACAGAACGGAAATGAGCGATGAACGATGAATGTCCGGCAGTTCATCGTTCATCGCTCATCGTTTGTCAGGTCATTCCCTGAGGCTCGAGGCAGCCAGGGCTAATCCACCGACAGCTACGCTGTCGTAGCCGAAGGTCGACGGCGCAACCGGCACGTCGCGGCGCATCGTGGGCGGCAGCGCATCGATCAGGCGGTCGTAAATCGTGGCGACAAACGGCTCGCCGCCCATCCGCGCAACGATCCCGCCGACGACGATGATGCTGGGATCGAGCAGGCATACCACATTGGCAAGCGCCGTGCCCAGCAGCTCGGTGGCTTCACTAATGGTTTGCCGCGCAGCGTCACTACCGTTAAAAATCTCTTGCAGATCGTCGGTGCGCATCCCGAGCTCGTTGGCACGCCGCAACAGCCCGGCGATCGAAACATACGACTCGAGATGCCCGTTCGCACCGCACGAGCACGGCGGGCCGTCGTAGCGCACCACGGCATGGCCGATTTCGCCGGCCGTCGTGGTTTCGCCGTCATACAATCGACCGTCCAGCACCAGGCCGCCGCCCACACCCGAGCTGAGATGCAGATAAAACAGGCAGCGGGCGTCGCTGCCGGCGCCACAGGTAGCCTCCGCCAGCGCGATCACATTCGCGTCGTTGTCGATCAGCGTCGGTACATTCAACGCGTCTTCGAAGCGCTGCGCCAGGGGATAGCGCTCCCAACCGCTCGAACGATGCGACAGGCGCGTCAGGCCGGCGTCGCCGTCGACCGGCCCACCGAAGCCGACGCCGATGCGCACCACATGTTGCTCGGAGCTGCCGGCCTGGCGCAGCACACCACGCGCCAGATCAACCGCTTCGTTGACGACCTCATCGGGCGTGCCGCTGGGGAGCGGACGCTGCTCGGCCACCACCTGGCTGCCGTGCAGGTCGCCGTAGACGACGCGCAGGCCGTAGCTGCCGACGTCGACGCCCAGTACCGCTCCCTGGCTGCCGACCAGTTCACCGCTCCCGCGCTGCAGCCAGCGCTTGACCAGTTCCAGTGGCTCGTTCATCGACTGCTCTCCCGAATTGCGATATTATAGCACCCGACGTTATTCCGAGCCCTCCTCGGAGCGTCGCTGGGCGCTGGCGCGAGCGCTGGCGCCGGGATTGGCCGCGCTGCGCGCCATACGTCGATCGGTGATCGACTGGTCGATCGCTTCGGCATTGTCGTAGTAATAGGCCAGCGCTCCATAGATCTGGCCCAGATTGAGTTGGGGGAAGGTGTGCCGCAACTCCTCGACCGTGTCGCCGCGCACATGGTGCTCGGCCAGCTCACGCACCGCGATGTCTGAGCCGCGGATTATCGGCTCAGCGTCACCGGCGACGATCGCCGTTTGTTGCTTGTGCAGCATTTCGTTGAGCAGCTCGTACTTATTAATGTCGATTACCGCGACGACCGGCATGGTCTGGTCTTCGATCACGAAGTCTTCTTTATCGTGATGCGCGCGCCGCACCATGTCGTCCAGTCCTTCCGCGCGCAGTGCATCGAGATTGGTCAGGATCGCCATCGCTGTCCTCCTTATGGACGGTATTGAGCTGTTTAAGCAAGCATCGCACCGCGCATCCGGACACGACGCTGTAGCGTCGTGCCGACACACAAAGAACCTTCTGATCCTTTGTGTCCTTTGTGTTCTTTGTGGTGATCCCGTTGATATACACTGCTGGTTGCACCGATCAGCATGCTATACTAGGCGCCGCCCGTGAAAGTGTGGTGCAGATCGACGTCGTCCGGGGCGCGGGCGACGCTGTTTCGCGCCCGAGGCGGGATGAACCGCAGCGTTACTTGGTGGTAAGGTGGTCGAACTGGAGCGCGAGCTGGAGCAACTACAGGCCGAGCTGCGCCGCAGTGAGCGCACGATCGCGCTGCTGCGCGATGTGGCCCTCGCCAGCCGCGGCTCGGCCGATCTGCCCGCCGTGTTCGAAACGATCTACACGCAGCTTGCCGAGGTGCTGCCGATCAACTCGTTTTTCGTCGCTTTGTGCGAGCACGAGGGCGCCGAGCAGTATCGCATCAATTTCGCGGTCGACGATGGGCAGCGCTCCCAGCTGCCGGACCTGCGCGTGGGCGGCATGACTGGACACTTGCTGCGGCAAAAGCAGCCGATGCTGTTCGCCGATCTGCATGCAGAATGGCAGGCGCGCGGCCTTCCGCAGCCGCTTTCCTACGGCAATCCCGGGCGTAAATCGCGCTCCTGGCTCGGCGTGCCCTTGCTGGTCGGCCGCGAGGCGGTCGGCGCGATGTCGGTCAGCAGTTACAGTGTAGGCGTGTACGACGATGCCGACCTCAAACTGCTGTCGGCGCTCGGCGAATTCGCAGCCGTGACGATCGAGAACGCGATGCTGTACCAGGCGCAGGACGAGCTCAGCCGCTCGCTTGCCGCCCGCGTTGCCGCGCGCAGCGAAGAGCTCTCGGTATTGACCTCGATCGCGATCAGCTGGAGCCAGCGACGGCCGCTGAACGAGCTGCTGGACGAGGTGTTGGAGCGGGTATTGTGGCTGCTCGGCATGGACGCCGGCGCGATCTGGCTGCCCGAGCGACGCGGTGCGCTGCATCGTGCCGCCACGCGCTCCGGCGCCGACGAGCCTACGGACCCGCCTGACCGGCCGGACGATCCGCTGTCGGGCGTTTGGAGCTCGTCCGAAGGCAGCTCGCCCGAAGCCATGGCCTTCCGCAGTGGCTTTCCGGTACAGCGCGAGGAAGGCGAACATCTGACCCTGGCCGTCCCGCTGCGCTCGCACGGCCAGACCGCCGGCGTGATGACGCTGATCGGCGTGCCGCGCGACCTGACCGAGCACGAGCGCTCGCTGCTGGAGGCCGCCGGCTACCAGATCGCCGTCGGCATCGAGAACGCGCGCCTGCTGCGCGAGCGTGAGCTGCAGATCGCGCGCCTGGAAGCGCTCAACAGTATTGCCGCGGTGACGTCCGCGACACTGGACCTGCGCCCGATGCTCGGTAAAGTCGCCGAGGTGCTGCGCACGCTGCTGCCGGTCGACGGGCTGCTGGCGGGCGCTTATGACGACAAGCGCGGCGTGCTGAGCAGCGGCATCAGCTTCGAAGGCGACGAGCGCACCGTGATCGACCGGCGCGAGCTGTCGGCCAACGGGCGCCTGGCCTATGTGCTGCGCGAGCGGCGGCCGGTGCTGCTGCGCCATACCGACCCGCTGCACGCGGAGATCGCGCCGCGCCGCCCGTGGGAGGCCGGCGCCCTTTCGTGGATGGGGATCCCGCTGGAAGGCCGCGACGTCCGCCCGATCGGCGTGTTGGCCGTCCAAAGCCGCCGCCCCGACGCCTTCGACGAGCGCGACCTCAAGTTCCTGGAAGCGGTCGGACATCAGCTGGCGCTGGACGTGGAAAACGCGCAGCTGTACGCCGCCGCCCGCGACAGCGCCGCCGTGGCCGAGCGCCGCGCCGACAACCTCCAGCTGCTGCACCGCATCTCGCGACTGGTCAACTCGTCGCTCGATCCGCAGATCGTTCTCGGCATCGGCGCCGAGCAGCTGACCCGCGTATTCGTGGTCGACCATTGCGCGATCGCGGTGTACGACAGGCCCGGCTGGCGCGGCGAGATCGTCGCCGAGTACCCGCCCGTCGGCGTTCGTGGCCGCCGGGTGGCGTTTGAAAACGTCGAAGACTTCGCCGAAGATCTGCACGACATCGGGCAGCCGATCTGGGTCACCGATCCGCTGCACGATCCGCGCATGCTGCCCGCGCGCGACCTGGTCCACACTTTCGGCATTCGATCGATGCTCTTAGCGCCGCTTATATCGCGCGGCAAAGCGATCGGCGCGATCAGTCTCAACAATCTGACGTCTGAGCGGACCTTCAGCGCCGAGGATGGCGATCTGGTGCGCACGATCGCCGCTCAGGTGGCAGGAGCTCTGGAAAACGCGCGGCTGTTCCAGCTGTCGGTTACACGCGTCGAGCAGGAGATGGAGATCGCGCAAAATATGCAGGCTCACCTGTTCCCGCGTGAATTGCCGTCGATTGCCGGCGCGCGTCTGGCGGCGCGCTGCGAGCCCGCTCGTGAGACGGGTGGCGATTTTTATGATGTGCTGTCGCTGGACGACGGGCGCTTCGGTATCATGGTAGGCGACGTGTCAGGCAAGAGCCTGCCCGCCGCGATGATAATGGCCGTCGCGCGCTCGACGGTGCGCGCGGAAGCGTTCAACCATGCGCGTCCCGAAACGGTGATGGACGAATCGAACCAGCTGCTCGTCCAGGACGTGCCGCCGGATACGTTTGTGGCCCTGTGCTACGCCGTGTACCACGCCGGCTCGCGGATCCTGGATCTGGCGCTCGGCGGGCAGCTGACACCGCTGCTGCGGCGCCGCGACGGCACTGTGGATTTTGTACACTCCGGCGGCAGCTACCCGCTCGGCATCGTCGCCGAGGCAAGCTACGCTTCTGTCCGGGTACGGCTCGAGCCCGGCGATAGCGTGTTGCTGTACACCGACGGCCTGGTCGAGGCGTTCTCGCCCGAGCGCGAGCTGTGGGGCTTCGAGCGGCTGCGCCAGGCCTTCGCGGAGCTCGGCAGTCGCAACGCGTCCGAGGTGATCAACGGCCTGGTCGAAGCCGTCGACAGCTGGCAGAACGGCGCCGCGCACTATGACGATATTACGGCCGTGGTGCTGCAAGCAGTATGAGCACCTCCGAGCCGCGCGTGGTTCTGGCGCTCGTTACCTACGGCCACCAGGCGGTGTTGCCGGCCACGCTCGACGCGCTCGAGGCGCTACAGTATCCCGCCGGCCTCCAGCGCATCGTGCTGGTCGACAACGGCGACGGCGCGTGCGCGGCGATCGCGGCCGAGCGCGGCATGCATACTATCGTGCCCGGACGCAATCTCGGCTTCGCGGGCGGCTCGAATGCCGCTGTCGCCGCCGGCGAAGCCGATGTCGTGGTGCTGATCAACCCCGACCTGCGCCCGCGGCCGGATTTTTTGAGCGCAATCGTGTCACCGCTGGCCGAAGCCACGGTCGGCGCGGTCGGCGCCAAGCTGCTTTACGCCGGCGGCCGCACGATCCAGCACGCCGGCGGCTGGCTCGAGCGGCCCAGGTGCACCGCCCAGCACGCCGGTTGGGGCGAAATTGACGACGGACGCTGGGACACACCGCGCGATGTCGAGTTCGTCACCTGCGCCGCCCTGGCTGTGCGCCGCGAGGTCTGGGATCGGCTGGGCGGCCTTGACAGCAGCTTCGAGCCGGCCTATTACGAGGACGTCGATTTTTGCCTCAGAATCCGCCAGGCCGGCCTGCAGGTGCGCTACGAGCCGCGCGCGGTGGCCGAGCACCTCGAAGCCACCGCGCTGGGACGCGGCTCCATCGCCTACCACCGGCTGTACCATCGTAACCGCCTGCGGCTGCTCTGGAAGCACGAACCCGACGAGTGGCTGATCCGCAGCTGGCTGCCCGCCGAGCTGGCCTATTTGCGCGGCACCTCCGACGACGACGAGCTCGAAGCGCTAATGGAAGTGTATCTCTGGTGGCAGGCGGAGTTTGCGGCCCTCACCCCCCGGCCCCCTCTCCCGTCGCAAGCGACAGGCGAGGGGGAGATGGGTCCGATACCCCCTCTCCCGCGCGTCAGCGCGGGAGAGGGGGCAGGGGGTGAGGGCCAGAGTCTTCGAAACTCGGAACTCGACTGGTTGCTCGGCGAGGTGCAAAGGAAAAGCGCGCCGCTGGCGGCTCCATTCCGCTCACGCCTGCCGCTCGTGGCTAGAATGCGCGAGCTGCTGAGCCGGCTGGTGCTGGCCGACTATGTCCGGCCCTTAACACAGCAGCAGAACGATTTTAACGCTTCGGCCGCCGAGCTGCTCGCCGCGCTGGTAGAGCGCACCGAACGGCAGCGCCGCAGCGCGGATGCCGCTATCGCGTGCCAGGCGATGCTCCTGGCGAAGGTACTCGGGAACTAGAGCAACGACCGAAAAGATTCACCACAAAGGGCACAAAGGACACAAAGATCCTTTGTGCCCTTTGTGGTGAATCCGGTTGAATCAACGTTTGCGAGAAATGTTAGTGCCGCGCGGGATCAACGATACCCGTGCCTACCTACGGCGCCGTGGTTCGCCGGTACACGATCAGCGTCGCCGGACCGCTGCCCACGCTGCCTACCTGGGCATAGTTTTCGGTGAACCACGGCTCGTCCAGCATCTTCCCGATGTGCGGCACGAAGATCAGCTGGTTGTGCACGATGTAATCGGGTTTGTAGTGCCGGTACGCCCAGGTGAGGTCGCCGGCTGCGACCGCCTCTGCCACGCCCGGATTTACCAGGCCGACCGGATCCACGATTGGCCGCTGCGCGGCATAGCCGAGATAGCCGATCTCGAAGTATCCGACCGACGCATCCGCCGGCGTGTTCTCGGCCAGCCAGCGGCCGGCTTCGATATACAGCTGCTCACCCGCGCTCGGCTCATCCGCGCCGATGCTGCGCAGAAACGCGATCTGCTGCACCAGCCCCTGCAGCAGCGCCAGCAATACCACGCCGCTGATAACGGCGGTTGCCCAGGCGGGTACCGGCCGCCGTAGCAGCAAACGCAAGGCGTAGGCGAGGCCATCGCATATCAGGTTTGCCCCACAGGCCGCGACGATCGCCAATCCCAACAGCGCCGGCACGGCGTACCAGTGATAGAACGGCACTCCGAGCACGTGGTACGCCAGCGTGAACAGCGCGCACCACCCCAGCGGAAGCAGCCAGAAGCGGTAGATCGCCAGCGCCGGCACGCCAAGAGCCAGCAAGGGGATCATGCGCACCATGGCCGGCGCCGCCGGCATTCCGCGAAACATTTCGCTGCTATCCTGAAACGACGCTGCGCTGATCCATTCTCGCAGGCCACGCAGGTACGGCGGCCAAAGGCCGCTGGCGATCTGCGCCTGCTTGGCGCTTAGCGTACCGGGCAGCAGCTGCCCATAGTACCAGTACACCAGCGCGGCAAACGGCACTACGATCACAGCGATCATAAGCAGCTCGCGCCACGGCAGCCGGCGCCGGGTGGCCAGATAATGCAGGCCGAGACAGCCTGCCGCGAGTACCGTATCGAGCCGCACCAGCATGCCCACCGCCAGCAGCGACGCGGCGAGCAGCGTGCGATTGAGCCGGTAGGCAACAAACGACCAGACGACGATCGCGACCAGCAACGGCATCTCGCCGCCGAACGCCCATACCGGGATCGGGCTGCATACATACAACAGTCCCGCGAGCAGACCGCTCAGCCACGCGCCATGAAGGCGACCGTAGAAGTACAGTCCCAGGCTGCTTAAGGCCAGGGACAACACCGAGATCGCGGTACCGATCTGGGGAATCGCATCCGGCGCGGGCAGCCCCAGCACGCCCACCAACAGGCCGAACAGCGGTGCCGTCGTGCCCAGGAAACGCTCGCCGGGGTTGTACACAAAGCCGTTGCCGGTTGCCAGATTGTACGAGTAGCGGAACGTGATAAAGGCGTCGTCATAGCTCGTATTGAGGTTGCCCAGGCCCACCGCCAGCGACACCACGAGCAGCAGCACAGCGCACGCCGCGTCGAGCGCCGGCGTAACACTGGAAACATGCTCGCGCGCCAGCGGCTGCGCGGTGGAACGGAGGCTCACACGAACACCTTATGATCCGTCGCGGCGCCGGCCCGACGCCCGGTTGAGTAGCTTCATCACCCGCCCCGACTTGATCTGCCGGATCAACCCTTCCAGGTGGGCGATGTGGTCGTTCTTTTGTTTGATGATCTCATCGTAATCGGCAGGTCGAAGTCCGGTGTTGAGCAGCGGCTTGAGCCCGCCGACATAGTAGGCCCGGCGCTGCTTGTCGGGCGCGTGGCGCGGCCTGAGGCAGAACTCGAGCAGCGGGCGCAGCGCCTGGGGCCATGCAAAATCGTGACGCGCCGCGGCAAACGCTTCGGCGTAGTTCTGGCGCGGCGTCGCGGCCACCTCGAGCACTGCCCGCGCGAACGCGTCGCTGTCGCCGATCGGAGCAACCACGCCCAGGCCGCGCTGCGCTACCACATCGGCCAGCGTGTCGCCCGCCGATACCACCATCGGCAGCCCGGCCCAGATATAGTCCAGCAGCCGCGTGCGGAACGCAAAGCGCGTTTCCAGGTGCTCGCTGTGCGCGCTGAGGCCGATATCCGCCTCCAGCAGATAATCGGCGCGCTCGGCGTACGGCACCCAACCGGTGTTGAAAAACACGCTGCGGTCGCGCAGGCCGAGCTCATCGGCCAGCTCCACCGCGCGGTCGTACATCAGCATCGGCGGCACATCCACCGTGTTGGGGTGCTGCTGGCCGAGGAAAAACAGCTTGATATCCGGCCGCTGCTCGCCGACAGTCAGCATCGCCCGGATCACGGTCAGCGGGTCGAGCCATTCCCAGATCCCGCCGCCCCACAGCAGTACCATGTCATCCGGCTCGATGCCGGGCACGACGCCTTTGAGCACCGGCCTGGATTTTTGCGGCGGCGTGGGCGCCAGGCCGAAGGGTACCACATCGATCAGCGAGCGAAAGGTCGGGTCGTCGACATAGTTTTCCGGCGCCAGGCGGCCCAGGCTGCCCAGCGCGCCCAGCCACAGGTCGCGCTGTCGCTCGCTGGCACAGATGAAGAAATCTCCGGCGTCGCAGCTGGTCGTTGATCACACGCAGGTCGGATAGCGCGCCGACGTGTGGATCGTCGGGCGTGCGCGTGGTATGGATCTCGAGGTTTTCGAGATGAAACGGATCGTACATGTCGACGACCATGATCCGCTGCAGCTCGCGCAGCTTGGGATAATGGCTCAGCGTGTGCCCCTGGACGATCAGGATATCCGATTGGTCTCCCAAATACCACAACGTTTGCTTGTCGCCGCGCTGGAAGGGAACCACGGTGACGCCCGGGATCTCAACGTCGGCGCGATCGGGCGCGGCCAGCGTGACGGTACAGATCTCGCCGAGGTAGCGCGCCATCTCGTAGGCTCTGATCCCCGGGCCGGCAAGGTTGGCTCCCAACGGGTCGCTGCTGACGATCAGCAGCCGCGTGCTTTTGGTTCCTTCAAACATGGTATCTATTCCAAACGCTTCGCTGACGGATTCTTGAAGCAACAGATTGGCCAGCGCCGGGAAGTTGGTACCCCGCGCGAACGAAAAAAGCGGCAGAATCTCGCTGTCGGGCCGCGCGCGCCGGGCCTGCACCTGGCGGCGCTTGTCCCAGACGCGGTCCCAGCCGGCGATCAGATCGCCGGCCGCCACGAGATAGCTCAACATCGTTTTGGGCACTTCAACCGTCTGCTCGGCGTCGTCGGGCGCCCGCTTGCGCAGGTCGAAGTCGCGCCGGTCGATCGCCGCGGCGCCGTCGGTAAGGCTACGGCTGATCAGAAGCAGCAGCGCCGCCGGCAGCACACGCTGCAGATTGCTGTCGTCGTAATTTTTGATCACCGTCAGCAGCGCATTACGCTCGAGCAGCGCGCGCATACCGTGGTCGTGCGAGCCGCCCGAGGAGCCGTGCAGGCGGTGGTACACGATCGCCTCGGGCGCCAGCAGCACGCGGTAGCCGGAGACCCACAGCCGCCAGCCGAAGTCGATATCCTCGAAGTACATGAAATAGTCGTCGTCGAAGCCGCCGAGGTCGACGAACACCTGCCGGTCGACCAGCATCGCGCCGCCGCAGGCGAACAACAGCTCGCCGCCGACGGGCTTTACCGCGTCCACCAGCAGGTGATGGTACATCTGGTCGCCGTGACCGTAGAAATTGATCCCGCCACCGATAAAATCGATGCGTTTGCCGTCCCAATCCAGCATCACGGCGCCGACGCAGACCACGCCCTCTTCACGGCGCGCATCGGCCAGCCGCACCATCTCGCGCAGCCAGCCCGTGTCTGCCCGCGCGTCGTTGTTGATCAGGGCAACGAAATCGCCGCCCGCGGCCCGCGCGCCCTGGTTGACGGCCGGCGCAAACCCTAGATTGTTTTCGTTGGCGATCACCCGCACCGTGGGAAAGCGCCGCGCCATCAGCTCAAGCGACCCGTCGCGCGAGCCGTTGTCCACCAGGATCAGCTCAACACACTCGGCGGAATAATCTTGCGCCAGCAGCGATTCGAAGCAGGTTTCGAGATGCCGCTCGCCATTGTAGTTGACAACGACCACTGAAACGGACGCGGTCATTGGCGCTTGCCCCGGCCGGCGGCGTTCAGAATCCGCATTACGCGTCCATTACTCACCGCGTCCAGCTGCCGGCGCAGCTCGGCGGCCTGCTGTTCCAGCCACATCGCGCGCTCCTGCAGGTCGCGGATCGTCTCCTCATATTGCCTGACCCGCTCGGCGTTCAGGTCGATCAGCGCTTGCTGCAGCGAGCCGACCTGCAGCTGGTAGCGCTCGATCTGTGTGGCCTGGTCGCGGTGCAATTGCCCGAGCTGGCGCTGCACGATCGCCATCAATGTCGGCAGCATCGCGTGGCCCCAGGCCGCGCTCGCATCGTCGTCGTCGGGCATGATCGTCGGCGCCAGTGCCTCGTCGACCGCATCCAGCAGCTCCGGCGACTTGACGGCCGCGATCAAGTGCCGGTAAGCCGGGTTGCGCCGCTCGGTAGCGCTGAACACACGGTTATAGAAGATATCGGGCAGCTGCTGCATGTGCGGGTCTTCGGTGGCGTTGGGCAGCAGGTGCTTGAGCAGCATCATGCCCAGCCATGCGTGCAGATAGCCCGTCGGATACGAGCGCGCCGCGATACCTTCGCGATCGAGCCAGGGTAGCCACTCATCCAGCCGCGGCAAGCCGTAATCGCGATGCTCCTGCAGCTGGGGCTGCTCGCGACCAAGCTCGACCGCGATAAAGGCTTCCACCAGCTCCTCGGCGGCCTCGACCTCGGGCGTACCGAAGGGCGCCAGCAGGATCACCCCGTGGCGCGCCACGCGCAGCAGCTCGCGCCAGAACGCTTCGCGCCGTGGCCGCGGGATATGCTCGAGCGTATCACAGGAGACGACCAGATCAAACGACGCGTCGGGCCAATCCAGCGCCGCGCCGTCGCCCCTGACATAGCCCGGCAGCTCGCACTCGACCACATCGACCACGAGCACATCGTCCCGAGGCAGGAACTCCCTGACCGGCAGCGTCGGCGTGCCGTCGGCGCGCGGCCCAGAAGCCGCCCACGTCGAGCACGCGCAGCTGCTGCAGGCCAAGCGCGCCGCGGCAGGCATCTACAGCTTCACGCAGCATGGCGTAGCGGCCGAACTGGTCGAACGGCATGCGTTGTGCGGCTTGATCCGGCGGCTGCGCTTCGCCCGCGGGGCTCGTCCGGCCCGGCTGCTGCGTGGGAGGCGAGGTGTCCGCAGTGGAGCCTGCGGTGATGCCCGCGGTGTCCGTGGTGGTGCCCGCGGTGGTGTCCGCCGGGTCCGTGGTGGTGTCCGCCGGGTCCGTGGTGGTGTCCGCCGGGTCCGCTGGGTCCGCTGGGTCCGCTGGGTCCGCGAATGAATTCGCGGTTGATACGATAAAACCTGCTGAAGCAGGTTGCGGATCAGAATCGTGTGTCGTTATTTTGTTTTGTTTATCGCTCATCGGAATAATATGTCTTGCAATGCATCAAAATCAGTAGATCACTTTTCCATTCCCATAACCTGCTTCAGCAGGTTTTATCATATCAGCCGCGAATTCATTCGCGGCGAAGCCGAAAAATCACCACTCCATCCTGCTCGTACACAACCTCGTAATCAGGGCTGGCGCGCAGCGCCTCAACATCGATCACGTTGTCGGTACGCGGTGCCTGGTGGGAGCCGGTGTAGATATACGCGATCCCGGCGTCGCGCAACAGGTCGAGGCCGTCAGGGCTGGCCGGTGGATAGTCGCGGATCGCGTAGCTGAACTCGCGTACCTGCCTGGAAAAATCGGGGATCGACGAGCGCTCCGAGCCATAGGTAAGCGGCGGCAAGGTGGTTTGCCTTCCGGCCAGCAACGGAATCCACAGGCCGCCGTCGGTGCCGACCATCAAGGTTTCGCCATAGGCGGGCAGCGTATTCACCAGAAACCGATCGTCGGGCGCCGTGTTGTCGCGGATCCACTCCATCGCCCGGGCATCGGCGGGACGAACAAGCTGAAAATATGGGTCGACGATGTTCTGCTGCCAGCGTAGCCCCCATACGCTGAGGCCGAGCACGGCTGCCGTCGCGATCCCAAGCGCCAACCTCGTGCTGCGCTGCGCCAGAGCCTCCAGCGGCGTTGCCAGCGCATACGCCGCCAGTGGTAGCAACGACATGTAGAGGGCAATATACGCTGCAAACGTGCTCACGACCCCAGTTCCGGGCAAGCCGAACACATAAGGTTGCGTCGCCGCGACCAGCAGCAGCGCCCACACCGCGAGCACGCCCGCGCGCCACTCGCGACGCGCCACAGCGAAAACAGCCCCCAGCACGGCCAGCCCCAGCAAGACCGGCAGCACATTTCCGGCGTCGATCGGCGGCAGTCCGGCCGGCGCAGCAGGCTCGCCACCGCCCGTGCCCGTGTTGCCGGCGACGTTGCGCACCAGGAACCCGCCGAACGTATTGGCCAGCCACGGCGCCGCCAGTACCAACGCCAACCCGGCGGCCAGTACGGCGCGTCCGGCAACGCGCAGCGGGATTGAGAACCGAGAGAATGAGAGAGCTCTGTCTGCACTATCGTTCGTCCACTCCTGCCAGCGCACCGCGAACAAAACCACGATATACACGCCGACCAGCAGCGCCGCGAACAGCGTTACCAGATAGTGCGTCAGCATCATCGACGCCGTCAACAGGGCACTCAACAGCACCAGGCGAGGGGCGAGAGGCGAGAGGCGAGAGAAACCCGTGAAACCCCGCGTGCCTTTAGCCTCTTGCCCCGTACCTTTAGCCTCCAACAACAGGATCCACGCAACCAACAGCGCCGGCAGCATCGCCTGCCCGTCGAGCTGGGTGTAGCGGCCCCAATTGATGTAATACAGCGGCTGCTGATTCACAAAGCCGGTCAGCAACATGGCGATCAGGGCAGCCCAGCGGCTGCGCGTCAGCTGTCGAGTCAACAGATACGCTGCCGGCAACGTGGCCCAGTTGAGGATCTGGCCGGTGTAGACCAGGCTGCGCGGAACGCTCACGCCGGTGAGCCAGTGAAAAAAGGCTACGTTGGCGTGGAAGCCGAAATGATAGGTAAACGTGGTAAGCGGCGCGTACGGCTCCCACGATTCAAACAGCCCGCGGTTTTCCACCAGCAGCTGCGCGATCATCGTGTGATGATACGAATCGCCCCACAACCCCGTCGCAAGGTCGCGCATCACATACAGGCGCAAGATAAAGCCAAGGCCGAGCAGGCCGAGCAGCAGAACGATGAACGCCGACGGCAGGCCGGGGGTCTGGGTGTCCCACCCAGCATCCTTGCTCACCGAACTGCCTGGTTGGAATAGGCGAAACGCGAACCCCCACCCAAGAACGCCAAGCGCGAGCGCGATGTACGCAACAGTAGCCCCTCTGCCCCATGGCAAACCGATCAGCGACGCCAGCAACAGCAGCAGCGGCGGCAGGGCAATACCGCAGCCGAGCGCCATCGCCAGCCGCGAGCCCCAGCCCAGCGCGGCATTCGGCGCCAGCATTCGCAGCAGCGCCAGGCCGGGCAGCACCCACAATGCCAGCACCGCACCCGCCAGCAGCAGCACTTTCACAGCTTCGCCAAGCGCCCAAACTACCAGCGCCGGACCCGGCACCAGCACCGCCAGCAGCAGCCAGCCGGCGACTACCGCTGCCGGCACCAGTATGCTGCGCCCCGGACGCCAGCCGCGCGATACGGCGCGCGCCGCCGGCTGCTCTAGCTGGACGTCCAACGCCACTCTCCCGGAATATGCACCGTACCGAAACGCTCGGCGACGTGGCCGGTCTGCACCACAAAGCGATACATACGCTCGTGATGATCGAACGCGTGCGCCAGGCTACGGTCGTACACCGCCGCGGTCAACAAATAGCCGCCCGCCAGCAGCGGCAGCTCGGGTATCGTGTAGTCGATCTGCCCCGCGCCCTCGAGCAAGCCGAGCGTCAGACCGCCGAAGCGCGTATTCGGCCCGTTGATATGAAAGCCGCTTTCGTGGTGGATCGCCAGACCGAACACCGGCTCCTCGATCGGTCGATGCGCGTTGTAGCGGATCCGCACCGTCAACCGGCCGCCGGTTTCGAAGACATCCGCCGGGCGGCCGCGCCGGTCGAGAAAGTCGACGCCCTCGATCTCGATCTCGCCGCTGCCCCAGCGTAATCGGTCCTCGTCACCGGCGTTCGTCTCATCGCGCGCCTCGGCCGGGACAAGCCCCGCCGCTACGGCCTCCTCACGCTCACGTTGCAGCCGCTCCTGCTCCTTGCGATTGGTCCAGCGCAAATACGCATCCAGCGTGGTCGTGACGTCGCCGGCGGCCTGAACTACACCGTGGTCGAGCCAGATCGCGTGGGTGCATAAATTACGGACGGCTTCCAGGCTATGCGAAACAAACACGATCGTCCGGCCGTCCTGGCGGTGCTGATAGATGCGCTCCATACATTTTCGCTGAAACGCTTCGTCGCCCACGGCCAGCACTTCGTCGGTGATCAATATATCGGGATCGACCGCCGTCGCCACCGCGAAGCCGAGCCGCATATACATCCCCGAGGAGTAGTGCTTGACCGGCGAGTCGATAAACGGGCCAAGCTCGGCGAAGTCGATGATCGCGTCGACGCGGCGCTCCATATCGCTACGGCTGAACCCCAGCAGCGAGCCGTTGAGGAAGATATTCTCGCGGCCGGTCAGGTCCGGATGAAAGCCCGAGCCGAGCTCCAGCAGCGCCGAAACGCGGCCGCGCACGCGCACCGCGCCGGAAGTCGGCTCAAGAATGCGCGTGATCAGCTTCAGCGTCGTAGATTTGCCCGAGCCGTTGTGGCCGATCAAGCCAAGCGTTTCGCCGTGCCGCGCCTCGAACGATACATCCCGCAGCGCCCAGAACGTTTCGCCTTCGCCGCGCGGCCGCAGCATACTCACCAGGCGCTCCTGGAACGAATTGCGCCGGTCGCGGTGTAAGGTGAAGCGTTTGGATACGTTTTCGAACTCGATCGCGTTCAGATCTCTTCCCCAAATCTGCCACTATAACGATGAAACACATACGCGCCCAGCGCCAGCACCACCAGCGCGGTTAGCAGGGTTCTGAATACGCCGTCAAGCGCGGGCAGGCCGGGCGCCGGGATCGGCGGCAGCTCGCCCGCGGCTACCGCCGCCGCCTGACCGTACAGGATGTCGCGATAAAAGTCGATAATCGAGGCCATCGGGTTGAGCCAGCGCAGGAAACGCGCCTGTGTAGCTGTCGCGATCTGCTCGAATGCAAAAAACACGGGTGTCAAAAAGATCCACAGCTGCAGCAAAATCTCGACGATATGCGTCGTATCGCGAAAAAACACGGCTGTCGTCGACAGTATCAGCGATATGCCGATCAAAAAGATCATCTGGATCACCACGATCACCGGTAAAAACGCGAAGGTCCACGAAAAGTTCAGCCGGCCGAGCTCGATCCACTGCACCGCCGCCATCACCAGCAGCATCACCGGCAGAGCCAGAATATAGTTGGCCAGGTTGCTCAGCACCACCGTCAGCGGCAAGATCTCACGCGGAAAGTAGACTTTCTTGACCAGGTTTGCGTTGTCGATGATCGAGCGCATCCCGCCGCTGACCGAGGCGATCGCGAACTGCCACGGCAGCAGCGCGACGATCAAAAAGACCGGATACATCATGATCGTGTTGTTAAGCAGCAGGCTGAAGACGACCCAGAAAACCAGCATCATCAGCAGCGGATTGAGCAGCGACCAGAAATAGCCGAGCACCGAGCCTTTGTAGCGCGCTTTCAGATCGCGCGCCACCATGTTGCGCACCAGATCGCGGTAGCTCCACAATTCCTGCAGCTTTGGCAAAATGCCGACCTGCCTGTCGATCAGCACTACCAGCAGCCCGCCGAGCGCGCCCACCAGCGCCGCGATACCGATCTTCAGCGTGCCGTAGGTCGGCAGCACCGTCGCCGGCGCCGCCGACTGCGCCACGCCGGCCGGGGTATCGGGGCTGCCGGTAAGCACGGTGTTGTAGGTATCGTCAAGGAACGCATTTGCCGCACGCACGGCGCCCAGCGCCCGATTCGCTCCCCGGAGCTGCTCTTCCGCGGCGCTCCTGGCGGCTGTGTCGCTTGCCGGCAATCGCTGAAGCTGCTGCTCGGCGCGTCGCAGATCCACGGCGATCTCGTCTTCGCGGACCTCAAGCGCCCGCGCGATCGCATCACGCTGCGGCTTGGTGAGCTGCGCCGCCGATTGAACGCCGGCCTCGGGCATGACATCGCCCACCGCCTGTGCCAGGATTACGCTGCGCCACAGCTCCGCCTCGGTATCGGTTTCCACAGCTTGACCGGACAACGAAGCATGCTCGACCGCGCCGAGAAGCTCGCGCAGCAGCCGGCCGCCGTCTTCCGCCAGCAGGCGGCGCGTGAGCCAGTTGACGGCTTCGTCGGCGATCTCGGCAGCCGTTTCGGGGTTCAGCGCATACGCTTGAACGGCGATGCGGCCTGGTTCGGGATAGGTATAGCCCAGGCTGAGGCCTTCGTAGCCGAGGTCCTGCGAGCCGCCGACGACGCTGAGCACCGCGCCGAGCTGCGTTTGGGCTTGCTTGAGCGCGGCGCTCGGCCTGCCGTCGCCGTCCAATAGCCACGGCAAGGCGGCCGGGTCGTAGCGCAGCACAGCCTGCGATACGTACATCGTCCGCTGCGACAGCACCGACGGCAGCGTAATCGCCACGGCCGCCACAGTAGCCGCGACCACGATCAGGACGTGCAGCAGCCTGACGCGCACCGACAGCACGCGTTGGTTCTCGTAGCTGACGCTGGTGGAGGCTAGGCGGGCCATTGAGCCTCCGATTCAGGGGCCAGGGGGCGCGGGGCGCGGGGCGGGGAGGCCTTCGCCCCAACTCGCGCTCCCGTCCCCAGGCTCAAGCCTGGGGCTGAAGAAACGAAGCCTGCTGAAGCAGGCTGGAACCGTGTCCAGCCTGCTTCAGCAGGCTTCGTTTCTTCAGCCCCGGCATTTATACCGGGGTTCGCCGGGTCGGAGTGAGGGCCTTCTCCGCCTCTCCCTGTCCCGCTGTCTCTCTGACCCCTGACCTCTGAACCTTGATCCCCGACCCCTGGCGTCAGCGCCACGCTCACTTCTTGCCCGGCCGCCAGATCGAGAATCAGCGTCTGACCGTCGACAGCAACAGCACGACCGTCGACCAGCGCTTCCGTGGGCGCAAACGGCAGCGTCAGCGCCACACCCTGCATCTCGCGCGCCGCGCCGTTGCGCACCACAAAGCGATAGTCCGGCGCCTCGGCCTGCACCTGCACTGTTACGCGGCGCACATCTTCAGCCCAACTTACAATGTCGGGCACCGGGGCGATCCAGAAGCGATCGACAGCCGCGGTGATCGCCGCGCGCCAGGTCTCGATCTGCTCGGGCGAGGTAACTTCCTCGGTATGGGCCCACACATCGATCGCACCTTCGTTGAGCAGCGCCCGCTGCATATCGTCCAGTACCCTGGCCTGGCTGTCGGGCGTAACGTAGGTATCCGCTACAACCGTGATCTCCTGGCCCGGCAGCCGCCTGAGCGTCCAATGCTGCCGGTCGGCGACCCATGAGCGGCGCTGGCTCCGGCTGTTCGCCGTGCGGGTGATCGAGCGGATGCCGTTCTCATGCAACACGCCCCAGCTTTCGTAGCTCACATCAGCGCTGCTGCTCCACGGAAAGGCCAGGCTACTGGCGGGCGCGACACCGCGAGCGGCGGCCGCTTCACGCCAGGCGGCGAAATCGTTGCGCCAGTCGCCGGCGTCGACATAGGTGCCCGAGAAATGGGCGAAGGTATGGCTTTGAATATCCTGTCCGGCTTCGCGCAGCAATCCGATTTGCGAGCCGAAATACCACTCGGGCGCCTGTTCCTCGGTCTGGAATGGGTCGGGGCTGAACCAGGGCTCGGTTTTCCAGGCGTCGGAGCTCCAACCGTGCTCAACGTTGGCCCAGTCGTACACCGGGTTGCCCATAAACGGGCGCTGTTCCGTATTGCCGAGCAGGAAATTGTAGCCGTTAGTGTAAAACGAAGCCCGAATCGCGTGCGGCGCGAACAGCTCGAGCGCACGGATCGCGCCTTCGCGCATGCGCCGCGCACGGTCGAGATAGTCCTGGTCGGCGTACGGGTCGTCAACGCTGCGACCATGCACCAGCCCGCCCATTGCAGTTTCGTAATCGAACGAAAACGCCAGCGCCGCCGCCTTACCCTCGGGCCACGGAGCGACACGCACGCCGAGCTGCCCGACGCTCAGGTCGGTCACCACGATCGGGTCGTCCGAGCCGGGATGGATCGAAACGGCCAGCCGGTACGCGCCGGACGGCGCGCTGACAGATGACGACACCACGCTCCATGTGCCGGCGGGAACATCGTGCCACTCGCCCTTGTCGACCCGAAACTCGACACCTTCGTCGTCGAGCCAGTGGAAAAATACGCGCGCCCTGGTCGCGCTTTCGCCGTCGGCCAGCGCCCTGAACGCGACGCGGTAGGTAGCGCCGGCCCGCGCATCGATCAGCGGGCTACGGATCCAGTTGCTGATACCCTGGATATAGACCGAACAGCCGTCGCCTTCGCGAAACAAAAAGCAGCGCCCGCCCGCACCCTCAACGGCGCTGGTCAGACGCACACCGTCGGCGGCACGGGTCCAGCCGTCGGGCATATCGGTTTCCGCGTCCACGTTGGCTGTGAAATCGTTGTTCGGCAGAATATTCGGACCGGTGATGCTGAGCGGTGTTTGGCCTCGCGCGAGCCGGATGGCGTACAGCCCGGCTCCGACGCCGGCAAGCAGCAACGCTACCAATCCGACCAGTCCCCAGCGTCGAATCACATGTTCCTCAACCTCTGGCCGCCCGCGCACGCCGGAGGCGCGTCGGCGTTGGGTCGGCTTATTGTGACAACCAGAAACCAAAGTGTCAAGCAAGACCTGCCCGAAGATACTTACCGCAACGAGGCAAAGGCGCTAAGAATGGGGACGAGGCTGCATGCTGATCTTGCTATTGTTGCTATGATTGTATGCGAAACCTAGGAATACGACTGCACTAATCCCTTTGCGTCTTTGCGCCTTTGCGTTATGAATCAGGAGTAGCCATATGGCGAAAGTGTACGAATCGATCAGCGACCAGCTGCGCGAATTTATCGAGGCCCAGCAGATGTTTTTTGTCGCCAGCGCGCCGCTGAGCGCGGACGGGCACGTTAATATCTCGCCCAAAGGGCTGGACTGCTTCCGCGTGCTCGGGCCGAACCGCGTCGCCTATCTCGACCTGACCGGCAGCGGCAACGAAACCTCGGCCCACCTGCGCGAAAACGGGCGCGTCACCTTTATGTTCTGTGCCTTCGCCGGCCCGCCGAAGATCCTCAGGTTGTACGGGCGCGGTGAGACCGTGCTGCAGGGTAGCGAGCAATGGGATGAGCTCATCCCGCTGTTCGAAGAGTATCCCGGCGCGCGACAGATCATCATAGCCGAGATCAGCCGGGTGCAAACTTCGTGTGGCTTCGCGGTGCCGAACTATGAGTACGTCGGGCAGCGCGACACCCTGCTGCGGTGGGCCGATACCAAGAGCGAAACCGAGCTCGAGGCCTATCACTGCGAGAAAAACGTGAAAAGTATCGACGGGCTTGTTACATCGCTCGGCGAAAGCCAGGCGGCTGTCCCTCAGACTGAAGAGCCTGCGGCCCTGACTGGCCGGCCGCTGGCGGTATGACGCGTGTCGGTGTCGTAGCCGATACCCACGGCCGTTTCGACCCCCGGCTGCGCGAGCATTTCGACGGCGTCGAGCGGATTTTGCATGCCGGCGACGTCGGCAACGAGCAGGTGCTCACGCAGCTTGCCTCGATCGCGCCACTCACCGCCGTCAGCGGCAATGTCGACTGGGGCGGCCCGCTCGAGCGCCGGCTGTCGCGAACCGTGCAACTGGAGCTGGAAGGCGTTGTGATCCACATGACGCACATCGGCGACGACCCCGAGCGTCTGGTGCTGCATCTGCCGTCTCCGCGGCCGCGCGTCTATATCTACGGCCACAGCCATGTCGCGCTGATCAACGAGCTGGAAGGAGTTTTGTTCCTCAATCCCGGTTCTGCCGGGGCGCCGCGCTTCGGTCGCCGGCCCTCGTGCGCGCTGCTCCATCTCGCGAGCGGTCACGCCTCCGCCGAATTGCTCTGGCTCTAGCTGCGCAGCGCTACCCACAGGGTATATACATCGGCCCGCGCGACGCCGAGCTCCTTCGCGACCTGTTTTGCCGCGGCGGTGCCCGAAGCGCCTGCTTCAGCCAGCGCCTCGAGCCGCTCGCGCGCGATGTCCTGCCAGGGTCGCGTATCCTCATTCGGCTTACGCGGCTCACCGGTGTAGCCCTCGACCAGCAGCACGAATTCGCCGCGCGGGGCATGCGCCTCGAAATGCGCGGCCAGCTCGCCGGCGCTGCCGCGAACAAACTCCTCATACAGCTTGGTTAGCTCGCGCGCGGCAACCACGCGTCGCTCGCCCAGCACCGCCTGGAGATCGGCCAGGGCAGCGCGCACGCGGTGCGGCGCCTCGAACATCAGTAGCGTCATTGGAAGCTCGGCATAGCGCTTAAGGAAGGTACGCCGCTCCGCGGCGCGGCTTGGCAAAAATCCGAGATAGGCCCATTGCGCGGTCGGCAAGCCGGACGCCACCAATGCAGCCAGCGACGCCGACGCGCCCGGCACCGGCGACACTACATAGCCCGCCGCGATCGCCGCTATCACCAGATCGTGGCCCGGATCGCTGACCGCGGGCGTGCCGGCGTCCGACACCAGCGCGACGTCGCCTGCTGCGAGCTCGGCCAGCAGGCGCTCGCGGCGAGCTTGCTCGTTGTGCTCGTGATACGAGATCATTGGGGTCTTGATCGCATAGCGATCGAGCAGGCGCCGTGTATGTCGCGTATCTTCGGCGGCGATCAGCCCGACCTCACGTAGCACACGCAGCGCACGCAGCGTAATATCCTCAAGGTTGCCGATCGGTGTGGAAACGATGTACAAGGTACCCATACGCATCATTATAGGCAAGAGGCAAGAGGTGACGGGGTGACGGGGTGACGGGGTGACAGGGTGACGGGGTGATGCAGATGAGGCTTGTTCTGTGTTCTCGGTTTGCGTTTGTTGGTTTGCTGGTTTGCTTGGTTCTTGGTTCTCAGCGACGAGGAGTATTCCCTATGCGCATTGCCGCACTGTATGACATCCACGGCAACCTGCCGGCGCTGGAGGCCGTCCTGGCCGAGGTCGAAACCTGCGCCGTCAACCTGATCGTGATCGGCGGCGACGTCGTGGCGGGACCGATGCCGCGTGAAACGCTGGAGCGCCTGCTTGAGCTCCAACAGCCGATTGCATTTATTCGCGGCAACGCAGATCGCGCGGTAGTCGAAGCCTTCGACGGCGCCGAGCCTGTGGGTGTCCCGCCAGCAGCGCAGGATCTGGTGCGCTGGGTCGCGGGCCGCCTCGACCGCCGGCACCGCGACATCCTGGCGTCCTGGCAACTATCACACTCGGTCGACATAGAAGGCATCGGCGCGGTACTGTTTTGCCACGCCTCGCCGCGCAACGACACCGATATTTTTACGCGCCAAACACCGGACGCCGAGCTCGCACCGCTGCTCGACGGCGTCGACGAGGGCACCGTCGTGGCCGGCCATACCCACATGCAGTTCGACCGTCACACTGCCGGCAAACGGCTGCTTAACGCCGGCAGCGTCGGCTCGCCGTACGGCAGGCCAGGTGCGTACTGGCTGCTGCTCGGCCCGCATGTCGTGTTCCAGCACACGGCATATGATCTCGACCAGGCCGCCGCCGCTGTTCGCGCAACCGATTTTCCACGCGCCGAGGAATTTGCGGCCACCAACATCCTCGCTCCGCCTTCCGAGGAAGAGGCGCTTATCGCGTTTGGGTAATCGTCTACGCCGAGAGCGCAACCGGCGCGGGATCCAGATCCACCGCGTACACCGGCAGCGCCGGCGCGGCGACGAGGGAAAGCTCGAGCGGCGTGCGGCGGCTGGCGAATGCGCGCGCCATCAGCGCGACGGGCTCGGCAGCCAGCAAGCGGTATTCATGCCACGCGACAGCCATGCGGCCGAGGCGCACGGCATCGTCCAGCGGCGCGCCGATCACCGTGCTGCCGAGCGAGGGCAAAACGCTGATGTTGGCTTCACCGCACGCGAGGCCGAAGCGCAGCTCGGAAAATCGCCCGCCCAGCTCGGCAGCGCTCTCCAACGCCTGAGCCAGGCTTAGCGCGCGAGGCTGCTCGTGTAGCGCACCGAAGAGCAGCAGCAAGGTGCCGTCGCCCTGAGCCTTGATTACAACATCCGCGTGACGGCCCGCATCGAGCGCCGCCGCCGCCACCTCGCTGATGTAGCGGATATGTTCCGCGCCGAATGCCCTGCAGGCGCCCTGCCGCAGACCGGCATAGAGCGCGGCAAGCCTCCGGTTCTCTCCAGGAGCCGCTTCGCCTTCAATCTGCGAAACCGCATGAACCTGAAGTTCGGATGCCTCGGTACGTGCGCGTTGGATCGTGCGATTGAGCGCGTGGCCCAGCGCAAAGGTAGCGCCGGCGACCTCGACTTCCAGCTTGCCGACGGGGCCAGCCGCATCCAGCTGCTCCGCCACCGCCTCCAGCGCTCGGCGAACGCTGTATCGCTCGTACACTAATGCTGTAATCGCAGCTGCCGCCAGTAACATCATAACGCCGGTGATCGGCGCCGATGGAAGCGCTATAAACGCGGAAACACCTAACACGACCGCGGAAAGGGCGAGCAACGATTCGCTCGCTGTGAGGCGCGGAAGACGCAGCCGTACCGCAGCAGGTTGTTTCTGCATGGCATTACCATAGCACGAACACGCTGAGATTACGAAGTCGCGCAGATTACAGCCGGGTGACAGCAACGCTGCCGATGTGGAAAGGAATATGTATCGCCGAATACAGCATAATCGACGGATCGAGACGCCGATTCACGAAGCGGACTCGAATCGCGGCTCGACGTTCCCTTCACTGTCCTGTACGACAAAGAGCAGCACCGCCAAACCGCACACGATCGCGACGGCGCCGGCGACGCTGTTGATAGCGATCGACGTCAGGGCAAAAATCGCGACGCCTAGCTGCGATGCAGTCGCCCGCCCAAGCTGAAACGATGTCACGGTCAGCGCCATCACCCGTCCACGGCCAACCGTGCTGACCGTGGTAGCAAAGGTCAGCAGGGCGACAATCGCGAATTCGCCACACATGGCCAGGCCGAAATAACCGGCCAGATATAGTGGCCAGGTCCGGCCGATCAGCGGAACCAGCAGCAGCATGACGGCGGCCAGGCCAAACCCCACGCCAACCGCGCGTCGCTTGCCAAACCGATCGGTAAGCACCGTGGAGCCGATCGAGCCAAGCAGCTCGCCCAGCCCGAACACCAGCGAGGCGGTGCCGAGGTCGGTCAGCGTCGCCGCGAAGCGCTCGGTCGTCCATACCGGCTGGACGACAAAGAAAAGCTCAATTCCACCGAGCGCAAGAAACGAAAACGCCATCAAGCCGAGCACGGCCACGGTTGGAAAGCGGACAACGCCGTTTGGGCCCGCGACACGTTGCTCGCGCGGCACTTCGCGCAGCACGAGCGCACTCAGAAGCAGCGTCGCCAGCAAACAAGCGGCCAGGATCGTGAAGGCGCCGCGCAGCGAGTTCTGGGCTTCGACGATCCGCACCAGCAGCGGCACCGCCACGATACCCGCCAGCGCCCACGACAGCTCCACCAGGCCAACAGCCCGCCCGCGCTGCTCATAGCGTGTCGTCGTGCCGACGTAGGCCTGCATCGCCGGCTGGTACAGCGCCACTCCCAGGCCACAGGCGCCGTACGCCACCAGCAGCGTCGCGAATCCCGCTGCCAGCGCGATGCCGGCCGTGCCGAGCAAGACGATGCCGGCTCCCAACAACATCGTCCGGCGATAGCCGATCACATCGGCCAGCCAGCCGCCGAGCGGGCTACACAGGCCGAACAGCAGCTGGATCGTAACGATCGCGGTCGCTTGCTCCGTCGCGACGCCATAGCTCACGGCGACGAACGGGATCAACACATAGGCCAGACGAAAAACCGAGTTCAGGATAAACTTGCCGGCGATGATCGTCGCGAGCCGCGGCGGAGTCAGCTCCTGCGCCGCCGGGATCGGAGTAGCCATGCGCAGAAGGATAGCATAGGCGACAGGGTGACAAGGCTTACGTCCGCAGTGAACTGTATGGAAGCAGAACTCGGAACGCGAAACTCGGAACTCACGCCGGATCGGGCACCAGCAGCTCGGGCGTATCGAAGCGCTGTTCGAGCCGCCGGCGTAGCAGCTTGCGCGCGTGAAACAGGCGCGATTTCACGGTTCCGTCGGGCACACCTGTGATATCGGCGATCTCCTGGACCGAGTAATCGTGCAGGTAGTACAGCACCAGTACAACACGATGTTTTGTGTCCAGCTCACGCAAGGCCGACTGCACCAGCTCCTGCAGCTCATTCCGCTCCGCCGAGTGCTCCGGCGACGTGCTCGACGGCGAAAACAGGCGCTCTGCCAGCTCATGAAACGAGTTGGTCCATGCCCGCAAGCTCTTGAGGCGGTTGTAGCATAGATTGATCGAGACACGGTACAGCCATGGCGCCAGGGGCAGCGAGCCATCCAGCCGATCGGCGTAGCGGTACAGCCGAAAAAACGTATCCTGCATCACTTCCTCGGCAATATGTGGGTCGCGCGTCACGCCGAGAGCAGTCTGGAATACGCTGGACTGATATTTCAGGAATAAAGCTTCGAGGGCGCGTGTGTCGCCACGCGAAACGGCGGCGAGATGGGCTGCATCTTGTGCCAGTGTATCCGCGTCGCTTGCAGGTGCTGGCATCGCGCCTCCTGTCGTTCCGAAACAGCATTATAGCACGGTGTTTCGGAGGCACGAATTCGGGAATTGTAAAGGAAATGATCGCAATTGTTAAGAATGTAAAGCCACATGCTCGGTCGCGACTCGAACTGTGGCTTTACGGTGCGAAAACCTGCGCACACTAACACAAATGTGCGCCGGGTCGCTAGCGATATTCGGCAGGCAACGCGGCGATGCTGTCGCGGACCAGCCCGGCCGAGCGCTCGACCCCGGCGCGCTCCTCATCCGAAAGCGGCAGCTCGATGATCTGCTCGATGCCGCCGGCGCCCAGCTTAACCGGCACGCCGAAGAAGATGCCGTCCACGCCGTATTCGCCTTCCATGTACGCCGCGGCCGGCAATACACGCTTTTTATCCTTGAGGATCGCCTCGACCATCTGCGTCGTCGCCGAAGCCGGAGCAAAATAGGCGCTGCCGGTTTTAAGCAGCCCCACGATCTCGCCGCCACCCTTTTTGGTACGCTCAACGATCTGCTGCAAGCGCTCAGGCGCGATGAACTCGCTGACCGGAATGCCGGCGATGGTGGTATAGCGCGGCAGGGGCACCATTTCGTCGCCGTGGCCGCCCATCAGCATGGCCTGAACATCCTCAACCGAAACGCCGGCTTCCTGGGCAATAAAGGTGCGGTAGCGCGCCGCGTCCAGCACCCCACCCTGGCCCATCACCCGCTCGCGCGGAAAGCCGGCTGTCTTGAACGCCAGGTAGGCCATCGTGTCCATCGGATTGTTGACCACGATGATCTTGGCGTCGGGCGAGGTTTCCACCACCTGCTTGATGTTCTCGGATGTGATCTTGGCGTTGATCGCCAGCAGGTCTTCGCGAACTCATGCCCGGCTTGCGCGGGGCGCCGGACGTCAGCACCACCACATCCGAATCACGCGTCTCAGCATAGCCGTTGGCGCCGACGATGTTCACGTCGAAGCCCTCGATCGGCCCGGCCTGCAGCAGATCCAGCCCCTTGCCCTGCGGAATGCCTTCGACAATGTCCACCAGAACGACGTCGGCCAGCTCCTTGGAGGCGATCCAGTGTGCGCAGGTCGATCCGACAAAGCCTGCGCCGATGATGGTCACTTTCTTGCGCATCGGTTTCCTCTCTAATTGCGCAGCAGCAGGGGCGCTATTGTAGCATACGGCGATTTGCCCTCGTATGTGTGCAGGCGCCGTCATTCACTACACAGCACTCAACCCTGCTCTGGGGCATATCTCCTGCTGTAGCACATCAAACCATGGTCGAGCGGAGGTATTTTAGTAATGCAACAAGATCCCAATGAACGGCGCATCGTTCAAGAAGAGATCGTTCAAACGCCCCAGGGCGCCGACGCGCGGGTCGTCGAGCAGCGCGTGCATATCGATCCGACCCCTGCCGAGATCCAGGTCGGCAAGCTGCTTCGCGCCAAGCAAATCGTGTGGTTTGTGGTCGGCCTGATCGTATCGTTGATAGCCCTGCGCTTCGTATTGCTGATCCTGGGCGCCAACATGGAGACCGGCTTCGGCGGGTTCATTCTGACCATCACGCAGCCGCTGGTCGCGCCGTTCTTGCCGCTATTCGGCGAGCAGCAATCACGTTACGAATTCGCCGACCTGATCGCGATCGCGGTGTACCTGCTGCTCGGCTGGGGTATCGGCAAGCTGCTGGAGATTACGATGATGCCGCGCACACCACCGGCGCGCTACTGAAGGCGATGAGGCTATGGGCACGAGGCTTTAGGCATGAGGACAGATTCGTTCTTCTTTCGCCTCTCGCCTGTATGGTACACTTCCCCAAGGAGCAGCGACGATGACACAGCACCAGGGCGACCTCGCCCGGTTCCAGGCTCGCCTCGAAGAGATGCGCGATTCGCTGCGCAGCGAGATCGAGAGCCGTAGCGAAGAAACCAGGCTCACCGACGATACCGATGGTTTCGGGGCCACCAACCACCCGGCCGACGACGCCACCGAGATATTCGACCGGGAGCGCAGCATGGCGGTCGGGGCCGAGATGCAGCGCGAGCTGGCGCAGGTCGAGCATGCGCTTTCCAGATTCGAAGCCGGCACCTACGGCCTGTGTGAAGTATGTGATCAGCCGATCGACAAGGAACGATTGGAGGCCCGGCCGTCCGCCACGCTGTGTATCGTCCATCAGCGCGAGCGGGACAGCCAGGCGTACAGCGTGCCCGACACGCGGTACTAGCGTTCACGGCGCGTAGTAATCTTATGACTCATCGGGTATTGACAGGACGGCGGCTCGTGATCCCTGCGATCATCGCCGCCGTCGTCGTTGTTGTCGATCAGCTCAGCAAAGCCTGGGTGCTGCGCACCTGGCCGGAACCCTATAGCGGCGCGATCGAAATTGTTCCCGGCTGGCTCGAGCTGACATATATTCAGAACACCGGCGTCGCCTTCGGCATGTTTCAGGGCGTGCCGCAGCTGTTTATCTTTACCTCGCTGATCATCGTCGCCGGGGCGATCTGGTTTTATCTGCGCAATGCGCCGCCCGACGACCTCTGGCTGGGCGTGTGCCTCGGATTGATCGTCGGCGGAGCCCTGGGCAACGTGATCGATCGAATCCGTTCTCGGTTTCGTGGTCGATATGGTCAATACCTTTGACGGTCGCTTCGCCGTGTTCAACCTGGCCGACGCGTGTATCTCGGTCGGTGTCGTCCTGATGGCGCTGCTGTTGATGTGGGCCGACCGTGACAAAGCGAGTACCTCGCTGCCTATCCGGCCGGGAGAGCCTACGGCTCTGCCTGACCGGCTGGAACGCGAGGCGGACCAGGGCGCTGCGGTCTACTCGCCCCCTTCGGTCGAGGCCGACGATGGCCGCTGAGCCGTCCACAACCCGTTTGCTGGTGGACAGCACAGGCGCCGGACGGCGTATCGACCGCTATCTTGCCGCCGTGCTGCCCGAGCTGTCGCGCTCGTACATCCAGCAACTGATCGGCGACGGGCATATTCGCGTCAACGATGCGATCGTCAAGGCCAGCTACAGGGCGGAGGCAGGCGATGCCGTCGCGGTCACGTTACCGCTGCCCAGGCCGGCCGATATTGTGCCCGAAGACCTGCCACTGGTGATCCGCTACGAGGATGCCGACCTGCTCGTGGTGGACAAGCCGGCCGGTATGGTTGTGCACCCGGCGCCCGGGCATACCAACGGTACGCTGGTCAACGCGCTGCTGTATCATTATCCCGACATGCGTATCGGCGACGACCTGCGCCCTGGAATTGTGCATCGCATCGACCGCGACACCTCGGGGTTGCTGGTAGTAGCCAAGAACGACCGCGCCAAGGCGGCGCTGCAGGCACAGCAGCAGGCGCGGCAGATGCGCAAAGTGTATCTGGGGCTGATCGAGGGCAACTTTCGCGAGCCCAACGGCACGATCGACGCTCCGATCGACCGCCATCCGTCCGATCGCCTGCGCATGGGTGTTGTCGCGGGGGGCGGGCGTCGCGTACCCATTACCGCACGCTCGAGTCGCTGGGGCCGTACAGCCTGGTTGAAGCACAGCTGGAGACCGGTCGCACGCACCAGATTTGCGTGCATTTTCAGCACAAGCACCATCCGATCGTGGGCGACCCCATATACGGTCCCAAGCGTCCCGGCATGTCGCTGGGACTCACACGACAGTTCTTGCATGCGCACAAGCTTGGCTTCTGCAATGTCGACGACGAGTGGGTCGCGTGTGAGTTGCCGCTGCCGCCCGAGCTCCAGACTGTGCTCGACGAGCTGCGCGTGCGCTACGGCACAGCAGCCAACATGGAGTTCGACCCCGAGCAGCCGTGGTGGCAGCCTCGAATAGACCACGAATAAACAAATGGGGCCACGAATAGCTATTCGTGGCCCCATTCGTTTTTTCATTCGAGGCCATTGTTCCGTCTTGGCGGCTCATTCCACGGCACGGTGGTTTGCTTACGGATCGCGCGCCGCATAATCGCTGCCTCGATCGCCGCGTCGAGCTGATAATCCAGTTACATCTCAAAACGCTTCACATTCGTAATATACTGTTGTACGGCTCATTCCAGCGAGGCGGCTCGTATGCGCCTCGCGCCCCATTCCTTCCCCATAGCGCGGCGCGATCGGCGCCCAAGGAGCTCATAATGTCGAACGGAGCGAACGGCGGTCAGAGCGAGGTAGCCACGCTTGGCGCCGGCTGTTTCTGGTGCGTTGAGGCGGTATTCGACGATCTGAAGGGCGTTTCGGATGTTGTTTCGGGCTACACGGGCGGGCGAAACCCCAATCCCACATATCGCGAGGTGTGCAGCGGCACCACCGGCCACGCCGAGGTGGTACAGGTCACCTTCGATCCGTCGGTGGTCTCGTACGCCGATATTTTGCGCATCTTTTTCACAGTGCACGATCCAACGCAGCTGAACCGGCAGGGCAACGACGTCGGCACGCAGTATCGTTCGGCCATTTTCTTTCACTCGCCCGAGCAGCAGCGCATTGCGCGGGAAGTGATCGCCGAATTGAGCGAGCAGCAGCTGTGGGATCGGCCGATCGTCACCGAGGTAACCCCGGCCAGGGAGTTTTACACGGCCGAGGATTATCATCAGGAGTACTTCGCCAACAATCAGTTTCAGCCCTACTGCATGGCGATCGTCGCGCCGAAGGTGAAAAAGTTTCGCAAGCAGTTCGTCGACCGGCTGAAGAAGTAGTCCGCGAATGAACGCGAATAGGTAAGCAAACGGGCTGTGCAATAGTGCACAGCCCGTTTGCTTACCTATTCGCGTTCATTCGCGGATCAAATCAGCGGTTCTGGTAGCGCTGGTTGACTGCATCCCAGTTGACCACATTCCACCAGGCTTCGAGATACTCGGGCCGGCGATTGCGGTAGGTGACGTAGTAAGCGTGCTCCCACACATCGTTGCCCAGGATCGGATACTGCCCATCGCTGAGCGGATTGTCCTGATTGGCCGTCGATACGATCTTTAGCCCGCTGCCGTCGCTGACCAGCCAGACCCAGCCGCTGCCGAAGCGCTTGACGCCGGCGTCGTTGAACTGCTTGCGGAAATCCGCGAAGCTGCCGAAAGCCTGATTGATCGCATCGGCCAGCGCCCCCGACGGCTCGCCGCCGCCGTTGGGGCCCATGATCTCCCAGAACATCGTGTGATTGACGTGCCCACCGCCGTTGTTGCGCACAGCCGTCCGAACATCCTCCGGAACGCTGCTCAGATCCTTGATCAGGTCCTCGGCGCTCTTGCTTTGAAGATCAGGATACTTCTCCAGCGCGGCGTTGAGATTATTGACGTAGGCAGCGTGATGCTTATCGTGGTGCAGCGTCATCGTTTCCTGGTCGATCGTCGGCTGCAAAGCATCATAGGCGTACGGTAGTGGCGGAACTTCAAATGCCATCTTATCCTCCTGCTTCGTCGCATCAGCAAACTGATGATAGCACTTTGCCGCAATCCGAGTGCCACGAACGGCCTGTACGTTGGTATAGGCGAGAGGCGAGGGCTACTGAGGCATGTTCTCTTGCCTCTCGCCCATTGCCTCGTGCCTCTCGCCTTCGATTACCGCCGCAAACTGCTCCAACGCCTTATGCTGCCGCTCGTTCAAAAAGGCACGCGTGCGTTTGGATTTGACGGCTTCCCAGGCTTCTTCAATCGGCATACCGTCGAAGATCAGATAACACGCGCACAGCAGGGCCGAGCGCCCGACGCCGGCGTGGCAGTGGATCAGCACTTTGTTGCCGGCGCGCACCGCTTCCGCGACAAAGGCCGCGCCCATACGCAGCTGGGCCATGCTCGGAACCGAATGGTCGATCGTCGGCAAGCGCAAATAGCCCTGCGGCTGCAGCTCGCCGAAAGCATCTTCGTCGTGACGCTCCGCCTGCAAGCTCACCACGACAGTCACGCCCTGCTCGGCCAGCTGGCGCCAGTCTCCGGCGTCGATAAAGCCGCCGACGATCAGAAACGGTGAAATGGCATCGGCGTTCGGCGGCATGCTGGGCCGCGCGCGACGGCGCCAGACGCGCCAGCGCGCCAGCACCCACGAGCGTGTCTTGAAAGCTGAAGCAGGAATGCGCATGTTAGCAATTAGCAATTAGCAAGATTTCGATATTGCTAATTGTACAGTGCGGCCTGGTCGCTGGCAAAAATCGTGCTATCTGTTGTCGTCGAGCACAGCCCAGATCGCCATCTAGCGAGGCCACCGATGACGCCGCAAGGCAGAGCTGCTCAATTCGCCGCGATCGCTGCATCTCCACGCCGAGTGTGGGAGCTGCTGCCGGCGACCGCGCGCAAATGGAACAACGATAATTGTATCCGGCTGGCCGCTTCGCTGTCCTACTACACCGTGTTTTCCATGTTCCCACTGATCCTGGTGACGCTGACGCTGGTACGCTTGCTGATCGTTAACTCCGAGACAGTGCAACAGGCGATCCTGGACGCTCTCGAAAGTGTGACCGGCGGTTTCCGCGACGATTTTACCGCGGCGCTCGAGGCGGCGATGTCCGCTCGGGGTCGCACCGGTATCTTCGGTACGGCGTTGCTGATTCTGGGCGCCTCATGGGTGTTCGGCGAGCTGGTCAGCGCCTTCAATATCATCTGGGGCGTCACGGCGCCCGCGCGCGGCGGCGCGCGCTATTGGGCGAAAACGACGTTTACATCGTTTGCCCTGGTGCTGGCCGGGGTGTTTTTGCTGCTGGTATCGATGATCATCAGCGCCGTCCTGGCCACGATCGGAGAGCTCGTGCGCGGCTCACTGCCCGGCGGCGATACGCTGTGGCTTGTGGTTCATACGCTGGTAACGATCGCTGTTCTGGCCTGCGTATTCGCGATTCTGTTAAAATGGCTGCCCCAGACGCATATCGCCTGGCGCGACGTCTGGCTCGGCGCAGTGCTGACGGCGATTCTGTGGAGCATACTGCAGTCCGCGATCGCCTATTATATTGCGCTCAGCAGCTTCAAAGATTATGGGCCGGTCGGGGCCATGCTGGCGCTGATCGCCTGGGTTTACCTTTCGGCGCAGATCCTGTTCATGGGCGGCGAGTTTACCGTCGTATACGCGCACCGCTATGGCAGCCGCGCCGAGGAACAGCCGGCGCCGCCGGCTTCGTTTCCGGTCCAAACCGCGTGAGCTCGCCGTTCAGCATCGCGCAACTGCTCCAACCCGCCGGCGAGCTTCTCGCACGCGGCGTCGACAGCACTTTTCCGGCGGCGCAACTGGTGGTGCGGCTCGACGGCCGCACGGTGTTACGCCGCGCGGCCGGGTCGCTGCACGGCGAGCGCTCACCCCTGATCGACCTCCGCACACGCTTCGACCTGGCCTCGCTGACCAAGCCGTTCGTTGCGGCGGCGTTTCTGACGCTGGTGGAGCAGGGACGCGCTACGATCGATCAGCCGGTGGTCGAGGTGCTGCCTGAATTGCGCGGCCGTCGCCCGATCGCGCCGTATGAAGATCCGCTTGTCGCCGGCAAGCTGGTGACGAGCTACCAGGGTGCGGAGACCTCGGTCGACGCTGCAGCCGTCACCTTTCGCCACCTGCTGGCCCACAGCTCCGGGCTGCCGGCCTGGCGCCCACTGTATCGCCAGGCAGACCGCGCGGCGGCTCTGCGCATGGCGTTGTACACGAGCTTTGCCTACCCGATCGGCGAGCACACGGTGTATAGCGATATCGGCTTCATCCTGCTCGGGCTGGCGGTCGAGCGCCTTAGCGGCAGGCGGCTGGATCACGCGGTGCGCGATCTGGTGACGAGCAAACTGCAGCTCGACGCCACCGGCTATCTTCCGCTCGACGAACGCTCGCCGGCCGATCGTTTCGCGGCGACCGAGCACTGCACCTGGCGCGGCCGGCGCATGGTCGGAGCCGTGCACGACGAAAACGCCTACGCGCTCGGCGGCATCGCCGGCCATGCCGGTCTGTTCGCCACCGCCGACGACGTTGCCGCGTTCGGGCAGGCGCTGTCGGACGGGACCTTGCTTGCCCCTGCCACCGTCGCCGAGATGACGTCGCTGCAGATCGAAGCTGGGTCGCAGCGGCGCGGCCTGGGCGTCGCACTATGGTCGCCCGACCCCGAGTTCGAGCGGCAACGCCTTCAGCCGGCGTGCGTGGGGCCATACCGGCTTTACCGGCACCTCGTTGTGGGCCGACCCGGAGCGTCGATTGGTGGTCGCGTTGCTGACCAACGATGTATATTTTGGACGAACAAACCGCTCGATCGGGCAGTTCCGGCGGATGCTGCACCAGGCGGTTGTGGACGCGGTCGACCGCATGGCGGCCGGCGGTTGAGCAAGCACCTACGTTATGTTATATGTAGCGCAACAAACTAAACAATTGGTGGAACATGGCGAACATCTATGACTTGATCGTCGACACCATCGGCCGAACGCCACTCGTCAAAATAGGCAAGCTCAACAACACCGGCGCGACGATCGTCGCCAAGCTGGAGTTCTTCAACCCGGGCGGCTCGGTCAAGGACCGCATCGGCATGGCGATGATCGAGGCCGCCGAGCGCGACGGCATAATCAAGCCGGGCGTTACTACGCTGGTAGAGCCGACCAGCGGCAATACCGGAATCGCGCTGGCGCTGGTCGCGGCGGCCAAAGGATATCGTCTGATCTTGACGATGCCGGAAACGATGAGCCTGGAGCGCCGCAAGCTGCTCAAAGCATACGGCGCCGAGCTGATATTAACCCCGGGCACCGAAGGCATGAACGGCGCGATCAAGCAAGCTCGCGCGATCGCCGAGGAGCTCGACAACGGGTTCATACCGCAGCAGTTTGAAAATCCGGCCAATCCCGAGGTTCACCGCCGCACCACGGCCGAGGAGCTTTGGAGCGACACCGACGGCCGGATCGACATTCTGGTATCCGGCGTCGGCACCGGCGGCACGATCACGGGCGTATCCGAGATCATCAAACAGCGCAAACCCGAGTTCAGGGCGGTTGCGGTTGAGCCTGAAGCGTCGCCGGTGTTGTCGGGCGGCAAGCCGGGGCCGCACAAGCTGCAGGGTATCGGCGCGGGCTTTGTGCCGGCGGTGCTGAACATTGAATTGTTCGACGAAGTCGTCAAAGTCGGCAACGAGGATGCGTTCGTCACGGCGCGTCGCTTCGGCAAAGAAGAAGGCTTGTTGCTCGGTATTTCAGGCGGCGCGGCAGCCTGGGCGGCGCTCGAGGTCGGCCGGCGCCCTGAAAGTGCCGGCAAGCTGATCGTATTCATCGCTCCATCCAACGGCGAGCGCTATCTGTCGACGCCGTTGTACGAAGAGGTGTAATCCTGAGGAACAATCAACAGCGCTCCTTCAGGCACGGCCTCGGCGTATAGCGGCGTGGTGCCGAGCTCCTCCCCGTCGATCTGCGTTGGCAGCGGCGGACGCGCCGTAATGCGCACGGTGGACGCGCTGAAGTATGTGAGGTCGCTGTTTCCATTGAAGCTGCGGGTCAGGATCTGGCCAAGGATCCGTAGCGCGCCCGGCAGCGAAGCGGCCGATACCACCATCAAGTCGAGCTTACCGTCGTGTGGATGGATGTTCGGCCCGAGCGCGAGCGCGCCGTCGCCGATCTGGCCGACGTTGATCACCATGATCGTATGGGCACGAATGCGCCTGGATTTGCCGTCGATCTCGAGCTGTATGCGCGAGCGGCGCAGGTTGAACAGGTTACGCACTCCGGTGACGATATAGGCAGCGAAGCCGAGCGCATTTTTCAGCTCGCGCGATGCATCGGCGATCAGGCGCGCGTCGTAGCCGCAGCCGGCGACCAGCGCAAAATAGCGGTCCTCGTCGGGAAGGTAGCCGACGTCGATGCGCTCGGCTTTGCCCTCGAACAGCAGCTCGAGCGCCTGGTCCTGCTCGGTCGGGATCAACAGGGCACGCGCCAGCAAATTGGCCGTGCCGAGCGGGATCTGGGCCAGCGGTACGCGCGAGCCGGCTTTGATCAGGCCGCTCATCGCTTCCATGATCGTTCCATCGCCGCCGGACACGACCACCACGTCGAAGCCGTCGTCGGCCGCGCCCTGTGCCCAGCTCAGCGCATCGCCGGCCTTTTCCGTATGGCGCACCTCGTAGGCAAGGTCACCCTCGCCGAGGCGCTGCTCGATCAAGGCTTCAGTCTTTTCGGGATCGTGGCGCCCCGAGACCGGATTGATGATCACCAGCGCGCGGTTGTAATCTGGCATATTTTCGAAGAACCAAGAACTAAGAACCAAGTAAAGGAGATCCGAGAACATACATCGGCGCCTCACGTTGTGACCTTGTCACCTTGTCACGGCACCGCCGGCTCCAACAGCTTCCGCCCCATCTCGCCCAGCACACCATCCGGCGCGATCAGCGCGAACGAGCCGCCGGCCGAAGACGCGTATACCATGTTGCCGTCGACGCTCATACGGCGCACGTGAGCGGCATCGAAATCACGCAGGTGCCACAGCAGCGCCAGCGCCTCGGCAGGCGGCACATCGGTATGCACAAACGGCTGCAGCGCAGCGGTGAGCGTGTCGGCCTCATGCAGATTTGCTAATGCTCCACGCTCACGGATCCGCCCAAGCATGCCCAGCAGCACCAGCTGCTGCCGCTTCATGCGCTCGAAATCCGAATCGGGATGCCGCGTCCGGGCATACACCAGTGCCCTTGCGCCGTCCATCTGCTGTGGCCCAGGCAAAAAATGCGCCACCATGTAGCCGTAATCGTCGGTCGGAAACGAGCCGTCATACAGCTCGACCGGTACGTCAACCGATATGCCGCCGAGAGTGTCCACCAGGGAGCGAAAGCCGGCAAAATCGATCGCCACGGCATAGTCGATCGGAACACCGAGCGAAGCCGAGACTGTCTGCTTGGCCAGCTGCAGGCCGCTGCCCGGCTGGCCGTACTCGCCGAAAAAGAACGCGGCGTTGATTTTGCTCTCGCCGTAGCCGGGGATAGCGGTCCATAAATCGCGCGGCAGCGAGAGCAGCGCAACATCACCGCGCTCGGGGTCGACCCGCGCCAGCATCAGTGCATCGCTGCGGGCGTTAAGGCCCTCGCCTGGCCGTGCGTCCAGCCCGAGCAGCAAGATCGTTTTTGCCGCGACGGGTGGAAGCGCTGGCGTGGGCGTCGGCTCCGGTGTCGGCGGCAGGGTGGGCGTGGGAGTAGTAGTGGGCAGCAGCTGCACACCTGCGCTGATGGTAGGCGCCGGAGCCATGGCAAACGCCGGCGCGGGAGGCTCCGGCGTCGCGGCGAACAGCTTCACGGCGGCAGCACGTAGGGCCGCCTGCTCTGCCCGGCCGGCCGGGACGGGCGCTGAAGCAGCTGCAAGCGGCTGCACCGGAAGTGCCGGACTGTACATCGCCTGAAGATTGCGTGCGGCTCGCAGCACCGGCAGGCCGAACCAACCGCTTAAAAACAAGACCACGGCGATTGGCAGGGCGATAAAGTGACGGGATGACAAGGTGACGGGGTGACGGGGTGACGGGGTGAACGATGAGCGATGAGCGATGAATGATGAGCGGGATGGTCGAGAATCGCTGTTTGTCGATCCAATTATTCTCTTGCGTCTTTGCGTCTTTGCGGTAATACCTTCCGTCTTTCCGGGCTCGACGGCCAGCAGCGAAGCGAGCAGGCGGCGATCGAGCGCGTCGCGATACGCACGACAGCCGGGGCATGCCGCGAGATGAAAGCCAAGATATGGATCGCGGGTGCCGCTGCCGCCGGGCAATACCCCGGCATCCAGTAAACGGCGGGCTTCAGCGCATTGCATCTTACACTCACCCAACGTGGCTCGGCCGGAGATGTCCGGCTCATCCCTATGAGCAAGAATACGATACTTCATAGTGATTTGACAAACCTCCGTCGCGTGGTATACTCCCACCTCGTTGCCGCCGGGACACCGGCACGCGGCAAACGGGATCGAAATCTTGCCTTGACACGCGAAAGCGGGAGTGGTAATATTCGGTTCCGCCGCCGAAAGGCAGCGGAAGTCTCGCTTCGGAAGCGAAGCAGACCACCACAAGCGAACACTCCGCCGAGCGATGCGTCCGTCGTATCCTCGCTTTTTTTTCGCTCCGTGGTGTGCACCTGACCAACTGACGTGTGAAATGTGCGTGAATGCAAGCGTCGATTCATCAGGTAGAGGCTCTACCATTGATGACGAGTTTGATCCTGGCTCAGGATCAACGCTGGCGGCGTGCCTAATGCATGCAAGTCGCACGCGGGTCCTTCGGGATGCTGCGTGGCGAACGGCTGACTAACACGTGCGTACCTGCCCTACCGTGGGGAATACCGGCTGGAAACAGCCGACAATACCGCGTACGCTCGCGGCTGTGATGGTCGTGAGGAAAGCGCTTCGGCGCGCGGTGGGAGGGGCGCGCGGCCCATCAGGTCGCTGGCGGGGTAACGGCCCACCAGGCCATTGACGGGTCGCTGGTCTGAGAGGACGGCCAGCCAGACTGGGACTGAGACACGGCCCAGACACCTACGGGTGGCAGCAGCAAGGAATCTTCCCCAATGGGCTCACGCCTGAGGGAGCAACGCCGCGTGGAGGATGACGGCTTTCGGGTTGTAAACTCCTTTTCGGGGGGATGATACAGACAGTACCCCCACAATAAGCCCCGGCTAACTCTGTGCCAGCAGCCGCGGTAAGACAGAGGGGGCAAGCGTTGTCCGGATTGACTGGGCGTACAGCGCGCGCAGGCGGCACAGTATGTGCCCGGTGACAGCCCACGGCTCAACCGTGGGTCGCCCGAGTACACAGCCGTGCTGGAGGCAGGGAGAGGGTCGTGGAATGCCCGGTGGAGCGGTGAAATGCGTAGAGATCGGGCGGAACACCAGCGGCGAAGGCGGCGACCTGGCCCTGACCTGACGCTGAGGCGCGAGAGCGTGGGGAGCGAACGGGATTAGATACCCCGGTAGTCCACGCCGTAAACGATGTGGAGCCGGTGTTGGGGGGTGATTGCGCCCCGCAGTGCCCAAGCTTACGCGATGACTCCACCGCCTGGGAACTACGGCCGCAAGGCTAAAACTCAAAGGAATTGACGGGGGCCCGCACAAGCAGCGGAGCGTGTGGTTTAATTCGAAGCAACACGAAACACCTCACCCAGGTTTGACATGCACCTGCACAACGGTGAAAGCCGTCTCTTTCGAAGGTGGTGCACAGGTGCTGCATGGCTGTCGTCAGCTCGTGTCGTGAGATGTTGGGTTAAGTCCCGCAACGAGCGCAACCCCTGCCCCGTGTTATCTTGTGTCACGGGGGACTGCCGGTGTTGGACACCGGAGGAAGGCGGGGATGATGTCAAGTCAGCATGGCCCTTACGCCTGGGGCGACACACACGCTACAATGGGAGGGGGAGCGCGTTGCCAGGTGGTAACACCGCGCTAATCGCCAGGACCTCCCGTAGTGCGGATTGGCGGCTGCAACTCGCCGCCATGAAGCCGGAGTTGCTAGTAACCGCGTGACAGCAGAGCGCGGTGAATACGTACCCGGGCCTTGTACACACCGCCCGTCACGTCATGGGAGTCGGGAACACCTGAAGTCCGTGGGGCAACCGCCGGAAGGTGGAGCCAGCGGCCGAGGGTGGGCCTGGCGACTGGGACGAAGTCGTAACAAGGTAGCCGTACCGGAAGGTGCGGCTGGATCACCTCCTTTCTAGGGAGCAATTCCTGGATGCAATCTCGCCCGGGACCACGGCGCTGGAAGCCGCCGCCGGGAAGGGACGCTTCCACAACGACGCGTGTCGCGCGCGCACATTTCACACGTCAGCGGGTCAGCTCGCTGAGCCTGTACCTGACCAAGTTCATAGTATAACGAGCATGATTATTGATCGTTCGTTTGTCGTGAGATAAACAACGATCGGCAAGCATAGACACATTTTTGTGTCGCCGAGGAAGACCGAAGACCAGGCAAGACACGATGCGCGGTCGGGGGATGCCTCGGCACGACCAGCCGATGAAGGACGCTGAACAGCAGCGATAGGGTGGGGGAGCCGCTCTCAGGCTTCGATCCCGCCGTTTCCGAATGGGGCAACCCGCTCCGGTACCCCCGGAGCACTCCCTGGCATTCCGATCAGGGAGAGGGCACGCGGCGAACTGAAACATCTTACTAGCCGCAGGAAGTAGTACCCGGCCCGGAGTAGTGGCGAGCGAAACGGGCTGCAGGCCAAACCGTTACCGTGCCAAGCCGCCAGGCGTTGCGGTGACGGGGTTGTGAGAGCATCACGGAGGCGCTGGCGTGCCTCCACCACAGCCGACGAGGACAGGGAAGCGTCTGGGAGGGCGCACCATAGCAGGTGACAGTCCGGTACCTGCCTTCGTCGGTGACGGCCGATGTTTCTCGAGTACCACGGGACACGTGAAATCCTGTGGGAATCCGGGCGGACCACCGTCCAAGCCAACCTACTGGTCGTGACCGATAGTGCACAGTACCGTGAGGGAACGGTGAAAAGTACCCCGGCGAGGGGAGTGAAATAGACCCTGAAACCGACCGCGTCCATGCAGTGAGAGCGCTAGGCGGGAGTTCGCTTCCGCATGCGTGATCGCGTGCCTTTTGGAGTATGACCCGACGAGTTGCTGCGCGTCGCCTGCTTAAGGCAGTCATAGCCGCAGGCCGAGCGAACGCGAGGGTGAAGAGCCCGTATCTGTGGCGCGCAGCAGACCCGAAACCGTGTGAGCCACCCATGCCCAGGCTGCAGCGCCCGTAACAGGGCGTGAAGGGCCGAACCGGTGAACGTTGCAAAGTTTTCGGATGAGGTGTGGGTAGCGGTGAAATGCCTATCGAACACGGAGATAGCTGGTTCTCCCCGAAATGCATTGAGGTGCAGCCGGCGGTGACCGCTTGCGGGGGTAGAGCACTGTTAGGACGCGGGGGCTTCACCGCCTACCAACTTCTGGCAACCTGCGAATACCGTAAGCTCAGGCCGTCGAGTGAGACGTCGGGTGCAAATGTCCGGCGTCAAAAGGGTAACAACCCAGACCCACCGCTAAGGGCCCCAAGTGGGGACTTAGTCGCAAAGGAAGTGACGGTGCCCAGACAACCAGGAGGTTGGCTTAGAAGCAGCCATCCTTGAAAGAGTGCGTAATAGCTCACTGGTCGAGGACCGTTGCGCCGATAATGTCGCGGGGTTAAGTCCACCCCCCGAAGCGTGGGATCAGTGACCGACCTCGGTCGGGTCGCTGGTGGTAGGGGAGCGTCGACGACAGGATGAAACATCAGCGCAAGCCGGTGCGGACCGTCGTCGAGTGCGAATGTCGGGATGAGTAACGTATGGTGGGGCGAGAACCCCCACTGCCGTATGCCCAAGGCTTCCGCTGCACGGTCACTCCGCAGCGGGTTAGTCGGGCCTAAGCCGAGGCCGAAAGGCGTAGGCGATGGACAGCTGGTTGATATTCCAGCACCAGGTCACAAGCGTTGACCGTCACGTCCCCGGAGGGGATGCACCCGCGGCCAGACGAGGGCCATTCAAGCTGGTAGGCGCTTTGGCGCTGAGAGGCGAGTACAAGCTGGGCGCAAGCCTGTGCGCAAGGGGTGGAGCCCTGTGCCGGCTCGAAATCACGTGACGCGAGCGAGCGACCTGCCCGTACCGCACACCGACACTGGTGGGCTGGCGTAAGCGCGCCAAGGCAGACGAGCGAACCCTGGTTAAGGAACTCGGCAAAATGATCCCGTACCTTCGGAAGAAGGGATGCTCCCAGGTGTGCACCGGCTAGCCCGGGAAGCACCGGGGAGCCGCAGCACAGCGGCCCATGCGACTGGTTACCAGAACCTTAGGTCCCTGCCAAGGCGCAAGCCGACGTATAGGGGCTGATGCCTGCCCAGTGCCGGAAGGTTAAGGGGAGAGGTTCACGCCCTGAACCGAAGCCCCGGTCAACGGCGGCCGTAACTATAACGGTCCTAAGGTAGCGAAATTCCTTGTCGGGTAAGTTCCGACCCGCACGAAAGGCATAACGACATGGGCACTGTCTCGACCAGGGGCTCGGTGAAATTGAAGTGCCGGTGAAGATGCCGGCAACCCACACCCGGACAAAAAGACCCCGTGGAGCTTTACTCTAGCTTGCCACTGTGTATGCTGGCAGACTGCGTAGGATAGGTGGGAGCCTATGAAGTCAGGCTTGCGGGCTTGGGGGAGGCAACGGTGAAATACCACTCTGTGTGGCAGCGTGCACTCACCGCGTGAACGGCACGTGGAACCGTGACTGGTGGGGAGTTTGACTGGGGCGGTCGCCTCCTAAAGCGTACCGGAGGCGCCCAATGGTTCCCTCAGGGTGGATGGCAATCACCCAGGGCGTGCAAGGGCACAAGGGAGCTTGACTGCAAGGCACACACGCCGCGCAGGCGCGAAAGCGGGGCCTAGTGATCCTACGGTGGCGAGTGGAAGCGCCGTAGCGTACCGGATAAAAGCTACCCCGGGGATAACAGGCTGATCCTGCCCAAGAGTTCTAATCGACGGCAGGGTTTGGCACCTCGATGTCGGCTCGTCGCATCCTGGGGCTGGAGTTGGTCCCAAGGGTTGGGCTGTTCGCCCATGAAAGCGGCACGCGAGCTGGGTTCAGAACGTCGTGAGACAGTTCGGTCTCTATCCGGTGTGGGCGTTTAGGTGATTGCGTGGGGCTGGCCCTAGTACGAGAGGACCGGGCTGGACGGCCCGCTGGTGGAGGAGTTGTGGGGCGACCCGCAGGCTCCGTAGCTACGGCCGGAAGGGCGAAGCGCTGAATGCATCTAAGTGCGAACCCCGCCACAAGACGAGTCACCTCGCCATTTTGAGATGGGTAAGGGCGCGGCAAGATGAGCCGCTGACCGACCGGCGGTGCACGCCCGGCGACGGGTGAGCCGACCGGCACGGATGCCCGAGGGCTTGCCTGGTCTCCGGTGTTCTCCGGCGACATGAATGTGTGCAGCTCGTTATACTATGAACGGTCCGGTACGATTGATTATCGACGGCCGTATGTTGTTGGTGTGCCTCAGCGCTACGGACCCACCCCGTCCCATCCCGAACCGGGTCGTGAAACGTGGCAGCGCCGCGGGTACTGGGGCTTCGGCCCTGGGAGACAAGGTCCGTGCACCACAACAACACGGTGTTTGTGCCCTCTTAGGAGGGCGCGACGCGGCGTGGAGCAGTGGCAGCTCGTCGGGCTCATAACCCGAAGGTCGGTGGTTCGAATCCACCCGCCGCTACCATTTCCGGGACCCAACCCGGAACAACCACAACGCCCTGGCGGGCTAGCCCGCCAGGGCGTTGTGGGTTAAACACCGGTTTCCCGGCGCTAAAGCGCCGGGCCCAAACACAAAGCCTCTGCCGAGGCTGGAAGTATCCAGCCTCGGCAGAGGCTTTGTGTTTGGGCGCATGGCTTCAGCCCGGCGTATCGGCGCATGGCTTCAGCCCGGCGTCACGAGCTTACGATCGGTCGTCCGAGATATTCGGCATCGTGTATTGCTGCGTCGACGAAGTTTGCGGCAGGTCGGGCGGCGAAGCCTGCGGCAGCTCAGGCGCGGAGCCTGATTGCACCGGCGTCTGGGAAGACTGCACGCTCGATTTCGTATTGTCCAGCAACTGGCCGACTTTGGTGCTCACCTGACCGGCGAGCTCACCGAAGCGCTGGCCCATATCGGCCGCGTTGTCGCGCAGCTGATTACTGTAGGGCTGCCCGGCGGAATCTTCCGACGGCATGATCACCCACAAGATCAGGTACAGCAGCGGCGAGAAGCCTGCGAACAGGACCAGCAGCACGAATGCCAGGCGTACGAACGTCGGGTCGACGTTGAGATAATTCGCGATGCCGCCGCACACACCTGCCAGGACACGGTCGGTGCTGCTGCGCGCCAGCCGGCGATTGGTATCCATGAACGTTGCTCCCTCCTAACGTTGTCTATCCTTCATAGGCGTTTGACGCGAACCGGAGTGGTGATGTTGCATGAAGCAAACCAGGCAAACCAGCAAACCAACAAACCAGCAACCTACCAACACAAGTCACAGGACAGTACACAAACGGTTATCCCCGTCACTCCGTCACCCTGTCTCCCCGTACATCGTTCATCAATTCTCCTTCCAGCCTGCTCTTCAGCCCCGCGACGACCTCGCGCAGCATCGCGGTTATTGTTTCCAGTGCAGCCGGCTCCGGCCGGCCGGAAGGGCCATCGGGCGCACCATGCGGGCCGTGGCGATATTCGTCGATCGCGAGCGGCGGAGCAAACGCGACCCGCACCGGCACGCGACGCGGAAACCGTGCTCCAGCCGGCATAGCATGGTTGGTGCCGACGATCGCTGCCGGAACGAGCGCTGCGCCGTGCCTGAGCGCCAACCGCGCCGCGCCGAAGCGAAACGGCTTGAGCGTACCGTCGCGGCTGCGCGTACCTTCGGGAAACAACGCCAGCACACAGCCGCTTTCGAGCACCCGCCTGGCCAGCCGCAGCGCCTCGGGATCCGACGCGCCCCGACGAAGTGGAATCGCTCCGTAACGACGGATCAGGCTGCCGATGATAGGTACGCGAAACAGCTCGACCTTGGCAAGAAATGAGATCTCGCGCGGGCACGCCGCCCCGAGCAGAATTGGATCCAGGTTGCTCAAATGATTGCATGCCAGCACCACGGCGCCATTGTCCGGCACATGCTCGGCGCCGTACCATTCGGCATGAAAGAAACGCCTGATCGGACCACCCAGTACTGCCCGCGTTGTGCGGTACAATCCCGCGTTAGGCGACCAGCCATATTCGACGATGTCGGGCATACCTGCTCCTTGGGGCCGCCCCATTATATCAGGAGCGGCCGGAGAAGCATGATCAGCGCAGATAAACAGCGGTCGCCGCGCACCTACGCGTGGCTTTCGATCGCCACTGCCGTGGCTACTATGACACTCAAGTATACTGCCTACCGGCTTACCGGCTCGGTCGGGTTGTTCGGCGACGCTACCGAATCGTTGGTCAATCTGGCCGCTGCTTTGATTGCGCTGTGGGCGCTCACGCTCGCCGCGCTGCCGCCGGACGATCTGCACGCGTATGGGCACTCGAAAGCCGAGTATTTCGCCAGCGGGCTGGAAGGCGCACTGGTGCTGCTGGCGGCAGCAAGTATCGCTTACACGGCGTGGGGCAGACTGTTCGCCCCGCAGCCACTGGAAAAGCTGGGCATCGGCCTGGCTATCTCGGTCGTCGCCGCAGGGCTCAACGGCGTCGTCGCGCTGATTCTGCTGCGCGCCGGCCGCCGGCTGCGCTCGGTGACGCTGCAGGCCGACGCGCAACACCTGCTGACTGATGTCTGGACCACCGGCGGCGTGCTGCTTGGTCTGGTGCTGGTGCAGCTGACCGGCTGGCTGATCCTGGACCCGCTGATCGCGTTGGCCGTCGCGGCCAACATCGTCTGGATCGCATTCCGCCTGCTGCGCGAGAGCGGCTATGGCTTGCTCGACAGCGCATTGCCGGCCGAGGATCGCCAGCTGATCGACGCGATTTTGGAGCGCTACCGTACCAGCGGGATCGCGTTCCATGCGCTGCGCACGCGGCTTTCGGGGACGCGCCGCTTTATTTCGCTGCATGTGCTGGTGCCGGGTAGCTGGACGGTGCAGCGCGGCCATGATCTGTGCGAAGAGATCGAGCTGGCGGTGCTGCGGGCGCTACCCGAAAGCTCGGTCTTCACCCACCTTGAGCCGCGCGAAGACCCCTCGGCGTTTGCCGACGAAGGACTTGATCGGCCCTCACCTCCTACCCGGCCCTCACCCCCGGCCCCTCTCCCGTCGCGGCCTTCACCCCCGGCCCCTCTCCCGTCGCAAGCGACGGGAGAGGGCAGCCTCGATTCCCCCGCGCCTGTGCGTCAGCACGGGAGAGGGTCGGGGTGAGGGCCCAGGGGCTCCACAATTCAATTCTTTACACCTAACCCCAACAACATTCAGCGCAATCGACACACATAATGTCTGCTGTATAGCGTTTTTCCTGTCACTATCGCGGCATGGTATAATCAGGTCGTTGTAAAGCCTCAAAGCCAGGCAAGTTCTCCCGGAGGACCCACGATATGGAAACATCGACATGGACGACCAGGGTCGGCCTTGCGCAGATGCTCAAGGGCGGCGTGATCATGGACGTTGTGACGCCCGAGCAGGCGCGCATCGCCGAGGAAGCCGGCGCTGTAGCCGTGATGGCACTGGAGCGCGTGCCGGCCGACATCCGCCAGCACGGCGGCGTTGCGCGAATGAGCGACCCTGAGATGGTGCAGAAAATCATGGAAGCTGTGACGATTCCGGTGATGGCAAAGGCCCGCATCGGGCATTTCGTCGAAGCCCAGGTACTGGAAGCGATCGGCGTCGACTATATCGACGAAAGCGAAGTGCTGACGCCCGCCGACGAGCAGAATCACATCAACAAGCATAGCTTTAGGGTGCCGTTTGTGTGCGGCTGTCGCAATCTGGGCGAGGCGCTGCGGCGTATCGCCGAGGGCGCGGCGATGATCCGCACCAAGGGCGAGGCCGGCACCGGCAACGTCGTCGAGGCGGTGCGCCACGCGCGGCAGCTGTTCGCCGATATCCGCCGCCTGCAAAGTAGCGACCCCGACGAGCTGTTTGTCGCCGCCAAAGAGCTGCAGGCGCCCTATGAGCTGGTCAAGCAAGTAGCCGAGAGCGGCAAGCTGCCGGTTGTCAACTTCGCCGCCGGCGGCATCGCCACGCCGGCCGACGCCGCGCTGATGATGCAGCTGGGCGTCGAAGGGGTGTTTGTCGGCTCGGGAATCTTCAAGTCGGGCGATCCGGCCCGCCGGGCGCGGGCGATCGTCGAGGCCACCACGCACTACCGCGACGCCGGCATCATCGCCGAGGTCAGCAAAGGTCTGGGCGAAGCGATGGTCGGCATCAATATTAGTGATATTCCCGAAGGGGAATTGCTGGCTGTGCGAGGCTGGTAAGACCTTCGACCAAACACATGAACGTTGGCGTTTTGGCGCTTCAAGGCGCGTTTATCGAACACGAGCGAACGCTGAAACAGCTCGGGTGTGATGTTACACAGGTGCGGCTGCCACGACACCTGGACGAAGTCGACCGGTTGATCATCCCGGGCGGCGAAAGCACCACCATCGGACGGCTGCTGGTGTTGTACGGGCTGATCGACCCGATCCGCGAGCGTGCGACGGCCGGCATGCCGGTCTGGGGCACCTGCGCCGGAATGATCCTGCTGGCAAACGATATCGTGGAGGGCCGGCCGGAAGGCCAGCCCGCCCTGGCGTTGATGGATATCACGGCCCGGCGCAACGCGTTCGGACGCCAGCTGGACAGCTTCGAGGCCGCGCTCGACGTGCCCGAGCTCGGCCCTGAGCCGTTTCACGCGGTGTTTATTCGTGCTCCACTGATCGAGCGAGTCGCGGACAATGTCGAGCGCTTGGCAACTCTTGACGACGGTCGTATAGTAGCAGCTAAGCAAGGTCGGCTGCTGGCGACTGCGTTTCATCCCGAGCTCACCGGCGATGCGCGGTTCCATCAGTTCTTTTTGGAGCTGTAGGGTTGCCACGATACGAACGGGCCCGGCGGTTGGCGGCGCGTTTACCGGCGAGGAGCGTAGCTTGATCAGGCCGGCAACAGCCGCGGATATGTGGTCCATGCGGCGGCGGCCGCAGCGGCGCATCTTTTTTTATACCGACGCGATGCTGGTCAACAGCTATCGCCCATTCGTCGTCAGCATGCGCTCGATGCTCGGTCCAATGGGCGACGATCTCACAACGCTGGTATGCAACGATGGCGGCATGCGGGGCTTTTTGCAGGCCCAGAAGCGCCCGCACGTGCCGGAGCTGGATATCACCTATGTCGCCGGTTATATCGTGCGTAACAACCGCCTGCCCAACGGCGACGTTTGGTATCGACTGGCCGAAAACCTGCTCGAGCGCGCCGGCCAGGCGCGCATCGAGCGCGTTTTTGCCGCGGTGGTATCGCGCCACGAGGACGTTACCGAGATCCTGCGCCAGCTCGGGTTTCAGCCGTATGCAACGCAGCAGATCTGGGCGCTGCACGAGCCGGTGATCGAAGCCGGCACCGCCCTGATCATGCTGCAACGCCAGAACCGGCGCGACACGTGGCCGATCCATCAGCTGTACACGCGCGTCACGCCGCGCCATGTGTTGCAGGCCGAGCTGCGCCGCGCCGAGAGCTGGCAGCTGCCGCTGACCAGACGGCACATCGGCTGGCGCGAGCGCGGTTGGCTGCTGGGCGAGGATGGCCGGCTCGACGTACAGATTCACGCCCTCACCGGGCCACGCGCACATGTGCTACGGCCGATGCTGGATCCCGCGTCGCGTGAGCACGCCCCTGCTGTGCTTCGCTATACGATCAGCCAGCTGCACCAGCCGCGCACGGTTTTTGCTGTGCTGCGCGGATACCAGAGCGAGCTGGGTGAGGTGCTGTCCGAGCTTGGGTTTCGGCAACGCGGCGAACAAACGCTGTTTGTCAAGCAGCTGGCGATCCAGCAGCGCCAGACGGCGCGCGTCCCGCTGCTGCGAAATGAGCCCGCCCTGGAGCCGGTCAACCCGCTGCCACAGATCCCGAATTAGGGAGGAACCATACGAACCGTATGCTAGAACAGGTCGTCACCAGCAACATCGACCTTTTGCTCGATACCTTACCTCCACATATCCGCCGCCCGTTGGACGACAGCCCGCGTCGCGACGATCTGATCGAGATCGTGATGGACCTCGGCCGCTTGCCCGAGGCGCGCTTCCGCGAGGCCGAGGAATTCTTGTCCGACCTGGAGATCACGCGCGACGATCTGGAGTACGTGGTGTCGCGCGTCGGGCAATTCGGCGAAGATAACCGCGCCGGTATTCCGCGCACCTTGCACCGTATCTCGGCGATCCGCAACCGTTCGGCCGTCGTGATCGGCCTGACCTGCCGCGTCGGCCGCGCGGTGTTCGGCACGATCGATATCCTGCGCGATCTGGTCGAGGAAGGCCAGAGCCTGCTGCTGCTCGGCCGCCCCGGCGTCGGCAAAACGACTCTGCTGCGCGAGATGGCGCGCGTTTTGGCCGAAGAGCTGCGCAAGCGCGTGGTGATCGTGGATACCTCGAACGAGATCGCCGGCGACGGCGATATTCCGCACTCCGGCATCGGCCGGGCCCGGCGGATGCAGGTGCCGCGGCCCGCCGAGCAGCACGGCGTGATGATCGAGGCCGTGGAAAACCACATGCCCGAAGTGATCGTGATCGATGAGATCGGCACCGAGCTCGAAGCGCAGGCCGCGCGCACGATCGCCGAGCGCGGCGTGCAGCTCGTGGGCACCGCCCACGGAAACACACTCGAGAATCTGATGATCAACCCGACGCTGTCGGACTTGATCGGCGGTATCCAGGCCGTGACGCTCGGCGACGACGAGGCGCGCCGTCGTGGCACCCAGAAAACCGTGCTCGAGCGTAAATCGCCGCCGACGTTTGATGTGCTGGTCGAGATCCGCGCGATCGACGATATGGTGGTGTATCGTGAGGTCGCCGGCGCGGTGGATACGCTGCTGCGCGGTGAGGAGCCGCTGCCCGAGCACCGCTCTAAAGACGCCGACGGGCAGGTCCATATCGAGCAAACCACGGCCGCCGAGCCGACCAGCATGGAGCAGGTGTTTCGCACCGGCGTCCGGCGCGCACCCTCGATGTCGCGCAACCGCAACGGCCAGGCGCCCGCGCCCCGTGAAGGCCGCGAGCGTGAAGGTGGTGGGCGCGAGCGCGCTCCGCGACGGCCCGAAACCGCGGCTGCGCGCCCAGGACAGCCCATGGTTGAGCGTGCAGATCAGTTCGCCGTCGTCTCCGCGCCCCAGCAGCAAAATCGAGTCGCGCGTATTTTTCCGTTCGGCGTGAGCCGCAATCGGCTCGAAAAGGCGATCGAGCGCCTGCGCGTGCCGGCCACGATCGTGCGCGACATCGACGAAGCGACGGTGGTGATGACGCTCAAGAATCATTACCGCCAGAATCCGTCTCGCCTGCAGCACGCCGAGGAAGACGGCGTGCCGGTCTACGTGCTGCGCTCGAATACCCAGACGCAGATGGAAACCATGCTGGCCGATGTGTTTAATGTCGTCGAGCCGCCCGATCCGATGACCGACGCGATGATCGAAGCCGAAGAAGCAATCGGCAGGCTGATCAACGGCGCGATCGACCAGATCGAGCTCAGGCCGCAGGCGCCGTTCATCCGTCGCCTACAGCATGAGATGGCCGAGCGGTATAATCTGCAGTCCGAAAGCCGCGGTAAAGAGCCGCATCGCTTCGTTCGTATTTCGCGCTGAACGAACATAGTCGAAGGTCATTGGCTGTGCGGTCGAAGGTCGAAGGTCGAAAGTCTTTCTGCTTCATGGCCTACATCGACCCTCCGAGTGTTGATTGCAACGTATTGGTTGTACTTCCGGTGACCTTCGACCTTCGACCTTCGACCTTCGACCATTTCTATGAGCCTGTTCATCACATTCGAAGGGCCCGAAGGCAGCGGTAAATCGACCCAGTCGCGCCGGCTGCACGACCGGCTTGCCGCCGCAGTACGCGGTGCTGCTCACCCGCGAGCCCGGCGGCACGCCGATCGGCGACGCGATCCGGCATATTGTTCTGGATATGGACAACAGTGCGATCGACCCGACAACCGAGGCGCTGTTGTTTTCGGCGGCGCGTGCGCAGCTGGTTGCCGAGCGGATCCGGCCGCAGCTGGCCGCCGGCGGGCTGGTGATCTGTGATCGCTTCGCCGATTCGATGCTGGCGTACCAGGGTTACGGCTCGGGGCGCGATCTCGATCAGCTGCGCGCGTTGGTCGAGATCGCCACCGCCGGGCTGCGCCCGGACCTGACGTTTTATCTCGATCTGCCGCCCGATGCCGGGCTCGAGCGCAAGCGCCGGGCAGCACATGGGAAACGGAGCGCCGGTAGCGACTCCGAAGGTGACGACTGGAACCGGCTTGACGCGCGCAGTCTGGCGTATCATGAGCGGGTACGCGACGGGTTTTTGAAGCTGGCGCGCCAAGAGCCCGAGCGCTGGCGCATCCTTGACGCACGCGAAAGTAAGCACCAGCTCGCCGAGCGTATCTACCATGAAGTCACACATATGCTTTAGCGTTCCAGCAGGAGACCAAGGTGAAGCTGATCATCGCAGTTGTTCAGCGCCAGGACGAGACCAGCCTGACGCGCGCCCTGTCGGGCCAGCATATCGGCGTCACCCGTGTTTCCTCAAAAGGCGGGTTCTTGCGCGAAGGCAACGTTACCCTGTTTGTCGTCGTGGCCGAGCATCGCGTCGATGAGGTGATGCACACGATCCGCCAGCATTGTTATACCCGCACCAAATTTGTGGCGCCCCTGCCGCCGGTGGCCGAATCGGGCGAGTTTTATCCTTCCACGCCGATCGAGGTGCAGGTCGGCGGCGCAACTGTGTTTGTGGTCGACGCCGAGGCTTTAGGAAGAGTTTAGCGAGGTCGCTGCCATGGTCACCGGCCGTTCAGCCGTGCTCGCAAGCGCCCTGCTGGCGCTGTTTCTGGCTGCCTGCGGCCAGCAGGTCGAGCGGCCGGCAGCGCGTGCCGCCGCGCCGGTTTCCGTACAGGTAGCGCCCCGTGCGCTGGCCCGGCAGGCTGCCTGCGAAGACCGTTTCGTGCCGCACAACCTGGGCGTCACAACCGGCCAGCGCATGCGCGAGATCCGCACCTACGCCAGCAACGGCGCGGGCCTGGCGGCCAACGATCTCGACGCCGACGGCGACCTGGATCTGGTATTCGCCAGCATCGACCGCGATAGCAGCGTGCTATGGAACACGGGCGCGCTACAGTTCACAATTCAGGAGCTCGACGATCAGTTCACCCGCGCCGCCAACACGGTTGACGTGGACGGCGACGGCAGGCTCGATCTTGTCTTCACTCATCGCGGTACCGAAGGCGTGTCCTACTGGCGCAACACCGGGCTCGCGGAGCCACGCTTTGAGCGCCAGGCTTTGGTCGGTGTTGATCATCACGCCTACTCCATGGCCTGGGCCGACCTCGCCGGCGACGGCGCGCTCGATCTGGTGACCGGCGCATACGATGTTGAGCTGAAAAGCCACGGGCTGGACGAACCGGCGATCGCGGCAGTCGGCGGCGTGGTGCTGTATGAGCAGCGTGACGGCCGCTTCGAGGCCAGGCAGCTCACTTCGCGCGCCGAAACGCTGGCCGTCGGGCTGGTCGACCTCGACGGCGACGGGCGCCGTGATATCTGGGCGGCCAACGATTTCGCCCTGCGCGACGGGATCTGGCTGCGTCGCGACGGCGGTTGGGAAGCTTCCGATCCGTTCAGCACCACCTCGCATAGCACGATGAGCATCGATTGGGGCGACATCGACAACAGCGGGCACCTGGCGCTACTAACTACCGATATGAACCCTGGCGAGCTGGCGCCGAGCATCCTGGCCGCCTGGCTGCCGGTGATCAGCGCGCTGGAAGAAAAACATGGCCCGCAAGACCCGCAGATCATGGCCAACATGCTGCAGGTGGCCGACGGAAACGGGGGCTGGCGCAACGAAGCTGCCCGGCGCGGCGTGGACGCCACCGGCTGGAGCTGGAGCGGCAAGCTCGGCGATCTCGATAACGACGGGCTGCTCGACATCCACGTCGTCAACGGCATGATCGCCGCCGAATCTGTTCGGCCACCTGCCGAACGACGAGCTGGTCGAAGCCGATCGCACCTTTCGCAACCGCGGCGCAGGATATATGGAACCGGCGCCGGACTGGGGCCTGGCTTCCCGATCCAGCGGGCGCGGCATGCTGATGGGCGATATGGACGGCGACGGCGACCTCGATATCGTGGTCAACAATCTGCGTAGCCAGGCGCAGCTGTGGGAAAACCGCCTGTGCGGCGGCGAGGCGCTCGAGGTCGACCTGCGCTGGCCCGGCTCGCTCAACACGCACGCTATCGGAGCCGAGCTCGAGCTGCACACCAGCATCGGCGTGCTGCGGCGCGACGTACGCTCCGCCAGCGGATACCTGAGCGGCGATCCGGCGCGCGTGCATTTCGGCTTTCCGGCGGGCACCGAGCTGCGCGAGCTGCTGGTGTACTTCCCGGACGGCACGCTGGCACGGATCGACGCGCCGCCATCCCACTCGTTGCTAACGGTGACACGATGAACACCAACACCCGCCGGTTTCACCTCGGCCAGTCGCTCGCCGGCTACTTCCCGGTGCTGGCGCTGCTCAACCCCGGCCGCCTGGCGCCTGCAGCGGCCGTAGCCGGCGCCGCCGGATTTGCAGCCGCGTGGGCGCTGAGCCGCTTTTGGGGCTTTCCGCTCTGGTCGATGACGCTGACCGTGCTGCTGGCGCTGCTGCCCATAGGCATCATCAAATGGCGCGACGACCGTCTGCGCTACGGCGGCACGATCATGCTGCTGAGCATCATCCTGATCGCTCAGGGCGTCCATACGATCGAGCACATCGTCCAGTGGGTCCAATATTACGTGCTGTATCTGCCGGCGCGGCGCTCCAATGGCCTGCTGTCGGCGGCCAACGCGGAGTGGATCCATTTCGTGTGGAACTGGGCGGTGTTGCTGGTGGTGCTGGCGTTGATGCGCGGCGGAATGCGCAACTGGTGGGCGATATTACTGCTCACGATAACGCTGGCCCACACCATCGAGCATACCTATATGTTCGTGCGCCACCTGCAGGTGCTGGGAGAGCTACAGCGCTTCGAGGTGTACACCGTGCGCGCGCAGGGCCTGGCAGGTATCCTCGGCCGCGACGGCTGGCTGGCGCGCTCGCCGACTACTCAGGGCACGTTCTTGTGTAGCCTGCCCGGCCTGACTACCGCGATGCGGCTGGATGTGCATTTCTGGTGGAATGTGATCGAAATGGGCCTGTTGCTGATCGCGGGCTCGGTTTTCTTGCGCGGGCGGTTGGCGAAATGATGGGGACGGCGCTGCGGATCGCGCATATCATTGTTTCGGATTCGGACACGCCACCGGCGCACAAGGTTCGAAACAAATACGCGGGCCGGCGTATGCGCCTCCGGCGTCTCCCTACAACTCTTTGTGTCTTTGCGTCTTTGCGTTAATTTCCGTTCGCCGCGTGCCGAACGCCGCCGCGGCCTGCTCGCCGGAGCGCACGGCGCCTTCAACACAGGCATGTACGGTCCAATCTCCGGCCAGCACCACCGGCGGCCGGCGGCGGTACGACAGCAGCCGCCGGTAGTGGCCGGCGCTGAGCACCGGGATGGCGCTTTCCCAACGAATATCGTGGACCACGTCGGCCTGATCGAGCGGGAACAGCCGCGGCGCAACCGAGCGCGCCCGGTCCCACAGAATGCGCCGCGCCTCGCCGGCGGGCAGCCGGATAAGCTCGGCGCTGTCGGGGCCGGAAGCGCACACCAGCGCCCACTGCCAGTCCGGCGGGCAGGCACCCCAGGCGCCGCGCGTACCTGAGTACTGCTCGACCGAAAACACCGGCGTCGGCGGCACCAGGTGGATCCCGAGCGCGGTATCCTCGCCGGAGTGCCGCGCGGCATACACGCGCACTTCGGGCGAGTAGCGCACCTCGCCCAGCCAGGGCAGCACCTCGGCGACGTGCTCGCCCAGAATACGAGCGGAGACAGTCGCGGGGCAGGCCAGTACTGCTCCGTCGTAGCGCCGCGCGCCCGACGGCAGCTCGAGCTCTACCCCGCCGGCACTAAGGCGCAGCGTTTCTACCGGCGTGTTCAGCCGTAGCGGAAGCTGCTCGGCGATACGCAGCCAGGGCGTGTCCATCCCGCCCGCGACCTGATAAAAGGTGGCGCCGACGTATGCTTTGAGCCACGAGCGCAACATCGCGGCCGAGATGTCGCGCAGCGGGGTAAAGAACGGCCCTTCGAACCATGGCCGGAACACATAATCTACAACGCGCGGGCCAAGCGGCTGCAGCTCGGCCTCTGCGCTGCGCTCGTCGGCGGCCGGGTCGATCTCAAGGCCGGCAGGCTGCTCGGCGTACACCTGCGTGAGATAGCCGGCCAGCGCGCGCTGCTCGGCCGCAGACAGCAGCTGCACCGCCGCACGCTCACCGTCCGCGCCGGCTGTATACACCCGGCCGCCGGTGAGCAGGTCGGCGGCGCCGCGCACATTACGCGGCCGGACCAGCAGATCGCGGCAGCCGAGCTCGTCCAGCAGCGCGAGCGTACGGCTGTAGAAGGAGGTGAGCCAGCCGGCGCCGGTATCGACATGGTGGCCCGGCCCCAGCTGCTCGGCGTGGGTACGGCCGCCGGCCACGGCGCGCGCTTCAAGCACCTCGACATCGTGGCCGGCCTGCTGCAGCCGGTAGGCGGCAGTCATGCCGGCAGGCCCGGAGCCGACGACGGCGATACGCATGATTGAGCTCTCCTCGAACGCGTTTGACACTATCTGGCATTTGTGCCAAGATTCTGTTCGCGCTGATACGATACTATCATCGGCCGGCAACGTCACAGCAACCGCCGTGTTGACAGCAAGGCACATCACCACTCAACGCCAGCCATCTACCGGATGGCTAACCGATCATGCCGGTGCCGGTGGCAACTTTTCAACAAAGCCGAACACGTATGCTGCTCCGGCAGGCAAATCCGCCGGCGTCCGAACAGGGCACGCTTCGTGCTGGTTCATGGGATCCGGCTACCTTAAGAGGAGGTACCCTTCGGCCTGGACACTTCGCGCATCGACGCAGCATCGCAGCAATCGTGGCTGCCCTCAGCAGGAGTCCTGTCATGACCAAACAGAAAATCGGCCGTCGCCAATTCCTCGCGGCGGCATCCTCGGCCGCAGCCGGCGCCTTCTTAGTGGCCTGCGGCGCCAGCCCGCCGGGATCGGAAACAGCGGGCCTGTCGCCGGCGGCCTCGGGAGCAGCACCCGCCGGGCGAAGCGCGCGTCAGCATCGGCCGCCGCCGAGCAGCGCCGCGCCGAAGCGATGACCAGCGCGCCGCCCGACGATCAGCGACCCTAACGCCATCAGCTGGTGGGTCGGCTGGAGCAACCTCGACGGCCGCCATCGACGCGATCCAGGAAACCGAAGAATTCAAGACGATGATGGGCAGCGATAAGCTCGAGTTCAAGGGCGGGGTAGAGAGTGCAAGCGCTGCTGACGGCGCTGGCCGGCGGCACCGCCCCCGACGGCGGGTCGAACCTGATCGCCTATCCCGATCTGTGGTATCGCGGCGTGCTGCTGCCGGTGGACGACAAGATCGCCGCCAGCACGATCGTCAAGAAGGACGATGTTCTGCCCCAGCTGTGGGAAAGCTCGATCTACGACGGCAAGATGATCGGCGTGCCCAGCCTGGAAAGCTACATATGGTGGGGCCTGAACTACAACTCCAAGGCGGCGGAGGACGCCGGCCTCGACCCCGACGCGCCGCCCGCCACCTGGGAAGAAGCTATGGAGTGGCACAAGGCGCTCACCAAGTTCGACGACGCCGGCAACCTGCAGCAGATGGGCCTCGACCCGTTCGACGCCATGGCCGGCGAGACCGACTTCGCCTCGCAGTCCTACGGCGGCAGCAACTGGTGGGACGAGGCAAACCGCAAGATGATCCTCAACAGCGACGCGATCGCGCAGTCGATGGACGTCGGCGGCGAGTTCATCAAGCTGGTCGGGCCGGACAAGTTCGCCGGCATGCGCCAGGACCAGAACCTGGGCGGCTGGGGCGCGGCCTTACAAGGCCGGGCTACAAACCATGATCATCGAAGGCTACTGGCATCCCGGCGAAACGCAGATCCAGAACCCGGAGATCGCCCAGTACAACCGCGCGACCTGGGCGCCGGTGCCGGCCAGCCGCGAGGGCGCCAAGATCATGGCTACCGGCGCGCACTTTGTGGTCCTGTTTAAGGACGGCAAGCACCCCGACAGATGTTCAAGGTCGGCGAGTTCATGATCACCGATACCGCGCTCGACATCATCTTCAAGGAAGTCGGCTGGATCTTCGGCAAGACAGTCGTGGCTGGACAAGGTCGACGCCGACGCGTATCCGGGCCTCGATTTCTACATGAAGGCGCCCGACGAGGTGACCGAATGGATCATCGGCCGCCGCTGCCCGATCCATGGCTTCGTGCAGACGCAGTACGTCGAGCTGCGCGAGCAGGTCTACCGCGACGCGATGACCGGCAAGGACGCCGCGGCCGAGCTGCAGACGCGCGCCGATGCGGAGTGGGCAGCGCAGGGCCTCACTAGCATCGAGCCGAGCGCTCGGCTATTGACGGGCGCTCAGCTTCCCGGCGTCGGCACCGGCTGACAGCGACTGCAGCGCTCGCTGCCGCCCGGCTTCAGCTCCGGAACCTGGTAGGAGGTGGACATGAAGACGGCCGTTCCACGAGTCGGTATGGCGGCGGTCCCAAAGGCCAGAATGACCGCCCGCGAACGCAAAAATCAGATCGAGGGCTTGCTCTTCGTGTCGCCCTGGATCATCGGCTTTCTGACCCTGACGCTGTTCCCGCTGCTGTTTTCGGGCTACATCAGCCTGACGCGCTACGACCTGCTGCGCCCGCCGGTGTTTATCGGTTTTGCGAACTACACCGAGATCTTTTTTCGCGACCCGACGTTCTGGGCGGTGATGGGCAACACGTTCTTTTTCGTCCTGTTCAGCGTGCCGCTGTCGCTTGGCTTTTCGTTTCTGGTCGCCAACCTCTTGAACTCGAATATCGTCGGCCAGTCGTTCTGGCGGGCGGTGATGTATATCCCGTCGATCGTGCCGGCGGTGTGTACGGCGATGGTGTGGCTGTTCCTGCTGAACATCCAGTACGGCGCGATCAACGGCATGCTGCAGTGGCTCGGGCTGCGGGCGATCCCGTTTCTTTCCAATCCGGCGCTGGCCAAACCGAGCCTGATCATGGTCGCGATCTGGTCGACCGGCAACGCGGTGGTGATCTTTCTGGCCGGCCTGCAGGATGTGCCGCGCTCGCTGTACGAAGCGGCGACCGTTGACGGCGCCAATGCCTGGCACCGCTTCCGGCAATGTCACGATCCCGATGAGCACGCCGGTGATCCTGTTCAATCTGTTTATCGGCTTTATCAACGCCTTTCAAGAGTTTACCTCGGCGCAGCTGATCACCAACGGCGGCCCGGCCAACGCGACGCTGTTTTATTCGCTGTACCTGTACCGCCAGGCGTTCCAGTTCTTGCGCATGGGCAAGGCCTCCGCGCTGGCCTGGATCCTGTTCCTGATGGTCGTGATCTTCAGCCTGATCCTGTTTCGAACGTCGGCACGCTGGGTGTTCTACGGAGGTGAGAAGTGACGACCCTGGATCGGGCAAAACCGTCTTGCCGCGGCGCCCAAAACGCGTGCCGGCGCGACACGAACGCGCATTCTGGTCAATATCCTCAAGTACACCGTTCTGGTGCTGCTGGCAGCTACCTGGCTGTTTCCGTTCTACTGGATGTTTACGTCGGCGCTCAAGGACGATACGCAGGTCTATACCATCCCGCCGGTGCTGATCCCCAATCCGGCCTGGTGGGGCAACTTCTACGACGCCTGGACGCGCAACAACTTCACGCTCTATCGCCTTCAACTACGATCTTTCGCTACTGCATCCCGGTGACGATCTTGACGGTGATCTCGTCGTCGATCGTGGCGTATGGCTTTGCGCGTATTCAATGGCGCGGGCGTAACAGCCGTTGTTCTATGTCTGCCTGGCGACGATGATGATCCCGTGGCAGGTGACGATGGTGCCGCTGTTCATCATCTTCAAGAATCTGGGCTGGATCAACACCTACAACCCGCTGGTGGTGCCGGCGCTGTTCGGCACCCCGTTTTTCATCTTCATGCTGCGCCAGTTCTTTCTCGGCATCCCCGAAGACCTGTCCGAGGCGGCGCGCATGGACGGCGCCGGCGAGTTTCGGCATTTTTGACGACGCGTGATCCTGCCGCTGACGATGCCGGCGCTGACGGTGGTGGCGCTGTTCCGCTTCCTGTGGGCCTGGAACGATTATCTCGGCCCCCTGATCTATATCAACCAGGACAGCATGTACCCGCTGGCGCTCGGCATCGCCAGGCTGCGCCAGAACGTCAGCGCCACGGGCTCCAGCGCACTGGCCTATCCGTACCTGATGGCCGTCAGCACGATCGTGGTCGCGCCGATCCTGGCGCTGTTCTTCCTGGCGCAGACGCACCTTTATCGAGGGCATCTCGGTGACCGGCATCAAGGGATGAGGTTTCGACGCAAAGGCGCAAAGGCGCAAAGTAATGTAGGGGCACGCCAACGGCACTGCCGGCGGCGTGTCCGCGACCGCGACGATGGGTAATTGCCAGGCCTGACACGACGTTGAAAATAATCGAACCGACGTATCAATATGGACGCGCCATCGTGCGCGTCCTCCGTTTGAAAGGAAGGACCATGCTTTCCGCCTCGACCGCGGACACACAAACGCGGCACGCTTCCGCACCCGACTGGCAAAATCACCTGCTGCTGCATCGCAACCGGCTGCCGGCTCGCGCGCGCTTCTCCGCCTATCCGGACGAGGCGCCGGCAATTGCAGGGTCCGTGTCGCCGTGGGAGCTGTCGCTCAACGGCGCATGGCGCTTTGAGTATGCGCTTACGCCGTCCGAGTCGCCCGACGGCTTCGCCGGCCTCGACTTCGACGATAGCGGCTGGGATCGCCTGGCCGTGCCGGGCAACTGGCAAATGCACGGCTATGGCCGCCCGCACTATACCAATGTGCAGTACCCGTTTGTGATCGATCCGCCGCATGTGCCGAGCGACAATCCCACCGGCAGCTACCGGCGCTGGTTCGATCTGCCCGACAGCTGGCCCGATCGGCGGCTCGTGTTGCGCTTCGACGGGGTCGACTCGGCCTTTGAGGTGTATCTCAACGGGCAGTTTGTCGGCTTCAGCAAAGGCAGCCGCATACCGGCCGAGTTCGACGTCGCCGAGCACGCGCGCGCGGGCCGCAATCTGCTGGCGGTGCGAGTCTATCAATGGAGCGACGGCAGCTACCTGGAAGACCAGGATATGTGGTGGCTGTCCGGTATTTTTCGCGATGTGACGCTGCTGGCGCTGCCGCCGGTTGGAATCCGGGACCTGTATGTCGATCCAGGGCTGCACGATACGCTTGACGCCGCTACGCTGCGTGTTCGGACAGCGCTGCAAGGAGACGATCAGGCTACCGGGTTATACCGGATCGAGCTGCGCCTGCTGGATGCCGCCAATGGGCCGGTTGCCGGCGCCGAAGCCGATGGTTGAAGCCGGCGACGCTCAGCCGCCGTCGATCGAGCTCGGCGTCGAGGCGCCGCGGCTCTGGTCGGCCGACGATCCTTACCTGTACACGCTGCTGGTGATGCTGCGCGATGCCGGCGGCAATCTGGTGGAGGTTGTGCCGCAGCGGGTCGGCTTCCGGCGTGTCGAGCTGCGACGGGCCGCGCTTGCTGATCAACGGCCGTGCGATCAAGCTGCTCGGCGTCAACCGCCACGAGCACCATCCCGAGCTAGGCCGCGCGCTGCCGCGCGAAACGATGCTCGAAGACGTGCTCTTGATGAAGCGGCACAATATCAACACGGTGCGTACCAGCCATTATCCGCCCCATCCCCATTTCCTCGATCTGTGCGACCGCTACGGCCTGTACGTGATCGACGAGGCCGACCTGGAGTGCCACGGTCTGATCTACGCCAAACAGCCGTTTTTCCTGAGCAGCGCCCCCGAATGGCGCGCGGCGTATGTCGATCGCATGGAGCGAATGGTCGAGCGCGATAAAAACCATCCCGGCATCATCATGTGGTCGCTGGGCAACGAATCGGGCTTCGGCAGCAACCACGAAGCGATGGCCGCCTGGTGCCGCGAGCACTATCCCGGCCTGCCGATCCACTACGAGGGCGACCGGCACGGCAAAGTCTCCGATGTGATCAGCCAGATGTATACCTCGCTGACGGATACGATCGCATACGGCGAGGGCGCGGGCGATGTAGGCACTGAAGGAAGCTGGTCGGGGCAGGTAAAGCTGGCGGAATATAGCGATAAGCCGTTCTTTTTGTGCGAGTATGCCCACGCGATGGGCAACGGCCCCGGCGGGCTGCGCGAGTACTGGGACGCCATCCGGCAGCACGACCGGCTGATCGGCGGCTGTGTATGGGAGTGGCTCGACCACGGCATTCGAACCACGGCGCCGGACGGCAGCTCATATTACGCCTACGGCGGCGACTTCGGCGAGCAGCCCCACGACGGCAACTTCGTCTGCGACGGCCTGCTTTTCCCCGACCGCACGCCGTCGCCGGGACTGTTGGAATACAAAAAGGTGCTCGAGCCGGTGCAGGTCGAGGCACTGTCGCTCGGACAGGACGGAGCGAGCCTGCGCGTGCGCAACGGCTACGACTTCGTTTCGCTCGAGCAGCTGCAGGGCTCCTGGCAGCTGACCGGCGACGGCGTGGCGCTGGCGGCAGGCGCCGTGGCGCTGCCGGAGCTCGAGCCGGGCGCCGAGGCCACGATCGAGGTGCCCTACAGCCTGGAGCCACAGCCCGGCACCCGGTACCACCTGACGCTCCAGTGGACGCTGCGCCACGCCACGCCCTGGGCCGGTGCAGGCCACGAGGTCGCCTGGACCCAGTTCGAGCTGCCGGTCGACACGCCGGACCGGCGCCTGGCGGCACGGCCAGGCGGCGAAGCGTTGCACGCGAGCCAACACGGCGCCCGCTTGAGCATCACGGGCACCGAGAGCGAGCTCGGCTTCGACCTTGCCCGCGGCGTGATCGACGGGTGGCGCATCGCCGGGCGGCAGCTGCTGGAGCGCGGGCCACGGCTGCAGTTCTGGCGCGCGTTGATCGACAACGAGGCGCGCGGCGGCGGTGGCGGGCGGATCATTGCCGAATGGAAGAAGCGCTATTTGCATCAATTGCAGCACCGTGTCGAGGAGTTCAGCTGGGAGCAGCTCGACGACGCGACCATCAGCGTGACACTGCGCACCTGCATCGCTCCGCCGGTGTGGGAAGCTGCGTTCGACTGCACCTACCGCTACACGATCGGCAGCAGCTACCTGGCGCTGGAGGTTGCCGGCACGCCCCGCGGCGACTGGCCACAGCAGCTGCCGCGCATCGGCCTGGAGCTGACGCTGCCTGGCGCGCTGGATCGCGTATCCTGGCTGGGTCTTGGCCCGGGTGAAAGCTATGCCGACAGCAAGCAAGCGGTGCGCTTCGGGTCGTGGCACGCCGGAGTGGACCAACTATGGACGCCGTACGTGCGGCCCCAGGAAAACGGCAATCGCTCGGATACGCGCCGGGTATCCTTGCGCGGCGCCGATGGAGCCGGGCTGCTCGCTCTCGGCGATCCCACGCTCGACTGGAGCGCGCAGCGCTACACGACTGAAGATGTGGACCGCGCCGAGCATACCTGGGAGCTCACTCCGCGGCCCACGATCACGCTGCACCTGGATTACCGCCAGAACGGCCTCGGCAGCGCCGCCTGCGGTCCCGGTGTAGAGCCGCCGTACCAGCTGCACGCCGAGCCGTTTGTATTTAGAGTCGAGCTGCGTCCGCTGCTTCCTGACTCAACTCTGTGACGCAAAGGCGCAAAGGAATTAAGAATGTCTTCGATGTATATGCATCGAAGACATTCTTGTTTTGTGATCATGTACGGGCATTCGCACTCGAATATATCGATTCTTTGCGCCTTTGCGTCAAGATTTCGGTTTCCTTAACCGCCAGCGCGACCGTGTAGCGCGGCGTTTGTTTCAGCTTGTCGTAGTTGCCGAAAATCTCGCGGAAACTACGCTTAACATATTCACAGAATCCCGGTGATGGTGACGACATACAGCTTGCCGCCCGGTTTGAGGAAGCGCCTGGCGTCGGTGAACATGATCAGGAACAGCTCGTTGCTCACCTTGGCCGGAAGATTCGAAACGATCGTATCGAACGCGACGGGCGGCACGTGGCTGAAACCGTTGCTCAGATACACCTCGCAGTTTGAGGCGCCATTGAGCGCCGCGTTCTTGCCGGCATAGTCGACGGCGACGAAATCGCGGTCGACCATATGAACCCGGCCGCCGGGCGACTGCTTGGCGATGGCGATGCCAAGCACACCGTAGCCGCAGCCGAGATCGAGCGAGCTGTCATCACGGCGTACTTCGACGTGGTCGAGCAGCAGGCGCGACCCCTCGTCCACGCGCTCGGGGCTGAACAGACCCCAGGTGGAGTGCAGCGTCAGCTTGTGCCCGCCCAGCTCGGTTGCGATCACCAGATCGCGCTTGGCCTGTTCGTAGCGATCCATATTTCGTTTCCCTAACGACCGATGACAACGCGCCGGACGCCACCCTCCGCGACCCCGACCAGCACCATCGCGCCATCGGCCAGCCCGGCCGGCGCCGCGACCGCCACCGGCTCTGCCGTGCCGAGCGGGCTCCAGTCCTCGCCGTCGCGTGCGAGCAGCAGCCCGTCACCCAGCAGTAAGCGCCGCGGCACAGCCGGATATTCAGGCGCCAGCAGGATACCGTTGACCGCGCCGTCGATGGTATACTCGGCCACTCGCGTCCAGGAAGCACCGCCGTCGCGCGAGCACAGCAGGCCGTGCTCCTCGGTGCCGGCGTACAGTGTACCGTCCTCGGCGAACGACGGTGAGATCGCCAATGCGAGCACCGGCGCAAAGTGCATCGGAAAGGCGGTTTCGTCCCACGACCGGCCGCCGTTCGCGCTTACGAAGATGCCGCTCTCGGCGGCGGCGTACACGATCCGATCGGCAGCGAACGACGGCGAGGTCGCCAATGCGAGCACATGCATATCCAGCAGACCGAAGTTCCACGGCTGCCAGGTCAGGCCGCGGTCGGTCGAGCGGAACACACCGTCGTCGCTGGTCGCGGCGATCACCAGGCCATCCTGCGCGAAGTTAGGCGAGACGACCAGCGCCGAAACCGTCGGTGGCGGGGCCGGCAGCGCCGACGCGACCCATGTTGCGCCGCCGTCGGCCGAGCGTAATACACCGCCGGGGGCGCCGGCAAACACCAGGTTGTCGATGGCGAATCGCGGAGACAGCGCGACCGCCGTCGCCGGCAACGGCTCGTCGAGCTGCAGCGAGGCATATGCCGGCTGCCAGGTCGCGCCGCCGTCGGCCGAGCGAAATAACCCTTCGTCGCCGGCGGCGAACACCACGCTGTCGACTTCGAAGGCGGGCGATACGGCGAGCGCATAGACTGTTTGTTGCATAAGCAGAAGCTTTTCGCGATAGAGCTAGCACACTCAGGCGGAAATACGTCTATGGCGCTCAAGGGCTTTAGCCCGCTGACAAACGCTGCGCGCCAGCGCCACAAGACGCTCTAGCGTATTAGGGATCGACCGAAACGACTGGCCGTTTCTTATGCACCAGCACATCGATAGTAAGCGCCAGCGCAGCGCCGCCGATCGCGTGATAGGCGGCAGCTTTTTGCACGCTGGCGACGTCGAAAATGCCCGCGGCCGCGGCGTCGACCAGCGCGCCGCTGCGCGCATCCCACACCGATCCGCAGGGCGCCTGATCCAGCGCTGCCAGAACCAGACCGGGATGTTGACCGGCGTTGGCGACAATAGTGCGGAACGGCTCCTCCAACGCCCGTGCCAGCATCTGGTACGCGACGCGCTCGGTCTCATCCTGAGCCTGCTCGGCGAGCTGCCGCAGCGCCGCACGGCAGTGCAGCAGGGCGGTGCCGCCACCGGGGACGACGCCCTCACGCAGCGCACCGCGCAACGCTTCCGCCGTCCGCTCGGCGAGCTGCTTGCGCGCATCGATATCGTGCTTCGAGAATCCGCCCAAAAACAGCGCCGCCGATCCGCCGCGCAGCTTGCCGAGCCGGCCCAGCAGCCGCTTGCGGATGGCCGGATCGCCGGCGCCTTCGAAGGCGCCACGTAGCGCGGCGACATGCCCGCGCAGCACCCGTGCATCACCCTGGCCGCCGATCACGCCGAACAGCTCGCGCGTGGCCCAGATGCGGCGAGCACGGCCGATATGCTCAGCCTTGACGGCGCGCAGCGCGTCGCCGGCCGCTTGCAGTAGCGGCCGGCCGCCGGTTGCGTAGCTCAGGTCCTCCAGCGCCGCCGACCTGTCGTTGATATCAATGCCCGGCGCCTTAACCGCGATCACGCGCAGCGCAGCGGGGTCGCGCGAAGCGGCGAGCAGCAGGGGAGCCGCGTCGTCGGGCAGGCGGGTCGCCATGATCACCAGACCTGTAAGCCCCATGTGCTGCGCCAGATCGATCGCGGGAACAAGCTCTCGTGCGTCGGCGATATCGAGATCGGAGATGAGCAATCCGGCATCGTGCAGATCGGTGCGCTGGCGAATCGTATCGGCGAGCATGGCCGCCGACAGCACGCCGCTGCCGTCGAAGTACATTCCCTCGGTATATTCGCGCCGGTGGCCGAGGCCGTGCCCGGCGCGCAGCTCGAGGCGGCCATAGGGGCCGACGATATCGAAGATCTCGCCCAACAGGCGCGCCAGCTCGGGCTCGTGGCAGACGGCTTCGGCGAGCTGTGCCAGCTCGTCCTGCCCCCCACAGCGCACCGTCAACGCACTCAGCTCCGCAAGCACCACCTGCAGGCCACGCTCGAGGTGGCGGCGCAGCAGCGGCGCGCTGCCGCCGGCGGCAATGTAGCGCACGCCGGCTTCATACAACGATTGGAACAACACCGCGGCCGTCACGGTGCCGTCGCCGGCCTGCTCTTTGACGCGCCAGACCATATGGCGCACAAACATCGCGCCCATGTCTTCGTCGCGGCCGGCCAGCTGCACCACACGCCGCATGATCGTGCCGCCGTCGTCCAGGATCTCGGGCATGCCGTCCGGAAAGTTGGGGCTGACCACAACCGTGCGCGGACGGGGACCGAGCGTCGGCCGTACCGTGTCGACCATCGTTTTGACGCCGGCGCCGAAACGCAGATAGACCGACGGCTGAAATACGACGCCTTTGCTGTCCGATTGAATCACGAGCTGGCTTCCTTAGCCTCGGGCAGCAAGCCGCCGCCAAACCGGTTCGTATTGTAGCAGCTTGTCAGAGCAGCATCAGCCGTGCTCGTAGCACGGCAAACACGTATATGGTAAACTGCGGCACCAGAAGGCTGCTTGGGCACCGCGGCGCGGGCGGAGCATGCCGTACATCTGGAGTTTGGCTCTGTGAATATCGATATCGACAGAATCCTCGACGTTGCGCGCACCATCGGGCTGGTGCTGCTGGCATATTATGTGTTGCTGCTGTTCGCGTCGGCGGTGTGGACCTATCGCGACATCCGCTCGCGAACGCAGGATATTACCGCGCAGGTGCTGGCCGTGGCGCTGGTGCTGGTGCTGCAGCTGCCAGGCCTGATCCTGTATCTGCTGATGCGTCCGAAGCAAACGCTGGCCGAAAAGTACGAGCGCGCTTTGGAAGAAGAATATCTGCGCCGCGACATTGAAGACGACCATGTTTGCCCCAACTGCCAGCGCGGCGTCGACGACGAGTTCGTGGTGTGCCCGTATTGCCTTACCGAGCTGCGCCGCCGCTGTAACAGCTGCGACCGCACGGTCGACCTGACCTGGCAGCTGTGCCCGTACTGCGGCACGCCCGCCGGTGCCGGCGCGATCGGCAACACCGTTCAGCTGCATGAGCGCGGAACGGCCAAAGTGTATTCGTAGAGTATTACGGAACGCCCGGACATTAACGCAAAGGCGCGAAGCACACCGTCACCAATAGCGCTCCTCTCACAGGTTGAAGGTAACGGAATCAGCACAAAGACACAAAGGACACAAAGTATCTTCTGATACTTTGTGTCCTTTGTGTCTTTGTGCTGATTCCGTTATCGTCCGGCCGGCCTTCATTACTCATCTTTCATCGTTTCCGCCGGCACGTCATACACACGTGCCCGGCGGCGAGGTGAAGCCGGAGCGGTAACACGCTCCGCGAGCGCGCGCCGGGCGGCAACGACCTGATCCTCGGGCGTGGTCCAGGCGATGGCCGCGAAGATGGACAGCAGAATGCCCGCCAGCATCACCATCGGGCCGAACGCCGGAAACCCGGCGTACACAAGCCCAACGCCAAGGACAAACGCGAGTATTGCGCCGGCGCCGAGTGGGCGGGGCTTGAGCAACGCTTGGAGCATAGTCACGCAAGCATACCACGTCACCCTGCGTCGTCCAGCCAAAGAGTGATATACTGCTTCGCCGCACCATGTTAAATGACGCTCGGCCCAACTCCATGCGTATCCTGCAATACAATCTGACGACGACAACCAAAGAGGGCGGCGTCGAAACCTTTGTGTGGGAGCTGAGCCGGCATCTGGCGCGGCGCGGCCACGAGGTAACTGTTATCGGCGGCGCGGGCGACGTCAGCCGCGAAGTGCCGGGCGTGCGCGTGCTACGCTTTCCGTTTGTGGATCGCATGGCCTGGCGCGAGCTGGGGCCGTTGCGCCGGCATATCGAGCTGACCAAACTGCTTGAGCGGATGTCGATCGTGCCGAGCGCGCTGCCCAACGCGCTCGCGCTTCGTCCGCAGATCGTTCATATCCACAAACCTTACGACTTTATGATCGGACCGCTGATGCACGCCATGGGCGCGCGCGTGATTTACCACGGCCACGGCGAGGATTTCTATCCGTTCGACCGCCCGCTGTCGCGCACCGCCGACGCAATGCTTTCGTGCTCGGGTTACAATGCCGAAACCGTCGCCGGTCGCTACGGCCTGCTGCCGGAAGTGGTGTTCAACGGTTTCGACGCCTGCCTGTTCCGCCCACGGCGGCCGGAAGCCGCGTTTCGAGCGCGCTACCTGCAGCCCGACGAGCAGGCGATTGTGTTTGTGGGGCGGCTGCAGCCGTGGAAGGGTGTTCAGTTCGCGATCGAGGCGCTGCGCTCGCTGGTGCCGCGCCGCAAGCTGCGCCTGCTCGTCGGAGGCGAAGGCACTTATCGTCGCGCGCTGGAGCAGCAGGCCGCCGGCATGGGCGTTGCCGGGCAGGTAACATTTCTGGGCAACGTTCCGCACGACGATGTGCCGCGCCTGTTTGCGATCGCAGATCTGGTGATCGGTACCAGCTTCACCAGCGAAACGTTCGGCATGGCGCTGACGGAGGCGCTGGCGTGCGAGCGACCGGTGATCGCCTCCGACTGGGCCGGCTTCCGCGAAGTGGTGCTCGACGGCCAGACCGGCCTGGTGGTGCCCGCGCAGCACGGTCCGGCGCTGGCCGCGGCGATCGAGTGCTTGCTCGACGACCGCATCCTGGCGCGGCGCCTGGCACAGCAAGGCCGCCGGCATGTACACGCCTTGTTCACCTGGGAAGCGGTGACCGACAGGGTGGAGCGAGTGTACCGGCGGGTAATGGCGGGGTGAGATGAAAGGCCCTCACCCCCGACCCCTCTCCCGTCGCAAGCGACGGGAGAGGGGAGATCAGTTCCCCTTCTCCCGTGCTGACGCACAGGAGAAGGGGCCAGGGGATGAGGGCCGACGAGCCGAACAAATCGAAACTGACCTATCGGAGCAACCGCGTTGACGTACAGACCCCTCCGCATCGCGATCATCGGCATGGGCGGTGTGACGCGCCATTTTCGGCACTGGCCGGAGCGCGTGATCGGCGGCGCGCTCGAGCGGCGCGGGCACCATGTCGTCAATATCGGTTACCACGACCCACGGGTACCGGCGCTGGCCCTGGAGCACGAGAATATCGACGGCATCGACGTGTGGCGCGTGCCCGTGCGCCACTGGCCCAACGACGAGCTATGGCAGGCCATGGAAGCCACCGATCCGTTCGACATCGTGTACCTGCTGCACCCGCGCAATGTGCTGGCCTATGGCGCGACGATATGGGCGAAACGGCGTAAGGTTCCGACGGTCTACACCTGGCTCGGGCCGCTGCACGACCGCTACGTGGTCGACGATCGCGAGCGCCCGTACGATAGCCCGCCGCAGTTCGAGCGTATCGTCTGGACCCGCAACGAGGCGCTCAGGCGCGCGGCGCGCGGCGGTCGCTTGCGCGATCATATGCGCAATTTCTGGCTGCACGCGCCGCTCAAGCAGGCCGCTGCGCTGCTGCCGTGCTCGTACCACGAGGAGCAACTGCTGCGCGAGATGGGCCTGACCCAGCCTTCGACGGTGGTTCCGTTGTGGCTGGATTATCCGACCATCTTTTCGGTACCGGATGAGCCGATCGAGCTGCCGCGCCCATCGCTCCTGTTCATCGGCCAGCTCACGCCACGCAAAGGGTACGACCTCTTGCTGCGGGCGCTGCCGGCGGTGGTGGAGCGCTATCCGGGCGCCACCGTACAGTTCGTTTCAGGGCTCAATCAGGAAGACCGCGCGGTGCTGGAACATCAGGCGCGCGAGCTTGGCGTGGCCGAGCGCATCGTGCTGCGCGGGCGCATCGAAGACGACGAATTGGTGAACCTGTATCGCTCGGCCGACATATACGTAACGCCGACGCGCTACGAAGGCTTCGGCCTGACGCTACTTGAAGCGATGGCCGCCGGCTGCCCGTTGATCAGCAGCGATATCCCCGTCGTCAACGAGCTGGTCGAGCACGGCGTCAACGGCTGGCTGGCCCGCTACGACGATCCGCAAGACCTGGCACGCGGGCTTCTGACCCTGCTTGACGATCCGGCGCTGCGCGAGCGCCTGTCGGCCGGCGGCTTTGAAACGATCGAGACGCGCTATCGCGAAGATCTGCTGGTGAGCCGGATCGAAGACGTATTCATGGAGCTGCTGCCGGATCGGACCTGGTGATCTGCTACCTAGCGTACCCCACCAGCCTGCAGCTGCAGTCGGCCAATGCGATCCAGACATGGAGCACATTGCGCGAGCTGCGGCAGCTGGCGCCCGATACGCTGGCGCTGATTCCGCGCAAGGGGCGCGAGCCGTCGCGCTTTAGCGAGCTGGGCGCGGTACACCTGCCGCGTCCCGGCATCGGGCGGCTGTCGCGGATCTATAAGACGACCTTGCTGTACTATCTGGAGCACAGCGCGTGGGCCTGGATGTGCCTGGCCTATCTGCTGCTCGAGCGCCTGCGCGGGCGTCGCTACGACGTGATCTATGTGCGCCAGATCGTGATCGCGGCCTGGTGGGCCGGCTTGCTCGGCCGGCTCTACGGCGCGCGGGTGGTGTACGAGGCGCACGACTGGGAAAGCAGCAATCCGTCGCGAGCGAAAGAGCGCTGGGCGCAGGGGCTGCTGCACCTGATGGATCGGATCGCCATCACGCGCTCGGATGCCGTCGTATCGTTGACCGAGCACTTTGTGAGCGAGCTGCGGCGCATCGGCTGGCAGCCGCGGCACTGCGCGGTGATCCCCGATGGGTACGACGACCGGGTGTACCGGCCACGCGACCGCGATACTGCGCGCGCGGCGCTCGATTTGCCGCGCGATGCTCTGATCGCAGGCTACGCCGGCATGACGTTCTCGCACCGCGGCCTCGACCGCCTGGTGCGCGCGTTTGCCTCGGCCGGGCTGCCGGCCGGAGCAATGCTCGTATTTGTCGGCGGGCGGCCGCGCGAGGTGGACGAGCTACGGCAGCTGGTGCTCGAGCTCGCCGTTGCCGCGCGTGTGCGCTTCGTCGAGCCACAGCCGCAAGACGTCGTGGCACAGTACATCGCGGCGTCGGATGTGCTGGTGGTGCCGGATACGGTCACCGACGTCACCGCCTCACCGCTCAAGCTGTTCGAATATATGGCCATGGCGCGGCCGGTGGTGTGCGTGGATATTCCGGCGCTGCGCGAGGTGATCGACGAGCGTGCGGCGCGCTTCGTTCGGCGCGGCGATGTAGTCGATCTCGGCGCGGCGCTCGAAGAACTGGCCAACGATCCGGAGCGGCGAGCAAACATGGGACATGCGGCCCACCAGCAGGCGCAAGAATGGACGTATGCTCGCCGCGCGCAGCGCATCCTCGACCTCGTGGCGGAATTAGAGGTGAACTGCCTCACCACGACTCAAGGATAATTCCCTCGGACCCCGGCAAAAATGCCGGGGACACGTGAGGCCCGGCTTACCGTATCAACCGCAGCGCCCCCGGCAGCGTCGTCACTTCGATACGCGTAAGGTCGGTGCCGAGCAGCTCGCCGTCGACGTGCGCCGGTACGGGCGCATCGGATTCGATCACCAGATCCTGTACGCGTGCCATGCGCACCTGTGGAATGCCGACATGCGACCCGTTGAGCAGCTTGGGCAGGTGGCGCGCGATATCCGGCAGCGGCATGTCGCGGATCAGACAGATATCCAGCCGGCCGTCGTCGATCTCGGCGGCCGGTGTGATCCAGAATCCACCGCCGACACAGCGACCGTTGCCGGCGCTGACCGCCAGCATGCGATATTCGACGGTTTCGCCGTCAAGACGCACGCGCATGTTCGGCGAACGGTAGCGCCTGAGCGCGAGCAACAGCGCTACCGCGTAAACCGCAAAGCCGCGTAGACGAGTCAGTCGCTGCGACTCAACGGTGGTCTGTGCCTCCAGGCCGCAGCCGAGCCCGTTGATAAAGGCACGCCCGTTGGCCACGCCGACGTCGACCGGCCGCGCCGTGCCCGCGGCCAGGCGACGCACCGCTTCGTCGAGCCGGCCAGGCTTAAGATCCAGCACCTTGCAGAAATCGTTGCCGGTGCCGATCGGAACGACGCCGAGCGGGACATCGCTGCCCAGCAGGCCGTTGACCACCTCATTCAGCGTGCCGTCACCCCCGGCGGCGACAACGGCGCTGTAGCGGCCGCTCTGCACAGCGTCGACGGCGAGCTCGCGAGCGTGGCCGCCGCGTGCAGTACGCACCAAGACATATTGCAGCCCATAGCGCCGCAGGGCAGCGATCAGCTTGACTTCGTCATACAGGGCACGCCCGCGTCCGGCGATTGGATTGAAAATGATAAACAGCATCGGCAAAGCCTAAAACGCCCGTCGATTGTAACAGCCACGCGCCGGTCGAACAAGGTGGTATAATCGCGCGGGAGAGCCCTTGTGAGCTACTTGCTTCCGCTTGGTCCGTTTCATCCCGCTCTGCGCACACCCATGCGGATCGCGCTGCATGCCGAAGGCGAAACGATCGTCGAGATCGAGTATCGCGAGGGCTACACCGCGCGCGATATCGCCGATCGCGTTCGCCGTGCCGATCCCGCGCAGTCGTACGAAATGATCGCGCGCATCTGCGGAACGCACGCCTTACATCACATGCTGGCGTGGACCCTGGCACTGGAAGACCTGGTCGGCGTGCCTGCTCCACCGCGCGCCCAGGCGCTGCGCACCGTCGCCGGCGAGATCGAGCGCGCCGCCTCGCATCTGCAACACGCCGCGATAGTGTTCGAGCTACTCGGCCTGGACGGACCGAGACGCGAGCTCGCCGGCTTGCGCGAGCTGGCCCTTCGTGCGCTACGCTCGCTGACCGGCAGCCGGCTCGGGGCACGCTATCCGATGCCGCTCGGCGTAACGTCCGACGTATCCGACGAGCTGCGCCGCCAGCAGATCGGGCTGCTAAAACAGAGCGCCGACGGCTTGTTTCAGTTTACCGAGCGTACGATCCGCCGCCGCGCGCTTGCCCGGCGTGTGCTTGGCGTTGGCGTGCTGACGCGCGAAGCCGCTGCCGAGCTTGGCCTCGCCGGTATCGCCGCTCGCGCGTCGGGTGTCCCCGCCGATGTGCGCGTCGACCGGCCGTATGGCGTTTATGGCGAGCGTAAAACAGCGCCGCTGACCCAACCGGGCGGCGATGTGTACGCCCGGCTGCTGCTGCTGCTGCTCGAAGCGTACGAAAGCCTGCGCCTTGCGTATGTGCTGCTCGACGAGCTGCCGTCAGGTGTGTGTGTGGGCGAGCGGATCGAGATCGTGCCGTACGGCAGCGGCGAAGCCGAGGTCGAAGCGCCATCGTTTCCGCTACGCTACCGCGTTGTGAGCGACGGTACGCGCGCCAGTGAGCTTGAGATCGAAGCGCGCGGCGCTCCCGGCAGGCTGGTCTGGCGTGCCCTGCTGGCGGGCAACCTGATCGACAATGCCACGATTATCGTCGCTTCGACAGCTTCATGCTGCGCATGCAATGAAGGGTGACAGGGTGACGGGGTGACAGGGTGACGCAGGGGAAATAAGGGACACAGGCGACCAGGTGAGCTTGGTTCTCGGTTCTTGGTTCTCGCAAAGGCCGACGCAAGCGATCGGCCCTACAGGTTCTTGACTGACTGATATGTTGTCCATTGTTCCGATCCTGATATTGCTCATCGGCGCGCTGCTGATCGCCCTCCTGAGCGCTCGTGCGCGCCCCGCCTTGCCTGGTCTCGGGGCAATGGCATGCTGCGCACTATCGCTTGGCGCGCTGCTCGCGGCATATCAGAGCGGGGCGGCCGCGGCTGTTCCGTGGCTGGTAAGCGGCGGCCGAACACTCGAAATTCTGGTGGCGAGCGGCGACGGTCTGATGCTCGGCAGCCTGTTGCTGCTGTGCGGCATGGCAACGGCCGGCACGATGGCGGGAAGCGCAGGCATCACGCGGGCGTACGGCGCACTGCACTGCGGCTTGCTGGTGTTGCTGGCGGGCGGCCTGCTGGTTATCACCGGGCTGCCCGCGGTCGCGTCGCTGCTCGGCCTGGGACTGGCATGGCTGGGCGGGCTGATCATGCAGCTGGCCGGTTCGAGGGATACACAACGGTTTCGAGCCGGAGGCCTGGCGATCGTCGCGCTCGCCACTGCGCTGCTGGCGCTCGGCGCCGCGCCGCAACTGGCAGGTACGCCGGTCGCCGGCGTGCCATGGGCAGCAGGCTGCTGCGTGCTGATCGCGCTCGGGCCGGTGTGGGGCACGACGCCGGCGGCACCGGTGTTGATACGGGCGCCGATCGCGGCGCTCGGGCTTCCGACACTGGGAGGCGTGTTGCTGCTCAAGCTGGTAGCGCTCGAAACCCCGAGTGAAGCGCTCACCCTGGCGCTGCTGTTGTTCGGCGTCGCGACGACCACGATCGGCGCCTGGAACGCCGTCACTGCAACGCGGATGAGCGACACGTTCGCCTGGCAAACGACAGCCCTGCTCGGCACGCTCGCGCTTGTGTTCGGCACGGGACGCCCCGAGGCAGGCCCGATGGCAAACGGCCTGCTGGCGCACACGCTGGTAGTCGGCACCGCCGCCGCGCTGGTGATCGGCCTGCTGGAGCGGGCAAGCGGCGCCGACGCGCTCGCTGCGCTGCCGCCGCTGCCCCGACCGATGGTGCCGGGCGGCCTGGCCTATGGCCTGGCTGCCGCGTCGGCGATAGGGCTGCCGCCACTGCTCGGCTTTTCGCTGCGGCAGGTTGTCCTGGTGCTGGCGCAGCTTAGCCGGCCGTGGCTTGCGCCCGTGTTGTTGGTCGGCTCAACACTCCTGGCGTTAAGTTATCTTCCGGCGCTGGTTGCATGCTTTCGTCGACCGGCCCTCGCCATGCCGCCTGCGCGCGCGGAGCGCGGTTCGGGCTGGCCGCTGCTGCTGATGCTCGGGTTGCTGGCGGGCGGGCTGGTGCCGCAAACACTATGGCAGCGCGCGCTTGGCGATCCGGGCGCCGCCCGGGCCGGAGTGCCGCCGCTTGCGTCCTTGCTGGCCGCTTCGATCCCGACACTGCTGCTGCTCCTGCTGCTGGCTGCCGTGGTCTGGCTGTGCCGCGGGCGTCCTGCTATCCCTTATGCGGGCGGCGAGCCGCTCGACCAGGAACCAGGCTGGGCGCTTCCGTTTGCCGCGCTACGCAACGCGGCGCGACCGGCGGGTATCGAGCGATTTGGCGGCTGGTTACCGCTTCGGACAAACGGCGTCGACCTCAAACTACACGCCTGGCAGCGACGCCACTACCTGGCCGTCGCAGTCGCCGGCCTGCTGGTCGTCGTGTGGCTGGCATTGCTGTGATCGGCCTTGTGATCGGCATAGCGGTGGCCGCCGGGGCTCTGGTGCTCCTCCGCGACTGGCGATCGGCGGTGCCGCTGCTGTTCGGGTTCGACCTGCTGCGTATCGGAGTGTTGTGGCAGGTTATGCCGCTGGCTGAAGGACGCGAAACCGTGTTGCTGGCCGAGTTGACGACGGCGATAGGCGTCGCGGCGATCCTGCTCGTGACCGCCTCGCGCTTAAGATACACATCGCAGCTTCGCGCCTCGATCCTCCATACCGCTCTATTGTTGGCGGCGGTTGTGCTGGTTGGAGCGGTAACTGTAGTCGCAGTTCGCGCATTGCCTATCACCGGCGACCGAAACGTGGCAGCCGCCTGCTTGTTTGGTGTGCTGTGCAGCCTGCTGGTGCTGCTTACCGCGCGCGATGTGCTCAAGCTCGGTGTGGGACTGTTGCTGCTTGCCGGCAGCATAAAGCTGCTGTACTTCGCTATGAGCCCCGGCCTGCTGATAGTGCATGTCGCGCTCTGGGAGGCATTGACCATCGGCCTGGCGCTACTCACGGCGGCATTTTGCGAGCGGCTGTACGGGCGGTTGTTTACGCTGGAGTTCGGCAGGCTTCCGGACTCCGATTAACTATGGCTGCTTCCATCGTTCCGCTTCTACTCGTACTCTTCCCACTGGCGATGGCCGGCGGCTGCCTGGTGTTGCGTCAGGCGCCACGGACGGTCCTGGTGGTCGGCCTGGTCACACTCGCGGTTGAATGCGGATTGGCACTCAGCGCACCGCTCGCGCCACCGGCGCATGTGCTCGACATCAGAGTAGAGTACGACGGTCTAGGACGGATCATGCTGGCGGCAGCGTGTGCCGGCGCCTTTGTAATCACCCTGGCCGCCGCGGTGAGCGAGCACGGCGAGTATTTTATCGCTACGGAGCTGATCATCATCGCATGCACGGCTGCCATCGCGACGGCACGCGATCCGTTGTTGCTGGGCGGCCTCTTGCTGATCGGCGGATTGGTGGGCGCCGTGCAGCTGGCGGATCGTCCGGCGGGCAGTATCGAGCTGATTCGCCCACGCCGGCTCGGCATCGCGCTGCGCTATAGCGTGCTGATCGCGCTCGGCGGTCTGATACTGCTGCTGGGAGTGACTATTTTCAGCAGCACAACGCCGCCCGGCGCGGCAGGCGGCGCCACGCTGCAACGGCTCGGCTTCGGCATGCTGGTCTTCGGCTATGCTGTTCGCTGTGGCCTGTTCCCGTTTCACATCGGGCTCGTCGACATCGTGGAGGACGCCTCGCCGTCGACGGCCGCGCTGCACGCCGGTTGGCTGCCGGTCCTGGCGCTGCCGGTCCTGGCGACTATATTGGAGACGCAGCCCGAGCTGCTGGCAGGCAATCAATCTGGACGCTACCTGTTGATCGGGTTGGGGGCTATCTCGGCGCTGGCCGGTGGCGTGCTCGGCGCGGTCGGAGGCACGCGACCGCGCCTGGCATACCTGGCGATCGCCAATCTGGGGCTGCTGACGATCGGCCTGGGTACCGGTAGCGTACAGGGAACGGAGGCAGCGTTGCTTGGCGTGATCGGGCACGGGCTGGGTATCGCGCTTGCAACGCTCGGTCTTGCGCTCGTAGCAGCCGCATCAACCACGCAACCGCGGAGCGGAGGTGAGCCTGGAGGCTGGCCCGCGGCGCTGGCACTGTTCGTTGGTGTGCTACTGCTGGTGGGAGTTCCACCGTTCGCCGGCTTTGCGCCCAAGCTGCTGCTGCTGGCGGCCGCGTGGCAAAGCGGCTGGTTACTTGCCGCGATCACGGTCGCCGGCATCACACTGATGGCGCTGGCAGCCGGGCGCTTTTTGTCCGGCGCGCTACAAGCGCCGAGCGTGGCCTTTGCGCCGAGAGCGGCGGACGAGCCCGCCGCTCTCGGCGCAAAGGCCACACCCGCACCTGTGTCGCGGATGCTGCTCGCGCTCGCCGTGCTGATATCCCTTGGCGTCGCCGTCAGCGGCATCTGGCTGCTGCCGTTGACGGCGCAGCTGGACGCGCTCGTTCGTGGATTCGGGATTCTTGGGCCGTAAGATGTACCTTATCTTCCACATCAATGCAGGCGATTGCGGTGCGTGTGCGGCTGAGCTTTGGGCGGCGGTTGAAAACGCTGCAGACCTGGCATGGGCAAACACACCCGCCGGGGCCGACGTGATCGCCCTGACGGGCAGCGTGCCGCCTGCTGCTCGCGTCGCGTTGGCGCTGCTTGAAGGAGCGCGGAGCACGCCCTTGGTGGTAGTCGGGCGCTGCGCCGTCGATGGATACCCCTTTGGCCGAGGCGGATACCTCGCCGTTCCGGAGCTGAAGCCGGTGCTGATCGTCGGCGGCTGGCCGCCCGTGCCGGAAGAAATCCGCAACGTGCTGGTCGAGGCGGCGCGAACTAAAACGAGGAGACCCTAGCGATGCCGGCACTGATGGCGTATCTGGTGTATCCCGGCTTGCTCTGGACGGTTGCCGTGGCTGCGCTGATCACCACTGCCGCCGGTCGCACGGCGCGGCTGCTGCCGGCGGGAAGGCACGTCGGAGGTGCGCTGCGGAGCATCGGCGGAACGCTGCGCGGCCAGGGCTCGCTTGCACATCTGGTGTCTGCCCTGCTGGCGCTGATAGCATTAGCGCTGCTGCCATGGCCGGTACCTCCCGGTGTGCCGCAGCTGTCGAGCGATCTCTGGCGCCTCTGGGCGCTGGCCGAGGCAAGTTTTCTGGCCGCGCTTCTGCCGGGGCTGGTGTCGCCGTCGCCCGCCGCCGGCCGGGCCACGGTTCGCGCGGCGCAGCTCGGTGTGGCCGGGCGTGCAGCGTTCTGGGCGGCCGTGGCTGTCGCCCTTGCCGGCGGTGAAGGCGGTTGGCCGGGAATGGTGCCGTTGCTGGCCGCGGCCGGCGCCGCGTTGATTGCACTACCCGTCGCCGCCGGCTGGCAACCCTTCGGCGCCGAAGGCGGGCTAGGCCTCGGCGACGCCGCCGCGCAGCTGCCCGCTGCCGCAGCCAACCTTGCCCGACTGGCCTTCGATCTGCGCGGCGCGCTGTTGGTGGCGGCAATCGCGGTCTGGTTCGTGCAGGCGCCACAATTAGTCTGGTGGCAGCAGCTCGGCCTCAAGCTGTGGCTGGCGCTGGCGCTGGCGCTGGCGGGACGCGCGCTGCGCGGAACGGCTGTGCATCGCACAATGCCCCAGGCGCTGCGCTACTGTGTGCTGATAATGCTGCCCGTGACGGTACTGGCGATCGTGGCGCGCGCGTGGCTGAGCTAAGCTACGTTGCAGGCAGAAAGCAATGTGCTCAACGAAAACTCGCCGGTGATGTCATCCCGAGCGCGAAAGCAAGACTCTGCGAAGGTTGTTCCTTCGCTGGCGCGAGGGATCTCACGGTGTCTGGCAACAACATCGGCCAGAGATTCCTCGCGCGTCCGCACAGTGAACGGCAACGACAAGACGGTTAGGCGCGCTCGGAATGACACATCACCAATGTTCCGAACTCTATCAAACAGGGAGAACCCGCATGCGCTTGTTCGGCGCACTGGTTGTCATACTCGTGTTGGCGCTTTCGGCTTGCGCATCGCCGGCTCCATCGTCCGGCGCGAGCAATTCGGCACCGGCGAGCACGGTCGCGGAAACGCCGGCAAGCACGGCTGTTGAAGTATCGGCACAAGCAGCTACCCGTACTCCCGAACCCACACAGGCGGCCACACAAGCTCCCGAATCCACCATGGTTCCCATAGCGGCGTCAACGGCTGCCTCGGCCCCGTCCAGTACAGCAGCTGAATTGGCGGCGCCCGCAGCTGAACCAAACGCGGCATCGGCGCTGCCGTTCGCCCGGACGCTGCAGCTCACCGAACCGCCGATCGAGGGCGACGACGTGCGCCTGATACAACAGCGGCTCGCCGAGCTCGGTTATAGGCGGGTCGGCGCGGCCGACGGTATCTTTGGGCCGCTGACAGATACGGCGGTACGAGCATTTCAGCAAATCAACGGCCTCGAGGTGGATGGAATTGTCGGCCCACGCACCTGGCAGCAGTTGTTCGGCGAGGCCGTTGCAGCATCAGCCATCGTGCCGGTGGTGGCGTTGCCGACAGGCTGGTTGCTGGGCAGCAGCATCGACGGGCGCTGGCTGGATGTCCGTCCGACCACGGCAACTCTTCAGGGTGGCGAGTCGTATCGCATTCCCGGCTCGCCGGCGACCTACAGCGGCGACGTACCGCCGGCTCCGCAGGTGCCGTGCGAGGTCACCTATGCAGTTGCCGTCCCGCTCAGCCCGCAACCGCCTTCCGAGTTCGGCGTAGCGGTGGGCGGCAGTTTTGATCCGCAGCCCAGACCGGTGAGCAAGCAGGATCCGGAACACGAGCAGTATCGCCGGCAGGTCGCCGATTATTTGACGGCCCAGGGAATCGCGGAGCCGGTTGTACAGATCCAACAGGTGATGCAAGCCGATCTGGACGGCGACGGCAGCCGGGAGATCCTGATCGGTGCGACGCGCTTCGACACACCCAACGGATCGGTTAGCCCCAACGCCGCCGCGGGCGACTACTCGGTCGTGTTGTTGCTGCGCGAAGGCCAGGCGACGCCGGTGGCCCTCGCGAGCAATGTGTTTCCCGAGGCCAGGGAATTTATCGCACCGCAGCGCTTTTTGGTGTCGGGCGTGGCCGATCTGAACGGCGACGGGCGCATGGAGGTAGTAGTCGACGCCGCATATTATGAAGGCGTTTTCATCAGCGTGTACGACGTGCTCGGAGCCGAGCCGAAGATCGTGCTGGGCACCGGCTGCGGTGTGTAGCACAAATCTACAACGCCAGTTTCATTACCAGCTCGTCCTCGTCTTTTTCGCCGGTATAGCGAAAGCCGAATTTTTCGTAGAACGGGCACGGGCTGCCGTCGCCGGGCACGCAGCTCACGCCGAGCTCCGTCGCACCGGGACGCGTGCGCACATGCTCGACCAGCCGCTGCAGCGCGCGCCACCCGATGCCCCGCCCCTGGTAGCGCGCGTCGATCATATAGCGCCACAGGAAGTATTCCTGTTTGGCGGGATCATCTTCGAGCATTACAAATCCGACCGGCGTATCGTCAAGGTATATGCCGCGGAACCAGGCGGTTTCACGCTGAAAATACGCCTGGGCGATCGATACCGCGTTGTTCGCGACGAACTGCTCCTGTTCGGGCGCTACTTTTAAGCCTCAAGATCTCGCCTAAGGAATCCTTGGTGATTTCGCGCAGCTCTACCGAGCCGGCGAGCCGGCCATGATGATCATCGCTCATCAAGCGCAACCTCCAGTCTTGGTGCGACGACAACAGCATGGTAGCATACGCCGACTGCCGAAGCAGGTCTACGATCTGGTCGATCATACGCGTCAACGGCAAGGATGCCCCGGCTGATGAAATCAATCCATAGCACTACAATGCAAACTCTGTGGCTAACAATGCTGGCAAGCCTGCTCTTGTTCGGCTGCGCTGCACCCGCCGCCGGCGTCGTCGCAGAGCCGTCGTCGCCCAGCGCGGTCGCCGGCGCAGAGGAGAGTGTGCCGCCAATGCCTAGCCCAAGCAGCGCGGCGAGCCCATCGCCGGCACCCGCAGCCGGCGCCGCCCCGTCGACCCGCGTCAACCAGCTTGGCTACCTGCCGCGCGCCGCCAAGCTGGCCACGATTGTGAACGACGCGACCGAGCCGCTGCCGTGGTCGCTGCGCGATGCAAGCGGCACCACGGTCGCCGAGGGCCAGACCACCGTCCACGGCGACGACCGGGCATCGGGCGAGCACCTACACATCGCCGATTTTTCCGCCTTCACCACGCCCGGCACCGGCTACAGCATCATGGTCGAAAACGACTCCAGCCATCGCTTCGCCATCGACGCCGAGCTGTATCGCCGGCTACGCACCGACGCGCTGCGATATTTTTATCATAATCGCAGCGGCATCGCGATCGAGATGCCGTTCGCCGGTGAGCCGCAATGGGCGCGGCCGGCCGGTCATCTTGGCCAGGCACCCAACACCGGCGATACCGAGGTGCCGTGCGCGCCCAACACCGGCTGCGACTACACGCTCGACGTGCGCGGCGGCTGGTACGACGCCGGTGACCACGGCAAATACGTCGTCAACGGCGGCATTTCGCTGTGGACGATGCTGAACCAGTACGAGCGCGCCGTGCATCTGAGCGATAGCGCCGCGCAGTATACGGACGGCGCGCTCAACATCCCCGAAAGCGACAACGGCGTACCCGATATCCTTGACGAGGCGCGCTGGGAAATGGAATTCTTTCTGCGCATGCAGGTGCCGCAAGGGCAGCCGCTGGCCGGCATGGCGCACCACAAAATCCACGACGCGGAATGGACCGGCCTGCCGATGAAGCCGGACCAGGATCCCAAACAGCGCTATCTGCGCCCGCCCAGCACGGCCGCGACGCTCAACCTTGCCGCTACCGCGGCACAGTGCGCTCGTATCTGGCAAACCATCGACACGACCTTTTCGGCCACCTGTCGCGACGCCGCCGCACGAGCCTGGCAGGCGGCAAAGGCCAACCCGAATATGCTCGCCCCGGCCGGCGACAACATGGGAGGCGGCCCGTACGACGACAACAATGTCACCGACGAGTTCTTCTGGGCGGCGGCCGAGTTGTTTGTTACCACCGGCGAGCAGCAGTATCACGACGCGCTTACGGCATCGCCGTACTGGGAAGCCGGGGCAAATGGGCAGCCCACGGGCATGTATTGGGGCGCTACCGGCATGCTTGGCGCCATCTCGCTGGCGGTCGTTCCGAACGAGCTGAGCGAGGAGCAACGTGATACGATGCGCGGCAGGGTAATCGCCGCGGCCGACCGTTGGGCCGAGGACGTGGAGCAGGCAGGCTACCGGTTGCCCTTCGCGCCGGGTGCCGGCGGGTATCCGTGGGGCTCCAACTCGTCGGTGCTCAACAACATGATCATGCTGGCGCTGGCTTTCGATTTTACATCCGAGCCGCGCTATCTGGACGCCGCGCTGGAAGGGATGAATTATTTGCTTGGCCGCAACCCGATGGACCAGGCATACATCACGGGATATGGAGCCCGGCCGCTACAAAACCCGCATCATCGCTTCTGGGCGCGCCAGATCGATCCGGACTATCCGCCGCCGCCGCCGGGAGCCGTTTCGGGTGGTCCGAACTCCGGTCTCGAGGATCCGTATGCCCAATCGATCGGCCTGGCCGGCTGCGCACCGCAAAAGTGCTTTGTCGACCATATCGAGTCGTGGTCGACCAACGAGATCACAGTCAACTGGAACGCGCCGCTGGCCTGGATGGCTGCATTTCTGGACGAGCAGGCGGATCGTTATTCCGTCATTTCGCCGTAGCCGATGAACTTGCTCGGCTTGAGGCGCACCACATACTCGCCCGGCACGCCGTTGCGGCGGCCGAACTCCTCGGCGCGCTCGGCGCCCATGTAGCGCCCGCCGATCACTGTCGCCCAGTATCTCCCGGCCTCGGGATCGTCGACCACGGTTACCGTGCCTTCGACCGTCACATAGGAGTAGGGCGGCTCTTCCAGATCGGCGCATAGCGCGACGCGTGCGTCGCGCTGCATATTGAGGACTTTGACCGACTCGTGCCAGGCCGTAAACACCAGGTCGTCACCGTCGAACACGTACCAGATCGGCACCACGTGCGGGCGACCGTCGGCGCGCACCGTCGCCAGCTTGCCGGTGCGCGTACCGGCCGCCAAAAACGCCCGTGCTTCCTGCTCGTCAAGCCTACGCATTGATTGCTCCTTCAATCTCCCGCCCAGGGTTCGAGCACCGGGCCGCCGCTTCCGGCTACCAGCTGCTGGACGCGCAGCTCGGCGGCATCCAGCAGTGCCTCGCACTGCGCAGCCAGCGCAACGCCCTCCTCGTACAGCGCAAGCGTTTCGGCCAGCGGCAGCTCGCCGTCCTCAAGGCGCTTGGCAACATCCTGCAGGCGCTGGAGCAAGGTTTCGTATTGCTCGACCTGGCTTGGTTCGGATTTCACTGGTGACTCCGTGACGAATTTTCTATAGTTGTCTGTCCGCCCTGGCGCCGAGCGATCCGTCCCGCAGCTCGATTTGCAGCGGCGCACCGTGTTCGACGTCGGCCGGGGCGAGCACAACCTGGCCATCCTCGCGGCGAACGATCGCGTAGCCACGGGCCAACGTGCCGCGCGGGCTCAACATTTCCAGCCGGCCGCGTACACTTCCCAGGCGCAAGCGATGCAGCTCAGACGACGTCTCGGCGGCACGGTGCAGTCGCCCGCGCAGTGCGTCCAGCTCGGCGCGGCCTCGCGCCAGCCGGGCCAGCGGCGCCAGGCGCTGCAGCCCGCGTCCGAGCTGCGCCAGCTCGTCGCGCTCGCCGGCGACACGGCGCAGCATGTGCTCGTGCACGTCTTCCTGCTGCAAGCGCAGCTCATCGCGCAGCGCGGCTCGGTCGGGCGTTGCTTCGGCCGCCGCGAGCGAGGGCGTCGCAGCGCGCAGGTCGGCGACGAAATCAACGATCGTGGTATCGGTTTCGTGCCCGACACCCGTGATCAGCGGCACCGGGCTGGCAAATACCGCCCGTGCCACCGCTTCGTCGTTGAACGACCAGAGATCCTCGAGCGAGCCGCCGCCGCGGGCAAGCACGATCACGTCCGGCCCGACGGCGTACAGATCGTACAGCGCCTCGACAATGCTCTCTGATGAGCCGTCGCCCTGCACCTTGGCCGGCGCCAGCAGTACCTCGGCCAGCGGCCAGCGCGAGCTTATTACGTGCAGGATATCGCGCAGGGCAGCCCCGGTGGGCGAGGTAACGACCCCGATACGCCGCGGCAGGAGCGGGATCGGGCGTTTACGCGCCGTGTCGAACAGCCCTTCCGCCTCCAGGCGCTGTTTGAGCGCCTCCAGCTGTGCATGCAGCAGACCGATCCCGGCCGGCCTGATCAGGTCGACATACAGCTGCAACCGGCCGTTGCCCGGCCAAAACTCTACTTTCCCGTGTACCAGCACCTGCTCGCCGTTGGACGGTAGGCTAGGCTGGCGCTGCGCGCTCTGGCGCCAGCAGACCGTTGCGATATTGGCATCGTTCTGGCGCATGGTCCAGTAGCAGTGCCCGGATGATGCGCGGCTCCAGTTCGACACCTCGCCTTCGACCCACACGTCGGCCAGCACCGGGTCGGCTTCGACGACGGCGGAGATGTAGAAGGTTAGCTCGCTGACGGACAGTACTTGCATGTGAGGGGTTAGGGGTTAGGACCTCTCCCATCGATCAGCTCGATCATCATCAGCGCCTGCCCATACTCCACCGGCTGGGCGTTCTGGGCCATGATCTGCGTAACGCGACCATGTACTTCACACTCGATCTCGTTCATGATCTTCATCGCCTCGATGATCCCAAGCACATCGCCGGGCTTGACCTCATCGCCAAGCTGAATATAGGGCGGGTCTTTGGGCGACGGCGAACTGAAGAAGGTGCCGACCATCGGCGCGGATATGGTGACGCCGTCGGGCACAGCTTCGACCGCGACGTCGAGCGGCGCCGAGCGAGTGGACACCGTGACCTGGGGCGCGGCAGGCGGGGGGGCCACCACGGCAGGCGTCGCGGCGACCGGCGCGGACAAGGCGCGCTTGATGTGCAGCTTGGCGTCGCCGCGCTCGATCAGCACTTCCGCGATATCGGAATCCTTGATCAGCGCAATCAGCTCGCGCACTTCATCAGTCAGCAGAACCGGCTGGATGTTTTCGGGCTGGACGTTTTCGGGTTGGGCGTTTTCGGACATGCTTAACTAACCCGCTCAATATACTGCCCGGTCCGCGTGTCGACGCGCACGGTTTCGCCGCGGTTGACGAAAAACGGAACCTGCGTGACGGCGCCGGTTTCCAGCGTCGCAGGCTTGCCGCCGGTGGTGGTATCGCCCTTGTAATTCGGCTCTGTATCGGTAATCATCAGCTCGACAGCCGTGGGCAGCGAAACTTCGAGCGGCTCTTCGCCATACACCAGCAACTCCATTTCGAGGCCGTCTTTCATGTATTTGGCCGAGTTGCCGACAATATCGGCGTTCACCATCGGCTGCTCGTAGGTTTCCTGATCCATAAAATAGAACTGGTCGCCGTCGCGGTACAAGAACTGAACTTTCTTGTTCTCCAGAATCGCCTGCTCGAAACGCTCGCCGGCCATCACAGTTCGCGTGGTGGTAGAACCGGTGCGCACGTTGCGCAGCGTCAGGCGCACGTTGGCCGTACCACGACCCTGTTTATTGTGCTCGTGCTCCAGCACTTTATACAGCTCGTTATCATAAATAATGGTCATTCCACGTTTCATCGAACCCGTATCGACTACTGGCATACATTTATACTCCTACTTGTGATTTTTATGTCGATCAACACCATACTTCGTACCTCTGTTCCCTCTCCCCGCCGTGGCAGAAGTGTTAGGGGCGAGGGGAACCTGCCTACAGCTCCACCAGCGCTTCCTTCGACGAGCGAGTCAAAACCTCGGTGCCTGCGTCGTTCAACAGCACCAGATCTTCGATCCGCACACCGCCCCAGTCGGGCAAGTAGATACCCGGCTCAACCGAAAACACAGCTCCGGCCGGCAGCGGTAGCTCGCTGTGCTGGGCGAGACGCGGGCCCTCGTGGATCTGAAGGCCGACGCCGTGGCCGAGCCCATGGCCGAACTCCTGGCCGTAGCCGGCATCCGTGATCAGATCGCGCGCCAGTGAGTTGGCAGCGCGCCCGCTCATGCCCACGCGCAGCCCATCCTCGGCCGCCTGCTGCGCGCGCAGCACCGTGTTATATACGTTCCAGAAACGATCGCCGGCCTCGCCGAGCACCACGGTGCGCGTCATGTCGGCGTGGTAGCCGCCCAGACGCGCGCCGAAATCCATAACAATCGCCCGGCCGGTACCCAATTGACCGTCGCCCGGCTTAGCATGCGGCCGCGCGCCGTTTGTGCCGGCCGCCACGATCACCTCGAACGCGATATTTTCGGCGCCGCGCTCGCGCATCGCTTTTTCCAGCTCCCACGCGGCCTCGCGCTCGCGCATCTCGGGACGCAAGATTGCCCGAACCGCGGCGAAGGCATCGTCGGTGATCGCGATCGCGCGGCGCAGCAGCTCGAGCTCGTTCTCATCCTTGACTTCGCGCAGCTGCTCGACTAATCCCTCGGTCGCCAGCCACTCGACCGTGTAACCGGCTTCACGCAGCTCGTTTTGCAGCGTGCTGAACAAAGCGACCGAAACATCGGCCGCCTCGAATCCGGCGCGCTTAACGCCCAGCTCGCTCAGCAGTCCCGGCACCAGCACGCTGATTGTCGCACCCGACGGCAGCAGCTGGAATTCCCAATCGGGCGCTTCCTGGGCCGCCTGGGTCACATAGCGAAAGTCTGAAATGAGCAGCGCGCGATCGGCGGTGACGAGCAGTGAGCCGGCCGAGCCGCTGAAACCGCTAAGATAGCGTCGGTTCGCCACGCCGGTGATCAGCAGCGCATCCAGTCGCCGCTCGGACAACGCCTCACGAAGGCGCGAAAGTCGCTGATGCATCTTACAAAAACCTACCGCGAGCAACACAAAAGTAGCCGCGCATTGCCGGCGGCACGGCCATTGTACCATATGGGAAACGATGAACGATAAACGTTCCGGCATTCGCTGAAGCCGTCGGCGTTCGCCGGCGATCTTTGCTTCGGCGAGCAACAGGGACTAAATGTTACCTTTGTGCGCCCGGAGCGCTGGCTAAAGCAGTGGCGCCAGGTCGAGCCCGCGGCAGCGCCGGCCGAAGTCGCGCGACGCTATCTACCCTCATCACTCATCATTTCCTTAAGCGCCTCCAATGCCAGCAGATATCCGCGCCAGCCAAGGCCGCTGATCTGGCCCGTCGCCACCGGCGCGATCACCGAGGTATGGCGAAACGGCTCGCGCGCGTACACATTGCTCAGATGCACCTCAACCGTCGGCAGGGCGACGGCGGCGACGGCATCGCGCAGCGCATAGCTGTAGTGTGTGAACGCGCCCGGATTGATGATAATACCGTCGCAACGCCCGCGCGCGCCTTGTAGGGCATCGATCAGCGCGCCTTCATAATTCGACTGCAGCGTTTCCACCTCGACGCCGAGCTCATCCGCCTTTCGGCGCAGTGCAGTATCGATATCGGCCAGCGTCGTGGAGCCGTAGACCTCCGGCTCGCGCGTGCCGAGCAGGTTGAGGTTGGGGCCGTGGAGAATGAGGATCAGCATAGGTCAAGTGTACAACATACCTGCCGCGTCCTTTGCGCCTTTGCGTTTATGTCCGATTGTCCGGGCGACCTTTGACACCCGCCGCCCGCGCTCCTACAATTCCCGGCGAGGGTTGAGGAGCGCAGATGTATCCACCGGACGACCGGTACGTCTTTTATCAACTGTTCGGCTATTTGACGATCCACTGGTATGCCGTGTGCATCCTGGGCGGCGCGGTGCTGGCCGCCTGGTTCGGCGCGCGGCGCGCGGTGTTGCGCGGCTTCGAGCCCGACCACGCCTGGAATTTGCTTGCCTTCGGTCTGATAACCGGTATCGCCTGCGCCCGCGCCTGGTATGCTTTCAACGAATGGCCGCGCTTCCTGGAGGCGCGTGCCGAGTACGAAAGCACCTGGCAGTGGCTTTTGTTCTTTGTCGCCAACCCGGCGCAGGGCGGCATCGCGATCCAGGGCGCGATCGTCGGCGCCATACTTGGCTGCTGGATCTACACGCGCTGGAACAGACTGCCGTTTCCGGATTGGATCGACCTCGCCGCGCCCTGTATGTCGATCGGGCAGGCGATCGGCCGCTGGGGCAACTTTTTTAATCAGGAAGCCTATGGTCGCCCGATGAGCACGCCACAGCCATGGGGCTTGCGTATCGACGCACCGTTCAGGGTCGAGCCGTTCAACGACCTGGCTCAGTATCCCGTCGAAACGACACGTTTTCACCCCACGTTCCTGTACGAGTCGCTGTGGAACGTCGCTGTGCTTTACGGGCTGCTGTTGATCGAGCGACGGGTGCGCCGGCTGCGGCGCGGCGATCTGGTATTGTGCTATGCGATCCTGTACTCGATCGGCCGTCTGGTGATCGAAAGCCTGCGCACCGATAGCCTGTGTACCAACGGCATCGGCGGCTCATGTGAAGGCGCGCTGCGCACGGCACAGGTGGTTGCGATTGTAACGATCGTCGGCTGCGGCGCGGTTCTCGCGCTACGCCAGCTGCGCCGGCCGCGCTCTCCTCAACCGGTGACTTAATGACGGGGTGACAGGGTGACAGGGTGACAGGGTGACGGGGTGATGTGTAACCGGAAGATACCACCAACGTCACCCGGTCACATTGTCATCAACAGTAACGGCACGAGCATCACTTGTTTCAGCCTATCAGTGACTTGAATCCGCATCGACATCGGCAAGCGCAGCGTCGAGGGCAGCCACCGTGGCGTCGATATCGGCTTCGGAGTGTATTGCACTTACAAACGCGCTCTTGCCGCGCAGCAGATCCACGCCGTGGTTGAGCAGCGCCATGCGCAGCAATGCTCCCCGGCGCGGCTCGCCGCCGCGCTTCAATTCGGCTAACTGCACATCGTCGGGCAGCTCGCCGGGCGCCCAATCGCCCTGCGCCCAGCTTAACAGATGCACCAGCGAGGCGTCGCCGTAGGCGGCGCTGCTTCGCACGTCACGCCGGCGGAGCACGTCGTTCCAACCCCGGATCAGTCGAGCGGCGAGCTCGGAGGCGCGCCGCTGCGGTTGCCCGTCGCTCACCAGCTCGAGCATCGCCGTGCCGGCCGCCGCGGACAGCGGGTTGGCGTTGTAGGTGCCCTGGTGAACGACCTTGTGGCGCGCGTTCCATGCCTCGTCGCCAAACGCAAGCCGGCGCAGGATCGGCTCGCGCCCTCCGACGGCGCCGCCGGGCAAGCCGCCGGCCAGTATTTTGGCCCAGGTAGTCAGATCTGCTTCGACGCCGGCGCGCTGCTGCACGCCGCCGGGAGCGACACGGAAGCCGGTGACCACCTCGTCGCAGATCAACAGCACATCGCGCTCGAACGTCAGCTCGCGCACGCGGCGGACGAAGCTGTCGGGCAGCGGCTGCGTGCCATAGCTGGCTCCCGAGGGCTCGAGCAGCACCGCGGCGATATCGTCGCGCTGTAGCGCCTGCTCCAGTGCCGGAAGCGACGACGGCAGCACCTGCAAGCCGTCCACCACGGCCGGCAACACGCCAGGCGGCTGCGCGCCCGGCATATCCGCCGTCACCAGATCGTTCCAGCCATGGAAGTGCCCGGCAAAGCGGATCACGGTCGGGCGGCCGGTATAGGCGCGCGCCAGACGCAGCGCCAGCATAGTCGCCTCGGTGCCCGACGCGGTGAAGCGCAGCTGTTCGATCCACGGCACACACGCTTTGACCGCCTCGGCCCAGCCGATCTCGAGCCGGTGATTGGAGCCGTAGTGCGTGCCGCACTCGACCTGCCGCCGCGTGGCCTCCACCAGCGCGGGATGCGCGTGCCCCAGCAGCAGCGAGCCGTGACCCTGCCAGTAATCGATCAGCCGGTTACCGTCGGCGTCCCATTTATACGCGCCGGCGGCACGCTCCACGGCGAGCGGAAACGGCTGCATCCAGCGGCCGTCGTGCGTGACACCGCTGGGAAAGTGCGTTCGCGCCCGCTCGTAGAGGGCTGAGGAGGTGGGGTGATTCTTCTTGTATTGCTGTTCTATTGGCATGGTTATCTCCCGAACGCCAGCCGCTGCGCGAGCATATCCGGCAAGCCGGCCTCGCGCATCTGGCGCTGTGTCGCGGCGATATCGTAGGCCACACGCTCGAAACTGACGGTTTGAGCCTCGGTATCCCAGACGGCGTAGGCAGCGCGTGGCTCGCCGTCGCGCGGCTGTCCGACGCTGCCCGGGTTGATGATGTAGCGCGAGCCGGGGCGTAGCTGCAGCACCTCGCCGGGCGCGCCGCGGCGGAAGTCCAGCTTGCCGTCTTCGTGTTGCCCGAAAATCATCGGCACGTGCGAGTGGCCGACAAAACAGAGCGGTGTGTCAAAGTGTGCAAGGTTCTCCTGTGCCGTGAGAGCGTCGAGCACATACTCCCACACCGGATCACGCGGGCTGGCGTGGGCGATCGTGGCCTCTGGCCTCGGCACCAGCCTGGCGGGCTTGTCCGCGAGCCAGGCACGCAGCTCGGGCTGCAGCTGGCGGTTGTTCCATTGGTTGGCACGTCGCGCGAGCGCGTTGAAAGTATCGAGCGAGATTTCGCCCAGACTGGCGAGGTCGTGATTACCGGTCAGCACATAGCGGGCGGTGTCGCGCATGGCGATGATGCACTCGTTGGGGCGCGGACCATAACCGATCGTATCGCCCAGGCACCACAACTCATCGTGGCGGGGCAACGCATCGCGCACAGCATCGAGCGCGACGAGGTTGGAGTGAATATCCGAAAGTAGAACGACGAGCATGTATCCGTGTCCGGCGGCTTTGACGCGACCTGGTGCGTCCTCTATACTACAAAGGTGCGAAGTCGAAGGGACCGCAGTGAACGAACGCGCTCATTGCCCGTATCTGGGGCTGCGACAGAATCGCGCAATCCGCTTCGCGTCGCCGACAGCTGAGCACCGCTGTTATGTCGCCGGCGACGCGCAAGAAATCCCGGTCGACCAGCGCGCATACTGCCTGAGCGGCGATCATCGCACCTGCCCATTATACACAGGCGAATGGGGCTCAACAACGAGCGGTGCCGTGGGGGCGGGCGGCGTGCTTGCATTCGCGCGCCGTGGACAACGGGCCAGCACGCGCGGTCGAGATACCCTGTTTTATCTACTGGTCGTCGGCCTCGTTTTGACGATCACGGCCGTCTGGCTCGGCATCGGCTATCTGTATGCCATGGGCAGCGGCGAATTTCCAACTGCTGCCGCGTCGGTGCCTGCGATAGTCGTTCCGACTGCGCTGCCGACGCCGACCGTCGAGCCAACCGACGAGCCGTCGCCGACCGCCACCGCCGTCGTCCCACCACCGCCGCAAGGCCCGACAGCCGTGCTCGGCGATGCCTGGGTCGTGCTGGACTGGCAGCCCGGCCCGCCGCCCTTTACGCGCGGCTACCATATTCAGCGCAGCGAGCGAGAAAGCGGCCCGTGGTTCCAGCTCAACAGCGGCTTGCATACCTACTCGAAGTACGAGGATAACGGCCTGCAGCCGAACACGCGGTATTTTTACCGCATCACGACAGTGGACCGCGACGGCAATGAGAGCGAAGCGACCGTCATCTCGGTGCGAACGCTGGCCAGCACTCCGACGCCGACGCCCGAGCCGACGATCGAGCCGACGCCCACCTTTGTCGCGCCGGTCTTTATTCCGCTGCCGCAAGATCCGGTGCCCTTTGCGCCGACCGACGTGCCGCCTCCGCCTGAACCGACGCCCGAGCCGCCTACCCCCGAGCCGCCTACCCCCGAGCCGCCTATCCCCGAGCCTACCCTCGAACCGGCCACGCCTGAGCCACCTACCCCCGAGCCGCCTACCCCCGAGCCGCCTACCCCCGAGCGCGACAGCTGAGCCACCCACGCCCGAAGCGCCTACCGTCGAAGTGCTTCCGACACCCGAGCCTGCGCCTCCAGAACAGCCCACGCCCGAGCCGCCTACCCCCGAGCCACCCACGCCTCAGCCGTAAAATGAGCCACGAATGGGACACGAATAAACGAATAAAGTCACGAATAGCTATTCGTGACTTTATTCGTTTATTCGTGTCCCATTCGTGGCCTGGCTTGGCGCTCGAGGTGTACCAGCAGCACCGCGACGTCGGCGGGGTTGATACCGGCCAGACGCGCGGCCTGGCCGAGCGTTGCCGGCCGGAAGCGCGTGAGCACCTGGCGCGCTTCGTTACGCAGGCCCGGCACGGCCTGGATGTCGAAGTCGCCGGGGATACGCCGATTTTCCATCTTGCGCACGCGCGCGGCCGAGCGCTCCTGCTTTTCGATGTAGCCGGCATACTTGGTTTCGAGCTCGACCTGCTCGGCGATCCACGACGGCAGCTCGGGCAGCTCGGGCAGCATCGCGCGCAACGTCCTGTAGCTCACCTCCGGCCGCGCCAGCAGCACCTCGGCAGTGCATACATTGCTGATCGGCCCGATACCGACGCCCTCCAGCCGGGCGTTGTTTTCGCCGGACGGAGTGAGCCGGATGCCGCCGAGCAAACGTCGCGTAACAGCCGTGCCCTCTGCTTTCGCCGCCACTGCCGCCATGCGCTCGCCGTCGACCAGGCCGAGGCGATGGGCGTGCGGCGTGAGGCGCAGATCGGCGTTATCCGAGCGCAGCAAAAGCCGGTACTCGGCGCGCGAGGTAAACATGCGATACGGCTCGTGGATCTCCTTGGTCACCAGATCGTCGATCAGCACGCCGATGTAGGCTTCGTCACGGCGCAAGATGAACGGAGCCTCGCCACGCACGCCGAGCGCAGCGTTGATGCCGGCGACGATGCCCTGCGCCGCGGCCTCTTCGTAGCCGGTAGTGCCGTTGATCTGGCCCGCCAGAAACAGGCCCGGCATGCGCTTGGTTTCCAGCGTCGCCGTAACCTCGCCCGTCGCCACGGCGTCGTACTCGATCGCATACCCGACACGAATGATCTCGGCATCGCGCAGCGCGGGTATCGCGCGCAGCATGCGCCACTGCACATCCTCCGGCAGCGACGTATTGCAGCCCTGAACGTACACCTCGCCGGTCTGCCAGCCCTCGGGCTCGAGAAAGAAACCGTGGCGCTCCTTGTCGGCAAAGCGCACGATCTTATCTTCGATCGACGGGCAGTAGCGCGGCCCGACGCCTTCGATCACGCCCGAAAACAGCGGCGCGCGGTCGAGGTTATCGTTGATCACCTGGTGCATCTCGGGCGTCGAATACACCAGGTAGCACGGCAGCTGCGGCCGCCAGCCGTCGAGCTGCGGATCGGGATACACCGCGTTGGGCCGCTCGCGCGCCCAGGCCGGCACCGCGGGAGGTACACCGTAGTAGTGGCCGAAATATAGCGGCGCCCGGCTGCCGTGCTGGCGCTCGGTCAGGCTGAAGTCGATCGTGCGGGCGTCGATGCGCGGTGGCGTGCCTGTTTTCAGCCGTACCAGCGGAAATCCCAGCTGGTGCAGGTCTTCGCCTAACGCCACGGCGGCATGCTCGCCGGCGCGCCCGGCCGACCACATCGCCTCGCCGGTGATCGCGCGGCCGCGCAGAAAGGTACCCGTGGTGAGGACCAGTGCGCGTGAGCGGTAGACCCAGCCGGTATGGGTAAGAACCGAGAACCGAGATGCGAGTTTCGAGTTTCGAGTTTCGAGTTGTCTTCCGAGTTTCAAGTTCCACGTTTCAGGTTCCAAGTTTTCCGGCTTGTCGGCAGTGTGTTCTCGGTTCTCGGTTCTTGGTTCCTGGTTTGCTGGTTTGCTGGTTTGCTGGTTTGCCGGATTGCCTGGTTCCTGGTTCTCCAATACGATCCGCTCCACCATCGCCTGCTTCAGGTCCAGGTTGGGTGTGCGCTCGAGCAGATCCTTCATGCGCTGCGCATACAGTCGCTTATCGCATTGGGCACGCAGCGCCTGCACGGCGGGCCCCTTCGAGTCATTGAGCATGCGGATCTGGATCGACGTCTCGTCGGTGACGCGGCCCATCACGCCGCCCAGCGCGTCCATCTCACGCACGATATGCCCCTTGGCAGGCCCGCCGATCGAAGGGTTGCACGACATGTGCGCCAGCTTATCCAGATCGATCGTCAGCAGCAGCGTGCGGCAACCCATGCGCGCGGCGGCGTGTGCTGCCTCACAGCCGGCGTGGCCCGCCCCGACGACGATCACGTCATAGATCGTTTCCATATGCGCTGGATTGTACCGCACCGGGGTGATATTGAACGAGTTGAGTCGCGTAGTTCGTTGGTGCTTGTACTATGCATGACAAGGTGAAGCGAATCGAGCTGAATCAGGTGTTTTCGTTGGTGCTTGTACTATGCATGACAAGGTGACGGGGTGACGGGGTGACGCTATGGTCAATGTTCGCTGCATTGCAATCGGGATTAGGGCAATCCATTCGAGGAATACCCACGCATAACAATTATCGAGTCACCCCGTCACCCCGTCACCCTGTCACCCCGCCATGCGTTGGAGAATACGCAACAGCAGCGCCGTAAACCGCGGCTTGACAGCTTCGCCTGCCGCCAGCACTTCCTCGTGGTTGGCGGGCGGCGCGTCCGGCGTGGCGATATTTGAGATCATCGAGATGCCGAGCACGCGCATGCCGCCATGTCGCGCGACGATCACTTCTGGCACCGTCGACATGCCGACCGCGTCGATGCCCAGCAGCTGCAGCATGCGAAGCTCGGCGGGCGTTTCGAACGAAGGTCCGGCCAGCATGCCATAAACCCCCTCGTGCAGCGTAACGCCAAGCTCGCGCGCTGCGTTGACGGCAATAGCGCCGAGCTCGCGGTCATAGGCATCGGTGAGCGCCGGAAAGCGCGGCCCGAGGCGAGAGTCGTTAGGCCCGCTCAAAGGGGAGTTACCAGCCATGCCAGGAAAATTGACATGGTCGGCGATACGCATCAGATCGCCGACCTGCCAGTCGCCGCGCAGCCCGCCCGCCGCGTTGGTTACCAGCAAGTTTGCGGCGCCCAGCGCCCGCAGCACGCGCACCGGGAACGTGGTCTGCTCGAGCGTATAGCCCTCATAAAAATGAAAACGCCCGCGCATGATCGCGACGTCACTATCGCCGAGACGGCCAAGCACCAGCTCGCCGCGATGGCCCTCGACGGACGAGCGCGGAAAATGCGGGATGTCGGCAAAGGGAATCGCCACCGCGGTTTCGACGTCATCGGCCAGGCTGCCAAGCCCTGAGCCGAGAATGATCGCCACTGCAGGCCGCTGGGCCGTCCGCTCGCCGATTGCCTCGGCAGCTTCCTGGATGCGATGATAAAGATCGGTCATGGGTGCTCCGTAGTCAGTCGCACAGCATCCAAGAATTCGATCGAGCGCAGGTCGCGCTCCAGGATCGGGCGCAACGTCGAGCGCAGCAGGCCCTCCATCTCACGGCGCAGCGGATCCGACAGTCGCTGCAGCTCGTCGATCGACGCGATCGGCTCGCGCTGCAGGATGCGCAGCGCCTTGAACGCGGACAAACTGATCGGAAACGCGTGTGGCTCAGCGGGAGCACAGAGCGGGCAGAGCATCCCGCCTCCGGAGGGGCTCCAGCGATCAGCCGTCTCGGTGAGCGGCTCCTGGCAGCCCGCGCAATTGAACAGATACGGCCGGTAACCGATCAAGTTGAGCAGGTGCAGCTCGAAATAGCGCGCCGCCAGATCCAGCGCCTCGCGGGCATCCAGCGCCTCAAACGCGCGCACCAGCAGCGCATACAGCGGCTGGCTTTCTTCTTCGTCCACCGTGAGCTTATCGGTCAGCTCGGCCACGTAGTAAGCGTACGACAGCCGCGGCAGCTCGTCGTGCAGGCGGCGGTACGGATCGACGATCTGGGCATCGGTGACGATGTCGAAGTTGCGCCCGACAGCCAGCTGCAGCTCGGCCCGATTGAAAAGCTCCACCTGCCCTGATTTGCGGCTGGTTGTTTTGCGCACGCCCTTGGCGATCACGCGCCGCTTGCCGTGGCGCGGCGTAAAGATCGTCAGCAGGCGATCGGCCTCGCCGAAGTCGGTGCGGCGCAATATAATGGCTTCGCTGCGATAGGTTCGGCTGCGCATAGTGCGCGTTCCTTCACGTTATTGAATTATACCGCCGCACGGTAATCCGCTCATCCAGCCGGGCAGGCACGATCCGCGAAGGCCGAAGTATCTGCGAATGCGGGTGCGCACGTGGAACGTCGCAGTAGACGCTCTATTCGCTTCGCGTTCTTTCGCGTGCCTTCGCGGATCGGATTGTTCCGATGCGCAAGTTCCGCGGCGGCACGCTCGGCGGCTGCAAGCGCGGCGTCGGCGACGCGCCGGGGCACCAGACGCAGCAGGCGCTGCAGCATCGCGGGTGTCACTTCGGACTCCCAACCCAGCTCGGCACACACTCGGCCATACACGGCGGCTGCCTCGACCACGGCACGCAGGTCGCGCTCGCCGATCGGCAGCTGCAGGTCGACGCGCTCGTCGCGCACGCCGATATCCGCCGCGCGCAGGCGCGCCACCAGGGCGTCGACTTCGCCCTCCGGCAGTCGCAGCAGCGCAGGACCCAGCGGCTCGACGCCGCCCGTTTCGCCGAATTTTCCGGCCTTTAGCTGCGCCATGATCACCGGGTCGTCGGCGCTGAGCAGCACAGCGTGTGAGACACGCACCTGCTCGGCTTTGCCGCCCCACTCGCGCAAGGAGTACAGCACGGCCGGTGGCAGCGCTGCTGAGGCGTGTTTTTCCAGAAACGCGATCACATCCTCGGCGGTCGCGCCGCGCTCGAGCGCCGCCAGCAGCGCCCCGCGCGTCAGCCGGTAGCGCTCGACAGCCCCTTCGCCCTCCAACCGCTCGGCGAAGCGCGCGAGCTGGAAGCGCGCGTAGCTCGACACGCCCGGCGGCGCCAGCACCTCGTAGGTGCCCTGTACCACCAACGGCATGGCGGGCGGCTCCGGCGGCGCGGCAGCCCGTGACAACAGGTGCGCGCCCAGCGGCGTCAGTCGAGCCGAGGCGCCGCCTTCGGCCATTTCGAACAACCCCAGCCAATGTAGCGGGCCACCGATCGTTTCGCGTAGCAGCCGGCCCTCGACCTTGAGCCAGTCTTCCCAGCCGCTTACCAGCCGGTCGCCGTCGTACAGCAGCCAGGTATCGTAGCGCCCGTCGCGGCGCAGAAAATCCGGCTCGACCCGCCGCACCTCGGCTGTGATCGCGTCGAGGGGCAGCCATACGCCGGCCGGCAGCGTGCCCAACAGCGTAAGCAGCGCGCGCCGTGCCGGGGACCGGGCGAGTGTGTAGGGTGCTCCACCGCGCCAGCGCAAGCCGGCCAACAGCGTCAGCTCATCCAGCGGTGCTGCAATCGAGGCTTCAAGCAGCGTGCGCATGCGCTCGGCCAGGGGCGCGCCCAACCAGGCGATTGCCTGCGCAGTCGGACGCAAGAGGCCGTCGCCGGCGCGGCGCAGCAGGCCGGCCTCGGCTGCCACCGAGCGGACCCAGGCAAGCGCGGGCCAGTCCGACTCGCGCTTGAGGCCGCGCATATCCTGGACCTGCCGGCCGAATGGAGTGCCATCCTGCCTGACCGGCCGGAGCCGCCTGGCGAGGCGAAGCAGGCCGGCTTTGTTTGGAGCGCCGTCTTCGAGCGCGGTGATCTCGCCGGCGTAGGCCGGCACCAGCACCGCCAGCAGCAGCTCCTCCGCCGATTGAGTTGTGGGCAGTGCCCGCGGCGGCGTGTCCAGCGCCCTAACCCGCAGCGTACGATCGCGCGGGGGCGGCTCGGGCAGCAGCGGCAGCAAGTCGTTGGGCACACGGTACAACGTGCCGCGCTCGCCGTGCCCGCGCACCAGCAGGCCCATCGCGTACAGTCGCTCGGTCGGCGTCGCCGGGCGCTGCAGGGCCTGCAGATAGGCGCGCGGATGCTCGAATGAGCCGGGCTCGCGTACCGGGCCATACTCGCGCTGCAGAATCGCGACCGGTATGGCGCCGCCCTCCTGCAGCACGCGATCGAGCGCCGCACGCTCGGCCGCGCTCAGCCGCTCGAGCTGTCGCTGCACAGCCTGCGGGTCGGTCAGAGCGGCGGCCAGCGCCGCGGCATCGGCATCGGCAACGCCCCACAGCTGCGCCAGCACGCGTCGATCAGGAGGCGACATCAGTTCGAGCAAGCGCAGCAGCTCGGGCCGTCCACGGTTTCGCATACCGTATCATAGCGCGAAGTGTGCCGCTCGTTGACCACGCCGACGGCACGATGATAAGATGTAACGCGGCCTTCTGGCGTTGATAAGGAGCTGGACGTTGGTACGCATTCTTCGCTATATGCTCGTGTTCGTACCGATCGCCGTCGTTGCCGAGTTTTTCATCCACAACGACCTCCTGATTTTCGCCACGTCCGCGATCGCGCTGGTGCCGCTGGCAGGTGTGCTGGGCGAAGCCACCGAAGAGTTGGCGCTGCATTATGGGCCACGCATCGGCGGGCTGCTGAACGCCACACTCGGCAACGCCGCCGAGCTGATCATCACCATCGTCGCGCTCAGGGCCGGCAACTACGAGCTGGTCAAAGCGTCGCTCACCGGCTCGATCATCGGCAATTTGCTGCTCATCGTCGGCTTCTCGCTGCTGCTGGGCGGGCTGCGCCACGGCACGCAGCGCTTCGACCGCAGCCTGGCCGGCATGTCGGCCGCGATGATGCTGCTGGCCGTGATCGGCCTGATTATCCCGACCATGTTCGAGCTGCTGACCGAAATCGCCGATCCCAACCGGGCGCTCGACATCTTCAACACCGAGGTCCAGGACCCCAGTCTCAATATTATCTCCCTTGGCGTCGCGGGTGTTCTGTTGTTGCTCTACGTGCTCAGCATCATTTATCAGTTTCAAACGCCGGGCGGGGCGGGCACCACGCACAGCGGCGTCGAACAAGCGGCCGCCGGATCGAGCCCGCTGCGGAGCGGCCATGCAGCTGCCGGCGTGGAGCAGGCAGCCAAAGTGTACGACGTTCCCCCGACCGCCGGCCCAGGTACGCACGAGCCCGGCACCACGCCGGCGCTTGAAGAGCACCACACGCCGCGCTGGAGCGTACAGTTCGCGCTCGGCATCCTGGCCGCCAGCACCCTGGCGATCGTGTTCATGAGCGAGTTTCTGGTCGGCGTGGTCGAGCCTGTGGCCGAGCAGCTCGGCGTGCGCGAGCTGTTTCTGGGCGTGATTCTGATACCGATCGTCGGCAATGTGGCCGAGCATCTGGTGGGCGTGCAGGCGGCGATGAAAAACAAAATGGATCTGTCGATGAATATCTCGCTCGGCTCGTCGATGCAGATCGCCCTGTTTGTCGCGCCGCTGCTGGTGTTCATCAGCCTGTTTATCGGGCCGCACGGCGAGCTGACACTGTTTTTCAGCTTGTTCGAAGTGATGGTGCTGGGGCTGTCGGTGCTGATCGCCGCCGTGATCTCGCTGGACGGCGAATCGAACTGGCTGGAGGGCGCGATGCTGCTGGCGGTGTACGTGATCGTCGCGATCGGGTTCTTTTTTGTGTAGTCCGGCGCAACGTCACGGCCTGGATCATCGTATAATCTGCCGGTATGTTCACCCGTATTTGAGGATGCATTTATTCCATGGCTGACCTGTTTACCGCCGAAGCGCTGATCGGTTTCGTCACCCTGCTGGCGCTGGAGATCGTTCTCGGCGTCGACAACATCATTTTCATCTCGATTCTGGCCGGCAAGCTGCCCCAGGAGCAGCAAGCACGCGCCCGGCAAGTCGGCCTGGGGTTGGCCATGATAACCCGTATTCTGCTGCTGTTGTCGCTGAGCTGGGTTATCGGCCTTGAGGAAGACCTGTTCACGATCGCCGGGTACGGCTTCAGCGGCCGAGATCTGATCTTGCTCGGCGGCGGTCTGTTTCTGGTCGGCAAAGCGACCTACGAAATCCATGACCGATTGGAGGGCGAGACCGGCCATAGCAGCAGCGGCACCGGCGCATCGTTTACCTCGGTGATCATCCAGATCTTGCTGCTGGACGTCGTATTCTCGCTCGACTCGGTGATCACGGCCGTGGGCATGGTCGACCAGATCGCGATCATGATCGCCGCCGTGGTCGTGGCCGTGCTCGTGATGCTGGTCGCGGCCGGCACAATCAGCAATTTCGTCAACCACCATCCGACGGTGAAAATGCTGGCGCTGGCGTTTCTGCTGCTGATCGGCGCGAATCTGATCAGCGAAGGCTTTGGCGTGCATATTCCGAAGGGCTACACCTACTTCGCGATGGCCTTCGCGGTGTTCGTAGAGCTGTTGAACCTGCGCGCGCGCAGCCTGAAAACCGCTCCGGTCGAGCTGCACCAGCCCTACGTAGAGGATGAAACCTCGGCCACGACAACAGCCGTCGACGCCGGCCGCGCTTCTTAGTCGATTGGCAGGACTTCAGGCTTGCAAATCTTATTCTTCGCGTTCCTGCGCGTGACTTCGCGGATCGTCCTTAGGCGGCGATATGGTCTGAATGCGGCGCATCAGGCCGAAGCAGATGCCGAGCGCCAGCGACGAGGCCAGCACAACCAGCACCAGCGCCAGAACCACCCTCACGGCGCTGAGCGCGCCGTCTTGCTGCTGCAGCATTGCCCAAACAATCAACATGCTGCTATTCTAGCACCGCGCGATGCTGAACACCGACCACCTGCAAACGTTTCTGGCCATAGCCGAGACCGGCAGCTACACCGCCGCCGCGACGCGGCTGGGCTTCACGCAGCCGGCGGTAAGCCAGCATATCAAAGCGCTGGAAACACAGGTAGGCGAGGTACGACTGTTCCGGCGCGTGGGTAAGCGCATGCGGCTGACGCACGCGGGCGAGGAGCTGCTCGGCTTCGCCCGTGAGCTGCTCGCCTCCTCCGAGCGCGCCGAGCAGCACATGCTCAGCCTGCGCGGGCATATCGTCGGGCGCATCGGCCTAGGCTGCGCGCCAAGTAGCGGCGAGCGGGTACTGCCCGCGCTGCTGGCCGCCTTTCACACGCGGCATCCCGGCGTACAGTTCGCCGTGGACGTCGGCCCGGCCGAACAGCTGCTGACCTGGCTGGCCAACGGGCAGGTCCAGGCCGCGCTGCTGGACGAGCACCCGAGGAGGCGCACCTATGATGTGATCGAGCTGGGTGGCGAGGAGATCGCGGTGGTGGTCGGTCGCGCGCAGCCGCTGGCGCGCGAGACACGGCTGGAGCCGTCCGCCCTCGGCGCAACGCCCCTGATCTTGCCGCGCCGCGGAACGGCGCTGCGCCGGCTGGTCGAGGAGCTGTTTCGCCGCAACGGCATCGCCGCCGGGCAGCTGGACGTGGTACTGGAAACCGACAGCGCGGCGGCGGCGCTGCAGGCCGCTGTCGACGGGCTGGGAGCGGCGATCGTACCGCGCAGTCGGGTAGCCACATCGCGCCGTCTGGCCGAGCTGCACGTGGATGGACTGCTGCCGCAGTCGTGGTACCTGGTGCGCCAGCGTGGCGGCAGCGCCGGCCGGGCTGTCGACGAGCTGTGGGCCTTCGCCTCGGGCGACGAATCGCGCCGCGTGTTCAGCGGGCTGGGTCTCGCAGAGCCGGCACCGCCGGTCGCGCCATGACACCTGTTGAGACGGCGCTGCGAGCCGCTGCGGCGCGCCTGGCCGCCAGCTCTCGCACGCCGCGCCTAGACGCCGAGGTTCTGCTCGGCCATGTGCTCGGCGCCACACGCGCCTCCTTGCTGGCCCACGGCGAGCGCCGGCTGAATACCGATGAGGCCGCGCGCTATGGGCAGCTTGTCGAGCGCCGTGCGGACGGCGAGCCGGTGGCCTACCTGATCGGCCATCGCGAATTCTATGGTCTGGCGTTCTCGGTCGACCGGCGGGTATTGATACCGCGTCCCGAAACCGAAACGCTGGTCGAGCTGGTACTCGAGCGCGCACCAAAAATCGGCACGCGGCCGTTGATCGCTGATATCGGCACCGGCAGTGGAGCGATCGCTGTCGCGCTTGCCGCTAATCTTCCCGCCGCACAGTTGTACGCGGTGGATATCTCGGCTGATGCGCTGGCCGTGGCGTGCTCCAATGTGGAGCGCCACGGCGTCGCCGATCGCGTCCGGCTGATCCTGGGCGACGGCTGCGGAGCATTGCCGGAGCCGGTTGATATCGTGGCCGCCAACCCGCCCTACACCGTGCTGAGCGAGGTCGAGCCCGACGTGCAGCGCTGGGAGCCGCGGCTCGCCCTGGACGGCGGCGGGGCGGAAGGCTGGAACTTCCCCGGCCGCTTGCTCGCCGAGCTCCCCGCTGCGCTGCGGCCGGGAGGCGCCGCGTTTGTGGAGATCGGCGCCTGGCAGGGCCGGATGGCGCTCGAAACCGCGAGCGAGCTGTTTCCCGCTGCACATGTCGTGCTGCATCAGGATCTCGCGGGACATGATCGGGTGCTGGAAATCAACGATGAACGATGAAAATGGTGTTGATGAAAACTTCGAAACCTTATCGCTTATTGACGCTCGACCTCGACGGAACCATCGTCGGCCGCGATCTCAACCTGCTCCCTGAAACCGTGGACGCGGTTCGCGCGTTTCAGGCCACCGGAGGCCGCGTGACGATCGCCACCGGCCGCACGATCCGCACAACCACGCCCTTCGCCGACATGCTGGGCGTCGACGGACCGTTGATCTGTTATCAGGGCGCCCTGATCCGCGATCATCGCAGCGGCGAAACGATCTACCATCACCCCGTTCCCGGCGACGCCGCGGCGGAGGCGGTGCGCCGGCTGACCGGGGCAGGTGTGTATGTGCATGCCTACATCGACGACGAGCTGTACGTCCCGTGGCTGGGAAAAGAAGTCGACCTGTACCAGACCTTTTCGCCGCTCAGGCTCGCCGTTCATCAAGTCGACGATCTGAGCGCAGTGGTGCGCGAGCGCCCGCCGACCAAGCTCCTGTTTATCGCGGACGAGGCTCAGGTCGAGCCGCATCTGGAAGGGCTGCGCATGCACTTCGTCGATCGGCTGCATATCGTGCGCTCGCACGCCTACTTTGGCGAGCTGACGGCGCCGGGCATCACTAAAGGGGCTGCCGTGGCGCTGCTGGCCGAGCGGCTTGGTATCCCGCGCGAGCAGGTCGCCGCGGCCGGAGACCAGGCCAATGATCTGGAGATGCTCGCATGGGCCGGGCTCGGTATGGCCGTGCGCACGGGCCCTGCGGCGCTGCTCGAAGTGGCCGACGAGCTGATCGACGGACCCGAGCAGGCCGGCCTGGCACGAGGGATCAGGCAGTATCTTTTGAGTGACGAGTGATGGCCCTCACCACTAGCCCCTCTCCCGCGGCAAGCCGCGGGAGAGGGGAACAAAACTCCCCTTCTCCTGTCGCTTGCGACGGGAGAAGGGGTTGGGGGATGAGGGCCAGTTTCCGTTTGCCTTGCGATACCTGTACCACCTGCACTATAATCCAGCATCAGTGCGCAGCGTGGCAAACCATAAAACGATGCAGACCCATCCATACGGATGGGCCTACATCACACGTCGATCGGTCATTACCGAGTCTTGGCCGACGTTCGGATACAGCGCGTGCACAGCTTGACCCGCACCGACTTGCCGTCGACGACCCGCGTTACCGTATGGAGGTTCGGGTTAAAGCGGCGGCGTGTATGTCGCTGCGAGAAGCTGACCGCATTGCCGAAGGCTGGGCCTTTGTTACACTCAGCGCATTTGGCCATCGTCAGGTGCCTCCTCAAGCAAAAAACGTTTCGTCCGGTAAAATGTGTGCTTGCACTACGAAAGCAGCCGTGCCCGGTGGGGGCGAGCGACTGCTCCAGACCGCATTATACCATAGCCGGCCGCACCACGCAATTGTCCACTCGCTGGTATGCGAGCGATACAGCCCGATGAGGATTGCATGACTGAGCGCAAAGCGTTACCTAACACACGAGTTCTGCCCCAGGGCACAATCGAGGTGTCGCCACGCGCGATCGGCACGATCGCTGCAGAGGCCGCCAACCGGTCGTATGGCGTCGTCGGCATGGCGCCCGCAAATCTGCGTGATAGCGTCGTGCAGGTGCTGCGCCACGAAGACCAGCACCGTGGCATCGACGTCCATATCAGCCGCGAAAGCATCGCGGTCGACCTGTACGTCGTTCTGGAGTACGGCACACGTATCTCGGAAGTCGCCCAGCAGCTGATCGCGACCGTTTCCTATGCGCTGAACAATGCACTCGGCCTGCCGATCTCGACGGTCAATGTGCATGTGCAGGGCATCCGGACGGATGAGACAGCCGGACGGCGGTGAGGCCGCGGCGGAGACAAGGTGACACGGGGCCGGTGGTGAGGGCCAAATAACTTGAACTTATGTACGGACGCGCCGGCGGCGCGTCCCTACGAAGCTTAGCACGGGACAAACAGCGATGGAGCACGACATCGGCAGCGCTTGTGACGGGGTAGAGCTGTTGCACGGCCTGGAGGCCGCGACAAGCTGGCTCGACCAGCACGTTGGGGAGGTCAACGCCCTCAACGTGTTTCCCGTGCCGGACGGCGATACCGGCACCAACATGCACCTGACGATGAGCGCGGCCATAAGCGGCGTCGAGGCGCAGCACTCCGCTTCTGCCGTGGCGGATCAGGTGTACCGCAAGGCGCTGATGGGCGCGCGCGGCAACTCGGGCGTGATCTTGTCGCAGATCATCCGCGGCTTTGCCGAAGGTGTAGCCGGCAAGGAAGCGCTGGATGGCCCTGCCCTGGCGCTGGCGCTCACGCGTGCCGCGGACCGCGCGTATAAAGCGGTGATGAAGCCGACCGAGGGCACGATCCTGACGGTCGCGCGCGCGGCGGGCGAAAGCGCGACCCGGTCGGCCGACACCGGTGCATCGTTTGTGGACGTGCTGCAGGCGGCCGTGAGCGGCGCCGACGAGGCGGTGATCGATACGCCCAACCATCTCAAGCAGCTGCGCGACGCGGGCGTGGTGGACGCCGGCGGCCGCGGCCTGGCCGTGGTGCTCGAAGGCTTCTTGAAGTTCGTGCGCGGCGAAGAGATCGTACGCGACGAGCAGGCCGGCGCTACGGCGATTGCGTTCGACATCGCAGAGCTGCACGGCGAAGACGAGCACGGGTATTGCACCACCTTTTTGCTCGAAGGCGTCGATATCCCGTTCGACGATGTGCGTGAAACGATCGCCGCGATGGGCCAGTCGGTAGTGGTGGTCGGCGATGAAACGCTGGTCAAAGCCCATCTGCACACCGAGCGTCCCGGCGACGCGCTCAACTACGCGATGCAGTTCGGCGCGCTCACCGGCATCGAGATCGCCAACATGGACGCCCAGACCACGGCGATCAAAGATACCGGTATGGTCTCCAGCGAGGCGACCCGCGCGCCAAAGGAGTCGGCCGCCGCGCTTGGCGGGCAAGCAGGCGCCGGCGAAGCGCATGATATGCCGATCGGCATCGTCGCCGTCGCGCCCGGCCAGGGCTTTGTCGACATTTTTAAGTCGCTCAGCGCCGGCAAGGTGATCACCGGCGGCCAGACCATGAATCCCAGCACCCAGGATCTCGTCGGCGCGATCGAGAGTTTGCCGCAGAGCGAAGTCATCGTGCTGCCGAACAACTCGAATGTGATGATGGCGTCGCGCCAGGCGGCAGAGCTGGTGAACAAGGACGTGCGCATCATTCCCAGCAAAACGGTACCGCAGGGTATGGCGGCGATCATGGCACTCAACTTCGCGGCCGATCTGGCGGCCAACGAAGAAGCGATGGACAGCGCACTCAAAAGTGTGCGCACGCTGGAAATCACGACCGCCGTGCGCGATGCGACCGTCGACGACAAAGACGTACGCGCCGGGCAGACCATCGGGCTGCTGGACGGCACCCTGGTAGAGGCCGGCGACGACCACGACGCCGTGATCGACGCGATGATCGGGCGCGTTGATATGGACGAGTACGAGGTGGTGACGATCTACTACGGCGACAGCGCCACCGGCAAGTCGGCGCAGGAGCTGGCGGAGCGCATCGGCGAGCGCTACAGCCACCTCGACAGCGTGGAGGTGCAGAACGGCGGCCAGCCGTTCTACGACTTCATTATTTCGGTCGAGTAGCCGGCGATGGCCGTCAAAATCGTTACCGACAGCAGCGCGGATATTCCATCGTCCCTCGTTCGCGAGCTCGAAATCGAGGTTGTGCCGCTGTATGTCAACTTCGGTGAAGAAACGTATCGCACCGGCGTCGACCTCGGCAACGAGCAGTTTTTCCGCCTGTTGCACGACCACCCGATTGTTCCAACCACCACCGCGCCGCCCACGGCGGTGTTTGAGCAGACGTACCGGCGGCTGGCGCAGCGCGCCGATGCGATCGTATCGCTGCATCTTTCAGGCCACCTCAGCAGCGTCTGGAAGGCCGCGGCCAACGCCCGTGAGCGCCTGCCGGTCTCGCTGGCGCGGATCGAGGTCATCGACAGCCGCTCCGCATCGCTCGGCATGGGCCTTACCGTGATCGCGGCGGCGCGCATGGCTCTGGAAGGCGCATCGTTCGACGAGATCATGCGCGAGGTGCAGCACCGCGTTCAGCACACTCATAGTGTGTTTTTCGTCGACAATGCCGAGTACCTTGAGCGCTCAGGCCGGCTCAGCGGCGGCACGTTCGGCGGCTCGATCACGCGGATCAAGCCGCTGCTGCTGGTCAACGAGGGCTTGATCGTGCCCTACGAGCGCACGCGTACGCGCGCCAAAGCGATCGATGGTCTGTATACCTTCGTCGAGGATTTTCCCGGCGTGCGCGAGATCGCCGTGATGCATAGCACAACCCCCGACGACGTCAACAAGCTGCTGGACAAGCTGGCGCTGATCTTTCCGCGCGATCAGGTGTTGGTCGGCGAATATGATCCCGCGCTCGGTACACATCTTGGTCCGGGCGCAATGGGCGTGGCTGCGTATGAAGGGTAAACGATGAACGATGAACGATGAAGTGATCGGCGTTCATCGTTCATCGTTTGTAAAGGAGGTTTCTCGTGTCAGTAGCCGTAGTGGTCGACAGCACCGCCGACATTCCAACAGCGATCCGCGACGAGCTCGGCATCGAGGTGGTCCCGCTCAGCATCATGTTCGGCCGGGAAACGTTTCTGGACGGCGTTGATATGTCCAGCGACGAGTTTTACCGGCGTCTTGTTGAAGGCACGGTCCACCCGACATCGTCACAGCCGTCGCCGGGCTCGTTCGCCGAAGTGTACCAACGGCTGGCCAAGGACCACGAAGCAATTATCTCGATCCATGTCGGCGGCAAGCTGAGCGGAACGGTGCGCTCGGCCCAGCAGGCGGCCGATATGGTGCCCGAGGTGCCGATCCGGGTGATCGATACCGGCAGCGTATCGATGGGCGTCGGGTTTCTGGGTATCGACGCGGCCGAGCAGTCGCGGGCAGGGAAACCCCTTGACGAGATCGCGGCGTATGTCGAGGAGCGTGTGCCGCGCATCCGGCTGTGGGCAGCGCTGGATACGCTCGAATACCTGCGCCGCGGCGGGCGCATCGGGCGCGCCGGCGCGTTCCTGGGCACGCTGCTGAACGTCAAGCCGCTGATCGAGATCCGCGGTGAGGTGCTGCCGTCCGAGCGCGTGCGGACACACCGCAAAGCGATCGCCCGGATGGTCGAGCTGGCGTCGTCGCAGGCGCCGTATGAGAGCCTGGCCGTGCTGCACAGCTTGAGCCCCGAGCGGGCCGAGGAATTGGCCGATCAGCTGGGCAGTATTCATCCGCGCGCCGAGATCATCGTCTCACAGCTCACCGGCGTGATCGGCGTCCACGGCGGGCCGGGGCTGGTGGGCGTTACCGGCATCACGAAGGGTTAAGTGGTTCAACTGCACCGGCCGGTATAATATGAGCCTTCGTAGTGGAAATAAGGGGATGGACGCGCACGACCACATCATCCGGCTTGGAAAATGTCTGGCTGCCGAAGCGCAGGCCGGCTATGCAAACGCCGTCAAGGGGGGCCTTGAAGCGTTTGTCGCGGCATGGGCCGCCGAGGCTAACGGCGCCACGGACGAGCCGGCCGTGCGTGCGACGCTGACGCGGTTGGATGGGTATGCCGCGCTTGAGATCGCCGAGCGCAAGGCGCGCGTCGACGAGTCGCTCGTACAGCTGCGCGCTCTGTTCAAGGCGCTTCAAACCGCCCAGGCACCCGCCAGAGCGCGGCCGGCCCGCAAGCCGGCCGCGCCGCCTAAGCCGCTGGCGCTCGATTCGCCGCTGACCGATGTGCCGGGTATCGGGCCGTCGCTCGGCAAGGCGTTCGGGCGGCTCGGCGTGCGCACGCTTGAAGATGTGCTGTATTTCTTTCCCCACCGCTACGACGACTATTCCAGGCGCACCACGATCGCCGAGCTGATGGTCGGCGAAACGGCGACGATCGTCGGCGAGATCGCCGAGGTGCGCTCGTTTCAGACCAGAAACATGCTCGGCGGCGTCAACCTCACGCTGCGCGACCATACCGGCTCGCTGCAGGTGACGTTCTTCGGCCAGAAGTGGCTCGGCAGCCAGCTCAAAAGCGGCACCACGATCGTGGTCAGCGGCAAGGTCGGCGCATTCAACGACCGGCTGCAGATCAACGGGCCGAAGTGGGAGCCGTATACCGAAGACGAGCTGGTACACGCCGGGCGGCTGGTGCCGGTACACCCGCTGACCAAGGGCATGTACGAGCGCAACGCGCGCGCGACGATCAAGCGCGTGATCGACATCGCCATACCGATGGTCGAGGAATATCTGCCGCTCGAGGTACGCGAGCGGGCGCATCTATTGCCGCTGCGCGAGGCACTGGCGCAGATCCACTTTCCCGACAGCCAGAAGATGCTGGCTTTAGCGCGCTACCGGCTCGGCTTCGACGAGTTTTTGTTCATCCAGCTCGGCGTGCTGCAGCGCAAGCAGCTGTGGCAGGGTGTACCGGGCTTCGCGCTGCCGCTCAACAGCGCCGTACACGACGAGTTGCAGGAGCGGCTACCCTTTCGGTTCACCGGCGCCCAGAAGCGGGCGCTGGACGAGATCTTCAAAGATGTGGAGCGGCCGGTGCCGATGGCGCGGCTGCTGCAAGGCGATGTCGGCTCGGGCAAAACGGTGGTCGCCGCCGGGGCGCTGCTGCAGGCGATCGCCAGCGGCTATCAGGGCGCGATCATGGCGCCGACCGAAATCCTGGCCGATCAGCACTATCGCGGCCTCAAGCAGGTGCTCAGCCGCGTGCGCGTCCCGCGCGACGAGGTGGACCGCGCGCGGCACGGGGAAGATTGGAAGCAGCGCGTCGACCCGCAGCAGCTCTCCAAGATGGACGAGCTGAAACGCTTGCTTGGCATGACCGACGAAGAAGATATGGGCGGGCTCGGCGTGCGCGTCGCGCTGCTTACCGGCTCGCTGCGCAGCAAGGAGCGCAAGCGGGTGCTGGAAAGCATCGCCCAGGGCGATGTCGATCTGGTGATCGGCACGCATGCGCTAATCCAGGACGCGGTGCAGTACAACAGCCTGGGCATGGTGGTGATCGACGAGCAGCACCGCTTCGGCGTCGAGCAGCGCGAGCGGCTGAAAAGCAAAGGCCACAACCCGCACCTGCTGGTGATGACCGCCACGCCGATCCCGCGTACGCTGGCGCTTTCGATCTACGGCGACCTTGACGTTTCGATCCTGGACGAGCGGCCGCCGGGACGCCAGCCGATCAAGACCAAATGGATCCCTAAGGCCGAGGTCGCCAAAGCCTACAAACATATGCGCAAAGAGATCGCCGCCGGCCGCCAGGTGTTTGTGATCTGCCCGCTGGTTGAAGAAAGCGACAAGCTGGAGCTCGACTCGGCTGTTGAAACGCAGCGAGCAGCTGCAGTACGAGGTATTTCCCGATCTCACCGTCGGGCTGGTACATGGCCGCATGTCGCAGGCGGAAAAAGACGCGGTGATGAGCGCGTTTCGCAACCGCGAGTTCCCGATACTGGTGGCCACGGCGGTGATCGAGGTAGGCATCGACGTGCCCAACGCCACGACGATCATGATCCTGGGCGCCGAGCGCTTCGGCCTCTCGCAGCTGCACCAGTTCCGCGGGCGCGTCGGTCGAAGCGAGCATCAGTCGTACTGCATCGTGGTTTCGGATATCGAAAACGAAGTGACCGAGCAGCGGCTGAGCGCGCTGGTCGAATTCGGACGACGGCTTCCGGCTGGCCGAAGTCGACCTCGAGCTGCGCGGGCCGGGCGAGTTCTTCGGCCGGCGGCAAAGCGGAACGCCGGATCTGAAAATGGCGCGGCTTGGCGATACCCGCCTGCTGCACACGGCACGGCACGAAGCGGAACGGATCTTGCAGAGTGACCGCAACCTAGAACGCCCCGAGCACGCTCTACTGAAAACTAAAACCGATGCCTTCTGGGCCAGGTCGGCGGCTTCAAGCTGATCGATAACTGATGGTGCTATGCCGCGAGAACATTACACCCAACAACTGAACGAGCTGGAAGACGAGCTGCTGCGGCTCGGAGCCAGGGTTGAGTCGGCGATCGGCCGCTCGATCGATGCGCTGAAAACCCAGGATGTCGACGGCGCACGCCGGCTGATCCGCGAGGACGACGAGATCGACCGGGCGCAATATCGCCTGGAAGACAAAGCGCTGCTGCTGATCACACTGCAGGCGCCGGTCGCGGCCGACCTGCGGCTGATCAGCGCGGTGATCTCGATTGCCAGCGAGCTCGAGCGCATGGGCGACTATGCCGAGGGCATCGCCGAGATCACGATCCGCGGAGCCAGGGAGCCGCTGCTCAAGCCGTTGATCGATATTCCGCGCATGGCCGAGGCGGCACAGCACATGCTGCGCCAGTCGCTTGACGCGTTTGTGCGGCGCGATGTCGCCCTGGCGCGGCAGGTCGGGGCCGACGACGACGAGGTAGACGCCTTGACGACACAGGTACAAAACGAACTGCTGGGCATGATGGCGATCGATCCGGGCAACTCCGAGCGCGCGATGCACCTGATGTTTGTTGCGCATAACCTCGAGCGGATCGCCGATCGGGCTACCAATATCGCGGAGCGCCTGATATTCTTGGTTACCGGGAGTTTAGTAGATCTCAACGATTAACGGTCGAAGGTCGAAGGTCGCCGGACACGAAACTTATCCGTACGACCTTAACCCTCTAGGTTCGCAATCAACCGTGGAGCCGAAGGACCTTTGACCTTCGACCTTCGACCGCGAAGCGAACGACCTTCGACCTTCGACCGCGAAGCGCCAGGTGGCCCATGAATCGACAGTATTTTCAGCAGCAGCTCGACCAGTTGATGGCGGATACCCTGGCGCTCGGCAGCCGGGTCGAGGAAGCGCTCACCAAGGCGCTGAAGGCGATCGCGGCCAACGACATTGAAGCCATGCAGCAGGTAGTCGGCAACGACCGCCTGATCAACGCTGCCACGCAGGAGCTGCATAGCCGCTGCATCACCATCATCGCGCGCCAGCAGCCGATGGCCGGCGACCTGCGCGAGATCAGCGTCGTGCTGTCCTTGCTGCCGGAGATGGAGCGCATGGCCGACCACGCCGCGACGGTGTGCAAGATCGGGCAGCGCATGAACGACGAGCCGGGATTTATGCCGCTCCAGGCGCTGCCCGAGCCGTTTGAGGCGATTATTACCGAGATGGGCCAGCGCGTGCTGCTGCTGCTCAACCACGGGCTCGACGCGTTGTCGCGACGCGACGCGGTGTATGCCGAACAGCTCGCCTGCGAGGACGACGAGATCGATCATCTGTACCGGCGCCTGTTCCGGGCCACGATCGAGGTCGCCCGCGCCCAGGCCGAATATAGTGACGAAGCGATCCATTTGCTGACCCTCGCGCACAATCTGGAGCGCATCGGCGACCGCGTCACCAACGTCGCGGAGCAGGTTATTTTCTTGCTGCGCGGGGAAATCGTGGAGCTTAATTCGTAAGATGCTCTCATCCCTCCGTCGCATTCGCTTCACCGAGCTGCAACTGCTGATCACAGCGCTGCTGTTTTTCGCCAGCGGCTACCTGTTGACGTCGCTCGGCTCCGGCAATGCCGTGGCCGGCCAATCGGTGGCGGGTCTGCTGCGGCTGTTGTGGCCGTCCAGCCTGCCGATCCTGCTGTTTGTGCTGGTCAGCCTGATCCTGGCGTGGAGGCTGCCGCGCGCCGACGAGCTGCTGCTGCCGCTGGTGGCCGTCCTGGCCGGGCTCGGCCTGCTGCTCAACGCGCGGCTTGAAGCAAGCTTCGACCGCCTGTACGGCCCCGATTATTACGGCAACATCGCGAGCAAGCAATCGGCGTTCGTGCTGGCCGGCGCGGTGCTGCTGCTGCTGATGGCGCTGGCGCCGCTGGACCGCATTTTTATCCGCCTGCAGCGCATGTCGTTCATCGACTGGATCAAGAACCACCGCTGGACCTGGATCATCCTCGGCCTGGCGCTGGTAGCGATCACGCTGGTGGCGGGCGAGGGGCCGGAGGGCCCGGACCAGCGGCTGTGGATCGATCTGGGGCCGTTCAATCTGCAGCCGTCGGAATTGCTGAAGGTATTTCTGGTGATCTTTCTGGCCTCGTATCTGGACGAGCACCGCGAGGTGATGAACGAAGCGCCCTTCAGGATCGGGCGCCTGCGCCTGCCGCCGCTGCCCTATTTGCTGCCGATGGTAGCGATGTGGGGCCTGACGATGGGCATCATCATAATCCAGCGCGACCTGGGCGCCGCCCTGCTGTTGTTCGGCGTATTTCTGGCACTGCTGTACGTGGCCACCAATCAGGGCTGGTATGTGCTGGCCGGCTTCGCCGCGTTCGCGGGTGGGGCGTATGTGCTCAATCGCTTCATCCCGCGCGTTCAGGAGCGCGTCGCGCTGTGGCTCAACCCGTGGGTGCTCGACAATGGCTACCAGCCGGTGCAGGCGGAGTATGCGTTGTCGTCCGGCGGCATCTTCGGCGAAGGCCTGGGCCAGGGCTATCCGGCGCTGGTGCCCGCCGCGCATACCGACTATGCCTACACCAGCCTGACCGAAGAGCTGGGCCTCGCCGGAGGCATCGGTATCTTGATCGTGTACATCTTGTTGATGCACCGCGGCTTCCATATCGCGCTGCGGCTCAACCCTCGCTTCCGCGGCTTCGAACAATTGCTGGCGATCGGGCTGACCACGATCATCGCACTGCAAACGTTTATCATCGTCGGCGGCAACCTGCGCGTGATTCCGCTCACCGGCATTACGCTGCCGTTTATCTCGTACGGCGGCTCCTCGGTGCTGATCAATTTCCTGATCATCGGGTTGTTACTGCGGATATCGGCGAACACGAGATAAGGGATCAGGGGTCGGAATTCAGGGGTCAGGAAGAAAAACTTCCGGCCTGACCACTGATCCCCGATCCCTGACCCCTAACCCCTAGCCATCCTTCGTTCACGCAAAGAGCGATAGTTTATTGCCGCGAACGGGTTGTCGAGCTCGGCGATCTCATGCACATACGTCACGGCATCAGGCGACGGCTCTGCTTGCTCGACGTAGTACAACAACCGCTCGAGACGGCCGATATGCTCGTCGAAGCGACGACGGGCATAATCGTCGGCCGTGCCTGAGGCGATCAACGACATCCAGTCACCGCTGCGCGCCAGAAGCAGCTCGCGGGCAGCCTGGCGCAGCAAATCGTCGGTCACGCCTTCGGCAGCCGGCGCGACGTTTACGGCCGCCTGGAGCCGGCGTGACGCCATCTGCAACCGCTCGCGCAAGGGCTCGAGCGACGGCAGATCGAAGATCGGGTGCAACGAGGCCGGCCGGCCGGAAGGGCCTTCGAGCGCATCGGGCAGGCCGGCCAGGGCATCACGCAGCGTCACCAGCTGCAGCGACGAATGTTCGCTGATTCGCCGCAGCACGCTGCCCAGCCAGCGCACGCCCTCGAACCACCAGTGACCGAACAGCTCGGCGTCGAACGCCACAACCGTGGCCGGTGCATTCGCCGCGTGCCGCTGCAGTGCGCGCACAAAGTGTTCGGCATGCTCCTCGACCCGCGCAAACGCAAGATACGGATCGTAGGGCTGCTTGGCGTCGAGCGCGACGTCTCCGCCGGTCACGCGCCAGTAGGTGATGCCCAACTCGGGGTGCTCGCGGTGAAACTCACGGTACAGACCATCGCCGGGATAGCCAACGCCAGCGGCGACGACATGCTGCATCAGCGCGCCGTCGGGGAACACCACCGGCAGCACGGCAGATCGTGCGACCGCCGCGTGCTTCGGCCCTGCCTCGCCGACGGCATAGCGCAGGCCGAGCTCGGATGCGACGCCGGCCAGCGCCGGCAAGTCGCCCTGGTAGCCGCCGGCCGGCAGCCACATACCGCCTGGCCGCACCCCCAGCCGCTGTAATACCACCAGCGCCGCCACGCCAAGCTGGGCGCGTAGCTCGGCGGCGCCGAGCTGCGGCAGGTACGCGTAGGTGGCCGGCGTCAGCAACACCTCCACGTTAGGCTGTAACAGGCCACGCAAGGCAGCGGCCAGGTTGCGGCCCCAGCGCTCGACGAACGCGCGCTCGATCGCCTCGCTCCAATCGATCCAGAAGCGCGCCAGATACTCGCCGTGGCCGTCGGAGGCGGCCTCGAAGCGGCCCAGATCGGCCCGCACACGCTCACGCCACTCGCCGAGCCAGAGCGTCCAATGCTTGGCGATCACCGGATCAGCCAGCTGTTCGAGCAGTACCGGGCTCACCGCCAACGTGATCGCCGGCGCCTTGCCGGTGGCCGCGCGCAGGTCGGCAAACATATTCAACAGGGGCACGTAGCTTTCGGCGATCACGCGGTGCAGCGATTCCTCGCCGTGCGGCCAGCGCCCGGCGCGACGCACATAGGGGAAGTGTGCGTTGAGAACAAAGGCGACGTTGCCGCTTGCCATACAATGCCTGCGCGCCGTGTCAGCTGGCGAAGATAACTAAACCGCCGACCACCGCTACAACAATAATGAGCGAAATCACGCTGAGGCCGATCGTGATCCAGCCGATGATCACGCCCGCCCTGGCGACACCCTCGCCGCCGATGCGGCCGTTGGAAGCGCGAATCTCACGCAGTGCGTTGCGGCCGACGAGCACCGCCGGGATGCCCGCCGCAACGGCCAGGATGCTGAGCGACCCAAGCGAAACGCACGCCAGCAGCCAGAATACCAGTTGCCCCACCAGGCCGAGCACCAGCGAAACGTTCGCGTTGTTGCTGGTTGGCGGGACGCTGCCGGCCGGCACACCAGGTGACGGCACGGTAAACGCGCGCGGCTCCGCGGCCTGCGGCGCGGCTGGAACAAGGGCGGCCGGGGCATCGTACACCCTGGAGTTGCTCACACTGCTTTCGGGCCGTGGAGCTTGTTGCGCTACCGGCAAGCCGAACGGCGGCGTATCGCCAGGGCGTAACGAAACCGTCTGGCCGGTCGCGGGAGCGTCGGGCTGTAACCGCGTACCACATCGGAAACAGAAGGACGCCGCTGCTTCGTTTTCAGCGCCGCATGCCGGGCAGGTCATCGTCTTCCTTCCAGACGGCGCGACGAGCGCCTGGCCGAATCATAACGCAAGCCGGGTGCGCCGTCCACTACAATACACGCTATCGCGTGGTGGAGCAGCCGTGCAGATCGATCCCGCCGCTATTCGCCTGCTTGTTGCGCTGGCCGCCGCGAGCCGCGACGAGCTGTGCGGCGTGCTGCTGGGCCGGCGCGGGCCGCCCATCGTCGAGCAGCTGATCGAGGGGCGCAACGTCGACCGCACGCCGCGCCGGCGCTACCTGCTCGACGCCGCGACACTGCTACGGGCCGACGCGCACGCTCGCGCTTCGGGACTCACGATCGTCGGCTTTTACCATAGCCATCCCGGTGGGCCGGCCATACCATCGCTCGCCGACCGTGGCGCGATGTGGCCCGGCTATGTGTACCTCATCGCGGCCGTGTCCGGCCCGGCGCCCTATGCTTGCGCGTGGGTGCTCTCCGAGCGCGGATTAGCGGCCGAGCCGATCTACTGCCGTAGCAATGAGCAATGAGCAGTATTGTTCATTGCCTAGATCGGCCCTAGCGCATGATCGACGGCAGCAGCCTGGAGTCGCGCGGGCCGGCGACCAACACGGTGAGCGTCGGAGTATAAAGTCGCACCGGCTGGGTGCCGCGTGAGCGCCGCACGTTCAGCGAAAACGTGTGCGAGCCTCGCGTAAGGGAAACCACAACCGAGTTCGCGACCGAGCGATCGCTGCCGTCGCCCGCGTCGGCCTCGGTGGAAAAGCGCCGTTCGGTTTGCGCCAGACCTTCCGCGCTGTCGACGCCGATACGCGAGCGCCCTTCGTATTCCTGCGCCGGACCGCTCGGCGAGGTGCCGATCGATGCTGTGGTCGACGATGCGACAAACGCCACACTATCGCGCGGAATATCCAGCCGGCAGCTGACAACCGGCGTAAAGGTCGCTTGCTCGATGCTCACCAGATTTGCGCCGGCGGCTCCACAGGCGATCACCGACAGGCTGGTGGAGGGGAAATAGATCACGCTCAGGTACGGATCGCGCACGCTCATCGTTCCCGAGCCGGCATAGCGGTAGCCGAGAAAATGAAACGTGTTCGCTCCGGCGCGCACCGGGATCAGCATCGACGATGCGACAGTCTCGCTGACGGCAAAGAGCGCATTCGGATACACATTCACGTAGCGGTCGCTCTGTGCCGTGCCTACCAGATCGCTGCCGACTCTGGAAGCGTGCCTCGTACTGCTGATTTTGCGCCGTTACCGCCGACGTCGCGCTCACAAACGCATAGCCGTCCTGTGGCAGGTTAAGCGAGCACGAAACGATCGACTGAAAATTCGCGGTCGGAGTTGCGCTCCATGTATTAGTTCCCTGGCCACACGTCGCGACGTCGCCGGCTGTGCCTGGAACGAATAAAACGCTGATAGCCGGATTACTCAGCCGTGCCTCGCCAAAATTGGGTAGTCCGATCAAGCCGAACGCATGGGTGCCGGCGGCGAGCGGCAGCTGCAGCGAAGTTGCAAGCGTTTTCGTGCTCTGGCTGTCGGAGTTGTCCGGCAGGTCGATGTTGTTGAGCAGGTATAGCGTGCGCTCGGTGCGGTCGTCGCCTTGCAGCGAATCGGGCGTGGCGCCGGAAGCCAGTTGAAATGAAGCGATCCAGCCGGCCTCATCTCTGGGCAAAACGCCGGTTGCCGTCGCATTGATATACGCGACGCCATCTACCGGTGCCGTCAGGCTACAGCTACGAATAGTCTGATAATTTCTGCTGTTCCTGGAGGTCCAGTTTGGGCCGCCATAGCTGCTGCATTGCACGAGGCGACCACCCGCGCCGGCGATCGAAATCTGCTCACCTTCGGCTGCGGAAACGTCCTCCGCGACGGATCCCAGCGCCGACTGCTTGCCGGATGCCGCCGGCTTCTGGTCCGGCGGCAGGGGAGCAGCGGTGAGGCGCGGCGATGTGGCAGCGGCAAACAGCGCGAGCACGACAATCGCAGTGATCTGTCCCAGCCGAACGAGATGGGGAGCCGCCCGGCGCGCAGGGAAGTACATCGACCTATCCTGATTGTAGTAGTTGAACGATCCGGCGGGCCAGGTTATTGTACTTGATTTGCCGCGGTGCGTAAACGGGGCGGGCGAGGCAGCCACCGGATCCGGCGCACCCGGCATGGATGCCGGGGCTGAAGAAACGAAGCCCGCTGAAGCTGGCTGGAACCGGATTCCAGCCGGCTTCAGCGGGCTTCGTTTCTTCAGCCCCAGGCTTGAGCCTGGGGTTCCGGATTTACCGCACCGCGATACCGGCCGGGCCATGAGCCACCACCGGAACGCCAAGCACTTCGAGGGCGCGCTTGAGCTGGGCATCCTCGGTGCGCAAGATCTCGTCCTCGGACAGCTTGCGCGCCGTGCTGGGCGTCAGCGCCTGGGCGTCGCCTTCCAGCGTCACCTTGATATCGGGCGCTACGCCCTCGTGCCGCAAGGGGCGGCTGTTAGGGGTCAGCCATTCGGCGATCCCGATATACACCGCCGAGCCGTCGTCGAGCTCACGCGGCGAAATCACCGTGCCGAGGCCGACAGTATCGACGCCGACAACCGTCGCGCGCTTGTGGTCCTGCAATGCACCGGCGAAGATCTCGGACGAAGACGCCGAGCCGGAGTTGATCAGCACCACCATGGGCAGCTCGGTTTCCGGGTTCGCCTCGTTGGCGGTGCGAACTTCCTCCTCGCCGTCGCGGCCGCGCACGCGCAGCACAACTTCGCCCTCGGGCAAGAACTGGCTGGTGACGCCGATCGCCTGCTCCAGCAGCCCGCCCGGATTGTTACGCAGGTCGAGGATCAGCTGTTCGGCGCCCTGCTCTTTGGCCTCGGCCAGCGCCTGCTTCATCTCGTCGGTGGCTTTTTCCGAGAACTGCGATAGCTTGATATGCGCCGTGTTACCGGGCAGCATGGTCCAGGTAACGGCCGGCACTTTGATTTCGCCGCGCGTGATCGTGATATCGACCTCCTCCTCCTGGTCCAGGTGCCGCACCGTTACGGTGACATCCGTGCCGGGCTCGCCGCGGATCTCCTGGGCTACTTCGGCGCTGGTCTTGCCGTCGGTAGGCACGCCGTCCACGGCCAGGATGATATCGCCGGCCTCGATTCCGGCGGCCTCGGCCGGTGAGCCCTCGATCGGCGCGACGATCACGATCAGGTCGCCCTCTTGATTGACATAGGCGCCGATGCCCTGGTACTCACCGCTCTGCTGCTCGACCTCCTGCCGATACTGCTCGGCTGTATCGTAGCGCGTATGGCCCTGGTCGTTGAGCGTGTCCAGCATGCCGTTGATCGCGCCGGCGATCATTTCGTCGGGCTTGACCGCCGTCGGGTCAAGAAAATCGCGCTCGGCGATGTTCCAGACGGTCCAGAAATTATCAAATTGTGCGCAGATCTCGGCGCTTTCGGTACATTCGCCGTTGTTGGCCGCGCCGCGAACATAGCCCACGCCGGTACCGAGCGCCAGTGTCGCGCCCATCAAGATAACCACGAGCCAGAGCGGAGGACGCCAGCTTCCCCATCGTTTGATCATCGAAATAATTCCTATAAGCTTTTAAGCATGGTTGCAATATCAAACTTCTGATAGTATACTACCGCGTGATCCTGAGTACAGGATGAGAGTTGCACCGCCTGCAGATATGGCACTGTCGCCACGTGCCTTTTTTGTTGCCCATTTGCACCGTTGTCCGGCAGGAACGTATGCCCAAGATCCTTCACCTCGCCGATATCCATATCGGCATGGAGAACTACGGCCATCCCAATCCCCAGACCGGCCTGCATAGCCGGTTGGAGGATTACCTGCGTTCCTTCGACGAAGTGATCGACTATGTGCTCGAGCACGAGCCGGTCGATCTTGTGCTGATTGCCGGCGACATCTACAAGAACCGCACCCCGAACCCGACCCACCAGCGCGAGTTTGCGCGCCGAATCCGGCGTTTCGTGCAGGCTGAGCTGCCGGTGTTCATTCTGACCGGCAATCACGATGCCCCGGGCGCCAGCTCTCGCGCCCATTCGGTAGAGATCTTCGACACCCTGGAAATCGAAGGTGTGACGATCGCTTCGAAAATGCGCTTTCATTTGATGAATACGCGGGGCGGCCCGCTTCAGATAGTCGCGATTCCCTGGCTGAACCGCCAGGCATTATTGAGCAAAGACGAAATGGTCGGCCTGCCGATGAACGCGCTGGAAGCCGAGATGCTGAATCGGGTCGGCGCGTTTGTGGAAGGCACGCTCGAGCGTTTAGACCCAGACATTCCGACGGTGCTGACGTTCCACGGCACGATCGGCGGCGCAACCTACGGCGCGGAGCGGAGCGTCATGCTGGGGCAAGACCTGGTGATCCCACGCTCGGTGCTGGCGCTGCCCGGTATCGACTATGTCGCGCTGGGGCATATTCATAAGCACCAATCCATTGGCGAGGCGCCGCCGGCGGTGTATCCCGGCAGCATCGAGCGCATCGATTTCGGCGAGGAACACGAGCCCAAGGGCTTTGTGATCGCCGACGTGCAAAAGGGCGCCACGAGCTGGCGTTTTGTCGAGCTGCATGCGCGGCCGTTCGTGACGGTGCGCGTGGACGTACGCCAGGAGGCTGACCCACAAGAGCGTATCCGCCGCGCGATAGCAAAACACAGCCTGCAGCGGGCGATCGTTCGTGTTCACGTCGACTGCCTGCCCCAGCAGCGTAGCGCGATCGACGAGCGAGAAATCCATTCCCAGGTGCTCGAAGCGGGCGCGTATGTGGTGGCGGCGATCGCATTCGAAGTCGAACGCACAACACGCGGGCGCTTCGCCGAGGTGGCCAACGAGATCCGCGACGGCCTGAGCCCACGCCGGGCGCTGGAGCTGTATCTACAAACCAAGGATGTTCTGCCCGAGCGCCGGGCTCGCCTGCTCGAAGCCGCCGAAGGGCTGTTCCAGCGCCGATCGTAAACGATGAACGATGAAGGTCCGGACCTTCATCGTTCATCGTTTCTTTATGTGCGCTATGCTAGAGCCTATGCTCCCGCTCGATACCTCACTCTGGCCCGACACCGCGACCCGCGCCGACGGGCGGCTTCAGATCGGCGGCTGCGATGCCGTGGAGCTCGCGCGGCGCTGGGGCACGCCGCTGTATGTGTTGGACGAGGCCACGTTTGTCGCCACTGCCCGGCGCTATGTCAAGTCGCTGCATTCGGCGTATCCCGCACCGGCGTCGGCGCATTACGCCGGCAAAGCGCTCTTAAATGTAGCCGTTGCACGTCTGGCGGCGGCGTCCGGTCTGGGGCTGGATTGTGTGTCGCTGGGCGAGCTGGCGATCGCCAAACGCGCCGGGGTAGCGATCAGTGGGGTACACTTTCACGGCAACGCCAAGCCGAGGCGCGAGCTCGAGACGGCGCTCACATGGGGCGTCGGACGCGTCGTCGTCGATAGCCTTGACGAGCTGCGCGTGCTGGACGAGCTGACGCGCGACGGCACAGCCCGCTGCCGGATTCTGCTGCGCCTCAACCCCGGCGTGGATGTCCATACCCACGCGCATGTACAGACCGGCCAGCTCGATTCGAAGTTCGGCTTACCGATCGCTACCGGTATGGCCGAGCAAGCTGTACGCGAAGCGCTGGCCGCGCCCGGCCTGGACCTGATCGGGCTGCATGCGCACCTCGGCTCGCAGATCAGCGAGCTCGACCGGCTGGCCCTGGGCGTGGACCGTCTGGTGGCGTTTGCCGCCGCGATGCGCGATGCATGGGGCTGGACAATTGGCGAGCTGAGTCCCGGCGGCGGCCTGGCGGTGCCGTATCTCGACGGCGACCCTGCTCCCGGCATCGAAAGCTATGTCGACGCCGTCGCTCAGGCGGTGGTCGCAGGCTGCCGGCAGCACAACCTCGCGCTGCCGAAGCTGGTGCTTGAACCCGGCCGTAGCGTCGTCGCGCGGTCGATGGTAACGTTGTACGAAGTCGTGTCGATCAAAGACATCCCAGGCACGCGTACCTTTGTGGCAGTCGACGGCGGGATGGGCGACAATATCCGGCCGGCGCTGTATGACGCGCGCTACACTGCCGTCCGCGCCGATCGCGACGGCGATGCGGGACCGCCGGTGACCGTCGTCGGGCGCTACTGCGAGAGCGGCGACGTATTGCTGCGCGACGTCCGGCTGCCAGAGCTCGAGGCCGGCGCGCTGCTGGCGCTCTCGATGACCGGCGCCTACACGCTCAGCATGGCCAGCGCCTACAACGGCGTGCCGCGGCCTGCCCTGCTGCTGGTACGCGACGGCGAGGCACGTCTGGCGCTGCGACGAGAAACGATCGATGATCTGCTCGCGCGGGACGTTATGGGGTGAACGGGGTGATCCGATGGACGGGGATAGCCCCGTAGGGACACACCGGAGGCGCGATGCCAACCATCACCTCGCTGGGACCTGTACACGCCGGTGGCGTGTCCGTTTTGTGCGGCGTGTAAACTCGAACAATGTACACCGACATCATTCCTGCCCTTCGTTGCCCGCGCTGCGCCGCGGCGCCGCTGACGCTGCTTGGCGCGCTGCATGACGGCGACGAGATCACGGCCGGCGCGCTGCGCTGCACGGCCTGCGGCTTACAAACGCCGATCATCGACGGCGTGTGGGATGCGGCGAGCGACGAGCGGCTGACGCGCACGCCCGCCCAGATCGTTAATTATCTCCCGCCGGCCGCGGCAAACTATGAGCGGTTGTGGCGCTGGCAGGCGCTAAGCCTGCTCAGCGGGCGGCATTTTCCGCTGCACGAGGAGCTCACGTTGCTGCGACAGCTGATGCAGCCGCGCGCCGGGAAGGTGTACGTCGACGTAGCCTGCTCGGACGGCCTGTACGCGCGGGCGCTGGCGGTGCCAGGCGCCGTGCTCGCCGGGGTAGATCACTCGTGGCCCTTTGTTGCGCACGCACGGCAGCACGCGCTGCAAGCCGGCCTGCGCGTCTCGTACATCCGCGCCACGGCGCAGCATCTGCCTTTCGGGGATGCCTCAGCCGACGGAGCCGTGATGGGGGGCTCGCTCAACGAGATCGGCGACCAGCAAGCCGCCCTCGCCGAGATAGCACGGATCCTCCGGCCACGGGCACGCTTTTTCTGCATGAGCCTGCGCAGGGCGTCCACTCCATGGGGCCGTCTGCTGCAGCAGGCGATCGGCAGTGGCGGAGTCGTGTTCCCATCTCAGGACACAGTTAACACCTGGTTGCGGCCAACCGGCCTGCGGCCCCGCGCGCGTTGGCGATGGGGAGTTGTCACGATAACATTGCTTGAATACGTTCCGCGAACGGGTGACCAGATGACAGGGTGAAGGGGTGACACGGTGACGCGAACACCCGTCTGCCGTCACCTTGTCACCTTGCCCTATAATTGCGCCGTGTGGAGCCTCGTATGAGCGAGCAGGATATCGAGATCGCGGCGGCGCTGGCTGCTGTCGAGGCGTATTTACGTGCCGAGGCGCAGGAACAGGCCATGGACGAAGCAGCGCCGGCAATCGAGCGTGCAGGCTGGCGCGAAGGTGCCCGTCTGGCTGCGTTTGGCGTACCGGCGCCCCTACGCAGCCGTGGGGGTTGGAGCAAGGCCGAGTGCTTGCGGCACGGCGCGGGCGGCTTTTATGGCGTGATCGGCCTATGAGCAAGTTTGACAGCGTGCTGATCGCCAACCGTGGTGAAATCGCCCTACGAGTCATGCGCGCCGCCAAAGAGCTGGGGCTGCGCACCGTGGCGGTGTACTCGGAGGCAGACCGCGACGCGCTGCATGTGAGCTACGCAGACAGCGCATATCTGATCGGTGGGCCGGCAGCAGCGGATAGCTACCTGCGCGTCGACCGCATCGTCGAAACGGCTCGGCGAGCCGGAGCTGCTGCCATTCATCCGGGCTACGGCTTTCTGGCCGAAAGCGCGGCCTTTGCTCGCGCCTGCACGGAAGCCGGCCTGGTCTTTGTCGGCCCATCGCCCGAGGCGATGGAGCGGATGGGCGGCAAGGTCGCGGCGCGCAATGAGGCCCTCGCGGCGGAGGTGCCGGTGGTACCCGGCACGCGCGCGCCGGTTGCGTCGGCGGCGGATGTAACGTCGTTAGGCGACGAGCTCGGCTACCCGCTGGCGATCAAGGCCAGCGCGGGCGGCGGCGGCCGCGGACTGCGGGTGGCGGTCGCGGCGAGCGAGGTCGAGGCAGCGTTCGACAGCGCGCGTCGCGAGGCGCAGGCATTCTTCGGCAACGGCGAAGTGTACGTCGAGCAATACCTGCCCGATCCGCGCCATATCGAGATCCAGGTGCTGGCCGACAGCCAGGGCAACGTGGTTCATCTCGGCGAGCGCGACTGCTCGATTCAGCGGCGGCATCAGAAGCTGGTCGAAGAAGCGCCATCGCCGGCGCTCGACGCCGCTACAAGGGAGGCAATGGGCGAGGCGGCGGTACGGCTCACGCGGCAGGTCGGGTACGCCGGCGCGGGGACGCTTGAGTTTTTGTATCACGGCGGCCAGTTCTATTTCCTGGAAATGAACACACGGATCCAGGTGGAGCACACCGTCACCGAGATGATCACCGGCATCGATCTGGTGCGCTGGCAGCTGCTCATCGCCCAGGGCCGGCGCCTGGCATGGTCGCAGGATGATATTCGAGCACGCGGCCACGCGATCGAGTGCCGCATCAATGCCGAAGATCCCGCGGCCGGCTTTCGACCATCGCTCGGCACGCTGGCACTCTATCAGGAGCCGCACGGCTACGGCGTGCGGGTCGATAGCGGTTACCGGCAGGGCGACACGATCGGGGAGCATTACGACTCGCTGATCGCCAAGCTGATCACCTGGGGCGCCGATCGGGCCGAAGCCCTGGCGCGCATGCGCCGCGCGCTCGACGACTTTGTGATCGAAGGCGTCCAGACGACGATCCCGTTTCAGCGGCTGGTCGTTCGCAATCCGGCCTTCGAGCGCGGCGAGGCAACCGTTCGCTTTATCGAGCAGCAGCTCGGCGATGCCGGACTCAAGGCGCTGGCTCGGCCCGCGGCGGACGCCGTCGAAAATATAGACGGCGACGTCGTTCGCCGGTTCGCCGTCGAGGTGGATGGGCGGCGCTTCGAGGTGCGGGTGGCCGCAGAGCCTGCTGCTCTGCCTGGCCGGCCGGTCGCCGGCGCCCGACCTGCTCGCGACGGACGGCCCCTTCCCACGGCGCGAGAAGCTGCGCCTGGCAGGCGCCGGGCAGGCGACTCGGACACGGTGAGCAGTCCGATCCAGGGCACGGTGGCGGCCGTGCGCGCGACGCCGGGTATGGCCGTCGCGGCAGGCACGGTGTTGTTTGTGATCGAAGCGATGAAAATGGAAAACGAAATCGCCGCGCCACGCGCCGGAACCGTCAAAGCTGTGATGGTGGCCGAGCGCGACTCCGTCGGGGCCGGCCAGACGCTGGCGATTCTGGACGAGGCACGCGAGGCACGCGAGGCACGCGAGGCACGCGAATGAATTCGCGGATGATATGATAAAACCTGCTGAAGCAGGTTGGGTACGAACAAAGCGTTGATCAAACGCACTGCATCAATGATGTGACGAAACTCGCCGATACACGTTAAGGTCTGATCGATGGGCGTTAACCTGCTTCAGCAGGTTTCATCCTATCAACGTCGATTTCAATCGACGTTCAATCGACGTTCGATCGACGTTGCACACAACCGCACCCACCTATGCTATAGTCGATTGATCCGCAACGAGAACCAGGCTCTATACGTACATCTAATCGTCCAACTTTGCGCTCTTGTAGGAGGCTTCCATGAACGCGTCCACTGCCTCGGTCGGAGAAATGGTCAATCAAAGCGTCCAGGTGATCACCAAACCCAGCGTAGCGACCTTCGAGCAGTACGAGAATCGAGGAACGTTGCAAAATGCCTTGATTTATGTCGCGATCACGGCAGCATCAGCAGGCATCTTCGGCCTGCTGGGTGGTCTATTCGGAGGATCGCAAGGGGCCGTGATGGGCTTATTGAGCGGCGTTGTCGGCACCCTGGTGAACTTTCTGCTGTTTACGGGAGTCTGCGTTTTATGTGGGCCGCGCCCAGGGCGGCACTGGAACGTTCGACCAATTAGCGTACGCATTTTCGCTATTTTGGGTACCGCTGCAGATCGCTATTTCGCTGCTGAGCTTTGTCCTGGTCATTACCATCGTCGGGATCTGCCTATTACCGTTTCTGGGGATCGCGGCTATCGTTGCCAACATTTACTTCGCGTACCTCGCCGTACAATCCAGCATGAACCTTCGCGAGACGGGGAAAGTCTGGATCACGCTGATAGCCGCCGGTATCGCCTCGCTTGTCGGTACCACGCTCATTACTACGATTTTCAACGCCGTGGGCTAATTGTTTTCCCCTGGTGCATAGCTTGCTCGTTGACCAAAAACCGCCGCGAGGCGACCGGCGCTTCGCGGCAAGCATGGGGGCCGGAAATGTCACCAACAGTTCGCGCGGGCCTGATCTTTGGTCTCGCCGCCGTCGTGTTGTTTGCTGCGCTGAGTATCGTGCCGATTCCGTGCCTGAACTTCGTGGGAGTGATCGGCATAGGGCTTGCAGCCGGCTACTTCGCCAACAAATGGTCCAACTCAACCGCCGATCGACGCCTCGGTCGTGGCGCGGCGGCCGGCGCGATCGCCGGCGCGATTACGCTGATCGGTTCGGTAATCGCGACAGTTGTGCTGATCAACACGCCGCCGTTTCAGAGCCAGATCGGGCCGCTGCTCGCACAAATCCAGCAGAATCCGGAAGGCGTTGAAATCAGACCCGAAGACTTGCAGGCCGGGCTCGCCGGCATCGCGGTGTTCGTCGGTGGCTGCCTGGGCCTGATCAACCTGCTGATCATGGTGATCGCGGGTCTGCTCGGCTCGCTGTTCTGGAAGGGCGCCGCGACCGCCGATTACGTGCCCGCCGGAGGCAGCGCCGCATACAACCAGCCGCCTGCCGGCGGGTATATCCCGCAGAGCGACCAGCAGGCGGGCGGAGCGCAGCAATATAACACTCCAACGCAGGGCATGACGCCTGGCGACCAGAATCCCGGCGAAGGTGGCGCACGGGTCTACGATCCGAACGATCCCAACCGGCCGCCGAGCTGAATTTCAGGGGTCGGGGGTCAGTGGTCAGGAAGACAGTACTGTTTTCCTGACCACTGACCCCCGACCCCTGACGTTGCGTCGGAAACTCGCACATCGTATATAATGTAGCCACTTGTGACATTTGTTCACAATCATGAGGGCCCATGCGAGACGCGCCGGCACAGGATTGGAACAGCTTTCGCTCCCAGTTCCCAATTTTCGAGCACAGCACGTATCTGAATACCTGCTCGCTCGGCGCACTTAGCCGCCGCTCGCGCGAGGCGGTCGATCGTTTTCTGGATCTGTGGCAGGCCCACGGCGCGTCGGCCTGGTATCGTACCTGGCTGGGCGAAGTCGCCGCTCTCAGGTCCAGCTTTGAGCGGCTGGTCGGAGCGCCGGCCGGCAGCTGCACGATCCAGCACTCGGTATCGTCGGCGCTGTCGGTGATCGCCAGCGCATACAACTACCAGGGGCGCAATCGGGTCATCACCACCGCGCTTGATTTTCCGACTATTCCGTATCAGTGGCTGGTAAAGCCCGAGGTCGAGGTGGTTGTCCTGCCGTCCGACGACGGCATCAGCGTGCCGCTCGAGCGCTACGCGGCCGCCATCGACGAGCGCACCGCACTGGTGGCAACCTCGCATGTGTTTTTCACCAGCGGCTATATTCAGCCGATCGCCGAGATCGCGGGCCTGGCGCATGTCGCCGGCGCGCACCTGCTGGTCGACGGATACCAGGCTGCCGGGCAGATCCCGGTGGATGTCGCGGCGCTGGACGTCGACTGGTACGTCACGGGCGGCCTGAAATGGCTGCTGGGCGGGCCCGGCATCGTCGAGCTGTATGCGCGGCCGGAGCTGGCCTCGTCGCTGCTGCCGACTACCACCGGCTGGTTCGCTCACCAGCGGCAGTTCGCGTTCGATCCTGAGCATTGGGCCTATCATAGCGACGCGCGCCGCTTCGAACTCGGTACACCCGCCGTGGCCGCGGTGTACGCTGCCCGCGCCGGGATCGAGCAGATCCTCGAGCTCGGCGTCGACGCGATCCGGACCCGCGAAAGCGAGCTGACGATCGATCTGATAGCCCGTGCGCGCGACGCCGGGCTCGCGCTCAAGGTGCCGAACAATCACGACCAACACGCCGGGATCGTGATGTTCAAGGCGGCCGACCCACCGCCGGTTGTGCAGGCACTGGCCGAACGCAAAATCATTGTCGACTACCGTCCGGGATATGTGCGCGTTTCGCCGTTTGTTTACAATACGTTCGACGAGAATGAACGGGTTGTTGCGGCGTTGAGGGCCAAAACAGGAGATATATCGTGAACCGTACGTTCGCCGATCGCTACCGTGGCGGCGTCGGCATGCTCGCCTGGATCCTGCACCGGATCACGGGCCTTGCGCTGACTGGCTACCTGCTGCTGCATCTTTATGACCTGCGGGCTGCCCAGCACGGAGCGGCGGCTTTCGACGAAGCGATGGCCGTGTTTCGCAGCCCGTTCTGGAAGGCGATGGATCTGTTGCTGCTCGCGGTAGTAGCGTTCCACCTGCTCAACGGCATTCGCTTGCTGCTGTTCGATGCCGGCTGGGGCTTGCGCAGCCAGCGCTCGTTATTCTGGATCGCGCTGGTAGGCACGCTCGCGATCCTCGGTTTCTCGGCCGTGATGACGTTCAGCAACTTGCCCGCGCAGTAGGAGCGACCGATGAGTGTTTATGAACCCGGCGCCGCGGGCGAACAAACGATCAGCAATGTCGTGGTGACGCCGCAGCGCGTGCGGACCAAGCCGGAGCGCGGCACCACCGCCTGGGCGCTGCAGCGTCTCAGTGCCTACGGTCTGGTGGTCTGCCTGGCGGTGCATATGTGGTTTAACCACTTCGCCAACATCAGCACCGGCAACCGGCTTACGTTCGAGATCGTTAACCGGCGCTTCGAGCTATACCCGATGATCTATGCGATCAACGACGTCGCGCTGCTGACCCTGGCGCTGTTCCATGGGCTCAACGGCGTGCGCAACGTGATCTACGATTGGTCGACCAGCAGCGCCTTGCGCCGCGCTTCGACAATTGTGTTGGTGATCGTCGGCGCTGTCTTCTTGTGGGACGGAGCGCTGACGTTGTTGGCGTTGATGGAGTTGCCTACCACACGGTAATAGTTTCGAGTTTCGAGTGTTGGTTCTGATAGCGGAAATAGGTATCAATTTGTGATTACCCATGATGTGATCATTGTAGGCTCAGGCCTCGCCGGGATGCGCTGCGCGATCGAGATCCGGCGCCTGGCACCCGAAGCCGATATCGCGATTGTGTCCAAAGTGTATCCGACACGCTCGCACTCGGGCGCGGCGCAGGGCGGCATTGCGGCGGCGCTGGGCAACGTGCGCTACGACGAGAACGGCATGCCCGAACCGGACGCACGAGGACGAGCCTGGGGATAGCTGGCTCACGCATATGTACGATACGGTCAAGGGCGCCGACTTCATCGGCGACCAGGATGCGCATCGAGATTCTGTGCCGCGAGGCCGCGCCGACGATCTACGAGCTGGAGCATATGGGCGTGCCGTTTTCGCGTCTGCCCGACGGCCGCATCGCCCAGCGCCCGTTCGGCGGGCATGCCAACCCGCGCGCCTGCTATGCCGCCGACCGCACCGGCCACGCGCTGCTGCATACGCTCTACGGCGAGCTGGTGCGCTACAACGTCAAGGTTTATCCCGAGTGGTATATGCTCGGCCTGGTGATCGAAGATAATGTCTGCCGCGGTATCACGCGCGCTGGATATCCGCAGCGGCGCGATCGAAACCTTCAACGCCAAAGCGACGATGTTCGCTACCGGCGGCTATGGCCGGGCCTTCAAAATCACCTCCAACTGCGTTCGCCTCCACCGGCGACGGCATCACGCGCCGCCTATCGCGTCGGCATTCCCCTCGAAGATATGGAGTTCGTGCAGTTCCACCCGACCGGCCTGTACTCGCACGGTATCCTGCTTTCCGAAGGCGCGCGCGGCGAGGGCGGCTACCTGCTCAACGGCAACGACGAGCGCTTCATGGCAGCGCTACGCGCCGGGGCGCATGGAGCTTGCGCCGCGCGATGTTGTCTCTCGCTCGATCTACAGCGAGATCGAAGCCGGCCGCGGCGCCGGGCCGAACGGCGATTATGTACTGCTCGACCTGCGCCATCTGGGCAAAGCCAGAAGCTCGACGAGCGGCTGCCGCAGATCACCGAGCTGGCGCGCGACTACCTGGGCGTCGATCCGGTGAATGAGCCGGTGCCGATCCAGCCGACGGCACACTATTCGATGGGCGGTATCCCGACCGACGCCGACGGCCGTGTGGTGACTACCGTGGACGGCCGCGACGAGCTTGTAGTGGGCTTTTTCGCCGCCGGCGAATGTGCCTGCGCGTCGGTACATGGCGCCAACCGGCTTGGCACCAACTCGCTGCTGGAGGCGACGGTGTATCGGACGCCGTACCGGGCAGACGATCGTCGGCTTTCTACGCGACGAAGCCCGCGGCAGGCACGGCATCGCGGAGATGCCGGAGTACGCGCAGCAGCAGGCCGAAGACGAAGTGCGACGAGCTGCTCGGCCGCCGCGGCAGCGAGAACGCGGCGGATATCCGCAAAGATCTGCAGGCAACGATGTTCGCCAACGCGGGCGTGTTCCGCTCACCCGACCGCCTGGCGCAGCAGCTCGGCATCATCAGGACCTGCGCGAGCGCTTCGAGCATATCGGCGTCGACGACCGCGGACGCCGCTACAATACCGAGCTGATCGAGCTGCTTGAGCTCGGTAATTTGCTCGAGTTCTCGGAGTGTATCGTCGCCGGCGCGCTGGCGCGCGAAGAAATCGCGTGGAGCACACGCCCGGCGCGATTTTCCGCAGCGCGACGACGACGAGTGGATGAGGCATACGCTGGCGTTTCGTGCCGCGGACGGCCGGCCGCAGCTGGACTACAAAGATGTGCGCTATGGCCCTGAAGGGCCGAGCTTTCAGCCGGAAGAAAGAAAGTACTAGGGAACAAACCAACAAACCGACAAACCAACAAACCAACGTACGCGCGGTTTGCTGGTTTGCTGGATTGCCGGTTTGGGCTCCAGGAGCCGATATGGATGTTCGCTTCCGCATCCATCGCTTGGACCCCGAAGTTGACGTGACGCCGCGCTATCAGGTCTACACCGTCGACGTCGACGGCGATATGACGGTGCTCGACGCGCTGCACCAGATCAAGTGGTATCAGGACGGAACTGTGACGTTTCGTCGCTCGTGCCGCTCGGCGATCTGCGGCTCGTGCGGCATGTTGATCAACGGGCGCAACCGGCTGGCATGCAATACGCGCGTCACCGACCTCGACAGCGACGGAGGTTTCGGTCAGCCCATTGCCGGGCTTTCCGGTGCTGCGCGATCTGGTGGTTGATTGGGACCCGTTCTTCGCCAAAGACGCGGCGATGAAGCCGTATCTGATCAACGACCAGCCGCCGCCTGAAAAAGAGCGCCGCCAGTCGCCCGGCCGAGTACGATGCGATCGATAATGCGACGCTGTGTATTCAGTGCGGCTGCTGCTCCTCGGCCTGCCCGATCGTGTGGAACAACGGCGAGTACTATGGCCCGGCGGCGCTGACACGTGTGTTCCGCTTTGTGTTCGATTCGCGCGATACCGCCACCCGACGAGCGCCTGGCGGCTTGCCGGTTCCGAGGAAGGCGCCTGGCGCTGCCATACGATTTTCAACTGCACCAGCGACTGCCCCAAAGGCGTGCTCAACACCTAGAATATCCAGGCGCTCAAGCGCAAGGTGATGCTCCAGAACCTCGGATTTGGCGGCACGCGCATCTCGTTTGAGGTCACCAAGACTGCAACCATGCACCCGATGTCCGACATGACCGCCGAAGGCTACAGCGGCTTCGAGCCGGCCGCTCCCGAAATACTCGCCGCTGCCGCCTCGCCGGCGCACGATCAGGACGATTCGGGATCCAGGACACGGTAGAAATCAATGAACAACTCCTGCAGGCCTTTGTTCATTGCTCATTGTTCAAGGAGACTCCATGACGAAAGCCTCCTCGCCTGTACCTCGCGCTACCTGGATCGTGGCGCTGCTCCTCGGTGCAGTGCTGAACCTGCCGGCAGGCCAGGCCGCCGCACAGGGCAGCCCACTGTGTTTCACGCAGCCCGGCATCACCAACTGCATCAGCGGCCGCTTCCTCCAGTTCTGGCAGCAGAACGGCGGCCTGCCCGCCTTCGGCTATCCGATCACGCCCCAGGCGCCCGAGCAAACGCCCGAGGGCACCTTTACGGTGCAGTACTTCGAGCGCGAGCGCTTCGAGCTGCAGCCGAACAATCCAGCGCCCTATGATGTGCTGCTCGGCCGCTTAGGCGATCAGCTGCTGCAGCGCCAGGGGATAGATTGGACCACGCTGCCCAGGGCCGACCCCAGCGCGCCGAACTACTTCCCCGAAACCGGCCACGCGATCTCCACGCCGCAGTTCTTCCAGTATTGGTCTTCCAATGGCTTGAAGGACCCGACGCTCAGCCCGTACCAGCACTCGCTGGCGCTGTTCGGGTTGCCGCTGACCGAAGCGTATATGACGACCAACTCGTCGGGCGACAACGTGCTGACACAGTGGTTCGAGCGGGCGCGCTTCGAGTATCACCCGACCAACCCGCCCGAGTTCCAGGTGCTGCTCGGCCTGTTGGGCAACGAGTGGCGTGCCGCTCCGCCTCCACCGCCCCCACCGCCGCCCGGCACTGGACCCAACGGCTGCACACTCGCCGCTACCGTGGTCGGCGACCTGACGATCCCGCCGGGTGCGCAGATCGATCCGGGCGCAGCCTTTGAAAAGGTCTGGCAGGTGCGCAACGACGGTAACTGCACCTGGGACGGCGGCTATCAGATCGTGTTTGCCGGCGGCAACCAGATGAGCGGGCCGAATGCCGGACCGATTCCGGCCACGTCGCCCGGCCAGACGGTAAACATCGACGTCGACCTGATCGCTCCGAGCGCCCAGGGCCCCGCCAGCGGCACATGGCAGCTGCGCGCAAGCAACGGCGTGCTGTTCGGCACCCTGACGGTATCGATCGTGATCAACCCGCCACCGCCATAAACCCGACGCTTCAGCGTCGGGCTGGAGATCCTCAGCGTGCTTCAGGTGGCTTTGTTTCTTCAGCCCCAGGATTTATCCTGTGGGCTGGGGAATGTAAAGGAACATACCTCATGCGTGCATCGTCCGGCAAATCTCGCTTTCGTGCATTGCTCATGGTCGCAGCACTGCTTATCGCCGGTATCGCCGCCGCGTCACCGGCACAGATCGGCCGCGTCGCCGCCCAGGAGGAGCGCCAGCCTGTCGGCCCGGCACAGATCGGCGGGCGCGCGTATGTGCCGATGGTGGGCGATCCGCCACAGGGGACGCCCAATGCAACCGCCTGGCTGCGTCCCAGCGCGACGCAGATCAATCAGGGTAGCTACTTTTCGCTGTCCGTGCTCACCAAGAGCACCGGCAGCGCGCCCGAGCCGTTCGTCAACGTGTTCGTCACCTACGACACGAATCTGGTGGATTTCCAGAGCGCCACCACCGTGCCCGGCGATTTCGTAAGCACACAGAGTGGCGGCTTGAGCGTCCGCTTCAACGGCCCGTTCGCGCCCGGCGCCGAGCGCTACGCCACGATTGTGCTGCGCGCCCGCCCCAACGTCAACAACCGCAGCGTACAGTTCGCCGGTAGCTTCGACGGTTCAGTCGGAGCATCGGGCGCGCTGCCCAAGGTCACGATCAACATCGGCTCACCCACACCCCCGCCCGTACGCTTCGCCTGCGAGTTCGGCCGCGGCGGCAGCGGCCCGCTGGGACAGAACCCCGGCGGCGGCAACAATCCGTTCGGCACCACCTATGTCTTCGGCGCCTTCCGCCAAGTTTAACGGTGGCTGCGGCTTTACGTTCTCGCCCAACTCGCGCGTCTCGTACTGGATCGCACAGCCGACCGGCCCGTCAGTGCCGTTGGGCTTTTACGGCAACGCCAACACGTACGGTGAGGTCGAGGTCCGCTATTCCACCACGCCTCTGTTGAATGTATGCCCGGTGAACCTGTGCGCGTTCGCGATGAACGCGTCGTCCGACGGCTCCTACGTGCTGGTCGCGCCGTTCAATCTTTCGCGCACCGGTGGCGCGACGGCGCCGGATGCGGCTCCGGCGGACCGGGCTGAGGTCGCCGAAACGGAGCTGGTGAGCCCGGCCCAGACCGCCCGCGGCGGTCTGAGCGGCGTCGTGTCCGGCGCAGATGGCTCGTTGCTGAGCGAGGTGCTGGTCGTGGTTGTCGATCCGGCGAACGACCAGGTCGTGCGCACGGCGCTCACTGATGCAGCCGGCCAGTATGTGATGCCGGCCGGCATCCCGACCGGCAATTTCCAGGTGCAGTTCGTGACCAGCCTGGGCCACAATACTGCCAATGCCGCGTTCATCGACAAAGCCGTGCCGGTGGCGACGCTCGACACGCAGCTTACCACGCTGAACGCGACGCTCGAGGCCGGCGGCGCTATCAGCGGGCGAGTCACCAACGATAGCGGCGCACCGCTGCAGGAAGTGCTGGTGCTGATCTATGATGCGACGCTGAGCAGCGTCGTGTCGGCGGCGGTCACCGATGCCGACGGCGCATATACGTCGGATGCCCTGGCCGGCGGCAGCTATATCGTCGAGTTCCAGCCGCTGGCTTCCGGATTCGACCCGTCCACCGGCTACGTGGGCGAATACCACGAGAACCAGCCGCTCGGCGCGCCACCGGTGCCGGTAGCTGTCGCGGCGCCGGTGGATACGACCAGTGTCGACGGAGTACTGTCGCGCTGCCCGACCTGCGGCGCGATCGACGGGCGCGTCACGGCGCAGGATGGCGGCGCTGCGCTGCCGGAGGTGACAGTGGTGATTCGTAACACGTCCACCGGCCAGCAGGTAGCGATCGAGACCACCGACGAAGACGGGCGCTACCATGCGCTGGTTCCGTCGGGCACCTACTCGGTGGAGTTCTTCACCGACGTGTCGCCCTCGACGACGAGCCGCTCGTACAGCGACGCCTTTGCCGCGCCGAGCACTATTTCGGTGACGGCGCCCAACGTGGCTGCCAACATCAACGGCGTGCTGGCGCGGGGCGGGCAGATCGCCGGTGGCGTTACAGCCAAAGATGGCGGCGCGCCGCTGCCGGAAGTGTTCGTGGTGGTGACGAACGCGCAGCAGCAGGTGGCCACGACGACCTTTACCGACGAACAGGGAAGCTATACCACGCCGGCGCTGCCGAACGGCAGCTATACCGTGACGTTCCAGACGGAACAGTCGGAATCGGAGCTCACGCGCGGGTATAAAGGAGCCTCACGCACGGCGACGGTTACCGGTCCGGGCAGCCGAGGCGCCCCGACGGATATTCAGCTGGGCCGGTAACATCCTCAATCAGCAATGAACAGATCATTGCTCGATTGTTCAGGTGGCTTGCCCCGGCAACCCCGTTTTGCTATACTGCCAGCGCTGTGTGCAAGTGGCGTAATGGCAGCCGCGCCAGCCTTAGGAGCTGGTGCCCGCGAGGGCGTGTGGGTTGAGTTCCACCTTGCACACCAACGAACCGGCGCAGGCGTCAGGCTGCGCCGGTTCGGTTTGAGCCCGGGTTGTGCCAAAGCTCGTATGTTATAATTCGCATGGCCTGGGCGCAAAATTGTCAGAGGAGATTCTCGTAGCTGTGAAGATTACCACCGAGCGTTTACCAAAAAGCCTTGTGGCGCTAAATGTTGAGCTTGAGCCGCAGCAGGTCCAGAAGGGGCTTGAGCGTGCCGCGCGCAAGCTCTCGCAACAGTATCGTATTCCCGGCTTCCGGCCCGGCAAGGCGCCGCGCCAGATCGTAGAAAATTACTTCGGCCGTGATCGTTTGCTGGAAGAAGCCACCGAAGACCTGATCCAGAAGACGTTTCCGGAGGCGCTAAAGCAAGAAGAGCTCGCTCCTGTCGGCCGGCCGACGCTGGAAAGTGTCGAGCATGAGCCGTTCCGCTACCGTGTGACGGTACCCGTGGAGCCCACGATCAGCCTGCCGGAGTACGCGGCGTATCGTCTGCCGTACGAGCCCGAGGCCGTAACCGACGAATTGGTCCAGAAGCTGCTCGATGCCCAGCGCGAACAGCATGTTGTGCTCAAGGAACTCGACGATCCGCGTCCGGCACAGCCCGGCGATATGCTGACCGTCACGATCAGCTCCGACCTCGACGAAGACGAGGATGATGGGCCGGACGATGAGGACGGCGAGCTTGAAGGCGAGCAGCTTGCCGAGCTTGAGGACGAAGAAGACGAGGACGACGAGGACGAGGACGACGAAGACGAGGACGATGCTGACGCCGCCGAGCTGGACGCGCTCGAAGACGACGAAGAAGAAGACGAGGACGACGAGATCGAGGATGAGTCCGAAGCAACCGAGCGACAGCTGCCGCTGGTTGAGGGACGCGTCGACCCCGAGTTTTACGAAGCGCTGATCGGCGCAGGCGCCGGCGATAGCGTCACAGTCGTCAAATCGTACGGCGAGGACGAAGAAGATGAAGAGCTGCGCGGCAAGACCGTAACCTACACGATCGACGTCAAGAACGTGCAGGAGCGCGAGTTGCCCGATTGGGACGAGCTGCCGACGCTGTCCGAGTTCGAGGGCGACTTCGACGCGCTGCGCGAAAATGCCCGCAACCGGCTCGAGCGCGCTTCCAGCGACAAAGCTCGCCGCGAGCTGGTCGATAGCTTCCTGGGCCGCCTGGAAGCGGAAACGTCGTTCGACTTGCCCGAGGCGATGATCGAAGAGCGCGCCCATGAGCTGTTCCACCAGCAGGTCGCCGAGTACCAGCGCTATGGTCTCGACGAGGAAAGCTACCTCAAGGCGGTCGGCAAGACACACGAAGAAGCTGTCGCCGAATATGCCGAGCAGGCCGAGCGCGATGTGCGGCGCTCGATGGTGCTGCGCGAGCTGGTCCAGTACGAAAACGTGCGGGTTTCCGACAGCGATATCAGCGCCGAGGGCGAGCGCTTTACCGAAGACTTCCCGCTCGAGCGGCGCGACGAAGTGCGGCGCATGCTGGGGCAGGCCAACATGCAGCAGATGCTGGCCTCGGCGGTGCTCGACCGCAAGCTGAACGACCGAATCGTTGCCCTGGCTACCGGCAACGCCGATGCCATGGCTTCCTCGTCCGACGAGGCAGCCGAAGTCGATCCGAGCACACTGCCGCAGCCGGTTGACGAGGCTACGGCGCTCGCACCTGTCGTCGACTCCGAAGCGAGTACCTCGCTGCCTGACCGGCCGGGAGCGAGTACCTCGCTGCCTGACCGGCCGGAAGCGAGCACCTCGCTGCCTGACCAGCCGGAAGAGCCCACGGCCCTGCCTTACGAACCGGAAGTGCCGGTCGACGAAGGACCTACGGTGCTGCCCGACGTTGCGGACGGTGGAGTGACGCGCAACGACGTCTTCGAAGACGCCGGCGCGGAGCCCGCGGCCGGTACAGATCGCGAATCGGTGGAACAGGCGGCGGTCGGTGGAGCCGAAGATCTGACGTCCGAAGGGCTGCCGGCCCTGCCTGGCCGGCCGGAACCTGAAAATTAGCCAGGGGCCGGGGCAGGTAGTAGCGCGCGATAGGTGGTATGATTGGCTGTAGCAGAATGCGCGTTTCTGCTATGCCGGTATACCCTATGGAGGCTCGCATGGACAGGATCGCACCGCAGGCGGTGATCCCTTACGTTATAGAGAACACCAGCCGGGGCGAGCGTGTGTACGATATCTACTCGCGCTTGATGAAGGACCGGATTATTTTCCTGGGTACGCCGATCGACGACCAGATCGCAAACGTGGTGGTTGCCCAGCTGCTGGTGCTGGCGCACGAGCAGCCCGACCGCGATATCAATCTGTATATCAATAGCCCGGGCGGCGTCATCAACGCCGGCCTGGCGATCTACGACACGATGAAGATGATCGGCTGCGACGTGGCAACCTACTGTGTGGGCCTGGCCGCGTCGATGGGCACGATCATTCTGGCCGGCGGCACCCGCGGCAAGCGCTTTGCCCTGCCGCACTCGACGATCCACATGCATCCTGCGATCGGCGGCTTCCGCGGATCGGCGCCGGATGCAGAGGTGCAGATGAAGGAGATGCTGCGCCTCAACCAGCTGAACCGCGAGTTGCTCGCGCGCGACACCGGGCAGACGGTGGAGCGCATCGCGCGCGACTTCGACCGTGACCTGTTTATGACAGCCTATCAGGCTAAAGAATACAGCATCATCGACGAAGTGTTGGAACCTGGCGCGGGAATTCCGACGGTTAACGATTAGCCGCGAGGCGAGGGGCATGCCGGACATGCCCCTCGCAACGTCTCCCCCTTTTACTCCACGTCGAGGATGGCGATGGCGCGAACCCGAAACGGACAACCAGCCTACGCATGCTCCTTTTGTACACGCGGCCAGGAGGAGGTCCAGCGTTTAATCGCTGGCCCAGGCGGCGTTTTTATTTGCGATGAGTGTGTCGCGCTGTGTACGCAGATCATCGCCGAGGAGCGCGCCAGCAAGCCGCTGCCGGGGCCAATGAAGCTCGGCAGGGTGCCGGCGCCGACACGCATTCGTGACCACCTTGATCAGTATGTGATCGGTCAGGAGCGCGCCAAAAAAGTGCTGGCCGTCGCGGTCTACAACCACTACAAGCGCGTCCAGGCCGGCGTCGAGGCCGATGGCGTCGAGCTGCATAAGTCGAATATCTTGCTGCTCGGCCCGACCGGCTGCGGCAAAACGCTGCTCGCCGAAACCCTGGCCAAGATCCTGGACGTGCCCTTTGCTATCGCCGACGCTACCGCGCTCACCGAGGCCGGCTATGTCGGCGAGGACGTCGAAACGATCTTGCTGCGCTTGATCCAGGCCGCCGACGGCAATGTGGAGCGCGCGCAGCTCGGCATCATCTACCTCGACGAGATCGATAAGATCACGCGCAAGGCCGACAATCCGTCGATCACTCGCGACGTGTCGGGCGAGGGCGTGCAGCAGGCGCTGCTCAAGATCATGGAAGGCTGCATCGCGCATGTTCCGCCGGTGCCGGGGCGCAAACACCCGCAGCAGGAGTATATTCCGTTCGATACGCGGAACGTGCTGTTTATCTGCGGCGGTGCGTTCGAAGGCCTCGACAAGATCATCGCCAAGCGCCTCGGCACGGGCACCAGGCTGGGCTTCGCTCCCGGCCGCGCGACGCGCCAGGCGCGCGAGCGCGAAACGTCGCGCTTGCTGGCACAGGTGACGCCCGACGACCTGCTGCGCCATGGTTTGATCCCCGAGTTCATCGGCCGCCTGCCGGTGCCGGTAACGCTGGATGCGCTCGATCGCGACGCGCTGCTCAGGATTCTGGTCGAGCCGCGTAACGCGGTGATCAAGCAGTACCAGAAAATGATGGCGCTTGACCGCGTCGACCTCGAGCTGACCCCCGACGCGCTCGAAGCGATCGCCGACCGGGCGCTCGATATCGGCACCGGTGCCCGGGCGCTGCGCTCGATCGTAGAGGGGCTGCTGCTCGACGTGATGTTTGAGCTGCCGTCGCATGATAATGTGCAGCGCTGTATCATCAACGGCGAGGTGGTCCACGGCCGCGGGCAGCCGATTCTGGTGCCGCGCGCGGACGGGCGCCGGCGCATGTTGGATGAGGCGGTGTAATTGCCATTATTTAGACGAACCCGCTCCAGCGGCGAGCCCAAGCAGCAGCGCCGCATCCTGGTGGCCGACGACGACCCGTCCATCGCGCAGCTGGTACAGACGGCGCTGCGCGACCCGCGCTACGATCTGGTCGCCGCCGAAAACGGGCTGCAGGCGATCACCGAGTTCAAAAAGGGTCGCTTCGACCTGGTGATCCTTGACGTGATGATGCCGTATGTCGACGGCTTCGAGGCCACGCAGCGCATCCGCGAAGTGTCGGACGTTCCGATCATCATCCTTACCTCGCGCGACGGCGTCGACGACGTGGTGCATGGCTTTGAGCTGGGCGCCGACGACTACATCACCAAGCCCTTTAAAATCGCCGAGCTGCTGGCGCGGGTTGAGGCGATCTTGCGCCGTATCGAGGGCCAGCATGAGCGTATGGCGCCGACATTGATCGACGTAAACGGCCTGGTGATCGATAAGCAGCGCCACGCGATCGAGCTCGACGGCTCGCCGGTTGCCCTTACGCCGATGGAGTTCGAGCTGCTGTATTTTCTGGCCGCCAATGTCGGCCAGGTGTTCGACCGTGAAACGCTGTTCCGGGAAGTCTGGGGCTACGAGTACGTGGGCGAAACCAACCTGGTTGATGTTTGCGTGCGTCGCTTGCGCGAGAAAATCGAAGAGCAGCCCTCGCGTCCTACGCGGATCGTGACCGTGCGCGGCGTGGGTTATAAATTGTCGGACGGGGACGAGATTTAAGCCCTCACCCCCGGCCCCTCTCCCGTCGCGGCCCTCACCCCCTGCCCCTCTCCCGTCGCAAGCGACGGGAGAGGGGAGTCGGATACAACTCCCAGGCAAAATAAAGCCCCCTCTCCTGTGCGTCAGCACGGGAGAGGGGGTTGGGGGTGAGGGCGTTACGTCGTCTTCACCTTGCCGTTGGATTTTGCGACCTCAGGCTCCGGCTGCAGCGCCTCTGCCGCCGACATGATCGAGGGATCCGGCAGCTCGTCCTCCTCGAACGGCTCGATCGACATCGCCGCCACTTCATCCTTGACCTTGATGTCCATCACCCGCACGCCCTGGGTTGAGCGGCCCAGACACGACACGCCGTTGGCCGCGATCTTGATCACGATGCCTTGCTTGGTGATAAAGGTCAGCGTATCGGTCGGCTCGACCACCCGCGCGACGGCGACTTCGTCGCCCCTACGCAGCTTCATTGTGATCACGCCGCCGGTGGCGCGCCCCTTGATCGGGTAACCTTCAACTTTGGTGCGCTTGCCCTGCCCCTGCCGCGTCACCACCAGCAGCTCGGCGCCCGGCCGCACCAGATCCATGCCCACGACGACGTCGCCTTTGCTCAATTTCATGCCCGTCACGCCGCTGGCCGGCCGGCCCATCGGGCGCACCTGTGTCTGGCGGAAGCGGATCGTCTGGCCTTTGCGGGACGTCATCAGCACGTCTTCGTCGCCCTTGCTCATGCGCACCCAGCGCAGCTCATCGCCCGCCTCGAGGCCGATCGCGATCAGGCCGTTCGAGCGCACCGAGGCGTACTCGCGCAGCACCGTCCGCTTGATCTTGCCGTTGACGGTGGCCATGAGCAGATACTCGCCGTCGTCGAAGCTCGGCACCGACAGCACCGTAGTCACCAGCTCGCCCGGCTCGAGCGAGATCAGGTTGACCAGCGGCAGCCCCTTGGCCGTGCGGCCGGCGTCCGGTACTTCGTGCGTTTTGAGCTGGTACACCTTGCCGCGGTCGGTGAAGAACAGCAGGTCGTCCATCGTGTTGCACGTAAACATGTGCTGCACGACATCCTGCTCGCGCGTCGTCATGCCGCGGATGCCTTTGCCGCCGCGGTGCTGCGTGCGATAGGTGTCGGCGTTGACGCGCTTGATGTAGCCGCGGTCGGTGAGCGTGACCAGCACCTGCACATCCGGAATCAGGTCTTCGGCCGAAATATCGCCGCTGGCCTCGGCCGCGATGCGCGTGCGCCGCACGTCGCCGTACTTTTCCTTGAGATAGGCCAGGTCGTCCTTGATCAGCTTGTTGCACGCGCCGCACATTGGCTAGAATGTCTTCCAGGTTGGCGATCAGCTTGATCACCTCGCGGTACTCATCTTCGATCTTGCGCCGCTCCATGTTGGCCAGGCGGCCGAGCTGCAGATCCAGGATCGCGTTGGCCTGCTCTTCCGACAGCTTGAACGAGCCGCGCAGGTTGTTGCGCGCAGAATCGCGCGTGCGCGAGTTGCGGATCGTGGCGATCACTTCGTCCAGGTTGTCCAGCGCGATCTTGAGGCCTTCCAGGATATGCGCGCGGCGGCGGGCCTGATCCAGCTCGTACTCGGTGCGGCGGCGGATCACCTCGCGCCGGTGCTCGATGTAGTACTGCAGCACTTTTTTGAGCGGCAGCACGCGCGGCTGGTTGTCTTCCACCAGCGCCAGCATGTTGATGCCGAAGGTCACCTGCATCTGGGTGAACTTGAACAGGTGGTTCAGCACCTTTTTGGGCTGTGCATCCTGCTTCAGGATCACCACCAGCCGGATGCCCGAGCGATCCGACTCGTCGCGCACGTCGCGGATGCCTTCGATCTTGCGATCCTTGACCAGCTCGGCGATGCGCTCGATGCAGACGCGCCTTGTTGACCTGGTAGGGCAGCTCGGTGACGACGATGTGGTACGCGCCGCGGGCAGCTTCCTCGATGTGCGCCTTGGCGCGGATCATCATGTGGCCCTTGCCCGTCGAGTAGGCGTTGACGATGCCCTCGCTACCCAGGATCACGCCACCGGTCGGGAAATCCGGCCCAGGGATGTGCTCGATCAGCTCTTCGACCGTCGCCTCGGGGTTGTCGATCAATAGCGTGATCGCGTCGCATAGCTCGTTGAGATTGTGCGGCGGAATATTGGTGGCCATGCCGACGGCGATACCGGCCGCGCCGTTCAGCAGCAGGTTCGGCAGCCGCGCCGGCAATACCTTGGGCTCCTGGTAGGTGCCGTCGAAGTTGGGGCCGAAATCGACGGTGTTCTTTTCGATATCGCTGAGCAGCTCTTCGGCGATCTGCGTCAGCCGCGCCTCGGTATAGCGCATCGCCGCCGGTGAGTCGCCGTCCACGCTGCCGAAGTTGCCCTGCGGATCCACCAGCTGGTAGCGCATGTTCCATGCTTGCGCCAGCCGCGCGAGCGCGTCGTACACGGCGACGTCGCTGTGCGGATGCATTTTGCCCAGTACGTCGCCGACGATTGCGGCACATTTCTTGAAAGGCTGGTTGTGCCGGTTGTCGATGATCCCACATCCCGTACAGGATGCGGCGCTGCACCGGTTTGAGGCCGTCTCGCACGTCCGGCAGCGCGCGCGACACGATCACGCTGAGGGCGTAATCCAGGAACGACGTGCGCATTTCCTGAACGATATTGATTGGCTGTACTATACCGATTTCCACCGTTTAGCTCCGTGGTCTATGCTCGGGTTTGTGCGATACTGATGCTGTATTATACCATCTTTACGACAGCCTGTCGAGCCGTTTCCGAACATGCGTTCGCAGATGAAAGAACACTGGCAACACCGCAGCTCGAACTCCATACCCGCCCCGCATGCCATCGACGCGATGCTGCAACCCGCGCTGCCCGGCGCGCGCGTGCTGCAAGCTGAGGCAGTCGGCGGCGGCCTTTCCACCACGCTGGTCAAGCTATGGCTCGCCGGCCGCGAGCAGCCCGTTGTCTTGCGTAGCTATACCCGCGATCGCGAGGCTTGCGCCAGGGAAGCTCGTATCGCCGCGCTGATCGGCGACAGTGTGCCGGTTCCGGCAGTGCTGTACGCGGATCCGCAAGGCGAGGCTACCGGCACGCCTTATATGCTGCTCGCCTGGGTCGACGGCGTTCGGCTGGCCGATTTACTGCGCGACGGTACATCCGACGATGCCCGCTCGGCGCTGCGCTCGGCGGGCGAGATGCTGGCGGCGATCGGCGAGTTCCGCTTCGCTGCGCCGGGCTTTCTTGATCATAATCTCGATATCGCCGCGCCGCTCGAGATGAGCAGGCAGGTGGTTGTCGCCTACACAGACGTGCTGCTCGCACGTGGCGCCGCCGCGCACCTTGGTCCGGAGCTGGCCGCCCGGCTGCGCGACTTTATCGAGCGCGAGGCGCCGGCGCTCGACATTCCGGCAGCCGACAGCAGGTTGGTACATTTCGACTACAACCCGCCCAATCTGCTGCTGCGGCCGGACGGCGACGGCTGGCGTGTCGCGGCGGTGCTGGATTGGGAGTTCGCAGCTTCAAGTCGCCCGCTGTGCGACATCGGCAATATGCTGCGCGAAGAGCGACGCTTCCCGCCCGGCGCGGCCCAGGCGTTTGCCGACGGCTTCCGCGAGGCCGGCGGCGAGCTCCCACCGCGCTGGCGGCAGCTTGCACGTCTGCTTGATTTGCTGGCCCTGCTTGATTTCCTTGCGCGACCGGCGGTGGCAGCAGTGGTGGTGCAGGATGTTTCGGCGCTAATACAAACTACCGTTACTCGACCGGTAGACGATGAACAATGAATGTCGGCCTGTTCATGATTGGAACACGCCACCGTGCGCCTCCAGGCGTGGCGTTCCGAATTGTCGGATGCGGACACGCCACCGGCGCAGACGGGACGGTACGGACATGTCAGTTGTTGCTGCGCCTCCGGCGTGTCCCCACATAGATCCATTGCGCCTTTGCGTTTATTCGTTTCACCGCACCGTTATTCGCTCGTCAACTGCGCCACTCGGTCGGCAACGTACGAGCCGATCGGCAGCGACGCCGTGGCAGCGGGCGACGGCGCGTTGCACACGTGCAGCGATCGAGTGCCCTCCACCAGTAGAAAGTCTTCAACCAGCGTGCCCCGGCCGGTCAGCGCCTGGGCACGAACACCGGCACCGGCGGGCACGAGGTCTGCAGCGCGGATCTCGGGGATCAGGCGGCGCAGGCTGCGCACGAACAATGCTTTGCTGAACGAGCGCGCCACCTCGGCTCCTCCGGCGCGCCAATGACGCATGGCGAGCCGCCAGAAGCCCGCGTAGGAAAGCGTGTCGGCCGTGTCGCGCAGGTTGATGTCACGCTTGCGGTATCCCTCACGCTTTAGGCTCAGCACGGCGTTGGGTCCGGCGTGAATGCTTCCGTCGATCATGCGGGTGAAATGTACGCCCAGAAAGGGAAACTGCGGATCCGGCACCGGATAGATCAGGTTGTTGACCAGGTAGCGGCGCGACGCGCTGAGCTCGTAATATTCGCCACGAAACGGAACGATCTTCGCATCGACCGGCGCTCCGAATATGGCCGCCACGCGGTCGCTGTGCAAGCCGGCACAGTTCACCACGAAGCGTCCGGTAAACGCGCCGCCTGCCGTTTCAAGAGTCACGGCGTCCGCCTGTTGTGAGCATCGCAGAGCGACGACACCGCGACGCAGCTCGGCGCCCAGCGCCTCGGCCTCCGCCGCGAGCGCCTCCGATACGCGCGCATAGTCGACGATACCGGCACTCGGCACGTGGATCGCCGCCACGCCACGAACATGTGGTTCGAGCGAGCGCAGCTCGGCGCCGGCAACCCGCCTGACGGCAAGGCCATTGTCCAGACCACGCTGCAACAGCGCATCCAGGCGCGGCAGCTCGGCGCTGTCCGTGGCGACGATGACCTTGCCGCAAATATCGTACGGTAGCCCGTGTTGCTCACAAAACGCGATCAGCCGGCGGTTGCCTTCGATCGCAAACCGCGCTTTGAGGCTTCCAGGACGGTAATAAATGCCCGAATGGATCACGCCGCTGTTGTGGCCGGTCTGGTGAGCCGCCCAGCGCGCTTCTTTTTCCACCAACAAGAGGCGCCGCCGTGGGTAGCGACGCGCCAGTTCCGCCGCCACGGAAAGGCCGACGATCCCGCCCCCGACAATCATGAAGTCGTAGATCAATGTTCGCTGTGCGCTTCAGTCGCCGCGATGGCCGCGTGCGGCATCGTGCTCTCACCCATCGCGCGGCAGGCCTGGTCAGCGCGTCGCCGAGCCTGAAATGCAAGTGTCATGAAGATACATGCTACCAGCAATGCCACGGCAGCGGCAGTACCCAGAATCAGCAGCATCGAATAAAGGCCGCCGAGTGCACTCATCGCCGCGCCTAGCACCGCGCCCACGGCCACGCCTGTGAACAACATGGCCCACTGCGCCAGCACGCCGGCATCGTGCTGTGCCTGGCGGTAGCTTTCGGCCAGGTGCGCGACAACCAGTTTGACCTGTAAGGGCGGCAGGGTGTCCTGCTTTGGCGCAGCACCCTGCAGCTGCTGTATCACGATCGCACGCAGGTGGCGTGTGGTGCGCTGCAGCTCGCCGAGCGCCTGTTCCTGGCGTGCCTGCGTATCGGCGATACTGCTGATCGTTTCGCCCTGCGATGCGATCGAGGCGACCTGCTTGTGCAGCACGTCGAACGCTCGTACCAGCGCTTGCATTCGGCGCGCGGCAGGATCGCCGGCCGGGCGATCGGGCAGCGCCGCGGGACCTTCGCTGAGAGACAGCGCTGCTGGAGCCTGCTCCGGCCGGACGGACGACCCTTCCGGCCGGCCAGGCAGCGAGGTACTCGCTCCCGGCCGGCCAGGCAGCGAGGTACTCGCTTCGGCATTGAGCGCGCTCAGCAGCGCGTCGATGTCGGGCGAGACGGTGGTGCGGCCGGTACCGGCAGCCTGGGGCGCAGTCTGGGCCATGCTGGCTATTCCACCTCGGAGCTGTGCCGGGAACAAGTGTCTTGCTAAGAAGCATGCTACTCTATCGCGATCGCGGTGTCAACTACAACATGTCGTAAAGTTTCGTGTTCTCCGCAGAGTGATCCGGCCGGAAACGCAAAGACGCAGAGGCGCAATGGAATCCGCGAATACACACGAATACCGGACAACGTAGGGACACGCCGGAAGCGCGATTCCAACCTACTTAAAGGTGGCCGGCCTGTGCGCCTCCGGCGTGTCCGCAACCCATGATTTGGATCGCCATGTGTGGACACGCCGGAGGCGCAAGTGTCGACCGATATGGTGGCACTATCCCTTCTGTGCCGGTGGCGTGTCCGCATCCGACAATTCGGATCATGACCCATCTGGGCGGCAAGTATGCCGCGTATACAGTAATTGGCAGCAACAGCGGTTGAACGTACAGCGCGGTCTGCCGTAATCTGAGCATGAGCAGGTTGAGGAGAGACCAAAGGACGCCCGATATGAAAGCAACTCCACAGGCACACACAGGCACGACACGCACAGGGATCGACCGCGGCCTGGCGCTGCTGATCGGCGGCGTGGTAACGTTGATCCTGATCGGATTGATCGCCGTACCGCTACTGGCCCGTATGTCGCCCTCGCTGGCGCCGGAAACCACTCCGGAAGGTGTCGTACAGCGCTTCTATATGGCGACCTACGATGGAGACTGGGATACGGCGTACAGCTATCTCAGCACCGGAGCCCGCCAGAAACTTTCGGTCGCCGAGCTGCAGAACCAGCTGAAGTACTCGACCGAGAACGGTCAGATGCGCACCGGCGAGGCGACTGTGCGCGATGCGAGCGCCACGGTCGAGGTTACCGAAACACAGTTTTATGACGGCGGCTTATTCGGCGGCGGCGGCGAGTACAGCAACCAGGAACAGGTGCTGCTGGCACGCGAAGGCGACAATTGGAAGATCGAGTTCGGGGCCGTTCTGGCTGAACGACGAATAAGACTGGCAGGGACGTACTATGGCAACCAATATCGTGCGGCGGCTGTACTTTTATAGCGCCGCGTTCATCGGGCTGCAGATCTTCGCCGCGGGGCTGCGCCGCATCCTGGCCTTGCTGCTCGAGCGCCTATTCTGGCCGGCCGCGATCGGCGGCGGCGAAGTGAGCGCCGAGCGATTGAGCTTCAGCGTGGCGCTGCTGGCCGTCGGCCTGCCGCTGTGGGCGTTCCACTGGCTCGTTGCACAACGGGGCCTCGATCGTCCCGAGGAGCAACTTTCAACGCTGCGCCGGCTGTATGGCTATGCCGTATTGCTGGTGGCCGCGCTGGGCGTCCTGTACGCAACCTACATCCTCGCCGGCGCGCTGCTGCGTGCCCGCACCTATACCCCGGAAGACATCGCCGCGGCGCTTGCCGCGCTGCTGGTGGATGGCGCCATCTGGGTCTACCACTGGCGCGTGATGGCCGCCGATCGGGTGATCGTCGAGCGCCGCGGCGGCCAGGCGACCCTGCGGCGCTGGTACATGCTGATCTGCCAGGCCGTCGGCCTGAGCCTTGGCGGCTACGCGGCTGCCGGCCTGGTCGGCACGCTGCTGCGCATCGCTTTGCAGCCGGGGATCGGCGATGTACGCGGCGTTCGGGCCGCGGTGGCGTCGCTGATCGCCGGGTTCGTGTTCTGGCTGCCGCACCACCTGTGGGCCAGGCGCCTGCTGGAAGCCCCGACACCCCTACGTGCCGACGAAGCCCGTTCGACGCTCAGACAGGTGTACGCCGCGCTGGTGATCACCATCACGGCTATCGCGGCGCTCGGCGCCGCCGCGTTGCTGCTGCAGACGGCGTTGCTGGCAGCCTTCGGCGGAGCAAGCTGGAGCGAGATCGTCACCGACCACACCCAGGCGATCGGCTCGCTGCTGGTTGCGGTGCCGCTGTGGCTGTACCACCGCGGGCAGCTGGCCCAGGAGGCCAGGCTGAGCGAGGTGGTAGCCCGTGGCGACACGGCGCGCAGGGTGATCGGCTATTTGACGTCGGCGGTCGGGCTCGGCGCGCTTTACTTCGGCGTCGCCGGTCTGGCCGGGGCGCTGCTCTCGATCGTGCTGGCGCCCGACGCGATCGGAGATGCGTGGCGCGAGCCGCTCAGCTGGTACCTGGCTGCAACGATCGTGTCGCTGCCGGTGTATGTGCTGGCATCACGCTCGATGGAGCGCCTGGCGCACAGCGATCCCGTCGAGCAGCGCACGCTGGCGCGGCGAATCTATTTGTATATCGCGCTGTTATTCGGCATTGTATCAACGGTCAGCGCGGCTGTGCTGCTGATCCGGCAGCTGCTCGAGTTTTCGCTCGGCGCCGCCGAACCGGGCGCGGCAGCCCAGGCAGGGCGCTACTTCGCGTATGCCGCGATCGGCGCCGTGGTAGCCTGGTATCACATTATGTTGCTGCGTCGCACGGCCGCTCCGGCAGCCGGCGCGGGAGCGGGCAGGACGATCGCGATCCTGGCGCCCGATTCGCTCGGCGAGGCGTTGGCGGCGAGCATCAAGCGCGAGCTGCCGGCAGCCGAGGTGCAACGCCTGGAGGATGCTGCTCCTGCAGCGGCGCTGGCCGGCGCCGACACCCTGGTGCTGACACTCGACGCGGCGCTTGATCCACAGCTCGCGCCGGCGCTGCAGTCGTTCGACGGGCGCAAGCTGCTGCTGCCGGTTGGCGCGGGCTACGAAGTAGCCGGCGTGCGTGAGCGCGACGACGCGCTCATTCGCTCTGCAGTACAGCTGCTCCGGGCGGCGCCGCCTGCCAGGCCCGCCGACGAGGTAACGGCCGGCGCGGCACCCGCGACTGGATGAACGTTCAGCGCTCCCGCGTAGCGATCCACGCGGCGAACTGCTCCTGTCCGGTGCGGTAGCCCAGCTCGATCAGCTCGGCGTAGCGGTCGAACTCGAGCGAGCGGTATGCGCCGACCGGCAGATCGACGATCAAATCGGCCAGGGCGCGAAATTCCCTGGATCGCGAGCGGCGCGAGCTGTTGACCTCCGAGGCGCGCCACATATTGTTGAGCAGCGTCGGCGCGCGCACCTTATCGCTGCGCTGGATGCGGCTTTGGAGCGCCCGCCAGCCGTCGACGGTATCGTCGAAGCGATAGCTGGGCTGCCGCTCCGAGTGTGCGTACGCATTGATCCCGACGATTTCGCCGGCCTCGAACTGTTCACGCATGATGTCAAGCGGAAAGTTGTTCATGATCCCGCCATCTACCAGCACATTTCCGTCGCGCAGAGTCGGCGAGAACACGCCGGGGATCGACGTACTGGAACGAACGATCGCCGCCATCGGGCCGCGCGTATGGATCACCGGCTCGGCGCGCGTCAAATTGGTCGAAACAGCAAAATACGGGCTCCACAGATCCTCGACGCGAGTTTCGCCGAACAGGTGGTTGTACAACGCGGTCACCTTGCGCGACGACGTCAGCGCGACGATCGGCAGGGTGTAATCCAGCAGATGGCGCCGCGACCCGAACTGCGTCGCCAGGTCCACCAGCGCCGCCGACGAAAGCCCACACGCGAAGGCGCCGCCGAGCAAGGCGCCCATACTGGTGCCCCCGACGATATCCCATTCCAGCCCGGCTTCGCTTGCCGCGCGCAGCACGCCGACATGCGCAAAGCCGCGCGCACCGCCTCCGCTCAGCACCAACCCGAGTGCCCGGCCGGTCAGCCGTCGCGCCGCGCGATCCCAGTCGCCGCGCACGCCGGGCCGCACGTGATGATGGGTATGTACCCGTCGCCGCCGCAGCCACTCGTCGGTTCCCGCCGGCGACGGCGTATCGTCGCGCTGCACCAGCAGCAGCTCGACGCGGGCGATTGCGTCCTCCACCGCTTGCTCGAGCCTCCCCGGCGCCGGATCGTCGCCCGCCGCCGCGACGAGCACGAGGCGATCGGCCTGGCGCGCGCAGCGCGACGACCACGCGCTCCACTCGAAATCCGCGACGTATACCACATGCGCATGTGCGGCTTCCTGCTCCATCAGCCAGGCATGGAGTGCTACCGACGACGGGTGCTCTCCCGGCAGCTCGGCGACTCCCGATCGCCCGAGCATGGCGTCTACCCGCTCGGCGCTCAGCAGCAACGTCGGCCCCAGACGCGACAGCGCCTCCACGAGCCTGCCCGCCGCTTCCATCAGCGGCGCCTGCGGGCCGGACGGCAGCAGCGTAAAGCTGGTAGCACGCGACGGCTGCCGGTTTGCCGCGAACAGCGGACGGTCGAGCACACCACGCGCCAGGCGCCGCATGATGCCGGGATCGGCTGCCGCCAGCCGGTCGAACGTAGCAACGTCGAGCAGCGCCACATCCGAGTCGCGCTGCGCGATCACGGTAGCCGGATGCGGCCGGCCCGTGAGCAGCGAATGCTCTCCGCTCCACTCGCCGCTACCGAGCTCGACCAGCGTTCGGGCAACGCCGTCCACCTCCTGGACGGCGCGCAGCCGGCCGGTGACGACGATCGCCAGCGTGTCGCCGGGCTCGCCCTCCCGAAACAGCGTTTCACCCGCCAGGAGCCGCCGCCAAGATAGTGCCGCCTCTATGTCGCGCAGCTGTTCGCCGCCTACCGCGCCGAACAGCTTGCGCAGCGCGTCCACCAGATGCGTGCGGCGCAGCCGCGGCGCGACCGAATTGGCCAGCGCTGTTAACGCCTCGGGATGGCCGGCGCCGAGCCGATCCCATGCCGCCCGCGACAGGCCTACCAGCGACGAGGGCTCTAGCGCAGTGATCGTCGCACTACGCGGCTGTCCGGTGATCAGCGCCAGCTCGCCCACGATCGCCGGCGCATGCAGCTCGTCGACCTCGATCTGGGTTCCATCCGGTTGGCGTACCGTTACCTGCAGCCGGCCGTGTACCAGCACATACGCCGTGTCGCCGGGCTCACCCTGCCGCATCAGCGTATCCCCGCTCGCGATCTGCAGCGCCACGAGCTCATTACTCATACACAACGCTAACACTGCACTAATGCAGGACCAGCGTTCGCTGTGCTATATTCAAACCAAATAGCGGAGCAGAATATGGCGTTTGATATCAATCGATTTACCGAGAAATCCCAGGAAGCGCTGGTCGCGGCGCAGAACCTTGCCGAGCGCAACGGCAACAGCCAGGTCGAGCCGGAGCACCTGCTGCTGGCGCTGCTCGAGCAGGGCGAAGGCGTGGTGCCGCAGGTGCTTGGCAAGCTGAGCCTGCCGGTCGGCGCTCTGGCACAGCAGGTGCGCGCCGAGATCGCCAGGCTGCCGCGCGTCAGCGGCAGCGGGGTCGAGCGCTCGATCAGCCAGCGGCTGCGCAACGTGCTGGTGCGCGCCCACGACGAGCTGGCCGCCTTCGGCGACGAGTATGTCTCGACCGAGCACCTGCTGCTGGCGCTGCTTGACCATGCCGGCGGCGCGGCCCAGCGCCTGCTGCGCGAGGCCGGCGTCACGCGCGATAAGCTGCTGGACGCGCTGCGCGAAGTGCGCGGCACCCAGCGCGTCACCAGCGCCAACCCGGAGGGCACCTACGCGGCGCTCGAGCAGTACGGCCGCGACCTGACCGAGCTGGCCCGCCGCGGCAAGCTCGATCCGGTGATCGGCCGCGACGAAGAGATCCGCCGCGTGATCCAGATCCTGAGCCGGCGCACCAAGAACAACCCGGTGCTGATCGGCGAGCCCGGCGTCGGCAAGACCGCCATCGTCGAGGGCCTGGCCCAGCGCATCGTGCGCGGCGACGTGCCCGAGGCGCTCAAGCGACCGCCATGTTGTCTCGCTCGACATGGGCGCGCTGGTGGCCGGCGCCAAGTATCGCGGCGAGTTCGAGGAGCGGCTCAAGGCGGTGCTCAAGGAGATCACCGGAGCGCGCCGACGTGGTCTCTGTTCATCGACGAGCTGCATACCGTGGTGGGCGCCGGCGCGGCCGAGGGCGCGATGGACGCCGGCAACATGCTCAAGCCGATGCTGGCGCGCGGCGAGCTGCATATGATCGGCGCGACCACGCTTGACGAGTACCGCAAGCATATCGAGAAAGATGCCGCCCTCGAGCGGCGCTTCCAGCCGGTGCTGGTCGAGCAGCCGAGCGTCGAGGACACGATCTCGATCCTGCGCGGCCTCAAGGAGCGCTACGAGACGCATCATGGCGTGCGCATCACCGACGGCGCGATCGTCGCCGCGGCGGTGCTGAGCGACCGCTACATCGCCGACCGCTTCCTGCCCGACAAGGCGATCGACCTGATCGACGAAGTCGGCCGCGCGGCTGCGGATGGAGATCACCAGCGATCCACAGGAGCTGGACGACCTCAAGCGGCGCATGATGCAGCTCGAGATCGAGCGCGAGGCGCTGAAGAAAGAAAAGGACGCCGCCAGCAAAGAGCGGCTGGAGCGGATCGAGCAGACGCTGGCCAATCTGCGCGAGCAGCGCAACGGCGTCGAGGCGCAGCTGCAGCGCGAGCGCGAGGTCGATCGCTCGTATTCCAGCAGCTCAAGGAGCAGATCGACAGCACCAGGGCCGAGATCGAGCGCGCGCAGCGCGATTACGATTACAACAAGGCCGCCGAGCTGCAGTACGGCACGCTGGCGCGGCTGGAAAAGGAGCTGGCCGAGGCCGAGGCAGGCGATGCAGGCGGCCGGCAACGGCGCTGCTCAAGCAGGAAGTCGACGGCCAGGACATCGCCGAGGTCGTGTCGCGCTGGACGCGGCGTGCCGGTCACGCAAGCTGCTGGAAGGCGAGGTCGAGAAGCTGATCAAGATGGAAGAGCGGCTGCACCAGCGCGTGATCGGCCAGGACGAGGCGGTGCGCGCGGTGGCGGATGCGGTGCGCCGTGCGCGCGCCGGGCTGCAGGATCCCAACCGGCCGCTCGGCTCGTTCCTGTTTCTGGGGCCGACCGGCGTCGGCAAAACCGAGCTGGCGCGCGCGCTGGCCGAGTTCCTGTTCGACGACGAGCACGCCTTGATCCGCATCGACATGTCGGAGTACATGGAGAAGCACACCGTGGCGCGGCTGGTCGGCGCACCTCCGGGCTATGTCGGCTACGACGAAGGCGGCCAGCTGACCGAGGCCGTGCGCCGCCGGCCCTACAGCGTGGTGCTGTTCGACGAGATCGAAAAGGCGCATCCCGACGTGTTCAACGTGCTGCTGCAGATCCTCGACGATGGCCGCCTGACCGACGGGCAGGGCCGCGTGGTGAGCTTCAAAAACACCGTGATCATCATGACGAGCAACATCGGCAGCCCGATCATCCAGGATCTGACCCAGAGCGGCGCGAGCGAGGAGGCCGTGCGCGTGCGGGTGATGGAGGAGCTGCGCGCGCATTGCGGCCGGAGTTCCTCAACCGCATCGACGAGGTGATCGTGTTCCAGCCGCTGAGCCGCGAGCAGATCGGCCACGATCGTCGAGATCCAGCTCGCGCGGCTGCGCAAGCTGCTGGCCGACCGCAAGATCGGGCTGGAGCTGACGCCGGCGGCGCGCAACAAGCTGGCTGCGGAGGGCTACGATCCGATCTATGGCGCGCGGCCGCTCAAGCGGGTGATCCAGCAGCGTCTGCAAAACCCGCTGGCGCTCAAGCTGCTGCAGGGCGAGTTCCGCGACGGCGATACGATTATGATTGACGCAGTCGACGGTGACTTCAGCTTCGAAAAACACGTCGCGGAACAGGCAATTTAACGCAAAGACGCAAGGACGCCCGGAGGGGTGTCCTCTGGGCCAACGCAAAGCACGCAAAGAATCGGAAAGGGGACGCACAAAAATGTGCGTCCCCGATATATTAGCTGTATTGCAAACAATCGCGAGAGAACAAATACCGGATCGACGCACAAACCGTGCGACGAGCACACATTACGGCAGGGACGACAAAGGCCGCACTACCAACAAATCTTTGCGTTCGTTGCGCCTTTGCGTTAGGTTCCGGCGCGTCTTTGCGTTTCTTCGTTCTTACGCCGCGGCCGGGTACAGATGGCTGGCAAAGGCATCGATATGCTGCGCCAGACCGCTGCCCAGCTTCACCGGCGTGGTGTATTCGAGCGAAACCAGATAATCGCCGTTGTTAAGGCGGGCGACGACGCGCTTGATGCGCCCAGGGATGTGCGCCAGGCGCTGTGATGCGCTGGGCTTGAATGCGACGATAGCTCCGACCTCGGGCACCAATGTGTAGATCTTGGCGGCCATGGTAATTCCTCGCTCGTTGTAAATCTGTGCTTCAGCAGCTACCATTACTAGACGAGTTTCGCTCATCGAGAGTTCCGCGATAAGCGACTAGCGTCCGATGTCGGCTTAGGCTTTAGGCTTAGCCGAAGGTCTGACCATAGTTCAGCCCTCCAATAACATAAACGCCGCGGATACAAAAGTATCAGCGGCGCTGCTTGGCGCCAGTGTACCACAATCGTTCGTAAAGCGCAGGCGCTACGTTGAAGCTACCAACGCCAGGGACGCCGGTGGCGCATCGCTTCAGCCCGCGTTCCATATACCTGGTCAAACGTACGATCCGGCGATAGAGATTCTGGCAGGGCGCCTTACAGTTGTCTAGCGTACAATACAGTGATAGCGATACTTATTCTCAAAGGGCGCACATAGATGATGCAATATGGCGGCGGTGGCTGGTGGGGCTATACACGATTCGACGAGGAGCGCGACCGCCCGACGTTCAGCCGCGCATTGATGCGTCGTGTCGCCGAATACGCGCGGCCATATCGCTGGGCGATCGTGGCGATGCTGTTCGGAATCCTGCTCACGTCGCTGCTCGATCTGCTGCCGCCGCTGCTGCTGCGCGACCTGATCGACAACGCGCTGCCGCAAGAAAATAGCCCCGGCGACCTGCGGCGACTGACGCTGTTAGGCATCGGCATGGTGCTGTTGCCGGTGATCAGCGGGCTGGTCGGGATCTGGCAGCGACGGGTGAGCTCGGTCGTCGGCGAAGGGATCATCTACGATCTGCGCCGCGCACTGTACGACCATATGCAGCGCATGGGGCTGCGCTTCTTTACGCATACCCGCTCCGGGGAGCTGACTTCACGCCTCAACAACGACGTGGTGGGCGCCCAAAGCGCCGTCACCAATACGCTGGTGAGCTTGATCACCAACATCGTGCTCGTCGCCATCACGCTCATTATCATGCTCTCGATGTCATGGCAGCTCACGCTGCTGGGGATCGTGATCTTGCCGCTGATGATCCTGCCCTCGCGCGCTGTCGGCCGCATACTGCGCCGGCTGACGCGCCAGCAGATGGACAGCAACGCCAAGATGAACGCCCTGATGGGCGAAACACTTAATGTCAGCGGAGCGCTGCTGGTCAAGCTGTTCGGCCGCCAGGCGGATGAAGGAGCGCGCTTTGGCGGGTACGCCGCGGACGTGCGCGATATCGGTATCCGCACGTCGGTAGTCGGGCGCTGGTTCTGGTGGGGTATCGGCCTGGCCGGCGCGCTCGGCACCGCGATGGTGTATTGGGTGGGCGGCTACCTCGCCATCCAGGGCAGCTTCAGCACCGGCGATCTGGTCGCCTTCGCCGTGTACCTGGGCCGCCTGTACGGGCCGCTTTCGGCGCTGGTCAACGCCCGCGTCGACCTGGCTCGCTCGATGGTATCGTTCGAGCGCGTGTTCGAGGTGCTCGACCTGCCCGAGGAGATCGAGCAGCAACCGGACGCGCTGCGGCTCGAGCAGGTACACGGCGCAGTCGAGTTCCACGATGTGCGCTTCTCGTACTACGAATTGCCCCCCACGGCGGCGACGTCGCTCTCGCCGCGCGAAGTCGCGACCGGTTGAAGCGGCAGAGGGACCGATCCGGCCGATCACCGAGCGCTACTGGGCGCTGAATGGTGTTTCGTTCGCGGTACAGCCGGGCCAGATGGCGGCGCTGGTCGGTCCGAGCGGCTCGGGCAAGACCACGATCACCTACCTGCTGCCGCGACTGTACGATCCGACCGCGGGAGCGATCTTGCTCGACGGCCACGATCTGCGCGAGCTGACGCTGGACACGTTATCCGAGCATATCGGCATGGTGACGCAGGAAACGTATCTGTTCAACGATACGATCGCCGCCAATCTGCGCTACGCCAACCCAGCCGCGACGGATCAGCAGCTCGAGGCGGCGGCGCGCGCGGCCAACATACACGGCTTAATCCAGCAGCTACCCGACGGCTATGCGACGATCGTCGGCGAGCGCGGGTACCGCATGTCGGGCGGCGAAAAGCAGCGCCTGGCGATCGCGCGTGTGATTCTCAAAGACCCCAAGATCCTGGTCCTGGACGAGGCAACCTCGTCGCTTGACAGCGAGTCGGAGCGCGCGATCCAGGACGCGTTGGTCGAGGTGATGAAGGGCCGCACCACGATCGTGATCGCGCACCGGTTGTCAACCATATTAGCAGCCGATACGATTCTGGTGCTGGAGCACGGCAGCTTAGCCGAGTCGGGCACGCACGAGCAGCTGCTGGCGCGCGGCGGCCTGTACGCCCGGCTGTTCAGGACACAGTTCCGTGAAGAGCCGGCGTTGGCGGAATGACACGGGAGACACCGAGGACGCCGGGGACACAGGATTATTTGATGCGAAACGTTATTCCGATGCTGTCCCGTGGGTTTCCTGTGTCTCCTGCGTCGGCTTGCGGCTGCTGATCGAATAAGCTACACTGCTGCTGATAGCAGGAGCCGCTGCGTGCAAGTTCCCTGGAATCCCGCCAATCTGCTCAGCTTTGTGCGTTTGATCGCCACGGTGCCGTTGGTTTGGTTGATCTTGCTTGCAACGCACGCGAGCCTGTTCGCGGCCGCGATTTTGTTTGTGGTCATGGCGATCACCGACACAGTCGACGGACGTCTGGCGCGGCGCTACGGGTGGGTCAGCAATATTGGAATTTTTCTCGACCTGACGGCCGACAAGGTGTACACCGCCGCGACCCTGGTTGCGATGGTGGCGGCACTCTTACTCGCGCCATGGATCGCGATCGTGATCATTGCGCGCGAATTTATCGTCACCGGCGTGCGCTCGTTTGCCGCGGCCGAGGGCATGGTTATTCCTGCCGACCGCTGGGGCAAGTACAAGATGCTGCTGACGATCATAGCGATCGCGTGGATGCTGGTCTGGGCCAGCGCCGGCCTGGCGCCGCGTTCCGGGCTTTCGCCGCTGGTGGATCCCAACGGGTTGTTGGCGATGATCCTGGGGCTCGGCTACTGGCTGATGATCGGCGCGGTGCTGCTGACGCTTTATTCGGGCTACGATTACCTCAAAAAGGCTGCGCCGCTGTTTCGAACCTGAACACACGTGCTAAGGTGTATAATAAAGCGGAGATGAGCGACGCTCGAGATCCCGAGGCTGTAGCTGCCGCGCTACAGCACATAGCAGACGAAGTGAATCGCTGTACGGCGTGTGCGCTGCACCAGGGCCGTACACGTGCGGTCCCCGGCGAAGGGCCGATCAACGCCGAGATTATGTTCATCGGCGAGGCGCCCGGCCGCAACGAGGATCTGCAGGGCCGGCCGTTTGTCGGGCAGGCCGGACGTTTGCTGGAAGAGCTGCTGGCCGAGATCGGGCTGGGGCGTGAGGACGTGTTTATTGCCAATGTGGTGAAATGCTTCATCAGTCCGCGAGTCAATATTTATACGGCAGACGGCTACAAACCGATTAAGGACATCCAGCTTGGCGATCTTGTACTGACACATACGGGTAAGTTTCGCCCGGTTGTGTATATTCGACCAAACGACATACTCCCCGAAGGATCGGATGTTGTTGAAATTATTGTGCGAGCGGCCGACGACTTTTACCGCAAACCAGTCCGGATCACAGTGACGCCGGAACATCCGTTCATGATTAACGGACAGTGGATCCGGGCATCTGAGATTAGAGCCGGTGATGCAGTCCGAGTGCTAGGCGATCGTTGCCAGGTCTGCGACACAGAATTTTACACGCATTACTCGCATTATGATTTCAGAAAGACGAGAACGTGCAGTCCCACGTGCCACAATCGACTCATAATGCATAGTACGGAGACGCGCGAGAAAGTGCGTCGTATAATGCTGCAGCAGTATGCCGAAGGTCTGCGCGATCCGATTGCAATAACAGCTCGTGCAAACGCTCGTACACGCGAGCTCGTCGCATTGGGCCAGGCCAAGGCTCAGCACTTTTCCGCCCAGGAGCGTCAACGAGGTCGAGTTGCACTTGCGCAGCGTATAACGAATGGAAACGGCAAGCACCCTGTCGGTTATGGTGAATATGAACTGAAGGATATCTTGGAGGAGTTAGGAGAGCGCTTCATTCACCATTTCGCGTTGGATGCAAGCTCATACACATTCGACTTTTGTTTGCCCGAACATAAGCTACTGCTGGAAGTTCGAGGACCGGGATTCCTGAATTGAAATAGCCGAGCGCGAGCTTGTGTCAAGGATGAGCTTGCAAGCGCAAATGGCTATCTGGTTGTCAATCTATGGTGGGAGCAAGTTGTACATCAGCCGTCAATGGTTCGCGCCGTACTCGAACGGCTACTGAAAAACCATCGGAACGAGTACGTGTACGTGGACGCGAAGGTTGAAAGCGCGACCTTGCGTCAAACACGACGTAACTTTCCTTTGTACAACATTGGCGTAGAGGGCGACGAGTTTATATCGTAGCTGGTGTAGTTAGCCACAACTGTAGGCCTCCGGAAAATCGAGATCCGCGGCCTGAAGAGATCGCAGCCTGCTCCGGCTACCTCGAACGGCAGCTCGAGCTGCTGCGGCCCAGGTTGATCGCCACGCTCGGCCGCTTCTCAATGGAGAAGTATTTTCCCGGCGCCAAGATCACGCGCGTACACGGCAAAGCCGAGCGTCGCGGCGAGCAAGTAGTGATTCCGCTGTTTCATCCGGCGTATGTGCTGCGCAACATGGCGGCGCTGCCCGACGCCAAGCGCGATATGCAGCGCATTCCGCGTCTGATCGAGCGGCTCGAGCAGGTGCTGGCCGAGGAGGCTGCCGGCGGCATAGCCGCGAGCGATATGGCGCCGAGCCAGGAGCCGCCCGACGAGCCGGAACAATTGTCGTTGTTTTAGGGATCAGCATGAACGTATATCGCCTGACCAGCGGCGCACGGGCGGCAGCGGCGGCGCTGGCGCTGGCGGTTCTGGCGCTTGCAGGCCTGGCGATCTGGAAGTTGCCGGCGGTGCTGGGCGCGTCCTGGGCCGGCCTGCCGGGTTCGCTCGGCGCCGCGTGGAGCCGGGGCTGGAGCGCGGCGCAGATTGTGCCGGCGTTGTTGATGGTCGCGCTGATCGTGGCCGCGCCGCTGCTGGCGTACAATCTGATCGAAGAAGCGTCGGCCAGCTATGCCGTGCGGGACGACGGGCTGTTGTTCGGTGTCTTGCCGGGCGTGACGGTGCTGTATCCATGGTCCGCCGTACGCGGTTTTGGTCCGCTAGATCCCGAGGAGCGCGAGCCGGCATACGAGCTGCGCGTCGACAGTCGCGACATGCGCCAGCTGCATAGCCCGCTGCTGCGCTGGCTGCACCAACAGGCCTGGGGCCGATCGCGCGTACCGATTTATGCGCATGTCGCCGGGCGTGATGAGCTAATTAGCGCGATTTTGGAGCGTATTTGAGCTTTAGCTGTGCTACGTGGCGCAGCTGAAAATAACAAAACGAACCCGCCGAGGCGGGTCTCAACGAAAGGAGATCGGGAGCCGGCATTGCCGCGCTCTGTGTTGTCGTATGTCGAAGAACCGATTGCGAGCGATACCGCTCGGAGGCGCCGGTGAGGTCGGACGGAATTGCTGGGTGCTGGAATATGGTGACGACGCCATCATTCTCGATATGGGTGTCATGTTCCCTGAAAACGAGATGCTGGGCGTCGACCTGATCCTGCCCGATCCAACCTACCTCCAAGAGCGCAAGGCTACTATCCACGGCGTTTTTCTCACCCACGGCCACGAAGATCACATCGGCGCGATGCCGTTCTTGCTGCCGCTGCTGGGCTTCCCGCCGATCTACGGCACCAAGCTGACGCTGGGCCTGGTGCAGCCGAAGCTCAAAGAGCACAAGTTGCTCGACAAGGTCGAGCGTAACACGATCGAGGCGGGAGGAAAGTATCCCGCCGGCCCGTTTACGATCGAGCCGTTCCATATCGCGCACTCGATCCCGGATGCCGTCGCCTTCGGCATCACCACGCCGGCCGGCCTGGCGGTCTACCTTACCGACTGGAAGTTCGATCATACGCCGGTCGATAACTGGCCGACCGACGTAGCCAAGATGTCCGAGCTTGGGCGGCGCAACCCGATCCTGCTGCTCACCGACTGCGTGCGCGCCGAGTACCAAAGGCTTTACGCCCAGCGAGCGCGTGATCGGCGCCGCGTTCGACAATATTTTCGCGGTGGCGCAGGGCCGCATCATCGTCGCCTCGTTCGCCTCGAATATATCGCGCGTGCAGATGGTGATCGACACCGCCGAGGCCTATGGCCGCAAGGTGGTGCCGGCGGGCCGCTCGATGGAGAACAACGTGCGTATCGCGCAGGAATTGGGCTACCTGCGCGCGCCCGAAGGGCTGCTGATCCGGCCCAGCCAGATGCCGGAATACAGCGACGAAGAGCTCGTGGTGGTGTGCACCGGCAGCCAGGGCGAGCCGATGGCCGCGCTTGCGCGCATGGCCAACCGCGACTATCCGCACGTCAAGATCAAGCCGGGCGATACGGTCGTGGTATCGGCTTCGCCGATCCCGGGCAACGAAATCTCGGTGCATAAGGTGATCGACAATCTGTATCCGCCTCGGCGCCGAAGTGGTCTACGGCTCGGACTCGCAGATCCATGTGTCGGGCCACGCCGCTCAGGAGGAGCTGAAGATGGCGCTGGCGCTGCTGCGGCCCGCAGTATGTCATGCCGTTTCACGGCGACTACCGCCACATGGCGATCTATAAGCACCTGGCGACCAGTATGGGGTATGCTGCCGAGCAAGTGCTGCTGCCCGAAACCGGCGCGATCATGGAGTTCAGCCAGGATTTCGGCGCGATCACGGGCAAGGCGCCCGGCGGCCTGATGTATGTCGACGGCACGGATATCGGCGGCGACGCCACCAATGCCGTGCTGCGCGACCGGCAGATGCTGGCTAAAGACGGCATCCTGATGGTGGTTGTTTCGGTCGACGCCTCGACCGGCCGGGTGGTCGCCGGGCCGGATCTGGTCAGCCGCGGGTTCTTGAACGTGCGTAATCAGACCGACGTGCTGGAACGGGCCAAGCAGCGGGTGCGCGATTCGCTGAACGGCGACGGCAACGGCGCGGGCGGCGTGTCGAGCTTCGACATGAACTATATCCAGCGCAAAATCAAGGACTCGGTCAGCGAGTATCTGTACCAGCAGACACGCCGGCGGCCGATGGTGTTGCCGGTGGTAATGGAGGTGTAAATAGTACACTAGTTATGATAGTATTGGGGGACACCCCGAAACCCCCGGCCTGCCGGCGGCGGGGCTAGACACACTAGATATGATAGTATAGAAGGACAGCCCCGAACCTTGTCCTGCCGGCTGCTCGGAGATTATGGCATCAAAACGTAGCCAGACGAAAACACCGGCTCGTACTACTCCAACGAAGGGCAAGCGCAAGGCTCAGCCGAAGGCGGCTCCGGCACGCAAGCCGGCGCAGCGCAAGCCGATCGTGTCGCCGCAGATGCAGCGCGAGATGTTTGCTTTTGCGCTGGTCGGTCTCGGGCTGCTGCTGCTGGTGCTGTTTGGATCGGCGGACCCGGGAGTGGTCGGTGGGGGCCTGGTCAGCGTCATTCAGCGCGGCTTCGGCGCCGGGCAGGTCGTCGTGCCGATCGCGCTGATCGTGGTCGGCGGGCTGATGTTCTGGCAGGAGCGCTTCGTAGACGCTCCGATCTCGCTGCGTAACGTCGTCGGCGTCGTGCTGCTGCTGCTGGTGCTGCTTGGCGCGACCGAGTTCGCCTCGACGCGCGAGATTTTCAGCGCCGAGCTCGATGGGCCGAGCTCGATCGGCGGCGCGATCGACCTTGGCTTGATGCTCGCGTTCGGCGTGGGTGGCGCGGCGCTGCTGCTGCTGCTGGCGCTGGTGCTTGGCGTCGTGCTGACGTTCAACCTGACGCTCGGACAGATCATGGACCGCCTGGGCCGTGGCTTTGCCGCGCTGCTGGAGCCGCTGCGCCGCGAAAAGTTCGAGGAAGTGCTGCCCGACGCTTCGCAGCCGGAGCCCGTGCCCTACAGCGAGGAGCTCAAGCGTCGCGCCCCGCGACCGGCCCTTAAGGCTCCGGCGCCCGCCGGAGCCGCAACCGCCACCAGGCTTCCGGCGGCTCAACCCGCACGTCCGGTAGCGCCCCAGCAGCCCGCCTCGGCAGAGCAGCAGTTCTTAACCCCGATCGCCGCCCGCCCGACGCAGGCCAGCTTGTTCAACCGGCCCGCCAGCCCTGCCACCGGGTCGACGCTGCGGATCGAGAAAGCGCCGGCCGACCCCAAGGCCGCCGGCGGCGAGCAGGCCAAAGCACCCGCCAAAGTCGCCGCGGTGACCCCGGGCGCGCCTCAGGCAGTCGCGGCCGAGCGCAAGGCGGACATACCGGCGGAGGAAGTCGCGTCGATCGATACCAGCGCGCCGCGCCGCGCCTGGTCGCTGCCGGCGTTAGGCGAGCTGGAAGAGTTCAACGTCGGCGAGATCGACGACAACGAGAAGCGCGACAAAGCACGCATCATCGAGGACACGCTGGCCTCGTTCAAAATCGAGGCGCAGGTTGTCGGGATGAACCCCGGCCCCGCCGTCACACAGTACCAGCTGCAGCCGGCCGTGGGCGTGAAAGTCAGCCACATCACCACGCTGGAGCGCGACCTGGCGCTGGCGCTGGCCGCGCCTTCGATCCGCATCGAGGCGCCGATCCCCGGCACGCCCTATATCGGCATCGAGATCCCGAACTCGGCGATCGCGTCGGTGTCGATGAAGGAAGTGATCGACACCGACGAGTTCGCCCGGCAACAGCGCCAAGCTCAAGCTGGCGCTCGGCAAAGACGTGTCCGGCGCGCCGGTGATCACCGACCTGACGCGCGCGCCGCACCTGCTGATCGCCGGCTCGCACCGGCTCGGGCAAATCCGTGGCGATCAACTCGATCCTGTGTACGCTGTTGATGCAGCATACGCCTGACGATTTGAAGTTCATCATGGTCGACCCCAAGATGGTCGAGCTGATCGTCTACAACCATATCCCGCACCTGCTGGCGCCGGTGGTGACCGAGCTGGAGCGGGTGGTCAGCCTGCTCAAATGGGCCGTGCGCGAGATGGAGCGGCGCTACAAGCTGCTCGCCCAAAAAGGCTTCCGCAACATCGAGTCGTACAACAAAGCAGCCCGCAGCGGCGTGGTGAGCCTGGAGCCGCTGCCGTATATTGTGATCATCGTCGACGAGCTGGCCGACCTGATGATGATGGCGCCCGACGAGGTCGAGACGCTGATCTGCCGCCTGGCGCAGATGGCCCGCGCGATCGGCATCCACCTGATCCTGGCGACCCAGCGCCCATCGGTGGACGTCGTCACCGGCCTGATCAAGGCCAACTTCCCGACGCGCATGGCCTTTGCCGTGACCTCACAGATCGATTCGCGGGTGATCCTGGATATGAACGGCGCCGAGCAGCTGCTCGGGCGCGGCGATATGCTGTATCTGGCCTCCGACGCGGCCAAGCCGATGCGCGTGCAGGGCACCAACGTTTCGGACAAGGAAGTTGAGAACGTCGCGCGCTTCTGGCGTGCCGCCGGCGCAGAGCACGGCGCGCCGCCTGCCGCCGGCGCGAGCAAGCTGCCGCCGCCGAAGAAGCCGGACCAGGATCCGGCGGCGGGCAACCTCGATACGGCCGGCGTATCGCCGCTGCCCGATTCGCACACCGGCGCGCTCAGCGACGCGGAAGAAGATGAGCTGCTGCCCAGGGCGATCCAGCTCGTGCGCCAGCACGAGCGGGCCTCGGCTTCGCTGCTGCAGCGGCGGCTGCGTATCGGCTACTCCAAAGCCGCGCAGCTGATCGAGCTGCTCGAGCAGCGCGGCGTCGTCGGCCCGGCCGAGGATGGCCGCTCGCGCGAAGTGATCAAGCCCGAGAACGATTAACGATCCGCTGTCGCGTACGGCGAGCCGCTGGAGCTGGATCTCCCGCAAGATAGATCAACTATTCTTCGCGTGCCTTCGCGGATCGTTTTTTACCGAGGCTGGTAGACAAAGCCGTCAAGGGTGCTGCCCTCGGTGGGCAGCTCGGCGATGCGCCGTACCTGCGCCGGCGTAAATGCATCGAGCGACACCTCCCACACCACGACCTGCCCTTCAAGTCCGCTCATCAACAGCTGTAGCGTGCCGTTGTCGCGCCACGCGACATCCCGCAGCGCGCCCGGGACGCCGCCGGGGCCGAGCGGCAGGATCTGCTCGGCCGTACCGTCGGCGTTCATCACATGCAGCGACGTGGGCATGTCGGCGGTAGCCAGCAGCCGTGAGTGCAGCAGCTTCGAATTGTCCGGCGACCAGCGCACGTTGCCGATGTAAAAATCGCCGCGCTGCACGATCACGGTTTCACGGCCGCTGTCGCGGTCCAGCACCAGCAGCTCGGTGTTGGGGAACGATCCTGGCTGCAACAAGCCGCCGACAAAAGCCGCCCGCCGTCCACCTGGGACTGACCGCAACGCCATAGTGCGCCGTGTCGCTCACAGTCGCGACGCTGCCGGTTGCGGGATCGACGATCTGCAAGCCCAGCGGCGGCGCGTCGCTGGCCCAGATGATCCGCGTCGTGAACAGGCCCTCGCCGGTCCATGCCACCGGTTGCAGCACGCTACCGGTCTGCTCGGCCAGCACGTTGCGAACGCTGCCGCTCGCAGCATCGACGATACGCAGATCCCAACGGAATCCCTGCGAGTTGATAATCCCGAAGGCCAGCTGATTGCCGCCGGGCGCCCAGACGGTGCCGAGCACGATCGCGCTGGAACCGAGCTCGATCGTGCGCTCAAATCCATTCGCCACGCTGCGTATCACCAGCTGGTTCCTCGGTCCATCGGTAGCGGGCAGGGTTGTTGTGTACGACAGATAGCGGCCGTCCGGGGAGCCCAACACGTTGAACGTCCCACCTGTCGGCGTGCCCGAAGGCAACACAACTGCCGGCTGGCCCTCTGCCAATGCAATCACGCGGTTGCCGGCATGCACCCATGGTACGTTCGCAGGTAGCGCCGGCTGCGGCTGCGGTGCTCCGTATAGCTCGTTTCCGAGCAGGCCCAGCAAAACACGGAAGCCGGGCGGATTCGTCGGGTGCCATTCGAAGCGCGCGCGCTCGAACCACTGGGCCAGCACCGTGTCACCGCTGCTGTTGGTCTCCATACGCGGCGCGGTCAGCGGGAAGCCGTGCAGCGCGAGGCTGCGCTGGTACGCGTCGAGCGCCGGATCATCGAGACCTTCGGCCTGCCAGTAGCTCAAAAAGCCGCGGTCGGCCGCCGACGTGCCGGCTGCGTCAAAGTCACAAACATTGTGTCCGGTCTGCTCGAACCACAGACAGCCGGCGCGCGGTCCAGGCTCGCGGCCCTCGGCCTGCCAGTCGCGCCCCTGGCGCGCCAGGGCGTCCGATCCCAGACGACCGAGTAGCACGTCGTATGGCGCGGCGTTTTCAAGATGCAGCTCGAAACGGTTACGCTCGAACCACTGAGTCAGGTAGCTTTGCGCGGTATCAGGGTTGACTTCGAGATCGGCACGGCTGATCGGATAGCCGAAGATCGAAAGCCCACCGTTCTGCTCCCAGAACGAGCGGAAGCGGCCATTAATGCACTGGCTGGTTTGCTCGAAACAGCGATCGTCGGTCTGGGCCGATGCCGGCCGAATTGCGATCGGCAGCAGCGTCAGCAGCAATGCTATGCTCGTCAACATAGCGAGGCGCATACGAAACACGATATTTTCCCTTCTCGTCTCGACTGTGCGGAAACGCCAGGGCATGTTAACGCCATTCAGCGCGGCGAACATAGGCCGAAGGTCGTGTTTTCGTAGGTGCCCGGCCTTCGCGGATCGCCTTATGGATTAAGTCTGGGCGGCCCCTGGCGGGCGCGCTCCAATACCCGCGCCGGACCGTCGGGCTGCTCCAAGGTCTCCCACATGCCTTCGATCCACCACGTCGCGCCGGCCTCGGCCCACGGCCGTACCTTCGCCGCCGCCTGCTCGGGGTCGTCGCCGGGAGTGGTGCCTTCCATGATCAGCTCGATCGTGCCGGGCTGCGCGCGGTGTTGCTCAACATAAGCCCGGATATCGCGAAAATCGTCGGGCACGATCTCGCGCGGCTTGCCTTCAGCATCGTACGTCTGCGGCAAAATGCCGTCGTAGCGCAGCGCCCGAGCCATCGACTTGGGCCGCGGCCAGGCGCCCACGACCCAGATCGGGATTCGCGGCTGCTGCACCGGCGGTGGCGGCGGCGCGACGATTTTTGCGTCAGCCGATACCGTGTAGTGCTTGCCGCTGTAGCTGAACGACTCGCCGCTCCACAGGCCGGTAACGATATCCAGCCCTTCGTCCAACAGCTCGGCGCGTATCTTACGGTCGGTTTCTTCGCCGAACATCTGGAAGCCGCTTTCGGGCGCGCCAAGTCCCACCGCCAGTATCACGCGGCCGTTGGACAGATGATCGACCGTCACAGTCTCGCCGGCCAGCTTCCACGGCCGCATTCGCGACACCGGCGTCAGCATCGTGCCGAGCCGGATCCGTTCGGTGCGCATCGCCGCGGCGGCGAGCAGAATCCATGCTTCCCAGCCCCACACCGGCTCCCAGACGAAAAATCCGTCCCATCCGGCGCGCTCGCACTCAGCGGCCAGGTCGGCTGCCGCACGAGCGTCACCGAGCGGCAGCACAAAGCCGTATTTCATTGTCTACCTCGCCTTGAGACCCGACGCTAAATCCTGGGTGTTCTTCAGCCCCAGGACAATCCTGGGGAACGGGGAACCGGGCGCATCACGGTCGTGCCGACCTCAAGCTGCGAGCCGGGCATATCGTCCGGACCAACCTCGGGGTCGATGCGGCAATTGCGCGCAACGACCATGCCGGCGGGGATCCTCGCATGGTGGCCGATGATCGTCAGCCCGTCCATGATCGTATCCGGCTCGGTCATATTCGGATGATCGGCCTCGCCGACACCCAGGCGGGCGCCTTCTTCGATGCGCACGTCCTCGTCGAGGATACAGCGATCGACCGTCGCATTGGCGCCGATGACGGTATCCAGCATCACGATCGAGTCGCGCACGACCGCGCCGGGACCGACATACACTCCCGGCGACAGCACGCTGTTGATCACTTCGCCCTGTACGATACAGCCGTTGGAAACCAGGCTACGCGAAACGCGCGAGCCCGGCAGCATTTTGACGGGCGGTCGCTCCTCCGAGCGTGTATGGATCACCCAGCGCGGATTGTTGAGGTCGAGCGCAGGCTGCTGGTCCAGCAGGTCCAGCTGCGCGCGCCAGTACACCTCCAGGCCGCCGACGTCTTGCCAGTATCCGTCGAAGCGATGGGCGAACACACGATCACGCTGCACACAGCGCGGCAGCAGGTTGCGCCCGATCTCGTGCGACGATGCCGGGTCGTAGGCATCTTCTTGCAGGCGCTCGAGCAACGTTTTGGTGTTCCATACATATACGCCCATCGACCCGAGCGTGCCGCTCGATCGCAGCGGTTTTTCGTGGAACTCGGTAACCCGGCCCTCGTCGTCGGTCGTTACGATGCCGAAGCGATGTGCTTCTTCGGACGCCACCGGAACAACGCCGATCGTCAGGTCGGCGCCACGCCGCTGGTGCTCTTGCAGCAGCGGGCGGAAATCCATGTTGTACACCTGGTCGCCCGAAAGCAGCAGCACCGTGTCGCAATTCGCGTCGGCCAGACGTGCGCGGTTCTGGTGCAGCGCGCCGGCGGTACCGCGATAGATATCCTCCGCAAACTCATCGCGAAACGGCTGCCAGATAAACAGTCCGTTCGGCCGGCGCCGGTCGAGATCCCATGGCCCGCCGAGGCCGACGTGGTCGAGCAGCGGTTGGGGACGGTAGTCGGTGAGCAGCGCAACGCGCCTCAGGCCCGAGTTGACGGCATTGGAAAGCGCGAAGTCGATGATGCGATATTTGCCCGCGAACGGCAGCGCCGGTTTGGCGCGATGTGCCGCCAGGATACTGAGCCGCCGCTCGCGGCCGCCGGCCAGGATCAAGGTTAAGACATTCATTAACTATGCTCCATAGGGCACCCAGATATTCTTGACCTGCGTCGCATGGCGCAGGAACTCTTCGCCCTCGCCGGCATCGAGCCAGTTGCGTGCCTCGGACGACGCCCAGGTTTGCTTCAGATTGCCGATCGAACCGCGCTCGACTGCCGCGACGCCGGCGGCTGAGCCCCAGTACCATAGCGCGTCGACATCATTGTGCTCGGCCAGCACGCCGGCCAGCACATCGCGTGGCCCGGTGACGATATTGACCACGCCGCCGGGAACATCCGACGTATCGAGTACCTGATACAGATCGATCGCGGAAAGTGGGTGGCGCTCGGACGGCACGACGATCACGGTATTGCCCATGGCGATCGCCGGCGCAACCAGCGATACCAGGCCAAGCAGCGGATACTCGTCGGGGCATACCAGCCCGACGACGCCGATCGGCTCCGGCATCGCCAGCGTCGCGATGCGATAGGGCGTGCGATGGACAACGCCCTCGTATTTGTCGGCATACGCGGCGTAGCTGAACAAACGCTCGATCGTCGCTTCGACTTCGCGCGCCGCGTCCGCGTCTTCGCAACCGATCTGCTCCGCGATCCGCCGCGCGAATTCGGCCGTGCGCGCGGCCAGGTTTTCGGCAACGTAATACAGGATCTGGGCGCGATTATGCGCCGTTTGCTCGGCCCATTTACCGGCCGCTCGCGCCGCTTCGACGGCGTTACGGATATCTTTGCGGTTGCCTTCGCCCACCTCTCCGATCAGCGCGCCGTCGGGGCCGAACACCGGGCGGCTGTAGCCCGAATCGGGCCGCGCCTGTTTGCCGGCGATATACTGCTTGGGGGTTCGGTCGATCATGGGGCGATAGAGGTCGGAAGGTTGGAAGGTCGAAGGTTGCTTCGCCATCAACGGAATCAGGAGTTTCCCCACCGTTTGAGTGCGACATCGCGGGGGCATCCGGATCGATATCCTGGTCGGTTTTGACCTTCGACCCGTTCGATCGTTCGACCTTCGACCCGTTCACTTCGACCTTCGACCTTAAGTACTCGTACAACCCCTCCTTACCGCCCTCACGGCCGAAGCCGCTTTCGCGGTAGCCGCCGAAGCCGGCGGCGGCGTCGAACAGGTTGGTCGAGTTGATCCAGACCACCCCCGCCTTGAGGCGACCGGCGACGTCAAGCGCCTGATTGATGTCTTCGCTCCACACCCCGGCGGCCAGGCCGTAGCGCGTATTATTGGCCAGCGCGACGGCTTCGTCGGGCGTGCGGAACGTCATCGTCACCAGCACCGGACCGAAGATCTCTTCCTGGGCGATCGTCGCGGCCGGCGACACGTCGGTGAACAGCGTGGGCGGAAAAAAGTAGCCTTCGGCCGGGCAGGCCCACGACGGCTGCCACATCGTCGCGCCTTCTTGCTTGCCCTGCTCGACCAGCCGCGTGATGCGCTGTAGCTGCGGCGGCGCGACGATCGCGCCGATGTCGACGCTCTTATCAAGCGGATCGCCGACCCGCAGCTTTTCCATGCGCGCGCGCAGCCGCTCGATCAGCTGCGCAGCGATACTTTCCTGAACCAGCAGCCGCGAGCCGGCGCAGCAGACCTGGCCCTGATTGAACCAGATCGCGTCGACCACGCCTTCAACGACGCTGTCGAGGTCGGCGTCGTCGAACACCAGAAACGGCGACTTGCCGCCCAGTTCGAGCGACAGGCGCTTGCCGCTGCCGGCGGTAGCCGCTCGAATCAGGCGGCCGACCTCGGTCGAGCCGGTGAACGCGATCTTGTCCACATCCGGATGGCGCACGATCGCCTCGCCCACCCTGCCGTCGCCGGCAATGATATTAACGACGCCGGGAGGCAGGCCGACCTCGCCAGCAGATCTCGGCGAATGCAAGCGCCGTCAGCGAGGTCCACTCGGCCGGCTTGAGCACAACCGTATTGCCGAGCGCGATCGCGGGGGCGATCTTCCACGCCAGCATCAGCAGGGGGAAGTTCCAGGGAACGATCTGGCCGACCACCCCGAGCGGAGCATAGCCAGGCAGCTCACGCTCCATCAGCTGCGCCCAACCGGCGTGGTACAGGAAGTGGCGCGCTACCAGCGGAATGTCGATATCGCGTGTTTCGCGGATCGGCTTGCCGTTGTCGAGCGCTTCCAGCACCGCCAGGCGACGCGCGTGCTTTTGCACCTGGCGTGCCAGGGCGTACAGATAGCGTGCCCGCACGTGCCCCGGTGTAGCAGACCAGCTATCGAATGCCCGTCGCGCGGCGTCCACGGCGGCGTCCACCTCGGCCTGGTCTGCCTGGGTCAGCTCGGCCAGCGGCTGCTCGGTCGCCGGATTAATCGTCGCAAACAACCTGTCGCCTGCCGGCTCGGTAAACGCGCCGTTGATGAAGTGCCCGAAGCGCCGGCCGTGTGCGTCGAGCCACTCCTGGGCCGGTTTGGCGCTTTCGGGGGCGGGGCCGTAGGCCATGGTTTCAAAAATATCTGCTACTGTCATAACTTATGCCATCGGGTGGCGGTACGAAGCCGAGTATGCGCCGGTGACGAAATGCTCGAGCTGGCGCTCGATATCCCCCAGCAATGACGAAGCGCCGAAGCGGAACAGCTCGGGCCTGAGCCACGCCTCGCCCAGCTCCTCCTTGATCAACACCAGCCAATCCAGCGACTGCTTGGCGGTACGAATACCGCCGGCAGGCTTGAACCCGACGCGGTAGCCGGTGCGCTCATAAAAATCACGCACAGTGCGCACCATGACCAGGCTGTTTGCCAGCGTGGCGTTAACGCTTTCCTTTCCGGTGGACGTTTTGACGAAATCCGAGCCGGCCATCATGCATACCAGGCTGGCTTTGGCGACGTTGCGCAGCATGCCGAGCTCGCCGGCGGCCAGGATCGATTTCATATGCGCATCGCCGCATGCATGCCGAAAGGCCTGCACTTCCTCGTACAGCGCCTGCCAGTTGCCGGTCAGCACGTGCTGCCTTGAAATCACGATATCGATCTCGCGCGCGCCCGCGGCCACCGAGGCCTCGATCTCGCGCAGCTTCAGCTCGAATGGATTGTGCCCGGCCGGGAAGCCGGTGGACACAGCCGCGACCGGTATCGTGCTGCCGCGCAAGGCCGCTACCGCTACCGGCACAAACGCGTCGTAGACACACACGGCGCCGACCTGGATCGGCAGCTTGTGCGCACCCATCGCTTCGAGCAGATCGGCGCGCACCGGACGCAGCGCCTTGGCGCACAACCGCCGCACGGTGCCGGGCGTATCGTCTCCCGAAAGCGTGGTAAGGTCGATACACGTAATCGCGCGCAGCAGCCAGGCGGCCTGCCAGGCCTGCTTCACCGAGCGGCGACCGGGAAGTGTCGCCACGCGCCGCTCGACGGCACTTCGGTTAACGCGTACCGCGTCCACCCAGCCCCGATCCAGCGCGCAGCCGGGATTGCGCTCGGCCCGGTGGGGTGTGTTGAGCGTCACAGGTTCTTCGATCATGGCCATAGCGGAAAATCATAGCACAAATAAAAAACAGACACACGGGACACAGGTAGGGACACACCAGAGGCGTACGTGTCAACCGACGTGAACGCGCTGAACTGTGTGCACCGGCGGCGTGTCCACATCCAATGAGGTGGATTGGCATCCTTTATTTCGTACACGGACGGGATCATCCACACGAGTGCAGGACACGCCGCCGGCGACCAATCGTGGCGATCCTCATCCTCGAATGCGGACACGCCGCCGGCAGAGCCGTTGGCATGTCCCTACGATTATTTGATCGTCCCGTTCATCGTTTCGGCAGCACCACCGTAAACGTCGCACCCGCGCCAGGACGGCTCATGACATGGATTGTGCCGCCGAGCGCCTCGACGATCTGGCGCACAATATACAGGCCAAGGCCCAGCCCGCCGTAGTTGCGCGCCGATACTGCCCGTTCAAAGCGCACAAAGATACGCTCCAAATGCTCCGGAGCAATGCCGATGCCGCGGTCGCTGACGGCGATCCAGACATTTTCGCGGTCGACCTCGATCATGATGTCGATCGGCTTGCCCGGGCCGTATTTGATCGCATTGGAAAGCAGATTGCCAAGCACCTGCTCGATACGGGCACGGTCGGAGCGGATCGTCACCATCGGCTCGCCGTGCAGCTCCACCGTGCAGCCGGCCAGCTCGATCTGCTCGCGAAAGCGTTCAACGACCTCGCGCACCACGGACACGACATCCAATGCTTCGGCGCGGAGGTTGATGTGGCCGGAACGTATTCGCGCCACGTCCACCAGATCGTTCGCCAGTCGGTTGAGCCGCGTCGCCTGCTTGTCGATCAGCTCCAGCTTGGTCAGCAGGCGGTCGCGATCCATCTCGGCCAGAGTCCCCTTGCGCGCCGAGCGCAGCAGGCTCTGCGCCTGTAGCTGCAGCGATGTCAGCGGCGATTTGAGCTCGTGCGAAGCGACCGACAGGAAGTCGTCACGCATGCCGATTGCTTCCTGCGCCTCGTGATACAAGCGGGCGTTTTCCAGCGCCAGCACCGCGCGACGCGATATCTCCTCGGCCAGCTCCAGGTCCGACGGCTCGTGCATCCGGCCGGACTCATCAAACAGCAGCGCGATCGTTCCGATCACCGCGCCGCGTGCAAATAGCGGAACGACCAGCAACGAGGACACGCCGGGCTGGATGGGCTGTCCGGCCGCGGCGAGCAGCTCCGGCTGCGGGGCAATGATCAGCGAACGACCGGTTTTGAGTACCGAAGCCACGCCGACGCCAGGCTCCGGCTCGAGCGGCGCACGGTTCCATTGCTCCTTGATTCGCAGCTCGCGTTCTTCGCCGGCCGCGGCGACCGCGACAGTGCGCAGGTCGCCGCTCTCGTCCAGCATGTCGACGATGCATGAATCCGCCAGCGCCGGCACCATCAGCCGCGCGATGTTCTGGAGCGTTGCCGGGTACTGCAACGAAGCCGTCAGCAGGGCACCCGATTCGGCCAGAAAGCGCTGTGCTTTGTCGGCTCGCTTACGCTCGGTGATCTCGGTAACCACCACGCCGATACCCAGCGTCCGGCCGGCCGGTCCCGTCACCGGGTAGTAGCTTACCCGCCAGGTGCGTGTTTTACCAGGGGCTGCCGGGGTCGCGCCCTGCACTTCGTGATCAACGATCGGCACGCCGGTTTCGAGCACAGTTCGAAAATCGGCAACAACGCCAGGCGGAATATCGGGCAGCAATTCGCCGACGGTACGGCCGACATGGTCGGCGGCCGGCATACCATTGATCGCGGCAAGCGCGTCGTTGACGCGCACGTAGCGCAGCTCACGATCGAAAAAGCCGAGCCCGATCGGCGCGCTGTCGAGCAAGGTATCCAACAGGGCCAGCAATTCGGCACGCGCCTGCTCGGCCTGGCGCGATTCATCATACAGCCGGGCGTTGTCGACGGCGACAGCGGCGCGCCGGGCAAGATCCTCGGCGAAATGCAGGTCGTTCTCATCGAAATAGCGGTCCGGCTCGGAGTTGACCAGCATGAGCGTACCGAGTGTACGGCCGCGCGCCGTCAGTGGAACACAAATATAGGATGCAAAGCCGATCGTGCGCAAGATCTGCAGGTGCTGCTCGTCGCGTGCGGCAGCCACGATCATCTGGTCGGGGATCCTGGCCATCATCTCCGAGCGCCCGGTACGCAATACATGCATGCTGCCGCTGTTCGAGTCGAGTTGCGGAGGATAGCGCCGCGCCAATTCGTCGGCCAGGCGGACCTTATCAGGGTCGATATGCGCGACGGCCAGGCGCCGCGGCATACCGGATTCGTCCACCACATCCACAGCGCACCAATCCGCCACCCGCGGCACCACCATGTGCGCCAGGGTAGCCAGAGTCGCGTGGTAGTCCAGTGACGAGGTCAGCGCCGCCGACGCCTCGGCCAGCAGCACCAGGCGCTCCCGATGTTGCCTGGACGCGGCGCGTGCCATATCTTCAGCGGCGCGCAGTCGCGCCCGCTCAAGCGCCTGGGCACATTGTCTGGCCAGCGCCGTGATAAACGTCTGGTCGTCGTCCGACAGGCGCTCCCGTTCGAAACTCAGCGACATTCCGCCAAGGATGCGGCCTTCGACCTGCAGCGGAAGCGAAATCCACGAACGGTAGTTGGAAGCCTGATACGCCTCCGATAGGTTGGGGTAATGCGCAACGCGCTCGGCAGTGGTTTCCAGCACCACCGGCCGGCCTGTCCGGACAGCATCGGCTATCGGTACGGGCAAATCGATGGCTATGTGCCGATACTGCTCGACCATCTGCTCATCGTAGCCACGCGCTCCGATCACTTCGAGTTGCGTGGCATCGTCGCTCAATACGGTGACGAACGCGGCCTGCGCCCCCAGCGCCGGCATACCCTGATCAAGGATCACCTGCGCGACCTGCTCGAAAGTCAGCGTTTCGGCGAGCGCTGCCGTTACCGCCTGCAAGCCGGCCAGACGCGTGCCTGAGCGGCGTGCCTGGTGCTCGGCGGTCAGCAGCCTGGCGTTACGCGTCCCGTCGTTCAGCCGCTGCTGGGCAACCGCTTCGAGCGCGACGACAACCGGCTCTTCGTGCTGCGGTTGCGCGCTGATCAGCATCCAGCGATTGCCGTGTATTGTGGTGCATAAAGCGACAACCCGGTGCAGCGTCTCACCACGCGCGGCGCGCACGACCGGCTGCCGATCGTACTGGACCAGTCGCTCATCTACATCGCACGTCGTGAGCAGCGCATTGGCGGCCGCGTTTGTATCGGCGCCCAGCACCTCCACGGCGGCGGGATTCAGGTATAGCACCGTTGGGCTGTCGCGCGCGATCAGCAGCAGTGGGATGGGCACGCTTGCCAGGATGGCAGTCTGTGGTAAGACGTCGCCGGGCGGCGGGGAATAGGAGTGCATATTGCTGGGGGGCCTCGCTTCCACGGCCACCATGGCCACTAAGGGTCCTTGATCAATGATCCTGCGCACGGGAGCAATCAGGGCAGATCGAAATATCGCACACAGGGGCGCCGCTCACAGGTTACCAATTTCCGTACCATCGATGTTTCGAGTTTCGAGTTCTCCGACCATACACATCCTCGCGGCACCACACCTTGTCCCTGCGTCACCTGCGTCACCTTGCCGCCACCCGGCAAAGCCCCGATGGTATAATGTTGCTCGGTATATCCATGTTCGACCTGCTTTCCGTCAACGCTTTGCTGCGTGTCAACCTGTTTGTGACCCAGGCGATTCTGGTGATCACATTCTCGCTGATGTTTTACATCACGACACGCAACTGGAACAATGCGGTCGCTCGGGCCACGGCACTGCTGCTGGCCGGCGTGGTGATCGTGTTCAGCGGCGATGTGCTGCTCGATAAAGCAACGCAGTTTTCCACGCGTGAGTTCTTGCTGCGCGCACAGTGGCTCGGCATCGTGCTCGTGCCGGCGGCGTATCTGCATCTTTCCGACGCACTCTTGACGTCGGTCGGCATGCAGTCGCTGCGCCGGCGCTACGCCGTCGTCGCCGCCTATGCCGCCGCCGTGGTGTTTTTCGTGCTCGCCGCGGGCACCGATCTGCTGGTACGCGGGCGATTACAGACCGGGCAACTCGAGCAGCTCGCCGCCGGGCCGCTGTTCTCGTTGTTTACGATCTTTTTCTTTTGCGTCACGCTGGGCGGCCTGTACAACATCTTCCGGGCGCGCAAACTGATGACAACGCCGGCCGCCCGGCGCAGGCTGACATACCTCGGTCTGTCGTTTCTGGCGCCCGGCCTCGGCGTATTCCCCTACCTGGTGGTGGCCGGGCTGGATACGTCGCCGCCGATGTGGCTGGTGCTTTCGGCGGCGATTATCACCAACCTCGGCGTGGGGATCATGATCCTGGTGCTGGCCTACAGCGTGGTCTACCAGGGCGCGCTGCTGCCCGACCGCGTCGTCAAGCAGGATTTTATCCGCTGGGTGCTGATCGGGCCGTTTGTGGGCGTGTCGATCATTGTTTGCGTTCAGTTATTACCGCTGCTGGAAGACATAGTGGGCCTGCCGCGCGATACGATCGTGATTTTTGGGATCATGATCTTTACCGTGCTGATCCCGAATCTGATCGACTATATCCGGCCGCGTATGGAAAACTTGCTGCTGTGGCAGGACCGCGAGCAGCTCCAGCTGCTCAGACGCTTCGACCGTAAAGCGTTTACGCGGACCGACCTGCGGCGACTGCTCGAGAACACGCTGCTGACGATCTGTGGCGCGCTGCGCGCCGAGCGCGGCTTTGTCGCGGCGCCGGAGGGTGACAGCGCGATGGTCAAGGCATCCGTCGGCCCGCGCCACGAGATCAAGCGCTTTTTCGCCGAGCACAAGCTGCTCGACCTGGTGGAAGAAGCGCGCCACCGGCCCGCCCGCCGTCGCGGTACGATTCCCGAAGCCGGCGATTTCATCCCATGCGACGGCTACAGCGTGCTGGCGCTGCACGGCACCAGCGAAGAGTTTCTGGGTCTGGTCGGTGTTTCGCGTCCGATCGGCGCGATGCCGCTCGAGCAGCGCCGGCTGATTGGCACCCTGGCGCATCAGATGGAGCTGGCGCTGGAGAACGTGCAGCTGCAGGAGCGCATCTACGGCACGCTGCGCGGCCTGACACCGGAGATGCAGTCGCTGCAGGCACTTTCCGCCCACCTCGAGAGCGCGACGCCGGCCACGCTCGAGCAGCTCGACGACGACGTCGCGCTCTTGCCGAACTTCGACCAGCTGGTTCAGGAAGCGCTCAAACACTACTGGGGCGGCCCCAAGCTTTCGGAAAGCCCGCTGCTGGGTTTGCACAGCGTGCGAGCAGCTGTCTCCGACAACGGCAGCCCGACCAAAGCGCTGCAGGGCGTGTTGCGGCGGGCGATCGAGAATCTGCGGCCGGATGTGCAGCTCGATCCGACGGCGCCGGAGTGGGTGTTATATAACATCCTGCAGCTACGCTTCTTGCAGGGCTTGCGCATTCGCGATGTGGTGATGCGCCTGGCGATGAGCGAGTCGGATTTTTATCGCAAACAGAAGGTCGCCGTCGAGGAAGTCGCCCGCCAGCTGGCGTTGATGGAGGAGCACGAACGGAGTTAGGAAAAGGACCCTCATCCACACCCCAGGATAAATCCTGGGGCTGAAGAAACGAAGACCGCTGAAGCGGTCTGGGCATCAGCCACCTTCAGGTGGCTTCGTTTCTTCAGCCCGGTGCTTTAGCACCGGGATGGGATGAGGGCCTTTTCCCCCTAACCCCTAATCCCTAACCCCTATGTCCCACCTCCTTCTCATCGGCGACTGCACGCTCGCCACCAGCTACATGCCGGAGCGCTACCGCAACGAGGAGCTGCTGGCCGCCAGGCTGCGCGAGCTGTATCCCGGCGACGAGCTCAGCATCAGCAACGAAGGGCTGGACGGCGAGCATGTGCTCGGCTTTCTTAAGCGCTACGAGCGGACGTTGCGCCGCGTGCCGCGACCGGACTACGTGCTGATCCGTTTCGGAGTAAACGACCGGCGAGCCTACGGGGTGGACGGCTTCCGCGAGCATCTGAACACCTTGTGCGCCCGATTGCGCGACGACTTCCCGGACGTGCGTATCCTGCTCGAAACCGGCATGTTCGTAGACTATCCGGCGCACTATGAGTTCGACCGCAACGCGATCCTGGAGCCGATGTACGACGTGATCAGGGACATGGGCCGCCGGTGCAAGTTCCCGGTCGTCGACGTGTACCGCCGTATGCAGCGCGAAACCGCGGCCGGCAATTGGGATCTGCGGGTGCGCGGCTACGGCGTGGTGGACGACGAGATCCCTGTGCTCGGTCCGGGGCAGGATCACCTCCACACCGGCGACGTGCGCTGGTGGACCAATATCCACCCCAATCCGCGCGGCATAGCCGTGATCGCGGACGAGCAAGCCGCGGTGCTCAAGCAGCACTGGCCGTTGACACTGACAAGGTGACAGGGTGACGGGGTGACGGGGTGATCGTTGTTCAGGCTAGTGCTTATCACCATTGTCTGTTTCAAACGTTCGTGAAAACACCTCGCATCACCCATCGTCTCACCTTGTCACCCCGTCACCCCGTCACCCCGTCACCCCGTCATGCTACCCGGCGGCGCAGCAGCAAGCCGGCGCCGAGCGCGGCCGCGCCGAGCGCGAGCAATGTGATGCTCAGATTCTCCGCGGCGCCGGTGTTGGGCAGCGAATGGGGCTGGCTGCCGCTGCCGCCCGCCTCGGGCAGCGTAAACGTCGCCAGCTCGGCCTCGATCTCGGCCAGCGGGCCGGCGGCAAAGACGCTGTAATACGTGCCGGCCTTGAGCTCAGTGTTGGGCAGGTCGATCACCACATCGCCGGCGCCGGCCGGCGTTACCTGCAGGTCATACGTTCCGGCGTCGACCTCCGCCTCCGCGCTGGCGTCCGGAAACGCCAGGCTTGAGATCAGGGTTGGGCCACCCGCCACTTTGACATCGACGGCCGGAGCATCGTACGACAGGTGGTACACCCGTACACGCGCTTTGTTCGCCGCCGCGGCGCCTAGATTGTCCTGATACACTTCCGCGCTGATACTGGCAACCGGGTTGACCGCCGCGACCGTGTAGGCCTGGCCGGCTGCCAGTGTCAGCGTCGCGTCGATCACGGCGGCGGCGGCGCCTGCTCCGGTGGGGGCCACGCGCACGCGCGCCTGGCCGGCCGGCAGATCGAGGTAGTCGCTGGCTGTGAAAAACGGGACGTTGGTGGCGACGGCCTGCTCGCCGACGAAAACATCGACCGCTGGCGCGTCGGGCGAGGCGTGTACGATGCGGACACGCGCGTTGCCCTGGGCCGCGGCAGGCATGGTAAACCCACCGATCAGCAGCGCCAGGCCGAGAACGAACATCAGACGACGTAGCATCCTGAACTCCTTGGTTTATGCCGTTCGTGTCACTATTGCAGCCAGCCCGTGCGCTCGCGCCGGCCACGGATGGGATGGCCAATCCCACCCTGTGAAGGCTTGTACGCAGCACATCGGCATCTGGATCTGATCTTGTTAATGATTTGCCCTGGATTTTTCGATACTTTGCACAACAAAGCGGCGCAGATCATACGATCTGCGCCGTCATTCCTGTACTCCGCTTCGTGCACGGGCCGGAAACGTTGCACCACAAAGACACGAAGGACACAAAAATTCTGGGGAATCTTTGTGTCCTTCGTGTCTTTGTGGTGATCCCCTCGACGCAACTTTTGCGTCAAGAACGCCTACAGTTCGCCGAGCAGGACCGTTTCCTCACTTGGCTGCTGCGCGCCAGGATCATCCTCGACGGTCACCATGACATCATCATAGTAATCCATCGGTTTCGGCGGCTCAATTCTGACCAGCACAGTGCTTGCATCGGGCGCCGGAGTAAACACCGCCAGCGGCGCTTGTTCGTCGCCTTTGGCCACCCAGGCCTGATACGTTTTTCCGGCAGGCAGCGGTGCAAGGCCGGTAAGCACCAGAATCGCCTCCTTAAATCCCGGCTTCATCAGACAGACTGCTCTGGCCTTCGGCAGCGTACCTGTGGCGGTGAGCCTGCGCTCGGCCCCGTTGACTACCAGGTCGTCGACTGTGCTCCGCTCTGATATCTGCGCCCGCAGCGTACCTGTTTCAGCGCGTATCGCGTCCATCTCGGCACGTGTAGCGCTGAGCTCCCCGAAGGTCGCCGTTGCCTGCTGACGTGACGACATGGCAACCACGCTCATCACAACCAGCGCGACCGTTGCGACTGTAGCCCAGGCCGAGATTGCCCAGCCAGGTATGCGCGACCGGCGCGTAGGAGTGGCCAAAAACTGCTCGCGCTCGATCCGCTCGAGGACGCGGCGTTTGCAGGTGATCGAGGGCGCGGCAGCGACCGCCGCGAAGCCCAGCAAATGAACAGCTTCTTCCAGCTTGACGACCAATTGCCGGCAAGGTGGACAAATCGCTATATGTTGTTCGACCTGGTCACGCTCGCCCTGATCCAGGGCGTTGAGCGCGTATCCTTCTACCAGATCGTCGATGTGCTCCGTGATTTCCATCCGCCTGTGAACCTTTGTTCCGCCTCGCTTCCGAAATAGGTTAGTGCTACCCGGCCAGCTCCTGGCCCTGCAAAATACCGCGCAGCTTCTGCAGCCCGAGCCGCATCCGCGTTTTGATAGTGCCAAGCGGGTTACCCAGCCGGCTGGCGATCTCCTGCTGTGTCAGGCCGCCGAAATAGGCAAGCTCAAGCGCCTGGCGCTGCTCCTCGGGCAGCTCGCGCAGCGCGTTGAGGACGATACGGCGTTGCTCAGACTGCAGCGCGGCCTCGCCGACATCGGTGTCGTCAGCAATACTGCTCAACACAGGATTGTCGGCGTCTTCATACACGGGCTGCGGGCGCGCTCGGCGACGGCGCAGCTCGTCGATCGCATAATTGTGGGCGATGCCGAACAACCATGGCGCGAACGAGCGGCCGCGCTCAAAGCTCTTGGCGCGCTGCCACACGCGCCAGAAGATCTCCTGGACCGCTTCCTCCGCTATTTCGCGGTTGCCCAACATTCTGAGCGCCAGGCCGAACACGAGCGAAGCATACTTGTCGTAGAGCGCCTCGAACGCACGGCGGTCTCCCTGGGCCACCTGCACGATCAGTTCTTCGTCGCCTACCGCTTCATCCGCTTGTGGTTGTGCCTGGGCCAAGTAATGGGCGTCCCTGCTTGTTACGCAGCAATGTTGCGTGTGGATTTGCGCGGACCTGATTTTACCATACGGAACCCCCGGGCCGTAACCGGTGTATCATCCCCAAACCGCATATGCGGGAAGGAGCCTGTGAGCGACGGCGAGCTGATCGAGCGCATCCGCGCCGGCGACGATACAGCCTGGACGGCGCTGGTCGAAACGCACCAGCAGCCGGTGTTTCGGCTTGCCTACTTGTTGCTGGGCGACGCCGACGATGCCGAGGATGCCGCGCAGGAGGCGTTCATCAGGGCATTTCGCTCGCTCGGCGCCTTCGACGCCGCGCGGCCGCTGCGGCCATGGCTGCTTCAGATCGTCGCCAATGTAGCGCGTAATCGTCGCCGTTCGATCCGGCGCTATGTCGCCGCCCTGGGGCGTGTATGGCAGGCTGAGGGCGAGCGAAGCGTACCGTTCGGCGAGCGCAGCGGCGAACGTTGGGAGGCGCAGACGCTGTGGCAAGCTGTACGGCGACTTGGCCGAACAGACCAGGAGGTAGTTTACTTGCGCTTCTTTTTGGAGCTTGGCGAGGCCGAAACTGCGGCTGCGCTTGGCGTCGCGCCGGGCACAGTAAAGTCGCGCTTGCACCGGGCGCTTGGCCGCCTGCGTGGGATCGTCGACCGCGAGTTTCCGGCGCTGCGCGAGGAGCGCGAAACATGAATCGTCCTCCCGGCGAGCCGATCGAGCGCCGGCTGGAGCGCGCGGCGCGGGCGTTCCCGTATCCCGCGACGCCGTCGCTGGTGGTCGCGCTACGCGATCCGCGCGGGCAACGTCGCGGCGTTGCGCTGCCGCGACGGCCAGTCTTCGCGGCGCTGGCCGCCCTGGTGATACTGGCCGCGCTGCTGCTCGCCGTGCCCGGCGTACGCGCGGCCGTGCGCTCCTGGTTGATCGGCGTGATCGAGGTCATACCCGCCGCGCCGGAAGGGTCTTCCGGCGGGCCGGAGACAACGGCGACACCTGCTCCAACGCGCGTTGCCGCCACGACCGCTCCCAGACCCACGGCTTCAGCTCCTGTACCGAGCGAAGAAGCCGCCGCGCTGCGCGGACTGGTCGGCCCGACCAGCCTCGAAGACGCCCGGCGCCGCTTCCGCCTGCCGATCCGGTTGCCCACGCACCCCGCCGATCTGGGCGATCCCGACCGGGTGTACCTGCAGAATCTGGACGGTAACGCCGCGATCCTGGTCTGGCTCGATCCCGACGACCCGGCGCGCGTGCGGCTCAGTTTGCACCAATTGACGTCGCCGGCCTTCGGCTTCAAAACCAATGTTCCGCTCGAAAACGCGCTTGAAACAACTGTGGCCGGCCGGCACGCTCTGTGGATCGATGCGCCCCATGTGCTTGAGGTGTACGACGCTCGGGGAAGCCGCGATATGGCGCTGCGGCGGCTCGTGGAAGGCAATGTGTTGCTCTGGGAGCAGGACGGCGTGACCTACCGGCTCGAAACGGAATTGCCGCTCGACGAGGCGATCAAGGTGGCGGAGTCTCTGGAAGAATGATCCGCGAATACACGCGAATACCGGAACCGTAGGGACGCGCCGCTGGCGCGTCCCTACGGGCAGGGAACCATTTGCCACGCGGCGGTGTAGAACGCTTAACCAAAGGAGACCGCGATGCGACAACACGGAACACGTCTTGGTATCGCCGTTGCCCTGGCGCTGCTGCTGCCGCTCACGGCGCTGGCCGGCGGCTGGGCCGTGGTGACACTCGACCGCGCGCCCACGGGTATCGAGGCCGGCAAGGCGTTTGAGGTCGGGTTTACCGTGCTGCAGCACGGCAAAACGCCGGTTGAAGGGCTATCGCCGAAGCTTGTGTTCAGCCGTGTGGCGGCGGGGCGCACGCCGGGGCTGGCCAAGGGCGAAACGCTCAGCTTCAACGCACAGGCGGAAGGCAAGATCGGGCACTACGTGGCATCGGTAACACTGCCGTCGGATGGAAAATGGAACTGGGAGGTCGATGCTTTCGGCCCGCCGCACCGGATGAGCGCGCTGACGGTCATGGTACCGGCCAAGGCACAGCCGGCCGTCGAGCAGGCGCAGCCGGCTACGGTAGACGCGACCGCGGCGCGGACCAACGCCGTGGCGCCCGCATCCTCGGCGCTGCCGGTGGCGATCTGGGTATCGGCCGCCGTCGGCATACTTGCGCTGCTGGGGATGGCACTGTATTTGGCGCGACGCCCACGCCGCAGCACCGCCCGCGTATGAGTTGCCGGCCGGCATTAGGGCTGGTGCTGATTCTGGCCGCCTGCACAACGCAGCAGGCGGCCCTGCCCGGCCCTGCCGCGACACCCACGCCCGATACCGCCGCGATGGCGCAGCGCGGACGAGCCTTATTTCTTGATAAGGGCTGCGCGACGTGCCATCTCAACGGTCGCGCCGAAGCGGCAACGTTTTCGGTGCAGCAGGGACCGGTCCTGTCGAACTATCGCGGCGATCCCGATTTTCTGCGCCGCTGGCTGGCCGATCCGCAGGCGGTTCGTCCTGCCGCCCAGATGCCCGACCTCGAGCTTTCGAGCGCCGAGATCGAGGACCTTGTCGCGTTTCTGATCCGCGAGTAACAACGATTGGCAGTTGTGCAACCTTTCCGGTCCGTGCTCTATATTCGCGCTCCTTCGCGGATCGTTTGTCGTTTCCGCAATGCGCTGGGCGGGTGGCCGGCGAAGTGCTTGTACTGGCGGCTGAAGAAGGACACATCGTCATAGCCCAGCACCTGGGCGATCTGGCTCAGCGACATATCGGTTTCCACGATCAGCCGTCGAGCCCGCTCGAGGCGCGCCTGAACCATAAAGCGCGCCGGCGCAAGGCCGCTCGCAGCGCGAAAGCGGCGCACGAACTGCGCCCTTGAAAGATGCACCCGCGCCGCCAGCTCGTCCACCGTCCTCCGCTTGCCCGGCTCCATCTGAATTGCGCGCATGATTTCGTCGAGCGCGAGATCGACCGCCGACGGCGCCGGGTGCAGCGCCTCATCCCACAGGTGCAGCACCATCGCCTGCAAGTACAACCTGCTTTGTAGCGTGCCCAACTCGTCGCCGCGCCGCCAGCTGATATCGCAGCGCTGCGCCAACATCGCGAACAACGCCATGTCGCGCACGATGTGACCGGGCGGCGAAAGCATTTCACCGGTATCGGGCATCACCCGGCCGAGCCGATCGATTAGCTGAAAATGCATTCCGAATACCACCAGACGCCGGTCAGGATCCTGCGTGCCGTGCGGTTGCGAGCCCGGCTGAAAAACGAAGCCGGAGCCGGGACCCAGCTCCCATTCTCGCCCGTCGAGCCGCATTCTGCCGACGCCGTCCATCACGTACCACAACAGATGATCGCCGAGCGGCGCCGCCTTCCACTCCCAGCCCGGCTCGCAATACCAGTACGTCGGTTTGGAAGCCAGCCGCACGTCCAGCGCGCCGGCCTGAAGGATGGGCAAAGATGTCATATGCGCCAAAAGTGCAATATTATGCCGCATAATTGTGTCTGGCAATACAGCCGTAATTATGCGCATTATACAGCATATCAGTCACATCATCGCTTCTGCTGCGGTATCAGTCGCTATGTATAAGGAATGAACTAATGCTAACCCAGGCACACAAACAATCATATAAAGAGAACGGCTACGTCCTGGTCGGCGGTCTGTTCAGCCAGGAGGAAGTGGCCGCGTACCGCGATCATTTCATGACCTTACGAAAGCACGACACCTCCGCCGGCGCGGATGCTACCAGCAACGACCCGCTCAAGCGCTACCCGCGCATGATCCACATGCACCGCTGGGACGAAATATCGCTGCGCTGGTTGATCGACGAGCGCCTGAATCAGGTGATGATCGGCCTGCTCGGGCAAATCACCTTTCGCCGTGCAGACGATGCTGTACTTCAAGCCGCCGGCGGCGCGCGGCCAGGCGCTGCACCAGGACAACTTTTACCTGCGCGCTCAGCCGGGCACCTGTATGGCGGCCTGGATGGCGCTCGACGATTGCGACGAGGCCAACGGCTGCATGCAGATCGTGCCGGGCAGCCATACCTGGCCGCTGCTTGTGCACCACCAAGGCCGATACCAGCGTCAGCTTCACCGATGTGACGGTGCCGATCCCCGAGGGCCAGGAGGTCCGGCCGGTGATCATGAAAGCCGGCGACGTGCTGTTCTTCAACGGCGCGGTCGTCCATGGCAGCTTCCCGAACACGACCACCGACCGCTTCCGCCGCGCGCTGATCGGGCACTATATCGAGGGCGCCGCCGAGCAGGTATCCGAGTTCTACCATCCGGCGCTGCGCATGGACGGCACGCCGCTGGAGCTCGAAAAGAGCGTGGGCGGCGGCTCGTGCGGCGTGTGGGTCGAGCAGGAGGGCGAATACGTCGTGGAGATGGCCGGCCAGGAAGGCGTCGTGCGCAAGCACGAGTAGATCTTTGCGTCTTTGCGTTTAAGCCCGTTCCACCTCAACCAGGTTATCGTAAAACGTAGCGCCGCCGCCCATGTCGGCTCAGCCGCTGCGACGTGGTATGGTTGACTCCGTTGCCGTCGGGCGTGAGGCTGCGCCACCAGATCGACGGCGCCAGCACCAGGCCGGGGCGCACACGATCGGTCACTGCTGCCCTGACCCGAAACTCGCCACGGTCGTTGAAGACACGCACCAGCTCGCCGTCGACGATCTGGCGCGCGGTGGCGTCGTGCGGGTTGATCTCGAGCGAGGGCTCGCCTTCGAAGCGCCGCAGCACGTTCACGAAGCTGCTGTTCAAGAAGTGATGCGCCGGCGGCGATAGCAGCGCCAACGGGTATTGCGCCGCCAGCGCCGGGTCGGACTCGGCGCTCTCGGCAGGCGGCGTGTAAACCGGCAGCGGGTCGAAGCCGTCGCGCGGCCATGCGCTCGGAGTGCAGCTCGCACTTGCCGCTGGGCGTCGGAAAGCCGCCTTCGGCAAAGGGCGCCCACACATCGGGCAGATTGAGGCGCAGCCAGCCGTGCTCGCGCAGCGCTTCGAGCGTGATGCCCTGCATGCGCGGATCGGCTGAGGCAAGCACCTGGCGCGCCATTTCCTCGTCCGTATCGCCGAAGCAAGGCTCCTCGAAAGCCCATCGTCGCCGCCAGACGCCGGAACACCTCGGTGTTCGGCAGCGCCTCGCCCAGCGGCGCGATCGCCGGCTCGTTCCATAACATGTACAGGTGGCCGTACGCCTTGTGGATATCGGCGTGCTCGAGCTGCGTCGTCGCCGGCAGCACGATATCGGCGTACTGAGACCGTATCGGTCGGGAACAGCTCGTGTACCACTACGAACAGATCGTCGCGCATCAGCCCCTGATGCACCCGCTCGAGGTCCGGCGCGACGGCGGCCGGATTACAGTTGTAGACAAAGATCGCCTTGACCGGCGGATCGTCGAGCTCGGTGAGCGCGTGGCCCAGCCGGTTCATGTTGATCGTGCGCGTGCCGGGCGGCAGCAGGTCGGGCCGCTCGAGCGCGGCGTAGTTGAGCGGAAACGTGCCGCTGGTGGAGAGCAGAATTCCTCCCGCCGGCTCGCGCCACGCGCCGACCACCGCCGGCAGCGTTGCCACCGTGCGCACGGCCATGCCGCCGCCGGCGTGCCGCTGCATGCCGTAGTTGATCCGGATCGCCGCCGGCCGCGTGGTGGCATAGCGCCGCGCCAGCGCGATGATCCGCTCGGCCTCGAGACCGGTGATCGCCGCCACGCGCTCGGGCGGGTATTCGGCGGCGCGCTCACGCAGCTCGTTCGCGCCCACCGTGTAGCGCTCGAGATACTCCCGATCTTCCAGGCCCTCGGCAAAGATAACGTTGAGCATGCCGAGCGCCAGCGCCGCGTCGGTGCCGGGCCGCAAGGCGAGATGCTCGTCGCACTGCCGGGCGGTGCGCGAGCGGTACGGATCGATCGCCACCACGTGCGCGCCCTGCGCCCGCGCGCGCTTGATGAACGGCCACAGGTGCGGATTGGAGGTGAGCGTGTTGGTGCCCCACAGCAGGATCAGCCGAGCGTCGACAAACCGCTCCGGGTCGGTGCCCATACTGGCGCCGACCGTATATCGGTAGCCGGTCGCTCCCGCCTCGGCGCAGATCGTCCGGTCCAGCAGCGAGGCGCCGAGCCGGTTGAAAAAGCGCCGGTCCATCGAGCCGTACATCAACAGGCCCATCGTGCCGGCGTACGAGTACGGCAGTATCGCCTCGGGGCCGTGCTCGTCCGCGATGCCGCGGAAGCGCGCGGCGATCTCGTCGAGCGCCTCGTCCCAGCTGATGCGCTCCCAGCGCCCCGATCCACGCGGGCCGACGCGGCGCTTAGGATACAGCAGCCGGTCGGCGTGGTAGGTCCGCTCGACGTAGCGCGACACTTTAGCGCACAAAAAGCCCTGCGTTACGGGATGCTGCGGGTCGCCGCCTACTTTGATCGCGCGCCCGTCTTTGACCGTCACCAGCATGGCGCAGGTATCGGGGCAATCGTGCGGGCAGGCGCCGCGAACTATTCTCAGGTCATGGTTAGTTCTTGTAGCCATGTTCTCACTATGCATGACAAGGTGACCAGGTGACCGTGATCATCCTTGTCACCTTGTCACCTCCCAAACCGCACCCGAAACGTCTTGATCTCAAACGGCCGCACCTCGCAGCGCAGCGCGTCGCCGTCGACCGTCGCCGGGCCGAGCTCGCGCTCGAGCAGATCGACCTCGACAGCACTCGAAATAGCGCGTCCGAAGCTCAGCTCGGCTGTTCCGCGCCGGTTATGCGCTTCGTAGAGCCGCACGATGGTGCCGTCGCCGTCGTCGGCAGTTTTTACTGTCTCCACCACCACGTGCTCGGCCGAGCACGACAGGAACGATCCGCGATCGGGCGCGCCCTCGACTGCCGGGCGGGCACTGAGCGGCGCGTTCAGCTCGTAGGCACGCCGCGTCACCTCGGCCTCGCGCCAGTCGCCGGCGTGCGGCAACAGACTGTAGGTGAAGCGATGCACGCCGCGATCGGCATCCGGGTCGGGGAAGATGCCGCCTTTGAGCAGCGACAACCCGACCGTCGTATCGCGGAAGCTGTAGCCGTACTTGCCGTCGTTGAGCAGCGCGACACCGTAGCCGTCTTCCGACAGGTCGACCCAGCGATGCGCGCACACCTCGAAGCGCGCGACATCCCAGGTCGTGTTGCGGTGCGTCGGGCGCTCCACCGCCCCGAACTGGATCTCACAGCTGGCGCGGGTGGTGTTGACGTCGAGCGGAAACAGCGCTTTGAGCAGCGTCTGGCGCTCCTGCCAGTCGACCTCGGTAACAAAATCGAGCCGGCGGCTGCCGCGCTCCAGGCGCAGCTGCTGGCGGATCGTGCTGTCGCCAACGCGTCGAACGATCTCGATCGCCGCGCGCAGCGGCCCTTCCTCGATCACCCGCCAGTCCACGATCTCGCGCACCGGGTATGGCTTCTCCTCGTGGAAAATGTCGATGTCCCAGGCGTCCCAGTTGAGCGGCCGGTCCTCGTAGGCCACCAGCTGGTTCAGCGTCTGGCCGCCCAGCGTTACCTCACGACCGTGGCGCAGGTCGGTCAGCGATGCGACTTCGCCGTTCTCGTCCAGCTCGACGCGCAGCTCGCTGTTGGCAAGCAGCCGGCGCTCGACACGCAGCTCTCCGCCGGCGTCCTCACCGCCCTGTTGCACGCGGGCGAAGCCGAACGAGGGAACCGTCGCCTCGACCAGTACAGCGCTGCTGCCGTCGAGCCCGGCGACTTCCTGTGTCACACCTCCGGCGGATGCCGCCGGCAGCGCCACAAGCTCGCTGCGCTCCCACGGGAGGGAGTTCCAAACGGCGAACGATGCACCCTGAGCGACGGACGGCTCGTCTGCGGGCTGAACGGCATCCAGGGTTTGTGTGAGCTGCTCCAGGGCCTCCTGTGTAACTGCCCTGGTAGCGCGAGCCACCTCTTCGAACTGCGCGTTGCTGTCGACATATACCAGCTGCACACTCGAGCCCGGCAATATATCGTGGAACTGGTTCAGCAGCACCAGGCGCCAGGCGGCGTCGAGCTCGGGCTGATTGTTCTGCCCACCCTCGAGCACCGCCCAGGCGTTGAGCCACTCGGCTTCACGCAATTGCAGCTCGGAGCGCCGGTTGGCCTGTTTAGTGCGGCTCTGGCTGGTGTAGGTGCCGCGGTGATATTCGAGGTACAGCTCGCCTACCCAGGTGGCCAGGCGCGGATCGCTCCACGCGCGGTCGTACAGCCGCTGTAAGTAGTCGCTGGCGCGACCGGCCCGCGGTCGTGGAAAGCCGGGCAAGCGATTGAACACCTGCATCGCTTCGAGCATCTCTTCAGTCGGGCCACCGCCGCCGTCACCCCAGCCGTAGATATACAGCAGCTCGTCGGTCAGCTCCTTTTCGCGATAATGATTCCAGGTGCCGAACACCTCGGTGCCGGTCATATGGCCGACATAGGTATAAAACTGTGCCTCGGCAGGGTGCTTCAGCGGCGCCGACGTGGCCGTTACGAAATGCGTCAGCACTTCGCTGCCGTCGATGCCGCGCCAGCGAAACGTATCGTGCGGCATGCGGTTGAACTGGCTCCAGCTGATCTTGGTCGTCATGAACACCGGCACGCCGCACAGGCGCATGATCTGGGGCAGCGCGGCGCTGTAGCCGAATACATCGGGCAGCCAGACGTTGAGCGGCGCCGAGCCGAACTGCTCCTCGTACCAGCGCGCACCGTCCTTCATCTGGCGCACCAGCGACTCACCGCTCGGCACGTTACAATCGGTCTCGATCCACATCAGGCCGATCGGCTCGAAGCGCCCGTCGGCGACGCGAGCTTTGACCCGCTCGTACAGCTCGGGAGCGTCCTGGCGCAGATATTCGTACACCTGCGGCTGCGACATCGAAAAATGGTAGTCGCCGTAGCGCTCCATCAGATGCAGCGCCGTGGCGGCGGTATGCGCCACCTTCTGGTGCGTGCGCCACAGCGGCCAGAGCCAGGCGGTGTCCAGGTGGGCGTGGCCGGTAGAAAGCAGCACAGGTCCGTCGGCGGGCGGCAGCTCGGCGATCGTGCGGTCGAGCAGCTCGAGCGCTGCGCGGGCCGACGCCGCGAACGCATCACTTTGCCAGCCGGAGCGCAGGTCGAGCAGGTTGTAGGCATCGTTGACGGCTGCCGACAGCCGGTGGCCGGCGGTGTCGCTTTCGCGATAGGTTTCGGCTGCCTCCAGCAGGGCGCGCATGGTGATACCCAGGCGCCAGACATGCTCGTCGCGCAGCAGCAAGCGCAGGCCGCCGAACGGGCCGGGGTAGGGCACATACACGCGCAGCCGCACCTCGTGCACGCCCTGGTACGCCTCGGCCGGCAGCAGAATCGCGCGATGAAACTCGTCGACACCGGCAAGCTCTGCACCGTCGAGATACAGGATCGCCTCCTGGCTGGCCTGGCCGGCGCCGGCCCACTCTAACGCAAGCAATACCTGGCGGCCGCGCCATTCGTCCGGCACCTGAAACGAGGCGCGCAGCCAGTGGGTGCTGCCGCCATTCTCGGGGATGCCCCAGCCGATATTGGCCGGCGGCGCATCGCTCTGAGCCGTGGGCGCAACGCCCCACGGCCGGCCGGGCGTTAGCTCGCGCCAGGCAGCGTCCGCCGCGGGCGCGGGCGCCATCGCGGAGTTGTCGACCGAGCCCGGCGCCGCGATCGTGGTGATGCCGTCGAGCGGGCGGGCGTCTCGAACTGCCGCGGCAATGATTTGCGGAACACGGCTATGCAGTTTCTCGCGAGTGAACGGATACATTGAAGCTCCACTATGAGCACGTAAACGATCGATTGGGGCGCGATTGTAGCATATACAGACGATGAACGATGAATGCGTGCAACCTAACCTGTGGGTTGGCGTCGCGCCCGCGGCATGTCCAGAGGTGGCGATCCTCCTTGTCGCTTGCGGACACGCCGTCGGCAGACAGATCGGCATGCCTATCAAGGTCGGCAGCATGCCTCTGGCGTGTCCCTACATGTTTCCCTTTGCGTCTTTGTCCGGGCGTTCATCGTTTACTATGGCCCTATGCATTTCGCCCGACTACCTCAACGCACGGCGGCGCTGCTTGGCCTGGCGGCGCTGCTCGCGGTCGCGGCCGGCCTGCGGCTGTGGCGGCTGGCTTCGCTGCCGGCCGGCCTGCACTTCGACGAAGCCGCGCATGGCCTGCTGGTGCAGGACACGATCTTTCGCGGCCGGCTGCCGGTCTTTTTTTCGAACTACACCGGTCATGAAGCGCTGTACCACTATACACTCGCGCCGTTCCTGGCGCTGCTCGGCCCGACAGCGCTGGCGGCGCGGCTGCCGGCTGCTAGCTGGAGCATCGCGACCGTCGCGGTGGTGTACGGGCTCGGCGCGACGATGTGGGACCGGCGGACCGGGCTGCTGGCAGCGCTGGCGGCGGCCTGCGGCGGATGGCTGGTACATATCGGCCGGATCGGTTTTCGCGCCAACACGCTGCCGGTGGTTGCCGGCCTGGCAGTGCTGTTCTTATATCACGCGCTCACGCGCAACCGGCGGCGCGATTGGCTGCTGGCCGGGGCGCTGTTCGGCTTGAGCCTGTACACCTACCTCGCGGCGCGGCTGCTGCCGCTTGCGGCGCCCTTGCTGCTGCTGTACCTGGCGATCTGGCACCGGCCTGTGCTGCGCAGCAGCGCCCGCGGCCTGGTGTACTTTTGCGCCGCACTGCTGCTGGTAACGACGCCGCTGGCGTACCATATGTGGCGCGTGCCGGGCGACTTCTGGGAGCGCTTCGAGCAGATCGCGGTCGCCGGCGCCGCGCAGGGCACGAGGCAGCCACTATGGGGCAATCTCTGGCGCACGCTCGGCATGTTCGGCGTGCGCGGCGCGGCGAATGGATTCTTCAATCTTCCGGGACGGCCGGTCTTTCCGGGCCTGCTGGCGTTACCGTTTTATTGCGGCGTGCTGCTGTCGCTGTGGCAGTGGCACCGGTTTGCCTCGGCGCTCACGCTGCTGTGGCTCGCGATGCTGCTGCTGCCGACTGTGCTGGCGGCCGACGCGCCCCACTGGCTGCGCGCGATCGGCGCGGCGCCGCCCACCTATCTGCTGTGGGGCCTGGGCGCCGCTACCGCCTGCGACTGGCTCGCGCGGAGGTGGCGCTGGGGAGCGATCGCCGCGGCCGCGGCGGTTCTGGTTGTCGGCGCCTGGTGGACGCAGGCCACGGCGCGTGAGTACTTCGGCGTCTGGGCCAGCCGGGCGGAGCTGTACTACGATTATATGGAGTATGCCGTCGACGCGGCCCACGAAGCACAGCGCACGGCCGCCGGCCATGCGCTGCTGATCTCGGAGGACTATTATCGCCACGCGACGTACCTGTATCTGGCGCCGCGCAGCCGCAGCGCCCAATGGTACGACGCGCGACATGCCGTAGTCTGGCCGCGCTCGGCACCCTGGACGGCCATCGTCAGCACCAGCACGCCTACCACACCCGACGTCGAGCCGCTGCTGGCACACGCGCGCGGCGAACCCTACGCACCCGACGGGTTGTTCGCGTTTATCCGGCTGGAAGGTGATAGCCTCCCACCCTGGCAGCCGCCGAACCCGGTCGACGTCACGGTCGGCGACCGGTTGAAACTGGAAGGCTACGCGCTGGAAGGCGCCGCGACGGCGGGAGCCAGGCTGCACCTGCGCCTGTTCTGCCGCGCGATCGCCTCACCCGGCCGCGAGCTGCGCCTGTTCGTACACGTCGAAGACGAAAGCGGGCGTGTCCTGGCCCAGGACGACGTGCTGGGCTACGACGCGCGCGAGTGGCGGCCCGACGACCGCTTTATCAGCTTTCATGATCTGCAACTGCCGGACACTCTTCCATACGGCAAGCTGCGCCTGGTGGCCGGCCTGTACGATGCCGTCACCGGCGAGCGCTTTCCCGTCGCCGGCACGGCACTCGACTACGTCGAGCTGCCCATGACAAGGTGACAAGGTGAGCGTTATGTTTGGTCCTACTCTGGCACGTTCGTGCTCAAGACAATCATTGTGAAACGCACCAAGCCGAAGACTGTCTTCACCTTGTCACCTTGTCATTCCTAGTCTTCGTAGATCCACGTCTCACTATCCGCCGGCTCGCAGTGATCGCAGCGCGGCCGCCAAACTTCAAGCGCGTAGCCCAGATCCGCGAGGCTCTCGATCGTCGGGCTGCTGAACTCGCCGGTCTCGCAGTGCGCGCACGGCCGTACGATCTGCAGCACGCCGCGCTGGTTTCGGAATACGACATTGTCGATCCGTGCTATTGCCAGGCGCTGGCCGGGATCGGTATAGATCGACTCGACCGCCACCGTGCGTCCCGTAAGGTTGTGCACCCGTGCTGCCAGCTCATCGCGCAGCTCGACCGCGAGATCGCGGGCCGCGACGAAGTAGGCATCGGCCGCCCTGCGACGCCAGGATCCCGATGTTAGCAGTGTCGAGGTCCGGCGCTGCAGCTTCATGCCGTGATACATTGCCGCTCCAAGTGCGCCGGCGCGGGTGCCGCTTTCGATACGATATGCCGTGGTCATGGTTGCCCTCATGTGCTGTTTGTTGACGGCATTACACCATACTCGCCTGCTGCCTGACAGCGCCTAGCGCCACAGAAAGCGCCACAAAAGGGATACAGGATGGCGTGTCCCTACCTATTCCCTTTGCGCTCTTTGCAACTTTGCGTTTCTATTCGCCCGCCCTTGCGGCCTTGCGTTTCGGAACTCGTTATAATGCCGGTGTATGGATCTCAAGCAAGTAAAAGCCTGGGCTCGCGAGGCGGGGCAGATAGCGCTGGACGGCTACAGCGCGCCGGAGGTGCGACGCAAGGCGGACCACAGCTATGTTACTTCCGCGGACGAGGCGATCGAACAGCTGGTGCGCGCGAGGATCAAACAGGCATACCCCGAGCACGGCATCGTGGGCGAGGAAGACAGCGGCTTTCAAACCGAAGCCGAGTATTTGTGGGCGCTCGACCCGATCGACGGCACGGGAGCATTTGTCGCCGGCCTGCCGGTCTGGGGTATCTCGATCGGGCTGCTGCATCGCGGGCAGCCGGTGCTGGGGGTGTTTTACCTGCCTGCCCTTGGCGAGTGGTACGAAGCCGGGCTCGACGGCCCCGCACGCTTCAACGGCCGGCCGATCGAAGTCATGCGCGAGCACTTGCTCGACTCGCAGAGCTACATCTGCGTACCGTCGGACGTACACCGGCGCTACCGGATCGACTACCCCGGCAAAGTTCGCTCGCTCGGCTCAATGGCCGCCTATGTGTGCCTGGTCGCGCGCGGCTCCGCGGCCGGCGCGGTGGTCGGACGGCCCAAGCTGTGGGACATCGCCGCCAGCATGGCAATTTTGGAGCGCGCCGGTGGCGAGCTGCGTTTGTTGCCCTCCGGCGCGTTGCTCGACCTCGGCCCGATGCTGGCCGGCGCGCCCGCGCCTTCAACCGTGATCGCCGGCGCGCCTGCCGCTACGACGATGCTTCTGGAGCGGGTCGTGCGGACCTAGCGGGATCACCACACAGGCACAAAGGACACGACGAATCCATAGAATCTTTGTGTCCTTGTGCCTTTGTGGTGATCCCGCTTGGTTTAACCTGTGTGAGACATGCTGTAAACTCGGCCGCCCGCGCCGCAGCCTTGCTGTTTGGTACAATAGAACCGCATGGAAATCGAGCTAACGCCACAGTTGCCGCCCGAGCCCGCTCGGGCGCTCAGTATTTTCGACTTGCAGCTGGATCAGCTGATCGAGCTGATGCGCTCGTGGGGCCAGCCGGCGTTCCGTGCCCGGCAGATCTGGTCGCAGCTGTATCGCAATCTGGCTCCCGGTTTCGAGGCGATGAGCGATTTACCCATCGCCCTTCGCGAGCGGTTGGCCGCTGAGACCAGCTTCGGCGTGCTCACACCGATCCGCGAGCAAACCGCCGACGGCGGCGATACGCGCAAGCTGCTGTGGCGATTGCCCGACGGTAACGTGCTGGAGTTGGTGCTAATGGTGTATCCCGGCCGCGCGACGGTGTGCGTTTCGACCCAATCCGGTTGCGCAATGGGCTGCGTGTTTTGCGCCACCGGCCGCATGGGCCTGCTGCGCAATGTGACGCCCGGCGAGGTGCTCGAGCAAGTGCTGTATTTTGCGCGGGAGCTGAAGAACCAGGAACCAGGAACCGAGAACCAGGAACCGAACAAGCCCGATCACATAACAAATATCGTCTTCATGGGCATGGGCGAGCCGTTCGCCAACTACGACCGCTGGTGGTCGGCGGTCGAGAACCTGCACGACCCGGCGGGCTTCAATCTCGGCTCGCGCAGCATGACGGTCTCGACAGTCGGGCTGGCGCCGGGTATTCGCCGTCTGGCCGGCGAGCGGCTGCCGATCAATCTGGCCGTCTCGCTGCACGCGCCCAACGATACGCTACGCACAGAGCTGATGCCGGTCAACCGTCGCTACCCGCTGGCCGAGCTGATGGCGGCCACCAGCGAGTATATCGCTCGCACCAACCGGCGCGTGAGCTTCGAGTATGTGCTGCTGCAGGGCCGCAACGACACCCCGGAGCTGGCCGAGGAGCTGTCCGGACTGGTCAAAGGCATGCTCTGCCACGTCAATTTGATCCCGTGGAATCCGGTTCCCGGTACGCCGCTCGAGCGCTCGCATCGCCGGCGCGTCGAGGCGTTTCAGAGTGTGTTGCTCGAACACGGCATCGCCTGCACGGTGCGTGTCGAGCGCGGCGTCGAGATCGCCGCCGCCTGCGGCCAGCTGGCGGCTGTGCCCCAAGGATAGTGTGTTCGTCAGTGGAATGTTACCGCACGGTGCACAGCTTGTTTCCGATGATGACAAGGTGAAGGGGTGACGGAGGTGACCGGGTGACGCCTAGCGTGATGTGTGGTGCGTTTTCAATGAATGTATGACATACATCAATGTGGGACAATTCGCATGGATTACGATCACCTTGTCACCCCGTCAGCTTGTCCCGCTACCAGTTCGCCCTCGCCCGAAAACTACTCAAGCAAGATCACACCGCTCAAAGCTATTCCACAGACTCGAGCTGCGAGGAAAGCGACTGTAGCCGCTCGCGGTGCCGGCGCACGGCGCGGGCGATCGAAAACCACTCGGCGTTATCGGCGTTGTCTTCTTCCAAACCGTCGCTGTAGCGTTGCACAAACACGTCGGTGTCCATATCGCGCTCCAGCTCGAACACGTCGAGGTTTTGCCCGAGCTGGGTGATCAGGCTACGCTCGCGGGCGATCTCGCGCTCGATCTCGTCGCGGCTGAGCTGATTGACCGGCGCCTCGGCGGCCGGTTTCGGCTGCTCGGCCGGCTTCACCCCACACGACAGCCGCGTGCCGCTTGAGTACAGCAATGCCCACAGCGGCGCGCCGGTGAGTGGCAGCAGGAACATCAGCCGGGGGATAGCGCACAAAAAGATCGACGACAGGGCGGTGCCGAAGCCGATCGCAAGCGTCGCGTAGTCCCACAGACTCCAGCTGCGGCGCGCGACGGCGAACGCGACAAAGCCGAACACCAGCACCGCGGCGCAGGCAAAGCCGGCATCCACCAGCTTACTACCGGCCTGCAGATCCAGAAAGGCGGCGCCGTCGACATCATTGGTTGCGAGCCGGCGCGCGACCTCGCGCCTGGCCGCGAACCAGATCAGGACATTGAACAGCGCCACCACCAACCACGCGAACGCGGCCACGCGAGCATACACCAGCGTGACATACCACGCAGGTCGGGGCCGATCATCATCGCCGGGCTGGGCCGGAATTGCTGCCATACCTACACTACATCGTCACGCCGAGCTGGTCGGCGACCGTGAAGATATCTTTGTCGCCACGGCCCGACAGATTCACCAGCATGATCTCGTCGGCGGGCAGCGTCGGCGCCAGCTTGATTGCCTCGGCAATGGCGTGCGCCGACTTCAAGCGCCGGAATTATGCCCTCGGTGCGGCACAGCGTCTGAAACCCGCCAAGCGCCTCGTCGTCAGTCGCGTAGGTGTACAAGGCGCGGCCGTTGTCGTGCAGCAGCGCGTGCTCCGGCCCGATCGAGGCGTAATCCAGGCCGGCCGAGACCGAGTGGGTCAGCGCGATCTGGCCGTCCTCGTCCTGCAGCACGTAGGAGTACGTGCCCTGCAGCACGCCGGGCAAGCCGCCCGGCAAACCGCGCCGCGTGCTTGTTGGACTCGATGCCGTAGCCGCCGGCCTCGACGCCGACGCAGCTCGTACCGTCGTCGTTCGAAGAACGGGTGGAAGATGCCGATCGCGTTCGAGCCGCCGCCGACGCAGGCAACCACCACGTCCGGCAGGCGTCCGGTCAGCTCCAGCATCTGCACGCGTGCTTCGCGCCCGATCACCGCTTGAAAATCGCGCACCATCGTCGGGTACGGATGCGGCCCCAGCGCCGAGCCGAGCAGGTAGTACGAATCGGGGTTGGCGACCCAGTCGCGCATGGCCTCGTTGATCGCGTCTTTGAGCGTGCGCGAGCCGGTGTCGACACCGCGGACTTCAGCGCCGAGCAGCCGCATACGAAACACGTTCGGCCGCTGGCGCGCCATGTCTTCGGTGCCCATGTACACGACACATTCGAGGCCCAGCAGCGCGCAGACCGTAGCGTGGCCACGCCGTGCTGGCCGGCGCCGGTCTCGGCGATGATGCGGCGCTTGCCCATGCGCTTGGCCAGCAGGCCCTGGCCCAGCGCGTTGTTGATCTTGTGCGCGCCGGTATGCGCCAGATCCTCGCGCTTGAGATAGATTTGCGCGCCGCCGCACTGCTTCAGTCAGCCGCTGCGCGAACGTGATCGGCGTCGGCCGGCCGGTGTATGTGCGGTGGAGCCGGCTCAGCTCGGCTTGAAACTCCGCGTCGTCGCGCACTTCAGCGTAGGCACGCTCCAGCTCGCCGATCGCCGGCATCAGCGTTTCGGGAACATATCTGCCGCCGTAGGCGCCGAAGCGTCCGGTTGCAGTCGCGGAAGTGGCTGTGCTCATGCGGGAGTCCTATCACTGGCGCTTGTGCAGATAATTATACCGTAGGGGACGGGGTGACCGGGTGACAAGGTGAGGGGGTGACAAGGTGAATCGAGCCTTTATGTTCGGTTTCCTTCCAAGATCGTGTAGTGCAAACACACAACTGGAGCATCAACATCGAAAACGATCACCTTGTCACCCTAACCCACCTCCGCCGAACATCGCCTCGCTACTAAGCAATCCACCTGCAACGCACTTCAGCTCTACACTAATTCCTCCATCCGTGTCACCAGCTCGCCGAAGACATCGCAGGCCTGCTGGCACCGGCTCGGGCGAGGCCATATCAACGCCGGCGTCGCGCAGCAGCTCGATCGAGTACTTGCGAGCTGCCGCCGCTCAAGGAAGCGCAGGTAGCGCTCGACGGCAGGCTGGCCCTCGTTCGGTGATCTGCTTGGCAAGCGCCGTGGCGGCCGCGATGCCGGTGGCATACTTGTAAACGTAAAAATTGACTGTAAAAGTGCGGGATGCGCGACCATTCCAGCGCGATCAGGTCGTCGACGACGACCTCCGGACCGAAGTAGCGCTTGTTCAGCTCGTAGTAGCAGCTCGCCGAAGCGAATCGGCAGTCATCGCCTCGCCGGCCTCCATGCGCCGGTGCGCCTCGCACTCGAACTCGGCGAACATGGTCTGGCGGAACATCGTGCGCGCGCAGGTCTTCGATCCGATGGTTGATCAGATACATGCTGCAGCCGGCGGTCGTCGGTGGTATCGAGCAGATGGTCGCACAGCAGCGCCTCATTGAGCGTCGAGGCGACCTCGGCCACGAAGATGGTGTAATGGCCGTAGGGTAGGGCTGCGTATGGCGTGTCTAGTACGAGTGCATCGAGTGGCCGAGCTCGTGCGCAAGCGTAAATACGCTGACCAGGTTGTCCTGATAATTCATCAAGATATACGGCTGCGTGGTGTAGCCGCCACTGCTGTACGCGCCGGCGCGCTTGTTTTCGTTCTCGAACACGTCGACCCAGCGCTCTTCGCGCAGGCCGCGCCTCATGATCGAAACGTACTCGTCGCCTAGCGGCGCCATGCTTTCTTCCATCAGCTGCCGGGCGCGCTCGTACTCGTACGCGACCTTGACGTCACCCACCAGCGGCGTGTATGCATCCCACATATGATGCTCGTCAAGGCCCAACATCCGCTTGCGCAGGCGAATATAGCGATGGTAGTGGCCGAGATTGGCGTTGATCGTCGCGACCAGGTTGTCGTACACCGCCACCGGGATCGCGTCAGGATCGAGGGCGGCTTCGAGGGTCGAATTGTAGTTGCGCGCGCGCGACCTCCAGATCGCGCTTCGATCGCACCGGCGTAGGCGGCCGCGGTCGTGTTGCGCAGCTTGCCGTAGGTGTCGTACATGGCGTCGAAAGCGGCCCGCCGCACGCCGCGATTGTTGCTTTCCATGAACCGGAAATAGCGTCCGTTGGTCAGCTCGATATCGTTGCCGTCCTCGCCTTTGATATCTGGGAATTTGAGGTCGGCATCCGAAAGTATATCGTAGATCGCTTCCGGCGAGCGAGTGACTTCGCGCGCCGAGGCGAGCAGCGCCTCGATCTCCGGCGAGCGCACGTGGGCTTGCTGTCGCCGCAGCTCCGAGAGAACATGACGGTACACGCGCAGCGGCTCGACCTGCTGCATGAATTCGTCGATGCGCTGCTCGGGCAACTCCAGTATCTCGGGATCGATAAACGCGGTCGCCGAATTCAGGCGAGCGATGATCGACGCGGCGCGGTCGGCCCGTGCCTGGCTCTCGGTATTGGCGCTGTCTTCGTCACGGCGCATCGAGGCATAGTAGTACAGCTGCTCGAGCAGCTTGCCGGCTTCGTCCTGCAGCTGAAATACGTGCAGCATCGACTCGCCGTCTTCGCCGAGCGTCCCTTCCAGCGCGGCGAAGCCCGGTATCATCGCTTCGAGGCGACGATAATCGGCCTCCCACAGCTCATCGCTTGCGTATATTTTGCTGAGATCCCAGGTATGCTCGACCGGAACCTCGGCCCGTTGCGGTAGTGTCTGAACAGCCATCTTAGCTCCTCATTTGAGTTTCAAGTTTCAGGTTTCAGGTCTCAGGTTGTCCGGCCCTCACCCCGTGCTCGTCCACGATCAACGACGGCACAAAGCCAAGATAATCGCACGCCGTCAGATGATAACGTACTCCATCGCGCCGGCCCTGCACCGCGACATTCCAATCGGCACGGCGATGCAGATGGCCGTACACACAGAATGCGGCGCCGGCGGCACTGATCAGCTCTGGCAAAACGCGTCGGCGCGCCGGTGGGCAGAAACGGAGGATAGTGCAGCAATACACCGATCGGCCGCTCGCCCCGCGCCAGAGCTTCGGCAGCCGCCAGGGCACGCTCCAGGCGGCCCAGCTCGCGCCGGTAGATGCGCTCGTCGGTTGCGGGGTCGAAGGCCGGGTGTTCGGGCGTGATCCAGGCCCGCGTGCCGCACAGCACCCATCCTTCATGCTCAACGGCGCCGGCTTCGACGAGATCCAGGCTCGGCGGAAGCTCGGAGCGCCGCTTGCGCGCCGCATCCCACCAGTAGTCGTGATTGCCTTTAGTGAGCACTTTGCGGCCCGGGAGCTCGCCGATCCATCGCAGATCCACCAGCGCATCGCCGTATTTGAGCGCCCACGAAATATCGCCGGCCAGCAACACGATATCGCCATCGGCAACACGCTCGCGCCACGCAGACGCGATCCGGCCGGCGTGGTCGCTCCAGCGCTCTCCAAAAACGTCCATCGGCTTGGGAACGGCGAAGGAAAGATGCAGGTCGGCGATGGCCCAGATGCGCATGCGCCTCATTGTAGCACGAACGCTTGACAAGGCCCGGCCAGCCGGTATAATGGTTTTCCTCAGCCGAGGTGGCGGAATTGGCAGACGCGCTACTTTGAGGGGGTAGTGGGGGCAACCCCGTAAGGGTTCAAGTCCCTTCCTCGGCACCACAGGGCGATTAGCTCAGTTGGTAGAGCGCCTCCTTTACACGGAAGATGTCGGCGGTTCGAGTCCCGTCATCGCCCACCAACGTGCTATTCAGGTTGGCCAAGGTAGCTCAGTTGGTAGAGCACACGCCTGAAAAGTGTGGGGTCACCAGTTCAAGTCTGGTCCTTGGCACCAACGGTATAGGGCATTAAAAGGCCCTTAACGGAAAGGGAGCAGCAGCACCGCTGCTCTTTTTTCGTGTTCAGTGTAGCCAGAATGGAATTGTTGGGTTACGGGTGCAGGTGCGCGGCCCCTACAGACAAGTGACTGAGTAGGCCAATGCCGTTAGGTCTGTGGTGGGAAAATCTAGGAGTTGCCTTACTTGGCGTCATCACCATGGTCCTCTTGGTTCGTTGGCTGTTGTGTCGTCGGAAGCAGCACTTCGCGACCCTTATTCTTGTAGGTGGGCTACTTTTCGCACTTTCGTCTCACACGGCATGGCGACTTGAGCAATACTGCAGCCAATCGCATCCTCATGTAGACTGCGTCCCAGATAGCTACGATACATCGGTATGGATCGTGTATCGGCCAATGAGACGGCTGGTTGGGGAGCTACGACATTACCTTTTTCGTTAGGGATAGATGAATATTCATCACCCATCGTTTTTTGTCACCCCATGCCCCGCCGCGACATCCGCCAGCGACAAATAGCCGCCGCTCTGTTTCCAGCCGCCGGTGAACGGCTGCTCGGCCATAAACATCGGCGTATCAAGATCAACGAAGCTGAAGCCGCCCAGGCCGGCCGCGAAGTGCGCGCTCACGTTCATCGCCAGGCTGGTTTCGACCATCCCACCGATCATTAGCTCGATCCCGGCCGCCCGCGAGATCGCGGCGATTGCCAGGGCCTCCACGATGCCCGCTTTCATCAGCTTGATATTGATCACGCCGGCGGCGCGATCGCGGGCGATGCGCAGCGCGTCCTCGGCGGTGGTTACCGACTCGTCGGCCGCGACGGGAACGCCGCCTTCGCGCGTTACCCGCGCCAGACCGTCGATATCGCCGCGCGGGACAGGTTGTTCGAACAACGCCACGGGAATGTGGTCCTCACGAAGCTGTTCGAGCAGCGCGAGCGCTCCCGCGGCGCTATAGCCGCAGTTGCCGTCCAGGATCAGGCGAGCTTCGGGCGCGGCGGCGTGGATCGCCCGGATACGCTCGCGATCGATCGCCGGCTCGTCGCCGATTTTGGTTTTGATCGCCCGGATACCGCGCGCAAGGATCGCCTGAGCCGCGCGCGCTGCATGGTCCACCGATCCGGCAGTGATCGTCATATCGGTTTCGAGCACATCACCTGCGCCTCCGAAAAACACCCACAGCGGCATGCCGGCCCGCCTGGTGAGCGCATCCAGCAGCGCGGCTTCGAGCGCGCAGCGCGCGGCCGGCGCCAGAGGCGCCGCCGCCTTCCATTCCGTCGCCAGACGCCTCCATGTACGGCCGTCACGCCCGACAACAAGCGGCCGCAGCGCGTTCAGCGCATCGAGCGTACCGGCCTGTGTTTCGCCGGTAACAGCCGCAAACGGCGCGGCTTCACCCAGGCCCAGCGTTCCATCCGCCAGCTCAAGCTCCACCAGGACATTGCTGGCGACCGGCTGTGCGCCGCCGGCGATCGCGAACGGTTCGACCAGCGGCACGTCAAGCTTACGAATTCGAAGATCAATGATGATCATGGGTGCCATGTGCGCTCCACCTAAGGTCCATTGTGTCCGCAGCACTATGCCGGTATGGTATGTCCGAGAAGAGGCATACCAATGTTTGTACAAACTCGACTGCCGCGCATAAGTATAGCGGCGCTGATCATATTCATGCTGGCGCTCTTGAGCGCCTGCGGCCAGCCGGGCATCGCTCCACTCACCAACGCCGAGGCGGCGATCGAGGCCGCCGCGCCTTCCGACCGGCCGTCGGGCGCTCCGTCGACAACGATTTCTGCCGGCACACAGCCGTCAACTTCGGCCCAGTCTGGCCGGCAGGAGCCGGCGAGCACGGCCGTGCCCCTGTTGTGGCCTGAGCCATTGCCGGACGGCCTGCGCGTGGATGCCGCCCAATCGTCGATCGACGCCGGCGGCTGGACGCTCCAGCTGATCGATCCTGACGATCCACAGGGCATCATGTGGATCCGTGGCGGTTCGGGAGCGTGGGCTGAGCCGCGCCCCGGCAGCCGGACGGTGTTGGTTCGTGGCGTCGAAGGCAACGCCTTCAGCACGGGAGCCGGCTGGGGCGTTACCTGGACCGAAGGGCCGGAAGGAGCCGCGTATAACGTCGGAGGGTTTCTGCTCAGCGCCGAGAGCGCGGTGGCGATCGCCGAAACCTTGCAGCCGGTCGACGAAGCGACATTTCGGCAACGGCTGGCCGGCGGCGGCATCGCCGACAAGATGCCGGCCGTGGGCGCCGACCGCCAGCTGGTGTATGTCCGCTTCGACGCGACACAACAGCGCAGCGAGCTCCGTGCTATCGCCCTCGACGGCGACGAGGAAGTGCTTCCAGCGCTGCCCGGCCGGCCAGTGCCCACGGCCCGGCCCGGCCGTCCGGGGCGGCTGCTGACGTCGACCGCGCCGGGCTGCACGATCAGCGGTCTGGCCGTGTCGCCGGATCGCGAGTGGATCGCGTTCTCAGTCGACGGCTGCCGGACGCCCGGGCTGCATATTATCGGCGCCGACGGCAACGCTGAGCGCGTGCTGGTCGAAGGCTCGAGCCAGATCGGCGCCTTTGCGTTCGGGCCGGATGGCTCGCGCATCGCGCTGCTTCGAATGCGCAACGCCGACCCCGCGCCGGTGCCGGAAACGTCGTTATGGACAGTAGCCGTGGACAGCGGCGCATTGACGCCGGTCGTTCCATGGGCGTATTTCATGGCCATGCCGGCCTGGCTGGACAACGGCTTGCTGATCTTTTCGCAGGCCGCGGGCGGCACGCCACCTACCGATTGGACAACCTATTCGGTCGAAGCGTACGCGGACGCCGAGCCACAGGCGCTGCGTGCCGGCCAGATGCTGGCTCCCGCGCCTCAGCGCGACGCGCTGTTGATGGCATGGGAAACGCAGCCGGGCGCGGGCGGTGAAACCGTGCGGGTCGGGCTGCTGCCCCTGGGCGAGGAGCCGCGACTGCTGGATCAAGCGCCTGGCCCGCTTCCAGCGGCCGCATGGTCCCCCGACGGTGCATCGATCGCTATCTACGACTGGAATGTCCATAAACTGCAAACGGTCGAGGTATCGAGCGGGCAGCGCCGTGACGTGGCACAAAGCGTCCAATCGATGCCCGGTATACGCACGGCCTGGACTGCCGACGGCAAGCTGGTAGCGGCGATGGGCATGCAAGACGAAGCCGTCGAGCTGCGCATTTATGAGCGCACGAGCGGCCAGGCGCGCGTCGTAGCAACGATCGACAGCCTGCCGGATTTTGTTGTCGTTACGAAGTAGAATGATCCGCGAATGAACGCGAATACGGTATTCGCGTTCATTCGCGGATCGTCAACCAGCTAGGCCATCCTGCTCATTGTCGGCCCACCGGCGAGCCGGTAACATTCAAGGGTACATTTCAGACAGGAGCATATTCTTATGACCCGGCAATACACTGTGCCTAGCATGTCGTGCCAGCATTGCGTCAACGCTATCACCGGCGAAGTATCGGCAGTCGACGGCGTGCGCCAGGTGCGCATCGACCTCGGCAGCAAGCGCGTAACCGTGGACGCGGATGAGCGCGTAACCGACGACATCATCGTCGAAGCGATCCACGAAGCCGGCTACGACGAAGTGACGGTCGCGTCATAATGGTCGAAGGTCCAAAGTCGAAGGTCGAAGGTCACGAAACCGATTGACCTTCGACCTTCGACTTTGGACCTTCGACTTATTGTTTGACCAACTCCCTGATCCACTCCAGATGCTCACGAAAATGCTCCGCCGAATTGCCGGAGATCACCTCGACGGCCGGCGGGCCATCGCCTTCGCCCGGCTCGTCGGGCAAAAACGCACTGTAGGGCTTGAACAGATCGTCGTCGCCGAGCGGCTCCAGCAGCGTTAGCATGCGCGCATGAACGTTGCTGAGATCGGTCAGCGCTTCGTCAAGTGAAAGATCGGCCGTGCGCTGTTGAACCACGGCGTTGATCGTGTCAGTTTCGCGTTCGTAGGTTGCCTGATCGACCCCCAGCGCTTCGTGGCGCGGCTTACCTTCCAGAAAATACACGACCGAACGCTCCCAGGCGGCCAGGTGAGTCAGATGATCCTTGGCCGACCAGCCTTGCGGATCGCGGAGCTCGGTCAACTGCTCAGGCGTCAGGCGGCTCAGGGCGTCCTGCAGTGCTGCCCAATCACGATCGATCTCGGCCAGCAGCTCAGTTTTGCCGATCCGGCGTTGTTCGGACATCGTTTTACTCCTTGATTGCGTTGTTACAGTAACAACACGAAATCTGCCCGTTCGGTTGCAGCGTAGCCGCGGCGATGCAGGCATTGCTATAATAGGGCTATGCAGCAGCCGGATCACCAAGAGGATTGACTATGACCGAGACGCGCATCTTGATCGCCGAAGACAACGAACTGGTCTCGTTGACGCTGGAAGAACAGCTGGCTAATCTCGGCTACAGCGTTGTGGGCGTCGCGCGTACCGGCAGTGAAGCGGTGCGACTGACGGAGCAGCTCAACCCCGACCTTGTGATCATGGATATGCAAATGCCGGAAATGCCCGGCGACGAGGCGGCGCGGCGCATCGCCGGCCAGCATCCGACGCCGGTGATCATGTTGACGGCGTACAGCGACGCCGAGCACATCCGGCGTGCCGAAGAGTTGGGCGCGCTGGCATATATCGTGAAGCCGGTGAACTCGGAGGAGCTGCCGCCGACGATCGACGTCGCCTTAGCGCGCTTTCGCGAGCTGCAACAGCTGCGCGATCGTGTAGGCGAGCTGCATGAAACGCTGGAGGCGCGTAAGCTGATCGAGCGCGCCAAAGGGATCCTGATGCAGCGGCGCAACATCGGCTCGGCGGCCGCCGAGGAGTTGATGGAGCAGTGGGCCGGCGAGCGTAACCGCAACGTCCGCGAGATCGCGCAAGCGATCGTGGACGCCGAAGCGCTGCTCAAGTAATTCGCTTGACGAGCGATCGGGGCTATGTCATAATGGTTGGAGGAACCTGCTACGGGATGGGGGATTGCGACCCATGCGACGAGAAGCGGTGATACGAGATGGGTGAATGGGGCGGCACAGAGCGATCTGTGGCCGCCCTTTGTGTTTTAAGGTCCGTTAGCACATCGGGTTGGGTTTTCACGCCGACTGGCGTATCGGGTAACGAGGAGGTTAGCGATGCACTCGGATCTGATCAGCAAGATCGAAAAAGCCAAGCGGTACGCGGCTGAGCCGGAGCGCTTCACGATCGAGACGTTTGAAGCACGCTTCCGCGGTGGCGACGACCATCTGATCACACTCAAAGGCAACACCTGGGCCTGCGACTGTAACTTTTTTCATTCCTGGCATACCTGCAGCCACGTGATGGCGGTGCAGCGCCTGCTTGCGCCGATGCTGCCGGCCGAGGCTCGACGCCCGGGCGGCCCCGAATATGTAAGCGAAGAGCTATTGGAGGCGGCCGGCTAGCGCCGCTCACCCGGCTCCTTATGGCCCACGCGTCCTTGAACGCGTGGGCCGCATTTTTATGCTTGCTCCACCAACCTGGCCGCCCACGCCGAGTATCGCCACCCAGCGGCTGCTTGTTCGTCCCTGGCAGCGGGCGGACCTTGATGCGATGGCGCGCTGGCCCGCATTTTCCGATCCGCTCGACAGCGCGTGGAACTGGCCACGCGAGCTGCAACAACGCGGCTCGCTCGATCTGTTCTACTGGATGCGCACAACGCATGCACAGCGCCGCGAGTGGACTATCACGTGCCAGGACGATGTGATCGGCTATCTCAGTATCCGCGAGATCGATCGTTCCGAGCGCTCGTCACGGCTGGGCATCGGTCTTGGCTCGCCGTATGTCGGACGCGGATACGGCGGCGAGGCGCTTGGCGCGTTTGTGAGCCACTATTTCGGTGTGCTCGATTTTCGGGCGCTGCGGCTGGACGTAGCCGCACACAACAGGCGCGCGCGCCGTTTGTACGAGCGGCTCGGCTTTCGTGAGCTTCGGCAGCACTGGCGGGACGATGGGGCTGCCAGGGACTTTGCATTTCTTTCCGGCCCGCGCTACGCGCCGCTGCGCTCGTCGTTCGATTCGCGCGACGGGCGCATGTTTGTGAAAACGATAGAGATGGAACTACTGTCCTCGGCCCTCACCCCCTAACCCCCTCTCCCGTTGCTTGCGACGGGAGAGGGACGGGGTGAGGGCCGAAGGGACACCCCAGAACCGCCTGCAGGCAGGTGGCGCACCTTGTCACCCGCGCGGCAGATTGGTATCATCAGGCATATGAGTAGCGCCAACGTAGCGCCGGCGGCCCTGATGCGGGACGAGTTCCCCGTCGCCGAGCGATATGTGTACCTTAATCACGCGGCGCTCGGCCCATTGCCCCGACGCAGCGCCGAGGCCATCGCCGAGCTGGCTAATGATTTCCGCGACCGCGGCGTGCTGGCCGAGGCCAAGTGGTACGGCTCGATCGAGCGCACACGGGCGCTGGTAGCGGGCCTGCTCAACGTGCCGGCCGACGAGATCGCGTTTACCAAGAACACCAGCCAGGGTCTCAATATCGTCGCTCAAAGCGTGCCATGGCAGCCGGGCGATACTATCGTCGTCGTTCGGGGCGAGTTTCCGGCCAACGTATATCCGTGGCTTTCGCTTGAGCAACAGGGCGTCAAGGTGCGGTTTGTGCAGCCGCGCAACGGTCGCGTGTCCTTGAGCGAGCTGGACATCGCGCTTGCTCATGCGCGTATGCTGGCGATCTCGTGGGTACAATTCAGCACCGGCTGGCGTGTTGATCTGGCGGAAATCAGCGAGATGTGCCGCCGCCGTGGAGTGCTCTTGTGCCTTGACGCGATCCAGGGCGTCGGCGCGCTGCCGATCGACCTCACGGCAACGCCGGTGGATTTTTGCGCGTTTGGCGGCCACAAATGGCTGCTGGCGCCACAGGGCGTCGGCATATTACATGTCAATCGCCGTGTTCGCGAACTGCTTCGGCCGGCCAACATCGGGTGGTTAGGCGTCGAATGGCGCGATTATTCGGCGTTCGACTACGAATTTCCGATCGCCGAATTGGCGTTTAGATATGAGGAAGGCACGCGCTCACTGCTCGGCATCGCCGGTCTGGAGCACAGCCTGGGTCTGTTACTGGACGCAGGCATCGACGCGGTTCAGGAGCATGTGCTGGGCTTGACCGGCCGTCTGGCGCACGGGCTGGAGCGAATGGGCTATCGCGTGCTCACACCGCTCGAGCCGGGCGAGCGCTTCGGGCGGCCAGGCAGGGACGTGGTACCCGCGGGGATCGTGACGTTCGATCATCCGCAGCGCTCGCCCAGGGAGCTGTTTGCTGCCCTGCGCGCGGCGCGCGTCGTCGGCGCCGTTCGCGAAGGTGGTGTGCGGCTGTCGCCACATCTGTACAATACGTCTGATGAGATCGACACCGTGCTCGAGGTGTTGGGGAGCTGATAGCATGGAAACATTGGTGTGCAGCGCGTCCGCAAGGACGATAGGGAAATAGATCTTGCCAAGCCAGGTGATTCGTAGACTAGAACAGTACGAACGTCAGCGTGAGGACGCGCGCGCGGGAATGACTGTTCATCGCAAACTTAGCTGGACGCTCGGCAACTTCCTGATGCTGCTCGGGTTGTATCTGCTGTTTTTGGTCGGCGGGCTTATGGCCGACGAGCAATACAATGTGTACGCCGCGAGCGGCACAACCGACGAAACCGTACCGGCAGCCGTCGAGCGCGAACAGCTCTTTGAGGAGCCGGCGCCGGCGGAAGTAGTGGCGACCTCAGCAGAAGGGTCTACGGGCCGGGCGGGAGCGGCGGCCGCGGCTCAACCCGCGGTTTCCGCCGCGCCGATAGCGGCGGGATCCCGGTTACAAATCCCATCCCTCAACCGTGGCTCGGAAGGCGAGCTGACCAATCTATTGCCGCGCACGCTCGCAGATGAAGGCCCGTCCACCATTTCCCGCATCGTCATTCCGCAGATCGCGATCGACAAAAAAGTGATCGAGGTAGGCTGGACCGTGGAACAGGCAGAGGGCCAGGAGCTGGCGATCTGGGATGTCGACAAATATCGAGTCGGGCACCACAGCGGCACCAGCAATCCCGGCGCCGGCGGCAATATTGTGCTGGCGGGGCATAGCGGCGGCCGGGCGTACCCGTTTAACGATATCTATTTTCTCAAGCCCGGCGACCTGATCGAATTGTACTCAAACGGCGAGCTGTTCGATTATCGCGTCAGCGAGCATATTGTGGTGGACGAAGTCGGCCAGCCGCTTGAAAAACGGCTCGAAAATGCGCGCTGGATCGAGCCGACCGAGAACGAAGTGGTGACGATGGTCGCTTGCTGGCCACTCAGCGGCCCGGATAAATTCAAGCAGCGTGTGATCATCCGTGCCGAGCCGGCCACTTCCGCGCCGAGCGGCGCCGAGCAAAGCGGTTGGCAGGCACGATGAGCGATGAACGATGAACGATGAATAGATCGGCATTCATCGTTCATCCTCTCCATTGTGTCCCGGCGCTGTCCAGCAACACACCCAGCACACGCTCGTCGGTCGAGGTCGGGTCGGCGCTGCGCGGGCTGAACGGCGGAGCCGTGATCGACACATCGAGCGGGCTGCCGGGTGGCGCGGAGAGCGCATAGCTGCGCCACGACGCATCGGCGGAGATCTGCTGGCACGTGGCACCCCGGACGCATACCAATACCGGCACCTGCTCGCCGCCGGGGCGTGGAGCCGACAGCGTCAGCCATACGATGCCGCTCCGGCTGCCGCTCAGCCGAAGCTGCGCGCGCGGCTCGGTCCAGCGCGCGCGTCGCAGGCCCACCTGCTCAGCCGGGTGCATGCCCCCTACAAAGCCGAAGTCCAGCCCATCGCCGACTTCGATCACCCGAGGCGGTACGCTGTCGAGATAACGCCAGGCCCAGCGCAGCATTTCGCGCTCATCGGTATAAAAGCCTGCAAACGCCGCACGCGCGTCCTGAAGTTTCCCCAGCCTCCGCAGCGCGTCCGCGCGGACGATGTTGGGCGGAACGTACAGGCGTTTCAGGCCAAAGGCGGTGTCGAATGCCGCGAGCGCCTCCGCTTCCTGTCCCAGTCGCCGGTGCAACATACCACGGGCAAGCCACACATCTGCCGAACTCGGGGTCGTGCTCGGCGGCGCGCTCGTACCAGCTCAGCGCGCCGGCGGTGTTCCCCGCTCCCGCGGCGGCTTCCGCGCGCTGCATCGCCCAACCGCGTCCTAGATTGCGGCCGGCCCACGACCAGGGATATTGCTGCATCAGCGGCGACCACAGCAGCACGACGCCCGCCACCACGGCAGCCCAGCGCCAGCCCGGGCCAAGCGTGCCCGCGCGACGGAGCGTACCCAGGTTGACCAGCAACCATGCCGCGTACGGCAGCAGCACAGGCAGCACAAAATGTCGGTAGCGCGCTTCGCCGTGTGTCAGCAGCACCACGGCAACCACATACAATAGCCAGCCGACAAGCAGCAGTTTGGCCCGATCGAAAGGCGACCACAACAGGCCGCCCAGGGCCGCCAGCAGCACGGCATAGAGCAGGGCGTCATCCAGCACGAGGCCGAGCACGAACATGCCGAGGGGAATATCTTCGTAGTAGGTACGTTGCAAAAAGCGGTCTTCGATCGGCTTGACGCGCCATAGATAGTTCCAGTTCGGCCACAGCTTGCGCGGCATTATCGACGGGTCTTCGCGCAGCCGCTGCAGACCCCTGGCCGTCGCATACTCAGCGCGTGCCGCCGGATTGGGGATCGCTTCGAGCTCCCGAAAGATCGTATCTCCGTCCTCGCGCGGCTCGTTGAACGCCCACAGGTTGTAACTAAGGCCTGTCTCGACCGGGATCAAGGCGCCATAGGCCAGGTAATTGCGCACCGACCAGGGAGCGATGACGAGGAGAGAACACAGCGCAAACAGCAGTGCTCCGAGAACGGCATGGCGGGGTGACGGGGTGACGGGGTGACGGGGTGACACAGACAACACAGGCGACACAGGAACGCTGCCGGCAGGCCGGGGGTCTGAGGGTGTCCCCCAGAGTAATTCCTCACTCAACTGTGTGGGCGTAGGGGCGCGCCCTTGGCGCGCCCCTACCATCATCCACAGCGCCGCAAGCGGCAACCACGTCAGCGGCAAAGAACGGGTGAGGATCGCCAGGCCGAGCAGCACACCGGCCAGCGCGGCAGTACGGTAGCGTGGGCGGCGTCCCCAGCGCAGCAACGCCACCAATGCGCCCACGAACAGCACCGAAAACAACATTTCCGCCATCCACAGCGCGGAAAACGTCGCCAGGGTTAGTAGAGCCGACGCCAGCGCCGCCGTAACAATGCCGCAGCGCTCCGCCCGGTCAGCCAGGGCCGTAGACCCTGTGGCGCCGGTCTGCGCGGCAGCGGGCAGCGGGCCCAGGCCGACCTCGCGGCCAAGCAGGTTCAGCAGCCAGATCACCAGCACGCCAAGCGCGATGTTGGGCAGTGCGGCCCACACCAGGTTGCCGCGCGCCAGCCACAGCGACGCCGCCAGCCACAGCGGGTACAGCGGCGCGCGCAGCCAATGGTAGCGCTCGTAAAACGTCCAGCCGCGTCCCGCGAGCAGGTCGCGCGCCACCTGCAGATACTCGACTTCATCGTTGGCCGGTTGATGATCCGGAACACGCCACCACAGCCACAGGCGCAGCAAGGCACCCACGATTAGAATCGCGGCAAGCACCAGACGGCGACGGCGGGTTGTCGGCCACAAACTCATTTAGCCCAATCGACCTCGATGCCGAGCTCGCGGTTGTCCGGATCTGCACGGTTGTAATCGCGCGGGCGAAACGTATCGCTGCGCAGCGTCACAACCACGGGCGCCTGTGACGAACGCGTGGACGGCACGTCGAGCTCCTGCCACTGCGAGCCGATCTCAGCGCGCTTGATCAGCTCGCCGTCGACCAGCACATCGACGTGCGCGGGCGGCGCATTCGCCGGCCGCGGGCTGCGTAGTCGCAGCAAAGTTGAGCTACCGGCCGGAGAAACATGGATTTCGGACAGCCGTTTGGTCCAGCGTGTGCCGTTCTGCGCAGCATGAAAGCCGCCGATAGCGCCGAGATCGAGCCCGCCGCCGATGTCCAATTCGGCGGAGGTCCCGTGTTTGAACATGGTACGCGACCAGCGCTGCAGATCTTCAAGTGAGGCGGTTTCATACGCCAGCTCGGCTCGCGCGGCCGCGTCCTCGCCCGCTGCACGCAGCGCGTCGCCAAGCAACAGATGGGCGTACGGATGCGCCGGCAGCACGTCGATCGCCTCGCGCCACCAGCCGGCGGCTTCGTCGCCCGTGGAAGACAACCCGAGATAGACCCGCGCCAGGGCCGACTCGGGGTCGAGCGCTAATGCACGCTCGGCGCTCAGATGTGCAGCTGAAGCCTGGTCGCGTAATACGGCCTGGTGAGCCTGGCGCAAATTCCAGTGCTTTCGCGCCAGCATCACGCTTTCCGCGGCATAATTGCGCTGCGCGAAGAGCAGCCCGAGGATAGCCGCCACCGTCAAGAGCGCGCCGAATGCCCGGATCAGGTGTGGTCTCGATGGTGACAAGGTGACGGGGTGACCGCTCGCTGCTTGCTCAACTACATACGCAGCAAACGGCAGCAGCACCGGGTACAGCGGCAACCGGTAGCGCAGCTCGACATGAAACACCAGACCGGTAACAACCACATACAGCGCCCACGGTACCAGCAGCCAGCGCGGATCTGCGCGGCCGGCGCGGGCAGGACGCGCCAGCCACAGACCCGCGCTGCCGGCGAACAGCGCCAGCAGCCAGACCGCATCGCCGAGCACCAGTCGCAGCCACACATCCACCGGGCGCACCCAGATCGCGCGCCGCTCGCGTAGATCATCAAAATATTCAAGCGCGACGATGTTCACGGCCTCGGACCATGCTTTGGAAAAAAAGCGCGGCAGGTCGGAAACGATCGCTTCACGGCCACGCTCGAGCGCCAGGCGCTGTCGCAGATTGCGATCGTCGCCCAGCTCGTACAGCTGCCGCTTGACTGCCTCACGTCCGGCCGGGTCGTTGTCCAGCCACAGATTTTCCGCGCCGGTGGTGTCGACGACGATCAGGGCATCGTAGCGCAGGTAGTTGCGCAGCGTCCACGGAGCGATGATCAGCAGAGAACAGAGAACAAAGAACAGAGAACAGAGAACAGCATGACGGGATGACGTAGGAAAGCCGCCGGCAGGCCGGGGGTCTGGGGGTGTCCCCCAGGTATTTCTCGTATTCAACCCCGGGATAGCGGGACTCGAAACTCGAAACTCGAAACTCGAACCTAAAAGATACAGCGCCGCGAGCGGTATTAGCGGTAGCGCCACCGAGCGCAGCAGGCAGAGCAAGCCGGCGATCACGCCGGCACATGCGGCGATACGAGCAAGACGCAGGCGCGCAGCCAGCAAAATCGACCATAGCGCCAACACGAGGCCGCCGACAAACAGCGTTTCGGTCAACAGCTCGGTGGCGTTAGCAGCAAAGGTATAGCTGCACGCCGCAAGAGCGGCACTGGCCAGGGCGATCGCGTCGCGGCTGCGATAGCCCCAGAACAGCTCGCGTGCCCACAGATAGAACAGGGGGATGGTCGCCGTGCTGATCAGCGCCTGTACCAGCCGTACGCGCTGAACTTGCGAGTTAAACAACTGGAACACAACCGCCAGAAACACGGTGTACAGCGGCGGTCGCATCAGCTGCAGCTCGCGGTAGCCGTCTCCGCGCAGCAAGCTGAGCGCCTGCTCAAAATACTCGGCCTCGTCGCCGCCAAGCGCATAAAACTCACGCCAGCGCCACACCAGCAGCCGCAACAGCAGGCCGAACAAGGTGAGGGCGGCGAGGATAATGATGTTGCGGCGGGTCATTCGAGCTCCGCCCAATCCACCTGCGTGCCCAGCAGCCGCAGCGGCTGGCGCACCTGGGAGCGCATGTTAACGGCAAGCGTATCCGGGCCGGGTGCGAATACAGGGTTGTCGAGCCGCACAACCACATCGTCGCCCGCCGGTGTGGGCGGGAGCGCGATCGCGATCTCCTGCCAGCCGTCGCGCAGCTCGACCGCCGGCAGCACCGTTGTGCCGATCGTTGGCGTGAGCACGGCGCGCCGCGGCCAGCAGCCCAGACACGGATTGACGCGCAGGGTCAGCGTCTGGGGCGCTCCGGTGCCTGCGCCGGGAAAGCGCAGCACGGAGTGCGGCCCGCTCCAACGATAGCCTGTCTCCAGCTTGCGCGTGTCGTCGACATAGCCCCGCGTATAAAAGCCGTCGATATAGCCGGTGTCGAGCCCGCCGCCAAGATCGATGCGCGTGGCCGGAGGCGGCACGGGTAGCTCGTTCCAGGCCCACGGCAGATCGTTGGCTGCATCGACCTCGCGCGCCACTAACCGGCCGATCGCATCCTCGGGGTGGCCGAGGCGGCGCAGCAAATCGCCTTCGGTCAGCAGCACGCGCGATGATTGCTGCTGATCATTTTCGGGATCGAGCGGGCCAGAAATGCAAGCGCGCCGTCAGGGCCGTCGAGCTTGCCCTCGGCCTCCAGAATCCGGGCGTTGACCAGCGCCAGGCAGTCACGTCCTTCAAGGTCTTCGCGCGCGTCGGCCGCGTCGTGCAGTGCTCGCGCTCCCGCGACATCGCCTGCACCGAGCATATTCTCGATCCGGCGACACTCGGCGGCCTCGCGCAGCCCCTGGAAGCCGAGCAGGGTTTCGTAGACCATGCTGCGATTATCTCGACCGAGAACCGGCGGCCAGTACAGATATGACGGCAAGATCAAAAGGCCGAGCAGCACGGCGACGCTGTACGCCAGCCGCCGGCGCCAGGCACCGCTCCAGGCCGAGCGCCACTGCACCAGCGCGCAGGCGGCGTAGATAAACACAAACGGAAGCAGGGGCTGGCGAAAGCGGTTGATAGCAAAGATCAGGGCGCCGACGGCGATGTTGTATGCCAGCCAGCCGGCGATCAGGCCTTTGCCCGGGCGGCACTGGCGCCGCAGCAACCCGACGACCGCCAGCGGCGCCGCGAACGCATACAGCGTATCGTCGAGCAGCAGGCCCAGCAAGTGCGGCGCCGGCACATCGCCCTGGGTATAGCCGGCCCGAAGCCGCTCCGCGCCGCCGTACTGCAGCTGCACCATATCCAGCAGCTCACGGCCCGTTTTGGCCACAAAGCCGGCCGGATTTTCGCGGATCCATTGCCAGCCCAGCGCGTACGCCGCCGCCTGTCGCGCCGCGTGTTCGGCGTCGCATTGTACGCCGCCGCACAGATCGTCGTGCAGCCGGTTCTCTTGCCGCCCGCCGGGCATGCCGCTTTGAGCGCCGAGCGCAAAGTTATAGCCGCCGGTGGTATCGACAAGAATGATGCCGTTGCCCGCCACCCCAGCGCAGCGTCGCGTATGCCGTCCAGGGCAGCACGACTGCGCAGACGGAAAACGTAGAGCACGAGCAGCGCGACAAGGGGGCGGCGAGGTGACGGGGTGACGGGGTGACGGGGTACGCAGGCGCACAGGGGAACTTGAAACTTGAAACTTGAGACTCTGAAACTCCAACCCAGATGGCGACGATCGGCATAAACGTCAGCACGAGCGCCTTGGTCAGCGCGCTCAGGCCGAACAACACGCCGGCGACGACCAGCCAGCGCAGGCCCTCGCCGTCCCGCCAGCGCAGCAATGCCAGCAGCGCTGCGACAAACAACACCAGAAAGAACGTCTCGCCCAGCAAAAAGAATGCGAACGAGGCGAACGAATACGACAGCGCCATCGCCCAGCCGGCGATCAGTGAAACGCGCCGCTCACCGCCGGACGGCGCGAGCCGCCGGGCCAGGCGCATCACCTGCCACACCAGCAGCACGCCGAGCAACGCCTGCGTCAGCCGCGCCGCCCACATACCGGTCAGGCCGAACAGCTTGATATGCGCGGCCAGAAACAACAAATACAGCGGCGGTCGCGTCCAGATCCAGCCGTCGAAAAACGCAAATCCCTTGCCGCTCGCCAGCCAGGCCGCGGCGTTCCAGTACTCGGCTTCGTCGCTGATCGCAGTCGCGGTACGGCAGCATCCACCAGACCGCCAGCCGCAGCACGAGCGCGGCCAGCAGGATCGCCGCTACGTGCAGATCGACCGGCGCCGTGCGCGTCAAACGGGACACGATCATCGACCGGGGGCCCCCACCGCCGGAAGCACCTCGACCTCGCCAAGCACGATCGCATCGTCAAGCATCGGCGCATCGGTATCGCTTGCGGCCAGGCGCGACCCATCCTCGCGCCGGTACCACACCCAGGCGCAGCGCATAGCGGCCCGGCTCGAGCGGCTGCCTGCCTCATTTCGCGCAGCAGGAGCGTGCGCTCGTCGTGGATCTGCGCCAGCGGCTCTGTCCACAGGCCGGTCGGCAGACCGCCCTCGATCGGCTGCCCGTCGATCTGCACCAACGGCGTTGGGTCGTCCGGGCGTGTCAGATGGACGAACACGACATAGTCGCTGCCGGCGAGGGAGCGCAGCGGCTCCCAGAACAGGGTCAGCGGCAGCGGCTCCCCGGCACGCAATCCGCCCTCAAACGGCTCGACGGTATAGCCGCGTAGCCTGAGCTCGTCGCCGAAAACAGCGGATGTGCGCACCGCCGGCTCCGGTATGTTGCCGTCGACGCTCGGCATATTATTGCAATACAGGCTCAGGCCCACCGAGCCTGCATAGGCACGCTCGGCGTTGCCCGTACCGCACATCAGGCGGCCGTTGCTGTCGCCGTACTGAACGCCAGGCCGACCAGGCCCAACGTATCACCCTCGGCGGGCCGATCGACAACTGTGGCGTGCTCGGGCGCGATCAGCAGCCAGGCCCGCGGAGCGCTGCCCAGATCAGCACGGATTTTGACGTCAAGCTCCCGCAGCTCCGTATCGCTATCAAGGCCGCCGCGCCCGAGACGATCATAGACAATCGGCGCAGGCAGCGGCCAGCTCGCCACGCGCGGCGCATAGTACTGGTACAGCGGCAGGACGCATCAGGATGCACGATCACCAGGTCGCCGGGGTGCACATGCTCGGCCAGCTCGCGCACCGCTCCGCGAAAGTCTTCTTTCACAATCGCGCCGCTGAAAATGCCGCGCTCGGGGATGAATAGAGCACGGGTGGAGGCGTAAAGGGAACAGAGAACAAGGAACAAGGAACAAAGAGCAAAGAACCGAGAACTGAGAACCAACAATGACGGGGTGACGGGGTGACGGGGTGACAAGGTGACGGGGTGATCGTCGGGCCTCGTGCCGCGATCCATTAATTCTTCGCGTCTTTGCGTTGTTTGCGTCTTTGCGTTAGGTTCCGGTATCGCCCAGCCCAACAGCAGCAACCAGAACGGATACACGATCGTCAGGTAGCGCGGCTCGTAAAAATCGCGCCAGGCAAGCAACACGGCGAACAGCAGCGCCGGAAAGCCGCCCAGGGCCAGCAGCACGATCGCGCCGCGCAGGTGCCGGCCGTTCCACAGGTTCCACACCAGCCCGGCGGCCCCCAGCAGAGCCAGCAGCCCGAACGGTAGCAGATACAAACGGCGCAGCACCCCGGGCCATTGGCCTACCGCCCATTGGCCGAACGTCAGCCACGCGCCGCGCAGCGGACCCACGCTCGCAAACTGCCCTCCGGCGCGCTGTACCTCTTGAACAATACCGATGCCGGCCACCAGAGCGAGACCGGCGAGGATGCTGGCGATCAAGACGCCGATGCGGCACACGGGGGATGCGGGGGCGTTCCCCACGCTCCCACGAAATGTTGGCGACACTCCAAGCCACCGCGCAGCCCAGCAGCGAAAACACCAGCAGGCGATGGACGAACGGGGCGATCAGCGCCACGACGGCGAACATGAGCCAGGCGCGGCGCGTACCGAGGCGGAGCGCGCGGGCAAGCGCCAGCGCCAGCATGATCACCGTCAGCAGCACCAGGCTATAGGCCTTGGCATCCTGCGCCTGCCCGATCGCCCATGGCGCGACGCAGCAGCAGCAGCGACGAGCTCAGGCCGAGCAGCCAGCCGCGTAGCTCGCGGCCGAGCGCCAGCAACGCGGGTACTGCCAGCGCTCCGGCAACCGCCGACGGCAACCGCAGCGCATATTCGCCGTCGCCGAGCACGCGCAGTACCGGCTTGAGCAGCACGTGGTACAACGGATATGCTTCTGTCGGCCGCAGCAGGCCCAGCAGCAGCGTGCCCATGCGCGACTGCGTTACGATCGCCCAGGTTCTGCCTTCGTCCAGCCATAGCGGCTGGTAGTCGAGCATACGCAGGCGCATCCAGAGCGCGACACCGAACAACAGCGCGCCGATCAACCACGCAACAGCTGTTCGTGCCGGGGAGACATTCCTGGCGCCCGCTGCTTCGAGCGGCTCGCGGTTCTGGGCTCTTGGTTCTTGGTTCTGTGTCAGGACGCTCACAACAACACGATCTTGTCGCGGCCTTCGGTAAGATGGCGCGTGGCATTGCGTGTATCCACCACCATCGCCGCCTCGCGCACGATGTTCGGGTAATCGAACACGCCGATGATTGGTTATGATCGCCGACGCAATCGACGCTGCGCAGCAGCTCGTCGCTCAGCGGTGTTGTCCGGTACGCCGTGCCGTGGTGGTCGACGAACTCGTCGATATGCGGATCGACCGCCAGCACCTGTCGCATCGTTCAGCCAGCAGCAGCTCCATGATCTTGAAAATCGGCGACTCGCGGTAATCGTCGATATCCGGTTTGTAGGCCACGCCGAGCAGTACCACCCTGGAGCCGTTGAGGCTTTTGTGCTGCGCGTTCAGCGCCCGCGCGATCAACGTCAGCACATGGTATGGCATCTCGTTATTGACATGCCCGGCCAACTCGATAAAACGCGTATGGAAATCCATACTCGCGCGCCTTCCAGCTCAGATAGAACGGATCGAGCGGGATGCAGTGGCCGCCCAGCCCCGGCCCGGGCGCATGCTTCATGAACGCGAACGGCTTGGTCGCCGCGGCATCCAGCACCTCCCAGATATTGAGCTGCATGCGGTCGCACAACAGCGCCAGCTCGTTGACCAGCGCGATGTTGACGTTGCGGAAGATATTCTCGACCAGCTTGGTCAGCTCGGCGGTTTTGCGCCGACGACACGCGCACGACTGTGTCGACAATCGAGCCATAGAACGCCGCTGCGAGCTCGGTACACTCCGGCGTCACACCGCCGACTATTTTGGGCGTATTCTGGACCGTCCAGCCGGCGCTGTTTGTCTGGCCGGGGTCGATGCGCTCGGGCGAAAACGCCACAAAGATATCCGCGCCGGCAACGAAGCCGCGATCCACAAAGCGCGGCAGCAATACCTCATCGGTGGTGCCGGGCCAGGTGGTGCTTTCGAGGACGATCAGCTGCCCGTGATGCAACGTCGCGGCGACCGCGTCGCCGGCGTGCTCGATATGCTGCAGGTCAGGCTGGCCGTGGGCATCGAGTGGGGTAGGCACGCAGATCACCACCACATCGCAGCCGGCAAGCCGGGCTTCGTCGGTGCTGGCTTCGAAGCGACGCTCGGCGATCAAGGCCTGCAGATCGGCCGACGAAACATCGGCGACATAGCTCTCGCCGCGGTTGAGCTGGGCCACGCGCTCTGCGCTGACGTCGATGCCAAGTACTGGAAACCCTGCCCGCGCTGCGCGCGCGGCCAGCGGCACGCCGACGTAGCCCAGGCCGATCACGCCGACGGTAGCGCTACGGTTTTCGATTTTTGTATGAAGGTCGGTCTGATTCATAGCATTTCATTTTTCTAACGCACAGGCGCAAAGACGCAAAGGACGCAACGTAGGGCCGAAGCATGCGCCGCACGGCACATTCCACCCACGTGGGCAGCACAGGCGGCGCATGCTATGGCCGGTCAGGCAGGGCCGCCTAGGCCCTTCGGCCTTACAAACATCCGCCGCCGATCACCCCGTCACCCTGTCACCCGCAGTCACCCGCCGCCCGCTCGTAGGCCGCCTCGAAGCGCGCCGCGATATGCTTCCACAACAGCTGGCGCTCGACGCGCCGGCGGGCGTTGCGGCCGAGCTCCGCGGCGAACGGCGCGTCGTCAAGCAGCCGGACGATAGACGCGGCGAGCGCAGCTGCGTCGCCCTCGGGCACCAGCAAGCCATGGATATCGTTATCTATAACGGCGGGTATGCCGGCGATATGGCTGGCGACGATCGGCCGTCCGGCGCTCATCGCTTCGAGCACGATGTTGGGCAGGCCGTCGACATTGCCGCGGTGGTCGTGGATCGCGGGTACCACCACCACATCACCGGCATTCCAGAATGCGTTGATGTGCTCGCGGGAAACCGGCCCGGGAAACAGCACATGGGCGGCGATGCCGAGCATGGCAGCCTGCCGCTGCAGCTCTTCGCGCAGGTCGCCGTAGCCGCCGAGCACCAGACACAGCTCGGGATGGCGCCGCAGCACCGCCGGCATTGCGTTCAGCAGAACGGTCAAGCCTTTTTTGTAGACCATGCGGCTGACCCACATCAGCACCGGGCGGCCCGGCGCGATGCCAAGCTCGCGCCGCAGCTCCTCGCCGGCTTCCCGATCCGGCCGGAACATACCGGCGTCGATACCGTACGGGATCACTTCGCTACGCTCAGCAGGGCCTCCGAGGCGGACCAGGCGCTCAGCCAGATCAGCGGAGCAGGCGGTGATCGCGCCAGCCTGCCGGGCCGCCCAGCGCGCCGCCCAGGCCGCCGGCGCGCTTTGCTCGGCGACGAATACATCCGAGCCGTGCAGCGACAGCACCAGCGGCAGGCGACGGCGCAGCGCCGCGAGCGCCGCGACGGCACCGTTGGGTAGCACCCAGTGGCCATGGATCATATCGAAGCCACTCACACTCCGTCAACTTGATCAGGGAGCGCAGGCCGCTGCCGAGGGCGAGCGGAGCGGCAGCGACGGTGGCAGGGCGCAGGCCGATATCGCCGTGCAGCGCGGCCGAGTAGCCCCATACCTCGAGCTCACGCGTGGGCGCGTAGCGATAGGTATGCAGATGCACTCCCCGTTCGAACGGATCGCGCCGCAGATCGCTGCGCTGCGGCATCAGCACATGCACCTCGTGGCCGCGCGCGGCGACGCCGGCCGCGATCTCCTCGACAAAGGGCGCGGTCATTTCGCCTGGCCATTTAGGATAGGATGTGGTCAGCATGGCGATCTTCATGGAGATCTGGCCTGCCGGCGGCATTCATCGTTCATCGTTCATTATTTTCGATGCGATACACATACACCGATGCGCCGTCGGGGTATGGATCGGCAATTTCCTTTACCAGCCGAAACCCGGGCAACTCCTGGCCCATGGTCAGCGGCTGGAGCACACCGCGCTCGGCTGCCGACGTGCTGACCGAGTTGCTGACAATATACTGCGCATCATAGTATTGTGCGATAGCACAGAATCGTTTCCAGGTCGGCATTCGGCATCATCAGCGCGGGACGGTCGGCGTAGTAATTGAGCTGCCACGGCACACGCGTCATGATCACCGTTCCGGAGGGAGTGTTCTGGCGCAGCCAGTCCCAGGCATCGAGGTTGCGATCCCACAGCCGGCCGTAGTATCTGGGATTGCCGCGGCTGAGATATGCGTCGATTTCACGCCAGGCCGGAGTGATACCTGCGCCGAGTGCGATCAGCAGCGCCAGACCTGCCAGGGCGGCCCAGCGGCCGTTCGCCAGCGTTGCCAGGCGATCGAAGATGCGACACGAGCCCGCGGCGGCCAGCAGTGCCATCCACGGCACAAACGTCACGAAATAGCGCGGCTCGTCGTGGGTGTGCCAGTACACGATCAAAAAGATGGTGTAGGGCACCAGCGCCGCAAGCAACATCCCAAGCAGCCGCCGCTGCCGCCTGCCGGCTGGCACACGCCCGCGAGCATCAGCCAGGTCGGCACCACGCCGTCGATGCCAGAGCTCAGCAGCGTGCCCTTTAACCGGCGCAAAGAACGCCCAGGCGTCCCATGCCTGCTGCGCTATTTTGCCCAGCGTAAGGTCCCAGCCCCAACGCAGGATCCACGAGCGGTCGGGTATGCCTGGGCCACCGAGCTCCGGTACATAGACCCTGTAGATGTCTTCCCACGCCACCTGGCGCGTGCCGCGGAAGTAGATGATCCACGCATCCCAGGCCTCGGTAGAAAAGAAGGGGCGTCCGAAGACCACATGTTGCGGAACAGGTAAGGCGACACCACCAGCAGCGCCACGCCGCTCCAGGCGACGATCGGCAGCAGCCAGCGCACTGCCTGGCGCAGCGGCACGCCGGCCGCGCGGCGCTTGCGCTCCAGCTGCCACAGCACCCACAGCCCCAACCCGGCGGCCATGATCGCCGAGCTCGGCTTTTGCAGGATCATCAGGCCGATAAAGAAGCCCGAGGCAAGCAAAAGGGTTGTAGTTGAAAGGTTGAAAGGTTGGAAAGTTGAAAGATCCCGAACCAGCCTTCCAACCTTCCAACCTTCCGACCTTCCGACCTTCCAACCATCGATCCCCTCAAACGCCAGCCAGAAGGCAGCGAACGACCACACAACCAGGGCAAGATCGCTGGATGGCATAGATCGCCAGCCGGAAGAACAGCACGTTGAGCATTACCAGTAGCGCTGCCAGCAGGCCGGCGCGACGGTCCCAATACCGTGCGCCTGCGGCATAGACCATCGCCACCAGAGCCGCCAGCAGTGGGAGGTTGACCAGCCGGGCTGCGAATGGCGTCGGGCCCAGCAGCCACATTGCCGGCAGCATCAGCAGCGGCTGCAGCAGCGGCCAGGTTTCCTGCAGCCGGGTAACGGTGCCGTCCGGCTCGAGCCGGTAATACTGGGTGACATAGTCGACCACCCAGCCACGACCGCGCAGCAGATTACGCGCGACGACTGCGTTGTCGGCGTAGTCGGCATGCCCGACCAACGGAATGCTCCAGATCAGCCAGAACAGATACGCCAACCAGATCGCCGACGCCAGCAGCAACAGGGCGGGAGCGAGACGCGTGGTGAGCAGCGCGCCGCGCAGCCGCAGCACCCGCCGCGGCAGTATCATCATTACTACAGCACCGACCAGCAGTGCCATGCCGCCCGCTGTCGCGAACCACACCACGTGCCAGACCAGCGATGCGAGGTTTGTTCCGCTGCGGCGCTGCAAAGCAGCCGGCAGCTCCAGGATCGGAACAGCTGACAGGATGTGCAGCAGCATGCCGGCGACAAACACGAGCAGCGCCGCCAGCAACGCGTAATCCAGCGCGCGGCCGCGGGCGAGTCGCTCGCCGATCCAGCGCAAGGCAGCACGGATGGAGCGACAATTCGCGACGGCGGCGGCAAGTGCCAGCGCGACAAGGACAGCGGGAAGCCCTGCAACGAGCCATGCTCGCGCGGCGATCAGCCCGCCGGCGCCCAGCACTGCCACCAGGATGCCGGCCAGCACACCCAGTCGCGAGCGCCGATCCGCCGTGGGAACCGCGATGATCGCCAGCGCGGCCGCGAGCGCCAGACCAAACGCCACGCTCCAATCAGGACGCGCGCCCCAGCCGGCAGCCGCGACCGTAAAGGCGTCGAGCCGGATACCCTTCGGACGTGGATCGGTGTACGCGGCGGTATCGGTAAAGGTGGGCGAAACGTGCAGTGTGGCCTGGAGATCAGCGCCGCTGCGTAGCTCGGCCGGCACGTCGAAGGAGTAGGCTGCGACATCCGGCGACGGCTGGAAACGCGCGATCTCGCGCGCTCCGACAACCACCCGTACCTCGGGCTGCTCCGGCTCGGCACGTGCTACGTCGTCCGGCCATCCCGCGAGCTCCAACGTCAGTCGCAGATTTTGCCCGGCGCCGAGCCCCGGCACCTGCAGCGCAGCGCGCTCGCGGCTCCAGCGACTACGACCGCCCTGTGCATCGATCTGGTCGGCGTACCAGGCGCCGCCGGCGATCTGCTGTTCGCGCTGCGCCTCGGAGGACGGCAAGAAGAGCTGGTCGCCCAGCGCCCCAACGTCGATGCGCGAGGCGGCAGGCACCTGGTAAGCCAGTAATGCCAGCAGCAGCGCCAGCAGCGGGGGCAGCACAAAGCGCGCGCCGCCGAACGCAAAGCGACGCGCCCGGGCTTGCTGCGCTGGTTGGAGCGATACTGCCGGCTGCACAATGTGTGATTATACCGAGAACGGAGTCAAAGGTCGAAAGTCATTTGACCTTCAACCGGAAGCCGGCTTAATCGACGCCCAGATAGGCCCGCTGCACCGTTTCGTTGCTGCGCAGGCTGGCGGCGGTATCCTGAAGAACGATCTCGCCGGTTTGCAGCACGTAGCCGGTGTGGGCGATCTCCAGCGCCTTGAGCGCGTTTTGCTCGACCAGCAGGATGGTGGTGCCCTGTTGATTGATGTCGCGCACGATCGAGAAGATCTGGTCGACCAGGATCGGCGCGAGGCCCATCGAAGGCTCATCCAGCAGCAACACCTTCGGACGCGACATCAGCGCGCGGCCGATCGCCAGCATCTGCTGCTCGCCGCCCGACAGCGTGCCGCCTTTTTGCCGAGCTCGCTCGCGCAGCCGCGGAAACAGCTCGAACACGCGGTCAAGGTCCGCCTCATAGCCGTCGCTGCGACCAGGCTGGGTAAACGCTCCCATCTCCAGGTTTTCCAGCACGGTCAGGCGCGGAAAGATGCGGCGCCCCTCGGGAGATTGCGAAATACCAAGCCGCACGATCTCATGCGCCGGGATGTTGTCGATCCGCCTGCCTTTGAACAGCACGTGGCCCACACGCGGAGTGAGCAGCCCCGAAATCGTGCGTAGCGTGGTTGACTTGCCGGCGCCATTCGAACCGATCAAGGTCACGATCTCGCCTTCGTTGACCTCGATCGTCACGCCTTTGAGCGCGTGAATGTTGCCGTAGTAGGTGTGAACGTCTTTGATTTCGAGTAGTGCCATATCGTTAGCTTGGATTGCCTTATAACGTGCGTTGCGGCCACGCAGTTTGGTCAGGAAACACATTGGGGACACCCCCAAACCCCCGGCCTGCCGGCGGCTGCCGGTCTCCCTTCTCCTACGTCTCCTGCGTCTCCTGTGTTTCCTGTGGCTCCTGCGCCGCCCCATCCAGCTCGGCTTCCATACTCGCGGCCGCGCCGGCGCCGAGATAGGCTTCGATCACGCGTGGGTTATGCCGGATTTCCTGCGGGCTGCCCTCGGCGATAACTTTGCCGTAATCCAGCACGGTGATGCGCTCCGAGATTTGCATCACCAGGCCCATGTCGTGCTCGATCAGCACCACTGTTATGCCGAGACTGTCGCGCAGGCGGCGAATCAACTGCGTCGCCTCCTCGGTTTCCTGGGGGTTCATGCCGGCAGCGGGCTCGTCGAGCAGGATCAGCTTGGGATCGGACGCCAGCGCGCGCCCGATCTCGAGCCGGCGCTGCTCACCATACGCCAGGCTACGCGCCAGATCGTCGGCGCGATGGCGCAGGCCGACAAACTCGAGCAGTTTTAATGCCTTATCGGTCGCTTCGTGCTCCTCACGATGAAAGCCGCGCGCGCGGGCCAGGATCTGCCACACTCCGATTTTGAGCCGCGGGTGCATCCCGACCAGCACGTTCTCAAGCACGGTCATGTTGTTGAACAGGCGAATATTCTGGAACGTGCGGGTGATGCCCAGCGATGCGATCTGGTCCGGCCGCAGGCCGACCACCGAGCGATCGGCGAGCCCGATCGCGCCCTGGTCGGGGTGGTAGATGCCGGTGATGATGTTAAAGAACGTCGTTTTGCCGGCGCCGTTCGGCCCGATCACGCTGACGATGCTCTGGTCTTCAACCGTCAGCGACACATCGTTGACGGCGGTGAGGCCGCCGAAGCGTTTGGTGATGTTCTTTGCTTCAAGTAGAGCCACGGTTGGATCCTTAGAACCGAGAACCAAGAACCAAGAACCAGGAAATCGAAGCGGTTTGGTTCTTGGTTCTCGATTCTTGGTTCTATCAAGACTTCATCCCAATATCCGGATGCACCAGATCCTGCCGATCCTGAATCATCTCTTCGCCTTCTTCCTCGCCCGCACCGGCGCGCAGCTCGAGCTTGCGACGTTTTTCGGGCAAGAAGCCTTCCGGCCGGAACAGCGTCATCAGGATCAGCACCAGGCCGAACAGCAAGCGTTGATACGCCACCGGGTCGATCTGCGACGGGATCGGCAGGCCCTGCTGGCGCCACAGATTAAGCTGGCCCGCCACATTTGGCAGCACCAGCAGGTTGAGCATCGTAATCACCGTGGCGCCCAGGATCGCCCCAGGGATCGAGCCCATCCCGCCCAGGATCACCATCGCCAGGATCGAGATCGATCGCAGAAAATCAAACGTCGGCGGATTGATGAACTGCTGTTTGGCGGCGAACAGCACGCCCATCGCGCCGGCAAACGAGGCGCCCGCGGCGAACGCCAGCAGCTTCATGCGCACCAGTGGGATGCCCATGGCGATAGCCGCGGTTTCGTCTTCGCGGATCGCCGTCCACGCCCGGCCGATACGCGAATTGTCAAGCCGCCGCGAAACCAGCACCGCCAGAAGCACAATGCCGAGCGCGAGCGCGTAAAAAAGCAGCCGGTAGGCGGCGGCTGTGTCGGCCACGATACCGGCGGAAACCAGTAAGCCTCCGAACGGTAACGGCGGCTGTGTGATCGACGTGATGCCGCGTGCGCCGTTGGTGATGTTGACCGGCTTGTCGAGGTTGTTGGCCAGGATGCGGATCACCTCGCCGAAGCCAAGTGTGACGATCGCGAGATAGTCGCCGCGCAGCCGCAACACCGGCAAGCCAAGCAGCACGCCGAATAGGGCGGCGACCACCACGCCGAGCACCAGAAACACGTAGAACCAGCTGCCGGGGAGCGGGAAATAATCTGCCAGCGCCGGAAATATGTTGTCGGCCTGATTAGTGCCGAAGATTGCCCACAGGTAGGCGCCGATCGCGAAAAACGCGACGTATCCCAGATCCAACAGGCCGGCGAAGCCGACCACGACGTTGAGGCCAAGCGCCAGGCCGATAAAGATCGCCGACTGGGTGGCAACTTCAAGGAAGCCCTGATTAAGGCTGCCGACATACGGCATCACCAGCCCGAGCACCAGCACGCCAAGAGTCAGCTTGAGCCAGTTTTGTACCGGCGCGTAATAGATCGCCAGCAGCGAAAACAAGAACACCAGGAATGCGAAGGTCGAGCGCGGCTGCAACACCAGCCATACGCTCGACAACACGACATACAGCGTTAGCAGAATGTGCGGCGTGTATCCTCGCCCGGCTATCTCGGCGACGCGCTCGCGAGCGCCGGCAGGCGGCTTACTTCGGTTTGAAGCGGCCATCGCTTGCACCTACACTTTTTGCGCGGTCGCTTCACCGAGCAAGCCCGATGGGCGGAAGATCAGGATCGCAATAAGGATCAAAAAGGCTACCACGCTCGCATAGTCCCCGCCGCCGAAGTTGCCGCGCGTGAACAGCGAAAGATAGCCGGCGACAAACGATTCGAGCAGGCCCAGCACGATCCCGCCGACCATCGCACCGGTGATGTTGCCGATGCCGCCCAACACCGCCGCGGTAAACGCCTTGAGGCCGGGAATAGTTCCGATGTACGGATTGACCGTGCTGACCTTGATGCCGAACAGCACGCCCGCGGCGCCACCCAGCGCGCCGCCGATCAAAAAGGTCAGCGCAATGATCAGATTGACGTTGATGCCCATCAGGCTGGCCGTCGGCCGATCCTGCGCCACCGCGCGGATCGCCTTACCCAGCTTGGTGACGTTGACGAGGTAATTCAGGGCCATCAGCATCAGCAGCGCCACAACGATCACCAGCAGCGATTTGCGGTCGATGCTGACGTTGAGCGGCGTGCCTGCCGGCGTTGTCACCGTGAACAGGGGGATACGCGGGCCAAGATCAAGCTCGGGATAGGTGAGGTAAAAGCGCTGCGGACCGGCGATCATACGCATGAGGTCCTGCAGCACCAGCGAAACGCCGATCGCCGAGATCAGCGGCACCAGCCGTGGAGCGTTGCGCAGCGGGCGATACGCCACGCGCTCGATGCCCATCGCCAGGCCGCCGGAGATAATCATGCCGGCAACGATCATGATACCGATGAAAAGCAGTGCCGGCATCAGCTCGATCCAGCCCTGGGCCGCCGCGAACAGCGCCAGAAAGCCGCCGACAAAACCGCCGACCATGAAGATCTCGCCGTGCGCGAAGTTGATAAACTCGAGCACGCCGTAAACCATGGTATAGCCGAGCGCGATCGTGGCGTACAAAAATCCGATCACCAGGCCGTCGATCACGACAAACGGAAGCAGGGTCAAGGTCTGGGTCAGTACATTCGGCTCGTTGCGCGTCTGGCTCAGGATCCAGCCGATGGCAACCACCAGTGAGCCCAACAACACGACTGTGCCGACCGAATACAAGAAAATCTGCCCGATCGGCGCGAACACCTGGCGCAGCGTGCTGGCGGCAGACGAACGTGTAACGATGGGGGATGCCTGAGCTTCAGCTGCCATACCACTCCGTTTCAGGGGTCAGGGGTCGGGGATCGGGGTTCAGGCCAGGCCATACAGGCCCTCAACCCCGGCCCTCTCGTACTGACGCACAAGCGAGAAGAGCACCTCATTTGTTCCCCTCTCCTATCGCTTTCTTAGAAGGTCAGGGGCCAGGTTTCGATCCTGACCCCTGACCCCCGATCCCTGATCCCGGTTGCCTACTGCGCCTCGCCCGTCGGGCCGAGGTCCAGCTTGGCTACAATGTCGCTGTTGCCGAACTCGGCAGGGTCGCTCGAGGTGACTTCGAGGATGAAGTAGGTGGCCGGCGAGCGGTCGCCCTTCTCGTCGAACGCGATCGGGCCGGTGACGCCGTTGTACTCACCCAGCTCCTTCATCGCGGCGTTGACCTGCTCGCGCGTCGGCTTGGCGCCGGCCGTCTCGGCCGCCTTGGCGATCGCCGCGATGCACAGGCCGGCCGCGTCGTAGCCCTGCGGGGCGAATGCCGGTGCCGGGGCGCCGAACTTGGCCGTATAGTCCTCGGCCATCGTGGCCGCCGCCGGGTACTCGCTCGGCGGGCCGGCTACGGTGGTGTACTGCACGCCGATGGCCGCTTCGCCGGCCAGGCGTGCCAGCTCCGAGTTGTCAAGGCCGTCGGTGCCGAGGAAGGCTGCTTCGATGCCCTTTTCGCGCATCTGCTTCAGCAGCGGGCCACCCTCGGAATAGATGCCGCCCCACAGCACAGCGTCGGGCTGCGCCGCGAGGATCGGGTTGAGCACCGAGTTCGAACACAGTCTTTTCATCGGTGCCTTCAAAGCCGACGATAGTCAGGCCCAGCTCTTCGGCCTTGGTGCGGAACGCCTCGGCGACGCCGATGCCGTAGTCCGTCTTGTCGTTGAGCACATAGACGTTCTGGTAGCCCTGCTCGGCCGCGAACTCAGCCGCCACCGGCGCCTGCACGTCGTCGCGGCCGACGACGCGATACGCGGTGCCGGCGAACTCGTCGGTGATACGCACGTTGGTATTGGCCGGCGAGATCATCGTCAGGCTGGCGTTCTTGTAGGTCGGCAGCGCGGCCAGCGCCACGCCCGAGTTCAAGTGACCGGCGACGCACAAGACATCCGGATCGGCAGCGATCTGGTTGGCGTTCGAAGCGCCGACGTCGGGCAGCGCCTGGTCGTCGAACGGCGCCAGCGTGATTTCGATACCCGACTGCGCAGCAAGCTGCTCGATCGCCAGCTCGACGCCGTTACGGATGCCGGTGCCGAGCGCAGACTGCGGGCCCGACAGCGGCGTCTGCGACGCGATCTTGACGCCGGTGATATTGAGGTCGCTGACGTCGACGATACCGGTCTCGGTGCCGCCGGAGGTCGATGCCTCGGCCGAACCCGCAGCCGAAGCTTCAGCCGAACCGGCGGCTTCGCTGGCTTCAGCCGACGCGGCGGCCGACGCTTCTTCGCTGGCCATCGTCGACGCTGCGGCCGATGCTTCTTCGCTGGCCATCGTTGACGCTTCGACGGATGCTTCAGCCGATTCTTCTGCTGTTTCAGCCGAAGCTTCGGCCAACTTTTCTACAACTTCAGCCGACGCGGCGGCCGATGCCTCGGTTGCAGGCGTGGTGCCGCCACAGGCGGCCAGAGTCGCCGCCAGCAACACCATCAACATAATTAGCGAAACGGTCCGCTTCATGTTTCTGTAGCTCCTTCAATCAATTTTCGGGTACGTTCATACGAAAGCTTATGAGCGCTGTGCTGGAGTAGCACCTCCTTGTTTTGAGCAGTGTGACAAAAGGATTCTGAGCAGCGCCACGACAGTACAGACGCTCACGTGGATCGAAGCCGCGCCTGGCGCACGGTTGCCGGACGTGTCAAGCGGCCGAAGCGTCCTTGCTGCAAAGTCCTTCGCTTAACTGCTAGTTTAGTTGTTTGCACGGTTTGACAGCAAGTACTCGACCAGCGAAGATTGCGCAAAAGTGTACATCCGGTTCCAAATAACTGTCAAGCGGGCGCATCAGCGCAGCATGGGGGATGGCTGATGCGCTCGTTTCGCAGATCCGGCGGCGGTCCCTCGTGGGTGCTGGCACTGCTGATCTTCGTGGCGCTCGTGCTGCTGCTGCGCATCGCCGGGGGCCAGCAGCCGGGCCGGCTGGTCGAGCACTTCACTCCCGCACCAGGCGGTGGAGGCGGCATACAGCTGCCGCCGGTACCGACCGAGGTAATCGCTTTTGCCCGCACGGCAACGGCACGCATCCTCGGCGGCCTGGCTACCCGCCCGCTCGCGCAAGAAGCAGATAACGGCGCGCTGCGCGTGCGGATCGATACCCTCCAGCCGGTCGACAACGGCCTGCGCATCCGCGGGTCGGTCGCCAACATCGGCTCCGCTCCACTCAACGTTTCGCTCGACGCATTTCGCTTCACCGACGCCGCGGGGACAGTCTACGCCGCCCCGCCCGGCACTCAGGCCTCGATCGAACCCGGGCAGGACGCGCCGCTGGAGATCACGTTGCCGGTGCAAAATCCGGCCCAGCTCAAGCTGGATATCGCTCTGCCGAACCAGCCTCCGCTTGAGCTGGTGTTGCTCAACGATGAACGACAAGCGCCAGAGTAGAAACGCAAAGGCGCAAAGCACACAAAGGTAATGAATCCTTTGCGTGCTTTGCGCCTTCGTTTCTATTCGGGATTCCCGGTGTTCGCGTTTAGACGAACGCGATTCGCAGCAACATACCTGCCAGCAATGCTACAAATGCCACGATCAACAGCACAGGCAGCGCCACACCAGCGATCGCGAGCGTCAGATCGGCTGCGCCGGGAGGACGGCTGCGAAAGCCCAACCTCAATTCGGCCGCGGCGCGCCAACCCGACCACGCCACTACAGCGGCCAATCCCAGCGCCGCTACAGCCAGCAATAGCACACCGAGCTCGCCGATCACGATCATTGGGACCGCCGCGTCACAACCGCGTCGATCGGGCCATCCGCCTTGAACAACTCGGCACGCTGAGCACCGCCATCCAGGGCCAGCGCCCACATCGCGCCCGGTCCATCCGCGGCGACAGCAACCGGACCGCGCAGGCCGGCCGGCGCCGACGGATGCCGGGCGTACACCAGCGCATCGCCGGTGATCGTCGCGGCGCCGATCGCGGATTCGGTTGTGCCTCGCGCGATCGTCTCGATCGTCCCTGCGTCGCGACGGTACACGGTGTAGCTCAGCACAGCATCGCTGGGGCAGTCCGTCGACAGGTAGACCAGCTCGCCGTCATGGAAATCCAGCGGGCGCTGGTAAAAGCCGCGCCGCTCCGACGAGACCCGCGATCCGTCCGGCCGCAGCACAACCAGGTCGGCTCCACCGGCCTCACGCAGCGCTTCGAGCGCAATCTCGCCGCTAACGTCGTCCACCAGAAACGCGCCGACGCCGACATAAGCTGGTCCGCTCAACAGCTGAGACGTCAGCTCGGTTTCGCCCGCATCGTCGCGCAGCATTAAGATACGCGACGCGCCGTCGTCGGCCAGGTAGACCAGCCGGCCGTCGGGCAGCCAGCCCGGGTGCGAGCGGTTCCACTCGTCGACGCCCGATGCCGCCGGGCTCGGCTCGCCGTCGAGCCCAACCGTCCAGACTTCGAGCCGTGCCGGAGGGCTGGGAGCGACATTTGCTGTAAACGCGATCTGCTGGCCACTGGGGTCGAAGCGCGGCTCGGCGCAGCCGCCGACATCGGCCAACAGCTTCGCGTTCGAGCCGTCCGCCGCCAGTGTCCACAGCGCTGCGCGCACGTCATAGGGCAGCTGGAACCGCTCCGAGCTTGCCGGCGCACGGCAAACCGCCAGCAAGGAGCCGTCCGGGCTGACCGCCAGGTCCGTCTCCGGCTCGGGCGAGTTCGTGATATTGGTCGCGTTTCCGTTCTCGAACAGGTACACATCGCCGCCTTCGACGAAATACACCGGCTCAGCCGGGGCCGGGCGCTCCTCGGCGACTTCACTTTGCACGCCCAACGGGTCGTCCGTATCGTCAAACGCCGGCCCGGATGCAAACTCGACCACCAGGGCGTTACCGTCTACCCTGACGTTATAGGGCCGCGGCTCGCTCAGCCCGATGCCAAGCACAGCTCCCCGGCTATCGAGCGAGTTCGCGGCGAAGGCAACACCCTCCAGGCCGTCGATGTCGCTGAGCGCGATCGTCTGGGTGATCGGCGATGCCGCGAACAAATCGTCGTGCGCCCAACCCGGCAGCTCGAGCAGGATCATGCTCGACCCCGGAGCCGCGGCAGCTCCGATATCAACGCCGGCCGGCCAGGCGGCGGCAGGCACGCAGCTCGCGACGCCGTACAGATTGCCCTGCAGCTCGGCAAATTCGAAGCGAAGCTCGGGAACCTCGGGCGAGCCGCCCGGCGTGACGTTCTCGAGCCGGCCGCTCCAGCTCGCGTCGACTCCGCTGCCCCAGGCACGCCGGCAATAACCGAGATCTTCGCGCACCGCCTCCGCTGCCGCATCCGAGGTTTCGGTGGGCTGCGGCGTGGCAGTGGCTTCCGGCGCGGAGGTGGGAGAAGGTTCCGGGGTAGCGGTCGGTACGGGTGGTGATGTGGGCGAAGGCGCTTCCGATGCGGCCGAAGCGACAGCAGATGCTGCCGCGCCTGCGCGCGAACTTGATCGGGGCCTGCATGGTACAACCGGCTGCGAGCAAAAGTGGCAGCAGCGCCAACCAACGACGAAGCATGGGCGTTAAACTCGCTCGTCCTGCAGCCAGCCACGCAGCCAGCCACGCCGCATGGCGTAGACCACGGCTTGCGTTCGGTCATTGACCGCCAGCTTGCGTAGTATGGATGAAATATGGTTCTTTACCGTCTGGTTGCTGATGTTGAGCCGCAGCGCAATTTCCTTGTTGGTGTGGCCGCCGGCAACCAGCTCGAGCACCTCGATCTCGCGTTGGGACAGCGGCGAGTAGATGTTCTCACTCGGCGCATCCGCGGCGAGCCGGCGAAACTCGTTTAATACCGACGCGGCGATACCGGGCATCGAAACGACCAGATCGTTGATCGGATAATCGCCGCCTCGCACCTGCTGGAGCACGACCAGCAGCTCCGGCCATGGCGTCTGGCGCTGGACAAAGGCCGCCACTCCCGCGCGCAGCGCTTTGATGATCACGCCTTCGCTCTCATCCGTGGCGAGCAGCACGATACCGACGTTGGGGTGGCTACGCTTGACGGCGCGAGCGACCTCCAGGCCCGAGATGCCGGGCAACTCGAGCTCGAGCACCACAATGTCGGGTTCGGCAACCTCAACCAGCTCGATCGCCTGTTGACCGTTGCCGGCCTCGCCCAGGACTCGAAACTCCTCTTGCGCGGCGAGATGATGTCGCAAACCCTGGCGAAACAACGGATGGGCGTGGACCACTACGACGCCGGATTTGCTCACCGCGATGCTGCCTTTCTGCCCGGTACCCGCGTGGACCGGTTATGTTCCGTGTTTGACGACATCGGCAGGACAGACGCTGCCGTAATATGGGGCTTGGCGTATCGATCACGCGATGTCGCCGGCGCTCGGTTGCCGCGCATTATACGACACGCCGCGATACAGACGCAAGACGCCGACAATCGGGCACTATGCTACCATACGATCATGATGAGCCGGGGGAAGACAAATGTCGCTTGATGCCTTGTCGCCGCTCGATGGACGCTACGCCGCCGATGTTGCGCCGCTGCGCCCGTATCTCAGCGAGGCAGCCCTGTTTCGTGCGCGCGTCCAGGTTGAGATCGAATATCTGATCTTTTTGTCGCGCTCGTCGCGGATCGGTTTTGTTCCAGCGCTGGATGCCGGACAGCAAGCTGCGCTGCGCGGCCTGTATCGTCGCTTCGGCCCGGACGAGGCACAGGCGATCGCTGCCTGGGATCGCCGCGTCAACCACGACGTCAAAGCGGTGGAATACTGGCTGCGCGAGCAGTTGCAGGCGCTTGGTCTCGCGGATTGGAGCGAAGCGATTCACTGGGCGCTGACGTCGGAAGACGTGAACAATATCGCTTACGCGCTGCTGGTGCGCGAGGCTCGCGACAGGGTGCTCGTTCCGGCGCTGCGCGACATCTACGTCGTGCTGCGTGAGGCCGCACAGGTTTCCGCCGACACCGCGATGCTGGCGCGTACACACGGCCAGCCGGCCACGCCGACAACGCTCGGCAAAGAGCTTAACGTGTGGGCACACCGGCTGCACCGTGCCATCGGCGTTTTGACGGGTGTCCCGGTTTCAGGCAAGCTCAACGGCGCTACCGGCGATTACGCGGCGCACGTGGTGGCCATGCCGGAGATAGATTGGATCCGCTTCAGCCAGGCGTTTCTAAGGTTTCTGGAGCTTGAGCCGACGCTGCTGACTACCCAGATCGAACCGCACGACACGCTCGCCGAGCTGTGCGATGCGGTCAAGCGCGTTAATGTGTTACTGCTTGATCTGGATTTGGATGTGTGGCGCTATGTCAGCGACGGCTACTTCGTACAGCGCGCCAACCCCGACGAAGTCGGTTCGTCGACCATGCCGCACAAAATCAACCCGATCGATTTCGAGAACAGCGAAGGTAATCTGCAGATCGCAATTGCCCTGCTGGAGCTGCTGAGCCGCAAGCTGCCGATTTCGCGCCTGCAGCGCGACCTATCCGACAGTACGGTGCTGCGGACGCTCGGATCGGCGTTCGGCTACAGCCTGCTGGGCTATCAGCGCGCGCTGCGCGGCATGGGCAAGCTCCAGCCCGACACCGCGCGAATAGCAGGCGAGCTCGCCGCGCATCCCGAGGTGCTGGCCGAAGCGATCCAGACGATTTTGCGCCGCGAAGGATTTCCTGAACCCTACGAAGTGTTGAAGCGCCTGACGCGTGGACGGACGCCCGATCTCGACGATATCCGCGGCTTCGTAGAATCACTCGAGCTGGCGCCGGCCGTGCGCGACGAGCTGCTACGCCTGACCCCGGAAGGATATACCGGGCTTGCCGGCCAGCTGGCACGGCTCAAACCTGAATGATGAGTGATGACTGGTCTTCACTCCAACTCCCGATATCCGCCGCGAAAATACAGCAGCGGTTGCCGGTCGTCGCTTGCAATGGCGGCCACGACCTGGCCGACAAAAATGGTATGGTCACCGCCGGGCAGGCTGTTCACGATGCGGCATTCGACGACGGCGAGCGCGCCGTCCAGGATCGGCGCGCCGGTTGTGCCGAAGCGATACCCTACGCCTGCGAATTTGTCGGGTACATGGCTGGCGAAGTGACGCGACAGATGTTCCGACCGCTCGTCCAGCATATTGACTGCAAAGCTGCCGGCCACGGCGATTAACGCGTGACTGGCGGTCTGGTGGTCGATACAAATCAGCACCAGCGGCGGTTGGAGCGACAGCGAGCTGAACGCGCTGACGGTGAGCCCGGTGCAAGCACCGTCAACGCAGGCCGTGACAACGGATACGCCCGTCGCCCAATGGCCAAGCACCTGCCGAAACGTCGTTTCGTCGATCCCCACCGCTTGCTTCCCCTTCGATTGCCGAAGTATTCATTGTACGTAGGCATACGAAGGGCCGCAAGCTGCCCAGCAGTACAGGACTACGGCCACGGCCACGAATAAACACGAAATCAACGAATGCTTATTACATTCGTTGATTCGTGTTTATTCGTGGCCGTGGCCGTACTCAGGCTGCGTCGCGGTACGGGGCCGGCTCCTCCGCCACCATCGGCGCCGGCACATGCACGAACAGCAGCGCCGTCCCGCGCTTCAGGTCGATCGGCTCGTCGAGGTCCACCAGCGGCCGTCCGTCGCACAACAGCAAGTACTGGCCGTCGGCGAAGGCGTTCTGGGCCTGCGCGACCAGTAACTGCTCGTCCAGCGGGCGAAACCCGATCACGGCGTCTGCCGGCAGCAGCAGGTGCACCGAAGACGCCGTGGCGCCGCCGGCGCGTGCCTTGCGTAGCTCGGCCCGCACTTTCTCAGCGATCAGATCGCGAACGCTGATCGGACCGCCGGGAAACAAAATATAGCAATGCCCGCCCGGTAACGGCTGCTGGCCTGGAAGTACCGTCGGAACCCTTAATGCGATTGTCGACATCGCTCGACCCTCCTGTTCAGTGTAGTGTGCTCATCCCACTGTGATTGTATTGCTCTACTGTGACAACTACCGTCACAATACCGCGAACGGCGCGATGGTAGAATGCGGCCGTGTCGGGAAGTCCACAAACCGTTAGCGCGGGGCTTGATCGTGCCTCGCGACAGGCCCGGCGGCGGGCAGCTGCGCTCGAGCGCAACCTGATTGTCGTGCTCGGCGGGAGCATCGTGATCTATGCCGGCCTGGCCTGGAGCTTTCGTTTGCCGCTGCTCGCGGAGCACGCCCGTGTGTCGATCGGCACGCTCACCGGCCGCGCCACGGCCGGCGCGCTGTCGATCGCGCTCGTCGCCATCACCCTGTATGTGCTGTACATTACCGGCGCAGTTTTGTTGTGGCGCAGCAAGCCCACGCCACGCCTGCGCTTGCTGGTCTGGGCCGGAGCGGCCACCAGCACCGCCTTGCTGTTGTGGAGCTACCCGGTTACGTCCACCGACGTGTGGGATTATTTGTTCCGTGGGCGTCTGAGCGCGGTGTATGGCGCCAACCCGTATCTCGAGGTGCCGCGCCAGTTCACGAGCGATCCGTTCTATCCGTACGTCGGCTGGCCCAACGCTCCTTCGGCCTATGGGCCGCTGTGGGAAACCGCGAGCCTGCTGCTGGCGCTGCTGGGCGGTGAAAGCAAGATCCGCGGCGTGCTGCTGTACAAGGCGACGGCGGCGGCAGCATTTTTGTTGTGCGGCGCAGCGATCGAGGCGGGCGCGGTACGACGCGAGCAGCGCCTGCTGGGCGTGTATCTGTGGTTGTGGAGCCCGCTTGCGCTGTGGGAGTTTGCCGGCGCCGGCCACAACGACGCACTGCTGGTGCTGTCGCTGCTCGGCGCCCTGCTCGCGGCGCAACGCGGCAGGTACGCGCTGGCGGTGGCCGCGCTGACGCTTGGCGCGCTGTTCAAGTTCTTGCCGCTCGTGTTCGTGCCGCTGGTTTTGTTCGATTGGCTGCGCCGGAATCCGGCCGGGCACAAATGGATCGGCATCCTGGTGGCGGCAGCTGCGATCGTTGCTCTGCCGGCCGTGTTGTTGTACGCGCCATTTTGGGACCTGCCGCCCGGCTGGGCCGGCTTGCCCGTAACGGAGCGCGCCGCGGCGCTGGTGGCCGGCGCCGAGCGTACGCTGCGCAATATCCGTGTCCGCGAAGGCTTTTTGAACGCGGCGCCGTTGGCCGTCACCAGCTATGCACTGCAACAGCCGGGCGCGGTCGCCGCGCAGAATGCGCTGCTGCGGCCGCTGGGCTATCCCGTGTTGGATGCCCGTGGCGTGCGGGCTGTCATCAGCACCGCCGGCACTGTGCTGCTGGCGATCGGGCTCGCCTGGCAGTGCCGGCGCGTGTGGCTCGGCCGTTGCTCGATACGTGACGCCGCCTGGGGCTTGATGCTGTGGTACCTGCTGGTATGTAGCCAGTGGTTCCAGCCGTGGTATGTGCTGTGGCTGCTGGGCATCTTCGCGCTCAAGCCCAAGCGCGCCGCCTTTGCCGTGCTTACCGCCTGGGCCATGGCGGCCCAGGCGAGCTACCTGCTGCAATATATCGTGCTGCCCAATCTGCGCCTCAGCGGCCAGACCCTGCGTGCCCAGCTGTACTATCTGCTGCTGATCTATGGACTGCCGCTGGCTGCCTTTGCGCTGGCCTCTATTTGGCGCCGGCGAGACGCGCGCATTGCGCCACCTGGTGCTGAAAGTTAAGCTCATTCCGGAGCTCACAACGATCGTTTCGAAATTTCTATCGCTGGGCCGTGTCCAGGGCAACTCGCTCGTCGGCGTTAATCAGACGGAAGCTGCCGGCATCGTTGATATAGATAATCTCTTCGTTCTTGACGCTGACGACCAGATCCTGCAGCTCGTCGCCGTTAATCGCTTCCAGCCGCAGCCGCACAGGCGTCAGGTTCTCGCCCGCCCCGAACAGATACGGTCCGGTCAACGTCCGCGTCTTGGACACGTCGCCACCCGGGATCTCGAACACCACCACCCGCCGGTTCATGTTCATGCCGATGAATTGCGATGGTATACCGGCGGACTCTTCGTGACCCACAAAGCCCGAAAGCTGCATCGTACGCGGCCGGCCGTAGCGCATATCGTCCATCGAGGTGCGTACCCAGCCGATCACGCTGTTGGCCGTGAGCACCACCGCGACCACACACAGCAGCAGTGTCAGCAAGTACGGCGCGCGGGACGAGGTGCGGTATGAGCGCACGATGGGGACAGGCTTGGCGCTCTGTCGATTGAAAACACCCTTATCGTGCAACTCGCGACTCGTGATAGCCATCTTGGGCTCCTTCTTCCCGACCGGGATACGAACAAGCGTTCGAATACGCTGCCGGTAGTATAGACCGAACAAGTGTTCTAGTCAAGAGGGAAAATGAAGGAACTTGAAACCCGGGTGCTGGCCTATCGCTTGCTGCGTAGGCTGCACTGATTTCATGAGGACAACCTATGCTTCCGATCGGCGACCAGAACCGGCGCGGCCATATCACCCCATTCGTCAACTATACGTTGATCCTTATCAACGTCGCGGTGTTCCTGTACCAGCTTTCGCTGCCGGACACCAACATCGTGCCGTCGTGTATGGAGGCGGTTGCCGGCACGGTGCAGGGCTTTGTTTGCGAATTCGGCATTGTTCCGGCTGAAATCTCAAGCGGCCAGGATCTGTATACGCTGTTGACCGGCATGTTCGTGCATGGCGGTTGGGGCCATATTTTCGGTAACATGCTGTTTTTGTGGGTGTTCGGCGACAACGTCGAGGATGCGTTCGGACATTTCGGCTATCTGGTGTTCTACTTGATCACCGGTCTTGCCGCCAGCTTCGCTCAGATCTGGATCGCCCCGGATTCGACGATCCCGAGCGTCGGCGCAAGCGGAGCCATCTCCGGCGTGCTGGGCGCATATCTGATCTTTTTCGGCAGCAACTCGGTACATGTGCTGATCTTTTTTTCGTCACCTCGGTGCCGGCCTGGGTGATGATCCTTTTGTGGATCGGGCAGCAGTTTTTTGCCCAGTTCGGTGCAATGGCCGATACACGCCAGACCGGCGGAGTTGCGTACATGGCTCATATCGGCGGCTTCGTTACCGGTGTGGTGCTGGCGCTTGCAATTCGGGCAACGATGGGGCGGCCCGAGCAGCGTCCAGCATCCGGAACGGGGCGACTTGCGTAATTGTTAATACGCCACTAACAATCAACCGGCCCGGCGTGAGGTATTATTCATTTCGTATTGTTGTTTAGGTAAGAATTCGAGGCACAGACAATGTTTCTGGATCCGATGTGGTTCGTGTTTGCAGCTCCGGCGTTCTTTTTCACGCTTTGGGCACAATGGAAGGTCAAGTCGACGTTTCAAAAATACGCCCAGGTAGCCAACGGGCAGCGCATCGGCGGCCGGGATGTCGCGCGCATCCTGATGGCCAATGCAGGGCTGGAGCTGGCCGTCAACGACATACCCGGCAACCTGACCGATTTTTACAATCCGAAAGATAAGTCGATCAACCTTTCGCAGGGCTCGACGCAACAGCCGTCGGTCGCCGCGATGGCGATTGTGGCGCACGAGCTGGGCCACGCGGTGCAGGATAAGCAGGGCTACGTTCCGATGCGCATACGAGCCGGCATCGTCGGCATCGCCAACATCGGCTCGAACTTCGGCTACCTGCTGTTCTTTGCTGGCCTGATGCTCGGAGCTCTGTCGGGCAGCGCGGTCGGCTACCAGGTAGCCTGGCTGGGCGTGATTCTGTTCGCGGCGTCGGTGGCGTTCACGCTGGTGACACTGCCGGTTGAGTTCAACGCTTCCAGCCGCGCCCGCGAAATGCTGATGCGCAACGGCTTGATCAGCTCACCGCAGGAGGCGCAGGGCGTAAAGGCGATGCTCGACGCGGCGGCGCTGACGTATGTCGCGGCGGCGGCGCAGGCGATCAGCCAGCTGCTGTATTTCCTGTCGGTGCTCAACCGGCGCTAACCGAACGATGAGCGATGAACGATGAACTATCCGACATTCATCGCTCATCGCTCATCGTTTGTTACAATGTCGTATCCGATTTCGAAGGAGACCTACAATCATGCTCGACGACGATACGAAACGCCGCCTGTTGCGTGGCTTGCTCAGCCTGGTATTGACCGCCATCGCTGCCCGGTTGGCTGTGATTATTACCAATAAGATCCTGGGCGATCCCGACAGCGACGACGCGATTGTGTAGCGCGCTGCGTATCGGTACGAGGGAAACCTAAGGGGCGCGTCGCTGGCCACTCGTTGAGTGAGCCGCGGCGCGCTTCATGCTTGGTGAGCCCGGTAAACGCAGCGCGGCGCACACAGCTAGCAAGGCCAAGCATGACAGTATCTTCCGCCGTTCCCGCAACGCACGAGCGAACCTGGCATCCACGGCGCGTGATCGTCGCCACCCTCGTGGTGCTGGCGGTCATGGCCGGGTTCTGGATGCTGTATCGCTTCTCCAACATTCTGTTTCTCTTGTTTGTTTCGATTGTGCTGGCGACGGCCCTGCGTCCGGCGGTACGCTGGTTCGAGCGCTTTAATGTGCCGGCGCCGCTGGCAGTGCTGCTGTTGTACCTGTTCGCGGCAGCGCTTGCCGTGGCCTCCCTGGCGGCGACGGCGTCGCTGCTGCTTGGACAGCTAACCTCGGTGGCCGCTGAAGCGCCGCAGTACTATACGCAGCTGCGCGAGCAGCTGATCAGCCGCAACATTCCACTGATAACCACGCTGGCCAGCCAGCTGCCCGCCCAGCTTTCCATCACCACCGCGCCGGCGCAAGGCAGCCAGCAGATCGATATCGTAACCCAGGCGATCACCTATATTCGCTCCATCGGCTGGTTCGTGTTCGGTGCGATCGCCGTGACGCTGATCACCTTTTTCTGGATCGTCGACCGCGAGCGGATCGTGCGCGCCGGCCTGCTGGTCGTGCCGGTGGACCGCCGCGAGTTTGCGCGCGACCTGTGGGATACATTGGAAGATAAGGTCGGCGCCTTTATTCGCGGCCAGGCTCTGTTGTGCCTATCGATCGGCATCCTGTCGGGGATCGCGTTTTTCGCGATCGGGCTGCCCAACGCGCTGCTGCTCGCCGTGCTGGCCGGCGTGCTCGAAGCAGTGCCGTATATCGGCCCGATCGTTACCGCGGTGTTTGCCGTGGTGCTCACCTTAGCCCAGGCGCCCGATAAGATCGTCTGGGTGCTCGGGGCATGTCTGGTGATTCAGCAGCTCGAAAACGCCGTGCTGGTTCCGCGTATCATGGACCGGGCAGTCGGCGTCAACGCCGTCGTCACCTTGCTGTCGATCGCCGCGTTCGGCACATTGCTCGGCATCGGCGGCGCGATCATGGCGATTCCGCTCGCCGTGATCTTGCAGGTGCTGGTCGATCGGTTCCTATTCAGCACTGAAACCGAGCCGGTCCAGGAGATCGAGGGACGCGATCAGGTATCCCTGCTGCGCTATCAGGCGCAAGATCTGGCCCGCGATCTGCGTGAGCGGATCAAGGAGTATGGCGGCGAGCGGGACGACCTGTTGATCGAAGAGCAGATCGAGGCGCTGGTAGGCGAGCTCGACGAAATACTCGAAAGCATGCGCACACCGAGCCCGCCGCGCGGTGAAGGACAGCCGGTGTAGCGGCATAGGGAGCAACAATGCGTGCGATCGGCTATAAGCGGCTGGCGGGCTACACCGCAGTTGTGCTGGGCACACTTGCCACTGTCTATGTCACCTACCGTCTCGGGCAGGTCGTATTACTGTTCGTGCTTTCGGTGTTGGCAGCCGCGGCCTTGAGGGTGCCGATGCTCGGGCTGCAGCACCGGCGTATCCCGCGCGGCGTTGCCATTTTATTGCTGTACGTGCTGATCCTGGCAACCATGGCCGGCGTGGTGTTCCTGGTCGGGCGCCCGCTGCGCGACGAGCTGACTACCGCCGGCGAGCGCTTTCCACAGCTCTACGATACGCTGCTGCGGCAGTGGGAGGCGAGCCCAACCCAATGGCAGGCAGCGATCGCGACGAACCTGCCGACCACCGACGAAATGATCGCCGGCATCGGGCAGGACGGATCGCAGCTGGCATATCAGGTGGCCGGCCTTTCGTACAGCGTTGCAAACCTGATCATTTCGCTGGTTGCCGTGCTGACGCTAACGTTCTACTGGTTGATCGACGAGGAGCGCTTCGTGCGCCTGTGGCTGCTGTTGCTGCCGGTGCAGCAGCGCATGGTTGCACGGCAGGTCTGGCTCGACATCGACAGGCGTGTAGGTACCTATGCGCGCTCGGAGGCTGTACAGTTCGTAGCGACGCTGCTGCTGCTGTGGGCAGGGTTTTGGGCGCTGGGGATAACTTACCCCGCGTCCTGGGCGCTGTTCGGCGCCGTGGCACAGTTGATACCATGGGTCGGCGTTCCGCTTACGTTATTGCCGGCAATACCGATGATCTGGACCGATCCCCTGCCGGTGATGCTGGGCGCGATAGCGCTCGTAATCGTCGTCGGCGCGCTGATGGATCGGGTGGTCGAGCCGCGCCTTGGCGTGGCGGGCATCGTCCATCCGATCGTGTCGGTGCTGGCGCTGTTTGTAATGGGCGAGCTAGCCGGTGTGATCGGGATGGTCGTAGCGCTGCCGCTCGCGGCGATGATCCAGAGCGTGATCGATGCGCTGATGCACAATATCAGCGCGCCGCGCGCTGCATCCGCCGCGATCTTTTCGTCACAGCTGCGTGACCTGCGAACGCGCAGTGAGCGGCTGCGCGAGGAGCTACCGGCGCACTCCACGCAGCGCCTGGCGCTTGAAGGCATGGTACAGCGCGTCGAACAGCTGCTCGACAGCACCGAACAGGTAATCCACGCGCGCGCCAGCGCAGCCGAACGGCCGTATGTAAACGGCAGCAAACGTGCGCCGGCCGCACCGCTGTTTGCGCGTGGATCGAAACGGTAATTCGCTACAATACCCGGCGAATGGAAACCGGCACTACCAGCTTGCTCAAAGGGCGCATCGGGCACCCGCTGTTCGGCTACCTATGGAGCGTTGCCGTGGTGGCGCTTGCCACGGCGCTGCTGTTGCTGCTCCAAACAGTGATCGGCCTTGAAGTAGCCAATATCTCGCTTGGCTACCTCGTCGCGGTGTTGCTGGTGGCGATCTGGCACGGCCTGCTACCGGGCGTCGTCGCGTCGGTGCTGGCGTTTGTGCTGTACAACTTTCTATTTGTCCCTCCTCTGTACACCCTGTCGGTAGCCGAGACACAGGATCTTGTGCGGCTCTTTTTGTTCCTGGGTGCCGCGGTGCTCACCTCGACGATCGCCGCCCGCGCCCGCAGCAGGGCTGAAGAGGCCCAGCGGCGCACGGCAGTCCAGGAAGCGTTGTACGCGCTCAGCCAGGCGATCAGTACCGAGGTCGAAGCCGGCGCGATCTTGCCGGTTGTCGCGCAGCAGATCGAGCGGTTGTTGCCGATTCGCGGCTGCAGTATCCTGGTGTTCAGCCCGGATGACGCGCCGCTGGTCACCGAGGTAGGTGAGGTCGGCAGCGAAGGCACCGCGGTGGTGATGCCGCTGCGGACCGGCGGACGCACGCTAGGAGTGATCCGCGTCTGGGAGCACCCCGAGCGTCCGCTCGACGCGGAGGGACGGCGCTTGCTCGAGGCGCTCGCGCGCCAGGCGGCGCTGGCCGTCGAGCGTACCCGCCTGGTTGACGAAGCAACGACGTTGCAGCTGGTTGCCGAGTCGGAGCAGCTCAAATCGGCGATATTGCATTCGGTGTCGCACGATCTACGCACACCGCTTGTCGCGATCAAGGGAGCGGTGAGCAACCTGCTCGACAACGCCGTCGACTGGGACGAGCAGGCACAACACATGTTTCTGGAAACGATCGATCTGGAATCCGATCGCCTCAACCGGCTGGTGCGCAATCTGCTCGATATGTCGCGCATCGAGGCCGGAGCAGCCCTGCCGCCACGCGAGCCGGCGCTGTTTGAAGATGTGCTTGGACCGGTGCTGTACCGGCTCAAGAGCTCGCTGGGCGACCATCCGCTCGACGTTGAAATTCCACCCGATCTGCCGCTGGTTCCAATGGCCGTACTGCAGGTCGACCAGATTCTGGCCAATCTGATCGAGAACGCCGCGAAATACGCGCCGGCCGGAACGCCGATTCGAGTTGGCGCATCGATGGTCGACGGCGCCCTGCAGGTCGACGTTTCAGACCGCGGCCCCGGCGTTCCGCCCGATCAGCGCGAGCGGATCTTCGACAAGTTTTATCGCCTGGGCGAGCCGGAAACTACCCACGGCGGTACCGGCCTGGGCCTTTCGATCTGCAAGTATTGGGTCGAGGCACACGGCGGCCGAATCTGGGTGCGGCCGCGGGAAGACGGCGGCGCGGTGTTCAGCTTTACGTTGCCGATCGTATAAAGGACCAGACCGATGACCGATACACGCGTCCTAGTGGTGGACGACGAGCCGCAAATTCGTCGATTTCTGGAGACCGGCCTCATCGGCCGTGACTACGACGTACAGACGGCCGCCGACGGCCAGGATGCGCTTGACGTGATCATCACCTGGCGGCCCGAGCTGGTGATCCTCGATCTGGCGATGCCGCGGATGGACGGCCTGGAAGTGCTGCGTCGGGTGCGTGAATGGTCGGATGTGCCGGTGATCGTGCTGTCCGTCCGCGACGACGACCGCGGCAAGGTGGCCGCGCTCGACGCCGGCGCCGACGATTACCTGACCAAGCCGTTCAGCATGAACGAGCTGCTGGCACGTATTCGTGTCGCGCTGCGCCATGCCCGCCGTGGCGCCGCCGCCCAGACCAGCTTGCAGGTCCGCGAGCTGCAGATGGACCTCGCGGGCCACATTGTGACGCTCGCGGGCGAAGAAATCCATCTCACGCCGACCGAATTCGGCCTGCTGCGCATGCTGATGCTGAACGTCGACCGCGTGGTGACACAGCACCAGCTGCTGAGCGAGGTTTGGGGCCCGGGCTACGAAGACGACGTGCAGACGTTACGAATTTTCGTAGCACAGCTGCGCCGCAAGCTGCGCGAGCGCGCCGGCGAGCCGAGCTTTATTCTTACCGAGCCCGGCGTCGGCTACCGGCTCACATCCAATTCCTGGCGCTAGAGCGCCCGGCTGAAGCAACAAAGCCCGCTGAAACGGGCTCGAGCGAGCTCAGCTGGATGAGACATTAAGACGAACGATGAGCATGTGCCCGCAGGCACGTGCTCATCGTTCATTGCTGATTGGTGCCGAAGGCGGGATTCGAACCCGCACCCCCTTGCGGGGAGAGGATTTTCGTACCACTATAGCTTTCGCTACCCGCGTAAGCACGCAGTTTGTGGTCTGGACGATGCCTTCGCCATGCATCGCGCACGATGGTTAGGCGGGAGCCGTCTCGTCTCTACACTTTGCCGGTTTAGTTTCGGCCTTAGCTCGGCGTTGCCAGCAGCATAACCTGCTCAGGGTTCGCCGACTTTGACCCCATTCACGCCGGCGTTTCCATCCGACGTGCCCAAATTCATAAGTCCCCCGTGTCTGCCATTCCACCACTCCGGCACAGGAAATAGTCTACCACAACCGCTATTCGCCCGGACAGAAACAATCCGCGAACAAACGCGAATGGGAGCGAATAAACGCGAATTACCGGACATACGTCATCGTTCATCATTTTCATCCCGTCCCCTGCGTCTCCGGCGTCACCGTCCGCCCCAATACAGCCGCGAACAAAGCGGGCGCGCCGAGCGTCACCCACAGGCCGGTAAGAACGTTCGCCAGCACCACCGATTGGTTAGAAAGCGGCAGCAACCGAAGCAGGCCCAGCTGCAGCAACATGATGCCGATGATGCCGGCGACGGCCTTAGCCAGCTGCAGCGGCCATGCAACCTGCACAGGAAACGGTACGTAGTCGCGCTGCACGGCATAGCCCGCGGCGGCGCCGGCGAGCAGGCCGAGCGCCCGGCTTCGGTTGAAGGTCGGGTCGGAGTCCAGCCATAGCGCGAGCGGTATCGCCACGGCCGTAGTCACGAGCAGCAGCGTGTTGAGCAGCCGCGGCCGCGACCGAAAGGCACGCAACAGCCAAAACGAGGCCGCCAGCAGCGCCGCGCCGATCAAGGCGCCGCCGAGCACGTCGATCGGCCAGTGCTGGCCGAGGTATATACGCGAAACACAGATCAGCGTGATCATTGCCAGCGCCAGCACGCTGAACCAGCGCTTGCGTAAAACGAGCGCCGGATAGCCCCAGAACACCACGGCGTTCTGGGCGTGCCCGCTGGGAAATGAGTACGTTTCTTCCTCGCGGCAAATGACGGCCAGAGTAGCTTCAGGATCGTAACCGGGCTCGCCGCGGCAGGTCCAGACCTGGTCGGGGAATGCCTGATACGGCCGGGTTATGTAGAACGGCCCGCTATCGGCGATCCACAGCGGGCCAAGCTCTTTGATCAGGCTGTTGAGCCAGCTCGAAACGAGCACCAGCACGATAAAGCGATACCCGTGTCGCGGGCTGACGCACCAGAACAGCAGCGGCAGCAGGGCAATATACACCTGTGCCGCACCGAGGCTGGTGATCAGCTCGAAGAATGTAGTGAGCGCCGGCGAGCGCAGGCCCTGGATCCATTCGATGAGCTGAAGCTGATCCACTTACTCATCCAGCCGGTGGATGATGCCGACGACCAGCCGCACGCAGCGCTCGATGGTGAAAGGGTCGGGGCCGGCGTACGGCTCGCCGCCGGCGTGGCTGGAGATGGTTAATGCGCCGAAGCCTTTGCGCGTAAACGCTTGCGCGGCAGTCGACCGGCGCAGGCGGCGCGGCTCGGCATCGATATGCAGATCGGCGGCCTCGGTTTCGCCGGCCAGTGCCTGCAGCATACTGGGCGACCGTCGCTCGCGCAGCACGCCCTCGCGCGTTACAAAAATGGGTTGCCCGGCTGTGATGTTGTGCAGGTTGATCACCCAGGTATCTGCCGGCGAGAACGGATAGCGCTCGACCAACGACCGGATCGACGCGCCGCCCACCGATCCACCGCCAAGCGCTACCATCCAGACCTCGACGCTGTGCAGCAGCGGTAACTCCTCGGACACCATCAGCAGCGTCGCCAACTCGCCGGCGCCATACGCCGCGGAATGCGACGCGGTCGGGCGCCGCAGCAGCACTACCACCGCCTGCACTGCCAGCAGCGCCGCACACAGGCCCGCTCCCCAGCGCCAGATGCCGTCCGGCTCGACCAATTGTCCAACCAACGCGGCCGCCAGACCGGCAAGCGCCGCCAGCGTGAGCAGCAGGCCGGCGCGGCCGAGCGCGCTACGCGGCGGGCCATCCAGTGGTGCGAGCACGATCACGCGCCAGCGCGTCTGTTGCCCTTGCGCCGCGCGCGCGGCGATCACGCTCTGGCTGGTAGCGCCGCGCCTGAGCCTGCGCAGCGGTTCGCCGTCCCGGCCGACGACACCGGTTTCCGCGAACAACAACCATACCGCCGCCAGCACCACCAGCAGCGCCGCGAACGCCGTCAGACGGCCCGGCACGGCCACCGCCACGGCGCCGGCCGCCGCTGCCATGCCGATCACCAGCACCAGGGCGAAGCGCTCGTCGCCGCCGGCCCGAAACGACTGCACCGCGCCGCCGAAATCCGAGCGCCTGAGCCGGCCCGCAACATATCCGGCCGCCTGGGCCTCTCCCATGGCGCCAACGCGCCGCGTTTCGACTTCGTCGCGCAAGTAGCGCAGCTCTTCGGCGATCCGGTCGGGCAGCAGCCGGCGCGTGGCGCCCGACCACCCGTGGTCGGGGGGTAACGGGGAGGTTGGCGAAGGGAGAAACACTACGGCTGTTTGCCGTACCTCCACAGATAATAGTGTCGCCCGACGTTGCCCATTTCGACCTTCCAGCCGTCCGGATTGTCGGGGGTATAGGTGAGCACGCGGCGCTGGAAGGCCTGCACCAGCACGTCGCGCTCGACGCCGCCCACGGTTGCGCGCGTCCAGTACGGCTCGCTGATCGGATAGCCCATCGCAAACACCCAATCCACCAGCACGTCTTCGCTCGCGCCGTCGCCGATCGGCCCGCGGGCATTCAAAAAGTCCCAGAACACCTGTGGAATATTGTGCCCGGTCTCTGAAACATAGTGTACCAGCTTCGCTTCGGGGCGTTCGGCGGCGGCTCCAAGCGAGCCGTCGCGGTGCAGCGAAGCCGTGGCCGTCTGCCCGCTTCGATCGTCGACGCGGCCGGTATGGCCGGCGAAGCTGGCGTACGCCGGCCCCGAGGTATCGCCGGCATCGCCGGCCACCGGGATCGCGGCAGGCTGGCGCTCGACGAACTCGTCGTCGCCGATCTGCAGCCGGCCTTCGACCAGCTCGCGCACCAGCAGGCCGTTGGTAACGAACCATGGGTTGTTGCGGTCGCGGCCCCAGTCGCTGATCTCCATGCGGGCTTTGTCGAAATATTGCACCTGCCGCGCGCCGCCCGGCGATTGGCCGTACACTTCGGCGCGCGCCACCAGGCCGGCCGGCCCCCACATCCACGAGCGGTCCACCTTGCGCACGGCGACAACCTGGTCCGTGCGCGACCAAACGCTGCGCAGGGCAGGGTCGACAAAGTCGCTGGCCGGTCCGTTCACAAACGGCGGCTGGCCCTTGACGCCGCCGAGCGACGCGGTATTGCCGGTGGGCGTCGGCGTCGGCGAAAGCGTCGGAGTTTCGCTGCCCGGATAGGCGGTCGGCGTTCCGGGGCCCGGCGTGCCGGCCAGGGTCGGCGTGGCATTCGGGTCCGGCGTGGCGTTCGGATCGGGGGTCAACGTTTCTTCGAACGGCGTGCCTTCGGGCGTGATCGTCGGCTCCTCGGTCGGAATTCCAGGGTCGGTAGTCGGCACGGGCGCAACGTCGCCGCCGGGATCGTAGGTCAGGTCGTAGGCGATGAACTGGTTGCCGATATCGCCGACGTTCTTGACCTGCGCGAAGTAGAAGCCGTCCACCGAGGGGACATACTCGATGCGCGAGTCGAGTGTGCCGCCCGAATCGTCGTTAAAATCCAGGATCGTCGAGCCGTCGCGGTCCACCAGGATCATCGTCGTATCGGCGCCGGCGCGCGCGCTGGAGTTGGTACTGAGCGTAAACGGCTGGCCGCTCTTGGCGAAGAAGCGCACCCAATCGGCGTCGCCGGCCGGGCACAGGCGATGGTTGGGCTGGATCTCACGGATCGTGATCAGCTTGGCCTGCTCGGGCGTGCCGTCCGGCTCGAACAGATCGGTACACACCTCGGGGATCAGCGTCGGCGTGGGGCCGTAGGTTTCGCTCTGTACCTCGATCGTGTAATCCAGGTCCGGCCCGCCGCGGCCGGCGTCGTCGCGCACCTTAATGTAATACTGGCTGTTGGTCGGCACGCGGTACGACTGGATCCGCGGCCGGATGTTCTGCGGGTCGGTCGGGTCGGTCGAGCGCGGAAAGTCGTCGTTGAACGCCAGCAGGTTGCCGTTGACGTCGTACAGGCTGAGCGACAGGTCGAGCCCGGGCGACATGGCCAGGATATCGATGGTGTACACCTTGCCGGCAATGCCGCCAAAGAACAGCCAGTCTTGGTCGCCGGTGGGGCAGATCGTGCGCCGGGTCGATACCTGGCCTTCCTGCGGCTGCCCACCCTGCGGCTGGTCGGGCAGGATCTCGTTCGACTGGCTTTGCAGGTTGTCGACCTCGTAACGGTCCTGGCACAGCGGGCCTGGTGTAGCCGTCGGCGCCCCTTCCAGTGTTGGCGATGGCGTGATCGTCGGCGTGGAGCCGTTGACAGTTGTGATCAGCGTTAGCGTTTCGCTGTCCGTCAACGTGCCGACGTTGCTGTCGGAGCACGATGCTACGACGGTCGCCACGAACGGCGTTCCGGGCGCGGTGTCGGCAGGGATCGCCAGGCTAACGCTAAAGGCTGAGTTACGAGTCTCGACAATGGTAAGGTTGCCCGGAAAGCCCGGCGAGAGGCCCGATTGCTGGACTTCGATAGTAAACAGATCGTTTTCACACTGATCGGCAGCTGTATTGTTGTACAGAATGAAATTCGATGTAATTGTTGCGCCCGCGTTACCGTAGCGGGGCGTACCGGTTTGCAGGACCAGGTCAACTGGTTGCGCCGGGTTATTTGTGGGCGGCGGCAGCTGCTGCAGCGGCCGTGCCTGGGCCGGAACCTGGCCGCGCGGCGCGAGCAGCACAAGCGCGAGCGCGAGGCAAAAGAATATAGAAATCAGAGCGCGCGTGAAAGGCTGGCCGAGGCGCATCGGGCCGTCTCCTGTTCCTGAACGACGACATGGGCATTCCGAAGGGTTCCCCGACCCGGCGGAAACGGTCGGCCTATATTAGCGTACAAGGCGCAGGGCTGCAATTGTGGCGCGGCCAGGGTGGCCCTCACCCCCGGCCCCTCTCCCGTGCTGACGCACGGGAGAGGGGCCGGGGGTGAGGGCCGCAACGGGAGAGGGGCCGGGGGGTGAGGGCCGGGTGAGAGCCGTTACGCATATACCTCAAGAAATTCCCGCTGCGCCTCCCACAGCTCGTCGAACATCGCGCTGATCTCGGCCGGCGAGCACACCGCCGCGGTCAGCGGATCGAGCTGCAGCGCGTAGCGCGCCGCCCGCCTGTCGTTGGTCAGCAGCGCCTCGGTCATCAGCGTATGCACGGCCATATGCGAGCGGTTCAGCGCCGCCAGCTGCTCGGGCAGCGGCCCGAAGTGTGTCGGCTGGATCCCGTTTCGATCCACCAGACACGCCACCTCAACGCAGCCGTCAGGCAGGTTATCGATCAGGCCGGTGTTGCGCACGTTGCCGTAGATCACCGCCGGCCGGTCCAGCAGCCGTGCTTCGGCGATGTACGAGGCGTACTCGTGGCTGCGCTGCAGCGGGATCTCACGCTTGCCCGACAACATCTCGCGCACCGCGTCGTCGGTCTTGGTGCGCCATTCGGGCCAGTTGTTGGCATAAAAACCGGACTCGCCCAGATAGCCGGGCCGGGTGTACTTCTCGATCAGCTCGGGCCGCTTGCGGAAGTACGGCACATACTCCGAGAAGTGGCCGCTCAATTCGGTAACAAACGCGCCGAACCAGCGCGCCATCTCGAAACGCACCGGATCCTTATCGTATAGCTGCGGATCGGCGTCGATCCGGCGCAGCAGCTCGGGATACATGTCCTGGCCCTTGTGGCGCAACACGGTAAACCAGGCGTTGTGGTTGATGCCGGCACAGCTCCATTCCAGCTCGTCGTACTGCACGTCGAGGTAGGATGCCAGCTGCTTGCTCGAGCCCTGCACGCTGTGGCATAGCCCGACCACCTGCTGTGAAGTGGTTTTCGTCGCCGCCAGCGTCAAAATCGACATCGGGTTTGTGTAATTCAGGATCAGGGCGTTGGGCGCGAGGCGCTGCGAATCGCGAACGATATCAAGCCAGGCCGGGCCGGTGCGCAAGGCCTTAAAAATACCGCCGGGGCCGATCGTATCGCCGATGCACTGATCCACACCGTATTTGAGCGGGATATCGTAGTCGTGGCGCACATTGGCCAGGCCGGCGACCTCGATCATGCTGATCACCAGATCGCTGCCGGCCAGCACATCGCGCCGATCGGTGGTAGCGCTCACGCTCCAGTCGCGGCCTTTGGCTTCGATGACCCGCTCAGCCAATGCATGGGCCAGCTCCAGCCGGTCCGCGTCGATGTCAACGAGCGCGAACGAGCCGCTCTCCAGGCCGTCTACCGACAGGATGTCGGTGATCAGCTGCCGGGCAAACACGCCGCTGCCGGCGCCGATGATTGTAATTTTCGCCATTGGGCTTTCCTCCAAACCGCGTCATTATACGGCAACAATCAGGGTCGAAGGTCACAGGTCGAAGGTCACATCGAAGGTCACGCAACGATATCGAGCAAGCTGAACAGACAAGGGACGTACTCAACTGTGGAGGTGACGGACTTTCGACCTTCGACCTGTGACCTTCGACCATCAAAGCTCGAATCCAACCGCGCGTAGCCAGGCCAACGCGATCACCGCGTGCCCGGGCTCACCGGGATGGATCCGGTCTCCCGCCCAGGCAGAAGGCGGTGTCGAGCGCAAGGCGTCGTCGAAGGCTGCCTGCGTGCGCACCAGCACTGCGTCGAGCTCGCCGGCCAGGCTGTCGACAGCCGCGACATAGCGGCCCATCTCGCGGCGCATCGGCTCGTCCGGATCGGACTCGATCACATACGGCTCCATCACGATCAGACGCGCGCCGGCTCGATCACGAGCGCGCAGCAGCAGCTCGCGCAGCGTAACGACATACTCGTTCAGCGGCACGGCCTGATGTGGATCGCCGCCGAAGCGCCGCCACACGTCGTTGATACCGATTTTGACCGACAACCAATCCGGGCGCAGGGCCAGCACATCCTTGTTCCAGCGGGCCTGCAGATCACGTACCGTGTTGCCGCCGATGCCGCGATTGTGGATCTGGAGACCGAGCTCGGGATAGCGCGCCAGCAGCAGGCTACGGCAATACGCAACGTAGCCGCGGCCGTAGGGAGGAGCCTCGACGCGGCGCCCGGCATCGGTGATGCTGTCGCCGATGAACAGGATGGTCTGGCCGGCTTCAAAGATCATTGCGCCCCCTCGGTGCTCACGCCGCCGGTACGATGATCACGATACCAGTCGCAGATATCGGTGAGCGGGCAGCGCTCGCAGCGCGGCACATTCCACACGCATACGCGCTGGCCGTGCAGCAGTGTATTGATATGAAAATTAAACAGCATGTCGGGATCGGGCGGGAACAGCGCCAGCAGCAGGGGATGGGCGGCGGTGGCGTCGACTTTGGGGCCGATCAGGCCGACGCGCTGCGACACGCGATGCACGTGGGTATCAACCGGCAGCACCGGGCGTGCAAAGCAAAACAGCAGCACCAGCGACGCGGTTTTCGGACCGACGCCGGGCAGCGCCGTCAGCCAGGCCATCGCCTCATCCAGCGGCAGCGTGCGCAAGAACTCGAGGTCGGCCGTGCCGCGCTCGGCAAGAATCAGGCGCACAACCTGTTTGATCCTGGGCGCCTTGACCTCGGGGTAATTGGCCGGCGCGATCGCTTCTTCCAGCTGCTTTTCCGGTGCGTCGCGTACCGCCTCCCAGGTCGGGAAGCGCTCGCGCATGCGCCGGTACGCCTCCTCCTCGTTGCGGCCGGTCGTGCGGTGCGACAGGATCGTCGAGATCAGCTCGTGCATCGGCTCGCGCCGCGGCACGTTCGGCTTATGGCCGTACAGCTCAGTCAGCCGGCGCTGCATCTCTATAGCCTGCGTTTCGAGTTCCGCGTTTCGAGTTCCGCGTTCCTTTTCCACACAATCCTCGACACAATGAACGGCCGCAATATTAACGCAAAGGCGCAAAGAATCGAGATGTTTTTCGACACGGTCGGCTGCGCGCCGGCCTGCATATCTTCATAGCGCGCCAGCACCCACAGCAGCGACGAAAGGCGATTGAGATAGGTTACCATCGCCTGCGTGGCGCCCTCGCCCTGGTGATACAGCGCGGAAATCGTGCGCTCGGCGCGACGGACAACCGTTCGCGCGACGTCCAGCACGGCGCCGGGCACTGTTTCGCCCGGCGCGACAAACTCCCTGGGTAGCTCGATCCGCGCTTCGAACCCGGCCAAAAGTTTCTCGAGCTGCACTACCCGGTCGCCGTCCAGGCGCGGCCGGCCGGCCATTTTGCCTTCAACCGTGGCGATATCGGCCATCAGGAGATATAAGTCTTTCTGTACGTGCAGCAGCGCGGCTTTGCTGTCGTCGCGCGCGTGGGCGCGAGCCAGCCCGATCGCGGCGCTCGCTTCGTCGGTATCGCCGAGTGCCGCGATGCGCAGGCTTTCCTTGGTTACTCGCGGCCCGCCCAACAAATCGGTGTAGCCCTCATCGCCGCGACCGGTGTACAACATGCTGTGTTCTCCTAACCCCTAACCCCTAACTCCTTCGCGATCATCTCGATCCGCTTACCGACCTCGTCGAGCCGCCCGTCGAGGCGCGTGACCGCATCGGCCAGCGTTTCTTTTTTCATCATGCCGCGCTTAACGGTGTGTATCTCGTCCAGCTTCTTGCCCGCGTCCGCCAGCGCGTCGTGGATCGATTTGAAGTTGTCGGCCAACACTTTGGCTAAGCCATGATATTGCCCTTCCAGACGCGCCAGCCGATCTTCGAGTGTTGTGGCATCGAGCTCCATGGGACCTCCGGAATTGAGAATTGAGAAAGGCAACCAGCAAGAAGAGAACCAGGCCGGGGGTCTGGGGGTGTCCCCCAGTCCTTTTCTGATCCACCTGTCTGGTAGCAGAACTCGAAACTCGAAACTCAATCCCGCATCAACACGAGATTCCCGGATTCATACCGTCGCAAGCCGGCGCGAAACACCAGCCAGCTGAGCAGCGCAGCGCCGGCGGTAAACGCCAGTAGCCCGCCCAGCAGCGGTAGCCGGAAGTCGATCAAGAGTTGTACCGGGACATAGGCGATGAATCCGGCGGGCAACACTGTGAACAACGCCGCTTTGACGGCGCCGCGGAAAATGACGGTAGGATAGGTTGAAAAGCTGAGCAGCGCGTTGACCAGTTGTTGCGAAAGGCCTTCGGCGCTGCCCAGCCAGAACGCGAGACTCTGGGTGGCGACGGTAAAGGCTACAAAAATCGACGCGCCGGTGAGCGAGCACACGGCGAACGTCGCCCACTGCCCTGCCGACGGCTGGATCAAGAAGCCGAACACCAGCACTCCGAACAGGACATCGCCGGGCGCGGTAAGCGACATCCGGCTGATCAGCATATGCGGCAACACCGGTTTGGGCAGAGCGAGGTAAAAATCGAGCTCGCCGCGTGTTATAAAGCCGGCCAGACGCATCATATTGCCGCATAACGTGGTTGCGATGCCGAATGCAGCAGCGCAGACGGCCCACAACATCACGATCTCGTCGCGTCCCCAGCCTGCTACCAGCTGAAACTTGCCGAAGTACGCCAGCCAGAACACCAGCCACATCAGGTCGTTGATCAGCATTGCGAAGATCTGGCCGGCGAACGAGGCTCGATACTCGAGCGCGCCCTGGATGTTTGCGTTGATGTAGCCGACGACGAACCGGGCGAAGGCTGCTATTTTTGTTCGTCCTGTTTTCATGGGAAGTGCCGCCGACTTTGATGACAAGGTGAGGGGGTGACCGAGTGATCGTTATTCAGGCATTTCCTCCGCTTGGCTCACCCCCCGTTCGCCGCGACCCTCCGCAGGCCGAGTCGGTACAGCAGCAGCATCGGCGCGAGCACAGTAAGACCGAGCAGCACCTGTACACCCACGATATGTAGAAAGCCGTCCGGCGAAGACGCGACAAACAGCCGCGCCGGCTGGTACAGCAGGTATTGGAACGGCAAGGCGCGCGCGATGCGGCCGAGCCAATCGGGATACGCGTCCAGCGGGATCAGTAAACCGCCCAGGATCATCAGCGACCGGCTATACAAAAGGTGCAGGCCGTCGGTATCCTCGAACCAGAACGAAAGCGTGCTGATCGTGAAGCTGATCAGGAAGTCGACGACAAACGCAAAGACGGCGGTGATCAGCGCCGCCAGCACGCTCAACGGAGCCAGGGGGATCGGCCCGACCACGATCAACGCTACGACGACGCCGATCACAAGGTTGAGTCCGAAGCGCAGCCACCGCTCGCCCTGCACGGCGCCGAAATGGTACAGCGGGTAGGCCAGCGGCCGCGCCAGACGATAGGCGATATCGCCCGACTTGACCTCGCGATCGACTTCCTGATGCATCGCCGGTGACGTCGACATGACGATCGCCTCGCTGAACACCAGGTACCAGATCATCTGCGCCACGCTGAAACCGGTTAAGGCCTCGACGCCGCCCGCAGAGGCATCGGTGGCATTCCAGAGCTGGGTGAAAATGAAAAGGATGATCACCAAAAACATGGTGCGCATCACAATTTCGCCAAGGTAGGCGAAGCGCGAGGCCAGGGTAATGCGCAGCACGGCCCAGGTTTTGCGGGCCGTGGCGAGCCAGCCGCCCGGACGGCGCAAATCCGATGCAGCTGATGCGCTACGTGCGCTCATGCCGTCTCCGCAGCCGGCGCCGGCAGCTGGTCGCGGTACATCGCCGCGATGATCTCTTCCATGGGCGGGTCTTCGATCGTGATATCGGCGATCGGCAGGCTGCCCAGGGCGGCAAGCACACGCTCGATCGGCTGCGTATCGGTGTCGACTTCGAGCTTGACCCCGAAGCCGCGCGCCTTGAGCACGTCGACGCCCGGCAGCACCGGCAGCGTTTGGATGGTTTCCGAAAGCCGCAGGTCGATCACCTTCCGCCGCAGGTAGCGCCGCCGCAGCGCGCTGACGCGATCGTCGAAGACCTTGGTGCCGTGATTGATCACGATCACGCGCTTGCAAAGATGCTCGATATCGCCAGGGTCGTGCGACGTCAGCAGCACGGCAACGCCTTCCTCACGGTTGAGCTCGCGGATCAACACGCGGATCTGCTGCTTGGCGATCACGTCGAGCCCGATCGTCGGCTCGTCCAGAAACAGGATCCGTGGCCGGTGCAGCAGCGACGCGGCGATCTCGCAACGCATGCGCTGCCCGAGCGACAGCTTGCGCACCGCGGTGCCGAGCAGCGGCTCGAGCTCGAAGCGGCGCACCAGCTCGTCGCGGCGGGAATGATACTCGGCGGACGGGATCTCATAGATGTTGGCCAGCAGGTCAAACGTTTCGCCGGCCGGCAGGTGATACCAGAGCTGCGAGCGCTGCCCGAACACGGTGGCGATATTCATCGCCAGCGTGCCGCGCTGCCGCCACGGCACCAGCCCGAGCACACGCGCTTCACCCGTCGACGGGTGCATGATGCCGGTCAGGATTTTTATCGTGGTGGACTTTCCGGCGCCGTTGGGGCCGATCAGCGCCAGCGTCTCAGCGTCTTCCATGGCGAAGCTAAGCTCGCCGACGGCCCTGATCGTTTCCCATTGCGGCCGCAGCAACGAGCCCACGGCACCGCCCAGCCCCGGCTGACGCACCCGGCGGCTGAACGTTTTTGATAACGCCTGGACGTCGACGACGTTGCTCATGAGTTTGCCCCGGCCATCGGGCTATAGGTCGAAGGTCGCGAAACGATTTTGTACGAGCCGAACGTCGAAGCACCATGCTCAACCGACGAGGTGAAGGACTTTCGACCTTCGACCTGTGACCTTCGACCTGTTACTCCCGAATCCGTAATATAGGCGGCTCGAGGTTCGTCCCCTCCTCCGCCTCGAAGCGATCCATTTCATCGATCAGCGGCGCAAGCGTCAGGCCCAATACAGTGGGTGGCAGCTGCGCCAGCTTGGCGCGCGCCTTGGCCCAGTTGAGGTGCAGACCGCGCGGATTGCCTTTCTGCCAGTGCACCAGCGCCGCCGCGGTCTGGATAATACCCTTGTAGAACAGCTTCAGCTGGGGATCGGGCTCGGCCAGCCACGCCTCTTCCCAGGCTTCGTGGGCGTGCCAGTAGTGGGCGTCGTTGAAGAGCTTGATGCCATTCAAATATTGTTGTGGTTGCCCCATCATCTCAATATTTCGGCACCGATCGATCCACCTCGTCCGACCAGGCCTCGATTCCGCCGCTCATATTCGTCACATTGGTATGCCCGCGCTGCACCAACGCCAGCGCCACCTGCATGCTGCGCACACCGTGGTGGCAAAACACGACCAGCTCCCGGTCGCGCGGCAGCGAATTGATCCAGTCGCGGGCCAGGCTCATGGGGTACTCCGCGGCGCCGTCGAGCGACGCCGCCATAAGCTCATCCGGCTCGCGCACATCGACCAGCAGCAGGTTTTCACCGGCGTCGAGCCGCTGCTTGATCTCGCCGGGCGTTGCCTGCTTGAACGGGAGGCGGCTACGGTCCATGCTTTACGACTCCAGACACGTACCCGGCGGCAACCTGCCGCCGGCCTGATAATACAATTCGCAATCAGCAATCACCAATCTTTGATTATCGTTCACTGCTCATAGCTCATTGGCGCGCAGCGCGCCGGTTGCGCAAGCAAAAAGCCCCGCTCACCCGAAGGCGAGCGGGGCTGGTTCAGGTGAACGTATGGTGCTAGTGCCCGCAGCCACAGCCACTGCCGCAGCCACCGCCGGCCGACGCATCCTCGTAGCCCTCTTCTTCCTTGGGCCGGAACGAAGAGCCGCAGCCGCAGCTGGCAACAGCATTCGGGTTATCGATCTTGAAACCACCGCCCATCAGCGAATCCTGATAGTCGATGCTGGCGCCGTCTACGTAGCGGGCGCTCATCGCGTCGACGCGCACAGTCAGCCCATTGACTTCAAACTCGGTGTCGCCGGGGTGCGTTTCGTCGTCGAACGTCATACCATATTGCAAACCGGAGCAGCCACCGCCCGCGACAAACACGCGCAAGGCGTGGTTGTCGAGCTGCTTCTCCTGCATCAGCGAAAGAAGCTTACCGGACGCCGATGGCGTCAAGCTAACTAGGGTGGCGGTGTCGACCAGTGGGATCGTTGCCATTCCGAAATACCTCCTAATAGGACCAGGGTGCGGCCGAGTTCGCCGCCGTGCTGCCTTACATGATACCTGCTCTGGTATAGAGTTTCAAGTTGCAAGTTTCAGGCCCTCTATCTTGGCTAGAAACGCAAAGGACGCCGGATCCGCCAGTATCGCATTTCCAACCTTGTCGCCCGCGGCCCCGTGTCTCCTGTGACCTCCTCACATCCAGCGCGTCACTTCGCTTACAGGCGTGCGCCTGGCGGGGCGAAAATCGTCGCCGGTGAAATAAGCGACCGGCAATAGTGCCGCCTGGGTCAGCGTATCCGGCAGGTTCAGCAGCGCCGCAGCTTCACGCTCATATCTCAAATGCAGGGTAGTCCACGCCGAGCCGAGACCACGCGCGCGCAGCGCGAGCATAAACGACCATGCCGCCGGCAGGATCGAGCCGTACAGCGCGGCCTGCGTCAGCGGATCCGCGGATTCCACGCGCCCTTGATAGCAGAACAGCGCCAGCAGCGGCACGTCGTGCATATGCTCGGCCAGATAGATCGCCGAGTTCGAGCCGCCGATCGGCCGGCGTATCCTGCCCGCGCTGCGCCTGTTGCACCCCGCGATACTGGTCAAACGAGCGGCGATACAGATCGGCCAGGCCCTGCTTGAGCCGCGGTTCGGTGACCATAACGAACTGCCAGGCCTGCCGATCGCTGCCGCTGGGCGCCTGGACGGCGATTTCGAGACAGCGCTCGATCACGTCCCGTTCGACCGGGCGAGTAAGGTCGAGCCGTTTGCGCACCGAGCGCGTAGTCGTCAGCAGATGGTCGATCGTTTCGAGATCCATGCCTTATCTTAAGTACATGTATCAAGCTTGTCAACAACACCGGCCACGGCCACGAATGGGACACGCATAATTCGTGACTTCATTCGTTTATTCGTGTCCCATTCGTGGCTGTGTTTGACATATGCGACCGCCAAAGCTAGAATAGAAGGCAGCAAGCGTCGACCAGGAGGAGTAGGCGTCGCGCGTGCCGGTAGAGAAGGCGGGTCACCGGCTGAAAGCCCGCCGCGGCAGCACACACCGAAGGTCGCCTGGGAGCTGGACGGGTGAAGCACATAGCCTAGCTCGTCCCGGGTGCGCCCGTTATAGCGCCCCGAGTGGGTGGCGTTATTCGCCGCCAAACAAGGTGGTACCGCGTGAGGCTCGCCCTCTCGTCCTTGGCAGGACGAGGGGCGTTTTGTTTAACGATGAACGATGAATTCGGATTAGCTCGTTCTTGGTTTGTTAGTTTGCTGGTTTGTTGGTTCCTGGTTCATTCTTGAGGTGCCTATGAGAGCGACAGCACCACGCCTGGATTGGCTATCCAAAGCCGACCTCGACAAAGCGTATGACGCACAGCTGATCGAGCGCGACATCTATGCCTGGTGGGAAGCCGGCGGCTTTTTCAAGCCGCGCAGCGATCCGGCCAGGAAGCCGTTCGTGATCTCGATCCCGCCGCCCAACGTCACCGGCGCGCTGCATGCCGGCCACGGCCTGACCAATGCGATCGAGGATCTGCTGATCCGCTGGCACCGTATGCTGGGCGACCCTACCCTGTGGGTGCCCGGTACCGACCATGCCGGCATCGCTACACAGGCCGTGGTGGAGCGTCTGCTGGCGCGCGAAGGCAAGACGCGCCAGGAGCTTGGGCGCGACCTGTTCGTGGAAAATGTGTGGGAGTGGAAAGATCGCTACCATGCGCGCATCACCGAACAAAGCAAGCGCATGGGCATCTCGGCCGACTGGGACCGCGAGCGCTTTACCATGGACGACGGCCTCTCGTTCGCCGTGCGCACCGCGTTCAAGCGGTTGTACGACGACGGGCTGATCTACCGCGGCACGTATCTGGTCAACTGGTGTTCCGGCTGCGGCTCCGCGATCTCGGATGAGGAAGTGATCTATCGCGACGAGCCCGAGCAAGGCTCGCTGTGGTACATCCGCTACAAGATCGCGGCCGGCCCGGACGATACCGACTGGCAAACCGGCGACGACGGCGACCTCGATCACGATCGCCACCACGCGGCCGGAAACTTTGCTTGGCGATACTGCCGTGGCGGTGCACCCGGACGACGAGCGCTACCGCGATCTGATCGGCAAGCACGTGCTGCTGCCGGCTCTTGGTCGACGCATTCCGATCATCGCCGACCCATACGTCGAGCGCGAGTTCGGCACCGGCGCGCTGAAGATCACGCCGGGGCACGACCCCAACGATTACGAGGTGGGCCGGCGCCACCGTCTGCCGAGCGTTAATATCCTGAACCTTGACGCCACGATCAACGAAAACGGCGGGCCATACGCCGGCTACGACCGCTTCGAAGCACGCCGGCGCATCGTGGCCGACCTCGAGGCGGCCGGCAATCTGGTCAGGGTGCAGCCGCACGCGCTTCGAAATCGGGCGCTGCCAGCGCTCCGACACGATCGTGGAGCCGCTGATCTCGACCCAGTGGTTCTGCAAGAGCACCGCGCTGGCGCCGGCAGCCCTCGAGGCCGTGCGCGAGGGCCGCACCAGGATCGTGCCCGAGCGCTTTGAGAAAATCTACTCCCACTGGATGGAAAACATCCGCGACTGGTGCATCAGCCGCCAACTGTGGTGGGGCCATCGCATCCCGGTATGGTACGGCCCGGACGACACGCAGTTCGTGGAGCTGGATGAGGTCGCCGCACACGAGCAGGCGCGCTCGCATTACGGCCGCGATGTCGCTTTGCATCAGGACGAGGACGTGCTCGACACCTGGTTTTCGTCAGGCCTGTGGCCGTTCTCGACGCTCGGCTGGCCTGAAAACACCGAGGATCTACCGCTACTTCTATCCGACCAGCGTGCTCGAAACCGGCTACGACATCCTATTCTTCTGGGTGGCGCGCATGATGATGCTGGGCATCCATCTGACCGGCAAGGAGCCGTTTGAAACGGTGTACCTGCACGGCATCATGCGCGACGAGCAGGGCCGCAAAATGAGCAAGTCGCTCGACAATGTGCTCGACCCGCTGGATCTGATGGCGCAATACGGCACCGATGCGGTGCGCTGGACCTTTATAACCTCCAGCTCGCCGGGCCAGGACTTCACGCTGCAAACCACCAGGCTCGAAGCAGCGCGCAACTTCGCCAACAAGCTGTGGAATGTCTCGCGCTTTGTGATCGGCAAGCTCGAAAGAGAGGGGGAGCCGCCGGCAGGCCGGGGGTTTGGGGGTGTCCCCCAACAATTATCCACAGCGGATCGCTGGATACTGAGCCGGTATAGCCGGCTATGCGCCGACGTGGACCGCCTGCTGCGCAGCTGGAATCTAGGCGAGGCCGGGCGCCAGATCGAGAGGATTCTTATGGGACGACTTCGCCGACTGGTACATCGAAACTGCCAAGGTGCAGCTGGAAGGTGATCAGACGCAGCAGCAGGCCACGCGCGACACATTGGCCACAGTGCTGGACGGCACGCTGCGCCTGCTGCACCCGTTTATGCCGTTCGTCACAGAGGCGGCATGGCAGCATCTGCACCGCGGCGAAGCGCAGCGGCCGGCCGGCCTGATCGTGGCGCCGTACCCCGAAGCCGGCGCCGCGTCGCGCGATCAAGCCGCCGAGCGCGACTACGAGCTGCTGCGCGAGATCGTGCGCGGCATCCGCAACATCCGCAACGAAAGTAACGTGGAGCCGGGGCGCTGGATCGACGCCATCGTGGTGGCCGGCGAACGGGTTGAGGCATTGGCGACACAGGCGGCCACGATCAGCCGTCTGGCACGCGTGGCGCCCGAGCGCTTGCGCATCGAGCGAGCGAGCGATGCGCCGCCGGCAGATGCCGCGACCTTTGTGGTGGGCGGCGCCGAGGTGTATTTGCCGCTGGCCGGAATGGTGAACCTTGACGAAGAGCGGGCCCGGCTGCAGAAAGAGCTGGAGCGCGCCGGCGCCGACGTCGAGCGACGACGGGGCAAGCTGGCCAACGCGAGCTTTGTCGAGCGCGCGCCCGCGCCGGTGGTGCAAAAAGAGCGCGACGCCCTGGCCACCTCCGAGGCCACCGCGGCCAAGCTGCGTGAGCGACTGGCGTCCCTGGTATAAATACCAGGGCTGAAGAAACGAAGCCAGCTAAAGCTGGCTGGATCCGTGTCCAGCCAGCTTTAGCTGGCTTCGTTTCTTCAGCCCCAGGCTTGGGCCTGGGGAGGGGTTGGGAACGGGAGAGCCTCAGGTGACCTGCTCCAGAGCCGCCCTGAGCCGCGCAAGGCCGCTGGTGATCTCGCGCGGCGAGACGGCGCCGACCGAAAGGCGGAACCAGGCGTTCTGTTCGCGGAAGCCGAACGCGGTGAAGGCAACGATACCGAAGCCGGCCTGGTCCAGCACGAACGTGCGGATATCCTCATTGCTCTCGAAGGTACGTCCCTCGAATGAGCGGCCGAGCAGATCGAGCTTGGCCGACAGATAGATCGCACCCTCGGGCGCCAGGCAATCCACCGGCAATCCAGATTGGCGCATTGCGCTGAAGCCGTCGTACAGCGCGTTGAGCCGGTGCTGCACCTCGGTTTTCATTGTGCCGAGGTACTCGTCCACCGATTCTACGTCGTCAAGCAGCTCGGCCGTCGCCAGCTGCACCGGCTTGGGTGCCCAGGCGCCGATATGCGCGATGATGTCCTTAATCGGCGCGGCAATCGCGGGCGGCGCGAGCGTCCAGCCAACACGCAGGCCGGTTGCGGCAAAGCCCTTGGAGATGCCGTCGACGAAAATCGTGTATGCGGCCATCGCGGGCGCCACCTCGGGCGGCGTGTGGTGGCGTGCATCGCCGAAGGTCAGCATCCAGTAGATCTGGTCGAACAGCACATACAGTGCGCGCGCGCCAGTTTCGGCGCGGCGACGATTTTCGGCCAGCACCAGCTCGCAGATCTCACCCAGGTGATCCGCGCTCATCACCGTGCCGCTGGGATTGAGCGGCGTGTTCAAGCACAGCAGCCGTGCGTCGCGCACATGGGGTGCCAGCTGCTCGGCCGTCGGCAGAAAGCCGGTTTCGGGGCCGGTCGGCACTTCCACGGGAACAGCGCCTACCAGATGGCAGTAATGGTTGTTGTTCCACGACGGCAAGGGATACAGCACGCGCTCGCCGGGGTCGATCAGCGCCATATAGGTCGCCAGAATACCGGGGCGGCCACCGCTCTGCACCACGATCGACGACAGCGGATAGCGCAGGCCAAGCCCGCGCTCGTACAGCCGCCGGATCGCCTGCTTGAGCTCGGGAACGCCGTCCGAGGGCGGATAATTGGTATGCCCGGCCTCCAGCGCGGCGGCGGTGCCTTGCGCCAGCAGCGCGGGTACCGGAAACTCCTTGGGGCTGAAATCGCCGACCGTCAGGTTCAGAACCGGCTGGCCGGCCGCCTGCATCACTTTGATGTCGGCGCTGATTTTCAGGATTTCGGAGCCGATCAGATTTGCGGCGACATTCGACAGATCGCGCCGCGCCACACCAGGGTCGGCTTCCCAATGTTCGGCGACGTCGATCATGTGGACTGCTTGCTGGCTTGTGCTTGCCATCGTGGCCTACCTCGAATTTTCAACGCAAAGACGCAAAGACGCATAGGAAAACCGACCTAAGTCATTCGCAAGACTATCACACAATACAAGGGACAATGCCATGCGAATGTCACGCCGTTTTCGCTTAGTGCTTTGCGTCTTTGCGTCTTTGCGTTACTTCGTTCGTTGCGTGTTTACTTCGCTCTACGCTGTGATCAGGCTCTCGTCGCGGTTCTTCTCGCCTTCTTCGACCAGCATGATCGGGATACCGTCTTCGACCGGATAGCGATACCCGTTGCGACGATTGACCAACCACTCGCGGCCCTGGTCGTCGGTCACCAACTCGACCGGGCCCTTGTCGATCGGGTCGGCCAGGATCTCGAGCAGCTCAGCGCTGATCGAACGCTTACCGCCGGCGCGATCGGCCATATTGCCGACTGGTGCCAGATCAAAGGCGCTATCTTCCTGGTATTGCCGGTAGAGCCTTACAGCAGCGTACACAAGCGCTGCTACAAAGCCGATCAATAGAACGTAGCGAACCGTCCTCATGTTTCCTCCTCGATTGAGCCCGCGGCCCGTTGATGCGAATTTGATTCGCCGGCCGCCCTGGCAGCGCGTACAAATGCAGCGATTGCGCCGGCGTCTTTGACGCCATCGCGCTCGACACCACTGCTGACGTCGACAACCCGCGGCCGCACCTGCCGCACCGCTTCACCGACGTTTGCCGGCGTTAGCCCGCCGGCAAGCCAGACCTGGCGCCCGGCAGCCAGCTCGACTGCCCGCTGCCAATCGCCCGTGATGCCCGCGCCGCCCCATGATCCGGCAACGTGCGCGTCCAGCAGCAGCGGGCGGTCAACATCCTGTGCCAGCCATGCCGCTTCGCTGGCATGCCCGTCAAAGCGGATCGCTTTGAGCACCGGCACGGCGATCGCCGTCGCGGCCTCCGGCCACTCATGGCCGCTGAGCTGTGCCAGATCAAGGCCAACTTCGGCGACCAATTGGTTGATCACGTCAGGCTGCTCGTCAACGAACACGCCGACGACACCCACGACCTGTCCGAGTTCAGCCGCGGCTTTGCGGGCAGCCGTCGCGATCGCGACGGCCCGCGGCAATTCTACCCGCCGCCGGCTAGGTGCAAATAATACGCCAATATACTCAGCACCGGCATGCACCGCGGCCTGTGCGTGCTCGGGCGCCATGATACCGCAAATTTTAACCAGAACCATTTAGCAGTTAGAGATGAACAATGAACAAAGCCTACAACAATTGTTCATTGCTCATTGCTCGTTGGATTCGGGCTCGGCTTTGGGCTTGCGGCGCGTACGACGCTTCTTGGGCGCTTCCGCCGGCTGCTCGGTAGGCGCTTCGGCAACCGGCGTTTCCACAGGAGCGGCTTGCTCAAATTCCGGATCGCCGTCGGCCTCGTCGGACTTCTTTCGGCGCCGGTTGCGGCGAGGCTTGGGCGCCGGCATTTCGGCGGTTTGCAGCGCAACCTCATCGCCGACAAGCTCGTCGATCGTCGCCTGCGGCCCGGAGGTGGGATCGACCGGCGCCGGCTCCTGCCGGCCGGAAGGCCCCTCAGGCGCGGAAACGGCAGGTGTGAGGCCGGCTGACTGCATACCTTCCAGCACCGCGTCGCCGGTTGTCTCCGGCCGGCCTGGCAGGGCGGTAGGCCCCTGCGCATCGGTAGCACGGCCGCCGGCGTCTACCAGGCCGACGGCAGTATCGCTGGAGCTATCCAGCTCGGGCTCGTCGCCCCTCAACTCGGCGGGCGCGGCGCGATACTGAGCGGTAAGTCGATAGTACGCGCGCGCACCGCGGCCGGTACGCTGCAGCATGCCGCGATTGATAGCTTGCTTAACCAGCTCTTTGAGCTCGTTGTTGGTCAGGCCGATGACTTCTTGATTGCGCAGGCCGCGCAGCGCGCTAAAAATATCGGCAAAGCGCACTGGCTCGCTAAACTGCGCCATCGAGGAGCGGAAGATCTCCCACTCGCGCTCACCAAACTCCGGAGCAGGCTCGTCCGCGTCGACCTGCGGCCCGGGCTCGGTATATTCCGTCTCGGGCTGGTCAGGCAGGGCCGCAGCGGCTTCGGGCTCGGCGTACGATGCCAGCCCGTCGACATCTTGCGGCGCAAACTCAAACTCGGTCAGGCCCGCTTCAACCGTCTCCGGCCGCTCAGGCAGGGCCGTCGTCTCGTCCGGCTCGATCGGAGCGGGAAAATCGACCGAGCGCGATTCTTCGCGCGGGCTGCGCCGCCGCGAGCGCCGGGCAGGGCTGCGCCCGGACCCGCTGCGCTCCGGCTCGGCCGGCTCGACCCCATTGCGCTCCAATTCGGTGTGCTCCACCTCGCGGTCGAGCTCGTTTTCGAGCTCGCGCTCGGCCTGCCGCTCGGCGAGCTCGTCGGCGAACTGGCTGACGCGCATCGGGTCTTCACCCGGCAAAAATACTTCGGTTACCGTACCGTTGGTGAAGATCTGCACCCGGCCCTGCCGCTCGGCTTCTTTGACGAACTCCTTGAACTTGCCGAACGCCTTGCCGTTTGCGTCGCGCACCTTGGACTCGTTGAAGTCGCTGTCCAGCTCGCGCATCAGCACTTTCAGCGAGCCGAGGTTGCTGACAAAGCCACGCTGGCGCGCCAGGTTGATCGCGTCCACCAGCGTATCGTAGGGCGAGCGCTCGGCGGTACCGGCTTCCGCTTCGGCCGCGGCCTCGGGTGTGTCCTCCGGCTGGGCCGCAAGCTCTTCGGAAACCGACTCGGGCGCGGGCGTTTGTGCGCGTGGCGCGCGCTCAGCACGCTCGCGCCGGCCATCGGCGCGGCCATTGGTCTCGGTGCGCTCACCGCGCTCGCGGCGCTCACCGCGGGCGGCTTGCTCGCGCGACGCCTGTGGCGGCTTGATATCGGCGATCTGCTCGTAAAACAAGAACTCATCGCTCGACTGGGCCAGGTGCGCGCTGGCGGCGCCGCCGATGCCGATGATGATCACCTCTTTGCCGTGCTGCCGGATCGCGTTAACCAGCGGGATAAAATCGCGATCGCCGGTTACCAGCACGAACTTATCGATGTGTGTTTGGGTGTACAACGTGCGCATCGCGTCGATGCATAGATGGATGTCCACGCTGTTTTTGATCGGCCGGCCGGTGCGGCCAACCTCGCGGTCGTAGTAATAGGTGGGGACGTACATCGGCTCGACGCCGTTGGCGAACAGGGCTGACGTCACGCGCGGGTAGCGGTACCAGTCGGCGTAGGCACGCGCGATCACGATACGGCCGAAGTCCTCGCAGCGATCCATGATCAGCTCGAAGTTCGGCTGAGCGTCGAACTTCTCACGCACCGAAACGTAGACGTTCTCGAAGTCGACGAAAACGGCTACATCCGATCGGGATTTCCCAGATTCCATGTTTTAACGGTTCTCCGAACACCTCATTGTACGATACAGGATCCGAAGCGTGGCGCCAGGGGCGCCGGTTGGAAGCACATGCAGCGGAATCTTCAGTAGGTAAAATCCTCGGTTGCGGTCCTGTATCGTACAGTCCGCCGCATGAGCAGTTCTCGGGCACTCCTGCAGCGTGGCGGGCCCGAAGCCGGCACTACGCTGCAGCTCTGCAAAGGTGAAGCCTAGCGCCGGCAACAAGCCACAACCTGCCTCAGTGCGCGTCGCCCAGCCGGTCAGGCAGAGCTGTAGGCTCTTCAAGCTTGCGGGCGCCGCTCTCGTCAGGGCGTTTCCCGGCCGGCCAACTCACGCACTTTCGCCGCGATATTCGGTGCCGTCACAATTGCTTCGCCCACAAGTATAGCATCGCAACCGGCTGCCCGCAAACGCTCGACATCAGCCGCGGCGCTAATGCCGCTTTCGCCGACCAGCACCGGCCTATCGCAGCCGTCCAGCAAGGCGGCCAGGCGCTCGGTAGTCGCCAGGTCGACGCGGAAGCTGCGCAGGTCGCGATTGTTGACGCCGACCACGGAAGCACCAGCCTGCAGCGCACGCTCCAGCTCGGCCGCGTCGTGCACTTCCACCAGCGCCTCCATGCCGAGATCCTCGGTGAGCGCGAGCAGCTCGTGCAGCTCAGCATCCTGGAGCGCGGCGACGATCAACAGCAGCGCGTCCGCGCCGTAGGCACGCGCTTCCCATACCTGATAGCCATCCAGAATGAAGTCTTTGCGCAGCAGTGGCACGCCGGCCGCGTGTTGCGCTTCCAGCATGCGGATCGCTTTCAGGAACTGCAGGCTGCCGCCGAAAAAGCGCACGTCGGTAAGCACCGAGATCGCGTCAGCGCCGTTGTCCAGGTATGTCTGCGCCAGCCTGCGGTGGTCGAAATCGGGCGCCAGCAGGCCGCGCGACGGACTACGCTGCTTGATCTCGGCGATCAAGGCGGCACGGTTGGGCAGCCGCAGCACCGCGCCGAACGGCCGTGCCGCGGGCGCCGATCGGGCGCGCTCGCGCAATTCGTCCAGTGGCACCTTGAGCTTCTGGCGAGCGACTTCCTCGCGTTTGTGTTCCAGAATTTCGTCGAGATAGGTTGTCATGAGTGTCTCTACTGAGTCCGTGACGCGCGACGTGCCGCTCCGCGTGCTCGGCAGGTATGCCTCCACTGGCCCGCGTGGCGCTCGTGCTCCGTGCTCCGTGCTGCTCCGTGCTGCTCTGTGCTCCGTGCTGCTCCCCCGAGCCGCGCTGCTCCCCGAGCCGCGAACCGCGAATGAATTCGCGGATGATATGACAAACCTGCTGAAGCAGGTTGATGCCTACGGTCACGGAACGTGTTCAGCGCGTTTGAATATACCAACCGCGAATGTTGTGGAACTATACTGAAAAGGTTAACTCAACCACGTTGCAACCTGCTTCAGCAGGTTTTATCATATCATCCGCGAATTCATTCGCGGTTCGCAGGTCGCAGGCTCGCGGGTCGCGGGTCGCGGTTTGCAGTTCGCGGAGGGCTCCATGGCGCAGGACTTCGAAGCGCTGATCCGCAACGTACCGGATTTTCCGTTGCCCGGAATCCAGTTCAAGGATATTACCACACTGTTGCGCGACGGCCCGGCGTTTCGCGAAGTGGTGGACCGCATGGCAGAGCCGTGGCGCGACACTTCGATCGATATCGTCGCCGGCATCGAGTCGCGCGGCTTTATCTTTGCCGCGCCGGTCGCGTACCTGCTCGGCACCGGACTGGTGCCGATCCGCAAGCCGGGCAAGCTGCCGGCCGAAACGATCGAGGTATCCTACGCGCTGGAGTATGGCACCAACACCCTGCAGATGCACAACGATGCCTTTGCGCCGGGCGCGCGCGTCCTGCTGGTGGACGACCTGCTCGCCACCGGCGGAACGATCGCCGCCGCGGCCAGGCTCGTCGAACAGCTTGGCGGCATCGTCGTCGGCTTCGCGTTTGCGATCGAGCTTGGCTTTCTTAACGGCCGAAGTGTACTCGGCGAGTATCGCGTTTCGTCGCTGGTGACGTATTAGCGGCTGATCTGATTTGCGAATGTGGCTAGCATATGCTATAATCGCGCACCGAAAACCGGATATAATGCGGCTCATCGCGAGGGGTGGAGGGATCAGGCCCGACGAAGCCCCGGCAACCGAACAGAGTTGTGAATTGAGCAGGGAGAATTGAGAAAGACTTAGTCCACGGGGTCTATGGCGGTAGCATGAAGCCGGCTCCGGTTACCTTTTCTCAATTTTCAGTTCTCAGTTCTCAAATCATACAGGTGCCAATTCCTGCGGCGCACTTGGGTGCGCCGGAAGATGAGAGGAAGCTTGGCAAGGCCTCTCGTACACGGGTGGCCTTTTTTAGTGGAAACGAATGCGGACGGTCTGGTGGGATAACGGCGCGGTCGCGATGATCGACCAGCGCAGGCTACCGCGACAGGAAGTGGTCCTGCATTGCAGGAGCGTCAGCGACGTGGTGGCTGCGATCCGCGGGATGGCGGTACGCGGCGCGCCCGCGATCGGCGTCACCGCGGCTTTCGGTATGGCCCTGGCGGCACACGCAAGCTCGGCAACGGAGGCTGCCGGCCTGCTGGCCGACATGCAGGCCGCCAAAGCCGAGCTCGACGCCGCGCGACCTACTGCCGTCAACCTTGCCTGGGCGACCGAGCGCATGCTCAGCGCGGCGCGCGACGATCGCAGCGACGACCCGGACACGCTACGCGAGCACCTGTTGACGCAAGCGCAACTGATCCACGACGAAGATGAGGCGATGTGCCGCGCGATCGGCGATCACGGCGCGGCGCTGCTGCGCGACGGCGCGCGCGTGTTGACACACTGCAACGCCGGCGGCCTCGCCACGGCGGGCTACGGCACGGCACTCGCGCCGATCAAGACGGCTCACCGCCTTGGCCGGCGGCTGCACGTGCTGGTCGACGAAACGCGCCCCTATTTGCAAGGCGCGCGCCTTACCTCTTGGGAATTGCTGCAGGAAGGTATCGACCAGACGTTGATCACCGACAGTATGGCCGGCTATTTCATGCGCCGCGGCGAGGTGGACTGTGTGATTGTAGGCGCCGACCGCATCGTCGCCAACGGCGATGTCGCCAACAAGATCGGTACTTACAGCCTCGCGGTACTGGCCCACGCGCACGGCATCCCGTTGTATGTCGCGGCGCCGAGCTCGACGGTCGATCTGAGCCTGCCGGACGGCGATGCGATCCCGATCGAGCAGCGCAACTCGGCCGAGGTAACGCACCTGCTCGGGCAGCCGCTCGCGCCCGACGGCGTGACGGCCGCGCACCCTGCCTTCGACGTAACTCCGCACGAGCTGATTGCCGCCATCATCACCGAACAAGGCATCGCGCGCCCGCCGTTCCGGGAAAAGTTGGTACAACTCTTCTCGGAACGGCGGGCGCGCCATTTAGCAATGAGCAATGAACAATGAACAAACACCTGCCGGCTTTGTTCATTGTTCATTGCTCATTGTTCATTGGGCAGTGATGCCTTTGCCGTTTAGGCCGAACTGCCAGCCGACCAACCTCGGCCCGCTGCCACATACGCAGCCTGCCAGGGCGTGGGAAGCGGTGATGCACACGACGCCGCAGCTGCCGGCGCTGCCGCTGCTGGCTGCCGAGGGCGAAACGCCGTTCGCGCTGGCCGCCGAAAGCTTTACCGGAGCGACGCTGATCGACGGCGCGGCGATGGTGGATCGGTACGCGGCTGCGCGCGGGCTCGACGCTGCCTACGCGCAGTATCTGCGGGGTGTTGCGCTGCCGCCGTCGAGCGAGCTGGCCGCTATGCCGCGGCTGTTGCCGTCGGAGCAGATGATGTTCCGCCGCTCGACAGCGCTGTTTGGTCTGGTGCTTGGCCCGGTCAGTATGGCTCTTTCGCTCGTCGACGAGCAGCTGGTACCGGTACTCGACGACGCCGAGCTACTGGATGCCTGTGCCAAGCACGTGTTTCTGCGGCGCAGGTGGCTGCGTACGATGCTGGAACGCATGGGCAAGCCGGCGATCCTGTGGGTCTACGAACCCTACATGGCGGCGGCGACATCGCCGTTTTGTCCGCTGCCGGCTGATGTGCTGCTCGACGCCGTCGACCAGGCGCTGGGCACCGAGACGACCCGCGCGCTCTGGCTGCCGGATGTACGCTGCTGCATGGCGCTGCAGGGTATCCGGCTCGACCTGCTCGGCCTGGCGCTGCCACATGCCGAGAGCGCTGCCGCGGAAGCGGCCGCCCTGGCGCCGGTGCTGTCCCGGCTGCTCGCCGAGCGCACTACCGTCGGCTGGGGTATAGTCCCGGTTACCGCCGAGGGGCTCAACGCCGCAACGGTGGGGCGGCTGGCGGCGCGCTTCGAGATCTGGCTTGCGGCGCTGGAAGCAGTGGGTATCGAGCGCGCGACGGTGCTGCGGCACACGCTGGTGATGCCGGAGGATACGCTGGCGTATGTGGATCCACCGGCCGCCGAGCACGCGCTGTCGCTCACGGGCGAGCTGGCGTCGTTGATCCGGCAGTCGTATGGAGTTGAGTGAACAAAGGAAACTACGTGCATATTTCTGTAACTGGATCGATCGCCTACGACTACATCATGGTATTTCCGGGCCGGTTTCGGGAGCATATCCTGGCCGACAAAATGGACAGCTTCAGCGTTTCGTTTCTGGTGGACTCGCTCAAGCGCATGCTTGGCGGCACCGCGCCCAACATCGCCTACAGCCTGGCGCTGCTGGGCGAGCGGCCAACACTCGTCGGCACGGTCGGTGAAGATTGGGGCGAGTACCGCGACTGGCTCGAAGCCAACGGCGTGGACGTCAGCGGCGTGCTGGTGATCCCCAACGAGTTTACCGCGTCGTGTTTCATCAATACCGACGAGCAAAATAGCCAGATCACCGCGTTTTATAGCGGCGCGATGGCCAAAGCCGGCAAGATTTCGTTTCACGAGAATGGACGCGGCGAAACCGATCTGGTGATCATCGCGCCAAACGATCCGCAGGCGATGATCACATACGCCCAGGAATGTACCGAGCTGGGCATCCCCTACGTTTACGATCCGTCGATGCAGGCGCCCAGAATGTCGGGGGCGGAGCTGGAGCTCGGCTTCAAGGGCGCCCGCGTGCTGGCCGGCAACGACTACGAGTTCGGCATGATGGCCGAAAAGATCGGCATCAGCGAGCACGAGCTGAGGCGGCGGGTGCCGATCACGGTGATGACGCGCGGCGCCGACGGAGCGTTGATCACGGTTGACGGCGTCGAGTACGAAATCCCTGCCGCGCAGCCACGCGCGATCGTCGATCCGACCGGCGCCGGCGATGCGTTTCGGGCCGGGTTTGTCAAAGGTATGGCGCGCAGCGTTTCGTGGCCCGTTGCCGGGCGCATGGGCGCCCTCGCCGCCGCCTACGTGCTCGAGCACGTCGGGGCCAAAAGCCATAGCTATACGATCGCCGAATTTATAGAGCGCTACCACGCCAACTTCGGCGCCAGCGATGAAGTCGCTGCGCTTCTCGAATCGGGAGTATCATCCCCACAGGTATGAGGTTGCCCGGCTGCCGCGTTTCGGCGCCGGCAGCGTGAGCCGAAGGCTGGTGTGCCAACGGCTGGAACAATGGATTGTGTACAGGAGTTGACACCTTTTTATGGCTACTAACTACGATGTCAAAGATCTCGGCCTGGCCGAGACAGGCCGCCAGCGGATCGAGTGGGCGGCGCAGGAAATGCCGGTGCTAAAGCTGATCCGCGAGCGCTTCGAACGCGAGCGGCCGCTGGACGGCCTGCGCCTGTCGGCGTGCCTGCATGTCACGGCCGAAACGGCCAACCTGGCGCGCACGCTGGCCGCGGGCGGCGCCGATCTGGTGCTTGTCGCGTCCAACCCGCTGTCGACGCAGGATGACGTGGCGGCAGCGCTGGTCAGCATCGACGAGATCCCGGTATATGCGATCAAAGGCGAAGATAACGCGACCTATTATCAGCACCTGCGCGCCGGCCTCGACCACAGCCCGCAGATCACGATGGACGACGGCGCCGACCTGGTTTCGGGTATGCTCAAAGAGCGGCGCGACCTGCTCGACAATCTTGTCGGCTCGACCGAAGAAACTACCACCGGCGTGATCCGGCTTAAGGCGATGGCCGCCGACGGTGTGCTGAGCTTTCCGGTCGTGGCGGTCAACGACTCGCTGACCAAGCATCTGTTCGACAACCGCTACGGTACCGGCCAGAGCACGCTCGACGGCGTGATCCGGGCGACCAACGTCCTGATCGCCGGCAAAACTGTCGTGGTCGGCGGCTACGGCTGGTGCTCCAAGGGCATCGCCATGCGCGCCAAGGGCCTTGGCGCCGACGTCGTCGTCACCGAGATCGACCCGGTCAAGGCGCTGGAAGCGGCGATGGACGGCTTCCGCGTGATGCCGATGGTCGAGGCCGCCCGCAGCGGCGATATCTTTATCACCGCCACCGGCGATATCAGCGTGATCGACGGCGAAGACTTTGCCGCGATGAAAGACGGCGCGATCATCGCCAACTCGGGCCACTTCAACGTCGAGATCGATATCCCGGCGCTCGAAAAGCTGGCTGTCGACAAGCGCCGCCCGCGTGAGTTTATCGAACAGTATATTCTGGGCGACGGCCGCCGCATCAATCTGCTGGGCGAAGGGCGCCTGATCAACCTGGCTTCGGCCGAGGGCCATCCGTCGGCGGTGATGGATATGAGCTTCGCCAACCAGGCGCTGGCTTCCGAGTTCCTGCTGCGCAACCAGGGCAAGCTCGAGCCCAAGGTCTACGCGCTGCCCGAAGAAGTCGACCGCGAGATCGCCGCGCTTAAGCTGGCCGCGATGAAGATCAAGATCGATACGCTTACGCCGGCGCAGACGAAATACCTCAACTCATGGGAAGAGGGCACATAATGGCAACTACGTTTAGCGAATCCCCGCAGCTGTTTTTAACTTCCAGAGTCGGTGACCGAGGGGCATCCGGACAAGATCTGCGACCAGATCAGCGATGCCGTGCTCGACGCGCTGCTGGCGCAGGACCCGCGCTCGCGCGTTGCATGTGAGACCGCGACCACCACCGGGCTGGTGGTGGTGATGGGCGAAGTCACCACCGAAGGCACGGTTGACGTGCAGAACCTGGTTCGCGAAGTGGTGACCGAGATCGGCTACACCCACAGCGATACCGGCTTCGACGCAAATACCTGCGGCGTCATTGTAGCGCTGCACGCGCAGTCGCCCGATATCGCGCTGGGCGTCGACCGCGCGCTGGAGGCCAAACAGGGCCAGATGGGCGAGGCCGAGATCGAAACTGTCGGCGCCGGCGACCAGGGCATGATGTTCGGCTTTGCCTGCAACGAGTCCGAGGAACTGATGCCGCTGACGATCGCGCTCGCGCATCGCCTGACGCGCCGCCTGGCGCAGGTGCGCAAGAACGGCGAGCTTGCGTGGCTGCGCCCCGACGGCAAGTCGCAGGTAACCGTGGAGTACGCCTACGGCAAGCCCAAGCGCGTCGACACCGTGCTGATCTCGACCCAGCACGACCCCAATATCGGCCAGGAAGCGATCCGCGACGCGGTGATCGAGAGTGTGATCAAGGCGGTGATCCCGGCCGCGCTGCTCGACGACGAGACCAAGATTTATGTGAACCCGACCGGCCGCTTCGTGGTCGGCGGCCCGATGGGCGACGCCGGACTGACCGGCCGCAAAATTATCGTCGACACGTATGGCGGCATCGCGCGCCACGGCGGCGGCGCGTTCTCGGGCAAGGACAGCACGAAAGTCGACCGCTCGGCCGCCTATGCAGCGCGCTACGTGGCTAAGAACGTGGTCGCCGCCGGATTGGCCGACCGTTTCGAGGTACAGCTGTCGTACGCGATCGGCGTTGCCAAGCCGCTCTCGATCTCGTTCGAGACCTTCGGCACGGCCAGGGTGCCCGACGAAGTGATCCTCCGCCTGATCGACGAGCATTTCGACCTGCGCCCCGGCGCGATCATCCGCGACCTCGACCTGCGCAGGCCGATCTTCCGCCAGACCGCGGCGTACGGGCATTTCGGCCGCACGGACGTGGATCTGCCGTGGGAGCACACCGATAAGGCCGAGACGCTGCGCAAGGCAGCGCAATTGGAAGAGGCCGTATCGTAAGGGGTTAGGGGTTAAGGGTCAGGCATTTCGTAGGGACGCGCCGCTCGGCTTCGAGAACGGCGGTGGCTACCTTCGCCGATCGCCTCGAGCGGCAGTGGTTCGTGGGAGACGTTTTTTGACAATGAGTAATGAGCAATGAGCAAAGCCTACAAAACCTGCTCATTGCTCATTGCTCATTGAAGCGTAGCGCTCAGCCTACCACCAGCGACTCGGCCCCATCGATCCACAGCTCGGTGCCGGAGATATGGCTCGAAGCATCCGAGACCAGGAACAGCACCAGCTGAGCGGCTTGCTCTGCCTTTCCTGGTTTGCCGCCGGTCAGCGGAATCTTGCCCTTTGGAAACTCGACCGGCACCTTGATCTGATCCAGATTGCGCTTTTCTGTGTTGTCGCCGATCTCTGATTCGATCGCTCCCGGACAGATCACATTTACGCGGATGTGGCTCGCGGCGAGTTCGAGGGCGATCATTTTGGTGAACGCGACCTGTGCCGCTTTGGTGCTGGAATACGCCGTCGCGCCGGTGTTGGAAAAGATACGCGTTCCGTTCACCGACGCGGTTACAACGATCGCACCGCCCTGGCGCTTGAGATACGGCACCGCGTACTTGACCGTCAGAAACGTGCCGCGCAGATTGATGTTGATCGTTGTATCCCATTCTTCGGGCGTGATCTCCTCGATCGGTGCCCACACGCCGTTGATGCCGGCGTTGGCGAACACGATATCCAGCCGGCCCCAGCGATCGGCCAGCCGGTCGACCGCCGACCGCATCTGCTCGGCGTCCGAAACATCCGCCAGCAGCGCCACGGCCTCGCCGCCGGCGCGCTCGATCTCGGCGACGGCGGCGTTCAGTTCCTTTTCGGTGCGTCCAAGCGCGCCGACGCGCGCTCCTTCCTTAGCCAGCAGCAGCGCCGCCGCGCGACCGATACCCGAACCGGCGCCGGTTATCAGCGCCACCTTGCCCTCAAGCTGCATTGTGTGCTCCTTGTATCGCACGTCGCAGATTGCAAGGGATATACCACCGAGCCAGGCCACGAATAAACGAATGAACGACGAATGAACGAATGGTCAGTTATTCGTTCATTCGTCGTTCATTCGTTTACTCGTGGCTCGGATCGTTTAGAGGGCGAAAGTAGCCGATTGTTTGATCTCGTCGAGACCGATCAGGCCGTCGCGAACATGGATCACCCGCCGCGCGTACGCCGCGATGTCCGGCTCGTGCGTCACCAGGATCACCGTGATGCCCTGCTCCGCGTTCAGCCGTGAGAAGATGCCCATGATCTCCTCGCCCGTTTTCGTGTCCAGCGCGCCCGTCGGCTCGTCGGCCAGGATGATCCGCGGGTTACTTACCAGCGCCCGCGCGATCGCCACCCGCTGCTGCTGCCCGCCCGACAGCTCGTTGGGCTTGTGGTGCGTGCGGTCGCTCATGCCCACCAGCTCCAGCGCCGCCAGCGCCCGCTGCCGCCGATCGCGCCCGTCGCCGTACAGCGTGGGCAGCTCCACATTGGCCAGCGCCGAGCGCCGCTGCAGCAGCATGTACTGCTGGAACACAAAGCCGATCTTCTGGTTGCGGATCTCGGCCAGCTGGTTGTCGTTGAGCTTGCCGACGTCGACGCCGTCGAGCCGGTAGCTGCCGCCGGTGGGCTGGTCGAGGCAGCCGAGCACATTCATCAGGGTGGACTTGCCCGAGCCCGACGGTCCCATGATGGCGACCAGCTCGCCTTCGTCGATGGTGAGCGAGACGCCGCGCAGGGCATGCACCTCGACGTCGCCCATTTTATACATTTTAGTGAGGTCTTTGATGTCGATGAGAGGCATTGCAGGAACCACTAATCGGCAAACCAACAAACCGGCAAACCGGCAAACCACCGGAACGGTGGAGCGGTTTGTTGGTTTGTTGGTTTGTTGGTTTGTTTATTCATACCGCAGCGCCTGGATCGGATTGAGCCTGGCTGCCCGCTGTGCCGGATAGATACCGAAGAACAGGCCGACGGCCGCCGAGAAGCTCACCGCCAGGATCACGGCGCCGGGCGTGACGATCGGCACAATATACTCGCCGAAAAAGGTGCCGACCAGCGTGGCCGTGAGCCAGCCGAACGCCAGGCCGACCAGCCCGCCCAGGATACTCATCACCAGCGCCTCGACCAGAAACTGGCGCAGGATATCGCGTCGCTTGGCGCCGACCGCCTTGCGCAGGCCGATCTCCTTGGTACGTTCGGTGACCGACACCAGCATGATGTTCATCACGCCGATACCGCCCACCAGCAGCGAGATGCCGGCGATCGCGCCAAGGAACACGGTCAGCGTCGTCGTGATCGTGCCGAAGATATCGAGCAGTTGCGCCTGGCTGAAGACCGTAAAATCGTCTTCCTCGCCGTCGTCGGCCAGATCATGACGGCGGCGCATCACCTGCTCGGCCTTGACGATCGCAGTATCGATCTCGTCTTCGTTGCGAATCTGCATCAACACGGCCGATACTTCGCGGCTCGACGTGCCGGTTGCCCGCCCGCTGAACAGGCTGCGGTAACCGGTGTTGAGCGGAACATAGACGACTTCGTCTTCATTGGACAGGCCGCCGCTTTCCGCCAGCACTCCGACGACCCGCATCGACTGCCCGTTGAGGCGTATCTGCTGGCCGATCGGGTCGTCCTCGCCGAATATATCTTCAGACAGCTGATGGCCAAGCACGGCGACATTGCGCGAGCCGTCGTTCTGGTCCTCGGTGAAGAACTGCCCGCGGTCGATCTCGAGGTCGCGGACGATCGCAACATCGGGCGGCGCGCCGATGACCTGCACGTTGCGGCTGACCGAGCCGGCGACGATCGTCGCCGCGCCCTGATACATCGGCGCGACATACGCCGCCTCCGGCACGCCACGCCGGAGCGCCTCGGCGTCGTCGATCGTCAGCGGCCGCGCGACGGCACGGGGGCCGCCTTCTTCCGGCTGGCCGGGCACGACATTCAGCAGGTTGGTGCCGATATCCTGTACCTGCGACACGATCGCTTGCTGCGCGCCGTTGCCGATCGCCAGCAGCGACACCACCGACCAGACGCCGATGATGATGCCGAGCATGGTCAGAAACGTGCGCAGCTTGTTGGAGCGCAGGCTTTCCAGCGCGATACGGACGCTTTCCCACGTTCCGCCGACCCATAATCGCGGCCGCGGCAGTTCTTTTCTATCCAGCTGTTCGACTCGACCAGCCATGTAATTCGTTTCCAGTTGCTTTACTGTTCCGGATCCACTGCCAGGGTAGCGATCACATCGCCTTCCTTGAGCCCGTCCGTTACCTCGACCTCGACGTCATTACTGATGCCCAGCTTGACTTCCTGATCGACAAAGTCGTTGCCGCTCTGCAGCCGTACGAAGCGCTTTGAGCCCGAGCTACGTACCGCGCTGAGCGGGATCAGCAGCACGTTTTCGCGCTCCTCGACGCCGATCTCAACACTGGCCGTCATGCCCACGCGCACCCGCTCGCCTTCTTCGTCGACGTCGATGCGTACCAGGTAGGTCGTCACATCCTGCACCACCGTCGAGGCCGGGGCGATGTACGAGACACGGCCAGGGATTTGCTCATCCCCAAGTGCCTCGATCTGCACCAGCGCCGTCTGGCCTTCTTCAACCTGCGCGACGTCCGATTCGCTGATGTTGACGTCGATATGCAGCTTGGAAGCATCTACGATGGTTACCGCCGCGCCTTCCGCGCCGCCGGCGCCCGACGCGATATCGCCAGGGTTAATCGTCACCACGGTAACGATACCGGCAAACGGCGCGCGCAGCGTCGCTTTATCGCGGTTGAGCTTGGCGGCTTCTAGCTGCGACACGGCCTGTGTCACTCCGGCCTCGGCGATTTCGATATCGGACGGCGCTGCCGGCGAGGTCAGCTTTTCGAACTGCGCGTTGGCCTGATCCACGGATGCCTGCGCGACGGCGACGTCGGCGGTACTGCCGCCCTGCTGCAGCTTGGCCAGCTGCGCGTTGGCCTGGTCCACCTGTGCCCTGGCCCCGGCGATATCGGCGGCGGTGCCGCCCTGGCGCAGCTTGGCCAACTGGGCGCGTGCCTGATCCAGCGAGGCCTGCGCGGTAGCGATATCGGCGGGCGTACCGCCGGCCTGGAGTTTCTGCAGCTGCGAGCGCGCCTGGTCCAGCGAGGCCTGCGCGGTAGCGACATCCTCAGGCTTGGGGCCTTTCAGCAGCTCGTCCAGCGCGACTTGCGCATCGTCGACCTGCGTCTGTGCCGTCGCGACGTCGTTGATCTCGGCCTGCTTGGCGTTTTCGAGCGCCAGACGAGCCTGCTCCTGCTGCGATTGTGCCTGGCTGAGGCGCAGCTCGGCGTCGCGCAGCGCCTGGGCATAGGTTTGCTTCTGGATATCCTCGTCAAGGTTGATATCCTTGAATTGCTGCCCGGTCTGCGGGTCGATGCCGTTCTGGGCTTTGTCGTTGTCCCAGAACGCCTTGCTGTAGGCCTCCTGCGCCAGCCGCACCGCGTCGGCCTGCTGGGCCAGGCTTTGCTCGGCGTTGGACTTGGCGGTGGACGCCGCGGACGCCGTTTTTTGCAGGCTCTGCTTGGCCTGATCGAGGCGCGTCTGGGCGGCGCTCACCTGGTCGGGTGACGGGCCCTTTGACGCCTTTTGATACTGCGCTTCCGCCGAGCGCACGGCCGCCTCGGCGTTGGCGATATCGGCGGGCGTGATATTGCCGGTGCGGGCACGCTGCAGGCCGGCCTCGGCCGAGCGCACGGCCGCCTCGGCGTTGGCGATATCGGCCTGGGTGATATTGCCGGTTTGCGCGCGCACCAGGCCGGCCTGGGCATTGCGCACGCCGGCTTCCGCGTTGGCGATATCCGCCGCGGTGACGCCGCCGGTGCGAGCTTTGTCGAGGTTCGCCTGCGCCGAATCGAGCGCGGCCTGCTGGGCCTGCAGGTCTTGCTCGGTGGCATTGCCGCTCTTGGCCTGCTCCAGCTGCGCTTCGGCGGTCTGAACGTTGGCTTCGGACTGGCGAACCGTTTGATCGAGATCGCGCGGATCCAGCTCCGCGAGGTCCTGATTGGCCTCGACCAGCTGGCCCTCGTCGACCATAACGTGAGCCACGGTGCCGGTGACGCCGAAATTGACTTCGGCCAGATCGAGCGGCTCCACCGTTCCGTTGCCGCTGACGGCAACCGCCAGGCTGCCGCGCTCTACCGTGGTTGTTTCGACCGGTTCCTGACTGCCGCCGCCGGGAGCACACGCCGCCAGGAACAGCGACGCGGCAACGAGCGCACCGGCAATCGTATATCGTTTCATACCTTGAATGTACCTTTCACACGCGTTTTAGTGTGACGCAAAAATATGACGAGGGCAAGACGGAATTGTTGCCGTGTGTTACCACTCGCTTCGCTCCAATGAACAATTGCCATTTGCTCATTGTTCAATGTTAGAAGCCCGTATCCCATCCAACATCATCCCGAGTAGCGTCCCGCTCAGCTCGCGCGGCGGAAACGTTTCAAGGTCGACCATATCGCCATAGCTTGCTTCACGCACGACACCGCCGAGCAGCAACACCACAAGCGGTGTCGGCAGCTCGGGCCGGATATCGCCGTCGGCTTTCGCTTCGTCGACCAGCCGCGAAATCGCGGCCGTCATGCGCTCTTTCTGGGCGGCATAACCGGCATGGTCCTGTGTCAGACCCGGCGGCAACATGAAGCGCATGGCACTCATCGTCACCCGGTTTTCCAGGGCGTGGCGTATCGTGCGCTCGAGCCGCACCAGCGCGGGCTGGCTCAAATCCAGTGCGGCCATCTGCTCTTCGCCGCGACGCATGCCTCGAATGATGACGTTGATCACCAGCTCGTCCTTGGAAGGAAAATGCTGGTACAGCGTCGCCTTGGAAACACCTAGCCGCGCCGCCAGGACGTCCATGCTCATCTCGGCATAGCCTTGTTCGAGCAACAGCTCGTAGGCAGCATCCAGGATCGCGTCTTCACGTACCTGGCGCTGGCGCTCACGAAACCCGGTCGAACTCATTGAATACCAAACCGTTTCCAGATGAAACTCATCAGTACTGTAAGTGTACCATATTCTGCAGGGCGATGGGGCCGGTCACGAATAGAGCACAAATAAAGTAACTATCAGAAATTCGTTCATTCGTGCTCTGTTCGTGGCCGTGCCGTATTCGTGGCCGCATGCTACAATACGCAGCCGAGAAACACCGGTTGGAAAGTCGGAAGGTTGAAAGGTTGGAAGGGAAACTCATCCAACCTTCCAACCTTTCAACCTTCCAACCCTAAGCTGATAGACAAGATGGACCTTCCCTCAGTCATAACCATCGACGGGCCGGCGGCGTCGGGTAAAAGCACGCTCGGCGAGCGTCTGGCGCGCAGGATCGGCTACACCTATTTTGATACCGGAGTGCTGTATCGCGCACTGACGCTTCAGGCGCTACGACACCGGCTTGCGCTGGACGATGTCACGGCGCTGGCGCGCGAGGCAGCCGATATGCGGCCGCAGGTATTGCCGCCGACCCACGACGACGGCCGTCAATACACGATTCTGCTCGACGACGAGGACGTTACCTGGGCTATCCGCGAAGCCGATGTCGAGCGCAACGTTTCGACGGTCTCGGCATATCCGGTAGTGCGCGACGCGCTGCGCGAACAGCAGCGCGCGATCGGCCGCGGCGGCGGCGTTGTGATGGTTGGCCGCGACATCGGCGCAATTGTGATGCCCGACGCCGGCTTGAAGGTGTTTTTGCTGGCCTCACCCGAGGAGCGCGCCCGGCGCCGTTTCGCCGAGCTGCGCGCCAAGGACCGTCAGGTGGAATACGGCGTCGTACTGGCCGACCTGCGCCGGCGCGACGAACTGGACCGTGCTAATACGCACCGGCCGACGGATGCAGTGGTGATCGACAGCGACGGCATGGACCCCGACGACGTCGTCGACGAGCTGCTGGCGGCGATCGAGCGCCGGGCACATCTCTAGCGAAGCGACAGCAGCACATGGCTCCCCGAATTCTGGTCGCCGACGACGACCCCAACCTGCGCGTTCTGCTGGAAACGATCCTACGCGATCACGGCTTCGACGTGACGGTGGTGCCGAGCGGGGAAGCGCTGGTACGCGCCGCGATAGGGAACCCGCCCGACCTGCTGCTGGTGGATGTGATGATGCCGCTGATGGACGGCCTCGAAGCGATCCGCCAGCTGCGCAACGATACGCGTACCGGCCACCTGCCGATGCTGCTCCTGACGGCCCAGAGCACGACACGCGACGTTATCCTGGGCTTCGAAAGCGGTGCCGACGACTATGTCAATAAGCCGTTCGATCCCGAAGCGCTGGTTGCTCGTATCAGGGCCAACCTGCGCCGTCAAACGCGTTTGCCGTCGCTCAATCCGCTGACGCGCCTGCCCGGCAATACGGCGATCGCCGTCGAAGTAAAGCGCCGTTTGGGTGCAACGCAACCCTTCGCGGTGCTGTACATCGACTTCGACAACTTCAAGGCGCTCAATGATGCCTATGGTTTCGCGCGCGGCGATCATGTGATCATGCTGCTGGCCGACGTGCTGCGACAGCAGGTCGCGGCGTTTCCCGGGGCGTTTGCCGGCCACCTCGGCGGCGACGATTTTGTTGTGCTGACCGATCCCGAGGCCTTCGAGCCGTTCTGCGTGGCCTTGATCGAGCGTTTCGACCGCGACGTTCGGGCGCTGTACGATCAGTCCGATATCGAGCGCGGCTACTTGCGTGGTGTCGACAGGTTCGGCGTGCCGCGGCGCTTCCCGATCGTCAGCTTATCGATCGGCGTGGTTAATACGGCAACCCGCTCCTTCGCCAGCTATGACGAGCTATCGAGCGTCGCGGCGGAGATGAAAGGCTACGCCAAAAAGCGGTCCGGCTCGGGTTTCGCCGTCGACGGGCGCTCGCGCGACGAGCCGATCCCGGTCGACGGTGAGCGGCGCGGTCGTCCGCTGTGCGTGGTCGGCGTCAGCCCGCGATCTGGGTTCCGCAAAGCAGTCGCGGCGCTGGAGGAGGACGGCCGCTGCCGCACGATGCTATTCAAGGCGGCGCCAACCGCCGGCGAGATCGTGTCGCACGGCGCCGATGTCGTCGCGCTCGATCTGGCCGATGATGGCTGCTGGCAGCTGGCCGCCGCGCTGCGCGAGCAGCAGCCTGCCCTGCCGCTCTTGCTGTCGTCGCCACGGGAGGGCGACGAGACGCGCGCCTATGGCGTTGGCGCGTATACATTTGTTGCCGAGCCCTACCCGTCCGATTATTTACGCGCCTGCGTGGCGCAGCTGCTGCGGCTCAACGAGCGGTTTCCGCCTGAAGGGTAAAGAACGGCCGGAGGCGTGCCCTTTGGGCCAACGCAAAGGCGCAAAGACATTTGTTTCCTTTGCGTCTTTGCGTTTCTGTCCGTCAGCTCATCGCTGATCGTTTATTATTGATCCATGCTGCCGTACGTCGTACTGCTGCTCGTCGGAGCCGGCGTGGCATTTGCCGCGCTGCGCTTGCGGCGCGGCTCGTCGCTCCAATCCGGCGTTCATAGCCGGCGTATCGGCGTGCCGTGGCTTGCCTCGCGCGGACGCGCCGGCTATGCGATACTTGCCCTGATCGCCCTGGCCGGCATGGTGGTGTTGCTCGACCGGCTCGGGCTCATCACGCGCGGCCAGGCCGTGCCGCCCGGCGAGTTCGTAGTACGCGTGGCGCCGTTCCAGTCCGCCGGGGCCGACCAACGCGAAGGGATGATCGTGGCCGAGCAGCTGGTCACCCAGCTGCGCTCGCTCATGATTGCCCCGCTTAATATAGCGACGATCGACACGCCGCCTGAAACTCCCGAGCAGGCCGAGCAGCTTGCCGCCGCGGGCGACTGGGATATTCTGGTATATGGCGAGGTCGCCGCGGGCAGCACCGCCGGGCAGGCCGGGATGCGGCCACGGCTGGTATGGCGCCCGACGCAGCCGTTCGCGCCGCGCGCCTGGCAGGGCTACGATGGGCATTTCGTGCTGCCGGCAAGCTATCAGCTTTCGCCCGCCGAGATCAACGGTCCTGTCGTGCTGGCGCCGCTGCTTGAAAGCCTCAACCTTTTTTCGCGCGGCGACGCCGACCGCGCCGTCGCTACGCTCGAGCTGCTGCTGCGCGACTACGGCGACGTCATCAACGCCGAGCTGCCGCGGATGCTGCTCGCGCAGGTCGCCTGGGCCGAGAACCGGCTCGACGCCGCCGAGGTCCACGCCAGGGCGGCGCTGGAAGCAGCGCCGGGCCCCGAGCAGCGCCAGAATCTTGGCGCGATCCTGCTCGACCGGCAGCAGCTGGACGAGGCGCAGCTGTTGTTCGGCGAAGCGCTGGCCGAGGCGCCCGAGCTGCCGCAGGCGCACGCCAATCTCGGGCGCCTGTGGCTGAACCTCGGCCGTCCGGCCGACGCGCTGCCTAACTTGCGCAGTGCCGCCTCCGCGCTGCCGGCATCGCCCGCCGTCGTCGCGCAGCTGGGCGAAGGCCTGCGCCGTGCCGGTGAGCTTGAACAGGCGCGTCTGGCATGGGACTCGGTACTGGCCCTCGACCCCGGCAACGGTCCCGCCGTGGCCGAAGCGGGCATGCTTGCGTTGACGCACGTGACGCGCACGCTGCGCCTCGAATGGGAGCTGGAAGGGCCGCCCGCCCGCAGCGCCGAGGAGCTGGCCCAGATCCGCGCCGCGATCACCAGCGGGCTAGGCGCGATCGAAACGCTGCGCAACGATTATTTGCGCCAGGCAAACTCGTATGGCGTGTCGGCACGACCCGTTATGCAGCGCCTGGCCGAAACTCAGGCCACCAGGCTGGACCAGGAGCTGCTGAGTAGGCGCTACCAGCTGATGCTGGCGCTGATCGAGCAGGGGCGCGTGCAGGCGCGGCAGCCGCGCAGCGGTGTCGCTCGTTTCTGGGACACGCTCACGGGGAGGCGCACACCGCTGGTCGAGGCGATCACCATCGCGCGCGACGCGCTCGGCAAGCAGCCCGGCGTGGACCTGCAATACGATTATTTGTACCAGGCGGGGCGCGCCGCCCGGCTCAGTAACAACCCTGACCTGGCGCAAGAGCAATGGGACGCCGCCGTTGCGCTGGTGCTTCCTGCCCCCGGCGGCACCAGGCAGCGGCCGGAGGCTCACTACGGCCGGGCCGGCTTGCTGCTCGACAACAATCGTGCGCCCGAGGCGCGCGGTGAGCTCGACGCGGCGGTTGCCGCCGACGGCAGCTACTTCCCTGCGCTCGAGCTACTGGCGCAGCAGGGCGAGGCCGAACGCCGCTGGGACGACGCGGCTCGCATGTATCGCGGGCTGGCCGAACGCTTGCCGGAGCAAAGCCGCTACCGGCTGGCCCTGGCGCGCGTCCTGGCCGAGCAGGGAGCTTACGCCGAGGCCGAAGCACAGCTGCTGCCGCCGGCCGGTGCCGGCGACCCCCAGGCTCTCAGGCAGCTGATCGCGTTGTACCGCCGCGCCGGCAAGTTGCCGGAAGCGCAGGCAGCGCTCGAGAACGCCCTGCGGGTAGCGCCCGGCGATGCGGCGATCCGCGAGGAAGCCGCCGAGCTGGCTGTCGCGCGCGGCGACGCTCAGGCTGCCGAGGCCGAGCTGCTGCGAGCACAGGAGCTGGCGCCCGAACGCGGCACAACCCGCATCGCGCTTGGCCGCCTGTATGCAGGTTTGCTCAACCGGCCCGCCGATGCCGCGCGGCAGTTCCAGGCCGCCGTGGACAACAGCAGCGCCGACCCGCTGGTCCATCGCCAGCTGGGCGAGGTGCTGCTGCAGATCGGCAACCCGCGCGCCGCGGTCGTCAGCTTCCGCCGGGCACTCGAGCTTGACGAAACGTCGCACGAGGCGCAGCACGGTCTGGCCAGCGCGTATCTGGCGCTGGGCGAGCCTGATGAAGCGCTCGCGGCCGAGCAGCGAGCGCTCGAGCTCGCCGGCGGCAACTATACGCTCGCTACCGTCGGGCTCGGCGATATCGCGCGTGAGCAGCGGCGCTACGACGAAGCCATCGCGCGCTATCGCGAGGCGCTCGAGCGCGACAGCCGCTTACCGCCCGCTTTTTTAGGGCTCGGACGGGTGGCCCTGGCGCAGGGGCAGCCGGCGATCGCTAAACAGCATTTCGGCGAGGGCCTGGGCGTCGAGCCCAATAATCTCCCATTGTTGCTGGCGCAGGGCGACGCCCAGCTACAGCTCAACGACGGTTCCGGAGCTATCGCGAGCTTTACGCGAGCCACGGAGCTCGACCCGGCGCGCGCGGCGGGGTACTCCGGGCTCGGCCGGGCCTATTGGAGCGCGGGGCAGACCGAAGCCGCGCTCGACGCGCTCGGCCACGCGGTGCAGCTCAATCCGCGCGACGCCGACGCGCTGCTGACGCTCGGCGAGATCAACGCCGCGCTCGGCCGCGATGAAACCGCGCTGGAAGCGTATACCGGCGCCGGCGAAGCGCGACCGAGCTGGTACGAGCCGCGTTTTCGGCGCGGCGTACTGCTGCTCAAAAACAAGCGTACCGTAGAGGCGATCGACGCGCTGGAAGCGACGGTACGGCTCAATCCCGAGTTCGCCCAGGGCCACTACTGGCTCGGCCGCTCGCTGCGCGCCGCCGGGCGCTTCGCCGAGGCTCGCCGCCGGCTCGAGCGCGCCGTCGAGCTGCAGGGCAGCTACTGGGAGGCGCGCTTTTTTCTCGGCCGCACGCTCGACGAGCTCGGCAGCGCCCCCGACGCGATCAAGACCTATCAGGCGATCCTGGCCGAGGCGCCGCCCGACGACCCGTGGCGCGCCGAGGCGGCGCGGGAATTGGAACGATGAATGACATCGTTCATCGTGTATACTTGCATGCTATGAAGATTGGAATTATCGGTTTGCCCAACAGCGGCAAGACTACTGTATTTAACGCACTTACCGGCGGCAACGCCGAAACGGCGGCCTACTCGTCGGGGCAGCTCGAGCCGAACCTGGCGACGGTCAAGGTGCCGGACGAGCGGCTGCGCGTGCTGGCCGAGATGTATAAGCCCAAAAAAACCACCTTCGCCGACGTGCAGTACATCGACGTGGCCGGCATCAGCGGCGAGCGCAAGAGCGGCGGGCTGCCGCCGGCGTTTTTGAACTACATCGCCCAGGTGGACGCGCTGCTGCATGTGGTGCGCGCGTTCGAGGACGCGGCCGTTCCGCATCCTGAAACAAGCATCGACCCGCGCCGCGACATCGAGAGCGTCGATCTTGAGCTGATGTTTTCCGATATGGCGATCATCGAGCGGCGGCTGCAGCGCATCGAGCCCGAGATCAAAAAGATGACCGGCAAAGAGCGCGAATCGCGCATCGTCGAGCGCGATGTGCTGCAGCGCCTGTTCGAGGGCCTCGAAAACAACATGCCGATCCGCGACCAGGAGCTGAGCGGCGAGCAGGAAAAGATGCTGCGCGGCTACCAGTTCCTGTCGGCAAAACCGGTGCTGGTCGTCGTCAATATCGGCGAGGAGCAGCTCGACCAGGACATCGCCGCCACGATCGCCTACGGGCATCAGAAAGCAGCGCTTATGCAGCTGGCAGGCAAGGTCGAAGCAGAGATCGCCCAGCTCGAGCCGGCCGACGCCGAGCTGTTTCTGGCCGACCTCAGCATCGACGAGCCGGCGCGCGACCGCGCGATCGAAGCGTCGTACGGCCTGCTCGGGCTGATCTCGTTCCTGACCACCGGCCCGGACGAGGTGCGCGCCTGGCCGATCCGCCGCAACACACCGGCGGTCGAGGCAGCCGGCGAGATCCACTCCGACATCCAGCGCGGCTTTATTCGTGCCGAGGTGGTTGCCTACGACGACCTGATCGCCGCCGGCACAATGGTCGAGGCCAAAAAGCGCGGCACCGTGCGCATGGAAGGCAAGACCTACCTGCTGCAGGACGGGGACGTTACGAACTTCCTGTTCAACGTATAGCCTGCTGCAGCAATACCGAGTCGCCGGCGGTCTGCCCGTTCTGGGCGACTTGCACACGCGTTCCATCCGGGCGATACACGCCGATCAGCATCTGGTAGTCGCCGGGCGGCGTGGCCGCGTCGACGGCCAGCGGCACATCCTGGCGGATCACTTCGTCGGGCCGCCAGCTCTCGCTGGGCGAAGCGTCGCCGCCGAGCAAGCCGTCCCACTGCGCCCATTTGGTGCCTGCCGCATCCACCAGCTGCACCGTCACCAGCAGCGGCAGCGTTGGACCTTCGGTTTGCCACCACAGCGATACCTGCCCGGTACGGCCGGCGTCGAGCGCCGAAACGGTAGCGCCGGCCAGCTGGGCTGTATCATCAAAGCCGGCGTCGATCGCGGTGCTGGGTCCCGGCAACGCCACGGTCAGCACATTCGTATCCAGCGGCGCGACATTGCTGATCGTGCTACCGCTATCTTCGAAGGAGAATAGCGGTAGCCGGTCGAGTAAGGTATTGCCCTGATAGACCCACAACGCTGCGAAATAGCTGCCAGGGTGCCGCTCGTCCCACTGCATCGGCACAGCGGCGCCGTTGATATGCAGCGTCCGCCCGGCCAGGTCGAGCTCCAGCTCGGCCGGACCCCACGGCAGCACCGTCCAGCCGTAATGCCCGGGCTCCTGCGAGTCCTCGTAAATCTCCAGCGCAACGCGCAGCCGCTGCTGCGCCGGGGTAGTCGCCAGGCGAACCATGGCGCCCTCCTCGTTCGGCGTAACCGTGGCGTGAATTGCCGCGCCTGGCGCAGGGGCGGGTCGATCGGGAGCGTGGGGCGGGTACAGCTCGGCCCAGCGCAATACGGCGTCGCCGTCGCTACTCAGCCGCACAGCGGCGGGAGCCGAAACCTCGACCGGCACCTGGTGGAGCCCGGCCGCGAGCTCGACAGTTTGCGAAACATCGCCGGCCTCGATCTGCACCGTCGACGGCTCGGCCACGGCGAGCGACAGCAGCAGCCGGCGTGGCGCTGCTTCGCCGCTCGGCGGCGCCTGCGTGCTGATATTTTCGGCGCTCACGGCCAGCTCTAACGGCTCGCGCAGCGACCGATAAGCGCCGTGATTGAGCAGCGCCAGCGGCAGGGCCGACGCACCTTGCAATGCTTTCGGCTGCTTGGCGGTGTAGCCACCCAGCTGGCCGTTGAGGTGCGCCAGTCTCTCCGCCGGGGCCGCGTACAGTATGGCCGCATCGCTGCGCCACAATGGCTCGGAGTTGTAGCCCCAGGCTGTCGGATCGGCGCCGGGGCTGAACACCGCGTATGGCGCGATCTGGCCCTCGGCGAGCCGGTTATAGACCACGTAGCCGGTAGTCAGGCGGCCGAGCAGCGGGTGCTCGCGCAGGGCGTGCGCCAGCAGCGCCGCGTTCGGCCCGCGCAAGTTGCCGTCGCCGACGACCAGCACCGGAGCGCCCTCGGGAATTGCGTTCGGCAGGTCCAGCAGCGCCAGATCCTCGCGCCCGTACACGATCGTGTCGCCGCGCACAAGGCTGTATGAATCCCAGGCGGAAGCGCCGGCGACAACCACGAGCAGCGCGGCGGCTGTGCCGGCCAGCGCCATTCGGGCAGGGCGGGCAAAGTGCAGCTGCCCCAGCCGCTCGATGCCGCCGGCGACCATGCACAGCAGCGCGAACGAGACGAAGCTCAGGCCCTTCATGTGGCCGTAGGGATAGCCCACCACGTATCGCAAGCCGAGCGCATACAGCGCGGTGGTACACAGCATCGCCAGGCCAAGCCCGCGCGCCCCGCGCCCTGCGAGCAGCCACAGCAGCCCCGCGCCAAGCGCGGCGCCGTAGGCGATCCACACAACTGCCGGCCAGACCTCGGCCACCGAGGCGCCCCAGGGTGGAGCCGCGATATGCTCGGCACTGGCCAGCGGCGTCAGGCCCAGCAGCGTGCGAAGCGTAATGAAGCCGGGCGTGCCGAGCGCAGCCGCGCCCGTCTCATACACGCCGAAAAACGCGGCCGGCGCCCGCAGATGGACCAGCCAGGTCAGCGCCGCGGCGCCGGCCAGCAGGCTGATGCCATGCACCAACACCTGCTTGCGTCGCGCGTCGAAGAGCACAAAGTAGATCCCGGCGCCCAGCGCCAGCGCGCCGTAGCCCAGCAAGCCGGGGTGATAGCTCGCCGCCAGGGCGGCCAGCATCAGCGCGGCCGCGCCGGTGGCACGCCAGCGCAGCTCGCGTAGCGCGACGATGGTAAAGGCCAGCGCGATCGGCACCAGCGCCATCGACGACGTATGCATCGCCAGGCCGTCGTACTGCACCCACAGCAGCAGCTCGTTACAGGCCACCAGCAGCGTCGCCAGCGCCGCGCCCCACACTCCCAGACGCAGGCCGTAGCGCGCGAACACATACACCGCCGGGGCGGCCAGCAGCCGCATCAGGCCGGTCAGCGGCGCAAAAGTGCGTAGAGCATCCCAATCGCGCCAGCTGTCGACGATGGCGTGAAGATACGAGAATCCGATCGCGCGCGATAGGGTCGGATCAGCGCGCACCGCGTCGATCATCGGGTTGGCCGGCGCGTTCACAATACTGGCGTAGGTGTACCGGCGCAGGTAGGTTGCCAGTGGAATATAGAATTCGACGTCCCAGCTGGCTCCGATCGGCGCCAGAACGCCGTGCGACAGCGTCGGCAGCACGGCGATGACACCGGCTATCAGCGCCAGGCCACACACCAGACCGATCTCGCCCCAGCGCAGCGGCGGCTCGGCGTCGCGCTGTTTGGGCCGCCAGCTCCACAGCGCAAACACCACGGCCAGCGCCAGAATCACCCAGCGCGCGGTGTCGAGCGCGACGCCGAGCCAGAGCGCATAATACGCGGTCAGCACCGTCAGGGCGTAGCCGAAAAACGGGACCAGCAGCGGTCGTACCGGCCTGAGCGTGGAGGGCGTCCAGATCCGCGCCAGGCCGTAGCCGGTGACGGCAAGCCACGCCAGCGCGACAAACCAGACCTTCAGGATCGTCAATGCCATAGTTCAGCGTACGATGTGTTCAAATCTGCGGTATTGTACCAGCCCGGAACCGGAGTAATCGACCCGCGACACAAGGAGCTCTCACGTGCCCACACCGGAACAGCGCCGCCGGCTGATCGCCAGCATCGCCGCCCTGCCCGACACACTCGCGGCAGCTGTCGCTACGCTCGACGACAGTGAGCTCGACGCTCACAGCCCCGATGATCCTTGGACCGCGCGACAGGTGACGCACCATGTCGCCGATTCGCATATGAACGCGTTTATCCGCATGAAGCTGATCCTGACCGAGTCGCACCCAACGCTGCGCCCCTACGACCAGGACGCCTGGGTCGAGCTGCCCGACACCGCAGCGATGCCGGTTGACGCGAGCTTAGCTCTGCTGCGCGGGCTGCACGCGCGCTGGGTTCGTTTGCTCGAATCGCTCGACGAGCAGGATTGGAGCCGCTCGGCGTACCATCCCGAAAACGGCGAGGTCACGATCGACAGTATGCTGGAGACCTACGCTCACCACGGCGAGGACCATATCGCACAGCTCGAGCGCATCCGGGACCGCGAATGAACGCGAAGACACGCGAAGGTTAACAAAATGCTTAACCTTCGCGTGTCTTGCGTCCGCACCCACTAGCGTAGGTACCCGCCCTTCGCGGGGCACTTATCCTGTCCGCGCCAGGGCATCGAACCAGGGTCACTCGGCGACGGGTTCCACGGTCGTGAGCGAGACGAAGCCGGTTCCATTCGCCAGGTGCCCCCACCAGCGGTTGCCGTTGATCGCCATGCCGCTGAGGAACTCGTCGAACTCCAGCTGCGCTCCCTGCTCCAGCCGCGCCGTCCCGCCCAGCGCCACCGGCGAGCTCGTCGTCGGCGCTTCCCAGATATGCGCCCCGTTGACCACCACGGTATAGCGGCCGTTGGTCGGTCGCGGGCAAAAGCGCCCCTGCGGCGCAACTACCGTCAGCGACACGAAGCCGTCGTCGGGCGCGCTGCAACCCCACCAGGCGTTGCCCTGGATCTCGCGTCCACGCCGGATGGTAGTGAAGCCCATGCGCGCGCCCTGCTCGAGCCGTCCGAGAGCCTCCGTCGCCACCTGTAGCTCCGGCGTCGCCGTCTTCCAGCGATGCGCCCCCACCACCGTCACGGTCCACGCGTCCGCGTCGGGCTGCGCCGCGCCCTCGCCGGGCTGCGTCCCGCCCTCGCTCGAGTCGATCACCGGCGTTTGCGTCAGATCTGCCCAGGCCTGCTTCAACACTTTGATGTAATACTCTTCGGTTATCGCAGTGCCCGGGCACTCGGGCTTGTTGAAGTCGCGGTGCGAGCTAATGCCGCCCGCCCGCAGGCGATCAGGGAATTTGGCGCCCCAAATGACCGAGCCGTCGGGGTTGGTCCTGACGACTTTGCGACCGGGCTTGGATTCGGGCGTGGGATACATGTAGCTCAGCTCGAAGGTGCCGAGCCGCTGCTTGAGGGCGGCGACGGCAAAGCCTACCAAATTCGCGACCGGATCCGACCATTTTGTTTCGATATAGTTGCCGACGACCTCGATACCGATCGAGTAGTGCCGAATGCCGTCGTGACTGTTGCCGAAACTGGCGTGGATGCCGATATCACGCATCGGCGTGAACAGCCAGATATAGCGGTCGTCGATAAACAGATGCGGGCCGGCCGACCAATGCAGCTCGTCTCTATAGCGGTCCCGCTGCCTTGCCACGGTCCTCAGGCGCTTGTTGATGATCGCATCCGTGCCCATGCCCGCCTCGCCGGCCGTCCAGTCGCCCAGGGTCGGCTTCCAGGTATGGTGCAGCACGATGAAATCGGGCGGGATGGTGCCGAAATTGTAGGCCGGCTGGCCATCGCCGCCGTTGAGATAGGCCAAAAACTCGCCGCGGGTCAGGCCGCGCCCGATGTACTTGAATTCGCCGCGTGTGATTTCGGTTTCGCCAAGATCGTCCTGGTCGGAAACCAGCCACTCCTCGTCATCGGTAGGTTGGGGTTCAGGCGCTTCGCGCTCGTCCATGTGGCACCTCGTTGCATTGGATTTCTGCTGTAGATAATCCAGCTCACAACCGTTTGTGCTGCCGCTCACCGCCCGCCGCGCCTGTAGCTGCACGGTCGTCAATGAGTGCCCGCAAAACTCTGGCGGGCTGAGCCGCTCGATCGTGCCCCATAACACGGCTGCGCAGCGACGAACGCGGCAGGGCAGACCCTCGGCAGCATGGCTAACGGGCGTTCGCTGGTTATGTCTACGTGGGCGGCGGAGTGCATGGTACGTGATGAGGAGGCGCTGGATACAGTACAACGGCTCGCCGTACCAATATTCAAGCATTAAACGAAAGCCCCCGCAAGCGGTACCTTAGTAAGCAATCGGGCCTCCGATCCACCCCGACGAAGTATGGACCGTCAAGGAAGCACCACAAAGGCACGAAGGGCACAAAGAATCCAATGATTCTTTGTGCCCTTCGTGCCTTTGTGGTGCGATTTTTGCGCTCTGCCGGCATCGGCTACTCGGACGGCTTGCGCGACCGAAACACGTACTGGTTCAGGCTGAAGAAGTACGCTCCCGTGCTGCTCTGGCGTTCAATGTCCGCGCGCCAGGCGGCGACATCGTCGTCGGTGGCGCCGGCTCGACCGGCGGAGTAGCCGGCGATCAGATCGATCAGGCCATGACCGAAGTAGTTGCTGTCGTACACCAGATTCAGCACCGGCACCAGTGAGAGACCTGCCACGTCAAAACCGGCCCGCCTGAGCAGCCCCGGCAGGTGTCGCGGTAGCGTGCGGTGCGCCAGGTGCTCGTCAAAGGCTGTGAATACGCGCTGCTGCAGCTGCGCATCGTCGGCTTTGACCACCAGGGTATCCCAATCGGTATCGATAATCGCCAGCCGCCCGCCCGGCCGCAGCACGCGGTGCGCCTCGGCGAGCGCGCCCTCGATATCGGGCACATATTCGTAGATCTGGGCCGCCACGATAAAATCGATTGAGCCGTCGGGCAGCGGCAAGCTGCCGCCGTCGCCTTCGTACGCCTCGATGAACTGCGCGACGCCCTCACGATGCGCGCGGTGCCGCGTCATCGCCAGCATCGCCGGATTGTTGTCTAGCACCGCAATGCTGCCCCCATCGCCGACCAGACGCGCCAGCTCGCAGGCCACAAAGCCGGGTCCGGGGCCGATATCCAGGCCGTGCTCGCCCGGCCGTGGCTGCACAGCATCGATAACGGCCCGGCGCCGCGCGACGACGTCGTCGGTGCGGTAGATCATTTCAAGCTTGCGTCCCATCGCTGCGTCGAACTCCAGCATCGTTCCTTGCGTGCTCATCGTCGTGCCCTCCTGATTGGGTGCAATACTCTCTTACGGTAGCGCACACGGAGGGGCGCCGGCATCGGGGAAGACACTGATTCGATGTACACGACACACGGATCGGCACGCTACGTACACCTACAACCAATAACACCACAAAGAACACAAAGGACACGAAGAACCATCTGATTCTTCGTGTCCTTTGTGTTCTTTGTGGTGTTATCTTGCCGGATGCCGTCAGGAAGGCGGAGGTCGATCGCCTTCGAGAAGGCCGTTACCGAGGCACCAGGCGACGATCTGCGCGCGGTTGGAGAGATCGAGTTTGTCCAGAATATGGCTGACGTGGGATTCCACTGTACGCTTGCTGATCACCAGCTCGGCGGCGATCTCGTTGTTGGTCCGGCCGCGCGCAATCAGTATGGCTACGTCACGCTCGCGCGTGCTCAGCCCGCCGGCATCGTCGCGGCGCGACAGGCGCCGCCAACGACCGGCGGGCAGGCAGGCGAGTGCCGCGTCGCGGAAGCCCGTTTGCCACTCCGGACGCGGTATCGACGCGGCCAGCGTCTCGATCAACCGTCCGGCGCTTTCCAGTGCGCCGTCGGCTTCGTCGCGGCGATTGGCGGCAAGATACAGGCGGCCCAGCGCGGCGTTCGCGCGCCACAGCAGCGGAAGCTCCCCCCGCGCCGTCGCGGCATCACGCGCGGCCAGCAGCACGGCCTCCGCCTCGCCGGCCATGCCAATCGAGCTGAGCGCCGTACCCCGCAGCAGCGCCAGCCGTGGAATACTTGCCTGGGCGGCGGGGGCAACGCCAAGCAGGCGATCGACGATCGACAGTGCCGCACCGGCATCATCGCGTGCCAGCAGCAGCTCGGCCCGCGCCATCCAGCACAGACGCCGGCCAAGTGTCTCCGTCGGCGTTTGTTCGTCCTTCACACTGTCGAGCAACTGCTCGGCCTGTTCGTGCCGGCCCGCCGCGATATAGGCGGCCGCGGTCTGGCCGGCCACGACGTGTAGACGATACAACGAGCTGTGCTGTCGTGCCAGCGCGAGCGCGCGTTCGAGATGCTCGAGCGCGGCCGGAACCAGCAGCAACTCAAGCAGCACGCCGCCGTACACCTGGTGTGCCTGCGTGATCCAGGCACGGTGGTCGATCTCGGTCGCGATATCCAGCGCCGAACGGGGCAGCTCGAGCGCCCGGCCGTATTCGCCAAGCGTGGCCAAGTGCGAGCCAAGCACCGACTGTGTATAAGCCTCGCCGGCGCGCCAACCGATCTCACGCACGATCCCCAGCGCCCGCTCGCCGTAGCCGATCGCCTCGGCCGGCGGCAGCACGGCCGCCACCGTGCAGCTGTGCAGGATGCCGCCGCCGAGCACCAATGTTCCCAGGGCGGAGGACAGGCCCTGCCGGTTGTCGAGCTCCTCGAACAGTCTTGTCGCCTCGCCACAATAAGCCACCATCTGGGACAGCGCGCCGCTCATACCGGCCGCGATGGCGAGCAGGTCCAATGTCGCGGCGTAGCCGCGCCGGTCCCCAAGCTGCTCAAAAACCGCAAGCGCTTCGCGATGATAGCGCTGGCCCTCGCGCGGTCGGTCCGCGTTGGCGTACCAGTTGCCCAGCCGGTTCAGGCTCTGGGCCAGCAGCTGAGGCTGGTCGAGTGTGCGCGCCAGCTCGAGCGCGCGCCCGTACCACTCGCGGCTCTGGTGGTAATCACGGCCTGCCCAGAGCAGGCCGAGGTCCAGCATGGTCTGCCACTCGGCCTCGCGATCGGGCGCGGCGTGCGCGAGATCGAGCGCGGCGCTATAATCGCGCCGCGCGCCCTCCCAGTCGCCGACCCAGTCGCGTGCCTGACCGCGGCGGCGCAGCACGTCGAGCGGCGGCGCCAGCTCGAGCTGCGCGGCGGCTTCCAGCGCATAGCCAAACTGCTCGATCGCCGCGCGTGGCGCATACAGCGCCATCGCGGCTTCGCCGGCGCGCCGCCCGTAGGCCAGCGCCTTGTCCCACACACCGGCGTGGAAGTAATGATCGGCCAGCTCCGGCAGGCGGCTGTCGAGGACAGTGGCGTACTTGCGCTCGATCGCCTCGGCGACGGAAGCGTGCAACCTGCGCCGCTCGCGTGCCAGCAACTGCGCCTGGATCGCCTCGCGGGTCAGCGCGTGGCGAAACGCAAACTGTTCAGCCGACTCCTCGACCACCAGGCCGGCCGCGATCAATAGTTTCAGTAGCGCGAGCAGCTGCGGTTCCTCGTAGCCGGTCAGCGCGTGGAGTAGCGTCCATGAAAAGCGGCGCCCGATCACCGCCGCCAGGCGCAGCAGCGCGCGCGCCGCGTCGTCAAGCCGCTCGGTGCGCTGCCGCACCGCATCGTGTACGCTGGGCGGGATGTTCAGCTCGCGCAGCGTCCGGGGCTGCCAGCTGCCGCCCGCGGTCACAGCAGCGCCCGACGCCAGCAGCGAGGTCATGACTTCCTCGATAAAGTACGGATTGCCCTCGGTCAGCCGGTAGAGCGCGTCGAGAAAATCGGCCGGCACCGGGCGATCGAGCGCAAACATGGCGCGCAGCATCGCGTCGACATCCGCGCGGCTCAGGCCGGAAAGGGCGATCTCGGCCGCCAGGCGCTCACGATTCAGCTGCGAGCGCCAGTGACGCAGCTGCGAGCCGGCCTCGTCGGAACGGTACGACAGCAGCAGCACCAGCGGCTGCTCGCGAAGGCGTCGCGCCAGGTGGAACAGGCACTCCAGGCTGCTGTCGTCGCACCAGTGCAGATCCTCCACCACGATGCAGCATGGCCGGGCGGCAGCCTCGCGCAGAAAAAACGAGGTGATCGCGGCCAGGCGCCGGCGCTGCTGCTGCGACGGGTCCGGCACGACCGGCCGGGGCTCCGGCCGCCCAGGCAGGGCCGCGGTCCCTTCCGGCGGTTGGGCGAGCAGCTCCGGAATCAGCGGGCTGAGCAGGGCGGCGGATTGGCCGAGCGCGGCCGCGACAGCATCGGGCGCCTGGGCGGCGAATCGGGACAGCAGTAGCTCGGCGAACGGCGCGTACGGCGCGGTCGTGCCTGTCTCGAAACACGCGGCGCGCACGACCTGATAGCCTAGCTCGGCGGCAAACGCGGCGGCCTCGTCCAGCAAGCGCGATTTGCCCACGCCAGCGTCGCCGCTGACCAGCACGGCCTGACCGCCTGCGCGCCGGCTGCGCTGCAGCTGCTCACGCAGTGCGGCGATCTCCGCTTCGCGACCGATCGCTATCGGGCACACCACCGGCCGTACCAGCATGCCTGTCATGGCCGTGACCCCGCGCCACTGAAGGCCTCCGAGTATAGCAGACCGGGCCAGCCGGCCGGCGAATAAAATCGCGCCCACGGATGGCGTTCCGCCGATCGTCCGCAGACCCGGCGCTCAAGCCTGGGTCGCTCGGCGGAGGCCCGCGCTCGTAGCATCGCAAGCTGGTGCAGGCCGGTCACGGTACGCTATACTGCCGCATTGACTATCATGGAACCAATAGCCGGCGATCTCGACCTTGCGCGACGCCACGCGCCGATTCTGCTGTTCGACGCCCGCGAGCCCTTTCTGCCGTCGGCGGCCGGCTACACGGTGTTTCACACCGCGGACGCCGCGTCATCTTCGTTTCCGCGCTACGTCCACATCGAAGCGCCGGCGGTGCTGGCGATCGAGTATGCGCTGTGGTGGGATTGGGATATTCAGCACCTGTACGAGCTGGAGCACGTGTGGGTCATGCTCGACGCGGCTGGCACAGTCGTGGCGGTAGAGTCTAGCCAGCACGGCGGTTTCGGACGCGGGCGGCTATTGCTGGAAGCCGGGCGGCCGGTGCTGTATGCCGAGCCGGGCAAGCACGCGCTGACCTCATCGCGCGCGGAGCTCTTGGCACGCCGCAGCGGCACCGAGCGCGCGTGCGGACCGCGCGCCGGCTCGGCAGGTGTGTTGGTGACGCCCCTGTTTCAGGGACGGATCGTCTCAAAAAGCCCGCCGGCCGACCAGCTTGTGCGCAGCTACCTGCGCGGCAAAGCATTCGCTCCCGCCTGGGATTGGAGCGTCCGCGTCGACGTCGCCGAGCTGCAATTGGTACCGTGGCCGGAACTGGAGGCCGCGATCCCAACCGTCGTCGAGCACCGGCTCACCCAGCTCGAGGCCACGATTCCTCCCGCGCGCCGCGACGTGCTGGTGGTCGGCCATCGTGGCGCCGGCGTACACGCGCCGGAGAATACGCTGGCGGCGATCCGGACTGCCGCTCAGCTCGGCGCCGGAATGGTCGAGCTGGACGTGCGGCTGAGCGCCGACGGCGTCGCGGTGCTTTCGCACGACGCCTCGGTTGCGCTGGCCGGCGAGCGGGTCGTTCCCATCGGCAGTCTTGGCGCGGCGGAGCTCAGCCGCAGCAGCGGCGATGGCGAGACCTCGGTGCCGGCGCTGGCCGACGCGCTCGACGTATGTGAGCAGGCCGGCATCGCACCCTACCTTGACCTCAAAGAAAGCGCGGCGGTCGATGTCGCGGTCGCGCAGCTGGCCGGGCGCGGTATCGGCCGCTACAGCGTGCTCGCCTCGTTCGAGCCGGCATGGGTCGCGCGCGCCGTCGAGCGGGCGCCAGGGATCCCAACCGCGGTGCTGTTCGGCGGGTTCGAGGTTGATCCGCTCGCGCTCGCGCGCGGCTGCGGCGCGCGCTACGTGCATCCATGCTGGGAGCGCCACCCGGCGCCACATCAATTGCTGACGCCGGAGTGGCTGGCACGCGTGCGCGCCGCCGGGCTCGGCGTAGTATGCTGGCACGAGGAGCGGCCCGACGTGCTCGCGGCGCTGTTCGAGCTGGGCGTCACGGCGATCTGCACCGACAGGCTCGACCTGGCACTGGCTGCCAAACACGGCCACGGCCACGAATAGGACACGAATTATTCGTGACTCCATTCGTTTATTCGTGTCCTATTCGTGGCTCGGATCGATTACCACGGCATGACGCAATCCATTATTGCCCGATGAGTGCGACTGAGCTTCTCAGTGATGTCCGCGACAGACAGCAATATGGAATCAGCCTTTGCGAGAGGCGCTATAGTGGTTCATAGCACCCACGTTGGAGGCAGCGTATGAACGGCAGCGCCGACGTCGTGATCATCACCTGCGCCTTGACCGGCGGCATCCACGGCAAGGAGGCCAATCCGAACCTGCCCGAGCAACCCGACGAGATCGTGGCCCAGGGCGTCGCCGCGTGGCGCGCCGGGGCAGCCGTGCTGCATGTACACGCCCGCGCTCCCGACGGCTCGAGCACCATGGATCCGGCGATCTTCACCGAATTGCACGCGCGGCTGTGTGCCGAGACTGATGCCGTGATCCAGCTGACCACCGGCGGCAGTCCGCGGCTCCCGATCACTGAGCGGATCACGACGGTGTATCTGGCGCCCGAGATGGCCTCGCTCAACATGGGGCTGCTCAACTTCTTTATCCGCGGCGAGCAGGTGTTCTTCCCCAACCATCGCTCCGACATCGAGCACTTCGCGCAGGCGATGCGCGTCCGCGGTGTGACGCCCGAATTCGAGGTGTATAGTAGTGTGATGCTTGAAGAGGTGGCCCACCTGTTGAGTCTCAACATCCTTGAGCCACCTTATCCGATCAACCTGGTGCTGCAGACGCCGACCCAGGGCGGCGCCCGCGGCACGCCGCAGAACCTGCTCGACCTGGTGCTGCGCCTGCGCGACCTGCCGGTGCCGCCCGAGCAGCTCCGCGTGACCGTCAGCGCCATGGGCCGCACACAGCTGCCGCTCACGACGATTGCTATGGCAATCGGGCTGAACGTGCGCGTCGGCATGGAGGACAACGTGTATTACCGGCGCGGTGAGCTGGTTGAGGCGAACGCGCCGTTGGTGGAGCGGGCCGTGCGCATCGCGCGCGAGCTGGAGCGCAGACCGGCCACGCCCGCGGAGGCACGTGCGCTCCTGGGCCTGCGTGGACGGGAGCCAGGGCAGCTGCCTCGCCCGGTGGATGCTGCGGGAACCGGCAGGGCGCAGGCTGTGTGAGGATAAGAGGACCCGATGACCACAATTAAGCGCGTTGCCGTGATCGGCGCGGGTACCATGGGCCGGCAGATTGCATTTCAGACGGCGCGGCGCGGCCTGCCGGTCACGCTCTACGACATCGACGCGGCGGCGCTGGCGAGCGCGCGGGACGCACTCCGCGCGGAGGTCGCGGCACAGGTGGCTGCGGGAGCCGTGCCCGCCGGCGAAGCTGCCGCGATCGGCGAGCGGCTGATCTACGCCACCACACTCGCCGCAGTGCGCGACGCCGATATGGCGATCGAAGCGGTGCCGGAGCGGGTTGATCTCAAGCGCGCCGTCTTCGCCCAGCTCGACGCGCACCTCGACAGCGACTCGATCATCGCGACCAATAGCTCCTCGATCCGCGTGAGCCTGCTGCAGGACGCGACCGGGCGCCCCGAGCGGGTGGCGAACGTCCATTTCTACCTCCCGGTCTGGGAGCACCCGATGGTCGAAATCGGCGGTGGCACTCGCACCAGCGCGGACACGCTCGACGCGCTGACCCAGTTCGCTCGCCGGATCGGCATGCTGCCCCTACGCGTGCAAAAGGAAAGCACCGGTTTCATCTTCAACCGGGTCTGGCGTGCGATAAAGAAGGAAGCGCTGAAGGTCGTCGATAGCGGCGTGGCCTCGCACGAGGATGTCGATCGTGCCTGGATGATCGCGTACGGCACGCAAAATCTGCCGCCCTTTGCGCTCATGGATCGCATCGGGCTGGACGTGGTACAGGACATCGAGGAGCATTACGCGCGGGAGAGCGGCGACCCGTCCGACCTGCCGCCGCCGATTCTGACCGAGAAAGTGGCGCGGGGCGACCTCGGCCAGAAGTCGGGTCGCGGCTTCTACATTTATCCCGATCCGGCCTACGCCGCCGCTGATTTTCTCAGCCCTGATCGGCCGGATCCAGCTGAAGGCTAGAGCATGGACCGGAAACGTGGTACCGCAGAGACGCAAAGGACGCAGAGAATCACAAGATCCTCTGCGTCCTCTGCACCTCTACGATAATTTCGGGCGTCTCATTCGTTGTGCAAAATCCTATAGAGGGTATCATCAGATGCGACATCAAATCGAGTATGTCGGCCTGGGCTCCGCGCTGCGCCTGGCCGGCCTGATCGGTCCGGTTGTGTGGCTCGTCCCTAGCCTGCTGCTGTCGGGCGTTATCGTGACGGCGGTGCTGCGGCTCAACGCGGCTTTCACGCGACTGTCGAGCATGACGATCGCGATCCCGGCACAGGCGATCGGGCCGCTCACCCTCGAGCTGCCGCCGCTGCAGCTCGATCTGGTCGACCGGCTTGGCCTCGCGGTGGCCGACCAGACTGTCAGCAACTGGTCCGCGCAGCCCTGGGTGCTGTTTTTCGCGCTCGCGATTGGCCTTGTTCTGCTTGCCACCGTGCTCTCGATCGCCGTGGCGGCCGTCGCCGCGCTGGCCTTTAACTTCATGGCGTCCAGGTTCGGCGGCCTCGATGTGCGCATCGCGGCGCGGGAAGTGAACCCATATATCGCAAAGACGACCGGATAGAAACGCAAAGACGCAAAGTACATTCTCGTATTTCTTTGCGTCTTGCGCCTTTGCGTTAAGAATTGTCCCCTGGATCGAGCTCCCGAAGCCTGCGCTGCAGGAAGGCGCGCTCGCTCGCGTTCGCGGCGCGGGCGTGGGCCGCTTCGTAGGCCGGCACAGCCTCGGCGTCGCGGCCCAGGCGCCGCAGCAGATCGGCGCGGATGGCGTGGAACAGGTAGTATGCATCCAGGTCGAGCCCGTCGACCAGGGCGAGCGCCGCGGCCGGTCCCTCGACTTCGGCCACCGCGACCGCGCGATTCAGCGCCACGACCGGTCCCGGGTCGAGCGCCAGCAGCTGATCATATAGCTGCAGGATCTGCCGCCAATCCGTATCGCTCGCGGCCGGAGCGTCGCTGTGGACGGCGCTGATCGCCGCCTGGATCTGGTACGGGCCGGGCCGGTTGCGCCGCAAGCAGTGCTTAACCAGGGCCTGGCCCTCGGCGATCAGAGCGCGGTCCCACAAAGCGCGGTCCTGATCGGCTAACAGTACCAGGTCGCCGTCCGCGGTGCTGCGGGCGGCCCGGCGCGACTCGACCAGCAGCATCAGCGCGAGCAGCCCGATGACCTCCGCTTCGTCGGGCATAAGCTCGGCCAGCAGCCGCCCGAGCCGGATCGCCTCGCCGCACAGCTCCGCGCGAACAAGCTGCTCGCCCGCGCTCGCCGTGTAGCCCTCGTTGAAGATCAGGTAAACCACGGCCAGCACGGCCCGTAAGCGGCCCGGGAGCTCGGCCGCGCTCGGGACCCGATACGGGATCCCTGCGTCGCGGATCTTGCCCTTGGCTCGCACCAGCCGCTGGGCCATGGTCGAACTCGGGTACCAGGAACGCGCGCGCGATCTCAGCGGTGGTGAGCCCGCCCAGCAGCCGCAGCGTCAGCGCGATCTGCGCCGCGGCGGCGAGCGACGGGTGGCAGCAGGTAAAGATCAGCGACAGCCGGTCGTCGCGCACGGCGCCCTCCTCGTCCGGTTCGTCATGGACGTGCAGCAAGGCGGCCTGGGCGTGCCGGTCGGCGCGGGACGCTTCCCGGCGCAGGTGGTCGATCGCCCGGTTGCGCGCGGTAGTGATGATCCAGCCGGCCGGACTCGCGGGCAGCCCGCCCGCCGGCCAGCGCTGCAGCGCCGTGACAAACGCGTCCTGGACCGCCTCCTCGGCGATGTCGATGTCGCCGAAGACGCGGACCAGCACAGCCACCGCGCGACCGTACTCGGCCCGGAACACCCGCTCGATCTGCGTGGATGGCAGCTCCGTCACACCAGAATCACCCCGCATCCTGATAGTTGATCGGCCGCACCTCGATCGGCAGGCTGGTCGCCTGGGCGGCCTTGCGGGCCCATTCGAGCGCGGCGTCGAGATCGGACGCCGTGATGATCCAGAAGCCGCCGATGTGCTCCTTGCCCTCGGCGAACGGGCCGTCGGTCGTGAGCACGTCACCGTTGTGGTAGCGCACCACGGTGGCCGTGCCGGGGGGATACAGACCCGCGGTGAAGACCCACGCACCGGCGGCTTTGAGCTCCCCATTCAGGACCTCGAGGTCGCGCATCACCGGCTGCAGGACTTCGGGCGGAGGAGGATCGCCGTCGGGCTGATAGATGCTGAGCAGATATTCCTTCATCTCGTGCTCCTCCTAAGAGCGAATACCAGCATGATGATACATCCGGCCGGCTTGTCATCCCGAGCGCATAGACGAGGAGGCTGGGCAAATCGACTGACAGGGCGCGAGGGATCTCTGCCGGTCTGGTCGCATCGGAGCGTGAGAATTCCTCGCTCGCCAGCACGGCCGGATACATACTTGTGCGCTCGTGCAGCTCGCTGGCCGGCCAGGCAGGGCCGTAGGCCCTTCGGAATGACAGTGCCAATCCCGCCGACCACATCAGGTTGCCACTTACACAGGTGCTCCGGCCGGCCGGTAGATCGCGATCAGCACGCCGTTGCTCGCCGTCCTGGTCTCGACAAGCCGGAGCTCAGTCGCCGGGCTGCCGTCGGCGAAGAGTTCGACGTCCTGTTCCCAGGACCAGCGGATGGATCAACAGCACATACTCGTCCACGAGATCGTGCCGCATCAGTGTCTGAACCAGCTCGCCGCTGCCGAGGACCAGGAGATCGTTGCCCGGCTGCTGCTTGAGCCCGGCCACGGCCTGAGCGACGTCGCCGCCGAGCAGGATCGAGTTGCTCCACGGGAGCGGCTCCTGCAGCGTGGTCGACGCGACATACTTCGGGCTGGAGTTGAGCACCTCGGTGTATGGGTTATCCGTCTGCCTGGGCCAGTAGGCGAAGAAGTCCTCGTACGTTCGTCGACCGAACAGCAGTCCGGCGCTTTCGCCAGGGCCGCCGAACACCTCGCCGGCCGCATCGCCGCGCGGCGCCGCCCAGCCACCGTGCTCGAAGCCGCCGCGCGTGTCCTCGTCGGGCCGGCCCGGCGCCTGCATCACGCCGTCGAGCGTCAGGTTCATGAACACAACAAGCTTACTCATGCTGGCTCCTCCCTGTCGAATTGGTCTTTTCAACATGTATACGAATGGCATCCGCCGAAATCGACATCGGAAAGAGGCGCACGCCGGAGATCAACGCCCGGTTAGGGCAATAAACGGAACGGTTGCACCGCAGAGGCGCAGAGGACGCAGAGAATCACAAGGATCTCTGCGTCCTCTGCGCCTCTGCGGCGATCCCGACTGAATCAACCTGAGCGATACTGCCCTAATACACAAACGACGCGAGCGAGACGGACATGCCGGCGCTGCCGACACAGGTCAACACACGGTCGTGCGGTCGGAGCCGGCCGTCGTCGATCGCCAGCGCGAGCGCGGCGGGGATCGAAGCCGATACCAGGTTTCCGCAGCGCGGGAAGATGTAGTACATCATCTGCTCGAGCCCGAAGCGCGCGGCTGCCCTGTCCAGCGCTTTCGGCCTGGCCACGGCGTGCGGAATCACCAGCCGCACCTCGTCCAGCGGTGCCCTGAGCTCGCCTTGCAGCTGCGCCAGCTCACGCAGCGCCGCCTCGAGCAACGGGGCGCCGTACGCAGTAAACCGGCGCACGCCGTTGCGACCGATCCGCTCGCCGGGCCAGGCGTAGCGCTCGAAGCCGTCCAGCGGCACGGTGCACAGGTCGGCCAGCTCGGCCCGCGATCGAAAGTGAAACTCCCACTCCGCTGCATCGTCGCTCGAAAGGACGGTTGCCGTCGCAGCCTCGCCGAACGTATAGGCCGGAAAGGTCCACGCCAGCTCGGCGGCCGAGCGCAGGTGGAACAGTTCGGGATAGACTGCCCCGTCCTGCCACATGCCGAACTCCGCCGCGACGATCATCGCGCTGCGGTACACGCCGGAGCGAAACAGCGCCTGTACCAGCTGCGCCGCGCGGACCCAGCCGTTACACGCGTCGAGCACATCGAAGCACGCGACCGAGTCCATTCCCAGTGCGTGGGCGACAAAATAGGCATTCGCCGGCTCGGCGAACCCGCGGTCGACGCCAACGTTGATCAACACGTCGATGCCGGCCCGGCTGCGCCCCGCGGCCGCCAGCGCACGTCCGGCAGCGCGCTCGATCAGCTCCAGCGGCGTTTCATCCGGCGCCGACCAGTAGCGGCTCTCGGCGCCGGCTCGCCTCAGCAGCGCCTGGACGCGGCGCAGCACGGGCTCGGTCTCCTGGCCGAGTGTCGTGCAGCTATGTTGCCGGATCAGGCCAAGAATATCGGCGTTGGCCAGCTTGCGGCCGGGCAAGGCCAGGCCGACGGCTTCCAGTTTCATTTTGTCTCTCGCTGGCGCGTCGGGAGCAGCACGTTTTAACGCACCGACAATCCCCAATCGAATTTCAGCACGTACACCAGATTGAAATACACCGCGATCCCAAAAACACCGACCCAGCACCAGCCGACGACGCCGAGCAACAGAAACCTCTCGTAGCGGTCTGCGAGCAAGATACACAGGCATAGAACCACGCCGAAGCCGTCGGCGATGATCGGGAAGACCAGGTCCTTTTTCTGGATTTCGATCGTATCGAGCCGCGCTTCGAGGTGATCGACGCGGTGATAGCTGATCAGCTGGCAAATCGCAAGCAGCACGAACACCACGCCGCAGGTGATCATCGCCTGCCCAAGATACGCGGGCTGCGTTTCAGATTGCTTCACCAGCTCTACGAAGTACACGAACAACAGGCCGGCCAGGCAATCCAAAAACAGGAAAAACGGCGCGTAGGTCAGCTCGAGCATTCGATGGTACTTGATCAGCACCAGGTACAGCTCCAGGAAGATCAACAGCGCCATGATCAGCATCAGGCCGCGCCAGTTGGAAGGAGTGAACCCTCCAACCAGGAAGCGCGGCGTGTCCAGCAGCAATGCGCCGGCGATCACCGACATGACGACTTCGACAAAGCGCAGCGTCCACGGCGACATCGACGGTGATTCCGGACGGCCGGCGTGGGGACGGGCATCGGCCGCTTGTCCGCTCATGTTCGCTCCCAGATTCGGATCATACAATCGTGCGAGGCGGATGCGACGAGCGCTCCGTCGGGCGAGACGGCGACCGCCTGCACCGGCTTGGCGTGGCCACGACCGACCGCCAGTGCCGCGCCGTCCGCGACGCGCCACAGCCGTACGGTCGCGTCGAACGAGCCGGAGACCAGCATGCGCCCATCCGGAACGAACCGGGCGCTCCATACCGGCCACTCATGCCCCACCAGCACCTGCTCGGCAGCCGCATCCGCGACGCGCCACACGCGCACCGTCGTATCGCCGGCGCTGGCGAGCAGCGTGCCGTCAGGCGAAAATGCCACGCCGCGAACGCGCCCGCTATGGCCCGTCAGCAGCTCGAGCTGCGCGCCGTCCGCGACGCTCCACAGCCGTACGGTGCGGTCGTCGGACGCCGTGGCGATCGTCTGCCCGTCGGGAGACCAGTCCACCATGTTGACGGCGCCGGTGTGGCCGGCAATCGTTGCGAGCTTCGTCCAATCGTCCACGCGCCAGAGCTGCACTTTCCGGCCGCGCAGCGCCGCCGCCAGCGTCTTGCCGTCCGGCGCAAACGCGACATGCAGCACCGCCAAATCATGCGCCAGAACCTGCATCAGCGAACGGTCGCCGGCGTGCCACACGCGCACCGTGCCGTCCAGCGACGCCGACGCGAAGGTGCCGCCGTCAGGCGCGAAGGCCACGCTCCAAACCTGGCGACGATGCCCCCGCAGCACGTCGAGCTGCGTCCCATCCGCCACGCTCCAGACCCGTACGGTGTTGTCCTGCCACAGCCATCCGCCGGACGCCGAGACAAGCAGCCGGCCATCGGGCGAGAAAACGACGGCGTTAACCTGTTTGGAATGTCCCTTGAGCTGCCGCAGCGCGCGCAGGCCACCGCTCGCGGGAGCGGCCGGCACATCGGGCGGCCGGGTAGCCATGGCCGCCGCTTCGCGAGCGGCGGCCGGGTCGACCTTGAACAGGGTGCCGTCGGCGGTGCGCAGGTACAACACCGGGGTGCCCCACTCCACCGAGCGCCGGTTGGCCAGGCTGATCAACTCGCGCGCCTGGGCAACAGCCGTTTCGACGGGCAGGCCGGCAGCCAGGGTGACGTAGAACGTGCGCGCCAGCTCTTTCGCGGCGGCGTCGCTGATTTCGTACTGCATCGCCAGCACCGCCGGTATGCCACGCAGTACCAGCGTCGCGGCCGTGCTCGAGAAAATATCGTGGCTGCTGCCGCGCGCGCCGTCGCAGGAGTTGAGCAGCACCAGGCGAAGATCGTGCTGGTTGTCGAGCAGGCGGGCGAGCTCCGAGGCTGTCAGCGGAAAGGCCTGGTGCTGCTCGTCTTCCAGAATCAGCAGCCCTTCTCGTGAGGCCTCGTCGAAGCTGCCGTGGCCGATGAAGTGAAAGATATGCCATGGCCCGCGCAGCATGGCATCCTGCAACGCGCGCCAGGTGCCGTGCTCGAGCCAGGTCAGCTGCACGCGTCCGCTCGTAGTTAGCGGCTCAAGGGCGGCCATGATGCGCTGTTGCTCTTCGGCAACATCCAGCGGCAACAGCCCTTCGGGGTTGGCGACCATGCCGAGGATCTTCAGCGGCCCGACGACGGAAAGCGGCACGACCGATTGCTGCAGATCAAGATAGCGCACCAGGGACACGTTGAGCAGGCAAAGATATTCGCGCTGATCGGCGTCGAACAGGAACTCCCAGGGCACCCACGCCAGCTCCGGCGTCGTAATGTGAAGACGCAGCCGTAGCTCTTTGCGCTCGCTGCGCACCCGCTCCAGTATCGCGTCATAGCGGCTGCGCACCTCGCCCTGGAACAGCGCCGCAAAGAGCGCGGCTCCAAATTCCTGCACCGTCAGCTGCTCGGGCCCGATGTTGCGGCGCGGCACGGCAGAGCGCAGCAGCGCCATATCGATCGCCTGCAGATGCTGCTCGAGCGTTTGCGCGTCGAAGGGGAAGCTCAGGGTACCGCGCCCTTCGCCGACCACCGAGCGTACCGCGACCGGGTAGCTGCGATCGGCGCCCGGCCCGAGCTCGACATCGAAGTCCAGGTACGCTGCCGGCTGTGCTACCGTACTGTCATCCGCCATGGACATCCTCACAGCTGTGCAGGCTTCGACTCATCGCGTGCGGCGCATCCGCTCAAGCAGGCCACTCGACCGATATTGTTGATCCGCTCGCGTGGCGCATCTACTGGCAAAGGTCGGCAATCCGGTGTGCGGGAAAACGTCGAAGCAGCCGGCGCGCCGATCATAGCACACCGAGCCTGCCGCCAGACCGGGCCGGCTCCGGTTGGCTGACGTCGTATCCGGGCACATGATCCGGGTACCGGCGATTCAACAACGCTTCCTCCGACGATATTAATGCGGCAGCGACGAGAATCTGCTGGATGGGAAGGAATATTGTGCTCACTATTGGTCGTTGCGCGCGGCATCCCGACGATTTATATTTGAATCTCGCTCATGTGAACCTGATCGGCTACGAACGAACCTGAGGCTGATTATCGAGGAGCCGCGTATGGCTGAATTCGATCCCGGGCCGCCGCCGCAATTCGCCGAGCTCTTTGCGCGCATGCCCGACTATGCACCGCTGCAGGATTGTTTTTGGTTCGATTGGGGGCCAATCTTCTACCGTGGGCGCCTCGACGGCAGCGGGCGCGTCCTGGTGGTAGCCTCCGATCCCGGTCCCACCGAGCGTATAGCCCTGCGTACCATGGTCGGCGACGCCGGCCAGCGCGTGCAAGGCTTTCTGACTAAGCTCGGGCTGACGCGCTCGTACATTTGTGTTAACGCGTATGCCTATGCGCTGCTCCCGTCGAAGTCGCGCAAAGCCGCTCAATTGCTGCAACGGGCCGACCATATTGAGTGGCGCAACCAGATCTTCGATCTGCTCGCCGGACCGCAGCTGCAGGCGGTGGTCGCGTTCGGTCTGAATGCGCAAAAGGCTGTTGCGAACTGGCCCGGCGCGGCAAACTTCACGGTGGCCAACATCCCTCATCCGTCCAGCGACAACGTTCCTGTGCTGCTCGAGCGCTGGCGTGAGGCGATCACGAACCTGCGCGCGATCGTCACGCCGGACCCCGACGGCGACCCCACGCTGCCCAATTATGGCGCTACGTTCACCGAAAGCGACTACGGGCGCGTGCCGGCCTGCGATCTGCCGTTCGGGGTGCCCGATTGGCTCGGCGACGACGCCTGGGGCCGCAGCGCGAAGCCACGGCATTTCAACTGCGTGCGCCGTCCCCCCGAGGATGACCGGCATACGCTGATCTGGATCGCGCCGGTGAGTGCGCCTGTGTAACCGATCTTCGCTCCAGCGAGGTACATTATGCCGCCAACAGGCCAGGTAACCGACGGGCGCTACGGCCTCGAAGGCCGGGTCGTGACCATGGACGCGACAGGCACGCTACTCGAACGGGGCATCGTTTACGTGCATGGCACGCACATCACGGACGTGCGACCGTCCGGCGCTGCGCCGCCGTCCGGCTTCGAGGCCAGCCCGGTGATACAGACGCGCGGAACGATCTATCCCGGCTTGATCGAGCTGCATAATCATCTCGCCTACAACGCGCTGCGCCTATGGCAGGTCCCCAGGCTGTATCACAATCGCAATCAGTGGCAAGACAACGCCGACAAAAAGAAGTCGATCAGCTGGCCGATGGCGGTGCTGGGCCCGCATCCGACGTATATGCCCGCGATCGTGCGCTATGTTGAAGCCAAATGCCTGCTCGCCGGGGTCACCTCCTCACAGGGCGTCACCCTCGCCAGCAGCACCGGCAGCCAGCGCCTGTATCGCGGGATCGTGCGTAACGTTGAGCAGAGCACGGACAGCGATCTTCCGGCCGCCAGGCCACGCATCGCCGACCTCACAACCGGCGAGCTCGAGTCGTTTCGCACGTCGCTCAGCAAGACGAATTGCCGGCTGCTGCACCTGAGCGAAGGCACCGACGAAGCGGCGCGCGAGACGTTCCTGGTGCTGCAGCTCTCGGACGGCAGCTGGGCGCTCGGGCCAAAGCTGGCCGGCATCCATAGCCTGGGCCTGTCCAGGCAAGACCTGGACACGTTCAAGCAGCATGATGCCGCCCTGGTGTGGTCGCCGCTCAGTAACCTGCTGCTGTACGGCAAGACGGTAAACGTCAAGGACGCCAAAGAGCTGAACGTGCGCATGGCGCTCGGCTCGGACTGGTCGCCCAGCGGCAGCAAGAACCTGCTTGGCGAGCTCAAAGTCGCCCGGCTGGTCAGCCGGGCGATGGACGGGGTGTTCAGCGACCGGGAGCTGGTGGCGATGGCAACCAGAAACCCGGCCGAAATACTTGGCTGGCACAAATCGCTCGGCTCGCTGGAAGCCGGCAAGCGCGCCGACCTGCTCGTGGTCATGGGCAGGCAGGGCGACCCGTACGCGCAGCTGATCGAGGCGCGCGAGTCACACATAAGCCTGGTCGTCATCGACGGCACCCCGCGCTGCGGCAGCCCGCGCTTGATGGAGCCTTTCGGTTCGTCAGGCAACGAGGAATGGTCGGTCGGCGGCGCACGCCGCCGGCTCAATCTGGTCCAGCCGGACGCCGATCCGATCGTCGGCGCACTTGGCCTGGGCGAGGCACGCGATCGTGTTACAGAAGGTCTTGCCAACCTGGTTGAGCTGGCGCGCGAGATGGAGCCGCCGTCCGGGACGCGCGGCGAGCAGTGGCTGCTGGTGCTCGATCAGGACCTGCTCAGCAGCGCCGGAACGCGCGACGGCCGGCCCACGGCTCGATCCGCCGTCGAAACCGTGACCGACGAGCAGGCGCAGATCCGAGCCGCGGCGGAAAGCAAGCCGCTATCCGAGGTGCTGACCCCGCTGCAGCGCGATCCGCTGACCGTGGTCGACGATCGCACGTTCCTCGACCGCATCGCCGCGCAGCCCAATCTGCCGGACTACGTCAAGCAGGGCCTGCCGGACCTGTACTGACATAATCGAATCACCACAAAGGCACAAAGGACACAAAGATTCATAAAGTTCTTTGTGTCCTTTGTGCCTTTGTGGTGATTCGATTTCGACTTAAGCCTCTAGGCAGCACATGTATGATACAGGCTGTGAACACGAGTTCCGTCTACACACCCGGCGCCGCGCGCCGCATCATCGCGATCCTGTTCGTGGCGCAGAGTATCGGCGCGGCGGCACTGATCGCCAACGCCGCGGTCAACTCGATCGCCGGCGCGACGCTGAGCGGGCAGGATGCGCTGGCCGGCCTTCCCGGCACGCTACTGCTGATCGGCGCCGCCGGCACCGCTTATCCGAGCGCCCGCCTGATGGAGCGTATCGGGCGTCGCCTGGGGCTCGCGTTGGGGTTTGCCGTCGGCTGTATCGGCATGATCGTCGGCGGCGCGGCGATCCTGCTGCACAGCCTGGCCGTGTTTATGCTCGGACTGCTGCTGATCGGCGCCGCCCGCGGCGCCGTCGACCAGAGCCGCTACGCCGCCGCGGACGCGCAGATCCCCGAGCGCCGCGCCCGCGCCATCAGCACCGTCGTTTTCGCGGGCACGATCGGCGCGATCGTAGGTCCCGCGCTGGTAGCGCCCAGCGGCGCCCTGATGGGCGTGTTCGGCGCCGACCCGCTGGCCGGGCCGATGTGGGCCGGCGCAGCGCTGTTCGCCCTGGCCGGTGTGCTGCTGCTGCTGTTTCTGCGGCCCGATCCGCGCGATATCGCGCGCTCACTCGCGGCAGATGCCACGGATGCCGGCCACGTGGACGAACCGGCTCGCCCGCTGCGTACGATTATGCGCCTGCCCGCGGCCTGGCTGGCGCTGGCCGCGATGCTGATCGGCCAGTGTGTCATGATCCTGATGATGACCGTCACCTCGCTGCACATGCATCATCACGACCACGGTCTGGGCGCGGTGTCGCTGGTGATCATGGCGCACACGATGGGCATGTTCGGCTTCTCGATCCTGATCGGCACGCTCACGGACCGTATCGGGCGCGGCGCGGCGATCGGCGCCGGCTCGCTGCTGCTGGTGGCAGGCAGCCTGTTCGCGCCGGTCTCGACGGAAATCGCCTGGCTGGCGCTGGCCCTGTTTCTGACCGGCCTGGGCTGGAATCTGTGCTATGTGGCCGGCTCATCGCTGCTCTCCGACCAGCTGGCGCCGTCCGAGCGCGCGGGTATCCAGGGAGCGAACGAGCTGGTGATCAACCTGGCATCGGCAGTCAGCAGCCTGGGCAGCGGATTGATCCTTGCGCTGCTCGGCTACACCGCCCTGAGCTACCTTGGCGCGGCACTGGCTGTCATCCCGCTGGCCCTGGTTTTGCTCCTGCGCCGCCGTCGGTCGCGCCCGATCGGCGAGCCGCTCTTCGCCCTGATCTCCACTCGATCGATCGTGGAAGCAGCGAACATGGAACGCGACATCGACCTTGGCGGCTTGCGGCGCTTGCTGACCGAGCACTTTACACTCGAAGAATTGCATACCTTGTGCGCCGATCTTGAAGTCGACTTCGAAGAGTTCGCCGGCGAAACCAAGAGCGCAAAAGCGCGCGAGATCGTCAAGGGTTTTTATCGCAACGGCAACATCGCCATACTGTATGCCGCGGCACGCGAGCTTCGTCCCAGCGCCGCGTGGAACGAAATCGCCGGGCAGGACGCTCCCGACACGCTGCCCGACGAATGGGCCGAGCCGCTGCAGCGGATGTATGCGCTGGTGCGCGAGTTCAATCGCAACCGGCATCGCCCTTTCTCCCAACAGCGCTCGTTCGAAGGTGACGATATCGCATTCCGCATGCGTGAGCTGGCGCCCTACGTATTCAATCAGCTCGACCTCGCATCCTGGTTGGACAGCAGCAGCCCCGGCAAGCGATTGGCGGCGATCAAATACCTCGACTGGCTGCAGGATGTCGCATATCTGAACAAGCTGCTCAGGAGACTTGCTACCGAGAGCCCGTTCGTCGAGTTTCATATCTTGCTCGCGATCTACAACATGGCCGGGCAAGTCGAAAAGCAGCGTATCGGGCTGGTGCGCACCGCGCTGCTGACATACAAGCTAAAAGTGCTGGACGCGAGCCGCGAGCGCTGGCGCAAGCGGATCCTGGCGGCGCTCGAAGATCGTTGAGGCAGCATTTTTCCCTCACTCCAACCCCTCTCATTGGCAGTTGATCCAAGCAAATCACCACACAGGCACAAAGGACACGAAGAACCCATTAATTCTTCGTGTCCCTTATGCCTGTGTGGTGATTCCGTTCCGGCCTTCGCCCTAGACGCGCCCGAAAACAGGCATGTATAATCGCCGGAGGCGGTGCCGCGGCGCGTCGCTGTCCACTCTGTTCACTCAACTTCCCCGCAACCCGGCTCACCAAATAATGCGTCCAGGCGTATCGATACCCGGTCTCATCGTTGGAGTAAGCTCGATGGAACGTTATTTCAACCTGGATCTCGAAGCGTCGCTGCTCGAAGCCGAAGGAGCACGCCGCATACGGGTGCGCGTGCTCAATTCGCCGGCCGGCGCGAGCCATGCGGAAACGGTGGAGTTGCCCGCCGACCTGGCCCAGCGCCTGCGCATGTTGGAAAAGCGCAACCTCACCCTGGCTGAGTTGATCCCGCTTGGCGAAACGCTCGGCAACCTGTTGCTGCCGCCCGCGGCGCGCTCGAGGCTGGAGGTCAGTCTGGCTCGCCTGGACGACGACGAGCGCTTACGAATTCGACTGCGCTTCGATTCGTATGAGCTGGCCGACCTGCCGTGGGAGTATGCCAACCTGCGCCAACCGGGAACGCTCGCCGGCCAGGGTGGAACTGAAGGCTTTCTGGCGCTGGACAATAATGTCTCGCTGGCACGCTTCGAGGTGATCGGGCAGAATATGGTCTCGCTCGATCCGATCGACGGCACGGCGCTGCGATTGGTCGCGCTGTTCGCCAATCCGCTCGACCCACGCTTCCTGCCGTTGGACCTGGAGGCGGACCGCGGCAATCTCGAGCAAGTCGTCGCCAGGATCCCCAATCTCGCGGCCGATTACGTCCCGAACGCGACCGTCGATCTGTTGCAGGATGCGCTGACCCATCGGGCGCATATGTTCCATTTCGCCGGCCATGGCGAGTTCAAGCGTGATACCGACGGCAGCGGCAAAGGCTACCTGGCGCTGATCAGCTCGACCGGCGCTGCGCAGCTGTTCTCGGCGAGCAACCTGGCGATGCTGCTCAAGGGCAAAGGCGTGCGGCTGGCGGTGCTGGGCGCGTGTCACGCCGGGCGACGCGACGGCGTGAACGCCTGGAGCGGCATCGCCCCGGCACTGACGAACGCCGGTATTCCGGCTGTAGTCGCGATGCAGTACACGGTCGAAGATGCGAACGCGATCACCTTCAACCGCCGCTTCTACAGCACGCTGGCGGCCGGGCAGTCGATCGACGCGGCAGTCACCGCCGGACGGCAGCGGATCTGGTTCGAGACCGACGGTGAGAACCGCGACTGGGGCGTGCCGGTGTTGTATCTACGCGCCGAGGACGGCGTCTTGTTTCCTCGTAGTGATCCTGAGACGGGAGCGCAGCCCGCGACGACGGCGATGACATCATCCGTGGGAGCGCTGTCCTCGACAACGGCGGTTTCATCGCCCGTAAGCCCAATCGGCATCCCTGGCGCGTCCGCGAATCCGCCGGTAGGTAAGCGGGCGCTGCGGACTGCACTGGTGAACAACTTCAGAGTTGAAGAGCTTGAAACCTTGTGCGCGGATATCGAGGAGCGGCTGGCCGAGAACGGCGTGCAATTGCAAGTCAGCCTGGATATGGTCGGCGGCTCGATGCTCGCGAACAAGGTGCTCAATCTGATCGAGTACCTCGACACGCGCGGCCACCTGCACTACCTGGTCGACGCGGCGCGCGAGATGAAGCCGGGCGTAGTGTGAGATGAATGGGCCAGACGAAGATGGGGTTCGTTGAGTTTCAAACGGAGCACCAGACGATGAGTGCGATCAACCCAACTGCCGCCCGCAGCTACGCGGCAGGCGTACAGGCACTGTTCGTGCCCGCGCCATCCGCGTCAACCGAGCGCGGGACCATGGACGGCGTGCCGGCAAACATGGCCGAGCAGGCCGAGCAGCTGGCGCCGATGTCCGGCCTGCTTACAACCGATCTGGCCGCCGGCCTATCGGCGCCGGGCGACGACGAGCGTATCGACGCGTCGACGCAGCTGCTGGCCAAGGCGCTGGTCGATCTGGAAGTCAGCGCTATGCTGCTGCAGGCGGCCGAGGATGAGCAGGCCGGTATCGCGCCCACCATCGGTGCCGTCGAGCGCTCCGGCGGCGGCCTCGGCACCCGCCTCGAGCAAAGTCTGAAAATCCTGCGCGGCGAAGTCGACGACGTGGCCGTCGTCGAGCGCTCGGGCTGGACGGCGAGAGATCCGGTGTCGGCGCGATTACAGCTCGCCGACACCGCCGCGGACTTGCTGCTGTTGATCCGCGAACGAGCCGCGAGCAGCGGCCTGGATACCGTCGGTAGACTGCTCGGCCTCGGAGCGGGGCCGCTCACCCAGGCCGCCGGCGTGGTCGGCCTGGACATCGCCGCGGCGCTCGGGCAGGCCGAAGCTGTTTCGAAGCTCTACAGCATGGCCCGCGAATTCGCCTTCAACGCCTACAACGCGCTGCTCGCGCTGCTCGGTCCGGGCATCGCCAAAGCGGCTGCCAGGCAGATGGCGGAGTGGATCGAGGGGCTGAGCGGCGACAAGCAGCTGTTCGGCAAGCTGCTGGAGCGACTGTACGATACAACGACGACGACCGAGGCCGTGCGGCGGTACGTCGAGCGCAGCACGGTCGAGCTCGACGCCTACGCCGCCGCGGATGCGGCCGTGCGCGCGCTCACGGCGCGGCATGCCAGACAGATGAAGCTCGCCGGCTGGCTGGGCAAAGGGCTGGGCGGCATTGCCGCGTTGCCGGTGGCCGCCATACCGCAGGCGCTTTTGCTGCTTGGCGCGGGGCACATCGTGCTCGGCTCATATATCGTGCTGTCGGGCGCCGATTTTGTCGACGCGCCGGGCCTCGACCGGCTCAACCGTACGGCCGGCGTGCGGCGCATCGTCGAGTTCGAGCCTGGCCGGCCACGAATGAAACACGAATCAACGAATTGTAGGTCTATCGGCACAATGCCGATTAACTAGGGAGTAGTCCATGAAAGCATTGCTGGTAGGCATCAATGCCTACGAACGGATCCCGCTGCGTGGCTGTCTCAACGACGTCGCCAATGTCCACGCGGTGCTGCGCGACCGCTACGACCTGGCCGACGACGACGTACGCATTTTGCGCGACGCCGACGCGACCAAGACCGCCATCCAGGACAACCTGCGCTGGCTGGCTACCGCCGAGGACGGCGACAGCGCCACGCGGCTATTCCACTACTCCGGCCACGGCAAGTTCGTGCTCGACAAGGACGGCGACGAGCCCGACGGCCGCGACGAGGCGCTGGTGCCGCACGATTACGACACGGCCGGCGAGCTCACCGACGACGAGCTGCGCAAGGCGTATCGCGAATTCGGCCGCGGCACGCACCTGGTGCTGCTGATGGATTGCTGCCATTCGGGCACCATCTCGCGCGATCCGGTGGAGGACGTGGTGTATCGCTTCATGCCCAGTACCCGCGCCGAAGAAAATCAATTCGACGCGGCGGCTCGCGCGGTCAACGAGCAGCGCTACCAGGCCGTGCTGGATGAAGTGCGCGATATCCGTACCTCCGCGGACGACGATTGGGAGCAGCGTGTCAGGCAGGCGATGGCGCGCTACGACAAGCGGCACTTCGGCCTGGACAAGCTGCGCGGCAATGTGGTGCTGCTGGCGGCGTGCCGCTCGGACCAGACCGCGGCCGATGCCAGGGTCGGCGGGCAGTTCGTCGGGCCGTTCTCGTATTACCTGACCGAGGCGCTGAGCCAGGGCGGGCAGCGCCTGACGTACCATGCGCTGATCGAGGAAGTCGGGCACAAACTCGGCGCGAACGACTTCAGCCAGATCCCGCAGCTCGAATCCAACACCGCCAATCAGGAGTGCACCTTTCTCAACGTCGAGCTATAGGAATTCACCACAAAGGCACGAAGGACACAAAGATTCATGGATTCTTTGTGTCCTTCGTGCCTTTGTGGTGATTCCTCCTCGCGCATTGCTATGGAGTAGCGGTGGGGTTCGCCCCGCCGCGATGGTATACTTGGCACATCCGGCCCGACGACCGAGGCGTGCTATGTTGCGCATTCATCTGTTCGGCCAGCTACGTGTGCTCGACGACGATACCCCCATACGTCTCGTCGCGCCGCCCAAGACCGTGCCGCTGTTTGCCTATCTCTTGCTGCACCGCGAAGTTCCAGTGCCGCGCGATTCCGTCGCCTACGCCCTCTGGCCCGACGAGCCCGAAGCGGAGGCTCGCACCAAAGTGCGCCGGCATTTGTACCACCTGCAGCGTACCCTGCCACCCGCCGCTCCCGAACGGCCCTGGATCATCAGCGACGGCGACACGATTCGGTGGAACGCCGCGGCGGAGTACTGGCTCGACGTCGCCGAATTCGAGCGGCTGAGCCGGGCCGCGGAGAGCCGGAACGAAGCCGTGGCATTGTACGGCGGCGACTTGCTCGAGCATGTGTACGACGACTGGCTGTTTGGGGAGCGCGAGCGACTGCGAGCGCTTTATCTCGCAACGCTGGTCGAGCTGGTCCGGCAGCACCGCGCCGATCGCGATTTCCCGCGGGCGATCGGGTATGCTCAGCAGGTTGTGCAGTGCGACACGCTGCGTGAAGACGCGATGCGCACGTTGATCGCTCTGCGCTATGAGTTGGGCGACCGCTCCGGCGCGCTGCGGGAGTATGAGCAATTCGCGCGCCTGCTGCGCGACGAGCTCGGCGTGGAGCCGATGCCGGAGACGGCCGCGCTGTACGAGGCGATCGTGCGCAACGCGCGGATAGCGGGCGCCGGCCCCGGCTTCGAGCAGCCGCGGCCGCAGGGTAAAGCTGTCGTGCCCGCGGCACTGCCCTTCGTCGGACGCGAGGCCGAGCTCGCTCAGCTGCGCGAAGCGTGGAGCCGCGTTACGCATCGCCGCGGTGGCCTGGCGCTGATCGGTGGTGAGGCCGGCATCGGCAAAACCCGCCTGTCGGAGGAGCTGGCGCTGCTCGTCGAACAGCAGGGCGGACGGGTGCTGCGCGGCGCTGCCACGTATCCCGAACCTGGCCCGTATCAGCCGATCGTCGAGGCATTCCGCGATGGCTTGCCGCTGCTGACCGCCCTGGATATCGACCCGGCATGGCTGGCCGCGATCGGTCCGTTGCTCCCCGAGCTGCGGCAGCGCCGGCCGGGATTGCCGAGCTTACCTCTGCTCAACCCCGACCGGGAGCGCGCGCGACTGTTCGAGGCGCTTGGCCGCTGTGTCGAAGGACTGGCCCAGCCGCGCCCGATCCTGCTGCTGCTCGAGGATCTGCATTGGGCCGGCGCGGCGACGATCGCCTTTGTGGAATCGCTGGCCGCCCGAGCTTCAGCTCAGCCGATTCTGCTACTGGTTACATATCGTGAAGAGGAAACGCCACGCGTCCATCCGCTACGCGACTTCGTGCGCAAGCTGCGGGCTGAGCGCTGGGCGCTGCACCTGGCACTGGGCCGTCTCCCGCTCCAGGCGCTCGAAACGCTGGTCGAGCGGCTGCCCGGCACCGGCGTGGCGACCGGCGGTCTGGCGGGACACTTGCATCGCGAGAGTGAAGGGTTGCCGCTGTTCGTAAGTGAGCTGCTCGCTGAGCAGCTCGCAGGGCCTACGGCCACGCCTGGCCGGCCGGAGCTACCCGCTGCGCACGTCGAGCAACAGCCGGCTCCGCACGACGCGGCCCGTTCCGGCGGTGTGCGCTCCGCCATCGCCGGGCGCTTGAAGCGCCTGTCTGCACATGCCTTCGCGCTTGCCGAGGTAGCGGCGGTGGTCGGCGTGGCCTTTAATGTCGACCTGGTGCGTGAAGTGGGCGGCTGGAGTGAAGCCGAGCTGCTGGATGGGCTGGACGAGCTACTCGACCGCCAGCTCGTGCGCGAAGCCGGGAGTCGCCAGCGCTACGATTACACGTTCGCTCACCATCTTGTGCAAGAAACGATCAGCGCCGGCATCGCCGCGCCTGCGCTGCAACGCCGCCACCGGCGAACCGCCCGCGCCATGGAGCAGCTCTATCCCGGCGTGCTCGACGAGCTGGCAGGCGAGCTGGCGCGACACTTCGACCGCGGGCACGAGCCGCGACGCGCAGCCGGCTATTACCTTCGTGCCGCCTGCCGCGCACGGGACGTCCACGCGGACCAGGAAGCGCTCGTGGCTGCCTCGCGTGGGCTGGAGCTGGCGACGGACCTCCACGCGCGATTTGACCTGCTGGCCGTTCGCGAGGAGCTGGAGCATCGTCAGGGCCACCGCGACGCCCAGGCCTCCGATCTGCAGCAGCTGCAGGTGCTGGCGGAATTGCTTGGCGACGACGAGGCGATCTGCGAAACACTACGCCGCCGGATTCGTCTGGAGCGCCTGCGCGGCGAGCGCGAGGCCGAAGCAGCTGCCGTCGCCGCGCTCAAGGCGCGCGCGGCTGCCTCGGGGAACAGTCGCTGGCAGGCGGAGGCGCTGCAGGCCGAGGGAACATACTTCGTGCTGCTCGGCCAGTACGATGCGGCGCGCAACAAGTTGGAAATGGCACTGGTTCTGCGCCGATCGCTGCTGGATATCGGCGGGCAGGTTGAATGCTGCTGCCAGCTGGCCGAGGTAGCGATGCACCAGGGCAGATGGGCCGATATGCAAGCGCTGCTCGATCAGGCCGCTGCAGTTCCCGCAGCGAGTATCTCGCTGCCTGACCGGCCGGGAGCGCAGGTCAATCAGACGCTGCTGGTTCAGACGTTACGCATGTCCTCGGCCGCGGTTTTCATGCAGCACGACTTCGCCGGGGCATACGCGCTCGGGCAGCGCATGCTCGAGCTGTGCCGCGCCATCGGGGACCGCGAGGGTGAAGCGGATGCACTGCAGCGCGTGGCTACCGCGGAAGCGCGCCTGTTCCGCATCGACGAGGCCAGGCGGCATTACCGCGAAGCCGGCACGATCTTTTCAGCCCTCGGCAAGCGGCAGGGCGAGGCCGCGGTGCTGCTCAACGGCGCGATCCTCGCCGCGCGGCTCGGCGAATATATCGAAAGCATGCAGGCGTTCCACACGGCTGAAGCGCTGTTTGAAGCGCTGCACGATCCGCGCGGGCAAGCGGCCGGCGCGCTCAATATCAGCTTCACGGCGCTGCAGCAGGGCGATTACGCGCAGAGCAAGTCCGCGGCGCTGCGCGCGCTGGAGCTAGCTCGCTCCCTGCAAAACCCTGTCTATGAGTCCCAGGCGCTCGGCAACCTCGGCGCGGCTGAGCGCGAGCTGGGCGAGCTGCAAGCGGCGATCGGCCATATGGAGGCCGGGATCGCGATGCTGCGCCAGCTCGGGCAGCCCGCGAATTACGCCGGCGATCTGGTCGATCTCACGATCGCCTATTTACGGGCGGGTAAGCTGCCGGACGCTCGACGCGCGAGCGAGGAAATGCTGGCGCTGCTGGACAACTCATCCGCCGATGCCATGTCGCAGCCCCAGTCTATGCTCTGGGCCGCCGCCCGAACCTACCGCGCGCTGGGCGATTCAGCGCGCGCACAGGCTTTACTTGAGCAGGCACACGCCGCGCTTCAAACAAAAGTCGCGGAGATCCCCGATGCCCGATCGCAGTCGACCTTCCTCGCACTCATTTTCAACCGCGAGCTGCTGGCCGCTTACCAAAACGGCGCCTGGCCCGAAGCATAGGCAGTAGCCGAAAAGGGAATCACCGCAGAGGCGCAGAGGACGGGATCCCCTACAGCAGATCGCGAGATACCTTCAAGCTGTCATTCCGAGCGCGCCTCGCCACACGAATGTACGTCTTGAGGCCGCTGCGCGCGAGGAATCTCCGGGCGATAGCGCTTCCAGACCGCTAGAGATCCCTCGCGCACCCTCTCGGAACATTCGGCTGAGGGATGGCGTTGCTGCGCTCGGGATGACAAAGCCATACACTCCACCCATTCCGGCGGGGCTTTGCTCCGCCGGAATTAATCAGATTCTCTGCGTCCTTTGTGCCTTTGTGGTGATCCCCGTTCGACGTTGGACGCTTTTTGGACGCCTCGCCTGTAGCCTGCCCGGTAGCGGAGGGAGTGATGCCCGACACTGAACACCGGCAGCAGCTTTTTATTGTCAGGTTCTGGCACGAGGATAGCCGCGGCGAGCCGGCAGCGCAATGGCGCGGCTCGGTGGAGCATGTGCAGTCCGGGCAGCGCCTGTACTTTGTGTCGCTCAACGACCTCACCGATTTCATGACGCTCAGACTCGGGTCGATCCGTGGAGCAAACACGTCGCACAAGCCGCCGGATGAGCGTTGAGTTGAGCACAGTTTCCGACCTCAAGGAGCATTCTAATGAAACACCGGCTGCGTGCGATGGTTTTGCTGCTGGGCATGCTGGCCGTGGTCGGCCCGGCCCGGCCCTTCAACAGCGGGCTGATCGGCACTCCCAGCGCCCTGGCCCAGGCCGCCGTCTGTGGCGGTAGCTTTCCCGTCGTCGCCGACGCCGCCGTGAGCCGGAGCAATCCCGCCATTGCTCACGGCACCGAGCGCCTGCTGCGGGTTGCCGCGGGCCGGAGTGGCGCGTGGCACACGCTGCTGCGCTTCGATTTCGTGGGGCGCATACCCGCCGGTGCGACGATCCAGAGCGCCGAGCTCGAGCTGACGCTCAATGGAACCCCCGCCCCGCTGCCGTACTCGATTGCCGTTCATAGCGTCGACGGCAGGTGGGCCGAAGCAACCATCACCTGGAACACACAGCCGGCGCCCGCTGCCGGCTACGGCGACGAAAGCTCGCTGGCAGCCTCCGGCACGCTCAAGCTGGATGTCACGGCGCTGGCGACGCAGTGGGTGACCGGCGATGTGGCCGCGACCGAGCTGCTGCTGCTGCCGGCGCTGCCCGAGATGGACGTGGCCTTCAGCAGCCGCGAGTTGATACCGGCCGGTATCCCCGAGCCACGCCTGGTGATTTGCTGCGCGCTGCCGGTTACCGCACAGCCGGGCGACCAGACCGCCGCCGACCAGCGCCAGCAAGCCGACTTCACGCGACTGAAGCAAGCGACGACGCGGCCGCTCGAAGCGCAGCTGGAGCGCGGTGTGCTGCGCTCTGCGTTGTTCGACCTGGCTGTGCCGTCAAACGCCGGCACCGACGCTTTGAGCCGCGCGTTATGGTTCTTGAATGAGTACCGCGGCCTGCTCCGTCTAAGCGAGCCCGCGCAACAGCTGCAGCTCAAGCGCCGCTCCGGCGATGGCCGGCACCTGTTCTTTCGCCAGCAGCACAACGGCATCCCCGTGTGGCCGGCCGAGATCGGCATTCACCTGGACGGCGCCCGCATCCTGGCGCTGAGCGGCGATTATCTGCCCGAGATCACGCTCCCGTCCACGCCGCGCCTCACGGCTGAGCAGGCCGAGGCGTTGGCCGTAGCACTCGGCGGCCCTGATACTAAAACGCTCGGCGGCCCTGATACCAGAGTGGCCGGTGATACACAGCTGCGCTATGTCAACCTCGGCCTGCTGGGCGGTCCGGACACCCGCACGCGGCTGGCCTGGCAGGTCAATCTGGGCCAGACCGTCGCCGGTGAAGCCCTGCTGATCGACGCCAATAGCGGCGAGCTGATCATACGGCTCGACCGCACGATGAGCGACCTCGACCTCGACCTGGAGACGGCCAACAATACCGGCCAGAGCGACACCTGCTGGGCGTTTACCTACGACGACGATCAATGGTTCGACGAAGACGGCGTCGTCGGCGGCGCCAATCCCGACGCCGAGGGTTTTCAGGCGTTCAACAATGTTAAGAGTTTGTACAACTTCTGGAACGGGACGTTCGGTCGCGACTTGTACGACGACGACGGCGAAGACATCGCCATGTATATCCACGTCAATCCCCATCCCGGCACCGCCAGCTACAGCCCCGGCTGCGATATCTTCGAGTTCGGCAACACCAACATCACACCCGACCTGATGGGCCACGAGTTCTCACACGCCGTTGACAGCAGCGAAGGAGAGCTGGAGTATGTTTTCCAATCCGGCGCGCTGGACGAAAGCTTCGCCGATATCTTCGGCCATGCGATGGACCCCGGCGATTGGACCATCGGCGACGGCTCGGCTCAGGGGGCCTTCCGCAACATGAGCAACCCACCGGCGTTCGGCGATCCCGATCGAATGAGCAACTGGTTCGTCACGCTCGCCGACAGCGGCGGTGTGCATACCAACAGCGGCATCCACAACAAGGCGGCCTTTCTGCTCACCGACGGCGGCACCTTCAACGGCCGCATCGTGAGCGGGATCGGGCAGTCCAAGGCGCAGCAGCTGTTCTATAACGTGCTGACTGGCTGGGTCGGCGGTAACTCCAAATTCCAGGATGCCCGCAACGGCATGGTCTTCTATGCCTTGACTACATACGGCGCGCAGTCCAAGGAGCTATGCGCGGTGCGCAACGCCTACGCCGCCGTCGAAATCGGGCAGGGCGACGCCAACTGCGACGGAGTTGAAGATGGGAGCCAGCCCGACAACGACGGCGACCAGACGCCCGACGGCGGCGACAATTGTCCCAACATCGCAAACTGGAGCCAGGGTGATATAGATAAGGACGGCCAGGGCGACGCGTGCGACAATGACATCGACAACGACGGCGACCCCAACGCGGCCGATAACTGCCAGTACACACCCAACGCAAATCAAGCCAACAATTACGGCGGCCCGGCCGGCGACGCCTGCGAAGACAGCGACAAAGATACGGTCACGGATATGATCGACAACTGCCCGACGACCGGAAATATCCTTCAAGAGAACAGCGACAACGACGGGCAGGGCGACGCCTGCGACAGCGATATCGACAACGACGGCGACCCCAACACGGCCGATAACTGCGTCGATACGCCGAATTTCAACCAGCAAGACAGCGACGGCGACGGCGTCGGCGACGCGTGCGACCTGTGTCCCGGCGTCAAGAGCTCGAACAATGCCGATCCGGACGGCGACGGCCTCGGCAATCCGTGTGACGGGGACGACGACGGCGACGACGTGCTCGACCACGCCGACAACTGCCCGCTGGATTACAATCCGACCCAGTTCGACTTCAATATGGACGGCAAGGGCTACGCGTGCGATCCACATGAGCAGAACATTCTGGCCATCAGCGAAACCTATGTGTACAGCGCCCTGCTGCCGCTGATTCTCCCCGTGCCGGACTGCATCCGCTGCGGCCGCGAGTACCTGCCGCAAGGTTACGAGCAGATTATCAACATCGCCTTGCCGGTCGGGTTTACCGCGCGCGTGGTCGACAGCGCAGGGCTAACCGTTGCCAAGAGCACGCTGAGCGGAACGCAGCACACGCTCAGCTTCGCGCCGCAACCGTACACCAACCAGGCCAATCAAAATCAAGCCGGATCAGCATCCCAGGCCGTCGCAACCCAGGTCGAGCGCGACATCGCAGCAAACGATACCGGCTACCGGCTGCAGATCGTGCCGGCGGACGGCGTCGACCCGGCGCAGAAGTATCCGATTAAAGTTGAGATCAGCGATAAGCAGGCGTCCAATACCATCTTTGTGCCGTCCGTGAGCGCCGGCGCCAGGTAAGCCCCGCCAAATATGCACCACAAAGGCACACAGGGCACGAAGATTCTTAGGATCTTCGTGCCCTGTGTGCCTTTGTGGTGAAAATCGTTTGAATCAACCTGTGCCGGGAACACGATCAGCGTCAGCAGAAGCCCTGCAGCAAGATCGAGATCGGAATTGACATTACTGGCACTATAGCGGCAGTAGCTGGAGATAGGGTTGACACAGCGCAGCAGAATCTACGTGCTCTACACCCTCACATGTGTACTCATCGCACTCATGCTGCTTGCGTCCGGGCTTTCCCGGCTCGAGTTCGACCCCGGCCGGCCGTTCATGCTGGTTGCGCCTCGCTTGACGACGCTATTCGCAATTGTCGCTACGCTGGCTCTGGTTCTACTTGGGCTGAGATATTCTCCGTCGGCGATTTCGTAGTCTGCTCAGGTCGCCTGAGCTGCGGCGGATCCTGCTGCAGCGGGTTTTGTTAGTCGCCGGCCTGCTGCTGCTCGTTTATGTGGTCTACGAGATAACCGCAAATCGTGGGCTGGATCGGGCTATAGAAGAGGCGATTTAACCATCGGGGCAGGCAGCAGTTCCGTCTGCCATGGTAAGTAACAACCCGGCGTCGCCGGCCCCGCTTGCGTCTCCTGCTGTCCTCGGAACACCTGGCGTACGTGCGAGCCTGCCGCCGGTTGTCCTCGATCCCCCGGCGTGGCTTGTGATCGCGATAAGTGCGCTGCTGATCAGTCCGATCGTGGCCGCCATCTGGCTCACCTGGTCACGCCGTCCTGCAGCAAGTGTGCAGCAACCGATCAGCCAGGATGAGTTGGCTCAGCCGGCACGACAGGCCCTCGCCGAGCTGCACGCCGGCGGCGATGTGCGGGCGACCGTGCTGCGCTGCTATCGTGAGATGAGCTCGCTGCTGCGCGAGCGGCGCGGGTTACGGCGCGGGCAGACTATGACCGCGCGGGAATTCGAGCAACATCTCGCGCAGGCCGGCGTCCACAATGAACATATCCGGCGTCTCACGCAGCTGTTTGAGCGCGTTCGTTACGGCGCCAACACCCCTCAGCAGCGCGACACCGACGAAGCGGTGCGCTGCCTGACGGCGATCGTCCAGGCATATGGAAGGAAGCCATGAGCCATCGCAGCCGCCTGATCGGATTGGTGTTGCTCCTGGCAGGCGTGCTGATCCTTGTGATCACCGGCTGGATACGTCCGCTGCTGGTCGTTCCGGTCTATCAGATCGTGGTGGCCGCTCGTCTTTTCGTCGAGAGCCTTCCCCAACGCCTGATCTGGTTTCTGCTGCTCGTGCTCGCCGTTCCACTTGCGTGGCGCAGTGTCGCTGCCGGGGTAGGCATACCTCGAACGCGTCAGGACGAGGAACCGCTGCGCGCGGGACCGGTCAACGATTGGCTCATCGCGATGCGAAGCGCCCGCCAGGCGGAGCTATCAAGGGTACGTTTCGCGCAGGCGATGCGCCAACTGGTGCTGAATGTGCTGGTCGAGCAAGAACGGCTGCCGGAGCAACGGATCTGGCGACGCCTGCAAACTGGCGGCTTCGACTTTCCACCCGAGGTGCTGGTCTATCTGCAGGGACGATGGGATACACCCTCGCGCCGAGGCTGGTGGAGGCGCAGGAAGCGAGCGCGGGACACGGCAGCTACGCTGGCACGCCTGGTCGACTACCTTCGCGCCAGGATCAACCAGCTCGAAGGAACGGCCAGATGACTTCATCGCCCGCTGAGATGGTCGCGACCGGCAGGAATATCCTCGGCGAAGTCGAGCGCGTGGTGGTCGGCAAGCGACCGCAATTACGCCAGATCATGACGGCTCTGCTGGTCGGGGGGCATGTCTTGCTCGAAGATTATCCCGGCCTGGCCAAGACGCTGATCGCCAAGAGCTTCGCCGCGGCGTTGGGATTGGAATTCAAGCGGGTTCAGTTTACGCCTGACCTGCTGCCCGGTGATATCACCGGCGGCTATATTTATGATCGCGCCCAGGGTCGCTTCGAGCTTCGCAAGGGGCCGATCTTTGCCAACATCATCCTGGCCGACGAGATCAATCGCGCCTCACCCAAGACCCAGTCCGCCCTGCTGGAAGCGATGCAGGAATATCAGGTCACGCTTGAAGGCGAGACACTGCCGCTGCCTCAGCCGTTCATGGTACTGGCGACCCAGAACCCGATCGAGTACGAGGGCACATTTCCACTGCCCGAGGCCCAGCTCGACCGCTTCCTGATTAAGCTTTCGATCGGATATCCATCGCCGGATGAGGAACAGGAGATGCTGCGCCGCCGGCAGGCGCGCCGCAGCGACGAGGCAGCGGTGCAGTGCGTGACCAGTGTCGAGGAGCTGCTGCGGATCCGCATGGCGATCGAGGAGATTCACCTGGAGCCGGACATCGAGCGCTATATCGTCGCGTTAGTTCAGGCCACGCGTACCGAGCAGCGCGTCGCCGTCGGGGCGAATCCTCGCGCTTCGCTGGCGCTGCTGAAGCTGGCACGGGCGCAGGCGGCGCTGGATGGCCGCGACTTCGTGATCCCCGACGACGTGAAGGCATTTGTGCGTCCGGTGCTGAGCCACCGCCTGATCCTTGATCCAAGCCTCTGGATGCAGCCGCATGCCGTTCAGGATGTGATCAGCACCATATTGCAGCAGATCCCGGTTCCCGTCGTCGACGAGGAGCGCTAATGGATCGCCTGTACACGATTGTCCTGCTGATCTTTGGCCTGGTCGTACTCGGCCTCGCGACCGTCAACAGCGCGCTGCTCGGGCTGGCGATCCCCTTTGTCGTCTACGTGGGCGCCGCCATACTTAGCTATCCGCACGAGCCCGGGCTGCGCGTTGCCCGCCGCCAGAGTGCCACGCGGATCGCGCATGGCATGCCGGTTGAAGTCACGCTCAGCATCACCAATGAGGGGCGGCACCTCGGGCACGTCGTCCTGACCGACCGCGTTCCGCCGGAGCTTGGCGTGGCCGGCGGTGCGACACAGCTGCTTACCGCACTGGCGCCCGGTGATACGGTCGAGCTGACGTACACCCTCAACGGCCAACGCGGCGTCTATGCGTTTCCGGGCCTCGACGTCGAAGTCCATGATGCGCTCGGTCTCTTCGTTCGACGTACGCAGGTGCCGGAGGCAGCGCAGCTCGTGGTGCTGCCACAGGTTGTCCAGGTACGACAGCCACAGATCCGGCCTCCCAGGACGCTGGGCCACTCGGGATTTATTCCTGCCCGCCGGGGAGGGCCAGGCGTCGAGTTCTTCGGGGTGCGCGCGTATCAGCCGGGCGATCCGTTCCGCTGGGTCAACGCCAGGGCAATCGCCCGGCACAGTGAGACGCTGCTGGTGAACGAGTTTGAGCAGGAGCGTGTGGCGGATATCAGCCTGATTCTGGATGCACGATTGCGCGGCAATGTGCGGTCGGAGCGCGGATCACTATTTGAACACGCCGTCACGGCGACCGCGACGCTCGCAGACGCATTTCTCAAGCGCGGCAATCGTGTTGGCCTGGTGATCTATGCCCCCGGCATCAACTGGACGCATCCGGCCTATGGCAACATGCAGCGGGAGCGCCTGCTCCGCGCGCTGGCGTCCGCGCGAATATACGAGCGGCAGGATGTGCGTGGGCTTGGACTGCTTTCAGGCCGCATGTTTCCGTCCGGGTCGCTGCTGGTCGTGATCAGCCCACTGCAGCCGTCCGACATCGACGGCCTGATTCAACTCCGCGCGCACGGCCACCAGCTCGTGGTGCTGAGCCCCGAATTCGATTCCGCTCGAGCAAGGCGCGCTCGGCAGCGGTCGGGAGGTTGAGCTTGCCGCCGCGCTTGCCGGTGTGGAGCGCGCGCTGCTGCTGCGAAAGCTCAGGCAGGCAGGCATTCACGTCGTCGACTGGGATGTCGACGTGCCGTTCGCCCAGGTAGCCCACGAAGTATTCGCGATGCAGGGGCGGGGAAGCCCATCGCGTTTGCTCCGTCGGTTCGATAGCGGCAGGGCCGGCTGATGAACCTGGCCGCGTCGCTTGCAATTGTCCTCGCGGCGCTGGGCTTAGCGCTCGCCTATGCGACGCGCGGCCTGTACCTGGGAGCCGTGATCGCCGGAGCGCTCGGCATCCTTTGCCTGATCGGACAGCAACGCGCATGGCGCTGGACCGCCGTCGTTGGCCTGATCGGCTTTACCGCGGCCGCAGTTGTAGGCGTCTGGCTGAACTTACCCGCAGTCTGGATGTTGCTCAGCACAGTTGCGGCGCTGGCCGCGTGGGATCTGGTTGGCTTCGCGAACCGGATACGATCCATACCGCGCATTGACGCGGGTAGCCGGCCGGCACGCGCGCATCTTATGTATCTTGTGGCCGTTTGTGGTGTGGCAATCCTGTTGGGCATGCTCGCACTCGGCGTCGGCGTCACGCTCAGTTTCGGTTGGGCATTGCTGCTTGGCGCGGTCGTGCTGCTTGGATTGAGCTTCGTGATGACCATCCTGCGACGCGCTTAGCGATAGCCTGCCGCCTGCAGGTTGAACAGGCGGGCATAGGTTCCTCCACGCTCGAGCAGCTCGGCGTGCGAGCCGAGCTCGGTCAGGCGCCCGCCGTCGAGCACGGCGATCCGGTCGGCCATGCGCACGGTGCTGAAGCGATGGCTGATCAGCACGGCGATCTTGCCCGCGGTCAGGTCGCGAAAGCGCTGAAAGACCGCGTACTCGCGCTCGGCATCCAGGCTGGCGGTCGGCTCGTCCAGCACCAGCACGGCGCCGTCGCGCATAAACGCGCGTCCGAGCGCGATCTTTTGCCATTGGCCGCCCGACAGCTCGTTCCCGCGATCGAACCAGCGCCCCAGCATGGTGTCGTAGCCGTCCGGCAGCGCCGCGATCACTTCATCGGCGCCGCCGCGCACGGCAGCCGCCTCGATGCGCGCCTGGTCGTCCAGCGCGCTGATCTGGCCGAAGCCGATATTTTCGCGCACGCTGGCCTGGTAGCGCACGAAATCCTGAAAGATCACGCCGATCGCGGCGCGCAGCTCGTCGAGATCGTAGTCGCGCAGATCGACGCCGTCGAGCAAGATCGCAGCCCTCGGTCGGATCGTACAGCCGCGTCAGCAGCTTGATCAGGGTGGTCTTGCCGGCCCCGTTGGCCCCACCAGCGCCAGCTTTTCGCCGGGCGCAATAGTGAAGCTTACGTTGCGCAGCGCCCAATCGTCGCGCCCGGGATAGCGAAACCCGACATCGCGAAACTCGATGCCCTGCTCGATCGGCCGCGGAACCGGCCGCGCGCCCGGCAGCGTATGCACTTGCGGCTTCAGATCGAGAAACTCGTACAGATGGCTCAAAAACAGGCCGCTTTCGAACAGCCCGTTGATGCTGCCCAGCACGCTTTGAAAGCTGCCCTGGCTCTGGCGGCACAGCGTCAGATACAACGTCATGTCGCCAAGGCTGATCGAGCCGCTGAGCGTGCGCCAGACGATATAGGCGTAGGCGGCGTAGTAGCTGGCCGAATTGAGCAGGCCCCATAGCACGCTGACCCGGCTGCGGCGCAGCGCAAGCCCGCTGTCTTCGCGATACAACCGCCAGAACATCTCCTCGTACTGCCCGAACAATGGAGCGCCCAGCCCAAAAAGCTTGACTTCCTTGGCGCTGCTGTCGACCGTCAGCACCTGCTGCAGGTACTGCATGCGGCGCGCTTCGGGCGCGCGCCAGGTCAACAGCCGAAAATGCAGTGAGCTGTAGCGCGCCTGCGCCAGAAACGAAGGGATCGTCGCGCACACCAGGATCAATCCGACCAGCGGGCTGAACGCCAGCAGCAGCACCGCGAACGAGCCGAGCGTGAGCAGCTGTTGGGCGAGACTGAGCGCGGTCGTGACGCTGCCGAGCGCCCGCCGCCCGCCGTCGCGGCGCGCGTTCTGCAGCTTATCGTAGAACGCCGGGTCTTCGAACGTTTGCAGGTCCTGGGCGACGGCTTTGCTGATGATCGCGCTGGTGACGGTATGGTCGACCCGCGCGTTGATCACATGGTCGATCAAGGTGCGCAGCTGGACCAGCACGGCGTTCAACGCGATCAGGCCGAACTCGAGCAGCAGCAGCGGCAAGGTGGCCTGCAGCCCGGCGGCGACCGGCTGCCCGGCGCTGGTCGCCTGGACCACCGAGTCGACGATCAGCTTGCCGGTCCAGGCCTGCGCCAGCGGCATACCCGCGGCTACCAGCGACAGCGCTGCCAGGCCGATCAGGCCGAGGGGATGCGCGTTCCAGACCAGCCGAAACGCGCGCGGCAGATTACGCAGCGCCGTGGCGAGGTCGCGCCATCGCTCGTGGCGGCGTTGGATATCGATCAGCCGGCGCAGCCGCGCCACGCTTCCTGTTGTCACCGTCATACGCGCTTCCTCTCCGTTCATCGCAAGCATACCGCGCGCGGCAGCCCGCATGATCCGTCGAGAGAGCAGCATCAGGCAGGCGATCGGCCAGTAAAACGGCTAGGGTGGCTGCTGCTCCCCACGGTTAATCCAACCGAGAACACCACAAAGAACACGACACAAAGAAATAGAGGATCTTTGTGTCCTTTGTGTTCTTTGTGGTGCTTCCGTACCGGATCTATGCTCCAGCTTTCGTCGCGTTAAAATCGGGAATATCAACCGGCTCGCCGCCGCGCAGCGCCGACTCGTTTGCGCAGATACCGGGCGCGGTCCAGTTCGCCGAGGTATACACATCGATCGCCGGAGCACGGCGCTCCACGATACTGCGGACGAACTCGTGGGCCAGGTGCGGATGCGAGCCGCCATGGCCGCTCGCGGTGAAGCGCGCAATCGATGCGGGGAGCAAGTCGGCGCGATCAGGAACCGTAACGCGCTCGGTGGTGACGTTACGCCCACGCTGCGTCGGATCGAGGGGCTCCAGCGTAAACAGCAGCGGCTGCTCGTGCTCAAGCAGCCACTCGAAACCACGTTTGTCGCCATACGCGCTGAAGGTTTCGGTGTACGGATGGGCGACTTGAAACCACGAGCGCGTTACTTCGGCGGCGAGATCGGTGCCGGCCAGCCTGAACAGGCCCGTCTGAAGCGGGAATATATTGCCGCCCGGCTGCTGGATATCGGGACGCAGCCGGCCGGAGCCGAGGCAGCACACCCGCTCGGCGCGCGTTCCGGCGAGTGCAAGCAGTGGAGCGATCGCATGCGTCAGATAGTGCATCGGCGGCTGCGCCCGCCAGTATGCCGGATAGTCGCCCTCCAGGTCCTGGTAATACGTGCCGCGCAGAAACGTCAGCGCTCCCAGCTCGCCGCGAGCATACAGATCCTGGACGAACAAAAACTCGCGCGTATAAGCGGCGGTCTCCATCATCATGTAATTCTTGCCGGACGCCTGCTGCGCGGCGACGATACGCCCGAGATCGTCAAGGCTGGTCGCCATCGGCACGGCGCAGGCACAGTGCTTTCCGGCATTCAGCACCGCGAGGGTGTGCTCGACGTGATAGGGAACCGGCGTCACCAGATGCACGGCGTCGTATTGCTCGCCGGCAAGCACCTCGTCGAGGCTGGTAAAACGATCCTGAATACCGAACTGTTCTGCCACGCGATGCAGCTGTTGCTCGTCCGGGTCGCATACGGCGACACGCTCGACGTCCGGATGATGCTGGTAGATCGGCACGAACTCGGCGCCGAAATGCAGGCCTGCCACGGCTATACGCATGTGCTATCTCCTGTCGGCTTAACATACGACGGCACGATGATCGCGCCATTGTAGACGGCGTGGCCAGAACGGTGACAAACAGCCCGGCTGCATCATGGTATCCTTGCCGGATTGTTTAGCACACAGGAGCGAGGCATGATCCGGCGTATATTAAACCCGTTCAAAGCATTACGCACGCTGCGCAAAACCGCTGCCCTGCTCGACGGCACGCTGGCCGGCGTGACACAGGCCCAGGCGGCGAGCCTGCGCGACGGCGCCGACGGCTGGAGCGTGTTATTTATCGCGTGCCACCTGCGCGACTACGAGGTCTTTCTGCGCGAGCGGGTCGAGCTGACGCTGGCCGAAGAGCAGCCGGAGTTTCGGAAATTCGACCAGCTGGCGTTGGTCGAAAGCAACGCCTACGCCGAGCAGAAGCTCGACGCGGTGCTGGCCGACCTGGCCGAGCGGCGCGCGTCGCTGCTCGAATGCCTCGAGCAGCTCGACGACGCGCGGTGGCTGCGTGAAGGCTATAGTCCCGAGCAAGGCCCCGGCAGCGTGCTCGACGTGGCGATCAACGCCGGGCTGCACGATCTCGACCATCTCGAGCAGATCACGCGCTGCCTGGCACCCATTCGCGCGCAATAGCTACAGCGGTTCCAGCAATTAATGACCATCAGCATACTACCGGAACGTCCCGATACCGCCGACGCGATGCAGCTCATCGACGAGCTCACCGCCGACCTCGGCGCCCTTGGGTATCCGGAAGCCAGCACGCATGGCTACAGCATGGAGAAGCTGCTACGTGAAGGCGTAGCGTTTTTCGTCGTGCGCTGCGACGGCCTGCCGGCAGGATGTGGCGGCGTGCAGCTCTTTGGCGTTGAGTACGGCGAGCTCAAACGCATGTATGTGCGCCCGGAGTACCGCCGCCACGGTCTGGGCAAGCTAATCCTCGATCACCTGGCCGAGTATGCCCGCCGGCACAACGTAGCCGAGCTGCGTCTGGAAACCGGGATCTACCAGGCGGCGGCGATCGCGATGTACGAGCGCTTCGGCTTCGAGCGCCGCGGGCCGTTCGGCCCGTATGTCGACGATCCGCTGAGCTTGTACTACGCAAAGGGCCTCGAATAGAACACGAATATTCGTGGCTTCATTCGTTTATTCGTGTTCTATTCGAGGCCGTGCTCTATTCGAGGCTAAACCTCGACGGCAGTAGTGATCTCGAACACCTGGCCCGGCGCCAGGCGAAAGAAGTCCACCGGGCTGGCCGAATTGTGACGTAGGATGCGATACAGGCGCTCGCGCCACAGCGCCATGCCGGGCAGCGCGGTAGGAATAACCAGCGTGCGGCTGACAAAATACGGCACCTCGTCGGGCTCGAACGCAAAGCCATGCGCCGGCAGCGCTCGCAGTGCCAGCGGCACGTCAGGCTCCTCCATAAAGCCGAAGTGCAGGCTACAGCGATACAGGCCCGTGCCCAGCGTCTCGAGGTGCAGGCGCTCGTCTTCTTCGATATGCGGCACACTCTCGGAAAGCACCGTCAGCAGCAGCACACGCTCGTGGACCACGCCGTTATACTGGAGATTGGCCAGCATCGCCGCCGGTGCGCCGCCCGGATTGGCGCTGAAAAAGATCGCAGTGCGCGCTATACGCAGCGGCGGCTGTGCGGCCAGACGCTCACGCAGGCGCCGCAGCGACATCTCGAGGTGCTGCTCGCGCTGAAACACCAGCTGGTTGCCGCGCTTCCAGGTCGTCATGATCAGGAATAAAACGGCGGCGACGACCAGCGGAAACCAGCCGCCTTGCGGTATTTTTACCAGGTTGGCCGTCAGGAACGCCAGGTCGATGATCATGAAAAAGCCGGCCAGCAGCCCGATGTGTAGCCGCGACCAGCGCCAGCGCCGGCGCGCCACCACCGCGAACAGCACCGTCGTAATCGCCATGGTTGAAGTAACGGCGATGCCGAACGCGGCGGCCAGATTGGTCGAGCTTCGAAATCCGATCACCACCAGCAGGCAGGCGGCCATGAGCGCCCAGTTGACGAACGGAATATAGATCTGCCCGAACGCGTCGGGCGAGGTATGCACGATTTTGCGCCTCGGCAAAAAGCCGAGCTGCTCGGCCTGTAGCGTAATCGAAAACACGCCCGAGATCAGCGCCTGTGAGGCGATAACCGTCGCGGCGGTGGCGAGCACCACCAGCGGCAGGCGCGCCCACGCCGGCGCCATGAAAAAGAACGGATTGGCCGCCGCCGCGGGCTCGCGCAACAGCAGCGCGCCTTGCCCGGCATAATTGAGCAGCAGCGCAGGCAGCACCACGCTGAACCAGCCGACGCGGATCGGCCGGCGGCCGAAATGGCCAAGATCGGCGTACAAGGCCTCGCCGCCGGTGAGCACCAGAAACACCGCGCCGAGCGCCAAGAACGCCGTCCAGCCGTTGGCACGGAAAAACTCGACCGCGTACAGCGGATTGACGGCCCGGATCACCCCCGGATTTTGCGCCGCGCTGTTCAGACCAAGCAGCGCCAGCACCGCGAACCACAACAGCATGATCGGCCCGAAGAACTGCCCGATTCGCGCGGTTCCACTGCGCTGGATCAAGAACAGGCCAATCAGGATCACGCATGCCAGCGGCAAAATATACGGCTCGAATACCGGCGTGGCGACGGTGAGCCCTTCCACGGCGCTGAGCACCGAGATCGCCGGCGTGATGATCCCGTCGCCGTACAAAAACGCTGCGCCGAGCACGCCGAGCAGGATCAGCCGCGGGCGCGCGCCGGGCGCAAAGCGGCGGATCGGCGTCGCCAGAGCCATAAGCGCCAGGATACCACCCTCGCCGCGGTTGTCGGCGCGCAGGATAAACACGATATACTTGATCGTCACTACAAGGATCAGCGACCAGAAGGTCAACGAAAGCACGCCCAATACGTTGGTAGACGACGTCGGGATCGCATAGTGGCCGTGAAACGTTTCGCGAAGTGCATACAGCGGCGAGGTACCCAGATCGCCGTAAACCACGCCGAGTGCGGTCAGGGCGAGCACGAGCAGCTTGCCCTGACCGCCCGCTCCGTGTGGCTGCGCGGGCGCGGAGCTGACGGCAGGATGCGTGACGGTTCTTGCCGGCTGATGCTCCGATGGCCGCCTAGATACATTGCTCATTGGTGTTCCGCTTGATCTTTTCGGAATTTACCACACAGGCACAAAGGACACGAAGAATCCATAAAATCTTCGTGTCCTTTGTGCCTGTGTGGTGATTCCGTTCGGGCCTGTGCTTTCAGGCTGCAGTTCCCTGCAGGCCCAGTCGCCCGGCGTCGGCACGCAGCGCGGCGATTACATCGCCGATCAGCTCGTCGATCGGCACGCGCAGCTCCTCGGCTCCCTGTGTGATATCGCTGCGATTGATCTTTGCCGCGAAGTCTTTATCCTTAAGCTTCTTCTTAACCGATTTTACTTCGACGTCGTGGATGCTCCTGGTCGGCCGCACCAGGGCAACGGCATATACAAAGCCGCTCAATTCATCGCACGCGAACAGTGTTTTTTCCATCAGCGTATCGCGCGACACGCCGCTGTAGTCGGCGTGGGAGAGGATCGCCCGCGTGATCTCTTCCGGCCAGCCGTGCTCGCGCAAATACGCCACGCCGACGAACGGATGCGCGTCGTCGCTAAGCTCGAGGTTTGGGTAGCGTTGGTAGTCGAAATCATGCAGCAGGCCGACGGCGCTCCACAAAGCTTCATCTGCACCATGTTTTCGAGCCATGTGCCGCATAGAAGCTGCGACCGATTCACAATGTATGCGCAAGCTCTCGGAGTCTACCCATTCCCGCATGAGCGATCGCGCCTGTTCTTCAACGTTATTCTGGTCGAATTGCATCTTCGGCTCCTGGCTAGCTCCCCGACAACACTCGCGTCGGGATCGATTGTAACATCGGTCCCGAGCGCCTTGAGTTACAGGTTCGCGAGGCCTACGCTTTCGCGCCGCGTATCCTTACCGTCGCGCCGACGGCACAAATATGCGCTGCGTTCCGGATGTGGGTGGGGCGGCGCTCAACGGCATAGCCCACAGCTCACGCCCGTTACCCGGTGTATCCGCCGTCAGAAAAACGTGCTTGCCGGTGGTGATGAACGATTGCGGATTGCTGCTTTCAGCGCCCGGCCCGATATCTTGCAGCATCGCGGTGCCGGCGTCGGTGCCGTCGCTGCGCCAGGCTTCGCGTCCGTGCTCACCGGCGGCGCTGAACAGCAGCCGGCCCTGCGAGACGGCGAGCTCGTACGGATTGAGCGGCGCGCTCGCGCCGGTGCGGATCGGTCGCGTGCCGCCCGATGTGCCGTCGCTGCGCCACAGCGTGCGCCTGCCGTCCGGCCCTGTCGCGCTAAAGTACAGGTTGCCGTTCAGCGCGACCAGGTTCCCGGGGCTAGATGAGCCGTAGCCGGGATAGATGTCGGCGACCAGCACCGTGCCGCCGGGAGTGCCGTCGCTCTTCCACAGCTCCCAGCCGTTCAGTCCATCGTTGGCCGCGAAGAATAGTGTGTTGCCGGCATACTCCAGCTCACCGAACTCATAGTAATTGTCGCTGGGCCGGATATCTTGAACCTGCACCGTGCCGCCGGGAGTGCCGTCGCTACGCCACAGCGAGTAGCCGGAATCACCTACGTCGGCGATAAAGAAAACGCTCCCCGGCGCGCCGGCCGTGATCTCGCTGAGGTTGCTGCCGGTGGTACCGGTGGTGATCTCTTTGACCAGCACCGTTCCGGCCGTGGTGCCGTCGGTCTTCCACAGCTCCGCGTTGGCCTGTTTGTCGGACGTGCTGCCCGCGAAAAACAGGCTGTTGCCGGAAGCGGCGGAATTGTAGCCGCTGAAGATCACATCGGTTTTGATCTGCTGTGTCCCCTGCGCCGTACCGTCGGTTCTCCAGATCGCATAGGTAGAGCTCATCGCGTTGGGAGACGTGGCGGTCTGCGTGGAGAAGATGATCTGATTGCCGAGCCGCGTCAGATCGTCGACTTCTCCGAAGTAGGGCTTGACCGTGTTCTTCAGGATCGCCGTGCCCACCGCTGTGCCGTCGGTGCGCCACAGCTCGTGCACGTCGATGTTGTCGAAGGCGCCGAACAATACGCCGTCGCCCAGCGCAGTCATTTCGTACGGCGCGCTGCCGTAGCCGACGCCCGGAAACGATTTGATCGGCGTGGTACCCGTCGCCGTGCCGTCGCTGATCCAAAGCGACCCGTCCACCTTCCCGTTCGATTCGAACTCAAGCCCGAACGCCAGCCGGTCGCCCAGCGCGGCGGCGCTGTAGTCGCCGTAGATCGAGATGCCGCCTACGTCCGGCGCGATATTTTTGACCCGCACGGTGCCGTGCGATGTGCCGTCGCTCTTCCACAGCTCAAAGCCCGATACGCCGTCGCCGGCTATGAAATACATGCCGCCCAGCGCCGTGCCAAACATGCCGAATGTACCGTCCTCGGCGCCTGGCCCGATCTCCTTTACCATGGTCGTGCCCGCCGGAGTGCCGTTGCTCTTCCACAGCTCCCGTCCACGCGTGCCGTCCTCGACGGTGAAATACAGCGCACCGTTGAATTCGAGCATATCGCGCGGGTTGCCGTTTTCCGCGCCCGGGTTGATATCGGCAACCTGCTGCGTGCCCTGCGGCGTGCCGTCGGTCTTCCAAAGCTCATTGCCGGTAGTGAGATTGGTCGCCGAAAAGTAGAAGCTGCTGCCCACACGGACCATCGGGCTCGGAATACTCCAGCCGTTGCCGGGGTAGATATCCTTCAGCAGCACCATACCCAGCGCGCCGTCGGCGACCCATGGCTCGCGGCCGTGGGTTGCGTCGATCAGCGACGTCATCGGGCACGACGCCGTGTACGAGGTGTAGTTACAATAATTCGTCGCGAGCAAGGAGGGATCGGAGCCGAGCGTCCCGGTATAGGTATCCTTCACCAGCAGAGTAGAGCCGAACCCATCGGTCGTCCACAGCTCGCGGCCGTTCACGCCGTCGTTCGCGGCGAAGAGCACGTTATAGTACGTCGGCGGAAGGCCGTAGAACGCCTCACGGGCGATTATATTGTCGGGATCCGAGCCGGACGTGCCGGGGCGAATGTCATGGACCAGCTGTGTGCCCTGGGAAGTGCCGTCGGTGCGCCACATTTCACGGCCATGCGTGCCGTCATTAGCGCTAAAAACCAGCAGGCCCGGTCGGAGCTCGATCAGGTTCGTCGGGCTCGAGCCTTGCTGGCCGGAAAGAATATCTTTGACCAGTACCGTGCCGGCCGGCGTGCCGTTGCTCTTCCACAGCTCGACGTTGCTGCCCAACTCGGCGGCGCTGAACAACAGCGTGCCGTCCATCAGGCGCATGCTATTAAAGCCGGCGAAAGTCTTGAGCATAACGGTGCCCGCCGGTGTGCCGTCGGTGATCCAGAGTGCCTGCTGCGTCTCCGAAATCTGGGCGGTGAAATAAGCACGGTTACCGGCAACAAAAAACCTCTGCGGTGCGCCACTGTCTGCTCCGGGCCACAGGTCTTTGAGCAGCTGTGTGCCCGCCGGCGTGCCGTCGCTGGCCCACAGCTCGTCGCCGATCGCGCCGTCGGAGACGGTGATCAACAGCGTGTTGCCCAGCGCCAGTGCGGACGTGCCGTAGTAGCCGATCGACGAATCTTCGCCCGGATTGATATCCTTGATCAGTCGTGTTCCAGCCTCGGTGCCGTCGCTACGCCACAGCTCCTGGCCGGTTTCGCGCGTGTTGGCCGCGAAAAACACCATGTTGCCGGCCGGTACAAACAGCGACAGGCCGAACATGCTGTCCGCCGGCTGCGCCGCGGTATTGATATCCTTTACCAGGGTGAAGGGTGCCGTATCCGCGGCGGCAATCGGCGGTCGAAACGACAGCAAGCCGCACAGGCCGGCCAGCACCAGCGCACACGCTATCAGCTTACAGCTCATGGTTCGATCCTTTCCTGGCCGGCCACGCATCCGTCAGCGCAACCGCTGAAATACCGAAAACTGTGAAATTGCCGCTGCACACGGCAGCAACACGCAACCAATTGCGCCGCCCGCAACGAAGCAGGTGTCGAGCGCACAGTGCGCAACCTGGGGCGCGAAAGCGACGCGGATTGGCGGGGCGTTGCTGGTGGGAGCACTATGGCAAGCGGCGTCTAAAAACAGCCTAAAGCGAGCAGACGTGTGGCGTGTCCCTACAATTCGTTGGCCCAGAGGGAACCCGCTTTGCGTTTTTTTGCGTTTCTGTCCGTCGTTCCATTGCGCCTTTGCGCCTTTGCGTCGAAAATACCGCCATGCCGGCGATTGAGCTGGACAACGTCACCAGGCGCTATGGCCGCCGCGTCGCGGTGGAAGGGCTGTGTCTGGAGGCCGAGGCAAGCGAGGTGCTCGGCTTCTTGGGCCGAACGGCGCCGGCAAGACCACAACCATCCGGCTGCTGACCGGCTTTTTACGGCCTTCATGCGGCACGGTTCGGCTGCTGGGCTGTGATATACAGCGACCGCGTGAGGCAAACCTGGCCCGCCGTTCGCTTGGCTATGTGCCGGATGTGGCCGGACTCGAGCCGCGGGTGACTGGGGAGCAGCTGCTGGATGAGCTGGCAGCGCTGCAGGGTCGCCCGCCCATCGACCGGCAAAACGCCAGCGCCGCGCTCGAGCTTGCCCGCGACGATCTGCGCCGGCCGCTGGAGCGTCCTTTCTCGCGGCGCTACTGGCCTGGTCGATGATCGGCGCACTGGGCGCAGGAGCCGCTCGTGATCTCGGCGCCGGGCTCGCCGCGGCGGCACGGTCGCCGGTATGATCAGCGCCTCGCGTCCGGCATCGTTCCCGCTACGCCTACAGCCTCGCCGCCGGCACGATCTGCCGCGCCTGACCGGCCTACGGCCCTACGGCCGATGAGCTAGCCGCTGCTGCGCCTGCTGTCTGAGCTTCCTTCTCGCACCGAACACCGCTGTCGCGCGCCGACGTGTTTTTGCGCCTGATCGCCGAATGAACGTCCTCATCCTCGCCCTTGCGACGTTGCGCCGCAAACGCGGCTCGTTGCTGGCCTTTGCCGCCGCGATGTTCGGCTTCATGCTTGTCACGGCGGCGGCATTTCCAGCGATCGGCGGCGCCGAGGCTGTCAGCGGCGTGATCGGCACCTTTCCGCCCCAGCTGCGCCGGCTGCTGCGCATCGCGCCGAACCTGCAGGCCGGCTTCGGCCTGCGCGATTACATGGCACTCAGCTTCTTTCATCCGGTGTATCTCGGGCTTGGCGCGGCGTTCGTGGTGGGCCGCGCGACGGACGCACTCACGGGCGAGGTGGAGCGCGGCTCGATTTACCTGCTGCTGAGCCGGCCGGTTGCGCGCTGGACGCTGGTGCTCGGCAAAATGAGCGAGCTGCTTGCCGGCGCCGGTGTTCTGGCGCTGGCCGGCTGGCTCGGCCTCGTCGTAGCCGGCGCGACCGCCCTGGAGCCGCTGCCGCTGGGGCGTTACCTGCTCGTGGCGCTACTGGCCTGGCCGTTGTTCGGCGCGCTGGGAGCAGGAGCGCTGGTGATCTCGGCGCCGGGCCGCCGCAGCGGCACGGTCGCCGGTATCGCCAGCGCCTGGACGTTGATATCGTTCCCCTTACGGATACAGCCTGGAAGCCGGCACGATCTGCCGCGCCTGACCGGAGTAGGCCCACGCCAGACGGGCAACCGCGCCGCCGCCGTTCTCATAAAATTCCATCCGCACCGAACAGCGCTGTCCCGCGCCGAGCGTGATGCTGCCGCTGTTGTCGGCCGGCGACATGGTCGGTCCAGTTATCTACCAGCTGGTTGCCGCACACCCACAGCCGCACGCCGTCGTCACTGGTGGTGGTGAAGGTATACTGGCCCGCCACCGGCGCTTCTACGCTGCCGGTCCAGCGCGCGCTGAAGCTATCGGCGCCGGTCAGCGCCGTTCCGGACGGCACGCCGCTGCCCCAGTCGAAGTTGATACCGCCGTCGGTACGGACGGTTCTGGACACGGTCAGGTCGATGTTGTCGAAGTACTCGCCGCGCAGGCCCGTGCCGTTGTTGCTCGCCGCCGGCGGCTGTAGCTGGCTTTGCGGTATTACTTGCTTGGCCTGGCTGGCACTGGACCACAGCAGCCGGGCCACCGCGCCGCCGCCGTTTTCGTAGAATTCCATGCGGATCGCGTAGCTCTGGCCAGCCTGCAGCGCGATGGTGCCGCTGTTCTCGGTGGTACCGTGGTCGGTCCAGTTGTTGATCAGCTGCTGGCCGTTGACCCACAGCCGCACGCCGTCATCCGACGACGTGTAGAAGGTATAGGTCTGGCTAAAGAGCGGCGTGACGCTGCCCGTCCAGCGCGCGCTGAACGTGTCGCCGCTGCTCAGGCCGGCGCCCGGCGGTGTGGCACTTCCCCAGTTGAAGTCAACCGCGGCGTCGACACGCGCGGTGCGGAATGCCGTAAAGTCGCGGTTGTCGTAGTATTCGCCCAGCAGGCCGCCACCGCCGCCGGCAGCCTGGAACGTGGCACTGTAGCTGGATGCATTGGCCGGCGTGACGATCGAATGCGCCTGCGCCCCGCCGTCGGACCACGAGACCCACGCGTAAGATTGGCCGCCACTGCCGGTTTGCGCCGGCGCCGACACGTCGAGCCGGTAGTTTTGCCACGATTTGATGGTGGTCGGTCCGGTGAGCGCGAAACCGTTGACATTGACCTGCAGGCCGGCCGGCTGGGTGTTGAACGTCACGTCAACCAGCCTGGGCTGCACATTGCGGCGCACCACCGTCGCGAGCCCCTTGCTGTCGGTGACGGTCAGCTCGAGCTCGAGATAGCTGGTCTCGGTCGCCTGCAGATCTTCAGGCGGCGGAGCCGTGATCGTAAGGTTGTTGCCGGTGGTCGGCTGGAGGTACGGATGCGTATGGTCGTTATGGTGCTGGATCACGCGCCAGCTCAGGGCGCTTGCCGGCAGCGTGCCATCCTGCGGATCGCTCGCGGTGGCCGAAAGGGTCAGCGTCTGGCCGACCGTAAACAAGGTACCCGCGGCGGGCGACGTGATGGTCGCCGAAGGCGCGGTATTGCCGGCGTCGATGCGCAGCGTGGCCGCCGAAGACGACGCGCCTTTGCTGTCGCGTACGACCAGCGAGGCGGTAAATGTGCCGGAGCCGGTATAGGTGTAGCTGGTCGTCGCGCTGCTGGTCTCGCGCTGGGCGCTGCCGTCGCCGAAGTTCCACACATACGTCAGCGCGTCGCCGTCGGGGTCGCTGCTGCCTGAGCCGTTGAAGCTTACGGCCAGCGGCGCGGCGCCGGAGGTGGGCGAAGCCGCGATCGACGCGCTGGGAGCGCGATTTACGGCGCCGGTATAGCTGATACGGCGAATCTGCCCGCCGCCGGCGTAGGTCGTGTAATACAGCGCCTTGGTGGAGCCGTACGGGCCGAACAGCATGTTAACGACACTACTGTTACCGAGCCCGGTCACGAAGTCGCTGCGGTTCCAGGTTCCGCTGCCGGGCTCGATGCGCATGATCTTGCCGCCGTAATCGCCGAACAGGTAATCGCCGTCGTAGGTGGAGGGCCATACCCCGTTCGGCACGAACGCGCCGCCGGTGATCGAGTAGCCGACCGAGCGGCCGTAGGCGTGGAGCGGATCGGTCAGGCCGCCGACCACGGCGCCGGGCGTGCTGCGGCAGCCACTGGTCGATCCGTTGGCGCAAAAGCCTTCGCGAACATTCCAGCCGTAGTCTGCGCCACTTACACCTTCGCTGATCTCTTCCCAGGTATTCTGGCCCACGTCGTTGATGAAAAAGCGCGTCCCCGAGGCGTTCGAGTCGAAAGCGATGCGGAACGGATTGCGCAAGCCCGAAGCAAAGGTTTCCTGGCAGCGCCTGCCGGGCGTGGTGCCGCCGCTCGCATTGCAGCGCGAGCTATCGGAGCCGAGGTAGGGGTTCGTGCTCGGGATAGCGCCGCTGTCTGTGATGCGCAGTATCTTGCCGAGCAGCGTATGGGATTCCCGCGCCGCGTCGTTGCTGCCGGCGCAGCCGCTGTTGCCGGCATAATCGCAGCCACCGTCGCCCACGCTGATGTAGAGCAGGCCGTCCTTGCCGAAATGCAGGTCGCCGGCGTTATGGTTGCCGTTGGGCGAGATGATATTGTCGACCAATACCAGCTCGCTGGCCGGATCGACGGTGTTGTTGGTCGACAGCGTGAAGCGCGAAACGCGGTTAACCGGATTCTGCGTATTTGTCGGCTGGCCGGTAGGACACGTATTATGCTTGTTGAAGGTGTAAAACAGATACACGTAGCGGGTGCCGGCAAAGCTCGGATGGACGGCGACGCCGAGCAGGCCGCGTTCGGAATTGGTACACAACTTCGAGCCGAGGCTGAGCGCCGGCGCCGGCAGCAGCGTGCCGTTTTCAACCACGCGTAGCTGGCCGCCCTGGGTTGTGATCAGCAGCCGGCCGTCGGGCGTAAACGCGAGCGACGTCGGGCTGCCGACGGAGGCAACAAGATCATCGCTAAACTGGGCAGGCAAGGTCGCTGCGCGTGTGATGGACGGAGCTAACGACAAACCGAGCATCATAACGGCGATCATGGCCGCGGCAAGGCCCCACACGGCTGTCGGCTTGGACATAGCCACCTCTCCTACGCATGGACGTGAGGTATGTTCTGCACTAGCAAGATCGGAGCCGCCGGTATAGTACGCGTCACACGAAAAAGCGCCGACCAGATGGTCGACGCTAATGGCGGGCCCGAGGGGATTCGAACCCCCGATCTCTGCCGTGACAGGGCAGCATGTTAGGCCGCTACACCACGGGCCCGTAGGGCGAAGGGGAGTATAGCAGGGGCACTGGGGCTTGTCAAATGATTTCGTGACGCCAGGCTGAAGCCATGCGCCCATACACCAAGCCTCCGCGGAGGCTTGGTGTATGGGCACGGCGCTTCAGCGCCGTGATGTGTTTGGGCGCATGGCTTCAGCGCCATGTTCGGTGGCCTGCATCATGGTGGAAAAGCAACATCACAAGGAGCAAGCATGAGCTTTAGCGGAGCGATCTTCGATATCGACGGCGTGCTGGTAAACTCGCCACACGAGCAATCCTGGCGCGACACACTGCAGCAGCTGATGAATGGCCCGTGGAGTGCCGTGCTGCCGCAAACCAGCTACAGCCCCGAGCGCTTTACCACGGCGGTGTACCAGGAGTTCATAGCCGGCAAGCCGCGGCTGGCGGGGGCGACGGCAGCGCTTGAATACTTTGGCGTGCCGGATGCCCCACAGCGCGCCGAGGAGTACGCCGTGCAAAAACAGGAGCAGGTTGTGCGGCTGATCGAGGCCGGGCAATTTACGGCGTTTGCGGATGCGCTGCGCTTTTTGCTCGCTACCAGGGCGGCCGGCATTCCCGTCGCCGCCGCGTCGTCAAGCAAGAACGCCAGGCTGTTTTTAGAACAGATCCGGCTCGACACCTTCGCCGCCGACCACGGGCTCGTGTATCCGTTTGTCGGCCCGGGCCTGACGCTGCTTCATTTTTTCGACGCCGATGTGACCGGCCGGGATTTTGCTGTAGGCAAGCCGCACCCTGAGATTTTCTTGACCGCTGCCCGCGAGCTCGGCGTCGAGCCGGCGGGCTGCTTCGTAGTCGAGGATGCGACGTCGGGTGTCGTGGCGGCCAAAGCGGGCGGCATGCAGGCGCTGGGCGTGGCGCGCTACGACGACCAGGCGCTGCTGCGGGCCGCCGGAGCCGATCTCGTGGTAACCTCGTTGGACGATGTTTCGCCGAAAGCCCTTACCGCCGGGCGTCTGCAACATAAAGGAGCACACGCATGAGTTACGACATCTGGGCGCTCCACCAGGACGAGCGCTGGTTGATCACGATCGACGGCTGGGATGCCAGGCGCGAGCCGGCCGTCGAGGCGGTGCTGGCCCTGGTTAACGGCTACCTCGGCACCCGCGCGGCGCTGGAGGAGGGCAGCGCGGTTTCCACGCCGGCTACGTTCTTGAACGGCGTGTTCGACGCTGCCACCGAGCAGGTGGCCCAGGCCGGTGCCACGCCCGATTATCAGGTGATCGCCGCGCCTACGCCGGAGCTGGTGGTGGCGCCCGATTGGGGTAAGCTGCTGCTCGCCGCCGACGGCGTGCCGCTGAATCCGCAAGACGGCGAGCTGCTCGAGCTACGTCGCACGCTTGATATGCGGCGCGGCGTGCTGCTGCGTGAGTGGCGCGTGCGCGCCGGCGGCAAAACGACCAGGCTACGCTCGCTGCGCGTCGCCTCGCTGGCCGACCGGCATTTGATGGTGCAGCTGCTCGAGATCACGCCCGAGGACTGGTCGGGCGAGCTGACCCTCGAAGCGATCGTCGACGGCGACGTGACCAACGAGGGCAACACGCGCCACCTGCAGCACCAGCGGGTCGATATCGCCGACGGTGCGATGTTGCTGAGCTGCGAAACGATCGAGCAGCGAATCCCGATCCGCTACGCCGCGACCGCCTCGCTGCTGCTGGAGCACGGCGCAACGGCAGCGTGGGACGATGCCTCAAGCAATACCGCGATCCGCCAACGCTGGACCTGTCACCTCGAAGCGGGGCACAGCGCGACCATGCACAGGCTGGTGACGATCTGGACCGGCCGCGACGATCGCGATCCGGCCGAGCGCGCCATGGAGGGCTTGCGCCGTGCAGCCGGCGCTGGTGTCGCGACGGTGCTGGAGCGGAGCGCCGGCGCCTGGGCCGAGCGCTGGGCAAGCTCCGACGTGGTGATCCGGGACGACGCGGATATCCAGCGCCGCACCCGCTTTGCGCTGTACCATCTGATTGGCTGCGCCAATCCCGACGACGAGCATGCCTCACCCGGCGCCCGCGCGCTGACCGGCGAGCGCTACAAGGGGCATGTGTTCTGGGATACCGAGATCTTCGTGTTTCCGTTTTTCGTCTACACCCATCCCCCAACTGCTCGCTCGCTGCTGATGTACCGCTACCACACGCTCGCCGCCGCGCGCGACAAAGCGCGTGAGTTCGGCTACCGCGGCGCCCTGTACGCCTGGGAGTCGACCGACTCGGGCGTTGACGTGACGCCGCCGTTTGTGTTCAATGCCCGCGGCGAGCGCCTTGAGATCTACACCGGTATCGAGGAGCACCATATCTCGGCCGACATCGCCTACGCGATCTGGCAATACTGGCGTGCCACCGGCGACGACGCGTTCATGCTGCAGGCCGGCGCGGAGATGCTGATCGAGCTGGCGCGCTTCTGGGCTTCGCGCGCCGAATCGGGCGACGACGGGCGCTACCATATCCGCACGGTGATCGGGCCCGACGAGTTTCACGAGCATACCGACGACAACGCGTATACCAACGTGATGGCGCAGTGGAGCATGCGCCGCGCTATCGAGGTGGTGAGCTGGGTCAAAGACAATCACTCCGCCGCGTGGCAGGCGATCCAGACCCAGACGAGCTTGCGGGAGGCCGAGCTCGGCGAATGGCGCGACGTTGCCGTACAGCTGGTGAACAACTTCAACTCTGAAACCAGGCTGATCGAGCAGTTCCGCGGCTACTATGAGCTCGAGCCGGTCGACCTCCGTTCGCTCGAGCCGCGTAAAACTACAATGGACGTGCTGTTTGGCTGGGAACAGCTCACTCGATCGCAGATCAGCAAGCAGGCCGACGTGGTGATGCTGCTGTTTTTGCTGGACGACCACTTTCCGGCCGAGGTACACGAAGCAAATTTCCGCTTCTACGAGCAGCGCACCTCACACGACAGCTCGCTAAGCGCCAGCTTTCATGCGCTTGCCGCGGCGCGCCTGGGCGACCTCGCGCTGGCCGAGAGCTACTTCACCCGCGCTTCCAACATCGACCTCGATTTTGCCAAAGGCGTCACCGCCGCCGGTGGGATCCATATCGCGGCGCTCGGCGGTATGTGGCAGGCGCTGGTGTTCGGCTTCGGCGGCATGCGCGTAGGAGAGGGCGATCCGCGCTGGGAGCCGCATGTGCCGCCGGCGTGGGGCGAGCTGCGCTTCCCGATCCTGTGGCGCGACCGGCTCGTGAAGGTCGAGGCGCGCGGGCAGGTGGCGAGCGTGGAGTAGGGCCGATCGCTTGCGTCGGCCAAGGGATCAGGCCGACGCAAGCGATCGGCCCGACGGGGTTATCGGCATGCATAACGTCAATCCCGTTGCGTATTCTGCACCCCTTGACGATTCACAGAACACTGCTATGTTTACATATAATCCACGGGAAGCGATACGATGCTCGACACGCACAGCAAAACCGACCGACCTGTGCGCGGCATGGAGGCCCCGCCGGCCGTGACTGTACCGCGTCGCCGGCGCCCGTTCGGCGTTATTGCAGTCGTTGTGCTACTGGTGCTGAATTTCGCAGCTTCGTTCTTGTCCACATTATTGATACGGTACGGTTGGGAGGCGATCCCCGCGGAACAGCGCGTTTCCCTGATGCTTGAACTGGGCTTCGGCGCTGTGCTTGGGAGCGCGGGGCTGGTGGTGGCGCTCGGGCTGTTCCGCATGCGGCGCTGGGCGTGGTATGGCGTGATGATCCTGACCGGTGTAAACCTGCTGCTGGGGATATGGCAGTACTTTCGTGGCGGTCAGCCGTTTTTCGACCTGCTGCTCAATTCGTTGATCGTGTTTTACCTCAACCAGCGCGACGTCCAGCGCCTGTTCCATGCAGCCCGGCCGAAGGAGCGGACAGCATGACCGACCTGGAGCTGCTGCGTCGCTTCGAGCCGGTGGTACGGTTTACCGCCGGCGAACAGTTCTTTCCTTCGGCGGTTGACGAATTCGTGCGTTCCTGCAGCCTTTGGACCCGCGATGCCACGGGCCAGGAGCGCATACTGGTACCGTACGGCCAGCTCGACGTCGACCGGTTGAGCACGTTCATCGAGATCCCTGCCCGCGCCACGATGTACCTGCGCTTTGTCGACCGGCAGCTGCCGCCGATAGAATATCAGCGCTGGCTGCGCTCGCCCGAACGGCACCAGTTTCAGGCTTACGGCCGCCTGGCGCGCGTGCCGCTGCTTTCGCGCATTGCGGGCTCAATGTTCGATCTTTCGCTGCTGGTGCGGGGTAAAGTGCCGGGCGGCACCGCCGCTGCCGCTGCCGTAAAATGCGGCGAGATCCAGGCGCGCGACGGCCGGCTGGTGTACTACGGGCGGGTTGTGCGCGACGGCGGCTGGACGGTGCTGCAATACCTGTTCTTTTATCCGATGAATAACTGGCGCTCGGGCTTTTTCGGCGTCAACGACCACGAATCGGATTGGGAGCAGATTTTCGTGTATCTGTACGGCGACGAGCCGGAGCCGCAGCCGAATTGGGTGGCCTACGCCTCGCACGACTTTAAAGGCGACGACCTGCGCCGGCGCTGGGACGACCCCGAGCTCGCCAAACAGGGCAACCATCCGGTAGTCTTTGCCGGCGCCGGCTCACACGCCAGCTACTTCAAGCCGGGCGAATATCTGATGGGCTCCGAGCCGAGATTCCTGGTACCGCTCAAAAATGTCGTCCTGTGGCTTCGCCGATTCTGGGTCGAGCAGCTCGGGCAGGGCGCCAATCCGCGCGTCGACGACAAGCTGCAGGCGATGATTCGCGTACCGTTCGTCGACTACGCGCGCGGCGACGGGCGGGCGATCGGGCCGGACCATCCCGATACATGGACGCCGATCCTGATCGACAACAACGTGCCGTGGGTCAACAGTTTCCGCGGCCTGTGGGGCCTCGATACACGCGACCCGTTGGGCGGCGAGCGGGCGCCGGCCGGCCCGAAGTTCAACCGCGACGGCTCGGTGCGCCAATCGTGGTACGACCCGCTGGGCTGGGCCGGTGTCGACAAGCTGTATCCGCCCTCCGATCTCCGGCAGCAGCTCGAGCGCCGCATCGCTACCGTCGAAGGCGAGCAGCAGCAGCTCGGCACACGTATCGCCGAGCAGCGCGAGCTGGTACGCACACTGGCGCTGGATGTGGAAGCGCTGCGGGTGACTGAGTACCTTAGCGCGATGCATCGCGTCAAAGTGCAGCAGCTCGAGGCCGAAGAAAGCAGGCTTCAACTGCTGCGGCGGGGCTATACCGAAGCCCGCGAAACGCTCGACGCGCTGCGACAATATTTGAAGCGCATCGCGCAAGGCGACTTCGGCTCGCCGACGCAGCATATCCGGCACGCGCATCCGCCCGAGCCGCCGCTGCCGTCGATGCACCACATCGTCGAGCTATGGGCGGCCGTAAGCGGTGCTCTGGCTATTCTGCTGTTGATCGGCCTGTTGTATTTCCGGCCGCCGGGCTGGCTGTTCTGGATACCGGGGTTTTTCCTCGGCTTCGCGATGATCGAGGCGCTGAACCGGCGCCGTTTGGGGCGCTTCCTGCTCAACAGCGTGATCGTACTCGCCGTCGTCGCGTCTACTATTCTGGTAGTAGAGTTCTGGTGGCTGGTGTTGCTTCTGGCGGTCCTGGGCCTGGTGGCGTTTATGATTTGCGATAACTTCCGCGAGCTGCGCGCGGGGAGAGAGGCAGACCGGTATACCGAGCTACCCCAATCACCGCGCTACCTTAAGTAATCCGTCCAACAACGACTGCGCGTTTTCGAGCCGCTCGCGGCGGACGAAATAATAGGCCCACAAACCCTGCTTGCGGTAATCCACCAGGCCCGCGGCGCGCAGAACGCGAAGATGATGCGAGATCGTAGGCTGCTTGGGCCGCTGCCCGGTGCGCTCGTCCGGCAAGCCGACGATACCTTCGAAATCGCACACACAGACCAGCCCGCCGCGCTGCAGCAATACGTCCAGAATTTGCAGGCGCGCCGGATCGGCCAGCGCTTTCAGCAGCTCGGCGCCGTCTTTCGCCTCGTCGTCGCCAAGCCGCGGCTCGAGCTCCTCGCAACAGCCCTGGCCGGCGTGGCGCTTCGGCTCCATGATTACGCTATGTTCGCTCATAAGCAAAAAGTACCACTTATATTGAGCGGAATCAATCTATTCCCCAGTCTCATAACAATCAAGCACTACATTCCACTGCTTCATGCGCTGCTCATCGCCGCCGACATCCGGATGATGCAGCCGCGCCATGGCTTTGCGGATCACACCCGCCTCGGAAGGAGTGAGATCGATCGGCAGGCCGGACCCGCAGAACAGGCCGCCTGACGATCTGGTGCTTCGTTTGAGTCGCTCCAGCTCGTGGGTCAAAATAGCGTTCTCGCGCGCCACGGCCACCATATTGGACACCGTTTTGCTATAGGCCTCCGAGGTTTCGGCCAGGCGCGCTTGCTCTTTGCCGAGCTCGCGATTGAGGCGCCGGATCGTCGCTTGCGCGTCTTCCAACTGGCGCTGCAGCTCGCTCAAAGTACGCGAGCGCCCATGCTCTGCGTCGGGATAGTTGGGCAGCGCATCACGCAGCGGCGACTGGGACGTCATCGAAACACTCCTCTTGTGGCGAACGCTTGTGCATACATCTGGCATCTACCAATGAGCAATGAACCATGAGCCATTAGCAAAGCCTGCAGATGTTTGTTCATTACTCATTGCTATTGCTAATTGGTGTATTATACCCGACCCATGCTCGCCACGTGTCTGAAACATGGATACCCTATTCGGATAAATGCGCGACAACTGATGTCCATTACGCCAAAATCGTGTTGAGCAGCGTGGCAGCCAGCCGGCGCGCCCTGGTGCGGCTCCAGAACCGAGTCGCACGTAAGTTCCCGCTGGTCGAGCAAGCCATCACGCTGCCATGGAGCAAATCGGTCTGCCATATCCTGACGCCCGCCAGTTTCGACGGGTTATTGACCGCCGCGGAGAACGATCCCGAGCAAAATATGCCGTATTGGGCCACCGTCTGGGCCAGCGGTATCGCGCTGGGAGATCTGCTGCTGCAGCGACGCGAGCAAGTAGCCGGTTTATGCGCTGTTGAGCTCGGCAGCGGGCTCGGCGTGACGGCCATCGCCGCGGCAGCGGCGGGCATCCGGCTCACCGCTACCGACTATTCGCCGGAGACGCTGCTGCTGTGTCGCGCCAACGTACTGCGGAATGTTGCCGTCGACGTGCCGGCGCTACGCGCTAACTGGCGCAAGCCCTCGGCCGCCTTACTCAAGACGGCCACGCCGCCGCTGCCCCTGGTGCTCGCCGCCGATGTGCTGTATGAAGAGCGCGATGTTGAGCCGCTGGCGGCGCTCGCCGAGCGGCTGCTCGCCCCAGATGGCGAGCTGTGGCTGGCCGAGCCGGGGCGCCGGCCCGCGCAACGGTTCGTGGCCGCCGCGTGCATGGCGGGCTGGCAGGCGGAAACGGTGACCCATAATGGCCCATGGCCGGACCCCGGCGACCGGCGGGTGCGGGTGCGGATCCATATCCTGCGCCGCACCGGCGTTGAGAAACTCGAAAACCGATGACGATCCAGGAAGCAACAACCCACCTGCGCGCCGCGGACGAGCGCATGGCGGCGCTGATCGAGCGCGTCGGGCCGTGCGAGCTCGAACGCCACGACGATCTGTTCGTCGCGCTGGTATCGTCGATCATGTCGCAGCAGCTGTCGACGCGCGCAGCGGCGACGATCACGGCGCGGTTGGTCGAACACTACGCGCCGGCTGTGTTTCCTTCGCCCGAGCAGATCCTGGCGACACCCGACGAGGAGCTACGGGCGCTGGGCTGCTCACGCGCCAAGGCTTCGTACCTCAAAGACCTCAGCGCGCGGGTGGTGAGTGGAGAGCTGGATTTCGACGCTTTACGCCGGCAGGACGACGAAGCGATCATCGCGGCGTTGACGCCGGTGCGCGGCGTCGGGCGCTGGACAGTCGAGATGCTGCTGATCTTCGCCCTTGGCCGGCTTGACGTCTGGCCGGTCGACGACCTCGGCATCGCAGTGGGCGTGCAGCGTTTGTACGAGCTGCCGGAGCGCCCACGCCCGCGCGAGCTGATCCCGTTCGGCGAGCTGTTCCGCCCGTTTCGCTCGGTAGCGAGCTGGTACCTGTGGAGAATTCTAGGAACCGGCCCTCACCCCTAACCCCTCTCCCGTGCTGACGCACGGGAGAGGGGAACAAAACTCCCCTTCTCCTGTCGCTTGCGACGGGAGAAGGGGGTGGGGGATGAGGGCCAACAAGGTTACTCCAGATAGCCCTGCAAACGTGGCCCGATCTCGGGTGCGCGCAGCCGGCGCATCGCATCGGCCTCGATCTGCCGCGTTCGCTCGCGCGTGATGCCGAACGTGGCGCCGACTTCCTCCAGCGTGCGGCGTTTGCCGTCTTCGAGCCCATAGCGCAGCGCCAGCACTCTACGCTCGCGCTCCGGCAGCGCTCTCAGGGCCGCGTGGATATCGCGGTACAACAAATTCTGGGTCGCGACTTCCAGCGGCTCGTCTTCGCGGTCGTCCGCCAACATCTCGCCGATAAAGGTATCGCCTTCGGGTCCGATCGGCTGCTCGAGCGACACCGGCGCGATCGCCGCCGTCAGCAGCCGTTTTACCTTGAGTACGCTGATGCCCAGCGCCGCGGCCAGCTCTTCGGCGGTCGGTGGACGCTCCAGCGACTGTTCGAGCCGGTACATCTGGCGCCGCAGCTGAACGATCATCTCGCCCAGGTGGACCGGCAAGCGGATCAAGCGTCCGTGCTCGGCCAGCGAACGGCTGACGGCCTGCCGGATCCACCAGGTTGCATACGTTGAAAAACGATTGCCTTTGCGCCAATCGAACTTGTCGACAGCGCGCATCAAACCGAGGTTGCCTTCCTGCACCAGATCGAGGAACGATAGCTGGTGGCCGATATACTTTTTCGCCACCGAAACCACCAGACGTAGATTGGCCCGGATCAATTCCTCGCGGGCCGCTTCGCCGTCGGCGATTAACCGCTGCAGCTGATCGTGGTCGGCCAAAAGCGCGATCGCCTGCTCGCGGGCGCCCTTTCCGCGCTCGATGCGCTGCGCCAGCGACACCTCCTGTTGGGCGGTCAGCAGCGCAACCTGTCCGATTTCACGCAGGTACAGCTGAATTGCGTCTTCTACCGCTTCACGCTTCGTTTCTGCATCCGGCCGGTCAGGCCGCGCCGAAGCGCCTTCGGCGCGGCCTGACCGGCCGAAAGGCCCTTCGTGGGCCGATTCTTCCCATCCAAGACCTCGTGAGTTTAAACCGTCCAGCTCTTGTCGACGTGCCGTATACTGTGCTCGCATAGCCTACCCACCTCCGGCATTGCGTCGATACGGGGTGTCGAGCAATGATGTAGCGGTTCTGGCACCGCAGTCTGCTGGTGTCTATTGGTAGTACGTCCCGCACCGGCCCTGGGATTAAGCGCTCGCAAAAGTCGCTCACCCGGCCGGCTTAGCCCAATCCTCCCCCTAACCCGTCGTCAGTATTCCATGCGAGCGCGTCGATGATATCCCCGGTTAGGCCACGCGGCGGCTGCGTGGCGAGTGCGACGGCAACCGGTGTGATAACCGCCGGATCCAGTAATCCTTGCTTGAGCTCGGGCACGGCAGCATGCACCATCGGTGTATCGGCGTACCCTCCTGGATGGATCCCGTTGATGTTGATGCCGTAGCCCCGCAGCTCCTTTGATAGTGTCTTGGTAAGGCCTGCGACACCGTATTTGGCGGCTGAATAGGCAACAAATCCCGGCACGGCGATTTTGTCGAGCGGCGCTACCAGATTGATAATGTTGCCGCGCTGCGCCTCGATCATCGTGGGCAGCACTGCCTGGATCGTAAGAAATGTGCCCTTGAGCAGCGTATCCATGACCGAGTCCCAGGCGCCGGGATCAGTTTCTATCGCCGGGCGGCGCAGAGCCACACCGGCGCTGTTAACAAGAATATCGATCGTGGACCACTCGGCGATCGTGCGACGTATCATGTCGCGAACCTGTGCCGGCTCTCGAACGTCACACGTGACAATCATGCTTTTTCGACCAAGCTGGCCGATCATGGCGGCAACATCGCTAAGCGCGCGGGCATTGCGGGCTGCGAGGACGACGGCGGCCCCTTCTTCGGCGAGTGCCAGCGTGATAGCTCGGCCGAGCCCGCTGCTGGCGCCGGTCACAATAGCTACCTGGCCTTCAAGTTGCATCGTTCGCCTGCCCTTTGCTTAGCGCCGCGCAGCAGCTTTGCAAAACCTTTGCAATTTCATCCTACACGTTTCGTACACTTCTTGTCAATACATTGATAATTGTATAGACAAATAGGGCCGGCTTCAAACTGGACAGGCCGGATACGCTATGCTTAGGCGACGATTCGCAGGTTGGGACGCACACCCAGCGACCAGTCGCGCTGCAAGCCGTCGTCGTAGCGAAAGTAGGCTGCCGCGCCGACCATAGCCGCGTTATCGGTGCATAGCGCGATGGGTGGAAATCGAACCGGAACAGGCGAGCGAGCCGCAAGCGCAACGCGCAGCGCGACATTGGCCGCCACGCCGCCGGCCAGCAGCACAGCACGAGCACCGAACTGCTCGGCGGCCCGCACCGTCTTGGACGCCAGCACGTCGACTACCGACTCTTGAAAGGCGGCTGCCAGCCGGGCGACAAACTGCGGCTCAGCCTGGTTCAGCTCGACGTCGCGGCCGGCCCTGGCCCGCGTTACGGTGTGCAACACGTGTGTCTTGACGCCGCTAAACGAAAAATCGTAGCTTTCACCCAACCAGGCACGCGGCACGGCCAGGCCTTCGGTATCGACACCGGCAGCGACGCGCTGTATCTGCGGGCCGCCGGGATATCCGAGCCCCATGATCCGCGCAGCCTTGTCGAATGCTTCGCCCGCGGCGTCGTCACGCGTCTGGCCAAGCAGCTCATAGTCGCCGTGATCGCGCAGCAACACCAGGGTCGTATGCCCGCCGGAGACGATCAAGCAGACCAGGGGAAAGGGGGGATCGAGTTTCGAGTCTTCCGATAGCAGCCAGTTCGCGTAAATATGCGCTTCCAGATGATTTACCGCCACCAGGGGCTTGCTGCGCGCCCACGCCAGGCCTTTGGCGGCGCTGACACCCGATAGCAGCGCGCCCGGCAAGCCGGGGCCGTAGGTACAGGCGACGGCGTCGATCTCATCCCAATCGTCCGGCAGCGGGGCCAGCGCTTCGCGCAGCACCGGCACCAGGTTCGTGATGTGCTCGCGCGACGCCAGTTCCGGCACAATACCGCCATAGCGCTCGTGCAGATGCATCTGTGACGCTACGATGTTGGAAACGATTACGCGGCCGTCGCGAATCACCGCGGCGGCCGTTTCGTCACACGACGTCTCGATCGCCAGTATGGTTCGATGTGTCTCTTGGTCACCCATACGCATAATGATATCAAAAGTTGACAAGTATCGATGCATGACAAGATGACCGGGTGACAAGGTGAGGTCAAGCGAGTTGTGCGACCTGGTTACTGCACGGCTGAAGAAAACGAGCTCGAATCACCATCACCCGGTCCCCCGGTCACCTTGTCCCCCGGTCACCTTGTCACCCCCTCACCTTGTCCGTTGATGCTATAATCGAGCTCACAATGCGAAGGAGCGATGCAGGGTATGAAGGTCTCCTGTTTGCAGGAAAATCTCAAGCGCGGCCTGTCGATCGTAAGCCACGCGGTAGCCTCTAAGAGCACCCTGCCGGTGCTGTCCAACATCTTAATCACGACTGACGGCGGGCGTTTGCGGCTCCAGGCGACGAACCTCGAAGTCGGGATCACCTGCTGGATCGGCGCCAAGGTCGAAGACGAAGGCGCCGTGACGATCCCGGCCAAGCTGCTCTCAGATTTTGTCGGAAACCTGCCCAACGACGCCGTCGTTATGTCGCTGGACGAGCGCACGCAAACGGTGCATCTACACTGCGCTCGCTCCGAGGCCAATATCAAGGGGATCGAGGCCGAGGAGTTTCCGTCGATCCCCAGCGTCGACGGCAGCGACCTGACGATCCGCCTGCAGCCGGACGTGTTGAAGGACGCGATCAACCAGGTGGCCTTCGCGGCCGCGGGCGACGATACCCGGCCGGTGCTGGCCGGCGTGCTGCTCAAGCTGGCCGACACCGGGCTGACGATGGCGGCGACGGACGGCTTCCGGCTGGCTGTCAAAACGCTCGAGCTGCCGGCGCAGGTTCCGGTTGCCCAGGAGGTCATCGTGCCGGCGCGGGCGCTGGTCGAGCTCGCGCGCATCATGGAAGACGAAAGTGAAGTCGAAATAACGATCACGCCAAGTGGTGGGCAGGTGTTGTTCCACAGCGGCAGCGTGGATCTTGTCAGCCGCCTGATCGACGGCAAGTTCCCGGATTATGCGCGCATCATTCCAAAGCAGTACAACACTCGCGCGGTGATGGATCGCGGCGCGTTTTTGCAGGCGGCGCGCCAGGCTTCCGTGTTTGCCGTCGCCAGCGCCAACATCGCCAAGATAACGCTGGACGCCGGCGCGGAGTTCGGCCCCGGGCGCCTGGTGCTTTCTGCCAACGCGGCCGAGGTCGGCGACAACTCCACCGAGCTCGAAGGCCAGATCAACGGCGAGGGCGGCCAGATCGCGCTCAACGTGCGCTTCTTGCAGGAAGCGCTCAACGCCCAGCCGACGCCGCAGGTAGGCTTTGAGATGCAAACCAAGGCGGCCCCCGGCGTGTTCCGGCCGGTCGGCGACGATAGCTTATTGATCATCGTTATGCCGATGTCGATTCATTAAAGGCAAGAGGCGAGAGGCCCTCACTCCGTCCCCAATCCCCAGGCTAAAGCCTGGGGCTGAAGAAAACAAAGCCACCTGAAGGTGGCTGGAATCCTAGCCAGCCACCTTCAGGTGGCTTTGTTTCTTCAGCCAGGGGATTTATCCCCTGGTATGGAGGAGGGCCATTTTCCGCCCCTTGCCTCTTGCCTACCTGATCCGCCCCAGAATCGCCATCATCCTGGCGTGCTCGTCGCGCAGCAGCAGCGCGAGCCGGCGGCCGGCGGCGACCAGGTAGGCATAGCGATCGTCTTGCGTAGCCGCCGCTTCACGCAGCAGCGCCGCGGCCAGTTCGTCGGCCGGTACATCCCCGGCATCCAGCACGGCCGGCAGCCAGTCGAGGCGCTCGCTAAATGCGCGCAGCTCCTGTGCGGCACAGACATGAACGCTGTAGTGCACCGGCGGCGGTAGCGGCGGCAAAAAATGGCGTATCGTCCCGCCTTCGCTGAAGCCGACGATCAGCGCACGAAACTCGGTCTGCAGCACCGCCGCCAGATCCGGATTATCGTCGTAGATCGCGGCGTCGTACATGCCGTCACGGCCACGCACCACGGCGCGCCCGCCCCATTCGCCGCCCGTGCGCACATCGTAGACCACTCCGTAAGTCGCGCGGCTATCCTGCGCTCCAACACGCACCAGCGCTCCAAACGGCGGCGCCTCGTGCAGCCGGTACGCGCCAGCGACAAACAAGCGGCTGCCGAACTCGACTACTTCGCCTATTGGCGTCATTACGGCAATTCCCGCTCGACCCACTCGAGCGGCGAAACGGGTAACAGGCCGATGCGAACATCCCAGTGTAGATGCGGGCCGGTGACCATGCCTTTGGCGCCGATGCGGCCGATCAGCGCGCCCGGCTCCACGATCTGGCCCGGTTGTACGAGTAATTCGGACATGTGCCAGAAGCCGGTGTGCAGCCCCTGGCCGTGGTCCAGGATCACGGCTCCACCGCGAACCAGCAGATCGGTCTCGGCCAGCACCACTCTACCTCGTGCCGGCGCCGTCACCGGCGTACCGATCGCGCCGGCGATGTCGAGACCTTCGTGGAAGCTGTCGACCGGACCACCATTATATGAGCGATTGGTACCGAAGGCGCTGGTGGTGCGACCCTGTGCAGGCATGCGGAAGCGAGCGCTCCACAGACGCTCCGGCGTCACCTGCGCCCACACGGCGTTGACGAGGCGACGCTCTTCGGCGATCTGGGCCGCATTTTCTTCAGTCGCCGGTTGACGTCGGGCGGCAAGTTGATGTTTTCAGTAGCATAGCCGGCATCGCCGGCCACGATAGACAGCTCGCGTAGGGCGGTTCGGCCGTCGGCCAGAGCGGCTTCGACGCGCAACGGGATGTGACTGCCCGCCGGAGTGAGCACCGGAATGCCGCCGTACGCGCGCCAGGCGCCGTCGCGATCAAAGAATTGCAGCCGCGCATCGCCCAGGCTACCCACGACGCCGGTTGCGCCGACTACCATTGCCGCGAGCGAAGTGCTGTGTCCCTGCGCTATCGCGGGCGGCTCGACGGCGACCACCAGCTCGGGCATCGGCGCGGGCTCGCCGTTGAGCTCGGCGCCGAGCCGGCCGAGCAGCACCCGGTAGGGCTCGGGGTTGCCGGGATGGTATTCAAAGCGCGCCCGCTCGAACCATTGCGTCAGCACCATATCGCCGGAGCTGTTGGCTTCCATGTGCGGCGGCGTCAGCGGCAGGCCGAACAGCGCCAGACTTTCGCGCTCAGAGATGCCGGCGTCGCCGAACTCCAGACCGTAGCGGGTCCAGTAATCCAGAAACGGGCCACACACCTCGCGGCCGCTGGCCTCGAACGCGCGGCACGGCGCGGCCATCGCATCGCCGCCCCCTTCGGCGCGCCAGTCGCGGCCGGCACGGCGTAGCAGCTCGTCGCCCAGGCGGCCGAGCAGCACATCGTAAGGCGCGGCGTTCGCGGCATGCTGCTCCAGCCGCTCGCGCTCGAACCATTGCGCCTCGACATTGCCCTCGGGCGTCGCCTCGCGGCGTTGCGGCGTGGTCGGCAGACCGAAGATCGGCAGGCCGCCGTTGCCTTCCCAGAACTCGAGCAGCCGCCCGCCGACGCGCCAGCCGGTTTCACCGAACAGCCGCGCTTCGTTTTGTTGCTGCTGGGGGAGCAGGATCGGCAACAGGGCTGAGAATCAGGAGCACAAAGCGCATCCGGCCTCCATGGGTTTAGTTTCGAGTTACCGCCCGCACAGAAACGCAAAGGCGCAAAGGGATTAATACACGTTCATCGTTCACTCGGCTCCCAACCTGCCCAACAAGACCCGGTAGCGCGGCTCGTTCTCGGCATGCTCCTCGAAGCGCGCACGCTCGAACCATTGGGTCGGGCCGGTCCAACCGTCGGGATTCGTTTCGCTTGCCACGGCACTTACCGGCAGGCCGAACAGCGCCAGGCTTTCGCGATCGGACACGCCGGGGTCGCCAAGATCGAGACCGCGCGAGCGCCAGTAGCCCAAAAAGGGCTCACACAAATTATGACCGGTCTCGGCAAAGAAGCGGCAGCCGGGGCGCGGCTCTTCGCGCGGCAGCGTTTCCCACGGCCGCCCCTGACGGGCCAATAGATCGGTGCCCAGGCGGCCGAGCAGCACATCGTACGGCCGGGAGTTTTCGGGATGCAGCTCGAGCCGGTTGCGCTCGAATAGCTGCGAACGAAAGCGCCCGTCGTTGGTTTGCTGCCAGTCTTCGGGAGTTAGCGGCAGGCCAAAAACCTCGAGGCCGCCGTTGCCGTTCCAGTATTCCAGCAGCCGCCCGCTCACGGTCTGGCCGGTTTGGGGAAAGGTCTGTGAGCCGCCGGGAGCAGCCGCGGGTGTACCCCGTAATCGCGCCGTGTATTCGCGCGTGAGGTCGAGGTACAGGTTGCCGTAGCTGCGACTTGGCTCGATCTGATGGCCCTCGAACCATTCGTTCCACGAGGTGATCACCGTCAGCGCGGCATTCTTGTCGACGGCAGCTTGCCAGGAGCGGCGATAGTAGTCGCCGTTCTCGCGGTCGCGGATGCGCGTGTTGCGGATGCGCAAATCATCATATCCCGGCATCACCGTAGCCACGAACGGCTTGTCGGCGCCGCGCGAGCTGTTGTACTGCTGCAGTCGCGAGGCGTACGAGTCGAGAGCGGCGGCCGGCTGTGCCGCCCAGGTAATATCAAAATAGTACAGGCCGTCGAACACGTCGAGATAGTCGAAATTGGTGCCCTCGCCCAGCCAGAACCATTCGTTATTGGGGTCGGCCTGGCGGCGGATATCGCGCCACGTATCGACTCCGCCGAGCGTCTGTGGATTCCAGAATACGATCAGCGGCTTGCCGTTCCAACGCAGGTAGTTGGGGTGGCCCATAAAGCTGTCGCGCAGGTAGCGCAAGCTGTCGACCATGCCCTGCGGGGTTCGGAGCGTGCCGGTAAAATCGGCGGCCTGGTCCGGGAAGAAAGCAACGCCGAAATCGCGGCCCTCGGCGGCGCGCAGCAGCCGCGCGCAACGCTCGTTGAGGCGTGCTTCGTTCGGCCCGTACCAGGCGCAGGCAAAGCCGTCGACGCCGCTGTCGTCGGCCTGCTGAATATGGCGCGCGATCACGAACTCGTCGCCGCTGCTATATGGCTCGGGCGGCAGATCGGCCATCCGCTGCGGGCTCCAATCCGACGTTTCGTACCACGGATAATACAGCGCAAGCACCGGCTTTGAGCCGAACGCGCCGCCCTGTGCGTGTGCCTGGGGCACGGCGATGATGGTGAGCAGTGTGATCAAGACGCTAGCAAGGATGTTTCGGGAACGCATTCCTCTCTCCGAACGATATTCGCGGCCCTCACCCCGCGCCGCTCTCCCGTGCTGACGCACGGGAGAGCGGCGGTTGGTTCCCCTCGCCTGTCGCTTGCGACGGGAGAGGGGTTAGGGGTGAGGGCCGCTACAATACCTCACCCCCGCACGCCGCGCTTGGCATCGGCCTTGTGCGACCGGGCCACGTCCACGCCGTCGCGAGCCAGCAGGCGCTCGATCAGCGCTTCGAACTCGCGCCGCTCGGCGGCATGGATCACCGCCAACTCGTGGGCGCGAGCCAGGACATTGGGATAGCCCAAACCGCGGGCACATTGATCGTACACCAGCGTATGGACCAACGGGAGGTAACCGCGCTCGGCTACCCAGGCCGGGAACTCGACGCGCGCCAGCTCCGACCCGACGCGCAGGTAAAAGAACTGGATCCGTTGCTCGGGACCGTAGTGCTCGACGGTAATCCGTGACATGGTTCCCCAACGAGCAGTACGCTGCCCATCTTCAAGCTGCTCAAACAGGATCGCATCCACCAGGTTACGCGCGGGATCGCCGGCGCGCTCCGGATACTGCTCGCGCCAGCGATTGTAATCGCCGGACACCATGAGCAGCCTGGCCAGGCCGACGACATCGCGGGCGCGCGGGCGGCTGAGGTAGCTCGCCACCGGGCAATCCAGACCATACATTTCGTCGAGATATGTCAGATAATCGCCCAGCAGCCGGTCGCGCACGAAGGGATCGAAGCCTGCGAGCGACCAGCGGATCAGGGTGCCGTCCTGCAAAGCCAGGCGCGGCCGGTCGCCGGGCAGCTCGGCAGCGGCGACGCGCAGCTGCAGTCCCTCGTACACATCGCGCTGCGCCGCCAGCAATTGTCCTTCCAGCGGCCACTCACGGCCGCTGTGCGGGTCGCGCAGATACATATCGCCGTCGCCATAGCCGAGCGTTGGGCGGCTGGAAGCATGGTAGGCGGCGTCGGGCCCATAGCGGATCGTGGCGAGGCCGATGTTGAGCACCCAGCACGCCGCGATGCCATGATGATCGACGTCGATCTGCGAGCCGTCCGACGCGGCAACCACATACGACGGCGGGCACGGCGGCAGCTCGTACACCGTATCCCAGCGCTCGAGCGGCTTGGCGGCGAGCCAGGCGGCGGTAGCAGATTGCTCCTCGACCACATCGCGCCAGTATTCCCATTCGGGCGCCTCGGCGAGCAGCTGTTCGCGCAGGCGCGCTACCCGCCGGGGCAGCGCGACGAGCTCGTCACGCAGCGCGCCGCCCATTTCGCGGATCTGGGAGCCGAGCAGCAGGAAGTCGAGCGCCATACGGGCAGTGTAGTAGCAAAGGAACGGAAACGCAAAGACACGCGGAGGGGTGCCCACTGGGCCAACGCAAAGACGCAAAGAGTACAGATCAAATCTGGGAGGCATACATCATCGCCATGCTTTGTGGCGATTGTATGCTCTTTCGGCCGGATCCTATTCCCTTTGCGTCTTTGCGTTCAATCGTCCGGCTTATGCCATACGCGCGATCCAGCGCTCGGGATTGCGGATCTCGTCCATGGTCGGGAGATTCTCGGCACGCTGCCACACCCTGGTCGCAAACGCGACACCACGCTGCTGCACCACGGTATCGACAAAGTGCTGGCCCTGCTGATACTGCGCCAGCTTGAGGTCCATGCCGGTGACGCGGTTAAACAGCTGCTCGGCCAGCGAGCGGCTACCTTTGCGCTGCTCGACGCGCTGCTCGATCTCGTCGAAGTTGGGCAGGATCTGCTGGCCGATGGCATTCATGATATGGTTCGAATAGCCCTCGACCAGCGACATCAGCGCCTGCAGCTCGTTGAAGATCTCGCGCTGAACCGGAGTCTGCAGCGCTTCCATCCAGTGCTGGCCCTGGCCCATGTTTTCGATAATGCGCGAAAGCAGCGCACCGAAGCCACCGTTCATATTTAGCAGCTGCTCGTTGACGGTATCGAAGAAACGGCGCAGCAGGCCGTTAAAGTGCTCACGCACCCACGGGTAAGCTTCGAACTCGTAAGCATGGGTCGTTTCATGCAGCGCGATCCAGAGCCGAAAATCGTGAGAGTCGAGCCCCAGGTTGCGCTGGACGGCTTCGATGTTCGGCTCGACGAAGTACAGAGCGCCGCCGGTCGGCTCGGGCGCCAGCAGCGACAGGTCGTACTGGCCGAGCACCTTGCGCGCGAGCACGCCCAGCAGCACACCGGTTTGTACGCTCATTACGCGGCGATTGATGCCGGCCGCCAGCGTCGCGCCGACGGTTACCTGGCTGGCGCTGCGCTGGTACAGGTCTTCCACGAACTCAAACAACTTGGCGAAATTGTCGATGTTGGTGTCGAGCCATTGTTTGCGGTCCATCACCACGATGCGCTGGATCGGCTCGGGCAGATCGACGCCCAGATAGTCGGCGATCAGCGGCTCGGAGCGGCGCACCATATCGCTGTAGCGCTCGCGCGCCACCGCCCGGTTGCGCACCGGCGCCTGATCGTTCTGCGACACGTTGAGCGACGTTCGACGCACCAGATCCCAATCGATCAGCCGCGAATCGGTCCAGTGCTCGGGCCGCCTGCGGCTGGCGACGTAGCTTGCGCCAAGGCCTGCGATGGCGCCCATCAACAGAATCGTGCCCAGGCGCTTGGTATCGTAGACAGGTCGCGGCATATATGTCTCCTTGGCAGTTGTCTCTGCCATGTGTTGTAGTTTCGCGTTCTGCAACCATACGGTTCGGTAAGAAATAATCCTGGGGGACACCCCAGACCCCGGCCTGCCGGCAGCACCAAACCTTGTCATCCCATTCCCTGCGTCAATACCGCACCCGTACATCTCCCTGGCGGCGCGTCAGCTTGCGCTCGTCGAGGTGCTCGAGAAATGCCAGGGCGTACTTGCGGCTGGTAGCAAAGTGATCGCGAAGCGCTGCTACCGTCACCAGGCCGTCGCGCTCAAGCGTTTCTACCGTCCATTCTACCAGTTTCGCATACGCCGCCGCCTCGAACAATACATCTGTGCTGACACGTATCAGGCTCCCACTGTCGATCAGGAAGCCGATCAGCTCGGGACCCAACGGCTCCCACTCGGCGCGAGCCGGCGGCGTCCAGGGATCGCGCTCAAACGACTGCAGCAACTGATCGACGGCCCGCTGCTGCGCCGGCGCGAGCCGCGGCTGCCAGCCGGCCTCGCACACCGTGCCTGCTCCGGTTTCGACGGCGCGGGCTTGCTGTGCCCGGCGCAGCAACACATCCCAGGCCCGGCCGGGACGCATTCCCAGGCGCGAGCGCAGCTCTTCGCGGCTCATACCCCGGCGTAGCGGATAGCGCCGGTGATACGACGACAACGAAGCCGCGATCGTTGCGCGCAGGCGCTCCCAGGCCGCCTGCGATACGATCCAGTGCTCGTCAAGCTGTAAGATGCTATGCTGGGCTGCCAGCTCGTCCAGCGCTACGCGTGCGCTTGCATCGTCCAACGCGGCGGCACGCGCGGCAGCGTCCCACTCTGCCGGCTCATCGCCGAGCGCTTGCAGCAGGCGCTCCGCGGGAGTGCCGCGGCTCTGGGTTTCCAACGTGGCGATAACGTCGCGACGAAAGCGCCGGTGTCGTGGTGGATGCGGATCGAGCACCCGCCCGCCGCCGACAGTAAGCGACGGCGTCGGGATTCTGAGGATGCAGCGATCGCCGCGCGCGACGGCCAGCGGCTGCTCCAGGCGCAGCTGCACCCAGCCTTCGTCGCCCGGTCGCAGCTGCTCGGCGTCCAGCAGCGTAACGTGACATGCCACCTCGGCAGCGCCGGCAAACAGGTCGAGCAGGTCGTTCTGGCGCAGCGGGCGCGGCGCGCCGGCCACGATGCGCAGCTTGAGATCGATCAGCGTCGTCGGGCGCAGGTGGCCGGGAAGTGCCAGCACATCGCCGCGGCGCAGCTCGCCGGCGCCGACACCGCCGAGATTGACGGCAACACGCGTTCCGGGCAGCGCGACGTCTTGTTTCCGGCCGTGTGTTTGCAGCCCGCGTACCCGCGCGCGCAGGCCTCGCGGCAAAATCTCGAGCTCCATACCCGGCTCGAGCGGCCCATCCGCGAGCGTACCGGTGACCACCGTGCCGAAGCCGCCGACTACGAATGCCCGGTCGATCGACAGCCGCGGCACACCAGTTGCCTCGATCCGCGACGGAGTCTGGTCGAGCAGCCGATCGATCGCGGAGCGCAGCGCTTCGAGGCCGGCGCCGGTACGCGCCGATACCTCGACCATCTCGGCATCCTCGAGCACCGTACCGGCGAGGCGTCCGCGAAGGTCCTCACGTACCAGCGCCAGCCAGTCGGCGTCCACCAGGTCGGTCTTGGTAAGCACAAGCAGCCCGTGGCGCAGCTCAAGCAAATCGAGAATATGCAGATGCTCCTCGGTCTGGGGCATGCTGCCTTCGTCGGCGGCGACAACAAGGAGGGCAGCGTCGATCCCGCCGACGCCGGCCAGCATATTTTTGATGAAGCGCTCGTGACCGGGCACATCAACGATGCTCACCTGCCGCCCACTGGGCAGCCGCAGGTGTGCAAAGCCCAGATCGATCGTCATCTCGCGGCGCTGCTCTTCGGCAAGGCGATCCGGATCGATGCCGGTAAGCGCAAACACCAGCGTCGATTTGCCGTGGTCGACGTGGCCGGCGGTACCTAGAACATACATAGAGGCAACCCAGCAAACCAGCAAACCAACAAACCAGCCATGAATAGCCTACGAGCCGAAAACCTTCAAACCCGAAACTTGAACCTACGGTTATGATACCCGTAAATGTTTCCCCTTCGTAAGGAGCCGGCCATGCTGATCAGCGAAGAGCTGAATGAGGCGTTCAACGGCCAGATCGGCAATGAATTTGGGGCGTCGCTCCAATATGTCGAGATCGCATCATACTTCGAAAACGACGATCTGCCGGTACTCGCGCGGCACTTCTTCCAGCAATCCAACGAGGAGCGCGACCATGCCATGCGCCTGGTGAGGTTTGTGCTCGACGCCGGTGGCCAGGTGCGTATCCCTTCGATTCCGGCCCCACGCGCCGAATTCGCCTCGGCCGAAGAGGCGGTCGGGCTGGCGCTGGAATGGGAAAACACGGTTACCGATCAGATCGACGGCCTGATGGACCTGGCGATCAAAGAGAACAACCATATCGCACGCAACATCCTCGAATGGTTCGTCAGCGAGCAGCTCGAGGAAGTTTCCAGCACGGAAACGCTGCTCGGCATGGTGCGCCGCGCGGGCGAATCAGGCTTGCTGCTGGTCGAAAGCCATCTTGCCCGTGACGCCGGCAGCCTGACGGCCGGCAGCACGGAATCAACCGAATAAAATCCGCGAGGACCGGGTACCTGCGCTAGTACGCTAAAGCGTACGTGTGGCGCTACCGCGCATCGCTGTACAACGGGCTAAAGCCCGTGAATAACCATGGGCGTATTTCCGCCTGACGGTACTAGCGGGTGCGGACGCAAGGCACGCGATGGTAAGTATGGTAAGTAATGTACTTAACCTTCGCGTGCCTTCGCGTTCGTTCGCGGATCGTTCTTGCTCGCGATCGCTTGACAATTCCAAATGCGCTAATTATAATCCCCCACGCTGCGCGAGCTCGAATAGACAAGATGCAGCGAAGAAAAAGGCAATTGTTGGTTGCGATTGATAGTCATTATCATGCGCAGCAGGATGTAAAACGTTTTCGATGGGGAAGAAGCAAAAGGCGCTCGTCACCGTGCAGGCGCAAGTACCCGCTGCGGACGTGCGCCGCAAGCTCAAGAACACGGTACGGCGCTATGAGCAGCATGTTTTGATCTGCACCGACGGTAAGAGCAAACAGTGCAAACGCGGCGGTCCCGCGGTGCGCAAAGCGTTTGAGCAGGCGATCAAGGCGCGCAAATTGGGTCGCCAGGTGATGGTTTCTGAGATCGGGCACGTCGGCGGCTGCAAGCTTGGCCCGAATGTGCTCGTCTATCCCGAGGGCGTCTGGTACGGCGGCGTCGAGCCGCGCGATGTCGACGAGATCATCGAGCAGCATATCCTGGGCGGCCATCTGGTAGAACGGTTGCTGCGCGGCCAACGCCACGACGATCCGTGCGGCGGCTGTGTGCTCGCCAAGCCGTTGGTGGTAGCCGCCGCACAGGCGCTCGAAGCATCGAACGTCGATTGAAATCGACGTTGGCATGATAAAACCTGCTGAAGCAGGTTAAGCACGGATCGTCGTGCTCAACCTGCTTCAGCAGGTTTTATCATGCCAACCGCGAATTCATTCGCGGGCACCGGCGGCGCACCTCGCGCACCTCGCGGCATCTACGCTACCTCTTCGACCCCCACATAAAAGTTCGATGGCTGAACGTACGGTGGCGTTCGCAACCGGATACCCGCCGGCGATTCGCCGCGATCGCGCTCGTTGATCAGCACGACATTCGGATGGCGGCCCGTACGCCGCTTATAGGCCTCGATTGCTTCTTCGATCTTGATCGAAGCGGCCTTTTTGCGGTCGTCGTCGAACCAGACCAGATAAAAATCCATCGCATGCATCCTTTATTGCGGCACCGCGAGTTGGGGATCAACTGTTCACCATTATACTCGAACAAATGTTCTTGGTCAAGTGGTTGAATCGGCGATTTGTGCGTGGTATGCTTCTTCCATAGGTCGCCTATGCGCGTACAATTATTTACGCAGCTACAAGCACTTGAGCAGCAGCTCGCCGATCTGGCGCGCGAGCGCGACGCGCTGCTGGAGCAATTCGCTGCGCGGGATGCGGTGCGTGGACTACGCGAATCGGCCCGTAACATGGCCAGCACGCTGCGGCTCGAGCGGGCCAATAGTAGCGACCTCCAATGGGAACTGGACGAGCTCGAGCACCGGCTGAGCTCGCTGATAGATCTCGAGCGCGATGGCCCTTCCGACCCGCTCATCGCCCGCGAACTGGTGTTGCTGCGCGAGCGTCGCTTCCAGCTCGAAGAGCAGGTGCTGGCGCAGCTCGAACAGATCGAGCAGCGGGAAGCTCAGCTCGAGCAAGCCGAGAAGGACGCCACCGCCGCCGCTGCCGCATGGGCAGCCCGCGAGCCGGTGCTGCAATCCGAGCTGGATACGCTCGGCCGCCGGCTGGAAGTGCTGCAGACTGAGCGTCAGGCCCTTGCAGCACGCCTGCCCGCAGGCGCGATCGCCTTGTATGACGACTTGCAGCGCCGCCATCGCGGTACCGCCCTGGCGGCGATCCGCAACCGGCAGTGCGCTATGTGCCGCGCCCGCTTGCCGGCAGCGGTCTTTGACTTGCTCAACTCCCCTGATCCACTGGTGCGTTGCCCACGCTGTGGCCGGGTGTTGTACACCAATGAGCAATGAGCAAGAATAGTTCATTGCTCATTGCAAATTGGGATTCCGCTCGTGTACCATAGGCGCATGGGCCGTTAAGGCTCACGGCGCTTTGGAGGAGTCCGCATGAGCCGTCCGCAGATCTGGCAAGATATCGCCGATGCTGTCCGCCGCGCGATCGACGACAACCTCGCTACGCTCGACGAGGACGACCTGGTTGAGCGTAGTGATGCTGTGCTCGACAATCTGCCTGCTGTCGCGGACGAGCAGACAACTACGGGCCTGTTGCTGCGGCGCTACCGGCGTGAGCTGCACGGCGAGCTATGTAACGGGCCGCGGGCGCGCACCACATACGGGTCACTGGAAGAAGAGCTGACCGATCTGACACGCGCGGTGGTGCTCAGCATTCAATGGAACGAAGGCATCTCGACCGAGAGCGCTGTGCTGCTGGCGCTGGTGTTGCGCGCGCAGGGGCTCGACCGGTTTTGCGCGCTCGGAGTATAGGTCGAAGGTCCCAGGTCGAAGGTCGAAAGTCCTTAGCTAACACGGCTGATCGTAACTCGTCAGGTCGTGTACGCTCGAAATGGTTTGTGTCCGGTGACCTTCGACCTGGGACCTTCGACCCGAATCCGTGGAGTAGAATATGTCCGATGAACTCAAATCCGCCGTCCAGGCGCAGTTCGGCGCCAGCGCCGAAGCGTATGTTCAAAGCACAGTACACGCTAAAGGCGCGGATCTGGCGCGCATAGTGGAGCTTGCCGGGCTGCGTGGCGACGAGCGGGTGCTGGATATCGCTACCGGCGGCGGGCATACCGCACTTGCTTTCGCTCCGCACGTCGCCGAGGTTGTCGCCTCCGATTTGACGCCCGACATGCTCGCCGCCGCGCGGCGCTTCGTCGAGAGCCAGGGTGTCGGCAACGTCAGCTTCGAGCTCGCCGACGCTGAGGACCTTCCGTTCACAGATGCGTCGTTCGACATGGTCACCTGCCGGGTCGCGGCGCACCATTTCGCCGATATCGGCGCCTTCGCGCTGGAAACGGCGCGTGTGCTGCGACCGGGCGGGCGCCTGCTGCTGTCCGATACCGTCGCGCCGGAGGATCAGGCGCTCGATTCATTCATCAATCAGGTCGAGAAGCTGCGCGATCCGACCCATGTTCGCGATTACACGGTTTCCGAGTGGCGCGATGTCTTGAACGCCACCGGCCTCGCCGTCGAGCAGTCCGAGCTGTTTCTCAAGACGATCCCCTTCGACGACTGGTGCGTACGTGCTCGGGTCTCCGAGCATGTCCGTGCCGAGCTGCGCCGTCGTTTGCTCGGCGCGTCGCCGGAGCAGCGCGAGGCGTTCGCAGTCACGGCTCAAGACGGCGAGATCGAAAGCTTTGCGCTGCACGCTGTTATCATTCGCGCAGTCAAAAGAATCCGAAAATAGGGCACGGGCCGGAAAAGTTGCACCACACAGGCACACAGGAGACGAAGAATCCATAGGTTCTTCGTGTCCTGTGTGCCTGTGTGGTGAATTCGGTCGGCTCAACCATTGTGAGAAACGCTATAGGCACAGACAAATCCGCGAATGCACGCGAATATTGAACTCCATTCGCGTGCATTCGCGTTTATTCGTGGATCGTTTCGGTTACATGAACTAATGCGTCGCGCGGCTCGACGGGGAAACGAGCACGCCAGGCGTTGAAACCGCCTTCGAGCGGCGCGGCCCGGAAACCGAGTTTTTGCAATTGACGCGCCGCACGGGCGCTGGTCGCCTCGTCCGGTCAAGTGCAGTAGGCCACCACCATCCGCTTGCGGTCCTGCTCGCGCGCCCACTCCGCGACATCGTCGGGCAAGACACGGACGCTGCCCGGGATGCGCATATCGTCGCGCTCGTACTGCGAGCGTGTGCGCACGTCGATCACGATCGGCGGGTCAGGGCCGTCGAGCAGCTGCGCCAGGCGCTCCGGTGTGATTTGCTCGACCTCGTCGGGTACCGCTTCGAACAGCGCCGCGGCCGTGCCGGCACGCTCTTCTTCATACGTTTTCTGAGCTACACGCCGCGCATAAAGGGTCGAGAGCGGAGCTGCGCTGGCGCCGTGCACCACCACCGAAATAATTACCACCACGCCCACCACCGCCAACAACTGCTCCGCGCCGGGAAGCTCGGCCTGCACCACCAACAACGCAAGCAGCAGCGACGCCAGGCCGCGCGGCCCGAACCAGCCGATAAATACGCGCGCAAAGTTGCTTAGCCGCGCTTTCCGCAATACCACAGCGAAGGCCAGCGGGCGCGCGACGACGATCACAACCAGCGCCAGTGCCACCGCCGGCAGCAGCGAAATCGTCGGCAGCAGGTCCGATAGTACGACTCCGAACAGCACAAACGCCAGCAGCATCGCCATCTCGCCGGTAGTTTCGCCGTACTCAAGAAAGCAATCGCACAGTTGATAATTGAACAATGTCACGGCCAGGCCGGCGAAAAACGCGGTCAGAAAGCCGTCGCCGCCGACGATCTGACCTGCAAAATACGAAGCCAGCACCAGACCGATGCCATACAGCGCCTGGTATTCACGCCGGATCTGCCAGCGCGCGTCGGCGCGGCCCATCAGGTACGACCCGCCGCCGCCGACCAGGATGCCGACGGCCGGGCTGAGCAGCAGCAGCTGCGCTCCAAACGCGAGCCAGCCGCCCGCTCCGCCGATCGTGCCGCGCGTTATCGCGATCAGTACCAGCACGATCGGCAGCACCACGATATCATTCATGCCGGCTTCGATGCCCAACGCGCGACGTATGGCGCTTGGGATGCGATGGTCGCGAATCACATCGCGCAGCACCACCGGGTCGGTCGATGCCAGGATCGCGCCCAGCAGCAGCGCCACCGGCCAGCTGACGCCGAGCAGCAGCCGCGACGCGAGCGTCACGATCGCGATCGTCAACAGGGTGCCGGGTCCGAGCGATAAGAACGGCACGCGCCAGTTACGCCGTAGCTCGTCCATGTCCAGGTTTACGGCGTCCAGAAACAGCACCAGCGACAGGCTGAGGATCGCCACCGCCTCGAGCGTCGGGCTGTGCGCGTCCATCTCGAGCACGCCGAGCTGCCCGAGCAGAATACCCAGGCCAAGAAAGATCATCGGGAACGAAAGCGGCGCTCGCTCGATCAGCCCCGACGCTAAAGCAGAAACCAGCAGGACGATAGCGGTCAGGCCGAAGGCGAGGAGAAGTGGCGTCATGCATTTTCCATTAGGCTGCTTGTTACCATGCTGCCTATATTATGCACGACGCCGGGGACGCAGATGTCAAAGGGGATACGATACGTAGGGACGCGCCGGTGGCGCGTCCACGACCGATTCAACAAATCGTGCCCTCGTCGCGCCGGTGGCGCGTCCACGTAAGGAAGGCGCGTGCGTCGCCACAACATGACGATCAGGCACACCGGTCACGGACACGCCACGGCACACAGCACGCCTCCGGCACAATGCCAGACATGGGGCGATCGGTTGTGTGGGTCACGGACGCGCCACCGGCCACCACGGATCGCTCCAACAATCAGCTGGGCCGGTGCCTCCGGCGTGTCCCTACGATCGCTGCCGGTCTCCCAATTACGGTGTCGCGGCCGGCGCCTGGACGGGCAGTGTGCCGCTGAGAATGTCCGTGGCGTCGATCAGCGGGGTAGCGCCGCCGCCGTTGAACACCGGCAGCTTGCCGTCCCAGCGCTGCATCTGCTGGTAGCGGATCACGTCGGACGTCAGGCTTTCGGCCAGCAGGCGGTTGGCCTCGGCCTGCGCCTCGGCCTGAATACGGGTGGCGTCGGCCTGGCCCTCGGCCTGCGCGCGCACGGCATTCGCCTGGCCTTCGGCCGCGACTTTATCCTGCTCGGCCTTGACCTTGGCCTGCTGCAGCTGGTACTCCTGGCGCTCGGCCTCCTGCTGCGCCTGGATCTTCTGGTCCAGCGCCGCCTGCAGCTGCTCCGGCAGGTGGACTTCGCGGATACCGAACGAGACCAGCTGCAGATGGCGCCGCGCGAACTCGCTCTCCAGCCGCGCGGCGATCTCGTTGCTGATCTTTTCGCGTTCCGTCGCGCTGATGTCTTCCCAGCCGTACAGCGAGGCCACCAGCGGCACCTGCGAGCGCGTGTACTGGCGCACCACGCTGTCCTCTACAGTCTCGATCGGCGCGCCGCCCCAGTCCTGGAATAGATCCGCCGCCTCGGCCTTGATCACCTGGTACTGGATCACCGTGTCCAGGTTGACCTGCTGGCCCTCGCTGCTCTGGACCTTGATCGAATCGTCGTCGGCCTGGCTGCCTTCGGTTTGAGCTTGCACCATGGCATAGGTCTGGATCGTGACGGGATACTGCTGGATCGACTGCGTAAACGGGTTGATAAACTGCCAGCCCGGATCGAGCGAGTTCGCCGACACCTGCCGCGACACCTTGTCGAAGACGATGCCGACATAGCCGGGATCGATCGTGCGCCACGACGCCGATACCAGGCCCAGTGCGATGATCGCGGCCAGTGCGGCGATTCCTAAGGTCACCAGACGGACGCCGCGGCGGGCGGGCCCCGACCGTAACTCTTTAACCTTCGCGCTCATGGTCGTGTGAATTCCTTTCGTCGACCTCATCGCCGTCCAGCGTTCGGTCGAAGTACCGCTTCAACTCTTCTATTACAATCGGCACCGCGCGCAAGGCGAATAAAAACACCAGCACAGCGGCTACAACGGCGATCGTTATCTCGAGGTACGTTGGGCTCATCGAGCTTTCCTGGCGGCCTCCCGAACCTTGTATAGTATTCTACGCTAATGCGGCGCAGGGGTTGCAGATCTGGCGCAACATGTGTGCGAAAATGGACGTACAAATAAGGTGACACGGTGACGGGGTGGACCCTTGGTTGGCAACCCTGAGGGCCGACATTTCATAGACATCGAAGGATATTCAAATGCGTCTGATCCTCTATTTAGGCAAAGGCGGCGTCGGCAAAACGACCACCGCCGCCGCGACGGCGGTACGAGCGGCGGAGCTTGGAAAGCGAACGCTGGTGGTATCGACCGATGTTGCGCACTCGCTGGCCGACGCGCTGAATATGCCGCTCGGAGCACAGCCCACCCCGGTCGCTCCCAATCTGTGGGGCCAGGAGATCAACGTTCTTGAAGAAGTGCGGCGTTACTGGGAACGCATGCAAAAATATGTACAGAAAGTGATGCAGGGCCGCGGCGCGGGCGAGGTAATGGCCGAAGAGCTGGCCGTGATCCCCGGCATGGAAGAGGTCGTCAGCCTGCTGCAGATCCGGCGCGAAGCGCGCGAGGGCAATTTCGACGTCGTGATCGTCGACGCCGCGCCGACCGGCGAGACGGTACGCTTGCTGACGATGCCGGAAACGTTCAAACTGTACGCCGAACGGCTCGTCAACAGCACCTCCATGAAATTGATGCGGCCGTTCATACGCACCTTTTCGCCGTCCACCGATGTGATGGACGGGCTGGATAAGCTGACCAGGGAAGTCGAGGAGCTGCGCACGACGCTGACCGATCCGGATATCTCGTCGTATCGTGTCGTGCTGACGCCCGAGCGCATGGTGCTCAAAGAAGCACAGCGCGCGGCGACCTACCTTGCGTTGTACGGCTACCCGGTGGACGGCGTCGTGCTCAACCGGGTGCTGCCCGACGAGGTCGCGGGCGACAGCTTCATGGGGCAGCTGGCGGCGGTGCAGCGCGGCTATCGCGAGGAGGCGTACAACACCTTCAAGCCGCTGCCGATCTGGGAAGCGCCATACGAGCCGCGCGACCTGGCCGGCCTCGAGGATTTGAGCCGGCTCGGGCTGGCGCTGTTCGGCGATGACGACCCGACGCGCGTGTTCTACCGCGGCGCGACACAGCAGCTGGAAAAGGACGGCGATGGGTATATCCTTACGCTGCCGCTGCCGCACGTCGAGCTGGATAAAGTGCAGATGAGAAAGCGCGGCGACCAGTTGTTCGTCGAGATCGGTAACTTCCGCCGCGAGCTGATCCTGCCGCTGATGTTGTCCAACCGTGAAGCCACGGGCGCGGTGTTTCGCAGGGACGGCACGCTGGAGATAAAGTTCGGCCCCGCGCCCGTACCCGTCATACAGCCCGCCGCGGCGACATAGGTTTTTGACGCAAAGGCGCAAAGGAAATAAAGAAGGTCTTCGATGCATGCACATCGAAGACCTTCTTGCTTTGAGTAGAGGTTATGAGCAATCGCATTCGATTCCATTGGTTCTTTGCGTCTTTGCGCCTTTGCGTCCAAAGGTTAACACCGCGTTAGAGTTGCGCCAAGGCACAGCAACAAGGTTGACAACGTTGCTATCAAGTCTTAAAATTGATGCCGACGGCAACTACGCCGGGCTGTGAGGAACCGCGACCGTGGAATACAAAGACTACTACAAAACACTCGGCGTAGGCCGCGACGCCAGCGCGGACGACCTGAAAAAAGCGTTTCGCAAGCTCGCACGCAAGTACCATCCCGATATCAACCCCGGCGATGCCGAGGCCGAGAGCAAGTTCAAAGAGATCAACGAAGCCTACGAAGTTCTGTCGGACGCCGAAAAGCGCAAGAAGTACGACCAGTTCGGGGCGGATTGGAACCGCTACCAGCAGGCCGGCAGCGCCCAGAGCGGCTTCGACTGGTCGCGCTACGCCAGCCAGCCGGGGGGAGTGCGGGTTGACTTCGGCCAGGACTTTGGCGGGGGCGGGTTCTCGGACTTTTTTGAAACGCTGTTCGGCACCATGGGCGGCCGCAGCACCAGCGGCTTCGGCGGCGGTGCAAGGGCGCAAAAAGGCCAGGATTACGAGCAGGCCGTCGATATTACGCTTGAAGAATCGTACACCGGCACCCAGCGGCAGCTGCGGCTGGAAGTTCCGCAGCCGTGTCCGACCTGCCACGGCACCGGCGTCAGCAACAACAACGTATGCCCGACCTGTAGCGGCACCGGCGTCAGCGGCCAGCAAGCGCGAACGCTGACGGTCAGGATCCCGGCGGGAATAGACACCGGCGGCAAGGTGCGCGTGGCGGGCGAGGGCGGCTTCGGCATCAACGGCGGGCCCAACGGCGACCTGTACATGGTCATCAATGTGTTGCGCAATCCGCGCTACGAGCGCGAAGGGCAGGATCTGCGCTTCCGCGCACCGATCGATATGTACACCATGATGCTCGGCGGCACAGCGCGCATCCCGCTGCTGAACGGCAAGACGTTGTCGCTGCAGATCCCGGCCGGCACCCAGAACGGCAAGGTTTTCCGTATTCGGGGCCAGGGCATGCCGCGGCCGGGGCAGAGCGAGCGCGGCGACCTGTTCATCGCCGCGGAGGCGCAGCTGCCGACCGAATTGTCGGACCGTGAGCGAGAATTGGTGCAGGAATTGGCGGCGGTCAGGGGACAGGGGAGTTAGGGCTTGGACGTCACCCTGGAGTTTCGACGCGCCCGCATCGCAGGTGCCCTTGCCAGCGTATAATTTATGTCCAGTACTATCAATGGACGAACACACGCCGAAATACACGATCAGGATTGTCGCCCGAATGGTGGGCCTGCATGAGCAGAGCCTACGGATGTACGAGCGCAAGGGCTTGATCCAGCCCCGGCGCAGCGACGGCAATATCCGGCTGTTTTCGGATGCCGACGTCGATCGGCTGCGCTCGATCAAACGCCTGGTGGAAGACCTTGGCGTGAATCTGGCCGGAGCCGAGGTGATCTTGCATATGCGCGAGCAGATGGACGCTATGCGCCGTGAAATGGAGCGGCTTCGAAGGAGTGATGAGTGATGAATTGTCAGGCATTCATCACTCATCACTCATCACTCATCACCTAGACTAAGCAATAGCAACCGACAAGGAAATAGAAATGCGGCTTGACGATTACACAGAAAAAGCACAAGAAGCCCTTACCGAGGCGCAGGAGATAATGCGCGAGATGCACCATACCCAGATGGATGTGGAGCATATCTTTCTGGCGATGCTGCGGCAAAGCAAGGGCCTGACGCAGCGTGCGCTTGAAAAGCTTAGCGTGGCGGTCCAGGAGGTCGCGCGGCAGGTTGAGCGCGAGCTGGAGCGTGCTCCCAAGGCCTACGGCAACCAGTTCGGCTACAACACGGCGCAGGCGTATCTTACGCCGCGCACCACCCGCGTGCTCAAAACCGCCGAGCGCGAGGCCGAGCGGATGCAGGATAAGTTTGTCGGCACCGAGCACCTGTTGATCGCGATCGCGTCCGAGCGCGAAGGTAATTCTGCACGGATCTTGACCACCTTCGGCGTAACGCTGGAGCGCGTGTACCAGGTGCTGATGGAGATCCGCGGCGCGCAGCGCTCCGACGACCCCGCCGCCGAAAATCGCTATGAGGTGCTGGAAAAGTACAGCACCGACCTGACCGAGCTGGCCAAGACCGGCAATCTCGACCCGGTAATCGGCCGCGAGGCAGAGATCAGCCGCATCATGCGCATTCTGTCGCGGCGCTCAAAGAACAACCCGGTGCTGGTCGGCGAGACCGGCGTGGGCAAGACGGCGGTGGTCGAGGGCCTGGCCCAGAAGATAGTGATTGGCGATGTGCCGCCGACGCTGGCCGACAAGCGCGTTCTGGCGCTCGATCTGGCCGGCATGGTGGCGGGCTCCAAGTTCCGCGGCGAGTTCGAAGAGCGGCTCAAGGCGGTGATGGAAGAGGCCAAAGGCGCGCAGGGCAAGGTGATCCTGTTTATCGACGAGCTGCATACTGTCGTCGGCGCGGGCGCCGCGGCCGGATCGATCGACGCTTCCAATATGCTCAAGCCGGCCCTGGCGCGCGGGGATATGCAGGTGATCGGCGCCACCACGATCGACGAGTATCGCAAGCAGATCGAAAAGGACGCCGCGCTCGAGCGGCGCTTTAGCCCGGTGTTCGTCGAAGAGCCGGACGTCGATACGGCGATCGAGATGCTGTTCGGCCTGCGCAAGCGCTACGAAGAGCACCACAAGCTGGCGATCTCGGACGACGCGGTGGTCTCGGCGGCACAGCTGTCGCAGCGCTATATCAGCGACCGCTTCCTGCCCGACAAGGCGATCGATCTGATGGACGAGGCGGCCGCCAAGCTGCGCATTGATATTTACTCGATGCCGGAGCAGCTCAAGCAAATGCAGGGCCACCTTAACGAGCTGAAAGCCCAGGAAGACGACGCCGTCGAGCGCCGCGACTACGAAAAGGCTGCCATGCTCAAGGCCGAGTTGGCGCGCTTGAACGAGCAGTTCGAGCAGCAGCGCGGCACCTGGATGGAGCAAAGCGACCTGGACGAAGTAGTTGACGACGAGGATGTCGCGGCGATCGTCAGCCAGTGGACCGGCATTCCGGTCAACCGGATGCTGCAGACCGAGCGCGAAAAGCTGATCGAGATGGAGGAGCGGCTGCACCAACGTGTAATCGGGCAGCACGAGGCGATCGTCGCGCTCAGCGACGCGATCCGCCGCGCGCGTGCCGGGCTCAAAGATCCCAAGCGGCCGATCGGCTCGTTTATTTTCCTTGGCCCGACCGGCGTGGGTAAAACCGAGCTGGCCCGCGCTCTGGCCGAGTTCATGTTCGACAGCGACGATGCTATGACGCGCATCGATATGAGCGAGTACGGCGAGCGGCACACCACCTCGCGGCTGTTCGGCGCACCTCCAGGCTATGTCGGCTACGACGAGGGTGGGCAGCTGACTGAGGCAGTGCGACGACGGCCGTACCAGGTGGTGCTGTTCGACGAGATCGAAAAGGCACATCCCGAGGTCTTCAACTCGCTGCTGCAGGTGCTCGACGACGGGCGGCTGACCGACGGCCAGGGCCATACGGTCGACTTCCGCAACACGATTATCATCATGACGTCGAACGTGGGTACCGAAGAGCTGCGCGCGGGACGGCTCGGCTTTGGCCACGACGACGGAGGCATCGACCTCGGCGAGGCGCGCAAGAAAATCGACGACGCGCTGAGGCGCACGTTCCGGCCCGAGTTCCTGAACCGCATCGACGACATCATCCTGTTCCAGCCGCTGACGATGGCGGATCTGATGCGCATCGTCGAGCTGCAAGTGGCCGAGGTCGCCGAGCGGCTGGCGGAGCAGCAGGTGACGTTGGTGCTGAGCTCCGAGGCAAAGGAGCTGCTGGTACGCGAAGGCTACAATCCGATCTTCGGGGCGCGGCCGCTGCGCCGCACCGTGCAGCGGATGGTGGAAACACCATTGAGCAAGTCACTGCTCAAGAACGAGTTTGTTGCCGGCGACACGGTCGAGGTGGCCGTGGACGACGGGCAACTGCGCTTTACCAGGCGTGAGGCGCTGCCGTTGGAGAGTGCAAACGCGGCAGAAAAGGTGTAGGCGAGGGGATAGGGGATAGGGGATAGGACCCAAATCCTAACCCCTATTACATAGTGTGGTACACTCGTGACGAGCGAGGAGTTGCCAGCTATGTACACGGCCCGCATCGCCGATCTGCTGCGCCTCGGACCCGGCGGCCATACGCTGTTTGAAGCGGATGTGGGCGCTACAAATGATATCGCCCGAATGATCGCGGGGCTTGCCAACGGCGACGGCGGCACTATTCTATTCGGCGCCGACGGCCACGGACGTCCGGCCGGCGTCGGCGATACCAGGGGGGCGCTGCGTCGCATCGCCGCCGGCGCGCAGCGCGTGACACCTCATTTGCTGCTGGAGCCACGGCCCGCGAAGATCGACGGCCGCAATCTGATTTTGCTCGACGTTCCACGCGGCGCCGATCCTCCGTATGCAGTTGACGGCCAGCTGTGGGTGCGCGGTCGCAAGGGCGTGCGCGCGGCGGATCCGGAGCAGGCCGCCGATCTGGCGCGCCGTGCATTGCGCAGTGCGATGCTTGCCTCCACGACGCCATCGGGCCGGCTGGCTGCGAAGGGGCCGTTGCCGGTCGACCTCGAACAGATACTGCTGAAACTCGAGCGCCTGATCGTCGCCAACGCCGTACTGACCCGCAAGCTGGAGCATGCCAATTCGTGGCATGCGCGCGTTGTAGACCAGCTGGTAGGCGCGGTGATCGGCGTCGCGCTCAGCGCGTTGATGTTTTATTTGCTCGGCATCGGGTAGAACACCCGGACAGGTGCGTCTTTGCGTTTTTGCGTTCTATTCCGGCGCTACTCCGTGCCGCCGCTGAGCAGCAGCAGAGCCCTACGCCAGGCATCCCGCTCGCGCTCGCTTATATCTTCAGCGCTGTAACGGTAATCGTTCTTGCGAGCATACTCGGCCAGCTCATGCTCCAGCTGTTGCCAGACTCGCGCCTGCTGCGCCTGTATCGTCGCCCAGCCGACGCCCCCGCGCGCCTGTGCGGCGGTAAGGTGCGGCAGGCACAAGCCGGCCGAACGCTCATACGCCGCGCGCCCGGCATCGCTTGCCATGTCGTCCAGCACCGCGGCGACGTACACAGCGCCCAGCTCATCCAGGTAGGTGCAGATCGGACACGGCCGCTGCGGTCGCAGCTCGCCGCCCGCGGCACCGCCGCCCAGTGCCGAGCGCAGCCGCCCCAACGCTCCAGCGGCACCCGCTCCAGGCAATACTTCACTCAACGTCTTGAGGATGTCTTCCGCCACCAGCGATACGCCAAGCGCCGCACGGCTGACTTTGAGCACGTCGCGCGTGTGTAGCGCGCAAAAGCCACGCGCAGCGCGTACTTCGGCGCGCCATTTCACATCCGTCACATGCTCATACAGCGTCATGTCGACGTAGCGACGCTCGCTGCGCGCGAGCAGGTGGCACACTCCACAGCCCGGCGCTTCATACGCGGCGTGCAGGTCGGTTCGGCTTGGCGGTTTGATTAGCACGTAGTTCTAATGTACGGGCGCGCCGGCGGCGCGTCCGTTCCATAATAGGGGAAGAATGTTGGGGGATACCCCCAAACCACCGACCTGCCGGCGGCATTCATCGTTCATCATTCATCGTTCATCGTTTCCGAGGGCGTTTCAGTCACCTCGGGCTCAGGGGCGAGCTGCGGTGGCTCCGGCAGCGCCGCCTTGAGCACACGCGGGCCATTGGCGAAGTAGATCGTGCGCTGCGCCTCGTCAACGGCGATGTCGCTCAGAACGTTGAGCTGACCACGCGAGCGCGCCTGGATCTGCTGTACCAGCGAACCATCCGTCTTGGTAAGCTGCAATACGCGTTCGTTGCGCGTGTCGAGCAAATAAATGTAGCCCGGCTTCGCGATCGAGCCGTCCTCGGCGAGGGTATCAGGCGTGACGACAAAGCGCGATGCGCTGGTGATCGGTGTCGTAAGCTTGGGCACCTCGATACGTGCGATAAAGTTGCCGCCCTCAAAGACCAGAATGCTGGCATCGCGATTGAGCATCCAGACTTTGCCGTCGATCTGCAGGTCGACCACCTGGTCGAGGTTTTGCCCGCCGGTATTGGTGATCCACGGATTGGGCAGGTTGGCGTACGCGCCGCTATCGTACTTCCACAGCTGCAGCTGCCCTGGCGTCGCATCCCACATATACAGGTGCCCGGCGAAGCTGACCATCGGCAGGCTGGTATCGGCCGGCTGCATGTGCTCGGTTTTGTTGAGCTGGTTGGTCAGCCATTCGTCGCCGCTGCGCAAATACACACGGTAGATCGGAAACACCGGTTCGCCGCGGTCGAAGGCGATCACGGCGCCCTCGCGCCACAGCGCGTCGCGCACCGGACCGGTTGCAAACGGGCCGATCTGCAGGTCGGGGCGCAGGATCGGCTCGGTTTGGCCGGCTTGATACAAGAGCCCGGCGCCGCGATCAACGTAATACAACGGTACCGCATCGGACTCCGGCGCTGCCGTGCCCAGCACCAGTCGCGACACTAATCCGTCACTGGCAGGCAGCGCGGCCACCTCTTCCAGATCGTCGACGATTCCGACCTTATTGATCGCCGCCAGGGCGCTGTCGTAGCGGTTGCGCACCGCAAGATAGCGCGACCACACCAGCGGTTTGGTTGTTGTGATCATCCCCTGCTCGATCAGCACCCGGATATCGTTGCTCAGGGCATCGTCGGCGCTGGCGAGCTGCCGCTGAGCTTCCTCTTCGCTCGACGCTGTGCGCGCGGCAGCTACGGCATCTTCGACCTTTTCCAGTGCGAGCGCTATGCCCTGGTCGTCCCGGCGCCGGTTCCATTGCATACCGACCACGATCAAGGCCGCGACGACGCCGACGATCAGAACGATATTGAGCCACGGGACCGACGGGCGGGTGCGACGATAGGTCAGGCCCTTCAACTTGAGGCCGGAAGCCGGGCCGCGTTCGGCGGGACGAGCCGTGCGGCGCGGCAAATTCGCCAGGCGATTGTCGAGCGATGCCATAGCGTTACGCAGCGGGAGCGTGACGCGGTCGATTACCCCCGGCGGCGGCGGCTCAGCACGCTTGGGCAGCGCCGCGAAATCCACGGGCGTTCCGATATTATCCGATAAGTCCACCTGCCGGCTGCGGCGCGGCGCTGCAGGCGGACGGATCGTGCCGCCATAGTCGTCCTCGCCGATAAACGCGCTCGGCGGAAGCGACACCGCGTCGTACAGCGGCAATCGGTCCCACACGCTGGGTGGCTCCGGCGCCAGCGTGGCCGTATGCGAATCGGTCTGTGCCTGCTGTGGCTGCGGCATCAGCACAACCGGCTGCTCCGACCGACCAGGCAGGGCCGAAGCGCCTTCGAGCGCCGGAGAAGAATCAGTGGGCTGATCGTTCGTGGCAGCGCGCCCAAACAGGCCGCGCAGCCCGCCGCGCGCAGGTGGTCCGACTCGCGACGCCGCGGCGTCTGTTTCGGCCGGGGCAGGGCCGGGCACAGCTTCCACAGCGATCGCGTGCGCCTCCGGCAGATTCGCGGAGCGGCACTTCAGGTACAGTTCTTCGGCAATCGTATCGGCGTCGCTGTAGCCGATCAATTGCTCGGCCTCGGCTTTGCCGATCAAGCGCGCCAGGTTGGAAGAGCACAAAACCAGCGTGTCGCCCGGCTGCAGCACGGAGCGGAAGAATTCCGGCTCCGAGCCGAGGCTGGTGCCCAGCGCGCCAAGCCGCTTGCTGGCCGAGGTATCGGCCCCATTGGTCCACGATAAAGGAACCGGCAGCGCGCGCAACTTGCCGGCATGGGCCAGAAAGGCTTGCGCAGGGGGCGCCTGGGTCAAAAACAGGTCGCTGCCGTGGATCACGGCACAGCTGGCGCCGACCATGGCACGCTTGTGCGGCGGCGCCGAGAAGTTGTGCTGATACAGCGCGGCGTTGGCCGATTTGAGAGCCGAGCGCAGCGACGAGGTGATGCTCATCGAGCCGTCGCGGTAGAACGCGTCCTGGATGGTGCGCGCCACCAGCTCGCATGCGTGGCGCCCGCGCGACACATCCCCTTCGGCTTCGACCAGCAACACCAGCTGGCCTTTGCGCGCTTCAGCCGCGAATGGCGAACGCTGCGCAGCGACAGTGATCATGTCACTGCGTGCCTGCCTGATTCCGCTGACCAGGCCCCATTGGCTGAAAACGTTGTGAAACTTCGTCATAATAAAAAGGCGCGAGGTGCGAGGCACGAGGCAATAGGCCAATTTCCTATTGCCTCTCGCCTATTGCCTCTCGCCTATTACCCGCCGATTATATCGCCTGGTGCGCCAGCCGTCCAACGACGATACGTTCGAAGGTCAAGCATGCTGATGACCTTCGAACGTATCGTCGTTGGACGGCTGGCCTCTAGTCGTCGCAGTCGTCGTCCTGCATCGCGACATCGTTGGCGCGAGGCGCATCATTGTCGTCGCACTCCCTCGGCTTAGGCTCGGGTGTCGGCGGCGCATCGGTCGGTAGCGGCGGAACATCCTACGGCTTTGGCTTGGGCTCCTTGGTTGGCTTGGGCACCTCCGTCGGCGGCCCTTCCGGCGGTTTGGGCTCGGGCGCCGGCGGTACCGTCCGTCGGCGGCACATCCGTCGGTGGCGGCGGCGGCACATCCGTCGGTGGTGGCGGCGGCACATCCGTCGGCTTAGGCTCGGGCGTCGGCGGCACATCCGTCGGTTTGGCTGGGCTCCGGCGGCTTGGGCACCGCCGTCGGCGGCACTTCCGGCGGTCGGCGGCACGGGCGTCGGCGGCACCGCGGTCGGCGGCACCGCGGTCGGCGGCACCGCGGTCGGCGGCACGCGCGGTCGGCGGCACGCGCGTCGGCGGCACGCGGCGTCGGCGGTACTGGCTTCGGCGGTACGGCGGTCGGCTTCGGCGCCGAAGTCGGGACAGGCACGGCGGTCGGCGGTGGCGGCGCTGGTGCGCTAGTCGGCTTGGGAGCAGGATCCTGCGGTGGCGCCTGGTCAGGCGGTGCAGGCGCTTGCGTTGGCTGGGCTGGTGCAGGCGCTTGCGTTGGCTGGGCCGGTGCGGGTGCTTGTGTGGGGCGTGGTACCTGCGATGGTCGCGGTGGGACAGCTGTCGGCCGGCCAACTGGAGCATCATCCTCCGGCGGAGCGGGATCCGCGGACGGCTCTGTCGGGCGGCTCGGCGACGTAGTCGGCTCGCCCGGCGAATTCGCCGGGCTCCGCGGGCGGCGCCGTGGGAGCATCGTTCGGCGGTTCGGGCGGTTGGGTTTCCCCGGTAGGCGCTTCCGGCTCGCCCGGCGGCTGCGCCGGCCCGGCAGGGCGAGCAGTCGGCGCCGGACGCACAACGCCGGGCGGCTGGTTGCCCGGCACAGCGGAAGGACGCGTCGTAGCTACAAAGGTCGGCTGTTGCGCAACAGGTTGAGACGAGCTCTGCGCGACCTCAGGCGTCGGCGAGCTACCCTCGACCGGTGTCGTCTCAGGTTCCGCGGATTGGGTCGGCCCGGCGCTTGGACTCGCGATGGGGGTCGGCGTGCTGTCATCGAAACCAAAAAACTGAAGCAGCCGCTGTGCCGCGTTCGGCTCGCTCACCTCGGGCAGGCCGATTTCGACCGAGCCGTCAACCGGCCCTTCCGGCGTGGCAAGGTCCGGCACGTTCCATGTGAGTGGCATTTCCATCGCGCTGCCGGCGACCGATGGTTCAGCAAGTGTAAAGCCGAACGCAAAGCCGGCACACAACAGCAAGACAAACGCGATAACGCTTAGCCGCCGGAGCAGGGACCCTTGTCGCCACCGGTTGCGGATTTGCTGCATGCCACTGCTCCCAGCCGCAAGACGCGGCACAATATAGATCGACCCGGCTGCGTAGCCGCGTCTAAACTATTAAGCGTCGGACATGGTCGAAAGGATACGCTTCAGTATTGAGATTTGCGAAGTGAGAAAAGGAGAACAGAGAACCGAGGACAGAGTAACCAAATGTTCTCTGTTCTCGGTTCTTGGATTGCTGGTTTGCCTGGTTCTAGGTTCCTGGTTCACGGCACCGGTGTTGGCTCGTGGACCGGCTGCTCATTTTCGTATGGCAGCTCGGTCGGCTCGGGTGCCGGCGCCGAAGGCGCAGCAGGCGCTGAAGGGCCCGTCGGTGCCGGCTCCGGCCGGCCAGGCGTGGCCGTAGGCCCTTCGGATGTCGACGTCGGCACCGCACTCGGCTGAGGTTCCGGCGTAGCCTCGACCGTCGGCTTGGGGGCAGGTTCGCTTGTCGATTCCGCCGTGGGCGCCGAGGACGCTTCCGCGGTGGGATCGAGCTGAGCCGGCGTTGGCTCCGGCATGGTCGGCTCCGGTTCCGGCTCCGGCATAGTCGGCTCGGGCTCCCCCTCAGGCGTGGATGCCGCCGTCGGCTCCAGCCGGGGCTCCGTCTCGAGCGGAGATGTTTCTGTTGGCCGCGGGAGCCGCTCACGCCTCGGCTCGGCTGTCGGCTCCGGCCGGATAGGCAGGGGCGTAGGGCCCGCGGCTGTCGGTATCGCCGTGGGTATCGACGTCGGCTGAAGCGTAGGCGCGAGCGTCGGGCCTGGCGCCATAGTTGCAGCGGGAGAGGGCAGCGGAACAGGGGTTGCGGACGGCATAGCCGGAAGAGTGGGTTGCGGCATGGGCTTTGCCGGGACAGATGGTTGTGGGCCCAACGTCGGCGTTGCAACCGGCAGCGATGTAGCCACCGGCACCGGAGCGGCCGATGCCACGGCCGATGGACTCGGCTGCGCTGTCACGCTCGGCGTTGATGTCGCTGTCGACGTAGGAGTCGCGCTCGGCGTTGATGTTGCTGCCGGCGTAGGAGTCGTGCTCGGCTGCTCGCTCACCTGGAGAAAGCGCAGCACGATACTGGTCGGCCGTGCCGTTGGCTCGGTCAGCTCGAGCGTTGGTAACGCAACGCTGCTTGTGGCGGCCGCTATCTCGCGCACCGCGCCGGTCTGGCCGGCCGGCAACGAAGCCGGCGCAAAGCTGCTTGCCACGGCCCAGCCGGCCGCGCTAACTCCGGCCAAGAGTGCGCAGGCTACGAACAGGCTGAGCCGGAGTGTCGAACGAAGGTGGTTGGAGCGCTGCATATTTTTGAACTGATGAGTTATGGGTGATGAATGATCAATGCAGGACTGCATCGTTCATCACTCACCACACATCAGTTCCCCGGCTGTTGCGCTTCAAGCCGCGCATGGTATACTTGATTTGAGAAGCAATGCGTGAGAGTAGTAGGTGCGTACGGGCAGAGAGCGGCTGGCAGGTGCGAAGCCGCATAGCGCCGAACTCGCTCACGGGCAGCGCCGGCGAACAGAGTAGCCGGCGACGGGCACGCCCGTTACAGCGCAACGAGTGAGCGCGGGCAGCCGTGCTAATTCGGGGTGGTACCGCGGAGCATGCCTTCGTCCCTGAGCCGGGACGGAGGTATTTTTATGCGTCCGATTTACCAGGCCTACGCACCGATTTACGTGCGTAGCGGGCAAACAGCGTGGGGCGAGCTCATGGCACGCTGGACGCTGGACATGCTCGCGGAGCGCGGCGTCGAGCCTGGAACCCTGATCGACTGGGGCTGTGGCGACGGTGCGGCGGCTGCCGTCTTCGTCGCGGCCGGCTGGAGCATCGTCGGCGTCGACAGCTCACCGGCTATGCTGGCGCTGGCGTGCGCGCGCCGGCTGCCGGATGCCCGCTGGATCGCGGCCGATATGCGCGCCGCCATAGTCGACACGCAGGCGACGCTGGCAACTGCATATTTTGATACGTTGAACTATTTATTGTCGGCGGCGGATCTATCGGCGGCATGGCGCACGATCGCCGCGGCACTGGCGCCGGGCGGCTATGTCGTTGCCGATGTGAACACGCCGTATGAATATGCTGTCGCCTGGAATAGCCGGTACACCATTACCGCCGACACCGACGATATACTGGTCGTCAACCGTCTGCGCTACAATGCGGCACACGGCATCGCCCGCGGGAGCATCATCTGGTTTGCCCGCGACGAGCGCGGCAGCTGGCGGCGCGGCACAGAAACGCATTTGCAGCGTGCGCATACCGACGGAGAGCTCGTCGCGGCGATCGAGCAGGCCGGTCTGGCGCTCGAGGGGCGGTATACGCCGCATGGCGCGGCGCCCGGGCCGACTTCGACGCGGGTGATCTATGTTGCTAAGAAGATGATAGTGGAAGATTGTGCCGACCAATGACAGGGTGAGGGGGTGACAGGGTGAGGCTGGCACTGATAATTGGCGCATTTCAAGAAGAGATTGCACAAACGCATATTTTCAGCATGAGCACGGCTGACGATCACCCTGTCACCTCCTCACCCTGTCACCTCCTCACCCTGTCACCTTGTCATGTAATCACGGATCAAAAATAAGATGGCACTCACACAATCACAATTCCAGGGTACTCTCCTCGGCCTCGCCACCGGCGACGCGCTGGGCGGGCCGGTCGAGTTTATGAGCCGCTTCGATGTCGCGCAGCGCTTCGGTGGAGGCTTGCGCACAATGGTCGGCGGCGGGTGGCTACACCTGCGACCGGGCGAAACAACCGACGACACCGCGATGGCGCGGGCGCTGGCCGACAGCCTGGTGGCGCGCGGCGCATTTGATGTCGACGACGTCGCCGCGCGCTATGTCGAGTGGCTGCGCAGCGATCCCAAGGATGTCGGCAACATCACCAGGCTCGCGTTACGCGCATGGGGAAAAGGCGTCACGCTGCCGGCGGCATCGATGGGCGCACACCGTCAGCTGGGCGGCAAAAGCGCCGGCAACGGCACCATCATGCGCTGCGCGCCGATCGCGCTGCGCTACGCCTACGACGAGCGCCGCATGATGGACTCCGCGCGCGACGAAGCGCTGATCACGCATTTTGATCCGCGCGCGTGGACCGGCAGTGTCGCCGCTTGCCTGCTGATCTACCATCTGCTGCGCGATGTTCCGCCGGCACAGGCGGTGCGCAGTGTTGTCGAGCGGCTGCGTCGCGAGCCGCGCGCGGCGGCCGAGGTGGTCGCAACGTTGGCCGATGTGCGGCCCACTCAGCGCGCCGACGAGCTGTCTACCAACGGCTACGTGCTCGACACGCTGCGCATCGCGGTATGGGCGCTGCTGGCCAATACCAGCTTTGAGGATACCGTCGCCGCTGCCGTGAATCTTGGCGGCGACGCCGATACGCAAGGCGCGGTCGCCGGGGCGTTTGCCGGCGCGCACTATGGCGTCGACGCCATTCCGGCGGGCTGGCTGCAGCCGCTGATGGATCGCGAAGAATTGGCGAAGCTCGCCGGCCGCCTGCAGGAGCTTGCCGAGCACAAGCGAGTAGTGGTGTGAGCAGGGGTCAGGGGTCGGGGGTCAGGGATCAGGACACGGAATGCCTGGTATTCCTGTTCTTCGAGATCAATCAGAGTGGTCTTGTAGGGCCAAGATGGCCTGGCTGGCGTGTCCTGATCCCTGACCCCCGACCCCTCTAGACAAAGGAGCCATACATGCCTGAACGATACGACGCAGTTGCAAGCGAGAAAAAGTGGCGGCAGCATTGGGAAACAAGTGAAATCTACAAGTTTCATCCCCGGCCGGAGCGCAGCAAGTTCTACGCGCTGACGATGCTGCCGTATCCCAGCGGCAACCTGCATATGGGCCACTGGTACGCCTACAGCCCCAGCGACACCAGCGCGCGCTATAAGCGCATGCGCGGCTTTGACGTGTTCTTTCCCTTTGGCTTCGACGCGTTTGGCCTGCCGGCCGAAAATGCCGCGATCAAGCGCAATATCAATCCCAAAACCTGGACCTATTCCAATATCGACCATATGCGCGAGCAGCTGCGCGCGATGGGGATGATGGTCGACTGGGATCAGCAGATGATCTCGTGCGACCCCGAGTATTTCCGCTGGAATCAGTGGTTTTTTATCCAGTTCTATATGCGCGGGCTGGCCTATCGCACCTTCGCGCCGGTCGACTGGTGCCCCTCGTGCAATACAACCCTTGCGCGCGAGCAGGTCAAAGGCGAGGAGCGCGTGCTGTGAGCGCTGCGGCACGCCGGTGATCAAAAAAGACCTCGACCAGTGGCTGTTCCGCATTACAAACTATGCCGAGGAGCTGCTCGACTTCTCGAAAATGGACTGGCCGGAGCGCATAACCACCCAGCAGCGCAACTGGATCGGCCGCTCCGAGGGCGCCAATGTTACCTTCACTACCGAACAGGGCGACCCGATCGAGGTGTTCACCACCCGGCCCGATACGCTGTGGGGCGCGACGTTTATGGTGCTGGCGCCCGAGCATCCGTTGGTCGAAAAGGCTAACCTCGCCGTCGCAGCGCGACGTTGTCGAGGCCTACCGCCTGGCGGCCAGCCGCGAATCGGAGATCGAGCGCCTGAACACCGACAAAGAGAAGACCGGCGTGTGGACCGGCGGCTATGCGATCAATCCGGTCAACGACGCAGACGATCCCGATCTGGATCGCCGATTATGTGCTGATGGGCTACGGCACCGGCGCGATCATGGCGGTGCCGGCGCACGATCAGCGCGACTTCGAATTCGCGCAGGCAATTCGACCTGCCGATCGCCGTCGTGGTGCAGCCGGAAGGCGAAACACTCGACTCGGCGACGATGGACGAGGCGCATGGCCGGGCGACGGCGTGATGGTCAACTCGGGCCCGCTTGACGGAACGCCGGCCGGCAAAGGCGAGGGCCAGAGCGTCAAGGCGGCAGCGGCATGGCTGGAAGAGCACGGCAAGGGCCAGGCGGCTGTCACCTACCGGCTGCGCGACTGGCTGATCAGCCGCGCAGCGCTACTGGGGCACGCCGATCCCGATGATCTACTGCCCCGCCTGCGGCGAGGTGCCGGTGCCGGAAGCCGAGCTGCCGGTGACGCTGCCCGACGACGTCGATTTCGTGCCCACCGGCCAGTCGCCGCTCAAGCTGCACCCGACCTGGCGCTTCGTGGCCTGCCCGAGCTGCGGCGGCCCGGCCGAGCGCGATACCGATACCATGGACACCTTCGTCGACTCATCGTGGTACCAGTATCGCTACCTGTCGCCGCACTACGACACGGCGCCGTTTGATCCCGAGATCGGACAGCAGTGGCTGCCGGTCGATACCTATACCGGCGGCGCCGAGCACGCCGTGATGCACCTGCTCTACACGCGCTTCTGGACCAAGGCGATGCGCGATCTGGGGCTGGTGAGCTTCGACGAGCCGATGCTGCGCCTGTTCAACCAGGGCATTATCCTGGGCGAAGACAACGAGAAAATGTCGAAATCGCGCGGCAACGTGGTCGACCCGGACGATCTGGTGGCGCGCTACGGAGCCGACGCGGTGCGCATGTTCTTGATGTTCATCGGCCCATGGGACCAGGGCGGCCCGTGGAGCAGCCGCGGCCTCGAAGGCACGGTGCGCTTCATCAATCGCTGCTTCAACATCGTGGTGGAACAGGCGCGCGGCGGCGAGGGCGGCGATGCCGATACGCTGCGCCGTTTGACGCATCGCACGGTACGCAAAGTCGGCGACGACCTTGAGCGCTTCGCGTTCAACACCGCGATCGCGGCGCTGATGGAGCTGGTCAACGAGCTGTACCGGCTGCGCGAAACCGCCGTGTATCGCGGCGCTGCATGGAACGAGTCGATCGGCATGCTGACGCTGCTGCTGGCGCCGTTCGCACCGCACCTGGCCGAAGAGCTGTGGCAGCGCACCGGCGGCGAGGGCAGCGTGCATCTGCAGAGCTGGCCCGAGTACGATGGGGCGCTGACGGTCGATGAAACAGTCGAGCTGGTTGTGCAGGTCAACGGCAAAGTGCGCGATCGCATCGTCGTCGCCGCGGACGCTGCCGACGAACAGGTGCGCGAGCTGGCGCTTGCCGGCGAGCGGGTGCGCGAAAGCATGAACGGGAAGCAGGTAGTTCGAGTGGTGGTGGTACCGAAGAAGCTGGTCAACATCGTCGTGAGGTAACGATTTGACGCAAAGGCATCATAAGGACGCACAGGCGCAACGAACGGTTGTTCGTTGCGCCTGTGCGTCAAAAGATACTTGAAAATGCGAGTTGCCTCTGCTAAGCTGGTATCGTTACCGGAACCGTTTCCAGACTGGCCGTGTACCGGTATGCCGAGGAGTATCGCATGCGCTCGAAGCAGCCGATGGTCAGGATTTAAGACGTTGCCCGGGCAGCCGGTGTTTCGGTAACCACCGCGTCGCGCGTGCTGAACAACAAAGACGACGTCGCGCCCGAAACCTACGAGAAGGTCCGGCGGGTGATGGAGGAGCTCAATTACACGGCGAGCCTGGCCGCCAAGAGCATGCGCAGCCGCACGACGAACGTGATCGGCCTGCTGGTACCGGATGTGACCGACGTATTCGTCCAGGAGATCATTAAGGGTGTCGGCTACGGATTGCGCGGCTCGGGCTACGATCTGCTGATGTATACCAGAGAGCGCACGCTTGGCGCCGCATGGGAGCAGGAGCACGTGGCGCAGCTGAGCAACGGCCTGACCGACGGCTGCATCGTGGTGACTCCCTCGGCGCCGCGTTTCCTCTCGCGTAGTGCGATCGTGGTGATCGATCCGCAGGGCGACGGCGCCGATGTGCCGTCCGTGGTAGGGCGCAATCGTTTCGGCGCCCTGGCCGCGATGGAATATCTGCTCGGTCTGGGACATCGCCGCATCGGTTTCATCGGCGGACGCCCCGATATTCTCAGCGGCAGGCGCCGCTTTGAAGGCTATCGCGACGCGCTGGCCGCGGCCGGCATCCCGTTCGATCCCGATCTGGTCGAAGAAGGCGACTATACCAGGGAGCGTGGCCAGCAAGCAGCCCGCCTTCTGCTCGATCGCCCCGGTCGGCCGACGGCTATTTTCGCGGCCAACGACCAGTCGGCGATGGGAATGATGGACGCCGCGCACGAGCTGGGCCTGCGTATTCCGGACGACGTTTCGGTGGTTGGCTTCGATAATGTGCCGGAGGCTGCACAGGTCACACCCAGGCTTACCACGGTCGACCAATCGATCCAGGAGATGGGCCGTCTGGCGACCAGGATGCTGATCGGCATCCTGCACAGCGACACCCCCGCAGGCTCCTCGGCCATGCCTGACCGGCCGGCGCAAGCGCCGCTTAAGGTGCCCACCAGGCTGGTGATACGCGAATTCGTGCCAGGCGATCCAGACGCCATAAGCCCGACCTATTCCCGGAGCTCGCTCGATTTGCCATCTTGACAATCAAACACCACATGCATATATTGGTATCGTTACCGGAAACGATTTCGGAAACGATTTCAGAGCGGCGTACTCCTCTCACAACGGCACCACATCCCGGCAAGCAGGGCCGCGCGGCAGCGGTTCGAAGGAGCAATGTATGGGCTCGCACAACGAACGGGCTTCGCGCCGCTCGGCGCGAACGATGGGACAGCAGAACGCGGGAACGTTACGCTGGCTGATGCTGCTGGTGGCATTGGCCTTCATGGTCGCGTGTGGCACCGCCCCTGCCGATAGCGGCTCGCAGGGCACTGCCGCCAGCGCGGACACGGCGAGCACTGCCGCCAGCGCGGACACGGCGAGCACTGCCGCCAGCGCGGACACGGCGAGCACGGCTGCCAGCGCAGCCACGGCGAGCACGGCTGCCAGCGCGGACGCGGCGAGCACTGCCGCCAGCGCCTCCGGTGAGGCCAGCCAGGCGGCCGTAGCCGAAGCTGCCACGCCGGTGCCCACCGCCACTGCCATTCCGATCTCGACCGTCGGCAGCGGCGCGACCAAGATCGACTGGTGGCATATCAGCACCGCCGAAGCTCAGCGCGAGAACTGGTCGAATCTGGCTAACGCGTTCGTTGCAGATCATCCCGAAGTCTCGATCGAGATCACGGTGCTGGAAAACGAGGCCTTCAAGGCCAAGCTGGCCACCGCGATGCAATCCGGCAGCCCGCCCGACATCTTCCAGAGCTGGGGCGGCGGCGTGCTCAAGCAGTACGGCGATGCCGGGCTGGTGCAAGACCTGACGCCTGCTCTGGCCGAGAACGGTTGGGGCGACAGCTTCCAGCCCGGGCCGCTCTCGCTGTACACCTTCGACGGCAAGACCTACGGCGTGCCCTGGAACGCCGGCATGGTCGGCTTCTGGTACAACAAAGCGCTGTTTGAGCAAGCCGGCATCACCGCGCCACCGGCGACCTGGACCGAGCTGCTGGATGCCGTCACAGAAGCTCAAGGCCGCCGGCATCACGCCGATCGCGCTGGGCGAGAAGGACAAATGGCCGGGCCACTTCTACTGGGTCTACCTGGCGACCCGCATCGGCGGCAAGCGACGCGTTCCTGAGAAGGCCTACAGCCGCGAAGGCTCGTTCGCCGACCCGGCGTTCGTCGACGCCGGCACGCGGCTCAAGGAGCTGGTCGATCTGCAGCCGTTCCAGAACGGCTTCCTGGGCGCCGGCTATGGCGACCACCAGGTACAGATGGCCAACGGCCAGGCGGCGATGGAGCTGATGGGCCAGTGGGCGCCCGGCGCCAACCGCCGGTGGCTGAGAATGTCGAGGACTACAACGAGAACCTCGGCTGGTTCCCGTTCCCGACGGTGGACGGCGGCGCGGGCGATCCATCGGACGCGCTCGGCGGCGGCGACGGCTTTGCAGTCGGCAAAGAATGCTCCGCCGGAGGCGATCGAGTTCGTGCGCTTCCTGACCAGCGTCGAAAACCAGACCGCGATGGCCAAGGCCGGCATCGCCGTTCCGCCGGTGGTCAAGGGCGCCGAGGCCGGGCTGGAAGATCCGCTGCTCAAGGAAGTCCAGAGCCGCGTGGCGCAGGCCAAGTACTACCAGCTGTACTACGACCAGTACCTGCCGCCGGCTGTCGGCCAGGCCGTCAACGACGCGACGCAGGAGCTGTTCGCCGGCACCTCCTCACCCGAGGACGTCGCCGCGACGATCGAGAACGCCGCGGCAACCGAGCTTGCCCCGTAGCAACGCTCGAGCACCGCGCGAAAGGATAGCACCACAAAGGCACAAAGGACACAGAGTACCAGAATTCTGATCTCTGTGTCCTGTCTGTGCCTTCTGTGGTGATTTTCAAGGATCCGCAATGCAAACTTCCTCTCGCCCCGTGGAGCGGGTCGTCGCGCCGCAGCGGCCGCGTATTCAGCTGGGGGCAGACCTGCTGACGATCGTCGGATTCCTGTTGCCGGCGGCGGTGGTCTACATCGGCCTGGTGCTGCTGCCGGTTGTCCAGGCGGTCTACTACAGCTTCTGGCGCTGGAATGGCCTCGGCCCGCTGCAAGACTTCATCGGCCTCGCCAACTATGCGCGCGTTCTGAACGACCGCATGTTCCTTGGCGCGCTGGGCCACAACCTGCAGCTGGTGGTGCTGTCGCTGCTGATCCAGCTGCCGCTTGCGCTCGGCCTGGCGCTGCTGATCAGAGGCCTGGCTGCACGGCCGCGCCACTGTTGCGGACGATCTTCTTTCTGCCGTTTGTGCTGTCCGAAGTGGTCACCGGCGTGATCTGGAACTTTGTCTATCTGCCGCAGGGCGGGCTGGTCAACACCATGCTCCAGGCGATCATCCCGGGCTGCGACTGAAACCGCGCTGCTGGCCAACCCGAACACCGTGCTGTATGCGCTGTTCGTGCGTGATCACCTGGAAATTCTTCGGCTACCACATGATCCTGTATATCGCCGGACTGCAGAATATCCCGGCCGAGCTGGAAGAGGCGGCGCAGATCGACGGCTGCGAGCCGCTGGCAAACGCTGCGCTATATCACGATTCCCGCTGCTCGGCAGCACGATCCGCCTGTCGATCTACCTTTCGGTGCTCGGCTCGCTGCAGTTCTTCGACCTGATCTGGGTCATGACCACCGGTGGGCCGGTCAGCGCCAGCGATACGATGGCGACCTATCTGTACAAATACGGCTTTCAGCGCTTCCAGCTCGGCTACGGCAGCGCGATCGCGGTGATCATGTTCGTGATCTGTTTCGGGTTTTCGTTGATTTACCAGCGCGTGGCGATGCGGCGCGACTTCGAATAAGCCGCGGGAGGATCGGGTATGGCAGCACCTACAGTGCGCGCTTCGGCCGGCTCCAGACGCAGGATTCGCTACATTTTTGCAGTATCTTGTCGGCGGCGATGTCGCGCTGGTAGTGCTGATCCCGCTGGTCACGCAGTGTGCTCAACGGCTTCAAGACCAACGCCGATCTGATGCTGCATCCCTTCGGCCTGCCGCGAAGCTGGCAATTGGACAACTACTACCAGCGTGCTCACCAGCCCCGCGTTCTGGCGGCAGCTGCTCAACAGCACGATCGTGATGGCTGGCGACGGCGATCGGCGTGGTGGTGCTGGCGAGCATGGCGGCGTTTGTGTTCGCGCGGATGCCGTTCCGCGGGCGCGAGCTGCTGTTCAACTTCTTCACGCTGGGCCTGCTGTTCCCGATCGCCGTGGCGATTCTGCCGCTGTATATCACGCTGCGCCAGGCTGGACTGGTCGACACCCTGTGGGGCATTATTCTGCCGCAGATCGCCTTCGGCCTGCCCGGCAATATCCTGATCCTGCGCGGCTTCTTCGCGACCGTCCCGCGCGAGCTGGATGAAGCGGCCGCGATCGACGGCTGCTCGCCGATCGGCTTTTTTGTGCGCGTGCTGCTGCCGCTGATGCGTCCGGCGCTGGCGGCGGTGGTGGTGCTGACGATGGTGGCGAGCTGGAACAACTTCTTCCTGCCGCTGCTGGTGCTGAACACCGAGCAGCTGTACACGCTGCCGCTCGGCATCATGCAGTTCCAGGGGCAGTTCGGCACCGATTGGGGCCGCGTGCTGGCCTTTGTCTCGCTCGCGCTGGTGCCGACGATCGGCTTTTACCTGCTGGCCGAGCGCCAGATCATCGCGGGACTGACCGCGGGCGCCGTGAAGGGATAAGCTGGTGGAACGGTTTCGAGACCCGGCGCTGTCGCTGGAGGAGCGGGTCGATGATCTGCTCGGCCGCATGTCGCTTGACGAAAAGCTGGCGCAGCTGGGTTGTGTGTGGAGCACAACACTGGTGCGCGACGATAGGTTCGACGCCGACTATGCCGCGGCGCAGGTGCCGCACGGCATCGGGCAGGTCACCCGCATCGGCGCTTCGACAGGGCTGCACCCTTCGCAGAGCGCCGAGCTGATGAACGCGATCCAGCGTGTCGCGATCGAGCGGACCCGGCTGGGTATCCCGATCTTTGTTCACGAAGAGGCGGTCGGCGGCTTTTGCCACCGCGACGCGACGGTGTTTCCGCAGGGCATCGGCCTGGCGGCCACCTGGAACCCGGCGCTGGTCGAGCAGGTGGCCGGCGTGATCCGCGAGCAGATGCTGGCCGTCGGCGCGCGTCTGGCGCTGGCTCCGGTGCTCGACATCGCCCGCGACCCACGCTGGGGCCGCGTCGAGGAAACCTACGGCGAAGATCCGGTGCTGAGCGGCACGATCGGAACGGCATATGTGCGCGGCCTGCAAACCGGCGAGCTGCGCAACGGAGTGGTCGGCGACGGGCAAGCACTTCCTGGGCTACGCGATGTCCGAAGGCGGGCGCAACTGGGGGCCGGTGCAGCTCGGGCCACGCGAGCTGCGCGACGTGTACGCCGAGCCGTTCGCCGCCGTCATTCGCGACGCCGGCCTGGCCGCGGTGATGAACTCGTACACCTCGGTCGACGGGCTGCCCTGCGCCGGCAGTCCTGCGATCCTGACCGACCTGCTGCGCGGCGAGCTGGGCTTCGAAGGGGCGGTGGTAGCCGATTACTGGTCGATCCCGCAGCTGCTGCGCTTCCACCGCGTGGCGGCGGATGGCGGCGCGGCGGCACGGCTGGCCCTGGCGGCCGGCCTGGATGTGGAGCTGCCGGCGCTGGAGTTTTATGCCGCGCCGCTGCAGCGCCGAAGTGGAGGCCGGGCGGCTGCCGGTAGAAGTGGTCGATATCTGCGGTGCGGCGGGTGCTGCGGCTTGAAGTTCCAGCTCGGCCTGTTTGAATCGCCCTATGTGAACGCCGAGGCCGCCGGCGCGAGCTTTCAGACCCCGGCACAGCGCGCCCTGGCGCGCGAGGCGGCCGCCCAATCGACGATCCTGCTCGCCAACGACGGCATTCTACCGCTGCGGCCGGGCCTGCGGCGCGTCGCCGTGATCGGCCCCGGCGCCGACGATCAGCGCCTGCTGCAGGGCGACTATCATTATCCGTCACACCTCGAGAGCGTGTACCTGCAACCGGAGCCGGAGCCCGACGGCAACATGATCGGCAACGACGTTCTGGTGCCGCACGCCGGAGGCGCATACGCGCCCGGTCCACACTTCACGCCGCACGTCACACCGCTGGCGGGACTGCGCGCGGCGCTGGGTCCGGATGTCGAGCTAGAGTATGCCAGAGGGTGTGATGTGCTGGGCGACGATCGCTCGGGCTTCCAGGCAGCCGTGGCGGCAGCGCGCGCGGCTGAGGTTGCCGTGGTGGTCGTGGCCGGCAAGAGCGGCCTGCACCGGCCGGTCACGGTCGGCGAAGCCAACGACGCGACCGACCTCGAGCTCACCGGCGTCCAGCCCGAGCTGCTCGAAGCCGTTGCCGCAGGCGGCACGCCGCTGGTAGTGGTTGTACTGAGCGGCAGAGTGCATTCACTCGAACGCGTCGCGGCACACGCCAACGCGCTGCTTTACCTGTTCCCGCCGGGCGAAGAAGGCGGTGCCGGGCTGGCCGATGTGCTGGTGGGCGCCGTAGCGCCGAGCGGCAGGCTGCCGGTAAGCCTGCCGCGCTCGGCCGGGCAGGTTCCGGTGCACATGGGCCAGCGTGCCGGCGGCGGCAGCGCCATGTTTTTCGGCGACTACACCGATAGCCCGGCAACGCCGTTGTTTCCGTTGGGGCATGGGCTCAGCTACACCAGCTTTGGGTACCGGCAGCTCGCCGTACAGGCCGGCTCTACGAGCGAGCCGATCCGCGTGTCGTTGGAGCTGCGCAACACGGGCGCGCACGCGGGCAGCGAGGTGGTGCAGCTGTATGCGCGGGACGAAGTCGCCTCGGTGGCGCGGCCCGACCGGATGCTGCTCGGCTTCGTCCGCGTCTCGTTGGAGCCGGGGCAGGCACAAAACGTGACCTTTACAGTTCACCCTTCGCGGCTGGCGTTCTTCGATCCACAGCTCAACTTCGTGGTCGAGCCGGGTGCTTTCGTATTCTGCGTGGGCGCCTCGGCCGGCGATATCCGCGCCGAGCAAACCGTCGAGCTGTCCGGCGAGATAGTGATATATCGCCAGCGTGAGGTCGTGGCGACGAAGGTGCAGATCGCCGACGCCTAAAACGATCCGAGCCACGAATAGGACACGAATAGCTATTCGTGACTTCATTCGTTTATTCGTGTCCTATTCGTGGCTCCGTTTGTCACATTGGTATATGCTTGGCTCGAAGCAAGGAGGCTGCCGGGTGAAGATCACCGACGTACGCACCGCGGAAGTCAAAGGGCACGGCTACTCCACATATGTGCGGGTTTACACCGACGAAGGAATCATCGGCAACGGGGAATGTATTCACGGCGGCGAAGGCTGTCCGCAGATGGTACATGCCCTGAAGCAGTATATCCTCGGCGAGAACCCGCTCGACGTCGATATGTTATGGGAAAAGATGCGTCGCAGGCGCCTGTTTGACGGCGCAATGGCCGGCACGACGGTCACGGCGATGACGGGCATCGAGATCGCGCTGTGGGATCTGGCCGGCAAGGCGCTGGGCGTGCCGGTGTACCGGCTGCTGGGCGGCAAGTTCCGCGATCGGGTCCGGCTGTACTGCGATAGCCACGCCGGCCGGGATTTCTCGCCCGAATCGTATGCCGAGCGAGCGCGCGACGTCGTCGGGCGCGGCTTCGACGCGCTCAAGTTCGACATGGACGAGACCGAGACCGGCTTTCGCACCGACCGCTGGAACTGGCATGCCTCGGCCGGCGAGATCGAGTGGATGGTGGAGCGCGTGGCGGCGATACGCGAGGCGATCGGGCCGGGCGTCGACCTGGCGATCGATCTGCATGGGCGCTACGACATCGCCAGCGGCATCGCGATCGCCCGCGCCCTGGAGCCGTTTCACCTCTTGTGGCTCGAGGAGCCGGTACCGCCGGAAAATGTCGCGGCGATGCGCGAGGTCAAGCGCATCTCGGGCGTGCCGCTGTGCGCGGGTGAAAATCTGTACCTGCGCTGGGGCTTTCGCGACCTGATCGAGCAGCAGGCCGTCGACTTCATCATGCCCGATATTCCGAAGTGCGGCGGGCTTTCGGAGTGCCGCAAGATCGCCAACATGGCCGAGGTGTACTACATACCGCTCGCGCCGCACAATGTATGCGGGCCGCTGGGTACGATGGCATCGGCGCATGTGTGCGCTTCGATCCCCAATTTTCTGGTGCTGGAGTGGCACTGGATCGACTATCCGGGCTGGGACGAGTTCGCCGTCGGCGATGGGCCGGTGATCCGGGATGGCCATATCGTGCTCACCGAGCGGCCCGGCATCGGGCTCGACGTCGACGACGAGGCGCTGCGGCCGTACCTGCGCCCGGGCACGCAGCTGTTCGGAGAGCGGCCCTGAACGATCCACGATCATTCGCGGCTAAGCGCCGTGTGACGGGTTCATGAATCACGAGGAAATGGTGTCGCTGATCCGCGAAGGCGTGCCTGGCGGGGACGGAACGTGGGCCGATCTGGGCGCCGGCAGCGGTAATTTTACCTTTGCGCTGCGCGAGCTGCTCAACGCCGACGCGACGATCTGGGCCGTCGACCGCGACGCGCGAGCCGTGGCCGCCATACGCGCTCGCCTGGCTGCCGAACAGGCGGGCGCGTCGATCAACCCGCTGCAGGCGCAGGTCGAGCGTTTGCCTGTTTTGCCGCCGCTTGACGGCATCCTGATGGCCAATCTGCTGCACTTCATCCGCGACCAGACCGGCCTGTTACGGCGCCTGGCCGGGCTGCTCAAATCGGGTGGTTGCGTGCTCGTGGTCGAGTACGAGCAGTCGCTACCGGTGCCATGGGTGCCGTTTCCGGTTTCCTTCGCGCGTCTGCAAACCCTGGCCCGTGAAGCCGGTCTGGGCGAGCCGGTGCCTATCGGAACGCGCCGCTCGCCGTCGTCGGGGAGGGGCATGTACGCGGCGGTGATGAACGATCAACCTGGCCCTCACCCCGACCCCGCTCCCGTCGCAAGCGACGGGAGCGGGGAGTAGCGCGTCCGATTCCCCCTCTCCTGTTCGTCAGAACGGGAGAGGGGGCTAGGGGGTGAGGGCCGAATCGTTTCTGTCCCAATGAACAGCTGTTTGCATCTGGCCGCAGCGGCTACACTGGCGGCACGCCGCAAGGGAGCGGCCGAAGGGAGATCACGATGCCAAGCCGATGGATCGAGGCCGGGCGGGTCGCCGATTGGGGTAGCGACGACCGCCGCGTGATAAGCGCCGGCGACCGTCCCGTGCTGCTGTTGCGCCATGCCGGCGGCTATTGGGCGATCGACAACCGTTGCCCGCACATGGGCTTTCCACTCGACCGGGGCAGCGTTCGCGACTGTATTCTTACCTGCCACTGGCACGATGCCCGCTTCGACCTGCGCTCGGGCGGGACATTCGACCAGTTCGCCGACGATGTGCGAGCCTATCCCGTCGAGCTGCGCGGCGACAGCATCTGGATCGACATCGCGCCCCGCGAGGACGAGCGTGCCCATAGTATCAAGCGGCTACACGACGGATTGGAGCGCTCGATCCGGCTGGTGATCGCCAAATCCTCGATCGCACTGCTGGACGGAGGCGGCGAGGCTCGCGAGCCGTTCCGGGCCGGAATCGAGTTCGGCACGCGCTATCGCGGCGCCGGTTGGGGCCAGGGTCTGACGATGCTGGCCTGCTTCGGCAACATGCTGCCGCGTCTCGATCCCGCCGATCGTCCGCGAGCGCTGTTTTTGGGCCTCGACGCCGTCGCCGTGGATGGGCAGGGTATGGCGCCACGCTTCCTGATCGACCCACTTCCGGGAGCGCCGACCGATCTGCCGACGCTCAAGCGCTGGTTCGGGCAGTTCATGGAAGTGCGGGATGAAGAAGGCGCCGAGCGCTGCATTGTTTCGGCGGTGAACAGCGGCGCAACGAGCGCCGAGATGGCCGAGCTGTTGTTCGGGGCGATCACCGACCATCGCTATATCGACATTGGGCATCCAGCCGATTTCGCCAACAAAGCACTCGAAGCACTGGACATCACCGGCTGGGATCTGGCCGCATCGACGCTTGCCTCCCTCGCACGACCGATCGCCCGCGCCGCGCGCATGGAAGAGTTGAACGCCTGGCGCCATCCGATCGATCTGGTCGCGCTGCTCGAGCGCTGCTTCGAACAGCTCGGGGACGCGCTGGCCGGCGGCGAATCGCGCAGATCCACGGGAAGCGAGTGGAGCGAGCGCGTTACGCTCGCCCGCCGGCTGCTGAGCGAGGATCCCGAGGCCAACTTCGAGGCGCTGCTGCAGGCGCTGCGCGACGGCGCGACGCCGGAACAACTGGCCGGCTCGGTGGCTTACGCCGCGGCGCTCAGGATCGCGCAGTTCCATACCGCCAACGAGTTCGGCGACTGGGATACTGTGCTGCATACGTGGACCTTCGCCAACGCGATGCACCAGGCGATCCGGCGTGTCGTAGCCGCTCCCCGGAGCCAGGTATCGCCGGAGGCGACACTCGAGCAGCGGGCGCTGCCCTTGCTGCGCGGCGTGTTCGACGCGGCAGCCAGCGTGTATCTCGACCGCTTCCTGAATATGCCCGCCGCGCGGCTGCCGCGTGTGGCTACCGGCGCGCAGCCGCCGAATGGATTGCGCGGCGAGCTGTTTGAGCTGCTCGACCGCCAGCAGCAGGTGAGCGCGGCGGCCGAGCTCGCGGCGCGCTACGTCGCCGGCGGCGACAACAGCGAGCGCCTGCTGGCCGCATTGGGCGCGGGGTTGCTGCGCGAGGACCGCAACTTCCACACGATTCAGTCGATCGAGGCGGCGTTCCGGCAGCATGAGCTGCTGCACGGCACACCCGAAGCCGAGCACGTCGTTATCGCCGCTGCGCGCTACCTCGCGGCCCACGCGCCGACATCACGCAGCCAGGGCCAGACCTTCGGCATCGCCGAGCGGCTGCATCGGGGTGAAAAGCTGTACGAAGAGTAAACAAGGTCGAAGGTCCAAAGTCGAAGGTCGAAGGTCAATCGATTTCGTGACCTTCGACCTTCGACTTTGGACCTTCGACCTAAAATATCGACGGCAACCCGACGCTCAACGGCAGCCGCGGCAGGCCGAACGCGATACCGGCGGCGACGGCGATCAGCGCGATGAACACCGGCCCGCTCCAGTTGAGCACCTTGGCGCCGTCGATCGGGCCGAAGGGCAGCATGTTAAACACGCCCAGAATGGCGTTGATCGAAAAGCCCATCCCCAAGCCGATGGCAAGCAACGACCGTTGGGCGCCAGGTCCCAGCGCGATCAGCGCCGCCGCGAACAACAGCGCCAGCACCATATTGGTAACCGGCCCGGCCGCGGCGATCAGGCCGATCTGCCGCTTGGTGAGATAGCCGGTATGCCACACAGCGCCGGGAGCCGCGAACAAGAATCCGGTGAACGCGAGCACGATTGAGATCAGCAGCATACCGTCGTTGGCGACAAAATACGCCGTTGCGCCGAAACGCCGAGCCACGACGCGGTGCATCAGCTCGTGCAGAATCACGCCCAGGCCGGCGGTCAGCGCCGTGAGCAGAAAAATGGTCGCAAACTGGCTGCTGAGGTAATACGTGGGCTGGAAACGCGCCTGGCCGCTGTACAGCACGGCGAACGCCAGGGCGGTGCCGATCCAGGCCTTGGCGAACTCGATCAGCTCGTTCGGCCGCTTAACACCGGTATCGCTCGGCAGCTGTTGATTGGCAGGGTCCTCGTTGGGGTATTGGTAGGCCATAGTTAACTCTTTTGCGTGTCGATGTAGAGATTATACGCTCGGCCGGAGTGATCAGTTTCCTGCGCCTCCGGCATGTCCCTAGATATATCCTTTGCGTTGCTCTCCGATTATCGCGGCCGCACGATGCTCGCGGGTGAAACTGCATCCTCACGCGCCCACTCGAGGCGGCCAAGCGGCGCGAGGCGCACGTCGAAATGGCTGCTCGCCGACGGCGGACGCACCAGCGCGGCGCGCTCGAACAGTTGCCGCGTGACGGGCGACCCGCTGTCGTCTACGGTCTGTTCGGCGGCGGCCAGCGGCAAGCCGAACACCGCCAGCCCGCCATTGATCTGCCAGAACTCGGCGAAAATCGGATCGACGTTGCGCGCGGTTTCGGGAAAGAAGCGGCTGCCCGGCAGCGGCGCTTCGCCGGGCAGCGATTGTTCGCCCTGTAGCAGTCGGCCGAGATCCTTGACCGTCACGACGGACGTCGTGTCGCGCAGGACCGGGCGGTACTCGAACATCGCCCGCTCGAACAGCTGGGTCGTGGCGTCCATACCACGTACGGGCGCTGCCAGGGGCGGCCCGAAGACGCCCTCGCCGCCCCAGGCACGCCAGGCGCGCCAGATGATCGGGTCGACCATGAGACCGCCTTGCTCGCGCGGCTCGGGCAGCGGTACGTTCGCCATATTGCCCAGCACGGCCTCGACACCCGCCAGATTCTGAGCGAACTCGGGGTCGTCGCCCGACACCAACTCGGGCGTGATCGCCGCGATCCCGAGGCCGCCGGCCCAATCATGCATGCCGCCGGTGATCGGATAGCGGTCCCAGCGTGGAATAAACGCATAGCCCGCGGCATCGGCGAACGTACGGGCCATCTCGATCGACGGCTGGTGCTCACAGGCCGGAAATACCACCCCCGCGTTGGAGTGAAAGAACACAACCGCGTCGGCGTCCAGCAGAAAGTCGCGTATGACGCGCGTTTCGGCCTCCGAATCGCTGTACGCCCCGCCTGTGTCGGACACTGTCGCGTACGCACCGTACACGCGCCGACTCCAATCGTTATCGGCACAGGTGTCGGCGCTGGTATCCATGTTGCGATTCAGGTCGACCCAGTTCGCATTATGGCGCCGCTGCAGCTCCATACCGTCGGGATTGAGCAGCGGAACAACGTATAAGCTGACGTCGTCGGGCACCGTCGAGGCGCCGGAACGGAATTGCTCGATCAACTGCAGTGCGAGCTGATAGGTGTTGCGCTCGGGCCAGCCGTGTGTCGCGCTCACCAGCACCAGCTTGCGTGGTCCGTCGCCGAAGCGCACGGCTTCGATCGGCCGGCCCTGAGTAGAAGACCCCAGCACCAGCTCCACCGGCGTCGAAGAGCCTACTGCCCTGCCTGGCCGGCCGGAGCGCGCCGTCGTCGGGCTCCACGCCGCCAGCGACACCACCAGCACAAGGCCGAGCAGCGCCGGCAGGCGCCGCCCAACGTGCAGTAGGGCGAAGATCGCTTGTGTTCGCTTGGCTATCAATGTCGCCACAGTGTACCAAGCGAATGCACCTAGTGCACGGGCCGGAACGGTTATACCGCAGAGGCGCAGAGGACGCCAGGCTCAAGCCTTGCGCCCAAATACAAAGCCTCTTCGAGGCTCGGTAACCCAGCCTCGAAGAAGCTTGGTGTATAAGCGTAAGGCTTCAGCCTGGCGCCACGCATCGGTCCTACGGAGTTGGGATCAATTCTCGGTTCACCCTGTCATCGCGCCCCAGGGCAGATCGGCCGGAAGGCACAGAAGGAACAGGTTTGTGCCCCATCGCGCGGATCGGCCGGCCAATCGCCCCGCCGCATGTCTGCGACCGCTTCGAGCAGGCGCGCCTGGATCTGCGCCAGCTGGCGACGGCAAACCAGGCCATGCGTCGTCCAGCGCGCCGGCGGCTGCTCACAGGCCGGGCAGCCGTCCACGTGGTCGACGATGCGCAGCTGGCGCCGCCCCTTGACGCTCGGCTTGCCTTTCTCGTTGTACAGATCCAGGGGATATACCAGCGTAACATCGGCCACGCGCTCGCCTGCAAGCTCGGGCGCGGCGCCCGCTTCGATCGCCAGGGCGTATACCGGCAGCTGGATATCGCCGGGGCGCCAGTCCGGCACATCCGCCGGCGGCACGAACTCGGCCAGCAGCGCGGCGATCGACGGGCTTTCGCGACCCAGTTTGTAGTCCACCACGTGCAGGCCATCGCTGTCGCGGTCGACGCGGTCGATCCGGCCGCGGATCACCACGTCGTCGACGACCCACTCGAACGGCAGCTCGGCGGCAACAAAACTGCCGCCGCCGCGCTCGGATTCGTAGCGCTCTACATTCGCCACTGCGCGCTCGGCCAACCTGCGATACACTGCGGCCCGCAGCGCCGAGCCCCAGCGTCGCTCGTCGCTCGACCAATGGCGCTCGACCAGCTCGGCGGCGTGCCGGGGTTCAAGACCGGCCTGCGCCTGCTCTGCCAGCAGATCGTCGAGCGCGTGATGCACCACCATACCCAGCGCCTGGCGCGGCGACGAACGAACGTCGTACAACCCCAGCCGCCGCGCGTAAAAGCAGCGCCGCGGGCAGGTAAAATAGTCTTCCAGCGCCGATGGGCTGGTGACATAGGGCGATTCGTGCTCGACCAGATCGGGCAGTGCCGGGAAGCCGATCCGCGGCCCCAAAGGCAGCTGTGTATCCATGGCGCTGCCGGTATCGAGCGCGAGGTGGCCGTGTCGATCCAGCTGCGTGCCCAGCGCCGCTGCCAGAAGCGGCGATGCCAGGCGCCGGCGCTCATCACGGTCGACACGGCTATACGAAAGGTGTGCGCTGTGATACGCACGGCCGATCGAACGCCGTAGCTCGCCGTCGCCGCGAGCCCAGGCGGCCCGGCGGTCGTCTGCCTCGAGAGCCACATAGTTCGGCAGCGCTTCCCACGCGTGGTCGAGCTGCTCGGCGAAGGGCAGCGCGAGCAAGGGACGTGGTAACGCTCCTTCGTGCAGTCCGGCCACAAATACCGTAGCAGCGACGCGACCGCCGAGCGCATCGGGCTGCCAGAGCTCAACTGTCGGCTCCCTGCGCGGCTCTTCCGGCTCGACCAGCGCCTGCGCCGATTCGAGGATCGCCGCGGCATCGTGCCCCTCGAGCGGAATGCCCAGCGCCTCGCGCAGCGCTTCGGAGCGCTCTACAAAGCCGAGCCAGCGCTGCCACAGCCGCCGGTCGAGGGCAGCCACGTCCGCGCCGAGGGCAGCCTCGGTGCGCGCATCACAGCGATCGGCGACGCCAAGCCGCGCCAGCCAGCGCCGCAATCGCCGGCTGGGCGTGCCCTCACCCACCGCGTTTGCCGCCGACGCCAGCCTTCGCAGCCGGGCGCGACCGTCCGCGGAAAGACCGGACGGCAACCGAGCGCCGAGCCGCAGCGCTCCGTCGCGCGCCGCCTCGATCGCCAGGCGGGCATCCTGCGGATCCAGGCCAAGCGCCGGGTCGCGCAGCAAGCGCAGCAGGTCGGCAGATCGCGGCTCGTCGCCCGCCAGCAGCGCGAGGCCGGCCCTGGCCCACGGCGCGATAGCCAGTGTGTGGGCGTCGCGGGCGTCGCCTCCGGCAAGCGGCAATCCAAAGCCGGCGAGTGCCCGTCGCAGCAGCGGCAACAGCTCGGGGTCAAACAACACCACCGCATGGTCCGACGGATCCGCGGCACCCGCGGCGATCTGCCCGGCGATCGCTGCGGCTTCGTCGTCGGGTGAGGCGTACTCGGCGGCCAGCAGCGCGGGCGTACGGCCCGCGTCGTGGAGCGGCCGGGTTTGCAGCTGCAGTTGGGACGCCCAGCCGGCGAGCCGGCGCTGCGCTGCGAGCGGCGCATCGTGGGCCGGAGCGCCGGCACAGGCGCCGATGATGTCACAGCCGGCGCCGGCCGAAAGAGCGATAAGCTGCAGCTCATCCGGCGCAAACAGTTCGAGATCGTCGAGCAACAGCAGCGCAGGCGTGGGTAGTCTGGTCGACCGCAGCAGGTCGGCGGCACGGTTCCAGACCTCGGCGAACGCGACGACGCCCAGCCGCCGGCACACATCGAGATACAGGCGATACGCGCGCCACAGCTCGCTCAGACCGGCATGCGCGATGCTGAGCTCCGGCAAGCAGCGCGAATCGGCGGTGCCGGCCCAGGCGCTCCAGCGGTCGAACAGTCTGCCGATCCAATCCAGCGCTCCCGGCTGCTCGCCGCGCAGCTCCCACAACGAGCCGCCGGCCGCTCCGGCTTCGGCCCAGGCGAGGCGGAGCAACAGGCGCCGGTCGATGCCCGACAACACATCGGCCTCGCTCCAACCCGCCGGGAGCGCAGCGGCGGCGGGCTCGATCGCCAGCAATCGCAGCGCGTAGGAGCGTGCCGTGGTGGTCGGTATATCCTGGCCGCTGATGCCGTGGAGCCTGTCGCGCAGTGCCGCTGCCGACGAGCTACGCGGCGCGAGCGCAAGGATCTCCGCCGCGCCGGTTCCCGCGCGCAGGGCCTCGCGTGCCGCTAAAGCCAGGTGCTGCGTTTTGCCGGCGCCATAGCCGGCCTGAATGAGCGTGCGTATCATGTGTTCATGGCGCTAAACGCGTGCCCACATACTAAGCCTCCGCGGAGGCTGGGCGCATGGCTTTAGCCTAACGTCATGTGCCGATAGCCGCACATGTGTTCCCCAATTATACCCATGCGCCGGGAGGGGGTACAATACCGGCACGCAATATGCGCACTCTGTGGCGATTGTGCTGTAGATTGGAGAAATCGAATGAATCAATCACTGCCAGGCGATCCGCGGCAGGTTGTGGTAGCTCTGTTTGATGACCGGCGCTTTGCCGAGCAGGCAGTACGCGACCTGCAGCGCGATGGTTTTGAGCGCAGCCAGATCTCGGTATTGATGCGGCACGACGACTCTGACGTTTCGGCCGAGGAAATGATCGAGTTCGACCGCGAAGCCAGTGAAGACGGCACCGGCGTCGCCGTCGGCAGCACCGTGGGTGGGCTGGCCGGCCTGCTCGGCGGGCTGGCAATGTTTTCGATCCCCGGCATTGGGCCATTGCTTGGCATCGGCGTCCTGGTTACAACTGTCGGCGGAGCAGCCCTGGGAGCCGCCGCGGGCCAGCGCTTCGCCGCCGACCACGACTGGGTGCTGCCCGAGAGGCACACCGAGCGCTATCGGGCCGCCGTCGAATCCGGCAGCGTGGTGCTGGCGGTCGACACGCAGACGCCCGAGGAAGTCAAGCGCGCGCGCGAAGTGCTGGCCGAGCATGGGGCGGAGGAAGTCGAGGTTCGGCCGCGGACGAATTGAGAAATGAGGACGGGCGGTGTTGCGGTGGTAGGGACACGCCGGAGGCGCATAGCTACCGGCGTCCGCGACATGAACCGACTCGCCGGTGGCGTGTCCTCAATGGTTACCCCACCCGGCAGATCAGCCCCTTGAGATACTCCGCCTCGGGAAACGTCAGCAGCACCGGATGGTCGGGCGGCTGGCTCAGGCGCTCCAGAATCCGCACATCGCGCCTGGCGTCGACCGAAGCGCCCCACACGATCTTTTGAAAGAGATCGGCGCTGACCAGCCCCGAGCAACTGAAGGTCGCCAGCGTGCCACCAGGGCGCAGCAGCTGCATCGCTAACAGATTGATGTCTTTGTAGCCGCGCGAGGCGCGCTCGATCTGGCTGCGCTGCTGCACGAACTTGGGCGGATCGAGCACGATCAGGTCGAAGCCACGCTCTTCGGCGCGCAGGCGTCGCAGCTCGCCGAATACGTTGCCCTCGACCAGCTCGAACGGCGTCTCAACCCCGTTGAGGCGGTAGTTGTGCTCGGCGGCGGCCAGCGCGTCGGCCGAGCTTTCGATCGCCACGATCGAGCGCGCGCCCGCGGCGGCGGCATGCAGCTCAAAGCCGCCGGTATAGCTGAAGCACGAAAGCACATCCGCGCCAGAACTGTACGCGGCGACACGCAGACGATTTTCGCGCTGGTCGAGGTACGCGCCGGTCTTGTGGCCGGCTGCGATATCGATCACAAAGCGCCGGCCGTGTTCTCGAATCTCGAGCGGCTCGTCCGGCGTCGTGCCCCACAGCAGCCGGTTGACCGGCTCGAGCCCTTCTTTTGCTCGCACCTCGGCGTCCGAGCGCTCCCAGATCCCGCGCGGCCGGCCGGCCTCAACCAACGCCTCGACGATAGCCTGCGCCCGCACAGCCGCGCCGACGGTCAGCAACTGGACGACGATATAGTCGCCGTAGCGATCAGCGATCACGCCGGGTAAGCCGTCCGATTCCCCGAATACCAGCCGGTACGCGGTGGTCGAATCACCTGTCGCGAGCGATGCTCGACCGGCGACGGCGCTTGCGACGCGACGCTGCAGCAGATCGCTGTCGATCGCTTCGTCGTGGTTCCATGTCCACAGCCGCACCTGAATTTGCGACGCGCCGCTCCAGGTACCGCGCGCCAGCCACTCGCCGCCGTGGCTTACCACCTCCACGGCGGCGCCGTCGTGCGGATCGCCGTCCACCGTCGCGATCGAGCCCGCGAAGATCCATGGATGGCGATTCGCCGCCGAACGCTCACGCTTGGGCTTGAGCCGTACCGTCGCGGTCATCCGGCGAATGTAGCACGCACCCCCGGTATGGTCAAGCACATAACTCGGTGGCACGCTGTTTGCCAAGTAGCGCGCTCCGGCTTCGAATAAAGCCGGGAGAAAGTAAGGAGAACGGCACTATGACTGAGCGATCCAGGAGTGAAGCAGCCGCGGACGAACAGTTCTCGGTTACGTCAGGTACGGACCAGACCACCGGAACGTCCGGCATCAGCTCGAGCCCGACCACCGGAACGTCCTACGGCGCAGCATCTGGGACCACATCCGGCGAAAGCTTCGGCACATCCGCCGGCACGACGGACCAGGCCAAGCAGGCGGTGCAGGGCGCAGCCGATCAGGCCAAGCAAGTGGCCGGCGATGTTGCCGCGCAGGCGAAAGATCAGGCCACCAGCCAGCTGTCAAACCAGAAGGACCGCGCGGCGTCGAGCCTGGGCGGTGTCGCCGATGCACTGCGCCAGACCAGCCAGAACCTGAACCAGAACGAACAAAGCACGGTCGGGAACTATGTCAACCAGGCGGCCGATCAGGTGGAGCGCTTCCAGGGCTACCTGCGCAATCAGGACGTCGGCGCGATCATCGACGACGTCGAGCGCATGGCGCGCGAGCAGCCGGTGATGTTCCTGGGCGGCGCGTTTATGCTCGGCCTCGTTGCGGCGCGCTTTCTCAAGAGCTCGGGCCAGGGCGGGAGCTACGGCTCATCCTACGGCCGTTCGCGCAGCTACACCACCGGCGGCTACGGCGGGGGCAGCTACAGCTCACGCGGCTATGGCGACCGCGCCTCGACCTACGGCCCGTCCGGCACGACGACCGGTTCAAGCTACGGCTCGACAGCAACAACCGGCTTCAGCGGAACGACGGGCACCAGCTACGGCGCGGCGCAAGCCGGCACGATCGACAGCGATTTTGGTGCCTCGTCGCCGGCGACAGGCGCTGCCACCAGCAGCGGCACGGCCGGCGACTACAGCGCGCAATCCGGCACCGGGCTGGCCGGCGCGGAAACCAGCGACCGTACGTCGACGAGTGTCCCGGGCAGCAGCTCGAGCGGCAGCGGAAGTAGCCGCGAACGCGGGAGCACGGAGGGAGCATAATGGAGCAACAGCGAGACGACCGCTCGCTAGGCGAGCTCTTCTCCGAGCTCTCCAGCAACACCAGCAATCTAGTGCGCCAGGAGATCAATCTCGCTAAAGCCGAGATGACCCAAAAGGCCACCGAGGCTGGACGCCAGGCCGGTATGATCGGCGTGGGCGGCGTGCTCGCCCACACTGCTCTGCTGGCGCTGGTCGCGGCGCTGGTTGCCGGGCTCGGCGAATTCATGCCGATCTGGGCCTCGGCGCTGCTTGTCGGTATTGTGCTGGCGATCGCCGGGTATGTCGTGATCCGCCAGGGATTGGACAAGCTCAAGCAGCTCAATCCGAAGCCGGAGCAGACCATCGAGACGCTGAAGGAGGATAAGGAATGGATCAAGGATCAGACGCGCTGAACCGCGACCTCGATCGCGACGTCAGCCCTGTCGATCGCGATGTAAGCGCTGGCGAACGCCGCGCGTATGACGAAGGTGCCGATCTCGGCACCGGGCTCACAGCGGCAGATGAAGCCGTTGATAGCAGTGACCCTGACGCTATTCGGGCGAATATCGAGCGCACGCGCGCCGAGATGAGCAGCACGATCGACCAAATTCAGGATCGTCTCGCGCCCTCCAATCTTGCCGAACAGGCCAGGGAGGTGGTACGCGAGGCGACGATCGGCAGAGTCGAAGATATGTGGCAATCGGCAGGCGATAATGTAGAGTATGCGAGGCAATCGATGTTTGAAACAGTACGCAGTAATCCGATCCCGGCGGCGATGGTCGGTATCGGTCTTGGATGGCTATTGATGAACCGCCGCTCGGCGCCACAGCCGCGCTACAGCGGCCGCGGCTCATATCGCGGCGATCGCTGGGAATCGAATGACCGTGGCTACCGTGCCTACGATGAGTCACCGCGCTACTACGACCGCGAAACCCAGTACGGCGGCCAGCGCTCGTACAGCGAAGCACGCCTTAGCGAAGGCCGCTACCGTGATGACGAGCCGGGCATCGCCGACCGCGCGCGCCAGACGGCCGGCAATGTGGCTGGAAGCGTGCGTGAAACTGCCTCCGACGTGGCGGGCAACGTGCGCGATACGGCCTCCGACGTCGCCGGCAACGTACGCAGCACAGCCTCCGACGTCGCCGATCGCGCGCGCGACACGGCCAGCGACCTGGCCGAGCGCGCGCAATATGGAGCGCAGCGGGTCGAGGATCGCGTCGGCACCTTGATGAGCGACAACCCGCTGGCGCTTGGCGCCGTAGCCCTCATCGCCGGCATCGGCGTCGGCCTGGCGCTGCCGCAAACCGAGCGCGAAAACGAGTGGATGGGCGACACCCGCGACCGGGTAGTCGATCAGGCTCAGGATGTGGCGCGCGATGCGATCGATCGCGCCAAAACCGTCGCGTCCGATGTCGCCGATCAGGCCAAAGCCAGCGTCCAGGAGCAGGCGAAGGAGGTCGGCCGCTAGCGCGGCTCAGGGGTCGGGATCAGGGGTCAGGAACCGATGTATGGAATAATTGCCGTAGGGCCGATCGCTTGCGTCGGCCTCAGGCGTCCGCCTGAGGCGACGCCTCAGGCGATGGATCATGGCAACGCACCGACATCGGTGTTGGCGGCCAGATACAGGCCGACGCAAGCGATCGGCCCTACGGCGTCATATCGATATGTGCGACCGCCCGATCGTTTCACCCTGACCCCTGACCCCCGATCCCTGACCCTGACTCAGAGGCAGCAGCACGCTGAACATACTGCCGATGCCTTCGCTGCTCTCGACTGCCATTGTCCCGCCATGCAGCGCGACGATTGCGCTGACGATATACAGGCCGATGCCCAGGCCGCTGATGCGCAGGGCGTCGACGTTACCGGCCCTGAAAAACCGTTCGAACAATCGTGGGAGCGCCTCTTTGGGGATACCGATGCCGTGGTCGATCACATCCACGCGAGCCCGATTGCCGTCACGCGAGAGGCGCATAAGGATCTCACCGCCGTTCGGACTGAATTTGATCGCGTTGATCAGCAGATTTTGAAACGCCTGCAGCAGCCGGACGGCGTCGCCTTCGACGAGCATCCCGGATTCGGTCTCGTCGAGGCGCAGGCTATGGCGTGACAGCGGAACCTGTACTTCGCCGGCGGACTGGCGCAGAACCTCTGCAATACTCAACGTCGCCCGATCGAGCTCCAATCGCCCGCCAACGATGCGCGACACATCCAACAGCGCGTCGAGCAGCAGATTAAATCGCTCGGCTTGCCTGACGACGATCGCGATGGCGCGCTGGTCCCGTTCGCTGAAGCTCGCATCCTGCTCGGCACTGCTGCGCAGCAGCTGCGCGTAGCCGTACAATGACGTTAGCGGCGTTTTGAGCTCGTGCGCCGCGAGCGATAGAAAATCGTCACGTGCCTGTACGGCTTCGTGTACTACTCGATGTTGCTGCTCCAACGCTTCCGCCAACCTGGCTCGCTCCAATGCCTGCGCGCACAGCTGCGCCAGCACTTCGAGCAGCGCGCGCTGCCGCGGGTTGAAGCTTTGTGTCGAGGCAAAGCCGAGGCCAAGCGCGCCGATCGAGCGGCCGTCGACGAGCAAGGGTAGCGCCGCCAACGCCTGCGTTTCCGTGTCGGACCCGGTCGCCAGATGTGCGTAGCGCTGAACATACACGTTGCGCGTAGCAATCCAGACGGCTGTGCCCGAATGCGCGGCGTCGACGATCGGCCACGAAGCCTCGAACGGAACGCGCGGCAGGTTGTAACCCGCCTGGTTCAGCAGCTGGTACTCGCCCTCATCGTTGCGCAAAATAACGGCACCGGCGTAAGCGCCGAGCTCGACGATGCCCTGCTGCACCGCGACACCGGCAGCTTCCACCGTGCTCAACGTACGGCCAAACGCCGCCGTTATCGCCCGCATACTCAGCGCTTGTTCTGTTGCGCGTCCTGCACGTGTGCGTTGTTCAGTCATCGAGGCTTGCCGCGTACTTTATGACGCCACATAATAGCGTCACATCAGTTTAAGCAACCAGTGGGCCGCGAGCAGCATCCAACGTCCCCAATGGACAGAATTACGACCGAGATTCGGCAGGAGAACGATCGATGGAGTATAACGGCGATGGGATCGTTCTTCGTTTCGAAGCCGGCCGCGAATGAATTCGCGGATGATAAGCTGAAACCTGCTGAAGCAGGTTGCATCAGGATGTTGTTCGGCAACGTGCTTCAGCACGTTTTATCATGCCAACCGCGAATTCATTCGCGGTGAGGGATCACGCATCACTTCGAGTAGCCACACATCTTCCGGGCCGTCGATCTCGTCGACATGCGAGCCGACTTTTCGGAAACCCAACCGCCGCGCGATCGCGATCGAAGGAATGTTATTTGGGCTGACGCTGACAACAAAACGCTGAATGCCGTGCTCCCGAGCTGCCCAATTGATCAGCCCCGCACAGGCCTCACCGGCAAAGCCCCGGCGGCGGTAGTCCGGGAAGACCGAATAGCCGATCTCGACGCCGCCCGGCGCCGTAGGTTGCAGATACGGCGCTCCCGGCGGGGCATGAAAGCTGATACTCCCAACCATCGTCCGATCATCTGGCAAGCAGATCGCGCGCAATAGCCACTGCTGCGCCGCGGGATTTTCATGTAGGTCGTCGAGCCGCAGGCGCATCAGCCATTGTTCTTCCAACCATACCGGCGGCACATCAAAGCCAAGCTCATCTTCGGCGGCGGCCCGATCACCTTGCAGGCTCAGTTCCAGAAAGCGCGGCGTCATCGAAATGAGCAGTAAACGGTCGGTTTCGATTACGGTTTGCATACGGCGTCACCCCGCCCGCCCGCGCAGCAGCTGCGCAATCTCATCAGCGCCTGAGCTCACCGCGACGTCGAGCGCGGTCTGGCCACGAAAGTCCTGCCAGCTCAGATCGGGCGAGCTATGTTCGAGCAGCCAGCGTGCAAGCTGGGTATGCCCGCGGCCGATGGCGTTGTTGAGAGCCATCTCAGCGCCATTTCGAGCGCCCCGTTCATACAGCTCGCTCACCAGCTCCGTATCGCCGCTGAATGCAGCATGGGCCAGCAAGGGGATACCGTGCGCTCCGGTAGCCTGTGCGCTCTCGGGCCGGCCCTCGAGCATGCGCCGAACATCGTCGCGCCGGCCGAGCATAGCAGCGGTACAAATGTCGGGCGGCGCGCCCTGGGCCAGCAAATATTCGGCGATCGGCGCGTTGCCGACATGCGCCGCCCCTTGCAGCGCTGTTTCCGTATCGCCCGGCCCCCACTCATGCGCTTCCTCAAGCAACGCCGGATTAGCGGCAAGTAGCTCTTGAACCCGAGCAAGATCGCCATGTCCGGCGATCACGAATTCGCGTATCTCTTCGGCTGTCGGTGCCGGTTGCATCGCGTTCAACCTTTCTGCGAGCTGAGGCGTTCTCAGCGCTCCAAGTCTAGCACACGTACCTGCTCGAAAGTACTGCTTGACAAGGATTCATCGTTTTGATATATTTATTTCGAATTAGATATATCGTAAAGGAAGAAACGATATGCGAAGACCATTTGATGATCGACCACATGGACGCGGTTGGGGCCGTGGGCCTGAGCACGGGCGTGGGCCGCGTGAGCGCTTTTTCGAGCGCGGAGCGATCCGCTGGCTGCTGCTTGGGCTACTGGCCGAAGGGCCGATGCACGGGTACGAGATGATCCGCCGTCTGGAGGAGCGCTCCGGCGGCCGCTATGCGCCGAGCCCTGGTGTGATCTATCCGACGCTCCAGAGCCTGGAGGACGAAGGGCTGGTTACCGTTGCAAGCGAAGGCGGCAAGAAAGTCTACACCCTGACCGACGCCGGCAAAACCGCGCTCGGCGAGCGGCCGCAACGCTTCGGCCAGGAACGCTGGCGGCGTGATGGCGGGAGCGAGCCGGGCGATCTGCGCCAGCGAGTGCTGCACAACGATGTCGCCGATGTGATGTCGCTGCTGCGCCTGGGCGAACAGGCTGTCGCGCGCTCACCGGAGCTGCTGCCGCGCATGCGCACTGTGCTCAACGATGCGCGCTCGGCGCTCTCGGATCTGCTGTACAGCGATACCGATCAAGCAGCCGAGGCTAAAACCAGCACCGAGTAACGTACGGGGATTAACGCACAGGCCACGAATTGGGCACGAATAAACGAATGGAGTCACGAATATTCGTGACTCCATTCGTTTATTCGTGCCCAATTCGTGGCTCAGTTCGCCTCGATGTGCTCGAACGCAAGATGATAGTTGCGCGCCGTGGGGCCGCCCAGCCGCGCGGGCCAGTTGCCGGTCAGCGCGGCCGTGATTTTGCCGGCGTGCTCGTGACAATTCTCGATAAACAGCGTGTAGCGTTGCTGAATACCCGCGGCGACCGTGCCGGCCAGATACAGGCCCGGCACATTGCTTTCCATCGTCTCGGGGTTGAACGCAGGCACGCGATTCGGGCCGTGTAGCTCGACCCCGGCCTGCTCGAGCAGGCTCTGGTCGCCGCGAAAGCCGGTGTTGAGCAGCACAAAATCGGTCGCATGCAGGATCGCAGCGCCGTCGACGGGCAGGTCGCCGCGTGTGGGTGCCAGCACCACGTGGCGCGGCGTTATCTCCACCGGCAGTGTTTCGGGCAAAAAGCCGATCGCTCCAGCCTCGATCTGCGCTTCAAGGTCCGGCAGCAGCCAGTGTTTGATCCGTTGCTGGTCGAAGTTCGGCCGGCGATAGCTGATCGTCACAGCGGCGCCGGCGCGCCAGCAGCGCAACGCGGCCTCGGCAGCCGAATTTTTGCCGCCCACGATCAAGAGCCGGCGGCGGAAATAATCGTGCGGATCGCGGAAATAATGTGAAACATGCGGCAGGTCTTCACCCGGAATTGCCAGCCGGTTCGGGTGGTGCATGTCGCCGACGGCCACGACCACGGCGCGAGCACGATAGCGCCGCTCACCCGCCAATGGTCGCGTTACCAGCTCCCAACCGCCGGCGCCGGGCGCGAGCATAGCCACCGGCTCATAGCTGTTGATCAGCAGATCATACTGCTCGATCACAGCCCGCAGGTAAGCCAGATATTCCTCGCCCGTGATGCGCTGCTGATGATTGTTCGGGATCGGCACGCCGGCGATGGCGAGGCGCTCGGTAGTGCTGAAAAACGGGGTATAACGTGGCCACCAGGTGAGTGTATGCCCGATCTGGCCGGCGTCGAAGTGTACGTAGTCTACACCGGCGGTCTTAAGGCATGCCGCCAGCTCAATCCCGATCGGCCCCGCGCCGATGATCGCAACATCGTATTCGCCGTCGTGTTCCATGCCTTGCTCCACTACGTCTGTATTGTACCGAAGCCTGTGCGACGCATGGGACGAAGTGGTCGGTGCCGACCCCGTTGGACCGACGCGTGCCGGTTGTAAGGCCGAAGCATTCGTCGCACGCAGCCTACCGACAAGGCATGCATGACGCGCGACGAATGCTTCGGCCCTACCAATGTGTTACACCTCCTGCGTCTCCTGTGTCGATCTTGCGTCTTTGCGCCTTTGCATTTCTATCCGTCCTGGGGCTTGGCCCTACTGCCCGATCGTTCGCTCGAGCAGCAGCTGCCAGCCGGCTATCGAACCCTCCGATGCGTTGGCCGTGCCGATCACGGTTGTGCCGCGCTCGGGCCAGATCATCATCACAGCTTCGAAGCCCGGCGTGCGTCCGAAATGGCCCCACACACCGGCATCGAACTCGGCGATGCCGATTCCGTAGCCGCTCCATCCCGTGCCGGCCAGCTCGGGCGAGCGTACAACAGTCATCATCCGTTCGAGCGTCGCGGGGTCTCGAAACACAGCGCCGGATGCCAGGGCACGCGCGAAAGCCAGCAGATCCGGCATGGACGACTGAATCGCGCCGGCGGCCCACGCCTGCGACGTGTTCCAGCGCGTGGTGTTCTCGCCGGCGAAGCTACGATAGCCGTCTACGATGCTGCCCGGCTCGGGAATTCCGTCGGGCAACCGCGTATCGTTCATGCCTAGCGGCTGGAAAATCCGCTCGGCCAGCAGCTCGTCGAGCGGGCGGCCGCTCGCCCGTTCGAGCGCCATTCCGAGCAGGATATACCCGGTGTTGCTGTAGCGCCAGCGCCCGGACTCACCAGGCGTGAACAGCAGCGGCTGATCGAGTACAGGCTCGATCAGCTCGCCGGGCGTGTATTGCGTTTCGAGCTGCTCCCGCGAGCCGCCGGCGCTATCGATCGCCAGCGCGCCGTCCGTGTAGTCGGCAAGCCCGGCAGTATGGTTGGCGAGCATGCGCAGCGTTATCCGGTCGCCGCCGGGGATGCGCGCGGCTTCGTCGGGCAGCCAGCGCGCGAGCGGGTCGTCCAGCGACAATACGCCGTCTTCTTCCAGCTGAAGCAGCAGCACGCCGACAAACAGCTTGGTGATACTGCCGACCTGGAAGCTGTCGCCCGGCTGCATCGGGTTGCGATCTTCGCGTCGCGCCTGGCCGGCCGCCTTGAGATAGCGACCGTCCGGCGTATCCAGCAGCAAAATAGCTCCCGGCGAGGCAGGAAACAACGACGCGCCGCCGAGCGGGCTGGGCAGCCTGGGCGTGACACCCTGCGTCAAGAGCAGATCCAACTGCGCGGTCAGGTTTGAGTCAAGCGTGCTCTCGCCACGCAGCTCCTCCGCCACGGCCGCGCCGGGGCGAGGGGCGGCAAAGCGTATGCTGCCGGCGTCGCCACCCAACACCAGCAGCAGATCGTCGTTCTCGAATCTGTACGCCGCTACCTCGCCGAGGTCGCGCAAGAAGACATCCGCCTGCGAGCCCGGCGGGCACGCCACTTCGGTCGACGAGCCGAGCGTAAGCTCCAGGCTATCGCCGTCCACGACGTAGCTGCCGCTCACTCCGTTGCAGTCGGCGCGGACCTCGAGCGCCGCAGCGTCCAGAAATCGGATCGTATAGCCGGACGGCGCAGCGGCCGTGACCTCGCTGCCGTCGCTGTAGGTGGTCGCCTGCCACTCCCAGACGGTATCAACAAGCGACGGCCCGGCAGCCGTCGCGACAGCGGAGGCCGGCGCCTCGACGGAAGCCTCCGCGCTCGCCGGCGCCGGTAGCGTAGCTTGCTCGGTTGGCGCCGAGGCGGCGGCCTCGACCTGGTCCGAAGCTGTCGCAGAGGCAGCTCCATGGCTCGGCGCAGCCGATGGAACTGCACTACCCCCCAATGTGGTACAGCCGGAACAGCTCAGCGTCGCAACTGAAACGACGAATATTGCAAACCGCATCAACCCCCACTCTCCTCGTGGGAATATTGTACCGAAGGCGACAGGGAGACAGGGAGGCATGCGTAGGGACACGCCGGAGGCAGGGCCGTTGGCGTATCCCTACATTCTTTCGCCTTGCTTTCTTCGCGCCTTTGCGTTAACTGTCCGGCCGTTTCCTACGGCGCGCAGCCTTGCACGAACAACGCCGGAAGCGAAGCGCCGGCGGCGACCGGGGCGATCGTCGCGCTCGACAGGCGCCACGGCTGCGGCTCGACGTCGGTGGTGTGCGCAGTGTAGCAGCCAGCGAACAGCGCGGTTGAGCCGTCAAGGTTGGTGGCCCGCAGCACCGCCGGGATCGTGACGTTGATTTGCCCCGCCCCGATGTCGGAGCTTGTCGGCGGCTGGACGATCAGCTGCACGCCGGCCGTATTTGTATAGCCCTGCACAAACTCGTCATAGCTCGCGGGCGGGTTTTCCCAGTAAGCGTAGGCGCGTTGATACTCACGGCGGCCAACAGCGTTATAGTACGAGGCCAGCACGTCGACGCCGCTATCTTGCATATCATAGGCGTACTCGTCGGCAGCGGGCACGTTGAAGCTCTGGCACCCCGTCAGCAGCAGCCCCGCGAAGTCCGATGCGGCGGGCACCTGCCGCAGCTGTGCTTGCTCGATCTGCCAGGCGCTGCCGGGCTCGATATTTACTTTATGGGTCTGGTAGCAGCCGGCGAAATACTGCTCGCTGCCGTCGTGCTGCGTCGCAAGTAGCACGCTCGACACCCAGGCGCGCAGGTTGCCGGCTCCAGCATCGACGAACGTGGGCGGCTGCACAAGCAAACGAACACTCGCCGTTTCGGCGTAGCCCTGTGCAAATTCCTCCGGCGTGGCGGGCGGCGTTTCCCAATAGCCGAGCGCGCGCGCGTACTCCTGCCGGTTGATCGCGTCGTAGAACGAAGCCAGCAGGCTCACAGACGTCGTGGCGTCGTCGTAGGCAGGTGCGGCCGGAGGAGGCGCCGGCGCCGGCGCCGGCGAAGGATTATGACTCTGGAACTCTACGCCCAGGCGGCCCAGCAGCACCCGATACTCCGGCACGTTGTTGGGATGCCACTCGAAACGCGCGCGCTCGAACCACTGCACCTGGATCGATTTGCCGCCCAGCGTCTCGCTGTAGGGCTCAGTGATCGGCTGCCCGAACAGCGCCAGGCTTTCGGCGTAGCTCCTGCCGGCCTGGCCGTCGAACTCGAGTCCGTTTGAGCTCCAATAGGTCAAGAATCCGTTTCCGGGCTGCTGGTCACACACATTGTGGCTCGTGTCGGCGAACCACTGGCAGCCGGTGACCGGACCGGGCGATACGGGCTGCGTGTGCCAGTCGATACCTTGCTCGGCGAGCACCTCTTCGCCCAGCAGCCCGAGCAGCACATCGTAGGGCGGCTGGTTCTCGGGATGCAGCTCGAAGCGCTGGCGCTCGAAATACTGGACGTCGCGGCCGTCTTCAGTCAGCGCGTTGCTGATCGGGTAGCCGAAAACACTGAGACCACCGTTTTGCTGCCAGAACTCGAGAAAGCGGCCGTCGACACAATAGCCGGTCTCGGGAAAGCACTGCTCGCCGCTTTGCGCGCGGGCGGTGCCGGTGGCAGGTACGATCGTGAGCACGAAAAGTAGTCCGACTATCAGTGTACAGCGTCGCATGGCGCTACTCCTTCGCCCCGGCGCTCAAGCGCCGAGCCAAACAAACAAAGCCACCTGAAGATGGCTAGAGATCTCCAGCCACGTTCAGGTGGCTTTGTTTCCTCAGCCCCAGGCTTCAGCCTGGGGACTGAAGCCGCCGGAAGCTTCGCGTTCAGAGCAATTATCCATGGGTCAGGACGATTGGCTCAACACGCGTAGCAGCGGCCAATTGATGCAGCGTATTGCCGGTCCAGCCTGCAACCGAGGCGCTGCAAGCATTAGCCGCGCCGGCGGCGACAGCCAGGCGCAGTGCTTCGGCCGGCGGGCGGCCTCTGTCATAGGCCAGCGCCAGGGCCGCCAGAAATGCATCGCCGTTGCCGACATCGTTGATCGCCGTTACCGGAGGCGGCGACGCCAGCCACGCGCCGGCGGCACAGCGTAGCAGCGCTCCCGCCGCGCCCAGCGTGATCACCGCCACCTGTGTACCGGCGGCCAGTAGGCGGCCAGCCGCCTGCCTGGCGGCTGATTGCGCATCGATGCCGAGCAGCTCGCTCGCTTCATCACAGTTGATCTTGACACCGAAGGGGCGTGCCGCGAGCGCCAGGCGCAGCGCGGGGCCGCTGGTATCCACCCACACCGGCTTGCCCGCGTGCCTGAGGGCGATCACCAGATCGGCCGGGGCGGCGGCCGGAGCGCCGGGCGGCAGGCTGCCGCTGAGGCAGACCGCCCCGGCTTCCGCGGCGGCCCGTGTGGCAGTGTGCACGAACTGCTGCCACTCACCTGCAGCCAGCGCAGCGCCGTGCTCGTACAGCGACGTCGTTTCGCCGCGCGCCTGGTCGACGATGCTGGTACAGATGCGTGTTTCGGCGTCGCGCCATTGCCACACGCCGGTTAATCCCTCGGCCGCGGCAAGATCGGCGAACAGGTGCCCGTTGTGGCCGCCCAGCAGCGCCACGTAACTTACCTGCGCGCCAAGTGCGCGCGCCGCGCGCGCCACGTTCATACCTTTGCCGCCGGCCAGCTGCCGCAGCTCGGATGGGCGCTGCACGGCGCCGGTGATCAGCCGGGGCACCACCAGTGTCCGGTCGATCGCGGCGTTGGGTGTGATACATAGCAGCTTTACAGCCATCTATTACTCGGTCAGCCTGACCACCGCCGACAGTTGGGCCGGCCGGTCGGGCGTCAATCCGCGCGAAACGGCCCGCTCGTAGGCCAGCAACTGGCCGAACGGCAGGTACAGCGGCCCGCGCACGACTTCGGGCAGCGCATCAAGCACGACATCGGCGTTTTCGGCGCCCAGCGCGATCACCGAAGCGCCGTATCCGCTCATTTCGTCGAGCACCGCCTGCTCGTGCACCGCATTGGCGTCGCCGCGCAGCCCGACGATCAGCGCCCCGGCGCGCGCCATCGACTGCGGGCCATGGCGAAACTCCAGAAAATGAAACGGCTCGCTGTCCGACAGCGACATCTCCTTCATTTTCAGGCTCAGCTCGCAGGCCAGGCCGTAGCGCGCCGCCGAGCCGAGCCAGAACACACGCATGTGCGCCGCGTCGTGGCCCAGACGCCGTGCCGACGGCCCGGAGCCATTCAGCACCGCGCGGCAGGCGCCGGGTAGCCGGTCAAGAGTCGCCAGCAGATCGTGCCGGCCGGCTTGCAGCGCCGCCAGATACAGTGTTGCGATGTACAACGTGCTGAACGCGCGCGTTTGGGCGATACTGTGCTCCTGCCCCGCCGTGAGCACTACGTTCGCGTCGCCCAGGCCGGCTAAGGCGCGCCCGCCATAGCACGAGAGCGTCAGCACGGGCCCTCGCCTGGCCTCCCGAAACATCTGCACCGCGCGCAGCGTCTCGGTGGTTTCACCCGAGCGACTTACCGCCACCAGCAACAGTGGATCGCTGCCGGGCAGCGCGGTTTGCGAGCTGAGCCATACTTCCGAGGCCGGCAACCCGACGGCCTGAAGCCCGGTGATCTCGCGGAACGAGGCCGCCGCGGCCAACGATAGATAGTAGGTCGAGCCGCAGCCGGTGAATACGACTTGCTGCCAATTCTGCTTCAGCAGACGCTCGAGCTCAGGGCCATGCTCGCGCAATAGCGTCAGGCTGCCGGCCCATGCTTCGGGCTGCGACTGGATCTCGCGCCAGGTAAAGTCGTCGTAAGGCGGCATGCTATGAACCTTTCGACTTAGTATAATCGAGGCACGCTGCATATACCATCAGGGAAAAACCATGCAGGTTTCACTGGCCTACGGGCGTGACCGTCTACCGCTCACCGTTCCCGATTCCACGATCGTGATCATGCCCGCTGAGCTCGCCGGTCTGCCGGACGAGCAGGGCGCGTTCCGGGCAGCCGTGCGCAGCCCGATCGACGCGCCGCCGCTGCGCGAGCTTGCCGGCGGCGATTCGACGGTGGCGATCGTGATCGCCGATATCACGCGCCCATCGCCCAGCGAGCGCATGGTGCCGTGGATCCTGGCCGAGCTGCCCCAGATACCCCGCCGCAACGTGGTTATCGTGAACGGCACCGGCTCGCACCGCGCCAACACCCGCGACGAACTGATCGGCATGCTCGGGCGCGACATCGTCGACAGCGTGCGCATCGTCAACCACAACGCGTTCGACGATACGACGCTGACCCGGCTCGGGCGCACCAGCTACGGCGGCGAGGTGTGGATCAACAACGATTATTTAGCGGCAGACGTGCGCATCGTTACCGGATTTATCGAGCCGCATTTCTTCGCCGGTTTCAGCGGCGGCGCCAAAGGTATCGTTCCCGGCGTCGCCGGCATCAAAACGATCATGCACCTGCACAATGCGCAGATGATCGGCGATCCGCGCTCGACCTGGGCCCGGCTGGAGGACAACCCGGTGCAGGGCGAGCTGCGCGAAGCGGTGGCCATGGCGCCGCCCCATTTTCTGGTCAACGTCGCGGTCAATTCACGTCGGGCGATCACGGCGCTGTGGGCCGGGCATTACCTGAGCGCGTTTGAAACCGGCTGCCGCTTCGTGGCACAGCATGCTACCTGCCCGGTCGACGACGTGTTCGACATCGTGATCACCACCAACAGCGGCTATCCGCTCGACCAGAACCTGTATCAGGCGGTAAAAGGCATGAGCGCCGCAGCGCGCATCGTCAGGCCGGGCGGGGCGATTATCGCCGCCGCCGAGTGCAGCGACGGCGTGCCGGAGCACGGCAACTACGGCGCGCTGCTGCGAATGCGGCCGACGGCCTCCGCGCTGCTTGAGATGATCGAGGCGCCGGGCTTCGCCACCTACGATCAGTGGCAGGCCCAGTCGCAGGCGCTGGTGCAGCGCAAGGCCGAGGTATTCCTGTATTCCTCGCTCGACCCCGATACGGTGCGCCAGGCGATGCTCACCCCGACCGCCGATATCGAAGCCACGCTGGCAACGCTGCTCGAGCGCTACGGCCCCTCTGCGCGCGTGGCGGTGCTGCCGGAGGGCCCGCAAACGGTGCCCTATCTCATGGATGAAGCCCTATCGCCAACATAGGCACTAACCGGAATCGTCGATCGGCGAGTTACTTTCGACATTGACATTGAGCGTCGTGCTGGATTAGGCTATCAGCCATTCCAAGGAACTCTACCGCCGTTCCGACACACCCGGAGGGCTGCCATGGCTTCGCCGCGGTCGTTTCATACCCCCATGCTCTTAGCCATTCTACTTGTGATCGCCTGCGTCGCCTATGGCACGGCGCCGGCGCGTGCCGCCGACGCCGTGGTGGGCAGCGGTAGCCCGGCAAGCTGTACCGAAATAGCCTTTGACACGGCGCTCAACACGGTGCAGCTTTCGGGCGAGGGGACGATCTCGTTCAACTGCGGCGCTGCGCCGCACATCATCATCTTCACGGCGCGAAAATCGATCAGCACCGACACAACTATCCGTGGCGGCGATACTATCGCGCTCAGCGGCGGCAACACAACTGCACTGTTTCAGGTATTTGCCGGCTACAGGCTGGCGCTTGACACGATCACGCTGACGCGCGCAGCCGGCCCGTACGGCGCGATCGAAAACTTCGGCCGGCTCGACATTAGCGGCAGCCGCCTGGAAAATAATGCGACCAGTAACTCCGGTGGCGCGATCCTGAACCACGCCGAGCTACACCTGAGCGATGTTGTATTCACCAACAACAGCGCCAACAACCTCGGCGGGGGTATCTATACCGACGGCGGCAGCACGACGCTCGAGCGCGGCAGCTTCACCGGCAATCTGGCCGTCAACGGCGGCGGCGCCGTCGCGCTGGCGAGCGGCGCGCGGCTAGACATCGGCGCGAGCGAGTTTAGCGCTAACAAGACCTCGGCAACGCTCGCCGAGGGCGGCGCCGTCAACAGCGCGGGCAACCTCACCGTCGCCGGAAGCAGGTTTGCCCAGAACGACGCCAGCCGCGGCGGCGCGATCAGTGTGGTAGCCGGCGCCGCCAGCGTGGGCAGCAGCAGCTTCACCGGCAACTGGGCCACCTACGGCGGCTCGATCCGCCAGACCGCCGGCACACTCGCCGTAAGCGGCACGACGTTCGCGGGCAACGGCTACGGGCCGGGCGGCTACCAGATTACCACCGGCGGCGGCGCGATCAGCCGGGACGGCGGCAGCGCGACGATCAGCGGCAGCACCATCAGCGGCAACTGGGCCTCCTATGGCGGCGGCTTCGACCACACGAGCGGAACGACCACGCTGACAAATGTAACCATCAGCGGCAACGCAGCGGTCGGCGGCGGCGGCTTCGACCAGGGCGGCGGCAGCATCACGCTGGTCAACACGACGATTGCGGGCAACTCGGCGTCGTTCTTCGCCGGCGGGATCGCCAACCGCCTGGGCACGCTCGCGCTGACCAACACGCTGCTGGCCGGCAACCTGAATCCTGGTACCAAAGCCGGCTTCAACTGCTACAAGGCGGTCGCGACCAGCAGCTTCAGCATCTCCAGCGACCAGACCTGCGGCTTCGGCACCGGTCGCGACAGCGTCGATGCCCTGCTTGGCCCGCTCAAAATCAACGGCGGCGACACGGCGACCCATATGCTGTTGCCCGGCAGCCCCGCCGTGGACGGCGGCACCGGCGCCGGTTGTCCGGCGACCGACCAGCGCGGCATCACGCGGCCGCAGGGCCAGGCCTGCGATATCGGCGCCGTCGAGGTGACCGCCAGGGACCGGCTGATTTCGGTGTTCCTGCCGCTGGCCGAGCGCTGAGTTGAGCTGGCGAACTGTTGTATGCCTTTCGGCACTGCCTGCATCGTTGCGCTACAATGCTGATGCCCGCGCCATCGACGCCGATGCGATTCTTGCAGCGCAGGCGCACTTGCAGCCGCAGCCGGTGATTCCCTGGTGGTTGCTACGACCAATGTCGCGCACCTCAACCGGATCGTCCCGGCACAGCGCTGGCAAGATATTACCCCGTAATCCAGCAGCGACAGAACCCGAACCGGGCGCCGAGTGACAACGCCGGCGAGATAGGTTACCAACGATGAGCCCTGATCAAGAAGATTTGGCGCCGGATGACGAAAATCAGTTCGACCTCGAAACGGCGACGCTGGAGCAGCCGCTGTTTGGCGAAATCGACTGGGGCGGCGACGGCAGCGATCCGCACCGACCGGTACGAACACACGTGCTGCAGGCGCTGCTGCCGAACAACGAAGCGTATCCACCACCGGTGGCTGCGTTGCTCCGGCTGGGCGATCCCCGCGCCGCCGATTTGACGGAGCGTCGCCGCGCCATAGATCTCACGCAAGAACATGCTCCACATTTGTTGCGCATGGCACGCGATCGGGCGCTCAACACAGCCGACAGCGATACGCTCGAGGTCTGGGCGCCGGTGCATGCCGTAGAAGCGCTCAGCGAACTGAACACGACGACGGTCGTCGCAGACTTGCTACCGCTGCTCGACGTCGAAGGTGATTGGCTCGACACGTTGCTGAGTAAGGCATTTGCCCGCGCGGGTCACGCGGCGGTTGAGCCGCTACGGCGCTATTTGCTCGACACGAGCCGTTGGACGTACGGGCGATCGAACGCCGGCAGTGCTTTGGTCGAGCTTGCCAGACAGCATCCCGAGCTTCGCAACGCTGTGCTGGACGCGCTACGGCACGCTATGGCCGATGCCAAGCACAACACCGAAGCAGGCAATGGCTTGCTGATCGCATGCTTGTTGGAGCTCGATGCGCAGGAGGCGCTGCCGGAGATCAGGAATGCCTTTGCAAGCGGCAAGGTCGACGAAATGGTGGCCGGCGATTGGGCAACTGTACAGCACACACTCGGCGTCGAGCCGGATCCCGGCGACACCCTGGTAATCGAATCTGAACGACGCTGGAAGCAGCGGCAAGAGGAAGTGTTTCCCTCCGAGCTGCGCGAGCGGTTCCTTTCGGTGCTTGGCGGCGCGTCTGACGACTACGAGCAGCTCGAGCAGTTGCCTGATGCACCGACCGAAATGCAGCAATTTCCGGCGCCGCGCATATCAAAGGCCGGCCAGCAGGCGAAAAAGGCCAAGCATAAACGCAAGGTCGCCGCGGCTTCTCGAAAAGCCAATAAGCGAAAGCGCAAATAGCTGAAAACCTATGTCTGTGGAGCCAGCCGCCCAAGTACGAGGAGCCCTTTTCGACCCCGCGTGCCTGGCATATGCTCAGCGACGCGCTCCACGCCTACGGCGACAACCTCAGCGAAGCCACCCTGGAAGTACTGGCGTTCGGCTGCCTGACACCGGCCCACGCCGGCCATCCCACGCCCGAGCCTGGTGCAGGACCCCGGCCTGCTCGACGCGCGCACCTTCGGCGTCATCCTGGATACATCCGGCTCGATGGACCGCGAGGTGTTGGGCAAAGCGCTGGGCGCGATTGCGAGCTACAGCATGAGCCACGACGTCCCGGCAGCGCGGGTAATCTTCTGTGATGCCGTCGCCTACGACGCCGGTTACCTGCCGGTCGAGGCTGTCGCGAGCCAGGTGCGGGTCAAGGGGCGGGGAGGTACCGTGCTGCAGCCGGGGATCGACCTGCTCGAGCATGCGCCGGACTTCCCGCGGGACGGACCGCTGCTGATCATCACGGATGGCCAATGCGACCGGCTCCAGGTCCGGCGCGAGCACGCATTCCTGCTTCCTGCCGGCCGCAACCTACCTTTTATCCCCAAAGGCCCGGTCTTTCGCATAACTTAATACACGGACCGGAAGGATCGCACCGCAGAGACACAAAGGACACGAAGATTCAATAGGTCTTCGTGTTCTTTGTGCCTTTGTGGTGCAATCTCTACGGCATCGCTCGAAGTCTGAGCTGGCTACCCCACCTTGTGGATCGCCACCTCACCGATCCCGAGCTCGAGCGGGCCGGCGATCAGGCCGGCCAGGTTCTCCCTCACCCAGGCGGCCGCCTGCTGGTTCGCCTGCTCGGCCACCGCCTGGTCCGCGAAGACACTGAAGGTCGCCATGGTCTCGCCTTGATCGATCAGGTAGAAAGCGACGAAACCAGACAGGTTGCTGACCAGCGGCACGAAGGCCGCCTCGACTCGCTGGCGGATCTCGTCGGCCGCGCCCGGATTGATCTTGACCCGCCGGAGTGTTGCGTACATGCGGTGTTCCTTTCGTGTTCAGTTCTCGACCGGCTCGCCGGCCGTTAAGGCGGCTTCGGGAAGCAGCCGAGCACACTAGCCGGGACGCCAAAGATACCGGCTGATGCCCAATCCGACATCCCGAAATCCGATGCGCCGGTACACCGGCGCGCCGAGATCGGAAGCGAACAATACGCCGTGCCGGTAGCCCAGACGGCGTGCTTCTTGATACGCAAGCAACGTGATCGCTGCTCCGATGCCCTGGCCGCGCGCCTCCGGCACCGTCGCTACACCAAATACCGAGGCGACCCCCGCGCCATTGAACAGCATGGTACAGGCGACGGGCTTGTCGTTGATGCGTCCCACATAGCAACGCCATGGCGCTTGCTCGATGCCGAACGCCTGCGTCGCTTCGACCCACGCCGGGCAAACGGCACATCGCGCGAAACAGCTCGAACATGTTGGCGGCGAATGCGAAGGCGAGCTCGTCCTCACTCGGGTCGGCGAGCGGCGCGCCGGTTTCGAAAGGCAAGGCGGGCTGTACCGTCGAATCGGCCGTTTCCGTGGGGATGGCCAACCGCGCAAACCCCTCGTGAATGGTGTTAGGTTGTTGATCCATACCGGCACCTCCGCCGACGAGGGAGAGCCCAAATCACCACAGCGAAGCGGCGAACTCGGCCTTACCTCCATCGCTATCGACGGGATCGACCGCGACCGCCTCTATGATGATGCCATAGTATAGCGATCTCGTGCAAGATACAGTTGGGGGAAACTCTATAACCTTGAACGCACAGCAAGCGGCTTGCATCGTCTGATGCAACGGTTATACTCGAGTTCGGCGGATCAAAGCGCGTGACCAGATTGATGGAGCACACGGCGATGAGCACAATCGATGAGCGATTTGTATTGACCTCCGATCAGCGCCGGGCATACGATCGCGACGGCTACGTCAGCGTGCCCGATTTCTTCGACAGGCGCGAAGTGGCCGCCATGGTCGCCGAGCTGGAACGATTTAAGCGCGCCGGTCTGGGGCGCAATGTTGCAACCGACGGCGATGGTCAAACGCAATCGCGCACCAGGATAAACTACCAGATCATCCCGCTCAACGACAAAAGCACGCTGTTTCGAGCGCTGCCGTACCATCCCAGGGTCGTCGAGGCGGTACGCCAGTGCATCGGCGAGCCGTTTGTGCGCTACCTCGACCAGATCTTTCTGAAGCCGGGCAAGAGCGGGGCGGGCACGCAATGGCACACCGACAATGCCTATTTTAAGGTCAGCGACCCGACCAGGGGCATCGGTATGTGGATCGCGCTGCACGACGCAACTGTCGCCAACGGCACGATGCACATGATCCCCGGTGTGTACCGGCAAACGTTTGACCACGCGCGCGACCCCGGCAGCGACCACCATATCGCGTTCAAAGCCGACGATAGCATGGCCGTGCCGGTCGAATTGCCCGCCGGCGGCGCGATCTTTTTCAACTACGGCGTGCCACACTGCACCAGAGCCAACACGACCGAGCACGAGCGCGCCGGCCTGGCCTACCATTTTCTACGCACCGACTTCATCCCCGATCGCGTCAGCTCCGGCCCACGCAAAGAGCTTATTCATATAACCGGGCCTGAGGCGAGCGGCGGCTTAATTGAGTACGGCACTATGATCGCCGGCACCTGGGAGGCTGAAGTCGCAAAACTCGCCGGATAGCGCTGTCGAACACGAGGTTGTGGCGGTCGCAGCGCGCATGAGCGACCGCAGCACGGCGCCTGTAAGCTTAACTGGCCTACATCTCGTCGAGCGCCAGGGCGACGGCCTGCTCCAGCGACAGGCCCTGGCCGACGTCCCACGCAGCGTCGAATGCAGTGCTGTCCAGCGCGTCGCGTATCGCTTTCAGGTTATGCTCGAACTCGACGATGTCGTCGGGATCATGTGTGATTTCCGCGCTGTGATTGAGTGCATCGGCGGTGCCCAACAACAGGGCAGCTCGCGCGGGCTGAGCAGCCGTGTGCGCGTGGCGGCCAGCTCGATCGCCAGTGGCAGCCCATCCAGCCGGCGGCAGATCGCGCCGATCGCCGCGAGATCCAGCTCAAGCGCCGGCCGCACCGCTTGCGCCCGCTCAACAAACAGGTCAACCGCCGCCCCGTGCTGTTGCTCCAAAGGCCGGTTCGCGTCCGGCAGGCTAAGCGGTGAGAGTTGAAACCTGCGCTCTTGCGATAGCCGCAGTGCAACACGACTGGTCGCCAGGATCACCACCTGGGGCGCCGCGGCCAGTAGCTCGGCCACCAGCGTAGCCAGCCCCGGCAGCAGATGTTCGCAGTTGTCCAGCAGCAGCAGCGCGCGGCGCGGCGCGAGCACGCCTCGCAGCAGCTCGTCCAGTGGCCGCGCATCGTTCTGCTGCACGCCTAATGACTGCGCCAGCGCGGCCGGCACAAGTGCCGGCTCACGCACCCGCGCGAGCTGGACGTAACAAACGCCGTCGGCGAAGGTCGGGGCGACGGCAGCCGCGGCGGCCAGCGCCAGGCGTGTCTTGCCGACCCCACCCGGCCCGGTGATGTTGACCAGACGGCCGGCGGGGTCTGCCAGCAGCTCGGCGAGTGCCTCAAGCTCGGTCGCACGGCCGATCAGCCGTGTGCCCTGTGGCACGTGCTCGGCATTGGTGCGCGAGTAAACCGGTGCGGCAAGCGGAAAACCCTGTTTCAGCTCCTCGTAAAGCGCGAGCGTCGCCGGCTCCGGCTCGATGCCGAGCTCGGCGTCGAGCAAGCGCCGGCAGCGCTCGAACTGCGCGAGCGCGGCGGTACGCCGGCCGCTCTCCGCCAGGGCGCGCATCAGACGACGCTGCGCCGCCTCGTCGAGCTGGTCGAGTGCAACCCAGCGGCGGGCGTAAACCACACGCGCGGCGCCGTCTACGCCGGTGTGTGGCTCTGTCAGCCGCCGCAACACATCGCAGGCTCCGGTACGCAGCTGTTCGCGGGTGAGCAGTGCCCACTCGTCGAAGCTTACGCTTTCGCCGATGCCGAAATGCTCAAGGAACTCGCCGCGATACAGCGCGCTCGCCTGCTCGAGCAGCGCGATGTCGCCGCCCGCGCCGTCGAGCAGGCCGCGGAACGCCACGACGTCGATCCACACGTTACTCGCGAGGTTGAAGCTCACGGTTTCGCGGGTGGTCAGCAACAGCGGTGCATCGGAGTCGTCATCCAGGGCGCGGCGCAGGTTGAACAGCGCCTGGCTCAGATTATGCCGCGCGGCGGCCTCGCTCTGCTCCGGCCAGAGCAGCTCGGCCAGCATGCCGCGGCGGTGCGGACGCCCGGCCTCGACGGCCAGGAATACCAGCAGCGCCTGTACCTTCTCATAGGCAAAGTCGAGCGCAAGACCGTCGAGTGTGATCTGCACCGGGCCGAGCAGCTTGATCGTAAGCTGCGCCGCGCGGGCCGTACCTGGCATTCGCGCTACAGATTGTGTCATAGCCTGATTGAACACACATTCCAGTCGATTTGTTACAGCCTTGAGGCTAATTTGATAGTGCCTAAATAGTGCCACCGTAAGCTGGTCCGGTTACCTGGCTACTGGATACGTCAGCGATACAAGGAGTACCAGCTATGATCGAATGGATCGGCCTTTCCGGCGTGCTCACCGGGCTGCTTGGATATTATGCCGCGGCGACGGTAGCCGCACAGCGCCTGACCCGGCCGCAGCGCCGGCTGCCGCGGTTCACGCCGCAGGCGGTAGGGCTTGCGTACGAGGACATCCGCATCGGCGCGCGGGGCGAGGAGCTCAACATCGCCGCGTGGTATATACCTGCGCCGCAAGCCACACGCGCGGTAATCATCGCCCACGGCGTCGGCGGCACGCGCGGCCGCGAGTTCGGCGTCAGCTCGCTCAATCTGGTGGACCGATTGGTGTACGGCGGCTTCAGCGTGCTGATGTTGGACCTGCGCGGACACGGCGAGAGCGACGCGGCGCGCATGACCTACGGCATCCGCGAGCGGCGCGATGTGCTCGGCGCGGTGGACTGGCTGCTGGCGCGTGGCTATGCTCGCGGAACGATCGGCGTGCTCGGCCTTTCGATGGGCGGTGTCGCCGGAATCGGCGCGGCAAACGAGGAGCAGGCGATCGGCGCGCTGATCGTCGATAGTGCCTGCGCCGATTTCGTGGCGATGATGCGGATCCACTTCCGGAGCCTGAGCAAGTTGCCGCTGGTTTTCCTTCCCGGCGCGCTGCTGGTGGCGTGGATTTTGACCGGCGAGGATCTGGCGCGCTTGCGCCCGGCCAGGCTGCTGCGCGGGATCGCCCGCCGGCCCGTCCTGATCATCCACGCCGCAGGCGACCGGCTGGTGCCGCTGGATCACGCACGGGCGCTGGCTGAAGCCGGTGACGCCGAGCTGTGGATCACCGAGAGCACCAGACATCTCGGCTCGTTCAGCGTCGATCAGGGCAACTACGCCCGGCGGGTGATTCAGTTTTTCGACCGCGCGCTCACCGGCCGGCCCGGTTCAAACGCCGTGGACGAAGCACATGCGGCGGGCCTGGAACCGGTGCTCTCATTCGGGCAAGCCTGAGCGATCAGTAAAGTTTTCACCACAAAGGACACAAAGGGCGCAAAGATTCTAAGGATTCTTCGTGTCCTTTGTGCCTTTGTGGCGATTCCGTTCCGGCCCGTGCTACTGGTGCCCCTCGGTATGTATCACGGCGTCGCCGGTGAACGCTTCGCAGGATACATGCGCGTTCCAATCGGCGAACACTCCGGCCGGGTTATTTTCCCATCCCCAGACATGCAGCTCATAGAAGGCCGGGATGCCGTAGCGGTTCGGGCTGCCCACGTAGTTGAACAGCTGCCCCATCAGATCAGCAACAAAGCGCGGTTCTTCATTGCCGCTCTCCTTTCGCGTTCATTTATAGAAGTACGGGTCGAGCACGCTCACCTGGGTGATTCGGTCTACCGGCAGGCTGTTGCGCTGGGCGGCTTTGCGGATCGCTTCCGGCGAGGGGGCGTCGTAGATGCAGAAGGTGCGCTGCTTGTCTTCGGTGACGTACGAGTGGACCCAGGTGACGTTTTCCTCGAGGTTATTGTCGACCACGTTCAGGCAGATTCCTGCACCCTGATCGTCCATCGGGATAACGAGGCCGTCGGGAAAGCTACGCTCGACGAAGTAGCGAGGCATGGGGTTGCTCCTTGTGCTATGGCTGGGGTCGGATACGAACGCGCGTCGATGTGCCCCAAGCATAGCCGCAACCCGGCTCGCCACCGTCAGGGAAACCACTACAGATCCGGTCGTCGCACCTCTACATTCTCCGGCCGATAGTATGTCTCGCCCAGGTGGCGATCTTGCCGGCGGAAGGTATGAGCCGCGGCACATGCGGGAGCGCGTGGGAGTCGAACCCACCGGCGAAGCTCGTCACCCCGCCCAACCGTTTTGAAGACGGCGACCGGCACCGGCCAACCTCCGCTCCCACGCGGATGCTACCCGACGCCGACGCGCCGGTCAAGGAAATGCGCCGAAGCGGGGATTATGCAGCACTCAGATGGCATATCCTGGCCACAAGACTCACCTGATTATGTTGATTGGTTTTTTACACATCAGAATCCGGGTTGCCAAGCGACGCAATCGGTATGATGATACGAGCAGCTAACCCGAGCGAGGAAGAACTTCCATGCCAGAGTACAAGTATCTGATCATCGGCGGCGGCATGACGGCCGACGCCGCGGTCGACGGTATCCGCGCGCTCGATCCCGACGGCACGATCGGCATGATCAGCGCCGAATCCAACGCACCATACACCCGGCCGCTGCTCTCGAAAGGGCTCTGGAAAGGCAGCTCACTCGACGAGGTGTGGCGCGGCACCGAGCAAAAGCGCGCGACGCTGCATCTCGGCCGCGAAGCGCGGGCGATCGACCGGCAGGCCCGCCAGGTGATCGACGACACGGATACCGCTTACGGGTACGAGCTGCTGCTGCTGGCCACCGGCGGCACGCCGCGGCGCCTGCCGTTTGACGACGGCCGGGTGATCTACTTCCGCACGCTCGACGATTATCGCCGGCTGCATGATGCCGCCGGCACGCGCGTTGCCGTGATCGGCGGCGGATTTATCGGCTGGGAGATCGCGGCGGCACTGGCGATGAACGGCCGGCAGGTGACGATGGTTTTTCCTGAGGATGGGATCGGCGCGCGTTTGTATCCGCCCAGCCTGGCCACGTTTCTCAACGACTATTATCGCCGCCATGATGTGACGATCCTGTCCAACGACGAGGTGGTGGGTCTCGAGGAGCGCGACGGCGCGCTGGCATTGAGCACCAGGAGCGGCGCGACGATCGCGGCCGACCAGGTCGTGGCAGGGCTGGGGATCCAGCCGAACGTCGGCTTGGCGCAGGCGATCGGGCTGCCCGTCGAAAATGGCGTGCTTGTCGACGAGCAGTTGCGCACGTCCGATACGGCGATCTTCGCCGCCGGCGATGTGGCCGCATTTCCCAATCCGGCGCTCGGCCGCCGGCTACGCGTGGAGCACGAAGATAACGCACTGAAGATGGGCGAGCTCGCGGGCCGTAACATGGTACATGCCGGCGCGGGCGAGGCCCAGGAGGCCTACACCCACCTGCCGTTTTTCTACTCCGACCTGTTCGACCTGGGATACGAAGCGGTGGGCGAGCTCGATCCGCGCCTCGAACTGGTCGAGGATTGGAAGGAGCCGTTTCAGCAAGGCGTGGTGTATTACCTGCGCGACGGCCGGGTGCGCGGCGTGCTGCTGTGGAATGTCTGGGGCCAAGTCGACGCGGCTACCGAGCTGATCGCTGCGCCGGGGCCGTTCAGCGCCGCGAATGTGAAGGGCAGCATCCCGTTCGAGTAGGCCGTGGCGTTGGGCCTGCTGTTTCCAGCCGTAGCCGCTCAACAAACGGAACAGCCATGTGGGGATGAATGTATGGACAAGCTGCACTACAGCGAGCTCTTGCCGCACGAGTTCCGCACCCGCCTGGCCACCAGACCGATCGCCTATCTGCCGCTCGGGACGCTCGAATGGCACGGCGAGCATCTCCCGCTCGGCTCGGACGCGATCCAGAGCGAGGGCTTGATGCTAGCATGCGCGCGCGAGCTCGGCGGCATTGTGCTGCCGCCGATTCACCTCGGCCCCGATCGCGCGCTGCTTAGCGAAAACCAGGAGCTGCTCATCGGAATGGACTATGCCGAGTCCACCACGCCGCCACGCCGATTGGAGGGGAGTTGCTACTGGGTGCCGTCGGGCCTGTTCGAGCTGCTGATCGACGCACAGCTGATGCAGCTCAAACGGGCCGGCTTTCGCGCGGTATTCGCCGATGGCCACGGCCCCTCGCGCAGTTCGTGGGTCAGCAAAATAGCCGAGCGCGAGGCGCGCTTCGGATTGAAGCTGTTCGGCGTCACGCAAGAGATCCACGGTGCGTGGACCAGCCAGATCGACCACGCGGCGCGCAACGAAACCTCGCTCATGCTGGCGCTACGGCCCGACCTGGTAGCGCTCGATCGTCTGGACAGCGATCCATCAGTGTGGCCGCAAGGCGTCGCGGGAGAAGACCCGCGCGCCGCGACGGCAGAGCATGGGAGGGCCTGCCTCGCCACGGCCGTCGCGCTCGTCAGGCAGCTCTTCACAGCCGCCGGCCTGTAAGCGGCTGCGACAACTCATTGCTCTATCTCACGCGCCACTGCCCAGGTGGCGATCTGCACCCGCGAGTCGAAGCCCAGCTTGCCCAGGATGCGCGTGACATACGTCTCGACCGTTTTCACGCCCACCGTCAGCGCTGCCGCGATCTCGCGGTTGGATTTGCCCTGCGCGATAAGGGCTGCCACCTGGCGCTCGCGCTCCGTCAGTCCGCCAAGCTGCGCACGCTCGCGCTGCCGCGGCGAAATACTGCCTAACCGCCGCCGGACCAGCTCCGCGGCCGGAGCGGCGCCCAGCTGCTCGAATAGCTGGAGGGCGACCAGCTTCGCCGCGTGGTCGCCGTCGAAAAGTGCTATCGCCCGCTCGTAGGGGCAGCCCAGCCACTCCCACTCCGCCGCGGCTGCGCGCCACGCGCCGCCGGCCTGCAGCGCAAACGGCCGCGCTGCCCACTCCGGGAGCTCGACCTGCTCACCCGCGCGCCAGAGCCAGTAGCCGAGCTCGCCGGTAAGCCAGGGATGCCGCTTACTTAGCGCCAGATCGAAAACCGCCTGCGCCTCGGCGCGCACATGCTCTCGATTGCCTGATAACCACGCCGCCTCGGCACGGGCGGCGTGAACCGGACCGAGGCGTTGCAGATGGCCGGTCTGCGTCGCCAGCGCCAGCGCTTCGTCGAGCGCCGCGGCGACACCCGGATCGCCACGCCGGGCACGCAGCCGCCCCAGGGCCACCAGCGCCATGATGCGGCTGATCGCCGAGACACCCTGCCGCTCCAGCACCGCCATCGCAGGGCCGGCCACGGCGTCCCAGTGTCCAAGATGCACCTGCGTGATCGCAGACCAGGCCTGCATGTACAGGCGCGCAGTGTCCATATCATGTTCCAGGCAGTAGGCGATACCGTTGGCCAGATCGCGCTCGGCATGCAGAAACTGATATACCTCGCCCGAGGCCGAGCCCAGGTTCGCGTAGCCGTAAGCGACACCAAGCGCCGATCCGGAATCCAGCGCGATGGCTATGCTGCGCTCCATCGCCGCGCGGCCTTGCTCATAGTCCAGTATGATCTGCGCTGAGCCGATCACGTTATAGGCACCGGAGAGTTCGTCGTTATCCGCGAAGCGCTCGGCCAGGGCGACAGCCTGCTTGCCCCCGGCTATCGCCTCGTCCAAATCGCGGTTGAGCATGCGTAGCCCTGCCTGGGTGCGGTAGGCCGTCGCCAGCTCACGGCTCGGCGGCAGCCCTTCGAGCAGCTCGATCGCCGCCCGGCTGACCCGCTCGGCCTCGGTGGTGTCCCCCAGGCCAAGGTGCATACCCATCATCAGCGACAGGTTCTCGCTTTGCCGATACGGGTTTCCCAGAGCGCGCCAGATCTCCAGCGCCTCGCGGCGGGCAGCGATACCCTCGGGCCGTCGCTCGGTGATGTTGCACTCCCTGGCATAGGCCTCCAGCAACAGCGCGCGCTCCTCGGCAGGAAGCTCGTCCGCATAGCGCAGCGCCAGGGCGTACAGGCTGGTCGCCTCGCGGTGCGCGCTGACGGCCGCCGCCCTGCGCGCGGCCGCGGGCGCGTATTCGCGCACGGCGTCGCGGTCGCCGGCAGCCTCGGCGTGGTGCGCCAGCCGGGCCAGGTCGTCGCGCGCAGCATGCGACAAGCGCAGGGACTCCAGTGCCAGGCGGTGCAGCGCCGGCCTCAGGTGCGGCGCGATCAACTCGAGGACCGTCTGCCGCGCCAGCTCGTGGCGGAAAGCCAGCGCCTGCCCCTGCGCGACCAGCATGCCGATCGCCATGCACTCCTCGATCGCCGGCAACTCGGCGCCGGTGACCTCGGCGAGCAGCGGCGCCTCGATGCGCGGGCCGAGCACGGCGGCGGCGTCGAGCACGGCGCGTCCCGACAGCGATAGCCGGGCGGCTCGCGCCAGTACGGCATCGCGCACCGATAGCGGCACACCATCGGCGCCGGCGGCGATCGCCTCGGTGACGAAGAAGGGGTTGCCGCCGGTCTGCCGGTGCAGCGCGGTGGCATCCAGCGGGCGATCGCCGATCAGGCGGCCTACCGCCGCTTCAGACAGCGGTCGCAGCGCGATACGGCGGGTTGCAGCCGAGGTGGCCAGATCGCCGAGCAAAAGCCGCAGCGGATGGCGCGGGCCGATCTCGTCGTCGCGGTAGGTCAGGATCAGTAGCGATGGAACACGCTGAATCCGCCGGCCGGCGAAGGTGAGCATATCGAGCGTAGCTTCGTCAGCCCAGTGCATATCCTCGAAGATAGCGATCGAGGGCTGCTGCAGCTCGCTCAGCAGTGCCGCGAAGAGTGCACCGCGTCCCGTCCGGCCGGCCATGGTGGTTGACGCTTCGGACTCGCTCGCCAGCTGCTGCTCCAGCTCGCCGCCTGTTTGTGCGGCGATATCGTGAAGCGGCCCGAGCGGGCGCGGAGTAAACATCGAATCGCAAGCGCCCCACAGCACGCGGGTTGTCCCGCGGCGAGCAGCACTGAAATGCTCGACCAGCGCCGATTTCCCGATCCCGGCTTCGCCGCCGACCAGCACGATGCGCCCATGCCCTGCTGTCGCGTCGGACAATGTAGCGCTGAGCTCGCGCAACGCTTCGTCACGCTCGAGAAGCTCCATACGCTATTTTACTATCGCACAAACGAGCGGGCGAACTGCAGATAGACGTATACGTCGGCGAAGTTACTCACCAGACCGAGTGAGGCACGCAGCGCCCCGGTCGTCTTGCCCGCGATACCTTGCACGAACTGCTCGTAGCTGAGCTGTTCCTTGTCGCGAAAACACGGCGCCAGGTCCTCGCGCGTGAACTGCAGCGCGGCCTCTCGCGCGCCAGGGTTGCAGTGGCAGCCGGCGCGCAACGAGATTTTGCGCGCGTTGGCCAGCTGTTCTACCGCGTAGCAGTCGTGCATCCGGCCGTCGGGATCAAGGAAGTTGACCTGCACCGTCGCGCCGCGCCGCTCGACTGTCGCCGGCCCGTATAGCTCTACCACCGGCCGGCCGTTGCCGTGGCGCAGCGCGAGAAGCTGCTCGAGCAGCCATCCCGTCAGGCACATCACCCGCGTGCGGATCGTCTCGACACCCGCGCGCTCGAGCACGTCCAGGCCGAGCTCGACCGCCGGGATGCTGAGGTAGTTGACCGTGCCATCTTCGAATCCCGCCGCGCCGGGCGTCAGGTAGTGCGCATCGGCCGCCACCGACGAAAACGTGATCGTGCCGCCGGCGTACCACGGCCGGCGCAACGTGGGCGCCGCGCGGCGGTGAACCAGCAGGCAGCCCAGGCCGGTCGGGTAGCCGAATAACTTGTAGAACGAGAGGACAACAAAATCGGGCTGCCAGCGAGCGAGGTCCAGCCGGTTGGTTGGCGCGAACGCCGCGGCATCCAGCAAGACATTCCAGCCGCGCGCGTGCGCCTGCTCGATCCATTCCAGGGGATGCTGCACCCCGGTAAAGTTCGACTGCGCCGGGTAAGCGAACAGGCTATTTGCACCAGGCTGGGCCTGGTCCAACGCATCCGTCAGTGCCCGCGGGTCGACGCGCAGCGCGCCGGCTTCGAGCGGGAGGTAACGAACGGCGGCGCCGCGGGCGCGGGCGAACTCGCGGATACCGTTGACCGAATTGTGGTTGTCGGCGGTCAGCAGATAGGTGTCGCCCGGAGCGAACGGGTACGCCTCGCCGACCAGTTTGAGCGCGCCGGTGGCGTTGGGCGTGAAAATGGCGGTGTAGTCGTCGGGTGAGGCGTTGAAGAAGCGCAGGACGCGGGCGCGCGCGTGCTCGACCAGCTCGGTCATGGCCAGCGAGGTCAGGTTCCTGGAATGGGGGTTGCCGAACACCTCGCCCGATAACAGCGCGAGGTGGTCGCGCAGCTGCGATTCGGCGTACAGGCTGCCGCCGGTGTAATCCAGGTACACCTGTCCTTGCCGGTCCAGCCGCGCATATTCAGTCGCACGCAGCGTGTCAAGCCTGGCGGTCGTGGCATAGGCCGGATAGCTGCGCTGGAATTGCTGGAACGCCGCATGCACCGGTTTCGCGCGATCGTGCCGTGCGCCGGTCGCGCCGTATTGGAGTTGAGTGGTACCGGTTACCTGTCGAACCAGGCGATCGACGACGCTCCGAACTGTGACCACCTGCAGCCCCCTTTGTCGCGGGTAACGCGCTACCGGACTCGATGGAAGTACATATGCTGAATAGGGCCGGCAGATTCTTGTATGTTCGGCGAACGGGTGTTGGCGAAAGGTGCCGCCGCTACCGGCAGCGTCCCGGGCGTACCCCTCACCCGGAACGCTGCCGCGCGACGGCGCACAGCCTTCAGCCTGGGCTGCCGGCGTGTCAGCGCTGGGCCATCGGCAGGTGCAGCGTGGTCGGCAGCTCCTGCCTGGCCGTCATTGTGAACCGATAGGCTTTGCTCGCATCCACCCCCGGCGCCGGCGTGATATCCAGGTAGTAGATCGTCGCGCCCGACGCCTGCGCCGCGGATACGCTGCCCGGCGCCGCCTGCGCCCCGATCGCCGGCGCCGGCTCGAAGGCGAGGCTGAGCTTACCGCCTGTTAGTGCCTTGCCCTTGGCGACAGTGTTGCCGGCGCTGTCGACGATGCGCGCGCGGAAGCCGACCGGCAGGCTGACGTCGGCGATCACCTCGGTGCCCGGCTGCAGATATTCGCCGCCGCACATGATGCAGTTCGGGATCGGGAAGCGCGATAGGAAGCCGACCACGAAGTCGTCGTCGACGATCGGCGGCATCCTGAGGCACTCCCACATGCCGGGCGTCGTCGGGCAGAGGTCCTCACTATCAGGGATGCCGTCGTTGTCGTCGTCGCTGTCGCACGGGTTGCCCAAGCCGTCCTTGTCGGTATCGGTGTTGATGTTCGACGCCACCGTCGGGCACGTGTCGCAGGCGTCGCCGTAGAAGTCGCCGTCGGTGTCCTTCTGGCTGGCGTTCGGAACATAGTGGCAGTTGTCGGTGGTGTCGGGCGCCCCGTCGTTGTCGTCGTCGGGGTCGCAGGCGTCGCCCATACCGTCGCCGTCGGTGTCATGCTGGCCCTCGTTGAACGTCGTGAGGCAGTTGTCGACCGAGTCCTTGGCAAGGTCGCCGTCGGTGTCGTCGCACACGTCGCCCGTGCTGTCGTTGTTCCAGTTGGCCTGGTCGGGGTTGTAGTTCCACCGGCAGTTGTCGGTGCTGTTCGGCACGCCGTCGTTGTCGCTGTCGTTGTCGCACACGTCGCCTACGCCGTCGTTGTCGTTGTCCCACTGGCTTGAGTTGGCCTGATTGGGGCAGTTGTCGCTGCTATTGGGCACGCCGTCGTCGTCGTTGTCGGTTTCCTGGTTGTCGGGCGTGCCGTCGCAGTTGGAATCGACAGTGCCGGCTCTCAATCCGACCGCCGCGTAGGCGTTCTTGACCCGACACACGTCGTTGGCCGAGAAATTCCCGTTGAGGTACTGCGCGGTGGCTTCGAGCACCGCCATATCGCGCGCGTCGATCAGCTGCGCGCTGTCCCACAACCGGTTGGTCAGAACGTTGTAAAACAGCCGCTCGGCCTTGGTGATGCCGATGCCCGACACGCTGATGCCGCTTCCCGCGTGCGTGCCGCCGGCGATGACCAGGAAGGCGGCTTTGTTATGGATGCCGCTGTTGGTGTGCACGAAGGCGCAGTCGTTGTAGTCGTCATCTTCCTTGTCGCACTCGGGGTCCTCGCCGAACGACAGCATGAATATTCCGGTGCCAAGGCCGTCCATGGACGCCTGCATATGGTCGGGTTGGTTCTGGCACGGCGGATTGCTTAAGTCCCGAATTGCGGCTGTCGACACGCACCCCGAGGCACCGGAATTTGGCGGATCGGCACCTGTCGAGCCTTCGCCGAGAGTCCAGTCACCGTTGTCGACGAAGTAGCCGAAGATATCCGCGAAGCTCTCGTTCAGCGCGCCGGACTGGCTCTCATAGATCAAATCGGCTTCATTTGCATTGACGGCATGGGTAAATTCGTGCCCCACGATGTCGGTGACCGCCGCATAGCTGTCGCCGTACTCGAAGATATCGCAAACGCCCTTGCGGTACTGGGCATTGGTCCAATTCTGCCCGACATGGACGTACATCTCGATCTCTTCGCCGTCGTCGTCGTAGGAGTTGCGCCCGAAGCGATTGTTCCAGTAGTTGTAGACCGTCTGGATGTTGTTGAAGGCCGCGTGGCCCTCGGCGTCGGGGTTGGCGCCCGAAACCACGCCGTCCTCGTCGAACCATTCTTCGGTGTTCTCGTACAGCCAGCAGTTGCTCGACATTTCGTTATCGGCGTCGGCGAGATACTCCAGATCGAACGCGTCCATTACCTGCGATTGCGTATGGCGCAGCGCGCCGTTGAAGGCGTCGATGAACACCCTGCGCTGGCCACCAGGGCCGGTCACGTTCACCTGCCAGGTCAGGTAGGTGTGCGGGTCGCCATAACCAAGCACGGCTGGGTTGAAATAGCGCAGCTGGCTCTGGCCGACCACCGCCGGCAGCAGCAGGCCGTTGCCGAGCGACCGCTTAAGGTTCGGGCGCACCGAGCCGTCGCCCATCAGCGCGGCGGCCAGCGTTTCGGCCTGCTCCATCGTCAGGCGCGGCGTGGCGGAGGTTGCGATCTCCGGCACATAGCTGCCGCCCACGCCGAGCACTTTCGCGCCCTGCAGATGCACGCCCAGCGTCGCGCCGACGACGGGGATGCCGTTGTGCAGCTGGCGATAGAACAGGCTTTGCCCGTCTTCCGAGCGGCGGCTGAGCTGCAATTGCTTGTCGGGGTCGGCCAGCCGCAGCGCGGCCTTATGGTCGCGCAGGAACCAGCCGGCGCGTGCATGCGCGTCGCCGCCGGCGCTCTGCGGAACGGGCAGATCCAGCAGCGCGAAGCTCAGCGCGCCGCGGTTCAGCCGTAGCTGTGCCGCGCTCTGCGATGCCTGCCGCAGCCGTGCCAGGCCGGCCTGCTGAATCTGGTCGCCCGGCACATGGTCGATGCCGGCCGGAATCTCGGGCAGCGCGCAGCTGATGATCAGCTTCGGCGGCGTGGGCGGCGGCCCGCCCGTGGCTGTATTGCGGCTGCTGAAGCTGATCGCGCGCTCGGCGTCGACGGGCAGCAGCGCCAGGCCATAGTTCGGCTCGGTGCCGGCGTGCCAGCGCGTCACGGTGGGCGTCACATCCACGCGCAGCGTCCGGGTGTCGGGGTAATGGATCACCGCCCCGTAGCGCGTTCCCTGCGCCGGCTGAGCGTTCCACACCGGCTTGAGCTCGTCCCATTGCGCGGCGATCTCGCGCACCTCGAGGCTGAACGATGCCGGCACCTGCGCGTCGGAAACGGTGAGCTCGAGCTCGGCCTTGATGATCGCCGCGCCCGGTGGCAGCGCGCGGCCAAGGGTAAACGCCAGCAGCGCGTGCTGCGCGTTGGCACCGCTACGTCCTACCAGCAGCTGCGGGCTGTTGCCGAAGTTGGTGTTGGGCACGGCTTGATTGATATACGTATCGGCGACGGCGGTCAGGCTTGTGCCGCAGGGCACGTTGGCGGCCGCGGCGGCCCGCGCAACCCGAGGCTCTAGTATGGAGCTGAAGGAACGATCGGGCAGACCGTTCAGCACGTACGCGGCAGCCAGCGCTACTATGACGGCCAGACGAAAGACAGGCTTCCGGAACATGGACGGCCTCCCCGATCAAACATAGTCAGTTTGTCGACAGCGAGACGATCAGCTCTTTTTGCGCGGCGTCGATGGGCGAGGTGAGCATCACGATGGTGACGTTCTGCTTGCCCTTTTGCCAGTTGGCGGTGCGGAACAAATCGTTGCCCTGGTTAACCTGCTCCAGCATGCCGCTGACCATGCTGCTGCTGCTCCAGCCGGCTGCCTTGAGCTTTTCTTCGTAGTAGCCCTTGACCTGATCCCACTCGGCGCCGGTCGGCAGTCGGAAGCCCTGCTGCTCGGTCTTGCCGCCGACGCCAAGCTGCGAGCGCATCGCGGCGTCGACCTGGTTGTTGTTGGCCAGCGTATCGCCGATCGTGCTCTCGCCCGGCGCGAGCTGCGCCGATTTGGGGTAGGCCGGGATGTCCGTCAGCGCGGCGGGTGGGCCTCCGCCGCAAGCGGCCAGCACGAGCGCCGTGAGCAGGGCGACGGCGGTTATCAGCGTTGTGCGAAGCTTCATGGTCGGGTCTCCTTGTGCATGCACCGGCGTTGTACAATTGAACGGTCGAAGGTCACAGGTCGAAGGTTGAAGGTCAACGAATCGGGATTGCTGCTTGCATGTACCCCTTGCTGTTTTGTAAGCAACTGTCGGGAAACAAGACTTTCGACCTTCGACCAATTCATCCGGTGTACGTCACCAGGGCGACGTTGCTCAGGTCGAGTGGGTTATACTTGACCAGCACCTGCATACCCGGCTGCACCTGTGAGGTCTGCAGGCGCGAGATCAAGGTCCTGGTCGTGGCACGGAAGGGTGGACGATTGGGCGGCAGCACATCCAGCACCAGCTCGATCTGGGGCTGCTGGTTGACGGTCACGCCGGTATCGCGCAGCTCCACGATCACCGCCGCGGCCAATTCGCCGGTTTGCAGCAGACGGCGGTTGCGTGATCCGTTGCGGTAGAACGGCACCACGATCAGCAGGGTGATCACGAGCGGCAGCGCGATGCTGGCGACGATGATATAGGGCATCCAGGCCATCAATGTGTTGACGGAATCTAACATCGGAAACTCCTCGCAAAACGACGCGAAACAGGCCGCTCACCGCTGAGCCGTGGGTGTCGTGCCAGTACATGACACCACATCAGCCGTCGCGCCGATAGATCGCCAGGCGATACGCGCGGCGATACAAAAACCGATACACGTATCGATAGATCGATCCTCGGGCGCCAGGCAGGGAAGGACGGAGCGATGGACGAGGCAGCAACGTTCGGGCAGTGGCTGCGGAGGCGGCGGCGCCGGCTGGATCTGACGCAGGCCGAGCTGGCGCGCCGCGCCGGCTGCTCCGAGATCACGATCCGGAAGATCGAGGCCGACGAGCGCATGCCGTCGCGCCAGGTCGCCGCACTGCTGGCAGCCTGTCTGGAACTGGCCGACCACGAGCGCGAGGCGTTTGTCGCGTTTGCGCGCGGGCGCAGGACCGACCTGGCGACGATCAACTCGCGCAGCCTTGCCACGGCGCCCGCTCCGGCCGGCCGGCTCCCGCTGCCGCTCACCAGGCTGCTTGGCCGCCAGGACGATGTAGCGCTGATCCGCCAGTATCTTGGGCAGTCCAACACGCGGCTGCTGACGCTGGTCGGCCCGCCGGGGATCGGCAAGACCCGGCTCGCGCTCGAGGTAGCCGCCGATCTGAGCCGCGACGACGGGGCCGGCAGCCAGTTTCCCGACGGCGTCGTGTTCGTGCCGCTCGCGGCGTTGAACGATGCTGGCCTGGTGCTCGACGCGATCGCGCAGGCGCTGCAAGTTGCCAAATCCGCCGGTCAGACGCTGCTCGAGCAGCTCGCAAGCACCGTACGCGGGCAATGCCTGCTGCTGGTGCTCGACAATTTCGAGCACCTGCTGCCGGCGGGGCCACAGGTGGCACGCCTGCTGATGGCGTGCCCCGATATCAAAGTACTGGCGACCAGCAGGGCAGCCTTGCACATCCGCGGCGAGCAGCTGTTTCCGGTGGCTCCGCTCGCACTGCCCGACCTGGCCTGGCCGATCAGCACCACGGCCGTGGCGCAATCGCCGGCGGTGATGCTGTTTGTCGAGCGGGCCCAGGCCGTCGCGCCGCGCTTCGCGCTGGGCGCCGAGAACGCGGCGACGGTGGCGGCGATCTGCGCGCGGCTGGACGGGCTGCCGCTGGCGATCGAGCTCGTGGCGGCGAGCAGCAGGCTGCTGCCGCCGCTGGCGCTGCTGTCGCGGCTCGGCCAGCGGCTCAGCTTGCCGGTGACCGGTCCCGGCGATCTGCCGCCGCGACAGCAGACCTTACATAGCGCGATCGCCTGGAGCTATGGCTTGCTTGGCCCCGCCGAGCAGCGCCTGTATCAGCGGCTTGGCGTCTTCGTAGGCGACTACGAGCTGGAGGCGATCGCGGCGATCTGCGCGACGGATCGCGATCCCGATCAGCTCACGCCGTCGTCGGTTCTCGACGCACTTGAGGCGTTGATCGACCACAGCCTGGTTACGCACAGCGTTTCCGGCGCCGGCGAGCCGCGCTTCGGAATGCTCGAAACAATTCGTGAATACGCGCTGCAGCGGCTGACCGAAAGCGGCCAACTCGCAGCGCTGCACGAGCGGCACGCGCAGTACTATCTGAGCCTGGCCAGGCAGGCCGAAGCGCAGCTCAGCGGCGCGCTGCAAGACAGCTGGCTCGACCGGCTTGAGCGAGAGCACGACCATTTCCGAACCGCGCTGGCCTGGTGCCTGGCGGGTACGGCCACACCCGAGCAGGGAGCTCAGCGGCGCGCGAACGCCACACCGGCGCGCGCCGCCGCCCGGCTACCGCTCGGGCTGAGTCTGGGGGCGGCGCTATGGCGCTTCTGGTACACGCGCTGTCACCTGAGTGAGGGGCGGCGCTGGCTCGGGACTCTGCTGGCTGCCGGCGACGGCGGCGATCCGGGCGCCCGCGTGCGCGTGCTGCTGGGAGACGGCATCCTCAGCAACGCGCAGGGCGACACCGAACAGGCGCGCCGGCTGCTTGAAGCATGCCTGGCCGAGGCGCGCCGGCACGACGACCAGGAAGGCGTGGCGCTGGCCAATTATCACCTCGGAACGATCATCTTCGGGCAGGGCGAAGTCGTGCCGGCGATCGACGCGCTCGAGCAGTGCCTCACCATTCAGCGCGCGCGCGGCGATACAGCCGGCATCGCCACCGCGCTCAATGGCCTCGGCAACCTGCTGATCGGCGGCGACGATGCGCGCGCTGTCGTGCTGCTCGAAGAAAGTGTCGCGCTGCAGCGCCGGCTGGGTAATACGCGTGGTATCGCCTTTAGCCTGCACAGCCTGGGATATGCCTGCCTGTGCCAGGACCGGCCTGCCGACGCGCTGCCGCATTTGAACGAAGCCCTGCTCCTGTTCGTGCAGCTGGGCGACAAGATCGGCATCGCCGATTGCCTGGCCGGCCTGGCTGCCGTGGCCGGCGGCCTGCAGCAGCGCGAACGTGCCGCCCGGCTGTGGCAGGCCGCCGAACAGCTGCGCGAGAGTATCGGCGCGCCGCTCTCCGCCGCCGAGCGCGCGGACTACCAGCGCTACCTCGACCAGCTGGACACCACCGATACGTTCGGCCCACACGAAGGCGACGACGCGGCGCTCGCGCACGCGATCGCCGAAGCACGCGCGCTGGTCGACGATTTTCAGCTATAATCCGCTTACAATTCACCCAGCGAGCGAGCGCGTCCGAGCCGGAAATCACCGGCTCTCCCCCCACCGCGCTTTTCCATCGATAATCCGTGAAGCCGTGCGGCCGGTTGGCCCTTCCTATACAAGTAGCCAAAAATCGACGGCGAAACTATCCGTTGCCGGTGTTGAGTGTACCGGTGGAGCGATTTTTCATGTGCCGGCGAGGCGAAGGGCGGAGCGATGGACGAGGCAGCAACGTTCGGGCAACGGCTACGGAGGCGCAGGCGCCTGCTGGATCTGACGCAGGCCGAGCTGGCGCGCCGCTCCGGCTGCTCCGAGATCACCATCCGAAAGATCGAAGCCGACGAGCGTATGCCTTCTGAGCAGCTCGCCGAGGCACTGGCTGCCGGTCTGGAGCTCGCCGATACCGAGCGTGCGTCCATGGCTCAAGCAGGCATTCCGACCGTCGCGAACCGCGGCCTACACCTGCCGCCGGTCGACGAGCTCGCGCTGCCGCTGACCTCGATACTGGGGCGCGATCGGGAAACGGCTGAGATCCTCAGCCGCCTGCTCGATCCCAACATACGCTTGCTGACGCTGGTCGGACCGCCCGGCATCGGCAAGACCCGTCTGAGCCTGCATGTCGCCAGGCTGGCGCAAACGCAGCTCGCAGACGGAGTACGCTTTGTCGCGCTGGCGCCGGTACCGGAGCCTGCGCTGGTTGTTCCCGAGCTGATGCGGACGCTGGGCATCACGTCTCACGGCGGTGTGCCGCCGCTGGACGCACTTGGCAGCGCGCTACGCGACAGGCAGTTGCTGCTGGTGCTCGATAACTTCGAGCACGTGGCCGCGGCGGCGCCGCAAATCGTCCAGCTGCTGCTCATGGCGCCGTGTGTCACGGCATTGATCACCAGCCGCGCGGTATTGCACATCACCGGCGAGTATGTGTACCCGGTCCCACCGCTTGCACAACCCCGACTGCCGGCCGCGGGAGCGGAAGGGCCCGCGGGACTGCCTGGCCGGCCGGAGCCGTCGCTCGAAGACCTCGCGCGCGCGCCCGCGGTTCAGCTTTTCGTCGAGCGGGCACGCGCTGTACGGTTCGATTGGACGCTCAACCGCGAGAACGCGCCCGTCGTGGCCGAGATCTGCGCCCGGCTCGACGGAATTCCGCTGGCGATCGAGCTGGCCGCCGCGCGCACGCGCTTGTTCACGCCCCAGGCTCTGGCGAGCCGCCTGCGCGGAGCCAATTCGCTTTCGCTATTGATTAAGGGCCAGCACGATCTTCCCGCCCACGAGCAAACACTGCGCGGCGCACTCGACTGGAGCTACCAGCTGCTCGCACCGGCCTCACAGGCGCTGTTCGCGCGCCTCGGCACATTCCGGGGCGGATTCACCGCCGAGGCGGCAGCTGCCGTCGTCGCCGAAGCGAGTACCTCGCTGCCTGACCGGCCGGGAGCGAGTACCTCGCTGCCTGACCGGCCGGAGGCGGAGCGACCGGGCTCGCTGCTCGAGCATCAGCCTCCGATGCTTGACGCGATCATCGCGCTGGCCAACCAGAGCCTGCTGCAGATCGAGGATCGCGACGACGGCGAGCTGCGGTTTAGCATGCTCGGGACGATCCGCGAGTACGCACTGGAAAAGCTCACCGCCGCCGGCCTGCTCGAGGCTACGCGCCGGCGACATGCCGCCTACTTCGCCGCGCTGGCCGGCGAGGCCACGTCCCTGCTCGAAGGCAGCGACCAGCAGATCTGGCTCGAACGGCTGCAGGCCAACTACTATAATCTGCGCTTCGCTCTGGAATGGTACGCCGACAACGATCCCGTCGCCGGCTTACGCTGCGCCGCCAATCTGAGCCGGTTCTGGCATGTGCGCGGCCTGCTGAGCGAAGGGCGATCATGGATCGACCGCTTGCTGGCGGCCGCAGAGACTAGCGCGAGCGACGAGAAGGTGGTCGATCGGCGAGCGGCGGCCGAAGCGCGGGCGCACGCGCTGCATACTGCCGGATTGCTGGCCTACCAGCAGGGCGACCACCAGCAGGCCGAACAGGCGTCCGGCGCCAGCCTGGCGCTGTACCGCGAGCTCGGCACTCAGGGCGGCGCCGTCGCGGCGCTGGTAAACCTGGGCCGCATAGCGCTCGGGCAGGCAGCTTATCCGCGAGCAGCCGCGCTCTACGACGAAGGCCTGTCGCTGTATCGTTCGCTGGGCGACCGGGCAGGCATGGCCAACACGCTTCGTGAACGAGCCTTGATCGCTAAAGACCAGGGCTATCTCGAGCAGGCACAACAGCTCCAGGAGCAGAGCCTCGAGCTCTACCGGCAGCTGGGCGACTCGCGCGGCGTGGCGACCGTGCTGTACGATCTGAGCGTCACGGCCTACTGGCAAGCCGAGTATGAACGGTCAGGCGTGCTGGCCGAACAGGCAGCCGCGATCTGCCGGGTGCTGGGCAATCAGGTCGGTCTGGCCTACGCGCTCGAAGGGATCGGCATGATCGCGCATTTGCAGGGCCGCCACGAGCAGGCAAGCGAGGCGCTGGAGCAGAGCCTGCGGCTGTTCCGTACGCTTGACGAGAAGTCGGGTATGGCGCTGTTGCTGTACGAGCTGGGGCTGGTCGCGCACGATCGAGGCGAGACCGGCCACGCCACGCAGCTGCAGCGCGAAGGGCTGGCGCTGGCCTGGCGCATCGGCGACCGGCGGCGCGTGGTGTTCTGCCTCGAAGGCTGCGCCGCGGTGGCAGGAACACAGCGGCCGCTCGACGCCGCGCGGCTGTGGGGAGCCGCCGCCGCGCTACGCGAAGCGCTCGGCACGCCGATCCTGCCGGCCGATCGAGCAGGCTACGAGCAGGCTGTCGCGGCCGCGCGCGACGCAGCCGGCCACGCTGCTTTTGCCGTGGCCTGGGATGCCGGGCACGCGCTGCCGCTGGAACGCGCAGTAGACGAGGCGCTGGGGCATGTAGCTTGCAGAAACTATTCGCTTGTTGAGAATAGGGAGCCTGAGCGATGCGCGAGTATTCCAAGGCCGTAAAGCGATTGATACGGGAGTATGCGGCCAGGGCCTATGAGGCCGAGTTGGGCCAGGCGTTGCGCGCGCTGGAGCAGGAGTTTGCACACTGGCACAGCGGCCAGATCAGCGCCGGCGAGCTGAGCGACCGCGTCTACGCCTTCTCCCGTGGCCCGGCGCGCGAGCTGTGGAATCGCTACAACGCCGGTCTGGACGATATTCAGGTCGCATATGCGATCGTAACGGGCTTGCTGCCGCGCGACGAGCTACCCGCCGCGCTGCTTGATGCGCTGCAGCCGATCATCGCCTTCCACGAGCGCGATTGGGCGCTGCCGGAGCAGGACGGCGAATGAGCCGCACTGGTCCTAGACACGGCACGAAGCGTGCTACACTCTCTACATCAGCAAGCATGTCGAAGCGCGCGCCAGGCCTGCACGCGCTATGCGAGGAAACGATGCGAGGGATCTAAACATGCACTCGCCAGAACCCGCGGCCGCCGGGCAGCCGACGCATAGCGACGCGCGCCTGCCATACCTCCCCGGCTTGGACGGTCTGCGGGCACTTGCCGTTATCGCCGTTGTGCTGTATCACGCGGGGCTCAACGTGCGCGGCGGCTTTTTGGGCGTCGAATCGTTTTTTGTTCTGAGCGGCTACTTAATCACGGGGCTGCTGGTGGCCGAGTGGCTACGCGATGGCGGCATCGACGTTCGTGCGTTCTGGATCCGGCGTGCCCGCCGGCTGTTGCCGGGGTTGTTTGTGCTGCTCGCCGGCATGGCCGTGGCGGTGGCCGTTTTGCTGCCGGACGAGCGCGGCCAGTACGGCGGCGACGCGCTGGCCGCGCTCGGCTACGTGCTCAACTGGCGCTTGGTCCTGAGCGGGCAATCATATTTCGACCCCACGCTACGACCGCCGCTGTTGCAGCACCTGTGGTCCCTGGCGGTAGAAGAGCAGTTCTACCTGCTGTGGCCGCTGCTGTTCGCCGCGGGCGCGCGTTTCCTGCGGCCTGCCGGCCTGCTGGCGGCAACGCTGGCACTGGCGTGCGGCAGTATTGTGCTGCTGGCCGCGCTACACGAGCCGGGCGCCGATCCGTCACGCGTGTACTATGGCACCGATACACGCGCCGCGGCGCTGCTGCTCGGCTCGGCGCTGGCGATGGTGTGGATGCCGGGCTATCTGCCGTGGACCGGCAAGCGCTCCGGCCGCGCTCTGGATCTGGCCGGCCTGCTTGCGCTTGGTATATTGCTGCTGATGTACCGCGTGCTGAACGACGGGCATCCACTGCTGTATCCGTACGGCCTGGGAATGGTCACGCTAGCTACCGGCATTGTGATCGCCGCGACGGCGCACCCCGAGACGCGGCTGGTTCGGCGGCTGCTCGGCTTTGAAACGCTGCGCTGGATCGGCCAGCGCTCGTACAGCATCTATCTATGGCACTGGCCGGTCATGATGCTCACGCGCCCGTATGTCGACCTGCCGTTTGGTGGTTGGCCGCTGCTGGCGCTGCGGATCGCGGCCGTATTGCTGCTGGCGGATGCATCCTACCGGCTGGTCGAGATCCCGATCCGCAGCGGTGCGTGGCCCCCGGCAGTCTGGCAGGTTATGGCCCTACTGCGCGCGTACGCCGATGCCGCCCGCGCACGGGGTCGTCGCCTGACCGGTTCCGACTACCGATCGCTGGAACCGAGGCTCGGGCCGCCGGTGCGCAGCGGTTCGCCCGATACGTAATAGTAAGGTCCAGGTATGTCCCGGTTTCGATGGCTGCGCCAGCTCGCCGCAGCGTGGGTACTGATCTGTGTCGCGGCGTGCGCCTCGCAGGTGATCGTTCCGCTTACGCCGCCGGTTCCGGACGTGGCGCGGGCGTCCTCCGCACCGCAAAGCTCGCCCACCATGGCGCCCACACAGGCGGCGACGAGCGCGCCCGCGACCGTCACCGCCACCTCGGCGCCCGCGACCGCTACTGTCGCGGTCGAGGAAACGGAGACCGCGGTTCCCGCGACCGCGACGCCGACGCCAGGGCACCGCGCGCCGACGCCAGAGCCGGCAACCGCAACGCCGACGCCAGAGCCGGCCTTGCCGCCGATCGACGCGCAGCTCGCCGCCGAGCTGCAGGCAATTCTGGATCGCACCGTCGCCGACGGCTACATTCCCGGCGCTTCGATCTCGGTTGTCGTGCCCGGTCGCCTGCCGTGGTCCGGCGCCAGTGGCATCGCCGACCGCAACTCGGGCGCGCCGATGCAGCCGGATACCAGGCTGCGCATCGCCAGCATCAGCAAGATTTTCACGGCGGTCGTGGTGCTGCAGCTTGCGCAAGAGGGTGCGATCAACCTTGACGCTCCGATCGAGGCTTACCTGCCGGGCGTGGTTCCACGCGGCGATGCCATACGTGTGCGCAATCTACTTAACCATACCAGCGGGCTGTACGACTATCTGGAAGACCGGTCGTTTGTGCCCCAGGCCTACCAGGACCCAGGGCGGATCTGGAAGCCCGCTGAGCTGGTCGCCTATGCCGCGCAGTTTCCGCTGACCTTCGCACCCGGAGCGGCGGGCGCATGGGACTATTCCAGCACCAACTATGTGATCCTCGGCATGCTGGTAGAGCAGGTGACGGGCCGCACGCTGGCGACCGAGCTGCGTGCACGGATCTTCGATCCGCTGGAACTGACGGCTACCTACTTCGCGCCGGATGAACCGATCGACGGCCCGCCGGCCGCTGGATATTCGCGTAATGTGGACCAATCGGCGGTTGCGATGTCATGGGTATACGCCACGGCGAAATCTGGTGTCGACTCCCGACGACGTGAGGCGCTTCATTCTCGCGCTAAACGGCGGCGAGCTGCTGGCACCCGAAACGCTGGAGCAGATGTACGGCTGGGTCAACGGCAAGGGCCAGTACAACATGCCGCAGCTCGAATATGGCCTGGGCATCATGCGCAATGTGCTGCCCGTCGGCGCGGGGCGTCCGGCCGAGGCGAGCCGGGTAGTCGGGCATATCGGCGGCTTCGGCGGCTTCCGCTCTGCCGTGTGGACAGCGCCTGAAAGCGGCATCACCGTGGCGTTGGGCGTCAACCAGGCCTCCACCGACCCGAATATTCTGGCCACCGAGGTGTTCGACGCATTGCTGCGCTCGCAGGGCCGCTGACAGGCCTCAAGGCGGCAATGAGGTGGCGTTGTCGTAGTATGGCGGGGTGACCGTCTGTAATAGGCAGTGTCCTGAGTGATCACGGTAGGCGGTTGTCGGACAAGCGTGTGCTGATCGTCGGACAAGGTGACGGGGTGACGGGGTGACGAGCATGTATCGCTTTGTTACCCGAAGAGTGCGTCGTAATCTGCAGTATCCTCATGCAGTCGCGGTCGCGCTTCGGGAAGCAGCCATGTTTCCGGATGGTTGATCATGCCGACAAGTGAGCCGATCAGGCGATCGTATTCTATGTACAAAGACTTTGCAGTTTCTCGGTCAAGATAAGTGCATTTGACGGCGAACTCGATCCACACCTGCGTTTCGGCGGCTTCACACTCGCAATCGGATAACTTACTGACAAAGGCCTTCTCATAGCGCCGCTTGCGCCAAGCCTCGGCAAGGTTGGCGCACACAGAACGCGACGAGCGACGGATTTGGTCGGTCAGCGCATACCTTTCCTCACGCGGAAAAGCTTTCGTCAACTCGAAAACTCGCATCGCCAGATCGAACGCGCGCTGGTAAACGTCGAGATCACGATGAACACGCGCTTTCGTCGCCATAACATTCTCCTTGTTTGCCCCGTCACCCCGTCACCCCGTCACCTTGTCATGCATAGTTCGCGCACGTAGAAAACAAATAAGCTACCTGACAGTTTCCCACGCCACCTGCCCGCTCCGCAGCACCAGCAGCGGGCGCTCGAGAGCGGTGATGTCGGCCAGCGGATCGCCCTGCACGACTAACACGTCGGCGAGATAGCCCGGTTGGATGCGTCCGAGTTGATCCTCCAGATCGCACACGGCCGCCCCGCCGCCGGTCGCCGCCGTGATCGCCTCCAATGGGCCGAGACCGGCGGCCAACCAGTGGCGCAGCTCGGGCAGCGGCATCCCGAGCGGCACGCCCGGGTTGCCGTAATCGTCACCCAGCGCCAGGTTTCCGCCGGAGGCCACGAAGCGACGCAGATTGTCGTACATCACCGGCTGTGTGGTGCGGCGCCACTCGTCGCCGATGCCGCGCGCTTCGGCCAGCTGTTCATATACGTGGATCGTCGGTACCAGCGCCACCCCTCGCTCGACCATCAGTGCCCACACATCGTCGGGAACGCTATCGCGCGGCATGTGCGCTGCGTCGTCGATGCCGTGTTCGACCGCCCGCCTGAGCGCCACTGCGCGGTCGACGTGCGCCGAAACTCGCGCGCCCCGCGCGTGCGCGGCGTCCGTGATGGCGCGCAGCTCTTCGTTTGTAAGCTCCGGCCACGTTACGTCACTGCGCCCGCTGACGGCGACCTTGATCACCATAGCGCCGTCGTCGAGCAGGTCATTGGTCTGGGCGACGGCATCTTGAGCATCGTTGACCGCCAGCGCCCGATCGCTCGGCCCGTAGACCGGGATCGGATGGCCGCCCGGCACGGTAATGATCGGCCCGGCGACCAGTAAACGCGGCAGCGTAGGATCATCGCGCGACGCCAGCTCCGCGCCACGCAGCAAGATCGCATCGCGCGGACCGCCGAGGTCGCGCAGCGTCGTCACGCCCGCTCGTGTCCATGCACGCAGCTCGTCTATGTCAAGGTCGGATGTATGCGCGTGAGCATTGACGAAGCCCGGCAGCACCGTCGCGCCATGCAGGTCACGCACGGGCGTTTCGGGCGCGAACACGAGATCAGCGGCCGGACCGGCCCATTCGATCCTCCCGCTCCTGATCGCGATGGCCGCGTCGGGTAGCGGCGGCGCGCCAGTGCCGTCGATCAGCGTCGCACCGCGCAGCACCAGATCGAAGGAGGGCGAAGCAAGGGCAGAGGGCGAAGCAAGGGCAGAGGGCGAAGGACGGAGTGCGGAAGCGGAAGCGGAAAGAGCAGAGGGGGAAGCACCAAGGGTGGAGGGCGATGAATCAGCCGGGGGGGCGGATGGACGAGCAGCGGACGGCGATGGGCCGTGAGCAGGAGCAGCCCCGGAAGCGACTACGCTCGACGGCACCTCGACAGACCCCGGCAGCATGGCGCAGCCGATCAGCGCAATCAGCAGCAACCCTGCCGCCAGTGCCTGGAGCTTTTGCATTATCTGCCGTCTGGTTCTAGCATGACAGGTATCGATATCCTACGATTGTAGCGCCGTTGCGCGTAGTGGCGCCACGTAAACCAGGAGCTTGGTGAATGAGCGAGAACGCCACAGGATTAACCGACGCCGATCTGCGCTGGCTGCGCGCCTCGTTCGATTGTGCGCGTCGCGCTGCCGATGCCGGCGACCAGCCGTATGGTGCGCTACTGGTCGACGAGGCGGGAAACGTGCTGCTGAAGGGGATACACACCGCCATTACCACCGGCGACTGCACCGGCCACGCCGAGATCAATCTCGTGCGCGAGGCGTCGCAGCGCTTCTCGTTCGATATGCTGTCGCGCTGCACGTTGTACGCCAGCACCGAGCCGTGCGTGATGTGCGCCGGCGCGATCTATTGGAGCCGGGTCGGGCGCGTGGTGTACGCTTTGAGCAGCGCCACACTGCACGCGTCGAGCGATTTGGTAGGCGAGGCGCCGCCGGCCGTGACGTGCTTGGCGGCGTAGCGCGGGTCGAACTGCTCGGTCCGGCGCTCGAAGACGTGGCGCTGCAGGTTCACCAGTTGTAGCAGGGTTTATTCGTAGATCGCTTCTACCGCGGACGCAGCAACCTGCTCTCCGTAAAGCTCGATCTTGTAGCGAATCAGGCCCAGATGCTGGTTGAGCTCCTCGATACGCGCCTCGGCCTCGCTCTGCAACTGCCGTAGCATTTCTACCCGCTCCGGCAGCGTTACATCGCCCCGGCGCTGAAGCTCGGCATACGCCTGCATATCATGGATCGACATCCCGGTAGCACGCAGTTTGAGCAGGAATTCAATCCAGCCGATATCGTCCTCGGAATAGCGGCGGTGCGAACTGCCTGCGCGGTCGATCGGATGGATCAGCCCGATGCGCTCGTAGTAGCGCAGCGTGTGCACGCTCAGCCCCGTAGCATCGGCGACTTCGCTGATTGTAAGCTCGCCTCGTTGTTTTTCCATGAGGACAGTCTACTACTTAGAGCGCACTCTAAGTCAAGTGGTTCGTGAATATATTCACCACAACGACCACAAAGGACACGAAGAATCCAAAAAATCTTCGTGTCCTTTGTGGTCGTTGTGGTGAATTCGTATGGGCTCTTGACTTCGAGCGCGCTCGAGCTTGTACAGTGCATTCCAGGGTTTACTTGAAAAGGAAGGTACAGCATGCAACAACGAGCATTGGGACGGTCGGAGCTGCAGATCTCGCCCCTCGGCATGGGCTGCTGGGCGATCGGCGGCATCTTTCGGTTTCTGGACATCCAGGCCGGATGGGGCGAGGTGGACGACGCAGAATCGATTCGCACTATCCGGCACGCCGTCGACAGCGGCATCACCTTTTTTGACACCGCGGCGAACTACGGTACCGGTCACAGCGAACGCATACTGGGACAGGCGCTCGCCGGGCGGCGCGACGAAGTGGTGATCGCCACCAAGTTCGGCTTTGTCGTCGACGAAGCTGCCAGGCAGGTCAGGCACTATGACCAGCCTGAGGAGGTGCTCACTACCCTGCGCGCCGAGTGCGAGCACAGCCTGCGCCGGCTTGGCACCGACCGCATCGACCTGTATCAGCTGCATGTGTGGGATTATCCGCTTGATCTCGCGGTAGCTGTGCGCGAAGGGCTGGAAGAGCTGGTCCGCGAGGGTAAGATTCGCTACTACGGCTGGAGCACCGATTCGGTCGAAGCGGCGAGCGTCTTCGCGCAGGGTGAGCATTGTGTCGCCATCCAGCACGACCTAAACGTGGTATTGGACGCACCGGAGCTGCTCGCCCTGTGCGAGCAACACAACCTGGCCAGCCTCAATCGCACCCCGCTGGCGCGCGGCGCGCTCACCGGCAAGTACACCAGCGACACGGTGTTCGCCGCGAACGATGTACGTACCGATCCATGGGCGCGCGAAAATATCCTGACGCCGGCGTTTGAGCGCCTCGATGCGCTGCGCGAGGTTTTGACCAGTGGTGGGCGCACGCTGGCACAGGGTGCCCTGGCATGGAACTGGGCACGCAGCAGCCGGACGATACCGATCCCTGGGATGCGCACGCCGGCACAGGTCGATGACAATGCCGGGGCGATGGCCTTCGGCCCGCTGTCTGCCGATCAGCTGCGCCAGATCGACGAGCTGCTCGAGCGCTCGGCCGTCGACGCGTAAAGGTAGATTTAATCGGATTCACCACAAAGAACACAAAGGACACGAAGAATCCAAAAATTCTTTGTGTCCTTTGTGTTCTTTGTGGTGAGCTTTTCTGGCGCTTGCCCTAACGGACTCCACCGGCGGCGGTTGCGGTACGGAAGCCGCCTTCGAGCCGGTAATTTACACCGGCGATCACGGGCTCGTGCTCGGCGCTCGCCGAGTCTGTCCCGTCTGCCGCGGGCACGCTACACACCAGGGCGGCTGCTTCGGGGATCTCAAATCCGGCGGCGGCCGCTCCCGCAAGCGCGATCGCCTGGTGCTGCATTCGCGGCGCGAGGGTTTCCCATTCCTCTTCATCGCCACAGCGTACGCCAACGGCCAGCCACGACGACAATTCGGCTTCGCCTAACCGTGCCGCAGGAATTGCCAGACCAAAGGTTCCGCTACGAACGCCGACCTTGTCGACTTCCACGGCCTCGCCGAAGGACGAGCCGTTGATGTCGGCGTCCCACAATTGGAAGCGAAAATCACAGTTGCCGCTGATCGCGCCGTTCCAGTTGTGGGACAGTGATCCCTGGAAGGCCAGCTCGCCCGGCGCCGGGGTAGGCCGGCCCTGTGTGCTGCTACGCCAGGCACTGATGCGCGGCCACGCGCCGATAGCTACGATGCACAGCGCCGCGATACCGAGCAGCAGCCAGATAGTTTTTTTGCTGATCGTGTTCACCGAGGTCAGGATACCACAGGAATTGGGTGATGATGAACGATGAGCGTGGATGCGATACATTATGTCGGATGCGGACATGCCGCCGGCGCAGAAGGGTCCGCTCCACCAACGCCGGTCGGCACGGCGCCTCTGGCATGTCCCTACATATTACCCTTGGCGTTCGTTGCCGTTTGCGCCTGCGATGTATGCTGTATCGGTACGGCCGGACATCTTGAACCTTGAAACGTGGACTACGCTATGACCACCGACTTGATCCTGATCGGCGCGGGGCTACGCGGCGCAGACAGCTACGCCTCGTACGCGCTGGAGCATCCCACCGAGGCGCGTTTTGTCGCCGTGGCCGAGCCCGACACCGAGCGGCGTGAGCGCTTCGCGACGCTGCATGGCATTCCACCCGAGCGCCGCTTTCGAGACTGGCAGGAGCTGCTGGCGCTGCCGCAGCTGGGCGCGGGCGCGCTGGTATGCACCCAGGATCGGCAGCATGTCGCGCCCGCGGTGACGGCCATGCGCGCGGGCTACGATGTGATGCTCGAAAAACCGATGGCGCCCGACCGCGCCGGCTGCGTCGAGCTGACGCACACGGCCGAGCACACCGGGCGGCGGCTCTTGATCTGCCACGTGCTGCGCTATACGCCGTTTTTCCGCGCCCTCAATCAGGTGTTGATGGACGGGCGCATCGGCGAGATCGTGGACGTCGCGCACCGCGAGAATGTTGTCTACTGGCATATGGCACACAGCTTCGTGCGCGGCAACTGGCGCAACACGGCACTTTCCAATCCGATGCTGCTGGCCAAGTGCTGCCACGACCTCGACGTGCTGGTGTGGAACCTGGGCCGGCCCGTACAGCGACTCAGCTCGTGGGGCTCGCTGATCGAGTTCCGCCCTGATCAGGTCGGACCCGAAATCCCGGGCCGCTGCACAGATGGCTGCCCGATCGAGCGCGAGTGCCAGTACTCGGCGATCAAGATATATCTGGAATGCCGGCCGTGGCCCAGCCTGGCCGAGCGATACGGAGCGCCGGGCACGCCGTCGATCCCGCCGAGCTGGCCGTTCAGCGCGCTGAGCCACGACACCAGCTACGAAGGCCGCCGCGCCGCGCTGCAAAGCGGCCAGTATGGGCGCTGCGTGTACCGCACGGACAACGATGTGGTCGACCACCAGGTGGTGAGCATGCAGCTGGAGGGCGGCGCGACGGCGACGCTGACGATGCACGGCCACGCTTACGAAGAGATGCGCACCATGCGCTACGACGGCACGCGTGGCACGCTGCGAGCAGTCTTCGGGCACCGCTCGACGATCGAGGTACACGACCACCGCAGCGGCCTCACCGAGCAGGTGCCGATCGCCGAGAGCAGCAGTGGCCACGGCGGCGGCGACTGGGGCCTGATGCGATCGTTTGTGGGCGTGCTCGCGGGCCGTGAGCAGCCGCTGACCGGCGCGCGCGAATCGCTGGAAAGCCACCTGCTGGCGTTCGCAGCCGAAGAAGCGCGCGCGCACAGCAGTGTTGTCGAAATGAAGGAGTATCGCTCACGGGCGGAGACGGAGGAAACGAACTAACGCAAAGACGCAAAGGAAACTATTAACGCGTCAATTCAAGCGTATCGATTACGATTTTGCTTGAGGATCACGTTTGAGCAATCACCATCCGATTCAATCAGATCCTTTGCGCCTTTGGTTTTCTATTTTCTGGGCCTTGGGTCAAGTAGCCCACGCAGCGCCGGTCGGGTATTCATGCCGATCCAGCGACGCGGTTTTCATCTCGATGCTGTAGCCGGGCTGTGACGGCGGCACGTAGCGCCCGTCGCGGATCACCACCGGATCCGCGAAGTGCTCGTGCAAATGATCGACATACTCGACGATACGGCCCTCGAGCGATGCGCTGACGCAGATGTAATCGAAGATCGACAGATGCTGTACATACTCGCACAGGCCGACGCCGCCGGCATGCGGGCACACCGGCACGCGTACTTCGCGGCCATAAGCAGCACCGCCAGCACCTCGTTGACTCCGCCCAGACGGCACGCGTCGATCTGGCAAAAAGCGATCGCGTTCGCCTGCAGCAGCTGCTTGAAGATCATCCGGTTCTGGCAGTGCTCGCCGGTAGCGACGCCGATCGGCGCGACGGCGCGGGCGATAGCGGCATGGCCCAGCACATCGTCGGGGCTGGTCGGCTCTTCGATCCACAGCGGTTTGAACGGCGCCAGGCTGCTCATCCAGTCGATCGCCTCGCCGACATCCCAGCGCTGGTTGGCGTCGACCATCAGCGCGCGATCGGGGCCGATCTCCTCGCGCATGATGCGCGGCGCGCCGTACATCGTCGTCGCGGTCGAGGCCGACTTTGAGCTTGAAGTGAGTCCAGCCCTCGGCCACGCCTTCGGCGCATAGACGGCGCACTTTTTCGTCGCTGTAGCCCATCCAACCGGCCGAGGTGGTGTAGGCCGGGTACCCGTCGCTCAGTAGCTCGGCTTCACGCTCGCCGCGCGTATCGGCGTTACGCCGCAGCAGCTCGAGCGCCTGCTCAGGCGTGATCGCGTCCGTGATGTAACGAAAGTCGATACAGGACACGAACTGCTCCGGTGTCATGTCCACCAGCAGCTTCCACAGCGGTTTGCCCTCCGCCCTGGCCCATAGGTCCCACACCGCGTTGACGACGGCGGCGGTGGCGAGATGAATCACGCCTTTCTCGGGGCCGACCCAGCGCAGCTGGCTGTCGCCGGTAATGCATGCGCCAGAAGCCGCCCATGTCGGCAGCGATCGTCTCCAGATCGAGCCCGACGACCAGATGCGCCAGCGACCGCGCAGCGGCGACGCACAGCTCATTCCCGCGGCCGATGGTGAAGGTCAGACCGTATCCTTCAAGGCCGGGCTGATCGGTATGCAGCACCACATAGGCCGCCGAATAGTCCGGATCGGGATTCATCGCGTCCGAACCGTCCAGCGCGCGTGAGGTCGGGAAGCGAATATCGCGGGCGGTCAGGCCGGTAATCGTGGGCATCTTCACCTTCTTTTCGACGCAAAGGCGCAAGGGTTCCTTGAGTACTAACGCGCGGTCCAGCCGCCGTCGATCGCAAACGCCGAGCCGGTGACGAACTCGGCTTCGTCCGAAGCCAGATACAGCGCGGCGGCGGCGATCTCGTCGGGGCGGCCCATCCGCCCGACCGGCTGGCGCGCGTGCAATTGGGCGCGCACCTCGTCTTTGGTGTCGGGAAAACTGCGCTCGAGATACCCTTCAACAAACGGCGTATGTACCGTGCCGGGGCAGATCGCATTGGCCCGGATGCGCTGCCCGGCGAAATCGATCGCGATCGCTCGGGTGAGCGCGATCACCGCGCCCTTGCTGGCGCAGTACGGCAGGCGACGCTCGACGGCGATCAAGCCGGCCACCGAAGCGATATTCACCAGCACGCCGCCGGCCGGCTCCTGGCGCAGCATCTGGCCGACAGCCGCCCGCGCGCACAAAAAGACGCCGCGCGCGTTGACCGACATAACGCGATCCCAGTCGGCGGCAGTGGTTTCCAGGATATTGCCGACGTGACTGACGCCGGCGTTGTTAACGCAAATATCGAGCCGGCCGTAGCGGCGAACGAGCTCGGCCACGCCGGCCTCGACGCCCGCTTCGTCGGCTACGTCGAGCGCAAGCGATCCGCCGGCGCCACCCTCGGCAGCGATTTCGCCGGCGACCAGCTCGGCCGCGGCGGGGTCGATATCCGCCACCACCGCCGTCGCGCCCTGCCGGGCGTACAGTAGCGCGATCTCGCGTCCGATCCCTGACCCTGCGCCGGTCACCAGCGCGATTTTGTTGTCTAGACGGAACATTTCTACCTCACTTTTAACGCAAAGGCACAAAGGCGCAAGGGATTAATGGATGTGTCTCCCGAGGCGCCTGGATTACGAGTTTGCTCGAGGATACACGATCGAGCAATCAACGTAGATCGATTTAGATTTTTTGCGCCTTTGCGTCAAAAATGTCCGGACGTCAGCCCTTGAGAAACAACTCGATCACCGGCACCACGACATCCGGCTTGCGCACCGGCAGCTCCAGCGTCAGCGTATCGGAGGCGGTCGACGCGATACTCCACTCGGCGTGGCGTCCCGACTCGAGCAGCTTGATCTCGCTGGCATCGTTCAACAGCTGCGCGTACGCCACCTTGCCGGCCATACCGTCCAGATGCAGGTGGCGAAACGGCCAGTTGAAAATATGCAGGTACAGCCGGTCGCCGTTCTGAGTATAGCGGCAATCCGCAGGCGGCACGAGCTCGCTGGCGGTGCAGCCGTAGATCGAGCGGCCATGCAGACGCATCCACTCGGCGTACACACCCAGCGCATCCAGCGCGCGAGCGTCGAACGTTCCGCGGGCGGTCGGCCCCACGTTCATCAGCAGATTACCGCCGATTGCCACCGTGTTGATCAGCAGCTGGATCAGCTGCTCGGGGCTTTTCCAGCTGGTCTCGTCGCGATGATAGCCCCACGAGCCGCTGAAGGTATGGCACGCTTCCCACACCACCGGCTTGCCGTCCACGCGCACCCACTCGCGCGGCTTGAACTGCTCGGGCGTGTGAATGTCGGCCTGCTCGGCCGGCAGATCGAGCCGGTTGTCGACGATGATCCCCGGCGCAGCTCGCGCGTCAGACGCAGCAGGTCCTCGGATTCCCAGTCGTCACGGCCCTTGCCCGGCAGGCCGCGATATTCCAGGCTCGGGTATGAGAAGTCGTACCAGATGATGTCGATCGGGCCGTAGCTGGTGAGCAGTTCACGCACCTGCTCGCGCATATACGCGGCATAGCGACGTATGTCGCGGCCCTGGTTGAGCGCGGCGACGTCTTCGCGGTCGCGCAGCGGGTGGCGGCCGTCGATCGGAAAATCGGGATGGTGCCAGTCGATCAGCGAGTAATACAAGCCAACGCGCAGGCCTTCGGCGCGGAATGCTTCGACGAACGGCTTGAGCAGATCCTTACCGTAGGGCGTATTGGTAACCTTGTAATCGGTCTGCTGCGTATCCCACAGGCAAAAACCCTCGTGGTGTTTTGAGGTGAGCACCACGTAGCGCATGCCCGCGGCTTTCGCGGCGGCAGCCCAGGCGCGCGGATCGTACAGGTCGGGATCGAAATGCTCGAAATAGCGCTGGTAGGACTCGTCGTCCAGGCGCTCGTGGTTTTTTACCCACTCGTGGCGCGCCGCGAGCGCGTACAAGCCCCAATGAATAAACATGCCGAATCGGTCGTGGACGAACCATTCGGTGTTTCCCGCTGTCGGCGCCGGCGTCAGCATATTCGCTCCTTTGTATTTTCAGAATGTATCCGAATGGAGCTTCATGCTACGCTGAATTTGAGCTACCTGCAACAGCCCGCCACAGGGTGACGGGGTGACGGGGTGAACACATTGTCGATGCCGGCACCGTAGGGCAGATCGCTTGCGTCGATCACAGGTGTTAACATATATCGTAGTCCGTGGTCGACAAACGTATCACCGGTTCCGGCGCATGCGATCGGCCGGGGCAAGCCTCGGCCCTACACGGTTTGTTGGTTTGTTGGTTTGTTGGTTTGTTGGTCTGTTGGTTCGTCAGGAGCTGCTATGCCGCCATTCCCGATTATCGACACGCACGTCCACCTCTGGAATCCACGCCACTTCAGGATGCGCTGGCTGGACGGCAACGAGCTGCTCGAACGCGCGTACCTGCCTGATGATTTTCACGCTCACACCGCCGGCGTCGACCTCGAAAGCATCGTGTTCGTGGAAACAGCGGTGGAGCCGGCGTACGCCTTGTTGGAGGCACGCTGGGTTGACGAGCTGGCCGGCAGCGAGCCGCTGATCGCCGGCATTGTCGCGCACGCACCGCTGGAAGACGGCGTGGCGGTGCGCTCGTATCTCGATGCCCTCGCCGCGATCGGGGCGCGGGTCAAAGGCGTGCGCCGGCTGATTCAAGACGAAGCCGATCCCCGGTTCGCGCTGCGACCCGAGTTCGAACAGGGAGTACGAATGCTCTCCGAGTATGGCTGGAGCTTCGACCTTTGCATTCGTCACCACCAGCTTCCGGCCGCCATCGAGCTCGTGCGGCGCGTTCCTGAAACCAGCTTTGTGCTCGACCATCTGGGCAAACCGCCGATCGCCGAAGGCCGCCTCGACCCGTGGCGCGAGCAGCTGGCCGAGCTGGCCGGGCTGCCTAACGTGGTCTGCAAGGTCAGCGGGGCTGTCACCGAAGCCGACCACCAGAGCTGGGATGCAGACGATCTGCGGCCGTTTGTAGCGCACGCGCTCGACGTTTTCGGCCCGCAGCGCGTTATGTTCGGCGGCGACTGGCCGGTTGTGCTGATGGCCTCGCCCTACCGCCGCTGGGTCGAAACGCTTGACCAGCTCACCGCCGGCCTCGCGCCCGCCGAGCAGCAGGCGCTCTGGCGCGACAATGCAAGACGGGTGTACCAATTACCAATTACCAATTAGCGATTAGCAAACACGAAAATCGGACACCGTAGGGACACGCCGGAGGCGCCGTACCAATCAATGCATCTGCTCCGGTCTGTCTGCGCCGCGGCATGTCCGCATCCGACGAGGCAGATCGCCATGCCTGGACACGCCAACGGCCCTGCCGGCGGCGTGTCCGGCCAGCGGCACAAACGGTATTCGACCAGACCAATTCACCACTGCGGCCCCGTGTACGAAGGTTGATGCGCAAAGCGACGCATGCCGAGGCGTAACGTCATCTGGCGGCCCGGAGGCAGCTCGACGGCAAGCTGCTGCCCGCCAACCTCGACGGCGTGCTCCGCGCCGCCGTTCAGCTCGGACGCCGCGGTGAACTCATGCTCTCCAAAGGCTCCGGCCTGTACGATCAGCTGCCGCGCGGCCAACGGGCTAATATTTACCAGCGTGACGACCGCGCTATCCGCGTCGAGCTGGTGTACCAGCGCGGCGACATCCGGCGGCAGGCCGGGACGGCGTGCCTGGCGGTCGAAGTAGCGCAGCCGCACATGCAGCAGGCCGCCGTGGTAGACCAGCTGCGGGCCGCCGCAGGTAAGCTGCACCAGCGCCTCGGTATGCACCGGATTGATATCCTGCCAGTGATGCACATCCCAGGTTTCGGGGTCGCCGTCGTCGTTGCGCAGCAGGTCCATGCGCCGGGCCAGCTCGGCCCACTGCGCCGCCAGGATCTGCTGCGGATAGTCGGCCAGCTCGCCGCGCAGAAAGCAATACCACGGCGCGATATGAATATCGTCTCCCTTGCCGCGGCCGGCCGGCACCTCGCGCCAGGCAGTCCGGCGCTCGGGGAAGCGCTCGAGGCGTGCCGCGTCGTTCCGGTCGTGCGACATGGCCCAGATCTGCAGCGGATACTCCGGACGCGAGCGGGCGGAAATCGGTCCAGCCGTTGTCGGTGTGGCGCGTCGGGACCACGCAGCGCGCCGTCCTCGACTCGTCCCAGCTCGATCAGACGGTCGATCTGCCCGCGCGGAATATCCAGATAGCCCATGTCGCCCGTCAACAGCACGGCGTTCATCGCGGCGATGGTTAGCGGCTGAATGATCGACATCGCGCCGTGGGGCCAGCGCCAGCCGTAGTAGCCGCCCCACCACTTGCCGCCCATCAGCTCGCCGATCCGGCCGTTGGGTCCGACATTGTCGGGGCACAGGCCGTCATTAGCCGTGATGCGCTCAGCCCAGGCCTCGAGATAATCCAGCACCCAGGCCTTATAGCGCTCGTCGCCGGTCCACAGATACGCATGTGTTACCAGGCTGGTCGCGGTCAGGTTGAGCGGCACATCGCCGCGCATCATGCCGCTCGTTGAGCAGGCTCAGGATCTCGCGATACACGCCGTCGTCGTTCCAGTCGGCGATCGGGCCGCTCACGCCGGGAATGTCTTCAAACGGCGCCGGATAGGCCGCCAGGATCGCGCGATGGGTCGCCCAATCGTCCCACTGGTTTTCCAGGCGCGGCCCGCGGCTGCCGGTGATCGGCGAGCGCATCATGCGCAATTGAGAGTCCCAGTTGGGCGCCTGCGGGATCGTCGCCGGTATACATATGCGCAAAGCGCAGAGCGCGGGCGCGATGAGCGCGTCGGCAGGGTCGGCCAGCCCGAAGGCAGTACATGCCGAGCGAGCTTTCGCCGTGGTGCATCCAGTCGTAGTACGCGTCGAACTCGCGCCAGATCTGGCCGTAGGCGGTGAACTGGAGCGTCACGGCTTCCCAGAGCCGGCGAGCGCGCCCATGCACATCGGCGCTGCCGCCGAGCACATAAAACAGGGACCAGTTGCCGAAGCTCTCGTAGCCGTCGTCGGAGCCGTCCATGCCGGGCCACTCTTCGCGCCAGATAAAGCTGCCGTCGGGGCGGGTGTAGCGCGCTTCAAAGATCGGCACCGCGGCGTTCATGGTATCGATCAGCTGGCGCTGGGCGAGCGCCCAGGCCGGCGGTGGTGCAAGCCGAGTAGCATGCAGCATGGTAGTCCCCACTCTCATTATTCGAGGTTCAGTTTGTCCGATACGGCGATCACGCGTCGACCGGCATCCGTTTCGACTGTCACGCGCAGCGGCAAGACGGCCGCGGGCACACCCGTATCGGGATACCAGATCCGGCCGTTCGCAACCACGATGAATAACCCATACTCATCCCCGATGGCCGAGAACGCATCGCTTCCGGCGCCGTCGTAGATCGGCACGCCGAGCGAGCGGGTGAGCTCGCCAACCGTTGTCGCTACATCGTCAACGGCGAGGCCAATCTCGCTGACTGCCAGGAAATCCTGCTCGCCGAACTGATGATCAGTTGCGTTGGCGAGCCCATGGCGTGCGATCAGCTCAAGGATGTTACCGTCGGGGTCCTTGAAATACACCGAATGGGCGTTCCAGCTCGCGAAATCGAACGCATCCACGCCGTTGGCGTCTATCAGCAGCGGCACGCGCGCCGCGAGCCATGCCCTGGCTTCTGCGAAGCGGTTGGCCGGGATATTAAACGCGATATGGTACACGCCGGCGAGCGCGTCGCGCTGGGCTCGAAAGCGTATCCGCGACGTGCCGGTTTCCACAACCAGGCCATCGTCCTCGACGCGCACGGGCAGCCCGAGCGTAGCGGCCCAGAACGCGTGCAGCGCCGGTAGTTCGCGAGCGTTGAGCTCAAGTTCGTTGATCAACATGATGACAACCCTTTCACTTCTTCGCCCCGCCGCAGCCACTCGTCGCGCAGCATCGCATACAGGTGCTCGTCGAGCCACTCGCCGTCGCGAAAGAACGAGCGCAGGGTGGTGCCTTCACGGCGCAGCTGGAGCCGCTCCAGCAGCGCGATCGAACGAGCGTTGCGCGTCGCGGTCCAGGCAATTACGCGGTGTAGCTCGAGCGTGGTAAAGGCATAGCCGAGCACGGCGGCGACGGCCTCGCTGGCATAGCCATGGCCATGCTCGTCGCGCGCGAAGGTATAGCCAAGCTCGGCCTGGCGCTGTTCGTGCCACAGGATCGTAAAATAGACATCGCCCAGCAACACATCACGCTCGCGGTGGGCCACGGCGAAGTTATAGCCGCGGCCGGGCATGCTCGGCTCGCCGTTGCTCGCGTCCCGGATCCAGGCACGCGCTTGATCCTCGCTCAAGGCCGACCAGCTTTGATAGCGCGCGATTTCGGGGTCGTTACGGTAAGCCAGCAGCACGGGGAGGTCGTCCTGCCGGAAACGTCGCAAGATCAGGCGTGGTGTGTGGAGCTCGCTAAACCGGTTGCCGTCCATGCCGGAAAGTGTACGCGATTTTCACAACTGATTCACACGTATTGTTCCACCGCATGCGTTCATCTCGGATGCGGCACGCCGCCGGCAGGGCCGTTGGCGTGTTCCTACCTTGTTCCTTTGCGTTCCTTGCGCCTTTGCGTTGAATGCGGCTATACTCGGCGCGATGGTTCATTTTCCCGACGGCCTGCCGCCGGTGCTGCCGATCACAATCGCCCAGGTCCGGCGCCGGCTGCCCGAGGGCACCGAGGTGGTGCTCGGGGCCGGCAACCGCGTCGCACCTGGCGATATCGTAGCACGGCCGCCCGCCGCTGCGCCGCTGGTGGCCGGCATACGCGGCTACATCGCCGGTGTGCGTCCGGGGCGCGAAATGCTGATCGAGACCGGCGCCGCCGTGGTGCGCTGCCCCCTCGGGCTAGGCGGCGAAGCGTACGGCATGCTGCGCCTGATCGGCGAGCGTGATCAGATATTGAGCGAGGCGTCGGTCGACGCGCGCAGTGCCGGCGCGATCGTGGCCGGTGGATCGGCGACGGCCGCCGCGCTACGGAAGGCACGTAACGAGCGGGTGCTCGGAGTGGTGCTCGGCAGCCTCGACGCCGGCGAGCTGGCCGCGTTTCTGGAGTGCGGGCCTGATGCGCTGGCCGCTGCCGCGCCGCGCTACGCCGGCCCGCCCGGGCTGCTGATCACCGGCGGCTTCGGCGCGGTAGCCATGGACGAGGCGGTCTGGAACTTGCTGCGGACGTATGATCGGCATGAAGTGTTGTTGGATGCGGCGGGCACACCGGCGCGGCTGGTCGTGCCGCTGCCGCGGCTGCCCGGCGGCGTGGCGCCGATGCCCCCGACTGAGGCGCGGCCCGGCATGCGCGTGCGGCTGGTGGACGAGCCGCATCTCGGCATGATCGGCACGCTGGTGGCCGTACACCAGCAGGCGCGCTTCCCTGCGGGTGTGCGCGGCCCTGCCGCCACGGTACGCCTTGGCGAGCGCGATGTAACGGTTGCGCTCGCGGCGGTCGAAGTCTTGATGGAATTGTGAAAAATTGTTCAAATCAGGTATTGCATTAACGTTTATGATCTGCTATACTCGGCTCAGAGACAGAGTGTGAGAGATTTCTCAATCTTTTAGTCGCCACCGATACGTTGCTCGCCGACAAGCCCATATTGGACTGGTTGCCGAGCGCTTTTTGGGCATAATAGATCCATAGCGAGCGTACGCACGCGCCACGGGGCGCTAGCATCCTCACGAGGAGGTACGGCGATTGTCCACCCGAAATAAACTCCTGCTCGTCTTCGGCATCGCTTTCGTGGCGGCGATATTCCTACGCTATGTCATCGGTGGTATTTTCGCCGTCTCCTCGCCGGTAGTGTCGGTCAAGGCCGAGCCCGTGTTCAGCATCGACGGCACAGGCTTTCACTTCGGCCCGGCGATGTTCGAAACAGCCTCCCACCATCCCGAAGGCTTCGTGATCACTAACGCGATGCTGATGGCGGTGCTTGTCACAATTGTGCTGGTGATCCTGTCCTTGCTGGCGACCAGGGGGATCAAGCTGGCGCCGCGCGGCTGGCAGAACTTCGTCGAGTACTCGTTCGACGCGATGTACAACACCTTCGGCAGCGTTGATCGGCGCTATATCACGCGCTTCTGGCCGCTGGTCGGCACGATATTCTTCTACGTGCTGATTTCAAACTGGCTTGCGCTGATCCCGGGTGTGCTGTCGTTCGGCTACTGGATCGACGAAGCAACCTTGCATGGCGAGGAGGCCGAGGCACGCGTTGCGCCCAATACTCTGCTGGCCAGCGCCGGCAGCTCGGATCAGCCGGCGCCCAACGCGATCGTCACGGCGCAGGAAGAAGAGGAGCACGGCCAGGTACTGGTGCCCTTCTTCCGCTCGCCGAGCGCCGACCTCAACAATACGCTGATGCTCGGCCTGGTCGCCTTCTGTTTCATCGAGTTCTGGGGCTTCAAGGAGCTCGGGATCGGCTATCTGCGCAAGTTCTGGCCGATCAAGGACTATGGCGCCGTCGGCGCCTTCGTGGGGCCGCTCGAGCTTATCTCGGAATTTGTGCGCATCATTTCGTTCGCCTTCCGGTTGTTCGGCAATATCTTCGCCGGCGAGGTGATTATCCTGGTGATGCTGTTCCTGTTCCCCTTGCTGCCCTTGCCGTTCCTTGCCCTTGAGCTGTTTGTCGGCTTTATCCAGGCGTTTGTGTTCGCGATCCTGACGATGGCCTTCTCGTCGCTGGCAACCCAGAGCCACGGCGACCATGGGCCGGACGAAGCCGTCCACGCCGACCATGCCGAAGCCGGCAGCGAGACGCGCCAGGGTGCGGCGGCGCACTAGACTTTAGAGAATCGAACCGTATCAGTCCTCACAATTGAAGGAGCGAAATCAATGGATGTGGAAGCTGCACGCCTGCTGGCGACGGGTCTGGCAATCGGTCTTGGAGCGATCGGCCCCGGCATTGGTATCGGCGTCCTCGTGGGCGGCGCCCTGCAGGCGATCGGCCGCAACCCGGAAACGGAAGGCTCAATCCGCACCAACATGTTCCTCGGCATCGTGTTTGCCGAGTCGCTGACGATCTTTGCGCTGGTTATCGCCTTCATGATCGGCTTCGGCGTTCTCTAGCGAGCAACCCGAACCAGGCCTTATGGAGGAAACGTGGACGCACTAGGAATTGATTTCGGCTCGTTCTTCTGGTATCTGGTGAACTTCGTGTTGCTGCTGTTCTTGCTGCAGCAGCTGCTTTACCGGCCGGTTTTGAACGTTATGCAGGCGCGCGAGACCCAGATCCGCGAAAGCCTGGAGAACGCCGAGCAGGTCAAGCAACAGCTCGCTCGCGCGCAGCAGGACTACGACGCCCGGCTGGCCGAGGCGCGCCAGGAGGCTGCCCGCATCGTCGGCCAGGCCAACGAGCGCGCCCAGGTGTCGGCCAATGAGATCGTCAACCAGGCGCGTACCGATGCCGAGCGCATCCAGACCGAAACGCGCCAGCAGTCGCAGCAGGAGCGCGATCAGCTGCTGCGCGGCCTGCAGGGCCAGCTGAGCAACCTGGTGATCCAGACCGCCAGCACGGTGGTCGGCCAGGAGCTCAAGGGTAACGGCCACGACAGGCTGATCCAGGACGCGATCGCCGACCTCGGGAGGCTGTGATGGCGGTTGCGCTCGAGCCGGCGGCAGTCGCCCGCGCGCTGTACGACTCGCTGGTCGAGACGCTGCGCGCCAATGGCTCGGAAGATCAGCTCGACGCTGTGATCGAGCAGTTTATCGAACTGGTACGCGGCTCCGGCCCGCGTGAAGCGACGGTGACCAGCGCGGTTCAGCTCTCGCATGAGCAGCAGGACCAGATCCTGCGCCAGCTGCGCGGCAAGCACGGCGCGGCGCTCGACGTGAAGTTCGCGGTCGACGCCGAGATTCTCGGCGGTCTGGTCGTTCGCGTCGGCGATAAGGTGCTCGACGAATCCGTCCGCAGCCGGCTGGTCGCGCTTCAGCAGCGGATGGTTCAAAGCTAGGGTTCAGGGGTCGGGGGTCAGGGATCAGGCCTGACCCCTGACCCCCGACCCCTGAACCCTATGAGGTTAACATGGCAGTTACCACTGAAGATATTCTCCAACGGCTACGCGCCAGCTTAAGCCCGACGTCCATTCCCGAGCCGCAGGCGGTCAACGTCGGCACCGTGGCTTCGGTCGGCGACGGCGTGGCGCGCATCGAGGGCCTGCAGCAGGCGATGGCCTCCGAGCTGCTCGAGTTTCCGGCCAAGCATGGCCATGCCCCCGTGTTCGGCATGGCGCTCAACCTTGAGCGCGACAGCGTCGGCGCGATCATTCTGGGCGACTATCTCGTCGATCGAAGAAGGCGATACCGTCAAGAGCACCGGCCGTATCATCGAGGTGCCGGTGGGCGACGCGCTGCTTGGACGCGTGGTTAACGCGCTGGGCCTGCCGATCGACGGCAAAGGCGCAATCAACACCACCAGCACGCGGCCGGTCGAGCGTATCGCTCCCGGCGTGATCACGCGTAAATCGGTCAACACGCCGGTGCAGACCGGTATCATGGCGATCGACGCGATGATCCCGATCGGCCGCGGCCAGCGCGAGCTGATCATCGGCGACCGCCAGACCGGCAAGACGGCGTCGCGATCGACACGATCATCAACCAGAAAGGCAAGAACCTTTTCTGCATCTATGTCGCCATCGGCCAGAAGCAAGCCCAGGTAGCGCAGATCGTCGGCCTGCTGGAGCAGTACGGCGCGATGGAATACACGATCGTCGTCGCGGCCTCGGCTTCCGAATCGGCCGCGCTGCAGTATATCGCGCCGTATGCCGGCTGCGCCATGGGCGAAGAATTCATGGAGACCGGCCGCGATGCGCTGATCGTCTACGACGACCTGACCAAGCACGCCCAGGCATACCGCCAGGTGTCGCTGCTGCTGCGGCGCCCTCCCGGCCGTGAAGCGTATCCGGGCGACGTGTTTTATCTCCACTCGCGCCTGCTCGAGCGCGCCGCGCGCCTGAACGAGGACTACGGCGGAGGCTCGCTCACGGCGCTGCCGCTGATCGAAACGCAGGCCAACGATATTTCGGCGTATATCCCGACCAACGTGATCTCGATCACCGACGGCCAGATCTTCCTGGAAACCGACCTGTTCTACGCCGGCCAGCGTCCCGCGATGAACGTCGGTACTGTCCGTGTCGCGCGTGGGCGGCACGGCCCAGACCAAAGCGATGCGCACGGTTGCGGGCCAGCTGCGCCTCGACCTGGCGGCAGTTCCGCGAGCTGGCGGCGTTCGCGCAGTTCGGCTCCGACCTGGATGCCGCGACGCGCTGCGCAGCTCGACCGCGGCCAGCGCGTTACCGAGGTGCTCAAGCAGCCGCAGTACCAGCCGGTGCCGGTCGAAGACCAGGTCATGATCATCTATGCCGCTACCAACGGCCTGCTGGATCAGGTACCCGTCGCGCGTATCGCCGATTTCAAGCCGGAGTTCTGGCAATATATGCGCACCACGCGCCCCGAGATCGGGCGTTCGATCGTGGAGACCAAGCAGTTCTCCGACGATACTGCTCAGGCGCTGCGCGAGGCGACCGACGAGTTTTTGGGCGGTACGGATTTTAGGGAACAATCATAGGAGAACATAGAACACAGAACATAGAACAGGACCTAGAAAATGGAGTCTGTTCTGTGCTCTGTGCTCTGTGTTCTACACAGCCATGGCAACACTACGCGAAATCCGTCGCCGCGTCCGCTCGGTCAAGAATGTCGGCAAAATCACCAAAGCAATGGAGATGGTCTCGGCGTCCAAGATGCGACGCGCGCAGCGCAACACACAGGCGACGCGGCCGTACTCCGAGCGTATGCAGGCCGTGATGGGCGAGCTGACCACGCGTGCCGGGCAGTCGCTGGCGACATCCGCTGCTGGAGCAGCGGAGCGTCGGTGCGACGCGTCGGTCTGGTGATGATCACACCCGACAAGGGCCTGTGCGGCGCGCTGGTGACCAACGTGCTGCGCAACGCCACCCGCTTCCTGCTCGACCAGCGTCAGGCCGGGCGCGAGATCGAGGTGCTGGCCGTCGGCAAGAAGGGCCGCGACTTCGCCGTGCGCAACCGCCTGCCGCTGGTTGCAGAGGTAACCGGCCTTGGAGATGCGCCCGGCCTGGTCGATATTTTGCCGATCGCAACCAACGTGATCGACGGCTTTACCGAGGGCCGCTTCGACGAGGTGTACGTGGTCTACACCGGGTTCATCAATACCCTGCAGCAGCGGGCCGAGCGACGCCGGCTGCTGCCGATCGAGCCGCCCGAGCAGGCTGCAACTTCCGGCCCGCGGGTGGACTACACCTACGAGCCGAGCCAGGAGGAAGTGCTTGAACACGCTGCTGCCGCGCTATGTCGAAGTGCAGCTGTATCAGACGATCCTCGAGTCGATCGCCAGCGAGCATTCGGCGCGTATGATCACGATGCGCAACGCCACCGACAACGCCAAGGAGCTGGTGCGCGATCTGACGCTGACGGCCAACAAGGCGCGCCAGGCGGCGATCACAAAAGAGATCTCCGAGATCACGGCCGGGGGGCTGGTATAAACGTGGTCCAAGGTCGAAGGTCCCGGACATGCGACCTTCGACCTTGACACTCACCCACTTCGTGGGTACCCGACTTTGACCTTCGACCAAAGGTAAAATTATGGCAACGGCATACACGAGTGAAACCGAAACCAACGGCCGGCAACGAACCGAAGGAGTGGTGACGCAGATCATCGGCGTGGTGATCGACGCAACCTTTCCGCCCGATCAGCTGCCCGAGATCTATAACGCGATCGAAATCCCGCTGACGCCCGAGGCGGCCGAAGAACACGCCGAGGGCGAGCCGGAAGGTGAGCGCCAGGTGCTGGTGTGCGAGGTGCAGCAGCATCTCGGCAACGACATCGTTCGCGCCGTCGCGATGAGCACCACCGACGGCCTGCGTCGCGGCATGCAGGTGATTCGATACCGGCGCGCCGATCTCGGTGCCGGTTGGCGCCGAAACGCTCGGCCGCGTGTTCAACGTTACTGGGCGATGCCGATCGACAACAAAGGCCCGGTGGGTGACCAAGGAGCGTCGCTCGATCCACCAGCCGGCGCCGACTGTTCGAGGACCAGAGCACGTCAGGTGGAGATCCTCGAGACCGGCATCAAGGTGCTCGACCTGATCGCGCCGTTCACCAAGGGCGGTAAGGCCGCGCATCTTCGGCGGCGCCGGCACCGGCAAGACGGTGGTGATCCAGGAGCTGATCGCCAACATCGCCAAGACGCGCCGGGCTGTCGGTGTTTGCCGGCGTGGGCGAGCGCTCGCGCGAAGGCAACGACCTGATCGCCGAAATGAGCGAGTCCAAGATCGACGAGAACACGACGCGTGTTCGATAAGACCGTGATGGTGTTCGGCCAGATGAACGAGCCGCCTGGCGCGCGCCTGCGGGTGGGCCTGACCGGCCTGACGATCGCCGAGTACTTCCGCGACGAAGGCCGCGACGTGCTGCTGTTCATCGACAACATCTTCCGCTTCACGCAGGCCGGCTCGGAAGTGTCGGCGCTGCTGGGCCGCCTGCCTAGCGCCGTGGGCTACCAGCCGACGCTCGGCACCGAGATGGGCGAGCTGCAGGAGCGCATCACGTCGACCAAGCGCGGCTCGATCACCTCGGTGCAGGCGGTGTATGTGCCGGCCGACGACTATACCGACCCGGCGCCGGCGACGACGTTTGCCCACATCGACTCGACGATCGCGCTCGAGCGCTCGATCGTCGAGCAGGGCATCTATCCCGGCGGTGGATCCGCTGGCCTCGACCTCGCGCATCCTCGACCCGAACATCGTCGGCGAGGAGCACTATCGACGTCGCGCGCCAGTGCCAGCAGGTGCTGCAGCGCTACCGCGACCTGCAGGACATTATCGCGATCCTGGGCCTGGAAGAGCTGTCGCGACGAGGACAAGCTGACGGTGTCGCGCGCGCGCAAGATCCAGCGCTTCTTCTCGCAGCCATTCACGGTGGCGCAGCAGTTCACCGGGCGCCCCGGCCAGTATGTGCCGATCGCCGAGACGGTGCGCGGCTTCGGCATGATCCTGGCGGGCGAGCTCGACCATGTTCCCGAGCAGATGTTCCTGTACGCGGGACGCGATCGAGCGACGTAGTTCGAGCGCTACGATCAGTCTAACGCAAGTAGGTTTGAGTCGCGTATGCCTTTCCAACTCGAAATCGTTACCGCCGAGCGCGTGGTCCTTTCGGAAGACGTCGATCAGGTCAATGTGCCGGGCGCGGCCGGGCGCATGGGCATTCTGCCGCGCCACGAGCCGCTGCTGACGTCGCTGATCCCGGCGAGCTGCGATATCATCAAGGACGGCGAGCGCACGCCGTTCGCGGTCTCGGGCGGCTTCATGGAAGTGCTGCCCGATCGGGTGACGATCCTGGCCGACACTGCCGAGCGCGCCGACGAGATCGACGAGAGCGCGCGCCGAGGCCGCGCGCCGCGCGCCGAGGAGCTGATGCGCGAGCGGCGCTCCGACCAGGAGCTGGCACTCGCCGAGGCGCAGCTGCGCCGCGCGATGATCCGGCTTGCAGGTGGCGCAGGCTCAAGCGCAGCGGTCGCGCGGCAGCGTGCCGTCACGCGGCAGTAGGGCTGGAGTAGGGATCGGGGCAGGCAGAGGGTCGCTGGTATGCGATTCATGCTGAGCAAGCTGACATGATGCTGCAATGCGACTCGCAGGCTCTGACTGACCCCCGTCCAGCCGACGTCGTGTGCTACAATGTCCGCGCTTGACGTAACCGTCAGGCGCATTGTTCTGACTTGTTGATGTCATAGCTCATTGAGGAGTACCGGTGGCGCGCAAAATCGGGATCGATCTCGGCACCGCAAATGTGCTGGTGTATGTAAAAGGCAAAGGCATCGTCCTGAGCGAGCCGTCGGTCGTGGCGCTTTCGCACCAAAACCGGGCAGGCCGCGTGCCGGTCGGCGCCGATGCGCTGGCGATGCTGGGCCGCGAGCCCGAAAGCATCGAGGTGGTGCGGCCGATGCGCAACGGCGTGATCGCCGACTACGTGGTCACCGAGGCGATGCTGCGCCACTTCATCCGCAAGGCGAACTCGCGGCCCGCTGATGACGCAAGCCGGCGGTGATGATCTGCATCCCGGCCGGCGTCACCTCGGTCGAGATGCGCGCCGTGCGCGATGCGGCGATTCAGGCCGGCGCGCATCCCAAGCATACCTATCTGATCCGCGAGCCGCTGGCGGCGGCGATCGGCGCGAATATCCCGGCCGCCAAAGCCTCCGGCAACCTGGTGATCGATATCGGCGGCGGCACCACCGAGGTCGCGGTGATTTCGCTCAATGATATCGTGGTCAGCACCTCGGTGCGCGTCGGCGGCATCAAGTTCGACGAAGCGATCGCCTCGTACATCAAGCGCAAATACAATATGCGTGATCGGCGAGCGCACCGCCGAAAGCATCAAGATCGAGATCGGCTCGGCGCTGCCGCTGGAGCAGCCCGCTGACTGATGCAGGTGCGCGGGCGCGATCAGGTGGCCGGGCCTGCCCAAGCACGATCGAGCTATCGTCAAACGAGATCACCGAGGCGATCCAGGAGCCGCTGGAGGCGATCATCAACGCGGTACGCGCCGTGCTGGTCGAAACCCCGCCCGAGCTGGCCTCCGATATCATCGACAAGGGCATGATCATGACCGGCGGTGGCTCGATGCTGCGGCGGATCAACGAACTGCTGACCGAGGTGACCGGCGTGCCCTGCTATGTCGCCGATCAGCCGGCCAACTGTGTGGCGATCGGCACCGGGCTGGCGCTCGAAAATCTGCATATCTTGCGCGATAGTCTGTCGGGCGAAGAAAACTAACAGGTCGAAGGTCGAAGGTCAAAAGTCTTTCGTCTCAACAGTCGTATATGATCCTTGAAGGATCAGTCCAGGCAATTTCGTGGCGGGACCTTCGACCTTCGACCTTCGACCACGGAGGAGGCTTCCATGGCTACGACTGCATCAACGGAGATTCAGCAGGCCCTGGATGCGATAGGATTGAGCGAGCTCGGTCCGATCCATCATAATCTGGCCATGCCGCTGCTGGTGGAGCATGCCGTGCAACGTGGCGAAGCGCAGCTCGCCTCCAACGGCGCGCTGGTCGCGTACACCGGCGACCGCACCGGCCGCTCGCCCAAAGATAAGTTCGTCGTTCGCAACGCGGCCAGCGCCGGCATCGTCGACTGGAGCGCGATCAACCAGCCGCTGGACCAGCAGGCCTACGACGCGCTGCGCGGCCGTGTGGCGGCGTATCTGCGCGGCCGCGATGTGTTTGTCCTTGACGCTCGCGTCGGCGCGGATCCCCACAGCACGCTGCCGATTCGCGTGCTCAGCGAATACGCCTGGCATAGCCTGTTTGCGCGCCAGCTGTTTATTGTGCCGTCGCCGGAAGAGTTTGCGACGCACGCTCCCGAGTGGACTGTGCTTTCGGCGCCGGGTTTCCTGTGCGACCCGGAGCGCGACGGCGTGCGCTCCGAGGTGACGGTAGCGCTGGATTTTGAGCGCCGTGAAGTGTTGATCTGCGGCACCCGCTACGCCGGCGAGATCAAAAAGGCGATCTTTTCCGTGCTCAACTTCCTCTTGCCGCCGCAGGAAACGCTGCCGATGCACTGCTCGGCCAACCAGGGACAGCGTGGCGATGTTGCGCTGTTTTTCGGCCTGTCGGGCACCGGAAAAACGTCGCTGAGCTCGGATCCGGAGCGAAGGCTGATCGGCGACGACGAGCATGGATGGAACCGCAACGGAGTTTATAATTTTGAAGGCGGCTGCTACGCCAAGTGCATTCGCCTGTCGGCCGCCAGGGAGCCGCAGATCTTCGACGCGATCCGCTTCGGCGCGGTGATCGAAAACGTGGTGATCGACCCCCAGACACACGAGCCGGACTACGACGATGACAGCCTGACCGAAAACACCCGCGTCGCCTATCCGCTGTCGCACGTCGCCAATATCGTGGCCAGCGGCCGCGGCGGGCACGCCAGCGTGCTGTTCTTTTTGACGGCCGATGCGTTTGGAGTGCTGCCGCCGATCGCCAGGCTGACGCCCGAGCAGGCGATGTACCACTTCTTGTCGGGATACACCGCCAAGCTGGCCGGTACCGAGGTCGGCGTCACGGATCCCGAGGCGACCTTTGAGGCCTGCTTCGGCGCGCCGTTCTTGCCGCTGGCGCCGGCCGTGTACGCCGAAATGCTGGCCGGCATGCTGCGCCAGCACGCTGCACGGGTCTATTTGCTCAACACCGGCTGGATCGGCGGTCCGTTCGGCGTCGGCGAGCGTATCGGGATCGGCCATACCCGGCAGCTGCTGCGCGCGGCGATCGCGGGCGAGCTCGAGCATGCTCCGGTCTGGACCGACGAGCTGTTCGGCTTGCATGTTCCACTCGGCGTGGAAGGCGTTCCCGAGGAGCTGCTACACCCGCGCGACCGCTGGGCCGACACGGCCGAGTATGACGACATGGCGCGGCGGCTGGCCGAGCGCTTCGTGGCCAACTTCGACACAAAATTCGCCGGCTCGGCGCCGCAGCTGGCGCAGTACGGACCGCAGTTGTGAGTGAAATGACCATGACGACGAATCACCCGGTCACCGTGTCACCCCTTCACTTTGTCATGTTCGGCACCCAGTAAACCTGGAACGCACCGGCCAAGAACTTGAGCATCACCCCATCACCTTGTCATCATCGCCACCTGCACCCATTTCCGTCAATCACCGCATATGCCACCAGGTTGATCACCGGTGGTGAATAAACGCCATGCCGCCGGTGATGCGCGCCGATCTGCTGTTGACGCGGCAGGTGCCGTTAAACTCGGTAAAGTGTACTACGCCGCGGCCGACGCCGGTTACATACGCGACGTGCCCGAGGCGGCGGTGCGCACCATGTACACCCGGCTGAAATACGACGATATCGCCGGCGCGTGGATTGCCGTCCACCGGAAAGCCCTGCGCTCGGGCGCGCGCGCCCCAGCTTGCAGCGTTGCCGAGGTTGAGCGGCAAGTCGGGCCGGTTACGATGGGCCCAATCGGTGCAAGCACAGCGGGTATAAGCGGTTGCCGAAGATGGAACGAACAGCACTGATGCGAGGATCAGCATAGCGAACACGAATACTAGCCTTGGTCGCGTGGCCCAAGCCATAAACACACATCTCCATGGACTGTGACGAAGCAGATGTTCCTTCGTCGCTCGACTGATCGTGGTCGAAAGCGTGGTGGGGTATACCTACGCTGGAACGCGGCAACTGCACGCGGCTACGAGCGACCGGGCTCGCAGCGCCGTGGAGCATACCATATAGTGAAAAATAGTGCAAGCTACGCCTTGTGAGCTTGTGAGCCGGGTCAAGCATAGCAAGCGCGAGCAGCATGCTGGTCGTTTTGTGCGAGCGCGTTGGTAGTACGCTGGTCCTGCCGAGTAGTAGTACCTGAGTCCCTGCTCGATGCCGTGCAACGAAGGGTTCGGAAGCGTCTTTGGTAGGTTTTGGCAGCTATATGTAGGCAACAATCGGTACAATTGAGCAGGCGACGACGCCCCCACAGACTGCGCTGTCCTCAATACGACTAGGATTTCGAGATGCCCCAACCTGTGTTGCCGACGGGTATCGTCGGCTACGGCGCGTATGTGCCGCGCTACCGCATCGCCGCCGCCGAGATCGCACGTGTGTGGAACGGCGCCGGCCTGCCGGTTGAAGAAAAATCGGTGCCCGGTCCGGACGAAGATACGATCACAATGGCGATCGAGGCAAGCCGCTACGCGCTACGCCGGGCGTCGTCCGGCGCCGGCCGCCTTGGCGCCGTGTGGGTCGGCTCCGAATCACACCCATACTCAGTCAAACCCTCGGGCACTATCGTCGCCGAGGCACTGGGCTGCGGCACGCGGATCAGCGCCGCGGACTGGGAATTCGCGTGTAAAGCGGGCACCGAAGCGATGACGGCCGCCGTCGGAATGGTCGGTTCCGGCATGCTGGAACTGGCGCTTGCCGTCGGCGCCGACACGGCCCAGGGGCGGCCCGGCGATGCGCTGGAATATACAGCCGCGGCCGGCGCGGCGGCCCTGATCGTCGGCCCGGCCGCCGAGGCGGTCGCGACGATCGACGCGATGTTGTCGTATGTCAGCGATACGCCCGACTTTTTCCGCCGCGCCGACCGGCCGTATCCGGTCCACGGCAACCGCTTTACCGGTGTACCGGCCTACTTCGCGCATGTCGCGGCCGCCGGCCGCGGCTTGCTCGAGCAGCTCGGCGCTGAGGCCGGCGACTTCCGCTATGTGGTGCTCCATCAGCCCAACGCGAAGTTCCCGCAGACCGCGGCCAAGCAGCTCGGCTTCGGACCCGAGCAGTACGAGCCGGGATTGCTGTCGCCACGGATCGGTAATACCTACTCCGCCGCGGCGCTGCTCGGCCTGTGCGCGACGTTGGATGTCGCGCGGCCCGACGACCGCATCTTGTTGGTATCGTACGGCTCGGGCGCAGGCTCGGACGCGTTCGCGCTGACGGCTACCGAGCGCTTGCTCGACGCCCGCGATCGCGCGCCGCTGACTGAAACGTTTGTCGCTCGTCGCTCGCCTGTAGACTACGCCACCTACGCGCGCTGGCGCGGCAAGCTGGCCTGACTTAGGAATGCCCGGACAGATCGGATCGATAACTCGAAGTGGAAGTGTTGATGAGAAATACATACATTGTCGGCGCCGGTACTACGCCGGTCGGCGAGCACTGGAATACCACACTGGCACAGCTGGCGATGCAGGCGCTCACGGCAGCGCGCCGGCCGTTGCCAATAGCGCCGGAAGCCCTGTATGTCGCCAACGCGCACGCGCCGGAGCTGTCGGGTCAGGCGATGCTGGGAGCATACCTCGCATCGGCGGCCGAGCTCGGCGATATCGAGGCGCTGCGTATCGAAGCCGGCGGCGCGTCGGGCGGCGCCGCGCTACGACAGGCGATGCTGGCCGTCGCGTCGGGAGCGTACGATGTCGTGGCGGTGCTGGGCGTCGAAAAACCGACCGATCTGCTCGACGGCGCGGTTGAAGCCGCGCTCGCGCTCGAACTGGATGGGGATTGGGAAGCGGCGGTCGGACTGACGCTCAGCGCCGGCTGGGCGCTGCTGATGCGACGCTACATGCACGAGTACGGCTACGAAGCCGCCGACTTCGTTCCGTTTCCGGTCAACGCCCATCGCAATGCCGGGGCGAATCCGCAGGCGCAATACCGCTCGGCGATCAAACCCGAGCAGGTGCTGCGCTCGCCGCAGGTCGCCGCGCCGATCGCCATGCTGGACAGCAGCACGCCCGCCGACGGAGCCGCCGCTGTGATTGTCGCCGCCGAGCAGGTCGCGCGCGAGCTGGAGGGGCCGCGCGTGCGCATTGGCGGCTCCGCGGTAGCCGGCGGCCCGCACGCGCTGCATGCGCGACCCGACCTGCTGTGGCTGCCCGCGGCGGAGGCAGCGAGCCGGCGCGCGCTGCGCCAGGCCGGCGTGCGACACGACGACGTTGACGTGTTGGAGCTGTCCGACCAGCACGCGATCGTGGCGGTGCTGGCCCTGGAAGCGTGCGGCTTTGCCGAGCGGGGATCGGCTCCGCGCCTGGCCGCCGAGGGCGCGATTTCCCGCGACGGCGCGCTGCCGCTGGCGACGTTCGGCGGCTGCAAAGCGCGCGGCGACGCGGGCGGAGCGCTGGGTGTGTACCAGATCGCCGAATTGTCGCGCCAGCTGCGCGGCGAGGCCGGCGCGGCGGCCGTTCCCGGTGCGCGGGTCGGCTTTGCTGTTTGTTTCGGCGGGCTGGGCAGCACGGCCGCCGCGCATGTATTGATCAAGGAGGAGCGCTGATGCAGATCGCGCGTCATTGGCGGCTCCGCGGGCCGCGCTACCGTTTGGAAGGCGCGCGGCGTGCCGACGGCCGCATCGTGTTTCCGCCGCCGGCGGACGGCAGCGGCGAGCCGGTTGCGCTCTCCGGCCGCGGAGCCGTGGAGAGCTTTTCCGTCGTCGTCAGCCCGGCCGACGGCTTCGATGAGCACCTGGTGGTGGCGCTGGTTCGCCTCGACGAGGGCCCGCTGATCGCCACGCAGCTGGCCGACGCCGATCCGGAGCACCTGGCGATCGGCACGCCGGTCGAAGCCGTCACCCGTAAGCTGCGCGAGCTCGGACCCGATGGTTTGATCGTGTACGGGTATAAGTTTCGGCCCTTGCTCTGAGGTTCTCGCAGGGGTCGACGCAAGCGATCGGCCGACGCAAGCGATCGACCCTACGGGTTCGTTGTCGGTTTGTTGGTTTGTTGGTTCTCCGGCTTGCCGGATGGTATAATGCGCGCGAAATATCCTTGGAGCGTTCCGGCTGATGCAAACATTCGTCAATCTGGCACAGGTTATTCTTGCGATTACTCTGATCGTACTGGTGTTGTTGCAGGGCAAAGGCAACTCGGCCAGCGCCTTTTTCAACCGCGAGGCGGCTACTACCTATCGCACCCGTCGTGGCGTCGAGCGCACTCTGATGCACCTTACGGTCGTGGTCGCCGTCGTTTTCTGCCTGGTTTCGCTGTTCAACAACCTGCTGCCACAGATTCTTTAGGCAGAGGCAAGGGGCAAGAGGCTATAGGAATCAGGCTAGGGAAACGACCCATTGCCTTTAGCCCCTCGCCCCTTGCCTCTCGCCCCTCGCCTCCTGCTTATGCGCCTGCAAGTAACGATAGCCCTTGCCGCCATGCTGGCTGTCGCCGTGCTGCTCGGCACATACGCGCTCGAGGCCTCGGCGACCGCGCGCAGGTTGGAAGGGCGCGTGTACGTCGAGGGCGTTGTCGGCGAGGTGCACCAGCTCAACCCACTCGCCCAGACGGGGGATGCCTCACCGGCCGAGCGCGACATCGCGTCGCATTTGTTCAGCGGCCTGACACGCATCGCGCCTGACGGGCGTGTCGAGCCCGCCCTGGCCGAGCGCTGGAGCGCGGATGCCGACGGCCGCGAGTGGGTGTTTACGCTGCGTCCCGGCGCGCTGTGGCATGACGGAACCCCTGTAACCGCCGGCGATGTGCTGTACACCATTGGCGCGGTACAGAGCCCCCGGTTTCCCGGCGACCCCACCCTCCAGGCTGCATGGCGCGGCGTGCGGGTCAGGCGTGAGGATGACCGAAGCGTGCGGTTTGTGTTGCCCTCGCCCTCGGCGGCGTTTCCCTCCATGGCCCGTTTGCCCATCTTGCCGGCCCACCTGCTGGCCGGTGTGCCGCCCGAGCAATGGGCTGATGCGGGCTTCGCCCTGCAACCGGTCGGCAGCGGCGAGTTCCGGCTCGTGGCGCTGGATCCGCAGCAGGCGCTGCTGGAGCCCGTCGACGGCAACGCCGCGATCGATTATCTTCTGCTGCGGCTGTATCCGTCGTCCGAAGCCGCACGGGAGGGCCTGCGCCGGCGTGACATCTCGGGCACGGCGACGCCCGCGACGCCCGGCATGCAGCTCGTTCAGCCTGCCGATCCGACCGATCGAAGCGAGCTGCCGCTGGGCGAGGTGACGCTGCTGGCGTTCAACATGCGCCAGGCTCCGCTCGACAACCTCGAGTTCCGGCGCGCGCTGATCCAGGCCATTAACCGCGACCTGTTGATCGAAAACATATTACAGGGCCATGGACGCCGGATCGAGACGCCGGTATTGCCGGGCACCTGGGCAGCCAGCACGGCTGCGCTACCGGAATACCGGCGCAGCGCGGCGCAGCAAGCGCTCGGCCGGCTGGGGTATGCCGAGCGGAATAGCAGGCTGGAGCGGGATGGCCGGCCCCTGGTGTTGCCCCTGCTGGTGGCCGACGTGGTGGGACAGGCCGAGCTGGGCAACGAAATCGCCAGGCAGCTCGCCGCGATCGGTGTCGGCATCGAGCTGCGTAGCGTTCCGCTCGAGGAGCTGCGCGCGCGACTGGCACAGCATGATTTTACGCTTGCCCTACACAGCTGGGATAATCTGGGAGCCGACCCGGATTCGTACGCGCTGTGGCACTCGTCGCAAGCCAATGGCGGCGCGAACTATGCCGGCCTCGACGACGCGCGCATAGACGAGTTGCTGACACGTGGCCTCCAAACGCTTGATCAGGCTGAACGCCGCTCGATCTACGTCGAGTTTCAACGCCGCTGGACCGAGTTACTGCCCAGCTTGCCGCTGTATCAGAGCGTGCTGCTCTATGATGCCGACGCCGCTGCGCTCCCGTTTCGGCCCGAAGCTCGTCGCGACGTCGAATGAACGTCGAATGAATTCGACGTTGATATGATAAAACCTGCTGAAGCAGGTTGCGCACAACATTCGTGCGTAACCTGCTTCAGCAGGCTTATCGTGCCAATCGTGAATTCATTCGCGGGTCCTTCGCGGGTAGGTACGCATCCTGCTGAACCCGAGCGGGGAAAGGAGCGCACCGATGAGTGACCATCATACACAACCCAAAGATCGCCAGCCGGACAGCTTCGACGCCGATTTGCATCCCAATTCCAACGCCGGCATCAACGACGCCCAGTTGGGCGCCAACCCGGAACAAGACGCTCAGCCGGCAACCGATGTAACAGCGCTGCGTGCCGCCTTGCCCGGCTTCGACGAAGCCGAGCTGAAACGCATCAGCGTGCTGAGACCGGGCGATACGCTGGAACAGGGCGCTACCTATCTCGACCTGCGCGATATGCAGCGTGGAGAGTGGACCGCCGAACGGCCGGCTGATGTCGGGCCCGACGACCTGTTCGTCGCCAAGCAGGTGACCGACTATCAGCTCTGGAACCGCCTGCGCGGCGTCGACGACCCGCGACGGACGGGGGAGTAACAATTAGCAATTAGCAATGAACAATCCTTTGTGCTAATTGTTATGGCTCAGGCGTCGCTTCAGGAAGGCCAAGTAAATCTTCGAGGTCGCCGCTCAGCATCTTACCCAGCGGCCCCGGCTCGGGAAGGTCTTTGGAGGTGATCGCGGCGCCCTCGACCCACTTCTCGTAAAACGGCGTCATATCACGCCCGGCTACCGCATTCAGGGTAGCCAGCCACTCCGCGCTGGTACCGCGATCGAACGCCTGCTCGCGGTACCAGCGCTGCAAAAACGCAAAATACTTCTCGTCTCCGAGCTCCTCGCGTAACACATCGTACATCAGCGGGCCTTTGCCGTAGACGATCGTGCTGTAGTCTTCCTGGCTGAATGCATCCACCGGCTGGTCAAGGCGCCGGTCGCCCTGCGGCAAACCGATGCGGTATCCGGCGCCGATGAACAGGTCACGCGCGAATAGTCCGGCTTCCGGACCGAGTGTTTCGTCGACCCAATATGCCGAGGACCAGTTGGTCAGCGATTCGTCGAGCCAGGGGTGTGCGTAGGCGTCGCTGCCGACGATGCCGTACCACCACTGGTGGGCGACCTCATGTGCCGTGGTGAAGGCAAGCGCGTCGCCGCCTTCGCCGCCGGCCCAGCTGTTGGCGCCCGCCCCAAGCGGGTTGGCTTCGTCGGGCGTGTATAAATTGCTGGCGATCATGATCAGGCCGCTGGATTCCATGCCTGCCACGCCGCCGCCAAGATCCACCTCGACCACGTCCATCTCACGATACGGATACGGTCCGAATTGCTTGCCGAATATCTCAAGCGACTTGACGGTAGTGTCGAGCGCAGCGTCGCCGCCCCATTCGTCTTCCGGCAAAAAATACGATGTAACGAGAATGTCGCCGGCCTGCTGCTCCGTGGACTGAAAGCGGTCGCTGGCGACGACCACAAAGTTGCGGGCCAGCGCTGCCGTCGAACGGTGTGTAACTACGCCATCGCCGGCTTCTTCGCCCGCGCTCACACCGCCGGTAACCACGGTAAAGCTCGCGGGCGCAGTGAAGCGTACATCGTAATTAGCCGCGTCCGTGTTGGTGGGATCGCCTTGTTCAGGGATCGGATGCAGCAGCCAGCTGCCTTCCTCATACACGGCGACCTCGGGGAACCAGTTGTACAGCGCAAAAATACCGTCGCTCGCGCCGAAGATGCCGTAGCCGATATCCCCCTGCGGTATCGTCGTCACAAAATCCATGGCCAGATCGACGCCTGCGCCCGGAGTCAGGGGCACGGGGAGCGTAATCTTCATCGCCGTGTCGTTCTCGAACAGCTCAACAGCTGCGTCGGCGCCGTCAACCCGAATGCCGGCAACCCGGAGGCCGCCGGCGCCGTAGTGCGGAGCGTTAACATACAGACGGAAATAGATCTCGCTCAGCGGCACGTCCTCGGCGTTGGTGTAGCGTATCTCCTGGCTGCCGTGGATCGTTCGGTCCAACGGATCGAACACGGCATTGATGCGATACACGGGGGCGCTCGGGTGTGACGCGAGCAGGTCTTCGTTGCCCGGTACCAGGCCGGCAGCTATGCTGCCGGGCTCTCCGGCCGGTGATGAGGCGCTGGAAGCAGCAGGGCCGCCCGCCGCCTGCGCCGCTGCCGAAGCGCCTGCGCTGCTGCCTGGCCGGCTGGAGGCTACAGCTGAGCCGGACGGCGCCGGCGAGGGCGATGGTTCAGGTGATGCCGCCGCCGGCGCCGGCGACACCGACGACGGACTGGCTGCCGGCTCTGCTGACGGTTCCGACGATGCCCCGCCGGCGGCCGGATCAACCGGCGCCTGGTTCGCTTCGAGCTGCTCGATGCGCTCCATTAGTGCGTCGATCGCAGCTTGCTCGCGGGCGTCGAAATATCGGACCGTCGCGAAAGCGATGCCCGTTCCGGCTAGGCACAGCACCACCAGCGTAGCCACGGTCGCAAGAATAATGGCGGCTATTGTTCGACGTTGCATGTCCTTCAGCCCGGCGGTTAACCGCCGGGTATGTAATTCCAGCCTTATGCTAGTATACCGCACACCGCAGCGACGAGGAGCGCCATGGCTCGTCAGGACAACGGGATGCAGCATTTGGGAAAGAGCGCGCACGGCGTTGTAGCGTTGATGCGTGAGGAATCTGTACGCTACAAGCAGCCGCTGGTCGGAACCGAACATTTACTGCTCGGGTTGATGCGCCTGCCGGACGCGTCGACGGCTGCGATCTTCACATATCTCGGCGCAACGCTGATTCGTGCCCGCGAGGCCGTCGAGCTGCTGGCCGGAACCGGCCGCCGTCGCTTCGAGACCGGCGAGGTGGATATAGGCTTGACCCCGCGGACAGCGCAGATATTTGTGCTTGCCGAGCAACTGCGATCGGTGTATGGCCATGCGGACGTCGAGCCTGAGCACTTGTTGATCGGCTTGCTGGATGTTCCAGGCAACGCCGCGCTTGGCGTGTTGCAAACTCTGGGCATCGAGCGCGGGCGCGTGCGCGAGCTTGCGGTTGATGCGCTGCGAATGCGGCTGACCACGGCGATGCCCGTGATCCAGGCCGGCCAGGCTCCGTCGCTCAGCCATCTCGACACGCGCGGCCAGGCACACATGGTCGACGTCGGCATCAAACTCGATACGCAACGCGAGGCGATCGCCCGCGGCGCGGTGCTGATGCAGCCCGAAACGCTGCGCTTGATGACGGAGGGCAACGTACCGAAGGGCGACGTGCTGGCCACGGCACGCATCGCCGGAATCATGGCCGCCAAGCGCACCGCGGAGCTGATCCCGCTGTGCCATACGTTGCTGCTGACACATGTCGGCCTCGAGCTGACGCCCGACGTCGAGCACAATTCCGTACAGATCGAGGCGACCGTGCGTAGCGCCGGCAAAACCGGTGTCGAAATGGAAGCCCTCACGGCCGTATCAGTCGCGGCGTTGACGATCTACGATATGTGCAAGGCGGCGGACCGTGGCATGCGTATCGTCGATGTGCGGCTGGCCGAGAAGCGTGGAGGCAAGAGCGGTACGATTGTGCTTGAGTAAAGGAACGAATAAGCGCAAAGGCGCAAAGACGCAAAGGGGAATAAGAATGTCTTCGATGTAGGTATATCGAAGACATTCTCGCTTTCAGATCAAGCACGAGCGATCGGGCCGGAAATCCATTAATTCTTTGCGTCTTTGCGCCTTTGCGTTTAGATTGCCGATTATTGCGGCTCGACTGCAAACGGCGCCATGGCGCCGTTCTCCCACCAGCCGGTGACGCGCACCGGCCCCCAGCCGACATCGCCGGAGCGTTGCAACCCGGCCAGCGCATCCGTGTCGATCGCGTTCCGCGGCAGCTTGATCTGTCGCGCTTCGGGTTCCGGAACACCGCCGGCCGACACACGATCCACCAGCAGCGCCAGAGTCGCCGCGCAGCAGCAGCGTGCCGCTTACCGCCAGAAGCACTCCGTCGATCGCCCGCGGGTTATCCGCGAGGTTGGCGATTGTGGTGCGCTCCGGATCGAGCACATCGATCTCGTCCGCGACAAACTGGTAGGTGAAACGCTGGTCGCGGCCATAGGCACCGGGCGGGCTGAGCCGGCCGCGCAGCTTGAGATAGCCTGCTCCATTGTCCAGCTGGTCGCGTACTGTATCCGAAGTAGCATCGGCCAGCCAGATCGATGTACGTGCGGTCTGGCTCGTTCGAGCGGGTCGCGACGTTAATAGTTGCTCGCTTTCACTGAGCAGTGCCGGTGTAATCAGCGTTATAGGTTGGCCACTCCAGCGCTGCGGCTCGCTCAGCAGTGTTTGAAGCGTGAGCGTTTCCTCGCGTTGTGTCGCGGAGGGAAGCGGCAGCGGCCCCGGCCTCTGGACGGCACAGGCGGTGAGCAGGAGCAAGAGCAGCACGAGTACACGCGGCATCGTGGCGCATCCTACCACGCTGCCATGGGCCGGGCAACCGTTCAGAGAGAGCTTCCAACGAGGCATTGAGAGGTTTTGACAGGTATTTCCGGGTGCGTGGGCGAGTGATACTGGTACAATTGATCCACCTTACGGTAATTGTAGTTTTTTTCACAGGTTAGGTATGGGCACTCGTAACTCGCGCATCGCCGGTTTTTATCAGCTCACACCCGAGCAGCGGTTGGGAGAGGTTCGCTCGTTCGACGGCCTCGACGAACACGACCTCGAGCTGTTGCGTGGTGGCAAGGGCATTCTTTCGGTCGAGCGCGCCGACAAAATGATCGAGAACGTGGTCGGAACGTTTGAGCTGCCGCTCGGCATCGCGACAAACTTCCGTATCAACGGCACAGATAAATTGATCCCCATGGCGGTCGAGGAACCCTCGATCGTGGCCGGCGCTTCGTTCGCGGCCCGTATCGCGCGAGCGACCGGCGGTTTCGTCGCATCCAGTACGCGCTCCTTGATGATCGGCCAGGTTCAATTAGTCGACGTACCCGATGCCGCGGCCGCCGCCGATGCCGTGCTCGGCCACCGCGACGAGATTTTGGAGCTGGCCAACGCCAAGAGTACGGCACTGGTCCGTCTCGGCGGCGGGGCTGAAGACGTCGAGGTGCGGCACTTCGCCAGCTCACCGGCCGGGCCGATGCTGATTGTGCATTTGCTGGTGGATTGCCTGGACGCCATGGGCGCGAATGCGATCAATAGCATGGCCGAGGCTGTCGCGCCATTGCTGGAACGCCTGACCGGCGGCCGTGCCGTGCTGCGTATTTTGTCGAATCTTTCCGATCGGCGCCTGGCGAAGGCGACGGCTGTGCTGACACCCGAGGCACTGGCGCGGCCCGACATGAGCGGGGAGGCGGTGATCGACGGCATGCTGCAGGCGTACGCCTTCGCCGCCGTCGATCCCTATCGCGCCACGACGCACAATAAAGGCATTCTGAACGGCGTCGACCCGGTACTGATCGCGACCGGCCAGGATTGGCGCGCGGTTGAGGCCGGCGCACACGCGTACGCCGCGCGCAACGGCAGCTATACCTCGCTCAGCAGCTGGTACCGCGACGCCGGCGGTAATCTGGTGGCCGAGCTGGAGATGCCGCTGGCCGTGGGCATCGTGGGCGGGGCTACCAAGGTGCATCCGGCCGCGCGCACCGCGCTGAAGCTCCTGGCCGTCCGCACCGCGCATGAACTGGCCGAGGTCTGCGTCTGCGCCGGCCTGGCTTCAAATATCGCCGCGATGCGAGCGCTGGCGACTGAAGGCATCCAGCAGGGACATATGGCGCTGCATGCGCGGCAGCTGGCCCTCGGCGCCGGAGCAAGCGGCATGCTGGTTGATCTGGTGGCCGAGCAGATGGTACGCGAGCGGCACATCAAGTCCACCCGTGCCACGGAGCTGCTGCACGAAATGAGCAACGTTACGCTTTAAACGCAATGACGCAAAGGCGCAAAGGAATAAAGAAGGTCTTCGATGTATATGCATCGAAGACCTTATTGTATTGAGATCATGCACGGACATTCGCACTCGTATTTTCAATTCTCTTTGCGTCTTTGCGTTATCTTTCGTGCGTTTACTACTCGACAAACCACCGTTCGATGTTCCACAACAGGCGCGGCGAGTCGAGCGACGGCGGTCCATCCTCGGTGCCAACAGCTGAAGCGGCGATTACCGGATAACGATCGGTCCACAGCAATAGATACGGCAGCTCGGCGCGAAGCACAGCCTGTGCCCGCTCGATCGCCGCCTGGCGCGTATCCAGGTCGTATGCCGCACGGGCTTCTTCAGCAGCGGCATCATATTCGGGGTTTTGAAAGCCGCCCACGTTGCGCAGACCGTTGCGGGTATCGCCCTGTCCCCCCCAGACCCGTGACGAATGAAACAGCGCGTAGTCGTCAGGATCATAGAACCGCGTCGCCGGAAAGCCCGCTGTGTTAGGAGCGTTGACCCAGCTGCCCAGCAGCAGGTCGAAGTCGTACGGGGGAGCCAGCTTGCCGAGCACGACCGAGTCGAAATTGGCCGGCACTACCTCGAGCTGGATCCCGTTCAGCATGGCTGCTTCGGCGATGCGCTGCGCTATATCCACGCGCCGCGGGTCGTCGCCGCGTACCCACAGGCGCGCCGACAGCGCTCGCCCATCTTTTTGCCGCACTCCGTCGGCGCCGGGCACCCAGCCGGCCTCGTCCAGCAGCTGCCGCGCGCGGTCCGCGTTCGGCGTCAGCGGGGCAGTACCGGGCGGCAAAGCCCAGGATCCGGGCAAGATTGTGCTCGCGATCGGCTCGGCCGACGGTCCTGCCGCGCCGGCCACCAGCGCCGGCACGTCGATCGACAGGGCCAGCGCTTCGCGTAAACGCGGATCGGTGAACAAACGATCGGGCCGCAGATTGAACACAACGCCGTACCAGCCGTTTTCCGCGTAGCCGCCGCTCTGAAGGCCGCCGAGGTCGCCCGGCGCTTCGCCGGGCGCGAACTCGGCCAGCGACAGCTGCCCATCGCGCAGCGCCTGTGCCACGACCGCCGGATCAGGGGCGACAACCAGCGCTACCTGGTCCAGATTCGGCGGCTCGCCGAAATACGCCTCGTTACGAATGAAGGCCAGCGACTGGCCCGGCTCGCGGGCTTCGAATCGAAACGGGCCGCTGCCGACGGGCTCGGCCAGGAAGTCGAGCTTATTCAACTGGTCGACTGTTCGATCAGCCAGCCGGTGGCGCGGTAGAATCGGCACAGCCAGCTCGGGCAACAGCGGCGCATAGGGCTGCGTGAGCGAGACCACCAGCGTATTGGTCAAGGGGCTACGCACGTCGCCGATATAGGTGCGTAGATCAAACAACAGCGAGTTCGTCGGCGTGATCGTACGCAGCGTGTTGAGCGTCCATATCGCGTCGTCGACCGTCAGCGGCTCGCCGTCATGCCAGCGCGCATCCGAGCGCAGCGTAAACGTGATCAGCCCGCCGTCGGGCGATATTTCCCAATCAGACGCCAGGTCAGGTTGAGGGCGTAGCTCGGCATCCAGCCGTACCAGCCCGTTGTACAGCAAATCGGCGACGTACTCTTCGCTGCGGCTGCGCAGGTTCCACGGCTGCAGGTCGGCCAGGTCGCCGGGGATTCGTACGGCCAGCGAGCCGCCAGCGGGAATCGCGGCCAAAGACGGCGGCGCAGACGGCGACGGCGATGGCGACGGCGATGGCGACGGCGACGGCGACGGCGCTACAGGAGTAGTCGAGGCGACCGCGCTCGGCACGGCGGCCAGTGGAGAAGCTGACGGCATGACTACGTCGCACGCCGCGAGCATAACGAGCATTATCAGCGTGGCGCCAGCGGCGGCAAGCAAGGATCGTCGATACATTAGTAGCTTTCTCTGGCGTGGATACAAGAGTACTGGCGCCGCGTACGCCAGGCTAAAGCCATGCGCCAGGACACGAAGCGTCCGCAGAGGCTTCGTGTCCTGGCCCGGCGCTTCAGCGCCGGGAACTCAGCACAGCATGATACACGCTTTCGTGACGATCTGCGATCGCAGGCCAGGCAAACCCGGCGACAAGCTCGAGCCCGCCGGCGGACAATGTTTTGCGTAGCTGACCATCGCCGGCCAGCCGCTCGATAGCAGCGCGCAGCGCCCCGACATCCGCGGGAGGCAGCAGCAGCACATGGGCACCGTCCCGTAGCGGTGGGTCGAGCTGCGCGGGCGGCTGTGTGGTGATCACCGGCAGGCCATGAGCCAGCACTGCCAGCAGGCTTCCGCGGCGGTACGAAGCGCCGTCGGCAAAGGGTAGCGCGGCGATATCGCATGCCAGCAAATGCCCTGAAACGTCCGGCTCGGAAAGCGGGCCGGTGATCGTTACGCGCTCCCCTATGCCGTGCTCCGCGATGGCGGCGTTGACGTCGACAGCAAAGCGCAGGTCGTCCGGCAGCGGCGCCGAGCCGCCGACGATCAGCAGCCGAAAGCGCGGCGGCAGTGCCGGCTAGCGCCTGCAGCAACTCCAACACACCTTTGGTGCGGCTCAGCAGGCCGAAATAGGCGATCTGCACCGATTCGGGGCCGGCGCCCGTCGCGGCCCGCTGCGCGGTGCGGTCGTACGCAGCAGGCGGCGCCGGCTGTATATTGCTGCCGATCGGAATTATGATCGGTTGAGCATTCAGCGGGCGACGCGGCGAATACAGCTCGCGGCTGGGCGGCGCCAGGCCGGCGAGGCGTCCCGCGTCGTCCTGGTTGGTGACAATAACCGCGCCGGCGTCGTCAAGCAGGCGGCCGGTAAGCCAGCCGCGCAGCAAATCGGCCCTGGGAAACAGATACGGCAGCCGCAGATCGTGGGCGGTTACCAGCACCGGAATATCACGCCGGAGCCGCCGCAAGCGTGCGGGCAGCAGCAGCACGGCCGGGTGCATACCGTACGCGCCGGTCTGATATTGCAGGTGGACGATGTCGGGCCGGAATGCTCCCAGCGCGGCTTCGACCGGCCGCAAAGACCAGGTCTCGAGTTTCGTAGGGACGCGCCGGCGGCGAGTCCGTACACGAGTTTCGCTACCGGGTTTCAGGTTCCAAGTTTCAGGTTCCAAGGTACCGGATTCGCCTTGCGCTACCTTTTCGTCGCCGGCGTGCTTGTCCTCAGCTCGAAACTCGATCAATCCGTAGCGGCCCGTCAGCACGGCAACGTCGTGTCCACGATCAACCAGCGCCAGCGCAAGCCGGCGCGAATAATCGCCGACGCCACCGACATCGGGAGGAAACTCGGCCGAAATAAACAGGATACGCACGAAAACTTAACCGAATGCTATGCGCCTTTGCGCCTTTGCGTTAGGTTTTCCGTTCGAGCAGCGACTCGGCCAGTTTGCCCAACTCGTCGCACGCGGCGGAATTCACGGGCCGCACCTTGCTCAGCGCGTCGAGCGCAAGGGCATGCTCATCGCGAGCCAGCTGCTCGACATACGAGCGTGATTCGCTGCGGTCGAGGATCGCCATCAGCGTCTCGAGGTCGGCACGACTGAGCTCAGGCCGGCGATAGAGCTCCACGAAGCGCTGACGGTCGGCGGACGACGCGTGGGCAAGGCCGTGGATCACCGGCAGGCTCATCTTGCGCTGCTGCAGGTCGGCAGCAAACGGCTTGCCGGTCAGCTCGGGCGCGCCCCAGATATCCAGCAGGTCGTCCTGCATCTGGAACGCCATCCCCAACGACTCGCCGAAGCGCCACATCGCTGCGATCTCGGCCTCATCGCCGCTGCTGAGCGCGGCGCCGAGACCGGTCGCAGCGGCGGTAAGCGCGGCGGTCTTGCCCCGGATCATGCGCAGGTAATCGTCGACCGGCAGCTCCATGTTGCCTTCGGCCGACATATCGAGATACTGCCCTTCGCAGATGCGCAGGATCGTCTCCTCGAAATCACGCATGACACGCAGCGTACGATCAGCCGGCACGCCGGCAGGCGCAAGGCCGAACAGCGCGCGGTGGGCCAGCGCAAACATGGTATCGCCGGCATTGATGCCGTGAGCAAGGCCCCAGATCTGCCAGGTGGTGCGGCGTCCCCGGCGCATGGAACTGTTATCCTGGATATCGTCGTGGATCAGCGAAAAGTCGTGCAACAGCTGTAGCGCGGCGGCGAGCGGAAGCGCGTGCTCGTCGACGCCGCCGAACACGCGGTTTGCCAGCACAGCCAGCACGGGCCGCACCAGCTTGCCACCGCTGCCTCCAACCGGCTGCAGCTGCTCGTCCAGCCAGCCGAGATGATATTGCAGCATGCCGTACAGCGGCGCCAGGGCCGGATCGGCGGGCGGAAAGACTGCGCGCATCGTCGTTATGATGCGCCGCTGAAGATCCTGATCGTTCATCGTTGCCTGCTTGACGTTGTAGCACATGTGTGCTACAATAGATCGTAGAAGTGATACATTCCCGCACGCAGCCTCGATCCCGATGCCCCGTATGGCATGACTGTGAGCACCAGGATCAGCGTCCACAAACGGGCAGTTGCCGTTCCGCCTGTAGCGGCGCCGGCATGGTCCCTGGCTGCAAGCTGCCGGCCGTGTTCTGCTCTTGTTGACGTAAGGTTGTAATGACAACGTAACCAAAAGCAACTACACAGCGTGCGATTCCAACGTTACACTAAATGCTGCAACTTCGGCAAATGCCGCAGTAAAGGAGTCAGGTGGATGGCGCAGGGCAAACAACCCGAGTTCCGGTTCAAGCCTGCTGCAGGAGGGCTGGTAAAAGTCCTTGGCCCGCTTGAAACCAAGATCATGCAGATAGTGTGGCGCGAAAAAAGCACCACCGTGAAGCTGGTCCATCGCCGCTTACAGGACAATCCCGAACAGTCGGACATCGCCTACACCACGGTGATGACCACCATGACGCGACTGGCGGAAAAAGGCATCCTGCATCGCCGCCGCGATGGGCTGGCCTACGTGTATACGCCCGCGGTCACCAAAGACGCTTTCGAATCGCAGATGGTGCAGAAGGTGTTGGACGGCTTGATGGACGATTACGAGGACGAAACGATCGACTACGTGCTCAACCACATCGCCCAGCACGATCCGCAGCGGCTGCTTAAGCTGCAGAGCGAGGCCAAGCACCGCGCCGCCGGCTGAGGCTACCCGGATCTAGCCAAGTTGCCCTACGGCAGCGCGTTTGCGCTGCCGTTTTGATGTGAGCCACGAATAGCTATTCGTGACTCCATTCGTTTATTCGTGTCCTATTCGTGGCTCACCTCGCCCCACAGGTCGTAGGGCGAAGCGCGCTGCACAGCAACGTCGACGAACGAGCCGGCCGGCGCCTGTCCGTACGCCCACACGAAGTTGTCGATCTCGGGCGCATCGCGGTACGAGCGGCCGACGACTACCGGCTTGCCATCGGCCTCGCCGTCGCCTTCCACGAGCACACGCAGAGTGCGGCCGATCCAGCGCCGGTTGCGGCGCAGCGACACCTGCTGCTGTAAGGCGGCGGCCTCCTGGTAGCGGCGCTGCTTGACGCGCTCGCTCACCTTGCCGTCGAGGGTCGCGGCGTGAGTTCCCGCCTCATCCGAGTAGCGGAAGAAGCCGGCGCGGTCGAACTCCATTTCCTCGATAAACTCGAGCAGCGCGTCGAACTCGCGCCGCGTTTCGCCCGGAAAGCCGACGATAAACGTGGTCCGGATCGCGACATCCGGCACCACATCGCGCAGGCGACGTACGATCGCCCGCGTGCGCTCGGTATCGGGCGGGCGGCGCATGCGACGCAGCGTATCGGGGTGAGCATGCTGCAGCGGCATGTCCAGGTACGCGGCGATCTGCCGGTGGTCGGCCATAGCTTGCATCACACCCTCGCTGATCGAGGACGGATAGGCGTACATCAGGCGGATCCAGCGGTCGGCGGGCACCACCTGGCACAGCTCGCGCAGCAGCGTCGCGAGCCCGTCGTCCATGCGCAAATCACGGCCGTAGTCGGTGAGATGCTGGGCTACCAGCACGATCTCGCGCACCCCCGCCGCGACCAGCTCGCGCGCCTCGCCGAGCACCGCGCCCATCGCCTTGGAGCGCAGGTCGCCCTTGAACGATGGAATGGCGCAAAAAGCACAGCGCAGATTACAGCCGTCGGAGATCTTCAGATACGCCGACGGCCCGCGCACATGGCGCCGGATCGGCTCGCTGCGCCAGTCGCCGTATTCTCCGAGTGTCGGTTGGTCATGCCCAGGGGAATCTGGTCGAAGGTCGAAGGTCGAAGGTCGAAAGTCCTTCGCTTCGCGGTTGGGCACGGAAAGATCAAGGTCGATGTTTGACAAGCTCAAAGCCGTATTCCGGTGACCTTCGACCTTCGACCTTCGACCTTCGACCTCTATGTTATGACCTTCGACCTTCGACCTTCGACCTTCGACTGTTTCCAGTTGCGCCCCGACCTGTGTCAACTCAATCAACGGCCGATTGGCTTTGCCGCCCCCGACCACATCGCCGATGCGCATCCATTCCCTGGTCGACAGCGTGGCATCCACACCGGGCACGGCCTCGACGATCGCATCGCGATGGCTTTCGGCCATACAGCCGGCCGCGATCAGCCGCTGGCCGGGCCGCTTGGCGGCGCCGAGTTCGCCGAGCACGCCCAGCGTTTCGTCGCGCGCGGATTGAATAAACGAGCAGGTGTTGACGATCACGACATCGGCCGACTCGGGGGAGTCGACCGTGGTATGGCCCTGCGCCAGCAGCAGGCCACCCATTCCTTCGCTGTCCACACTATTTTTCGGACAGCCGAGTGTGATGATATGAAATCTCATAGACCCTACGGCGTAACTGTTTGCTCCACCACGCCGCCGGGCACAGTGCCCATACGGCCACGACTGTTTCCGTTGACGATCAGCTCGACCACCGATGCGTCGCCGGCGCGGATCGTGACCTCGCGCTGCGCTTCTATTTTTTCAGTAGTGTTGGCAGTCATCGTCTTCTGGAACCTGAACACCCCGTCCGCCGTGACCAGCATCCACGATCCGATCGCGGTATCCGGAGCGATACGGATCTCGACCGTCAACGGCACCGCCGGATTGAGCGTCGGCGTAGGCGGCACCTCCGGCGTCGCCGTCACTTCAGGCGTCGCCGTGGGCGGCAGCGCGCCGGGCAAGCTGCCTTCCGGCTGCAGCGTCGGCGTCGCGAACTCGGTGGGCGTCGCCGGCGGCGGCGTGGACGTCGGAGCTCCGGCTACCTCGGACGGCGGCCGCGCCAGCAAACCGGTAAATTGCAGTACGAGATAAAGCACGCCGAGCAGCACCAGCACCGAGAACGCCGAGAAAAAAGCGCTCGGAATCAGGCACGAGCGCGTGCGCGGAGGCACGGCCGCCGGCATCACCCGGATCCGATCGGTCGGCTGGCCGCGCTCGATACGATATTGCTGGATCAGCTCATCGGCGGGTAGCTCAAGGAACTGGGCATAATTACGAATGAAGCCTCGGGCGTACACATCGCCCGGCAGCTGTTCGTAGTCCCCATCCTCCAGTGCTTGAAGATACTTAGGCAGGATTTGCGTCGCCGACGCTGCTTCCGCAAGCGTATAGCCGCGTGCCTCGCGCGCTTCGCGCAGATACGCGCCGAGCTCGCTCATACGTCGTTCAACCTAATTGTCATCGAGCCCCATTATACATCAACCGTACGCGCCGCCGGCCTCGAATTCAGAAGATCGTTCGTGCTACGACAAGGCCGATCGCCGCGCTGGCCGTCATACCTGCCAGCATCGTTGCGATTAGCGGTAAATGCGTGCGCCAGCCGATCTCGCCGCGCTGGTGGCGCTGCAACACGTCGCGCAGCTGCTTGCGGGCTTGCGCATAGCGCCAGCGTGCTTCACAGCCGAGAGCCCGCAACCAGCGAAGACGCACCTGGCTGAGCCGCCGCAGCAGCACACGTATCGCGACGCCGGCACGGCGCAGCAAAGGGTCGTGTGGGCCGAGCAGCACAACTGCAAGCGCCAGGAATATGAGACCCGGCATAACCGGTAGTACCATCCCCAGGAGAGCAAGCCCGATCAGCGCCCAGCCGGCAAGCCGGCGCAGCAGCGACCGTGGAACATGGCGACGTCGTGCGACGCCTGTTTTGTGTTGTTGTTGTATCACTGAACCTATTGTACCAACCGTTACCGTGACCTGCACCTGAAGGGAATCTCAAAGAACGCGTCGCTCGGCCTCAAATGACCAGTCGTCGAGCGCTTCGAGCTCGACGGCGACATGCGGACGCAACGGATCGATGCGTTTGACGAGGTGGATATCGACGACACGGCGGTCGTCAATGTCTAGCGCGGCACAGATCGCATCAAGCGCTATCTTGAGCCCGCCGTCCAGGTCGCGCTTGAGCGGGGTCTCGAAGTAAAAGTCGAAAAACACGGCCAGATAGCCGTCGCGCAATATAAGACGAAATGGATCGTCGATCTCGAGCGCGCCGATCTGCTGCTCGGCGACGCGCCGCCAGCGGCGGGCCTCGGCGCTAAGGATGCGCCGGCCGTTAACTGTCGCATACTGGTTGTTGACGCCGGGCGGCAGCGGTAGCTCAAAGCGCAGATACCTGGCCATGCGACCCCGATTCTAGCTGCCGTTCCCGAGCGATACGCGCAGCACGGGGCGCTCCGGTGCTCCATAGGCACGCCCACGCCCCGACCGTCTCCCCACGGCGCTCGTTCGGCGCTCCGGTGCTCTGCGTGAAAGCAATACCCGACGCACAGCCTCGACCAATTCGTTCACGTCAAACGGCTTGACGAGGACTACATGCGCCCGGGAGGCGCGGCGACTCGACGGTTGCGCCGAGCTCAGCGCCACGACACCCGGCTCGGGCTCCGAGCTTTGTGTTTCGCGCAGCAGCCCTGCAACCGAAACATCCGGCATATCCAAATCTATTGCTACAACGTCGAAACTACGCGACGCGACCAGGTCGCGCGCGTGCTCCCCGTCGTACGCGGTCATAACTTCGTATCCCTCGTCGCAGAGGACGTCCGTCAACAGCTCGCGCACGGGGGGATCAGCTTCGACAACGAGCACGTGTTCCAGTTCGCGCTCCAAGCATACACCCCTTTCATGTTCAATATTGTCCAAGCAAGCCGGGTGCCACTGGATGGAACGATGAATGATGAACGATGAACGATGAAGACGGACCTGTTCATCGTACATCGTTTCCGACCGCCAGCCGCTCCAGCAGCTCGGGCAGCTCGAGATCGCTGAGCGCCGAAAGCTCCAGCGCCGCGCCGGCGAAATCCAGCCCGGCAGTAAGGGGTGTCGGAACCACAACACAGCGCATGCCGGCCGCCAGCGCCGCGCGCAGGCCGTTGGGCGAATCTTCGAGCGCCACGCAGCGCTCGGGAGCCACGCCCAGGCATTGCGCCACGCCGAGATACAGATCGGGAGCCGGTTTGGGCAGCGCCACGTCGTCGCGCGTGCGTACGCAGTGAAACCGTTGCAGCAACCCTGTGCGCTCCAGCCAGCCGATGACCCACTCGCGGCCGCTGCTCGACGCGACGCCCAGCTTGAGCCCGGCTCGCTCGGCCGCGTCGACCAGGGCCTGGACGCCGGGCATCAGCCGAGAGTCCCGGCTGAGCGTATCTTTGAGCTGCCGGCGTCGCTCCAGCAACGATTCGCGGTCGAGCGCACGTCCGGTGAGCGATTCGAGGTGCGCCACCGCGTCGAACACGGCGGCAGTGCCGATTTCGGCCTGCCACAGCGTTAGCTCGAGCTCCGCGCCATGTTCGCCGTAGATCGAGCGCCACGACTTGTAGGCGGGCCCTTCAGTGTCGACGATCAATCCGTCGAAGATCGAACACCAGCGCTTCGACCGTCATACACGTGCCTGCATCAACATACTCATCACTTTATAGGTCAGCTTGGCGGCGAGATAATCGGGCGCCTGCAGGCCGGGGATCGGGGCCAGCTCCATGATATCGAAGCCGACGATCAGGCCCGCGTTCGCCGCGACGATACGGACTGCTTCCAGCACCTCGTTCCAGGAAAGCCCATCCGGCTCGGGCGTGCCGGTCGCGGGCATCAGGGCAGCGTCGAAGCAATCAACGTCGATCGTCACAAACACCGGCAGGCCGCGCACAAACTCGGCCAGCCGCCCGTGGTGGCGCCCGGCATGAACGTCTTCGGCAAAAAATGTTTCGACATGCTCGGGTTGGGTGCGAATAAATTCGGCTTCTTCGACGCTGAGCGAGCGAATGCCGAGCTGCAGCACCGGCCCGCCGCCGTTGTCGATCACCCGGCGCATAGCCGAAGCGTGCGAAAACGGAGTGCCCTCGAACTCGTCGCGCAGGTCGGCGTGCGCATCGAGCTGCACGGTTACAAAATCGCCATACACCTCGTGCAGCCCGCGCGCAACCGCGCCGCTGATCGAATGCTCACCCCCGACAACACAAAGCAGCGCGTCGCGTGCGTACTCCGCCACGGCAGCGGCGATTTCGGCATGCGCCGTGGCCGGATCACGATAGCTCGGCGCCAGCATCGGCAGCGTATGGATACCATATTCGATCGCGGGCTCGGAGCCCCACTCGCGGTCGTACAACTCGACCTGCTGCGAGGCCAGCAGCAGGGCGCGCGGGCCGTTGCGCGTGCCCTGACCATAGCTGGTCGTCTGCTCGTACGGCACCGGCAGCAGCACCACGCGGCTTGTCTCACGCGCCGAATGCTCGGGCAACAGGCCCAGGAAGTTGAGTGGGGGGAGGAACTCGTAGCTCACTCGCGTGCCGCCTCCGGCTTCAAATGCAGCTGTCGCTCCAGATCCGTAACGCGCTCGCGCATTTGATCAGGCGTCATCGGCTCGCCGTCACGCGCCAGCGGGCGCTCTCCATCGGGCAACTGCTCGCCGGCGTCCAGCGTTTCCAGTGCCTTTTGAAGCCGCCGGCGCTCAGCCAGCATTGCCTGGCGATAGACGCGGCGTTTATCTTGTGGCATCCTATGCTCCTTTCGCTGCCGGGTAGTATAACGCCGAACGATGCAAACGAAGAACCAAGCAAAGCAGCAAACCAGCGGAACCTAATCAGCACAGTTCAGACGTTCCTATGACAGGATACGTCGCACAACCATAGTAAACCGCTGCGCCACGACGATGGCTTGGCGGTTTACTTGGTTTGTTGGTTTGTTGGTTTGTTGGTTTGCTAGCCAGCGTCGTTATCGCGAGCGGCCAGCAAAGCGCGCAGCCAGAGCAGCACGTCGCCCAGCTCACGCAGCAGGCGTTCGCGCTGCGCGGTGCTCCAGCCAGGGCAAATCTGACGCCCATCGGCCAGCGCGGCCTCCAGCAGGCGAGCCAGCGCCTCGGCCTGGCTGCGCGGACGTAGCGCGAGCTTACCGCCCTCGACGACAGAATCCAGATAGGAGGGGCGCCAGACACCCGGCCAGGGGCCTTCGCCGAGCTGGCTGACGATCGCCTCGGCCAGATCCGGATACACCGGCAGGTCGCGCATGCGTCCGGCCCGATCGTTGGCTTTAAGCCAGGCGACCAGCACTCGCAGCGCGGCCAGCTCGCGGCCGCTGACGAATAGCTCGTGGGTTTCGATCGCGGGCACATCGGACAACACGTAGAGCGTAGGATGGGGATCGTCGGCCAGGCCCTCCAAAGCCGAGCGCAGCACGGACCAGGCATGCCGGTGCTGCTCGCGCGTCGTCAGCGCGAGCCCACTGATCGTTTCCCATGCCTGACGTGCTTCCGCCGACAACTCCCGGTAGTCGATGCGATGTTCCATATCACACCTCGTCGGGCTACGTCCCAGCCGCCTGTAAATCTCTACGCCGTTATCCGGTTAAATGTTCCTTCGAGCAAAATATCCTTCGCACATGATTTTAACACACATGTGCGAGTTGGCATCTGCCATAGGACCGACAAAACACCGACGAAAGTTGTAGTATGCTGCCGCCGGCATGTGATCCGCGAAGGAACGCTTGATGACCGGGTGACAAAGCGATTGTGATCCACACGTATGCACATTCGACGCGTTAATGGAAAGTCTTCTGAGATGCACATAACTTCGGGCAAGCTGCACCATGTCACCATGTCACCATGTCACCTTGTCATGTTCGCGTGCATTCGCGGAGCGTTTCTCCTGATCCTGCTCGCGGCCTGTGCCGGGCAGCAGCCGGCGCCGGTAGCTGTACTGCAGGCCGCACCGCGGCCGTCGGGCTGGCAGCCGGTCGAGCTACCCGGCCTGCAGCTTGCGCTGCCGGCCGAGTGGGGTATGCTTACAGCCACCGACACCGACCAGAGCGCGGCGATCGACGCACTGGCCGCCCAACATCCGCAGCTCGAAGCATTGCTCCGCAGCGCGGCCGCCGACCTCTCTGCAGGCAACCTCGAGCTGCTGGCCGTCGACCTCGCGCCTGCCGCGAGCGGCACTTCGGGCTACCCGGCGAGCATTCGAGTTGGTCGCCAAACATACGACGCCGACGTTGCGTTGGATGCGGTGGGCGACGCAAACGAGCGCGATCTGCGCTCGACACCGGCTTTTGCCGCCATCACCCGCGAGCCGGTGCGTATCGGCGAGCACGCGGCGGAGCGGCTACGCTCGCAGCTGTCGCTTAGCGACAAGTCGGGCGAGCCGCTCACGCTCACATTCGAGCAGTATTTACTTGTGTCGGGGCGTGATGTTGTTGTGCTGACGTTCGCCGCGGCTGAGGACAACGCCGCGCGCTACCGGGGCACCTGGGATGGGGTACTGTCTACTTTACGGCTGGAGCCGTAAATACTTTGCGTCTTTGCGTTACGACGGTTGCTGGGCGTTCGAAAGCGCATCGCGCTCGGCCATCTCGTCCAACCACTGCTTATCCTCGACGCGCAGCATCCAGGGATTGAACAGCTGCGCGACGCAAAACACCGTCAAGATCGCGCCCATCACCGCCACCACCATGCCGGGATCGAACAAGCCACCGAAGATACCTGCCAGAAACGTCGCCAGCGGCGCGGTACACTGGGCGATCACGCGGCGTACCGAGAACACGCGGCCCTGTAGCTCGGGTGGCGTTTGGGTTTGCCAGATCGCCTGCGAGTGGGCGTTCATCATGGGCACCATCCCGGCAACGATCATTCCCATCGCCGCCGTGAGGAACAGCAGTTCAGACAAGCCCATCAGCACCTGGGCCACGCCGCTGATGATCATCGGCACCAGCACGCCGTACACCCGCCGGTGCCTGAGGCCACCCCAGACACTGATCGCGATGCCGCCGATCAGGCCGCCGATGCCGAGCGCCGAGGACAGCAGTGCCAGCGCCGTCTCGAACGTAAAGCCGCGCGTGGACCAGTCCTCCACCAGACGGAAGCGAATCAGCAGCGGGTCGTAGACTGCCGCGCCCGCCGACGTGAAGTTGGCTACGGTGAACGTGCCGAGCAGCCACAGCAGGGGCCGTCGCAGCCAGATATAGCTCGCACCGGCCCGCACGTCGGCCATCAGGCTCGGCTTCGCCGCCGACGAAAAATCGGCCCGTACAGGCGACGGAATGCTTAGGAACATCAGCACAACCGCCGCGAACACAAATGTTATCGCATCCAGTCCGATCGCCAGGGCCGATCCGTCGGGGATGAGAGCAAGCACGCTGCTCAGCGGGCCGCTGAGGCTGCCCTGACGGGCCAGCGAAGGCAGCGAAATAATGATCGCGGCCAGCACGGGCGAGATGATCCCCGAAAACGCCCACACGGTCTGCATCATACCGTTGGCGCGCGGGAGCTGCGCTTCGGGCACCAGCATCACGTACGAGGTATCGAACGCGGCCTGGTGAAACGCTGAGGCGATCGCCTGCAGCACCAGCAGCACGATCAAAAGCCACAGCTGCAACATGCCGGCCAACACGAGTGCCGCCAGGGCAAAGTTGAGCACGCCGTTGAACAGATCGCACACGATCATGATGCGGCGCCGATCGTGGCGGTCGGCCCAGGCGCCGGCGATCGGCGCGCCGAAGATCGTCGGCAGCATAAAGGCCAGCGTGATCGCCGCCAGCGACAGACCGAGCTCCGGCTTTTGTTCGGGCAGCGGGTACAGCGTTTGCGTCAGCCAGATATTTACGGCGAAAAACGTCAGCGCGCTGCCGACTACCGACAACGATTGGGTGGCCCAGACGATCACAAACGTGCGGAAGCCATGAGGAGGAGTAGGGGTGTTTACCATACAGGTGCTACCATTGGATGAAACAATGAACAATCAGCAATAATGGAAGGCTTTGCTCATTGTTCATTGCTGATTGACCTTGATCACTTCCCACGTATCACGCGTGGTCAGCACGTCGACGCAGGCCGGCTCGCCGAGGCTTTCGAACGTGATGACGACCGCCGGAACGCCGTTGAGCTCAACCTCCCGATACGGCAGCGAGCGCATACGTGGGTGGCGCTTCCAGAAGGCGCGCACCTCGGGCTGCGACTGCGCGAACATACGCAAGGTGATGCTCGAGCCTCCGTCACAGCGGGCGCACACCAACACCATGCCGCGCCGGTCGCCCCACGGCCCACGGCGATCGGGCGGCAGCATCAGCCGCAGCGGCACCAGCTCGCCGCAATCGGGACACGGCGCTTCGCGCCCCAGCTGCGCCTGTCGGTAATGCGTATGAGCCTCGGCCAGGCCCCGCAGCAGCGCCGTCCGGTAGCCCTTCCTGGGCGACTGCTCCAGGTATGAATCGTACAACTGCACCGCCTGGCCCTCGGCACCCGAGCAGGCCGGACAGCGCACCGAAAATGAGCGAAAACCGTCGTCGTAGGCTGCTTGCAGGTGCTGTTGGCCGCATATCGGGCACCACATCGTGGTCGGCTGCCAGGCGAATTGCGGCTCGCCCAGCAGGCCGAACGTGTAGGCTTCCTGGCGCAGCTCGGTGGCCAGCACACGCCGAAAGGCGAGCCTGCCGCGATGCAGCCGCACCGCTACAGCGTTGGCGCTGAGGCCAAGCCGCTCGCCGATCGCGGCCAGCGGCGATTTGTCGACGTATTTCTGGATCAGCACATCGCGCGTTTGCTGAGGCAGCAACGCCAGGGCGCGATCAAGCAGCGCGACCAGCTCGTCGCGCTCCAGCTCGACGTCGAGGCTGATCGGATCGACCGCCAGCTCAACTGCGGCCGGCTCGTTACGGGCGGGCTCTGCTCCGCGCGCGCGTGCCCAGCGCAGGCAGACGTTGCGGGCGATCGCGTTGAGCCAGTGCGCCACTCCCTCCGGCTCCGCCAGCTTGTGGCGCTGCCGCCATGCTTCGGCCAGCGTTTCCTGCGCCAGATCCTCGGCGGCGTCGGCATCGCCCGACAAGCGCGAGCACAGGCGGACGATCCGCGAGCGCTGCGCGGCCAGCAGCGCTTCGAACTCCTCCGCCACGTCGGTTATCTCGGAACCTTCAATCATCACATCTATATATCGCGCGAATGCGCCTACATATTACCGGCATTCCGAATGAATTGAGAATGGAGGAAGCGAATCTCTCAAATCTCCATTCAATATTCTCAATTCATTTGTGCTAGGATAGCGGGCGCGGCACAGCGGCCGGCAAGCTGTACCGAGCACTCAGTGGCGAGCATAAACTGCCGGCCTTAGTGAAAGCTGATCGTTGACCATGCAGACGGCCACCCTTACTCTTGATCATGATTTCCGCGTCGGCGAGATCGATCCACGACTTTTCGGCTCGTTTCTGGAACACCTGGGCCGGGCGATCTACACCGGGATCTATGAGCCCGGGCATCCTAGCGCCGACGAAGACGGCTTCCGGACCGATATCCTCGACATCATTCGCGAGCTTCGCGTGCCGATCATCCGCTACCCCGGCGGAAATTTCGTTTCGGGGTACAACTGGGAAGACGGCGTCGGGCCGCTCGAGCAGCGGCCGCGCCGCCTCGAGCTCGCCTGGCGCTCGCTCGAAACCAATCGCTTCGGCACCAACGAGTTTATCGATTGGTGTCGTAAAGCCGACACCGAGCCGATGTTCGCGGTAAATCTCGGCACGCGCGGCCCGGATGAGGCACGCAATTTGCTCGAGTACTGCAACCACCCCGGCGGCACATATTACAGCGATTTGCGCCGCAGCCACGGCTACGCCGAGCCGCACAACATCAAGCTGTGGTGCCTCGGCAACGAGATGGACGGGCCATGGCAGATGGGCCATAAAACCGCCGACGAGTATGGGCGTATCGCCACCGAAACCGCCAAGCTGATGCGCTGGGTCGACCCGAGCATCGAGCTGGTCGCCTGCGGGTCCAGCAACAATCGCATGCCGACTTTTGCTACCTGGGAGGCGACCGTGCTCGACCATGTTTACGAGCATGTCGACTACCTGTCGCTGCACCTGTACCTGGAGCTACACGGCGACGATGTAGGGGATTTTCTGGCCCAGTCGGTCGGTATGGACCGCTTTATCGACTCGGTGACGTCGATCTGCGATTTTGTGCAGGCCAAGAAGCGCTCGCGCAAGCAGATCAACCTGTCGTTCGACGAGTGGAATGTGTGGTATCACGCGCGCGGCCGCGACCGGCGGGCCGAGCCATGGCAGGAAGCTCCGCGACTGACCGAGGAGCAGTACACCTTTGAGGACGCCCTGGTCGTCGGCTCGATGCTGATGTCGCTGCTGCGCCACGCCGACCGGGTCAAAGTCGGATGTCTGGCCCAGCTGGTCAACGCGCTGGCGCCGATTATGACCGAGCCGAATGGAGCTGCCTGGAAGCAGACGACCTACTATCCGTATTTGCACGTTTGCCAGTACGGGCACGGCACCGCGCTGCAAACCGTGGTCTCGTCACCGACGTATGCGACTGAGAACTATGGGGACGTGCCGCTGCTGGATACCGCGGCGACCCTGGACGAGGCCAACAATACGCTGACGATTTTTGCCGTCAACCGCGATCAGCAGGACGGTCTGCAGCTATCGGCCGACCTGCGCGCCTTTGGGGGCAACCTGCGGGTGCTTGAGCATCTGGTGCTCGAACACGCCGACCGCAAGGCGGAGAACACGCTCGCGCAGCCGGATACCGTACTGCCGTCGGCGACGGGCGATGCGCGCGCCGAGGCCGGCACCGTGACGGCACATCTGCCGCGGCTATCGTGGAATGTGATACGGCTGGGATTTTGATATAACCGGGTTCCCGGCACCCCGTTCCTTAACCCGTTCCCCAGGATAAATCCTGGGGCTGAAGAAACGAAGCCACCTGAAGGTGACTGGGAGGTCGCCCAGCCACCTTCAGGTGGCTTTGTTACTTCAGCCCCGGCATTTATTCCGGGGTTCGAGACGTTCATCCATCGGGATCGTTCCTGACCCCCTGACCCCTACGACTTCGGCAGATCCAGATCGCTCAGACGCACAGTCTTGCGCGAGCCGAAGCGGATCGTTTTGGCGCCCTCCGACGTCAGCTCGCCGCCCTGCTGCAGATTTTGCGCCTCATGCTGCACAGTTTGTGCCAGGTCGGCCTCGCCGCTGTTGAGCAGCCGCGTGACGGCGCCCTGCAGCTTCTGGGTCGCGCCCGCGATATTGCCGGCTTCCATGTCGTCGAGCGCGCGCGTTTGCAGCTTAAAGGCCGTCACCTTCTCGACGATATTCATCACCTGCGGGTTGACCTGCTGCGCCAGCGCCGCGTCGCTGGTAACGGTGATCGTGAGATCGGCGCGCGCGCGCTCGCCCACCACGTTGAGCAGCGGGATGTCGTAGGCCACTTCGAGCTGGCCGATACGATACTCGCCCGACGGCTTGGGATCGACCATCAGCTCGATCAGCAGCACGCGACGCTCGTCTTTTTCGAGCTGCTCGATCGGCAGCACCACCGCGCGGTCGGCCAGCGGCTTGTAGCCAAGGTTTTTGATCAGCGGCACCACCTGCCAGGCGGCGCGCGGCGTAACACCCGATACCACCCGCAGCGTCGCGCTGGTGTTCTGGAAGATCGCGCTCTGCGCCTGCTGCACCACCTGCTGAAAGTTGTCTTCGATCTCCTCGGGGCGGCGCAGGTGCTCGACTTCGCCGCTGCTGCGCTCGGCGATGCCGGCCAGCAGCTTGTCGTTCCATTCGTTGCCGATGCCAAAGGCCGAGATCGGCACGCCGTTGCGCGCGGCCTGATCGGCGAGGTCGAGACATGCCGTTTCGTCCTTGTCGGTTTCGCCGTCGGTCAACAGCACTAGACGCGAGCGGCGGCCCTGTGGCGCGCGCGACAGCTCGGTAAGGCCGGCGAACATGGCGCGGCTGATCTTGGTGCCGCCCTCGTCGCGCATACCGTCGACCAGGCGCATGATAGCTCTACGGTCGCCGGCAGGCTGTGTCGGGCACGAGCACGGCGGCTTCGTGATTGAAGATCGTGATCGACACCGTATCGTCGTCGCTCAGGCGATCCAGCGCCAGGCCGACGGCATGCTGCATCGAGCGAATCTTGTTGCCGCGCATCGAGCCCGAGTGGTCGAGCACGAACGCGACGTTGACCGGCATCTGCACGTTGGCCGTCGACTGCCGGTGGGAATGATCTCGACCAGCACATACGCCACCTGCGGCGTTTGCGACACCGGCAGGTACGGACGGGCCAGGGTTTGGCGAAGGTGGAGTTCTCCGGCCATATTTTTTTCCAGAGTTTCAAGTTCCAAGTTCAAGTTTCAAGTTCCTCTGATCAACAGTCGATCAGACAAACTTGAAACTTGAAATCTGAAACTTGAAACTACACTATTGTTTCCCGGTCAACTCATCAAGTGACAATCGCCGCGTCTTGTACGTCATCGCCTTCTGGTCGGCGGCGGACGGCGTCTGACCCTGCTCGATCGCCGCGGCGGCCCGGTTGGCGGTATCGGCGAGCTCGAGCTCGCCCAGATCCAGCAGGCGGGTCGCCGCCGAGCGCAGCTTCTGCGTCGCGCCTGGCAAGTTGCCGGCGGCTGCTTCGTCCAGCGCGCGGGTTTGCAGCTTGAACGCCGTCACGCGCTCGACCAGATTCATCGTCGCCGGGTCGACGGCTACCTGGGACGCATCGGCGGTGAACTCGAGCGGATGCCTCCACGCGAACACGCTCGTCGAGCCGCTGCTCCTGCGGAACATCGTAGTCAGCTCGGCCTGCGCCACGCGATACGTGCCGGCCGCATACGCCGGCAGCATCAGCTCGGCCAGAATCGCTGGCCCCCGCGCCGCTCTCGACGTCGCCCAGGTCGATGTTGATCTCGCGCTCGCCGATCGGCTTGAAGCCCAGGTTCGCGATCAGCGGCGTGACGCGATAGACCGCGCGTGGCGCGACACTTTCGGCCAAGCCGGATCAACAGGCGCCCGTTGCGCACTGCTGTCTTGCGCGCAGCTGAGCCGCGCGCTGGAAGTACTGGCCGATATCCTGCGGGTCGGCGATATAGTCCGACGTTCCGCCGGTCGCCGCCGCCAGGTCGTCGAGCAGCTTCTCGTTCCACTCGTCGCCCAGCCCGAGCGCCGTGATGTTGCACGCCCACCTGCGCCAGCTGCTGCGGCGATGGGCGCGGCACGCGTCCTCGTCGCCCCAGGTCTGGCCGTCGGTCAGCAGCAGCAGGTAGGCGGTACCGATCGGCGCGATAGGTTCTGTTGCAGCTCGAGCGATGCCGGCTCGAGGCCGGTGCGACATCGCCGTGCCGCCCTGAACCCGTATCGCCTCGACCACGATTGTTCAGCTCGGCTTGATCGGTCGGCCGGCTGCATCGGCACGCACCACCTCGGCGGTTTCGTCGAACACCACGACCGACACCGATGTCTTCGGGCCGCAGTGTTTCGATCACCTCGACGACCGCGCGCTTGAGGCTGTCGATCTTTGGCGCCGTCCATCGAGCCCGAGCGGTCGAGCACCATACAAAAGTGATCGGCGCCACGGCCGCGGCAGCCTGGGCCTGCGGCTTGCGCATCGATCAACAGATAGGCCACCTGCGGCGTACCCGCGGACACCGGTTGCCTGGCCCATTTAGCCGTCAGTGTTACGTCGTTGGACATTGGTATCTCCATTATGTTGGTTTGTGGGGACGCGCCGCCGGCGCGTCCCTACGTGAATCTAACCAACACGGCAGTAATATTGTCATCCCCGCCGTTTTGATTCCCCTCGGCGACCAGCTGCTCGGCCACCGCCTGCATATCATTGGCCGCGACGATCATCTCGGCCATTCGCGGATCGCGGACCATCTCCCACTGCCCGTCCGAGCAACAAAACAGGATATCGCCCGGCTCCAGCCGCAGCGGATACAGGTCAAGCTCGACCTGCTGTTTTTCGCCCAACGAGCGCATGATCGCGTTACGATGCGGATGGGTGTACATCTCGTCCGGCTGGATCTGGCCCATATCTACCAGCCGCTGGACCAACGAATGGTCCTTGGAAACGCGGTTAAGCTCTCCGTTGTGCAGCAGATATGTTCGCGAGTCCCCAATATTGCCGACAATACATCGATCGCCGAGCGCGAGGCCGAAGGTGAGCGTACAACCCATATCGTTGCCGCGGCGCCGGCTCTCTTCATACACCGCGCGGTTGGCCTGCTCCACCGCGCGCTGCGCCAGGCCGGCCAGCTGCTGATCGTTTACACCGCCCGTGCTGTCGACCGACAGCTCGAGCAGCGACTGGTTGACCACGTTCGCCATGCTCTGGACCGCCAAGGAGCTGGCAACTTCTCCGGCAGCGTGGCCGCCCATGCCGTCGGAGACGACATACAGCCCGCCGTTGATCGCCCGCCCGGCGATATCCAGCTTGAGGTCGATCGTCAGCAGCGAGTCTTCGTTCAGCTCGCGCACCATCCCGACATGCGAGGCTGCTCCGACCTCGGCGCGCAAGCCACGCACTGCGCGCTGCAGCTCGTCGATCGCTTCCAGCGCCGCGACCCACGCGCCGGCGTCTGGCAATCCGCCGGTGCGCGCCTGGGCCAGCACTTCTTGCAAGGTCCGCGGCGTCGCGCCGCCTTCAACGGCCTCGGCGTCCAGCTTGCGCGTTTCGCGCGGCATGCGGGTCAACTCTTCGACAGTCTGGTGCAGCTGCTGCAAGTCGGCCGCCCGCCGCTGGTCGTCCAGCGGATGCAGCTCTTCGATATCGCGCAATCGCACGCTGTTCTGAGGACCAATCAACAGCTGCGCCAGCGATAAATTGCCGAGCGCGACATTGTTTTGATGCAGGTACTGCAGCAGGCGCGCGAGCTGTAACGCAATCGGCAGCGCGTCGGTGTCCTCCAGAGCAGCCGGCTCGTCGGGCGTTTCGCTATGACCGGTCAACAGCACGGCCAGCGACTGCCAGCCCGGCACACTCTCCTCGACCACCAGTAAGCGCCGGCCATCCTGCTCGATCGGCTCCACCGGCGGCAACAGCGCGCGCGCCGGATCGTCCGGCAGGCCGGCCACCAGGCCGGGGCCACGATCGGGTGACGCGCTGCCGGTGTACTCGATCAGCAACACATTGCGCGGTTTCAGCTCGGCGCCGCACTCATGGCAATAGCCGGGGTCCGGCTGTTCCGCGACGCGCGTGCCGCACTGCTGGCACACGTCAGCCGGCGCCGTCGCACGGTAAACCCTGGCATCGTCGTGCTCTTCACGCAGCTCGGTAACAGTGTAGCTGCCGACGGCAGCGCCGGCCGCGAGCGGCGGCTGCACATCGTCAGGCGTACCGGCAGATTTGATCGGTTCAGTCACGAGCAACTCCTGCAATGCCGCATCATCGTCCGGAAAGCCGGTGCCGGCGGGCTGTACGGACATGCTCCACGCAGCCGAAACCGGCGAGGCGTTGACGCTTTCCGGCACGGTCGGATTCAGCGCGCTTCCACAATGGCGGCAATAGTGGGACGTGAAGGCATTGTGAAAACCACAGTTCGGACACCGCATCGGTATCATCTCCTGATCCGACGCCGGCCACGGCAGCTACGAAAACGCAGCCGCATTGATTTTGGTACGCCGGCCACAGGCGCATCGTCATGCCCACATAGCCCCTGCTCCGGCCGCCTGTGGCCGTCGTCAACCCGTACTGTAGCGCACTTTCCATTGGGCTGTCGAGTCCTTCGCGTCTCACTATTTATTTGATGCGTGGGGCGCGGATTTGTTGCAGTTAGGGGATAACAGTCATCCAGGACTCATCGTTTCGTTAATATCCGGTAATCGATGATCTTGAACAATGCGCCTGTTTAATCATAAACCACATGTAAGCGAAATGTGGATGACAAGAGGCTGAACCCGATGATACGACGGCCCTGCCTGAGATGGACTCTGCTGGCGCTACCCGCGCTGCTGGCGATCTTACTCGTGCCCGCCGCATCACACGCTGAAACGCCGCCTGGAGCGATTGTGACGGGCTCCGTACAGGATGAGCAAGGCCGTGCGATCGCGGGTGCGCAGGTCGAGATCGGCGATGTTGTAGTCGAGAGCGCCCCTGACGGCACTCTGCCGCGGATCGAAATCCCGCTCGACACATTGCGGGCCGAGGTCGACGTGCAGGCCGGCGCCGGCGGCTACGCGCCCTGGCGGTTTGCCGGCGTCGAGCTTGGCCTCGACCGGCCGGTCGAGCTGCAGATCGTGCTGGGCCAGCGCCCGACGGTCTGGGAGCCCGCTCCGGCCTCCGCCGCCATCCCATGGGACGGTCCGCCCGAGTCGATCAACGTCGGGCGCACGTTCAGCGCCGCGTGCATCTACCCTCCTACCAATGTGCAGCGCGTCGACCGCGTTCCGTTTCGCGACTATGTCAAGAATGTGCTGCCCAACGAGTGGTTCCCGAACTGGCCCGCGGCATCCCTGGAGGCCGGCGCCGTCGCCGTGCAGCAGTACGGCTGGGCGACGGGCTTCGTGGTGCGCAAGTGGACGCGCTACGGCTATCCGTTCGACGTGGTCGACGGCGGCTGCGATCAGTACTACAAGGATCGTGACCCGAACCGCAATTACACCTTTTCGGATGCCGCCGTCGACCGGATGTGGGGCACGGTGCTGTTACGCGAGGGCAAGCTGATCCCGCTATACTTCCGCGACCGCAACTCGACCTGTGTTCGCCAGGGCGCGGTGAAAGACTGTATGGGCCAGTGGGAAACATACTATCTGGCGCAGGACGGCTGGAACAGCCTTCAGATTCTGCATCGCTACTACGATCCGGTGACCGACTATCGTGTGGCGCCGGCAAATCGAGCCGTCTATATCGGCCGCTCGCCCGACCCGACGTTGCGCCGCGGCGGTACGCAAACGCTGCGCGCCTGCCTGCGTAACGCGGGCAGCAGCACGTGGCAGAGCGGCAACATCGTGCTCGTGCTGGTCGACCCCGCCGCGCCCGACCAGCTGCTCACATCGTCGCCGATGGCCGGCGATGGCTGGCTGGCGCCCAATCGCCCGGCGACACTTTCGCGCGGCACCGTGCCGGCGGGTGAAGCCGATACGATCAGCTTCGAGATTACCGCGCCCACCGGCCTGGCTCCGGGCACATATCGCCTCGCGCTGCGCCCCTTCGCCGTCGACAGCGACACGCTGCTGACGATCGACGCTCCGTTTGTCTGGACCGTTACCGTCGGTACAACGGCGCTTCCGATACGGATGTGGGTACCGATGGCCGGCCGCAGCTCGCCGACGGTAACGCCGTCCTGTAACTAACGCGAAGAACGCCCGGACAGAAACGCCCGGAGGGGTGTCCTCTGGGCCAACGCAAAGACGCCAAGCCCGCTAAGAACTGATGGATTTCCGGTCCGTTGGCTCATTACTGAACTTCAAGCAAGAAGGTCTTCGATGCACAAACATCGAAGACCTTACTCTTACTTTTGCGTCTTTGCGTTTAATTCTTCTACGTCATTGCGTCTAGATCGATTATTGCTGCTCGGACGCCACCTCGCGCCTGTGCGCCGGTGCTTCGACGGGCCGGGTGTCTGCTACGGGCTCGGCCTTGCCCGCGAGCTCATCCTTCCGGTTGCGCCACAGCGACAGCAGCACCGAGCTAAGCAGCACGAGCGCGATAAAGCCCAGCGATGCGCCGATCGGAATAGCGACGTGGACGGCTTCGAGCAGCATCTTGACGCCTACGAACACCAGCACTACCGACAGGCCGAGCTTCAGATAGCGGAACTTATCCATCACGCCGGCCAGCAAAAAGTACAGCGCCCGCAAGCCCAGGATAGCGAACACGTTTGAGGTGTACACGATAAACGGATTGTTTGTAATGCCGAAGATTGCCGGGATCGAGTTCGAGCGCGAACACCAGGTCCGTGCTTTCCACCAGCAGCAGCACCACCAGCAGCGGCGTAGCCATCAGCTTGCCGGCGTTGCGCACGAAAAAGCTCTGGCCGTGGTATTCGGGAGATACGGGCATGAAGCGCTTGAACAGCCTGACCACCGGATTTTCTTCGGGGTGCAGCTGCTCGTCTTCCTTTTGCAGCGCCATGCGGATGCCGGTGAAAACCAGAAACGCGCCGAAGATATAGATGATCCAGTGGAACTGCTCGATCAGCGCGGCGCCGGCCCAGATCATCGCCGCGCGCATCACCAGCGCGCCGAAGATACCCCAGAACAGCACGCGGTGCTGATATTTGGACGGCACGCTGAAATACGAAAAGATCAGAATGAATACGAATATATTGTCGACACTGAGCGCTTTTTCGATCAGATAGCCGGTGAGAAACTCGAGGCCGATCTGGCTGCCGTACCAGGCCCAGATCACGGCGTTAAATGTAAGCGAAAGCGCGACCCACACCACGCTCCAGATAGCAGCTTCACGAAGTGAAACCGAGTGAGCGTTGCGGTGAAAAACGCCGAGGTCCAGCGCGAGCATGCCGAACACGGCAACGGTGAAGCCGATCCATAGCCAGATCGGAACGATCATGAGCCTAGTCCTAAAACTGCAGCCGAAAAGCTGCATGCTAGGCCGCGGGGAAAAAAATTGGACGATCCCCCCACAGCGTCGAAACGTCGTGGTGGTCTCGCCAACAGATACTGCCTGCAAACCGAGCGCTTTGCGCTGTCTTGACGATTTGCAGTACCGGCCTGGCCGGCTGGCTACTCCCCATCCAAGTTCTACTATACCCGCATACTACGAGGATGTCAACCGATCCGGCAATCTTTCGTGCCACGACGATGCAATCGGAATTCACCGCAGAGATGCAAAGCACGCAGAGAATCCGAAAGAATCTCTGCGTGCTCTGCGTCTCTGCGGTGCAATCTTCCGATCCCTGCACTATGCTACAATCCGCTGCGCGGAGGGGGTTATCATGGATTCTACCGCCGTGGAAGCGGTGCTGCTGCCGGTGCTCAAGGCCGGCTTCTTGCTCTTGCTGGTGGGTGGAGCGGCGGCCGTGGTGCGCCGGCTGCAGCTGTTGGCCAGAAGCCGGCCGCCGGCGGCCAAAGCTGCCGAGAAAGGGAAGAACTAATGCGCCGGGTGATCATGCAGGTTTCGGATCTGCATCTCGGACCGCACTTCAACCGCGAGCGTGGTGAACAGATCATACAAGAGGCACACGATCTGCAGCCCGACCTGCTGGTGATCGCCGGCGATCTGGTGATGCGCGCAGACTTTCGCGACCAGTGGCTCGAAGCGCGCGCCTACATCGAGCGCCTGCCGCGGCCGCGCTTGATCGTGATGGGCAACCACGACGTGCCGCAATACAACCAGATCGCGCGCTATCTGTGGCCCATGGCGCGCTACGGCAAATACATCTCGCCGATCCTGAACCCGGTCTGGACCAGCGACGACATGGTGGTGGTCGGGCTCAATACCGCGCGCTCCTTTACGATCCAGGGCGGCAAGCTGTCGCCGCGGCAGATCGACTGGATGGAGCAAACGCTCACGCAGTTCCCCGAACATTACTGCAAAGTGGTGGTGATGCACCATCATGTGCTGGCGCCGCCCGGCGATACCGGCAAAAAAACCATCGTGAACGCCCGGCCGGCGGTGGAAGCGATGGACCGCGCCGGCGCCGAGCTGGTGCTGTGCGGCCATATTCACACCGCGTTCATCGGCAACACGCTCGACGTGTCGGCGACGCTGCTATCCGGCACGATCATCTCACAAAGCGGTACGGCGACATCCTCGCGCGGCCGGCGCTGGATGCGTGGTAAGAACTCCTTCAATATCATCGAAGTCGAAGACCAGGCCATTCGTATCTCGCACCGCATGTTCCTGGCCGACGTCGGGCATTACGTGCCGGTCAGCGAGCATGTGTTTCCGCGCCGCTCAGGCGGGGCATACTATCTTCCGCGCCAGGAGCGCGTGCTGGAGCTGGAGCAGTAACGATCCGCGAAGTCACGCGAAGGAAATGATGCACTTCTATGCTGTGAAGGCTGTGGTGCAGGGAGTTTGTTTTTTGATGCCACGTACACGGGATCGTACAAACGACCACCCTGCACCACGGCCTTCACAGCATACACGTACATATAATTCTTCGCGTGACTTCGCGGATCAATTAACGTTATGAACGATGCGGTGATCATAACCGGTATTATCATGCTGATCGGCCTCATCGGCTCGGTGTTGCCGTTTGTGCCCGGCCCGCCGCTGATCTGGCTCGGCGCGCTGTACTACGCCTGGCGCACGGACTGGATGGAGGTAGGCTGGCCGGTGCTGGTGCTGCTGCTGGTGTTGGCGCTGGCCGGCGGCACCGCCGATTGGTGGATGGGCTACCTGGGCGCCAGCACCGGCGGCGCGTCGCTGTGGGCCAGCCTGGCGAGCATTGTCGGCGGCATCGCCGGCTTCTTTATCTTTGCGGTGCCCGGTCTGTTAATCGGATCGATCGGCGCGATTGTCCTGGTTGAATTCGGCCGCCACCGCGACTGGCGCAAAACCTTGCGCGCCGGAGGCGGCTACCTGATCGGCTCCCTGCTGGCCGCCGTGGTCGAGGTGATCATCGCGCTGGTGATGATCGCTATCTTCGTCGCGGCGGTGTATGCGTAAGGCACGGTCCAAACAATAATCACCACAAAGAACACAAAGGACACAAAAAATCCGTTAATTCTTTGTGTCCTTTGTGTTCTTTGTGGTGATGCCTGGCGGATCCTTTACGCGGGCGCGGGTTGGGCAGCATGACCTTCGATCGGCTGCGCTTCGACCTCGACGCCATCGGAGGCCAGCACGCGGCTCAGCGCCAGGATGGCGACCTCGAGCATGCTGTCGTCGGGCTGATTGGTGGTAAGGCGCTGCAGCGCCAGCGTCGGCGCCAGCAGCATGCGCACCCAGGGCCGGTGATAGTTGCGCGCCGAGATACGCAGCAGCTCATAGCCGAGGCCGGCGATCACCGGAATCAGCAGCACGCGTGAAGCCAATCGCGCGGCAAACGGCAGATTGCCGAGCGGCGCCAGCACGACGATGCTGATCAGCACCAGTACCAGCAAGAAGCTGGTGCCGCAGCGCGGATGGATCAGCGTAAACGGTCGCACACCCTCAACGGTCAGCGGAGCACCGGCTTCATAGGCGTTGACCGTCTTATGCTCCGCGCCGTGATACGCAAACAGCCGCTTGATATCACGCATGCGGCCGATCAGCGCGATGTAGCCTACCAGCATCAGCAGCCGCAGCACACCGTCAAGCACTTCACGCGACAGCACGCCAAGCCCGAACACTCGCTCGCCGAGCGTCGCGACCAGCAAAGGGATCACCCAGAACAGGCCGATCGCCATGCCCAACGATACCGCCGTAAGGCCGATCATCTGGCCCCGCGACAGCGGCGGCTCTTCTTCGCCGGTCGACGCATTGGCCGCGAACGAGAGCGCCCACAGCCCGATCACCAGGGCATCGCCCAGCATCTGGATCCCGCGTAAGATCGGCACGCCCGCCCAGAACGTGCGGCGCGCGGCGTCGAAGGTACGCTCTTTAAACACGATCGAGCCGTCAGGCGCACGTACTGCCACCGTGGCCTGCCGCAGGCCGCGCATCATGACGCCTTCGATCACGGCTTGTCCGCCGTAGGGAAACGCTATTGGACGCACCGTGGCGCTTCGCTTCAATGAGCAATCAGCAATGTGCAACGGTTGTAGGCTTTGCTCATTGCTGATTGCTCATTGTTTATTCCGGATCGTAGCCATTATTCTTGTTGCGCCGCGCAGCGGCGACGGCGGCGGCGCGAACGCCCGCGGCCAGGCTGGTGATCTTGATGATCGGCGCGACAACGCCCTCGGCGACGTACGAAGTGGTATTGCGCGCCGTGCTAGCCGTGCTGCGCACCTGCTCCAGCGTTGCCGTTACCTGCGGCACAACCTGCTTATCGGCCAGGGTCTTGAGCGCAAAGATCGCGTAGATCAGTGCTACCAGGATTGCCGTCAGCAGCAGCGTCGTGAAAACCTGGAACATCGCAAGCAGCACGACCGAGATATAGGCTGCCGTTTGCCAGGCATCGTTGATCGAGATCAACACAATGACGACGACGAACAACACTATGGCGGCGACGACGCCGGCGATGACCCAATTCCTCAAGGCGCAGCCTCCTGAGAGCACTTTTTGCGTTGCCAGCGGAGCAAACGCGCGGCGGCGATTATATCACGCGCGCCTGATCGCAGCAATTGCAGCGAGCAAGAGCCACGCCACGATCGTCGCTTCAGGTACGGCAAGGCCGCCGGGCGTCGGAAAGCGGGTCAGCAGATGAATACCGGTAGCCCATACAACCAGGCAGCCGGCCACGCCGCCGATCAAGAACAGTGGAAGGTGCAGCCAGTGGCGGCCCCACAAGATGTGGGCCAGCGCGCCGTAGGCTGTCCCGAGCAGACCGGCAAGAAACACACCGGGGGCTATTCCATTGATCATGCTGCTTCGAGCACCGGGTGGACGGCAGCGATACGCCCACCACCCAGCGCTTCATCCCCGTTGTATAACACCACCGCCTGGCCGGGCGTTACCGCGCGCTGCGGCTCTGCGAAACGCAGCAGCAGCCGCCCCGGCTCCAGCGGCTCGGCCGTCGCCGCCACCGGCTGCGCGTGCGAACGAATCTGGGCCAGGCAGCTAAACGGCGCCTCGGGCCAGCGCCCGGAAACGAACCCGAAACCATCGGCCAGCAGCTCGCCTTGCTCCAGCTCGTCGCGGCCGCCGACGATCAGCAAATTTCGGACGGTGTCCAGCTCGATCACATACAGCGGCTCGGGGCTGGTCAGGCCCAGGCCGCGCCGTTGCCCGACGGTGTACAGCGCGAGGCCGCCATGCTGGCCCAACACGTTGCCGGCCCGGTCGACGATCGGGCCGGGGCGCAGCGCGTCCGGCTGCTCTTCGCGCATGAAGCGATGGTAATCGTTGTCGGGGATGAAACAAATATCCATGCTTTCCGGCTTGCGCGCCGTCGCCAGCTCACGCTCGGCGGCCATACTACGCACTTCGGCCTTGGTATAGCCGCCGAGCGGAAAGATCAGCCGGCCTAGCTCTTCCTGCTGCAGCATATGCAACACATAGCTCTGGTCCTTGCGCAGCTCGATCGAGCGGCGCATGCGGTAGCGCGCGCCGGGCGCGGCAAGCTGATCGTCAAGTGTTTCCGGAGCGACAGCGCGCCATTCGGCACCGGCCTGCCACTCGGTGCGCACATAGTGCCCGGTAGCCAGGTAATCGAAGCCCAGCAGCTGTGCCCGCTCCAGCAGGTAGCGGAACTTGAGGTCGCGATTGCACGCCAGGCACGGGTTCGGCGTCGCGCCTGCGACATACTCGTTAACGAAATAGTCGATCACATGGCGCCGAAACTCGCGCTGGTAGTTCCACACATAGTACGGCACTCCGAGCTGCGCGCACACCGCACGCGCACCGGTGGTCATTTCGATCGAGCAGCATTGCAACTCCATCAGCCGCTCGCCGTCGTCTTCCCACAGGTGCATCGTCACGCCCACGACGTCATGCCCCGCCTCGTGCAGCAGGGCCGCCGTCAGCGAGCTATCCACGCCGCCGCTCATTGCCACCAGTACGCGCGCCATTCGTGTTGCCTTGGTTCCTTTGAATATCGGTGGATTGTACCAAATTGGTCGAAGGTCGAAGGTCGAAGGTCGAAGGTCGTTCGGCCACACGGTTTATATGAGGTTTCAGCACTGCCCTCGAAAATCCGATCTGGTGACCTTTCGACCTTCGACCCGATTATCTCCACCGATTAATCGCCTCGAGCTCCTGCAACAGAATTCGCGCGCGGAGCTCCCAGCGACGCGGATCGGCGTCATGAGCCAGTATCCACGCGTCCAGGCCACCGGCAGCAGCGATGTCATCGGCAAAGCGGTCGGGCGTTTCCCACTCCAGGCCTTCGGTTTCGGCATAGCCGATGATCAGCCCCGCGATCCGCGACAGGTACAGCGGCCAGGCACAATCGTTGCCAAGCGTCGGCTCGGGCGCAGCCAGCTCGAGCAGTGCGTCGATCGCGCGCCGCGACAGCCCACGCGACGCTGCCGTCACGTCGAGCAGCTGACCGAACGCCAGGCCAAACACATGGTTGACGATGCCTTCGGTTTCGCGCTGCACCCCTGGATGCGTGGCGAAGGCGCGCGCGGTACGGCCCAGGATCAGAAAGTCGGTACGCTGGATCTGCCCGACGATCGAGCGCAGCTCGTCAGGAAACAGCTCGACCCAGTGCAGCACGCGGTCCCAGTCGCACAGGTGAATCGAGCGTGCGCCGGCGTCGCGGGCATGACGCAAGGCCTCATGGCGTGCCAGGCCGAGCGTGTCGACGCCGGTGTCCCTGGGACGCTGCAGCAGCACCTGCACACCCGAGCCGGCGAGCAGCTCGGCCGTGCGCTCACCACCGTCCGGCGAGTGCAGGACGATAATGCCGCTATAGAGCTCGCGCAGCGCCGGCAATACGCGCCGCGTCTGCGCCAGCATCGCATCCGCGGGGTCGTGATGGGTTGCGACCAGAATAGGTTCTAGGTTCAAGGTTCTCGGCCGTTCCTCTTCAGGCGAGCGCGCTGCGAAACTCTTCGATTGCCGCGGCCACGCCATCCTGATGGCCGAAGATATTGGTGCCGGCGACCAGATTTGTGGCGCCTGCCTCCGCGATTGACCGTACATTATCGAATGCTACACCGCCGTCTACCTGCAGGGCGACATGCGTGAGGCCACGAGCGTCGAGCATCGCGCGCGCTCGCCGCAGCTTATCCAGGCTGTGTTCGACAAATTTCTGCCCGCCGAAGCCAGGGTTGACGCTCATGATCAACAGCAGGTCGAGCTCGTCGACGATCTCCTCGACGGAGCTGAGCGGAGTGGCCGGATTGAGCGCGACGCCGGCGAGCACGCCGCGCTGCTTGATCTGCTGGATCACACGGTGCAGGTGCGGCGTTGCCTCGGCATGTACCGTGATCTGCCCGGCTCCCGCGCCGGCAAACTCGTCAACATACTGCTCGGGATGCACGATCATCAAATGGCAGTTCAGCATGCGCCGCGTAACCCTGTGCAGTGCCTTGACCACGATGGTGCCGAACGAAATGTTCGGCACAAAGGTTCCGTCCATTACGTCGATATGCAGCCAATCCGCACCGCCTGCCTCGACCTCGCGAACCTGCTCGCCCAGGCGCGTAAAATCGGCCGCCAGGATCGACGGCGCGATCAGTATTTCACGGCCGTTTATTGTTCCTATCGGCATTGTCTCATCTACTCCGACCAGACAGTCGGTTGAGGAATGACACTGGGGGACACCCCCAGACCCCTGGCCTACCGGCGGCACCAAACCCTGTCACCTGCGTCTCCTAATTTCCAAACAAGGATAGTTGCTCCACTACCGGCTTTGCCTTGAGCCGGGCCACGACCTGCGCCGCGTCGCCGCCGAAGAAACGGCCGTCAAGGGTAATAAAATGCCGCGCTTTGTTGACCACGACGCCCAGTTTACGCAGGTGGTCCAGCTCGCGAAACCGCACTGCTCTGCGTAGCGCCACGATACGCTCGACGCTGATCGGCCCGATCCCCGGCACGCGCAGCAACTCGTCGCGCTCGGCGGTCTGGATATCGAGCGGGAAGCGCTCGGGATGGAGCAGCGCCCAGGCGAACTTAGGATCGAGCTGCAGCGGCAGGTTATCGTCGCTTTCAAACGGCAGCTCGCCGTGGCGGAAGCCGTAATGGCGCAGCAGCCAGTCGGCCTGCTGCAAGCGCTGCTGGCGCAACATCGGCGTGGCGGCAGCTTCGTGCATCGGGGTACCCGGCTGCGGCCTGAACGCCGTGAAGTACACACGCCGCAGCCGGAACTCTTCGTACATGCGCGCCGTCGCGTCGAAGATCTCGCGGTCCGACTCGCCGGCCGCGCCGACCACCAGCTGCGTCGCTTGCCCGGACGGCAGCTGCCCGGCGTCTTGCTGCTCGCGAGCGTAGGCCATCGGCTCCAGCACCGAGCTCCAGCGCCGGTCGGGCGAGATACGCTTCATGCGCTCGCCGTTAGGCGCTTCCAGATTGATCGATACCCGGTCGGCCAATTGGGCCGCGCGCTCGACTTCGTCGTGCCGCGCGCCCGGCATGAGCTTAAGGTGAATATAGCCGGCATACTCGTAGCGCACTCGCAGCAGCTCCAGCGTATCCAGCATGCGCGCCATGGCCGGGCGCACGCCGCCCGCGACGGCCGACGATAGGAACAGGCCCTGCGCTTCGCCGGCTTCATGGCGCTGCATGAACACAGTCGCCAGCTCATCCGGCTCGAGCGTCGTGCGCTCGACGTCGTTGGAGCGGCGCAAGGGGCAGTAGGGACAGTCCCATTCGCAGCTGTTGCTTTGCAACAGGCGGAACAGCGTCATCGGACGGCCGTCCGGACCCTGGGTCGCCTGCAAGCCGGGCGAATAGGCGCGGCCGCGGCGTTTGCGCGGCGTGAAGCTGTCGCAGCTTTCGAAGCGCGCATCGTCGGCCAGCAGCTCGAGTTTGCGGTCTAGATCCATCGCACGAACATATGTCGTAATCGCATCATAGCATAGAAGTCGATTTGCAATTCTATAAGCGGCGTGCTATACTCAGCGTCGCGCTTCACAGTGCGGGAGTGGCTCAGTTGGTAGAGCATCTCCTTGCCAAGGAGAAGGTCGCGGGTTCGAATCCCGTCTCCCGCTCCAATCGCCCGCCGGCAATGCCGGCGGGCTTTTTGCTATTTCCTAACATTTCAACCTCTTGATCGGCCGCTATGGAATGCTATACTTGGCGCAGGCGGCTCATTTAGCTCCTCAAGCCGCTGATGCCTGGCCGCTCCCACATGGGCGACCTACACGTCATAGAACGTCCCACCGGCATCGTGCCGGCGCTCTCTCAACCACATTGGAGGGACATTGTATGCGACGTCTACGGATCAAGCCATGGCACATTGGTCTGGTACCGCTGATGCTGGCGCTGGGTGTCTCGCTCACCAGCACGGCAACGTCGAGCCGCGCACAAGAAGCACCTGTGTCCGGCGAAGATGTCTTTAAGGAGAATTGCCAGGTATGTCATGGCGTGAAAGCCTCCGGTAAGATGGGTCCGCCGCTCAACCAGTTGCCGCCGGAGCTTGTCAACCTGCCACCCGAGGAAGTTGCCGTGGAGTTAACCGGGCTGGTGCGCAATGGCATTCCCGGTGCAATGCCGCGTTTCCTGCCCGAGCAACTCAACGACGCCCAGATCCTGGAGCTGACGAAGTACCTCGTCAGCTTGAACAACTCAGTTCCCAGCCCGTCGCTGTATGAAGCGCTGGAGCCGATCACGGAGGAAGATGCGGCCGGGCGTACCTGGTTCCCCGAAACCGGCCACAGTGCCGGCGGTGAGTTCCGCAGCTTCTGGATGCGCTACGGCGGCCTGCGCGTCTTCGGCTTGCCGGTATCCGAGGAGTACAACGGCGTTTCGCCCGAAAACGGCGAGGTGTATCGCATGCAGATGTTCGAGCGCGCGCGCCTGGAGCTGCATGAGGACAACCCGGGCGGCCCGCAGATCCAGCTCGCGCTGCTGGGCGCCGAAGAGGTTCGGCTGCGCACGCACTTCTTGCTGAGGGGCGGGGGCGAGGGCGGCGGTCCTCCCGACACCGGGCAGTAAAGCGCGGAAGCAATGATCCGCACATGGACGCGAATTGATGATTACAATTCGCGTCCATGTGCGTGTATGCGCGGAACGGCTGTGCTATGGCGGCCAAAAATCAAAGCGGCCAGGGGATCGATCCCCTGGCCGCTCATCCGTGGTGGAGCTAGAGGGATTCGAACCCTCGACCTTCTCAATGCCATTGAGACGCGCTCCCAACTGCGCCATAGCCCCGCGAACTGGTGGACCTGGGGGGATTCGAACCCCCGACCTCCGCATTGCGAACGCGGCGCTCTCCCAACTAAGCTACAGGCCCGCAGCGCAGGCAGTATAGCAAGGCGGCCGCGGCTTGTCAAACAGTGGACACATGCCTCCGGCGTGTCCCTACACCTGTGTCCCCGGCGTCTCAATCCCCAATCACCTGCCTCTCACCCGCCTGCCGTTGACGCCATTGAAGCCGCTGCACTACCATGCAGCTACGCAACGCGCACCGGTTGTGCCCCGCATAGGACTCGCTGTACGATGAAGACCACGATCCGTTGTACCCTCTTGCTCGCGACACTGCTGCTGGCGGCGTGCGGTGTGGGCAACAACCAGGCACTGGTGTCCACGCCGGCATCCAGCCCGCCCCAGCCGTCTGCCGCGTCCTCTGTAACACAAGCCAGCGCCGCTGCGAGTGTCGCGGCCTCGCCGAGCGCAACAGCGCCGCCGCAGCCCACCAGCACGCTGGTGCCGACGGAAGCACCGGCCACTTCAGCGCCGGAGCCGACAGCCGCGCCGACCGATGAGCCAACGACCGAGGTAACGATTACCACCGAGCCCGGGTCGCCCCCGGCCGCCGGAGCATCAGCGGCCCCGCTGCCGAGCCCGGGCGGTGCGGTAGCAGTGCAGCCCGGCGCCGACGGCATCGCGATCGTCAACGGGCGTGGCGGCACGATTGCGTTTACGCGCGACGCCGGTATCTGGGCCTACCGGCCCGCGACCGGCGCGATCGAGGTACTGGTCGAAGATGGTAGCAAACCGCGCTTTTCGCCTGACGGCACCCAGCTGGCATTTGTGCGCTCCGACGGCGTGTACCTTGCCAGGGCCGACGGTTCGGACGCCAGGCGCATAGCGGAGCAGGACGGCGCCGACGCCATTGCCTGGGCCGACGACGCATCCAAGTTGCTGTGGACCCGGCGTACCGCCCCAGACGTAGCGCATAACGTCGGCGAGCTATGGTCGGTCGAGTTCCCCGCCGGGCAACCGGTCAAGCTCGGCGACGGCATGGACGCGGCGTGGGCGCCCGACGGCAAGCGGGTGGCCTATGTAACGCCGTGGCCGCAAGACAGCAGCGCCGGACCGCGTCGAAACGAGCTGCGATTGGTCAATTGGCAAGGCAAAAACGGCTGGACTGTTGTAAGCCAGCTGCCGCCCGAAACGCCGCCGATCGGTATTCCAGGCAGCGAACGCCCCCCGGCCGAGCTCGAGCACTTGATGTTCACGCCGCTGTGGACACCAACGGCCGATGCGATCATCGTCCCGGCCCTGGTGACGATGCAGGTTGAGACCGACTTCAACATCCTGGAGCGCGCCAATCCGTTCAAAGGCGGCTCGACCTTCTTGAGCGAGGATCGAATCGGCCCGGCGACCGGGTCGCCCAACCGGCAGGCGGCCGTGTTCGTCACCGGATCGGCGCGCGGCGACGTGCAGCTGATTCCGCGGACGCTCGACCCCGCGCGCAGCGAGGATTACGCCTGGGCTGCCACCGGCAACGACCTGGCGATCTACGATGCGCCGGCCTGGGCACCAGCATCGGATGCCATCGCGGCCTATCGTTGCGCGCTTGAGCAGGCCGACCGCTGCGACCTGGTGCTGCTGGCCCCCGGCCTGGAAGCGCCGGCGACCCTGGTGCCCGATGTTTTCGACGGCCGGGGGATCGACTTTTCACAGCCGCCGGGGCTGGCGTGGGGCCGGAGTTGAGACCGGCGTGTCCCTACGATCATTCGTTTCTTCGTGTTTATTCGTGGCTCCCTTTGCGTTCTTCGCGGCTTTGCGTTACTGTCCGGGCGTATGGCCGACGAGCGCGAAACGAGCTGGGGCAAGCCCCGCCCCTACAAACCCGAAACTCCCATTCGCGTCCTGATGCTGGCGCGTGCCGTCTTCCCCTTGCACGGCTTTGGGGGTATCGAGCGGCACGTGTTTCATCTGTCGACGCATCTCGCGCGGCAGGGCGTCGCGGTATCGCTCGTGGTGGGCGAGCCGCCCGGCGACGGCGATCCTGCCGGCGGCCTGCAGCGCATTCGGGAAGCCGCGCGGCTCTCCGATGGGCAGCTGGACCTCACCTACCTGCGCTATGACCGCACCTCGCCGGCGCTACGCCCCAACAGCATTCTGGGCCGGCAGATCAACTATCCGATCTTTGCGCTCGCCGAAGGCCGCCTGGCGAGCCGGCGCGCCCCGGACATCGATATCATCCATACCCAGGGCCTGTGCGCGCTCGGCGTTGCCGCCGAGCGGCGGCTACGGCCATGGATGCAGCGCGTGCCGTTTTTCGCCAACCCGCACGGTCTGGAAGAATATCGCACACCCGACCGGCGCAAACGAGCGGCCTATGCGCCGTTTCGCGCACTGTACTCGTGGGCCCATCGCCGGGCCGACCGTGCGATCGCCACCGACGCCTGCACCAGGGACGATCTGCCGCATTATTTGCGCGTCGATCCTGCTCGTGTGGTGGTGATTTCGTCGGCGATCGACGTCCGGGAATGTCTCGGGTATATTGATGTGGAAACACGCAGTGCCATGCGTGAGCGATTCGGTCTGAACAGCGTCGACCTGAGCATCCTCAGCGTCAGCCGCCTGGAGCAAAATAAGGGGTATCATGTGCTGCTCGAGGCGTTGTCGCTGGTGCGAGACGTGCTGGGCAAGCAGTGGCGCTGGCTGCTGGTCGGACAGGGCAAAGAAGCCGCCGCGCTCGAGGCACAGGCGCACAGTCTGGGACTGCGCGAGCACGTGATTTTTGCCGGACGGCTTGACGACACCGAGCTGCACTCGTTGTACGAGGAAGTCGACCTGTTTGTCCATCCTACGCTCTACGAGGGCTCATCGCTGGTGACGCTGGAAGCGATGATTCACAGGCTGCCGGTCATTGCGTCACGCGCCGGCGGCATACCCGACAAAGTATTTGACGGTCGCAACGGCCTGCTGGTGCCACCGGGCGATGTCGCCGCGCTCGCCGCCGCGTTGCGCCAGGCATTGGTTCTACGCGGGCAGTGGCGCGAGTGGGGCAAGCAGGGCGCCGCTATCGTGCGTCAGACCTTTGATTGGCCGATCGTCGCACAGTGCACGGCACAAGAATATCAACGCATCCTAGCCCAAGGAACCGGAGTATGAACGAGCCGATCGGAGTGCGCCCGCTGCCCCGACAGGCGAAAACGGTTCGTGCCGCTACGGCCGGCGACCGTGTATGGCGCTTCGTGCTGCCGCTGCTGGCGGGGACGGCGAACATGATCGCCGGGATCGCGCTGCGTTTGCCGATCCGAAACTATACCGGCGCGGATACGCAATCCGCGTTTAACAATTATGTTTTCCAGCACCTCGGTGCCTACTCCGATATCGCGTCGCTGTGGTATCGCGACCAGATGTGGAACCACGGGATGCCTTTCTTTGAGTACCAGATCGAGTATCCGGTGCTCATGGGTCTGGTGATCTGGTTGCTCGGCTTCGCCGCGCGCGAGATATGGACGTATTTCCTGGTTTCGGCCGCGGCGATGGCAGTATGCGGGGTGGTACTGCTCTGGCTGACCCAGCGATATCCGGGAGCGAATGTGTGGCTGCTGGCACTATCGCCGGCGCTGGGGTTGTATGTCGCACTCAACTGGGACATGTTCAGCGTGCTGCTGACCGCCGGCGCGCTGCTGCTTTTTCGGCGCGACCGCGACCGGTGGGGTGCGCTGTTGTTGTCGACCGCCGTGTGGGCCAAATTCTTCCCGATCGTGCTGGTTCCGCTGGTGATTTTCGAGCGACTGCTGCGCCGCCGCGTGCGTGATGCGATCTGGATCGGCGGCATCTTCGCCGCGGCCACGGTGCTGTACAATGCTCCGGCGGCGATCGAGCGAACGGCGACCGGCTGGCAGCTACGTGAGTCGTGGCTGTTTTTTTTCCGCTTCAACAGCCAGCGGGGACGGGAAGTGAACTTCTGGAATTTTTTTGATCGGTTCCAGCTCAGCCTGGAGACGATCAACTTTTGGAGCGCCGCGCTGCTCGGGCTCGGCATCATGGCCATCACGCTGGTCATTTGGCGCGGCTGGCTGCATGCGGCGCGCCGGCCGGCGGATCTGATTTTGCCGGCGGCCCTGGCGGCAGTCGCATGGTTTTTCTTTATCAACAAAGTGTACAGCCCGCAGTACAGTCTATGGCTGGTGGCGCTGCTGGCGTTGATCGCCGCCCCGACGGCGCTCGTCGTCGCCTTCGCCGGCGTCGACCTCTTGTATTTCGCTGCCAGCTTTATTATTTTGCACCTGAGCTCCAGCGGCAATCCGGCCTCACAATGGTTCTTTGATCAAGCGCTGATTCCTTCCATGGCGCTGCGCGAGGCTGCGATCCTGGCGATCGTTGTGTTTGCGCTGGCGCGGCTGTGGCGCGGTGGGCTCACCTGGCCCTCACCCCCTAGCCCCCTCTCCCGTGCTGACGCACAGGAGAAGGGGAACTGACTTCCCTCGCCTGTTGCTTGCAACGGGAGAGGGGCCGGGTGTGAGGACCGGAGAAACAGTAAAATGCCGCCGGCAGGCCGGGGTCTGGGGGTTGTCCCCCAGCTATTTCCTCATTGAACGGTATAGAAGCAACACAAGAAGCCTGAAGCCATGCTACTAGGAACAACATACTGGCCACTACGCAAAGGGACACTGCTGTGGTCGGAGTTCGACCACGGCGAAGTACGCGAGGAGCTGCGCCAGCTCGCCGCGATCGGGCTGGATACCATCCGGCTGCCGCTGCATTGGGAAGAATTCCAGCCGCGGCTCGAGCGCGTGGACGTCCGGGTATTACGCGCGTTCGAGCGGGCTCTGAATCTGGCTGGAGACGCGCGTCTGCAGGTTATTCCTGCCCTTTTGCCGGTTGCCGTCGCGGGAGCGATACACGTTCCGGCGTGGGCGACTGCAGCCAGCTTCGCGGCCGACATGGAGCTGTCGACACGCTTCGGCCCGCTGCTGATCGTGCGCAACCAGCTGTCGCCGCCGCTGGTGTGGGAGCGTACCAGCCACGCCAGCGAAGTACGCGACCTGTGGACCAATCCCGCCATGCGTGATGCGCAGCGCTCCCTGATCGCCGAAGTCGTGGGCAACTTCGCCGACCACGAAGCGCTTAGCGGCTGGGAGCTGGGTAGCGGCCTTGAGCTGGCACGCGCGCCGTCGTCGCACGATGCCGCGGCGACCTGGCTGGGTGAGACGGCCGAGCTTATGCGTGAGCATGGCGCGCGAGGGCGCCTGCTGTATGGCCTGACCATAAGGGCGCTCGCGCGCGCGGAAGGCCCGCGTCCCGAGTTGATTGTTCAAGCGGCCGCTACACCGCTGATCAGCCTCGTACCGCCCGAGCCGGCCTTTGCCGGCATGGCACTCGCACCCGATTCCGCGCGCTTCGTGGCGGCGCTGGTTCGCTCGCTGTGCGGAGAGCCGCCGGTCGTGGCGCTTGGTGCGCCGGCCATAGCAGGCGCTGCCGGGCGCAGCATGGCAGACCGCGCCTATGGCGCGCAGATTCATCAACCGCTGCTCGACCCTGATGCGTATGCCGAGCTGGTCGCAACGTCGATCTCCGATCTGCAAGCGGCGGGCGCGCCCGGCATCCTCTTCGCACACGCCTATTGTTACGGGCAGCCGTTCGTTCCCGCCGACGCTCACAGCCGCCGCGAAACGCTGATGGGTTTGTTCGACCCGCAAGGTCAGGAGTTGCCGCTCGCTCGCGCGGTCGAACAGGCAGCCGCCGTCGAGCCGCCGGCCGAATCCGTCGAGCTGCCGGCGCTGGATGTCGAAGACTATTGGGATAATCCGGCGGGCTCGTTCAGGCGCCTGTGGGAAGCGTGGATCGCACCGGACGATTCTTAACGCAAAGGCGCAACGGCGCAAAGGGTTTAATTGCGTTCTCTGCTCAAGGCTTGTACCGCACGTCGTCTGAGCAGTGCAAGCCTTGAGCGTAACAATACATAGATTCTTTGCGCCTTTGCGTCAGAAGATTTCATACAAAATACTCGGCCAGCTCGCGCGCGAGCTCGACCTGGCCGCTGAATGTGCCTTCTGCCTGCGCCAGCGCCTCGGATTCGGGCATCGTGTATAGGGCACTGTAGTGAATCAGCACCAGCCGCTCGGCGCCGGCTGCCGCCGCAACGGCGCCGGCCTGGGACGGTGTAGAGTGCCTGGATTCGCCACCCGGCTGCGCGACGGTCGCCTCGTGGATCACCAGCTGTACACCTCGCGCAAGCGCTTCGAACGAAGCACACGGCTCGGTGTCGGCCGAGTAGGCTAAAGCGCCGCCGGTTTCGCGATTCTCGATCCGAACCCCGAGCGTCGGACGACTATGCTCAACCGGCGTGCTCAACACACGATAGCCATTCGTTTCCAGCACCTCATAGCCCTGCGTCTCGGGCAGCTCGTGCCAGGCCACGGCGCACATGTGCTCTGCACGCTCGAGGTCGAGCGCGTCGACAAGCTTACGCGCCATAGCCAGTGTTGAAGGGTTGGCCCAGATTCCGAGCGTTGCCCTGTATTCGGCGAGCCACAGATGAAACAGCAGCGCGGGCAGGCCATAGATATGGTCGGTATGATTGTGCGTCAACAACACACCGCGCAAGCCAAGCGGGTCCACCCCGGCACGCAGAAGCTGCTGATAGGCGCGACCGCCGCAGTCGATCAGCAGGCTGCCCGACGGCGAGTCCCATACCAGCGATGTGTTGTCGCGGTCGGCATCCGGCAGCGCCGTCCCGGCCCCGAGAATAACGAGACGTTGGGTCACTCTATTCGCCCTGATACGTGGATCGATTTCGCGGATCGGAATTTTTCGCCACCAGGCGCTTGAGCAGCTCGGGCAGCTCGGCCACCAGTTTGCCGCGCGTCACCAGGCGGTCGACGCCGGCCTGGACCGCGGCGCGCTGGGCCTCGACGTCGACGTGTGAGCCGTAGGCCAGGATCGGGATAGCAGCCGTAGCGGCATCGGCCTTGAGCTCTTTGACGGCGTCGAGCCAGTCGTTACGTGCCTGAGTATCGAGCACGATCGCGGCAGCGCCGGCGCGTGCTTCGCCAAGCAATGTTCTTCCCGACGCCACTTCGCGCGGCTCCCAGCCCTGCGCTCGAACCGCGTCGGCGATTTGTACGCTGAACATGAGGTCGGGTACAAGAAGAAGGATGCGCATATGTACTCCTGAAAGAACCAACAAACCAACAAACGGCGGTCCAGTGACCATGCTCAAACTGATTTATATGTCGCCTCATTCAGCGTCCGGCCCATAAAGCTCGCGTTCGATCGTTTGTTGTTCCTGCTGGTTTGTTACTCCAATGCCTGCTCGTTGTCCGACGACAGCACATCGGGCGCCTGTTGCTCGCCCGCGATATGCTCGATATCGCTCAAACGGACTACCTGCCAGCCACCATCGCTCAGGCGCAGCTCGGTGATCGACGTGTTGCCGATCAGCGGCACGTGTTCGTCTGCTCGGCCCAGGCGCCTTAGCACGTAACCCAGCAGCGAGCGCACCGTGCCGCCGTGGGTCACCAGCATCACGTGTTCGCCGGGGTGCTGCTCGGCCAGGCCAAGCACGGCGTCCACCACACGCCGCTCGAACGCGGTATGGGTCTCGCCGTCGGGCGCGTGAAGCACGGTTTCAAAGGCGCCGGGAAAGCGCTGCATGATTTCCGCACGCGTCAGGCCACTCCAACCGCCGATATCGATCTCGCGCAGCTCGGGCAACGGCACCGCTTTCCTGCCGAGCGCCGCGGCGATGATCTCCGCGGTTTCGTATGCACGCATCAGGTCGCTGGTGTAGATTTGATCGACCCGAGCCCGCTCAGCACGAAGTCGTGCCGCCAGAGCACGCGCCTGCTGGCGCCCAACCTCGGTAAGCGCGATGTCGGCGTGGCCCTGCCAGCGCCCGCTGCGGTTCCATTCGGTTTCGCCGTGGCGAACAAGGTACAGGGTGGTCTGCATGCCTGGAGCGTACCTTAGCTTGGCGCCTCACGCAAACGGACCGGACGATTAACGCAAAGACGCAAAGCATACCATCAAACAGGTAGCCGGGCGCGGGCGCCCTCGCTATCCAGCTCGAGCAACCCTTCTTCAGCCAGGCGGCGCATGAGGCCGAGCAACCATGCATCGTCACCGGGCGTCCAGCCGGGCTTGACCAGCGGCCCGAGCTCGACCAGCGACAGCCATGTTCCGGGCTCGAGCGTGCGCAGCGCCGCGACGATGCGGCCGCGGAAGTAGCGCGTGCTGGTTGCAAACGTTGCCTGGCGCTCGGCCACCCGGCGCCGCACAGGCTGCGCTATGGGCTGATAGACAAACACCGATTTGTCGGCTGAGCGCCAGGCGTCATAGGCGCTGCAAAACGAGCGTAGCGGGCAGATCTGGCAGCGCGGCCGGGCGGCGGTACACACCGTCGCGCCAAGCTCCATCAACGCCTGATTCCAGACCCAACCCTGCCCCGGCGGCACCGCTGCCTCGGCGAGCGCCAGCAGCTCGCGCTCAGGCGCGGGCCGGTCGTCGGGGCCGACGAACAGCCGCTGCAGCGCGCGGCGAATGTTGGTGTCGATAAAAGCGACGTCACGCTCGAACGCGAAACAGGCTACCGCGCCCGCGGTGTAGGGACCGATGCCCGGCAATGTGCGCAACGAGGTTGGGGTATCCGGAAAGCGTCCTCCATGCTCTCGCTGTACCGCTTGAGCCGTGCGCTGCAGATTGAGCGCCCGGCGATTGTAGCCCAGGCCCGACCATGCTCTGATCACATCGCCCGGGGTGGCGGCCGCCAGCGCCTCCAATGTAGGAAACTCGGCCAGGAACGCCTCATACTTGGGACGCACGCGGTCGACCTGGGTTTGTTGCAGCATGATCTCGGCGACCAGGATGCGATACGGATCGCGCGTGCGGCGCCAGGGAAGGTCGCGGCCGCTCCGGCTGAACCAATCGATCAGGGCAGCGCGAATTCGAGCCAAGCTTTTCGTGGAAGGGAGGCATGGAAATTGACACACTGGATATTGTACCAACAGCATGATCCTGCATATCACAACCGAAAGCGATTGGGAGCGCGCAGTCGAGGCGGGTGAATACCGCGGCGACACCCTGGACAGCGAGGGCTTTATACATTGCTCGGCGCCGGGCCAGATCCTTGGCGTCGCCGAGGCGTTTTACCGTGGACGCGACGGGCTGGTGTTGTTGGGTATCGATCCCGAGCGCGTCGCGGCGCCGATCCGCTGGGAAGCGCTCAATGCGCCCGAGGAGTTTCCCCATATCTACGGGCCGCTCAACCTCGACGCCGTGGTGCGGGTGTGGGATTTCGCGGCGCGGCCGGATGGGGGCTTTGTGTTGCCTGACGGGGCAGCAGGAGACACAGGAGATTAACCCAAAGACGCAATGACGCTAAGAATTATGCTTCCCGTATGATTCCTTTGCATCTTTGCGTTTCTGTCCGGGCGTTCTTTGTACCGATGAGAGGTGAGCCGATGAAAAAAACAGTCCGTGACGTCGACTGGCAGGGCAAGCGCGCGCTGGTACGCGTGGACTTCAATGTTCCGCTGGACGAGCATCAGCAGATCACCGACGACACGCGCATCGAAGGCGGCGGTGCCGACGATCCAGTACCTGCTGGACCATGGCGCCGGCGTTGTGCTGATGTCGCACCTTGGCCGGCCGAAGAACAAGGTGGTGGACAAGCTGCGGCTCGCTCCGGCCGCCACGCGGCTCGGCGAGCTGCTGGGCCGCGAGGTCAAGCAGGTGAACGTGACGATCGGGCCGGAGGCCGAAGCTGGCGGCACAGGCGCTCCAGCCTGGCGATGTGCTGCTGCTCGAAAATACACGTTTCGACGCGCGCGAGGAAGCCAATGATCCGGCACATGGCGCGCGAGCTGGCCAAACTGGGCGATGTATATGTCAACGATGCTTTTGGCGCAGCGCATCGCGCCCATGCCTCGACCGAGGGCGTCGCGCATCTGCTGCCGGCGGTATCGGGCCTGCTGATGGAAAAAGAGCTCGAATATATCGGCGGAGCGCTTGAAAATCCCGAACGGCCGTTTGTGACGATCATCGGCGGCGCCAAGATCAGCGACAAGATCGGCGTGATCGAAAATCTACTGGCGACGGTCGACGCGCTGCTGATCGGCGGCGGCATGGCCAATACCTTCCTGCTGGCACAGGGCCACGAGTCGGCGACTCGCTGGTCGAAGCCGAAAGCGTGGACGTGGCCAAGGATCTGCTCGGCCAGGCGCAGCAGCATGGCGTGCGTTTGATGCTGCCGGTCGATGTGGTGATCGCCGATGCGTTCGAAAACAACGCCCATCGCGATGTCGTGGCGGTGGACAGCGTGCCGGACGGCTGGCGTATCCTGGATATCGGGCCGGCAACCGTCAAACAATTCAGCGACGTCGTGCGCGGCGCCAAGACCGTGATCTGGAACGGACCGATGGGCGTGTTCGAGATGCCCAACTTCGCCGCCGGCACCCGGGCGGTCGCTCAGGCGCTGGCCGACTCGGACGCCACCACGATCATCGGCGGCGGCGACAGCGTGGCAGCCGTTGAGCAGATGGGCCTGGCCGACCGGATGTCGCATATCTCAACCGGCGGCGGTGCGTCGTTGGAGTTGCTCGAAGGCAAGGAGCTGCCCGGTGTCGCGGCGCTGGAGGAGACGTAACCGGGTCGAACGTCCAAGGTCGAACGTCGAAGGTCATAAATGCCGGTGACCTTCGACATTCGACCTTGGACGTTCGACCATCAGAACTGAAACGGTCCCTGTGGCTCAACCAGCTTCACCGTCACGTTTTCAACAAACTGCAGCAAGCGCCGCTGAAGCTGCGACCAATCACGGCTGCGCAGCAGGTCGATCGCGTCGGCTCGATTCGACATCAAGCCCGACACAATCATTTCGGGCCCATTGCCGACCACCGTGTACCAGACGTCGTTGATCTGCAGGCCCAACGTCCCAAGTGTAGGACTGAGCTCGTTAACCGCGAAGTCGATATATTCGCGCTCTTTGTTCTCCTGTATATCCCAGGTCATGATCACTTTTATCATGCCGGGTATTCTAGCATGTTAGGGATCTATCAATGGTAGACGTTAGCTTCGACACGTATTATCGCTACGACGACCTCCAGCGCATCCTTCACCAGTTTGCCGAGCAATATCCCCAATTGATGCGGCTCGAAAGCATCGGCACCAGCTACGAGGGGCGCGATATTTCGGTGGCGACGGTTACCAACTTCCAGACCGGTCCCGATCGCGAAAAACCGGCTTTGTGGGTCGACGGCAACATCCACGCCAGCGAAGTTTCTCCGTCCAGCGCCTGCCTGTACCACCTGAACCGGTTGCTGACCGAGTACGGCACGGATCAGAGATCACACGCTGCCTCGATACGCGCGTGTTTTACATCTGCCCGCGGATCAACCCGGACGGCGCCGAGTGGGCGCTGGCCGATAAGCCCAAAATCATCCGCTCCAGCACGCGTCCGTACCCGTATGACGAGGAGCCGATCGAAGGGCTGCGCGTGGAGGATGTGGACGGCGACGGACGTATCCTGCAGATGCGCCTGCCCGATCCTAACGGGAACTGGAAAGTCTCGGATGCGGATCCGCGCCTGCTCACGCGCCGCGACCCCACCGAGACAGGCGGGCAGTACTACCGCGTGCTGCCGGAGGGCCGCATCGAGAACTACGACGGCGTCCTGGTGCGCATGCAAACGATTAAGGAGGGCCTCGACCTCAACCGCAACTTTCCGATGGGCTGGCGCCAGGAGGGCGAGCAGCGCGGTGCAGGGCCGTATCCCACCTCCGAGCCCGAGGTGCGCGCGATCGTGCAGTTTATTTCCAGTCATCCCAACCTCACCGGCGGCATCGCGTTCCACACCTTCAGCGGTGTGCTGCTGCGCCCGCACGACACGCAGCCCGACGACACGTTTCCGGCCGAAGATCTGTGGACCTATCAGAAGATCGGACAACAGGGCACCGAGATGACCGGCTATCCCAATATCTCGGTTTATCACGACTTCCGCTACCATCCCAAGGAAGTGATCACCGGGGCGTTCGACGAGTGGCTGTACGAGCACATGGGCCTGTTTGCCTGGACCGTCGAGATCTGGAGTCCGCAGCGTCAGGCCGGTATCGCCGAGTACAAATACATCGACTGGTATCGCGACCATCCACCTGAGGACGACCTCAAATTGCTGCGCTGGAGCGACGAGAAACTGGGCGGCCAGGGCTACATCGACTGGCATCCCTTCGAGCATCCCGAGCTCGGCACAGTCGAGCTGGGCGGCTGGAACACCCTGTACGCCTGGCGCAATCCACCGCTCGACTATCTGGAAAACGAGATCGCGCCGTTTTCGCGCTGGCTGACCTGGCATCTGTTGATTTCGCCAAGGCTTGAGCTGGTCGAGGCCAGCGCCAAGCCGGTAGGCCAGGGCGCGTATCGCGTACGGATGGTGGTGCAAAACACCGGCTGGCTGCCGAGCTATGTCACCAAAAAGGCGCTCGAAGCCAAAATGTCGCGGCCGGTAGTGTGCGAGATTGAGCTCCCCGAAGGCACGACACTGGAAAGCGGCCGCAAGCGCGAAGAAGCCGGGCACCTCGAAGGACGGGCTTACAAAGGGCCGTCACCCAGCGGCTGGGCCGCGGTCGACCAATCCGACGACCGCCTCAAGGTCGATTGGACGGTACACGCGCCCAACGGAGGCACCGTCAGGATCATCGCACGCCACGATCGTGGGGGCACAGTGAGAGCTGACATTGAGCTGGAGTAGGTTATGCTCCGTGGTACCGCAGTATTTTGAAGCGGCCCTGGACAGGGTGACGGGGTGACGGGGTGACGGTCTGTGAAGGAGCAGTGTCCTGAGTGCTCTCCGTGGCCGGTTGTCGGATAAGCACAGGCTGATCGTCGGACAGGGTGACGGGGTGACGAGGATTGGTGCCGCCGAATGTCTCGACGGACACGTTGGAGCCGCTGCTACGACATGCGTAAACGCGCCGGAGATGCGAACCTAACCGACGAAAAGTCATTCCGAGCGTGCCCCGGCCGGACCGCAACTTCGTTCCGCTGTCCAGGCACGCGAGGAATCTCCGCTACCGTGCCTCCGGCGTGTCCCTACGGGGCTGTTATTCACACCGAACGGCCGATCGTCACCCCATCACCCCGTCACCAGTGCCACCTCCACAACCTTTTGCCTTACGACTAAACATGCCACCTGTTATACTATGAGTATATAAACACGAGGGAGCGCAAGCTCAATGAATATATTCGGTCGGCGCGGCGTCGACGAGAGCACACTGATGGCGGCACTGCGCACGGTGCAGGAGCCCGAGCTCGGCGGTAATCTGGTCGATCGCGGCATGATTAAGAACCTCAGGCAGCAAGACGGGCGCGTCAGCCTCACGGTTGAGCTGACGACACCGGCCTGCCCGCTGAAGGACCAGATCGAAGGCGAGGTGGTAGCCGCGCTGCGGCAGGTCGACGGCGTACATGATGTGAGCGTCGAGTTCACTTCGAACGTCAAGCAGCTGCCTGGCATGTTCGACAAGCAAACAGTGCCGGGTGTCGCGCACGTGATCGCTGTCGCGTCCGGCAAGGGCGGCGTCGGCAAAAGCACCGTTGCCGTGAACCTGGCCGTTGCCCTGGCGCAAGAAGGCGCGCGGGTCGGATTGCTGGATGCCGACATCTACGGGCCCTCGGCGCCGATCATGCTTGACCTCAAGGGGCGACAGCCGCAGGTAACCGGCGACTCGAAGATGGTTCCGCTGGAGAGCCACGGCATCACAGCGATCTCGGTCGGATTTATGGTGCCCGACGCGCAGCCGCTGATCTTCCGCGGCCCGATCGTTTCGTCGATGCTGCGACAGTTTTTGTACCAGGTCGATTGGGGCGAGCTCGACTACCTGGTGGTTGATCTGCCGCCCGGCACCGGCGACATCCAGCTGACGCTGGCCCAGGCGATCCCGCTATCGGGGGCGGTGATCGTGACGACGCCGCAGGACGTCGCCATGGCGGATGTTACGCGTGGGATCGAGATGTTTCGCAAGCTGGATGTGCCGATCCTCGGCTTGATCGAGAACATGAGCTATTTCTGCTGCCCCAATTGCGGTACGCGCTCGGAGATCTTTTCACATGGCGGTGCGCGGGCAGCGAGCACGCAATTCGAAGTGCCGTTCCTGGGCGAGATCCCGCTCAGCCTTGCCATACGCGCAGGCGGCGATAGCGGCAAGCCCGCGGTAACCAGCGAGCAGCCGGAAGCGTATGCCGAGGCGTTTCGGGGCGTGGCGCGCAATCTGGCCGGTCGGGTGAGCGTCGCGGCGTTTGCGTAACGATTGCATTATGATAATCTCATTGGTTGAAAAACAGGCAAGCGACGCGCCTCCAACATATGAGCCTGCGCCGGTCGAGTTTCACCACCGGCGCGGCCCGGCGCTGGATTCGTTTCGCCGGCGCATCAACTACCTGCGCGTTTCACTGACCGACCGCTGCAATTTTCGCTGTGTCTACTGCATGCCCGAGCACGGCGCGCATTTCGCGCCGCGCGACGAGCTGCTGACCGACGACGAGCTGCTGCGGGTAATACGCTCCTGCGCGGCGGTGGGCTTCGAAAAAATCAGGCTTACCGGCGGCGAGCCGACGCTGCGACGCAACCTGGTGGAGCTGGTGCGCGGCATCGCATCCACGCCCGGCATCCGCGAAGTGTCGATGACTACTAATGCGCTACGGCTGGCTGAGATGGCCGGCGAGCTCAAAGCGGCCGGGCTTGCGCGGGTTAATATCTCGATCGACTCGCTCGACACTGAAAAATTCCGGTCGATCACGCGTGGCGGCGACCTCGAGCGAGTATGGGCCGGCATTCTGGCGGCAGAGCGCGCCGGGCTCGGGCCGCTCAAGCTCAATGCCGTCGTGGTGCGCGGACTCAACGACGATGAGGTGGTCGATCTGGCGCGCCTGGCGGTCGAGCGGCCGTGGCAGGTGCGCTTTATCGAGATGATGCCCCTGGCCGGCGTCGGCGATCTCGCCAAAGAGAGTGTTGTGCCGTCGTCCGAGCTTGTCGCGCGCCTCGAAGCCGTGTGGGGACCGCTCGAATTCGTCGGTTGGGCCGGCAGCGACCCGGCGCGCACGTATCGCGTGGCGGGCGGTCAGGGAACGATCGGTTTTATCTCCTCGGTAAGCGAGCCGTTTTGCTCGACCTGCAATCGCATGCGCCTCACCGCCGACGGCAAGCTGCATTTATGCCTGCTACGCGACAACGAGCTTGACCTGCGCGGGGCGCTACGCGGCGGCGCCGACGACGCCGAGCTCGACGCGCTCGTGCGCCAGGCAGTCTGGCTCAAGCCATGGGGCCACGGCCTGCCGGAGGGTGTCGTGCCGACGCTAAGGGGTATGTCCGAGCTCGGCGGCTGATGAGGAGGCGAGATTGATCCAGGAGACCATGCGTGCCGTCGTCAAGGCGCGCGCCGCGGCTGGAGCCGAGCTTCAGACCGTGCCGACGCCGGCGATCGGGCCGCGCGATATTCTGGTCAAGGTACGCGCAACCACCATCTGCGGCACCGATCTGCATATCTTCAAGTGGGACCCCTGGGCCCAGAGCCGCATCCGGCCGCCGATGGTATTCGGCCACGAGTTTTGCGGTGATGTGGTCGCCGTCGGTGAGGAGGTTAGATCGCGTACACGATCGGCGACTATGTCTCAGCCGAGACGCATATCGTCTGCGGCCATTGCTACCCTTGCCGCACCGGGCAATATCCATATCTGCCGCAATGTTCAGATCATCGGCGTGGATCGGCCGGGCTGCTTCGCAGAATACGTGTCGCTATCCCGAGGCGAACGCCTGGATCAACGACGCCGAGCTGGATCCGGCCATCGCGGCCGCACAGGAGCCGTTCGGCAACGCCGTACATACCGCGCTGCGCACCGACCTGGCCACCAGACGCGTGCTGGTCACCGGCTGCGGCCCGATCGGCCTGTTTGCGGTCGGTATCGCCAGGGCCGCGGGCGCCGCGCGTATCTTCGCCACCGATGTCAACCCTGGCCGCCTGGAGATGGCACGCGCAATGGGCGCCACGCGATCCGCTCGACGCGCGCGAAGACGTCGTCGCCGACGATCATGCAGGCTACCGATGGCGAGGGCGTCGACGTGCTGCTGGAGATGTCGGGCAACGCCCAGGCGATCAAACAGGCTTCGGTGCCCTCGGCTATGGTGGCTACGCCGCGCTGCTGGGGCTGCCGGGACGGCCGATCGACAACTTCGACCTGGCAAATTACATCGTGTTCAAGGGCGCGACGGTCTACGGCGTGTCGGGGCGCAAAATGTACGAGACCTGGTATCAGACCCGCGCGCTGCTGGCCGGCGGCAAGGTCGACATCAGCCCGATCATCACCCATCGCCTGCCGCTGGAGCGAATTCGAGCAGGCGTTTGAGCTGATGCTCGGCGGGTGAGGCAGCGAAAGTGGCGTTGTATCCCGGATTCCGTGAGTGATTCATGAGGCAGACCGATGTCCCAAGAATTCAATCACCTGGCTCCAGGAGCAGCTCAACACCCTGCAGCGAACAGGGCCTGTATCGCAGGCTACGCATTCTGAGCGGCGAGCAAGGCGCGCGCGCGGTGATCGACGGCCGCCTGGTGATCAACCTATCGTCGAACAACTACCTGGGCCTGGCTACCCACCCGCTGCTCAAACAGGCAGCCATCAACGCCATCGAGCGCTTTGGCGTCGGCTCGGGTGCGGTGCGCACGATCATCGGCACGCTGGAGATCCACGAGGAGCTCGAGCGCAAGCTGGCGGCGTTCAAGCACACCGAAGCTACGCTGGTGCTGGGCAGCGGCTTCACAGCCAACCAGGCAGTGCTCGGCCCGATCCTGAACGACGGCGACCTGGTGATCTCGGATGAGCTGAATCACGCCTCGATCATCGACGGCGTCCGGCTTACCAAGGCAGCGCGCCGGATCTACAAACACAACGATACCGCCGATCTCGAACGGGTGCTCGAGGAAACGCGCGGCCAGTTTCGCACGACGCTGATCGTTACCGACGGCGTCTTCAGCATGGACGGCGATGTCGCACCGCTGCCGCGCATCGCCGAGCTGGCCAAACACTTCGACGCCGTCACAATGGTTGACGACGCCCACGCCTCGGGCGTGCTCGGGCCGCACGGCAGCGGCACGGTGCATCATTTCGGTCTCGAGCGCGACTGGGATATCAGCATCGGAACGCTATCTAAAGCGATCGGCGCCGTGGGTGGCTATGTTGCTTGCTCACAACCGCTGCGCGAGCTGTTGGAGCATCGGGCGCGGCCGTTCCTGTTTTCCACCTCGCTGCCGCCGTCGGTGACGGCAACCTGCATCGCGGCGATCGAGCTACTCGACTCCGAGCAGGGCCAGCAGTTGATCGACCGTATGTGGGACAATGCGCGCTTTTTTAAGGCCGGCCTGAGCGAGTTGGGCTTCGACACCGGCATCTCGGAAACACCCATCACACCGGTGATCGTGGGCGACGGCGCCAGGGCGATGCAGTTCTCCGACCGGCTGTTTAACGCCGGTGTGTTCGCCCAGGGCATCGCGTTTCCGACTGTCGCCCGCGACCGGGGACGCGTTCGCACCATCGTGACGGCGGCGCACACCCGCGACGACCTGGCCGAGGCACTAAACGTGTTTGAGCATATCGGCCGCGACATGGCGTTGATCGCTTAACATTACAACAACATTACAGTTCACCGTTCTATGGCACCGTGGTAGAATAGATGCGTATATCAAAGGAGTGGGACATATCGAACCGGCAACCCTGGCCCGCCGCGCTGTAGCCGTCGCCGAAGACAAACAGGCCAGCGATATCGTAATGCTGGACCTGCGCGGTTTGACGACTATCGCGGACTACTTCGTGGTATGTACGGCCGAGAGCGATCGGCAGCTACGTGCCGTCGTCAACGCGCTCGATGAGGAGCTAGTCAAGTCCGGCGCGCAGCAACCGAGGATCGAGGGGTCGCCCGAGACCGGCTGGGTAATCCTAGATTTCAGCGACACCATCGTACACGTTTTCTCGCCCGAGCAGCGCGAGTTTTATCGCCTCGAGCGGCTCTGGCGGCAGGCACAACCGGTCGTCGTCGTTCAATAAGGGCCAAAGTACAATGAGTGCCACCACCGAACGGGATCGCTTCGTATTGTTCGCTGTCGGTGCCGCCGTGGGCAGTGCGGCGGGTCTGGTCGTTGGCGCGCTGGTGAGTTTCTGGCTCGGCGACGAGGCTGTTGACGGCCTCAAGCGGGCGTTTCGACATCTGCTTGGCCGCGATCGCCGGCAGAATTTCGAGCTGTTCTTGCAGTAACAGCCCAGATTACCGGCGCGATGAGCAGCCCCGTGATCGCGCCCGCTATGTCGATTAAAACGTCCCTGACACGTGCTTCGCGTCCCGGCGTCCACGACTGGTGATATTCGTCGCTTGCGGCAAACAGTGCCGCCAAAAGCAGAGCGATCAATCGCCGCCGCCGATCGACGCCTCCCAATCCACGCAGATACAACAACGCCAGCAACAAATACGTAGCAAAGTGCGCGCTCTTGCGCAGCACGAAGTTCGCGGTGTCGCTCCGTGGCCGCGGCAGGTCCGGCCTGCTCGAAAGATAAAAGATCACTGCCATCCACAGGATCGCGGGCAGCCAGCGGAGTAAGGAACGTGGAAACATAGGAATTAGGGGTTAGGGGTCCTATCCCCTCACTGAAACTCCCCGGCGAAATGGCAAGCCACCCAGTGGTTGCCGACCTTTTCCTCGAACACCGGGTCGACTTCCTTGCAGATCTCTTTGGCCATCCAGCAACGCGGGTGAAACCGGCAGCCGGACGGCGGGTTGAGCGGGCTCGGCACATCGCCCTGCAGAATAATCCGCTCGCGGCGCACCGTCGGATCCGGCACCGGGATCGCCGACATCAGCGCCTTGGTGTAGGGGTGCATCGGGTTGCGGAACAGCTCGTCGCGGGAGGTGAGCTCGACCATCTTGCCCAGATACATCACGCCGACGCGGTCCGAGATATGCTCGACCACGCTGAGGTTGTGGGCAATAAACAGATACGTCAGGCCAAGCTCGTCCTGCAGCTCGTTCAGCAGATTGAGCACCTGCGACTGGATCGACACGTCAAGCGCCGAAACGGGCTCGTCGCAGATGATCAGCTTGGGCTCCATGATCAGGGCGCGTGCGATACCGATACGCTGGCGCTGGCCGCCCGAGAACTCGTGCGGAAACCGCCGCGCGAGCTCCGGACGCAGGCCGACGCGCCGCAGCACATCGTTCACCCGGCGGTTCTGCTCTTTGCCGTTGCCGATGCGGTGAATCTTCAGGCCTTCGACGATACTCTCGCCGACGGTGATGCGCGGATCGAGCGAGGCATACGGATCCTGAAACACGATCTGCATATCACGGCGCAGGCTTTTCAGATCGCGCCCGCCTGCTTTCAGCACATCTTTACCGTCGAAGAGCACTTCGCCGCCGCTGGCCGGCAGCAGCCGCAGCACCGTCCGGCCGGTGGTGCTTTTGCCGCAGCCCGATTCGCCCACCAGGCCAAGCGTTTCGCCGCGCCGGATCGTGAAGCTCACCCCGTCGACAGCTTTCACCTCGGCGACCGTCCGCCGCATCAGGCCACCTTTGACCGCGAAATACTTCTTCAGATCCCGGACAACAAGCAAGTCTTCCAGGTCAGGCTGCGGGGCGACCTGGTTAACCGCGGGTGTGCTTGTTGGGTAGACTTGCGACATCTACTTCCTCATCAGCTTACTAGTACAGCCAGCAGCGGACAAGCCGGTTGCCTTCGAGCTTAATCAGCGGCGGCTCTTCTTGATCGCAGCGCTCCATCCGGTAGGGGCAGCGACCGGCGAAGCGACAGCCGGGCGGCAGGTTCAGCAGGCTGGGCACCGTGCCGCTGATCGTTTCGAGCTTTTCCTTGACCGTGCCGAGCACCGGTATCGACGCCAGCAGGCCCTGGGTATACGGATGCTTGGGCGCCTCGAACAGCTCCTTCACCGGAGCATACTCGACCACTTTGCCGGCGTACATGACCAGTACGTTGTCGACCATCTCGGCGACGACGCCGAGGTCGTGGGTGATCATGATGATCGCGGTATTGATCTTTTCGCGCAGGTCGCGCATCAGATCCAGGATCTGCGCCTGGATCGTCACGTCCAGCGCCGTGGTCGGCTCGTCGGCGATCAACAGCTCGGGGTTGCAGGCCAGGCCCATCGCGATCATCACACGCTGGCACATCCCGCCCGACAGCTGGTGCGGATACGTCGCCATACGCCGGCGCGGCTCGGCGATGCCGACCAGCACCAACAGCTGCTCGCAGCGCTTTTCGGCCTCGGCATCCGACAGGCCTTCGTGCAGCTTGAGCGCTTCCTTGATCTGGTCGCCGACCGTAAACACCGGGTTGAGCGCCGTGGTCGGCTGCTGGAAAATCATCGAGATCCGGTTGCCGCGGATATTGCGCATCTCTTCTTCCGGCAGCTCCAGAATATCTTCACCGCTGAAAATAATCTGGCCACCGGCGATCTCCCCCGGTGGCGTCTGAATCAGGCGCATGATCGACAGCGACGTTACCGATTTGCCGCAGCCGGATTCACCCACGATGCCGAGCACTTCGCCTGCCTTGACGTCGAAGTCGACGCCGTCGACGGCTTTGACCAGACCCTCTTCGGTATAGAAAAAGGTTTGCAGCCCTTTGACACGCAGCAGGTATTCGTGTTTGCCGTTGCCGGGCGCCGTTGCCGCCGAGGTAGTTGCTTTGGCTGTCAACGCAGGTGCCTCGTCGTTTCTCGATTACTAGCGTCGGACACTTATGTTTAGCACTTGGAATGCCACAGTATAGCATAACAAACGATGAATAATGAACGATGAACGATGAGTTGCCGGACCTTCATCGTTCAATGCTCATCATTCATCGTTTGACGTCACATCTTCATGCGCGGGTCGAGTGCATCGCGCAGGCCGTCGCCCATGAAATTGAAGCACAGCGACGTCAAGAAAATCGCCATGCCGGGAAAGAACGCCTGCCAGGCATACTTATCGAGCACGTTGAGGTCCACCTGGTTCAGCATATTGCCCCACGAAGCATCAGGCGGCTGCACGCCGAAGCCCAGGAAGCTCAGCGCCGCCTCGGCAATGATAACTCCCGATAAGTTGAGCGTGACATTAACGATGATCGGCGCCAGGGCGTTGGGCACCATGTGGCGAAACATGATCCTTGATTTGGAGGCGGCCAACGCACGCGAGGCTTCAACATACTCGCGCTCGCGGATCGTCAAAATCTGGCCGCGTATCAGCCGCGCCGAGCTGGTCCAACCGAAAATAACCAGTACCGTGATCAGGATCGGTATGCTGGGCTCGAAAATCACGATCAGCACCAGCAGGATCGGCAACAGCGGCAGCGTGTTCATAAAGTCGACGGTGCGCATGATCAGCGCGTCGACCCAGCCGCCGAAGAAGCCGCTGATCACGCCCAGCACCACGCCCAGCGTTTCGGATAAAAACACCACCGAGAACGCGATACCCAACGAAATGCGCCCGGCGTACAGGATACGCGTGTACACATCGCGCCCGATGTAGTCGGTGCCCATCCAGTGCACGGACGAGGGCGGCAGGTTCTTGTCGGGCGGTACGTTATAGTTGGGATCGTATGACGTAAGCAGCGGCGCGGCGATCGACGCCAGAATAATCAGCCCCAGCACGATCGTCGCAACAACCGCCAGCCGATGACGCATATAGCGCCGGACGACCTGCTGATACGGGCTTTCCAACTTTTGATCGAGGATTTCGGAGCCTTCAAAGGACGGCGTTGCAACGGCCATATGATACCTCTAATCAAGTCTGATGCGCGGGTCGGCCACCGTGTACATAATATCGGCCAGCAGGTTGGCGATCACGATCAGGATCGCATTGATCAACAAAAATGCCGTGACGATCGGCCAGTCGCGCAGGGTGAGCGCCTGGATATACAGGTAGCCCAGGCCTTTGTAGTTAAATATTCGACTCGAGAATCAGCGAGCCGTTGAATATAGCGGGGATCGAGTACACCAGGATCGTGATCAGCGGGATCAGCGCATTGCGCATGGCGTGCTTGAGGATCACGATCCGCTCGCGCAAGCCCTTGGCGCGCGCGGTACGCACATAATCCTGCCTGAGCACCTCCAGCATCGACGCGCGCAAAAATCGGCTGAAGCCGGCCATGCTGAGCAGCGCCAGCACCGTCACCGGCATCACCAGATGCAGCGCCCGGTCGGCGAATGAGCCGGCATCGATGCGCCCGACCAGCGGCAGCGTGTAGTCGCGCAGCGCAGCGATATCGCCGGTCGGGAAAGCAAACAGGCCGCTGCGCCTGAGTGCGAGGGCCGCCGCGATCATCATCAGGGCGAACCAGAACGACGGCAGCGAGATGCCGATAAAACTGAACGTGGTGAAAAAATAATCGAGCTTGCTGTATTGTCTGACCGCCGAATAGATTCCGATCGGGATCGCAAACGCCAGCGCTACGACCAGGGCGGTGATCTGCAGCGTCAGCGTCGCCGCCAGTCGCTGGCCCATCACCTTCAGCACCGGCTGATTGCGGTAGACAAACCACGAGGTGCCCCAGTCGCCGCGGATGATGCCCTTTTTCTCGCCTACGTACTGCGGAAAGCCGACCGCGCCCAGCCAGTCGTCGCCGGCGACCCAGGTGATATAGCGCAGGGCCAGCGGCTTATCGAGGCCAAGCGCCTTTTCGATGCGCGCGATATCCTGGGCCGTCGGCCGTCGGCGCCGGTCGGTGGTCTGCATCAGGTCCTCCAGCGGACCACCCGGCACGAAGCTGATGATGATGTACACGACGATCGTCGAGATGATCAGCACCAACCCCATCTGAAAAAAGCGACGAACCAGAAAAGTCGTCATCGGCTCACCTTTCCCGATAGGCGGACACGCGGGGGTCGCAAGACTCCCTGCAAGAGATACCATCACCAACGCTGGAACGTTCAAAATTGTAGCAAAAACCGGGCCTTAATGTAAATGGATCAATATGCGGCCCATTTTGTTCCCGTCCCGTCCCGACCCAATCCGACCCGGCGCTCAAGCGTCTCGAACCCCGGCATCAATGCCCTCGAACCCCGGCATCAGTGCCGGGGCTGAAGAAACAAAGCCGGCTGAAGCCGGCTGGGAGGTTGCCCAGCCGGCTTCAGCTGGCTTTGTTTCTTCAGCCCCGGATTTATCCGGGGGTGCCTGGGGATCCCGGGATCCCGGGCAATGCGTCAAGCATTACTCGGTAACGATATCCCATTCCTCGGTGTTGTAGGTGTCCTGGTTCATCGTCGCGTTCGGCGCCGCGCCCGTGACGCCCTCCTTGTACGCGCCGATCTTGAGGCGCTGGTACAGCGGGAAGGTCGGCAGGTCGCGGTTGATGATCGTCAGCGGCTCCTGCGTACACCTCGGGCCAATTCTCGATGTCCAGCTCGGCCTGCGCCACGCGGCCGGCAGTGTCGTAATCCGGGTTGCAGTAGCCGGGGTTGTTCTGGCCCGAGAAGCTGTTCTCCGGAGTGGGCAGCTGGTCGCAGTAGTACAGGTCCACGCCCGGCTGCACGCCCGACAGGTACGCGTACATCGCCAGGTCGAACAGACGCGGGCTCAGGATGCCGTCGGGACCCTGCTTGAACAGCTTGTCGGGGCCCGGCACGAACTCGAGCGAGATATCGAAGCCGAGCTCGCCAAGGTTCTGCTGAATGATCTCGGCCACCGCCTGGCGCACCGCGTTGTTGGAGGTGGTGTACAGTGTCATCGCCAGCGGGCGGCCGTCCTTTTCGCGGATGCCGTCGCCGTCGGTGTCGGTGACACCGGCCTCGTCCAGCAGCTCGTTCGCGCGGTCCGGATCGTAGGCATATTCGTCCAGGCCGCTCGGATAGGCCGGATGATCGTCGGGCACGATCGTGTTCATCACCGCGGTGCGGCCATACTGCACGTCGTCGACGATCTGGCCGCGGTTGATGCCGTAGGCCACCGCCTGGCGGATACGCACGTCGTCAAAGAACGAGGGCTGGTCGTCGCCGCGCTGGATACCGAAATCCAGATGCTCCCAGAACGTACCGGCAATGTAATTCGTGGTGATCGTCCCGGCCGCTTCCAGCTCGTCCAGCTGCGGCACGAAGTCGAGCGTCAGGCTCGACGACGTCGGCAGGTCGATCTCACCGGTTTCCAGCTGCGCCAGCACCTGGTTGCTGTCGGCGATGAACTTGAAGATCAGCGTGCCGACCTTGGGCTGGGTCGGGAAGTACGGGTTGGACACGAACGTCGCCTGCACGCCGGGCTCATATTCCTGGAACATGAACGGCCCGAACGACGACGGCCGCGCGCTCTCGGCGTCGCGGATCTCGGAGACCGGCTTATCAGCATACAGATGTGAAGGCAGGAAGCCCATCCAGGGATCGGTGAAGTACGAGAAGTCCAGGTAGCCCGGTGCCATCGTCTGGACCACCGTGAAGTCGTCGGGGGCTTCCAGGTTGAGCGTGCGGTCGACCAGCTGGCGGGATACCAGCAGCGTCTCGGGGTCCTTCTGCACACGATAATTCTCGAGCACGTCGGCCGACGTTACCGGGGTGCCGTCGTCCCAGTACAGATCCTGGGCCAGGTTCCACGTCAGCGTCAGCTGATCAAGCTCGGCGGGGATCTCGATGCCGGCCTCTTCAGCAATCGCGGTATCGGTAACCAGTTGGCCGTCGACCTCGATCGGGGTCTCGGGGCTGATCGAAGCCGGATCGACCGTGATCGTTTCCGTCACGGCGCCGCCATTATCAAAGGTCGGGAAATCGTCGAAGCAGTACGTCGGCTGGTAGCCGTAGTCCAGCGTTGTGATACACAGGCCGGTCGGCGACAGCACTTCGGTCGTCGCCAAAGCGTTCGAACTCGAGGCCGAAGAAGGTGTCGATTTCCTGGTTGATACCGACCACGATCACTTTGTCGTTGATCGGCGACTCGGCGGCCTCGCCGGTCGGCGCTCCGGCATCCTCAGATGCTTCAGCTGATGCCGCGGCGGACTCTTCGGCCGGCTCCGAGGCCGCCTCGGAGGCTGCGGCAGATTCTTCTGCTTCGGGGCTCGCGGCTGCTTCGGACTCGGCGGGCGCGGACGCCCCGGTATCGGCGGAAGCTGCCGGTGCATCGGAGGTGACGGCGGGCGTGGTGCCGCCGCAGGCGACCAGAATCGGGATCAACAGCGCCAGGAGCATAGTCCAGGCTAACGTCGATGCTCGTCGCGAAGAACGATACATCCTTTACAATCTCCTTACTCAGGCAAATCGATCATTTTACGAGCGGGCGTACCGGCCTGCGCCGGTTGGATTGTACTTGAACCTGCTGCCTCCTTATATCCGGGCCTTTGTGATGCATTACGGCGATAATGCGGCGAATTATACGTGAACACAATCCATAAGACAAGCGTGACGGCCCACGGCTACGCTGTGCGCCCTGCATGATCGATCACCACCGGCATATCAAAATGGTTCAATATTTGTGAAGTATGTTAATGGCAACCCGAGGGTTCATCCCACGGACACGCCGGCCCCGCGTCCCCGCGTCCCCGCGTCCCCAGGATAAATCCTGGGGCTGAAGAAACAAAGCCAGCTGAAGCCGGCTGGGATGATTGCCCAGCCAGCTTCAGCTGGCTTTGTTTCTTCAGCCCGACGCTTTAGCGTCGGGTCGGGTCGGGTCGGGCGGTCGCGGGATTCACCCCATCGCCCTATTCCAGATACCCGCGCAGCTTCTTGCCGAGATGGGGATGGCGCAGCTTACGCAAGGCTACCGCCTCGATCTGGCGGATCCGCTCGCGCGTAATGCCGAACTCGACGCCGACTTCTTCAAGCGTGCGATATTTGCCATCCTTGAGGCCGTAGCGCAGCTGGATAATCTTGCGCTCGCGCTCGGGCAGCTTGTCCAGCACTTCTTCGATCTGCTCGCGCAGCATGGTCTGCGGCGGCGGCCTCGGCCGGCGTGGCCAGGCGCTCGTCCTCGATGAAATCGCCCATGCGGCCCTCGCCCTCCTGCCCCACCGGCATCTCAAGCGATAGCGGCTGCATCGACGCTTCCAGCGTGCGGCGAACTTTGCCCGCGCTGATGCCCATCGCGACGGCGATCTCTTCGGGCGTCGGGTCGCGCTGCATGGCCTGCTGCAGCTTGTGCGAGGCGCGCTTGACCTGAGAAATCGCCTCACCCATATGCACGGGCAGGCGAATGGTGCGGCTCTGGTCCGCAATAGCGCGCGTGATTGCCTGACGGATCCACCAGGTGGCATAGGTGGAGAACTTGTGGCCCTTGGTGTAGTCGAACTTTTCGACCGCGCGCATCAGGCCGATATTGCCCTCCTGGATCAGATCCATCATCGTCAGGCCGTAGGAGGTGTACTTCTTGGCGATCGACACCACCAGCCGAAGATTTGCCTGGATCAGGTGGCGCCGCGCGTCGTTTCCGGCGTCGATCAGGCGCTGGCACTGCCGGCGCTCTCCCGGATCCAACGTTTCCAGGCGCAGGCGCTGGCACGCAAGATTTCCGGCTTCCATCGCCTTGGCCAGCTCGACCTCTTGCGGGCCGGTCAGCAGCTTAACCTGACCGATCTCCTGCAAATACATGCGGATCGGATCGTCGATGCTGCTTTCGGCGGCTTCGGCCTGCTGGGGCGCGTCGTCGTCGGAAACGTCGACGCCGGGACTGGAACACTCTGTGGACCTGAACGATTGAACGGCGGGTGGGGTAACGGATCGATGGTCGACTACGATGATTCCTTCAGCGCCAAGCGCGGCGTAGAGCTGGTCGACTTCGTGGGCGTTGCGGTCGGGACCCGGCAATACTGCCAGAATTTCGTCATTCGTGACGAAGCCGCGATCGCGTCCCAGCTCAAGCAGCTTGTCCAACATGCGGACCGTCCTCCACAAACGGGTAGGCCTCATCAGGGCCTGTCGGGTGGGATGGCTCTACATACAAAGAGGGTCCGGGTATGCCCCTCGGGACCCTCTTGCATACATGCAAACACTGCATATCGTTTCGCGAGTCCATATATCATAACGAGCCGATTTAGCAAAGTCAACCCCTGCTATTAAGGATTTTTAACATTCGTTCGCCGGTCCTTAACAGGTCGCTGGCACGAAGTTTGGTGCTACATACGATGGTATGTGTTTGATTAAGGAGGTTCGCTGTGGATGACGTCGTCGGCTACTGTGTTAAATGCAAGGCCCAGCGCAAAATGAAGGGCGCGGAAGAGACGAAAATGGACAACGGACGCCGGGCCGCCAAGGGAACCTGCGAGGTATGCGGCACCAAGATGACGAAGTTTTTGCCGAACAAGAAATGAGGTCGAAGGTCACAGGTCGAAGGTCACAGGTCGAAGGTCTCGAACTTTTGACCTGTGACCTGCGACCTTCGACGGCAATGTGGTATCCTACCTGCCTTAGCTTTTGAACAGAGCAGGACCAGGATGGCCAAAAACGTTGCGCCGCAGCACCCGATTGCCGTCAATCGCAAGGCGTTCCACGATTACTTTATCGAAGAAGAATACGAGGCCGGAATCGCTCTTACGGGCTCGGAGATCAAGTCCGTGCGCGCCGGCCGCGTCAACCTTCGTGGAGCGTATGCTCGTGTCGCAGACGGCGAGCTCTGGCTGTTCGACACCCATATCTCGCATAACGAGCAGACCGGCGCTTTGTTTCAACACGAGCCGACCCGCGCGCGCAAGCTGTTGCTGCACCGGCGCGAGATCAATCGTATCGCGGGCCGCCTTGAGCAAAAAGGCCTGACCCTGGTTCCGTTGGATATTCATTTCAACAACCGCCGGGCCAAGGTCAGGCTTGGCCTTGCCCGCGGTAAGAAGCTCTACGATAAGCGCGAAGCCACGGCCGAGCGCGACGCCCAGCGCCAGCTCGAGCGGGTGGTCAAAGAGCGTCGCTACGACGATTGATCTTTTCGACGCAAAGGCGCAAAGGAATAACAGAATGTCGTCGATATGTAAGCATCGACGACATTCTTGCTTTGAGATCACGTTCGAGCAACCGTACCTGATCTCCATTAATCCTTTGCGTTCTTTGCGCCTCTGCGTTTGTGGCCGAATTACCCTCCGGCGGCGACAGTCTGCCCGACGATGCTCAGTGTCGGGCTGACCAGCACGCCCAGCACGATCAGCAGCGCAGCCGTGACGGCAACGCCCGCCAGCAGCGGCGAGGTAGCGAAGTTACGCCCTTCATCCTCGCCTTCGCGCATCTACATATTGACGATGATGCGCAGGTAGTAGAACGCCGATACAATGCTGATCAGCAGGCCGATCAGCGCCAGCCACCAGTAGCCGCCGCTGTAGGCCACCTGGAACACCAGCCACTTGGCGAAAAAGCCGGCCATCGGCGGCACCCCGGCCAACGACAACATGAACACGGCCATGCCGACGCCCAGCAGCGGCTGGCGCCAGCCATGCCGGACAGCTCGGCGATATCGAAGCGCTCCTCGCCGCGTTCTGCTCGAGCGCGATCACTACCGCGAACGCGCCAAGATTGGTCAGGCCATAGACCAGGAGATAGTACAAGAACCCTGCAGCGCGCCGGGCTGGTCGATCACCGGCAAGGCGCACAGGATAAAGCCGGCGTGCGCGATCGACGAATAGGCCAGCATACGCTTGATGTTGCGTCTGTGCCACCGCCGCGAGGTTGCCCACCACCATCGTCAGCGCGGCCAGTACCGCGATCGCCGGCTGCCACACGTCGCCCAGCTCGCGGCAGCGCCAGCTGAACCACGCGCATCAGCGCCGCGAAGCCGGCGGCCTTGGTCGCCGCCGACATGATAGCCGGCTACCGGAGTGGGCGAGCCCTCGTACACATCCGGCGTCCACATATGGAACGGCACCATCGAAATCTTGTAGCCGAAGCCGATCAAGAGCAGCGCCGGCGCCCAGCAGCAGCACCGGCGACGTTTGCAGCGCGGCATTGGTCTGGAGCGCCTGGCCGATCGCAGCCAGATCGGTGGTGCCGGTCGCGCCGTAGATCAGGGCGATGCCGTAGATCAAGAAGCCGGCCGCGAACGCGCCGTACAGCAGGTACTTCATCGCCGCTTCTTCCGAGCGGATGCGAGGATAGGCGAAGCCGGCCAGAACATACAGGCCGATCGAAAGCCACTCGAGGGCGACAAACAGCACGATCAGTTGGTGCCGTGCGCCATCAGCATCATGCCGGCGGTAGTGAGCAGCAGCACCGTGTAGTACTCGCCGCATCTCGATGCCCTGCCGCTGGTTGTAGTCGATCGAGAAGCAGGATCGTGACCGCCGCGACCAGCGCCAGGATCCAGTCGATCACGATCGCCGTGTTGTCGAGCACGGCCATGCCCGAAAACGCCGTCGCGCGGAGCGTGCGCCGAACAGCGATCAGGCCCAGCAGCGCCGCGAGCACCAGGCCGGCCAGCGCCAGGTACGCCGTCGTGCGCTTGTTGCCGATGAACAGGTCGACCAGCAGCAGCACGGTCGCCCACACCGTAGAGCAGTGCGGGCGGGCGATGCGGACCAGCAGAGCGTTGATGTGTCCAGGAGTTCACAATAATCAGTGCATACGATGTACCTACGACGCCTACCGACTCTGACGTCAGAATTGTACCTGGCGCCAAGGCCTCGACCGAGGCGTTCCATCGCGCGGAAGAAGGGCGTCGGGTACAGGCCGATCAGCAACGATCAGCACGACCAGCGGCACCAGCATCGCCGATCTCGAGGCGCGTCATGTCGCGCATCCTGCTGGTCTGCGTCGTTGACATCGCCCATGACACCTTGCGGAACATCCACAGCAGGTAGACCGCCGCCAGGATCACGCCGAGCAGGCCGCAAATCGCGGCAAACTCCCAGCCCAGCACCTGCGAGCTGAACGTGCCGAACATGATCGTCGCCTCGCCGACGAAGCCGTTCAGCGCCGGCAGGCCCGATCGACGACATGACGATCACCAGTGACAGGAAGCCGTAGACCGGCATCACCTTCCACAGGCCGCCGAAAGCGTCGATATCGCGGGTGTGGCGGCGCTCGTAGATCATGCCGACCAGCAAGAACAGCGCGCCGGTCGAGAGGCCGTGGTTGACCATCTGCAGGATCGCGCCGTGATGCCGTGCGGATTGCAGCGCGAAGATGCCCAGCACCACAAAGCCCAGGTGGCTGACCGACGAGTAGGCGACCAGCTTCTTGATGTCGGTCTGGGCATAGGCGATCCAGCGCGCCGTAGATGATGCCGATCACCGCCAGCACGCCGATCGCCGGCGCGAAGTAGCGCGACGCCTCGGGGAACAGCTGCAGATTGAAGCGGATCAAGCCGTAGCCGCCCAGCTTCAGCAGCACGCCGGCCAGGATCACCGAGCCGGCCGTCGGCGCCTCGGTATGGGCGTCGGGCAGCCAGGTATGGAACGGCCACAGCGGCACCTTGATCGCGAAGGCCGCGAAGAAGGCCAGCGAACAGTCCAGCGCTGCAGCATCGGGATCGAGCACGAACGCGCCGTTCTGCGCAGCGCCGCGACCATGTCCGGCAAGCTGAAGCTGTTGGCTGCGCCGTAGAGCACATACAGCGCGATGATCGCCAGCAGCATAAGACCGAGCCGGCGAAGGTGTACAGGAAGAACTTGACCGCCGCGTAGATCCGCCGTTGCCGCCGCCCCAGATGCCGATCAGGAAATACATCGGCACCAGGGTGAACTCCCAGAAGATGTAGAACAGGAACAGATCCTGGGCCAGGAACACGCCCAGCATGCCGGTTTCGAGCAGCAGCATGAAGGCCTCGAAGGCGCGCACGCGCGTGTGGACCGAGTCGAAGGTCGAGAGGATCGTGATCGGCGTCAGGAACGTCGTCAGCAGCACCAGCCACAGCGAGATGCCGTCGATGCCCAGGTAATAGTCGACGCCGAACGACGGGATCCAGTCGAAGCGCTCCTGCAACTGCAGCTGGCGATACTCGGATCGAAGAGGCCCAAGCCCGTGCGGATCAGCGCCAGCGACGACCACGGAAGACCAGCAGCAGCTGAGACGAACGCCAGACACCGCGGGCGCTCAAGCCGAACGGCGCGAGCATCAGCAGCGCGCGCCGACCGTCGGCAGCCAGCAGCAGCGACAGCGCAGAGCAACGGAATGCCAGAGTATCAATGACAGTAGGATAGCTCCTTGTCGTCATCCTTATCGCATCGTCACGAAGCCGAATAGCCGAGCACCGCGATCACGCCCGACCAGGAACACCAGCGCGTACGAGCGCACATAGCCGCTTCTGGTTGCCGAGCCCGCGCCGCCAAGCCCGACCAGCCGCGCCGCGCCGTTGACCAGCCCGTCGATGCCACGCGGGTCGACCACGCGCGCCAGGAAGCGGGCGATCGCGTTGAATGGGCGCACGACAACCGTGTACATACAAGTCGTCGAGCCTACCAGGCTGTCTCGAAGCCCTCGAAGAAGACGCCCAGTACGGCGCCAGCGGATCGCGGAAGGTCTTGCGCCACTGCGCGGTTGGCATACACCGGTAGGCCGACGTAAAGCGCGCCGAGCGCCAGCAGCACCGTCATGCCGGCCAGCACACGGATTGAACGGCTCGGCGTGACCACGTTGCCGGTCGCCTCGAACACCGGCTCCAGGAAGTGCTCCAAGCACAGTGCCAGACAGCGGTGGCAGGTTGATCAAGCCGGCGATCAGCGCGCCGACCGCCAGGATCATCAGCGGCACGGTCATGATCGGCTCGCTCTCGTGCGGGTGGTAGCTAGGTGTCGCGCTGCGTGCCCCAGAAGACCAGGAAGATCTGCCGGCCCATGTAGAAGGCCGTCAGCACCGCCGTGATGATCAGGATCGATGCCTGCGACCCGAGCTGCGATGCCCCAGGCACGACCGATGATCTCATCCTTCGACCAGAAGCCGGCCAGAGCGGAAGATGCCCGCCAGCGCCAGCGTGCCGACCATATACGTCCAGAACGTCGTCGGCATCGCCTTGCGCAGGCCGCCCATCTTGCGCATATCCTGCGTCTCGTGCGTGCCGTGGATCACCGAGCCGGCCGCCAGGAACAGCAGCGCCTTGAAGACGCCGTGCGTCAGCAGGTGGAACATCGCCGGCGACGTACGCGCCCATGCCCACGGCCGCGACCATGAAGCCGAGCTGCGAGACCGTCGAGTAGGCCAGCACGCTCTTGATGTCGTACTGGCCGATCGCGATCGACGCCGCCACGAAGCGCCGTCAGCACGCCGATGCCGCATCGACCAGATTCTGCATCGCCGGCGAAGCAGCAAAGATCGCGTGGATTGCGCACGATCAGGTACACGCCCGACGTGACCATCGTCGCGGCGTGGATCAGCGCCGAGGCCGGCGTCGGGCCGGCCATCGCGTCGGGCAGCCAGACGAACAGCGGAATCTGCGCCGACTTGCCGGTCACGCCGACCAGCATCAGAAACGCGATCGCCGTGACAGCGCCGATCGGCGCCGAGCAGCCAGGCGATCTCCTGCCCGACCAGCACCTCGAGCGCGCGGTCGAAGCACTTGCTTGAAGATCGAGCGTGCCGAAGTGCTGAAAGATCGCCAGGATCGCCAGCATCAGGCCGAAGTCGCCGATGCGGTTGACCACAAACGCCTTCAGTCGAGGCAAATCGCGCGCCTCGCGGCGCTCGAAGTAGTGGCCGATCAGCAGGTACGAGCACAGGCCCACGCCTTCCCAGCCCAGGAACAGCAGCAGATAATTGTTCGCCAGCACCAGGATCAGCATCGCGGTGACGAACAGGTTGAGGTAGACGAAGTAGCGCACCGGCCGCGGATCGTGTGCCATGTAGCCGATCGAGATAGATATGGATCAGGCTCCCGACGCCGGTGATCAGCAGCACCATCACCACCGAGAGCGGGTCGAACAGAAAGCCGAACGGCACCTGCAGCGGCCCGGCGTGATCCACTCCACAGCGATGAAGTCGACCTCGGTGTGCTCTTCGTGCGGCAGGCCGCAGCAGCATGGCAAACGATCACCAGCGCCACGGCGAAGGCGCCGCCATGACGCCGCTGGCGACATAGCCTGGCCACGATCGCCCGCTGCGAATAAACAGGGTGTTGAGCAACACCCCAACCAGCGGCAGCAGTATCAGCATGACTAACAGTGTCTCGAGCATCGGTATCCTCTCGACGATCCGACAGGGACTAGGCGTAACAGCAGCTGACGACTGCCTACGCACTACAGGCGGTACCTTGTTCAGCCACGCATCGTGTTGACTTCGTCCACATTGGTCGTGTGCTTCGTGCGGAAGATGCCGACCAGCAGCGCCAGGCCGACCGCGACCTCGGCGGCGGCGACGGTGATCACGAAGAAGGTCAGGATCTGCCCGTCGACATGGCCCCACTGGCGCGAAAACGCCACCAGCGCCAGGTTGGCCGAGTTCAGCATCAGCTCGACCGACATAAACACGATCAGCGCGTTGCGGCGCGTCAGCACGCCGATCACGCCGATCGTGAACAGGACCGCGCTCAGCAGCACATAGTAATTCGTCGGAACCATCAGTTCACGCTTCCTTGCCGTTGCGGCTCTTGATCGTCAGCACCACCGCGCCGATCAGCGCGACCAGCAGCAGGACCGACGTGATCTCGAACGGCAGCAGATAGGTGGTAAACAGCGCCTCGCCAATCTTCGGGGCGCGCCAAGCTGCCGGTCGTCGCTCGGCACTGCGGCGTCAGCGCTGGCTGCCCGGCGCCGAAAATGACGAAGACCGCCTCGCCGAGCAGCACCAGGCCGAGCACCAGCGCAACCGGCGTTGCCAGGGCAGGCCGTTCGACCTCCTCCTGGCCCTTTTCTGCGCCCAGCAGCATGATCACGAACAAGAACAGCACCATGATCGCGCCGGCGTAGACCGTGATCTGCACCATCGCCAGAAACGGCGCGTTGCAGCAGCAGGTACAGCACCGCGACCGCGAAGAAATTCAGCACCAGGAACAGCGCGCGAGTGGACCGCGTTGTGGCTTAGCAACATCGCGACCGCGGCAGCCGATCGCGACAGAGCGGCCGTGATGATGAAAGAGTACAGTTCCATGCGACTCGCGTTACACGACGGCCGGCATGAGCCTACTGCGCATGCCGCAGCATTCACGCATGATTACAAGATCGATCTGTGCCGGCGGATTGGGTGGCCGGTTCAGGTTGCTGCAGGATCGGCGGCGGCTCGCCCGTAACCCTTATCGGCCGGCACCAGCAGCATTTCTTTGGTATAGATCGCCGACTTGCGATCGTAGAACGACAGCTCGTACTCGTGCTCGAGCACGATCGCGTTGGTCGGGCAGGCATCCTCGCAGTAGCCGCAGAAGATGCAGCGCAGCATATTGATCTCGTACTTCGCCGCGTAGCGCTCGCCGTAGCCCGACCGGATTGGCCGGGTCGTTCTCGGCCGGCTCGACATAGATCGCGTCGGCCGGGCAGGCGGCCGCGCACAGCGAGCAGCCGATGCAGCGCTCCAGGCCGTTCTCGTAGCGCTTGAGCTCGTGCGGCCGCGGAAGCGCTCGCGCACCGGCCGCTTGACCTCGGGATACGAGATCGTGACCGGCTTCTGAAACAGATATTTGGCGGTGGTGCGCAGACCTTTGATCAGGTCGAACATGGTTACTCCTTAACCCCTCACCCCCAACCCCTCACGCCGAACACCTCGCCCCTTGTGGGAAAGGGGTTGGAGGCGAGGGTGCCGTTACCTCAACGAGCCAAACAACACCGCCACCGGCGTGTTCTGTGTCGCCACCGCGCCGACCGCCGTGACAGCCACCAGCGCCAGCGAGATCGGCAGCAGCCACTTCCAGCCAAGGTCCATCAGCTGGTTGTACTTGATGCGCGGCATCGTCGCGCGGACCCACACGCTCAAGAACAGGAAAAATACCAGCTTGAGCAGGAAGTAGCCGAGCGATACCAGCGCGCCGACATTGCGCCAGCCGGAGTTGTACAGCGTCTCGACGCCGGGGCCGCGCCAGCCGCCCAGGAACAGCGTCACGCCGATCGCCGACGACCGCGATCAGCTTGATGTACTCGGCCATGAAGAACAGTGCGAACTTCATCGACGAGTACTCGGTGTTGTAGCCGCCGACCAGCTCCTGCTCGGCTTCGACCAGGTCGAACGGCGCGCGCACAACCTCGGCCGTCGACGCCAGCCAGAAAATACAGAACGCCATGAATGCCGGTCGGCTTGAAGATATTCCACCAGCCGGCCTGGCTTTCCACGATGCGGCACATGCTCAGCGCGCCGAAGCTTTCCGCCGGCCGGCCCCACATGTTGGCGCACGAAAGCACGCCGTCGGCGGCGGTGGCGGGCGTATCGGTCAGCATGATCGCGACCAGGATCGACAGGCCCAGCGCCAGCTCATACGAGATCAGCTGCGCCGCCGAGCGGATGCCGCCCAGCATCGAGTATTTGTTGTTCGACGACCAGCCGCCGATGGTGATGCCGTACACGCCGATCGACGTGACCGACAGCAGGTACAGCACGCCGACGTTGACATCGGCGAACTGCAGCGGCACCGGCTGGCCTGCTCACCCAGCAGGAATTCGCAGGTCGAGAAACGCGCCGAACGGCACCACGGCGAACAGAATAATCGCCGGGATCATCGCCAGTGCCGGGGCGATGGTGTAGATGACCTTGTCGGCCTCGGTCGGCGTGATATCTTCTTTGAAGAATAGCTTGACCGCGTCGGCCAGCGGCTGAAGGATGCCGCATTGGACCGGCGCGGTTCGGCCCGACGCGGTTCTGCAACCGCGCCAGCAACCGCCGCTCGAACAGCGTCAGATAGGCGAATGCCGTGGTCGTCGCCAGGAACAAAACCAGCGCGATGATGACCAGCGTGATCAGGCGAACGGCAAGTTCCATGGCTAGCCCTCGACCTTTTCGACCCGTACCGGCGTCAGCACGCCGGTCTTGACCTGCCCGAGCGGCAGCGCCGCCAGCTCGGGCACCAGCAGCGTTCCGGCCGCGACGTTGCGCTCGACGCGCGCGTCGAGCTCGAGCGAGCCCGCGCTCGACGTGAGGCGCAGCGGTCGCCCGAGCTGACGCCGAGCCGCTGCGCGTCTTCCAGCGCCAGGCCGACGTACGGCTGCGCGACCCAGAAGCCGAGCCCTTCGGCGCCTTCCATGCCCGTGCCGCCGTCGTACAGCCGCGGTGCGGCCACCAGCAGCATCTGGCCGTCCGGCTGCCGGGGCGCGCGCGGCTGGCTGAATACCAGATCGAAGACGACGTTCGGCTGCTCGGCCAGCGACGGCCATTGTACGCCGAAGCCCTCGGTATTAGTGTAGCTGGTGCCGTCGTAGTACACCGGGTCGGCGGTTGCCTGGCGGCCCCAGACGCCGCCCGCGTTGCTCAGCCGGCGGTAGCCGGCGTCCCTATAGATCGCGACGGAGGCAGTGATCTCGGCGTTGACGTCGTCGGCGGAGCGGTAGCGCCACGGCCGCACTCGCCCACGCTGGGCACCGCCTGGCGGCGCTTGCTGGACACCACTCTGCCCTGCGCGCCCGCGGCTGCCAGCTCGGCCGGCGCCGGTACCATTCCAGCCAGATGGCTGCCCAGACGTGGCGAAGATCTGCCAGTCGGCGCGGCTCTCGCCCATGGAATTGCGCGCGGCGCGGAAGCGCTGCACCCGTCGCTCGGCGTTGGTGAACGTGCCGTCGCGCTCGGCAAACGCCGCCGCCGGCAGCACGTAAGTCCGCCAGCTGGGCCGTCGGCGTCAGAAACATATCCTGCACGACCAGCAGCCCGACACGTTCCAGCGCGGCCGGGCGGCCGGCGATCGGCGGTGGCCGGATCGAGGCCGGCGATATACAGCGCCTGCAGCTTGCCGGCGGCGGCCGCGTCGATCATCTGCCGCGGCGCTCATGCCGTTGCGCGTCAGATTGGTGTAGCCGGGGCCGCGGTCGGGCCGCACGCCCATGTCGAGCGCACCGCGGCTGTTGGCGTCGCGGCACGATCGGCAGCACGCCGTTGTTGGCGCGGCCGGCGTGGCCGGTAACGAGCGCGATGTTGCCGAGCGCTTGCAGCAGCGGCGTACCGGCGGCGAACGCTTCGCGGCCGTACACGATCACCAGGTTGGTCGCGCCGGCGATGGATTTCGCCAGCGCCTCGAACTGCGGCGGCGTGCTACGCCGGTCTGCTCTGCAACCCGCTCGGCGGCATACGGCTGCGAGCGCGGTGCGCAGCGCGTCGATATTCTTGGTGCGGCTGTCGACGAAATCGCGGCTCGAGCTGTTCGCTCTTGATGATCGCCGACAGCAGCGCGAGCGCGAAGTGCGCCTCGCCGCCGTAGCGAGTATCGCACGGTCGCGGTCGCGCTGGCGTCCAGCTTGGTCGGGCGTCCGTTGGCGACGATCAGCTCGCCGCCGCGGCGCTTGATGCCGCGCAGCCGCAGCAGATACACCGGCGCTTCTTCCTCGGGATCAGCGCCGACCACCAGCACCGTCGTGCCTTTGCCGAGCTCGCCAAGGTTGGTGCCGCTGCCGAGGCCGAAGGCGTATGCCAGATCGTCGTGCTCGGCCTCGTCCGCGCGCGCCCGATGCGGCGATCCAGATTGGGCGAATTCGAGCAGCTCGCGGAACAGCTTCTGGAACAGGAACAGATCCTCGTTGGCCAAGCTGCCGCCGGCCAGACCGCCGATCGCGTCGCCGCCGAAGCCTGCGACCACGCCGTAGAGCCGCTGGGCGATCTCTTCAAGCGCCTCCTGCCAGGTCGTCTCGACCAGGCTGCCGCTGCGGCGTACCAGCGGCCTGGTCAGGCGATGGCGGCTGTCCACGAAGTGGTAGCCGTAGCGGCCCTTGTCGCACAGCCAGATCTCGTTGACCCACTCGTTCTCGCGCGGCTGCACGCGCTTGATGTCACGGTAGCGCATGTCCAGCGTGATATTGCAGCCGACCGGGCAGTGCGGGCAGATCGCTCGGCACCGGCTTGACTTCCCACACGCGGCCGGCGAAGCGGAAGTCGTGGCTCATCAGCGCGCCGACCGGGCAGATATCGGTGGTGTTGCCCGAGAACTTCGAGTTGAACGGCGGGTCGGACTTCGAATGATCTGCCAGGCGCGGCCGCGGTTGGCGAAGCCGAGCACCGTGATCGCCGGCGATCTCATCCTCGAAGCGCACGCAGCGCGCGCACAAAATGCAGCGCTCGCGGTCGAGGTCGATCAGCGGGCCGAGCGGGATCGGCTTCTCGAAATGGACCTTGTCGTCATAGTCGAAGCGCGTGTTGCCCGGGCCATAGCCCATGGTCAGGTTCTGCAGCGGGCACTCGCCGCCCTTGATGCAGACCGGGCAATCCAGCGGGTGCGAGGTCAGCAGCATCTCCAGCACGCCCTTGCGCGCGAACTGCACCTCGGCGGTGGTGGTGTTGACGACCATGCCGGGCGTGACCGGCGTGGTACAGGCGGTCTGCAGCTTGCGGCATCATCGCCGATCACCGGCTTGCCGTCCTCGTCCAGCACCGGCTGCCTGGTGGCCGGGTCCATCCTTGGCGTGCCGACTTCGACCAGGCACATGCGGCACATGCCGACGGGCGCCAGCTTGGGATGGTGGCAAAACACCGGCATCTCGATGCCCGCCTGCTCGCGCGGCCTCGACCACCCCGGTACCCTGCGGCACGGTCACCTCTTCGCCGTCGATTGTCAGCGTGACATCTGGCATATCTGTGGTGTCTTCCTAATGCTCCTTAAGCGATTGTGTGTGCCCTATTCGTCGTGCAGAGGCAATCCTGACCGGGTGACCTCCGTGGTGTCTTCCAAGCTCGTCATTCGTTTGTACGCATGCCCTGTTCGTAGCTCGGAGGCAACCCTGACAAGGTGACGGGGTGATGGGGTGAATCATGCCCAGATGATCGTTGCATTTCAAGATCGTGTTGTGCAAACCTCCGTATGGAGAATTGGCATGGAAAACGATCACCTTGTCACCCCGTCACCCGCGCTTCGCCAACGCCTCAACCTGCGCAGCTTCCACTCCATGCCCGTTGGCGTGTATGGGCCGCCCGCTCTCGATCTGCGCGCGTATCTCGGGCTCGAAGTATTTGAGCGCCGAGCTAACCGCCGACACGGCCGAATCGCCGAGCGGGCAGAAGCAGTTGCCGAGCATCTCCTTGCCCAGATCTTTGAGCAGCGGGATATCGCTGGCGCGGCCGTGGCCCGCGCTCGATGCGCTCCCAGACCTTAACCAGAAAGTGCGTGCCTTCGCGGCAGGGCGTGCATTTGCCGCACGACTCGTGCTTGAAGAACTCGTCGATCTTGAGCGCCGCCTCGACCACCGGCACCGTATCATCCAGCACCACCACGGCGCCCGAGCCGAGCATGGTGCCCTTGGCCATCATGTCGTCCCAGGTCATCGGCGTATCGAGGTGCTCGTCGCGTATTGATCAGCCAGTTGGCCGACGCGCCGCCGGGAACGACGAACTTGAGCTCGTGGCCGTCGCGGATGCCGCCGCCGAGGTCGTAGATGAAACTGCCGCAGCGTAATGCCGAGCGGGATCTCGTAATTGCCGGGCCGCTTGACGTGCCCGCTGAGCGAGACCGCCTTGGTGCCGGGCGACTTTTCGGTGCCGAAGCTGCGGAACCAGTCGGCGCCGCGCTCGACGATCATCGGCACGTTGGCCAGCGTTTCGACGTTGTTGATCACCGTCGGCTTGGCATACAGGCCGGCGACGGCCGGAAACGGCGGCTTGAGGCGCGGCTGGCCGATCTTGCCTTCCAGCGATTCGAGCAGCGCCGTTTCTTCACCGCAGATATACGCGCCGGCGCCGCGATGCACGTACAGGTCGAAGTCGAACTCGCCGCCCCACAGATTCTGTGCCCAGAAAGCCTTTGGTCGTAGGCCTCGGCGATCGCGCGCTCGAGCACCCGCGCGCCGTAGGCATACTCGCCGCGAATATAGATATAGCCGGTCGTCGCGCCGACCGCGAAGCCCGAGATGATCATGCCTTCGATCAGCTGGTGCGGATTGAAGTCGATGATCTCGTGATTATTGAACGTGCCCGGCTCGGACTCGTCGGCGTTGCAGACCAGATACTTGGGGTATATATCCTTGGGGATGAAGCCCCACTTGACGCCGGTGGGAAAGCCGGCGCCGCCGCGGCCGCGCAGCCCCGACTTCTTGACCTCGTCGATCACCGCCGCCGGCTCCATGGTCGTCAGCGCTTTGCGCGCCACCTCGTAGCCGCCCAACCGCATGTACTCGTCGAGCTTGCCGATGTTCGGGAAATCGCGGTTGCGCAGCACGATGTGCTCGCGCAGATACGGATTGGGATGCTCCGAACCGTAGCCGTTGGGCGCTACGCCGGGGTAGCCGTTTTGGAAGCGCACTGTTTCCATAAAACCCTCGTTACTGCTCCGCGAAGCGGCCCGAAACGCTGAGCGGCTCGCCGCTCTCGGCCTTGCGCGCCAGATCTTCCAACAAACCGGGGACCCGTCGGGCGTCAGATCGTAGTGGAACTCGAGATTGGCCTGCAGCAGCGGCGCCCGATGGCACGCGCCCAGGCACTTGACGCGCTGCAGCGTCACATATCCGGTCGTCGCTCATCTCGCCGGCCTTGATGCCGAGGCGCTGCTCCAGGTCGTCGACCAGCTCCTCGGCCCCGGTAAAGCAGCACGGATTGTCGTCGCATACCTGCAGCACCCATTTGCCGACCGGGTACTCGTACAGCAGCGAGTAAAACGTCACCACCTCATACACATCGGTGTACGGCATCTCCAGGATATCGGCCACCTCGCGCACGTGGTCGACGTTCAGATGGCCGTACTCGTCCTGCGCGATATAGACAGCGGAATCACCGCCGAGTTCTTGGTCGGATAGCGCGCCAGGATGGCGGCGATCTCGTCGGCGTATTTTTCTTTCAGCATGCATCAACCTTCTGTTGGCTCTCTCCCCAACCCCCGGCTAAAGCCGGGGGCTGAAGAAACAAAGGCCGCTGAAGCGGTCTAGCCACCTTCAGGTGGCTTTGTTTCTTCAGCCCGAGGATTTATCCTCGGGTGAAGGCCGGTTACCGATCGACTTCACCCAGCACCGGGTCCAGGCTGGCGATCATCGCCACCAGATCGGCGATCAGCTTTCCGTTCGCCATGTGCGGCAGCGCCTGGAGGTTGATAAACGACGGCGCGCGGAAATGCACGCGCCACGGCTGGTTGGAGCCGTCGCTACGATATAGCAGCCCAGCTCACCGCGGCCCGACTCGACCGCCACATAGGCATCGCCCTTCGGCGGCTTGAAGCCCTCGGTCCACAGCTTGAAGTGATGGATCAGCGACTCCATCGAGTAGGTGATCTCTTCCTTGGGCGGCGGCCAGATCTTGCGGTCGGAGGTGGCGAACGGGCCGTCCGGCAAGTTGTCGAGCGCCTGCTGTGCGATCGTGACCGACTCGCGCATCTCGGCGATACGCACCAGATAGCGCTCGTAGGTATCGCCCTCGGTACCGGTGATCAGACGTGAAGTCATAATTCTCGTAGCCCGAGTACGGAAACTGCTTGCGCACGTCGTAGGGCACGCCGGTAGCGCGCAGGTTGGCGCCGGTGATGCCCAGTGCCAGCGCGTCGGCGGCGTTCCAGCCTGCCGACGCCCATGGTGCGCTCTTTCCAGATCGGGTTGTCGGTCAGCAGCGCTTCGTACTCGTCGATCCGCGCCGGGAACAGATATCCAGGAAGGCCTGCACCGTCGGCTTGAACTCCTCGGGAAAATCCCAGGCCAGGCCGCCGGGCCGGATATAGCTGGTCATCATTCGCGCGCCGGAGACCAGCTCGAAGATATCGAGCAGCATCTCGCGCTCGCGGAAGCAGTACAGGAACACGCTCATCGCCGCGAGATCCAGCGCGTGGGTGCCGAGCCAGACCAGGTAGCTGTTCATGCGCGTGAGCTCGTTGAGCAGCACGCGGCCCACCTGTGCCCGCGGCGGCATCTCGCAGTCGAGCAGCTTCTCGACCGCCAGCGCATAGACCAGGTTATTGATCATCGGGCCAAGATAGTCCGTCCGATCCGTCAGCGCCACCGCCTTCTGGTAGGTCTTGGCCTCCATGTTCTTCTCGATGCCGGTATGCAGGAAGCCGACGTCGGGCGCGAGCATTAACCACCTTCTCGCCGTCAAGCTCGACCACCAGCCGCAGCACGCCGTGGGTTGACGGGTGCTGCGGGCCCATGTTGAGCACCATGCGACTGCTCGGTGGCATGTCGCTTCAGGTTGTTGGCGCGCGACTGCTTCGAGCACCTGCTGCGGCGACGGCACCTTGATCATACGCGCGGCGGCGGCCACCTGCTCGGAGCTCGGGAACGCGCCGGCGGACGGGCCGCTCGCGCCGTTACTGTTGTTGATCGCGGCGCGTCGCTCGGCGACGGTTTGTTCTGCGACTGCCATGGGAACCTCAGTTGTCTGCGATCAAGTTGGTTTGCTCATTGTTATTCTCGCGCGTACGGTTTCTGAGCGTCGATCTCGGCCTGGTTGAAGCGTGAATGCCACTTCTTCGTACACCAGCGGCTCGTCCTTACGCTGCGGATGGCCGTCCCAATCGTCGGGCATCAGGATGCGCTGCAGATCCGGATGGCCGTCGAACAGCGATGCCGAACATGTCGAATATTTCGCGCTCCTGGTATGTCGCGGTAGGCCACAGCGATACCAGCGATCGGCACGATGCGGGTTTTCTTCGGCAGCGCCGACCTTCAGCACCACCAGATGGGGATCGGCCAGGCTGCGCAGATGGTACACCACCTCGAAGCGCGGCTCGCGGCCAAGATAATCGACGCCGGTGACGCTCGACAGCATAATATATTGCAGCTCGGGGTCGTCGCGCAGAAACTGGCGCCACGGCCGGCAGGCTGGCTCCTGTCGACGCGCATGGCCAGGTCGCCGCGATACTCGACAGCTTCCAGGATCGCGCTGCCGAAGCGCTGCTGAACGCGGGCCTGCACGGTCGCATTTTCGTGCGGCATATGCGTCAGCTCCGCGTCAGGGCGGCGCACCGGCTTGCCGGCGCCGTCGAGGCGCATTAGCGTTGGCGGCCCGGCGCGGGGCCAGTTGTTCACGCATGACCTTCTCGTGCAGCATCATGATGCCGTGGATCAGTGCCTCCGGTCGCGGCGGGCAGCCCGCGACATACACATCCACCGGCACGATCTCGTCCACGCCCTGGACGATAGCATAGTTGTTGTAGACGCCGCCGCACGAGGCGCAGTCGCCCATTGCGATCACCCATTTCGGATCGGACATCTGATCATACAGCTGGCGCACTACCGGGCCCATCTTGCGCGACACGCGACCGGCGACGATCATCAGGTCCGCCTGGCGCGGCGAGGCGCGGTTGATCTCCATGCCGAAGCGCGACAGGTCGTAGTCGCTGGCCTGCGAGGCCATCATCTCGATCGCGCAGCACGCCAGGCCGAACAGCATCGGCCACATCGCATTCGTGCGGCCCCAGTTGACGGCAGCTTCGAGTGTCGTGGTGACGACACCAAGGTTACCAGCTTTCTCTTCTAGTCCCATCGCAGCGCTCCCCGTTTGAGGGCATACACGTAGCCGGCCAGCAGAATAAGCACGAACATACCCATTTCGATCAGGCCGAACAGGCCAAGATTGCGGTAGATCAGCGCGTACGGCAGCATAAAGATGATTTCGATATCGAACAGGATAAAGATCATCGCTACCAGATAGAAGCGTACCGGGATCCGACGCATTGCCGAGCCGACCGGCGTCATGCCCGATTCATACGGCATCAGCTTGCGCAGCGAGCCACGCCTGGGCCCGAGCAGCTGCGACATCCCGATCACAACAAAAGCAAGGATCGTCGTCAGCAGGAACAAGATCAGGATCGGCAGCCAGGGGTCCAATGCTTCCATGGCATGGTGCTCCGATATAGACAAACAGTAGCCGCCCCGGAAAGTGAGGCAGCTGCGCCTCCCACATTATAGCACAACACCTTGTGACTTTGTGTCAAGAAGCACAATGTCGAAGAGGTTGAAAGTCGAAGGTCGAAGGTCGAAGGTCTTTCGTTTACACGGTTCATACGGAGGTTCTGCAGCGCACTCGCAAAAACGGTATTGAGATCTGCGACCAATGACCAATTGCCATGGGAAGCGTTGGCATCATCAAGTTCCGGACCTTCGACCTTCGACCTGTGACCTTCGACCATTTTCGGCGGTACACCATTTGCAGAAACCAGGCCCAAGCACCCGTTTGATCAAACCGAGTATACTGCGCTTCTACGCAGGGAGGTAGGCCGTGGGATTCCTCAATTCGCTCAGCAAGACATTGTCGTCGGGCGTTGATCGCGCTAAATACGAAGCCGATAAGTTTCAGCGTACCAGCCGTGTCAGCGGCGAAATCAACAACATCAAGAGCCAGATCGACACCAATGTGCGCCAGCTCGGCGAGCGCGCGCTCGAGCTCTATGAGAGCGGAGCGATCACGGCGCCCGAGGTTGCAAGCCTGGCGCAGATCATCGCCCAGCTACGCGAGCAGCTGAACGGCAAAGATGCCGAGCTGCAGGTGGCGCAAAACGAAACGTTTGAAGTCTGGCAGGCCCAGCAGCCCCAGCAGGCGTCAGGCAGCCAGAGCGTGCCGGTCAGCAGCGAGGCGGGTGCGGCGGCTTCGCAAGTGCCGCTCGAGAGCAGCTACCCGGCCGCCGGCACCGGCGTCGACAGCGAGCGGCTGCCGCCGTCGGAAGGCACCGCGCAACCCGCCGCGGACGGCTTCAGCGTTCCAGGCGCCGCGGGCGCTTCGTTCGCCGGCCGCTCCTACGATGTCCCCGAAAGCAACGACATTTCGGGTAGCGGCATGCCGAACTCCAGCTCGGTCGGCGGTGAATTGGCCGCGGACAATCCGACGTCCTGCCCGAGCTGCGGCTATATTGTGCCTGCCAACGCCGCCTTCTGCCCCAACTGCGGTAATCGCGTACGAACAGCATAGCGGTCGAAGGTCGAAGGTCCCGGACTTTCGACCTTGACACTCACCCATTTCGTGGGTACCCGACTTCGACCTTCGACTATGTGAGGCCTCATGGCCGCTCCACTGCACCTGATTTTGATGGGCGCTCCCGGCGCGGGCAAATCGACGCAGTCGCGCTTGCTCAAGCAGCGCTTCCCGTTGATGGTATATGCTACGGGCCAGATCCTGCGCGACGAAGTGGCCGCCGGCACAACGCTGGGCTTGCTGGCCGAAGGGTATTTTGAGCGCGGCACCCTGCTCCCCGACGAGGTGATGATCGCGATGATGACCGAGCGGCTGCGCCGACTGCCGGACGAGCGCGGCTTTTTGCTGGACGGCTTTCCACGCACCACGCAGCAGGCCGAGGCGCTGGATGGCCTGCTTCAACGCCTCAAGCGCTCGTTGACGGCTGTTATTTCGCTTGACCTGAGCGACGAAGAAGCTGTACGCCGCCTGGGCGGACGCCGGATGTGCGAAGGGTTGGGCGAGCCGTTTCCGCTGCACGTGGACGATACCGAAAGCGTCAATGCCTGCTTGCGGCTGGGCGGACGTCTGGTGATGCGTCCCGACGACGAGCCGGACGTTATTCTGGAGCGCCTGCGGGTATATCAGGAAGAAACCGAGCCGCTGCTTGATTTTTACCGCGGCCGTGGCCTGCTGCGCGAGCTCTCCTCGGCCGGTGAGCCGGAGCAGGTGCAGCGGCAGATCGTTGAGATATTGGAGCGAGCGGCAGAGAACGAACTAACAAACTAACAAACCACCCGCGTATCACGTATTCTGCACATACATACAGCGATAAGGAGTTGCGGCGATGACCTGTTCCACTTGCGGCGCGGCATTGCAACCCGGCATGCGATTTTGTACCAGCTGCGGCACACCGGTAGCGGCCGAACAGCCGGCCGTCACCGCGGCAGCCACCGGGCCAACCAGGTTTATGGGCAGCGGCAGCGACCAGAACTTCAGCAAGGATGCCGGCGAGCGGCTTGACCTGCCCGACCCCGAGGTCGTCGCGACCGGCCGGGGCCAGAGCGGCCTCAACTATAAGATCGTCGGCACGACTATGCAGGCGGCGATCATCGAAATCGAGCCCGGCCAGACGATCTACTCCGAAACCGGCGGCATGGCCTGGATGAGCGGCAACGTGAACATGAACACCAACTCCGGCGGTTCGGGCCAGGGGCTTGGCGGCATGCTCGGCGGCATGCTCAAGCGCGCGGTATCGGGCGAGTCGCTGTTTATCGTCGACTACACTGCCCAGGGTGGCCGCGGCCTGGTGGCGTTCGCCTCCGAGTTCCCCGGCAAGATCATCCCGATGCAGATGGACGCCGGCGAGTCGAAGATCGTACAGCGCGACGCCTTTATGTGCGCCGAGAAAAGCGTGCAGCTGAACATGCACTTCCGCAGCAACCTCGGCGGCGGCCTGTTCGGCGGCGAGGGCTTTATCATGCAGCGCATCACCGGTCCGGGCCTCGCCTTTGTCGAGCTCGACGGCGAGATCGTCGAGTACACGCTGCAGCCGGGCCAGGTGCTCAAAGTGGATACCGGCCATGTCGCGATGCTGGAGCCGACGGTGCAGTTCGACGTCGAAATGCTGCGCGGCTTCCGCAATATCCTGTTCGGCGGCGAGGGCCTGTTTCTGGCGACGCTGCGCGGCCCCGGGCGCGTCTGGCTGCAAACCATGCCGGCCATGAATCTTGCCAAAAAGATCGGCAGCTACCTGCCGCGCAGCGGCAACAACTCGGGCGGCAGCCAGGGCGGGCTCGGCAACCTTGGCAACTTCCTGGGCGGCGACTAACTCCGAGGTTCAAGTTCCAAGTTCCAAGTTTCATGTTGCAGAACTTGAGCCTTGGAACTTGGAACTTGAAACTCGGACTGTATTGTCGCGATGTAGTAATTGTTAAGCGCATCGCCGTCCACACGCTACCTCCACGCCGGTAAACCCGGCATCCGCCAGCATCCGGCACGCCCGTTGCTCACCCCACATCGCGCCCAGGCCATTCGGGATCACAGCCCATGCTGGAGCGCAAAGGCCGTCGCCGTAGCCCGGGCGACGGGGCCGCCGGCGCCGATCTTGGAATAGATGTTGGAAATATGGCGCTCGACGGTGCGCACGCTCAGAACCAGCGCCGCGGCGATCTCGGTGTTGCTCTTGCCGGCGGCGATCAGACGCACCACTTCAAGCTCGCGTGCAGTCAGGCCGCAGGGAGCCCCATCGGCACCGGCTTGCACACGCATCGCGCGCCCGGTCTGACGCAGCAAGTCTGCCGCGCGCTCAGCATCCGGCGCGGCACCGAGGCGCTCAAATGTGTCCAACGCGTCGCGCACATGCTCCGCAGCCGACTCGGCTCGGCCAAGTGCAAGCAATGATTGAGCCAGCTCAATCCGTGCCAGGGCAGTTTCATACGGCGCGCCACTGCGGGTCCACAGCTCGACGGCATCTTCAAAGCAACTCCTGGCCGCAGCGTGGTCTGCTATAGCTACCGCCACTACACCCGCGGCGAAGCGAGCCGATGCTAGCATCGGTTTCGTAGCAATACGGGCAGCAACAGTGTGAAGCTCGACCAGTACGGCCTCGGCTTGTGCATGCTTTCCATGCATCACCAGCGCCAGAACGAGTAGCTCCAGGCCGGGGATCCGCTCCATGCGATTTACTTCGGGGATGGCGCGCAGGAAGTGTTCGGCCTGGTCGATGGCCGTCTCAACGTCATTGTGGGCGAGCGCAATAGCCGCACGTCCAAGCAGGCAGAAGTCGCCCGCGAGCGCGCGAAACGGCGGAGCCTCGGCGCGGGCGAACAGCTCCGCCGCCGCATCAAACCGCCCTTGTCGGCAGCGCAGATCCGCGAGCCGTACAAGCGCTTCGGCCGCCAGGCCGGGCTGGGTTGCCTCCAACTCGGCGACGGCTGCGACCAATTCAGCCTCCGCTTCGGCCCAGGCACCCCGCCCGACGAGCAGACCTGCATAATGGGTCCGACAAAAGTAAAACAGGGTCGGATGCGACCAGCGGACGGCCAGCTCTTTTAGCCGCTCGATCCACTGCGCGGCACGCTCGTAATCGCGCGTCCACTCGCAGGCGAAGATCAAGCAACAACACGCGCTGCAGGTCGCATCGACGTCGGTCATCTCGCCCGCCACCGCCGCGAGCGTAGCTTCATCCAGGCGCCGCATGCCATCGTCGATCAGCCCCTGACCGACCAGAGCGAAGCCTTCGCAGGCGAGCCCCAGCATCTCGAGATTGAGATCGCCAAGCGCCTTTCCCAGCGCCGCCGCCTGAGTAGACAGCGCGTGCACCCGCGCGAAATCGTGATGTACCCAGCCGACGATCTGCGCCTCGGTAACTGCAAGCCAGCCCTGCTCGAGGCACGGTTGCAGGCCCGCCAGCAGCCGGTGCGCGCGCTGCAGCCATCCGTTGGCGATCGCGTACTCGCCGCGGAAGTAGACCAGATTGATCGCCAGGTGTGTCGCCATCCGCGCGGCGCCGCGGCGGTCGCCACGCTGGCGATACAATTGATAGGCCTGCTCACGGAAGCTGAACATTACGCCGGCATCGTTGAGCCCCCACGCCGCCATGCCAAGGCCTTCCAGCGCCTCCGGGCTTTGCGTTTCGCTCAAAGCCGCCGCGAACCGGGCGCGCGCCTCGTCCCACGCGCCACGCGCTAGCGCTGCACTGCCGGCGTGCAGATTGTCGGCGGCGACCTGTGGATCGTTGGTCTGCATTACATGGCTCGTACGTGCGGATACCGGTAAGTATAGCAGGCGGCCGATCGCTCAGCAGTACAATCAACAAAGCTTGAATAGTTTTTTCGCGTGTCTTCGCGGATCGTAAATGCGGAACGAAATCATGGATACAAACGATTTTCAGATCGACGACCATCCCTTCATAGGCGACCTCGAGTATCTTGAAGCGCAGATCAACGCGTTCAATATGCACGCGGCCGCGGCCGACGACTACCGCCCGCTGGCCGCGTTTGTGCGCGACACGGGCGCGATGGTTGCCGGAATCAGCGGGTACACCTGGGCCGGTATGTGCGAGATCCAGTTCTTGTGGGTGCGTGACGATCAGCGCGGCCGGGGATACGGATCGAAGCTGCTGGCCGCGGCGGAGCAGGAAGCCCGTGCTCGCGGCTGCGCCATAATCGTGCTCAGCTCGTATAGCTTCCAGGCGCCGGGGTTCTATCAGCGCCTGGGCTACCTGGTCGCGGGCTCGATTGCGGATTGCCCGCCCGGCTTTACCAATGTATACTTGTACAAACCATTGGCGCAGGTGCCGGGTTGAACCCAGGCACATTTTTTGCCCTGCCCCCGTTCTCCCGGTAGCATTTAACCTGTGCGGAGAGTGAGAGGGCGGGAGATGCAAGGTACCTTTGAGCGCACCAGGCCGCGCGATGTGACGCGTGGCGTCTGGCCGGTCATCGGATTGGCGCTGTCGACCAAGCTGTTGGTCCTGGCGATCGGCGCCTTGAGCGCGGTAGTATTCTACGGGCAGGCGCTCGGTTCGCCGCGCCGGCTGCTCGAAATCTGGAGCCGCTGGGACGCACCACATTATCTCGACCTGGCGACGTACGGCTACCAGCCCGGCGGCGAGATCGGCCTGTACCTGGTTTTTTATCCCCTGTACCCATGGCTGACGCGGGTGGCCGCGGTATTTGCCGGCGGGGACGTACTGGTCGGCGCATTTCTGGTCTCGGCGGTCGCATCAGTGGTGGCAGCGGTGCTACTGGAACGACTGGCAGCCATCGACGAGCCGCCGCGGATCGCGCGCGAGGCTGTCTGGTTCTTCCTGATCTTTCCCACCAGCTACTTTCTGCATATTCCATACACCGAAAGCCTGTTTATCGCGCTGACGCTCGGCTGCTTCCTGATGGCGCGCCGCGAGCGCTGGCTGCTGGCGGGAATGCTGGGCGGCCTGGCGGCCCTGGCGCGGGTCAACGGTCTGGTGCTGATCCCGGCGCTGCTGGTCGAGGCAGCCCTGCAATACCGCGCGACACGCCGCTTCGATTGGCGCCGGCTTGCCGCCGTAGGAGGTGTTGCCGCCGGCTTCGGCGGGTATCTGCTGCTCAACTACGCCGTTACGGGCGACGCGCTACGTTTTCTTGCCATACAGCGCGAGCACTGGCACAAAGCGCTGGAGTGGCCATGGAACGGCATATGGACGACGATTATGTCGTTTCCGGTACGGCCGCCGGGAGAAGCGCATATGCTTGTCTTCGAAGAGTTGATCTACATCACGCTGAGCCTGGCGTGTACCGTCCTGGCCGCGATCAAGCTGCGCGCCTCGTACACCGTGTGGATGGCCGGCAACTGGTTGTTGTTCACCGGCACCTCGTTTATCATGAGCGTGCCGCGCTACGTGCTGATACTGTTTCCGATGTTCATCTTGTTCGCTCGGCTGTCGCGCGACCGGCGCTGGTTCGTCGTGCTTACCGTGTGGTCGTTGCTGTTTATGATCCTGTTCGTTTCGCTGTTCGTCGGAGGCCACTGGGCATTTTGAGTGAGCTGAGTGTGGCCGGCACGCGCGACCGGCAGGCGATAACAGCGTATGGCCCGTTGGCGCTGGTGCTGGCGGGAGGCCTGCTGCTGCGCTTATGGGCGCTGCGTTTCCCGCCGTTCGAGATCGATATCAACGCCTGGATCGCCTGGGGCAACCGGCTGCTGGCCGTCGGCCCGGCCGGCTTTTATAGCGAAGATGTGTTCGCCGACTACGCGCCGGGGTACCTGTATGTTACCGCGCTCATCGCGGCGCTACGCGGCCTGTTTCCGCCCGACGCGCCGGCGGGCCTGACCTTTGCCCTGTTCCGCCTGCCGGCGATCGTGTGCGATCTGATCACCGGCTGGCTGCTGTACCTCGCCGTGCGGCACAGCTCAGCCTCGGATACAGCGGGCGCGACGCTCGCCGCGGCGTGCCACGTGTTCAGCCCGGCGATCGTGTTCAACTCGGCCGTGTGGGGCCAGATCGACGGCGTGTTTACGCTGCTGATCGTCGCGTCGCTGCTGCTGCTGTTGCGCGAGCGCGCGGAATGGGCGGTGGTGTGCTATGTCCTGGCGTTTATGGTCAAGCCGCAGTCGATCGCGCTTGCGCCGCTGATCGGCCTATTCCTGCTGTTGCGCTATCCACCCCGGCGCTGGCTGACGTCCGCCGCGATCGGATTGGCCACCGGCTTCGCGGTGCTGGTGCCATTTTTCGGGCCGCGCTCGTATCTTGGTCTGATGGAGTTGTTAACCGGCTCGGTCGAGGTGTACCCCTATACATCGCTGTTCACCTACAACGTGTGGGGCATCTACGGCATGTGGCGCGACGACACCGAGCTCGGTTTCGGTGGGCTGCCGCTGCGCACGATCGGCAATCTGTTGTATCTAGCCGGGCTGCTGCTGGGGGTAATGCTGCTCTCGTTGCGGCTGCGCCGCTCGCGCGACGACGATGCGACGGTCTGGGGGTTTGCCACCTATTTTGCGTTTGTGCCGGTGATGCTGCTGACGCGCATGCACGAGCGCTACCTGTATCCGGTGCTGCCGCTGCTGCTGGCGTTTGCGTTCGTGTGGCCGCGGCCGATCACCGGAATAGCTGCTGCTCTACGCCGGCCGCTGCTTTGGCTGTGGGCCGGTTTGTCGCTGCTGCACGCGCTCAATCTGTATCAGGTGTACATCTATTACCTGTACCGCATCACCTACGACGAGCAGCCGGTGCCGGTGTCGAACTGGCTGTACTTTTTTGTCGATCGGCAGGCCAAACTATGGTCGGCGCTGACGCTGGCGGTGTTTGTTGTTGTAATCGCGGTCTTAGGATTGACGATCCGCGAAGACACGCGAAGACACGCGAAGGTTAAGTAATTACTTAACCTTCGCGTGTCTTCGCGGATCGTTCTCGTCTATTGATTCGCCTTTTGGCGGGCTTCGCCCTGCAGCTCGTCAACCTTGCCTTCGGCCTGCAGGCGCTCGTCGTCAGTCAGATTGCCAAGCCCTTGCTTCAGGTTACCCTTGGCTTCTTCCGCTGCGCCCTTGGCCTGCCCGACGGCCTTGGCCGTCTCCTGGCGCGCTTCGCCGCCTAGCTCCTGGGCCTTGCCCTCGGCCTCGAGACGCTCGTTGCCGACCAGATCTCCGGCGCCTTGCTTGATGTTACCGACGATCTCGTCAGCTTTACCTTTCATTCGCTCGGTGTTCTCGTCCATCGTCTCATCTCCTTTCCCGACGGCTACACTGCGCGTACGGGTGTGGAGGGGCCATAAGGCAAGAGCCATGCCATCACTGTACTCCAAACCCCAGCACCTCACCGCCGCCGCTGTTCACCACATACAGCGTCGCTCCGTCGGGCGACAGGGCAACCCCTCGTGGGCCGTTCATGGCGGGGTCGGATTTAACCGTACGCAGTTGTGCTCCGGCCGAGTCAAACTCGGTGAGGGTATTGCGCGCGCCCTGCGCCGCCCACAGCCGCCCGTCGGGGGCTGCCGTGATAAACGGGTCGTTGTAAGTATTGGCGGCCCAGCTGGCAACCGGGAACGTTTGAAGCGGGAGAGTCTGCAGCGTACCGTCTTCATTGACCTGAAGCACCTGGACCCGCCCATTCCAGGTATCGCCGACAAACAGCCGTCCGGCCTCGTCTGCCGCTAAGCCGATCGGCTCGCTCAATTGTCCTTCGGCACTGCCGGCGATACCCCATTGCTGGACGAAATTGCCTTCGAGGTCGGTAACCACCACGCGCGAGTTGCCGGTATCGGCGATGTAGGCGCGGTCGCCGCGGATCAGTACATTGCGCGGGCCGAAGAAGCCGAGCGGATTAGCCTGGTTGATTTCGGGCTGGTCGTCGGTGTCGAACGCCAGGCGATTTACCTGGTTGCCGTTCTCGTCGGTGAACGGATCGCCATATGGTACTGCGCCGCTGCCCCAGTTCTGCAAAAAGCTCCCGTCGGGGCCAAACTTAGCTATGCGCGCGTTCCAGGTGTCGGCGACATACACGTTGCCGTCGCCGTCGACCGACACGCCCGACGGCTCATTCAGCGCTCCGTCGCCGTTGCCGAGCGTCCCGAACGTGCGCAGCGTAGCTCCATCCGGGCCGAGCACTACGATCCGATGGTTATTGGTATCGGCGATGTACAGGTTTCCGGCGCCATCCACGGCCATGCCGCGCGGGTTATCCAGCTCACCCGACGCCAGCGTCGCATTCGCCGTCAGCGTCTGGGGCGGCACAGCAGCGACGACCGTGCCGCCGCCGGGTACAACGTCGCGGCGCATGTACACAGCCATCTCACGGCCGTCCAGCTCCATCGGCAGCTCGCGGTAGACCATAAAATCCCACAGCGTGCCCCAATTCTTCGGATTGAGCGGCCATCCAAGCACGGCCAGCGGGCCCTGCTCGGCCAGCGATTTGTAGCCGACAGCAGGCACTTGATCGGGTTGATCGGGGTTGGAGCCGGTAAACTCGGGGAACCACCAGTTGAACACACCCTCCGAGGTGCGCACCCAATCGTTTTCGAGCTGCGCCTCGACCTCGGGCGTAATGTGCTGTTTGGATAGCACGATCACGGCGGCATCCGGCGAAAAAGCCGGCGTCGACGTCGGGTCGATCCAGCGCACATCCTGATAGTCACGCATGTACCACTGCATCGGCCACGCGACGCTACCCTCACCGCCGCCGGACGCCGACCCCAGAGTCGAGCACGATCGGCAGCGTGTGGCCACCGGTCGGGTCCTGCGGCGAGCGCTGGTCGCGCGTTTCGTTGAGCGCGATCTGCTCGATCTGGCGTACCAGGATCGGCACATCGGGCGCCGTCTGGGTATACACCAACGGCTCGACCGGCGTATCGGGGTAGCGGAAATTCACCAGCGTCGTAGCGCGCACCATGAACAATAGCAGCACGCCCGCAACCGCCAGGGCCGACAGGCGCCAGACCAGCCGGCTGCCGATCATGCCGGCGATAGTCAGCAGCCCAAACATGCAAGCGCCCGCCACCAGCAGCGGGATCAGGCCGCGCAGCCGCGACTGGATGCCGCCGACGGTCGCATCGCCGCCGGCGAACGCAAAGGCCGCCACGCCGACGGACATGATCAGTAACAGCGCCAGCGGCGCCACCGCCCAGCCCCAATCGCGGCGTAGCTCGCGCCATGGCACGCCGGAGATCAACACCCCCAGGACCCACGCCGCAAGCAACACCGCCGGCAGCGTGATATGCGTCAGCAGCCACGGCATCTTTTCGCCGGCCCATGAAAAGCCTACCAGCGCCAGGGCGAACCAGTAGGCGAGGAAATTGACCATCAAGGGCGGAGGGTCGAAGGTCGAAGTCGGGTACCCACGAAGTGGGTAAGTGTCAAGGTCGAAAGTCTCTGTACGGTCATCGTGCCCCTGCTGTCCATCATTGTTCGAAGCCAGGTTTTCGGATGATATTCCCCGATCCTGCGCATCTTTTGTCTGACCTTCGACCTTCGACCTTCTTCCTCGACCTTCGACCTGTGACCAGCGGTCGAAGACCGCTCCACATCAACCAGGCCAGACCAACCAGGGCAAAAACCAGCGGCAGGAGCTCATAGATCGGCAGCAACATGAGGTAGTAAAACCATGGCTGCCCGCCGCGCGCCGCTTCGTGCTGCGAAAGCAACCAGTAGTTCAAGCCCTGATACCAGCCATCCAGGAACCCGCGCGGCTGGGCGAAGAATACGGTGAACGTCAGGGTAAACACCGCCAGAAACGTCGCGCCCGCGGTCCAGTATACCCGCCGGTCGTCGCGCCAGGTGCCGAGAATGCGCTCGCGCACGACGGGCGCCTGCTCCCAGCTACGCGACATCGGCAGCAGCACAACCGCGCCGATCGCCAGCATCTCCATCGGCCCGAGCAACCGCTGCAGCCATGCGTCCAGCGCTGGCGACTGCGCGCCTACCAGCGCGGCCAGTAAAATCACGATCCCGCTGAGCACAAGTGCGCTGCCCATAGCCGCGAAAAACAGCCGCGGCCGCCACTCCCACAGCAGGCGCAAAAGCACAAAGCTGCCGAAGATGAACAGCAGAATAAACACTAACTCGTGCGTCGCCCAGGTCAATGCGACGCCTGCCGCGGCAAGGGAAAGATTAAACGCGCCGCCGTCACGCAGCCATGTGAACAGGCCGACGACCAGAAACATCGACCAGAGCAGCACCAGGGCATCGTGGCGCGCGAAACGGGTGTAGTACAGAATCGAGGGCGAAATGGTGAGCAGCGTGGCGGCGATCAGGGCGCCACGGCGGCCGATAAACGAGCGTAGCATCCAGGCCATCGGCACCAGGGCGATCCCCGCCACGGCCATCGGCAGCCTGGCCTGGGCGTCGCCAGCGCCGAACAACAGGTACGCCAGCAGCGTCAGCATGTACAGCGTCGGGCCGTGGTACACCGGGTTGTAACAATAGGTCGCCGACTCGGGCGGTGGGGTCGAGTCGGTCCAATCAGGATCGGCACACGGAAACGAGCCGGTTCCCGAATAAAACTTGTAGCTCATCCAGGCGTGGATCAACTCGTCGTGGTGCATCGCCTTGTAGTCGAGCTGCCATACGTGCAGCCCGATGCTGACGAAGAACAACAGCCCGTACAGCAACAGCTCCACATTGAGGCGGCCGATGCCGAAGCGCCGGTCGAGGATCGAGCGCGGGGTCGCGATCGGGTCGGTTATTTGTTGATGGATGGTCATTATAAAATGATGTGCTAAGGGCTTTCCGAGCTGCCGTTGATACCAAGCTCCGCGGCCAGCTCCGGCCGCACAAACAGCGTCCAATCAGACGAGCCCAGCGGAGCCGGCAGCTGCCGGTCGTACCAGAAGCGCCAATAATCCGCCACCGCCTGGCCATCCCACGGGCGGCGCAGCACGCGGCTCAGCAGCGACGAAGCGGTGGGATCGGATCCGCAATACGTGTCCGACGCCGGCAAGCGATAGACTTCACACTCGGGCAACCACCAGCGCAGCGGATACGACTGGCGCGCGAAGCCGGTCAGGTCGGCTTCGTTGGCTGCCACGTTCTCGGACAACATGAACACGGCCTGCACATCCTCGTCGAGCGGGCCGAGCTGTGTGCTGCCGCTCGGATCTTTGTTGCTATAGTTGCGCAGATACCATTGCCAGATCGTTTCGTTGTCGTAGCGGATCGGCATGTCAAGGCCGCCCGTTCGCAGAACCGATGCGTCGCGTAGCCGATCCATCACCCGCACAACATCGGGCGAGGTCTGTACAAATACCAGCGGCTCGACCGGTACGTCGCCGTTACGGAAGTTGAGCACAAAGCTCGCACGCAGCGTAAAGATAAAGCCAAAGCCGAGTACCAGGCACAGCACGCCCGCGGCGGCGGGCCGGGCCGAGCGATACAGCAAACCGAGGCCGAGCGCCAGCATCAGCAGCGTGCCAAGCATCAGCAGCACCCACGCCGAAGCAGTGGTAGCCAGCGTGGGGCTATGCGCGGCGGTGTTGAGCCGGTTGAAAAACAGCACCAGGAACGCGCCGCCCAGGCCGGTGAGCGACAGTGTGCGGCGCGTAAGTCCCTGCGCGGTTGCCCAGTTCCACAGCTGCTGCACCGCCCAGGCGCTCAGCAGCGCCAGCGGCAGCAGCGAGTAAATCGTCAGCCACGGCATTTTTTCGCCGGCCCAGCTGTAAAGCGCCAGGGCTCCCAGACTCCACCACGCCAGCAGGGCAGGCGCGAGCGGCACCCCTATGATCGGAGCGTGGGCAAGTCCTGCCCCTGCGATCGTGGCCATAGGGGCGGGGGGACCGGCGGTATGAGCCGTGCTTGCCTCGGCGCGTGCCCCCGGCTCGGCCGTTTGCCCTTCGGCCCGAACCACCGCCCGCGCCCCGACTACCGCCCGGATCAGCGCGCCGAGCACCAGGCCGATGCCGGCTATGCCGCCGAGCAGCACCAGCGGCTCATACACCGAAAGCTGCCACAGATAATAGTGCGGCGGCTGGTTGCCGCGCTGCACACCATGCTGGCCCAGCCAATACAACAAGGAGCCGAGCACGCCGGTGATCAACCCGGTGGTGTTCGGCCGTGTCGGGCTGGACAGCACCGCGGTGAAAAACACTGCATAGATCGCGAACGCGATCCCGAAGGCGATCGCCCATTGCCGCGCCGGTATGCGCGCTATGGCGCCGCCGAGCGAGCCGGCGGGCAGCGTCGCGGCAGCGTTGCGCCACACGCTCCGGCCCGTGGCGTCCTTCCGGATCCATAGCAGCCAGATCAGGCCGGCCAGCAGCGCGAGCGACGCGAGCAGCAGCAGCGCCACTGCCGGGTGGCGCAGCATCGGACCGACCACGCCGGCGACATCGCCAAGATACGCCCCCCAGTTGTTGTCGGGACGGTGGCGCACCAACAGCGCCTGGTCCGAGCTCGGCAGCGGCAGCGGGCCGGCCCAGCGCGGGACGAAGCGCAGCGCCACGACGGCGACGGCAGCCCATGCCGCCAGCAACGCCAGTGCCCGGCGAGCGATCTCCCACAGCGACCATAGCACCACGAACGAGCCGGCGATCAACAAGAACAAAAAGAAAGTCTCGATCGTTACCAGCATCAAGCCCATCGCCGCGGCCAGCAGGTAGTGCCAGCCCGGCCGCTCGGTTGCCGCGTAGCGCACGATCGCGATCACCGACAGCAGCTCGAAAACGACGGCATAGATGTCGTGGCGGATAAACCGCCCGACGTACAGCGCCACCGGCGAAACCAGCAGATAGGCACACGCCAGCAGCGCCGCGCCGCGCCCGATATCCTTGCGCAACAGCCCCGGCAGCAGCGTCAGCGCGATCCCGAAAATCGCCGCGCTCAGCCTCGCCGTGACATCGCTGTCGCCGAACAGCGCATAGGTCAGCGCGGTGATGTAGTACAAAAACGGCCCATGCAGCAGCGGGTCGTGGCTGTAGCCGCGGCCCTGATAGATGCTCCACGAATAGTAAGCATGCAGCGTTTCGTCGTGATGCAGCGCGCGGTCGCCCAGCAGCGCCAGGTGGACCACGACGGACAGCACGCCGATACAAACGTACAGCAGATGCTCAAGTGTGAAGACGACGCTCCGCGGCTCCTCGATCGCGCTTGCGGGCAGCGTCGCGGGCGGTCGCTCAATTGGAGGCGAAGTTGCGGCCATACCCTCCCAGCCGCGCCTGCCTGATCGCGGCGCAGTGCTACCCGGAATTGTAGCGTACGCGCCCGGCGCCCGCAAGGATATCCGGCATTGTGCCTTTCGCCCTGCGATCTGCATCGCGGCTCGATAGCTGGAGTTTAGCGACGCTAAACAGCCTTGTCGTTGCCGAAAAGGTCGCTTAAAGCCTCAAGAGCCCGACTTTCGCCGAGCCCTTGAGACAAAAGAAGAGAGGAGAAGGAGATAAACCGAGTATAGCACGCGGCATGGAAATTGCAAGAGGGTAAAACCTTTCATTTTTCTTTACTCTGCTCCGCCAATTGCCGGTAGGCTTCGGGCGTGTCTACGTCCAGCACTACGCCCGGATCTTCGACCTCGACCCACGCGGCATCCGCGGCATGTGAACTCGATCACCTCACGCGCTCCGCGGTCGCCCTCAATCGCCTGCAACGCCTTGAACAGCGAACGATCGAACAGCACCGGGTTGCCGCGCCGGCCGCCGTAGCGCGGCGCTACGAGCACCGCACTCGTACGCCGATACGTGTCGATCAGCAGAGCAATCGTGCTCGCCCGAAGCAGCGGCTGATCCGACAGCAAGACGATAGCGGCATCCGCCTCGGCGACCGCCGCGACGCCGGCGCGTAGCGAGCTGCTTTGCCCGTCGAGCCACTCGGCGTTATGCACCGTGGTCAGCCCAAGACCGTCAAGTGCCGCGACAACATGCTCGGAGCGAAAGCCGGTCACCACCACCAGCTGGTCCAGGCCGGCCGCGAGCGCCGTTACGGCCGCGTGGCGCACCAGCGGCATACCGTTCCAGGGCAGCAGCAGCTTCGGCTGCCCCATGCGGCGCGATGCGCCGGCGGCCAAAAGGATTCCTGCGACCTTCCCAATCACCCCGTCGCCCCGTCACGCTGCCCTCTCCGCACGGCAATCATCTCAGCGAGGATGCTGATCGCGATCTCGCCCGGCGTTTTGCTGCCGAGCGCCAGGCCGACCGGGCCGTGGATACGCTGGAGATCAGCTTCGGCAACTCCATCATCACGTAGCTTTTCGCGACGCTTGGCCTGCGTCTTGGCACTGCCGATCGCGCCGACATAGCGGACCGGATGCGCCAGGGCGGTGCGCACGGCGGGGTCGTCCAGCTTGGGGTCGTGTGTCAGCACAACAACATACGTCGAGCGGTCGAGGCGCAGCCGCGGCAGCGCTTCGTCCGGCCATTCGACGATCAGCTCGTCGGCGTGCGGAAAGCGCTCGGGCGTGGCGAACGCCGCGCGCGGATCGACCACCGTTACCCGGAAGCCGAGCTGTTTGGCGCATGTCGCAAGCGGGATACCGGTGTGCACGGCGCCGACGATGATCAAATGCGCCGGCGGCGGGAACGTCTCGATCAACACCGTGACTTCCGCGCCGTTCACATCATATGCACGCGACTCGCTACGCTCTTGATCCAGCAGCGCCAGGGCATCCCGCGCGGCGTTGCGGTCCAGCTCGGTGTCGCCGAGCGAGCCCAGCGCCGGCTGCTCCGGGCGCAGCAGCAGCTTCGCGCCGATGGCGTCGCCGTCGAGCACAGTCAGCAGCGCGGCCGGCTGCTGTTCGGCCAGGCAGGTGCGTAGCGCTTCCCAGATCACCATACAAGTTTTTCGACAAATACCTCGATCGTGCCGCCGCAGGCGAGCCCGACTTCCCAGGCCTGCTCGTCGGAAACGCCGTAGTGAAGCAGCCTGGGTACGCCGCTGCGCAAGGTGCGCTGCGCCTCCTCGAACACTGCGCCTTCAACGCAGCCGCCCGATACCGACCCGGCCATCGCGCCGCCGGCCGTCACCACCATTTTCGCGCCCACCTGGCGTGGCGCCGAGCCATAGGTGCGCACCACCGTCGCGACTGCCAATGGCTCGCCGCGTGAACGGGCGTCGTCGATCAATGGAAGTACATCGTCCATATTCACTGGTCGAAGGTCACAGGTCGATATGCTAATCGGACTTATCACAGAGACTCGAAAGTGCCTCTATTTGCTATTGCCGGAGACTTTCGACCTTCGACCTGTGACCTTCGACTATTCCTTTCCGCCGCCTACAGCCTCAGCCAATTCACCCGCGATCTTCCCGGCCGTGGCGTGCGGCATCGGCTCGGTGATCGCCTCGCGCTCGGGCTCGGCGTGTTCTTTGCGGTAGCGCCGCAGCGTCGTTTCGTCGGCGCGCACATCGGCCTCCCAGTACGTCACGCCGGCGTCGTCAGCGTCGGGCGAGGACGAGCGCACAACAGCGCGGCCCGAGCCGGAGTCGACCTCGACAACGCTGAGCGGCTCGCCCAGCGACGGCACGCCCGCCGCGACGTCTTCGGCAGCCCGCCGTATATCCTCAACCGGCCGCTCCGGCCGCGCGCTGATACCGCGCACGCCGGCCGCGTACCGCTCCGAGTCTTCGACGTCGACCGAGACCGATACACCACCCGCCGCCGCGTCGACGCTGCCCTGACCCTGGCCGGCGCGGCGGCGCAGCTGCTCGGTGACGTCGCCGGCGATGCTGCTTGCCATGTTAATCGATCCTTCGCTCGCTATAGTCACGTCCATCGAACGTCAGCAGGCGCTTTTTGTCGTCGACCACGGTCTCCAGATGCACCGGCCGGGTCCAGATCGCAAAAATGTTGCGCAGCACATCGCGCGCGTAGTCGACGCGCAGGTCGACACCTTCGTGCCGGTGGCGTAAATATAGCTCGCCGCGGTTGCTGTAGTTGCCGTCCTCGACATAGATAAACGGCTGCCCGAAGTTGGTCAGGCGATATAGCAGCTTTTGCTTGATCTCCTCGAACTCGCGGCTGGCGATCTCGTACAGGTCGGTGTCGCGGTTGTAGCGAAACGAAAACAGCTTCTGGTCGAACACGAATTCGGGCGTCAAGAACTCGTCGATAAAGGTAATGTCGTTATGGAAGCGCCGCACCTCGAACAGCTTTTCGCGCCCCAGGCCAAGCCCTTTGTCCCAGGCGCGCTTTTCGGACAGGTCGTCGCACTCCTCGTAGTCCTTGCCGAACTCGCCGCGGTTCCAGCGGTTCTCGATGTCGCGCAGCAGCTCGAGGCCGAGCTTGTACGGGTTGAGCCGCTGCGGGCTCGAGGCTACCACGCCCGAGTGGTGCTCGGCGAAGTCGATGATCTCCGAGGCTCGCGCGGCTTTTTCGGTCATGATGCGCGAGTGCCAAAAAGAGGCCCAGCCCTCATTAATCACCTTGGTCATCGCCTGCGGCGCAAAATAATACGCCTCGTCGCGCACGATCTCGAGCACCGTATGCTGCCAGCGCTCGATCGGCGCATAGTTGAGCAGGAACAGCAGCACATCTTTCTGCGGATTCTCGGGAAACTTGCGGAAGCGGTCGCGCTCGTCGACCAGCCGCTGGCGCTGCTCGTCCAGGAACTCGCGCGGATTGATGTACTCCTTCATATAGTGGCGGTCGACCGGCAGACCGGCCGGCACCAGCTCGGGGTCGTCGTCCTCGGTCACCGGCACCGTGGTTTGCGCCTCGGGCCGGCGGATATACGGCGCGTGGTAATCGATCAGGTTTTCGAGCGACAGGCACACGTCGATGAAATCCTCGACCGCATCGTGCCCGTAGCGGTCCATCGCCTTCCGGATGCGCACGGCATGGTTGGCCATGGTGTCCAGCATATGGCGATTGGTGTGCGAAAACCACAGATTGTTCTTGAAGAAGTCGACATGGCCGGTCACATGCGCCATGACCATTTTCTGGGTCGACATGTCGTTGCCTTCCAGCAGGTAGGCATACGACGGATTATTGTTGACCACCATCTCATAGATGATCGACAGACCGTAGGTATGGCCTTTGATCAGCTGGTCGAACGCCATGCCGAAGCGCCAGTGGGGATAGCGCGTCGGAAAGCCGTCAAACGCCGCCACTTCGTAGAGCGTGCGGTAATCCAGCACCTCGAACGAGATCGGAAAATAGTCCAGGCCGAACGCCTTTGCGTGGCCGTCGATCTCGTCCCAGGCGGCCTGGAGGTCTGGTGGGAGTTTGGTGTTTCTCATCGGCGCTCGAGGGTAGTTTCAGGTTCCAAGTTTCAGGTTTCAAGTTCTTCGCATCGACGGTTGCTAAGGCAAACTTGAAACTTGAACTTGAAACTCTATTTCCCTTTCCCTAGAAAATCCTTGATCGAGTCATAAATATCGTCGCGGTCGGCGATCTCGGAGATGATCAGGTTTTCGGTGCTGCCGAGGTACTCTTCAAGGTCGTGGGCGAAGCGGCCGGAGCCGTACAGCGAGCGCACCTGCCCGTAGCAGAACAGATTGACCTTGGGCAGCAGATGGTTGCGCAGCACCTCGACACACTCGCGCGTATCGCCGCCGCCCCAGTTGTCGCCGTCGGAAAAATGGAAGCCGTAGATATTCCACTCGTCGGGCGGGTAGCGCTCCTCGATCAGCCGCAGCATCAGCCTGTAAGCCGACGAGATCTTGGTGCCGCCGCCTTCGCGCAGATGGTAAAACGTGTGCTGGTCGACCTCTTTGGCGGCCGCGTCGTGCACGATATAGCGGATATCGATCGATTTGTACTGCGAGCGCAGCCAGGTTTCGATCCAGAAGGCCGTGATGCGCACCAGCTCTTTTTGCTCGGTGCCCATCGAGCCCGACACATCCATCGCGTAAATGATCACCGCGTTGGACTCGGGCAGCAGCGTCGTTTTCCAGCTACGATAGCGCATATCGTCGCGGATCGGCACCACCACCGGGTCGTCGGGATTGTATTCGCCGGTCGAGATCTGGCGCTTCAGCGCCTCGCGGTACGAGCGCTTGAAGTGGCGCAGCGAGTCGGGGCCGACGCGGGCGATGCCGGTATAGCGGTCTTTTTCGGCGATGATATTCTTCTTGCCGCGCGGCTCGATATTGGGCAGCTGCAGCTCTTCGCCCAGGATCTGGGCCAGCTCTTCGAGCGTGACATCGACCTCGACCACGTGCTGGCCGCTGTCTTCGCCCGCCTCGCCGCTGCCTTCCTGCCCATCGCCGCGGGCGATCGGATCGCCGACATCACCCTCGCCCTGCCCGACGCCACCGCCCTGTTTCTGACCGAAGCGAAACTGCGGAATATCGATCTGCGGCAAAGGGATCGAGACATAGCGCCGCCCCTGCCGGCCGATCATCTCGCCCTGCGACATATATTTTCGCAGGTCGCTCTTGATCTTGCCGCGCACGATCTGGCGGAAGCGGTTTAGGTCGCGGTCAACTCTGTTCGACATGACAGTGTTGGTCGAAGGTCGAAGGTCGAAGGTCGAAGGTCCCCGGCAAGCAAAACGATCGAGTCCGACACGTCTGCGTTCGACCATCCTGGTATTCGAAGATCCCGGTCGAAGCTCGAAAACCATGCATAACATGACCTTCGACCTTCGACCTTCGACCTTCGACTAATTCCTATTCTTGACGTCACCCCTGGCGAAAATGCTGGCGACATACGTCAGCACATCGCCGGCGCAACTCTCGCAGTAGCCGTAGTCGCGGATCAGGCGCGTCTTGACCACCTCGATCTTCTCCTGGGTTTCCTTGTCGATCACCTGCGAAACCAGGCTGGTCAGCTTGATCGAGTCCTTCTGGTCCTCGAACAGCTTGAGCTCGAGCGCGCGGTGCAGCCGCTCGTTGGTGTTGTAGTCGAACTTCTTGCCCTCGATCGCCAGCGCGCCGATATAGTTCATGATCTCGCGGCGGAAGTCGTCCTTGCGCGATCTCGGGGATATCGATCTTTTCCTCGATCGAGCGCATCATGCCGCTCGTCGGGCTCTTCGTACTGGCCGGTGAAGCGGTTGCGCACCCGCTCGCGCTGGGTGTAGGCCTTGATATTGTCGATATAGTTGCCGCACAACCGGGCGATCGCTTCCTCGTCGGCCGAGATCGCGCGCTGCACCTCGTTCTTGACGATCTCGGCGTACTCGTCCTTGACCACCGACAACAGTTCGCGGTAGCGCTTGCGGTCTTCCTCGTTGTTGATCAGCGAATGGTGCTTGAGCCCGCCTTCCAGCTCGTTGATCACCATGAACGGATTGATGCAGCCTTCCTGCCCGTCGTTGACCAGCGCATTAGAGATCTTGTCCTGGATATAGCGGGGCGATATGCCGCTCATGCCTTCGCGCAGGGCTTCCTTGCGCAGCTCCTTGATATTGTCCTCGGTGAAGCCGGGCAGCGTCTTGCCGTTGTACAGCTTGAGCTTCTGCAGCAGCGTCAGGTTGGCCTTCTTGGGCTCTTCCAGCCGGGTCAGCACCGCCCACATCGCGGCGACCTCCACCGTATGCGGCGCGATATGCTTGCCGCGCACGCGATGCGTCGTTGAAGCTCTTCTCGTAGATCTTGATCTCGTCTTTGAGCTTGGTGATATACGGGATATCGATGCGCACCGTACGGTCCTTGAGCGCCTCCATGAACTCATTGTTCTGCAGCTTGCGGTACTCAGGCTCGTTGGTATGCGCCGATGATCACCTCGTCGATATCCGTCTGGGCGAACTTCTTGGACTTGATCTTGTGCTCCTGCGACGCGCCGAGCAGGTCGTACAGGAACGCGACATCCAGCTTGAGCACCTCGATGAACTCGATCATGCCGCGATTGGCGACGTTGAACTCGCCGTCGAAGTTGAACGCGCGCGGGTCGCTGTCCGAGCCGTACTGCGCGATCTTGCGATAGTTGATATCGCCGGTCAGCTCGGTCGAGTCCTGGTTCTTCTCGTCCTTGGGCTGGAAGGTGCCGATGCCGACGCGATCCTTTTCGGAGAACAGCAGCCGCCGCACGCGCACGTGCTTGACCATCTGGGTCCAGTCGCCGTCGTAGCGGCGCATCAGGTCGCGGTAGTTGATAGCGGCAGGCGGGGCACAGATCGCCGCTGATGGCGATCGGGAAGTCGCCGCCGGCACGGGCATTGAGCTCGGAGTGAACTTCTCGCGGAACTCTTCAGGCACCAGGTGCAGCGGCTCCTCGTGCATCGGGCAGTCTTCCCAATCCGCCTCGGCGGCGCGGCCCGCGTCGATATCCGTGCTGTCGCCGAGATACCAGCGAAACGTGTACAGCGCGCCGTCGTCGGTGCGCGAGTAGTGCTCGAGCCCTTTTTTGAGACGCCGCACGATCGTGGATTTGCGATGATCCGACCGGGCCGTGCAGCAGCAGCACGCGACGCTCGGTGCCGTAGCCCTCGGCGGCCGAGCGGAAAAAGTTGACCAGCCGCATCAGCGGGATCTCGAGGCCGAAGATCGCGTCATCCTCATTGATCGACGGATCGGCGAAGAAGCGATAGCGGATCAGCTTCTTCTTGGCGTCGATGAACTCGTCGGTACCATACGACATGATCATGTCGTAGATCCGCTGAAACGCCGTGCGGGTGACAAGTGGATTGCGCTCCACGATCTCGAGATATTCTGAGAACGTGCCGGTCCAGTTCAGCTCCTGATACTGCTTGCGATTCTGAAGGTCGCTGACCAGGGTGAGCAGATCTGTGCTGGAAGTAGCCTTTGCCATCGAAGTCCTCCTACCCAACGGAACCCATCGGGCCGGACAGCCAGCGGGGGAGTATTCGCGTCTTGGCGATGTGACAAGCTATTCGGCCCGCCAAACAGCTTGTCGTGGCACCTGCAGCGCTGCGGGAACGTTCGAGTACCCGGCCAAGCCACGCTGCGTGCGCCAGATGGGGCGGTTCAGACTGGTGTGGTGGTGGAAAAGTGCTGCTGCGTCGTGGGAAAGAACTCGGAACCGCCGAGCTATCGACTTTAAGTAAATGAGCGGGAAAACAAAATGTTGCGCCCGGCACCGGACCGGTACCAAATTATTATAGGTAGTATACCAGACGACGAAGCCGCGTCAAGCGACGCGGCTCGGCTTTCAGCTTCATCGCAGCCGATTGTCAGTACCCGGCTCCGGCGCCGATTACGTGGCGCTGCGCCTCTTGGAAAGCTCCGATCGAGCGGTATTTATCATAGCGCCGCCGCTTGAGCTCGGCCGACGGCAACCCTCTCAACTCGGCCAGATTGCGCTCGATCGCCGCTCCGACCGACGCAATTGTCTGCGCACTATCAAGATGTCCACCCCCGGCGGGCTCGCCGACGATCTCATCAACGATGCCGAGCTGAAGCAAATCGCGTGCCGTGATCTTCATCGCCTTGGCTGCATCGGGCGCCTTGGCGACGTCGCGCCACAGGATCGCGGCCGAGCCCTCGGGCGAAGCAACCGAGTAGGTGGCGTATTCCAGCATCAACAGCCGGTCGGCCACGCCGATCGCCAGAGCGCCGCCCGAGCCGCCCTCGCCGATCACCGTCGCCACGATCGGAACACGCAGGCCGGCCATGGCCATCAAGTTATCGCTGATCGCATGGGCGATGCCGCGCTCTTCGGAGGCCACGCTCGGATCGGCGCCGCTGGTGTCGATAAAGGTCAGCACCGGCAGGCCGAATTTCTCCGCGTGCTGCATCAGCCGCAGCGCCTTGCGATAGCCTTCCGGCCGCGGCGAGCCGAAGTTGTGGATCAAGTTTTCCTTGGTGTTGCTGCCCTTCTGGTTGCCCAACACCACCACCGTATATCCGTTGAAGCGGGCGACGCCGCCCAGCAGCGCGCGGTCGTCGCCAAAGCGGCGGTCGCCGCGCAGCTCCACCCAGTCCTCGCACAGGCCGCGAAAATAATCCAGCGTGTGCGGCCGCTGCGGATGGCGCGCGATACTGACGATTTCCCAGGGCGTCAGGGCCTCGGGTGTAGTGGTGTCGTCGCTCATGACAGCATAAAGAATTGAGCAGCGAGCAGCGAGAAACGTGGTCTACTCATAGCGTCTCTCCAGCTACCCGGGCTGCCGCGCGCCCGTTGAGCAGCAGCTCCGGCCGGCCGGGCAAGGCCATAGACTCTTCATCATCCGGCACGCGGCCGGCGTACAGACTGAGGATCCGCTCGAGGTTAGAGCGCAGCTCGCCGCGCGGCACAACCATATCGATCATACCGTGCTCGAGCAGCAGCTCGGCCGTCTGGAACTCGGCCGGCAGCTTCTGCCTGATCGTCTGAGCGATCACCCGCGGGCCGGCGAAGCCGATATGCGCGCGCGGCTCGGCCAGAATAATATCGGCCGCCGTGGCATACGAGGCAGTCTGGCCGCCGTAGCAGTTGTCCAGCAGCAGCGAGATATGCGGCTGGCCCTGCTCGGCCAGCCGGTCGAGCGCGAACGAGACCTTGGCCATCTGCATCAGCGAAACCATACCCTCGTGCATACGCGCACCGCCGCCGGTGTTGATAGTCAGCAGCGGCATGGCCTGCTCGGCGGCACGCTCGGCGGCGCGGGCGATCTTTTCGCCTACCACCGAGCCCATCGAGCCGCTCATGAACACGAACTCGCTGACGCACAGCTGCAGCGGGTAGCCGTCGAGCGTGCCCTGGCCGGCCACGGCGGCGTCGAGCATTTTGGTCGCCTCATGCAGGCCCTGCAGTTTCTTGGCATAATTGTCTTTGGGGCTGACAAAGCCAAGCGGATCGGTAGGCGCCAGGTCGGCGTCGTGCTCCTGCCAGCTGCCGTCATCCACGAGAAAGGCGATCCAATCCGCGGCGCCGAGCCGCTCGTGATGGCCACAGCGCGGACATACCTGCAGATTATCGGCGAACTGTTTGGCGATCAGCAGCTCGCCGCAGCCGTTGCAACGTTGCCAAAGGTCGTCGGGGATCGACTGCTCCGCGCGGCGGCCTTCCGTGAAGCCGCGTTGTGTGCGCCGGAAGAACTCTTTCACTTAAAAATGCCTCCCGTCGGGTTGCGCATTATACTTGCTTTAACCGTGCTTTACCAATTGTTCGCCTCGCGATCCGCGAAGCCACGCGAAGTACAAGCATCCGATGTTCAGCCCGGCGCTGCAGCGCCGGGAACGCGAAAAGGAAATGTTACGTGCAAAATCTACCACCCGAACAATTGATTGTTCAAGAGCTGCCGGGCTACCAGCCCGAGATCAGTCGCTGGATCTGGGCGCTGGAAGCAGTTCGCCGCGTCACGCTCGAGCGGATCGAGGGTATCGCGCCCGAGGCATTGGATCTGGCGCCGCAAGACCTCAACGCGATCAGCACCCTGCTGTACCATATCGCCGCGATCGAAGTCGACTGGCTATACGTCGAGGCACTGGAGCAAGAGTATCCTTCCGAGATCGAGGCGTTGTTTCCGTACGACGTCCGCGACGACACCGGCCGCCTGACACCGGTGCCCGGCATCAGCCTCGACGAGCATCTTGCGCGGCTGGCCACCGTGCGCCGCCATCTGCTCGAAGGGTTCAAGGGCATGACCGTGGAAGAGTTTCGCCGGCCGCGAGCGTTTGAAGCCTACAACGTGACGCCGGAATGGGTGCTGTACCATTTGATCGAGCACGAGGCCGACCATCGCGGCCAGATCTCCGATCGGCGCACCTGGGCCGAGCGCGAATTGGGGATCAACGCTCCCCCGGCATAAATGCCGAGGCCCAAACACAAAGCCACCTGAAGGTGGCTTTGTGTTTGGGCCCCAGGATTTATCCTGGGGAGCCGGTTGCCCCATGTGCTACGCTAGCAGGTCAGGAGGCGCGAATGCCCGGCCGCTCCCGTACGCTGCTTGCCGCCTACCTGCGGCCGTTCTGGCGACGCGCGACGTTACTGGCGCTGTTGGTGCTCGCCACGATCGGGCTGCAGCTGCTCAATCCACAGATCCTGCGCTGGTTCATCGACAGCGCTCGCGCCGGAGCCGAGCTGGCCGAGCTAAACCGCCTGGCGCTGCTGTTTTTGTGCGTGGTGGTGCTGACGCAGATCGTGGCGATCGGCGCGGCGTGGCAGAGCGAACGGCTCGGCTGGGACGCCACCAACCGTCTGCGCGAGGACCTGGCGCTGCATTGCCTGCGCCTGCCGCAGTCGTTCCACCACCTCCATCCGCCCGGCGAGCTGATCCAGCGCGTCGACGGCGATGTCGATGCGCTGGCCAACTTTTTTACGCAGTTCGTGATCCGCATTGTCGGCAACAGCTTGCTGCTGCTTGGCGTGTTCGTGGTGCTGTTGCTCGAAGACTGGCGCCTGGGCATGCTGGTGGCGGCGTGCATCCTGATCGGCGTGCCCGTGCTGCTGCGCTTGCGCCGCGTGGCGGTGCCGGCGTTCAAGGCGCACCGCGCCAGTTTTGCCGACCTGAGCGGCTTTTGGGAAGAGCATATCGCAGGCGCAGAGGATCTGCGCTCCCTGGGCGCGCTGCCCTACACCATGCAGCGGCACTTCGGGCTGCTCGCAGTGCATATGCACAACGCGCGCCGGGGCCAGGTCATGAGTCGCGTGATGCAGAGCTGCGCGGAAGGGCTCCTGGCGCTCGGCACAGCCGCCGCGATCGCTCTGGGAGCCTACCTGCTTACGCAGGGCACGCTCACGCTCGGCACGCTGTATCTTGTGCTGGCCTATACCGCCATGGTCGCCACAAATCTGTTGCAGATCACCATGCAGCTCGACGACTTTCAGAAAGCCAGCGCGGCGGTCGAGCGCATCGACGAGCTGCTCGAGATCCCCGATCCGCTCGGCACGCCCGCCGGCGCGACGCTACCGGATGGGCCGCCACGGCTGAGCTTCGATTCGGTTTCGTTCGGCTACGACAGCACGGTGCCGGTGCTGCACGACGTCTCGTTCACGCTCGAGCCCGGCGCCGTGCTGGGGCTGCTTGGCCGCACCGGCAGCGGCAAGTCGACGCTGGCGCGCCTGGTGCTGCGCTTCTACGATCCGCTGAATGGCGCCGTTCGCTGGAGCGGCGTCGACCTGCGCACGGTATCGCTGGCGCAGCTACGCGGGCGGCTTGGCGTCGTCACGCAGGAGGTGCAGCTGTTTCACGCTACGGTGCGCGATAATCTGACGCTGTTCGACACGGACATCCGGGACGAGCAGATCCGGCAGGCGATCAGCATACTGGGGCTGGACGCCTGGCTCGCAACGCTGCCGGATGGGCTGGACACGCTGCTGGCCGGCGGGGACAGCGGCCTTTCGGCGGGCGAGGCGCAGCTGCTGGCGTTTACACGCGTGTTTTTGCGCGATCCGGCGCTGGTGATCCTGGATGAAGCATCGTCGCGGCTCGACCCTGCCACCGAGCAGCTGGTCGGCCGGGCGGTCGAGCGCTTGCTGAGCGGCCGCACCGCGATCGTGATCGCCCACCGGCTGCGCACCGTCGAACACGTCGATCAGATCGTGATCCTGGAGCACGGGCGCATTATCGAGCTCGGTCCTCGCCCTGTGTTGGCCGCCGACCCCGATTCGCGTCTGTCGGCGCTGCTGCGAACGGGGCTGGAAGAGGTGGCGGCATGAACGTGCCGGAAGCCAACTGGCGCATGCTGCGCTTCAATCCGCTGGTGTTTACGCTCAGCGTCGCGCTGCAGATATTTCGCTTCGGCCTGATCCTGGTGCCGGGGCTGGTTCTGCGAGCGGTGTTCGACCGGCTGGCGGTAAGCAGCGAGCTGGACTGGACGCTGTGGGGCTTGATCGCGCTACTGGTTGTGCTGCCGCTGGCGCGGATCGCTGCGCTGCTGGGCGGCGTGTTCGTCGAGGCGACGAGCTATTTCGTCTCGGCGGCGTTGATGCGCAGCAACGTGTTCGAGCGGCTGCTGCGGCGGCGCGATCTGCAGAGCTTGCCGGCGCCGGCCGGGGAGATCGTCAACCGGCTCGACAAAGACGCCGGCGGCCTCAGCACGCTGCTGAGCATGGAAGCATCGACCTTAGGCGGCTCGGTCGGAGCGATCCTCTCGTTCGTGCTGCTGCTGAGCATCGATCCCGTGATCGCCGTGGTGGTCGCCACGCCGCTGCTGCTGGTCAGCGCGATGTCCGGCAGGCTCGGACGGAACATGATGGCGTATCAACGCCACAGCCGCCGCGCCGAGGGCCAGGTCAGCGCTTTCCTGGGCGAAGCGTTCGGTGCGGTGCAGGCGCTGCAGATCGCCGGTGCCGAGCAGCGCGCGACCGAGCGGCTGCGCCGGCTCAACCGCGACCGCCGCGACGCGACGGTGGCGCAGCGCATGTACAGTTTTGTGCTGTTCGACCGCTTTGTGAGCGCCCTCGGCCAGCTGGGGCTCGGCATCGCGGTGCTGCTGGGCGGGCGGGCGATCCGCGACGGTACGTTCACGGTAGGCGATTTCGCACTGGTGACCTATCTGATCCCGCAGATCGCCGACTTCGGGTTCTATGTCGGCGGCGTGCTGGTGTTCTTGCGCCAGGCGCGCGTCTCGCTCGACGGCCTTGTACCACTGCTCGCCGGCGCCGAGCCCCAGACGCTGTTGGCGCCCCGGCCTGTGCCCTGGCACCGCGTCAAGACCGAAGCTGCGGCGGTAGTCGAGCCGCAGCTCGAGCCGCTCGCGCTGCTCAGCGTTCGCGGGCTGAGCTATCGCTACCCCAACGGCGCCGGCATCGCCGATATCGACTTCGCACTGCCGCGCGGGTCGTTTACCGTGCTCACCGGCCGTATCGGCGCCGGCAAAACCACTGTGCTGCGGGCGCTGCTCGGCTCGGTCCCCAAAGACAGCGGCGCGATCAGCTGGAACGGGCAGCCGGTCGACGATCCCGCCGGCTTCTTCGTGCCGCCGCGCAGCGCCTACACTCCCCAGGTGCCGCGCTTGTTCAGCGAAACGCTGCGCAACAATATCATGCTCGGCCTGACGCTCGACGAGCCGCAGCTGCAAACGGCCGTCCATCACGCGGCATTGGAACGGGATGTGACTGTGTTGCCGCAAGGTCTCGATACCACCATCGGACGGCGGGGCGTCAAGCTGAGCGGCGGGCAGGTGCAGCGAGCAGCCGCGGCACGCATGTTCGCGCGCAACGCCGAGCTGCTGGTGTTCGACGACCTTTCCAGTGCGCTTGACGTCGAAACCGAGCGCACGGTGTGGGAACGCCTAAAACCGGATGAAGGCTGGAAAGTCGAAAGGTTGGAAGGTGAGCAGCTGCATCAACCTTCCAACCTTTCAACTTTCCAGCCTTCAACCATCCTCGCCGTTTCCCACCGGCGCGCGGCGCTGCGGCGGGCCGACCAGATCATCGTGCTCAAGAATGGCCGCGTCGAGGCCGAGGGAAAGCTCGATTGGCTGCTGGAGCATTCGGCGGAAATGCGCGCGCTGTGGCACGGCGAGCTGGCGCCGTGACGAGGGACGCCGGGATCGGGGATCAGGCCCTCACCCCCGGCCCCTCTCCCGTCGCAAGCGACGGGAGAGGGGAGATCCAGTTCCCTCTCGTCTGTCCGTCAGCACGGGCGAGGGCTTAGGGGGTGAGGGCCAGCACTTCCTCGGCCTCATCTACATCATCCATCGCAAGCAGCGTTAGCTCCCCTTCATGGTACATGCTTGGCGGCGGCTGCATCACAACACGCGGCACGCTGTCGGGCGCGCGGCCCGGCAGTGGAGGCAGATCAAGCGCCGGCTGCGAGCGAGGAAGACGGCGGCGCGGAAGCAGCCTGCCGGCCCACAAACGGCGCACGGTCGGGAGCCGGACGACCAGCAGCACGGCGAGGATGGCCGCGTACACGCGTAATTCCCCGACCGCGTCCGGGTCAAGCAGGTACATTTTCTTGCTCGCGGCGGCGGCAAGGATACCGTGCAGGACCGTTAGCACACCGGCTGCGTAGACCAGCCGGTGCAGCCGCTTCCAGCGCTTGCCGAGCCGCCGCATCGCCAGACGATTACTCGTCGCGGCCAGCGCCGCCAGTATCGCTAGCCCACATACACCCAGTGTAAGGAACAGCGGCAGCGGCAGGCTCAGGCTTCGCCGTTGCGGCTCGCCCAAAAACAGCAGCACGTGCAGCGCCGCGAAGGCAAAGGCCCATAATCCGGCCGCTTTACGCAGGCCGACGGCGCCGCGCCAGCCAAAATACAGGTTGAGCGGTGTCATCAGCAGGCACAGCAACAAAAAGCGGACGGCCCACTTCCCGCTTTCCAGCATCGAGTCGAACGTGTCGCTGTCCCAGTCGCGGCTGCCCTGGGTCAGCACATACACCAGCACGGCCACCGCCGCGGCGTTGAGCGCGATCCAGTGCCGGCGAGCTCGAATCCAGGCCATAGCACCTCGCTTTCTCCCCAACATACACCGCCGCCGGCGCTTCGGTTCCCGGCGAAGCAGCCTGCAACCAGATTACCCTCCGGAATTCACCACAAAGGCACGGCGAGATAAGGCTTTAGCCCGATTGCGGCGGTTGACTACATGTGCTATAAATTGACCATGCGGTCAGAAAGCTATTCCGGTGGTCAACCTATCGAGCAAGGCAGGCGAACCTTTATCGGCCAGGCACGGCGCGCGCAGCTCATCGAGCATGCGATCTCGGCCATCGCCGACATGGGCTATGCGCGGGCGTCGCTGGCCGAGATCGCCAAGCGCGCCGGCATCAGCAAGGGCGTGATCCTGTACCACTTCGCCGGAAAAGACGAGCTGATGGAGCAGGTGGTCGTCGAAGTGTACACGGCCGGCTTCGGCTATATGATGCCGCGGCTGCAGGCTGCGACGACCGCAACCGAGATGCTGCGGACGTACATCGAAACCAACATCGCGTTCATCGGCGAGCATCGCAAACAGATGATGGCACTGATCGAGATCTTCGCCAATCTACGCGCCAAGGACGGCAAACCGCCCTGGGATGCCTCTTCCGAAGAGCCGATTCTGGCCTCGCTGGAAGAGTTGCTGGTCCAGGGCCAGCGGGACGGCGAATTCAGGGACTTCGTGACACGCATTATGGCGATCGCGATCCGGCGAGCGATCGACGCTGTTCCACCTCTGCTGGCAGCCGATCCGTCGCTCGACGCGGGCATCTACAGCCGCGAGCTGGCGACGACCTTCGAGCTGGCCACACGGAAGAATGATGGGTAAGGAGGCAATCGTGATGGCTACAAGAACCGGCAGCCGGCCGGATGCCAGACTTAACCGTGATCAAGAGCCCGCGCTGCAGCTGGAAGGGCTCAGCAAGCGCTTCAGCGCAACCGTCGCGGTAGACGACGTTTCCCTGGTCGTTCCGAGCGGCTCGTTTTATGGCCTGGTCGGCCCCAACGGCGCGGGCAAAACAACAGCGCTGTCGATGGCCACCGGTCTGTTGCGCCCGGATCGCGGCAGCGCTCGCATCTTCGGCGTCGATATCTGGGCCGATGCGGCGCGGGCCAAGGCGCTGCTCGGCGTGCTGCCGGACGGCTTAAGCATGCCCGAGCGCCTCACCGGCCACGAGTTGCTTACCTATACCGGGTTGCTGCGCGGCCTCGACGCACAAACGGTTGGCTACCGCGCAGACGAATTGCTGGCCGTGCTGGAGCTGGACGATGCCCGGCATACGCTGGTGATCGATTATTCCACCGGTATGCGCAAGAAAATCGGACTGGCCACAGCGCTGCTTCACGCTCCCAGGCTGCTGGTGCTGGACGAGCCGTTCGAGGCGATCGACCCGGTTTCGGCGGCGACGATCAAGACGATTCTGCAGCGCTTCGTGGCGACCGGCGGCTCGGTGGTGCTGTCGAGCCATGTCATGGCGCTGGTCGAACAGCTCTGCTCCGACGTAGCCGTGATCCACGCGGGTCACGTGGTAGCCGCCGGCCCGTTGGAACAGGTGCGCGGCGACACCTCGCTTGAGGAAACGTTCGTGCGGCTGGTGGACGGCCGCATCGCGGATATGGAGGGCCTGTCGTGGTTAGCGTCCTGACGCGTATGAAATGGGCGGTGGTACGCAACTCGCTCACCGGGCGACAGGCGGCCGTGACGGGCACGGGCATCCTGTTTGGCCTGCTTCAGCTGGCGGTAACCTTCTGGCTCGGCCTGCGCACTCAGGATCCCTCGATCGCAGCGGATCTGCTGCTGCTGATGTTCGCCTTCTCGCTGCTCGGCTGGCTGTTCGGCCCCTTGCTGTTTGGCGGCGGCAAGCAGACGCTCAGGCCCGAGTATTTCAGAGCGCTGCCGATCGGCCACCTGCAGCTGGCGTGGGGCTTGCTCGGCGCTATGTTCGTCGGCTTCGCTCCCCCGTTCGCTCTGCTGCAATTTGCGGTGCTCCTGCCATACGCCGCGCGCAGCGGCACGGCTCCACTGCTGGTCGCCACGGCGGCAACCGTGCTGCTCACTGTCCTCGTGGTTCTGCTGTCACGCGTTGCTCTGGCTGTATGGGGCGAGCTGGCCAGGTCGCGCGTGGTGATCGTAGTCGGCTCGCTGGTGATCGCTACGATCGTGGCGGGGCTGGCGCAGCCGTGGGCGCTGGTCCCGGCAGTGACAACCGCCGTTAGCCAGGGCCTGCCGGAGCACGTCTCAGGGCTGTTACGCGTGCTGCCCTCCGGCTGGGGCCTGGTGGCGGTAGACGCGGCAGCGCGGGGCGACTGGCTACCGGCGCTGGGGGCGCTTGGCGGACTGGTGGTGCTGATCGGGCTGCTGCTAGCGGCGTGGGTCGCGCTGCTGGCACGGCAAATGGACGGTAGATCAAGCCGCCCGCTGCGGAGCAGCACGTCGTCGCCCCGGCTGCTGCCGCGGCCGACCACACCGGTTGGAGCGGTAGTCGACCGCGAGCTGCGCACGTGGTGGCGCGACCTGACGCGCATCGGCTTTGCCTCGTTCGCGCTATTTTACGCGCTCGTGTTTTGCGGCCTGCCGCTGCTGGCGGACGTCAGCGCGTTTGTGCCGCTGACGGGTGTGATCGGCGTGGTAGTGATGGCCGGCATGACGGCCAACGTGTACGCCGCGGACGGCACCGCTCTGTGGCTCACGCTGACCAGCGCGGGCGCCGAGCGCAGCGACGTGCGTGGCCGGCAACTGGCGTGGCTGGCGCTGGTCGGTCCGGCCGCGACGCTGTTGACGATCGGTTGCACGCTCGCCGGCGGGCAGACGTGGGCCTGGCCGTGGGTGCTGGCGCTGCTGCCGGCGCTGCTCGGCGGCGCGGCAGGCGTGGTGCTCGTGCTTTCGATACTCGCGCCGGTGCCGATGACCGACCCCCACCTGCGCGGCGCCGCGGCGATGGACAACGGCACCGACTATTTCCAGTTCTTGCTCACGGCGCTGCTCACGGCGCTGTGCGCGCTGCCGGCGTTCGCCGTGGTGCTCGGCGGCGAGCTGCTCGACCTGGAGTGGCTACGCTGGGCCGGCGTGCCGGCCGGCATCGCCAGTGGCGTGCTGTGGGCCTGGCTGCTCGGACGAGTGGCCTACCGGCGGCTCGAGCGACGCGGCAGCGAGCTGATGCAGCTGCTGCGCAGCGGCGGCTCGCTGCGCCAGCAGATCGGCACACGCACGCAGGCCCGCCGCGCCGTTCGCTTGCCGTCGCCGCGAATCCTCGCGGTGTACGCGCTGTGGACGCTATGCCCGATCCTGCTGTTCCCGCAGGGTATCGTGCCGGCGGTCTTCAAGCTGATCGGCATCGACGCGCGCGCCTGGTTCCTGGCGCTGTACCTGGCTGAGCCGTGGCAGTGGCCGGTGATCGTGGTGATGATCGCGCTGGGTCTCGGCTGCGGCTGGCTTGCGCTGCATCTTTCGCGGAACGATTCCGACGCAAAGACGCAAGGAAGCTGACGCAAAGGCGCAAAGGACACGAAGATTTTTTGGATTCTTCGTGTCCTTTGCGCCTTTGTGGTGATTCCGTCGTTTTCCCTTTCAATTCGAGCATACAGTCTTTACAATACACAGGCACGCGCAACGCTGCCGCGCTGCTGATAAATGTCAGGCTACTTGTTGGAGCATAGATGCCGAAAATCCCGCCGATCGTGCGTCGCTTTCTCGAATATTACCGGCCGCACAAAAACCTGTTCATACTCGACTTCAGTTGTGCCGTGGTGCTGGCGGTGCTGGAGCTGAGCTTTCCGATCTTCGTCAACCAAACCGTGGACCAGCTGCTGCCCGGCAACAACTGGTCGCTGATTCTGCTGGCGTGCGCGGCCTTGCTGGTGGTGTACTGTTTTAACTCGCTGCTGCAGTTCGTGGTCACCTACTGGGGCCATATGCTGGGCATCAATATCGAGACCGAGATGCGCCGCCGGCTGTTCAACCACCTGCAGAAGCTCTCGTTCCGCTTCTACGACGACCACAAAACCGGCCATCTGACCTCGCGGGTATCCACCGACCTGATGGATATCGGCGAGATGGCGCACCACGGCCCCGAAGATGTGTTTATCGCCATTATGACGCTGATCGGCGCCTTTGGAGTGATGCTGTGGCTCAATGCGCAGCTGGCGTTGATCACGTTCGCTGTGGTGCCGGTTTTGATCTGGCTGGGCATCTACTTCAACCAGCGCATGACCCGCGCGTTTCGACAGATGTTCGGCGACATCGCGGATTTCAACGCGCGCGTCGAAGACAACATCGGCGGCATCCGTGTGGTGCAGGCGTTCGCCAACGAGGAGCACGAAAAGCGTCTGTTCGCGCACAACAACCACCGCTTCCGCGACACCAAGCTGCTGGCGTACCGCATCATGGCCTGGAGCTCGTCGATCAGCTACCTGCTGATGCGGCTGGTGACGCTGTTTATGCTGCTGTGCGGCGCCTGGTTCGTGTTCCGCGGCACGCTGACGACCGGCGAGTTTATCGGCTTTTTGCTGCTGTCGAGCATTTTGTTCCGGCCGATCGAGAAGATCAACCAGGTGATCGAGCTGTATCCAAAGGGCATCGCCGGCTTCAAGCGCTATGTCGAGCTGATGGATACGGCGCCGGATATCGTCGACGCGCCAGACGCGATCGCCGTTGAGCGCCTGGCCGGCAACATCGTGTATCGCGACGTAACGTTCGGTTACGACGGGCAACGGCCGGTGCTGCAGCAGATCAACCTGACGATCGAGCCGGGCGAAACGATCGCGTTCGTTGGGCCGTCGGGCGCGGGCAAAACAACGCTGTGCAGCCTGTTGCCGCGCTTTTATGAGGTCAGCTGCCGGCACCATCACGGTCGACGGCTACGACATCCGCGACCTCACGCTTGCTTCGCTGCGGCGCCAGATCGGCATCGTGCAGCAGGACGTGTTTTTGTTCTTCGGCTCGATCCGCGAAAACATCGCCTACGGCAACCTGGAAGCGAATGAAACCGAGATCTGGGCAGCCGCTCGCCGCGCACACCTTGAAGACTTCATTCGCGCCCAGCCGGGCGGGCTGGACACGCTGATCGGCGAGCGCGGCGTCAAGCTGTCGGGCGGGCAAAAACAGCGCCTGGCCATCGCGCGCATGTTCCTGAAAAATCCGCCGATCCTGATCCTGGACGAAGCCACCTCGGCGCTGGACACCGAAACCGAGCGCATCATCCAACAATCGCTGGCCGAGCTGTCGGAAGGGCGCACCACGCTGGTGATCGCCCACCGGCTGGCCACGATCCGCAACGCCGACCGGATCATTGTGGTGACCGAAGACGGCATTACCGAGCAGGGCGGCCATCGCGAGCTGATCGAGGCCGGCGGTATGTACAGCAGGCTGCACAATGCGCAGTTCGGTGATATGTAGTCGTTAGGGAACACATGCGGCGCGCGTACACGATCTTTCTGTTCGTGGTAATGGCCAGCATCGACAACACCGTACTGCAGCTGTTGCCGGTGCTGACGCCAAGTATCAGGGAGGCGCTGGGCGTCGATAACCGGGCGTTGGGGCTGGTGATCGGCCTCAACCTGCTGGTAGTCGCCGTGACGGCGCTGTTCTGGGGCTATCGCAGCGACCAGACCGAGCGCAAGCGATTGCTGATCGCCGGCACCCTGGCCTGGGCCGTGCCGGTGTTCGGGGTGACGCTGATCGACTCGTTTGGCGCGTTTTTGGCGCTGATGCTGCTGGCAGGGCTGGGCCTTGGCTGCATCTCGACTGTCGGCTACAGTATCATCACCGACCTGGTACCGGCCCACTGGCGCGGCCTGATGCTGGGCGTGTGGGGGCTGGCACAGGGGATCGGCGCGCTGCTGGCGAATGTCGTCGTGGGGCTACAGCCGCCGGGCGCGGACTGGCAGGCGCCCTTCGGTGCCATGGCCATTGCAGGATTTGTGTGCAGCGCGCTGGCCCTATTCGCGCTTTCGCCGCCCAAAGGCGCAGCCGACAGCACCGTGGCCGCGCTGATCGACCGCGGCGGCGAGTACGACTACCGTATCAAGCGCACCGACCTCCCGAACGTGCTCAACAAGCCGACCAACCGCTGGCTGATGGCGCAGGGCTTTATCGCCCAGTTCACCTTCGGCGCGCTGATCTGGATCACGGCGCTGCTGACGGCACGGCTGGTGAGCGAAGGGCTGCAACTGGGCCAGGCCAACAGTATCGCCGCGCTACTGGGCGTGCTGTTGCAGATCGGCGGCATCGTCTCACTCTATTGGGGCTGGCTGGGCGACCGGCTGCAGCAGCGGAACGGCCGGGCACGGGCTCTGCTGGCGGCTTACGGTTTCTGGGTGGCAATCCCGTTTTACCTGCTGTTGTTCTGGGCGCCATTGCCGGTCGTGGGGCAGGCAAGCGGCTCGGCAGCCGGCATTGTAGGTGCACAACTATCCAGCAACGTCTGGTGGTGGCTGGCGCTCCTTGGCGCGACGGGAGGCATTGTGGCGCAGGCCACCAACGCGCCAAACTGGTTTGCCATGGTTTCAGAAGTCAATTTGCCCGAGCACCGCGGCACAGCCTTTTCGTTCGTCACGCTGGCGAGCAACACCGGCCGGGCGCTGGGAGCGTTTCTGGTCAGCATCACCTTTGATTGGCTGCTGCGCACATATCCCGAGCCGGTCAACTACGCGCTGGGGCTCAGCCTGTTCCTGATGTTTTTCATCCCGGCGGGCCTGTGCTTCTGGCTGGCCTCGCGCACAGCCCCGCGCGATGCCGCGCTGGTCGAGCGTACGTTGCGCGAGCGTGCCGCACCGGTGCTTGTGCCGGGGTGATGTCAATCGATATGCGCGAACAGTTTTGCAGATGCGCGACCTATGCATGACAAGGTGACGGGGTGACAAGGTGACGGGGTGACAGTGATTTTGAAGCTTCGTATGGTTCATCTCTGCTTTGCACAATCATCAAGGTTCAGCATAATCATGAACTGAAACTCACCTTGTCACCTTGTCACCCCGTCACCTTGTCATTAGCGCGGATCGTACTATTCTGTGTGTACCGATCGGCTAAGCCATAGTAGGACCAGCGCCTATAGCCGTGGGCTGTGCGCGGGCGTAAGCTCGAAGCATGACCGCACCGCGAGTATTACGGATTCGCGAGCTCCCCGGCTCCGAGCAGCCACGCGAGCGCCTGCGCGACTACGGGCCGCAGGCGCTCAGCGATGCCGAACTGCTGGCCATTGTCCTGAGAGTTGGTGTCACCGGCCTGAACGTGGTGCAGTTGGCCCAGCGCCTGTTGCTTGAACACGGCGGCTGGCTGGGCCTGCAGCGCCTCAGCTTCGCCGAGCTGACGCAGGTACACGGCGTCGGCGCGGCCAAGGCGGCGCAGCTCAAAGCCGCGCTCGAGATCGGCCGCCGTATGCTGCTTCAGCAGCCCGAGCAGCGCGCCCAGATCGCCGGCCCCGCCGACGTCGCCAATCTGCTGATGATCGAGATGGCCCACCTTGAACAGGAGCATCTACGGGTAGTATTGCTAAACAGCAAGAATTTTGTGCTGCGCATCGAGACCGTCTACATCGGCTCGATCTCGAGCTCCTCGGTGCGCATCGGCGAGGTATTCAAAGCCGCGCTGCGCTACAATGCCGCGGCAATCATCGTGGTGCACAACCACCCCTCCGGCGACCCGACGCCCTCGCCCGAGGATGTCGCCGTCACGCGGCAGCTGGTGCAGGCCGGCAAGCTGCTGGATGTCGATCTGCTCGATCATCTGGTCGTCGGGCAGGGCCGCTGGGTCAGCCTGCGCGAGCGGCGATTGGGGTTTGCAGGGTAAGGAAACGCAACGGCGCGAAGAACGCAAGGACGCGAAGGAGACCTGATAGGGCACGCCGCTGGAACGTCCGTGAGCGTCCAAACGTATTGCATTCATGTACCCGACGTTCTATCCAACACCCGGCATGCTATACTTGGCCTACGTGAGGTAGAAGATGGAGCAGGTATCCGTCGAAGCTGCGCGCGAGCGCCTCGCCGAGTTAGTCGAGGCGGCGCTACGCGGCGAGCGCGTTGTGATCGACAGCGATGAGACGCATTCGGTACAGCTCGTGCCGGTTATCAGGCACGCCGAGCCTCGCGTGCCGGGCAGCGCACATGGTCTGATCGAAATGTCGCCCGACTTCGACGCACCGCTCGACGATTTTGACCCCTACACGCGGTGAAGGTTCTACTCGACACGCATGCGTTCCTATGGTTCGTCGCCGATGCACCGCAGCTCAGCCCCACCGCCCGCCAAATTATCCAAGATCCCGCAAACGATATACTTCTGAGCATCGCCAGCATCTGGGAGATGGCGATTAAGGTCAGCATCGGTAAGCTGACTATTGCTCAGCCGCTCGACCTGTTCCTGCCCTCGCAGTTGCAGCAGAATAGCATCGCGCTCCTCGAAATCAACCTCCGCCATGTGCTTGCGGTGAATAACCTCCCGTTTCACCATCGCGATCCGTTCGATCGCCTGCTTGCTGCCCAGGCGCTCATCGACCAGCTTGAGTTCCTGAGCGCTGATGCTGTTTTTGATGTATATGGTGTAATGCGGCAATGGTAGAGGCACAATAGCGGTAGGCTTGCCTTTAGCCCTCCCACGCATCGCGCTCTCCGCGCAAGAATTCATCTACCTCATCTGCGCTATGGAAGGCTCGACCGTGTCTTGATTCGTCAAGGCTGGAATGAGTTGATCGCGCCCTGGAAGTTATAGTGAATCTCCAGAAACATGTCGTAGCCCGTCATTTTGATCACCTCCAACGCCGTCTTTGACGGACTGAGCAGCTTGAGATGTGGCGAATAGTAGGTGCCGGCGGCTATACCTTTCTTAACTGCCTCGTCACTCTCAGCCGGCGTCAGCAGCCGGTAAATGGCGTGGAACGCGCGCAGGCCGGCGCTGGCGATGTAGGGCACACCGCCTAGATCGATCAGGATGTCGCGGGTGCCCTGTGCGACCGCCTCCCTGGCCTTGGCCTCAAGCTCTTCTCCCGAGCGAAGGTCACCTTTGACACGCAGAACGGTAACCGGCACCCGCGCCTGCTCGTACCATACGGTAATGTCCATGAGCGTTGGCTCCTATTGTAGAGTTCGTCGCGACGTGGCAACAGGCACGTCGTTTCAGTTTTCGGTGACGCCATGTAAACCATCACAATCATACAAAAATGTGCAAATGCTGTTGATTTAAGCAGCGTAGCGGTGCGCGGTGCGCAATTAAGTGCCGCGATCTCGCCGAAAAAGCCACCCGCCTGATGAACTTCCAGCACCCGGTCAGCCCCGTATAACGGTTCAGCGCTAAAAAAAGTCTACGACGACGCGACTCCGATTTGAAAGCGTAAGCACACGGATCTCCGATTTGTGGTCCAGTCCAACGCCATAGTTCAGCACGGCCTCGAAATCACCCGCGCCGACTACTTGCTTGAGGTTGGGCAGATTAAACGATACCGTGGTTGGAGCGGTAGCTTCTCCCTGCTCGTTGTGGGCCTGGGCCGGCTGCATTGTGAGCAACAAAATGGCGTTTCCGGCGATCGGCACCGGTAGGCCCGACCCGGCAGCAATCAGCTGATCGACATATTCAACCACAATTAAGGGCACCGGGCCGCTGAAGTCGAACACGACCCGATCATAGCGTGGGCTTGCTTCCGGATGATGTGCCGCGCGGATAGCGACCAGCGTCGAGACCGGTGGATTGCTCATAGCTCCTCCAATTGCTGATGGAGCTATCATAACGCCCGCGTGGTAAATACAGGTACACTGCCTGGCGAGGTACGCTAAGATCTGTATCTCGACGCGTAACAGCGGGGGGCTGGAAAGGGCAGCGACATGTATTTTGTCGGGGTAGATGCGGGTGGAACCAAGACCTCGTTTGTACTGGCCAACCAGAACGGGCAGATTCTTGCGCGGCACCTGTCCGGCAGCGGCAGCTTCCTTGACCTGGGGGCAGACGGCTTACGGGTGCTGGTCTCGGATGGAGTACAGGCGCTGTGCGATATCGCGGCCATCGATCGTGCCGCGATTACGGCCGCTGCTCTCGGCTTTCCCGGCTATGGCGAACAAGAGGGCAGCGAGCAGCAGATGGCGCGGGCCTGCGAGCAGGCCATCGGCGCGGGAAAGGTGGTCTGTGAGTTTGATAGCTACCTCGGCTGGGCGGGTTCGCTGGGGATGCAGCCGGGAATCAATATTGTCGCGGGAACGGGCTCGATCTGTTATGGAGTGAACGACGCCGGCGACTCCGCGCGCAGCAGCGGATGGGGCAACTATTGCGACGAGGGCTCCTGCCGCTGGATCGGCGAGCGCACGATCCAGGTTTTTGCCAAGCAATCGGACGGGCGGTTGCCCAGGACACTGCTGTATGACATGTTCAGGCGGCATTTTCGCATCGAACATGACCTGCATTTTATTGCCCCGCTCAATCAAGAGCTTAGCTCCGACGCCTCAAAAACCGCGCGGCTTCAAGTCTTGCTGAGCGAGATGTATGCCGCCGGCGATCCGTATGCGGAGGCGATCTATGCTGAAGCTGCGCAGGAGCTGTGGCTGGCTATTCGCGCCACGGCGCAGAAACTGGGGATCGCGAATTCGCCTTTTTTGGTTTCGTACTCCGGCGGTTTGTTCCGCTCGGGTGAGTGTGTGCTTGGCCCGCTGCGTGAACATGTGCGCGCGGGCGGCGGTAAACTGGTTGCGCCAAGGTTTGAGCCGGATCTGGGGGCTGTGCTCATCGCGATGCGCACGCAAAATCCCGACATAGACTTTTCCATGTTCGTGTTCTCATAATCAACAGCGAGGAAACGCACTTTGATCAGTATGCTGGACTGTATCAAACGGATTCCATCCATTCTGGATGCGATCCTTGACAAGGCTGACCAAACGTTTACATCCCTCTGGGAAACGTATGGCGATAACGTCGACACAGTGGATGAGATCATTCTGATCGGCTCCGGCTCATCCAATACAGCGTCGATTACATCCCGTTTTATGGTGGAGCAGACCAGCGGCCTGCGCGTTACGATCATGGTTCCCAGCGACGTGCTGTATCACCATACGGTGCGCAATCCCAATGCGCTGTATGTGTTTATCTCCCAGACAGGCACGTCCACGCTGACGCGCAAGGCGCTGCAGCTGGCCAATCAACAGGGGTGGATGACGGCGGCAATCTCTGAGAGCGCGACTACCCCGATCGCCCAGGAGGCGGGAGTATTTATCGATATGGGCTGCGGGTACGAAGAGTATCCCATGCGCACGATCGGGTTTAGCTCCTCGGTTTTGACCGCAGCTCTATTGGGGATGCAGCTCGGCCGCAAACGAGGTTTTCTGTCGCCCCGGGCGTATGACGAGCATGCGGCAAATGCAAAAGCAGCGGCAGGCAACATCCCGGCTATTATCGACGCGACGATGTCCTGGCTGGATACAAACCGGCGCAACATGCTGCGGAGTGATTGCATTATCTTTTCCGGCTCGGGGGCGCTGCACGGTGTTGCCATGGAGGGCGCCGTAAAGGTGTGGGAAACGCCGCAGATTACTTCTATCGGCTACGAGCTGGAGGAGGGACTCCACGGCCCCAACTTTGGCTATACCCAAAACCATTGTGTGATTGTGCTCAACGATGGCGGCGTTGAGGATCAAAAGGCCCGCTCGTTGGGACGGTTTATGAAGGCTGAAAAGCACAACGGGTATGTTGTTGGTGCAGGCACGCTGGATCAGCAGGATCTCCCGTTTGAGCCGATCGGTAAAGATTTCTGCTGCCTGGAGTTCGCCGCGGTAGTACAGGTGATTGCGTACCGACTGGCCTATGATCAGGGGCGCGACCTGTTTGCCCCGCATGATAACAGTGTGATGAATAGCTATTTTCGCTCTCACGATTAGCCGGGCTGCTTGAGGAACAGATTATGCAGTGCAGCAACGAAGCGCACGCGATGCACACCGTGATAGCTATCGCGCGACGAAAGGAGCACCGTGATGACCGAAACCCAGCTTGGTCCTACCGCGCAAAAGGTGTTGGAGCTACTCAGGAGCAGCCGGGGCACGCCCCATGCCGCCGATGATGTATGCGAAGTGGCCGATTGCTCAAGCAGTCAGGCCCAGGTCGCTCTCGAAAGCCTCGCCCACGCCGGATTGATCGAGCGCCGCGAGACAAGCAGCGGCATCGTTACGTATGTTGCCAGCTGAGAGAGACAACCACCTGTGGTCTTGACCGGCCGCATCCTCAGGTTTCGAAACTGGTAGGAACAGCGGGAAGAAAGCACCGAAGCGTGCTTCCTTCCCGCTCGTTTGCTCCCTGCTGCTGGATTCGATAAGGGATAATAAAGCCGGAACGGAAACGCAAAGGAGGAGCTATGGCCGATCGGCGTGGGTCCGCTCCGAGCCCGGCCGAGCATGGTGCGCCGGCAGAAACCGGCAGCTCGCCGCCGGAGCCGCGCATGTCGTTTTCGCAGCGCACGTTCGCCGCTCTGCGCCACCCCAACTACCGGCTCTGGTTCTTCGGCCAGCTTGTGTCGCTGATCGGCACCTGGATGCAGATCACGGCACAGAGCTTCCTGGTTTTCGAGCTGACAAACTCGGCAGCCTACCTCGGCTATGTCGGCTTTGCCAACGGGCTGCCGTCCTGGCTCTTCATGCTGTACGGCGGCGTGGTTGCCGACCGCGTGGCGCGGCGCAAACTTTTGATCTTCACGCAGAGCACGATGATGCTGCTCGCCTTGATCCTGGCCGGGTTGAGCTTTACACAGCTGGTGCAGCCATGGCAGGTTGTGTTGCTCGCACTGCTGCTCGGTACGGTCAACGCCTTCGATGCGCCGGCCGCGCAAGCTTTTCTGTTTGATCTCGTCGACCGCGAGGATATTACCAACGCTATCGCCCTGAATTCGAGCCAGTTCAATCTGGCCACGGTGGTCGGGCCGGCCGTGGCCGGGTTGACCTACGCGGCGTTCGGCGCCGCCTGGTGTTTTGCAATTAACGGCGTTTCCTACCTCGCCGTGATCGCCGCGCTGCTGCTGATGCGCTTGCCGGCACGCGAGCCTGCGGCCGTCGCAAGCTCGGTATTCGTGCAATTGAAAGCCGGCCTGCGTTATACCTTAAGGCATCCGATCCTGCGCAGCCTTGTCGCGATCCAGGGGCTGACGGCTTTGATGGGTATGGCCTATGCGACGCTGCTGCCGGCCTGGGCGGTAGAGGTGCTGGGCGGCAATGCAACCACCAATGGGTTGCTCCAGTCGGCGCGCGGAGCCGGCTCGCTGCTCGGCGCGTTGATGATCGCGTCGCTGGCCCACCTATGGCTGCGCGGGCGCTGGTTGACGCTGGGCACGATCGCGTTTCCACTGATGTTGTCGGTCTTCGCGGCCGTGCGCTCCGTGCCGCTTGCCATGTTGGTGCTGGTCGGAGTGGGCTGGAGCAGCCTGCTGCTGTTCAACTCCGCCAACACCCTGGTTCAGTCGCACGTGGCGGACGAGATGCGCGGGCGCATACTGGCCATTTTTGCGCTGACCTTTTTCGGCGGCATGCCGCTGTGCGCCCTGTGGGCCGGCGCGCTGGCCAATCAGATCGGCGCGCCGCTGACCGTGCTGCTGAGCGCGGGTTGCCTGTTGGTGTTTGCGCTGCTGTATTGGGTTCTGGCGCCACGGGTGCGACGGCTGGCGTGAAAGAGTAGCGATTCTGACGCAAAGGCGCGAAGTAATTATAGATTCTTTGCGCCTTTGCGTCTTTGCGTCAAAAACGGGGAGTCTCAGGTAGCCTCGCTCCCCGCGAGCGAGAGATCGTCTTGCTGCAAGCGCTGGTCGAGCTCCCATAGCGCCGTCCGGTCGCTGTCCCAGCGCACGAGCCGAACCGCCTCGGCGTAGGGGAGCCAGCTGTAGGCGGTGTGCTCGGCGGACAGCTCCATCTCGACGGCGCCGCAGTCGACGGCGAAGGCGTGGATCGGAATAACATACAGGTTGCGCGGCCAGTGTCCCCGGGCAGACACATGAATGTCAAGCACCGGCACGCTGCTCGAGGTTACCAGGGGAACGTAAGTGGCCGCGAGCGGGATGCGCGCTTCTTCCCATGCCTCGCGCCGCGCCGCGGCGAGGGGCTGCTCGTCGTCTTCGCCCCCACCGGCGATGCCCTGCCAGTATCCAAGATCGGCGCGCCGGAACAGCGCGTATTCGAGCTCGCTGGCGCGACGGCGAAAGGGCAGCACCAGGACTTGAAACGGCGCGCGCGGCATTCCTGCTCTCCATGGGCCACCCGGCTGCCCATTTACACGGATCCTAGATTAGTCCCGGCCGTGACCGGCGTACTTCCGCGACCAGATAATCGAGATATCCACGCCGCTCCAGGTACTGAATCAGGTTGAGCACTTTGCCTGGCTTGGTGCCGCCGCCGACGAGCTCCAGGTTGACTTGCTCTGTAATCCCATCGCGAGTGAGCGCTTCTTCCACGTCCGAACACAACAATTGCAGCTCATCCTCGTTGTATTTTTGTATTATGACGTTGCGCAGCGTCAGTTTATCTATGGTCGTCGGGGTGTCGTTGGAAGGCGATGCCCTCGGACTATCGTCGGGAGGCGAGCCATACGTGCTCGTGATAGTTCCACTATTGTTTCCGACAACCGGCCCGTAGACGGTGCCGCCGCTGATAAACGTGCCCTGGCGTTGATCGATGCTGAGTGGTGCGGAGCCGGCGCTCGTCGCAGCGCTGTCTGCCGGCGGAGACAGTGGTGGTGCGGAAGGGGGTTTCTCGTCCATGCGTTAGGCCGTCCCACCGGCGGCCAGCGGGAGACTCACGCTAAAGGTGCTGCCTTGCCCCTCCCGGCTTTCTACCGCGACGCTGCCGCCGTGCAGCGTGACGATTTCCTTGACTATATGAAGCCCGATGCCCATGCCGCTCAACAGCTGCTCGTCGGCATTTCTGGCGCGGTAGAAGCGTTCAAACAGCTGGTATTGCTCGTGCTCCGGAATACCGATCCCGCTATCCGTTACCAGCAGGCACGCCTGCCGATCGTGCTGCTCGACCCGCACTACGATCGGGCCGCCGGCCGGGCTGTACTTGATCGCGTTCGTCAACAGGTTCTGCAGTACCTGCTCCAGCCGTATCTCGTCGCCGTCGACCACGACGGCGTCGCCGGGCAGCCGGCAATCCAGCGTGTGGTTGTCGAGCGACAGCTGCAGATCTTCGACGACGCGCCGCACGAGCACACACAAGTCGAGCGGCGTCCGCTCGATACGCAGCTGCCCGCTTTCGATACGCGAGACATCAAGCAGTCCACCGATCATGCTGCCGAGCCGTTTCGCCTGGTTGGCGATCGCGCGGGCCACGTATGTGCCGCTTTCCGTCGCGTTCCCGTCACGTTCCAGACGACGCTGCAGCAGCTGCGCGTAGCCGAGCAGCGAGGTCAACGGAGTCCTGAGCTCGTGAGCCGCGATCGACAGAAACACATCCCGTACGCGCACCGCTTCCTGGGCCTCGACGCGTGCAGCCCGCTCGCGCATCAGCAGCTGCTCCCGCTCAACCTCCAGCTGCTTGCGCTGGGCGATCTCAACCTGCAGCGATCGAGCCTGTTGCTGCAGCTTGACGATGGCACCCAGGCGGTCGTCCTGATTGACCAGCGAGGTATAGCTCTCGGCCGGGATGACGCGGCTGTGTGCGGCACACACGTCGGCAAAAGGTCCGGCCATGGCTTCCACGCCGAACTGGTGCATCGGATAGGCACAGTACAGCACAAAATCGTGCACTTTATGCAGCTCGTTCCACAACGCTTCCAGACGCAGCGCGGCATCATACTGCCCTTCAGCCCACAGCACCGAGACCATCTCGCCGAAGACGCGCACGCGCCGGCCCTGGCTTGCCTGTGCAACCACCGTACCCACCACGCCGGCGAAACGAACAGGATCGAGCGAGCCGTCGACCATGAAGGTCGCGAGTGTTTCGGCCGTATCCAGCGCGACAAACTGCCCCGAAGCGCGGACAAGCGCGATTTCAATCCCGGCCGCCTCCAGCCGTTGGTCCAGCTCGGTGCGGTGCAGCGAGGTTGCGGCCACGATGCAGATATCGCCCGCGGCCAACCCGCTGCCGATGAATTCGCTCAACCGATCAAGCAGGAACGTATCCGACTCATAGAACTGGACGGCATGTTCCGTCTCATGCAGCGGGTGCCAGCTCGACCGCGGCACGGCGTCATCGCTGCTGTAGTCGCCCGGGGTAGGGTAGCTGTCTTCACCGGCAGAATTACTTTTGGGTGGTACCGTAATCAAAAGAGCTTCCAGGATTGCGCAACGCGACCGGCGTACACAGACAGGCACGGCGGCGTTCAGGTATTCAGGACAATACGGGTATTCTACCGCGCTCCTGGCCTGAAGTTAAGCTCCCAATATCGGCGCGGCGTATGGGAACGGCGATCGACTGCCCTTGTATCGTCAATCAATGTGCGCGAAATCGCTTAGCCCGCGCAGCAATGCCGGGCCGTCCACCAGGCGCAGCTCAACGGTTTCCGGAGCGCTCAGGCGCACGTGCCAGTGCTGATCCGTACCGCGCACGATGCTGAACGCGCGCTCCAACGGCGGCTGTGCAGCATAGTTGAACCGGGCAAACGCAGTGATCGATACGAGCTGCTCGACGGTTGCGCTGAACGCCTCGGCCGCCGGCGCATCCCATCCGGCCGTCAGTAGCCGGCGCCGTAGCTCGTCCTGGTCTCGGCGCCCGCCGGAATTTGTGATCGCGGCAAAGCCTGGCTCAGGCAGCGAGCCGCTGAGACTCTCGGCCTGCTCGCCGGAGCCGGGCGCGATCAGCTCGATCACGGCGGCCCGGATATCCTGCGGTCCGGCGAGCCTGAGGAACTGGTGAATCCCGTCGGTATCCATGTGGGCAACCAGTGCGCTCTCTCCCTGGTGGAAGTATGACGTTCGCTGCGGCTCGCCCGCCGGCTGATGAACCACGATCCAGCTTAGCCGCGGCCGCGTACATGCCCCGAGCAGCTGCTGCATGATTTCGGGGAGCGCCGGTTCGCCGGACTGAGGCTCGAGAAAAGCGCGCGCCAGCATACTGCGCTCGGCAGCCGCGAGCAGCGCACTTCGCGCGTTCTCGTCCAGGTCGCCGAAGACGCGCGCCTCGAGATCGTCATAGCCTACCGGAGCCGGCAGCTCGGCGATGATCAGGGCAACCAGCAGCTCTTCCTGGCTCAGCGAAAACCCGATCACCTCATCCACGGCTACCCCCTTCTGCTGCGTTTGCTTCGAACCGCCAACCATGCCCGACCGCCCATGCCTGCAGCTCGGCCCGGCACCTGCCTAATGCGGCCGGCTGCGGGTGATACCAGTTGATCTGCTCCCCGTCGTTGACGCATTCCATAAACTCTTCGTTACAGGCGAGCTTGGCTTCCAATTGCGCGTGGAGCAGCGAATCGATTTCATCACGCGGCAGCCGAATCCACTCCTTCCAGGGCGGAAACCCGCTGCCGGAATGTTTCAGCGCGATAAGGAAGTCCCTGATGCGCTCGGCGGGATGTTCCGGGACAGCAGCGATCAACAATCCGCCGGCGCGAAAGTCCTGGCTCGCGGCAGCCCTGGCCAGCACCGCGGGCGATACAATCTCGGCAAATACAAGCCTGAACTCGTATGTACCGCTTTGCAGCGCTGTCATGCGGCCTCCCAACTGTTCGAGCTCAACATCGCTCCATTCGATCGGGGGCTGATCGACGATGAAGCATACATCACGGCCGGCGAAGGCCGACACGACAAGCTGTTCTACCGCCAAAGCCCATGCCGGCTCACCGGAGAAGTCCGGTCTCCGTTGCGGCGCCGGACCGCGCGGCGCGGAAAGCGTGCGCAGCTCGATCAGTCCCGGCTCGTGCTCGGTCATATAAAGCACGGGCTGCTCGACGCCGGTGTGCTCGGGTTCAAGCATGGTTCATCTCCTACTGCCCAGCGATCGTATAACCTGTTCCGCTAGAACAGGCCGCCCAGCTTTTCGCCGATCCACGAGCCGCTAAGCGCGCCGCCGATACCGCCGACGATGCCGCCGACAAAGCCGCCGACGCCTGCGCCGACCACGTTGCCGATCCCCGGAAACACGGTGCCGAGCGCGCCGCCGAGCGCGGCGCCGCCCATGGCCCCAAGTTTCGCGCCGGCAAACGCGCCGCCCCAGCCGCCGGCCACGCTGCCGATGGTGCGCTTCGTTTCGCCGCCGATCTGGTTGCCGTCGCTGTGGAAGGCCGAGCCGAGGCGAAACACATCAGTAACAATCGCCACCGGCAGCGCGATCCTGCGAGCGCCTTCGAGGATCCGCGCGCCCGTGCCGGCTGCTTGCAGCAAACGCGGCGAGATCGGCAGATGCGGATCGGGAACGCCCGTCAGCCGCGGATGGATATTGATATGCGGAAACTGCGTGCCGCCATGCGGGCCGTCGAACCTGAGCAACGGCAGGCCACGGCCACGATTGGCCAGCATATCCATCAACATCGCCACGGTGGTGTTGCCGCGGGCTATATTCGGCGTCAGTGCGCGTAAAACGAAGCGCTGGGGCAACAGCGTGTCCGCCGCGATGCCCTTAAAAAAGCCGCCGATCAGGCTCGCAGCGCTCGACACCACACCCATCGACTGCAGGCCGCCCGCGGCTCCCGCCGCGGCAACAGCAGCGCCGGCGATGGTGCCCGCTGAGCTTTCCCCGGCTCCCCGGAACGGCTGCGCGGCTTCCTGCTCGGCCTGGTGCCATAGCTTGCCGATTTCATCAGTCACGGCGCTGCCTTGTTCCAGCGCGTTCACCAGGCGCTTGAGCGCGGGCAAGAACTCCTGGCGCATCTCGCTGAAAAAGGCACCGGCGCCGCGCCCCTGCCAGCCGCCCGCGGCGAGCAACTCCATGCGCCGGGTTACCTGCGAGCGTTGATCCTCGACCGCTGATGCCTGATGCTGGAAGCGCTTGGCGATATCGGCCAGGCTTTCATACTGTACCTGAACGAAGTCTTGCGGCACGTTGATGCTTTCCTTTCCAGGCGCGACTATTGATGGAGCATTATGGTGTGGCGTCGATTGAGAGTATGCACCAATTAAAGACGATCTCGCGACGTTTGTGGTCACGCTTGATCGCTACAATTGCGCTACAGTTGCGGGACAGCTATGAATCAGACATCACGCTCGATCGTGGAAGCGCTCGCCCGCCATGCCGAACGCTCGCCTGAGCGATGCTGCATCCGCTGGAACGGTGCGGAGATCACGTACGGCCGGCTGATGGAGCAAACCCGGCGGCTGGCGCGCGGGCTGCGGGCGCTGGGTATCGGCGCGGGCGAGCGTGTCGCGCTGGTGATGGACAACGCGCCCGACTATATCGCTTCGTATCTCGCGATCCAGCTGGCCGGCGGCGTTGCCGTGCTGGTCAACCCCCAGTATCGCGCGGCCGAGCTGCTGCATATTCTCAACGACGCCGAGCCGCGGCTGGCGCTCGTGGACCAGCCTCATCGCGCGCTGCTGGAACAGACGCGGCCGGCGGCCGGCAGCCTGGAGCGGATCGTCGAGCCGGCCGAGCTGCCTGTACCCGGCTCACCAGAACTGCCGCTGCCGCTCCCCGACGGCGAGGCGCTGGCCGTGCTGGCCTATACCTCGGGCACCACCGGGCGCAGCAAAGGAGCAATGCTGCTCCATCGCAACCTCCACTCGAACGCGCAGGCGATCTGTCGGGCCTGGGAGTGGAGCGCAGACGACCGGCTGCTGCTGACGCTACCGCTATTTCATGCCCACGGCTTGTTTGTCGGCGTCCACGGCACGCTGCTCAGCGGAGCGAGCCTTGAGCTCCACGCGCGCTTCGACGCGGCCGAAGTGCTTACGGCGCTCGCTGCCGGCGACATAAGCATGTTCTTCGGCGTGCCGACAATGTATGCGCGCCTGCTCGACGAAGCGAGTACCTCCCTGCCTGACCGGCCGGGAGCCGCGCGCTCGTCGGGCTTGCCGGCGCTTCGGCTCTACGTTTCCGGCAGCGCGCCGCTCAGCCCGCAGCTGTTCGCGGCGTTCGAGACGGCAGCCGGGCAGCCGATCCTCGAGCGCTACGGAATGACCGAAACGGCGATGAACCTGACCAACCCGTATCGCGGCGAGCGGCGCGCCGGTACCGTGGGACTGCCGTTTCCGGGGCAAGCAGCGCGCGTAGTGGATCTCAAGACGCGCCTGCCGCTGCCCGCCGATAGTGACGGCGAGATCGAGGTGCGCGGCCCGCACGTCTTTGCCGGCTACTGGCGGCAACCTGAAGCCACCGCGGCCTGCTTCGATCGGGATGGCTGGTTCCGCACCGGCGACCTCGGCCGCGTTAGCGCCGACGGCTATGTCACGATCACCGGCCGGCTCAGGGAGCTGATCATCAGCGGCGGCTTCAATGTGTACCCGCGCGAGGTCGAAGAGGTGCTGGCGCAGTGCCCCGGCGTGCGCGAGGTGGCCGTGCTCGGACTACCCGATCCCGACCTGGGCGAGCGGGTGACGGCGGCCGTCGTCGCCTCCGATCCGGCGCTCAGCGCCGAAACGGTGATCGCCTTCTGCCGCGAGCGGCTGGCACCCTACAAAAAGCCGCGCGAGGTTGTGTTCCGCTCCGCGCTGCCACGCAACGCGCTGGGCAAGGTGGAGAAGCATGTTCTGCGTGAGCAGTTGATCACGTAGTACGCCTACTCCAGCGTAACGGTACCGGCGTCGCCGTCGACGGCAACACGCTGCCCACCGGCGATACGCTCGGTCGCCACGCCGGTGCCGAGCACAGCCGGGATACGATATTCGCGCGCGACGATCGAGCCGTGGCTGAGCGGGCCGCCGATATCGGTGACGACGCCGCCCGCCCGCCCGAACAGCGGCGTCCAGGCGGGCGTGGTGATGCGGGCCACCAGGATGTCGCCGGGCTGCAGCGTGCCGAACTCATCAGGGCCGCCGATCACGCGGGCCGGGGCGGTAACCTTGCCGGGACTGGTGCCGATGCCGCGGATGATCGCGCCTTCATCCTGCGTGCTGCGCGCGGGCAACACGCTGCTCCAATCGATGCCGAACACCTTGCTGCCGCCGTCGACCGGCAGCGCCACCGGCGGCGTTTGCTTGCGCTCATCGCTCCACGCTGCCCGGCGCTGCGCCACCGTCGAGCGCTGGTCGTCGATCGAACTGCCGGCGTCGAGCGCGCCGGCCAGCGCCCGCACTTCGCCGGCCCGGAGCCAGTAGATGTCGCCGGCGCTATCGAGCGCACCGGCCGATTGGAGCCGCCCACCGATTTCGGCCAGCATACGGCGCAGCACCGGCCAGCCGAGCCCCACGTCCGCCAGCGCGTCTTCGCGTAGCGGCGCATAGGCCTGGGCCGTCCGCAGCAGCTTCCAGAACAGCGCCAGCCGCAGGCCGCGGGTACGTCGCAGCACAGCGGCTGTCGCGCTGTCGCGCTCGGCGGCCGCCGCCTTGCGGCGCACGCCCGGATCGGACGCGGCCCCGCTCACAAAATAGCGCAGCGCGTCGAGCAGCGGCGCCGGGTCGTCGGCCGGCACCGGCTTGGCGAAGTCCAGGTCGTACACCGTGTGCCCGAAGTGCTCGAGATGCGCCGCGAATCGTCGGCCGAGCTCGTGCCAGGCCTCGGGCGGCACGCCGTCCGGCGCTGCATGCTCATGCAGCTCGGCGGCGATGCGCTCGGCCGGATTGTGCTCCAGATATGCCGGCAGCCCCGGCGCTTCGCGCGCCCACATCGCGAGCTCGAACAACGATTGTTCGGCCCGCAGCGGCGTGCTCGGAATGCCAAGCAGGAACGCCAGCGCGGGCGGGTCGCCCGAGCGGCGCACCAGCTGCTCATATACCTGGGTAAACGCCAGCTCGCTGATATACGCCGCCGGCAGCAGGCCCGACTGGACCTTCAAGTAATGATTGGCGGCGGCAGCTGTTATCTGCTCGACGCCGTCGAGCAGCGCGACCGCAGGAGTTGCAGCTAGGTCGGATGCTTCCCACTGCCGCGCCGTCTGCTCGTAGGGCACGCGTCCCTGCTCCCGCCAGCGCTGCTCTGCCCGCGGCAGCCAATCGCCGATCACCTGGACGATGCGTGGGATTGCACGCCAGAATTGCAGGTTGAAGCCGGAGTAGTCCAGGCTGTAGTAGGCATAGCCGTTGATCGTGGTGAGCATGTTTTCGATCGTCCCGGCAAACCCGAACTGCTCCTGCAGCTCGAGCATCGCCTGGTTCCAATGCGGCAGCGCGAGCGTCTCGAACAGCGGCGAGAGCGGGTCGGGCAGCAGCTCGATCACGCTGGCGCGCATGTACTTGCGCTTTGGATCGGGCAGCACCCAGGCAGCCGCCGCGTGTTGCCCCGCCGGCCGGACGGAAGGCCCTTCCGGCAGCGCGGTGATCGGCCGCGCCTGCACCACCCACAGCCGCTCCGGCTCCCTGGCCCACTCGATATCCATTGGTTGGCCGTAGAGCTGCTCGATCCGCGCTCCCAGCCGCAGCAGCTCGGCTATTTCGCGCGGCGCGAGCGACGGCGTGCTGCGCTGCCCGGGCGGCACCGGCGCTTCGGTGGTGCCGCCTGCCGCCGGCGCGGTCATGATATCCTTCGCGGCGACCTCGTAGCGCAGCGTCGTGCCCGTTTGCTTGTCCACGACGATCGTATCGGGCGTGACCAGCCCGCCGACGATCGCTTCGCCCAGACCCCAGGCAGCGTTGATCATCACATGGTCGCGCCGGCCGGAGAGCGGATCGGCGGTAAACATGATTCCGGCTACCTCGGCCGGCACCAGCGCCTGCACCACGACCGCCAGACTGACGTCGCCCGGCGCGATGGAATGCCGGGCGCGGTAGCTGATCGCGCGGGCGGTCCAAAGCGAGGCCCAGCAGCGCTTGACGGCGTCGAGCAGCTCCGCCGTGCCGCGGATGTTCAAATAGCTCTCCTGCTGGCCGGCAAACGAGAGCTCGGGCAGGTCCTCGGCAGTCGCCGACGAGCGCACCGCGACGGGGCAGTCGGGCTCAGCTCCGTTCGCGCCACACAGCCCGGCATACGCGGCGACGATCTGAGCTGCCAGCTCGTCGTCGATCGCCGTGGCGGCGAACAGCGCGGCGATCTCGGCCGCGGCATGTTCCAGCGCATCCAGCGCGCCGTCGCCGTCCGCGCGCGACGCGGCGGATAGAATGGCGGCTTCGATTCCGCTGCCCGCGACAAAGCGCCGGTATGCCGCGGTGGTAATATGAAATCCGGGCGGGACGGGCAGATCCGCACGCACCAGACGGGCCAGCGAAGCACCCTTGCCGCCGGCCAGCTCGAGCGTTGCCTGCTCGGCGTCGAGTGGCAGCAGCAAGGGGGATATGTTACTTGCATCGGTCATTTATGTTCTCCAGTTTCCTTTTAGAGGAAGCAATCGCCCCGTTTCCCGCATATACTCACGGTATCGATCACCGAACTGCGCAAGCATCAGCAATTCTTCAATAACGACGCGTGACCGCACAGCGAGTGCCGTCAACGCGAGCCACAGGAAGCCGACAACCCAGTTGGCGGATATCAGCAGTGGAGCGCTCATGATCAGCAAAAATGCTGTATAGATCGGGTGCCTGATCCTGCGGTAGGGACCGGCCGTCACCAACGTCTGGCCCTCTACCAGACGCGGCGTATCGCTCCAGTTGTCGCCCAGCGCCTGCTGCGCCCACTGGAGCAGCCCGAACCCCAGCAGCGCGATACCTACGCCGCTCCAGCGCACCCAGCCGGGAAACGCGATTGTCCCCCAGGCGATCCAGCGCGGATTGACGATATACACCAGCGTTGCAAGCAGCGCCGGCACACTGAGCAAGGTAGCAAGTCGTGTGGCTGCGCTGCGATCCTCCGGTTCGGTAGTGGGCTCGTCGCGCCGGCCGAGGCGCCGGGTATAGTACGCCCGATGCGCGATAAAGGCGATGAACAGCATCAGCAACGATACTCGGAAAATCAGGTCGGCGCGCATGAAAGACATCCTTGCCGGCGTGGCATGCGCCTGGCAGCGAGACGGCCGGACGCATGCCGCCGGGCCAATCGCGCTATTTTGCATTTAGTGAATTATTAATTTCAGTCTACCTAATTTATCACGGCATGCTGCCGAAGTCAAGTCCGAACGGTTGCACCACCAAGGCACAAAGGACACGAAGAATCGAAAATTCTTCGTGTCCTTTGTGCCTTGGTGGTGCAACCGTTCCGGCTTACTGCTGGACGATCGGTACAAAAGTCCGCTTGCCGGTCTGCGCTTCAACCGTCGCGGCCGCGGTGGGCGTGATCGCTTGCTCGGGTCGGGCAGTGCCGGCAGGTGTTGGCGACGGTCCGGGCGTGGAGGTACGTGTCGGAGTCGGCGATGGTCCGGGCGTACCGGTGCGCGTCGGAGTTGCCGTGCGAGTGGGTGTAGTGGTGCGCGTTGGAGTCGGCGACGCCGTCGACGTGGGCGTGCGAGTTGCGGTGGGCATGCCGGGCGACAGGTGCTCAAAGGCGCCTATATCGCACACTGGCATGCTGCCGACGCTACCCTTCACCGGCCGCGCAAAGCCACGTTGGTCGACCGTCAGGTGCTCGCCCTTGTGGTCGAGGCAGCCGGAGGGATTGCCGGCGTCGATCGCCGGGCTGAGCTGCGAAAGGGCATGGGTGTTGGTCGGGCCGCCGTTGTCTTTCAGGGCGGCCAGGCGTGGGGCAACACCCGTCAGATTGCCCCTCACATTGCCGGCGATGGCGCAGCCGCTTGTAACTTCGATCAGATTGTACCCGGCGCTGGTTAATTTGCCGGAACAATCGGGGTGTTGTGTGGCTGTGGTGCTGTTGTCGGCGTTGCCGGCGATAATGCTATTGGCGACGGTGACCGTGCCACTTTCGACAAAGATGCCGCCGCCCTCGCCGTTGCCGTCGTCGGACAAGTCGGCCGTATTGTTGGCAATGGTGACGTTGTACAGACCGAGCGTGCCGTTGTCCACAAAATCGCCTGTATGCCAGATTCCGCCGCCGTCGCGCGCTGCGCTGTTGCCGCTTACCGTAGTGTTCACCACCGCCAGGTGGCCGAAATTGGCGATGCCGCCGCCGGAGTTGCTGGCCGTATTGCCGCTGATCAGGCTGTCGACGATGCTGGCGTCGGCGGACGACCCGACCACCACGCCGGCACTGCCCGCGCCGGAGTTGCCGTCGATCAGGCTGCGGCTGATACTGAGCAGGCCACTGCCGCTGAAATGGACCGCGCCGGCGTTGCCGTTATTGCCGGCTACCCGCACGTTGGTCAGGGTCAGGCTTTGCGAGCTGTAAGGAGCATAGATACCTGTGCCCAGCTCGCTGCCCGAGAAGCCGTCCACGATCGTCAGCCCGGACAGATTTAACGTGGCGCCGGCAAGCAGGTGCAACACCCGGTCGATATCGGCGGCGTCGATGACGGAGCTGACCATGCCGGCGCCCAGGATCGTCAGATCTTCGCTGATGTCCAGGTCGCCGGTGCGCGCATCATCCTCGCCCGTTCCTGCCAACGAAAGAGCATATTGGGCCTGCTGCAGGGTGATCGTATCGGCGCCGGAGCCGGCGGCGCACGCATCGCGTGGAAGATCGTCGTTGGCGGCCACGACCGCCTCGCGCAGCGAGCAGTCGCCGTCGTTGTTGAGCTCGTCGTCGGTGGTGGTGACCACGATCGTGGCCGCGTGGACGGTCGGCGTACCCAGAACCGGTAACGTCAGTACGGCACCCAGCGCGGCGGCGAGCAGCAGCCGCGCGGTTTTGGTATGCCGTTGTTGCCGGCGCGGTGGCTGTAATTTTGTCGGCATGCGATGACTACCTCCGTTTTCGGGCAATCGAGAATCGGGCGTTGCAGCCGCGCTACAACGCAGGACCTGGCCGTGTTGACATTGGAGTGTGTGGTTAGCTTTGCGCCAGGCCGGCCGGTTTGTCAGCCATGCTCATTTGGGGCACGATCGGCAGGCTCCGACCGTTGAGCTATGGCGCTCACCAGTTCCGGGATCTCGTCGAACGAGCAGAAATAGTGGACCTCGTCGGCGCCGACCCGCTGCAGCGATCCACCGGCGACCCGATCCGTATTCCGCCGCAGAGTCGGTCGCGTCGAGCCGCACCCGGACGATCAGGGTAATGTATCGCGATTCCATGGCTGTTTGACCTTGCCGCTGTGCTGGATGCACTCTAGCGTTGCGCTGCCGCAAGGCTGCCGCCCGCCTGCAGGCGGCGAGGACTATTGTGACAACAAAAAAACGTTGTCGCGCTCGCGACAACCGTGAAGCCGCGGAACTATTGTGACAAAACTATGCTTTGCGCTTGCGCGTGGATGCTACGGCTCGCGGCGGCGTAACGACCTGCATATCGCGCAGGATCGTCCGGCGGCTGACACCAAGCGCGCGCGCCAGATCGTCGTCGGTGGGCGCAGCGTCAGCTTGTTCGGCTTCACGCAGCAAGCGTAGGAGGCGCTGCCGGCGGCGCTCGGCCTTGTCGGGGATCGCCTCATCTTCGGGCGCCTCGACCGTCCAGCGCACGGCAACATATTCATCCGCCCGCAGCGTACGCCCGAGCGGCGCATCCCGTCGCGCAAGCGAAACCAACGTCACGCGTGAGGAAGCCGTGAGCGCATCATGCGCCGCGACGATCGCACGATTGAGCGGCACACGCTCGAAAAAGCCGCTTCGGCGCGCTGCATCGCCGATAGCGCCGGCCTGGCGCTGCAATTCGGCATACGCAGCCCGCAATACGGCGTGCGCGGGCTCGTCTTGTTGCAAGGCCGTCAACAAACCATACAGTGCCCATAGCCAGCCCTGCGGCTGCTCGCCGACCGGGACGCCGTCCTGAAACGCGGCCCAGCCGCCGGCTGCCAGCTCGTTCGCCCGCGAGCGCTCACCCGCCGGCAGCAGTGCCAAGCCAAGAAACGCCTCGCTCTTCAAGCGCAGCAACAGATTGCCGTGCTCGATCCACTTTGCGCGAGCCGCTTCCAGGAGCGGAACGGCTTCCAACTCCTGCCCGATTCGAACCAACAAGGCACCCAGGTCGTGTTGCGCATAGGCGGCCTCGACTTCCGCCTGCAGTGCCTGGGCGTTGGCAAGCGCCGCGCGGTACAGGCCCAGCGCTTCGCCATACCGGCCCTCGTCTTCGGCAACCAGACCCAGCGTGTTGCGCAGCAAGCCGGCCATACGGCGCTGCCCTCGCGCTTCGAATGCTTGTTCAGCACGGCTCAGTCGTTGCCACGCATCGTCGTATTCACCCAGGGCATACGAGGCCAATCCTTGCAGATGCAGCGCGCCCGCAACACGATTATGGTCTCCCAGGGCTTCGGCTGCTCCTAATACGTCCTCGGCGGTAGCCAGCAGACGATCCCACGCGCCGAGCTCAAACAACGTTCCGAGCAGGATTGTTCTGGTCACCACCTCGCTCCAGCGATCCTCCATATGCGAATAAATCGCCAGCGCCTGCTCGAGCCAGTCCAGCGATTGATGCGGCAGGCCCATCTGGCGAGTAACTAGCCCGAGCCCGCGCAGCGCACGACCCTCGTACTGCTGGTCGGAGCTCGCCCGCGCCAGCTCCAGCGCTTGCGAAAATCGCTGCTGAGCGTCGCTGAGTTTGCCTTGCTGAACGGCAACATCGCCCAGCAAAAAGACGGCATACGTTTCACGGCGGCGATCGGGCAACTGCCGCGCCAGCACAAGCGCGGCGTTGAGGTGCACTTGCGCGTCCGCGATGCGAACTGTCTGGATGTCGGCGTTTCCCAGCACCAGCAACGCTTCAAGCACCAGGGCGTCGTCCTCCAGCCGCCGCGCGCCCGCCAGTGCCTCGTCGAGTGCCGGGCGCTGTCTCGCGCGATCGCCGGTGGTCTCGCATGCCCGCGCCAGGGCGAGGGCGGTCTCGACGCGCTCGACAGTCGGGAAAGGTGCCATCAGCGCCAGCGCCCGGTCGAGCGCGCTCTGCGCTTCGCGGAACGCAAACTGGGCCAGGTATTGTTCGCCGGCCTCACGATAGACGCCGGCCGCTTCAGCCTGGAGCCCTGCCCGATCCAGATGGAAGGCCCGCGCGCGCGCGTTCTGGGGGTCGAGCTCGGCATACACCAGCGCAGCGCGCCGATGGAGCTCGCGGCGGCGGGCGCCATCGATCGCGTCGTAGACGGCTGTGCGGATCAGATCGTGCGCAAAGTTATAGCCGGCGGCCGACGGTTCGAGCCAGCGCTGCGCCGCTAATTCTTCGCTGATACCGGCGTGCACCAGCGGCGGTAGCGCTGCCAGCTCGGACCACATACGGTAAGCGACGCGCTCACCCAGAACAGCAGCACACTCGAGGGCCGCGCGAGCTGACGGCGTCAACACGCGCAGCCGGTGAGCCGCCGTGTACCGGCGCTCAGGTCGTTCGAGTGTCGAAATCGGCCAGCCATTCGCCGATCAAAAACGGGTTACCTCCGGTCAGCGCCTGGATCTCGGCCGGGTCGCCGGGCGCACCGGCACCGATCAGCTGCGCGACCTCCTGGACGCTGAGCGCGTCGAGCGAAAGTGTTTTGAGCGTCGCGGCACGATCCCAGGCCTGGAGGATATCCCAGCCCGGCGTCGCTTCGATCTCGGAGCGACGATACGCCAGCAGCAGCAGCGCGCCGTGCCCGGTAAAGCATGGCGCCAGAACGCTCAGGCTGTCCCACAGCGCGGCGCTGGCCCATTGCAGATCGTCGAGCGCAAGCACCAGAGGCCGCAGCCGCGCCAAAGCTGTAATGAACAGGCGCAGCGCGCCATGGAAACGCGCGCGTGCCTGCTCGCCCGGCAGCTCGGGCAAGGCGGCTCGTTCGCGCCACGCCGGATACAGTGGGGCGACAGCGGCGAGCGATTCTGCTGCCAGCAGGGTCTCGAGCTGCGCCGCGCGCGAACCGTTCAGGAGCGGAGCGAGCGCCTCGGCCAGCGGCGCAAACGGCGATGCATCCGGGATCTCGCCGGCAGCGCCATACACTACCGTCGCGCCACGCCAGCTCGCGCCCGCCATGACCTCACGCAGCAGGCGGCTCTTGCCGATCCCCGCTTCGCCCTCGACCGCCAGCATGCCGCCGCGTCCGCCGACCGCGGCTTCCACCGATGCCAGCGCCGCGGCACGCTCCCCTCGCCGCCCGACGAATGCCGTACGTTCGTGAGCTACTGCCGGTGCTGCTGCCACATCGCGCTCGCGCTCGATAGCTTCAACCAGCGCACGCGTTTCGGCGGGGGGCTCGGCACCTAATTCAGCAGCCAGAAAGCGGCACACATAGTCGTAATGGGCCAGCGCCTCGCCGGGCCGCCCCAGACGGCCAAGCAAGCGCAGATAGGCCCGATGCGCAGCTTCGTGCAGCGGCTCGGCCAGGATCAAGCGCCGCGTGGTGAGCAATGCGCGCTGCAGGTCGCCTTGCGCCTCGCGCTGTGCGGCGAGACGCTCCAGCGTTGCCAGGAAGTGATTGCGCCGCAGCTCGCGCTCGGCGAGTATCCAATCGTCGTACAGCTCGGGCAGCAAATCGCCGGAATAAAGGTCGACCGCCTGTTGCAGCTCGGCGGCCTGCTCGCTTGCAGCCAGCCGCTCGAATTCCCATACATCCACCCACAGGCTGCCCGCCCGCAGCGCCACGGTATCGTTGTCGATCGCCAACCACTCGGCGCCCAGCGTCTTCTGCAAACGATACAGCGTATCGGAAAACGTACGCCGCACACGATCGGGCGGCGCGTCGGGCGACAGCAATTCGGCGAGCATCTCACGGCGCTGCGGGGCGAGCGGACTGAGGACGAGATACGCCAACAAGCGTTGCGACTTCGGCCCGCTAAGCCGCCGTAAGCCGTGCGCGTCGTGAATGCGCAACGCGCCGAGCAGGTAAACGCGACGAGAAGAAGCCGGCTGCTCCATTATGGATTCCTTGTACCGGCAGTGTACTATCGTGCATGAGCTAGTTTCAAGTTCCAGGTTTCAGGTTTCAAGTCTGCCGGCTACACACCTGTTACGATCTACCTCAACAGTCTGGTTTGACAACTTGGAGCTTGGAGCTTGGAACTTGAAACATGAAACTCGAAACCAAAAGGAGGTACCCATGCAGCGAGATCGATCGTACATCGCCGAAAACAACGCCGAGCGCGAGCGGCTGAAACAGCTGGTTCAGCGCTTGAGCGACGAGCAGCTCAGCCGGCCGATGTCGGGCGGCTGGACCGTCGCGGCGGTACTGGCTCACATGGCGTTCTGGGACGCGCGCGCGCTATCGTTGATGGACAAATGGGCGGCCGGCAGCGAGCCCTCCAAAGCCGACCATGAGCCTGAAGAAATCGACTGGGTCAACGATTCAGCCAGGCCGCTGTGCCTGGCCCTGCCGCCGCGCAGAGCCGCGCAGCTGGCGCTCGAGCTGGCCGAAGAAACCGATCGACGGGTCGAGGCGCTGCCGGTCGAAACCCTGGAACAGATTCTTGCCATCGGACCGCCGTTTAATCTGTCGCGCGCCAACCACCGCGGCGAGCACCTTGATGAGATCGAGAGTGTGCTGAATCAGTGATGCTGGAACGGGAACACCACAAAGGCACAAAGGACGCAAAGATCCTAAGGATCTTTGCGTCCTTTGTGCCTTTGTGGTGTTCCCGTTCCGGCCGGTACTCGCGTTTATTCGCGGATCGCTTACGGCGTCTCCTCGACCTTTAACGATCGCCAGCTCGGCCTCGATCGCGGTCTCGCGGCGCCTGTTCTCGGCCTCAAGCTCGCCGGAGCGCGCTTCGATCGCCACGACACGATCCTCGCCGGATTGAAGGCGTGCCACTACCTGCCGCCGCAGCGTGCCTTCTTCGCCTTCGGCGCCAAGCGCGGCCATGTTGGCGCGCAGCTGCTCCTGGCGCCCGTACAGCCCGTCGCGCTCGCGCCGCAGCTTCTCCAGCTCCGCCTCGTTACGGGCGATCGCAGCCCGCTCTTCCAGCAGCGAACGGATACGCGCCATGGTCGGCGCATCCAGCCAGCGCGCGCTCAGGTACTCCTGCAGGCGAGCATACGGTAGATCCAGCAGCTCGGAGCGCTGCCACTCGTAGCGTCGCTCCGCCACCGTGAAGCTGGTAGCCTGCCGGGCAGGGCAGCTGACGCTCCAGCGGTACCATTCCGCCGTGCGCTCGGCCGGCTGTGGCGTTTCGATCAGCTCCGCCCCGCGCATGATCGGATGCTCGATCAGCACGTCCTGCTCGGCTTCCAGCGTATTCTCGATGCGGTAGCTGGTGCGCAACACAGTGGCATTTTTGATATGCAGCAGCCGGCCCTGGATGCGAATGCCGGCGGTTTCGCTGCTGCGCTGATGTGCCGGCGTAACCTTGATGCCCAGCTCGACGGCAAAGGCCAGCGCGAGCTCGGCGCCGTCACGCGTGAACGGCACGATCGCTTCGCCGCGGTAGGTGCCGTTTTCGACCACCGTAACCGGGCCACGCTCGAGCACCAGCCCGCTCGCGTTGTTGAAGCGCAGCGCCGCGACGGGATGGCCCGACAGCTTTGCTTCGTTGAACAGCAGCTCGCGGCGATACGGCAGCTGCGTGCTGAGGATCGGCACCAGCGCGCTTTCGCCGCGCTGCACCGAAACCGGCGCGACGACGTTGTACTGGAACAGCTCGCCCGCTTCGCTGGTGACGGCGGCGTTGGCGCTTTGCTGCGCGAGATCCTGGATCGACCCGGCACTCATCGGCGCCGGCGCCGCGGCCATCTGCCGTCCGCCCCGCCGCGCCGCGAATTCGGCCACGGCTTTGCCGGCAAACGCCGGCGCAGCCTCCGGCATGGCGGCATCAAACTCTACCGGCGCGGCGGTGCGCACGGTGTCCTGCACCACGCTGCGCTCGGGTATCCTTGATGTCGTCAGGTCGTACACAAACGAAATCGGCTGGCCCGCCGTCAGCGTCACGGCGACATCACGCAGGTCTTCCTCGAACGGGTTGTCGAACAGGCCCCAACCCTGCAGCAGCAGCGAGCCGGTTTGCGCAGCCGGCAGCGCGCCGGACGAACCCGATTCCGCCGCGGCTGCCTCCGCCACCAGGCGATAGCTGACGCGCCAGGTGGGACTGGGTATCAAATACGAAATCGCCAGGTCGTGGCGGCCGGGGCTGAGGCCGATCGTCACCGTACGGTGCAGCGCATCGCCGCGGCTGCCCTGCAAAAAGAAGTCGAGATCCTGCCGTGCGCGCGGCTCGAGCAGCGTCACTTCGCGCAATTGTTGCAGCGGCAGCGAGTGTACGGCGCCGGTTTGCTCTTCCAGCAGCGAAACCAGCACCCGGCGCAGCGGCATATCACCCTCGCCCAGCTCGACGCCGAGCAGCCGGCCGCTCAGCTCGCGCCGCTCGGTTGCAGAGCCGGTGTCCAGGCGCACCATCCAGCCGCGCAGGCCGCGCAGCAGATCGAGCAGGCTGTGGTCGGGCGCCAGACTCAGCGGGCTCGTGGCAAGCAGGCTGTCGCTGTCGGGGGGCGTGGCATAGCGCACGCCCAGCACCTGGCCGCCCTGCCGGTCGATCACCAGCAGGCTCTTGAGTGCATCGTTGACCTCGCCGGCGCGGAACCTGAGATCGATATGATCGGCGTCGAGCACGGCCTGGCGCTGAACAAAGGCCACGCCGTGCTTGTACAGGGTGAGCTGGCGAATAGGTACTGCTGGTTCGGCGTTCATGGTATGCCCTTCCTTGTGGGAATTATCAAATCGATCGAGGCTCGCTACTAAAGCTACGCGCTTTCCCTGACCGATGCAGGTACGTGCTCAAACTTTAGGCGGTAGAGTTGTACGCAATTCTCCCGATGTGCGGCGCAGAAGGCGCGCGTATGCTGGAGCTTGAAATCGGATAATGGAAACACGTCGATGGAACAGCAACACACAACAACCGGTATCGCGTACACCAACGCATTGATGCAGCGCCTGATGGAGCAGTTTCTAGTGCACGATGTGCTGCCCGGCGACAAGCACCTGCCCTTCACCGAACAGCGTTTCGAGCTGCTTTTGCGCTGCATTCAAGGCGAGGGCTACGGTAAACAATGAACAATGAGCAATGAACAGATCCCTGCGGGGAGTTGCTCATTGTTCATTGACGACATACGTGCGCCGTTTGTTCCGCGCGGGCAAGCCCCGGCGCTACACCTTACTCGAGCCGGCGGCGGGGTTTACCCCCACCGACTGCGAGTTTGTTATACCCGAGGCAGCGGCCTGGTCTCGCTCGAGCGCTTGCAGCAGCTGCGGCAGCCGACCAACGTGCTCGATCTCATAGAAGCCCGGCTGCTCGGCCGCCGGATGATCCGCTGCTTCGTAGGCCCAGGTAAGCGAATACGGCACGTACACCGCGCAGCCGCCGAGCTCGAGCACCGGTAGAATATCCGAGCGCAGCGAGTTGCCGACCATCAAAAAGCGCTGTGGCGGAATGTTGTACCGCTCGAGCAGCAGCGTATAGCTGGCGGGACTTTTGTCGCTCACGATCTCGACGTAGCGAAAGTGCCGGCCAAGCCCGGAGCCGGCGATCTTGGCCTCTTGATCGCGCAGATCCCCTTTGGTAATCAGCATCAGCGCATAGGTATCCGCCAGCTGGGCGACCGTATCGGCCACGTGATCCAGCAGCTCCACTTCGGCAGCGATCATTGCTTTGGCGGCGTCAACAATTGTCTGGATATCGCGGCCCGCGATACGCCCCTCGGTCAGCTCCACCGCAGTCTCGATCATCGAAAGCGCGAAGGCTTTGATGCCGTAGCCGAAGTGCGGCAGATTGCGCAGCTCGGCGGCATACAGCCGCTGCTCGATCCACTCGGGGCTATGGTACTGCATCAACAGCTGCTTGAAATTTGGCCTGGGCGTCGACAAACAAACGCTCGTTGTGCCACAGCGTATCGTCGGCGTCGAAAGCGATCACATCAAAGCGCGACATGCGTCAGTATTTCCATCCCAGTTGCTTGCACGTCCGGCCGCCTACTCCGCAGGTCTGCCGCGACTTTCCAGATCGGTTGCCTGCGCGGCCAGCGTTCGCTCGATACGGCGATCGGGGACCAGCCACACCACGGCGACCATCACATACAGCGCACAGGAGATCCACGGGCTTACAAACGCCAGCGGAATCGCGAGCACATAGCATACCGGCGAAAGCTTGCCCTTGAGATCGTTTCCGACTGCAGCCTTCAAGGTAGAGTTGCTCTCGTCGACCGCGATCAGCGCTCGGGTCAGGATGTAGTAGGCGATCGCCGCCATCAACAGCACCAGCCCGTAGATCGCAACCGGCCAGGCAGCGAAGTTGTTCTCGCCCATCCACGCCGAGGCGAACGGAACCAGCGACAACCAGAACAGCAAGTGCAGATTTGCCCACAACACACGGCCGTCGACATGCCTGGCAGCGTGGAGCAGATGATGGTGGTTGTTCCAATAGATGCCGACATACACGAAGCTCAGCACATAGCTCAGAAAGATCGGAATCAGCGGACCAGCGCGGCCAGCTCGGCTTCATGCGGCACCGCCAGCTCCAGCACCATGATCGTAATGATGATCGCCAGCACGCCGTCGCTAAACGCTTCAAGTCGTCCCTTGGTCATGCCAGTTCTCCAGATCCGCGACCACTATTGTACGCCAGGTACTCCGCGGCGGCACCTGTATGAGGGCGTCCTGCGCCATATCGTAATCGCCTCATGTCTGCTCCGTAGGTCAGTTACGGTCGTTGAGCGGCGTCGTGGCATACGATGCAAGAAAGCCACATTGCTCACAGCGCAGCGTCGTAACAAGATACCGTCGCGATTTTCCGACGTTGACACCCTCGAACCATCGCCTGGGCCGCGGCTCACCCGCTATCCACTCACTCTGGTAGGTAAACCTATCGTCGCCGCGGTCCAAGATATACCCGAGCTCCATTTCTCCCTTACAAAGCGTGCAAACGGGCTTTAACCGGACGGTCTCGCCTTCATACGCGTTCATGTTGCCTCCAATCGGACCCGAGCTGCGCTGCAAGCATACACCAAAGGCGCTGGTTGCAGTGCCATATCGGTCCATAGGCGCCGTACACGCCGCGGTCATGCCCCGCCACGCAAAAGCGCAAAAAATCTCTGGCAAGACACTACCCTCAGTCGTTGACAGAAACGCTCGATCGGCGGTAGCATATGGGTGCCTCAGCGTAGAGCGGAGCAACGATGCCCCGGCATTCGGTACGGTCGCACTCCATACACCAGGAGGACCCGTCATGGCTCAGTTCTCGTCAACCGCCACGCCCTCACGGACCTTTCGCCTCACCGACGGAACCGGAACGGTCGACACGCTGACCGGCCTGGTGCTCGGCTCGCTGCTCGGAGCGTTCACCGGCTATTTGTGGGCAATCTTTAACCCGATCCAGCTCGCGCCGTTTATCCACCTGCGTATCTTCGCGTTTCTGATCCCGGTGTTCGGCCTGGTGCTCGGCCGCGGCACCGGATTTGTCTCGGGCTATGTCGCATCGATCGTGTGGGCGCTGACCTCGGGGCTGTTTGTGCCGCTGCACACGCCGCTGGCGGACGGCATTCTGGTCGGCCTGACCGGTTGGTTGCCGGCGGCGCTGCTGGCGGGCGATAAGTCGCGCCGCGAGCTGCTTGCCGAGATCAGCGGCTCGCGCTTCTGGGCGTTTTATCTCAAAAGCGCGGTCGTGCTGCTGGTCACCGGCCTGATCATGGCGCTGGGCGTCGCGGTCAGCCTGCAGCTGACGGCCGGCGTGCCGTTCTGGACCGGCTTCTGGCTGATCGGCATTGTTTCGGATACCGGTCCGATGATCATCGGCACCGCGCCCGTCACCCTGCTGTTCCTGACGCTGATCAAGAGTATGTCGTGGATCCAGCGCTGGTAATCCGGTGAGCTTGCAGCAAGTCCCTTTTACAGTACCGGAAATGCCGGCGGCGCCGCGGGATGCCGCGGCGCCGCTGCTGCTTGTCGAGCAGCTCGGCTACACCTATCCCGACGCAGCGACGCCGGCGCTGCAGGGTATCGACCTCGCGATCGCCGAGGGCGAGCTGCTGGTGCTGGCCGGGCCGGCAGGCGGCGGCAAGTCGACGCTGCTGTACGCGCTTACGGGGCTGATCCCGCATTTCTTTCGTGACGGAAGCTTGAGCGGCAGCGTGCAGGTCCGCGGCAAGCAGGTTATGTCGACGCCGTTGCTGGAGCTGGCCCACGAGTTCGGCGCGGTATATCAGGATCCCAACGCACAGCTGTTCGGCCTCAACGTCGAAGACGCCGTAGCTTTCGGCCTCGAAAATGCTTCCGTCGAGCGCGCCGCGATACACGTTCGCGTGGACGAAACGCTGGCGGCGCTCGACCTCGATCGGCTGCGCGGCCGCTCGACGCAATCGCTGTCCGGCGGCGAGCGCCAGGCGACGGCGATCGCGTCGGTGGTGGCGATGTCGCCGCCGGTAGTGGTGCTTGACGAGCCGCTTTCGGCGCTCGATCCGCGCGGGCGAGCGCTGGTGCAGCAGGTGATCCGCCGCCTGCGCGACGGCGGCTCGACGATCCTGGTGGCCGACCAGGACCTCGAAAACTGGATCGAGCTCGCCGACCGGCTGGTGGTGCTGAAGGACGGCGGGATCCTGTATGACGGCGCACTGAATGAGTATCTGGCCGACCCGCAACGTGCCGGCGATGCCGATCTTGTGCTGCCGGATACGGTACGCGTGCGCCATGCGCTCGAAGCGGCGGGGCGGCCCTCGTTCGGCGGCTCGCTACCTCAGGTTGTCGCAGTCGCGTCGAACGGCAAGCACAATGTTCAGGCTGAAGGCGCGACCACCGGCGCGCCACTGGTGGAGCTGCGCGACGTCTCATTCAGCTATGTCGGGCGACCGGTGCTTGATCGCCTTGAGCTGACGCTTTCGGCAGGGCAGCGGGTGGGATTGATCGGCCACAACGGCTCGGGCAAGTCGACGCTGGCCAAGCTGATCGCCGGCCTGTTGCGTCCGCGCGCCGGAAGCGTCACCGTCGACGGCGCCGACCTGCGTGGATTGCCGCCGAGCAAAATCGTGCGCCGCGTGGCGTATCTGTTTCAAAATCCGAGCCGCATGTTCTTAACGCGCAGCGTGCGCGACGAGGTACTGTTTTCGCTGCGCGGCCGCCCGGACGCCGAGCAGCAGGCCGATGCCTGGCTCGCGCGCTTCGAGCTTGGCCACAGGGCCGACGCGGTGCCGGCGCTGCTGTCGGAGGGCGAAAAGCAGCGGCTGGCGCTGGCGTGTGTGCTGGCGCTCGATCCCGGCGTCGTGATTTTGGACGAGCCGACGCTGGGGCAGAGCCGCAGCGACCGCGAGCGCCTGACCGGCCTGATGCGCGAGCTGAGCGATGAGGGCCGGCTGGTGCTGCTGATCAGCCACGACCTGCGCCTGGTGGCGGAAGCTGCCGATTGGCTGGTAGTGATGGAAGGCGGGCGCGTGCAGGCCGATGGCCCAACCCGCGAGGTGTTGTACGACGATGCGCTGTTCGAGCGCATCGCGATCCCGCGGCCGGCGCTGGTCGACCTGGCGCGAGCGGCCGGCAGGTCGGGGGTGCTGACGGTCGACGAGCTGCTCGGAGGGCAGGAATGAGCGCCGGCACGCTGCTGGAAGTTCGTGAGACCAGGGCACGGCGCTTCGACCCGCGCGTGCGGCTGCTGTGGATGTTCGGCCTGTCGATCGCCGTGATCGCGACGCCCACGCTCGCGGGCCTGGCCGCGATCGGCGTGATAGTGGCGCTGGTCTGGCTGCTGTGTGGCGTGCTGCGGCCGATGCTGCACTTTACCGTCAGGGCGATCCCGTTTGCGATCTTTCTGGCCGCCTTATCGGCGATCAGCGCCGTATTCGGGCGCTACGGCCTCGGCGCGATCATCGATCAGCCGCGGCTGGTGCTGCCGTCGGCGGCCGACTGGCTTGACGGCACGATCAAGGCCACGCGCTTTTTGATCATGGTGTCGGCGGCCAAGTTTCTGTTCCTGACCACCGATTTCGCCGAGCTGAGCGGCGGTGTGCGCAGCTTCAAGCGCCCCTGGCTCGGGCAACGCCTCAACTCGCTGGTCGAGATCGCCGCGTTTGTGCTCGGCTTCAGCTTCCAATCGGTGCCGCTGATGATCGACGAGCTGAACGCGGTGATCGAAGCCGAGCGCGGGCGCGGCATCGACGTTAACGCCGGCAGCCGTATCGAAACCGTGCGCGCGTATTTGCGCATGACGCCGACGGTATTTCTGCGCTGCCTGACGATCGGGCAGTTCACGGTGATGGCGCTGATCAACTACCGCTTTAATCCGTTCGCGCCGCGCAGTATGTATCGTGAGTTTCGTTACCGTCGCCACGATTGGCTGGCGACCCTGGCTATCGTGGGCTGCCTGGCGGCGCTGCTGGTGTACCAGGGATTGCGGGGTTGATCGGTGCCGGCTTGTTGTATGACAAGGATTTTTCAGTATGCTGGACCGCCAACGTTTCGACGCGCAGATCGGCTCACAAACCGTCGCACTTGATATCCTGCCGCTGCCGGGCGGCGAGGCCGGCGTTTCGCTGCTGATGACGCTTGACGAGGGCTGGCGCTTCAATCGCACCGCCGGGCGAGAGCTGGCCGAGCTGCTGCGGCCGGCCCGGCCGGAGGTGGTAGTAGCGCCGGTGACGCTCGGCATCCCGATCATGCTGTATGCCGCCGAAGCGCTGGACGTCGACTGCGTGGTGCTGTACAAAACGCCGAAGTTTCATTTCGGCGACGCGCTGACGGTATCGATCACCTCGGTGACGACGCCGGGACACGAGCAGCGGCTGTACCTCGACCGGCGCCATGTGCCGCGCATCGCCGGCAAGCGCGTCGCGGTTGTCGACGATGTTGTAAACACCGCCGCGACGCTGCTCGGCGCGCTCAAGCTGGTGCGCGAAGCCGGCGGCGAGGTCGCCGGCATCGGAACGCTGTTGACCGAAGGGCACGATTGGGAAGCACGCCTGGGCGCAGACGCCGGATTGCTCGTTTCGCTCGGACATATCCCGATGTTCGAGCAGGCCGGCGGCAGGTGGGTGCCGACCGCCGCGACGATGTGAGACATTAATCCGAAGCCCCATCCCCTTGCGCTCAGACCCTGCGCGACGTACCATGCGATCGACGATTTCGTGGGTTACGCGTCGGCCCGCTATCAAGGACTGTGTTGTGATAACCGAGCCCGAACAAGCACTGCTGGCCGAGGAAACCTCCACCCTGGCCCCTGCAGAGCCGCCGCCGTCGCCAGAGACGCCCGCCGCTATTCGTCGACGGGTGTGGGGGATGGCATGGCCGGTGATCGGCGAGAACATGCTGGAGACCTCGCTCGACATCGTCAACACCATACTCGTGGCCGGCCTTGGCGCGGCCGCCCTGGCCGGCGTCGGCAGCGGTCTCCAGATCATGTTTTTCGTGCTGGCTGCCCTGGCCGCGCTGTCGGTCGGCAGCTCGATCCTGGTCGCCCAGGCAGTCGGCGGGCGCGAACTGGTCGCAGCTTGCCGGCTCGCACGCCAGTCGCTGTTGTGGAGCGTGATCCTTTCGGTGCCGCTCGCGCTGGTGGGCTATTTGCTGGCCGGGCCGATCATCAGTATCTTCGGCCTGGAGCCCGAGGTTGCAGCTATCGCCACGGACTACCTGCGCGTCGCGATGGGCACCGTGGTGGTGCTGGTGGCGCTGGTGATCGGCGGCGGCGTCTGCGCGGCGCCGGCGACTCGCGCACGCCGATGCTGGTGACGCTCGCCGCGAATGTGGTCAATCTCGGCCTGGCCTACGGCCTGATCTACGGCCAGCTTCGGCCTGCCGGCGCTGGGCGCAGTGGGCAGCGCCTGGGCCGCCTTTATATCGCGCAGCTTCGCGCTGCTGCTGCTGCTGCGGGCGCTTTGGGTCGGCCGAAACGGCGTCAGTATCGCGGGGCGCCATTGGCGGCCGGACTGGTCGGTCGCGCGCAGGGTGCTCAGCCTGGGTATCCCTGCCTCGCTTGAGCAGGTCTCCCTGGCCGAGCGCGTTTTTGATGCTGACGGTACTGGTGGCGAAGCTGGGAACCGATACGCTCGCGGCGCAGCGCATCGCTATGTCGGCGCTGAGCTTCTCGTTTCTGCCCGGCATCGGCTTCGGCCTGGCCGCGACGGCGCTGGTGGGCCAGAGCATCGGCGCCCGTCGCCCCGCCACCGCGCAGGGCGTAGCCAACGTTTCAACGACCTGGGCGGTGATCTGGATGAGCGCGATGGCGGTGCTGGTGCTGCTTTTCGCCCCGCAGATAATGCGCCTGTTCACGCAGGACGCTGCGGTTGTGGCGATCGGCGCCGGCGGCTTGCGCGTGATGGCGCTGACACAGCCGTTCTGGGCGATCAACATGACGCGCGCGGGCGCGCTGCGCGGCACGGGCGACACGCGTTTTCCGCTTGTGATCAGCGCGATCAGCATGTGGAGCGCTGTGCTGCTGGTCTGGCTGTTCTTGACGTTTATCGGCGGCAGCCTGGCGCTGGTATGGGCTGCCTTCCTGGTGACCTCGCCGATCTCCGCGACGCTTACCTGGCGCCGCTTCGGCGCGCGCATCCGCGAGCTGATGGCGCAATAGACCATTCTTTAACGCAAAGACGCAAAGATTCTATGTGTTCGAGTGTGAATGCTCGAGCATATTCCTCATATAAGAATGACTTCGATGGAGCATCATCGAAGTCATTCTTTATTCCTTTGCGCCTTTACGTCAGATCATTTAGCAGCCGTTACGATGTGCGCGGGCGCATCGAAGGCGACGCTGCCGTCGATAGCCGTGAACGGTTGAAACACCTGCTCGGCTTCGCGCAGCAGGCGCTCGTACTGTTCGTCGTTCAGCTCGCCGGCCAGCGTCCAGCCCTTGATTTCGGTGTACATCATCGCCTCGACCGACGGGTAGCGTGCCGTACCGGACTGCGGCGTTATGACGGCATCGCGGATCCCGGCCTCGGCCAGCAGCGCGTTCAGGACCGCGTGGTCGCCCAGCACGAACGGCGCACGGATCAATTCGACGACCTGCTCGCCGAACAGCCGCAGCAGCAACTGCTCTTCCGCCACGTAGCCCGGTGAACGGTCGATCGCGTCCCATACCGCCACGGCCAGCCGGCCGCCCGGCCGCAATACGCGCAGCATTTCGCGCAGCGCGGCGGGCCGATCCTCAAAGAACATCAGGCCGAACTGGCACACAACCGCGTCGAAGCTCTGGTCCTCAAACGGAAGCTCCTCGGCGCGCCCTTGTTTCCATGCGATCGCCGGGGCCACGCGCCGCGCAACAGCGAGCATGCCGGGGTTCAGGTCGAGGCCCGTCACCGCTCCCGTCGCGCCGGTGCGCTCGGCGACAGCGCGTGCCAGGACGCCCGTTCCACACGCAACGTCGAGCACCCGCTGGCCGGCCCGCACGCCGGCCGCATTCATCATCGGCTCCACAAATTGCTGAAATAGCATCGGTACGAAGAACTCTTCGTACACTTCGGCGGCATCATTGAGTAATCTGGCCTGTTTCGTTTACGCTCATGCTGGTACGCTCCGCTACTGGCGCCGGTATCAGGCGCGCACACCAGGATACGCCTTCCTTGAGCGCCCGGCATGCGTGTAGACCCTCATTCTTGGAGCTTTCAACACCCAGAAAGTTGCACCACAAAGGACACAAAGAATCAATAGATCTTTGTGTCCTTTGTGTCCTTTGTGGTGCAAACTTTTCGCGCGAAATCTTAGGACGTGAGGCTATGGCGCAGGGCATACGCGGTGGCGGAGGCTCGTCCGACCTTACCGCCGACGCCAAGCTTGCCGTAGATGTTGGCGATATGGCGCTCGACGGTGCGAACGCTCATGACCAGGTCGGCGGCGATCTCGGCGTTGCTCAGGCCGGCGGCGATCAGGCGCAGCACCTCGACCTCACGCCGCGTCAACCCGGCCGGGTCGCCCGTTGGGTCAGTTGGCACAGGAGGCTCGCCCGCCAGCTCGCGCAGCAAAGCTGCCGCGCGCTCGGCCTCGTGCGCTGCGCCCAGCGCGCACAGCACCTCGTGCGCGCTACGGGCTTGCTCCGCCGCGGCCTCCGCACGTCCCAGCGCCGCGAGGCAGCGCGCGAGCTCGAGGCGCGCATGCGCAGTCTCGAACGGCGTGCCGTTGCGGGCAAACAGGTCAGCCGCGTCCTCAAACCGTTGCAGCGCAACGGCATGCTCGCCGGCTGCCGCGTTGACCAATCCCGTCGCCAGATGGACCGACGCGTGCAGCGGCTCGATTGCAACGCCGGCAGCGATGTCTTGCAGCTCGGCCAGGGCAATCTCGGCTTGCCGGCGGTCGCCGAGGGCAAGCCGCGAGCGCACCAGCAGCTCGAGGCCGGCTGCGCGCTCGGTCAGCGTTTCGGCGGGTGTGCCGCGCAGCAAATGCTCCACCACGTCGGCCGCCGAGGCTGCATCGCCCCGATCCAGAGCCAGGGCGGCCTCGACGGGCAGTACAAGCCAGTTGGGCGGCACATGCGACGGATGGGCATGCACCTGATGCAGCAGCGCTGCCGCCTCGGACAAGCGGCCCTGGCGGCGTCGTAGCTCGGCGAGGTGTACCACACTCTCGGCAGCGTCGACGGGCCGGCTCGCCGCCAGCTCACGTTTCGCCGCCAGCAGCTCCGCCTCGGCCGCGCTCCAATCGCCGCGCCACATCAGCACACCGGCATAGTGGATCCGGCAGTACGAAAACATCGACCGGTATGCCCAGCGCTCGGACAGCGCTGTTACTTGCCGGCACCATTGCGCCGCGCGGTCGTAATCACGTACCCGCTCACACGCGAAGATCAGGTAGCAGCATACATTTACCGTCGTCTCCGGATCGCTTATTTCGCCCGCCACCGCCGCCGCGGCACACTCGTCCAGACGCCGCATGCCCTCGGCCACCTGTCCACCGCTCACCATGACGAGGCCTTCCAACGCCAGCGCCATCATTTCCAGATCCGGCACGTCGAGCGAGTGGGCCAGCGCGGCGGCCTGAGCGGCGAGCTGTGCGGCGGTCGCGGTATCGTTATATACCAGCAGCGCAAAATGCCCGCTGATCACTGCCAGCAGACCACGCTCGGGAACGCGATCCAGCCCGTGCAGCAGACGCTGCGCGCGCTGAAGCCACCCATTGGCGACGGCATGCTCGCCGTGAAAGCTGTACCGATCGTAGGCCAGCGCGACTGCCATCCGCGCGGCGCCGCGCCTGTCGCCCTGTTGCCGGTACAACCGGTAGGCACGCTCTCTCGCGCGCAGCGTGACTGCGCCATCGTCAAGCCACCATGCCGCCAGCGCCAGACCTTCCAGCGCGTCGGGCGTTTCGTGGCGCGCACAGGCTGCCGCGAAGCTGCTGCGCGCTGCTTCCCAGGCTCCACGCGCGAGTGCTTCTGATGCGCCGGCCAGCAGCTCGGCAAGCTCCTGCTCGGTGTCGTTTACGCTCATGGTTATGCCCGGCGATCGAACAAGCTCTTAACGCAAAGGCGCAAAGCTTTGCGCCTTTGCGTTTGAATATCGCGTATGCGCCGTCTCGGCGCTGTGAGTGTATCATAGGCCCGTGCTATAGTTGCCCGCACATAAGCAAGTGGAACAGCCTATGCAGCATGAACACAAACCGGAGCCGCTGTTCGGGGGCATCGAAGCCGGCGGCACCAAATGGGTTTGTGCCGTCGGCCGCGGCGCCGCTGAGCCCATCGACCAGACGCGCTTCCCGACGACCAGCCCGGCCGAAACGTTGGACCGCACAATTGCGTTTTTTGCCCCGTACCGGGTGCGCGGCACTCTGGCGGCGATCGGCGTCGGCTCGTTCGGGCCGGTAGATCTCGACCCTGCTTCGCCGACGTGGGGCTCGATCACGTCTACGCCCAAGCCGGGCTGGGCGTACGCCGACGTGGCAGGCAGAATAAAAGCCGGCCTGGACGTTCCGATCGCGTTTGATACCGACGTCAACACGGCGATGATCGGCGAGGCCCGCTGGGGCGCGGCGCAGGGCTGCACAACCGCCGTGTATATCACGGTCGGCACAGGCATCGGCGGCGGTATCCTGGCCGAGGGGCGGCTGCTGCACGGGCTGATACACCCCGAAATCGGCCATATTCGCTTGCCGCGCGATCCCGAGCGCGACCCGTTCCCCGGCTCCTGCCCATACCACGGCGACTGTCTGGAAGGGCTGGCTTCCGGGCCTGCACTGGCGGCGCGCTGGGGCCGGCCTGCCGAAACGCTGCCGCCGGACCATCCCGCCTGGCCGCTCGAAGCGCACTACCTTGCGCTGGCGCTGGTCAGCTTGATCTGCACGCTGTCACCCCAGCGCATCGTGCTGGGCGGCGGTGTCATGGAGCAACTGGGCCTGTTCCCGCTGCTACGCGCCGAAGTGCAGGTGCTGCTGGGCGGTTATGTGCAATCGCCGGCGATCCTGGAGCATATCGACGAGTATATCGTCCCGCCGGCGCTGCCCGGGCGCTCCGGCGTCGTCGGCGCGCTTGCGTTAGCCGAGGCTGTCGCCGGAATGACAAGGTGACCTTGGTGGTGTCTGCCAGGCTCGTAATTCGTGTGTATGTGTGCCCTATTCAAGGCTGGAGGCAACCCTGACAAGGTGAGGGGGTGACAAGGTGACTCAGGCCTTGATATTTCGTTGTATTTCAAGATCGTGTTGCGCAAGCATCCATGTAGAGCGTTGGCATGGGAAACGATCACCTTGTCACCCCCTCACCCTGTCACCTTGTCCTGCATGGTCCGGGCAAAAAGAAAAGAGCAATGAACAAGCTGGTTCACTGCTCTTTGTGCGTCTCACGAGGAGGCGCGTGCGAGCGCTAGTAGCGGTCGCGTCCGCCGCCGCCGCCGCCGCCGCCGCCGCGATAGCCGCCACGGTCGCGCTGCGGGCGCTCCTCGGCCTCGTTGACACGAACGGCGCGGCCGTCCAGCTGCTGGCCGTCCAGGGCGCGAATCACGTCCTGCACGCTTTCGCTTTCGATCGTCACAAAGCCGAAGCCACGTGAGCGACCTGTGTCGCGATCGGTGATTACCTTCGCGTCCAGCACATCAGCGTTGGCGGCCACGAATTCCTGCAGGTCGGCGTCCGTCGTGTTCCACGACAGGTTTCCGATGAACAAACGAGCTTGCATAGTCCCGTCCCTCGATGCGTTCTCGACGAACGCGCACTCAACCGGCGCCAGGTCTCGTTTCCTCGACAGCCACCGGGTAGCTGGCGCGAAGCCGAAACCCGACGATAAGCAACATGACCGCCGCAGACGTCTGCGACGGCCAACTGCTAAGGTATAGCACAGTCGTGCACAAACGTCAAGAGTTAATTCGATTACCCACTCCTTCGCTTGCTTTGCGGATGGCAATATTGGGAACCCCGCTGCTTACGGGGGAGCAGGGCGAAGTGTCTATCACACGGCGCCAGCCCAGGGCGCTGTTATACCGCCTCGGCGCGGCCGCCGGGCCGCTGGCACGTGAGCAGCTCGCGTTCTTGCTGTGGCCGGACCTGTCGACCGCCACGGCGCGACGCAATCTCGTCGTCGCGCTTAACCAGCTTCGCAGCGCCCTGCCGTCCGGCGTGATCATAACCACCGGCGATACCGTGTCGCTGGATTGGGGCCTGGTATGGTGTGACGCACGAGAGTTTGGGCAGTTTTCCGGCACATCCGGCACGGTCGACCTAATCCACCTTGAACGTACCGTCGCCCTATATCGCGGCCCGTTCGTCGAAGGCTTCGTACTGCCCGATGCGCCCGAGTTCGACGCGTGGCTCACCGCCGAGCGTGCCGCCTGGGAGCGGCGCTATCTCCAGGCACTGGCCGCCCTGGTGGAGCACGCGACGTCCGAAGGACGCTATCGTATCGCGATCGATGCCGCGCGACGTTACCTGCTTACCGATCCGTTTGCCGAGGCACTCCACCGGTGCTTGATCGGGCTGCTCGCGGCGGTCGACGATCGCACGGCTGCCTTGCGGCAGTTCGAATGGTGTGCCGAACAGCTCGAGTATGAGCTGGGGGTTGAGCCGGCTCCCGAGACCGTAGCAGCGTACGAGGCAGTTCGCGAGGGACGGCAGCTCCTGCCGCCGAGGGCCGAGCGGCCGGAACCGGCAGCGCCGGTAGCTCGCGACCGAGCGGCGAGCGAGCTTTCGTATGCCGCGAAGCTGCCGGTTCCCACCACGCCGCTGTTCGGGCGCGCCGGCGAAACGGCTGCGCTGGCGCAATTGCTGCACGACCCGCCGATCCGGCTGCTGACCGTCGCGGGCATGGGAGGCAGCGGCAAGACCCGGCTTGCTTTGCATGTGGCCGAAGCGTGCCGCGTCACGTTTGCCGACGGCGTCCATTTCGTCGCGCTTGCTCCGCTGCGCGATCCGGCCCAGTTCATGGCCGTGATCGCCCAGGCCTGTGGCGTGCGCGACGGCGTCGAAGCCGGCGGCAGCTTACGCGAATATCTCCGCGACAAGCGATTGTTGCTGGTGCTTGATAATTTCGAGCATCTCGTGCCTGCGTCGCCGGCAATCGCCGATCTACTGGCCTGGGCGCCGCACGTCAAGGTGCTTGTCACCAGCCGCACCGCGCTCAATGTTCAGGGCGAGCACGTGTTCGCGCTGCCGCCGCTACCCCTACCGCCGCTGGATCCGCTGCCGCCGATCGACGAACTGGCCGAGCAACCGGCCCTCGCGCTGTTGCTGGAGCGGGCACGGGCAGCCGGCGCGCCAATGGAGCTCAGCGCGGACAATGCCGCGTCCCTGGCAGCTATCTGTATCCGGCTGGACGGGCTGCCGCTGGCGATCGAGCTGGCTGCAGCGCGACTCCGGTTGCTCGCGCCGCACACTTTGCTGAGGCGCCTCGACCAGCGGCTCGCGCTGCTGACCGGCGGTCCACGCGACCTGCCCGAGCGCCAGCAAACGCTGCGCGCCACGATCGACTGGAGCTACCGGCTGCTCGACGTCGCCGAGCAGCTGCTGCTCGAGCGGCTCGCCGTGTTCGCCGGAAGCTGGAGCGTTGAAGCCGCCGAGCATATATGTGTCGCGGCCGGCGAGCTATCGGTGTCGGTGCTGGACGGCATCCAGGCGCTGCTGGATCAACACCTGCTTCAGCGGAGCACCGGCGCCGGCGGAGACATGCGATTCAGCATGTTGGAGACGATCCGTGAATACGCGACCGAGCGCTTGCACGCCGGGCGCGCGGCGGAAGTGACCGAGCACGCCCATGCCCGCTATATGTGCGATCTTGCCGGTCGCGGCGCGACCGGGCTTCGTGGCACCGAAGCGAGTACCTCGCTGCCTGACCGGCCGGGAGCGAGTACCTCGCTGCCTGACCGGCCGGGAGCGAGTACCTCGCCGCCTGAGCGGGCGGGGCAGCGGCTCTGGCTCGCGCGGCTGGCCGATGAGTATCCGAACCTGCTGGCCGCGATCGAGTGGTCCGACCATGCCGGCGAGTACGAGCTCGGCCTGCGCCTCACCGCGGCCTTACGCGAGTTCTGGCGTATCCGCGGCATGTTTGACGTAGGACGGCGCTTGCTCGAGCGTGCGCTCCAGGCCGGCGCGGACACCGGTATTTCCACGGCGCGCGCCGCGGCGCTGCACGCGGCGGCCGACCTGGTGTTGATTCAGGGCGACTATCCCGCGGCGCGCGCCTATGCCGACGCCGGCGCCGAACAATGGCGCTACCTCGGCGATGAGGCACAACTGGCCCGCATCCTGATGCTGGCGTCCAGCGCCGCCGCGTTCAGCGGCGATACGCAGGCGGGCATTGCAACACAGGCCGACGCCGAGGTGTTGGCCGAACGTACCGGGGATAGCGAAGCGCTGCTGCTGATTCATTACAGTAAGGCACGCGACGCGTTGCATCGAGGAGACGCCCATGCCGCGCGCGAGTGGTATGCCAGAGCGCTGGCCGAAGCGCGCCGGATGGGCAACGGCTGGTGGATCGGCGGGCTTCAGTCGGAGCTCGCGCCGGTTTCCCTGGCGTTAGGCGACGTCGAAACAGCGCGCGACCAGATCACCGAAAGCATCGCGCTTGCCTCGTCCCTGGGCGACCGCTACGCCACGGCGCTGGCGATCAACAACCTCGGCGAAGCGGCGCGCATGCAGGGTGAGTACCGTGAAGCGGCGACTTGCTACGCGGAAAGCCTGCGGCGTTTCCAGGATCTGGGCGATCGCTCTGAAACTCCGCGCCTGCTGCATAATCTGGGCTACGTCGCGCTGTGGGAGGACGATCCCGAGCGCGCCGGGCAACTTTTCGGCGACAGCATCGAGCGCTTCCGCGCTCAACGCAGCGAGCGTGGAGTGGCCGAGGCGCTGGCCGGCCTGGCCGCCGTTGCCGCTGTGCAGGGGCGATGGCAGCATGCCGCCCGCCTGTGGGGCAAGGCCGAGGCGCTGCGTGAAGCGGCCGGCGCGGCACCTTGGCCGGCGGACCAGCTCGAGCTTCGCCGCTACGTGGCCCTGGCACGCGCCGCCGCCGATGCGGCCACGTTCGACGCGGCCTGGCAGGCCGGGCGTGAGCTCTCGCTCGACGCGTACGCTGACCGAAGCGTTCCGCGAATAGACGCGTGGCGGATTGCCATTCCCTTGTCGCCCTTTGCCTCTCGCGTCTTACCGCCACGCCGGCGGGATACCGTCACTGCGGTCGAGCTCGAGCTCGTCGACATAGCACCAGCCCCAGGCTTCGCGCGGCTCGAACGATTCGATGATCGGATGCTGCGTGGCCTCGAAATGCCTGGTCGCGTGCTTGTTTTTGGATGAATCGCAGCAGCCGACGTGCCCGCACGATAGACAGATGCGTAGATGAACCCATCGATCGCCGGTGCGCAGGCAGTCTTCGCAGCCCTGCGCGCTCGGCTGTACCTCTCGAATCTGGCCGGTGTGACTACAGGTGGTCGCCATATCCTTGATTCCTTTGTGTCCTTTGTGCCTTTGTGGTGAACCCTTCCGGGCACCTGACTCTACTTTACCAGACCTACCCGGCCGCGTTAGGTATTCCGTGATAGCCACCTAAAAGCTGTGAGATCGCTTGCATGTCGACGATCTGTCGACGCTGCGCTGCTACGCTCGGCCTGCCGGCGAGCTGAAAGCCGGCGTCGCGAAGCACCTATGGAGCACCATGTATGTCGATTGAAGCAAACAAAGCACTCATGCTGCGGCTTAACGAAGCGATCGCCGCCGGCAGGCTCGGCGAACTGGAAGGGCATCCCGATCTGTGGGAAACGCGGCACGTCATGCCGATGATGCACATGATATTCGCCGACTGGCAGCTCGGGCCGGTGGTGCAGGTAGCCCAGGGTCCGACGGTTTGCACGTATGGCACGCTGAGTATGTGCCATAGCGGGCAGTTTGCCGGCATCGCCGCGACCGGGCGGCGCATCTCCCTCGAAGTCATCAGCATCGACCGTGTCGAAGACGGCAAGGTAATGGCGCACAACAGCGCCTCAACCGTCTTCGACGCGCTGCCGGTACTCGGCGCGCGGGGCTTCGATGGATGGCCCACGCGCTCCGAGCCGGCGCCAATGGGCCCACCTGCGTCATCGAGCGGCGCCAACCACGTTTCCGCTGTAATGCACGAGTTGCTGGCTGCGCTGTGCGAGGACGAGCTGAGCGCAGCGGAAGGTCACCGGGACGTCAACGACGTCGTCGCACAGTTCCGTGCGCTGCGAGCGGCATTCTCGCGGCTCAGCTACACACCGGTGTCCCAGGTGATCGAGGGCGATATGGCCGGCACACGCGGCACGTTGTCGGGCACGCACACCGGCACGCTGTACGGCCTCGCGCCCACCGGGCGGCCGGTGAGCTGGGATTGGTTCAGTTTGGCCAGGATCGAGAACGGCGTGGTGATCGAACAGCGCTCGATCCCCGATTGGAATAACGCCCTACACCAGATGGGCATATTTACTCTTCGCCGGCGGAGGCGCCGACGATTAACCGAAACCTGTCCCCGTCCCCAGGATAAATCCTGGGGCCCAAACACAAAGCCACCTGAAGGTGGCTGGACATCATTGCAGCCCGCTTTGTTTCTTCAGCCCCGGCATATTTGCCGGGGGTCGCCAGGTTCGAGGCACATCAAACCCTTCAAAGGAGTCCAACCAATGGAACAAACCATCGTACGGCCGCGCGTGCTTGCCCGTCGGCCGCTGACTGCTCTGCACCAGGTGCAGCTGGCCGCGCTGGCCGGTATCGTGCTGGCGTGCATCTATCTGCAGGCATTCCTGGTAGGCGTTATGCTGCCGCCGGCCGTCTTCTTCGGCGTCATCACCGTAGCGGTGATGGCGATCGTCGCGACAGGCTGGCGCTGGGCGCCGCTGCTCGGCGCGGTCTGGTCGATCCTTTTGCTCGCCGCCAACACCGACGTGCTGGTGTACTACATCAGCCATCCCCAGATGCCGCACGAGTTCGTGTTTCATCTCATTTTGGTCGCGCTTTGTGTCGTAGGCGCCGTCGGCGGCATCGCGGCCGTGCGCGAAGGCGCCGCGCGGAAGCCGGCTCCAGGCTGGCTGCCGCTGTTTCTGGCGGCGATCGGCCTGCTGGTTGTGGGTGCGACGGTAGCAGCGCTGCTGCCCCGCTCGGCGATCGCTGCAGGCGTAGGCCCCGAAGCTATCGCCGGCCTGCCGGTGTTGAAAGCCGGCAATCTGGCCTTTGATCGGGCCGAGATCCGGGTACGCGCCGGCGAGATCGTCGCGTTGCGCCTCGAAAATACCGATATCGGCGTACATGCGTTTGATATCGACGAGCTAGGAGTACATGTACCGATCGGCGGCGGCACCAGCAGCTTCGCCTATTTCCGGCCCGCTACGCCAGGAACGTATTCGTTTTACTGCGGCGTACCGCACCATGAAGCGATGCGCGGCACGCTGGTCGTCGAGCCGTAACATACGATCCGCGAAGACAGGCGAAGAATCAGCAGTTTGCTTCGCGTGCCTTGCGTCCGCTGCATCTCCCTTTAGCCCGAACGCATGACCAGGCTGTGTTGTACACCCCCAGGGTTGAACGGCAGGCGCTGCCACGTATCGCCGCATTCCACTGTGTGCCACACGTCGCCGTTGCCCAATCCGGCGTACACGTGCCCGGGCGCGGCCGGGTCGGCGAGCAGGCTGTACGGCATATCGTTGAGCGGCTGCGGCAGGCCTCCGCCCAGTTTCAGCCACGCATCGCCCGACCAACGGAATATGCAGGCTTCGGCGCTGCCGGCGCTGTGGGCCTGCCAGGATTCATTGGCGCCGTTCGACCGAAGTCGGTTGACGCTATGTGTTCAACGGCATTTAATGGGTGAGGGAGGTCGTACGATAACGTCCACGATGTTCCGGGAGCGCACTATGGCACGCCTGCAGCTGGCTCTGCTCGGGCCGCCTGAAGTGATGCTTGACGCGACGCCGATTCCGTTTGCCTACGACAAAGTCCTGGCGTTGCTGGCGTTTCTGGCGGTCGAACGGGATCGCCCGCACCGGCGTGAGGTGCTGGCCGGTTTGCTGTGGCCGGAACAAGCCGAGCGCGCAGCGCGCCACAATCTGAGCCAGGCGCTCAGCAGCTTGCGCCGCGCGTTGGGCGACCATGCTGCGCAGCCGCCGTTCCTGCTGGTCGACGGCGACGCCGTACAGCTCAATCCCGCGGCTTCCTGCGAGCTGGATCTGGCGACCTTCGCCGATCTGCTGGCCGCTTGCGATAGGCACGCGCACCGTCATATTGAAACCTGTCGCTCGTGCGCGCAGCGTTTGGAGCATGCCGTCGCGCTGTACCGCGGCGGATTCATGCACGCGTTCCTGGTGCGCGACAGCGACGGCTTCGACGAATGGGTTGCCTTGACCCGCGAGCGGCTGCATCAGCAGGCGCTGCAAGCGCTCGAGCTGCTGGCGGAGCTGCATGAGCGGCGCGCGGCCTACGAGCCGGCGCTGCGCTACGCGCGAAGGCTGGTCGAGCTCGATCCGTGGCGCGAAGAAACCCACCGCCTGCTGATGCGCGTGCTGGCCCATACCGGCCGCCGCAGCGACGCGCTGGCGCAGTACCGGCGCTGCCGGCGTATCCTGAGCGACGAGCTGGGGCTGGAGCCCGCGCTCGAAACGGTGACGCTGCACGATCGGATCCGTGACGGCAGCTTCAACGGCGCTGTGCAGGCGCCGCCCATCCGCCTACCGGTACAGCCGACTCCGTTGGTAGGCCGCGAAGCGGAGCTGGCCCGGCTCGGGCAGCTGCTCGAGCATCCCGCCACTCGCCTGATAACGCTGACCGGTCAGGGCGGCGTCGGAAAGACACGCCTGGCGATCGAAGCCGCGGCGCACTACGGCGATGCGTTCGACGCCGGCGCCACGTTTGTATCGCTCGCGCCGGTCGACACCGCGGAGCAGATCGTCGGGGCGATCTTACGTGCGCTCGGCCAGGCCCACAGCGGCCCCGGCGAGCCACGGACACAACTGGCCGCGTTTTTGCGCCCTCGAGAGCTCTTGCTGGTGCTCGACAACTTTGAGCATCTGTCCGAGGCGGCGCCGCTGCTGAGCGAGCTGCTCGAACAGGCGCCGGGTCTGGTTGTGCTGGTCACCTCCCGCCGCTGGCTGCGGCTGCGCGGCGAACACGTCGTCGACGTGCAGGGGCTGGGCTTTCCCGACGTTTGCGCGGCGAACTGGGCTGAACATAGCTCGCTGCGCCTGTTCGTTCAACATGCTGAGCGTGTGCGCCCGGACCTCGGCGACGCCGAATACCACGACGCGGCGCGGATCTGCCGGCTGGTGGAAGGCCTGCCGCTGGCGATCGAGCTGGCCGCGGCCTGGACACGCACGCATACCTGCCGTGAAATCCTTGCCGGCATCGAAGACGATTTGATGCAGCTTTCCACGCCGCTTCAGGATACGCCGGCACGTCACGCCAACCTGCGGGCAGCGATCGAGCGCTGTTCGTGGAGCCTGCTCGGACTGGAAGAGCAGCGCGTTCTGGCGCGGTTGTCGGTGTTTCGCGGCGGTTTCGACGAGCCGGCAGCGCTAAATGTCGCCGGGGCGAGCCGCGCGGTGCTCACGGCGCTGGCCGAACATTCGCTGCTGCGCATTCACCACGACGGCAAGCTGCTACGCTACGACATGCACGAGCTGGTGCGACAGTACGGCGCCTCACACCTGGATGGGGATCGGCTCGCGGTGCGCGAGCGCCACCTGCGCTATTTCCTCGGCCTGGCCGAGCAGGCCGCGCCGCAGCTGCGCGGCGCCGACCAGCTGTGCTGGCTGGATCGCCTCGAGCGCGAACATGCAAATCTGCGCGCGGCGCTGAAGAGCGAAGCAGCCGGCGGCGCGGAGGAGCGCCTGCGCCTGGCGATCGCGCTGCGCCGTTTCTGGAGCGTGCGCGGGCATCACAGCGAAGGCCGGAACGCGCTCGTCGCGGCGCTGTCCGCGTACCCGGCTCCCCCGGCGCTACGCGCGGCGGCGTTGAATGCGCTTGGCCGGCTGGCCTATTTTGGGGGCCAGTACGCCGCCTCGATCGACTACTACGAGCAGGCGTTGTCGACCGCCGGATCGATCGACGACTGCAGCACAACAGCCGACGCGCTGAGCGGGCTGGGCACCGTGGCATGCGAGCAGGGCGACCATGTGCGAGCGTTCTGCCTGTACCGGCGGTCCCTGGCGATCGCGCGCGAGCTCGGAGACGACGAAGGCATCGCGCTACAGCTCAACAGCCTCGGGCTGGTCGAGCATGCCCGCGGCGATCTGGTGAGCGCCCGTGTGCTGCTCGACGAGTGCCTCGCGCTGCGTCGTAAACTCGGCGATGTGCGCGGCATCGGTATCACGCTCGGTAACCTTGGCCTCGTAGCGATGGATCAGGGCGACTCTGGGGCGGCACGGCTGCTGTTCGAGGAAGCACTGGCCAAGCGGCAAATCGTGGGCGATACGCGCGGCGCGGCGTATGTGCTTTCGAATCTTGGCTTGCTGGAATCGAGCAACGGCAACCTCGCCACGGCGCAGCAGCTGCACCGGGAAGCGCTGGACCTCTGGAACCGGCTCGGCGATACAAACGGTATCGCCAGAACACACTATTATCTTGCCTCCGCTGCGCGCCAGGCCGGTGATCTAGGCACATCGCGCGCGCTGTTCGACCACGCGATCGCCGCTTTGCGGCAGCTCGGCAACAAACGGTTTCTGGCCGAAGCGTTGCGTGGGCGGGCGCGCGTGGCCCTCAGCGAAGCCAGGCTGGATCAGGCCGAAGCGTTGCTGTGCGAAGCACTGGAGCTAGGGCGCAACCTCGATCGCGGCGCACCCCTGGCGCGCACATTCCAGGCCCTGGCCGAGCTGAGGCTTGAAATGAGACGGCCGCTGGAGGCTGCCCAGATGCTGGACGCGTCGGACGCCGCGCTCGCAGCCGCCGGCGCGGCTCGCAGGCCGTCCGAGCAGGCGACGTACGAGCAGATCCGCGACCGACTCCGGCAGCAACCTTAACGCAAAGGCGCAAAGACGAAAAGGCTAAAGCTACTAGCCGCTCCGTTCGCTCGTGCCTGAACTCCAGGCAAACATGTCTTCGATGCACATCCATCGCAGTCGTTACTATTTTCCTTTGCGCCTTTGCGTGCAAAAATCGCGTCCTTGCGCTAAAACCTGGATCCGTGGATCGGAACGATATAGTTGCGCACCAGCGCCATGACGCTTGAGCTCATCGCCTCAAGGTGGCGGCGCATCAGCGTCTGGGCGCGCATAGCATCGCCGGCGACGACGGCGTCGGCGACGGCAGCGTGCTCGTGAGTGCATTCCAGCAGCCGCTCGGGACGCGTCACCGAGTTGATCGAGATACGATGCAGCCGGCGCCGCACGTCCTGAATACTTTGACGCAGCAGCTTGTTGCCGGATGCCTCCAGCATGATCTCATGATACGGCTTGTCGGCTATCGACCAGCCCTCCACGTCGAAGGCCTCGGCCGAGTTCGAGCAATTTGCGCGTCACGTCGCGCAGCTGCTGTGCCTGTGCCGGCGATCGGCGCTGGGCGGCGAGAAAAGCCGCGTGCGGGTCCATCAGGCGCAGCATCTCGAGCATGTCTTCGACATCTTTGACCGTCAGCTCGGTCACGACCAGGCCGCGCCCGGCGACGGTCTGGATGATCCGCTCCTGCTCGAGACGGCGCAGCGCCTCGCGCACCGGCGTCCGGCTGATCGACAGCCAGCGCGCCAGGCGGTCCTGCGTCAGCGCTTCGCCCGGCTTGAGCTCGAGGTTGGCGATCGCCGTCGAGATGCGCCGGTACGCCAGTTCGGTCAGCGATGCAACGTCGTCTTGCTGCATTGGGATCGTCGCGTCTGCCATACTTTTCTCCAACCCGCTCATGACGCATAGGTGCAAAGATAACCGGACAGAAACGCAAAGGCGCAAAGACGCAGTTGATTTGATCGTTTATGTCGCACCGTTGCTCGGCGGCACGACGCGGCAGCCAGGGATCTCGCGCAGCAGGCGCTCCGGGCCGGCCGGCGCGTACACAATCGCCAGGCGCAACGTTTGAGAGCCGGTATTGAGCGTCGAGTGAAACACGTCGGCCGGTATATAGATGCTGGCCCCGGGCCCGACGTTGACGGGCGGCCGGTCGTCGACCATTTGCTCGCCCTGGCCTTCCAGCACAAAGATGATCTCCTCCGCGCCGGGATGGTTGTGTCGATCATGCCCCTTGCCCGGCTCCAGCTCGACGACGCCGAACGAAAAACGCTCGGCACCTGTCACGGCGGGCTCGCTCAGGATACGTACTATTCCCCAGTCGAACACCAGCGCGTCCACGTCCGAGGCGTAGGTTATGGCGCCGGCACCTTGTTGTTGCATGGAAGTTCTCCTGAAAATACTCGTTCCGCTTCGGCCCTCACCCCAACAACTCCCGTAAGTACCGCAGCCCGTCCTCGGCCAGCGCATCCGGGCTCGACGCCAGCGGCCGCCAGATCGCCGCGGCCCGCGCGATGCTTTTTACCTCGGCGGAGAACGATTCGATCACCACCGGGCCGTCGTAGCGCACGTCACGCAGCGCGGAAGCGATTGTGTTCCATGGTACATGCCCCGTGCCGGGCGCGCCGCGGTCGTTCTCGCAGGCGTGAAAATGACGCAATCGCGTGCCCGCCAGCCGGATCGCGTCGCCGATACTGCGCTCCTCGATATTCATATGGAACGTATCAAGCAGCAGCCCGAGCGCCGGATGATCGATCCGATCGACCAGATCGTTTGCTTGCGCGACGGTGTTGAAGATGCTGGTTTCAAAGCGATTAAGCGGCTCGAGGCACAGCGTCACGCCGCGATCGGAGGCGTAGAGTGCCAGCGGGCGCAGCTGCTGCACCAGCAACGATAGGTCGGTCTCGCGCTGCTCGTGGCTGATCGGCCGCACACGCCCAACGGCGGAATAAAACGGCCCGACGACATTTCCGGCGCCGGCAGTTTCGGCTATTTCGATACAATGTTTCAAATAGGCCGCGGCGGTATTGCGAACATCCGCGTGCGGCGAAAGAAAGTCGCGCTCGGGGCCGAACACGCCGCACACGCTGATACCAAGCCCGTGCTCAGCGGCGAGCGCCCGCGCGCGCTTCGCATTCCAATCGCCCACATTCTCGATCGGCAGCTCGATCCGATCGAAGCCTAACGCCGCGATATGTGGTATCAAATGCTCCAGCCGCTCGTTGTTCAGCGGCGAGGTCCAGACCCAGGTGTTAATGCCGATCTGCATGTTTAGTCCTCAAACCAATCACGCCACGCGAATCCCATCCGGCCCGAAGAAATGCAGCCGCTCGCGCGCGATCGCAAAGCGCACCGGGCTGCCGATGCGCAGATCGGTCATGCCGGGCACAGTGCTGACCAGCGTTTGCTCGCCCGAGCGGATATGCAGCAGCGTTTCGACGCCCAGCGGCTCGATCAGGGCCACCTCGCCCGTGAAGGGGCCGTCGGGACGCGGCTGCACATCCTCCGGCCGCACGCCGAGCAAAAACGAGGCCGGAAGCGCGCCCGCAGTACCGGTGTCCAGCGCGATCGGGCTGCCGGCGAGATGGATCGAGCCGTTCTCGCGGCCGGCCTGCAGCAGATTGATGCGCGGCGAGCCGACCAGCTGGGCCACAAAGGTAGTCGCCGGGCGGTCGTAGATATCATAGGGCGTGCCGATCTGCACGATGCGTCCGCCGCGCAGCACTGCTATGCGGTCGGCCATGGTCAGCGCTTCGATCTGGTCGTGCGTGACGAACAGGGTAGTGCTGGCGCGGGTCTTTTGCAGGTGCTTGAGCTCGATGCGCAGCGACTCGCGTAGCTTGGCGTCGAGATTGGAAAGCGGCTCATCCATCAAGTAGATCTGCGGGTCGCGCACGATCGCGCGGCCGATCGAAACGCGCTGCATTTCGCCGCCCGACAGCCGCGCCGTTTTGCGCTCCAGCAAGTGCCCGATACGTAGCTTTTCGGCGACGTCGGCGACGCGCGTTTTGACCTCCGCTTCCGGCACGCGCCGCAGCGGCGAGCGCAACGGAAACGCGAGATTATCGAACACCGACATCGTCGGGTACAGCGAGTACTGCTGGAACACAAACGCCACGTCGCGCTCGGGCGGCGTGCGCGCATTCATCAAACGCCCGCCGATCAGCACATCGCCGCGATCCTGGCGCTCCAGGCCGGCGATCACGCGCAGTGTCGTCGTTTTGCCGGCGCCGCTCGGCCCCAGCAGCACGAAGAATTCGCCGTCGCGGATCTCCAGCGATACATCGTCGAGCGCCAGCACAGCGCCGAACCGTTTAACAATGCCGCTGATCGTGACGTCAGCCATAGTGAGCCTCCCGTGGCAGCGCCGCCTCGGTTTCGGGATCAAAAAAACGCACCTGCTGGGGGTCCAGGTCGAAGCGTACCCGCGTGCCGATCTCATAGTTCTGCTCGCGGCCGGCGCGGGCATGCACGATCGGCACATCCTCGTCCAACGACAGGTGCAGCATGGTGTACGCGCCCATCAGGTCGCCGGCGTAGACCGTCGCCGCCAGCGCCCCGTTGGGCGACAACACCACCGCCTCGGGCCGGAAGCCCAGCACCGCCTCGGAGCGCCCCGCCAGCGCCGGCTGCCACATCGCCGGCACGGGATACCGGTTGGCACCGGGCAGATGCATCAAACTGTTTGCCAGCGGCCCGCTCAACAGATTCATGCCGGGGCTGCCGATGAAGCGGGCCACAAACAGATTGCGCGGGTCGGAGTACACCTCGTGCGGCGTGCCGACCTGCTGCACCACGGCGTTCGACATTACCACGATGCGGTCGCCCATCGCCATCGCCTCGACCTGGTCGTGCGTGACGTACACCGTCGTGGCGTGCTGCTGCAGGTGCAGGCGCTTGATCTCGGCGCGCATGGTTTCGCGAAAGTCGGCGTCGAGCGTGCCGAGCGGCTCGTCCATTAAGAACGCGGCCGGCCGCCGCACCAGCGCCCGGGCCAGGGCGACCCGCTGCCGGTCGCCGCCGCTAAGCGCTCGCGGCTTACGTGTGAGCAGATTCTCGATACCCAGGAGCGTAGAAACTTCCTGCACGCGCCGGTTGATCGCGGCGCGGTCCTCGCCCTGTGCTTCGAGCGGGAAAGCGATGTTCTGGCGCGCCGTGAGGTGCGGATACAGGGCGAACAATTGAAACACAAACGCGATATCGCGCTCGCGTCCGCGCAGCTGCGTCACATTGCGCCCGCCGAGCATAATGTTGCCGCCGCTGACCGTTTCCAGGCCCGCGATCATGCGCAAGGTGGTGGTTTTGCCGCAGCCGGACGGCCCGAGCAGCACGACGAACTCGCCGTCATGTACCGTCAGGTCCATCGGCCGCACGGCGTACACAGCGTCGAACTTTTTCTCAACCTGCTGTAGCTCGATTGTGGCCATATCGCCCTGGTTGCGATCCTTGTTTGCAGCCGCCGGGAGGCCGGGGGTTTGGGGGTGTCCCCCACGCCATTCTAATCTGTCAGTCACGAAAGTGACTGACGATCGTAAACATCACCGTGCCGGCCAGGATCACGATAAAGCTGTAGCTGTATATAGGCAAGGCGAACGGCTGAAACATCATCATCGCGCCAAGCGCCATGATCGCCATAGCGATTACTTCAAGCCGCGCGCGGCCCCAGCGGCGGCGCGGGGGTATCGGCGGCGCGGCGCTGCCCTCGGCCGGGATCGGCGTGCTGATCGGCGCCTCGCCCTGGGCGACATCGGGGGTTTCGCTCATTGCCGGATCGCTCCAAACGTGATGCCGCGCAGCAGGTAGTTGCGCAGCGCGAAGGTGACGACCACCACCGGGATCAGGAACAGCAGCGAGCCGGCGGCGATGACGGCCCATTCGATGCCGCCCAGCCCGAGCACCGTGGTGATGCTTGGCGGCGCGGTGCGCGCGCGATCGCTGGTGAGCATCAGGGCAAAGGCGTACTCGTTCCAGGCAAAGATCAGGCAAAACACCGTGGTCGCGGCGATGCCCGTCACCGCCTGCGGCAGCACGATTTTGCGGAACGCCTGCCAGCGGCTGTAGCCGTCCACCAGCGCGGCCTCTTCATACTCGCGCGGTATCTCGTCGATGAAGCCTTTGATCAACCATACCGCTAGCGATAGGTTGAACACGGTGTACAAAATGATCAGGCCGAGGTGAGTGTCGAACAGGCCGGTCCAGCGGTACATCAAAAAGATCGGGATCGTGACCACCACGGCGGGCAGCATGCGCGTGCTGAGGATGAAGAACAGCAGATCGGGCGCGCCGCTGACCCGAAAGCGACTGAACGCGTACGCCGCCAGCAGGCCGAGCGTCACCGACAACACCGTCGACGCGCCGGCGACGATCAACGAGTTGGTCAGCCGGCTGACGTACTGGCTGGGGCCGATGATCGCCTGGCCGCGCTCCAGCGCCACCCGCTCGACCATGGAAAGGTCATCACGCGCTTCGAGCCGCTTCATCTGCATTTTGGTGAGCACGCTGCGGTCGTAGAACAGGCCCACGAAACCGTCGATCGACGGTGTAAAAAAGACCCGCGGCGGCACGGTGATGATGTCTTTGTGCGGCTTAAACGCGGTCATCAGCATCCACACCACCGGGATCAAGAACAAAACGCAGACGAAGACCGCCAGGGCGGCACGTAGCGCTCTGGTGGCGCGGGCTTGTCCGGCGTTTTCGACTTTGGCCATCGATTACAACTCCTTGATCCGGTTCAAATACTTGATATAAATATTGCTGATACCGATGATCATCACCAGGACGATATAGGCCAGCGCGCTGGCCTTACCGGTTTGCCACTGCGGAAAGGCGATGCGGTACAGATTGACGGCCACCAGCTCGGTGGCGTCGCCGGGGCCGCCTCCCGTCAGGCCCATCACCAGGTCAAACGTCTTAAAGGCTTCGATCGTGCGGAACAGGACCGCGATCAAGAGCAGCGGCGCGACCAGCGGCAGCGTGACCCGCCGGAACTGGAACCATGCCCCGGCACGGTCGATTTCGGCGGCCTCATACAGATAATCGGGGATCGCCTTGAGCCCGGCCAGGCACAACAGCATCACATACGGGCTCCACATCCACACGTCGACGATCACCACCGCCCACAACGCCAGCCGCGGGCTCGACAGCCAGTCCGGCGCGCCGACAGCGCTGCGATAGCCCAGCAGGTAGTTGAAGATGCCGTAGCTGGGGTTAAAAATCAGCTTCCAGAACAGGCCGACAACCACCGGCGACAGCATCATCGGAATCAGGATCAGCGTCGTGATCAGCCCGGAGGCCCAGAAGCGCTCGCGCAGCAGCAGTGCCATGCCGAAGCCGACGAGTGTTTGCAGGCTCACCGACAGCAGCACATACAGGCCGGTCGTGCGGAAGTACGTCCATAGCTGCTCGCTGGTCAGAATCTCGCGGTAGTTCTGGAGCCCGATAAAGTGCGGCGGCTGGTTGGCGATCGCCGAATAGTCGGTGAAGCTCAGAATAAGGCTATACAGCAGTGGAAATATATTGAAAGTAATCAACAGCGCGAGCGTCGGCCACAAGAACAGGCGTTTGAGCGCGTCGTCGCTGAGCGCGCGGTAGCGCCCTGGCGGCGCGGCCACGCCTGTCTCGGCAGCTCGCTCGCGGTCTGGGGCTCGCAGCATGAAAACGCTCCCTGGGCATACACGATCGGGATCGAGGCTGTGGGAGCGGCGACGTGGCCGCTCCCTCCGTCACGGTCTCACGGCCTACTTGAGCAGGCCGGCCTCCTTGAAGATAGCTTCGTGCTGTTCGGTGATTTTATCAAGCGTTTCCTGCGCCGTCCCCTCGCCGACCACTACGAAGTTGTGCAGCTCGCGCTGCGAAACTTCGAGCAGCTCGCCGTACACCGGCACGGCCCAGAAATCCTTCACCATTTTCATCGAATCGGCGAAGGCCTGATTGTACGGCGTGTTTTCAAGGAACTCGGGCGAGTTGAGCACCTCTTCGTTGCAGGTGTACCCGCCCAGCGCGGCCCACTCCAGCTGGACGTCGTTCTGGCCGAACCACTTCAGGAAATCCATCGCCGCCTGCTTGCGCTCGTCGTCGATGTAGTTGACGATGCTGATGCCCTGGCCGCCGAGCGCCGCGTGCCGGGCGCCGTCCGGCCCGGCCGGGTTGGCGAAAAAGCCGGTGTTGTCGGCGTGCGGGTTGGTTGCCGTGTTGGCCAGCGCCGGGAAGAAGGCGAAATAGTTCATCGCCATCGCCACCTGGCCGCTGGTGAAGTGGTTGTTGCTTTCCTGGAAGAAATCGTTGCTCGAGCCCGGCGGCACGAACTTGTAGAACTCTTTGTACAGATCGAGCGCCTGAGCGTTGGCCTCCGAGTTGAGAATACCGTCGACCTTGTAAGTCTCGGGGTCGCCCCAGTCGGCGCCATAGCTGAACATCACATTCTGGAAGCCCATCGTGATCGCGTCATAGTCCTTCTGGGTATAGATCGAGAGCCCGTACAGGTTCTGATCCGGCCGGGTGAAGAACTCGGCGATATCACGCAGCTCGGTCCAGGTTTTGGGCACCGCGAGGTCGTAGCCGTACTTCTCCTTAAAAGCTGCCTGCTCGTCGGGGTTCTCGAACAGATCCTTGCGATACGCCCAACCGTCGGCGTCGCCCTCGGTGGGATAAGCCCAGTACGAGCCCGAGCCCTTGGGATATTCGGCGTAGGCCGTGACTGTCGCCGGCGCGAGCGCCTCGCCGTTGAGATCGCTGTTGAACGCATCGGTCAGCTCGACGTAGTGCCCCTGCGTCGCGCCCTGCCCGAGCCACTGGCTGTCGCCGACGACCATATCGTAGGCGGTGCCCTGGGCGGCGAACTCGGCGAACGCGCGGTTGTAGAACGAGCCCCACGGCTCCTGTACTACCTTGACCGCGACGCCGGTTTCTTCTTCATACTGCTGTACCAGCTGCTGCAGGTAATTTGCCGGGTCCCACTGAGCCCAGATGATCGTGAGCTCCTTAACATTGCCGGCGGCCGCCGGCGCAGCGCTTTCGGCTGCCGCGGCGCTTGGCTCGGCTGCAACGCTCGGCTCGGCCGCAGTGCTTTCGGCTGCAGCACTCGGCTCGGCTGCAACGCTCGGTTCAGTTTCCGCGCTTGGCACGGCCGCGGTGCTTGCCGCGGCCTCGGACGCAACCGTCTCCCCGCCGCCGGCGGGAGCCGCACCGCAAGCGGCGAGTATCGTCGCCAGCAACGAGGCTACCAGCAAGAACGCCATCCATCGTACACGCCGGTTCATAAACGACCTCCAACATGAGACACGATCCGCTCCGCTGCGAACCACCCTCCCGGCAAGCAAAACCTCCTTTATTGGTGCTCCAAATAGCTCCCTTCAATCCTGGTGAACTCGATATCGTTGCCGAAGGGATCACGGCAGAAAAAGCGCGGCCGGCCGGGGATCTCGATCGCCGAGCGCGGCTCGTAGCCGGCATTGGCGAGGCGACTGCGCAAGCCGTCCAGCTCGTCGACTTCGATGCAAAAATGGCGTCCCGAGCTGTCGTCGTGCATCGGTTCGGTGAACAGATGCAGCTCGGTATCGCCCAGCCGGTACCATACCAGGTCGAGATGCTGGATCGAATCCGGCACCGGCGCTTCTTCGAGGCCGAGCAGCTGGCCGTAAAAACTGCGTGCCAGCTCGTGGCTGCCCGGCGGTCGCGGCACGCTGACGTGTTGGATGCGTGTTTTTGTCATACGAATTCTGTGGGGGACACCCCCACACCCCCGTTATTTTTCAAACCCGCTGGCGGAACTCCCGGTCGTGGATCGCCACGTCGACTTTGCTCAGCTCGCCGATCGCGGCGACCAGATGCGCCGCATAGCGACGGAACGCTTGCTCACCCTTTTCGGCCGTCGCGCGCATCGGATTGCCGATCACGCCGGTATCGGTGAACTCATCATGGTCCATCGCGAACTGAAAATACTGGTAACCCTCGAACTGCACATCCGGCGCGCCGTCGGCTTTGCTGAACGCGTCGGGCAGCCAGCCTGGAATATGCGTTTCGGTGGCCGCGGCGCGGTCCATGCGCACCAGCTCGGGATTGTGCGCCAGCATCTGGCTGGTTTCCAGCTCGCTGGAGTGCCAGCCGGGCGTTTCGGCGGGCGGGTTTTCCATCAGGTCCTTGACCAGGCCCATGTAGCGCTCGGCGTACGGCTTATAGAACGCCACCAGTGCGCCGGTGTCGTAGCGGATGCGGCGCAGCAGCGGGTCGATCACCTTGACGTTGGAGCCGTGGCCGTTGACGAAAATCAGCTTGTTGAAGCCGTGATGGATCAGGCTGCGCGCGATATCGTAGAGCAGATTGAGTCAGCGTTTCGGCGCGCACGGTGATCGTGCCGGTGCCCTGCCCCGGCCCGCGCATATGCTGCGGCGAGTAGCCGGTCCATACCGTCGGGGTGTACAGCACACCGGCCTGCTCGGCCGCGCGGCGGCTGACCTCATACGCGGTTACGCTGTCGGTACACAGCGGCAGGTGCGGGCCGTGCTGCTCGGTGGAGGCCATCGGGATCAGGATCAGGTCGCTGCGGCGCAGGTACTCCTGAATATCGGGGAACGTCAGGTCGGCCAGACAAAACGAAGACGGCATGAAATTCACACTCCTAATCGCGCGCTGTCAGGTGCTACGCCGGCGCCGCCGGGCGCCGCTACCAGCTCCCCGAAACGCCTCGGCCACGGCGGCCGCAAACCGGGCATCGTTGATGTGGGCGTCGATCAGCCGCAGAGGAATGTCCGGCCGCAGCCGAGTACGCAGCGCTTCCACAAACGCCCGGTCGGCCTCGGGGTCCCAGAACACTCCCCCCGGCGCATTCGCGATCGACAGGCCGCGCGTCGGCACCATCACGATCAACGGGCCACGCGCCGCGTTCAGCTTCGTGGCGAAGGTATTCCCCAGGCCGGCCATCTCGGCGGCGTTAAGGCGCACCAGCGTAAACTCGGGATTATGGTAATACGCCGGCCGGTCGCTCAGCGAGGGCGGCACCGTCGAGCGCGGCCCGAACACGGCGAAGTCGATACAGCCGGGCACCACCACCTGCGGCAGCCCGAGCCTGCCCGCCGCCTCGAGCCGCTCCGGCGCGGCGTGGTACCCTCCCAGCACCGCATCGGCCAGCTCGTCGGTTGTGAAGTCCACGATGCCGGCGAACAGGCCGCCTGCGGCCAGCTCCTCCATCGCCGGGCCGCCGACGCCGTTGGAGTGAAAGATCACAGCTTCAAAGCCCTGCTCGGCCAGCAGGTCCTTGAGCAGCATCACCGCGCGGGTGGTGTTGCCGAGCATGGTAATCGCAACATAGCGACCGCCGCGCGCCTCCATGCGCCGGCCGTGCTCAAGCATGCCCCGGATCGCCGCGGCTGCGTTGTCGAACACGGTAGTGCTGATCGGATTGAGGCCCAGAATATCGACGACCGAATGCAGCACCAGCACATCGCGCGTGCCTATGAGCGGGCCGAAGCGCCGCTGGCCCGACGCGATCGGCGACACGATCAGCTTGGGTACGCCGATCGGCAGCACCTTGGCCGCCGCCGCGCCAAGCACCGCGCCCTCGGCGCCACCCAGGCACAGCAGGGCGTCAAAACGCCCTGCCGCGTACAACTCGCGCGCCAGTCGCTCGACGCCCAGCAGCATGTGCTCGACCGCCGCCCCGCGCGTGCCGATCGTTTGCAGCTGCTCGAGCTCATAGCCGGCCGCGCGGGCCACTTGCTCACGTGTGATGTCCGCCTCGCAGCCCAGCGGCTGGCCCAGGATGCCCGAATCGAGTACCAGCGTGCCCAGCCCAAGCGCCCGTAGCCGGTCGCGGACGTATGCTATCTCTAGACCTTTCGTGTCTAGCGTGCCGATTAATAGAACGGTTGGTGGCATATTGGCTTTAGTTTCAGGTTTCGGCCCTCACCCCCGGCCCCTCTCCCGCGGCAAGCCGCAGGCGAGGGAAGCTTCGCTCCCCTTCTCCCGTGCGTCAGCACGGGAGAAGGGGCTGGGGGATGAGGGCCCCAGCCCTTCCGTCTACATATAGCGCCGCAGCGTCTTAATCGACTCCTCGACCAGCCACGAGTAAAACTCTTCCGACAGCACGCCCGAGCCGTGGTCTTCGATAAACTTCAATTGTTCGGGCGTCAGCTCTTTTTCGGCGCTAGCCAGCGCGTTTTTGTATGGATTGGCCGGAGTGCGGTCGATCGGCGGCACGAACTCCACGGTCAACGAGCCGTCGTAGCCGATCTCTTTGGCGGTAGAAATGATCTTTTCCCAGTTCAGCGCGCCCTGGCCGCAGGCCATGCGGTTGTTGTCTGCCACGTGCAAATCGTACATGCGCGAGCCCGCGCTGCGCATGGCCGCGTACAGGTCGGCCTCTTCCATATTCATGTGATACACGTCCAGGCAGACACCGACATCCGGACCGACCGCTTCGGCCAGGGCAAGCGCCTGGTCGTGCCGGTTGAGGAAATTTGTCTCGAAGCGGTTGAGCGGCTCCAACGCCATACGGACACCCTCGCGGTTGGCGTGCTCGCGCACTTCGCGCAGGCCCTCGACGGCCCACTCCCACTCTTCTTCCGGCTCGGCCATGGCTTTGACTTTGCCGACCTCGGAGGGGACGATGCTCATCACCTGCCCGCCGAGCTGCTTGACCATGGTTATGCAACCGTTGAGATACTCGACCGAGCTGGCGCGCACGGCCGCGTCGGAGTGGATCAGATCGCGGCCGGCGAACATCAGGCTGATCGAGCCGTAGCAGCTCAGCCCGTTGTCGCGCAGCATCCGGCGCACAGCTGCCGTTCCCGGCGCTCCCGGTGCCAGCTCTACGCTGTCGTAACTGATTTCGATACTGTCGTAACCGTACTTCGCCAACCGTCGAATCGTGTCTTCCACCGGCTCGGCTCGCATCCAGTTGTGCATCGAGACCTGCATCATTGCACCCCATATTTGAACGATGAACGATGAATGTCGATCAGTTCATCGTTCATCGCTCATCCAAGTGTTCCTCCAACAGCGTATACAACCCAAGTACCTCCGACCCCTCCGCGTTGGCGCGCAGGTGCGCGAGGCAGCCGGGAGCGTCGGTGACCACCTGCGCGCCGGCGGGCAGATCGGCCAGCGCTGCACGCGCCATGGATCGTGCCAGCCGGGGTTGAGTGAACGGCAATCCACCGCTGGCACCGCAGCTCGTAGCACGCCGCTCACGCCAGAAGCCTTCGCCCGGCGGCTGCCCGAGCGCCGTCAGCAGCCGACGCGGCGCATGCCAGCGCTCCGCGAGACGCGGCGTATGGCAGGCGTCGTGGTACGCCAGCTTTTGCTCGGCCGCCCGCAGCCGCAGCGCACCATCGTCCAGCCGGGCCGCCAGCAACACCGATAGTTCCACAACCTCGACCTCCTCGGGCAGCGGCAGCCCAAGCAGCGGGTACAGCACGCGAAAGGTCCATGCCTGTTCGACCGATAAGGTCAGCAGGCGGCGACACTGGCTGCGGCGCACGTCCTCCAGCGTCGTCGCGGCAAGCGAGCGAGCGACGTCGTGCAGGCCGAGGGTATACGCGAGGTAGCCGCTCGACCGCCCGATGCCGATCGCCGCGTGAGGCACATCGCTGCCATGTAGCAGCGCGCCGGCAGCTTCGACCTCCGCCGGCTCAAAGTGCCAGGCGGTCGCCCCGACAAACAATACATCGCCGGCGGCCTCGACTTCGCTCGTCCGCGGCGCCTCGCGCCATGGATTGCCCCACTCGCGCAGCGCGGTTTCGATCTCACGCAGCGGCGCGGGCGCGTGGCCCAGGCTCACCGCCTCGGCCCTGGCGGCCACGAGCGCCTGGGGCAGCGGCTGATCGGTGACGCAGTGCGCCTGGCACAGGCCACAATCGGCGCAGCGATACAACAGATCGACAGTCTGCGGATCCCACTCCAGCAGCCCACGCCGCAGCGACGCGATCGTGAGCGCCCAGCCGTGCGGCGACGTCGCCTCGCTGAACGTGACGCGCGTCACCGGGCACACATGCCGGCACATCAGGCAATAACGGCAGCCCTCGGTTGTGAGGAGGATTTGATCCATCTTTGGTAGGGTGAGCGACACGCCCACGCCCCCCGTCCTCGCGGCGCTCGGCTTTATTTGGTGGGGGACACCCCACACCACCGTTTCCGCTGCGCTCGACTTTCCTGACCCCTGACCCCTATCCTCTGGTCCCTACCCCAAACCCCAGCTTGCCGGGATTCATAATTCCGTGCGGATCGACCGCCTGCTTGATGCGCTCCAGCACCGGCCACGCGGCGCCGTACTGCTCGCGCATCAAACGTCCGAGCTTCCAACCGATCCCGTGATGCTCGTTGAGCACGCCGCCATGTTCGAGCGAGGTACGCGCAGCGGCGCTCCAGATCCGGTTGTGCAAGCGTAGCGCTTCGCGCGGATCGGCGGGCGGCTCGTCCACGATGAACCGGTCGTATACCATCACGCCCCACGGAAACCAGTGCGAAAAGTGAGCGATATAGCGCGCATTCCACTCGGCGAAATCTTGTTCGATCACGCGCTTTTTGGCCGCGTACAGCCGCTCGATATTGGCGAACGTACAAACGGTATCGGTGGTGCCGTACAGCTTGGGCAGCGCCAGGGCCAGCGGCGGATAGTAAAAATCGTAGCGATGGTTCCACCAGTGCTCGCCCGGCTCACGGCCAAGGTATTCCCCGCCCAGCTCGCGACAGATCGCGTGCGCGCGGCGCTCCTGCGCTTCGGCGATCTCGCGCTGCCCGTCGAAGCCGAGAATAAAGAACGCGCCGCCGGCGTCCAGATCCAGCACGCGCTTGAGCACACCGGTGGTCGACGCTTCGTCGTACAGGCGCAGCACGCATGGCTGCAGCCGCTCGAGCATGATGCGCCTGCCGGCTTCAAGGGCGGCCTGGAGATCGCCGAACAACATGCCGCTCAAAAGCCGCGCTTCCGGCAAGCGCTCGAGCCGCATCGTCGCCTCGGTGATCACGCCGAGCGTGCCCTCGGATCCGACAAACAGCTGCAGCAGGCCGGGGCCGGCGGCATGGCTGGGCACCGGCAGCGTCCGCGCGATCGTCGCGTCGGGCAGCACCATTTCCAGCATGAGCACGAGGTCTTCGGCCTTGCCGTATTTGGTCGAGATGACACCGGAGCCGCGCGCGGCGAGATATCCGCCCAGGGTGGCGGCGTTAGCGGACGCGGGATAGTGCGGCAGCGTCAGGCCGCGCTCATTGAGCGCCCATTCCAGCGTGGTGCCGATGATACCGGTCTGGGCGCGAACCAGCAGCGAGCGTTCGTCGATCTCCAGAATCCGGTTGAGGCGCTTGGTATCCAGAACGATGCCGCCGAACAACGGCGCCGCCCCACCTTGCGTGCCGGAGCCGCCGCCCCATGGCACCACCGGCAGCTTGTAGGTCGCCGCGACGCGCAGCACAGCGGCGACTTCCTGCGCGCTGCCCGGGTGTACCACAAAATCGGGCAACGGCGGCCGCTCGCCGCGGTCCAGCCACATCTGCGACATCCACGACCAGTCGCCGGTATAGATCAGCAGCTCGCCGGCCTCGGACGATACATGCTCGTATCCGACGGCATCGGCCAGCTCGGCGGCGATCGCTTCGCTCTGAAAGCGCTTCACGGGCAAGCCTCACTGCTTGGAACGCGTCGCGTGTATGTTGCTGCCTGGTGAAGAGTACGGTGTCCAGTTCGCCGGACGCTACGAAATCAAAGCCAGATAACCAGGACGTTGGTTGAACGATGGATCGGGTATGATCGACTCAGTACAGTGCGGTATATCGGCTTGTATCCAACGAGGTATCCGAGGCTCAAGAATAAACCGTGGCGCCGAAGCTGTCAAGGTGTAAATCGCCTTGACGCACCGGCGGCAAATTAGACGCAAAGGCGCAAAGAATTCAGGCCTTGGCGTGCCTTGCGCCCTTGCGTTTTTGTGTGGCAGCCATTGCGTCTTTGCGTTTTTTCGTCCATAGTGCTCAGGTGAAGTACAGGCAGCTAAGCGAACAAAACCGCCGCTCGTGAAACGCCGCCGTCCCGGCTCACGAAAGCCCATCACACCGTTTAGGTGGAGCTAACCCGATGGAATCGGATCATATATTCCTGGAAGGCATGATCTTCTTCGGCTATCACGGCATCCTGGCGCCCGAAAACGAGCTCGGCCAGCGCTTCGTTGTCGACATAGACATGAGCATCGATCTACGCGCCGCCGGCGAAGCCGACGACCTCAAGCAGACGTTGGATTACAGCGAAGTGTACGAGCAGGCGCGCGCGATCGTGGAAGGCCCGCCGCTACGGCTCATCGAGGCAGTTGCCGAGCGCATCGCGGCGGCGGTGCTGGCTCAGCACGCCCGCGTCGACGCGATTCGGGTCAAGGTTGCCAAGCCGCAGGTACGCCTGGGGGGCACGGTGCTTGCCGGTTCGGCCGTCGAAATTATCCGGAGACGCACCTGACAATGAGCGAGGAAGACGTGCTGCCGTCTTCATAGACATGTATGGTAATCCCACCATCACGGGCAGGAAGTTCGGCTGTAGCGATGCGACGTGCGGACATAATGCCCTGCCTAAGCAGTGAGCCATCGAAACGCCGGCCGGTTGTGCTGCTCGCGAGCGGCACACTCGGTGACATCCTGCCGATGTTGGGGCTGGGTCGCGCGCTGCGCGAGGCCGGCAACGACATCCGGATCGTCACACATTCAGCCTTTCGGACGGCGACGGAAGCGCATGGGCTGGACTGGGCGCCGCTGGAAGGCAATCCCAACGCGTTGCTGGCCGATCCGGTTTTTGCCGCGGCCCTGCGCCTGGACGGCCAACCGCTCAGATCGCTGCGCGACACGTTGCGCTTCGTACATGCCGCCGGAGGCGAAGTTGCCCGGATGTTGCATTCGGCCTGGCACGCCGCTCGTGATGCGGGCTGCATCGTCGTGGGTCTGCCGACGTCGTGGGGCCAGACGATCGCCGAGCGGCTCGACGTACCGTGCGTCTGGATGTTATGCCAGCCTCTCGGCCGCACCGGCGCGTTCCCATCGCCGCTGCAGCCGTGGAGCGGCTCGCCTGGCCGCGCTTACAACCGCCTGAGCCATGTGCTGGCCGAACAATCCTTGTGGCGGCCGTGGCGGGCGCAGCTCGAGCGCTGGCGCGGCGAGCTGGGGCTACCCCGCCGCGATATCGATCCGTTCGCGGCGGCCCGGCGCGCTCGCTCGCCGTTTGTGTATCTGCATAGCCCTGCCCTGATATCTCGACCGCTCGACTGGCCGCGGCACTACGTCGTCGCCGGCCATTGGCGAGCGCACATCGAGCCCGGCTGGCAACCGGCACCTGAGCTGGGGCGCTTCTTGGCCGCCGGCTCACCGGTTTTTGCCGGCTTCGGCAGCATGGCTGCCGGACGCGAGCGCGAGCTGGCCAGGCTCCTGTTTGAGGCGGCCGTGCGCTCCGGCCGGCGTATCGTGCTGCAGCTCAGCCGTCCCGACCTGGCACCCGCTGCCCCGCCCGAGGTGCTGGTGATCGGGCCGGCGCCCCACCAGCGGCTCCTGGGCCATATGGCAGCGGCGATCCACCACGGCGGCGCCGGAACCACCCACGCAACACTCCGCGCCGGCCTGCCAGGCATCGCCATCCCGTTCGGCGTCGACCAGCATTTTTGGGGCCGGCGCGTCGCCGTGCTCGGCGCCGGCCTGCCGCCGCTCTCACAGCGCCGGCTTGCCGAGCAGCTGGTCCCGTCGATCGAGCGTTTGTTGGGTGACCCGGTGCTGAAGCGCAATGCCCAACACCTGGCACGGCTGATGCGCGACGAAGACGGCATCGCGGTGGCCGCGCGAATAACAGAATCGGTGCTCGGAGAAGGTGGCCGTGATGACAAAGTGACAGGGTGAAGCTCAACCCGATCAAGAGCCCACAACGCCGAGCAGCCGCCGCGCCTCGGCCTTGATCAGCGCACCGATCGGCTCACCGCAGTTGCGCAGCGCCTGGCCGAACGCTACGTGTACCGTGACGCCCTGCAGCGAGCGCAGCTGTATCTGCAGCAGCGCAGCCAGCCACTGTCTGTCCTGTGACTTCCGGCGCAGCGCCGTCAGCGGATGTTTGAGCGCTGCCGGCGACAGTACACCACCGACGATCGCCGGAACGATCGTGATCCCTGGCGCCAGTCGGACGAGCGCTTCGATGCTGTCGGACCAACTATCGAGCGATTGCTCGGCTCCATCCAGCACGGCGGGATCAGGCTCGATCCGGCCGGCGGGGAACGTCAGCACGGCGCCGCCGGCACGCAAATGGCGTGTTGCGGCGCGCACGGCGCCAATGCGGCTGGAGGCCGTCTGGTCGATGAAGAGCAGGTAGCGCGACGTATAGGTTAGCGCCCTCAAGAACAGGCGGTCGGCGGCGACGACCCGCAGATCCGGGCGCTCGATCGCGGCAAACAGCGCCGTCGTATCGCTGAGGCCGGGATGGTTGGCCACGATCAGCAGCGGGCCGTCGGGCGGAACATGCGCTGCCCCCGACACTTCGAGCCGCGCGGCAAACTGGCGCATCGCCCAGGCGCCGCCCGCGCGCAGGCCACCGATGGCCACCTGGTCGTCGTAGGCGATAACCTTATGGGCCAGGCCGCGCGCCGCGCCGCGACACATGAATTCAAGGGCGCGCCGGCCGCGCCGAACTTCACCGCAACCTAATGCGCCAAGGATATCGTCGGTATTAGCCCGCGTCAGCATCGCCAGTTGCTCGGAACGCTCCGGCGCCGCGCAGGGTTCAGCGCGTGCGATGGATGGGATGGATTGATGCATGGCTGATAATTGCCTTTAGCTTCGCCCTGCTATAGTATTCGAGGCAACCGGCGCACATCGAATCTCCCGCGAGGCTATATGTCCGCACGCTCAGCCCCGATGACACCGATACAGATCGGAATTATCGGACTTACGCTTGCAACGGCCATTACTCATATTACGCTGAGTTTCCCCGATCCGATCTTCATTTTGAACGGGCTTGGCTACCTTGCTCTGCTGGCGGCGCTGTATCTGCCGCTGCCGCAGCTCGCACCGCATCGTCGCTTCGCTCGCTTGGCGCTAATCGGTTATACCGCCCTCACGATCTTGTTGTGGGTTGCTTTCGGCGCACGTAGCCCGATCGGCTTTATCAACAAGGCCAACGAGCTGCTGCTGCTTGGGCTGTTGATTCTGGAAGAGCGCCGCGAGCGGGGTTGATGCAAGGGCATTTGCGTCTTTGCGTTTCTGTCCGAGCGTCACTCCGGCAGCGCTTCAACAAACTCGACAAACCTGCGCCCATCCAACAACGGCGGGCCGTGGCCGAAGCACACAATCCGCGGGCGTAGCGCTGCCAGCTTGCGCGCGGAGCGACGGTTGAGCGCCGGATCCATCGTAAAGCGCGCCAGCGGCTCGCGCAGCCACGTTAGCTGGGTGAACGGATGGTTGTTGACCACCACGTCGCCGGCCAGCAGCACCCGATCGCGGGCCCGCCATAGCGCGATGTGCCCCATCGTATGGCCTGGCGTTTCGAGCACTTCCCACTCGCCGGCCGCGTCACCTTCGCGCAGCGCCCGCGATACGGTAAAACCCGGCCCCGACCACCAGCCGCCGATGACCCGATTGAGCAACGTCGGCGGCAGCAGCTCCGCTGTCGCGCCCAACTCGGCAACCGCGGCGTCACGAGCACCACACCATAGCGGCGCGCCAAACAATCTGCAGAGCGTTGCGCTACAGCCCTGGTGATCGGGGTGGGCGTGGCTCAGCACGTGCAGGCGAACGTCACGGCCATGCAGCTGCCGCTGTAGCGCCACGCGATACCACGACGGGCCGGCGTCTACCAGCATGTCGCCGGCGAGATACGCGTTGATCGCGTACGGCGGAAAGCCTTGCAACAGAAAAAGGCCGGGCACGATTTCTTGCACTGGTTGAAGCCTTGATGATGTTCGGATAGCAGTATAGTTAATCCTCCGGCCGGCGGCTAGATAGGTTTATATCGAATTCGCGCTGGGCATCGACACGCTTACATAAGGCAATAGTGTCGGCGCCCGAAATACATACAAACGTTGCTTGATCGGCCAAATCCGGCGTGCTAAAATTTGCCGCACCGCATAGCCTTGTTGCCGGCGTTGTGTCGCCGGTATTGTGTTGGAGTGTACGCCATGCTGATCGTAATGGAAGCGCACGCAACGGCCGAGCAGGTCGAGCGAGTTTGCGAAGAGGTTCGGGCGATGGGCTATGTTCCCCATGCGATGCCCGGCCCGACGCGTACCGCGATCGGCATCACCGGCAACGAGGGTGAGATCGTCCAGACTGCCAGGATCCAGAGCCTGCCGGGCGTGTTCGAGACTGTCCGCATCACCAAGCCCTATAAGCTGGTTTCGCGCGATTTTCGTGAAGCCGATACGCTAGTCGAGGTTGGCGGTTTGTCGATCGGCGGCAACAGCGTGGTCATCATGGCCGGGCCGTGTACGATCGAGAGCCGCGAACAATTGATGGACACGGCGCGTGCAGTGATCGCTCACGGCGCCGCGGTGGTGCGCGGCGGCGCATATAAGCCGCGGACTTCGCCGTACAGCTTTCAGGGCCTGGGCGAGGAAGGGCTGCGCTATCTGGCCGAGGTACGCGAAGAGTGGGGCACGCCGGTAGTCACCGAGGTGATGGACAAGGCCACGCTGCCGCTGGTGGAGCAGTATGCCGATATGTTGCAGATCGGCGCGCGCAATATGCAGAACTATCCTTTACTCAAAGCTGTCGGGCGCACCAGACGGCCCGTGTTGCTCAAGCGCGGATTCGCCGCGACGGTAAAAGATCTGCTGCTGGCAGCCGAATATATTATGGCCGAGGGCAACCGCGAGGTGATCCTGTGCGAGCGCGGCATCCGAACGTTTGACGACCACTCGCGCTTCACACTCGATTTGAGCGCGATACCGGTGCTCAAATCGCTGACCCACCTGCCGGTGATCGTCGATCCCAGCCATGCGTCGGGCGTGGCCGAGCGCATCATCCCGATGTCTCGCGCGGCGATCGCGGCCGGCGCCGACGGCCTGATCATTGAGGTGCATCCCAATCCGGCCTACGCCGTGTGCGACGGCGAGCAATCATTGGTACCCGAGCGCTTCGCCGAATTGATGCGCCAGGTGGAGCGCGTGGCCACCGCGATCGATCGCTCAGTAGCGGGAGTAACGATGAACAATGAACAATCGAACGGACTGATATTCATCGTTCATCGTTCATCATTCATCGTTCGTATTTGGTATAATTGCTGTATGGTACGGAGGATACTCAAGCTACCATTACCTGGAAATGAGAAAGCTGCCTTGCCTGCTGCGCCCCGCGTAGCGGGCTTTTTTATAGGTGGTAGGGAATAGGGGTTAGGAGCAGTACGTGCTAAACCCTATCCCCTCGCAGGAGGTCTCGATGATCGACTGGGACGCCAAGCTGGAACGGGAAGGCCTGACCTTCGACGATGTGCTGCTCGCTCCGGCGTATTCGGAGGTGCTGCCGGCGGACGTGGACGTGACCACGCAGCTGACCAGAAAGATCCGTCTCAACATCCCGCTGCTCTCGGCGGCGATGGATACCGTGACGGAGGCCCGGCTGGCGATCGCGATGGCGCGCGAAGGTGGGATGGGCATCATTCACAAAAACATGCCGCCCGCACGCCAGGCCGAGATGGTGCGCAAAGTCAAACGCTCCGAGAGCGGCATGATCACCGATCCGATCTGCCTGAGGCCGGAGCAAACGATCGGCGAAGCATGGGAGCTGATGGCTGAGTACCATATCTCGGGCATGCCGATCACCACCGAGGGCGGCGACCTGGTCGGCATCCTGACCAACCGCGACCTGCGCTTTGAAACTGACGCCACACGCCCCATCGACGAGCTGATGACCCGCGCGCCGCTGATCACCGTGCCCGAGGGCACCACGCTGGAGCAGGCCAAAGCTACGCTGCACAAGCACCGCATCGAGAAGCTGCTGGTGGTCGACAGTCGCGGCAGGTTGTCGGGCCTGATCACCGTCAAAGACATCACCAAGCAGATCGAGCATCCCAACTCCAGCAAGGACGAAATGGGCCGCCTACGCGTCGGGGCGGCGCTTGGCGTAGGCAAAGATACGCTCGAGCGAGCCGAAGCGCTGGTGGCGGCCGGCGTCGACTTGCTGATCGTCGACACGGCGCACGGGCATTCGCAGGGCGTGCTGGATGCCGTCGTACGCGTGCGTGAGCACTTTTCGAACGTGCAGCTGGTCGCCGGCAATGTCGCCACCGGCGCCGCTACAATGGCGCTTGTCGAGCGCGGCGTTGACGCGGTCAAGGTCGGCATCGGGCCGGCCTCGATCTGCACCACGCGCGTAATTTCGGGCGCCGGCATGCCCCAACTGACGGCGGTGTTGGATTGCGCGCGGGCGGCCGAGCGCCAGGGCGTTCCGGTGATCGCCGACGGCGGCATCAAGTACAGCGGCGATATTACCAAGGCGCTGGCGGCCGGCGCGAGCACGGTGATGATCGGCTCGCTGTTCGCGGGCACCGAGGAATCGCCGGGCGAAACGATTTTGTACGAAGGCCGCTCTTATAAGGCGTACCGCGGCATGGGCTCGATCGGCGCGATGGAGCTGGGCAGCAGCGACCGCTACTTCCAGGGCGGCGTGGCCAAGGGCAAGCTGGTGGCCGAGGGTATCGAAGGCATGGTTCCCTTCAAGGGCCCGCTTGCCGACACGTTGTACCAATTGGTCGGCGGGCTGCGCTCGGGTATGGGCTATGCCGGCGCGCGCGACATCGAGACGCTGCGGCGTGAGACACGCTTCGTACGCATCACCATGGCCAGCCTGGTCGAAGGCCATCCGCACGACGTGATGATCACCAAAGAAGCGCCGAATTATAACGAACGGCGCTGACGCGGTCGAAGGTCACAAGTCGAAGGTCGAAGGTCACGAAATCGATTGACCTTCGACCTTCGACTTTGGACCTTCGACCTGACGAGCAATGTAGACTGTAACATGCCGATATCCTACGCCGAAACCGTTCCGATCACCTGTCCGCGCTGCGGCACGGCATTCGACGCAGATCCGTTCATCATCGTGGACGGCGTCGAGCGGCCGGATCTGGTTCAACGGATGCTTGACGATTCGCTGCATGATACGGTGTGCCCCAGCTGTGGCCAGGCCGGTCGTGTCGCCGCGCCGCTGTTGTATCACGATGGAAGCAAGGGCCGGGTGTTGCTCGGCGTGCCGCCCGGAATGCCCGAGGACGAATGGCGCGAGATCGGGCAAACGCTGCTGTGGACGCTGATCGGCGCGCTGCCCGAGCGAGCGCGCTTGCCGTACCTGGGCGATGTGCAGGCCGAGGTGGGGATCCAGGGTATCGCCGAGATCATCCGGCGCGAACAGCTCGCCGGCTTTGCGAGCGAAGGGCCCGCGGCCCCGCCTGACCGGCCGGAGCAGGCTGAGGCACCGCCGATTGTGTATGCGATCGAAGCGTTGCTGACGGCGCAGGGACCGCAGGCGCTCGAGGCGGCGCTGCGCGACCACCCGATCCTGGACGAGCCGCAGGCGGTGACGATCCTCCAGGAACTGGCCGCCGAGGCGACCAGGCAGGCCCAGCCGGAAGCCGCGCATGGCTTTGCGCGTGCCGCCACGCTACTGGAGCAGCTCAAGGCCACGCGCAGCCAGGAGCCGGCCGTATCGGTGCTGGTCGATTCGCCGCACGCGCCGCCGGAACAGGTCGAAGCGCTGGCGTTCGCGTTGCTGCGCAGCACCAGCGCGGCAGAGCTGGCCCAGGCGGTGGACGAGTATCCCGAGCTGCTGGAAGCCTGGGCCGGCGAAGCGCTGCTGGCATATATCGCGGCAGCGCAGGCAGGCGGCAAGGGGCGCATCGCCGACGGCCTGGCCGAGCGTCTTGACGCCCTTGGCGAGCTGCGCCGGCGCTATCAGGATCAGAAACCGGTGCTCGAGGCGGTGCAGGCGTACCTGGAAGCCGGCAGCGAAGACGAACTGGAGCAGGTTGTGCTCGAGCGCGACGAGCTGACCGGTGACGCGGCCGACGAAGCGCTACAGCGACTGGCATCCGGCGCGCGCGACGACGGTGATGCCGATTTTGCCGCGTTTGTGGAGCAGCGGCTGGAGTTCCTCAGGCGCGTCCGTGCAGCGCTCGAGGAGAACGATTGAGCGTTATTCTTTGCGCCTTTGCGCCTTTGCGTTCAATCGTTCCCTTCTAGCGATTTGTCACACGTATTTTGATATCGCCCCGGATCTCAGCCGTCCAGTAGCCGGAGTGGATCGGCGGGCGGCCTGCTATGGGCTCGATGCAGTAGTTGCGTAGCACGTGCGCCACCAGCGCTCGCACCTCGACCTGGGCGAAGTTTATTCCGATGCATACACGCGGGCCACCGCCGAAGGTGACCAGCGCGTACTGGTTGCGCCGGTCCTCCTCGCGCGGCGGCGCGAAGCGATCCGGATCGAAGCGCTCAGGCTCCGCGAAAACGCCGGGTAACCGGTGTCCCGCTGCTAAGCAAAGGCGCATCCGCATACCGGCTGGAATGTGATAGCCGCCGAAATCGAATGGCTCGACCACACCGCGTGGAACATTGATCACCGGCGAATACAGGCGGCCGGTCTCGCGGATGAACCAGTCAAGCCGGCGAGCAGAGCGCAGGCTTTCGACGCCGGCAGGCCCGTCACCCGGCAGCGCGGCCAGCTCGGCCTCGATCTGTGTACGGTGCTCGGGCAACGCGGCAAGCAAGTAAAGCGTCCACGCGGCCAGCGTGGTGGTCGTCTCGTGACCGGCGATCAGCAGAATATTGAGGTGCGCCAGCACTTGCACATCGTCCAATATATGGCCGTTCTCGTCCTCGGCATGCACGATCAGGTCAACCACATCGCGCGGCGGCTGCGCGGCGGGCGCGGCGCGACGGGCAGCGATCATGCCGAGCAGCGTTTGCACCAGCTCAGCCCGGACCCTGGCGCGATGCGCCATGAACGCCTCGATATCCCACCGATCGGGATCGTATCCGTGCAGCAGCTCATAAAACAGGCCGCGTACGTGGTCGATCTCCGGCCCGGGACTCAGGCCGGCCAGCGCCGCGGCCGCGATGTCGAAGGTGATCTCGCGCGCCTCGTGGTACAGGTCGACCTCGTCGCGCTCCGGCCAGTTTGCCGTACGCTCCGTGATCACCTGCTGCATGACCGGAAGGTAGGTAGCCATATACGCCTGGCTGAAAGCAGGGTTCCATAGCCTGCGCTGCACGGCGTGCTCAGGGTCGTCCATATTCAGCAGGCCGCGACCGAAGTCCTCGCCGATCAGCGGCGTCCAGCCCTGCTCGTGGCTGAAACAATGGCGTTGGGTATGCATCACGAAGCGGTTGGCCTCGGGGCCGACCATGTAGATCAGCTCCGAGCCGTACATTTCTTCGGGCACTACGCGCCTAAAGATCGGGCCGTGCTCCACAGCGAAGCGAGCGAGAACGGATGGAAACGTACCGCCGGCCACGCTGGCGTCGAAATCATATTCCACGACGGGCAGATCGGCCATCGTTTTAGACATTAGTAACTCCCCGATCAGAATCAGTGCGGCAGTGTACGCGCCGCAATGTGCCCAGTCAACCGACCAAGGGCCGAATTATAGTTGGACGACGTAACCGAGCGTTTGGTGCGGGCGTTATATTAGCATGACAGCAAATACGTTCCCACCGCCGCGCCGCGGCCCTGGCGTGCAGCATCGCCCTGATCGATCGTCGTTTTCGTCGCCCCTGTACTGTACGGCCAGGCACAGCCATTCAAGGTGCTGGTGTACTCGGAGATCCCGATCAGACTCAAACATATCATCGCGACTCGATTCCCGCCGGCATTACGGCGATTCAGCAGCTCGCCCAGCAGGGCAACTACACAGTCGATACCGCCATCAATCTCAGCTGGACAGCAGGCTCGCCCTCGGTTTTTCCCGAAACGCAGCTGGCACAATACGATGTAATTGTCTTTTGTCTCCAAACAGTAATGCGATATTGAGCCCGGCCCAGGAGCTTGCCCTCCAAAACTTTATCAGCAGCGGCAAAGGCTTCGTGGGTATTCACGGTGCTGTGTCGTTCGAGCGCGACTGGGACTGGTACCGGCAGTTATTGGGCGCCCACTTCGGCCGTCACAATGCCGGGCCGAACATGAACGAGCCTCCAATCGCGGACGCCACCGTGAATGTGATCAGCGCCGGATCATCCTTCTACCAATAGTTTGCCGCCGAGCTGGTCGCGCAACGACGAGTGGTATAACGTCCGCTACAACTCGATCGTGGTTGACGGCACCGCCGTCCCTGCGATCAGCGTCACCACTACACCGCTGATCAAAGTAGACGAAAATACCTATGCTGGCGAAGGCATCGGCGCGATGGGCGATCCACATCCGGTGTCATGGTATCAACAGTACGACGGCGGCCGGTCGTTTGTCACGACGATGGGACATACTGCTGAAAGCTACGCTGAACAGAATTTCCGCCAGCACCTCTTGGGCGGCATTCTGTGGGCTGCCGGCAGAGGCGCTGCGCCGTCGCCGTCGGCTATTCCATCGCCATCTTCGTCAGCTGCACCTTCAACCACGGCAAATCCAAGCACATCTCCTTCGGCCGCGGCCACACCGGCGCCCGGCGGCACGCTGCCGCGTCGCGGTTTTGTGCCGTTGGTTCAGGGCAGATCGCAAAACTGACGGCTGCCGTCCACGAATAGGAGTACGAATACACGACTGTGCCGAGGATTCGTGCTCCTATTCGTGGATGGCCCACGCTGCTGTGCATTCACGGATCGATTAGTATGCAAGCGTGAACGAAGAGCTCAAACAGCTGCTGCCAGGTACGGTCGACTACGACGAATACTGGACTGCCTTCCATGCCCGGCCGCTGGAGCACTGGCTGCCGGTGCTGGAACAAATCAGTGCGCAGCATAGCCTGCCGCCCGGCGAGTGGAGCCGCTTCCGGCTGGGCAAGAACCTTGTGTTCGGCAACGCGCGGCTGGTGCTGAAGCTGGCTCCGCCGTTCTGGGCCGACGACCTCGAGGTCGAAGCCGAAACGCTACGTTTTGTTTATGGCCGGTTGCCGCTGGCGACGCCCGCGGTCATCGCACAGGGCTCGCTCGGCGCATGGCAGTATCTGGTACAGCAACGCCTGCCCGGCGAGCCGCTGCGCTTCTATTGGCCCGAGCTGGGCGCGCACGAGCGGGCGGCGCTCACGTTCCGGCAGGGCGAGATCATGGCCGCGCTGCACGCCCTGCCCGTCGACGCCGCACCGCGCCGGCTCGCCTTTCCCTGGACGGCTTTGCTGGACGAGCAGCGCGCCGAGTGCCGGCGCGAGCTGCACGACGCGGGCGTTCCAGCCCCGCTGCTGTCCGACCTCGACGCCTACCTCGAGCCGGTCTGGCCGCTGCTCATAAGCAATCCCGAGCGGGTACTGCTGCACGGCGATCTTGACGCGATCAATTTGCTGGTCGAGCAGACCACAGGCGGGCTGCAATTCAGCGGGCTGGTCGATTGGGGCGATGCGAAGCTCGGGCCGGCGACGCACGAGCTCATTTCGCCGGGCGTGCATACCCTGATCGGCGATGGCCCCTCACTTGACGCGTGGTATCGTGGCTACGGCCTGGATTTCGAGCGCCGCGCACTGCTTGAGCACGACGCCATGGCGCGCTCGATCTTGTACTATGCCGGTGAGTTCGAGCGCTACCTCCGGCGCGTACCCGGTGCTCTCGAGTGCCGGCGCTGGTCCGACGTCGCCGCGGTGTTCTGGCGACTCAACGCATGAAAATCGATCCGCGAAGGCCAGGCACCTGCGAAAGTGGGTGCGGACGCAAGATACGCGGGTGGAGAACAATACTCCCTTCGCGTGCTTTCGCGTGCCTTCGCGGATCGTTTTATTCTAGCGCCCGGTTTTCCTCCCACAGGATCGTGGCGATAGTGTCCGACGCGCGGCGCTGCCATTTGTAGAACGTATCCTCGTCGACATCGGCCAGCCAGTACAGCACCTGCTCCAGCTCGCCCGGCGAGCTCGCGCCGCTGCGCTCGCGCTCGCGCTCGATCCGCCGCGCCTCCGACAGCGCGGCTTTGCGCGACAGCTCCTTGACATACGGATAATAAAGCACATTGTAAAAACGCCAGGCGTCGCCGGTCGGGTTAGCCAGCCCGCCCGCCGGCCGGAGATCCTCGATCTGCTCGATCAACAGCTCGCGCAGCGACGCTACGCGGGTCAGGCGACTGTCCTTTTGCTCGGCCTCGGCGACGCGGCGGCCCACCAGCGGCAGCGCCAGCAGCGGGCTCTGGGCCAGCTGCGGCGGGTTGCGCAGCGCGCTGATCGCGCGCCGCACCAGTGTACGAAACTCCTTGAGATCGTCGATGCCGGTGCTGTGAACCGGCTGATCGACCTCCGCGGCGGCCGCCAGGACCGGCATCGCGACCGGCGCTTCGATCGGCGCAGTGCCCAGGGATGTCGCGTACTCGCGGGCCTCGGCGCGGGCTGCCTGCTCGTCGCGGCTGAAGAACAGGCGATCCAGCAGCGCACGGCCGCCGTCAAAGGCGGTGTGCGTCAGCGTAACCAGCGAAGCCAGCGCCAGCAGCGACCAGACCGAGAGCCCGCCCGTTGCGGCCAGCAGCGCAAGATAGGCGCTATTGAGGATCAGGATGCCGGTCAGGCTATATGCGAAGTCGCGTCGCACGTCGATGCCTTCCAGCAGCAGGCCCCAGAACGCGATGCCGTAGCCGATCAATGCCGCGCCGGCCAGCAGGCAGCCGTACGACGGCAGCAGGCTGATATCCAGCACCAGGTAGTAGCGGATCGAAATCCATAGCGCGCCGGCCAAAAACAACGCACCGCCTGCAAGCAACAGCCTGAGCTGCTGCCTCAGGTCACGCTCGGCTGGGGAGCGTCGCGGCAGGCTCCGCAGCGCACGCAGCAGGTACAGCAGCGCTCCGCCCGCTGCGACGGCCTGGAACACAATATAGGCCGGGTAGCCGATGCCGGGACCGGGTACGATAAACAGGCGCGGATCACCCGTCGGAGCAGAGTACGACACGATAACATCAGTCGTGGCGGCCAGCAGGGAGATCAGTGCTGCCGTGGCGTACACCAGCAGCACGGGCAGCGTCCACACCGGCGTGCTCCGGCTGCCCTCCTGGCCCAGCAGGCGCGCCAGCAAGCTGCAGAAGTGGAACCATGCCGCCGCCGGCAAGACTGCCGTCCACCATGTCCAGCGCCAGATCGTCGTCAGCACGGCTTCGCTGATCAGCGCATAGCCGATCGCGCTTGAAGCGAAAAAAGCGGCGATGCCGAACAGACCGGCACAGCCGACCAGGATCAGCGGTTTTAGGCCGCCGGTTCGCAGCAGGTACAGCCCCAGCCACAGGAATGCTGTGTAGCTGACAATCTGAATCAGCGCCAGCGGCGTCACGCCTCCCATCGCCGATGTCTCCGCTTAGCCAGGGAAGCAGTCCTTTCGAGGTGCCGTTTATTGTACCAGCGTGCACTACAATTTCCGGCAGTGTGTTGATGCTCGGCAAAGCGCTCGTGCCGAATTTCGGGTATGAGTTCGCGGGGCTGGATCTCGTTTGGCGGGGCGCCATACTCGGTGCAGCCATCGCCATCGTCCTCGGCGTCTGATACATTGTATGGTGGTCTGGTAGGCGATAGCTTAACTGCTGCGGTCGACACCGGAGCAACAACCTCGATTTGCTATAATAAGCGCTTGCGAACGGCCGGCGCGTAATTGCCGGCAGGAGAAAGCGATGTCTAGCGCTCCGCGGGTAGTCATAACCGGCCTCGGCGCGATAACTCCGCTCGGCAACGACGTCCAGGCCACCTGGAGCGGCGTGGTCGAGGCACGCAGCGGCGTCGGGCCGATCACCCGCTTCGACGCGACGGGCTTCGATACCACGATCGCCGCCGAGGTCAAAGACTGGGACCCGACCACGGTGTTGGACCGCAAGGAAGCGCGGCGCACCGACCGGGTGATCCAGCTCGCTATCGGCGCCGCCGACGAAGCGCTGCGCACATCCGAGCTCGAGATCACGCCTGCGAACGCCGGCCGGATCGGCGTTTTGATCGGCAGCGGCATCGGCGGCATCGAGACGCTCAGCGCAGGCATCGATACGCTGCGCGAGCGCGGGCCGGGACGCGTGAGCCCGTTCCTGGTGCCGATGATGATCGCCGACATGCCGGGCGGCATGGTCTCGATTCGCACCGGCGCCAAAGGGCCGAACTTCGCTCCGGTTTCGGCGTGTGCCACCTCGGCCAACGCGATCGGCGAGGCGGCCGCCATCATCAGGCGCGGCGACGCCGACGCGATGATCGCCGGCGGCACCGAGGCAGCGGTAGTTCCGATCGCGATCGCCGGCTTCAACGCAGCACGCGCGCTTTCGACGCGCAACGACGATGCGCCGGCGGCATCAAGGCCGTTTGACGCGACGCGCGACGGCTTTGTGCTCGGCGAAGGCGCGGGGATCTTGATTCTGGAGCGGCTGGAGCACGCGCAGCAGCGCGGCGCGACGATCCTGGCCGAGCTGCTGGGCTACGGCGCGACTGCCGACGCCTACCATATCACCATGCCCGACGAGATCGGCTCGGGCGCCGCCATGGCGATGGAGCTCGCGCTCAAGCAGGCCGGCCTCGAGCCCACACAGATCGATTATCTCAACGCCCATGGAACATCGACGCAGGCCAACGACCGGCTCGAAACGCTGGCGATTAAGAGGATTTTCGGCGACACCACGCGCGTTCCGGTCAGCTCGAGCAAATCGCAGTTCGGCCATCTACTCGGCGCCGCCGGCGCGGTCGAGGCGCTGCTGTGTGTGCTGGCGATCCGCGAAGGCTTGCTGCCGGCGACGATCAATTACCGCACCCCCGACCCGAGCTGCGACCTCGACTGCGTGCCGAATACTCCGCGCCAGGTCCCGATCGAGCGCGCGATGTCGAACTCGTTCGGCTTCGGCGGGCACAATGTGGCGTTGATCGTGGGGAAATATGAGGAGTGATGAGTGATCGTTGTAGGGACATGCCAGAGGCGCCTTGAGTAATGTGTGGTGGCATTTCGTCCCTACGCGCCGGCGGCATGTCCTACAGGCATGCGATCTCCCCGTTTCAAGCGGTTTGATTATTCACGTCGGTTCAGGACATGCCGTCGGCGCAGACAGTCAGCACCTGCATGTCGGTCGGCGCCGCGCCTCTGGCATGTTCCTACGTGTTACCATTGTGCCGTTGCATCGTTAATATTCGCCTATGCCATCGATCGACAAACTTATGACGGCGTTGGGTATCGAATTCGTCGACCCCGAGCTGCTGGAAAGCGCGTTGACACACCGCTCGTTTGTACACGAGCACTACCAAAGCAGCTTGCAGCCTAACGAGCGGCTGGAGTTTCTTGGCGATTCGGTGGTCAATTTGCTGACCGCCGAGTTCCTGTACTCTACCTTTCCCGACCGCGGCGAGGGCCAGCTGACGGCGATGCGGGCGGCGCTGGTGCGCACCGGAACGCTGGCGCGCTTTGCGCGGCGCTTTGGTCTCGGCGCGTATCTGAGGCTGGGCAAGGGCGAGGAGCACAGCGGCGGGCGCGAACGCGACGGGCTGCTGGCCGATGTTTTTGAGGCGCTGCTGGCGAGCATGTTCCTTGATCAGGGCCTGGACGCCGCTCGACGGTTCTTGCTGCCGATGCTGGAATCTGAGGGCGCGCGCATGGCGGTCCACGGATTGCAGCAGGACGACAAAAGCCGGCTGCAGGAGCGCGTGCAATCCGAGCGCGGTACGACCCCACGGTACCGTACCGTGCGCGCCGAAGGTCCGGACCACAACCGCACCTATACGATCGAGGTATTCGCCGGCGATCAAACGCTCGGCACGGGCATCGGCAACAGCAAGCAGTCGGCCGCGCAGGCAGCGGCGCGCGCGGCATTGGAGCACCTTGACGACCTGGCAGCTCCCGATGGCAGCTCGGCATGATGCGGAGCCTGCTGATCACCGGCGCCTCCGGCTATCTCGGGCGCGAGCTGGCGCGGCAGGCGGTCGCGGCGGGCCGGCAGGTGTACGGCACGTTTCACAGCGCGCCGCGCCCGATTTCCGGCGTGGAGTGGCTGGCCCTGGACGTGCGCGACCGCGAGGCAACCCACGGGCTGCTGGCGGAAGTGCGCCCCGGCGCAGTTATTCATACCGCGGTCCGCGAGCCAAACGATTGGGCGACGAACGCCACCGGTGCCGCCAACGTTACCCGCGCCTCTCGGACGAGCGGCGCGCGGCTGGTGCATCTATCCAGCGACGCGATCTTCAACGGCGCGAGCGGGCTGTACGACGAAACGGCGAGCCCCGAGCCGATCACGCCGTATGGCGCGGCCAAAGCAGCGGCCGAGACTGCTGTCGCGGCGCTCGACCCTGCTGCCTGGATCGTGCGTACCTCGCTGATCATCGGTGACGAGCCGTATAAGCACGTTGCCCTGGTGCTCGACATGCTGGCCGGCCGCAATTCGGGCGTGCTGTTTACCGACGAGATCCGCTGCCCGATCCATGTCGCCGATCTGGCGTCCGCCCTGCTCGAGCTGACCGACGCGGACGGCGGCGGAGTGCTCAACGTCGCCGGCCCCGAGGCCGTAAGCCGCTACCAGCTCGGCGTCTTGATCGCCCGGCACTTTGGACTTGATCCGGCGAGGCTGCGCGCGAGCACCACCGCCGCAAGCGGCCTACGGCGCCCGACCGACGTGCGGCTGGACGTACGGCGCGCGCAGGCGCTGCTCGGGACGCGGCTGCGCGGGGCCTCGGAGTTTTTAGGTGGCGGCGCTGCGTAGACGGGTTGAGGACGGTGCAGGTGGCTTTGATGACAAGGTGACAGTGAGGGGGTGACCTTCTGTGAAGGAGCAGTGTCCTGATTGGCCTCGGTAGGCGGTTGTCGGAGAAGCGTGTGCTGATCGTTGGACAGGGTGACGGGGTGACAGGGCGACTCTGGCCGTGATGTATCGTTGTCTTTCACGATCGTGTTGTGCAAACATCGATCTGCAGAATAGACACGGAAAACGATCACCCCGTCACCTTGTCACCGCGTCAGGGTTGCCTCCGAGCACTGAACTGGGCACACATGCAAACCAACGATGAGCCAGGAAGACACCACCAAGGTCACCCCCTCACCTTGTCATGCACACGCCTGACCAAAGATTGATAGAATACTCGTACGAAATCGAGGAACCACCCCCATGAGCCGCTTCGACGAGCTTCGCATCTTTAGTGGAACTGGGCACCCGCAACTTGCCGAGGCGATCTGTGCGTACATCGGCGTGCGTTCTTCACAGCTGCAGATCGAAAAGTTCGCCAACGACAACATTTTTGTTCGTTTGTCGGAAAGCGTGCGCGAGCAAGATGTGTTTATCGTGCAGTCGCTGTACACACCGCTCAGCGACCGGATCCTGGAGCTGCTGCTGACGATCGACGCATGTAAGCGCGACTCGGCGGGGCGCATTACCGCGGTACTGCCGTACTATGCCTACGGCCGTACCGACAAACGCGATCAGCCGCGCGTCCCGATCAGCGCACGACTGCTGGCCGACATGCTTGAAGTCGCCGGCGCCAGCCGTGTGCTGACGCTGGATCTGCACGCCGGTCAGATCCAGGGGTTTTTCCGCATTCCGTTCGACGAAATGAGCGCGATGCATCTGCTGCTGAACCGCGTCCGCGAGCTGGAGCTGCCGAATCCGATGATCGTGGCCGGCAGCCTCGGCTTCGCCAAGCGGGCGCGTAACTTCGCGGAGCTGCTGCGTGCGCCGCTGGCGCTGGTCGAGCGCAGACACGAACTGGACAGCGCGAGGGCAACGCAGCTAAACGTGCTGGGCGACGTTTCCGGGCGCGACTGTGTGATCGTCGACGACGAGGTTGCCACCGGCAATACGATGCTGCAGGTGGCCGAGATCCTGAAGGCCAACGGCGCGAGCCGCTTGATCGGCGCGGTGATCCATCCGTTGCTGTGCGGTGATGCGATTGAACGCTTCCGGCGCAGCCCGATCGAGCGGCTGATCACCACCGACTCGATCCCCCACCCTCAGGATGCCTGGAGCGGACTCGACATCGCCGCGGTAGCGCCGCTGCTCGGCGAAACGATTCTGCGGATCCATAAAGGCATCTCGGTGGGCGCGATGTTCGCCGACGGTCACGCGCAGCTGGGAAGATGGTAGGGCGACAGTACAAAGAACATAGCACACAGAACAGGTCGAGTTTTTTCGATCTGTTCTGTGTGCTTGCCTAACCTGGCCCTGGCTCAACCTTCATCCTTCCCGACCGTCGGCTGCTCGTCGCCCCGCAGCACGCGCACGATCTCGTCATCACGGCGTCGAAACGCCTGCTCGTCGTTCAGCGCCGTGACACGCCGCTCGAGCGCCTCGTCTTCCTGCGACATGTTCAGCCGCGACGCCCAGTAGCGCCGCACCAGCAACAGCAGCACGACAACGATCGACGCGACGATGACAAAAAGAATATTGAGAATCGCCTGGTCCATACTCCCGATCTCTGCTCTACGCGGCTGGTTGACCGGCGAAGCTAGAACAGGCTCCAACGGCGCAAGAAGCGCGACAACAGCCGGCGTCGGCGTCGCCGGCGGATCTGCAGCAAATGCTCAGCATTACCGCGGACGGTTGCGTAGCGCCGTTCGATACTGATCCAGCGACCGTAGCTGGGATCAGCGATGTCCAGAATTGTGCGTTGATTGCGGGCACGAGCTTCGAGGTCGCGCGCGCGACGGACGATGTCGACGAGCAGTTCCCAGTATTCCGGCCCGCCAGCGTGACCCCGATTGGCCATCGAAGGCGATCATCCTGACTTTATGCTCGCAGTATAGACTACAACAGCATGCATGTGAAGCATACCCGTGCTGCAAGCTGCACGCCCGCGTCAGCAACGGCGAAAATCGAGCAAGCAAAACGGCGTCCGCAGACGCCGCTGGTGGGCGGTACAGGACTCGAACCTGTGACCTCTTCCGTGTGAAGGAAGCGCGCTAACCAACTGTGCCAACCGCCCATCCGGTGAGGCATGAGTATAGCATGTTGCCTGGAGCGGCGCAACCGGGCGCGCCGCGACGCCGCGCCCGTCCGCGAAGCCGCGAATGAATTCGCGGCTGCTATGATAAAACGCGCTAAAGCACGTTGCCGGACAATATCAGTGCTCAACCTGCTTCAGCAGGTTTTATCTTATCAACGTCGAATTCATTCGACGGTCATTCGACGGTCATTCGACGATCAAACGCGCCAGCCCGGCCGGCTCGCAGCGCTCCAGTACCACCTCGGGCGTGCCGTGCCAGGCGGCGATCTCGCGCAGCGCGCGGCCGATATCCGATGCGACCGCATCCGGCGGCACCCCCGGCTCGAGGTACAGCGCCCTGACCCGGAAGACGCCGTCGCGCCGCTCGGCCTTGGCGTCAAGGCGGCCGACGAGCTCGCCGCGCCACAGGATCGGCAGCGTGTAGTAGCCCCAGAGCCGCTTGGGCTCCGGAACATAGATTTCGAGCCTGTAGTCGAAGCCAAACAACGCCACGGTACGCCTGCGGTCCCAGGTCAGATTGTCGAAGGGCGACAAAAACGTGGTGTGCTCGGCCGGCGGCAGGCCGCGGCCGAACGCGGCCAGCGCCGCGTGGTCCACAAACGCCGGCTCCTTCCAGCCTTCCACCGTCACGCGCCGGGCGCTGCCTGCCTCGACCAGCTCGTCTACCGAAGCCGCGAGCCCCTTGACCGGCTGACGGAAGTAGTCGGACAGCTGCTTGACAGTGGCGATGCCCATGCAGCCAAGCCCCAGCCCGGCCAGACGGCGGCGGTTATCGGCCTCCGACGGCAGCTCGGCGTCGTCCCAATCGGGCAGCAAGCGCTCGCGCAGCTCGTAGCGGCGCTGGAATTTGACGCGCCGCTCGATCATCAACTCGCCGGTGAACCACAGATAATCCAGCGCTGTTTTGGCCGGCTTCCAATCGAACCAGCCGCCGCTCTTATGTCCCGCCGGAGCTTCAAAATCCGCCGTACCCAGCGGGCCGCGCCGGCCTATCTCGTCGCGGACGTGCTGGATCACCTCGGCGTTGTCGATGGCCCATTTGGTCCAGCCGTTTGAGCCGTCGAGCGTTGCGAGCATGCGCCGGCGAAACAGCGGCCAGTGCTCGATCGGCACAATGCTGGCGGCGTGTGCCCAGCCCTCGAACACCAGCCGGTCGGGATATAACAGCTCGTCCAGCCAGCCCGGATCGTAGGCGCCCAGGCGGCTCCACAGCACCAGGTAGGCACTACGGGCAACCACATGGATCGTGTCGATCTGCACGCAGCCCAGGCGCCGCACCGTCGCCAGCACATCGGCCTTGGTGACTTTCGACGGCACGCGGTCGAGCGCCTGCGCCGCGACGGCGATGCGTTGTGCATCGCCGAGCGAAAGAGCGGGCAGCTGTCCGGTCATTTGGACGAGCTGGCGCGCAGCACCTTGCCGCCCTCGTCCAGCGTCACGCGTACAATACGCTCGATCGAGCGACCATCCTCGGTCGCCTGGTGCCGGCGTGCGGTTACGATATAGCGGCCGGTGGCGGCCTCTTCGCCGGTACAGCGCATGCCGTCCATGTCGGGATAGTGCTGCCGGACGTAGCGTCGCGCGGCTTCTATGATGTTGCGTGGGATAGCCATCGGGACCCTTTCGTTGAGGTAGCCGAGCCACGCAGTCGAAGGTCGAAGGTCAAAGGTCGAAAGTCTTGCGACTACCCGGTTGAACACGACATTTCGAGGGTCGGTATGCACAACCAGGTTTCGCTGCCGGTGACCTTTGACCTTCGACCTTCGACCATTAGTACTCCGGCTTCACCCAACCGCCGTCGCCGGCCGAGTGCTCGATCGCGTCAAGCACCGCCTGGCAGCGCACGCCGTCGGCAAACGTTGGCGCGGGCGATGTATTCTCGGCGATGCCGTACATCAGATCGCGCACCGTATGGGTAAACGTATGCTCCCAGCCGATGATATGCCCGGCCGGCCACCAGGCGTTGATATAGGAATGAACACCTTCGGTGACCAGAACGTTGCGGAAGCCCTGCACCTCGGGAGCGTCGTCGGCGCTGTAGAACTGCAGCTCGTTGAGCCGCTCCAGATTGAACACCAGCGAGCCACGGCTGCCGTTGATCTCGAAACTGTTGAAGTTGCGGCGACCGGTAGCGAAGCGCGACGCTTCGAACGAGCCGATCGCACCGTTGTCGAAGCGCGCCATAAAGATCGCCGCGTCGTCGACCGTCACGGCGCCGCGCTCCGCGCTGCCCGTCGCGCTGAGGCCTGAGGTCTCGCCCGGCAGCGGCCGCTCTTTGATAAACGTTTCCAGCATGCCGTTGACCGACGAGATCTCGCCGACCAACATGCGCGACAGGTCGATAATATGCGCGCCGATGTCGCCGAGCGCGCCAGAGCCGGCCAGATCTTTTTGCAGGCGCCATACCAGCGGAAATTCTGGATCGATGATCCAATCCTGAAGATACACCGCACGCCAGTGGCGGATCTCGCCGATGCGCCCGTCGTCGATCAGCTGCTTGGCCAGCTGCACCGCCGGAACACGCCGGTAGTTAAAGTTGACCATGTTGACCACGCCGGCGCTCTCGACGGCGGCCTGCATCTGTTTGGACTGCTCGAGCGTATTGGCCAGCGGCTTTTCGCACAGGATATGCTTGCCGGCCTCGGCGGCGGCGATGCCGATCTCGAAATGGCTATCCCCGGGTGTCGAAATATCAACCAGCCCGATATCGTCGCGCGCGACGACCTCGCGCCAGCTGGTCGACACCGACTGCCAGCCCATCTGCCTGGCGGCTTCGGTAACTCCCGCCTGGTCGCGGCCGCACAGCACGCTCATGTTCGGCTGCAGCGGCAGCTCGAAAAACGCGCCGACCTGACGGTATGCGTTGGAGTGCGACCGGCCCATGAATTTGTAGCCGATCAGTGCGACGTTAATTGTATCCATGACAACTCCGTTGTCGGGTCGAAAGTCGAAAGTCGGGTACCCACGAAGTGGGTGAGTTTCAAGGTCGAAGGTCACCAATCGATTCCGGATGAACTGAACCCTTGAGCGTTCTGATCAGCCGTCGAAACGAAAGACTTTCGACCTTCGACCTTCGACCTTCGACTATTACCCTTGCTTAAACGCGTCGTCAAAGGCCTGCGTGCTGGGTGTCAGATCCAGGCGCCGCACCAGCTCCAGCGCTTCGGGCGCGCCCTGGTCGCGGTTCATACCGTTGTCTTCCCACTCGATCGACAGCGGGCCGGCATAGCCGACCGAGTTGAGCGCGCGGAAGACGCGCTCGAACGGCACACCACCACGCCCCGGCGAGACGAAATCCCAGCCGCGACGCGGGTCGCCGAATAAAAGATGTGAGCCGAGAATGCCGTTACGGCCGTCCAGCAGCCGGACCAACTCCTTGACGTGCGCGTGATAGATCCGGTCGCCGAATTCGAGCACGAACGCGACAGGGTCAACCATCTGCCAGTGCAGGTGGCTGGGATCGAAGTTAATCCCGAACGCCGGGCGGCGCCCGATCGCTTCGAGCGTGCGCCTGGTAGTCCAGAAATCGTAGGCGATCTCGGATGGATGCACTTCGAGGCCGAATTTGATACCAGCCTCGTCGAACACGTCCATGATCGGATTCCAGCGGTCGGCGAACTCTTTGTAGCCTGCCTCGATCATCTCGGGCGGCACCGGTGGGAACATCGCCAGCACGTGCCAGATCGGGCTGCCGGTAAAGCCGTTGACCAGCTCGACGCCGAAAGCCGCGGCAGCGCGGGCGGTATTCTTGATCTCCTCGGCCGCGCGCTCGCGCACGCCGTCCGGGTCGCCGTCGCCCCATACGTGCGGCGGCAAGATGCCCTTGTGCCGCTCGTCGATCACGGCGTCGGCGACGGCCTGCCCGACCAGATGGTTTGAAATGGCCCATACCTTGAGCCCGTGCTGCTCCAGCAGCTCGCGCTTGCGCCGCACGTACCCGTCGTCTTCAAGGGCCTTTGAGACCTCGAAGTGGTCGCCCCAGCAGGCGAGCTCAAGACCGTCGAAGCCCCAATCGCGTACCTTGACGACCAACGTCTCGAGAGGCAGATCGGCCCATTGGCCGGTGAAGAGTGTGACTGGACGACCCACGGTTCACCTCCTCGTGTCAGGTGGGAAATGTTCGTCGTTTGCGGCGGCGATGATAACCCGCGCCACGCGACGCTGTCAATTGCGCTAAGCTGAAGCTATGCGCCTGTGACGCATGGCTGAAGCCATGCGCCCATACACAAAGCCTCTTCGAGGCTCGAGTTCCAGCCTGGCGTCGCCGCATGGCTTTAGCCTGGCGAAAGTATGTTACATTCCTGCCTGCTGTTACAGGAACACAAGCATGACCTCCCGCCCGACCCATAACACTCACCTTACCGACGTGCTCACGTTCTATGCAACGCATTCGCCGCCCGATCACGCGCTGTGGAAAACGATCGAGTGGCGCCTGTTTCGCGAGTATGAATATCCCGGACCGGTGCTCGACCTTGGCTGCGGCGACGGCATTTTTGCCGAGCTGGTGTTCGACGAGCCGCTATGTTCGGGCATCGATATCCGGCACAACCGGGTGCGCGAAGCACAGCGCGCCGGCGTGTATCGGCTGCCGATCACCGGCGACGCGACGGCAATGCCGTATGCCGGCGCGCAGTTCGGCACGGTGTTCAGCGGCTGCGCAATGGAGCACGTGCCGCCGATGCCCGAGATGCTGCGCGAGATCAACCGTGTGCTCAAGCCTGGCGGCTGCCTGATCACCACCGTGCCGAGCGGCTACTTCAGCGACTACTTATGGGTGCCGGGCGTGCTGCGGCGCTGGGGCCTTGACGGGGCGGCCAGGGGATACGGAAGGCTGATCCTGCGCCTGCTGACGATCTTCCATATGTATCATCCCGCCACCTGGGCGCGCCTGCTGGATGATGCCGGGTTGGAGCTGGTCGAAGCACGACACTTTTTGTCGCCCGAGGCGACCGCGATGTTCGACCGGCTGCTGATCGCCGGCAACCTGCTCCAACCGCTGATGTGGCTCGTGCGCGGCAGCCCGCTGCATCGTCGCTATGTCCGCTGGTTGTCCGGCAAGCTGCTGCCCTACGTTACCGGCGACTCGGGCACCGGCGGGGCGATCTTGCTCGTCGCGCGGAAGAGGGGATAGGGGTTAGGGTTAGGGGTTAGGACACCGAAGGTCGTTGGCGCCCGTAGGGACACGCCGGAGGCGCACAGCCAACCGTGCGGTGTCCAAACCCCTAACCCCTATCCCCTCCTCGCTAGCTCCGAATCAAGCCTATCACCTCGTCGCGCTTTTGCTCCATCTTTTCTTGCGACAGCGCTTCGAGATTGAGGCGCAGCAGCGGCTCGGTGTTGGAAGCGCGCACGTTAAAATGCCAATCGTCGTAGCTGATTGAGATACCGTCGATCTGCTCCAGCTTGGCGTCGGCATAGGTCTCGACCAACTGCTGCATCTTGGCCATGGCGTCGGGCACGGTCGAGTTGATCTCGCCCGATACAAAGTAGCTTGCCTCGATCGGCGCGAGCAGCTCGCTCAGCTTTTTACCGCTGGTGGAAAGCATCTCCAGGATCAGCAGCGACGGGATCATGCCCGAGTTGGCGTAGTTGAAGTCGCGGAAGTAATAGTGGCCCGAGACCTCGCCGGCGAAGACGACGTTTTCGTCGGCCATGCGGCGTTTGATAAACGCGTGGCCGACCCGCTCGATCAGCGGCGTGCCGCCTGCCGCCTTGACCATGTTAGGCACCGCCCACGATGCGCGCACATCATAGACAACTTTTTCGCCCGGTTGGCGGCGCAAAATATACTCCGCCAGCAATGCGGTCATGAAATCGCCGGGCACGAACTCGCCGCGGTCGTCGATCACGAAAAAGCGGTCGCCGTCGCCGTCGAACGCGAAGCCGACATCGGCGCCCTCGTCTTTGACGCGCTGCTGCAGCTCGGCGCGGTTCTCGGGCTGCAGCGGGTCCAGGCCATGGTTGGGCAGATTGCCGTCGGGCTCGAAATACATCGGCGTCAGCCGGATCGGCAGCCGGCTGTACACTTTTTCGAGCGCCGGGCCGACCATGCCGTTGCCGGTATCGGCGATCGCGTGCAGCGGCTTGATCGCCGATACGTCGAGCAGCTTGAGCAGCGCGGCGACGAACTCGTCCATCAGGTCCACCGTCCGCATCTCGCCGCGCCGCGAGGCGGGCGAGAAGTCGTCGGTTTGCACCAGCCGCAGCAGATCTTTGATGCCTTCGTCGCCGCTGAGCAGGTACGGCATCTGGCGTACCATCTTGAAGCCGTTGTAAGCTTTGGGATTATGCGAGGCCGTTACCATCATGCCGGGCAGGCCATACTTGGTGCAGGCATAATAGTACTGGTCGGTTGATACCATGCCGATATCGATCACGTCGGCGCCTTGCTGCATAATGCCGTCGGTGACGGCGGCGAAGACCTGCGGGCCCGAGATGCGCATGTCCCGGCCGACGACCACGGTTTCGGCTTTCAGGAACGTCACAAACGCGCGCCCGATCGCCGTGGCGATCGCTTCGTTCAGCTCGGTGGGGTAGATGCCCCGAATATCGTAGGCTTTGAAGATTTTCGGATCGACCTGCATGGGTTGTCTCCTTTCGACTGGGTCATGATAGCACTAAGCGGGTTTAGCCACGAATGGGCCACGGATAAACGAATAGAGTCACGAATAGCTATTCGTGGCCCATTCGTGGCCTTGATCCCGGCCTACCAACGCGGTATAATATTCCTCTGCAACGGGGATGTTTGGCTTCGACGGGGAGCTGAGATCGACGGTTGCGAGCCGAGCCGCCCAGTCTCGTTAAAGGGGCAACGCCAATAACTGGCAACAAGACTGCTACAGCGCGTTACGCGCTGGCTGCCTAATTAAGTAGCCCGTCCTCCTGCTCTCAGCCCGATGGAGCAGGGTAGGGCGACAGCAAGTCGGGCTGCTGCGACCGTAACCGCCTGCTAGCGGTCGCTCAAGATTAGCGGGCTGGTCTTCCGAAACGCCTGGGCTGTTGAGCGAGGAAGGCGAGAAACTAATCAATAGTCTACGCTCGTAGATATCGGCGGTCAACCTTTCCGGACGCGGGTTCGAATCCCGCCATCTCCACCATCAGGCCCGGCGCATGCGCCGGGCCGTTGCTTTATTGCCGGCCGATCCACAGCCGCAACAGATCCAGCTCGAACTCGTACCGCTCGCCTGGATCGCCGGCGCGGCGTAGCAGCTCGTGCCGTGCAAGCGAGTCGAGTGCCGAGCGCACCGCTTCGGCGGGCTGCGCGAGCCTGGCTACCAGCGTGTCGACGGCGATCGGCTGCCCATGCGCGGTACATGCAGCGGCCTGGCGCAGTACCTGCTGCTCGACCGGCGATACCTGCTCCCACAGATACATCGCTCAAACGTGGATGACCAGAGCGGCACGATATAGCGAAACACGGCCTGGAAAACGAACAGCAGCGCCAACAATGCCATCGGGTAGCAGAACCATTTGAGCTGCTCGCGCTCGTCGCCGGTTGCGTAGCGCAGGCGCGCCGCCACCGACACGAGGGCCAGCAACATGCTCAACAGTATGCCGCCGAACCCCAGCAACACGGCGATCGTGATCGGCCCGTCCGGCGCGAGCAGCCGCACCGGGCTATCGAACTGTTCGAGCAGGGTGATATTTCCCAGCGGGCCGGGCTTGAGTGCAAACGACAGGGTCAGCAGGATATTTGCGCCGAGGGCGAACCACACTACCGGGCGCCAGCGGCGCGAAGGCGGGCGTCCGTTTGGAAACAGCAGCGGCAGCCAGACCGAAAGCAGGCCGAAAAAGATCGTCCAGCTCCATTCGGTGAACCACGCGGCAACCAGGCCATAAGGCAGCGCGCCGGGCCGGACGATCAGCCCGAACACGGCGTAATACGTGGCGAACTGCTCGCCGGTACCGAACAGGCTGAGCAGACAAAAGATCCAGCCTACCGCGTTGGCCGGGTAGCGCGAAACAATCAACGCTCCCAGCGTAGCGAACGCCAGCAAAGTCGCGGCAAATAGGAGCAGCTCGACAGCATCCAGCACGGGCGGGTTCGGCCCGGCGACCAGCGCGGCATACGCCGGCAGCAGCGGGCCGCCGCCGGCCTGCACCACAACCGAGGCGCCGATCAACCAGAAGGCGCCGAACATGAGGCACCAGCACAGCGCGCACAGTGCCCACGCGGCGGCGGAGCGCGAACCGAGCCCCTGCCCGGTTCGCGCCGGCACCGCGTCCTGGGGCGTTTCGTTTACTCGAGTTGAGGATGGTTGCATCAACCACCTCCGCTACAGCAGTGCGGATATTCAACGCTAGCACAGCCCGACAAATACGGCGTCTCGTTTCCCGGAGTAAGTGGGCCAGCGGCGAGCGTCGCGCCTGAAGGGCCCGCGGTCGAGCGTCCACCTGCGTGGGCGCCGTTGGTGCTAAGCTGAAGCTATGCACCCACACACGAAGCCTCTTCGAGACTAGCCTGCGCAGAGGCTTTGTGTTTGGGCGCATGGCTTCAGTCTGGCGCGGCGGGACGCACTCCAGCGCGACTTTAGTCGCCGGCCACGTCCGAGGTGAATTGTAGAATTTCAGCGGATCCGCTCGCCACGTACTCGTGCAGTGCAACCTCGGCGTGTTCAAGCACCACATCCTGTCCGGCGCTCAGTCCGGCGGCTGTATCGTCGTTGCGCGGCACGCGGATATCGGGAAGCACGCCACCGTTACCGGCAAAATCGCTCTCGATCTGGATACGAAACGAGCGATCCAGCGACTGCGCCTTGGGAAAGGCGAAGCTGTAGCCGCCGGGGAGCCGCACAACCGCCTCGCTGGTACCGCCTGCCGCCGCCGTGCCGCTCATGCCCACGGCAAAACCGTTCGGCAGATCCTGAAGCACCTGCGCGAAGTCTTCAGCCGCGCTGTGCGAATATTCATCGATCAGCACTGCTACCGGCCCATGATATTGTGTCGACGCCGGCTCGATCATGAGCGGGCTGCTCGTAACAGGACGGAAACGGCCGCCTGCCCGATCGGGCAGGCCCAGATACTGGTACAGCCGCTGCTCCGGCTGGAAGACGCTCAGCATGTTGGCGGCAAGCCTGCTCTCGCCGCCCAGGTTGTCGCGCACGTCGACGATGATGCCCGGAACGTCCCGCTCGATCAAGCCGGCGACGGCGCGGCGCATCTGCTGGTCGGGGAAGCCCGCCAGATTCGGCATCTCGTTACGGACCCGAATATAGCCGTAGCCGCTCGCCAGAACGCGGCCGGTTACGCTCGGGATAACCAGACCCGCCGGTCCGAGATCACCGTGCTGCTCCAGCGCGGCGCCAACAGCGGAGAGGTTCGCGGTTGCTACACTCTGCCGGCCGGGATTTCGAAACGCGACCGCGGCCCGCGCGCCGGCCGGAGCCCGGCTTAGAAAACGCACGCGCAACAATCGCTTGCTTTCCTCGGTCGCCGGCGGCGCCTCGCTCCAGATGATCGTCGCCCCGGTTAGCGCCTGCTCGATCGGCATACCGTTCCACCCGACTAGCTCGGCGCCGGCCACGATACCTTCCTGAGCAGCCGGTCCACCGGACGACACATCGCGCACCAGCACGCGGCCGTCGTCCAGCTGGAACAGGCTCAGCCCATAGCTGCCGCCTATCTCAGCCTGCTCCAGTCCGTGGTCGTCGCCTTCGATCCCGATGTGCGCATCAGGAATGCGCCAGGCGAACTCGCGCAGTGTGCGGTAATACGCCGCGCTGTCGCGCCTGGACTCGGCCGCGGCGATGCGTGGGGCAAACTCGGCGTAGAGCGATTCCCAATCGATGCTCTTGTGCTCGGTAAACGGATATTGGGTTTTTAGCGTGCCGGCCAGTCCCCGAAATGCTTCGGACATCGAGCGTTCGCTCAGGTCGGCTCCTCCCGGTGCTGCCTCGAGCGTCGCGATGCGGCCGGCGATGCCGGCGGCAAAGGCATACGTTTGCGCCCATCGTACGGCGCCGAGCAACAGCAGCGTGGCACACAGCACGGAAAGCCCGGCCCGCGGCAGGCTTAAGCGTGGCGTGGCGGCAGGCCGGTTGCGTTTGAGCGCCCGCCGTACCAACCATACGCCGCCGCGAAGGATGCCGCCGGCGACGAAAACGAGCGTGGCCAGATACAGCGGCGCCGACATGAACACGAAGATCGGATTGAACGCCAGGTTGGCCGCGATCTGAGCCACCATAGCCACAAGCGCCGCCGCGGGAAGATACGCCATCCAGCGCGGCATGCTGCGACCGGCCAACAGTGTCGAGCGCAGCACCATAACAAGGTCCAGCGCGATCAGTATCAGCGTGGTCGCTATCGCAGCGATAGCGGCCGGCGACAACAACACGTTCATCGAAAAAGCTCCTATTGCAGCAATGGAAATGTAAGGGCCGAGCGTGCCTCGGCCCACGACCCTTGTGATGGCTCAGGCAGCAGGTGCAGCTGCGGGCAGCGAGCTCAGGAGCCGCTCGAGGCCGAAGCCCGAGAACAGCGCTGCCAGGGCGCTGGCGATCAAGATGTCGAATGGACCATAGTTGCCAGAGGATGCGAGCAGCACATCCAGCACAAAATGCATGATCGCGCCCGCCGCCGACCAGCTGACGAGGCTGATCGCGACCCAGCGTCCGGCGTGCGGCACCCGCCCGCGCAGCACCAGCCATTGCGCCGCGCCGGTCATTGCGCCGACGATCGCGCCATGGCCGAAGCCTTGCCCGACCAGACCCCAGGGCGTGTGTGCGAAGCCGAATGCCTCGGCGTTGTGCAGCAGCCAGAACACAATGTAGGCGCCCGTCGTCGCCGGCAGCCAGGCGCCCAGGCCGGCGATATAGCGCCTGAGCACCAGCCACTGCGCCAGCCCGGTGCAGGATCCGAGCATCGCGCCCAACAGCGCGCCGAACATGGCGGGCGAGATACTCTCCAGTACAGGCGTAAACCCGCCTACAGCGGCCAGAATCTCGATCGCGGTTTTGATCGCCATCCCGCCGACAAAGCCCGCGACGCCGGCGACGAGCCACCACAGCGGGAGCCGGGCGGATGTGCGCGTAACAGAGAGGGTTTGCGTGGTCATTTCGGTCGCTCCTGATGTAGCCGCAGGTGTTGTTGTATCGATGGTTGGCGTTCGTCACCCCGGCCGGCTCACGAGCTCGAGCGGCCGGGGCGGTGGCCTATCTGAACGATGTGTCCGAAGGTGTCGAACAGCGTGCGGATGCCTTCCGGGCCGGCAGGCAGGTTCGGCGGCCCGCCCAGCATCGTCCAGCTCGGGTCTACCATCGCGCACAGTTCGTCGATAGAATGTTCGCCGACCAGGTCCAGAAATCGTCGCGCGATGCGTTTGTTGTCTTCGATCGAATACATGGCTGTAGCTCCTTGGTTTAGCGGAAAATCCTCGATCGTATCGACGACCAGCGTCGTACATGGCCCAGCATAGCCGTCGCCGGACGGCGGCTGAAGGAAAAGTGAGGGGGGATTGGGTGGTGAATTGGGGATTCTAGTGCTGCGGGACGAACATGTAGCCGGTGCCGCGGACGTTCTGAAGGCAGCTCGCGGCGTCGCCGAGCGCGCGGCGCAGCGTTTTGATCGCTGTTTTGAGGCGCTCGGGGTCGTCGATATACTCGCCCGGCCAGACACGCTCTTCGAGCTGGCGGTGCGCTACGACGCGGCCGGCTTCCGCAAGCAGGCAGACCAGCACTTCGAACTCGGTCGGAGTCAGCGCCAGCACGCGGCCGCCGGCGAGCGCGATGCGCTGCTCGCGATCAAGAGCCACCGGCGATGCCTGCAGCAAGCCCGGCACCGCCTGCTGCCTGATGAATGCCCCAAACGCCTCCGAGAGGGGCACTGCCTCGTCGTTTTCCGTTCGTACCAGGCCGGCGTCAACCAGCCGGCGCACAGCGGCCGGATCGGACCGCGCGGCGACCGGCAGCAGCACCAGCGCCCGCTGGTCCTCGGCGGCGAGCGTGCGCCAGAAGTAGCTCCAGTGGGCTTCGGCTTCGGCGAGGAACAGCCCGCGCAGATAGGCGTGGTCGTGCCCATCCAACGGGCCGTCACGCCGGGACTGCAGCTCCCAGGCGTGATACGCGGCGATCTGCAGCAAGAAAGGGTGCGGGCCGGCCAGCTCCAGCAGCTCGTCGACAGTTCGTGCGTCGAAGGCAACGCCCGTGCTGGGCGCCGGAGCGGACAGCAGCGCTTCGGCTTCAGTCCGGCTGAACAGGCGCAACCGAAGCTGGGCGAAGAAATTAAAGAAGGGCGAGCTCAGGACACCACGGTTCGTATAGGTCAGCTCGAGCAGCGGTGTGGCCGACGCGGTGACGAAGCTGATGGCGTGGCGGGTCGCGAGCGCGCGCAGGCCCGAGAAAAAGTCGGCATCAAGATGAGGATTGGCGCCGAGCGCCTCGAACTCGTCGAGCAGCAGGGTGATATGCAGGCCGCGCCGGGCAACATCGCGGATCGCGCGCTCGAATGCGCGGTAGCTAAGCGGCGCGGACGGCAGCGCGAGCTGCCCTGCCGCGCCGGCGTCCAGCGCTTCGCTCAGCTCTTCCAGCAGCGACAGATGTACTTCGGGCGCGGTGAGCCAGCCCCACGGCTCGCAATCCACATACACAAAGCACTCACGCTCCGTCGCCAGGCCGTGCCGGCCATAGATCGCCGGATTTGCCAGGTGGAACAGCAGCGAGCTCTTGCCGATCCGCCGCGGCCCGACGATCGATACACTTTGAGCGCTGCCGAGCAGCGCCAGGGCCTGCTCGGTTTCGCGCACGCGGCCATGGAACGACGCCGGATCGCGGATCGGCCCACGATGTAGAAAAGGGTTGCGGGCAACCATCCCTATCGACCCTTATGCGTTGGCAAGCCCGGGATATGCACAGGTGGGCCGGCACCGCGCCGGCATGCATGACGCCTACTATACCAGCGGCCTGCAATGGCCGCCGCGGATAGCGTGATGCTACAATGAGGCAATACATAAGCCTGTGGTGTACGCCTAATTCCGGTGATAACGATGGCCACGATTCCTGATACAGCTGCGACGGTAGTGCGGGCGAGCCACGTCGCGGGGCCGCCGCAGGGCCGCTGGACGTACCACGACTATACCCGGCTGCCCGAACACGAAGGCTTCCGCTACGAGATCATCGACGGAATACTCTATATGGCTCCCGCGCCCACGACCGAGCATGAACGCATTGCAATGCTGATCGGCGCCCGCTTCGTCGAAATGGTTGAAGATACCGGATTAGGTCGTGTATTCGGTAGCCCGGATATCGACACCGGTAATTCGACCTTGCGGCCGGACGCCGTGGTGGTGCTCAACGAGCACCTCGATATCGACATCGGCAACCGGCTGGCCGGCGCTCCCGATCTGGTCGTCGAGATCGCGTCGCCGAGTACCGCGGCATACGATCGCGATCCGCAGAGCGGGAAATGGGCTGCCTATGCGGCGATGGGCGTGCCGGAGTACTGGATCGTTGATCCTGCCGTGCGCGACATCGAGGTGCTGATCCTGGAACGCGGCCAGTATCGCTCGTCGGGCGTGTTCTCGGGCGATGACGTGCTCCAATCGCGGGTGCTGCCTGCAATCGCGGAGCCGGCGCGCCGGTTTTTTCCGCGCGGGGAGTAGATTGACAGCACCAGGGTGCGCTGCTACCATAGCGCGGCGCCGCGTTCCATGCCCGGGAGCACCCGCTCCTGATCGACACGGAACGTCGCAATTCTGGCCGCCTCGCCCGTTGCTCGTCGATGGTTCATGGTTGACCGTTCATCGGAGACTACAGCCCCACGGCCCGTCGTCGATAGTTGCTATTTGTCTCGTCCAATTCGACCCTCAGCGGCGCCGACGCCGTGCGCCGATGCCCGAGAAAGGAGTTCGAGGCGTAGGACAACCTGCGCCGGGCGCTGGACGCCATGTTAGCCGACTGACCATGTTCCGTCCTATTCGTTCCCTTTCAAGGAGGAGTCCGTATGCACTTCGGACGCTCGCTTCGCGGCCTGCTGGTGCTGGTGGCAGCGCTGGCAGCATGGAGCACGCCGTTTGGCGCTCGCTCCGCCACGACCAACGCGGCCCAGACGACCAACGCCGATCGCTCGCTGTTTTTCGTCGCCGACGGCATGCGCCAGGACGTGATCGCCGGCTATGTCGGGTCCGGCCTGCTGCCGGCGATGGGCGAGCTGCTCGCCAACGGCTCATCGGCTTCCGGCGGTGGCTTGCTGACGCAGGCGCCACCCAATACCGGCGCCGGCTGGTTCAGCCTGGCTACCGGCGCGTGGCCGGGCGTCACCGGCTCGACGAATAATACGTTCCATATCAACGGCAAGGCGTTCACCAGCCGCACCGCGGCGTTTGATAGCGGCGTGCTGCAGGCCGAGTCGATCGCCCAGGCCGCCGAGCGCGGCGGCAAGAAAGTCGCCCAGATCGAGTTCGCCGGCGGTCGCGGCGCTACAACCCAGGGCCCGACGGTGGACTACCGTGGCTTCTTTTCGGGCCGCGGGGTTGTTACCAACTATGTCGGCGCCGATGATCTGGCTGCGTTTGTTACCTCGTTCGGCCTGCAGTTCGATCATCCCGAAGGCTTTGCCGGGCAGCCGGCCTTCGGCGAGGCCGCGCCGGTAGACGCCGATGGATGGAGCAATGTGCCGGATTCGCATAGCCCGCCCAAGCAGATGCGCATGCGCGTGCTGGACGGCGCTACCGATAAGTACGGGCTCAACGCGTATATTTATGATTCCTCGGACGACGGCAGCACCAGCTACGACCGAGTCCTGTTCGCCCGTGATAAGGATGGCGCCGCCGCCGTGGCCAACATCGGGCGCGGCGAGTGGGGCGAGGTCAAGCTTGCGTTGATCGGCGGGCCGCTGGAGGGAAAAACCGCCGGCATGCTGATCAAGGTCGAAACATTGTCGCCCGATCTTGGCCGGGTGCGGCTGTTCCATACCTCGGTGACGCGCGCCAACGCCACGTGGCCGACCTGGCACGGCGAGGCCGGCTTCGAAGGCGACTTTGAAGAGTTCGTCGCGCAGCGCTTTTCGGTTTCCACCGCCGCCGACTTCGCGATTCTGGAGGCGGGCATCGTCAGCGAAGAAACCTATGTCGAGCAGGGGCTGTACTTCGAGCGATTTGCGCTGCCACTGACGGCGTATATCCTGACTAGCTATAGCCCCGACCTTGCGCTGATCGGCTATCCGGTCACCGACGAGTTCCAGCACCAGTTCGTCGGCCTGGTAACGCCCGCGCTGCCCGGCGGAGCGGCCAATCCGGCCTATGACGACGTGCAGAGCAACGGCACGCCCGACGGCCGCGTCGCGCAACGCGAAGGCTTTATCCGCCGCGCCTACGAAGGCGCCGACGCGATGATGGGCCTGGCCCGCACGCTGATGGGCCAGCCGGCGACATTCGTGTCGTCCGATCACGGCTTCGCGCCGCAGTTCCTGGCGATCGATGCCAGCAAGGTGCTGGTCGACCTCGGGCTGCTCGAAAAGCCACAAACCTCCAACTGTCGCCCTGCCACCGGCGAGACGATCGCCAAGGCCAAGGCCTGCTGGGCCGGCGGCGCGGTGCAGATCTATCTGAACCTGGCCGGCCGCGATCCGGCGCCTAAGGAGGGCGAAACCTTCCAGCAGGTCGCAGCAGCCGACCTAGCGGCAACCGTGCAGCAAATCAAGGATGCCTTCGCGGCGCTGCAAGATCCCAACGATTGGACCGGCGACGGGCAGCCCGAGGGCTGGAAGGTGATCGACCGGGTGTATACCAAGGCCGAGGCGCGCTATATCCCTAACGGCGCGGACAGCACCGCCGATATGGCGCACCCGACCCGCACCGGCGATGTGATCGCGTTTGCCTTCCCACCCTACCAGTACGACGCCGCCACGCCCGGCACACTTGTAGCGCGCTCGGCGTTCTTCGGGCAACACGGCTATGTACCGGACGTGCAGGACTTCGCCGCCAACGTCAATATGCGCGCTACGTTTATCGCCGGCGGTCCCGGAATCACCCAGGGTGAGGTGGACGGCGCACGCACGATCGATATCGCTCCGACGATCGCCTATATGATGGGCGTGCCGGCTCCGCAGCAGGCCCAGGGCCGCGTGCTGCTCGATATCGTGGCGGGCACGGATGCGGTGACACCGCTCTCGATCATCGCGCTCAACGACTTCCACGGCCAGCTCGACCCGACTACGATGGCCATGGATAGCATCAACGTCCCGGTCGGCGGCGCGGCGCAGCTGGGCACGCTGTTCGACGAAGACGACGCGTCGTTACCCGGAACTACGCTCGTGCTGGCGGCCGGCGACAACGTCGGCGCATCGCCGCCCAACTCGAGCCTGCTGGAAGACGTGCCCGCTATCGACGTGGAGAATGCCCTTGGCCTGGATGCGACGTCCTACGGCAACCACGAGTTCGACTACGGCGTCGAGCGGCTGCTCAAGCATCAAGAGCGGGCCGAATTCCCGTTCCTGGGCGTCAACATCGTCGACACAGCTACCGGTAACACGCCGGATTGGGTACGCACCTCGGTCGTGTTCGAGGTCGACGGCGTGAGGGTGGGCGTGATCGGCGCCGCGCTGGAAACGACACCCGAGCTGGTGTCGCGCGGCGCGACGGCCGGACTGAGCTTCCTGCCCGCCGCCGAGCGCGTGCGCGCCGAATCGGAGCGGCTCAGGGCCGAGGGCGTCGAGGTGCAGCTGCTGTTGATCCACGAAGGCACCGCCAACGGCACGAACACGATCGGCAATACCGCCGGCAAGCCGTGGGACGGGCCGATCGTGGGTATCGCCCAGGCGCTGCAGGACACCACGATCGACACGATCGTTGCCGGGCATACCCATCGCGTCTCGAACCTGATGATCGGCGATATCCTGGTGGTCGAGGGCATCAACGCCGGCGCCAGCTACTCGGTGCTGCAGCTGATGGTCGAAAACGGCGACGTCAGCTGGGCCGGCGGAGCGACGCGCGTGGCCAAGAACCTCGGCGTCGGCCAGCGCGGCGATGTCAAGGCGATCGTGGACGCGGCCAACGCCGAAACCGCGGTGCTGCGCAATCAGGTGATCGGCACACAGGTAGCCGATGTGCTGCGTGACCCGACGCGGCTGAACGAATCCGCGATGGGCAACCTGGTGGCCGACGCGATGCGCCAGAAGTATCCCGACGTCGAGGCGGCGCTGACCAACTCGGGCGGGCTGCGCGCCGATCTGGTCTGCGCACCACCCAGCGCATCCGAAGCGGCGTGCGAGATCACCTGGGGTGAGGCGTTCGCCGTGCTGCCGTTCGGCAACCGTACGGTGGTCGCGACATACACCGGCGAGCAGCTGACGGCGGCGCTGTTGAACGGCCTTTCGCCCAAGTGCGACCCCAACATCGCCACCGGACGCTTCCCGCAGGTATCCGGCCTTAAGATCACGTTCAGCTGCGACGGCACGACGCCAGTGATCAGCGAGCTGGCCAAGGCGCCGGAGGGCCCCAACGGCCCGCTGACGCCGATGGGGGCGGCCGATACGGTGACACTGGTGACTAACGACTTCATGTTCACCGGCGGCGACGGCTACACGGCGCTGGCCGGCGGCACCAATGTGCTGCAGCCGGGCGACGCGCTGCTGGATATCGTGATCGGGTATGTCACGGCCGGCTCGCCGATCAATCCGCAGGTCGACGGTCGCATCGTCGCCCAGTAAGCCTTTTCGACGCACTTTTGACGCAATGGCGCAAAGGAAAGGGAGAAGGTCTTCGATGATAATTTGTCGAAGACCTTCTTGCTTTGAGGTGATGTACGAGCAACGGAAGCTGACAAACCTAGACTCTTTGCGGCTTTGCGTTCTTCGCGCCTTTGCGTTTGAATCGAGGTACGAACATGCCTGAAACACTACTGATCACCGGCGCCGATTCGCCGCTGGCGCGCGCCGTAATCGCGGCGCTGCCCGCCGGCACAGTGCTGCGCGCCGCCGACATTGAGTTCAGCGTACCGCACGCGCCGCATGTCGATGCGCGCGCAGGCGACTTGCGCGATGAGGCGTTCGTCGCGGGGCTGCTGGACGGCGTCGGCACTGTGCTGCACCTGGCGCCGATCGCCACGCGCCTGGGCGACGATCTGGCCACGCTCGACCACGCGACACGCGGCAGCTATGTGCTGGCGACCGCGGCGCACGCGGCCGGTGTACGCCGGATCGTGCTTGGCGGCACGCTCGACCTGTTCGAGCAGCTGCCGGCGCACTACCGCGTGAGCGAAGCCTGGCGCCCGCGGCCACGGCCTGTGCTCGGCGATCTATGCGCGTATCTTCCCGAGCGCTCGCTGCGTGAGCTGGCGCGCGACGGCAGTGTCGCAACGCTGTGCCTGCGTTTCGGAACAATCGTCGACGATGCACAGGCAGCCGGCCTGCCCTATAACCGCCGCTGGCTGCATCTTGACGACGCGGTACAAGCTGTGCTGCTGGCCCTGGCGTGGGACGAGCCGGGCTGGACGATCGCGCATATCACCGCCGCGGGCGAGCGGTCCAAGATCCGGCTGTCGCGCCGGACACAAACTGCGCTGGGCTATCGCCCGCAACACGATTTCGGCGCGCGTTGGTCGAGCGAAGCGCCGGACGGCATCGAGCCGGCTGCAACGATCGGGCAGCGCCAGGTGCACAAGGTAGTGATCTTCGGCGCGGGCGGGCCGCTGGCTGCGGCGGCGGCACCCGAGCTGGCAGCCGATTACACATTGCGGCTGGCCGATCTTCGCTCGCCGGAGGAGCTGGCCGCCGCGCCGCCGCAGTCGCCGGGCGCGCCACAGCTCCAGGCGCTCGAAGCGCCTCACGAAACGCTCGTCGTCGACGTGACCGATCCCCAGGCAGTGCTGGATGCCTGCCGGGGCATGGACGCGATCATCAATTGCACCGTGATCCGCACCGACCCGGTCGAAGCGTTTCGCGTCAATGTGCTCGGCGCGGCCAACGTGCTGAACGCGGCGCTGGCCCACGATATTCGGCGCGTGGTGCACACCGGCCCGTTTTTGATCGGCTTATCGGGCGCCGCCAGCTATGTCTGGGACGACTATATCGTCGATGACGTGCCGCCACGTCCGGGCAGCGGCCACGATATCGAGGTGTACTTGCATTCTAAATACCTGGCGCTTGAGCTATGCCGTATCTACGCCGAGCATCACGGATTCGACATCCCGGCGCTGTTGTTCTGCAATTTCATCAATCCCGAGTACGGCCGGGACGATGAGCTGCATCCATTGTCGGTTTCGTGGCGCGACGCGGCCCGCGCGCTAAAACTGGCACTTGTCGCGGCCCTGCCCTCGCCGTTCGAGGTGCTGCACATTAACGCCGATCTGCCGCATGGCGTGTTTCCCAATGCCAAGGCGAAGCGCGTGCTGGGCTGGCAACCGCGGGATGATCTACGCTCGCTGTGGAGCGATGAAGCAAGCGGAAGTGGATAAACCGCAAAGGCGCAAAGACGCAAAGTAATAATCGAATGCGATCTGCTGGTGCAATTCTTGTTTTGCTGTGCTGGCAATCTTGCAGAATTGGGCCGGGACGCATACACATATCGGAACAAACTTCATTCCAGATATATTCCCTATGCGTCTTTGCGCCTTTGCGTTCCGTTCGCTCCAGGTTCGTCCCTACCGATCGACCTGCCATACCGCCTCGGGATGCTCGCACGCCCAGCTGAGCAGCATCGCGCACACGACGCCGACATTGCCGCGGCTGGGTAGCGTCCAGTCCGGCAGCTGGCGCAGGCCGAGCTCGAGCACCGCGTCGCGCAGCTGGTCGATCGTTTCACGCCCGGTTTTGCGATCCAGCGCCTCGAACGCGAAGAAGTCGCCGAATTCGTACGCCACCTCCACCGTTGCCGGCTCGGGGGCGACGGTGGTACTCCACCCTTCACGCCGGCGAAGCACCGTCGCCGCGATGGCACTGTCCGGCTCCATCAATGCGACTTGAAAGCTCATCGGTACTGCTCCCTCCCAGGCAAATCTTTGACCCAACAACCTGCATAATAGCACATATGTTCTAACCGAACATGACCGATCGATGACAGCCGCAAACGAGCCGCCGGTTCGGAATGTTTAGTCTTTGCGCCTTTGCGTCAGAGTCCTGGCGGGACGGTGGTATAATCGCGCCGCTCGCCTCAGTATGCTGATTGGAAAGGGAGAGCCTGATGACAGACGTCGCACTCGTTGAGGCTGTCGAGCAACTACGCGAGAGCTACGGCCGGCGGCAAAAGCTGGCGGCGAATGTGCTGGCAGCGTTGAAGGGGACGGCCAGCTCGTTGGGCAAGGCCGGGCGCGTGCTGCGCGAGTACGCCGAACGCAACGGGAGCGACGACGGCGCAGCCGGCCGCGCACTCGAGGTACTAGCCGATGTACGCCTGCGCGACGAAGCGATCGATCCGCTGCAGCCAAGCCTGCGCCGTGAGATCAAGGCACTTACCAAGCAGGCCGTAGCGCTGCGCGATGCAGCCACCGCCCTGCGCGGCGAGGCTGTCGACGTGGTGAAGCTCGGCCACGCCCTGTCGACGCTGCAAGCCGGCAAGATCCAGGACGAAGCGCTCGCGGCGCTACTGCCGCAGCTGGAGCACGAGCTCAAACAAGGCCAGCAAGCGCTTGGCCATACCTTCGGTCTGGCGCTGCGCCACGCGCTGGCCGAGCGTGGGATCAAGCTCGACGGTCGCCCGCCGCGCTTCGAGATCGGGCCGTGGGATCTGGACGCGAGCTTCGTGAGCCGCTCGGCCTCCTTGAGCTACGGCAAGAACCTGGTCGTCAAGCGCTTGCCGCTCAGCGTCGAAGGAGTATTGCGCTCCTACGAGCGCGCCGACAAGGCGGTAACGGGGCGTAACGAGGACGGCGCGCGCTGGATCGAGCAGCTACATAGTGCGTGGGAAACGGTACGCCGCGGGCGCGACAGCGCCGAACCACGCGCCAACATCGTCGAGTGTTATTTCGAGCTGGCGATGCTGCGGCAATCGCGCGCTTTTCGCAGCGAGCCGACCAAAGCCGGTTTTATCGACTACAGCCGCGCCCAGTTCGCCTACGATTTTCAAGAGTTTACCGTCCGGCACCCGATGCAGCACGCGGGCCTGCGCGCCTACGGCTTGGTCGCTACGAAATCGCAGGCCGGCAGAGATGAGCGTAGTATCTGGATCGTAGACGGCAACAGCCCGCATGACGGGCGCTATATCGCCGATATTAAGTTCGATCGGAACGAATGAACCGGTCGAAGGTCGAAGGTCAAAGGTCGAAAGTCTCTCGGCTACACGGTACTTACGGCTTCAACACGGCGCGCGAAAACCCGATCCGGTGACCTTCGACCTTCGACTTTTGACCTTCGACCATATCTCGAGGCACTATGCTTCCCGAACCGCGCCTCGCCCGCCAGATCATCGAAGTGCTCGGGCAATCGGGCACGCCGCTGTCGAAAGGCGTCAGCTACTATAATGTCGGCAACGAGTCGCTGCTCAACGCACTCGACACCCATTATCTCGGCTCGTACCTGGCCGACGGCGGCGCCGTCTTCAAGCTGGTCGTCGGCGACTACGGCAGCGGCAAGTCGCATTTCTTGTACTGCGTGCGCGACCGCGCCTGGGAGCGCAACTTCGCCGTCAGCAAGGTCGATCTCAGCCCGAAGGAAAGCCCATACGACGACCAGCGCCGCGTGTATGCCGCCGTCGCCTCCGGCGTTATCTGGCACGAGCTCGGCAGACCTGGGCGAGGACGAGCGCGGCTTGACCCGTTTTCTTGAGGGCACGCTGCGCCGGCTGGTCGACGCCGCACGGCCTGGATCTTGACGACCCGGCGCGGCCGAGCTGCCCGAAGTCGCGCGCTCTGCTCCAGACGCTGGCGACAACTCAGGTCGACAGCCTGAGCTTCCACAAGGCCGTCCAGGGCTATTTGAATGCGCTGCTGCGCGGCCAGGAGCTGCGCCAGGAGTCGCTCGGCCGCTGGCTGCACGGCGAGGAAGTCAGCCCCGAAGACATGCGCGACCTGCGCTCGATCGGCGTGACCGAGAAGATCAACAAGAACAACGCATTCAAAATGCTGCGCTCGCTGTGCCAGGCGGTACGCGCGCTCGGCTACACCGGGCTGGCGCTGCTGTTCGACGAGGGCGACCGCATGCTCAGCGTCGGCGGCCGCTCCGAGAAGGCAGCCACCGACAATCTGCGCGAGGTGATCGACCGCTGCCGCGAAGATCTGCCGGGCGCGCTGTTTGTGTACGCCGTGCCGCCGGCCTTCATCTATGATATCGTGCCAAAGTATCCCGCTCTGCAGCAGCGCATCCAGGCGCCCAGCTATTTCTAGCCGCGCCAATCCGTTCAGCCCGCAGATCAACCTGGAACGGCTCGACATTCCCGACGAGCAGCTGCTGCCGCAGATCGGCCTGCGGCTGCTGCCGATCTTCGAGACAGGCCTATGGCGGTCAAGCTCGATCCCGATATGCAGGCCGCCAATATCGCCGTGCTGGGCGAGGCGGCGCCGGGCCTCGTACCTGGCGATCAGCCATCGCCGCCTGTTCATCAAAGCGCTGGTGACCGAATGGTACCGCCAGAAAGAAGAGGGCGACAGCGCATCAGCGCCGAATACGCTACCGCCGCCATACGTGGCCAGAGCGACGCCTTGATGCAGCTCGCCGACAACGAGCAGCGGCCGTATTGATGCCCAAGCAAGCAACGGAATATGCACATGTCGCAAGCTGACGGCCAGGCCACCCGCCGCGTGGTTCACCCGCAACTCGGCCCTGGCGAGCTGCGGCGGACCTTCATGGGCGGCTACGAATGGGAGGTCGCCTTCGACTCGGGCCGACGCTTTCGCTTGCCGGCGCGCGAGTTTGAGGCCGAGTCGCGCGACGCGTGGCAGGCTCCGGCGGCGGCACCGGCGGCGCCGCGCGCGGTTGTGCTGGAGGCTGACCAGTTCAGGGCGCGCCAGACGCTGGAAGCGCTGCGGCTGGGCATCGTGCCGGTGCAGGACGTCGAAACGCTCACCATCGGCCTGGAGGCCGAGCGCGTCAGCCTGGACCGCGCGCTGGTGCGCAGCCGTGAGCGCGGCGGCGATGTGCTGGCCGTGATCGGCGACTACGGCTTCGGCAAAAGCCATTTCGTCGAGTTGGCGGCGCGGCGCGCGCTGCGCGAGAACAACCTGGTCGCCGCGGCCAGCCTGGATCTTGTCGAAGTGCCGCCCGGCAAAGCCAACCAGATCTACGCGGCGCTCGCGGGGAGCCTGCGCTACCCCGACACGGACGAGCGCGGGCTTGGGCCACTGCTGCGCCGCGCCGCGGCGACGCCTGGCATCGCCGAGCAATTCGCCGCCGGCAGTCCACGCGAGGGCGACTGCCCCGTGAGCGCGGCGCTGACAGCGTTAGCCGATTGCCACGAGCAGGACGCGTTCGACGATATTGTGTTGTGGCTCTCCGGCCGGCTGCGCACGCCGACTCCAGCCATGAAAAGCTGCCTCAAGCGACCGCCGCGGCTCTACCTTGCCGGCGAAGTGGCGCGCCAATACTGCTACGTGCTCACGGCGCTGAGCGTACTTGCGACAATGGTGGGCTACAGCGGCCTGGCCGTGCTGATCGACGAGTTGGAACATTACTCGCTGCTGCGCGCCACCCAGCGCGGCCGCGCCGACGCTTTTTTCACGGCGCTGATCTATGCGGCCATGGGCCAGGCCGGCAGCCGGGTCGACCCCAAGGTGATCCCCTACCACCGCACGGTCGAGTACGAGCTGAGCTACGCTTCCAGCCCACACCTGTTCTTTATGTTCGCGCTCACCGAAAGCGAGAACCGCATGCCGGTCGATAGCTGGCTGGCGCCGTCGCAGCTGCTCAGGCTGGACGACAGGTTCATCGAACGCGATATCCAGGCCTTTGTCCACACGCTGCTGCGTTACCATAGCATTGCCTACCAGTACGCCTATCCACCGCCGGACGAGCGCTACGCGGCGGTGGACAACGCCGTGCCCGGCTTGTTGGCACGGGCGCTTGGCCAGCACCGCATCAATCTGCGCGAAGTGATCCGCCTCGCGGTTACCTGCTGCGATCTGTTGTTCTTGTATCCAGACTATGAACCTGACGTCCTGGTGGATGAGCTTACACGGGGATTGGGAGCCCGATAAATTCACCACAAAGGCACAAAGGACACGGAGATTTAAAGAGTTCTTTGTGTCCTTTGTGGTGATTCCTTTGCGCGCTATACTCTATGCATGAATGCGGAGGAACAGCGGAAGCTCAAAGACCGCTTACCGCGCACCTGGCCGGCCTTTTTCGAGCGGCACGGCAGCTTCACGGCGGCCCAGCGCGCCGGCATTCCACCGTTGCTGGACGGCGAAAACGTGCTACTGATCGCGCCGACCGCGGGCGGCAAAACGGCCGCCGTGCTGGCGCCGCTGATCGAGTGTCACTGCCCGCCGCTGCGGGCACCCGGCGTGCTGCGAATCCTGTATCTCGTCCCGACGCGCGCCCTGGTGAGCGACCTGCAGGCGAGGCTGGAGCAGCCGCTGCAAACGCTGAGCATCAGCCTCGGCGTCAAAACGGGCGACCGTGATTTCGGGCGCGACAAGCCGCCGGATATCCTGTTAACCACGCCCGAGTCGCTTGACGCGCTGCTGGCCGGCGATGCGCGCATGTTCGCTCAATTGCAGGCGCTGGTGATCGATGAGCTACACGTATTCGACGGCACGCCGCGCGGCGACCAACTGCAAGCGTTGCTCGCACGGGTACGCCGCGTACGCGCCTACGCGGCGCGCCACGGCGACGCCCCGAACGATGCGCTGCAACACGCCGCGCTATCGGCAACCATCGGGGAGCCCGAAGCCGTCGTCACACGATACTTCAGCCCGGCGCGGGTGGTCCGTGTCGCCGGCGGTCGGCCGGTACAGGGCGAGCTGCTCGCCCTGGCAGCGGACTCGGACGCGGCGCTACACGGCTACCTCGAGCAGTTCCGCGCCCGCGGCTGGCGCAAAGCATTGGCTTTCTGCAACAGCCGCGCCGAGGTCGAGCGCTACGCCGCCGCGGTACGCGCGGCAGGCTCGTTCGGCGGCGCGGTGTACACCCATTACTCGAATCTCGATCCGCGGCGCAGGAAGGAGATCGAAGCCGAGTTTGCCGGCGCCGAGGCCGCGATCTGCTTCAGCAGCAGCACGCTCGAGCTCGGTATTGATATCGGCACGATCGATACGGCGATACTGATCGGGCCGCCCGGCAGTCCGGCTTCGTTCGCGCAACGCCTTGGGCGCGCCAATCGACGCGGCGGCGGCGTGCCGGTCGCCTGCTGCTACCGCACCCCGCTGGAACGTGTATGCTTCGAGGCACTGCTGCGAGATGCCGGCGCGCAACCGGGCCAACACGCTGCCGTCGAAACCAGGGCAGCGGTTGCCTCCACGCTGGAGGCCGAGCCGTCCTCCGCCTGCTTCAGGCCGTCGGTGCTCGTGCAACAGATCTTCAGCCTGCTCAAACAAAGCCCGACGGCGGCGTTGCGCCTGGCCGAGCTGCACGAGCTGTTCGGGCCGTTTATCGCCGCGCGCGATATAGAAGCTGTCGTCGGCGAGCTGGCGATGCGTGATTACCTGGTGGCCGGTCGGCCGGGAGAATGGCGCGCCGGGCCGCGGCTCAACCGGCTCTATGACGAGCAGGGCTGGTCGCGCAGCAACGTCAGCATCCACAGCAACATTCAAAGCGACGCCGCGCAGCTCGAGATCCGCGACCAGCACACCGGCCGCGCCATCGCCCGCGTCGATACCCTGTGGACCTACGGGCAAGCGCTGACGCTGGAGGGGCGGCCGATCGACATCACCTGGAGCGACGGTGAAGCACTGTGGGTGACGTCACAGCGGGCGGACGGAGCGGCGCAACCTCCGATCTTTCGCTCGGCGCGTCAGCTTCTGAGCTACGAGCTGGCGCGGCTCGTGCCGGCCCAGCTCGATCTCGACCCATGGGCTGCACCTGTTGTCGCGGCGCCGGATGGATACTGGTTGTTCCATTGCCTGGGCGACCTGTACGGCCGCGCGCTGCTCGACCTGCTGGGCTATACTATGCCCGCCCGTTCGACCGGCGCGATCGGCTTAGCTGTGCTGCTTGCCGACCCACCACAGGCGCCGCCGGACTGGACCGCACTGCAGGTGGAACACTACCTGTCCGATAACTATCGCCGCTTCGAGCCTATGCTGGACCTTGGAGCATTTCACCAACTGGTGCCGCCCACACTGCGTCGCCGCGCCGTGGTCGCACAGTTCGACGTGCCGCGCTTTCTCAAGGCAGTGGCTGCGCTGCATCCTCTCACTGCTCCCGATAGCATGGTGGAGGAGCTTGGGGTGTTGGTGGTGGGCTAAGCACGGATAGGTTGGCGGCATGCTCGATATGGTACTTGCTATCTACAACGTTACACCCTCCAAAGACGAGCTGCGTACAAGAGAGCCGGCAACCCGGAGACGAGCATGACAGGTGAATCGGGCAACACGGCCCCGCGTCGCGCAAGCTGGTATCAGCGCATGTTCGCGAGCGCGCTGGCGGCCGAACAGCAAACACGGCACGCGGACTACGATTCGCGCAAGCGGGCCTTGCTCGGCGAGCTGCACGGCGATGTGCTCGAGCTCGGGCCTGGAACCGGGCCGAACCTGGCCTACTATGCGCGGGATGTGCGTTGGCTTGGCCTCGAGCCGAACCCGGCCATGTTTCCTTATCTGCAGCAGGAAGCGCAGCGGCTTGGTATGGCGATCCAGCTAGGCGAGGGCCGAGCCGAACAGATAGACGCGGCCGACAATAGCTTCGACGCGGTCGTCGCGACGCTGCTGCTGTGTTCGGTCCCCGATCCACGGCGAACGCTGCAGGAAATCCGGCGCGTGCTCAAAGCCGGCGGTCGCTTTGTCTTTATCGAGCATGTTGCCGCCCCGCGCGGTAGCGGCCTGCGCCGCTGGCAGCAGATCTTGAAGCCGCTGTGGAAGCCGCTGAGCGATGGGTGCCATCCGGATCGGGAAACCGGGGCGACGATCGAAAGCGCGGGCTTCAGCAGCGTGCAGCTGGAGCAGTTCCGGCTCGCGGTGCCGATCGCCGGACCGCATATTGCCGGCTATGCAGTGAAATAGGGTCGTACTATCGAGGAACCACAGGTATGAAGTTTACCGACGGCTACTGGCATTTGCGACCGGGCGTCACGGCGCACTTTCCGGTTCACGTACATGAGGTTGAGGTCGAGCCGGAAGCGCTGACGGTGTATGGTCCGACCAAGCGGCTGAACCACCGCGGCGACACGCTGAACCTGCCGCTGCTGACGGTGCGCTTTTCGTCGCCTATGCCCGATGTGATCCGCGTGCAGCTGTATCACCACAAAGGGCGACGACTAAAAATGCCGGCCTTCGAGCTCCAGCCGCAGCCCGCTCCCGACGTGCTGATCGCCGACGATCCGAAGGCCGCGACGCTCACCAGCGGCCGCCTGACGGTACGCATTGAAAAGGCAGCCGACTGGCGGATCGAGTTCAAGGACGGCGAGCGGGTTATTACCGGTAGCGGCTGGCGCGGCATGGGCAGCATCAGTATTGGCGGACAGAACTATATCCACGAACAGCTCAACCTGGCCGTCGGCGAGTGTGTGTACGGGCTGGGCGAGCGCTTTACGCCCTTTGTAAAGAACGGCCAGAGCGTGGACCTGTGGAACGAGGACGGCGGCACCAGCAGCGAGCAGGCCTACAAAAATGTGCCCTTTCTACCTGACCAATCGCGGCTACGGCGTGTTCATCAACCACCCGGAGCGCGTGTCGCTCGAGGTCGCTTCCGAGAAGGTCGAGCGGGTGCAGTTCAGCGTTCCGGGCGAATACCTCGAGTACTTCCTGATCTATGGGCCGTCGCCCAAGCAGGTGCTGCAACGCTACACGGCGCTCACCGGCCGGCCGGCGCTGCCGCCGGCGTGGTCGTTCGGCCTGTGGCTGACGACCTCGTTCACGACCGACTACGACGAAGCGACGGTCACCAGCTTTATGCAGGGCATGGCCGACCGCGATCTGCCGCTGCATGTGTTCCACTTCGACTGCTTCTGGATGAAAGAGTTCCACTGGGTCGACTTTGAGTGGGATCCGCGCGTGTTTCCCGATCCACAGGCCATGCTGCAGCGGCTCAAGGCGCGCGGCCTGCGTATCTGCGTGTGGATCAATCCATATATCGCCCAGCGCTCGGCGCTGTTCGACGAAGGGATGCACAACGGGTATCTGGTAAAGCTGCCCGACGGCGATGTCTGGCAGTGGGATCTGTGGCAGGCGGGCATGGCGCTGGTGGACTTCACCAACCCCGATGCGTGCCGCTGGTTCGGCGACAAGCTGCGCGGGCTGATCGACGTGGGCGTGGATTGCTTCAAGACCGATTTCGGCGAGCGCATCCCTACCGACGTGGTCTATTTCGACGGCTCCGACCCGCTCAAGATGCATAACTACTACGCTTATCTCTACAACAAGACCGTGTTCGAGGTGCTGGAAGAGAAGCTGGGCGCGGGCGAGGCGGCCGTGTTCGCGCGGTCGGCGACCGCCGGCAGCCAGCAGTTCCCGGTGCACTGGGGCGGCGACAATAGCGCGTCCTTTGAATCGATGGCCGAGAGCCTGCGCGGCGGTCTATCGCTGGGCCTGTCGGGGTTCGGCTTCTGGAGCCACGACATCGGCGGCTTCGAGCAAACGGCGCCGGCCGAGGTGTACAAGCGCTGGTGCGCGTTTGGCCTGCTGTCGTCGCACAGCCGGCTGCACGGCAGCAGCTCCTACCGCGTGCCCTGGCTGTACGACGAAGAAGCCGTCGACGTGCTGCGCTATTTCACCAAGCTCAAGTGCCGCCTGATGCCCTACCTGTTCGGCGCCGCCCGCGAGGCACACGACGCCGGAGTCCCGGTGATGCGCGCGATGCTGCTCGAGTTTCCGGACGATCCGGCGTGCGACTACCTCGACCGTCAATATATGCTGGGCGATTCGCTGCTGGTGGCGCCGGTCTTTTCGCCGGATGGAACTGTGGATTTCTACCTGCCGCCGGGACGCTGGACCAATTTCCTGACCGGCCAGGTGGTAGAGGGCGGCCATTGGGTGCGCGAAACGCACGACTACCTGAGCCTGCCGCTGCTGGCGCGACCCAATAGCGTCGTTCCGGTCGGCAGCAACGAGCAGCAACCCGACTACGAGTATGCCGACGACGTGACGTTCCATGTTTTCGAGCTCGACGACGGCGCTACCATCTCGGCGTCGGTACCGGCCGCCAAGGGCGCGATCGGGATGACGGTTGAGCTGCGCAGGGAGGGGCAGCAGCTACATATTCGCAGCACAGGTGCCGGTGGGCAGTGGCGCGTCCTGCTGCGCGGCGTCGACGCGATCGAAGCGCTCGAAGGCGGCAACAGCACATCGGATGGCCCGGGAACGCTTTTGATACCGGCCGACGGCATAGCTGCCATGGTCGTCCGGCTGCTTCCGGAATAGCTAAGGATCGAAATAATGCGACCAACCGGCCCGATCAATCCGAAGCTGCCGCGTATCTGGCACGGCGGCGACTATAACCCTGAGCAATGGACGCCGGATGTGTGGGACGAAGACGTCGCACTGATGCAGCAGTGCCATGCCAACATCGCTACCGTTGGCGTGTTCAGCTGGGTTTCGCTGCAGCCGGCCGAGGACACTTGGACCTGGGAATGGCTGGATACGGTGATCGAAAAGCTCCATGCGGGCGGGCGCTTCATCTGCCTGGCCACGCCCAGTGCCGCCCAGCCGGCGTGGATGTCGCAGGCGTATCCCGAGATGCTGCGCGCCGACGCGAGCGGGCAGCGCCGCCGTCATGGCGCGCGCGCCAACTATTGCCCGAATGCGCCCGTGTACCGCCGCTTCACAACCCGGATGGCCACCCGCCTGGCCGAGCGTTACGGCGCGCACCCCGCGCTGCTGTGCTGGCATGTTTCCAACGAATACGCCAATCCGTGCTACTGCGATACATGCGCGGCGGCCTTCCGCGTCTGGCTGCAGCAACGCTACGCTTCGCTGGATGAGCTGAATGAGCGCTGGTGGACCCGCTTTTGGAGCCATAGCTACACCGATTGGTCGCAGATCGAGCCGCCCGTTGCAAACGGCGAAACGCTGACCCACGGCTTAACTATCGACTATCGCCGCTTCCAGAGCGATTCGCTGCTTGCTTGTTTCCGCGCCGAGCGCGACGCGTTGCGGGCGATCACGCCGGATGTGCCGATCACCACCAATCTGATGGGCACGTTCCCACACCTCGATTATCGCGAATGGGCCGCCGAGCTGGACGTCGTTTCCTGGGACTGCTATCCGTCGGCGGATGCCCAACCCAGCGATATCGCCTTTAACCACGACCTGCATCGCGGGCTCAAAGACGGCCGGCCTTTTATGCTGATGGAGCAAACGCCCAGCACCCAGAACTGGCAGGCGGTAAACGCGCTCAAACGGCCGGGGGTGCTGCGCCTGTGGAGCTACGCGGCCGTGGCGCACGGCGCCGACACGGTGATGTACTTTCAATGGCGGCGCAGCCGCGGCGGCAGCGAGAAATTCCATGGCGCGGTGATCGACCACGCCGGGCGCAGCGATACGCGGGTGTTTCAGGAAGTGAGCACTCTAGGAGCAGAGCTCGAGCAGCTGGGCGACCGTACCCTGGGCGCCGTTACGCCGTCGCGGGTGGCTGTGCTGTTCGACTGGAACAACTGGTGGGCCATCGAAGGTGCGGTCGGACCGAGTGTTCATAAGGACTACGTCGCAACCGTGCGCAAACACTATCGCGCGCTGTGGCGTCACAACGTTTCGATCGACATCGTCTTCAGCGACAGCGATCTCGAGCCCTACGATCTGGTGGTCGCACCGATGCTGCACATGGTCAAACCCGGTGTCACGGAGCGGGTCACCGAGCTGGTATCGCGCGGTGGATCGTTCGTCGCCAGCGTATTCAGCGGGGTGGTCGACGAAACCGACCTCGCGTTTATGGGCTATCCCGGCCCGCTGAGCGACGTCTTAGGCATACGGGTCGAGGAGATCGACGCGCTGGCGCCCGGCCGGAGCAACCGGATCGTGATGTCCGCGGACGGCACATCGTATAGCTGCTCCAATCTTTGCGAGATCGTTATTTGCGAAGGCGCGAAGGCGCTGGCAACTTACGGCGACGAATTCTACGCCGGAACGCCGGTGCTGACTGAAAACGTCGTCGGCGAGGGACGGGCCTACTATATCGCCAGCGACCCCGTGGACACCTTTTTGGAGCATTTTTACGGCCGGTTGCTGGCGTCTCACGGCATCGAGCCGCTGCTTCGCGCGCCGGCCAACGTTGAGGTCACCGTGCGCGAGACGGAGCAGCGGCGGCTCCTGTTCGTGCTCAACCACGGCTCAACCGCGGCCGGCGTGGCGTTGCCGGAGCCGTACACCGATCTGCTGGGCGACCAGGCGCCGATACGGACGTTGGAATTACCGCCGTACGGCGTGGCGATCCTGGAAGCGCCACGTACGACCGCCTGAAGCGAATTGTTCAAAGGTTAATGCGAACCGGAAATCACCACAAAGAACACACAGGACACGAAGATTCTATGGATTCTTCGTGTCCTGTGTGCCTTTGTGGTGCATTTATGGGCGCGGCGAGATCTCCTCTGAGCCCGAAGTATGTATGGTCGAAGCTTTCACGGCCTTGGCCGGCGTGCCCATGCGCCGTTGGCGGAAGCGCGTGATCGCGCGACGCACCGGAGGCGCGCGCAACACGAACAACAGCGCGATCGCAGCGCCATACGCCAGCGGCTCGCGTATGTCGGCCTTGACCAGCCAGACGTAATGAAAGATCACCAGCGCCGCCGCGACATACACCAGGCGATGCAGCTGTTTCCAGCGCTTGCCGAGCCGGCGCATCCAGCCCTTGGTCGAGGTGATCGCCAGCGGCAGCAGCAGCAGAAACGCGGCGAAGCCGACCAGCACATAGCGTTTTTCGACGATCGCCTCGCCGATCAGCTGCACATCGAAGCCGTAGTCCAGCCACACGAAGATGCTGAAGTGCAGCGCCGCATACATGAACGCGTACAGGCCCAGCGGCCGCCGGAGCGGTACCAGCTGCCTGAGGCCGAACACTGTGTTGAGCGGAGTGATCGACAGCGACAGCACCAGCAAGATCAGCGCGGTCTTGCCGGTGCGAAAGGTGATCTCCTGGATCGGGTTGAAGGTCAGGTTATCGGTGTACGCATCCCACAGCAGCCAGGCCAGCGGGATCCAGCACGCGATATGGACGGCAATCCGCAGCGGTTTGTTAAAGTAGAGCATGCATCAGTAGTTGGCGATCAGATCCATACCGCTGTACAGGCTCGAGACCTCGTCGAAATAGCCGTTGAACGGCAGCGTTGGGCGGCGGGATGTTTCGCCGATGCGCCGCTCGGAGGACTGCGACCAGCGCGGGTGCGGCACGTCCGGATTGACATTGGAATAGAAGCCGTATTCGTTCGGCGCCGCGGCCATCCACAGCGAGGTCGGCTGTTCCTCGACCAGATCGATCTTGACGATCGACTTGATGCTTTTGAAACCGTACTTCCACGGCACCACCAGCCGGATCGGAGCTCCGTTCTGCGGCAGCAGCTGATTGCCGTACAGCCCGGTCGACAGCAGCGCCAGCGGGTGCATCGCTTCATCCAGGCGCAACCCTTCGACGTACGGCCAGACGAAATAACTGTCGCGCTGGCCCGGCATCTCCTCGGGCCGCATGACAGTCTCGAAGCGCACGTATTTGGCGTTGGACGCCGGCTGGACTTCGTCGAGCAGCCTGGCGAGCGGAAAGCCGAGCCAGGGGATCACCATCGACCAGCCTTCGACGCAGCGCAGGCGGTAGATGCGCTCCTCGGCCGGGAAGCGCTTCTGGATATCTTCGAACGCGTAGGTCTTCGGCGTGTTGACCAGCCCGCCGACGGTGAGCGTCCAGGGCGCGGTGGTAAACTCTCGCGCGAGGCCGGCAACGCCTTCTTTATCGGTGGTAAACTCGTAGTAATTGTTGTAATTGGTAACCGCATCATAGCTCGTCAGAGCATCGCCGAGCTCGTCGGCGTCGGCGCCGACGGCGCCCGGCGACGAAGAGGGAGCGGCTGCCTGCCCGTCCTCGCCGCTGATTCCGCACGCGCTGAGCCAGGCGCCGGCTACCAGCGTGCCCGCGGCGCGCATAAACTGGCGGCGTGAGCGATACACAGCTTCGGGGGTAATTTCAGACGACGGAATTGTTTTCATAATCTTGTTGCTACCTACGCCCTACATCTATTTCGTTTTATCATACCGCGTTGGACGCATAACTTCCTAACGCACTTCTTAACGAAGTATGAACGCCGCTGAGACAAGATCGGCGAACAACGCGAATGCACGCGATTGATCTATATTCGTGTACATTCGCGTTTATTCACGGATCGTTCTATGATGAAACGGCGGCGAATCGCGCCTGACTTGTGGGGAACGCATGATCGCGCACGAACAAAACTGGGCGACAAATTACACCTACCGCGCTGCTCGTTTACACCGTCCGGCAACGGTCGAGCAGCTACAGGAGCTGGTAGCAAGCAGCCACAAGCTCAGGGCGCTCGGTACGCGCCATTCATTTAACGAGATCGCCGACTCGCCCGGCGATCTGGTTTCAACCGAGCATCTGAATCGCGTGATAGCGCTCGATCGCGAACAAGGTACCGTCACCGTCGAAGCCGGGATCCGCTATGGGCATCTCGCCGAATACCTGCAGCAGCAAGGCTATGCGCTACCCAATCTTGCTTCGCTGCCGCATATTTCGGTCGCGGGAGCGATCGCGACAGCCACGCACGGCTCCGGCGACGGCAACGGCAACCTGGCCACCGCCGTCGCCGCGCTGCAGCTGATCACGGCCACCGGCGAATTGGTTACGCTATCCCGCCGTGAGCACGAAGAGTTCGAGGGGGCAGTCGTCGGGTTGGGCGGTCTCGGCGTGCTTTCGCAGCTGACGCTCGATATTGTGCCAACCTTTGACGTGCGACAGTATGCGTATCTGAATTTACCGTTCGCGCAGCTACGCGAGCATTTCGACGCGATCACCGCGAGCGCGTACAGTATCAGTCTGTTCACCGACTGGCGCGGCCCGCGCTTCAACATGGTGTTGCTGAAGCAGCGCGACGGCGACGGAGCTACGCCGGCAGGGCCCACCTGGTTCGAGGCGACGGCGGCACAAACGCACCAGCACCCCGCCGTGGAGCAGCCGGCCGAACATTGGACGCCGCAGCTCGGCATCGCCGGCCCCTGGCACGAGCGCTTGCCGCATTTCCGTATGCACTTCACGCCGAGTACCGGAGACGAGCTGCAAAGCGAATATTTCGTGCCGCGCCGGAGCGCGGTCGCGGCGCTGGATGTGCTCGCCGGCCTGAGCGAGACGATCGCCGGTCTGGTAAAGACCTGTGAGGTGCGCACGATCGCCGCCGATAGGCTGTGGATGAGCACCTGTTACGAACGTGACAGCGTCGGTTTTCACTTTACGTGGCGCAAGGACTGGCCCGCGGTCGGGCGGCTGCTACCGCTGATCGAGGCACAGCTCGCGCCGTTCGAAGCCCGCCCGCACTGGGCCAAGCTGTTTACCATGTCGCCGGAGCGGCTGCAGCCGCTCTACCCGCGCCTGCCCGACTTTCAGAAGTTGCTGCGTTCCTACGATCCGCAGGGCAAGTTTCGGAATACGTTTCTGGACACTTATATCTTCGGCTAGACCTACAAGGATCACCACAAAGAACACAAAGAACACAAAGATTTTCGGATTTTTTGTGTCCTTTGTGTTCTTTGTGGTGATCCCTTAGGCCATTAGCGATAGCCGCCGAAGAACGCGCGCAAATCCTGCACAAACAGCTCGGGCTCTTCCAGGGCTGCGAAGTGCCCGCCTCGCGGCATCTTTTCGAAGTGTTGCACGTTGAGGCTGCGCTCGGCCCACGCGCGCGGGAACTGCGCCTCACGCGGGAACAAGGCGATGCCGGCCGGCACGCTGCTGCGCAGCTCCGCGTGCCCGCCTTCCTGCGACCATCCGGCGCGCGCGTCTTCCAGGTACATTCGTGCCGCCGAGCCTGCCGTCTGGGTTACCCAGTAGATCATCAGGTTGGTCAGCAGCTGGTCGCGGCCGCCGAACGCTGTTTCGACGTCGTCGCCGTCGGCGCCGGTGTCGATAAAGCTGAGTACCCAGGCGGCCCAGCCCGCCGGTGAGTCGTTGAGACTGAACGCCAGCGACTGCGGTTTGGTCATCTGCAGCATGGAGTACGCGCCCTCGGTGAACCACCAGCCCTGAATGAACTGCGCGAACTGCTGCTCTTCCTCGGACAAATCCGGCTCCTGGCCGGTCGGATAGCCCACGTCGGTGAGATGGATCGCGCGAACTCGCTCGGGATAGCGCAGGGCCAGCTCCTTGGTCACACCGCTCCCGATATCGCCGCCGGCGGCAAAAAAGCGCTCGTAGCCCAGCGTTTCGGTCATCAGCCTGGCCCACAGATCGGCGACGGCGCCGCTCGACATCGACTTGCGCTCGGAAAAGCCGAAGCCGGGGAGCGAGGGCACGACCACGTCGAAAGCATCCTCGGGCCTGCCGCCGTATGCCGCCGGGTCGGCCAGCATGGGGGCGACTTTAGCAAAGCGAAAAAACGAGTCGGGCCAGCCGTGGGTCAAAATCAGCGGCCGCGGGTTCGGCCCTGTGCCGCGGAGGTGAACGAAATGGACCGTAACACCGTCGACGACGGCGGTGAACTGTGGCAACGTGTTGAGCCCGGCCTCGTGCTTGCGCCAGTCGTAGCCGGCCTGCCAATAGTTAACCAGATCCTTAACATAACTCAGGTCAGTTCCCATGCTCCAGCCGGCATCCGGGGCCTCGTCGGGCCAGCGCGTGCGAGCCAGCCGGTCCTTAAGGTCGTCAAGCGTGCTCTGGGGAACGTCGATCGTAAACGGTACCGTAGAATGCCTGGCCTGATCGCGTGGCGTGGTTGCGTCGGACATCGTGCCCTCCCGGTAAGTCATTTTATCGGAACGAAGCGTTCTGCTCTGTATTATATCAGAACGGAACGTTCCGGTCAAGCTATGTTATACTGTCGTCATGAGCGCGAAGACAAACCCTCCGCTGAGTGGCCGGCGTGCGCAGGCTGCGCGCAACGACAAGTTGATCCTGGATGCCGCCCGCGCGGTATTCGTCGCCGATCCGGCAGCGCCGATCGCCGCGGTAGCCACGCGGGCCGGGGTCGGCATCGCCGCGCTGTATCGCCGCTATCCCAGTAAAGAAGAGCTGCTGCGCCACCTGGCGAGCGACGGCCTGCAGCGATATATCACCGCAGCCGAGGCGGCCCTGGCCGACGAGGGCGATCGTTGGACCGCCCTTAAAATGTTCATGCGGCGCATAGTCGAGGAGGATACACACTCGCTGACGTTGAGTCTGGCGGGGACCTTCAGGCCAACCGACGAGCTCAACCGCGCGGCCGAGCGTTCGCACCAGCTGCTGCTGCAAGTGTTCGAGCGCACCAGGGCCGCGGGCGTGCTGCGGCCCGGTGTTGTCGCCGACGATGTCTCGCTGCTGTTTGAACAGCTGGCAGCTATTCGTATCGGCGACCGGGAACGCACCGAGCAACTGCGCCTGCGCTACCTGGCCCTGCTGCTGGACGGCCTGCACGCCTCGAATACTGCGCCGCTGCCGGGGCCGGGGCCGACCTGGGGCGAGATCGCCAGCCGTTGGGACACATAGGGCGCCAACCACTGTTTCTTGAGCGTTTCGGGCCGCACTCGGCCCGCTTCACCCGCGAAGGAATTGCTGCGTGAATGTCGTGGCGCGCGGGTCGAAATGCCTGGCGGCACCACGCAGGTATGGCCGGGCGCTGCGACGCAGATAGGCCGGCAATCCCTCGGCGACGAGCGCGTCCAGCGTATCGCGGTAGTAATTGATGACGTGTGCATCGCCCAGCCGCGCCCCGGCCCGCAGCGCGCCGGCAGCGACCGTCTCGGCGACGATCGTCAGCGGCAGCCCCTCGCGCCGGCTAAGCGCCACGAGGTCGTGGTACAGCCGGGCAAGGTCCGCGGCTTCCGGCAGCGCGCCGGCCTGCGCGCGCAGCGCCTGCCAGGACGACCGCATCGCGGCCACGTTGAGCGGCGGCACGTCCACGGCGTCTGCCATCAACGCCGACGTTCCTTCGAGCGCCGTGAGCAACTCCTCGACCGACTCGATCTCGAGCCCGTCCGGCAGCACGCCGTTGGTCCGCAGCTCGTCGACGAAGGCGCGCAGATAGACGCGGGTACCGCCGGTAATGTCGGCAGCGGCGGCCAGCAGCCACAGCGGCGACCAGCCGGCCGTCAGAACGCCGGCCAGCTCGATCACATTGCCCGCGGCTTTGCGCACGGCGAGCTCTTGCACCGGCATAGCGTCGGCTTCATATACCTCGCCCACACCGCCGACCAGCTCGACCACGATGCGCAGCAAGCGCCCGATCGTCGCCTGGTACAGCCGCGAGTCCCGCACCAGCGGTGGCAGCAAGATACCTGAGGTTTCCGAGATCAGGCCACCGCCCAGCGCTGCCGTTGCCCGCACGGTGCGCTCGGGAAGCGAGCTGAGAAATGATGTAGCGCTCGTCATGATGGTGCTAGGACGCTCGCCGCTACTTCCCAGTTGCAGACCGCGGCCACGAATAAGACACGAATAAACGAATGAAGTCACGAATAGCCCTATTCGTAACTTCATTCGTTTATTCGTGTCTTATTCGTGGCTCGTTGAGCTATTGGGCCGGAATAATGCCGGCCCGCTCGAGCAACGTGAGCAGCCGGTCGACGATCAGCTCAACCGTATCCATATCGGTTTCCACGACCAGCTCGGCGTTGCTCGGCTCCTCATACGGCGCGGAGATGCCGGTGAAGTGCTTGATCTCGCCGCTGAGCGCTTTGGCGTACAGGCCGTTCGGGTCACGCCGCTTTAATACCTGCAGGTCGCATTTGGTATAAACCTCGAAGAAGCGACCGTCCGGCACGATGCTGCGCGCGTAGTCGCGGTCGCGGCTGTAGGGCGAGATACAGCTGCACAGCACCACGTTGGCGTGCGCGAAGCCGAGCAGCGCCACTTCGGCGACGCGGCGAATATTCTCGGCCCGGTCTTCGGGCGAGAAGCCAAGGTCGCCGCTCAGCCCATGGCGCATGTTGTCGCCTTCCAGGAATCATCGTATGACACTCCACGCTCGAACAGCCGGCGCTCGAGCTGTTTGGCGATCGTCGATTTGCCCGAGCCGGAAAGGCCGGTGAACCAGAGCTACCGCGGCACGGTGGCCGTTACGCGTCTCGCGCTCGACCAACGATACCGCTCCTGCCTCCCATGCCACCTGCTCCTGGCGCCTGCGGCGCATCTCCTGCGCGTCGCTGGATACATCGCGCAGGTCGTTGACCTCGCGCGTGGCGCCCCGGATCATCCCGGCGGCCACCGTATTGTTGGTAACCGGGTCGATCAGAATAAAGCTGCCGGTCATGCGGTTGAGCGTCGTAGCGGTCGTAGAACAGCGGCTGGGTCGTGGTGAGCTGTATGCGGCCGATCTCGTTCAACACCAGCGTCGCGGCTTCTTCGCGGTGCATCGTATCGACGTCGATGCGATAGTTGAGCCTGGATACCAGCGCCCGCAGTAAACGCGTCGTGTGCTGCAGCTGATAGGTCTTGCCGAGGTCGAGCGGGTCCTCGCTCATCCAGCAGACCGTCGCGTCGATGTCGCTGCTTTTTTGCGGCAGATTGCCCTTGCGCACGATCATGTCGCCGCGGCTGATATCGATCTCGTCTTCCAGCGTGAGGGTAACCGATTCGCCCGACTTTGGCCTCGTCGACGGCGCCGTTGAGCGTGACGATCTCCTTGACCCGGCTTTCAAAACCGGAGGGAAAGACGACGACTTCCTCGCCCGGGCTGATCCGGCCGGAGGCGAGCTGCCCGGCGTAGCCACGGAAGTTCTGATTCGGGCGCAGACACATACTGCACCGGATATCGAAAATCCACGTGGTTCTGGCCGGCGCCGACGTTGACGTGCTCCAGATGGTGTAGCAGCGTCGGGCCATAATACCAGGGCATCTTGCTCGCTCTTGGTCGACTACATTGTCGCCGGCCAGCGCCGACACCGGGATAGAGGTGACGTCCTGCGGATTGAGCTTCGCGATGAAACTCCCATACTCGTCCACGATGCGCTGGTAGACCGCTTCGTCGTAATCGACCAGATCCATTTTGTTGACGGCGACGACGATATGCGGAATGCGCAGCAGCGTGGCGATAAAGCCGTGCCGCTTGCTATTGCGTCTGCACGCCTTTACGGGCATCGATCAGAATGATCGCCAGCTCGGCCGTCGAAGCGCCGGTCACCATATTGCGGGTGTACTGGATATGCCCGGGCGTGTCGGCGATGATGAAGCGTGCGTCGCGGCGTGGCGAAATAGCGATACGCGACGTCGATGGTGATCTTTTGCTCACGCTCGGCGCGCAGGCCATCGGTGAACAGAGCGAGGTCGACGTAGCTGTCGCCGCGGTTGTGGCTGGTTTGCTCGACCTGCGCGATCTGGTCTTCGAACAGCGACTTTGTATCGTAAAGCATGCGCCCGATCAGCGTGCTCTTGCCGTCGTCGACGCTGCCGGCAGTTGTAAAGCGAAGAAGCTCGATAGTCACGTTAAAAGTACCCCTGCTTTTTGCGGTCTTCCATCGCGGCCTCGGAGCGTTTGTCGTCGGCACGAGCGCCGCGCTCGGTGACGCGAGCCGCGGCGATCTCTTCGATGATTTCGTCTATGGTAGCATGCCGGCGATTCAACCGCGCCGGTGCAGGTCATATCGCCGATGGTGCGGAAGCGCACGATACGCTGTTCGACGCGCTCGTTGCCGACCGGATACACGATCTCGGAGGCGGCCAGCAGCATGCCGTCGCGATCGATGATCGGGCGCTGATGCGAAAAGTACAGACTGGGCAGCCCGATCCCTTCGTGCTGCGCGTACAGCCAGACGTCAAGCTCGGTCCAGTTGCTGATCGGAAAAATGCGAAAACTCTCGTTGAGCTTTTTCTGGCCGTTATACAGATTCCACAGCTCGGGCCGCTGATTCTTGGGATCCCACTGCCCGAAGGCATCGCGGTGCGAGAAGAAGCGCTCCTTGGCGCGCGCCTTTTCTTCATCGCGGCGGGCACCGCCGACGGCTGCTTCGAAGCGATGCTCCGCCAGCGCATCCAGCAGCGTCACCGTCTGCAGCCCGTTGCGGCTGGCATACGGACCGCTTTCTTCAACCACGCGCCCCTGGTCGATCGAATCTTGCACATAGCGCACGATCAGCCGTGCATCCAGCCGTTTCACGAAATCGTCGCGAAACTCGAGCGTTTCCGCAAAATTGTGCCCGGTATCGATGTGCAGCAAGGGAAACGGAACGCTGGCCGGATAGAACGCCTTACGCGCCAGGTGCGCCAGGATAATCGAATCTTTGCCGCCCGAAAACAGCAGCACCGGCCGCTCGAACTGGGCAGCTACCTCGCGCAGAATATATATCGCTTCAAACTCAAGGAATTTGAGATATGACGAGAGCTCCGACGGCATAGTGTGTTTTACCTATGTGATTTACGTCACGTATTAGCGCCGGCTATTTGTTACATACAAGAATGTAACAAAGTAATGTCGGCTTCCGGACAGCCGGACGCAAGGAGGTATACAGCAGCGGCGTTGGTGCAGGCTAAGTATAGCAAGAAAAATGGCCGAAGCGGGCCCTAGCACGCTACCCTGCGCACCGACGCCGCGTTTCAAGATTCCTCACGACGTCGTGAGGATCGGGCACGCGTTGTGACGCTTGGTGTCACAACACAATGATGTAATAAGACACAACAGTAACAGTCGCGCCAGGCCGGCCTCCACGGCACACAGACTTCGTTCGGCACAAACGCACTGTAAGGAGAATCGTATGCAAGCGGCAACCCGGACTCTTCCCGTCTCGAACATGACGATCTGGATCGGACGCGTCATTTCTGCACTCGCTGTGATGTTCCTGGTTTTCGACGGAGTGATCAAATTGATGGTCCTGCCGCCGGTGGTCGAGTCCTTCGCGCTGCTTGGCTATCCCGCCGGCCTTGCGATCGGGATCGGCGCACTCGAACTGGCCTGCATCGCCCTGTATCTGCTGCCGCGCACCGCTGTAGTGGGCGCGGTCTTGCTGACCGGTTATCTCGGCGGCGCGATCGCGAGCCACGTGCGCGTCGGCTCGGAGCTGTTTTCGCTGGTCTTCCCGATCATGATCGCCGCGCTGTTGTGGGGCGGCCTGTACCTGCGCGATGCCAGGGTACGCGCACTGACCAGGGCCGCTTAGTGCAAGGATCGGAAAGGTAACACCAAAGGGCCACGAAGAATCCATAGAATCTTCGTGTCCTTTGTGTCTTTGTGGTGATTTCTGCCGACTCAACCGTTGTGAGAAACGCTATAAGGTTCTTTGTGTCCTTTGTGTCTTTGTGGTAATTCCAGGTTCATGCAAGCGGCGGCACGTGAATTTCACGGCCATTCCAGCGCAGCACAAAGCTGCCGTCTCCTTCCCAGGCGGCAGCTTCAACCAGACTTGCGACGTCCGGTAGCACCGAGTCGTCGGATCGGCCGATGTGGACCAGGCAGACCAGCTCGTGACGCGGCTGCAGGCGCGTCACACTCAGCATAGGCAGCGCATAGAAACGATGCACGCTGTTGAGATCCGGGCGCCCTTGCCAGGCCGTCGTGGCCAGCGCGTGGTCGTATCCTCGCAGCGCCTGGATCGCCACCGTGCGCCCGCCGGCCGATGCGGTTGCCGCGCCGTTCGCCCGATCGCGCTGCATCGCCGGAATGACGCCTGGAGAGTAGCCCAGCGCGGCCGCGCCTTCGATCGCGCCCGGCGGTTCCACCGCCGGGTCGAGCGTTAGCAGATGCGCGCGCAGGTGTGCCTCGCCAAGTGGGATGATCGTGGTATCGATTTCGTGCCTGGCGCCGCCTACGGTTTGCGTGTAGCGCATGCGCAGCCAGCCCTCGTCCCCGACGGCCCAGCTGCTGCTGCCCTCACGGTGGCCATACTGCTCGCCGTCGGTCAGGCAGAGCATCGCGTCCGGCGACGGCTCGCCGTTAACCCGACCGCAATTGAACGGCGCCGCCGTGGCATAAACGAACTTGTCGTACATCGCGGCGCTCGGCGGCCGGTGCGAGCTGCCGGCGACGAAACGCTGCACCTCGCCGCTCGCGTGCGTGCCTACCAGCACCCAGCCTGGCTGCGATAACACTTTCACGAAATCGCCCTGCTCGACCGGCAGCGGCTGCTCGTCGACCGTCCAGAACGGGTCGTCGTCGGCCAGGCTCCACAGCGCGCCGAAGGCCTGCATCGCCCAGTACTGTGAGCCGGTAGCATTGTAGGCGTCGCCGATCTCGGGGCTGCCCTGGCCGGTAAGCGGCTGGATCAGCGCGCCGGCGGCGTTCACGGCGCCGCGGTCGATATACCAGCGCAGGTGGCGCCCGACCAGCCGCTTGAGCATGCCGGGCGAGTGCGGCCAGGCGCCCAGCCGGTAGGCCAGCAGCGCGGCGCCGAGGCGGGCGAATTTATAGATCTGGCTGCGGCCGTAGTGAGCGTAGTTGCCGTCGGATGAAAAAAAGTACGGAAAGTGCTCCATCAGCGCCCGTACCCGGCCGAGCAGCTCGTCCCGCCGCGCCTGGTGCTCGCCGCGCTCGAGATCGGCCCAGCACAGCACATGGTAGGCGAACACCCACACGGTGTAGTCGTCGAAATGACCGGCTCCACGCGCTGCAGCGTCGTCGTACCAGCCATCGCCGCAGTAGGCGGCATCCAGGTAGCGGTACAACACATCCTCGATCAGGTCGGGCTCGTGGCGCTGGCCCAGCGCGGCGCGGGCGGCGTGGTTCAGCATCCAGAACAGCGCCCAGTTGTTGCGCCACCCGCCCTGTGGCCTTTGGGCGTAGCGCTCGTGATACGCCACCACCTGCTCGCGCTGCCGCGGATCGAATTTTTGCCAGGTAACCGCGCGGGATTGATACAGGCAATACATGGTATGGCCGGCCTCGACGGTTTGCTGGCCGGAGCCTGCTCCCAGGGGCAGCGTGCCCCAGTAGCCGCCGCGCGGGTCGCAGCCGCTCAACACCGCGCGCCGCAGCAGTTCCCCAATGTCGTACTGCTCGCCGCGCCATGTCACCAGCGGCGAGCGAGTATTTTGCGAAAGCCAGCCGGCCCAGCCGTAGCACATACGCGTTACACCCTCGTACGAGCCGCCCGCGTCGGGTCCGGCGGGCAGGGCCACCCCATCCATCAGCGTCCGTGAGCCGTGCTGATCAAGATGGCGCGCATGGCCGGCCACCAGCCGCGCCCAGATCGCCAGCGCCTCGTCGCGCGTAAAGGGTTTATCATTCATCGTTCATCGTTCATTACGCCATCGTGTCCCAGCGCGCGCGGGTGATCGGATAGCGCAGCGGCTCGCCGTGCAGGTAGCGCAGCGTTTCGTCGACGGCGATGCGACCCTGGCGCAGGCGCGCCTGGACGCTGATGCCGGCCAGATGCGGCAGCACAACGCAGTTCTCGAGCGCAAAAAAGGGCGAATCGGTCGGCAGCGGCTCGGTAGGATCGGTAACATCCAGCAGCGCGTTGATGCGTCCGCTTTGCAGCTCGCGCAGCAGCGCATCGGCGTCGATCAGCCGGCCGCGGGCGGTGTTGACGAACAGCGCGCCGTCACGCATGGCGGCGAACTCGGCAGCGCCGAGCATACCGAGCGTTTCGGGCGTCACCGGGGCATGTAAGGTTACCACATCGCTGCGTTGCAGCAGCTCGTGCAGCCCGAGCAGCATCGCGCCATAGGCGGCGGCGTCTTCCGTCGAGCAGTATGGATCGTAGAGCAGCAGCGTCACATTCAACGGCGCCAGCAACTGCATCACACGCCGGCCGATCGCGCTCGCGCCGATCACGCCGACAGTGCTGCCCGACACTTCGTGCATCGTGGCGAGCGGCAGCGGCGGGCGGCCCTCGCGCAGACGTTGGGCGGCCGCGAAGGCCCGGCGACGCTCGGTGAGAATCGCGCCAAGCGTGAACTCGGCTACCGCTTCGGCCAGCGACTCATTCGCATGCGTCACCAGCAGACCGCGCTCGATCGCGCGCGGCGGCAGCAAGTGCTTGACGGTACCGGCGGTGTGAACCAGCAGGCGCAGCGCGAATTGCTCGGGCGACCACTGCGCCAGCTGCTCCAGCGCCGGCGTGCCCCAACCGGTAAACAGCACCTCGGCCCGGCCAACAGCATCGGCCAGCGCCGCGGGTGGAATCCGTCCCGGCCCTACCCAGCGCTCGACAAGTGCGAGACCGTGCAAACGTTCGAGCTCGCTATCGAGCTCGAGCTCGTGGATCAAACGCTCGTCAATCGCCAGGTAAACAATGGGTGTGTTCATATTAGCCCATCCCGCGCACGCTTGCTTCGAGCTCGCGCATCGCCTCAAGCTCGCGCGGCAGGTGGACCTCGTACGGCTCCCAGTTGATCCATTCGCCGCTCAAATAGCCGTCGTAACCGGCTTCAAGCAGCAGCTGCACCACCCGGCGCTGCGGGAAGTCGCCGCTGCCGATCGGCAAGAACACCAGCTGGTCGGCCAGATCGCGGCCGTCGTGGAAGTGTACGTGCTTGATCCACGGCTCGAGCACCGCGAAGGCCTGGTCGACCGAGGTTTTGGCGATACGGATGGTATGCTGGTAATCCCAGTTTGCCGCCACGGCCGGGCTGCCGACGCGACCGAGCACCTCGGCGACGTGAACGGGATCGGTCCAATCGTCGTGCGTTTCGAGGCAGATCGTGACGCCATGCTGCTCGGCTTCGCCGGCTACCGAGCGCAGCGCCGCGGCGACGCCGTCGATCGCCGCCTCGCGCGTAACGCCATCAGGGATCGCGCCGCCGAATACACGCAGCCGAGACGAGCCGACATCGGCGGCCAGCGCCAGCGCGCGGCGCGTTTCTTCGACCCACTTCCCGGCGGTTGCGGGATCGGCGTATTTACACGAGGTGGCGATACAGCACAGGGCAACGCCGACGGCCCCGGCCTGATCGCGGATCGCGCGGCGCTCGGATGCGCTGCGCTCCAGCTCGATACCGTGGCCGTGGCCGGAGCCGATGCGCGGCTCGATCCCGTCGTAGCCCAGCTCCGCGGCCAGCGCGAGCAACTTGCCCAGTTCGAGCTCAGGAGCTGAAAAGGTCATGAAGGAGTATTTCATGGTGTTCCCATTTTGGATGTTTAGCGCATAGCTTCAGCTTAGCGCCACAGCGCCGCCACGCTCGGCCGAGGCATATATCGCATCAGTGATCTGCTGCACCAGCAGCGCCTGCTCCAGCGTCGTGCGCGGCGCATGGCCGCCGCGTAATGCGCGTGCGAAATCTTCAAGAACGCCGGCATGCTCGGCGCCCCAGGCTTCGTCGCCCTGCCAGATGGTATGCGAAACGACACCCCGCGGCGTCGCTTCATCGTGAAGCATGGTTTTGGCCGTGCCGGGCGTCATCTGCAATCGCAGCGCGCCGCGATCGCCCAGCACCTGCCAGGCTTCGTCGGTCGCGCCGGCGACGAACTCGCCGCGCTCGAAGCTCAATACCACACCGTCGTCGCAGGTAATCAGCGCCGCCACGTGCGTTTCGGCGTCCGAGCCGGACGCGACATACGCGCCGAACGTTTGGGGCACCTGCCAGGTCTGCGCCAGCGCCAGGCGCGGCCGCAGCGACCAGCCGGTGATGCCGAGCAGGTAATCCAGATCGTAGCAACCCCAGTTCATCAAAATGCCGCCGCCGTTGAGCGCGCGGTTGAGGCGCCAGGGCGGCGGCGGGCTGCCGGGAGGCTCGGGTGCTGCTTTGAGGGCGCGGCAGCGAACCACACGCAGGCTGCCCAGCGCGCCGCCGGCGATAAATTCCGTGGCAATCTCGGCCGACGGCAGCCCGCGCATGCGCGACGAGCAGCAGGCCGCGACAAGGTCGCCGCGAGCGGCGATTAGCTGTTCGACCTCGGCCGCGTTCAGGCCAACCGGCTTTTCGATCAGTACATGCTTGCCGGCCGCGAACGCGCGCAGCGCCAGCTCGGCGCGGCCGGCGGTCGGCAGCGCCAGCACCACGGCTTCGACCTCGGCATCAGCCAGCAGCGCGTCCACGCCGGCATACGCGCGCGGCACCTTCCACTGCGCGGCGACCTCCTGGGCGACGGCTTCGCGAACGTCGGCTACCGCTACCGGCTCCAGTAGCGGAGATTCGGCGGCGACGCGCACATGCGTCCGCCCGATCACACCGCAGCCGATCACGCCGATTTGAACAGGCTTCATATTGTGTTCCATTTTCAATAGTCCGTCTTGCTGCCTTGGTCGTCGCTTTGGATAGCGCGACGCGCGATGCCGTCCGGGACAGTGCCATCGGTGGCGAACTGCGAAAAACAGCTGAATGGCTCATCCATCGTGCTGCTCCCTGTATAGCTCGTTCAGCCAGGTGAGCAGTGTCACCGCATCGCGCAGCAGCTGCTCGGTGTTATCGCCGGCCACGAACTCCAGCAGCACGCCGTGCTCGCGGCCGGTGCGCGCCAGGGTCTGCAAGGCCGGTTGCCACAGCTCGATGCGCCCTCAGCCAGCGGCAAGCGCTCGCGCGCCGCGCCGCGCCACGAAAACGCGTGTACATTTGCCAGCCACGGCAGTATCGGGCCAAGCGTGCCGAGCTGCTGCTCGACCGGCAGCTCGTTCGGCGGCTGCCACAGCGTGCGCACGCCCTCGGCGGCAGCGAGCAGCTCGAGCGCCAATTCGAGTGTATCGGTAAGCGTGTTGGCGTGGAACTCGAAGGCAACCGCGATCCCGTGCGCCGCGGCGGACCGTGCCACGCGCCGGCCCTCGGACGCCAGCCGTTCGCGGTATCGAGCATCGGCCTCAGCCGATGGGTGGTCGCCGGCCCAGACGCGAATCAGTGGCGCGCCCAGCTCCACGGCGGTTTGGAGCACCGGCTCCCAGGCTTGGTCCGGCCGAAAGCGGTAGTATGAGCCGTAGGCCGCCACGCGCAGCCCATGTTCTGCCGTCAGCCGGCGGACCCGGCGAGCGGCCTCGCGATCGCCGGGCGGCACATGTACATCGCCGCCCCATTCGATCGCCTCGAGGCCGGCAGCGGCGGCCAGCTCGACGATCGCACGCGGCGAAAGCTGCCTGAAGGTTACCGAAACCAGGCCGGGATATAGCATCATCTTATGTCGCGGCCCACGCTCCGCCGGTCCAGGCCCAGCTGCCGTCCGCGGGTACGAGGACGGGCAGCCTGACGGCCGGTGGTGCAACGAGCGCCGTGCTGGTTCTCCGTATGATCGGGGGTCCGGTGCCGGTAGTAAGCTCAAGGATGCTTACCTCGAAGGGTGGCTCGATCAGCGCTGCACACCCCAGCTGCAGCAGCGCACCGGCCGTCACGGCGTCGCGCACATGCAGGTGTCCATGCAGCACCACCGTCGGCGCAGCTCGCTGCAGCAGTGGCGCAGCAACGTCCCCCAGATTTTCGAGATCGCCGGCATACAGCAACCCGTGCTGCAACGTCCGTGCCTCGGTCGACAGCATCGGGTAATGCGTCAGCCAGACAACCGGATCGTCGCCCCACAGCGTGGTATCGGGGTAGTCAGCAGCGCGTGCGTTCCAGCCGGGGGAACCGATCAGCGCGGGCAGGCCCGCCAGCCGGACACCGGCGACACGCTCGCCCCGCACGCCGGCCAGGTGGACGTTGGGAGCATCGACCGTGGCCAGCGCAGCGTCCAGCCGGTCCGGGTGCTGCGCCACGTCGTGGTTGCCCGGCACGAGCCATACCGGCAAGCCGCAGGCGGCCATCAGCTCCACCCCCGCCCGCAGCGAGGGCGCATCGCCGAAATGCGCCAGATCGCCCAATACGGCTACCGCGTCGACCCTGGCCGCGACAAATTGCCGCAGCGCCTGCTCGAAGCGCTGCGCGGCATCCGCCAGATGGTAAGGATTGTGCCAGGCCAGCGCCTGCGTGCCGGCGGGATTGAGATGGATATCGGTGACGATTCCGAGGCGCATAGTGCTTCCATTGCTAACGACAGAACGAGTGCTAGTATATGCAGTGCCGCAGCGACGCTGCAAACGTAATTTTTTAACCGCACTGGGAGGGTCTGCCGATGCGCATCGCCGACGTTGCGCTCTTCCGGGTCGAAGGCAGGTATGCCGGCCCACGCTTTCCACAGGGCAACCGGCAGATCAATCAGCTGGCGCTTTATCCACCGCAGCCGGCCCAAAGCCCGCCGTCGCTGAACGAGCCCGCGGGGTCGATCGAGGCGATCTATGTCGAGGTTGTGGCCGATGACGGCGTGAGCGGCAACTTCGGGCCGATCGACGAGCAGCAGGCGTTCGTGATCCGCACCCTGCTGCGCCCGTTTCTGATCGGGCGCGATGCGCTGGCAATCGAGCTGCTGCACGACCAGATGCTGCGGCTGAACCGTCACGGACGCTCGGGCTTTTTTATGACGGCGATGAGTGTGATCGACTGCGCGCTGTGGGATCTGCGCGGCAAAGCGTGGGGCCAGCCGGTCTACCGCCTTCTGGGCGGGCCGACACGCGACAACGTGCCGGCCTACGCCAGCATGCTCGGGTTCTCGGTTGAGCCCCATGCCGCGGCCGCGACGGCGCTGCAGTATCAGGAGGCCGGCTTCGCTGCCCAGAAATGGTTCTTCGCGTACGGCCCGCGCGACGGCGCGGCGGGACAGGAGGCCAACCTGGCGCTGGCGCTGGCACTACGCGAGGCGCTTGGCCCACATTATCCGCTGATGTTCGACGCCTTTATGGGGTGGGATGTGAGCTATGCCCGCGAAATGGCGGGCCTGCTCGCACCCATGCGCCCGCGGTGGCTGGAGGAGCCGATCCCGCCTGAGCGTGTCGGCGGGCTACGACGGGTGCGCAGCGCGGGCGTGCCGGTAGCCACTGGGGAGCACGTCTATACGCGCTGGCAAATCAAGGAGCTCCTGGTTGCCGAGGCTGTCGACGTGCTGCAGGCCGATCCGGATTGGACCGGCGGCATCAGCGAGCTGTTCAAGATCGGCAGCCTGGCCTCGGCATTCGAAGTGCCGCTGTATCCGCATGGCCACTCGCTGCTGCCGGCGCTGCATCTTGCCGCCGCGTCATCTCCGGCGACCGTGCCGATGGTTGAGTATCTGGTGCAGTTCCAGGAGTCCAAGCAATACTTTCATCATCCGATCTACCGGCCCGAACGCGGCGCGATCGCGCTGCCGGAGCTGCCGGGCCTGGGTCTTGTGTTGGACGAGAGCCGGATCGAGCGGCGCGAAACGCTCAGCTGAGCCGGCGGAGATGTTGCACCACAAAGGCACGAAGGACACGAAGATACTTTGGATTCTTTGTGTCCTTCGTGCCTTTGTGGTGGATTGTCGCGGCGTGCGATAGCTAGCCCACCCGAAGCAACCAGGCTTCGGCCGCGGCGCGATCGTCGAACATGCGAAAGTCGTCGCCGTGCCGCTCTTCGCGCGCCAATTCACGAAACATCGCGCTCTGCGGCGTACCATCCGGGGCGACCACCGCCAGCCTGATGCGATAGGTTCTGAGCTTTTGTAGTATCGCGCCGGCTTCGCCCGTGCTCAAGTCGAAGAAACGCTCGGTGAGATTTTCCGCGTACAGCAGGACTAACGACGCACCGTGCTCGAAGCAGGCGCCGATCAGATCGACTACCTGCTCCGGGGCATGCAGCAGGCGGGCAGCCGGGTCGCCTTCGAGCACGATCGACGCGCCATGTGTCGTTACACGTAGATCCATACTCCGATTATAGTGCCAATCGCCCAGACGATCGAGGTCGCATCGAAACTTAACTGTTCCTTCATACTCGAAGCAGCGTTCCGTTCAGCCGTAAACCAGCACAGGAGGCAATACCAATGAACAGCGATCAGCCGGCGAGCGAGTTTCCGGCCAGACTGAGCAAGCCGGCCCAGCGGGCACTCGCGGGGGCCGGATACACGCGCCTCGAGCAGCTTGCAGCGGTGAGCGAAGCCGAGCTTATGAAGCTGCACGGCATGGGGCCGAAAGCAATAGGTATGTTACGTGATGCCCTGGCTGAACAGGACTTGTCGTTTGCGGATTCGCAGTAACGGCGAACCTGGCCGGCCACGAATGACACCACGTATTCGTATATTCGTGTCCCATTCGTGGCCGGCATTGGCGGGCGCATGATATAACGTTGCTCACCGCATTTTGCCGGTAGAGACAACCAATCGACGTTCGCGACTGACGAGCCGCGCCTCGTCTGATCGGTGCACTCCTCTTGTGGATCTCGCCAAGGGGGCATTCGGCGTAAATCGATATATCTGGCCGGACAGGCGGGTACCCTGGGCGCGCCGCGTGGGCTTCGTCGTACTCGTCGCGCTGCTGTTGTGTGTGCTGCCGCGGGCGCGACCGGTGCTCGCGGCGACCTTTGCCGTCAATACCAACATCGACAGCGCCGATGCCAACCCCGGTAACGGCGTGTGCGCCGACAGCAGCGCCAGGTGCTCGCTGCGCGCGGCGATCGAGGAAAGCAACGCGCGAGCCGGGATGGACACGGTGCAAGTGCCCGCCAACACCTACACCCTGAGCAACCAGTTAGTCGTTCGCGACAGTCTGTTCCTCACCGGCGCGGGCAAGAATCTCACCCTGCTGAACGGCAACAACGCGGTTGAGGTGCTACAGGTGCGTACCGTGGAGCTGCTGGTGTGCGATTCGGGCAACAACTCGATCGCCAGCTATGATCCCAACGGCGAGCGCAACGTCGATTTTCTCGGCGCCGGCGCCGGCGGTATGGATGTGCCGGGCGGCATTGCCGTCGGCCCCGGGAACGATGTGTTCGTCACCGCCTTCAGCAGCGGCGTGCATCGCTTTTCCAGCACCGGCGCGCCCGAGGGGCTGTTTGTTGATCCCGACGACATCACCCCCGCGGGCTTCGCGCCGAGCACCGGAATTTTCGGCGCTATTCCCGAAGCGCCGAACTCCGATTTTTATGTTGCCGATTATTTTCCCGGCAACCGTGTCTTGCGCGTCGATCGCATCAGCGGAGCACGCTCTAATTATGTCGCATCCGGCTCCGGCGGCCTCGCGCAGCCGAGCGGTCTGGCATTTTACGAAGACGACCTGTACGTGACCAGCACCGGCTCGAATCAGGTGTTGCGCTACGACGGCGCGAACGGTTCGTTTGACGAGGTGTTTATCGATCAGTTCCCCGCCGGGCTCAGCCGGCCGCGCGGATTGGTGTTTCACAACAATTCGCTGTATGTCGCCAACGAAGACAGCGATAGCGTGCTGAAGTTCAATGCCGCCAGCGGCGCGCTGCAGAGCGTTTTTGTAACCGCCGGCAGCGGCGGCCTCGACAGGCCTTCCGATCTTGTCTTCGGTCCGGACGGCAACCTGTATGTGATCAATCGCGGCGGCAAGAATATCCTGCGCTACAACGGCCAGACCGGCGCGTTTAAGGATGTCTTTGTGCAGGGCGGCGATATTTTCCTCGACAACCCGGCTTGCCTGTACTGGCGCACCGGCGCGGGGTCCGGTCCGATCGTCAATATCTCGGGGCTTACGATCGCGAACGGCAAAACGCGGCAGATGGGTGGCCCGACCGCCGGGCTTGACGTGAACGCGGGAGCGAGTGTGTCGCTGCGCGATGCGGCTGTGCGTAACAACGTTTCTTCCCAGTTCGGCGGCGGGATCCAGAACTGGGGCAACCTTGACCTGATCGAAGTCGAAGTCGACGGCAACAGCCTGCCGGTAGGCGGCGGCGGGCAGACCTCACAGGGCGGCGGGATCTTCAACTCCGGCGTTTTGAGCATTGAGCGCAGTCTGATCAGCGGCAACTTCGCAACGCGAGGCGGCGGCATATCAAACACCAATAACGGCAGGGTCGAACTCACCAACACTACTATTTCGGCCAATCGCGCGATCGGCGCGGGCGGCGGCGTGCGCAATGTCGCCGACGGCATCGTCAACATCAGCTCGAGCACGATCACCGCCAACCGCGCCAACGAGCCGGGCGGCTTCGGCTCCGAGCCGACGCCCTTCGGCGGTGGTGTGTTCAACGAAGGCGAGGCGCGCGTGTCGATGGCCAACACGATCCTGGCCGGCAACACCGATAACCGGACACGCTTCCAGACCGAGTTCAGCCCGGACTGTTACAGCCCGACGGCCTTCCGTTTCACGTCGCACCGCGACAACCTGGTGGGCATCCTGACCAGCAATTGCGTGCTGCGCGATACGATCTGGGGCGATACGCGCTTCGACCAGGTAGGCTCACCGACCGCGCCGCTCGACCCACAGCTGCAGCCGCTGGCGGACAACGGCGGCCCGACGCGAACACACGCGCTGAACATCGGCAGCCCGGCCGTCGACGAAGACACGGCCGTCACCAGCGCCACCTTCTTCGATTGCCCGGCCGTCGACCAGCGCGGCAACCCGCGGCCGCAGGGCGACGATTGTGATGTGGGCGCTTATGAGCGCACCCAGGGCAGCGTCATGGCGCCCGAAGGCTCATCGGTGCCGATGAGCGCGCTGCCACGCTTCGCCGGCGAGGCCGGGCTCGCGGCGCTGCTTACCAACAACACGGCGGGCAGCGGCGCGGCGACACTCTCGTTCGTCAGCCTCGAGGCCGGCGTTTCCGCGGCACAGCTCACGAATGTGAGCGGTCGAACCATCAGGCTCGACCTCGCGGGCGCCGACAGCGGCGATGTGCTGGAGGCAAGCTTCTACTATCCATCCACCGTGGACAGCGCAACCGAGAGCGCCGCCGATTTCCGGCTGCTGTATCATAACGGCTCGGTCTGGCTGCCGGTGCGCGGCGGCGGCGCGAGCGCACCGGCCAAAGACACGAGCGATAACCAGAACGGCTCGGTTTCCGGCGGCCGCTTCGGCGTGCGCTTCGACAACAGCAGCGCGCCGCGCGTCAACGAGCTGCGCAACATTTCGTTCGCCGCGACGCTCAAGGCACCCGGCGCCGTCTTTTTGCCGTTCGCGCGCAAATAGGGGGCATGCATGCCAGGATCAACTACCAGCCGTGAGGTGGTGATTGCCGGCCGGCAGCTGCGTCTTAGCAACGAGCGCAAGGTGCTGTGGCCTGACGACGGCTTAACCAAGGGCGACCTGATCGCGTATTACCGCGCGGTGGCCCCAACCATCTTGCCGCACCTGCGCGATCGGCCGCTTACGCTCAAGCTGTACCTCGACGGGATCGACGAAGCGCCGATCTTTCTCCAGGCGGCTCCCCGCGGCACACCCGATTGGATCCCGACCTGGGCACATCGCTTTGTCGGCCGCGGCGGCGAGGAACGCGTCAATATGCGCATCATCGCGACGGACGAGGCGACGCTGGCCTGGCTGGCCAATCGCGCGGCGATCGAGCTGCATACCTGGCTGTCGCGCATCAGCTCGCCCGAGCAGCCCGATATGCTGCTCTTCGACCTCGACCCGGGGCCGGGAGTATCCTTTAGGCAGGTCTGCCGCGCGGCGCTCGACGTTCGCGCTACGCTCGAACGGGCGGGGCTTCAGGCGTGGCCGAAGACCTCCGGCGGCAAGGGTATGCACCTGGCGGTGCCGCTGGCGGAAGGCTACGACTTCGCAACCGTGCGGGCGTGGGCGCAGCGGCTGGCCGACGACTTTCAACAGCGCTGGCCCAGGCGCTTCACGCAACTAGCGGCGAAGGAAAAGCGCGACGGACGGATCATGATCGACTACGCCCAGAATAGTCTGGGCCGCACGACGGCCGCGGTCTACAGCGCCAGGGCCCGTCCCGGCGGAACCGTCTCGGCGCCACTGGCCTGGGACGAGGTCGCCTCCGGCAGCCGCGGCAAGCTATCCGCGGGCGCCTTCACACTCCAGAGCATGCCCGAGCGCATCGAAAAGCGCGGCGACCTCTTTGCGCCGGTCCTGACGACGCGGCAGCAGCTGCCTGAATATCCGGCTGATAGTGTCTCTCGCAAACGTTGACGCAAACGGAATCACCACAAAGGGCACAAAGGACACAAAAATCCAAAGAATCTTTGTGTCCTTTATGCCCTTTGTGGTGATTTCCGGTCGAACTCAACCTGTGGCGCACACTACTACGCCGTGGCGTCGAGCAGCTCGAGATGCCGCCGGCTCGCCGCCAGCGCGGGGTGGTCCGGTTGAAGCGCTCGCTCGCGAATAGCGAACGCGTGCTCGATCAGTGCTCGCGCCGCCGGCGCATCGCCGCAGGCCAGGAGCACCAGCCCCAGCTCATCCTGCGCGGTCGCCGTGTCGGGATGCTCCGGGCCCAGGATCTCCGTCGTCAGGGCGATGGCCTGCTCGAGCTGCGATCGTGCGTCGTTCAGGCGCCCGAGGTCGCGCAGCACGCAGCCCAACGCCGTTTGCACAAACGACATATCGCGCGTTCGCTCGCCCAGTGTCCGGCGAGTCATATCAAGCGCTTGCTCCAGCATGGTGAGCGCTCCGGCCATGTCGCCGCGCCGGTGCAGCAGCTGCCCGCGCACGTACAGCGTCTCGGCCAGGCCGAAGTTCTGCGCACCGCACAGCGCCTCCCACATCTCGGCCGCGCGGTTCAGGTAATCCTCAGCGGCGTCGTAGTCGCCGAGCGCGAGCCGGGCTTGCGCCAGAAAGGTGAGCGTCAGCGCGATGACCCGGTGCTTCGCGGGCAACGTCACCCCGGCGATACGGTACGCCAGGACGAGGTAGCGCCACGCGGCTCGAGGACGACCACACAAAAGATACAGATAGCCAAGACCGATCAGGCTGCGCACGATCTGGCGGTGCCGCAGCCCATAGATCTGCCGCCGCACCTCGAGTGCCCGGCGCATCAGCGCCTCGGCCTCGTCATAGCGGGCCTGCAACATCGATAAATAGCCGAGGTTGTGGACGTCGTCGATGGTACGCTCGTCGTCCGGACCGGCCTCGCGCTCCCAGATCGCGATCGCCCGCTCAAACATCACGCGCGCCTCGCCGAACCGGCTCGGCAGTTGATAGATCAGCCCGAGCAGGCTATAGGTTTCGCCCATCTCTATCGTGTCGGGGAGGCCCTGCCGGACGCGAGCTGCGAGCGCGTGTTGAACATACAGCTCGGCGTCGCGGTACTTGCCGATCATCCAAAGGTGATAGCCGAGCGACTCGGCGAGACCGGCGTACGACGGTAGTGCCTGCGCCCCGGCGACCTCGGCCAGATGATGCAGGTGCGGCTGCATGCCGAGCATAGCCTGAATATTCCCGGCCGCGTTCAACCGGTTCGCCAGCCGCAGCATGACGTCACCCGTTTCCGCCAGCGTGTCCGGGTCCGCGATGTACCGGCGCACAAAGCTGACGATCAGGCGATGCACACGCGCGGCGCCGCCGGGGTCGACGCTGATCAGGCCAAGATCGCCGAGGCGATTTAGCGCTTCGACGATGCGCAAGCCGAGTGCCGCGTCGTCGTCCTGCCCGTCCGAGCTCGCGGCGAGTAACTCGCGTGGAATAGGCCGGCCCGGCGCCAGGCACGCCGCGCGCGCAAGCAGCGCCTGGGCGAGCGCGTCGACGGGCGAGCGGTGGTCGAGGCGCTGGTAGCTGAGCTCGAACGAGCGCGCGACGCGAGGCGCGGGCGCCGGCAGCGACTCATCGCTCGCGGCGAAGGATGGGTGTTCCAGCAGCGGCACCCGGCGCAGGTCGTCGACATAGGCGTCCGGGCTGACGGCAGGGCGGTAGCGGGCCAGATAGCTGGCGGCGACATGCAGGGCGAGCGGTAGATCGCCGAGCTCGGCGGCAAGTGCGTCGAGGCTGGCATCGTCCGGCCGCAGATCAGGAAGGTGCCGGGTCAGCAGCGCCAGACTTTCATCGCGCGTAAACTCGTTAACGTTGTGCGCATGGATGCCAAGCGCCGACGGCCAATCCCTGCGCCGGCTCGTGACGAGCACCCGGCTTCCGCCACTCGCCGGTAGCCACTCTGCGAGCAAGGCTGCATCTTCGCAATTGTCGAAAACCAGCAGCCGCGGAGCGGGATCCTGCCACGACGCGCGCGCGAGCGAAACCTTCTCCGCCAGCGGGAGCTTAGCGAAGTCTGGCCGCAGCACCTGGTACTCCGCCTCGCCGCAGGCGGCGACCTCACCGGGCAGCGCGAGTGGGTCCGCGAAGCTGAGCCAGAACACGCCGCCGGAGAAAAAGCGGCCATAGCGATGCACAAACTCCACGGCGAGCTGGGTTTTGCCGACCCCGCCCAGTCCGGTGAGCGCCGTGACGTTACCGGCAGCTTCAGCACTCCCGAGTGTTCGCGCCAGGCCAAGCAGCGTATCACCACGACCGACGAATAGCGCGTTGCGGCGCAGCGGCATCCGCGATCCGACCGGCAGTGGAGCGGGCTGCGGAAGTCGGTCGAGCGGTACGATACCTGCGCCGTTCGAGGCTGCGATGCCGGGGGTAGCCGGTGCCGTGGACATCCAATCCGCCACCAACTGCCGGTCGCGCTCATTCTCCGCCTGCTGCATAAGCTCGCACACAGCCGGGTGGCCGGCGGCACACAGCAAGCTGGTCGTTTCGGCTTCGGTTAGGTGGAGCGCACGCGCCAGCCTGACGATGTCGCGCCAGTCGCGTGGGCGGCGTACTCGTCCTTCGAGCCAGTTTTTAATTGTTTCGATTGGTAAAGACGTCAGATTAGCAAGTTGCTTCGGGTTGCGCTGCGACCGCCTGACAAACTGCTCAAGTACGTCCACGAACATTGTGGAACGATCCATCCTGGCTCCGAATTGACACGATTTTGGGTCAGACAATGCGCGCGGTTGGGTGTACGCTAGCAGCACCATGAAGCGGCAGTCGGCTTAAGAACGCACGCCGGTCGCCGATCGTTACGGTACCCCTGTAACTCAAAACAAAGTCCGGCGTCGACACGAGCGTGGTACACCGCCACATCCGTATGCGCTCGGGTATTTGCATTGTACCAGCGAGGAGCTATGTTTGAACTCGATATAGCTTTCAACAACCGCTCGCCCAGCACCATGATCCGGTATGCGACGTTCGCAGATGCCGAGGTGGTTGCGATGGCGGCACGCTGCCGGTTCCCTGCTGCACGCTATTTCGTGTACGAATATAACGAGCACGGAACACTGCTGCGCGGATATGACTATATCGAAAATCGAAGCAGCGCCACCGGCGGAGAGTGGCGCGTCTTGTTCGACTACCAGGCAGAGGAAGTCGAGCATCGAAGCGAAGCATATTCTGCTTCGACGGGGCGCTGATCCGATATCATCCAGGCAAGAATTGCGCTGCTCCCGCGTCAGCCCGAGCGACAGCTACCGGGCCGGAGAAGTTGCACCACAAAGGCACAAAGGACACGAAGAATCCTTAGGATCTTCGTGTCCTTTGTGCCTTTGTGGTGAATACGGTTCGCTCAACCTTCGCGAGAAATGCTGTTAGGCACCGCGCAGCGCGCCACCTGTAGCGGGGGGATCGAGCGTGTCGGCGGAACATGCAGCAGGCCGTGATACAGCACCTCGACGCGGTCTGCTATGCGCGGCCAGGCGAATGAGCGCGCCCGTACCACCGCCCGCGCGCCCTGTGCCGAGCGCAATGGAGCATCTCCGAGCAACCTGCCGATGCGCTCGGCAAAGGCCGCCGCATCGTCCCACGGCACCAGATAGCCGGTTTCGCCGTCTTCGACGATATAGCGCAGCCCGCCGACGTCGGAGGCGACCACCGGCGTGCCGCATGCCTGCGCTTCCAGCGCTACCAGCCCGAACGATTTGTAATGCGACGGCACGGCTACCACGTCGGCTGCCGCGAACAGCGCCGGCAGCGAGCCCTGCGGACGCGACCCGAACCAGCGCACGCGCCCGCCCAGGCCGAGCTGATCGGCTAAGGCGTGCAGGCGGCGCTCCTCGCCGCTCCACTGGTCTTCACGGGCATGCTGATCGCCGCCGACAACCACCAGCAGCGCCGACGGATCATCCAGCAGCGCAAACGCCCGCAGCAGCGTGTCCAGCCCTTTGAGCGGCTCGATGCGGCCGGCAAACAGCACGATCGGCGTTGTGCCGGACGGCAGACCGAGCAGCTCGCGAGCGGCGCACTTCGAGCGAGGCTTGAAGCGCTCGACGTCGACGCCGGGCGGAATGATCGTTATACGGTCGTCGCGCGCGCCGGGATAGGCCAGCATCTGCAGCCGGTCGAGCGGCGTGGCCGCCACGACGGCGTCGGCTTCACGCAGCACGCGCGCCTCGACCTCCAGCCGCGCATCGCTTTCGCGCCATGCACCGGCGCGCGCCACGGCGTTTTTCATCCTTCCGAGCGTGTGGAACATATGCACAACCGGCGTGTGCCACATATCGCGCAGCGCAAGGGCCGCCGCGCCCGAGAGCCAGTAGTGGCTGTGCAGTATGTCATAGTGGAGGTCGTGGCCTTCGGCAAAGCAGCGCACGCGGCCGACGAACTCGGGCAGGTAGTGCAACACCCAGTTCTTGTCGTAGGGCGCGGCGGGGCCGGTGCGCACAGTAACCACCCGCGCATTTGGCCCCAGCTCCACGATCATCGGTTCGGCACGGCGCTGCGCTCTGGTAAAAACATCAACCGCGACGCCGCGGCGACCCAGCTCGCGCGCCAGCTCGCGCACATATACGTTCATACCACCCGCTTCGCGGCTGCCCAGAGCTGCCAGCGGGCTCGAGTGCACCGAAAGCATCGCGATTCGTTGTGTAGACATCAAGGAGCAGTGTACCACTGCCGTGGATCGAAAGTCGAAAGTCGAAAGTCAAAGGTCCTTGGGCTCTACGGTTGATCGCGATGCTTTGATGTTCGGTTTGTCCAGAATCGTTGCGTGACCTTCGACCTTCGACCTTCGACTTATTCTTCCAGATATTCCCTAAACCACAGGAGCTGCTGCTGCCCTGCGACGAACTGGCTGTTGGGCTCGGCCAGCCCGTGGCCTTCGCGCGCAAAGGTAAACAGATCTACCGGCACGCCGTTCATCTCCACCTGGTCGTGGAAATTCCTGGCGATTCCCACCGGCAGGAAGTCGGCAGTACCGTGGAACAGCAGCAGCGGCGTGCGCACGTTGGCGGCACGGTTGATCGGCGAGTCGAGCGCGATCTCGTTCGGGTCGCTGTAGGGCGTGCGCCCTTCCAGATACGAAATGAGGCTGGTGAACCCGTACTGGAACTCGCTGAACAGGTCGAGCAGCGTGCATTGCGAATTGGCGGCCGCGTACAGCTCGGGATGGCGCGTGATACTCTGGCTGGCGAAGTAGCCGCCGTACGAGCATCCGGTCACGCCGACCTTACCCGGCGACGTCCAGCCGCGGGCGATCATCTGGCCCACGATCTCGGCGCCCTGGTCGATATCGATCTGGCCGAAGTTCCTGCCGTCCACCAACCCGTTGAGGAACTGCGCGCCGTAGCCCAGCCGGCCGGGCAGCGGCACGTGCAGCACGGCCATGCCGAAGTTGGGCAGCAGATTATGCGGCGCCTCGACAAAGTTACCGAAATACTGCGACATCGGCGACGTCGGGCCGCCTTCCTGCCACACCACGATCCTGGCATTTTGCGGTGGGAACGGCGCATCGGCCGGCTGAATCAGAAATCCCGCGCGCTCCTCGCCACTGGCGAGCGTGAAGCTGACATAGTCGGCGCGCACGCGGTTGAGCGCTTTCAGCTCCTCGTTCCACCAGGTCAGACCCGCCAGCGCCTGGCCGTCCCAATCGACCCTGAAGACCTCCAGCGGCTGCTGCCACGACATCATCATGAATACGACCTGCCGCGACAGGTTGGTAGGAGTGAATTCAAGGTACGACCCATCCGGGATCGGGATCGGCCGGAACTCGCCCGAAACACGGTTGTAATAATACATTCGCCCGCTCAGGCCGGTGACTGTGCTGATGATCACTTCGTCGGGCGAGGCCCAGCGGGCGACCGTGGCGTATGGCGCGTCGGCCTCGGGTCGCTCGAGCGTGTTGAGCAGCTGCCCATCGCGGCTATAGAACTGTATAAACGTGCTCTGGGGCATAAAAAACACCGGATGCTCGCGACCGGACAGCTGTGACGGTCGACCCACCTGAGCCAATAAGGTGTTGCCGTCGCTGCTCCATTCGACGTTCCAGAACGTGCCGCCGCCGCCGTGCTCGACGGCCCGCAGGGCATCGATGCGCATGTTGCCGGCGTCGATCTCAAAGATATCTACGACGTTGCCCTGCAGTAGTGGATTATCGGCCGGCGCCAGTGCGCCGAGCGTATCCTGCACCAGCAGACTCGCCAGGCGCTCGCCCGGCCGGCCGCCTGGCCCGCGCTCCGGCTGTTCGAGCTGGTCGACCGTGGTGCGTACCAGCGCCAACGTGCTGCCGTCGCCCGTCCAGCCCCAGGCGATCGGGATGCTGAGCTCGGGCAGGGTGACCAACGGCACCAGCTCGCCGCTGGTGAGATCGAAGCTGGCCAGCACAATCTGCGTGGTCGCCGCCTGCAGCGTGTCGCGGTCGCCGGCCAGCGCATTGGCCCACACCTGCGCCGCGGGGTTCTCGTATGCATATGTGCGCAGGCCGGGCTGCCGGTAGCGCCCGCGCGGCAGCTGAATATCGAACGGCGTATCCGTGATCGCGTTTTCGGCAGCCGCCTCGGACTCGATCTCTTCTTCGTATGCCAGCAGCAGCCGCCCACCGTTGGACGACATCGTCAGCGGAAAGCCGGGAACCCGCACCGAGGTAGTAGCGAGAGCACCGCTGTTCTTGTCGATTGTTACCAGCAGCGGGCCAAGGCTGGGAGTAGCCGACAGGTACGTAACCGTGTTGTTGTCGCGCCAGCGCATCTCGGTCAGCGGGCCATAATCCTGGATCGCCAGGTCGATCGCCACTTTGGAGCCGTCGTTGACATTCACAAGCGCAAAGTCGAGCTTGGTCGGCAGCAACGAAATCACCACCACGGTCGTATCGTCGGGGCTTACGTCGCTATACAACACGGGCGACGCCGAAAGCTGCAGCGCCTTAAGCTTCGCGGCGTCGTCTTCGGGCAGCACCACCTCGGGCATCGCTCGCGGGTTGATCGCGATCACTTCGGCGAGCGCCGGCGAGGCACACACGGCCAGCATACACACAAGCAAAACCAGCACGGACCGCCGCTTCATGGTCGAGTTCCTTTCGCTCCGTATTGCTGCCACGCGATTGCCTGACGATTGTAGCACTACCGCTTCGAGTTTCGCGCACTCGGCCCTCACCCCTGGCCCCACTCCCATGCTGACGCACGGGAGTGGGGCCAGGGGTGAGGGTCGTTCATCACTCACCATTCATCACCCGGTATAATCCCCCCTATGGCAACCCAGGGACCGGACGCGCTGCTGCAGCGCAACCGCGAGCTGTTTGTGCTCAACCATATCGCCGAAACGCTGAACCGCACCTCGGACATCCAGGCCGCGCTGGACGACACGCTGGCCTCGGTGGTCGAGCTGATGGGCTTGCAGACCGGCTGGATCTTTTTGATCGACGAAACCGGCAAGCTATATCTGGCAGCCCACCACGAGCTGCCGCCGGCGCTGGATCACCCTGGGCCGCCCTGGCTGGGCGGATGCAACTGTCACTCATTGTTTCGCTCCGGCGAGCTGCACCAGGCGATCAATATCGTGCAGTGCTCGCGGCTGGCCGAGGGCGAGGGCGACCGGCGCGGGCTCGAGTTTCATGCCAGCGCGCCGCTGCGCTCGCAGGAGCGTATGCTCGGCATCCTTAACGTGGCCAGTCCCGGCTGGGACACGTTCACACCCGACGCGCTGCTGCTGCTGTCGGCGGTAGGCGCTCAATTGGGCACCGCGATCGAGCGTGCCCGGCTCGGGCAGCAGGCCGTCAGCCTGGCCACCGCCGAGGAACGCAACCGCATCGCGCGCGAGATCCACGATACGCTAGCGCAGGGCCTGACGGCGATCGCGCTCAATCTCGAAGCGGCGCAGGCGCTGCAATCGATCGACCAGACCAAGGCGCAGGCCAAAATAGCCCAGGCGCTTGACCTGGCACGCACCAATCTGGAGGAAGCGCGCCGCTCGGTGCTCGATCTGCGCGCCGCGCCGCTGGAAGGACGTACCTTGCCCGAGGCGCTGCGCGCATTGGCCGAGCAGTGGACGCTAGCGAGCGGCGTTCCGGTTGCGATTAAGCTGGATACCCGCATCGGCACGCTGCCGCCGGCGGTGGAAAACGGTCTGTTCCGCATCGCCCAGGAGGCGCTGGCCAATATACGCCAGCATGCCCGCGCCAGGCAGGTCGAGCTGCGCCTGACGCGGCGCGACGGCGCACTGCGCCTCGTGATCCGCGACGACGGACGCGGCTTCGATCCGCAGGCCATAGCTCACGGCGACGGCCGCTTCGGCATCGCCGGCATGCGCGAGCGCGCGCGCCTGTTGGGCGGCACGCTGAAGGTAGTCAGCGCGTCCGGACGCGGCACAAGGATCGAGGTGACGATGTCGTAGGGCCTTCATCGTTTCGTTTGTATTCATGCCGTAATGATACGTCGTCGCTCGGATGCTAAAATCCGATTCTTGGAGCACCGAGCCCACAATCTTAAGCTTCCGTTCATGGCGCGCCCGTTTATCAAATGGGCGGGCGGCAAAACACAGCTGCTGCCCGATTTACTGCGCCATGCTCCGCGACGCTTCGAGCGCTATCACGAGCCGTTTATCGGGTCGGCAGCCCTGTTTTTCGCGCTCCACGCACAGGGGCGCCTGGATCGAGGCGCAGTGCTGAGCGACTCGAACGCCGAGCTGATCGGCGTGTATCGCGCCGTGCGCGACGACGTCGAGCCGCTGATCGACGCGCTGCGCGGCCACGCTATATATGCCGGCGACCGCGACTACTTCTATGACGTTCGCAGCTGGGACCGCCGCCCCGACTGGGCACAACGCCCGGCGCTCGAGCGCGCGGCGCGCATGATCTACTTGAACAAGACTTGCTTCAACGGCCTGCATCGCGTCAACCGCAGCGGGCATTTTAACGTACCCTTCGGCCGCTACGAGCATCCCACCATCTGCGACGAGCCGAACCTGCGCGCAGCCAGCGGCGCGCTGCAGGGCGTCGAGCTGCTGGGAACCGATTTCGAAAGTGTGCTGCAGCGTGTCGAGCCCGGCGACCTGGTGTACTTCGATCCGCCCTACCTGCCGCTCAGCGCCACATCGTCATTTACCTCTTATACGCGCGATGCGTTCGGCCCGACCCAACATCGTCGCCTCGCTGCTGTGTTCGCCGCGCTGGCCGAGCGTGGCTGCTACACACTACTCAGTAATTCGTCCAATCCGCTGGTGGCCGAGCTGTACGGCAATTATCCGATGTCGGAGGTAGCGGCGCGGCGCGCGATTAACAGCAACGCCGCCGGACGGGGTATCATACGAGAGATTATTGTAACCAATGAGCTAGGCGCAATGCGTCAATGAACAATGAACAATGAGCAATGAACACCTTCCTACAGGCTTGGTTCATTGTTCATAGTTCATTGCTCTTCGCCGGAGGCGAAATGCCCATTCGCATCGTGCTCGCCGACGACCATCCGATCGTCAGGGAGGGACTGGCATCGGTGCTTGAAACGCAGCCGGATTTCGACGTCGTCGGGCAGGCCGGCGACGGCGCCGAAACGGTGCAGCTGGTCGGAGACCTGCACCCGGATGTTGTACTCCTGGATCTGGAAATGCCAAACATGGACGGCGTACAGGCGTTACGCCGGCTGCGCGCGGTCGATCCCGGCGTCAAGGCGCTGATCTTTACAGCCTTCGACACCGACGAGCGCATTATCGGGGCGGTGCAGGCCGGCGCGCGGGGCTATCTGCTCAAGGGCGCTCCGCGTGAAGAGCTGTTCGGCGCGATCCGAGTCGTAGCCGGTGGGGGCACCACGTTGCAGCCGGCGCTGGCCGCGCGGCTGATGGAGCGCGTGGCAAGCGGCGTGAGCGACGAGGAGCCGCTGACCGACCGCGAGCGCGAGGTGCTGCAATTGATGGCGCGCGGCCTGCAAAATAAGGAGATCGCCGGCCGGCTGGTGATCAGCGAGCGCACCGTGAAGTTTCATGTTTCGGCGATTCTGGCGAAACTTGGCGCGGGCAACCGCACCGAGGCTGTGCGAGTAGCGCTTGAGCGCGGCCTGGTATCTATTCAATGAACAGTGAGCAATTGTCTGCAGGCTTTGCTCGTTGTTCATCGATCTATAACAGGGCTGGGGGGTCGACCCTAAAGTAGCGCTGGGCGATCACGACGACGATCCACCCGACGATAAATCCGGTAACCGTGGCAAACAGCCAGCTCACGACGCCCTCCTTGTTCGATACCGCGCTGTATCAGACGGTGACGTGCTGCGATCATAGCACGGGCGATGCCAAATGCCTAGCGCTTAGGGCCAAAAAACGCCTGACAGCATGTGCCGTCTGTGATCCAAATACGTTCGAAACTCCGTCCTCTTTGTTGATTGCCCATTGTTCATTGGCGCGTAGCGCTATGCTGTCACATTGACCCGCTTGATGAACTGTCGTCCATCCTCCCCAAGATGGATAAACAACTGTATCAGCAAGCTATGCGTTGTACCGGCGTCGATCTCGAACAGCTCCGTGGCGCCGGCGTAGCGTGGATCGCCGGAGACGTCGACCCAGCGGCGCTGATGGGCGTGCGGGAATCCATTTTCACGCAGCCAGGCTTCCACGGCGCCGGTTGCGAAGATCGAACGCGGCTCGCGATCCAGGCTGCCTTCCGGCGCAACATAATCGGCTACCACGGTTTCGACAGCCACGGCAAGCGCGACCCTGAAACGGGCACGTTCGGCAAAATCGACGCCGAAACGCAGCGCGTCGTAGCCGCGTGCCGAAAGCTCGGCGCTTATCGTCATGTCTCCCTCCGCGGCGCCCGCGCGCAGCAGCTCGACGATCTCAGCGCGGCGCAGGCGCAGGCCCGGCCCCCAGCGCGACGGCGCTTCCTCAACTGCTTGCGGCAAAAACAGCAGCCCGCCGATCGACGGATCGGCCAGCATGCGCACCAGCAGCTCGGACGCCGGCAGCGAGCGCACGCGCAGCCGCGAGCCGTATCCGTTGCGCTGCGCGAACGCCAGCGCGTCGTCAGGCGTCGGAAACGCGGCTATCATACGTGAACGGCGGCCGGAACGTGCCGGGGACGGTGATTCTTCGCGCGCGCGGAACACATAGTAGTGCGCGTACGGCAGGCGCTCGAGTGTTGCGCTGAGCCACTGGCTGAGCCTGGTAGCGCTGACGCCGAGCGTTACGGCAAGCTGATCGACTGCGGCGGTCAACGAGTTCCTTTCGGCTGGTGGCGAGATGATACCACATAGCGCTACGCTTCAATGAGCAATGAACAATGAGCAATTGTTGTAGGCTTTATTCATTGCTCATTGAAGCGTAGCGCTATAATAGGAGCTTAACAAGGAGTTGCTATGCGCACGCCGCTGATCGCCGGAAACTGGAAAATGTATAAAACGGTTTCCGAAGCCGTCGAGCTGGTGGAAGCCCTGCTGGCGGGGGTCGAGCGGGGCTACTCGGACGACCGCGCCGTGCTGATCTGCCCGCCGTTCACCTCGCTCTACCCGCTGGCGCCGCTGCTGGCCGAAGGGCCGATCGCGCTCGGCGGCCAGAATATGTACTATGCCGAGCAGGGGGCGTTTACCGGCGAGGTTTCGCCGCTGATGCTGCGGGATATCGGGTGCTCATACGTGCTGTTGGGCCATAGTGAGCGCCGGCAGGTGTTCGGCGAGGACGACGCGCTGATCAACAAGAAAACGCAGGCAGCTGTCGCCGCCGGGCTGACGCCAGTGCTGTGTATCGGCGAAACCAAGCCCCAGCGCGACGGCGGCCAGGCCGAGTCTATCACGGTGGGCCAGTTGCGCGCCGGCCTGGACGGGCTGACGCCCGAGCAGGTCGCGAATACCGTCATCGCCTACGAGCCGGTGTGGGCGATCGGCACGGGCGATACCGCTACCCCCGCCGACGCGCAGGCGATGCACGCGGCGATCAGGGCGGCGCTGGCCGAAGCATTCGGCCAGGATGTCGCGGACGTGGTGCGGATCCTGTACGGCGGCTCGGTCAAGCCCGACAACGTCGACACGCTGATGGCGCAAGTCGATATCGACGGCGCTCTCGTGGGCGGCGCGTCGCTGCAGAGCGACAGCTTCTTGCGAATCGTCGACTATCGATGAGCGATGGGCGGACAAGTGATATGCATCGAAGGCCGGCCGCATCTCGATACATATAGATGACTAGCGCCCTGCATGGGCGGCACAAGGTAAGTGGTTTATGGCCGTCGGGACATCTCGTGGAAAACAGCTGGCCGATTCGATCGACGAGCGCTTCAACCTCGGACTTCCTTTGCGTGTGCGCGGTGTGCGCGGAGACGATCTGCCCAGGCTGGAGTGGTGGGGCTCGACGATACACTGGCGCGAAGTGAATCGGCGCACCTACAGCGATCACCAGGCCGGCCTGCGGCTGTGGCTGGTGGCCGACGTTCGAGGTTACCCGATCGGTCAGGTAGTGATCGACGTGACCTCACACGAATATGCGTATCTATACGCGCTGCGCGTGCATGAGCCGTTTCAGGGGCTCGGCATCGGCACGCAGCTGATCCGGGTGGGCGGCCAGGCCGCGCGAGCGCACGGCTTCCGAATAATGCACCTGGCGGTCGAAAAAACCAACGCGCGCGCGCGCACGTTGTACGAGCGGCTGGGATTTGAGATCTATAGCCAGCGCGTCGACGTGTGGTCGTATGTCGACCATCTTGGACAGACACACTGGGTACATGAGGATGTGTGGGGTATGCGCAAGGAACTGTGATTGGCCGGCGGATGCGGACACGCCGCCGGCAGGGCCGTTGGCGTGTCCCTACGCGCGTTTGCTACGACCGGCTATCCCTCAACCTGCACCGCGTCCTCGCCCAGCAATTGGCGCAGGCCGCCGACTAATGGCGCCGCGGGGTCAACTCGTTCGGCGGCTTCGAGCACGATCATCGATTTATCTTTGGGCAAATACAGGATCACGCGATGCGCGCCGCGGTGCTGTTGCAGCTGCTTGGCCACCTGCTGCATGCAGCGCAGATCGGCGTTGTAGTCGTCGGTGCGCGGCAGGTGCAGGTGCAGCGTGTACTGCGGCCCGGCGGCAGGTGCGGCCTCGGCGGCAGCCGGTTCGTCCTTGCGCGCGATGGTGATGCGCTGACGGCTCTTTACGACTGTTACGGGTGCTGCTGCGCTGTTTGGGGCTTCAGCAGCGCTGTCCGGGTTTTGTTCGGGCGGGGCCGAACTACCTGCATCGCCTAAAGTCGAAGGTACTTCGGGCAGTGTTTCGACCTCAGTGAGTGTGTGTCCGTTGCCGCCGGCAGCATGCCCGTTTCGATAGACCGCGGGCTCTTCAGACAGCATTTCACGCGACGCCGCGGGCGGCGGCGCTGCCATGCGAGCTACGGCGACTTCATCGCTCATCAGCGGTCGCAGATCATGTATCGCGGGGGACGAATCCAGCGCTGCCCACGAATAGTCGGAAATCGGCGGAGCATCTTCGTCCCCGTAGTCCGGGCCGGCCCACGCCGCCACCGCGATCTCGATCGGCGCCGCGGCTTCCACCTCCCCGTAATCGGCGACTTCATCACAGATCAGCTGCGACGTGCCGTTGCGCGAGTCCATCTTGGCTTTGACGGCCACGATGCGGTCCTCTTCCCAGAATGTGCTGAACTTCTCGTACACCGTGGAAAGGCCACCATATCGATCGTGCCTTCCAGATCTTCGAGCTGCGCGATCAGCATGGTATCGTTCTTTTTGGTGAGCACGCGCCGGATACCGGTGAGCATGCCGATCACGGTAACCTTCTGGCCCATATGCTCCTCGCCGAGCTGCGACAGCGTCAGGCGGTTGCTGTCGGGCGGCACGAGCGCAGAGCTTGCGCGATCGGATGCTCGGAGATGAACATGCCGAGCAGCTCCTTTTCCCAGGCCAGCTGCTCTTTTTGATCGGCCGGCGTCTCGTTAATTGCCGGCAGCGGCACACTGAACCGACGACTGCGCATCGCCGCCGCCGCCGAGCAGCTCGAACATGCTGGCCTGCCCGCTGCTCGCGCGCGCGCTGGGCTTCGACCGCCGCCGACAGCACCTGCATCCAGCACGGCCAGCTTCTGGCGGCCGCGTGCCGGGCAGCTCGTCCAGCGCGCCGCACTTGATCAGGCTTTCCAGCACGCGCTTGTTGAGCGCACTGGCGGTCGACGCGGTCGCAGAACTCTTCCAGGAGCTTGAACGGCCCGCTTGCGCTCGCGCTCGGCGATCACGGCGTCGATCGGGCCCTCGCCGACGTTGCGCACCGCCGACAGGCCGAAGCGCACGCCCTGGCGGTTGGCGTGACTCGGGCAGCTGGCCTTCCGGCAGCTGCTCGATCGTAAAGCCGACGCTGGCGTGGTTGACGTCGGCCGGCAGCACCGCCACGCCCAGCCGGCCGCACTCGGCCACGCTCTTGGCCACGTCCTCGATCTCGCCGGCCGCCGCCGTCAGCACCGCCGCCATATACTCGGTCGGATAGTTGCATCTTGAGCCAGGCCGTCTGATACGACAGCAGGCCGTACAGCGTCGAGTGCGGCCGGTTGAACGAGTAGCCGGCAAACGGCAGGATCAGCTCCCACAGCTGCATCGGCCTGGTCGTGACCGCAGCCCGTTCTTCAGGCAGCCTTCTTTGAAGCGCGCCTCGTTCTCGGCCATCAGCTCGCGGTCTCTTCTTGCTGATCGCCTTGAGCACGATATACGCTTCGCCGAGCGTGTAGCCGGCAACATCCTGGAGCAGCTCGCATGATCTGCTCCTGGTACACGATCACGCCGTAGGTATCTTCCAGCGATCGGCTTCAGGATCGGGTGCAGATAGCGTGATCTCGCGCGGGTTGTTTTTGTTGTGGATGTAGACCGGGATCTGCTCCATCGGGCCGGGGCGATACAGCGCCACCATCGCGTACAGGTCTTCGACGCGCGTCGGGCTTGCAGCTGCATCAGGTAGCGCGTCATCGCGCCGCGACTTCAAGCTGGAACACGTTGGTCGTCTCGCCGCGGCCCAGGCTCTCGAAGACTTCGTCGTCGTCGAGCGGAATGTCGGTCAGCTCGATGCGCTTGCCGCTGGTCTGCTCGATATAATTCAGCGCCTCGGCCACGATCGAAAGGTTGGTCAGGCCCAGGATATCCATCTTGAGCAGGCCCATCTTTGCCAGCGTCGGACCCTCGAAGGCGGCCATCACGGCGTTTTCGTCCTTGGTGGTGCGCTGCAGCGGCACCATCTCTTCAAGCGGGATGCGGCTGATCACCACGCCGCAGGCGTGGGTGCCGACGCTTTTCATGCGCCCTTCGACCTTCTGCGCCCAGTCGATCAGATCGTGCAGCTGCGGGTTGCCTTCGTAGATCTTCTTGAGCTCCGGCACGCGATCCAGCGCCTGCGCGATGCGTCGTGCCGACCGGCAGCGTCGGGACCAGCTTGGCGACGCGGTCGACCGTCGCTGCAGCGGCATGTCGAGCACGCGGCCGATATCGCGCAGCGCCGCTTTGGCGCCCAGCGTGCCGTAGGTGATGATCTGCGCAACGTTCTCGCGGCCATACTTGCTGGCGATATAATCCAGCACTTCGCTGGCGCCGGCTGTCGGCGAAGTCCATGTCGATATCGGGCATCTCCAGGCGCTCGCGGCTCAAGAAGCGCTCGAACAAGCAGCTTATTGGCCACCGGGTCGACGTCGGTGATGCCAAGGCAGTACAACACCAGCGACGCGCCGGCCGAGCCGCGCGGCAGGCAGGGGATGCCGCGGCTGCGCGCGAACTTGACGATAATCCCACACGATCAACATATAGTCCGGGAAGCCGGTCTGGTTGATCACGTCCAGCTCGTAGTCCAGCCGCGTGCGAGTACTCGTCGGCTGGGCGCGCCGTTGAAGCGGCGCATCAGCCCTTCCTCGCACACCAAGCGCAGGTACGAAGCGGCGTCGTGGCCCTCGGGCAGCTCAAACTCGGGCAGCTGCACGCGCCCGAAGTCCAGCTTGAGGTCGCACATATCGGCGATCCGGCGCGTGTTCTCGAGCGGTGCGGGGCCGTAGCGCTTAAAGCGCTGCCACATATCGTCGGCCGACATGATGTGGTACGTTTCGTCCATCTGATAGTTCTTGGCGCAGAGCTCCTGCTGGGTCAGGTTGAAGCCCATTGCCATCACCAGGGTATGGGCCTCGATATCCTCGGCGCGCAGAAAATGCGTGTCGTTGGTGGCGACCAGCGGGATGCCCAGCTCGCTGCCGATCCGCACCAGCTCCTCGTTGATCTCTTCCAGCTCGGGCGTATTGTTGTGCAGCTGCAGCTCGAGATAATAGTTTTCGGCGCCCAGCAGGTCGCGGTGCCAGGCGGCGGCCTCGCGCGCCTTGTCCTTCTGGCGCTGCGTCAGATGCTGGATCACCTCGCCGGCGATACAGGTAGAGGTGACGACAATGCCCTCGTGGTACTGCTCGAGCAGCGCGCGGTCGATGCGCGGGCGCGCGAAGATACCGCGTTCGACAGGCCGTCCAGGTGGGCGCGGGTGGTGAGCTTGAGCAGATTACGGTAGCCGACTCTCGTTCTTGGCCAGCAGCAGCAGATGGTAGTAATTCTTGCCGCCCTTGACCATCGGATCTCTGATTCGATCCGGGAGCCATGTATGCTTCCATGCCGACGATCGGCTTGACGCCGGCTTTTTGAGCGGCGTTATAAAACTCGATCGCGCCGTACATCACGCCGTGGTCGGTCAGCGCGATACTGTCCATGCCGAGCTCCGCCGCGCGCTCGACGATGCCCTTGGTGGTGGCGTAGCCGTCCAGCAGGCTGTATTCGGAGTGAACGTGAAGATGGACGAAATCGCTGCTCATAACGTTTGTGTGTATTTCAATCGATTATGTGGGGAACACCCCCGGCCTGCCGGCGGCCTCCATAAAGCTTTACACCTGCGGTAGCCTGCGGGTGCCGAACGACCGATTCGGATCACCCGAACAGATTTGCGATCGCGTACCACACGTACTACATATAGCACCTACAGCGCTTGTCTTACCCGGTCGGCACGCTCACCGGCGCATCTGCAAACGATTATAGCACACCATTCGACAGATCCTTTCTACACATTTTCGCCTGTGTTGTAAGCGATTTTGTGGATAACCTGTTGAAGATTGGGGAAAAGTCGGTGGACCGGGCGCATCAGCCGGCGCTCAGGTTGCTGGCAGCCGCGCGCCATTGACGTGCGCCAAAGTGCGCCATAGAATCTTTGCATCAACCGTGTTTCCGATCCTCCACAATGGCCCGACGGCCGCCGTACGCACCCGGCGGCCGTTGTGGTTAATGGTGTGCTACCACACAGGTGGATGTTGAAATGATGTGGGGGACACCCCACACCCCCGGACTGCCGGCGGCTTCCAACCTGCATCGCCTTGTCTCCCACGACGCGCTACAATTCCGTTGATGATCCTGCTCGACGACATCCTTTCCGCGACCGGCGCAACGCTGCATGCACCGGCCGGCGCTAGCGAGTGGACGGACTGGTGCTACGACTCGCGGTTGGCGCGGCCCGGCGAGCTGTTTGTTGCGATCCGTACCGAACGGCGTGACGGGCACGACTTCATCGCCGACGCGCTGCGCGCAGGCTGTACGGGCGTGGTATGCGAACAGCCGCCGGAAGCGGGCGGCGCAACTATAATCGTGGTGCCCGACGTGCGCGAAGCGCTGCAGCGCTGGGCATCCACGACGCTGCGGCGCTTCGGCCCGCTGGTCGTCGGCGTCACCGGCAGCGTCGGTAAAAGCGGCACTAAACGCGCGATCGCTACGCTGCTCGCGGGGCTGGCTCCGACGTTCGTCTCGCGCCGCTCGTTCAACTCCCTGTTTGGCCTTCCGCTGGCCCTGGGTCGAACTCGAGCGGCAGCACCGTTTCGCCGTGCTCGAGCTCGGAGTCGATCGCTTCGGCGAAATGCGCCGCCTGGCCCAACTGTTTCCGCCTTCGATTGCGGTGGTCACCAATGTCGCGCCGGCGCACCTGCGCTTTTTGGGCGACGAGGAGCATATCGCCGCCGAAAAAGCCGAGCTCGTGCGCGCTCTAGCGGAAGGCGGCCTGGCGCTGCTCAACGGCGACGATCCGCGCGTGGCCGCCATGGCTGCGCACGCTCCGCGCGTCGCGCTGTTCGGCGTTCATGCCGCACACCTGGCTCTGCGCGCGGCCGATGTGCGTGCCGGCGTCGACGGTACGCGGTTTACGGTTGTTTTAGAGGACGCAGTAGCGTTCGCTCGAGACAGTCCTTCGACCAAAATCCCTGCGTTCATCTCCCTTCTCGGCGAGCATTCGGTCTATACCGCCCTGGCGGCGATCGGCGTTGCGCTACGCTGCGGATTGGACATTCAGCAGGCGATCGAACGCCTGGGGCTGGTCGAGCGCCAGGCCGGGCGCTTGATGCCGCTTCCCGGTGCCAACGGCAGCCTGCTGCTTGACGACACCTACAATGCTTCGCCGGCGTCGGCGCACGCTGCGCTGCGGACGCTGGCCGCGCTGCCCGCACGGCGGCGCATCGCTGTGTTCGGCGATATGCTGGAACTGGGTGACCGCGCGCCACGCCTGCATCGCCAGCTCGGCGCGCATGTCGCCGGCGTGGCGGATCTGCTGGTCACTAAAGGTGATCTGGCGGGGTTGTTGGCCCCCTCTCCCCTTGTGGGAGAGGGGTTGGGGGTGAGGGGCATAGTAACCTACACCGCCGCCGACGCCGTCGCCGCGCTGCATCCGCTGCTGGAGCCGGGCGATGTCGTGCTGATCAAAGGCTCGGCCGAGACGCGTATGGAGCAGGTGACCGCAGGGCTGCTGGCGCCGCACGTGGACGCAGCAGCCGTGCTGGTGCGCCAGGAGCGCGCGTTTGCTGTACGCGCCGGCGCGCCCGACCGGCCGACCTGGCTGGAGGTCGATCTGCTCGCGATCGCCGAAAATACCCATGCGCTCGCCCGCATCGTCGGGCCCGATGTTCGCATTCTGGCGACGCTCAAAGCCGACGCGTACGGCCACGGCGCGCTGCGCGTGGCGCGTGCTGTCCTGCAACACGGCGCCTGGGGCCTGGCCGTCGCCACGCTGGGCGAGGCGCTGGCGTTGCGCGACGCCGGTATCGCGGCACCGATCCTGATCCTGGGCTACACGCCGCCCTGGCAGGTGCGCGACGCTATACGCCGCGATGTGCGGCTCACCGTGTTCGACTCGAACACCGCGCGCGAGATCGGCGCCGCTGCCCACGAGCTGCAGCGAAACGCCACCATCCACGTAAAGGTAGACACGGGCATGGCGCGGCTCGGCACGCAGCCCGAGGGAGCATTACCGCTGCTGCGCCAGCTGAGCGAGCTCGACGGCGTCGAGGTAGAAGGCATTTTTACGCATCTGGCCAGTGCCGACAGCGCCGACGAGGGCTTTGCGCGTGAGCAGCTCGCGCGCTGGGAGACGGTGCTGCGCGCTGCCGCGGCAGAGGGCTTGCGCCCGCCGCTCGCTCACGTCGCCAACAGCGCCGCCCTGCTACGCTTTCCCGAAGCGCGCTACGATCTGGTACGGCCGGGAGCTGCGATCTACGGACTGTCGCCTTCGCTCGAAACCCCTTTGCCGTCCTCGTTTCAACCGGCGCTGAGCTTCAAGACCGAAATTGCGCAGGTCAAATACTGGCCCGTAGGCGCTCCGGTGTCCTATGGCGGCACCTGGATCGCCGGGCGGCCTTCCCGTATCGCTACTATTCCGGTCGGGTATGCCGACGGTTTCCGGCGCAGTCCCAGCTGGCGCTACGTGCTGGTACGCGGGCAGCGCGCTCCGGTGATCGGTCGTGTAGCGATGGATTATGCCATGCTCGACGTTACCGAAATCTCCGACGCTCGCGCGGGCGACGAAGTGGTGCTGATCGGCGTCCAGGGCGGCGAGTGTATCACCGCCGACGACGTGGCCGGCTGGCTCGGCACGATCAACTACGAGGTGGTATCGGGCATTTTACCGCGGGTTCCTCGTGTCGTGTAGATCGGACACCCGGACAGAAACGCAAAGACGCAAAGACGCAAAGGGCATTATTGTGGGGCAGATCGCTTGCGTCGGCCTATAGATGGGCAACGTCAAACCCGTAGGGGCATGCCAGAGGCGCCGTGCCAACCGACGTGGGTGTAGTGAACAGTACGCGCCGGCGGCATGTCCGCGACCGATCAGGAGCATCGCACCCCGCATGATGCGCCGGTGGCGTGTCAGCATCTGGCGATAGTAATCGCCTCTACAGCCTGATAGCGATGAAGAGGAGTATTCGCCGAAGCAGGTTGAGCACCACGATAACCGCCAGCACCACAGCAACGATACGCAAGTTGCCCGCCAGCGTCGTACGTCCGGTTGGAAGCGATTCGGCCATACCGAGCAGCAAGAGCATCAAGCCGGAGCAGAAGATATCGATAAAGGTGTAAGGCGTTAGGATCAATGTGACGCCCATAATTCGAACAAAGAAGAACGGATTCGACGCATACGCGATTGCCAGAACTATTGATACAAGTATATTGAGAAGGCCTGCCCCGATCAGGAGCCACCGTACCGGTGAATGGCTAGGCGGGCGAAAAAGGATACGCTCCAATCCGGTTCCCATGGTGTTCTGTTCCATTCATTTATGCGTAACGTTGGCTTGACGCCTTACTTGCCCTGTAGTCTACAATCTCTCCGAAGTGTCGCTGCCGGGCTATACCGACCTGCGTGTGTACGGATTCCACTCTCTTGAGAAAGGATGTAGGACAAGGATGAAGCAAATGGACGCAGCCGTCCGATGGAGCGTGAGCCGCCGCGTGCGTGCGCTGCTCGTGATCGCCCTGCTGGTCTCCGCCGCTATCAGCGCCGCGGCGCCGATCTACGCCACTCCGAGCCTGCAGCAACCCGACCCGCCCGTCAGCGCGCAGCAGGTCGGCGGACGTACGTATCTGCCGATCATGCAGGACGTTCGCGGCGGCACTCCCAACGCAACGGCCTGGCTGCGCCTCAGCGCGACGCGCATCAACCCGGGCAGCTTTTTCTCACTCACCGTGCTCACGAAGAGTACCGGCACGGCGCCCGAGCCATTTGTCAACGTATTCGTCTCCTACGACACCAGCAGGGTCGATTTTCAAAGCGCCACCACCGTGCCCGGCGATTTCGTCAGCACCACCTCCGGCGGCTTGAACGTCAACTTCCGAGGGCCGCTCACCCCCGGCCAGGAGCGCTATGCCACGATTGTGTTTAGAGCGCGCAGCGGCGTCAACAATACCGACGTACGCTTCGCCGGCTCGTACGAGGCTGCCAACAACACGTCCGGCAATCTACCCAAGGTAACGCTGCAGATCGGCGGCGGGCAGATCCATCCGTCGGTGCGCTTCGCCTGTGAGTTCGGGCGCGGCGGCAGCGGCCCGCTCGGCCAGAATCCCGGTGGCGGCAACAATCCGTTCGGTACGCGGTACACCTTCGGCGCGTTCCGGCGCGACAACGGCGGCTGCGGCTTTACATTCGCTCCCGACGCGCGGGTGTCGTTCTGGGTCGCGCAGCCGACAGGGCCGTCGGTGCCGACCAACATCTACCGCAACGCCGATACCTGGGGCGAAGTGGAGATCACATACGACACCCGGCCGCTGCTCAACGCGTGCCCGGTGAATTTGTGCGCCTTCGCCATGAACGGCTCGTCGGACAATTCTTACGTGCTGGTCGCGCCCTTCAACCTGACCCGTCCCGCGCTGGCCGGTTCCGGTGCGAGCGCGCCCGCGGCTAAGGCTGCCGCCGCGGACGCGCCGATCGGCACGGCCCAGACCGGCAGCGGCGGACTGCAAGGCACGGTGACCGGCTCCGACGGCGCGCTGCTGGAAGGGGTACTGGTCGCGGCGATCGATCCGGCCAGCGACGAGATCGCGGGCGCGGCGGTGACCGACGCGGCCGGCAACTACGCAATCCCCAGCGGCCTCAGTAGCGGGCCGTATCAGGTGGAATTCTTGCCCGACTTGAGCGACATTCCGGCTACCCGGCGCTTTGCCGAAACAACGTTGCCGGTGACGATCAGCGAGCCGTCCATCGCGGTGCTGAATGCGACGCTGCAGCCCGGCGGCACGATCAGCGGGCGAGTCACGGCCGAGGGCGGCGCGCCGCTGCCCGAGGTCACCGTCCTGGTCTACGATGTGGCGCTCGAAACTGTTGTAACTCTGACCGCTACCGACGCCGGCGGCAACTACACGACCGACGCGCTGCCCGGCGGCAGCTACGTCGTGCAGTTCGACCCGGCTTCCTCCGGCAACGACGCCTCCACCGGCTACACCGGCGAGTACCAGGGCGAGCAGCCGCTCGGTCCACCGCCTGTGCCGGTAACGGTAACCGCCCCGGCAGCTACCTCCAATGTCAACGGCACCCTCGCTCGCTGCGCGACCTGTGGCGCTATCGATGGGCGCGTGACGGCAGCCGACGGCGGTGGACCGCTGGTGGATGTGGCGGTGATCGTACGCAACACCGCCAACGGGCAGCAGGTGGCGACGGAGACCACCGATGAGAACGGGCGCTACCATGTGATCGTGCCGTCGGGCACCTATTCGGTCGAGTTCTTCACCGATGTATCGCCGCTGGAGCAGATCCGACCGTACCTGGACAGCTACGCCACGCCGACCACGATCCAGGTATCGGCGCCGGCGGTGGTGAGCGGCATCAACAGCGTGCTGGCGCGCGGCGGGCAGGTCGCAGGACGCGTGACGGCAGCAGACGGCGGCGCAGGCCTGGTCGACGTGGTGGTCGCAGTGTATGGCCCGAACGACACACTGGTGACGACAACCATCACCGACGCCGACGGCAACTACTCCACGCCGGCTCTAGCTAACGGCAGCTATACGCTGCAGTTCGAGACCGCTGAGTTGCCCACGGCGGAGACGCGCGAGTACGCACCGGCCTCGCGCACGGTGTCGATCACTGCGCCGGGCGTCAAGGATGGGACGAATGTGACGTTGTCAAGGTAGGGGTTAGGGGTTGGTGGCTAGGGGATAGGGGTTAGGAGCGTGGCTCTCATCCCCTATGCCCTAATCAATCCACGCCTCCGCGAGCGCAACACCGCGCAGCAGATAGTCGTCCGGCGGCCAGGGCACACCGGCCGGTGCGTCGATCTCGACAATGCGTGGGCCGCCGGAGGCAGGTAGCGCCAGGCTACAGGTACTCCAATCCAGTCCGGTGGAGCAACTCCCCAGCGACTGCCCGGCGCTGGACACACGCACGCTACTCGCGGGCCGCCAATCACGTAACCGTAGATGCAGGGTCGTCGCCGGGCCGCCCGGCAGGCGCAGCTCGGCGCGGCCGTGTGTCCAGCGATAGGGTACACCGCCGTCCATGCGCGGCTCGTCGACACCGCGCAGCAGCCCATAGTCGGCGTCGGTGCCGACGACCAGTCGCTGGCGTGGTTGCCGCGCGTTTTGCCGCCATAGCCACTCGTACAGCCGGTTGTCGTCGAAGCGGATCGCTCGAATGCCGCGCAGCAGCTCGCCGATCGCCGCATTGTCCTCGTCCTGCAGCGCCTCGCGCAGCAGCGCGGCATGCGCCGGCAGGATCCGTTGATCCAGATCCACTACGCGCTTCCAGCTGAGCGTCCGCTCCCCGATGTCGAGCGCCCGCTGCCGCTCTCCTAGCGCCAGCAACGGCAGGGCAGAGCCGGGCGCCGCCTCCACGGCCGCCTCGGTTGCCCGCAGGCTGCCGGCCTGATCTCCCAACCGCCAGCGCAGATCGGCGAGCAGCAGCCGGGCCTGGCTGCGCGCAAACGGAACGTAGCTCGACGACAGCGTCAACAGGCCGAACGCGAGCACCGCGCCGCCAAAGGCCCACTGCACAGCCCGGGATCGCGCACGTAGCTGCTGCCAGGCGAGTTGAGGGTGAGCCAGCGCGTACGCGGCCAACACGATCAGCGCGACCTCGAACGGGATGCGCAGCCGAGGATGGCCGAGGCTGGCAGCCGCCAGGGCCGTGCCGTAGATCGGCCACCCGATCAGCGCCCAGTTGGGGTCAGGTTGCCGTACCGCCAGCACGCTGAGTAGCGCGCCGAGCACCACGGCGACATACAAGCCATCGCCGGCCAGCGTCAACGCAACGCTGTTGGATGCCGGCACCAGTCCGTACAAGCTGTTGGCGATCAAGGCGCGCACGCGCGGCTGCCATAAAGCGACGATTTTAGAGCGGCCGGCAGCGATCCAGGCCGGCGGGTCGCGCCCGATATTTTCGAGCGCGCGCTGCATGTACGCCGACTGGCGCTCGGCGGGATTGGCGATGCTTTGATTGAGCTGCACCTGCACGGCGAGCTTGTCGAGCGGATCGTCGGTGCCGGACCAGAATGAAAACCCGGCGTTGGTGTCGACCAGCACGGGCTGCCCAAAAACGAGTGTACTGCGGATACTCCACGGCGCGACGACCAGCCAGAATCCGAGCGCAAACACGCCGAGCGCCGCCGCGGTGCGCGTGAGCTTGCCCGTGCGCGCCCACACACGCCAGCCGATCCAGAGCAGCGCCAGCAGGTGCGCGTACATGCCGACCGCGCGCGCCAGCGTAAACGTCGCCAGGAACAATCCGGCCGCCCACAACCAGCCAAGGCGATCGCCGGCCCGCCAGCGCTCGAAGCACCACAGCGTCAGGGCGATCGCCGGGATCGCCACCGCCTCCGACATCAGCTGGCCGGCGGCGAGTGCAAACGGAAGATAGAGCGCGGTTATCAGCCCGGCGACGAGACCTGCGCGACGGCTCTGCCAGTACGAGCGGGCAGTAGCCGCCACCGGCAGCACCGTCAGGCCGCTGAGCAACGCCTGCAATCCGAGTGCTCGCGGTAGATCCGGGCCGCCGATCGCGAGGCACAGCGCCAATACCAGCGAAGGCAATGGCGCGCGCAGCCACTGGCCGGTATCGTAGTAGCCGCCATGCAGCAGGTGAACCGCCCCGCGCCAGTATTCTTCTTCATCGCTCACCGGCGGCACCACGCCGCCGCGGGCGACCTGCCACCACAACACCAGCCGCAACGCCCAGCCCAGTACCAGCGCGCCGGTTATGCCGAGAACATAGATCCACTCGGCGCGATCGGCGACGGAGAGGCGCAACGACCGTTGGGGAGCCAGGGGCGGCGCGGGCAGCGTTTCGGACGCCGGCTGCCGCTCGAGGCGACGACCTTCGCCGGCGCTCATGCCCGGTGTACCTCGCCCGAACGGAATTCACCACAAAGGCACAAAGAACACAAAGAATTGTTTGAGTCTTTGTGTTCTTTGTGCCTTTGTGGTGTAATCTTATCGCGCATTGCCTATCGCGTGCCGGGTTCATCGCGAAAAAACGTAGGCCGGTCCCACAGCAAGCGCCATACATCGCCGCCGAGGCGCGCGGGCAGGCCAAGCTGGCGCTCGAGCATACCGTCCCACACCAGGCCGGAGCGCAGCGTGCGGTCGCTTGCGCCGAGCACTGCCCACTGCCCGATCAAGCCGGCGTTCCAGGCAACCAGCAGCACGCCCAGCAGCGCCATGGCCGGCCGCGGCAGGCGCGATCGCTCGACCAGCAGCGCCAGACCGAGCACAAAGATCGGCGTCGCTTCGATCAGCCGCCGAAACCCGAATGAGCCGCTGAGGTGCCAGGTGGTACCGAACGAGCCGTTGATCCATACCTGGGCCGCGAACGCCAGCCCAAGCGACACCAGCAACATAGGATCGCGCCGCCCGAGCAGCACAAGGCCCAGCAGCCCAAGCGCCCACACCGGCGTCCATACCAGCGCGCCGTGGGCGAACGAGCGTCCGGTCGCCGGGCTGGGCCGCGCGTCGACCAGCGTATCCCAGAAGTGCGCGCTGCCGGGAACGCCCCGAGCGTACGGATCCTCGGGATCGAAGCCGACCTTGTCCAGCACCTCGGTCGAGGGTGCCATCCGGCCGTTGAGCACCTGATAGGCAGCCAGCTGCGGAGCAAGCGACACCACGAACACGGCCAGAAACGCCGCGTGCAGGGCAAGCAGGCGTCCCACCTGCTGCCAGCGTCGCTCGCGCAGCGGACGCCAGTACGAAACGAGCGCCTCGATCGCCGGCAGCAGCAAAAACAGGCCAAGCTGCTCGCGCGTCAGCGTCATCAAGCCTCCCAGCAGCCCCAGCAGCGCCCATTGCCGGCCGGTTCGCGTGCCGCGTGTACGCAGCCAGTACCAGACAAACAGGGCGGTCGCGAACAGGCTGCCGGTGTGCGACCACCCCGGCGACACGTACATGTAGAACACCAGCGGCGAGGCAAGCCAGCACAGCAGGGCCGCGACGGTAGCAGCCCAGACGCCGGCGTAGCGCCGCGCCACGGCATAGCTGAGCAGCACGCCGAACAGGCCGTAAAGCGCGGAGGCGAAGCAGATGGCGACGATATACGGCCGGCTGTAGCCGTCGGCCTCGACGGCGCCGCCGAGCAGATTGGCCAGCAGCACGCCGCCGTGCGCCAGGGCGAATGCCGGCGCCCACAGGATTGCCGAGCCCACCGGCGCGACATTGATCGGCAGCCCGGTACGCGGGTCGACGTTGAGCAGCTCGCCGCTGTCTCCGTCCACGCGCGGCAGCAACGCGCGGTCGATGCCGGATGCGGGATACATCGCGTGGAAGCGGGTATATTCGTTGGTGAAGTCCAGATCGCCGTCAAAGACCAGCGAGCGCAGGTACGCGTAATATTGCACCGAGTTGGTAGCGTAGAAATGCGCGGTGAACAGCGGCAACAGCGCCACGAACACCACAAGCAGTGTCAGAACGCCGCGGTCGAAGCGCATAAAACGCTGCCGAGCGACTGGAAGCGGACGGGAGCCGATCATCGGGGCGTATTCTACCGCATCGGCATGGATTGTGGACGTTTGAGGGGCGGTGTGGTCCAATTGATGACAAGGTGACAAGGTGACGGGGTGACGGTCACGGGGTGACGGGGTGACATTCTTTGTCGATGCAGAAGGTGTTTCAAGGTGGTTTGCGAAACACATCTATGATCAAGAACCTGCATGGACAACGATCACCTTGTCACCCCGTCACCCCGTCACCCCGTCACCTACTGGCCACCTCCTCCAAACACCAATCCAAGTGAAGCAAAGCTACCAACGCTACGGCAGCCCCGCCTCGGCGCCAAGGCGGCCGAGCAGCACCCTGAACGGCTCAGGATTGTTGGGGTGGTATTCGAAGCGCGCGCGCTCGAACCACTGCGTCTCGACCGTGGCGCCGTCCGGATTGGTCTCGACGGCACGCGTCGTGATCGGCAGGCCGAACAGCAGCAGGCTTTCGCCGTAGCTGACGCCGTCGTCGCCCAGCTCGACGCCCACGGAGCGCCAGTAGCTCAGGAACGGCTCGCACATATTGTGCCCCGTTTCGGGGAAGAACGCACAGCCGGGCTGAGCCTGCTCGCGCGGCAGCGTTTCCCACGGTCGCCCCTGTCTGGACAGCAATTCGGCGCCGAGCCGGCCGATCAGCACGTCAAACGGCCGCGGATTTTCGGGTGGTATTCCAGACGCTCGCGCTCGAACATCTGCAAGTCAAAGATGCCGTCCGGCGTCGAATACCTGGCCTGGTTGCCGATCGGGTAGCCGAACACCGCCAGGCCGCCGTTGCCTTCCCAATACTCGCGGATGCGGCCGTACATGCAGTAGCCCGTTTCGGGGAAGCAGCGCGCGTCCGGCTGAACCGGAGGCGGTGGGCCCGGCGGCGGGACAGGCGGCGGCGGAAGGGGTGGCGGCGGAACGGGCGTGGGCGGTGCCGGCGTGGGGGCAGTTGGCGGCGGCCCGAAGTACGCCGTCGCCAGCTGGGTATCGAAGTCGCCGCTCCAGGCAACCGATGTCCACGCGACATAGGCTCTACCGGGCACGTCGGGCGTATTGCCGGCGGCCAGCTCGGCGTGAGTGCTCCAGTTACCCGCTTCACGCACGACATACTGCAGTACTTTGCTCTGATTGTCCTGATACGCCAGCAGGACGTTGCCGTCGGGTGTGGCGCCGATAGTCGGGCGAATGTCGCTGCTTGTGCCGAACTGGCGGCGCTCTACGCAGTCGCCGGATGCCGTTTTGCGGCAGTATTGGATCTTGAAGTCGCGGCTCCAGGCGATATGCACGTCGCCCTGCCCGTCGGCGCCGATCGAGGCGAAGTTGCCGCCGTCGAGCCTGGCGGGCGCGCTCCAGTTCTGGTCCTTGGCGCGGACGGTGTACTGCACGCCGTCGTTGTTGGTGTGCCAGACAAGATGCACCGCGTCGGTGCTGTCGACGACGATATCGGGATTATTGTTGGTGGTACCCTTTTCACCGAAGCCATCCGAGCGATCACAGCCGAAGGTGCCGTTAAACAGGCAGTACTGGATCCTGAAAGCGCCGTTGTACACGACATGGAAGCGGCTCTCCGAATCCGCGGCGACAGCGGATTGAATGCCGATACCAAGCTTTACCGGACCATTGCCCGGCCGATCGGCGCGCGAATCCCATACCCGGGCGTAGCCGATCGGATCGTTGCGGTCGGGCGCCGACCAGGTGACCATGATCGTGCCGTTGGGCGCCACGGCCACATTCGGCGTGGGAGAAGGGAACTCCGCGTCGACGTCGGCGACCACGTATTTGGGACCGAAAGTGTAGGACGAGCCGTTCCAGGTGCCCTTGGCGTATACCACCCGACGATCGCTCTCCTCGTCCCATACAACATGCACGTTGCCGTCCGGACCCTGCGCGACACGCGGGACAATCGAAAGCTCGCTATCGCGCGACACGGCCTGTGGACCGCTGAGCGATGCTGCCCGCACACTGGTCCCAGCGCTGCCGAACAGACTGATTAACAATACGCCTGTGGTGACGACCGCGATCAGGCCACGCTTCATCCCCACCTCCATTATTCTTTACTATGGTAAATCGTACGATAGGGTTCGTTATGTCGAATAATGGTAACACGTACGCAAGCCACCTGTCATCAAGCTGGCTTACGAACAGTTAACAGGCCGCTGTTGATAGTTTGTATGCGCCGCAATTCACTATTGTTCCGTTCACGCCAAGGTTGAGTTCGACCGAATGCACCACAAAGGCACAAAGGACACGAAGAATCCGATAGGATTCTTCGTGTCCTTTGTGCCTTTGTGGTGCAACCTTACGGGTATTACCCTACGGCAGCCCCGCCTCGGCGCCAAGGCGGCCGAGCAGCACCTTGAACGGCTCAGGATTGTTGGGGTGGTATTCGAAGCGCGCGCGCTCGAACCACTGCGTCTCGACCGTGGCACCGTCCGGATTGGTCTCGACGGCACGCGTCGTGATCGGCAGGCCGAACAGCAGCAGGCTTTCGCCGTAGCTGACACCGGGATCGCCCAGGTCGATGCCGATGGAGCGCCAGTAGCTCAGGAACGGCTCGCACACGTTGTGCTGCGTTTCGGCGAAGTAGAGGCAGCCGTTCTGGGGCTGCTCGCGCGGCAGCGTTTCCCATGGCCGTCCCTGCTCGTACAGCAGGTCGCCGCCGAGCCGGCCGAGCAGAACGTCGAACGGCGGCTGGTTTTCAGGATGCAGCTCGAGCCGCTCGCGCTCGAACAGCTGCAGGTCAAACGTGCCGTCCAACGTCGTCAAGCGAGCCTGAACGCTGATCGGGTAGCCGAACACCGCCAGGCCGCCGTTGCTCTCCCAGAACTGGCGGATGCGGCCAAAGATGCAGTAGCCCGTTTCGGGGAAACAGCGCGCATCCGGGGGCAGTGGGGTCGGCGTCGGCGGAACGGGCGTGGGCGGAACGGGCGTCGGCGCCGGGGCAAAGTTGAGTGTCGACAGCTGGATATCGTAGTCGCCGCTCCAGGTCGCCGACGAGCGCCTGACATAGGTGCGGCCGGGCACATCGGGCGGGGTGTTGGTATTAATCAACACGCCGGGATCGCTCCAGCTGTCGTTTTCGCGCGTAATGTACTGCAGCGTCTTGCTCTGGTTGTCCAGGTATACCAGCAGCACGTCGCCGGCGGGTGTCGCACCGATAGAGGGACGAATATCGTCGCCAGTGCTCAGCTCGCGGCGCTCCTCACAGATATTGGCAGCCGTCTTGCGGCAGTACTGTACATTGAAGTCGCGGCTCCAGGCGATATGCACATAGCCCTGGCCGTCGGCGCCGATCGTGGCAAAGTTGCCGCCGTCGAGCCGGGTGATCGCGCCCCAATCCTGGTCCTTGGCGCGCACGATATACTGCACGCCGCTGCTGCCGGTATGCCAGACGATATGCACGGCGCCGTTGGTGTCGGCGACGATATCGGGGTTGTTGTTGGTGTCGCCGGCGCCGAAGACATCATACCGGGCACAGCCTCCGCTGCCGTCGAACAGGCAGTACTGGATCAAGAAGTCGCCGTTGAATACCACGTGGAAGCGGCTGTCGGAATCGGCGGCGATAGCGGATTGAATACCCTCACCAACCTGCACCGGGGCGTTGCCCGGCCCTGCGGCGCGCGAATCCCACACCTGCGCGAAGGCGCCGTCCGCCGTCGACCAGGTGACCATGATCGTGCCGTTGGGCGCCACGGCCACATTCGGCGTGGCGAAGCGGAATCCGTCGTCGATTTCCGTGACGACATACTTGGGTCCGAAATCGTAGGACGAGCCGTTCCAGGTGCCTTTGGCGTACACCACCCGGCGGTCGCCCTCCTCGTCCCACACGACATGCACATTGCCGTCGGGATCTTGCGCCACGCGCGGCAGGATCGACTGCTCGCCGTCGTGTGACACGTTCTGGGGACCGATAACCGTCGCCGCCCGCACGCTGGTTCCAGCGCCGGCGAACATGCCGACCAACAGGACGCTCGTCATGACGATCGCGATCAGGCTACGCTTCATGGCGTCTCCCCTGCTCTAGGTTTGTTCGACGATACATGGTCGAGAGCACGCCCCGCCTGACGCCAGGCGTACGGCATGCTCTCGTCGAATGCTGCAGCGGTATGCTCCTAGCACCCGTCCGGCGGCGGCGGCGGGGTGATCGGAGCCATCTCGAATGTAGGGAGGTAAAACTTCAACGGGTAGGCGAACTGTGCCGGCGCGACCGGGGCTGATTTGGCCGGTGCCGCCGGAGGTGCCGCGCTTGTGCCGGTCTGTGTATCGCACGGCAGCGCGACCGTCGCGAAGCCACCGTGATAAATATCGAAGTCGCGGCTCCAGACGACCGAGAAGCGGCTGGCGTAGGTACGCTGCGTCAGGTCTACCTGTGTGGTGCTGCTGGCGAACTCTTTTGAGGTCGACCATACCCCGTTTTCAAGCGCGTTGATCACCAGCACGTCGTTGTCGTCGTCGCGGAACACGACCAGCACGGTGCCGCCGCGCGACGCGCCGACCGACGGCTCGAGGTCGGCGGCGAAGTCGAATTTGCGCTCGTCGACGCACGGGCCGCCCAGCGACTTGCGGCAATACACGGCGTTGTACTCGTTGCTGCGTACGATATGGATCGCGCCCGTGCCGTCCACCGCCAGGCCGCCGAAGTTACCGCGGCCGATATCTTCAGTCGGGCCGAGCGGGGCGCCGCTACCGGCGACGCGGGTACGATAGCGCGCCTCGTTGTCACCTTCCCACAACACATGCACATTGTTGGTATCGTCGATGGCAATGTCGGGCCGCAGCGAGCCCTCGCTGGCGTCAAGCGACTGGCGGAACACACAGGCATTGTTGGCGAACTCGCAGTACTGCACCTGGAAGTCGCCGTCCCATACGATATGAAAGTTATTGCTGTAATCGGCGCTGACCGTCGGGTTGATACCGCCGCCAAGTGGCGTACCCGCGCCCGTCGGCGGGCCGGCATTCACATCGAACGTCTTGACCTTGAGCGTACCGTCGCTCCAGGCGATCATCGCCTGATTGTTGGGGGCAACAAAGATGTTCGGCGCGGAATATTGGAACCCGCCGACATCGGCGACCAGCTGCTTACGCGTAAAGTCGTAGCTGGTACCGTTCCAGGTGCCCTTGGAGTACATCACCTTGCGCCCGCCCTCGGCGCTGTCCCACACCACATGCACGTTGCCCTGCGGATCCTGGGCAACGCGCGGCTTGACGGAATTATTGCCGTCTTCCGAGACGTTGCGCTGTGGCACTATGGTATACGCCTGAACGGCCGTGGTGCCGACGATCGCGGCCAGCAGCACCAGCGACGCCATGAGCCGCCCGCGCGGGGAGAACCGGTACAAAAACGATGACATGAAACGATCCTTTCTAGGAGCCCGAAGTCCGACGCCGGAACACTTCAAACCCTTCTTGCTCGAGCACCATTTCCCATTCCTGGCTTTGCCGCAGCGCTTCCAACTGCGCGCGGCTCGGAGGGTCGTCGAACGAATTGGACGCGACGTCGGCGACGACAACATCCAGCGACGGCAATATCGAAGCGTCCGCCAGCGGGTAGTAATACAAATATCGTCGCAGCAGATGCGGCGCGATGCGCCCCGAAGCCGCGACTCGCGCCTCGGGCGGAATGCCGGCCACGATCTGGTTTGCCACGGCGCGCCTGGCCGGCGGCTCGTGATAGCGTAACAGCGAGAGCACCGGATTGGGCGTGATCCAGTTGGCCAGCAGCGTACACAGCAGCAGCGGAGCCGCCAACAGCAACGGGCGGCGCGCCAGGACGGGCAATTCCAGCAGCCGGCGCGTCGCGGCGATCGTGCCCAGGATCAGCGGGCCGGCCAGCAGCATCGAGTACCAGTAGCGCACGTCTGCAAGCTGCGCTTTGGTAGCCAGCAGGTTCAGGCCGACGATCGGCAGCATGAATACCAGCTCGCGCGGCGCCAGCAGCGGCAGGAAGCCAAGCGGCAGAAACAGCAACAGCAGGTAGCGCGCATCGGCCGTGCTGAGAGTTGCCTGGGCAGTGTAGATCGGCCGGGTGAGCGCGGTGGCCAGCACCTCACCCATGCTGTTCCCTAGCGGCGCGAAATACTCATATACATATGACACCGGCTGACCGGCATTGACCAGCGGCACAAACACAAAGTTCCCGATGAAAAAATAGCCTAGGCCCAGCGCCAGCGGCACCCACACCCACCGCCCGCGCCGCCCTACAAGCAATGCATACAGGCCGAAGCAGCTCGCAAACAGTGCCGCCTCCAGCCTGCAGACGATCAGTAGCACGAGAAAGACGAGAAACGTACGCCAGTGCCGGCGGCGAAAGGCCCACATAGCCCACAAGAAAAAGCACACCCCAAGCGAGCGCTCGCGAAACGCATCCAGATTGGTGTATTGTACCGTGGGCAGCGCGAGAAACAAGAGAACCATCAGCAGCGCCAGAATGGGCTGCAGACCTTCGTCGCGCGCGAGGCGGAACACCGCTACGCCGCCGAGCGCTATCGCCAGCGACTGGATCGCGAACAAGGTGTGTACCGACGGAAGCAGGGCGTAGATCGGCACCACCAGCAGCTCGATCAGGTACGGATCATAGCCGAACAGCCGTCCCGGACGCACAAACCCGGTGATTTCAAACACACGACCGTGAACCGTGTTCCAGATCGCTTGCTCGTGCAGCACCAGATCGTGCCCTTGCCCGAACCACCAGTATTTGAGCGACGATGCGAAGGTAAACAGCACCGCGTAGCCGAGCACCATCAGCGCGAGCACGTACGGCACGCTGGTGTCGGAGACAAGCAGCTTCCAGCGCTGCATGCCGGCGCCGGGGTTTGTCTGGGGCGCGCTACGATCGCCGATGTTCACTCCATGAACAGCTATCGCTTCACCGCGCCGTGGCTCAAGATTTATCACTTCGATGGCCGGATAAGGGGGCGCATGGTGGTGCGGAATCTCCTCACACTGCCACACGAAAATACGTGAGCGATACTGAATGGGCCTAACAAAAAGGTACCATGCGCCCGATACCTGTCAAATGATATTTGTGTGAGAGGGGGCTTTCAGGGAGGTGCGTGATGCGTACCTCTACGGATGGCGATGTATTGATTCGGGTGCGGACACGTCACCGGCGTGTCCCTACAATTTCCTTCGTCCAGAGGGCACCCGCTTTGCGCCTTTGCGTTTCTATCCGAGGGTGATCATTCCGGACTGCGCCTCCGCATAGACCTGCAGCAGTTCGTCCGCGACCACTACCGAGCGGAAGCGCTGCGCCAGCCGCCGGGCACCGCCGGCCAGCTTCTCGCGGGCAGGCACGTCGCCGAGCAGCCGCACTACCTCGCAGGCGATGGCGTCCGGTTGGCGCGGCTGAACCACCACGCCCGAGGCCAGCCGGCGCACCAGCGGAGCGATACCGGTGCTTTCGCTTACCAGCGAGGGGGTGCCCTGGGCCCCGGCCTCGGCCGTTACCCGGTTGAGCCCCTCGATGTGCGCGGGAGCCAGCAGCAGGTCGGCAGCGGCAAGATACAGCTGCATTTCGGTTTCGTAGTGTAGGCCGTCGCGCAGCAGCACCCGCTCGTGGAGGCCGGCAGCATCGATGGCTCTATGAAGCGAGGCGCGCTGGTCGCCGTCAACCGGATCCACATCGTTCGGCCCGGCCAGCAGCAGGCGAGCTTCCGGCCACGCGCGCGAGATCGTGCTCATAGCAGCGACCAGATCATGAAAGCCTTTGAGCCTCAGCAGCCGCCCCGTCCCCAGCAGCAGCGGCGCAGCGGGATCGAAGCTGTGCCGCGCGGCAACCTCGGCGCGCGCCTGTGCTCTCCACTGCTCCAGCGGCAGCGAACTCCGGTAAAAGCGGTCGCCGATGTTGACCAACACCTGACGCAGCTTGCCCGGCTCACAGCCGAGTTCAACCGCCCGCCGGGCCATCAACGGCGAGTTGACCCGCACCAGCGCCGAGCGGCCGAACGTCCAGCGCGTCAGGCGACGCGCGAATGGGTAGCGGCCGTAGCCGTAGCCGGGATAATCGATCAGGTCGCCGCCGTGGATACTCGGCACCAGGGCGGCATGCGAGCCACGCGCCGCAAGTGCCGCGATCGCGCCGATCGGATACACCGCGTCGGCATGGATCGCAGCGGCATCGGGATGTTCGTCCAGCACACGACGCAGGCCGGCCAGCAGCGGCAAAAAGCGCGGGTAGCGAAACACGCGGCGCCCCAGCTCGGCAGCGATTTTGTGACGCCCGCGGGTGTCGATCAGCTGGCGGCGCACCTCGATAGGTCCGCCGGAATAACTTACAGCCTCGTCGCCAAGCTCGCCCGGCGTAACCCCCGCATACACGATCACCTCGTGGCCGCGGCGGGCGTATTCCTCGGCGAGCTCACGATGGATCTCGTTGGCGATGTAGCGCGGGCCGTAGGCGCCTACCACGTACACGATCTTCAAGCCGCGCGCTCCACCTGGAACATGATATCGAACGGCTCGTGGCCGGCCATCCAGCGCTCTTCAAGCGGGTGGACCACCGTGGCCAGCACCCAGTCTTTGAGGATAAAGCGGCGCCAGTAGCGGTTTAAGCGCAATTCGTGGTACCAATCGTTGAGCAGCTTGCGGCCGAAAAACGAGCGCCGCGTCACCCGGCAGCCGACACCTTCGCCGAAGCGCTGCTCGACGTCGCCGTCGGTATAAAAGCGCACCAGGGTGCCTTTGCCTTCCTGACGAAACTCGTTACGTCCCACCTTTTGGAACGGCTTGAGGCCCTCAAAGAAACCGCTGCGCTCGGTGCGCGTGTAGGGCACGCTGATCGCTCCCACGCCGCCCGGCGCCAGCACCCGCGCGATCTCCGAGCCGACCGCGACATCGTCGTCCATATGCTCGATCGCCGAGATCGAGGTGACCCGCTCGAAGCTGCCGTCGCGCAGCGGCAGGCGCGAGGCGTCGCCTACCACCGCCAGCAGTCGCCCGGCGCCCCGTTTGGCCTCGGCTTTGTCGCGCTGCCAGCGCACCCGCTCGGCATCCAGCTCGACGACCACCACGTCGACGCCTTCGCGCGTCAGCATGAGCGGGTACGAAGACGTACCCGAGCCGATGTCGAGCACCAGGTCGCCGCGCTGCAGCTGGAGATAGTCGGTCATCTTGGGATACTCGATCAGCCGCCACAGGCTGAAGTCGTTGTGCGTGCGCACGAGCACGCCCCAGCCGTTGATCGCTATTTCGTAGGCGATGCTTCGGAGGGCGCTGATCCTTACTGACTGCATGTCAATTCCTTTTTGACGCAAAGGCGCAAAGGCGCAAAGGTAATAAAGTATATGTTCAATGTTGAGTATCGATTTCAATCATGCATGATGATAATGTGCGAGCTATTGACATCGATGACATAAGAATCGTTGCGTCTTTGCGCCTTTGCGTCAAAGAGGTTTCCTGCCCGTCGCCGCGAGGCCGTTGCCGAGCAACGGCGGGTAAGGAATGCCTATGCGCGGCCGGCGCATCGGCAGCCAGGCCAGCGGCTTGAGGCCGGCCCAGGTTCGGACACGCTCGAAGCCGGCGTTGCGTAGGGCGTTGCCCAGCTGCGGCGGCGAGTAAAAACGCACATGCGTCGGGTCGGTGAGCGCCGACCAGACGCGGCCGAGGCGCGGGTGCGTCCAGCGCCGCAGGTCCCAGGCGTTTACCGTGCTGATGATCGCATAGCCGCCCGGACGCAGCACCCGCAGGCACTCGCGCAGCAGCGCCTCGCCGTCCACGATATGCTCGATCACGTCGGCTGCCAGCACCACGTCGACCGATGCATCGGCCAGAGCCATGCCTTCGGTGAGGTCGTTGCACGCGACCAGGGCATCCGGGGCGACCACGCTCGCCTGCTGCAGCGGATAGCGCATCAGGTCGGTGCCGATCGTTTCGTAGCCCAGCATCGTCAGATAGCGTAGCGCTGGTGCGGCGCCGCAGCCGGCGTCCAGCACACGCAGCCCCGGCTCGCGCGGCACGCCCGCCCAGCGCAGCAGTCGTCCGTATTGCCAGGCCACTTTGCCGAGCGACTTGCTGAGCTGCGCCTGGAAGTAGGCGTCGTCGTAGCCGTCATGCGGCGTGTCGGGCGCGTGTTCCGAGTGTCCCGCTCGCCCCGAGTGTCCCGCGTATCCGCGAATAAATTCGCGGTTGGTATGAGAAACCTGCTGAAGCAGGTTGGATTCATGGTCGCTTTGGTTAGTCATAGCTTTTTCTGCGAACGAGCTTGATGATTCCCTAACCTGCTGAAGCAGGTTTTATCGTATCAGCGTCGAATTCATTCGACGCACATTCGACGCACACGCCCCACCCGAGGCACCATCCTGCGCGCGCAGCAACAGCGCGTCGGCGCTCAGCGGCGTGCCGGTCTCCGGCTCGGACGCCTGGGCCGCGAGCGCCTGCTCGACGGTCTGCACATCGCGCGTAGAAGCGACGACGCACCAGCCGCCGGATTCCAGAGCGGCCAGCGCCGCTGCGCGCTCCTCGGCATAATCGAGATCGACGATCGCATATTCGGCCTTGCGGAACGGCTCGGCAACATAGTGGAACGCGTCGCCCGGCACCAGAAACAGCCCACGCCGCGGGTCGAGGTGGGGCGCTATGCGGTTGCCCACTGCCACCGCCGCGTCGTCCGGCACATGGGCCACCAGCGCATTAAGCGCTGCTTCGCGCTCGGTAGAACGCCAGCGCTTGAGCAGGCTGATCGGCTGGCTGCCGAACAGCGCATGGCTCAGCGCCGTGCCGGCGAGCATCAACACAAGGCCGGCCGGCAGACTATGGCGCCCAAAAGGACGCCGGCGCTCGAGCAGCGCCAGACCGAAGATCGCGCCCAGCATCATCAGCGGAACGATCTGGCCCTGGTAGTGATGGTACACGTCCCACTGCGCCGGCCGGTTGCTCAGCAAATTGAGCACAAACAGCGGCGCCGCGACGAGCAAGGTCCGCCAGTTCAGCAGCGGCAAAAACGCCAGCGGCAAAAACATGCCGAACAGATACCATAACCGCTCGGGCGTCAGTACGAATTGCAGCGTGGCGAGGGGATGCAGCAGCACATTGGCGACGATCTGGGCCGGCGTGGCTCCCAGATGCGCGTAGTGCTCGGCAAACAGGTAGCCCGGCCGGTCGGTAAAGCTCGGCACCATCACGCTCGTGACGAATAGATACCAGGCCACGGCCGCGGCGATCAGGGTCACGCCATAGCGCAGCCCGATCCGCTCAGGCTGTGGCAGGCCGAGCGCGTCCCTCTGCGGCGACCAGTGCAGCAACAGCGCATAACAGCCAAGCAGCGCCACGCCGATCGTGGTATCCAGCCGGCAGGCCAGCGCCAGCAGCATCGGCAGCAGCATCGGCCAAAAACGCCGGCGATGGATGCACAGCAGAATCCACAACTCAAACGCCATCGCCAGCACGCGCTCGCGGATCTCGTACAGATTGCCGTTCAGCACCGGCAGGTAGGCCAGGTACACCGCCGCCACGACCAGCGCCGCCCGGCGCTGTTTGAGGATATCTGCGCCCAGCAGGTACACCGCGACCGCGCTGCTGCCCACGACGATCGTTTGGCCGATCAGCAGCGACGCCGGATTGGGCCACACGGCATACAGCGGAGCAAAGATCAGCAACACGAAGAAAGAGTTGGTACCCAGCAGGTTGTCGGTAAAATCGTAGGCCTGCGTTTCAAACGGCCGGCCCTGCAGCGTATTCCAGATCACCTGCTGGATTAACGCCAGATCAAAGCCCATCTGGTAGCGCTGGAATTTGATGATCGCCGCGGCCGAGATCACGATGATATAGCCCAGCACCAGCAGCGCCAGCAGCAGCGCGGCATGCCGCTCTACCCACGCGAGCAGGCCGAGCGGGCGGCGATCCCGCCGAGCACGCCGAGTACGCCCAGCACGCCCAGCACGCCGAATGAATTCGGCGCTGGTATGGGAAACCTGCTGAAGTAGGTTAGGTATATCTTCGCGTTGCTGAGTCATCGAGTATTACGTGAAAAGCTCGGCCGTCGTTCCAACCTGCTTCAGCAGGTTTTATCGTATCAACCGCGAATTCATTCGCGGATCGCGCCGGTGCCGCGCCACCCGCACCGCAGCCACCCGCACCGGCGCGCCACCCGCACCCACATGGCACCCGCACCCGCACGCCACCGCCACGGCGCGGCACCGGCACAGCACCCGCACTGGCACGGCGCCCGCACGGCACCGGCGCGGCACTGGCACGGCACCGGCACGGCACCGGCGTACACCGCATGGTCCCGGCGTGTGCGGTGGCCCTACGCGCCGACCAAGCGTAGGCCGACGCAAGCGATCGGCCCTACGGGTTCGTTCCCATCCATCGGTTTGCCACGTCAACCTGTTCCTCAGTCATCGTTCGTCGTTCACCGTTTGCCTCACAGCACCCGCAACACCAGTCGCTTCAACGGCAGGCGCAGCCCGGCAAGCTGCTGACGGTCGCGCGGGTCGAGGCCGCCCAGCATCCGCAGCGCCGCCACGAATACTACCGCGCCGAGCAGCACCAGGCCCATCGCCCCGACGAACAGCCAGACCCGTTCGGCGATGCTGGAAACCATCGTGGGCAGCTGAGCGGCGAGCGGCAGCAGCGCCGCGGCCATGATGCCGGCAGCCAGCAGCAGCCGCAGGCAGTACGCACCAGGGAAGCGCAGCGCCAGGCGGCGTTCGCCCGCCACGAATACTACCGCGCCGGCCAGCACCCGCGCCAGGCCGATCGCCAGCACCGCGCCGAGCACGCCGTAGAGCGGCGCCAGCAGAAATGCCAGCGGCAGGCTCGAAAACGCCAGCAGCCGCGATACGATGATCGGCGGATACTGCTCCGATACCATCAACGCGTTTTGGGATGTCGCCAGCAGCGATTTGGCGAACAAAAACGGTGTCAGCAACATGATCGCCGGCACCGCGGCGACAAAGCGGGGGAACTGCGCCAGCACCAGCGGCTGCGCCAGGATGATCAGGCCGACGCCGCCCGGCACCAGCAGCAGCAGCAGCAGCCGGCACGCCGCGGCGTATGCCCCCGGCAGCGTGGCGCCGTCTCCTGCCCGCGCCCTGGTAAACAGCGGTACCTGCACGCCCTGCATCGGCACGTATAGATAGCCCAATACCTGGCGTGCGATGTTGGCCGCGACCGACAGCAGCGCCGCCTGCTCCAGCCCCTGCACAAAAAACACAAGAAACACGTAGCTGGCCGCCATGTCGCTCAGGTTGAACAGATACGACAACGCCGAGTACGGCACAAAGCGCCGCAGCAACCCGGTTGCATCGAGCGGAGCATCTTCAACCGCCGGCTGTGTACGTGCCACGCGCAACACCTGCCAGACGGCCAGCACCACGCCCAGCGCCGCCGTCAGCAGCATGGCGACCACGACGCCGGTAACGTCCCAGCCCAACAGCACGACGGCGCTGATCAGCAGCGGCTGGGCCAGCATATTGATCAGACTGACGCTGTTCCAGGCACGCTGGCGAAAATAGCTGATCAGATACGCCATCAGCACGTCGTAGATCGCGCCAAGCGCCAGCAACATCACGATCGCCATGATCCAGAACCAGCCGTTGCGCTCGATCTGGCCCAGCAGCTGCTCGCGCTCGACGTCGCTGAGCTTGGCCACACCGCGTACTTGCGTCTCCAGATACGCCAGAAAGGTATCGCTCAACAGCCACAGGGCGAGCCCGACCAGGGCCAGTACCGCCAGCTTAACCGCCATCACCCGCGCCAGAAACCAGCGCACCCCTGCGCGCCCGTTATTGCGCTGCACCTCGGGAATGAAGCGCGGCAGCGCTCGCTCGATGCCCAGGTCGATCCAGGTGCCGAGCAGGTTGACGCCGGCGCGGATGATCGTCAGCACGCCGAACGCCGCCAGCGACAGGACATTCAGCTGGATCAGCTGAACGCCGATCTCAGCCACCAGCCGCGCCGGCAAAAACAACACATTCCAGATCACCGCCTGTCCGGCCTGGGCAGCCAGTGCGGGCTGTGTCGCCGGCTTAGCCATGCACGCCGTCCTTGACCAGAGCCAGCCGGTAGGTGCCCTGATACACGGCGCGGTACAGCCGGTACAGCGGCAGCGACAGGCCAAACCGCTCCATCGCACGCAAGGCGGGACGTAGCCGCCTGCGGCGCGGCGCGATACCGCCCGAGCGAACCCGCTGCTCGTCGAGATCGATAGTTCTGAATCCGTGTGCCGCGGCCAGCTTCCGGATAGCCGGCAGGGTGAAATAATGCATTTCGCCGAGGCGCTGGCGGTCGCGAAAAGCGCTGCGTCGCTTGGAGCGGCCCAGCAGCTCGACGATCAGCTCGCCGGCGGGGCGCGGCAGATAGTTGATCAGCGGCAGATGGTAGTGCGGGTCGCGAAACGCGAAGCGATTGATCGCGGTAACAAACGCCGTTCCGCCGGGCCTGAGCACCCGCGCCAGCTCGGCCAGCATGGCATGGGGCTGCTGCACGTGCTCGAGCACATCCCAGGCTGTTACCAGCTCGAAATCCGCATCGGGCAGCGGCAGCGCTTCGGCGGCGCCGCGCAGCACCGGCATCCGGATGCCGTAACGCTCGGCGCGCACCGCGGTGATGGCACAATACGCGGCGTTGTAGTCGAGCGCGGTCACGTCGGCGCCTTCCAGCTCGGCCGCCACCGCGAAGCCGCCCATGCCACAGCCGAGATCGAACAGGCGGCGGCCGTCGATCGCGCCGGCCTGTCCACGCACCAGGCCCAGCAATTCGCCCTGGTGGCGCTCGGCGTTCAGACGCTTACGGCGCCAGGACGCCCAATCGCCGCGCCAGCGCATATGCTCGAGCCAGGGATCGATCAGCGCGGCCAGGCGAGCCTCGTCGGCGGGAGCAGACAGAAGCGTGTTCGCCATCAGGCCACCCGCTGCAGCCGCAGCACCCAGATATCCAGCGCCGAAGCAAAGGACAGCACGAACAGGGCGACGATAACGAGACGCGGCGCCCGGCCGTGCGCCCATAGCCGGTCGAGCAAGGCGGCAGTACAGATCGCCAGCGCCGGTGCCGCGTAAAAGATGTATTTGTCGACCATCGACACGCGCAGGCCGGCCACGAAAAACAGCAGCGCTACCACCAGCCAGACACCCAGCAGCGCGAGCGCAAACCGGTCGCGGCGCAGCAGCCATAGGCCGGGCAGTGCCAGCAGGGCCGGCACCCACACGCCGTAGCGCACCGGGTAGTTCAGGTAGCCCATGTGGCGATAGTGGTTCGCCAGATACGTCGCCAGCGACATCGGCGCCGCCTTGCCCTCGCTGCCCCCGCCGTCGCCGAAGATTCCAAGAATGTACGGCAGCGTACGCTGGATCATCTCGGGGATGAAGAAGATATAGTACACACCGATCGACAGCAGCAGCGCCAGCGCCGCGCTGCCGAGCAGCGCCGTGATCTGCCGCGGCCGCCCGCCCCGCCACAACGCCAGCGCGCCGGCCAGCAACAGCACAAACACCGCCGAGAAAACAGCAAGCACGAAATAAAACAGGAACGACGCCAGCAGCGCCGCCGTCAGCAATACGAAAATGCCGCGCTCATGCCAGCGGCCGTAGGTCAGGGCCAGCAGCGTGGTAGCCAGCAACGCCACCCAGATGCCGAAGGTAGTCGGGATGTTGCCCCACGAGTGCAGCAAAAAGGTGAACGGCATGACGGCGTACAACAGCGCGGCCATCAACGCGCCGCGGCTGCGTAAGCCCAGCGCCAGGCCCAGCGCCGCGATCGGCACAGTCCGCCCGGTGTCGGCGAACACCGACAGCATGTTTACACTCTCGGCCATCGGCCAAGGCAACACGGCGAGCGGCGCCGCCATGATATGGAAAAACGGTGTGTACGGCAGTAGCGGCGGGTTGCTGCCCCACTCGGACACCGGCATCTTGCCGTAGGAGAAGAAGCCGGGCAGGTAGTAATCGCGCCAGCGGCCCTGTACCACCAGCATGATATCGCGCACGTGCCAGTCGATATCGATCGCATGGCTGTACGGCCACAACAGCCCGGCGCCTTTGATCGCAAAGCCCGCGACAAATATGGCGAGCACGGCCGGACCGAGCCACGGCTCAGGCTGCAGCCGTCCAAGGCGAACGAACGCTGCCCACAGCCAGCGCAGGACCAGCGCTGCGAGCAGGCCGAACGGCGCCAGGATCGCCAGCCGCGGCAGCAGCAGCGCGGCCGGCGCGCGATACATGCCGACGGCCCATGCCAGCAGCAGCGCGGCCAGCAGCGTCCCCGCCAGCGCTTGCCAGGGCAGCAGCCCAACCAGCCGCAGCGTGATGTAGGCCGTCACCAGCACGACCGCCGCGTACAGCAACAACTCGAACGGCGGAAAAATCGCTATCTCCAGCGGCTCGAACAACGCGCCGGACCATACAACGCCCAGCTCGCGCGGATCGGCGCCGTAGCGCTGCGCCGGCGCGTCAAGCATGACGCTCAGATCGCCGCCGGCCGGAGTCAGCAGATGATACGCTCGCTGCTGTGCCGCGAGCTGCAGCTGCCACGACTGTTCCCGGCCACGAACCGCGACGACCTTGGGCGGCTCCTGCGGCTGCGGGCTGCCCAACAGCAGCGTGGTGCTCCACACACCGCGGCCCAGGCCGGGAGCACGGATCGCACTTTCGCCGCCGGTCCAGCGATACGACGGCGCCTGCTCTCCGGCAACGATCTCAGGATCGTGGAAGCCGCCGAGATAGGGCGCGTTGTAGCGACCGGCGACGCCGAGCGACAGGGTTGCCGGACGAGTATAGGCGACGGCAAAGCCGATGGTAGCGGCCAGCAGCAGCGCCACGAGCGCCAGGGCGTCGGCGGCCAGCAGCGGCACGCGCCGCTGGGCACGAACGCCACCCGGCACCTGGCGCCGGTCGGCAGCGGAAACAAGCGAGGTCATCGGCCGGGATTATACCAGGGCAAAGGACGGCCGGACAAAAACGCATAGACGCAAAGGCGCAAAGGGCATCCCACTTTGCGCCTTTACGTCAAAGATCCTATGGCTCGACGCGCGCTCCATAAAACCGCACGCCCAGCGCACGACCGTCGTTGGAGCGCGGCATATCGGGGTCGGGATCGACCGCGCCGGGGATCCAGGTAGCCGAGCGCAGCCTGAGCAGCGGCGTGCCGCCGGTTTCGGGCAGCTCGACGTCGACAATGCCGCCCTGTTCGGCGAGCGTGCTGCAGCCGAGCTCGCGCCATGGCAGCGCAGCGCGCGCTCCGCCCTCGGGATACGGCACCGGCTCGGCGGCGACGTCGACGCACAGCTCGGCCGGGCCGATCGATCGGGGGCGCAGGCCGCCCGCCGCTTCGATAGCCACCTTGCCGCCGTTGGCCGCGACCGGAAGCCGCAACACTGCGGCGCCGTCGGTCCAGGCTGCTCGATCAGCGCCGCCTTCGACCTGCTCGCTACGGTAAAAGCCGGCCACCTGCGCCGCCGCGTCATCGGCGTCGATCGTCGTCGCGGTCGCGGCTTGCGAATCCGGCAGCAGCTCGTATAGCCGCCACGGCACTTCGTTGATGTAGGACAGCTTCGGCTTCTGGTCGCGCAGCTGCTGGAACTCGCGCAGGCTGAGCAGATAGCTCTCCGCCGGCTGCGCGGTGTAGCCGGGAACCACGATATCGCCGCCGCTGGCCGAGAGCAACAGCCAGACACGGCGCCCCTCGTCGCGCCAGCGCGCAACTTGCTCGGCAAAAGCGCCGGCGTAGTGCCCCGGCTGGCTGCCCTTGACCGGCAGCACGTTGCGGCCGAACACATTCGTCAGCGGCGCGACAACCAGGTCGTTGGTGTCGCGCACCGCCACCACGCTCGGCCCGCCACCGCGCACCAGCACGATATCGTCGGGGCCGACGGCGCGCGCGATCTGCTCGATCTGCGCCAGCGCGCCCTGGTATTCGACGTGCGCGAACACCGTGCGCCCGGTGACGGCCCAGAACAGCAGCAGCATGGCGGCCAGCCCGACCGCCACGACCCGCCGCCCCCAAACCAGTAGGGACACGCCTGAGGCGCCGCTGGAATTCCGTGATCGAGGTCCACTGCTGGCGCCGGTGGCGTGTCCCAAACTGTCTGGCCGGACGGCATCGCGTTGCCCATTCCCTACCCGCACGGCACCATCGCGGGTCCACCCGCCGATCACGGCGATGGCATAGGCAGCGCCGATCGCGAACGCCGGCAGCACCAGCGGAACGAAGCGCCGCAGGATATAGATATAGGTGGCATCGCTGGTGCCGTACAGCGACATGATATAAAAGCGCGAGTACAGCGTTGCTATCAGCAGCAGCAGCCAGGTACGGCGGTCAACCCGCCACAAAAGCAGCAACAGGCCGGCGGTGCCGAGCACAATTCCCAAGGGTGATAGATACCAGCCCAGGCGCGCCATATTGGCCAGATCGGTCAACTCGGTCAGCTTGCAGTGCTTTTCGTTGTCGGCGCGGTCCTTGAGCTCGCCGTCGATCTCGACGCAGTAATGGTCGATCGGCAGCTCGATCGGCGCGCCAACATACCCTTGCAGTCGCAGCCAGTTGGCCGCGCTCAGCGGCTCGCTCAGCGTCGCGGCGTTGAGGATCTCCGGCCGCAGCAGGTAGGCCCATAGCGCGCCGGCGCCGAGCACGAAGACAAAAATGCCCAGCAGCGGCCGGCGCAGGCGGCGGGCGAGCGCCTCGATACGCAGCAGGGGGGCTGGAAAGCGCCACAGCAGCGCGAGCGCCACGAGCATAGCCAGCAGCGCGCCCGCTTCAAGCGCCAGGCGTTGGAGATCGCCCATGCGAACCACATTACGCTGCAGCGTGTACGCCTGCTGCTCGGGGCTGAGCAGCGGCCAGGCGGCATAGATCGTGAGCGCATATTTTTGCAGCGTCGGCAGCGCGGTATCGATCACATAGGCCCGTGCAACAAACAGCCCGTGCAATCCGGCGTGCAGCAGCAGCGCACCCAGCACCAGCGCCAGCGCGGTGTAGCCGCGGTTCCAGCGGCGCGTGAGCGCGACGTACAGCAGCAGCGCACTAACCGGCCCGACAGCCCATACGAAGTCGATGCGTGTGAGCGCCAGCGAGCCGAACGCGCCACCGGCCAGCGCGCCCCACCAGACCCGCTCGCGCGACGATCCGGCATCCGCAAAGCACATCATCGCCCAGATGCCGCCCAGCGTCAGCGCCTGCGCCAGCGCTTCGGAAGTCGTCATGCGGCTGAACCAGACCTGCGGCGTCATCAGCGCCAGAAACGCCGCCGCCAGCAGGCCGGTAGCGGAGCCGCCGGCGCGGCGCCCGATCAGGCCGGTAAACAGAACGCCCAGCGCGCCGGCCAGCCCGGCCGCGGCCAGCCCGCTGACCGGGCCGAGCATGCTGATGCCGATCGCCAGCCATACCGGCCACAAATGAAAGAACTGCGGCACCACCAGGCCGTCGGCCAGCGAGCCGGCAGCGGCGAAAAAGCCCGCCGCGCGGATGCGCGTCGCCTGGAAGCGCCCGGGGTTCTGAGTGCCGAACACATTGGTTTCGATCTGCTGCGCGGCCGTGTCGCCGGCGGCGGCCCGCGTGCCGATATCGGCGACGATAGCATCGTGTTGCACGATGCCGCCGGTACGGGCGATCGCCGCGCCGGTATTGGCGTATACACCTGCGTCCAGCCCGCCGCGCACTACCTCAAACGGGCGCGCGACGAGCAGGCCGAACACGAGCAGCACCCCCAGCAGCAGGGTGTCGAAGCGCGGAGCGGCAAGCATACGCAGCGATTCGCCGATCGGCGCGTGTCTTGCGATGATTCCTAGGCGATCGTCGGCTGCGCGTGCGGATATTGGTCGCCACGGAATGAAACTTGCAGCAAGCGAGAATGCTGCCACCAGCAGCGCAAGTAGGGAGAAGCTGAACCAGCCGGCCTCGGCGAGCAGCAGGCCCAGCCAGCCTGTGAGCAACACGCTCGCCAGTACGCGCATTCCGAAGCGCTCAATGCCTCGTACAGGCACGGCGTCGCCCAGGAACGCCCGCTCGAGCACCCCCCCCGGTACATACAAAAATAACGGCACGCCGATCAAAATCCGCGCGACCGTTTCCCAAACCTGCATGTCGCGATTATACCAGCCACGCCGTGCCGGTACCGATATGACCCCCTGGAGACAATATTTGTAACATTTCCGCAACACAAGCACACTGCTGTCTAGCCCGAGAGTACAATGTCGTGTACTATTGTTCGGATGATTCGCCCGAGGGGATAACGCCGGTCGCCTTGAAGTAGCTGCCGGCCTCGAACGAGCCAAGGAGAACGTTCATGGACCCGTCCACGTCGTCGGCCCGTTCCGCGCTGCGCAGCCACAGCGCGCGTGTGCTGGCTTTACTGGCCCTTGTCGCCATCGCGGCCGTCGTGGCGCTTCCGATGCGCGCCACCGCTCAGGAGCCGATCGCTAGCTTCCAGGAGTCGGAATGCCCGATCCCGCCGTTCGGCGATATCGAAGTTGACTGCGGCTACCTGCTCGTGCCTGAGTTCGCACAATAGCTTCGACGGCGATCTGGTGGCGCTGGCCACGATCATCCTGCGCTCGCCCAATCCCGACAAGGCGCCCGACCCGGCGATCTTCTTGCAGGGCGGCCCCGGCGGCGCGGCAACCTTCCTGGCGCCGTTTCTGGCCGAGGTCTGGCGGCCGATCCTGGAAACCCGCGACCTGATCGTGTTCGACCAGCGCGGCACCGGACAGACGATCCCCGGCCTGTTCTGCCCGCCGTTGGAGACCGCCATGCTGCCGACTGGCCACCCCGTCGGCATTTCGCAGGACGAGCGGCCGGCGCAGCTCGACCTGGCGATCCAGCTGTTTACCGCCTGTGGCCAGGCGTACCAGGAGGCCGGCGTCGACCTGACCAAGTACAACTCGGCCGAGAACGCCGCCGATATCGAGGACCTGCGCCTGGCGCTGGGCTATGAGCAGATCAACCTGATCGGCGCGTCGTACGGCACCAACCTGGCGCTTGAAGCCATGCGCTACCGCCCCGCCACGATCCGCAGTGTGGTGCTCAACTCGGTCGTGCCGACGCAGAACGAGTTCACGGTGGAGGCGCCCGCCTCGTTCAATAACTCGATCTCCTCGCTCGCGGCCGGCTGCGCTGCCGACGCGGCCTGTAACGCGGCCTACCCCGACCTGCTCGGCAAGTGGGATAGCCTGTACGCCCGCCTGAACGCCGAGCCGGCCGTGCTGCCGATCGTCAACCTGGAGAACGGCGAGCTGATCGACTATATCCCGATCAACGGCTGGGACCTGACCAGCATATTCTTCAACCTGTTGTACGGAACCGGCAACATTCCGCTGCTGCCGTTCTTTATCGGCGAAGCAGCCGACGGCAACTACGAGGTGCTGTCGCTGTTGCTCAGCCTGCTGCTGCAGCCGTCGGACGGCCCGGCGCCGCCGCCGCAGTCTGAAACCGCGCTGACGCTGTATTTCTCAACTCTGTGCTTCGACGACTACCCGTTCGTGTCGGACACCGATTTCATCCGCATTCGCGACCAGAACCGCCGCGGCCAGCCGGTTTCGGCCGGCCTGGCGCAGAACGAAGCGGTCAAGGAGCTGTGCTCCAACCTCGGACTGGGCGTCGACGTGCCCGCCTTTGTCGGCGAGGCAGTTTCGTCCAGCGTGCCGACCTTTATTGTCACCGGCGAGTACGACCCGATCACGCCGCCGAACAACGCTTACACCGCCGCGTCGACGCTGTCGGGCGCCAAGCCGGTGGTGGTCTACCCACACGGCGGCCACACGCCCACCACGTTCAGCCCGTGCCTGGTCAACGCCGTGGCGCAGTTCCTGAACGACCCATCCGCGACGCCCGATACCTCGTGCATCGCCGACGAGGCGCCGCTACCGTTCGTGCTACCGGAACAGGCCCAGGCTTCGTTCCAGACGATGCTGCAGGACAGCAGCTGGATGCTGTGGCTACGCTAACCGCCAGGCTATGACTCGACCCGCAATTGGACGCGAATACGCTAACACGTATTCGCGTCCGTTTGCATTTTGCCTGGTGTTGTACATTCTGAACCCCGAAGGAGGTTGTACATGCATAGGTTCCGTGGGCCGCGCCGTTTACGCCATTTGCGACTGTTTAGCATGCTCGTACTGCTTGCCTGCGCCGTCGCGGCGATCCCGATGCGCGCGGCAGCCCAGCAGCCGATCGCCACCTTTCAGCAGGCCGAGTGCTTTGTGCCGGCGCCGGAGGGCTATGCCGTCGAGTGCGGCTATGTGATCGCGCCAGAGTCGCACAATGCCTTCGACGGCGATATCATCGCATTAGCAACGGTGATCGTCCGCTCGCCCAACCCCGACGCCGCGTCCGACCCGGTGGTGTTTTTGTCGGGCGGACCGGGCCAGGCTGCCACGCCGTTCGCTCCGGCGGCCGGGCTCTTGTTCGAGCGCGTGCTGTCCAACCGCGACGTGATCTTCTTCGACCAGCGCGGCACCGGCTTCTCACAGCCGGGTCTGTTCTGTCCGCCGCTGCAAGTCGACAGCTTGCTGGGCAAGATCCCGGTCGGCGCGTTTCAGGAGAGTGAGCGACCGGAGATCATCGATCTGCAGGTCGAGCTGCTTACACTGTGCGGCCAGGCGTATCAGGAAGCCGGCGTCGACCTGACCAAGTACAACACGCCCGAAAATGCAGCCGACATCGAGGATCTGCGCCTGGCGTTGGGCTACGAGCAATTGAACCTGGTCGGCGGCTCGTACGGCACGCGCCTGGCGCTTGAAGCGATGCGCTTCCGCCCGGCAACGATCCGCAGCGCGGTGCTCGATTCGCTCGCGCCGGCGCCATATAACTTCCAGGTGCAGGCTCCGGCTTCGTTCAACCGCACGCTGATCGGCCTGTTTGGTGCCTGTGACGCCGACGCGACCTGCGGCGCGCAGTATCCCAACACGCTGGGCAAGTGGGATGAGCTGATCGCCCGGCTCAACGCCAACCCGGTGCAGCTGCCGATCGTAAATCTGGATACCGGTGAGCTGATCGATTACGTGCCGGTCAACGGCTGGGACCTGACCCAGGTGGTCTTCCAGCTGGCGTACGTGACGCAGGTGCTTCCGCTGCTGCCGGCGATCGTCGACCTTTCATATCAGGGCGACTACACGATCCTGTCGCTGCTGCTCAGCGCGCTGTTCCAGCCCGGCGGCGACGAGGACGGGCCAGGGTTGCCCATCTCCGCCGTTACGATGCAAACGGCGTTCCAGTGCTGGGACGACATGCCGTTCGTTTCAGCCGACGACTTCATCCGCGTGCGCGACCAGAACCGGCGCGGCCAGCCGCTGTCGATCGCGGTCCCATTCAACGAGGCGTACAAGGAAATCTGCTCGAACCTCGGCCTGGGCACCGATACACCGGCCTTCGCGAACCAGCCGGTGACGTCGGATGTGCCGTCGTTCCTGATCACAGGCGAGCTCGACCCGATCACACCGCCGCAGACAGCCTACGACACCGCCGCGACGCTGTCGCGGAGCCGGCTGGTGGTGTACCCGCGCGGCGGCCATACGCCCGGCTTCTCCAGCCCGTGCCTGCTCAACGCGATGGCGGCGTTCATCGAGGAGCCGAACAAGGCTCCGGACACCTCGTGTGTCGCCGCGGAAGCACCGCTACCGTTCGAGACGCTGGAGACGGCGCAGGCCAGGCTGCAGCAGCTGACGACAGACCGCAGCTGGGTGCAGCGGCTACGCTAGCCGAAAGCGATCCGCGAAGACCGGGTACCTGCGCCAGCGGGTGCGGACGCAAGGAACGCGAAGTATAGCCTGTTCTATCTTCGCGTTTCTTCGCGGAACGTCAATTGTGTCATAATAGCCGCGTCGCCTTCGCAAGGAGAGTCCTCATGGCCTCATCCACACCGTCGTACCGTCGTGCCGCCAGGGCGCCATGGGTCGCACTGGCACTGCTGGCGCTGCTGGCGCTCAGCCTGGTACCGGCATCAGCCCGCGCAGAGCAATTCGTCAGCTATTTCGAGCCGTCCGCCTGCCCGGTTGAGTTCCCCGAAGAAATAACCGTCGACTGCGGCTATGTAGTGGTGCCCGAGTCGCACAACAACTTCGACGGCACCGTGCTGCGCCTGGCGGTAGCGATCCTGCGCTCGCCCAATCCCGACAAGGCGCCCGATCCGGTGTTCTACCTGGAAGGCGGCCCCGGCGGCAGCCCGCTGGTCTCGGGCGCGTTCTACGCCGAGGCCTTTTCGCTCACGCTGCTGAACTTCCGCGATGTAGTGCTGATCGACCAGCGCGGCACCGGCTATTCGCAGCCCGGCCTGTTCTGCTCTCCGCTGGCTACTAAAATGATCGGCCACATGATGCCGGCCGGCACCGTTCCGGGCGACCAGACGCCGCCGGAGACGGTTGCCGCGGCGCAGGAGATTGCAGCCTGTTTACAGGACCTCGCCAACGCAGGCCCAAATCTGAAGTATTACAACACTGCCGAGAACTCGGCCGACCTAGAAGATATCCGCCTCGCGCTCGGCTACGGGCAGATCAATCTGTTCGGCACCTCGTACGGCACCGAACTGGCGCTGACCATGCTGCGCTATCAGCCAGCATCGGTACGCAGTGTGGTGATCGACGGCAACGTGCCGCCGCAGGTGAAACGGCCGGCGCGTGCGATCGGCTCGTTCAACGAATCGCTCGGCGCGCTGATTGCCGCCTGCAACGGCGAGGCGACGTGTGCCGCGTCATTCGGCGATATCGGCGCCGACTTCGACGCCGTCACCGCGCGCCTCAACGCCAACCCGGTGGTGCTGCCGATCATCAACCCCGACACCGACGAGATCATCGACTACTTGCCGGTGACCGGCGTCGACTTCAACTATGTCGTGTTCAACCTGATGTACGTCACCGAGCTGATGCCGATATTGCCGGCCTTCATCTCGTTAGCCAACGATGGCGAGTACGACCTGCTGGCGCTGATCGTCAGCCTGCTGGTGCAGCCGGGTAATCCGCGCAGCCTCGCCGACGGCATGTACTTCGCCGCTACCTGCAACGACGACATCACCGGCCTCGACGTCGACTTCTTCGTTCGCGCGCGCGACCAGAATCGCCGCACCGCGGCCGTGGCGCACGGTGTTGCTCAAAACGAAGTGTTTCTTGACGTGTGTTCCAGCGTCGAGCTGACCGAGTCGTACCCCGACGCCAACGATCCGGTAACGAGCTCGGTGCCGACGTATCTGATCAACGGGCAGCTGGACCCGATCACGCCGCCGTCACTGGCTGCGCTGGCCAAGAGCACGCTTTCCAACAGCTACTATGTGGAGTACCCGCGCGGCGGGCACGTGCCGAGCTTTTCGAGCCCGTGCCTGTTTGTCAGCGTCGCGCTGTTCTTCAACGATCCGTCCCGGGCGCCGGATACGTCGTGTATCGCCGCCGAGGCCCAGCCGTTCGTGACGCCGGATGCCGCTACGGCAACCGTCAGTAGCCTCAAGAACAGCGGCAAGCTGCTTGAGATGGTTCAGCGCATCAAGTAATGGCACTCTCCCAACCCGGGCATAAATGCCCGGGCTGACGAAACAAAGCCACCTGAAGGCGGCTGGGGATCCCCAGCCGCCTTCAGGTGGCTTTGTTTCGTCAGCCCGGCGCTTCAGCGCCGGGATTCGAAGGTCCAGATCGCCTCGTGCCTATCCAGTGGGCTGCTCGAGCCGGAACCAATAAAACGAGTGCGGGCCGAGGGTGACGAAGTACGGCAGCTCGCCGATGCGCGGGAAGGACGTATCGCCGAACATCTCGACCGGCGTCCAGCCGTTGTAGTGGCGCAGGTCGATCTCGCACGGCTGCGGAAAGCGCGACAGATTGTTGATGATCAGCACGTGCTCGTCCTCGTAGCGGCGGGTGTACACCAGCACCTTCTGGTTCTCCGGATGCAGGAAAGTGATGTCGCCGCGCCCGAACACTTTGTAGCGCTTGCGGATACGGATCAGCCGCTTCATCCAGTTCAGCAGCGAAGACGGCGTGCGCTGCTGCGCCTCGACATTGATCGACTGGTAGCCGTACGGCGGGTCGACGATCAGCGGAGCGTACAGTCGGGCGCTCTCGGCGCGCGAAAAGCCGGCGTTGCGGTCGGCGCTCCACTGCATCGGCGTGCGCACGCCGTTGCGGTCGCCGAGGAAGATATTGTCGCCCATGCCCAGCTCGTCGCCGTAATAGATGATCGGCGAGCCCGGTAGCGACATCAGCATCGCATTAAGCAGCTCGATCCGGCGCCGGCCGTTCTCCAGCAGCGGCGCCAGGCGGCGCCGGATGCCGAGGTTGAGCTTCATACGCGGGTCACGCGCGTACTCGGCCCACATATAGTCGCGCTCTTCGTCGGTCACCATTTCCAGCGTCAGCTCGTCGTGGTTGCGCAGAAACAGGCACCACTGGCAGTTATCGGGGATCTCGGGCGTTTGCTGGACGATATCGATGATCGGGCGCCGCTCCTCACGACGGATCGCCATATACATGCGCGGCATGATTGGAAAATTGAACGCCATGTGAAACTCGTCGCCGTCGCCGAAATACGGCAGCAGGTCGGCGGGCCACTGGTTGGCCTCGGCCAGCATGATGCGCCCGCGATAACGCGCGTCGATGCGCCGGCGCAGCTGCTTGAGGTAGGCGTGTGTCTCGGGCAGATTTTCGCAGCTGGTTTGCTCGCGCTCGAATAGATACGGCACCGCGTCGGCGCGAAAGCCGTCAAGGCCGAGCTCCAGCCAGTGGTTCATCGCTTTGAGAATTTCGCGCCGCACGCGCGGGTTATCGTAGTTCAGGTCGGGCTGGTGGTGGAAGAAGCGGTGCCAGAAAAACTGCTGCGCCTGGTCGTCCCAGCTCCAGTTCGAGCGCTCGCTGTCAACAAAAATGATGCGCGCGTCGCTGTAACGGTCGGGCGTATCGCTCCACACATAGTAGTCGCGGTAAGGCGAGTGTGGATCGGAGCGCGCCGCCTGAAACCATGGGTGCTGATCGGAAGTGTGGTTAACCACCAGATCGGCGATCACGCGCATGCCGCGGCGGTGCGCTTCTTTCATAAAATTGCGAAAATCGCGCGTGGTGCCGTAGTCGGGATTGATCGAGTAATAATCGGCGATGTCATACCCGTCGTCTTTGAGCGGCGACGGGAAAAAGGGCAGCATCCAGATGCAGTCGACGCCGAGGTCCTGCAGGTAGTCCAGCCGGCTGGTAAGGCCGTTGAAGTCCCCGACGCCGTCGTCGTTGCTGTCTTGAAAGGCTTTTACGTGCAGCTCGTAGAAGATCGCGTCTTTGTACCACAGCTCGTCGTTGGTCACGTTGGGCCTCGTGAATAGGTACGCTTCGGCGGCCTATCATAGCACTATTAACGATCCGAGCCACGAATAGGACACGAATAAACGAATGAAGCCACGAATGGTTATTCGTGGCCGTGTTCATTCGTGGATCGGATCTTCTATTCGGCGCGCAGCCACAGCGAGGCGTACGGAGCGATGTGCAGCGGCCCCGAGGCATCGTACTGATCGCCTGTGATCAGGTCGGTTAAGTTTGCAGCCTGCCCAACTGTGAAGCTCTGCGGCGCGCCGGATACGTTGTGCAGGCATACGACACGCTCGCCGCCCGTTGCCGAGCGCTCGAGCGCAAACAGCCCATCTCCGGCTTCAAGAATCCGCTGCCCGGCGGCGACGTCGAATGCCGGCGACGAGACGCGGGCACGCAGTAGCCGGCGGTAGCGCGCCAGCACGCGAGCCTCGTGCGACGCGGGATCGGCCAGCCGGGCGTCGATCTCGCCGCGCTCCCACTTGCGGCGGTTGATGGTACGATTATGGCCGGTACGCGCCATGCCTGCGAGGTCGTTGTGCGAGCCGACCAGGCTATGGACGTAGATGCCCGGCAGGCCGCGCAGCGCCAGCATGATCGCCTGCGCCGTCATGAAGCGGTCGATCGCTTCCTCCGCCGGTGTTGCCTGGGGGTCGGACAGCGCGTCCATCAGCGTGATATTCAGCTCATACGCGCTCTGCGAGCCGTCGCTGTTGGTTTTGTATCCGACACGGCCGCCGTGCTGCAACGTCCGGGCGACCAGCGCGTCGATCTCCTCGCGGCTCAGGATACCGGACGCGGGCATCACGCCGATGCCGTCGTGCGAAGCCAGGAAATTAAAGAATGTGACGTGCTCGGACGGCGTTTCCAGGCCGGCGGCCCAGCCGGAAAGGTGGCGCGTCGAGCCGGTCTGGAATGCGTTGAGCACCAGCGGCGCCAGCGGGAACTGGTACACCAGCTGCGCTTCGTCGTCGCCGTTGCCGAAATAGCTGATGTTGTCGCGGTGGGGCACGTTGGTTTCGGTGATCAGCAAGGTCTGGGGTGCTACTGCGTCGTACACGCTGCGGAACAGCTTGACGGCGGTATGCACCTCCGGCAGGTGGATACACGAGGTGCCGATTTCCTTCCACATGTAGCCGATCGCGTCGAGCCGGATATAGCCCGCTCCATGCGCCGCGTACAGCAGCAGCACGTCGACGATCGCAAGCAGCACCTCGGGATTGCCGAAATTGAGGTCGATCTGGTCGGTACTGAAGGTCGTCCACACCGGCCGCGGGCCACGCGCCGTTTCAAAGGTCGTCAGTAGCGGGTGGGTACGCGGCCGCGTCACCGTCGACAGATCGGCCGGCTGATCGACGGCAATGAACCAATCGGCGTAGCGCTCGTCGCCGGCCAGAAATGCCTCGAACCACGCGCTGTGCGCCGAAACATGGTTGACCACCGCGTCGAACATCAGGCGATACGACTGCGCCAGTCGCTCGATATCGTCCCAGTCGCCCAGCGCGGGATCAACGACGGTGTAGTCGACCACCGAAAAGCCATCGTCGGAGGTGTACGGATAAAACGGCAGCAAATGCACCGAGCTGATATCGTCGCCGAGATGCTCGGCCAGCCAGGCGTCGAGCGTCGCGAGCGGGGCTCGCCCGGCCTCGTGGACCTGGTCGCCATAGGTGATCAGCATCGCGTCGCGCGCCCGCAAACCCTCGGCGCGCTGTGGCCGGTCAGGCGGGGCCGTAGGCCCTTCGGGCCGCTCACCGCGCAGGGTAGGATACTCGGCGGCGAAGCGCAGCAGCCGCTCGCGCAGCCTGGCCCATGTCGCGATGCCCTGCTCGGTGCCGTACATAAAGGCGAGGTAGTCGCGTAGCCGGTCGGATAGTGTTGCATCCAGATGTGCGTTGCTCATGGCACCCTTACTCGGCGTTATCGATCTGCGCGCGCTGCAGGCCGCCCGAAAAATCGACATAGATCGACTTCCACTCGCTGAACACATCGAGGCCCTGCGTGCCGCCCTCGCGGTGGCCGTTGCCGGTGGCCTTGGTGCCGCCGAAGGGCAGGTGGATCTCGGCGCCGATGGTAGGCGCGTTGACGTACACGAGGCCGGTATCCAGGTCGCGCATCGCCCGAAACGCCCGGTTGATGTCGCGGGTATAGATCGACGACGAAAGACCGTAGGGCACGCCGTTGGCCACCTCGATCGCTTCGTCGATGCCGTCCACCGGGATGATCGCCGTTACCGGGCCGAAGATCTCCTCCTGGGCGATGCGCATCTCGGGGCGCACATCGGCGAAGATCGTCGGCTGGTGGAAGTAGCCGTGCTCATAGTCGCCGTCGCTCAGCCGGTCGCCGCCGAGCACTACCTCGGCGCCCTCGCCCTTGCCGACGGCGACATAGTCGAGCACCACCTTGTACTGCTCGGCGTTGATCGACGGCCCCATCGTGACACCGGCTTCGAGACCGTTGCCGACCACGATCGCCTTAGCCCGTGCCGCCAGCTTCTCGGCCAGCTCGCCCGCTACTGCACGGTGGGCGATCAGCCGCGACGACGCGGTGCAGCGCTGGCCCGATGGTGCCGAACGCGCCCCACAGCGCGCCGTCGACCACCAGATCGAGGTCGGCGTCGTCCATCACGATGATGCCGTTCTTGCCGCCCATCTCCAGCGACACACGCTTCATCGTCTCGGCCGGCCATTCTGGTGATCAAGTGGCCGGTCGCCGTCGAGCCGGTGAACGAGAGCACCTTGACGTCGCCGTGCCGCACCAGCGGCTCGCCCGCCTCGGGCCCGTAGCCGGTGACGATATTGACCACACCGGGCGGTAACCCGGCATCGATCGAGGCAGGTGACAAAGTTGAACGTCGAGAGCGGCGTGTCCTCGGCCGGCTTGATCACCACCGTATTGCCCAGGATCAGCGCCGGCAGCATCTTCCACGACGGGATCGCCATCGGGAAGTTCCACGGCGTGATCAGACCGCATACTCCGAGCGGCTCGCGCACGCTCATCTGGAACTTGTTCGGGCATCTCCGAGGGGGTTGTCTGGCCGTACATGCGCCGGCCTTCGCCGGCGATAAAGTACAGCATATCGATCGCTTCCTGCACATCGCCGCGCGCCTCTTCGACGACCTTGCCCATCTCGCGCGTCATATCGCGGGCGTACTCTTCCTTGCGCTGGCGCAGCAGCTCGGCCGCCCGAAACAAGATCTCGCCGCGCTTGGGCGCCGGCACGAGCCGCCAGCCGCGATACGCGCGCCTGGCTGCCTCGACCGCCGCGTCGATATCTTCGGCGCCCGAGCGCTGGAAAGATGCCGACCAGCTCGCGTGTATCGGCCGGGTTGCGGCTCTCGAACGTGCGCCCCGACGCCGCGGCGACCCATTCGCCGCCGATCAGATTCTTATAGATTTGAGCTTCGGACATCGCTGTCGCTCCCCCTGATTCTAGGTCCCGAGCACGGCGCGCAGCGTATCTTCGAAGATCGCCACGCCCTGATCTACCTCGGCGCGCGTCAGCACCAGCGGCGGGCAGAAGCGGATGGTGGATTTGCCGCAGGTCAGCAGCAACAGGCCGCGCCGGAACGCTTCCACCATCACCGTGTCGGCCAGCTCGCGGTCGGGCTCTTTGCCGGCGCGATCACGAACGAACTCGACGCCGATCATCAGCCCTTTGCCGCGTACCTGGCCGATCCGGTCGTTCCCGGTAGCGACTTGCTCCAGGCTGTGCTGCAGATAGGCGCCGACCTCGCGCGCGTTGTCGATCAACAATTCTTCAGCCAGCGACAGCGTTTCGTAGGCCGCCACGGCCGCCAGGGCATTGCCGCCATACGTGTTGCCGTGCGCGCCCGGCAACCAGCCGTCGGTCAGCTCTTTACGCGCGATACACGCACCGATCGGCATGCCCGAACCGAGCCCCTTGGCGCTGGCGACGATATCGGGCACGCTGCCCCAGTGCTCGAATGCCCACATCTTGCCGGTGCGCCCGATGCCGGATTGCACTTCGTCCAGCACCAGCAGGATGCCGTGGCGCTCGCACAGCTCGTGCAGGCGCGGGTACCAGTCCGCCGGCGGAACGAGATAGCCGCCTTCGCCCTGGATCGTCTCGACCACGATCGCGGCGACCTCGGTCGGCGGCATGACTGTCTCGAACAAGGTATGCTCGATATAGTCCAGGCAGGTATCCACGACGCGCTCGGGATCGCTGCCCAGCGGTGGCCGGTACGGGTTCGGAAAATATGCGTGCTCGACGCCGGACAGCAGCGGAAAGTATCCGGCGCGCTGGCGCGGCTTGGAGGCGGTGAGCGAAAGCGAGCCGTATGAGCGGCCATGAAACGCGCCGAAGAACGCGATGATCCCCTGCCGCCCGGTGGCGTAGCGCGCCAGCTTGATCGAGGCTTCCACCGCCTCGGTGCCCGAGTTGCACAGAAATACTCGCCACTCGCTGTCGCGCGGCATCGTGCCGATCAGCTTCTCGCCAAGCCGTACCTGCGCCTCGTTGTAAAAATCGGTGCCGGCCATGTGGATAAAGCGGGCTGCTTGATCCTGGACTGCTTTGACGATGCGCGGATGCGAATGCCCGGTTGCCACCACCGCGATACCGGCGTTGAAGTCGAGGTAGCGGTTGCCGTCGACATCCCATACGTCGCAGCCAAGCCCACGATCGATCACAAACGGGTAAACGCGGCCCGAAACGGGCGCCAGCACTTCTCCGTCGCGGCGCACGATCGCCTGCGCATGAGGACCGGGCCGCTGGGTTGAAACATCGTTAACCGTTGCCTGTGCCACCCTTGCCTCCTCGGTGGAAATCGTGTAACTCCAAATGCAGCGGGGTCGCACGGAGATGCGCGGAGTCTCTGCGTCTGCGAAGCCCATTGTAGCCGAGCGCCGCTGTTGGCGCAAAAGGGGACACAAGGGACACAGGGGGCACAGAGGACAGGGTTTGGTTCCGCCGTAGGGACACGCCGGAGGCAGGGTACGGCTGCCAGGCGGCGGCGCGCTGTCTGCCGTTGGCGTGTCCCTACAGATTTCCTTTGCGTTCGTTGCGCCTTTGCGTTATTGTCCGGGCGTTGATCATCCATCATGTTCCTGCACTATCTGTCGATCAACATTTGTTCGATGCCCTGCGCTTGATCGCATCTGTGAGGCCATACTGATGCCGACACATATTTTCGACGCCGCCGTTGCTCAGGCGATCGACGCTGCCCAGGCCGCCGCCCGGCAGGCCGGCACCACGACCGTGAACGTCGACGGGCAGGTCCGAAGCGTGCGGGCGCCGTTCCCTTCGCCGCAGGACTGGCGCGATACCTGGATCTACTTCCTGCTGCTCGACCGCTTCAACAATCCGGCGCAGCCTCCTAACGGCGCCTGGAATCGCCGCTTCGATTTCCGCCAGGGCGGAACGTTCGCCGGCGTGCGGGCGCAGCTCAGCTATCTGCAACTGCTGGGCGTCAAGGCGATCTGGCTCTCACCCGTGCTCAAGAACGCGCGCCCGAACTGGCGCTACAACTATCATGGCTATGGCCAGCAAGACTTCCTCAACCTCGACGAGCGGTTTGCCTCGGATGGGCAGCTCGCTACCGCCGAGCGCGAGCTTGCCGAGCTGATCCAGGAAGCGCACGCTCGCGGCATGTATGTGATTCTGGATATCGTGCTCAACCACACCGCGCGGGTATTCGATTACCTTCGCCCTAACGGGGTGGTCTCGAGCTTCGACGATGCGAGCGTGATTAGCGGCCCGTTGGGCAGCGAGCCGGCGGTGCGGTGGCTCAACGGCTTCGGCTTTCCACGCTCGGACTGGCAGGACCGCCTGGATCCGCCGGCCACACTGCACGCCGACGACGCTATCTGGCCGTCCGACCTGCAAAACCACCAGTTCTTCCGGCGGCGCGGCTCCAAAGTCAGTGACGAGCCCGACGAGCTAGGCTTTGTGCGTGGCGATTTCAGCGATATGCGCCAGCTGGTGGTGGAGTATGACGCCACCACGCCGGGTCAAGAAGCGCTGCGGGCGCGCTACGGCATCACGCCGGTGCTGAGCATCCTGATCAGGGCGCACCAGTATTTGATGGCGCGCTACGACTTCGACGGGTTCCGTATCGATACCGTCAAATATGTCGAGCCGGAGGCGATCGAGGTGTTCGGTAACGCGATGCGGGAGTTTGCCTATACCCTCGGCAAGCAGAACTTCCTTACGTTTGGCGAGGTGTACGACGACGAGCTGACGATCGCACGCTTCATCGGACGCAACGGAGGATCCGGTGAAGGCTTCGGCATCGATTCGGCGCTCGACTTTCCGCTGTTCTTCAAGCTACCCGGCGTTGCCAAGGGCACGCTCGACGTCGCCGAGATCCGCGGTGTATTCGTCGACCGCAAGCGCCAGGAAGCCGAACTGCTCAGCTCGCACGGCGAGGCAGGCAGATTTTTCGTCAGCTTTCTCGACAACCACGACCAGCCGCAGCGGATCCGCCAACCGCACACCCCCATCGATCAGGTGACGCTCGCGATCGCGCTGCTGTTCACACTGCAGGGTATTCCATCGTTGTATTACGGCACCGAGCAGGGCTTGAGCGGCACCGTGGACGCCGGCGGCAACCCCGACCTCAGCGCCAACGAATCGACCCGCGAAGCGCTGTGGGGTAAGCCGCAAGCGTTTGACACACAGGCAGCCGCGTTTGTGCAGATCCGCAAGCTATCGCAGCTGCGCGACGACGAGCTACCGCTCAAATATGGCCGGCTGTACTTTCGCGAAGTGTCGGGCAACGGCGTCGACTTCGGCTACTCGTCGGGGGCGGGCGGGCTGGTTGCGTATTCGCGTATTCTGGTCGACCGCGAGATCGTGATCGTGGCAAACACCGGCGCGCAGCCCTGGCAGGGCGCGGTGCTGATCGACCGCGACATCAACGCCACGCCGCGCCCGATGCGCCTCGCCTACAGCAATCGTGATTCTACGGCCACTACCACGACCCGCAACGTCGCGGCGGCACGCTTCCATCGCGCCGGGACAGTCGGCGCCGGCCCGGCCGCCGTGCTCGACGTGGCGCTCGAAGCGCACGAGGTTCAGGTGTGGACACTCACTACGCTCCATTGAACAATGAGCGCCGAAGCTGATCAAAAGAAAAACTGTAATGCCTTTTGATCGTACCGACATGGTAGTATCCTCAAGTGCGGGAACCGTTGCTGTGATCGGCAGTCCCCTGTGTCTCCTGCGTCCCCTGTGTCATACATTCCCTGGATTGCGCCAGATAAAATACGAGTACGCCACCGCGCCGAGCGCAGCACCGCCCACGGCCAGCAGCGTCACGATCCCGCCGACTTCGAGCGGGAGCAGCGCCGAGAGCGCCATGACGATACCGGCGACGACAAACAGCCGCGCTCCGAAGCGATGTGTTCGGCGCCAGACTTCGTCGTCGGCGAGCGTCCACGGCGTGCGGATGCCGAAGAACCAGTTTGGCCGCAGCCGGCCCAATTCGTTGCCCAGGCTTGCGAACAAGATACCGACGGCCAGCAGGACCAGACGCGGTACCGAAATCGCCCATCCAAGGGCGCTGCCGAGCGTAATGATCTGGAGAAACAATAAGAACAGCGCCAGCAGGTTGATAATCAGCAGCTGCGTCGGACGGAAGCGGCTGTACAATTCGCGCCGCGGATCGATGTACGCAACGCCGAGTAGCAGCAGCCACAGGCCGACGGTCAGCGCCGGACACAGCAGCACAGCCAGCAGCCGCGACTGGTAGCCGTCCACCTGGCCGGTGATGTTCCAATGGGTTGGAACCAGCTCGGGCAACCGGCTATAGACCAGCAAGCCCCACACCAGCTGCGCTGCCGCGATCAACGGCGCAAGCCAGATCTTACGCATGCGTGTCCTCCTCGACGGCATTCCCGCTCTCCGCCTCGCCGACATCAAAAAACTGCAGCAGCTCGGCAATAAACTCTTGTATCACCGTCGCGTCCAGCGAGTAGACGATGCTCTGGCCTCGGCGCTCGCTCTGGACCAGGCCGGCGCCTTTGAGGACGTTGAGATGATGCGAGACGCTGGGCGCCGAGATAGGGAAGCGCGCGGCGATCTCGCCCGCGGCGAGGTCGCCACCGCCAAGCAGCTTCACGATCGCGCGGCGGGTCGGATCGGCCAGTGCCTGCAGAGTTTTATTGAGCGGATAGTTCATTTAGATATTTAGCCACATATCTAATTATAATCCTGCGCCACTGGAATGCAACCCTCGGTACATCTCTCGGCTCCCGGCCGATCGTCCGCCTGCGCGGACGGCGCGGCGCCAAACTGAAGTTAAGTACGTCAGCATCAAGCCTCCGTCGAGGCTTCGTGTTCCGGCGCATGGCTTGAGCGCGGCGCTTCGCCGCGTAAGAAACTCGTAAGCTGGCGGCAACTTCGGCTTAACTGCTCCACGGTACGCTTGGTGGACCAAGCGTACCGTGGAGCAGTCTTTATGAATCGAAAGCGATTATTGGTCGGCGCCGCCGTGGTCTTTGTCGTTCTCGCCGCGCCGATCGCCTGGTATCTGATCAGTCCTTTGTTTATCACGCGCGTCGTGGACGAGGCGTTTCCCGTTGCGCAGGCAGCGCAGATTGCCGAGCCGGCCGCGCCGAGCAGGATGGCGTCAACGGAGCCCTCTATGGCCGCGATGAGTGAACCTGCTGCAGAAATGAGCGCCGAAGCGAGTATGGCGCCCGAGCCTACCGCCGCGCCCAGCATGGCGCCCGAGCCGAGCACTGAGCCAAGCATGGCGCCCGAGCCTACCGCCGCGCCGGAGCCGACAACCGCGCCATCACAAAGCAGCGAGCCACGCGCCCTCAAGAGCGGCGAGTTCCACGCGGTCGAGCACGAAGGACGCGGCACAGCCACGATCTACGAGCTCCCCGACGGCAAGCGCGTTTTGCGTTTTGAGAACTTCGAAGTGCTCAATGGGCCCGACCTGTACGTCTATGTATCCGCGGCGCCCGACGCCAACGACGAGCGTACTGTTGAAGACGCCGGTTTCGTATCACTCGGGCAGCTCAAAGGCAATCTCGGCAACCAGAACTACGAACTGCCGGCCGACCTCGACCTGAGCCGGGCAAACTCGGTGAGCGTCTGGTGCCAGCGCTTCAGGGTCAACTTCGCCACGGCACCGCTCTCGTGACACGGAGTATAATCTAATGACATTACCCACCATGGCAAAAATACTGGTTGTCGACGACGAGCCCAACATTCGTGAGGTAGTCGGCCTATACCTGCGGCGCGACGGCCACGAGGTTATCGCCGCCTCCGACGGCGACGAGGCGCTGAGGCTGCATCGCCAGCAGCAGCCCGACCTGGTGGTGCTCGACTTGATGCTGCCGCGGGTCGGCGGGATCGAGGTGTGCCGGCGCATCCAGGCCGAGCGGCGCACGCCGCTGATCATGCTGACCGCCAGGGGTGAAGAAGAAGACCGCATCATCGGCCTTGGCGTCGGCGCCGACGACTATGTCGTGAAACCGTTCTCTCCGCGCGAGCTGGCCGCCCGAGTCGCCGCCGTGCTGCGGCGCGTGCAGGCCGAGCCGGCACTCGATACGTCGCAGCCGGTGCTGCGTATCGGTGAGCTTCGGATCGACCCCAACTCCCGCGACGTGACGATCAACGGGCAGTCGATCACGCTCACGGCGCGCGAGTTCGATCTGCTGTACTTTCTGGCGTCGCACCCCAACCGTGTCTGGACGCGCGACCAGTTGATGGACAGCGTGTGGGGCTACGAATTCGCCGCCGATACCAGCACCGTGACGGTGCATATGCGGCGCTTACGCGAGAAAATCGAGGCCGATCCGTCGCAACCGCGCTTCTTGGTGACGGTCTGGGGCGTCGGCTATCGCTGGGGAGGGCCGCCGTGAGCTTCGTCCGCACGCTGGTTGCCGTAACGGTGCTGGTCGCGGCAGCGCTGGGGTAACGCTGCTGGTGGCTACGCTGCTTCCCGGCATCCCGCGTGCGGATCTGATGCCGCTAGCCCGGCTGCTCGCCGCGGTGGGAGTTGCCGGCGGCGCGGTAGCGCTGTTGCTGCTGCGGCCCTTTGTTCTGCGCGGGCTTGGCGTCGGCGGCCAGATCGCCGGCGCCAGCCTGTTCGCTTGCCTGTTGCTGGTGGGCATGATGCTGATCGGCGCACAGGAGATGCTGCTCTCCCAACACGACCATGACGTGGTGCTGCTGATGCTGTTGTTCGCGGCGATCGTTTCGATCGGCCTCGGCGTTCTGTGGTCCAGCGCCATCGCGCAGCGCATACGCGGCCTGCGCGACGGCACCGCGCGGCTTGCCGCGGGCGACCTCGACGTGCGATTGCCGGAACAAGGACGAGATGAGATCGCGCAGCTGTCGGCCGACTTCAACCATATGGCGCGCTCGCTGCGCGAGGCGGCCGACCACGAGCGCGAGCTGGAGCAGGCGCGGCGCGATCTGGTCGCCGCGGTTTCGCATGATCTCCGCACGCCCTTAGCGTCGGTACGCGCGCTGATCGAAGCGGTCGCCGATGGCGTGGCAGCCGATCCTGCAACCGAGGAGCGCTATCTTCGCTCTGCTCAAAAAGAGGTCACCCATCTGGGGCAGCTGGTTGAGGATCTATTCGAGCTGGCGCAGCTCGACGCCGGCGTGCTACGGCTGGAGCTGGAGCGCGCGTCGTTGCACGACCTGATCTCGGACACGCTTTCTACGTTTCGGCCACAGGCGGAGCAGCTGGGCGTGCAACTGGTGGGCGAAGTGCGCGGCGACGTCGACCCGGTGCTGATCAACCCGCCCAAGCTGCAGCGCGTGCTGCACAATTTGCTCGGCAACGCGCTGCGCCACACGCCGGCCGACGGCACGGTTGCGCTGCGGGCGCAGCCACAGGGCGCCGTTGTCGAAGTCGAGATCGTCGACAACGGCGAGGGCATCGGGCCGGACGACCTGCCGCACGTGTTCGAGCGCAGCTACCGCGGCGAAAAGTCGCGCACCCGTCAGGGCGAAGGCTCACCTGGCGCCGGTCTTGGCCTTGCCATCGCGCGCGGCCTGGTGGAAGCGCACGGCGGCGCGATCGGCGTCGAAAGCGAGCCCGGCCGCGGGGCGCGGTTCTGGTTTACGCTTCGGCGAGCTTAGGAGCCCGAACAGAAACGCAAAGTCGCAAAGTTGACCGGAAAGATTCACCACAAAGGACACAAAGCACACAAAGAATTATATAGTTCTTCGCGCCTTTGCGTTTCTGTTCGGGCGGATCCTCTAGCCCGTGCCGTAGAGCCGATCCCCCGCGTCGCCTAAACCCGGCACTATGTAAGCGTGGTCGTTGAGCTGCTCGTCGATGGCGGCAAGATGGATCGGCACGTCGGGGTGCTCGCCCGCGAGGCGCTGCACGCCTTCCGGCGCGGCGATCAGGCCGACGAATTTGATGCGCATGGCGCCCCATTGCTTGAGCGTTTGCACCGCCGCCGAAGCCGAGCCGGCCGTTGCCAGCATCGGGTCGAGGATCAGGCACAGGTCCACGTCGGCTTCGGGCGGCAGCTTGTTGTAATACGCGACCGGCTCCAGCGTTTTGGTATCGCGGTACAGGCCGAGGTGCCATACCCGCACCGTCGGGATCATCTCGAGCACCGGGTCGACCATACCAAGGCCCGCGCGCAGGATCGGCACCAATCCGATGCGCTCGCCGATCTCTTTGCCTGGATATGGCGCCAGCGGCGTACGCACCTCGCGGTCTGTCAGCGACAGGTCGGCCGTGGCCTCGTAGATCAGGAACTGTGTGATCTCGCTCACCAGCTCGCGGAATTTCTTGGGCTCAGTCTCAACTCGCCGCAGCAGCGTTTGCTTGTGCTGCACCAGTGGATGGGTGGAGACATGTACTTGGGCCATATGCACCTCAAAAGAACCAAGAACCGAGCCGCCGCAGGCCGGGGATTTGGGGGTGTCCCCCAACACGTGCGGCCGATGGCCGCCGGACGCGCCGACGGCGCGTCCCTACTCTTCCGGCCTCAACAAGCGAATACTCCAGAACACGAGCAGCGCCGTGATCAGCAGCGCTTCAACCGTGAACAGCAGCCATGGATGGGGCACCCAGAAATCGCCCATCGCGGCGATGTCGACGGCGTTGGCTGGTATGTACGGCGAGCTTGCCGCTTCCTCGGCGGGCATGAACAGCCGTGCCTCGTCTTCAGACAGCAAGATTTCACTCGAGCCCAGCGCTACGAATGGGTGCAGCGAAACTAAGATGATCCATGCATACACAAAGAGCGGCGATGCGATCCACCCCGGTTGATCAAATCCGCGCAAGAAGATCAACGCAAAGGCTGCCATCAAGAACGGCACACCCAGAATGATCAGCGCCGTCGTCGCCTGGGTAACGATCGTCGAAGCCAGGCTGCGCCGCATGATCGTCGACCACAGGATGCCCATCGAGCCGAACATCAGCACGGTCAGGAACAGGCCCAGCAGCGCCAATGTTACTTCGAGCACCGTAACGCCGCCAAAGAAGAACGAAACCGCCATGAACGGGATCACAGCGACGATCAGCATCAACGCATACGCCAGCGACGCCATCAGCTTGCCGAGCACGATCTTCCAGGGCGGCAGCAGCGTCGAGATCAACAGGTCGTAGGTTTCGCGTTCCTTTTCCGCGGTGATCGCGCTGGCGGATTGGCCCGGCACCACGATCAATATCTGCACCAGCGCGATAAACGTGATGCCGACAAACAGCGTTTTGCCGATCGTCTGCCCGGCGTTGAATGCATTTGAGCTCGTATTCTGAACGGCGATCAGGTACAGCAGCGTAGCGGGTATCGCCAGCGTCAGCAAGAACACTGTCAGGATTGCGAAGGCGCGTCCGCCGCGCATCCTTCCGCGTAGCTCTTTAATCAGCACCGGGTTGCGGTTCATCATCCAGCTCATAGTTATCTTCTAACGACAGTAGGGTCGAAGCATTCGCCGTCCTCTGCAAGTCATCAGGGCACGAGCGTTCTGCGGCGAATGCTTCGGCCCTACTGCGTTACTCCCTTAGTAACATGCAAAAAGACATCCTCAAGATCACCCACCTGCCCGGCGAAATGCACTACCGGTACGCCGGCCGCGGTGAGGCCGAGCAGCAGCTGCGACAGCCCGAAGTCGTCGCCTGCGTAATCCAGCAGCAGGGCGCGCCGCTCGCTCGCCACCGGCAGCAACTCGATCGTTCCGGCGCCGCCCGCGGTATCGCTCGACGGCCTCGCAGCCGGCTGATCCGCGTGCTCCAGCAAACGAACGTCGCGCACACCGGGCATCCGACGCAGCAGGTCGGCGGCGCGCTCGGCGTCGGCGAGCACATGCAATTCGATGCTACGGTGAGGTTGCAGCGAGTGTAGAATGTCGTTGACTTCGCCCGACACCAGCAGGCGCCCGGCCTCGATGATCCCGATATGAGTACACATTTCGGCCAGCTCGGTCAAGATATGCGATGAGATCATGATCGTTTTGCCGAGCGCGCGCAGCTCCTTGAGCAGCTCGCGTAGCTCGATGCGGGCGCGCGGATCGAGGCCGGATGCCGGCTCGTCCAGAATCAGGAGCTTGGGGTCGTGCACCAGCGTGCGGGCAAGTGATAGGCGCTGCTTCATGCCGCGGCTGAGGCCCATCACGTATGCATCACGCTTACCGGTGAGGTCTACCAGGTCCAGCAGCTCGCCGATCTGCTGGCGGCGGCGAGCTTCCGCGATGCCGAACGACGCCGCGAAAAAGTCGAGATATTCCCAGGCCTTCATGTCGTCGTACACGCCGAACGAGTCGGGCATCCAGCCTACCAGCTGCCGGATCATCCGGGGCTCGCGCGTCACTTCGTGTCCCGCCACCATAGCCTCGCCCTCGCTCGGCCGCAGCAGGCCGGTCAGGATACGCATGGTGGTAGTTTTACCGGCGCCGTTGGGGCCGATAAAGCCGAAGATCGCCCCTTCGGGAATATCGAGATTGAGACTATGCAGCGCCACTACATTGTTGTAGCGTTTGCTGAGATCGCGGGTCTGGACGATCATGGCGCTTGCCCGCTCACCGGCCAGATATACAGGCTCTCGCCGCTGATGGGCGCAGGCCAGCCGTTGACCGTTGTTTCGACGGTTGCGCGCGGCTGCCAGCCGATCACGAACAGGTCGTCGCTGCGGTCCGGCAACGACAGCCGCTGCGGATCGGCGCCCGGGGCAACCACCACGCCTGGAGCCGGGTAGAAATCGCGGTTGCCCGCGGCCGGAGCAACCTTAACGCCTGGCGCCAGCGCGCCGTTCGGAACGGCCGGCACAATATCGCTTGCTCCGGCCAGGATCAGCGAGTTGCCCAGCTGATTGATCACCGACTGACGGTCGAACGGCCCGTCGCCGGATGCGCTGACCGATTGAACAAACTCGACCGGAGCAAAGCGTACTGTCTGCTCCTGGCCGGGGGCGAGGCTGCCGACGTTCTGCGCCATGCCGTCGCCACGGACGAGCGCGATATCTTCGATCAAAGCGTCGCCCGTGTTGCGCAGGCGAACGTTGCCGTCACCCTCGCGCTCAGCTTCGAGCGGCGCGAAGTCCGCGGTGTGCTCGGCAGTAAATGCGCGTACCCCGCCGACGTCGATCAGCATGCCGGGCAGGCTGACACCCGCCTCGTCATAGCGCACGTCGAGCCGTGACCCGCCGGCGTCCCATGCATCGATGCTCCCAACCAGCGTGTCGTCCAACACGCCGACATCATAGTGCTGGCGCACGGGAGAGAACAGCGTCAGATACGAGGTGGCGCGGGCGCGCTCGCCGCCCGGCTCGACGCGCACAATCGCCAGCTCGTTAACCTGTGCATCGCGGCCCCGGCCGAGGCTGCCCCAGACATAGGCGACGCCGCTGAACATGAGCACCACCAGCGGAATCGTAAAATAGGCCCATTCGCGCCGGTCGAGCCGGCGCAGCACCAGATAGTTTAGCGGCCCGACCGCCAGGATATACAGCAGCAAGAAACCGATGAAGCCGAGGATCGACGGCAGGCCGAGCTCCGGCAGCTCCAATGCATTTTGCACGGCATTGAACGCGCGCTGGCGTAGCTCCAGCCAGACAGGCGGGCGATCGCCGAACGGCAGCACCAGGCTCTGCCACAACCGGGCGGCTTCGCCGGCCTGGCTCAACTGCTCGAGTCCGAAGGCCGCCTGGAGCACGACACCCAGTCCGTAGTGCCCGCGCACCATCAGCGGCAAGCCGGCGTCTCCCACCCACAACGTTTCGGCGCCGGAGCGCGGCTCGAGGCTCAGCACCGGCACCGGCGGGGCATCCGCGCGCGCTTCGAAGCCGCTGCCCTCGTTCAATGCCGCGACACTACTGCTCGCTCCGTTCTCCTGCCAGGCTGCCGGGAGCACCTGCTCGAGCCCGCGCAGCACGTCGGGAGCGCCACCGACGACCAGGGTGTTTCCCTGGTTCAACCAGGCCGCCAGTGCCGCGCGTTGGGCTTCAGTCCAGGCGGCGGTATCGGCATCGGCGAGAAACAGCACGTCGAAGCTTTGCAGCAACTCGGGCTGCTCGGGAAACTCCGCGCTGTTCAAGCGCAGCAGCGTGGCGGATTGGCCGCGGCCTTGCAGATTCGATAGCTCAGGCAGCGACTCGCCTTCAGACACAACGCCCACGACAAAAGCGAAATTATCTATGCCTGTCAGCAGCACGCGCTCGCTCTTGACCTCGGCCGTGCCGTCGCTGAGCGTGAGTGTACCGCGCCTTGCGCCAGCGTCGCCGAGCACGCTCTGCACCGGCAGCAGCACGCGCTTGCGGGCGTTATGCGGCAGATCGATCGGCAGCGTGTACGAGGTCTGCCCCAGGCCGGCGAGCTGAAAGCGCAGGTCGCCGCGAATGTCGGGGCCGCTGTTGCTGACGGTAACAGCCAGCGGAAACCAGGCCCCGCCGCGGAAGCGGCCATCCCAGCCGGGCACGATGTCCCAATCGATCGGCTCGTCCTGCGCGCTATGCACACGACCCGGCACGAGCAGAACGACGGCCAGCAACAGCAGCAACCAGCGAGGCATCAGCATAGCCTGCAGCGTACCATGAAACATGACAGGGTGACGGGTGACGGGGTGAGCGTTTATCTTGTTCGTACTCACACGAGGGTTTGTCAATGTCATTCTTGAAACGCCCCACGCAGCTGTTCAGGATTTACCCTGTCACCCCCTCACCCCGTCACCTCCCGTCACCCACCGCCTCCGGATTGCGCGCGCAGGTACTGCTCGACGATATTTAGCGTGTTATTCCATTCACGTTCCTGCTGCTGCCAGCGGAAGCGTTCCTGGTATTCGAACACGATGCGCTGCACGCGATCGGGGTCAGGCACGTGGTCGAAGGTGAAGTTGCCGGCGGCACCGGCGGTTTCGATCAGCACATCGCCGTAGCCGAGCAGCCGCGCTACGACGTTCGGGCTGGTAGCATTGATATTCTGGATCATGCCAAGGCCGGCTTCGCGACGGTCCTCGAACAGGCCAAGCGGCAGGCGCTGCACGTCGACGATTTTGTTCGGCTCGAGCACGTACATGTCGTTGCGCCAGTTTTCAAACTGCCACAAGAACCCGCCAAGCACCCCCACCAGCAGCACAAATAACAGCGCGGCGGTAGTGGCCGGCGCGAAGATCCAGTAGGTCACCAGCGCCCAGAACAGCCCGCCCCACAACACGAGGCCGGCCAGCGGAAACAGCAGCAAGCCGAGCAAAATTACCCAATGGCGGTGCCAGACGATCGTTTCGCCCTGCTGCTGCGGCCCCAGCGGAAATACCGCTCCGATCAATCCCACCGGCTGCGGCACCGCGCGCGCGGCATGCAGCGGCGGCGACGGCGCGGGCACACTGTCCGGACGCAGCCGCCGTTGTACCGTTGTGTTCAGGTGCTCCTGCTCCTGGTCACGCCGGCGACGGTTGACCTCGCTCATCACCGCGTGCTGCAGCTCGGTGGGACACTCCGCGCGCTCGAACACGATCGGAGCGGTTGGTCCGGAGGCCTGAATTTCGGCACGGCCATATTTGAGCAAGTATTGGAGCAGGTTAGTCGTGCGCACGTTCACGTTCTGGATCCGCTCGATCGGGATCGTTGCGAAGCGAAACGCCAGCCACAACGTCCGATCCTCATGCACGACGCGCGTATTGGTAACGAACAGCCGGTCGTTACGCCAATCGAAATACGCGTAAGCCAGCGCGGTAACGCACGCGAGTCCGACGAGCAGCATCACGACGTTGAGCGCGTCAAGCAGCGGTGGCGGCCGGCCCAGCGCATCGTTGTTGCCGAATGCCCGTAACCAGATCACGAGCGCGGTTGTCGCTCCGGCCAGCAGCGGCAGCGACAGGCGCAGCAGCAGCGCGATCCAGTGTCGCCGCGCAATATAGATCACGCGCTCGTTGCGCTCGGGCTGGAAGGCAGAGTTTCGCATGGTCGCTCCCGCGCTACCCATCCAGCGCAATGGAGTCCGCACCGGGTTCGCCGGCGTCATCCTGCGCTACGGATGTATCGGGAGGGCCGGGCGGCGCTGCGCTTGGAGCAGCCGGCGCAACCAGCGCTTCGGCGTACACGCCACGGTAGGCCGGCGGCAGCAGCGCCGCGACACGACCCATCACGCGCTGGGCGATGCGGTCGCGGTTGGCGCGCGTCACTTCGCCGAGCTCGCTCAGGCGAAACGGCTCGCCGAAGGTGATCTCGATTTTGGCGCGCTGATACCATGGAAAGCGGTTGGGCAGCAGTTTCTCGGTTCCGCTGATCGCCACCGGCAGGATCGGAACATCGGTACGCTGGGCCAGAAACACAACTCCGGCACGCGCTTCCTGCGCCTCGCCGCCGCGTGCGCGCGTGCCCTCGGCAAAAATGCCCACCGGCTCACCGTTGCGCAGGTATTCTTCAGCTTGCCGGAGCGCCTGGCGATCGGCACGCGCACGGTTGATCTTGATCGGGTCGCCCGGCGGCAAAATTATGCTCAGCGGCCACTGCTCAAACACTTCGACTTTGGTAATCCAATGCACGTGGCGCGGAATGTACGCGATCAACGCCACGGGATCGGCCATGCTGAGATGGTTGGCTACCAACAAGAACGGTCCGCTTCGCGGCACCAGCTGCCGGCCACTCACCCTGGCATGCGCCAGTGCCGGCACGATCCCGCGTAGCACGTAGTGCCAGCCCCAGTAGTATGGATTCAGTCGTGCTTTCGGCATATCAGATTTCGAGCTGCGCATACAAATACTCGAGGCTCAGCTCCGGCGCGACTGTTTCGGGCGAGCTGAGCGTCACGCGCGCCGCGACCTGGCCCAGCCGGACGGCTTCCCCGAGCGGGACGCCATGGCTGAGGCCGTAGATCACCGTCGCGGCCAGCGCCTCGCCGGCGCCGGTCGGGTCGACGACCTCGATTTTGTCGGCCGGCACATGGCCCACCTCCGAGCTCGAAGCATAGACAACCCCCTGCGCGGCCAGGGTTACCAGCGCGATGTCGACACCCTGCGCCACCAGGCGCTTGGCCGCGGCTGTTGCGCCGGGGATATCGCGCGCCGGAACGCCGGACAGCACCTCGGCCTCCAGATCATTCGGCACTACCAGCGAAAAGCGCCCGACGTCGTTGCGGAAGCGCTCGGCGAGCCCGAAGGCCACCGGCTCGAACGCGATCGGGACGTTAGCTTCGTCGCACAGCGCAAAAATCGCCTCGGCCGTCGATCGCGCTACATTGGCGTCCATCACCACCATATCGGCGTGCTGCAGCAGTGCCGCGTGGTCGCGGATATGCTGGGCCGTGATCGCCCGTCCGGCCGAGCTGTCGTCAAGCCCGGCCAACAGCTCGCCGTCGGGACCGACGATAGCGATATAGCTGGACGAGTGGTAGTCGCAGGTTACCACCATCGGCGATACGTCGACGCCGGCTGCCTCGGTCTGCTGCAATATCGCGCGGCCGAAATCGTCGGCGCACACGGCCGAAATCAGCGCGACCGGCGTGCCGAGCCGCGCCAGATTTTCGGCGATGTTGCGTCCGACACCGCCGACGCTGATCTGAATCGCGGCGGGGTTGGACGTACCCTGAATGAAATCGCGCCTGAGCCGGCCCTTTACGTCCAGCGATGCCCCGCCGATGACGACGATTTGTGGTTGAGTAATCACAGTTCTCCTACTTGTCGCATCGCCGTCAGCACGATGCGCTCGATTTCGTCGGCACCGAGCGGCTTGCCCTGTTGCTGCAGCGTACGGACCATCTCGCCGACCATGCGGGCCGTCGCCGAGGCACGATTTTCGGTCCGGCTCTGCTCATCCCTCGGCACGCCGGATCGGCTATCGTTGCTCGATCGGAGCTGTTCCGGAGCGACAACAACATCCAACAGCCTCAGCTCCAACACCTCGACGCCCCAGCGTGCCGTCGATGTCTGCAGCCGCTTCCGGACTTCACGAGCGATTGACTCACGTTCGGTCGCGATCGCGGCAGGGCTGTCAGCAGCGGGAATCACGATGCGCACCGCTTGATCGACCTCTACTTCCATCTGGCGCCGGATCAGCTCGGACCAAAACGCCACCTGTCCATCGGTGTCGCGCGCTTCGGGCGGACGGCGCTCGGCGGCGAGGTTGGCGAAAGCCTGCTCGCGATTTGGAAAGTTGAACACGGTGTCGCGCGGCTCCGCGATACGATACCTGACCATCAGCTTGAGCTCGTCGATCGTGGCGAGCGAGCGGGTATAAAGATTCGGTATCATCTGGTTGAAGTCGAGCTCATAGCTCGGCAGCGCGGCCATGCGTCGCTCAACGAACGGCCGCAGCATCCAGTGTAGCCCCTCGCTCAATATAACGGCCCGGTTTTCGGGCAACTGATTGATCACCACGATCTGGCCACGTCGCACAACCACGGCACGACGGAACATCAGCACCGTGAGAGCGAACAGGCCAACGATCCACAGGCCGACCAGGCAATACGCGCCGTTCGATCCGGCCAGCAGCCGTCCCCAGTATGCCATGCCGACAATCGAGAGAACCAGCGTCATACCGCCCACGATGGCGAGCGCACGCGGCTGGTTGGTGTACACCACGAAAAACGCGGCCGCCAGCAGCAGCACGCCGAGGCCGAGCAGATCCGTTCGCTGCTCGACCAGATAGACCGGCAGCAGAAAGACCAGCATCAGCAGCAGCAAGACATTAGGCAGCAGGCGGCGCATCGACGCCCTCCACTCCCCAGGATAAATCCTGGGGCTGAGGAAACAAAGCCCGCTTCAGCGGGCTAGCCACCTTCAGGTGGCTTCGTTGATTCAGCCCCAGGATTTATCCTGGGGAACGCATCCCCGATTTGAGATTCACCTCCATGCGGAAACCGCACCAGCACCTTGAGCGCGCCATGCGCCGCCGCAAACGCGCCGGGCGCATGATCCAGGCTCACCGTCTCGGAGACCAGCGGGGCAGTCTCGACCAGCCCGCGCTCCAGCAGCCGCAGCGCGGCGCCGAACGGCCCGCAGCGCGATCCGACTATCGTGATCTCGTCTACGACAAACGGCGCCAGGTCGAGCTCGACCGCGCCATGAAACGTGCTTTTCAGCACCAGCTTGCCGCGCGGTCGCAGCAGACGGCGAGCCGTTTCCAACCCTCCAGGGTCGCCGGTACAGTCGACCGCCAGATCGAAGCTGCGCGGCACCTGCATGCTTTCGCCTACGATGATGCCCTGGCGCCGCGGCAGATCCCAGCGCTCGGGATGGTGTCCTACAATATGTAGTTCACAGCCCGTCAGCCGCAAGACCTGCGCCACCAGCAGCCCGAGCCGTCCATCGCCGACGACGACCACTCGATCCGTCGGACGCACATGCGATTGTTCTACGATCTCGAGCGCCGCGGCGAGCGGCTCGGTAAACACCGCCGCCTCGTCCGGCAGCGCATCCGGCACAAGATGGAGATTGGCGACCGGCAGCGCAAGCAGCTCGGCAAAGGCGCCGTCGCGGCCGTTGATGCCAAGTGTTGTGCGCTCGGGGCAATGCTCGCGCGCGCCGCACAGGCAGGCACGGCACGCGCCGCAGGCGGCGTTGATCTCGCCCACCACCCTTCGGCCGATCCAGCTGTAATCGTCGCAGGCCGCCACATCGCCGACGAACTCGTGGCCGAATATCCGCGGCACGCGACCCGTCTCACGTTTGTACCCACGCGCCAGCTCGAGATCGGTAGCGCATACGCCCGCGAGACGTGGACGGATGATCGCTTCGCCGGGCCGCAGCCGCGGCCGGGGCACATCGCGCACACGCAGCTCTCCGTCGAAGACGAGCGCGCGCATCGGGGGAGTTGAAATGGCCGCTTGTTTCACCAAGGTTGCCTACGCTGCGATTATACTCTGTATAATCCTCCGCATGCGCGTCCTTTTTCTTGGAACTCCGGCCTTTGCGGCGATTCCGCTGCGCGCGCTGGTCGAGGCCGGCCACGAGGTTGTGGGCGTGGTAACGCAGCCCGACCGGGCGACCGGCCGCTCACGCACCCCACATGCGCCGCCGGTAAAAACCGCGGCGCTCGAGCTTGGCCTGCCCGTGCTGCAGCCGGCGACGCTGAAAGACGAGCAGGTGGTCGAGTCCTTGCGAGCTTTGCAGCCGGAGGCCGGCGTGGTGGCGGCGTACGGCGAGATTTTGCGCAATAATGTGCTCGCGATCCCGCCGCTGGGCTATCTTAATCTGCATCCGTCGCTGCTGCCGCACTACCGCGGCCCGACTCCGGTGGCCGCGTCGATCCTGGCCGGCGACGAGGTCGGCGGGGTATCGATCATCCGTCTGGTACGCGCGATGGACGCGGGCCCGATCCTGGCCCAAGCCACGCTTCCGCTGCCGCCCGATGCCCGCAGCGGCCCGCTGACCGACGAGCTGTTCAACATCGGCGCGCAGCTCCTGGTGGGCGTGCTGCCGCTGTACGCCGCGGGCGAGCTCGAGCCGCGGCCGCAGGACGACAGCCAGGCCACGTATTGCAAGCTGCTTTCGAAAGCTGACGGCCGGATCGACTGGAGTCTGCCGGCGCTGGTGATCGAGCGCGCGGTACGCGCCTACGACCCGTGGCCAGGGGCGTTCACGGTGTGGAACGCTAAGCAGCTTCGTATTCAGTCGGCGCGGGTTGAAGATCGATGGCGCGGCGAGGAAACGCCCGGCACAATACTCGACGGGCCGGCGCTGCGCGTCGCCACCGGCAGCGGAGCGCTCGAGATCGTGGAGCTGCAGCCGGCGGGAGGCCGGACGATGCCGGCCGCCGACTGGCTGCGCGGGCAGCGCGGCATCGTCGGTGGAGCGTTTGAGTCGGTATAAAGAACGGCCGAACATCAAGCTCCTGCGCCGGCAGGAGCCTCGACCGGGCGTGCCGTGCGGTTGATCGTAAGCGCTAACATGCCGGCCGCCACCGCGATGCTACCGGCGACGGCAAAGGCGAGCGAATAGCTGCCCAACGTATCGCGCGCGACGCCGCCCAGCCAGGCGGCCGTGGCCGCGCCTACCTGGTGCGACGCGAAGATCCAGCCGTACACCACGCCGACGTTGCGCCGTCCGAATGTGTCGGACGTCAGGGCGGTAGTCGGCGGCACCGTGGCGATATAATCGAGTCCGAACACTGCCGCGAACACGGCCAGGCCCCACGCGTCGCTCACAAACGGCAGAAACAGCAGCGATAGGCCGCGAAAGCCGTAGAACACCAGCAGCAGCTTGCGCGGATCGTATCGGTCGGTCAGCCAGCCCGAGAGCAGCGTGCCGACAAAATTCATCGCGCCCATCAGCGCCAGGTTGCCGGCCGCGGCCACCGCGGGGATGCCGCACTCGACGGCATACGGGATCAGGTGCGTGCCGATCAGCCCGTTGGACGTCGCGCCGCAGACGAAAAACGTGCCCGCCAGCAGCCAGAAGGTGCGCGTGCGTACCGCGCGGCCAAGCACGCCGGCGTCGGGCCGCGCCGGACCCGAGGAGACGACTTCAGGCGGCTCGCCAAGCGGGCGCAGCTTGAGGTCGGCGGGGTCGTCACGCATCAGCAGCGCCACCGGGATCAGCACGGCGAAGCAGATCAGGCCGAGCATCAGGCTGCTCGCGCGCCAGCCGAGCGACGACGCCTGCATCATCAGCAGCGGCACAAACAACAGCTGCCCGGCCGAGATCGCCGCACCGAAAATACCTACCACTAATCCGCGCCGCGTAACGAACCAGCGTGTCGCCACGGCGGCGCTGAGCACGCTGCTGACCAGGCCGGTGCCGATGCCGCCGATCACGCCCCACACCAGCGTAAGCTGCCACGGCTGCTGAACCCAGTTGCTCAACACCATCGCGCTGCCCGTCAGCGCCATGCCGATCAGCGTCAGCGCGCGCAGGCCGATACGTCCGCCGAGCCAGCCGGCGATCGGCCCGACCAGGCCAAACAACAGCAGGCCGAGCGATACGGCCGATGCGACCGTGGTGCGGTCCCAGCCCAGGTTGACCTGCACCGGCAATAAAAACACGCCCGGCGCCGAGCGCACGCCGGCCGACGTCAGCAGCACCAGCGCGGTGACGCCGACGACGATCCATCCGTAGAAAATGCGTGAGGCTACGCGAGCTTGCATTGAGCAACCTTTATGCGTCGGTCATGATGACACAACGACGATCATCTACAATCAATCGATGTTGGTCAATAGACAATCGTCGATAATGCAAGGGACAATCAGGCAGCGCGTCGTGTCCGCGTGCCGATCATCAATCTCGTGTCATAGCGTCGTATCAGGAGCGCCGGCGAACAGATCCCCGACGCGAAACGCCAGCGCCGGCAAGCAGGCGAAAGCAAAGCTGTCGTGCTCGCCCCGCACATCAGGCGCGCCATACGAGCCGTCGGCGCCGCGACGGTACTGCAGCAGCTCGCGGCTGCGCGGATCGACGATCACATATTCGGGCAGCCCGGCGCGCTCGTAGGCTTCCAGCTTGATCTGCTCGTCGTAGGCGGCGTTGCTCGGCGACAAGACCTCGACCAGCGCGTCCGGCACTCCACGTATGCGCCGGTCGCGAATAATTCCGGCGTTGGCGCTCAGCACAATCACATAGTCCGGCTGAACCGGATCGCAGCCCGGCATCAATACGCCGATCGGCGCCACAAACGACAGAGCAAGTCCCCGATCCTCGGCCGGTACGCCGATCAGCCGATACAGCCGCAGAACGATCCACTGGTGGAAGCTGCTCGGAGCGGTCGTCATATACAGCACTCCGTCGATGATTTCGTAGCGCACTGCATCGTGATCGGGGAGCACTTCCCAGTCGGCATGTGTCCAATGGCCTTGCGGCGGGCCGGACACTGGAAGAGCCGTTTCTGTCGGTATGGCGAGCGCGGTCATCGCATTGCTCCAAACACATGATCAAGGCGTTATGTATTGTAGCATCCCACGGTGACGGGCTACGTTTCGATTCTTAGCTTCTTCTAAGCAGCGCACGACGCATCCGGGCGTAGCATACCAGCAGAGGGACTGAAGATCAGTAGAAGGAGGCAGACATGGGACGCTACCGTGAGCCATTCGCCGTCGACGATCTCAATCAGATGCAGCGCTATCTCGGCGAAGAGATGATCGAAGACTGGCAGCACGGCGAGCTGACACGTCGTCAGATGCTGCGCCGCGTGCTGGCGATCTGCGGCAGCGCCGCGGGCGCCTCGGCTCTGCTGGTCGCCTGCGGCGCTGAAACAGCGCCGGCGACACCGGCCTCGGCGGCGGCTTCACCTGCCGCCAGCGTCGCGGCCGATCCATCGGTAGCAGCTTCCGTCGCGGCGTCGGAGGCCGCATCGGCAGCAGCATCGCCTTCCATGGAAGCATCAGCAGAAAGCTCGGCAGCGGCTTCCACACAAGCCTCGGCTGAAGGCTCGGCAGCAGCAGCGGCCTCACCCGCTGCTGAAGCTTCCGCACAGCCGGCCGGCAGCGCGCCGCTCTCGGTTCCGGCCGACGACCCGGCGATCACAGCCGGCGACACAACCGTTCCGGGCGATGTCGAGATCCAGGCGTACCTGGCTCGACCGAGCGCCGAAGGCAGCTACCCCGGCGTGATTGTGATCCACGAAAACCGCGGGCTCAACGACCATATCCGCGATGTCGCGCGCCGGGTAGCTAAAGAAGGCTATGTAGCGCTGGCTCCCGATCTGGCATCGCGAGCAGGCGGCACCGCCGCCGTTGGGCCCGACGCGATCCAGGGCTTTTTCGGCAACACCAACCCCGACGACCTGGTAAGCGATCTCAACGCCGCCGTGGAGTACCTGGGCCAGCAAGAAGGCGTCGAAGCGGGCAAGTACGGCGTGGTCGGCTTTTGCCTGGGCGGCGCGTACACGCTACGCCTGGCGGCGGCCAATCCCGAGATCGCCGCGGCAGTGGCCTACTATGGCCCCACGCCCGAGCCGGCCGACCAGTTCAGCGCCACCAACGCGGCGATTTTGGGCCAGTACGGCGGCAATGACCAGCGCGTGAACGGTACGATCCCCGCGCTCGAAGAGGTAATGCAGGCCAACGGCAAGACGTACGAAAAGCGGATCTATGAAGGCGCCAACCATGCCTTTAATAACGACACCGGCCAGAACTACAACGAGCAGGCGGCCGTCGCTGCCTGGGAGGAGACGCTGGGCTGGTTCGAGCAGTATCTGAAGGCGAGTTGAAAGGTTAAGTGTCTTTGAGCAGCTCGCGGCTGATCACCAGGCGCTGGATCTCGCTGGTGCCTTCATAAATCTCGGTGATCTTGGCGTCGCGGAAGTAGCGCTCGACGGGATATTCCTTGGAATAGCCGTTTGAGCCGAAGATCTGCACGGCTTTGGTCGCCGTCCACATCGCCGTTTCCGAGGCGTACAGCTTGGCCATCGCGGCGGCCTGGACATAATCTTCACCGCGATCTTTGCGGGTCGCGGCTTCCCAGGCCAGCAAGCGCGCGGCTTTGATGCGCGTAGCCATATCGGCCAGCGTAAAGCCGACGGCCTGGAACTGCCCGATCGGCTGCCCGAACTGCTCGCGCACCTTGGCATACTCGCGGGCTGCCTCGAACGCGCCCTGGGCGATGCCGATCGCCTGCGCCGCGATGCCGATGCGCCCGGCGTTCAGGATCGTCATGGCGATGCGAAAACCCATGCCTTCCTCGCCGAGCACGCGGTCCTGGTGAATGCGGTAGTTGTCGTAGGCCATCTGCGCCGAGTGCGCCGAGCGGATGCCGAGCTTGTCCTCGTTCTTGACGACGCTGACGCCGGGCGCGTGTGTGTCGACGATGAAGCAGGTGATGCCGCGGTAGCCCTTGGCCGGGTCGGTCATCGCCATCAACAAAATCGTATCGGCGTGGGGGCCGTTCGTCACCCAGTTCTTGATCCCGTTGATTACATAATGCTCGCCGTCGCGCTCGGCGCGCGTTTTTTGCGCGGCGGCGTCCGATCCCGCGCCGGGCTCCGAAAGTGAAAACGCGCCGAGCTGCTCGCCGGCCGCCAGGGGCACCAGGATCTCGGCTTTTTGCGCCGGGGTGCCGAACTTTTCCAGGCCGTAGCAGACCAATGAATTGTTAACCGAGGCGATCACGCCGAGCGAAGCGTCGACGCGCGATAGCTCTTCGATCGCGATGGCGTAACAAATATAGTCCAGGCCCGCGCCGCCGAACTCTTCGTCGACGGCGATACCCATCAGGCCGAGCTCGCCCATCTTGCGCACCAGCTCGGCCGGCCAGATCCGGTCGCGGTCGCGCTCGGCGGCTGTCGGCGCGGCCTCGTTTTCGGCAAAGTCGCGCACCAGACGCCTGATCATTTCGTGATCGCTGGTCGGGCGAAAATCCATGGCAGCCTCCCGGTATACCAATGAGCAATCGTCAACTAGCAATGAACAAGTATTGTAAGCTTTGTTAACTGCTAAATGAACAAGTATTTTGGGCTTTGCTCATTGCTCATTGGTATACAGCCGGGCCGCTTCGCTACCCCTGAATACGGCCCGGCCGGCGAGGCAGTGGCTGTTGCTGCCTGCGATCAGTAGAAAGCCTGGCGAGCCGCGATCGATACGCTGCACGGCAGCCGGATAGCATATTGCAAGGTCGCTGGAGTACCGTTCGGAGAGCATGCCTCGTTTCTAGCAGTACTAATCTATCATTACATCTCAGAGGAAGCCATGCTGCCGCAATTGATCGAGCATATCCTGTTCCGCCCGAACTGGGGTGAGATCGAGTTTGTGTTCGCGGAGCTGATCATCAAATCGCTGCTCGACGAGGGTAGTGACGCCACCGCCGATCTTGCCTTCAAAATCCAACAGCGCCTGCTGGAGGAATTGCGCCACAACTAGACCTGCCTGGCGCTAGCGCTTCAATGAGCAATAAACAATGAGCAATGAACAAAGCCCGCAGGTGTTTGTTCATTGCTCATTGTTCATTACTAATTGGTATAATCGCCGGCGAGGAGCGCTATGGTTCGCCACTGGCAAGATTTCAACGTCTATTTGTTTATCAGCGCACTGGTGCTGCTCGGCTTCGGCGCGGCGATGGTGTACAGCACCACCATCGGCAACGCCTATGGCGGGCAGGTCTGGCACCTGGACAGCCCATTCGCGCGGCATTTCGTGTGGCTGGCGATCGGCGGCGTGGCGCTGCTGGCGGCAATGCTGGTAGATTACCATGTGCTGCAATGGCTGGCCCGGCCGGCGTATGTTGTGACGATCGCGATACTCGGCTTTGTACTGGTGGCCGGTAAGGTCGCCGGCGGCGCCCAGAGCTGGCTGCTGGGCGAATCGAGCGGCCAGCCATCGGAGCCGGCCAAGCTGCTGCTGATCGTCTCGCTCGCCGCCTGGTGGGCCGGCCGCGAGGAGCGCAGCGGCTCGCTGTTTACCCTGATCGGCTCGATGGTGCTGGCGGGGATTCCGCTGGTGCTGGTGCTGTTGCAGCCCGACCTTGGCACGGCGATGGTGATCGGCGTGGTTTGGGCGGCGATGGCCTGGGCCGGCGGCATAACCTGGAAGCAGGTCGCGGTGCTGCTGCTGATCGCCGTTCCGCTCGGCTATGTCGGCTGGAATTACCTTGACGACTACCAGCAGGGCCGCCTGCTGGCGTTCACGCTGGACGAGAGCCAGGTTCAGCAGCTCAGCAACACCGAGGTTCGCGAGTCGGTCGAGGCGGTGTTCTACAACGTTTCGGCCAGCAAGGTGGCGGTCGGCAACGGCGGCCTGCTGGGCCAGGGCCTATTGCAGGGCATTCAGAGCCAGCGCAATTTTCTACCGGTGCAGTACACCGACTTTATCTTTGCCGTGACCGCCGAGGAGCTAGGTTTTGTCGGCGCCTCGGCGATGCTGGCGTTTTTATGTCTGGTGCTGTGGCAGGCGATCACTATCGCCGGCCGTTCGAAGGATATGTTCGGGCGGCTGATCGCGGTCGGCATATTCGCGATGCTGCTGATCCACATTATCGAGAACGTCGGCATGAACCTCGGCCTGATGCCCGTTACAGGCATTCCGCTGCCGTTTATCTCCTACGGCGGCTCTTTCACGATCACCGTGTTGGCCGGAGTCGGGCTGCTGCTGGGCATCGATCTGCGCCGCCGCACGCTGGCTTTCTAATACCTTTGCGTCAAGAAAGTGTGTAGACGAGACGTCCCCCGACCCACGTCGCATCCACCTCGACACGCGCCAGCTCGCCCGGCTCGAGCGCGAACGGATCCTGTCGCAGTACCACCAGGTCGGCCAGCATGCCGGGCATCAGGCGGCCTTTGCGCGCGGCCTCGCCCGAGGCAAGCGCCGGTCCGGTGGTGTAGGCTTCCAGCGCCGCCTGCAGCGAAAGGCTCAGCTCGGGGTGCCATCCACCTTCCGGCGCGCCCCTCTTATCCTGGCGCGTGACGGCCGCGTGAATGCCGGCCCACGGGTCGAGCGTTTCTACCGGCGCATCCGAGCCGAAGGCCAACCTGGCGCCGGCCTCGGCGATCGGGCGCCAGGCGTACGAAAGCGCCGAGCGCTGCGGCCCGAGCAGCCGCTCGGACATCTCATGGTCCGAGGTAGCGTGGATCGGCTGCATCGAGGCGACAATGCCAAGCTCGCCGAAGCGGCCTACATCGGCCGCGTCGAGATGTTGCGCGTGCTCGATGCGGTCGGGTAGCGCCGGCGGCTGAATATCACGCCTGCCCAGCTCGGCGCGGGCGGCGGCGATCGCATCGAGCACGGCACGGTTGGCGGCGTCGCCGATGGCGTGGATCGCCACCGCGATGCCGGCCATCTCAGCGCGCAGCACCACCTCGTGCAGCTCGTCGTCGGGCAGCATCGCCATGCCGCTGTCGTCATAGCCCACAAACGGCGCCAGCATACGGCAGGTACGCGAGCCGAGCGCGCCGTCGCTGAAGATCTTGACCCCGCCGACGCGCACCCATTCGTCGCCCAGCCCGGAGCGCATGCCGTGGGCGATGTACTCGTCCAGCTGCCGCAAAGGCAGGTGATACAGATAACGCGCGTGAAGCTCGCCGCGCTCGCGTAGCTGCTGCACCGCTCGCAATGCCGCCGGCTCGTCGGGTGCCTGGATACTGGTGACGCCGCGTGCACTGCAGGCAGCGATCACGTCGCGGACGGCCAGCCGTGCCTCGATCTCGCCCAATTGCGGCAACACGTCCAACACCAGCTGCGAGGCCCGTTCCAGCAAAATACCGGTCGGGCGCCCGCTCTCGTCGCGCTGGATCGTGCCGCCGGACGGGTCGGGCGAGCGCTCGTCGACGCCGGCCAGTTCCAGCGCCCGCGTGTTGACCCAGCTGGAATGGCGATCCTTACGGCTCAGAATCGCCGGCCGCCCGCCGGTTGCGTGGTCCAGTTCCGCCGCTTCCGGCCAGCGGTAGCCCCACAGCGCGTGGTTCCAGCCCTGTCCTCGTACCCAGGCATCCGGCGGCAGCCGCTCGGCGTGGCGGCGTATCATGTCGAGCGCCTGATCCAATGATACTGTGCCGTCGAGGTTAATCTGCCGCAGCCCTTCACCCGCCCACAGCAAGTGAATATGCGCGTCGGCGAGCCCAGGGATCACAGCGCGCCCGCCTAGCGGAACGTCCTGGTAGCCTGGGCGGGCTTGCTTGCGCACATCGGCGGCCGAGCCGGCGGCTACGATGTGCTCGCCGCGCTGCAGCAGCGCTTCCGCGACCGGCTGTTTGTGATCGAGTGTGTGGATCGGTCCGCCGTGGAAGAGGACGTCTGGCATGTCGTTCCTTCTTTGAGGATATCGAGCAACGAGGATGATGGGGTGACGGCGTCACTCACGCGGGTCGGCAACCACTCCAAGAAACAACAGCGCTGCGCTGCGCTCGTCGCGGATGGCGTAGGCGAAGGGCCGGTCGACGGTGAAATACAGCGCCGGGTTGTAGGATACCGCGCCGCAGACCACCCGCCGCGTCGAGCAGCGCGCCGGCCTCCAATTCCCCGCCGGACAGCGTTGCTGCGATTGCGCGACGTGTCTCTCCGCTCGCGCCGTCGAGCGCCGCACTCAGCGCCAGCGAGATGCTCGCGGGCGAGATACATAAGTTGACGGCGCCTTGCTCCTGAAGCAGCTCGCGCAGCAGTCGCAGCCCGAATTCGGCTTGCGACTCGATCATTAGTAACCTCCCAGGCTAACGATCCGCGAAGGAACGCGAAGATAAATCAGATAACTTCCGTGGCGATCTCGGCAGCCACGGCGGCGTTGTTGAGCAGCAGCGCGATGTTGGCGCGCAGCGTGCGGCCGCCGCTCTGCCGCACCAGCGATGTGAGCAGAAATGGCGTGACGGCGCTGCCGCGAATGTGTTGCCGCTCGGCATCGGCCAGGGCGACGGCGATCGCCTGCTCGACCTCGTCCTCGTCCAGCGCGTCGGCGGCCGGGGGCGGGACGGCCACGAGCATACCGCTGCCGCCGCCAAGCGCGCGATGCGCCTGCCATAGGCCGGCCACGGCAGCGGGCGTATCGGCGCGCGCCGTGACGGGCAGGCCGCTGCTGCGCGTGAAAAACGCCGGAAATTCTCCGCTGCCGTAGCCGACCACCGGTACGCCGTAGGTTTCGAGCACTTCCAGGGTGGCCGGTAGATCGAGAATCGATTTGGCGCCCGCGCAGACCACCAGCACCGGCGTGCGTGCGAGCTCGGTCAGGTCGGCCGATACGTCCCAGGTGTCCCTGGCGCCACGGTGGACCCCGCCGATGCCGCCGGTGGCGAACACCCGGATGCCGGCCAGGTCGGCCAGCGCCATGGTCGCCGCCACGGTTGTAGCGCCGTCGCGGCCGTTGGCGACGGCGTAGGCCAGGTCGCGCCGCGACAGCTTGAGCACCTCGGCGCTGTCCGCGAAGCGCCGCACGGCGCTGTCGTCGATGCCGATGGTAGGCACGCCGCCCAGCACGCCGATCGTCGCCGGCACCGCGCCGCGCTCGCGCACGACACGCTCCATTTCGCGCGCCAGCTCGAGATTGTGCGGCCACGGCAGGCCGTGCGCGATGACGGTCGATTCGAGCGCTACCACCGGCGCGCCGTCGTCGATCGCGGCGCGAACGGCGGGGTTATATTTGAGCATTGAGCCTCACCGGTATGTGCCAACCAAGCTAGTGTATCAGTTTCCCGTCATGAAGCTCGTGGACGACATCGGCAGCTTCGACGACCAGCGGGTCGTGCGTGACGATCAGCACGGTGAGTCGCTGCTGCTCGACCAGCCGGCGAAACAGGCTGATGATCTCGCGCCCGGTGTTCGAGTCGAGCTGGCCGGTCGGCTCGTCGGCCAGGACGATGCGGGGATCGTTTACCAGCGCGCGGGCGATAGCCACGCGCTGCTGCTCACCGCCGGAAAGCTCATACGGTCGGTGATTGGCACGCTTCTCCAATCCGACGGCTTCGAGCGCCGTCCGCGCGCGTTGTTCCCGCTCGCGCGGCTCGGCCCTGGCGATGCGCAGCGGCACCTCGACGTTTTCCCTGGCCGACAGCAGCGGCAACAACCCGAAGGCCTGGAACACAAAGCCCATTTTACGGCGCCGCAGCAATACCCGGTCGCGTTCGCTCAGGCCGCTGGTGCGCTCGCCGTCGATCCAGATATCGCCCGCGTTCGGCACGTCGAGCCCGGCGATCAGATTGAGCAAGGTCGTCTTGCCCGAGCCGGATCGACCGCGCACGACAACCATTTTGCCTGCCTCGACTTCGAGCGAGACCCGATCGATCGCATGGATCGTCTCGCCGCCCAGCTGGAAGCGGCGCTCAAGCTCGCGCGTCACGATCAGCGGCTGCGCAGCGCCGCCTATGGGGGACTGTGGATCAGGCCGGCTCATCGGTCAGGCTCCATCGACTGGACGTTTCCAGCGCGAATCATCTTCGACAGTGTGCTCCTCCGGCCGGCCAGGCATGTCCACAGCTTCCGGCACCGGCGGGCTCTCCGGCCGATCCGGCCAGATGCTGATATGGTCGTGCTCCAGATCCAGCCGCACACGATCGCGCAGGTCGAGCTGCTCGATGAAATGCGCCGGCAGCTGCAGCCGGCCGACGCGATCAAGCAGCGCGAACTCTTCCTCGAGGATAACGTGCCCGGCGATATCGCGCCGGCGCCGAATCTCCGTCGCCGTCCGCCCGTCGCGAATCGCCACAACCCGGTCGACGCGCCGCGCCACCTGCGGGTCGTGGGTGACGACGATCACCGTGACGCCAAGCTGCTGGTTGAGGTCTCGCAGCACGCCGAAGATCTGGTCGGCCGCCGCGCTGTCGACCTCGCCGGTCGGCTCATCCGCCAGCAACAGCCGCGGCTCGTTGGCGAGTGCCACGGCGATCGCCGCGCGCTGCTGTTCGCCGCCCGACAGGTTCTCCGGCCGGTGCCGCCCTCGCTCGGCCATCCCCACGGCCTCCAGCAACTCCATCGCGCGCGCGCGCCGCCGGCGGCCGCGCACATTCGCCATCACCATCGGCAGCTCGACGTTTTCAAACGCCGACAGGTACGGCAGCAAGTTGCGCGCCTTCTGCTGCCAGATAAAGCCGACCATCTTGCGCTTGTACTGTACTCGCTCGCGCTCGCCCAGGTCGAGCAAGTTGGTGCTGCCGACACGAACTGCTCCAGCCGTGGGCGTATCCAGACCGCCGAGGATATTCAGTAGCGTCGATTTGCCGGAGCCGGACGCGCCTACCAGCGCGAGCATCTCGCCGGCCGGAATCTCAAGTTCGAGACCCTGCAGCGCGAAAACCTCGAGATCGGCGACTTTATAGATTTTGGCCAGGCCGTCGGCGACGACAAACGGCTCCGATGGTTGCATGATCACCCTTCTCCCAGTCGCAGCTCACGAATCATCCCACGCCGCTGCACGCTGATCAACAGCAGCACCAGAGTCGCCGCGAGCGCCAGACCCAGTCCGCCGGCCAGCGGCAGGTAGCTCTGCCATGCGACGCCTGCCGGCAAGCGCACAACGCCGGGCACGACGATCTGCAGAAACGGCTGTGTCGCCGCCGACAGCAGCAGCCCGATAGCAGTACCCGCCAGCATGCTCCCGGCCAGCACGAAGCCGAGCTCGAACGCGATCAGCATGAGTATCTGGCGCGAGGAAACCCCCAGCGCTCCCAGCACTGCCCATTCGATCCGGCGCGCCTGGATGGTGAGCGCGCTATAGGTGAGCAAGCCGAAGATGCTGAGGATCACGCCACAGCCGAATCCCAGCAGCAAAATCACCTGTAGCCCGTTACTCAACGGATCCGCGGCCAGCGCCAGCAGGCCTGCCGCTTTGGTCACGCCGTTCTGCCCAGCGCGAGCTTCAACGCCGGGCTGCAGCGCGATGCGCAGCTCTACCGCAGGCGGCGGCATGGCCAGTCCGTTTTCGAGCTCAACCGGCCCCTCGCCGGTGGGCCTGCCGTACCCGAGCAGTGCGGCCAGGCGCGCGCGATCCGCCACCAGCACCGTCTGCTGATCGTCAGCGCCCGGAAATCTGCCCAGGCGCTGCTCCACGGCTGCCTCGAACTCCAGGCTGCCGATACGCAGCAGCACCGGCTGGTCAAGGTTGGCCCTGCTGCCGCCGGCGCCGTACGCGGTAAATACCGGGATGCCGGCCGGCACGCGAAAGCTCAGCGCCGCCCAATCGCCCGCCGGCAGCACGCCGAGGCTCAGCTGCGCTGCCTGGCCGGACTCGAAACCAGGCGCCGGCTCGAGGCGCGGCTGCGCTCCCGCGCCCGAGCCGAGCGCCTCCCAGCCGTCGAGCTGCTCGAAATCGTGCAGCACGGTGCGCGTGGTGCCGGCACGCGCGGCGAGCTGGTCGACCACCAGACGCTCCCCGCCGGCGCTTCCGGCTGTCGCGGCGACGATGACCGACTGGAGCGTGAGCGGCGCCTGGAGATCGGGCGGGATCGCCGCCTCCAGCCGCTGCCATGCCGTTTGCGGCTCTCCCAGCAAGACCTCGCGCTCGCCGTTCAGGCCGGCCAGCTTCACGACGACGGCAACCTGCCCCATATCGCCTTGTACCTGCAGCTCGATCGTGTCGGCGCCCGGCGGCAGCGCCAGGCCCAGCGGCGACGCCGGCACGGCGTCAATGCGCCTGAGCGCCTGCAACAATGCCCGGTCTTCGCTGCCGGAGCGTTCGAGCACATCGCCCAGCGCTGCTCCGTCGACCCCCAGCAGGCTGATGCTGCCCTGCCGGTACGCTACGCCGTCGCGCTGAACCAGGAGCTCGGCATCGACGCGGCTGATGGTCGTATCTGCAGCCGCGGGTAGGCCTGCAGCGATCGCCGCCGGATCGTCGTCCGGCTGCAGCGGGATACGTACGTCGGCGCCGGCCTGGTCCAGCGCCAGGCCCTGCTGCGCCCGGATGACTGTGCTGATCACCGTCTGGCTATACACGCCCAGCGCAATGGTGAGCGTGAGCAGCAGCGCCAGACGGCCATACACCAGCGGGTTGCGCGCCAGCTGCCACGCACTCAGCGTCGCGACCAGCCCGCGGCGGCGGGCCAGGCTCCAGCCCAGCACCCGCACCGCCGCCGGGAAGAGCCGTAGAAACAGCAGCGCGCCGGCGATCAACAGGATCGTCGGCGTCGCCAGCGATATAAGATTGAGCTGCACGCTGCCGTCTGGCGTGGTGATCAAGCTGCCGCCCTGCCGCCGCAGCTGCCACACTCCGAAAGCAGCAAACACGAGCAGCAGGAAGTCGAGCGGCGTTCGCATCCAGCCCGGGCGGCTCGGGCGGGCCCACGCCTGGCGCAGCGTCACCTGTGTGTTGTCGAGCGCCGGCCGGCCCGCGAGCACAAGCCCGAGCACGGCTACCAGCAGGATCAACGCCGGCAGGATCAGCATCGCCGGCGTCACGCGCAGCTGCAAACCTCCCCCGCCCAGCCGTTGAAACAGCGCGCTGCGGCTGAGCGCCAGCACGCCCAACGTCCCAAGCGCGACACCCAGGATCGTACCGGGCACCGCCAGCACCAGGCACTGGCCGATCTGCGTCAGCAGGATCTGGCGCCGGCCTGCCCCGCGCGAAGCCAGCAGCGCAAGCTCGGTGTTCTGCTGCTGCGCGACGAGCACGCCCACGAGAACAATATAGATCATCGCCAGGACGACCAGCAGCAGCAACAGCGCTATCAGCGCCGACTGAAGCAGCCGGAAGCGCGTGGTGAACGTGGCGACGGCGCCGTCGAGCCCGCTCTGCACCAGGATCGGATGCGGCTGCAGCGCCGCGAGCTCGGCGCGCAGCGTGCCGAAGCTCGCGGCAAGCCGGTCCATTGAATCGAGCGAGATCGCGCTGTCGCGTGCCAGGCTACGATACGCGTGCGCCGCCTGCGCGCCGGGGAACTGGCCCGCCGCGGTGTTGAAGCTGTCCTGGTCCAACATCAGAACCGGGATCAGCTCGCTTGCACCCGGGCCCGACGGAGTTTCACCGCGTATCGGCCGCAGGTCCTCAAACCAGTACGCTGCCTGCGGATCTTTCGCCACGAAGCTACCGGCGATCACAGCAGGCAGCGTTTCGCCGATACAAAGCTGATCGCCCACGGCAAACGAGCCGGGCTGCAGCTGTTCGGCGCTGATCAGCACCTCGACCGGCGCGACAAGCGGCGAAGCGGCGCAGTTTTCGGGCAGCGACTGCGCCGTCGCGCTCGGCGAGCCGCGCCGGATCTCGATATGTTCAGCCAGCCCGCCCTGCGTGCGCAGGCGCACAGTTCCGGCCAGAGGCGGTGATTCGCGGCGTGCGGCCAGCAGCGAAAGGTAGCTCATCAGATACCGCTCGCCGAGCAGGTCGCCCAGCTGCTGCTCGATAGTCTGCCGCACCTCGGCGTCAAACGGCGAGCTTTCGCGCAGGAACTGGATATGCCGGTTCGGCGGCGGCAGCGCTTCGACGGTGGCACGCAGGCCAAGCGCCGCCAGGGCGTCGGTGGCCAGGGGCACGGCCACGCCGAGCGCGACGCTCAGCGCGATGCCGATTATCACGCTGGCGCTGATCAGCCGCTGCCGGCCGAGGCGACGTACCAGCTGGAGCACTGAGAACATCGCGGCTACGCCTCGCCGATGCGCAGTGCGCCGCTGATGCCGCGCCGCAGCAGCAGCCAGAGCACCGCGATAGTGACGCCCGCGAACAGCACGATCAGCACTGTGTAGGTGAGCAGCAGATTGCCCCACGGCACAAGCACCAGATAAGGCGGCACCACGGCCCGGCCACGGTCGCTGATCGCCATCAGTGGCAGCACCAGCCGGCCGAGCAGCGCGCCAAGGCCGGTGCCGGCAAGCAGCGCCAGGCCCACCAGGATCGCCTGCTCTATCGCCAGGATGCCCAATATATCGCGCCTGCCGAGGCCAAGCGACTGCAGCACCGCGAACTCGACGGTCCGGCGCCGGCCGGCCAGGTACAGCGCGACCGCGAAGCCCAGGGTGGTGAGGCCAAGGCTGGTGACAAAGCCAAGGAAAAACACGCCGGCGATGCCGACCGCGAGCGGATCGCGGCTCAACTTCTGGAGCGCGCTTTCCTGAACCAGCAGTGTGCCGATGCCCGGCGCCCGGCGTAGACGCTCGATCGTCTCGGCGTCGCCCGGCAGGTCGAGCCAGAGCTCGTTCGGCGCGAGCGGCGGCGCGAAGGCGGTGTTCAGCAGGCGCAGCAGTCGTGGCCCGTGGGCGACCACAAACGGCGCGCCGTCGATGCCCAGCGATGGGTAATATGCCGGCGTGGCGACTATCCGTACCGGAACCCGGCGCGTACGCACGACGAAAACGGCCGTGCCGCCGATCTTGAGATTGTTGGTCCGCAGGTACTGCTCGGATACCGCTACCGGCACCGGCGCGAGCTCCTGCGGGTTGGGCCGCAGCATCACCGCCCGCATGCGTGGTCCGCGGCTGATCACCACATCCCTGCCGTGCAGCTCAACGGTACCGGCGGCCGGATCGCCCGCGTCGACCGGCGCGTCCGGGGTTGCCAGCCATGGCACGGAAGAATCACTCCAGGTTTCCACCACCACTCCATCTACCGCCAGGGATACCAGGGGTACCGTTTCTTCAAGTTTCGAGCCGTCAGGCGGCGGGGGCGGGCCGGCTGTCGGCAGTAGGCCGAGGGCTACCAGACGCAGCGGATACGCCTCGGCCGGCAGATCGATCTTCGCGGCAAAAGTTTGTTGGGAGGCACCAAACGATGTGGAGCTGAGCTGCAGATGGTGAAAGCTGCCCGCCGTGTCGACCAGTATCGCGGCAGGCGTGTAGGGCGCTCTACTCAGCTCGAGCACCAGGCTCAGCTGCCTGGGCCGGCCGGGCAGGGTCAGGCCTTCGGGAGGCGGCGCCGGCCCCAGAGCTTCGAGCAGCGCCGGCAGCGGCACAAACGGATGCTCGGGCGGATTAAAAGCTACGCTCCCGAAGCGCTCGGGATCGATCGCCAGAAATGCCACCGGGGCGCCGCTCGCACCAGGCAGCGCCACCGTATCGCGCAGCGCCCAGGAGCCGGCCACGCCGGCCGGCAACCCGTTTGGGAGCAGCGGCCGGCTGTCGCGCAGCGTTGCCCGTCCATCGGCGCCCACCAGATAGCCTGCCTGCCGGCGCTGGTTGAGCGCCAGGTTGGCGGCGAAGGTCTGGGTAAACAACCCCAGCGCGGTAGTCAGCGACAGGAGCAACACCAGATGGGTTGAAGCCGCCCGGTTACGGGTAAGCTGGGTTAGTGCTGTGCTGAGCTTCACGCCGCGCAGGTGCTCGGCCCGGCCCAGCGCGACGCGGAGCAGCCAGGGGTAGACGCGCAGGTACAGCAGCGCACCGGCAACCAGCAAAAGGAACGGCGCGACGACCAGAAACGGATCGACCGCGAAGCGCCCGCGTAGCCGCTGCAGCAGGCTGCCTTGTTGCTCGAGCTGCACCAGAGCAACGCCGGCGATGGCAACGATCAGCAGGTCGAGCCCGCTGCGCTGCCAGAATGGTGGGGCGATCGGGCGCGCCGTTTGCTGGCGCAGCGCTGTTACCGAGCGCCGGGCGGCGGGGAAGATCGGCATGGCAAGCACCAGCGTGCCGGCAGCCGAAGCCGCCAGCACATAGGTGCGGGCTTCGGGCGTAATATAAAGTCGCAGCTGCTGCACTCGCGCCAGGATCGCCAAGGGACCCAGCCACGCGGTGCCGTGCAGCAGCAGCAGCGCCAGCGGAATCGCGAGCAGCGCGGCAATACCGGCCAGCAGTACCGCCTGTCCCCAGCCTGCCGCGACGATCTGCCGGATGGCTGCTCCGCGCGCACCCAGCACCGCGTGCTCGTTGGCCATCGCCTCGGCCTGAAACGCGGCCGTCCAGGCGATATAGATCAGCGCCAGCCCGGCGATCTCGATGAACAGCAGCAACAGCGGAGCCCGCACGATAAGCAGTCGCTCGCGGTAATCGGCCACGATTCGATCAAAGGTTGTGCCGACGTTGGCGCTGTCCAGCACCAGGCTCGTCTGCTGCACGACGCGGCTGATATCGGCCTCGGCCTGCAGCACATTGCGCTTGTCGACGCCCTGAAGGTCGAACACTATTCGCCAGCGGTATTCTCCGGATGCCTGCCCGCCCGACAAAGCGGGAACTACCTGCGACCACAACGTACCGGGCGCGACGACCAGACTTGCCTCGCGCCGGCTGGCGCTTACATTCGGCTGCAGCGAAAGCAATTCGCTCTGCCAGAATGTGGCCGCCGGATCGACCGGCTCGACCAGCCCGACCACCTGAATCGTTACACCCGTCTCGCCGCGCGATTGATCGATCAGCGCCGCCTGGTCGCCCAGTCGCAGCGCCAGAGCTTCGGCCGCCGTGGTTCCCAGCACTACCTCGGTTACTCCGCCGGCGGCATCGGTTGGTTGGGGTAATCGCCCTTCGAGCACACGCAGGTTGTCAAGCGCGGCATCGGTATCTACGAGCGACACGCGGCCCTGTGTATAGCCGCCGGGCAGCAGCAACCCCTGGCCGGAGATCGCCGTCAGGATCGTGGGCTTAAGCCAGCCTGCCTGTTGTGCCGCATGCTCGATCTCCCGGCTCAGCCGCACATGCTCTGACTGTTGCAGCCTGGTCGTGCCGAGCACGGCCCTGACGCCGCTCTGCTCCAGCGGCGCAGCGGCAATCGTCGCGCGTAACCCGACATCTTCGATGGCATCCATGTACAGCGGCGCGGCGACAAGCAGCGTCACCAGCACCAACAGTCCGAAGAGCACGGTTAACGTCAGGGGAGCGTCGCGCAAGGTGCGGCGTAGGATCAGGAACAGGCTAAGCATTAGTCGGGGGTCTGAGGGTGTCCCGCAGAAAACGATGAACGATGAACGATGAACGATGACCGCCGCCGGCAGGCCGGGGGTCTGGGGGTGTCCCCCAGCATTTCTTCCATATAACTGTGTAGGTGAACAACGCGTAGCCCGAAACTAACAATGATCCTGCAGAACGCCGCAGATGCTTGACAAGCGCGCGCGGCGAGACTATGATTCGCGGCAACGACGCCGACGGAGAATAATACGCCGGAAACCGGGTTTTAGCGAGTTGCCGATAGTGCAAGGGCGGCGCAAGGTCCGGCCGAATCCACTCCCGAGTTGACGACCAGCAGCAGGCACACGCCGGTTGTAAGTCGCTTCCGGTTCGCCCCCGTTACCGGGCGTTCAAGGTCGTCCGGCGTGCCGGTCGGCGAATGAAGGTGGCACCACGAGCGGCATTGCCCTTCGTCCTTCGCGGACGAGGGGTGTTTTAATATTTCTGGTAGTGGAGTCCGAGCCCATGATCGACACACAGGTTACACGGCGCGACGCAACGTCCAAGGTGGACGACCAGCCGGTGATCTCGGTTGTCGCACCGGTGTTCAACGAGGCGCCCACGCTACCGCTTTTCGTTGAGCGCGTGGCACAGGCGCTTGAGCCGCTAGGCGAGCCGTGGGAGCTCGTGCTCATCAACGACGGCAGCCGCGACAAATCGCTCGACGTGATGGTCGACCTGCACGAGCGCGACGCGCGAGTTAAGGTGATCAGCTTTTCGCGCAACTTCGGGCACCAGCTGGCGATCACGGCCGGGCTCGACTATGCGCGCGGCGCTGCCGTCGTGATCATCGACTCGGATCTGCAGGATCCGCCTGAGGTGATCCCCGAGCTGTTCGCGAAATGGCGCGAAGGCTACGGCATTGTGTTTGCCCAGCGCGGCGAGCGTCAGGGCGAGACCTGGTTCAAGAAAACCACGGCCGCGTTCTTTTACCGGCTGATCCGGCGCATCACCAACGTCAATATTCCGGTCGACACCGGCGATTTTCGACTGATGGACCGCAAGGTGGTCGACACACTCAAGCGCATGCGCGAGCACCATCGCTTTATGCGCGGCCTTTCGGTGTGGGTCGGTTTTAAGCAAACCGGCGTCGAATACAAGCGCGCGCCGCGCCACGCGGGCGAAACGAAGTACCCGCTCAGCAAAATGGTACGCTTTGCCCTGGACGGCATCACCAGTTTTTCGTACCTGCCGCTGCAGCTGGCTACCTATTTCGGCTTCGCCATCGCGGCGATCTCGATGTTCGCCCTGGTGGCGGTGGTGATCGCTCGCCTGTTCGCGGGCGCCGGAATCGCCGGCGTCGGCGGCGCGTTCTACGGGCAGGCTTCGACGCTGGTGAGCGTGCTGTTCCTGGGCGGCATTCAGCTGATCTTCCTGGGCATCATCGGCGAGTATCTCGGCCGCATCTACGACGAGGTCAAGCGCCGGCCGCTATACGTCGTTTCCGACGTGCTCGGCCTCGAGCCGCAGCCCGACCCGCGATGAGGCGGCTGCTGTTCGTGGGGCTGGCGGCGGGCTTTGGGTTCGCCACGACGGTACGCCGGCTGGGCCGGCTGGTGTTTCGTCCGATCACAATCGGCGTACGTGCGCTGGTGCTGCGCGACGACGAGGTGCTGGTCGTACGCCAGCACGGTTCGGGTGAATGGATGATGCCCGGCGGCGGCGTCGCACGCGGCGAAACCCTGCGCAGCGCCGCCGAGCGCGAAGTGCTTGAGGAGACCGGCGTGCGCGTTACGGACTCGCGGCTGCTCGGTCTATTCACCAGCGTGCATGAAGGCATGACCAACCACGTCGCTGTGTACGTTTGCCGGCCACTTGATCCGGCACTCGATCCGGATCCGCGGCGCATAGATTGGGAGATCGCTGCGGCGCGCTATTTCAGTCGTTCGGCGCTTCCGCCGCGCACGCATGAGATGGTGCGGCGCCATCTGGCCGAGTACGACGCCGGGCAGATCGGGTTGGATGGAAAGGTTTGACGGGGTGACACGTGTAGGGCCGTACACCGGTGGCGTGTCCCTACATATTTCCTGAACACACGAACCTTATGCCCTACACACCAATCCTCGCCACACTCGGCTACATCATCTCGCCCGACCGGCAACAGGTGCTGCTGGTACATCGCAACAAGCGGCCGGACGACCTGCATTTCGGCAAATACAACGGCCTGGGCGGCAAGGTCGACACAGGCGAAAGCGTGGCCGAATGCATTCGACGCGAAGTGTGGGAAGAGTCGGGGCTGACGGCAACCGACATCCGGCTGCGCGGCACGATCAGCTGGCCCGGCTTTGGCAAGAACGGCGCCGACTGGTTCGGCTTCATCTTTCGCATCGACGCCTGGAGCGGCACGCCGCACGACGGCAATCATGAAGGAACGCTCGAGTGGATCGACCTCGATCGGCTTTACGAGCTGCCGATGTGGGAAAGCGATCGCCTGTTCTTGCCGATGGTATTTGACGATTCGCCGGCCATCTTTCATGGTGTGATGCCGTATGCCGAGGGACGAATGATTTCATGGCGTTACGATCGGATTTGAGTTTTGAGTTCTGCTACCAGACAGGTGGATCAGAAAAGCACTGGGGGACACCCCCAGACCCCCGTCCTGCCGGCGGCTCGTCTCCCTGGTTCTTGGTTCGGCTTGGTTCGTTGGTTTGCTGGTTTGCTGGTTGTTGGTTTGCTTCTAAAGAGGCCTTATGCTCGACATCAAGTTATTCCGCGAACAGCCCGATGTGGTTAAAGACGGCTTACGCAAAGTAGGCGGCGAGCCGGAGGTCGTCGACCGGGTACTGCAGCTCGACGAGCGCCGTCGCGAGCTGCTGGTGGAGGTCGAACGGCTCAAGGCCGAGCGCAACACGCTTTCGCGCGAAGTAGGCAAGGCCAAAGATCCGGCCGAGCGCGAGCAGCGCATCGCCACGGCTCGCGCTGTAGGTGAACGCATTCCCGAGCTGGATCGCCAGGTTGGTGAGGTCGAGGCGCAGCTCGAGCGGGTGATGCTGGAGATCCCGAATTTACCCGATCCGCAGGTGCCGGCCGGCGCCGACGAAACCGAAAACGTCGAGGTGCGCGTGGAGGGCGAAGCGCGCGCATTCGCGTTCGAGCCGCGGCCGCATTGGGAGCTCGGGACCGAGCTCGGCATCCTCGATTTCGAGCGCGGCGTCAAGGTCGCCGGATCGCGCTTTTATGTGCTGCGTGGCCAGGGTGCGCGGCTGCAGCGTGCCTTGATCGCGTTTTTCCTTGATCTGCATATCGAGCAACACGGCTACAGCGAGGTGTACCCGCCGTTCGTGGTCAAGGAGCAGTGCCTGGTCGGCACCGGCAACCTGCCCAAGTTCGCCGACACGGTCTACCACGACGTCGAGGACGATCTGTGGCTGGTGCCGACGGCCGAGGTCCCGGTGACCAATCTGTACCGCGATGAATTGCTCGACGGGCGCGAGCTGCCGATCCGTCACGTGGCCTATACGCCGTGCTGGCGGCGCGAGCGTATGTCGGCCGGGCGCGACGTGCGCGGCATCAAGCGCGGCCACCAGTTCGACAAGGTCGAGATGGTCAAGTTCGTGCTGCCCGAAACCTCAAACGACGAGCTGACGGCACTGCTGAACGACGCCGAAGACGTGTGCCGGGCGCTTGGCCTGCGCTACCGCGTGCTGCAGATGTGTACCGGCGATCTGAGCTTCACCGCGGCGGCCAAATACGACCTCGAGGTGTGGGCGCCCGGCGTCGGCGAGTGGCTGGAAGTCTCCTCGTGCTCCAACTTCAAGGATTTCCAGGCCCGCCGCGCCAATATTCGCTTTCGGCGCGAGCCCAACGCGCGTCCTGAGTTCGTCCATACGCTCAACGGCTCGGGACTGGCGCTGCCACGGATTATGATCGCGATCATGGAAAATTATCAGCAGCCCGACGGCTCGATTCTGATTCCCGAGATCCTGCGACCCTACATGCGCGGCGCATGTTCGATTGCGCCTCAGTGATCGTAGATGCACTGACGGCATACGACCGCTCGAAGCACAGCTGCAACCCTGGACAGGGTGACCTTGGTGGTGTCTGCCGGGCTCGTCGTTCGATTGTAGGCGTGCCCTGTTCATTGCTCGGAGGCAACCCGGACAGGGTGACAGGGTGACGGGGTGACGGGGTGAAGCAAGTGCGCGGGATTTGTGCGCTTCAACCATGCTTTGAACACACCTTCGGGTTGAGTACCGGCGCGGATAACGATCACCTTGTCACCCCCTCACCCTGTCCAACGATCAGCAATCACGCGTCCGACAACTGGCTACCGAGACCACTCAGGACGCTGCTCCTTCGCAGACGGTCACCCCCTCTCCCCGTCACCCCGTCACCCCGTCATCATTGCCACCTGCACCGCCATCGCTCCGACACAACCCAGACCCACCATTACGCCCTCAGGACTAACGCGAGGACGATGCCCACGGCGCCGAGCACGAACATCACGCCGATCGCGCGCTGCCCCCGCGTGAAGAGGTACACGCCGAACGCGACAAAGCCCACGCTGAGGATCGCTCCGGTGACCAGCTCGCCGACGATCGGCAGCGCCGCCGCGGCCAACACTGCCACCAGCACGAGCGCCAGCACATTGACCTGCGGCGTTCCGCTCGGTTGCCCCATGACTTCTCCTAGCGCTGGATCTGTTCTTGCCTCGTATTCTCCCCGCAATCCAGCCAAACAACAAGGAGCCGCGGTCATGACATCGATGCGAGGAGCGAAGCAGGCAGCCCGTGAGGTGGCCTACCATCCGTGGGCCGAGCCGCTGATGCGGGCCGGCTTCGTAGCCAAGGGCGTGGTGTACGCGACCATCGGCGTGCTGGCGGCGCTGGCGGCTCTCGGCGCAGGCGGCGAAACCACCGACCAGCAGGGCGCTATTCGACGCATCGCCGGCCTGCCGTTCGGCAACCTGCTGCTTGGCCTGCTCGCGCTCGGCCTGCTCGGCTACGCGCTGTGGCGGGTATCCGAAGCGATCCTCAACCCGGATGGCGAGACCGGCGGCAAGGGCATCGTCAAGCGCGGCGCCTATGTGGTCAGCGCGCTGATCTACGCGGGGCTGGCAGCGCTGGCGATCAGGATCATTCTGGGTAACGGCGACGGCGGCGGCGAAGCACAAGATCTGACGGCACGTGTCATGGGCGCGCCCTTTGGCCGCGCGCTGGTCGGTCTTGCCGCACTGGCGATCGCCGGCGCCGGGCTGTACCAGTTTTATGAAGCGTATACCGCCAGGTTCAGAGAAAAGTTCAAGCTGGGCGAGATGAGCCCGGCCGAGGAGCGCTGGTCGGTTCGAATCGGTCGCTTTGGCCTCGCGGCGCGCGGGATCGTCTTTTTGATCATCGGCGTGCTGCTCGGACAGGCGGGCGTGCGCGCCGATCCCGGCAGTGCCCAGGGCCTCGACGGCGCGCTGCAAACGCTGGCGCAACAGCCGTTCGGGCAATTCCTGCTGGGTGTCGTCGCGCTGGGTCTGGTGGCCTACGCGGTGTTTATGTTCGTGTGCGCACGGTATCAGCGGATTTAATGGTCGAAGGTCGAAGGTGTGAAGGTTTTGCTCCAACGCGGTTGAATGCGTAGCAACAGAACGTAGCAGGCCTTCCGACTTCAACCTTCCGACCTTCCGACCTTCCAACCAGATAGTGCGAACCAGACTCCTGTCTTCGAGGTATTTAAGGTACCATTACGTTGCAGGAGATTTTCGTGCCGGCTAACCCCCCCGTCGCTCTCGTTGCACGCTGGGGCGACGCGGTCTATCAATTCGCGCTGTTGATCGCCGACGACGGCCAGCAAGCTGAGCAGCTCACGGTCGCCGCTTTTCGACGTGCCCCTCACGATCCCATCGCCCAGGCCGAAACGGCCCTGTTCGGTAGCGTGCTGAGCAGCGCGCGTGGCCGTCGCCCCGGCCTGACGCTGCCGGGGCGTAAGCATGTGCTGCCGCAGGACTGGGCCCGGCTACCAGCCTTCGAGCGCGCCTTGCTCGGCCTGTGGCTGCTGCGCGGCTTCGACGGCCCGCGCCTGGCGGAACTGGCCCAGCTGGCGCCCGATGTGCTGATTACCCGCCTGGCTGCCGTGCTCGCGCCCGCGCTGGACGAGCCGCCCGGCGACGAGTTCAGCGCCTGGCTGGCCGGTGTCCTCGGCCTGGGAACGAATACACCGGCCTATGTGCTCGACCAGGACACACGTACGGCACGCGACGCTCGCCGGCAACGGCTCGATCGGCTGGCCGCCATCCTGCGCGATGCCCTCAACTCGCTGCATCTCCCGCCCGCCTGTGCCGAAGCGATCGAAGCGCCGGATCAGGCCGAGGTATCCGGCACCTGGCGCCGATCACCGGTCTGGATCGCCGTGCTGCTCGCCGGCGTGCTGATCATGCTGGTATTGGTGATCGCGCCGTGGCGCGGCCGCGAAACTCAGTCTTCCGGCGGCGTCGCACCGGCGATCGATTCTCCCACGGCGCTGGTGCAGCGCGCGCTGGACACCTGGGAGCCGCAGCCTTTCGACGGCATGCGTCATGTACGCGTCTGGGCCGCCGAAGACAAGATCGCCGAGCGTGCTGTGCTGGCGCCGAACGCGCGAGCCTTTAGAACGCCACAGCCGCATATCACCGACGTGTGGGTCGACCCGAACGGCGGCTTCAGGGTGGAAGTGAGCCGCGATAAGCAGACCGTCGAGTGGATGCTCGGCGACGGCGACGAGCGCCTTGAGTATGCCGTCGATGCGCCGTACAGCGCCTGTGAGTGGATCGATGTCGGCGTCGAGGGCCGCAACGCACAGCGCTTCGACGTGCCGCGCGATCAGCAGCACGAGGTATTCCAGACGCGCCTGACGCTCGGCGCCTATGGATCGGCCTACCATATCCTGCAAGACGCGCTCCAGGCGGGCGATCTGCGCTCCTACGGCCGGCGACTCGAGGGCAAAACCCGGCTGATCGCATTAGGCTACACCGCCTCCGGCGGACGCAACATCCTGCTGCTGTTCGACGCCGCGACCCAGCAGCTGCGCGCGGTGCGTGAGGTCGCCGCGCAGGGCACACAGGCCGCGGCGCGCGATCTGTGGCGTCTCGAGGCCGACGAAACGCTCCCCGGCACGCTGCCGCGCGGGCGTCCCGAGTGGGTCACCGGCCGTACGATCCGCCAGTCATCGCTGCTGGATCCATCCTGTCCCGAGCTGCGCCCCGAATTAGTCGTCAGTCTGCGATCGCTCGCCGGCCGCAATCTGTGGTGGGGACAACCGTATGTGCCGCGCGCCCTGCCGCCGGGTGTCGAGCGTATGCTGCTGATCAGCCCTTCGCGGCTGGCCGAAGGCAACTTTGCGGCGCAGGATGTGCGCGTATTGCTGCTCGGCCCAGACAGATGGCTGCGGCTGCAGATGGGGCAGGGCGGCAGGCCGTCTGCTGCCGGCCGCAAAGTCGGTGTGTGGGATGTAACTTTCGACGACGGCGGCGGCATTCTGCGCGCGTCGTTGTGCCGCCTGATCGTGGATAGCGCGCAAAGCCCTTACTGCTCGCCCGCGTTCGAGCTGACCGCTACCGGCTGGAGTGAGCCGGAGCTGCTGGCGTTGATCGAAGATCTGACGCCGGTTCAGCCCGATAACTGGCACCAGCTCGATCCGCTGTTCGTGGATGGCGCGCCGCTTGCGCCGGAGACCGAGCAGCTCCTGACACGCGCCGTAGACGCCGCGCGCCCGCCCGCCGCGAGCGTGCAGTACACCGAATTGACCAGCGAAACTCGCGTCGATCCGCGGCGCCAGGTATGGCAGGATCCGTATCATATTCCGCTGGATGTCGTGCAACCGCGAGCTATTCGCCAGCGCCAGTGGCTGCGCTACGAAGCCGGCACCTTGCGTGAGATGCGGACTGAACAGGTGCTGCCCGACGGCACGCTGCTGTCGGCCTACACCACCGGCGGAGCAACGAGCTCCGGCTATCAGCGCGTCTCGGGCACGCTGTGGACTGAAACGCAGACCGCTGCTGCCGGCCCGTTGAGCGCCGTGCCGCCGGGGCTCGCGCTGATTCTGCCGCTGCTTGAGTTGAGCGAGCCGATCACGGTATCTACCGATGTGGACGGCATCGTGCTGCGGCAGCCCGCCGGGGCGGCGCTGACGAATTGGGGCTCGTCAAGCTGGCAGGTAGTGCCACCCTACACCGGCGACCTCGAAGGCCGCATCGAGCGCCGCGTGTGGCTCGACCCGGCCGCCGCGCGGCCACGCAAGACCGAGCTGGTGATGATCGACGACGCGGGCAGCGAAACGCTGCTCAACCGCGCCACGATCGCCCAGACAAACAGCGTCGCGGCGATGCCCGAAGGAAGTCTGGTGGATCCGGCGGCACTGCCGGAGGATACGCTGGTGTTTCAGCAAAACGATCCTGCACAACCGCCAACGCTCAACAACGGCGCCGGGCTGGGTGTGCAGCACCCGGAGCGCGTGCTTGTGCTGCCCCTCGAAGCCCGTAACGTGCAGAGCTACCGCGAGGACGCCAACCTCGAACAGGCGCTGCAGTCGCATATCGAGGCGATCGACCAGACAGGCGTTACCGATGTGAGGCGCTATGAGCTGCCGGGTATCCGGCCGCTGCTGATTGTGCGCCAGGGGCAGCGCGACCTGCTGGCGCTTGCGCTGCGCACCACGATGCTCAACTTGATCAACAATTCAAGCATCATACGCGCCAGCGCGCCTATCGCCGTCACGCTTGACGGCCGTCCGTCGACCGCCTGGCTGATCGAGGGCGGCCAACCGATGTTGGTCGCGGAGCTGGATGGCGTGTTGCTTACCTTTTCCGGCCCGGATACGGCTACGCTGCGCGGCCCGGTGGCGGAGGCGTTGGGCCAGATGGTGTGGCAGCCGGCGGAATGATGAACGACCGGACATTCATTGTAGTTCCCTGTGTCTGCCTGTCTATGCTATGATGTGTAGCAGACACGACATACATGGAAATTACGCCGACAACGCTCAGCCAGTTCGTGCGCCTGGACGGCTGCCTCCGCTTTTTGCACCTGGCTCTGCACCCGGATCTGGTAGCCGAATTGCGAACACGCTACGGCGCGCGCGGCAGGGCGCTGTCACCGCTGCTTTCGCGCGCCGGGCGCCGTTTCGAGCACGAAGCGGTCGACGCGCTGCGCCGGACACACCGGCTGGTCGACCTCGGCGAGCTCCCCATCGACGCGACGATCGACGCACTCCAGCAGGCCGGCCGCGAGCCGGTCATTTTGTACCAGCCGGCGCTGGAGGGCACGATCGGCGCCGTGCATGTACATGGCCGGGCCGATCTGGTTGAGGTGCTGCGCGATCGGAGCGGCCGGCTGCACGCGCTCATAGCCGACGTCAAAGCCAGCAACGAAGAGCGCCTTGAACATCGCGTGCAGGTTGCGGCATACGCCGAGCTGCTGGAGCAGGCGTGTAAAATCGCCGGCCAGCCGCCGGCGCGTGTCGTGGGCGCCGTAGTACACCGCGGCGGCGGCGAGCGCTTCACGACGCTGCACGACCCGCGCCTGCATTTTGATCTCGAGCCCTACCGCACACTGGTGCGCGAGCTCGTCGCCGGCGACGACGCGCCGCTGCAGCGCGCCGGATGTGGCCCGCTCGACGAGCTGCCTTTTGCGATCAACGCGCGCTGCGACGGCTGCCCGTTCGACGAGATCTGCCTGCCGCGCGCCGCCGCACGCTCAGACATTGCCCTGGTACCCGAAATCACCCGAGCCGTTCGTAGCGCGCTGCGCCAGCATGAGATCGCCGGCCTGCAGGCGCTCGCCGCGCTGCGCGAGCCCGACGCCGCGGGTCGCTTGCAGCCGGCAGCCGGGCAGCACGAGCGATTGCACTCTCTACACCTGGATCCGGTGCTTGGCACCCAGGTTGATACGCTGGTCGCGCGGGCGCGGGCGCTGCTGCGCCGTCTGGACGGCACAACCGCGGCGCCGAGCTCGCTGCCGGACCTGGTGGACACGCCGCTACCGGAGCCCGCTCGCCAGCCCGGCATGCTGCAATTGGCTCTGGATATGCAGGCCGATGATGTAACCGGCCTGGTGTACCTTGCTTCCGGCCTGCTGTACGGCGAGCGCGGGCAGCGTATGATACACAGCTTCGCTGCCGCGCCACCGGATCGGGACAGCGAACGAGAGTTGCTGCGCTCGTGGGCCGCCGAGCTGGATACGGCGCTGCGCGAGCTGGCCCAGAGCGATGCGCCGCCGCTGCACGTAGTAGTGTGGGATCGGCGCGCGCAGCGCGTGGCGCTGGAGGCGTGCGCGCGCAACGAAGCTGCCGACCCGTTGCTCGGCGTGCTGGTGGCCTGGCTGCAGGAGCATCCGCAGGTCGAGCACGCCACCTGCGCTGCCCTGCGCGAGGTGATCGTCAGGCAGCGTAACCTGCGCCTGACCTGCACGTCGTTGTACGCCGTCGCGCCCGAGGTATGGGCCGGCGATGTTCGCTGGGACTGGCGCACGCCCGAGCACGATTTTCCGCGAACGTTTCGCAGCTGCTTCCCCGATGTACGACGGTTTGTGCTGGAGGGCGACGACCTGCGCGTCGCCCGGCCGGGTGAAGCCGCGACCCTCAAGCTCGAGGCCGGCAGCCGCTTCGGCAGCCAGATTCCGCTCGAATACGCCTACGCGATCTGGGAGGGCGGCGACGGCCCGACGGAGGCTGAGTTGCTGGCCTTTGCCGCGCATCGCCTGCGAGCGATCGTGCATATCGCGCGCGCCTGCCGCGTGCGCTCCGACCTCCAGGTTCCGCTGCTGCCGCTGCAACAGCTGCCGGATGCCGCGGGTCCTACCGAGCTGCGTGGCGTGCTGGTCGAGTTCATGCGCGTCGAGCACGCCGCCGGCCTGGCCGACCGCCTGGCGCACGCGCGGCTGCCGATCGCCCGCCGCGTGCTGAGCGGGCGTACGGCGCTGCTTGAAGCGATCGAGGTAGGCGATGCCAGGGAACAACCCCCCACGGCGCGCTTTCGGATCGTCGCTCCGCCCGGCGCTGCGCTGATCGAGCCGCGCTTCAAGCCGGGAGATTGGGCCGTGCTCAACGAGGCCGACGATCGCCTCGTTTCCTGGGAGCTGCTGCGCGGCCGACTGGCGATCGTTGCCGAGGTCACGCCCGAAACGCTGACGCTCGAGCTGACCTCGATCAACGCCGAACGCGAGTTCAGCCTGCGCCATAACTCCCGATTACAGGTGGAGCTGCGCTGCCGCTACACACTCGACGAGATGGCCGACGACCTGCTGGGCGACCGTGTTCGCGCGGCGCTCGACCACCTCGACGCCAATCCGCTGGCGCTGCACATCACCCGGCCGGCGACGCCGCAGGATGCCGCGAATGATCAGCTGACGGCGACGGCCGAGGAGCTGCTGGCCGTGCTGGGCGACGCGCAGCCGACCGGCGCGCAGTATGAAGTGGTCGCCGGCGGAGCGCACCAGGCGCTGCGCCTGGTGCAGGGACCGCCCGGCTCCGGCAAATCGCGCACCCTGGGCCTGGCGGTTGTCGCGCGTATGCTGGCCGCCGCTCGCGCCGGGCAAGCTCCACGCGTCGCGGTGGCGGCCAAGACCCACAGCGCGGCGCAGGTTGCCCTGGACAATATCGCTCGCGCCTGGGCCGCCTGGTACGAGCGCGGATCGATCCCGCCGCAGCTCGCCGACCTGCCGATCGTGAAGCTGGGCGGCAGCGCCACGGCGCCGCGTGGCCAGGGCATCGCGTGGGCCGATCCGCGGCGCGGCGCCAGGGAGTTGCGCCGGTTGCTGGAGGGCGCCGTGGTAGCCGGCGGCACGCCGGGCGGCCTGGCCACATTGTTGGAAACAACCCGGCGCCGCACGCGCTGGGAAGGCTTATTCGACCTGCTGCTGATCGACGAGGCCTCGCAGATGAGCCTGCCCGAGGGCTTGCTCGCCGCCAGCGTGCTGCGAGCCGGCGGCGCCATGATCGTCGTCGGCGACCACCGCCAGATGCCGCCGATCGTAGCCCACGGTTGGGAGACCGCGGCAGGCACGCTGGCGACCTGGCAGCCGCAGCGCTCGCTGTTCAAATGGCTGCTGGATATCGAGGCGCCGGTGGTGGCGCTCGACCGCTCCTTCCGGCTGCACCGTGACCACGCGTCTTTTTTGCAGCGCGCGATCTACCACGCCGACGGCATCCCGTTCCACTCCCAGCGCGACGAGCTGCTGCCGCCCCACGTATTTGCCGACGCGCTGATCGACGCCGCGCTGCGCCACGACGTTCCGCTGGCTCTGATCGAGCATGGCGAGCACGGATCGCGGCAGCACAACGGCTGGGAAGCCGAGCTGGCGGCAACGATCGTGCGCGGCTGCCTCGAGCTCGGGCTCGACGCGCGCGAGGGCATCGGCGTCGTGGTGCCGCACCGAGCGCAAAAGGCCGCGCTACGCGAGCTGCTGCCCGCATTGGCCGGCGCCGACGCGGTGGATACGGTTGAGCGCTTCCAGGGCGGCGAGCGCGACGTGATCGTGGTGGCCTGCACCGCCTCCGACCCGGACTATGTGATGGCCGAGGCGGAATTCCTGCTCGACCCGCACCGCCTCAACGTCGCGCTGTCGCGGGCGCGCAAAAAGCTGGTCGTGATCGCCTCCAGCAGCGTGTTCGCGGCGCTGCCCTCCGATCTGCCGAACTTCGAGCGCGCGGCGCTGTGGAAACGTATCCGCGGCCACTGCGCTCCCTGGCCACTGTGGAGCGGTATGCGCGACGGGGTTCCGGTCAGCGTCTCGGGCCCGCCGGCATCGAGCCACGAATAGGCCACGAAACAACGAATAGTTGGAGCATTCGTTTATTCGTGGCCTTTCTCGGCCACCTCCATCGCCGGCGCCCGGTCGGCGAAGTGACGCACCAGCTGCTTGACCCACTTTTTAGCGTCGGCGCCGGAGCGCGCGGTGACGAGGTTGTCGTCGACCACTACCGGCTCGTCGATCCAGATCGCACCGGCGTTGGACATGTCGTCGCGCACGCCCGGCCACGACGTCACACGGCGGCCGCGGACTATCCCGGCCGATGCCAGCAGCAACCCGGCGTGACCGATCGCTGCGATCGGCTTCGCCATCCGGTCGAACGAGCGCACGAACTCCAGTGCGCGCCTATCGCCGCGCAGCTGATCCGTGCCGATCGGGCCGCCGGGAAGCAGCAGCGCGCCGAACGAAGCCGGATGCACCTCGTCCAGCCTGACATCCACCGGAACCCGCGCACCTTTTTTGAAACCACGCAGCGCTTGGATATAGGCGCCGCCGGGGGCGACGACAAATATTTCGGCGCCGGCGCTCTGCAGCGCTTTGACGGCACCATCCAACTGCTGCTGATCGACACCCGGACCCACCAGCACGGCGATACGCGGATGATTCTTGCCGAGCTGCCGTCGCTTTAAGAAATCGAACATCGCTCCTCGCTTTCGACGTTCTATTCTAACCTGCTTCTTCAACACTGATGAAATCGTAGCGCGGCGCCGTCGCATTTCGACAACAATTCTGTTCCAAAACTATGACGAGCTACATGCCGTTTCATACGAAATTGGCTGGCGCCGCTGTTGTATAATACAAATGTTCTAAATCGCCAAATAAGATGGCGGCGATCTTTAGCAGGGCGTAACCACCATGGCATCACAGCAGGAGCCACTCACCTCGACCGGCATGAGCGCTGAGCAGTTTATCAAACGGCTGGAGGCACTCGGCTCGCCGGAGCAAGCTCGAGAGCATCTGCGCTATTTTAAGACCGGGCCGGGCGAGTACAGCGAGGGCGATCAGTTTATCGGCGTGCGCATGGGGCAGATTTTTGCGCTCGCCAAAGAGTTTATCGACATGCGGCCCGAGCAGATCGAAATACTGCTCGAAAGCCCGATCCACGAAGCACGCGCGGGCGCGGTGAGCATTATGGATTGGCAGGCACGTCGCAAGAAAACACCGCCGGAGCGCAGAAAAGAGTTGTTCGACCTGTATCTGCGGCGCCACGATCGGATCAATAACTGGGATCTGGTCGACCGCAGCGCACCATACGTGGTCGGCGGCTACCTGTTCGACAAGCCGCGCGATATCTTGTATACATTGGCGCGATCCGACAATCTATGGGAGCGCCGCACCGCGATCCTCAGCACCGGCTACTTCATTCGCCAGGGCGATCTGGCCGATACCTTCAGCATCGCCGAGCTGTTGCTTGCCGACGATCAGGACCTGATTCACAAGGCGACCGGCTGGATGCTGCGCGCGGCCGGCGACGCGGATCGGCCGCAGCTGCTCGGCTTTTTGGATCGACACGCCGCCACGATGCCGCGCACCGCGCTGCGTTACGCGATCGAGCACTTCGATCCGGAACAGCGTAAGCACTACATGAGCCTGAAAAAAGCCTGACTCAGACAACTATTCCGTAGGCAAGGGGCACCCTACATGAGCCGCCCGCTTTCGATACTTGATCTGACACCCATCACGCACGGCACATCATCCAGCCAGGCATTGCTCACCTCGGTCGAGCTGGCGGTGCTGGCCGACCGGCTGGGCTATCACCGCCTCTGGTTCGCCGAACATCATAACTCGCCGAACATCGCCAGCGCCGCGCCCGAGATCATGATCGCGCATATCGCCGATCGAACGAGCCACCTGCGCATAGGTTCCGGCGGCGTGATGCTGCCCAATCATGCTCCGCTCAAGATCGCCGAGACGTTTCGCCTGCTGGAAGCGCTGCATCCCGGACGGATCGACCTTGGCCTCGGCCGGGCGCCCGGCACCGACCTGCGCACCGCGTTCGCCATGCGCCGCTCGCAGGAAGCGCTTAGCGCCGACGATTATCCCGAGCTGCTGGATGAGCTGATCGCGTTCGACAGCGGCTTCCCGGCCGGGCACCCGTTCGAGGCGATCCGAGCTTCGCCGGCCGATACCAGGCTGCCGCCGGTGTACCTGCTCGGCTCAAGCGACTTCAGCGCCCGGCTGGCGGCGGAGCAAGGCCTGGGCTTCGCGTTCGCCGGCCATATCAACGCCGCCGGCGCCGTGCCGGCCCTGCGCGACTACCGCAAGCCATTTTGTGCCTTCGGCCCGCTTCGCCGAGCCGTGGGCGATCCTGGCAGTGTCGGTGACGATCGGCGAGACGGCAGAGCACGCCCGGCAGCTGTCCCGCCTGAACGACCTGTTTTTGCTGCGGCTGCGCACCGGCCGGCTCGATCGGTATCCCACGCTCGCAGAGGCGCAGGACTACGAGTTTTCGCCCAACGAGCAGGCGATGCTCGCCATGATGCCGATGCGCTATCTGGCCGGTGTCGTCGAGGACGTGGGCCGGCAAATCGGCGAGCTTGCCGAGCAGAGCGCGGCAGACGAGGTAATGGTCACTACGATGCTACCCGACCCCGCCGATCGCCGGCGAACCATCGTCGAGCTGGCACGTGTGCTCGGGCTGTCGGAGCGAAGCCACGAAAACGACGCGAATTCACGAATGGCGCACTCGGAATCGACGAAGCCTTAGCAGCCGATTGTACTTGCCCGGCAATTGTAGGTACTGTGTGAAGCCGGCCGGGAGCTGCGCCGCGGCGGCAAGCCCCGGTGCTACACGACGAGGATCAGTTTGTCCAGCGAACTGCACACCTGGCTCGCCGCCGCTTTGAACCTGCCCGCCGGCAGTGTGCGGCTCATCGTCCGGCCATCGCTCGAGCATCAGAGCAACCGGCTCTACGACGTGTGGATCGCCGAACGTCATCTGATACTCAAACAATATCTTCGGACGGACGAATACGCCGAGGCGCCGGTACGCGAATACCGCGCACTCCAGCTGCTGGACGGCCTCGACCTTGCGCCGCGCCCGGTGCTGCTCGATCGAGCTGGATTGCCCGGACTTGGCCCGCTGCTGGTGTACGAGTTTATGGACGGCACGATGTGGGGACGGCGCCGGCCAGCAGCCGGCGAGCTGGCGCAGCTGGCCGGCATCTGGCTGCGCGTGCATAAGGTTGCCGGCGATGATCTGTGGCTCTCGCGGCGCAGCGACCGCAGCTGGGATACGATCGCGGGCGAGTTTCGCGCACGCTTCGAGCGGTATGCAGCCTGGGCACGTTCGACATATCCGGCGGGCGTGGAGCCGGCACAGCAGTGCCTCGATCTACTGGCGCGCTGCCACGCCATACACGAGCTGGCCGGCCTGGAGCCGCGACCGTGCTTTTCGCGTGCCGATCCACGCTTTGCCAATGTGATCGGGCGCCCGGACGGCCGGTTGGGCCTGGTGGATTGGGAAGACAGCGGCCTGCGCGACCCGGCGCGCGATGTGGCCGATCTGCTGACACATCCCGAGCAGGAAGACCTGCTGTCGTTCGACGAGTGGCAGGCCTTTTTGCAGCCCTATCTTGCGACACAAGCACGGATGGATTCGAGCCTCGGACGCCGCATCGAGTTGTATCGCGCTGTGTTTCCGCTGTTCTGGCTGTCGCTGCTGCTCAGGCTTGGCGTTGAGCGCATAGAGCATGGCGAATCGCGCAGCTGGACTGTCAACAGCATGCCGGCCAATCAGCGCTTACGACGGTATCTGGCGCGGGCGCTGGTCTGGCCGGACGAAGCCTTCGATGCACAGCTGGACGGCCTGGCCGGAGTTTCGTTTTTTCCGACCGACCATCGCGAGCAGGCAGAGGCGGCACGCGCGGTATTGGGGGCGCGGAGCTCAACCAACAATGAACAACCATCATAGAATCGCGATCATCGGCTCGGGAGGCTCAGGCAAATCGACGCTCGCGCGCATGCTCGGTTCGAAGCTCGATATCCCGGTGGTGCATCTGGATGTGCTGTTCTGGAAGCCAGGCTGGGTCGAGCCGCCGCGCGAGGAGTGGGCGGCCATGCAGCGCGAGCTGGTGCAGGGCGAGCGCTGGATTCTGGACGGCAATTACGGCGGGACGATCGATATCCGCCTCGGCGCCGCCGACACGGTGATCTACCTCGACCTGCCGCGCAGCGTTTGCATGTGGCGCGTGCTCAAGCGTCGCGTGCAGTACGCGCGGCGGCAGCGGCCCGATCTGCCGCCGGGCTGCCCGGAAAGCATCGATTGGCAGTTCTTGCAGTGGATCTGGAGCTACCCGCGCCAGCGACGGCCGCAGATATTGGCCCGGCTCGCTCAGCTCGACAACTCGGTGAGCGTGGTAGTACTTCGATCACCGCGCCAGGTGCAGCGCTGGCTCGATAGTCTGGATCCATCGATACAATGATCCGCGAACAAACGCGAATAGGACGTGCGCAATAATCGCGTTCATTCACGGACCTAAAGGCAATGCCATGCAAGCCGGTAAGTCCCTACCAACGCCCTACGTCGATGTAAACCAGATGCTGGACGAGCTCATGTCGCGGGTGCAGGCGATCCTGGGTGATCGCTTCGTCGGCATGTACCTGGATGGTTCCCTGACCACCGGCGCCTTCGATAGCGACAGCGATATCGATTTTGTCGTCGTTACCGGCGAGGAGGTTTCCGGCGATCTGTTTGCTTCATTACAGGCGATGCACGACCGAATCGCGACGCTCAACTCGCCGTGGGCGATTCAGCTGGAAGGCTCGTATATTTCGCGGCGCGCGCTGCGGCGCTACGATCCGGCACATTCAGTTCATCCGAATATCGAGCGCGGCCAGGGTGAGCGTCTGAAAATGGTTTTCCATGACGCCGCCTGGCTGGTCCATCTTTCTATTGTCCGTGAGCACGGGATAACCCTGGCGGGCCCGGCCCCTAAAACGCTGATCGACCCTGTTTCGCCCAACGACTTACGCCGCGCGATGGTATCCATGCTGCCCGGTTGGGCCGGCAGTATCCTCGACACACCCGCGCGAATCCAGTCGCGCGGCTACCAATCGTACATCGTCCTTTCGCTGTGTCGTGTGCTGTACACACTGCAGCATGGTACGGTCACCTCGAAGCCTGCCGCGGCGCGCTGGGCGCAGGAAACGCTGGGTGGCGCATGGGCGCCGATGATTGAGCGGGCATGGGTCGGACGGCACGGTCCCGATGGCGCGGCGGCGGCCGACGATGTCAACGAAACGCTCGCGTTTATTCGCTACACCATGGCGCGGAGCCTGGAGTTCGCGGAATAATCGATCCGGTAGCGGCCGAAGCTCCGTCCGCGCTCGTCTTTGCGGAGTTGCAGTTTCTCGCGCTGCGCCGATCCGAGCTCCAGCCGGCCTGAGCGCCGGCGCGGCATAAACGAGCCGTCAAGGTTTAGCGATCGAGCTACCTTCGCGTGCCTTCGTGGATCGTTTATGCCGCGCGTACGATTTCCGCGCGTCGCGCAAGCGTGCTCGGCACCCCGCGCGCACTAAGCCTGAGCCCCAGCAACGCCCGCAGACCCGCTTTGCCGGGCAATGCCAGAGCCTGTTCAATGCTGACAAGCCGCGGCAAGACACTATCGAGATCCGCAACCAACAGGGCAAACGGCAGGCGCGGACGGTCGTGATACATGCTTCGAAACGGCGATTGTGGCGGTACATTGGGCCTGACGCCGCGCAGCAGCGTCAGCGGAAGCTGAAAGTAGTCGAAATTATTGGTCGCCACACCATCCTCGGTGTCGCCGATGCAGGCCGCTACCTCCGTCGCCAGCGGGCCGCCAAGCAGCCGTGATACGGCCGCGCCGACTTCGATCGGCGCGCGTGCTACCAGATGGTTCCATGGCGACAGATGCTGGTTTTTGAGAAACGCGTCGGGCTCGCGGATGCGTTGGATCGGTAGGTCGGGCAGGATCGGCAACTGGTCAAAGATGCCCCGGCCAAAGGCTTGCTCACATGGAAAGCGCGGCCGATCCGCGCTTCGCAGCGTTGTTCCGGGCGCTGCCACGCCTACCGAGCGCAGCGCGGCGCAGCACAGTATTTCGCCCGAGCCGGCCGCGCCGGCCAGGATATGCACGTCGTCGGGCGTGGCTTCGTCTGCTAGCTCGCGCTCGAGCTGCCGCGCATCCAGCGCATGCGCGTCGGCCAATCCCGACAGCAGGTACTGCGCCAGCCGGAACGTCAGCAGCTTGTGCAACTGTTCCTGGCTCAGGCTACTCGTCCGTAACGCCACGACACTCACGCCGTTACGATTCGGGATATGGTACAGCGCCTCGTCCGGCGGGCGGACGAGCAGCTCCCACAGGCGGACCCACCTGGAGTGTTCCAACAACGCGTCGATTTGCGGATGCGACGGCGGCTTGTTCGTGCCGCCGGCAGGTCGCCGGGCTATCATGTGTGGCCTCGTCGATATTGCTGTGCGAAACATCCGGAGCGTCGGGTAGCGCGGGATGCTCCGTGGATTGAACATGGCCGGGTTTGGCCCGGCAGCGCCAGCATACGCAACAACGCGGCGCTGCACATCAGTAAAACTACGGCTCCCGGTTACGCACTCCAGCGATCCTGTCCATGAATGTGTTTTCGCCGTTACCTTTTCGCTGCCGGAGCGATAATATGATTGAACGCGATGCAAGAGGCAATTCGAATGATCAAATCGCAAACCTTGTCCAACACAGCGTCCGGCGATCAGATAACAACATCGGCTGCACCAATCGACCATGCCGGGGCGCCTTGTATTGCGTTCGAGCTGATCTACGAGCGCTACGCGCAGCCGATGTTCGCCTATTTCTACCGGCACCTGCGGCATCGCCAGGACGCCGAGGATTTGACGGCTCTCACGTTCGCCGAAGCGCTTCGCAGCAGCCCACGCTATGCCGAGCAGGGTGCATTCGAGGCCTGGTTATGGAGCATCGCGCGCCACAAGCTCAGGGATGCTCAGCGCCGCCGGCACGAAACGATCGCCCTCGACCAGGTGGCGCCGCGGCTTGTTGATACCGCGCCGTCGCCGGAAACCAGGGCGCTGCACGCCGAGCACGTAGAGCTGCTCCAGCAGCTCCTGGATGAACTGCCCGACGATCAACGGCAGGTGCTGCGGCTGCGCTACTTCGGCGATTGGAATTTCAAAGAGATCGCCGAGCTCCTCGACCGCAGCGTCGGCGCGGTCAAGATGCTGGTACAACGCGCGCTGGCGACGCTGCGGTCGCGCTACCCACAGCATGAGCAGGCCCGGCTTGATTCGGAAACTGGTGTACGGCGCTCAGGGAACGACCGGCGTGCCCGCGACACGGCTTTCCGGCTGCTGAGCTCGACAGTCGTTTCGGTTGTTGCGTCCATGTGCCGACCAGCCTCGCTACCACGGCTGTTGATACCCCTGCAGCCGGCGCCTGTTCCTGTACGCGTGTATGCCCGCTCCGTCGAGCGGCGACGATATTAGGTCCTCGGAATTGTTGATCAACGCATGGACGCGCATAAAGCACACGTTGCGCGTCCATGCGCGTCCATGCGCGGATCGTTCTCCCGCTTCTGGCTGAGCCAGTTTGTTTCAAGCCTGGGCGATTCATTCTCCGGCTTCGCGCTGCCGCTGATCGTGTATCACGTCACCGGCTCGGCGCTGAGCCTGGCGATCTCCGCGGCAGCCGGAACATTGCCCTACCTGCTGTTCGGCCTGGTGATCGGTGTATGGGTCGATCGGGCCGACCGGCGGCGGCTGATGATCGGCATCGACCTCGCGCGTGGTGTGCTGCTCGCCGGTATTCCGATTCTGATGGCGGCCGGCTTCTTCGCGCTGTGGCTGGTGTACGCCATTCAATTCGCGGTTGCTACGCTCGGCATTGCGTATGCAGCCGCGCAGTCGGCGGTGCTGCCCGGTCTGGTCGAGCGTGAAGACCTGGTCGCCGCAAACGGGCGGTTGATCGCCGCGTATTCGGCGGCAGCCGTGATCGGACCACTGCTGGCGGGCGGATTCCTGGCGCTGGTGCCGCTGCCGGCGCTGTTGCTGGTCGACGCGGGCTCGTTCGTGGTCGCGGCGCTGGTGCTTGCTTCGATCCGCACACGCTTCAACCGGGACGAGCCGCGGCCACGGCGCAGTTTGCGGCAGGAGCTATTGGAAGGGATACGTTACGTCTGGACGCAGCCGGTTATCCGAGCTATGACCCTGCTTTTGTTGCTGCTCAACGCGATCGGTCCAACTGTGCGCGTTCAACTGGTGGTGTTCGCGCAGCGACAGCTTGGCGCCGCGGATACGCAGATTGCGCTTTTCGCTTCGGCGGCGGGCGCGGCGGTATTGCTTGCCTCGCTGCTGGCCGGGCACCTGAGCCGGCGCCGCCGTCCCGGCCCCATCGCGCTGGCGGCGCTGATCGGCCAGGGCATGTTGCTTGTCGCGTTTGGGCAGACGTCCTGGTTGCCGGGGGCGGTGCTGCTGTGGGCGCTGCAATCCGGCCTTGGCGTGCTGGTCGATATCTCGGGGATCAGCCTGCGCCAGTTGATCGTGCCCAGCAACCTGCTTGGCCGGGTAACAACCGTCAGCCGGACGATAGGCTTCGCAGCGATCCCACTCAACGCGCTTGCCGGCGGCATCGTGATCGACCACCTGGGCTCGATCGGCCTGGTGTACAGTGTCGTCGGCGCGCTGACGATAATGCTCGGACTGATTTTTTCGTTCAGCGCGCTTGGCTCGGTATCGGGAGGCATTCCCCGGAATACCTCGGAAACCACGGGATAAATCCTTGATCTGAAGCATCGAACCACAATGTAGTTATAATCTTGGCTGAATGATTTTCCGTTGAAGTGCGAATACGACAATGATGGACGAAGCGCGACTGATCAAGGTAAGCAAGTTTTTAAGCCAACACCTGCGCCATCAGCCCGAGCGCTTGGGCCTCGTACTGGGCGACGGCGGCTGGGTTTCGGTCGATGATCTGTTGGCGGCAGCCGCACGGCACAACTTTCCCATTTCACCGCAAGAGCTCAGCGAAGTCGTCGCACGAAGCGACAAGCAGCGTTTCGCGTTTGACCCGAGCGGCGCATTGATTCGGGCAAATCAAGGGCACAGCGTGCCGATCGATCTCGATCTTGCGCCGCTTGAGCCCCCCGAGGTGTTGTATCACGGCACGGCGCGGCACGTATGGCCGGCTATTCAATCGAACGGCCTGCTCAAGATGCAGCGGCACCATGTACACCTATCCGCAGACCAGGCTACGGCAGAGCGTGTTGGGCGGCGACACGGTGTACCGCTGATTCTGGTTGTCGAGGCCGGCACGCTGCATCGGGCAGGCGTCAGGTTCTTCCGCAGCGCCAACGGCGTATGGCTGGTCGATCACGTGCCGCCCGAGTATCTGCGCCGGATTGAGCCGTAGACGTTTTTTGCCCGCCGAGCCCGCTACACCGTGGCCCTGGCAACACGAGAAGGCGATCCGCGAATTGACCCGAAAAGACGAATGATTCGCGTCATTTTGGGTGAATGCGCGGATCGCTCCTGATCGAAATGCCAGGTGCCGCACGGTACCGCCGGGCGACGACGATTGCTTCCGGGAGCGGTATAGTTCCCTGGCGGCAGCCGACCTGCTCCGCGGCGTAGCGTGAGAAACGACAACATGGATCCGATCACCGGTCAGGGCGAGCAGCGTCATACAACCAGCCTGCCGATTGCTACCGGAAACGAGCGTATCTGGGGTTCCGACCATCGCTGGCTCACCATCGGCTTGATTTTGACGATCCTGGGAGCGGCGTTTGAAGCGCTGGCGGTAGCGACGGTACTGCCCGCCATTTCGAACGAGCTCGGCGGTATCGAGCTGTATGGCTGGGCGTTCAGCGCGTTTTTTCTTACCAATCTGATCGGCGTCACCATCGCCGGCGGCGAGGCGGATCGGCATGGCGCGGCCGGGCCGTTCCTGATCGGCGTCGCATTGTTCGTCGCCGGCTTGCTGCTCGGCGGCTTAGCTCCAACTATGCAGGTGCTGGTTGCAGCACGAGCGCTGCAGGGGCTCGGCGCCGGGGTGATCGGATCGATCGCGTACGTCGCCATCGCGCGGGGCTATCCCGACGCGCTCAAGCCGCAGATGCTGGCGATCGTTTCGAGCGCCTGGGTGGTCCCCGGTTTGATCGGCCCGGCCATCTCCGGCGCAGTGGCCGACTATGCCGGCTGGCGCTGGGTATTCCTTGGCCTGGCACCGCTACCGGTGTTTGCCGGGCTGCTGACGCTGCCCGCGCTACGCCGGCTCGGCTCAGGCAGCGGCGCACGGCGCGATTGGTCGCGCATCGCCGCGGCGTTTGGGCTGGCTGCCGGCGCCGGCATGCTACTGGCCGGGCTTGGCGCGCAACCCATGCTGCTCGCCGCCGGGCTGGTAGCAGGTGGCGCGGCGCTCGGGCTGCCGTCGCTCGCGCGACTGCTGCCGCCGGGCACGTTGCGGGCGCGGCCCGGCCTGCCCGCCGCGGTGCTCACCAGCGGCCTGCTCAGCCTGGCCTTTTTCGGTGTCGATTCATTCGTGCCGCTCGCCCTCACCGAAGTACGCGGCCAAAAAGCGACGTTTGCCGGCCTGGCGCTTACCGCGGCGACGATCACCTGGACGGCCGGGTCGTGGTTGCAGGCGCGCCTCGCTTCGGCCGGGTGGCGGCGCGAGCTCACCAGCGTCGGTCTGGTAGTGCTGGCGATCGGCTGTGCCGCGACGGCAGCGGTGCTGTTCCCGACAACTCCCGTCGTGTTCGGCCCGATCGCCTGGGGCATCGCGGGCCTGGGCATGGGCATCGCGTACTCCACACTCTCCCTGGTGGTGCTCGAACATGCAGGGCAGGGCAGCGAAGGCACTGCGACCGCCGCGATCCAGCTGCTGAATGTGCTGGGCAGCGCGCTGGGAGCCGGAGTTGGCGGAGCACTCGTCGCGTACACCAGTCGTGGAGACAAGGGCGTCGGCGTCGGCATCTTCTGGCAGATCATGCTGATGCTGGCTGTGCTGGCACTCGCCCTTTTTACCGCGCAGCGCTTGCCGAACCGGACACAAAACCTCGCCAGGGTTGGCGAGCCGGAAACCGCCGCACCAGCCCCAGGATAAATCCTGGGGCTGAAGAAACGAAGCCCGCTGAAGCGGGCTGGACAGGTTCCAGCCCGCTTCAGCGGGCTTCGTTTCTTCAGCCCGACGCTTTAGCGTCGGGTCGGGTCGGGTCGGGTCGGGTCGTCGGGTCGGGTCAGGTCGAGGTTCGAGGTTCGTTCAAACAGGTTTCACCGGCCGCACGCTCACGCTATCGGTCGAGGCACGCCCCTGCTCGATCAACAGACCAACTGCACCACCAGTGAGCGGCGTAGCGGGATCGTCGAGATCGAACAGCAGCTTGCCGTCGACCCAGGCCCGTAAGTGCGAGCCTGCAGCCTCGAGCCGTAGATCGTAGGCCTGCCCGAACTGCCATTCGAACGCTGCCTCGGCCAGTACGCGGTCGCCGTCAAGTGCCCGCAGGAGCTGGATGCGGTCGCGGTCGCGCAGCAGCAGCGCGTAATAGCGCCGCATGCCTTGCACGCGCACCGCAATGCCCGTCGCGGCGGCCATATGCGGCGTGATCATCGCCTGCGCACTGTAGTCGGTCCAGTCGCGCGTGCCCTGGCTGAGCAGGCCGCGGCCCTCATCGTGGATGATCCGCAGCGCCTCCGGCCACCAGCGGTCTAGATGGTCGACGCCGTTGATCCAGGCGCGGCGCCAGACGCGTCCGCCGGCCTCCGGTCGCCGCAGCAGCAGCTCGGGCGTACCGTCCCAGCTCAGAAAATCCAGATACACGCTGCCGCCGGCATGTTGATCGCCGGCCAGCTCGAAACCGATCCGCGCGATCGGCTGCCCGTCCGGGTCGGGCACGTGCCACACCGGCTCCCACGCCTCGCCCGGCGCCAACTGCATGCCGGGGCCGTAGTGCCGCTGCAATCCGTCGTCGGCACCGTACGCTTCGATGAAAAGCCGGCAGTTGATCGGCTCACGGTTCGAAGCATCCGCCTGAAGCCCGGCACGCACCGTTTGCGTCGGGTACAGCGACGGCGAGGCCAGCAGCTCGTAGCCGCCGGCGTTGAGCATGTCGGGCGGGATGAACGTCGGCGTCGAGGCGCGCGCGACACGGCCGGGCGCCAGGTGGGTATAGCGCAGGGCCAGGCTGCGCCGGCCGCGGCGGCTATGGCCGGCGACGTTTTCGAGTCGTAGCGTGCCGTCCGCGTCGACCATCGCCGGCGGCTTCGAAGCCCTGCATCGAGCCGGGCAGCTCGAAGTGAAACCGCGCGCCGTCTTTTGGCTTGAGCGGCGCCTCGCCGGCCAGTGCCCGCCCGGCGTTGACGACATGAAACGTTTCGGTGACGGCGTCGGTGATCGCGCGGCCGCCGTCGGCGGTGGGCAGATACAGCCGGTCGGCGAAGGGCCCACGCCAATCCGGCCCGGTGTCGATGCCGGCGAGGCCGTTCTTGATGCCCAGCAGGCAGCCCAGATTGCCGGAGTTGCAGTCGGTATCCCAGCCTGACGTGTTGCAGACCATCAGCGAGCGTCTGCAGGTCGTCGTCGCCGTATAGCAGGCCGAGCAGGATCAGCGCGTGATTGGGCACCATGTGGCAGTTGCCGCCGTAGGTGTCGTAGCCATAGCGTTGGGCGATGCGCTCGCGCGTCGCCTGCCACTCGCCGTCGCGCGCATGCCACTCGCGCAGATCGTGATACAGCCGCGCGATAATCGAGTCGCGCGGGATGAAGCGAACGGCGCAGTCGAGCAAGCGCTCGATCTGGGGCTCGACGAACGCCTGCGCTTCCATCGCCGCCAGCGCCTGCGCGCCGTAGATCGCCTCGCCGTCGTGGCTGACACTCGCGGCGCGACGGGCCAGATCTGCGGCCAGCTCGGGGTCGCCCGGCGCGACCATCGCCCAACCGTCGACGAAGATCTGGGCGCCGATCTGCTCGGCCACTACCGTGCCGTTCAGCGCCGCCGAGCCGCTCTCGGGCGCCGGTGTGCCGTTTTTCAGGCGCAAGAACGCCGTATGCTCGGTGGAATTGCCCATGCCGCCCCACCACAGGATCGTGCGCTGCTCGATCAGGTAGTTCAACCAGGTCTGGCCGATCTGCGCCGGCGATAGATCACGATTGTAGCCGTAATCCTCAAGCGCGCGTAAAAACGTGAACGTGCCCGAGATATCGTCGTCGGTGACGACCAGCGGCATGTTGCGCTGCCGGTTGACGTAGTAGTTGATCGGCCCGAGCTCGGCCATGATCCGCTCGTAGCTCCAGCCCTCGAAGGGACGGCCCAGGTACACGCCGATCAATTTTCCCAGCACGCCGGCGTACACGCGTTCGGTGTAGTCGATTGGACTACTCACTGAAAAGTCCTTTCATATGGCCGGTTGAACCCGGATGAGCGGCCGACTCATCCTTTCAACCCTACCGACGAGATGCCGCCGATCAGCTTGTCCTGGGCGAAGAAGTACACGATGATCACCGGAATGATCGTTACCAGGTTCGCCGCCATTAGCTCGTTCAGGTTCGGGTTGGCGCGGGTGATGAAATTGGCGAGACCCAGCGCGATCGTGAACTTATCGTTGTTGTCGAGATAGATCAGCGGGCCGAGCAGGTCGCCCCACGAGCCCAGGAAGGTGAACACCACCACCACCGCCAGCACCGGGGTCGTCAGCGGCAAAATGATGCGCCAGTAGATATCCCAGTAGCTGCATCCGTCGATCCGCGCGGCGTCGTCGAGCTCAGTGGGGAAGCTGCGCATATACTGGCGGATCAAAAAGATGTAGAACGCGTTGCCGGTGAACGACGGCACGATCAGCGGCAGATACGTGCCGTACCAGCCCAGCATATTAAACAGCAGGAACTGCGGGATCATCAGCACCGGCAGCGGGATCAACATCGTCAGGATCAGGAAGTTGAACAGCGCATCGCGCCCGCGAAAGCGCAAGCGCGCAAAGGCATAGCCGACCAGCGAGCACGAAAGTACCGAGCCGATGATCGTGCCGGCCACGATCTGCAGCGTGTTCCAGGTATAGAGCAGGAATGGCCGGCTCGGATTGGTCAGCGCGGTGGTGAACGTTGCCCAATGCCAGTAGCGCGTCGGAAACCACTCGGTGGGCGTGGTGAAAACCGGAACACCATCGGGCTTGAGCGCCACGGTCAACATCCAGCCGAGCGGCAGCATGACGACATAGCACAACAGCAGCACGGCAGCGTAGCCCAGCGCCGGAACGACCAGCCGGCGCCAGCCTCGTCGCGGCATAGTCGTGTCGCTGCGCTGCAGCTTGCCGCTAATGATTCGCGGTGTTTGCATAGCGTTCCTATGACGAGCGCGTATCGTGCTCGTAAAAAACCCAGCGGTCCGACCAGCGGTAGGTTACAAAAATAACCACCGCCCCGACGACGACCAGCACCCACGCAAGCGCCGACGCGTAGCCGTAGCGGCCGTTGCGGAAGCCCTCGTTCCACAGATTGAGCAGGTAAAACAGCAGCGCGCCGTTGGTGCCGCCGCGGCTGCCGCCAAGGATGTAGCCCGCTTCGAACACCTGAAACGCGCCGATCAGGCCGGTGATCAGGGTAAAAAACAGCGTCGGCGTGATCATCGGCAGCGTGATGTGGCGGAACTTTTGCAGCGGGCCGGCGCCGTCGATATTGGCAGCCTCGTACAGCTGCGGCGGGATATTTTGCAGTCCGGCGAGGTAGATGATCGCGCTGCCGCCTACGCCCCACAGGCCCATCAGCACGACGCCCGGTATGGCCCAGGTCGGGCTTTGCAGCCAGCGCGGCGGATTGTCTACGCCGATGCTGCGCAAAAAGACGTTAACCGCTCCGAGGTCGGGGTTGAGCAGCGACGACCACAGCACCGCCACCGCGACGCCGCTGATCACCGAGGGCAGGTACAATATCGTCCTGTAGGCGTACATGCCGCGCAGGCGCATGTTGAGCAGCAACGACAGCGCGAGGCCGCAAGCCAGACCCAGCGGCACGGCCAGCACAGTAAAGTACAGCGTTACCTTGATCGACTGCCAGAACTTCGGATCGTCGAAAAACATTTCGCGGTAGTTGTCCAGCCCGACCCACTGCGCCTCGGAGATAATATTCCAGCTGGTCATGCTGATCCAGACCGAAGCGATAATCGGCCCGAGCAGAAACACCACCACGCCGATCAGCCACGGCGCCAGAAACATGTACGCTGCGCGCTCCTCCTGGCGGGCCATTCGCCCGATGGACTGGCGCGGCTGCTTCGCGCGCCGGCCTGGATTCAATGTAGCCATCCCGAAATGCCTCTTCTGGCGGCTCAGCTACCGCGCGGCCCTGCACCGCGCGGCAGCTACGATTACTTGCTCAGCTCCCACGTCTCCCAGGCCTGGTCCAGCTCGTCCTGCATCACCGGCGCGGCCGCGTCCAGCTCGGCCTGGACGTCCGCGCCGCTCTCGATCACGTTGGTATACACGTCGCCCAATGGCCCGGTGACTTCCCAGAAGCTCGGCACGAATACGGCGGGACGCGCAAGGCTTTGCACCTGCAGCATCGATTGGCGCCCCTCGTCCGAGCCGGCCCAGTTCTCCTCCTCGGCCAGCTTGTTATTAAGCGGCGGGTCGCCGCCCTGCGACAGGCGCAGCTTATTGCCTTCGGTGGCCATAAAAGAGATAAATTCCTGCGCCTCGGCCGGGTGCTGGCTGCCGCTGAACACACCGTACGAGTCGCTCCAGGATGCGACATACGGCTCGGTTCCTTCGATCACCGGCGTCGGAGCCGCGCCCCAACGGACCTTGGTTTCGCCGCCCTCGAGCTCCTGTAGCGCGACGATATTGTCGATGATGTGCATCGCCTGGCGCTGCTCGGCCATCAGGTTGGCACCCGACAGCGCCTGGGTATCGGCGCCGCTGGGAACGTAGCCATCCTTGACCAGCTTGGTCAGCACTTCCATGACATGCACGAACTCAGGGCTGTTGACGATCCCTGTCGTCGTCTTCCCGTCCTCGCTGAACATCGCGCGGCCGTCGATATACCAGTTGGGTGCGCCGGTATTGCTGGCACCCCAGACACGCTTATTGATATCGGGGTCGGGCTTGGAAAGCTTGGCCGCCAGCTCGGCGTACTCGTCGAAGGTCATCGCCTCGGTAGCCGAAGGATACGGCAAGCCGGCGGCGTCGAACATATCTTTATTGTAGGCCAGCACAATCGCGCCGGTGTAGGTGCCGACGCAGTAGACCTTGCCTTCGTAGTTGCACGCGCTCATCGCCGCCGGATTGAAGTCTTCCAGGTCGATTTCTTTGGCGGCGAACGTATCGTCGAGCGCGAGGAATTTGTTGGCTTTGAGCCAGCGCCGCTCGTATACGAAGCCGATATCCGGCGTCTGGTTGGCCGCGATAGCCGTGTCGATCTTGGTGACGTAGGTATCTTCCGGGATCTCGGTGATTTCGAGCACAATATTGGGATTCTTGGCCTCAAACTCCTCTTTGACGACCGGAAGGAACTCGGACTCGCCTTCGAACACCCACATGTTGAGCGTGACTTTCTCGCCGCTTTCCTGCCCGGCCGGCGCCGCCGGGCCACTACACGCGCTCACGATCAACACGATCAGCGTGAGCATACCTACCCGCACCCACCACCGGCTTTTTCCGTGCATCGCTGCGTCGCTCCTCCGGCATGCGCGCCGGCTATCTGATCGATCGCTGAAGGCGAAACTCCTACCTGATCGCTACGCCGATTGCCGCACGATCAGCTCGAACGGCATCATCTCCGAACGCCCGCCCTGGTGAACGCGTCCGTCGAGCCGCTCCAACACCATCTCCGCTGCTCGCCGCCCCAACCTCTCGCTGAACTGCGCAACAGTGGTCAGCGCCGGGCTGACCAGCTGGGCCGCCGGAATGTCGTCGAAACCGACCACCGCGATATCGTCGGGCACGCGCAGGTCTGCTTCGCGGATCGCGCGCAGCGCACCGATCGCTATCAGATCGTTCGCCGCGAACACCGCCGTCGGATGCGGCGCAAGCTCCAGCAGCTGCCGCATGCCGTCATAGCCGCCTCGATCGGTAAACCCGACCGAGCGGATCCAGCGCTCGTCGGCCGCCAGACCCTTATCTGCGAGCGCCCGGCGGTAGCCGGCGAGGCGTGTCTCACGCGGGCCGCCGCGGCCGGCCAGCATGCCGATGCGTGTATGACCGCGCTCGATCAGATAGCTTACGGCAGCATATGCCGCGGCGGCATTGTCAACGTACAGGCTGTCCAGCGGCAGGTCGCCGGTGGTATGCGCCCGGGTTTCAAGCCGAACAATCGCGATACCCTGGCCCAACAGCACGCGCAGGTCCGGCGCGCGCAGATGAAAAAAAACCCCGATGATAGCGTCCGCCCGACCTTGAAGCACCGAGTGCAGACACTTATGTTCTTTGCCGGCTTCGCCGTCGGTGTTGTAGAGCACCAGATCGTAGCCGCGCTGATCCGCGACATCCTGGATGCCGCGCTGAAAAGCCGGATAAAACGGATTGGTAATGTCGGGGATAATGCTGGCCAGGGTGTACGTCTTGCGTGTCCTGAGGCTGCGCGCGGCGCGGTGCGGCACGTAGCCGAGCTCGTCGATCGCATCGCGGATGCGCTGGCGTGTCTCGTCCGGTACCGGTAGCGCCTCGTTGCCGTTCAGAACGTAGGAGACCATCGGCTGTGAAACGCCGGCGCGCCTGGCGACGTCTGCCTGGGTCGGCCGTTTGATGCGCGTCGACCGTTCCGCCACGGCTACTTCTCCAGTCGCAAACGGGTTTATACGTATAACTTTTACGTATATTAGCCATGCGCGCCGATCTTGTCAATCGCGATTTCGACGACTACGCTGGAGTACAGGCCGGAATTCACCACAAAGACACAAAGGACACAAAGATCCTAATATTTGCATCTTTGTGTCCTTTGTGTCTTTGTGGTGCTATTTTCGCAGGCTATTCCAGATAGTTGGTGCTCATATAGCCTTCGATCCCGCCGCTGCGCGCTTTGACCCACACGCGCCCGTCGGCGTCGACCGGCTCCTGGCACAGCACGTCGACCACGCCGCCGCGCGGCACCTCGCCGAGCAGCGCCGACGAGCGGTTGGGCTCGGCGCGGATCGCCAGCGCCTCGACTTCGACGACCGTCGCCTGGCTGCACACGGCGTTCGGGTCCTGGCCGGAGGCTCCGGCTTGCCCGCTATTGTCTGCTGCTGGCTGCTCATCACGCTGCAGCGTGCCGACGACGGCCAGCGGCTGGCCGGCCGCCGCGCTGTCGCCGCTCTGGTCGATCACGACTTCGCCCTGCAGCAGCTCGCCGCTATCGGCACGCAGCACCGTTAGCTTAAGATGGTCGCCGTCGGAGTGCGAGCGCAGCACGTCGCACAACGCCTCCTCGCTGGAGATGGCTTTGCCTTCAACTTCCAGCAGCAGGTCGGCCTGCGCCACACCCGAGCGCGACGCCGGGCTACCGCTTGACACGCCCACGACGACCATGCCGTCTGAGGTTCCGAAATAGTCGGCATAGGCGTTGGGAACCAGATTCATGCCGATATGGTTGCGGTTCTTACCCTGGGCCAGCTGCTCCACGATCGGCCGCGCATACGACATGGCGATCGCATAGTTCTGGTTCTGCGTCCCTTCGAAGCCGAGCGTATTGATGCCGACGACTTCGCCGCTCGCGTTGACCAGCGGGCCGCCCGAGTTACCGTGGTTGATCGCGGCGTCGACCTTGATCAAATCCTGAAACTTGCCCAGCTGCGCGTTGAGCTGCGAAATATTGCCGACATTGACCGAAAGATCATTGCCCAGATCGAAGGACAATGGATAACCCAGCGCGACCACGTCCGCTCCGACCCTGGCGGCCGAGCTGTCGCCCAACGCCGCGGCGGCAAGGCCCTCGGTGTTGTCAACCTGCAGCACCGCGAGGTCGTCGCACTGGGAACGGCCAAGAACGCGCGCCGGACGGGTCTTGTCGCTGTCGGCGAGCGCGACTTTGACGACCGAAGCGCCTTCGACGACGTGGGCATTGGTGATAATGTAGCCGTTCTCAAGGTCGTACACGATGCCGCTGCCCGCGCCAAGCCCCTCCGGCGCTACCGCGCTGGCGCCGAACTCGGCGATCACGCGCACCGTTGCCGGCCGCAGGCGCTCGGCCAGTGCTTCCGGGCCGAGCAACTCGGCTTGTGCCGATGCCGCGACGCTCGGGCTAACGGATGTGGGACGGCTCCGCGGAGGGGTCTGCCGGGGCAAGCGGGGCGGCGCCTTGGCGGACGCATCGGCGCCGGCGACTACCTGTGCCGACGGGGCAACACTTTCGGCCACTGACGGTTCAGGCGACGTCGCGGCGCCAGTGGACCCGGCCGGGCTGCCGCAGCCAGACAGAATCACCACGAACAGGACGACGGCCATAAGCAAAGGGGGTGATTTCCGAGCCACGGGGAACTTCCTCCAACGCCATTAGGGATATATTTGCACGGTGTATGCAGCCTACACCGTGACGCAATGCGTCGCAAGTGGACCTTAGCATGATGAGTGCTGAATGCAGGCAATTCAGCACTCAGCACTCCTCTATGCCCTGTAGTATAATGTCGGCCGTGCCTCCCCAAACGCAGCCATGATCGCAACACTCCGCGGAATTGTCGCCGCCGCCGGCGTCGACTGGATAATTGTTGAAACCGGCGGTGTCGGCTTCCATGTATGGGTGCCACGACCGGTGCGCGAAGCGCTCGGCATTCCCGGCGCCGAGGTACGGTTGTGGACATACCTGCACGTCCGCGAGGACGCCCTGGTGCTGTACGGTTTCGAAGCCGCGGAGCAGCGCCAGTTTTTCGAGACACTGCTTAGCGTGACGGGCGTCGGACCACGTATGGCGCTCGGCCTGCTTTCAGCGGCGCCGCTCGAGCAAATCGTTCTCGCCCTCGCCAACGAAAACACGGCCGTTCTGGCGCAGGTACCGGGGATCGGCAAGAAAACCGCCGCCCGTCTGGTGCTGGAGCTGAAAGGCAAGCTCGACCTTAGCGGCCTGCCGGTGGCAATCTCCGAAGCATCACCGGCTGCCGTTTCGGTGAACGGCGAGCTGCAGCAAGTGCTGGTGAGCCTGGGCTACACACCTCTGGAGGCGCAGTCCGCGATCGGCGCGCTGCCGGCCGACGCGCCGCCTGAGCTGGAGGAGCGGCTGCGTCTGGCATTGCGCTACTTCGGAGGGGTGTAACCTTGCTGCGGCGATATTAAGGTTCGCCGTTCACACGACCCCAACGCCTCATTTGACGAAAAGCCTCGGTTTGCCCGACAATCAGGCACGCACATGAGACGTAACCGATAGGGTGCTCGCCGATGTCGACGCTGGTCTGGCTCGGGCTCGTTCTTGCTGCTCTCTGGCTGCTCGGCCGGCTGCTCGAGCGCCATATTCAGGTGCTTGTCCTGTTGTTGAGCGATCGCCCTGCCACTGCTGCCGCGCTGTACGATCTGCTGGTATTGCCCGGCGTGGTGCTGCATGAGCTAAGCCATGCCGCCGTCGCGGTTATGCTGCGCGTGCCGGTGATCAGCGTCGATCTGTTCCGTTTCCGGCGCGGCCGGGATGCGCGGCAGGGTGAAGTGGTCGTCGCGCGCGTCGATCCGCTACGCATGAGCCTGATTGGCGCTGCTCCGCTGCTGGCCGGCACTGCGGTACTGCTCGTGCTCGTCGGCGCGATCGGCCCGCTGCCGCCCGGATTTGCAGCGATTGCTGCGCTGCCGGTATTGCTGGGCAGCGCCCGGTCGGCATTATTGTTGTACCTGTTGTTCGCGGTCGCCAATACGATGTTCCCCAGCGCCTCGGACCGCGCCGCCTGGTGGCCGATCGCGGTTATCGTCGCCGGCCTGACACTCTTGCTGCTGGCTTTTGGCGTACGTCCCGAGGTACCCGCCGCGTGGACGATCGGTCTGGTCGCGGCCGTGCAACGCCTGCTGGCAGCGCTGGTTCCGGTGCTGACGCTGGATGTTGTGCTGTTATGTGTTGTTATCGCCGGCGCATCGATCGCCGGGAGGCTGCGCGGCCGGCGTGTGTTATATCGTTGAATTGGACAACGGTCCGTAGGGACGCGCCGGTGGCGCGTCCTGCCGCTGGCGAGATTTCGCCAGCGGTATCAGATATTGGGGGACACCCCCTGCCTGCCGGCGGCCGACGCAAGCGATCGGCCCTACACGGTTTATTGGTTCGTTGGTTTGTTGGTTCTTGATTATCATGCCCCCGATCACCGAAGCTCAGCTGCTCCAAAAACTGGTACAACGTATTATTCCCGGTAGCAGCCTGCTTCGAACCTGGCAGCTCGCGGGCGGCATCTCGGCCAGCATGACCGCTCTGGAGATCGAAGCGCCCGGCGGCCGCATCGTACGCGTGATTATACGGCGGCCCGGTGTGCCGGCACTCGAGCGCGATCGCCACGCTGCCGCCAACGAATACAGGCTACTGGAGCTGACTCAGTCGTTGGGATTGAAAACCCAGGCACCTTTGTATCTCGATCAGAGCGGCGTGCTGTTACCTGGCCCATTTCTGGTGCTCGAATATGTCGAGGGCACGCCGGAGTTCGCGCCCGCCGACGTTTTGGATGCGATGCGGCAGCTGGCTATGCAGCTCGCCGCCATTCACAGCGCCGACTATTCTTCGTTCGACGTATCGTATCTGCCCCGGCAGGCCCACGATGCTGCCGCAACCTTTGGAGTGCGGCCCGACAGGCTCGACCGGTCGCTGGATGAGGGCCGTATTCGCGATACCCTCGAAGCAGCCTGGCCGCTGCCGCAGCACAACCCAGCAGCACTGCTGCACGGCGATTACTGGCCCGGTAATGTATTGTGGCGCGACGGCAAGCTTGCCGCGGTGATCGATTGGGAAGACGCAAAACTTGGCGATCCGCTGGTCGACCTGGCGATCAGCCGGCTGGATCTGGTGTGGATCTTCGGGATAGCGGCGATGGACGCCTTTACGGAGCAGTATCGCTCGTGTATGCCGATCGATTACACCGAGCTTCCGTACTGGGACCTGGTGGCTGCCCTGCGCCTGGTTCGCCTGGCCGGCAAGGATCTGGCCGGGTGGGCAGCGTTCTTCGGCCCGTTCGGCAGGCCGGATATCACCGAGCGTTCGATCCGCGAACACTACGCCTATTTTACGGCGCAGGCTTTCGCCGGGCTGCTAGTATAGGGTGAACATGCGACCACTGGTGCTGTGGGATATCGATGGAACGCTGATGCGCGGCGATGGAACGGTGATCGCGCAATTCCTGCGCGCGCTCGGCGACGTGTACGAGCTGCCGGGTGAGATTCGCCGTATCGAGTACGGCGGCAAAACTGATGGGCAGATCGTGCTCGAAACGCTCGCGCTGCACGAGATGGACGAAGCAGCAGCGTTGGAAAAGCTGCCGCGTTTCGGCGAGCGCTATCATATGCTCATGTCGGAGCTCGAGCACCGCCTGCACGAGATCTTGCGCCTGCTGCCGGGAGTGTTCCCGGCGATCGGGGCGCTGCGCGAGCGCGGGGCGATCCAGACGCTGCTGACCGGCAATCTCGAGCCGGTCGCCGCGCTCAAGCTGGGGACATTTGGCCTCGATAGCCTGCTCGACCTCCCGATCGGAGCCTACGGCTCGGACGATCGCGATCGGCTCAAGCTGGTGCCGATCGCGCGGGCCAAAGCAGCCGCGCGATATGGCGAGGTGATCGGCCAGGTAATCGTAGTCGGCGATACGCCGCGCGATGTCGCCTGCGGCAAGGCCGGCGGCGCCCGTACCGTCGCCGTGGCCACGGGGCACTACAGCCGGTCCAGCCTCGAAGCATGCGATCCGGATGCCGTGCTTGACGATCTGAGCGATACCGACGCGGTGGTCGACGCGATAATGTCATGATCATCGAAAACGCCGACATCATCACGCTCGATCCGCGGCGCCCACGGGCACGGTCGCTGATGGCGCTGGACGGGCGTATCGTGGCGCTCGACGACGCGGTGCCGCACGAGGCCGGCGCGCCACGTTACGATCTGGCGGGCCGGACGGTCGTGCCGGGCTTTGTCGACAGCCACGTCCACTTTGTGTGGACCGCGGTACGCCATTTTGCCCTGGATTTCACCGGCGTGCTTTCCACGGCCGGTGCCCTGGAGCTCGTCGCCGCGCGCGCCGCCGAGCACGCGCCGGGCCAGCTGATACTCGGCCTCAATCTCAATAATGACGATTGGCAAGGCGCGCTGCCGTCGCTGGAGCAGTTGGATGCCGTTGCACCCGAGCATCCGGTGCTGCTCAGGGGCTACACCGGTCACCTGTCGATCGCCAACAGCGCGGCGATCCGCGCGCTCGGCCTGCCCGACGGCATCGACGGGCGCAGCGACGACGGCACGTTGATCGGCGTGGCCAACACTGCTGTCGCCTGGCGCGGGCCGACGGAATTTGCCGCTGCTCTGGGCTGGCAGCGCGTGCTCATGGCGGGCGCCGAGGAGGCCGCGCGTGCCGGTATCACCACGCTGCACGCCCTGGAAGGCGACGACGCGCCCGACGATGCGGGGGTACGCGCGCTGTTGGCGCACGCTGCCGCGCTGCCGGTGCGCACGGTACTGTACTGGCAGACTACGCACGTAGACGCGGCGCGGGCGCTCGGCCTGCCGCGTATCGGCGGCTGTATCTGGATCGACGGCGATTTCGGCCCGCACACCGCCGCGCTCAAACAACCCTACGCCGACCGGCTGGATACCTGCGGCGAGCTGTATTTCGACGACGATCGCTTGCAAGCGTTCGCCGATGCAGCAGTGGGAGCCGGTATGCAGGTGGCGCTGCACTGTGTCGGCGACGCGGCGATTGAGCAGGCGCTGCGCGCATATCGCCGCGCGCTCGGGTCCAGTCCGCGAGCCGATCACCGGCTGCGCGTGGAGCACTTCGAGGTATTCGACGACGAGCTGCTGCGCGAAGCCAGAGATCTAGGTGTGAGCGCGGCGATCCAGCCGGCGTTTGACGACTTTTTCGGCGGCATCGAGGCCAACGCACGCTACCTTGGCCCCGAGCGCGCCAGGCACGCCGACGGCATCGCTACGTTCGACCGTTACGGTATTCCGATCGGCGGCGGCTCGGACAGCACGGTGACGCCGCTGAACGCACTGTACGGGATCCACTGTGCCGTCAACCACTCCAATCCGGCCGAGCGCGTTACGCCGGAGCGAGCGCTGCGCCTGTGGACGATCGACAGCGCGCGGCTGGCGTTTGAAGAAGACGACAAAGGCACGCTTGAAGTGGGCAAGCTGGCCGATTTCGCGGTGCTGGACGCCGACCCGCTGGCCGTGCCGCCTGATACGATCAAGGACATCGGCGTGCGTATGACGGTCATGGGCGGGCGCGTCGTGTACGATGATTTCTGAATCGATCCACGAAGGCCGGGTACCTACGACCGTGGGTGCGGACGCAAGGAATTAATTGTACGAGTATGCGTGTGGCTCGTGGTGCAGGATGTTTGATTGGTCGATACCGCGTACGGGGTAACGAAAGTACAACCACCCTGTACCACTATCTATGGGCACACTCGTACATATTTTTCTTCGCGTTCCTTCGCGGATCGTTTATGCTGAGGGACCATGATCGAAGGCACACTTGTCGATTTTCGCGCGATCGAGGACGACGACGTTCCGACGCTGCACCGCTGGTTCAACGACCCGGAAGTCACGCGCTTCGTAGGCGCCGACGCGTTTCCGGTGCTGTCGCTGGCGCAGGAGCGGGCGTTTGTCGAGCGAAATCGCGATTCTCAGGGACAGCACAACTACGCGATACTCCTGAAGGACGGCACGCTGATCGGCGTTTGCGAGTTGAGCAGCTTCAACTGGGCGTCGCGATCGTGCGAGCTGGGCATCGCGATCGGCGAAAAGCAGTACTGGGGCAAGGGCTACGGTGGCGCGGCCGTGGAATTGCTGCTGCGCATCGCGTTCGATGGGCTCAATCTGCATAAAGTCCGGCTGACTGCCGCGGCCTACAACGAGCGCGGCTTGCGTGCATATAGCCGGGTGGGTTTCCGCGAGGAGGGCCGCCTGCGCGACGACCGCTGGCTGGATGGACAGTATCACGATACCGTTATGATGAGCATTCTGGAAGCGGAGTGGCGCGAGAAGGAAACCCAAAGACGATCCGCGAATGAGCGCGCATAAATATGTTGCTTGAAGCGCTGGCCGCCTGCGCTTCGAGCTCGACAGCAGCGCGAGCGAAGAGCAGCTTGAAACGCTGATCCGGCTCACCGAGCGCTACTGCGTGGTGTATCAAACGCTGCGTGGCGCGTCCGACATCGCGGTATCGTTCACAGTGCGCCCCTAGGTTTTCCGGCCGTCGCTCTGTTCCAGCGCGTCAAGCGCGGTGTTCCACTGCTTCATGCGCTCGGCATCGCCGCCAGCATCAGGATGGTGCAGCCGGGCAACAGCCTTGCGGATCGCGGCTACCTCGGCCGGTTGGAGCACGATGCCGCCGGCGTTGAGCATAGTATCGGTCGAGCGGCCCTCAGCGCGGCGGCGCCATGTGTCGCGCTCGTGTTCGAGCACGGCACACGTACCACTGGTGCGCACCAGATTGGCGACGGTCAGCTGGTAAGCCCGCGCGATCTCGTCGACGCGCTCGCGTGTTTTGCGCAACTCGCGCTCGAGCCGGCGGATCGTATGCCGCGCTTGCTCGAGCTCATGCGACAGGCCATCGGCTGCGCGGTCGTCGCTCAGATCGTACATCGCTGGCTGGTACTGCACGCGTAACCTCCATATACCGAAACGTCCGGTCGTTGCCGGTAACGGAGAGCATACCGGCAGCTGACCGCTTAAGCATTGGGCGTTAGGCGGTTGTTTCGGGTATGGGATCGGGGGTATAATAGACGCAGAAGAAAGGCGCGGCGCTACAGCCGCGCCTTTCTTGTTAAGCCCACATAAAGGATCCTTTTAGCCAGAGGCCGGCAGCACCCGGTATGGAGCGTCCTCTTATCCTGTATTCCGGTTTTCGATGATGCCGGCAACCGCCGCGGAGTTGGGCTGCTGATAGAGTTGCATACCAAGCTTCTCCATTACACGCATGGAAGCGGGATTATCCCGGTCCGTCAATGCAATGATGCGCGGCAGGCGCAGCGTGCCAAAGCCATAGTCGACCAGCGCACGAGCCGCCTCGGTTGCATATCCATGATTACGGTAGCGCTCGGAAAGCGCCCAGCCGATCTCCGCCTCGATCGAGCTGTTGTGTGCTGATACACTCTCCGATCCGGTGGCAAAAGCCAGCTCGTCCGGCGTACACAGTCGTGGCATCAAGAGGCAATAGCCGATGAAGCGCTGCGAATGCTTGAGGTAGATCGATGGGCGCCAGAACTGCTGCCCGAGATTTTGCTGAGCCAGATACAGGTCGAAGCGGAGCTCGGGGAGGTAGGCCTCTCTGGTAAATGCCTCGCCCTCGATTTCCTCGACCAGGATGCGATAGTTGCTTTCAAACTCGTCTTCGGTGCTCGGGCGAAGCAGCAAGCGTTCGGTTTCGATAGTTTGCATCGTGGCAGCCCCTATTCGAGCCGGCCGAAGCTGCGCAGCGTGCGCAGGTTTGTCAGCGTCAGCACGCCTCGCCAATCGCGCTCGGCGACCTGCCACGCCTCGGGAAACATATCGCCCCAGGTCCAGGTCAGGCCCCAGGAACCGTCGTCCTGCTGGCTCTCGACCAGCGCATCGAGGTTCGCTTCCAGCTCGCGGCCGTACAGCGCGGCGAACGGCGAATCAGGTGTCGTGACGACCGCCAGAGGCTGCAGGCCGTAGGTCTTCCAGGCGGCCGGATCGCGCTCGACGGTTACGCCCACTGCCCGGCGCAGCTTATCCATCATCCGCTCGCGCATCGGCTCGGGCAGGGTCTTCGTCTCGGCCAGCCGCACGTAACACAACAGGTCGTGCATATCCATTTTATCGGGCAGCTGCTCCAGGTGTGCTAGCGCCGCCGGTCCCAGGGTTTCCAAAAGCTCGCCGGGTACAAGCTCGGCATACTCATACAGGTAGCCTATGATCTCCGCGCGTGGATTTGCCAGAAAGCCGCCAAAGCTCTGCTGTAGCTGGATGCCCGGCTCCCACCACGGAGCGTGCGGAGCGCTGCCCGCCGTGGCCGGGATGATCGGCCAGCGTTGCTGCCGCGGATCGTAGCTCGCCAGCAGATACCCGATCGCGCCCCGCACCATGGGTTGCTCGGCCGTGGCCTCTATGTCCCGCAGGATCTGCAGGCCGATCGTGGTCGCCAGCGCAGACGAGTTGGCGACGCGCAGATCCGGCTCGAGCGCATGGCCGAAGCCGCCGTCTGCGTTCTGAAAGCGCGCCAGGCTCGCTAAGACCGCCTCCGCCGTGCCATTCTCAAAATGATACGCGTATTGCGCCTGCTCCAGCGGCCGCGCGGCTTCGAAGATAAACGCCCTGGCTTGCGCCTGACGATCGCGTGTCAGTTTCATACTGTTGCTCCAGATCCGGGCCGACGCGCCGCCAGCTTGCAGTGTAAAGTGGTAAATAGTAACCGTACGCGCGTAAGCCACGGAGCTACCCGGATGGTTCAATCCGCCGTATCGTGCGTAGCCGGTCGAATTCCCGATCGAAGCTCACGATCTCGCTCAGGTGATGCCCTTCCATAAGCACGGCATGGAAGGCATCGGCGAACGAGATGTTGTCGTCCACATAGTAGGCAAAAACCTTGCCGTATCGACGCTTGCCCGGCAACACAATGCCCGGCAGGTCGATCAAGGGCCACAACGCATCCCGAATATCTGCCTTGGCCTGGCGGTACGCACGCTGCAGCGTAAAGACCGTCTCAAAGATTACGGTGTCGGCTATGCGCACCTTAAGCTCCCCGTTTTCGATGCGCGCTAGATACGCCGTCGCGCGGGGCGAGTAGTCGGGGTGATCCTGACGCAGGTGGCGCAGGAAAACGTTAGTATCAAGGAAGGGGAGGGGTGCCACCTACGCTTCCAGACGCTCGATCAGCTCGTCGGCGATAGCTCGCTCGGCTGCTTGCCGCTCCTCTGCAGGTGAAAGCATCGGCACGTCCGACTTAAGCGCGCCGGCGGTACGCGCGACCACGCTGCCGTGGCGGCTGATCCGTATCCGGCCTTCTTCCACCTCAAAGCCAACTTTGTCGCCCTCATGCAGCGAAAGAGCGCGCCGGATTTCTGCTGGAATAGTGATTTGTCCCTTGCGGGTAATAATCGAAGTATGTTGCTTCATACAGTTCTCTCAAGCTGGTCTTCTTGCGTTTGTACTACTATTATATCATATGTAGTACATTATTACCAGTAGTACTACATTCAGATGCGGTTTGCAGCACGCGCCGGGTGACGTACAATCAACGGCGCGACTACGAAGGGCCTTACAATCCCGCCTTACCGGCCGGGGGAGCACATGAACGCCGAACAGGTAGTGGAGACCGCAAAGGCCGCCGGCGTCCGCCTCGTGCGTTTCTTGTACTGCGACAACGGCGGAATCATTCGCGGCAAGGCGTCCGCGACGGACGGGCTCGCCGGCCGGCTGAGCGACGGCATCGGCCTCACCAAAGCTATGATGGCGATGAACGCCTTCGACCAGCTGCAGCCGGTGGAGGGCACCGGCCCGGTCGGCGAGGTACGCCTGGTTCCCGACCCGGCCAGCTTTGCGCTACTGCCCTACGCGCCGCACAGCGCGGTGCTGTATTGCGATCAGCTGGAGCACGACCGCACTCCGTGGACCGCCTGCCCGCGCTCGTTTTTGCGGCGCATGGAAGAACGCCTCGCCCGGCACGGCTGGCAGCTCCACGCAGCCCTTGAAGCCGAATTCTCGTTGTTGCAGCCCGTAAACGGGCGCCTCGAGCCGTTCGATCGCACGCTGTGTTTCAGCAGCATCGCGATGGCCCAGGCCGGCCCCTTTGCCGACGACCTGGTAGCCGCGCTGCAGGCGCAGGGGCTGGTGGTGGAGCAGTATTACCCCGAGCTCGGCCACGGCCAGCATGAGCTGTCGATCCGCCACGCCGGCGCGCTCACCGCCGCCGACAATCATCTCAAGCTGCGTGAGACGATCCGCGGCGTGGCCCATGCGCACGGGCTGTTCGCCTCGCTGGCGCCCAAGCCGTTGCCCGACCAGGCCGGCAACGGCGCGCACATTCACTTCAGCGTGTGGGACGCCGCGGGGCACAATGTATTTTACGATCCCGCCGGCGAGCGCGGCCTTTCGGCTACCGCGCGGGCCTTCGCCGCGGGCGTGCTGGCGCATCTGCCCGCACTGGTGGCGGTCACCTGCCCCAGCGTCAACTCGTACCGCCGGCTGCAGCCGCGCTCCTGGAGCAGCGCGTACGCGGTGTACGGCTACGATAACCGTGAGGCCGCGCTTCGTATCGCCTCGCCCTTCTGGAGCGACGCGGCCGGCTCGACCAATCTGGAGCTGAAGGCGGCGGACAGCAGCTGCAACCCGTACCTGGCGCTTGGTTGCTTGATCGCGGCCGGGCTGGACGGCGTCGAGCGCGAGCTCGACCCCGGCGCCGAGCTGCAGGTCGACCCTGGGGCATTGACGGAGAAGCAGCGCACGGAGCTCGGCATCCGCCGACTGCCCGCCAATGCCGCCGCTGCGCTCGACGAGCTCGAGCGCGACAGCGTGTTGTTGGAAGCTCTGGGCGACTTGCTGGCACGTTCGTTCCTGGCTGTCAGGCGCTCCGAGGCGGCCATGTGGAGCGCGGAGGCGACGGATGACGAATTCCGGCAGCACCAGCAGCGCTACTGAGCCGCTGGACCTGGGCGACGTTCCGCTGCTTGACCATCACGCTCACCCGCTCAGCCGCGACCAGCAAGCTATAACGCTCGACGATTTTCGCCTGCGCTTCAGCGAGAGCCGCGACCGCGCCAACGCCGTGTACCTGAGCAGCACGCTGGTGTACCGGCGCGCCGTGCGCGATCTGGCCGCGCTGCTGGGCTGCGATCCCGATGAGCAGGCCGTCTGGGACGCTCGCACCGCGCTGCCATTTGCCGGTCTCGCGCGGCGCTGCTTCGACGCCTGTTATATGTCGCGGCTGCTGCTGGATACCGGCTTCGGTGGCGCCGGCAACCTGGGCCTGCCCGAGATGGAGCAGCTGTCGGGCGTAACGGTGGCACAGCTGCTGCGCCTGGAAACGTTGATCGAGGAACTGCTGGGCCAGACCGATACGCTGAGCCAGCTGGAAGACGCCGTGCGCGCTCGTGTGCGCGACGCGCGCTCCGGCGGCATCGCCGGCCTCAAGAGTATCGCAGCCTACCGCGGCGGGCTGCAGATCGAGCCACGTAGCGCGGACGACGCCGGCCGGGCACTTTCCGGCCTTCAGGAAATACGGCGCGCGGGCGGCATACCGCGGCTGACCCAGCGGCCGCTGCTTGAATACCTGCTGCTGGCGGCACTTGAAGAAGCCGCCGCGATCGAGCTGCCGGTGCAGTTCCATGTCGGGCTCGGCGACGACGACGCCGATCTGCGGCTGGCCAACCCGCTGCAGCTGCGCCCGATCGTTGCCGATCCGCGCTTCCGCCGCGCGCCGATCGTACTGCTGCACTGCTACCCTTACGTGCGCGAGGCCGGCTACCTGGCCCACCTGTACAGCAATGTCTTCGTCGACGTGTCGCTGGCCGTGCCGCTGACCGGCGCCGGTACCGCCGCGCGCTTCGCCGAGGCGCTGGAGCTCGCGCCGAGCTCCAAGGTGCTGTTCGCCACCGACGCGCACGGCATCCCCGAACTGTTTTTCGTCGCCGCCCTGCAGGGCCGGCGTGCCCTGGGCCGCTGTCTGGCGGACCACGTGGCACAGCAGTACCTGACCCCGCGCGAGGCCCGCACCGTGGCCGAGCAGATTCTGTGGCGCAACGCCGCTGCCGTGTATGGACACGAATAAACGAATGGAGCCACGAATATTCGTGGCTCCATTCGTTTATTCGTGTCCTATTCGTGGCTCAAAACTGCCCGCACGCGACGCACGCCCGACCCGACGGCCTCTTCTTTGACGATACTGAAGCGGCCCAGGCTGCCGGTATTGTCGACATGCGGGCCGCCGCAGATCTCGCGGCTGAAGTCGCCGATCGTGTAGACCTTGACGCGATCGCCGTAGCGCTCCTCGAACAGACCGATCGCTCCCTCTGCTTTTGCCTGCGCCACGGACATCTCGGCCCAGCTGACCGCCAGATCGCGCGCGATCTGCCGGTTGACGAGCCCTTCGACGTCGCGCAGCTGCTCGGGTGTGAGCTTTTCGCCGTGCGCGAAATCAAAGCGCAGGCGCTCGGCGGTGATATTGCTGCCGCGCTGCTCGACGTGCGGCCCCAGCACCCGGCGCAGCGCCTCGTGCAGCAGATGCGTCGCGGTATGGTAGGCGACCGTCTCGGGCATTCGCTCCGCCAGTCCACCGCGAAAGCGTGCCGTCCCGCCTTGCCGCGAGCGCTGCTGATGCTCCGCGAACGCCGCCTCGAAGCCGGGCATGTCGACGGTCAGCCCCTGTTGCAGCGCCAGCTCCTCGGTCAGCTCAGTCGGAAACCCGAAGGTATCGTACAGATGAAACACGTCCCGTCCTTGCATGACGGTTTCTCCGCTTGAGCGTAGCGCGGCCACCGCTCGCTCAAACGCTTGCTCGCCACGCGCCAGGCTGCGCTGAAAGCGCGACTCTTCTTCATCCAGCGCTAAAAAGATCGATTCGCGCTGCTGCTCCAGCTCGGGGTAGACCGCCGACAGAGTCGGGATCACCACCTCGGCCAGCCGCGCAAGGAAGTGTCCCTCGATGCCGCTCGTCCGGCCATAGCGTACGGCTCGCCGGATCAGCCGGCGCAGAATATACGGCTGGTCGACGTTGCCCGGCCGCACGCCCGCCGCGAGCAGCATCGCCGCGGCCCGTACATGGTCGGCGATCACACGCGTCGCAAAGGGCGCTGCGTCGGGAGCGAGCGCCAGGATCGCCGCGACGATCGGCTCGAACAGCTCGGTCTCGTACACCGAGGGCGCGCCTTCAAGCAGCGTGAGCAGCCGGTCGAAGCCCAGGCCGACGTCGACGCTGCGCTGTGCCAGTGGAGCGTATGATCCGTCAGTCTGTTTGTCGTATTGCAGGAATACGTTGTTGCCGACCTCCCAGAAGCGCCGCGGGTTGGTGACCGGGGATTCTCCGGCCGGGCCATCGGGCTCGCTATCGTAGAACATCTCCGAATCCGGTCCACACGGGCCGGTCGCGCCCACCGGACCCCACCAGTTATCGGCCTTGGGCAAAAAGCTGATCCGCTCGGGCGGGATACCGTGCGCCTGCCACGCCGCGGCCGCCTCGTCGTCGCGCGGCGCGTCCCCATCGCCGGCGAAGCAGGTAACATGCAGGCGCTCAGGATCGAGGCCCAGCTGCTTGGTCAGGAAGGTGAAGCTCAGGCGGATCGTCTCGGCCTTCCAGTAATCGCCCAGCGACCAGACGCCCAGCATCTCAAAAAAGGTAAGGTGGACGCCGTCGCCGACCTCCATGATATCGTTGGTACGCAGGCATTTCTGCCAGTTCGCCAGTCGCGTGCCGGCGGGATGCTGCTCGCCCAGCAGATACGGAATCAACGGATGCATGCCCGCGGTGGTGAACAGCACGCTGGGATCGTTTTCCGGCAGTAGCGAGGCGCTGCCGATCATGGCATGGCCATGCCGTGTATAAAAGTCGATAAAACTGCGTCTCAAGGTAGATGCGTCCATGTTCGTCTCCTTGTCCAATAAAAAAACCCCGCCTATGAGCCGTTCGGCTCAAGGACGGAGTGAAATCCGCGGTACCACCTTGCTTGGGGCGTTGCCCCCTCTCAGCCGCCACGGCCGGAATGTATACATTCCGGCGATGGCGCGTCCCGATCACGGAGGACTCAACCGGCCAGCCTTATCCCGATGGGCTTCGGCGGCAACTCAGGTGTGGCTTCGGCGCGTAGCTGCCGTCGAGCTTGCACTATCCTCGACTCGCTGGATGCCCGGCGCGGCGCGTACTCTTCACCGTCGACGTCTTTAACGTTATGTTGTGCCGGAACTCTAACACGTAGCTTGCCTTAGCGCAAGATGCCCATCGCTTTCCCTTGGATAAACGCCCTGGAAACGATAATACACCGCCGCGCTGCGTGTAAACTATGGGCTAGCACGAGGAAGGACATCCTGTGCCTGAACAATTCGACGCGGCTGCGCTTACCGACCTTGCCGGCGAACAGCTCGGCGTTGCTCCGTCCACGCTGCGCTGCCGGCCGATCAGCACCGGCAAACACAACAGCTCGTACTGGATCGACAGCAACACCGGCCGCTATGTGCTGCGTCTCGCTCCTGCCGACGACGCCGGTTTCTTGTTCTACGAGCGGCGCATGATGCGCCAGGAGCCTGAGCTGCACAGTCTGATCCGTGAGCACACACAGCTGCCGGTCGCCGAAGTCCTGGCGTATGATTGGAGCCGCTCGCGCGTCGATCGCGACTACCTCTTGATGACGGCCCTGCCGGGCGCTCCCCTCAGCCAGGCCACCGCTGATCCACCTGAGCATCGCGCGCGTACGCTGCGCCAGACCGGCCGGCATCTGCGCGCGCTGCATACCCTCACGGCGATGGAGTGTCTCGGCCGCGACGAGTTCGGCTACCTTGGCGCGCATCGCCCGATGCAGCCACAAGGGAACTGGCAGGCGGCGTTTGGCGTCATGTGGAACATGCTGCTTGACGACGTGGCCGCGTGTGGATGTTATAGCGATGCCGAGGCCAATGCGCTGCGCCGGCTGTTCGAGCGCCACGCCGAGCATTTTGGGCACCCGGTCACGCCGCGGCTGCTGCATATGGACGTATGGGGCCAGAATATCCTAGTCGATAGGCAAGGAAATGTTACCGGTCTTGTCGATTTCGACCGCGCATTGTGGGGCGACGTCGAGATCGAGTTCGCCGTGCTCGACTATTGCAGCATCAGCGAGCCGTCGTTCTGGGAAGGCTACGGCCGGCCGCGCGACAACTCGCCGGCTGCTATAATTCGACGCCGGTTTTACCTGTTGTACGAGATCCAGAAGTACATGCCGATCAGCGTCTGGCGCCGCCACGACCGTGCCGGCGCGCTGCGCTACAAGCAACACTGCCTGGCGCTGGCCGCCGAGTTTGCTGAATGACGCTCACCAACACAAAAACATACAAGTATTGTCTGAACAGGAGCGCTGGAACATGCCGCAATTGACCGTTCGTCTCACGCTGATGCTCGGCATCCTGACCGCGCTGCTGGCGGCTCCCGCCGCTGCCTGCGGCTGTGGTGCGTACGTGCCGAGCGAGGGCGATGCGCACGTCGCACAGGAGCGCGCCCTGATCCGCTGGGACGGCCGCAGCGAAGATATCGTCATGGCGCTCAGCGTCGAGGGGCGCTCCGAAGAGGCCGCCTGGATCCTGCCGGTTCCCGCACACGCGACCGTGAAACTGGCCGACCCAAAGCTGTTTGAAGCGCTCCAGACGCTGACCAGGCCGCAGGAGCGCGTAGAATATATTCGCGGCGACGGAGCTGTCGGCGGCGCTCCGGGGGCGGGGGCGCCGGTAACTGTGCTCGAACGCCAGGAGCTTGGACCGTTCGACGTCGCGACGCTCGCGGCCAGCGATTCAGCGGCGCTCAGCGGCTGGTTGAGCGCCAACGGCTTTGTGTTCGCGCCGGGCCTGCAGGAGGTGCTGGAGCCCTATATCGCCCAGGGCTGGGAATACGTAGCCGTACGCCTGGTGCCGCAGGCAACTGCCGAAGGGCTGAGCGGCGACCTCGATCCGCTGTGGGTTACCTTCGATTCGGACACGCTGATCTATCCGATGCGCGCAACATCGTTGGCGCGCGAGCCGCTACCGGTGTTTCTGTATGTGCTGGCCGAGCATCGAGTTCGAGCAGCCGCCGGCGTTCGACGGATCCGGCGGAACGGAAAGCCCGGGCTGGTCCGAGGTCAGCTACGCGCAGTGGATCGAACCGGCGTCGCTGGAGCCGGATTCACCGCTGGCGGCGCTCGTCGATCGGCGCCTGTTCCTGACCAAGTTCGAAATGTTCCTTCAAAGCCCCGAAGTTATCGAGGACGATTTCGTGTTCTCGTTCGCCGCCGCGGACGAGCTGTTCCACAAGGTCGAGGTACGCTACGAGACCGTCGAAGGTCCGTTGCCCGCTGAGCCGAGCACGCGTCTTGCGCTTGCTGCTGCACTGGTTGTAGGCGCCGCGGCGCTGGCCGGCGTGCTGCTGATCTGGCGCAGGCGCAGGCACGATCGAACCTCAAGCGCATCTGATACCACGTGATGCATCCGGAAGCACCACAAAGACACAAAGGGCACAAAGATCATTAATTCTTTGTGCCCTTTGTGTCTTTGTGGTGAACGTTTCGCGGGCCTATTCCTCCGCCGGCACCACTTTGGTAGCGGGATCGCCGTCGACGGCTGCAGCGAGCTGAGGGATCAAACCGTCCAGCAGGTATGGCAAGCTGAGCACGCTCACAAACGACGTAGCGCCGCCAAGCGTAAAGTCGAAGCTGTCGAGCATCACCTCACGACCCTGGGTATGGACGTCCATGTTGGCGTACAGCGGCCCACCGAGCGGCCCCTCGGCGTCGTCGGGGTCCAGCCACACGATCACGTCGACGTCCAGCAGGTCGGCGCGCTCCAGGCTGAGGTTGCCGCCGAACTCGGCGCCGGTGACCGAATCCAGCTCGGCCGGCAGCTTAAAGCCCAGCGACGTAAGAAAGCGGCCGCGCGGGTCCTCATCCCCGTACACCCAGATGCCCTCATAGGGTGTGGCGACGATGGCGCTGGCGTTTTCGAACTCGGGATGCTCGGCGCGGACCTGTGCGAAGCGATCCTCGACACCAGCTATCAGCTCGTCGGCCTGCTGCTCCTGGCCGGCGATACGACCGACGGTGCGGGTCAGCTCATCCCAGGCGATGCCGTAGTCGACTTTGTCGGCCGGTTGGGCGACGGTAGGTGCGATCTGCGCCAGCAGATCGTATTGTTCCTGGGTCACCCCGGAATACAGCGCGGTGATCACGTCCGGCTTGAGCGCGGCAATACGTTCGAAGTTGATCGTTTCGGCGTCTCCTACCAGCTCCGGTTTGGCGTCGCCGAGTTTGTCCGTAGCCCACGGCCAGATGGCCGACGGATGCTCGCCGAACCACTCGGTGGTCCCGACCGGAACGACACCGAGGGCCAGGAACGCGTCATGGTCGGTCAGCCCGACGGTGACGACGCGGGCCGGAGGCTGCTTGATCTCGGTTGTGCCGTAGTGATGTTCGATCGTGATGGGAAACGCTGCATCTGTGCCGGCAGAGCTTTCGCTCGCGGCAGGCTCGGACGAGGCCGCGGAGGCGGCGGGTGACGGCTCGCCGGAGGGCGCGCTCGCCGTGCCGGCGGTGGATGCAGCGTTCGACTGCTGGGCAGCTGGCTGTGAGCCGCAGGCGGACAATATGATCAGATTCGTTCTGCCGGCGTGGAGCAGCGGATTTATAATAGGGTTTAGTTACTGGATCGAGCACAAGCGGAGCAGCACATGCCTGAAAACATCGACATTTTGCTGATCGGCGGCACGGTCGTGACGATGGATAGTGAAGGCAGCATCATCGCCGGCGGCGGCGTGGCGATACGCGGCCGCGAAATCGTAGCCGTAGGCGCGGCGGACGAGCTCGTCCGGCGCTTCAGCGCGGCGGAAACGATCGATTGCACGGATTGCGCGATCCTGCCCGGCCTGATCAACGCCCACGCGCATGTTCCGATGAGCCTGCTGCGCGGCCTGGTAGCCGATGTGCAGCTCGACGTCTGGCTGCTCGGCTATATGTTTCCAGTCGAGTCGAAGTTCGTCACGCCCGAGTTTGCGTACACCGGCACGCTGCTCAGCTGCGCCGAGATGATCCGTGGCGGCATGACGACCTTCGTCGATATGTATTTTTTCGAGGACGAGGTGGCCCGCGCCGCGGACGAAGCCGGCATGCGCGCGATCTGCGGCGAGACGGTAATGCGCATCCCGACGCCCGACGCGCCGAGCTACGATATCGGCCTGCGCTATGCAAACGAGTTCATGCGCTCGTGGCACGGCCATGAGCGGGTCATCGCCACCGTCGCACCCCACGCGCCCTACACCTGCACCGACGAGATCTATCGCCGCGCCGCCGAGCTGTGCCGCGAGTTCGGAACGCCGCTGGTGACGCATCTGTCCGAGACGGCGCGCGAGGTTCACGAAAGCCTCGAACAGCGCAGTCTTTCGCCGGTCGCCTACGCCGAGAGCGTCGGCGCGTTCGGCGTCAAGGCGATCGCCGCGCACTGCGTACACACCGATGAGCGCGATTGGGCCGTGCTGAACAAGCACAACGTCGGCGCCGCGCCATGCCCATCCTCCAACCTGAAGCTGGCCAGCGGCATCGCGCCGTATGCAGGCATGCTTGCCGCCGGCGTCAACCTCGGCATCGGCACCGACGGCCCGGCCTCCAACGACGACCAGGACCTGCTCACCGAGGTGCACCTGGCCGCGATGCTGCCCAAAGGCGCCAGCGGCGACCCGACGGTGGTTCCGGCGCGGCAGGCGCTGGCGATGGCCACCTCGCTGGGGGCCAGGGCGATCCATCTCGACCACCTGGCCGGCACGCTCGAGCCCGGTAAGCGCGCCGACGTGGCGGTGCTCGAGCTGCGCTCGCTGCACTCGTCGCCGCGCTATCGCTATAACCCCGACGCGATCTATACCCAGATCGTGTACAGCTCCAAAGCTGAAGACGTTCGCCACACGCTGGTGGACGGGCGCTTTCTGCTGCGCGATCGGGTGCTGCTGACGCTGGACGAGGATCGGATCCGGCGCGACGCGCAGCTGATCGCCGACCGCATCGACGAGTTCTTGAGCGCGCGCGAGGCCAACTTGCTCGACAAGATCGTCGCCATCGGCGGCGTGCGGCAGGACGAGCTGTTCGAGGTGCAGGTCAAAGCCCGCATCGAGGACGCCGAGCCGATCGCGGCGCTGGTCGAGGGCCCCGAGTTTCAGGTCACCAAAGCCAGCCGCCGCACACAGTACGACACGTATCTGTTGTTCGACGACGAGGCGCGCGGCCGGATCCGCTATCGCGAGGATCATCGCCGCGACCCAGGCGCGCGGATGGACGCCAAATATACCATCACGCTCACGGTGCCCGCCGCCGAGCGCAACGATTTCCCGAACGCCATTTTGCTGTCGCGCGCGCGCTATACCGCGCCGGCCGACCGCTCGCTGCGCTTTTATCGCGAGTACTTCGGCGCCGACGCGGTTGCGGAGGTCGAGAAGCAGCGCCGGCGCTGGCGGGTAGTCTACAAAGGCGAGGACTTCGCCATCAACGTCGACCGGCTGCCCGGCCTCGACGACGGCCTGTATCTGGAGATCAAGAGCCGTACCTGGTCGTTCCACGACGCCGAGATAAAAGCCACGCTGATCGGCGAGCTGCTGGCGCTGTTCGGCATCGCCGACGAGCATCTGGTGAAGAGGGAGTATGTCGAGCTGCAGCTTGAAAATGACCGGACATAAACGCAAAGGCAACCGGAGAAAAACGCAAAGACGCAAGGACGCCAAGGAAAATAGTTAGCTAGCGCTATTCACAAATCCCTTGTGTTTGGCACCGAACCAACCGGCATCGTCGATTCTACGTTCTTTGCATCCTTGCGTCTTTGCGTTAATCCTTTCGTCCGCGCGCCGGCGTTGACGATCACCAGCCCGACCAGCACGATCAGTAGCGCACCTACCGCGCGCTGGGTGATCGTTTCGCCGATCATCCAGCCCCAGAACAGGCCGAACAGCGGCAGGATATAGGCAACCTGAGCTGTGCGCGCTGCGCCGACCCGTGTCAGCAGATAAAAATACAAAATTTGCGCGAAGGCCGTGCCGAGCAGTGTAAGAACCGCCAGCGACCAGATCGCCGCCGGTGTTGGATCGAGCGTCAGCCAGGGTTGCTCGAGCAGCACGATCGGCGGCAGCAACCAAAAAGCGCCGAACACGAGCTGCGCTGCCGACAGCTGCATCGGCTGGAGATCCATCATCCGTCGCCGCGCCCACAGGTTGCTGACACCGTAGCAAAACGCCGCTGTAAGACAGGCAACCTCGCCCCAGAATTTGAATCGATCGCCCGCGGCGCCTATCGAGCCGATACCATCTGCGAACAGATACACAACTCCAAGGAACCCGACGATGATCCCGAGCGAGCGCAGCGGCGACAACCGTTCCTCGCGCACGAACAACGTCGCCAGCAACACCGTGAACAGCGGCGTTGCCGCGGTGTAGATCGCCGACAGATTGCTGGGAATATATTGCGCGCCCCAGGCAAACAGGAAATACGGCAGCGCGGCGTTGATCAATCCGATCACGGCGATATCCGGCCAGCGATGCCACGGAAACACAGCTCCGCGCAGCTTCAGCACGGCACACAAAATCAGCGCCGCGACGGCGATGCGGATGCCGGCCAGCGTGATCGGCGGAAAGTTGCCGGGCGCCGCCTCGGTGCGTACCGCCAGGCGCATAAAAAGATACGACGCGCCCCAGATGGACGCCAGTAACAGTAGGACAGCCAGATATTTAGGTTTCATTTACACACCCGCATGCCCCACTGCACCGACGGCCCGATGGCCAGGGCAAACAGCAGCGTGCCGATGCCGATCGGCGCGCCCATCAGCCAGCCGCAGAGCAGGACACACAACTCGATCGCGGTGCGGGCGCGGCGAACGGGCCACCCCACGCGGCGGCTGACGCCCAGCATCAGGCCATCACGCGGGCCCTGGCCCAGGCCTGCCCCGATGTATAAGCCCGTCGACAGGCCGCACAGCAGCAGGGCGGGCACAAAGTACCCGAAGCCCCACAGCATGCCGGTCGCGGCCGGGACACGCGGCAGCAGCAGATCGATAAAGACGCCGATCAGGATCATGTTGGCGATCGTGCCCGGCCCCGGCCGCACGCCGATCAGCAGCGTGCCCGCGACAAGCACGATGCCGGCCAGAATGCTCGCCATGCCCACCGGAATGCCCGTGAGATTACGGATGCCGACATGAAACGCGTCCCACGGCCCGAGCCCGAGGCCGCTCTGCAGCATCAAGACGATCGAGACCGCGTAGCCGAGCAGGCCGGCCAGCAGCTGTAGCCAGCGCACAATATGCGGCTTTGCGGCGCGGCCAGACGTCACGGTGGCCGGCGCAGCCGGGCGAACGGATAGCTTGTGCGGTCGTTCGATGTTCATGACGGCAGCGCAAGCGTGCCGGGCTCGATGCGTCTACCCGCCAGGGCCTCGACCAGCGCCCGCACGTCCACGTTCCCGCCACACAACAACGAGACGACCCTGGTATTCGCCACGTCGACTTTGCCGAACAGCGCCGCGGCGGTCGACAGGGCACCGGTCGGCTCGACCAGCTGCTTGGTACGCGTCAGGATCAGCTCCATCGCGCGCAAGATCTCATCTTCGTCCACCACCACGATATCGTCGAGCAGCGCCTGCATGATCGCGAAGGGCACGCGTCCAACCGCCGGGGTAGCAACGCCGTCGGCGACGGTGCGCGGCGGCGCGATGCGAACGATATGGCCTTCGTCGAGCGAGCGTCGCGCGTCGTCGGCAGCCGCGGGCTCGACGCCGATAACGCGGATGCCGGGACGCAGCGCTTTCAGGGCAGTCGCGATGCCCGCGATCAGGCCGCCGCCGCCGACCGGCACAAGCGCGAGCTCCACTTCCGGCCACTGCTCGGCGATTTCGAGGCCGGCGGTGCCCTGTCCGGCTACGATCGCCGCGTCGTCGAAGGGCGGCACGACTGTCGCGCCGGTTTCGCCGGCGATGCGCGCGGCGATCGCCTCGCGGTCCTCGCGCTGCCGGTCGTACAGCACGATCTCGGCGCCGTAGCCGCGCGTGGCCTCCAGCTTGACCCGCGGCGCATCCGAAGGCATCACGATCGTAGCGCTGGTTCCCGTCAGCTGTCCCGCCAGCGCAACGCCCTGGGCATGGTTGCCCGAAGAGAACGCGACAACGCCGCGCCGCCGCTCGGCGTCGTTCAGCGACAGCAGCTTATTCAGCGCGCCGCGGATCTTGAACGACCCCGCCCGCTGCAGGTGTTCGGCCTTGAAGCGCAGATCCGCGCCGGTCATGTTGCTGAGCGCGGCGTTCTCCAACAGCGGTGTGCGGTGGATGTACGGCGCGATGCGCTCCGCTGCTGCTCGAATATCGTCGATGGTAACCGGTAAGGTGTAGGTATGTTGCATCACATAGCTCGTTTACCCGCTCCGTTATCGGAGCAGGGGAGGGCTAATCTTCTAAACCACCGCGAACGCCCGCACCGGAAACGACGTCCCGGCAACGATCGCCGGCGGCACGGCAAAAAATCGGAAGCCACCGGGCGGCAAATGGTCAAGCGCGCGCAGATGCTCCACGATCGGGATACCGGCAGCCAGCAAAATAGTATGCGCCGGGCGCTGCCGATCTTCCATATTGTCGATATTGGCACAGTCGATCCCGACCAGCACCGCCTGTGATCGTACCAGAAAGCGACACGCGTCGGCTGTCAGAAACGGGCCCGACCTGAAGTACCCTTCGGCGCCCCAGCGATCGGCCCAATCGGTACGCACCAGCACCGCTTTACCGGCCAGGTCCACACCGTCGAACGCCTCCGGGCCGATCGGGCCTTCGCGCAGCGCAATCACCACGATGCCGGGTAGATCGGCGATCCGATCGAGCGACAGCTCGGCCAGATCCGGACCGCCCCGATGGCGGTGAAACGGCGCGTCGATATAGGTTCCGGTATTGCCGCCGATATCGTACGCGGCGATCTGGAATGAAGTGCCCGGCGCGTAGCGCCCTTGCTGCTCAAACTCTTCATGCGTCAACACCGTGCGGAACGCCGGAACCGGCAGCCCGGGATACGCAGGCATGCCGGGCTCGAGGCGGTGGCTGAGATCGATGAACTGGGTCATCAGCTAACCTCCAGGAACCAAGAACCAAGTAACGAGCAAACCAACAAACCAACAAACCAAGAAGAGAGAACAGAGTACAATTGTTACCCTATCACCCTGTCACCTTGTCAACTCCCCTCGCAGCACCGTCACCGCCGTCCCACCGAGCTTCACCCGATCGCCTTCCACCCGCACGCGCACGTAGCCGCCGCGAGCCGACGCCTGATATCCTAGCAGCTCGTCGCGGCCGAGGCGTGCGCTCCAGAATGGAGCGAGGGCGCAATGAGCCGAGCCGGTCACCGGGTCTTCGTCGATCCCCGCCGCCGGCGCGAAATAGCGCGAGACGAAATCGTAGCCTGCCGCGGCAGCCTGCGCTGTGACGATGACGCCCTGACCATCGATGCCTTGCAAGGCCCGGAAATCCGGACGCAACTGGCGAAGCTGCGCCTCGGAAGCCAGCAACACCAGCAGATTCAACTCCTGCGCGACCGGCCCATTCTGGTCGCACGCCAAGCGCTTCGGCCAGCCCGGCGGGCGGCTCGACCGGCTCGACCGGCACCAGCGGAAAATCGAGCTCGATCAATTCGCCGTGCTGTACGGCGGTCAGCAAGCCGCTTCTGGTCCTGAAACATGCCATGTCGCCGTGAGGCAGCCGGCCGGTTTCCCACAGCGTGTGTGCCGTCGCCAGCGTCGCGTGACCGCACAGGTCGACCTCGATCGCCGGCGTAAACCAGCGCAGCCGCCAGCCGTCGCCTTCGCGCAGCACAAAGGCTGTTTCGGCAAGGTTCATCTCGCCGGCAACGTTTTGCATCCAACGATCGTCACATGGCGCGTCGAGCAGCACCACGGCGGCGGGATTACCGACGAACGGCCGGTCGGCGAAAGCGTCTACCTGATAGATCGGGATCGGCATGCTGTCTCCTGGTTAGTGGTATTCGTGTAGGGACACGCCGGTGGCGTGTCCAGAAACGATGGAACATCATCGCCCCACCTACGCGCAATTTGCCCAACGCTGGTATCCCGTGCCGGTAGATCCGGACACGCCACCGGCGCGTTCGCGTGATCGCAGCATCACCGCTTCGCCCGTGCCTCCGGCGTGTCCCTACATTACCTCTCCGATCGGCAGCGGCGGGCGAGGATCGGGCTCGTGTGGCCGCAGCACCCGCTCCCACCAGCCGACATCGTGCCAGGCGCCGTGCTTGTAACCGACGCTGCGATACACCGCGAAATATTTGAAACCGACCGCTTCATGCAGCGCGACGCTGCCTGGATTAGGAAGCGTGATGCCGGCATACACGTTGTAGTAGCCCTGCCGGGTCAGCAACTCCAGCAGGCGAGTATACAATGCCCGGCCGGTGCCGGCGCGCCGAAAGCGTGAGCCGACATACACGGTTACGTCAACCGACCATTGATAGGCAGCCCGCTCGCGATGCCGGCCGGCGTAAGCGTAGCCGGCAACTTCACCCTCCGCTTCGAGCACCAGCCAGGGCCAGCGGCTGACGATATGTTCAATGCGCCGGCGTATCTCTTCGACACCCGGCGGCTCGGATTCGAACGAGATCGCCGTTTCAAGCACCACTGGCGCATAGATCGCGTGGATCGCCTCGGCGTCACGCGGCTCGGCCATGCGAATCAGGTGATCCATCTACAACCAGACCCGAAACAGCGCATAGGCCAGCAATCCGGCGGCGATCGTCAGCGCCATGTTGCGTGTGCGGAACGCGACTACCGCGCCGAGCAGGCCGGCCCACAGATGCGGCCCGGCGGCAAGCCGGCCATCGGGCGCCAGCAACGCGGGTACAACCAGCGCGGCAAAAATCGCCGGCGGCACATAGCGCAGCGCGCGGTCGAGCCAGGGCGGCGGCGTTCCGTGCAGCGTCAGCATCGGCAGCGCGCGGATCGCGAACGTTGCCAGCGCCATTCCTGCGATTGTCAGCCATACACTCATTTCAATTAGCAATGAACAATGAACAATGAGCAAAGCCTGAAGGTATTTGTTCATTGTTCACTGCTAATTGTTCATTGAAGCGAAGCATCGTGCTCATTGCTCCTTGGCGTTGCGCTGCGCTCAAGCGCGGCGCCCGCGATACTGCCGGCCAATGCACCGATCACCAGGTACCAGCTGCCGGGGATCAGCAGGCGAGCGCCAAGCGCGGCGGCGCCGGCAACCACGGCGGCGGTCCAGGCCGGTTTCGACTTGAGGTACGGCAGCAGCAACACCAGAAAGCTGAGCGGAAACACCAAACTCAGGCCGAGCGTGGTCGCATCCGGGATCACGCCTCCCAGCAGCAGGCCGGCGATGGTGCTGAACTGCCAGGAAATGTACAGGCTGATATTGCTGCCCCACAGCAGCGCCGGGCCGGCGCGATGCTCGGTTATCCGTTTGACGGAAATCGCGAACAATTCGTCGGTGACACCGAACGCCAGGGCCAGCCGGTGCGGCAGGCTCAGCTTGCGCAGCGCCGGCGCGAGCGTTGCCGTCAGCAGAATGTGTCGCAGGTTGATCACAAACGTGGCCGCGATGATCGACAGGCCCGGCGCTCCCGTCGCAAACAGCCCGGCGGCGGTCAGCTGCGACGCGCCGGCGAAGACAAACATCGACATCGCCACGGTCTGCAGATCCGTGAGGCCGGCTGCCTGAGCCGAAAGAGCGTAGGCCAGGCCGAACGGCATGACGCCCAGCCAGAGCACCATGGTGTCCACAAAACCTGTGCGGAACTGCTGCCATGAGCCACTTGCAACATCGGCCGGTATGGTCGCGGGTTCGGAACTCTGCATCAACAAATCGTTTCAATCATGTATTGAATAAACACGCCGGGTATTAACACGTCGGGCGCCGCCGGGGTTGCATCGTTCATCGTTCATACCATCGGCACGCCCTGCAAATACGACGGCGCGGCGACGCGGCGGCGAATAAGCTGCTGCGCCAGCAACGCCCCGAGCACAGCTACGCCTCGTTCGATCGCGTCGGGCGCCAGCGCCGCGAACGACAAACGCACAAAATCCTTGACCGGACGCTCGGGAAAGAACGCGGCGCCCGGCGCAAAGACGACACCCTGCTCGATCGCGTCGTGGTAGAGCTCGGCCGAGCGCACGCCCTGCGGCAGCTCGACCCACACGCACAGGCCGCCGGCCGGCACGTCGAAGCGCGCGTCGGGCGGAAAGTGCCGTCTCAGGCTTGCGATCAACACATCGCGGCGCTCGCGATACAGGACACACGTTTCGCGTTTATGCGCCGCAAAATGCCCGCGCTCAAGGTATGCCGCCATGGCATACTGGATCAGCTGCGGCGAATGCAGGTCCGCCAGCCGCTTGACGCCGATGAGCCTGTCAAGCAGCGGCGGCCGCGCCACCAGTAGCCCAAAGCGCAGCCCCGGCATCAGCACCTTGGAAAAGCTGCTCAGGTACACAACTAACCCTGACGTATCGCTCGCGGCCAGCGGCGCCGGCGCTGTTTCCGCGTAGGACAGGTGGCCGTAAATGTCGTCTTCCAGAATCGGCAGCTGCGCGCGTCGCGCCAGATCCAGCACCGCTTCGCGCCGCTGCGCGCTCATGCTGACACCGGTGGGATTGTGAAACGTCGGGATGGTGTACAGCAGGCGTGGCTGGTGCATCGCCACGGCGGCTTCCAGCGCTTCGGGGCGAATGCCGTGCTCGTCGATCGGCACGGCGACAAGCCGTAGCCCTTGCATCTGCATTCGCTCGACCATGCCGAGATAGGTCGGCTCTTCAACCAGGATAATATCGCCGGGCTCGGTAAGGGCGCGCAGCGCAACGTCCATGCCTTGCTGTGCGCCGCCTACGACGACGATATGTTCAGGCGCGGCGACAACATCGCGGTCCAGCAGCCAGCGGGCCAGCTGCATGCGAACCGGCTCCTCGCCCTGTGTCGCTCCATAATCAAACAGCGTGGCGCCACGTTCGGTAATAACCTGCTGCAGCGCACGATTGAACTCGCGTACCGGAAAGGTGTCGGGAGCAGCGGCGGCTTGCGCAAAGCTGATCATATCGGGCTGATGCGCCAGCTGCATGATCTCGCCCATGGTGCCAAGCCGCAGCAGCGGTCGCGACGGCAGCACGGGAGACGGCCGCAGCTGCCCGCGCGCACCGGGACGCTCGGCCACAAAGCTGCCGCGGCCGACGAACGATTCGATCCAACCGTCGGCCTGCAGCTCCGCGTATGAGTTGTGAACCGTCAGGCGCGTCAGGCCGAGGTCGCGCGCGAGCTCGCGGATCGGGGGCAGGCGTGTACCCGCCGGCAGCGCACCGCTGCGGATACGATCCTGGATCTGCGCGACAACCTGCATATACAGCGGCTGCCGGCCGTCGCGATCAAGATGAAGCTGCATCGAGGCAGACCCCGGCGAGATGTGTGCCCAGCGAGATCAATGCCTTGCCCAACTGCCGACGTAGCCAGCCCGGCCGGCCCGGCCGCGAGCGCATAGCTTCGTCCAGCAAGCGCCATTCCTCACGGCGGGCGTCCTCGTCCAGCTTGTGCTCCAAATAGCTGTGGTTCATATGCTCTCTCCCGCATGTGACCTTGCTAATGTAAACATTGTACTATGCCAAGTCTAGTGACAATTGGCTGGTTTGTACTAGGACTTTCGATGAGTGCTTGGCGTATGCGAAACTATATGCACATGGAACCGCCTTATACCAGGGCCGGTCGTCGCGCCGCTACGCCTGGAGGACCATAGGAATGGCTGCATCGCCGTTTCCGGCACGGATATATCTACGGCTTCGGACGAAAGTGATAGCCTTGTTGCCGCTTGTTCTCGGCTCACTCGTGCTGCTCGCCGTGTTGTCGCTGCTGCTCTACCTGATCGCGCCGCTCCTTCCGGATTCGTATCAGCTCATTGTCCGGCAGATGCAGAGCGGCGACTGGGCGGGCGGCCGGCTGGCCCTGATACAGCTGCTCGATAGTTTCGGCGCGTCAAAGGCCTACGCCTTTGTTGCTCTGCAGGTATTACAGGTGCTGATCGCTCCGATCCCCGGACAACTGCTTGGTCTGCTGGCCGGTTATGTGTTCGGGTTCTGGAAAGGCCTGCTGCTCACCATGATCGGGCTCACGCTTGGCTCATTTATCGCAATGGGCCTCAGCCGCTTGTTCGGCGACTTTTTTGTCCGCAAGCTCGTGCCGCCGGCGATCCTTGCTAAATTTGATTACCTGGTTGACGCGGGTGGACTATGGAGCTTTTTCCTGCTGTTTCTGTTGCCCGCGCTGCCGGACGATGCGATCTGCCTGATCGCCGGCCTGACGCGACTGAGGCTGTGGAAACTGCTGCTGGTTTGCCTCATAGGCCGCTTACCGGGCATGGCGGTGTTAGCGTTTGTGGGATCGAGCGCCGGGAGCAACATGTCGCTCGCGAACGCGGTGCTGACGATCGCACTGGCTATCGCGGCTGTGCTGTGGCTGTTCAGCGACGAAGTCGAGGCGTATTTCAGTCGTCTCAGCGGCGTGCAGGGGCCCACAGGCTGAAGCATGGGGCCTGACGAAACGAAGCCACCTGAAGGTGGCTTCGTTTCGTCAGGCCCGAAATTAATTCCGGGGCTCGAGGCGCTTGAGCGCCGGGACGGCGGGTCACATCGGTCGTGGCTCGGAGCTTCCGATCTCGTTAGGGTCGGCGGCGCCGGCATCGAGCGAGTGCTGCTTCGGCTCGATATCATCGACGGCCTGGGAGGCTTGCTGGCTGAGGTTGTCTACCGTGTCGCCGGTCGTGTCGATCAAGCGATTCAGTTTGTCGCTCAGCAGGCGACGCGTTTCGGAGCCTGATCGCGGCGCCAGCAGCACTCCGACGCCGATCCCAACGATCAGCGATCGAAAAATCGTCTTAAACATACTTGACCTCCTCGTGTCAGGCCGGGCGCTGAGAGTCCTCGTCCGGCTCAGCCGCGTCGCCAAGCGGAGCGGCCTGTTCGTCAACCTCGAACTGCTCGCTGCTGCTCAGCTCGGCTTGTGCATCGCTCACGGCAGCGTCCAGGCCGGCTTCCAGCTCCATCGGCTCGTCCGCGTCGGCGCGCAGCGACTCGAGCGCGTCGCTCTGCTCCGCCAGCGCTTCGTCCAGCTCGGAGGTTTCGCTCTCGGTGATGTTGCGTGCCCGCTCGGCCGCGGCACCGGCGGCGCCTTGAACCTTGCCGGACACCGTGCCGGCAACGTCACTCACCGTCGCGGCGGCAGTGTTGGCAGCACCCTGTACTTTCTCGCCCGCCGTGCCGGCCAGCGTTTGTGCTCGCTCGGCGGCGGTGCCGGCAGCGTCCTTGACCGTCGCGGCCGCGGAGTTGGCAACATCCTGCACCCGCTCTGCCGTCGCCCCCGCTGCCGCACCGATTCGCTCGGCACCCTCGGCGGCGCGCTCCTTAACCGTGCTTGCCGTGTCGCGTACCTTGGTGGACACCGAGCCGGTGGCATCCGTGACACGGTCGCGCAGCACCAATCCGCGCTCCATCACCGCTTCGCGATTTTCCGGGCCGCTCCGCGGGGTAAATAGACTGGCGACCGCCGCGCCGATGATCGCGCCAACCAAAAGGCCAAGCGCAAAGCTCCAGCTAAAATCGTCGTCCTCAAGCTTGTCATACATCGTGAACTACCTCCTGCGAAGATTCGTTCTCCAGATAAACCAGGATAGCAGAAAACAGACCAATGCAATACCACCTAACCACAAATACGTTTCAATTGGTGGTAACTCGCCGCGCAGCATGATATCCTGGAACGCGCGCACGCCATGGGTCACCGGCAGCAGATTGGCCAGCCATTGCGCAAACCAGGCGAAATTTTCAAGCGGCAAAAAGAAGCCGCTGAAAAAAACCGCCGCCAGCAAGGTAATCATCGAGAAGCTGCACCGCCTGGCTTTCCGAGCGCGACACCGCCGAAATCAAGAAGCCCAGCCCAAGCGATGCGACCCTCATCAGCAGCACCGCGCCGGCGAAATCGACCCAGCTTCCGGCAAACGGCACCCCAAGACCGAAGGTCCAGCCGCTATCGCCGATCGGGATATTGGCCACCAGCAGGCCTACCAGCGCGGCCATAATGATGCCGATCACCAGAATATAGCCGGTGTATTTGCCGACGATGATCTGCATCGAGCCGACGGGCGCCACCCGGAACAGCTCAGTGGAGCCCAGCAGCACCTCGCGCACCAGCGATAGCGCGGCCATCGAGACCGCGATATGCTGCAACAGCAGCGCCAGCACACCCGGCGCATAATAGCCGATGAAGCTCGGCTTGTTCCGTACCAGGTTCTGCGGCTGCTCTTGCAGCGGCGAGATCAGCACTTCCGGCGGCACGGTTTTTACCTGTGCCGCCGCGGCTCGCACGTCTTCGAGTTGCTGATCGATCTCCTGTACATGCCGGCGCTGTTCGTCGACGGTGCCGTTCTGCATGGCTTGATCGAGCTGCTCGATGCTGCGCTGGATCGCCTGCACACTGCTCTGGGCGCTTTCGTTGGCGCCCGACTGCGCCGAAAGCGCCAGGCCGGCCAGGATCAGGCCGCTGTTGTTGCGCAGCCGCCGCACGGCAGACCGGACCTGCGGACTGCTCGCCGCCGACAGCCCGGTCTCGATCTGATCCAGATCTTGCTGTGCCGTGGACACGAATTGCTCGATCGTGCCTGCCTGCTGCTGCGAGCCGCTGACCACCGTCAGCAGCAACGCGGTGTTAAGCTCCTTGACCTGGACATAGGTCAGATACTGGATCCAGGCTTCCTGGGTCGGGTTGATCTCGTTGTAGATGATCTTGATCGGCGATTGTTCCTGCCGCCCGAACAACTGGTCGGCGTCGGGCGGCAGCACCTCGACGACGTCGATCGCGCCGTTGCCGGCCTGCATCTTTTGCACCGCGGCCTGCTCGTCCGACGTGATCTCGATCACGTCGAAGTTAGCTTGTGAGATAACATCGCTCAACTGCTTGACACGCTCGTTGTTTTCCTCGCCCGGCGGCACCACCAGAATGGTTTGCAGCCGCGGCTGCTCGCCGGTAAAGCCGACGCCGAACAGCAGCAAAATCAGGAACGGCCCAAGCACGAGGCTGAGTACCAGGCGCGGCTGGCGCCGGATCTCGGCCAGCTCCTTTGCGAAGAAGGAGAGCACCCGAATCAGCTGCCTAAGCATTGATTATGTGCTCCTCGGCGCTTTCGGGGTCTTCTTTAGCAGCGCGCTCCATCAAAATGACGAAGATATCGTCGAACGGCGGCAGGTACTCCTCGGCCTTGCGCATATCGATACTCGTGTCCTGATTCAAGGCCTTGATCAGATCCGGCAAGCTCCTTCCGGCGTTGTCGACATGGATGTCGAGCACGCCCTGTTCGGCATTATCGGGACGCCGAAAAAAGCGCACGAAGTCGATGCGCTGCAGGATCTGGCGCGCGTTGATCTCATCGTCGGCATCAACCGTCAGGCGGATGATTTCGCCGCCTAAAGCGCGCCGGCGCAAGCCGTTGGGAGTGTCGACGGTTAACAGCTTGCCGTTGCGCATGACCGCCACCTGGTCGCAATACGCCACCTCGCTGACATACTGTGTCGTTACGACCAGGCTATGGCCTTGCCCCTTGAGCTCGCGGAAGCGGTCCCAGAATTTGCCGCGCAATACCGGGTCCACACCGGCGGTCGGCTCGTCGGCAAACAGCAGCTCGGGGTCGTTCACCAGCGAGCACGCCAGCTCCAGACGGCGCTTCATACCGCCCGATACATCGCCGGCGAGCGAATTGCGCGCCGGCGTCAGCTCCACAAATTCGAGCAGCCGTTCAAGATGCTTGCGGCGCTTGAACCAGGTCAGTCCGTACAGCGAGGCAACAAAATTCAGATTCTCCCAGATGGTGAGGGTCGGATAGAGCACAAACAGCTGCGGCATATAGCCGATTCGCTCACGCACACGGCGCTCAAATGCCTCGGGCGATGCGCCCAGCACGCGCAGCCGGCCTTTGGTCGGCCGGTACACGCCGGTGAGCATACGGATAGTGGTTGTCTTGCCGCACCCGGACGGCCCGACCACGCCGAAGATCTTCGCCGCGGGCATTTCGAGCGTCACATCGCGCACGGCGATGTTGTCGCCGAATTGCTTGGTGACACCTTCCATCTCGATTACCGGCCCGTTTTTGGCTTGGTTCGCGGTCATACATGTCCTAGCGATGGTTATCCGTGGGTAGCAGGCTCAGCTTATGCAAGAAGGATGCCAACCTAGAAACCCCCGGCCCGGCGGTGGGGGTCCGTCGATATCCATCATGGTATAATTAACCTATTGGAGAGCAGTGTTACGCTGGAAGCCGGTTCTCGTTATGCGTGCGAGCGCGGGCTCCCGGTTTTTTTGCGTACATGCTCTCGCCTAATGGAGCACGACAATGAGCACACTCCCGCCACAACCGGTGGCGCTTAATTGTCCCAACTGTGGGACGCGTTTTCAAACACCTGTCTTCCAATATGTCGACGTCGGGCAGCAGCCCGAGCTCAAGCAGGCGCTGCTTGCCGGCCGGCTGAATGTGGCGGTGTGCCCGAGCTGCGGATCAGGCGGCCTGCTGGCAACACCGATGGTATATCACGACCCCGACAAGCAGCTGTTCTGGGCATTGTTTCCCCAGGAAGTCAACGCCAAGCCCGAAGAGCAGGAGCGCTTCATCGGCACCCTGCAACAACTGGCGTTGCGTAGCGTCCCTGAAGGCAAGCCTAAAGGCTACCTGCTGAACCCGCGCAAGTTTATCACGCTTACTTCGATGCTCGACGCGCTGCTGGAGGCCGAGGGCATTTCGAAAGAAGACCTGGCCCGCCAGCGCCAGCGCACCGAGCTACTTGCGCGGCTGCTGCAGGACGAAGAGGACGACGACGCTTTCGGCAAGCTGGTCGACGACAACCACGCCGCGCTGGACTACGAATTCTTCATGACGCTCGCGGCGTATATCGAGGCGGCCGGCAGCGAGGGCGATACCGAATCGCTTAGCCGCTTCGAAACGCTGCGCGATAAGCTGTTGGAGCTGACCGGAACGCAGGATCCCGCCGCCGGCGAGGCCGAGCCGTCGATCGACGCCGCCGTTGACGCACTGTTGGAAGCCGGCGACGATGGTCTGGAAGAGGCAATCGCCGAATATCGCCCGCTGATCGACTACGGCTTTTATGAAGCGCTGACCGAGCGGGCCGACGCCGCGCGCGAAGCCGGCGATACCGCACAAGCCGAGCGCATCGAGGCACGCCGCGCCGCGATCATGGAAACCACCGAGCGGATGGACCGCGAAGCGCAGGAAATGTTCGAGGGCGCCGCCAACGCGCTGCGCGCGGTGCTGGAAGCCGAGGATCCGCGTGAAGCCCTGCGCGAGCACCGCGAGCAGCTTGGCGAGGCGTTTTCGCTGGTGCTGGACGCCAACCGCGACGCGGCCGAGCGCGCAGGCCGTCCCGATGTCGTCGAGCGACTTGACCGGATCGGCCAGCTGGCCGTCGAGGTAGTGGAAGAGAGTCTTTCGCCGGAAGAGCGGTTGATCGCGCAGCTGCTGGGCGCCGAAACGCCCCAGGAGGCGACGCGCCTGCTGCGCAAAAGCGCCGCGCAGGTCAACGCCGATTTCGTCAAGCGGCTCAATGCGATGGCCACCGAGATGGACGGCAACGGCCGCGAGGAAGCCGCTACGCGCCTCAGGCAGCTGGGACGTGAAGCGGCGGCGCTGCTCTTTAAAGGCAAGAGACACGGGGCGAGAGGCAATAGGATCGCAGCAACAGGCGTGAGGAACGGACTGCAGTGAGAAGCAACAGCCGTATGATGGTTTCCGCTAGCCTCTTACCCCGTACCTCTCGCCTGCTACTGCTTCGCTTCGCCGGAGCATTATTGCGCGCGCTGCGCCGGCCGCCTCCGGCCGGCGCTCCGCGTCGCGTGCTGGTGATCAAGCCCGACAATCTGGGCGACATCGTGTTGCTGACGCCGGCGCTGCGGCTGCTGCGCTCACGGCTACCGCACGCCCAACTCGTGCTGATGATCGGCCCGTGGGGCCGGCCCGCCATCGCCCACAATCCCGACGTCGATGCCGTGCTCGTGTTCCCATTTCCGGGCTTCGAGCGCGCCGCTCGCTCCGGCCGGCCGGGCAGGGCCGCGGACGTTTTCGGGCTGCTACGCCCGTATATATTGCTGCTCAAGACGGCGCTGCTGCTGCGCGCCGGCCGCTTCGACATCGCCGTCATCGCACGAGACGACCATTGGTGGGGCGCGCTGCTCGCGGCGGCCGCCGGCATCCCACGCATCGCCGGCTATGCCGTGGCCGAGGTTGCTCCGTTCCTGACCGATACGCTGCCGCATAGCTACGCCGACCACGCCACGGCTCAGGCGATCGGCCTGGTGGAAGCGCTCACCGGCATGCCGGCGTTAACTCGTCCGGCTCTACGATCGCCGAGCGGCGAAGCTGACCACGCCTGGGCACATGATTGGATCGAGCGCTCCGGCGTAAACGGGCGGCCGTTGTTTGCAATTCATCCCGGCGCCGGCGGCGCGGCAAAGCTCTGGCTGCCCGCGCGCTGGGTAGCGGTTGCCAACGCGCTGCATGACATCGGCGATGTCTTGCTGACCGCGGGGCCCGACGAGCGCGAGCTGGTGAGCGCGCTTGCCGGGCGGATGGAGCGCAGGCCCCTGTTGCTGGATGGCCAGGCGACGCTCGGGCAGCTGGCGGCGCTGTATGCGCGCTGCGAGCTGGTGCTGGGCGTGGATAGCGGCCCGCTGCACCTGGCCGCCGCTTCGGGCGCTCGCACGGTGGCGCTGTTCGGACCGGGCGACGCGGGACGGTTCGGCCCATGGGGCGATCCTGAGCGCAATACTGTCGTGCGTAGCGGGCTGTGGTGCTCACCGTGCGGGGTGATCGATGTGTGCCCTCGCGGCACCGCGCCGAGCGAGTGTATGGCGCTTATATCGGTTTCGGATGTGCTGCAGGCTGCGCTGGCGCCCATGAGTAATGAGCAATTGTTGTAGGCTTTGCTCATTGCTCATGCTCATTGTTTCTTGCTCACGGGCGGGTCGCCGATCGGCGGTTTGGTCGGCGGCGGGTCGCCGATCGGAGGCTGCTCGGACGGCGGCGGATCTTCAGGATGGTGCGGTGGCGGCGGCTCCTCGCGCGGCGGCTCGCCAGGGTCGGGGTCGCGCCTGGCGGGGCCGGGCTTCGGCGGATCGCCGGTGGGTGGCTCGTCCCATGGGTGAGGCCAACCGGGCGGCTCGTCGATCGGCGGATCTGACGGCAAAGGGCCGATTGCGAACATTGTTTGCTCCTTTAGGCCGTAATTGAACGCACCTGCAGGGCGTTCATATACGGTGCGAAGAATACTTAGGGGACACCCCCAACGTCCCCGGCCTGCCGGCGGCGTTCATCACTCATCACCTCGTATGGCACGTGGCGTGCCGCCCGTCTTGATCGCGGAGCAAAAACGGTAGTAGAATATATACAAAGCCGCTGCAAGCGATCGGGCTTTATAACCGGAGTAGCAGCGATGCTTCGAGACCTACGGGAATGCACACGGATCGAGGCGCTTTGGCGCCACACGATCACGTGTGCCTTTTTGTAGTCGTTCTTGCCGCGACGGGCCTTTGTGGCCTGGCGCGTTTATTTTCGCCGACGTGGGCCCGGCTTACTGGTGCGGCACGGCTCAGCATCGGCGAAAGGAGTGCCCGATGAAGGTTGTGATCAAGAGTTGAAATGGCCGCGTCAGCGAGAACCAGCGCATGTTTATCGAACAAAAGTTGTACAAGCTGGAGCGCTACCTGGACGGCATCGGCGATGTGACCGTCGACCTCAATAAAGCACTGCTGCGCGGCGTCGGCGAGGTACACATCGCGCAGGTTACGCTGCATACTCCGCAGGGAACGATATTACGCGCCGAGGAGCGCGACGCCGACCTGTTCAAAGCGGTCGACGCGCTCCACGACACGCTGCAGCGCCAGGTGACGCGCTATAAGGAACGCCACTATCGTCGCGGCAAGATCCGCCGGCAGGGAGGTGAGTTGATCGAAGTCGATCAGGCGGCGTCCGAGTCGGAAGATGCTGAAGCGCCCTATATTGTTCGTACCAAGGCCTTTGCGTACAAGCCGATGTACAGCGATGAAGCGATTGAGCAGATGGAGCTGCTCGGCCACGCGTTTTTTGTGTTCACCGACGCCGAAACCGAACAGGTAAATGTGGTGTATCGCCGGCAGGACGGCAATTATGGACTGATCGTTCCGTCCGACTGAAGCAGTTCTCAAAACATCAGACAACCTTTCGCCGGTTTCGACGTTAAGTAATTGTGATACTTCAAACAGACACCGTCATCGACAGCCGGTATCGTGTGCTGGGCGTGTTGGGGCAGGGCGGAATGGGCGGCGTGTTTGCCGCCCTCGACGAGCGGCTCGGGCGCAAGGTTGCCCTCAAAGTGCTGCGCCCGGACCTGGCTGCCGACGACCGTGCCCGCGAGCGATTCTTGCGCGAGGCCAGGATCGCCGCCAGTATGCGGCATCCCAATGTGGTGCGCACGTTCGACGTCGGCGACGCACCCGAGGGACCGTACCTGATTCAAGAACTACTGGATGGCCGTACGCTCGGCTTCGAGCAACTTCCGCCGCGCAGAGCCCTGGCCGTCGTGCGGGATATCGCCTCGGCGCTGCGTACGATCCATGAGCAGGGCTTTGTCCACTGTGACGTCAAACCCACCAATATTATGCTGGTGGACGGCGAAACGCGTGCCGTGCTGTTGGACTTCGGCATCGCCCGCGATGCCGGCGCCGAAGCGACCAGCCTGATCGCCACACCGCTGTACCTTGCGCCCGAGCGAGCCTACGGAGCAGCGCCGTCCGTATCCTCGGATCTGTACGCGCTCGGCATCGTGCTGTACGTGCTGCTGAGCGGGCGTCCGCCGTTCAATGGTCCCGACATCCACGCCTTGCTGCTGCAACACCGCAGCGAGCCGCTGCCGCCGCTTGCGCTTAGCGACCCGTCTGCTCAGGCGTTGGAGGCGATCGCTACCCGGTTGGCGGCCAAGCAGCCATCCGAGCGCTACGCGTCGGCTGCCGCGCTGCTGGATGACCTGCAGCGTGTCGAGGACGGCGCCGTCCATCATCCTGCTACCCTGCCGATGGCGCCGGTCGGCGCTGCCGTCGCCGCTCGGACGGGAAACGCAGCTCCTGGCGCATCCCCTACCGCGGCCCTCGCGGTGGCTGCAGCCGCATCGGGAAGCACTCCTAAGCGCCAGGGCCGGACGTGGTGGCCGCTGCCGCTGCTGTTGCTGTTGCTACTCGGCGGCACGGCGTTGATGCGCCCGGATACGCCCACTGATGCCCTGAACGGCGCGCCGCAGGACTTCGCGCCCGCGCCGGCAAGCATCGCACCCTCCGCACCTGCCGTCGAGCCCACGCCCATGCCGACAGCTGTGCCGCCCACGGCGACCGCCGAGGCCGCCATCGTCGCGCCTCCTTCAAACGAAGGCAAGCAGCCGGATAAGAACAAAGGACGGGACAAGGATAAAGACCACGGCGAGGACGACGACGAGGATGAAGACGACGATTAGCTCTTGGTGCAATGGTACAATCCCGTCTTGATGACCGCTTCGACGCCGGCTGCGACAGCCGAAAACACAGCCGCGGAACGAGGCCTTGCGCTACGTCGCACCGAATTGCTGCTCCTGGCGTGCGTGCTGCTGCTGGCTGTGCTGATCCGGCTGCCGGGCCTCGCGCTTCCGCTTGAGCGCGACGAAGGTGCGTATGGATACGTCGCCTTCGACTGGTTGCGTGGCGGCCTGCCGTACCGTGACGCGTTCGACCACAAACCGCCACTGATCTACCTGATGTATATGCCGGCCCTGCTGTGGGGGCCACCCGGCGCGCTCGGCGTGCGCGTTTGGGCTAGCGTGCTGCATCTGATCTGCGTGGTGCTGGTGTACCTTATCGGCCGGCGCGCATGGCAGGGAGCCGGCGGGCTGCTGGCGGCGCTGCTGTTCGCGGCCGCGGGCAGCGCCTTCGAGCTGCAAGGCGCGGTGCTCAACACCGACCAGGCACTGGTACTGCCGGCGCTGGCGGCGCTGGCGTGCGCGCTGCAATACAGCGACACACGCCGCCCCGGTTGGCTATTAGCCGCGGGCGCGCTGATAGCCGCCGCGACGTTGATCAAACCCGTGGCCGGCGTGCTGGCATTATGCTTGCTACTCACGGGCGGGCGGAGGTTGGGCCGTTGGGGGGACATCGCCACGTTCGCGGTGTTGGGAGCTGCCCTGGTTGCGCTGCCGTTGGGAATATACTTTGTGCTTCGGGGCGGTTGGTCCGACCTCCTGTTTGCCCTGGTCTCCTACAACACCCTGTATGCCGGTGAGTCGAGCTCGCGTTTCAACCCCGAAGGCCTGGCACAGATGTATGCCCCGCTCGTGCCCCTGACGGTCGTGGCTATCGGCGGCGTAGCGCTGCTGTTTTCTGACGAGCACAACCAGACCATCAGGCGACGTCGCGAGGGCCTGATCGTAGCGACATGGTGCGGCGCGCTGCTGATGGCTGCGATTGCCGGCCTCAGGCCGTGGGTGCATTACTATTATCCGGTGCTGCCGTTCCTTGCGCTGCTCGCGGCGCCGGCAGTGCTCTGGCTGGCTCGCAGCGCCGGCGCCGCCCGGCCGCTCGGTTTCGCCGCTTGTGCGGCACCGCTGCTGGTCGGCGTGCTCGTGCTGCCGTTTGTCGGCCAAAACGTGCTGCTGGCGGGCACCACGCCCACCGCCTTAGCCGAGAAGTTGTACGGCGACGACGGCCGTCGCTACTTCGCCAGCGCCGCCGACGTCGCCGCGTTCGTTCGCCGGCACACATCGCCGGACGATCGGATCTATGTGTTCGGCTCCGAGCCCGAAGTGTATTTGCTCGCTGAGCGCCGCTCTTCCAGCCGCTGGATCTACGATTATCCGCTCGGCCTGGTGGAAAGCGCCTCCGCCGAGCTGCTGCACGACCTGCAGGCCCACCCGCCGGCACTGGCCGTGGTGTACGATGGCGTTCGCCCGCCGGGCCTGGCCCGGCTGATCGACCGGCACGGCTTTCGTAAGGTCGGGCAGTTCGGTGGATTTGAGGTCTTCGGGCCGGCGAAGGATTAACGCAAAGGCGCAAAGAAACGCATGTAGGGACATGCCAGAGGCGCCGAAGCCACCCGCGTAGTCATACCGACCCGTATGTGCCGGCGGCATGTCCGCAGCCGATGCGTCATACCGCCTTCTCCTGGAACACATGCCGGATACGTTTATGGTACAATTCCCGGGCGTGCGCAGGGCCCGGCGACGTAGCCAAGTGGTAAGGCAGAGGTCTGCAAAACCTCCATCACGGGTTCGAATCCCGTCGTCGCCTCCAACCGAAACGGCAGTGGTGGAACGGCCACGGCCGTTTTAGCTTTTTTGGCGAAACAAACACCCCGCTCCATCACAGGAGCGGGGTCGGGGCGAGCGGGCGCTAACCGAACAGGGCGTCGACGGTACGCAGCTCGATGCTGTCGTCGCGGGTGGGGCCGACCGACACGATCGCGATCGGAACGCCGATCAGCTCGGCCAGGCGCTCGAGGTAGGCGCGCGCGTTCGGCGGCAGCTCGTCCCAGCGGCGGGCACGGTCGGTTGGTGCCTGCCAGCCGGGCAGCTCCTCGTAGATCGGCTCCACGCGAGCAAGCTCGAGAATGTTGCCGGGAATATAGTCGATCGTCTGGCCGTCGAGCCGGTAGCCGGTGCAGACGCGCAGGTTCGGCAGCTCGTCCAGGATGTCGAGCTTGGTAAAAACCAGGTGGTCGATCCCGTTCAGCTCCGCCACGTAGCGGGCGGCAACGGCGTCGAACCAGCCGCAGCGTCGCGCTCTTCCCGTGGTCGTGCCGTACTCATCGCCGCGCTCGCGGATCGCGTCGCCGGTAGCGTCGGTCAATTCGGTGGGGAACGGTCCGCCGCCGACGCGGGTGGTGTACGCTTTGTAAACGCCGAGCACATGCTTGAGGCGGCTCGGCGGGATACCCGAGCCCTGGCAGGCGCCGGCGGCGCCGGGCGCGGATGAAGTAACGAACGGATAGGTGCCCCAATCGATGTCCAGCAAGGATGCCTGGGCGCCCTCCAGCAGCACGCGCTCGCCACGCCGCAGCGCATCCTGCACCAGCGGATGAGTCGGGGCGATGCGCGAGCCAAGGCGGCCGGCGGCTTCGCGCAACACGTCGTAGGTGGCTTCCCATTCGAGCTCGGGGGCGCCGTTGGCGACCAGAAAGCGGTTCTTGAGGTCGAGCAGGCGGCGCAGGCGGTTGCGCAATCCGTCGCCGTCGAGCAGTTCGCCCATGCGGATGCCGATGCGCTCCATCTTGTCGCTGTAGGCGGGGCCGATCCCGCGGCCGGTGGTGCCGATGCGGTCGTCGCCGCGCAGCGACTCCTGGATGCGGTCCTGGTCGCGATGGAACGGCAGCACGACGTGCGCGCGGTCGCTGACGACCAGATTATCGAAGGTGACCCCGGCCTGGGCCAGGGTTGCCATCTCCTCCAGCAGCGACTGGAGGTCGACCACCACGCCGGTACCGATGATGTTGGTGGTGCGCGGGTTAAAAATACCGGCGGGCACGAGATGGAGCTTGAAGGCGCCGCGATCGTTGATCACAGTATGGCCGGCATTGTTGCCGCCGCTGTAGCGGATCACCTTATTCGCCTGCTGGGCGAGCAGATCGACGATCCGGCCCTTGCCTTCGTCGCCCCATTGCCCGCCGATGACGGCGACAACAGACATAACAGTTCCTTAGGTGACGGCGCGAACGTTGCGCCGAAACAAACGGTACGAGTATAGCACAGGCGGTCGCGTCCTTCGGAGGGCGCATGCCGCGTCCAGGAGGCCCGGCGCCTCCACCGAGGGGTAATTAAAGATGACCGATACACAACCAATTCGTTTTGAAGACCTTGGGCTGAGCGAGCCGACGCTGCGCGCGATCGGCGAGCTCGGCTACGAAGAGCCGACGCCGATCCAGTCGCGCACGATCGCGCAGATGCTGGAGGGCGTCGACATGATCGCCCAGGCGCAGACCGGCACCGGCAAGACGGCCGCGTTCGCGCTGCCGATTATCGAGCGCCTCGAAGCCGGGCATCGCGCGCGCCCAGGCACTGGTGATGACGCCGACACGCGAGCTGGCGATGCAGGTTGCCGAGGCGTTCCACTCCTACGGCAAATATCAACCGTGTGACGATCCTGCCGGTCTACGGCGGCCAGCCGATCGAGCGCCAGCTGCGCGCGCTCGACCGCGGCGTTCAGGTGGTGGTCGGCACGCCCGGCCGCCTGCTCGATCATATCCGCCGCGGCACGCTCAAGCTCGACAGCTGTGCGCACCGTGGTGCTGGACGAGGCCGACGAGATGCTCGACATGGGCTTTATCGAGGATATCGAGGCGATTTTGCAGGAAACGCCCGACACGCGCCAGACCGCGCTGTTCTCGGCGACCATGCCGGCGCCGATCGTGCGCCTGGCCGGGCGCTATCTGCAAGCGATCCGGAGCGCATCACCGTGCAGGCCGAGCACATGACCGTGCCGCAGGTTCGGCAGATCTACTACGAGGTCGGCGGGCGCGACAAGTTTGAGGTGCTGGCGCGCGTGCTGGATTTCGAGATCGCCGACGTCGGCGATCATCTTCTGCCGCACCAAGAGCGAAGTAGACTCGCTCGGCGAGCGGCTGATCGCGCGGGCCTATCCGGCCGAGACGCTGCACGGCGATCTGAGCCAGATCCAGCGCGACCGCGTGATGGGCCGCTTTCGCACCGGCCAGGTCGAGCTGCTGGTCGCCACCGATGTCGCGGCGCGCGGCCTGGACATCGAGCACGTTTCGCATGTGATCAACTACGACATTCCGCTCGACCCCGAAGTGTATGTACACCGCGATCGGCCGCACCGGCCGCGCCGGGACGCACGGGCACGCGCGATCACGCTGGTGACGCCGCGCGAGCGGCGCATGTTACGCGATATCGAGCGCATGACGGGAGCTCCGATCCAGCGCATGCGCCTGCCGACGATCGCCGATGTGGTCGCAGCGGCGGCGCGAAAGCGTTTAAGGAAACGCTGCGCGAAACGATCAACTGCCGGCGCGCTGGAATCGTATCAGATCATGGCCGAGGAGCTGGGCGAAGAATTTAGCCCCACCGATCTCGCCGCGGCAGCCTTCAAGCTGCTGCTGGGCGAGCCGCGCGACGAGGCCGACGATACGCTGGCGGCGGCTGAAGTCGAGGAGCGCGAGTGGGAACAGCACGGCGCCCGTCGCGAGCGCACGGATCGTTTGGGCCCGCCCCGCCGGCGCGACCACTCGTTCGGCCCCGAGCGCGGCATGACGCGCCTGTATGTCGACGTCGGCCGCAACGACGGCGTGCGCCCGGCCGATATCGTCGGCGCGATCGCCAACGAGGCGAATGTCCCGGGCCGCGCGATCGGCGCGATCGAGCTGTTCGAGCGCTTCTCGTTCGTCGACGTACCGGGCAATCTGAGCGACCGCATTATCCGCGCGCTTAAAGGCACTACGATCCGTGGGCGAAAAGTAACCGCGTCGATTGCGAAACCGCGCCGAGAGATCGTACAATAGCCGCATACGGTGTCGCGGGACCTGAGATGCACTCCCGGCCCACGCGCCCAGACCGTTTCACGGTCGAACCGCGTGGGTCCCTATTTTCCGGCGGGTGCCAGGAGTTCGTCATGCAGATGTTCGCCCCCACGCCCGAAGAAGAGCGTCTCGCGGGGATGCTTCATGCCCTCGGCAACCCGATGCGTCTGGCGATCGTGCGCTATGTCGCTGAAAATCCCGGCTGTATCTGTAACGACCTCGTGCTGCGCTTCGACCGCGCCCAGGCTACCATGTCGCAGCATCTTGCCACTTTACGCCGCGCCCACGTGCTGGTCGGCGAGCAGGATGGGCATGCCACGTGTTATCACGTCGACGAAGAGCACTTTCGCTGGCTGCAGCAACATATCAAGGCGCTGGCGCGGGATTGATCCACGAGTAAATGTGATGTACGCATTCCCGCCGCTCGACTTAAGGCAAAACAACGCCGCTCCGGCATAGCCGGAGCGGCGCTTGAGTATCAATATACGACTGGTGGAGCGACGGGGGCTCGAACCCCGGACCCCCTGCTTGCAAAGCAGGTGCTCTCCCAACTGAGCTACCGCCCCACGTGTTCAAGTAGCAAGTAGCAATGAACAATTAGCAATTGTTTGCTAATTGTTCATTGCTACTTGCTACTTGTTGCTTGGTGGGCGTGCCGGGACTCGAACCTGGGACCTCTATCTTATCAGGATAGCGCTCTAACCAACTGAGCTACACGCCCTTCCAGCAAGCACCTGGCCCGCTGACGTGTGATGCGTGACGCCTCGACAAGCGTCTGGTTGCGAACCCGTGCCACGCAGCGCCGGGGTTCGCGTCGGCTGGCTGCTGCGTGGGATTGCATCCAGGAATTGCTCCCTAGAAAGGAGGTGATCCAGCCGCACCTTCCGGTACGGCTACCTTGTTACGACTTCGTCCCAGTCGCCAGGCCCACCCTCGGCCGCTGGCTCCTTGCGGTTGCCCCACGGACTTCAGGTGTTCCCGACTCCCATGACGTGACGGGCGGTGTGTACAAGGCCCGGGTACGTATTCACCGCGCTCTGCTGTCACGCGGTTACTAGCAACTCCGGCTTCATGGCGGCGAGTTGCAGCCGCCAATCCGCACTACGGGAGGTCCTGGCGATTAGCGCGGTGTTACCACCTGGCAACGCGCTCCCCCTCCCATTGTAGCGTGTGTGTCGCCCCAGGCGTAAGGGCCATGCTGACTTGACATCATCCCCGCCTTCCTCCGGTGTCCAACACCGGCAGTCCCCCGTGACACAAGATAACACGGGGCAGGGGTTGCGCTCGTTGCGGGACTTAACCCAACATCTCACGACACGAGCTGACGACAGCCATGCAGCACCTGTGCACCACCTTCGAAAGAGACGGCTTTCACCGTTGTGCAGGTGCATGTCAAACCTGGGTGAGGTGTTTCGTGTTGCTTCGAATTAAACCACACGCTCCGCTGCTTGTGCGGGCCCCCGTCAATTCCTTTGAGTTTTAGCCTTGCGGCCGTAGTTCCCAGGCGGTGGAGTCATCGCGTAAGCTTGGGCACTGCGGGGCGCAATCACCCCCCAACACCGGCTCCACATCGTTTACGGCGTGGACTACCGGGGTATCTAATCCCGTTCGCTCCCCACGCTCTCGCGCCTCAGCGTCAGGTCAGGGCCAGGTCGCCGCCTTCGCCGCTGGTGTTCCGCCCGATCTCTACGCATTTCACCGCTCCACCGGGCATTCCACGACCCTCTCCCTGCCTCCAGCACGGCTGTGTACTCGGGCGACCCACGGTTGAGCCGTGGGCTGTCACCGGGCACATACTGTGCCGCCTGCGCGCGCTGTACGCCCAGTCAATCCGGACAACGCTTGCCCCCTCTGTCTTACCGCGGCTGCTGGCACAGAGTTAGCCGGGGCTTATTGTGGGGGTACTGTCTGTATCATCCCCCCGAAAAGGAGTTTACAACCCGAAAGCCGTCATCCTCCACGCGGCGTTGCTCCCTCAGGCGTGAGCCCATTGGGGAAGATTCCTTGCTGCTGCCACCCGTAGGTGTCTGGGCCGTGTCTCAGTCCCAGTCTGGCTGGCCGTCCTCTCAGACCAGCGACCCGTCAATGGCCTGGTGGGCCGTTACCCCGCCAGCGACCTGATGGGCCGCGCGCCCCTCCCACCGCGCGCCGAAGCGCTTTCCTCACGACCATCACAGCCGCGAGCGTACGCGGTATTGTCGGCTGTTTCCAGCCGGTATTCCCCACGGTAGGGCAGGTACGCACGTGTTAGTCAGCCGTTCGCCACGCAGCATCCCGAAGGACCCGCGTGCGACTTGCATGCATTAGGCACGCCGCCAGCGTTGATCCTGAGCCAGGATCAAACTCGTCATCAATGGTAGAGCCTCTACCTGATGAATTCGACGCTTGCATTCAGCTATCACGCATCACACGTCAGTTGGTCAGGTGCGGTCCCGACAGGCGATAAAAAATCGAGGGCGCCGGAAGCGGCCACTCGAAAGTCGTCGCCGTTTGTCGGGTGTCTGCTCTGCTGGAGCGAGACAGGAACGCTGCCGTTCTGGCAGCCCGGAAAGTATAGCACCTCGATTTCGCGCTGTCAAGAACGGCCACGGCCACGGCCACGAATAAACGATTGTGAGGAGCATTCGTTTATTCGTGTCTATTCGTGGCCGTGGCCCGCTCCACCGTTCCTTCGATCAGGCCGTATGGGTCGTTGCTGGCATGGAAGATTTCGTTGTTGTTTTCCATCCCGAAGCGGCCCAGGTCGTACAACAGGTGATGCTTGTTGGGGCACGAAAAGCGGATCTGCTCTACTATGGGAAATGCTTCGAGCACCGCTTTGCCCATGCGATACACCGTGTTTTGCATCGACGGGCTGTAGTGGTCGGTAAAGCTGGTGAAGATCTGCCGGCGCACTGCATGCCACAGGCGATGCCAATCGCTATCGTCCACACTGCCGTACGTCCAGGTGGCGGTCATGATCGTCGCCAGGATCCGGTCCCGCGCATCCGGAAGCGTGGTGAATTCTTCATGCAGAAACTGCTCCCAGCCCGAGTTCGTGGTTTTGAGGAGCATGACTTTGTCGAAACCGGCCTGTACCTGCCGGCTGCCCTGCTTGTCGCCCGTGACGACGGCGATGCGCTCACCGGCGTCGCGGGTGAAGGCGTGCTCGTGGGGCTGCCCGTTTGCCTCGATACGGCTCCAAGGATACTCGACGATATGCACGCTGGCGCGGCTTGTCTTCGGCCCGGCCGCCAGATAGCGATCAACAAGCGCCAGACCGAACTCCTCGATGCTTTCCAACGAATGATCTTTTGCAATGCCGTACACCGTGTTGCGCATGGTATCGGTGGCCATGATGCCGGTGTTGTCGCCCTCGACATAGCAGGCCTCGAAATCTCCTTCCAGCGTGATTGCGACGTTAACATCTCGCAGCTCATGCTGCTCCGGACCGCGGATGACTTTGACGAGCCGGACTTCGGATTTGCCGTAGTTGGTCTGGCCGAGCACGATGTTCATCCTTCACCTCCACTCCCTGGCGAACGCGATCATATCGCCCAGCACAGCCGCCGCGGTGACTTCGACGCCGGCGCCGGGGCCGCGCACCGACAGCGGCGCCTCGCGATAGCGCCGCGTCCGCAGCAGCACCAGGTTGTCGAGCCCGCGCAGGCCGCCCGGCAGCGAATCACTCGGCACCTCTTGTAGCCCGACCCGCAGCCTGTCGCGCTCCCGGCCGGCGCTCGCCACGTAGCGCAGCGTTGCCCCGCGACCGGCAGCCGCTTCAAACCGCGCGCCCAGCGGCTCGTCGAGCTCGTCGATGCGTGCCATGAACTCGTCGACAGGCAGATCGGCCATCGTGGCAGGATACAGCAACTCGACCGCGACGTCGGACAGCTCGGCGTCGACGCCCGCGCTACGCGCCAGAATCAACGCCTTGCGTGCCACATCGGTGCCGCCAAGATCGTCGCGCGGGTCCGGCTCGGTCCAGCCGCGGCTTTTTGCTTCGCGCACGGCGGCGCCGAATGGAGCACCGTCCTGGAGCGCGGTAGCCAGATAGCCCAGCGTGCCGCTGAAGCAGCCTTCGATCGCCTCGACCTCGTCGCCGGTTTCCAACAGATAGCGCAGCGTGCCGATCACCGGCAGGCCGGCGCCGACTGTCGCTTCATAGCGCGCGCGTCCGGCTTCGGTGATCGCCCGAAAGCTGTCGATCGAGCCGCACAACGGCTTCTTGTTGGCCAGCACCACGCGATGCCCTTGCGCCACCGCGGCGGCCATGCCGTCGGCGGTATCGTCCTGGGCCGTGGTATCGACCAGCAAACAAGGCGCCGGGGTCAGCAGGTTACGCCAGTCGTTCAGCGGCCCGCCTTCAGGAAAATCGGCAAGGCTGCCGCCGGCGCGCTTGATCGCCAGGGCTTCAAGCAGCATCGCCGGCGGTATTCGCTCGTCGTCGACAATGGCGCCACTGCGGTCGGCCAGCCCGATCAAGGCGAAACGGAAACCGAGCCGCCCACCCCACCGCTCGTTGAAGCGCAGCACCTGATCCAGCAACTCACGGCCGACGCCGCCGACGCCGATCTGAAGCACAGGGATTCGCCGCATCAGTCGCTCCTCGCGGCTGCGAGCGCGCCGAGACGCTCCACCGCCGCCAACACATGTTCAGCCTGGATCGTGCGCATGCATTGCCCCGCGCACGGGCAGTCGGGAACGACCTCGCCGTTGTAAAAACACGGACTCTGGGGCGTCGGCCGCCAGACAGCGATGCCGGAGCCATACGGCCCGTAGTGCTGCGGATCGCTGGGGCCGAACACCGCCACTACGGGCGTGCCCACTGCTACCGCCAGGTGCATCATGCCGGTATCGTGCCCACCAAACAGCGCGCAACATCGCAGCAACGCGCCAAGGTCGTCCCACAACCAGCGCTGTACCAGCGGCGTCGCCGGCCGCTGCATGGCGCCGATCACTTCCTCGACAGCGGCCTCGTCGCCCGGCCCGCCCAGCACCAGCACGCGCGCGCCGCGCGCGGCCAGCGTATCGGCGACGCGTGCCCAGCGCTCGGGCAACCAGCGCTTGCGCGGCAGCCGCATGCCGGGATTAATTCCACCGCCAGGGTGTAGCGCCACCAGCGGCCCGGCGCCGGACACCTGCCGCTCGAGCTCTACGGCGCGCTCACCCGCCGCCGTGGTAGGAAAGAAATACAGCCGCCGCTGCGGCTCCGGCAGGTCCAGCGCCGCCGCCAGCCGATTGTACACATCGGCCTCGTGCTCGACCAGCGCGGGAACCGGGGCACGGTGAGTGTAGGCGAAGCCACGCCCCAGGCTATCCAGACCGGCACGTGCCGGAATAGTGGCCATCCAAGCCAGCAGCGACAACAGCGGCGAACGATCGGGAACCACCGCCAGATCATAGCCGCGCAGGCGCAGCGCACGTACTACGGCCACCAGCGATCCCGGCGTCCAGCGTTCGGGCAATTCAAGTATCTCGTCCACATGAGCGCTGTGCTCGACCATCGGCCGCGACCAGCGCCCGACCGCGTACGTAATACGCGCATCGGGATACCCTTCGCGCAGCGCCGCCAGCAGCGGCGTGGTCAGCAAGACGTCGCCCAGGCAGCATGGCTTGATCAGCACGATCCGCCGCGCGGCAGGCCGCGTGCCGGCGGCGTTACCTCCAAGCGGGCGCAGCAGCGTCGTCGCAAGAGTTATGAGCCGGATTCGGAGATTCAATATTCAAGTTCTCTTGCCCTCACCCCCAGGCCCCTCGCCTGTCGCATGCGACAGGCGAGGGGCCTGGGGGTGAGGGCCAAATATCAAGCATCGGCAATAGCAAACGTAAACTCGCCCTCGGCCGCGACGGCTCCATCCACCGTCGCCACGCCGCGGCCTTTGCCGATCCGGCGCCGCAGCTTCTCCAGAGTCACCTCGAGGCGAAGCGTATCGCCGGGCACGACCACCCGCCGAAAGCGTACGCCGTCGAGGCCGGCAAACAGCGCCAGCTTGCCGCGATATTCGGGCTCACTCAGCAGCGCGACCGCGCCGACTTGTGCCAGCGCCTCGATCTGCAGCACGCCCGGCATGATCGGACGGCCGGGAAAATGACCTGCGAAAAACGGCTCGGTGACCGTCACCTGCTTCAGCCCGACCGCTCTAACGCCGTGCTCCAACTCCAGAATGCGGTCGACCAGCAGAAACGGCGGGCGGTGCGGGATGATCTCCATGATCTGCTCGATGGTGAGCATGTATCCTCCAGGGATCAGGGGTCGGGAGTCGGGGGTCAGGAAGCAGGCCGCTTCGGCCTGGCCCCTGACCCCCGACCCCTGATCCCTATCGCACGAAGTGCGATTATATCACCTGCATTTGTCCACACCTGACTGTGCTAGAATACGGCGTCCTTGGGAAAATTGAAAACCAGGATGCGTATCGCCATCAGCGGCATGTTCTGGCCGGAGCCGTATGTCGGCAGCGGCCAGTACCTCCATAATCTGGTCGCCCAGTTCGCGGCCGAAGGAACGAGGCACTCCGTTGTGCTCGTCATTCCGCGCTACCGCTGCTCCGAAGCGCCCGCGCTGCCAGGCCTGCAGGCAGTGCTGATGCCTACGCCCTTCGATAAGCGTAACCGCAACCTCGCCAAAGTGTGGTTCGAGCAGGTCGCGCTGCCGCAGGCAACGCAGCAGCTGCGCGCCGATCTACTGCATGTTCCTTACTTTGGATCGCCGCTGCGCAGTCGCATACCGGTGGTTGTGACGGTACACGATCTGATCCCCTTGCTGCTCGCTCCATATCGCGGCAGCCGGGCGGTGCGCGCCTATATGCGCCTGGCCGCCGCCGGTGCCCGCCGCGCCGGCATGATTATCGCCGACTCGGAGCATACCCGCCAGGACATAACGCGCCATCTCCAGGTGGCACCTGAGCGCGTCGCCGTGACGCATCTGGCGGCCAGCGATGCCATGCGCCCACAACCGTCCGAGACGGTGCGCGCCGCGAAAGATCGTTTTGGGCTGGCCGATCCGTATATTTTCTACATGGGCGGTTTCGACGCGCGCAAAAATGTGGCGACGGCTATCCGGGCGTTTGCCCGTGCCAGGCAGAGCTTCGACCGCCGCGTGGTGCTGGCTATCGGCGGACGCCTGCCTTCCGAAAACAGCCTGCTGTTTCCGGATATCCACCGCGTGCTGCTCGAAGAACACGTGGCCGAGGATGTTGTGCTGTTGGGTCCAGTGAGTGACGGGGAAAAAGCCGCGCTGCTGAGCGGCTGCGAAGCGTTCATGTTTCCATCGCAATACGAAGGCTTCGGGCTGGGGCCGCTGGAGGCGATGCAGTGCGCAGCGCCCGTGCTGGCATCTTCGGCCACCAGTGTCGGCGAGGTCGTGGCCGGCGGCGGTGTGCTTCTGTCGCCTAACGATATCGAAGCCTGGGCACAGGCCCTGACGCGGGTGATCCTGGATCGCACCTGGCGCGACGAACTGCGCGAGCGTGGCCGTCGCCGTGCAGCGCTCTTTTCATGGCAACAAACGGCGCGCCAGACAACTGAGGTGTATGAGCGGTTGCTGCCGGCAGGCCGGGGGTCTGGGGGTGTCCATCCCGAACGATGAATGATGAATGCCGCCGGCGGGCCGGGGGTCTGGGGGTGTCCCCCAGAATATGTTCTCACCGAACGGTGTGGTTACAAGACTTGACACGTTCTAAATGAAAATATTAATGCTATCCAAAGCGCTGGTAGTCGGCACGTATCAGCGCAAGGCAGAAGAACTGGCCACGCTGCCGGGCGTGGACCTGACGGTGGCCGTGCCGCCGGCATGGAGCGAGCCCGGCGTCGGGCCGGTGGAGCTCGAGCGACTCCATACCGAGGGCTACCGTCTGGCGGTACTGCCGATGTGGCTGAACGGGCATTTTCATCTTCATTTTTATCCCGGCTTGCGGCGTCTGGTGGAGCTGGTTCAGCCGGATATCTTTCACATCGACGAAGAGTTGTTCAACTTCGCCACGTTTCAGGCGATGCAGCTCGGCGTGCAGTACCGCGCGCAGTGCTGTTTTTACAACTACGCCAACATCGAGCGCCGCTACCCGCCGCCGTTTTCTACGTTCGAGCGCTATGCGCTGCGTCACGCCGCGGCGGCAATCGCCGCCAACCACGAAGCCGCCGATATCGTCGAGCGCCATGGCTACGAGGGTCCGATCCATATCCTGCCGCAATTCGGCATCGACCCAGAGCTGTTCCGGCCCGTCGACGAGCCGCTGCCGGCTGAGCCGTTCCGGCTGGGGTACTTCGGCCGCATGATCGACTCCAAAGGTGTGCTGGATCTGCTCGAGGCCATGCCGCTGTTGCCGTCGCATGTTCAGTTGTTGCTGATCGGCGATGGTGATCTGGTGCCGCAGATCGAGGCCCGCATCGCCGAGCTCGATATCCAGGACCGCGTGGTGCAGCGAGCACGCGTACCGTCCGCCGATATCGCCGCCGAAATGCGCCAGCTGCACGCCTTTGTGCTGCCGTCTCATACCACGGCACGCTGGAAAGAACAGTTCGGCCGGGTGTTGGTGGAAGCGATGGCTTCGGGTGTTGTACCGGTAGGCTCCGGTAGCGGTGAAATCCCACACGTTGTCGGCGACGCCGGCCTGATTTTCAACGAGGGCGACGTGCCTGACCTGATCGCAAAAGTGTTGCAGCTGATCGAAAATCCCGAGCAGCGTGCCGAGCTGGCCCGGCGCGGCCGCGAACGGGCGCTCGAACGCTACACCTACGCGGCGCTGGCGCGCCAGTACTATGAGGTATACCAGCAAATGCTGCTCAGCGCGCCAGCAACAGCCGATCGATAGTCCGGACATTGTGCAGCGTCTGCTCGGCGGCCGGCCCGAGCTGCTCGGCCCAGCGCACGGCGAGCTCGAAGAAATGCAACAGGCGGTACAGCCGCCGCCGTACCTGCAGGTCGCCGGCCACGGGATGGCGCTCGCGGTAGCCATATAAGAACGCGCCGGGCAGCGGATACGGAGGATCGCCGTGCCGCCGGCTGCCGAGATCGGCAAACTCCCACGCCGCGTCGGCCAGCAGCGCTTCCTCCCAATCCACGACCGCCGCGACGATCCAGGTTCCCTCGGCCTGGCGCAGCACAATATTGGCCAGACACAGGTCCGAGTGTACCAGGGCGGGCGACGACGCTGCGTCGAACACCGCTTCGCCGTCGTTGAGCGTCGTGACGATGCTGTCGAGCGTGCGTGGGGCAAACACATTCAGGGCGACAGCGCGCCCGTATGCGCGCCTGGTTTTGTGGAACATTACATCGGTCCAGCGCGACGACAATGCGCCCTCGACACCAAGACCGCGCTCGCCATAGGCAGGCCAGCGCAGAGAATGGATCGCGCCGATCCGCCGGCCGAGCTCCTCGGTCAATGATTCGCGCTCGTCTTCGGCCAGCGCAGGCCATACCGTATCGGCGGCCACGCCGTCTGCCCAGCTTAAAAACAGAGCGTCGTACGGAACAAGATCGCGGCTGGTGTCCAGCGCCAGCACTTCCGGCCCGGCCATTCCTGCTTCGCGCTGCAGCCGTCGAAAAATCAGCGCTTCCCAGCGCAGCCTGGGGTGGTCGGGGTCACGTGTATTGAGACGAAGCACCAATTCGTCGTTGAGACGCAGCATCGTATTGGAGGTGCCGCCTGCCAGGCGTTGGGCCGAGCGTAGCATGCCGAGGCCGTGGCGCTCGAGCAGCGCCTCCAGCCCTTCGTAGCTCAGGCCTGCTGGCAGCGCTGCGCGCTGTTTCATACGACGCCCGCGGCGCGCCATCGCTCGATCTCCTCGTCGCTCGCGCCGAGCCAGCTCAGAATTTCGTCGCTGTGCTGGCCGAGCAGCGGCGGCGCAAGGCGTACCAGATCGGGCGCATCCCCGATTCGAAACGGCGCATCCAGCAGCGGGATCGCGCCGGAGCCGCGACGCCCCGGCTGGTCAGGCAAGGCCGTAGATCTTTCGGCCTCGACGACCAGCCGCTCATGCAACACCTGCGGATCGGCGAACACCTCGGGCACAGTGTTGACCGGTCCGGCCGGGATACCGCCTGCAACAAACGCAGCCAGCCACTCGGCTGCCGGACGGCGGCGCAGCCGTTCGGCCAGCAGCGGCACGAGCACGTCGCGATTGTTGACGCGCAGGATGTTGGTAGCAAATCTGGCGTCGCCGGCCCAACCGGGCATCTCGAGCACCGCGCAGCAGCGCCGCCATTGCTCGTCGTTGCCGACACCCAGCACGATCGGACGGTCGGCCGTTGCGAACACTTGATACGGCACGATCGTCGCGTGGGCGTTACCCCATCGCGCGGGCTCGGCGCCACTGGCCAGGAACGCACCGGCGACATTGATCAGCCCCGCCACCGCCGAGCGTAGCAGCGAGCAGTCGACGCGACGCCCACGGCCGCTCGCTTCGGCCTCGCGCAGCGCCGCCAGCGCGGCAACGGCGGTGTACAGCCCGGTAAGCACATCCACCAGCGCCGTGGCGGCCTTGCTTGGCGGCCCGTCGGGCGCGCCGGTGATGCTCATCCAGCCGGCTTCGGCCTGCAAAAGGAGATCGTAGCCCGGCCGCGCCGCATGGGGACCGTCGACGCCGTAGGCGGTGATAGCCGCGTGTACCAGCCGCGGATTGATCGCCCACAGTGCCTGGTCGTCCAGCCCCCAACGCTCGAGCGTGCCGGCCTTCCAGTTGTCCACAAGTATGTCGCAGCGAGCAACCAGGCGGCGAAACAGCGCGCGTCCCTCATCATGCGCCAGGTTCAGCGTCAGGCTACGCTTGTTACGATTGGCGGACCAGAAATACGGGCTTTCGCCGGCGACAAAGGGCGGTCCCCAACCGCGCGTCTCGTCGCCGCGGCCGGGCATCTCGAGCTTGATCACGTCGGCGCCGAGGTCGCCCAGCAGCATGGTGCAGTACGGCCCCGCCAGCACGCGCGTGCAATCCAGCACGCGCACGCCGTCGAGAGGCAGGCTCGAGTTTCGTGTTTCGTGTTTCGTGTTGTCCATCTACACAATCCGGACAGAAACGCAAAGGCGCAAGGAAGGGGTGCCCTCTGGGCCAAGCAAATATGTAGGGACACGCCGGAGGCGCCGGTATCCATCCGCGAAATCATGTCGAAGCCTCTGCGCCGGTGGCATGTCCGCATCCGACGATAGCGATCGCCATGTCTGGACACGCCAGAGGCGCCGCGCCAACCAACATAGGTATGCTGCCCCGTCTGCGCCGCGGCGTGTCCGCATCCGACAATTGAAATTGCCACGCCTGGACACCGGGGCGCAATGGAAACCCTCGTCCCGGTCTATTGTGCGTGCGATTGGGGCAGAGCGTCAAACGAAACGCTGAATGATGCGTCATGAATTGGCGGACATTTATCACGCAGCACGCAGCACTCCTCTTGACAGACGATCGACCGGTATGCTAGGATAGCGCCAGAGTAGAACGTATGTTTGATCGAGGCACGTACCATGAGCCGGAGGAAGTTCCTTCCACCATCTTTTTCCCTTATCATCAGCACTTGTTTGCCGCGTCGGGAGGCGCGGCCGCCGCGGCATTGCTCGAGGTCTGCGTTGGAGGCAGCCGGACCGGTTGAATGAGTACGTACATTGATCGGAGTACACACAAGGAGCACCGGACATGTCGAAAGATCTGAACAAAGTACAGTTGACGGGACGCCTCGGCAAAGACCCCGAAGTTCGCCACACGCCGCAGGGCAATGTTGTTACGCAATTCACCGTCGCTTCCAACCGCCGCTGGCGCACCGCCGACGGCCAGGACAACACGGATACCGAATGGTTCAACGTTGTAGCCTGGAACAAGTTGGCCGAGATCTGCGGCGACTACCTGCGCAAAGGCTCGCGCGTGTATATCGAAGGCCGCCTGCAGACGCGCTCGTGGGACGATCAGGAAAGCGGCCAGAAGCGCTATAAGACCGAAGTCATTGCCAGCGATATGATCATGCTTGACCGCAAGAGCGACATGGAAGGCGGCGGCGGCGGTTACGCCGACAACGACTTCGTCGACGAGCCCGAGCAGCCGCGCTCGCAGACGCCGCGGCGCGCACCCGCACCTGCACCCGCACCTGAGCGTGCCCCGAGCAACCAGGGTGCCCCGGCGGCGCGCCCGCCGGCGTCTCGCTCAAACGGCGGCCCGGTTGCTGCCGCGCCGCGCCGCCCAAGCGCGCCGATCGAAGACGACGAAGATCTGCCGTTCTAGAGCAATTCTTGTAGCTGTTGAAGCCAAGGTCGCGGCGGGGCATACCCCGCCGCGACCTGTGTTTTGACGGCCTTTTTGACTTGCCCCGCTGCCGCGGAGTTGCGCAGTTGCTACAATACCGCTCAGCAGATCCTGAATTGCGCCCAACAAGCTCCGGAGCCCGGGCATGAATCGTCCAAATCAAACGTCGCCGAGCGTCACTCGATCCACCGACGTCAAGCGCGACCTGCTCAGCACGATCGGCTACGTGCTTGGCGTGTCGTATCCCGTGCTGGCGTTGTCGACCGGCGTGCGCGCGACCTATCAGCTCGCATTCCGAAACGATATTACGAATTACCTGGCCCCAACACTCAGTGCCGTCGCCGCCATGTGCTATCTGGTTGCGACGATCGGCTTCTTGTATCGCCGGCGCTGGACCTGGTATCTATCGATCACATCGCTCGGCTTTGAAACACTCATGGTGCTGCTGGTCGGCGCCCTTAGCTTGCTGTACCCGGAAGTGATCGGGCGAACTGTATGGCGCAACTTCGGCGCCGACTACGGCTTTTTCCCGCTGTTCCAGCCGGTACTAGGGCTAGTGTGGCTGCTGTGGCCGGAAACGATGCGCGCATACAAGGTTCGGGAATAGCGCTCCGCAACCGACAAGGTGACAAGGTGACGGGGTGACGGGGTGAATCGAGCCCTGATGTTTTGTTGCATTTCAAGATCGTGTTGTACAACCATTCAAATGGAGAGTTCGCATGGGAAACGATCACCTGGTCACCCGGTCATGCATAGGCCGAGCATGGTTGGAACGCACAGGTCATGCGCTTGTTCATCACCCCCTAACCCGGTCACCTGTCACCTTGTCACCCCGTCACCTCAAAACGGGCACCTCGTACTGCGAACACAAAAAGCCATCAAGCGGCATCTTCACTTTGTAACCTCGAGCGACGGACGATTGCCGAAGATGCGCTTGGCGCCGGGCGTCGGGGCCGCCCAGCGCACGCCGTTAAGGATCACGCGCTGCACGCCGGCGTGGTAATACGTGGGCAGCGTTTCGTGGCCCGGCCTGAAGTAAAAGATTCTGCCCGCACCGCGTGTGTAACAGCAGCCGCTACGGAAAACCTCGCCGCCCGAGAACCAGCTTACAAACACCAGCGTTTCGGGTGGCGGAATATCGAAGTGCTCGCCGTACATTTCTTCGCTGTCGATATCGATGTACTCGCCGACACCCTCGGCGATCGGATGGCCCGGCGCGACGACCCAGATCCGCTCATGGTCGTCGCTTTCGCGCCACTTGAGGTTGCAGGTCGTGCCCATCAGGCGCCTGAAGATCTTGCTGAAATGGCCCGAATGCAGCACCACCAGGCCCATGCCGTCCAGCACGCGTGCCTGGACCCGGTCGACGATCTCATCGGCAACCTCGCCGTGCGCCATATGGCCCCACCATACCAGTACGTCGGTATTTTGCAGCACTTCGTCAGTCAGGCCGTGCTCCGGCTCGTCCAGCGTCGCCGTGCGCACCTCGAGCCCGGCCTCGCTCAGCGGCGCCGCGATCGCCTGGTGGATGCCTTCGGGATAGATCGCCGCCACCTTGTCGTGGCTGCGCTCGTGGCGGTACTCGTTCCAAACGGTGACACGCGGATCTTGCATAATTTTCTCCTTAAAGGACAACCTCGCGCTGCTCCTTGGCCGATGCATAGCACGCGTCGATCACCCGCGTGCGCAGCAGCCCTTCGTGCCCGACAAAGCCCGACCAATCTCCCCTGCGCACCACCTCGATAAACTGGCGCACCACCGCCTGGTGGCCTTCACCGCGCGTCACCAGCGGCCGCACCTCGGCCGGGGCGTCGACGATATCGGTAAAGATGCGCAGCGTATCTTGCCAGCCATAGTTCAAGACCTTGATCTCGGCGCCGCCGTCGGAGCCGTATAACGTGATGCCGTAATCGTCACCGGCGCTGCTGTGCGTGGCCCAGCTGGCCTCCAGCAGCAACGTGCCGCCGCCATGCAGCCGGATAAACGCGCTGGCCATATCTTCGACCTCGTACGCCGCGCTGACCTGCATTTTGTTGTCGTCGACGCGACCGCCGCGACCCTGCGGACCGAGCTCGGCATAGGTAGCCGCGCTCACCGAAAGCACGTCGGGCTCATCCAGCAGAAATAGCGCCATGTCGAGCACATGCACTCCCAGGTCGATCAACGGGCCGCCGCCGGCCATGTCTTTGCTGGTAAACCAGCTGCCCATGCCGGGAATACCGCGCCGCCGCATCCAACTGGCCTTGGCATGATAGATCCGCCCGAGGCTTCCGGCGTCGATGTAGCGCTTGAGCATCTGCACATCGCCACGCTGGCGGTGATTGAACGCCGTCATCAAGACGCGCCCGGCCTTGACCGCCGCGTCGACCATGGTCTGGGCCTCGGCGCCGGTGCGCGCAAGCGGCTTTTCGCACAGCACATGCCGGCCACCTTCGAGCGCGGCGACGGCGATCGGGGCATGCAGAAAGTTGGGCGTGCAAACGCTGACGATATCGAGCTCGTCGAACGCGACCAGCTCTTCCCAGCGACGAAACGCGTTCGGTATCCCCAGGGAAGCGGTCAGAGTTTTCAACCGCTCGTCTTCGAGGCCGGCCATCGCCACGACCTCGACGCCGGGGATCTTTTGAAACGACTTGGCGTGTGTTTCGCCGGCAAAGCCGAGGCCTACTACCCCGACACGCAGCGGCGTTGCTGAACCGTTCATGACCCTGACTCTCCGTCATACAACGAACACATTCGGGCGCGCATAATAGCATAGCACGGGTGCTATTCGGTTTCGACAACTTTGGACAGCCGCTCGAAGCGACCGGGCTCGATGCCACGACGTTGCGCGAACGAATAGGCCAGCAGCTGCAGGGGCACAATGTGCGCCAGGGGCATAAACGGCGCGCCCACGCCCGGCATTTCGATCACGGCGTGGCCGCTATCGCGGGGAAGATCGTGGCCGATCAACGTCAGTTTCCCTCCGTAACCCGCCAGCTCCGAGGCCAGGTCCAGCATCAAATTGCGTGTACCGTCTTCGCCGATCAGCATACAGGCGTAGAAATCGGAGCGAACCGTTTCCAGGCTGGAATGCCGGAACTGGCCGCCGCTGACCGCGTGTGCCTGCAGGCGCGACACTTCTTCGAACACCAACGCTCCCGCCATCGCCGCGCCCAGCGCATAACCACGCGCGATGATGGTAAGCCTGGATGCGCCGTCGAGGTAATTAATCGCCGCTTCAACCGGCGCTTGCCACCGCGAGAGCAGCCGCTCGATTGCGCCGATCGTGCGCAAAGCGTCGGCCATTACAACGGCACGGTTATCGCCGGCGAGGTACGTCGCCAGCAGCAGCAGCGTGAGCTGGGTGGCCGTGTGCGTTTTGCTGGGCACGGTACGCTCGTCGCCCGCGAGCAGCTCGAGCACCCATTGGGCACGTTCGGCCAGGCGGTTTTGGCGCGAGTTGGTGATGCCGATCACCGGAACATCGGCCGGCAGCGCGGCAAGCAGCCGCCGCATCTCGGCGCTCTCACCCGATTGTGAAACAACGATCAACAGCCCGGCTTTGAGCGCCAGCGGCATCTGGTAATGCACCAGCTCGGAGGTATCTACCAGGAAGGTCGGGATACCACGATTGTTGAGATAGGTCGCGCAGGGATAGCTGGCGCTGTACGAGCTGCCCATCCCGGTTATCACAACATGCGAGCGCACCGAGCGCAGCGCCCACTCACGGGCGATCGAAGCCAGAATCGGCGTCCGGCGGGTATATTGTTCCAGCACCGCGTGCAAAACTGCGGGCTGCTCGACGATCTCTTGTAGCTGGCGGCTCATCAGAACTTCTTCGTTCGGGCGCCTGGGCACGTCTGGCAATGCTGCCGGAGTGCGACGGCTTCAGAGCGCCGGCGTTGCTTTACAGGGTCAGCAAATCATTGTAGCAATATTTGTCGCTTGGATGTTCCGCGGCCAGTTGTCAACAATGTGATCCGTTTATCCACAAATTTAGCCCAGTTATTCACAAAACCTGAGTAAACTCTGAACACTTTTTCGTGCATACAACTGCCTGGGCAGCGTATAATTTACGATCAACGTTATGGATATTGCAACGCTAGGGGTTATTTTGGTCATCGCGGCAATCGCCGCGCTGGTCGGCCGCGCGTTTTCGGATTTTACCTTTTCCGGGTGCCTGGTGACCTTTGTCGCCGCCTGCCTGGGCGCTGTCGCCGGCTGGTACGTGCAGCGAAGCTATCTGGTTCCCGATGAGCTCCTGACCGTGCCGCTGGGCGGCTCCATGGTAAGCGTGTCGGTGATCGGCCCCGTCGTTGGCGCACTGCTGGCGGCGGTATTTGTCGGGCTGCTCGGACGGCCGCGCACGCGGCGGCGGAGAAGGATTAGGGGTTAGGGGTTAGGAGAATGATGACATAGCAGGAGTGATCTTTCATGCGTAAACGTATGAATGAGCTTCTGCGCATGATCCATCGTCGCAGCATCCGCTGCGTATGCCCTAACCCCTAACTCCTATCCCCTACGCCTGCTCGTCAGGCATCAGGACATCCAGGAAGTTCTGAACAAACGAGCCAAGGGCCTCACGTGTCTTGCCGCCACTTTGCGGCGCCACCAGAATGCCGACGGCCACGCCGACGAGCAGAGCGCGTAAGCCCCAGCGGGTGCGGCGCCGCGTACGCCTGACGCCCGTCTGCACGCCCTGGCGCACCACGGCGGCTTGTTCGCTCGTCGCTTGCGCCAGCTGGGTGGCGCTTTCGCCGAGCTTGGTGGTGCTTTCGCGCGCGGTGCGGCGTGTGACATCCGCTGCTTGCACACCATACGCCGCGATCGTTGCGCCGGCAGCCGTGGCGGCAGTCTTGGCGCGATCGGGCAACTCGGCCTCCGCCAGCCGCTCACGCGCTGTCTCGACCGCGTCCAAAACGGTGGTGCCATATTCGCGCGCCCGATCGGGAAGGTTGCGCTTCACGCAGCCGTTCGCTGGCGACCTCGACGTACTCCTTGATCAGATCGGCCATTGTGGCGCCGTATTGGCGCGCGCGATCGGGCAACTCGGCCTCCACCAGCCGCTCACGCGCTGTCTCGGAATACTCGCGCAGCGTATCGGCGGCGGTATGCGCCGCTGCCCTGATCGTGTCGGCTGTGGTTTCACCGGCTTGATGCGTGCGCGTACCGAGCCTGGCGTCGGCGGCCGATTCGCGCAGCGACTCGTAGTTTTCAAGCAGCTGATCCTTGAGCGTTACGCCCCTGGATTGTGCCTCACCGGCCAGATCGCGTACCTTGTCGGCCAGCTCCGTCGCTGCTACCGCGCCGAGCACGCCGGCGGCAGCTTCCTTGATCAGTTCAGCTTGCCGCGCCGCTTGCTTACCGGCTTTTCGCCTGCGCTTGGCCATAGCGCGGCGCGATTTTTTGGTCGAACCCGGCGCCGCGTCGATCAACTCCTGCACATACTCGCTCGCCTGCTGAGCGTAATCTTTGGCGCGCCCCGAACCGGCGCGCGCTGATTCACCCACGGCGTCCAGGGCGTCGACGCCGGCCGCTTTCGCGCGCTCCCAGGGTGTCGCGGGCCGGCGCCGGCGCTCCAGGATTTCGCTGATTGCCGCGGTAACCAGCGCACCGGCTGCCGCTCCCAGGGCGAACAATTCGCCACGCTCTAACCGGACGCCGCCGATTTCATATTGGCTTTCGGTCATCAAGATGCCTCCTGGCTCGTATTCAACGACTGAACAGCATGAGGTATGCCAAACTGTACACCATGGGTAAAGTGCTTGTTTTGTCCATGATAGATAGCTGATAGCAAGCTGAGCTTACTGACAAACAAATCAAATTATGGTAGAGTGACGCCGGGAAGCCGCCCTGAGTCGGTTTCCGCTTGCCATGAGTCAGGAGGAACGCTATGCCATGCATGCGGGCAACTCGCAGCCGCCTCGTCGCGATGCTGCTGGCTGTAGCCTGGTTCAGCGCGGCCCTGGTGTTGCCGGCGCGCGCATCTTACGCAGCGCCAGCGCCCGTTCTCGAGTCTGTTACCCTCGCCGGCGGAGACATCCGCCTCGCGGCAGACGCAGCGCCGGCGCCCCCTAGCTACGGCGCATATAGTCGCTTTGGGCTGTACGATTCTACTCCAGCTACGTTTTTCCCGTTCAATCATATCACCGTTAGCTATTCGCGCTCGACACCACCCGGCACCGACACGCGGTTGGATCTGCGTGCTCGCGACGCCGACGGCGTATGGAGCGAGTGGCAGATCGGGGTTTCGGACGGCGCCGAGGTCGCCTGGGACCGGGCGATGGTCGAGGTGCAGTACCGCGTTGCACTACTGAGCAACACCGACGACACTCCGGCAATTTCGGATGTAGCGTTCGCCGGGCAGGCATTAACCGCCGGCGTGGAAACAGCCGCCCGATTCGCGCCGACCTACCGCCTGCGCGTGACACGTATGGGCATGGTCGGCGGACGCACCGCTAACGGGCATATCATTACCAAGAGCGATGTCTTTGTTTCGCTGCCGTCGTTTCGTTCGTTGTCGTCGCGCAACGGCAAAGAATACCAGGTGCGCCTCTCGGCCAACGGTCGCAGCGTCGTAGCCCCGGTTATGGACGTCGGCCCATGGAACCATCACGATAACTATTGGAACCCAAAGCGCGAGCGTTACGGCGATCTGCCGGTGGGCTGGCCGCAGGACCACGCCGCCTACTATGAGAAACATAACAACGGGCGCGCCGAGCTCGGCTATGTACGGTATCCCACTGCCGTAGACGTCGGCGACGGCGCGTACTGGGCGCTCGGCCTCGATGGCGCGCAGGCCACAGTTGATGTTACGTTTTTGTGGATGGGCAAAGATCCCGGCCCCAACCCCGAACCGTTGAACCCGCGGCCGTCGGTACGACCGTCGGGGGCGCCGCCCGAAGCGACTCCCGAGCCGACTCCCGAGCCAACTCCCGAGCCGACTCCCGAGCCGGCTCCCGAACCTGTGCTGGAGCAACCGGTGACTGTCGACGACGTCAATCCGGGATTTGTCGCCGAGGGTTCAAACTGGGCGCTCGAGCTGCGCGATTGTACGTTCGGCGGGCAGGCGCGTTGGGCGGCGGCAAGCGGTACAGTTGAGGCGAGCCATCAGGCTGTTTGGCGACCGGAACTCGCCGGCGGAAGCTATGAAGTACAGGTGTTCGTGCCGGGCTGTGCGGCCAGCGACGCTACATCCGGCGCCGAGTATATCGTCCAGGCGGCCGGACCGGCCACGACAGTAGCCGTCGACCAGGTTAGCTCAGCCGGACAATGGGTATCACTGGGAACGTTTCCATTCGATGCTCAGGGCGGCTATGTGCAGCTTCGCAACAGTGGAGGCACACCCGGCGCTGCGGTCTGGTTTGACGCCGTTCGCTGGCTGCCGGCCGGCCGGTAGCTCCCCCACAATGGCGGCGTACCGAACGATCGGTACGCCGCTTTGTTGTAGGTCCTGCTTGCATATCCCCCGAACGGCGGCCCACGATAGTACCCAGGGTGCATTTTCGTTGCGCTACAATGGGGACGGAATATGCAAGGAATTCTATGCAAGGCGTAACGCAACGGTTCGCTGCAGTACCGGGTGTAGTGCTGACAGCACTGATCTCGGCGCTTGGCGTGCTCGCGTTCGGGTATCCGTTCTTTCTCAGCGCGCTGCCGGCCCCGGCTTCGACGTCCGCACGCGCCGCGGATGCTCCGGTTATCTTCGCGCTGCTGATGCCGCTGTTGTTATTGCTGCTGCTGGCAGAGCTCAGCAGCAGACAGATGAACGCCAAGCTCGTAGCTGCGCTCGGCGTTTTGACGGCGCTCAACGCTGTGCTGCGCTTGCCGAGTGGTCTCGGCGACAGCCCGACCTTTTTCTTTTTGCCGGTGCTGCTCGGCTATGCGTACGGCGCGCGCTTCGGTTTTTTGCTCGGGGCGCTTTCCCTGTTCGTTTCCGCGCTGCTGACAGTCGGAATTGGGCCGTGGCTGCCGTTTCAGATGCTGGCGATGGGCTGGCTCGGCATGGGCGCCGCGGCGCTGCGCTGGCTACGCCCGCGGCCCAATAGCTGGATCGAGGTGCTTGTGCTGGCCGCCTATGCCTATGCCGCCTGCATGCTGTTCGGCGCCTTGATGAATCTGTACGCCTGGCCGTTCGGCGTAGGCCAGAGCGGTCTGGGCTGGCAGCCGGGCCTTTCGCCGGGCGAGACCGCCAGCCGCTATTGGGCCTTCTACGTGCTCTCGGGCTCGTTGGCCTGGGATGCGCTGCGCGCGGTCTCGACGTCGCTGCTGATTGTGCTGCTTGGGCGTCCGCTGCTGCGCGAGCTGCGACGTTTTCATGCACGATTCTTCTGGCGTGCCGATGCGCAAACCTGAATTGCCACGTCGCCTGCTCGGCCGGCGCGGCGAAGAGATGGCCGCTGCCCACTTGTGCCGTAAGGGCTATGCTATCATCGCCGCGAACTGGCGCTGTGCGCGCGGCGAACTGGATCTCGTAGCTCGCGACCGTGCAACGCTGGTGTTTGTGGAGGTGCGTACTCGACGCACGACGCTGGCCGGCAGCGCCGCCGAGTTGATCACGCTCGCCAAGCAGCGGCGGCTTGCACTGCTGGCACGCGCGTACCTCGAGCGCGTTGAATTGGACGGCCAGGCCTGGTCCGGGCCGTGGCGCATCGATGTCGTCGCCATAGAATTGCCTGCGCACGGGGCGGCACGCATCGTCCACCTTGTTTCAGCGATCGAGGAACTGGAGGATGAACATTATGACAACTACACGTAGCGTCGTCAGCACCGCCGGCGCGCCGGGCGCGATCGGTCCGTATTCGCAGGCGATCGCCGCGGGTGAGCTTCTGTTCTGCTCCGGCCAGATCCCGCTCGATCCGAGCAGCGGGCAAATTATCGAGGGCGACGTCGGAGCCCAGACGCGGCGCGTGCTCGACAATCTGGTCGCGGTATTGCATGCCGGCGGCTCGTCGCCGGAACAGGTGGTAAAGACAACGATTTTCCTGGCTGATATGAACGATTTCGCAACCGTCAACGCGGTGTACGGCGAGTATTTCCCGTCCGAGCCACCCGCGCGCTCGACGGTGCAGGTGGCGCGGCTGCCGCGTGATGTGCGCGTCGAGATCGAGGCGATCGCGCTGCGCGCGTAGTCTGCCGACATGCGCCCGCCATCGCTGCGTTTGTTGCTCGCCGCCGGCGCGATGCTCGGCGCGGTATTCACCGGCTTGTTGCTGGGCGGCCAAAAAACCGAGCTGCGCATTGTCTGGCCCGCGCTTGCCGGCGACGGCGCGCTCGTGCTGGCGCCGGACGGAACCAGCGTGCTGGTCGACGGGGGCTCGGATGCCGCGGCCGTGGCGAGCTGGCTTGGCCGTGAGCTGCCGTTCGGCCAGCGCCGGATCGATGTCGTGGTGCTGACGCGCGCCGACAGCACCACACTGCCGGGGCAGCTCGCAGCGCTGCGGCGCTACGAGATCGGCGCGGCGCTGTATCCGGGAGACGCCGAGGTGTCGGCCGACCTGGAAGCCTGGCTGCGGCTGGTCGCCGAGCGCAATGCTGTGTTACGCCCAATGCAACCCGGCGATTTACACACGGCCGGCGCCTGCGTACTGGATTTGCCCGCCGCCGGCAACCAACGGGCTGCGCTGCTGCTGCGCTGCGGCCAGACGACGGCCTGGTTTCTGCAGTCGGCCGACGATACGCTTGAACGCCAGCTCGACGTGTTGCCCTCCAGGCCGGTGTCGCTGCTGGTCTGGCCATGGCTGCGCCGCACCGACGGCGCCTTTGCCCGCGCGACAATTCCTGCCGCGCTGCTGTTCGCGGAGGGCCAGGGCGAGGATGTGTTATCCTGGAACGCGCGCCGCATCGGCGAGGCACAGCTGCTGCACGAAAAGCTTCACGGGCGCATCCAGCTCACGATCGGGGACGGCCTTGTGATCCGCACGGAGCTCGGGACAACAAAAACACAGAACATAGAACACAGAACAAAGTGATGACGTCGCGACGTCATCACTTTGTTCTGTGTTCTATGTTCTCGTAGTGAGGTACATCCGGTGATCGATCCCGTAAGCGCGCGCACCTTCGTCGAAGCCAACGGCACGCCGGTCGACCGGCTGCGTTTGCGGGCGCTGCTCGACGGCGTACGGCCGCAATCGACGCCGTCCGAGCTGCAGGCGCTGCAAAACGAGGATGGCGGCGTCGCGCTGTTTATGAATGCGGGCCTGCCGAGCGCGCTGTCACCGACAGCGTACGCGCTCGCCTGGCTGCGCGAACTGGGGCTCGATCGCGGCGTCGAAGCGCGCCGGGCGCTACGCTTTCTGGCCGAGCGACAAAGCAATCGCGGCATCTGGCGCGAGCGGCCCGAGCTACAGGCATATGATCCGCCACCCTGGATGGACCCCGAGTCGACGGCGGCCGACGTTTACAACACCGCGCTGTGTGCATCGACGCTGGCTGTGTTCGACGAAGACGAGCTTGCCGTCGAGCTCGCCGTGGCTTGGCTGCAGAGCCAGCAGGGCCGTGATGGTCTGCTGGCCGGATTCCGGGCGCATAGCTCGTGGATCGCGCTGCCGGCGTTCGTGTCGACGCTGGGCAACGAAACCCGTGCCACGCGCCGTCTTGTGGGCGGCCTTGGCCAGCTGCTGCGAGCGGACTGGACCGGCGCGATGCTGGCGTGGATGCTGCGCTCGCTGCTGGACGCCGGCTACGGCCTCGGCACGCCGGTCGTCGCGCGAGCGTGGGCCCAGCTGCAAGCAGCACAGCAGCCCGATGGTTCGTTCGGCGCCGAAGAAGGCGAGGAGCCCGCGGCCACGGTGCTGCAAGCGCTTGCGGTCGCCGGGAAGCTCGCGCCATAGCATAGCCCGCAGCGTGACGACGCCGAGCAGGATCAGCGTGATCGTCAGGGCGATGCCGCCGGTGGTCCGCGGCTGGAAGTCGCCGAAGCCGAGCGTGGACACCACCAGTAGCGCGGCATAAAACGCGCGCAGCGGCTATGTGCTCAAGGATTCCAATCGGCGGGGGCGTGCTTGACGGTGAAAAGCAAGCTATGCGAAATGTACCTGTCAGGCCGCAGTTGACGGAGTATGAGCTAAAGCATGTCTGAAACCGGGTGGGCCTACTTTGCGCCTCATGAGCTCCAAACCGAGCTTGTCGGAGCCGAGCTGCGGTTTCTCAAATCGACAGGTTCAACCAACGATTTGCTGAAGGCAGCCGCGCGGGCGGGTGCCGCCGAGGGGCTGGTGCTGGTCGCCGACGAGCAAATTGCCGGCCGTGGCCGCCGGGGCCGAAGCTGGACCGCCCCGCCGGGTAGCAGCCTGCTGCTGTCGGTGCTGTTACGTCCAGGCTGGCTGCCCGCGGCGGATACTTTTCTACTGACGATGCTGGCCGCGGTGTCCGCCGCGGAGGCGCTGCAGGCTGAAAGCGGCGTCGCCGTCGAGCTCAAATGGCCGAACGACCTGCACGTCGACGGGCGCAAGCTGGGCGGTATTCTGCTCGAGACGGAGCTGAGCGAGAGCCAGGTGGCATGGGCGGTGCTCGGCTGCGGCGTGAACATCAACTGGGATCCGCGTGGCATCCCCGAGCTATCTACCAGCGCTACCAGTCTGCAGCTCGAGCACGGCGCCGCGCTGCCACGCCGCGCGCTGCTCGCGGCGCTGCTGCGGCGTCTCGACACGCGCTACCGCATGCTCAGAAGCGGCGCACGCGACGAGCTGTACCGTTCGTGGCGTGACCGCCTTAACACCCTTGGACGCCTGGTCCGCGCCGCGACCCCGAACGGGCAGATCGACGGCCTGGCAGAGGATGTTGCGCCCGACGGCTGCCTGCTTGTGCGCGACGACGGCGGCACGCTGCACTCGATCGCGGCGGGCGATGTTTCCCTTCGCGCGCAGTAGAAGCGATCCGCGAAGGCCGGGTACCTGCTTCGCGGACGGTTAAACTTTCCCGTTTGCACTCGCGCTGACGGCACTGCTGATGGCTTCAACAAGGCCACGATCGACCGACTCTTTGGCGCGCCGCAGTGCCGAGGCGATCGCCGCGGCGTCGGATTTGCCGTGCGCGACGATCGCCACGCCGCCTACACCCAGCAGCGGAGCGCCGCCATACGCGCGGTAGTCCACGGCCCTGGCCATGCTGCGCAGAGTAGGCGTTAGTACCGCGCCAAGCAGCGCAGGAGCGCCGATGAGCGCCGCCAGCAGCGTCGTTGGGCGATCTTTGCTGAACGCGACCAGCAGCGCCGCAGGTACCAGCCCGGCGGCCACGCGCAGCGCGACGTCGCGACCGCGCAGCCCGCGGCGCAGCTTCTCGATCGCAAACTTGGCGACTGCCTCGCCCGTTTTGATGAACAAATTGCCGACGAACCCATCCGCGACCAACACATCGGCGATCCCGCCGACCAGCGCATCCTTGGGCTCGGCATTGCCCACGAAATTGAGCTCGCTGCCACGCAGCAGCGCGTGGGCATCCTGCACCAGCTTATCGCCCTTGGTCGCTTCCTCGCCGTTAGCCAGCAGCGCCACTCGCGGCCGGGCGATGCCGAGGACAAGCTGTGCGTACAGGCTGGTCATGCGGGCGAACTGCAGCAGGTATTCCGGCTTCGAGTTGGTCGTCGCGCCCATGTCGGCCACCACCATCGTGCCGTCGACGGTTGGGAAGATCGAAGCCAGGCACGGCCGCTCGATGCCCGGCGCGCGGCCGAGTATAAAAACCGCACCGGCTAAGGTGGCGCCGCTGTGTCCGGCCGACACAAAGGCGTCGGCCTCGCCGTCGCGCACCATGCGCAGGCCGACGGCGACCGACGAATTCTTTTTGCGCCGTACCGCCTGCACCGGATGCTCGTCCATCTCGATCATTTCCGGCGCGTCCACTACCGGCAAGCTGAGGCCGCCGGTCGCATGCTTGGCCAACTCAGCGCGTATCGGCGCCTCCGGCCCCACCAGCACGATCTCGACGTTCAGCTCGCGTGCCGCCTCGACCGCGCCGGCAACTATTTGCTCGGGGGCGTGGTCGCCGCCGATGGCGTCCAGGATGATGCGCATCGTGTTGCTCCTAGAGTATAGAACAGAGAACTAAAGAATACAGAACAGATGATGTATCCCTTTGTTCTGTGTTCTTTGTTCTCTGTTCTCGTTACCCGCCAAGCCGCGCCAACTCCTCGTCCACTACCTTGGGATCAAGCTTGCGGAACAGCGGCGCAGGATCGCGGATCTCCTGTCCAACCGGAAGCTGGCTCGGCTCCCAGCGACCGATCCAGGATTCTGGCTCGCAGGTCAGCACCTGGTGCGTCGAGCCGTCGTCTTCGGACACGGTACGCAGCTCCAATCGGCCCGCGATATAGCCGTCATAACCCAGCATTTCATGCAAGCGCTGCGAAGAAAACGGCAGAAACGGGCACAGCATGATCTTCAGGTTGTCCACCACCCGCAGGCCGACGTACAGGATCGTCGCGGCCCGCTCGCGGTCCAGCTTGATCACCTTCCACGGCTCTTGCTCGGAGATATACGCGTTGGCCTGTGCCGCCAGGCTCATCGCCTCTTGCAGCGCCGCCCGAAAGCGCGCAGCTTCAAGCAATTTGCCGACGCTATCGAAGCCGGCCTCGACCGCCGACAACAGCTTGCGGTCGGCGTCGGTGTACTCGCCCGGCCGCGGCACCAGATCGAAGTTGCTCCAGGCGTTCTTGATCACCCGGTTCACCAGGTTGCCCCAGGTGGCCACGAGCTCGTCGTTGTTGCGGCGCACGAAGTCGGCCCAGGTAAAATCGGTGTCCTGGGTTTCGGGGCCGGCCGCGGTAAGATAGTAGCGCAGCGCGTCGGCATCGTAGCGCGACAGCACATCGCGCACATAGATCACCACGCCGCGCGACGACGAGAATTTGCGGCCCTCCATGGTTAGAAACTCCGACGACACCACGTCATGCGGCAGGTCGAGCGTCGTTTCGCCGCCGGTCAGCGGGCCGTTCTCGTAGGCCATCAGCATCGCCGGCCAGATCTCGGAGTGAAAAACGATGTTGTCCTTGCCCATGAAATAATAGCCACGCGCGTCCGGGTCGAGCCACCAATCCTGCCAGGCGTCGGGCGTGCCACGGATAGTAGCCCACTCGATGCTTGCCGAAAGGTAGCCGATCACGGCGTCGAACCAGACGTAGATCCGCTTGTCGTCGAAGCCCGGCAGAGGGATCGGCACGCCCCAATCCAGATCGCGCGTGATCGGACGCGGCGGAACGTCCTTCAGCAGGTTCAGGCTGAATGCACGTACGTTCTGACGCCAGTGGGTCTGGCTCTCGATCCATTGGGCCAGCCGATCCCGGAACCTGGGCAGATCGAGAAAGAAATGCTCGGTCGGCCGGAACACGGGCGGCGAGCCGTCGATTTTGGAGCGCGGATCGATCAGATCGGCCGGATCGAGCTGATTACCGCAATTATCGCACTGATCGCCGCGTGCCTCGCCATAGCCGCAGATCGGGCAGGTGCCTTCCACATAACGATCCGGCAACGCCTTGCCCGTCAGCGACGAAAACGTGCCGGTCATCGTAGCCTTGTACACCGCTCCGGTCGCGATCATCTGAGTGAACAAATCTTGCGTCACGCGGTAGTGATTGCTTGTCTTGGTGCGCGTGAACAGATCGTAGGATAACCCGAGGTTCAGCAGGTCCTCGGCGATGATCGGATTGTAGCGGTCGGCCAGTTGCTCAGCCGTAAGGCCTTCGCGGTCGGCCTGTACCATGATCGGCGTGCCGTGGTCGTCGGTGCCCGAAACCATCAGCACCCGGTTGCCGGCGAGGCGATGATAGCGGGCAAAAATATCGCTCGGCACGCCGAAGCCGGCGACGTGCCCGACATGGCGCGGGCCGTTGGCGTACGGCCATGCCACGGCCACAAGAATTCTATCGCTCATACGATGTTCCTCTCAGCATAGTATCGACGCAAAGCAAGTTTGACGCAAAGGCGCAAAGACGCAAAGGCATATATGTAGGGACACGCCGGAGGCGCCGTGCCAGCCTACCTATGCGTGCCGACCTCCATGCGCCGGTGGCGTGTCCGCATCCGACAGGCTGGATCGCCACCCGTTGGAACACGCCGGAGACCCTACGATGACCGGCCGGCCGGATCGAGATGAGGCCACCGTGGCGTACCCGCCGGCAACGGGGCGGATCGCCATTATGTTCACTGGGATGGGTGACGCAAAGAGTAATGGAGAAAGTCAGAAAGTGGCAGCCGGGGCCGCCATACGGTCAGTCGCGGCGCACCAGCCACGAAGACAAGAGGCGAGGGGCGAGGGGCGAGAGGCGCGGAGCGAGAGGCGCGGGACACGCAAAAGTAGGCAATCGAGAAACCTATTGCCCCTTGCCCCTTGCCTCGTGCCCGTGTTTCGCATCGTCCGGCCTCCGAGCAGCAATTGTACCATGCTTTGGAGCGCTCCAAACACACGAACACCCCATTGACAGCCGTCAGGCGCGTGCTATGATTCCCTGCGGCCGTCGTCGACCAGGTCGAGGCGGCCGTTTTCGCGCGGGTATTACGCTGCACCGAGGCACAGCAATTGAAGGAAACCGCGCTCCAAATACCTCGTTTACTCGATTATGCTCAACGAATTTAAGCAGCTCGTCATCGGCTCGCCGCTGGAAACTTCGCGGCAAGCGCATGAACGACTAAATAAGAAGACCGCCCTGGCAGTCTTTTCGTCGGACGCGATGTCGTCGTCGTCATACGCGACCGAAGAGATCCTGCGCCACCTCGCGCTCGCCGGGATTGCCGGCTCGCTGGCCTTTCAATATGCCGGCCCGCTTGCCGCGCTGGTCGGCGTGCTGCTGATCATTGTCGTCATATCGTTTCGCCAGACGATCGCGGCCTATCCCACCGGCGGCGGCTCGTACATCGTCGCCAGCGACAATTTGGGGCGCATTCCCGGCCTGATCTCCGGCGCCTCGTTGCTGATCGACTACGTGCTGACCGTCGCCGTGTCGATCTCGGCCGGCGTTTTCGCGCTGACATCGCTCGAGATCTTTCGTTTTTTGGCGCCCTACAAAGTCCCGATCGCCATCGTGGCGATCGTGTTGATCACGCTGGTGAACCTGCGCGGGCTACGCGAGTCGGGCGCGCTGTTCATGGGCCCGACGTATATCTTTCTGGCCAGCGTGCTGGTGATGATCGCCTATGCCATGGTCCGCACCGCTATCGGTCAGGAGATCGTGATCACGCCGCCGCCGGGCGCCCTGGCGGGGCCGGGCGATCTGGTGATCGGCCCCGAAACGCACCTTGAGCCGATCAGTCTCTTTTTGCTGATGGCGTCGTTCGCGTCGGGCTGTGCCGCGCTTACCGGTGTCGAAGCTATCGCCGACGGCGTCCCGGCGTTTCGCAAACCTGAAGCGCGCAACGCCCGTGTCACGCTTACCGTGATGGGTGCGCTGCTGCTGGTGATGTTCCTGGGCATCACCTGGCTTTCGGGCTTCGGCGCCGCGCCGCGCAACGAAGAGTCGATCCTCTCGCAGATCGGGCGCGGTGTGTTCGGAAACGGCAGTATTTTGCACGCGGTATTGCAGTTCTCAACCGCCGGGATATTGTTCCTGGCTGCCAATACTGCCTACGCCGATTTTCCGCGCGTGGCGTCGTTCCTGGCGCGCGACCGTTTTCTACCCAGGCAGTTCGCCACGCTCGGCGACCGGCTGGTATTTTCCAACGGCATCGTGCTGCTTGCCTTCTTCGCCGGCGTTCTGGTGGTCATATACAACGCCAGCGTCACCAACCTGATCCCGCTGTACGCCGTCGGCGTGTTCCTGGGCTTTACACTGTCGCAGCTCGGCATGATCGTGCGGCATAATCGCGTGCGCCAGCCCGGCTGGCGGCGCGCGGCAGCCGTCAACAGCGTCGGCGCCATGACGACGTTCGTGGTGTTGCTGGTGATCGTGTCGGCCAAGTTTGTCGAAGGCGCCTGGATGGTGGTGCTGCTGATCCCGTTCCTGGTACTGATCTTTCTCGGCATTCACAAGCACTACGTCAACGCATCGATCCAGCTGTCGTTGGAAGGGCTCGAGCCGCCGCCGCCGCTGCGCAATACCGTGATCGTGCCGGTCTCCACCCTGCATCGCGGCGTGATCAATGCGCTCAAATACGCCGAATCGATCGCGCCGGGTAACGTCACCGCTGTGCATGTGTCGATGGATCCGGAGCAGACGGCCAAGCTGCGCGCCAAGTGGGGCAAATGGGGCGGCGATACGCCGTTGGTGGTGCTCAACTCGCCGTATCGTTCACTGGTACGGCCGCTGTTACGCTACATGGACGAAGTAGACCGCCGTTGGGATAACGACGTGATCACGGTAGTGCTGCCGGAGTTCGTGCCGGCGCGCTGGTGGCACAACCTGCTGCACAACCAGACCGCGTTCCTGATCAAATCGGCGCTGTTGTTCCGCAAGAACCGGATTATCACCAGCGTGCCGTATCAACTCGAGCAGTAGGCACCAAAAGAACACCACAAAGGCACAAAGGACACAAAGAATCCTAAGATTCTTTGTGTCCTTTGTGCCTTTGTGGTGTTCTTTATCGGAGCAGTGCTCTGGCCTACTTGCGCCGCAGCAAGTACACGCCGCCTGCCAGCGCCAGCAGCGCGAGCATCAGCGGGGGATTGCCGAAGTAGCTCGCCAGCATGAAGGCGCCAACGCCGAGCATCAGGGCGCCCAGGACGCCGTTACGGCCGGCTGAAGGCGCGGCAGGCTCGATCGGCTGGCCCTCGGCGTTGTAGCTCGGCATCGTGTAGCCCGTCAACGTTGCGCCGGTCGGCTGTTGCGTGGACGGCTGTTGCGTGGACGGCTGCACCGATGAGGGTACGCCGGTATCGACGGGCATTGCCAGCCACAGTATCGGATAGATAAGAATGCTGATGCCGCCGGCGAACACCAGCGCGACCATCACGAGCCGCACCAGCACCGGGTCGATGCCGAGGTAGCGGCCGAGGCCGCCGCAAACACCCGCGATAACCTTATCGTTGCGGGAGCGGGTAAGCCGCTGTTGGATTGTCATCAAGAAAGCTCCTTGTTGTATCGGTTGGCTAACCCGTATGACGCCCACTGGTGCGGGGGTGTTGCACGAAAAGGTCGAAGGTCAATGGTCAAAGGTCAAAGGTCGAACGGCCAGGTGCCACCCCAAATGGGGTGGCACCTGGCCGTTGATTCTAAAACGAAAACCCAAGCAGTTAGGCTACTCTACAACACCCACAGTGACTCACGTACCGTTGCTACCTTCCGGTCCTGGCGGGGTTGGCAAGTATGCGCCGCGTAGAACCCAACTGCTTGGGCTTGCTGAATTGTACCATGCAAAAAACGAAAGTCGAAGGTATGGTCGACCTTCGACCTTCGACCCGGCTACGCGCTATTCTCAGCCGTGATAATCGTCACCTCGACCGCGCCGTTTGCGATCAGGCCGAGGGCCTGGGCCATGGTATCGTCCGAAGAGCCTGGCCCGGGCCTGCCCAACAGATGCTCGCGGTAGATCTCCAGTGCGCTGCGCCGAACATCACGCCGTCGATCCATGCTGACAAACGCCGTAAATCCGCACTCAGCGAGCACTGCCCGGTAGGCCGCGGCGGGGCGAATCGCCGCCAGCAGCGGCACGGATCCGGCGACCGGGCTGCTGTCGACAAGGTGATCGCGGTGCATCGAGTACACCAGCATACCAAGTGTGCCCCTCGGCTTGAGCACGCGCGCCAGCTCACGCGCGACAACCGGCGCCGGACGCGTCAGCGGACGGGTGACGATTGCGCTGTCGAAGCATGCATCGTCGAACGGCAACCTATGCTCGCCGGCGACCGTTACCCGGCACGCGAACGCCGCTTCCAGCACCCGCTGTGCTTCACTATGCGGGGCAGCGATCAGCAGTACGTGGCTGCCCTGTGTGATACCCAATACATCCGCAAGCCGGCGCAACAATTCGTGATCGTTGGGCTGCAATGCGCTGTTTGATAGTGCGTCAAGCAGCTCGTTGCGCTCGGGGCCTAATTGTGTCTCATTCATAGATACTTCGGTACGGAGACCGCCTCCTGGGCTTGTGTTCTGCATGTAAGGCGCTCATCTGCCACATTGGTCGATCGCCACTCCCTTATGTAACGCGGCAAAGGCAAGTGCCGTACCAAGAGTTCAAGACCCAACCTTTGCCTTCCTTCTCTTAATTAAGATCCGTACTCGTAGGCCCTGTGGATACGTTGATAAGTACGAAATAACCCGTCCTAAAGATGCACATCGCTCGGCATTGATCGTGGACAGCTATCCCCACTATTCATATAACGCTCAGGTATCGGCCTGGGTTTCGAAAGTTGCCCACAGGCGGTCGATCATTTCCCCATGCCGGCGAACAGTTAACCACCGGTTTTCCCCGATCAAGCCCCCAATTATGCTGCCCGGTGGTACGAGCCGGCCGTACGATGGCCATACGCGGTTATCCACATATAGGATCACTTATCCACAGTGGGGTGCCAGTTATCCACAAACGCCGCCGTTACACCCCACCATTGTGAACAATTATTAACGCAAACGCGGCGGCTACATAGCCGCCGCGTCGCTGCGGGCCACGTATGCTACTTCTCGTCGTCGGGCGGCTTTTCGTTCTCAAGGCTATTGATAAAGTCACGAAAAATTGACAGCTTCTCGTCGTTGATTTCACGCTCCTCAGGCTCGTCGCGCGGCTCGATCAACTCGCGCGGGCTGGGCGCCGGCAACGGCGGCGTTTCTGCTTCTTCCTCTTCTTCCTCTTCTTCCTCGGCAAGCGTAACGCCGGCTTGCTCCATCACCTGTTCAGATACATAGATCGGAGCATCAACCCGTACGCCCAGGGCGATCGCGTCGCTGGGCCGCGCATCTACCTCACGACGTACGCCGCGCACATCCACCACGATACGGGCGAAATAGGTATTCTCGACCAGTTCGACGACCGAAATGTATTGCACTTTGCCGCCGAGCTCGGAGATCATATTGCGCAGCAAGTCGTGGGTTAACGGCCGCTGTGGCTCGTGGTTCTGCAGCGCCTGCCCGATCGCCTCGGCCTCGAACGCGCCGATCCAGATCGGTAGGTAGCGCCGGTTGTCTGCCTCGCGCAACATGACCATGCGGCTTTGTGTCAGCAGATTGACACGAATGCTATCGACGGTAACTCGGATCATGGTGGCGGCCTTTCCGGTGCGTGATGGCCGGACCTGAGCAGCGCATTTTTCCGATCCGGTAACCGGGCACCGAACGCGAGAACGCGCTAGCCTGCCTTGTCACGCCTATGTATCGATCATACACGCAGCCCACATGGGCGTCAAGGTCGTTGTACTATTAGGCGATGGCTCAATCTGTTGTCGAATATCGCTACAGCTCCGCGGCCATTGGCCGGGCGCGCCTATATTTTGGCGCCAGCCTCGTACTGGTCACGCTGCTGTGCGTGGCGCTGATCGCCGGCCGGCAAGCGTTGAACGCGCTTGGGCTGGCGATCGGCATCGGGCTCGTGCTCGTCATGGTGGCTACGGTGCGCGCCCAGCTCGGGCGGCTCGACTTCACGCTGCGACTGCGACAGGACAAGCTCGAAGTCGTCGCACCGCTGAGTAATCGTACTATCGCATGGAGCGAGATCGCGGAGGTGCGACGCATCGCCGCGCCGCGGATCTTCGGCCCGCCGGTATGGGCCTGTGCCGTCTTGATCCGTGGCCCGCGCAGCACACAACCGGTGTTCCTCTTCGACAGCGGACTGGAACAAGCCGAGCAGGCGTTTAACCATATCGTAGCGCGTAGCGGTGCCCGTGTAAGCGGCCAATAACCCACAATATCCCACATTAACCCACAATATCCCCCATTTGGAGCGATGAATGATCCACGAGTTGAGTTGCTTGCGCGACCACACAGGGAGGAATTGATCATGGTCTTCGATGTGCAGGTCAAGCAATGGCCGGCCCAGCCGGTCGTCGGCATCAAACGCCGTATAACGATAGACGGGCTGGAGTACCATATCGGCGCCAGCCTGGACCGGCTATATGCGCTGCTACCGGAGCAAATGGCGACGCCGGCCGGATCGCCGTTCGGCATTTATCATGGACCGATCGACCAACACAAGGACGGGCCGATCGAAGTGTGCGTGCCGTTGCAAACCGACACGCGCACGTCGGGCGACGTTGTCGGCCGCAGAGTAAGCGGCGGTCACTTCGCGTGTGTTACGCTGCGCGAGCGCCAATGCACGTTTCCCGAAGTGCTGAAGGGCTATCGTGCCGTGTACGGCTGGGTGCGCCGGCACGGCTATGTTGCTCCCGAGCCGCCGCGCGAAATCTGGCACAAACGGGGTGGCGCGGACGAGGTCCTGGAGGTCGTACTGTTATTCCGAGAAGGGAGGATCCTCAGCCGGTGATCGATCTGGCGCCCGACAATCCAAACGGGCTCGAGCTTCGCTCGCCGGTGCTGGTGGCTCCGGGCTGCGCGGAAAGCCTCTGGCGCAGCCCGGCTGCTGCCGGCGCCGGTGCGCTCACTACGCGTTGGGCGCGCTGGGCGCCCCAGGCAGCCGCTAGCCGCTGGGGCGGCTCGCCGGCGGGCATCGTATTCGAGCGGCTACCGGAGACCGGCTTCAGGGCATTGCTGGGTAATGAGCGCAAGCGCTGGCAGCGAGCGCCGGCGCCGGTGCTGCTGGCGCTGCGTGGCGACCTTGATGAGCTCGGCGAGATGGCACAGCAGCTGGAGCGGGTCGACGGCATCGCGGGCCTGCTGATCGACGTGATCGACTCGACCCTCGACGCGGTGGTGGCAGCGATACGCTCGAGCACGCTGCTGCCGTTGCTAACGCTGCTGCCCGCCGGAGGAGCGATCGAAGCGCGGGCACAAGAAGCTGCACACGCCGGCGTCGACGCGCTGGTTGTGCGCGCCTATCCGCCGGCCGCGGCGCTGATCGACGACGAGTTGGTCGCGGGCGTGCTGGTCGGGCCGGCGTTAGGACCACTAACCGTCGAGGCGGTCCGTGGAGCCAGGGCCGCGGTCGAGCTTCCGTTGGTCGCGTTAGGCGGCATCGCCGGCCCTGCTATCGCCCGTGCCGTGCTCGCGGCGGGCGCGACTGCGATCATGGTCGACGGCGCGCTGCATGGCGACCCGCAGCTGCCGCTTGGATTGGCGCGAGTGCTGGGGTTCAGTTCTTAATCCTCATTTCAGCTAATGCCTGCGAGATGCGCTGAATCAGCCCATGCGGGTGCCGGTCGCGCCGTCCGACCTGCACGCGGTAGCGATTCTCAAATACTGTGCCGCCGGACTGGAGCGCGATCAATACCGTGTAATCGCCGCGCCGGGTGGGCCGAAAGCGCAGGCGGCCGAGCTCGACGGCAGCGCAGTCGGGCGGCCACTCATCCCGGCAATTGAGGCCGGTAACGGGCTCGCCCTGTGGCCCGCACACGAGGGCGTTGACGACAAATAGGATGTTACGCTGCTCGTCGTTGACGCCATACACCGGCAGCTCGATCAGCTCACCGACGTTGTAGCGCGGCTTGTGGATAATGGTGAATACATACTGTGGCCGGAAAGCGTCGCGCAGCGCCCAATAGGAGCGTTTCGGCCGGCGCCAATAATCTACTACCGACCATAGGACGCCGGGATTGGGATCCACAAACATAAACGGAACGATACCGCCGGTGGGCTGATATTTGCGAAGCCGCAGCCGGTCGATGTAGTAGCGGTTGATCTCGCTCTGGTAGCGCTGCGTCTGGTCGATCAGCCCATTCAGCGTTGTATTTTGCGCGTAGTCGACCCAGTGAGCCATCACGTTGCCCTGAAAGCCGTAGCGCCGCTGCAAGAATCTCCAGTCGATATGTTCGATGCTGTCCGGCAAGAAGTGGAGGCTGCTTTCGCGGTTGGGAAAGCTCTGTGCGCCAAACTCGGTGACGAAGCGCAGGTTTTTGGGAAAGCGAAACGGCAGGAAGTCGAAGCCCTGCAGCCGCCCATAGATGATGTACCACCCGAAGTAGTAGTGGGTGTCGTTGCCGCGATGCCACAGCGGCAGCGCATATTCTCCCGAATTGCTGATCACGGGTCGCCTGGAGTTCAGTCGCCGCGCGACACGCGCAAGGCGCCGGTCGAGCACGTCGCGGTTCCAACTCCACAAAAAGACCGAGAAATATACCCGCAGCCCGGTGATGACACGCTCATCGGAGGTATCGGTGATAAAGATCGGCTCGTTATGCATGCACCACACGGCGAGCGAGGGGTGTGTGCCAAGCAAGCGGATCATCTCGGCCGTCTGGCGCCGCGCGTGGGGCAGCACCGTGCGACGGTAGGTCCACTGCATCGGAAAGTCTTGCCACAACAGCAAGCCGAGCTCATCGGCGGCGTCGTAGAGCAGCGGATGGCCGACGTGTGCGTGAACCCTCAGTAAGTTGAGATGGGCCTGCTGCGCCATGCGCAGGTCCTGCCGCACCAGGTCGTCGGTCGTGCGTGCGATACGGGTGTCGCTGGGCGGATAGTTATTGCCCTTGATCAGAAAGCGCTGCCCGTTCAGATACGGAATAAAATCACGCAGCTCGAAGGTGCGCACGCCGAAACGAAACTCGCGGCGGTCGGACACCTCATCGCCGCAGCGCAGCTCGACCGTCGTTAAAATACAGATCGGGCCTGCCGAGGTCGTGCGTCCACCACAGGCGCGGCTCGGGCAGGTGGAGCTCGCCTTCCAGGCGCTGCACGCCGCCTCGCAGCCGGCGACGGATACGCGTATCAAACGGCGGGCCGTCGAAGGTGTGCGGCGTCAGCGACCAAGCAAGCTCGACATCCAGCGCGGCAAGCGCGTCCACCTCGACACTCCAGCGCAGGACAGCAGCGCCTTCGAGGCGAACAGTCTCGAGCTGCGCATGGCGCAGGCGCACCATGCCGCTGCGCTCGAGCAACACCGGCAGCCAGATACCGCCTGGATTGGTCGTCGGGTCGAGCGCATCCCAGTGTGAAAAAACGCCGGTCAACATGCGTTTTCCGCTCTTGCGCCGTTCGTCCGGACAGTCGACCTCGACAACCAGTTCACTCTCGTCGGCTAACAGCCCGGATACCTCGTGCTCGCGTGGAACGAAATAGCCCTCGTGCCGGCCAAGGTTACGGGCGTTCAAGAACATGCGCGACCAGTAAAAGATGCCGTCGGCGCGCAGCCACCAGCGCGCGGGCACGTTGCGCACGGCAGGCGGCACCTGGAAGCGCGTGCGGTACACGGTCTTACCGGTATGGCCACGTAGCTCGGGCAACTCTTGCCAATGGGCCGGCAGTTGCTGGCGCAGCCACCCGTGCTCAGCGCGCGGATACAGGCCGTCGTTGAAAAATCGCACCGGGCGTAGCTGCCAGGGCGCGCCTGTCAGATCGATCGGATACATTGCTGCCGCCTGCTCAAGTTCGGAAGCATTTTAGCAAGCGGCGCACCAGGCTTGTGTTGGTTCACCGCTTATCCCGCGGAGGCCGCAGCACCTCGAAGCGCACCTGGTTGTCGCCGCTGAGCAGGCCGAGCAGCGTGCTGACGACGCTGATCACCACCGAGCCGACGATCGCGGCGAGCAGGCCGTCGATCTCAAAGTTGATGCCAAAACCGGAAACCAGAAAGCTGGTGAGATATAACATCGCGGCGTTGATCAGAAACAAAGCGATACCGAAGGTGACGATCACGAACGGCAGCGCCAGTAGCAGCAGCAGCGGCCGGATGGCCGTGTTGATGATGCCGAAAATCAAGGCCACCAGCGCCAGGCCCCACCATGGGCCTTCGAGCCTGAGGCCGGGAACGATCGAGACGGCAGCCAGGATAGCGATTATATTGATCGCCAGGCGCAAGATAAACCGCCTGGCATCCCATTGACCGATCATGTGCGGTGCGTACTCCCGTCGCGCCGAGCGGCTACAGGATAATCATACCACCGTGGATTTGGCGACCCCTCCCGACGCTCAAGCACCGGGCTGAAGAAACAAAGCCACCTGGAGGTGGCTGGGCGACTTCCCAGCCACCTTCAGGTGGCTTTGTTTCTTCAGCCCCAGGATTTATCCTGGGGACACGGGGGACACGGGGAACTCGGGTTTACACCTTCAGCCGCCGCACCAGCTCAACCTGCCCGGCGTAGCCGTTCAGGGTCAGCGCGATGTAGGCCGGCACGTGGTCGGCCCAGCCGTAGATGTAGTGTACGCCCGGCTCCGCCGGCGGGGCGACCGCCGCCCTGTATGGCGCGATGGTCACCAGGAACGCCTGCGCGTCGGGCGCCACCTCGGCGCGGTAGCGCCGCCACACCGGCAGGAAGCCCTGATTGCCGTGCTGATCGGTCGCCCACTCGACGTTGTCGGTGATGCCGATGAACACGTCCACCGCCGTCCGGCGCTGAAGCAGCTCGGACACAGGGGCCGAAACCGCCGTGCCGCCGCCGCCGACCGCCGCCAGGCGCTCGGCCATCTGCATCAGCGACAGCTCGCGATCGAGGTCGAGCTTGACAACCTGGTGCTCGAACGGCAGCACCAGCGCGTCACGGGACGACTTGATCAGCGCGCCGGCAAAGATCGCCGCCACGTCGATGTAGCGTACCTTGCTCGGGTGGCGGATCGAGCCGCTCATCGAGCCCGACACGTCGGGCGCGATAGCGACGCGGCCCTCCAGCGCCGGCAGGTTGGCGAACGCTGCTTCCAGCGCCTGCTCCAGCGCCGCCCTGACGCGCGCTTCGTGCTCGTTGGCGGGCACGAACGCCGTCCACGCCGCGTGCAGCCGGAACGGCAGGATCTTCGCCTTGCGGATCGCGCCCGCGTCTGAGAAGCGGCGAACCACCTCGTCCACCGCGGCCTCGTCCTCGAACACGCCCGCGCGCTGCAGCGCGTTCAGGTGGCGCAGCGTGGCGAACACCGGCATCTGGCGCAGCAAGAACGCCCAGGTTTCGCGATCCGGCCGCACCGCGCCGGTCACCGCCTCGTACGGCAGGCGGCCTTGCGAAATCAGCGCCCGCACTTCGCGCGCGTCCGTGGCGCCCTTGAGCGCCTCCCACGCCGCGATCTGGGGCAGCAGCTCGCCGGCGCGCTCGCCGTAACGCTCGCGCCAGACCTTGCGGTCGGCCAGGTAGCTGAAGATCGCGTCCTGTCGCTCGTCCACCGGCTGCGGGTGTGTCAGGCGCAGCACGTCGCGCAGCGACAGCTTTGCGCCGGCGTCGGAGCCGTACTTGATCACGTGGTATTCACCCACGCCGTTCAGCCAGCGGTTGACCTCGTCCTTAACGGCGCGGCCAAGGCCGGGGCGCACCTGCTTGCCGCGAACGATGGTTACAAAGTTCAGCAAGTCGCCCGGCTGCAGGATCACGCGGTCGAAGATCGCGCGAAACAGCCCGACGTCGACGGTGGACAGAAAGGCGAGGCCGACGATCGGCTGCAGGCGCATTGTGCCCTGCTCGCGCGCGTACACGATCGCCCGCGCGGCAAACTCGGGATCGCGCGCCATCGCCTCACGGTGCGCCTCGAGCGTCGCCGTGAAGTTGTCGCCCTCGGATGCGTAAAATGTGTGCCCGATCGTGTTGGTGAGCAGCGTTTGCACGTACTGCTCCTCCCACGTGCGAGCGAAGGCCGGAAAGCCCTCGTGATTGACGCGGTCGGCCTGCTCGTAGCCGGCCGGGCGCCGCCCGAACAGGCGGCGAACGACGTTGACCATGGCGCACCTCCAGTCGATAGGCGGGGAAGGCGGGATTCGAACCCGCGACCTGCTCGTTATCAGACGAAGAAACTCCCACAAGCACCTCCGAGGAGGGAATGGCGCGGAAGAAACGGCGCGACTGACGCCGCGCCCGCTGCTCTACCACTGAGCTACTTCCCCACGAACTGTTTAGCTTGGCGCGACCAGGCCACCGAACGGGCGACCATAACGGAGTTCGGCGGCCTGGTCGCGCCAACAGACGGGCGAGGGAACGTGACCGACGTCGCCCGCGAGCCCTCGAAAGGGCCGAGCCGTGCCCGGCTCGGGGCTGCCGCCGAAGCGGCTGGTGGCGAAGTAACGCCGGCCGGCACCTCGCCCGGCCAAAGAAGGGAAAGACGGGACTTGAACCCGCAACCCGCGATTCCCGAAGTATCCCCCGCTGCACCTCAGAAAAGGAATCGGCGCGGAAGTACATCGCTGCTCTACCGTTGAGCTACTTTCCCATTACCGGCGCGAACTGACGAGAAGATGGGATTCGAACCCACACGAGCTAACGCTCACCAGGCCCGCGAAGTATCTCCCACCAGCACCTCGTTGCGAGGAACGGCATTGCGGAAGATGTACGACCTGGCGTGTCTGCCGTTTTCACCACTTCCCGCTTTCGCGCCGTATGACAACCGGCGAAGCCGGTGATCATCAGTACATCGTGTGCACAAAGTATTTACAGATTTGAGGCGCAGCGATTCCTCCGGTCGTCGCCGGCGCTTCAGCATGACGGAAATATAGTTTGACCGGAAATACAAAACCGGTCGCTCGTCGAGCGACCGGCACATGGGGCGGAGCGCTGGACGCTACGCACGCATATGCGGTCGCAAAGGCTTATTCCGGCTCGCATCCTTCGAGCATGGCCGAGCCAGCCAGAAAATGTTCAGGCTCAGGCGATGCCCTAATGGTGATATTGCGAGCTGTTCGAAATACTTCACGGCCGACATAACGATCAACCTCTTAAAAGAGTGTGCTTCTACGCTTGTAAAAGCTTTGGGAGCATATCACACTGCCGTGGGGATGTCAAGAGGCAATTTTTCAGGCCAGAGGCAAGGAGCGAGAGGCTATAGGATTTTATCCTATAGCCTCTCGCTCCTTGCCTCTGGCCTACTTAGTTGAGCAGCCCGTGGCGCTTCAGAAACGAGCCAAGGGCCTCGTCGCTCGGCTCGGTGATCATCGTTCCGCGGTCGAACGAGCGTACCGAGCGCCCCGCCGGCAGCGGCGCCGGCGTTGCCAGCGGCTCGACGTCGCCCTTGCGCGCCACCACGATCGTCGGAACACTGCGATGCCCGACCCACTGCTCGACGCGCTCGCCGGCTTCCTCATCGGTATCGATATGTATCATTCGGTAGCTGATATTTCGGCTATGTAGAAACCGCTCCGACCGCATCAGGTCGGGGCAGGGAAACGTTCGTCCGTAGACAATGAGCTCTTTATCCATCGTATGCTTGACCTTCCTCAATCTCATACGGCCAAGAATCATACCAGGGATAAATCGCCTTTGGACGGGGATCGGAGTAGGCACTTATGCCTAGCAACGAGTTTCGAGTTCTTCAACCAGGCACATAAACACGGATCCAATCCCTGTCACCCTGTCACCTTGTCATTCACGCGATGCCGCAACCATTCGCTCCAGCCGTTGGCGGGCAGAGCCGTTGTCGATAGCCGTGCGCGCCAGCTCGATGCCTTCGCGCATGTCGCCGGCGCGCTCGGCGGCCATTAGCGCGGCGGCGGCGTTCAAGAGCACGACGTCGCGTCGCGGCCCGGTGATGTCGCCGTCGAGGATGCCGCGGATCATCGCGGAGTTTTCCTCGACCGTGCCGCCCAGGATCTGCTCGCGTGCGGCGCGATCAAGGCCGAACTGCTCGGGCGCTATCTCGGAGCGGCGCGGCTCCTGGCCGGCACGCACCTCCCACACCAGGCTTGGCGCGCTGAGGCTGAGCTCGTCCACGCCATCGCTGCCATGCACGACAAAGGCGCGACGCGAGCCCATGCGGCTGAGCGCGCGAGCCAGTTTTTCGGCCAGCGGCGCCGATGCGACGCCCAACACCTGGTGTTCGACGTGCGCCGGATTGGTCAGCGGCCCAAGCACGTTAAAGGCGGTCCGGATGCCGATCTCACGCCGTATCGGGCCGACATAGCGCATCGCGGGGTGAAACTTTTGGGCGAACATAAAGCCGATCCCGGCGTTGCGCAGGCAGCGCGCCACACCTTCGGCGTCAAGCTCGATCTCTACGCCGAGGCCTTCGAGTACGTCGGCCGAGCCGCAGCGGCTGCTCATGGCGCGGTTGCCGTGCTTGGCTACCACGGCGCCGGCGCCCGCCGCCACCAGCGCCGCCGCCGTCGAAATGTTGAAGGTGTTGGTACTGTCGCCGCCGGTGCCGCACGTGTCCAGCAGCGGCCCGTCGTGGAACACACGCGTCGCCTTGGCGCGCATCACCTCGGCCATGCCGGCGATCTCGGCGTCGGTCTCGCCCTTGAGATGCAGCGCCGTCAGGAACGCCGCAACCTGTGCCGGCGTCGCCTCGCCGGCCATGATCTCTTCCATCGCCGCCGCGGCCTGTTCTTGCGTCAGGTCTTCGCCGCGCACCAGAGTTGCGATATCGTCACGAATTGCCATGCTTGACTATCCTCCGATTTATTCGCCACGGTGAACGTTTGGGGGTTGCGCTGCTGCCAATAGCTTGCGGACACGCCGGCGGCGTGTCCCTACGAAGAAACGATGTGCCCCACGACACGCCGGTGGCGTGTTTCTACGAGGTCAGAAAGTTCTTTAACAACCGCTTGCCGTGCTCGGTGGTGTACGACTCGGGATGAAACTGGATGCCCTCGATCGGCAGGCTGCGGTGGCGCAGGCCCATAATAATGCCGTCATCCGTCGCGGCGGTAATCTCGAGCGACGACGGCAGCGTCTCGCGCTCCACGATCAGCGAGTGGTAGCGCGTCGCCATGAACGGCGAAGGCAGTCCGTGAAACACACTCTCGCCCTGGTGATGGATCGCCGAAAGCTTGCCGTGTACCGGCTCCGGCGCACGGATCACCCGGCCGCCGAACGCTGCGCCGATCGCCTGATGGCCCAGGCAAACGCCAAGGATCGGTATCTCGACGCCCAGTTCGCGGATCAGCGGCAGCGCGATACCGGCCTCCGTCGGCGTACACGGCCCTGGTGAGATCACGATTTTATCCGGCGCCAGCTCGCGGATCTGCTCGACCTCAATTTCGTCGTTGCGCTTCACTTCTACCTGCGCGCCGAGCTCGCTCAGAAACTGGTACAGGTTATAGGTGAAGGAGTCATAATTGTCGAGGAGTAGTATTCGCATCATTTCTCCGTTCCTTCCGCCACTTCGATCGCCCGCAGCAGCGCGCGCGCCTTGTTCTGGGTTTCCTGCCATTCAAGGGCCGGCACGCTATCTGCGACCACCCCGCCTCCGGCCTGTACCGAGGCGATGCCGTCTTTAAGGTAGATCGTGCGGATCGTGATAGCAGTATCGAGCGAGCCGTCGAAGCCGAGATAGCCCACGCAGCCGGCGTACGGCCCGCGCCGGTCGGGCTCCAGCTCGGCGATGATTTCCATCGCCCGGATCTTGGGAGCGCCGCTGACCGTGCCCGCCGGAAAGCAGGCGCGTACGGCATCCAGCGGCGACATTTCGGCGCGCAACACGCCGGTGACGCGCGAAACAAGGTGCATCACATGCGAATAGTGCTCGACCTCCATGAACTTCGGGACGCGCACGCTGCCGGGCTGCGATACACGCCCGACATCGTTGCGTCCGAGGTCTACCAGCATCAGGTGCTCGGCGCGCTCCTTGGGATCGGCCAGTAGCTCGTCGGCCAGGCGCCGGTCGCCCGCTGCATCGCGGCCGCGGCGGCGCGTTCCCGCGATCGGATGCGTTTCGACCACGCCGTTTTCGACGCGCAGCAGCATCTCGGGCGACGCGCCGATCACGTCGAGGCCGAAGCCGCGCAGCAGGTACATGTAGGGCGATGGATTAACCGCGCGCAAGGCGCGGTAGATCGTAAAAGCGTCGGTGCCTGTGCTGCGCGAAAAGCGTTGTGAGGGCACGACCTGAAAAATGTCGCCGGCGCGGATATATTCTTTGGCGCGCTCGACGGCCGACTCGTATGCTTCGCGGGTGAAGTTGGAAGTCTCCCACATCGGCAGCGTGCCGTCGTCCACCGGCCGCGGGCGCGGGCTGGCGTGTGGCGGCGGCGCATCCAGCCTGGCACGCAGGGCATCCAGCCTGCCGGTTGCCGCGGCATACGCGGCCGCAAGATCGGAGGCGGCGAGATCCACGTGCGTGATCATTGTTAAGGTATGCCGCAGATGGTCGAAGGCGGCAACAGTAGTGTAGCGCGCAAACACGCCGTCCGGCAGATCGCCATACGGCGTGCCTGCCGCGCGCGGCAGGCGCTCAAACGCCGTCACGGCCTCGTATCCCAGCCAGCCGACGGCGCCGCCGGTGAAGCGCGGCAAGCCTGGAGCGGCATGATATGGCCCGCCGGTTTGGGCCAGCTCGGCGATCGCACGCAGAGGATCGTCGCGATCGGCGTGCAGCGCGACGGTACGCTCAGGCCGCACGCCGATAAACGAGTAGCGGCCCATATGCTCGCCGCCTTCGACCGATTCGAGCAGAAACGCCGGTCCCGACTCGCCGGCCGTCAGCAGAGCGAACGCCGAAACCGGCGTCAGCGTGTCGGCCAGCAATTCGATCGCGATCGGGTGAAGGCCGGAGCCGTGTTGCTCGGCCAGTGCCTGAAGTTGCTCAAGCGTTGGTGTGATCATAGTTCACCTAAAATATGTCATCCCCATTGCCTCTTCCACCAGCGCCACCGTCTCGGCGGCGACCTCCGCGGTACGTGCATTGCCGGTGGCGATGATGTCCTCGATGTAGCCTGGCTGCGCCTCGTACTCGGCGCGGCGCGCGCGGATCGGCTCGAGGAAATTGTTGAGCGCCGTTGTCAGCTTGCGCTTGACCTCGACATCGCCGACTCGGCCTGTCCGGTAGCGCTCTTTGAGATCGTCAACCTCGGCGACGTCGGGATTGAAGGCGTCGTGGTACATGAATACCGGGTTGCCCTCGACGCGGCCGGGAATATCGGCGCGCGTACGGTTCGGATCGGTGAACATACCGCGCACTTTGCTTCGACGGTCTTGGCGTCGTCGGCCAGATTGATCGCGTTGTTGGCGCTCTTGCCCATTTTGGCGTTGCCGTCGGTGCCGGGCAGCGTGCCGACCTCGGGCACCAGCACGTCGGGGATCGGAAACACCTCGCCATATTGATTGTTGAAGCGCCGCGCGATCTCGCGCGTGATCTCGACGTGCGATTCGTTGTCTTTGCCCACCGGCACCAGATGCGCCCGCGGCAGCAGAATGTCGCCTGCCTGCAGCACCGGATAGCCGAGCAAGCCGAACGGCATCTCGTTCTCGTCGATATGCGCGTTGCGGGCCATATCTTTCAGGCTCGGCAGCCGGCTGAGCCGCGGCACCGTCACCAGCATCTCAAACAGGGTGTTGAGCTGGTAGATCTGCTTGACCGCCGATTGGACGTAGAAGGTGACCTTGTTGGGGTCGATGCCGACGGCCAGCTGGTCGAGCACCAGGTCGCGGATATTCTGCGGCGCGGCGGCGATATCCTCCCGCGTGTTCTTGGTAGTGAGCATGTGCAGATCGGCGATGATCAGAAACACCTCGTACTCATCCTGAAAGCGCAGGCGGTTGGCGAGGCTGCCGACATAATGCCCGAGGTGCAGCTTACCGGTCGGTCGATCGCCGGTCAGAATACGTTTGCGGCTCATGATTGGCTCCTGGGTGTTTGAAATTGCTTTTTACGATTGCGATAGCTGCGTTGGAAGCGCGCGCTGCCGATGATTGCGTCGGCCAGCCACGGCAAGGCCTTGGCCAGATACATCAGCGGCGCGTAGGGCCACGGGATAACCACGCGGCGGCGCGGGCGCACGATCGCCGCGGCCACTGCGTGGGCGACGGCTTCGGGGCCGGGCATCGGCAGCTTGAGCCCTTGTGTCAACGGCGTACGGATGAAGCCGGGCTCGACAAGCACAAAGCTGATACGGTCGGCGCGATGCTCGCGGCGCAGCGCGTCGGTCAGGCCGCGCAGGCCGAATTTGGTAGCCGAGTACAGGCTGTTGGTGGCCACCTCGCCGGCGACCGAGCCGATATTGACCACGATGCCGCCGCCCGCGGCGCGCAGATGCGGCAGCGCCGCGCGCGTCAGGCGCGCCGGGCCGAGCAGGTTGATGTCGACGATCTCGCGCAGCGCATCGTCGTCGCCCGTTTCCAGTGTATAGCCGCGGTTAATGCCGGCGTTATTGACGAGCACGTCGACGCGGCCGAACCTGTGGACCGCGGCCGCCACGACACGCTCACAATCGTCGCTCCGGCTGAGGTCGGCCGGCACTGCCAGCGCCTTGCCGCCGGCACGCTCGAGCTCGGCCGCCAGGGCAGCCAGCTCCTCGGCCCGTCGCGCCGCCAGCACCACCGTTGCGCCGCGCCGCGCCAGCTCGCGTGCCGTGGCTGCCCCGATACCGCTCGAGGCGCCGGTAACGATCACTATTGATTCTGTTTATGTTCATCTTGAGCTCATTCAAGGCTACCTGCGCGGTCCCACAGCCGACGCAGCCGCGCAACACTATCGAGCAAAAACGAACGGTCGGGCGAGAAGACCTCGAGCGTGATCGTGCCGTCGTAGCCGCTGCCGCGAAGCAAACCGATCTGCTCCGGCCAGTTGATCTGTCCCGCGCCGAGCGGCAGGTGGTCGTCGGCAACGCGCTTGTTGTCGGAGATATGCACATGCACCAGCCTGCCGGCGTGCTGGCGTAGAAAATCGTCGGTATGCTCGCCCTTGACGTTGGCATGCGCGATATCAAGATGAAAGCGTAGCTCTTCGTGCGCGCCGAGCATGGTGCCGAAGGCCCTGGCGTTGCTGACGCTGTTGACCACGTTTTCGATCATGATCGTCAGGCCGAGCGGTCGGGCGTGCTCGGCCAAAACGGCGAACGATTCGGCGTTCCAGCGCACGGTGTCGCGGTTCGCGAAGGTGCGTACGCCGCCGTCGACGTGGACGTTGACATAGCGCGCGCCCAGGCGCTGAAACGGCTCGAAGGTCGCGCGCACCGCGTCGATCGCGCCCTGTCGTACCTGGGGCACCGGCGAGCCGAACGGCAGGTACCAGGCCGTGTGCCCGACGATGCCGAGCCCGCCTGTATCCAGTGCCTGCCGCAAGGCGTCCACGTCCAGCAGCTCGACCGATGCAGCTGGAGCCTCGATCGTCAGATCCAGGAACTCGAAGCCGTGCTCGGCAGCCCAGCGTGCCTCGGCAACCGGATCTGCCGCCGGGTCGTTCATCATGCCGATCTGCATTTCATTGCGTCCTTTCCCCGGCATAAATGCCGGGGCTGAAGAAACGAAGCCACCTGAAGGTGGCTGGAGAACCACCACAGCCACCTTCAGGTGGCTTTGTTTCTTCAGCCCCAGGATTTATCCTGGGGTTTGCCGGATTACGCGCCGGGTCTGCCAGGGGTTCCTGGGATTCGCCAAACAACAAAAATCCCCTCGTCCCCCAAAGGGACGAGAGGCTAAAGCTCTCGCGGTACCACCCCGGTTCGCCGCGGCTTACGACGCGACGCACTCTGCGAGTACGGCGGCCTGACGACCGCGATACTCAGCGCCCTGATAACGGTGGCGTTTCCGGCGGCTACTACGGAATTGAGAATGTATCCTCAATTCTTTTGCTCCGCGACTCGTGGGTCCATTCGTCGTGCCCGTGCGTGCCGGCCTTGCACCTACCGCCGGCTCTCTGAACGCCGTAGCGCGAGTACTACTCCCAGTCACAGTCTGTGTATCAAGTTGCGGCGAGTATAGCACGCGCGTCTCCGGCAGTCAACGCGACGGAAGGCCGATGCTACATAGGTCTGAAGCACGATCCTTGCTGGCGGAATGGATAGTGCATTAGGGGCCGCTGTATGAAATTGTGCGATGTCCGGGCTGCGCTCCGTAAACTGCTTTTACTGCTCGCGATCTGCGGCGGACCGGCGGCGTGTGCCGTGCCAGCCGGGTCCGACGCTCCGGCTGATGCGGCAAGCTGGGCCGCCAAAACGCCGCCGCTGGCGACGCCATGGACGGACCAGGTTTCGCCGCGCAACGTGCTGCCGGAATATCCACGCCCCCAGCTGGTGCGCGAGGAGTGGCAGAATCTGAACGGCGTGTGGGAATTTGCGTCCGCTGCCGGCAGCGCGCCACCGTTCGGTCAAACGCTGGCCGAGCGTATTCTGGTGCCGTTCCCGGTCGAGTTGGCGCTGTCGGGTGTGCAGCGCCACGAGCAGAGCATGTGGTACCGGCGCATGGTATCGGTGCCCGACAATTGGCTGGGCCGGCGCGTGCTGCTGCATTTCGGCGCCGTGGATTGGCAGGCGACGGTGTACCTCAACCGCCGGGAGCTTGCCAGGCACCAGGGCGGCTACACCGCCTTTAGTGTCGACATCGGCGCGGTGCTGCAGGCCGGGGAGAACGAGCTGCTCGTCGCGGTATTCGACCCGACCGACATAGGATCTCAGCCGCTCGGCAAACAGCGCCGCGAGCCGGAAGGTATTTTCTATACCGCCGCATCGGGTATCTGGCAAACGGTATGGCTGGAGCCGGTGCCCGAGGCGGCGATCGACAGCCTCGCCATGACGCCCGATCTGCCCGGCCAGGCGCTGCTGCTGACGGTGGCGGGTAGCGGGACCGACGGCCAGACTGTCGAGGCCATCGCACGCGACGGCAAAACGGTGGTCGGTTCCGTCAGCGGAGCCGTTGGTAGCGAGCTGCGCTTGCCGGTGCCGGATGCCAGGCTCTGGTCGCCCGAGCAGCCGTTCCTCTACGACCTCGAAGTAACGCTGCGGAGCGGCGACGACGTGGTCGACCGCGTGACGAGCTACTTCGGTATGCGCCGGATCGAGGTGGCTGAGGACGGCGGCCGGCAGCGGATTCTGCTCAACGGCGAGCTCGTCTTTCAGCTCGGAACGCTGGACCAGGGCTACTGGCCGGACGGCATTTATACCGCTCCGACCGACGAGGCGCTGCGCTTCGATATTCAGAAGCACAAAGACCTTGGCTTCAATCTGATCCGCAAGCATGTCAAAGTCGAGCCGCAGCGCTGGTACTACTGGGCCGACCGGATCGGCTTGCTGGTGTGGCAGGATATGCCGTCGATGACGGCCGGGCGCTTTCCGTCGTCCGGCGCGCGGACCGGCTTCGAGGCAGAGCTGCGCGAGATGGTGGAGCAGCTCCGCAATGCGCCGTCGATCGTGATGTGGGTACCGTTCAACGAAGGCTGGGGCCAGTACGACCTCGCGCGCATCGCCGATCTGGTCAAACAGTGGGATCCGAGCCGCCTGGTGGACAATAACAGCGGCATCAACTGCTGTGATTTGCAGGACGGCGGCAATGGCGATGTCGCCGATTGGCACGTGTATGTCGGACCGGGTAGTCCGAGCACCCTGACCGAGCGTGCACTGGTGCTGGGCGAGTTCGGCGGCCTGGGACTGCCGGTGGCGGAGCATGTGTGGCGGCCGGGTGACGAATTCTCCTACGGGGATCAAAGCGACGCCACGGAGCTGACCAACCAGTATCTCGTGTTGATGGCGCGAGTACGCGATCTGATCGAGGATGCCGGCCTGAGCGCCGCCGTGTACACGCAGCTCACCGACGTCGAGACCGAGGTCAATGGTTTGATGACATACGATCGCGTTGTCACAAAGATGGATCAGGCAAAGCTGCGCGAGGCGCACCAGCGGGTGCTCGATGCGGCGGATGAGTTGCGGTAAAAGGAGTTGAACTATGCAGTCCGATACGGTCGCTCGTGAACAATTGCTGGCCTTGCTGCGCGGCGGCAACGCGCATATGTCGTTCGACGAAGCTGTCGCGAATTTCCCGCTCGAACGGATCAACGAGCGGCCGCCGAATGTGCCCTACACACCATGGCATATTCTGGAGCACCTGCGCCGCACCCAGCGCGATATCCTCGACTTTGTCCGCGATCCGAACTATCGGGAACAAACCTGGCCCGACGATTACTGGCCGGCGCCGGAGCAGCAAGCCGATCAGAGCGATTGGGCAGCCACGATAGACGCGTTTCGCGCCGACCTCAAAGCGGTGCAGGCGCTGGTATCCGATCCGGCGAGCGACCTGTCCGCGCCGGTGCCGTACGGCCAGGGCCAGACGCTGCTGCGCGAAATACTGCTGGTAGCGGACCACAACGCCTACCACATCGGCGAGTTCGCGGTGCTGCGCCAGGTGCTGGGAACCTGGCCCGAGCGCAGGGGAGTGGGAGCTTAGGGCGAACCCGGCAAGATCGCGTAGTGGTCCAATAACTGCTGCGGCAGGCCAAAACACTGCTACAATATGGCTTCGTCGCAGAGGTTTCCAATGCCCCGCCCGTCCCTGCGCGCGATCTTCGCGCTTTCCTTTGTGTTGTTGCTGCCGGCATGTGCGGTTGAGCAAGTAGCCAGGGGATCGTCAGATCTTGCGCCCGTCAACGCGGGCTCAACGCAGGCAGCCGGCGATGCGTGGCGCTCGGTCGACGCGGCGATGGAACTGCGTACCCTGGAACTGCGTACCCTGCGTCTGGATGCGGGCGAGGTGAGCGGCGAAGCAACAGCTGTGCGGTTCGATCCCAAAGCCTATCGTGTCAGCGTTAAATATGATATCGCCAACGCGGGCTCGATCCGCGAGTGGTTCAGGGCACTCAAGCCGCTCGCGGTGATCAACGGCGGCTACTTCGACGAGGCAGGCCGCCCGACCGCGCTGGTGATCTTCGACGGCATCACGCGCGGTGAGTTGTACCAGGGATTCGGCGGCATGGTGGCGATCAACGCCGAGGGGCAGTTTGAGCTACGCTCGTTGCGCCAGCAGCCCTACGATCCGAGCGAGAGTTTGCAGCAGGCGATGCAGTCGGCGCCGATGCTGATCCAGCCGGGCGGCACGATTTCGGACTTCGAGGCCGACGACGAACGCTCGCGGCGCAGCGTGATCGCGCGCGACAGTCAGGGACGCATTCTGCTGCTGGCCGTCAATATGCCGATATTTAGCCTGGCCGAGCTGGCCCAGGCGCTGCACGACTCGGACCTGGATCTGGATGTCGCGCTCAACCTCGACGGTGGCCGGTCGACCGGCCTGTTCGTGAGTGCCGGCGACGGCGAGGCGACGATCGATTCGATGGAGCGTGTTCCGCTGGTGCTGGTGGTGGAGCGGCTCGGGGAACGATGAACGATGGAACAAACATTCTATTCGCGCAGCGATCCGTGGTACAATATCGCCACCCCTTGCGGCCTGTGGCCGCACCGAATTGGCACTCTGAGCCGGAGTAATCCATGACGGGCCACGAGCAGAATACGCCGATGATGCGGCAGTATTACCAGATCAAGCGCCAGTACCCCGACACGATCCTGTTCTGGCGGCTGGGCGATTTTTATGAAACGTTCGACGACGACGCCAAGCTGCTGGCGGCCAAGCTGGACGTAACGCTGACGCGGCGCAACCCCAAGGAAGCCGATAGCCCTCCGATGGCCGGCGTGCCGTACCACGCCGTCGAGAGCTATGTGCAGCGCTTGCTGCAGCTGGGCTACCGCGTGGCGATCGCGGAGCAAACGTCGTCCACCGAAGCGCAGCAAGCCGATACGCGCGCCCGCAGCGTGTTTCAGCGCAGCGATATGATGCACGACCGGTCGGCGCAGAAAAACCTGGTCGACCGCGAAGTGGTGCGCGTGCTGACGCCGGGCACGTTAGTCGAGCCGGCGCTGATCGATGCCAGCAGCAACAATTATCTGGCCGCCGCGGTGATGGAAAACGGCCGCATTGGCCTGGCGTATGCCGATATCTCGACCGGCGAGTTCGCCGCTACTGAAATCGACGGGCAGCGCGCGCTGCAGCGGCTCGAAGGCGAGCTGACGCGCCTGCACGCCGCCGAGGTGCTGGTATCGGACGACGAGGCGGAGCGGCCGCCGATTCTCCAACCGGCCAGCTCGCGGCTCGAGCGCGATCTACAGCCGATGCAGCGTGCCGAGCGCGAGAGGTTGCTGCCGCACGAGCGCGTGGCACGAGTGCTGGACGGCACCGAGGCGTCGGGTAACTGGGCGCAAGGCCGCGTCACGGTGGTGCCCGCCTGGCGCTGGGACGCCAACACCGCGCGGGACGCGCTCAAGCAACAGTTCGGCGTCGCGACGCTGAGCGGCTATGGGTTGGGCGACAGGCTGCTGGCGACGCGAGCGGCAGGCGCGATGCTGCAGTATCTGGCCGAAACGCAGCGCATGGCGGTGAGCCAGCTGGCCGGCATCGGCTTCTACAGCATCGACGATTTCATGTTTTTGGATCCGCAGACCCGCCGCAACCTGGAGGTACTGGAAAGCTCATCCGGGAAGCGGCGCGGCTCATTGATCGACGTGCTCGATCAAACGCGCACGCCGATGGGTGCTCGCTTGCTGCGCCAATGGCTGTCGCGGCCGCTGCTGAATATTGAGCGGCTCGAACAGCGCCAGGCGGCGATCGGCCGCTTTGTCGAAGACACCATGCTGCGCGCCGAGCTGCGCCAGCGCCTGCGGGCGATCGGCGACCTCGAGCGTACCGTCAATCGTGTGGTGCAGGGTGTGGCGCTGCCGCGCGATCTGGTGCGGCTGCGCGAGGCGCTCCAAACACTGCCCGAGCTGCTGGCTATTCTGGAAGGCGAGGGCGTGGCGCCGGTCGAGGCTGCCGCGGCCGCTTCCGAGGAAGCAGACGACGATCTATGGGACGACGATGGGCCGGATACGGCCCAGCCCGCGGCGCTCGACGCGTGTGCGGATGTGCATGATCTGCTGCAGCGGGCGATCGCCGATGCCCCGCCGGCGTTGCTGGGCGGTTGGAATCCCAAAGATGACGAGAATGTGCTGCGTCGCGGCTACGACGCCGCGATCGAAGATCTGTTGGTCCGCAGCGCGGAGGCGCGCCAGTGGATGAACGACCTCGAGCGCCGCGAGATCGAGCGCAGCGGCATCAAGTCGCTGCGCGTCGGCTACAACAAGAACTTCAACTGGTATATCGAGATCTCCAAAGCCGTGCCGTCCGATCAGATTCCTGCCGACTATATTCGCAAGCAAACGCTGGTCGGCGCCGAGCGCTATCGCACGCAGGAGCTCGATAAAGTTGAAGCGATTCTGCTGGTCGCCGAGCAACGGCTCAACGAGATGGAGCGCGACGCGTTTCGCCGCATTCTGCAGCAGTGTGCTGCCGAATCGCAGCGGCTGCTGGCGACGGCGCGCGCCCTGGCCGAGCTGGACGTCCACGCCGCCCTGGCCGATGTCGCCGTGCGCGGTCGCTACAGCTGCCCACGGCTGGTCCGCACGCCGCGCCTGAATATCGTCGGCGGGCGCCACCCGGTGGTCGAGCAAACGCTGGACGAGCCGTTCGTCGCCAACGACCTGCATATCGACGCCGAGAGCGAGCAGATCCTGGTGATCACCGGGCCCAACATGAGCGGCAAGAGCACCTTTCTGCGCCAATCGGCGCTGATCGTGCTGCTGGCTCAGATCGGAGCCTGGGTGCCGGCGGACGAAGCCGAGATCGGGCTGGTAGACCGGATTTTTACCCGCATCGGAGCGCAGGACGATATTGCCACCGGCCAGAGCACGTTTATGGTCGAGATGACCGAAACGGCAGGTATTCTGGCTCAAAGCACGCACAACAGTCTGATCGTGCTCGACGAGATCGGCCGCGGCACCAGCACGTACGACGGCCTGGCGATCGCGCGGGCGGTGATGGAATACCTGCATAACCAGCCGCGGCTCGGGGCGCGCACTCTGTTTGCTACCCATTACCACGAGCTGACCGAGCTGGCGCAGGTGCTGCCGCGCGTACGCAACTATAGCGTGCAGGTTTCCGAGGAAGGCGGCCAGGTGGTCTTTTTGCATCGCATCGTGTCCGGCTCGGCCGATCGATCATACGGTGTGCACGTGGCGGAGCTGGCCGGCATACCCAAGCCGGTAGTGCAGCGCGCCCGGCAGTTGCTGGCCGAGCTGGAGGGCAGCAACACCGTTGAGCAGCAACGGGTGCGCTCGTTGATGCAGGGTGGCGCCGATCCACAGGTTCAGCTTTCCCTGTTTACTGCCTCCGCCGAACATCCCGCGGTCGCGGCGCTGCGCGAGCTGCAGATCGACGAGCTGGCGCCGATTGAAGCCCTCACCCGATTGTACGAGCTGCAGCGGATGGCGAAGGCGGGGAAGTCATAGAGCCGAAACTGACGCTTACGATCCACCCCTGACAGCCGAACACGCCCACTTTCAAAATCTCGTAAAATTGGTGCGTATCTTTTCAGTACCTGCTCCGTTTATACGGATGCAGGCAGACAAACTTGCGCCAATAAACTTTCAATTCGGCAGAATTGCGCGACTAGGAGTTGTTCATGCCCGGCTCTCTCGACTTAGCGTCGACGCTCTTGCAGGCGCGCCAGGGGGACGCAAACGCCATCCGAGAGCTGTACGACGCATATTCCGACCCAGTTCGGCGATATTGCTATGCCCGCCTGGGCGATGTCGATGCCGCGCAAGATTGTGTGCAAGAAGTGTTCGTATGCATCTGGAAGGGTGCCCGAACATTTGAATACCGGGGCGATTTGTCGTTTACGGCGTGGCTGTATACTATTGCAAACAATGTGCTGGTAAGCTCGATACGCAAACAAAAACGCGCACAATTGGTTCCGTTGACAGCTGAGCTTAATCTGACCGATAGCAAAAGCATAGACACGGCCCGTACAATTTGCGATAGATTGGCTCTCCGGCAAGCGATCAGCAAGCTGACCGCCGATCAACAGCAGGTCATTACACTAAAATTCTTTGTTGGATTATCGAATTTGGAGATCGCGGCGGCGGTTAATCGGAGTGAAGGTGCTGTCAAAGCGCTCCAACACCGCGCCATCAACCGGCTGCAGCAGTTAATGAGCGGCGATCGCCAGGGTGCCTTCGGCGAATTTAGCCTTGGCGAACCGGCGTAACGGGTGTCCGAATACGTTGTGAGGGTGTGATTGTGACGAGGATGTCCTTTACAGAAGCGCTCGACGAAGCGCTCGAATTACTAGAACAAGGGCAACCCTTAGAATATTGCGTCCGGCGGTTCCCTGAACATGCGGACGAGCTAAGGCCCTTGCTGCAGGTCAGCGATGATCTGCGGCGACTGGCCGATGCTCCGTTGCCGTTGCACAACTTACAGGATGCCGAGCCGGATTGGCAGATGCTGCTGAAAAGCACGCCGCAGATTCCGGATCACAACGTTCCGGGCTTTCGTATCCCCTGGCTCCAGGAATTTCAGGCCTCATTTCAGATGCCGCAGATGCAGCGCTTTTCCGCGCTGGCGGTCGCTTTGTTGGTGCTGTTCTTTGCAAGCATCGGCTTCTCCAACCGCAGTGCCCCGGGCGCGCCGCTATATCCGATCAAGAAGATCGTCGAGCAGGCACAGTTGTCGCTTGCGCTCAGTTCTGAGCAGAAGCTCGCGCAGAGCATCCAACTGGCCAAGCGCCGTGTCGTCGAGTTCCAACAACTGGCCAGCGCCCCTGATGCCGATCCCGAGCTGCTCGAACAAGCCATCGCCGATATGGGAGCTGCGTTCGAAAATGCTAACGCGGCCGTTATCACGTCCAGCGACGATGTCGACCGTGGCTTGCTGACAGAGTTGCGGAACCTTGCTTCCGTGGCCGATATGTCGATCGCGCAAGCCGCGACAACCGCGCCGGCGGAGCAAGCGAGCGCGCTACGGAACGCGGCTGGAGCGGTAAGTGCGCTGCAGCAAGATCTGAACGTAATCGCCGGCGGCACGCCTTCGCCCACCGGTACCGCAGTTTCGTCGGAGCCCGCGGCCGGAGATGCTGAGCCGGCGGCGATACCGCCGACGCCCACCATCGAGACGCAGCCGACCTCGGTGCCGGAGAATCCTACCGATGCCCCGGTCGTCGCACCGGAGCCGACGCAAGTACCGCCGACGAATGTTCCGGCCACGCCTGTGCCGCCGACGAATGTTCCGGCCACACCTGTGCCGCCGACAGCTACGCCGGAGCCGCCGACGGCTACGCCGGAGCCGCCGACCGAGGTGCCGACGCCCGAGCCGACGCCGACGCTGCCGCCGGCCACGCCGGTGCCGCCGATAGCTACGCCGGAGCCGGTGCCACCGACGCAAGTGCCGCCGACGCCGGTGCCGACCGAGGTGCCGCCGACGCCGGTACCGACCGAGGTGCCGACACCCGAGCCGACGCCGGTGCCGACCGAGGTGCCGCCGACGAGGTACCGACCGAGGTGCCGACACCCGAGCCGACGCCGGTACCGACCGAGGTGCCGCCGACTGAGGTGCCGACCGAGGTGCCGACACCCGAGCCGACGCCGGTACCGACCGAGGTGCCGACACCCGAGCCGACGCCGGTGCCGACCGAAACGCCGTCGCCGGCGCCCACGCCGGAACCGCAGCTACCGGTGCCGACCGAAGCGCCGAATGAGCCGCCGGCCGAAACGCCTACGTCGCCCGTGCTTCCGCCGCCGGATCCGGGCACGACGTCGGTTCCGGTCATCGAGGTGACGGTGATCATTGTGCCGCCGACGTTGCCGACTGACGCGCCGACACCCGAGCCGACCGAAGTGCCGACCGAGGTGCCGACCGAGGTGCCGACCGAGGTGCCGACACCCGAGCCGACGCCGGTACCGACCGAGGCGCCGCCGACTGAGGTGCCGACCGAGGTGCCGGCTCCGCAGGCGCCGACCGAAACAGTGACGCCTGCTCCACCTACTCCGGCGCCGACCGAAACGGCAACGCCGGTAGCGCCGACGGAGACGGCGACGCCCGAACCGACTGAAACGGCAACGCCGCCGGTTGAAACTCCGACCGAGGTGCCGACCGAGGTGCCGACCGAGGTGCCGACCGAGGTGCCGACCGAGGTGCCACCGGAGCCGACAACTGAACCGACACCGGAGCCCACTCCCGAGCCACCCGCGGATCCGACGCAGATGCCGACGATCGAGCCGACGCAGATGCCGACAGTAGAACCCACGATCGAGCCGACGATTGAGGCAACTGTGGAGCCGACGGTCGAGGCAACTGTGGAGCCGACGGTCGAGGTGCCTGCGCCGGCTAGCGACGCCGGACAGCAGCCCGTCGAGAACACGGTACGGGTCGATGTCGGTGACGGTGAAGCGCAGGTCGAGAGCCAGCCGCCTGCTCCGGCAGCGGATACACCCGTTCAGACGGAGCCGGCTCCGGTTGAGCTCACCGCGCCTGCGCCCGAACAGCACGTAACGGTACAGCAGGGAGAGTCAAGTGAGGCGCCGCCGGACCCTGCGCCCAGCGGACCACCGCCGGATGAGGGCTCGGCGTCGATCAGTATTACGATCAGTCCGTGACGTAGGCAAAAGGCAAGAGGCGAGGGGCTATAGGAACAAAACCTATAGCCCCTCGCCTCTTGCCTTTTGCCTTAGTCCTCGTAGATCCAGCGGTCGGCGTCCCGGCCGAACTCGCTGAGCAGCTCGTCGTCGCGGAAGAACAGCTGCACCTCGCGCTCACCAGTCTCCGGCTTGTCGGAGGCGTGGATCAGGTTGCGGCCGATCGATACTGCCAGATCGCCTCGAATTGTTCCCGGCGCCGCTTTGAGCGGGTTTGTCGCACCGACCATAGTGCGCACCATCTCGATGACATTGTCGCCGGTCACTGCCAACACTATTACCGGCCCGGATGTGATATATTCGACCAGGCCCGGATAGAAGGGCTTGCCTTCGTGCTCGCCGTAGTGTCGCTGCGCGAGCTGCTCGTCGATGCGGATCAGTTTCAACCCGATGATTTTCAGTCCACGTTGCTCCAGTCTCGTTAATATCGGGCCGGCAAGTCCACGCTGGATCGCGTCCGGCTTGAGGATTATCAGTGATCGCTCCATAGATTCCTCCTTCGCATCGCCTATTGCCTTTCGCTCGTCCAGCTATACTGATCCAGCGCTTCCTCGATGCGGTTCTGCTTCATGTATGTATCGCCGAGCAAGCGATGCAGCCGGCGCAGCAATTGTGGGTCGCCGCCTTCACTGATCAGATCTTCGAGGTCGCCCGCCACGTCATCCAGAAGCCGCCCGCCACGCACGAGTTGACGGTACTGTTCGAGCGCCTGGCCGGTGTCCCCGCTTTGAGACGTGAGGCGTGCCACGGCCAGCCGCAACGATGGATTGTTCGGGTCGGCCTCGAGCTGTTGGAACACGCTGCGCAAGCCGTTCGCCTCCGGCCGGCTAGGCTGGGCCGAACTACCTGCATCGCCTAAAGTCGAAGGCGCTTCGGGCGCGGCATAGCTCGTGGATTCTGGGACACGTGAGTTGACCTGTGGCGGTACGGCTTGCCCGGCCGGCGCTGTTGCATCCTCCTTGGCGAGCTCGACGTCTCGAAGATCGAGCGCTGCGATCTCATCGTCAGTCAGGCCCAGATCGGCAAGCGAAAATGACCCGACTTCGCTTTGCCGCCCGGAAGGCGTGCCTGCCGCGTCGTCTACCGTACCGGCACCCTGGTCTGCGCCGGCAAGATCAGGAGTTGGAGGCGCCGGATGCTCGAGCGTATTCGATTCCCAGCCGGGCAGCGGCCTTTCTTCGCCTGGCGCGATAGGGTTGGGGGAATTGGGCTGCACGCTAAATTCGTCGGCGTCAATGCCGAGCTCAGCTAACGAGAACGGCATTTGTTCTTCGTCGGCGGGCGATATTTGCTGCCCTTGCTCCCAGCTCGCGGCGTCGTCGGCGAGATCATCAAGCGAAAACAGGTCGCGCGTCGCGTCGGGCTCTGCCGCCGCCCCTGTCGCCTCCGGTTGGCCGGGCAGGGTTGAAGCCTGCCCCGTGTCCGGCAGCTCATCGAACGGCGCGATGTCGGCCTCCTCGGAGCGGAACTCCTGACCGAGTGCAAAGGCCGGATCGTCCCACGGTGCGGCTTGATCCGCGGCGGCCGGCGCTGAGAAGGACGCGTCTTCTTCGAACGCGAGCTCATCCAGGGCGAACTGCTCAAGCTCACCGGCGTCATCAGCCTGGAACACGGCACTATCTTCCGTCGCGCCGGACTCGAACGTGTGTGCCGGCGCGTCGTCCTCGGCTATCTGCTCGTCTTGCAAGGTAAACGGTGCGATATCTTCAGTATCAGAGTTGTCGAGCGAGGATGGCGCGGCCCGGGCGTGCAAGGCATCCTCGCCGGCTTCGGCCGCGACTTGTTGCTCGCCGGCGAGGCCGGAATCGGGCGACAGAGCCGGCTGCTCATCAGCATGTTCCGTCAACTGGTCGATACCCAACAAGCTGGCCAGCAGGGCATCGTCGCTGAGCATATCGCGCGGCGGCGCAACAGGCTCCAGGCCCTCGGATGCAGCATTCGTCTCGTTCGCGAGCCACGCATCGATTTGTTCGGAAGGCTGCTCCGGCCGGTCAGGCAGAGTTATAGGCCCTTCGACTTCAGGCGATGCAGGTAGTTCGACTTCAGGCGATGCAGGTAGTTCGGCGTCCGGCTCAGCAGCCCGGGTGGCGATCGCAACTGAGGGCTCCGGCTCCACGACGACCTCGGCAGGCATCGTGGGCACAGCCTGTGCGGCTGTGTATTCGCGAGCGAGAAGCTCATCCACATCGAACGCCGGCAACAGCGGGTCTTCCAGCCGGATGGGCGGCAGAATATCGAACAATCCGCGCGCGACCGACAGCATCGGGTCTTGCTGTGCGCCGGCGCGCCACAGCTCTTCGCCTTCCGGCTGCCCGCCGGCATACAACAGGTAGCCCAGCAGCAAACGTGGTTTGAGCAGCTCGGGACGCCGATCCAGCGTCTGGCGGCAATAGGCGGCTGCCTCATCTTCCTGTCCGTCGCGCCACAGCGCTTCGGCTAACGCGGCTTCAACGTCGGGGCGATCCGCTTCGGCCTCGATAGCACGAAACTCGTCGACGGCTTGACCATACATTCCACCGCGAGTATACAGCCGGGCCAGGCCGGCGCGGCTGAGCCGCAGCTGGGGCGAGGAGCCGGGGGCTTCGCCATATAGGCGAATCAACTGGGTACGCAGCTCGGCCAGATTGGGCTGGATCTCGAGCGCGCGCTCAAACGAGCGCACAGCAGCCATGCGGTCGTCGCGCGCAGCGAAAGCCAGGCCGCGGCCGTAATAAGCCGCGACACTTTCGGGGTCGGCTTCCAATACCTGGCCAAACGCTTCGGCAGCCGCCTCGGCGTCGCCCGCGTTGAGCAGGGCCTCGCCGAGCAGTCGCTGCGCCTCGATATTACGTGGGTAGTGGGCCAGAATATAGTGCGCGATAGCAACTGCCCGATCCGCCGTGCCAGCATCGAGCGCCCGGCGGGCCGCATCGAAGGCTGACTGGAGGGAGACGGTAGCCACGAAACCTCCTTGCTGCTGAGCCCAAAACCCTGCCTGGCAGGCCTGGCCGCTTGCGATCCATTATAGTAACGAATTGCAAACCCGGCAACGTAGCGCTTCGCGCCAATGAGCAATTATGGAAGTTTGCTAATTGCTAATTGCTAATTGCCTTAGCGCGGGCAACAAAAAACCGCCGGCTTGTGCCGGCGGCAGGCTAGAGGATCAGGCGCGGTGGAACGACTGCGGCAAAAACCTGCGCCATTCTTCGAAGTTTCCGTCGCGGATGCGGCGCTCGATCGCGTAGTACGGCCCGGCCGTCGGCCGGAACGGGAGCTTACGCAGCTTCATGCGCGCTTCCTCGGGCGTGCGACCGCCCTTGCGGTGGTTGCATGGGCGGCACGCACTGGCCAGGTTTTCCCACGTATGCTGGCCGCCGCGGTGGCGCGGCAGCACATGATCGAGCGTCAGGTCGCCGGTGCGCTCGCCGCAGTACTGGCAGGTAAAATGATCCCGCCGGAAGATTTCGCGGCGGGAGAGCTTGACCTGTGGCATCGGGCGCTTAACAAGATGCGCCAATCTGATGACCGACGGGGCTCTTAGCACCAGCGACGGAGTGATGATATCGTGGCCGTTATGCTCGAGCACTTCTGCCTTCCCACCGAGAACGAGCACAACCGCACGACGCGCCGCGCAAATGTTGAGCGGCTCGTAGTTGGAGTTGAGAACTAAGACTGGTATGTCCATCGGTAGTGCCTTTCGGTCGCCCGTGGAATTGTACCACGGAGTGAATTTGCCGTGCAATATTTCGGCGTGCTACAGTCGGTCGCATTGTCACCTTTCTGCAATGAAGCGGCGGCGAGCGAGCGCCTACAATAGGGGCCGGATCGACGACGAAAGGATTACGTCTTTGCCTGACCGGCCGTAGGGCCTACGGCACTGCCTGACCGGCCGTTGCAAGAGGGGCACGCGATGGAACGGAACAACGATATGGCCTGGGCGCTGTCGGATGAAGAATGGTGTGAGTTGGCCTTCATGATGGTCGAGCTCGGCGGCGCGCACAGCAATTTACAGGATACCTTGCTGCACGATCAGCGACCATCCTTGCACCAGTTGTGGGTCGCCGCGGGGGCTTATAAACGCCGGTCGGAGGCGATGCTCGGCTACCTTCAGCAGCAGTTGCGTAACCGCGCTCTGGAAGGCGAGCGTAACGCCTCCTGACACGGTATCATTTAGGTGTATACGACGCCGCACGTTTTACGTGCGGCGTTCGGCGTTTGTAAGGCGCCTGCGGGCCGCGACTGTGCCGCTTGCATGGTACAATTCGGTACCTTATCGCGTGGGCGCGTATGTGCGGCGCGAGCCGCTCCCTAGCACGTGAGAGCAATTGGAACTGGCATGAAACCATTGATCGGCATTACTTGCGGCAGGTTGCGCGATAAATCATGGTGCCCGCCCTTTCAAGGCCACCGGCAAACCTATGTCGAGGCGGTCGTCGCCGCCGGCGGCGCGCCGGTGCTGCTGCCGCTGGTTGAAGACAGCGACGTGCTGCGCGCCATCTATGAGCCGCTGGACGGGCTCTTGCTGGCGGGCGGCAACGACCTCGACCCGAGCCATTACGGAGAAGACCCGCATCCGGAGCTCGGGACGGTGGACGAGCTGCGTGATCAGGTCGAGCTGCAGCTCGCGCGCTGGGCTGCCGCCGAAGGTAAGCCGGTGCTTGGTATCTGCCGCGGCATGCAGGTGCTCAACGTCGCGCTCGGCGGCACGCTGTATCAGGATATCGGCTTGCAGATCGGCGACGATATCGTGCACGACAGCTCCTATAAATGCCAGGACTGGACGCATATGGTGCACGACCTGGATATCGATCCACGGTCCCGTATGGCAGGCGTCTTCGGCGAGACGACTTTTCCGATCAACTCGCTGCATCACCAGTCGCTGAAAACAGTCGCGCCGAGCCTGCGGCCGGTCGGCTGGTCGCCCGACGGTGTGATCGAGCTGATTGAAAGCGACGCCGACAACTACATGGTCGGGGTTCAATGCCACCCCGAGGCGCTGCAAGGCGCTGCCGACCTGCGCTGGCGACGGCTGTTCGGCGATTTTGTTAATGTTTCGCGGGGTGTTGCGTCTCCAGGATAATCCTGGGGCCCAAACACAAAGCCTCTGTCGAGGCTGGACAATTTCCAGCCTCGACAGAGGCTTTGTGTTTGGGCGCATAGCTACAGCCTGGCGCCGTCTTAATCGACATATTCGCCCTATGCTACAATGATCTGCGCGCTGTATCGGGCGGCGCAGGAGCAGGTATGCATCGCAGCCATCACCGCTGGTATAGCTCAACACTCGGGCGCGATATGGAGCTGCTGCTGTTCGGGCATTCAGGTGCTCCGATGTTGGTATTTCCTACGTCGCAGGGGCGTTTCTACGAATACGAGGATCGCGGCATGGTCGCCGCGCTCGGCGAGCACCTGGAGCGCGGTTGGGTTCAACTGGTGTGTGTTGACAGCATCGACAGCGAGAGCTTTTACTGCAAATGGGCACACCCGGGCGGGCGTATCTGGCGGCATGTGCAGTACGAGAATTACCTGCTCGGCGAAGTGATCCCCGCTGTGCGGCAGCAAAACGGTAATCCGTTCTGGATGACAACCGGCTGCTCGTTCGGAGCGTATCACGCGGTTAATTTTGCGCTGCGCAATCCGTCGGTGATCCGCCGTACCATCGGCATGAGCGGCATTTACGATATTCGCCAATGGCTGGACGGGTTCTCCAACGACCACGTCTATTTTAATAACCCGGTCGACTATACCGCCAACCTCCACAATCCGGGCCAGATCTGGCAGCTCAAACAACTCGATATCATTATCGCGACCGGTGATACCGATGCCAATCGCTGGAGCAACGACCGGCTTTCGGCGAATCTGTGGCGTGCCGACATCGGCCACGCGTATCGCATCTGGGATGGTTGGGCTCACGATTGGCCGTGGTGGCAGCAGATGATCCGCACCTATGTCGGAGGACACGACTGATTGTAATGTTACAAAGAGCCTTTGGCAGCAATCCTGGCCCGTATGTGATCGGCCACCGCGGAGCTTCGGGCTATGCGCCTGAAAACACGATGGTGTCGTTTGAGCGTGCGCTTGCTCTGCGCGCCGACGCGATCGAGCTGGACATTCATCCGACGCGCGACGGCGAGCTGGTAGTGATCCATGATTTTACGCTCGACCGCACAACCAGCGGCAAGGGGCCGGTGGCTGCTCATACCCTGGCCGAGATCCAGGCGCTCGACGCAGGCTCGTGGTTCGACCCGGCGTTTGCCGAAGCCCGTGTTCCGTCGCTGCGTGCTGTGCTGGCCTGGGCGCGCGGACGCACCAAGGTAGTGATCGAGATCAAGCTCGGCCCGGTGTGGTACCCCAATATCGAAGAGTTGCTGCTGCGTGAGCTTGATCGCACCAATATGCGCGGCGATGTGCTGGTCATATCGTTCGACCACACCAGCGTCCAGAAGCTAAAGCAGCTCGCCCCTGATGTGATCACCGGCGTGTTGTATGGCGCGCGCGTGATCGATCCGGTGTCGCTGGCGCGCAACGCCGGCGCCGAGCTTTTGATGCCGAATTGGGCCTTCCTGACGCGTGACGAGGTCAACGCGGCACACGAGGCCGGGTTGCTGATCGCGCCGTGGGGCGGCGCCGAACAGGATTACCGCTTTATTCTTGCGACCGGCGTCGACGCCGTGGGCGCGGATTTTCCCGATCGTCCGAGAGGGGCGATGGATGAATTGCAGAATTGCGAATTGAGAAGGTTCCTTTCTCAAATCTCAATTCCGCACCGGAGGTGCCTGTGAACGACCAACCGAAGATCGGCGTGATTGTCGGGCGCGAGTGGTCGTGGCCGCCCGCGTTTATCGAGGAAGTCAACCGGCGCAACGCGGGCGCGACTGCCGAGTACGTTAAGCTCGGCGGCACGCGCATGAATGAGCCGTGCCCGTACGCGGTGATCGTCGACCGTATCTCACACGAAATTCCGTACTATCGCGCCTATCTGAAAAACGCCGCGATTCAAGGCACGATCGTCATCAACAACCCGTTCTGGTGGTCGGCCGACGACAAATATACCGGCGCAACGATCGTCAGCAAGTTGGGGATCGCGCATCCAAAAACCGTTGCGCTGCCTACGCACTCGTATATCGAGGGCGTGGTCGAAGAGTCGTTGCGTAATCTCGCGTTTCCGATCCCCTGGGACAGCCACGTCGAGTATGTCGGCGGCTTTCCGGTGATCCTCAAGCCGGCGTGGGGCGGCGGTTTCAAGAAGGTGTACAAGCTCAACGATATGGATGAGCTGTTTCGCGCCTACAATGAAACCGGTACCGAGTGTATGATGCTGCAGCAGTTTATCCCGTGGGAAAAGTATGCGCGCTGCGTGGTGCTGGGGCAGGAACATGTGTTGACGATCAAGTTCGACGCCAATGCTCCCTGGCCGCATCGCTATTTCGTCGACCATAGTTTCCTGAGCCCCGACGAAGGCAAACAGGTCCACGATAACGCGCTGCGTATCTGTCGCGCGCTGGGCTACGATATGAATACGGTCGAGTTCGCCGTCAAGGATGGCGTGGCCTACGCGATCGACTTTACCAATCCGGCGCCGGATTTTGATGTGGTATCGCTGACCGAACACTACTTTCCGTGGGTGGTCAACAAAATGGCCGACCTGTGCATCGATCTGGCGCTGGGCCGAGCGCAAGCCGGCGCAGCAGCTCGCGTATCGTTGGGACGCCTTGCTGCAGGCCGGTATGGCTCCGCTGGAGCGGGCGGCTCCGGCCGCGGAAGCGACGGCGAAACCTGCGAGCGCAGCAGCCGGCACAGTGTCCACCTCTCCGCCGACGGCGGTCGATACGGCGCGTAGCCGCAAGGCAGCTGTAGCGGCGCCGGCTCAGGAGATGAGCGCCGATGAGGATGAGGTGACGGAGTAAGGGCCGAAACTCCAAGGAGGCTCGAGTTGTTAGGCGACGCCATCTCCTACTACCATAGCCTGCTCGACCACGATACGGCGCGCGAAACACAGGAGTTGTTGAGCGCGGCCCAGCGGCGGGAGGGACTGTTCTTCGGCGAGCGGCCGCTGGCGACGGTGCTGCGCCCGCGCTTGATCACCGCGCCGCAGTACAACGTGCTGCGCGAAGTGAGCGAGCTCGTGGCGCGCGCGGCGCGTGATGCGAGCGAGTATTGTATGCGCGATCCGGTCGCTCGCGAGCTGATGGCATTTACACCCGCCGAATGGGAGCTGCTGCAGATCGATCCGGGCTATAAGGAGCCGAGCGCTTCGTCGCGCCTGGATTCGTTTTTCGATGACGAGGCCGGCACGCTGCATTTCGTCGAGTACAACGCCGAAAGCCCGGCCGCTATCGCCTACGAAGACGTGCTTTCCGAGGTGTTCTTGTCGCTGCCGCTGGTGCAGGAGTTCGGGCGGCGCTATCCGGTGCACGCGCTGCCGGCGCGCCATCTGATGCTCGAGGCCTTGCTTGACGCCTTTCGCGAGTGGGGGCGCGCCGGCGAGCCGCAGGCGGCGATCGTGGACTGGAAGGGTCTGCCGACACACTCCGAGTTTGTGCTGTTCCAGCGCTATTTCGCCGAGCAGCAGCTTGACACGATCATCTGCGCCCCGGAAGACCTGGAGTATCGCGACGGCACGCTTTCGGCAAACGGCCGCCCGATCAACCTGATCTACCGGCGGCTGCTGATTTCGGAGTTTCTGGGACGCTACGGCGACGATGCGCTCCAGCATCCGCTGGTGCAGGCTTGCCGCGACGGGTCGGTATGCCTGGTCAACAGTTTTCGAACCAAGCCGCTATACAAGAAAATGATCTTCGGCCTGCTCAGCGACCCCGAGATCATGGCCGGCGCGGGCATCGATCGCGAAACCCAGGCCAGGCTCGCAAAGCATATTCCCTGGACGCGCAGGGTTCAGCCCGGCGCTACGAGCTACGATGGCAGCGAGATCGACCTGCTGCCATGGATCGTCGAGCAGCAGGACCGGCTGCTGCTCAAGCCCAACGACGAATACGGCGGCAAGGGCATCGCGATCGGTTGGGAAACAAGTGCCGACGATTGGCGGCGCGCCGTGGCGGCCGCGATCGACACGCCGTACGTCGTCCAGGAACGTGTCAATATCGCCTACGAAGACTATCCCGCGCTGGTGGACGGCAAACTGGATATCGGCAGGCGGCTGGTAGATACCGACCCGTACCTGTTCGGCACGCACGTCGAGGGCTGCCTGACGCGCCTTTCGACGGTTACGCTGCTGAATGTTACGGCGGGCGGCGGCTCGACGGTGCCTACGTTGCTGGTGGATAAGGCAGGGTGATCTAGAAAATAAGCTGCCCAGGTGACAAGGGTGCTGGCCGCCGGCAGGCCGGGGGTTTGGGGGTGTCCCCCAATATTTCTTATACCCAGAGGTGTAACATGAGCTACTTCGATCCTCTCAGCCCCAATTTCCCGTTCACGCTTGGCGTCGAAGAAGAGTATCAGATCATCGATCCCGAAACGCGTGAGCTGCGCTCGTTTATCACCCAGTTCATGGAAATGGACAAGGGCAAGATGATCCTGCGCGAGCAGATGAAGCCCGAGATGATGCAGTCGGTGGTGGAGGTCGGCACAAATGTTTGCCGTAACATCGACGAGGTGCGCGCCGAGATTGTGCGCCTGCGCGGCGCGATAGCGTCGCTGGCGGCCAACCAGGGCCTGACGATCGCCGCCGCCGGCACGCACCCGTTTTCGTCGTGGCACGAGCAGGAAATCTACCCTCACGAGCGCTACTACGGCGTGGTCAACGAGATGCAAGACGCCGCTCGCAGGCTGTTGATCTTCGGCATGCATGTGCATGTCGGCATGCCGAACATGGACCTGGCGATCCAGATTCAGAATGTGATCCGCTACTTCTTGCCGCATATTCTGGCCCTCAGCACCAGCTCGCCGTTCTGGATGAGTCGCAATACCGGCTTCAAGTCTTATCGCTCGATCATATTCTCCAACTTTCCGCGCACCGGCATCCCCGGCGAGTTTGCCTCGTTCCATGAGTTCGAAAGTTACATCAATCTGCTGGTCCAGACCGGTTGCATCGACGACGGCAAAAAGATCTGGTGGGATCTGCGCCCGCATCCGTACTTCAATACGCTCGAGGTTCGCATCTGCGACCTGTGTACCAGGGTCGACGAGGCGCTTACCGTCGCGGCGCTGGTGCAGGCGGTGATGGTCAAAGTTTACAAGCTGTTCACCGACAACATGACGTTCCGGATCTACGACCGCATGCTGGTCAACGAGAACAAATGGCGCGCGGTGCGCTACGGTATCGACGGCCAGCTGATCGATTTCGGCAAGCAGCAGTCGTTCTCGGCGCGCCAGCTGGTCCACGAGCTGGTTGATTTTGTCGACGATGTGGTCGACGACCTGGGCTCGCGCGAGGCCGTCGCGTATGCGCTAAAAATCCTCGAAACCGGCACCAGCGCCGACCGCCAGCTGGCTATGTACGAGCGTACCGGCGATTTTAAGGCGGTTGTCGACCAGGTAGTCGCCGAAACGCTGGAGGGCGTGCCGGTAGATCCGTCGCTGGCGTCGATCGACGGCCTGGACATCAAGGTTTGATTCTTGACACATATAGCACTTCTCGCAAGCGTTGATTCAACCGGAATTACCACAAAGAACACAAAGGACACAAAGATTCTCTTCTTGTTATTTGTGTCCTTTGTGTTCTTTGTGGTGCAATCTTTTCGGTCATGGCTTTAGGCGCAAAGAATTAATGTACTCCAGGTTCGATCGGTCGTAGGTGATCTTCATGCAAGAACGTCTTCGATGCACAAACATCGAAGACATTCTTTTTCCCTTTGCGTCTTTGCGTTAATGTCTTACGGTCCGAGCAGCTCGAAGCCGTACTCCGTCTGAAACTCGCGGCCGGTGCTCACGTTGTCGCGATCGAGCAGCCTGAGCGCGATATAGTAGCGCCCTGGTTCGAGCTCGCCGCTGCCGATCGGGCCGAGCTCGGCGCCGAAACTTTCGTTGGATGTGCCGGCGTATTGCGGATTGCGCTCGCTGACGACGCCCTCGGGAAGTTCGACCTTTGTTCGTTGTGGGTTATATACCGCGAAGCTGATCGTCAGCGCGTATGATGACTTACCCTCATACGCATCCCGGAAGTCGGGCTGCCCGAGCATGGTTGCGGACGCGCGCAGCCGCTGTCCCTGTGCTACGTCGATAGCATAAAAGCGCGTTTCGCCCGCTTTGATCGAGCCACTGTAGCTGCCGGTCTGTACCAGCGGAGCCGCGTCGAAGCTCAGGCCGCCGGCGTTCGGGCCGGGCGCCGCGGGCGCCTGCACGGCCGGCGCGCCTACACCCTCCAGTCCGATGCCGATCTCGGCCGGAAACTCGCGGCCTTCCAGCTGGCGCTCGCTGTCGCGCAGCGATAGCGCCACGTAGTATCGGCCAGGCTGGAGCGTGGCTTCCCCGGCGATGCCGGTCGCCACGCCGAACGTCGCGCCGACCGCTGCCTGATATTGTTCGTTGCTCCACAGCTCGGCTCGGCCGTCCTCGAGTTTGGCCGGCGCGCGCTGAGAAGTCATACACAGTGAAGAGCACCTCGGTACTGTAGCTCGAGCCGGAGTAGAGCTCGACCGCGTCGGGCTGGCCGATCAGCGAGCCCGAGGCAAGCAGCCGCTGGCCTTCCGCCACCTCGACCGCGAAAAAGCGCGTCTCGCCCTGTTTGAGCGTCGTGCTGTACAGGCCCGCCTGGACCACCGGCGCCGATTCGAAGGTCAGCCCGCCGACCTGTGCCGTTCCAACCGGCAACGGCGGGATGGCTACCTGCTTGAGCTGTTCGCCCAGGTCGCCGGCGTTCTGGACGTCGCGGTACTCTCCGCCGGTAGCTTGGGCAATACACTCTAGCTGCGCTCGCGCAGTATCGTCGACCTGAAAGCCTACCGTATTGACCACCAGATCCACGCCCTGCTGTTTGAGCTGGGCGGCAACCTGGCACGGGTCGCGGTCGCATGTCTCTTCCCCGTCGGACACCAGAACCATCGTGCGCTTGCCTTCGGGTGGCAGGTCCGCCGCACCTTGCTCAAGCGAGAGCGAGATCGGGGTCCAGCCCGTAGCCTGGAACGAGGCGATGCTTGATTTGAGCGCCTGCTTGTCGACGGGTCCGACCGGGCTGACCAGCTCGCTGTCCTGGCAGCCGTTGGCTTTGTCGGTGTTGGGCACGCGGTGGCCGTACACGCGCAGCCCGACCGGCGAGCCCTCCGGCAGCGCGTCTACCAGCGCATCCAGGGCAGCCTTGGCCGTATCGATCTTGCGCCGGCTGCCGCTGCCGTCGTCCTGCAGCATCGAGCCGGAGGCGTCGAGCACGAGCAGTGTCGGCGGCGGAGCCGGAGCCGGAGCTGACGCTATCGGAATTGCCTCGGCAGATGGAACGGCCGGGGACGAGGCAGCCGGCTCGGTTGGGATCGCCTCGACCGTCACCGACGGTGCTGCCCCGGCCGAAGCTGAAGCCGCGGGCGCTGTGCTGGCTTCGCCGCTCGCTTGCGCCGAGGCAGCCGGCTCTGACGTGGCCGGCGTCGAAGCCTGGGCGGCTTCAAGCGCCGTAATTGTTGCGCGCAGGGCTGCGTTGGTGGCTTCCAGGCCCGGCTGTGATGCGCTCGCTGCGCCTGCCTGCGAGCCGGTCGTATCGCCGGCAAGCGCCGAAGCCGACGATTCTTGCGGCTGCACTTGCACACTGAATTCGCCGCAGGCGCTGGTGGCGAGCGCGACGAACAGTACAAGGCCGGCGAGCCGCGCGCGGTACTTAACATGCTTCATGATCTGCTCCTCTCGGCTGGTTGATGGTACGAGCATAGCGGCCTGCGGTTTCAACCGTTTGACGGCGCTGTTGCAGTACTGCCACATCATGTTACGGTTCGGAAACATCAAGCGGCAGGAAGCCTGACGGTGAAGACGCTGCCCTGGCCTACCCGGCTACGCAGGCCGGTATCGCCGCCGTGGCGCGTGACGATCGCGCGCGCCAGGGCCAGGCCCAGCCCGGTGCCGGCAACCGCGCGCGCAGCTTCGCCGCGGTATAGCTCTTCCCACACGTGCGCCAGCTCTTGCTCGGGTACGCCGGGTCCGGTGTCGGCGACCTCGATGATCACGGTGGAGCCGTCTTCAAAAGCGCGCAGCTCCACGGTATCGCCCTCGGTGGTGAATTTGAGCGCGTTGTCGAGCAGATTGTGGATCGCCAGAAAGAGGAGGTCGCGATCGCCGATCACCGGCGGCAGCGGCCACGGTGCCTGCGGCAAGGTCAAAGCCACCCGCCGGCGCGGCGCGTCAGGACGATCTTCGGCCTGGGAGCTTACTTCGCGCAGCAGCTCGGCGATATCGACCGGCGCACGCTCGAGCGGGCGGGTTTCCAGCTCGGCCAGCTTGCGCAGATCGGCCAGCAGGCAACTCAAGCGCACGGTTTGCGCCGTCACACTGCTCAAAATCTCATTTCTGCCCTCGCCCGGCGCGTCGGCAAGGTTGGCAACTCCCGCGCGGATCGCAGTGAGTGGATTCTTGAGCTCGTGGTCGAGCCGCTGCAGAAATCGGCGGTGGTCGGCGGCAGCCTCACGCCGGGCCTGCTCTACCGCCTGCCGCCGGCGCAGCGCGACGCGATCGCCATAGCGATAGGCCAGTGCGACGCCGGTTGCCAACAGAGCCGCCAGCAGCAAAGCGACGACGGCGAGCGTGCCGGCATCGACATCGACCTGCACCAGCGGTGGGCGCAGCACATTCGCGGCGAGCAGCGCGGCAACGGCAGCTGCCGGCAGCACCAGCAGCAACGGCGCGATCCAGCGACGTTTCATCGAGCGGCGTCTACCATGCCGGCGAAGCGATAGCCCTGGCCGGGAACGGTTTCGATCAGCGACTGTGCCGGCTCATCGATCGCCCTGCGCAGCTCGGCGATGCGTGTATCGACGGCTCGCGTGCCGGCCGGGTAATCCCAGCCCCAAACGGCGTCGAGCAGCCGCTCGCGGGTAATCAGCTCGTCGGGATGGGTCATCAGATATTCGAGCAGCGCCACAGCTTTAGGTGTCAATTGCAGCTCGCGCTCGGCCAGGAATACGCGGCGCGCGGTACGGTCGAGGCGCAGCGCGCCGCTCTGCAGCCGTTCCGTCGCTGCCAGCGGCGGCACGCCGGGGCGCGCTCGCCGCAGTACCGCGCGCATGCGCGCGACGAGCTCGTGGGGGTCGAACGGCTTGTTGAGGTAGTCGTCGGCGCCTTCTTCAAGCGCCATCGCCCGCTCGGTAGCCTCGCCGATCTGCGTCAGCAGGATCACCGGCAGCCAGTTGCCGGCGCGACGCAAACGGCGCAGCACCTCGCGGCCATCCAGTTTCGGCATCAGCACGTCCAGGATCACGAGGCTGGGCGACGCGGCGGCGACCTCATGCAGCGCGGCCTCGCCGTCGGTCGCGACCACGACCTCGTAACCGGCGCGCTGCAGAAAGGGCCGTAGGTTGGTTGTGATTGCCTGCTCGTCGTCGACCAGCAAAATCGTGGGTCGTGCTTCCATTTTGGTCGAGTTTCCGGCCCTCACCCCCGGCCCCGCTCCCGTTGTTACAACGGGAGCGGGGCCGGGGGTGAGGGCCGTTCATCATTCATCCTTTCAGATATCGCCCGAACCAATCAAGGATATGCTTCATGCGGTTGATGCGCCGCTGCGGCTGGCCGGCGCGCGGCATTTCATGATTCTCGCCCGGAAAGCGCACGAATCTGGCAGGCACGCCGAGCACAACCAGCGCGGTATACAGCTGCTCGGCCTGCTCGATCGGGCAGCGATGGTCGGCTTCCTGGTGCAAAATCAGCGTCGGCGTTTTGCAGTTCGCAATGTAGCGGATCGGCGATTTGCTCATCAGCTTTTCTTCGTCGGTCCACGGCAAAGCGCCATATTCGTCAAGGCTGAACACGGTGGCGATATCGCTGGTGCCGGCGAACGATACGAGGTTGCTGATCGAGCGCTGCGTGCAGGCGGCGGCGAAGCGATCGGTATGCGTGATCGTCCAGTTGACGATGTAGCCGCCGTATGAGCCGCCCATGATGCCCATGGAGTGCTGGTCTACCCACGGCAGCTCCGCGCCGTAATCCGCGGCAGCCATCACATCGTCCCAATCGGTTTCGCCGAAATGCTGACGCACAACGCCGGCGAAGTCCTGCCCATACGACGACGAGCCACGTGGATTGGTGTACAACACGCCGAAGCCGGCCTCGGCCAGCACCTGGAACTCGTGGAAAAAGCCATCGCCGTAGGCCGTATGCGGGCCGCCATGCACATACAGGATCAGCGGGTGCCGGCGATTATCCGTGCCCGCGCCGTCGGGCCGGATCAGCCAGCCGTCCAGCTCGAAGCCGCCCGCGCCGGGGAAGCGGATATGCTCCGGCGCGCGAACGTGGTGAGCGCCAAAAAACGCATCGCCGGCTTTTGAGCGCCGCGCGACACGCCCGTCGTGCAGCGTGTACACCTCGGCCGAGCGCGCACCGGATTCTGCCGTAAACGCAATCGCTAACTCGTTCGCGGAAAACGCGGCCAGCGACAGCCCGTCGACCGCCAGCTCCTCCGGCTCGCTGCCGGGAGTGAGCCGGTAGAGGCCGGCGTGCCCATGTACCAGTGCCTCGAACACGAGGCCGCCGGCGGTCCAGGCAGGCCGGCGCGGGTTGCCGCCCAGATGTGAATCGCCGGACGCGATCTCGCCGATCTCGCCGTCGAAATGAGGCGTCAGGCAGCGCGGCTCGCCGCCGTCGCGGTCGACCGCCCAGAGTCGCGTGGTCGAGGCCAGGCCGGCGGGAAAGGTGTGCCCGAGAAACACGATCGTTCGGCTGTCGCGGCTCCAGGCCGGCGCGAACACCCTGCCGTCCGAGCGAGTCAGGCATTGTGGCGCGCCACCGTCGGGATCGATCACGAACAGGTCGCCGATCCATTGGTGTTCGGGCGTGACATCAGTCTGACCGGCGAACGCGATCCGGCGACCGTCGGGGCTCCAGGCCGGCTCGGAAACACTGCGGTTGAGCCGGGTGAGCTGGCGCAGGCCGCTGCCGTCGGCTTCGACCGTCCACAATTGCGCGCGGCGCTCGTCAAGCAGGCCGGCGCCGTTGAACTTGAACGGCAGCCGGTCCTGGTACACTTTTTCGTCGTCGCGCTCTTCGCGCTGTTTGTCGTCCTCGCTCTTGTGCCCGCGTGAGGTGAAGCAGAAGCTATGTCCCGACGGATGCCACTCGAAGCTTTCCACGCCCTCCGACAACTCCTTAGGATCGGTAACCTGCCGTGCTTCGCCGCCGTCCAGCGGTAGCAGCCAGATCTGCGCTTTATCGCCGTCGCGGGTCGACAAAAACGCAAGCATACTACCGTCGGGCGACCAGCGTGGACTGTTGTCGTTGCCCTTGGCTGCATACGTCAGCCGGCGTGGCTCCGGCCGGTCAGTCGCGGACGCAGGCCCTTCCGGCCGGTCAGGCAGCGAGGTACTCGCTGTGGCATCCGGCGCGTCGCTGAGCCAGATGGCGCTGCGATAGCCAGGCCGCTGCTTGCCGTCTTTTTCGATCTCCTCGACCCACTGTTCGACCCATACAACGCGCGTGCCGTCCGGCGCGATCTGTGGGTCCGAGGTCCAGCGGAAGTCGAGTAACGATTCGGGGGTAAAGGGATTGGGATTTGACAGGGGTTTGGGATTGGACAAAGGGGGTTCCTCCCTAAGCAAACCAACAAACCAGCAAACCGCTGCGCCGGAATGTTGGGTTGTTGATGGAATGGTTTGAAAATCCTTCTGTGGTAATTATTCGGTTTCATCGCTGGTCGGTTTCTTCCCGCTGGTTGGTTTGTTGGTTTGCTGGTTGGTTTGCCCTGATGTTATCGCCATCCCCAGACCAAGACACGCCCACAGCAGCGCCGCCATGTGCGAGAACTCGATGTTGAAAAAATAATGATCCAGCAAGCCGACGGCCAGAGCGGCGAGCACGCCGGCCTGGATGCCGATCAACATCGCGGCTCGGTCTTCGTCCAGCCGGGGCAGCGCGCGCAGCGTCGTAACGAAAAACGCGATCATGATCGTGAAAAACAGGCACAGCCCCAGCAAGCCGATGCGCTGGCCCATCGCCAGATAGATCGACGACACACCGGTAACCAGCCCGAGCTCGGGCGCCGCGCCGAAACCGACGCCGAACATCGGGTAGCGCCGGATGATCTCGACGGCGTTGCGAAACTCGGCCAGCCGCATCTGATTGGCCTGGTCGCGGAACTGAACCCCTTCGACGACGCGATCCACGAACGAGCCCCCCAGCCCGAGGCCGAAGATTGCCACTGCGCCGACAACGCCCGCCGCGCCCAGCACATACCACAGCCGCCGCTCGCGCACAATCGCCAGAAACAGCATGGCAACCAGCAGGCCGCCGAGCGCTGCGCGCGAATATGTCAGAAACACGCACAGCGCCATAACAGCAACACAGGCCCCCAGGAGCGGACGCGGCAGCACCGGCCGGCGTGCCCACAACTGCGCCGCGGCGATGGCGCAGACCAGGGCTAACGCGCCGCCGAAGCTGTTGGGATCCACCGCGGTGCCGATCGCGCGCTCGAGGCCACCGGGGTCGTCTTCGACATAGCGCAGCACGCGCCCGCTGGTGGGATAGCCCAGCCGGCCCAGGGCAGTCAGGAGCCGCAGCGCGAGCTCGTCGTTCAGTGCATAGAGCCCGAGGCCGATCACAGCCGCGGCCGCTCCGCCGGCGATCAGCCAGCGCAGGGCCATGCGCGCCTGCTCGAGCGTGCGCACCGCATTGAGCACAGCGAAGAACAGCAGCACACCCAGCACAAACTTCACATAATTGTGCAGCGTCAGATTGTCCGGCAGGCCACCGGCGCCCAACACCAGCGCGAACACCGTCAGGCCCAGCCAGGCGAACACAAGCCCGCCCAGCGACGACAACCGGATCTCCGTTTCAGGGTCCGCCAGCAGGCGCAGCAGCACCGTCGCCCCGAACAGTAGCAGCGCCAGCTCCAAAAAGGTCGGGGTGATCGCGACCTTAAACGGCAGCGCGCCGAACGGCAGCAGCAGGGCAGCCGCCAACACCGCGACCAAGCCAAGGTCGGTCGAGCGCAGCATGGCCAGCCCACCCAGCAGCGCCAGCAATGCGGCGAAGCCGAGCCACACCGGTCCCAGGCTGACTGACGCGCCCGCCACTGCTCCGAGGATCAGCGCCAGCAGCACGGTCAGCGCGGGGTTACTGCGGAGTATACTGCTGAGCGGTCGAGGTTGAGATGAGTACATAGCATGCGTGATGCGAGATGAGCGATTTATCGCTCATCTCGCATCATTTCCATTCAGACCCAACCGCGTAAGCGGAAATATATAAACATCCCGATCGCAGCCAGCACCATCAGGCCGACGACAATCGGAAAGGCTAAAGGATGGGCTTCGAACGGCAGCGCGATATTCATGCCGTACACGCTGGCGACCAGCGTCATCGGCAGGAGCAACACCGAGATCACCGTCAGGATTTTCATGACTTCGGCCAGGCGATGCGATGTGAGGCTGTCGAGTGTATAGTTCAGCCCCTCGATCACCTCCTTATCGTCTTCGAGCATATCCCACTGCTTGTTAAGGTGGTCGGTGATATCGCCGAAGTAGATGTCTTCATCCAGGCGCAAGAAGGCTCGCTCGCGGTTCTCGAGCTGGCGCAACACGGGCAGATTGGGGCGAATGATGCGCCGCAGCGTGATGATGTCGCGCCGCACAAACGACAGATCCTGTACCAGCGTGCGCACGTCATTGTCGAAGATCCGGCTTTCGATGCGCTCGATGTGCTCGTCCAGCTTGTTGAGCATCGGAAAGTTATACTGCACCAGGCGGTCGACGATGCGGTACAGTAAGAAGCCCGAGCCGCGGCCCATGATCCGGCCGCGCACACCATCCTCGTCCAGGCTGGCGCCGAACAGCTGCACCAGCGGCTTAAGGCGGCCGTCGTGGATCGTGACTACAAAGTTGTGCCCGACGAAGATATCAACTTCCGATGGATCGGTATGCCGGGTTTCCTTGCTGAACAGAGGGAAATGCAGCACCAGGAACAGATAGCCGTCGTCGCCGTAATCATCGAGCTTGGGGCGTTGCACCTTGCTCAGGCAATCTTCCAGGGCCAGGGCATGAAAATGGTACGCGGAGCGCAGCTCGTTGAGTGCGTCGGGCGTCGGCTGGACGATATCGATCCAGGTGAGGTCGCTGTATGAAACGCGCTGGACGCGAGCGCCGCGGCTCTCCGGCTTTTCAGCTCGAGACCGCGAAGGCCGGATCGCCGGCACCAGAGACTTTACTGCCATATCGACCTCGGAAAACAATGAACAATGTACACCGGTGTTCATCGTTCATCGTTCATCGTTCATCGTTCGCTTCGTATATCTGCCAGCGAAAATACTGCGCCTGCGTCAACGTCATATCAAGGCTGCCCCAGCGCTCGATCGCCCATTCGCCGGCCAGCCGTGCTGCTCGCTGGACCTGCTCATCTTCGAGCTGCCAGGTATGCGACCAGATGCGCTCTCGAAGCTGGTCGATCACCGCGCGAGGCGTCGTGGTGTGCGTCCACGACGCCGTATCGACCTGCCTGGGCTCCCCGAAACGCGCGATGAGCTGCGGCTCGATCTCGTTCCATGGAACAAGCCTGTCGCTGCGCTGCTCTCCGGCCGGATCGGCGAACTCGTTGATTTTTCGGCGCAGCTCCCACGGCCCATCGCCCTCGGCGTGGCGGTTGCTGCCGTGCAGCAGCAGCCCGCCGGGCCGTAGCACGCGCCGCAGCTCATCCATCGCCGCGGACCAATCGTCGATCAGGTGGAAAATATGTACCGCCACCACGGCGTCAAGTGTAAACACACCAAACGGCAAGCGCGAGGCGTCGGCCCGGACGAGATCGATAGGTTGCCGGCTTGGCTTGGCGCGAAGCACGCGCATCATCTCCACCGACAGGTCAATGCCGGTGTAGCGGTAGCCGTTGCGAGACAGCGGCAAAGCGATGCGCCCGGTGCCGACGCCGACCTCGAGCACCCGGCTGCCCGGCCGCAGCTCGGTGGATGTTTCTACCGCCTCGGCCAGCCCGCGCTCTGCTTCGGGCGGCAGGCCGCGCGTGCGATCATAGAATGTAGCTGCTCGATCAAATACAACGCTCATCGCACGGTATAGGATACCTGATCTTCAAAGAACAATGAGCAATGAACAATGCCTATAACAATTGTTCATTGCTCATTGTTCATTGCTCATTGAAGCGTAGCGTTATAATCGTTCTCCCAAGGAGATGCTATGCGGCGGCTGGTTCTGGCTGTGGGCCTGCTGGTTTTGCTTGTGCTGATCGCTGCCGGCGTGTGGTGGCAGATGCGGCCACAAGCGGCGCCGTGGCCGATTTTGGTCCAACGCGGCGACGGTAATCTCGTGTTGATGGACGAAGCCGGCAACGAGCAGGCGCTGACTACCGAGGGCGACGGCCGCTCGCTGCTGTATTTGTACCCGACTCCCGCGCCGGATGGGCGCTCGATCGCGGTCGTGGCGCTGCGCCAGGGCGCCGAGACCCCCGCGGCGTCGCTGCTGGTGCTGGGCCTGGACGGCCAGCGCAACGTGTTGTTCGATCAGCCGGGGAAGCTGCCGTTTTATCTTTCCTGGGCACCCAGGGGCAATGGCGGGCGCATCGCGTTTTTGGTCGGCAGCGCCGGCGCGATGGCGCTGCATACCGCCGTGACGGGGGAAGATCCGAACGCTACACTGGTCGCCGAAGGCCAGCCGAACTATTTTGCCTGGTCGCCCGATGGCGAGCGTTTGTTGCTGCATTTAGGCGGCGAGGCACCCGCCGGGCGCCTGGGGATCTACGATTGGGGTGCGTCCGAGCCGCAGCTGTTCGAGGCACAACCGGCGCTGTTCAACACGCCGGCATGGCTGCAGGACGGCAACAGTGCGTTTGTGATGCTGCGGCAGGAAAACAGCACGTCGTTGGCGACGATCGACGCACAGGGCATGGTGCTGCAGCGCCTGGCCGACGTCGAGCCGAATACGCGCTTTGTTCTGGCGCCCGGCTCGCAGCAACTGGCATATGTTCAGCCGGGAGCCGATCCGCTGGGCGAGCTTCATCTTGTCGCCGCCGACGGATCGGGTGACCGTACGGTCGAGCGGAGTGTGATCGGCGCTGTGTGGTCGCCACGTGGCGATACGCTGGCATTCTTGACCCTCGCCGAAGACCAGTTCACGCCCGGTCAGGCGCCGTTGCTGCGCTGGAATGCCGTATCCGTCGCCGGTACCGCGCGGCCGCTGGTAGAGTTCCGTCCAACCGCGCAGTTCATTGAGTTGCTGCCGTTCTTCGACCAGTACGCCCAGTCGCACCGGTTGTGGGATCAAGACGGCAACCGGCTGTTGTACGCCACCGGCGACGGCGTGTTCGCGCTGGATGTTCGGGATGGCGCCACCCAGCGCATCGGCGACGGCGTGCTGGGTTTGTGGATGGAGTGAGTTTGTGGAGTCGATGTTAAGCTGAAGCGATGCGCCGAAACACCAAGCCTCGCTGCGGCGAGGCTGGTGGTCCAAGCCTCCGCGGAGGCTTGGTGTACTGGCGCATGGCTTTAGCCCGGCGCGAACGGTGTGTGCGGGTACCGAGAGCAACATGGAAGGCCAGGATCTTACCGTCCAACCCGTTCCCAATGCCGGCTGGGACGACCGCATCCGGGTGTTTCAGCTTGGCCGGCTGGTGACGAGCTTTGCCGTGGTCAGCCGGCGCTACGTGGTGCTGCTGGACACAATGGTCAACCGGTCTACCGGCGCCGCGCTGCTGGAAGGTGTGCGCGATGTGTTATCCGAACGCGAGTTGCTGGTGATCAATACCCACGCCGACTGGGACCACTGTTGGGGCAACCAGGTGTTTGCCGGACCGGATGCGCTCGAGCCGGCCACGATTTTAGCCCACCGCCTGTGTCGCGAACGCATGGAGAGCGAAGCGACACGCCGGGAACTTGAGCACATGCAGCAACAGTCGCCCATAACCTTCGGCGGCCTGCGTATCCAGCCGCCGACCGAGGTGTTCGAAGGGCGGCACCGCGTGGATTGCGGCGACCTTAGCATCGAGTTGATCCCGACTCCGGGGCACCAGCCGGACCATGTGTCGGTACTGGTGCCGGAGCTTGGTACGCTGTTTGCCGGCGACGCTGCCGAGCTACCGTTACCCTATGTCGCCGACTGGCGCACGCTCGGCGAGCTGCGCCGCTCACTCGCGGTGTTGGCGGGGTTGGATACGCCGGTTGCGCTGTACTGCCATGCCGAGGGTTGTACCAGCTTGGATGTGGTGCGCGACAACATCGCGTATTTCGACGAGCTGGAGCGACACGCACGCAGCGCCCTGGCTGCCGGTAGCGTACCCGAGGAGCTCGACGAGGGCCTGGACGTCGAAGTGCTGCTCGGGTATCCGCTCGAGCGTGTTGCCGGGTACGAGACGCTCGACGCCCAGCAGCAGGAGGCGTATCGCTCGACGCATCAGATCGCCTGTGCTGCGATGGTGCGGTTCTTGCGGCATCATTAGTCATCGTTCATCGTTCCAATATGTGGCCCGATATCAGTGACCATCTGAATATTGACCCCAGCGCGTATATCTCGCCGCGCGCCTACGTGGCCGGAACGGTAAGCATCGGGCCGGACTCGAGCGTGTGGCCGATGGCCTCGATCCGTGGCGACGAAGGCGAGATCCGCATCGGCGCGCGCAGCAATGTGCAGGACGGCTGCGTCCTGCACGCCGACGGCGATGCCTACCTGACGATTGGGGACGACGTAACGCTGGGCCACGGCGCGATCGTCCACGGCTGCACGATCGAGAGCGAGGTGCTGATCGGCATGGGCGCCGTGGTGCTCAACCACGCGCGCATCGGTAGCGGCTCGATCGTCGCGGCGCGGGCGCTGGTACCTGAAGGAATGCTGGTTCCGCCCGGCTCGCTCGTGCTCGGGGTTCCCGGTACGATCCGGCCGCTCAGGCCCGAGCAGCGCGAGCGCATCCTGCGACCGGCCCGCAATTACGTGGCCTTGAAGGCGTTGCATTTGAAACGATGAAGTGGGTGGTGGGTATGCTCCTACAAACATTCCTTTGCGTTTCTGTCCGGGCTTATAACCGCAAAACTTGAAACTCGCGGAGAGCATGGTAAAATACCTGGCGCGTTGGGGAATTGTCTAATGGTAGGACGCCTGACTCTGGATCAGGTAGTTGGGGTTCGAATCCCTGTTCCCCAGCCAAACACAGGAGGGTGAGGCTCGGATGCCCTCCGCCAAGACCGCGGGCTGGGACAGCTCACGGTCTTTTTTTGTTCACGGTCTTTTTCGTTCGTTGGTGCGTCGGCCTCGTTGCGGCACCAATCACCAGGAGCTCGCATGTCGAACACGCAATTCTCGGCTGATCCACATGCCGCCGCAAAACCCAGGCGCACAAACCCGATCCAGATGCTGGCCTGGGTCTATGCTGCGCTGTTTCTGAGCGTCGTCCTGATCTCGTATGTGCCTGGCGTTAACGACGCGCAAGGCAATCTGTTCGGCCTTTTCAGCCTCCAGTTGCACGACCATGCGCTGCATCTGACTTCGGCGATCTGGGCGGCGCTGGCGGCCTGGATCTCGTACGGCGCGTCTGTGTTCTACTTTCGTGTATTCGGCACGCTGTATGCGCTGGACGGCGTGATGGGCCTATTGTTCGGCCAGGGCTATCTGGACGGCGGCATCGTATTCAACGGCATCACACCGCTGCCCTGGAGCGTCAAGATCGCTACCAACTTGCCGCACCTCGTGCTCGGCTTCACGGCCATGTACATCGGGTTTGTGCTGAGCCGCAAATATGCGGAACAGTAGCAGCGGCGAGCAGCGCGCACGGCGGGCTCGCGGCGGCTGCGTCTGGCGCGCGATCAAAATCGGCTTTGTGCTGCTGTTGGCCGTGGTGTTCGTGCCGATCATCGTCGCCCTGGTCGGCGTCGGCGTGCAGTGCCGGCCGTGGGGCTCGCCGCCGGCGCCCGATGCGCCGGTCGCCACGGCTGATGTGCCGGCCGAGATCCAGGCGATCAAGGACGGCATCCCCGATTACACGCGTGAGGAAGACCGCACCTATCTGACGCTGCCCGAATGGTACATCGTGTACAGCGCCGACGAGCTGGCAGCGTTGACGGCCGAACATCCGCCCAGCAGCTTTCCGTATTTTCGAGCGATCGGACAATTCTGGGACGGCTACTACGACGCGTGTGCCGTCACGCGCGAGCAATACGCATTCAACGGCGGCATGCACCTGACGCTCGGCGTGATCGGAGCCAGCTTCACGGTCGAAAATACGCTGCGCGGCGTGTACGAAAACACGGTCGGCCGGGTTACCGAGCTGCTCAGCGACGGCGGTGACACCGAAGAAGACATGTATGCCCAGGCTGTCGCGGCTGAGTACGGCACATTCTTGCATACCGTGCCGTGGTACGAGTTTCCGTTCGGCGAAAAGCTGCGCGGCCTGTGGAGTGAAACCGGCGCCTGGGGGCCGAACATCGTGCGCAAGTGGGAGCGCAAGCTCGCGCTCAGCTTCGAGTACGGCGTCAAAGCCGGCTACGGCTGGCTGATCAAGCAGGCGACCGGTGCAGTCTACGATGCCGACGAGCAACGAATCTATACCTGGGCCGGCGGTATCGACGACGAGATCCTCGCGGCCGAGCCCGAGGTACAGCTGGTGGAGCCCGCGGCGGAGCCCGATTCGATCGTGACGCTGCCGCGCTACGAGCCGTTCACCCAGATCGTGCCCCGGCTGGTGGCGCGTGGTGTGGAGTGGAACGACCTGGCCGGAAACGACGAGATCATGGTCACGCTGATCGGCTTTCGAGATTGGGACTACGATCTTTCGGTCGGGCGGCAGCTGTTCGAGATGCCGGTGTTGATCGACGACCAGCGCAAGCGCATTGCCGTCAACGTGCCGGTACGCGAGCTGCACCAGCTGCTTGCCGAGATCGGCAGCCGCGGCGCGCAGCTCGAGCACATTTACGACTACTAATCGATCCGCGAAGACACGCAAAGGAACGCGAAGGTTAAGCAATACATTAACCTTCGCGTTCCTTCGCGGATCGATTTGCGGATCAATTCGCTGTAGAGGACCCAAAGCGCTCGTACCAGGTGTTGCTGAAAAGTCCATCCGGGTCGAAGCGCTGCTTGGCCGCGAAAAACTCGTCGATCTGGGGGTATGCCGTCCGCAGCTGCTCGGGAGTATAGTGCAGCTGGTAGGGCAGGAAGAAGCGGCCGCCCAGGCTGCTGCTCAGGTCGATCAGCTCGCCGGTTACCTGCGCCATCTGCGCGTTGCCCTCGGGCGTCGTGGGCTGGTTGATATACAGCACCACCGAAAACATATCGGCGGGCGCGTAGCTGAGGAAATTCTCCTCGCGATGGACCACGCGTACCGAGGCGTTCAACAGCGTGGCATCGTTGCGGGTGATGATCTCGCGTAGCCCATCCACGAACGGCACGAGCTGATCGCGCGGGATGAAGTATTCGTGCAAAATGTCCGTCTCGCCCGGGAGACTATTGTTCAAATACTTCACCGAATCGTGCATCGGCTCGTTGCGCGATACCAGGCACGCCTCGCCGTCGGTCATCGCCTGGTTGCGGTTGATCGTACATGACGTGAACATCGGCTCCACGTCTTTTTCCATGAACCACTTGAGACGCATCGGCCATTCGCCGAGCTTGGCGAAGTTCAGCAAAAGTCGGCGCAGCTTGATGTTGCCGACCTCACCCAGCGGCGGTATTTCGGCATCCGGCACATCGGTTGTGCGGTAGGTGTACAGAATCATCTCGCGCAGAAACGACGCCGGCGACGTGGACAGGTGGCCGTAAAACAGACCGAGCTTCGGATCTCCCACCAGCTCGGTTTCCCAGATGCCCGGAAACTCGGTATAGTCGACCACCCGATGTTCGTATTCATATACCACGTTGTCGGTAATATCGAGCTGCACATCCAGAATTACGCCGAACAGGCCGTAGCCGCCGATCACCAGGTTGAACAGCTCAGGATTTTCGTCGCGGCTCAGCTGCTGGATCGAGCCGTCGGGCAGCATCAGGCGCAGCGACCTGATCGTTCCACCGATCGCGCCGGTATTGTGATCCATGCCGTGGGCATTAACCGCGATCGAGCCGCCGACCGTGAAGATATCGGTCGACTGCATCGCCTTAACAGCATATTTGGGGTGCAGGAAATTCTGGATGTCGTGCCACGTCGCGCCGCTCTCGACCGTCAGGACCTTGTTGGCCTCGTCGAGCGACATCTGGTTGTATGTGCGCATGTCGAGCACGACGGCGTCGCGGGCGAAGGCCTGGCCGCCCATGCTATGCCGCACACCGGCGATCGACACCTTGCGCCCATTGGCCCTGGCGAACGCGAGTGCGTTCTTTACGTCGTCGGCCGTGCGCACCGCGACCACGCCAAAAACAGGCGTGCGATCGAGGCAGCTGGCATCGTTGATCGTGCCGCCTTTTTGAGCCCACGCCGGCGCCGGCGTTTGCGCGGCGGTTGAGATGCGCCGGATCGCCTGGCCCGAGGCCGGCACCGGCGCCGATGAGCACCTCGTTGCCTGACCGGCCGAGCCAAGCACGGCGTTCGGCCGGCTCACCGCGGCGCGAGCAACATCGGTATCGGAAGCGAGCGGGGGACAGTCTTTCTCGCCGCTCGGATTGGCGGAATATTGGTAGACCTTTTGTCCGGCGAAGAGACCTGTAGCAGCTAAAGCAATCGCGGCAACGGAACGTCTGACCGGCTTGGACCTGAGACTTTTCATCGCGAGGAAGTCTAGCAGATTCCGAGGGCATTTTGACGCAAAGGCGCAGAGGCGCAAAGATTCTTATGGTCTTCTATGCTGATTGCTTATACATGCCCATCGAAACGTGCTACAGGTGATGCGCATCGATTGACACACATGATTCCTTGGCCCAGAGGGCACCCCGCTTTGCGCCTTTGCGTCAAGAAAATCGCCGGGATGGACTATACTCGTGCCATGAGCCACACGCGGCCGATCGGCGTATTCGACTCGGGAGTCGGCGGATTGTCCGTGCTGGCCGAGATCCGCAAACAGCTGCCGCGGGAGGATCTCCTGTACGTCGCCGAACTCGGCGCACGTGCCGTACGGCGCCAGGAGCGCGGACGAGATCCGCGGCCGGTCGCTGGCGCTCGCGCGCTTCCTGCTCGAACAGGGCGCCAAGGCGCTGGTGGTGGCATGCAATACGGCAACGGCAGCGGCGGCCGGAACGCTGCGCGAAACATTCACGACACCGGTGGTGGCGATGGAGCCGGCGGTAAAGCCGGCGGCGGCAGCCACGCGCAACGGAGTGGTGGGCGTGCTCGCCACGGTCGGCACACTGCGCAGCGCCCAGTTCGCGGCGCTGCTGGATCGCTTCGGCGGCGGGATCGAGGTGGTGACGCAGCCTTGCCCTGGCCTGCCGGAGCAGGTGGAAGCAGGCGAGCTCGACACGCCGCGTACCCGCGCGCTTGTCGAGCGCTACCTTGCTCCGCTGCGCGCTCGCGGTGCCGACACGATCGTGCTCGGGTGCACGCACTACCCGTTTTTGCGACCCCTGATCGCCGATCTTGCCGGCCCCGAGATTGTCCTGATCGACACCGGCGCTGCCGTCGCGCGCCAGCTTCGACGGGTGCTCGAAGCCCGCGATCTGCTCGGCCACGATGCGCTGCCGGGAGCAGAGCGCTTCTGGACCAGCGGCGATCCCGATGCGTCGGCGCCTGTCTTCGCGCGGCTGTGTGGGCGTGAGGTCGAGGTGCTGCCTCTGCCGCGGGAGTATGCGTAACTATCCGTCGCCGTGCTATACTGGCTCGTACGATGGACGTGCAACTATCCAACCAGCAGGTTGCGCAGGTGTTCCGCGACATCGCGAACTCGATGGAAGTGCTGGGCGAAAACCGCTTCAAGTATCAGGCCTACACGCGCGCAGCCGAGGTGATCAACTCGCTTGCCACCGACCTCGCGGAGTATGTTCGGAGCGGCACGCTACGCGATATTCCCGGCGTCGGTCCGGCTATCGCGGCCAAGATCGAGGAGCTGTACCGCACCGGTCGCATGGGCTTTCGCGAGCGGCTGCGCGAGCAGGTGCCGGACGGCGTGCTGAGCATATTGCGCGTGCCGGGCGTCGGGCCCAAGACGGCGCTCAGGCTGTTCCAGGAGCTGAACATCGATAGCCCCGACGCGCTGGAGACCGCCGCGCAGATGGGTAGCCTGCGCGGCCTCAAGGGGCTTGGGCCGAAGTTCGAAGCGCGCGTTCTGGAATCGCTGGCCTCCCTGCGTGCGATCCCCGATCGCTACTTGCTCGGCGATATGCTGCCGCTCGGTCGGGCTGTGCTCGATTCGCTGCGCCGCGCCGCTCCTGCTGCTGTCGATCTATCACTGGCAGGCTCGCTGCGCCGCGCCGCGCCGACGATCGGCGATATCGATCTGGTGGCCGCCGGCGATGCGCGAGCCTTGCTGGATGCGTTCGCCGGCCTGCCGGAGGTGGCATCGGTGGTCGATCGGCAGGAGCGGCAGCTTGATGCGCTGCTGCACAGCGGCCGGCGTTGCACAATAGCGGTCGCCGCGCCGGAAGCGTTCGGCGCCGTGCTGGCGCTGTGGACCGGCAATCAGGCGCATCGCGGCCGGCTGCGCGAGCTAGCCGCGGAGCGCGGTTTCCGGTTGGACGATTTGGGCCTGCTGCGCGACGATGCTGTCGTGTCCACGCCCGACGAAGCAGCGTTCTGGGCGGCGCTTGGCCTGCAGCCGATCCCGCCCGAGCTGCGCGAAAATGCAGGCGAGCTCGAGGCCGCTGCCGCCGGCACGCTGCCGCGGCTGGTAGAGCTTGCCGATATGCGCGCCGACCTGCATACGCACACCACGTGGAGCGACGGTCGTGGCTCGGTGCTGGAAATGGCCGCGGCGGCCGCGGCGCGCGGCTACTCGTACTACGCGATCACCGACCATAGCGAGTACATGGGCATGGTCAACGGCCTCAATCCCGCGCGGTTACGCCAGCAACGCGCCGAGATCGACGCCGCCAACAGCGAGCTGCGCCGCCGTGGCGTCGAGCTGCAGCTGCTGCAGGGAATCGAGGTCGATATTTTGCCGGATGGCTCCCTGGCGCTGCCCGACGACGCCCTGGCCGAGCTCGATTGGGTGGTCGCCTCGCCGCATGTCAGCCTGCGCCAGGAGCGTGAAGTCTTCACTGAGCGTCTGCTGGCGGCGATGCGCAATCCGAATGTGGATTGCATGGGCCACCCGACCGGCCGGCGTCTGCTACAGCGTCGTGGCGGCGACCTGGATGTAGAGCGATTGATCGAAGCAGCTGTCGAGACCGGCACCGTGCTCGAAGTTGACGGTGCGTACGAGCGGCTCGATCTGGATGGGGAGTATGTACGGATGGCGCTGCAGCGTGGCGTACGCATCGCCGTCGACAGCGATGCGCATGGCCCGAACGACCTTGCCAATCTTGAATATGGCGTCCTTACGGCGCGCCGCGGCTGGGCGCGCGCCGAAGATGTGGTGAATACAAATCTATGGACTGTATTTTCTGCAAGATCATAGCCGGCGAGATTCCCTCGCACCGCGTATACGAAGATGACGCGGTGATCGCCTTCCTGGACATCAACCCGGCGACACGTGGCCACACGCTGGTTGTGCCGCGCCGGCACTCGAACGACGTATTCGATACCGCGCCCGATGATCTGGAATCCGCGGCCCGCGCGGTGCAGATTGTGGCCCGTAAACTGCATAGTGTAGTACAAGCAGACGGTTTCAACGTTCTGCAGAACAACGGGCCGGCGGCCGGGCAGGCGGTAGCGCACTACCATGTGCATCTTATCCCGCGCCGCGCGGGTGATGGAGCGCTGCGAGCATGGCGGCCGGGCGAAACTGATCACGCTGCGCTGGGGGCGCTGGCCGCGGAGGTGCGAGCCGTCGAAGGTAGCTGAATTATGGTCGAACCATCAGCCAATAGCCTGGATTCGGACGATGTAGATCAGGAGTTGTATGAGCACGCGCTCGACTATGTGCTGCGTGCCGAGATCGGCAGCGACCGCTATGATGAGCTCAAAGCGGCTGCGCTACAAGCCGCGCGGCAGCAGCTCGACCGCCAGAGCGTCGAACATGCGCAGCCGCAGGTTGACGAGGTGGAGCAAAGTGCTGCCACAAGTAACGATTTGCGCGACGAAGCCAACCGCAAAGCTCCCTCCAAGCTGCTGATCGGCCTGATTCTGTTGCTGTTGCTGCTGTTCATTCTGGCCGTGGCCGACCGGCTGCCCGGCTTCGGCAGCCCTGCCTCGAGCGCAACGTCCGCCATCGCCGCCGGCCGCCAGGGCCGCCTTGAGCCTAAGCTGGCCGGCCCGACCGCGACCGTTATCGCGCCGGCCGGCGCGATAATCGAAGGCGTGGCGGGCATCGATTCCAGTGTCGGCGAGCTGTTTGCGCCGTACTATGCGGCTAACGACGGCGCACGCGTTTTCGGGCTGCCGATCAGCCCGCTACTTGAGTACAACGGCCGGCAGGCGCAATGGTTCGAGCGGGCGCGGCTCGAATACAGGCCGGAATATCGCGGTACGCCGTTCGAGGTTGAGCCGGCCCTGCTGGGCACGGAGTTTACCGCCGGCATGCAGTTTCCGACCCAGGCGGCTTTGACCAGCCGGCCCGGCCTGCGCTATTTCCCCGAAACGGGCCACGCCGTCGGCGACCAGTTCCTCGATTATTGGGACGCCCACGGCGGAACTCGCTTTGTTCGGCTATCCGATCAGCGACGTTGTGGTTGAAGTGTTACCCGAAACCGGGCAAAGCCATAACGTCCAGTATTTTCAGCGCGCTCGCTTCGAGCTGCACGATCGGCCGGACGGCTCGCAAGAAGTGATGCTCGGGCTGCTCGGCCGCGCGCTGTATGCGGGGCAGGGCGAGGCTGCGGCGGCGCCGGCTCCGTAGTTGGTCGAAGGTCGAAAGTCGAAAATTCATCATCGCCTCGGTTGAGCATAGCGCTACGACGTTCGGCTCGTACAAAATCGTTGTGTGACCTTCGACCTGTGACCTCCTTCGACCCCGCATCCCCTTATACGATCTGTACTATAATCGCCCCACCGCTTTTTGCGTTTGATCCAAGGCGGCGTCGCACTGCCTGACCACGCCGTGGTAGGGCTTCGTTAGGAAACAGGTGCATAATGGGCTACAGCACAGAGCAAATCCTGTCGATGATCGAGGAGCAGAAGGTCGATTTCCTGAATCTGCAGTTCACGGATATTGTCGGTATTATCAAGAACATCACCATTCCGATCAGCCAGCTTCAGGACGCGCTCGATCACGGGGTGTGGTTCGACGGCTCGTCGATCGAAGGCTTCGCGCGCATCGCCGAAAGCGACATGGTGCTGCAGCTCGATCTGGATACGTTCGCGGTGATCCCGTGGGAAAGCGAGGGCGAGTACGTCACCGCGCGATTTATTTGCGATGTGTTCACGCCCAACGGCGACCCGTTTCCCGGCGATCCGCGCCGCGCGCTCAAGAATGTGATGGCCGAGGCGCGCGAGCTTGGCTACATCTATAACACCGGGCCGGAGCTCGAGTTCTTTTTGTTCAACCTCGGCCCGGAGGGGCAGGCAGCGCCTTTGCCGCACGATGCAGCCGGCTACTTCGACGTATCGACCGATTATGCCACGGCGATCCGGCGGCAAATGGTCAAGGCGCTGCAGGGCTTCGGGATCGTGGTCGAGGCCAGCCATCACGAAGTGGCGATCGGCCAGCACGAGATCGACTTCCAGTATGGCGACGCGCTGCGCACTGCCGATAACGCGGTGACCTTCCGGACCACGCTCAAGGCCGTGGCGCAGAAGAACGGCCTGTACGCGACGTTTATGCCCAAGCCGATCTCCGGAATTAACGGCTCGGGCATGCACGTCCATCAGAGCCTGGCGCATGTTGAGGGCGGCAAGAATGCGTTCTACGGCGAAGGTGACGATCGTGGCCTGTCGCAGCTGGCGCACCAGTTTATCGCCGGATTGCTGGAGCACGCGCCGGGTATGTGCGCGGTGCTGGCGCCGCTGGTCAACTCGTACAAGCGCCTGGTGCCGGGCTACGAAGCGCCGGTGTATATCAGCTGGGGCCAGACCAACCGGTCGGCGCTGGTGCGCGTGCCGCGTATCACCAAGGGCCGCACGCAGGCGACGCGCGTCGAGCTGCGCTGTCCCGATCCGTCGGCCAATCCGTACCTCGCCTTTGCGGTGATGCTCAAGTCCGGCCTGGATGGCGTCAAGCGCGGGCTCACGCCGCCGCCCGCCGCTGAAGAAGACCTGTATCATATCGATCCACGCTCGCGAGCGCTTGAAACGCTGCCCGGCTCGTTGGACCAGGCGCTACGCGAGCTCGAGCGCGACGAGGTCGTCCAGCAGGCGCTCGGTCCCCATATCGCCGAGCGGTTTATCGAGGCCAAGCAGCAGGAGTGGGACGATTACCGGCTGTACGTGTCGCAGTGGGAGCTGGACAGGTACCTGCCTATCTACTAGCGCAATAACCGTAGAGGTTGCACCACAAAGGCACACAGGACATGAAGATTCTAAGAATCTTCGTGTCCTGTGTGCCTTGTGGTGAATTCGGTCGTTGTCTATTGCCAGTCAGCCAGATGGCTGCCGGGCAGGGAAGTTTCGACCAATTCGACCTGGCAGCCCGCGGCGCAGGTGTCGACGTTCATACGAGCCAGCTGAGTTTCGGCGCCTTTGCCTTGCTCGAACAGCAGGGCGCTGCCTGTGGGCGACCAGCGCGGGTAGCCGGCCTGGAGCTCACCGGTATCCAGGATCGATCCCTCACGCGTCACAAGGTCCAGCAACGCAACCTGCTCGCGTCCCTGATAATTGCGCTCGAACGCCAGTCGCGACCCGTCGGGCGACCAGTCGGGCCAGATGGCGCCGTCGTTGGGAGAGCTGCAGCCTTCGTCGTTTAGGTCGGTCACCTGCGCGTTGCTGCCGCTGTTGATATCGGCGACGAACAGCTGCATGCACTTATCGCCTGCGACATGCCCCTGATACGCCAGCTGGCGACCGTCGGGCGACCACGCCGGGCCACCTTCCCAACGCGTGCTGTCGGCGACTGAGCGCAGGGAGCCGCTTTGCAGGTCCAATATTGCGACATCGTGGTCGAGCCAGAGCCGGTTTCCTGGCGCGTTTTTTACCACTTCAAGCGCCAGGAAACGCCCGTCAGGGGACCACGCGGGCGCCCGCAATTCGTAGCCGGGCAGGACGGCACGCTGCTCGCTGCCATCGGCGTTCATCAGCCAGACTTCCAGCGAAGGACGCGCGCCTGCGCCCGCGGGGACGGGCACACTGTTTCCGCGCGTGTAGGCGATGCGCGTGCCGTCGGGCGAGATGGCAGGCTGTGAGGCGCTCACGCCTTCCGGGAGCTCGAGCAACGTTTCTACGCCACCGCTCGCGATGTCGACGCGATGCAGGTGCTCCGCGTCGCCGTTCGAGGCAGAAAAGACCGCAAACGCCGCGGGCATCTGCACCAGCGGGCCGATCGGCGCAACGATCGACAGGTCTTCGCTCAGGGCTGCGATCTGGTCACGTAGCAGGAACGCCCCGGCGGCGAGCGAACCGAGCAGCAACAACAGCAGAACGATCATCACCAGGCTGCGGCCCAGGCCGATGGTAGGAGGTGGGTTGGGCAACGACCGCGGCGGCGGCGACCACAACCGCTGCTCGCGGTCGCGGGATGGGGCAACCGGCCGCTGTATAGGCGGCGTGGCGGCCGGGCGCTCGACCGCCGTATCCATCAGGCGACAGAACTCGTCGACGCTTTCTACGCGCCGGTTGATATCATAGGCGGTGGCCTGGGTTACCAGTTCCTCGATCGGCGCGGGCACCCCAGGGTTGAGCGAGCGAACCGCCGGCAACACAAACGGTGTCGAGGCCGGATTGTGGCCCGTCAGCATCTGGTGCAGTACCACGCCCAGGCTGTAAATATCGGAGCGTGGCTCAGTCTGGCCGCCGTACTGCTCGGGTGGAGCGTAACCAGGCGTTCCGAACTGCGCCGTGTCGGCCAGCTTACCCGGAGAAAACAGCCGCGCGATACCGAAGTCGATCAGCTTGAGCTGGCCTTCGGGCGTGACCATAATGTTGGCAGGCTTGAGGTCGCGGAATACTACCGGCGGCGACTGACGGTGCAAATAGCCCAGCACCGCGCATAGCTGCCGCGCATAGCTGAGCGCATCGCCGTACGGCAGCGGGCTTCCGGCCCTGCGCTGCAGCGTGCGCAGTGTTTCGCCGGGCACGTACTCCATTACCAGGTACCAGTTGTCGTCCTGGTTGAAGTAATCCCATATCGCCGTCAGGCCGGGATGCCGCAGGCGCGCCAGCGTCAGTGCCTCGCTCTGAAACAAACGCGCAGCCTCGGCGGCTTCGGACGGCGGCAGGCCGCGCGTAGAGCATACTTTGATTGCCACAGGCCGGTGCAGGCGCTCGTCGGTCGCAAGGTACACCGATCCAAAGCCGCCGCTGCCGAGCAGGCGGCCAAGGCGATAGCGCCCGGAGAGCAATTCGTCCGTCTGGAGCATCGAAACTGTCATTTCCGACTGTATTGTACAGGAATAGTGCAGCTTTGCATGGGTCGCATGCAGTATTTGTTGTTAGGACGCGGTTGGGTTGTAAAAGGTTCCCGTATTTGCCGTAGCGGTGTGCTATGATTTGTGTACTAGCAATGAGGAGAGTGTAGTGGCCGATCATCTGCCTGCCGGCACGGTTGTCCCCGGGTCGCGCGGGCAATACGAGGTGCTGGGCGTCGTTGGTCGTGGCGGTATGGGTGTGGTGTACCGGGCGCGTCGCAACGACGGCTCGATCTGGGCACTTAAAGAGCAGCGGTCCTCCGAGCCGCTCAAGCCGGCTGAAGTAGCCGAAAGCCGCCAATTGTTCAACGGCGAGGCGGAGCGCGTGCTCAGCCTGAGCCATCCGAATGTTGTGAAGGGCGAGGATTTTTTTACCTGGAAGCAGCGCCAGTATTTCGTCATGGAGCTGGTCAACGGCGAAACGCTTGAAAAACGTTTGCGCGAAGCCAATGCGCCGGCGTTCGAGCAAGATGCTCTGCGCTGGACGGTGCAGATGGCTCGCGTGCTCGGGTATCTGCACCTGCTCCAGCCGCCGATTATCTATCGTGACCTCAAGCCTGCGAATGTGATCCTGACGCCCGACGGCACCATCAAGTTTATCGATTTCGGCGTCGCCCGCACACACAAGCTGGGCAAATCCAAGGATACGGTGGCGATCGGCACGTTTGGCTACGCGCCGCCCGAGCAGTACGGCAAAGGGCAGACCGACGCGCGTTCCGACGTGTACACGCTCGGCGCCACGCTGTATCATTTGCTGACCAATCTGCCGCCGCGGCCGCTGTATACGCCCAAGGTGGGCGAGATTCAGATCGCTTAATCCCTCGGTGCAGCCGCAGACCGAGCAGATCGTTATTCGGGCGATGCAGCAGGACCGTGACGACCGCTACGCGAGCGCTGCCGAGATGGAGCGCGATCTACAGGCGGCGCTGGCGCAGCCGCTGCCCGAAGAGCCTACGGCTCTGCCTGGCCGGCCGGAGATGGCCCAGGAAGGGCAGACGGTCGTACCTGACGATGCGACACAGCGCACTGCCAGCCCGCCGGTTCCGCCACGCGCGCGCGCGCGTCGCTCGGCTGCGCCTGCCACCGGCAGTCCGCCGCCTCCCACGCGCCAACCGGTGCCGCCGGTGGCTCCGACGACTGGCGGCGAACAACGCTTCTGCGGCAACTGCGGCCGCGCCAACAAGCCGGCGGCGCGCTTTTGCGTTAGCTGCGGCACGCCGCTGCCGGCGCTGATGCCCGCGCAGCCCGTCGCGGCACCTGCCGCGCAATCCATCGCGGCTTCTGCCGCGCAGTCCAGGGCAGCCCCTGCCAGGCAGCAACCTGTTGAAAACCGTCCCCAGCCGGCATCCTTGCCGCCGGCGCGCTTTATGGTGACGACACCGCGCGGATCGTGGCAGTTCCCGTTGCAGTCGCTGCCCGTGCGAATCGGCCGTCGTGATCCATCACAGAACCATTATCCCGAGCTTGATCTGGCCGATTACGACCGCGGGCACGCTTCGCGCCGGCACGCGGTCGTCGAGCGGCGCGGCGACCAGTACGTGCTCACCGATGTCGGCAGCGTCAACGGCACGCTGCTCAACAGCCGGCCGATCCCGCCACACCGTCCCCAGCCGCTGCGGCCGAGCGATCGGATCAAAATCGGCGATGTTGAGCTGCGGTTTGAGACGAATTAATCGGTCGAAGGTCACCAGATCGTAAACCTTTACGCGTACATATACCGGTGAGTTATTCCTAACCCTGTTAGCAAAGGACTTTCGACCTTCCGACCCTCAGATCCGTATCTCCCCCAGATCTGCCAGAATCGACTCGGCGATATCGATGGCCGCACGCGGGCGTGCGACACGGCTGGCGCCGTCGCCCATATCGCTCAGGCGCTGCTGATCGCGCAGCAGCTGCTGAACGGCGAAGGGGACGTGTTGCGGTAGACGGATACTGATCGCTGCGCCGACCGACACAAGATAATCGGCGTTGCTCTCCTCCTGGCCGGGGATCGGGTCGATGATCACCATTGGCCGTCCGCGCGCCAGTACCTCGGATACCGTCAGGCCGCCGGCCTTGGTGATCACGACGTCGGACGACACCACCAGGTCGTCGACCCAGTCGATAAAGCCAAACTTACGCAGCTCGAGCGACCCGCCGGTTTCGATATCGTCGAGCTCGGCCAGCAGACCTTTGTTACGCCCTGCTACCAGCGCCAGTGTACCGCGCACATCCTGGCGCATCAGCCCGTCGACCATCGTACGCACGCGTGCAGCTTCCAGCCCGCCTCCGAATAAGGTAACCAGTGGGCGTGTCGGGGGCGAACTGGCGCTCCTGGCGAACGTCGGCCTGGATTTTTGGAACACTGATCGACGGGTCGACCGGGATGCCGAGGATCTTGATCCCCGTGTCGGGCACGCCACGCGCAACGAGTTGCTGGCGTGTGTCCTCGGTAGCCACGAAGTAGCCGTCGACGTTGCGATAGGCCCAGAACGCATGCGCATGATAGTCGGTGACCACGCAGTACAACGGCGCCAACCGGGAGCGGGTCTTGCGGCGCGCCAGCACCTCCACCGGCAGAAAATGGGTGCACACGATCACCTGCGGTTGATAGTCGCGCAGCAGACGACGTAAGCCCCAGGCCCAGATAGCGTCGACAAGTGTGCGCAAGTCGGTCGCGAAGCGAAAATAATCGCGGTCGGTCTGCCCGTACACATAGCCCCACAGCGCGGGCAGCTTATCGGTCATCTGCAGATACGACTGGGCGTACGCTTCCCGAAACAACGGATTGGTATGCTTTAGAACATCCTCGACGCGCACCTGTCCGGGCGAGCGCCGCTGAAATGCCGCCGCCAGGGCTTCCGCGGCACGTTTATGCCCCGAGCCGACCGATGCATGCAAAATCAATACACGAGCCATACACTTCCTCAAGCTTTGGTGATCGTCCGGCGCCCGGTGTATAATGCGCGCTATTGTAAACGGAGGCAAGTGTTGAATCGAGTGTTCCGCGCACTCATGTACCTGGTAATAATCGGCGGTATCGTGGTCAGCGGCGCCAGCGAGCTGATTCGTAGCGAGATCGCCCGCTCGGCGGATGCCGAAGACGATACAGTGGTCACCTTTGTTGTCGAGCCCGGGATGGGGGCCAGCGACATCGCGGCGAAGCTGGGCTCCGAGAATCTGATCCGGCAGCCGCTGCTGTTCCAGCTGATGGCGCGCGAGCAGAAGGTCGGCGACAAGCTGCAGGCAGGTGAGTATCAGCTGGCACCCAACATGACGATGGCCCAGATCCTCACCGTGCTGCAAGACGCGCCGACCGGCGATGAAATTGAGTTCGGTATCTTGCCCGGCTGGCGCCTGGAAGAGATCGCCCAGTCGCTGGCCGATTCCGGCGTGGTCGACAGCCGCGACGAATTCCTGCAAGCCGCGCGCAATCCCGAGCCGTTCAAGCAGAACCATTCCCGCCTGCAGGGAATTCCGGAGGGCCAGGGCCTGGAAGGCTACCTGTTCCCTGATACCTATCGCGTCGAAGCCACCGCGACGGTCACCGATGTGATCGAAACGATCCTGACCGACGGATTCGACGCCAATTATTCGACGTTCGAAAACGAGGTGATCGCCGAGGGCCCGAACGGGCCTCCGTCGGTGCACGAAGTGGTGACGATGGCCTCGATCGTTCAGCGCGAAGCCGCCAACGATCAGGAGATGCCGCACCTGGCATGGATCTTCTGGAACCGCCTCAAGCCCCAATATGCCGAAGAAGTGGTAGGTCGCTTGCAGGCCGACCCGACGCTGCAGTATGCCCTTGGGAGCGAAAGCGACTGGTGGCCGAGCCTGGGCCAGATGTCGGCCGACGAGCTCAACAACAACCAGAGCCCGTACAACACGCGCATCGTTCAGGGCCTGCCGCCCGGCCCGATCGCCAGCCCGGCCCTGTTTGCGCTGCGCTCGGCGGCTCGTCCCGGCCCGCAGCGACCGGACGGCTCGGAAGGCGAGGACGACCTGTATTTCGTGGTCAAGTGCGGATCTGATCCGGTGGAACACGAGTTCGCCGCCAATAGCGAAGAGTTCAACCGCCTGGCCGGCGCCGATGGGGATTGTTCGAATTAGGCGAGAGGCGACGGGCAAGCGGCAAGAGGAATATTCCTTTTGCCCTTGCTCTTATTACCGATGAATGCTCGAATTGAGCCACCTGCACGGAATACATGGCGAGTAGGTAATTCCTTTTGCCGCTTGCCGCTTGCCGCTTGCCTTCGATGTATTCCGTCGGCTTAATCGGCGACCCCGTCGCGCACAGCGTGTCGCCGTCGATCCACGACGCCGCGTTTGCTGCGCGCGGGCTTCCACAACGCTACGGCCTGTGGCCGACGCCCGCGGCTGAGCTGGCGCAGCGCGTGTCCGCGCTGCGCGCGCCCGGCATGCTTGGCGCGAACGTAACCATTCCTCATAAATCCGCGGTGCTGCCGCTGCTCGACGAGGTCGATCCGCTGGCTGAAGCCGTCGGCGCCGCCAACACGATCGTGCGCCTGCCGGACGGCCGCCTGCGCGGCCTGAATACCGACGTTGACGGCTTCGGGCGGGCACTGGTTGTCGCGGGTTATGAGCCGAATGGCAGGATTGCCGTGATGCTCGGCGCGGGTGGTGCGGCGCGGGCGGTGGCCTACGGGCTGCTGCGTGCGGGAGCGAGTGGTCTGGTGATCGCGAATCGCACCCTCGAGCGCGCTGAAACGTTGCTCGGCGAACTGCTGGCAGGTGTTGAGGGCGAACCGTACCTGCGCGCGCTGGCGCCGGACGATCCTGACCTCGCAGCCGAGCTGCGCTCCGCGGCGCTGCTGGTCAATGCGACCTCGGTTGGACTACATGGCGCGGATCTGCCGATCGAAGCGGCGCAGCTTATGCCGCACCTGCTGGTGGTCGATCTGATCTACCGCCCCACACCGTTGCTGGCCGCGGCGCAGCAGCGTGGCGCGCGCACCCAGGACGGCCTCGAAATGCTGGTGCAGCAGGGCGCGCTGGCCTGGGAGGCCTGGACCGGTCTCGACGCCCCGGTGGATACGATGCGTGAGGCAGCGCGCCTGGCGCTGGCGGTGCGGCGGTGATCGCGCTCGCCGCGCTGCTCAGCGTGGCAGCCGGCGCCGGGCTGGCGGGCGTTGTACACCTGCAGCTTCGAGGCGATACCACATCCGAGCGTTGGCTGCTCACGGCGACAGCGCTGGTCACAGCACTGTGCGGTATGCTGCTCTGGCTGCGCTGGGGCTGGACGCCGCGCTTCTGGCTGTTGTTTGGCGCGGCTGCTGGTGCTGATCGATACTGCCGCCGTGGACTGGCAGCTCAAGCTGATCGATATGCTGCTGCTGGCGATCGCCACCGGAGCTGCCGTTGTATGCGCTCCCTGGATCATGGAAGGGCCGGCCGCGCGCTGGAGCTCGCTTGCCGGAATGGCGGCAGCCGGCGGCGCGTTGGCCGTCGCCTGGCTGGCGGCGCGGCTACTGTATCGAGCGCACGCCGAGCCGTTCGGACTCGGAGACGTCGTTTTGGGCGCGTATATCGGTGCCTTGTTCGGCGCGCGACACGTCGCGCCGGCGCTGCTGCTGGGGATCGTCCTGGCCGGCCTGGCCGCGCTGGTGCTGGTGCTGCTGCGCGGCTTTCAGCAGGCGCGCGGCATGGCGCTGCCGTACGGGACGTTCTTGTGCCTGGGGGCGCTGGGATACTTGTTGATCGCCTGAAACGGACTTCACCACAAAGGACACAAAGAATTCTGATCTTTGTGCCCTTTGTGCCTTTGTGGTGAAGTTTTACGTTCTCCCACCCCGGCCGCGCCACTTCTCCAAACAGACCGGGAAATACTCCGACACGATTCGCTCGACGGCAAGGCCATACTGCTGCGTTTCCCACTGTGCATCAGGCTTGACCCGCAGATCGACCACGTGCAAAAATGCCTGCAGGCTGCCGGTCCAGATCCACTGGGTATACGCACTCTGCGGCAGCACGATACGCGCCTGCTCTTTCGCGACACCCAGCTCGCGCAGCCGGCGATAGGCAGTGTAGGCCGCATCCAGCCCGGCGCGGTAGGCCGCGGCCGCGGCCGACTGATCGTCGAGCGGGCCGGCGCTGCCCTGCTTGTTGCTGGCCGATTGCGCGCGCCATTCGGCCGGTACATAGAACTCGTCCTGTAGCTCGACATAACGGCCGCTCGCCTCGTTCCAGCCGCTATCGACCTTGCCTCCGCTGAAGCCTGAGAAGCGATCTTCGAGGTCGAACTCGGGCGTGATGCCGACGATATGCTTCCACAGCTGGCGGGCCACGAACAGGGGCGCTTTGAAGCGAAACATCAGGGTGGCATGGCGAAACGGGCTGGTATGCTCGTGCTCGGCGAGATAACGGATCAGGCGCTCTTCGCGCTGGCCCAGCTCCGAAGCCCCGCGGTTGAACGAAACGCGCGCGCTTTCGACGGTGGTCAAGTCTGAGCCCATCTTGTCCAGCAATTCGACCGAGCCGCGGTCGAGCACGTCGATCTTCATGGCACACCCTCCCGGTCACAGCATTTGCGACACATGGTAGCACAGTGGTTCCAGCGATATGCATCGGTTCGAAGCAGCATAACGTACTATTGTAGGAGAGGCGTATGATACACAGTAAGCGCGGGACCGGCCGAACGCCGGCGGCAGGGCGGATGCCGTGAGCGTTGGATGAGGCAAGGAGCAGAACACATGGAACAGAACACGCTTGAATTGTCGCTGGGCGCCTTTTTGGACGCGCTGGCCAGCGGGGCCGCGACACCCGGCGGCGGCGGTGCGGCGGCGATCGCGGGCAGCATGGGAGCTGCCCTGGTCAGCATGGTATGCAATCTGACGCTCGGCCGCGAGCGCTACGCGGCAGTTCATGACGAGATGCGCGAGGTTCTTGATCGCGCCGAAACGCTGCGCGCCGAATTGCAGCAATTGGCCGAAGACGATGTCACGGTCTTCAACCGCTTATCGGCCGCCTATAAGCTGCCGCGGGTAACCGAAGCGGATATTGCGATCCGGCGCGACGCGATTCAGAGCTCGCTCAAGCGCGCGACGGAAGTTCCGCTCCGAACGGCGCGCGCCGCGGCGGCGATCCTGCCGCTGTGCGCGCCGGTAGCCGAGCGCGGCAACCAGGCTGCCGTCAGCGATGTCGGCGTTGCGGCGCTGCTGGCGCACACGGCGGTACGCAGCGCACTGTTCAACGTCAACATCAACCTGCGCACGATCGAGGACCAGATCTACAGTTTGCAGGTGCGGCGCGAAGTCGAGCGCCTGACGGAGGGATTGGCCGACGAGGCCGAGCGCTACGCGGCGATGGTTGCCGATCGCATCGGCGCGAAATAAATGCCAGGACGCCCGGACAGGAACGCAAAGACGCAAAAGTAAGGGTATAAAAGGGATTTGGTTTGATGCCGATCCTGCACCGATAAATGAGCACCGCGAGCGGCAAGATGGATGTTCAAGCACTATCGCCGATTGCGCAGCGCTTGTGTCTGGCACCGAGCCACCCTGCATAGGTTAATTCTTTGCGTCCTTGCGTCTTTGCGTTCCTTCTCCGGCCGGGCGCAGCGAGTCGTTGAAGAGCTGCTCGACCGGGATCCACTGCAGCGCGCCGGTAGGGCACGCGTCCACGCAAGCGAAATCGTCGTAGCCGGAGCAGGCGTCGCACTTGTTGGCGATGGTACGCTCCGGCTGTGTGCGCCCGGTGTGACGCATCAACCACTGCATCGGATTGGTGGCGGGCGGATAGATCGGCACCTGATTGACCGCGTCGTAGGGGCAGGCGGTGATGCACTCGCCGCAACCGGTACACTTATCGGTGATCACCAGATTTCCGGCGCTGTCGAGCCGAAAGGCGTCGTAAGGACACAACTCGGCGCACTCGGCACCCCACTGACAATGGCGGCACGAGTCGGCGACTTCATGCGGGCCGAACATCGTACCGCTAAATCCAAGCCGCGGCACCTCGAAGCGGTCGGCGCATGCGTCGACGCAACGCTTGCAGCCCGGCTGGCAGAGCTGAGGATCGCGCGCCAGCACATGATTGCCGCGCACCACCCCGGTATCTACCATCCGCTCGACCAGATCGATATGCTCAGATGAGCGATCCACCTCGCGGCGATGGAACGCCAGATCACGCAGGCCGGCTGCGACCTCGGGATGGCGCTCGAGCAGCGATTCGTATGTCGGCCGCGGCACCACCAGCATGTGCGCCGGCGTGAGCGTTACGATCGACGCATCATGGGGCGCGTTGTCAAGCAGCGACATTTCGCCGAAGATCTCGCCCGGCCCAAACACGGCGACGATGCGGTCGCGATGTACCACCTTGACCTGCCCCTCGGCGACGATGAACAGGCCATCGCTCGTACCACCTGCCTGCATCACCTCGACTTCCCGATCAACATGGATATCGTCGAGCTGCGCGGCGATCGCAAGGCGCTCGAGCGGGTTGAGCAGCGCCAGCAGCGGAACACGAGCCAGCGTGGTTTGCAGCAGGCGCTCGCGAAAGCGCACGCGCAGCGATGAAAGAAGCTCACTCAATTGGTCTAGCTGCGGCTGCAGCGCGGCGAACGAGAACTGCAGCAAGCTACATCGGCTGGTGGCGCGCACAGTGGTCCGGCGGTAGCGTGCGCCGAACAAGCCGCCCTCGCCGAAAATATCGCCGCGACCGAGCAGCGACAATAATACGTCGTCGCCGTCGGCCTGCTGCATCGACTGTTCGGCATTGCCTTCCAGCAGCAACCACAGATGGCGCGCAACCTCACGCTCGGCGGCGATCACGGCGTCGGGCTCGACCATGCGCAACACGCCATGCTGCACCAGCAGCTCCAGCTCGGCGATCGGCAGGTGTCGCATCGAGTTCGCACAGCTGAAGATCTGAGATACGCCTCGGAGTATCGCGCAGCAGGTCAGCGGTTGGAGATAGTGGTTCCATCTAGTGCTTTCGGCTAGGAGCCTTATTGTACCACCCGTGCTTTGCTCGATTTGGCTTTATACTATGACCTGGATGCGGGAGGGAGTACGTGGATCTGTTTGACGTCGTGTTGTTGTTCGGGGCCGCGTTCCTGGGGGGTGCGATGAACTCTGTCGCCGGCGGCGGCAGCTTTTTTAGCTTTCCGGCGCTGCTGATCGCGGGCTATGACCCGAAGATTGCCAACCAGACCAATACGGTAGCGCTTTGGCCCGGCTCGGCGGCCAGCGTCGGCGCGTACCGGCGCGAGCTTCGCGCGCAAAGCGGGCTGCTCAAGTTGCTGGCGGCGGTGAGTATCGTAGGCGGGCTGGTGGGAGCGTTGCTGCTGCTGATCACGCCCAACGATGTGTTCGAAGCCATTTTGCCCTGGCTGATGCTTGGCGCGACGCTCCTGTTTGCGTTTAGCCCGCGGATCAACGCGGCGATCCGGCGCCGGGAAGCGCGACACACGGTAAAGCGCGACGAGCGGCCACGGGTAGTGCTGCTGCAAACCCTGATCTCGATCTACGGAGGCTTCTTTGGCGGCGGGATCGGCATCTTGATGCTGGCGACGCTGGCGCTGATGGGACTTGACAACATTCACGAGATGAACGCGCTCAAAACGATGCTGGCGACGCTGATCAACGGAATCGCGGTCGTCACGTTCGCGGTATTCGGCACGATCGCCTGGCCGGCGGCGCTCTTGATGGCCGGCGGCGCGATCGTCGGAGGCTACGGTGGCGCCGCCATAGCGCGACGGATCGACCCGCGCGCGGTGCGCGTGTTCGTGATCGTTGTCGGCCTGCTGTTGTCGGCGTATCTATTTGCGGAAGCGTGGGGAATATTGCCATGACGCTCGAAGAAAACGGGTGGCGCTTTGAAACGCGCCTGGTACACGAAGGCGAGCATCCGCCGGGTGATGGGGTGCGCGCCACGGCGATGCCGGTGTGGGCGACATCCACGTTTGTGCATCCGCGCGCGGAAGATCTGGATCGCGCCTTTGACGAGAACGGGCTGGTATATGGCCGCTACGGCAATCCAACGGTCAACGGATTCGAGGCCGCGGTAGCTGCTGCCGAAAGCGCCGCCGGCGCGGTTGCCTTTGCCTCGGGCATGGCAGCTATGCATATCGCGCTGCTGTCGGCCGGCACGCCGCGCGGCGCGCTGCAGCCCGAGCCGGCGTCGATCCTGGCGGCGCGCGATCTGTATGGCTCGTCACATACGCTGCTCGACCAGTTCTTCGCCGCGCAGGGCTGGGACGTGCGCAGCTGTGATATGTCGGACGTCGCGGCGGTTGAGCGTGAGCTGCGATCGCGGCCGGCGATCGTGTTTTTCGAGCCGATCTCCAATCCGCTGCTCAAGGTCTGTGACGTCGAACGGATCGTCAAGCTGGCACGCGATGCCGGCGCACGCGTGGTGGTGGACAGCACGCTGGCATCGCCGGTGCTGCAGCGGCCGCTCGAGCTCGGCGCCGATATCGTGGTCCACAGCGCCACCAAATATCTGGGCGGGCACGGCGATGTCGTCGGCGGCGTCGCGGCGGCGCGGAGCAACCTGCTCAACGATACGCTACGGCGCTACGGCAAGCTGCTGGGCGCGACGCTTGGCCCGTATGAGGCGCGGCTGCTGTTGCGCGGCCTGAAAACGCTGGCGCTACGCGTGCGCAAGCAGTGCGACAACGCGCTCGAGGTTGCGCGCTGGTTGCAGCAGCAGCCCGGCGTAGCGCGGGTTCATTACCCAGGGTTGCCGCAGCATCCACAGCACGCGCTGGCAGCATGTGCGTTCGGCGGTCGCTTCGGCGGCATGGTCGCGTTCGAGCTTCGGCGCGACGAGCGCGCGGCGGCGTATGCGTTTATGAATGCATTGCGGCTTGTGTTACCGGCCACCTCGCTTGGCGACGTTTTCTCGCTGGTCTCATATCCGGCGCAGTCGTCGCACCGCGAGCTTGCGCCTGACGAGCGGCATGCACGCGGCATCGGCGACGGGCTGCTCAGGCTGTCGATCGGCATCGAGGACGTCGCCGACATCACCGACGACCTGGCGCGCGGGCTGGCTACGGCGGAAGAATCTTAACGCAAAGGCGCAAAGACGCAAAGAAAAAATACCTATACTGATAGTCCTGCCAGTCCCCTACGATCGGTGATCCAACAATGCGAAATCGTCGGCACATTACAACAGGAACCGAGACCGGCCACCTAGCCGGCATACATCTTTCCTTTGCGTCTTTGCGTCTTTGCGCTGAAATTGTCGGCCGGGTGCTTGCAATTGAAGGTGCCGTATGTTACTATCTACCGGCGCTGAGGCGGGTCGGTGAAGCGCTGAAGGGGACGCGCGTTTGCCAGAGCGATCGCTATCCTGCGCAGGCGTAGGGGTGTAAGCTAATTGGCAAACTGCTGGTCTCCAAAACCGGTTTTCAGGGTTCGAGTCCCTGCACCCCTGCCAAACATCGGGGCGTAGCGTAGTCTGGTAGCGCACTGCAATGGGGTTGCAGAGGTCGGAGGTTCAAATCCTCTCGCCCCGACCAGTCAGGAGGAGTCGCGATGTTTCGGCCGGTTAGCCGTGGCCGAAGGCCTTACGGTACCGAGCGGCTCCTCGAAGCGGCCGAAGTGGCGGAATGGCAGACGCGGAGGTCTCAAAAACCTTTGAGGGCAACCTCGTGTGGGTTCGACTCCCACCTTCGGCACCACAACTAGCTTTTCCCGGCCGTCCGTAGGGCGGCATCCAGAATCGGGGCGTGGCTCAGCCTGGTAGAGCGCAGCGTTCGGGACGCTGAGGTCGGAGGTTCAAATCCTCTCGCCCCGACCATCCAACCGGCTCGCGTTTGCGAGCCGGTTTTGATTCGCCGAATGACGTCGAATGAACGTCGAATGAACGTCGAATGAATTCGACGTTGATAAGATGAAACCTGCTGAAGCAGGTTGGGAAACGGCGCTGTGCTATACTTTGGCCGAGTGCAAAGCAAAGCACGCAGAATGCCGGTTACAGTAGTTGCTTTGCACCAACCCGCTTTTGCGGGTGTTACACCGAACTTCGGCGTTGCTGGGATGAAACCTGCTTCAGCAGGTTAAGCACGGAATGTCGTCGCGCTTAACCTGCTTCAGCAGGTTTTTCATATCAACCGCGAATTCATTCGCGGGCACTCGCGGGCACTCGCGGGCACTCGCGGGCACTCGCGGACGCGGAGCACGCGTACGCGGCGCGGGAGGCCAGGCCATGAACGAGCAGCTCAAGATCCTGATGTTGTCGGCCGAGGTTGTACCCTTCGCCAAGACCGGGGGCCTGGCGGACGTTGCCGGCGCGCTGCCCAAGGCGCTGCACGAGCTTGGCCATGATGTACGGGTGGCGATGCCGCGTTACGGCAAGGTCGTGCCCGAGCAATTTGGCCTCAAGCACGTCGCCGGACCCTACGAGGTTGTTCTTGACGGCGCGATGGAGCAGGCCAGCCTGCTGCAGGGCAGCATCGCGAGCGGTGCCGGCGAGGTGCCGGTGTATTTTGTTGAGAAGGACGAACTGTACGACCGCGACGGCATCTATATGTATCCCGACGACGCCGAGCGGTTCATCTTCTTCTGCCGTGCCGCCCTTGAAGGCGCTCGCGCGCTCGGCTGGCAGCCCGATATCGTGCATTGCCACGATTGGCACACCGCGATCGTTCCCAACTGGCTGGCAACCGTGTATGCCGACGATCCGTTCTGGGCTGCTACGGCCTCGCTGTACACGATCCACAACCTGGCGTACCAGGGAATCTTCGGCTACCGGGTACTCGAAGTTGCCGGCCTTGCGACCTACGGGTTTATCGTACATCCGGACATACCGCACCTCAACGACGTGGTCGATTTCATGGGCCGCGGGATCTACTACGCCGATATCATCAATACCGTCAGCGAAACCTACGCCCAGGAGATCCTGACCCCGCTACACGGCGAGGGGCTCGACCCGCTGCTACGAGAGCGACGCGATCGGGTCTATGGCGTGCTCAACGGTATCGATTGGGAGCTGTTCGACCCCGAAAACGACACGGCGATCGAAGCGAACTACAGCCGCTCCAACCTCGCCGGCAAGCGCCAATGTAAACGCGCGCTGCAGCAGCAGTTCGGCCTGCGGGCTGCCGACGAGGCGCCGGTGATCGGCGCCGTTTCGCGTCTTGTGGACAGCAAAGGATTCGACCTGATCGCAGCGTGCTGCGAAACGGTGATCCGCCAGACCGATGCCCAGTTTGTCGTGCTCGGCACCGGCGACCAGCGCTACCACGACCTGTTCGAGCACCTGCGCAGCCGCTATCCCGGCCGGGTCGGCCTCGAGCTGACGTTTAATGCCGACCTGGCACGCACGGTCTACGCCGGCAGCGACCTGTACTTGATGCCGTCGCGCCTGGAGCCGTGCGGGTTGGGCCAGCTGATCAGCCTGCGCTACGGAACAATTCCGATCGTGCGCGCCACCGGCGGGCTGGCCGACACGGTGCAGGACTGGGACCCGCGTAGCCGAAACGGCAATGGTTTTGTGTTTCACGAATACGATCATATGGCCCTGTTCGGGGCTATAATCAGGGCGCTGGAGGCGTATAAGTATCGCGACACCTGGCATGAGCTGATCATACGAGCGATGAGCGCCGACCATTCCTGGCACAGCTCGGCGCTGCGCTATGTCGACCTGTACCAGCGCGCGCTGGTGGTCCACCGCCAGCCAAGGACCGGCGATCGGCCGTAATTTTGTCGAACGTTCGACAAGTTGACAATAATATGGATCGGGGTTTCGGCTGTGGTGTGCTACAATCCGGCTCGACGATATCTCAACGATGAATGATGAACGACCAACGATGAATGTCCCGACGTTTTTCGTTGTCGACCACCCGCTGACGCAGGTACCAGGGTTCATCATTCATCGTTTCATTTATGATTCTGGCTGTTGCAAACCAAAAAGGCGGAGTCGGCAAGACCACTACCGCGGTTAACCTGGGCGGCTATCTGGCGGCCGGCGGCCGGCGTATTCTGCTGGTCAATTCTGATCCACAGGGCAACGCCGCAACGTGTCTGGGGATTGCAAAGCGCCATCTCGAGCTGACGATCGCCGATGTGCTGCTGGACGGCACGCCGGCGCAAAAAGCCATCGTCAGCACCGGCAGGCCGGGTTACGATCTCCTGCCGGCAACGCCCGACCTGGCCGGCGCCGGAGTGAAGCTTGCCTCCGAGATGGCGCGCGAGCTACGCCTGCGTAGCGCGCTCGCGCCGGTCGTCGATTGGTACGACATGGTGTTGATCGACTGCCCGCCGTCGCTCGACCTGCTGACCGTCAACGGTCTTGCCGCGGCACAGCGTGTTCTGATCCCGCTGCAGTGCGAGTTCCTGGCGCTTGAGGGCCTGGCGCAGCTGCGCGGCACGATCGAGCTGGTGCAGCGGCATCTCAACCGCGAGCTGAGCATCGCCGGCGTGGTGATGACGATGTTCGACGGCCGTGCCAATCTGGCGCGCCAGGTTGTCGAGGAGGTACGGCGCTATTTTCCACAGCAAATCTACAACACCTTGATCCCACGCAACGTGCGCCTGAGCGAGGCGCCCAGCCATGGCGAGCTGATCGCCGAGTACGACCCGCATTGCCGTGGAGCGAAAGCCTATGCCGCGCTGGCCGAGGAGGTGCTGCAGCGCGAGGAGATCCCCAAGTCAATAACCACCCGCTAATGCAGGTGGCTTGCCGCTACGGGCTGAGCCCGTGCCACCATAGGATGATTGACGGCAGCCCGTTCGATGTTCCGCCGCCTGAGGTGCTGGTCGCCGGTCTTGTAGCTGTCGCCCACTTTGGCCAGCGTGCGGACCACCATCTGCGCCGACAAGCCAAAAATCGTGCTTGATCGTGTAGTAGAGCGCCCGATGCAGGTCGCAGGTCCGAAACGTTCGGTGCGCGTGGGCATAGGCGCTGATGGTATTGGCGACAGGGTTGGCCGTTGCAAGAGTACGACGCAGCAGCCCGGCCTGCGCAGGGGATGCAAGGAGCTTGAGCTGGGCGACAAGTTTCATATGTGGAACCAGAATACCGCATTGGAGCACGGTATACAAGCGAGGTGGCGGCACTTCCTCCGCCACCCGAAGGAGGCGGTCTCCGTGCCGATTTTTCTATGACCAGAAAACGTGGGCTGGGTACCGGGTTCGGCGGGCTTGTCGCCGCGATCGGGCCACAGAGCGGCGAGCTGCTTGATGTTCCGATCGGGGCGATCGAGCCCAATCCGCTGCAGCCGCGCGTCAGCTTCGAGCCTACCGCCCTTGAAGCGCTGGCCGAGTCGATCCGCCAGCACGGCCTGCTGCAACCGCTGATCGTTACCCGCCTCGGCAACGGCGACTATCAATTGATCGCCGGCGAACGCCGCCTGCGGGCCGCCAGGCTGGCCGGCTTGCATACGGTGCCGGTGGTGCTCAAGGAGGCAAGCGGGCAGCAGCAGCTGGAGCTGGCGCTGATCGAAAATCTGCAGCGTGCCGACCTCGACCCGATCGAAGCGGCGCAGGCTTATGCCGTGCTCGAAGAGCAGTTCGGCCTGACGCATGAGCGTATCGCCGAGCGCGTCGGCAAAAGCCGCTCTACGGTGACCGAAACGCTCGGACTGCTGCGGCTGCCGCCCGAAGTGCAGCAGCTGGTCTCAGCAGGTATGTTGAGCGCCGGACACGCTTCCCGGCTGCTTGCTCTGCGCGACGACCGCGCAGCCATCAGCGTTGCCAAGGCGGTCGTGGCCCAGGGGCTGAGCGTTCGCGCCGCCGAGCGCTATATCGAGGGCTTGCACTCCGCTCCTGGCGTAGAACTTGCTCACCGGAAGAGCAAATCCCGCGCAACACCTGAAGGGCTTATGGCCCCGCCTGGCCCGCCGGAGGACGAGGCGGTCGTCGCAGCACTCGAACAGCACCTCGGTGTACGTGTACAATTGCAGCGTGCCGGGTCGGGTGGACGGCTGGTGCTACATTTCGATAACGAGGAAATGCTCAGCGGCCTCTACGAATGGCTGATCCGCAGTTGACTGTCGAGAGATAAGGAATCAGTATGGTCGAGCGTGTTGCGCTGGTCTCGCCTTACGACTACGCCAAACACGGCGGCGTGACCGAGCATGTCCGGCAGCTCGCGGCGCAATTGCGTCGTCGTGAGCTGGACGTGACCGTGCTCGCGCCGTCGTCAGAGCCCGCCGTGGACGAGCCGGGTCTGTTGTCGCTCGGCACCGTCATGCAGATCCCGATCAACGGCTCGGTCGCGCGCACGACGATTTCGCCGGTGATGCTTGAAAAAGCCGGCGCTCTACTGGCGCGCACCCGCTACGACGTAATCCACCTCCACGAGCCGCTGGCGCCGATGCTGCCCTTGTCGATGCTGAACGCGTCGCCGTCGGCGCCAAACGTCGGCACCTTTCACGCCAGCGGCGAGCGCAGCCTGGCCTATGCTTCGTCGCGCCGCTTGCTCGGCTGGCTGGCACAGCGCCTTGCCGTGCGTGTCGCGGTGTCGCCCCAGGCAGCTGCCTTTGCCCGGCGCTATATCGGCGGCGAGTATACGATCATTCCGAACGGCGTCGAAACCGACCGATTTCGGCCCACCGGGCCGCTGTTTGCCGAGTGGCACGCCGGGCCGCCGACACTGCTGTTTGTCGGACGCTTCGAAGAGCCGCGCAAAGGGTTTGCCGTGCTGCTCGAGGCGTTTGCCCACCTGCAGCGCACGCGTCCCGATGTACGCTTGCTGGTTGTCGGCCGCGGTGACCCCGCGCCGTTTCAGGCGCGTGCTTCCGAGCTTGAGCTGCGCAATATCCACTTCGCCGGCCCGGCCAGCGCCGACGAGCTGCCGCGCTATTATCGCTCAGCTGATGTGCTGTGCGCGCCGTCGACCGGCCAGGAGAGCTTCGGCATCATCCTGGTCGAAGCCATGAGCAGCGGGCTGCCGATCGTGGCCGCCGATATTCCGGGCTACGCCGGGGTGATGACCCATCGTCAAGAAGGGCTGCTGGTTCCGCCAAGCAATCCCGATGCGTTTGCCGCGGCGCTGCTGCACCTGCTCGCCGACCGTACGCTGCGCCTGCGCTGCGCGGCCGAGGGGGTCGCTACCGCCCAAGATTACGCCTGGTCCGATGTCAGCGAGCGGATCCTTGACGTGTATGAGCGGGCCCAGGCGGCGTTCGGCCGGTCAGGCAGTGAGGTGCTCGCTCCCGCCCGGCCGGGCAGCGAGGTACTCGCCTCGGCGCCACCACAAAAACGACACCCTGTTGCGTTGCCGGAATCCGCCGCAGAAGAGGCTATCGCTATGCCCGCTGCCGGTGTACAATTTCGCCACAACGCTTTCGGGCATGACATACAAGGAGTGCCAGATATGTTGACCGAGCCGTTTGAAGCGCGCATCCGAGCCGTGACGCAGCGGGTGGTCGGACGCGTGCTCGGTCGTACCCCGATTAGCCCCAATATGCTCACCGTTGTCGGTCTGCTGCTGACGCTTGCAGTAACCGCGACGCTGGCGAGCGGGCACCTGGTGTGGGGCGGAATCCTGGTTTTGCTGACCAGCGCGTTCGATATGTTCGACGGAGCTTTGGCTCGCGCCACCAAGCGCAACAGTGTGTTCGGCGCATTCTTCGATTCTACTGTCGATCGCTACGCCGAGGCGCTGGTTTTTTTCGGGCTGCTGCTGTACTTTCAGGGCCTGGGCGGACACCTGTTTGAGCTCAGCATGGTGTATCTGACGATCGTGGGCTCGCTGATGGTGTCGTACACCCGCGCCCGCGCCGAGTCCCTGGGCGTGGAGTGTAAAGTCGGCCTGCTGGCGCGGCCTGAGCGCGTGATCCTGCTGTCGCTTGGCCTGATCATCGGATGGCTGCCGTTTACGCTGGCCGTGCTCGCCATTTTCACGAATGTTACCGCGGTACAGCGCATTTATCATGTATGGACCCAGACCGACGGCAAAGCTCGCTCCAAGGATGTCGTCAAACCGCGACGCGGCTGGTTTTCGGCTCGCGATCAGTCGCCGTCTTGACGCAGCCGATCGCGGAATGCTACAATCTGTCAGATAAATCGATGTGGGACGATGCCGTCCACCGACCCAACGCTTGTGTTGGGAAGCCGCGCATCGTCGCGGCTTTGTTGTTTGTCGCATGATCGTTCTCGGCGTAGCCCTGGAAATGGCCCAGCTGGATCTGCTGGGCATAGAGCAATGTGTTGAGCAGCTCGCCGGGCTCGGCGTCGGGGCGATCGAGGCCCAACTGTCACCGGAGATGCGAAGCGACGAAATAGCGCGCTGGGGCGCAACGATCGACGCGGCGGCCAGATACCATCTGGCTGTCGGCTTCCATGCGCCCTTGCCGCCCGAACATCCGGCCTGGCCGGAGCTGCTGCACCTGGCAACTGCGTCGCCTGCTCAACTTTCCGCTCTGCTTGTTCACGGCTGCGCCGGCCCACACCCCGACCCCGCGCTTACCGTGCGTACAGTCGATCATCTGCGCCGGCTGGCCGACGCTGCGCCCGAGCTGCTGATCGGGCTCGAAAATGTCGCCAACGTCGACCGTGGGCTCACCGCAACTCTGCGCGCCTGGACTGCGGCGCGCCGGCGCGCCGCCCGGGCGCGCGCGCGTCCCAGCGGCGTCGGCAGCGCCATGGGCGCAGCGGTGCCGGCGCAAGTGCGGCCCGTCCTAGAGCCGCTCGATGCTCCCCTTCCACGCCGACCACGCCACGTGCGCTGGAACGCCGCCGGGAGCCGCGATGCGACGCTCGACATTTGTGATCGGGTCGCGCGCAACAATTGCGTATTCGCCTGGGACCTGGCGCACGATTGGATCGCCGGCCGTCAGCCCGGCGTGCTCCAGTCGAGCGTGCCCCAGGCCGAGCTGTTGCGGCGAGTTGGCTATGTGCGGGTGCATGACGTCGCCGACTCCGGCGACGACCATTGCCTGCTGGTGATCGGTAATGTGCCCTACACCACGCAGTTACGCGCCCTGCTGGCCGCCGGTTATGCGGGAACCGTATGTCTTGCCGCACGCTACACCGCCGCGATGCGTCCGTATGGCGGCCGCTGGCAGGCGCTCGAGCGATCGCTCAACGTACTAAAACAAACGCTCAAGCTTAGCTAGAGGAGTCCCTGATGGCAACTACGTTGGTCGAAGCGCAGCTCGAAAATCCTTACCATATCGCGCAGCAACAATTCGACATCGCGGCCGATATACTTGCTCTCGATCCTGGTATTCGCGCTGTGCTGCGCGTACCTCAGCGCGAGCTGACCGTGCGCTTTCCGGTCAAAATGGACGACGATTCGATCCGTGTGTTTACCGGATACCGCATCCAGCATAATATTACGCGTGGCCCGGCCAAGGGCGGTATCCGCTACCATCCGGCCGTCGACATCGACGAAATGCGCGCCCTGGCGATGTGGATGACCTGGAAATGTGCGCTGGTCAATATTCCGTACGGTGGTGCCAAGGGCGGCGTGGTGGTCGATCCCAGGCCCTTATCGACCAACGAGCTGGAACGCATGACCCGCCGCTACGCCAGCGAGATCGCCCTGCTGATCGGCCCCGAACGCGATATTCCGGCACCCGATGTCGGTACCAATGCGCAGGTGATGGCCTGGATCATGGATACGATTTCGATGCACCGCGGCTATACGGTTCCCGCCATCGTCACCGGCAAGCCGATCGATGTGTTCGGCTCGCTCGGCCGCACCGATGCTACCGGTCGTGGGGTCGCATTTTGTACCCGCGAGGCCGCCCGGCACCTCGGTTTGCGGCTCGATCAGGCGCGCGTGGCAGTGCAGGGCTTCGGCAACGTCGGCAGCGTGTCGGCCGAGCTTATCGCCGCGATGGGCGCCGGTATCGTGGCCGTCAGCGATGTATCGGGCGGCTATTACCATCCGCGCGGGCTCGACATCGCGGCGATGCTGCGCCACGTACGCAGCGGCCGCGCGCTGCAGGATTACCACCAGCCGGGGCTCGAGCATATCGGCAACGCCGAGCTACTGGAGCTGCCCTGCGAGATCCTGGTGCCCGCCGCGCTCGAGAACCAGATCACCGGCGCCAATGCCGGACGCATCAAGGCGCGCATCGTCGTCGAAGGCGCTAACGGACCGACGACGCCGCAGGCCGACGAGATTTTGTACGAGAACGGCGTGTTCGTGGTGCCCGATATTCTGGCCAATGCGGGCGGAGTGACCGTCTCGTACTTCGAGTGGGTCCAGGGATTGCAGGAGTTCTTCTGGTCCGAAGAGGAGATCACCGAGCGACTCGAGCGTATCCTGGTGCGCTCGTTCAACAGTGTGCTCGAACTGGCGCTCACTCATGGCGTGCCGCTGCGCACCGCGGCCTATTTGGTCGCCGTCAAACGCGTAGCCGATGCGACGCTGATCAGGGGGATTTATCCGTAAACGATGTGTGATGAAGTTCCGGCAATGCATTGCGCATCACGCATCTTTTGCCTCTGCACAGCTTCCCAATAGCTTCTAAACACCTTCTTCATATCGCGGCGCTAAGCTTCGTGTATCTACCGCGCGACACATTCGTAGGCGGCACAATCACGAGGCGACGGCGACTATGGCACTCCAGGACACACGGCAAGCTACACAAGCTCGAACCGGCTGCACAGGCGTGGCGCCGTCCGGCGGCAGGAGGCAGCTGTGAGCGATGTTCTCCAGCTCGGCCTGGAACAGTACGGGCTGCCGGTTCTGTTCGTAACGATCCTGCTCGCGGCCATCGGCGCGCCGCTTCCGGCCACGCTGCTGTTGTTGACCGCCGGTGCCCTGGCCGGCCAGGGCTATATCGCTGTGTGGTGGGTGGTCGGAAGTGCCACCGTCGCCGCGCTGCTGGGCGACTGTGTGGGCTACGCGATCGGGCGCTGGGGTAATCGTCGCTTTGTGGCCGCGCTGGAGCGCTGGAGCGGTGCCGAGCGGCTCCAGCAGGCCGAGCAGACGGCCGGGCGCTGGGGCGGGGCCGGCATTTTTCTCAGCCGCTGGTTGTTGACGCCGATCGGTCCACTGATCAACCTTGCCAGCGGCCTGGCTCGCTATCCGCGGCTCGCCTTTGCCGGTCTGGCGCTGGCGGGCGAAGCGCTGTGGGCCTGCGTCTACGTTGCGCTCGGAAGATTGTTTGCCGAACAGATTGAAACGCTGAGCGCGAATCTCGGCTACGCGACATGGATCGCATTGGGCGTCGTGGCCGCTCTGCTCGCCGCTAAGCTGGTGCCGCGCCGGCAGTCCGTCGCTGAAGCAATCTAGAGCACTGGCCGAAAAATCGCACCACACAGGCACAAAGGACACAAAGGATCTCTTGATTCCTCGTGTCCTTTGTGCCTGTGTGGTGATTTCGATTGCGATCGTATCACGAAAACTCGTCGATTATCGCATGGGCCTGTGCGATGAGCCCGGCGACGGCCCGCGCGTCGTGGTGGTGGATCGACCAATCGAGCTGTGCCAGCATGCAATACACCAGGTGTAGGTTCATACGTTCCGGTCCGCGCAGCGCGAGCACATGCCGCTGCAGCAGGTCACGAACCGGCCGGTTGTCGTAGCAATAGTACAGCAGCTTGGCGACGTCCAGCGCCCGATCGCCTCGTCCGGCAGCGTCCCAATCGACGATCCCGCTGACCTGCCCATTGTCGAGCAGCACGTTCTCCAAGGCAAGATCGCCGTGGACGCTGTCGGCCGCCACCAGGCGTTCATCCCGTGATCGCTCAACTCTGCTTAGCATTCGTCCCAGTAACGCCTGTGTTTCGGGCGAGTAGGCGCGCAGCGATTCGGACCATCCGGACTCTCCGTCGAAAACCACTGCATGCACATAGTGTGACCAGTTCGGCTCTGTTGCCAGCCCCTGCTCTGCCTGAAGCTCGATCCAGGCGATCAATTGGCGCGCCTGGGCGACCGTCAGCGACCGCGCCGCCGAGCCGGGCAGCGCGTTCTGGATGCAGTAGGTCCAATCACCTTCCAGCTCGCCGACCAGTTCATAGCGCGGAGCTGCAACACCGCGCTCGCCAAGGCGTCGGGTTATGCGGCGGGCGTGCTCGAGGCGTGCTACCCAACCCGCGCGCTGCAGATATTTGAGCACAAACGCAGCACCGGCGGCATCCAGCAGCGCAAAGGCGCCCTGATTCTCGCCGTGTTGATACTTGCCGGCCAGCCGGTACGCGGTGCCGTGGCGGAGGTTGATCCGGTCGAGGATGGTGTAGGGATTCATTCAACCTTTGCGTTCATTGCGCCTTTGCGTTTCTGTGCGGCCGCATTACTGCAAACTCGTAACCACCTCAACATACTCGTCGGCCAGAGCGCCGGCGCGCTCGTCGTCGGCGCCCTCGGCGATCACATTAAAAAATGGTGCTTCCGGATCGGGCAGCACCAGCACCCATTCGTTGTCCATATCGATCTTAATACCGTCGATCTGGTCCGGCTGGCGGTCGGCATAGCGCTCGATCAGCAGGCGCATCACTTTGCCCTTGTTTTCCCAGCGGCACAGCACGCGCCGGTTGGCCATATGGTAGCCCGGCAGCTCATCCACTACCTGCGATAGTTTGACCTCCATCTGCGCCAGGAGCTCCATCAGCTTGACGGTGGCGAACAGACCGTCGGCGATCGGATAAAAGCCCGGAAAAATCAGATTGCCGGCGCCGTCGCCGAGCAGAAGATAATCGCGGTTGGCCGCGGCCGTGCGCATCAAGGCCGATAGGCTGGCGGGTGTGCGGACGATCGTGCCGCCGTGACGGGCGGCGATCTCCTCGAACGCGCGTGGAACATCCACCGGCACGCCGATCGTTCCGCCGCCGTAGCAGCGCAACATCAGCTCGGCCAGCACCGCCAGCGCCTGCAGATCGGTCAGGCGGCGCCCGCAATCGTCGACGATAAAGGTTTTCTCGCCGCCCGGGTCGAGACGTGCGCCGAGCTCGGCATGCAGTACCGGCACGATTGCCGCCAGCTGGTCCATGCCCTCTTCGAACTGCTCCGGCGTCTGGAAGATGCGGGTTTCGTTGAGCACCGAGTTCAGCTCGACGACGTTACCTCCGAGACGTCGAAACACCGTGGACGGGATCAGCGACGCGTTGGCGTTGGCGTAATCCACCACCAGGTTGAAGCGGCTGGCGATCTCCTTGAGCGCGTCGGGTTGCAAGGCGCCGAAGAAGCCCTTGATATAGGTCTCGGGAACATCGTCAACGTAATTGATACGACCGATCTCGTCGAGGTACACGCGACGGTAATCTTCGCGGAAGTAGATATTTTCGATCGCCCGTTCGTCGGCACGCGTGATATCGAGCCCGTCGCTGTCGAAGAACTTGATGTCGACGACTCGATTGTCCTGGGGTGAAAGCCGCACATGGATCCCGCCAGTGGCGCGGATCGCCTGCACCATGTAGCGCGCTACCGGTATCGGCACCGTACTGACATCGGCCACGTTGACGCCCGCCGACGGCAAGCCCGAAACGATCGCTCGTTTGAGCATGCGCGGCGTGTAGTGCGCGTCGCGATTGATCAGCACCGTCGCGTTTTTGGGCAGCGTGCCGCCGTAGGCGGCGCCTAGCTTGGCGCAAAACTCGGGCGTAATATCAAAATTGACCAGCCCGGTGATCCCGTAGGTGCCGAACAGCACGCGGCGCCCCTGCGAGCCCCAGATAATGCTGTTCATCACCGTCGCGCCTTCGTCGATCTCTTTGCTGGGCCAGATCTTGACCCCGGCGTTGATCACGGCGCCGGCGTTGACCACGGTATAGTCGCCCACCACGGCGCCTTCGAACAACACCGCGCGGCTCTTGATGTTGGATTGTCGCGTCACGATCGCGCCGCGCAGCTCGGCTCGCTCGCCGATGTACGAGTTGCGCCAGATGATCGACCGATCGATCGTGGCCTGGGTGTCGATGATGTTGTAGTCGCGGATCACCGTGGGTCCGTAGACCATCACGCCACCCTTGATCTTGACCCCCTGGCCCAGGAAAATCGCGCCGTGCAGCTGCGCGTCGGGCGCGACCTCTACCTCGCCGCCGTACCAGATCTCCTTGTCGATATTAGTCCCACGGCGCGGCAAACCAACCCTGCCTTGCAGGTAATCTGCCGTGGCGCGCATGTACGCTTCGATAGTGCCGATATCGGTCCAATACCCCTCGGCGACGTGCCCGTAGATGCTGCCGCCCTGTGCGAGCAGGGCCGGAAACACGTCTTTGGCCCAGTCAACCACCTTGCCCGGCGGGATCAGGCTCAGCACACTGTGATCGACGACATAGATGCCGGTGTTGACCGTATCCGAGAAGACTTCACCCCACGACGGCTTTTCCAACATCTGCCGCACGCGGCCCTGCTCGTCGGTGATGATCACGCCGTACTCGAGCGGATTTTCAACCCGTTTGAGCACCATGGTGACGGCCGCGTCGCGCTCGCGGTGTGCACGCAGCGCGCTGCCGAGGTCGATATCGGTGAGCGCATCGCCCGAGATCACCAGAAACGGCTCGTCCAGCAGGTGCTCGGCGTTCTTGACGCTGCCGGCGGTGCCGAGCGGCGCTTCTTCGACCGAGTATTGGATCTGCAGGCCGTATGAAGACCCGTCGCCGAAGTTGTCCTGGATCACGCTGGCCAGATACTGCACCGTGACGATCACATCGGTGATGCCGTGCAGCTTGAGCAGCTCAAAAATATGGCCGATCACCGGCCGGTCGACCAGTGGAACCATCGGTTTGGGGCGGTTGATCGTCAGCGGCCGAAGCCGTGAGCCCTCACCGCCGGCCATCACCACGGCTTTCATGCTGCTGCTTCCTTGCTGCAACACCGGGCAAGCGCCCGGCCGATTTCAGTATAGCATCGCGATAAAAGCTCAGGCAATCCGCGCTCCAGTACGCGCCCACGCGTGCAGCCGCTCGGCCGCCGCCGTGAGCGTGTCGATACCCTTGGCGAAGCAAAAGCGCGCCATCGGCGGCGCGGTGCGGGGATCAGCATAGAACACCGAGGGTGGGATCGCCGCCACGCCTACCTGGGTCGTCAGGAACCGGCAGAACTCGACGTCCGTGGCGAAGGGCAGTGCTTCGATGCCGGCCATCACGAAATAGGTGCCTTCGGGTGGGGCAACAGTGAGGCCGGCGTCGCGCAGCATGCCCACCAGCCGCTCGCGGCGCAGCGCGTAAAACTCGAGCAGGCGCCGGTTATAGTCGCTGCTGAGCGCATCTTGAAGCGCGGCCGCCATGGCGTGCTGAAACGGCGTGGCCACGGCAAACGTGGTCCACTGGTGGATGCGACGGATCGCGTCGGTGAGCGGCGGCGGCGCGATGGCATAACCGATTTTCCAGCCGGTCATACTAAAGGTTTTGCCGGTGCTGTTGATCGTAACGCTACGCTCCCACATGCCGGGCAGCGTCGCGATCGGCACATGCCGGCCTGTAAAAACCATGCGGTCGTACACTTCGTCGGCCACGGCGATACAATCGTGCTCGCGGCACAGGCCGGCGATCAGCTCCAGCTCGGTTCGGCTGAACACCTTGCCGGTCGGGTTGTGCGGCGAATTGATCAGGATCGCGCGCGTTCGCGGGCCGAACGCCGCGCGCAATTGTTCCGGATCGAAGCTCCAGACGCCGTCCTCGCCGGGCGGTTCGAGGCGCACATAGCGCGGCACGCCTCCGGCCATCAAGATATCGGGCACATACGCAGTCGTAGGCCGGCTCCAATACGATCACCTCGTCGCCGGGATCGAGCAGCGCCATCATGGTCACAAACAGCGCCTCGGTGGCGCCGGCCGTTACCGTGACGTGCTCGGCGCTAGCCGGAAGGCCGTAGCCGGCGCTGTAGGTAGCCGCGGCGGCCTCGCGCAGCGGCGCGATACCATGCGTCGACGCATACTGGTTATGGTCGGCCCCAATCGCCGCCTGTGCTGCGCGCTTTACGTGCTCGGGGCCGGGAAAATCGGGAAAGCCCTGCGACAGATTGATCGCCTCGTGCGCGATCGCCAGCGCTGTCATCTCGGTAAAAATCGATGTGCCGAAGCCCTGTGCACGGCGGGCCATTGTCTTCATAACTTTCTCGTATTATGTGCAAGCGGGAGGCTGAATCATCTACAAGTATTATGCCACCTGTGCCATTATAGCCTGAGACGCATAGGGGTTGAATATACCCGGACACCGTGCTATAGTGATAACGTTATAGCTCTGCCCTAGCCGCAGTGTCCCCCTACAAGTAAGGTCGGTGCGACATTGGCGAACGTGCTCGATCATGTGATGACCTACGCGCGGCAGCATGGAGCTCTGACGTACGATGTTCTCCTCAGGTTCGTTCCCCAGCCAGAGCTAGATATTGTTCTGGTCGACGAGATCTTCGCATGCTGCCTGGTTGAAGATATCGAGGTCGTGGAAACACAGGCGTCGGCAGCCAGCACCATGGATGCCGACCTCGACGACGATGTCGATATCGAGCAAGTGTTGCAGGCGGAGCCGGGGTTGGAAGACCCGATCCGGCTGTATTTACGCGAGATTGGCCGTATCAATCTGCTGAACGCGGCGGAAGAAACGCAGCTTGCACAGCAGGTAGATCGCGGTGAGCTGGCACGGGCGCGGCTGAAAGAGGACGGCTTCGTGCGCGAAGAGCGCCAGGCGTTGCAACAATGGATTCTGGAGGGCGAGGCTGCCCGGCAGCATTTGATCAATGCTAATCTGCGCCTCGTGGTTTCGATCGCCAAGAAGTATGTCGGGCGCGGGCTGAACTTTCTGGATCTGATCCAGGAAGGCAATATCGGCCTGATGCGCGCGACGCGAAAAGTTCGACTACACCAAGGGTTTCAAGTTCTCGACGTACGCTACCTGGTGGATCCGCCAGGCCATCACGCGCTCGATCTCGGACCAGAGCCGGACGATCCGGCTGCCGGTTCACGTCGGCGAAACGATCAATCGCGTCAAAAAGGCGTCGCATCTGCTGCAGCAGCAGATGCAGCGCGAGCCGACGCCCGAGGAGATCGCCTCGGCCGTCGAGCTGCCGGAGGAAAAGGTTCGCCGCGTGCTGGAAGCCGCCCGGCTGCCGGTATCGCTCGAGCAGCCGGTCGGTGAAGACGGCGACTCGGTGCTGGGCGACTTCATCGAGGACGACCGCTCGTCGCCGCCGATCGATACCGCGGCGCACCAGATCCTGCGCGAGCAGATCGATGGCGTCCTGGCACGCCTGCCGGAGCGCGAGCGGAAGATCATCCAGCTGCGCTACGGGCTCAACGACGGCCGCTACCGCACGCTCGAAGAGGTCGGACGCGAGTTCGGCATCACGCGCGAGCGTATCCGGCAGATCGAATCCAAGGTGTTGCGCAAGCTGCGCCACCCGGCCTACGGCCGCGCGCTGCGCTCGTACCTGGAGTAAGCCGGAACATCATCCACGAAGACACACGAAGACACACGAAGTAAATCTACCTTCGTGTGTCTTCGTGTGTCTTCGTGGATCATTTCGCTATGCTCACCGACCGCGACGATATCGACAAGCAGCTCCTGCTCCACGCGATCGACGATGCGTACGGCCTTGGACTGCATACGATTGCATTTGTGCCGAAGGGACAGGAAGCGTACACCTATGTTGCGCAGGCTGCCGCCGGCGCCTATTTTGTGCGCCTGCAGCCGGCCGAAAAAGCTCGCGAGCTCGAGCGTGTGTATCCGGTGTTACACGAGCTGCAACGCCACGGGTTGAGCGGGGTGCTCGCGCCGTTGTCGACCCGCGCCGGCCGTTCGACGATTATGTTCGGCGCCGAGCTGGTGGCCGTGTTTCCGTTGGTCGAGGGTGTAACGCTGTGGCAGCGCGGAGCTTCACCTTCGGATATCGAGGCAGCCATTTCGATCATCGCCCGCCTGCACACGACACAGCCGCCCAATCCACTGCCGCGCGAGCTGTTCGATAACCCGTTCGAGCAGCTCATCCGCCGGGCCCTCGACGTCGCGCCGGCGGCCAATCGTGAATGGCGCCCGCTGCAAGGTGAAGCCTGCCGGCTGCTGGCGGCGGAACGCGGCGATATCCTGCGCTCCTTGGATCTGTTTGAACGCCTTGGAGGGCAGATGCGCCGGCAGGTGCGCGAGTGGGTGCCGACCCACGGCGATCCGAACCATGATAATTTTCTTGAAGATCGGCACGGCTCGCTCCATCTGACCGATTGGGGCGAGCTGGCTATCGGCCCACCCGAGCGCGACCTATGGCATTTCAGCGACAACATGTTTGATGTTGCCCTGCGCCGCTACATCAGCCTGCGCCCGCTCGATGCGCTGAACATCGACGCCTTCGCGTTTTATGCGTATCGGTGGGTCATGCAGGAGATCGCCGACTATTCGACGCGTCTGTTGTTCGATGACCTCGGCCCCGCCGAAGACGAGTATGCCTGGAAGGAGCTGCAAAACTACCTGCCGATCCGGCACGACCCTCTCGCCGAGGGGCTGGAGCAGATCCGGCAGGTGATTTATGAAGTGATGAGTGATGACGCACCGGCCCTCACCCCCTAACCTCTGCTCCCGTGCTGACGCACAGGCGAAGGGAAAAAGCAGAGCCTGAGCTCCCCTCGCCTGTCGCTTGCGACGGGCGAGGGGCCGGGGGTGAGGGCCGAAAGACTCGAAAGGCAAAATCAATGCAGATCGCGGGAAAAACTGCGCTGGTGACCGGTGGCGCATCCGGTCTTGGCGCTGCAACGGTGCGACGACTTGCGGCTGAAGGCGCGACGCTTGTTGTCGCCGATCTCAACCGTGAAGCCGGCGAGGCGCTGGAGCAAGAGCTCGGCGAGCAGGTGCGTTTTATAGCGACCGACGTCGGCGGCGAGGCTTCGATGCAGCAGGCGGTGGAGGCCGCGATTGGAGCATTCGGCGCGCTACACATTCTTGTATGCTGCGCCGGCATTGCCACGGCGGAACGGGTGCTCGGCAAACAAGGGCCGCTCGACCTCAAGCGCTTTACCAGGGTGATCGACGTCAACCTCAACGGAACCTTTAACGCCATCCGGCTTGCCGCGCTGCCGATGAGCGCAAATGAAGCGAATCAGGAAGGCGAGCGCGGGGTGATGATTACGACTGCCTCGGTGGCAACCTTCGAGGGCCAGATCGGGCAGGCTGCCTACAGCGCATCCAAAGCCGGCATCGCCGGAATGACGCTTCCGATCGCGCGTGAGTTCGCGCGCTACGGTATTCGGGTTATGAGTATTGCTCCGGGGATCTTCGACACGCCGCTGCTGGCGGGCTTGCCCGAAGCGGCTCGAATGTCGCTCGGGCAGCAGGTGCCGTTTCCGCCGCGCCTGGGACGCCCCGAGGAATATGCCTTTCTTGTGCAGCACATCATCGAAAATGTGATGCTCAACGGCGAGACGATCCGCCTGGATGGCGCTATTCGCATGGCTCCGCGATAAGCCGGAGCACGCTCAGGCCACGGAACGGAAAGTACGCATCACAAAGGCACAAAGGACACGAAGAACCCCAGGGAACTTTGTGATCTTCGTGCCTTTGTAGTGCTTCCGGTCGCTCCAACATTACCGGTTATAATACGCGCGATGCACCAAGCCCTTGTATGCCGCCGATGAACACGACCACCGTTCGTGACTTGCTGCGCCTGGCGCTCCCGCCCGGCAGCTCGCTGCTCACGCCCGAGGACGGGCTACAGCATACGATCAGCAATGCCGTGAGCCTGCGCGCGACGCCCCCGGCGTTTCCGCAGCTACGCGGCGGCGAGGTAGCCCTGGTAAGCGCTGCCCAGGCGCGCCTGCTGGACGGGCGCCTGACGCTGCCGACGATCGTGCGCCGGCTGGCCGACGTACCGGTGGGCGCGATCGTGGTCCTCGGCGACGTGGACGACGAAGCGCTGTTGTGGGCATCCGAGCGCGCGCTGCCGCTGCTGGCCGTGCCGGAGGGCACTGACCTGAGGGCGGTCGAGCGCGACGTTCAGCGCCTGTTGGCCGACCCCGAGGCGCAGCTCGAGCGCCGCGCCGCGCAGCTCTACACCGAGCTGACGCAGCACGTGGCCGCCGGCGACGGCGCCGAGGGCATCGTGCGCCTGGTTGCGGAGCGCACCGGTTGTGCCGTGGCGCTGCTCAGTGCCGAAGGCGAGGTGCGCATCCAGCGTGGCCCGCGCGTGCTGCGCTCGGTGTTCGGCAGTCTGACTTCGCCGCCGCTGCCGGCCCAGACGATCACCAATCTGGAAGTGCGCAGCTACCTGATCGGCACGCAGGCGCTGCGATTGGGCTACGTGGCGATCGCCGGCGGCAACATCGAGCGCTGGGAAGAACTGGCCGCGCAGCAAGCGGCGGGCGCGCTCTCGCTCGAGCTGGCCAAGCAGCACGCGATCCAGGCGGCCGAGGCGCGTATTCGCGGGGATGTGCTGCGCACGATTCTGAGCGGCACGATCGCCGACCCCGCATCGCTGCAGCAGCAGGCGATCGAGCTTGGCTACGACCTGCTGCGCCCGCACGTCGGCCTGCTGATCGCGGCGGCTGACGGCAGCCCACTTGACGCGCGTACCCACGAGCGGCTGCGAAGGATCGTCATGCGCATGCAGATCGGGGCGCCGAGCCTGCTGCGCGAAGATATGATCGTGTGCTTTTGCCCCAGCGATGAGCAGTTGCAGCAGCCGTACGCGCTGCTAAAGGCTATCGTGGCCGATGTGCCGATCGCTGCCGGCCTGAGCACGCTGGCGACCAACGTCGCCCACTGGCCTCGTGCCTACGACGAAGCTGAGCAGGCGCTGTTACTGGGGCGGCAGCTGTTTGGCTCGCGCTCGTTTACAGCCTTCAGCGACCTTGGCGTGTACCGGCTGGTGCTCGAGCTGCGCGGATCGTCCGAGCTGCGCAGCTTTTATCATCAGACCCTTGGCGCGCTGGCCGAGCACGACCGCACCAACGGCGGCGAGCTGCTGCACACGCTGGACGGCTACTTCGCTGCGCTTGGTAATTTACACCAGGCCGCCGAGCTGCTGCATATCCATCGCAACACGTTGATCTATCGCCTGCGGCGCATCACCGAGATCAGCGGACTAAGCCTGAAACGCGCCGAGGATGCGCTCGCCCTGCAGATCGCGCTCAAAGCACACCGGATTTTGACGACGGTGCGGGAGTAGAAAGTCCGGAGGGGTGCCCCCTGGGCCAACGCAAAGACGCAAAGCACGCAAAGGATCGTATGTAGGAACACGCCGGAGGCGCGGAACCAAACTGCGAATATGTACCGGCCTGTTGCGCCGGTGGCGTGTCCGCAACCGAAACAACGGATCGTCATGCGCTGGATCAAAGAAACCGTCACTCCAACACTTTTACTGAACGAAGCAGGCGAGCTGGTCGAAACGACCAAGCGGCACGTGTTCCCGCCCGGCGGCCGTCCGATCGGCAGGTATCAACAAGAAACACGCGCACCCGGCGGCGCGGCCGTGATCGCCGTTCAATTTACCCACCAGGTGGGCGAGCGCTTTCATGGCCTGCAGCTATTCAGGCTGCAGTATGTCCACCGCGCGCCCGGTCGCGATCTGTGGGAGGACTACCTCGCCGCCCCTGCCGATACGATCGAAATGGCCGCGACACCGCTTGATCCGATGCAGCTCAACCTCAATCAGCGCCGCGTGCTTCAAGCGCTGCTACAGCAGAGCGATCCGCAGGCCTGGGCGGCCTCGCCGATTTTCGCAGGCCAGATCGAGGGGCGGAACTAAATGATGAATTGCCGGATAGAAACGCAAAGGCGCAAAGAACACAAGGACGCCTAGGAAAATCACTTCGCGCCTTTGCGTCACAGTCCGATCTGTTGCAGCACGCGAGCCATCTCGATCGCCGCGAGCGCGGCTTCGAATCCCCGGTTGCTACCACGGCCGCCGACATGTTCCAGCGCGGATTGGACGGAATCGTGGGAAAGCACGCCAAGGGCGATCGGTACGCCGGCCTCCAGGCTGGCCGTTGCGATAGACGACACGGCCGCCGCGGCAAGATCGCAACGGCCCCCGGCGCCTCCGATCTCAACGCCGAGAGCAATCAGGGCATCGTGCGAGCCACGTTCGGCGATACGGCGACAGGCCAAGGCTAGCTCGCCGATGCCCGGCACGTACACGACCGTGATCGCGTCCTTGTCCACGCCGTGCCGCCGCAGCCCATCCAGCGCGCCGACCAGCAGCTGCCTGGTAAGCATATCGTGTGAGCGGCTGACGACAACACCGATTCGCAGCCCTGCTCCGTCGTAGTTCCCCTGAATCACGCGCATAACGGCACCTCACGCGTTTGCCGTGTTCCGAGTTCAGTATAGCAGCACTATTGATTCCCTTCGGTGGCCAGGTGCGTGCTACAATATAGTTGCCTTCGACCCTTTAGGGCGGGGAGCCGGTATAACAATTAGCAATCAGCAATGAACAACGCGACTTTAATCGTCGCGAATAGTCATTGGTTGATGATAATTGCTCATTGCTCATTGAAATAGGGCCACCTGGATCGCTCGCGACTGGGATGGTAACGTATGACAGCTCAACTGATCGCCGAGCAGCCTGAAGGCGCCGGCGCTTCGCTACCCAGCATCGCCGTCGTCGGCCTCGGTCGTGTCGGCGTGAACCTGGGCCGTGCCCTCCGCGCGGCCGGCTATACAATTCCCGCGGTCTGGAATCGCAGTTCCTCAGCTCTGCATGAGCGTGCCGCGCTGCTCGAGGCGCGGGCGGCGGATTCGGCTGCCGATGCGGTTCGTGCTGCCGACCTCACGCTGCTGACTGTTTCCGACGATGCGATCACGGCGCTGGCCCGCAGCATTGCCCGCGAAGGCGCCTGGGGCGGCCGGTCGGTGGTCCACGCCAGCGGCGCGCTGGGCCGCGAAGCGCTGGCACCGGCAGCTGAAGGCGGCGCGCTCACCGGCGCGTTTCATCCGCTAGCTGCGTTCGCCCAAATCGGAGCTGAGCTGCCGGACGGTATCGCCTTCGCCATCGAAGCACCTGAGCCGCTGCGCACGAAGTTGACTCATCTGGCGCTGCGTCTGGGCGGCCGGCCGCTCGTGCTGGAAGCCGACGACAAGGCGTTGTATCACGCCGCCGCCGTGATCGCCTCGAACTACAGCGTCACACTCGCGGCGACCGCCGCGCGGCTGCTGCGCAGGATCGGCGCGTCGGAAGACGATAGCCTGCGCGTGCTGCTCCCGCTGATGCGCTCAACGCTTGACAATCTGGAGCGCCAGGGCCTGCCCGAAGCGCTGACCGGACCGATCGTGCGCGGCGATACCGGGACGGTGCGCCGCCACCTGCTGGAGCTCGACGCCGCCGATGGGGAGGCCGGCATGTTATACCGCTGCCTGGCACTTGGTACCCTGCCGCTCGCCGCGCTACGTGGCCTTGCCGATACACCCGCTCGCGTGCTCAACGATCTGCTGCGCCTGCCGGGGGAGATGCTTAATGAATGATGGAGGAAAGCAATGCGCACAACAGTCCAAAATATCCAGGATATGAAGCAGCGCGGTGAGCGCATTCCGATGCTGACCGCCTACGACTACACTACCGCTCAGCTGGTCGACGCGGCGGATGTTCCGCTTATCCTGGTCGGCGACTCGCTCGGCATGGTGGTGCTCGGGTATTCCTCGACGGTCGCCGTGACGCTTGACGACATCGTTCATCACGCACGTGCGGTTGTCCGCGGCTCGCAGCGTGCACTGGTCGTCGGCGACCTGCCGTTTTTGACGTACACCTCGCCCGAACAGGCGTTGAGTAGTGCGGGACGCTTGCTGCAGGAAGCCGGCTGCCAAGCGGTCAAGCTGGAAGGCGGCGCCGTGGTTGCTCCGATCGTCGAGCGGTTGGTGAGCGCCGGCATCCCGGTGATGGGCCACCTGGGCTATACACCGCAGTCGGTTAACGCGATCGGTGCTCGCGTCCAGGCGCGTAAAGCCGACAGCGCGCGCAAGCTGCTCGACGATGCCCTTGCGCTGGAGCGCGCCGGTGCATTCGCGATCGTGCTCGAGCTGATTCCCGCGCCGTTGGCCGCGGCCGTCACCGAACGACTGCGCGTGCCCACGATCGGTATCGGCGCCGGCGCAGGCTGCGATGGTCAGGTGCAGGTGATCCATGATTTGCTCGGGCTGTACACCGATTTCGTTCCGCGTCATGCCAAGCAGTACCGCCGTCTGGCCGATGAAATCCGCGCCGCCGTCGGCGAGTATGCCGGTGAAGTGCGCGCCGGCTCGTTTCCCACCGCTGCCCAGAGCGCGAAGATGGATGAAGCGGAGCTGCGCGAGGCCTTGTCTGGTGGCGAGTTCGGTGATCGGCCGGGGGTAGGAATACGTGGGGAGGATGACAAGGTGACCGGGTGACGGGGTGACAAGGTGATCGTTATCGATGCACGCGCTCGCCATTGGTGCTCGTCCAACGCTCGATTGAAACGTACACAATATGCCGAGCGGATTTACCCGGTCACCCGGTCACCCTGCCATTCTACATAATGGACGATCAATAGTCCTCCACATATGCAACTCATCGAAACGATCACCCAATTCCGTGCCGCTCGCAGGCGCCTCAACGGCAGCCTCGGACTGGTCCCGACCATGGGTTATCTCCACGACGGGCACCTTGAGTTAGTTCGGCACGCGCGCCGTGAGTGCGACCACGTCGCGGCGACGATTTTCGTCAATCCCACACAGTTCGGGCCACACGAAGACCTGCAGCGCTACCCGCGCGACCTGCAGCGCGATCTGCGGCTACTCGATCGTGAGGGCGTCGAGCTGGTGTTCGCTCCGCCTGCCGGCGAAATGTATCCCGCCGGCTACAGCACCTGGGTCGAGGTCGAGGGCGTGACTGAGCCGCTGGAAGGCGAGCGCCGGCCGGGGCATTTTCGCGGCGTGGCGACGGTGGTATGCAAGCTGTTCAATATTGCCGCCGCCGAGCGCGCGTATTTCGGGCAGAAGGATGCCCAGCAGACGGTTGTGGTCCGGCGTATGGCGCGTGACCTCAATATTCCGACCACGGTAGTCGTCGTACCGACGGTGCGCGAAGCGGATGGGCTGGCGATGTCGAGCCGCAATGTGTACCTTGATCCGGAACAGCGAGCTGCGGCGCCGGTGCTTTATCGTGCGCTACGCCGCGCCGAGGAGTTGTGGAGCGGCGGTGAGCGCGACGCTGAGACCCTGCGCCGGGCGATGCGCGTTATGTTGGCCGGCGTACAGGCGAGCCCCGATTATGTCAGCGTGGCCGACGCTGAAACGCTGCGCGAAGTGGACGGCCCGATCGCCGGCCCGGTGTTTGCGTCGTTAGCTGTTCGCTTTGGCGCTACCCGCCTGATCGACAATATCCTGCTCGGCGCAGATCTCGAGCAATAGACGAAACGAATTCACCACATAAAACACAAAGGACACAAAGATTTTATATTAGTGATTCTTTGTGTTCTTTGTGTTCTTTGTGGTGATTTATACCGATCGTTGTACTATTCAACAACCATGAGCCTGGAGCTACAGGACGACCGGATCGAGCTGTGTGAAGCCGAGCTGCTTTCGGTGACGGCGGATGCCGTGGTGGTCGAGGATAGCGGGCAGCTCCGTGCCGCGCGTGGCTACGCTTCGACGCTGGACAGGCGCTACGAGGAGCTACGCCCGCTGCGCGAGCAGGCGGTATTCGCAAGCCCCCTTGCGCTGGGCTCCGCGGTGGCGTTTCGCGCTGCCGACGGGCGCGTGGTGGTGTGGGCGGTGACCTACGGCGACGCCGCGCATGGGCAGCCGGAGCAAGCGATACGCGCAACGCCCCTGGATATCGCCGCCGCGGCACGTGAGGCGTTGCTGCGCGCAGCGGAGCACGGAGCCGGGCATGTCGCGCTGCCGGCGCTTGGCACGCGCTATGGTCGCCACGTGTTGCCGCCTCTGCCTAAAAAGCTGCCGCGCTACGTCATGGCCGCGGCGCAGCTGATCGGGATCCGCGAAGCGCTAGCCGCCACGGACATCCGGCGGGTAACACTGTGCCTGACGCAGCGCGACCGGGCGATCTTTGCCGCCGTGCTGGGCCGTGGCGAGGCTGAAGCAGGTGATGGTGATGTCTGAAATACGCGATATCTGGGTCACCGAGGTCCACAATTTCGGCGGCTTCTTCGGCGGCGATACCGTTACGCTGTCGGCGGTGCCGTGGCCGGAAGGCGAAGAAGAATCGCTGACGATCGACGAGCGCGCGCTCAGCAATATCGCCGATCGACACACGATAGCACCGGAGATGCTGCTGCGCCTGACGCTCAGCGGTGCGCGGGTGGATCGCGCCGAGCTGCTGGCCGCGCGCGAGTATGCGACGATGCTTCGCGCGGTCGGCGCGGCTGCGCCGGAAACGAGCGAAGCATCCCAACCGGCGAATATTGCCCCCCGCGTGCGGGCTTACTATTGTGCTCGCTGCGACCTATGGATCGACGGACAGCCGGCGCAGGTTGCAGCAGCTCAATGCGGCCTGTGTGGCGCCGTACTGGCGTGATAGCCTGGCACGTATTGTGCATTCATAGCGTCTTTACGCTGGTTCAATTCGGTGCGCTTTGTGTCCCACAAATGTGCCTGGACGCGCTACAATACGGCGAATAAGCTACAGGGACCATTTTAAGGTCTAAACGATTTATGGCAGTGACACAATCGACTCCGGAGCAGCTCGCGCGCTGGCAGGAGCTTCGACCGGAGACGATCGCTCCTCTCGAACCGGCCGACGCATTGGCCGAGCTCCAATCAGATTCTCAAGGACTCAGCAGCCAGGAAGCAGCAAACCGGCTGCAAGCTGTAGGCCTCAGCGACCTCCAGATCAAGCGCGGCTGGCGTGGCTTGTTCGGGTTACTTTCGGTATTCGTGCGCCCGATACTGCTTCCGCTGTGGATGGGCGCGATCATCTCTTTTGCGATCGAACGCGACACGACCGGCTGGACGCTGCTGCTGGCCGCGTTCGCAAATACGGCCGTCGCGGCGATCCAGGAGCGCAAAGCTGAGCGCACAGCCGCCGCACTACACGACGTGTTGCCCTCGTATGCCAGGGTGTTGCGCAACGACAACGAAGAGCACGTGCTCACATCGATGCTGGTGCCGGGCGATATCTTGCTGCTGCGGCCCGGCGACATTATTCCGGCCGACGCGCGGCTGGTGCAGGGCGAGAACTTTCATACGGCCAACCCTGTGCTGCGCGGCGACGACACGGTGATCCACAAAACCCATGACGCCATGCCGGTCGACGAAGCGACGCCGGTCGAGCTGCGCAATATCGTGTTTGCCGGCGGTCGCGTGACCGGCGGGCACGGCAAAGCCGTGGTCTTCGCCACCGGTCTGGGTACGGCGTTCGGCCAGATAGCACTGTTGACCCAGCGGGCACACGAAGAGCCCAGCCCGCTCTTGTTGGCCTTCAACCGGCTCGGGCTGGTCGTGCTGATCGTCGCGCTTGTCGGCGCTGTTTTGGGCTACGCGCACGTTGTCGGCAACCTGGGGTTGGAAGTTGAGCTGGGCCTGCTGGTAGCGGTTCTGTTCTTGACGGCCGCAGTGCCGACCGGCTTGATGCCGTCGGTAACGCTGGCGCTGATCGAAGGCGCGCGGCGGCTGCGAGCGCGCCAGGCGAACTTTCGGCGCCTGTCGAATGTCGAGACGCTCGGCGCGACGACGGTGATCTGCTCCGACAAAACCGGCACACTTACCCAGAACGAGATGACGGTGCGCGAGCTGTGGATGTCCGACCGCGTCGTCACGGTCAGCGGCGTCGGATACCAGCCGCGCGGCGAGTTCAGCGAGCAAAATCGGACGCTGGATCCCGCGATGACGACACAGCTCGCCGGCCCGCTGCTGCGCGCCGGCGTGCAAACCAGCACGGCCAGGCTGCTGCCGCCCGATACGATCAAGCCGACCTGGCACATCCTGGGTGATCCGGTGGAAGCCGCATTAATCGTGGTCGCTGCCAAGGCGGGAATTAAAGCCGGCGAGCTCTACGATCAGGAGCCGCAGCTCGCCGCGCTCAACAGCGACCGCGAGATTGCCCTTGACGGCGTGATCGTCCGCGAAGCAGGCGGCACCGTAGTGTATGTCAAAGGCGCGCCCGCCGATCTGTTGGCGCGCTGCACCGCGATCGCCAGCGAGCAGGGCGATCGCCCGCTCGCCGAGCGCGACCGCCAAAACGTTAAGCGTACATTGCAGCGCTATCAGCGCGACGCGATGCGCACGATCGCGTTCGCGCGCCGGACGCTCGGTCCGGCCGAGCTGCGGGCTTCCTCGATCGGCGAAGTTGCATCCGAGCTGACACTGCTCGGCATGATCGCGGTCGTCGACCCGCCGCGCGAAGAGGTGGCCGAGGCGATCGAAGCGGTACACACTGCCAGTATTCGCACTATCATGCTGACCGGCGACGATACGATCGGTGCGACGTCGGTGGCGCGTCGCTGCACTATGGTGCAGAGCTCCAAACCACTGGTGGTGAGCGGTCCGGAGCTGGAAGCGATGGACCAGACAGCGCTCAAAGCTCATCTGCGCGCCGGTGACATGGTGCTGGCGCGGCTGACGCCCGAACACAAAGTGCGGGTCGTGGAAGCGCTGGAAAGCATGGGCGAGGTCGTGTGTGTCACCGGCAGCGCCGCCAGCGATGTGCCGGCGCTGAAAGCCGCATACACCGGCATCGCCATGGGTGCGACGGGCAGCCAGGCCGCGATGGCCGCGGCCGATCTTGTACTGACCGACGACAACTTCGCCACGATCGCCGAGGCGATCGCCGAAGGCCGCGCCGTCGAGCAGCGCGTGCGGCGCCTGGTGATGTTGAATTTGGCTACTACAGTGGTCAAGCTGGTAGCGCTGATCGCGGCGCTGGTAGCAGGCTTGCCGCTGCTGCTGACGGTTGGACAGCAGCTGTTGATCGATTTCCTGGCCGGACTGCTGCCGGGTCTGGCGGTCGGCGCCGGACGGCCGGACCCGCGGCTGATGCTGCGACCGCCGCGCGCGACAGGCCGCCCCTTGTTGTCGCGCAAAGTGTACCTGCTCGGCTACGCCTGGTTCGGCGGCCTTTCCGCGCTGATCGCCCTGGCGGTGGTCAGTACATACCTGATGCAGCGGCAGGAGCAGATCGCGGGCCTGACGCCGGTCGAACTGTTCGGCAGCAACTTGCTGCCCTATGCGGTGCGTGAAGCTATGCCGGCGGGCCAGAGCGGGCTGGTCGCCACCAGCCTGTACGTGGTGATGAGCGTCGCTTCGTTGCTTGGCGTAGCACTGGTCCGCCGCTCTGCGGCGCCTAACGATTGGCGCCCGCTGGTGCTGCTGTATGGCCTGGTCGGGCTCTCGTTCGCGTTGCTGATCGGCATTATCATATTTGACCCGATTCACCCATATATTGCGCTGACGACCATTCCGGTGTGGGGCTGGATCGCGGCCTTTGGCGCCGTTGCGATCATGGCGATTCTGGAGCGCATACGCCAGCGGATCGACCCGATCTTCAAGCCCGAGACTGCCGCGACGGTTAGAGCGCGCGCAAAGTTCGCGGAGATACCGACGTCGCGTTCATAAATGACTCTGCGAGAGCGCTCCATGCGCGCGATCATCGTAGGCTGTGGGCGTGTCGGCGTGATGCTCGCGCACCTGCTGGAGCACGACAGCCACCAGGTGACGGTGGTCGACAAGGCGCCGACGGCATTTCGAAACCTTGGCGCGGGCTTTCGCGGCCGGACGGTGACCGGTGTAGGCTTCGATCGGGATGTGTTGCGTGATGCCGGCATCGAGCGCTGCGATGCCTTTGCCGCCGTCACCAGCGGCGACAACTCCAATTTTGTTGCTGCGACGGTCGCGCGCGACACGTTTCGCGTGCCGATCGTCGTGGCGCGGATCTACGACCCCCAACGTGAGCAGATCTACCGCCGACTGGGAATTCGCACCATCAGCTCAACCGCCTGGGGCGCGCACAAAATCAAGCGCTTGATGCTCAGCAGCGACTTGCACGGCACCCAGGAGCTCGGCAACGGCGAGGTGCAGGTCATGGAGGCGCGCATCTCCAGCCTGGCTGCCGGCCGCCCCGTGCGCGACCTGCTCTATACACGCGCGGTAAATGTGTTTGCCGTCGTCCGCGATGGCCGTGCGATGGTGCCGACGCCGGCAACGGTGCTTGAAGAAGGCGATGTCGTCCACTTGAGCGTCGCCGCGGATGCTGTGGATAAAGTAGAAGAATTGATTCGGTGAATTGAGGATTACACGAACCAAGCAAACCAGGCAAACCACTACGCCGGAGCTGTTGATGCTGTCATTCCGAGCGCGCTGTGCTCGGTGTTGGCGGTCCGAGATGGTTGTGGCAGCGCGAGGATCCAAGGCCCCGGTGCTGCCAGACACGCTGAGATCCCTCGCGCCGCCGAAATTGCATGTGGTATGTGGCTGGTTGTGGCGCGCTCGGGATGACACGGGCAGGTGCTGGTGCGCTGTTCCGATGAGTTGCTTAGCTTGTACGTCGGTTCTGTTATAATCCGCTCCGACCGGAGCAGATCCGGCTTTTGTTGAAGGGGAACGTATAGTATGCGCAAAATCTGGTACGGCCTGATGATGGCTGTCCTGCTGCTGCCGGTGCTGGCAGCATGCGGAGGTACGACGACCGACGGCGGCACCGCGTCGGCTGAAGCATCGGTCGAGGCACCATCCGCCGCAGCGTCGGAAGCAGCTCCTTCGGCTGAGGCATCCGAAATGGCGTCGGAAGCAGCGTCGGCCGCGGCCAGCGCCGACGCTTCCGAAATGGCGTCCGAGGAAGCGTCGGCTGAAGCATCAACTGAGGCATCCGAGGAAGCGTCGGCTGAAGCCAGCGCCGAAGGATCGGCCGCGGCGAGCGCTGCCGGTTCGGCAGGAGCCGCAAGCGATATCCGGGTCGGGCTGGTTACCGACGTCGGCAAGGTCAACGACGGCACGTTCAACCAGTTCGCCTACGAGGGCCTGGAGCGCGCCGGAGAAGAGCTGGGCGTGCAGTTCGACTATATCGAGACCCAGCAGCCCGACCGACTACGAGAAGAACCTCGAGCAGTTCGCCGGCGAAGGCTACGACATGGTCATCGGCGTCGGCTTCCTGATGGGCGAGGCGATCAAGGCCGTCGCGTCGCGCTATCCCGACGTCAACTTCGCGATCGTCGACTTCGCGTACGAAACACCGCCCGCCAACGTCAAAGGCCTGGTCTTCAACGAGGATGAGTCCGGCTACATCGCCGGCACGATCGCCGCGTTGATCAGCCAGAGCAACACGATCGGCGTCGTCGGCGGCATCGAGGATGTGCCGGCGGTCAGAAGTTCGTGATGGGCTATGCAGCCGGCGCCAAGGCGCAGAAGCCCGACATCAACGTGCTGCAGGTCTATATTCCGCAGCTTCACCGACCGCGCCGCGGCGGCGAGGCGGCGCGCTCGCAGATCGCCGAGGGCGCCGACGTGATCTTCGGCGCGGGCGGGCAGACCGGCTCGGGCGGGATCCAGGCCGCGGCCAGGCCGGCGTGTATGGTGATCGGCGTGGACCAGGACGAGTACGTCACCACCTTCCGGCGGCGGCTCGGCGGCGGGCGCGGACAAGATCGTCTCGAGCGCGATCAAGCGCGTCGACAACGCGGTGTTCGACGCGATCAAGTCGGTGGTCGACGGCAACTTCTCGAACGAGCTGTATATCGGTAGCGTCGAGAACGGCGGCATCGACTACGCCGAGTGCCACGACGCCTGCGCTGCCTTCACCGACGAGATCAAGGCCAAGGTCGAGGAAGTCAAGGCCGGCCTGGGCGACGGCTCGATCAAGACCAATGTCACGCTTCCGTAAGCGTCCTGTTACAACCGATATTTCGGGCGGGGCAAGCCCCGCCCCTACGTCGAAATCGGCGTAGGGGCGGGGCTTGCCCCCGCCCGTTTCGAAAGTTAGCATCAATTAAGCTACAATAGGCGGGATACCACGCGAAGGGTGCCGCGCCGTGCAACAACCACCTGCGCTCGAAGTTCGCGACATCACCAAACGCTTCCCTGGCGTGCTCGCCAACGACCATATTTCGTTCACGCTCGAGAAAGGCGAGATCCACGCGTTTCTGGGCGAGAACGGCGCCGGCAAGTCGACGCTGATGAACATCCTGTACGGCCTGTACGCGCCCGACGAGGGCGAGATCCTGATCAACGGCAAGCCGTAACAATCCGCAGCTCCGCCGACGCGATCCGCTTGGCCTGGGCATGGTGCATCAGGAATATGCGTTGGTCGATACGCTCACCGTGGCCGAGAACATTATGCTCGGCACCGAGATCGTCAGGGGCGTGCTGCTGGACGAGCGCCGCGCCAACGAGCGCATCGCGGCGCTGGCCACGAATATGGGCTGAGCGTGCCGCCCGACGCGCTGGTCGAAGATCTGCCGGTCGGCGTGCAGCAGCGCGTGGAAATCCTCAAGGCGCTGTATCGCAACGCCGATATGCTGATCCTGGATGAGCCGACGGCCGTGCTGACGCCGCAGGAAGCCGACGACCTGTTTCGCGTCATGCGCTCGCTGGTGGAGCGTGGCAAGTCGATCATCTTCATCTCGCATAAGCTCAAGGAAGTGCTGAGCATCGCCGACCGCATCACGGTGCTGCGGCGCGGCAAGGTTGTCGGCACGGCCGTACCCGAAGCAGGCCGACGAGCACACGCTGGCGTCGATGATGGTCGGCCGTGACGTGGTACTGACAGTTGAGAAAACTGAAGCCAAGCCCGGGCGTCCGATGCTCGAAGTCAGGAGCTGCAGGTGCGGACGATCGCGGCCAGCTGGCGGTCGACTGCGTTTCGCTCGAGGTGCACGCCGGCGAGGTCCTGGGCATCGCCGGCGTACAGGGCAACGGCCAGACCGAGCTGGTCGAGGCGATCAACGGGCTGCGGGCTGTCGCCGGCGGCCGGATCAGTGTAGCAGGCAGCAACGACCACGACTGCTACACCGCGCCGATCACCGAGCTGGGCGTGGCCTATATCCCCGAAGACCGCAAAGGCACCGGCCTGGTGCTGGCCTACCCGATCGCCGATAATCTGGTGCTGTCGACCTACTACCGCCAGCCCTTTGCGCGCGGCCTGCGCATCGACGCCGAGCAGATCGAGGCAGCGCGCCACGACGCTGGTCAAAGAGTTCGATGTGCGCACGCCGTCGATCTGGACCCGCGCCGGCTCGCTGTCGGGCGGCAATCAGCAAAAAGTGATCGTGGCGCGCGAGTTCAGCCGCCCGATCAAGCTGCTGGTCGCCTCGCAACCGACGCGCGGTATCGACGTCGGCTCGATCGAGTTCATCCATCGCTCGATCATCCGGCAGCGCGACGAGGGCGTGGCCGTGCTGCTGGTTTCGGCCGAGCTGGACGAAATGCTGGCGCTGTCCGACCGCATCGCCGTGATGTTTCAAGGGCCAGATGATCGCCGTGCTTCCGCGATGCGGAGGCGACCCGCGAGCGTCTCGGCCTGTTGATGGCCGGCATCACTCAGGAGACAGTCGATGGCCGTGCAGGTTGATGCGCCCCTGGCGCCGCGGCGGCAAAATCCGATCGTAGCGGCGCTGCGTGGCGCGCTGGTGCCGTTTCTGGCGATCGTTACCGCGTTTGTGATCGGCGCGGTGATCATATTTTTCGCCGCTCCTGAAGGACAAAGCGGCTGGGAGACCGTGGTACTTGCCTACAGCGGCCTGTTTCTGCGGCGCGCTGGGCAGCCGGGCAGCGATCGCAAACACGCTGGTCGAGGCGACACCCTATATCTTCGCCGGTCTGGCGGTGGCGCTGGCGTTCAAGTGCGGGCTGTTTAATATCGGCGTCGAAGGCCAGCTTTTTATGGGCGCGATCGCGGCGGCAACGGCCGGCTACGCGATCACCGGGCTGCCGGCGTTCATCCACCTGCCGCTGGTGCTGCTGACCGGCGCCGCCGCCGGGGCGGGCTGGGGGGCAATTCCAGGTTATCTGCGCGCCAAGACCGGCGCGCACGAGGTGATCACCACGATCATGCTCAACTATATCGCGTTCCGGCTTACCGATTATTTGATCAACGGGCCGCTGCGCGACCCGGCCGCTTCGCTGCCGCGTACGCCCTGGATCCAGGCCAGTGCCCAGCTGCCGCGCATCATCGGATTTGTGGAGGACCCGAGCCTGACCGGTGGCCAGAGCTACCGGCCGTTTATCGTCACCACTGATCCGGGTTGGAATCTGAGGCTGCACCTCGGCTTTGTGCTGGCGCTGCTGGCGGTGTGGCTGATCTGGTGGCTGCTCAACCGTACCACGCTCGGCTTTGAGATCCGCACCGTCGGCGCCAACCCCGAAGCGTCGCGCTACGCGGGCATGAGCATCACCAGGAAGTTTGTGCTGGCGATGGCGATCTCGGGCGCGCTGGCGGGCCTGGCCGGCACCAATCAGGTGCTTGGCGTCGAGCACCATGTCAAGGCACTGTTTTCGAGCGGCTACGGCTTCGATAGCATCGCGATTGCGCTGCTGGCCAAGAGCAATCCGATAGCGATCATACCGGCCGCGATCTTTTGGGCCGCGCTCAACACCGGCCGCAGTGCAATGCAGGCACAGGCAGGTATCTCCAGCGATGTGATCCGCATCGTGCAGGCGCTGGCGATCTTGTTCGTCGCCGCCGATCCGATCGTGCGGTGGATCTATCGTCTGCCGCAAGCGAGGGGCGAGCAGATGGTGTTTACACGCGGCTGGGGCAAGTAGCATGGCTCAATCACAAACCATCGAGCGACCTGTCGCCGCTACCGCCGTTGCCCGGCCTGCCGGATCAACTCGTGCGCGCGTGGTCGGCATCCTCGGAGCTGTTCTCGCAGCGGTGTTGATCCTGGCCGTCGCTCTGAATGTCGACGCCGGCGCGGTATCCTCGCTGTCGATCCCGCAGCCGGGGCGTCCGGCGAACCAGCCCCTGGTTATCATTCCGCTGCCGACGATCGCAACCGTAATGCTGTTGCAGGGTGTCCTGTTTCTGGTCGGCCTGTATATCGCCGTGCGCATGCCGCAGAACTCGGTCGCGCCGTATCTTGCTGTCGTGATCGCCTGCCTGTTTCTGACGATCCTGTTGTGGGCGGTGGCCGGAACGCGCGTGGATATCGTCGATGTGCTGGCGCGCGTGGTGCGCTTGTCAACCCCACTGACACTGGGAGCATTAGCCGGGCTGGTCTGCGAGCGTTCGGGCGTGATCAATATCGGTATCGAGGGTGCCTTGCTGCTCGCCGCTTGCATCGGCTATATCGCGGCGTTCCTGAGCAATAATGCCTGGATCGGCGTGCTGGCCGCGATGTTATGCGGCTCGGTTGTATCGGCGCTGCACGCGCTGTTGACGGTTACCTTCAAGACCGACCAGGTGATCAGCGGTACCGTGGTCAATCTGCTCGCGGTCGGCATCACCGGCTTTCTACGCGGTAACTTCATCGTGCCGCTCGAGCAAGCCAGCGATACTACCGCCGGACAGCTGCGAGCGATCCCGATCCCGCTGCTGTCGCAGATCCCGGTTATCGGGCCTGTCCTGTTCAATCATGGCCCGATCACGTACCTGATGCTGATCCTGGTGTTTGTGCTCCACATCCTGCTGTTTCGGACCGTCTGGGGCTTGCGTACGCGCGCGATCGGCGAGCTGCCGATGGCCGCCGATACCGTCGGCATCAACGTCAACCGGATGCGCTTTCACAACGTGGTTCTGGCGGGCCTGTTGGCCGGCCTGGCCGGCGCATGGATCAGTCTCGAGGCTACGTTCCGCTTCGACGATTTGATGACCAATGGGCGCGGCTTTATCGCACTCGCGGCGATGATCTTCGGCAAATGGACGCCGCTCGGCGCCTTCGGCGGCGCGCTGCTGTTCTCCTCGGCCGACGCGTTGCAGATCAAGATTCAGGGCTTCGACTTCGGCCTGCCGCGACAGTTTTTGCAGATGCTGCCGTATCTGGTGACGCTGGTTGTGCTGGCCGGCGTGATCGGGCGAGCGCGACCGCCGGCGGCGGTCGGCAAGCCGTACGATAAAGGATGACAAGGAGACGGGGGAGCCAAGGTTTGGTACCACCGGCAGGTCGGGGGTTCTGGGCGACCCTGCCGGCAGACCGGGAGTCTGGGTGTCCCTGCCGGCAGGCCGGGGGTCTGGGGGTGTCCCCCGGATTTTTCCTTGTCGAACCGTATGGCCGAAGAACCTGGAACTTGAAACCTGAAACTTGGAACTTAAAACCTGGCGGTGAGCCATGAATATCTTGATCGTCGGCGGGGGCAAGGTTGGCGCGAATCTTACAAGCGTGCTTTCGACCCAGGGTCACCAGGTAACCGTCATCGAAATGAATTCGACCGTGTTCACCAAGCTACAGCGTATGCTGCCGCAGGCTACGATTGTGCTTGGTGACGGCTGCAACCCCTTGCTGCTGCGCGAAGCGGCGATCGAAACTATGGACGCGGCAGTTGCAGTTACCGGCGACGATGAGGACAATCTGGTGGTCGCCAAGCTGGCCAAACACGAGTACAGCGTGGCGAAAGTGGTCGCCAGGGTCAATAACCTCAAAAATGAGTGGCTGTTCACGCCCAGGATGGGCGTAGATATCGCCGTTTCGCACGCGACCATGCTGGCGCGAGTGATCCACGAAGAGCTGAGCATGGGCGATCTGGTGCCGCTGCTGAAGCTGAACGGCGGCCAGATCTCGCTGGCGGAGGTGACGGTTACGCCGCTGTCACACGCGATCGGCAGCCGTGTCGATCAGCTCCAGCTTCCGGAGGAGTGTGTTCTCGCTACCTTGCTGCGCAACGGGCAGATCTTGATTCCGCGCGGCCAGCTGCAGCTGCAGGCCGGCGACAAGATCATTGCGCTGGTACGCACCGAGCAGCAGGCCGAGCTGGTGCGTATTTTCGGCTAATGCGTTTCGTCCAACCGTTGATTTAACCGGAATCACCACCAAGGGCACAAAGAACACAAAGTATTAAGGATTCTTTGTGTCCTTTGTGCCCTTGGTGGTGATTCCGATCCGACGTGTGTTCTAGGTCGGGCGACCCTACAATCGCTTGACCAAAAAATCCAGCACTGCTACGATACTGTATCGTAGGGCGGTTGGAGGCTTCATGGATTACAGCATCATCCAATACCCGGCGCTGCCTCATGCGTACGCCTCGCTGTCGCCGGGACGCCGCATCGATATGATCATTCTCCATTCGACCGGCGGCATTAAAGCCGGCGACCTGTTTACGCTTTCGGGGCGCGACCGGCGCCATCTGGTCAGCTGCCACTACTACATTTCCAAGATCGGCGAGATCTACCAGCTGGTGCAAGACAAGGACGTCGCCTGGCACGCCGGCGTTTCGTTCTGGCACGGCGAGGGCGACTGCAACGGCTACTCGCTCGGCGTCGAGCTGGAAAACATAAATGACGGGGACGACAAGTATCCGCAGGCGCAGCTTGACGCCACGCTGTGGCTGGTGCGCAATAAGGTGGCGCAGTACAAAATCCCCCAGTCGCGGGTCGTCAGGCATTCTGAGATCGCCGTGCCGCCGGGCCGCAAAATCGACCCGCGCGGGTTTCCGTGGGACACGTTTATAGCACGCGTGTACGACGGCCTGGATGCCGGCCCTCCGGCGCCGCCGTCCGCACCGCCGCCGACCAAAGAGATGCTGCGTGCCGCGCTGCTCGACGCCGCGTACAACCGCGTGCGCAGCGGGTTCCGGCCGGACTGGGCGCTGCACCAGTTCGCGCTCAAAGAGCGGCTGGGCCCACCGCTGCTACCGGTGTTTCATTTCACCGCCGAGGGTCGCGAATGGGTCGGCGAAGTGTATGGGCTTGACGCGATATGCTCGCCGAGCGGCGATTGGCAGGATATCCGGCTGATGTTCAAGCTGCCCGAAGGCGAGCTCAGAAACGTCCTGCGCGGCGAGGTCTACCGCCAGCTGGGCGCGGCGTATCACGCGGATTGGGCGTTTCATCAATACGCCGATCGAAACCCGATCGGCGTGCCGCTGACCGAAAGCTTTCAGGTGACGCTGCGCAGCGGCGAGGCGTTCGCCATCCAGATCTATACGCTCGACACGCTGGTCACACCTTACGGTCACTGGAAGGTAATCTTCCCGCTCTCGGATCTGCTCGAGGCCGGCAATCTGCATCCGCGCGACGCCGAGCTGCGCGACATGATTTTGAGCCGTCAGTTCCAGCGCGTCGGGATGCGCTACCACCCCGAATGGGCGATGCACCAGGCGGTTGTGCGCCGCGGCTTCGGAGCGCCGATCTCCGGACAGGAGCAGATCGAGATGGGCGCGCAAGATTTCGTCGCCCAATCGTACGGCCGCGATGTGCTGTACTCGCCGGTGGGAGACTGGGGCGTCGTCGACGAGCTGGCAAATCTGATGTAAATGAAACTTTCCTGCGCCGCCATCGTCTAGTATATAATAAATCGCCTGCGGGCGATGGTTTAGGAGCGCTAGCGATGTCAAAGCAAGAAGATCAAAACGAGCAGGTCGGGCAGCTGGCCGGCCTGGGCGCGGGCGCTCTGCTCGGCGCACAAGTGGGCTCGGTTATTCCAGGGCCTGGAACAATAGTCGGCGCGGTTGTCGGCGGGATGGTCGGCAGCCAGGTAGGCCGCACGGTCGGCGCAACGGCGCTCAGCATGTTCGGCTTCGGCGGCAAAAAGCAGTCGCAAGGCCCGTCGGGCTCGGATATGCTGATGCAGCTCGAGCGGCTCAGCCAGATGCGCGCGCACGGCATTTTGAGCGAAGAAGAGTTCGCCGCGGCCAAGCAGAAATTGTTGGATCTCTAAAGATCCTGCTGATCAGCCAGGCGCGGACGAAAATATGACAAGGTGACACTTGCCCTGTTGTCAGGTGCGTTTCAAAAACGCCTGAAATAGGCACGAGTATCGAGAACCATCTGTGATGACGATCACCTTGTCACCCGGTCACCTTGTCATGCACCGTTCGAGCAGGGACAACATAGATGGCTCAAAGCTTTCGTCGTCGCTCTGCTAGTAAACGGAGAAGGCCATGGCAGCGCTCAACGATCGAGATGCTGTGATCGTCGGAGCCGCGCGCACGCCGATCGGGCGCTTTGGCGGCGGTCTGGCGGCGGTCGCGGCACCGGAGCTTGGCGGTATCGCCGTTCGAGCCGCGCTGGAGCGCGCCGGCGTCGAGCCCGAGGCGGTCGACGAAGCGATCATGGGCAACGTGCTGCAGGCCGGCGAGGGCCAGGCTCCGGCCCGGCAAGCGGCGCTCAAAGCCGGGCTGCCGGTTACGGTCGGGGCGCTGACGATCAACAAGGTGTGTGGCTCGGGTCTCAAGGCCGTGATGCTGGCGGCGTCGGCGATCAGGGCCGGCGATGGCGACGTTTTTGTTGCCGGCGGCATGGAAAACATGAGCGCCGCGCCCTACCTCTTGCCCCAGGCGCGCTTCGGCTACCGATTCGGCAACGCCGAGATCGTCGAACTCGGCGTTGCATGATGGTCTGTGGTGCTCGGTCGAGTGCCAGCCGATGGGCATGAGCGCCGAATGGATCGCCGCCGAGTATGGGGTCGAGCGTGAGGCGCAGGATGCATGGGCGCTACAATCGCATCGTCGTGCCGCCGAGGCACAGGATGCCGGACGCTTCGAGCGCGAGATCGTAGCGGTGACGGTGCCCGGCAAGCGCGGGCACTCCAGCGAGGTGACGGCCGACGAGCCGGTACGCCGCGACACCGATGCGAAGCAGCTGGCCGGGCTGCGGCCGGCCTTTAAGAGCGATGGCGGCACGGTGACGGCCGGCAATGCTCCCGGCATCACCGACGGCGCCGCAGCGTTAGTCGTAACCAGCGCCGCGCGGGCGCGCGAGCTCGGTCTCACACCGCTGGCGCGCATTGCAGGCTATGCCCAGGCTGCCACCAGGCCGCTCGAGCTGTTTACCGCGCCGCCGTTTGCCGTGCGCCGCCTGCTCGAGCGCAGTGCAACCAGGATCGACGACTACGATCTGTGGGAGATCAACGAAGCCTTCGCGGCGCAGGTTGTCGCCAATACCCGCACGCTGGGCCTCGATCCCGAACGCGTTAACGTCAACGGCGGCGCTATCGCCTTAGGCCACCCGATCGGCGCTTCGGGCGCCCGCGTGCTGGTGACGCTGCTGCATGCCCTGCAGGACCGCGGCGGCCGGCGCGGCATCGCCAGCCTTTGCCTGGGCGGCGGCGAGGCCGTGGCGCTGGCGATTGAAGTGCTTTAGCGCCTGATGGGCCATGGATCGTTGACACCGCGACGCCACGATGGTAAAGTTCCGCCACAATTTATACATAACGACGCTGAAGGGGAACAGTAAGCGGTTGGCGCCGTGCAGCGAGCCGGGGGTAGTGCAAGCCCGGCCGAGCAAGAACCGTTGAACCCGCCCTGGAGTCGCCGCAGAACACCGGTAGGTAGCCGGCTAATGCGCGCCGGTTGGTCCTCCGTGATCGGGACGCCCTATCGCTCGTAAGCATAACGATCCGTAGGGGCAGAGCGGGAGCGCCTGGCGCTCCAAGCAAGGTGGTACCGCGCGCCGAACAGGCCCGTCCTTGAGCAATCGCTCGGGCGGGTTTTTTGATTCGGGAGGCCATCATGCGCGTAACACAGGTATTCGGCGAAACGCTGCGCGATACGCCGGCCGAGATCGACATCGCCTCGCACGCCTTGCTGCTGCGGGCCGGCTATGTACGGCAGGTGGCGGCGGGCATCTGGGCCTACCTGCCGCTTGGACTGCGCGCGCTGCGCAAGATCGAGCGTATCGTGCGCGAGGAGATCGAGGCGATCGGCGGCCAGGAGCTGAGCATGCCGGCGGTGCAGCCGGCCGAGCTGTGGCAGCGTACCGGCCGTTGGGCTAAGGTCGACGAGACGCTGGTACGCTTCCGTGATCGTCGCGGGCGGGACATGGTGCTGGCGATGACGCACGAAGAAGCGGCGGCGGCGCTGGCGGCCTCCGAGATCCGCTCGTATCGCCAGCTGCCGCAGCTGGTGTACCAGATCCAGACCAAGTTCCGCGACGAGCAGCGTCCGCGCGCCGGCCTGATCCGGGCGCGCGAGTTTCAGATGAAGGACAGCTACTCGTTCGACCGCGACGAAGCCGGGCTGCAGCGCCAGTACCAGGCACATTACGATGCGTATTTTCGGATTTTCGAGCGCGCCGGCGTGCCGGCGATCGCTGTCGGCAGCGATGTCGGTATCATGGGAGGAGCGCTGGCACATGAGTTCATGTATCTGACGCCGATCGGCGAGGATACGCTGGTGATCTGCCCTGGCTGCGGCTACGCGGCGAACCAGGAAGTGGCGCGTATGCGTAAGCAGCCGTACGACGGCGGCCCGGCGCGACCGATGCGTGAGGTGCATACTCCGGGCGCCGCGACGATCGCCGAGCTGGCCGCCCTGCTGCAGGTCGACGTGCGCCGCACCGCGAAAGCCGTGTTCTATACGGCCGAGTATGGCATCGACGAGCCGTCGCGGCTGCTTGTCGCCGTGGTGCGCGGCGACATGGAGGCCAATCCGGTGGCTCTGCTCGGCCTGAGCCGCGCCGTCGCGCTGCGGCCGGCCACTGCCGATGAGATCGCCGCGGCGGGAGCGGTAGCGGGCTATGGCTCCGCGATTGGCCTGAACAGCGGCAGCGCACTGGTGATCGCCGACGATGCCGTGGCCGGCGCAAGCAATCTGGTTGCCGGCGCCAATCGGGCCGATTACCACCTGCTGGATACCAACATCGGACGCGACTGGCAGGCGGATATCGTCGCCGATATCGCCCTGGCGACGGCCGGGGCGCCGTGTATCGAGTGTGGTACGCAGCTGACACTGCAGCGCGGCGTCGAGATCGGTAATATCTTTCAGCTCGGTACCAGCTATGCGGAGGCGCTGGGCGCGAGCTTTTTGGATGAAGACGGAGCCAGCCGGCCGCTCGTGATGGGCTCGTACGGCATCGGCATCGGCCGGCTGCTGGCCTGCGTGGCCGAGCACCACCGCGACGAGCGCGGCCTCGCGCTGCCGGCTGCGGTGGCGCCGTTCGATGTGACACTGGTTGCGATCGGGCGTAACGAAGAGGTCCGCCGCGTTGCCGACGAGCTATATGTAACGCTCGGACGCGCCGGCATCGAAGTATTGTACGACGACCGCGACGTCAGCGCCGGCATAAAATTCGCCGACGCCGACCTGCGCGGCATGCCGCTGCGCCTCACCATCTCCGATCGCTCGTTGGCGAGCGGCGGCGCGGAGCTCAAGCGGCGCTCGAACGGCGAAACCCGGATCGTGCCGCTCGCTGCGCTCCAAGTAGCAATCAACAATGAGCAATGAACACTCGCTGCGCTCCAATAAACAGTGAACAATCACCTGCAGGGAGCTGCTCATTGTTGATTGTTCATTGGAGCATAGCGAGTGCTACACTACACAAGAGGAACTAACGCATGGCCAAAGACGGCATAACCCCGCGCGACGTAGACTATTCACAGTGGTACCTGGATATCGTCGATCAGGCGCAGCTCGCCGAGAACTCGGGCGTGCGCGGCTGCATGGTGATCAAGCCGCACGGCTACGCGATCTGGGAGCTGATCCGCGACGAGTTGGACCGGCGGATCAAAGAAACCGGCCACGTCAACGCCTACTTTCCGCTGCTGATCCCCAAGAGCTACCTGATGAAAGAAGCCGAGCACGTCGAAGGCTTCGCGCCGGAGGTGGCCGAGGTGACGCGCGCCGGCAACGAGGAGCTGGCCGAGCCGCTGGTGATCCGGCCGACCTCGGAAACGATCATCGGCGCTACCTACGCCAAATGGATCCGCTCATGGCGCGACCTGCCGGTGCTGATCAACCAGTGGGCCAATGTGATGCGCTGGGAGCTGCGCACACGCCCGTTCCTGCGCACATCAGAGTTCTTGTGGCAGGAAGGCCATACCGCACACGCGACCGAGGCCGAGGCCGAGGCCGAAACGCTCAAGATCCTGCACGAGGTGTACGCCGCGACCGTGGAAACACTAATGGCGGTACCGGTGCTGCGCGGCCTCAAAACCGATCGCGAGCGCTTCGCCGGCGCGCTGCGTACCTATGCGATCGAGGCGATGATGCAGGACGGTAAAGCGCTGCAGGCCGGCACCAGCCACAATCTTGGACAGAACTTCGCGCGCTCGTTCGACATCAAATACACTACAGTCGACAATCAGGAAGCCTATTGCTGGACCACCTCGTGGGGCTCGTCGACCCGGCTGATCGGCGCGCTGATCATGGCCCACAGCGACGACGACGGGCTGGTGCTGCCGCCGCGCGTCGCTCCGATCCAGGTGGTGGTGGTGCCGATCTACAAAAACGACGCCGAGCGCGCCGTGGTGATGGAAGCTGTTGATCGACTGACCGGCGACTGGAAAGGGCGTTTTCGCTTCCAGATCGACGATCGTGATAATCTGTCGATGGGTTTCAAAGCCAACGAGTGGGAGGTCAAAGGCGTACCCGTGCGCATCGAAGTCGGCCCGAGCGACGTTCAAAAAGGCACAGTCGCCGTCGCGCGGCGCGATCGCCCGGGGCGCGAAGGCAAGAGCTTTGTCGAGCAAGCGGGCCTTACCGAGCACATCACGGCGCTGTTGGACGAGATCCAGCAGGCGCTGTATGACCGCGCGCTGCGCTTTCGCGAAGAGCGAACCTTTGACGCGCAGAGCTACGACGAGTTCCGCGAGCTGGTGGAGCGTGGTTTCGTGCGCGTGTATTTCGACGGCGACGGCGAGGACGAGGACCGTATCAAAGCCGAAACCAAGGCTACGGTACGTGTGATTCCGTTTGAGCAGCCGGGGGAAGGGGTTTGCTTTTATACCGGCCGACCGGCGCACAGGCAGGTGATATTCGCGAGGTCGTACTAACCGTCGAAGGTCGAAAGTCGAAAGTCGAAGGTCCCCAGCCTTCGACCTTCGACCTTCGACCTTCGACCTTCGACTGGGTTTATGAGTCGCATTTCGGTTCCACGCTATCTGATCATTATCCTCTCGCTGGTAGCGGGCTTCTGGCTGCTGCAGCAAGTATTCCAGCTGATCTATCGCATCGCCGATATTCTGCTGGTCTTCGGCATGGCCTGGCTGCTGAAGCTGCTTGTCGAACCGCTGATCAAGCGGTTACACAGCGTTCATATTCCGCGCGGCGTAGCGATCGCCATCGCTTACCTGCTGGTGATCGGCGGGCTGGTCGGCGGGCTGGTGTGGCTGACGCCGCAGCTGACGGCGCTGGTGCGCGAGCTGCCGGCCCTGGCGAGGCAGCTGGCCGAACGCACCGAGGAAGCCGCGATCTGGCTGCAAGACCGCGGTGTGGAGGTCAACGCCAACCTGATCGCCGATCGCATCATCGACGCCGGAACGCAGCTGGCGAGCCTGGGAGCGCAGCGTGCGTTTGCGTATGCCCAGAGCTTCGTGGGTGTCGTCGCGCGACTGGCGTTGGTAGTGACGGTAGCGGTGTACATGAGCGCTACACGCGGCTATGTGTCGTCGGCGCTGCGGCCGATCGTGCCGCCGCGCTTTCGCGACGAGTACGACACGTTTGTCCGCGACATCAACCAGACCTATTCGTCGTATATCCGTGGTTACTTCTATATCGTGGCGCTCGGAACGCTGATGAGCGCGCTGCTGCTATATGGCTTCCGGGTGCCTAACGCCACGCTGTGGGTGCTGGCGGTGCTGCTGCTGCGCTTGCTGCCGTTCATCGGCGGAACGCTGGCGGATATTCTGCTGGTGGGCGTGTTCCTGTTCAGCATGCCGCTGTACAGCGCGCTCGCTGCGATCATTCTGATCGGCCTGGGCCAGCTGCTGCTGACCAATATGTTCATGCCGCGCGTGATGGGCCGTGAGCTGGGGATCAATCCGCTGCTGGTGCTGTTCGCGGCGCTGCTGGGTGGCCAGATCTACGGCGTTGCCGGCATTTTGTTTTCGATCCCCGCGGCGGCGATCCTGGCTGCTGTCGCCGATAAGGCGATCAAAACGTTTCTGCTTCCGCTGTACGAGCGTGGCGGCTGGTGGACCGATCAGGTGACCGTGGTCGGATCACGCGAGCGTGTGCCGGCTAAAGGACGCGCTGAAGGGCCTACGACCCCGCCTGGCCGGCCGGAGACGCGCGAACAAGCGCCGGTGTACCGGCCGGAATCGTCAGCGCCTGCCACAGGGATCGACAGCACGCGCTCGGGCGAGCGACCGGCGGCGACCAAGGAGGTCAGGTGATGTTACTGCACGTCGTGGCCGGCGAGCATCTGCGCTTGGAAGTCGACGGCGCCCCCGGGCTGGACGTGCATGGCGAGCAGTTTGGGCCGCTGCAGATGCTGGCGGCATCGCTGGCATTGTGTACCGCCTCGGTGATCAGCGATTATGCGACGACCGCGCAATTTAAGCTGGCCGATGTGGTGATCGACGTACACTGGAGCTATTCCGAGGAGCCGTACCGCATCGGCCTGATGCACATGCATATTCGCATTGGCTCGCAGGTGCCGCATAACCGGCGCCAGGCGCTGATTCGTGCCGCCGAGCGGCATTGTACGGTCCACAATACGCTTTCGCACGGTGCAACGATCAAAACCACGCTTGTCACGCCCGGAGTAGAGCTGGCGTGACGTTCTCCCTGCGCTCCGATTCCCGGTTGCCCCAGGATAAATCCTGGGGCTGAAGAAACAAAGCCAGCTGAAGCTGGCTGGATTGTGTCCAGCCAGCTTCAGCTGGCTTTGTTTCTTCAGCTCCGGGCTTGAGCCCGGAGACTGGCGGCTCAGCTCTGCAGAGCCACATCCTCGAGCACGATCGCGGCACCATACTCGGGTGTAACCCGCAGCGTCGCCACGCCGGCTTGCACCCTGGCAAACGAAAAGCTGCCCAGATCGTCGACGCCCGCCGCCGCCAGCAGGGTACCTTCACCCCGCAGCTCCACCAGCGCGCCGTTCCAATGCTCGGGGTCGTCCGATACTACCTGCCCGATGATCGTTACGCCGTTGCCGCCGGCAGCCTGTATATCGACGACCAGGGTCGTGCCGCCAGCCTCGGCCATCAGCGGGCCGCCAGCGGCGCCACGCAATGCCAGCCCGGAGGTGCGTGGAACGATACGTGCCACCAGCTCGGTCCATCGTCCGCGCGTAGGGCGCCGGCGCTCAGGCGCAACGACGGGGGCGGCTTCGGCAACTTCGCGCTCGGCGGTCAGAAAAACGCGTAGCTCCTCAACTTCGGCTGTGCATAGCGCGCACAATTCAAGGTGGCGCGCGATATATCGTTCGCTGGACTGCCCAAGCAAGCCCCAGTGGTAGTCACCGAGTTGCTGAGCTGAGGGACAATCGGCGCGGTACAGTACGTTCACTAGTTTACCTTCAACCTCGCGTGCCCTATGCAGACGCGCTGCGCAGGCCGGACATCGCTCCGTATGATCAACAATTTCAGGCGCGGCGTCTCCGTCCAATGCAGCAGAGATCTGGTCGTCGCTGGGTGGTGGTGGGAAGCTACACTTCATGGTTCGCCTCACTCATCCAAAAGCGTATCGCCGCGTTCACCCAGCTTAATGCGGCGGATTGGTTAAATATCATCAAATTCGCGCCACTTTTTAATGAATTTTTGGTCGCTCATTCATCGCCGGACTCGATGCCGAATCGGGTGCGCAGGCCGGCGTCGTTGCGCAGCTGGCGGCGGATGCGATACAGCGACACCGATACCTCGCGCTCGTTGTCCCAGCGCCCCGGATACAGTTTCACGATCTGTGACGGCTTGAGGTCCAGCATGAAAACACAGCGAGCAAGCAATTGATCGCGCTCCTCGTTCAGCAGCGAGCAAATATATTGCCACAGCTCGACCAGATCGGCGCGCATTCCAAGATCCGGCGTTTCGGCCACCTCGGCCACCTCGTCCAGCGGCGCGTCCGGCCTGGGTTGTTGATCGCGAACATACTGCGCGATCGCGGTATGGACACATAGCTTCAAATAGGCAAGCACCTGCGGCAGCGATGGAAACCGATCGAACTTGGGACCACGCAGCGCGAAATAGAAGGTCCGTATCGCTGCCTGCACAAAATAATCGGCGGTCTCGCCCGTCTGCGCAAAGCGTGTATGGCTGTACACCCAGTTGGTGATCTGCCGCTCGTAGATCCGGCTCACACTGGTGAACGCTTCATCGCTCGTTTCGGCCAGAGCACGGCGCAGCAGCTCGAAGCAATATTGCGCGTCATTGGGCAAGCGCCGGCCGAACTTATCGGTTTCCTCGGCACAGCGCAGCGCCAGTTCGTCGATCGACAAACTCCCTACGGTCATGCAACGGTTCCTTGTTGATACAGCGCAGTGTACAACCGAATGTCCACCTGGTGCATAGATTCAGGTCGTGTAGCGCCCGACGTAGATACCAGTATAGCTGTGTCCACGACGAATACCTCAAAACGGGAACACACATGAGCCTTCTGCCACGTCAGATGTTTGACAAACCCGCCGCACCTGCATTTATGCAGATGCACCACAACGCGGGAGGAGTGGCCATGCAGCCGGATAACGTATCACCCGACGAGCGCATCGCGCGCTGGCGCCGGCGCGTGCTGACTACAATCAACTATGCACGGCACTCGGTGAGCGAGGAAGCAAGCGCCAAAGCGCGCGACGAACACGACAGCGCGCTCCTGTCGCAGAACGGCTGGCAGGCGCTCCGCTCCGGCGAGCATGATCTTGCGCGCGCGTGTTTCCGTGCGGCAGTGCACTACGATCCGTATTCGGTCAGCGCCTGGCTCGGCTTGAGCCGTGTCGAACAAACGCGCGACCAGCGCCGTGCCTATATTCAGGCGGCGCTGGATCTGCAGTATCTGCTCGAAACGCTGAACAATCGGAAGGAAGGAACTAGGGGTTAGGGGAAATCCCTAACCCCTATCCCCGAATTCCGCTCCCATCACCTGCTGTGTTTCGCCGGTACGCCGAAAGCCGAACCATTCATACAGGCGCTGTGCTGATGTGTTGTAATCCTGCGTATTGAGCGATAACAGCTCGATACGCCGGCCACTGCAAAAACGCACGACCTCGGCCAGCAGCCGCACCCCGACGCCACGCCCCTGATACGCCGGTACGACGGCGATCCGCACCAGATGTGCGTGCATACCGGCGAAATGTACGGTCACATAGGTATAGCCTGCGATCGTGCCGTCGATCTCGGCGACCGCGAAATACGGGCCGTTGTTCAGCGCCGGGCCCAGAATCTCCTCGCCTTTGCCCCATGGGATCGGAAAACATTCGGCGTCGACACGCAGCACAGCGGCGATATCTTCCGGCCGGGCGCGGCGCACGACCACCGACAGGTCTCCGTACGACGGCACGTCCATGCCTACTTTATCGTAGCCCAGAACGTTCATGACGTGGCGGTACCCGGCGCCTTCGAGCGGAGCCCGGGCCCACGGCGCGCTCCACTCGTCGAGGGTGATGTAAGACGCCTGCACGCCGCGCCCCGGAAGCAGGCGATGGAGCCGCGGCACCAGCAGCGGGATCGCCTGTGCCGCGTCGACACGGCTATCGACCAGCAGAGCGCGCAGCCAGGCATTCGGCGGAAGGCGCCAGCCCGCGACTGTCGCTGCTACGACGCGGTTCTCATACTCCAACACTGCCGCCGGCTCATGGTTAAGCAGTTCGCCCAGGTCTTCCGGTACTGTCGTCAAGTACCGGCGCGCCGCGTTGCGGGCCAGGCTGCTGACGGCGTGGACATCGTGTGAGGCGAAGGGGCGAGCCAACGCCAGACGCGGTTCGAATGAGCGGCGAAAGAAAGGCATTAGTGTACGACCTATGATACCATCCGCGCTGTTGAACCGTGGAAACCGCGCCCCGATGTGGCATAGGGCAAAGACTGAAACTGTTGTTTCCCGTCATCCCGAGCATTCATCGCAATCTGCTCGACCAGTTGTCCAGGTGAGGGAGCACGTTGTGAGCATGCTGTTGGAAGTACGGGATATCCAAAAGAGCTACGGGCAGCGGCCGGCGCTGGTCGGGGTGAGCTTCAGCGTCACAGACGGCGAGATCGTTTGCCTGCTCGGACCCAGCGGCTGTGGGAAATCGACGCTGCTGCGCGTGATCGCCGGGCTGGAAACGGATTACCGCGGCAGCATTCGCTTCGCCGGCACGCCGATCGATCGTGTGCCGGTACATGAGCGCGGCTTCGGTTTCATGTTTCAGGAGTATGCACTGCTGCCGCATCGCAGCGTCGGCCAGAACATTGCCTTCGGACTGCGTATGCAGCGCTTGGCACGGCCCGACATCGAGCGACGGGTGCAGCAGATCTTGGAGCTGGTCGGGCTACCGGGCTATGCCGATCGCAGCGTGTTCGAGCTGTCTGGCGGCGAGCGTCAGCGCGTGGCGCTGGCCCGCTCGCTCGCGCCCGAGCCGCGCCTGCTGATGCTGGATGAGCCGCTCGGCGCCCTGGATCGCACCTTGCGCGAGCGCCTGACCGCCGAGCTGCGCGAGATTATCAAGCGCGTCCGGCTGACCAGCCTGTATGTGACGCACGACCAGAACGAGGCATTCGCGGTGGCCGACCGTATCCTGTTGATGGATCGCGGTGCGATCGTTCAGGACGGCACGCCGGCCGAGGTGTACCGCCATCCGGCCGGCCTGTTCGCGGCGCGCTTTCTGGGCTTCAACAATCTGCTGCCGGGCGACATATCCGACGCCGGCAGCTCCGGCAGTGTGGTAGTAAACACGGCCGTGGGCCCGCTGCTGGTCGGCGATGTGCCGCCCGGCGGCGGCGGCACCGTGCTGGTTCGGCCTGAAGCCGCGGAGCCGGCCGGCGACGGTCTGGCGAATGTGGTCGAGGGCGAGATCGTGCGCCGCACGTTTCGTGGCGACAGCGAGCGCATCGTGCTGCGCCACGCCTCGGGTACGGAGCTCGAGCTGGATGTCGAAGCCGATGAGGCGCCGTCCGGCTCGTTCGCGCGCCTGTCGCTACGCCCCGATCAGCTTACCCTCGTAGCGGACGATTAACGCAAAGACGCAAAGGCGCAAAGCAATAAAGAATGTCTTCGACTAAACATCCAATGCAGGCAGCTGATCGACCGAACTCGAGCCCGAATTGCTTCAAGAACTCGTCGGTCGTGCCGTACAGCAGCGGGCGTCCGGCCGACTGGACGCGCCCGACTTCGGCGACGAGGCCGCGCTGCAGCAGCGTACGGAGAGCGCCGGAGCAATCTACACCGCGCACGGCCTCGATACCGGGCCGTGTAACCGGCTGGCGATACGCCACGATCGCCAGTGTTTCAAGCGCGGCTCCGGAAAGCCGAGGCGCGGAAAGGTTCAGGCCGAGAAAGCGCTCGATCACGGAAGCCGCTTCGGGTGCCGAGACGAGCTGGACCAAATCGTCGTGGCGCTGCAACCGGATGCCACGTCCACGATACTGCTCGCGCAGTCGATCCAGCGCATGCTCGACCGCGTCGATCGGCAGCGCCAGCATGCGTGCCAGCTGGCGAACATGCACCGGCTCCGCCGCGACGAAGAGTATGCTCTCGATCAGTAGCGCGTTGCTTGGTTGGTTGTCGGTCATCGGGCGATCTGGTTGGGAAGATGACAGGGTGACGGGGTGACGGGTGAGTTTCATTCGTGATTGTTCCAAGACACGACGATTGGGCTCAAGCTTTTGTGAAACGCACCAACCAACCTAACCAGGCTCGCCTTGTCACCCCGTCACCCCGTCACCCGTCACCCCGTCACCTGGTTGTGCACAGTGCGAGCATCAAGAAAACAGATCGCTCAAACACCGTCACCCGCACTGTCCCGGTCCAAACTCAGGGCCTTGCGCGACATGGTCGCGCCAGAACGCTCGAATCGCGCCTTCGTCGAAGCCGTCCAAAAAGGCGAGATAGCCCCACGACGTGATCGCAATCGGCTTATCCATCGCGCGCTGGGCCAGGATGAGACACGGCTTTTCGCTGCGCAGGTCGTTGTAGAGCGTATTAAGCAGGGTGAACTGGGCATCGTCCAACTTTGACGGATCCCAATACATCACCACGTTGCCGTGCTCGAGGCTATGGACGAGCTTTTCATCCGATGGCGGCGTGGTGCGATAAAAGCCGACCTGTGCCGGCGCCTGGGCGTGGTCGCCCGACGTGGGTGGACTGGTCAGGTACTGGACGGTGGTCTCGACGTGGTTGCGCGTCGGCGCCACTTCGGTCGCCTCGCCGGGCGCGGTTTGATCGACTTCGCCGGTCAGGCCGGCGCCGGGGCCGGGCAGCAAAAAGTACACGGCGAGGGCGATCAGCGCGACGACGACACCACCGATAATCACCGGTACAAACGGGAATTTCTTCTGCGGAGCGACCTGCCGCCCGCGCGCTTTATTGCGAGCGCTGTCTTCCGCCCGACGTGTAGTCATATCGTTTTCTGCTCCTTGAGCTCAGTATTGTACGGAGGCGAGAGGCACGCGGCAAGGCGCGATAGGGTATCGGCAAAGAACGGTATGCGAATTCTTAACTATTCCTCATCCGCATCGATGACATCCAGATCAATCGCCTCTGCCTGATCGCCTCTCGCCTCTCGCCTTTCGCCTCCTGCCTCTCGTCTCTCGCTCCTTGACCCTTGCCCCTTGCCTCTCGCCCCTTGCCTGCTATCTTCCTCGTCCCTGCTCTTGAACACCAGAATAATCGGCGATCCGGTAAACGGATATTGTTCGCGGATACGGTTCTCGAGGTAGCGCCGGTACCCGAAATGGATCTCTTGCGGCGCGTTGGAAAAGAACAAGAATACCGGCGGAGATACCTGGGCCTGGGTCGCATAATACAGGCGCAGATGCGCGCCTTTATGGATCGCAGACGGCGGATGCGCGCGCACCGCGTCGCGCAACAGCGTGTTGAGCTTGCTTGTCGGGATGCGCGTGTTACGCTCGGCGTTGATCTGCAGCGACAGCTCTAGAATATTCGGCACACGCTGGCCGGTCAGCGCCGAGATAAACAGCAGCGGCGCGTACGGGATAAAATTCAGCGCGTCGCGGACATGATCGGTGTACTGGTCGAAGGTCCAGTTATCTTTCTCGACAGCGTCCCACTTGTTGACCAGCACTGCTATGCCTTTGTGGGCCTCCAGCACCATACCGGCCACGTGGGTATCCTGAGCGGTAACGCCTTCGGTAGCATCCACCATCAGCAGCACAACGTCGGCGCGCTCGATCGCCCGCAGCGCGCGCAAGACGCTATATTTCTCGATGCCCTGCTCGATGCGGCCGCGGCGGCGAATGCCGGCCGTGTCGATCAGCAAGATCTGCTGGCCGTTGTAGTCGAGCACTGTGTCAATTGTATCCCGCGTGGTGCCGGGGACGTCGCTGACAACCACGCGCTCCTGGCCCAGCAGCCGGTTGAGCAGGCTCGACTTACCGACGTTGGGGCGGCCGACGATCGCGATCTTGATCGCATACTCCGGCTCGGGGTCTTCCTCGAACGGCGGCAGCTCGTTATACAGGGCGTCCAGTACATCACCGGTGCCGGTGCCGTGATAGGCGCTAAGCGGGATCGGTTCGCCGAGGCCAAGGTTCCAGAACTCGACGGCGTTCTGTGCGCGCTCGAGCGAGTCGGCTTTGTTGGCGCCGAGGATCACCGGCTTGCTGGTTTCGCGCAGCAGCGCGGCTACGTCTTCGTCGGCCGAGGTGATACCTTCGCGCGTATCAACCAAAAACAGGATCGCGTCGGCCTCGTCGATCGCAAGCTGGGCCTGGGCGCGGGTGGCGCGTACGATTTCGGCCATCGAGGCCGTCGCTTCTTCCTCCTCGCCCGGCAAGATGCCGGCGGTGTCCACGATCGTGAACTCGCGGCCATGCCATTCGGCCTCACCGTACAGGCGATCGCGCGTGGTGCCCGGCTCGTCTTCGACGATCGCGCGACGCTCGCCGATCAGCTTATTAAAGAGCGTGGATTTGCCGACATTGGGCCGCCCCACGATGGCGACGATTGGTTGTGGCATCGTTTTATGTTGACCTGTTTACGGGGGCGTGGTGCCCTTGTTGTTGATGACGAGCGGGTGAATCGACGCAAGCGATCGGCCTTACGACGCGACGGCTACCGCATACCGCTCCATCGCTACACCATGGGCGATAGAGCGAACCAACCGCACCAGCTCCGCAGGGTGGCGCGCCAGGGCAACGGGGCTGTCCAGCTCGGCGGCGATCCAATCGCGCGAGCGGTCGTCGATGGTACGCGCGCCGGCATAGTCGAACATCACGCGCGGCAGCACCACCAGATCGGCAGGTCCGATCGATGCCAGCTGTTGTACAACGTCGCCCGCGGTGAGCAGGCCGGCAACCGTGACCATCTCGCCGAAAAAGTCGTTGCGGATCACCCGCAGCTCGCAGCGCAGGCCGGGGATGCGGTTGATGCGCTCGACAACCGGCTCGAGAATCGGTTGCGCCAGCGCACCGGTGACGACAACGATACGCCGATCGCCGCGAGCGCGAGCGGGCAAGCGGCGCCGCGCGATGTCCCAATCATCCAGAAACTGCCGCACCATTCCGACGCCGTTCTCGACCTGGTCTGCGCCGTCGTAGACATCGGCCGCGGGCACCTCGCGGCGGGCAACGATATAGAATTCGTCGGACGGATAGACCAGGCCATAGCCCAGTTCGCGGCGATAATGCTCCTGGTACGGCTCGAGCATGTCGATCACGCGCCCGGCCTCGGCCGGCCGGAAGGTACGCAGCGGGATCTCGGTGACGATGTTGTCGCCCGAACGAGCGCAAAAGCCAAGCTCCGGCCGCTCCGGCAGCATGCCGGCGGCGGGGTCGCCCCACAGCGGCTGGCGCTCCCAGTTGGTATCGATCCACTCGGCGCTTTCATGCACCTGGATCGCGGCACGGATCGACTGCGGAGCCTTGCCGTTGAAGCGATATTTGGTAAGCCCCACCGGCACCGCGGCGATCGACTGCACCACCGGGTGCAGCGCCGCCAATGCTTCGATGCTCTCGCGCAGAACGGCGCCGTCGTTGAGGCCGGGGCACACCACGAACTGGGTATGTACCTCGATGCCCATCTCGCCCAGGCGGCTGATATCGGCCATCACATCGCCGGCGTCCGGCTTGCCCAGCAGCACCGAGCGCATGCGCGGGTCGGTGGCATGCACCGAAACATACATCGGCGAAAGATGCTGCTCCTTAATGCGCCGCCAGTCGTCGTCGTTAAGGTTGGTGAGCGTGACGAAGTTGCCGTACAAGAACGACAAACGGTAGTCGTCGTCCTTGAGATACAGGGTTTTGCGAAACCCTTTCGGCATCTGGGTCAGGAAGCAGAACGGGCATTTATTGTTGCACGTGCGCAGCCGATCCCACAGCGGCTCGGAGAACTCGAGGCCAAGATCGTCGTCGACGTCCTTGTCGGCTTCGAAGCGCAGCGCGAGCTCGCCGCGCAGCACGTCGACGGCCACGCGCTCCTCGGCGACGGCATAGCGATAATCGATCACGTCGCGCATCGGAAGGCCGTTGATCGCCACGACGCGGTCGCCCACACGCATGCCGAGCGCCGCGGCCGTACTGCCGGGCACGACGGCGACTACCTCGCCTCCAGTGCCACGCATGTTTTTGGGATCGGGCTGGTATTCCATTCCAGTTCCAGGTTTCATGTTTCAAGTTGCCGGGCCGGCACACTCACTACATGAAAAAAGGTACGGCCGGGCCGTACGCTGACGAATTATTATACCAGATCGAGACGCGTTATTTCGTATTTTACCGTTCGAAGCTATGCTCATGTGATATAGATGCCGAATCGAGTAACGCATTATGCCGGCGCTGGTATAATTGGGCACACGCATGCACTCGACGTCCCTGCACAAGGAGGATTGTTTGGACGATATTCACGAGGTCGCCAACCGGGTGGCCGACAACGTCGAGCAGGTCATCATCGGCAAGCGATCCGCCGTGGACCTCCTGCTGGTCGCGCTTTTGTGCCGCGGCCATGTGCTGCTGGAGGACGTTCCCGGAGTAGGGAAAACGGTGCTTGCTAAATCGCTGGCGCGCTCGATCGGCTGCTCGTTCAAGCGCATTCAGTTCACGCCGGACCTGCTGCCTTCCGACGTTACCGGCGTATCGATCTTCAACCAGCAAACCAACCAGTTCGAGTTCCGGCCGGGGCCGGTGATCGCGCAGATCGTCCTGGCCGACGAGATCAACCGCGCGACGCCCAAGACCCAATCTGCCCTGCTCGAGTCGATGGAAGAGCAGCAGATCACGGTCGACGGCGTGACGCATCCGCTGCCTGAGCCGTTTATCGTGCTGGCGACGCAAAACCCGATCGAATACGAGGGCACCTTTCCGCTGCCCGAAGCGCAGCTGGATCGCTTCCTGCTGCGCATTCATCTCGGCTACCCACAAAAGAGCGAAGAGATCGAAATCCTGGAAAGCCAGCGTACGCGGCACCCGCTCCAGACGCTGAACCAGGTGATCACGGCTGAGAAGCTGATCGAGATGCAGCAGAAGATCAAAGAAGTGTATGTCGATCCGGCGATCAAAGAGTATATCGTTTCGGTAACATCGGCGACGCGCCACCACGACGATGTGTACCTCGGCGCCAGCCCGCGCGGCTCGCTGGCGTTGTATCGCACGGCACAGGCGGCGGCGGCGATCAGCGGCCGCGATTTCGTCACGCCCGACGACGTCAAAGCCCTGGCTGAGTCTGTGCTCGGCCACCGGCTGATCATCAACCCGGCCGCACGTATGCGCAATATCATGGCCGGCGCGGTGATCAACGATGTGCTCAACGCCGTACCGGTGCCCGGCGGCCGGCCCGGCTCATCCCGCCGGGTCGAGCGGGAGGCGGTAACGAGATAGGGGTCGGGGGTCGGGGATCGGGGGTCAGGACGTTAGCGAACCGAGACTGTGTAGTCAACGAGCGCGGAACTCGAAACTCGGAACTTCCTGATCCCTGATCCCCGACCCCCGACCCCTGAAACCTATGAAAGCATTCGGCATACTCGCCCTGGCCATTGCATGCTTTGTCGTGGCGCAGGGCACCAGCATTCCGCTGTTCTTTTATCTGTTTTACCTGCTGCTCGCGCTGCTGGTGCTGGCGTATGTGTGGTCGTGGAGCAACCTGCAGGGCGTGACGGTGAAACGTGAGGTTGGCACGCGTCGCGCGCAGGTGGGTGAAGAAGCGCGCGAGCGGCTGGTGATCGACAACAACTGGCCGACGCCCAAGCTGTGGATCGAGGTGCAGGACCATTCGGATATGCCGCTGCACGGCTCCGGTTTTGTGGTGTATCTGCCCGGCAGCGAGCGACGACGCTGGACCACGCGCACGCCTTGTACGCTGCGCGGCAAGTGGCGCCTTGGACCGGTGACGATCTACAGCGGCGATCCGTTCGGTATTTTTCGCCTCGGACGCACCATCGATGCGACCTCGGACGTGATCGTGTATCCGGCAACGGTCGAGCTGCCGGGATTTCGGCTGCCCAGTGCGGAGCTGCCCGGCGGCGCCGATGTTCGGACGCGCACCTTCCATGTTACGCCTAATGTTGCGACGATCCGCGACTACGTCCCCGGCGACAGCTTCAACCGGATCCACTGGCGCTCCACGGCGCGCACGGGCAGGATGATGGTCAAGGAGTTTGAGCTCGACCCAACCGCCGACGTGTGGATCGTGGTGGATATGCACGAGCGCGTGCAGGCGGTGTCGGAGGAGCAGCGCACGCTGTACCACGACCGCCGCCTCAACCGGCATATCCAGGTGCCCGAATCGACCGAGGAATATATCGTGACGGCGGCGGCGTCGATCGCGCGGCATTTGCTCAACGGTAATCGCAATGTCGGCATGCTGGCGTGGGGCCAGCACCGCGAGATCATCCCGCCTGAGCGCGAGGCGCGACAGCTGTACAAGATCCTCGAATCGTTGGCTGTGCTGCGGGCGCAGGGTACGCACTCGCTGGGCGAGGTGTTGATGGCTGAAGCGCCGCAGTTTACGCGCTCCTCTACCATGGTGGTCGTGACGTCGTCGGTGGACCCGGTGTGGGTAACCAGCCTGCAGCACCTGCTGTATCGCGGCATCCAGGCAGTCGTCGTGCTGGTGGACCCGCAGACGTTCGGCGGGTGGCCCGGCGCTGATATGATCGAGGCCAAGCTGGGCGAGCTACGTGTTCCGGTATTGCGCATCGCACAGGGTCAGGCGATCGATCAGGCGCTGCAGGCGCAGGTATTGGCTCGCTAATATCCCCGCTGGCCCCAGCTCCAGCCCCAGCCCCAGCCCCCAGGATAAATCCTGGGGCTGAAGAAACAAAGCCCGCTGAAGCGGGCTGCGCATCATAATGCAGCCCGCTTCAGCGGGCTTTGTTTCTTCAGCCCGACGCTTTAGCGTCGGGTCGGGTCGGGTCGGGTCGGGTCGGGTCGGGAAGCGGAGGCCATATGCCATGGACGATCTGGACAATCGTGGCGCTGATCTTCCTTGCGCTTGATACGATCATGCGCTACGTGCGCTTGCGGGATGATCCGAAAGCCTGGACTCCGCTTGCCGCTGTTACCGGCGCGCTGTTGTGGAGTGTGGCCTGGTTGGTGCTGGCGTCGTCGTTACACGCTTCGATGGCGATTGCCGTTGTACAAACCGTATTGTTTGGGTTGCTGTACATTGCTGTCGTTATGCTGCTCGGAGCGCGATTCTTTGCCGGGCGTTGATACGTTGTAGAAGGTAACATCGACGTGCCGGTCGCGGCGTGGCGGCAAACGTATGCGGTGCGAAAAACATCCACTCTGCTGCTTGACAACGTAATTAACGGTGCAATACTACACGTACGCGCCTGAACATAATACAGGCGCTTGATTCTCTATCTTCGCGCGAAGTCGCTTGCTTTTGGCCGTAAGAGCAAAGGGCGGGAATATGGACGGAGCGGAAACACCAAGACGCCGCAATCCTGTGCGGCGGGCGTTCAAGACGATTCTGCACGTCATCGTCAAGCGAGTTGTCCTCACCCGGCGCTGGGTGTTGCGCTACCCGATCGCGGCGCTGATTGCCATAACCATGGTACTGGGAAGCTATTTCGCCGTGAGCAGTGGTATGGTGCCGCTGACCGCACTTGGTGTTGCGCCGGCTCCGGCCCACGATATGCGCCTGGCTGCGATCGAACGCTATCTTGAAGGCCAGAAAAACGCCGACGTCACCATGATGTGGGAGGCCGTCAGCGAAGAAATGCGCGCGGATGAAGAGGCGTTTGCCGATACACAGCGGCGCGTTACGATGGCCAAGCTCAACGGCATCAACTTTGTCGACCAGACCTATGTCGGCGGCAGCGGCCTAAACGACGGTGGCAGCGTCCATCTGTACATCATCTCGATCACCAACGGCGCCGAAAACGGGCAATTCCCCCTGACGTTCACGCTCAATCAATCGGGTAAAATCGCCCGCATCGAATAGCCGGTCGTTTGGCTCGGCGGAGGTATCACGATGGCAATGGTCGGCAAGTCCAATGAGCTCGATCAGCAGATCGACGAAGCGCTGGATGGCTTTCTTGATAACATGAGCCGGCGCTGGCGGCCGACGCTTGCGTTAATTGTTCTGGCGCTGGTGTTTTACTTCTTTATGTGGCCGTCGCGCGGAACGTGGGGGCCACCGCTGCTGGCAATCACCGGATTTCTGCTGCAGCTGCTGTTCGGAATCGCCTTTGCGATCATCCAGTTCGTCGCGATCTTCTGGTTCCTGGCGCGCGGCCGCACCTACTGGGTCATGCCGGGCGAAACCGGTATCGGCTTCAAGGATTACAAGGGCAACCCCGAGGTGCTCGACGCGGCCAACCAGATCGTGGTGCTGCTGCGCGGCGTCAAAGAGTTCAAGGCGATGGGCGGCGAGCACATTCGCGGCCTGCTGCTGGTAGGCCCGCCCGGTACCGGCAAGAGCTACCTGGCCCAGGCGATCTCCACCGAGGCCGGGGTGCCGTTCGGCTATGTTTCGGCGCCCTCGATGACGTCGATGTTCATGGGCGTCGGCAACCTGAAGGTGATGTCGCTGTACCGCAAAGCGCGCAAGCTGGCGCGCAAGCACGGCGCCGCGATCCTGTTTATCGACGAGATCGACGCGATCGGCACCTCGCGCACGCGTGGCGGCCAGAACCAGGGCGGCTTTTTCGGCGGCATGATGGGCGGTGGCGGTACCGGCCTGCTCAACGAGCTGCTGATGCAGATGGATCCGCCGCCGGCGGATCAGGGCCGCTGGAAGCGCTTTTTGCGCTGGCTTGGCCTCAGGCGCGGCGGAGCCGATATGCCGCCGGTGCTCAGCATTGCCGCCACCAATATCGCCGAGGCGCTCGACCAGGCGCTGCTGCGGCCGGGTCGCTTCGACCGCAAGATTCGTATCGACGCGCCCGACGCGCACGGCAGGCGCGAAATCATCGATTATTACATCGCCAAAGTTCACCACGATCCCAACATCGATATCGACCGCATGGTGAACGATACGCAGGGCTATACTCCCGTGGCGGTCAAGTATGTGATCAACGAGTCGGTGGTGCATGCTCATTTTAGCGGCCGCACCGAGATCAACTATGAGGATTTCACCCGCGCCCGCGATACCCATGAATATGGCCTGCGCCAGCCGGTCAAGGCGATGTCGGCCCTGGACAAGCGGCGCATCGCGTATCACGAGGCCGGGCATACCATCGCGCAGCTCGAATACGCGCCGATCACGCGCCAGCGCTTCGCCAAGGTGACGCTGATGCGCTACGGAAACTTCGGCGCCGGCGTGGGCGGCTTTTCGTCGACCAAGCCGACGGAAGAAACGTTCGGCGGCGCGTCGACGCGCGAGGAAGTGCTGGCCGATATCCGTGTTTCGCTCGGCAGCCGCGCCGCGGAAGAGGTGTTCCTAGAAACGCGCCTGAGCGGTGTCGGCGGCGACTTCGGCAACGCTACCACCGACGCGGCGAACTACCTGTTTCGCTGGGGCATGGACGGCAACATCATCAACCCGTTCGTGTTCACGCCGCAGATGGATGTCGACCAGGCAATGCAGGACAAAATCGAGGCGCTGTTGCAGGAGCAGTACACCGAGGTCAAAGCGCTGATCGAACGCCGGCGCGACGAAGTCGAGGCTATCGCCGAGGAGCTGATCCAGCGCGACGAGCTCAACAGCCAGGACGTCGAAGAGATTCTCAAGCGTGTTGCCTTCGCCAAGCGCATAGCCGGCAACGGGGCGCACAACGGCAGTGCTGAAGACACGCTGCTGTCGAACCTGCTGGCGGCCGGCGATCTGGATTGGCGTGAGCCGGTGGAGTTGCCCGATCCTACGCCGGTAGCCGAGCCCGAGCCGGAGCCACAGTAGACAAGAGAAACGCAGCGGAAGACTAACGCAAAGACGCAAGGACGCAAGGTTGAGCTAACCAAAATCACCACAAAGGCACACAGGACACGAAGATTCCATAGAATCTTCGTGTCCTGTGTGCCTTTGTGGTGCAACCTCTGCGTCTTTGCGCCTTTGCGTTAAAGATCCGGTTCGGGCGGCGCTGCAGGTCCCTTTTCCGCGTGGCGCTCGCCGTCCGCATCAGTCTGGCCGCTGCCGTAGCCTCCCTGGTTGTCGGCTTCGAAGCTGCCCGAGCGGCCCGTGGGCGGCGTCTCCTCAACCGCACCTTCGAACTGCCCGTCCTCGAAGTGTACGCCGTGGCCTTGCTGGCCTTCAAATGTATTGGATTCGCGCTTGCCTTGCTCGATGCTTTCGTTGGCCGGATCGGCTGGTTTGTCAGACATATTCGCTCCTTCGTTGTTTATTGCCAAGCAATCCCTGTTCCGCGGCCGCCGGTTGGCAGCCGGCGCGCGTCGTGCTAAGATAGCGCCCACAACTCATCACTTGCGCGGGGGGCCCGGAGGAAGCGAAGGGCCTAACTGGGGAAAGTCCGGTGTGATTCCGGCGCAGTCCACGCTGCTGTAAAGCAGGGATCAGGGAGCAGGGATCGGGGGTCAGGATCAGGCAACATGGCCTGATCCTGACCCCTGACCCCCGACCCCTGACCCCTGCGAAGCCAGAATGCCTGCCCCCGCGATCGAGTGACTGCACCTGCGCTGGCACGGGTGGTGGTCGACACACGCAAAACCCCACACGGGGCGCGAGTGCTCCAGCCTCTCCACCAGGAGAGGCTGTTTTGTTGCCAGAGAAGGGAAGCCAGCTCGATGAATCGTATTGGATGTTGGACGGTAACGCTGACGCTGCTGGTAGCGGCGCTGGCTGGAACGCCGGTACAGGCCCAGGACACCGCCGCGGTCGACCAGGCGATCGCCTTCATCAAAACACAGCAGCAGCCCGACGGCTCGTTTGCCGGCTTCGGGCCCGGCTCGACGGCGGACGCGGTATTTGCCCTGGCGTCGGACGGGCAGGACGTGGCTGCGCTCGCTTCCGGTGGCGCGTCGGCTGTCGACTACATGATCGCCCAGGCGCCTCAGCAGCAGGGGGATGTCGGAGTCTCCGCTAAATTCTTGCTCGCGATGCTGCTGGCAGGGCAGGCGCCCAGCGGCCAGGGCTACGATTTGCCGGCGGCTGTAGAGGCCGGCTACAACCCGGCCAGCGGCCGCTACGGCGCCGATGTAACCACACATAGCTATGCGGTGCTGGGCTTGACCGCCGCCGGCAGGCCAGTGCCGCCACAGGCGGTCGACGCGCTGACCGCATTGCAGCTCCCCGACGGCGGCTGGAGCTTCGACGGTGCCGCGGCGACCGGCAGCGACACCAACACCACGTCGCTGGCGATGCAGGCCCTGGTAGCGGCCGGAGCCGGCGGCGATCCGCTTGCCAAAGCGGTGGCGTACCTCAAGGCTCAGCAGAACGACGACGCCGGCTGGCCGTATGCCAAGGGCGGTGCGGGCGGCGGTGCCAGCGATGCCAACTCGACATCACTGGCGATTCAGGGCTTGCTGGCCGCGGGCGAAGATCCGGATAGCTACGCCAAGAACGGGTCGTCGCCGATTGACCGGCTGCTGGCGTTTCAGAACGCCAGCGGGGCGTTCCGCTATCAGGACGGCCAAAACGAGGACAATGCGTTCGCCACGTACCAGGCCGTCCCGGCGGTCAACGGCGAAACGCTGCCGCTCAAGGCCGTCGCTTCCGCCGGCGCGCCCTCCGCTCTGCCGGCGACCGGCGTGGCGAGCCGGATGCCGCTGCTTGTGCTTGCAGCGCTTGGGTTATTGCTCACCGGAATGGCTTTTCAACGCAAAGGCGCAAAGACGCAAAGGGATTAACTTATGCGTCAATCGAAGCGCATCAATTACCAATCAGCCTGACGATCGTGTACGAGCAAACAGTGTAGACCCATACTGGGTCTTTGCGTCTTTGCGTTCAAAGAATTCCGATGAAGCGTCTCGCAATCCTGTTGCTGCCCCTGCTGGTCGCGCTGCTGCCGGCGGCGGGCAACGGCAGCGCGGCCAATCGTGCCGGCGTGGTGATCCGCTACGCCGACGGCAGCGTGCGCACCTCGTGCGTCAGCTTCGATCAATCAAGCATCAGCGGGCTGGAGCTGCTGCAGCGCGCCGATAATGAGGTGATCATGCAGCCTGCGCCGGGCAACGCGGCGGTGTGCAAGATCGACGGCGACGGCTGCGATTACCCGGCCGAGCCGTGCTTCTGCACGTTCGGCGCGGGTGGCAGCGGCAAATACTGGGCCTACTGGCAGCTGGATGGAGCAACATGGCGCTATGGGCAGCAGGGCGCCGGCGCGCGGCGGGTGGGTGACGGCGACGTCGACGGCTGGGCCTACGGCAGCGGCTCGGCCGAGAGCAGCGTGCAGCCGCCCGTTGTGACGTTTGCCGAGGTCTGTCCGCTGGCGTCGTCGCTCGAGCCGACCCAGCCGGCGACGCTCGATCCGGTGGCGTCGACGGCTGGGTCGCCGGGCGCCGTCGCGAGTGCGGCGCTCCCAGGTGAGCGACCTTCACCACCACCGGTAGCCGGTGCGGCATCCCTGCCGGCCGAGCCCGACCAACCACAGCCGTCGGTTGGGTGGGGCAGCTACGCTGTCTTCGCCATCATGCTGGCCGGCATTCTGGGCGCCATAGCGGTCGCGGTGCGCAGGCGAGGCGCCACGTGAACCGGCATACCGATGTGTGGCTGGTGCGCCATACCCAGACCGATTGGAACCGCGAGCGGCGCTACCAGAGCCGCGCCGACCGCCCGCTGACAGCTTTTGGCCTCGCGCGCGCCGAGGCAGTAGCGCTGCGCTTACGCCGGATCGCCTTTTCGGCGGTGGTTACCTCCGGCCAGCATCGCACAGATACGCTCGCTGTGTTGCCGGCCGAACAACATGGGCTGCAGATACAGTGCGACACGCGCTGGCGCGAGGCGGATCACGGTGCCTGGGAAGGCCTGACCTATCAGCAGGTGGCGCGACGCTTCCCGGATCAGGCGCGGGCACGCTTCGCCGACAGCTGGGCCAGCCGCGCTCACGGCGGTGAAGCAAGCGCCGACCTGTGGCAGCGGGTCGCCGCGGCATGGGACGAGCTCGTGAGCCGGAACGAAGGTGGCAAGCTGTTGATCGTCACGCATGCGACGCCGATCCAGCTGCTGCTGTGTCATCTGCTCGGCCTGCCGTTCGATCGCTACTGGCAGCTGCGTATCGACCTCGGCGGCATCTGCAACATCGACCTGTATCCCGCTGGTGCGATCGTTCGGACGCTGAACGAAGTGCCCCCGTTGAGAGCAGGCCGATGAGCTTGCAGTCTACGATCGCGGCGATCGCCCCGTTGGACGAGCGTGCGATGCGGCTTGCCGCAGCGCGGCAGAACCGCCTTACCAAGCCGCGCGGCGCGCTCGGCCGGCTGGAGCAGCTCAGTGTTCGGCTCGCCGGAATGGCCGCAACCACGCGGCCGCGGCTCGAACAACCGGCGATCGTGGTAGCGGCGGCCAGCCATGGTGTCGCCGCGGAAGGTGTGAGCGCGTATCCGGCAACGGTTACGGCGCAGATGGTCGCGAATTTCTTGTCCGGTGGCGCGGCGATCAACGTGCTGGCCCGGCAAATGGGCGCCAGGCTTATCGTAGTGGACGCCGGGGTTGACCCGGAGCCGCCGGCCGGCACGGTATTGCGACGCGCACGCCTGGCGCCGGGCAGCGCTAACTTCCTGCATGGCCCGGCTATGCCGCGCGAGCATGCCGTCGCGATCGTCGAGGCAGGTATTGCGCTGGCGCACGAGCTGGCGGACGATGGCGTCGGGCTGCTGGCCGCCGGCGAGATGGGCATCGGCAATACCACCTCGGCAGCCGCGATCGTCGCCGCGGCTACCGGGGCTCCGGCCGCCGGCGTCACCGGACGCGGCACCGCCGTCGACGACGCCACTCTGGCTCACAAGATCGCAGTCGTCGAGCGCGCGGTGGCGCTGCACCGGCCCGACCCGTGTAACGGCCTCGATCTACTGGCGGCGCTGGGCGGATATGAAATCGGATTTCTGGCCGGCTGTATCCTGGGCGCGGCCGCTCGACGCATCCCGGTGCTGCTGGACGGATATATCACCGCCGCGGCTGCGCTGGTCGCCGTGCGCTGCTGTCGCGCCGCAGGCGAGTTTCTGGTCGCCGCTCATCGCTCGGCCGAACCGGGTCACACCGTCGCGCTGGCCGAGCTTGGACTCGATCCGCTGCTTGATCTCGGCCTGCGGCTGGGCGAGGGCAGCGGCGCGGCCCTGGCGCTTCCGTTGGTGGTGGCGGCTGCTCGCTTGCTCGACGAAATGGCGACGTTTGATGAAGCACATGTTGATCAATGATTCTGACGCAAAGGCGCAAAGTCGCAAAGTGAGTTGAAGCCCTTGCAACAATTAGCCGAGGCGATACGCTTCCTGACCGTGCTGCCGGTGCCGGGGCCGAGGGCAACCGACGAAGCCGGCATCGCGCGTTCGATGTCGATGTTTCCCCTGGTCGGGCTGTTGATCGGTGCGCTCGGCGCGGGCGTCGGCTGGGCGGCCGGCTGGTTGTGGGGTGCGCAGCTGCGGTCGATCGTGATCGTGGTCGCCTGGATGCTGTTGACGGCAGGGCTGCATCTTGACGGGCTCGCCGACAGCTGTGACGCACTGTTTTCGTGGCGCACACGCGAGCAAAAGCTTGTGATCATGCGCGACAGCCGCATCGGTACCATGGGTGCCCTCGGGCTGCTGGCGGTCGTGCTCTTGAAAATCGGCGCGCTCTCTGCGCTGGGCGCAGGCTGGTGGCTCGGGGCACTGCTGGCGCCGATGTGGGGCCGCTGGGCCGATATCTACGGCATCTTCCATTTCCCTGCCGCGCGTGAAGGCGGTATGGGCCGCGCCTTTCATGAGCAGGTGCGCCGGGTTGACTTTGTGCTTGCCACCGGCAGCGCGGTGCTGCTCGGCGCCGTTGTCGCACTGCCGTGGGGCGCGCTGGTTGTGCTTGTGCTCTGGCCGCTCGTCCACTGGCTTGCGACGCGCATGGTCCGCGCGCTCGGCGGCCTGACCGGCGATACCTACGGCGCGCTCTCCGAAGTTGGCGAGGTGGTGGTGTTGCTTGCCCTGGCCGCTACGCTGAATTGAGTAGTGATACGGGAGAAACGAGAAAATCGGACGTCGGGGCCTCAGATGAGCCGCCGGCAGGCCGGGGGTCTGGGGGTGTCCACCAGAGATACTCCTCACTGAGCTTCTATAGCCTGACCTGGCTCGCGTGGCTGGTAGCAGGGATCGTGGCGATCAGCAGCAATCCCTTGCTCAACGCGCTGGTGATGGCCCAGGCGATGCTGGTCGCCGTCACGTGCCATACCGACAGCCCGGTCGGGCGCTCCTTCGGATTGTTCGTGCGCCTGGGGTTTGTGTTGCTTGTCGCGCGCACCCTGCTGAGCGCCATACCGATCGGCGGCGTATCGTACGGCGGCACAGTGTTGTTCGTCCTGCCCGAGCTGCATCTGCCGATCTGGCTCGGCGGCTTGCAGCTCGGCGGTCCGGCAACGCTCGAGATGCTGGTCGGCGGGTTCGTCGCCGGTATGCGTTTATGGGCGACCATTCTGGTATTCGGAGCCTTTAATGCCGTGGCCGACCACTACAGGTTGCTGCGGCGCGTGCCGCGGGCCCTGTTTCACGCCGGTCTGGCTACCACTATAGCACTCACGTTTGTTCCGCACGTTATCTCTCAGTCTCAGGCGATTCGCGACGCACAGCGTGTGCGCGGTCACCGGTTTCGGACACTCCGCGACGCCCTGCCGTTGGTGATACCATTGCTGTCCGGCGGGCTCGAGCGCTCGATTCAGCTGGCCGAGGCGATGGATAGCCGCGGCTACGGCCGGACAGCGGCGCCACGCCGCGGGTTCGTAGTGCTGCAGCTGGTAACCATCGCCGGCGTCACCGCGCTGGCAGTGGGACTGTACGCCGCATTTACCGGCGCCGCATGGGGCTGGGCGGCGGTAGCGGCCGGCAGCGCGTTATCGATAGGGGCCTTGCAGCGGCTCGGCGCGGGCGGTCCCCGCAGCAGCTACCGCCGGGAGCGCTGGCATCGTCGCGACACATTGGTCGTCATTGCATCGGGGTGCGTTGTGTGCGGTATGCTGCTGTTACGGCAGCTGGATGCCGGCGGCCTGGTATATTCCACGCTGCCGCGGGTTGTTCCGCCGCCGTTCGATCCGCGTACCGGCGCCTTGCTGCTGCTGCTCAGCGTGCCGGCGATGCTTCAAATGTCCAAGGAGAACCGATATGCCCGCCGATCCGGACTCGTCGATACCACGCTGGGAGATCGAGCATAGCGAACCGGTCGTGGATGCCCGAATATTCACGCTACGCCGCGACCGTAGCCGCGTGCCCGGTTCTTCTAAAACCGGCACCTTCAGCGTGCTGGAAAGCCCCGATTGGGTGAACGTCGTACCGGTAACCAGCGACGGTAACCTGGTGCTGGTTTCGCAGTTTCGCCATGGTACGAGCTCGATATCATTGGAAACGCCCGGCGGGCTGATCGAGCCGGGCGAGTTGCCGCTCGCCGCTGGCGCGCGCGAGCTGCGCGAAGAGACCGGCTATACCGCGCCACGATGGCGCCAGTTGGGCGAAAGCGATGCCAACCCGGCGTTTATGAACAACCGCTTCACCGCAGTGCTGGCCGAAGATGCCGTGCTCACCGATCCCACGGCCTGGGACGAGCACGAGGAGCTGCAGCCGCATCTGGTGCCTCTATCCGAGCTGCCCGTGCTGCTGCGCCGCGGCGCGATCCGTAACAGCTACACCGTGCTGGCGCTGTGCTGGTATCTGCTCGATCGCAACGGGATTATATGATCGAGTTCGACCATGTCAGCTACAGCTACCCGGGCGCCGCGCAACCGGCGCTCAGCGATGTGTGCCTGCGGGTCGAAGAAGGCGATTTTGTGCTGGTCGTCGGCGCGTCGGGCTCGGGAAAATCCACGCTGCTGCGCTGCGTTAACGGGTTGGTGCCGCACTTTCACGGGGGCAGTTTCGGCGGCGCCGTGCGCGTAGCAGGGCTCGACACCCGCACGCATGAGCCGCGCGATCTGGCCGCGAGCGTGGGTTTTGTCTTCCAGGATCCGGAAGCGCAGATGGTGGTCGAGGTCGTGGAGGACGAGCTCGTGTTCGGCATGGAAAATCTGGGCGTCGAGCCGCCGATCATGCGCCGCCGGGTCGAGGAGGTGCTGGACCAGCTCGAGATCGCGCACCTGCGCCGCCGGCGCGTCAGCTCGCTATCGGGCGGCGAGCGGCAGCGCGTGGCGATCGCGGCGGTGCTGGCGATGCAGCCGCGCGTGCTGGTGCTGGACGAGCCGACGTCGCAGCTCGATCCGCATACTGCCGAAGAGGTGCTCACCGCGCTGCAAAAGCTCAACGCCGACCTCGGCCTGACGATCGTGCTGAGTGAGCATCGCCTGGAGCGGGTCGTGCAATATGCCGACAGCATGATCATATGTGAGCGAAACTCGGGCACACCGTCGCACGTTTCGATCGGCCCGCTGGGCGAGATGCTCGAGCAGAGCCCCCTGGCGCCGCCGCTCGCGCTGCTCGGCCGCTCGCTCGGTTGGCGGCCGCTGCCGCTGACGATCAAAGAAGCGCGCCGCTTTGTGGTGGCGCAGGGGTTGGATGAGCCGGACGAAGAAATAAACGCAAAGGCGCAAAGACGCAATGTAGGGCCGACGCTCGCGTCGGCCACAACCGGCGCGTTTGATCGACCAGTTGGCACTACGCCGGAGCGCCAACAAGCGGCGCGTTCCCGATCCCCACGCCTGCAGGTGCGCGACCTCAGCGTCGAGCGCGGTGGCAGCGAGGTGCTGCATCGTATCGGCTTCGAAGTACATGCCGGTGAGTTGCTGGCGATCATGGGTCGTAACGGCTCGGGAAAGTCGACGCTGCTGCGCGCGATCGCCGGCCTGGATCTTCCGTCGCGCGGCAGCGTTGTGCTCGACGGCGCCGAACTTGGGCGCTTACCTCCTGAACAACGTGCTCCGCGGATCGGTTTTGTGCCGCAGGATCCTCGTGCGCTGCTGTTTCGCGAAACCGTGGCCGATGAGCTGCGTTGGACGCTGGGCCGTAGCGGCGACGAAGCGCGAGTGCAGCGTACGCTTGAATTGCTCGGCCTCGAGCGCCTGGCGGGAGCACATCCGCGCGACATCAGCGGCGGCGAGCAGCAGCGCGCGGCGCTGGGAGCGATCCTGGTGGCCGGACCCGAGCTGCTCATGCTGGACGAGCCAACCCGCGGCCTCGACTATACCAATAAGCAGCGACTGGCCGGAATACTTGAGCAACTACGGCGTGACGGCTGCGCCATCATCCTGGTAACCCATGACGTTGAGCTGGTAGCGGCGACGGCCGAGCGTGTACTGCTGCTGGGCGACGGTGAAGTTGTCGCCGCTGGAACGCCGGCCGAGCTGCTGAATGAATTGCTGATCTTCTCCTCACAGGTGGGCAAGCTGTTTCGTAACCGTTCCTGGCTAACTGTTACGGAGGCGTTGCAGGCAATAGGCGATAGACACAAGACCTTGTAGGGACACGCCACCGGCAATGATGCCTCGTTCCAACAACAAAGTCGGCTGTGTGCCACCGGCGTGTCCCTACGGATCGCGTGTTCCTTGCCGCTTGCCGCTTGCCTTTTTTGACGATAACCGCTATCTTAGCGCCGTCGTGCCGCGACGCACGTCGACCCTGGGCGCCATCCTGGCCATCGTTGCGCTCCAAAATTCCAAGGAGAGTCGCCTTTGAGTGCGCAGCCCCACGATCGGGCATTGCAAGCGGACCTCGCGCTGGTCCATGTGGAACCACAACCTCGGCCGTTTGTAACTACTCTTGAGCCTGACCTTTCGTATCGCGCGCGGCGGCGAGCCGCAGCGCAGCATGCCCGCTCGACGCTTTACCTGTTGCGTAGCGGTGGTTCGTTTGAGCCGCCGTCTTCTACTTACGCTTCGCGATCGTCGCGCCCGTACGGGTTGATTGTACGGACGGCGCGGCAGAGTTCCGCCCTGCTGCTCCTCATGTTGACGCTGGCGTTTGCCGGTGGCGTCCCGGCGATAGCTGGTGTGTCCTGGCCGCCGGCTATACGGGACTCTGGCGCCGCAGCAGACACGACCGGTCGCGCAGACCAGCGTGTTGCCGAACACGCGCCCGTAGTGTTTCCGCCGGTCCAGCCCAGTTCCGGCGGGCTGCTGGATAGGCCGGTCGCGGAAATGGCCGCGACTGAGTTGGATGCTGAGCCACTCGTCGCCAAGGCCGTCATACCGTCAGTGGCAGACGAGCCGCAAATGCACGAAAGCTCGGCGTTTACTGCTGTTCACGTTGTGTCGAACGGCGAAACCCTGGGCGCGATCGCCGAGCGATACAATGTTTCGGCGACGGCGATCGCCGCGGCTAACGCGGTCGATCCGCGCTTGCTTCCGAGCGGCCGCCCATTGCGCATTCCAACGTCGCCTGGAGTGCCGCACACCGTGCGTGAGGGCGAGACGGTTGAAACGATCGCCGCGCAGTATGGGGTGGCGGCGGAAGCAGTGCATGCGTTCGCGGGCAACAGATTGGATGAGCAGCGCACGCTGATGGCGGGTGAAGAGATATTTGTGCCTGGTGCGACGCGAACCGGGCTGCCGGCCGAAGAAATCCTGGCTGCTCTGCCGGCCCGGCCCGTCGCCGTGGTGCGCGACGACAAAACTAACCTACGCGGTGGCCCGGCCGTTGCTTACCAGCGGATCGGCTATCTGGGCGCTACGACGCCGGTGATGCTGCTCGGACAGCACAACGGCTGGCTCAAGCTGTTGACGGTTGAGGGCAGCGAAGGATGGGCGGCGGCAGAGCTGCTCGATTACGCTCCCGAGGTCGTCGCCCAGCTGCCCGTGGTCGAAGATATTCCGCCGCTGCCTATGCCTGCTCCTGCGCCGCCACCTGCCGAGCCGCCAAGGGCGGTCGACCGTTGGGTCTGGCCGGCGGGTGGCGACTTCACTTCGGGCTTCGGCTATCGTAATTACAGCGTCGGCAGATTCCACAACGGCATCGATATCGCCAATGGCCGCGGCACGCCGATACGGGCAGCTCGCTCCGGTCGTGTGACGGCAGCCGGCTGGTGCGGCGGTTATGGCTATTGCGTCAAAATCGACCACGGCGACGGCTTTGTATCCGAATACGGCCATATGTACGCCGATCCGATTGTCGGAGCAGGTCAGTACGTGGAGGCCGGCCAGAAGATCGGCGGCATGGGCCGGACGTATGGCCGGGGCGGCTATGCCAGCGGCGTGCATCTGCATTTTACGATCACGCTCGGCGGCAAAGCCATCAATCCGCTGAAGTATTTGCCATAATCAAATGGTCGAAGGTCGAAGGTCGAAAGTCCTTCGTAAAGGGAGTTTGTTGCGGCCTCTAGCCCATGTGTTCCGGATTCCGTGACCTTCGACCTTCGACCTTCGACCTTCGACCCTGCTATACTTCCCAGGTGCTCAACGACCGTTCAATCACAGCAACACCGGCTTTTTCGCTCGCGAGAATGGCACCGTGGCTGCTGGCCGGACTTGGCGCGCTGATCTGCTTGATTAGCCCAACCGGCCGCTTTATTGTATCCGGCGCGATCGTGCTGTTTGTACCGGGCTGGCTTGTCTGGTCGTACCTTGGCCGCGGCGTGCGACTGCCGCACCTTGCAGCTCCGGCGATATGGCTCGGCCTCAGCCTCAGCCTGCTGCCACTGCTGTTTCTGTGGGCCGGTACGTTGGGCCTGCGACTGACAACACCAGTTGTGCAGCTGCTCGCGGTGGTCGTGACGCTGCTCGCGCTGTGGCGGGCTACGTATCGAATACAAGACACGTCATCGGTAGCGGATGCGCCGGCGACGGACGCGCCGGTGGCGACGGATGCGCCGGCGACGGACGCGCCACAGGCGCGTCCCTACACCTTTGCACCTTTGCGACTTGGCGTTAATGTTCCGATCTGGTTACTGGGCAGCCTGGCCGCGCTGATCGGGCTTACCGCCGCCACCCGCGTGTGGGAGATCCGCGGTCTGGCGCTTCCGCCGTGGGTCGAACTCGGTCCACCATACGCTGCTGGTGCGCGTGATCGGCGAAACAGGCCGCATCCCGACGTCGCTCGAGCCGTACTTGCCGGTCGAGAACCTCAAATATCACTGGGGTTACCACACCGTCGTCGCCGCCTGGAGCTCGTTGGCCGGACTGCCGCTGCCTACGATGGTGTTGTGGAGCGGCCAGGTGCTGAATACGCTGGTAGTGCTCGGCGCGTATGCGCTCTCCGCGTCGGTGCTGCGCTCTCCGCTCGGCGGTCTCTTCGGCGCCGGCGTCGCGGGGCTGCTGTCGATCATGCCGGCCTACTACGTCTCGTGGGGCCGCTATACTCAACTAACCGGGCTGCTCGTTCTGGCGCCGCTGCTGGTAGCGACGGCTGTCGCGCTCGAGCGTCCGCGTGCCGGCCGGCGCATCCTGCTGGCGCCGGCAATCCTGCTGGCCGGCCTGATGCTGGTCCACTATCGCGTGCTGGTATTTTATGCCGCCTGGGCGCTGCCGTTCGCGGTGCTGCTCTGGGCGCACCGGTCTGGAAGCTGGCTGCGTATCGCCGGCCGGCTGCTGGCGATCGGCGTGCTGGCATTGCTGCTGGCGCTGCCGTGGTCGGCGATGATGGTCCAACGGGCGATCGTTCCGGTGGTCGGCTCCGGAAACCTGGCCGGTACCGGCGGCTACAATACGATCGACCAGTCGCTCTTGTTCGCCGGCAACGGCCGTGTGCTGTACGTCGCCGCGGCGTTCGGTGCGCTGGTTTCGCTCCGGCGCTGGCGCGTTCTCGCGATCGCGGCGTGGATCGGTGTGCTGCTGTTGATCGCCAACCCGCAGATCGTTGGGCTGCCGCCGACCTGGCTGATCAACAATCACTCGGTGGTAATCACCCTGTTTCTGCCGGTCTCGGTTCTGGTCGCGGCCGGCGCGCTGCAGATCATACGCTGGCTCAGGCGCTTGCCACGGCCGCTGCGGCGGCCGCTGCGCGTGGTGGCACTGCTGGCCTGTGCCGGGCTGGCGCTCGTTGGCGCCTGGCAGCTGCGCGATGTTGTAAATGCTCAGACGGTGCTGGCGCTGCCGCAAGATGTGGCCGCGATCGAATGGGCCGCGGCCAACACACCAGCCGAGGCCCGCTTTCTGGTAAACGCGACGCCGTGGCTGGACGGTGCATATCGCGGCGCCGACGCGGGCTGGTGGCTGCTGCCGCTGGCGGGCCGTTGGGTCAGCGCGCCGCCGGCGCTCTATATCTATGGCACGCCGGAATACCGGGCATCGGTGGAAGACTTTAACGGTCGCCTCAACGCGCTTGACGACTACGACGTCGCCGGCACACTGCAGCTTGCCCGCGAAGCCGGCATCACGCATATCTATGTCGGCGGCATGTTGTCCGGACCGTTGCGCGCCGATGTGCTGGCCGGTGATCCCGGGCTGGAAACGGTTTACGATCGCGACGGTGTTACGATCTTTGCTGTGCGGCCCAACCCTTGACGCTGCCCGCCTTGTGTGTCATCATTTTCGCCGTAGCCCGGGGCGCCCCTATATCAGCGATGATCAATCAGACCAACCAGCTTAGCGAGCGCGAGCGCGAGATCTTGCGCCATGTGGCGGGCGGGCTTTCCAACCAGCAAATCGCGAACCAGCTCGGCATCAGCGTCAATACGGTCAAAGTGCATCTGCGCAACGTGTTCGCCAAGATCGGCGTCGCATCACGCGCCGAGGCGGCTATGTACGCCGTGCGCAACGGAATCGTGGCCGTCGACGTGCTGCCGTCGTTTCTGCCGGGCGCCGAGGGTATCGATCCGGCTCCGCCGGTGGGCGAGCCGCAGCTCGCGATAGCCATACCGCCTGAGCAAGAAGCTATTCTGCCCCCTGCGCGCGTAGAGCCCGTCGCGGCGACTTCTGAACCCGCGCCCGCTGCTCGTCGGTTCCGCACGCGTTGGCTGGTGTTCATCGGCGGTATCCTGGCGCTGCTGCTGCTGATAGCTGCAGTCGAATTCACATGGCCGCGCCTGCGCTCCCAGCCGGTAGGAATTGTGCGCTGGCAGGAATTGCCTGAGCTGCGCTCGCCGCGGGCAGGCGCCGCCGCGGCCGTGGTCGGCGACCAGATGTATGTGATCGGGGGCGAGAATCAGGACGGCGTGCTGGGAGCCGTCGAGCGCTATGACGTCGGCTTTAAGACCTGGGCCCAGCTCAGCAGCAAGCAGACCCCGGTGACCGACGTGAGGGCTGCCGTGCTCGGCGGCAAGATCTATGTTCCCGGCGGACGCCGCTCGGCCGATCCAAAGGATGTTGTCGCGGTGTTCGAGGCCTACGATCCGCGCAGCGAAACCTGGGAGCAGCTGCCGGACCTGCCGGCGCCGCGCAGCGCGTATGGGCTGACGGCGCTAGAAGGCAGATTGTACCTGTTCGGCGGCTGGGACGGCGCCGGATTTCGCGATGATGTTTGGGAATACGATCCCGGGAGCGGCGAATGGCGCGAGCGCACCAGCATGCCCACGCCGCGCGCGTTCGGCGAAGCGGTCGCGCTCGGCGATACGATCTGGGTGCTGGGCGGTGAAAACGACGGCGGGCGCCTCGACGTCAATGAAGCCTATAATCCCGCACGCGAGGGCGACGACCCGTGGAGCAACAAGGCGCGGCTGCCCGAGCCGCGCAGCCGCTTCGGCGCGGCCGCGATGGAGCCGATCGCCAGGATCTATGCCCTTGGGGGCGACCTCGGCGACGAGGCGGCTCAGGAGTACGATGCCCGCAGCGATAGCTGGCAGCCGATCGAAACGCCGCCGCAGCCGATCGGCAGCCGGCCGGGCGTTGTGCAGCAAGACCTGCTGCTGATCGCGCTCGGCGGCCAGTCAACCGGCAGTACTTACTCAACCGTGATGCAGGCATATCAGGCGCTGTCCACTGTATTCGCGCCGGGTGTCGGTCGATGACGATCGTGCTCCTGATCACGATGGGGATCGACCGGCCCAGCGGAACCAGATATTTTTCGCTTGCCCGCGAATGGGTGTTACGTGGCCACCGCGTGCGAATCCTGGCTTTACACGCCGACCTGCGTAGCTGCCGGCAGCGGCGCTTTGTTCAGGACGGCGTGGAAGTCTGGTATGTTGGCCAGATGTATTCCCGCAAGAGCGACTCGGTTCCCGAGCGCTTCGGGCCGCTGGAGCTGCTGCGCGTGGTGGCCGCGTCCACTGCGGGCATGGTCTGGGGCACGCTTTGCTCGCCGGCCGATGTATATCACCTGGGCAAGCCACAGCCGGTGAACGGCGTGGCGGCAATGCTCGCCCTCGGGCTGCGCGGCCGGCGCTTCTGGGTCGATTGCGACGACGATGAGGCCGGCGCCAACCGCTTCGCTGCCGCCTGGCAGCGCAGCGTCTTTGCTTTCTGGCAGGTGTTGCTGCCGCGCTTAGCGCTGGGAACAACCGTCAACACCCATTTTCTCGAGCGCCGTTTGTCTCGCCCTGGCGCGCGGTCGCCGGTGTACGTGCCCAACGGTGTCGACCTCGAGCGTTTCCGCCGGCCGGAGCATGCCGTGCTCGATGCGCTGCGCGCGGCGCTGGGGCTCACGGGCCGGCGCGTGATCGGCTACGCCGGTAGCCTGGCGCTGCACAATCACCCGGTCGACCTGCTGCTGGACGCATTCGAGCTTGTTTCGCGCGAACATGACGACGTCGACCTGCTGTTGATCGGCGGGGGTGAAGATCTGCCCGAGCTGCAGCGGACTGTCGCCGAGCGTGGGCTTCGAAATCGGGTACACTTCACCGGGCGCGTGGCACCTCGAACGGTCGCGGCGCTGCTGTCGACGGCCGACGTAAGCGTCGATCCGGTGCGCGAAGACGACGTTGCCCGCGCGCGGTCGCCGCTTAAAATCGTCGAAAGCCTGGCCCTCGGCGTGCCCGTCGTAACCGGCGATGTCGGCGACCGGCACGAGGTACTTGGTCCGGCCGGCCGTACAACTGTGCCGGGCGATGCCTGTGCGCTGGCGCGGGTGCTGCAGGATTTGCTGGGCGATCGTGAGGCGCTCCAGGCCGCCGCCAGGGCAGCGCCGGAGCGCGCCGGAAATTATCGCTGGTCGCGGCTGGCGGAGGTGTGGTTGGAAGCGTACGTCTGATATGCAAAGAGACCTGATTCAGATCCGCAAACCGTGGTATCGCCGCGCGTCGATGGGTATCGCCCTTGATGTGGTGATCGCCGTCGGCGGCGTGACGCTGGCGCGGCTGCTGGGAAGCCTGACCCAGGTGGTGCTGGCGCGCCGCATGGGGCTTACCGATTTCGGCGTTTATACGACGTTTTTCACGCTGCTCGGCCCGGTGATCATGGTCTCCAGCATGGGATTGGATACATGGCTGTTGCGCGAGGGCGGCAGGCGTACCGATCTTGACGATACGATCGGGCAGGTGTTTTCGTTACGCCTGCTGTTCACCGGCGTGCTGATGCTGCTGGCCGTGCCCGTACTGGCGGCGACGGGCCGCACCAGCCTGTCGTTGCCGGTGGTGTTTGCCGCGCTCGGTCTGACGGCGGAGCTGCTCCTGACGACAGGCAATACCGCGCTGCGGGCCCAGGTACGGAACGTGGCGGCCAGCCTGCTGCAAGTACTGGTCGCGGCGCTCACCATCGGCCTGATCTTTCTGCTGTGGAGTCCGGAGCTTCCGCTGCTGACGGCTACCGGCTTTCGCTTATTGGCCGATACGGTGGGCCTGGCGGTCATGGTCTGGTTGCTGGGCCGCAGCTTGCGTCACATCGGATTCCGGCCGGCGCGCTTATGGGGCATGGTTTACGCGGCGCGCCACTTTTTCGCTACCGACGTACTTTCCAATATCGCGCTCAAAGCCGACCTGATCCTGGTTGCCCTGGTGCTCGGCTCGTCCGCGGCCGGCATTTATAGCCCGGCGCTGTTGATCGTCAACACCACCTTTGTCGTTCCGATGGTAGCCTGGCAGGTCTTGCTGCCGCTGGTCAGCCGCATGGAACCGCGCTCCTCCCAGTTCCGGCGCACGCTCGGATTTGCAGTCGCCGGCAGTGTGGCCTACGGCATTTTCTGGCTGCTGGTGCTCACCTGGGGCGCCGCGCCGCTGATCGACGCGATCTTCCGCCCCGAATACCGGGATGCTATCCCGCTGCTGCAGATTATGGCGTTGATCCCGCTGCTGAAAAGCCTGAACTTTTGCTCGGCCATGCTGATGGTCGCGCGCGACCGGCAGGTGCTGCGAAACCGGCTGCTGGCGATCGGCGCGGTGTTCAACGTGGCGGCCAATATTGTCGTCATCCCGGCCTTCGGCCTCGAAGGCGCCGCCTGGGTCAATCTGGCGACCGAATCGGTGCTGCTGGTCGCCTACGGCTACGGCGCCTGGCGCTCGCTGCGCGACGCATGAACGTCCTGGTCCTCAACGCCCATTCGCCCAAGAACGCCGGCGACCTTGCGATTTTGCAGCAAGTCGTCGCCACGCTGCGCGCCGCGTATCCCGGCGCGCAACTGACGGTGACGATGAACGACCCCGACCGTGAGGGCCTGCCGTCCGGCGTGCGCTATGTCGATTCGTTTATGCGCTGGGTGGTGCGCATCGACGAACAGGGTGAGTGGATCTGGCGCAAATGGCTGGTTCCGCAATATGCCGGTGTGTTGCTGGCTGCCGCCGTGCTGTTCAGGCTGGCCGGGTTGCGCTGGCTGCCGCGCAATCCGCTGCGGCGCGGCGCGCTCGAAGCGCTGTACGACGCCGATGTTGTGATTGTGTTCGGCGGCGGCCATTTGTACGCCCGGCGACGCTTCAACATCGCGTTTGCCTGGCTGTGGCTCGGCCTCTCGTTGGCGCCGCTGATGGGCAAGCCGCTGGTATTTTTGCCACAGTCGTTCGGACCGCTGCCGAGCCGCCTGCAGCAGGCGATGCTGCGCTGGCTGCTGCGTCGAAGCGCCTTTGTCGCCGCGCGTGAGCTCCATTCGCTCAGCCTGCTGGCCGCGATAGGTGTTCGCAGGCCGGTATTGCTGCTGCCGGACATGGCGTTTTCCGAGGCCGGCGCCGAAGTGAGTACCTCACTGCCTGGCCGGCCGGGAGCGAGTACCTCGCTGCCTGACCGGCCGGGAGGGCCAACGGCTCTGACTGACCGGCCGGGAGCCGGGATGCGTGCGCCCCTTCCCGAGCTCGACGCGCTACTCGCGACCGGTGATGCGCTGGTCGGCCTGACGTTGATGGACTGGCAGACCCAGAATCCCGGCTTCGTTAACCAGGCGCGCTACGAGGACGCCGTGCTGGCCCTGCTGCGCCATGTCGCCGCGCGAGGCGCGCGGGTAGCTATCTTCGCCCAGTGTACCGGGCCGACTGCCGGACAGGATGACCGCATTATCGCCCGCCGGGTTGCCGCCAGAGCATACGCGGAGCAGCTACCGGTCGTGTTCGTCGACCGCGTGCTCGGTCCGGAGCAGCTACGCGATGCCTATGCCAGGCTCGATGCCCTGGTCGCCACGCGCATGCATTCGGCCATCTTTGCGCTCGGCAACGGCGTACCCTGCCTGGCGATCGGGTACCTGCATAAATCGATCGGCATCATGGAGCTGCTTGGCTTACAGCGCTACGTCCTGGCGATCGATACGCTCGATACGCCCGCGCTGCTGGCCGGTTTCGACGAGCTGTGGGAGCGGCGCTCCGAGGTGCGCTGCCGCCTGGCCGAGCGCATCCCGGCTGTGCGGCATACGCTCGAGCGGTTGCCGGTGCTGCTGGCGGCCCTCACCCCAGACCCTGGGATAAATCCCCGGGCCGAGGAAACGAAGCCTCCGCGGAGGCTAGCCTCCGCAGAGGCTTCGTTTCCTCGGCCCGGCGCTTCAGCGCCGGGTGAGGGCTGATGCCCATCCCCGTCGCACAGCTGGTAGACGGGTTCGCCACCGAAGAGCACTCCGGCGGCGCGGCTTTGTTCGCGATCCAGCTGGCGCGCCGGCTGCCGCGCGAGCGATGGGCGCCACGGGTCGTCGGCCTGTGGCGCTATGGTACGCGCTCCGAGCGGCGCTGGCTCGAGCTGCTGCGCGACGAAGGCATAACCACTGCTGTGCTGGTCGACGCGCCGCGCGGCCTGGGGCTCGACCTTGTGCGCGCCTCGGCGCTGCTGGAAAGCTTCACCGGCGCCGGCGGCACGGCGCTGATCAACAGCCACTTCGAGCGCGGCGATTTGCTGGCGTTGTCGGCCCGGCTGCGTCGCCCGCATGGCCTGCGCATTGTGCGCACCCAGCACACCGAACAGCAATGGCAAACCCGCCCGTGGCTGGGCCGGCTGCTCAATCTCACGGCGTTCCCATCCTTGTTCGACGCCGAAGTAGCGATCTCGGATGCTACACGCCGGCACATGGATGCCCGGCCGGCGGCGCGGCTGCTTGGCCGGCGCGCCGAGCTGTTGTACAACGGTATCCGCGTCGACTTGCTCGAGCGGCTGGCCAGGCCGGTGGCGATCGAGTTCGCATCCTCCGCGTGTCATGGTCGTCGGGCGGCTGGAAGAGCAAAAAGGGCATGCCTACTTCATACGTGCCTGTGCCGAGGTGTATCGCGAGCGCAAAGAATGTAGAATTCTGGGTCGTCGGCGCCGGGCCGCTGCAGGAGCCGCTGCGGGCGCTGGCGGCAGAGCTTGGCCTCGCGGCTGCCGTGCGCTTCTGGGGCCGGCGCGACGACGTCCCCGAGCTGCTGCCGCAGGCCGATGTGCTGGTGTCGTCGTCGCTATGGGAAGGATTTCCGACCGTGCTGCTCGAAGCGATGGCGGCGCGGTTGCCGGTGGTGGCGACCGATGTGTCGGGCAGCCGCGAGCTGGTGCGCGACGGGGAGACCGGCCTGCTGGTACCGCCCGGCGATGCCGGGGCATTGGCACACGCGATCAGGCGCCTGCTGGACGACCCCGATTTGGCGCGGACGCTTGGGCGCCGCGCGGCGCGTCACAGCGAGCGCTTCACGATCGAGCGCACTGCCGCCGGCTACGATCAGCTATACGGTCGGCTACTCGATCTCGATGACGCTTGAGGAAACTCGGAAATTTCACCACAAAGAACACAAAGGACACAAAGAATCCTTAGATTCTTTGTGTCCTTTGTGTTCTTTGTGGTGAAATCCGGATCGTGTCAACCTCTTTTGGTGAACCTTATTCAGCCCTGGTCACGTCCGGCTTGACGGGCAGGATACCGGCATTCAGTATATTGTCGGCCTTCAGCTCATACCCTCGAGCCTTACCGTCGCTGTCGGCGACGATATCGTACACGCCGAAATGGTCGCCGATCACGATCACATACTCGGCAGGCTTGACGTCGGCGATGGCGAAATAGCCCTGCTCGTCCGAAGTTGCCACGGGGGCCTGGGCCAGATCGAGCGCAAAGGCTTTTTCCTGGGTATCCGGATTGGTGAACAGCGGCGCCAGACGCACCAGCACATGGCCGATCGGTGCGCGATCTGTATTGGATACGACCCGGCCGGTGATCGTCGCCGTGCCGGCAGCCGGCGGCGCGACCGAGGGTGCAGGCGCCGAGCTAACCGCCGGGCTACAGCCGGACAGCAATACCGCCAGCGCAAATATAAACGCCAATAGGTAACGATGGAGCATTTTTTATCTTTCCTTGCAGGCCCCGTATTATAGGTGGCGCAAACCCACAAATCAACCGAAATCCCGCTGACGTTTGAGTCACCCGAAAGTAGTAGTACTCGAAAGAACGGCTCGTGGTGCGGATCTTCCAGATCGTGCGCTACCCGGAGGTGGTAGCGCACAAAGCCGAACGAAGTATTGTTTCCGCCGATCGCCTACCGTAGACTTGCAGCAGCTTCGGCAATATCTGTGTTTGATATCGGGAGGTCCCGTCCATGCAGTTCAAACGGCTTATCGGAGGCGCAGGGGTTGCGCTGGCGCTGGCGGCAAGCGTCATCCTGCCAGGCTCAAGTGCCAAGGCCGCGGCGTACGGCGCCGCGTTCCAGACATCGATCACCTACCAGAATGTTGGTGCCGCCGCCGCAACGGTAGAATTCCAGTTCTTCCAGGAAGGCAGCGCCACCGGTGTACCGGTCTCCGGCGGCACGCTCGCCCCCGGCGCCAGCACCTCGCTGCTGGTGTCGGCGCAGCAGCTCGGCACCTTCAGCAAGGGCTCGGCTGTATTGTCGGCCAGCCAGCCGGTCGTAGCCACGATCGTGCAGTTCGCCCCCGGCATCGCCAACCGCCCGCTGTCGAACGGCTTCGGCGACGCCGATGCCAACGCGAAGCAGCTGGTTGCAACAGTGCTTAAGAATCAGTTCGGCACCAACACGATCTTCTCGGTGCAGAACGTCGAGGCGGCGGCGGCCAACATCAGCGTAGCCTTCTACGCCGTCGGCAACCCGAACCCGATCTATACGCTTCCGCTGCCCAACACGGCGGCCTACAGCGCCAAGTATGTCGACACGGGCAAGATCACCCAGCTGGGCGGCTCGTTCAACGGCTCGGCGGTTGTTACCGCGACACTCGCCAGCGGCGCGCCGGCCCGCACCGTGATCTCGGTCAACGAGCTCGGTATCGCCAACAACGTGGCGCGCGGCTTCGAAGGCACCGCCAACAGCGGCGACAAGGTATTCCTGGCCTCGGCGCTGTGCCGCTACGGCACGGCCCAGCAATCGCATGCCTACGCCATCCAGGCGCTGGACGGCCCGGCCCAGTTCCGCGTGGTTTACACCACCTCGCGCGGCCAGACGGCCACGGCAGGGCCGTTCAACCTGGCAGCCGGCGGCAAGCAGTCAGTGCTCGGTTGTGGCGGTCCCGGCTACGCCGGCACGCCGGCGGGCCAGCTGGCCTCGGCGGTGGTCGAGAAGCTGAGCGGCACCGGCAAGCTGGTTGCCGTGGGTAAGGTCACCGGTAAGGACGTCGACTCGGCGTTCCTGGGTGTCAGCACCGGCGCGGCGCGCCTGGCAGGTCCCTACGCACGCTGGGCAGCCAACGCCTCGTTCAACAACGCTGCCAACCCGCAGCAGCGCACATTCATCGCCATCCAGAACGTCGGTACGACGCCGGCGACGGGCGTGGTGGTGAAGTACATCAACAAAGACGGCGCAGTCGTCGCGACGGATCCGATCGGCACGCTGGCCCCGGGCGCCAAGGGTAACTCCGACCCGCGGCCGAGCGCTCGCTACCCCGGCGCGCTGGACGCCTGCGGTCGCTTCGGCTACTACGGCACCAACTGCGCCAACCAGCAGTTCGGCGGTGGTGTGCTGATCGAGTCGGCAGCCGGCTCGCAGCTGACGGCGGTGCTCCGTGTCGTCACCGGTGGCCCCGCGGCTACGGGCGAAGACTACAACGGCATTCCGGTACAGTAAGTAACGCGCCACGAAGCGACCACAAGGCTGATACAGCCTTGTGGTCGCTTATTGTTGCACTTCTTGCAAAGACTGAAACGACCGGGATCACCACAAAGGCACAAAGGACACGAAGAATCCAGAGATTCTTCGTGTCCTTCGTGCCTTTGTGGTGCGAACGTTCCGGTCCCTATTTTCCCGCGAGCTTCGACGTCAGCCCCTGAAGCCATCGAACCGTCGAAAGCACGCGTCCTCGTTCGATTCGACTGATCAGCTGCTCCAGGTCATGGATATGCGCGTTCTTTTGCTCGATCTGCCGGGTGAGCGATGTGATCCGGCTGTCGTAGTCGTCGAATTGAGCCGCCGTCGTCCGTTCACGCTCCGGCTCCGGAATATGTGAATACTCCGGCTCAATCAGCGGCAAGTCGCGCAAGATTTCTGTTCCCGGCCCGGCTGATTCGTGCTTGCGAAAAGCAGTATCTACTGCCAGGGCGGAAGCAGCTGCCGGATCGCCGGCTTCGGCCTCACCGATAGCCCACTGCAGCACATTCTTCGCTGTTCCGAGATCCAGCATGTCGGGGAATTGTGCCTGGAGTGCAGGTGTCTGGCTCCACACTTCCTGGATTTGCCGCGGTATCACCTCGGAGCGCTCTTCATCAAGCTTCACTCCGAAAAAATAGGTGCCGGCCGCGAGCCGTAGCGCGGCTTGCTCGCTGAAGTATTGATCGTAGGTGCCCAGTGGGTGCTCCAAAATACATCCAAGAGCGCGTTTCAAGCGGATAAAGTGCGGATCATGGCCGTTGGATGCATTGCGGCCGTACGTTTCGAGCACGGCGCGTAGCGCGAACGACGGCATTTGATAGGGAGCGACCCCCGAACGCAGCTTGCGAAACTCGCGAAAGGCGGCTTCCAGCCCCTGCTGCGTCGCATTAAAAAAGTGATATGGATAGCCGTGATAGGGGTAGACAAAGTTACACTCGCCGTAGACGTAGCCGCCTGATCGCAGCGCCGTATATGCCTCTTGAGCGGCAAGATAGGGATTCCGCAAATGTTCGATCACGGCCAGCGAAAAGATGAAGTCGAACGTCTGGGGCAGAAACGGCAACGCATGAGCATCGCCGACGACGTCGACGTATGGCGTCAGCGTCACATCCATGCGAATGACGTTCGCCAGATCGAGCGCCATATTTCCCGCGCCGATGTCGAGCACGATCGAACGTTGGGGCAGCGATTGTAAGACGATGCGATGGATCCAGGGATCGTAACCGGTCCGAACGTCCAGGTCGTCCTGATAGCTGGTCGCGGGCACGCTGCCGTCCGGAAGCAGCACCGGCGTGCCGTCGATAATCGGGTAGCACCGCCGGCACTGTTCGCACATAAGCGAGTCCGGCTCACGCCTCAGGGCGGATTTACAGGTTGGACAGGCCAGCAGATCAAACAAATCCATAGCCGCGCCGCTCCCTACTGTGCGCTTGTGAGATTTTCTGTGCGTCAGTATGTTTCGATCTCCCTCATGGATGCTTCTGGATGGCTCACAAACCATCGCGGCATGGACGTTCGAGGTTGGACGACCTCTACTATACTCTGCTAGATAGTACTATTGCAATCCGTAACCTTGCCGGCCGCGCTTACATTTTCCGGTTGTCCCCGGCTTGCGCTGCTTTTTGTCGCCACCAGCAGGTGCCCCAGCGGGTCGCGCTCGTCGTGCCAGGCGGCGTCGAGCGCGCCGCACACGGCGTTGACCAGCACAATTCCCGGCACCAGCAGCGCGCCGAGCTGATGATGCGGCCACGCGTTCAGCGCGGTCTGTCCGACGTTGGCCCACACGCCGCCGTGCGCGTGCAGCTGCTCAACTTCGAGGCCGCTCGCCACGGCCAGACGCTCGAGTCCATAGCGTGTGTAGCGATAATAATCATATGGCGCTTCATGCAGCCGCCAGCTCTGGGGCGTGCTTAGGATCAGGCGGCCGCCGGGGCGCAGCACGCGCGCGATTTCGTGCAGCGCGCCGAACGGATCGGGAACATGCTCGATCACTTCAAGGCAAAGCACTGTATCGAAACACGCGTCGCGAAACGGAATCGCCGTTCCCAGCCCTACCACATCCGGGTCGCTGCCGCGCGGGTCGACGTCGACGCCGATGTACGAAACATGGGGCGCGAGCCACGGCCGGTACGGCTTGCGCCCACAGCCGAGGTCCAGCACGTCGCCGCCGGCCAGAACCAGCGCAGCGCGCACATTGCGGGCCAGCCCGCGCATCATCAGATAGTCGTGGTCGGCGATCGTGCGCTCGGGCGACGCCTGCCGCGGTACGCGGAGTCTGGCCGTCACTCGGGCTCTCCTTTACCGGCCAGCCTGCGCTCGATCTGTTCGAGCACGCCGACCATTTCGCCCCAGTCGAAGCGGCCGGCATCGCGCTCCGCCGCTATGTTGGCCCGCAGCCGGGCACTCAAGTCTTGTTGATAGAAGCGCACGATCGCCTCGGCCAGGGCTTCTTCGTTTTGCGGTGGAACCACGATGCCGTTGTACCCGTCACGCACCACCTCGTACAGTCCACCGACGCGTGTTGTGATCACCGGAGTGCCGAACCCGAACGCCAGCTGCAAATTCCCGCTCTGGGTCGCCGAGATATACGGCAAGACCGTGACGTCGGCGCACTCGAAATATGCCTTGACTTCCTCGTTGGGAATATAGTGATCAACAATCGTCACGGCATCGGCGACGCCGGCATTTTCGACGTAGGCGACATATTCCCATTTGCTGCTCCAGAATTCGCCGACGATCAACAGGTGAATATCGGGAATCTGCTGCCGCACCAGCGGTAGCGCCTGGATCAAATATTGCAGGCCCTTATAGGGACGTACGAAACCGAAAAACAGCAGCACGCGCTTGCCGTCGAGGCCAAGCTGCTGGCGAAGCGGGAGGGCGTCGCCGGAGGGCTTAAATTGCTCGAAATCGGTAAATGTCGGCAGGTGGGTCAGCCATACCGGTGGTCGCGGCAAAATCGCCGTCAGTTTGCGGCGGTCCTGCTCGGAGTGAACAATAAACGCGTCGCCGCGCTTGAGCACAACCCAGGCCAGCCGGTGGTCGAGCGTGCCGCTTTCTTCGTGGGGCGTCACATTGTGGCACACATACACGATTTTGACGCGGCTGTAATGCTTCACCAGGTGCGAGATCACGGCCAGGCTGGGTGTCCAGTAGGGCACCCACCATTGTAAAATCAGCATATCGGGCCTGTCGCGGCGCACGCGATTGAACACACGCAGCCAGGTCAGCGGATTGATCGGGTCGACGATATACTCGGCCGGCACGCGCAGCGCCGTCGCGCTGGGGTCGCGGTCGGATTTACCGGGGAATAAGAACTGCGGATACTGGCGGGTGTACGAATACAGCTTGACCGCGTGGCCGGCGTCTTGGAGATGCTTAACCAGGAGTGTTGTGTAATGGGCGATGCCGCCGCGATACGGATAGGTTGGGCCGATGATGTCGATCTTCACGCGTACGCCCTGCTGCTGTCCGAAGCTCGGACAAAGTGTAGTGCGCCCGGCCGGGCTTGTCAAAAGAGTGATACGATAGCCGCACATCGAAGGAGCTGATCGCATGCTTGACGCGATCTTCGCGCCCCGGTCGATCGCCGTCATCGGCGCATCGCCGGACGAGCGCAAACTCGGCCATACGGTATTCAAAAACATCGTCGTCAACGGCTTCCCCGGCGCTCTGTACCCGATCCATCCCACGGCCGGCAATGTGCTCGAGCACAAAGCGTATCCCAGCGTGACCGAGCTACCCGAAACGCCGGACCTGGCCGTGGTCGTGGTGCCGCCCCAGGCGGTGCTTTCCGTGGCGGAAGAGTGCGGCCGGAAGGGTGTCCAGGGTCTGGTCGTCATCACCGCCGGCTTCAAAGAGGTGGGCGGCGAGGGTCGCAAGCTCGAAGAGCAGCTGCTCGAGATCGTGCGGCGCCACGACATGCGTATGGTCGGGCCAAACTGCCTTGGCGTGATCGATAACGTTTCACACATGAACGCCTCGTTCGCAGCGCTGATGCCGTTGGACGGCGAGATCGCGTTTATGTCGCAGTCGGGCGCGATGTGTACCGCGATCCTGGACTGGTCGGTGGTCGAGGGGATCGGCTTTTCGCGTTTCGTGTCGCTGGGCAACAAGGCCGATGTGGACGAGGCGGCGCTGCTGGAAGCCTGGAACGCCGATCCGCGGACGCGCGTGATCCTGGCGTATCTTGAAGGTATCTCGAACGGCCCGGACTTCATGCGCGTGGCGCGTGAAGTCACCAAGCAAACGCCGGTGATCGCGATCAAATCGGGCACCACCGCGGCGGGCTCGCGCGCGATCTCGTCGCATACCGGCTCGCTGGCCGGCTCCGAGGCAGCCTATGAAGCCGCCTTCTTGCAGGCCGGTATTCTGCGCGCTCGCGAGATGCAAGACGTGTTCGACCAGGCGCTGATCTTTGCATATCAGCCGTTGATCGGCGGCGACCGCATCGCGATCGTCACCAACGCCGGCGGTCCGGGTATCCTGGCCACCGATGCCGTCGAGAACTATGGATTGCAGCTGGCACGCTTCGAGCAGGGCACGATCGAAGCGCTGCAGGCTGCCCTGCCGCCGACGGCGAATGTGTTCAATCCGATCGACGTGATCGGCGATGCCCGCTCGGACCGCTACCGCATCGGCATCGAGGCGGCTCTGGCCGATTCGAACGTGGACGCGGTGCTGGTGCTGCTGACGCCGCAGGCGCAGAGCGATGTTCCCGAAACGGCCCAGCTGATCGCCGAGCTGGCCGCCGCGCAGCCCGAGCCGCGCAAGCCGGTCGTCGCCTCGTTCATGGGCGAGTATAGCCTGCAGGATGCACTGCGTATCTTGAACGAGCGACGCATCCCCAACTATCCGTTTCCCGAGCGCGCCGTCTCCGCCCTGGCCGCCATGGAGAAGCACAAGCGCTGGCGCGAGCAGCCGGAAGGCGAGTACCAGTCGTACGAAGTGGACCACGAGCGCGTGCGGCGCACCTTTGAAGCGGTGCGCGCCGAGGGGCGTCTGGAGCTGGGTGAGCTGGAGGCGCGCGAGGTGATGGCCGCCTACGGCATGCGGCTGCCCGAATTGGAGCTGGCCCGCTCGCCCGAAGAAGCCGTCGAGATCGCCAATCGCATCGGCTACCCGGTGGTGATGAAGATCTCTTCGCCTGACATTTTGCACAAATCCGATATCGGCGGCGTGCGTGTCGGCATGGAAACGGCGGCTGACGTGCGTGACGCCTATGAGCTGATCGAGTACCGCGCGCGGCGCTACCAGCCCAACGCCGATATCCGCGGCGTGCTGGTGCAGCAGATGGCGCCCAAAGGCCGCGAGTGCCTGGTTGGCGTATCGCGCGATCCGCAGCTCGGGCCGATGATCGGCTTCGGTATGGGTGGTATCTACGTCGAAGTGCTCAAAGACGTGGTCTTCCGCCTGGCGCCGCTGTCCAGGCAGGAAGCCCAGTCACAGATGGAAGCCATCCGCTCGTTTCCAATCCTGCGCGGCGTGCGCGGCCAGGCGCCGGCCGATCTGCCGGTAGTGCTGGATACGCTGCTGCGCACCTCGCAGCTGGTGATGGATTATCCCGAGATCGTCGAGATGGATATCAACCCGCTGGTGGTGTACGACCAGGGCCAGGGCGGCATCGTGCTCGATGCACGCATCATCCTGGCCGAGGGAGTGCCGGCCCAAGCGGACGGCGAAGGTGGCGTGATAGCAGGTGAGCTGGTGGCCGGTTGAGGTGGCGATGATGACGGGGTGACAGGGTGACGGGGTGACCGATAGTTATGCTCGTTCTATGAACAAGCTTATCTGTACAATCATGATGGAATGTACCGCGCACCAAAAGCAAGCTTCACCTTGTCACCCCGTCACCCCCTCACCTTGTCATCAATGAGCATGCGTCGAACATCGAGAGTCTCCGATCTAGGTTGATCAAAAGGACAAAATAGATGGCTACAATCTACGTCGCGTCGACCGAAACGTTTGTCGGCAAAAGCGCGATCTGCGCGGCGCTGCTGGACCACTACCGTGCCAAGGGCCACAGCATCGGCTACATGAAGCCGGTGAGCGTCGCCGCCGTGCAGACCGAAAGCGGCGCGATTGACCAGGACGCGCAGCAGATGCGTGAGATGTTTGGTCTCACCGAAACGCCCGAGCAGATCGCGCCGGTGCTGGCCACGACGCGCGTGCTTGAAGGCGCGCTGCGCGGCGAAATGCCCGATTATGCCGCTCGCCTGCGCGAGGCGTACGCCGCGGTGTCACAGGGTAAAGACGTGGTCGTGCTCGAAGGCGCCAACACCTGGGCTGAAGGAGCGCTGCTCGGACTCAGCGCGGATCAGGTGAGCGATCTGCTCGACGCGCCGGTGTTGCTGGTCAGTCGCTTCCGCTCGTTGGCTGCCGTCGACGCTATTGCCTCGGTGCGGCGCTATCTGGGCGGGCGGCTGCTGGGTGTGGTGCTCAACCAGGTGCAGCAGTCGCAGGTCGATTGGGTGCGCTCGACGATCGCGCAAAACCTGGAGCAGCAGGGGGTGGCGGTGTTCGGGCTCGTGCCGCACGACCCGCAGATCGAAGCGCCCACGGTGCAGGAAGTGGCCGCCCACCTGGATGCGACTATCGTGAGCGAAGGCAACCGCGACCGGCTGGTGGAAAACCTTTCGATCGGCGCGATGAGCGCGGATGCGGCGCTCAGCTACTTCCGGCGCAAGCCCAACAAGGCTGTGATCACCGGCGGCGATCGTTCGGATCTGCAGATCGCAGCCCTTGAAACCTCGACCGCCTGCCTGATCCTGACCGGCAACTTGCGCCCGGCGGCGACGGTGCTCGACCGGGCTATGCAGCGTGAGGTGCCGATCCTGATGACCAACAGCGATACGCTGACCACCGTACAGCGCCTCGAATTGCTGGTCGGCCAGATACGATTTGGCGGCGCACGTCGCGAGCGCTTCGAGCAGTTTGCCGAGCAACACATCGATTGGTCGCGGCTTGACGAGCGGCTTGGCCTCCAATCACGTAGCTGACGCGGCGTCCTGCTGGATATGTATGGATCTTCGCATATAATGGTGCTGTACAGCCAAACCGGAACTGTCCAGCGACAGATAGATCTTATTGGCTCACCTCCCTGGACAGGTCTGTATATAATCGTACATGGTCCGGAGGGTGTCTATGGGTGGCCAATTGGCGACGCTCGTAGCTCAGCGGCGCGCGGAGTTTGGGCTCACGATGCGCGACCTTGCCGCGAAGGTCGGCGTCTCATCGGCGTATATCGCGCACCTGGAACACGGGCGCATCGATACGCCCTCACCGCCGGTACTGGCCGGCCTTGCACGCGAGTTACAGGTGAGCGAAGAAGCGCTGCTGCACGCGATCGGGTATCTGCAGCCGGTCGGGTCGCTCGGCGAAACGGTCAGTCCGGTACGCTCCTTGTCGCAATTGGTGAAGCAGGCCCGTGAAACACGTGGCATGACCCAGTCGCAAGTGGACGAATTGGTCGGCATGTCGATCGGCTACACCGGCATGGTCGAAAGCGGCCGTATTACCCGGCCGCGCCCTGAAACGCTGCGCAAGCTGGAAAGCGTGCTTGGCATTCCACGCGAAGATATGCTGGTGGCAACCGGTGAGCTGGACGCGCCGAGCGACGACGCGGCGGTTATACTGCAGCGCATCGCCACCATTCCGGATCGGGAACGGCGTCTGGAAGCGTGGGCCATGCTCGGCCATCCGCTGCGGTCGGCGATCATGATCCTGATGCAGGACATTTTGCTCTCCGCCGCACAAAAGGTATGGCTGCAGTCGGCGCCTGCCGATTTGCGTTTCGTGGAGCTGGGCGAGCACGAAGCAGCGTAAACCGAGCATAGGCAGTTAGTACGTCGCGATCCTTCGCTGATCGTTTACTTCCATGAGCGACGCACAAGCAACAGTAGGCGGGATCTTCCGCTCAGGCGAGCGCGGCGCGCCGATGGAGGCGCTGCCCGAGGCCAGCATCGTCGCCGACTGGGGCATCGACGGCGATCGCAAAGCGCGTGCCGGCTCCAGGCGCCAGGTTTATCTGGTCGACGATTTCGACTCTGCGGTCGGTCGAGCTCGAGCCGGGCGCTTTGCGCGAAAACATCACCGTGCGTGGAATGCTGGTCAATACGCTGCCGCCGGGGTCGCGCCTGCGCCTCGGCGATGCACTGCTGGAAGTGACGATGGCCTGTACCGTGTGCGGCGAGCTTGACGATCTGCGTCCCGGCCTCAAAGAAGCCCTTCGCGAGCGCCGCGGCATCCTCACCCGGGTGGTAGAGAGCGGCATGGTGCGTCTGGGCGATTCGATCTCCGTAGAAGAAAACGAAGTAACGCAAAGTCGCAAAGAACGCAAAGGATCTCTGTAAATCAGGCACGGTTGCTCATACACGAATACGGAGCCAGCAGGTCGTCGATGAATATAGTTCGACGATCTCTTAATGCCTTTGCGTTCCTTGCGTCTTTGCGTTTCTATCCCGGCGTCCTTGCGTTTCCATGTCCGTGCTTTGCCTGTCCGGATCCTCGCCAGCCAAATGGCTGCTCCAAGCCAGGACCGCCGTACTATCGACCTGACGCCGCGCCACCGGTACGCTGGCACCACCAATGGAGGAGGCGCCGGTGCTGCTGGTCTGGCTGTGCAGCGCGTTCCTGGTGGGCGTCGTGCTGGGCGACGCCGCGGCCGCGCCGGCCGAGCCTGCTTTAGCCGGAGCGTGCGGCGCGGCCTGCATCATCGTGGTCTGGCGGCCGCGTGGCATGCTGCGTCTGGCGCTGCTTGTCGCGGCGGCGACGTCGCTGGGGGCTGCCCGTTCCGGCGCGGCGGCGCCGATCACCGGCGAGCGCAGCGTGTGGGCGTATGCTGGAGCCGACGTCGCCATCGTCGGGTATGTCGCGCGCCAGCCGGACCGGCGCGAGGACAAGCAAAGCGCGGTGCTCGGCAGTCGAGCAGCTGCTCGTCGACGGTGCAGTACGAGCGGCGGAAGGGCTGGTGCTGCTCAAGCTGCCGCCCAACCCGGAGCTGCGCTACGGCCAGCGCGTGCGCGTGTCAGGCACGCTGGAGCTGCCGCCTTCGGACGGCGACTTCGACTACCGCGCCTACCTCGAGCGCCACGGCGTGCGCGTGCTGATGAGCAGGCCGCAGGTCGAGCCGCTTTCCGGCACGGGGGGCGCGTGGTGGCAGCGCGACCTGCTGCGGCTCAACGACCGGGCGCGGGCCACGGCGCTGCGGCTGATCCGCGAGCCGCACGCCTCGCTGCTGGTCGGCATCTTGCTCGGCGTGCAGTCTACTATTCCCGAGGATGTGCTGGAAACCTTCAGCGCGACCGGCACCTCGCACATTCTGGTGATCTCGGGCTGGAACATCTCAGTGATCGTCGCCGGCGTGATCGCGTTTTTTGGCGCGCTCAAGCTCGAGCGCAAGCGCGCGGCGTTGATGTGTCTGCCGCTGATCGGGCTGTACGTGCTGTTCGTGGGCGCCTCACCTGCCGTACTGCGCGCGGCGCTGATGGGCAGCCTGGGCGTCATCGCCGTGCTGACCGACCGCGAGTTGGACGCCTGGACCAGCCTGCTCGCCGCGTGCGCCGCCATGGCGCTGCTCGACCCCAACGTGCTGTGGGACATAGGTTTCCAACTCAGCGCGCTCGCCACGGCCGGCCTGTTCGCCTTTGCCCGCCCGATCGAGCGCGTTTTGACGGCCCGCGGCCCGCTCACGCATCCGCTGCTCAAATGGTCGGTCGAGCCACTGACCGCTACGTTAGCCGCGTCATTGCTGTCACTACCGATCCTGCTGTTCCATTTCGGCAATTTATCGCTTGTCGCGCCGCTGGCCAACGTGATGATGCTGTGGGCCGTGCCCTATGCCATGTTATTCGGCTCGCTGGCGGTGGTGGCCGGCATGCTTGCCTTGCCGCTGGGGCAGCTCCTGGCGCTTGGCGCGTGGCCGTTCCTGGAGTGGCTGCTGCAGGCGGCGCAGTTTCTGGCGCGGCTGCCCTGGGCGGCCACCACTGTGCCGCCGATCGCCGCCGGCTGGGTGTGGGGCTACTACGTCCTGATTGCAGCGCTTTTTTGGAGGCTGCAGCGACGGGGTAAGCCGGCGAAGTAATTCACCACAAAGAACACAAAGAACACAAAGAAATGCATGGAGAGCATGATGAGGTCATTCGCGCACTACACAAACGAAAATGAGCATGCCAACCAGTTGTCGAACGCCATTATTGGGGCGGCAATCGACGTACATCAGGCTTTGGGGCCGGGGTTGCTGGAGTTGACCTATGAAGTATGCCTGTGCCGGGAACTGGTATTACGCAACATCCCGTTCGAACGGCAGGTGGCGTTGTCGGTTGAGTATAAGGGCACCACGATTGAATGCGCTTCCGGCTTGACCTCGTTGTCGCCGGGTGCGTGATCGTCGAGATCAAATCGGTGCAGCGGCTGGAGGCAATTTACGACGCGCAGCTGCTGACCTACTTACGTTTGAGCGGCATACGTCTCGGGTTGCTGATCAACTTCAACGTGCCCGTGCTCAAGCTCGGTATCCGTCGGCTGGTGCATGGTTAATCCCAGTATTCATTGTTGCTCTTTGTGTCCTCTGTGTTCTTTGTGGTGTATTCTACTGATGGCCCGATTTATGCTGCCACAGGCCCGAGTTATCGAGGCAACGACCACCTGTTTGGTGGATCCGATCAACGCGAATGGCGGCGCGAACCAGCGACATAACCACGATAAGGAGCAGGCCGTGTACGCAGCTCTACGGTGGTATAACGTCGAACCCGGTATGGCGGAGGAGATGGCACGCAGAGTGCGGGACGGCTTTGTCCCGCTCATCAGCAGCGCGCCGGGTTACAAAGGCTACTACTTGATCGAGAGTAGTAACGCCGTGGTGATCACCGTCGGTATCTTCGAGCACAAAGCCGCGGCGGAGCAATCCCACCGCCTGGCTGCCGATTGGGTCGCTCGGAATTTAGGTGGAGTGATCCTTGGCCCACCAACGCTGTCGGCCGGTGAGGTCCTGGTCGAGCACATCCCCGACCAGCACATACACGACACTACCGGCTGAGCCGTCGTAGCGCCGTATTGTTTGCAGCGGCGAAAAGCTTTATCATAGGCAGCGTACACTCGCCCTCCGCAGGAAACGGAACGCAGGTCGTGGCGTAGCGGTCGTCCTAAAGCAACGGTGGGGCAGTCATGTCGCAAGTATTTCATCCTGCCGCCAATACGATTGCGAAAGTTAGCATCGTTGGAACGGTCGTATTGCTGGCAGGGCTGGCCTGGTTTGCCGGCACCTACTCCCGTTCGCCGTTTGCCACAGCCGTCACCACCAACGTCGAGCAGCCCGTTCCCTTCAGCCACCAGACACATGTAGGCGGCGACGGTATCAGCTGCCTGTACTGCCACACCTCGTTCGAAACATCCTCGTTCGCCGGTATTCCGCCGACCGAAACCTGTATGACCTGCCACTCGCAGATCTGGAACGACGCGCCGATGCTGCAGCCGGTGCGCGACAGCTTCGAAACTGGTGTGCCGATCGAGTGGAACCGGGTACATAATCTGCCCGATTTCGTCTACTTCAATCACAGCATTCACGTGCAAAAAGGCGTCGGCTGCGTCACCTGTCATGGGCGGGTCGACCAGATGCCGCTGATGCGCAAGGTGCAGCCGATGACGATGGAGTGGTGCCTGTCATGCCACCGTGAACCGGAGCGCTTCATCAGGCCGCGTGAGGAAGTGATGAGCGTGGACTGGGTGGTGCCCACCGATCAGCTCGTGCTGGGACGGCAGCTGGTCGAGGAATACGACATCAACAAGCAGCAGTTGCTTAACTGTTCGATCTGTCACCGGTGAAGTTGATGGCAAACGACACACACAACCAGCCGCTCGACCTAGCCACGGCGCGAGCACGACTTGCCGGTCTGCGCGGCAAGCAGTACTGGCGTGGCCTCGAAGAACTGGCCGACTCCGAGCAGTTTCAGGCTCTGCTCCAGCGCGAGTTTCCGCGCCAGGTTTCGGGGCTGCTCGGCCCGCTGAGCCGCCGGTCGTTCTTGAAGTTCATGGGTGCCTCGCTGGCCCTGGCCGGTCTCGGTGCCTGCGCCCCGAGCCAGGCCGAGAAAATCGTGCCATATGTCGAGGCGCCCGAGGAGATCGTGCCCGGCAGGCCGCTGTTTTTCGCCACGGCCCTGGTGCGCGGCGGCACGGCGACCGGCGTGCTGGTCGAGAGCCATATGGGCCGGCCGACCAAGGTCGAGGGCAATCCGCTGCACCCGGCCAGCCTGGGCGCTACCGATGTGTTCGACCAGGCGGCGGTGTTGACGCTGTACGACCCCGACCGGTCGCAGGCGGTAACCAACATCGGGCGCATCAGCAGCTGGCAGGCGTTTGTCACGGCGCTGAGCGGGCGCATGGACACGCTGCGCGGCAGCGGAGGCTCCGGTTTACGCGTGCTAACCGAAACGATCACCTCGCCGACACTCGCCGATCAGCTGCAAACGCTGCTCGAGCAGTTCCCCCAGGCACGCTGGCACCAGTACGAGCCGCTCACTCGTGACAATGTGCGGGCGGGAGCGCAGCTGGCGTTCGGCCAGGTTATCAATACGACGTATCGCTTCGACCAGGCCGACCGTATCCTGGCGCTCGACGCCGATTTCATGCTGTACGACCCTGCCAGCCTGCGCTATGCGCGTGAGTTCGTCGACGGCCGGCGCGTGTCGGACGGGCGCCAGGAAATGAATCGCCTGTACGTCGTGGAAAGCACGCCGACCATCACCGGCGCGATGGCCGACCACCGCTTGCGCTTGCAGGCCGGCCAGATCGAGGGCTTTGCGCGCGCTGTTGCACAGGAGCTGGGTATCGAAGGCGGCGCCGCGGCGCCCGAAGGTGTGCCGGCCGGGTGGATCGCGGCGCTGGTGAGCGACCTGCAGCAGTCGGCCGGTCGCAGCATTGTGCTGGCCGGCGACTGGCAGCCGCCGGTCGTTCACGCGCTGGTCCATGCGATCAACGGGGCGCTGGGCAACGTCGGAACCACGGTAGTCTATACCGAGCCGGTAGAGGCGCAGCCGGTCGACCAGATGCAGTCGCTGCGTGAGCTCGTCACGGATATGGCGGCCGGCCAGGTAGGCACCTTGATCATGCTGGGCGGCAATCCCGTCTACAACGCGCCGGTCGACCTCAACTTCCTCGAGGCGCTGCGTACCGTCGATCTGCGAGTTCACTTCAGCCTGTACGAAGATGAAACGTCCAACGAGTGCCACTGGCATATCCCCGCCACGCATGATCTGGAAGCATGGAGCGATGCGCGCACGTTTGACGGCACGGCAGCGATCATCCAGCCGCTGATCGAGCCGCTGTACGACAACGTCTCGATGCACGAGCTCGTCGCCGCGATGCTCGGACAGGGCGGCAGCTCCGGCTACGATATTGTGCGCGAATACTGGCGCGGCCAGGGTCTCGAGGACGAAGATGCCTGGAGGGAGGCGCTGCACGACGGCGTGGTCGCGGATACGGCGCTGCCGGCGGCGAGCGTCGCGCTTCGGACCGGCTTTGCCCAGGCGGCGGCCGCGCAGGGCGAGGGCGGCCTCGAGCTGATCTTCAGGCCCGACCCGTCGCTGTGGGATGGGCGCTATGCCAACAATGCGTGGCTCCAGGAGCTGCCCAATCCGTTGACGCTGCTTACCTGGGACAACGCGGCGCTGCTCAGCCCGCGCACCGCCATCGAGCACCTGGGACTGCAGGTTGCCAATCCCGAAAATCTTACCGATGCCGACCTCGAAGCGCTCAGCAAATCCAACGGGCAGCTGATCGAGCTGAGCTATCGCGGTCAGACGCTGCACGCGCCGGTCTGGATCACGCCGGGTCATGCCGACAACTCGGTCACCATCAATCTCGGCTACGGGCGGACGCGCGCCGGCGTTGTCGGTAGCGGCGTGGGCTTCGACGCCTATACGCTGCGCACGTCGGACGCGCCCTGGTTCGGCGCCGGCCTCGAAATCAGCCCGCTCGGCCAGCAGTACCCGCTGGCGACGGTGCAAACGCATCACTCGATGGAAAACCGGCATCTGGTGCGCGTTGCCAGCCTCGACGAATACATTCAAAATCCGAACTGGGTGCGCGAATTTGATGTCATGCATCTGGCGGAAGGCGAGGGAGCCGAGGGTGAGGAGGACGCTGCCGCGCAGCGCCACGTGGTGGAAAGGCCGCCCTCGCTATATCCAGGGTTCGACTATAGCCAGGGCGACCAATGGGGCATGACGATCGATCTCAACTCGTGTATCGGCTGTAACCGCTGCACGATCGCCTGCCAGGCCGAGAACAATATCCCGGTGGTCGGGAAATCCGAGGTGATGAACAGCCGCGAGATGCACTGGCTGCGCGTCGACCGGTATTACGAAGGCAGCATCGACGAGCCGGAGACACTGTTCCAGCCGGTGACGTGCATGCATTGCGAAAAAGCGCCGTGTGAGCCGGTCTGCCCGGTCGCAGCGACGACCCATAGCGTCGAAGGTCTGAACGAAATGTCCTACAATCGCTGCATCGGCACGCGCTATTGCTCGAACAACTGCCCTTACAAGGTGCGGCGCTTCAACTATCTGCAGTACGGCCGCAAAGAAGGCGACCCGCCCGTGTTGCAGCTGCTGTCCAATCCGGACGTGACCGTGCGCGAACGGGGCGTGATGGAAAAATGCACCTATTGTGTCCAGCGCATCAACGCCGCGCGCATCGACGCCAAAAAGGAGGGCCGTGAGATTCGGGATGGTGAGGTCAAGACCGCCTGCCAGGCGGCGTGCCCGACCCAGGCGATCACGTTCGGCAATATCAACGATACGCAAAGCCAGGTTCGCAGGCTCAAAGAGCAGCCGATGCACTACAGTTTGCTGGCCGAGCTGGGCACCCAGCCGCGGACCACGTATCTGGCGCGGCTGCGCAATCCAAACCCGGAGCTGCCGAGCACGGAACCACCTGCATAAGCCCGAGCGAAACGGAGTAGCGCGATGGCAACCGAATCGACCGAGCGACCCGAGGGTGCCGGCACCGGCGTACCGGTGATCGCGCCGGGACATACCTATGCCTCGGTGACCGACCAGATCAGCTCGATCGTGCTGACGCGACGAACACCGCTCGCCTGGTTCCTCGGCTTCGCGATCGGCTTTGCACTGTTGCAGCTGTTGCTGCTGTCGATAACCTGGCTGCTGCTGCGTGGCCCGGGTATCTGGGGCAACAATATTCCGGTCGGCTGGGCCTTCGATATCCTCAACTTCGTCTGGTGGATCGGTATCGGGCACGCCGGGACGCTGATCTCGGCGATCTTGCTGCTGCTGCGCCAGGATTGGCGCACCTCGATCAACCGCTTTGCCGAGGCGATGACGCTGTTCGCGGTCGCCTGCGCCGGCATCTATCCGCTGCTGCACACCGGGCGACCCTGGCTTGACTACTGGCTGTTTCCGTACCCCAACACGCTGGACCTGTGGCCGCAGTGGCGCAGTCCGCTGTTATGGGACGTTTTTGCGATTACGACCTACGCCACCGTGTCGCTGATGTTCTGGTTTGTCGGGCTGATCCCCGATTTCGCGACATTACGCGACCGTGCGCGCAACCGCGCGGCCAAGATCACATACGGCCTGCTGTCGATGGGTTGGCGCGGCTCGGCCAGGCACTGGCAGCGCTACACCACGGCGTATCTGCTGCTGGCGGCGATGTCGACGCCGCTGGTGTTGTCGGTGCACACGATCGTGAGCTTCGACTTCGCGGTGTCGGTTATTCCGGGCTGGCATGCTACCTTCTTCCCTCCGTATTTCGTGGCCGGCGCGATCTTCGCGGGCTTCGCGATGGTGTTGACCATCTGCATTCCGCTGCGCAGGTTCTACAATCTCAAAGACTTCATCACCATGCGCCACATCGAGAATATGGCGTGGGTGATGCTGGCGACGGGCCTGATCGTCTTCTACAGCTACATGGTCGAGCTATTCATGGCCTGGTACAGCGCCAACGAGTTCGAGCAGTTCATGATGTACAACCGCATCAACGGCCCATACGGAGCATTCTACTGGGCCCTGATCGTGTGTAACGGCATCGCGCCGCAGTTCTTGTGGTTCCGGCGCATTCGCACCAACACGATTGCGTTGTGGATCATCGCCATGTTCGTAAACGTCGGCATGTGGCTGGAGCGCTTTGTGATCATCATCACCAGCCTCAGCCGCGATTTCCTGCCGTCGTCGTGGGCGCTGTACTCGCCGACGGTCTGGGACTGGTCGATGTTTATCGGCTCGATCGGGTTATTCATAACGTTGACGTTCCTGTTCGTTCGCGTGCTGCCGGTGATCTCGATCTTCGAGATGCGTGAGCTGGTGGCGGAAACCGATGAGCGCGACGACGGGCATTCACCGGCGCCCGAAGGCCCTACGGCTCTGCCTGACCGGCCGGAACCTGCAAGCTAGTACGCTAAGCGTATGTGTGGCGCCGGCGCGCAGCGCTTTGCAGCGGGCTTGAGCCCGCGAATAGTCATAGGTGTATGTTCGCCTGAGTGAACTGGGGCGCTGAGGAGCGGATATGGCGAAGCAGAAGCCTGAGCTGTACGGAATCGCCGCCGAGTTCGACCACCAGGATAAGGTGATCGCGGCGGCAGAACGTGCCTATGCTGCCGGGTACCGGCGCATGGACGCCTACACACCGTTTCCGGTACATGGGCTCGACACGGCGCTGGGGCATCGCGGCGTGCGCCTGCCGTGGATCGTGCTGCTGGGCGCTATCGCCGGCCTGATCGTCGGCTATGGCATGCAGTGGTATTCCGCGACGATCGCCTATCCGCTCAATATCGGCGGCCGGCCGGTCCACAGCTGGCCGATGTTCATTCCGGTTACCTTTGAGCTGACGATTTTGTTCGGCGCGCTGGGGGCGGTGATCGGAATGCTGGCGCTCAACGGCTTGCCCCAGCCTTATCACCCGCTGTTCAACATCCCAAGTTTCGAGCTGGCGTCGCGAACGCATTTTTTCCTGTGCATCGAGGCGACCGATCCCGCGTTCGACCGTGTCGAAACGCGGCGCTTCCTGGAGAGCCTGGCGCCGAACCAGGTAGCCGAGGTTGTGCCATGAGTATGAGGTTGCCCCCTCACCCCCAGCCCCTCTCCCACGTGGGGGAGAGGGGAGCCGAAGGCTCCCAGTGCTGCTCTTCCGCGCAGGAGAGGCGAGCCGCTGCCTCCCGGCACTACTCCTCCTCTCCCGCGGCAGGGAGAGGGGGTTGGGGGGTGAGGGGGCGACTCCTGGGAGCGGCGTGGATCGTGTGCCTGCTGTCGGTCGTCGGGTGCGGCATGAACATGCGTGACCAGTTTCGCTATGACCCGCTGGAGCAGAGCCAGTTCTTCGCCGACGGCAGCTCGGCCCGCGAGCCGGTGCCCAACACGGTTGCCCGCGGCCAGCTCCGCAACGACGATGTGTTTTATACCGGCAAAGACGGCGACCAGCCGGTCGACGCGATGCCGATGGAGACCACGCCCGAGCTGCTGGAGCGAGGGCAGGGGCGCTACAATGTGTTTTGTGCTCCCTGCCACGGCCTGGCCGGCAACGGCGACGGCACGGTGGTGCAGCGCGGGTTCCCTGCGCCGCCGACGTTTCATGACGACCGGCTGCGCGACGCACCGGTGGGCTACTTCTTCGACGTGATCAGCAACGGTTTCGGCCGCATGTATCGCTACGATTATCGTATCCAACCTGCCGACCGCTGGGCGATCGTTGCCTATATCCGTGCCTTGCAGCTCAGCCAGAACGCCACCCTCGACGATGTTCCTGACGAGCAACGCGAGGAACTTGAGGAAACGCGCCCATGAACGACGGCGATGTGTTGCGGCCGCAGCTCGATCGAATCCAGCGCGTTGCCCTGATCGCGGGCGCGCTGGGCATCGTGCTCTGCCTGCTCGGCGTTTTCCTCAGCCCGGCACAGGCCGCGCAGTCGTACCTGTTTGCCTATATTTTCTGGGCCGGGCTGGCACTGGGATGCTTATCGATCATGCTGCTGCAGTATATCTCGGGCGGCGGTTGGGGCCTGCTGATCAGTCGCTTGCTCGAAGCAGGCGCCCGCACCTTGCCGCTGCTATTGCTGCTGTTCGTGCCGGTGGGGCTGGATCTGATATTTGGTCCCAGCCGGCTCTACGAATGGGCGCGTCCCGAGGTGGTCGCCCACGACGAGATCCTGCAGCAAAAAAGCGCCTACCTCAACGTGCCGTTCTTCCTGCTGCGAACGGTGCTCTACTTCGCGGTCTGGATCGGTGTGACGTACATTTTCAGCCGCTGGTCGGCCCAGCAAGACCGTAGCGCCGATCCGGCGCTGGATAACCGCATGAAGATGCTCAGCCGGATCGGCCTGCTGCTGTACTTCGTGACGATGACGTTCGCCGCGATCGACTGGGGCATGTCGCTCGAGCCACACTGGTTTTCAACGATGTACGGCATCATCTTCGTGATCGGCCAGGCGCTGTCTGCCTTCGCGTTCATGATCGTGCTGCTGGGCTCTCTTGGCGCACGGGAGCCGCTGGCGGATGTGGCGACGCCACAGCGCATTAACGATCTGGGTAACCTGCTGTTGGCTTTCACGATGCTGTGGGCGTACGTAATTTTCTCGCAGTACCTGATCGCCTGGGCCGCCGATCTGCCGGAGGAGGTGCCCTGGTTTCTGCGACGGCAGACCGGTGGCTGGCAGTGGATCGCCATGGCGTTGATAGGGTTCCAGTTCATCCTACCGTTCTTGTTGTTGCTCTCGCGGCAGAACAAACGGCGTATCGTCGTGCTCGGGCGGGTGGCGGCGCTGATCATCGTGATGCACCTGGTCGAGGTATTCTGGCTGATCGTGCCGGCTTTTAGCGAGACGGGTTTGTCGGTTCATTGGCTCGATCTCGCAGCGGCCATCGGCATTGGCGGCCTGTGGCTGGCCGCCTTTGTCTGGCAGCTCAAATCGCGGCCGATCGTGCCGCTACACGATCCAAGGTTGCGCGCAGCAGTGCACCATTAATTGAGCAGGCAAGCGTTCGACCGGACAAGCTATGCAAGACAGCGAGCAACAATCAGCCGTACCGGCCGTCGAGGCGCACGATACGGTCGACCACGAACATCGCGACGCGAGCCCAATGGGCATCGCGATGGTTGGGCTCGGCGTTGTGGTGGCGCTCGTGGTGACGTATCTGGTGGTGTGGGGCCTGTTCAACTACTTCGCTGCTCGCCAGACGGCGGCGGACGTGCCGCCGCCGCCCCTGGCTACCACCCCGCAGCCGCCGCCGGAGCCACGCCTGCTGGTCGTCCCGCAGCAGCAGCGGCGCGAGGTCGTGGGACCCCAGGCGGAGCTGCTTACGACCTACGGCTGGGTCGATCCGGACACCGATACGGTTCACATTCCGATCGACCGGGCAATGGAGCTGCTGGCCGAACAGGGTCTGCCGGTGTATCAGGGCGAAACACAGGGCGAGCAACCGGGGCTCGACGAGGCTCATCAGCTCGAGAGCGAGGGCGGGCAGCCGGCCGAAGCCACGGCGGAGCCGGCGCCATGATCGCCCGCCACAACCCATGCTGCGCGGCGTGTGGCTCGCAGGCGGGGCGTGCGGCTCGCACACATGTTGTCTGGCGCCTGCTCGTGCTGGCCCTGCTGCTGGCTGCCGCGGCGCCGGTGCGGGCCGGCCCCGCGGCCCCCGAACTACCTACATCGCCTAAAGGCGAAGGGCCTACTGCCCTGCCTGGCAGGCCGGACGAGCTGCTGGAGGCGGCCGGCTTCGACCAGAAGCTGAACGCGCAGGTGCCGGCGGAGCTCGAGTTTCGCGATGAAACGGGGAGCGCGGTGCGGCTCGGCGATTACCTGGGCAGCAAACCGGTGATCCTGGCGCTGGCCTACTATGAATGCCCGAATTTGTGCGGCGTGCTGCTCAACGATCTGGTCGACAAGCTTCGGAGCGTCCCGCTCAACATCGGCCGGCAATTCGAAATCGTCACCGTCAGCATCGACCCGCGCGAACAGCCCGCGATCGCCGCCGCTAAGAAGCAGGGCTATCTCGAGCGCTATGGACGTTCCGGTGCCGCCGAGGGCTGGCATTTTCTTACCGGCAAGCAAGCGCAGATCGTGTCGTTGGCGCAGGCGGTCGGCTTCCGCTATGCCTATGATCCGGTGCAAAAACAATATGCTCATCCCAGCGGGCTGCTGGTTCTGACGCCGGCCGGAAAGATCGCCGGATATCTGTACGGGCTGCAATATGAGGCCCGCGATCTGCGGCTCAGTCTGGTGCAAGCATCGGCCAACAAGATCGGCACGCCGATCGATGCCGTCTTGCTGCGCTGCTTTCGCTACGATCCAACGACGGGAACCTATGAGCTCGCGATCATGAATGTGATACGGCTGCTTATGCTTGCTACGTTGCTGATGGTTGTGGCCTTTCTGGCAGTGATGCTGCGCCGTGAGCGGCGCGTCAAGGGTGCGGTTCGGGGTCCGGAGCCGCAAGCACGCTCGTGAGGGTGTATGTGGAACTTCCCGCTGTTTCCTGATCAAGCGTCCACCATCGCGCCGCAAGTGGATACGGTGTATTTTGTCCTGCTCGGGCTTTCCGCCGTTTTCGGTACGCTGGTCGTGGGCTTGCTGGTGTATTTCGGCGTCAAATACCGGCGCGGCTCGCGCGCGGACCGCTCGCGGCCTGTATCCCACAACCTGAAGCTCGAGCTCGTTTTGTTGACCGTGCCGACCATCCTGGCCCTGGCGGTGTTTGTATGGGCGGCAAGTATTTTCTTCAATATGAACCGTGCGCCGGCCGCCGCGCTTGAGCTGACGGTCACGGGCAAGCAATGGATGTGGAAAGTGCAGCATCCGAGCGGGCAAGCCGAGATCAACCAGCTGCATATTCCGATCGGCCGCCCGATCAGGTTGACGATGATCTCGCTTGACGTGATCCACAGCTTTTATATCCCGGCGTTTCGGATCAAACGCGACGTCGTGCCCGGGCAGTACAGCAGTATGTGGTTCGAGGCGACCAGGACGGGCGAGTACCATCTGTTCTGCGCCGAGTATTGCGGCACGCTGCACTCGGGGATGATCGGGCAGGTGGTCGTGATGGAGCCGGCGCAGTACGAGGCGTGGCTCGGCGGGCAGCGCTCGGAGATCGAGCAGGGCGATGGGACGCCGGCTGCCGCGGGCGCGCAGCTGGTGCAGCAGCTCGGCTGCGCGGGCTGTCACCGCAGCGGAGGCGATGGGACCGGCCCGGCGCTGGAGGGGATCTTCGGCCATCCGGTAGTGTTACAGGGCGGCCAGACGGCGATCGTCGACGAAACCTATATCCGCGAGTTGATCCTCAACCCCGGCGCAAAAGTTGTCGAGGGCTACCAGCCGCTCATGCCTTCGTACCAGGGCCAGGCCAGCGAAGAAGATATCTTGCGGATCATCGAATACCTGCGCTCGCTCGGCGGCACGGAAGAGGACGCCGAACCGGAAGCTACGACGGAGCCTGAATAGATTGGAGGAGACATGGCCGCGATTACGGTGCCCGCGCGCGTGCAACCGGACTACATCAACACCGACTATTCCTGGCGATCGTGGCTGTTGACGGTCGACCATAAGCGGATCGCGATTCTGTACCTGATCTCGGTCACGTTTTTCTTTTTCATCGGTGGGTTCTTCGCCACCCTGGTGCGCCTGGAGCTGATGACTCCGCCGGGCGATCTGTTCGCAGCGGAAACATACAACAAGATGTTTACCATGCACGGCGTGTTCATGGTCTTCTTGTTTTTGATCCCGGCCGTACCGGCCGTGCTGGGCAATTTTCTGGTACCGCTGATGATCGGCGCGCGCGATCTGGCCTTCCCCAGGCTGAACCTGTTGAGCTGGTATCTATTTATGCTCGGCGGCCTGTTGATCGTCGCGTCGGCGGTGTCCGGCGGCGTTGATACCGGCTGGACTTTTTACCCACCCTACAGCACCAGCTACGCCCACAGCCAGGTCATGCTCGCCGGCCTGGGCGTCTTTGTTACCGGCTTCTCGTCGATCCTGACCGGACTCAACTTCATCGTTACGATCCATACCATGCGCGCACCGGGGTTAACCTGGTTCCGCCTGCCGCTGTTCATCTGGGCCAACTACGCGACCAGCTTGATCATGCTGTTGGGCACGCCGGTGATCGCGGTGACCATTGTGCTGCTGGCTCTGGAGCGCGTGTTCCGCATCGGCATCTTTGATCCGGCGCTGGGCGGAGATCCGGTATTATTTCAGCACCTGTTCTGGTTCTACTCGCATCCGGCTGTGTATATCATGATCCTGCCGGGCATGGGCATCATCAGCGAGGTGATCCCGTGTTTTGCCCGGCGCCGGATCTTCGGCTACCGTTTTATCGCTTTCTCCAGCTTTGCGATCGCCACGATCGGCTTCCCGGCCTGGGGCCACCACCTGTTTGTCAGCGGCCAATCGATCTATGCTTCGATGGCCTTCTCGGCGATCACCTATCTGGTGGCGATCCCGTCGGCGATCAAGACCTTCAACTGGACGGCGACGCTGTACCAGGCCTCGATCTCGTATCGCACGCCGCTATGGTACGCCCTGTGGTTCATGGGCCTGTTCGTGATCGGCGGGCTGACCGGCCTGTTCGTCGCCGCGCTGCCGCTGGACGTGCATGTACACGACACGTATTTCGTCGTCGCCCACTTCCACTACATCATGGTCGGCGGGCAGGTGATGGCGTATCTGGCCGGCATCCATTACTGGTGGCCCAAGATGACCGGCCGCATGTATCCGGAGGGGCTGGCCAAGTTCGCGGCATTCACGATCTTTATCGGCTTCAACCTGACGTTCTTTCCGCAGTTCATCGTCGGCTATATCGGCATGCCGCGTCGCTATTATGCGTACCCGCCCGAGTATCAGGTATTGAACGTGATGTCGACGGCCGGCGCTTCGGTACTTGCGTTCGGCTATCTGCTGCCGATGGTGTATCTGATCTGGTCGCTGCGTTATGGTCCCAAGGCCGAGCCCAATCCATGGGAAGCAACCGGCCTCGAATGGCAAACTTCATCGCCGCCCAGCCCACATAACTTCGCCGAAACGCCGGTGGTGACCCAGGGGCCATACGCATACTCGCCCCAGGATCCACACGAATATTATCCGCAGGGGGTCGTCCGTGGCTGAGACTTACCCTTTGCCCGGCCCGGCGGGCGTCCCCGATCGGGCGCCGCAGGCAGCGGACGACGGGCATTCCAGCGCCGCCGCCGCACACGGCCCGGCCCATCTGGCGCACCATTTCGACGATCCCGCGCAGCAGTTCGAAGCCGCCCGGCTGGGTATGTGGGCCTTTTTGATGACCGAGATCATGTTCTTCGGCGGCGCGATCCTGGCCTATACGGTGTACCGCACAGCCTATGGCGAGGCGTTCGCGGAGGCCAGCCGCGAGCTGGATTGGCGCTTAGGCGCGCTCAACACGATCGTGTTGCTCACCAGCAGCCTGACGATGGCGCTGGCGGTGTGGGCCGGGCAGACCGGCAAGCGCCGGCCGTTGATCATGTATCTGCTGATAACGTTAGGTTTAGGTCTGACGTTTCTGGCGATCAAGAGCTTCGAGTACTACGAGAAGTTCCACGAAGGCCATATGCCGCTGTTCGGCTTGCCGTTTGTATGGGAAGGCGCAAACGTCGGGCCGGCGGCACTGTTCTTCAGCCTGTATTTTGTGATGACCGGCCTGCACGCGCTGCATATGATCATCGGCTTCGGGATCCTGGCGGTGCTGATATTTCTTGCCGTACGCCGGCGGTTCACGGAGCACTACTACACGCCGGTCGAGATGAGCGGCCTGTACTGGCATTTTGTCGATATCGTGTGGGTCTTTTTGTATCCGTTGTTGTACTTGATCGGCGGAATTAGCCTGTGATCGCCGCAAGCCGGTAGCGAGGCAGTTTATGGCAGTACACGAGCAGCCGCCACCCTCCAATCGCGGCGTACACGACGATCCGATGCTGCATTACGTGGTTCCGATCAGGACGTACCTGATCGTGTTCGGCATACTGTTCGCGCTGTTTGTGCTGACGGTCGCGGCGGCGTTCGTCGACCTCGGGCCGCTGAACTTCGTCTTCGCCATGACTATCGCCATTACCAAGGCGGTCCTGATCATCCTGTTTTTTATGCATGTGCGCTACAGCAGCCGCATGACGCGCGTGTTTGCCGGGGCTGCTTTTCTGTGGCTGGCGCTGCTGCTCGCCGCGACGCAGGCGGACTACCTCACACGGTCGTGGCTGCCGGTGTATGGGGACAACGTCGGCATCGGCGCGGACGGCTTCGACGCGCCGCCGCAGCAAAATCGCTAGGCCATACATGAACCTCGGAAACATAGCGTTAGCCCTTGCTCTCCTCAGCGGCATCGGCGCGTTGCAGGCGTATCTATGCTGGGCCTGCGGATGGAGCGGCCTTCAGTCGCTTGCGCGTTCGCTCAGCATCGGGCTGGCGGCCGGTGTGTGTCTGGCCAGCGCCTTTCAGGCCTACAACATCCTCACGCACCAGTTCCAGTATGCCTATGTCACCAACTTTTCGGATCGCTCGCTGCCTACGCTGCTGCTGCTGTCGACGTTCTGGGGTGGGCAGGCGGGCAGCTTCCTGCTTTGGGCGACCTGGAGCGTCCTGTTCGGGTTGGTGCTGATCTGGGGGCTGCGGCGCTCGGCGTGGGAGCCGTTTGTGCTGGCGCCCTATCTGCTCGTGACGCTGTGTATCACGGCGATCACCTGGGCGGCGGGTCCGTTTACCATGTTGCCCGAAACGCCTGCCGACGGTAACGGGCTGAACCCGCTGCTGCAAAACTATTGGATGGCGATCCATCCACCGATCCTGTTCACCGGATTTACCACCATGGCCGCGCCGTTCGCGTTTGCCGTCGCGGCCCTATGCACGAAAGACTACGACGGCTGGGTGCGCTTGAGCCGCCCATGGACGCTGCTGGCGTGGGCATGCCTGGGGACGGGACTGGCGCTCGGCGGGTTCTGGGCCTACGAATCGCTGGGCTGGGGCGGCTTCTGGGGCTGGGATCCGGTGGAAAACTCGTCGCTGGTGCCGTGGCTGTTCGCGAGCGCGCTGCTGCACGGAGCGGTTATGCAGGGCTCGCGCGGCAGCTTCAGGCGCAGCAACCTTGCTCTGGCGATCGTGGGCTACCTCAGCGTGATCTATTCGACGTTTCTGACCCGTAGCGGCATCCTGGGCAACTTCTCGGTGCACAGCTTTGTCGAGCTCGGCCTGATGGGCTATCTGGTCGTGTTTATCGCGCTGTTTGCCGGGCTGGGCCTTGGCTTGCTCGCGTGGCGCTGGCGCAGTATCGGGCGGCGCGTGCTGTACCGGCGTGTGCTGTCACGCGAGTTCGGCCTGTTGTTGTGTAGCGCACTCTTTGTGACGATCGCGCTGATCGTCGGCATCGGCACCTCGATGCCCGTGATCTCGTTGCTGCCGTTGTTTGCGCGCCAGATGTCGGTCGATCTGGGCTGGTACGGCCCGACCGTCGCGCCGTTTGGCCTGTTGCTGCTGGTGACTATGGCGATCGGCCCGCTGCTGGGGTGGCAAAGCTCGAAGCTCGGCAGCCTGGTGCGGGCGCTGCGCTGGCCGCTGTTGCTCACGCTGGTGATCGTCGCGGCGTGTCTGGCGCTCGGCGTAGTCTACCCCCTGGCGCTGGTGTTTGTAGCCGCTGCTGTTTTTGCCGGCGCAGCGAATGCGGTGGTCATCACGCGTATCTGGAGAGCAGGCCCGCTGAAGCTGGGCGGCTATCTTTGCCATGTCGGGGTTGGGCTGCTGTTCGTCGGTATCGTCGGCACCAGCCTGTATAAACAGACGTCGGCGCTGCAGCTGGTGCAGGATACACCGCAGAGCGTCTTCGGACGCAACTTCACGTTCCGCGGAATGGCGGTCACGCCCGACGACCCGCTGCAACGCGATGCGCTCGAGATCGAGGTTAGCGATCTGCGCAGCGGGCGGACCTGGCTGGCCTACACCCCGTATTACATCGCCCGTAAGAGTGGCCAGCTGATTACCCATCCGGCGATCGAATCGGGCTGGTGGAGCGACCTATACCTCGCACCATCGCAATTTTTGCCGCCGCAGCAGCTCGAGCCGGGCGTGCTGCTGATGGACAGGCAGCGCCCGCAGCAGATAGCCGGCTATACGTTCCGTTTTCAGCAGTTCGAGCTCAAGAATCGCGCCGCGATGATGCGCGGCGAAGGGCCGATCGTCGCCGAGGCGCTGATCGAGGTCACGGCGCCGGACGGCAGCACAACGACGATCAAGCCGGCCATGCGCGTCGAATCGGGTGCGCCGTCGGCGAGCGAGCCGATCGCTTTGCCCGGTGGCGCGACGGCAACGCTGGCGCAGATCGACGTCGCCAATCAGCTGGCTGTCGTGCAGATCACCGGCGTGGATCTGAGCAAGGTCGACCCTGAGGCGCTGAAGGCACGCGCATTTGTCGAGGTCAGCTACGAGCCGGGGATCCGGCTGGTATGGGCAGGCATCATCGTCGCCGTTTTCGGCGGCATGCTGGCGCTGCTCCGACGCTGGCGGGAAGCGCGGCCCGATAGTCCGGCTGTGTTTGCACCGCGACGATGGCCGCAACAGCAGCCTGCTTCGCAGCCGGCGCAACCCGCGCCTTCGCTCGCGCAGAGCATATCGAACGGGGAACTACCTTGACGGCGTCCGCATATGACATCCTGTGCATCGACGCGGGCGCAAGCGACGCCGAGCTCGAGGCAGCATACGCCTCCAGGCTGGCCGAATATGCACCCGAGCGGTTGGCAGGCGCGGCAGACGAGTTTCATCTGCTCGCGGCGCAGCGGCGCAGCGAAATACACAGCGCCTTCCAGGCGCTTCGTACGGCGCGGACTGTGCCGCGGCAGCTGGACCCGCGGGCGGAACAGCGACGTGATCGCGAGACGATCGCGGCGCTGCTGGTGCTGCTCGCGCTCGCGCTCGCGGTACCGCTGCTGCGAGGTGTGGCGGTGCCCGGCCGCACGGTAACAGCGACCGGCGCCGGCGCGGCAGCGGCTACGTCAGACGGCGCGCCCGATTTTACGGCGCAGACGCTGGATGGCCGGCAGGTGCGCCTGTCCGATTTTCGGGGCAAGGTTGTGCTGCTAAATTTCTGGGCAACCTGGTGCCCACCCTGTGTGCGCGAGATCCCCCGCCTGGTTCGGGTTGCCGAAGCCTACCAGGACGATGGCCTGGTCGTGCTGGGCGTGAACACAACGTTTCAGGACGATATGGCCAAAGTCGGGCAATTTACCCGCGAGCAGGGTATTTCGTATCCGGTGCTGCTCGACCCTGACGGCACAGTCAGCGAAAAATATCCGGCGCGCCTCATGCCGACGACAGTGCTGATCGACCGGGACGGGAGAATGGTTCATATCAAGCTCGGCGAGGTAGATGAGGCGACGCTGATGGAACAAGTCAGTGCTATGCTACGAAACCGGGCGGGGGCAAGTCCCGCCGCTAGCTTGAATAACTAGGTAGTGACGGGACTTGCCCCCGCCCGGTTTCGTGTAAAATGATTCGGCAACTCCTTCAGGAGCACCGTATGCACCAGAGAGCGGCGACGATACAGCCAGGCGTATGGCGGCGCAGATGCATCATTGTGCTGGCCGCCGTCGCCTACATCACAGTTCTCGCCGGCGTCGGCGGTCCCCTGGAGCCCGGCAAAGTACTCAGTGTCTCCGCGCTCGCCGTGCTGGGAGCAGCGGTGGGCCGGCTGACGTGGCTGCGCGTTCCACACAATGTGCAGCGGCTTGGCGGGCAGACCAACGCCCGCTGGAAACGCGAGCGGGCCATGGCGCTGGCGAGCGGCGGGGCAGTGTATTTGGCGCTGGTGCTGGGCGTGGCGGTAACCCAGAGCGGCGGCCTGTGGCGCTGCACGGTTCTTCCGTTCTGCGCGGCATGGGAAAGCGCTTCCATGGCCGCGGTGCTGCATCGTGGGGCCGCGGCAGCCGCTACGCTGCTGGTTGTGACGTTTGCGGTACACGCCTGGAGAACGCGCGGCGAGCCTGTGTTCCGGCAGGCGGCCGGTTGGGCGATCGGCTTAATCGTCGCGCAGAACCTGGTCGGGCTGGCGCTGGTGGTCATGGCGCGCGACGGCTATGACGTACCGGTAACGTATTCGCGCCTTGCACATCTGGCTGTGGGCGCGCTGGCATGGGCGGCGATAGTCAGGCTGGCGACGTTGATCGTGCGTATCCCGCCGCTTTATACTTCGCTGCCGTCGAAGCAGGCGACCGTCGTCGCCGCGCATCCATCGCTGCTCAAAGACTACCTCAGCCTGACCAAGCCGGGCGTACTCTCGCTCTTGCTGTTTACGATGCTGGCGTCGATGTTCATCACCCCGGCCGGCGTGCCGGCGTTGAGCCTGGTCTTGTGGACCTTACTGGGCGGCTGGCTGATGCCGGCGGGCGCGCAGGCACTCAATTGCTACTTCGATCGTGATATCGACATCAAAATGGGCCGTACCAGCCGCCGTCCGATTCCGAGCCGCCGTATTCCGGCCTGGCATGCGCTGGTGCTCGGCTTTGGCCTCGGGATACTCGGGTTTGCGGTGTTGGCCCGGTTCGTCAACCCGGTCGCGGCGCTGCTGGCGCTGGCCGGCTATATCTACTACGCTGGGATCTATACCCTGGCTCTCAAGCGCTACACATCACAGAATATTGTGATCGGCGGCGGCGCGGGAGCAATTCCTCCGCTGGTCGGCTGGGCCGCGGTGTCGGGATGGCTGAGCTGGCCGGCGCTAGTGCTCTTCGCCATCATCTTCTGCTGGACACCACCGCACTTCTGGGCATTGGCGCTGATCCGCAAGCGGGATTATGCCAATGCCGGCATCCCTATGCTGCCGGTGGTCGCGGGTGATGACGAGACCAAGCGACAGATCCTGATCTATACGGTCGCGACGGTTGTGCTTTCGCTGGTGCCGGTAGCGCTTCAGCATCTGGGCTGGCTATACCTGGGCGCGGCGGCTGTGCTGGGCTGCATTTTTATGAGCTGTGTGCTGCGGCTGATACGCACGGACACGACCGCGACGCGCTGGGCACTGTATCGCTTCTCGCTGCTGTACCTGTTCTTGTTATTCCTGGCGATGCTGGTCGACCGCCTCTGGTTTCTTCTGTAGGCTCCCGGCGTCACGGCACGCTTGGCAGCAGGTGGCTGGCGAGCAACGGCTGGTGCCGGGACGCGAAACAACTGCTTACATAATGTGCGGTAGTATGTTATACTTGGTGCGTGGCCGTCGCAGATGTCTGCGGCGGCTACACCTTTTGCTGAAAGATCAGATTGCCGCTAATTGGGCCACGAAAAAACCTCCTCGTGAAACGTTTACGGCCCGTGTGCCGCTATCGACGGCCATCGAATGCCGGAGGATTGACCGAAATGGCAACGTTAAGCTATCCGTCGGCGGAGGAGCTACAGCTTAGGCTTGAGGCGGAAGAAGGTGCCATCCTGAACGTGGTGCGCGGTTGTTCATGGTGGACCAGGGCAGATATCGAAGGCCGTACGCCGGGCAGCAGCACCGTCACCGGCGTCACCTTAACGGCGACGCGCTCGATGGACTCGACGTTGCGACGGATTCTGAACCTCAGCTTCGGTCTGATCTTTCCGCAGGATGGTGGTGTCGGAGAGCGGCGTGCGCAGGTGATTCTGCGCAAGGCGGAGGCCAAACGAGCACGCTGATCCATTACGATCTACGCTCCTTCGACGCTAATGGAACGGTTCGAAGTCAGTGCTCAGTTGAAGAAATCCCTGATGCCCGAGAAGAATCGTCCGATACCGTCGACAAAGCTTCCGAACCAGCCTCGTTCAGTCGACGAATCCTGTGCCGCGTCCGATGCGCTCGCTGAAGCCGGTGCCGGCGTGGGGCTTGGCGGCGCCGGTGTGGGGCTTGGCGGTGCCGGCGTGGGGCTTGGCGTATTTGTCGGCGTTGGGGTTGGCGTTGCGAGTGCGATATAGCCCCAATTAACGGTATGTGGATTTGTTTCGGTCGGCGGAAGCGCCCCATTTTTGCGAAAAGCGAACAGCAGCCGGTTGTTGCTGCTGCGCGATTGGTACAAGATCGGAATATCTGCGCCCCCGTCGGCGCCTGCCGAGCCCCCCGGCGACGTATAAAATCGTGTTGCGCCGCTCAAGGCTGAGCCGTCGTACGTTTTGTATTCGATGCTCCCGTTGTCGCCGTTGGTGGTCGACAGAACATAGGCGACGTAGAGCTGCTCGAACGTCGTATCAAACGCGATGTCCAGCGTCGGCGCGTACGAATGCGCTCCGTTGGCGCTGTACACATCGATCGGTTCGGAAGCCGTATCGTTGCCGTCAAGATAGGCGACGCTCACGGTATCACCGGCGTTGTCGTCCTTCCAGCGCGCCCAGCCGATCCAGAGCCGGTCGTTAACCGGATCCAGCACAGGTTTGGTGATCAGCTCATACTTTAAGCTGTATCCACCCGCATAACTGTTAATTTGCCCGACGATGATCGGCTCTTGCCAGCCGCCGCTCCAATCCTTTTCGGCCCCGTTCCATGCCCCACGGTACGCAACAATGCGGGTATCCGCCGCGACAGTCTGTGCCACAAAGACGTACAAATCGTCCTTGTAGCTGCTTGATCCTCCACGTACTGTTGCCGCGGGAACAGCTACGCCGGCGATTGTGCTGCCGTAAACGGCGTCGGCGGCAACGGCAGGCGCTTCGGTCTCAAACACATCGGCAGTGCCGTCCAGGGCCACCCAATTGGCCGCGATTCCGTCGTCCGCGGTAAGCGAAAGGCGCCGCATCGAGGCCCGTACTTCAGTCAGCGCTTCGCCGTATTTTTCCCAGATCGCAACCAGAATACCGTTGCTCGAGCCGTCGTCAACCCATAGCGCAACCGGTTGTGCCAGTGTTTTGGTCTCGCTTAAATCAAGCTTCAGGTTGATGTTCGCAGCGTCTTCTTGCGTTATCGCGGTGATATTATTCGATCCGTCCCTGGTGATACCGTATCTTCGATAGATGATGCCGTCGGGTGCGTTGATCGGCGCCCAGATCGCGTGCAGCTTGTCGTTCTTGGGGTCATATGCGACCGATGCGCGCGTCAAATACGGGTATGCCTCGCTGCCTTGTGTCCAGCCGGCGCCGAAATCGTTCGACCAGGCCCAGTGGTGTTCAAGCGAACGAGCCTGCGTCAGCCAGATGTACTTGTCGTGGCGATCGACGGTCCACACTCTGCCCTGGCTGAAGTTGATCGCGTCAGCGCTGCCGTCTTTGGAAGCTGGTGTTCCCAGCTCAAAATACGTTCCGTCCGCGAGAATAATGTGGACCGACGAAAAGAAACACAGCGCACATAGAAAAACGAGCAACTTTCGCATGCAGCCAGTATACCGAGTATGATCAATCGTACGGTCGTTGTTTGTCGAGATAGCGTACTATTGATGGCACGATGCCGGAAACCCTTATCGTGCCGGTGATCCATCGATGTCGACAAAAATCAGCATCTCAACCCCACGTGTCGGCGGCGGTGCCGTGCTGTTTCCAGAGCGCTGCGCATGCTGCGGCGCGCCGCAGGAAGCCGAGTTGACGCTATCGATCTATCGCCTGGTGACGGTCGGCAAGCGCTCGCGGCAGGAGCAGGTGAAGCATTCATGGCAGGTGCCACACTGCCTGCGCTGCGCCCGCTCAACCCGATCAATATCGACCGTAGCACTAACTTCGTTTTGCCTCGGCTTCGTGCTGTTCGGCATCGTCGCGTTTATTGGCGTAACCTATGGAGCTTGGTTGCTCCGGCTTGACGAGTACGGACAGCCCAACAATAGTAACTCGCTGCTAGTTGGTGCGTTTGCCGGGCTGGTGTCGGGCTTGCTGGGCGGCCTGGTATTTGAGCTGCTGGCCAGGATCGTGTTGCTTCCGTGGTACGGCCGCGGGTTGCTCTCAGCTCCGCTGTTTGCCGTGCAGGTATTGAACGACTCGGAATATGTCGCCGGGTTGGCCGCGAAACCGAACCGCGATGCGACACAGGTGCAGTTCGTTTTCGACAATGCGAGCATCGCGGACGAGTTCAAGCGTTTGAACGATCCGCGAATTGTCGCGAATTGACGCGAACAACGATTCTATTCGCGTCAATTCGCGGACCATTCAGCCGCAATAGAGGGGCGACGTAGATGCGGTATCAGGTGCTGGCCACGGACTACGACGGAACGCTGGCGCACGACGGCAGCGTCGACGGGCGGGCTGTCGAAGCGCTGGGACGGCTACGCGATTCCGGCCGGCGGTTGGTGATGATCACCGGACGGCGGTTGCCCGATCTGCTTGGTGTTTTCGGGCATATCGATCTGTTCGATGAGGTGGTCGCCGAAAACGGTGCATTGCTGTATCAGCCGGCGAGCAAAACGGAGCTGACGCTGGCGGAGCCGCCGCCAGATGAGCTGATTGCCGCGCTGCGTGCCCGCGATGTCGCGCCACTCGCGGCCGGTCGCGTGATCGTCGCAACGCTGGAGCCGAACGCAGACGCGGTGCGCGCTGCGCTGCGCGAGCTGGGCATCGAGTGGCAGCTGATCCTGAACAAGGGCAACCTGATGCTGCTGCCCGCGGGTGTGGATAAGGCATCCGGCCTGGCCGCCGCGCTTGCGCGCCTCGACCTCGCTCCCGCCAGCGCGGTAGGCATCGGCGACGCCGAAAACGACCACGCCTTCTTGAGTGCTTGTGGCTGCTCGGTTGCAGTAGCCAACGCGCTGCCATCGCTAAAGCAGCGCGTCGACGTGGTGACACGCGGCGCACACGGCGACGGAGTTGTCGAGATCGTCGAGGCCATGCTTTCCGGCGAGCTGCCGGATAATCACCACAAAGGCACAAAGGACACAAAGAATTAATGGATCTTTGTGTCCTTTGTGCCTTTGTGGTGAATTGTTCGCGGCTTAGCGCACGGCCAGCCCGGCCGCGCCTGCCGCGAGCGAGCCTGCCTCGCCCAGCGACATCAGCCCGCCGCCCCGCTGGATCTGGAACGCGGCGATCGTGCCCGTCCCGCCGTTGCGAACGTACAGGAAACGGCCGTTCCGGCTGACGGCGAGATCGGCCGGACGGCTCCCCTCACCAGTCATAGCGGCGACGCCGTCCCCGTTGAGCAACATCAATTCGCCGCCGCGCTCGACGCGATAGGCGCTGACGGTTCCGCTGCCGGTATTGGCGATATAGGCGTAGCGGCCGCGCTTGCCGAGGGCGACCCAGCACGGCGCGCTCTGCATGTTCGCTGCCGAGCCGCTCACCGTGCGCAGGCTCCCATCTTCCGCAACGGCGTACGACGACACCGCGCCCGCTCCGGCAGCACCGCCAAAGGCCTCCGAGATGATCAGCCGGTTGCGTGGCCCCCACGCGAAGCCGAACGGCGTCTGGCCGGCCGACGGCTGTGCCAGCGGGCCGCCCGGCACGCCGTGCTCGTCGACCGGATACAGCGTGATGATGTTAGTGGCTTTCTCGGTGACGGCCAGCATATCGCCGTCCTGGTTGAACTGTACCTGTGCCGGGTCGGCGGCCGCGCTGCTGAGCGGCCGGGTCGATTCCGGCAGCGGCTGCAGCACGCCGTCGTCGTCGATTTCGAAGCCGCTGATGTTGCCCGTGCCACCGGCGTTGAGCACGAACAGCGTGTCCTCGTGTACCGTCAGGCTGATCGGCCGCTCGCCGCCCGAAGGCTTGCGATCGACCAGCGTCAGCCAATCGCGGCGAACTTCAAAGACTGAGATATCGTTGCTCGCGGCATTGACCGCAAACAGCCAGCGCTCGTTCTTGCTCAATACCAGCGCTCCCTGCGAGCCGAGACCCATGCCGGTTCCCATCCCACCCGTCAGCACGCTGCCGAGCGAGGTCAACCTGCCGTCGCGCGAGCGCGCATAGATCGCCACGGCGTTGCCGCCGGGCGCATTGGTCAGCGCGTACACCGCGCCGGCGCTCCGTGGCGCCGCCAGCACCGACCCACTCCCTCCGAACAGTGCTACGCCGAAACATACCGCGATCAGCAGGCTGGTGATGCGGCCATTCAATCCAAAGCCCATGCGATCCTCCCGGAATGCGAGTCACCCGTGGTGGTGATAGGCTCAGCCTAGAGAACATGCATTTCCGTGTGCTAATAAGGGGCTTACGAGGTTCTAACAATGCATTACGGGGGTATAACACGCCCTGGGCATAGGCCGGAAAAGATGCACCACAAAGAACACAAAGGACACAAAGTAATAAGGAATCTTTGTGTCCTTTGTGTTCTTTGTGGTGCATTCCGGTTCGGCGTGTGCTCGCGCTACTTTCGAGTCTTGACAAATATTCCTATATAGGAATATAATAGTCATATGGCACGCTCGGCAACAACCTCGGATGTATTCAACGCGGTCGCTGAGCCGCAGCGCCGCAAGATCCTCAACCTGCTGGCCGGCGGCGAGCGCTCGGTCAACGATATCGCCGGCGCGCTCAACCTGCGACAGCCGCAGGCCTCCAAGCACCTGAGCGTGTTGCGGCAGGTCGGGCTGGTAAGCGTGCGCGGCGCGGGGCAACAGCGGCTGTACGCGCTGGACGGCACGCACCTCAAGCCGATCTACGACTGGGTCTCGACGTTTGAGCAGTTCTGGAGCCAGCGCTTCGACGGCCTGGCCGATTACCTCAAGCACCTACAAAAGGAGCAATCCGATGAGCACAGCGACTGAACCTACGACATACGTTTCGCAGCACGAATCCGTCATCACCCGCGTGTTTGATGCGCCACGCGAATTGGTGTTCAAAGCATGGACCGATCCGCGGCAGGTTGCCCGCTGGTGGGGGCCGGGAATGTTCACGGTTCCGCTCTGCGAGATGGACGTGCGGCCCGGCGGCGCCTACCTGATCCAGATGCGCGCACCGGACGGCGCGATCTACCCGACCAGCGGCGTGTTCGAGGAGATCGTCGCGCCCGAGCGGCTGGTCTTTACCAGCGGTGCTTTCGAAGACCAGCAGGGCAACATGCAGCTCGAAGCGCGCAATACGCTTACGTTTTCCGAGCAGGACGGCACGACGACGCTTACACTCAAGGCTGTCGTGCTGCGGTCGACGCCGGAGGTTGCAGGCGCGCTGGCCGGGATGGAAGAAGGCTGGAATCAGAGCTTCGACCGTCTGGCCGGGCAGCTGGAACAACACAGCAGGAGCACCGGCATGCAAACTGTACAATCGAAAGACGGCACGACGATCGCGTATGAGCGATCGGGCAATGGGCCGCTGCTGATCGTGGTGGATCCGGCGTTGTCCACGCGAGCGGATGCGCCTCAGCTGGCCGCGCTGCTGGCGCAGAACTTTACTGTGATCAACTACGATCGCCGCGGGCGGGGCGACAGCGGCGATACGCAGCCCTACGCCGTGGAGCGCGAGGTTGAGGATATCGAAGCCCTGATCGACGCCGCCGGCGGGCCGGTGTACATCTTCGGCAGCTCTTCCGGCGCTGCGCTGGCACTCGAGGCAGCCTCCAGGCTTCCCGCTAAGATCAGCAAGGCTGTGCTGTTCGAGCCGCCGTTTATCGTCGACGACAGCCGGCCGCGGGTGCCCGAGGATTATCCGGCGCGGGTCGCCGAGCTGGTAGCAGCGGGCCGCCGCGGCGACGCGGTCGAGCTTTTTATGGGTAAAGCGATCGGCGTGCCGGAGGAGATGCTTGGCTACATGAAACAGGATCCCAGCTGGGCGGCGATGGAGGCCACGGCGCATACGCTGACCTACGACGGCCAGATCATGGGCGATACACAGGCGGGCAAGCCCTTGCCGGCCGATCGCTGGGCCACTGCGACGGCCGATACGCTGGTGATCGACGGCGAGCTGAGCGAGCCGTTCCTGCGCAACGCGGCACAGGCCGCCGCCGATGTGCTGCCCAATGCGCAGCGCCGCACGCTCGCCGGCCATGATCACTCGGCCGTCTTCACGGCGCCCGAAGCGCTGGTTCCGATGCTGGTTGAGTTCTTGTAGGACTAAACGATCCGCGAAGGAACCGCGAAGATTAAGGATCTGATTAACCACAAAGGCACAAAGGACACGAAGAATCCTTTAATACTTCGTGTCCTTTGTGCCTTTGTGGTGCTTTCGGTCGGCTCAACCGTTGCGGGACATGCTATGGGGGACTCGCCATGCCAGAACACCCTCGACGCTCAGCTCGTCACGGTTGGCTGCCTTGAAGCCGAGCGCTTCGATGCGCGCCTCCGGCGGTAGGGCGCCGGTTGGGTCGAAGAGCCGGATATGGCGCAGGCTCCGCAATAGCCTGGGATTGATATAGAGCCATGCCGCGGCGCGGCCGGCAACGTTGAGCCCCTCGGCGTGGACCGACCTCAGCACCAGTTGCTTGCTGCGCGGATCGATCCGCAGGTGCGCAGTCGCCAGCAGCTCGGCCTGTACTGCCCGTCGCACCACGATGTACAGCGGCAGCGCCACCTCGTGTGTGCCTTCGAGATGTGGCGTCAACATTTCAATGTGCTCGACGTTAACCTGGCGCTCGATCTCGCTACGCAGCAGCCGCACCAGCGGCGACAGTGGCAGCGCCGCGGTGAAGGAAGCCCGCGCCTGTATGCCGCGACCAGGCAGATCCGTCGTCAGCTCCGCTGCGCCGTCGACCCGAATATCAGCAGTGAGCGGAGTGTGTAGCTGCGGGATCACGACCTGATTGAGATGGATCAGCGTCCGAATCGGGGCAGTTGCCTGGAGCTCGCCGCGGCCGGACGGCAGGAACAGCACGCCGTCGAGGCGCGTATCGATCGGGCCCGATGTGTCGATGCTGCCACCGTGCGGCAGCCAAGCATGCAGCGTCGTTTCAACGGCGACGGTATCGTGTACTCCCAGCTTCGCCCGGCCGTCCGGCAGCAGCATCGAAAGCGTGAGTGGCGTGCTGAGGGTGCCGCGCGCGCCGATCCGGCCGCGGCCGTCCGGCAGGTCCAGCCGCAGCGCCCACGGTCCCGCGGCACGCAAATGGGCCTGCAGCTGGCCGTGACCGTTGGGGAGTGCCATGTGCAAGGTGGCATCGCCGCTAAGCGCGGCGTCGAGGTCGAGCTCGCCCAGGCTCTCCGGCAGCGGCATCCGCAGGGCCAGTGGCGCATCGATGGTACCCTGAACATCGAGTTCGGACGCAGCCCGGATCCTCGGTGCGCAGGCCGGCTGTGCCATGCAACGTCGCCGGCACGTCGAGCTTGGTTGTGCCGGGCAGCGGAATCGAAAGCGTGAACCTGCCCTTGAACCCGAGCTCGCCGTCGACCGTAGCCGTCGTGGCAAGCGTGCTCGTGCCGCCGAGCATCGGTAGCCGGAGCTCAAGCTCACCGGCAAGGGCGTCCGGTGGACCGGCCCTGCCCTCCTGCTCTTCGACCACTATGCGCGCCCCCTCCCGTACATGCATCATAGCATGCAGCGTGCTCGGGTCTGGACGCGAAGAATGCACCACAGAAGACGTCGTCAGATTCCAACGTGCTATCATATTGGGAGCACGCAGGTGAATGCCGGGACGGAGGCGCGTCGATGGCAATTATCGACCGAGCATCTGAGCTGAAACTGGTCCGCGAAGTCGACGGCCTAGAGATCGCGGTGGAAGCGCTGCAAGGTATGTGGACGATCGACCAATATGTCAAGCTGACCGATCAGACCAACCACCTCGTCGAGTACAACTACGGCGTGATCGAGGTGCTGCAGATGCCGACACGACGCCATCAGGTGATCCTGGCGCTGCTGTACGAGCTGTTCGCCGGCGTGATACGCGCTCGCGGCGGCACAACGCTGTTCGCGCCGCTCCGCTTACAGATCAACCCAGGTCGATTTCGTGAGCCGGATCTGCTCGCTTTACTCGATCGAGACGATGAGCGTAACCAAGAGGCATTCTGGCTGGGCGCCGATGTGGTGCTTGAAATCGTCAGCCCCGACGACCCCGACCGCGATCTGGTCACCAAACGTGCCGAATACGCCCTGCCGGCATCGCCGAATACTGGATCGTCAACCCGATCGATGAAACGATCGTCGTGCTGACACTCGCCGATGACACGAACTACCGTGAGCATGGCCTTTTTAGGCGCGGCATGACGGCGAGCTCATTGCTTGTACCCGAGCTTTTGGTTAACATCGACCAGGTCTTCAACGCCAGGTAAACGATCCGCGAAGGCCGAGTACCTGCGACAGTGGGTACGGACGCAAGTCACGCGAAGGTTAAGCGATTTATCTACCTTCGCGTGACTTCGCGGATCGCTTTCGGGTTCAACCTAAATCGTCCAGCGAGCGATGCATCACCAGTGCATCGACGTAGCCCAGCTGATCGTGCCGAAACGCCGCGGGGATGGTCGCCAGCGTGCGGAAGCCGAGCTTTTCGTACAGCTTGATTGCCCCGACATTGGTGCTGACCACGAAGTTGAACTGGATCGCTCGATAGCCGGCGTTGCTGGCCTCACGCAGCGAATGCTCGACCATCAGCCGGCCGATGCCGCCACCGCGCAAGCCGGCGTCGACGATGTACGAGCCGTTGGCGATGTGCGCGCCGCGGCCGGGATAGTTGGGCAGGATTTTATACGCGCCGACGACCTGCCCATCGGCCTCGGCGACAAAGCAGCGGACGCGCGGCCCGAGCCACAGCTGGCGCGCCTCGTGTTCGCTGAACGTCTCATCCTGAGTATAGGTATCGCCCGCCGCGATGATCTCCTGAAAGATGCGCCATATGGATGGGAAATCGTCCTCGGTTGCCGGGCGCATGCTGATCATTGCGTTATCCTCGTACCGCTATCCTACGACGATCCGCGAATGGCGGATACCTGCGATAGCGGGTGCGGATGCAATAGACGCGAATGCTGCAATGTTTATTCGCGCCTATTCGCGGATCGTAATACTATCTTCAGCACCATGCAAGATATGGCCGATCAACGGCTCCACGACGTCCGCGCGTTCCTGAGCGCGCTACAGGGCGAGTACAAGCAGCCGCCCGATTCGATGATCGCGGTCTGGATCGCATTACCTCTGATTGTGCTGCTGGGTGTGATGGTCGCGTTGGGCCGCGCCGAGCTGCTGGCGCTGCTGATCCCGATCGCGATCGTCCTGGCCGCCGCCGTCGTGGCGTGGTTCGATCCGCTGCGGCTGGTTGTGACACCGGAGCGGCTGGAATGGGTGCTGCCCGGCCGTAATCGCAAGCTCCGGCTCGACGCGCAGCAGATCAGCGGATTTGATATCGCGCCTGTGAAATACGGCACGCTGATCCTGGTGCGCGTGCAAGGTAAGCAGCGCGGCAAGCAGTTTCGGGCAACCCGCGAGGTCAAAGCGCGGCTGCGTACGATCGATCCCGAGCTGCTGCGGCGCGTCGGCCTTGGCTACGTATGGTAAAACAATTCCGTGGATACAGAATACCTGCAGCGTATCTTGACCAGCCGCGTCTACGACGTGGTCGACGAAACGCCGTTGCAGCCCGCCGCCCGTCTGTCGGCGCGGCTGGGCAACCAGGTCTACTTCAAGCGCGAGGATCTGCAGCCGATCTTCTCGTTTAAGCTGCGCGGCGCATACAACCGCATGGCGCGCCTGACGCCCGAGCAGCGCCGGATCGGCGTGATCACCGCGTCGGCCGGCAACCACGCCCAGGGCGTGGCCTACTCGGGCCAGAAGCTTGGCGTGCGCAGCATGATCGTTATGCCGGTCACCACTCCCTCGATCAAAGTGCAGGCGTGTCGCGAGCGTGGAGCCGAAATCGTGCTGCACGGCGACAGCTACAGCGAGGCCGAAGCGCACGCGTACCGCCTGCAGGCCGAGCGAGGGCTGACGTTCGTTCATCCGTACGACGACCCTGATGTGATCGCCGGGCAGGGCACGATCGGCCTCGAGCTGGCGCAGCAGCTGCCCTCCACGCCGTCGCACATCTTTGTGCCGATCGGCGGCGGCGGGCTGATCGCCGGCATCGCGGTGTTGCTAAAAAGTATCCGTCCCGACATCACGATCGTCGGAGTCGAGCCCGATGATTCCGACGCGATGTTTCGCAGCGTCGAAGCCGGCGAGCGCGTAACGCTCAGCCAGGTCGGCATCTTTGTCGACGGCGTGGCGGTGCGGCGCGTCGGCGAGCATACGTTTGAGCTGGTGCGCCGCTACGTCGACGATTTTGTGCAGGTGAGCACCGACGACGTATGCGCGGCGATCAAAGATGTATTCGAGGATACGCGCGCGCTGCAGGAGCCGGCCGGCGCGCTGGCCGTGGCCGGGCTCAAGCGCTACGCCGTCGAACACGAGCTGCAGGGCGCGACGCTGGTAGCGCTGACCTGCGGCGCCAATATCAACTTCGACCGCCTGCGCCACGTGACGGAGCGGGCCGAGATCGGCGAGCAGCGCGAGGCACTATTGGCGGTGACGATCCCCGAGCGCCCCGGCTCGTTTCGTACCTTCTGTCGCGCCGTGGGGCGGCACAATATCACCGAGTTTAACTACCGCTACGCGCCGCGCGAGGATGCGCGCATTTTCGTCGGCGTGCAGCTCGAGCACGCCGACCAGCGTGAGCAACTGATCGCCGGCCTCGAACAGGCCGGATATGATGTGCTCGACCTGACTCAAAACGAGCTGGCGATCGTCCATCTGCGCCACATGGTCGGCGGGCGAGCGCCGGAGGCACAAAACGAGCGGTTGTATCGTTTCGAGTTCCCCGAGCGGCCTGGCGCGCTGCTGCAGTTTCTAGAGACGCTGGACGCGGCGTGGAACATCAGCCTGTTTCACTACCGCAACCACGGCAGCGCGCATGGGCGGGTGCTTGCCGGGATCCAGGTGCCGGACGCCGACCAGCAACGCTTTCGCGCCTCACTTCAGCGGCTCGGCTACCAGTGGAGCGATGAGAGCGATAATCCGGCCTATCGCTATTTTCTGGTCTGATATACGATCCGCGAATGGACGCGAATGAACGCGAATTGAGATCCGATATTCGCGTTCATTCGCGTCCATTCGCGGATCATTTTCCCGCCTGGCTTGAGCTCGGCGCCATTATCGCCTGGGCAGCCTTTGTGGGCCGCGGCTACCTGTCGTTCGATCCCCTGACGCTGCCGGCCGGCTATTTCAACGAGTTCGGCAGCGCGATCATGTCGCACGCGGTGTGGACGAATCTACGTGCGTGCGGGCTATGCGTGCTGTGGAACGGCGCGGTCAACGGCGGCAATCCGGCCTTTGCCGAGCTGCACGGCGCGCCGCTGCATCCGCTGGTAGCCGGGTCGACGCTGTTGTGGGGGACGATCACCGGCGCCAAAGTGGTGGTCGTCGCCAGCCTGGCGCTTGCCGGCGTGGCCCAATGGTGGCTGGCGCGCGTGCAGGGCCTCAGCCGGCTGCCGCGGCTATGGGGCGCGCTGCTGGCAGTTACCGGCAGCCACCTGCTCGCGCGTCTGGATCAAGGCGTGGTCGCTGTGGTGTTGAGCACGGCCGCGTGTAGCCTGTTGCTCGCGCCGCTGCTGGATACGCTGCTGACCGGCAGTCGCCGCTCGGCGGTGCTGCTCGGCATCATGCTGGCGCTGGCGCTGGTGTCGGGGCAGGGCTACCTGCAGCTCGGCGTGGCACTGGGGCTGAGCCCGGCGGTAGCGGTGTCGCTGCTTTGGCGCGCTGGCCGGCCGCGGGCGATATGGCGTGAGTTGGCGCTGGCGCTTGGCCTGGCGCTGTTGCTGGCAGGGATTTTTGTGGTTCCGCTGGCGCATTTCTGGCCCCAGTTCGCCAAGGACGGCGACCCGGCGTTCGCGAGCGCCCAGCCGCTGCGCTACCTGCTGCTCAGTTTCGTGATCAACGATGCAGAGCTGTACCGTGCCGGGCTGCTTGGCAACCAGCCGTTTCCGTACCTGTATATCAACTATATCGGCTGGATCCCGCTGCTTTTGGCACTGCTCGGTCTGCTGCTGGCACGCCGCACCGACCGGCGAGCGCTTGTGTTCTTGCTGCTGGCGCTCGGCGGTGTTCTGATCACCGCCGGCGCGGCGCCGTTTCGGGTGCTCGCGCTGCTCGCGCCCGGCATCGCGGCCACGGTGCGCAACCCATCGTTGATCGCCGGGCTGGCGACGCCGCTGCTGATCGCCCTGGCAGCCTATGGCGTGGAACGAGTGTTGTGCCTGCGCCGGCCGGGCACGCCGCCGGTTCCTCGCCCGGCGTTGATGCTGCGGCCGCTGCTGTTCCTGTTGCTGCTATGGTCGCTCGCGGCGGTGTACGGCTTCAACCGGCAATGGCTCACCACACCGCGACGCGACGCTGCCATGCAGCGCGTTTTCGAGTCGCTGCGCACCAACACGACGCGCTGGGTGGCGCTGCCGTATGGGCGGCATAGCTGGGTGGCGCCGGCGCTGGACGCCGGCCTGAAACTGACGGATGTGGTGCGTCCGTGGCGCTGGGCGGAGCGATCGACGCCCCCGCCGTCGCGACGAACGACGACCGAGCTACAGCCGGGCTATCAGGCCAGCATTGGCGATCTGTATATCATCGCCGAGCCGGCGGTTAACTATGCCGCGGTTCGCAGCGGCACCCAGACGGCTGCCTGCTCGGCGCATGCGCGCGGCGGAAACATCGACGTCGAATGCCGTACCGCCGCGCCCGGTATGCTCGAGCTATACGAGCATAGCTGGTCCGGATGGCGGGCCACGCGCGATGGTGTCGCGATACCGCTGCAGGCCGGCGAGTGGCTGCGGGTTGAGGCTCCGGCGGGAACGCATCGCTTTAGCTTCCGCTACCGGCCGTGGGATGCCGGGCTCGGCGCGCTGCTGAGCGTCGCCGGCATCTTGCTGGCGGTCTGGTTATGGTGGCGGGCGCCGGCGCACACGCTGCCCGGGCCGTCCGCCGCGAAGTCCCACGAGGTGTGCCGCGAGCCCGCGAGGTGTGCCGCGAGTCCGCGGGGTGTGCCGCGAGCCCGCGAATGAATTCGCGGTTGATACGATAAAACCTGCTGAAGCAGGTTACGCTCGGATATCGTTCGTCCCTAACCTGCTTCAGCAGGTTTTATCATACCAACGTCGATTTCAATCGACGTGCAACCGGTGGTAGAATGAATGATAATCATTCTCATACTGTACATGCCAGCGGTTGAGGTTTTGATGGGACTAAGTGAACGCATCGATGAGGCGCGGGGCGCATACAAGCGGGGTGACACGCGTGCGGCGGCACGGGCACATACTCCCGAGCGCATCACCGGCGCGGCGGGTGAGCGGCACACCGGCGCGGGTTCGCAGTACATCGGCGAATTCGTGTACGGCGGTCTGGACGGTATCATCACCACGTTCGCCGTCGTGAGCGGTGTGGTCGGCGCCAGTCTGGACGCGCGGATCATATTGGTGCTTGGCCTTGCCAATCTGCTGGCCGACGGCTTTTCGATGGCCACCGGCTCGTATCTTTCGACCAAGAGCGAGAACGAGCTGTACGAGCGCGAGCGCGCTCGCGAGGCGTGGGAAGTCGAGCACTTTCCCGAAGGCGAGCAGCAAGAGCTGTACGAGATCTATCGTGGCAAGGGCTACGACGAGGACGATGCACGCCAGTTGGTCGAGATCGTCAGCCGCAAGCCCGAGCACTGGATCGACACGATGATGGTGGACGAGCTCGGCCTGACTAGCGAAGATCGCAATCCGTGGTGGAACGGAGTGGCAACCTTTGCGGCGTTCCTGGTCGCCGGCGTGGTGCCGCTGCTGGTATATCTGGTTGGTCTGGCTGTTCCGATTGCGCCGCAAACAGCCTTTCTGGTATCCGTAGCCTTATCCGGCCTGGCGCTGTTTGGGCTGGGCGCGGCCAGGATATTGGTCACCGGGCAGCGCCTGCTGCGCAGCGGCACCGAAATGCTGCTGATCGGCGGTCTGGCCGCGCTGGTCGCCTATGTCGTCGGTGCGCTGCTGCGTGGCCTGGGCGTCGAGGGCTAATTATCTGTTCAAAATACGTTGCCTTGTTGTATGGTGGAGGCGGAGCCGCAGCAAGCGGTCCTTGTATTCGGCTGGGGCGGGGAGACGAAGCGATGGATACAACGCAAGACCACGCTGAGCTGAAGGAGCGCATCGTCGCAACGCTCGAGCCGCTGATCCGGCAGGCGCTGGCCGATTTTGGCGTGCCCGGGCTGGCGCTCGGCATCGTCAAAGGCGATACGCTGGTGTATGCCAAAGGGTTCGGCGTTCGTAACGCCGAGACGCGGGAGCCGGTGACGCCCGAATCGCTGTTCCACATGGCGTCGATCTCCAAGCCGTTTGTCGCCACCGCGATCATGCAGCTCGCCGAGGCGGGCAACCTCGATCTCGATGCTCCGGTGCGGACGTATCTGCCCTACTTCCGGCCTACGGGCGACGGCGCGGAGGCGATCACGGTCAGGCAGCTGCTCGCGCATACGGCCGGCATGCCGGATGCCGAGGATTACTGCTGGTACCGCCCGGAGGACGACCAGGCAGCGCTGGAGCGATATATCCGCTCGCTGGAAGGGAAGGCGCTGATCGCGGCGCCCGGCGAGCGCCACGAGTACAGCAACGACGGTTTTGAGGTGCTGGGCGATGTCGTTGCCAGGGTCTCCGGCCAGACGTTTGAAGCCTATCTCAAAACACGCGTGCTCGACCCGCTCGGCATGAGCCACAGCACGTTTCTACGCACTGAAGTAGCGCCCGAGCTCGCGACGACGCCTCACCTCGGTATGCCGTCGGCCGTGCTGCCCGGGGTGTATCCCTACAACCGCGCGCACGCCCCAGCTCGACGCTGCATTCGAGCGTGAGCGAGATGAGCCGCTGGGCACGCGCGAACCTGCGCCGCGGCACGCTCGACGGGCAGCGCATCTTGCAGGCGGACAGCTACGCCGAGCTGTGGCGCCCGCAGGTAACGATCGGCGACGAACCATGGGAAGAAGCCGCCGGCCTTAGCTGGTTTCTGGGTACCTATCGTGGCCACCCCGTGGCGAACCACAGCGGGAGCGACCCCGGCTTCGAAACCGATCTGGTGCTCGCGCCCGACGACGACATGGCAATCGTGCAGCTGACCAACACCAACACCGCGCCGGTCGGCGCCATCACCGCTGCGACGCTTGATCTGCTGCTGGGGCTCGAGCCCACGGCGCCAAAGACGCCGATTGTTGTGCCGCTGGCCCGTACGCTGGCGAGCGAGGGGCAGGCGGCGGCCGTGGCGCAGTATCGACGGCTGCAGGAGACGCAGCCGGAGGCGTACGACACGCGGCCGAGCCGCTTTGCCGACGCCGTATGGGGCGCGATAGAGGTCCATCGCCCCGACGCGGTGCGGCCGCTGCTCGAGCTGTGGATCACGCTGCAGCCCGAGGCATCCGAGGCGCACGAGATGCTGGGCTGGGCCGATTTCGTAGTCGGCGACAGGGAGCGCGCGGCTGCCAGCCTGCGCCGCGCGCTCGAGCTGGATGGAGAAAACGAGCACGCCAAGCAGCTACTCGAGCGCCTGGCCTGAAAACGATCCGCGAACGAACGCGAATAGAGATTCGTTATTTGCGTTCATTCGCGGATCGGTTATGCTGGTTCTTGTGGAGACCCGGCAGCAAGGTGCAATATGACCGGCAGCGCGTATGACCAGATCGCCGAGTGGTACGACGCCTGGGTGGAAGGCCCGATCGGCGACGATGCATACGTCGCCGCGGCCGAAGCGCTGATGCCCGATCCGGCCGGGCAGCGTGTATGCGACCTCGCCTGCGGCCAGGGGCGCGTGGCGCGCCACCTTGCCGGGCGCGGCGCACAGGTCGTGGGGATCGATCTTTCGGCCAAGTTGCTGGCGATCGCCCGCCGCCACGAGCAGGCTACGCCGCGCGGGATCGAGTATCTCGAGGCCGATGTCCGCAAGCTGGATCGTGTCATGGAGGGTTCGTTCGACGGCGTAGTATGCCACATGGCGCTGATGGACATCGCGGAGCTGGAGCCGCCGATCCTCGCCGTCGCGCGTATGTTGAAACCAGGCGGCTGGTTCGTCTGGACGATCCTGCATCCGTGCTACAACACGCCACGCTCGGGTGAGATGCCCTCGCCGAACGGCTGGCTGCGCACGGTCGGCGGCTATTGGAGCGAAGGCTACTGGCGCTCGGACAGCCGCGTCGGGCCGCCGGGCAAGATCGGTGCCTATCACCGCACGCTGAGCACCTATCTGAACACACTGCTCGACGCCGGCCTGCTGCTCGAGCAGGTGAGCGAGCCGCGAGCCACGCCGGCTATCGAGGCTGCGCGGCCGATCTGGGCCGAGGTGCCGGCGATACTGGCGGCGCGCTGCCGCAGGCACAAATAATCGCTTCCGATTAATCCTTCGCGTGTCTTCGCGGATCGTCTCAACGGCCGCCGGCGGTCGCGCAAGTGCTTCGGTCTGCTAAAATATCGCACCATGCTGGAGCAAACTTTCGGCGCCTGGCTGCGCGAGCGCCGCCAGGCGCTCGACCTGACGCGTGCCGAGCTGGCGCGTCAGGTCGGCTGTGCTCCCGTGACGCTGCAAAAGCTGGAAGCCGATCAGCGGCGACCCTCGCGCCAGATGGCCGAACGGCTGGCTTATGGTCTGGACATCGCCGCGCACGACAGTGAGGCGTTTGTCGCGGCGGCGCGCCGCGGCGCGGCGCCGGCCGTGGCGCAAGCACCCTTCCGGCCGGCGCCGGCGGCCGGCACTCCTTTTCCGCTGACGCCGCTGATCGGTCGCGAGGATGACTTGCAGCGGCTGGTCGGCTTGCTGCGCCTGCCGCAGACCCGGCTGATAACCCTGGTTGGTCCGGCCGGAGTGGGCAAGACGCACCTGGCGCTGTATGTTGCGCGCGCGGCACGGCAGTCCTTTTCCGATGGTGTTGTATTCGTCAACCTCGAGCATGTGCGGCAGCCGGGCCAGCTGCTGCCGGTGCTGGGCCGCTCGTTCGAGCTGGCCGAAGCGGACCAGGCATCGCTGGTCGCGGCGCTGCGTGACAAGCACTCGCTGCTGGTACTCGACAATTTCGAGCAGATCGTCGCGGCCGCACCCGAGCTGGCCGGGCTGCTGCGCTTGTGTCCGGCGCTCTCGGCGCTGGTGACGAGCCGGGAACGTTTGCTCGTCCGCGGCGAGCAAACCTTTGCTGTCGAGCCGCTGGCAGTCCCTCCGGCGCACGCCGATTTCGACACCATTATGGACGCACCGGCGGTGCAGTTGTTTGCCGAGGTCGCCGCCCTGACCGGGCCGTTCCGGATCGATGCGGCCAACGCCCCTGACGTCGCGGCGATCTGCCGCCTGCTGGACGGATTGCCGCTGGCGATCGAGCTGCTGGCCGCGGGTGTGCGTCATGACCCGCCGGCAACGCTGCTCGAACAGGTGCGCAAAGCGCTGCATCTGTCCACGACCGGCCCACGCGACCTACCGGACCGCCAGCGGACGCTGCGCGCCGCGCTCGACTGGAGCTACACCATGCTCGACGCGGCGGAGCGCGCCAGCCTGCTTGGTATGGGTGTATTCGTCGCCGGCGCTTCGCCGGATCAGCTCGCCGCCGTGGTTCGCGGAGCGAACGTGGATGCTGCACCGGCCACGCTGCGCACGCTCACCGCGCTCGCGGACAAGAGCCTTGTGCAGCGGGTCGCGCCGGGGGACGACACGCGCTGGTCGTTGCTCGAAACGGTGCGCCTGTACGCCCTGGAGCAGCTGGCGGCCGGCGGTATCCTCGAGACAATGCGCCAGGACCACGCCTACACCATGTTGCGCTTTATGCAGCAGGCCGGCCAGGGCCTCGACGGCCAGCATCAGGATCGCTGGCTGCGACGCCTCGACCTTGAGTACCCCAACGTGCTGGCGGCGGCGGATTGGCTGGTCGAGCACGACCTGGCCGCGGCAGCGCAGTTGTGCAACCCGCTGACGCGCTATTGGTTCTTTCGTGGCTACCTGCAGCAAGGCCAGCGCTATGTCGCTCGCATTCTGGCGCGTGGTGACGAGCTGCCTCCGCTGCTGCAAGCCAAAATGCTCAACGCCAACGGCACGCTGACCGCCTCGCTCGGCAACTTCGAAGTCGCGGCGGCCTCACAGCAGCAGAGTTCTGGCATTGTACCGATCGCTCGACGACGCGTCCGGCATCTCGCACGCGCTGTATAACCTCGGCGTATCGTTGATGCATCTGGCACGCTATGACGCGGCGGAGCAGGTGCTGCAGGAAGCGCTCGACCGCGACCGCGCCGGCGCCGGCGACGAGGAAATCGCGGTAACCCTGGGAACACTGGCCAACCTGTACCATTTCCGCGCCGACTTCGCCCGAGCCTGGCCGTTACTGGAGGAAAGCTTGCGGTTGCTGCGTGGCTCGGGCGACGACCACGGCATCGCGCTGACGCTGACCAATATCGCCGACATCGCCATGCTGCACGGCGATACGCACGCAGCGCGCCGCTACCTCGACGAGGCGCTGGCTATTTCGCGCAGCCAGGGCTTCGCGCGCGTTGCGCTGGGCGCGCTTATCCGTGCCGCCGACCTCGCGCTGCGCGAGGGAGATGAGGTCGAATCCTCGGCGCTCTGTCGCGAGGCCGTGACGCTGTTCGAGCAGGTCAACGACCTGTACGCGGGCCTGTCCCTGGTAGTCTGTTGTGCTCGCCGAGCGGTGTATGGCTGCCACTGGGCCGTGGCGGCGACGCTGCTCAGCGCATTCACCACGCTGAGCCGGTCGAACCACGTCTTGCTCCCGCCGGCGGACCTGATAGATTTCGAGCAGTGCTGCGCGGCGGCACGCGCGGGGCTGGACGCCGCCGGCTACATAGCCGCCGAGCAGCGCGGCGGCACGATGTCGATCGCCGAGGCGGTTGCGCTGGCGGCGACGGTGTGCGCATAGTCCGGCGCCGCAGTTGTACCACCGCCTGTATCACCAGAGGTACCACTTTTTGACGTCCCGGCATGAACCACACTGCCGTTCCTTCGCTATACTGGCCGCAAACTACGCCCACGGCGGCTGGCCGGCGCTCGGTGCGCTCCAGCTTCCATGATCCTGCTGCTGCGAGGGAGAAGCTCATGCGCTCGATGTGGACTACATTCCTGTACGTCGGTTTGCTGGCCGCGCTGGGCTGGGCAGGAATGGGACAACCCGCGCCGGCGCGCGCGGCCGGCAACCTGATCCTCAACGGTGATTTCGAGAGCGGTGGGCTCGGGCAATGGTCTACCTGCGGCGGTGTGCGGCTGGCCGACCGGCAGGCCGGCGCCGACGAGCTCGCGGTGCACGGCGGGCGCTACGCGCTGCGGCTGGGCAATCCCACCGACGGCAGTTGCGGCGGCACGCTCGAACTGCAGCAACAGGCGGTTTACAACAATATTCAGGTGCCGGCCGCCGCCGCCGCCGGCTTGTCGCTGGCGCTGTGGTATTCGCGCGTCGGCACGTTCGGCAAAAACTCGGCGTTTTGGGATGTTACCGTATCGCTGATGACCAGCGACGGCGGCCCATTGGTGGAGCTGATCGGATATATCGACGCCGACGAAACGGCCGGTTGGAATCAGGCGCGCTGGGAGCTGCCGCCCGGCCAGATCGCCGCCGCGCGCGGACGCATCTTCCGACTGGGCCTGACGTTCCAGTTTTCGCTCAGCGCCGACAACGACCTGGCCTATTATTTCGACGACTTCGAGCTGATGCCGGCGACGGTGCGCACACCGCTATCGGCAACTCCGCCCGCCGCGCTTGCCGACAGCAACACACGCCCGCTGCTGGGGCTGGCCAACGTCGGCAGCACATCGCAGACTGTGCGCGCCGATTTCGACGGCAGCAATATCCAGCCGCTGTACGCCAACAGTTTCGGCAACGGCGCGTTTGCGGCGCGCTGGTCGTCAAATGGTACGCAGTTTGCAACGCTGGACCATACGCTGCAGGCGGAGCCGGGCGAGCAGGTATCGGCCAACTGGGCGCAAATCTCGGCGCTGCATGTGTTCAACGCCGACGGCAGCGGGCGGCGCGAGTTGCTGCGCACGATGGGCAAAAAGCTGGTGCCGGGCTCGCCGCCGGGCTGCCGGCCGCCGCGCACCAACTGCGCGCGCTACGACGACCCCGCGATCGACGTGTTGATCGCCGGATACGACTGGTCGCCGGCCGGCGATCAAATCGCGGTCAACAGCTGCTCGACCTCGCGCTACGCCGACGGCTTCACCAACGATCCGATCTGCAGAATCCAGGTGTACAACCTGGCCGGCGGCGTCGCGCCGGGCGAGATCAAGCCGGCCCTGGGCGTCAGCTGGAGCAGCGCCGGCCGCCTGCTGTATCGTGTCGGCCTTGAAGGCCCGATTCTGTACAACACGCCCCAGGGTATCTGGGAAGCCGATCCGGGCCTGGCGCCCTCCGGCCGGCGGCAGCTGTTTGCACACCGGCTGCTGGTCGCCGAGGACGCCGAAGCATCCTGGGCGCCCGACGGCCGCTATTTCGTCACCCTACGCTATCCGGCCGGTGTGCACTACGACAGCGCGGGCAACCGGCAGTTCAACTCATCGTTGATGCTGTTCGACCGCGAGGCGCCGCGCAACCCGCGCCAGCTGGTGCTTGTCGACTGGGGGCGCACGGTTGCGGCTCCTGCGTGGTCGCCCGACGGGAGATACCTGCTGTACTCGGTGAATGTCGCGGGAAACGAGTGGGAAACGTACTGGCTGGAGGTGGCGACGGGCGCGACCGGGCGGCTCACGGCCGATGTGATCTTCGCCGAATGGCGGCCCAACCCGGCCGCTGCCCTGACCCGGCGCGTATTCGTGCCCGGTGCCGCGCGGCGGTGACGGGGTGATGGGGTGACGCACAAGCGTAGGAGCTGTGCGTTCCAACCGTGCTCGAACGATGCATGGGACCAGGAAATACTCGATAATCGATAGTCCGCGAATCATCAAGGGTTGCTTTATCCGGATTGAAACGCAGCGAACATTGACCATAGTTCACCTTGTCACCCCGTCACCCCGTCACCCCGTCATGCATCGTTCGAGCAACAACGAAGCAGCAAACACCACGAGATAGTTGTCACCCCGCCACCTGGATTCGCCTCGAGCCAAAACGGATCATGCCACCAGCACCCGGTCGGCCCAATCGCCAAACGCCTCGCCGTCGGCGCGCTCGGCGCGCCATTGCTCGATCGTACCGGCCAGCAGGTCGACCAGCTCGTGCGAGCGGACGTCGGGGCGGTACAGTGTGGCCAGGCGCGTGCCCTCGAAGCTGCCGCCGACGAACACGTTGTACAGGCCGAGGCTACGCCCGATGATGCCGATCTCGGCGGTGGGCGGTCGTGAGCAGGCGTTTGGGCAGCCGCTCATGCGGATCCACACGCGCTCATCGCCCAGGCCCCGTGCTTCCAGCTCGCCGATCACATCCGGCAGGTAGCGCTCGCTTTCGGCTACCGCCAGCCCGCAGGTGGGATATGCCGGGCAGGCCATCGCGTAGCGCCTGAGCGTGCTGAGTTCATGGTTGCCGGTGTGCAGCCCCCACTGGGCCAGCGCCGCCTCAACGCGCGGCTTGTCCGCCTCGTCGATGTTGGCCAGGATGATGTTTTGCTGTGCCGTCAGGCGTAGCTCGGGCCGGAACTCGTCGACGATCGCGCGCAGGCCGCTGCGGCCCTGATGCGCCGGCGTGTCCTGGATGCGGCCGTTCTCGACGAACACGCCTACCAGCCAGCGGCCGTCCGACTGCTTTTGCCAGCCGAGGTGGTCGTCGACGCCGTACTCCGGCACCGGCGTGGCCGGCTCGAGGCGCCAGCCGAGCCGCTCGGCCAGCTGGTCCTGGAACCACGCGACGCCGAGATCTTCGAGCACATACTTGAGCCGAGCGTGCCGCCGGTTGCTGCGGTCGCCGTAGTCGCGGTAGATCGCCGTCGCCGCCTCAAGCACATTCACCGCCTCATCGGCGGGCAAGTAGCCGATCCGGTCGGCCAGCCGGGCGAACGTCTCGGCTTTGCCGTGCGTGCTGCCCAGCCCGCCCCCGGCCAGCAAGTTGAAGCCCTGCACCGAGCCGTCTTGGGCGCTAATTGCCTCGAGCGCCAGGTCGTGGGTGAACATGTCGATGCAATTGTCGTCCGGCATGCCGATGCCCATCTTGTGCTTGCGCGGTAGATAGGTCGGGCCGTAGAACGACTCGCTGCGCGTGCGCTGTACCTTGACCGGCGTGCCGTCGGCCATGATCTTCTCGCCGTCCAGCCACAGCTCATAGTAGGCCGTGGATTCGGGCAGGAAATGATCGCTAATCTCCTGCGCCAGCGCCTGAAAGTCGAAGCCGCCGTGGCCCGGCAGCAAGTCGGCGACAGGACAGGTAAGCGTGTTGCGCGCGATGTCGCCACAACCGCCGTAGGTGGTCATCCAGCGCTCGTTGAGCGCGCGCAGCAAGCCCTTTAGCTCGGTCTTGCCGACGCCGTGGAACTGAAAATCCTGGCGGGTAGTGATGCGCAGTGTATGGTTGGCGTAGGTATCGGAAAGCTCATCCGCCACCAGATACTGCTCGGCGGACAGGCGGCCGCCGGGAAACTTGGTGCGCACCATGAACGACCATAAACGGTCCAACCCCTGCTGTTTGCGCTCGCGGCGCACATCGCGGTCGTCCTGCTGGTAGCTGCCGTGGAATTTGAGGATCTGGTACGAATCTTCGGTGATGTTCGGCTTGCCGTCAGCAAATTCCTGCAAGAGCTGGCCTTCCAGGCCGTCGCTCTCTTGCTTTAACCCCTCGACCTTGCTCGGAGCCGCCTGCGCCGGCGCTGCGTTCTTTGCCATAATATGCCCCACAAACATGCCTTCATCGGGGGATGAAGGCATGGTACCGGCAGGTATGCGTAGCTGAAGCCGGGGCTTCATCCCTCTCGATAGCAGCGCTGCGTTAAATATTGCATCAATATAAGTGTGGTGATAAACGTTGTCAAGTTAACGCGGCGCTCCAGTCGATCCGGTAGTGAAACAGCCATTGCTGTGCAGTATTGCTTGTCTGGCGCTTAAGGAACATGGGCATCATCAGATCGCGCAGCACGCGCGCGATCGGCCCGACTGCCTTGTTGCTGCCGGCGCGGGCGCCCTCGGCGACGACACGCTCGACGCGCCGGCGTCGCAGCAGTTCATAGCTCGCGAAGGCCCGTCCGGCATCGGGCAGGTCGCGCAGGCATTTGGCGAGCACGACGGCATCTTCCATGGCCATCGAAGCGCCTTGCCCGGACGAGGGCGACGCCGCGTGCGCCGCGTCGCCGATAATGATCATCGCGTCACGATGCCAGACCGGCACGTTCGGCATATCGTAGGAGTTGCTGGCCGACAGCTCATCGGTCGAGCTGATGATTTCGACGGCCGGGCCGCGGTCGCCGGCGAAAAGTTCGTTCAATCGCTGCTTCCACTGCTCGGTGCCCATAGCCGCCAGCTCAGCACGGCTGAGCTCGGCGCTCGGCGGATTGGCGAACCACCATACTTCACCATCGGGACTGACCGTATAGCCGAAAAACGCGCGCTTGCCGAAGATCATCTCGTACACACCCGGCTTGAGGTCCACCTCCGCGCCGCGCGTGAAGCCGCCGATATTGCCGAGCCCGGTGAAACGCGGCCGCGGCGCGTCAGGGTCGATCATCGGGCGCACGGCCGAACGAATGCCGTCGGCGCCGATCAGCACATCTCCACGCGCCTCGCTGCCGTCGGCAAAGCGCGCGACGACACCGCCGCCGGGCGTGGTTTCAGCGCCGACCAGCCGCTTTCCGTGTTGGATCTCGATACCGCGCCGCGCCGCCTCGGCGTACAGCGCGCGGTATAAATCGTTGCGCTTCATGCTGTGGGTTACTGTGCCGTCCGGCAGCGTTCCGCCGATCGGCACCTCGCCGAGGAACTTGCCGGTGCCGCTACGAAACGTGATGCTGCGCGAAGGAAAGCCGTTGTCCATAACGCAATGCTGAGCGCCGATCTCGCGTAGCGCCTGCAGGCCGTTGACGGCAACTGTGAGGTATGCGCCGGTGATCAGGCCGGCGCTATGGGTGTAAGCTTCATACACGGTCGCCTGGATGTTGGCGCGCTGCAAAGCCATGGCCGCTACGGTACCGCCAATTCCGCCGCCGATAATCAAAGCGTGCATACAATTCTCCTGGTAAACTATATATTTCGTTCGGACGAACGAAATATATAGAAGGTTGCAGCCGATGTCAAGCGATACCGGACAGGATCGCCCCGCCGGGATGAAGGAACGCGAGGCGACGAAACTCGAGGACTACGCGGGGAACAGCCGCGCCGAGCTGCTGGCCGAGCTACAGGCCGCCGGGCGTGTGCTCAGCACGGTGACGGTGATGTTTCACACGGCGCTGGCCGCCAAAGTCGAGCTCAGCGCGACCGAAGAAAAAGCGCTCGATCTGCTCGAGCGCTTCGGCCCGCTGACAGCCGGCGAGCTTAGCCGGCGCTCGGGCCTGGCGCCGTCGTCGGTGACGGGCCTGATCGACAGGCTGGAGCGCAAAGGCTTCGCCCGGCGCGTGCCGAACACCGAGGACGGGCGCAGCGTGTTGATCGAAGTCAATCGCCGGCAGCTCGACGGCATGGGGCACTATTTCGGCACGTTTCTGGGCTTGATGGATCAGCTGTACGCCGGATATACCGACGAGCAGCTGGCGACGATCCTGCACTTTGTTACCGAGACCGCGCGGCGGCAGAGCAAGGCGACCGCCGAGCTCAGCGCCATTGACGACGCAGTCGGTCCGTAGATCGATGCCGATCGCGCTTGCACCTTCAGCCAATCTTCAGAAAAGGCAGGCGCGATCTTAAGCTTCACCGCCTATGCTTATTTCAGCACCACAAACGGTGATATGAAACAAGTGGAGGCAACGGAATGGGTCAGCAAGGATGGGGTGGTTATAATCGTGGTGGGCCGCGCGCCTGGGGGCGTTTGCTCTTGCCGCTGATCGTGGGTATCGGTTTAGGAGCATTGTTGTTCGGTGGTGGGCCGCGCTTCGGCAGCTTCTTTGGTGGAGGTTACAGCTCGCAGCCGAGCCGGCAGCTCGAGCAGCGCTCGACTGGACGTGAGCAGCAGGTTCAGCAGCCTTCGGCCGGCGAGCGTTCAGCGGAGCAGTACGCCCTTGAACGCAGGTACGATAGCGGGCCGCGTGGCGGCTGGCATCATCGCGGCTTCGGCCCGTTCGGCTTCGGCGGCTTCGGCATTGGGCGCTTGCTGCTCCCGCTGCTGCTGATCGGCGGCGGCCTGTGGCTGCTGAACCGGCGCCGCGGGCCAGGCGCACCGGGTGGGCCTCCGTCGCAGGGCCAGGCGCCCAACCAGCCGGTGGGGCCGGCGCCTGAGCAGCCGCCGTATGGGCCTGGCGATGCGCCGACAACCGGGCCGACGACAAGGCTGTAAGGCGGATTGGTCCTCCCTGGTCCCGGGCATAAATGCCCGGGCTGAAGAAACGAAGCCCGCTGAGCCACCTTCAGGTGGCTTCGTTTCTTCAGCCCCAGGCTTTAGCCTGGGGAATCGGGAAATGGGGATTTTAGATGGAACAAGACGAACAGCGCAACGTGCGGATCCTCGTCGTCGACGACGAGCCGACGATCACGGAATTTCTTGAAACCGGACTGTCGTACGAAGGCTACACCGTCCAATCGGTGGCCGACGGCGCCGCTGCGCTCTCGGCCGCGCGCGCATTTCGGCCCGACCTGGTGATCCTGGATGTGATGTTGCCCGGCATGGATGGCTTCGAGGTTCTGCAGCAGCTGCATCGCAGCGGCGACGTGGCTGTTTTGATGTTGACGGCGCGCGACGAGCTTGACGACACGGTGCGCGGCCTCGAGGTCGGCGCCGACGACTATCTGGTCAAGCCGTTCAAGTTTAAGGAATTGCTGGCGCGGGTGCGCGCTGTGCTAAGGCGGCGGCGCATCGCCCTGCCGCACATTTTGCAGAGCGGCGATTTGCGCCTGGATCGCGATGCCCGTCAGGTCAGCGTCGGCTCGTCGCCGGTACACCTGACGCCGCGCGAGTTCGATCTGCTGGAAACGCTGCTGGCGCATCCGGGCCAGGTGCTGACCAAAGAAACCTTGCTCAACCGTGTGTGGGGCTACGACTACATCGGCGATACCAACGTGGTCGAGGTGCATGTGTCGGCGCTGCGCGACAAGATCGGCGACCGCGAGCGCCAGCGAATCCAGACCGTGCGCGGCGTCGGCTACGCGATTCGAGGCTGAGCATGCGCCGGAGATGGAACAACTGGTCGCTGCGAACGCAGCTCTCGCTCACCGTCAGCCTGATCATGGTCGGGCTGCTGTTCGTGTTCAGCACCGTATTTTATCTCTCCGTGCGCGCGTTCGTGGCGGATCAGCTGGCTTCAAGGCTCACCATACAAATACAGGAGCAGCTGGGCACGCGAGCCGATGGACCTGCTTCGAGCGGATGGTCGCGCCTGCCGAGCGCGTCGCCCTCGGCGCCGCAGCAAGACGAGCTGGCAAACCTGGCCGCCGTGCTCACCAGGCCGGACATGAACGTGGTGGTGTACAGCCCGGACGGCAGCGTGATCGCCCGCGGCCAGACGGCACCAGCTGAACGCCATGATGGCCCTCCCTGGACCAGGCGGGACAGGCGCGGGCGCTTGCCGGCGCCGGCGCCCGAAGCCGGCCACTGGGCGTTTGAACAGGTGCTGCGCGGCTCGGACGAGGTTCATTTTAACAGCTTCGGCGGCTTCGAGCGCCAGCTGGCCGTGCTGGTTCCGGTATTCGAAGCCGGCCGGCTGATCGCCGTCGTGCAGGTCGCGACGCCGTCCCAGCCGATCGACGCGCTGCTGCGCTGGCTTCTGGTGGCGCTCTTCGGCGGCACGCTCGCCGTTGGCGTAACCGCGCTGCTGCTGTCCTGGTGGGCAACTCGTGCGATGCTCCAGCCGCTGCGCCGTATCGTCGACGTGACGCAGCACGTGGCCCAGGGCGACCTCGCCGCGCGCACGGGGCTGCAGGCGGGCAACGAGATCGGCACCGTCGGCGCGGCCTTCGACCATATGGTAGCGCGACTGCAAACGCTGTTCGGCGTGCAGCGGCGCTTTATCGCCGATGCCGCGCACGAGCTACGCACACCCCTGACGGCGATCGGCGGGCAGCTCGAGCTGTTGCTGATGGGCGCGGTCAGCGAGCCGGCACAGCAGCGGCGCTCGCTACAGCGCATGAACGGCGAGCTCGAGCGCATGGGCCGGTTGGTGGACGATCTGCTGACCCTGTCGCGGCTTGATGCTCGCCCGACCTTGCGACAGGAGCGCGTAGATCTGGGCGCGTTAGCGCAAGACGTGGCTCAGCAGATGCAAGCGCTTGCCCCCGACCGCCATTTTGTTGTGCGAGCCGCGCCGTCGGTAGTGATCACCGGCGACGGCGACCGGCTACGCCAGGTGCTGTTGAACCTGCTCGACAACGCGCGCAAATACACGCCGGAGGGCGGCAAAATCGACATAAGTGTCGAGCGCCACAACGGCGACGCCGTGCTACGCGTCGCCGATACGGGTATCGGCGTGCCCCCCGCGGATGTGGAGTATGTGTGGGACCGTTTTTATCGCGTCGACCAGGCGCGTACCCGCTCCAGCGGGGGCTCCGGCCTTGGCCTGGCGATCGTGAAAGGTATCGCCGAGGCACACGGCGGCCGCGTGGCGCTGGCCAGCCGGCCGGGCCAGGGCACGACTGTTACGCTGACACTGCCCCTCGAAGACGATGATTGAAAGATCAGAAGGCGACGTTTGACGTAGGAAACCTGCCGAAGTGCTATGATAGGATGCCGGCTAGACTTCGAGCAGGGAGCAAGAATATGCCTTCATGGTTGGGTAGGCGCCGCGCGATCGTGCTGATGATCGCACTGGCGGTAGCGGGATGGCTGAGTATGCCGCGCGCAACATTCGCGCAGGGCCAGGAATGTTTCAATAATATCCCGGGTATCACCAACTGTATCCAGGGGCGCTTCTACGAGTACTGGCTTGACAACGGCGGGTTGCCGGTATTCGGCTATCCAATCACAGGAGAGTTTCTGGAAACCACGGCCGAGGGCCAGTTCACGGTTCAATACTTCGAGCGCAACGTGCTCGAGCTTCATCCCACCGTCGCACGGCCATACGACGTGCAGCTGGGCCGGCTGGGCGACACCCGGCTGCTGCAGCTCGGGCGCAACTGGTTCGAAGAGCCCAAGGGCCGCCAATCCCCCGATTGCTACTGGGCCGAACAGACACAGCACAGTATCTGCGGCGAGTTCGCAGCCTACTGGGAAAGCCACGGCCTGAACGACCCGCAGCTCGACCCGCAGGCACAGTCGCTGGCGCTGTTCGGCCTGCCGCTGACCGAGCCGGCGATGGAGCAGAACGCGGCCGGCGACACAGTGATGACCCAATGGTTCGAGCGGGCGCGGCTTGAGTTCCATCCGGGAGTCGGCATTTTGCTCGGCCTGCTGGGCGTTGAGACAACTGAGGATGCACCGCCGCCCGACAACGGCGAGCCGCCACCGCCGGAGGGTGATCCGTGCGCCGGCATCGCCGAGCCGCGTCTGGCGCAGGCCGAGCCGAACTGCATCCCATACGGCGGCACGTTCAGGGTCACGGTGTATGATTTTGATCCCAACGAGCGGATCAGCTTCTGGATCACCGACGAAGCCGGAGTGACCGTAGGCGCTCCGCAGCAGTACAACGTCGATGGCTCGGGCAGCGGTTATGTCGACATTTCGACGCTGGATTATTTCGGCTATACCCTCAACCCCGGCAACTATGTGTTCGTGGCTCAGGATTCGGAACAGGAATTTGAGCCTTCGATCGCGCCGTTCCGTGTGATTCCGTAGCCGGCCACGGCCACGCATAGGACACGGCCACGCATAGAACACGAATAAACGAATGAAGTTACGAATATTCGTGACTCCATTCGTTTATTCGTGTTCTATTCGTGGCAAAGATCGGACTTTTGGCCTGTTGACGCGCACGCGAGTTGTGCCGTAGACTGGGCACGACAAGCATACCCCTTTAGATGGAGGAAGGTTCATGCAGCGGTATCGATCCACATCGCGACGGGAACAGCCGGGCGTATCGGGCGCGGCTGCGCGCGGGACGGCCGAGCAACTGCTCGCGACAGGTATCGAGCTTCTGCTCGGCTAGCCTTCCCCGCACCTCCGTTTTCATAATCCCGGCCGGCATGCGTTTGCCATGCCACCCGTCGCCGTGCCTGCCCAATGCCGAGCGCCAGGGCCGATTCGTCGTGCCATTCAAAACCTAACCAGGAGACCTATTCATGAACGCATATCTTGCCCGGGGGCTGACCATACACACCATCGACGTCCGTAGCCGATTGTGCGTCAGCACCCATTTTCACAGTATGTGGGGTAATCCCAGTTGTCGAAAACATACCGCCGGCGCGACCAGCAACCTCAATGGTCGCGCGGCCAACATAACGATGCGTTCCGCTGCCGGCACTGCCGGTTTCTGGTAGGGCAGCTCCCGTGCGGGGGCAAACATCGCAATCACTGTCCGGTGTGCTTGTACTCGCGCCACGTGGACAGTAAGCGGCCGGGCGATCGGGCCAGCACATGCGGCGGCTCGATGATGCCCATCGGCGTGTTTACCCGTCGCAACGGCGAGTACACACTGGTTCATCGCTGCCTGGACTGCGGCTGCGAGCGGCACAATCGTATCGCCGCCGACGACGACTTCCGATACGTGCAGCTGCTGCCCGATCTCACGACCGCTCCGGTGTGGGAGCTGGAGCAGGCGGCCTAAGCCACGAATAGACACGAATACACGAATGGAGCCACGAATAGCTATTCGTGGCTCCATTCGTGTATTCGTGTCTATTCGTGGCTCGAAAGGCGTACAATCGCAGCATGCAAGGCTCCGGTACAAACCTTGCCGGTCAGAGTGGGCCGCTGGTCGGTCGCCGGAACGAGCTGGCCGTACTCGAGCAGCTGCTTGAGCGTACGGCCGCCGGCAGGCTGCAGGTTGCGCTCGTCACGGGCGAGCCCGGCATCGGCAAGACACGCCTGCTGGACGCGATCCAGGCCCATGCCTCGCGTCTCCCGGCCGGTGGCGGTCAGGCAGCGAGGTACTCGCTTCGGGCCGGCTGGTTCTACGCGGTGGCGCGTCGGAGGCGGAAGGTATGCCGCCGTACCTGGCCTTTCTGCTGGCGCTTGGCCCGTATTTGCGCGCTGCGCCGGCCGAGCTGCTGTCCGGCCAGCTCGCAACGCTGGGCCCGATTCTGGCGACCATCTTTCCCGAGCTCGCGGCGCGACTAAACTCAGAGCCGAGCTACCCGCTGCCGCCCGAACAGGCACGGCTGCGCCTATGGGAAGCAATCGGCGAGCTGCTGGCCGCGATGGCAGGCCGGCAACCGGTGCTGCTGGCACTTGACGATCTGCAGTGGGCGGATGGCGCGACGCTCGACTTGCTATGCTTTATCGCCCGCCAGCAGATGTCGGCGCGCCTGCTGATACTGGGGGCATTTCGCCCCGGCGAGGCCGAGCAGAACCCGGCGCTGAGCCGTGCCGTTGCCGAGCTGACCCGCCTGCGCGTTCTTGAGCGTATCACCCTTCAGCCGCTCGGCCGAGCCGAGGTCGACGCACTCGCCGCGGCATATCTCGGCGCGCCGATCGACGAGGCACTCGGGCGAGCGCTTAGCTCGCATAGCGAAGGCAACGCGTTTTTTGTCGAGGAGCTGTTGCGCGGCTGGCTCGAAACGGACGCGCTTGCGCAAGTGCAGGGACGCTGGCGCCTGCTTGCCCCGACCGGCCTCGTGTCGCTGCCCGCGGGAATCAATGGCGCCGTCGCGCGCCGGCTGGAACTGCTCGACAGCGATGTCGTAGAACTGCTGCGGACGGCGGCGATCGTTGGCCGGTCGTTCGACGTCGCGCTGCTGGTGGATGCTGCCGGCCTCGAGCCCGAGCAGGTCGAAGATCGGCTGCAGGTCGCGGCACACGCGCGACTGCTACGCTACGAGGGCGGCGAGCGATGGACGTTCGAGCACGACAAGGTGCGCGAGTGTTTGTATCGCCAGGTGACCAACGCCAGGCGGCGCCGGCTACACGCGACGATTGGCAATGCGCTCGAGCTGGCATTGCAGCAGACAGAAGCGCATGCGGCCCCGCCAGGCCGGCCGGACGCGCAGCTGCTGCATGAGCTGGCGTTCCACTGGACCCGTAGCGAGGACCGGCAGCGCGGCGCCGACTACGCGCAGCGAGCCGCCGAAAACGCGATGCGCGCCTATGCCGCCGAGGAGGCATTGGGGCATTTTCGCGACGCGCTCGAGCTGGTCGCCGAAGGCGATCGGCAACGTGGCGAGCTCCTGTCCGGGCTGGGCGATGCGGCGCTGCTGGTCGGCGACCCCGCGGAGGCGGCCGTCGCATTCGACGCGGCGCTGACATGGTACAGCAGCCAGGGCGATACGGCTGCAGCTGCACGGGCTGCCCGGCAACTCGGCAACACGCGCTGGCGTCAGGAACAGCACGCCGCGGCGATCGAAGCGTTCGAGGCAGCGCTCAAGCTGCTGAAAGGGGAGGCCGGCGACGATCAGGTCAGGGTGCTGGTCGACCTGGCGAGCTTGTTGGGCGTAAGCATGCACCGCTACGACCAGGGGATCGTCCACGCAAGAAGAGCGCTCGAGCTGGCGCAACGGCTGGAAGAAGAACAACTGGTTGCCGCCGCGACGCGCGCGCTGGGCAACCTGCAGTCACGCGGCGGCGATCTCGACGGCGGCATCGCCCTGCTCGAAACGGCGCTCGAGCTGGCCACCGCCGCCGGAGATGCGCGCGAGGCGGCCGAGTGCTGCGCGCACCTGGCGCATATGTACTGTATTCGCGGCGATCTGGGGCTCGCCGAAGCGGTGCTGCAGCAACAACTCGAGTGGGCCAGGCGCTGCCGCGATACATATGAGCTTCGCAAAGTACATACCATGTTGGCCGTGGTGTGCTATTTTCGCGCACGGTTTGCGGAGGGGGATAGCCATTTCGAACGCGCCATGGCTATCGTCGAGCGCCTCGGCAACGCCGAGCCGCAGGCGTATCTGCTGTTTACCCGCGCAGCCACGGCCTACTACAGCGGCGACTACGGGCTTGCTGAAACGCTGATGGATCAATCGATCGCTCTATTTCGGGCGATCGGGCCCGGCCAGTTGGTGTGGTACCTGGGGTGGCTGGCGCTGATCCGGGCATTCGCGGGCAAAGCCGAGGCAGCGGCAGCGTGTCTGGATGAGCTGGAAAGCATGACCGCCGGCCTTCCGGCGTCCGGTTATGTCACCGGGCAGGTAGCCGGGCAAATGGCCGAGACGGCGCTGGCGCTGGGCGATACCCGGCGGCTTGGGCGCTACTATGCTATGTTACTGCCCTTTGCCGGCAGGTTCCATGACCGGCTGGTCGATCGTCTGCTCGGCGCGATAGAGTTGCGCCAGGGCGAGCTTACCGCCGCTGCCGCGCACCTCCGTTCAGCCGAGGAGCTTGCCAGACGCGAGGGTATTCCGCACGAGCTGGCCCTCACGCTCGAGGTGCAGGCCGAGCTGGCGCTCAAGCAGGGCGGCAAACAGCAGGCCCGCGAGCTGCTGGCCGAGGCGGCCGACCTGTTCGAACGCAGCCGAGCGCAACCCGAAGCGCGCCGGATCAACCAGCGACTCAGCACGCTGGGCAAGCGGGCCGCAGCACGGCCGCGGCTGCCCGCCGGCCTGAGCGCGCGCGAGCTTGAAGTGCTGCGCCTGGTAGTTGCCGGCCATAGCAATCGGGAGATCGCCGCCGAGCTGGTGCTCAGCGAGCGTACGGTCGAAAATCATCTATCCAGTATCCTGGGCAAGACCGGCGCCGGAAACCGTGCCGCCGCCGTCGCCTTCGCCATCCGCCACGGATTGGCATAGGGCCTGGGCACGAACCCGGGTTTCCCGACGCTAAAGCGTCGGGCTGAAGAAACAAGACCGCTGAAGCGGCCTGCCGAGTTCAGGCCGCTTCAGCGGTCTTCGTTTCTTCAGCCCCAGGCTTGAGCCTGGGGTCACGGATTCCCCCTAGACCACGCTCCGGAAATGCCGCGCACGGCCGTGCCGCGGATGGGTGCTTCCCCCGATGTAACGCGCCTCCGCGACCGCTATGCTCGTCATACGCCCCGTAAGCGACGGCGCAGCGATTTGCCCGATGTCGACGAGCATTCAGGAGGACAACATGTACGGAACGATCGCGCGATTACGTGTCAGGGCCGGAGCGGAGGAACAGCTTGCGTCATGGTCCCGCTCGGCCGGAACGAGGCCGATCAACGGCTGGCTCGCTTCGTATGTCTACCGCGCGGACGCCGATCCGCGCGAGCTCTGGCTGGTCGTGGTTTTCGAAAGCCGCGAGGCATATCTCGTCAACGCCGAGAGCGATAAACAGGACGCCGAGTATCGCCGGCTGCGCGCATTGCTGGAAGCCGACCCCGAATGGCACGACGGCGAGGTGCTGTTCGCGCTGGAAGCGTCAGCTGCCACGGGCAGGTAGTCAAGGAGCACTTTGATGACGATCGATCAACTGGATCAGGCCAAGACCGAGGCGTTCGCACACTACGCACTGGATATCGGTAACCACGGCATGCTTGCGCTGCTGATCAGCGTCGGGCATCAGCTTGGCCTGTGGGATACCCTGGCCGTGCTGGCGCCGAGCAGCAGCGCGCAGATCGCAGACGCCGCCGGCCTCGACGAGCGCTATGTCCGCGAGTGGCTGGCCGGTACGGTCACCGGCCGCCTCGTCGATTACGATCCGGCGAGCCGGACCTATCACCTGCCGCCGGAGCACGCGGCGTCGCTGACCCGCGCGGCGGGCGGCGGCAACCTGGCCGTGCTGATGCCCTTTATCGCCCAGTACGGCACGATCGAGCAACGGCTGATCGAATGTTTCCGGCACGGCGGCGGCGTGCCGTACGACGCCGCGCCACAGCTGCAACATCTGCAGGCCGAGCTGAGCAACCCACTGTATCAGGGATTGCTCGTCGATACGATGCTGCCGCTGGTGCCCGGGCTGACCGAGCGGCTACTATCCGGCGCTGAGGTGCTGGACATCGGGTGCGGCCGCGGCCGCGCGCTCAACCTGATGGCCCAGGCGTTCCCCGCCAGCCGCTTCACCGGCTATGACTTTCAACCCGGCGGGATCGGCGCCGCTCGAGCCGAAGCGCAGGATCTCGGCCTGACCAACGTCGAATACGCGGTCCGGGACGCCATGACCCTGGATCAACACAACGACTACGATCTGATTACAACCTTCGACGTGATCCATGACCTGGCTCAGCCGGTGGACGTGTTGCGGGCGATCCGCCGGGCACTCAAGCAGGAAGGCGTGTATTTTATGATCGACATCGCGGCCTCCAGCGAGCTCGGAGACAACCTCGATCATCCGCTGGCGACCGCGCTCTACACCGTGTCGTTGTTCCATTGCATGACTGTTTCGCTGGCTCAGGGCGGCGCGGGCCTCGGCACCATGTGGGGCGAACAACGAGCGCGGCAGCTGCTCGCCGATGCCGGCTTCGTGAATGTCGACGTCGAGCGGATTCCAGCTGATCCCTTTAACAACTACTATATCGCGCGTCCATAGGCTGCTCGGGCGACCGATCCGCGAAGAAAGCCCCGAATAGCCACGACTAAACGAGTGGTTTAGGATCATTTAGTCGCGGCTCCATTCGCGGATCGGATTGTGCTCCAAACCACCCTGGCACGGCAACCGTTACGTCGATGTAACCAGGACACAAGCTGCAAGGGGGGAGCATATGCGTAACCGAGGATGGTCCGCGGCGGTGTGTACGATTTTGTTGGCGCTGTGCGCATTGCCGGCGTTGCCGGTGAGCGCCAAGCCAGGCGACTACACCAGTAGTCAGCGGCGTGTGCTGGAGCGCTATGCCGGCGACACGTGGAAGTCATTCGTGGGGCTGGTAGAGCCCGACACCGGTCTGCCGGCCGACAATATCAATGCGCAAACGAGGGTTCGCTCAGCGTACACCTCGCCTACCAACATCGGCGCCTATATCTGGAGCACGCTCGCCGCCCAGGATATCGGCATCATCAAGCCCAAGGAGGCTAGGGAGCGGATCGCCCAGACGCTAGCAACCGTCGCTGAGCTCGAGCGCCACGAGCAGAGCGGGCAGTTTTACAACTGGTACAATCCGGCTACCGGCGAAAAGTTGACGATCTGGCCCGCTGACGGCAATATCGTCTATCCTTTCCTGTCCAGCGTCGACAACGGCTGGCTGGCTACGGCACTCATAATGGTGGCCAACACCGTGCCTCAGCTACGCAGAGAAGCTCGAGCCATCGTCGATGAGATGGACTTCGGTTTCTATTACGATCCGGCGGCCGGCCTGTTACGTGGCGGCTTCTGGGACGAGACGCCGCAGCCCGGTTGCACTACCTCGGACAATTACCGCGGCGGCCCTAACGTCTTCTTTACCTGCCACCACTACGGCTCGCTCAACACCGAGCCGCGTATCGCCAGCTATATCGCCATCGCCAAGGACGGTGTCCCGGCTACGCACTACTTCAAGATGTGGCGCACGTTCCCCGACACCTGCGACTGGAGCTGGCAGGAGATGAATCCCGAGGGCGTGACGCGTACCTATCTCGGCGTGGAGGTGTACGAAGGTCACTACACCTATCGAAAGATGAACATCGTTCCGACGTGGGGTGGCAGCATGTTCGAAGCGCTGATGGTGCCGCTGTTTGTACCCGAGGAAGAATGGGGTCGCCGCAGCTGGGGCGTCAACCACCCGCTGTATGTTCGGGCGCAGATCGAGCACGGCCTCAAAGAAGCTGAGTACGGCTATTGGGGCTTTTCGCCGTCCAACAATCCCGACGGCGGCTACCGCGAGTATGGCGTCGACCCGATCGGTCTCGAGCCAAACGGGTATGCCTCCGATCAGGAGAAGACGCTGGTCAACTATGGTTTCAGAGATCCGTCGGGGACCGGCTACTGCCCGGGCCGCGAGCCGTCGCCGCCGCCGGCCGATTACGGACGTGGAGTCGTCACGCCGCACGCTTCATTCCTGGCACTGAAATACGCGCCCGAGGAGTCGCTGGACAACCTCCAAAAGCTGCGCCGGAACTTCGACGCCTACGGCTGGGGCGGCTTTTATGACGCGATCGACGTGACCAACGGCATCGTGTCGCGGCACTACCTGGCGCTCGACCAGGGCATGATCATGGCCGCGCTGGGTAACGAGCTACGCAACGACCGGATGCGGCACTACTTCGCGCAGGACGAGATCAGGCGGGCGATCAAGCCGCTGCTGGAGATGGAAGAGTTTACAGCCGGACGTTAATACGTCGATCCGCGAAGACACGCAAAGGTTAACAGATCACTTAACCTTCGCGTGTCTTCGCGGATCGTTTTTCATTCGCGTTTATTCGTGGATCGAGTAGAATGGCTTTCCGCTTACGAGGCTCAGGAGGCGCTCATGGCATACAACGTAACGCTGATCCGCGGCGACGGCACCGGGCCCGAGCTGGTCGAGGCCACGCGCCGCGTGCTGGAGGCAACGGGCGTCCAATTCAGCTGGGATGTGGTCGAGGCCGGCGTCGACGTGATGGAAACGGCCGGCACGCCGCTGCCGCCGAATGTGCTGGAAAGCATTCGCAAGAACAAGGTTGCGCTCAAGGGCCCGATCACAACGCCGATCGGCACCGGCTTCCGCTCGGTTAACGTCGCCCTGCGTAAAGAGCTGGATCTGTACGCCTGTATCCGTCCGTGCAAGCTGTACGAGGGTGTTCGGTCGCGCTTCGACAACGTCGACCTGGTGATTGTGCGCGAAAACACCGAGGACCTGTACGCCGGTGTCGAATTCGCGGTCGACAGCCCCGAGGCGGCCCGGATCATCGCCATGGGCGAAGGCAAAATCCGCCAGGATGCGGCGATTTCGATCAAGCCGATCTCGCGCACCGGCACGCGTCGAATCGTCAAGTCAGCCTTTGACTACGCCATCGAAAACGATCGCCATAAGGTGACGGCCGTGGCCAAGGCCAATATCATGAAGTTTACCGACGGCCTGTTCTACGAAGTTGCGCGCGAAGTCGCCAAGGAGTACGAGGGCCGCGTCGAGTACGACGAGTGGCTGGTCGACGCGATGTGTATGCAGCTGGTGCAGAAGCCGGAGAATTACGACGTGCTGGTGATGGAAAACCTGTACGGCGATATCTTGTCGGACCTGTGCGCGGGGCTGGTCGGCGGCCTTGGCGTGGCTCCGGGCGCCAACATCGGCGTCGACACCGCACTGTTCGAGGCCACGCATGGCTCGGCGCCAAAATATAAAGGCCAGAACAAGGTCAACCCCACCGCGCTGATCCTGTCGGGTATGCTGATGCTGCGCTATCTGAACGAGCGCGACGCCGCCGACCGCCTCGAGCGCGCCGTGGGCGCGGTGATCGCCGAGGGCCGCGATGTGACCTACGATATGAAGCCCGACCGCAACGATCCGACCGCCGTCGGCACCTCAGAGATGGCTGACGCGATTATTGCTAAGCTCGGCTAGCATCGGGTTATTAACGCAAAGACGCAAAGGCGCAAAGGGAATAGTTTCCAGCCGGAAGTGCATACAATTGCCTCAAGCATGTCGATAGTGTATGCAAATCGGATTGAGAATTAGTTCTTTGCGTCTTTGCGTCTTTGCGTTAACTCGTGCCGGAGAAAACATGGGAAAGTCTCCGATGGTCAGCTTTGCGTCGGCGGTGCATGACTTTCGCAGCGCGCAGCGTCAGGGCGTTATACAGGACATCGTCGCCCGGCTGCGGGGGCGCCCAAGCACGCTGCTGGCCTATGAAGACGTACGCCGCCGTCTGGGATTGCATGGCAGCTTCGCGCGCGGCCTCAGAGACATCCCGTTGGACGCGATCGTCGGCAGTGTCGCGCGCTACAACGACTTTACGCGCTCGTTCCTGCCCAAAAATCCCTCGGACGAAAATCGTTGGGCGAAAGTCATGGTCGCCACCAGCGATATGAAAGGGCTGCCGCCGATCGAGGTGTACCAGGTCGGTAAGGTGTATTTTGTGCTGGACGGCAACCATCGGGTTTCGGTGGCGCGGCGAGTTGGCGCGCCGACGATCAGCGCTCAGGTGTACGAAGTGCCGACACCGGTATCCCTGTCGCCCGACGACCGCCTCGATGACCTGATCGTCAAGGCTGAGTATGCCGATTTTCTTTCGATCACGCGGCTGGACCGGATCAGGCCGGGAGCAGAGCTGGCGGTGACGGTTCCCGGGCAGTATCGCGTGCTGCTGGAGCAGATCGCGCACGTTCACGCCGAGCGCAGCAAAGAGCGTGGGCCGGAGTACAGCTACTCCGAGGCGGTGGGCGATTGGTACGACGAGGAGTACGCTCCGGCGGTACGGGTAATCCACGAGCACTATATCCTGGCGGACTTTCCGGGACGAACCGAAGCCGACCTGTTTGTATGGACCGTCAAGCACCGCGCGACCCTTGAAGCATCCCTGGGCTGGACGATCCGCCCCGCCGCCGCGGCCGACGATTTCGCACGCCGGCAAAGCGCCGCCCCGCGTCGCGTCGCTCAACGGCTCGGAAGCATAGTCCGCAGTGCGATCGTTCCACCGGTGCTCGACAGCGGGCCGCCGCCGGGATTTTGGCGGCGTGAGCAGCGCATCGCGCATCAGGCCGAGCACCTGATCTCCGACCTGCTGGTACCGATCGGCGGCAGCGACACCGGCTGGCAGGCGCTCGAGTTTGCGCTGGTCATCGCACGCCATGAGGAGGCACGCGTTCATGGATTGTATGTGATCCGCACTCCCCAAACAGATCCGGCCACGGTACAAACCTTACGGGATGAGTGGCGGCGACGCTGTACGAGCTCGGGCGTGCAGGCTGAGCTGGCGATCGACTACGGCAACATCGCCGATCGCATCGTCGAGCGCGCGCGCTGGGCCGACGCGGTGGTGATCGGCCTGGCACATGCTCCGAGCTCGGCGCCGCTGGAGCGGCTCGGCTCCGGCTTTAGCGAAATCATCCGGCGCTGCCCGCGCTCGATCCTGGCCGTGCCCGGCGTGCCGGCGGTCAAGCGAGCCTTGCTGGCGTACGACGGCAGCGCCAAGGCCGAGGAAGCCTTGTTCGGGGCGACCTATATCGCGCTACGCTGGAAGCTCGATCTGGTGGTCGTCACCGTGGTCGGTAGCGATGTGCCCCGCGAAACCCTGGATCGCGCGCGCACCTATCTGGAGCAGCACGGCGTCCACGCGACCTACGTCGAGGCAAATGGGCCGGCCGGGGACACGATCGTCAACACCGCCGGCGCGTACCACTGCGACGTGGTGGTCGTCGGCGGCTACGGCACCAGCCCGCTGGTCGAAGCCGTGTTCGGCAGCACGGTCGACCATATCCTGCGCGCAAGCGGCCGGCCGACGCTGATCTGCCGCTAGCATCGGGCGAAGGTCGGCAAGCAATCACCACAAAGAACACAAAGGACACAAAGAATCGTTAAATTCTTTGTGTCCTTTGTGTTCTTTGTGGTGATTGTTGTTAGGTGATTTCAAGGGGACATATGACGGTCCGCGAAATCCAGGAAGCGCTCCCAGTCGTACGGCGTCACGGCGTGCTTGCCGCGGCGCAGATGGTAGCCGATGCGGCTCATGATCGGCTGCTCAAGGGCGGGCATCTCCGTCGCGGCCAGGCCGTCCGTGCCCAGCAACCGGTACACCGGATCGGCGTGTAGGGCTCCCAGGAACTCGCCGCGCGGATCGGCCCACAGGTCCTCTGCGCCGCTCGCGACATACACCGGCCGTGGAGCGACCAGCGCGATCAGCTCGTGCTGGTCGATCGGCAGCTCGTCTTCGCGATCGTTGTAGGCGTGAAAGTTGCGACAGAACCAGTGTGGAAAGCGCGTGTTGATCAGGCGCACCGTCTCGCCGATGCGCCGCCGCGACAGCGCCGCCCCGCCGCAGCCTGAATTGTTGGATACAACCAGCGCGAAGCGCTGATCCTGTGCACCGGCCCACAGCGCGGTTTTCCCGAGCCGGGAGTGGCCCATCACCGCCACCCGCCGGTGGTCGATCGCCGGGTCGGTCTCGAAATAATCCATCGCCCGGCTGAGGCCCCAGGCCCACGCCCCGATCGTGCCCCACTCGTCGGCGGCCGGGCGCTGCTGCCCCGGCGCATAGAACAGCGGGTGGACGCCATTCTGAAACCCGTCGTCGACGTCGGGGTCCAGGTCGGCGCAATAAATCGTGGCCAGCCCATAGCCGCGGGAGAGTATACGTTCAATCGGCCAGTACTCCGCATCGACGCCACGAGCGGCAGGTTGCCGGTCGCCGCCGGGTGTGCCCACCGGATAGAGCGCCTGGTGCGCGGCCAGGGTGATCTCCGGATCGGGATGAATAGCGTGATTACCATAGAAATTCAGACCTATGAACAGCGGCGCCGGCGCGGATCGGCCGCCGGGCAGGTAGATCAGCATCCGCATCCGCGGGCCGTGCTCGTCGCCGGTAAACAGCGCGGATACTTCGACGCGGGTGGCCAGGCCGTCGAGTGCAGCGGCGCGCAACTCGACGTCGAAGCGCAGGTCGGGCGGCGCGCCCGGCGCGCGACCATAGACCTGCGTGGCGAAGAGCCGCAGCAGCTCGGGCCGGCGCCGCGCGAACCACGTATCCGCATCCTGCACCGCTTCTCCGGCTGCCGGCGCCAGCGGATCGGGCAGGCTATACGGTGGGATGCCGGCTTCATCGTAGTTAACCTCAAACGGCTGTGGTGTTGCCATGCTCAGTCCACCTCTTATCATTCCAGTCCCGGCGTGACGTTCTCGCCGCGCTCCCAGGCCTGTAGATACTCATACGGCCGTATCGTGCCGCGCCGGCTCCGCCAGTCGTCGGGCGTGCCGGGCGGCGAGATGCCGAAATGCAGGTGCGGTGTGATTCCGGGCCCACCGGCATTACCGGTATTGCCGGTCAGGCCCAGCAGCTGCCCGGCCTCCACCCTGACGCCGGGCGTTATGCCCGCTGCGATCTCGGATAAGTGCGAACCATAATACCTGACGCCGTCGTCGCCGACGATCGCAACGGCCAGGCCGCCGCGGTCAGGCGGGTTGTCGGTGGCCGCGCTCCATAGATCCTCGGCGCTGACGAAATCCACAACGCCGCCGGTGACCGCCACAAAGCGGCTTCCGATCGGGCATTCGATGTCGGCGGCCGGATAGTCGTGGTGGAAGTCCACATAGCGCACCTCGGCCCCCTGTACCGGAAACATGTAGCGCAGCTGCGCGGGAACAACGGCCGGCGGCGAAAGCACCGGCCGGCTCGGTAGGATCGTAGGCCCTGGCGGCCGGCTGGGCAGAGCTGTTATCCCTTCCGGCCTGGTGGGCAGAGTCGAAGGCACTTCGGTCGGCGCGGGTGGCGCGGAAGGAACCGGCGTCGCGTTCGGCGTGGACGTGCGAGCAGCAGCCGGCATTGGCGTCGCGCTCGGCGCATTCGTAGCAGTCGTGGTAGCCGTGGCGACAGGCTGTGTTGCTGTGGCTGTTGGTGCCGTGGAGGATGCTAAGGATGGCACGCCCGTGGCCGTGGATAATGCAGTTGCCACGAGGTTTGTTGCCTCGGTTGCAGCGCTGCCTGCGCAGGCGGTAAGCAGCAGAACAGCGCCGGCATAGAATCCGAATCGAAATAGAAAGCCCACGGGCACTCCATAATTGTACCGTCTCAGGCCAGCCGCCGCTTGGCTACTGCCGCCGGCTCCTGTGTAACCGGGCTGTTGCGAACCACCAGACCCAACATTCCCCAGAACATCGTCGCTCACGAAGAACACAACGTATCTTCGGATTCTTTTGTGTCCTTCGTGCCTTTGTGGTGATCCCGGTTGTGTAGACGTGGTGTAGATACATCCGCCGTAATCTGACCTTCAACGCTATCGGTCTGGCCGTGCCGCCGGGCCGGTAGTGCCTAATACGAGCAAAGGGAGCGCAGGAACATAATGGACGTTCTGGAGCAACTGCAACGCCTCGATCCCGGCACGCTGGCGCCGATCGTCAGCCGGGCGCTGGGAAGCGACAGCGCAGAGCTGCTGTCGTGGCACAGCCGGCTGCACGAGCATGCCGCTCGCGCGGGAAATATCACCACCGGCGGGGTGTATCGCGTATCGGGGCAGGCTATCGATCGTGGTGTGACCTGCTCATGGTCGCTGATCGTCAAGCTGCTGATCTCGCCGGCCGGTATGGTGGTGCCCGGCGGGCATATGATTTCGGAGCAGATGGCCGAAGATCCGTCGCGCTTCAGCTACTGGCGCCGCGAGGCCAACGCGTTCGCGTCGGGACGGTTGGACGAGCTGGCCGGCTCGGTGGTCGCGCCGCGTTGTTTCGGCATCACTGAGGGACCTACGGCCCTGCCTGGCCAGCCGGTGCGACCCGGACAGCAGATCTGGCTGTGGTTGGAGGACCTTGGAAACAGCACCACGCCTGCGACGCCGGATACCGACTATGCCCGACTTGGCCGTCACCTCGGGCTGTTCAACGGCAGCTCGATCGGCTATGTGCCGGGTGCCGCCGACCAATGGATGAGCCGCGGCTGGCTGCGTTCCTGGCTCGAAACGGCCATCGCGGGATATGTTCCGGTGCTGGAAAACGACGATCTATGGGCCCATCCTCAGGTACGGCGTGCCTTTCCCGAGCCGGTGCAGCAGCGCCTGCTGCGTCTATGGAACGAGCGCGAAACGCTGCTGGACGCGCTGGAGCAGATGCCGCGGGCGTTTTGCCACCTCGACGCGTATCCCGGAAACCTGTTTCTGCGCTCGGGCGGCGAGCAGACGGTGGCGATCGACTGGTCGTTCGCCGGCATGGCTGCGCCGGGGGAGGAGCTCAGTCCCCTGGTCGTCGGCGCGGCGCTGGTCGGACTGGCCGATGTGGCGGCGATCGAACAGGCCGAGCAGCAGGCCCTGGACGGGTATATCGCGGGATTGCGGTCGGCCGGTTGGGGCGGCGATCCGCGCTCGGTCGAGCTCGCCTTTCGAGCTTCAGCCGCGCTCCGGTATGGCTTTTTCGGCCCCGAGCCCGTGCTGCGCTCGTTGCTCGAGCCGGATTATCAAGCACAAACCGTGCGGCGTTGGGGGCGGCCGTGGGAGCACATCGTCGAGCAGCGCGCGGAGCTGACGTATTTGCTGCTGCATTACGCCGAGCAGGCGCTCGAGACGCTCGTCGCTTCGTAAACATATTCCGGGAACCGATCCGCGTATAGCCAGTACCTGCGCCGGCGGGTGCGGACGAAAGGAACGCGAATATACTATCTTATATTCGCGTTCGTTCGCGTCAATTCGCGGATCGTTCGCTATGGCCAGCCGTCGATCGGCACGACCCAGGAGGAGCGGCTGTCGGTCGACCATGTGTCGAGCACCGCAAAAGTCAGCGGGTCGAGCAGTGCGAGCTCGGTGTTTCCCTGACCGGTTCGCTTCCCGACCACCAGTGGCGTGCCGTCGAGGCGCCTCGTGGCATGGATCTCCCACTGCTCGATATAGGCGACGCGCTCGAGATTCGTGTTGTCGAGCACCTCGGTCGCGGGTGTCGCACTCCAGTGCTCCAACAGCACCATGAGCGCCGTCCGGCGCGAGGCGCAGGCGGGCGGCGTCGCCCTGGTGCTGGGCCAGGCGCTGCTTGCTCGCCATGTCGAACACGTGCAGACCAAGCGATGTAGCGTCCATAACTCCGTCGTCGCCAGGTTGATATGCTTCACCGGTCACGTACAGGCGCGCGCCGTCGGGCGACAGTACCGCCTGTTTGTAGGCGCCGGTCTGTGTTCCCTTGGCGCTCGCAACGCCGGCCGTCGCGCGCAGCAAGCGCTCGAACCAGGAGGCGGATTGGCCGAGCTCGGCGGTGCGCACGGTACGCTCGTTCCAGTCCACCGTGGTCAGCCGTTCGGCGTCCGCGTGTACCACATACAACGCGCCGCGGTCGGGAGCCGGAGCGACAGCCGGCGTCCAGGCGGTGTATTGCTGCTCGTTGTGTTCGGCCTCGCACGAGGCGGAGCACCAGGTTCCGCTAAGCACCTGATCCAGCGCATGCTCCCAGCCGGTGTCGAGCGTCGCGGCGTCGAGGGCAAGGACGCGCGGCACGCCGGGCTGAGTAAGCCCGGGCGTCTCACCGCGCGGCTGCCCATACACCAGCAGTTCGTCCCCGCCGGCGGAAAAGCTCAGCAGCTCGGGCCGCACGGTGAGCTCGCGCTGCGCCAGCGGCACGCCCGACGACACGTCGAACACCAGCACTGTGCTGGCCGCGGCGGTGTGAAACGCCAGCGCGACGCGCGCCGATGCAGAATCGAACACGATCGGCCAGACCCAGCCATCGGCGGGCAACGCGATGCGCTCGGCGCGCCAGGATGCGAGATCGATCATTTGCAGCGCATCCGATCGCGCGCGGCAGCTGCTGCCGATGCCGACGGGCTCGCACGCTTGCCCGTTGCTTTCGACCAGCGCCACGTAGGCGCGATCACCGGCAAAGGCGTAGGGCGCAAGCAGCTCGGTGCTGCTGCCAACTCCAATCGGGGCAAATCCGGCCAGATCGTCTGCCCGTCGCCGGATCCACCGGTGCGACTTCGCGGCGCTGTGCCGCGTTGTTCCAGCGCGCCAGCAGCACGCTGCCGGCCAGGCGGGCCTCGACGGGCGTCAAGGGCGCCGCCGGTGTCGCCGCGGCTGAAGTAGCCGGCGCTGGGGCTTGACGCACGACGCTCTGCATCGCCGCCGGCGTGGCGCAGGCGGCCAGAACGAGCAGCAGGCAGCAACATGCGAGCGTCCGCATCATGCTCATCCCTCTGGTAGTGCCATATATACTCCACGCGCGCCCGGCAGGTTCCCGATCTATGGCGTTTCTCGCACAGCCGGACGCTCGGCACGAGGATGAGCCTGCCGTAGCGGCGTATGATATGGTATCTCGACCTAACATAGAAAGGGACGGGCGATAAATCGCAAATCGGTTCAGGCGTGGCTGGATACCTATGTCGAGGCGTGGCGAACGTATGATGCACAAAAAATCGGCGACCTGTTCAGTGAGGACGCGGTCTATCTCTTCAATCCGTTCGATGAGCACGATCCGGTGCGTGGTCGGGCGGCGATCGTGGCGAACTGGCTGGAAGAGCCGGATGCTGCCGGCTCATGGGAAGCGCGCTACACTCCCGTAGCAGTCGAGGGCAATGTCGGCGTGGCACAGGGACGCACGCGCTACCTGCAGCCGGACGGCACACTCGAAAAGGAGTTTGACAACATTTTCGTGCTGCATTTCGACGACGCGGGGCGCTGCACGCGGTTTACCGAATGGTATATGCAGCCGCGCGGCACGTAACTGTTTCATGTACGGCACCGCGACGGTACTTTGAAACAGGGGATTGCCATGAGCGATTGCATCTTCTGCGCGATTGTCACGGGAACGGCGCCGGCAAGTGTTGTCTTTCAAGATGATCGCTGCACCGCGTTTCTGGATATCCAGCCGGTAAATGCCGGGCACCTGCTGATCGTCCCCAACGATCATGCAGCCTATCTGGCCGACCTGGATCAAGATACCGGCGCGCACATGTTTCGGGTAGCCCAACGGCTCGTCGCAGCGGTGCGCCGCAGCGGACTCCAGTGCGAGGGCGTCAATCTGTTTCTGGCGGACGGCGAGGCGGCGATGCAGGAAGTATTCCATGTGCATCTGCATGTGTTCCCGCGCTATGTTGGCGATGGCTTCGGCCTCACCTTCGGCCCGCATTACGCGAAAAAACCGGACCGTGCAACGCTGGATGGCGTAGCAGAGCGAATCAGGGCGGTACTCTGAATGGCACACGAAGCTGCCGCTACTATCAAGCGCATGCGCGCTGCCTACGATCTTATCGCGCCCTTGTACCCCGGCGTGAATGGCGCGATGCCGCCGGACGTCAAAGTCGATGGCGCTGCGCGTCGTGCAGCACGCGGGTCCGCGGAGCTTGCTGTTGGACGTCGGCTGCGGGCCGGGCCGGCACATGGCATGGTTCGAAGCCAGGGGCGTACCAAGCGTGGGCGTCGATCTGTCACGCGGCATGCTGCTGCATGCGCGACGGCTCGTTCGCGGCGCTGTGGTGCAGATGGACATGCGTCGGCTCTGCTTTGCTGATGCCACGTTCGGCGCCGTCTGGTGCTGCGCCTCGTTGTTGCACCTGCCGCGATCGGAGGCACCCGTCGTACTGCGTGAGCTCCGCCGGGTGCTGCTGCGCGACGGCATCTGCTTCCTGGCGGTTCAGGAAGGCAGCGGCGAAGGGTGGGAGCGCCGCGGGCGCTACGGCTCGGTCGAGCGCCTGTTTACCAGATATCGCCGGGCGGAGATGGCGGACCTGCTGGCCGGTAGTGGGCTCGACGTCTTCGAGGAGCACCAGGCAGACGGCGGCTCCGTCAGCTGGCTGCAGTACCTCGCTCGCGCCGGACCACGGCCACGGCCACGAATAGGACACGAATAACCGAATGGAGTCACGAATATTCGTGACTCCATTCGGTTATTCGTGTCCTATTCGTGGCCCGGCCCTAATTGTTGCTGCCCGGTAGCGGCACATAGGGCGTCGGACGAGGATTTGGGATGCCGGTCGGGCTCGGCGCCGGCGCAGGATCTTGCCGGCGTGGCGTGGGTGACGCCACCGGCGGTGTTACCCCGCCGCGGCCACTCATTATCATCGGGATCACGATTCTGCTCGAGCCGCTGGGTATCTGCGGCGCCGGCGCCGGTCCTGGCGTGCTGGACGGCCCCGGAGTTGGTGATGGTCCCGGTGTGCCGGTCGTCGTTGGGATCGGTGGTGGCGGATCGGATGATGTGGTGGGCTCCAGAGTGGGCGAAGGTGTATTGGTCGGAGTGGGCGAAGGTGTATTGGTCGGTGTTGGTGTGTTGGTCGACGTGGGCGTGGCCGTGGGTGCGAGGTTGACCTGGTGTGCTACCTGCGCCGACGTGCTGGCGTTGAAATTGGTATCGCCCGCGTAGCTTGCCGTGAGCTGGAACGAGCCGGCCGCGGCAAACGTGATCGCACACGAGCCGTCCGCCACCGCGGCGCTACATTGGATGCTGCCGGCGCTGACGGTCACCGTGCCACTCGGCGTGCCGCTCGCCGGTCCGACGGCCGCCACCGTGAAGCTCACCGTTACGAACTCGCCGGTTACCGAAGGATCGGGTGTATCGGCCGTAATCGTCGTGGTCGTGGCGCCCTTGCTCACCGTGTGCGGAGTACTCGCCGACCCGCCGGCGAAGTTGCCGTCGCCGTCATAGGTCGCGCTGAGCGTTTTTGATCCGGCTGTGCTGAGCGTCAGCGTGCATTTTCCGGCGCTCACCGCGGCGCTGCAGCTGTCTGTGCCGTCGCCGACCGTGACCGTGCCCGTCGGGCTGCCGGCGCCGGGCGCCGTGGGCAGCACCGTGAAGCTGACCTCGAACGGCTGCCCGACCAGCGCCGGATCGGGTGTGTCGGCCAGGGTTACCGTCGTGGCCGCCTGATTGACGACCTGGCTCAAGCTGGTCGAGCTGCTGGCGTTGTAGCTCGTGTTGCCGCTGTACGAGACGGTGATCGGGCTGCTGCCGACCGGCAGTGTTGAGATTGTCAGGCTGGCGCGGCCGGCGGAGTCGAGCGTCGCCGTTCCGGCCACGGTCGCGCCTACCGAGAACGTCGCCGTTCCGGCAGGAATGCCGCCGCCGGGAGCCGTCGTGCTCACCTGGGTGCTCAGCGTCACCGCCTGGCCGAACACCGACGGATTGCTGGACGAGCTCAGGCTGGTCGTTGTGCTGGCCTTGTTGACGGTGTGCGTCAGCGCTGTGGCCGTGCTGGGCCGGTAAAACGCCGCGCCGGGATACGAGGCGCTGATCTGGTGGCTGCCGACGGCCAGATCGGAGCGGCTGAGTGTTGCCTGGCCGTTCACCAGCGCCACCGAAACCGCTGTGCCGCCGTCGACCGAAAACTCTACTGTGCCGTCGGGCGTCCCGTAGTTGGAAGCTACCTGGACGCTGAACACCGCCGCCTGACCAAATACCGTAGTCCCAATCGGGCTCAGCGTGGTCGTCGTCGGCGCCTGGACCACGAAGTTACGCGTTGCCGACGCCGCGCTGGTATTGCCGGCGATATCGGTTTGCGTCGCCGTGATGGCATGGTTGCCCGGGCCGAGCGTGGACGCGCAGCTCCAGGCTCCACTCGCGTTGGCTTCTGTCGAGCACACTACCGTGGTACCTTCGCGCACCGTCACTGACGCGTTGGCTTCAGCGCCGGCGCCGCTGATCGTGGGCTCAGGCAGCACGTTGCTGCTCTCGGCCGGCGCCGCGATCGTCGGCGGGGCGGCTACCGTGTCGACCACGATCGATAGCGTGCCGCTGGCGCCGCTGGTGCCGGCGCCGTTGACCGAGCGCGTCGACAACACGTGCGTGCCGTCCGGCAGTACCACGGCCGAGGTCGTGGCATAGGCGCCGGCTATGCAGCGCGCGCGGCTGCGCGGCGAGGTCTCGGCGCCGGCTCTCAGCAGCACGGCAGTTTCGCCCGTCACACAGCTCCCGCTCAGCGTCGGTGTGTTGTCGTTGGTGATATTGTCGCTCTGCGACCTGCCGCTGTCGCTGGCGGCCGTCAGGTCGGGCGTGCCCGGCACGGTCGGCGCCGGGTCGGCCAGATAGCGCGCGGCGGCAAAATCGTTGGCGCCGCTGGTGCCGCCCAGCACCGCCTTGCCGCCCGGCAGCACCACGCCGCCTGCGGCTCGGTCGTAGCCGTAGACGTCGGTGGTAATGAAGCCGTTATTGGCATAGGTTGTATCGATCGAGCCGTCGTCCCAGTTGAAGCGCGCGACGGTGAGGTCGCCCGCGCCAGTGCTGAGCGATAAGCTGGTGCCGAAGGCGACGATCTTTTCGTCGAACTGCAGCGCGATGCCGTGGATCTCGTCAAAATTGTCGGATTGGATGTTGAACAGCAGCGTGCCGTCGCCTGCGAACGTGGTATCCAGCGTGCCGTTGGCGTTGTAGCGCGCCAGGGCCATGGCGGGATACCCGCTAGCGACGCTATTGAGTGCCCTGCCGCCGGCGACGATGCGTCCGTCGGGCAGCAGTGCCAGCCCGCGGATCTCGTCGCGGCCAAACGGGTTGTTATTGGGGGTGCTGAGGGCCGTCGTAACCCGGCCGTCGCCGTCGAACGAGGTATCCAGCGTGCCGTTGGTGTTGAAGCGCGCCACGGCAAACAGCTCCGCCTGGCCGCTCGTCTGCTTTCCACCCGCCACGATCTTGCCGTCCGGCTGCAACACGACGGCGCGGAATTCGTCATAGCCGGCGGGGCCGGTTATATTCACGCCGGTGCCGTTGAACGTCGTGTCAAGCACACCGCTGCTGGTGTAGCGCGCGACCAGAGAGTTCCAGTCGCTCGAGTTATTGCTGGTTGTTCCAGCAACGACTACTCTGCCGGACGAGTCGATCGCGACTGCGCTGGCCTGGTTCGAGTTGCTGCCCCAGGTGCTGGTTGAAACGCCGTCGCCACTCCAGGTTGTGTCGAGCGCGCCGGCGGCGGTAAAGCGCATGATCGTCAGCGTCGGCGTGCCGGTGCTGTAGCTGTCGCCCGCTACCACGATCTTGCCGTCGCTCTGGATCGCTACCGCGCGACCGGTATCGATCTGGCTGTTGCCGCTGGCCAGGCCGTCGCCGTCGAACGAGGTATCCAGCGAGCCGTCGACGTTGAAGCGTGCGACGCCGAAATCGAAGTTGTTACTGCCGGCGTCGGTCCAGCCGACCACCACGGTCTTGCCGTCGGGTTGCACCGCGACGGCGCCGGCCTCGTCACGGCTGCCGCCGATCAGCTGGGTCACGAAATAGCCGTCCGGCGTGGTGCCGGCGTCGGGTCCATCGGGGCCGAAGGTCGTATCGTTCGCGCCGCTGGTGGTGAGCCGCGCGGCGCCGATGTAGCTGTTGCCGTTTTGCAGGGTGCGAAGGCCGACGCCGACAGCGCGGCCCGAGCCGTCGAGCAGCATCGCGTCGCCGTCGTCGAAGCTGTTGCCGTCGCTCACCTCGACCAGCCTGATCCCGTCGCTGTCGTACGACGTATCATAGCTGCCGTTGGTATTGAAGCGCACGAACAGAAAATCGTGGTCGGCGGGCGAAATTGCCGGCGGTGGCCCGCTCGTGTCGGTCCAGCCGAACGCGACGATCTTGCCGTCGGCTTTGCACGCCGATCGAGTTGCCGATATCGGTATAAAAGCCCGGCGCGACAGTGGTGATCACATAGCCGTCGGCGTCGAAGCTGGTGTCGAGCGCTCCGGTGGCAGTAAAGCGCGCGGTGAGCATATTTGTTTTTGAGCTGGAACCGACGCCGCCGGGAAACGCGCCCCAGCTGACCCATGCGCCGGTGGCGACGATCTTGCCGTCGGACTGTAAAGCGAGCGCGCGCAGCTCGTCGCCGCAGCCGTAGCCATCCGGGCAGCTGTTGCCGGGAATGTCGATGTTGCTCAGGCCGCCCGTGCCGAAACTGGTATCGAGCGTGCCGTTATTGTTATAGCGTGCCAGCAACAGCGTCCCCGGCTGGAGGCCGGGATTCGATGGCGGCCGCGTTCGGCCGGCGATCGAGAATCTTGCGGCCGGCGCCGCTGCCGACAATCACGACGCCATTGGCGCGGTCGTCGCCAAGCCCTGCGGCTACCGGCGTGATCACGCGGCCGCCGGTACCGAACGAGGTGTCCAGCGAGCCGTCGGTGTTCAGCCGCACCAGCGCGACATCCGGGCCGCGCGCGGCGGCCGCGTTGTCGCGCCGGTAGCCCGCGATCACGATCTTGCCGTCGTCCTGGATCGCCACCGCGTTGGCGCGGTCGAGGTTGGATTCGACGCCGCCGAAGTCGATCAAGCGGTAGCCATCGGTGTCGAAGCTGAGATCCAGCGCGCCGTCCGGCATCAGCCGGGCGACGGCGAAGTCGTTGTTGGCGGCGTTGGCGAACCCGACCGCGACGATGCGGTCGTCGAGCGTCGTGGCCGGGTTGCTGTCGGCCGGGTGTACGGCGACGTCGTTGATCAGACCGTTATTGCCGACCGGCACCTTGGTACGCCCGCCGTCGCCGAAGCTCATATCCTGCAAGCCGTTGGCATCGAGCCGGATCAGCGCGAAGCCGGTGTTGGTGCCGCCCTCGGTGGTGGAGCCGCCGAGTACCATGCGGCCGCCCGATTGCATCGCCACGCCACGCGCTTCGGCGAACTGCGCAACCTGGGCGAAGTTCGCGCTGTTTTTGCCGTCGCCGCTGAACGTAGTATCAGGGTCGCCGGAGGGATCGAGTGGGATAGCCAGAGCGACTCCGGTAATCGCCATAGCAAGCAAAACCGCCAGCCGAACCGCCCAGGACCTGCGACGCACGTTGAGCATCATCTGTTACCTTTCTTCGTGTGCTGGTTAGCGCATTACGTGGCGCGATGGGGTGCCGGCGTCGAGGTATCAGGTGGCGGCCGGCGAGTCCTTGCCTGAACTTCCGATGTAAACTAACAGTCGAACGTGACGAGATCGTGACTAGGGCCATTTGTGGTGTAGTTGTCTTAATATCACGACTGTACTTGTCTATCGCCGCGGCGGCATCGTAGAAACTACGTATCGCGTTACGTACCTTACGCGCTGCCGGACACTAAACGTATCGGCGCTCTGCGTGGCGCGCCGGGAATAACGCGTCTCACGCGCGTCAGGACTTGCCGTAGGGTGCGCTATACTCTGTGGCCGGACCGAAGCGACCCGCAGCTGTCGACAGCTAAGTGTCTGATCGGTCAAAGGTCAAAGGTCGAAGGTCATCCAGCATGGGCCGTGTCAACAGGTCGGTTGCTGCGTCTGAAGCCCCCTTCACGCCCGACCTTGGACTTTCGACCTTCGACCCGCTTTGAAGCCGGAGGTCCGTATTGCGAACGATCATCGACGCCGACCCGTTCTTACAGCTTAACGACGACGCATCCTGGCGCGAGCGCGGTGTGTGGCCGTGCTCCTGGATCGGCTGTCCGGACGCCGGGCCGCCGCCGTTTGTCGCGGCCTACCGCCTGCGATTCACGATCGAGCGCGGCGCTACCGTGCGCGTGCATGTCGCCGCCGACGAGCGCTACGAGCTGTACCTGGACGGCACTCGCATCGGGCGTGGCTCCGAACAGGGCGCGCCGGATTGCTGGTTTTTCGAGAGCTACGATCTGGCCCTCGACGGCGGCGAGCATAGCCTGGTCGCCCGCGTGTGGGCGCTCGGGCCGCGCGCCGCGCTGGCGCAGATGAGCCTCAGACCGGGCTTCTTGTTGGCAGCCGAGGGCCGCTGGCTTGCGATCCTTGGCAGCGGCATGGCCCGATGGGAGGCCATGCCGCTGGGAGGGTATGAGTTCGTCGACCCCGCTCCGGCCCACTGGCGCGGCGCCAACATCCGCCTCGACGGGGCCGCTTATCCATGGGGCGTGGAGCACGGCGACGGCGACGGCTGGCAGCCGTCGACGATCGGCGAGCGGGCGGTCGGGCGCCGCATCGATTGGGAGCTGCCGCCGCGCCACCTGCTGCAACCTGCCACCCTGCCGCCGATGGTCGACCGCCCGCTGGCCGGCGGCGCCGTGCGGCTGGTGGCGGATGTTCCCTCGGCCGATACGCGCTCGATCGCGGTCGACACTGCCCTGCAGCGGCCGGATGCCGCGGCGTGGAGCGAGCTGCTGCACGAGCAGGGAACGGTGGTGCTGCCGCCGCGTACAAGCTGTCGCGCGATCGTCGACCTCGAAAACTACTATTGTGCCTATCCCGAGCTGATTACGTCGGGCGGCGCCGGCAGCACCGTGCGTGTGCTGTGGGCCGAGTCGCTGTTTCGCGAGCCCAAACCGTTCGGCGGCAGCAAAGGTCACCGCGACGAGGTGCAGGGCAAATACTTCATCGGCATCGGGGATACGTTTCTGCCGGACGGCGGACGGCAGCGGCGCTTCAGCACGCTATGGTGGCAGGCCGGGCGCTATCTCGAGATCTTCGTGGAGACCGGCGGCGAGCCGTTGACGATCGAGGCGTTGCGCTTGCACGAGACGCGCTACCCGCTCGAGATGGAGAGCCGCTTCGAGTCCGGCGCCGGACGGCTGGATGCCCTGTTGCCGATGCTGGTGCGCGGTATGCAGATGGACGCGCACGAGGTGTTCGTCGATTGCCCGTACTACGAGCAGCTGATGTATGCCGGCGACGCGCGTATCGAAGCGTTGCTGTGCTACACGATGACCCGCGACGACCGCCTGGCGCGCAAGGCGCTGCGGCTGTTCGACGTTTCGCGCCTGCCGTCGGGCCTGACCCAGTCGCGCTATCCCAGCCGCCAGCTGCAGATTATCTCGTCGTGGTCGCTATGGTGGGTAACCATGGTGCGCGACTACGCCATGTGGCGCGACGACCGCGCCTTCGTGGAGTCGCTGATGCCCGGCGCGCGTGCGACCGTGGAAAGCCTGCGGCGCTGGTTCGGCGCCGACGGCCTGTTGCACGCGCCCGAAGGCTGGAACACATTTGACTGGGTGCCGAGCTGGGAGGCCGGCATGCCGCCCCAGGCAGTGGACGGCGTGAGCGGCGTGCTCAACTGGCACTATGTGTACACGCTGGCCCTGCTGGCCGACCTCGAAGCGCGGCTGGGCGAAAAGGAGCTGGCGGCGCGAGGGCGGCGGCAGGCATCCGAGCTGGCCGCTCGCTTGATGGCGCTATTGTGGGACGAGCCGCGCGGCCTGCTGGCCGACGATCTCGGCCACGAACGCTTTTCTGAGCATACGCAGTGCCTGGCGCTGCTCAGCGAAGTCCTTCTCCCTGAGCTGCGCGAGCGGATCGCCGAGGGCCTGCTACGCGAAGCGGACCTGGCGCGGGCGACGTATTACTTTGCGCACTATCTGTTCGAAACCTACCGCGAGCTCGGCAGGATCGACGCGTTCTTCGAGCGCCTGGGGCAGTGGGATGCGCTCAAAACCCTCGGCTTGAAGACGCCGATCGAGCATCCCGAGCCGAGCCGCTCGGATTGCCATGCCTGGAGCTCGCATCCCCTGTACCACTTTTTCGCAACCGTGCTGGGCATCAGGCCGGCCGATCTGGGCTTCCGCAGCGTCGAGATCCGGCCACAGCTCGGCCGGCTCGGCAGCGCGGACGGAAGCCTGGTACACCCGCGCGGCGAGATCGTCGTCGCGTTCAGGGTCGAAGACGGCAGCTTGCGCGGCAGCGTGGAGTTGCCCGAGGGCGTGGCGGGCACGCTGCACTGGAACGGCACGACACACACGCTGCATGCCGGACGGCAAGAGCTGTAGATTACTTGCTTCGCGCTCCTTCGCGGATCGTTACGCCGGTTTGAGCGTGTTTTCGTTGGCGCGGCCCTGCTCGAAGTCGGTGAGGTTGTTGATCGTGGTTTCGGCGATCGTGGTCATGGCTTGCTCGGTAAAAAATGCCTGGTGGCCGGTAACCAGCACGTTGGGAAACGACATCAGCCGCACCAGCACTTCGTCGCTCATCGGCTGGTCGGAGAGGTCGCGGAAGAACTTGCCCTCCTCTTCTTCGTACACATCAAGCCCGACGCCGGCGAGCTGGCCGCTGGCGATCGCGTCGAGCAGCGCATGGGTGTCGATCAATCCGCCGCGGCTGGTGTTGATCAAGTACGCGCCGCGCTTGATCTTGGGGAGACTCTCGGCGTTCAGTAAATGATGGGTCTGGGCCATCAGCGGAACGTGCAAGCTGATAATATCCGAGCGGCTGAGCAGCTCGTTCAGCTCGACGTAGCGCATGCCAAGCTCAAGGCAGGCCGGGTTTTGCTGAACGTCGTAACCCAGCAGCTCGCACTCGAAGCCGCTCATCTGTCTGGCGAAGATCGCGCCGATCTTACCGGTGCCGACGACGCCGACCGTGCTGCCGTGAATGTCGCGTCCCATCAAGCCGGCCAGGCGGAAATTGAACTCACGGGTACGATTATGGGCACGGTGGATGCGGCGGTTGAGCGTGAGCAGCAATGCGAGGGCGTGCTCGGCGACCGAGTACGGCGAATAGTAGCCGACGCGCATCACGGTGAGGCCGTATTTGTTCGCGGCAGTCAGATCGATGTTGTTGTAGCCGGTTGAGCGTTGGGCGATCACCCGCGTGCCGCCGGCCGCCAGCCGCTCCAGCACCTCGTCTGAGGCGTGGTCGTTGACAAACAGGGAAACCGCGGCAAACCCCTGCGCCAGCAGCGCTGTTTGCAGATCCAGCTGCACCGGCGTGAACTGCAGCTCATGCCGGCCTCCGTTGGCCGCTTCCAGCACGGTCTTGTCGTACGAGTGGGTGTCGTACACGAGTACTTTCATGGCGTCTTTCTTCCCTTTTGTGTCCTCATTCCCCGACCCCTCACCCCTGATCCCTTCCGTCGGCCAGCATATAACCAGTGCCGCGAACGGTCAGGATGTAGCGCGGATTGCTCGGGTCGGGCTCGAGCTTCTGGCGCAGGTGATACATGTGCGGCTTTACCAGCTCCGACGCTTCAAGCTCGCTCACCTCATAGCCCTGAGCACAGTGTACGATCGTCCGGTAGCTCATCACCTGCCCCGCCTGCTGTGCCAGGCACGCCAGGATGCGGAACTCGGTCGGCGTCAGCGTGAGCACCTGCTCGCCGCGCCGCACGGTCTGGTTCCAGCTCGAAATCTCGATGTCGCCGACGGTGATCCATCCTTCGACACCGGGCGACGCCTCGTCTGGCGTTTCAGCTCCGCCGAGCGCGCCGACCACGCCCTGCAGCGTGGTCATCAGCTCGCGCCGCCGCCGCTCATCGCGCTGCTCGTCCAGCGCAGCCGCCACACGCGCCAGCACGTCGCGCGGGCTGGCTGTTTTGAGCAGGTAATCGAACACGCCAAGGTGCAGCCCGTCGATCGCCGTTTCCAGCGAGCCGTGGCCGGTCAGGATGATGATCTTGGCGTCCGGATGCAGCTCGACGCCGCGGTGCGCGACGTCGATGCCGCTGAGGCCGGGCATTTTGAGGTCGAGCAGCAGCAGGTCAAACGGCCGCTGGTGCAGCAGCGCGAGCGCGGCCTCGCCGTTTTCTGCCGTCGTCACCTCGTAGCCGCGTCGCCGCAGCAGATCGCCCAAGGTCGTCCGGATCGGCGCTTCGTCGTCCGCGAGGAGCACGCGGGCGGGCGGCTGCTCACGTGCGGTTTGGACCTTCATATTAGCTCCTCGCCGGCGCGCACCGGCAGCACAACCCGAAATAAGCTACCGTGCTCGAGCCGGCTTTCGACCTCGATGCGGCCACCGTGCTGCGTGACGATATGCGCGCTGATCGCCAGGCCCAGGCCGGTGCCGCTCGCTTTGCTGGTAAAAAACGGCTCGAACAGTCGCGGCCGGATTTCGTCAGATATGCCGATGCCGGTGTCTTCGATTTCCACGATCGCCGCCGCTTCCGCTCGCGTGCGGACGGTCAACGTTCCGCCGCTGGGCATCGCGTCGATCGCGTTAAGCATCAGGTTCAGAAATACCTGCCTTAGCTGGTCGCCGTCGCAGATGATCGGCTGCAGATCGGGCGCCGGCGCAAATACCATGCGCAGCGTCCCATAGCGCTGATCCAGGCCCACCAACGCGAGCGTGTCCTCCAACAGGCTGTTGAGGTCCTGCGGCGCGAGCTCGCCGCGCTGCGGGTGGTAAAACTCGCGCATGCGCTCGATGATGCGGGCGATGCGCTCCAGCTGCTCGGTCGCCAGCTTCAGATACGGCGACTCGCGTAGCTCAGCGGGAAGGTCCTCTTCCAGCAAGAACAGGCTGTTGCGTATCGCGTACAGCGGGTTATTGATCTCGTGCGCGACGGAGGCTGACAGCTGGCCGACAGCCGCCAGCCGTGCCGCCTGCAGCATGCCGGCCTCGGCCGCGTTCAGCCGCTCCTGCACCATCTGCTGTCGCGCGTGTAGATCGGCCAGCTCACTCGCCATCGCCGACGCGGCGGCGCGTCCGTGGGCTTCCACGATCGCGGCGACCAGCAGATTGGCCAGACCTTCCAGGGTCAGGCGCGTATCTCCGGCGAACTGGCCGTCTTGCGTGCGCCTCCACAATACGAGCAGGCCCTGCACGCGCCCGTCCGACTGGAGCGGTATCGCCACCACGCCGCGGCTAGCGTCAGTCTGGAAGATTGCTTCCAGCGGCTCGTCGCGATCGCCGGGCAGCGGCACGCTCAGCGGCGGCGGTCGCTCGAAGCCGACCGACACGCGCAGCGCCAGCGACTCGCCGTCGCCCTGATCCAGGTACAGCGCGCCCCGGTCGGCTTCCGGAACCAGCGCCATCGCATGGCGCAAACCGCGCTCCAGCACCTCGTCGAGCCGGCGAGCACCCAGCAGGTCGGTGCTGAAGGCCAGCATGGTGTTGAGATGGGCCGTGCGCGAGCGCACCTGCTGCTCGAGGCGGTCTTCGGCGCGCAGATATTCGGTGATATCGCGCAGGATCACCGTATACACCCGCTCGTCGCCGGCCTGGAGCTTGGAGATCGAAGCCTCGGCCGGAAACTCTTCTCCGTTCTTGCGCCGGCCCCAGATGCGGCCACGTACGCCCATCATACGCGCCTGCTCGTCCGCGGCGCCGAACGCCGCGATGTGGAGCCGGTGTCGCTCGCGAAAGCGCTCGGGCAGCAGCATATCCAGCGGGCGGCCGATCACCTCGGCGCTGGCGTAGCCGAAGATCGTGCCGGCACCGCGGTTGAAGAGTGTGATGCGCTGCTCGGCATCCACCGATACGATCGCGTCCTCGGCGATCTCGAGGATCCCGGCCAGGCGTGCCTCGGACGCAAGCGCCCGATCCGCCGCCGGCAGGATTTGCTCACGGCGCCTACGCCGGAGTTGTTCGGGTCGTGACATCGCGGCCGTTTTCTTACCTGGGCGCTTCAAGACAGCCTACAGCATACAACAACACGCCTACATCGTTGTTGCGGATTCGCAACCTCGTGTGGCTCAAGCTTCACGTTGCGGCCCACTCCCCGGGCTAGACTTTGCAAATGCCGCGGGACGTAACTTGGGAGTAGCACGCCCATGAAACATATTCTGGTCGTCGACCCCGACGCGAGTGCCCGGCACGCGACTATTGCACTGGTGCGTAGCCTGGAGCCCGTGCTGGCCATAGACGGAGCAGCAACGCTTGAGCAAGTATGGCAGGCGATCGAGCGCCTGGCGCCCGAGCTGCTGATCGTCGATCCGGCGCCATACGGTGCGGAAGGCGAGCTGTTGCTACACCTGTTTCGTGAAAGCGTTCCGGACGCCCGTGTGCTGGTGTTGACCGCGACAAGCACTGCTCGCCGCTCAATTCGTAAGCTGCCGGCCGATGTTGTAGCCGAAAAGCGGCTGTCTCCGCCGCGGCTGCGCGAAATCATCCGGGCTGCGCTGGAGGGAAGGGTGACACGGTGACACGGTGAGGGGGTGACAAGGTGATTCGGTAGTCATGCTCGTGATTAACCATTCATGCGTGAGCGAAGATTTCCTGAAACGCAACGAGTAACGACATTAGGTTCACCCCATCACCGTGTCACCCGTGTCACCGTGTCATTTTGCGTGTTCTTGTGAATCCAGTGATCTTGACGGTAAGTCGAGTGCAATTATGCATGATCTCATTGTCATCGGCGGCGGGCCGGCGGCGTTAGCGGCGACTGCGCATGCGGTCGACAAGCGCCTCAACGTGGTGATGGTATACCAGGACCTGGGCGGCAAGGTCGGCTGGCGCGAAAGTCTGGTCAGGTCGTCGCAACGCGGCCACGCGGCCGGGCAGGGTGGGCCGCATCCATTCACGACCGAACGATATTTGCATGCCAATGAGCACCTCAGGCTGCTGACCGAGCGCGTGATGCACGCGGGCTGTGTGAACCACGACCAGGTCGTCCGGCTGGCGCAGCGCGCCCCGAACTTTGCGATCGATACCGTGCATCATGGCTCGCTGCTGGCTCGCACGGTGCTGCTCGCCACCGGCGCACGGCCGCGGCGGCTGGATGTGCCGGGCGCGGAGCTGATCGATCGCGCCGCGGGATACTCGATCGCTACCTACGCCCAGTTCGTTGCCGGCCAGCAGGTCGCGGTTGTCGGCGCGACGCAGCGTGCGCTGACCGGAACGGCCGAGCTGGCGCGGGTTGCCGCTCGCGTCTTTCTGATCATGCACGACGGGGAGCCGGCGACGTCGCTCGACGACGGCCTGGCTGCGCAACCCAACGTCGAAGTGTTGCGTGGCTGGTCCGTCCGCCGGGTCGCGGCATCCGGCAGCGCCATGCAGCTCGAGCTCGACCGCGGCAGCGAGCAGCGCGCGCTCGAGGTCCAGCGCGTCTTTGTGGCGCTGGGCCTCGAGCCGAACAGTTCTCTGGTACGGCGCCTGGTAGAAATGGATGCGCATGGCTGTGTGATCGTCGACCGTGCGCAGGCTACTTCGCTGCCCGGTCTGTTCGCAGCGGGCGACGTTGCTACGACAGGTGCCGAGCACGTGCTGATCGCGATCGGCGACGGTGTGCGAGCGGCACGCAGCGCGCACGCGCTGCTGATGGAGCGCGCGCTGTCGGCGAAGATATGAGCGATTCTCGCATCCTGATCGTCTACGCCAGCGCGTTCGGCTCGACCGCCGAGGTCGCCGGCGCGCTCGCCACGGAGTTTCGTCGCGGCGCGTCCGTGGACGTGCGAGCGGTGGTCGACGTGTCCGGGCTGGAATCGTACAGCGCCGTTGTTGTAGCCAGCCCGATCTACAACGGCGCGTGGCTACCGGAGGCGCAGTACTTCGTGCGTCACTACGCGGCCGAGCTATCTCACCGCGCGGTAGCCTATGTTGTTATCTCGGCGACGATGCGCCGGGATACGCCGGCCAACAGGGCCGGCGCGCGCTCCTTCCTCGACCCTGTGCTGCACGAGGTGCCCGCCGTCCAGCCGGTAGCGATCGGTCTGTTCGCCGGGCGAATCGACGTCCGCCGGTTGCCGTGGTGGCTGCGGTTGCGTATGCGCCTCACCTCCGGCCTGCGCCATGGCGACAGCCGCGACTGGTCGGTTATTACGCAGTGGGCTTCGGATGTGCTGCCGCTGCTTCAGTCGAAGCCCGATCCACTGCCGCAGGATATCGCGTAGGGCAATGGCCGGTTGCGGAATCACTACCTGGCGTTGCAGCATGTTGGATTTCCGATCCACCTCCACCAGCTATGCTGCATCCATCGAGACGAAATGTCTCACGAACACACACCCGCTCTGGAGGTTCCCGATGCGATCCCCACGTGTACTTATCGTTGCGGTTCTAGCCTTTGTCGGTTTTTATCTGCTGCGCCTCGGCATGGCATCCAGCCTCAGCGGCGGTATGCAGATGCTGGCGCTGTTGGGTGGCGCCGCGCTGTTCATCGGCTCGCTATGGTCGCTGATGCGCGACTACCAGCCGGCCGACGATGAGCAGGTCGTCCGTAATCCACGAATCGCGCAGTTCTTGTTTGAGAGCCCGCGCTCCGCACCGCTCTGGCTCGGCGCCCGGCTGTATGTCGGCTATGAATGGTTCGATGCCGGCCGGCACAAGCTGGTCGATGGGGAGTGGATGGCAGGTAGCGGCCTGAGCAGCTACTGGGAGCGCGCCGTCGCGTTGCCCGAAAACGGCAGGCCGCCGATCACCTACGACTGGTATCGCGACTTCATCCAGGGCTTGCTGGACGGAGGCCATGCAACCTGGTTCGCGCCGTTCGTCGCATGGGGCGAGCTGCTGGTAGGTATCGCCCTCGTCGCCGGTGCCCTGGTTGGCGTCGCCGCGTTCTTCGGCGCGCTGATGAATATGAGCTTCATGCTCGCCGGCTCCGCTTCGACCAACCCGGTGCTGTTCACGCTCGCCATCGCCCTGATCCTGGCCTGGAAGGTCGCCGGCTACATCGGCGTGGACCGGGTGCTGCTGCCGCTGCTGGGCGCGCCGTGGAGCCCTGGCCCGGTCTTCAGCAGGCCGAGTACCCCGGCCAGCACCTGACAACTCAGGGAAAGGCCTTCAGCCGACACCCCTCGCGCGGCACGTCGCGCGAGGGGTGTCGGCTGAAGGCCTGACTCTCGTTCATCGTTTATTGTTACACTATGTGGTGCATATTTCTTGCTTGCAAGATCGCCGGGACACCGCGACAGGTAACGCCGACAGAGTAAAGGAGCAGCAGAGCTGTGCAGCGAATATCGCCACTCAAAGTCGGAATAGGAGTAGCCGGCCTGGCCGGTGCCGTGCTGGTGGTCGACCGTCTGGCGCGGACACGATTTGTGCGCTTCGCGCGCATGGCCGGCTCGTCGATCGCCGGCCCGGATGCCGCCGGCTGGGTGACCGATTTCCTCAACGCCGCGTACTACCGTCGCCCGCCTGGTCTACGCGATATCGACGACCTGCGCCTGGCGTTTGCGATCGTTACGACACACTGGCACCGCGCCGGCCATCGCCGGCTGCGTGCCTACGACGTGGTGCCGTTTCATCGTGCGTTCGGCCGCGATCGGTTTGTGGATAACCAGCGCTCCGATCGCGGGACGCTCAATCGTGAGCAGCTAATGCAGGGCGCCGCGCAGCTGCATGGTGCCTGGTTTCCCGCAGCGTACGCCGATCCCGAGCGCCGAGGCTGGGGCATCGTGTTCGAGTCGACAGCCGAGCGCAAGGCGTACCGTCCTGAGGAGCGCCTGCGCGGCGCCAAACTGAACGAGCTGAGCCCGCCGGTCGCACCGGGCAAGGAGCAGACCTGGCACACCTATACTCCGGTGCCCGTGCAGTCGGCCGAGCGCGTAATCGCAGTGCTGTCGCGTACCGAAACCTGGCCTGACTATGCCAGCGAGGTCGGGCGCTTTACGCCGGTGCGGTCGAGCGATCTGTTGGGGCAGACTTTCGAGATCGAAGTCGTGGCCCACCCGACCTCACGCACGCCCGTGTTTACGCGCGGCTATGTAACGATCACCCGACTGGTGAGCAGCGCCGGACCGGACGAGCTGGCCCGCTACGTCGACGAGCTCAACGACGCGATGCTGCGCTTCGGCCGCGACGAGCCGCCGCCGGTGCCGCCCGATGCCACGCCGATCCTGGCCTTTGATCTGACGACCCACGCCGGCCACTTCATGGGCGCGTCGCGCAACCGGCTGGTGTTGTACGAGCAGAACGGGCAGGCCTACGTGCGCGCGGCGGGCACCTGGGATCCCATGCCGTGGTACGCTAACGAGGCGTACCGGCGCGCCGGCCATGAAGCACAGCACGCGTTCTGGGGCATGGGCCTGCCCGGACAAAGCATGCTGCACCAGATCGCGCTGGCTGTGAAGGGGGATGGAGCAGGCAACCATGGCCAATAGTGTTGACGCTGTAGTGATCGGCAGCGGCCCGAACGGCCTGGCTGCGGCGATCCGGCTGGCCGAGCATGGCCGCTCGGTGCTGGTGCTGGAGGCGCGAGGCAAGCTGGGCGGCGCGGTAGCGACCGACGAGCTTACGCTGCCCGGTTTTCGGCACGATACCTTCGCCTCGGTATTTCCAGCCGCGATCGCCTCGCCGGTGTGGGCCAGGATGCCGCTCGACAGCTTCGGCCTGAGCTGGGTGCAACCGGCCGCGGCGATGGCCCACCCATTGCCCGACGGCAGCGCCGTGGTGTTGTATCAAGACGTCGGGCGCACCGCAGCCACGCTCGAGCGGCAGGCCCCGGGCGACGGCGAGCGCTGGCGTGCCTTTGTATCGCCCTACCTGGCCCGCTGGGGCGCCATGCGCGCGACGATGTTGAGCGGCTTTCCCCCGATCCGTGGCGGGCTTGCGCTGCTTACCGCGTTCGGGCTGGGCGGCGCCCTGGATTTCGCCAGGTTGCTGTTGATGCCGGCTTCGGCGCTGGCCGGCGAGCTGTTTCAAAGCCAGGGCTCGATGGGCTGGCTGTATGGCTCGGCGCTGCATAGCGACGTGCCTCCCGAGGCTTCCGGCAGCGCGATCGGGGCAGCCTACCTCAATCTGCTTGGTCACGCGGTCGGCTGGCCGAGTCCCAGGGGCGGCGCCGGGCAGCTAGCCGAAGCGCTGGCCGGCTATTTCCACTCGCTCGGCGGGCAGACGCGCACATCAGCACGCGTAGCCCGGGTGACGCAGCACGCCGGACGCATCAGCGGCGTGGCGCTCGAAGACGGCGATGAGATACCCACGCGGCTGGTGATCGCCGACGTAACGCCACACGGGCTGCTGCGCCTGGCGGGCGACGCGCTGCCGCCGGCATACCGCGAGCAGCTGGCGCGCTTTCGTTACGGCCCCCAGACCGTCAAAGTCGATTGGGCGCTCGACGGGCCAATCCCCTGGACGGCCGAAGACGCCCGCGCGGCCGGCACGGTGCATGTCGGCGGATTTTCCGGTGAAATCGCGGCGGCGCAGCGCCAGCAGGAGGGCGGCGAGCTGCCCACGAGCCCGTTGTTGTTGCTGGGGCAGCAGACGGTGGCGGACCCGACGCGCGCCCCGGCCGGCAAGCACACCGCCTGGGCCTACACGCATACCCCGCGTGGCTACCGCTGGCGGCCCGACGAGCTTGAGCAGTTTGTCGCGTGTATCGAGCAGCAGGTCGAGCGCTTCGCGCCGGGGTTTGCCGGCCGCATCCTGGCGCGCCACGTGATCGCTCCAGCCGGCTTCGAGCAGCGCAACGCCAATCTGGTCGGCGGCGACGTCGGCGGCGGCAGCTACGCGCTGGATCAATTGATCTTCCGTCCCGTGCCGTCCCTGGTGCCGTATCGCACTCCCCTGCGCGGGCTGTACATTGGCAGCGCGTCGACGTTTCCGGGCGGCGCGGCGCATGGCGTGGCGGGCGATGCCGCCGCCCGCTTCGCGCTCGCCGAGTTGCGGATCCGGCGATTTTAGGCCCTCAACCGTAACCACCACCCCCGGTCGTTGAATCTTCACGCCGCCGGAACCGGCGACCCCTATATTGGAACGTGAAGGAGCAACGACATGCTGCGCACAATTCTGGTTCCGCTCGACGGCTCGACGTTTGCCCGGCACGCGCTTCCCGCGGCGCGCAGCATCGCCCTGCGCACCGGAGCAACCGTTACATTGGCGCTGGTTCATGCTCCGGAGGCCGCCCATCTTTCCGCCGAAAGCGTACGCGGCTCTCACAGTATGGACGCCTCCACCGAGGCCGAGCAGCGCAGGCTTGAAATGAATAGCCTGACCGCGCGTTGCTGCGAGCTGGTCGCGGTTGATGTCGACGCCGGCTGCAATCTGCTCGACGGCCCGACCGTCCCGGCACTGATCGAGCATGCACAATCGCTGCCGGCGGACCTTATTGTGATGACGACCCACGGCCGTGGCGCGTTCTCGCGCGCCTGGCTCGGCAGCGTCGTCGACGGCATTGTGCGGCACTGCCCGGTTCCGACGCTGCTTGTTCGCCCACGACAGGCTGCCGAGCGCATGCCGCCGAGCATCGATCAGGCGTGGGATGTGCGCCGCGTGCTCGTTCCGCTCGACGGTTCGGAGCTGGCCGAGCAGATCCTCGATCCGGCCACGGCGCTGGCCGGCACCTTCGGCGCCGAGCTGCTCTTGCTGCGGGTCGTGGTGCCGCTCCCAACGGCGGACACGGTCGAACCACAATCAGCTTCCATGCCACCCACCTACGCTGCCGAACAATCCTACATTGACGCCATCGCCCAAAAGCTGCGCGCGCAAGGCCTTGTCGTACGCGTGCGGGTCGAGCCGGCCCAACAGGTCGCACGGACGATCCTCGACCTCGCGAAGCAGGAGTGCTGCGATGTTATCGCGCTTGCGACGCATGGTCGTGGTGGCCTGGCGCGCCTCGTGATCGGAAGCGTGGCCGACAAAATCGTCCGTGGGGCGGAGCTGCCGGTACTGCTGTTGCGCCCTTGATATGTGGTTGGCGGAATGACGAGTTGGCAGCGTACGAGCCGCATCTGGCGGCAGCGGACGTCACGTTGATGACGGGTGATCGATTTTTGTGCTCGCCCATTCCGCCGGTGCGCACTTCGGACTGGTACACTGTGTGAGTGACTGCTCCGCCCGGTAAACCAGGCGGCTTCTAGGGTTCGACCCATGCCGTGCAGCCCCACGGCAAACAAGCACGAGGCCTGTTCTCGAACAGCGATACAAGTAGTCAATCTACACGGCCGCCTGAATCCGCAACAACGATACGGTCAACGTTCACCACAGCTTGCTTAGGCCGCTCGAAGCCGGTGCTTCTTCAAAACGTGACTAGTCGTTGTGCTAAACGGTATGTTGGAGTGTACGACCTTGAACGCAATCAGTTCTTGCGAGCAGTATAGCGCATTGGGAAGGAATAAACAAGCAGCATCGCCGTGTATGTCGAAACGTTTGGATTGACCGACGACCCGCCCGATCCGGACGACCTGTAAGCGAAGGAAGTAAAGCAGGCGATGCGTGTATCCGGTGCCCCGCAGCGCGATCGACTGTCGCTCACGCTACCGCGATTTGATTTCGCCACGATCATAGTCTTGATCGTGCTGGTGCTTGGCGCGCTGCTGTACCTGCGCTTCGGCTGGCGCGCGCTGCGCTTTCCATACACGCTGGATTACGGCGAGGGGCCGCTGCTGGACCAGGCGCTGCGGCTGGCGAGCGGCGAAGATATTTATCGTGCCCCCGGCGCTACACCACCCTGGACGATCAGCAACTATCCACCGCTGTACGTGCTGCTGCAAGCGCCGCTCACATTGCTTTTCGGCCCGGCCTACTGGTATGGCCGCCTGATCTCCATCGTCTGCACCTTTGCCTCCGCGCTGTTCGCCGGCCTGATCGTTCGAACGCTAACCGGTGACCGGCTGGCAGGCCTTATCAGCGGGCTGGTGCTGCTGATGGTGCCCTATATCGCTTTCTGGGGGGTGCTGGCGCGCATCGACAATCTGGCGCTGGCGCTTAGCCTGGGCGGCTTATATGTGGTGGCGCGCTGGCCGGAGCAGCGCCGGGCGATATGGGCGGGCGTGCTGCTGCTCACGGCGGCGGTGTACACGCGCCAATCATACGGCCTGGCCGCGCCGCTTGCCGCGTTTGTCTGGCTGCTGGGGGAGCGCCCGCGCCACGCGCTGCTGCTGGCGGCGGGTATGGCGGCGCTGGGCCTGGGTCTTGGCGCGCTGCTCAACCTCGTAACCGGCGGTGGCTTCCTTTTTAACATCGTCACGGCCAACGTCAATCAGTTTCGCTGGGGTCTGGTGCGCGACTATCTCGACGGAATGGTCGAGCGCATGCCGGTGCTGGTAGGCGGCAGCGCCCTGTTCGTGCTGCTGGCGGGCTGGTTCCGCGTTCGCTCATGGCGCTTGATCGCGCCGTACTGGATCGGCGCGGCGCTTTCCGCGCTCACCATCGGCAAGGTCGGCTCGAACGTCAACTATCTGCTGGAATTCGCGGCGGCGATGAGCCTGGCGATCGGCGCGCTGCTCGCCTGGCTGGGTCCACGCCCGCGGGTGCTGCAGCTGGCGCTGCTGGTGCTGGCGCTGCAAATGCTGGTGCTGCTGCGGCCGTCGGACCAGCATGGATGGGCCGTGCAGGCAATGGACGACCCTGCCACGCCCGAAACGCTGTTGAACGTCGTGCGGCAATCGGACGGGCCGGTGCTGGCCGACGAAGCGATGGGCCTGATGCCGCTGGCCGGCCGTCGCATCCAGCTGCAGCCGTTCGAGCTGACGCAATTGGCGCGCGCCGGGGTCTGGGATCAAACGCCGCTGCTCGAGGCGATCGCCGAGCAGCAGTACGCGACGATCATGATCTTTCGCATTCCCGATTACCCGCTCGAGCGCGAGCGCTGGACCGACCAGATGCTCGATCAGATCGAGCGCTCGTATCGGCGACGCACGACCATTGGCATCACCACTGTGTACGAGCCGCGCGAGTAAAGCCAATTCTATCCATCAATATTCAGGCCCGCACCGAATTGACCCGCGCCGCGTCGAGTCGTACACTGGCGCTGCCGGAAGCTTGGCCCGCCGCACGCTACTCACAAGCGGTTGGCGTTTCACGATACGAGCAGAATGCAATCATATGCCGATATTTGACGTTCGTTCGATTACCGTTGTGCTGTGCTTTATAAGCCTGCTGCAGGCCGTCAGCCTGGCCGCGTACTACGTTACTGTCGTGCGCTATCCCGGCGTAAAGTTGTGGATATGGGCCGGCGTAGCCGACATCCTCGGCTTCGGGTTGTTGGCGCTGCGCGACCGGATCCCGGATCTGTTGTCGGTCATCGTGGGCAACGGCATCCTTTTGCTGGCGGCGCTACTGATGCATCAAGGCTTGTTGCGCTTTATCGGTCAGGACCAGCCGCTGCAGCGCTACCTGACCAGAGCCCTGGTACTGGCGACAGTGCTCGGGCTGATACCGTTTACGTTTGTGCTACCGGATACCAGCGCGCGAACCATGCTGGTCGGTATGTGTGTCGCGGTTATCAATGCGCTGAACTGCTGGAACCTGCTGCAAGAAAAATCACCCGCGTTACGGCTCTCGTTCCGCTACACGGCCACGGTCGCCGGTGTTTACGCCTTCTGGATGTTTTCGCGAGCGCTGCTGGCTGCGTTTGAAGCGCCGCTGCAGGGTGTGTTTCAGCCTGTTCTGGTACAGGCGCTACATTTTCTTGTGATTACACTCGCGGCGATCTGCCGGACGGTCGGGCTGTTCGCGATGTGCACGCAGCGCTTGCAACGCGATCGAGGTCAGGCGCGTGCGCTGCAGCCGTAAGCCGCGCCGTCTATAGCGTCCAACACCACGAATCTCGAACACTGATCCCTGGGGCCAACTATGACACCACTCAGCTCCGGCGCGCCGGTATGGACGGAAGACCGCACTATCGTACGCTATCCCGATCCGGCCATCGAAAGCCTTGATCGACGTTTCGAACGCTATCGCCTGGGCGCCGCCACCGTCGAGCGTCTGTGGACCGGCGGTCGCTGGACCGAAGGGCCGGTCTGGTTCGGCGACGGACGCTTTTTGCTGTTTTCGGATATCCCCAACGACCGGATCCTGCGCTGGAGTGAGGAAAGCGGCGCGGTAACGGTGTTTCGCGCGCCGGCCAATAACAGCAACGGCCATACACGCGACCGCCAGGGCCGGCTGATCAGCTGCGAGCACGGCAGCCGGCGCGTCACACGCACCGAGCATGACGGTTCGATCAGCGTGCTGCTCGACAGCTTCGACGGCAAGCGGCTCAACGCACCCAACGACGTGGTGGTCCACTCCGACGGCTCGATCTGGTTTACCGACCCCGGCTACGGCATCATGATGGAATACGAGGGCCACAAAGCGCCGTTCGAGCTGCCGCGCTCGGTGTACAGGCTTGATCCCGATACCGGCGCGCCGACGGTAGTGGCCGGCGACTTCGACCGGCCCAACGGTCTGTGTTTCTCGCCCGACGAGCAGCTGCTATATATCGTGGATACCGGAGCGCCGTCCAACATTCGGGTTTTCGACGTCGAAGGCGCGAGCCTGACCAACGATCGCGTGTTTGTGACGATGAGCCCTGGCGGCTCCGACGGTATCCGCACCGACCGTGACGGCAATCTGTGGTCGTCGGCGGGCTGGGGCGGCGCGGGCTTCGACGGCGTCCACTGCTACGCGCCGGACGGTACGCTGCTCGGCAAGATCCACCTGCCCGAGGCATGCTCGAATCTGTGTTTCGGCGGCGTGAAAAAGAACCGCCTGTTCATGACCGCCAGCCAGTCGCTGTATGCCGTATATGTCGAGGCGATCGGCGCGCAGTATCCCTGATCCGAGCCACGGCCACGAATGGGGCCACGAATAAACGAATGGAGTCACGAATATTCGTGACTCCATTCGTTTATTCGTGGCCGCCATTCGTGGCCGTGTTCTATTCGTGGCCGTGGCCCCAGTATGGCTGCTGCCCGTAGTGAGCGTAGAGCTGCTGTTCGTACTCACGCTCAAACGGCCGGTCGGGGTCAAAGGCCGGTGCCTGCTCGATCTGCTCGCGCTCGAGATTGAGGTGCGCCGTCGAGGCAGCCCAATCGACCGTGTCGATCCACGCGGGCGCGATCAACAGCTGCTTGCCGGGCAGCAGCGTTCCGGTGTCCACGACCAGGTAGCGCAGCGCCCAGGTGTCCTCGTCGATCAGAAAATCGCTGAAATGGCCGAGCGAGCTTTGCTGCGCCTCGACCTTGTAGCCGGACACCTCGCGCGCGCTGCGCAGATGCGGCAGCACGACGTCGGGGCCGTCGGCTATTTCCTCTTGCTCGATATGCTCGAGTGAGCGCTCGGCAGATTGGGTGCCGGAAAGGGACGAAACAAACGGCTGAGCGACGCCGAACGAGGCCGCGCCGCCCCAGTAGGGCATATACTCGTAGTGGCCGGCCAGTTCGATCTCTTTTTCACGCGTCATCGGCAAATTCGTATCCACCGACGGGCTCAACTCCACCTGCTGGCGAGTCAAATTAACATTGATGGTCTTGTCTTGCCCGATCAGCTCGGATACCGAGACCGGTGAGATCACCACGTGCCGGCTGAACAGCCAGTTGCCGGCGTTAATGATCAGGTAGCGCACCGTCCACTGCAAATCGTCGAACAGCACATTCGCGACATGCCCGATCTCGCCGTCGCTGGCGTGAATGGTGTAGCTTTGGAGCGACTTGTAACTGCTGAGCATCGTTGCCTCATATATACTAAGTCCATCACAGCGGTGGAGCAGCTCCCATCGCCGTGTCCGAGCCGAGCCGGGTTCTAGTATAGCGCAAAGGAGCGAACAGCTTGGTAAATTCCGTTGCGGGCCAGGTGGCGGTTGTTACCGGAGGCGGTCAAGGCATCGGCCGCGCGATTGTGTTGCGTCTCGCGCGCGACGGTTACGACATCGTGATAGCAGACCGCGCTCACGAGCAGGCCGAAGCGGTGGCGCTCGAGGTCCGCGCGCTTGATCGACGCGCGCTGGCCCTCGCTGTCGACGTGGCGGATCGGAGCGATCGAGCGCGCATAGCCGGCGAAGCGCTGCGCGCGTTCGGCCGCTGGGATGTGCTGGTCAACAACGCGGCGATCCAGCAGGCCGCGTTGCCGATCGACGTCAGCGAGCAGCATTGGGATACGGTGATGGACGTCAACGCCAAGGCGGTGTTCTTCTGCTGCCAGGTGGCGCTGAAGCATATGGTCTCCGTCCGCAGCGGCGCCATCGTCAACCTCGCTTCGATCGCCGGCAAGCTGGCCAGCACGATCCACCACCCGGTGTACAACGTCAGCAAGGCCGCCGTGATCGCGATGACCAGAACTTTCGCCCTGGCGCATGCGGCCGATGGGATACGCATCAACGCGGTATGCCCCGGCATTGTGGAAACACCGATGCAGGAGCTGGTCGACCGCGAATTCGCGCACATCAGCGGCAGGCAGCCGGCCGAGATCCGCGCCGAGCGGGTTGGCCGTATCCCGCTTGGCCGCATCGAGCAGCCCGAGGACGTGGCGGCGGTGGTTTCGTTCCTGGTGGGGCCGGATGCATCCTACATCACCGGCGAGGCGCTGAACGTGTCGGGCGGCATACTAACAGGCTGGTAGGTAACGATCCGCGAAGGCCGGGTACCTACGACAGTGGGTGCGGACGCAAGGAATACATATACGCTTTTGCTGCGTGAGCCGCGGTGCAGGATGATTGCTTGTACGATACCGCGTACACGGCATCAAATAGGCAATAACCCTGCACCACAACGAAAATAGCATACGATTACAAAGAATCCTTGCGTCCGCACCCACGTTCGTAGGTACCCGGACTTCGCGGATCGTTCCGTGCTTCCACGAACGCCAGCGCTTCGTGCAGCCAGCGCAGGTACATTTCTTCAAAAAGCAGGCCGAAGCGCGCCATCTCGTTGAAAAACGGGTCGGGTGCTTCGGCGGGCGACGACTGAGTGGCCGGCCCGTTGAGCGCCGGTGTGGCCGGTAGACAGGTCTGGTTGGCCCGGTAGGTTGCAATGCGCTGCTCGTGGTCGGCGATCGCCGCGCGCAGGGTCGTCGCCAGTGCTCGCGGATCGGCGAACGCGCCGAACACAAAGCGCAGCAACACTTCGTCGCGCATCTGCAGGCCGCGCACCGGCTGCATCGTCTGCCAGTGGTGCAGCGCTGCCTTGCCCGCCGGGTTGACGGTGTAAACCTTGCGGTCGGGCCGCGTATCCTGAGTTTGCCGCTCCATGGTGACCCAGCCGAGGTTTGCCATGCGCCGCAGTTCGTTATAGATCTGGCTATGCGTCGCGTTCCACATCGGCATCAACGCGACATCAAACGCTTGCTTCAGATCGTAGCCCGACATCGGACCGCTAAACGCCAGCAAGCCAAGCACTCCGTAGGTGATCGGGAAGGCTTCTTCGTGCTCCATGTTTCCTCTGCGCCACCGTCGCTGCATACTCGACCAAAGACCGATGCCCGGTGCCGCGCCGGCACATTATACTCGATCCTGGTATATGATATCAAAGCATATAATTTTGTGATATAGGGAGTGTGAGATGTCGAACGTACGTGTCCACGCAGCAGCGGTTGTTCCGGCGACGCCCGAACGAGTGTATGGCACACTCGCCGACTATCGCTCAGCGCATCCCCAGATTTTGCCGCCCAACGCGTTTGCCGGCCTCGAGGTGGAGCAAGGCGGTTACGGTGCCGGCACGGTATTTCGGGTTAGCTTGCGCAATCCCGGCGGATTGAAGGAAATGCGCATGGCGGTGACCGAGCCGGAGCCCGGACGCGTGCTGGTGGAGAGCGACCTGGATAGCGATTTGGTCACCACTTTTACGGTGCAGCCGGCGGACAATTCTCAGCAGTCACATGTCGAAATCGAGACGCGCTGGACGGCCAGATCCGGTCTCGCGGGCATGGTCGATCGCTGGGTCATGCCGCCGCTAATGCGCATGGTGTTCCGCCAGGAACTGAAATTACTGGAGCGCTACCTCGCGCAGAATGCTGTGGCGGCGCAATAACTCCTATTCAGTATAGTCGCAGCTCAATGTCTCCGATCGAGCCGCAGCACCGGGATCGTGCGCTCTAGCTTGCGCTGGTACTCGGTGAAGGTTGGAAATCTGGCCGCGTGCCGCGCGAAGATGGCGTCGCGCTCGGCTCCAAAAAGCTCGGTGGCACGGACAGCGATTGTCTCGGTGCCTTTCTCGATCACGATGTCGGGATGAGCTTTGAGATTGTGATACCAGTCGGGGTTTCTGGCGCTGCCGTGGGCCGAAGCGAAAACATACAGGGCTGCTCCATCCGGCATCGCCCGCATCGGGACGATATGCTCCCTGCCGCTTTTCGCGCCGATGGTATGCAGCAGCAGCATCGGCGGCGGATCGTCGTAAGGAGCCGCGACCTCGCCGTCGTTGGCGCGAAATTCGGCGATCACCTCGGCGTTCCAGTCTCGTTCATCCGGCATGGCACTACCCTCCTGCGTGGAAGCATACGCGAGAAAGCGTACAGGCAGGACGGCCTATAGCATAGCGGTACGCTGATCCTTCGGCCAGTGCAACGAAAATGGTGCACCACAAAGGCACAAAGGACACAGCGAATCCTAATATTCTATGTGTCCTTGGTGCCTTTGTGGTCATTTCCTGTGAGGTGCAAACCTTACGTTTCCAGCAGCGGAAGGTAGATCCGGCCGCGCGGTACGCCTCCGGCCGGCCGGAAGTCGTATACCTGGCCGCGACAGGCCAGGTCGGGGTTACGCCGCGCCGCGCTGACGACCTGCGGCAACATCAGCGCCGGCCGCTCAAATACCGGGATGCGGATCTCGGGCACGGCGGCAAAATCGGTAACGCAGGGCAGCAGCGGCGGATAATAGGTTTGTCCGTTGCTCACCACCTTGCCGGTGAACATCGCCTTCACCGGCACCGCCGCGAGCGTGGGTACTTCGAACTCGAGCTGGAAATCGAAGGGTCCGGCGAGCTGGCCGCTCTGGGTCAGGGTGGCGATCAGGTCCGGCGGTAGGTCGAGCATCAGGAACTTCTGGCCTGCTTCGGCCCGCACCTCACTGCCCGGCTGGGCCATAAACGAGCTGGCTTCCGAGATGACGACGGCCCGCGGACCGGAGCCGTCGTTTATAGTGCCGGCGACATTCTTTACGGCGGTGGGAACCTGGAGGATCAGCGGATCGACGAGCAAACCGAACACGCCGAATTCGTTGATCAGCTCGGTGGTCGAGGTTGTTACAAACGGCTCTTCGGCCTCGATGTCGAAGAACGAGTAGTCGCATTCGGTCAGATTCCCGTTTTCTCGATCGATGTCACAGATCGCCATCGGGCCAATGGTTCCGCCGAGATGCGCGATGAATACAATCCCGAAGTCTGTATCGCGTTGGGCGACCGATCCGAACAGCAGGCGCAGAAAGCAGCCCGAAAGGAGCATGCACATCAGGCCCAGAATTGAACATTGCAGCAGAATGCGGCCTAGCTTTCGCATAGTGGTTTCCTTTGAATCACGATTGGACTATAGGAGAATCGTGCCCGCTGCAGCCCATCGCTGAAGGCCGTGTCGAATGCACTTCCCAGCCGGGCGCGGGCGCGTAGCCTGACATCGTCGATCAGCTCACGATCCGCTGCCGTGAGCTGATCGGCTGTTTCGGCCAGCAAAGCTTGCACGGCGCCCAGCAGCTGCGCGGCATCAACCGGCATCCCCTGAGCGAGCGGCACGCCCGCCAGGCCTCCGATGCACGCGGCGACGCCGCTCGGGCTCCCGAGGTGCCGTTCAGCTCCAGACTTTCGCACAACAGCGTACGGGCACGGTCGTGGGCGCCCTGGCGTAGCGCGATCTGGCCGAGCCGGCACAGCCAATGAATAAATCCGGCACACGCAATTTATTAAGACCCATCATACGCTCGACGCCGCCGGTGTGGATGCTTGCTTCAGTTAGGCGATTGCGGGGTTCGCCGATCGATTGCCAGAGTTTGCAGGAACTGAGTATACTGCCGGCAGGGAGCTCATCATGGCCGACGTTCTGTGTTTCGGAAACCTTCAACTCGACATCCTGTGCCGGACGGTCACCGAGCTGCCGCCGCCAGGGGGCATCCGCGAGATCGACGGCATCAATTTTGTTCTGAGCGGCAACGCCGGAAATGTAGCGATGGCACTGGCGCGGCTCGGTGTTTCGGTCGACCTGGCAGGATTTTCGGGCGCCGATGTTGTCGGCGAGCAGTTTCGTGCCGAGCTGCTGGCCGAAGGCGTCGGCATCGACAAGCTCAGCCGCCATGCCACGGCCGGAACCGGCACGTCGGTGGTCGCTTTGGCACCCGGCGGCGAGCGGAGTATTTTTTTCGTCAACGGCGCGAACGACGAGTTCGAGCTCGACGAGGTGCCCGCCGCCTGGCTCGACGAGCCGCATATCGTCGCCGTGACCGCCGTGTTCGTGCTGCCCCGCTTCACCGGCGACCGGATCGGGAGGCTGTTTGGGCGCGCCCATGCCGCCGGCACGCGTACGCTGCTCAACATTTGCTGGGATAATGAAGCACGCGGGCTGCAGTTTCTTGCCCCCGCATTAGCCGAAACCGACTACTTCGTGCTCAACCGCGACGAGGGCCGCCAGCTGACAGGGCACGACGCGCCGGAGCGGATCCTCGCATCGCTGCGAGAGTACACCGACGGCACCGTGGTACTGACCTTAGGCGCTGACGGTTGCTGCTTCGAAAGCCCGTCCGGGCTCGACTGGATCTCCGCGCTGCCGGTGCACGCCGTCGACAGCACCGGCGCCGGCGATAGCTTCGTGGCCGGCTTCACCGCCGGCCTGGTGCGCGGCCTTTCGCGGGGCGACAGCGCGCGCCTTGGCTGCCGCATCGCGTCCTACGCCGTCGGCGGCCCGGGCGCCTATGTCCGCATTCCACGCCACAAGGAGTAGCCATGAGTCTTCGATATGCCGGCCTCGATCGAGTCGAGATACCCGGGCTGAGCGTTGCCGAGGCGGCCGAACGGCTGGTCCGCTTCACCTACGTCGAGCGGCGCCTGATGCGCTTGCTGGCTTCGCGGATCGTCACGCTGCCCGAGCGCGACGTCAAAGTGCTGCTGGCGCGCCTGCAATACGAAGCCAGCCTGCACGTCGAGGGGCTGCGCGCGCGCGTGCTCGAGCTGCGCACCAATGCCAGTAAGCTCGACCGCGTGCCCAACGCCGGAATCGAGCGGCTGTTCGACGAGGCCGAGCATCTCGCGGGCAGCTATCCGTTTGTGTACGTCGTCGCCAGGCTGATCGTGCCGGAGCTGCGCGACGCCTACCAGCGCTATCTCGAAGCCGGCAACGGCGTCGCGGATTACGGCAGTATCCGGCTGCTGCGGCAGCACCTCGCCGACGAAGAGGAGCACGCGCGGCTACTCGAGCAGGCGCTCGACGAGCTGCCGGCTTCACAGGCGGACCGCGATGCCGCCGCTGAGGCCGTGCGCGATCTGGCTCGGTATCTGGCGGCCGCCGGCGGTGTCGACGGCACGCTGGAGCGAGGCGAGCTGCCGCCGCGCGCGGCTTCGAGCCGGCCGTACCATATTCCGCGCGAGCTGGCACGCAACTCGACCTTCGCGCGGCTGTGGGATTTCGAGAAGCCGCCGCTGGAGGACGTCGCGCCGCACCTCGACTTCATGATGAGCATCCGGCTCAGCGAGGTCAACGTCGCAGAAGGACTGGCGATCGTTTTGTTCGAACAGGGCGATATGCCGTGGAGTTTTTATGCCGATATCTCGCGCCATTGCTGGGACGAGATGCGCCACTCGATCTTTGGCGAGGTAGCGATCGAGGCAACCTACGGCGATCGCTCGTCGCTGCCGCTGCGCGACTACGAAGGCGTGTATGCGCTGGAAGCGCCGCCGCTTGAGCAGTATGCCGTGCTCGGCCTCGAGATCGAGGGCGCCAACATGCGCTACCCGCCGGGCAAGCGCCAGGAATGGGAGTTCGCGCGCGACATGGCCCGGCACCCGCTGATGACCACCTTCCAGGACTTCGACTGGGCCGACGAAGTGCTGCACGTCAACATCGCGCGCCGCCAGCTCGACAAATGGTTCGAGGGTGGCCTGGCCGCGATCCGCGAATTCTCCAAGAACGGCAAACAACGGCGCAGCGACGTTAAAACGCGCCATGCGCCCACGCGGCTGGCCTCGCCAACGGCGTCCGGGAAATAAGCGATCCGCGCAGGCCGGGCACCTACTCTAGTGGGTACCCGGCCTGCGCGGATCGTCGATCTCCATGGCGTCCCGCGCGAGGGCGAGCGCATAATCGCGCAGCACAGCGCGCAGCTCGGGCGGTTGGCGGATCACCAGCGGCACGCCGAGGCCGGCCAGGCGCGGGGCGATCCAGCTCAGATCGTCGATCTCCCCACGCAGCACAATGCCGCCGTCCTGCTCCTCGAAGTACATGCTCGCAACGTGCAGCCACCAGCGCATTTCCTCCAGGTTTGTGTCGAGCCACACTTCGAAGCGGTATGCCTTGGGCATCGTGGCGAGCGCGTGGTGTACCGCCGCGAGCGCGTCGAAGTCCGCAGGGCGCGGAAACGTCTCGCCGGTCGGTTCGATCTGCAGGATGCGGTCGAGCCGGAACAGGCGCTGCCCGCGGCGCAGGTGGCAGTGCCCGATGGTGTACCAGACCCCCAGATGTGATACGACGCCATATGGATCGAACGCGCGCTCCGTCACATCGGAGCGCGCGGACCGGTAGTGCAGCCGAACGCGTGAGCCGGCCTGGGTTGCCTCGCTCAGTGCCGTCACGTGGGCGGTGGCAGGCGCGGCGCGCACAGGCTCGCTCCGAAAGCTTACAGTGCGCTGCACTGCCTGCACGCGGGCGCGCACCGGGGCCGGCAGCACCCGCTCCAGCTTGGCGAGCACCCCCTCAAACGCCGGCGCCGTACCCGCGAAGCCGTACCCGCGTCCGATCAGCAGGCTGAGCGCCAGCACGACCGCCTCTTCCTCGGTAAAGATCAGCGGCGGCAGCTTGTAGCCGGGCCGCAGGAAGTAGGCTCCATAACGCCCGCGCTCGGCCTCGACCGGAATGCCGAGGTCCTGCAGCATCTCGACATAGTGCCGCACGGTTCGCACGTCCACCTCCAGGCGCCGCGCAAGCTCAGGCCCCGTCATACGCGGGTGCGACTGCAGCAATTCCAGCACGGTTAGCACGCGAGCGGTGGGGCGGTACACCATCTGTTCAATCCTAATTTGTAGATTTCGCCAGACAATCAGGAACGATTTTACCCTGTTTTACCCTTACAATCGAAGTGTACGCGAAACACGAAGAAAGGTGCAAGGAGGAGCGAATGTTGCGAGGACTTACGACCGTCAGTTTTTGGGCCGACGACATCATGGCGGCACGGCAATGGTACACCGAGCTGCTTGGCATCGAGCCATACTTTCAACGTCCGGATGCAGAACATCCGGCCTATATCGAGTATCGCCTGGGCGACTACCAGCACGAGCTCGGCATCATCGACCGAAACTATGCACCCGCGGCCGCGACAGCCGGCCCGGGAGGTGCAACCGTGTACTGGCATGTCGACGATGTGGCGGCGGCGCTTGATAAGCTCACGGCGATGGGAGCGCAAGAATACGAGCCGCTCACCAGGCGCGAAGCCGGCTTCATCACAGCCTCGGTGGTCGATCCGTTCGGGAATATCCTTGGTGTCATGTACAACCCGCACTATCTCGACGTTCTGAGCTCAATCGGCAAAGCCTGATTGGTGTCAAACCAACATCCTCCAAAGGAGCATCCCATGAACGTATTAGTCACCGGCGCAACCGGAACCGTCGGCCGCCATGTCGTTGACCAACTGGTGCGCAAGGGTGCCGGCGTGCGCGCGCTGACGCGCAACCCGGACAAAGCTGACTTTGCTCCACCGGTGGAGGTTGTACGCGGCGACCTCACCGTTCCGGAAACGCTCGTGCCTGCGCTGCAGGGCGTCGACGGGCTGCACCTGATCACCTTCGGCGGTGATGATTATGCGCTGCTGGAAACCGGCGCCGAGCTGGTTGCCATGGCCCGTCAGGCGGGAGTGCGGCGGGTGACACTGCTGATGGGCGACGAGTTGGGTTCGGTGGTTAAGTCGCTTGAAGGCAGCCACCTGGCGTGGACGTTTCTCAGGCCGGTCGAGTTCATGTCCGGCACGCTCGATTGGGCCAAATCTATCCGCGACGAAGGCGTGGTGCGCGACGGGTTCAGCAGCCGGCGCAGTGCCATGATCCACGAGGCAGATATCGGCGCCGTGGCGGCGACCGCGCTGCTCGAAGATGGCCACGCCGGCAAGGTCTATACTCTTACCGGACCCGAAGCGCTGACGCCGCGCGAAATAGTGCGCACGATCGGCGCGGCGATCGGCCGGGAGATTGAGTATATCGAGCTTACCGAAGAGCAGGCCCGCGAGCAGTGGCGCGCGGCGGGGTTTCCGGAGGAGCATATCGACTTTTTCGTGATGGTCCACGGCAACACGCCGCCGGAAGGTTACACGGTTGTGCCCACGGTCGAGCAGGTTACCGGCCGCCCGGCGCGCAGCTTCGCCGAGTGGGCCACCGAGCACGCCGGCGATTTTCGGTGATGCGTTTCCCGATCAACAGGAGCCGTCCGATGAAACAAGCGATCGTGCCGCGCCTCGCGTGGGCCGGCGTGTGCGCCAGGCGCCTCGAGCGGCATGGCCTGGCGCACCCGGCCGCCGGCGCCAGGCCGGCAGATATTGCCGGCGCCATGTGCGGCGCGCACGCGCAGATCATGTCGGCCGCCGAACTCGGGATCGGGCTGCGCAGCGCCGGCGGCACGCGCCTGGATGTGCGCCACGCGCTATGGAGCGAGCGCAGCCTGGTAAAAACGTTCGGGCCGCGCGGCACGGTACATCTGTTGCCGGCGCGAGACCTGCCGATGTGGAGCGGTGCGCTGTCGGCGCTACCCGCGCCGGGCGGCCAGGCCAAAGACGTGTATCTGACGCCCGAGCAGACCGATGCAGTGATCGCGGCGATCGACGACGCGCTGCAGGACGCCGAAGGGCATACGGGGCTGACCGCCGACGAATTGACCGAGGCGATCGTCGCGCGCGCGGGCGCCTGGGCCGGCGATCCGGTGATGCCGGCGTTCGGCGGAATGTGGCCGCGCTGGCGCCAGGCGATGACGGCCGCGGCCAACCGCGGCGCGCTGTGTTTCGGCCCCAACCGCGGCCGCAACGTCACGTACACCAGCCCGCGATGCTGGCTGCCCGGCTTCCGACCCGCCGACGGGCCGGCCGCGCTCGCCGAATTGCTGCGGCGCTATCTGTATTCGTACGGCCCGGCCACGCCGGAGCACTTCGCGCGGTGGCTGGCCGCGCCGCGCGGATGGGCGGCCGAGCTGTTCAACTCGCTCGCCGGGCAGCTGGAGCAGGTCGAGCTCGACGGCACGCCGGCCTGGGTGCTGGCCGGCGATAGTGGGACGCCGCCCTCGCCGGCCACGGGAGTACGGCTGCTGCCATACTTCGACGCCTACGTGGTGGGCTGCCAGCCGCGTGAGCTCCTGTATCCTGGGCGTGCAGCCGAGCGCGCCTTAGCCGGCGGGCAGGCGGGCAATTTCCCGGTGCTGCTGATCGACGGCACGGTCGCCGGGGTCTGGCATCAGCGCCGCGCGGGCTCGCGCATCGAGATCACGGTCGAGCCGCTCACTCCGCTCAGCGTCGCACAGCGCCGCGAGCTCGACGAGCAGGTGCAGCGGGTCGGGGCGATCATGGAGGGCCGGCCGCGGCTGACGATCGGAGCGGTGAGCGTGGGCGCGCATGCCTGAGCACGGAGAATCTGCATGAAAATCGGGCTGGTGAGTGTGATGGTCGGCGATTTTGCCTAGCCGCCGGCAAGGAGCGAGGTCGGAACCCAGGCCGTCTTCGACGATACCTGCGGCAACATGATCCAGCTATTCAAGCCGTAGGTGCATCTCGCGTACCGTATGGTTCCGGTGGAGATGTCATCCCGAGCGCACCGCGATCCGGTCGCTATGCTGTGTTGATCGATGACGCGCGAGGGATCTTACACTGCCTGGTCATAACGACATGGGGAAATTCCTCGCGTGCCTTGTGCTGGCGGCGGATGCCACGGTTGGCCGCGACACGCTCGGAATGACATAGGAAGGAGTCGGCAGCATGCACACTATTCCCGCGCGACGCTTGCACAATCAGGGGCTCGACGAGCCGCGCTTCGCAACGGCGGATCAGGTAGTCGCCTGGTTCGGGGCGGTGCAGGCGCAGGAATACGCGCTGGCAAAATGGGCGCTCGGCCTGCGCATGCCGGGCGCCACCGATGCCGTGATTGAGCAGGCGGCTACGGACGGCGCGATCCTGCGCACGCACGTGATGCGCCCGACCTGGCATTGGGTCGCGCGCGCCGATATCCGCTGGCTGCTCGAGCTCACCGCGCCGCGGGTCAATCGTGTCAACGCGCATTTGTACCGCCAGCTGGAACTGGACGAAGCGCTGTTCGCACACTCCAACGCCGCCATCGCGCGGGCGCTGGAAGGAGGAGTACAGCTGACGCGCCAGGAGCTGGGCGAGGTGCTGGGGCACGCGGGTATCGTCGCGACGGGTCTGCGGCTGACGTATCTAGTGCATCGCGCCGAGCTCGACGCGATCGTGTGCAGCGGTGCGCGACGAGGTAAGGCTGCTACCTACGCGCTGCTCGACGAACGCGCGCCCGATGCCCGTTCGCTGCCGCGCGAGGAGGCGCTGGTCGAGCTGACACATCGCTTTTTCGCCGGCCACGGCCCGGCCACGCTCGCGGACTTCGCCTGGTGGTCCGGGCTGACCCAGGCCGACGGAAAACTCGGCGCCCGGCTGGCGGAGCTGGCGCAGGAGCAGATCGACGGCCGGAGCTACTGGTATGTCCCCAGCCACCCGGCGCCGCGGCAGCCTGCGCCGGACGCGCTACTTTTGCCGCCGTACGACGAGTACACCATCGGCTACCGCGACCATCGCCCGCTGCTCGAGCCGGCATATGCCGACCAGCCGACCAGCGTGGTCTTCGACGGCGTGGTGGTGATCGGCGGCACGATCGTAGGCACCTGGCGGCGCACGATCGATGCGCAAGCGGTTACGGTCGAAGCACGGCCGTTTCGCCCATTCAGCCCCGCCGAGCAGGATGCCTTTGCCGCGGCTGCCCGGCGCTTCGGCGCGTTCGTGGGCTTGCCGGTGCTGCATGAGCCATAGCCGACAACGATCCGCGAAGGCCGGGTGCCTACGCTCGTGGGTGCGGACGCAAGACACGCGAAGGAAGGTAAATAACTGCTTTCGCGTGTCTTCGCGGATCGTCTATTCACGCATGGTCGACGGCTTCGAGGCTGTGTGTATGTTGGACCTCGCCGACCGGAGTGCCGATCTGATCCAGCAGCCGGCGCGTCACCTGCGCGATCTCCGCGACGGCTGAATCAAACGCCTCGCGGTTGGCCCGTGACGGCGCGCGATACCCGCTGACCTTGCGGACAAACTGCAGCGCCGCCGCCTCGATATCCGTGTCGGACGGCACTTCGTCGGGCAGACGCAGCTGTTTGATACTGCGGCACATATGTGAGCTCCTCTTTGCAAGCAAAACCTGCCGAACTACCGGCCCACCACAACGGCACAAAGGATACAGAGAATTCATGCTGGAATTCTCTGTGCCCTTTGTGCCGTTGTGGTGCATCTCCTGGCCCATTGTACCAGGCGCGCCGCGCTTGCCTCCACGCCTAATGCTCCCGCTGGCTGTCCAGCGCTGGCAGCCGCTGGCCGAACGCGCCGTCGCTCGTGCTCGCGCCGTCGTTTTCCGGCTGCTGATATTGTGCCGACAACAGGCGATACGACCGCGAGCGCATCGCCAGCAGCGTGACGATCAGGCCGAGGACGCCGGCAACCATGAACAGCAACGCCAAACCGCGGTCGGTGCCGGTGCCGAACCAGGGACCGATCAGTTCAACGCCGGCGCCGGTGGTCATGAACGGGATGAAGAACAGCTCGGCGATCGGGCCGATCATGAACGCCGTAATCGGCGAGGCGGCCTGCTCGACGCTCTGGGCGAAGCCGAACACGCGGCCCTGGCGCTCGGGCGGCACGACCTTCTGCAGGATCGTTTGCTCCGCCGCTTCGACCGCCGGGATCAGGCACAACCAGATAAACATGCCCACCGTCAGCAGCACGATCGAGGCCTGGATCGGAAATAGCAGACAAATCGCCCACATCGCGATGTTGCACAGGAACAGCGTGCGCAGCGGGTTCTTACCCAGGCCATACCTGGCGACCGCCACGCCGCCGATGATAAAGCCCAGGCTCAAAAACCCCCACAGCATGCCCCACACCTGCACCGACACCAGCAACAATCCGTAGGCGTCCATCAGCGACATGAACACGCCGCCCAGGAAGTTGTTGAAGGTATGGAAGAAGATCAGGCCGAACAGGCCGGGCACCAGCGCGATCACCCGGATCGTGCCGCGAATGTCGATGCTGTTGGTGTGAGCTTCAGCCGCTTCGTCGTGCTGTTCGGGGCGATTCGGAAGCGCCAGGGTCAGGAGATGGACGATCGTAAGCACAGTCAGTACGATCGCGCCGGCCAGCATCCAAAATACTCCAAGGTAGCCGATCGCCAGGCCACTCAGGATCGACGCGCCCAGGAACGCCACGCCGTTGGCGGTGCCGACCATGCCGTTGGCGCGGTCGCGTCCGTCTTCGGGCACCAGGATCGTTACCAGCGTCGACAGCGCGATCGAGCGCAGGTTGCCGAAGATCGCGCCGACCAGTGTGAGCACGATGAAAACCCACAGCTGCGCGCTGGATGGGTCGGCGAAAACCTCGGCCGGCGTCACGGCATAGATCGCAAGTGCAAGCGCGTACAGCAGCAGCGAGCCCATGCTCGAGAGCAGCATCACGCGCCGCTTGGGAAAGCGGTCGACCAGCGAGCCGAGAAAGAAACCCGAGATGGCGACGGTGATGGTATACACGCCGGCCATCACCGACATAGCGATCACCGATTCGGTTTCCAGATATACCCAGAAGGTAACCGCGAACCAGACAAACGTATTGGTCAGGAACGCGACGAGCGAGTTGGCCAATACGGCATAAAACGTCTTCATAACCCTCTCTTCGTGCAGCCTGGTAGGCTAGAGCACCGTAATGCCGTGCGGTGGTCGCCATTTGCTGCTTCAAGTATGCTCGATCCGTCCGATCGCTTGTACTGTCCGGCCGGACAGACACGAGTGTACGAACTGCCGAACCGGCCGGGTTCGTGAGCATCGTTTAGAACGTTCGTGCGTATTATGCGCCCACGCTGTGACAGCTACGATCACTCTAGCGGAGCAATACCTGAAAGGATTTACCACAAAGAACACAAAGGACACAAAGATCCTAAGAGTCTTTGTGTCCTTTGTGTTCTTTGTGGTGTTCTGGTTCGTTTAAACCTGTGTACCCATGGGGCGCTCAAAGCGATGAAAAATCAAGCGTCGCGAAGTAATCCTCCACCGTTTCACGGCGCCTGATCAGCCGGATCTGCCCGTCCTGCTGCAATAAAAGCTCGGCCGAGCGTAGCTTGCCGTTATAGTTGAAGCCCATCGAGTGGCCGTGTGCGCCCGCATCGTGGATCAGCACCAGGTCGCCGGCTTCGACCTGCGGAAGGCGTCGGTCGACCGCGAACTTATCGTTGTTTTCACACAGCGAGCCGGTAACATCGTAAACAACCTCGCGGTCCTCGCCTGCTTTGCCCGGCACGCTGAGGTGGTGGTAGGCGCCGTACATGCCCGGCCGCATCAGATCGGCCATGCTGGAGTCAAGGCCGATGTACGTTTTATAGCTGTGTTTTACATGCAGCACGCGGGCGACTAGATAGCCGTATGGGCCGGTGATCAGCCGCCCGCATTCCATATAGATGCGCAGCGGATCGAGGCCACGCGGCGCGACGATCCGGTTGTACAGGGCCCGGATCTCGCTCGACAGCAGCTCCAGTTCGACGGGCTGCTCATCCGGCCGGTAGGGAATGCCGATGCCGCCCCCCAGGTTTACGAACTCGACGCGGATGCGCAGGCGGTCCCACAGCTCGACGACCAGCTCAAACAGCATAACGGCGGTTTCGGCCAGATACGTGACATCCAGCTGATTGGAAGCGACCATGGTATGCAGGCCGAAGCGGCTGACGCCCCTGGCGCGCAGCGTTTGATATGCTTCAAAAAGCTGCTCGCGCGTAACTCCGAACTTCGACTCCGCGGGTTGCCCGATGATCTGATTGCCGGTTCGCAGCCGGCCCGGGTTGTAGCGTAGCGAGATCAGCTCCGGCAGCGAAGCATGGCGCTCCAAAAACCCAATGTGGCCGACATCGTCGAGATTGATGATCGCGCCCAGCGCGCGCGCCTTCTGGAACTCGGCTGCCGGCGTGTCGTTGGACGTGAACATGATCTGTTCGCCGCGCATGCCGATTCGTTCGGCCAGCAGCAGCTCGGGCAGCGAGCTGCAATCCGCCCCCAGCCCTTCCTGCCGCAACACGTTTAGGATATGCGGATTGGGTGTCGCCTTGACCGCGAAATACTCACGGAAGCCCGGACACCACGCAAACGCCGCGTTGAGCCGGCGCGCGGCCTGCCGGATGCTCCGTTCGTCATACAGATAAAATGGTGTCGGATACGCCTCTGCCAGCGCCTCGAGCTGCGAAGTCGTCAGCGGTATCGGCTTTTGAACCACAGAGCATCCTTCCGGAAGTAATCCACGAAGACACACGAAGACACACGAAGGAAGATACTTTCGTGTGTCTTCGTGTGTCTTCGTGGATTATATTACGCCGTGTCCACAAGCGGATCGCTAATTCCTGTGCTCGTGCCGGCTGCTGACTGCCACCGGCACCAGTGGCCCGAACGACGGCTCGCCTGCCGGAACGCGCAGCTTCGGCGTATCGTACCTGGCCGACAACACGCGGTACGCGGTTGAGCGCATCGCCAGCAGCGTAACGATCAACCCGACCACGCCGGCCAGGGTGAACAGCAGGGCCAGCCCGCGCTCGCTGCCGGTGCCGAACCATCCGCCGATCAGATCAACACCGGCGCCGGTGGTCATGAACGGGATGAAGAACAGCTGGGCGATCGGGCCGATTACAAAGGCGGTGACCGGCGAGGCGGCCTGCTCGATGCTCTGGGCGAAGCCGAACACGCGGCCCTGGCGCTCGGGCGGCACGACCTTCTGCAGGATCGTTTGCTCGGCCGCTTCGGCCACCGGGATCAGGCACAGCCACACGAACATCCCGCCCGCCAGCAGCACGATCGACGACTGAATTGTGAAGAACACACACACTGTCCACATGGCGATATTGGCCAGAAACAGCGTCCGCAGCGGGTTGGCGCCGAGCCCCTTCTTGGCGACCAGCATGCCGCCGACGATAAAGCCAAGGCTCAACACGCCGAACAGGATGCCCCACACCTGCACCGATACCAGCGACAACCCGTAGGCGTCCATCAGCGACATGAACACGCCGCCCAGGAAGTTGTTGAAGGTATGGAAGAAGATCAGGCCGAACAGGCCGGGCACCAGCGCGATCGCCCGGATCGTGCCGCGAACGTCGATGCCGCTGTCCTGCTCGCCGGCCTCTTCGCTTGCAGCCGCAGCTTGATTGGGGATCGCGATCGTCATCAGATGCACGAGCACCAGCGCGGTCACGACGATCGCGCTGACCAGCATCCACGTGACGCCCAGAAAGCCGATCGCCACGCCGCTCAGGATCGACGCGGCCAGGAACGCCACGCCGTTGGCGGTGCCGACCATGCCGTTGGCGCGGTCGCGTCCGTCTTCGGGCACCAGGATCGTTACCAGCGTCGACAGCGCGATCGAGCGCAGGTTGCCGAAGATCGCCCCGACCAGTGTGAGCACGATGAAAACCCACAGCTGCGCGCTGCCCTGATCGGCGAACACGTCCGCCGGTGTCGCGGCATACAGCAGCGCCGCGAGCGCGTACAGCAGCAGCGTAGCGCCGCTCGAAACCAGCATCACGCGCCGCTTGGGAAAGCGATCGACCAGCGAGCCGAGAAAGAAGCCCGACACGGCGACGGTCGTGGTGTAGATACCGGCCATCACCGACGTGGCGACCACCGATTGGGTTTCCAGATACACCCAGAAGGTGACGGCAAACCAGACGAACGTATTGGTCAGCGACGCGACGAGTGAGTTTGCCAGAATTGCGCGGAAGGTTTTCATTGCTCATCCCCTTGTGTTGATACTCGGGCTCGGTAGACGCCCTGCCGGTAGCTTGTCGGACTGCGTTGGCGGGATACGTCTTGACTGTGTATAGAGTACCAGGGCCTTGTGACACGGAGTGTCACAAAACGGCAATGAAGCCCCACAAAGAACACAAAGGACACAAAGACATAATAGATCTTTGTGTCCTTTGTGTTCTTTGTGGGGCTTCCGAAAGCAAATTCCAGGCTAGACGCGGCCCTCGCGCAGCGTGCTGATCGCCTTGTCGATACGTCGTCGGCGCGTCTCTTCAGTTTTGGCATCTTCGATCGAAAGCACGAAGCGTCGCTTATTGCTGTAGGATAAGCCGTCGAAAAACTGCTTGGCGCCGGCATCTTGCTCGAGCGCCTCCGCGAAATCGGGCGGCACTTCCACCTCGCGCGGCGCGGTGTCCGGTTCGATCTCGACCTCCAGTTCGTCGCCGGCGGCGATACCGGCGTGCCGGCGGACCTCGGCGCTGACCGGCAGCATGAACGCTCCACTATACGCCGCAACAGTGCTGCGATAGGTATAGCCGTTGATCGTGACGCGCACAGGCGGCCGTTTACTGGGGCCGAGGGCGGCGACGACCTCCTCCGGAACGCGCATACCTGTGGCCGTCTTGCCGCCAAGCTCGAGTGTGGTGCGAAATCGCATATCCAGCTCCATAGTTGTGATAGGATTTCTTGTCCGGCGCCGGCTCGATGCGTGAGGCGCTAAGGCGGCTATAGCATAGCATAATGATTTGGAATCCATCACTAACCGGTGGGACGAATACGCCGACGAATATGCGCAGTGGCTCGCCCGGCGCGAGACGCCAAAGGAGTGCGATGATGTCGATCAAACTGCGCGCCTACGCGGGGACTGCCGACCTGCGGCGCATGGCTCAACTGGTGCAGGGCTTTCCCCACGACAACCTGCATGTCGTCGACCTGCCCTACCGCCTGAGCTCGTGGGCACTGGATTCTCACGAAAACGTCGCATTGTGGGAAGATGAAGCGGGGCAGTTGCTGGCCTGGGCTGTACTGCAAACGCCGTTCTGGGCCGTCGATTATGCTTTACACCCCATCGCCGAGAGTTCCGGCATGTTGCCCGAAATCCTGGCCTGGGTACGAGCGCAGGCGCCGGCGATGCGCGATCAGCCCAACGGCCGCCCGCTCTGGTTTGTGCATCTGCGGGCGGATCAGACCGGCCGGCAGCACGAGCTCGAGCGCGCCGGGTTCCGCTCGATCGAACATGACCCCGACGATCCCTGGTCGGGCCTGTATCTGACACGTGCCGGCGATGCCCCGGTTCCCGAGGCTGCCGTGCCGGAGGGATTTACGGTTCGTCCGCTGCGTGGCCAGGCCGAAGTCGCAGCCTATGTCGAGCTGCATCGAACCGTGTTCGGCAGCCCCAATATGACCGTCGAATGGCGGGCGCGGACGCTGCAACAGCCGGAATACGCGCCGGAGCTTGATCTGGTCGTGGAGGCACCGAATGGGCAGCCGGCGGCGTTTTGTATTTGCTGGGCAAGCGCGGGCGGGCCGCGCAGCGCCGCGGCCGGCCAGATCGAGCCGCTCGGCGTGCACCCCGATTACCAGCACATGGGGTTGGGGCGCGCCGTGTTGTTTGAAGGCGTACGACGTCTGCAACGTCGCGGCGTCGCGTCGATGATCGTGGAAACCGACGACTACCGCGATGCGGCGGTGGTCCTCTATCGGTCAGCCGGCTTTGAGATCGCCCACAAGATACTGATCTATCGTTACGATGTCGGGACTGGGGCCACGAATAGACACGAATAAACGAATGGAGTCACGAATATTCGTGGCCGTGGCCCTCACGGTGCAAATATGTCCACAGCGTGGCGGTCGCCTCGGCGCAGGAGCGGCTGGCCCTGGCGATCAGCCGCCTGCCGCAGCTCCACCGCCTCTAGCGCCCGCTCCGGCCTGCCTAGGGCCAGCTGATCCAGCACCGGCGCGATCGCGTCCACCCCATAGCCTGCCTCGCGCAGCAGCACAATCACCTGTATCCGGCGCAACTGGCGCTCGTCATAGAGCCGGTAGCGGCTGTTGCGGTCGCGCAGTGGCGCCAGCAGCCCGCGCTGCTCCCAGTAGCGCAGTGCCGAAACTTCGACCCCGACCCGCCTGGCGGCCTCGCCCACGCGCAGCCCACGCGAGCCGCGCAGCCGTGAATGCTCGCCTGGCGGCTGGGCCAGCGAGTGCAGCGCTTCGAGCGTTTCCTGTGCCCGCCACCGTTCGCGGTCGAGCTCCGCGTGCCGCGCATCCCCCAGCGCCAGTGCGCTGTCCGCTTCGCCGCGATGTACCGCCCGCATAACCGCGAGGCCGCGCTGCCAGCCGTAGCCGAGGATCAGCTTCCGCGCGGTTTGCAGCGCCGCCAGGTGCTCGACCGTAAAGTGCCGGTAACCGTTGGCGCCGCGCTGCGCCGGCGGCAGAAAGCCCAACGCTTCGTAGTTGCGCACCTGTTGGACACTTATGCCTCCCGCACGGGCGAGATCAACAGTTCGGAATTGGTCGCGCATGATGCTTAACCCTAATCCGCTGTTTGATACATCACGGCGTCCCAAACATGAGTCGCGCCTGGAGTTAAAGCGAATCTCAAACCTGTCGATTCAACCGGAATCACCACAAAGAACACAAAGGACACAAAAGATCCAACGATACTTTGTGTCCTTTGTGTTCTTTGTGGTGCATTATTATCCGCACATCGTCCAGATCCGGCGTACCGGCGAGCCGGCCAACTACACCAGACAGCGCCCCTCGGCGGCGACCACCTGGCCGCCTTTGAGCACATACGTCCGCGCGGGCTGCTCCATAACGGCTTCGGTGGGTGTATCGGCCGGCACGATCACACAATCGGCGCGCTTGCCGACCTGCAGCCCATAGCTCATATCGTCCATCACCGCCGCTCCTCCGTGGGTGGCTATGTTCAATAAAAGCTCGATGTCTTCATCACGTCGCAAGCCGCTGAGATAGCCCAGCAATCTGACGCGGTCAAGCAGGTCGACGCGATTATACGGACCCCATGTATCGCGCACGCCGTCGCTGCCGGTACACAGCGCCACCCCGGCCTCGGCTAAGCGCTTGAGCGGCGGAAACGGCGAGCGACTTGAGCCGAGCGACATGATCGTGATGCGGTTTTCGAGCAGCAGCTCGATCAAGGTGGCCAGGTATCCGTCATCGACCATGCCGAGGCAAAATACATGGCTGATCGTGACGCGGCCCTGCATTCCCAGCGCCCGCGTACGCTCGGCGATCAGCTCCACGGCGAACGCGCCGAGCATGCCCGGCTCGTGCAGGTGGATATCAACATCGACGCCGTTGCGGTCGGCGATGCCAAAGACGGTGTCGAGATGCTTGACGGGATCGCGGTCGATCGAGGATGGATCAAGGCCGCCGATGCAGTCGGCGCCGAGCTTGATCGCTGTTTCGAGCAGCTCCGCCGTACCTGATCGGATCAACATGCCGCTTTGAGGAAAGGCGACCAGCTGCAGCGTCATCGCGTGCGCAAACTGCTCTCGCGCCCGCAGCACGCCTTCGATATGCGCCAGCCCTGTTTCGGTGTCGACGTCGACATGGCTGCGCAGATGGGTTGTTCCGCTCGCGATCGAGGCCCGGATATGGTGCGACGCCTGCGTTTCCGCCGATAGATTCAGCTCGCGGCGGACGCGACGCTCGGTTTCGATGAAGTCGGCGAGCTTTGTCCCCGGCACCTCGTTTGGGCGCCAGGGAAGGCCGAACAGATTTTTGTCGATATGCGCGTGGGCATTCACCAATCCCGGCAGCAGCAGCTGGTTCTGCCCGTCCAGCACCAGACATTCGGCATGTGGCGGCGAAAGATCCGGCTCGATGCCGGCGATGAAGCCGTCCTGTACCAGCAGATCCACAGCACTGCCGCCCATTGGCCGAACCTGCTTGATCAGCAACGCTGCCGGCATGATCGAGTGCTCCTGAGCTGCATGAAGCCAGCCACGAAAAGGATACGCATAAACGAATGATAGCGCATACGTATGTGCGTGTCCTCTTTGTGGCCCGTTCGTCAACGTTTAATCAAACCCCGGCTTGACGTTCGAGGCGTAATAATATATGATTTCAGCTATCTGAAACCGGTCATACAGTTTACTGAATTCCGACGATAAAGGCAGCGTTATGGCATCTCGTCCACCAGTTACCCGCCGCTCGCTCCTGCGTGGCTTCGGCCTGGCAGGCCTCTTCGGGGGCGCCACCGCGCTCACGCGCTGGCTGCCCGGCACGGCAGCGCCGCACGCACACGCGCAAACCGATCCGCCGCCCGGACATAGCGGCGAGCACCACAACTACGGCAATCTGGTCGAAGGCGACGTCGACCCCCTCGTCAACGGCTTCGATCCTACAGAAATGCTCGACGATTTTGACTATGGCACGGTCAGCACGTATGTCCGACGGCCGGACGCTGCGCGAGTGGACGCTGGTCGCACAGGAAAAAACGATCGAAATCGCTCCCGGCGTCAGCTTCCCGGCCTGGACCTACAACGGGCGCGTGCCGGGGCCGACGCTGCGCTGCACCGAGGGCGACCGGCTGCGGATCACGTTTCTCAACGCGTCAAGCCATCCGCACTCGATCCATTTTCACGGTATTCACAGCGCGGCGATGGACGGGCTCGATCCGATCGCGCCGGGCGGGCAATTCGTGTACGAGTTCGACGCCGAGCCGTTCGGCTTGCACCTGTACCACTGCCATACCGTGCCGCTCAAGCGCCATATGCACAAGGGGCTGTACGGCGCGTTCATCATCGACCCACCCCAGGCGCGGCCCGAGGCGCGCGAGCTGGTGATGGTGATGAACGGCTTTGATACCAACTTCGATCTTGAGAACGAGTTCTACGCCGTCAACACCGTCGCCTTTCATTACGCCAAGCACCCGATCCCGATTGAGCTCGGCGAGCTGGTGCGGGTCTACCTGGTCAACGTGACCGAGTTCGACCCGATCAACTCGTTCCATCTGCATGCCAATTTCTTCAACGTCTACCGCACCGGCACGCGGCTCGAGCCGAACGAGTTCACCGACATGATCATGCTGGCGCAGGCCGAGCGGCATGTTCTGGAGTTCAGCTTCAAGTATCCCGGCCAGTATATGTTCCACGCGCACCAGACCGAGCTCGCCGAGCTGGGCTGGATGGGCATGTTCGATGTCCGCGACGCCGCCGGCAGCAGCTGGGGCTGCCGGCGTCTGCTGCCGCCTTCGTATGCCGCGTTCCCGCCGAGGAGGCCCGCCGTGGCTGAGTACACTCCGCCACGTTCCGATGCCGGGGCCTCTACGCGGACGGGCGCGGTGCCGCTGCTCTGGGCGCTCGTGCCGCTGCTGTTGCTTGGCGCGCTGCTTGCGCTGCTGGTGGTAACGGGCGCCGGGCTGGGACAGCGTACCGCGCCGCCGATCGAGGAGCTGACGATCGATCGGATCACGCTGCCCGCGCCCGATCAGATCGTCGTCGAGGTGACCAACGGCGGCGCCGACCCGGTAACCATCGCGCAGGTGCAGGTCGACGACGCCTACTGGAGCTTCCAGATACAGCCGGGTGCAACCATCCCGCGGCTCGGGCGCGCAACGATCAGCGTTCCCTACCCGTGGGTGCGAGGGCGACGCGCACGCGATCCGCATCGTCAGCGGCAACGGCGTCACCTTTGACGGCGAGGTGCCCGTGGCGACTATATCGCCGCGCGCGGATTTTCGGACGGTGCTGCGCTACGCGCTGCTCGGTATCTATGTCGGCTTGATCCCGGTTGCTCTGGGCCTGCTGTGGCATCCGTTCCTGCGCCGCCTCGGGCGGGCAGGGATGCAGGCGCTACTGAGCCTGACGGTCGGCTTGCTGGTATTCTTGCTGGTCGATACCCTGGCCGAGGCGCTGGAGCTTGCTGGCGCGGCGCCGGGCGTCTTCGGCGGCGCGCCGCTGGTCTGGATTATTGCGCTGCTCGCGTTCGGCGCGCTGATCGCCGTCGGCAGTCGCGACCGTGGCGCCACGACGTCGCGGCTGGGCACGGCCTACCGTATCGCGCTGGGCATCGGCCTGCACAACCTGGGCGAAGGCCTGGCGATCGGCGCCGCGTTCGCGGCGGGCGAGGCAGCGCTCGGCACCTTCCTGGTGGTCGGCTTCACGCTGCACAATATCACCGAAGGCATCGGCATCGCCGCGCCGATCAGCCGCGAGCGCCTGCCGCTGCGGCAGTTCGTGCTGCTGGCCCTGCTGGCCGGCGGCCCCGCGATCCTTGGCGTCTGGATCGGTGGCTTCGTATATAACCCACTCGCGGCCGCGGTATTTCTGGCGCTGGGCGCCGGCGCGATCGCGCAGGTGGTGTATGAGGTCGGCCGGCTGCTATTCCGGCAAAGCCGCGAGGACGGCACGCCGCCGCTGGGGTGGCCGGTGATGGGCGGCTTTGTCGTCGGCGTCGCGATCATGTATGTGACGGCACTGCTGGTGCCGGCGTAGCTCCCGCGCCTTCGAAACAACAGTGCCTGCTCGACAAGCCGAATTCACCACAAAGAACACAAAGGACACAAAGAACAAAAAGAATCTTGTCCTTTGTGTCCTTTGTGGTGCAACCTTGCTGGTCACTGTTCGAAGCAAACCGACAGGCGTGGGCACGGCTATTCAAAGGTCATTGTCGGCTGCTGCCAGCTCTGTCAGGCGGCGCTGCAGAAAGCGCCTCTCCGCCGTGTTCTGGCACAGCTCGAGCGCCCGCACATAGGCTGCCGCCGCTTCCGCGTAGCGGCCCGAGCGACGCAGCAAATCGGCGCGGGCAGCATGGAAATGCTGATACTCCGCCAGCGCCGCGGCCAGCGCCGGCTTGTCCAGCAGTGTGAGGCCACAGTGCGGGCCATGTGCCATCGCCACGGCGACGGCCCGATTCAGCTCGATGACCGGCGACGGCATCAGGCGTTTCAGCGTGCCGTACAGGGCGGCGATCTGCGGCCAGTCGGTTGCCGCGGCCGTGGCGGCCTCGCCGTGCAGTGCCGCGATCGCCGCCTGGATCTGGTATGGACCGGCGCGGCGCATAGCGAGCGCGCGATCGAGCAGCGCCACACCTTCGTCGATCGCAACGCGATCCCAGAGCGAGCGATCCTGATCCTCCAACAGTACCGCGTCGCCGGCGGCGTCCACGCGCGCCGGGCGCCGGGCATGATGCAGCAGCATCAGCGCGAGCAAGCCATGCGCCTCGGGGTCGTCGGGGATGCCGGGCTCGCGCGCCAAGAGCTCGACCAGCACGCGTGCCAGGCGGATCGCTTCGTCACACAGCTCGCGGCGGATCAATGCGTCGCCGGCGGTGGCGGAATAGCCTTCGTTGAAGATGAGATACAGCACGGCCAGCACTCCGTCCAGCCGCTCGGGCAGCAGCTGCAGCGACGGTACGCGATACGGAATTCCGGCGTCGTGGATCTTGCGTTGCGCTCGCACCAGCCGCTGTGCCATCGTCGCGGTAGGCACAAGAAAGGCCGCAGCGATCTCAGGCGTGGCCAGGCCGCCGAGCGAGCGCAGAGTTAGCGCCACGCGCGCTTCGGGCGCAAGCGCAGGGTGGCAGCAGGTAAACAGCAGCTTGAGCCGTGTATCGGGGATCTGCGTGGCGCCGTCCTGGTCCGGCGGCTCGTCTCCGCCGGCCGCCTCGAGCGCAACCAGAGCCTGGAGCTGTTCCTGCTTACGGGCCAGCGTGGCGTCACGCCGGAGGCGGTCGATCGCCTTGCGCCGCGCGATGCTGGTGAGCCAGGCCGCCGGGTTACGCGGGATGCCTGCGGCCGGCCACTGCTGCAGCGCGGCGATACAGGCATCCTGCAGCGCGTCCTCGGCGAGCGTAAAGTCGCGTGTAGCGCCGATCAGGGTGGCCATGATGCGGCCCGACTCCTGGCGAAAGGTATGCTCGACGATGTCGGAAATGTGCTCCATGGTTCCCCGAAGATTGGCTTCAAATCATAACGGTTGAGGCAACCGGGTTCACCACAAAGGCACAAAGGACACAAAGAATCATTGGTCCTTTGTGTCCTTTGTGTCCTTTGTGGTTCTTCCGTTCCGGGCTATGCGCCAGGCGTATCGAACTCCATCACCGGGCGTACTTCGATCGAGCCGCGCACGGCGTCCGGGATCTGTGCGGCGATTTCGACGGCCTGATCCAGATTTTCGCACTCCACGAGGTAGAAGCCGTTGAGCTGCTCTTTCGTCTCGGCGAATGGCCCGTCGGTGCTTAGCGTCTTGCCGCCGCGCACGCGCACCGTGGTCGCCGTCGCGATAGCGCGCAATGCGTCTCCGCCGCGGATTACGTCTTTGTGCCGCTCGCCGAAGGCAAAGTACTCAGCCATGATAGCGTCCTGCTGCTGCTGGTCAAATTGGCCATACAGCGCTTCGTCGACATGGATCAGCAAGGCGTACCGCATCCCGTACCTCCATCGCTTGTTGGTTGACGAGCCGATTGCTCGTCAACTATACGTCGAACGAAGGAGTGCGATTCGACACGATTTTGGAACGAATATTCTAAAGCTGTCTTATCAGGGTAAGGGCAGGCGATCGGCGATCGACTGCGCTTCCGGCCCGAAGCCATAGACTAAATAAAACGGCGCGCCTGAATCGGGTGCCGCGGGGCCGGAACGCAGCAGCCTGGCGCTCGGGCCGAGTGCTCGCAGCGCCGACGCGCGCAGATCGTCGCCGATATCGCCGGGCAGCAGCAGCAGCGCACCTGTTTCGGCCGGCGGCGACAGCCGCGTACCGTCGAAGCTGCCGACCGGAGCATCGCCGGTTAAGAACGGGATGATGTTGATCGTGCTGCCGACGTTATCCCACAGATACACTTGATACGGAGCATCTGAGGCGGGCGTATTGGCGATAAAGCGCGCGCCGTGCCCAAGCAGGGTCTGGGTCGTTTCGAACGCGTGAAACATTACGCGCTGGTCGGTGGTGGTGCTGAAGTAGAGATGGATATTCCAGCTCGCCAGCGCCAGCAGGAGCGGGACCGCTACTCCCAGTTGCATGCGCCGCGCTCCGGCAGGCCGCATGGCGAGCAGCGCATCGAGGCCGAGCGCCACCAGCGTACACGCCGCCGGCAAGGCGCCGATCGAGCGCATCGCATGTGGCGCCGCGTCGCTGAACACGCCCGGCAGCACCCCGACTAAGAGCCACAACACGATCGCCGTGCCCAGTGCAGTGCGCCGCGCCAGGCACATGCCGATGCCGAGCAGCAACAACACGCCGCTGACCGGGTCGAGCATCGGCCGATCGGGGGCATAGTGCCGGGCATTACTGTCGCCTTGCGCATGCCACATCAGCGCATAGCGCTCAAGGTTGCGTTGCACGCGCACAAGCGGCGGCACCGGCTCGGGGCTCGTGCTGCTGAAGATGCTCACGTTGTTGACACGGCTGCTGACCTCAACGGGGTCCGTGACTGCATACATTACAAATGGGGCAACCACCAGGCTCCATGCGATGATGCCGGCCGCCAGCGCGGGCCAATAGATACGTGACGGGCGCGTTAACAGGCGGGCAAGCCCGAACAGCAGCACGATGATCGGGGCGATGCGTCCGGTGTGGTAGGTGTAGAGCGCAAGGCCGGTACAAACGCCGCCGAGCAGCAGCCAGCCGATCGCGCGCCGCCGTCCGGTATCGGGAGCTAAGCCGCGCCAGACACATCCGATCGCGATCAAGACGAACAGCGGATCGAAGATCACCGGGAAGCCCCAGCGACTCATATATAGGCCCCAGGCAGATACTGCCATACAGCCCGCCGCGATCAAGGCGACGCGCCGGCCGAACATCGGCTGCAGCGCAAACCACAGCGCCAGCGGTACCAGCGCTCCCGCGATTGCCGGAACGATCCGCAGGGTCCAGTTTTCCGGGCCGAAGATGCCCACGAACGGCGCCATCAGGTAAAACAGGAGCGCCGGAAGGTCCACCCTGGGTACGAAGATCGGGCGATAGGTTGCGTCACGCCAGATCGCCAACGCTTCTTCGCCGTGCCATACTTCATCGTGAAACAGCGCCATGGGCAGCGTGTTGATCCGAAACACGCGCAGTGCAAGCGCCACGGCGGTGATACCTACCAGCGCCGGGACCGTAACACTTACAAATCGGCCGCTGCTGCCCGTAAGCAGGCGGCTTGCCGGAGCATGTACCACAACGGCCAGCGCCAGCAGCGTGCCCGACAACACCAGCGGCAGGGAGATCAAGATCGGATAGCGTAGCCATAGCGCCAGCGTGCCGGCGATACCCAGCGCGACGCCAAGGCCCAGCCAGGCCAGAGGACGCCGCAGCTCGCGGTTTTGCCGCGTCAACCAATCGATGAACGGCGGCAGCAGCAGGGCAAGTGCAGCGCCTCCAAGCACGAACCAGGTGGTGGGCAGCCAGTACGCGATCGTCGTCATGGCATGCTGTTGCAGTGTGACGAGCAGGATCACGAGCGCAACCGCCGCGAGCAAAAGCCACGGCAAGGAGAAGCCGGCGCGCCGCAGGCCCAGCACGGCGAGCAGCGTGACGGCGGTCAGGAACAATGGGCGTGGCGAAAGCGGGGACGTCGCCCCGTCGGGCGCGAGCTGCTGAACCTGGACCTGCTTGACGGCGATGCCCAGCCTGCGCTGATCATGCGGATCGTCGGGTGCAAAGGTAGTGCTGCGGAGACTAATATGCTGGTTGCTCTGCACATCGCCGGCCGGGTGGACCAGCACGTTGTACGTGCGCCACGGGCGCTGCACCGCAAACGACGTGCCGGTCGCCTGTCGTCCGGTTACCTGCGTGACGGCGGGCGAGCTGTCCGGCGGTCGCGCGGCGCTTGCGTCGATCGACAGGATCACCGGCGCCTCGCGCGTAAATCCTAACAGCGCCACGCCCCAGCCGGCAGGCGACCAGCGAAACGTAGTCTCGTCATTTGCTTCAAGATTGTAGAGCCCATACAGGATGCGTGAGGCGTCCGGGGCATCAACCGTGCGCTCGAAGATCGTAGGGCTGGCCGGGACGAGCAGGCTGAATAGAACCAGCAGCCCGAGGGCAAAACCTGCCAGACCGACCCACGGCCGGCTGAAGAACTCTCGACGTACGCGCACGTGTCGTACAAACGCGCACGGCGGCCTGGCGATGCGCTGGAGCATTGCTCCGTACCTCGTTTACGAATGATATGCCGGCGAGCGCCGGGGATCACCCGTCGACCAGGGGCTGAAGCTACCTGGCCGCGGCTCGGTACTCCCGTGCTTCCGTCGCAGCGTCACACACTATAACAAATACGTCTGGCTGTTGCCGGCCGCTGCGGGTCGACGAGGGCCTCCTGAACTGAGGCATGCGAAGCTGCACCTCGGTCTCGTCATCGGCACTATACGCTACAACCAGAAGCCAGGTCTAGAGTTAAGGAAACGATACTGTGTAGTAAACTGCCGCGCGGGCTACTTTGCGCCGGAGTAGCGCGCACGATGGGTGGACATTGCGCCTTTGCGCCTTTGCGTCAAGAATGTACCCGTGCGCAAGAATTGCTACCCTGGCCGGAATACAACGGAGGCACAGCTATGCAACAGGCATGGTGGAAAGACAGCGTGGTCTACCAGATCTATCCGCGCAGCTTCAACGACAGCGACGGCGACGGCATCGGCGACCTGCGCGGCATCATCGAGAAGCTGGACTACCTGAAGCAGCTGGGCGTGGACGTGGTCTGGCTGTCGCCGGTGTACAAATCGCCAAACGACGACAACGGCTACGATATCAGCGACTACCAGGAGATCATGGACGAGTTCGGTACGCTGGCCGATTGGGAAGTGCTGCTGGCCGGGCTGCACGAGCGCGGCATCAAGCTGATCATGGACCTGGTGGTCAACCACACCTCCGACGAGCATCCCTGGTTCGTCGAGTCGCGCAAATCGAAAGACAATCCATACCGCGACTACTATGTCTGGCGGCCGGGTAACGAAGGCCGCGAGCCCAACAACTGGCGCTCCTTTTTCGGCGGCTCGGCCTGGGCCTACGACGAGCTGACCGGCGAGCATTTTCTGCATCTCTTCTCGACCCGCCAGCCGGACCTGAACTGGGAAAGCCAGCAGGTCCGCCGGCAGGTGTTCGACATGATGCGCTGGTGGCTGGACCGCGGCGTCGACGGTTTTCGGATGGACGTGATCAATCTGATCTCCAAGGTTCCCGGTTTGCCGGATGCGCCGGTAGCAAGCACGTCACGATACCAATGGGGCGGACAATTCTACATCCACGGGCCGCGACTGATGGAGTTCCTCGGCGAGATGAAGCGCGAGGCATTGGCGCCGTACGATACGCTGACCGTCGGGGAAACACCTGCCGTGACTACCGCCCAGGCCGGCGAATTGACCGACTCGCAGCATGGGCCGCTCGACATGATCTTTCATTTCGAGCATATGATCCTGGACTCCGATCCCCAGGCGCCGATCGGCTGGGGCTGGCGGCAATGGCAGCTGTCTGAGCTGAAGCAGGTGATGTCGCGCTGGCAAAACGATCTGTACGGCAAAGGCTGGAACAGCCAGTATCTGTCCAATCACGACCAACCGCGCCAGGTCTCGCGCTTCGGCGACGACGGCGAGTACCGCGTCCAGTCGGCCAAGCTGCTGGCGACGTTTCTGCATATGCTGCAGGGTACGCCGTACATTTATCAGGGCGAAGAGCTGGGCATGACCAATGTCGCCTTCGCGTCGATCGAAAAGTACCGCGATATCGCCACCCGCAATCGCTACCGCGAACTGGTCGAGGAGGAAGGCTTCGACCGGCAGGAGGTGCTCGAGCTGGTTCACCGCAAGAGCCGTGACAACGCCCGTACGCCGATGCAGTGGGACGCTACCGACAATGCCGGCTTCACCACCGGTACGCCGTGGATCGACGTCAATCCCAACTACACCGCGATTAATGCAGTGCAGGCCGTGTCCGACCCGGATTCGATTTTTCACTACTACCGCAAGCTGATCGAGCTACGCAAGGCGCACCGGGTGATCGTCGACGGGCGCTACGAGCTGATTCTGGAGCACGACGCGGCGATCTATGCGTTCACGCGCACGCTCGAGCGTGAACGCCTGCTGGTCGTGTTGAACTTCACCTCGGGCACAGCGGAGTTCGTGCTGCCGGATGAGTTGCCGGCGGGCGATCCCGAGCTGTTGATCGCCAACTATGCGGTTGAGAACACTGAAGATATTCGGCGACTGACGCTCAGGCCGTGGGAGGCGCGCGTCTATCGCCTGCGCTAGCTGACATAACGGCGAGTATGCTGAGCGTTCGTGCAAAAACCATCAAGGAGTTGTGCGATGCCTGAGTTGAAAGGGCGTATTGCCCTGGTTACCGGCGCGAGTCGCGGCGTTGGAAAGGGGATCGCGCTCGGGCTGGGCGAGGCCGGCGCGACGGTCTATATCACCGGCCGTACTGTCGAGGAAGGCGCCGCGGCGGTGCCGCTGCCCGGCACGATCGGTGCAACCGCCGCCGAGGTCGGCCGGCTCGGCGGTGAGGGCATCGCCGTGCGCTGCGATCACCGCGACGACGACCAGGTGCGGGCGGTGTTCGAGCGGATCAAGCGCGAGCATGGCCGGCTCGACGTGCTGGTCAACAATGTCTGGGGTGGCTACGAATACTTCAACGACGGCAGCGAGTTCTGGAACGAGCGGGGCTTCTGGACGGCGCCGCTATCGCGCTGGGACAACATGTTCGCGGCAGGCGTGCGGGCGCACTACGTCGCAAGTGTGCTCGCCGCGCCGCTGATGGTCGAGCGCCGTTCCGGGCTGATCGTCAATATCTCGTTCTGGGCGGCGCAAAAGCCGACCATGGGTATCGCCTACGGCGCCGCCAAGGCGGCCTCGGACCAGATGGCACGCTGTATGGCGCACGAGCTACGCGAGCACAACGTCGCCGTGGTGTCGCTGTACCCTGGCCTGGTGCGAACCGAAGCCGTGCTCAAGGCGAGTGATTTTTTCGACCTTTCGAACTCCGAGTCGCCCCAGTTCACCGGTCGCGCGGTAGCGGCGCTGGCGGCCGATGCCGAGATCATGCAGCGATCCGGCCAGGTATTGGTAGGCGCGGCGCTGGCGCTGGAGTATGGCTTCAGCGACGTGGACGGAAAACAGCCGCGGCCGGTCACACTCGAAGAAGCATAGCCGGCGTTTGCGTCAAAGTAGCCTGCGGATCAATCGTACGGCCAGCGATCGGTGCCCTGGAGCAGGACGCGCAGGTGATTAATCTCGCCGGCGTGATACACATCGTGGTTGATCAGGATGCGAATCAGCACCCGCGTGGGAAGGCGCGCGCCCCAGTTGGTCGGCCGCTCGCGCTCCAGCTCGACATCATCGGCCAGCGTATGCACCGACGCCAGCCAGCGTCGGTGACCTTCGCGGAGCCAGGCCAGCAGCTCGTCGCGCGGCCTGGCACGGGCACCGCCGGCAGGCACCAGTGGCGGCACATCGCCGCGCAGCGTTGCGTTGCCGAAGGCGTAGTCCTGATACATCCATTTGGCCCAGCCGATATGCTCCAGTATTTCGGCGATCGTGCGGCCGGCGCCGGGCGGCAGGGCCGTCCAATCCTCATCACGCAGGTCGCGCAGATTTGCCAGCAGCGAGGTATCAGGGTCGCCCTCAAAGGCGTCGTGGATCAAGCCGGCCAGGGTATCGAGCGCGGTACGCGAGGCTTCGGGTTGCTCCGCTGGCGTAGGCACAGCAGCAGCCCTATTTGGTTCGGCGTTACTCATTCGCGCTCCTCGAGTGGCTACAACGCCAGCACCAAACGAATGCCGTCCTCAATAAGCAGCAGCAGGCGATGATCAATTTGACTCACACGTTCGCTTAACAATGACTTATCTACCGTGATGATTTGCGAGCTATTGGCTACCGAATCTTTTGGCAGGCCGGTCTCGGCGGCCGGAAGCAGGACGTTGCCGGGCGCGGCGGCAAGGCGAAGATTAGTGCTGAGAGCAACGGCGATCACGGTTTGAATACGGCTGCGATTAAAGGCGTCGGATTGAATAAGCAGAACCGGTCGGCGATAGCCTGGCTCGGAAGCGATTGGAGCCGGCAGCTCGGCCCACCAGATCTCACCGCGCTGCATTACCATCCATCCTTTTGCAGCGCCTGGGTCTGTGCCATCGCGATTGCAGGATCGAGTGCACTTTGCTCGTCGGCGTAAAGCGCGTCAAGTTGCTGAGTAATCGCGTCGTTATTGTGCCCTTGCAGATACTGCCTCAATGCTGTGGCGTACAACTCGCTGCGCGATAAGCCGCGTCGTTGAGCGAATTGCTCGGCGGACTCGAATAACTCATCAGGGATAGAAATAGCTGTCTTCATGACCTGAGTATAACTCCCGTTATACTCGGCTGCAAGGTCCGGGACTTACGTTTGAGCGACCTTGGTAGCGTTCAACTACTTGACGAACGTGCGCTTCAGAGATACAATCTAGAACGAAATGACTAATTATACTGATTTGGTCATTCAGTTTCAGTGGAGCCGGAAGTCGTGAGTTATCCGATCCCGGCAACCGATCAGGCGCGCCGGGAAAGCGCCAAGCGGCAGGCGCGCGCCGATCGCATCCTGGATGCGGCGGCCGAGCTGATCTTGCGCTGGGGCTATAACAAAACCACCGTCGACGATATCGCCAGGCGTGCCGGTGTCGCCAAAGGCACGATCTATTTGCACTGGCGAACGCGCGACGAGCTGTTCGCGGCGCTGATCGACCGCGAGCGGCTCGAGCTCGCCGCGGACGTCAGGCAGCGAATGGCCGCTGACCCGGCAGGGGCGACGCTGCGCGGCATGCTCAAGCACACCGCGCTGGCGCTGCTGAAGCGGCCCTTGCTCAAAGCGGTAATGGTAGGCGACCAGGAGCTGCTCGGTAGACTTGCGCAAACCGATGCCAGCCATGCGCTGTATCGCGAGCGGACGGCGAACTACCGGGTCTATCTCGAGTTTTTGCGTCAGCATGGCTTCGTGCGCACCGATCTGAGCCTCGAAGCGCAGGTCTACATGATGAGCGCGGTGTTTATGGGCTACTTTATGGTAGCGCCGCTGATGCCGGATGAGCTGGCGCCCAGCGATGAGCAAAAGGTCGAGCTGATGGCCGAAACGATCCACCGCACGCTGGAAACAGATCGGGCGCTTGACGGCGACGACCTGCGCGAGCTCGCGGCGGCCTTTGCGCGCTTTCTCGATCGCGCGACGTCGTTGGTCCAGGAACGGCTGCACCAGGAAGCGGATGTGCCAGACGAGGGGACCATGTAATGACAGCTGCGATTTCGATCAACGGTCTGAGGAAATCCTACGGACGGACGCGCGCCCTGGATGGGCTCGATCTCGAAGTCGGCACCGGCGAGGTACACGGTTTTCTAGGCCCCAACGGCGCCGGAAAGACTACCACGCTGCGTATATTGCTCGGGCTTGTTCGCGCCGACTCCGGCACGGCCAGGCTGCTCGACGGCGACCCATGGCGCGATGCGACCAGCCTGCACCGGCGGCTGGCGTATGTGCCGGGAGATGTCGCGCTGTGGCCGAATCTGACCGGCGGCGAGGTGATCGATCTGCTCGGCCGCCTGCGCGGCAGCGTCGATCAACGCCGGCGCGCCGAGCTGCTGGAGCGCTTCGAGCTCGACCCGCGCAAGAAATGTCGCACGTACTCCAAGGGCAACCGCCAGAAAGTCGCGCTGATCGCGGCGCTGGCCTCGGACGTCGAGCTCCTGTTGTTGGACGAGCCCACGTCGGGGCTAGACCCGGTGATGGAAGCGGTGTTTCGCCAGTGTATCGGCGAGGTGCGCGCTCAGGGCTGTACGGTGCTGCTCTCAAGCCATATTCTGGCCGAGGTCGAGGCGCTGTGCGAGCGGGTCAGCATCGTGCGCAACGGGCGTACCGTGGAAAGTGGGACGCTGAGCGGGCTGCGCCACCTGACGCGCACGGTGATCGTCGCCGAGGTGGATCTGCCGCCGCCCGGCTTGCAGTCCGTGGATGGCGTACACAATCTGGAGCTACAGGGAAACAGCGTTCGCTTCGCGGTGGATGCGCACGCGCTGGACGCGGCGCTGCGATTGCTGGCCGGCTCGGGTGTGCGCAGCCTGGTCAGCCAGCCGCCGACGCTGGAAGATCTGTTTCTCGGCTATTACACGGCGCCGGAGCCGGCGCTACCGCCCGAGGTTGTGTCATGAACGCGCTCGCCGGCACACCGCTGCTGCTGCGCCTGGCACTGCGGCGCGAGCGCGTCGCGCTACCCGTCTGGATCGCGCTGATTAGCATGGTGGTGGTGGGCACGCTGTCGCGCTACCTGAGCTACTTTCCCACCCGACAGGTGCTGAACGAGTTCGCTGCGACGGTGGGCGACAATCCGGTGTTCTTAACGTTTACCGGACAGGTGGTCGCTACGAGCTACGGCGGCATGACCGTCTGGCGAACCGGCGACTTTGCGTACTTGTTGACGGCGCTGATGGCTGTGTTTACGGTGATCCGGCACACGCGAGGTGATGAAGAGGACGGCCGGGCCGAGCTGCTGGGCGCCGGGGTCGTCGGGCGTCTGGCGCCGCTGACGGCGAGCCTGAGCACGGCCGCCGGCGCCGGCGTGCTGATCGGCGCGCTGTGTGCGCTTGGCCTGATCGCGCTGGGGCAAGCGCCCGCCGGCTCGCTCGCCTTCGGCCTGGCTATCGCCGGCGTCGGCTGCATCAGCGCGGCGATCGCTGCTCTGGCGGCGCAACTGGCCGAGAGCGCGCGCACTGCCTCCACCATCGCGGGAGTGGTGCTCGCCGTCGCCTACCTGATCCGCTTCGTCGCCGACGGCAGCGGCCGGTTCTGGCTGAAATGGTTGTCGCCGCTTGGCTGGGCGCACCAGGTTCGGGCCTTCGGCGTGGAGCGTTGGTGGGTCCTGGGGCTGATGCTCGCGGCATTTCTAGCCCTGGCCGGCGTGGCTTACGCTCTCGCCGCGCGGCGCGATCTTGGCGCGGGCGTGCTGCCACAGCGGCCGGGGCCGGCCGGATCGCAGCGCCTGACCGGCCCGCTGTCGCTCGCCTGGCGCCTGCAGCGCGGCTCGCTGCTGCTGTGGGCGGCAGGCTACGCGGCGATGGGCATCGCCACGATCAGCCTGACCAACAATGTCCCCGCGCTGGTCGGCAGCAGCGAGCCGGTGCTGGAGTTCTTCCGGCGCTACAGCGGCGATCCGCAGGCGTCGATCTCCAGCATCTTTATCTGGCTGATCCTGCTCAGCCTGGGCATCACCGCCGCACTTTATGCGATGCTGGTGACGCTGCGCCTGCGCGCCGAAGAAGCCGCCGGTCGCGCCGAGCTGCTGCTGTCGACGGCGGTAAGCCGCTCGCGCTGGGCCTGGAGCTACCTTACCATCGCGCTGGCGGGAACGCTGGCGCTGATGCTGGTGGGCGGGCTGGCCGGCAGCCTCGTGCTCTCCATGAGCAGCGGTCAGCCTGGCACGTCGCTGCTCACTCTGCTCGCCGGCGCGCTGATCCAGGTGCCCGCCGCGTGGGTAATGAGCGGCTTCACGATGCTGGTGTTCGGCGTCGCGCCGCGGCTGGCGCCGGCCCTGGCGTGGAGCTACTTTCTGTTGATCAATCTGTTCGGCGAAGTGCTCGGCCCGGCGATTGGAATCGATTACTGGATCGCCGATGCGATCTCGCCCTTTCACTACCTGCCGCGCATCGTGTCGGGCGGCGCCTTCAATGCCCTGCCCGTGCTGGCGCTGCTGTGCGTCACCGCGCTGCTGCTCGGCGGCGGCCTGCTGGCGTTCCAGCGGCGCGACGTGGGCTGATCGGCAAGACGATCCGCGAATTGACGCGAATGACCGCGACTACTTTAAATATTCGCGGTCATTCGCGTCAATTCGCGGATCCCTTCGCGGTTCAATCCTGGATATCCATTTGCCCGATCGGCGATTGCTCGATCCGCATCAGGCTTGGCGCGGCAAAGCCAAGCAGGCAGATCACAGCTGCCGCGCTGCCGCCGACGAAAAACACGTCGCGCGCGTCGATCTGCGAGCCGAACAACGCCACCAGTCCAAGCCCGATCGGCGCTGCCAGCCCCATCACGGTTGAGAGCAGCGAAAGGACCCGTCCCTGGAAGATATTCGGCACCTGGCTCTGCAGCAGGGCCATCAGCGTTGCATTGCCGGCCGAGAAGACAGTCGCGCCGAGTGCCCAACACACGACCGCCAGCCAGAACATCGAGCCGGGGGCTAGCGCTGTGCCGGCGATCAGCGCGCACGCAAGTGCATACGACAGCAACAGCGTTACGATCTTGCGTTGAAAGTTGAGCACGAAGGTCACCAGGCCACCGGCGATCAGCCCGAAGCCCCCGAGCGCTTGCATCAGCGCGACCTGGCCTAAACTGCCTCCGAAGTGTGATGTAACAAACAGCGGTATCAGGTTAAAGATCGGCATGATCAGCACGACCATCAGCGTCACCACGCCGTAAAGCAACAACAAGCCACGATGATGCAGTACCATGCGCACCCCGTCGACGAAGTCGCCCCACAGGCTCGACGGCTGCGTCGTATCGCGCTGTGGCTGAGGGATGCGAAACAGAAACAGCAGCGAAACCGCGAGCAGTGCTGTGGTCACATCGATCAGCAGCGCGCCTTGAAACGAGAACGCGGCGAGGGCCAGCGCGCCGAGTGGCGCGGCAGCGATGGTTACGATGCCGCCGAGCGACTGATTGAGTCCTGCAGCTCGGCTGATCCAGTCGCGTGGCACCAGCATGGCGGTGCTGGCCGCCGCCGCGGGTTGCTGAAACGCCTGCATGCCGCTACGGATGGCCATCATGGCGTAGACGTGCCAGAGCTGGACCTGGCCGCTCTGGAACAACCAGATCAGCACCAGCATACAGGCCGCCGAGATGGTGTCGGCCACGATCAGAATACCCCGGCGATTGAAGCGGTCGGCGACTGTTCCACCCAGTGGGCCGAGCAGCGCCTGCGGCAACAACGCCATGATGGCTGCAATGGCCAGGGCGCTGGTCGACCCGGTGGTTTGCGTGACCCACCAGATCAGGACAAACTGTGTCAGCGAGCTGCCGATCAGCGACAACGCCTGGCCGGTCCAGATCGTCCAGAAGCGCAAGCGCCACGGGCCTGTGGTGGGCGCCGGTGATAACGACGCCAGTGTTTCGGTGTTCATCCGTACCCCCTGTGCTATACTAGAGATGTTTGACATATATGAATCTTGACTTATATTTATCTTGTTTATCAAGATAAATGTGATGATAACATTGGGGGAGCTGCATGTCAAGCGACGAATCGCAGCGCGCGGCGCTGCTGGCCTTGCTGGGGCGTAAGCTCGCGGGCGAGCAGGCGGTTAAGACGGTGCTGTTTCAGGAGGCGATCGCCGACCGGCTGGGAATGAATACCACCGATCTGATGTGCCTGTCCTTCCTGAGCGATGCCGCAGCGAGCACCTCGCTACCCGACCGGCCGGGGTCGATGACGGCGGGCCAGCTGGCCGAGGCGACCGGACTGACCACCGGCTCCGTCACCATCATGATCGACCGGCTGGAAAAAGCTGGCTACGTCCAGCGCGAGCGGGATCCCACCGATCGCCGCCGCGTAATCGTGAGGCCATTGACCGAGCGCATCGAGCGCGACATCGCGCCGCTGTACGCGTCGATTGGGAGCGAATGGGAGCGAGCGATCGAGCGCTACAGCACGCAAGAGCTGGGGGTTATCCTCGACCTGCTGACGCGCAGCGTTGTGCTGCTGCAGGAGCAGACCGCCGCCTTGCGACACGGCGAAACGGAGAGCGCAGCGCCCGCCGACAGGCCACGCGCCGCGGCAAGCTCTACCCTCGAAGGGCCTACCGCGCTGCCTGGCCGGCCAGAGCCGCGTGCCCAACACGCGCGGCTGAACTTCATCAACGGCGCCTCCAATGTGAAGCTTAGCGGCGCGGCGCAGCCCGAGCTGTACCACGCGCGCTTCGAGCCACCCGAGCCGTTGGTGCAGGTACAGGGCAGCGCGGTGCAGATTCGCTACCCGCGATTCTCGTTTTTTCAACGCGGGCGGGGTACCGGCTCAGTTTCGCTCAGCACCGCCACAACTTGGCAGATCGAAATACGCGGCGGGGCCAACGCGTGCAACTTTGACCTGCGCGACCTGACGCTCACCGCGCTGGCCGTGTCTGATGGAGCGTTCCGGCTGGAGCTGAACCTGGGACGGCCGCGCGGCATTGTGCCGATCCGCATCGCCGGTGGCGCTGTCGACATGACCATTCGGCGCCCGGCCGGCGCCGCGACGCAGGTTACGGTGCAGACCGGGGCCACGCGCCTGCGACTCGACGAGCGCTACGCCGACGTGGTCGTCAACCAGGAGGGCTGGCAGACTCCCAACTACGACACGGCGGCGGACCGCTACGACATCACCGTGGAGGGCGGGGCCAGCAGCCTGAGTGTTGTAAGCTAGTGGTATATGGCCTTGTGTCACACGCTTGATTAGGCGTTTCTCATTTTGGCTCACGTTCCCTCTGTGGGCGTAGCGCAAGGGCGTCGGTGACGACCTGCTCGAGCGGCAGCGCCTGTCCGTCTTCCCAGGCCGCTGCAAAGGCGGCTGCGCCAAGGGCAGCGCGAAGGGTCTCCACTTCCAGTGCATAGATTTCCTGATCAGCCCGATCGAGTTGCGCCCCAAGCGCGGCCAACAGCGAATCTGCTGCACCAGACAAACGTGCTGCTCGCTCCAGCATGCCTATGTGGCCGCCAAGAACTGCCAAGCCACTGATACACATCGCCATCAGCAGCTTGTCGCCTAATTCCCATGCCTGTTCTAAGCTGTCTGCAAACCGCACTAACGACACGTCCGGCTTGCCTTGCCCATAATCCACCCACCCAAGGTTATGCAAGACCATTGCCGCACCTGGCGCGTCTCCAAGCTCTTGCAGCAAGCTAAGGCTTTCACCATAGTAACCTGCCGCGCGAACGTAATCGTGCTGCAGGCGTGCGAGCTCGCCCATGCTATTGAGGACCACCGCGATTCCTCGCTTGTCGTCCACCTCCCGCATGAGCGCCAGGCCCCGTTCGAGGTGCTGTGCCGCCAGCGCATACTCGCCCAGGTTTTGCCTGGCTACGGCGAGTTGCTGCAGGCTGTTGGCAACGCCGCGCTGATCTGCGATCTGCTCTGCCAGCGCAACCCCTTCAGCAGCTACGCCGGCGGCCCGTGTATATGCTCCCTGAATATTGGCTTGCCACGCGATTGTGTGCAACACCGACACCGCGCTCGACAGGTCATGGTGTGCGCGGAACAGCGCCAGGCTCTCCGTCCATAAGTGTGTCGCCCGTGCGTAGTCGCCCTGTCGAAATACCACGTTGCCCGCCCCTAAGCGTGCCTTCGCTTGCAGCAACGGCAGTGCATCTCCCACCCGCGCCAATGCGTTTTCCAGCCACCGGCGTGCTTCGCTGAGGTGACCACGGACGACCCAGAACCCCCACAGCGCCGCACAGAGCCGCAGGTGCAACTCAAGTTCGCCTGATTTATACGTCCACTTCAGCGCTTGCCGGATATTGTCAAGATCCGACTCCAGCCGCTGAAGCCAGATCTGTTGGTTCGGACCTCGCACCTCCGCGTCGGCTGCCTCGGTAACCGATGCAAAATAGGCGGCATGGAGCTGCGAGATCCTATCAAGGTCGTCACGCAGGCGTAGTTGCTCCAGTCCAAAGGCGCGAATCGTTTCGAGCATCAGGAAGCGAGGCATGGCTCGATCAACATCAGGGATGAGCAGGCTGCTATCGACGATCCTGGTTACTCCTTCGAGTGGATCGAAGGGCAGATCCCGCGCTGCATTGCAGATACCCTCGATGGACTTAAGCGTACATCCACCCACAAAGATAGCGAGGCGCGAGAACAACAGTTGCTCGTGCCGCGATAAGAGTTGATAGCTCCAGTCGATGGTGTTACGGAGCGTTTGGTGGCGATCGGGAACATTGAGGGTATTGCCCGTGAGCACCCGGAGCGGCTGTTGCAAGTGGGCCAGCAAAGCACTGGGACCCAGGATCTTCGTCCGCGCTGCCGCCAGTTCCAGCGCCAATGGCAGGCCATCCAGCTGGTAGCAGATCTCGACTACCGCCTGCATATTCGTCGTGTCCAGCTCAAAGCGTGGATTGACCGCCTTGGACCGCTCGACGAACAGGGCGATGGCGTCGCCTGCCACTAATGATGGAACTGACGCGCGTTGCGTTACTCGCGTAGGAAGCGCCAGCGTCGGCACGGGGAACTCGTGCTCCCCATACAGATGCAGCGGGATCCGGCTTGTGACAAGGATCTTCAGCTGTGGTGCGGTGGTTAGCAAGTCACTGACGACAGGGGCAACACGAACCAGATGCTCAAAATTGTCAAGCACCAAGAGGACGTGTCTGGCGTGCAGATGGCTGGCAAGACTCTCACGCAATGTGCCGGCGCCACGTTCTTTGAGGCCCAAACGATTCGCGATCACCGATTCAACCAGATCCGGATCGCTAATCGGCGCCAGAGCCACAAAACATACGCCATCAGCGAACCGGTCGGAATAAGCTCCAGCAACCTCGAGCGCGAGGCGACTCTTTCCGACTCCGCCCGGCCCAGTCAGCGTGATCAGACGCACATCCGTTCGCTGCAGCAAGCCACCAATTTTGGCAACCTCAGCACCACGGCCGATGAGTGTGGTCAGCGGCACGGGGAGGCCACCGAGCTCGCGAGATGGTGGATCGGCCGGCGTTGCTGATCCATTGCCACCATCGACCCGTCGTGCGGCCTCGACGAACTGATCAGCCTCGGTGCCGGTCAATTGCAGCTGCGCGGCGAGACGGGCAGCGAGTTCGCGCGACGGACGGCGCCGCCCGGACTCGAAGCGACGGATGGTCTCACCGGCGCAGCCGACCTGCTCGCCGAGGGCTTCTTGCGTCAGGTCGAGCGCTCGACGGCGCTCCTTGAGCCGGCGGCCAAAGGACAGTTCGTCAGGCATCCCTGCCTCCTTGGCCCGACCCCTGTCGGGAATGCGGCTGCCTCGGTGATGGGCGACATGGCGTGACACGTCATAGTTCGAAGGACTGGAATTTGGCCCGCTTATTGTACCGCCTTGGTCCTGTTTTCAGCGAACGCTGCCTGGTTCAATAGGTCCATCGATACCGCCAATCGGGCGAGCGAAGTCAACCAGGCTCAGTTCAATTCTGCACGGAGGCTCAGCATGTTTGCTCCCCTTACCACGACTTCTATTCAGACGCCCAGGCGACAGCGACATCCGGCACCCGCTATGCAACGTCCAGCCTGTCCCGATTTCGCGGGAGCAGCACGCTATGCGCTCCAGCGTCTGGCACGCGAGCTATTGCCTACGCTGACCTATCACTCGATCGTCCATACCCGCGACGATGTGCTTCCGGCAGCTGAACAGCTTGCCGTGCTGGAGGGTATCCGCGGAGACGCCCTGCTCGTGGTGCGAACGGCGGCCTGCTTCCATGATCTCGGCTTTGTGCAGCAGCGCGCCGGACACGAAGCCGTGGGTGCGGCGATCGTGGCGGACGTGCTGCCCGCCTTTGGCTACACCGCTGAGCATATCGCCAGCATACAGGGTCTTATTCTGGCCACCCGGATGCCTCAAGCGCCGTGCAACCGCCTGGAAGCGATTATGGCGGATGCGGATCTGGATGTGTTGGGACGGAACGATTTCCTGGCGCGCAACCAGGCGTTGCGGGCTGAGCTCGCCGCGCACGGGGAGCTCCACACTGATACCGAATGGTATCGCGGGCAGGCACAGTTCCTGGCGGCACATCAGTATTTCACGGTCGCCGCGCGGAGGCTGCGCGCTGACGGCAAGCAGCACAACATCGAGCTGCTTCGCCGGCGGATTTCCCAGGCATAGCCGAATACGTCGATCGGCCGTTAACGATCTCTGTGTCCTTTGTGCCTTTGTGGTGCTTCCGGCGCCCGCGCGGGTGCCTCGGCGTACGGCTGCTTGCCGAAACGCGCCAGATCGGAGCGCAGCAGCAGAAACACGCCGGTTTGCAGGGTCCCGTCTCGATCGAGGTGCTCGATCACGGCTCGCCTGAGGCGCGTGTCGCGTGGCGCGGTGACAGTGTCGATCGTTTCAGCTCCGAAGGTGAACTGCAGGAAATCGGCCTGCCCACCGTCGCCGGGCAGCAGATACCCTTCGTGCTGCCAGCGCACGATATTCGAATCCGGCCCCAGTAGCGCTTCCAGCTGCGGGCTGAACAACCACGAGTCGCACACATACGCCACAAAGGCGCGCTCGGGGTAATAGCTGTCGAAAAACGGCTCAGCCTGCACCAGCGCGTCGCGCAGCGCTTCGATCGTCAACGCCTCCTCGCCGGGCACGTGGAGGTCCAGCACCGTATCGCCCGGCGCCAGTGTGAGCCGCCACTCGTCGCCTGGAAGGCGAACCGGCCGGCGCAACGCAACGCCGCGCGATGTGATCGGCGTGCCGGTCACGGCGTCGCCGGTTTCGCTCAGCGTGGCCTGCCAGGTTCGGGTTCCGGTTAGCGTGCCCTCGTCGCTGAAGCGTAGGCCGGCCGTGGCGAGCGCGAGCGCGGCTCCCGTTTGCCGGTGCCGGTACACCCGAAACGGATAATCCCAGTTCGTCGGGGCGAACTCGAGCCGGCCGAGCCGATAGAGCCCGCCGGCGATGGTACTGAGCCATCCGGGATTCCACCATACCGACCCGATATCGCCCAGCGCCGCCGCTTCGCGCAGCCATGTCCCGCCGTGCCGCCGGTTGACCGCCGTTGCGCATGCGGGTGGAATGCCGCGCGCCGCCTGGCGCTCGCGCACCAGGCGCAGGCCGTCAAGCACAAACAGCGCGCGTAGCAGACCGGCATCGCTGCCGAACGCGCTGTCGGCAGCGAGCATCGCCTCGGCGCCGTCATCGCCGGTTTCGAACACCGCGTGGTGCGCCGCGACGGCGAGTTGCCGCAGCCGTGGATCGCCTGCGATCCGCCGGGCCAGATCGCGCAGCGGCTGCAGCGCGGCCTCGTCCAGGCCGGCCTCCGCGCCGTACTGAGCCAGAGTTTGCTTGATCAAGAAATGCAGGCGTCGTCACCGATGTACTCCTTAATCATTCGCCAACGCATATGTCACAGCTTCTTCGAGCGACATCGCCTGGCCCTCCGTCCAGAGTGTGTCGCGGCGTGTTTCATCTTGCACGGCGGTGCGGGCGCGTTCCAGCATCCTGCGGTGGCGCGCCTGGTACACCGGAGGCTGGGAGACGGCGATGGCATCCAACCGGATCGCGCCTGCGCCGGCCAGCCGCACCGCCCGTTCGGGCAGCCCCTGGCCGGCGGCAGCGCCGGCGGCGGTCAGGAGCGACATGGCGAGGTTCCAGTCCATCCCTAACCGCTGATAGATACGCAGGCTATCGCGTACCAGCGGACCCGCGGTCTCATACTCGCCGAGCTCCAGCGCGACGCCGGCGAGGTTTGCCAGGGCATGCGCGACACCTTCCTCCTGATCGATGGCCTGGAGTGTCTGCAGGCCTTCCTGATACAGCGCACGCGCGGCAATATAGTCGCCCTGGGCATATCCGACGAGATGCCCGAGGTGCAGCAGGCCATACCCCAGTCGCCCCTGATCGCCCAGCTCGCGGACGATCGAGAGGCCCTCATCCATCAACGTGCGCGCCGTCGCGTAATCGCCGTCGGCAAGGGCCAGCGCGCCTGCCAGATCAAGCGCGTGGGCACGCAGCTGTGTCCGCGCGGCCGCCTGCGGAAGCGCCAGGAGGGCCGCAAACCACGCCCGTCCCTCGCGTGTATGCGGCGCTTCGAACCACAGCTCAACCAGCAGCAATGCCAGGCGCAGGCCCGGCTCGGCCGCGCCGCGATCAACCAACCGCTGGAGCAGGGCGCGCAGATTGGGATGTTCCTGTTCCAGCCGCGTTATCCACGACGCTCGCGCAGGTCCAAAGGCGTTTTCGAGAACCTGCTCGGCCAGAGCGGAGTAAAACACAACCAGGCGCTGGTCGACCAGATCGCCTTCGCCATGTTCGGCGAGCTGCGTGCGTGCGAGCTGTCGCCACGCATCGGCGAGCCGGTATCGCGTCCGCGGTTCCAGTTCGTCCCGCAGGATCACGCCCCGTTCGATACAGCCGGTCAGCAGTGGAGCGACGGCGTCGTAATCGAGCGTATCGTCCACACAGACGGCGTCCACGGCTTCGCGCGAGAAGGTGCCGGCAAAGCCTGACACGCGGCGTACCAGGATCTGTTCGTTGTCGGTCTGATTATTCATATTCGTCACGGTTAGTATACGATTCAGTGTAAATACGCAAGAGCGAATGCACGCTCGTAACACGGACGCGCGCAAGACCGGTCCCCGCGCACGGTGCATGAGCGGCACCCCCGGCGCGGCTCGATCGGCAAGCACCGGGCGATTCCTCTCATCACCTGGTGCTTGCTGTTTGCCTCGCAGCCTGTTGCAGTCATTGGGAGTAGCGACGATACTTACCCCTGTGGCAGCTAAGCGATCGTACGTCGATCAGGATAGCGTTGGTACGGTACGATGTACCGGGAGGTAGACCATGGCGAGCAATGAAAGGCAAACCGCCCCGCGTAAGCTCACCCGGGCCAATCTTGCGGCGATCGCAGGGCGGGCTGCCGTGCCCGGCTACGACCGGCAGCGCCTGGCGCCGGCGATCGTCCATATCGGGGTCGGCGGCTTTCATCGTGCCCACCAGGCCGTGTACCTTGACGACCTGGCCGGCCAGGGCGTAGTGGACTGGGGCGAGCGTGGTGTCGGGCTGCTCCAAGCCGACAGGCGCATGCTGGAGGCGCTCAGCCCGCAGGACTGCCTCTATACCGTGGTCGAGCGTGACGCCGGCGGGGATAGCGCGCGCGTGATCGGTTCGCTGACCGGCTATCTGTACGCGCCCGACGACCGCGCGCGGGTGCTGGATCTGCTGGCCGACCCGGCGACGCGCATCGTGAGCCTCACGATCACCGAGGGGGGCTATAACGTCGATGGCCACACCGGCCTCTTCAATGCCGGCGATCCCGCGATTCAGGCGGATGTGCACAACCCGGAGCTGCCCGGCACCGTGTTCGGCTACCTTTGCGCCGCGCTCGATCGCCGGCGTCGCGCCGGAACGCCGCCGTTCACCGTGCTCTCGTGCGACAATCTGCAGGGCAACGGAACGATCGCGCGCACGGCGGTCGCTTCGTTTGCGCGTCTGCGCGACGACCGCCTGGCTGACTGGATCGAGGCGAACGTAACCTTTCCGAACGCCATGGTGGACCGCATCACGCCGCAAACAACCGATGCCGATCGCGTTATGGTGGCCGAGGCGTTCGGGATCGCGGACGCCTGGCCGGTGATGTGCGAGCCGTTCACGCAGTGGGTGCTCGAAGACACGTTCTGCAATGGTCGGCCGCCGCTGGAGCAGGCCGGAGCGCAGGTTGTTTCGGATGTTCACCCTTACGAGACGATGAAGCTGCGCCTGCTTAACGCCAGCCATCAGGCGATGGGTTATCTCGGCTACCTCGCCGGCTACCGCTATATCCACGACGTGATGGCGGATGCCGACTTCCAGGCGTTCATCGCGCGCCTGATGGACGAAGAAGTGGCGCCGCTGCTGCCGCCGGTGCCGGGGATCGATCTCCTCGGCTATCAGCAGACTCTGCTGCGGCGCTTCGCCAACCCCAAGATCCGCGACCAGGTGGCCCGCATCTGCACCGACGGGTCAGACCGCATGCCGAAGTTCCTGCTGCCGTCGCTCGCCGAAGCGCTGCAGCAGGGCCGGCCCCACCGGCTGCTCACGCTGGCCGTCGCCGGTTGGATGCGCTATCTGCGCGGCGTGGACGAGGCCGGGCGTGAAATCCCGATCGCGGATCGTCTTGCCGGCGAGCTGCGCGCGCTTGCCAACGAGGGCCGGGACGACCCGCGCCCGATGCTGGGCCTGAGCAATGTGTTTGGGGAACTGGCCCGCGACCAGCCGTTTGTGTCCGAGCTGGCGGCAGCCCTGCGCGAGCTGGATGCTCGCGGCGCGAAGGCGACGCTATCAACGTACTTGCAGCAAGTCGAATAAATTGGGTTCAACCGGAACGCACCACAAAGGACACAAAGGACACAAAGAAATTTAGGTTCTTTGTGTCCTTTGTGGTGCAACCTTTGTTTTTGTGCTAGCCGGTGAGCGAATCCAGAATAAACTTGGCCAGCACAGGTGAAAAAGCTAACGCCGTACCGCTCGCCAGGACCATGGCGACGGCGACGCGCCGGGTGCCGGCTGCGACCCGGCGCTCGATCGGCACGTACGCCACCTCGATCAGCACGCCGAGCAGTACCAGCAGGCCGAAGAACATCAGCAGCGCCAGCCACTGATGTCTCAGCACCGCCTCTTCGCGCAGCGGACCGGCGTAGAAGGGGTAGCCGAGGATCATCAGCGTCAGCGCGCCGGCGATCGAGGCTCTGGCCCACCTGGCCGGCGGTAATTTTGGCCGCGCGGCACTGTAGAGCAGGCCGAGCGGCATGCCCAGAATCAGGCCGACCACCAGGATCATTACTGTCCCGGCCAGGCTGAACTCTGGATGCTGGTGTGCCGCGAGCGCCATGACGCGCATCGCGCCGCGGGCGCCGATGCCCCAGACCAGGCCGGCCAGCATGCCGGCTGTCGCGCCGGTGCCGGCGACACGGGCGGCGCGCAGGAGCAAAACGCCGCCCCGCGGTCGCCCGTTGAGCTCGGCGACGCCGGCATGCGCGGCGCCATCGGGGTCTAGAATTAACATGGAGGGTCTCCCGAAACTACGATCGACGACAGTGGATCAACACTCATTGCTCGTAGCGCCGCGCGACGGCAGGCCAGTCGACGACGTTCCACCAGGCGGCAACGTAGTCGGCGCGCCGGTTCTGGTAGTTGTGAATCTGCATCGTCAGGGTATCGATGTAGGGCGCAAGCGCGTCATAGGCGTAGGGCAGCGTCGGTAGCACGAACGCACCCTCCACCGGCTGCGTCATGATGATCGAATCACCCATTGTCCGTGCCGCTACTGCCCGCGGCGCCGATGCCGAGAGATTTGAGAAAGCGGTGGCGGCTGGGTGTGCTGGTCGTGCGTGTATGCTCGAATTCGAAGCGATGCATTGTCGAGGTCTCCCTGGTGAAAGTTGGTATGCGGGCAGCCTAGCGCATCGCGCCGCAAGCGCCATGTGCTGGAGGTCGTGTCTTGGGCGCACCGAAGGTCACGTTGATCGGTGATGGCTTGTGTCCGCAACGGCAATCGGTATGTAACGCCGGCCGCCGGACAGCACATGAGGTCTGGCCGCGGCAGTCTACGCCTAAAGTCGCTTAAGCGGTCTGCTATGCTGCCGGCAGCAATCCACCCGCGCGACCAACAGCTCGCGACCGCCGGCGACGGCGGCGCTCAAGACGTGCTTTGCCAAACGTCATGTGCCATCCATACGCCGGCGATAGGAGTTCCGGCATATCGACCTCCAGCGGCGGTCGTGCTAGGCTGATGCGATGAACGTGCCGAGCCTTTCGATCGAGCAAAACCTTCTTGGCAAGCTGCCGCAACAGCCTATCAGGCGTGATTGGCGTTTCTGGCTTGTGCCGCGTCCTTATGTGCTGCTGACAACATGGGGTTACCTGCTGTGCGCGATAGGCTGGTTCTGGGGACCAGTCCAACTCTTCCACGTTTTGTCGTGGCAAAGGTTCTTCACGCTGATCGGTGGGTGGGGGCCGGTGGTGCCGCTTACGATCGGCGGCCTGATCGTTTTGCTGGTGCTGGACCGCGTCGACGCCTGGGTCGGGGGCGATAATACACCGCCGCGGCGCAGCGCGATCGCGCTGTTGCTGGTCCGGATCGCGGTTGTGCTCGTCACCGTCGAAGGGCTCAAGCGCCACGCCGGGCTGTCCTTGTGGCCGCTGTATCTGTATCTGACGGTGCCGCTCAGCGCGGCGTATGCATTCAGCACGCGGACTGCGGTGCTGCTGGCCGTGGCAGCCGTCGGCGCGGCGTTGCTTCGTCTTGCGCCGATCTGGCGACCGTTGACGCGATCCTGGTGGTGGTGGACCTACACATCGATCGACGGTTCGCTCGTCGGCCTGCTGCTGGCCGGGCTTGCCGCGGTGCTGCTGACCTATGTGCTGAGCGACGAGGTGGCCAGCCGGCGCCGATTGGCACGGCTTGTCGCCGAGCTGCGACGCTCGAGGCGCGCGGTAGAGGCAGCAGTGCGCGGGACGCTGGCGCTCCGATCGGAGCGCCAGCGCCTGGCGCGAGAAATTCACGAGCAGCTGGGCCAGACCCTCAGCCAGCTCGCCGTGCAGCTGGAAAAGGCGCTGCAGTATCGCTCGCGCGACGCGGTGACCGCCGATACTGCCGTGCACGACGCCAAACAACTGGGCAGCCAGGCGCTGGCTGATGTACGACGTTCGGTGGGTGTGTTACGCGTACGGCCGGCGGGGGGCGGCGATCCTGCCGTGTTCGACCCGCTCCAGCCGCCCGACAGCGCGCCGCGTGCACGCCTTCCGTTCGATCGCCTTGTGCTGCTGCCGCTGCTGTGGTGTGCCGCGTATTATCTGATCATCCTGCTCCCGGCCGGCGAGAGCGATCTCATGCCGTCGATGCGGTATATCGTCGTGGGCCTGGTGCTCGCGCTGCTGGCGCTGGATTGGGTCGACCATTTCCTGGTGCATGGCGTGCGCCGTCGACTCGGCGCGCCGGCGCTGATTGTGTTGCGCGGAGCGCTGATCGTCGCTATAGCGCTGACCACCGATCCCTGGTTCGCCCTATGGTTGCTGCCGCTGATACCAAATGCGGCGTTTCGCTACTACGCCCCGCGCCGGGCGCTCCGGCTCAGCGTCTTGATTTATGCCGGCTTGCTCGGCCTGTTATGCCTGATCCTCGGCCTCGAGGAGCCTGTTGCATACGGCAACCTCGCCGTGGACGTGCTGTTTTGGGTTGGGCCTTTCCTGATCATGATCACTATGTCGTACGCGGTGGTCATGGAACGTACCCAGCGGCTCGAAGCCGAGCGCCTGCTAAACGATCTGCGCGGTAGTTATCGGGAGTTCACGCACGCATCGGCGCAAGCAATCGAGGCAGTTGCCCAGCGCAACCATCTGGCTCGCGATATTCACGACGGGCTTGGTCATTACTTCACGGTGATCAACGTGCAGCTTGAAAAAGCAATCGCCTTCCGGCCAGTGGATGCTCCGACCGCCGACGACGCTTTGTTGGTCGCGCGGCGGCTGGTGGCCGACGCGCTGCTCGACGTTCGCAGCACGTTTTCGGCGCTCAGCCGCTCGGACGAGCTGCCGTCGCTGGCCGAGGCATTGCACAGGCTGGTCGACAACACCGGCGAGCTGCAGATCGAGCTGCGTATCGAAGGCGACACGACCGGGCTTGCCGAGCCGGCGCAGCTCGCGCTGTACCGCGTGGCGCAAGAAGCGCTGACGAATATCCAGCGCCACGCTTCGGCTACACGGGCGACCCTGGAGCTTATCGTGGAGCCGGGCGAGGCGCGGCTGCGCATCTGCGACGACGGGCACGGCTTCGACCCGCTGCGGCTCGTGGCCGAAGACAGCACCCAACGCTTCGGGCTCAACGGCATGCGCGAGCGGTTGGAGGTCGTCGGCGGCACGCTCAGCGTCAATAGCCGGGCCGGCGCCGGCACCTGTATCGAGGCCGGTGTTCCGCTGTCGCAACCGATCGGATGGAATGACCCGGTTACGGAGCAAGCGTCATGAGCGACAACGTGCCGGCGCCGCGCGTCAGGGTATTGGTGGTCGACGACCAGCGGCTGATGCGCGACGGCCTCGAGTTGCTGCTCGGCCTGCAGGCTGGGGTCGAGGTGATCGGCAGCGCCACCAACGGCCGGGAGGCAGTCGAACAGGCGCTCGCGCTCGAGCCGGACGTCGTGCTGATGGATGTCCGCATGCCGGTGATGGACGGCGTCGCGGCCACCGCCGAGATTCGCGCGGCGCTGCCGAGCTGCCAGGTGCTGATGCTGACGACCTTCGACGACGACGAGTATGTCGTTGAGGCGCTGGGCGCCGGGGCCTGCGGCTACCTGCTCAAAGATATTCCGGCCCGTGAGCTGGCGCAGGCGATCATCGCGGCGCATAACGGGGTTTTCCAGCTCGACCCTGGTGTAGCGGCCAAGGTGGTAGCCTCGCTGCGCGGCAGCCGAACAAAAAACACCGCCGCCGCGCTCCGGCCGCCATCCACGGCCTCGCCGGACGAGCTAACCGAGCGCGAGCGCGAGGTGCTGCGCCTGATCGCCCAGGGCGCGACTAATCGCGAGATCGCGGCGACCCTGGTGATCAGCGAAGGCACGGTCAAGAACCATATCTCCAACATCCTGAGCCGCCTCGGGCTGCGCGACCGAACCCAGGCCGCGATCTACGCCCGCGAGATGGGCCTGTTAAGTTAGGCTACCAGAAAAGAATCGCCACAAAGGCACACAGGACACGAAGATTTTATGGATTCTTCGTGTCCTGTGTGCCTTTGTGGTGATTCCGGTTGACTTAATCTGTGCGAGACATGCTATGGGTGTTCTCATTTTGAGACTTTTTTAAGACCGCATTTCTATGCTGACCTCAAGCCAATCTCGTATCGGACTTCAAGTTCACGCAACAGGAGAACCACCATGGCAACAGCTACGCCAGTTCGCATCGATCTCACCGCTGTGAAACAGCGACAGCACGCCGCCTGGTCGTCAGGCGATTATTCGGTCGTCGGCGCGACGTTAGTCATCGTCGCCGAACAGCTGTGTGAAGCCGTCGACCTACGCGCCGGCCGGCGCGTGCTCGACGTGGCGACCGGCAGCGGCATCACCGCCATCGCCGCCGCGCGGCGCTGGTGCGACGTCACCGGCATCGACTACGTGCCGAGCCTGCTCGAGCGGGCCCGCGAGCGGGCGGCAGCCGAGCACCTCAATGCAACATTTCAACAGGGCGATGCCGAAAGCCTGCCGGTTGGGGATGGCGCGTTCGACGTGGTCCTGTCGACATTCGGGGTGATGTTTACGCCCAATCAAGCAGCGGCCGCCCACGAGCTGCTGCGGGTATGCCGTCCGGGCGGCACGATCGGCCTGGCCAGCTGGACACCCGACGGCTTTATCGGACAGGTGTTCCGCACCATCGGCAAGTACATTCCACCGGCTGCCGGGGTCAAATCCCCGGCGCTGTGGGGCACGCAGGAGCGACTGCAGGAGCTCTTCGGCACACAAGCCGCGTTGCTGCAGGTAAATCGGCGCAGCTACGCCTTCCGCTACCGCTCGCCCGAACACTGGCTGGAAACCTTTCGCACCACGTACGGCCCGCTGCTGAAAACGTTCGAAGCACTCGATACCGCGCGCCAGGCCGAGCTGAGCAGCGATCTTCTGGCGCTATGTCGGCGCATGGATCGCGGTGGCGACAGCGGTGCGGTGATCGAAAGCGAATACCTGGAAGTCGTAATGCGTCGATCCTGACCCCTACTATCCTACCAGGGAGAACTCGAAATGTCGTATGTTGTCGTGCGGCGCTGGCCGCAAATTATCGCCGGACTGTGCTTTATGCTGGCGCTCGCCGCGCCCGCAATAGCGTTTGTTCCGCAAACGACTGCCGAGCGCGGGGTTGAGCCCGGCGCCGGCAGGTGGACCACCTGGGTTATCCCCGGCGGCCAGGCCTGGCGCTTGCCGCCGCCCAACCTCAAGGCTACTCGCGACGAGCTGCGTCAGCTGCGCCAGCTGGCCGCCGAGCGGGACGCCGCCGCGCTCGACCGTATCGCCTACTGGGATACCGGCGCGCCGTCGTACCGCTGGAACGAGCTGCTGACTTCGCATCTGCTCAAGCGCAACACCAATACGATGTTTGCCGCCCGCGCGCAGGCACTCATGCACATCGCGATCTACGATGCCACGGTGGCGGCGTGGAGCACCAAGTACGCCTACCACCGCCCGCGGCCGTCGAGCCTCGACCGCCGCCTCGACACGGCCCTGCCCACCCCGGCGAGCCCGGCCTATCCCGCTGAGCATGCCGTCGCCGCCGGTGCCGCGTCGACTGTGCTGGCCTACCTGTTCGCCGACGAGGCGGGCGTGTTCGCAACAGCCGCGGAGGAAGCCGGACGCTCGCGCCTGCTGGCCGGCGTCGACTATCCCAGCGACGTCGCTGCCGGGCTGGACCTCGGCCGGCGCGTTGGCGCGCTGGTAGTCGAGCGAGCAAAGACCGACGGCTCGGACCAGCCATGGACCGGCACGGTGCCGCAGGGGCCGGGCTACTGGCAGGGGCAGAACCCGGTGCTGCCGCAGGCCGCCAAGTGGAAGCCGTGGGTGCTGGCCTCGGGCGACGAGCTCAGGCCGCCGCCTCCGCCGGCCTGGGATGGGCCACAACTCGCCGCGGAGCTCGAAGAGCTGAAGACCTTTGCGCGCACGCCCAAGAGCAATGCCGGCGCGTTCTTCTGGGAGTATGCCGCCGGCGGGCTGCGCAACTACTGGTTCTGGAACCAGCAGACCGACCGGTTGCTGCACGAGGCCCGGCTGGACGACAACGCGCCGCGCACGGCGCGGGTGTACACGCTGGAAAGCGTTGCGCGCTACGACGCGGTGATCGCGTGCTGGGACGCCAAATACACTTACTGGCTGATCCGGCCGTCGCAGCTCGATCCGGCGCTGACGACGCTGTTCCCGAACCCGAACCATCCGAGCTACCCGTCGGCGCACGGCTGCTTCTCGACAGCGTCAGCAACGGTGCTGGCCGAGCTGTTCCCGCGCGACCGCGCGGCGCTGGAGGCGCTGGCAGACGAGATCGGCGAGTCGCGCATCTGGGCCGGCATTCACTACCGTGTCGATGTGAAAGTCGGCAAGGAGCTGGGCGCTGCCGTGGGAGAGCGAGTTGTCGCGCGGGCGAAAGCCGACGGCGCCGACTAAGCACTTACCAAAAGGGGTATCGGGGCTTGTGCGTCGGGTCTATACTCGTGCCGAGCCCCGATCCGTTTTAGGCGCTTTTTAGGTCGCCGGCACTATGCTTCGCATGGGTACGCCGGGGCGATGTATCGCTCGTCCGCGGGCGCCAGTCCCCAGGATTTATCCCGGAGGCTGCCGGCGCCGATCATCGGTAATCAAATGAGCACCAGAATAATCGGCCGCCTGGCCAATGAACGCAGCGAGGGCCTGATCGGATACCGTGTTTCGCTGCGCCTGCCCGGGTCGCTGTTCGACTACGACGGAACCGAGATCGGCCATTTGGTCACCAGAGCCGGCGAGAATGGACACTTCGAGTTCACCTATCGCCGCGACCCTACACCGCCGCCGTTCCACCGGGAGCTCGAGCTGCGCGTGCAGGACGGCGTCGGCCGCGTGCTGCGCTTTGCCAACGAGTTGGGGCGCGAGCTGCTGGAGGATGTCGACGCCGAAGTCTGGGAGCGCTCCGAGGATTTTGTGATTCGTGAGGTCGACGCGACAGGCCTGCTGGTCACGCTCGGCACAGGCGAGGTCCGCAATTTCAGCCACGGCAACAGCGTAACGCTGCTGATGGACCAGGACGCCTTTGCCCACGCGGCCGCGATGATCGATACCGCCCAGAAGTCGATCCAGATGTCGCAGCTGTTTTTCGCGCTGCCGGCCAAGTTTCAGGAAGATGCTACGCTCGAGACCGCCAAGCTGATCTTCGATTTCCACCGCCCTACCGGGCACCCGCCCGACGAGCCGCTGGACCTCGACACGCACCGTGCCGCCGGGGTGGGCGACTCGCGGCCCGAGCGCCTGCTGCTGCAGGCCGCCGACCGTGGCGTCGACGTCAAAATCCTGCTGCACGCGTTCACGGTTCCGTTATTCATCAGGCTTATCGTCGGAGCGCTGCTGTTCCCGTTCGTCGGCACCGACGGTTTCTACGTGGTGGCTGAAGAGTTGTTCGGCGCCGATCTGACCGATACCGACGAGGCCAGACGCTATTTCGACGAGGCACGCCGCGCCAAGATCAAGGTGCAGCCGTTTGAACAGTCGGTGCTGAGCGCGGGTGTGATGCACGCAAAGCTAATGGTCGTCGACGGGCAACATGCCCTCAGTATCGGCTCGCCGTTCGGGCAGAGCTACGTCGATACCTATTCGCATCGCATCGACGCCTGGATTCGCGGCGATTCGGAGGGCCTGCCCAAGCACGACGCGGGCTTCGGCGTTTCCGGGCCTGCCGTGCTCGATCTGTACCGCGCGTTTCGGCTGCTCTGGAATACTGCCGCGCCTGACGACAAGCTCCCGGAGCAGCCCGAGCTTGGCGATCCGCTGCCGACGGAGGACGAGACACAGCCGCAGCTGCGCCCGGCGGAAGCCGTGTGCTCGATGCAGATCGTGCGGACGCTGAGCGCGGGCGAGCCGCTCAATCTGGGCGACGGCGAAAAGGGCATCCTGGAGGCGTACCTCAGGGCGATCGCTGCCGCCGAAGACTTTATCTATCTTGAAACGCAGTATTTCACCAACGACGCGATCGGCCACGCGTTGGTCGAGGCGATGAAGCGCAAGGCCAAACTGCAGGTGATCGTTCTGCTAAATATCGAGCCCGATGTTCCGACTTACCCGTTCAAGCAGCGGCGGCTGATCACGCGTATTCGCGAGGGCATCGGCCAGAAAGCCGACGGCCCGCAGCGCTTCGGCGTGTTCACGCGCTGGGCGCATGAGATCGGCACTCCGCGTCCGCGCATACTGCCGGTGTATATCCATGCCAAGGTCGGCATTGTCGACAACACCTGGGCGACGGTCGGCTCGGCCAACCTGGACGGCCTTTCGCTGGATTCTTCGTTGCCCAGCGATATTTTCCGCGACCTGTTTAATATGCAGGAACAGCGGGCGATCGAGGTCAACGCGATCTTGCAGAACGGCGACGATCGATCCAAACAGGTGGTCGATATCCTGCGCCGCAAGCTGTGGGCGGAGCACCTCGGATATTTTACTGCCCGCGATGTTCTCAACATCGACGCCGACGATCTGAAAAACCGCCCGACGGGGGGCGGCTGGCTGCAGCGCTGGTCCGAGCGTGCCGCCGCGACGCTCAAACAGCTGGTTGAACAACCGTCCCTGCCGATCACCGGCATGGCCACGGTGCTGCCGTGGCCCAAAGACGACACGACCTACAAGACGCCGCGCAAGCACCTGGACGCGTTAAAAATCCGCTCACACGCGGTCGTGCCGCTGAAGTCGACCCGCGCCTTCGATTTTGAGACCGGCGAGTGGAAAGAGGACAGCAAACCGAAGATGGATTATCCGTGATATGGCATCCAGTATCGACCGCGCCGGCGAAAAGCTGGCCACTGCTGTACGCGCACTCGGCAAGGTAAGCGCCGACGCACAGGCTGCCGGGCAGCTGCTCGCCCTGTTGGGCTGGGAGCTGCCGCCCGGTGTCGACGACATCGGCCTGTCGCAGCTCGACGTTTCAAACGTAGCGGCCCGGCTCGACGCGCTGGTCGAGCTGCGCAGCCACGAGGAAACGTCTGAGCTCGATCTGGCGGCCGCTACTGCCGAGGTGGTCGCTGCACTGGTGGATGCGCTCGACAACCTGCGCCGGATCGGCACGTCGGTCCAGGCTACGCCGGAGTATTTGAGCGCGACCGGTATTGTCGAGCAGTTCTTTCCCCGCCTGGCCGACCTGCTGCTGATCCAGTTGCTGGGTGCGTCCGCTCCGGCGATGGTGCCGATCGGCACGCTGCTCGGGGTACTGGAATTCACACCTATGCCCGCCGACCGGACGATCTTCCAGGTGCGGCATGTGCGGCAAACCGTGCGCTGGGAGCGGCTCACCTCGCTGTTGAGCGATCCGGCCGGGGTGCTGCGCGAGGTGTATGGCTGGGGCAGCGCCGGCTACGACGGCAACGCGCTGGTTACCAATATCGGCCGCGTGCTGGAGTATCTGGCTGCCGATGCCGCGTTACGGCCCTTGCCGCGGCCGGCCGAGGAGCAGATCGCCGGCCGCCCGGTACCCGAAGCCGATACCGACCCGGCCGCCCAGCTGTTTATCAGCCTGTCCAAGGGACTCGGTTTCGACTCGTTCGATGTCGGCGTTACCCTGTATCCTGTTCGCGCCGGCGCTCCCGGCGGCGTCGACGGCGGTATCGGCGTATCGCCCTTCGTGTCCGGCACGACCAACACAAGCTTTGGGTTGTCGGATCGCCTGTCGCTGGTGCTGGGTGCGTCGGCCGGTATCGAGAGCGGCCTGGCGCTGATCCTGCGCGCCGGCCGTGACCCCGAGCTGCTGAGCGGGCTGCTCGATCCGCCCGCCGCCGATGCGGCCCCTGCATCCTTCGCGCTTGCGCTGCGCCTGGCGGCCGCGGCCGGAGAGCGATATGTGCTGTTCTCGGCTCCCGCTCTGTCGGTCGACGTGGCGGCGATCACAGCCGGTGGTGGCGCCGCAGCAGGCGCCGGGCTCAACCCCTCACTGCACGCCGGCGTCGAGGACGGCCGCATCCGCCTGGTGCCGGACCGCTCGGATGGCTTTCTTGCCTCGATCCTGCCGGCGGACGGCATCACGACGAACCTGAGCCTCACTGCCGGCTGGTCGCAGCGCGACGGCCTGCGCATCCATGGCGGCGCGGGCCTGCGCACCACGATCGCGGTGTACCGAAAGGTTGGCCCGCTGCAGCTCGACACGCTGGATCTGGCGCTCAGCGGCGCGTCAGATGGATTGACCGGCGCCGTGACGGTCAGCGGCGCGGCGATGCTCGGGCCGATCAGTGCCAGGCTCGATTCGATCGGGGTAGCCCTGGCGCTGCGCTTCGAGGCCGGTAACCTGGGTAACGCCGACATCGCGCTGGATTTCAAGCCGCCCAGCGGCGTCGGGCTGGAGATCGACGCCACCGCCGTCAGCGGCAGCGGCTTCCTGTACTTCGACCCCCAGCGCGGCCAGTACGCCGGCGTCCTCGCCTTGAGCCTCCAGGGTGGCCTCTCGCTCACCGCCGTCGGCCTCATCGCTACCCGCCTCCCCGACGCCTCGCCCGGCTTCTCCCTGCTCGTGCTCATCACCGCCGCCGACTTTACCCCCATCGCCCTCGGCATGGGCTTTTCCCTTACCGGCATCGGCGGCCTGCTCGCGCTCAACCGTACCTTCGACGATGCCGCCCTGCGCGCCGGCCTCAAAGCCCATACCCTCGACTGCATCCTCTTTCCCTCCGACCCGCTGCGTAACGCGCCGCAGATCCTCTCCAATCTCAATCGCGTCTTCCCCATCGCTCCGGGGCATCACCTCTTCGGTCCCATGCTGCGCCTCGCCTGGGGCACGCCTCCGCTCATCACCGCCGACCTCGCCGTCGTGCTCGAGTTCGGCGCCCGGCTGCGCCTGCTGCTCCTCGGCCAGCTCGTCGCGATCCTGCCGCGCCCCGAGCACGAGCTGCTGCGCCTGCAGCTCGACGCCATCGGCGTGGTCGACTTCGACCAGGGCTCCGTCGCCCTCGACGCCGCGCTGTACGACTCGCGCCTGCTCAAGAAGTTCGTGCTCACCGGCGACATGGCGCTGCGGCTGACCTGGGCAGGCAGCCCCAACTTCGCGCTGGCGGTGGGCGGGCTGCATCCGGCGTTCACCCCGCCGGCCAACTTCCCCAAACTGGAGCGCATCGCGCTCAACCTGGCCGCGGGCGACAATCCACGCCTGCGCTGTGAGGCGTATTTCGCCATCACCGCCAACACGCTGCAGTTCGGCGCGCGGGCGGAGCTGTATGCGGCGGCGGCGGGCTTCAGCCTGCAGGGCGAGCTGGGCTTCGACGTGCTGATCCAGCGCGACCCGTTTGTGTTCCTGGCAGCGTTCGTGGCGCAGGTGCAGCTCAAGCGGGGCAAAACCAACCTGTTCAAGGTACGCGTCGAAGGCAGCCTGGCGGGACCACGGCCGCTGCACATCACGGGCAAGGCGACCTTCGAGATCTTGTGGTGGGACGTGACGGTACGCGTCGACACGACGCTGGTTGCGGGGCAGGCACCGCCGCGGCCGGCGCCGATCGACGTGTTGCCACGGCTGCGAGCAGCCTTAGCGGATGGGGGCAACTGGCGGGCGCGGCTGCCGGAGGGGCAGCGGGCGCTGGTGGTGCTGCGGGAGCGCGCGGGTGGCGCCGAGGTGCTGCTGCATCCGCTGGGGACGCTGACGGTGACGCAGGGCGTGGTACCGCTGGATGTGGAGATCGCACGGTTCGGGTCGAGCACGCCGGCGGGAGCACGGCGGTTCGTGATCACGCAGGTGAGCGTGGGCGGCGCGGGACAGACCAGGCAGGCGGTGAAGGAGCTGTTCGCGCCGGGGCAGTACCTGGAGCTGAGCGAGGACGAGCAGCTGACGCGGCCATCGTTCGAGTTGCTGGCGGCGGGGGTACGGATCGGGACGGAGGGGCTGGCGATCGGCGAGGAGGACGCGGCATGGCTGGAAGTGGACGCGATCGGCTATGAAACGATCACGCTCGACAGCGAAACGGACGAAGCGCACGCCGGCGACGCGGGGACCCGGTACACCGTGAGCGCGGAGCTGCTGGGGAAGCAGGTGGGCTACGGGGCGGCGGGGAGCAGCGGGCTACGACGCAGCGGCAGCGCACGCTACCAGACGGGGCGGGAGGGGCACCGGGTGGTGAAGGAAGGCTGGAGCGTCGTGGCGACGGAGGACCTGACGGTGCAGGCGCTGGCGGGCAGCGAGGCGGACCGGCCGAGCAGCTATGCGCAGGCGGTGCAGGCGCTGGAGCACCTTAGGCAGCAGGACCCACAGCGCGCGGCGGGGTTGCAGATTTTGCGACTGTCGGAGGTACGACAAACGATGAACGATGAGCTATGACCGCCGCGCCGCGGATAACCCCGTAGGGCCGATCGCTTGCGTCGGCCTGCCGGTTGATCGGTCCGATGGGGTGCGTGCGCCGGCCAGGATCCGGATACGGCAACCTATGATGTCTCGTCGCCAAACAGAACATCCATTGATCAACGCCTGAGGCCGACGCAAGCGTCGGCCCTACGGGGTTCGAAATCGGTGAATCGGCCGGGGGTCGTTTTCGGTGAAATCGGTCGGCGTTTGTTGGTTCGTTGGTTCTTGGTTTGTTGGTTTGTTGGTTTGGGGTGAGGTTATATGCCCGAAATATCGTCAGCAAATTATGTATTCCTTCCCTGGGCACGCCAGGGCGCCGCGGCCGGGATCCAGACGCCGGATAGGAGCCCGCAACAGGCCGGTGTCGTCGCGGTGACCGTTTCACTGCGCGTCAACGACGAAGTCGAGCCCGTCGAACGGCAGGTGCGCCTGTACGGGCCGGGCGATGTGCTCGGCATCGACCGGCAGCAGGTGGTACGCACCGAGCCGCGCCATCTGGCTACTGATTTCGAGCCGAACCTTTTTCCGTCCGTCGAGTTCGATCGTCCGGACTTTCCCTGGATGTTTACGCCGGCGAAGGCGGATGACGCCGGCAACCTACGACCGTGGCTGTGCCTGGTGGTGGTGCGCAAGCAGCAAGGCGTCACGCTGCGTGCCCAGCCCAACCTGCCGCTGCCGGTGCTGGAGATCGTCGAGCCGGCACGGTACGAGGACGAGCTGCCCGATCTGGCCGAGTTGTGGGCCTGGGCACACGTGCAGGTCGTGGGTAGCCGGCGCGACCCTGTTTCGCTCAAGTTGGCGCTGGCCGGCGATCCCGCGCTGACGGTATCGCGGCTGCTGTGCCCGCGCCGGCTCGATCCGCAGACCGATTATCTGGCCTGTGTGGTGCCCACGTTCGAGCTGGGACGCAAGGCCGGGCTGGGCAAGAAAATCGAGCCCGCCGACGAATCGGAGCTGAAGCCGGCCTGGATCAGTGGAGCGCAAGAGCTCAAGCTAGAGCTGCCGGTCTACTATTCCTGGGAGTTCCGCACCGGCAGCGGCGGCGATTTCGAGATGCTGGTGCGCCTGCTGGAAGCGCGCGACAAGGCTGATATGCCGCCCGAAGTCGGCAAGCGGCGCGTCGACATCGGGCGGCCCGGATTTGAGATCGTTCCACCATTGCCGGAGCACACGACGCTCGAGCTGGCGGGCGCCCTGAGCCTGCTCGATTTGCCGGTCGCCCCATGGCCGGACGAGACGCGCACGCCGTTTCGACGCGAGCTCAAAGCGATCCTCGACGCGCCATGGCAGGCGCTGCACGAGGGCAGCGAGGATCCCCTGCTGGCGCCGCCGATCTATGGCAGCTGGCAGGCGGCGCGGCATAGCGTCGAGCTTGGCCAGGCACCGTCCGCGCCCTGGCTGGACGAGCTGAACCTCGATCCGCGCCACCGGGTCGTCGCCGCGCTGGGAACGCAGGTCGTCCAGCAGCAGCAGGAGCAGCTGATGACCTCGGCGTGGCAACAGCTGGGCGAGATCGAGCGCGTCAACCGGCTGCGGCGCCAGGCCCAGTTCGGCCGCGCCGTCAACGGCGTGATCCACGAACGGCATTTTCGAGCGTTTTCCCCGCAAACACTGCTCAACGTCGTCGCGCCGGCCCAGTCGCGCCTCCTGGCCACCACGGCCGAGACCGCACCGGCGCTGCTGTCGCGCACGCTGGCGCGATCTCGCATCCCGATCCGCGCCGTTTCAGCGCCGCTGCGGCGCCTGGCCAGCCCGCGCGGCGTCGCCAGCACGCGTTTCGGCGGCGCAGGCTCGCCGTCGATCGGTATCCTGGCCAGAATGAACAGGACCGCGTCGATCAGCTTCGAACGGCCGCCGGCCGGTCTGGTGACGCTCAACGGAGTTGGAGATGCGGCCACCGGGCTCGCCTCCGGTCTGCGGCCATTCATGAGCTGGGAACATATCTCAGCCGCGCTTGATACTGCTCCGCAGCTGGGAGCCTTCCAGATCGTGCCCGAAGGCTTCACGCCCCGGCTCAATCTGTTGAGCTATGCGCCCGAATCGACGGCCGACAGCCTCGACGCGCGCATGTTCCGCATCGTCGCCAGGCAGAACCACGCCTACATGCAGAGCGCGTTGTTGTCGACGCTGCCGTCTGAGCTGCCCGAGCAGCTGGACCTGGAGGGCACCAAAGCACAGCTGCTGCTCAACCTAGATCCGAAAAAAACAATCACCGCGCGGGTACAGGCCTCGCTCAGCATCGCCGGCGCCGACGGACCTTCCGGCCGGCCGGAGCTGCGTGACGATCCGCTCGCACCGATCATGGATGCGCCCGAGTTCCCGCAGCCGATGTATGAAGCGCTGCGCGACCTGGCGCAGGATTATTTGTTTCCCGGCCTGGAGCACGTGCCGCCCAATACCGTCACGCTGCTGGAAACCAACTCCGACTTCGTCGAATCGTTCCTGGTAGGCTTGAACGCCGAGATGAGCCGCGAGCTGCTGTGGCGCAATTACCCTACCGACCAGCGCGGGACCTATTTCAGGCAATTCTGGGATACGTCGGCCGGCGACGGGCGGCCGGATATCGAAGCGATCCACCGCTGGGACGCCCAGAGCGAGCTCGGCGACAACGCGCGGCCGGGCGAGCAGCTGGTGCTGCTGCTGCGCGGCGAGCTGCTGCGGCGCTATCCCAACGCCGTGATCTATGCCGTGGCGGCGGTGCGCAACGCCAGCGGGCGGCTCGAGCTGTCGCCGGACCCGGCCGACGAAGCCCATCCGCTGTTTCGCGGCACGCTCAAGCCGGACGTCACGTTTCTGGGCTTCGGCCTGACCAAGCCAAAGGCGCTCGCCGATCCCGGCTGGTTCTTCGTGATCCAGCAGCAGCCGGCCGAGCCGAGCTTCGGCATGGACGCCGCCGATTTTTCAAAGCCGCTGCCGCCGCTCAGCAGCTGGAACGAGCTGAACTGGCGACACCTGGCCGCGACCGAGCAGCAGCTGGAGGCGCTGTCGTATGCCTCGATCACAGCGCAGCTGCCGGAGGCCCCAGGAGCGAGCTGGGGCAGGAGTGCCGCGCATCAGGCGTATATCACGCTGCAGCGCCCGGTGCGTATCGCTATTCATGCAAGCCGAATGATCAAAGGCTAGCTATATGCAGACGCCTATACCCGCTATTCCAAATCTTCCCGCGACGCCCGACCTGCTGACGCAGCTGTCGCCCGGCGCGGCGCCGCTGGTCTTGTTTCCGGTGCGGCTGGAGACGCGCTTTTTCAGCCTGCCGGCAGGCGGCTTCGAGCTGCGCGTGCGGGTGTATCCCGATACGCTGCATATCGACTCCCACGAGCCGGGCCTGACGCCCGAGGAGCTGCGCTGGGGCCGGCATTTCTGGGAACAGAGCTGGCGCGCCGCCGGCGACGACGAGCGCGCCAGGGCTACCTGGCGCCAGCTGGCAGATCGTTTCGACGCTCCGCGCGCCGCGTGGGTCGCCCGCGCGCTCAGGCCGCTCAATCCCGATGACCGGCCCGACGATCCCGTGCCGGCCGAAGCGGCGCTGGACACGCCGCCGCGCTTTCCGGACCCGCCAACCAAAGACGAGTTGTGGACGCGGCCGCCCCTGGCGCGCGCGCTGCCGGCGCGCTGGATCGTGCTGGGCTACCGCGGCGGGCGGCTGGTGTTCAACGTCACCGGCGGGCCGATCCGCGCCGCGCTGCAGGCCGGGCCAGATCCGAAGGCGGATTCCGCCACGAGCGACCCTGATCGGCCGGCGATCGACGACGGCATGCGCTGGCTGGTCGACTTCGAAGAAGCCGAGCAGGCCGGGATGGGCATTCGCGCGAGGTTAACCGTCGACCAGGCGCACGCGGGGCTGGACTTCGTGCTGGTGCTGGGGATCCAGGATGCGCCCGGCGACACGACCGCCGCGCGGGCGCGGCTGGCCGAGCTGCTGGATGCTCACCACTACACCGGCGGGCTGAGCTTCGTGCCGCAGGGCACGCCGTCAAACAATACCAGAGAGGCGCCGTCCGGCTTCAGCTCGAACGATCCGGGCCACGCGACGAGCTATCTTGCGGAGCGCGGCGGGCCGGCGCTCGAGGTGGGCGACGGATCGAACGCCGATCTGCTCGGCACCGCGCTCGGGTTGGAAGGGCAGGCATTCGCCAATCTGCCGCACGCCATGGAGAGCGAGCAGCGCGACGCACGGCACATGAACGCGGTGTTGTGGCAGGCGACCTGGGGCTACTACTTGCTGCAGATGCTGGGCACCGGCGCTTCCGGCGAAAGCCCGCTGACCGACGACGACATCGACTGGGCGCGCGAACATTTCGTCGAGTACGTGCGTCCGGGCGGCCCGCTGCCCGCGCTGCGCATCGGCAAGCAGCCCTACGGCGTGCTGCCGGTGACCTCGCTCGACGCCTGGAAGCCACGATCCGGCCAGGCCTCGCCAGATCGTGAAGCGGCGCTGCGCGACCTGCTGATGCGCCTGCGCGACCTTTGGCGGCGTAATTTCGACGAGGTGCCGCGCCTCGGCCGCAGCCCGGACAGCACCACGGAGCGCGGATTCGACCGCGACCTGTCCGAGGTGCTGAGCCTGGACGGGCTGTCTTCGACGTACGCGATACGCGGCCTGATCGGCAGGCACTACCTGGAGCATCTCGGGGTGTTCTTGAGCGCCGATTTCTATCTGGATGCCTGGCACTCCACCGAGCCGGAGCCGCCGCCGGTGGAGGAGCCGCCCGAGGAAGAGGAGCCGCCCGACGACTTGACCCCGCGGGAAAGGATCGCCTGGATCAAGGCGCAACGCGAAGCCAGGCTCGCCTGGATCCGCGAACAGGAGGCCAAGCAGCGCGCGTATGCAGCGGCACATCGGGCCTGGCTGGAGATGCGTAACAACAGGCGGCGCGCGCTCGACGAATGGTGGGCCACCCAGCAGCAGCAGGCCGGCACGCTGCTGCAAACGCTGGGCGTTACGTGGCGGCCACGGCTGGCGCACGCGGTGTATATGCCGCCTGTCGCGCCGCTCGGCGGCGCCCTGGTACAGGCCGAAGGTGAGACGGTGGCCGATTATATCGGCGCCTTGCTGGCCGCGCGTAGCCTGACTATCGCTGCGCCACCAGACCGGCCAGCCGCGAACGCTGTTACAGCTGCTGGTGAAACACAGCATGTTGCTGGAATACGTCGCTGCCGGGTCGCGGCTGCTGCTGAGACGCGGACTGCTGCGGCCGGAACAGCGCCGCGAGGCCGAGCTGGTGGACCTGCCGCTGGGCCAGCTGACGCGGACACCATGGCGACAGCTGACGTTCAAGATCGGCGTCGACGGCGAGGCGGAGCAGATCGAGGTGGGTAACTACCTGCTCGGCTACTTGCCGTCCGGCGAGCCGGATACCGGACGCGAGCCGCGGCTGCAGCCGCTGAGCGATTTTCGCGCCGGCCTGAGGCACCTGCAGTCGCTGAAAATTCCGCGCCTCGAACAGCTGTTGGCCGGCACGCTGGATGCATGCTCGCACCGGCTGGATGCCTGGATCACCTCGCTGGCCACCAGGCGGCTGGCCGAGCTGAGGCAGGAGCGGCCGGACGACATGCTGTTCGGCGGCTACGGCTGGGTGGTCAACCTGCGCCCGTCGTCGACACACGCCGAAGTCGCGCCACCGCCCGGTGAGCAGGCGCCGCTGTTCGGAGCTGCCGGTAATCCCGGCTTCATTCACGCGCCGTCGCTGGCGCAGGCTACCACCGCCGCCGTCTTGCGCAGCGGTCATCTGGCCCACGTCGACGATGAAACGCCAAACCAGGCGCTGGCGATCGACCTGTCGTCCGAGCGCGTGCGGCTGGCGAGCTGGCTGCTCGACGGCGTGCGGCAGGGCCAGCCGCTGGGCGCGCTGCTGGGCTACCGCTTCGAGCGCCGGCTGCAGGAAGCCGGAAAAGCTATCTTCATCGACTACTTTCGTGATCTGGCGCCGCTGGTGGCGCGCAAACGGGAACCAGGCACGCAGCCGGTCGAAGCGATCGCCGCCAACAACGTGGTCGACGGCCTCGATCTGCAGCGGCGCTGGCTGGCCGTGAAGGATGCCCCCTCGCCCGGCGACAACCCGCTGGTTGCCCTGTTCGATCCGCTTCAAGACAAGCCGAAGCCGGACGAGCTCAACGCCGCGCGCAGTGTGTTGGAAGCGGAGCTGAACACACTGGCCGATGCGGTCGACGCTGTAAGCGATGCGCTGATGGCCGAAACGGTGTTTCAGGTGGTGCGCGGCAGCCCGCTGCGCGCCACCGCCACGGTGGAAGCGATCGCCGGCGGAGAAACGCCGCCGCCCGAGCTGGATGTGGTTCGCACGCCGCGCAGCGGCACCGCGCTGACACAGCGCCTGGTAACGCTGTGGAGCGGCGAGCCCGAGCTGCCGGCCCACTGGTCGTTACCTGGCGCTTCGATGCGCGCCGAAGCCGAGCCGTGGCTGAATACCTGGGCCGCGCGGCTGCTCGGCGACCCTGCACGGGTACGCTGCGTGGTCGAGCGGCTTGATCCGGCCGGCGGGCAGGTCGTGGAGACCAAAGAGCTACGTCTCGACCGGCTGGGCCTGGCGCCGCTCGACTTTATCTATGCCGTCGAGGGTGGAACAGGCGGGCAGCAAGCCGAGATCGAGCAGCGGTTGCTCTATACCAGCATGCGCATGCCGGACGGCTTCGCGCCGGGCTCGACGCTACGCATCGCCGCGGGGCGCAACCCCGATTGGGGTGCCGGCGAGCTGGGATACGGCGAATTCAACGAGCTGCTGCGCACGGCCCGCCATCTGATCACCGGCGCGCGTGCACTGGACGGCGACGACCTGGACTTACCCCAGCGCAGTACGGATTTCAGCGTCGACCTGGACGAGCTGGAACAGCGCGCGGCTACCGCCGAGCAGCGCTTGCGGGCAGTGGACGAAGCGCTCGCGGCGCAGCTGGCCGTGCCCGACGAGGCCGTGCTCGAGCAGCTGCGGGAATCGATGGTGCAGGCGGCCGGCTTCGGCGTAGCCGGCGCTGTACCGCTTGCGGACGCCGGCAACTCGACCGCCGGTCGCCAGATGCTGCTGGCACAGGCCGGCTCGATCCACACCGAGCTGGCGCGGCGCGTCGAACAGCTCGTAGCGCTGGACGGAAGCGTGAGCTCCGGCACGGCGACGGCGGAAACCAGGCGCGATCATGCGCTGGCACGGCTGCGCGTCGTGTTCGGCAAAACCTTTGTGGTGCTGCCCCGGTTTACGGTAGCCAATGCCGCGGAGCTCGAGCAGGCGCTGGACGGCAGCACCACCCTGCTGGACGGCGATCCCTTCGCCGCGCAGACCTGGTTCCAGCGCATGGCGCGCGTGCGCGACGGCGTTGCCCGGCTCAACGACGCGCTGAGCTACGCCGAAGCGCTCAACAGCGGCGAGCAGCTCGAGCTGAGCATCGCGCAGCTGCCGCACGACGGCAACACACGCTGGGCCGCGTTACCGCTGGAAGCCGGACGCAAGCTGCCGGGCGGTGTTCTTTCGCTGGCCGTCCAATCCTCCACGTCGCTTGACATGAGCTTGCCGCTGGCCGGGCTGCTGATCGACGAGTGGGTCGAGGTTGTTCCCAGTACCACCGAGACTACGGCCGTCTCGTTTCAGTACGATGCGCCGAACGCCGCCCCGCCGCAAACGATCCTGCTCGCCGTGCCGCCCGACACCGAAACACCATGGACGGTCTGGTCGTTACAGCAGGTGTTGCTGGAAACGCTCGACCTGGCCCGCGTTCGCGCCGTCGACCCCGACGCGCTCGACGAAGTCGGGCACTACTTGCCCGCGTTGTACGTTGCGCATAACGCAAACGGCGATACCGTTTCAAGCGATTTTGTGCCGCTGAAGTAGAGAAACATATGCCATCGATCACCAGTTGGATGCGATTGGAGCCGCGCAGCCGCAACTCGGAAATGGACAGCAGCCTGCAGGCCAGAGTGTATGATCCGCTCTGGATGCTGGCGCGACAGTGGCAGCTCGGCGAATTCGAGGGCCAGGATAACGGCTCGCCGGTGACGGCTCGCTGGCGGGCCGAAGCTGCGCGCCTGACCCGCTACCACGCGGGCGCCATCGCACCGAACACCATGGTCGATGCTCCACGCTACGACCCTCTCCAGGTGCCGCTCGAAACGCTGGTCGAGCGGGAAACGGTTCGGCTGCCTACCGAACAAACGGCGCAGCCCCACGGCCTCAGGCTGGCCGCCGAGGCCGGCCAGCAATTTCTGCGCATGCTGGTGCAGCAGCCGCTGTCGCGCGATTACCGCGGCGACTTCATCAGGCTGTACGCGTTTGAGGCGCTGACGGCCGAGCAACGCGCCGCGCTCGACGGGGACAGCCTCAGTTTTTGCGAGATCATGGCGGCGCGCGTGCCCGACGGCCGGCGGCTGTACGCGGCGTTCCGCTCGTCCGGCGCAGGCAAAATCGTGATCGACGCGGCGCTGCAGATCGCGCCTGCCGATCGGGCGGAAGTCGAGAAAGCCGCGCGCGAGTGGCTGTTATGGCTGGAGACGCTGCTAAGCGAGCCCGAAACAGCGCAGCAGTTCTGGCTGCCGGAACGGATGGAGTACGCCTTCTCGCTCGCTACCAGGTTCAGTGACGGCGAGCGTACCCTGACGGCGCCCGAGTATTACGCGGGTCACCTGGACTGGCATGCCTTCGACCTGAATGCCGAGGTGACACTTGGAGCAGCCAACGACGACGCCGTCAGCGAGGTCATGCACACGGTGATGCCGGCGCCGGTCAGCTTTCGGGGCATGCCGGCGCCGCGTTTCTGGGAGTTTGAAGACGCGCAGGTGAATTGGGGCTCGGTCGAAGCCGGCCCGACGGACCTGGCGCGCATGCTGCTGGTCGAGTTTGCGTTGACCTACGGAGACGACTGGTTTGTGATTCCGCTCGAGCTGGACGTCGGATCGCTGTATCAAACCCGCTCGCTGGTAATCACCGATACGTTCGGCGTGCGCACGTTGATCAACCCAAACGGCGAATTCGGCATGCCGCACAGGCACTGGCATATGTTTCAGATTTCGTATACGCGCAGCAGCGGCATTACGACGCCGGCGTCGAACCTGTTGTTCTTGCCTCCGGCACTGCTCAAGAGCGTGGAAAACCGTCCGCTCGAAGATGTGCTGTTTGTGCGCGACGAGATGGCGAATCTGGCCTGGGCAATCGAGCGGACGGTGGAAAGCCCCGCCGGCCGGCCGCTCAATCGCTATGACGCGTACATGGAACAGCAACGGCGTCGCGAAGCGGAGACAGCTCAGGATCAGCCGGCATCCGCGGCTCAGCGCTATCGGCTCGCAAGTGAGGTTCCCGATTACTGGGTTCCGCTCATGCCGGTACGCACAGCGGATGGCCTGCGACTGAAGCGTGGTGCGGTGCTCACGACGGATGGCGAGCCGCGAGCCGTTCCCGCGCTCGGGCGGATCCTGACCCCCGACCCCGGCAAGCCGCTCGAGCTGTACGAGGAGGAGGTGCCGCGGGAAGGTGTGCGGGTTACTCGCTCATACCAGTACACCCGCTGGTTGGACGGCTCGACGCATGTGTGGGTCGGGCGACGCAAGCAGATCGGCCGCGGTGAAGGGTCAAGCGGGTTGCGCTTCGATGTTGTCGAGGACGACTCCGAGACGCAATGATATTTCACCACACAGGCACAAAGGACACGAAGAACCGACTAATTCTTCGTGTCCTTTGTACCTGTGTGGTGCGTTCGAGGTGGGCCGTCTACGATGCCCCGACCGCGGCGGCGTAGGTGCCCTTGGGCACGCCGAGCGGGTCGCTGTGGCCTTTCAATATGTAATCCAGGTCGGCATTCCACGACTCCAGTGTTACCTTGACCAGCGTCTTCAACGATTGGGTACCGCCGGGCGCCTTGAACTTTAGCGGAGCGCCAACGGTAAGCTGTGATCCGCCGTGCGCTTTGACCGGCGCCAGCTCCTGGGTGGTGAAATCCGAAACGAACGGCGCGATAACGCTATTGTTCGCCACCGTGGCGCCGTTCAGACCATACACGTGCACCGTCACGCCGCTGAGGTTGAGCGGTCCGCGATTGGTAATGCGCACCCGGAACGTGCCTTGCTCGCCCTCGTTTAGCACCGCGCCCGGAATAGCGACCTCGACGATCTCCAGCTCGACGTCGGTTACAGGATAGTCGGCCAGGGCGGCGCTCATATCGTCGAAAAACGCCATGCAGCTGCTCCTTTACGCACGATCAGCTTAGCCGGTGGCAGGTATCGCGGCATCGGGTAGAGTGCCCCATCTTGGCGTTGCGGCTCCCCTATCTTGGAATAGAACAATATTCGCGCTCATTCGCGGATCGCTCCTTCCGGTATCGGCACTACGACTTTGGACCAATCTTTGAGCCAATCGTGAACCTTCTCACGCGATCGAGCGTAGAATTATCGGTGGAAAGTCGCCGGGCTGTAACACGGGCACCGGATCGGATAATAGGAAAGCTCAACATTGAGACGAAAACTCCTGATCGCCGCGCTCCTGCTGGCTTTTGCCGGTCTTTCGCTCACCGGCTGCACGCCCGGCGCAACCAACGACGTCGCGATGAATTTGCAGCCGCCTCTGCCACAATAGAGTAGCTCAAACCAGCAGTTTATACGTACACAGGCCGAAGCACACTCGGCCCCTGCAAGGGTACGCAGGGGCCGAGTGTGCTTCGGCCCCTGCAACGAAGCAGATCAAAAGGCACAACGTGAAATCAAATCCGGGTTCTGGCGAACGACACGACGGGCTGCAGCGCCGGGAGGTATCTACCGATCAGCTGAACTCGACAGCACAATCGATAGCCGATATCGCGTCGTTCTATTTCGAGGAAGTCGCTCCACGCTACGGCGAGCCGGTTGGATATCGTGAGAGCGAGCTGGACGACCTCGCGGAGGGATTAGGCAGCGAGCTGCCCGCGGTGCTGCGCTCGTACCTCGCGTTTGCCGGCCATCACAGCCCGCAATGGGCCAGTCTACGGCGCGCCCTGGTTCACAAGCGGCTCGCGGGCATCCGCAAGTCGTTCGCCGACATGCAGGTATCCGCGGCACGGCTGGGCTATCTCGAAAGCGCTGCATACCATGAAACGCCCGACCCGGGCATTCTGCTGCGCTACGAGCAGCTTCGCACGTTTAGCCGCCGGCCCACGGCTGCGTTTCTTGAGCGCGATGCCGGCGCTCCGGATGGCCGGAGGTTACCGTCGGAGCTGCTGCAGCTGGCCGAGTGGACCGGCGGCTACTACTATGCGCGGGCGTTCATCTACCGTCCGCTGAAAGAAGCCGATCCGCAGGTGTATGTCGTGCGCAAGCCGTTCGACGCTTCCGCCTGGGCGGGTCCGTTCCATTATGGGCCGCTTTCCGAGTTTCTGCTGAATAAGCTGCGCGGCGCGGGCGAGCACCCGTTGCGCGGTCTGGTGATCGGCGCGTCCGGCGCGTCGCCGTACACCTTGAATGCAATCGAAGCCAAGGGCGGTATCCTGGGCAGCGCCGACACCTGGCAGCACGAGCAGATCGTCGTCGTTCCCAGGCGAACGTTTGACCGGGATTACCTGAAAATGAGCGTTGCACTGGGCCAGCAACATGGCTTTGTCTGTCGCTATATGAGCGAAGTCGACTGGTCGCTCGGCTTCGAAGTACTGGGCGATTATCCGCATTATGTTGAGGGCGACCAACGCGTTCGCGAGCACGATGGGTTACGGTTCTTGTCGGGCATCGGCGTTCGCTGGCCGCTGCTCGAAGAAGCGACGTGAATTGCCCAGCGACCCCAGGCTTTAGCCTGGGGTCGCCACGTGTTATGATGCGCTCAACCGCCGGGAGCCTTTCGCGGCCCGACCGTGGGAGGATCCCCTCGATTCACAACCCATGCTGATCATCGACGCACATCTCGATCTTTCATGGAACGCGCTGCAGTGGAACCGCGACCTGCGCGCTCGGTGTACACGATCCGAACGCGCGAAGGCGGCGTGCCGGGCAAAGCGCGCGCTGCCGGTACCGTGGCCCTGCCCGAGCTGCGGCGTGGCCGCGTCGCGCTGTCGTTTGCAACATTGCTGGCTCGCTCCACCGGCACACCGCTCGAACATATCGACTACCTATCGGCCGCACAGGCGTATGGTGTCGCCCATGGCCAGCTGGCGTATTATCGTGCGCTCGAATACGGCGGTGACGTACGGATCATCGACGGCCTCGCCGCGCTGAACGAGCATATGGGCGAGTGGGAAGCCTAGGAGGTAGCCGGCGACGCTGCTGTGCCCCCGCTCGGCCTTGTGATCAGCATGGAGGGCGCCGACCCGATCCTTGCCCCTGAGCAGCTGGGCGAATGGTGGGCGGCCGGATTGCGGGCGCTCGGACTGACGCACTACGGCCCCGGTCGCTACGCCGGTGGGACCGGCACCGAGGCGGGCCTGACCGAGCTCGGACGACGGCTGCTGCCCGAGATGGAGCGTCTCGGCATGCTGCTCGATCTGACGCATTGCTCCGACCAGGCGTTCTGGCAGGCGCTCGAGCTGTACGATGGGCCGCTGCTGGCCAGCCACAACAACTGCCGCGCGCTGGTGCCGCACCAGCGCCAGTTCGACGACCAGCAGCTGCGCGCGATCGTCGAGCGCGACGGCGTGATCGGCGCGGCGCTGGACGCCTGGATGCTCCAGCCGGGCTGGAAGATCGGCGTGTCGAACAACCATGCCGTCACGCTCGACAACGTGGTCGACCATATCGACCATGTCTGCCAGCTCGCCGGCAACAGCCGCCACGCCGCCATCGGCAGCGACCTGGACGGCGGCTTCGGCCGCGAGCAGTCGCCCTCCGACCTCGACACGATTGCCGACCTGCAAACGATTGCCGACCTGCTGGCCGGGCGCGGCTACAGTGCGGACGATATCGCGGCGATCATGCACGGCAACTGGCTGCGCCTGCTGCGGCGTGCCTGGGCCTGACGATGAACGTCCGGACATTAACGCAAAGGCGCAAAGAACGCAAAGGAATAATGTAGGGGCACACCAACGGCCCTGCCGGTGGCGTGTCCGCACCCGACGATGGGGATCGCCACGCCTGGACACGCCGGAGGCGCATTGCCAACTCTGTAAGGTGTACCGACCTGTCCACCGGTGGCGTGTCCGCAGCCGGCAAGAAGGATCGCCACGTCTGGACACGCATAAACGAATATCCCTTACATTCGTTTATGCGTGTCTATTCGTGGCACCAGTCGTTGAAGCGCTCGATCCAGCCGTCCGACGGCAGCCCCTGCCGGAACATGCCGAAGCCGTGGCCGCCCTGAGCATAAACATGGATCTCGGCCGGCCGGCCGGCGGCGTGCCAGGCACTGAATAACGCGAGACAGGGCTCCACGGCGATGCGATCGTCGCCGGCCAGGGCGATAAACAGCGGTGGCGCGTCCGCAGGCACGTCGACGTTCTGCCACAGCGCGCCATAGATCGGCGCCACGAAGTCCGGACGGCTGTCCGCCTCGTGCTCCAGTGCCACGCCCGCTGCCACGTGCCCGCCGGCTGAGAAGCCCAGAATGCCGATACGATCGTCGCGCAGCCCCCACTCGCCCGCCCGTCCACGTACGATACGCAGCGCCTGCTGCCCATCCGCGAGCGCCAGCGGCCAGTGCGCGCGCAGCAGCATCTGCAGCCTGCCGGGCACGCCGATCTGTGACCTCGACTCCAGAAACTCCGCGTCGTCTTCGGGCGTTTCGATCACGCGATATTTCAGCACAAACGCCGCGATACCGCGCTGGTTGAGCCAGCGTGCGACTTCGTAGCCCTCGTGGTCGACGGCCAGAAAGTGGTGGGCGCCGCCGGGGCAGATGACCACACCGGTACCGTTCGCCACGGCCGGCTCCGGCAAAAACACCGTCAGGCTCGGATCGGTGACATTGCGCGCGACACGATGCGGCAGCGGGTCGGTGAAGGTGTATTCTTTTTCTTGCCGGTGCCAGGTTTCGGAGCCGGGAGCGCCGCCGGGCCACAAACGCACTACCTCAGGCATGTTATCCTCTCTGCAGCGATGAACGACCGGACTATCATATCTCATCACTCATCATTCATTGTTCCACGGAGGTTCCTGGCATGAACAAAGTACGCTGGGGTGTTTTGAGTACGGCAAACATCGGCCTCGCCAAAGTGTTGCCGGCGATGCAGCGCGGCGAGTATTCCACGGTCACCGCGATCGCATCGCGCGACCTGGACAAGGCGCAGGCAGCCGCGGAGCAGTTGGGGATCTCCAAAGCATACGGGTCGTACGAAGAGCTGCTGGCCGACCCTGAAGATTGACGCGGTCTATAATCCGCTGCCCAACCACCTGCACGTCCCCTGGTCGATCAAGGCGCTCGAGGCCGGCAAGCATGTGCTGTGCGAGAAGCCGATCGCGCTGACCGGCCGCCGAGGCGCAGACGCTCGTCGACGCCGCCAAACAGCTTCCCGCATCTCAAGCTGATGGAAGCGTTTATGTATCGCCATCACCCGCAGTGGCAGCGCGCCAGACAGATCGTCGACGCAGGGCGGCATCGGCGAGCTGCGCACGATCCACTCGTTCTTTTCCTACTATAACAACGATCCCGCCAATATCCGCAATCAGGCCGATATCGGCGGCGGCGGGCTGATGGACATCGGCTGCTACAACATTTCGCTCTCGCGCTTATCTTTGGTGCCGAGCCGAGCCGCAGCTTCGGTATCGTCGAACTACGACCCAGAGCTCAACACCGACCGGCTCGTGTCTCGGGCATGTTGGATTTCGGGCGCGGCACGGCCACCTTTACCTGCTCGACGCAGCTCACGCATCTACCAGCGCGTCAACATCTACGGCACCGCCGGGCACGTCGAGATCGAGATTCCCGTTAACGCCCCGCCCGACCGGCCGTGCAAAATTGTGGCACGCAGCACGACGGGCAGCATCGACGAAATTGTGTTCGATATTGCGACCAGTACACCCTGCAGGGCGAAGCGCTGTCGCTGGCGATCCTGAACGACACGCCGGCCCCGGTACCGATCACCGATGCGCTGGCCAATATGCGCGTGATCGACAGCATCCTGGCAAGCGCCAGGACCGGCGAGTGGGCGCGAATGTAAGAAACGCCCGGAACGGTGCCCTCTGGGCCAACGCAAAGACGCGAAGAACACGAAAATATTCGTGCATGCTTTGCGTTCTTCGCGATTTTGCGTTTAATCAGGCCGCAGCAGCGTCTTGATCCCGCGCCGCTGCTCGAAGTCGTCGAAGGCCAGTCGCCAGTCGGGTAGCGTGTAGGAACCGGTAATCAGCTCGCGCGTGCGCACGGCGCCGGATGCCATCAGCGCCAGCGCACGCGGCCAGGCACTCGGCACCGATGCGTTGCTGCCGCCGACACGCAGCTCTTTATAGCAAATCTGGTCCATGTCCCAGGCGATAGGCTTGCCGAACAGCCCGATCTGGGCGTATTGCCCGGCGCGCCGCACCAGTTGCAGCAGCTGCTGTGCGGCCGGGCCGGCGCCGGAACACTCGAATACGATATCCGCGCCCAGCCCATGCGTCAGATCGTTAACCATGAGGCTCGCATCCTCGCGCTCGACATTGACGACGTCTTCTGCGCCCAGTTGCCGCGCCAGCATCAGGCGCTGCTCGTCCTGATCGGTGCCCAGCACGATCACGCGGGCACCGCAGGCGCGCACCACCTGCAGCGTGAGCAGCCCGATCGCGCCGGGGCCGCTCACCACCGCCAGGTCGCCCGCGAGGATATGGGTCAGCTCGAGCGCGCCATGTACCACGCAGGCCAGCGGCTCGGTAAGCGCGCCCGCGACGACGTCGACCTCGGCGGGCAGGCGGTGGATATTGCGCGCCGGGACAACCAGCCGGCGCGCGAAGCCGCCGTTCACCGCCGAGCCGATCGAGCGTCGCTCCGGGCACAGGTTCGGCCGCCCGGCGAGGCAGAAGCGGCAGCTGCCGCAGGTTGAGAAATACGTCTCGCTCGTCACGCGCTCGCCGATCAGCGAATCCGGAACACCGGCACCTACTGCCGCCACGTGGCCCGCGACTTCGTGGCCCATCACCACGGGCGGCCGTGTGCGAAACTCGTCGTGGTAGATATGCAGATCGGTGCCGCAAATACCGGCAGCGGCGACCTCGATCAGTACCTGGCCGGCGGATGGCTCAGGCTCCGCGATTTCGCATAGCTCGACATTGCCGACGCCGGGCGCGGTCTTCATCAATGCACGCATCGTTGCCTCGTCGCAGAACAATGAACGAACAACGTTCACCACAAAGGACACAAAAGATCCTTTAAGGCTTTGTGTCCTTTGTGTCCTTTGTGGTGATTTCCGATGGCTCAGCCATTTCAGAAACTGCTGTCGAATTCAGGTCTTAGTTAGCTCGGCCCAGAAGCTCAGCCCGTTGCCCTCGCGCCGCCCCGGCGCGCCGCCGGGCTGACCCTCGACGGTCGAGTGCGCGACGAGCGCACCGTTGATCACCCGTCCGCGTAGCCTGAGATCGAGCCGCAGCATATAGGGCCGGCGATTGGCATCCTCGGTCTTCAGGTCGCCCAGCATCGCCCCGTGCAGCGCGCCGTCCTCCAGCGTCACATCGTTCACCAGCGTGGTGAGCTGATCGCCGATGCGGGCGTGCACATCGCCGTCGCGCTGGAAGGTCAGCCTGAGCGGCCGCTCGCCGGACGGCGTATCGACCGCGCCGCGCCATTCGCCGAGCAGCGCGCGTTTGGGCTTGAACGGCGCAGGAGGAGCGTTGTCCTGTTGCTGTTGTGCCGCTTCCAGCGCGGCCTCCAGCCGCTCGCGATATGCGGGCAGCAATGCTGCAAGACACTCCCCGGCGATGCGGTAGGGCAGGTAGCTGTTGGCGTTGGCAAGCACCGCGACGGCGATGCGCTCCGACGGGATCAGCATCAGGGTGGTGTTGACGCCGCCCATGCCGCCGTCGTGCCGCACGACCTGATAGCCGTGTTGTTCGGATAGGCTCCAGCCGACGCCGTAGCCCGCGTGCTTCCCTGTCGCCGGTGCTTGCTGCATGCTGTCGATCGCCGCGTCGGAAAGGATCGGCTGCTGGTCGGCCAGATGTTCTTTGAGGTGGAACATGCCGAAGCGCAGCAAGTCGTGTGCGCTGCAAAAGATGGCCGAGCCGCCCGGATGGTCGAAGTCGTAAAACGGATAGGCCACGCCGTCGGAGCCATAGCGCAGCGCCTGATGCGCTTCCAGCCCCGGCGCGATGTCGACCGATGCATGCAGCATGCCCAGCGGCAGAAAGACCTCGGCGCGCATGAACTCGCGAAAGTCGCGGCCGCCGACGCGCGCGATGATATAGTCCAGGATGCCGTAGCCGAGGTTCGAGTACTGAAAACGCTCTCCCGGCGCCGTGATCAGGTTGCCGTAGCGCAGGATCGTCTCGTCCATCGAGGGCCTGTGATACGGCTCGTCGGAATAAAAGAACTGGTAATGTAGCGGCAAGCCGGCGGTGTGGCCCGCCACGCGCCGGACTGTGGCATCCCGCGCATCGCCCACTCGCGCGCGCAGCCTGGCAGCGCCCAGATACTCGTCGGCCGGACGGTCGAGATCGACCAGTCCGCGCTCCACCAGCAGCATCAGGCCCGTGGCGGTGATCGGCTTGCTGATCGAGGCCAGCGAATACATGGTATGCGGTGTGGCGGGGATGCGGTTCTCGCGGTCGGCCCAGCCGAACGCTTCTTCCCACAGCACGATGCCGTTCCGGGCGACGGCCACCGCCAGCGACGGAAGCGTTTCATCCAGCAGGCCTTTTCGGATCTGCTCCCGCACCGTGCTGAATCGCTCGTTGGTAATAAGTGCCGAATCGAAAGACGTATTCATTGCTCAGCATACTACAACGTCCGGCAACGCGGCCTATTTCCGACGTAAATCGCGCCGTATTGTTTTCGGACACACCGCCGGAGGCGCAGCCGCCGGTATGTTCCTACGGGCGCGATATGCCTTGTCGGATGCGGACACGCCACCGGCGCGAAGGGTTCGGTGTGTCTCGTCGGGCGTGGACATGCCGCGGCGCATGTAGATCAGTGCGATCACGCGGCAGGATTCGGCGCCTCTGGCATGTCCCTACAATATCCGATATTCGCGTTTATTCGTTCCAATTCGCGTTTATTCGTGGTTCGAAATTGCCGCTTGACCTTAACACCATGTCAACGTGTATGCTGCGATCATGTTACTCACGATCGGCGACTTCGCGAAGCTGAGCCGCGTCTCGACGCGCATGCTCCGGCACTACGATGCGCTGGGCTTGCTGAAGCCGGTCAGGGTGGACCCGGCTACCCGCTATCGCTATTACAGCATCGACCAGCTGCCGCGCTTGCGACGCATCTGTGCCCTGCGCGACCTGTCGTTCCGGCTCGACGACATCCTGTTGCTGCTCGACGACGACGAGCAGCCGCGTGACCTGCGCCAATTGCTGCGCCGGAAGCAGCGCGAGCTGCGCCGGCGCATCGCCGAGGATTCGGCGCGCGTGCAGCGCATCGAGGCACGACTTGGAACACTCGAGGAGTACCCGATGGAAACCCAACATGAGCGCGAAGCGTTAGCACAGCTGCTGAGCGAACAGTACCACGTCGACGCCGTGAAGCTTGAGCTTGTCTATGCTGTGACGCCCCAGAAGTACACGGCCCGGGATGCCGGTGATGCCGCATGGGACGTGTACGTTGCCCGCACCGACGCTCCGGGCGACAATATCTACAACGGGTGGCTCGAGGGCTACAGCGGCCACCCGGTGACCGACTACTTGCTCGACCGGGCCGGCCTGCTGCTGCAGCTCGAAGCACAGCAGTACCCGACCCAGCGCGTTGTTCGCACATATGCAGGCGAAGTTCTGGGGGCATGGGCAGGCTGGAGCGCGCTGGTGACCACCTCTATGACACCCGCGGCCGAGTCCGCCGTGCACCTGTATCACGCCATGGGCGCGGCGCTGGGTCGCCTGCATACGCTGAGCGCCACGCCGGAAGCCGGGCTGCCGGTGGGTACAAGCTGGTACTATCCGGAGCATGCCCTGCGCGAAGCGCTGCACTATCTGGTGGCCGCGCGCGGCTACGTGCCCACGGAATGGCATCCGCTACTCGGATCGTTTCACGACGCACTCGGCAAGATCCAGCGGCTGCCGCTGCCACGCGCGCTGATCCACGGCGATCCGTATATCGATCGCGCGGCCACGGCAGACGACGGGACGCTCACGTTTTATGAATGGCACAGCGGTGGCGAAGGTGTCGCGCTGCTCGACCTCGGACGCCTGCTGTACGGCTGCCACCTCGATCGCGATTCCCAATGGCCGTGGTCGATCACGCCGAGCAAGGAGCGTATCGGTGCTGTGATGGACGGATATCAAACGCGGCGCAGGCTGAGCGATATGGAGCGGGCCAGCCTGTTGGAGGCGATCCGCTTCGGGATCGGCTATGGCGCCGCGCTGCACCTGGCCCGTGGCCTTAGCACCGGCTGGACGCCGAACCTGGAGCAGAAGCTCGCGGCCCGCAAGCAATGGTTCGAGGCTAGCGGCGAGATCTCTGCCATCGCATCGGAAAGGATGCACCATATAGGCACAAAGGACACACAGAATTAACGATTCTTTGTGTCCTTTGTGCCTTTGTGGTGCGCCCGGTTGCCCCTGCTCGCGCGCCAGGCCCACGAGTTGACCAGCAGCAGCAATACCAGCACTGCTACCCACAACCACGCCGCCGGTGTCGACCAGGCCACTTCGGACGCATAGCGTGTGAGCACCATGGCCTGCAGCAGCGCGTACACGATTAACGTCGCGGCGACGATGCCGCTGCGCCGCAGATTGTTGTCGACCAGCACCAGCGCCGCCGCGCTGAACACGCCGAGTAGCCAGGCGGCTGTCATACGCGCCAGCAGCGGCGTGAGCGGCCAGAACCAGAGCGGCGCGACGGAGGCGGGCGCGAGAAAAAGCCCGAAATCCGGCCGCGCCGGTGAGCAGAGCGATCGCCGCATAGACCGCTCGCGCCAGACCCGGCAGCGGATCGTAACTGTGCTCGACCTGCATGCCGGCGCGAAGCTGGGCCAGAAGGCCGAGCGCAAACAACGGCGGGATGCTGCCGTAGAGCACGATCCACCCGATCGCCACGTTGCGCGGCACGAACTCGACGCGCCGGAAGTGGAACCGATCAAGATGCAGCAACGTTGCCAGCAGAATGCCCACCAGGCCGATCAGCAGCACCGTCACCGGAACGCGGATCTTGCCCCATGTTCCGGCGCGCAGGCTCATTATCGAAGAGACCACGATCGAACCGTAACCCGCCCCCAGAAACGCCGCCGCGGCCGGTGGGTCGATCGTCCAGGCGAACAGGTCGCGCGTCTGCTCGCCCCAGATGAACAGCAGCGCGAACGCGGCGAACACCGCCGCCAGAGTTAAGCCGTTCAGGACCTGCATGACGCGGGTGATGCGTGCCGGCGCCGTGTATCGAGCGCGAGATACCGACGCGCCTGCCGAAACCGCCGTGCTCATATGTGCGCCGTCTCCTTGCCATGCGCCACGATACTCAGCTCGGTGCGGGCATACGGGAAGGTGTTGTAGCGCTGCAAGACCGCGAAGCCCAGCGTGCCGCCGCCGATCAGCCGGCCGAGTTCGCTATCGCCGTTCGTTCTAAGCCCGAGCTGCGCTTCGCCGATCAGTCCTTCAGGAACGGTTGTCGATACTTTGAGCAGACCGCGCTCGTGTCTGGCCCACCAGTTGGCGACGAAACCATTGGGCACCGGTTGATCTTGCGACCCAAACGTCCCGGCCAACGCCAGTGCCGGCCGCGCCGGTCGCGGCAGATTCAGCGACGCTGTGCCGCCTTCGCCGTCCAGCGAAATCGTGAATTCAAGCTCCGGCACGAGCTGTGAGCTTACGCCGAACCGATGTAAGGTACGCGCCAGGCGGCGGTGCGATGTATAGTGCCACAGCAACAGCGTATTGAATTCGCCGGTTCCGTCGGGCGAGGCGATCAAAAGGCCGATCAGTACATACGCGCCGGCCGCGGGCGCAGTGCCGCCGACGGTTATGCCCGCGCTCTTATTCGCCAGCACCACCAGGGGCGTGACCGGCTGAGCGTCGTCGGGCAAGCGGAACGGTGCCGGGACCAGCGCCCTGGCTCGCTCGGTCGGGACGAGCCCGACGCCGACGGTTTCCATGTTGTCGGTAAGCGTGATTGAAAGGTTCGACGACAGCTGAACATCGTCGTCTACGGTCGTATTGTTCGCATCCTGAATCATAACGACTCCCTGTTGTTGTGATCGGGTCGAGTGTTGCACCACAACAGGGTAAGTCGTTAGCGTCTACACGGGGTCTACAAGAACGAACCGAGCCACGGCCACGAATATTCGTGACTCCATTCGTTTATTCGTGCGCTATTCGTGGCCGTGTCCTATTCGTGGCCGTGGCTCAGGGCTGCCGGCCGTCGACGTCGCTGAAGCCGTATTCGCACGCCATGATCGAGTCCGCCGTCGCGTCGATCGTGGTATCGGGCAGATCGGCGCGCGTCGCATACCCACGTACGCTGCGTTCATAGAGCTCAGTTATCGCGGCGTAATCCTCGACTGTTTCTGGCCGTAGCTTCACCATCTCCTCCGTTGCGCAGCCCATCGATGAACAACATACGCATGCCCTGTACCACCCGTTCGAGGCTGTAGCCGAGGGTATTACGATGGTAGTTGTACAGCGGCGGAGAAGTAGCCTCCAGGATCACGTCGGCGGTAAACTCGAAGTCGATCGGCCCGACTTCGCCAGCGTCGACCGCCTCGCGCAGGAGTTCCACGCTGCGTGCGTGGAGCCAGGCGCCGAACTGCCCGCGGAAGGGCCGGGCAGGACGCGCCCCCGCCGTCACTTCGTTGATCGCGGCAAACAGCGGCAGGTGCGATTCCGTCAGCCGGATACGCTCGACGATCAGGTACTCCAGCCGTGCCAGCGGCGAACGATCGTGTTGTCGATCGATCATGGCGCCGACGCGCTGCTCGAACGCCGTGACGTCTTCGTGTAGCAGCGCCGCGCAGAGCTCGCCCTTGTGCGCGAAGTGGCGGTACAGCGTTCCTTTGCCCACGCCGGCCGCGATCGCGATTTCTTTCATGTTCGTCTGTGCGACACCCTGCGCGGCAAAGAGCTGCTTGGCTGTTTCGAGGATCAGCTGCCGGTTTTTGCTCGCGTCGCTGCGCTCCTGGCGCGTGGTGTCGACGGCTTGCTCGTCCATCAGCATATGTCCTTGACAAACGGACCCTGGTCCGCTACAATCCAAAAACGGACCCAGGTCCACTTTATTGTATCACGAGGCGTTGATGCAGGCAACCCGAAGACTGGCGAGCTTTCTCAGGCCCTACTGGCTGTGGGCGGTGCTGGCGCCGCTGCTGATGGTGCTTGAAGTCGCGATGGATCTGCTGCAGCCGCTGGCTGATCCAGCGCATCATCGACGAGGGCGTGCTGCGCTCGGATCTGAACGTGGTGCTCACCACCGGGCATGGATGGTCGGCGTTGCCGTCATCGGGCTGATCGGCGGGTTGGGCTGTACCGTATTCGCGATCCTGGCCGGGCAGCACTTCGGCGCCGATCTGCGCGCAGCGCTGTTCCGCAAGGTGCAGTCGCTTTCGTTCGGCAACCTCGACCGGCTCGAGACCGGCGCGCTGATCACCCGCCTGACCAACGACGTCACGCAGGTGCAGGAGGTGGTGATGATGCATGCTGCGGATCATGGTGCGCGTGCCGCTGCTGCTGGTCGGCAGCCTGATCATGGCGATCCTCACCAGCCCGCAGCTGGCGCTGCTCTTTGTGGTGCTGATCCCGCTGGTGCTGGTGTTCCTGGTCTGGATCATCAACAGGACCTTCCCGCTGTTCGGCGAGGTCCAGCGTCGGCTGGATACGCTGAACACCGTGCTGCAGGAGAACCTTGCCGGGGTGCGCGTCGTCAAAGCGTTCGCCCGCGCCGCCCACGAGATCGGGCGCTTCGGCCGCGCCAACGACAGCCTGATGGAGCAGAATCTCAAGGCTGTGCGCATTAGCGCCGTGACGATGCCGTTTATGCTGCTCACGCTCAACGTCGGGCGTGGTGGCCGCGCTGTGGTTCGGCGGCGTGCGTGTGACCGAGGGCAGCCTCGAGGTCGGGCAGCTGATCGCGTTTATCAACTACCTGATGCAGACGCTGATGTCGCTGATGATGATCAGCATGCTGATGGTGCGCGTGGCACGCGCCGAGGCGTCGGCGCAGCGCATCGAGGAAGTGCTGCATCAGCAGCCCGATATTCGCCTGCCCGATGCGCTCACAACGATCGCGCCGCGCGGGCGCCTCGCGTTCGAGAATGTGAACTTTTCCTACGATGCCGACGAGCATGATCCGGTGCTCAAAGGCGTCGACTTCACGGTGGAGCCGGGGCAGACGCTCGCGATGCTGGGCGCGACCGGCTCGGGCAAATCGAGCCTGGTCAATCTGATCCCGCGCTTCTACGATGTCACCGGCGGTCGCATCACGCTCGACGGCGTGGATGTGCGCGCGATCGACGAGCCGGCGCTGCACCGCGCCGTGGGCGTCGCGCTGCAGGAAACGGTGCTGTTCTCCGGCACGATCCGCGACAACATCCGCTATGGCCGCCCGGAAGCGACGCGACGACGAGGTGATCGCCGCGGCGCGTATGGCCCAGGCGCACGATTTCATCAGTCGCTTTCCCGACGGCTACGATTCGGTGGTCGGGCAGCGCGGCGTGAACCTGTCGGGCGGGCAGAAACAGCGTATCGCCATCGCGCGCGCCTGCTGGTACAGCCCGCCGTGCTGATCCTTGACGACAGCACCAGCGCGGTCGACGTGGAGACCGAGGCGCGCATCCAGGCGGCGCTCGACGAGCGGAAGCTGCAGACGCGGCGTGGTAGTCGCGCAGCGCATCAGCACGCGTGCTGAGCGCCGACAGATCCTGGTGCTCGACGACGGCCGTATCGCAGCCCAGGGCACGCACGCCGAGCTGCTCGAGACCAGCCCGATCTACCGCGAGATCTTCGACTCACAGATGGAGCATGGAGCACTGAGTCATGGCACAGCGTAGCCCAACGCGCGACGAAAAACCCCAACCTGATATGCCGCCGCTGCTTGGTCGTGGCCCGGGCGGCCCCGGCCAGCGCTTCAGCGGCGAAGTCGAGCGCGCCAAAAATACGCGCGGCACGCTGTGGCGCATCTGGGGCTACCTGCGCCGGCAGCGCGCCGCGCTGATCGCGACCGCCGTGATGGTCGTCGTTCACCAGTGGCCTGACGGTGCTCGGGCCGTACCTGCTGGGCCTGGCGATCGACACCTATATCGACCGTGGCGACCTGCCCGGGCTGGCGCGTCTCCTGCTGCTGATGCTGGCGATCTATGTGCTGACCTCGCTGCTGACCTGGGCGCAGAGCTATGTCATGGCCGGCGCGGCCCAGCGCACGGTGCGCGATATCCGCAACGACCTGTTCGGGCGGCTGCAGGCGCTGCCGCTGCGCTTCTTCGACCAGCGCGCCGCACGGCGACCTGATGAGCCGCCTGACCAACGATGTCGAGAACATCAACCAGGTGCTCGCCGACAGCGTGGCGCAGCTCGTCTCGGGCGTGCTGACCACCGTCGGCGTGGCGGTGGTCATGTTCGTGGATCAACCCGCTGGCTGGCCGCGATCAGCCTGGTGTCGATCGTCGGGCATGACGCTGATGCTCAACCGCTGGATCGCGCCGCGCACGCGCGCCGGCTTTCGCGCAGCAGCAGGCGGCGCTGGGCACGCTCAACGGCCTGATCGAAGAAACGATCACCGGCCAGCGCGTGGTCAAGGCCTACCACCGCGAGCCGGTGGTGATCGCGCAGTTCGACGCCGCCAATCGCGAGCTGCGCCAGGCCGCCACGCGGGCGCAGATCTTCGCCGGCTTCATCGGGCCGATGATGAACGTGATCAACAACCTGGGTCTGGCGATCGTGGCGGGCGCGGGCGGCTGGATGGCCGTGCAGGGCCTGGCGACCGTCGGCACGATCGCCAGCTTCATCAGCTACACGCGCCAGTTCGGCCGGCCGCTGAACGAGATCGCCAACCTGTACAACCTGATCCAGGCGGCCGTCGCCGGCGCCGAGCGCGTCTTCGAGGTGATCGACGAGCCGGCCGAGGTCGACGCTTCGCAAGTCGTCGCGGGAGAGCATGACGCGGCCGCCGCCTTGCCGGGTATTCGGGGCGACGTGGTCTTCGAGGACGTGAGCTTTGCCTACGAGCCGGGCGTGCCGGTGCTCAAGCATGTGAGCCTGCACGCGGCGCCGGGCCAGACGGTGGCGCTGGTCGGGCCGACCGGCGCGGGCAAGACGACGATCGTCAACCTGCTGACGCGCTTCTACGAGATCGACAACGGTCGCGTCACGATCGACGGCCAGGATCTGCGGGCCATCGGGAAAGAAGACCTGCGGCGCCAGCTCGGCATCGTGCTGCAGGACACCTTCCTGTTCAGCGGTACGGTGATGGACAACATCCGCTATGGGCGGCTCGACGCTCGCGACGACGAGGTGATCGCGGCGGCCAAACTGGCCAACGCCGACCAGTTCATCCATCGCCTGCCGCAGGGCTATGATACGCCGCTCTCCGAGCGCGGCAGCAACCTGAGCCAGGGCCAGCGCCAGCTGCTGGCGATCGCGCGCGCGATCCTGGCCGACCCGAGCATCCTGATCCTGGACGAGGCCACCTCCAGCGTCGACACGCGCACCGAGCAGCATATCCAGGAGGCGATGCTGCGCCTGATGGCCGGGCGCACCAGCTTCGTGATCGCCCACCGGCTGAGCACGATCCGCGACGCCGACCAGATCCTGGTGATCAACCATGGCACGATCGTCGAGCGCGGCACGCACGAGCAGTTGCTGGCGCAAGGCGGCTTCTACCAGCGCCTATACGCCAGCCAGTTCCGCGCGACGGCGGGGGTAAGCCCCGCCGCCACCCCGGTTAACGAGGTAGCGGCGGGGCTTGCCCCCGCTGCTGGGTAGCAGGCCGGAACGAAGAACACCACAAAGAACACAAAGGACACAAAGAATTAAGGATTCTTTGTGTCCTTTGTGTTCTTTGTGGTGAATTCGATATCTCCGACTTAAGCCCGCACGATCTCCTGCAGCTTTCCGCTGCGCACATCGTAGATCGCGCCGCTGATGGCGATATCGCTCGGGATCAGCGGCGACTGCCGCAGCGTCGCGACGTCGTCGCGCACGCTTTGCTCCAGGTCGGAGAACGGCAGGAAATCGCGGCCCGTCGCGTCGGCGCCGAGGTCGTCGCGGATCTTGTCGATCAGATCCTGGTTCGAGAACGTCAGCATGCCGCAGTCGGTGTGGTGAATCACCACGATCTCCTGCGTGCCCAGCAGCCGCTCCGAGATCACCAGCGAGCGCAGCGCGTCCTCGGACGCCCGGCCGCCGGCGTTGCGAATCACATGCGCGTCGCCGATATCCAGCCCGAGGAACTTGGCGGGGTGCAGCCGCGCGTCCATGCAGGTGAGGACGGCGACTTTGCGCGCCGGGGGCATCGGCAGCTCGCCGCGATCGAACTGGGCCGCGTACTCCTGGTTGCTGGCGATGAACTCGTCGAAGTTTGACATACCTGGCTCCTATGCAATGCTGTATGACTATTATCTTACTCGATTTACTCAACTAAGATCGTTGATCGGAACGGGTTCACCACAAAGGCACAAAGGACACAGAGAAATAGGCGTACAAAACTGCTGGTATGCAGTCTGCTCTATCGTGCATCAATAGGCTGCCGTTCTCCTTGGGAGGATCACCAGATGTCCACCGCTGTCGACACCTCCGCCGAGCTCAGCGTCGAGCAGTTCAAACGCGATTTTCTCGACAGCCTGCGCGCTGTCCGCGGCGTCGACCTCGACGCCGCTTCGCTGGTCGACTGTTACCACGCCCTGGCCGGTACTGTGCGACGCTATATGCTGCCGCGCGCGCTGGATACCCGGCGCGCCCAGGTCGATTCTCAGGGTAAGTGGATTTACTATTTTTCGGCCGAGTATTTGCTGGGCAGCCAGCTCGACAACAACCTGCTCAACGTCGAGCTGGGCGCGCTTGCCCGGCAGGCCATGGCCGAGCTTGGGCTTAACTTCGACGACTTGCGCGCGGTCGAGATCGAGCCCGGCCTGGGCAACGGCGGCCTTGGCCGCCTGGCGGCCTGCTTTCTGGACTCGGCGGCCACGCTGTCGCTGCCGGCGGTCGGCTATGGCATTCGCTACGAATACGGCATCTTCCGCCAGACGTTTGTCGACGGCTGGCAGGTGGAGCGTCCCGACGAGTGGATGCTGCTGGGCAACCCGTGGGAGCTGCCCCACCCCGAGCTTGCCGTCACCGTCGGCTTCGGCGGGCAGGTCGAAGCATATACCGACGAGCGCGGACGCTATCGGGTGCGCTGGCGCCCGGCGCGCACCCTGCTTGGTATCCCGAACTACTATCTGGTCCCCGGCTACCTTAGCGGCACGATCAACAGCCTGCGGCTGTGGAGCGCCCAGGCCACCGAGTTGTTCGATCTGCAGATCTTCAACCGGGGCGATTTTACCCGCGCCGTGCAGGACAAGATAGCCTCCGAAACGATCTCCAAGGTGCTGTATCCGGTCGACGAAACGCCGCAAGGCCGCCAGCTGCGCCTGGAACAGCAGTATTTCTTCGTGGCGTGCTCGCTGCGCGATGTGCTGCGCCGCCTGCCCGACGACGTCGCGCTCGACCGGCTGCCCGACCGCGTCGCGATCCAGCTCAACGACACCCACCCGACCGTCGCGATCCCCGAGCTGATGCGCCTGCTGGTCGACGAATACCTGCTTCCGTGGGAGCGCGCCTGGGAGATCACTCGCAACGTGTTCGCTTACACCTGCCACACGCTGATGCCCGAGGCGCTGGAGACATGGCCGGTCGAGCTGTTCGGCCGGGTATTGCCGCGGCACCTCGAGATCATTTATGAGATCAACCGGCGCTTCCTTGAAGAAGTGAGCCGGCGCTTTCCCGGCGACGAGGCGCGGCTGCGGCGCATGTCGCTGGTCGAGGAAGATCCGCATCGCCAGGTACGGATGGCCTACCTCGCCGCCGTGGGCAGCTTCAAGATCAACGGTGTCGCCGAGCTGCAGTCGCGCCTGCTGCGCGATCGGGTGCTCAAAGATTTTTCCGAGCTGTGGCCGGAGAAATTCACCAATGTCACCAATGGTGTTACGCCGCGGCGCTTCGTGAAGCTGGCAAATCCACAGCTGGCCGAGCTGATCACTGAAACGATCGGCGACGGCTGGCTGACCGACCTCGAGCGGCTCAAACAGCTCGAGCCGCACGCCGAAGACGCGGCCTTCCGCGCGCGCTGGCGGCAGGTCAAGCAGCAAAACAAGCAGACGCTGGCCGAGCTGATCGCCGAGCGGACGGGCTACACCGTCAGCCCCGACGCGATGTTCGATATTATGGTCAAGCGGCTGCACGAGTACAAGCGCCAGCTGCTCAAGACACTGCATATCATCACGCTGTACAACCGTATCAAAGCCGATCCGAACGTCGATCTGGTGCCGCGGGTGGTGTACTTCGGCGCCAAAGCCGCGCCGGGCTATCGCGTGGCCAAGTTGATCATCAAGCTGATCAACTCGGTCGGCGCGCTGATCAACCAGGACGAAGCGGTGGGCGATAAGCTCAAGGTGGTCTTCCCGCCCAACTTCAACGTCACGTTGGCCGAGCGGATCTACCCGGCCGCCGACCTGTCGGAGCAGATCTCGACAGCCGGCACCGAGGCGTCGGGCACCGGCAATATGAAGTTCGCGCTCAACGGGGCGCTCACGATCGGGACGCTCGACGGCGCCAATATCGAGATCCGCGATCTGGTCGGCGCCGAGAATTTCTTTCTGTTCGGCCTGACCGAAGAGCAGGTCACGGCGACGCGCGCTGCCGGCTACAATCCGCGGCGGTACTACGACACAATCCCCGCGCTCAAGCAGGCGCTCGACCAGATCGCGGCCGGCCATTTTTCGCCGCACGAGCCCGATCTGTTCCGCCCGCTGGTCGACGGGCTGCTGGGTCACGATCATTACCTGGTGCTGGCGGACTACCAGGCGTATGTCGAGCGCCAGGACGAGCTCGAGGCGGTCTATCGTGATCAGGAGCGCTGGACGCGCATATCGATCCTGAACACGGCGCGCTGCGGCTTCTTCTCGTCCGACCGCAGTATCCACGACTATGCCGGCCAGATCTGGCATGTTGGTCCGGTGGATGTTGCAGCCTGGCGCAAGCGGGCATCACGGTCGGAGCAGGACGCGCGGCGCACCGCGGACGACGCCGGCATCGCCCTATCCGACGCGGAATGGCAGCTGCTGAGCGACGCGCCGGGCATGATCAGCGGCCTGCTGATGGCTACGACCGACAGCGGGCTGATCGGCACGGTGCTGGAAGCCGGCGCGCTGGCGCAAGCGCCCGCCAAAACGGCACGACGCTACGCCACCAACGAGCTGATCAGGGCCGTGCTGCGGCGCACCAAGCAGCAGACCAGAACGTTCCGCCCGACCTATCGGGCGGTGGCGCGAACTGCGGCCCGGCAAACGGAGCGACCGGCGCGCTCGAGCGCGCGCAGCCTCGAAGAAGCACTGCGCATGTGCGACGAGATCGCGAGCGTGCTAGAGGGCAACGTGCCGCCTTCGCAAGCCGCCGAGTTCAAGGCCTGGTTGGTGGATATCGGCGAGGAAGTAGCCGGCGCTGCGACTGAAGGCGCGTTTTCTGCCGTCGGCGGGCAGGCCATCAGCGGGGCCGAGGCAAATGTGCTGCGCGCCCTGCGCGACGCGCTGCACATAGGTGCCTAGCTTCGCGAGCTTCACGAACGAAGATTAACGCATTTGCGTTAATCTTCCGCATGCTATTTGTTTGTCGATAAGACGCGCTCGGCGATCTCGTCGACCCGCCGAAATACCTCGGCCGGCGCGTGAGCTTCGAGCGCGGCGATGTTGGTGAAGCCCCAGGCGACGGCGCCAAACGGCAGCTGTTCCCTGGCCGCGGCTTCCCAATCGCGCAGCTCGTCGCCGATGCACAGAATTTCGCGCGGCAGCGCACCGCTTTTCTCGCGGATGCGTCGAAAGCGCGAGTGCTTGCCGAAGACGGACGCCCCACATTCATAGTAGCTGAACAAAGCGGCTAGCTCCGCGCCAAACACGCGACGAATATTGGCTGTTGAATTCGAGCTGGCGATCGCGAGGATCACGCCTGCCTGCGCAAGCTCGTGCAGCATCTGCTCGACTCCCGCGAACAGGCTGATGCGGTCGATGTTTTCGGCCGTCAGGCGTCGCATATCGCGCGCGATCAGCGGGAGCTTCCAAAGCGGCACGCCGAGCTGGCGCATGATCTGCCTGGCGCTGGAGCTGCGCAATGCCTCGATTTCGCTGTGCTCGACGCGTCTGAAGCGGTAGGTACCGGCAAGTGTGTCGTACGCCTGGGTAAACCAGGGAAACGAATCGGCCAGCGTGCCGTCGAAGTCGAAGATGACGACCTTATACTTCACGAAACTGCTCCATCTTCCAAGTATGCACCACAAAGACACGAAGGACACAAAGAAATTCAGGTTCTTTGTGTCCTTTGTGTCTTTGTGGTGTATCCCGTTCGATCAGCTGCCGACGAGCTTTTCGAAGCGCGGATCATCCCTGAGAAATACGAACTCGGGGTCGACACGCGCCCAGCCCGGTGTCAGCTGGCGGCCCTGGAGGCCGATTTCGAGCAGCGCCAGCGCTGCTTCGGTGTTGCCAGCGACCGACTCGAAGCAGGCGCGGCCGTACTCGTCTTCCGCGGAAGACAGCTCGCGCCCTGCGCTGAGTTGCTCCTCGGCATCTCGCTCGCGGCCGGCGTCGCGGTAGACGCGCCCCAGCGCGCCGCGCGCCTCGTAATCGGATGGATCGAGCGCCACTGCGCGCTCCAGCGACGCGATAGCTTCGGTGTTGCGTCCTGTCAAGGTGTACACGTAGCCGAGCACACGGTGCGGCGACGCTTGCGTCTCGTCGAGCCGGATCGACCGTTCCAGGGCGGTGATGGCCTCGGCGTGCTGCCGGCGATACAGATACAGGATCGCGAGGTTGTCGTGCGGCTCAGGGTCGTCCTGATCGGCAGCCGCGGCCTGCTCGAACGAAGTCTGCGCCTCCTCGAAGCGGCCGGCTCGCATCTGCGCGGTGCCGATACCGCCATGCAAGAACGTCCATTCCGGGTGAAGCTCGAGCCCCTGCCGAAACGTGGCGATCGCCGCGTCGTAGTTGCCCAGCCTGGCAAAGTATAGGATGCCGAGGCCCCAGTACGGATCGACGTAATTCGGATCGATGTCCATCGCGCGCTGGTACGCTTCGGCCGCGGCTTCGGGCGGTCCGAGGTGGTAATGCACGCGCCCGATGCCGTTCCATGCGGGCGCAAAATCGGGCGTGCGCTCCGCGACGGCGTGGAACTCGGCCAACGCCTCATCGTAGCGGCCGAGCTCGAAATATGCCATGCCCAGCTCGGTACGCAGGGCGGCGTCGGTCGGATCGGCGGCCAGCGCTGCGCGCGCTGCGGCCACCGAATCGCTGGTGTTGTCAACAACCATATCTTCCTCGATCGATAACGTTGAAGGGTTGTCCGGCAATTCTGCGCATACCCTGCGGCGCTAAGCTGAAGCCATGCGCCAAACACGAAGCCTCTTCGCCCCAGGCTCAAGCCCAGCCTCGAAGAGGCTTCGTGTTTGGGCGCTGGCTTTAGCCCGGCGTCCCGGGCATTGTTTCTTTAGCCCGACGCTTCGCTCGGCGCATGGCTATTGCCCTGAGCAGAATGAAACAACGTTCTATGGAAACTCAACTAGCGAGGGCAGGCATGGCCGGCCGGGGCACGGTGCAGCCTGCTCGCGTTGTCTCGTCGCTTCGCCATGCTTGCACCTCCTTTCGATAGCCTGAACGCCAGTCTAGAGCCGCGCTGCCGCGAAGTCAAGCACGAATCCGTAGCTTGAAACAGCACATTGCAGCTTGACAGGCCAATGGCAATTCCTGTATGCTCCCCGGCACGGCATCCATCGGAGGGACGAGCGTGAAACAACGGCGGGTAAACGGTATGGCGCGGCTGCATCGCAGTGATGCAGGCGCTTTGCTGTGCCTGCATAGCGCCGCCTTCCGTACAGCCGATCGCCGGGATGCAGGCAGTTCCAATCATTTAGTGAAGCGACCTTATCCGCCGCGAGGAGCGATCAGCGCACGATACCAGGCGCCACGGCTGTTGTAACAGCCGGCAGCATACGGTAACCAACGCGTGAAGCGCTCCCGGGCAGCACATCCGGGAGCGCTTCTTTTGTGTTCACCGTCATACAAGGAGCAAACGCATGGCAAACGAGGCGTTCAAAATACTGGCAGCAGCGATTCCGCGCATCGGGCAACGCTTTGGTGGCCCGGACGCGACGGCGGAAGTGCTGGCCGATGTGTACGCCGCGGCGGCCGGGCGTGCCGCTGCCGGGCAAGCGCCGGACGCGGACGCCCACGCGGCGGCGCTGAAGCTGGCCAATCTGATCGACAAGAAGGGCGGCCGGCTGCCGGACCTGGCAGCCATGCCCGCCGCGTGGGAGGAGCTGGCGCCGGAGCAGCGCGCCGCGGTAGCCGGCTACGCGGCGGTGTGGGAAACGGTGGAAGCCGCTACCACGCGACGCGAGCTTCCCGCCGTGGCGGAGCAAAGCCTGGCCAGACGCCGGCAGCAGGCCGGCAGCGCGGTACACGCGGCCGCGAGCGGCCAGACTGCGCCGGGGCGCCGGATTCCGCGCAGCGCTCCGCTCACCGGCAGCCCGTTTGTTGCCGAGCTCCTGGCACAGCTGCCCGAGCAGCCGCGTGGAGCTCTACGCGTCTTGGACGGCATCGCGATCTGGGGCGAGCACGACGCGGCGACGCTGGCCCAGATCCAGCGCTGCGCCGACGACGAGCGCGTGGTCGGCGCGGCGATATGCGCCGACGGGCACAAGGGCTACGCTATCCCGATCGGCGGCGTGATCGCCTACCAGGACGCGGTATCACCCAACGGCGTCGGATTCGACATCGGCTGTGGCGTCAAGGCGGTCAAGACCGATATGCGCGCCGAGGAGCTGCTGCAGCCGGCGCAAGACGGCCGGACGCTGCTGGCCCACGCGATGGATGATATCCAGCGCAGGGTCGCGTTCGGCATGGGCCGCACCAGCGGTAAATCGGCCGATCACGAGCTGTTCGACGACCTGGCCTGGCAGGATATTCGCGAGCTCGGCCGGATGCGCGATATGGCGGCCAAGCAGCTCGGCACCGTGGGCAGCGGCAACCACTTTGTCGACCTGGCGCGCGACGATGCCGGCTGGGTCTGGATCGTGTGTCACTTCGGCTCGCGCGGGCTCGGCCACAAAACGGCGACCGGCTTTCTGAACCTGGCGGCCGGGCGGCGCTGGGATGAGCGAGGCCCCGGCGAAAACATGGACGGACCGGCGGTGGTGCTGTCGCTGGACACCGAGCTCGGCCGGCGCTACATGCGCGCGATGGAGCTCGGCGGGCGCTATGCCTACGCCGGGCGCGACTTTGTCGCGGACCAGGTACGCCGCATCCTTGGCGCGCGGGAAGTCGACAGCGTGCACATGCATCACAACTACGCGTTCGCCGAGCGGCACGCCGGGCGTGACCTGATCGTCGTGCGCAAGGGCGCAACGCCGGCGCGGCCGGGCGAGCGCGGCATCGTCGCCGGGTCGATGGGCACGCCGACGGCGATCGTGCGCGGCGTGGAGAGCCCCGAGGCGGCGGTCGGATTCTGGAGCGCTCCGCACGGCTCGGGTCGCGTGATGAGCCGGACGGCGGCGGCCGGCAAGCGCGACCGGCGCACCGGCAAGCTGCTCAGCCCCGGGCGCATCACGCCCGAGATGCTGCACCGGGCCGTGACGGCGCGCGGCATAGAGCTGCGCGGCGGCGGCCTGGACGAGAGTCCGCAGGCCTATCGCAACATCGACGACGTGCTGGCGGCGCATGCCGGCGTGATCGAAGTCGAGCAGCGGCTGTATCCGATGGGCGTCGCGATGGCCGGCAACTCGGTGGTCGATCCGTTCAAGGATTAGTAGGTGATCCACATGCTATACTTTCGCTTCCTACCTAACCACGGGCTGTACGGAGCGCTGCAATGTTGCCGGATCGATTGGTTGTGTCGCCGGCGCTGGTCGGGCGAGCCGGTGAGCTGCGGTACCTTCAACAGCAACTGGACATAGCGTGCAGCGGGAGCGGCCGCTGCGTGCTTGTCACGGGCGAGGCAGGGATCGGCAAGAGCCGCCTGCTGGCCGAGCTACGCAGCATGGCCGGCGACCAATGCCGTGTTTTTGCGCTCCATTGTTACGAGGAAGACAGCGCCAGCCCGTACGCTCCGCTGATCGATGCACTGCGCCTGTATGTCGCCAGGCTGGCACCCGCTGCCGGCTTCGCCGCGCTTGGCCCGCAGGCCGCCGACCTGCTACCGCTGCTGCCGGAGCTGAGCCAGGCCGTGCCGCCGGACCGGCCCACCTCCGCGCTCGATCCGGAAGCCGAGAAGCGGCGGATCGTCGAGGCACTGGCGCGCTTCCTGGCCGGACTGGCGCAACAGCGGCCGCTGCTGCTGCTGGCCGAGGATGTCCAGTGGAGCGACAAATCGACGCTCAGCTTCCTGCAGTTCTTTGCCCGTCGCCTGCCGGCATATCCCGTACTGCTGGGTATGACGTATCGCCACGGCGAGGAGCGAGCGGCGCTGCTCAAGCTGCTGGCCGAGCTCAACCGCGGCCGAGCGGCGCACGAGCTGGTGTTGCGCCAGCTTTCTCGCGCCGAAACCGGCACGCTGCTGGACTCGATCCTTGCCGTGCCGCGGCCCGTGCCGCCTGCGCTGCTCGATGCCGTCTATGATTTGACCGAAGGCAATCCGTTTTTCGTCGAAGAAACGTTGCAGGCCCTGGTCGCCGCCGGCGAGCTCGTTTCCGCCGGCGGCACATTGGAGCTGCAGCCGATTCACAGGCTGCATATTCCGCGCAGCGTGCATGGCGCCGTCCAGCGACGCGTCGCGCGGCTGGGCGAGGATTCGCGTGGCGTACTCACGCTGGCGGCAGTGGCGGGCCGCAGATTCGGATTTGCGTTACTGCAGACGGCAACCGCTCTTTCCGAAATGGAGCTGGTGCAGGTGTGTAAAGAGCTGGTTGCCGCGCAGCTGATCATAGAGCAGCCGCGCGATCAGTTTGCGTTTCGCCATGCGCTCACGCGTGAGGCAATCTACAGCGCGCTGCTGCGCCGCGAGCGAGCAGCACTGCATCGCAGGGTTGCCGAAGCGCTGGAGCGGGTGCCGGAAGCGCGGGCCGCCGACCTGGCCTACCATTGGTTCGAGGCCGAATTCTGGGGCCGCGCCTATCCCTACGCGCAGCAGGCGGGTCGTCAGGCACTGGATCTCTATGCGCCGCGCGAAGCGATCCAGCATCTGAGCCGGGCACTTGAGGCCGCGCGTCATCTACCGGCGACGGGGCCGCTCACGCCGTTGTATTTCGCGCGCGGCCGCGCCTACGACACGCTCGGCATGTTCAAGCCTGCCCACGACGACTACACGGCAGCGCTCACCACGACGCGCGAGCTGGGCGACACGCGCGGCGAATGGGAGGCCAGCATCGCGCTAGGGTTGCTGTGGGCCGCGCACGACTACCGGCGCGCCGGCGAGCATTTCGAATACGCGTTGTCGCTGGCGCGCAAGCTCGGCGACGAGGCGCTGATCGGCCATAGCCTCAATCGTATCGGGAACTGGTACGCCAACGTCGAGCAGCCTGCCACCGGCCTGCAGCACCATCACGAGGCGCTTGCGATGTTCGAGCGTCTCGGCGATACGCCCGGCGTTGTCGAGACGCTCGATCTCCTGGGCATGACCAGCCAGCTCGACAGCCGCCTGCAGCAGGCGCACAGCTTTTACCGGCGCGCGATCGACCATGCGCGTGCGATCGACGACCGGCAGGCCGTATCGACGTGCCTGGCCTGCCTGACTCTGTGCGCGCCCAGCTACCTCAAAAACGCCGATCTGCCGGCGACGAGCCTGGCCGAAGCCGCACAGGCCGCCGATACTGCCGCACGACTGGCAGTTGAGCTCGGTTGGCGCGCCGGCGAGGCGTTTGCCCGGCTGATGCACGCGATGAGCCTCGGCGCACAGGGTTTATTTACGCCCGCGCTGGCCGCGGGGCGTGCCGCGCTGGCGCTTGCCGAGGAGATCGAGCACCGCCAGTGGGCCACCGCGGCACACGCCGCGCTGGGCATGATCGAGCTGGATCTGCAGGCGCTCGACGCCGCGCGCATGCATCTGGAGCAGGCGCTAACGCTCGCGCGCGAGATCGGTTCGAGCGTGTGGATCGGCTCGACGGCCAGCTATCTCGCGACAGCCTATCTTGCGCAGGGCGACACAGAGCGTGCCGATGAGATACTCGGCGAGGTGCTGGCGCACGACGCGCCGGTGCAATCCCAGCCACAGCGGCTGTGCTGGGCGGCGCGCGCCGAGGTAGCCCTGGCGCGTGGTGATGCCCGGACGGCGGCGCAGATCGCCGAGCGGCTGATCGCGGCGCTGGATGCGCCGGCGGAGGCGGTCGTGCCGCGCCTGTGGCTGCTGCGCGGGATGGCACTGGGCAGGCTGGGCAGGCCGGTAGAGGCCGAGCCGGCGCTGCGCGCGGCACACGAAGCTGCCGTTGCCCAGGCTGCGCTCCCCTGGCTCTGGCGCATCGATATATCGCTGGGCAAGCTGCTGCAGGCCGGCGATCGCCGCAACGACGCGGCCGCTGCCTATGCGTCGGCGCGTGAGGTGCTCGATCGCATCGCCGCCGGCATCGACGACCCGCAGCTCCGTGAATCGTTTCTCCAGCGGGCGTCCGCCCCGCTCCCGCGCCCCGCCGCGTTGTCGCCTGCACGTGCCGAGCAACACAAATACGGCGGCCTGACGGCGCGCGAGCGCGAGGTGGCGGTGCTGATCGTGCAGGGCCTGTCCAATCGTGCGATCGCCGACCGGCTATTCGTGGGCGTCCGTACGGTGGAGGCACATATCTCGCGCATCTTAGGCAAGCTGGGCGTGTCCTCGCGTGCCCAGATCGCCGCCTGGGCGGTTGAGCAACGCCTGGCGTCCACCAGCGACGCCGGCTAAACACATCTCATTTGTTGCTGACGATCCGCGAATAAACGCGAATAGATTCGCTATTCATGTGTACTCGCGGATCGTTTTTGTTCGGTCCTGCGACCCCAGGATGTTCGGTTTCCCCCGATGCCGCCAACCGGCTGGGCGACTATGCTGGCAGCATTCGAAACGCCTGACACAGGCTAAGGAGGAATACCATGGTACAGGCCGAACACAAGCACTTCGGTGCGCCGGACGAAGTACGCGAGTTTCCGAAGGGGCGCCTGGAGCTGGTTCAGATCGGCGGCGCATCGGTCGGCCGCGCTATTTTCGAGCCGGGCTGGCGCTGGCTGACATCCGTCCAGCCGCTGGCGCAAACCAGCAGCTGCGAGGCGCCGCATTTCCAGTATCACGTGGCCGGCGTGCTCAAAGTGGTGATGGACGACGGCACCGAGCTCGAATGCCGTCCCGGCGACGTTTCGCTGCTGCCATCCGGCCACGACGCCTGGGTCGTCGGCGATGAGCCGGTGGTGGTCGTCGATTTTCAGGGCATGCTGGATTATGCCACTGCGCACTAATAACCACACGGAGGAACACCATGGCGCCGCTCGTTTATCATGCTGGGCAGCGTGAGATTCAGGCCGAGGCCAAGACGACTCACATCGCCGGCAAGCTGGCACACTGGGTCGGTCCGGTCGCCGAGTTCGCGCGCGGCGCCGACCTACTTGTGCTCGCCATGCTGCAGCCCGACGGCACGCTCGGGTTCAGCGTCGTGTCCGGCGCACCGCCGCTGGCCGAGGTGATCGATTTTACCGGCGGCCGCACGCGTGATGTAAACGAGGGCGTTACTCTGCGCTTTCGCTCCGGCCTTACGCCGCCGGTTACTGCGCCAACAGCATGCGGCGGGCTCGTTATCAGCCTGGCCGACGCCCGCCGCGCGCGCCTCAACGGCCTGCTGGTGCCGCGCGGGACGGCGAGCGAGCTGCACACCGACGAGACCTTCACGCTGTGCCGCAAGTATGTCGCTCCGTCGATGCAGCGGGCTGAGCGGGCACTGCTGGGGCCCGCCGCACGCGAGCCGCTGGCGCTGGATGATCCCTGGCTGCACGCGGTGCTGGCACAGGCCGAAACCTCGTTTTTGGCCAGCATCAGCCCCGACGACAAGCCCGATGTGGCGCATCGCGGCGGGCCGGCGGGCTTTCTGGTGCTCGACGCGGCCCGACGGCGGCTGTCGTGGGAGGAATATGTCGGCGACGGCGTGTTCAAGAGCGCCGGCAATATCCGCGCGACCGGCGCGATGACGCTGCTGGTGCCCGACCTTGCCGGCGGCGACGGAGTCGAGCTGGTGGGGCACGCGTCGTATCGCAACCTGCGCGCGGGTCGCCAACAGCGGCAGTCGCCGCTCGAGCAGCACAGTACCGCGTTTCCCGTGCAGGGCATCGTCGAATGCACGATCAGCTGCGCGTGGCGACTGCGCACGCTGCTGCATCGGCGCGAGCAGTTACGCGAACGCAGCAAGATCACGTCCTGCTCGAATGTCGATACCCAGGCTCCGCAGTAGCGCGGGGCGAGACTCTTAGTGCGGAACTCGAAACAATCACCGGCCCATTATCGCCGCCCAACGATGCTATAGTTCTCCGTATCGATCGGAGATCTGTGTGCGTCGTTTTTGGGCTGTTTGCGGCTGGTTGAGCCTGTTGCTGCCGTTCGGCTGTTCCCGCGACGTCGTCCGAAACCAGGGCGAGCACTTGCAACCAGGCGCAGCCCATCGCCTCGTATCGCATGCAAGTAGCGCTCGACCCGGCCGCCAAAACCGTTGTGGGCAGCGAGCGCATCACGTATCGCAACCCGTCGCAGGATACGCTCGACGAGCTGTACCTGCGGCTATATCTCAAGGCGTTCAGTAACCCCGACACGCTGTGGATGAGCGAGTCCGGCGGCCAGCTGCGCGGCGATCGCATGAGCCCCGACGATCCGGGCGATATTACCGTTCAGTCGCTGCGCATTGCCGGCGGCGCCGACCTGCTCGCCTCCGCCACGCTCAGCGATACACTGCTGCAGGTGCCGCTGCCCGCGCCGCTCGAGCCCGGCCGGACGATCGAGCTCGACGTACAATGGACCAGCAAGCTGCCGCGTGTGTTCGCGCGTACGGGCTATGGCGGACGCGACGATACGTTTTTCATGGTCGGGCAATGGTATCCCAAAATGGCGGTGTACGATCGCGGCCGCTGGGACACCGAGCCGTGGCACGCCAACGCCGAGTTCTTTCACGATTTCGGCGACTACGACGTGTCGATCACGCTGCCCGAAAACTATGTCGTGGCCGGGGCGGGCGTTCCCACCGGCGAAGAGCCGGGCGCAAACGGCACCAAAACGCTGCGCTTTAGCTCCGCCAACGTCACCGATTATGCGTTTGCCGCCTCGCCCGATTTCGAGACCCGCACAGCCCGAGCGGGCGATGTCGAGATCGCCGTGTTCACCTTGCCGGAGCACGCCGCGGCCGCGCCGATCTATGTCGACACCGCCGTGCGCTCGCTCGAGCTGTTCGGCGGTTGGTTCGGCGCCTATCCATGGCCGCGCCTGACGGTGGTGGACGTGCCCGACGACGCCAACGGCGCGGGCGGCATGGAATATCCCACGCTGATCACGGGCGGTCTGCTGGGGCTCCCTGCCGGCTCCGGCTTCGTGCCCTATGTGACGTCGCACGAGATCGGGCACCAATGGTGGCCGATGCAAACCGCTACCAACGAAGGCCGCGAGCCGTGGCTGGACGAGGGCCTGACCGAATATACGGGTATGCGCTACATGATCGAAACCGGCACGCGGGTCGGCTTCGGCGCGGCCTCGATCGGTGCCGGGTCATTTGAGCGCCTGTCCTACGCCGCCGGCGACGACCGGCCGCTCGACCTGCCCGCCTGGCAGTATGAGGACAGCGAGTACGGCGCGATCGTCTACAACAAGACCTCACTCGGCCTTTGGACGCTCGAAGACGTGGCCGGCAGCGACCGCTTTCACCAGGCGATGGCGACATATCTGCGCCAATATCGCTTCAAGCATCCGACAGGCGCGGATTTCCGCGCCTCGCTCGAAGCGTCGCTCGGCCCGCTGGATTGGTTCTTTGACGACTATGTAGCAGATGGAGGGGCGATCGAGTATGCCGTCGAGCAGATCACAAACGACGCCCAGAAAGCGCGGGTCGAGCTAACGCGCGGCGGCGAAGTACGCGTGCCGCTCGACATACAGATCACCTTTGCCAGTGGCCGGCAGCACATGGAAACGTGGGACGGCCAGGCAACCGAGACCGTGCTCAGCTACCCTGCCGCCGATCCCATAACCGGCGTTGAGCTCGACCCCGAGCACAAGCTGCACGCCGAGGTCAACCAGCGTAACAACCAGCTGAGCACCAACGTAGAGCTGGCGCCGGCAATGACGGTGGGCGGGCGCCTTGTGTTCTGGGCGCAGATGCTCGCGCAATTCTTCGGGCTGTTCGGGTAGCGGAATGTTCGAACAGGAATCACCACAAAGAACACAAAGGACACAAAAATTCTAAGTACTTTGTGTCCTTTGTGTTCTTTGTGGTGATTCCTGCCAGATTAGCGTTTTCGAGGAACGCCACGGGTGAACAGCATTCGCACAGCCGTGAACGAGGGACTTCGTGAGGCGCTGCGGCTGCAGCTGCTGCTGCCGTGGTATGGCTGCCTGCTGCTGCTCGGGCTGCTGCAAACATGGCCGCTATGGCTCGCGGGCGGCTCTGCCCTGCGTAATCCGATGCTTGGCGATCTCGCGGGCGGCGGCGGCGACATGCTAGTCGATCTCTTTCTGGACAACCCGTCCGGTCGTGCCGCGGCGGGAACATGGGCCTTCGTGCAGCTGCCGCTCATACTGCTCAGCGGTGTGGCATACACCTTTTTCGCGGGCGGCGTGCTGAGCGAGTACACCGGCAAACGCACATTCTGGGCCGGCTGCCGGCGCAATTGGTGGTCGTTCCTGGGGCTGGGCGCGCTGAATGTCGTGCTGGCGGCCCTACTTGTCGCGGTCGCGGTGTTGTCGGCGCTCGCGCTGGGGGGCACAGCCGGGCTGGTCGTGGCGCTGCTCGGGCTGGCGCTGCTCAGCATCGTGGGCGAGTATGCCAGGGCGCTCGGCGTCGTGCACGACCGGCACAACCCGCTCGTGTTGCTGGGCCAGGCGGGCACGTTTTGCGCGCGGCATCTCGGCGGCGTCCTGGTGTTGGCGCTGCTCGCCGTGTTGTTGAACGCGCTGCTGCTGGGAACGTACCTGCTGCTGAGCCCAATGGCCGGCGCGTCGCCGCTGCTGATCGTGGCACAGCAGGTGTTGGTATTCGGCACCCTATGGATCAAGGCGCTGCGCCTGGCGCTGGCGGCGCGCTACGTCATGGCGAACCGATCCGCGAATGAACGCGAATAAACGATCCACAATTCGCGCCTAATCGCGGATCGTTGACAAGGCCGCCGCGATCTGTCACCCTAGCACGGCATCAAGGAGACGTAGCGACGATGAAAATCGGCGATGGCGTGTATATGCTGGAGATAGCACGGCAGCCCGACGACACTGCTAATCCGTTCAATCTGAGCCTGATACTCGATCCTGCGCACGGCCCCACGCTTGTCGATACGGGCTTGCCCGGGCAGGCGCCGGCGATAGCCGATGCGCTTGGCGAGGCCGGGGTGCGTGTAGACGATCTTGCCAGCATTATCGTTACCCACCAGGACCTCGACCATGTCGGCTCGTTGCACGACCTCGTCGCGGCCAGCGGCGCCCACGTGCTGGCGCATACCGTGGAGACCCCTGCTATCGACGGCACGACGGCGCCACGCTTCGCAACGCCGGCGATGCTCGAACAGCGCCCCGAGCTACGGCCGGTGGTCGAAAGCTTCCGGCCGACGCCGGTGGATCAGCAGCTCGAAGACGGCACGCGGCTCGACTGGGCCGGAGGCATTCGCGTAGTCTTCACGCCGGGGCATACGCCGGGCCACATGTGCCTGTTCCTCGAACGCGGCCGCATATTGATCGCGGGCGACGCGCTGACCGCCGCCGACGGCCGCCTAAACGGGCCGAACGAGCGGGCCACACAGGATATGGCCCAGGCGGCGCAGTCGGTGCGCAAGCTCGCGGAGCTGGATGTCGCGACGATCGTGTGCTACCACGGGGGCGTTGTACGCGACGACGCGGCCGGGCAGCTGCGGCGCGTGGCGCAGGAGCTTGCTAGCGACAAGCTATGACCAGCCTGTACACGATCGGCAACCTGGCGATCGACGATATTGTAATGCCCGATGGCCGCGCCTGGATGGCGCAGGCCGGTGGCGGAGCGCTGTATGCCGCGCTGGGTGCGCTGGTCTGGCGCTCGGATGTCGGCCTGATCGCGCGCCTCGGCAACGACCTGCCGGCCGAATTTGCCTGCGAGCTGGACGACCTTGGACTCGATCTGCTGCTTGTGCCGGTCGATACGCCGAACATCCGTCACTGGGCGCTGTACGAAGCCGGCGGGCGGCGTCAATTCGTGCTGCATGGCAGCTCGGGTGGGCACGACGAGCTGGCGGTGCGTGCCGCGGAGCTGCCGGCGTCCACGCGCGGCGCGGCGGCGTATCATCTCGCGCCGATGCCGAGCGTGCGGCAGCTCGAGCTTGCCAGGGCGCTGCGGACACCAGCGACTGTGCTGGCGCTCGACCCGCACGCCGATTATCTTGCCGGACACCAGGCGACGCTCGAAGAGCTGCTTTCGTTGATCGATATCTGCTTGCCCAGCCGTGACGAAGCGCGGCGCCTGCTCGGCCGCGACGACCCCGCGGCTGCCGCGCGGATGTGTGCGGCGCTTGGCCCCGGCATTGTCGCGGTCAAGCTCGGCGCGGACGGATGCCTGGTCTATGAGGCTTCCAGCGACCGCCTGACCTATGTGCCGTGCTATGAGGTCCAGACTGTCGACCCAACCGGCGCGGGCGACGCGTTTTGCGGCGGCTTTCTCGCGGGCTATCTTGCGCATGGGGACGCAGTATACGCCGCTTGTTATGGGACAGTTTCAGCCTCGTTCGCAGTCGAGCATGTCGGTGCACTGCCGCGTGGCGCCACCGGATCGGCTGCCGCTGGCGGGCGATTGGCGGCTCTGCGCGCCGAGGTCGCGGGGCTACACTCGACAGCATCCAATCCGGCGGGGGCAAGCCCTACAGCGGGGGCAAGCCCCGCCACTACCTAAGGAGATCGAACAATTGGGAAGCAAGCTACGTTTCGGCATCCTGGGCTGCGGGGTGATCGGGCCGCACCATGCCCTGGCTATTTCCGGCCTGTCCGACGACGCCGAGCTGCTCGCGTTCGCCGATCGTAATGCGGAGCGAGCGGCGAAGCTGGCGCAGGAGTACGGCGGGCGCGCATACGATAATCTGGACCAGCTGCTGAGAAACCCGGACCTGGACGCGGTTTGTATCTGCACGCCGAGTGGGCAGCATGCCGAGCAAGCCATCGCCGTGCTCCAGGCCGGCAAACACGTGGTGATCGAGAAGCCGGTTGATATCACGCTCGCGGCGATCGATCGCTTGCTGGCCGTCCAGCGAACAAGCGGGCGCAGGGCAGCCGTGATCAGCCAGCATCGCTTCGACCTTGCGACCCGCATCGTTTCGGAGGCCACCAGGAACGGGGACTTCGGCCGCCTGACGGTGGGCACAGCGCAGGTGCCGTGGTGGCGCTCGCAGGGCTACTACGACTCGGGCGACTGGCGCGGAACGTGGCAGTGGGACGGCGGCGGTGCGCTGATGAACCAGTCGATCCATACCATCGATCTGCTGCTGGCGGTGATGGGCCCGGCGGTGGAGATCAGCGCCTACACAGGTCTGCTGGCGCACGAGCGGATCGAAGTTGAAGATACCGCCGTGGCGATCCTGCGCTTCGCCGGTGGCGCCCTGGGCATCGTGGAAGGCACTACCGCGGCCTATCCCGGCCTGACGACCCGGCTGACCATTCACGGCGACCGCGGCTCGGCGATCATCGACAACGACCAGCTGGTGTACTTCCATGCCGGCCAGGCGGATGCCGCGGGCGGTGCGTATGGCGCGGGCGGCGCCGGCAATCAGGCTACGGAGCTGCTCAGCCGCTACGCTCCCGTGGCCGCCGGCCCTTCAGCCGGCGCCGACCCCGGCAGCCTGTCCCTGGCCCACCGCGACCAGCTTGCCGATTTCATCGCGGCTGTGCGCGATGATCGCGAACCGATCGTCACTATCGAAGAAGGACGACGGGCCGTGGCGACGATTCTGGCGATCTACGAGTTCCGGGCGTAGCGGAGGGCCGGTGAAGGTAAACGATGAACGATAAATGATGAATGATGCACCGCCGTATGTGGCGATCCCAATCGTCAGGTGCGGACACGCCACCGGCAGACAGATCGGCATGTCCATGCAGGTTGCCGGCGTGCCTTCGGCGTGTCCCTACGGTATCCGGTGTTCGCGTTTATTCGCTCCTATTCGTGTCAATTCGCGGATCGTTTCCGTCCGGCGTTCAACGTTCATCGCTTGCCCGTCATCCGGTCACCCACTCATAAAAATGGAGCATTGTGCATGACGATTTTAACCGACCTTTTTAGCCTGGAAGGGCAAGTCGCCATCGTGACCGGCGGCACCGGCGTACTTGGAGGCGCGATGGCGCATGGGCTGGCACAGGCCGGCGCGAAGGTTGGGGTGCTGGGCCGCCGCCGCGAGCAGGCCGAAGCCGTGGCGCAAGCGATCGAGGCCGCGGGCGGCGTGGCGCTGGCACTGCCCGCCGACGTGCTCGACTATGGCCAGCTGGAGGCGGCTCGTGAAGCGCTGCTCCAGCGCTGGGAGCGGCTCGACATTCTGGTCAATGCCGCCGGCGGCAACATCCCGGCGGCAACGGCACAGCCGGGGACAAGCTTCTTCGACCTGCCGGCCGCGGCGCTTGCGCAGGTTATCGATCTGAATCTGCATGGCACGCTGCTGCCGAGCCAGGTCTTCGGCCAGGCCATGGCGCAGGCCGGGCGTGGCAGTATCGTCAACATCTCGTCGATGGCCGCGCAGCGCGTGCTGACCCGCGTGGTCGGCTACGGCGCGGCGAAAGCCGCCGTCGACAACGTCACCCGCTGGCTGGCGGTTGAGCTGGCACGGGCGTACGGCGCGGGCCTGCGCGTCAACGCGATCGCGCCCGGCTTTTTCCTCGGCGAGCAGAACCGCGCGCTGCTGATCAACGCCGACGGCAGCCGAACGGCGCGCGGCCAGTCGATCATCGACCACACCCCGGCAGGCCGCTTCGGCGAGCCCGGCGATCTTTAAGCACGCTGCTCTGGTTGTGCGGTCCCGGCTCCAGTTTCATCAACGGTGTTGTCGTGCCGGTTGACGGCGGCTTCAGCGTGTTTAGCGGCGTATAAACGATCCGCGAAGTCACGCGAAGGTAATAAAGCTATGCTCAATCTTCGCGTGACTTCGCGGATCGTGCTCACCGGCTTACAAGCGGCACAAAGGTCCGCCGCAGGTTACCGGTTGGCGCCGGAACTGGCGGGCCGGTCGTCGAGCTGATCGTCGGGCTGACCGTCGGATTTGCCGTCGAGCTGATCGTCGGGCTTACTGTCGGGCTGGTTGTCGCGTTCGTCGTTGGACTGACAGTCGGGCTGGTTGTCGGGCTAGGCGTGAGCGTCGGACTGGGTGTGAGCGTAGGTGTGAGAGTCGGACTGGGTGTGAGCGTAAGGCGTGAGCGTCGGGCTGGGTGTGAGCGTGGGCGTCACGGGGGCGGCGCAGGTGTAGAACTGCACGTCGTCGATGAACCAGCCGTAATCGCCTACCGCCTCATCGGTGCCGATGCGGAAGCGGAAGCGCACGCTTTGGCCTGCCAGCGACTGGAGATCGAGGCGGCTCGAGTAGTAACCCTGGCTTTCGCTTACAAACGCCTGCATGCCGCTCAGCGGGTTGCCCGCGCCGGACTCGAGAGTGCCGCTATAGCCGTTGTCGGTGATCAACGAGCCCGCGTCGACCCAGGTGGTGCCGTTGTCGATGCTGTACTCGACGATGCCGCCGTCGTACGCACCGCGCGAATCGTCCTCGAAGTCGTAGGCGTGGTTGAAGCGCAGCCAGGCGCCCGCCGGAAGTGCGACAGACGTGGTCATCGCCATCGCCGAGTCCGAGACGATATCCGTATCGTCGCCCCAGAAGTTCATGCGGCCGCTGGTGGCGTAGGTCGCGGGGAAGTCGAGAGGATTGGCGGTGGGCGGATAGTACCAGGTATTGCCGCCAACCAGGTTCTGTGCTGTCCAGCGGCCCGCGGCCGGATTTTCCAGGTCGTCGCTCCAGAACGGAGTGCTGACCTGGCCGGCCGGGCACACCGGCGCTTCGGGTGCCGCCGCCGCCGGCGGCTCGATCGTCATCTCCGTCGCGTTCACCGCCGCCGTCACCTGCACGCAGTCCGCCGCGGTCGTCACGCCCGCCGCGATCAACGTCTGGCAGGCTTGCTGCAGTGCGCTGGCGAGGTCCTGATAGTCGGCCGCCGAGGTCAACAGCGTCGTCTCCACCATGTAGTACAGCCGCGCGACCTTGTCGATGCCCAACGCCTGCACCGTCTGGCCGTTGAACGTGCCGCCGTCGGTGAGCAAAAACGCGGCTTTGTTGTTCACCCCGCTGTTGATATGCACGCCGCCGCCGTCATCCTCGCCGCCGTAGTAGTCCAGGCTGGTCATACGGTCCGGGTTGTCGAAGAGAGGGGGATTCTCCATATCGCGGATCACGCCGATGCTGGCGGGCAGGTCTTCGCCGAGCTGCCAGCGCACGGCCGGCGTGTCGGTGCCGCGGCCGTTGGTCAGGTCGACCAGCTCGCCGAACACATCCGACAACGACTCGTTGATCGCGCCCGACTGGTAGTAATAAAACAGACGCGACGTAAACTCGGTTACGCCGTGGGCCAGCTCGTGCCCCACCACGTCGTCGCCCGAGGTAAAGCCCGTGCCGTAGTACATCACCTCGCCGTTCCAGGAAGCGTTGATATAGGGACAGGAACCGACTTGCGGGCAGTAGCGCACGATCGAGCGCAAGGGCAGGGCGGCGCCGTCGAGGCTGTCGCGGCCGAAGCGGGTGAAGAAGAAATCATACGTGTCGCCGGAGTAGTCGTAGGCCTGGTTGACGTCGGCGACGGGGGACGCGGGTTGGCCTTCGCTACGTACGATACTCAGCTGGCGGCGTACCGTCGCAGTTGTCGTTGGGGGTCGCGTTGGTGTCGCGGACGCCGCCCATATCGCAGATCCGCCGCTCGCGCGCGCGATGCACCTGGCTGAACGCCAGCGCGACGTTGCCCAGCTGGGCGTCGACCAGCACCAGCTCGCGCAGCAGCGGGTCGACGGCGGAGGTGACCTCGGTGCGCCACACCAGCGCCGGTCGCTCCAGCCCGCGGCCGCCCAGGATGCGCTCGTCGTAGATCCACAGCGCGGGGGCGGCGGCGATAAGCTGGGCGGCGGTGATCTGGTAGCTTTTCGCCACGCCGGCGATCGCGTGCTGACGGGCGGTGGCGGCGGACACGCGCGGCTGGATGTCGAGGTCGGACACGGGCAGCAGCTCGCCGGAGACCGAGGTGACGCTGTTGGCGGGACCGGTGTGGATCAGCAGCTCGGCGCCGAGGATCGGCACGCCCTGGTAGCGCTGCTGAAAGCGCACCACGCTCTGGCCAGGCGCGGCGAGTTGGCTGGAGAGGAGAGCAAGATCGGTAGCCTGGGCAGCGGTACCGAAGAGCGGGCCGAAGGCATCGAGAAAGGCCCGGGCGGCGTGCTCGGGCGTGGCGGAAGCGGCGAGGTGTTTAGGCTGGGCGATCGGGCGGTCGGGGGCGGCGCCGAGGAAGCGGAGGCGGCCGGTGTGGGCATGGCGCGCGAGGCGGAGGGAGCCGCTGGAGGCGCGCTGGAGGCGGCCGAGCAGCTCAGCGTCGCCGGGCAGGGCGCCGGGTGATGGCGCGGCGGTGGCGGCGAGAGGCTCGGGACGCGCCTGGGCAGGCAGGCTCAACCCGAGGAGTACCAGCAGGCCGCAGCACAATAGGGTGATCGATCGTGCCAGATGCATGGGAGTTCCTCACTCCGACCAGGTCGGTTTGCCGGTCAAACGACAGTAGCATAACGAGCAGCCATTTTGTGCTTGCGATGCGCTACAACCCGCCGAGCAGGCGCCGTAATCAGTTACCAGCCGTTGTTATCGGCTTCACGAGTGATGATGAAGCGGTCGCCCGGCCGGTTGCGCAGCCCATCCTCCGCGGGATCGGTCACCTCAACCGCGCTGAACAGCGCGCTGCCGTTCGCGTTATACGTGATCGAGATCGCGTCGGTGCCGGCGTTGAGAATGGTGATGTTTTCAAAGCTCGCCGCGTCCAGCTTGAGCGGACCCTCGATCTGAACACCCGAGTACGTCGGGCTATCGATCAAGATATCCCGGACCACGATCCCGCTCATGGTGCCCTCTTTGGCATGCAGCTTAAGTGCGCCGTGCTCCTCGTTCCACATCCGCCCGCCGGCCCGGATCAGCGAGTTGCGCTGCACAGTGGTGGTGCCTTCAAACGGCCATGCCTGAAACTGCTGCGCGATCAGGATGCCGGGATAGGTAACCACATCAGCGCACAGGTTATTTTCTACCCGGTTGTCTTTGCCGCCGTAAACTGCAAAACAGTTGGCGCGCCAGGGACTCTGCACCGTATTGTAGCGGAAGGTATTGTTGGTATTGACCCCGCCGTCAAAGGATGGCGCCCACGAGGCAAGCGCATCGTCGCCCGTGTTGCGGAAGTGCGACTGCTCGACTACCGCGTTGCTGCTGCCGTTGCACAGATTCACGCCATCGGCGAACAGGTTGCGAAAGCGACTGCCGCTGATTACCAGGCCGTCGGTCACGTTGGAGCTGCCGGCGCCGACCCACCAGCCGACTTTGGTATGCTCGACCCACACGTTTTCCATGCGCGACCCGCTGCCGGCGCCGCCATTGAATCCGTTTTCGGGTACCTTGTCGTCGCGCTGGGTCGTCTCACCCAGTACGGCGAAATCGCGAAAGCCACAGTTATTGCCGGTGCAGTGGAAGCGCGCAAACGGACCGTGTACGGTCGAGTGCCACATGCCCGCCCCCTGGATCGTCACCTCGGACACCGCGATGCCCAGGTCGCTCTCGGGCCGGGTAGCGCTTTCATACATGCCTGGCGGGATCCATACGCCACGGTCCTGCGCTTTTGCGCGGGCGATACAGTCGCGCAGCGCTTTGCCGTCGTCGCTGCCGTCGTCGGGCGTGGCGCCGCAGTCGGCGATCGAAATGTACTCGTCGGGCATGACAAGGGGCGGCGCTACCTGCTCCAGATCGATCAGATCCACTACATAGTACTCGGCGCTATCGTCGCTATCCCGCTGCAGCTTCACCCGCGCGCCGGCCGGAATCGCATCGATCAGCGCCCTGGCTTCGTCGAAGAAATGGTGAGCGCCGCCGGCGGCCGGATCGTTGAGCGTCTGCTGCTCCCCGCCATACGACCAGGAATACTTCGAGGTCAGCTCGAGCTTTCGCTCAAAAACGTCGTCGACATACAGGCTCAGCGTGGCAGAGATCCCGCCGCCGCGCGGCGCATCCGGGATCACATAGCGCAGCACGATCGAGTTGGCGGCCTCGGTGGCGACAACCTCGACATATTGTCCGGTTGTGCTGAGCTTAACGCTCCGGCGGCCCGACGACTCAGCCGCGACCTCGCCAAACGTCCGGCTGGCCGCGATCACTTCGCCGTTGGTGCTGCCGGCTTCCGCCTCATACTCGATCCATGGCACGCTGGCGCCGCGCGCATTCGGGTCGGGGCTCGGAGTGGCGGCCACCGCGGGCGCCGTGGTGGCTGCCGGCTGCGTCACGCTTGCTGCGGCCGTCGGAAGCGGTGATTGGGAAACGGCAGGAGCGGCGCACCCGCCGACGAGCAACACGGCAAGCAGGCCGGTGAGCGGCACAAGCCGGCGCGACAATCGCGTCGTCATGAAACGGCAACCCTGGTGTATGATGAGCGAGCGAGTGTAGCATGCTTTCGAACGAAAAGGAACTCTGCATGCAGATCGTTCCCTACCGCTCCGCACACCTGCCCGGCCTGTACGAGGTATATCGCCGCACGACGGCCGGCGTGCCGCATAGCAGGTTCATCCCCAGCCTTGAATACACCGGCGCTGCACTCGCCCGCGCCGAACAGGCCGGCGCCGTGCTGCTGGTTGCTGAAGATCAAGGCGCCGTGAGCGGTGTCGCGTCGCTCCGGCCGGTCGCACCTGACGGCGACGGCACGCCCAAGCTGGAGATCACCGGGCTGTTCGCGGCTGAGGAAGGCGTCGTGGCCCGGCTGCTGGAAGCGTGCCTGGGCCGGGCCGATGGTGCCAAACAAATCGTAGCGTTTCCGGCAGAGCATGGCCACTGCCCACTGCCGGCCTACAACGCCGGCTGGGACGGCCTCTCCGACCAACTGCGGCCGGTTGCGCGGGTGCTGGCCCGCCACGGCTTCGCGCCAACCTACCGCGAGCTACATCTGGAGTGTGTCGCGCCGCACTTCGCGCCTGAGCCGATCGCTGTTCCATCCGGCATTTCAATGGTCGACGGCGGTGGACCAAACTATATTTCCGTTCGCGCGATGGCCGGCGAGCAGGAGGCCGGCATCTGCCTTTGGATGCGGCTATCGAAGTATTCCGATCACCCGGATGCCGGCGCCTGGGGCTACGTCGACTGGCTGCATGTCGAAGAAGCGCAGCGGCGGCGCGGCCTGGGCCGCGCCCTGATGAACTGGACGCTGCGGCGGATGTGGGAAGCCGGCTGCCGCGGCTGCTGGCTCACGACAGGCGGCGACAACTGGCCCGCGCAGCCGCTGTACCTCGGCCTCGGCTTCGAGATCCTCGATACATCGTCGTCGTGGCACAAGCCACGCAGCGCGACATAGGGCGAAGGTCGAAAAAGCTGCACCGTAGAGACACATAGGACGCCTATTCCGATCGCCGCCGCCGACGCGCGCCGGCACCATTCAGTCATCGCTCGAAAGCAGGCCACGCTCGACAGCGTAGCGCGTCGCCGCGGCGCGGGTGCCGACGCCGAGCTTGCTGTAAACCGAGCGCAGATGGGCGTTGATCGTCAGTGGGCTGAGGATCAGCCGGTCGGCAACTTCGGCGTTGGTCAGGCCCTGCGCCACGAGCCGCAGCACCTCCACCTCGCGCCCGGTGAGACCGTCCGGATATTGGCCGGGGCGATCCGCGGCAGTGTTCTCAGCCGGCGTGCTACGTGGCCTCAGTTGCACGACATTATATACGACCTCCGGCCGGGGCACGTCCCGGAGGCTGAGCTCCACCGCCGGCTCTACCTCCACCAGTAGCTCGACCGCCGCGTAGACCCGGCGGGTAAGCAGGATCTGGCCCGGCTGTAATTCGTCGCACAAACGCGTCGCCAGGTTGGTCACCGGGCCGATCGCGCCGTAGTCGAAGCGGCCCTCGAAGCCGAGCTTGCCGAGGGTTGCATAGCCCTGCGCGACGGCGATGCCCACATCGAGCTCATGGCCGCGCTTGTGCCAGCTGCGCGCCAGCTCGGCGACGCGCTCGCGGATCGCGACGGCCAGCTGTACCGCCTGCCACGGCGGATTGGGGCACGGCAGCGGGTCGTTGAAAAATACCAGCAGCGCGTCGCCGGCAAAGCGGTCAAGCGTGGCCTCGAAATCGACGGCCAGCGGGCCGATCGCCTGATGGTAGTCGCGCAGGAGTGCCATGACCTCTTCGGGCTCGACCGTCTCGGCAAACGCGGCGAACCCGCGCAGAACACAACACAGCGTGGTGATCTCGGCCCGGTGGCTAAGGAGCAGCTGCTCGTCGCCGGCGATCAGCTCGGCCAGCTGCGGCGCCAGAAACCGGCGCAGGCGATTGAGGCGCTCCAGCTCCGCGACCTGCTGCTGCACACGCGCCTCGAGTGTCCGGTTCCAGGCTGCCAGCTGCGCGGCCTGCTGCTCGACCGTGTCCTGGTAGGCCTTGATCCGCAGCAGCGAGCGGACCCTGGCCAGCAGCTCGGCCTGGTTGAACGGCTTGGCCACGAAATCGTCGGCACCCAACTCGAGCGCGCGTACTTTATCCGCGTCGCTGCTGGCCGTGATCATGATCACCGGCAATGCGCGTGTGGCCGGATCGTCGCGCAGCTTGCGGCAAACGCCGTGGCCGTCCAGGCCGGGCATGAGCAGATCGAGCAGCACCAGATCGGGAAGCTCGGCGTGGACCTTGATCAGCGCCTCCTGTCCGGATCCGGCCGTGATCACCCGGTAGCCGTGTGGCGCGAGCACGGCATCGAGGAGTTTGATGTTGCCGGGCAGATCGTCGACCACCAGGATGGTTGGCTGCTCACCCATGGCTCGTCTCGAGAAATCGGCGCACCTGCTGCGCGAACTCGCGGACGTTGATCGGTTTCACCAGATAGCCGTCGAAGCCGGCGTCGAGAAAACGCGTGCGGTCATCCTTCATCGCAAAGGCCGTCAACGCGATGGTGGGAATGCCGGCGGTATCTACATCCGATCTGAGCCGGCCAAGCGCCGCAACGCCGTCCAGGCCGGGCAGCTGGATATCCATAAGGATCAGATCCGGGCGCCGGGTTTTGGCCAACGCCAGACCGTCCTCGGCATTACGGGCTTCGAGCGTGGGGTATCCGGCATGGTCGAGCAGGTCGCGCACCAGTTTCAGGTTACGCTCGTTGTCTTCGACGATCAATATCAGCTCAGCGGCCATTGCTATCCTCACTCGAAGCAGGCGAGTCGTCGGCCTGGCAGAGCCGTCGTACCAGCTCGACAAATGCGGCCCGGCTGAACTCGGCCTTGCGTGCCAGATACGCAATCCGTCCCTTCAAGCGCTCCTGCTCCTCGGCGCTCAAGCTTTTCGAAGTGAGGATCACGATCGGTGTGTTTGCCGTGTTCGAGGCGGCACGCAGCCGATCCACCACGGCGAAACCGTCCAACCCCGGCATCAGCAGATCCAGGATCACCACCGACGGCTGCTCGTCCTGGGCCAGGGCGACACCCGCTTCGCCGCTGGTCGCCTTGATCACGGTATACCCTTCCGGCTCGAGTACGGCTTCGATCAGCTCGATCGCCAGCGGATCGTCGTCGATAGCCAGCACCCGCCGCGGAGTCCCGTCCGGATGTGACGCCGCTGTGACACGCCGCAGGGTCGCGAGCAGCTCATCGCGGCTCACCGGCTTGGTGAGATATTTCGCGGCTCCCAGCGCGTAGCCCTTACCCGGCTCGTCGACCATCGAGACGATGATCACCGGAATATCGGCCAGCGCCGCATCCGCCTTGACACGATTGAGAAATTCCCAGCCGTCCAGGCGGGGCAGCAAAATGTCGAGCAGGATCGCGGCGGGACGTAGCCGGGCGACCTGCGCCAGCCCATCTTCACCGTCCCGCGCAACCGCAACCTGAAATCCGGCGCCACCAAGGTACAACGTCAGCAGCTCGATCGAATGGGCGTTGTCCTCGACCAGCAAAATGACCGGACCGTGCCCGCTTGTTGTCACGGCCTCACCAGTCCTGCTCGCGGCCGGCGCAAGCGCCGGAACGATAGGTTGTCGCTGGGGCAGGGCGAAGCTAAACGTGCTCCCCGCTCCGGGGGCGCTCTCGACCCAGATCCGCCCGCCGTGCAGCTCCACCAGCCGCTTCGCCAGCGCCAACCCCAGGCCGGTCCCTTCGTGCTGCTGGAGCGAGCTCTGGCCCACCTGCTGGAATTCCTCGAAGATGCGCTCCTGATCTTCAGGGCTGATGCCCGGCCCGGTATCTCGCACCGCGATATGTATATCTTCCCCGGCACGTCGTGCCACGACGTCGACGCTGCCGCCGTCCGGCGTAAATTTCACGGCGTTGGACACGAGGTTGACGATCACACGCTTAATCTTGAGCTCGTCGGCCTCGACCAGCTCGATCTCGGGCGCGACCTCAAGGCTGAGGCTGATCGTGTGGCGGCTGGCCTGCTCGCGCACCAGAGTCAGACCATGTTCCAGTGTATCGGGCAGCGAGAACACGCTGAGCTCGAGCTCCATCCGCCCGGCCTCGACCTTGGCCAGATCCAGGATCTCGTTGATCAGGGCAAGCAGCTCGCGGCCCGAATCAAGGATATCCTGCAGATAGTCGGTCTGCTTGGCGTTAAGGTCGCCGAAGATCCGGTCGATCAGCACCTCCGAAAACCCGATGATCGCGTTGAGCGGTGTGCGCAGCTCGTGCGACATATTGGCCAGAAACTCGGATTTATGGCGGCTCGCGATCTGCAGCTGGCGATTTTTCGCTTCGATCTCCTGATACAGCCGCGCGTTCTGGATCGCCAGCGCGGATTGGGTTGCAAACGTCTGCAACAGGCGCACCGTATCGGCGCGGAATGGGCCGGGCGACTTGCGCCGTACGACCAGCCCGCCGATGATGCGGTCCTCGTGCAGGATCGGCACGGCCAGCGCCGCCCGATAGCCTGCCTTGAGCATGACCGTTGTGAGCGGATCGTTCGGACCATCCAACAAGTCCGGCACTTCGAGTGGCGCTCGCTGCAGTGCCGCGCGGCCGACCAGCGTCTCGTGCAGGTGTAGCCGCGCGCGCAGGATTGTGTCGACCACCGCTTGATCGAGTCCATGCGCCGCCCGCAGCCTGAACTCTTCGGCGTCCTCGTCGAACTCATAGATCGACCCGGCGTCGGTCTCGGAGACCTGTGTCGCGTACGTCACGATGGTCGTCAGCACCTGCCGGACTTCGAGCGTCGAGCTGACGGCCTGACCGACCTCGCGCAGCGCCTTGAGCTCCACGACCGAGCCGGCCAGCTCTTGCGTGCGATTTTGCAGCTCGTGAAACAGATGGACGTTGTTGACGGCGATCACACCGTGCGCTGCGAACGTGGTCACCAGCTCGATCTGCCGCTCGGTAAACGGATGTACGTCGTGACGGACCAGCACGATCACCCCGATCGGCTCGCCGTGCCTGAGCATCGGGACACGCCGAGCAGCGTACCCAATTCATCCAATTGCTGCAATTCTTTCCACGAGTAATCCGGGTCCTGCAGGACGTCGACGATTTGTACGGTGCGCCGCTCAAGGCCGACTTTGCCGACCAGCGTGCCGCGTCCCGGGCGGATCCGGCTTTCGGGCCAGCAATCGCCCGATGTTTGTCGGAGCCGCCGAATGCGACCGCGAGGCGATACGTCTCGCCGTCGAACGTAAACAAGTTGACCCGACGTCCGCGTCGCAAAGAGCCATGGCGTGTTTGACGACTGTTTCGAACACCGGCCCGATGTCGAACGTGGAATGGCTGATCGCCTGCAGCACCTCAACCGTTGCGCGTTGCTGGTGGCGCGCCTCGTCGAGGTCACGCGTCAATCGTTCGACCTGCTGCTCCAGCGCGGTGGATGATGTACGGTGTCTGGTCGGCATACGTTGCGCCTCCCACGCAGGCTCGCGTATAGCGTACCGAAAGCGCGGCGACGACATTCAGGTAGAGGCTGGCCGGGTTGTGGTGCTGCTCCGGCGCCGCGGGTTGCTGCGGATTCGGCGGGATTCGGCAAGTTCGTCGGCCGCTCTGCGATTATAGCCGCCAAACGGTGCTCCGTCGAGCGTGATTAATCAGGTTCCGCCGCCGCACCCGCCGTCGCCGCCGAAGCCGCCATCACCCCATCCGCAACCACCGCCGTCCCAGCCACCGCCGCCGTCCCACCCGCCCAGACCATTTTTGCCGAACGACCAGCCACCGCCGCGCCGTTCCGCACGAGCACGCCGGTCGGGCTGCGCGGTGTAGGCCCTGGCTGCCCTGGCATCCATCGTCAGCACAACATGATTGCCGAGCACCTCGGCTACGGCGGTCATCGGCAGGCACAGCTTCTTGGAGAAAAGCCAGCGCGTCCACACACTGGTGATCGGCGCAACCTCCACAAATGTGTAGCCATCGTCAACGATCAGCCGGCTGACGGTCCCGAGCACGTAGCCATCAGCAGACATCGCTCGCATCCCTATGCACACCTGGTCGATACTGCTATTGTGTTCCATGTCCGTGTTCCTTCCGTGTGTACGGTCGGAGAGCTGTGATGAACGCGTTGCTCATTCGACCTCAAGGCCAGCCTACAGCATGCACCGCGGCGGCACATCGTTGGGACGAGGTAAGCGATCTGACTATTGCAGCTCTCGCCAGGGTTAACCGGCCGAAATCACCACACAGACACGAAGGACACAAAGAATTAAGACCCTTTGTGTCCTTCGTGTCTGTGTGGTGTTCCCTATCCGGCCCGTGCTCTAGTTAGAACGAACGATGTGCTGGTTCGTTTCTGCTCGGCAGCGGCTCAGCGATATGCCCGCGCCTGCAGCTCATACAGCTCGGCATACACGCCGTCGCGCGCCATCAGCTCGGCGTGGCTGCCGGTTTCGCGGATGCGGCCGTCCTCCAGCACCACGATCAGGTCGGCCATGCGCACGGTGGAGAAGCGGTGCGAGACAAGCAGCGTGATCGTGCCGGTATCGCCGGCCGCGCGGCGGGCGGCCTGGGCGTAGCGCTCGAACAGGTCGTGCTCGGCCTGGGCATCCAGGCTGGCGGTCGGCTCGTCGAGCACCAGCAGCAGCGGCTGCTCGCGCATCATCGCCCGGCCCAGCGCCAGCTTTTGCCATTGGCCGCCCGAAAGCTCGACGCCATCCGGCCACTCGATGCCGAGCTGTGTGTCGAGCCCGCGCGGCAGCCGTGCCGGTAGCTCGGCCGCGCCGGCCCGCTCGATCGCAACGCCGACGGCTGCTCCATCGTCCAGACGCGGCAGATCGCCCACCCCGACCGTTTCTCGTGCCAGCAGCTCAAAGCGCGCGAAATCCTGGAATGCCGCCGCGACGCGCTCGCGCCAGGCTTCGACGTCGAAGCGCAGCAGGTCGCGGCCGTCGACGCGGATCGCGCCGCCGCTCGGCTCGTAAAACCGGCACAGCAGCTTGGCCAGCGTTGTTTTTCCCGCGCCGTTTTCGCCGACCAGCGCGACGACGGCGCCGGCGGGCAGCTCGAGCGTCACGCCGTCCAGTACCGGCCGCTCGATGCCGGGGTAGCCGAAGCGCAGGTCGCGTATTACTATGCCGCCGGCCAGTCGCTCGGGAACGGGAACAGGCTCGCCGGTGTTGCCGCCGGCTTCGCGCGCATAGTCCTCCAGCCATAAGAAGCGCTCGGCGACCCACAGGACGCGCAGAAAGTGCGTGCCATAGCCGACGGCGGTAGCGACAATCGAATTCATGCCGGCCGCCAGCCCGACCGCCAGCACTACATCGCCCGGTGTCGCCTGCCCCTGCACCGCCAGCAGCAGTACCAGCCCGATCGCGCCGGCGTAGGCCGCACCCGATACGAATGCGTCGACGGCGCGCAGCCCGGCGCTCTGCCAGTCCGCCCGGTCGCGTGGCCATATCACGCTGTCCGCCGCGGCGTGGTGGCGCTCGAGCAGCTCGCCATCGAGGTCGAAGATACGCACCTCTTTGCCGGACGCCGCGTCGGTGGCGGTGTCGAACAAATGCCGGCGCAGCCGCTCGGCTTCGGCGGTTGCTTCTTCGGCCCGCCGGTGGAGCTGCTGTGCTCGCCGGCCGGCCGCAAACGATACCAGGCCGAACAGCGGCAACAGCAGCAGAGCGGGGCTTATTTGCGCCAGCAAAATGCCGCTGGCGACCAGCTGCACCACGACGCGCACAATCCCGGCGGTGGCGTTAGTCATCCAGCCGAGCATCCCGCCGTGCTGCCGCAGCAGGTCGAGGCGGTCGAGATATTCGGGCAGCTCGTGGTGCTCGGTGCCGGGTGTTTCGGCCATCAAGCCGATCAAGCGCCGGTCCACCGCCGCGCCGGCCAGCTCAACCACGCTGAACAAAAGGTCGATATAGTACAGGCCGTTGATCAGGCCGATGCCGAGCGTGAGTGCCAGCAGCGCGGCGGCAAGCAGCGCGCCCTGCAAATTCTGGGCAACTGCCGCGTCGACCAGTAACTTTGAGCCGTAGGCCGCCGCCGGCGAGATCAGCGACATAACGGCGCCGGACATGAGAAACAGCGTCGCACGCCACGGAGCTTCTCCAAAGCTGAAGGCCATTAATACTCGAAATCCGCGCAGCCGCTCGCGCATACTATCCCTCAAACCTTTCCGCTTGCACCCTGAACATGGTCGCGTAACGGCCGCCCGCGGCCATCAGCTCGTCGTGCGTGCCGGATTCGACCAGCCGGCCGCCGTCCAGCACCACGATGCGGTCGGCGCGACGGACGGTGGAGAAGCGGTGCGAGATCAGGATCGTGGTCAGACCGTGGGTGATATCCAGGAAACGGTCGTACAGCTCGGCCTCGGCCCGCACGTCCAGATTGGCCGTCGGCTCGTCGAGGATCAGCACGCGCGCGCCGTTCTCGACGGCGTACAGCGCCCGCGCCAGGGCGATACGCTGCCACTGGCCGCCCGACAGATCGACGCCGCCCGCATACTCGCGCGAAAGCACGGTGTCCCAGCCACGCGGCAGCGACTCGATCAGCTCGAGCGCGCCGGCTTTGCCGGCTGCCGCGCGCAGCGAATGGAGGTCTCTGTGCGCTCCACCAACCGCGATGTTGTCGCGCGCCGGCAGGTGATAGCGCGCAAAATCCTGAAAGATCGCCGTTACCCGCTCGCGCCAGGCCCGGGGATCGAGCTCGCTCAGATCGACGCCGTCGACGGCGATGCGCCCGGCGGCAGGCTCGTACAGCCGACACAGCAACTTGATCAGCGTCGTCTTGCCGGCGCCGTTCACGCCGACGATGGCCAGGGAGCGCCCGGCCGGGATCGCCAGGTCCAGCCCGCTGAGCACTGCCTGTTGCTGGCCGGGGTAGCTGAACGCGACGCTCTCAAAGCGAATTGCATCGCGTGGCGCGTCATCCGGCAGCCGCTTGTTCGCGCGCGTCCGGGCCGTAGATCCTTCGCCGTCCAGACGCGCCTGCAGGTCGAGCACCCGCGGTACCGCGACCGCGGCGTTGCTGAGGATCATGTTGGCGTCGTCAAACGCGCGCAGGCCGCCGGCAGCCAGCGTGGCCTGGATGTAAATCGCCAGGGCTCCGAGCGCGAGCTCGCCCTGCGCTCCGGCCCACGCCAGCAGGCCAAAGGACAGCAGGTTGATGCCGACGATCGCGCCAGTGGGCAGCCAGAGTATCGCTCGCCCCGGTTTGCGGGTACGCCATACCGGCTGCATCGCCCGTTGCCAGGCCGAATCGTAGCGCTCGGTCAGCCAGCCGGCCATGCCCCAGACGCGCACTTCCTTGGCCGCCGCCGGTTTGAGCGCCAGGTCGCGGTAGTAGTCGGCCCGCCGTAGCACCGTGGCCTGGCTGTAGCGCACTTCGCCGACATGCAGGTATTCCCGCTGCAGGTAGAACAGCAGCAGCGGCCACAGCGCCAGCCAGAGCAGGCCGAGCCACCAGCGAAAGCTCAGCAGGATCGCCGCCGAGCCGAGCGCCTGCGCCCAGCTCGGGATCAGGCTGGCCAGCGCCTCGACGGCGTTGCCCGGCCGTAAACCGTCGCGTCCGACGCCGCGCGCGGAGTCGATCAGGTCCAGGATCGCCGGGTCCTCCAGATGGCTGATCCCCGTAGGCCGGCTGACCGCGCGCATGGTTTGCTCTTGCAGATAGCGGTCGACCCGCCGGCCGAAGACCGCCGCCAGCGATGCTCCGAAGGGTGTCAGCAGCCGCTCGACCACGATCAGCAGCGCCGCGATGCCCAGCAGCGTCAGCGTGCGCTGCCCGGCCGCTGATTCGAGCCCGGCGCCGACGGCCGGCGGCACGGAGCCGACCAGCAAACCCGCGGTGATGGTTATGCCGAGCGGCAGCAGCGATGAGGCGAGCACCACCGCGGCCAGCAATACCGTCAAGCCCGGGCTGATGCGCGGCAGCAACCGCAGCACCGCCAGGATTCCGGCCAGCGTGGGAGATAGCCGCGGCCTTCGCAGACGGAAGCGCCCGCCGCGCGACGGCGATTCAACCATGGACGACGGGCCGATCCGGTGCGCGACCGTTGATCGACACGACCTCGAGCAAGTCGACCAGCATCACCGCGTCGAGCCGTGCCGGGCAGGTGATGCTCTCGAAACCGGTTACCACCGCCGGGCTACCGGCGACCTCGACCTCGCGCTCAGGAAGGAAGCGCATGCGTGGATGCTCGCGCCAGAACGCCCGCGCCTCGGGCAAACTCCAGGTCAGCGAATGCCATGTCTCGCTGTCGCCGAATTCGCATTGGGCGCACCAGACGAAGATGCTCTGGTTGTTGCGATATTGGACCGGCACCCAGGGCGGGTCGCCGCGCCGCAGCGGCAGCAACCGCCCGCAGACCGGGCATGGCACCGTGCCGCTGCCGCCGCGCAATCGAAAAAGATCGTGGATCGTGTCCAGCACGCGGCCGAGTGCCGGCCGGTACGTGCGAAGGTCGCGCAACCCGTCGCCGAGGTGTGCATGGATATAGTGGGCCTCCGATTGGACGCACTCGGGGCAGCGCATGTACAGCTTGCCTTCGGCGGGTCTGAGCCAGCCTTCGAGGCGACTGCGGGCGCAATTGGGGCACCAGATGCGCGTTTCTTCCCAGCCTACGTCCTCGACGGCGATGATCCCGTGCGCCGCGGCCTCGTCGCCGAGCTCAGTGGTCAGCACACGTTTGAGCGCGTGTTTGCCGCGCTGCAGCCGTGCCTCGACCGCGCCTTCGGTGGTACGCAGCTGCGCCGCGACTTCGGCCTGCGGCTGCTGCTCGACATAGCGCCGTACGAGCACATCCCGCACGTCCGGCGCCAGCAGAGCCAGAGCGCGCTCAACCAGCCGGGCCAGCTCGTCGCGCTCGAACTCGAGCTCCAGATCGAGGTCGCCCGCGAAACGCGGATCGCTTTCCCAGCCCCCGGCGTGCTCGAACTCGACGGAGCGCCTGAGCTCGCGGTTGCGCTTGCGGGCCCACATCAAGCATTGGTTACGCGCGATACCGAGCAGCCAACCGCGTCGCGCCTGTGGATCGCGCAGTTGCTGCTCGTGCTGCCAGGCCCGTAACAGCGCCTGCTGTGCCAGATCCTCGGCGGCGTGAGCGTCGCCCGTGTAGCGGGCGCAAAAGCCGACGAGCAGCTTGCGCTCGAGCTCCAAAACATCCGGTTGCGTAGGTTAAATCATCGTTGCCCTTGTTGTGTATACATTCCGGATGCATGGGCCCGGTTCGATCCTACGCGTTTTTAGCCCCAGGATCAATCCTGGGGCTGAAGAAACAAAGCCGGCTGAAGCTGGCTGGAACCGTGTCCAGCCAGCTTCAGCCGGCTTTGTTTCTTCAGCCCGACGCTTTAGCGCCGGGGCTGCTGCGGGCTTTAGCGCCGGGACTGCAGCGTGGCATGGCACAGCGGTTGCTGTCCATAGTGGCGCGGGTCAAGGTACAGCGCGTTCCAGTGCTGATGCCTCGCCACGACACGGCGGGCAGCCCACCCGAGCGCTCTCGCCCACACTACGGCCGTCTTCGCGAACGGGTTGGATTGCGCCGCGGCGCTGCTTGTTCGAGGTTCCGGAGCCGGATGGTCGGATAGCTCAGAACAGCTTTCCTCGATCCGGCGCTCGACCCACGACCTGGCTTCGGCTGCCGTGTGAAACAGCGTCGGCGCGATGGTTGCGCCGCGCGGGCCGGCGAGGCGCGCCGTCCAGCCGGTGCGCGGATGGGCCAATCCAACGACGCCGTAGCAGTCGTCGACAATGCACTCAATATAGCCGTTGGGTGTTTGTTCCCAGATAATCAAGCTGGCTCCAATCGTGCTTCCCTGCGCCGGCGATGGAGCTGATCCTACGGTGGATGGCTTGGGAGAAGGACGTGAACTACGATTTCGGACACACGAAGTATACCAGATGCGCCGGCCCGCAGGACTCACCACAACGTCACATAGGGCACAAAGAATCATGATATTCGTTGTGCACTTTGTGATGGTGTTGCTTGCACCGTTCGAGCGTTTTCATTGAAATGGCCCGGCTCATGCGAGAAATAGCCAGGCACGCGAGCGCCTTGCTGCCGCGCATTCGCCGCCGGCGCGCCTGGCTGCTGTGGCTGGCGCTGCCGATTGTGGTGGCCGCCCTGGATCTGGCGCTGTTGAATCGCGTTATCCCGGAGACGCTGAGCGTCGACGTCGGCGCACGCGGCGACGAGGCGATGGTGCGCGACGCCTGGAAGCCGGAACAGGACGGCGAGGGCGTCACCTACCGCTGGACGAGCGCGCTTACCGTCGTCGCCGTCCGGAGTCCGATCGAGCTGCCGGGCGCGGAGCTGCTGATCGAGCTTGGCGGCGTGCCGTACAACGCCAAGCCGGTCGTGTTCGCACTCGACGATACCACGCAGAGCATCGTGCTCGGCTCGCAGCAGCCGCGCGCCTATCATATGCTGCTTGCGCCGTCGCCGTCGCCGGATTCACGCGTCAACCTGGCGCTCGGCACCTATGCTCAACAGGTCGGCGGCGATACACGCGATCTTGGCGTCCGCCTGGATGAGGTTTCGATCACGCGCTGGGACGGCGTCGCGCTGCCGGCGCTGCCGGCGATCGCGAGCCAAACGACGCTGATCGTATGCGGCACTCTTGCGGTACGGCGGCTGCGTCCAGGCCGGCCGCTGCTTTGGGCCACCGGTGTGCTGCTACTGGCGCTGGCGCTCTGGATCGTGGCGCTCGATCCGCTGCTGGCGACGAGCTGGCTGCTCAGGGCTGCCGGCGTGGCGCTGGCCGGGTTGCTTTTCGCACACGCCGGGGTGCCGTTGCTCGACCGCGCCCTGCCCGAGCTTGGCCCACCACCGCTGCGCCGCTGGATCTACGCGCTGCTGCTGCTTTCGGTGTTTGTGCGGCTGGTCGGGGTTGCCTACCCGCGCTTCGCCTCGCACGATCACATTATCCACCGCGAGCGGCTGGCCGGCGTGCGTATCGGGAGACTGCAGCAGTGGGACACGCCGTCCGAGTTCGGCAACCGCGGCACGATCGTGCCGAGCGCCTACTATGTGCTGGCCTCGCCGCCGGGCCTGGCGCTCGGCGACGCCGATCTGGCGCTGCAATGGCTGGCCGCAGCCGTCGACGGCGCGGGCGTGGTTCTGGTGGTTCTGCTGGCGCGTCGTCTTGGCGCGAGCACGCGTGCAGCGCTCATCGCGGCCGTACTGGTGGCGTGTTTGCCGATCCAGTTCACGGCGCTGTGGTGGGGCTTCGGCCCACAGGTGCTGGGCCAATGGCTGCTCGTGGCGGTCGCCGTCATGGCGGCACATGAGCAGCCGCCTTCGCCGCGCCTTCGGCTGGTCGCCGGTGTGACGCTCACCGTCGCGCTGCTGGCGCATCCGGGGGCTGTCACGCTGGGCGGCGTGTGGCTGGCCGGTACGGTTTTCGTCGCGGCGATTGCGGGTCGCCGCCGCTACGCGGCGGGCTGGGCCGGCGTGCTGGCGGCCGCCGCGGCCGTCGCCGTCGCCCTGCTGTATGTCGATCAGCTCGTCGCGCAGGTGCAAAGCCTGGCCACGCCGGCAACCGGCAATCCCGGCATGGACGAGGCCACCCGACTCAGGTTGCTGTGGCAAGCGCTCGAATTCGTCGTTTCGCCCGCTTGGCCGTGCCGGCGCGCTTGCCGGCGTGCTTGCGCTGGCGATCTGGACGCGTGGGCCGGGCCGGGTGCCGGCGCTTGCCTGGATCGGCAGTGCGCTGGTTTTTTTGCTTGTCGACGTGGCGACGGGCCTACAGGTGCGCTACAGCTATTTTGCGCTCCCATTGGTTGTTATCGGCTTCGGCATGCTGCTGGACCGAATGATGCGCACCCGCCTGCTCGCGCTCGTGGGCTGGGGCATAGTTGCCGCCGTTTCCGCCGCGGGGCTCAGCCTGTGGTACTCCGGCGTGATCGACGCCGTGAAGCCGACGCTGACGGCGTTGACCCACTAAATAATCCTCTCCGTGCGCAGCCTGCTTGGCGGGCGCTTCCACAACGGCGTCGACATCGCGGCTGTATTTGCCGTAAAACGATCCGCCACTCGCAAGCAGAACATCAGGCAGCCGTGGAACGGTTGCAGTCCGCCGCGCCGCGTGACGGGAGCTACGTCGTGCATACCAGTAACGGTGCGTTGCTGTTCTTTGGATATACGGCTACCGATGGAACAAACGGCGATCCGCAGGACGCGGAGGATCGGCTGGACACCCTGGTGCAAGCGTTCGCCGGCGGAGAATAGGCGTGTGGCGCCGCGTACGATGGCAGATCTCCGCTTCGCCCGCTCCCGGCGCTCCACGTGGACTAAGCATCGTGCCTTTCTGGTTTTGTCCTGACGTGCCGTCGCGGATCGTTCAAAATACTTCGGGCACGAAGGTCTGCATCTGCAGCGCCGGCCGCACATAGCCGGTATCCTTCTGCCTCGGCGGCAGCTTGAGCGGCTGCGGCGTCAGATCCCGGTACGGGATCTGGTTCAGCAGGTGGGTGATGCAGTTCAAGCGTGCGCGACGCTTGTCGTCCGAATTGACCACCCACCACGGCGCTTCGGGGATGCTGGTGGCCGGGAACATCGCGTCCTTGGCGCGCGAGTAATCGACCCAGCGGCTGCGCGATTCGAGGTCCATCGGGCTCAGCTTCCAGCGCCGCGTCGGATCGTCGAGCCGCTGCTGAAAGCGGCGCTCCTGCTCTGCATCGCTGACCGAGAACCAGTACTTGATCAGGTGGACGCCGGAGTTGACGATCAGGCGCTCGAAAACCGGACAGTCGAGCAGGAATTGCTGGTACTGCTCGTCGGTGCAAAAGCCCATCACGTGCTCGACGTTGGCGCGGTTGTACCAGCTGCGATCGAACAACACCATCTCGCCGCCGGCGGGCAGCTGGGCCACGTAGCGCTGAAAATACCAATGTGTTTTCTCGCGCTCGGTGGGCGTGCCAAGCGCTACGACGCGGCAGATGCGCGGACTGAGGCTTTCCGTGACACGCTTGATCGCGCCGCCTTTGCCGGCCGCGTCGCGGCCCTCGAAGATCACCACCACCTTGAGCCCCTGGTGCTTGATCCATTCCTGTAGCTTGACGAGCTCGATCTGCAGCCTGGCCAGCTCCTGCTCATAGAGCTTGCCGGAGAGCTTCTTCGCCTTAAGCTCCCCGTCCGCGACCGGATGGCCGTTTTCCAGAGCTACCTGCGAGGATGTCTTGTCGGGCTCGGCCTGTTCCTTATTCCTGGTGCTTCGGCCTTTCTGCTTGGACATGTGGGGCCTCCTACAGCATGGAAAGCCGGCAGCCGCCGACCGGCATCGGCGACATGGGCGGATGCGCGCGAGGGCGCTGCTCCCGAATGCTAAATCAACCGCTGGTCAAGGCGATTGTACACCCAATACCCGATCTGGATGCGATGGAGTTGATCCGGGAATGAACGCGAACAGGATTTGTGTCGCTACCAATGACGATGCAAAGCTCGCGGCTTCGACACGCTTGACCCCGAACATTCTTTGTGATAGCTTGCACAAAGTACTGCCGGCTCGCGGCTTATTGTGCGTGCGAGGGGCAGCCGCTAGCGGAGGGCTGGATGCAAGACGCTTATCTCGAGCTATTCACCGCCAGGGCGGACTCCGACCCGCACATCCTGGCTGCCTGGCTGGGTGGAAGCTTTGGCCGCGGCGAAGCCGATCGCTTCTCCGACATCGACCTGCACGTGTTGCTCGACGCCGATGCCGCAGAAGCATGGAAGGCCGGCGTCGAACCATGGCTCAATAGCCTGCGGCCGCTGGTGCTGTTTGGCTGGCTATTCAATAACTCCGTCGTTAATGCGATGACCGAGGACGGCTTACGCGTCGATCTGGTGCCGCATGCCGGAGCGACGATCGGTCTGGATCGCAGCAATGTGCGGGTGCTGTTTCAGCGCGAGGATGCGATCCATTTCGACGTGGCCGCCAGGCAAGCGGATACTGCCGCCGTCGCCCGGACGTTGCTCGGCCAGGCCCAGGAGTTCTGGCGCTGCATAGCGCTGACGCCTACGGTGATCGGGCGCGACGAGCTGATCGTCAGCGTCGCCGGCCTGACGATCGAAATCTCGCTGCTTACCGATTTTATTATCCTGGGCAACGGCATTGTGCGTGAAGGCGGCATCAAGCGCCTGAACGCGTTCCTTCCCGACGAATTGCGGCAGCGCCTTGAAGCGCTGCTGTCGATCCGCCCGCTCACCCGGCAAACTCTCGCCGATGCGCACCTGCGGCTGGCTGAGATCATGCGCGAGTATGGCTCACCGATCGCCGCGCGCCACGGCTTTGCCTACCCCGACGAGCTCGAACGCGCGGTGCGCAGCTATGTCGGCCGCGAGCTGGACGAGCTCGGTATCGATCAAACGATAAACGATGAACGATGAAAGGCAACCATGGACACCTCAGCGCTTCCACGTACGATGCAGGCGGTCATGTGCCACGGACCGGGTGATTATCGTCTCGAAGAACGACCAGTGCCCACGGCCGGGCCGGGCGAAGTTGTGCTACGGGTGCATTCGGTCGGCATCTGCGCCAGCGATCTCAAGTGTTATCTCGGCGCACCGCTTTTCTGGGGTGACGGCAGCCGCCAGGGCTATTGCCAGCCGCCGGTGACGCCGGGCCACGAATTCGTCGGCGAGGTGGTTGCGCTCGGGCCGGGAGCGGCCGAAAAGTATGGGTTGTCGCCGGGCGACCTTGCCGTGTCCGAGCAGATCGTTCCGTGCTGGAACTGTCGCTTTTGCCGGCGCGGGCAATACTGGATGTGCCGGGACGGCGATGTGTACGGCTTTCGACAGGCTGCGTTCGGTGCGATGGCCGAGTACGTCCGTTTGCCGAGCAACGCGATCAACTTCAAGGTGCCGCCCGCGATCCCGGTTGAGCACGCGGTATTTATCGAGCCGCTGGCCTGCGCGATCCATGCCGTGCAGCGCGGCGAGATCCAGTTCGAGGACGTGGTGGTGATCGCCGGAGCCGGCCCGCTGGGGTTGGGCATGATCGCGGCGGCGCGGCTCAAGCATCCGCGGCTGCTGATCGCCCTCGACCTCGACGACACCAGGCTGGCGGTTGCGCGCAAATGCGGCGCGGATCTGGCCTTCAACCCCGCCACAATCGACGTAGTCGACGAAGTGCAGCGCCTGACCGAGGGCTACGGCTGTGACGTGTACATCGAAGCGACGGGCCATCCGCGCGCCGTGCAGCAGGGCCTGGATATGATCCGTAAGCTCGGCACGTTTGTTGAGTTCAGCGTCATGCGCGAACCGGTAACCGTCGACTGGACGATCATCGGCGATCTGAAGGAGCTGACGATACACGGCGCCCATCTGAGCCCGTATTGTTATCCGGTGGCGATCAGCATGTTGGAGCGAGGCCTGCTGCCGATGGAGCAAATCGTCACCCACCGCCTGCCTTTGAGCGATTTTCAGCACGGCATCGAGCTGGTAGGGGCCGGTGCGCGCTCGATCAAGGTGACGCTGGCGCCGTAAGCAGCCGTTCGCGCAGCCGCTCCACCTGCTCGGGCGATACGCCGGCGTCGAGCAGATACGCCTGGACACCGCCGAGCGATTCCAGGTGCGCCAGCGCGGCAAGCATTGTCTCGGGCGACGAGGTAAGCTCCTCGGCAAGCCGGGCCCGACGCGCGGCATCCGGCTCGCCGGCCAGCCATTCGGCATACAGCGGCTGTAGATAGGTATCGCTGAGCGCATAATCAGCCGCGATAGTCGAGTACGGCACGCCCGCCAGCGCCAGGATCAGCGCGACGATCAACCCGGTGCGATCCTTGCCGGCGTGACACGATACCAGCACCCCGCCGGCGGGAGCGTCGGCGAAAGCGGTAATAACCGCGGCGATACCGGCGCGATAGTGCTCGAGCACCAGGCGATTGTAGTCCTGCAGCGATCGATAAGCCTCGACCGCGGCGATACCCTTGTTGCTCGCTCCGGCGTACAGCGGTAGATGAAGATAGCGCGGCCCGCTCGCGGTGCTCTGAGGTACGGCAAACGGGCTTGGGCTCAGCTCCAGCTCATAGTCGAGCCGCAGATCGATCAGAGTGCGGATGCCGTAATCGCACAGCGCCGCCTTGCCGTGTGGCGTCAGGCGATACAGATTGTCGGCGCGCACCAGCGCCCGCCAGCGCAGCTGCCGGCCATCATGCGTCGCATAGCCGCCCAGATCGCGTATGTTGTAGCTGAGATCCCAGCGCAGGTGACGCCGGGTGTCGAGGTTATCCATGTGGCACCCACAAAGGTTAGCTACGCCCAATCAGTCGATCATATTCGGCGTGAGTGCCGATCCAGAACCATATGAGTCCGGCCGGCCCTTCAACGGCAATCGCACGATACGCGATGCCAACACGCACGCTCCAGAATCGTCCAATCTGCTTGAAGTGCAGTGATGGGTGCCGCGGATTTCGCTTGAGGAGCTCGTAATTCTTATCTGCGAGGCGCTGAATAGCTTGGGGCAGTTGCTCGTACTGTTGCCAAAATCCCGGACTCGCAAAGTGCCTCACAGCTCAGTCGTCTCACCATTGTGATAGGCGCGCAATGCTTCGGATGCGAGTGCATCGAGCCGCCCTGCATCTGCATCGGCCTCAAGCTGAGTATCCCAAAGCTCGGCGTCGAACTGTTGATACCATTCACGCAATTCATGCTGTGCTTCGGGCGATAATTGGGTGATCGCTTCCTTTATTTCGGCAACAGTTGTCATGACAGTCTCCCAGGCACTTGCGAAAACTGAACATAGCATGGAGGCTCAAGACCGTCAAGGATGGCGCGACCCGCCGCCTGGCTTTTCGCCGTTGATCGAAACCTTGAGCCGGGTGAAACTGGCGCTTGACATGCATAATCATCGCTGCTAAAGTCACCCAAGTGGTCTAGACCCCTAGTCATTACGACATTTTTTCCGGCGAGCAATGGCACTCAACAGGCGCAGCCCGATTCCGCTATATTATCAGCTGGTCGAGCAGATCCGTGAGCAGATCCGCGCCGGCGAGCTGGCGCCGGGCGCGCAGCTGCCGCCCGAGCGTGTGCTGAGCGAGCGCCACGGGATCAGCCGCATGACGGCCCGCCAGGCGATTACCTATCTGATCCGCGAGGGCACCGTGATATCCGAACACGGGCGCGGCACATTTGTAGCAGATCCGAAACTAACGTATGATACGGTCCATCTGCTTGGCTTTACCGAGGAAATCGTGCAGCGCGGAGGCAAGGCCACATCGCGCGTACTCGAGCAAGCTCTGGCCGAACCGCCGCCGCCCGTCGCGCGCGCCCTTGCGCTCAGCGCCGGCGCCGAGGCGCTCAAGCTCGTGCGGCTGCGCCTCGACGAAGCGATGCCGCTGCTGCTTGAAACGATCTTTGTGCCTGCCGCGCGCTGTCCAGGTCTCGAGCACGAGGACCTGGCCGGGCAATCGCTGTACGGTGTTCTCGAGCAGCGCTACGGTGTGACGATGGCCGGTGCGCGCCAGACTCTGGAGGCGACCGTCGCCAATGTGTACGAGCATGAGCTGTTCGGCGTCCCGGTCGGGATGCCGATGATTTTGTTGGAAGGCGTGACCTTTGACATACGCGAGCAGCCGATCGAATACTTCAAGGCGGTGTACCGCGGTGATCGTTGGAAGTTCGCCTATGTGAGCGAGCGCGACGGCGGTCGTGGCGCGGCGCCCGTGCCGCGGCTGAGCGCCGTGCTGGCCTAGTTTCGAGCCGGGGAGCAATTTACATGGGGTACGCCGCATCGCCGCGCCCGACCTTCGACGGCCCGGCCCATATTCCTTACGCGTCGGCGACGCGCCATTTGTGGGGCGATGCCGGCTCGGGTGAAGTAGCAGACTGGATCTATGTTTCCAGCGAGCGGATCCATCAACTGGTCTTCGGGCTACAGTCGGGGCGCATGTTCCGCCACTCGGACTCGTACCGCACCATCTTCGCCGCCGACGTTGTGTACTATGTGCTGAGCGGCTGCCTGGTGCTGGCCAACCCGGCCACCGGCGAAGTACAGCGCGCGCTGCCCGGCGAGGCCGCGTTTTTTCGCCGCGATACCTGGCACCACGCGCTGAACCACTCGACCGAGCCGCTACGAGTGCTCGAGCTGTTCGCGCCGCCGCCGTCCACCGGCGCCTCCGGCACATACGCGCGCCAGCAGCGCTACCTGGAAACCGTGAGCTACACGCGGGACGAGCTGCTGGAGCGCTGGCCCGATGCACAACCCGAGGCCCGTGACGCCGCGACTCTGCGGGTTGTGCGCGACGCGGATGTGCTGTGGCGGCTCGAAGGCCGCGAGCATCCGGCGCTGGTCGGCATTCTGGTCTCGACCGAGCATCTGACGGCCGGCAAGCTCGAGCTGCTGCCCGGGCAACAGACCGATGTGCATGTGCATGGCGGAGATGAGAGCCTGTACGTGATTGACGGCACGCTCAACGTTCGCGTTCCCGAAGGGCCTTCGACTTTAGGCGATGCAGGTAGTTCGGCCCAGCCTGGCCGGCCGCAGTACAACGGCCCGCGCTGGTTCGAGCTCAGCCCTGGCGACGGCTTTTATGTGCCACAGGGTACACCGCATCAATACTACAATATCGGGGCTCAGCCCGTGACGGTCGTGTTCGGCGTAGCGCCGCAGTATCTAGCCGCCGATCAGCCCGAGAACTAAGATGCAGCAGCCCGCGCAGAATCCAGGCGGTCAGCCGCGCCTTGCCGTCGGCATCGACGTCGGCGGCACCAAGATCGCCGCCGGCCTGGTCGACCTCGACAGCGGGGCGAGCATGTCGCGGCGACTCATTCCCACGCTGCCGGCTCGCGGCGGCGCGGCCGTACTCGACGACGTGCTGGCGCTGGCGCAAGCGCTGATCGGCATAGCCGACGACCACGAGCGGCCCGTTGCCGGTATCGGCCTCGGCGTGTGCGAGCTCGTCGACGGCGAGGGAAACATCACCAGCGACCATACCATCGCATGGCGCGGCGTCGCGGTGCGCGAAGCGTTGTCGCGCCTTGCGCCGACGGCGGTCGATGCGGATGTACGTGCCCATGCGCTGGCCGAGGCGCGTTACGGAGCCGGCGCCGGGTTTGGCGATTGGATCTTCGTCACCGTCGGTACCGGCATCAGTTCGTGCCTGGTGCTGGGCGGCCGGCCCTATCGCGGGGCGCGCGGCAACGCGCTTGTGCTGGCCAGCAGTCCGATCACCACAACCTGCACTGTTTGTGGCGCTTTACTGCGGCCGGTGCTGGAAGATTTTGCCGCCGGCCCGGCGCTGGTAGCGCGCTACAACCTCGCAACGGGGGGCACGTTGCAGCGGAGCGAGGAGGTGCTGGCGGCGGCGGCGGCGGGCGATACAGCAGCCACGGCGATCGTGAGCAGCGCCGGTGAGGCGCTTGGCGTCGGTCTGGGCTGGCTGGTCAATGTGCTCGATCCCCAGTCGGTGGTAGTCGGTGGCGGTCTCGGCCTGGCCGGTGGCCTGTATTGGGATAGCATGCTGGCCGCTCTGCGGGAGCATGTTTACGCCGATTCGAGCCGCGATGTTCCGGTGCTCGCCGCGAGCGCCGGCGCGGACGCCGGCTTTATTGGAGCGGCGGCCCTGGTCAATTAGCAATGAGCAATTAGCAATGAACAAAGCCCGCAAGAGTTGGTTCATCATTCATCATTGAGGAACTATGACTACACAACCACTTCGAATCGGAATTGTCGGCTGCGGCTCGGTGATGCTGGGACCATACACACGCCAGATCCGGCGCATGCTGGCCAATGGTGCGGCGATCGAAGTAACGCGCGCCTGCGATATCGTGCCCGACCGCCAGGCGGCGGTGCGCGAGCGCTTCCCCGACGCGCGCTTCAGCACAGACTACCGCGAAGTTGTCGAAGCCGGCGACGTCGACCTGGTGCTGGTGACCTCGTCGATGCCGGTCCACGGCTCGATCTCCAGGGCCGCGCTCGAGAACGGCAAGCACGCGCTGGTCGAAAAGCCGATGGCCGTGACGCTCGAAGAAGCCGCCGAGCTGGTGGATCTGGCGAAGCGCGGCCCGGCCAGGCTGCTTCCTGCCCCCCATGTGGTGCTCAGCCCGACGTTTCAAACGATGTGGCGGCGCATCCGGCGCGGCGATATCGGGCAGGTGCTGCAGGCGCGCGCGCTGTACGGCTGGGACGGCCCGAGCTGGGGCCAGTGGTTTTACGGCCCCGACGGCGGCCCGCTGTTCGACCTTGGCGTGTACAACGTGGTCAGCCTGACGGCGCTGCTCGGCCCGGCCCGTCGCGTCACGGCGATGGTCGGCACGGCGCGGCCACAGCGCGTGGTCGACGACGAGCTGATCGATGTGCAGTCCGAGGACACGGCACATGTGCTGATCGACCACGGCAACGCGGTGTTTTCGGTGGTCACCACCGGCTTTACGATGCAGCGATATCGCGTGCCGGGTATCGAGGTCTACGGCAGCACGGGCACGATTCAGATGGCCGGCGAGGATTGGGACCCCAACGGGTACGAGCTGTGGCAGAACCACGTCGGAGCGTGGCAGATTTTTGGGGAAACCGACGCGGATTGGCCGTGGACCGACGGGCTGCGCCACTTCGTCGACGTGATCCAGAACGGTGCGACGCAGCTGATCACGCCCGAGCACGGCTACCATGCGCTGGAGATCATGCTCAAAGCCAAGCAGGCCGGCCGCGACGGGCAGACAAAGACGATCGACTCCACGTTCCCACCGCCGGCGATCCCGGTGCCTGACGACGAGCCGGCGATCGAGGCTCACCTGATCCACGACCGCACCAATCGATGAACTATGATTGATCTGGCTGCGAGCATCGCCGGGCAGCTTGGGCTGCGCCTGCCCGACGTGGCGGCGACGGTCGAGCTGCTGGACGCGGGCAACACGATCCCGTTCATCGCGCGCTACCGCAAGGAGCGCACCGGCGGGTTGGACGAAGAGCAGCTGCGCTCGATCGACGCCGAGCGGGAGCGTCTCCGCGCGCTCGAAGAGCGCCGCGCCACGGTCGTCGGCGCCATCGAAGAGCAGGGCAAGCTCACACCCGAGCTGCGCGAGCGGCTTCTCGGCGCCGCTACGCGCACCGAGCTCGAAGATCTGTACCAGCCCTACCGCGCCAGGCGGCGCACGCGAGCCAGTGTCGCGCGCGAGCGCGGGCTGGAAGCGCTGGCCGATGTGCTGGCCGCGCAGCCGAGAGATACCCGCTCGCCGGATGAGTTGGCCCGGCCGTTTCTTACCCCCGAGGTGCCGTCCGCCGAGGATGCCTGGGCCGGTGCGCGCGACATCGTCGCCGAGCGCATCGCCGACCACGCCGACGTGCGGCGGCAGTGCCGCGAGCGCGCGCTCCAGTGGGGCGCGCTGCAGTCCGACCGCGTGCCAAAAGGCGACGATCCGCGCGGCGTGTTCCAGACCTACTACGAGTGGGGCCAGCGCGTCGAGCGCATCAAGCCCTACCAGGTGCTGGCGCTCAACCGTGGCGAAGCCGAGGGCGTGCTGCGCGTACGGGTGACGGTGCCGGAGCGCGATTGGCAGGCAGCCATCGCGAGCACCTTTCGCGCCGACCGCCGCTCGCCGCTGTACGAGCACATGCAGCTGGCGATCGCCGACACGGCCGAACGCTTGTTATTACCGGCGATCGAGCGCGACGTGCGCCGCGAGCTGAGCGAGCGGGCCGGCGCGCACGCTATCGCCGTGTTCGCGGCCAATTTGCGCCAGCTGCTAAGCCAGCCGCCGCTGGCGGGTCATACCGTTGGCGGTATCGATCCTGGCTTCCGCACCGGCTCGAAGGTCGCGGTGGTCGACGCGACCGGCCGGTTGCTGGAAACAGTGACGATTTATCCGCATCCACCCCAGCATCAACGCGAGGCCGCGCGGAAGGTTCTGTCTGGCCTTGGAAGGCAGCATGGCATCACGTTGTGGGCGATCGGTAACGGCACCGCTTCACGCGAAACCGAGCAGCTCATCGCCGAGCTGATCCGCGGCGATCCGGCAGCGCACTACCTGATGGTGAATGAGGCCGGGGCCAGTGTTTACAGCGCCAGCCCGCTCGCCCGTGCCGAGCTGCCGGGGCTGGACGTCAGCATGCGTGGAGCGGTATCGATCGCGCGGCGGGTCCAGGATCCGCTGGCCGAGCTGGTAAAAGTCGATCCACAATCGATCGGCGTGGGATTGTACCAGCACGACGTCGACCAGAAAGAGCTGGCCACGGCGCTGGCGGGCGTCGTCGAAAGCGTGGTCAATCGTGTCGGGGTGGACCTCAATACTGCCTCGCCCGCGCTGCTGACGTATGTCGCCGGCATCGGGCCTAAGCTGGCCGAGCGCATCGTTGCCTACCGTGATGCCAGCGGCCCGTTTCCCAATCGGGCTGCGCTGCGCAAGGTGGCCGGGCTGGGTCCGAAGGCATTCGAGCAGGCGGCCGGCTTCTTGCGTGTTCAGGGCGATACGCCGCTGGATGCTTCGGCGATCCACCCCGAAAGCTATGCTATCGCCCGCGCGCTGCTCAAACGCGCGGGCAGCGCGGAGCGCACGCCGCTGCCGGGGCGCCGGACGGCGCTCGACGCGCTGCGCGTGGAGCACACGCTCGATCAGCTCGCCGCCGAGCTTGGCACCGGCGTGCCGACGCTTGAAGATATCTGGGAGCAGCTGCTCAGGCCCGGCCGCGATCCGCGCGCCGATCTGCCCGCGCCGATCCTGCGCAGCGACGTGCTTTCGCTCGACGACCTCACTCCGGGACTGCGGCTGCAGGGCACCGTGCGCAACGTGGTCGACTTCGGCGCGTTTGTGGATATCGGCGTCAAGCAGGACGGCCTGCTACACCGCAGCCAGCTGCCGCCAGGCACTGTCCTGCGGGTCGGCGATATCGTGGAGGTGGAGATCCAGAGCGTCGAGGCCGAGCGGGGACGCATCGCGCTGGGCTGGGCGAGTGCGAAATAGCCATCCACTACCCGAATCGCTCAGCGGGTAGCATCAACGCTGCTTACCGCTTCGATCGCGGTGCCCAGCTCCTCCGGCACGGTGATCTCCTCGGCACTCCAGCTGCGAGGCTTGCCTTCTCCAGCGAGCTCAAGCTCGTATAGAAAGCAATCGTTGCACTGCCCGTTCGGCTCAATCGTCCCGTCCGGCAGCGCGAGCACGCCGCTGTCGCGCAGCTGGGTGATCAGCGCCTCAGCCCTGGCGGCGTCGCGCGTAATGACCTGCCCGTCACGCTCGATGGTTCCATCACAGTAGACGGCAACCGTCTCGTTCACGCCGGCGATGCCGCCGGACTTCGAAAGGCGAGCGAAGGGCTCTGCGCCGGGCTCGGAACACGGATCCCAGGCCTCGGATGTGCCGGTAGGCGCGACACCGCAGCCGATCAGCAGCGTCAGGGTAAGGCAAGCGGCGGCCAGCTTGTGTATTCGTAGCATCGAAAATCCCTCACCTAGCGTGTGGCGTCGACAGCGCGTACCGTTTCGATCGCGGCGCGCAGCTGCTCCGGAATTTGTAGCTCGTACACGCTGCTCCAGCGGTGGGTCGTCGTGCCGTCGGCGAGCTCAAGCTCGTATTTGAAGCAATCGGCGCATTTCCTGTCCGAATCATAGATCCCGTCCGGCAGTTCCAGCACGCCGCTGTCGCGCAGTTGGGTGACCAGTGACGAGACCAGGGTCGCGTCGCGCGTGGAGACCTCTCCATTATGCTCCACGGTTCCGTCGCAGCGCACGGCAATGGTTTCGTGCATGCCGGCAATGCCGCCGGTGGCCGATAAGCGAACGAACGGCTCGACGCCGGGAGCAGCGCACGGCTCCCACACCCCTGACATCTGCGGACCGGCCGTGTTGCAGCCGATCAGCAGTGTCACGGCAAGGCAAACGGCGGCGACCATCTGAATACGTTGCAGCATATTCCCTCCGGCTGGGCTCTTAACGAACCTTTGCATCGACGACATGCTATGTGGTCGATCAGACGCTCGGCCGCGGCCGTTGGTTCCGCTGTATGGATTCACCACAAAGGACACAAAGAATTAATTCTTTGTGCCCTTTGTGTCTTTGTGGTTACTTCCGGTTTGCTTTGGCCGACATCACATTACGAAGCAAGCGCCGGGGCCAGGCCAAACCGATAGTCGTCGACGCCGCCTCCCGCGTACGCGCGCGTATCCGCACGCGCAAGCAGCTGCCTGAGCCGCGACAGCTGCTCGTGCAGCGCCTGCTCGCCGCGCGAATATTCCAGCGTTACGGCGGCGGGCCGCAGCATGCCGAGCACTCCCGCCATCAGCTCGTAATCTACTTCCAGCAGCGGCTCGTGCGCGTCGGCCAGCACGCCGTCGCGCATCCGCGGGCCGCTGACATGGATCTGGCGCACCCGGTGAAGTGGCAGCGCCGCGAGATACTGCTCGATCGACATGCCCAGGGCGGCGGCACTGACCCGCGCGTGCGCCAGGTCGAGCAACAGGCCGGCGCCGCTTTCCTCGACCACGCCGCGAATAAACTCCGGCTCACAGACATGCTCATACGCGCCGCCCGGGCAGTAGTCGAGATTCTCGAGCAGCAGCGGCACGTCAATAGCCTGTGCCAGCTCCCGCGCGTTGCGGCAGATCGTAGCGAACAGCACGTCGCGCGCGAGCAGCTCCGATCGTGGGCGATTGAACACGTCGAACACGACATCAGCGGCGCTGAAGCCGAGATGAGCGCTAAACCAGGGCGCGCGCGTCACATCGAGCAGGCGCCGGGTTTCCGCCAGCATCCCGCCGAGCGCCAGCGCGTCCGGATGGCTGAGCGAAACGTCGCTCAGGCTGGTATGCAGCAGCAGCGGCTGGCCTGGAAACAGCCCCGCAGCGCTTTCGGCCAGAAACCCTGGCGTTTCGAGCCAATCGACCTGAATCGTGCCTTCAGTCAGCAGGCGCCGGCTGAGTGGCCAATCGGCAACAGCAAGAGCGATCATAGCGTTCCTTATCCACACTCATATCAACGTGCCGGCGGTCCGCCGCGTTACGGTTTGCTAGGCGACTGCAATATGCAACGACCGGCGTAACAAAGCCTGGACTAATATCGCGAACCGGGCCGGGGCGAGCCCGGCCACTACAATCAATAATGCCGCGCCGGATCAATTGTTCGGTGTTATGGGCACTCGTTGGCGGTGCGCAGGTCGATCGTGCGCACGGCAAAGCTCAAGTTCCGCTCATCCGCTGCTCCGTACTGCGACGGCTGGTAATTGCCGGCCTGGAGGTTGAGCGTGATCGTCTGCGTGCCCTCGTCGAGTGTGAGTGGAACCGACGCCGCCTGTTCGACCGTGATCGGCACAGCCTGCGGCGCGCCGTCGCCGCTCTGCACCTCGAGGGTACCGGTTGCGCCAAGCCCGCTGGCTCCCTCCGGGCTGTGGATGGCAAATGGGACGATCTCGAGCGTCGCGGGCTGGCGGCAGGGCGATGTAACCGAAATCGTTGCCGGCGAGGTCGTCCAATGCCATCCGTCCTCGGCCGGCAGCCAGCCGCTCTCGAGGCGGGCCTCGACGGTGTTGGGATCGGGCGCCACGCGGTACACGGTAACCAGTTCGTCCTGTTCGACCGGCGCGTCGTCGCCGAACACCGTTTCGACAAGCTCGCGTGCCGTTATTGCGCCGTCGGTATCCGGCTCGTCGTGATGCAGCACCACGTAGCGGTAGCCGTCGCGCGCCAGGGTGGGCTCGAAGTTGACCAGCGGAGCCGGTACGCCGTTGATCAGCAGATCCGGGTACTGGTAGCTCATCAAGTCGCCGAATACAGGATGCGTCAGATATGTTCGTGAAAGATAAGCGCCATGAATACCTTTGCGGTGCGTCATCTGATACAGCTGGTAGTAGGCTGAGTGAGTAATGTACGATAAGCCGTAGCCGAAGCCGCCGGCGAATTTGAGCGGCAGGTCGAACACGCCGTACATCTCGGGGTCGCCGGCGATCTGCCGGTAGAAGCGGGGTACCGGTCGCAGCTGCTCGGAGTCAAATGGGCGCGGCCAGTTCTGCAGCAGCAGCAGCGCGATCGACCCACCGATCAACGCGTAGCGATACCGCGGCAGGCGCCGGATCAACAACAGCAGCCCGTAGCCGGCCGCGATGCCGAAGCCGATCGCGCCGATCTGCATGAAGCGCCCCGGAGTGCGCATGAATTCCAGGCCCGGCAAGCGCGCCAGCACGGCATACGGCAGCCACACCGTCCGCTCGGCCGCCGTCCATGTGCTGCGACCATACACCTGCAGGCTCGGACCCAGCGCAAAAACGACGCACAGCAGCGCGAACAGCAGCCAGCATCTGGCCATTCTGGAGCCGCGCAGCACAACCGGCACGCATAGCAGCAGCCCGATCCACGGCAGCGACACGGCGGTTTCGACGTCCAGGGTTACGCTATCACTGATCGGCTCGAGCAGCCGGCGGGTCCAATCGCCGCCCAGCAGGCTGAGCCGGTCGGGCACAAGAAACTGAACCAGGTCGGGGCGATCGAAGGCATCCCGGCGTACGTCGACGTTGAGGTCGGCGCTGCTTGCCGCTCGCAGCGTGAAGAACAGCAGCGGGCCGACCAGCAGCAGCGCGCAAGCGGCAGCCAGGATACCTCTGCCCAATACGCTGAGGCGCTGCCCACGCGGTGCAATCACGATGCTCGCAAGCGTCCAATACACAACGGCAAGCGAGATATACACAAACTGGTACCCGTTGTGCAGCAGCACAAACAGCAGCGCAGCTCCAAAGCCGAGCGCCCACCACCGGCTGCGGCGCGGGTCGAGCACGCGCAGCAGCGCCAGCAGCACCAGCGGCATACCGGCGACAAACACCTTGGTAAGGTGCTGATTGAGCCCCGCAATAGTCATCGGAGCGACCAGCACCATCGTGCCGGCAAACAGCGCGACTCCCGGCGGCAGCTCGAGGCCGCGCGCCAGTAGGTACATCGCATAGCCGCTGAGAACGAGCGAGATCAGCAGGGTCGCGTTGTAGGCAGCTTCGGGACCTAGCGGCCAGAACGGCAGGGCAAGCAAACCGGTGACCGGGCCGGTCGAATGCGTCAGCAGCGTTGCTCCACGCGGGTAAAACACGAACGGCGCTTCGAACAGCGGCTGCCGGCCCAGCAGCGCCTCTCTGGTATGCCACAGCAGCCACAGCTCATGACGCGCGTCGTTGTTGTCGCTGGTGATGCCGGTCGTAAAGTGGGCGATCGTCGGCCAGGTGATCAGCAGGCTGAGCAGCGTGAAAAACAGCAGTGCAGCCGCGTGTTCGCGCCATGGCGATCCAGAATCGGTGCGTTCGGAGCGAAATAGTCGCGCAAGAGCCATCTACCGTCGTCCCCTCGGTTCTCTGAGTTGCCGCACAATAATACCGGGTTGCGGGGGTGTGCGACGTCCCGGCATGGTACAATGCCGCGCGCACCGTGGCGGACATACCCGCCCCGTCGCGATCCCTGATTTCGGGTTATACCTTGAAGATGCGTTTAGCAGCGGCAACGCTGGTTGTCTTTATCACCCTGGTTGTGCTCCTGATCGCGTATCGCGCGGCACCTTCGGTCGCCCAGCGCGTAGGTGAGCTCAACTCGCTGGTATTCAAGCGTTTTCAAGGGCTCGAAACCGAGGCCGAGACGCTGTATCGCTGGAGCCAGGCCCGCAGCACGATCGTGTTGCCGCAGGTTGGCGCCGCGAGCTCCGAGCTACGCCTGAATGTATGGTATCCCTCCGGCTCCGCGGCGCTGCCGCTTACCCTCGGCGCGCAAGACCTGCCGCGGACGACGGCGCCCGTTTCCGGACGCCGCACGCTCGTTCTGCTCTACCCGAGCGGCGGGTCGGGCGATATGCGGCTCGAGCTCAGCAGCCCGACCTGGCGCCCGGCCGGCGACGCCCGCGATCTGGGCGTGGCGATCGAGCGTGTCGCGTGGCGCCCGCTTGGGCCGGCGCTGCCGCCGCTGGCGCAGCTTATCGCGCTACCGGCGCTGGCGGTGGCGCTGTTCGCGCTCGGGTTAAGGTTGGGCGCCCGTATCGTACCGGCAATGCTGGCCGGCCTGCTGGCGGTGCCGCTGGCCGCGCTGGCCGCGCTGCGTCCGCTGGAGGTTGCTCCGTACACCCTGCGCCTGCTGCTCGGGGTGCTGCTGGCGCACCTCGCCCTGGTGCTGTGGAGCGCGTTCACGCCTGAAGGACGGCGCTGGCGGCTACCAACGCGCATCGAACCAGTCGACCTCCTGCTGCTGTTGGGCATCGGCTACTGGATGCTGCTGATCTTCCAGTGGTACCTGTACTGGGATACCCGCGCCGGCGTGAGGCCACGACCAGGCACACATGTCGTCGGAACCGCCAGCTTGATCGCTGTGACGCTGCTGGCGCTGTGGCCGCGCCTCGATGCAGCCGTGCGGCGTCGAGGCGCGCTGGCCGCGCTGGCCGTGGGCAGCCTGGCCAACGGCGCGTACGCCGCCTGGTTCGCGTTTCGCCGCCACGGCCCCGACTTTTTTATCTGGTGGCGCGCCGCCTACGACTTCCATCTTGGGCGCCCGTTGTATAAGCTCGAAGATCTGGCGGCCGACGCGTACGGCCATGTGTTCAAGCAGCCGCCGTTTTTCGGCATGCTGTTCTTGCCGCTCGCGACGGGCGACGACCTGCTGTACCTGTTGATTTTCAGAGTCGCCAGCATCGCCCTGTATCTTGTCTGCGGCTGGCTGCTCTGGCGCCTGCTGCGCCCGCAGCTCGGCGCGTGGATCGCCGCTGCCGCCACGACGATCGTGCTCGGCCTGATGCAGCCGCCGTTCGATACGCTCGCCTATGGGCAAACCGACATCATCGTATTGCTGCTGCTGACGCTGGCGTTGTACGGCCTGCGCGATCGACGCCACTGGCTGGTCGGGTTCTGCCTGGCCCTGGGCGGGATGGCCAAGGTGTACCCGCTCATGGCCGGCGGCATGCTGCTGGCTAAGCGCGACTGGCGCTCGATCGGCTGGCTGGCGCTCTGGCTTGTGTTGCTCAACGCCGCGGCCGTGCCGGTGATGGGCTGGCAAAATCATGTGATCTACCTGACTGAGGTGCTGCCGGGTATTCGCGGCACCACCACCTGGCTCGAAAACCAGAGCATCAACGGCTTCGCGAGCAGGCTGCTGACGCATATGATGCAGACCGCTCCGGTCGGTAGCGGCACGCTGGATGTGATTAAGTACATCGCGTTCGGGCTGGGCACGGCGGTAGCGATCGGCCTGGCCGCGCTGCCGCTCGCGCGCCGCGGCGCCGGCTTTCGCGCTGCAGTGGGGCGGCTTCGCGATCCTTATGTTGCTGGTAGCTCCCGCCTCATGGATGCACTACGCCACCATCACCGCGCTGCCGATGCTGATGTTGATCTGGTCCAGCCTCGACGCGCCGTTGGGGCGGATGCGCGCGGCGGTTTTCGCGCTGTCGTTCGCGTTAATCGGCTACGGGAACCAGTACACGTTTTTCGACGGCGCGCGCCGCCCCGGCTTGCCCGAGCTGGCGTTGTCGTTCAAGTTTTATGGCCTGCTGATGCTGTGGTGCCTGACCTGCCACGTCGTGTGGAGCGCCTGGCGCGCCGGCCAGGAAACCACGGCGACGGTCGAAGCGCCGCGCACCGGGGCTCCGATCGCTACTGCATCGGCAACGGATTGAAGCGCGGCCAGGCCAGCTCGAAGCCAAGCGTGGAGCTGAGCAGGCGCTGAAAATCGGCGAGATGCCGCGCGGTATTGCGTACCTGGCGCGGCGTAACGTCGCCGTTCAGACAATACGCGGCCAGCGCGCCGGCCGCCTCGCCGATGTTCCACTCCACCGGATGCAGCCGGTAGCAGCCGTTGGTGATGTGCGTGACGCCCAGATTCTTGTTGGCGGGCAACAGGTTTTCTACGCGCTGCGGGATCAGCGATCCCAGCGGGATCTGGAACGGCCAGCAGGGAATGTCGATGTAGTTGCGTCCGCCCGTGCTGGGATGGAGATCGATGCGGTAGTAGCCGATCCCGACGCTGTCGGCGAACTCCTCGGCGCCTGCGAGGTCGCCGCGTGCCTGCTTGCCGACATGCTGCTCCAGCACCGTGAACTCTGCTTGAATGCGCCGGCTTTCGCGCACATAGACATACTTGGCCAGCCCGTCGGCGGTGCCGACCACGTCGTGGCGCAACCTGAGCCCGCGGTAGCCGTAGCCGCCGTCCAGCCGCGGCGCTTCGGTCTGCATCCAGTACAGCATCGAGCGACTCAGCTGCTTCGCGCCGCGCAAATGCTTTTGCGTTTCTTCGGGCGACACGCCGACGATCGGTCCCAGCCAGTAGTCGATCTGCGGCCAGTTGACCAACGTAATGTCGCTGGGATACATGCCTTCGGGATAATACTCGCGGTTGAAAATTCGCCGGTAGTGCCAGAAGTCCGAGCCGTCGCGCCCTTCGAAAAACCCCTGCTCGTGAAAGATCGCGCGTCTGCGCGGCTCGAGCGTATCGGGCCGGCAATCGACCCAGCCGAGCTGCGGCCCCGGCCAGAAATCCGCGCGATAGCCGCGCCAGAAATCGTAATCCTCCGGCTGATCGATGGTATGGTCCTCGTCCGGCAGGTAGTCCATCGCAAAACACCACGAAACTGCCTGCTGGTCGAGCGGCTGGGCAGCGCCGGCGAGCGCGTGCGGCTCGCCCGTTTCGGCCTGGCTTTCGGCTCCGACCACATGCTCCACCTCGGCCAGCGGCAGCAGCTCGCCAAGCTCGGTCGCGTCGAGGATATACGCCGCCCGCACGACAAGCTCTTCGCCACCTTCTTCCCCGGCCAGCGTTACCGCGCGAACCCGGTCGCCGTCGCGCTCTACCGCGGTCGGACGGTAGCGCAGCAACACCTCGAGCTGCCGGCCGGAGCGAAACGGCGCCAGCATTTCTTCGAGCACAGCCAGGGCAACCCGCGGCTCGTGACACAGCCGGCTGACCAGTCCCTGGCCGGGGTTGAGCTGCGCCTCGGCGCGCGGTGCCGGCAGCAAGGGGTAGTTGCGGCGATAGTAGGCGCGGATCGCCTCGCGCAAGCGGCGATAGCTGCGCGTACAGCCGGTGCTTTCGATCCACGGGCTTTCGTCGGGTGGAACGGCCTGCGCCGTCAATTGTCCGCCGATCCAATCGGTTTCTTCGGTCAGGATCACCTTGCGGCCGAGACGTAGCGCGGCCAGGGCACCGGCGACGCCACCCAGGCCGCCGCCGATGATCAAAATATCGGTGTGTAGCTCACGCATCAGGGCGCTCCTTCGGCATTAGTTTCCGCAGGGCGGCACGTTGCGCCAGTTGGCGACGGTTTCGTTCACCACCTGCGTTCCCGAAGCGTCAAAGGCCACGGTAAGCTGCCGGTTGGGCGCCTCGGGGCAGCCGTCGCCGGCCAGTTTCTCGACGAAATCCCACGAGCCCAGGGTGTACTTGTACTCGAGGGTTGTCCCTTCTTCGCCGCTGATCGTGATCGTCCAGTGCGTCGCGTCGACGCGCGCCAGCACTACACCGCCGGGGTCCCAGGCCGGCAGGTTGGGGTCGAGGTTCGGCAGCTCGCCCGCGATGAACACCATCCTGTCGGCAGGCGTGGTCTGGGGAACCGTGACGTTGAACACCACCTGCCCGCGGCGCTTCGGCACGGCCGTGGCCGCTACGCTGTCCGAGTTGAGGTCTCCGCGAGTGGCGCCCGTATCGTCAAGCGGATCGTTGGCGATCGCCTTGAAGGTCAGCACCGTGCCCTCGGGTATGGCGTTGGTGTCGTAGTATACGCCATAGGGCGCGTTTGAATCGGTGCCGATGACCGTCCAATTCGCGTTGTTGCCGGCTCGGACGGCAAAGGTTACCTCGGCCAGCCGCGCTTCATCCAGCTCGGCCTTTACCTCAACCCGGCCGCTGACGGGTTGGTCTTGCGACGGAGCGGTGAGCCGAATCCCTGGTGACTCGGCAATCCGCGGCAGCCGGCCGGCGGAGCGATAGATCGCGAAGCTCAGCGGCGGAACGGTTACCGTGATCTGCCCCTCGGCATCGGTAGAAAGGTGCCGATTCGAGCGCGGCCAGACCGCCAGAAACTGTCCGTTCGGCTGATCGGTCGCAAAGCTCGCCGTTTGTGCGGTTTCGGCATTGTTGAACGCCAGAACGTACTCGTGCTGCCGGTTGTCTCTAGCGGCGATGCGCGAGAAGGCATAGATGCCGGCTTGATCAGTGCTGTAGCGGTGGATCTGGACGCCACGCCGCAGTGCTTCGTGCTCGCGCCGTACGCGGGCAAAATCGCTGAGCGCCCGGTACATCGGGTGGCTCGGCTCGAAGTTCGGCTGCGCGGTCGTGGCGCCGGTGCCGATCAGATCGTTGTCGTTGTACACGGCGACCTGGCTGCCGAACATGTCCTCGCGCGCGTCCTGGTCGCCCCCGTCGCCCACAAAGCCCTGCTCGTCGCCGTAGTACACCACCGGCATGCCGCGCGAAAAATACATCAGCGCGTGCGCCAGTTTGTCGCGTGCAAGGAGCTCGGCATCGCCCGCGCCGGGATTATCCTGGCGCAGAAACGTGCCGATGCGCCCCATATCGTGGTTGCCCAGAAACAGCGGCAGGCGATTCGCGTTGCTGTCGACATCGGTAAAATAGTTGTCGTTGGCGAAGAAATCGCGCAGGCTGTGTGTCGCGCCGCTCTGGGAAGCGAAGTAGCGCGCCGTGCCCTGAAAGCCGAAATCAAGCACCGCCGGCAGCTTGCCGCGCGTGGTGAATTCGCTGGTATAGCGCGGATTGCCGCTGAATACCTCGCCGAACATGAAGAAGTCGCGCTTGTATTCGGCCCTGGCGTGGCTCTGGATCGCCGGGCTGAACGCCTGCCATAGCTCCATGTTCACGTGTTTGACGGTATCGATGCGGTAGCCGTCGATGTCGTAGTCGCTGATCCACGATTTGTAGATATCGATCATCCCGCTGACCACGCGCGGGTGTTCGGTAAACAGATCGTCAAGCCCGAAGAAGTCGCCGTACTCCGAGCTCTCGCCGGCGAAGGTGGAGTTGCCGCGATTGTGGTACAGCGTGCGGATATTCAACCAGGCCGGCCGCTTGGCCGACGCATCGTCGAAGCTCCGAAACACCGGCGTGTACGGGAAGCTGCGCTCGGCGTCGAGCTGTGGAAAGCTGTTCGTCCCGGCGTAGTCCCGGTCGTCAAAGGGTGTGCCCGCGGCATCGCGGTACGGCTCGCTGTCCTTGGAGATATAGCTTTCCGACGGCTCGGCGTACTTGATCACATCGGCGGTGTGATTGAGCACGATGTCGAAGTACACCTTGATCCCGCGCGCATGGGCGGCGTCGACAAACGCGCGCAGCTCCCTTTTGGTGCCGAAATGCGGGTCGACATCGGTAAAATCGGTGATCCAGTAGCCGTGATAGGCAGCCGAGCAGGTGTCGACGCTCACCGTGCTGCCGCACTGCACCGGCCGGTTGCGAAAGATCGGCGCCATCCAGATCGCGCCGACGCCCATGTGCTTGAGATACGGCAACCGGTTGCGTAGTCCCTGGATGTCGCCGCCGTGATAATAGCCTTTGCGCTCGGGATCGTAACCGTGGCGCAAAACGTCGGTGTCCGTGCTGCCGCCCACGTCGCTACCGGCGTCGTTGGCCGGATTGGCGTTCTCGAAGCGGTCGGGCAGCACGAAATAAATCACGTCGTCCTGCGCCGGATGCGCGAGCGTGCCGCGCGCCAGCGCACGGTCGGCCGCGTCGCCGGTATGCGAAAACGGGTCGTCGGGCGTCTGCCCGGCCGGTGCTGCCCGCGCTCCGGCCGGCGCCAGCGGAAGCAGCAGCGCCAGGAGGACGGCGAGCGTCAGGATGCTGCGCGCTGCAGCCGGCTGCCGGCGTCGACAGGTTGTAGTGGACATGACCCAGGCCTCCTCGTCGAGGGATTAATGGTATGCCAACCGGACGGCTTGTCAAACCGGCGCGGCCGGGATCGACTTCTCATGCTATGCTGCGTTCAATACTTCGAAAGGAGGCCCGCATGGCAGAGCATGTGTACAAGGTCGTCGAGCTGGTGGGCTCGTCCAAGACAGGCATCGAGGACGCGGTGCAAAACGCGCTCACCAAGGCAGCGCAGTCGATCCGCAATATGCGCTGGTTCGAAGTAGTAGAAACGCGCGGCTACATCGAGGATCTCCGGCGTCGCATACTGGCAGGTTACCATCAAGCTCGGCTTCACCGTGGACGGCCACGAATAGGACACGAATAAACGAATGAAGCCACGAATATTCGTGGCTTCATTCGTTTATTCGTGTCCTATTCGTGGCTATTCGCTGACGTAGGGCCCTTCGCGGTCGGTCAGGATATCGCGCATGGTCTCCCACGGATTGACCAGCGGCTCGCGCAGGGCCGTCGCCAGCACTTCGTCCAGCGTGTCGACCGGCACGAAGGTCAGCTCGTCGAAGCACCTCGCGCGGCAGGTCTTCCAGATCGGCCTCGTTGCGCCGCGGCAGGATGATGGTGCGGATGCCGGCGCGGTGGGCGCCAAGCGCCTTCTCCTTGATCCCGCCGATCGGCAGCACCCGCCCGCGCAGCGTGATCTCGCCGGTCATCGCCACGTCGTCGCGCACCAGCCGCCCGGTCGCCGCCGACGCCAGCGCCGTTGCCATGGTGATGCCCGCCGACGGACCGTCCTTGGGCACTGCCGCCGGCCGGCACGTGGATATGGATCGCGTGCGTGTCGAAGAACTCGGGCGCGATGCCCAGCGCCTTGCGAGCGCGAGCGCACATAGGTCAGCGCCGCCTCGGCGCTTTCGCGCATCACCTCGCCCAGCTGGCCGGTGATCTTCAGCTCCTTGTTGCCCGGCACCGCCGTCGCCTCGATGAACACAATATCGCCGCCGACCGGCGTCCAGACCATGCCGGTGCTGATACCGGGCTGGTCGATGCGCTCCTTGGCCTCGTTGTGGAAGCGCGGCCGGCCGAGCGCGTTACGCACGAACTCCGGCGTGACGGCGACCGGCGGTCGGCTCGGCGTGCTCGGCGATACGGGTCACGTGACCTTGCGCAGCACCGATGCCGATCTGCCGCTCCAGGTTGCGCACGCCCGCCTCGCGGGTGTAGTCGCCGATGATCGTGCGCAGCGCCGCCTCCTCGAACGTCACCTCCTCAGGTCGCAGACCGTTGGCGCGCAGCTGCTTGGGCAGCAGGTGCTGCCTGGCGATATGGACCTTCTCGTCCTCGATGTAGCCGCTCAGCTCGATCACTTCCATACGGTCGCGCAGCGCGGGCGGCACGGTGCTCCAGTCGTTGGCGGTGGCGATGAACAGCACCTTGCTCAGATCGAACGGCAGGTTCAGGTAATGATCGGTGAACGTGCTGTTCTGCTCGGGATCGAGCACTTCCAGCAGCGCCGCCGCCGGATCGCCGCGATAGTCGCTGCCCAGCTTGTCGATCTCGTCGAGCAAAATCACCGGGTCGGATGTGCCCGCGCGGCGCAGCTCCTGCATGAATGCGGCCCGGCGCAGAGCCGATATAAGTGCGGCGGAAACCGCGCAGCTCGGCCTCATCGCGCACGCCGCCCAGGCTCATGCGCACGAAGGTGCGGCCCAGCGCGCGAGCGATGCTCTGGCCCAGGCTGGTCTTGCCGACGCCCGGCGGGCCGACAAACGCCAGGATCGGCTCGCGCGAGCGCTCGTCGGGATCGGCGTATACTGGCGCGGCGCTGCTTGACCGCCAGATATTCGAGGATGCGCTCCTTGATCTTTTCCAGGCCGTAGTGGTCCTCGTCGAGCACCTCGCCGCGCGTGGCGATATCGATCGCGCCTGCCGGTGGGCTTGTTCCACGGCAGCTCGGCGAGCCACTCGAGATAGGTGCGCACCATCTGGTACTCGGGCGACTGCGCGTTGATGCGCTCCAGCCGCGACAGCTCGCGGTCGGCCTCCTTGCGCGCCGCCTCGGGCAGCTCGGCGGCGCGAGCTTGTCGCGCAGGTCGTCCAGCTCGTCGGCCTCGGCGTCGTCCTCGCCCAGCTCCTTCTGGATCGCGCGCAGCTGCTGGCGCAGATAGAACTCGCGCTGCTGCTTCGCCGCGCCGTCCTGCACTTCCTGGCGCAGTCTGCCTGCACGTCCAGCAGCGTAAGCTGCTTGCGGTAGCAATCGCGCACCTTGCGCAGCCGCTCGGCCACGATCGAAGGTTTCCAGCAGCTCCTGGCGCTCCTGGAAGGTATAATCGGGCGAGTAGCCGGTGTTGTCGGCCAGCTGGCCGGGATCCTCGATGCTGCGCACGAAGTTGCGGATCTCCTGCGGCACATCGCGCAGATTCGAGCACGGCGTCGATCGCCGCGCGCATTTCGTCGATCAGCTCGTCCAGCTCGGGCGAAGCTCCCAGTCGTCGCGATGCTCGGTATATTCAAAGCGCGGATACGGCAGCGTCTGGGTGTGCTCGCCCAGCTCGGCGCGAAGCAGGCCGCGCACGACGATCGCCGCTCGCCGCCGGGCAGCTTGCCGTCCTGCTCGATTTTGGCGACAACGCCGGTACGGTGCAGCTGCAGCGACAGCGGATCGTTGTCATCAGCGTCGGCGCGGCGCATGCCGAGCAACACGCGCTGCCCGTCATTCATGCTCGCCTCGACCGCCGGCGCGATGCCGTCGTGCAGCGGCAGCTGCACGACCATGTACGGCAGTAAGACGGCGCCGTCCAACACGATCAATGGAAGCGTCGGCGCGGCGCCGGACGGTTGGTAGCCCGTGTTTTCGCTCATCGAATCCTCCCCAGGCGGAAGCTATATTCCGTTACTAATATGGAATACGCATTCCGCTTCTGTTTGGATTTGACGATCGGCCGAGCTATTTGTTGCTGTTGAGGTTGCCGGGTCGTACGCGCAGCGAGCGCACAAGCAGCCACAGCAACACGGCAAGATTGATTGTCGCAAGCAGCGCCGGCAGCGGCGACTGCGCGATCAGCGGCTGCAGGGGCGGCGCGAAGCCCTGCAGCGTGCCGAGGATATTGAGCGTCGCGCTGGTTGCCAGCAGCCCGAAGGCCCAGATTGCCCGCGGAACGCAGGCGACCATCAGGATCAGAAATCCAAGCGTCAGGAACAAATAGCGTTCGTGAATTTGCGTCGGCAGGCAGAAAAAGGCCAGCGCCAATCCGGTAGCGGTTTCGGCGAGCAGCGGTCGATCAGCGCGCCATAGCAGGGGCCGGCATAGCAACAATGTTGTTATACCGAGCAAACCAAAGCCGAGCATACGAAACGATACCGGCCCGATGCCCTGACCGATGTCGGCGACGCCGGCCGAGCCGCCCAGCAGATACCACAGGTTGTAGGCGCCGTTGGTGAGCCATGGAAAGCGGTCGGTTGAGCCGAAATAGGCTTCGTACAGTCCCGGCCCTTGCCCTGCCATTGCCAGCGGTGTACAACCGGCCACCACGATAATCGCGGCACACGCGCCGCCGCTTACCAGCCCGGCCACGCCGTAGCGGCGTATAGTGGCCAGGTACAGCAGCGGTGCGAGGATGATCGCTTGCGGCTTGATCACCAGTGCGATCGCCCAGCAGACCCAGCTCCAGCGCCCGCCTGCTCGCTCGAAGGCGACAATCGTTCCAAGCAGCGGCAGCATCAGCAGCGCGTCCACCTGGCCCCACCAGGCGATGTTGATCCAGATCGGCGGCACCAGCGCATACAGGGCGGTGATAGCCGCTGCCTGGTATGTAGAGCGCCAGCGTCGGCTCCAGCCGAAGATGATAACGAGCGTCGCGAGATTGGCAAGTATGGCCGGCAGCTTGATCGCCAGCAGCGTTACCGGCGGCAGTGGAGCCGCAAACGTACCTCCCAGCCTGGCGACGACGATCCCGGAAAGCCGCAAGATGAGCAGCCGTAGCGGCAAATAGTCGCCGCCCAGGAAGTACGCGCCGTCCCAACCGTCTCGCTGCAACAGCCCCATGCGCCGTGCCGCTAGCTCCAGGTCGCCGACCGGATCGGGCGCTGCGACGAACCAGACCTGCACGCCGAGTGAGCCCAGCAGGATCAGCCCGAGCAGCAGCACGTCTCTCCTGGTCCACGCCGGCGCCGCGTGGCTGGCCGCGACCTCCCGCGCCGGCAAGCGCTCCAGCACCAGTGCAAGCAGCGCAGCGCCGGCAGCAGTAACCACCAGCCGATCGACGATCTCGTAGCGCCAGGCGCCGGCGTTGTACCATAGCGCCAGCAGCATCAGCAATAAGGCGGTCACCAGTCCGGCGACCAGGCGCCCGCCGGGCAGCGCGCGGCGCAATACAAGATATGCCGCCGGTGTCGCCAGCATCGTTATCAGCAGCATAGCCGTAGGCGTCCGGCCGCCGCCGGCGACCACAAGCGAGCCAAGCACGACGCCGAGCTCGCGTCTGGCTACCGTAACTGTCGGCGAGTTGAGCTCGAGCTGGCGTCGTAGGCCCGCCGTCGCACCAAGCAGCAGATGGTAGCGCCGCGGCTCGGCTGGCACCTGCAGCGACAGCCGGCTCGATCCGGCCATAACGTCGAGCGGCGCGCTGCGGCCGTCAGGACCGGCTGCCAGCAGCATCGAGAGCTGTATCGGGCCGCCGGGATTCGGGATCGAGAGCTCGGCCGCGCCGTTGGTCCAGCGAAAAATGCCCGGCCGATCGGTGAACTGCTCGGTCTCTCCCAGGCCGGAGCCGGGAAGCATCGTTGCCGGCAGGTCCATCCCGAGCACTGTGGAGCGCTCGGAGCTGCCGGCAGCGACCATCAAAAGCAAGGCGCAGCCGATCAGCACCAGCACAGCTATGCAGTCGAGCAGCCAGGTGCTGCGCCGTCGCGCGAGCAGGCCGCTCGTCGGGCCAGGTCGGGCAATCAATCGATCTAGCTGGCGGCGCTTCCCGATCGTGAACAGCGTTTTCATGGAGCACTTTCCCGGCGGTTTTCGTAGCTCGAGGAGCTGTCGAGCGCGGCTCGTAGTTGGCCCTGCTCGGCGTTGTTGCCCCATAGTGCGACCGCGGCGCCGAGACTGCCGACGCCGGCGCGGATCAGCGAAACCAGCACAGCCAGACCGGCGGCTGCCGAGGGCGCAATGGCGAGCGGAACGAGCAGCGTCGTGTATGTTATCAGGCGACCGCCCCAATCGCCGACCAGCACGGGCAGCAGGCCGACAATATCGGCAAGCGGCACGATCAGGGCGCTGTATCCCCAGCTGATCGGCAATCCCAGCGCGCGAGCTGTCGCGTACGTTACGCCGATCGACGACAGCTGGAAGACCAGCGATGTCGCCATTACCACGGCCATATCACGCGGCCTGGCAAACAGAGCCGTCAGCGCGGATACTACGTCGGCGAGAATCCCGCGCCAGCCGGCGATATCTGGAAGCGGAAGCCGTGCTATCTGCGTGCTCCAGATCGGCGCCGCCAGCGCTACCGCGACCAGCGCCGCGGCACACAGCACCAGATACGTCGCGCCGGCGAGCACGCGCGGCGATTCGGCAAGTACGTGCGCATTCGTTACCAATGCGACCGCCGCGATACCCGTGAGCGCGACAAAGCCGGTCAGCCGCTCGGCAAGGATCGACACGGCTGCAGTCGTCGGACGTATGCCGCGTCGTGTGAGCATCCAGCCGCGGACGGCATCTCCGCCGATTATCGTCGGCAGTACCAGACTGACAAACTGCCCGACGAAATAGAGCCGCACCAGCCACATGTAGCTGACGCGGCTGCCGTCCGAGCGCAGAATGTACCACCACTTCCAGGCGCTCAGCCAGATGCCGGCCAGCTGCAGCAGGATCGCCAACACCAGCGGAAACAGAGCGATGCCCGAAAGCAGGCGGCGCAGCTCATCAGGGTTGAGCTGCGTTGAAATCCAGACGATAACTCCCGCGGTAGCAAGCAGCCGTAGCAGCAACCACAGCTGTCGCCGTGCGTCACGCTGACGGCGCTGCGTCGAGCGGGTCGCGAGTTTCATTGATCGTCGCCACCGGCAGGCACGTTGAGCTCGTCGCGCACACGATACACAGCCCGCGTGCCGAGCGGACCGGAGCGCACCAGCATTTCGCCGAGCAGGCCGAGGCTGACAAACTGCACCGCCATGACGCTGAGCAGCACGCCAAGCAGCAACAGCGGCCGGTCGCCGATCGACTCGGCCAGCACAAGCTTTACGATCGCGAGATACGTAAGCAGCGCGACGCCTACCACACCCATCAGCAAGCCGATCGAGCCGAAGACGTGCATTGGTCGCGTCCCGTGCGTCAGAAAGAAGCGCACGGTCAGGATATCGAGCAGCACCCGAACGGTGCGTCCGATGCCGTATTTGGAGCGGCCGTACCGGCGAGGATGATGGCGCACGGGAACCTCGGCCACCTCCACACCCTGCCAGCTGGCTACTGCCGGGATCAGCCGGTGCAGCTCGCCGTACAGCGGCAGGTCGGCCAGCACATCGCGGCGATACACCTTGAGCGAGCAGCCGAAATCGTGCAGCCGCACGCCGGTCGCGGCGCCGATCAAGCGGTTCGCGAGCATCGACGGAAGGCGCCGCTGCCAGAACGGATCCTGGCGCTGAATCCGCCAGCCGCTGACGACGTCGAAGCCCTCGTCGAGCTTGGCGAGCAGCTGGGGGATATCCTGCGGGTCATTCTGCAAATCGGCGTCGAGCGTGATGATCACATCGCCGCGCGCTCGGTCGAAGCCGGCCACGAAGGCCGCAGTCTGGCCGAAGTTGCGGCGGAAGCGCACGACGCGAAGGCGCGCGTCGCGCTCGGCATGCGTACGCAGGCGCGTAAACGTGTCGTCGCGGCTGCCGTCGTCGACGGCAACGATCTCGTACGGGCGGCCGAGCCCGCCCAGCGAGTTGTGCAGGCGTTCGAGCAGGATCGGCACGCTTTCAGCTTCGTTATAGATCGGAATCACGACGCTCAACAACGGTGTATCGGATGTCGACACACCGGTGTCGGGCCAGCGTGGTTGAGCCATTGTGCTAGCCATGGCTGCGCTTCCTTTTTGCCGCATGTCGCTGCTGATCGGTGCCGGCGAGCGCTCGGTGAGCTCTATGATACCAGCAGGCCGGCATAGCTCGCAGGCGCGAGCGCATGGCCGGGGCGGGAAACGACGGCGTTGTTTGTGACAGCTGTTTCAAACGAACGCGATTGTACCACTCTTGGCTATAATTCAGGGTATGGACGCTATCATCTTGTTCAGCCACGGCAGCGTGCTGTGCGGCGCAGGCCAGAATCTGCTGGAGCTGGCCGAGCGTATGCGCGAGCGCGGGGATGCCGCGATCGTCGAGCCCGGCTACCTGAACTACAGCGAGCCCCGCTTCACCGAAACGTTCGGTCGCGTCGTCGCCCAGGGTGCTACGCGTATTACCGTGGTGCCGTATTTTCTGGTCGCCGGCAAGTTTGTTCGCGAAGACCTGCCCGAGCAGCTGGCCGCCGTGCGGAGACGCTACCCCGACGTCGAGGTACGCGTGGCCGAGGCGATCCGCTTCCATCCGCTGCTGGCCGATGCGCTGCTGGCGTGCGCCGAGCGCGCTCAGCCGCCGTCGGCATGGCGCGATACCAGGGCCCAGGTGGCGGCGTTTTGCCGCTCCGAGCCGAGCTGCCCGTTGTACGGCAGCGTCGACTGCCCGGCTACTCAGTTGAGCGAGGAGGCAATCGTTTGAGCGATGCGCTGCTGGTGATGGTTCACGGCTCACCGCGGCCGGTGGCCAATCAGGATATGTTCGCGGTAGTCGACGTGCTGCGCGAGCGGGGCAGCTTTCCGATCGTCGAGGTCGGTTTCATGGAGCTCAACGACCCGCCGATCCCCCTGGCGATCGAGCGCTGTGTCGAGCAGGGTGCGCAGCGCGTGATCGCGGTGCCGTACTTTTTGCACACCGGCATGCACGTCACCGACGACCTGCCCGATCTGCTCGAAGAAGCCCAGGCACGCTACCCCGACGTCGAATTCTTGATGGGCGATTACCTGGGCCACGACCCGCTGCTGGCCGATGTCATCGCCGAACGGGCCAATGGGCCGCGAATAAACGAATGAAGTCGACGAGTAAACGGATTATTCGTGACTTCATTCGTTTATTCGTGTCCATTCGGGCCATGGCTAAAATTCCCCGATGTCGCCGATCCTGAGCCGCTCGATGGCGATGAAGCACACCGCCGTCACCAGCATCAGCAGCGTGCTCATGGCGAGCGCCTGGCCGTAGTTGATCGGGCCGGGCTGCCCCAGAAAGGTATAGATCAGCACCGGCATGGTCGGCCATTCGGGCAGGTTGATCAGCAGCGTCGCGCCGAACTCGCCCATCGACACGGTAAAGGCGAACACTGCCGCTACCAGCACCGCGCGGCCGACGATCGGCGCGTCGACTTCGCGCAGCACCCGCAGTGGTCCGGCGCCCTGCACCGCAGCAGCCTCGCGCAGGCGGGGATCGAGGCTGCGCAACGCCGGCAGCATCGCGCGCACCACGAACGGAAACGCTATCATCGTATGCGCCAGCGGGATCAGCAGCGGCGACGTACGCAGGTTCAGCGGTGGCCGGTCGAGCGCCAGAATATATCCGAAGCCGAGCGTGACGGCCGAGGTGCCCAGCGGCAGCACAAACACAGGGTCGAGCAGCGCCCGCAGCCGCAGGCGCTGGGTCAGCAAATAGGCTGCCGGCACGCCGATGCCGAGCGCCAGCAGCGTAGTAATGCTCGCGAACAGCAGCGAATTGCGGATCGCCGTCAGCGGCGGCACGAAAAAGTACGAGTTGCGCAGGTTCTGGCTCAACAACTGGTAGTAGCGCAGCGACACGTCGCCGTCCAACGCTATCGAGCGCCAGGCCAGGGCCAGCGGCGGCGCGACCAGCAGCGCCAGCATGCCGCCGATCACCAGCCCGATCCCAAGCCGCGTGCGCCAGCCGCGTACCGGCCGCTCGGTGATGCTGCCGGGCCGCAGGTCCAGCGGGCGCGTTGTGCGGTCCTGCACCCGGGTGTACACCAGCGTGAGCAGGAGAGTACATCCGATCTGCAGCAGCGACAGCGCGGCGGCTACGGGCAGATTAAAATAGTTGACCGTCTGGCGGTAGATCTCGACCTCGATCGTGGAGAAACGCGGCCCGCCCAGGATCAGGATCGTGCCGAAGGCGGTAAAGGTGAACAAAAAGATCAGCAGCGCGGCAGCGCCCAGCGCCGGCATCAGCAGCGGCAGCGTGACTTCGCGCCATACGCGCCACCGCCCGGCGCCCAGCACCCGCGCCGCCTCTTCGATCCGCGGGTCGAGATTGGCCCAGAACCCGCCGACGATGCGCAGCACCACGGTGTAGTTGTAAAAAACGTGGGCCAGCAGGATCAGCGCGAGCGTGCCTTGCAGGCTCGGCAACGAGCGCCCAAGCACGCCCTCCAACGCGCTCGTCACCACGCCGTTGTCGCCCAGCAATGCCCCGAACGCCGACGCGACCACCACCGTCGGCAACACGAACGGAATCGTCGCCAGGGCGCGCAGCAGCGTTTTGCCGCGCCAGCGGTAGCGGGCAAATATATACGCCGCCGGAACTCCCGCCGCCAGCGTCAGCAGCGTCGAAAGCGCGGCCTGCCAGGCGCTGAACAGCAGCACCTCGCCGTAGTACGGATCGCGGAACAGCTCGGCTACCCCGCTCGCCGCCCCCGCGACTCCACCGAAGCTGACGCTCAGAATCGTGATCAGCGGGTAGAAGTAGAAGACGGCGAGGAAGGCCAGGGGAAGGGCGTATATCCCCCATTTGAGCATGTGAAGGGCGACGTTTGGTGTCCATCCCTTTGAATGACGGGGTGACGGGGTGACGGGGTGACGATTATATTGGTGTTCGGTGCGTTTCAATCGTATGCCTTCGAACCTGACAAGGCGACAGGGCTTGTTTCCGCCAAAACGTAGGGACACGCCGGAGGCGCTGATTTGTCCGCCTACGCACAACGACGCCTGTTCGCCGGTGGCGTGTCCCTACGATCGGCAACAACCATCACCGCTATCGAAGCACAGCCTGCGTCCACTCCCGGATCCATGCATCGCGATGGTCGGCGATGGTCTGGGGATCGAGCGTGGCCGGCTGTTCCGGTATCGGCGCCCACTTCCGGTACACCTCGGGGATCTCCGCGTCCGGCAGTACCGGATACACGACCATCTGCGGCATGATATCGTCCTGCAGGCGCTTGCTGAGCATGTAATCCATCCAGCTGCGCGCCGCGTCCGGGTTGCGTGCGCCTTTGAGAATGCCGGCGAACTCGATCTGCTGGAACGAGCCCTTGGGCGGCAGGATGTTACCGGTGGGCGGCTCCGTGAGCGCGCCGTCGGAAAACGCCAGCTCGTACGCCGGCGACGTGGCGTACGAAACCACGATCGGCTGCGATCCATCGCCGGACGAGCCGCTGAAGTTGTTGAAGTACGCGGTTTCCCAACCCTCGGCCACGACCACATCGTTGTCGCGCATCTGCTGCCACCATGCGAGCCAGCCGTCTTCGCCGAAGTAGTCGATCGTCGCCAGCATGAACGCGAGGCCGGGCGACGAGGTGGCCGGGTTGAGGACCACGACTTTGCCTTTGTACTCGGGTTTGGTGAGATCCTCGAGCGGCAACGTTGCGGGGTCGGCGCTGCCGAACACATCGCTGTCGCGGTCGTAGTTCAGGTTAACGAAGCCGTAATCGATCGGCACCAGGCGGCTTTGCGGGTCGAGCCGAAAGCGCTCGGGAATAGCGTCGAGGCCGGCGGGCGCGTACGGCTCGAACGCATCCGCGGCCAATGCACGGCTTAAAAACGTATTGTCGACGCCGAAGAAGACGTCGGCCAGCGGATTGTTCTTGGTCAGCAGCGCACGATTGAGCGCGGCTCCCGTGTCGCCGGCTTTCAAAAACTGCACCTTGGTATTGTTGGCGCGCTCCCATTCCGCTACCACATCGGCGCTGAGATTGAAGCTGTCGTGCGACATGATGGTCAGGGTATTCGGATAGTCTTCGCCGGTGACCGTTTCGCTCAACGGCGCCTCACCACCGGCCGGCGCCTCCGTGCCGGCGGCCGGTCCTGTCGAAGGGACTGTGTCAGTATCGGCCTGGCCGGATGCCGCGCCCGATCCTCCTGACGTCGACGAACAGGCTGCCAACAGCAGCGCCAGCAACACAACCACTACTTTGCGCATCGCGCGTGCTCCCCCGGAGCCGAGACGACAAAAATGCCGCCGCGTAAAAGAAACGCGGCGGCTATTCGCCCTCGTGCTTCCCTACGCTGGTATAACCCAGGTCAGGTTCAAAGGGTCGTTGGCATTATGGGCCAAGCTCTCAGCCGGACTCTTCCGGCCCCCCTAGCTAAAGTATTGACTTTGCCGTCCTGGATCTTAACACTGTGTGCCGGCTCTGTCAACGCGCTCGTTGTCCCCAGGCCCCAGGATACATTCTGGGGCTGAGGAAACAAAGCCCGCTGAAGCGGGCTCCTTGCATATTGCATTATACTTGCTTCAGCGAGAGGAACGCACTATGGCTACTGTTACGCTGCTGTTGCGCGAGCTGCTGCGCGAGCGCGAAAATCGGGAAAATCGTCGCATCCGGCTTGCCGAGATCGCCCAGGCGACCGGTATATCGACCAGTACCCTGCAAGCTATGATCAACAACGAAACCGACCGCGTGTCGCTATCCGCCCTGGGACGGCTGTGCGACTATTTTCATGTTAGCCCCGCCGAGCTGCTGCGGCTTCAGCCGGACGTCGACGATGACGACGCGATGGACGCGCGCGATATCGTCGAGCAGTGGGACCGGCAGTATGGGGCCGATGAGCATCCGCGGTGAATGGACTCGCTTTCTGACGCAAAGGCGCAAAGGCGCAAAGAACCTAATCTACCTAAATACGATTGCTCGTTCATGTACTCAGGGCGTGAATACCTTTGATGAACATGCGTCGAAGAAATTCATCAATTCCTTTGCGCCTTTGCGTCAAGAATGGTAAACTTTGCGCGCGTGACCCCGTAGCTCAATCGGATAGAGCGACAGCCTCCGGAGCTGTAGGTTGGAGGTTCGAGCCCTCTCGGGGTCGCCAGCTACCGCCCTGAACCCTGGTGTTCAGGGCGTTTTTGATTCCGTTCCAGGAGAACCACCGATGCCGCCGATCGCCCGCATGCTTGTGGCCTATGCCATCATCACCGCTGTGGTCCTGATCAGTGAGCGCAGCCGCACGGCTGCCGGAATAGTAACCACCGCGCCGATCAACGTGTCGATCATCCTGTGGCTGAGCTGGTCGGGTACCCGTGGCGACACGGCTGCGCTGGCCGACCTCTCGCGCTCGATGCTGGTCGGCATCCTGGCGACGGTCGTATTCATCGCTATGTGCTGGTTGGGTTTCAGCCGCCGCTGGTCGCTGCCCACGACGCTGCTGGCGGGCTATGCTACCTGGGCAGTAGCAGCGGCAGCGCCGGTGCTGTGGCGGTGGCTAAGAGGTATGGAGTGATGAGTGATGCATTGCCTGCATTCATCACTCATCACTCAAACGATACACCTCGGGCCGGCGATCGGCAAAGATCGGCATGAAACCGCGGGCCTGCGCGACCGCCTCCAGATCGAGGTCGGCCAGCAGCAGCTCCTCTGCGTCGCCGGCCTCGGCCACGACTTCGCCGCGTGGCCCGATCACGGCCGAGCACCCGCCGAAGGTATTGGCGCGGTCGGCGCCGACGCGATTGACGGCGGCTACGAAGCACTGGTTCTCGATCGCGCGCGCGCGCAGCAGCACACGCCAGTGCTCGATACGCTGCACCGGCCATTCCGACGGCATCAGGATCAGCGCGGCGCCGTCCAGCGCATAGCGGCGGAACAGCTCAGGAAAGCGCAGGTCGTAACAGATCGCCAGTCCGGTCGTAGCCCAGGGAAGCTCCCACACGCGTGCCTCGTCGCCCGGCGCCAGGAAGCGGTCCTCGTTCATCAGCCCGATCAGGTGTGTCTTGCGATACCGGCCGAGTAACGATCCCGCCGCATCGTAGAGCGTCGCGGTGTTGTACACCCGCCCCGGCCGGTCAGGCAGGGGCGTAGCCCCTTCGACTTTAGGCGATGCAGGTAGTTCGGTCGTCGCGTCCCATTCAAGCAGCGAGCCGCAGATCGCGATCTGGTGGTGGCGCGCCAGGGTCGCGGTTGCCCCGAACAGTCCCGCATTCAGCTCGTCGGCCAGCTCCGGCGCGCGCTCGAGGTCGTAGCCGCTACCCCAGAGCTCGGGCAGCAGCAACAGGTCGGCGCCGGCCTCGGCCGCCTGTGCGGCCATCTGCTGAGCGGTCTGGAGGTTGCGCTCCGGCTCGCCTAGGGCGATGTCGATCTGGGCAAGGGCGATTCGCATATGCTAATCTCGTCGCTCACAATTCAACGTCCATCGATTGTACCAGCTCGAGTGCCCGCCGCGCGAGCACGCGCACATCCTCGGCCACCTCGGGCGCCTCCAGCCCGGCGGCGTCGTACCAGCGCCAGGCGCTCACCTCGCGCGGCGCGTGCGACAGATCGCCGCCGATCACGCGCGCGACATAGATCAGATCGATATGTTCGTGGCCGGGCCCGATCGCCTCGAGCAGAATGCACAGCGGTTGCGCCAGACGGCGAACGTCGCCCAACGGCGCGCCGGCATCCAGCAACGCCACCTTGAGACCGGTTTCTTCTTCTACTTCGCGTAGCGCAGCGACATCCGGCAGCTCGTGCGGGTCGATGTGCCCGCCCGGTGGCAGCCAGCGATCCAGCTTGCGGTGATGCAGCAGCAGCGTCTTACCTTCGTGGACCACGAATGTCGTAGCCGCCCAGTCGCGGGTGAGGGTCATGGGAGTTGCGTGCCCGATGCCCGCGAATAAATTCGCGGTTGATATAATAAACCTGCTGAAGCAGGTTAAGGCACCTGATAGTATTGCGCAACCTGCTTCCGAATTGCGAATGACGTCGACGTTGGTATGCTCAAACATGCTGAAGCAGGTTCATGAAACACAACCCGTGCCTAACCTGCTTCAGCAGGTTTCATCTTAGCAACCGCGAATTTATTCGCGGATTCGCGGGCACAGGCAGGCACACGCGGCTGCAGCCGCCACACGCGGGCACAGGCAGGCAGGCACAGGTAGGCACACGTGGGCACAGGTAGGCACACGTGGGCAGCGTGAGCACTCGGCCACACGGGCACACGCGGGCACACGTGGGGCCACAGGCGGGCACACGGTGCAGGCGGGCACACGCGGCCACAGGCAGACATACGCGAGCAGAGCTATGAACCTCAACCGACGCCAACATGATGCGGCCGGCGCCGCACACGACGCTCCGCTCAAAATCATCGCCGGCGCGGGCACCGGTAAGACCGAAACGCTCGCCGCGCGCTACGTGGAGCTGGTGCGCCGTGGCGTGCCGCCCGAACGGATCGTGCTGACGACATTTACCGAGGACGCCGCTGCCGAGATGCGTGCGCGCGTGGCACTGCGGCTGCGCGAATCCGGTCTGGCTATCGCGCCGTGGGCCTTGCTCGCGCTACCGATCTCGACCTTTCACGGTTTTGCAATGCGCCTGCTGCGCGAGTACGGCTTCGAATCCGGTTTGCCGCCCGCGCCGCGCCTGCTGGCCGACGACGACGTGGCGGAATTTTGGGATGAGCTGCGCGCCGCGGTAGAAGCTCATGTCGTGTTGCCTAACGGCTACGCGCCGCTTGAGCACAGCGTATATCGCTGGGATACCGACGAAGCCTGGAATCGGGCGCGAACCGTGCTCGACGCTGTGCGCCGCGGCGGTGGGACGCCGGCCGAGCTCGAGCCCCACCCCGAGCTGCGCGAGCAGCAGCTCCACGAGTTCGCCGCCCAGCGCGAACAGCTGGTCCCGCTGATCGAGCATTGCTACGCCGCGTGGCTCGATCATCTGCATTCGCGCGGCGCGCTGGACTACGACGAGCTGCTTCTGGCGGCATTGCGCCTGCTGCGCGACAATCCCCACATCGCCCAACGCTTCGACGTGCTGATGGTCGACGAGTTTCAGGATACCAACCGCCCGCAGCTGGAGCTGCTCGAAGCGGCCCAGACAGCCTTCCGCCGCACCACGGTGGTCGGCGATCCGCGCCAGGCGATCTATGGCTGGAACTCGGCGCGCGCCGAGCTGATCCGCTCGTTTCCGTTCGGCCCGCCGGGCGCCGAGCATCCATTGACGGTCAACTATCGCTCGCATCCGGCGATCGTGGCGCTGGCGAATCTGGCGCTGGCCGGCTCGGAGCTGGCCGGCGAAGCGCCGCTCGAGCCGCTGTCCGGCATGGCGCTTGATTCACGCGGCGCGATCGACCCCCGGGCGGCCTCGTTGCATCTATTGCCGGGCGTGGAGGATGAGGCGCATTTTGTTGCCGCCAACATTGTGCGCCTGCACGATGCCGGCGTTCCGTACAGCGCCATGGCCGTGCTGCTGCGCTCGCGCACCCGGCTGCCCGAGCTGCTGGCGGCACTGCGCAAATCCGGTATCCCCACGCTCGCCGCCGGCGGCGCCGGCCTGTATCTTGACATTCGCGTCAGGTTGACGTCGTCGCTGCTGCGGCTGATCGCCGACCCGCTCGACGAAGCGGCAGCGACGCATGTGCTCGAAAGCCCGCTGGTCGGGCTGCCGCCGGGCGTGCTTGCCGCGCAAATCGGCCCCGACGGCGGGCCGGACCCTGGCGCATTGTTGCGCGACCCGGACCTGCTGCCCGCGGCGTGGACCTGGCGCGACGCGGCGCGCAAGCAACTCGCGCGGCTCGCTGATCTGCTGCACGAGGCACGCCTGCGCATCGATCTGCTCAATCCGGGAGAGTACGTCGAATGGCTGTGGCGTGCCGGCGGTATGCTGCAGCTTGCCTGGCCCGGCGAGCCGGTGGAAGCGCGGCTGCTGCTGCGACGCATGCAGCGCGACGCCGATGCCTGGGCAGAAACACATCCTGGCGCGGGCATCGCCGGGTGGGCCGCGCTGCTGGAACACAACATCCGTGAGCAGCCACGTGTCCCGCTGCCGGTACCGCCCGCCGTCGACGCGGTGCCGGTGACGACGGTGCACCAGGCTAAAGGGCGCGAGTGGCCGGTGGTATTTGTGTACAACACCCAGCTACCCAGCCGGCGCGCCGGCGCGATCGACAGCGTGCTGTGGGACGAACGCTGGAAGCTGGTGATCAGCGGCGCCCGCAACGACGAAGCGCTTGGCGCCCTGCGCGCCGACCTGCGCCGGCGCCAGCGCAACGAGGAGCGCTCGATCTGGTACGTCGCGCTCACCCGGGCGCGCGAGCGGCTGTTTGTGCTGCACAGCGGCTGCGTTTACAGCGGCGGCTTCGCCGATGCGGCGGCCAAGCTGGCCCGCATCACTGCCGGCGAGCCCCTGGCGCCGGAAGACGAGGCAGTTCACTTCTTCCATGAGCTATGGGAGCTGCTGCGGGCCGACGCCGACGGTCTGGGCGCGGTTGTTCCGTGCTCCGTCGATAAAGAAGGTGCGTATTAATGTCTACACCGATCCGGCCCACACGCTTGATTGAACCTTACGGCGGGCATCTGATCGATCTCGTTGTATCCGGCGCGGAGCTCGCCGAGCACAAAGCATACGCCGGCACGCTGCCTTCGATCCAGATGTCGGAGCGGTCGGTGTGCGACTTCGAAATGCTGGTGACTGGCGCGTTCTCACCGCTTGACCGCTTCATGGGCTATGCCGACTACCGCGGTGTACTCGAACATATGCGCCTGGCTGGAGGCCACCTGTTTCCGATCCCGGTGACGCTGCCGGTCGACGCCGAAGCCGGCGTCGACGTCGGCAGCGAAATCGCGCTGCGCAACGGCAAGAACGAGTTGCTCGGCAGCATGGTGGTCGAGGAAATATATGCCTGGGACCCGTCCGAGGAGGCCGGCGTTGTTCTGGGGACGACCGACAGTCGGCACCCGCTGGTGGCCGAAATGCGCCATTGGGGCAAGCACTACATTTCCGGGCCGATCCGGGCGCTGCAGGTGCCGGGGCATCACGATTTTCAAGACCTGCGCCTGACGCCGGCTCAAGCGCGGACAGCGCTGGAACAGCGCGGTCGCGAGAACGTGGTGGCGTTCCAAACGTGCGCCCCGCTGCACCGGGCGCAGGAAGAACTGACCAGGTGGGCGATCGAGCAGGTCGACGGTGTACTGCTGTTGCATTCGCTTGCCGGCCTCGCCAACCAGGAAAAGGTCGACCATTTCACGCGGGTGCGGACGCATCTGTCGCTGGCCAATACCTATTTCGAGCGCGAGCGGATCGTGCTCGGGCTACTGCCGTTGGCGACACGCATGGCCGGCCCGCGTGAAGTATTGTGGCACGCGGTGATCGATCGTAATTATGGTGCCAACTATGTGATCGTCGACCGCGCCGGCTCGAGCATCGATTCAAGCGGCCGGCCCTGGGAGCCGTACGAGGTAGAGAAACTCGTGAGTCGCTATGCCGGCGAACTCGGGGTCGCGCCGCTGATCGCCGAAGAGTTTGTGTACCTGCCCGAGGCTGGTCGCTATGAGGTAAGCAGCAAGATCGCATCCGGTACGCCTACGGCTTCGCTGTCGCAAACGCAGGTGCGCGACGATTATCTCAACCGCGGCGAGTTGCTGCCGGAATGGTTCACGCGGCCCGAAACGGCGGCGATCCTGGGCGAAACTTTTCCGCCGCTCCATTGCCAGGGCGTATGCATTTGGTTCACCGGCCTCAGCGGTTCCGGCAAGTCGACCACTGCCGAGGCGCTGCTGACGCTGCTGCTCGAGCGCGGGCGCCGTGTTACGGAGTTGGACGGCGATGTGGTGCGCACGCATCTTTCAAAGGGCCTCGGCTTCAGTAAAGTAGACCGTGACACTAATATCCGGCGTATCGGCTATGTCGCGTCGGAGATCGTTCGCCACGGCGGCATGGTGATCTGCGCGGCCGTCAGCCCATACCGCGCAACACGCAACGATGTGCGTGCCATGGTAGGCTCCGATAACTTCGTCGAGGTCTTCGTGGATACGCCGCTTGAAGTGTGCGAGCAGCGCGATATCAAAGGAATGTATGCCAAAGCCCGCCGCGGTGAGATCAAGGATTTTACCGGCATCGACGATCCGTATGAAGTGCCCGAACACCCTGAGATCGTTATCCAGACCACAGGACGATCGCCCGAGCAGAATGCGCGACGGATTATCGAGTATCTTGTCGAGCGCGGCTTTGTATTAAACCGGGACGAAACACCTGTCCAACCTGGAGAAACGCGAGGCTGAATCGCGATAAATGTGCGATCAATAACAACAATATCTCGCGCGTACAGGTTTGACATGAGCTTAGAAACTTGATACGCTGGCCGGTATCCGAGCCATGAAGCTTGGTGTAAGGATTTCCCAAAGTGGAATTGATGATCTACTGACTTCGGGTTCGTTCCCCCCGTCGAGCCTGCTTGAGTCTTCGGAGTACAACACGCTAGCCGGTGCCGCCATGCCGCGGCACCAGATCCGTCGCCATCATACTCCAAGGAGAGCATTATGCCGAAACAGCGCCACGCCGCGCTGCCAAAGCCTTCCCGACGGTTAGCGCCTTTGCTGATACCGGCCCTGCTTGTGCTGGTAATGACGCTGGTTGCCGTTCCAGGTGCGACCGGGGCCACGGCTGTGCCGCAAGCGGAGCCGGAGCACAACCATCGTGGCGAGGCGACGACCGGCCACGAGCATCATACGGCCGTCGAAGAGCCTACAACCCAGCCTGACCGGCCGGGGGCGGCGGCAACCGTCCGATCGTATGTGCCGATGGTCGGAGGCGTGCCCGCTGAGCCTTCGGCGCGGCCGAGCACGACGCCGAACCCGAACGCGACGCCGCGACCCAGCGGTACCCCAAGACCTGGCTCTTCGCCGCGACCCAGCGCGACGCCGCGTCCGAGCACTCCGCCACAACCAGGCTCCCCCCCTTCATCCGCGCCGGGAGCCCTGGAGCCGGTGACGCCGGCGTGGGTGATGAATTGTCCGGCCAACACGGTACCGTTTGAGGGCCAGGGCTGGTGGATGAACGACTTCGGCCACGTCCATGTCGGCTTGTGCGCGCCCCAAAACAGGACGCTGAGTGGAACCTACACCGCCGACATGTATCTGGTGCTCCACCGCAACCCAGGGCTGCTTAAATTTGCGCAGCTTCAAATCGACTCGAGCAGTACCGTCACCACAGTATCGGTAAAGAAAACGTGTCCGGCTACGTCGACATGTGTTTTCAATCAGAAAGCTTCGATCGACCTCACGCGCTTCTCCAGCTCTGGATGGCACCATCTGCGTGTGCGTGCGACGGTTGAGGAGCCGGACGGCAAAGAGCTGGTCGCAACAAGCTTTATTCCGGTCTTCATCAATAACGGTAAGCCGCGCAACGACTTCGGCCAGGCCGCAATCGATGGGACTTTGAACTATGCCGCCGGCCGTGGCTGGTACACCGGCGCCGAATATGTCTGGTCGATCGTGTACGACCCGCCGCAGGTTGGCGAGACGATCCGCGGTGTGCACACCTTCCGTGTGCGGCCGATGGCTACCTCAACTCCCAGACCGCTCAGCTATTTTGTCGTCAAGCTGGACGCGACACACACAGCTCCTGGCACCTTGCTTTACGAGCAACGTAGCGCCGCGACCGAGCCGCTCGAAATTTCGCTTGATACGCGCACCCTGACGGATGGATGGCACTCGATTGTCGTCCGCTCCGAAAGCGCCGGTCAGCCGGGTACGTCGTGCGCCGTATGTTCGGGACAGCCGCAAACGCATGCCGGCGATACCAAGGTCTGGTTCTACGTCGACAATTAGGGTGCTCTAGCTCAGGCCGCCAATCTACAGCGGCTTAGAGGATGTTCCAGGAGAACATGATGTACCAACGCCACGCCGCGTTGCACACACATTTCTGTCGCATTTGGTGTAGCGATTTTGTTAGGGCTGTGCTCGTTGTCTTGTTGATCGGCATGCCGATCATTCCAGCTTCGACCGCGGCACAAGAAACACAGCCGCGGCCGGTCCAGCCACAAGAACGACCAAGCCCACGTCGAGCAAAAGAACTGGTCGGTGGTGCGCCGCCAGGTCGGCTACTTCCGCTACGACACCCGCCGCGAACTCGACCTGCTCAACCAGCTGTGGCCGCTGTCCTCCCTGCAGGTGAACCTCTTCTTGCCCCAGCAGAAGCTGGCGACCAAGACCCGCACCGGCGCAGTCGTCCGCAAGACCTACGACACCGCCGCCACCCCACGAAGCGGCTGCTCACCGACCACCCCGACCTGGTCCACCACCACCCGGCAACGCCTCACCGACCTCCTGCACGGCACCGACATCCTCGCCGTGCGGCACCAGATCGCCGACATCCAGGGCAACCTGACCGAACTCGCCCGCCGCCGCGGCCTGGTCCAACGCCGCGCCAAGACCAACGCCACCTACCTCAGCCACCGAAAGATCAGCCTACCGAAGCGGGCAAAACAAGATGAGTCAACGAATCAGTCGGCATCTTGACATGAGTCATCAGGCAGGG